>JADJNW010000001.1 GCA_016714085.1 Saprospiraceae bacterium
AGGAAATTTATCCACCGGGTTGTCTTTGGTTTGATCCAAGCTCAATTTTTGGGTTACTATTTTGATCAAGGGCATGACCGCGTCGGTGCTAAGCGGCAGCTTTTCGCTCGCTACCTCGGCTATGATGCGGTGCATTTTATAACTATCGGTAGCGGTGTTATGCAGCAGCCAGCCTTTGGCGACTAATTCTTCCAGGGTCTCGGAAAAGATAGCCCTGCGCTCGCTTGCGGCGGGGTCGATCAGTTCTTCCAGACTGGCGTAGGTATGGTATTCGCCGGGCAGGCAAAGGAATTGCTGCAGCAGCCATGCTTCATCGCTGCTCAGCCTACTAAAATCAAAAATAGAAGCGAGGTAGGCGCGTACTTTATCGATTTTTTCGCCTTTATGCGGTATATATATATTGGCTTGCAGGTCGTTTTGGATGGCGCTTTGCAGCTCCGCGATGGGCGTGCGCTGCTTTTGGGCAGTTTTGGCTAATATCTCGATGGTAAGGGTATGGTAATCGATGGTTTTCAGTATGCTTTGGATGGCTGCTTCCGCTTCGATGCGGCTGCAATGCTTCTTAAACAAGGCAAGCGCCTGCTCGGGACTCAAGAAATCGAGTTCTTTGATGAAGAAGCGCTCTATTTTTTCTCTGGAGGTGACCAATACATGCCAGTCGGGCTGCGCAGGGAGCAGGTCGTACAGTCGGGCGAGCGAGGCTTCCGCGTTATCGATCACCAGTAGATTCGGGCTGTCGCCAATGCTTTTCAATCGGCTGATGATTTCAAGGAAAATGGCTTGCGGGTCTTGCCCTTCGGTATTGATATGCAGTTGTTTGGTCAGGCCCTCGGCGTTGATGGTATCATTGATCAAGTCTTCGCTCAATTGACTAATCCATAGTACATGGCGGTATTCGGTATAATATTGCCCGATATAGGCTTGCGCCAGGGTCGTCTTGCCAAGGCCGCCCAAGCCGTTCACCACCACTACCCTTTTATTGTCGAAGAGTAAATCATGCAAGTTTTTCAGATCATCTTCCCGCCCCACTACATCATCGGGATGCACTTTGGGAATATTTAAGCTGAGGTCTTTCGGTAGTTTGGACTGCGTGCCTTGCAGCTTCAAGAAAATGGCTTCATGCCGCTGCTTTAGTTCTTCCATTAAAGACAGAAAAGCGGCTGCGTTGCTTTGTTGGAGTGCTTCGAGTTGGCCAAGAATGGCAGGGTCATTGGCATTCAAGTGAATGGTTGAGTTATTTACATCCTGAATGGTGATATTACCATCACCGGCTACGGTTATTTTGTTTTGTTGGGGCATATCCGGGTTTTCGATTTGCATTTTTTGATGTACGCTTTAGCCAAAAGCTTGAATGAATTAGCGGATCGCTTCTGCTAAGATAATGAAAGCTTATTATATTCTGTCTATTCTTATATCATAAAGCGGGATGCTATCATTTATGCATTTTTATTTCAAGACGGTAAGCTTTGATTATATCGCGCGCTCCTTCTTTGCATTCCTAAAATATAGGATAATTCCTATCTTTATGCTTTAGTCATCATCTATGAGTCTGCGAAAGTCAACTGTATCATTCTGGGATGTTCCGATTCCCTTCTTGCAAAACAAAAGGGATAAATGGCTCTTTATTGGTTTTGGCAATGCTTTTGGCGCGTTTTTCTTGCTGGCATTCCAACCTTTCGGCGTGAATAATTACGATCCAAGTCAAAAGATTAATATCCAATTGCTCATTGGTATCGGTGTTTTTACTGCTGTGAATATCCTCTTAATGACGCTATACGAATTTGGATTGGTTCCTGCCATCTGGCGCAGATCTACGCGTAAGACGCTCGCTTTCAGGCTGCTACTGCTCTGGTTGATCTTGGGTACGAGTACTTTCCTCACTTATAATTGGTTGGGTAATTTTCATGATTGGTATTGGTTGAGTTATCTTGGCTTTATCAGGGATATAGGTATGATGTTGATCATTCCAGTCACAGGGATATTGCTTTATTTTAATCAGCGGCAAGCACAACAGCAAGTAGAATATTTGCTACAACAATCTCCTAAAGCGCTACTTCCGGAGCAAATCATTTGTCTTCTTGCAGAAAATGGGAAAGATCAATTCTGTATTCAACAAGAACATTTGTTGTTATTAGAAGCTCAAGACAACTATGTTGCTATTTTTCACCTCGACCAGGGGCAAGTAAAAAAGGTGCTGATTCGCTCTAGCTTGAAAAAATTAGAAGAACAGATAAAAGAGACCAGTTTGTTGCGCTGTCATCGCTCTTATATTGTCAATACGATCCATATTCAAAAGGTGAAAGGTAATGCGCATCAGCTTCAACTAAGCATAGAATATTTTCCTCAAAAAATTCCTGTCTCCAGGTCTTATGTACAAGCTATTCTCATGCCTTTGGATGCTCATCCCGTATAATTAAAATTCATCCCAAAAGTTTGATTTTGCTGGTTTGCTATGTACTCGACTCATAGATTGCATAAAAAAATTCAATTTATGAAATCACTGACTGCTGTAAGAAGCCGGAATTGGCTTTTTAATTTGATGCTGTTTTTTGTCTCGTTTTCCTTTGTTTTAGTCTGGTTGCCATTGCTTCGATGTCTATTCGACGGGGCAAGCTATAGATGGGGACAAACCTTTTTTGGTGTTCCAATAGCCAGCCAGGGTATTCAACCTGGTATCTTATTTTTATTGGCTTCGCTTGTATTGTACCTGGCGCTGTTTTATGCTTTTTATTGGTCTGCCAACAGGAAGTTGTTTTATGGGCTGTTAGGTGCATGGTGGCTGATTAGTTGGGGAAATTTTTTGTTCGATATTTTGAAAGAAGGGGATGCCATGTTTCATGGTGATACGCTGAATGTGCATATTTCTGTAGCTTCCATTATTATTCCGATTGCATTGCTGGCATTAGTGGGTACTATTTTTACAATTAGAAAAGATAGGAAAATGCCTGATGTATCCATCCCTTGGAATCGCCGCAATCGATTAATGGCACTCCTACTTTTAGCGCCATTGCCTGTTCAGATCATTTTACTTATAAGTGGAGAGCCGCATGGTACAACCGATGAAATCGGTGTTATTATTACCATCCTTCAAGCTATCCTTTTTCCGCTTATTTTTATACCTAAGCAACAGGGCTGAAAGGATTGATTGCTCTGAATTAAAGCGTCCTACCGCTCAAGTGGTAGGACGCTTCCATTACAATTCCCGAATGATGATATTCTTGAAATACACTTTATTGCCGTGATCTTGCAGGGCGATACGTCCTTTTTTGGCGCTGCCGTAGTCGGGGAAATCCTTCCACTTGCCTTCTGTTTTGAGTTTTGTCCAGGCATCGTCCCAAGCAGTGAATTCGATCACTTTTTCACCATTGAGCCAATGTTCTACGTGTCCTTTGTCGAAGACGATTTTGCTGCTGTTCCACTGTCCTACGGGCATGACCTTCTTTTTATCATTGGCCGTGTACATCGCATAATCGGCGGCAGTCTTTTGCCATTCTTCAAGCTTGTCGGGAAGCCCACATCGTCGATCATCTGATACTCGGGCCCTGTTTCGTAAGGTGCTTTGTACTTCGGGTCTTCTATTACATGGTACATCACGCCGCTGTTGCCGCCGGGCGTAACTTTCCATTCCCAACTGAGTTCAAAGTTTTCGTACTCGGCATCGCTCACAATGTCGCCGCCAATATCGCCTTCGGCTGCACCTGAGGCAGACCATCGCGCCGTCTTCTATCATCCAGTTGGTGATCTCTCCTGTTTTGTTGAAACCGTGCCAGCCCTTGAGGGTTTGTCCATCGAACAAGCTAATAGGTTCATCCGCTGTGGAGACGCTTTCTGCGGGCGTTTCCGTTTCGGTAGGCGTTTTGCTGGCGTTATTGCAAGATATAAGTGCGATTGTTAATATTAAAAAGAGTAATGGTTTCATGTTGATTTGATTTTTTAAACTGAATGAAAATTCTTTTTGAGTCTCCTACTCTTTGGCTTTTTACTTTTGCATTGCCCAAAAAGTAACATTTGGCTAACAAATCTCCAAGGATTCCAATGAAAATCTCGCTCCGCTCTGTGTCATTTGCGTAGCCGCCGCCGTGAATTCCATTTTAAAATTCAAAAAAATTGATTGTCATTTTTCAGAAGAATATCTTTTCATAAGAAGCTTACTTCTTTATCAATTGCATTTTTTCAGGATCCCAGAGCATCGCTTTATCCTGATTATAGCTATCGTTGCAAAGCAAGGCCGGCGCGGCTGCCCGATAACCAAAGACGGCATCTTCTACTACTTTGCCCTTATTGCGGATGGCAGTAAAGAAATTCACAAAATGATCATACGGGCCACCTTTGTAGCCGCGCTCAGCAGCAAAAGTGTACTCCTCAGGACCTACAATGCGCTTGCGATCAGTCACGGGCGTCCCCATTCGTTTCATCTGCTCGATCATAAAAGGATCATCAGAATCAGCAGATTTATTGCGCTTCACGGTCACGCTATCCCAGGTGATGTCCATTGAACCCAAGCTTCCAACTAATCGCAAGAAGGTCGTACCGCTTGTGCCATCTACAAAATTGCAGCGTAAAGAAAGGTTGAAAGCAGGATGCGCATTGCTCTTTGGATAATCAAATGTGCCAAGCAACACATCAGGTACTTCACGCCCATCGAGCCAGTAACGCAAGCCACCAGCCGCGTAAACCTTGTTTGGCCCGAAGGAATTGGTGATAAAATGCAAACTCGAAAAGAGGTGTACAAATAAATCGCCCGACATACCGGTGCCATAATCCAAATAATTGCGCCAGCGGAAGAAGCGCGTTTTGTCAAAAGAACGCTTAGTCGTATTGCTGATATAAGCCTCCCAATCAACGGTTTGTGGAGATGCATCATCCGGGATTGGATATTGCCAGGCGCCTGTAGGCGAATGCCGCGCCCAGAAGCCTTCGGCGTAGTTGAGATCACCAATAACACCGTCTTTCAAGAGTTCTCTAGCTTTTTCGTTCCCCAAAGAAGATACACCCTGGCTACCCACTTGGAATACCTTACCAGTTTCTTGTTGTGTTTTGATGACCGCAGGGCCCTCCATAATGGAATGTACCATTGGCTTTTCGCAATAAACGTGCTTACCTGCTTTCATCGCATCAATCGAAATCTGCTGATGCCAGTGGTCAGACGTAGCAATAATCACTGCATCTATATCAGAGCGATTTAATAATTCTTTATAACTGCGTGTTGTAAAAATATCATTACCCCATTTTGTTTTAGCCTCTTTCAGACGTCCATCGTACAAATCGCAAACAGCTACGAGCTTCGTGCCGGGCACAGAAAGCGCTGTTCTAGTATCTTCTCCTCCCATAATGCCTGCCCCGATCAAGGCAATATTCACCTGATCGTTGGCGCTGAAAGGCGCTCGGAATAAGGTTTCCACGTATTTTTCCTGATTTTCTGCTAAAGCCTTTGTTCCCAAAGCTAAAGCTGCCGAGGAAGCGGAAAGTTTTTGTAAGAATTTTCGGCGAGAAGAGGTGTTTTTATTTTTCATATCATGTTTTTGTTTAGTTAGTGAATGTAATTTTGAATGTAAAATGTAATAGCACACTGATTATTATAATTGATATGATATATCAAGATCAATTGACATTATAAATTTCTTATCAAATCAATATCCTAATTTATAGTTCTTTAATTTTAATCTTGCGCCAGCGCACTTTGATGCCGCCGCCGTCGTGTATTTGCAAAGCAATAAAGCCTTCGCCTTGACCGATCTTTTCGTCCTTGAGATTGACCATTTGCTTACCGTTCAGCCAGGTAGTG
Source organism: Saprospiraceae bacterium (assembly GCA_016714085.1). Lineage (GTDB taxonomy): Bacteria > Bacteroidota > Bacteroidia > Chitinophagales > Saprospiraceae > JADJNW01. The sequence continues at coordinate 5,786 of JADJNW010000001.1, forward strand.
ATTTCATCGCCGATCATTTCGATGCGCATTTTATTCCAGTCATCCGCTTTCAATGCTTTCTCGCCTTCTGCATCGGGTTTAATAAGCCAGCCTCGACCATACGACTCATAAATGCCGCCGGTGCTGTGATTGGGCGGCGCGACTTCTACTTGCCAGCCACTGATTTTCACCCCTTCGATGCCGGAACGAATAAACACGCCGCTATTGCCATTGGCTTCGAGGCGAAATTCCAGGGTCAATATAAAATTTTTATAATTTTTATCCGTAGAAAGGTAGCCGTATTGCTTATCAGGGCCGCTTTCGCATACGAGTTTTCCTTTTTCGACGTACCATTTTTCGGTGCCGTGCGCCGTCCAGCCATTGAGGTCTTTACCATTAAAAAGCTTTTTAAAGCCTTGCGCTTGCGTAGTCAAACTCAGGATTAGCAAAGGAATCAGGATTAGTAGGTGTTTCATTCTTGCTTGTTTTAATTCAGGTATTGAAAATACTTAATGAGTTGAAGTGATAAACTTAAACACTCTATTTGATTTTTTCAAATCAAGGGTTCAGCTTTTTCTATTTTTCCGATTTTTATTCCTGTCGTCTTTATAATTTTTGTCCGCTTACCTTTAGAAATAATATTAAATTGATAAAAGAAATCCAGCATAAATAAAGTAAAAAAGTAATTTTTTGTAAAAGTGGCAACGCCAGAATAAAGTGTTCGGTATAATAAATATACGCATTCATTATAACTAAAATCATACAAAATATTCCAAACATTAAAATCTTATAAAATTTACTTCGATATAAGGCAATATAAATCCCGGTTAATGCAATCACTCCAAAAACAACCGCAGCATTAATGATTAAATCATGATAATTAGTAAATATAAAAACAGCTAATATCATAGAAATGATGCCTGATGACTGTACAATTTTATAATGATGTCTTCCATTATCAAGCAGCCGAGGTAGCAGCCACCAAAACATACAAAGAGCCAGGCAAAGTATGACCATAGCAGTAATAGCAATCGAGCGAGCAGGATTAAGCTGTCCATTTTTAGCGCCTTTTGCCATTAAATCACACCAATAATTATGTGTCCAACTAAAATCTTGAGCAGTTTTATTTACATCGGAGCCGCCAGGATAGTAAAAAGTAGCAATTATATAAAGTATCAAAAAGAGAATTATTCCGGCTATGGGCATTAAAATTAGCACTTGCATCAGGATGTAAGGGTGTTTTACTTTCATCCTTTTTTATTATATTGATAAATATTTATTCATAAAAAAACACTTCATCTACCGCAATCCTGGGATTGTACTGTTTTTCATAATGCCAATTCGGTGTACGGGCGAAAGGACGTGCGACAATACGATACCACGGGAAACTTGATTTGGGAATAGCTACAGGAAGTCCAATAATTTCATTTGTTTCATAAGTAGTTGGTTGTTTGAAAGATACAATAGATAATTGCTGCATATTTGTTGTATCTGCACCGCCCCAAACTTCGATTCTTGCCTGGGGAAACGCTCGCCCTCCAATATTTTTAGCGATGCTTAAAGTAATTTCTTGCACTACCGGCGGCTGCTTTTCATCAAAATAAAACAAAGCATCCAAAGGCTGATCTTTAAAATTCAACCATAATGGACTCCTGAAATTATTTACTTCCCCTTTTCTATTATCATATAAAGTTAAAGCACCTTTATGCTCATAAGTCGGCTCAGGAAACGTACGCAATACAACATTTGTAATGGATTGCCCTTTTGGGAAGAAAGTAAATATTTTTACCTCACTACTTTTCCAATTTGCTTTAAAATTCTTTACTTTTAATGTAGTGTATTTAGTAATTTGCAATGGCTCTTTATAAATTAATGATGTAAGACTATCAGGATCAGTGCCATCCGTGGTGTAACGCGTTGTTATATCCGATAATTTATTGATTAAAATAATTTTATCATCTTTTGCCAATACCATCGATTTGTTTTTTAATAATGGTGGACTCAATTGTAATACTTCTGTTTCATCTGCTACATAACCGCCATCAAATTGAATATTTGGTAAATCTTTTTGTAAAATCTTTATATCTTCTTGCGTGATTTTTGTATTCCAAACATAAATATTTTGTAAAGCCGGGAAATCTTTTATTACTTTAACATTTACTTTATCAACCGAAGTATTAGATAAACCAAGCGTTTGAAGCTTTTTTAAATGCTGCAATTCTGATAAATTTGCTCCTGTAATATTCGTTCCATTTAAAATCAGCTTTTCTAAATTATCAAATTTAGCAATCGTTTTTAAATTTTCATCTTGAATAGGCATATTTGTCAAATTTAGCGACACCAACTGCGCTTGTACACTCGTTAACTCCTGCAAATATTGAGATTTGTAAGCTTGTCTTACAAAAATTTCCGCGTGCAGTGCCGGTGAATTAAGCGCAACAGGATACACCGCCCGGAATGGATTATTCAGTTCTTTTATTTTTTTATCAGAAGCGGCATTAAATGTATAAGCTTGAGCTTTATTACTTGTTGCTTGCTGCCTTTGCAAAATAGTATGCACCAAAGTAAATAAAGTATCACTTGGTTGTAAATCTGCAAGCGTTTGTTTTATATCTGCACCCGCCCGAATCCAGGATTGAATCAATTCTATTTCTTCCGCCGTAAGCTGTGGCTTTTCTTTTGGCGGCATATGATCATCATGTTCCAGCGGTAATTTTACACGTTGTAATAATAAACTGCTATCTACATTCCCCGCCAACCAAAGCACACCGTGTTTACCGCCTTTCATTAACTGTTCCAGCGAAGTCATAATTAATTCACCCTTCGCTTTACTTTCATTATGGCAGTTATTACATTTTTTATCTAAAATGGGTTGAATCGCAGCAACAAAAACAGGGATATTATTATCCGCTACTATCAATTTTTCTTTGCGAATTGGCTTTAAAATATAATCTTCTCCATATGTAATACTCACACCTAAATGTCCGGCAATAATTAATAATATTACATTCGCAATTACAGCAATATTAAAAGCTTTTTTATTATATGAAACTTGATTATGCCAGATTAATAAACTATAAGTCAGAAAACTTACGCCTACACCCGACCATTTATGCCAGTTTACTAAAGTTGTATCATATCCTTCTTCTTGTGCTAAAAATAAACCCATTAATGCGGTAAGCGAAGCCGTAAATGTAGCTAAATACAAAGTAAATGATTGGAATTTATGTAAAGATTCACTCGGAATTTCCCGCTTTAATAAAGGTAATAATGCCAATAAAATCAATAAACCAATCGGTAAATGCAATAGCAAAGGATGTGTACGCCCGACAGGTTGCAACCAAATCGGAATTTGTACTTGTTTTTCAAAAAGTAAAAGAAAAAATAAAAGTATTTGAATAAAAAAAACGGTGCTTGTAATAATAGTTTTAGTTCGTTTCATACTATATCATAAAAAATTATTTTAAACACATAGGCACATAGTATTTTTGAATGCGCCTATTTGCTTGGTCTTTAAGTCATTTGGTCGCGCTATGTGTCTATGTGTTAAAGAAAAATTATGCAATAATTCCAGGAATAACTTTACCCGCTACATCCGTCAGGCGATAGCGTCTGCCCAAATGTTTATAGGTTAATTGCTCATGGTCTAAGCCCATTAAATGCAATACAGTCGCATGAAAATCATTAATATGCACCGGATTCTCAATAATATTATATCCAAATTCATCGGTTTCGCCAAAAACAATACCGGATTTTACACCGCCGCCTGCCATCCAGATGCTGTAACAACGCGGATGATGATCGCGCCCGTAGTTTTCAGGAGATAAATCACCCTGACAATAATTGGTACGCCCGAACTCGCCGCCCCAAATCACCAATGTCTCCTCTAACAAACCGCGTTGCTTTAAATCTGTAATCAATGCTGCTGAGGCGCGATCGACATCCTGCGCTTGCAAAGGCATTTCGCCAACGAGATTCCCGTGTTGATCCCAGCCCTGATGGTATAACTGAACAAATCGAACGCCTGCCTCTGATAACTTCCTTGCTAACAGACAATTGGCAGCGTAAGTGCCAGGGATCAAGCAGTCTGCGCCATACATCCGAATAACACTCTCCGGTTCTTTGCTCAAATCCGTCAATTCAGGCACGGCTGTCTGCATGCGATACGCCATTTCGTATTGTTGAATCTTGGTTTTGATTTCGGGATCGCCGAATTCGTCATAGTTCATCGAGTTTAACGCTGATAATTTATCCAACATCCGACGGCGACTCTGCGCATCGGTTCCGTCAGGATTGTTTAAGTATAAAACAGGCTCTTCACTTGCACTGAACTGCACGCCTTGATGAATGCTATCCAAGAATCCGTTTGTCCACAACTTGGAATACACGCCTTGCCCATTGCCTCTGCCTCTGGAGAGCAAGACACAGAAATTAGGTAGATTTTGATTTTCACTGCCCAAGCCATAACTCAACCAGGCGCCCATGCTTGGGCGATTGCCCTGCTGTGCACCGGTTTGTATAAACGTCAATGCCGGATCGTGATTGATCGCTTCGGTATGCATAGTCTTTACAATGCAAATATCATCGGCGATACTGGCAATGTGCGGAAAGATTTCGCTAATCCACGCGCCGGACTGCCCGTATTGCTTGAAGTTAAACTTAGAGCCAACGAGCGGAAACTTCTTTTGCTCCGAGGTCATGCCTGTGAGCCGCTGCCCTTGCCGAATGGACTCCGGTAAATCCTGTCCGTGCATCGTGCGAAGCATCGGTTTATAATCAAAACTCTCTAATTGCGACGGTGCACCATTTTGAAATAAGTAAATAATGCGCTTTGCCTTTGGTGCAAAATGCGGTAAACCCAATGGTAAAGCCAATTCATCGCTTGCATCCCCTTCAAGCAATCCTGGAACAAGCAAAGAACCCAACGCAACACTGCCTATACCCAAACTTAGCTTTCCGAGAAAGTGGCGACGGTTTATATTCAGTCGATGTTGTAGAAATTCATTGGACATAACAAGTTATGATTTGTAAACAACTTTTAAATTTTACATTTTGCAGCTTTACATTTTACATTTATCTTATGTTTTCATAATAGTTTCCTCCATATTATACATCGTATGAATCACTTGCATCAATGCGGCAACCTTTGGTTTATCAGGAAGATTGGCAGATGGAAACTCACCTGCTTTTAATAATTGCGCTGCTTGATCTGGATGCTGTTTATAATGTTCTAACTCCTCTTTATAATATGCTAATAATAAAGTAAGCTCTTTGGGTTTGGGTACACGACAAAGAATACGCCGAAAAGCTTCTTCTATATTGGATTCAACAGCATTTGATTCTTGTAATAAACGCTCTGCTAACACCCGACTTGCTTCCAGCACTAAAGGATCGTTCAACATTACCAAAGCTTGCAGCGGTGTATTGGTACGAATACGCTGTACCTCGCATTGATCACGGTTTGAGGCATCAAACATCAGCATAGAAGGCGGCGGAACGGTTCGTTTAATAAAATGATACATCCCGCGACGATATAATTTCTGTCCTTCATCCTGAATATATTGCGAAAGCGTACCCCGACCCGATGTTGCGACCTCCCAAATACCATCCGGCTGATAAGGTTTCACGCTTGGGCCGCCAATTTCCGTATTTAGTAATCCGCTACTCGCTAATATATGATCTCTTATTAATTCTGCCGAAAGGCGCAAGCGCGGTGTACGCGATAAATAAATATTTTCCGGGTCTGCTTGCAGCTTTGTTTTAGTGACAACAGCTGATTGACGATAAGTAGCAGACATTGCGATCGTTTTTACCAGGTGTTTAATATCCCAATCATGTTGTTGGAAATCTAAAGCCAGCCAATCCAATAATGCGATATTAGATGGCAACTCTCCTTGCATCCCAAAATCACCGGAAGTCTTCACAATACCGCGACCAAAGATCTCTTGCCAGATACGATTGACAAATACACGCGCTGTTAAAGGATTTTTATCGTCTAATAACCATTTTGTAAGGCCTAAACGATTCTGTGCGAACTTCGTCGTATCAAATAATAAAATAGCTTTCGGCATATTAAAAGCAACGGTATCCGTTGGCGCATCATAAACACCTCGATTCAATACGCGGGTTGGGCGTATGCCAATTGAATCCTTCATAATCATCACGCCGACCGTTGCTGTATCCTTTTTATTAATAAAAGTCAATAATTCTTTCACATCTTTATCCGTAATCATGATATTCGGCGGGTCTGCAAAAGAAGCATCTATGGTGCCAAAGATGCCTTTCTCCGGCACTTGATTAAAAAAAGCAAAAGCACTGTAATAATCTTTCTGTGAAATCGGATCATACTTATGGTCATGGCATTTTGCACATTCAAAAGTAAGCCCGAGAAAAGCTTTAGCAAAAGTATTCGTGCGATCGGTCACGTATTCGATGCGATATTCCTCATCTATCACGCCGCCTTCCTGCGTTATCTTATGATTACGATTAAAACCCGTTGCCAATAGCATCTCTTTCGTGGGTGCTGGCAATAAATCACCTGCCAATTGCCAGGTTAGAAATTTATCATAGGGATAATTCTCATTAAAAGCATGGATTACCCAATCCCGCCAGGGCCACATCGTGCGTAAACCATCGTCCTGATAACCATGCGAATCAGCATAACGTGCAACATCTAACCAATGCACCGCCATTTTCTCGCCATAATGCGGACTATTCAAGAGTTCATCCACTACTTTTTCATAAGCATCGGGAGCATCGTCTTTTAGAAAGCGTTCTTGCAATTCTAAGGAAGGAGGTAAGCCTGTTAGATCAAAAGCGAGCCGCTTTAGCAAAATTGCTTTATCTGTTGGCGGATTAGGTTTCAGTCGATGCTGCTCCATTTGAGCTAAAGTGAAATAATCGATCTCATTTAGAACCCAATCTTTCTGTTTTATCTTCGGTAAAGGTGCTGGTGTAGGCGGAATAAACGCCCAATGCACTTTGTACTTCGCGCCTTGCTTAATCCACTTACCAATTATATCAATTTCGTCCTGATTTAAATACAAATTAGATTCGGGTGGCGGCATGACATCTGCTGTATCTTTGCTGGTGATGCGCTGCCAAAGCATCGACTGCTCCAAATTACCGGGTACGAGTGCAAAATGTCCCGGTGTTTCCTTTAATGCGGCAAATGCACCTTCTTCTGTATCCAATCGAAAATCAGCTTTGCGCTGTGCGGCATCGGGGCCATGACATTTAAAGCATTTATCCGATAGAATAGGACGGATATGAAAATTATAATCTATCTCTGTTCCCATTGCTACGTTGCTTGTGGAAGGCGCACAAGTATAAGCGATAATAACCAAACCAATGATCATACCAGTACCAATAAAGAATTGCCTTCTTTTCATTATATACCAACTTTAGGTGCAAATAAAACTGCTTCGATACAAAATTAAATTATTTACATCAATCAAAGTATAAAAGAAATACTGGAAAATACAGAACAAACCGAAGGTAATATGCTTTTCTCTAAAAAAAATAAAAATAACAACCCTTTATGAGCATATTACCCTACCAAAAAACTAAACCCTTTGCGCCAGTAGCAATCTCAAAATAGAAAATGAATAAGTCCAGTTTCAATTGAATACCTAACAAAATGCTTTGGAATAAATACCATCGCTTCTGTACTTAATGCAATTCTTATTGTACTCCGCGCAATCGTTTATGTACGTATGACAATCGCCTATGAGCTTCGTGTGATTTGCGTTGTACTTCTTGCAATCATTTCTGAGCAACTCACATAAACCAATGAGCCGAGCACTATTGTCTTTGTGCTTTACACAATAGGAATAGCGCTAATAGTAAAGACCTTTGTACTATTTGCATTCGTTCATGCGCTTTATGCGTTCGCTATTGCGCTATTATGATCGAATCATGCGAAAACTAATCCGGCTTATTTGTTTGTATTCTTCGCTTGTAGCGCCAAAAATTGATTTTATGTACAATTTGGATTGCAAAGCGAGCGGCACCAATCCATTTGTTTCATCGTAAAATACTTTATAGCGATTCCTACGAGCCGCTTCTGCATTCGCCTGTGCGATTGTGACCATCGTGTTAGCGTGGCGCAACTCCTGCAACAGGTTTTGTAATGCTGCCAATTGGAGTTCGGGTTCATTGGGTTGATAGTTTGGTAAACTCTGAATCAAAGAAACCAGGCGTGCTACGTGCTCGACCTGCAAGTCATAAGAACGTTGCGAAGTAGATTTCTCCTTGACTTGGGTGCTTGTACCATTTTCGGTAGCCGTTTCCGATGTGGCGGTCGTGGTTTCGGTCGTGGTAGCGTCCCCATTGCTTTTTTCTTTCTTGCTGGCGCGTTTGCCATCCAGCTTTCGCTTAATGCCTCTGGCATCTTCCATCGTGGACTTGTTCGTACCGTGGGCGGCAAGCGCGTTGATCACTCTGGTAACAAAGGGAAGAAGATGTTTAAATACATTTTTGCGATTATTGATCGCGTTACTCTCCGCAGTCTGCGCATCAATCAGTTGATCTAAAGCCATACGCGCTTCGGAAAAAACCTGTTGCAAATAAGAAAACTGCAACTCCGGGCGCGAAGGATTGTACCGCGCTCCTAATGCCTTGTACCGTACCAATAAGTCTTCAAAATTAGCCGCGTTCTTGGCGTGTCCTTTTTCAGAATTACTATTCTTTGCCATAAACAAAAGATTAAAGGTTGATAAATAAAATAAATACCCTGATGTCAGAAAACTTTTACATTTTCCTAAAACGTAGCGGCAATAAAACCCAAGTAATGATGTGTAATTCTGATAAGATATGTAAAAATTGACGGTCGATGCTGCAATCGCCAACAGTCGATCGTCAAAAAAGAACGGACGATCGTGTAATGATTAAAAGTCAGTGCATATAAACGAGCAAGCAGAACAAATATACTTCAAAAGAATATAATAATGCAAGTATTTTGCAATAACATCTTGCTTGCTTATGGTCAAACCTATAAGGTTTTGGAAACCTTATAGGTTTTGTAAGGCTATCACTTGGACGTTCAATTAAAAACGGTTATTTTTAATGCGGATATAGACGCAATAGTTGTGCGGCAGTGTAACTAAATCCGTAGTAAAAAATAAATAGACTATTTGATTCAATATCGATTACGCTCCCTTAATTTAATTTGTAAATTTATTATGATATGAAGAAGATATTCATTTTATTAATTATTGTACTAACTACTACGACTTTTCTTGCTCAAACTCAACTGGAAAATAATGAAAGTACTTCCAATAATAATATGCAAAACAATCAAAACTATGAAGCTGTTATATATCGGCTTTTCCCAACGCAGAATATGTGGACTTTCATCAAATTGAATACACGAAATGGAAGAATGTGGCAAGTTCAATATGATGTTAAAGGAGATAATCGCCTTGAAGCCCGTTTAAGTTTAGTACCTCTTGTCACTAAAGAAAAAGAAGCAAATGGTAGATTTACTCTTTATCCTACCCAGAACATTTATACTTTCATCCTGCTTGACCAACTTGATGGAAGAACATGGCAAGTTCAATGGTCAATAGACCCAAAAATAGAGAAATAATTCCGATTGAATAAAGAGAAATAATGAAATATGCAATAGTTGTGCGGCATAAAGAAGAACAATGACACTAATCTATCTCTTACGTACTAAGGTTTGATAACGGAGCTGCTCCAAATCCATTTTGGGGGACTTGTACTTTGACAATTTGTAAACCAGCAATTAGAAGATCAGCAAAAAGTTGGAGACTGGTAATTGGAACTGGATCCAAAAATTCAAAATTAAAGGACGGAAGAATTTACGATCTTTCTGACAGTCTTGTTTATGCAATGAAAATTACAAATAAACTTTCTCTCAGAGACTATGATACTTTTGCAACAACCATTTAAAAGACAAAATTCCTTCTTGGTTCAGTAAAGATTGGAGAAAAAGAATGGGTGACTGCTTATATGACTACTCCAAAGGAAGCGTACCAGAAATCAGAAAAAGGTGTACATAATGAGTTCAATAGAAGTCGGGATTTGAGTGGAGAAAATGCTCTAGTATCCACTGAATTTTATTATTTTGGTGAGGAATCACGGCAGATTCCCCAAGGTTTAATACGGATAATTAAAAAAAACCAAGGACATTTGAGAATTGAAAGTGAAGAACTTATAAAGCAGTTTGAAAATTGGATAAATTGTTTTGAAAAGAACAGAATTTACGCTAATCCTCAATTGGGATTTGAGTTTGACCGTACTCCAACCGAGGAACAAAAATGAAAACGAAGAAAGAATTTGTTAAAATATAAAATACGACCACATAACATCGGCTATACGTCCATGCCAGCAGAGCAGCCCACGGCAAATTCTCTGCAAGCCGCACTCATTGCAAATTTGCTGGCACGTCAAGCATAGCCGTGCGTTCTCATCAATTAAATAACTCAAAAAACTTACTCCATTTATAATCGTATTCCAATTCTGAAAGAATTGTTAACTTACAGTTATTATAGGTCTATATAGAAAAATCTAAACTTTGAAAGGTAGTTACTAATCAAGTATTTTAAACCTCCTTAAAACAAAGCAAAATGGATGAACAAAAATTACGAGATGAAATTAGAAAGCTTATATCCAGAAATAAAACTGAGGATGCTTTTGAGCTATTATCGAGTATTCAATTTAGTAAAGAAGATAAGCAATTGATTGTTCTTAACAGTCAATACAATCGTATAAAAGAAGAATTGCGATTAAATATCATCTCGAAAGATGAAGGTGAAAGGAGAATTAATCAAATCAATATGGCTTTATTGGATATATCCAACAAAATGGATTCATCGAAGCCTACTTTTTCTGATTACAAAAGCATACCTCCCCAAAAACAATCCTTTAATCCAAAATTCCTCTTGCTATTTCTAATTCCCCTTACAGCATTTTTAGTTTATTGGGGTATGAGTAGTAATGACAGTCAAGCAAAAAAATCAGATGAATCTACACAGTCTGTAGTAAATGAGATAGAAGCAGGAGATGATGCCAACAGAGATACAAAAGAAACCGTCACACCACAAGAAAAGGACGATAATAATTCAAATGGAGATACACAAGCTAAACCAATAGACAATGCTAAAGAGTCGACTGTAAATCCTGATACTCAAAAACCTGATCCAGCAGAAATTAAGTTGGAAAAAGTTGGACTGAAATTGATTTATATCAAATTCAGGAAAAAACCTATGCTATAGGGTATAATAGTAAATCTGGTAAATATAATCTCTATGAAATTGAAAGTAATGGTAAACCAATTAAGCAACTAAAGTCAGATAAATGGAATCCAGGCTGGACTTCCATTGACATATACCATGTTCAGGGAAAAGCCTTTGGGATATGGTACAATGAAGCAACAGGTGCTTATTCTATCTACGATATGAAAAGTAATGGAGAACCTGGTAAGCAACTAAAGTCGGATAAATGGAATCCAGGCTGGACTTCTATTGATATATACAATGTTCAGGGAAAAGCCTTTGGGATATGGTATAATAAAACGACAGGTGCTTATTCTATTTATGATATGAAAAGTAATGGAGAATCTGGTAAGAAACTAAAGTCGGATAAATGGAATCCAGGCTGGACTTCTATTGATATATACCAAATTCAGGGAAAAGCCTTTGGGATATGGTACAATGAAACAACAGGTGCTTATTCTATCTACGATATAAAAAGTAATGGAGAACCTGGTAAGCAACTAAAGTCGGATAAATGGAATCCAGGCTGGACTTCTATTGATATATACAATGTTCAGGGAAAAGCCTTTGGGATATGGTATAATAAAACGACAGGTGCTTATTCTATTTATGATATGAAAAGTAATGGAGAATCTGGTAAGAAGCTATAAGGATTCAGATTTTATGTTAAACGATTTCAAGGCGAATACAAATTGAAAGTACTTATTGGCGATAAAACATTAAAAGAAGAACTGATGAGAATAAAGCATAGAGCGTCAAGTGTCACTAAACGCGCTACCTGCGTCTATATAAACCGTTAGTAGCAATCATAAAGTATATTATAGGCATACCGCCACGAGGGACGGTGCAGCAGCTACACGGGGCGTTCTGTATCATGAAATGAAACAATAAATGCTGATACAAATATATCAAGAAAGTTGGGTACATGATTTTAATAAGATCAAAGAAGTAATTAAAGAAAGGCTTTGGGATGTCGCTATTCAAATAGAGCATATAGGAAGTACCGCCGTAAAGAATTTGGCTGCAAAACCAATTATTGATATAGATATTGTGTATGATAAAAATACATCGTTTGAAGCTATAAAAAGCAGATTGGAAAAACTTGGCTATCATCATCATGGAGATCAGGGAATCAATGGAAGGGAAGTTTTTAAACGGAATACGTTAAACGAGCAGCATCCTGTATTAGATACTATCAAACATCATTTATATGTTTGCCATATTGAGAACGAGGAACTGCAAAGACATTTAGTTTTTAGAGATTATTTAATAAAGCATGAACAGGAAAGAAAGGCGTATGAGCAGCTAAAATATGAAATAGCACAAATGGCAAATCAGGACAGGAAAGTATATGCAGCATTGAAGGAAATGATGGCAAAAGCATTCATAGCGTCGATACTTGAAAAAGCGAAAGAAAAGAAAGTGTAATACACGAAGGCAGCAGAAAGTATATGCGATCATGTCGCCTGCGGCTCGCACGCCGCACCCATCAAAAAAATGACCATGAAACTTGTCATCATCATCGGGCCACCGGCAGTAGGAAAAATGACGGTAGGTCAAGCATTAGAAAAGATAACCAACCTAAAGCTATTCTTCAATCATATGTCACTGGAATTAGTGAATGTGTTTTTTGATTTCGGAACGGAAGCTTTTGAAAGATTGGATAAAACCATCAGGTTTGCGATATTCAATGAAGTAGCAAACAGTGATTTGGAAGGCTTGATTTTTACGCTTGTGTGGGATTATAATTTCAAAGAAGATGAAGCGTATGTGAACGAAATTATTCAAGTATTTCGTAAAAGAAATGCGCAGATATGTTTAGTAGAATTGCAGGCGGATTTGGAAGAAAGATTGAAAAGAAATAAACATACGCATCGGTTAAGTCATAAACCTTCTAAAAGAAATCTGGAGTTTTCAGAGAAATCATTACTTCGTTTTGAATCTGAATATCGAATGATTTCGTACGAAGATGAATTTGAGGATAAAGTGATTTATAAAATTGATAATACGAACTTGAGCCCGGAGCAAGTCGCTGCAATGATAAAAGAAAAATATAAATTGTGAAATGAAGTACTGGTGAAAAGTGTAGCCACCAGAATCGATAATCGCTTATACTTTATTGGTTTTGAGCTTGATCCAAGGCCAACAGATTCTTTAAATTTTCAAAGATGATGCGGTACAAGCCCAGGGAATCGCTGGCAAAATAAGCTTCGCTGTTTTGATTGGAGTGCAGCACAAAAGGCATTTGGCGCGTGCTATCGCGGAAGCAGTGGATGACAAATTGCTCTTCGTCTTCACCATCAAAAATGGTGAGCGTCATATACAATTGTTCGGCTTGTTCTACTTCATCAAAGTCATCGGCAAAGGTATCTCCCTGCAAGCCATTCAAAGATTGCAGATAGCGCTCCATTTTTACAGAATCGAGCAGTGACGCACCCAGCATCCAGCCGCGTGCCGTGCGTTGAAATTGCAAAAGTGTATCGGGTGTTTCGTAGAAAAATTCCTGAACATCCTCCGTATTACTAAATTGTAAAATATTTTTATTCCGAAAATCTTCAAAATGGAGTCGCAAATGCCGCATAGGCGTTCCTTCTACTGCATAAACCTCTTCGCCATTCGCAAAGCGCACATAAGAAAGCGTTTGCCCGGCAGGGGTTATTTGGGTTTTACCCACGATAAAATCTTCGCTTAGGCCTTGCGCATCATACACTTGAATGCGGGTGCCCAGACTTTCATTTACTTCATATTCCGACCAATCTTTAGGCGATTGCGTAGCAATAAACTGGGTTTTGATATGCCGGAGCGTACCGAGTAAAGAATCCATTAAATCAGCTGGCGCTTTGATATACACATGACCATTGGAAGCAATCCATTGCTCGTCTTCACGGCGCAGCGAAAGCTCTTTTGCCTGACTTGAAATGATGAATGATTTTACAGAAGTCGTGTCCAATTGTATAAAGGTAGCGCTGAAATTGGGGTCGCGCTCTTTTGCAAAATAGCGAAATGCCACATAAATAATGATCGCAAACAAAACGATCAAAAAAATAGTCCTGTCTTTCATACTGCTGTTTTTGGGTGGATGCTGCATCCAAGTCAGGAGTAAATTTATTATTTTTAGACATTTTGCTATACTTTCTGCAATAGAAAATCTGCGTTTCCTTTTATAATTAAAAGTAAATTTGCGGGGTTTTTGGAATGGATATTACATAAACAAAAAGATAATCCTAATGAAAAGTTTACTTTATCTGGGGCTGTTATTATTCATAATTGCTTGTAAGAATTCGCAGAACACCCCTGATACAAAAGAATCTGGTACAGGAACTATAGCCTATGAGGATGTAAACATCGCTGATTACACCGTAGAAAATGTGCCGGAAACCGATTGGCAACGCGCTACAAAATTGGATTCGCTGGGCAACCCATCGGAAATAGGTTTTTTTGATGCTTCCGGCAAAAAAATTGGCACCTGGATTACCTATCATCCTAAGAAACTCTTCCCCCAGCAGCTTGCTACTTATAAAGATGGCAAATTGAATGGTGTTTATATGCAAATGAATCAAAATGGGCAAACCGAATTGGTCGCACATTATCAAAATAATAATTTGCATGGTCCTTGGGGCAAGTATCGCTTTGCGAGGTTATTGGAAAAAGCAAATTATGTGAACGGTAAATTAGATGGCGTGTATGAAGTGTATAACCTTCAGGATGGCAAGCTCCACACGACTTCTGAGTACAAAAATGGACTACAAGATCGATAATTCCGTACTTATGATCCGAATGGAAATATTACGACAGAATATCTATATCGAAATGGAAAGCAAGTCAGCGGAAATAGCGTTGGGCAATAAATCTTTCATCCAAATGCGCTAAATAAAATAAGCCGAAGTGTAAATAACGCTTCGGCTTATTTCATGGATGTAATATTGTTTTAATTTATTTACAATAACCTGCTTATTTTTAATTACTTACAAATAGTTAATGATCAATTGCTTCGAGCCTCCGTTTGTAATTTTTTCATCTTTTTCAAATAATCGCGTGGCGTGATGCCGCATATTTCTTTAAATACTTTATAAAAAGTCGATTTATTCTTGAACCCGCATTGCAATGCAATTCCATATAAAGTAAGGTGGCGAAATTCTTCTTTTCCGAGTTTTTCTTTCACATCTTCAATTCGATACGCATTAATAAAATTCTGAAAATGTGTACCCGCATGATGATTCACCACTTGCGAAAGATACTTGGTATTGGTAGAAAGTTGATCGGCTACCGATTTGAGGGTGAGACTTGGATCAAGATAAATTTTATCAGAATCTATTAAAGATTTTAAACGAAAATATAATTTTAATTCCTCTACGCCCTTCAAGCTGCTGGTACTATATTTTTCATTGAGCTGCATAATGGGGAGTTGCGCTTCATCCTTTACTTCATTACCATCCACTTCAAATGCAATAAAATTAGTAAGCTTGTGGTCAGTATCAAAAATAGGATGGATGATCAATTTGCAAGGATACTCCTCTCCATTTTTGCGATAATTGGTAATAGTATCCTTGATCGGCATTTGCTCTTCCAGCCCTTTGCGGATGCGCCTGATGGCCTCTGGCTCTGATCCTGGCCCTTGCAAAATGCTTGGCTTTTTGCCAAATACTTCACTCATAGAATACCCTGTAATAACAGTAAAATCCTCATTTACCCAAAGTATGCGTCGCTGTGCGTCGGTCACGATAACAGCTATGTATGGTACCATGCTAATGATAATTTCTTATTTTGTTTAAGCTTTCAACAAGAATTATTGATAATATTTAAACATAATTTCGTTTTACAAGCAATTGGTTTTCAAACCTTAATGTACAAAGAATTATTAAATTCAGAAGTGATTTTTTTTTAATTTTAATAAAAAAAAGGCCTTGAAAATACATACAAATTTTGTTTAAAGTGAAAGAATTGGTTTTCATCTTGTTAGGAAAAGAACATATCTGTTTGTAAATAATGTAAAAGGAATTGTATATTTGGAGTCCATCATACTTTGAAAATAGCATCAGTGCTTGAGAATGAGCAACTTTTAACCCGAAAGAATGAACGAGCAAGATACTTTGTTGAATAACACCCATCAAACATTCCTGGAAATATTACCCTTACAAGCCAACGCAGTGGATTTGGCTTCGATTGACCCCGACGCGGAAGCTTTTGCCTCCTCCTGGGCAGAGCAATTGCTGAAACAAGGGCAACTCCAGATAAATGCACAACCTGATTTCCCTATTACAGAAATATTACAACATTTTTATTTTTCTTCGCGCAATCACGAACGCGTCAAAGGTTTATCAACACTGGGCTTTGGCTATCCAATGCTGCTTTGGAAACAGGACGATATTACAATCGCTGCACCTTTATTTATATGGCAATTAGAATTAATATTAGCACCCGGATCCACCAGTACCTGGGTCTTTTCGCATCGAAAAGGCGGACGAGTTGCTTATAATCGACATCTTGCAAAATTACTCAATTATTATATCGAACATGATACAAATGTAATATTAGCAAAAGCAATACGAAATAATGAAATAACACTGAAAACGCTGGAACGGAGCTGCGAAGAGCTTGCTGAAAAACTGGGTGTATCAAATCTGGAAACAGAAATATTAATAAATCCTTGCCCGGATGTAAATAATTTATCTGAATTGCAAAGCAGCGGCACGATCCAGCGCTGCGGCGTGGTTGGCCTGTTTCCACCACAAATCCTTCCTGAATCAACTTTACCAGATGAAGATTGGGTCTTAGCCGAAGAAAAAACGTTCGAAGGGCACGAATTTGGGCTGTTGCCAATGGATGCGCATCAGGCAAGCGCTTTGCAGACCATTTTTTCACAAAAAACAACAGTAGTAGAGGGTTCGGCTGGTACCGGCAAAACGCATTTGCTCGTGCAAATCTTGAGCAATGCCCTTTCCAATGGACAGCGTTGCCTGGTCGTATCAGAAAATATGGGCGCTTTGCGGCAAATTCAAAATCGCCTGGCACAGTTGGGTTTGACACCTTATAATTTCTTGCTACAAGATGAAATGACCGACAAATCGGTGCTGCTGGACTTATTGCGCAGCATTGCCAATGCCGATACGGTTTTGCCTGCTTTCGACGAAGTCAATTTTCGGGCTACGCTGGACAAAAGCAAACGCCTCAAAAGCAAATTGGATAAAAGTTATGGCGCTGTGCGGAATAATTTATTCGGGCCGTTCAATTGGACGCAAACCGTTGGTCAGTTTCTGAAAAGCAATCGAATTGAAGGTAAAGAATTGTTGGCCAGCCAATTAAATCCGCAAGATTTTTTATTTACGTATGATGAATATTTGAAATTACAAGATAATATCCGCATTTCTTTTCCCTTGTATGCAAAAGTGAATACGCTACGGCATCCCTTGAGCAATTTGCACGAAAGCATTTTTACTAAAAAAGGGAAGCAGGAAAGTTTAGATTTCATCCGAAAACAATTGGACGCTTTTCTTGAAAAAGCAGAGAGCCTGCATCATCGATTTATCAATAAAATCAATGCTTACACCGACCGGCTTGCCGAGCATTACGAAGGGCATTATGGCGAACTTTCCACTCGTCTGGCGCGATTGAAAGATCAAATGGCAGATTATTCCAGTCGATATGGCGCTGATTTTGAGCACGCTACGGCTGGAGCGCTCAAATTGCGCGGCGTTTTTTCAGGCAAGGTTAAATCAGTGCTGGAGGCTCGGGACGAAGTGGCCGGGGCTTATCTGGAATTGGTGAAGGCATTTGAAAAAGAGCGCTATTTTGATTATCAATTTTCGCCTTCGAGCGAAGGAAAAAACATTCAAAAAGTATCGCAAAATCTGGCTTCTTTTGAAAAAGCATTATATAATTGGCGCGACGGGCTACCCGCTTTGGTGCAAGAAGAATTATCCAGATTAAATGCTAAAAATGCGAACGAAGACCTGGGATTAAACGATCAAATCGGCGAACTCGAATACGCGCTGGATTTATTGGCGGACGAATTGAATGAAACAAAATTATATGCGCAACCATTTGAAAATAAAACACTTACTATTCCTCGAAGCCAGAAATACCTCGAAGAAATCATCGAGCAATTAGAAACAACGCGGCTGGCCCTGCGCGATTACGATCATTTTTATGATTGGCAGCGCAATTGGCTTTCCTTACCCGACCATGCGACTCGACTTATCCGTGCTTTGATAAAAGTAAAACCCAATGACTGGCTGCAAGCCTTTGAGAGCTGGTATTTGAATAATGTGCTTACCGCCACTGCGCAAGATTCCTTGCCTACCGACGATGCTGCCATTACTGACTTTGTGCGAAGTTATCATCAGTTGAAAAAATTATTGCCCAATCAAATTAGCCATCGCTGGCAATCGGTTCGGGAGGATGCATTTAAAGCTGCGCGCAAGCATAATCGAGACAATTTCAATCTGTTATTCGGCAAGAAAAATCAAGAACTTGCCAAGGATAAATCGCTTCGAGAGCTATTGACCAAAAGTTTAAAAGAGGTGACGAGTGTCTATCCGATACTCCTGGCGACACCTTACGCGGTTGAAAATATCCTGGCATTAAAAGCGCAACACTTTGATTATGTGCTATTTGATGAATCACAATATTTGCAATATGAGCAAGCCTGGAAGCCTTTACAAATGGGCAAAAAGGCAGTCATTTTTGGCAATTGCAGCGAACTCCCTGCCAAAGACGAGTCAGTAATCCTGGGATGGGCCAAAGCGCAGGGCGCTCCAAACGTGAAATTACAGACTTGCCATCGTTGGAATCCGGGGAATTTATTGCAACTCATCCATAGCAAAAATATAGACGAGACGGCGGTTGGGCAATTCAAAATTACTTTTGAACAATTGGATGGGCGTTATGATGAAACCAACGGCACGAATGAAGAAGAAGCACAACATATTATTCATTTATTAAATGACATCAAGCCAACCGAAAAGCGGACCTTCCCAACGGTCGGTATCGCTTGTTTTACAGTGGCGCAACGGGATTTGATCGCTTCTTATTTATTGAAAATCAAGCAGAAATGGTCGCCGGGCGTAGAAAAAATCCAACAACTGGAACGCAATGGCTTGGGCGTTTTTCATATCGATGAATTGCGCGGGCAGCATTTTGATGTGTTGATCGTGTCTGCTACTTATGGCATTGTCAATGCTAAAGGTGAAATTGGTAAGCATACCGAAGCGCTGAATACCCCAACATCTACGTGCAGCATTCGCTTATTAATGACACGCGCTTTGCAGGAATTATATATTATTAATTCTATCCCACAATCCAATCTTGAAGCTTGGTTGGACATGCCGGAGCAGCCGGGATTATTTTTGTTTGCCAATTATTTAGCATATAATCAAGCCTTGCAAAAGGCCGATGCCAATCGACAGCAATCCATCGCGCAACGCCTGCAAAACTGGGCGCAGCCGACCGATGAAACCTTCGGAGAAAAGGTATTTCTGGAAGAAATCGCTACTACCCTGCATCCTTATCTTGGTCAAGACAGAATAAAAATTGGCGTAGAAGAAGCGCAGCTACGCCTGCCTTTACTCATTGAGGCTGTCAACAGCCACCAGCCCGGAATCGTGTTGCAACCCAATGGTTTTTTCGCGGATACGCCCACTACCGATTTTGTTTGGGAAGATGCACAAAAGGAGCTGTTGATACAGCATGGCTTTGCCTATCAGCCAGTGTGGTCGGTCAATTGGTGGAAAAATCCAAGACAAGAAGCTCGTAAACTCGCCAGTGCAATTATTAAAACCGATTCAGAATATGTAAGCGATCTTTGGAAAGTTGGAGGTTGGAAGTTGGAGGTTGGAAGTTGGAGGTGCAATAATCATTACATTTTTATGCTTGAAATTACATGAAACCGACGATCGAAGAGTTATTTAATGATGATCAATATATCAAGTTGGCGGAATTGCCTTACACGGAAATGATTCCCTTTGTACAAAATGAATTTGCCAAGCGAAACACAGTTATTCGAATATATATTTGGCTGAATATCTTTATTTTATTACTCATGATTATGCTTGGCATTCTGCAATCTTTAAATGGACAAATCAGCGTTGGAATGCTTATCAGCAATACATTGATCGGTTTTGCTTTGACGCTCACGATACTGATTCCGGTGCACGAAGCCCTGCACGGATTGGCTTACAAACTTTTGGGCGCACCCAAAGTGGCCTTTGGTGGCAATATTCGGCAATTCTATTTTTACGCGGTCGCTGATCGCTTTGTAATTGGCAAAAATGGCTTTAAGATTATAGCGTTAACGCCATTTGTAGTAATTTCTATGATAGCTATTATCGGAATTTTATTAACACCTGTAAAGATTCAATGGATATGCTGGGGCGTATTGCTCATGCACACAGGCGCTTGCGCAGGCGATTTCGGATTGTTGGGATTTTATAAACGACACCCAGGCGGCGATATTTTTACTTTTGATCATGTAAAAGAAAAAGTAGCCTATTTTTTTCAAAAGAAAATTTAATTAATATAATATAAAGTAAATAGCAATTATTTAAATTATTGATTATAAGATACTTAAATCATTATTTAAACGGATTACTCAATGCCGGATTATTAATAAAACTCGTATCTGTTAATGTTTTCAGAAAAGCAATCATATCTTTTTTATTTTGCTCCGTAAGCGGAAAAGGAATAATATTTACATCTTCATTCTCCACGCCATGCCCACCGGCCGCGTATTGATCGAGCACTTCTTCCAGCGTTTGGAAGCGTCCATCGTGCATATAAGGTGCCGTTAAAGTAATATTCCGGAGCGTAGGCACCCGGAATTTGCCATTATCAAATCGATTTTTGGTCACAGCGCCCAAGCCCAAATCCGTGAAAGCTTCCAGATTTGGCACCGCATCCAAGCCATTATTATGAAAATCATTATTCGTATAAAGTGGCTCAAAATGACAATGCGAACAGCCGGGATGATTGACATCCGCCGGTTCAAAGAAAAACAGCCGCCGCCCGCGTTCTTCCTCATCTTCCAGCCAACCTTCGTTGAGCCAAACGATGCGATCAAACCTGGAATTACCACTTATCATCGTTCTTTCAAATTGCGCAATCGCCTTCACCGCCAAATCACGAGTAATCTCTTTTTTTCGTTCGATACCAAATGCCTTGCGGAAAAGCGTTGGGTAGGTTTTATGTCTTTGTAATTTTTTTTCTACGTTTTCCCAGCTCTCGTTCATTTCAAGATGATCTTCCACCGGGATTAAAGCCTGAGATTCAAGTGATTGCGCACGTCCATCCCAGAAAAAACTTTTAGGATTAAAAGCCAAATTAGTCAAAGACATCGCGCTGCGCTTGCCGTTCAAGCCTCGCACGCCAACGCTTGTAGACAAGCCATCGGTAAATGCTTTCTCTTGACTGTGACAAGTGCCGCAGGATTGTGTACTATCTGAAGATAAAATCGGATCATAAAATAACATCCTTCCCAAAGCTACACCCTCCACCGTCATTGGGTTATCCGCAGGAATGATGGGGATCGGCAGCCAATCAGGAATCTCAAGTTTATACGTTTGAGGATTGTAATCTCCACTTATAATATCATCAACAGGGCAGTTTTCACAATCCCCACCCGAAGGATTTTTATCTTCGCAAGCCGCTGCAAATACGATAAAAGCTATAAAAATCAACACAATACGCTGCCTCATAGAACACTCGGTTTTGTATTCAAAATTAAAAAGGTAATCCTATATTCTCTAAAAATATAACGCAATGGGAGAGACAAAGATGTACAATTCTGCATTTAAATGATATATTTGGCTCTAATGAATATTATAATAATTTTATACAATTAAGTAAAAAATATTAATAAATGTAATAAATCATTAATCAAAATGGCAGGTTTATTAATTTTATATCAAATTATTTAAAAAACGCTACATAAATTAAATTATTCAATCACCAAATTAAAGGATCAATTCCTGGCATTTTTTTATGAACTTTACCGTCCATTTATGACTATATAATGAAATCAACCATCGAAATTATATTTGAAGATGAAGCGCTGCTGATTGTTAATAAGCCCCCGGATTTATTGACAATACCCGATCGATTTGATGCGTCTAAACCGAATTTATACCATTGGTTATCAGACTTGTACGAAGAGAAAATTTTCATTGTGCATCGCATTGACCGCGAAACGAGCGGGATTATTTGTTTTGCCAAAACGGAAGAAGCGCATAAGCATTTGTCGCAGCAGTTTGAGGGCCGCACGGTAGATAAAATGTATCTGGCTTTGGTAGAAGGCAAGCCCAATCCGCCGGAAGGCACGATTGACAAGCCTCTTGGGCCGCACCCTACGCAAGCTGGCAAGATGACGGTTATCCGCACGGGCAAATCGGCAATCACAGATTACAAGATAATCGAGAATTTTAAAGCTTTTTCTTTGGTGGAAGTCAGGATCAAAACGGGGCGCACGCATCAGATTCGGGTGCATTTCAAGTTTATCGGGCATCCTTTAGCCGTTGATCCTTTGTACGGCAAGCGCGAAGCATTTCACTTATCAGAAATCAAGCATCGAAGATATCAATTGGGCAAAGATCAGGAAGAGCGACCGCTTCTATCGCGCACAACGTTGCACGCTTCGCAACTTACTTTGGATCATCCACTTACAGGGGAACGCGTGACCTTCGCTGCACCTTTACCAAAAGACTTTCAAGCGGTGGTGAACCAGCTGAGGAAATGGGGAAAGTAGCTCCGATTGACAATCGGAGCTACTAATAAACTTATGGCTTCAAGACTTTCAGTACTTTGACATCGATTTTGCCGTAACGCACTTTGATGAAATACGTACCTGAAGGCATTCGAGAGAAGTCAAGCTCCTGTCTTTGCGTATCCTTTGGCACGTTCACCGTTTGCATCACAATTCCACTGGTATTGATTACTTGCAATTGCACATCATCGTTCATCGCATCCAGGATTTCCAGGGTCAAATGATCGGTAACTGGATTTGGATACAAATGTACCAATTTAGAATCCGCGTAAAGCGCAACCGAGGCTATATCAGAGATCAGTGGGCTTCCGCTGTAATCTCGAGTGATAACTCGATAGTAATTCCAGCCTTTCTTCGGCGACTCGTCCATGTATTCGTAATGCCGCATATCACCTTCTAAATGATGAGGCGTGGTCACCAATGCCAATCGTTCAAAATGTAGATTATCCTTGGAATGCTCCACTTCAAATTCGTAATCGATTCCATCTTGCGCGACCTCCCAATTGATGATAACCGCTTGATTATTAACTGCATTTGCATCAATCGTTAAACCGCTACAAGTACTGGTCGATATGACTCGCTTCACTGCTTTGGAGGAACAAGTGCCTTTGATAACAGTCAATTGGATAAAATAATTACCGAAAGTAGAGAAGGTAGTCGTTGCATTACGCCCGTTGACAAAGCGAGGATTAGCGCCTGCTCCAAAGTCCCACTGATAAGTAGCGCCAGACCCTTCGTCGGTAGCGGAGAAGGATACAGGTGTTTTTTCACAAGTAACACTTGGGCCATTAATCTCTGCAACTGTTTCATTTCCAACGACAACTGTTACAATATTAGTTTCGATATAAGGACAATTAGCCCTTCTGGTACAACGGATAAAGTAAGTTGTTTCATAAATTGGTCCCGGATCGTAATCACGCGTATGCGAATCAGGAATTGGCTCCCAGTTGATGTCATTGAATGGCCCACCAACCTTGCTGCGCATCCACAGATATTGAATCTCTCCGAAACCTCCTTGTGGTGGCGTTATTTCAACAATTTTTAATGGGTCATTGCCTGGGCCACAAAGATATTGGTCATAACCAATTGTACCCGCGTTGGTAACGTTCACACATATATCTCTGAATCCGGCATCCAGTGTCAAATCTACATCACCCCTTTGAATAAAGACTACTTGTGTCATAAATGTCACAGGATCAATATCGCTATCCTTGGCATCATCGCTACCTGCGTTGCGTGTCGTTGGAATCAAACCCGAACCCGGCGGAAGAATAAAGGTCACTTTATAATTGCCCGGAGGCGGTACATCAAATTCGTAGCGGCCATCAGAATTTGTGACAGCAGTGTCTGAGTATGGTACATCTTCTACTACCCCAGTGACAATGACAATGACACCGTCAATGCCCGGTTCGCCTGGGTCTTGAATACCATTCTGATTCAAATCTAACCAAACAAAGTCACCAATTTTAGCAGGTGCTTTGAGTTCTACTTCGCAGGAAGTAGAGCAACCATTCGCATCGGTAACGGTGACGCTATATACTCCAATGCCCAATCCAGTAGCGGTTTGCGTTGTCTGACCATCTTCCCAAAAATAGGAATAAGGTCCTGTGCCGCCAGAAGCAATTACTTGAGCAATGCCATTGTTTGCGCCAGGTATATCTTCTTCTTGAACGATGATGGTTACACAAGTCGGTGCTACAGAAGCATTCAGTGTAATCGAGCCAGAAGTACTACACCCCTTGGCATCGGTCACGGTAACGCTGTAGTTGCCTCCTGAAACGTCGTTGATCGAAGATCCCGTTTGGCTATTGCTCCATTGATACGAATAAGGTGGTGTGCCGCCAGCTACAGTGGAAGTAATCGACCCATTGCTTTCATCCGCGCAAGTACCTTGAGCGATATTAAGTGTTACCGTCAAAGCATCAGGCGCTTGAATGACTACTGCGCCAGTAGTTGTACACTCATTCGCATCGGTTATCGTCACATTATATGTTCCAGCAGCTAAGCCAGTGATCGTAGCAGTGCTGCCGCCATTGCTCCAGGAATAACTATAAGGCGCAGTGCCCCCAGAAGGTGTAGCTGTTGCCTGACCATTTGTACCGTTATTGCAAGAAGGATCTGTTTTAATAAGTCCTAAGAGTAATTCCGATGGCTCGTTAATGGTTACTGAAGTTTCACCGATACATCCTGCTGTACCTCTTACGGTTACTGTGTAAGTGCCAGGAGGAAGGCTATCTACCGTGGCAGTTGTATCGCCAGTACTCCACACATAGCTGTATGGGGGCGTATCACCTGTGGCTGTTACTGTTGCAGTACCGTCATCCGCACCAAAACAAGAAATATCCTCTTTTTCAACGGTCAATTGTAAATTCGGAATCTGCGCAATGCCGGTAGTACCGCTAATTATGCATCCATTCGCATCCGTCACGGTCACTGAATAAGTACCACCAGGCAAGTTGGAAATCGAAGGCGTCGTAGCGCCGTTGCTCCAAGTATAGCTGTAGGGTTGTGCTCCGCCAGTTACAATTGTTGCGACTCCACCGATTTGATCGCTGGTACAAACGATGTTATTTGCAGTTAGAGATAATTGCAAAAGGGGCGGTTCGGTAATACTCATACTAACGGTAGTCGTGCATTGATTGGCATCGGTCACGGTGACGCCATAAGCACCCGCTGCTAATCCTGAAATATTTTGAGTAGTAGCGCCTGTACTCCAAAGATAAGTATAAGGTGCTGTGCCGCCAGCTCCTGAAACAATAGCACTGCCTGTTTCTTCACCATTACAAATAATATTCGTGGAATTAATAATCGCTATGAGTTGACTTGGTTGCGTAATGGTCACAGAAGTTGTTGTTGTGCAGAAATTAGAATCTGTAACGGTTACAGTATATGTACCTGCCGGAAGTCCAGTGACTTGTGCAGTCGTTTGTCCACTATTCCAAGCATAAGTATAAGGCGCAGTACCGCCGCTAACAGTAACTGCAACGCTTCCGTTGTTCGCTCCTGCACAAGTGAGATTATT
Organism: Saprospiraceae bacterium; assembly: GCA_016714085.1. GTDB lineage: Bacteria > Bacteroidota > Bacteroidia > Chitinophagales > Saprospiraceae > JADJNW01. The sequence goes on from JADJNW010000001.1 coordinate 31,779, forward strand.
ACCGCTTGCGCTTGCTGATACTTGACTTGGTTGTGTAATATTGACTGTTTGATTCAGCGTACAACCATTGGCATCGGTGACGGTGACAGTATAAGTGCCTGCTGTTAAATTCGTTACTTCCGGCCCGGAAGCGCCATTGCTCCAAGCGTATGTATAAGGCATATCACCACCAGATGCGGTCACCAAAACACTGCCCGAATTATCACCATTGCAAAGCACATTTCTTGGAACAACGCCTAGTGCAAAATCAGAGATAATTCTAACCGTAGCTTCTGCAATTGCCGAGCAGCCATTGGCATCGGTGACGGTCACGGTATAAGTACCTCCAATCAAATTTTCAATCATGCTAGCATTACCGCCATTGCTCCAAGCATAAGTGTAAGGTGGTACGCCACCAGACGCAGCAACAGAGGCTTCTCCAGTATTTTCAGCGCCGCAAACCACCTCGGTTGATTCCGTTTGCAAAGTGATCATTGGAGACTGCATAATCGTAACGCTATCTACTTTGGTACAACCATTGGCATCCGTCACTGTCACACGATAAACGCCAGCAGTCAATCCGCCAATGGAATCAACTGTCGCGGCGTTATTCCAAAGATAAGTATAAGGCATGGTGCCACCATTTACAACTGCTTTTGCAAAAGCATTCATTTCACCGGGACAAAGCAATGTATCCGCGGTGATGTCAAGCGTAATATCTGTGGGTTGCGTAATCGTGACGCTATCTATTTTGGTACAGCCATTGGCATCCGTGACTGTTACACGATACGTGCCAATACCCAATCCACCAATAGAATCAAGGGTTGCACCTGTATTCCAAAGATAAGTATAAGGCATCGTGCCACCATCCGCATCCACAATAGCGTAGCCGCTACTTTGACCAAAGCAAAGCGCATCTTGTTTGGTCATCGTGGTGGTCAAGTTAATTGCGACAATAGTAATGTTGTCGATCGCTTGGCAACCATTAGCATCGGTGACCGTCACGCTATAAGCGCCCGGCGTCAAGCCAATGATTGTTTGAGTCATAGTTCCTGTATTCCAAAGGAAAGCATAAGGCGGAACTCCACCGCTCACTTGGGCAGTAACATTGGTCGTAGCATTTGGACCGCAAAGCGTATCATTGCCAACAATATTGACATCCAGTACTGGCGACTCGTTGATCGTAGCCGAATCAATAGCTGTGCAGCCACTGGCATCGGTGACCGTTACTCGATAAACGCCAGCACTCAGGCTCCCGATAGAATCAACGGTTGCACCAGTATTCCAATTGTATGTAAAAGGCGCTGTACCGCCCATCACTACTGCTTTTGCAGAACCTGTATTTGCTCCTGGGCAAACCGACGAGGTGGCATTTACATCTACAAAAATCGCCGGTGGCTCCGTAATAATCACGGTATCCTTAGCAATACAACCTCTTGAATCAGTGACAGTTACAATGTAAGTGCCACCATCCAGGTTATTAATTGTTTGAGTAGTAGCGCCGTTGTTCCAGGCATAAGTATAAGGTGCAAGGCCAGTGTTAACAGTCACCGTAGCTGAACCATTATTCGTATCGCAAGTGGTTTTATTTGTGCCAGTTGCGTTGATAACAAAAGGCGCAGCCGCTTTTATGGTATCAAAACCTGTTGCAGTACAGCCGAACACATCCGTCACTGTCACAGCATAAATCCCGGGTGCTTGATTGCTAATTGTTGGTGTTGTAGCGCCTGTATTCCAAGCGTAAGTGTAAGGCCCTGTGCTATTGCTTGGTGTAGCTGTTACACTGCCACTATTGGTATTAGGGCAAGTTTCATCGGTTGCTACAACCGTGATCGTTATTTTGGATTTAGGCTCTAAAGTAATAGATTTTACTGCAATACAGCCTTTGTTATCAGTCACGGTCACGGAATAAGTACCTGCCCCAATTCCGAATAATCCTTGCGTGGGCGCACCTGTATTCCATAAATAAGTATAAGGTGTACTGCCGCCAGTCACGCTGGCAAAGACCATACCATTCAAATCCCCAACACAATTGGGTTGTGTGCCATTGAGCGTAACAACCAAAGGTTGTTTATTCGCAACAGTAGCCGTAGCCGTAGCCGTACATCCTTTCGTATCGGTTACGGTTACTGAGTATGTGCCGGGTGATAGATTTTGGATCATTGGCGTAGTAGCGCCATTGTTCCAGGCATAGGTATAAGGCCCCATTCCGCCAGCAGGATTAGCAGTCACTTTTCCGTCGTCACCATCAGGGCAAGTTACACTCTGCGCAGTGGCTGAGAGGGTGAGTGGTTCATTATCAACCGTGACGCAACTTACTGCACCACAAAAGTTTTTATCTGTAATGGTGACACAGTAAGTGCCGTCATTGACAATAATAGATTGCGTTGTTGCTCCGGTCGTCCAATAATATTTATAAGGCTGCACCCCGCCGCCACCTTGTGCGGTAAGCGTAAATGGGCTGTTGCAAGTTGCCGACACACCTATACTGGCGGTTACCAATCCAGGTTGGTCGAGTATTACACTTTGCACCGACATTTGGCTTTGGGCATCCGTTACAGTCACGCTATACGAACCAGCGGTTAAGCCGCTAATGGTTGCCCCTATTGCACCCGTACTCCATACATAGCTGTATGGACTCGTGCCACCAGAAGCCGTAGCAGTTATTTGACCATTTGGTAAACCGTAACACAAAGGCTGCTGAATGTTGAAAGAAACGTTCAATTGCGCTTGTGCATAAATCGCTGGGTTCGCAAAGATTATCACTAAAAGCAAGGGTAGATACAGGGCAAGTTTTTGGAATTTTCCTCCCCGAATTTTGGTTACGAGATCATGTAAATTTTTACTCATAGTTAGACTTTATAATTTGTTAGTTGCAAAATCATAAATTTCAAATGGACTGCCTCATAGTCCAAATGCATATATTACGAATGGGAATAATATGACCATTCGATCTTTTCTCAATCGTTGTGTGATGTCCTTATGTTGGAAACCAAGCAGAAATAGACAGCTCTCGTGTCATTGCACCAGCCAAATGAAGGGTCATTCTGAAAGCACGGCTGGCTTCAGTTTGTGTGATGGCTGGGAGCGGTGGGGTCTAAAAGTTCTCTCCCAGTATTGTTGTTCACAAAGAAACAAATTTTTTATTAAACAAACAATCAATCGACTCAATAAAAGGCAAATAAAAAAAAGTCGCACCACTAAGTGTGATACGACCTACTACTAACAAATTATAATCCCATGAATATATCTAATTAGAAAAGCCTCGTTTGTCGCAACAAAAAAAAATTAATATTTTCTTTTGAAGTATTTATTGCTTTGTTTAGCTTTGTCTTGCTCTAAAACTGAGCATCAAGCATTTTTAGTATGTCAAATTTAGTTTTTTAACAAAATTAGATACCTATTTGGTTTCAATTTGACTTGCTATTAACAAATTTTTAAACAATTTCCCTCGAAATTGTTGCCCGTGAACTTTTGTTCCACCCGAAAGCCGATCTTTTTCATTGTCAACACACTAAATTATTAGGCTTCGCAACTTATTCTGATGCACCAGGGTGGAATGCAACATTACAAAGCCTTTATGAAAAACAATTACTAAAGATGTAGAGTTCATCTTTAAACCCTGATTTTTGTCTCCTACAAACACTATTTAAAAAATAACCTGAGACCAACCCAATATGGAATGATCTCAGGTATTCATTTCTTATATATTAAGCCTTGGTATTCAGCTGATTCCAGATTTCCTTCAAAGATTCATACCGCGCTTTCAGTTCCTCGTATCGCTCAAAAGCGTCCTTGCCGGGCCGTTGATCCGCACCATCCAACATATTACTCAAATATTGCAATTGCGCAACGAGCATCGGTGTCATATAACGCCCTTCCTCGGTTTCTAATGCTGATATGATTTGCTTTAAAGTAGCGTTTTCTTTATTCATTCGCTCTATCTCTTTCTTATTCTTCACTGTTTTCAACTGCTCTGTCAGCGTTTTTTGGCGATTTTTAACAGCATCTGCCAGTTTTTTGACCTCGGTACTGAGATTGCGAACTTGCAATGCTAATGCCTCCTGTACGCGCAAATCTTCGATTGTCAAACCTGTATTCTCTAAACGGGGATCCATTCTAATAAAAAAATCTTGCGTAAGCGTTTCATTTCCAGCTTTTAAACGCGCTTCATAACGACCCGGCGCTACCATTGGACCGCCGCGGCCGGAGCGATTCGCATTGGCATCCCAAGCGCCGAGATGCCGCATATCCCAGACGATCCGATGCAAGCCAGCCTTGGTGCTGAGATTCAAACCACTACTGCCTCCCTGCAAGAAATTGGTCTGCATATCGCGCTCAGCACTGCTACTTGGTTCCGGCTTGCCATTGCTAAAAGCCCGAATAACTTTGCCTTTTTCATTCAAAATCTCCAATTGAATACTTTCGGCATCTTTGTTCAGATAATAATACATTGTAACACCCGGCGCAGGGAAATTTGGTATATCATTCTGATTGCCACGGTAATACATTCGATAAGCATCACGAGGCGCAAATAAGGATATGCCCGATTCTACTGTCTGATTCCATTGATGTAATGCTGTAAGATCATCCATAATCCAAAAGCCACGCCCCATCGTAGAAAGCACGAGGTCTTTACGATTTATTTTAATATCTGTAATAGGTGTGATCGGCAAATTTTGTTGAAAAGGCAGCCAGTTTTCACCATCATCCAAGGATATAAATAAACCAAATTCCGTACCTGCATAAAGCAAACCTTCCCGATTCGGGTCTTCGCGCACAGTACGCACAGGATAATCCGATGGAATGCCTTTGGTGATAAGCTTCCAGGATTTTCCATAATCTTCGGTTTTGAAAATATAAGGTTTCCAATCGCCTAATTGATAGCGTAAAATCGCAGCATACGCCTTCGCTGCTCGATGTGGCGAGGGTTCTACGCAATCCACGCGACCACCGGGCGGCAAGGATTTTGGTGTCACATTTCCCCAAGATTTGCCGCCATTTTGAGTCAAATGAATCGGGCCGTCATTCGCACCTACCCAAATTAAACCTTCTATTAATTTTGATTCATTTACATCATAAATCGTGCTATAATATTCTTCTCCTGTAATATCTCTTGTGATGGGAGCGCCCGAAATGGCCTGGGTTTCAGGCGTATAAGCAGTCAAATCAGGTGAAATAATTTCCCAGGTTTTGCCATCATCCGTAGTCTTATGCAAGTATTGCGAAGCATGATACACGACATCAGAATTGTGTGGCGACACATGGATAGGCGCTACGCGCTGAAAACGAAATTTTAAATCGGTCGGTTTATGCCCATAAATATTCATCGCGCCCACGTGGTACTGCATTTCCTGCCCCGTTTTTTTATTAAAAACACTGAAATTTCCTTTGCAATTGGCATAAACAATATCAGGATTTCCAGGTTTGGGAACAGCCGGCCCCGTTTCACAACCTCCCGTTTCTAATAAATAAGAGTTCTCACCAGCCTGTACGCCAAAAGGCGGCAAACTCGGCACAGCTATGGTGGTAGAATTATCTTGTTGACCAGCATACAACCAGTAAGGAAATTGATCATCCACTTCCACTTGATACAATTCAGCGGTTGACTGATTGAATTGGGTTGACCAGGTGCGACCGCCATTTGTACTTACATTCGCGCCACCATCATTACATTCTACTATAATAAGCGTATCATTTGGATTGATCCAGATATCGTGTGTATCGCCGTGCGGCACGCGCATGGTCTGCCAATTTTTGCCACCATCCATTGATTTCCAAAGACTTGTGGAACTCACCCAAAGTACATCCGCATTTTTCGGATTGGCATCAATATTACAATAATAAAAAGGTCGATCAAGCAGCGGCGCGTGCGTACTCACCAAAGTAAAACTTTCACCTTGATCGTCAGAACGATACACGCCGCCTTCGCCCACAGGCGCTTCCACCAATGCCCACAGGCGATTGGGGTTGGCAGCGGAGACCGCCAGATCAATTTTTCCAATCAAATTTTGAGGTAAATCTTTATTTATTTTTTTCCAGGTGATACCACCATCAATAGATTTGTAAATACCGCCCTCTTTACCCCCACTAATGATCGTCCAGGGTTTGCGCTCTACACGCCAGGCAGCAGCATAAATAATATCAGGATTATCGGGAGCAAATTCTACATCTGTAATTCCAATAGTATCAGCAATATATAAAACTTTTTCCCAGTTTTTGCCGCCATCTTTGGTACGAAAAACGCCGCGTTCCGCATTCGGTGCAAAAGCATTTCCAATGGCCGCCACAAAAACAATATCAGGATTGGTCGGATGAATTTTCACCGCGCCGATTTGACCAGTTTTTTCCAAACCAATCATCGACCATTTTTTGCCACCATCCGTGGATTTATAAACCCCTTTGCCCGTAATTACATTGCTGCGAATCCCGTCAGAACCTGTACCAACATAAACAATATTCGGATTGGAAAGCGCCACTTCAATCGAGCCGATCGAAGGCGTTGCGAAAAAACCATCGGAGACATTATCCCAAGTCAAGCCATAATCCGTTGTTTTCCAGACACCTCCGCCGGTTGCACCCATATAAAACGTACCTTGCTGCGAAGGAATTCCAGCCACCGCCGTGACCCGCCCGCCGCGACTCGGGCCGACATTTCTGAATTTTAATTCCTGGAATAAATCATTGGATTGTGCAGTAATGAAGCCGCTTTCAAGCATTAGCATTGTCAAAGCGATCAGGAATAAAGCATATTTCATCATCTCTTTTATTTGAAGATTAGCAAACACAGTTTAGACAATTTAAGATACAATTTTTCTGAAAATCAGATTTGTTCAGTGAAGAAAAACACATAAGTAATTTGGATGGCAAAGCACGTCAACACAATACTATTACCATTCCTGCAAGGTTTGTCCGAGCAATTGACAGAAATGTCCGGTAGCTTGGCAACATTATTCGAATGAAAGTATAGCGAGGTGTACATTTTTGTGGCGTAGGTTTTACGAACGATTTGTAAAATCCAAAATAAAAACCTAAAAATAACCGCCATGAAAAATGTACTGCCTTTAATCACTATTTCATTCGCTTTTGCTATTTCATTAAGTGCTCAAAACGACCCAATGATTGTGAAAATTCGACAATCAGCCGCTCAAAAGATTGATGTACAACTGGCTAATTTAGAAAAGAAACGCACGGGCATTTCTGTTCAGGATGTAAAAGGCAACACCTGGGTTTCGGAATATGCTTGGAATGAAACTGGGTATCATAAAACGATCAATATGACTGGAATGCCGCCGGGCGAATATCTGGTAGTCATAAACAAGCAAAATACGATACAGACTCAGGCATTTATGCTGACAACCAAACACTTGGTTTTGTTTGAAGCGGCAAAGACGAACGGCGAAGAAGAAGCGATTGCAAAATTGGTAAGCTTTGACAATAAGAGTACAACTCGAAATATAATTACAAATATAACAAAAGAAAGTAACAATATCATTAAAATACAGTTGGCAAATTTACAAGGAAAACAAATTGTAATGAATTTACATCAAATAGGTAATAATTCGGCTATGGAAGTTAAAGTTTCGGGGGAGCAGGGCTATTCTAAAAACTGGAATTTGACAGGTATGCCGTTTGGAGATTATTACTTGCATTTGCAAACGCCAGAGGAATCGTTTCTGTATTTTCTTGAATTTGGGAAAGAAGGTATAACAATACAATCGAAGCAACACTTAGAATATTCGCGTCTTTTAATAAATGAAAAATTAGCAGTAAAATAAAATAAATAGCCGACGTCTCAAAAGGACTTTTAATTTTTATATATTACTTCGTACGTAGAGTGGATGTAAAGATCCGCTCTGCTTTTTTTAATTTAGTTGAAATTAATACCCCTGCACCATGTATTATAAAAGAAAATCGCTTATCCTGTTTTCGGTATTGGTTGCTTTCTTTCAATTTATCGTATCACCAGCGGCTGCGCAAGACCGCAAAAGGCTGGTAGATTATAAGCCACAATTCGAATTACTTAAAATGCCCCAGGGTAGAGAAGGTAATAATGTCAACGGCGTTTTGCAAGATTCACTTGGTTTTATGTGGTTTGCCACGCACAATGGCTTAGTACGTTATGATGGTCACTTTTTTAAATCTTATAATTATAACCCCTCTGATTCCAACTCCATTTCACAGGACTATCTGGAATCGTTTTATTTAGACCGACAGGGCAATATCTGGATTGGCACTTGGGGCGGTGGATTGAATTGTTTTAATACCAAAAACGAAACATTTATCCGTTATTATCACCGACCCAATGACCCGAATAGTATGGTTGATAATTTTGTGACAAGCGTAGTGGAAGACCTGCAAGGTTTTATATGGGTAGGCACGGATAAAGGATTAGACCGTTTGAATCCTAAAAATGGCACTATCAAGCATTTTGAATACCATCCAAAAGATTCCAGCGGCTTGAGTAGCAATGAAATTCGGTCGCTCTATGTGGACAAACAAGGTACGCTTTGGGTGGGAACTGGAAATATATGGAATCTTATTAGTCCAGGTGGTGGTTTATGCCGCTATAATCGAGCAACTGAAACTTTCACTCGCTACTTACACGAACCCAATAATCTTACTACTATTTCTGGGAATAAAGTTCGAGCCTTATTTGAAGATTCTAAAGGCAACTTTTGGGTGGGTACGGAAGGTGATGGGGTGAACCTTATGAATCGGCAAAATGGCACTTTTACCCGATTGAAACTCAACACCGATTTTTCGAGAAAAATACAAAATCGTTCCAATCCAATGAATTATCCTGCACAGGTTCACACTTTTTTAGAAGATAAAAATGGGAATATTTGGATTGGAAATATTTATGGCGGTTTGAGTATCTATGAACCTGTCACCGGCATGATTCGCCATTTTGAGCCTCGTGAAAAAGATAATACGACGCTTGAAAGTGATTTCATCTGGCAATTATTTCAATCAAAAGATGGAACGATTTGGATAGTAACTGCTTCGGGTGGTTCCCAGGTGTATCGAGTAGCAGATGATAAAGATTATATTTCCATATATCCTTTACAAGAAAAATCTTACAATTATTCGACAAGCGCGATTTGTTATGAAGGAAATAATCATGTTTGGATGGGTACAGTCGGTAGTGGCTTATTGACCTATAACGACCTAAAAAAAGGAATCATTGCACAATATCATCCACAAAAAGTAAATAGTTCATTTAATATATCTTACATTCTTAAGGATAAAGAAGGGCTTATTTGGATAACAGCTGTAGGTAGCGAATATGCGCTGGAACAATTCAACCCGATGACTCGTACTTTTACGCATTACGGTAAAGTACCCAATAAACAATATCTTTTTGGCAGTGTCGATATTTTAGAGGACAAACGAGGTAATATTTGGTGTATAGCTGGTAATAATATTCTTCTCAGGCTCGACAAAAAGACAAATCAAATTAAAGAATTTAAACATAATGTAAATAAAACATCAGACCAAGATGATAGAATGTTTACTATTTTTGAAGATGAAGCCGGTATGATTTGGGTAGGTGGATGTTACGAGCGGGGCAAAATTATGTATCTGAATCGGTTTGATCCTGAGTCAGCAACTTGGACTCCTTTCATACGTAATTCCAGTACCCTTCGGTCAGAGATTTTTTCAATTTGTCAAGATGCGAATGGTAAAATTTGGTTCAGCACGATCAATCGAGGTATCGGATGCATACAACCTTCCAACGGTAAAATTGAGTATTATAACACTGGAAACGAGCGGCTTCCAGCTAATAATGCGGGCAACATTCAACTTGGATTAGATAATCAACTCTATATATCTTTTGGCACTGCGCTCATTCGAATGAATCCCGCTACCGGCGTTTGGAATACAATTACAGAAATAGCAGCTACTCAAAAAGAAATCAGTCTTAAAGGCTTTCAATCACCAGATGGGGTACTCTTATACCCGTTGAATCCTGAAACTGGTTTTTTAACCTTCTCGCCTGAAAAATGGGCTGCCGAAAATAAAAAACGTCCTTCACAAGTACGACTCACCGATTTTGCATTGTATAATAAAATCCAGAAGCCAGGTACGAAGGGCATATTGCAACAACCCATTTGGGACACAAAGCAACTCCGGCTCTCGCATCAGGAGGAATATTTTACTTTCCAATTTTCTTCTCTGGACTACCATAATCTTGGCAACAACCAATATGAGTTCATGCTCGAAAACTACGACCCCTATTGGCGCAAAACGCAGGGAGAACCGAGTGGTACTTATGTAAAAGTACCGCCGGGCAGCTACACCTTTCGTGTTCGACTTGCGGATGGTGCAATAGAGGGGAAGGCAGTAGAAACGAGCATTCGTGTGCGAATCCATCCACCCTGGTGGCGGACGTGGTGGGCGTATAGCGGATACGTTTTGGCAGCCACTGGTCTTATTTTTGCTTTTTATCGTTTTCAACTCAATCATCGCTTGGCGGAAGCCGAAACACAGCGTTTGCAAGAATTAGATATTTTAAAAACGCGTCTTTACACCAATATCACCCACGAATTCCGTACCCCTTTGACCGTCATTCTGGGCATGGCGCGGCAAGTGCTGGATGACCCGAAAAATTATTTCCGGCAAGGTTTGGACATGATTCTGCGAAGCGGTCAGAATTTATTGAATCTGGTCAATCAAATGCTGGATTTAGCAAAGTTAGAATCTGGTAAAATGCCATTACATTTTATACAAGGCAATATCATTTCCTATTTAAAATATGTAGTCGAATCGTTTCACTCTTTTGCGGAAAGCCAACAAATACAGCTTCATTTTCTCTCGGATTTGGATGAATTGTATATGGATTATGATGCGGTGAAATTGCAGCAAGTGGTTTCTAATTTATTATCAAATGCAGTGAAATTCACACCCGAAGGCGGACACGTTTATTTAGAAGTACGAAGGACGAGCGACGAAGTACGATTTACCAAAGTGAAAACCAACGTACTTCCAACTTCGTCCCTCGAACTTCGTGTAAGGGATACGGGCGTTGGCATTGCAGAAGCGGAATTGCCGCATATTTTCGATCGTTTTTATCAAGCGGATGATTCGCATACGCGCACAGGCGAAGGCACGGGCATTGGCTTGGCGTTGACAAAGGAATTGGTAAAATTGATGCAAGGAGAAATTCAAGTAAAAAGCAAGCCAGGGCAAGGCTCTGAGTTTATCGTCACGCTCCTTATTCACCAGGAAGCACCGGAAATGGCACCGCCGATTTTAGTTGATAATATAACACTTTTAAATAAAGTAAATATTGTATCAAACGCTGAAACAGTTATCAATACAGAAAAGCCAACTATTTTATTAATAGAAGATAATGCCGATGTGATCCGTTATTTAGTGACTTGTTTACAAGATTATTATCAAATTTTAATCGGTGCGGATGGTCAGCAAGGCATTGATGTAGCATTACATCATATTCCTGATTTAATTATTTCCGATGTAATGATGCCATATAAAGATGGCTTTGAAGTGTGCCAAACCCTGAAAAATGACGAACGCACCAGCCATATTCCCATTATCATGCTCACCGCAAAGGCGGATATGGTTTCTAAATTGGAAGGTTTAGAACGCGGCGCAGATGATTACCTTGCCAAACCATTTCACAAAGAAGAATTGCTGGTGCGCATCCGCAAATTACTCGAATTGCGCCAGAAACTGCAAAATTATTACCTTGCAGCAGCCGGTCTGACGGAAAATGCTACTATAATAAAAGACATTCCAACGATTGATACCCTCGAAAACGCTTTTGTAAAAAAGTGCGCCAAGCGGTAGAAGATCATTTGGATGATTCGGAATTCAGCGTAGAAATCCTTTGTAAGGTGTTGCTTATGAGTCATTCACAATTGCACAGAAAACTGTCGGCGCTCACTGGCTTTTCTGCTAATACCTTCATCCGCTATGTGCGTTTGACCAAAGCTAAAGAATTATTAAGCAATCCTGCACTCACCATTACGGCGGTTGCTTTTGACACGGGTTTTAATGATCCCAGCTATTTTGGAAGAGTATTTAAACAAGAATTTGGTGTCACTCCTCAAGAATGGCGGGAGCATCATTTGAATTCAGCCACTAAATTTTAATCTTTGTCCTGTCGGTTGCATTATATTATTGATATGTAGGTAATATTCAATTTTTAGGTCACAAGGTTTTGCCTGAAAGTCAAACTTTTATCTTTGTGTTGCTTCGCGTTTTTCGCGGCTAAGAAATTATTCAGTATAAACTCTGATAAAAAAATGTATCAACGAATCGCGCATATCGCTTTGGTTGTCAATGATTATGATGAAGCAATCGAATTTTATACCAAAAAATTGGATTTTCAATTGATCGAAGATACGCCTCTGAGTGATACCAAACGCTGGGTAATCGTAGCCCCGCCCGGTGCAAAGGAATGCTGCTTACTCCTGGCGAAAGCTGCGAATGAACAGCAACGCGCTTCCGTAGGAAATCAAACCGGTGGTCGGGTGTTTCTTTTTTTGCATACCGATGATTTTTGGCGGGATTATCATAAAATGATCGATAAAGGCATTCAGTTTGTTCGGCCACCTCAAGAAGAAGCGTACGGTACGGTAGCTGTTTTTCAGGATTTGTATGGCAATTTATGGGATTTGATACAACCGAATAATCATAATAAAGTTGCTCGTTTATAATAAAGTCCATAAAATATTATATTTCAATTTTTGAGTTTATTAACTAAATTTGCTGACGAAGAAGTGTCATGATTTAATTATACAATTGGCTCTTTTTTAATTATTTGCTTCATATCTTTTGCTTATATTTATATTTTAATTAAAAACTAATATCATAAAATAACAGCTCAAATTAAAATAAAACCACACGACTATGAAAATCAAAATCCTTTCAATTTTAGCAATCGCCTTATTATTATTGGCTTGTAATAAAAAACAATCGCCCACAACCGACACGCCAGTAATGACTGCGGCCGATTCTCTGTTGAATAAATACACCAATTTTCAGCTAACCGCTGATCTGAGTAAATTGACCGATCAAGAGCGCCAGATGATTCCAATTCTCATAGAAGCCGCGCAAATCATGAATGAATTGTTCTGGTACGAAGCGCTGGGCGACAAACAAGCATTTCTCGATGGCATTTCCGATGAAAAACTCAAGCAATTTGCCACCATCAACTACGGCCCCTGGGATCGTTTGGACGACAACAAGCCTTTTGTTCCTGGGTTTGAGGCGAAACCGGCCGGCGCTAATTTCTACCCCGCCGATATGACGAAAGAAGAATTTGAAGCATCGGAATTGCCAGATAAAGCAAGTCTTTATACTTTCCTCCGCCGCGACGATCAAGGCAAGCTCAAGACGATCCCTTATCGGGAAATGTTCAAAGATCAGGTGACCAAAGCCTCGGATTTGCTGAAAAAAGCTGCCGCTTTAGCCGAGGATGCAGGCTTAAAAAAATACCTGGAACTCCGCGCTGACGCTTTATTGACGGATAATTACCAGCCCAGCGATCTTGCCTGGATGGACATGAAAAGCAATCGAATTGATGTGGTGATCGGCCCGATTGAAACGTATGAGGATCAACTCTTTGGCTACAAAGCTGCCCACGAGGCTTATGTTTTGATCAAGGATATGGATTGGAGCGAGCGCCTTTCCAAATATGCTTCGGTGTTGCCGGAATTGCAAAAAGGCATACCCGTTCCGGCAGCTTATAAGCAGGAAAAACCTGGCGCTGACGCGGATTTAAACGCTTATGATGTGGTGTATTATGCCGGTGATTGCAACGCGGGCAGCAAAACCATTGCTATTAATTTGCCGAATGATGAAGAAGTGCAGTTGAAAAAAGGTACGCGTCGATTACAATTGAAAAATGCAATGCGTGCCAAATATGATAAAATTATGGTGCCAATCAACGATATATTAATTGCTGAAGATCAGCGCAAACACGTCACTTTTGATGCTTTTTTTGCGAATACGATGTTCCATGAAGTAGCGCACGGATTGGGTATTAAAAACACGATTAATAAAAAAGGCACGGTGCGCGAAGCTTTAAAAGAACACGCATCCGCGCTGGAAGAAGGCAAAGCCGATATTTTGGGATTATATATGATCAAACAATTACATGAAAAGGGCGATTTGGAAGGCGATTTGAAAGATTATTACACTACTTTTATGGCAGGGATTTTCCGCTCGGTGCGCTTCGGGGCAGCCAGTGCGCATGGCAAAGCCAATATGATTCGCTTTAATTTCTTTCAAGAACAAGGCGCTTTTGAACGCTTGGAAAATGGCACTTATCGTGTGAATTATGATAAACTCGAAACAGCGATGGCGGCCTTGTCAGAGCTGATTTTGACTTTACAAGGTGACGGGAATTATGATGGTGTTGCAAAATTAGTAAGTGAAAAAGGTATCATAGGTGCGCAATTACAAGCCGATCTTGATCGCGTTGATGCTGCCAGTATCCCCGTGGATATTGTATTTGAGCAAGGTGTAAAAGTTTTAAATTAATATCAATATCATAAGCCTTTCAAAATATTAATAGTTTTGGAAGGCTTCTTTTATCTTTTATGGACTTCATTATCACGCTTTGCCAACCCGAAGAGCTTACGCGGGTGCGGGCGCTTTTCCGGCAAACTGTTTTAAATATTAATATTCAACATTATAGCCTGGATCAAGTTAAAATCTGGGCTTCGGCTGCTGATGATGAACAGCGATGGCTGCAAATGCTTGCTGATCAGCACTTTTTGCTTGCGAAAAACGAAGATACAATCCTTGGTTTTGGCACAATAACACCGAATGGTTATCTCGATTTATTATATGTACATCATAATTATCAAGGACAAGGCATCGGCAAAGCGCTCATTCAAGCTTTATTCGATTATGCTAAAACGCAAAATATTGGCACGATCAAGAGCGATGTAAGTATCACTGCGCGACCATTATTTGAACGCATGGGATTTGTAGTAGAGCGCGAGCAACAAAAACTTTACAAGGATGTAATATTTATAAATTATATTATGTATTACCAATTGGCAAAGGCAATTTTACAAACCGAACGACTCTTATTACGTCCATTTATTATCGAAGATGCGCAAAATTTTTATGATTTGAATGCCGACCCGGAAGTGACCAAATACACTGGCGACGGGGCTTTTTCGAATGTAGAAGCTGCAGAAAATTTTATAAGAAATTATCATCCTTACACAACCGAAGGCATGGGCCGCTGGGCGGTGTTGAGTAAATCAGATGGCGCTTATCTTGGCTGGTGCGGCTTGCGCTATGTGCCGGAATTAAAGGAAGTGGACTTGGGTTATCGCTTTTTCAAAAAATACTGGGGGCAAGGCTACGCGACAGAAAGCAGTCAGGCTTGCCTGGATTATGGTTTCAAAATTTTACATCTAAATAAAATTGTAGCAAGAGCTATGGAAGAAAATATCGGCTCGATTCGTGTAATGGAAAAACTCGGAATGCGCTTTGTAAAGGAAGAAATTTTTGAAAAGCATCCCGCTGTATTATATGAAAAAGTGAATGATAACAGTGCTTTATTTAATAAATAAGCTTATTTTTAAAATTTCATAATATTAAATTTAATACTAATTCTTCTGGCGAATCTGAAAAGCCAGGCCCGCTTTCAAATTCATGTCTGCGCGATTCAAAAATGGGAAAACATTATTAAGTAATTCTATATCATGTTTGGAATAATATTTATAACGAAGACGCGCCGGATAGCCACTTTGAATAAATAAAACCAGATTTTTTGATATATAATACTCCAAAAATAAATTTATATCAATAAAACGTTCTTCTATATAATCATTTTGCCTGGTTTCGCTGAAGCGATAAGATGAAACAAAGAGATTTGCTTGTGAACCTATGTACCACTTGCCTTGTTGAAGCGCATATTCTACCCGCCCGAGCTGAGGGGCGAGAATATAAACAAACCAACGCGGTTTGGGCTGCCAGGAAATCCCCGCAATCGGAATAAAAAATGGCCCGAAAAATTCTTGATTGATATAGCCTCCAACTGTGAACGCCAGGTCTTCGCTTTTGGTCAGCGTCAGCAGGCCGTGCCGCCCCACTGCCAATCTTGATCAAATGTAATATCTTTATAATCAGAATTAATTTTAGCGTGCGCTAATAGTAATAATCGCCATTTTTTATCTTGCCAAAAATGTACCGTACCAAGCCCCAGGCGACTGGAGTAAACCGTTGGAAGTTCTTGATTTCCAACATCAAAAGACAAAATTCGTCCTTCGTAGCTGGCAAGAAAAGAAAGTTTATCTTGATGAATTGGGGTAAGAAAATTAATATTACCATACCAGCGACCAACGCTATTTACTGCATCTTTGTCATCAAAAATTTGGGAATTGGTATATTCAATGCGAACAGCTTCCAGGTAAGATTGCGCCGATAGGTTTAAAAAACCAATTATATAAAGGGCTGAAATCCAATACTTTTTAAGTATTCCGGGGTTTTGCATTTTAAGTGTTTTGCACCCAAAATACAAAAAATTCTTTATTAAGTTGGTTTAATATTGTCGAAATTAATTGAAAATCATGGTTTTAAATGAATGTTTAATGTCAAATTTTAAATAAACCCCATTCAACATTAAACATTCATGATCCATTCTTTATTTTTTCTTCTCTGTCTTTACAAACTTTAATGCAGCGGAATTCATGCAATAACGTAAACCCGTTGGCTTTGGCCCATCTTCAAAAACGTGCCCCAAGTGCCCACCGCAGCGTGCGCAGGTGTTTTCATCACGCACCATACCATGACTGGTATCCTTATTAGTAATGACATTTTTTTCATTGATTGGCTTCCAGAAACTCGGCCAGCCGGTGCCGGATTCAAATTTCGTTTCAGAGCTAAACAAAGGCAATTCGCAAGCGCGACAAAGATAAACCCCGTGTTCGTGATTATCCCAATACTCCCCACTAAAAGCACGCTCGGTACCCGACTGGCGCAGTACATAATATTCCATTTCTGAAAGCTCGGCTTTCCACTCCGCATCGGTTTTGTTGATTGGCGGAAGCGGTTCCCCTTTCAAAGAAAGAAAAGTGGCTTTCGCCTTTGACTTGTCTGTTGTACTTTTTTGAGCCTGATTACAGGAAATAAAACTGAACATGGCAATGATGACTGCCATCCATTGTATTTTTTTCATAATTTAATTTTTTTACAAATTTCGGAATAAGCATGGAGCAAAAGTGTTGGCGCGGCTACAATTTTAATCCTTTAACGCTTTGATAACCAATACGTTTAAAAACAAGCATTTGGATTGCTTTCCTGAGCTACCTTTTTTTATTTTTTTGCCGAATGCGCGGATGGTTCCATTCTTCGCGCTGTGCGAATTCTACAATCGTACGCATCAAAGTCACAATCGACAAAAAAACCAAATATCCCAGCGTCAATACAAAATAAATCCAGCGATAAGAGCCGGCTTCGTTGATCGGAATGGAAGAAAACAGATATGCCATCAACCCGGAAACCACCGCCAAACCAAGGAAACTGTAGATGCTGCGTCCCCAGTATTTGGTAGTACTCTTGGCAGAAAGCGAATACACGCTATTGAATAAAGCAAAAAACAAGATAAAAGCCGCAGAAGTCAGCCAGGGAAATCGATCAGAAACCGACGTCACGCCAATAAAATTCAAGAATTTTCCTACCAGCATCATCACCAAGCCTGCCCCTAAGCAAAGTAAGGCCTGATAGATCGGGTCAACTGCCCTATCAAAAATCGAACCTTGTGAATTATTATTCATGTATTGGATTTAATATCCTTACAATTGCTGCAATTTAAATATAAAGTCTTACAAAAACAGAGGAAGCCGTATTTTGTTTTTATATCAAGCGCTTGTTATCGTCGAAACTTTTGAATACAAAACATTGAACTTTATGCATCGAACTGCTATTTTTGCAACCGCAAAATCGTAAACAATGGGACGTGCATTTGAATATCGGAAAGAGCGCAAAATGAAGCGCTGGGCAAACATGGCCAAAACCTTCACCAAAATCGGCCGCGAAATCGCTATCGCGGTGCGCGAAGGTGGCGGCGACCCTAATTATAACGCCCGTCTGCGCCTGGCTGTGCAAAATGCCAAAGTAGCCAATATGCCTAAGGCCAATGTCGAAAATGCCATCAAAAAAGCTTTGTCGAAAGACGCAGAGAGTTTTGACGAAATTGTATATGAAGGCTACGCGCCTCATGGTATCGCGGTAATCGTGGAAACGGCCACCAATAACACCAATCGCACCGTGGCGAACGTGCGGCACGTTTTTGCCAAGTACGGCGGCTCTTTGGGCACCAGCGGTTCGGTAGAATTTATGTTTGATCGAAAAGCGGTATTCAAAGTCAAGGCGGGCGAGCACGACCCGGAGGAATTGGAGTTGGAACTCATTGATTTTGGCTTGGATGAAATGAAACGCGAAGAAGATTTATTGGTGCTGTACAGTAATTTTGAAGATTTTGGCAGCTTGCAAAAAGCGCTGGAAGAACGCAATATCGAAGTAGAAAGCTCAGAATTGGTGCGCATTCCTTCGCATACGAAAGAAATCAGCGACGAACAAGTGGAAGACGTGATCAAATTGATCGAAAAAATGGAAGAAGACGAAGATGTTATCAACATTTTTCACAACATGGATATGGGTGAATAAGCTTTATTTAATAGCGGTCTGACCGTATTGAAAAAAAATTCAGCATACAACGCAACCATTTTTTTTATTTGTCGTATAAAATTTTCAGAAGCAAAGACTTGATAATATAATATTTTTTTTCATCTTTGCATTTAGGCATTTCTAATTTTTATATTGCTACCCAAACAAAATTCACACATTAACTCTTCACTGGCATTGAGGAAGTAATCAGTTAGTTACTTTCTTTATCGATTTTATATCCCGAGAGCTGTGATTTATCTGTTTTGTTTTGCTTGTCCTGACAGCAAATACTGTGGGAAAGCGGTTTTGAATGGGCATTTACCCTGCCCCCTTCAGCAAAGCCAGGTTTACACACATTTTTGCTACATACCAATATATTTTTGTGTTCCGAGTGGACTTTTGGGAGGCTATTTTTTTATTCTTGATGGCTATTTATAAAACGCTCTAAATGCGCTTTGTAGCTCCTGCCAACAGGTAGCGAAACCTGTTCCAATAATACCTGATTTTTATCAATCGCTTCGATTTTATCGGATGCTACCAAATAAGATTTATGCACCCGCAAAAACTGCCCTTCCGGGAAAAACTGCTCCATTTGTTTCAAATTGCCGCGCACCACGATCCGATCATCAGCGGTATAAATAATCGAATAATCCTTCAGCCCTTGAATATGCGTGATATTGTCCAATTCCACCTTCACCTGCTTGGTACCGGTTTTGAGGAATACTGCGGTTTGATTCTCCGAGCCTTGTGACGACAGTAGCTCTGCTTGCTCCTTGAGTACTTTATTCTCTTCATACAATTTTGCCAATTCTTCACTCTGCACATACCACTCGATAGCCCTGTGCAATGCCACCGTAAGCCCAACGTACCAGGCAGTAACGACAATATTATAAGGAGCAACGCTCCAAAAATGCTGATCGCGCTCGATACCAATCACAAAACCATACAAATACATATCGTACCAGCTTTGCAGGGTAATGTATAACCCCAATGAAAGGAGTAACAAATTGAAATACTGTACATATTTTCCCGTTTCAAAAAAACGCGGTATCAACACTTTCAAATTC
Organism: Saprospiraceae bacterium; assembly: GCA_016714085.1. GTDB lineage: Bacteria > Bacteroidota > Bacteroidia > Chitinophagales > Saprospiraceae > JADJNW01. The sequence goes on from JADJNW010000001.1 coordinate 51,485, forward strand.
CAGTAGGCTAAAGTCACGATCAACAACAGCCGTACCGTTACGCATTCTACAAAATGCCCCAGCCCTATTTTCTGTGCCAGATAGCGCCGCTCGTACAAAAAAATCAGCGTCACGATTACCCAAAAGGCAAGTTCCATCCAGTTTCGGCGAGTGATTTTCATATTTAAGATAATTGTGGCTTGATTAATTTTTTTAACACATAGGCACATAGAATGACCAAATGACTTAGAGACCGAGGGACTCCGTGAAGATAAAAACCTATGTGCCTATGTGTTTGAACATAACCAATAACGCAATTTGCCGACAAACGCACAAGCTTGCTACGTCTATTATTCTTGTCGTTGGTATCATTTCCAAGCGGGGCGGGCTTTTTGAATATAATTTGCAGCAAAAAACACTCGACATGAAATCAATTATGTTAATCCTCTGCTCCATCTTTGTAATCCTTAATGCCTGTACGCAGTCGCCTGCACAATCCAACAAGGCTGACAAAAAAGTGGGCGGCCCTTGCGAAGGCTGCGAAGCCATTTATGAATACGGCAACAAGAAGCTTAGCTCCGTGGACACGCTTCCTGACTTCTTTGACAAAGGTCCCAAATTAAAGATCACGGGTACGATTTATAAAAAGGATGGCAAGACGCCGGCCAAGGACGTGATTCTTTATATTTATCATACCGATCAAACAGGCGTGTATCCTACCAAAGGTAATGAAAAAGGCTGGGCTAAGCGGCATGGCTATATCCGTGGTTGGATCAAGACCGGTACAGATGGAAAATATACTTTCTATACTTTACGTCCTGCGTCGTATCCAAATTCGAGGAATCCGCAGCATATTCATCCTACTATCAAAGAACCTGGTAAGAGCGAATATTATATTGATGAATTCTTATTTGATGACGATCCTTATTTAACCGCCGAACAGCGCAAGCATGGTCAAAATCGCGGAGGCAACGGCATTTTAAAAACAACCAAATTTGGCGATATGCAAATTGCACAACATGATATCATTCTTGGTTTAAACATACCCAATTATGACTAATCACCCGACTTTGAGATAACTATATTTATTTATGTCCTCAATTTATAAACCGATGCCATTGAGCAATGTAACGATGTCATTAGATGATCCAATGACGTCGTTAAATGGTGTAAGCATATCGTTGGATAATCTAATGTGATGTCCTTGAGTGATGCAAGCACGTCATTAGATAATCCAATGATGTCGTTGAATAATGTAAGCACGTCGTTAGATAATCCAATGATGTCGTTGAATGATGTAAGCACGTCGTTAGATGACCTAAGCATGTCCTTAGAGAATCCAATGACGTCGTTGAATAATGTAAGCATATCGTTGGATAATCTAATGATGTCGTTGAATGATGCAGTCGTTAGATGACCTAAGTTCAGACAATCCAATGATGTCCTTGAGTCATGTAATCACATCCTTAAATGGTCTAACGATGCCATTAGATTATCTAATATTACCGTCAAACCTAAAATACAGGATGACAAAAATTAGAGTCATCCCAATAACTGTTAAATCTATATCATCAAATCTATCATTCACAATATGCGTCAAATGCTCCTGATCACTTTTTTAATTGCCAGCTTTTTTCTTATTTGTAGCGAACAGCCCCAGTTTAAAAATAATACTGACAAATCAACTGCACTGCCTTATCAATGGCAAAAAATGACCGATGCGGCTGCCTTTCCCAAGAGTTATAATTTTCAAATGTTCGCTGTAAGGGATACGCTTTGGGCGATGCATCCGCGCGGCACTTACTTTTCTGTAAATGGCAAGGATTGGAACAAAACGCCTCTCCCCCACTTCATTCAAAACAGTGCATTCTTGGATTTTATTGATTTCAAAGGAGCTATTTACAGTCTGGGAACTTTCAAAGGCAATATTGAACGCTATACTATGACCAGCGCTATTGCTAAAACCACCGATTTTAAAAATTGGGAACTTATTGCAAAAGAGAGTAACCTGCCTCGTCGCTTTTTCTATCACCCTTTTGTTTTCAATGACAAAATTTGGATCATCGGTGGCAACGATGGGAAAGAGGATTATAATGATATTTGGAATTCCACTGACGCTGTGCATTGGACGCAAGTGAAGGCTAACGCGGCTTTTGGCAAGCGATCCGGCAGTCAGATTGTAATTTTAAACAACAAGCTTTTCTATTGAATAATGATGTATGGTCTTCTTCGGATGGTATTAATTGGACGCTGGTCACACCCGAAATTGTAAAAGGACAGGAGATATTTGGCTATGCCGCAGTTGTGTATGATAATCGTATTTTTCTGTTGGGTTGCAATCGCAATGGTTTATTCCAGAGCAAAGTGCTAACGAGTACAGATGGTAAGAATTGGCAAGAAATGGAAGCGCCGTGGTCGCCGCGCGGCGCGATGGCAGCTTGTGTTTACAAGAATAAAATCTATATGACCGGTGGCAAATATGGCGGCACGCCAGAACATACAGAATTTGTGTATAGCAATGATGTGTGGACTTTGGAAGCAAATTAAAATCGTGAAGTACCTTTTGCCAAAACCTATAAGGTTTTCAGAAACCTTACTAGGTTTAAATTAAAAGTATCAAAACATAAAAAATGAAACAATTCATAACTTCCATTTTATTTATGATAAGTCTGGGAACCGTTTATTACTGCACTAATAAGTAAGCAATAAACCCTGTAAATGTAGACTTAGTATTCGTTGGCAGTACGCCAGGAGGTTCGCCTTTGAAAGCGATACTTGGCATTCCTTTGCAGGATAGCATTGATTTTATAAGATGGGAGTTGCTAATGTACGAAGAAAATAATTTCAATTTAAATCTTCAATACGGCTTGTCGCAACCTAATACCCTTGGTTTTAAAGATGGTGGTCAGAGCCTTGCCCTAAAAGGGAAGTACACGATTTTTAACAGTAAGACCGATGCTTTAAATGGCGATGTTTATCATTTGAAAAGCGAGAATGCGAGCGTTTCTTTCAAGCTTGTTAAAGTAACAAATAACCTTTTTCATTTGCTCGATAACAACAACCGACTTGTGGTTGGCAATGGCGGCTGGAGTTATACGATCAACCGAAAGGATGTGATGGCAAATGCAGCAAGCGTTTTGCCTGCGCTTACCAATGCCGATGCCTTCTTGAATGATACCGCGCCTCAGCGGGTTTATGATGGCAGGACGCCTTGCCAGGCTATTGCGAAGACCTACAATTTGGTGCTTGGCGATGATTGCTTCAAGCTCAAATGGCGACTTATTCTGAACCGCGATCCAAAAACGGGGATGCCTACGACTTATACCATCAATAGAATAAAGCATAGTGTGGAGAAAGCGGAAGATACATGGACGATTGTAAAAGGCTACGGCAACAATCCTGATGCGGTCGTTATTCAATTGAATCCTGATAAGCCTGAGGAGTCCTTGTCCTTTTTGGTAGGCGATGAAAATGTGTTGTTTTTCTTAGATAATAATAAGCAGTTATTTATTGGTGATCCTAATTTTAGTTATACGTTGAATAAAGTAAGATAATATGTTAATGTAGTGATATAGTGATGTGGTGGTGCAACACATATCGAAGCCAGAGAATACATTAGCATATCTGCAAATTGGCACATTGGCACATTAAATCAACTGATATTCCAGCGCCATTTTAATCATAGCGGCGGTATTCTTTACGCCCAGCTTGGCGAGTAGATTCTTGCGATGGCTATCGACCGTGAGCGGACTGATGTAGAGTTGAGCAGCGATTTGATTATTGGTCAAACCTTCGGCGATGAGGGCAAGCACTTCTTTTTCGCGGGTAGTGAGAATGGGGATTTGAGGTTGAGGCGCTTCGGCTTGCACCATGATTTGCGCGACTTCCATGCTGAGGTACATCTTGCCGGCCTGCGCTTGCTGAATAGCTTCGATGAGTTCTTCCTGCGAAGCGCTCTTCAGAACATAGCCCGACGCACCCTGAGCAATCATCCGACTAATAAAACTACGCTCTTTGAAGGTACTGAATCCCAGGATTTTGATATTGGGAAACTTCGCTTTCAGTTCGGGGCAAAGGTCAAGACCGCTGACTTCGGGTAAATTGATGTCGAGCAAGACGACGTCCGCATTATTGCTTTTCAAAAAATCCATGGCAGCAAAAGCGTCGGTGGCGCTGCCGATGACGGTGATGCCGTCGGTAGCATTGAGCAAGGCTTTGATGCCTTCTATGACCATTGGGTGGTCGTCGATGATGAATACGTTTATCATTTTCTTGAACTTACTTGATTGTTTTTCATTATGCTTAATTACTTCACTTATTTTTATGTCTTGTTACTTTTTTGCATTGCCCAAAAAAGTAACCAAAACGCTAGGCAAATCAAACTCCTCCGTCGAACAGTGATTTGCCGCCCTCCCGCGGATAGTAGAAACATTTTAGCCAATTACTCTAAATAAAAATCTGGCATCTGGCATCTCAATGTCTGACATCTTTTACCAAAAACTCAATCTCCACCGTTGTGCCTTGGCCAGGATTAGAACGCAAATCGAGGGTACCGCCGAGGTAATCCACGCGCGATCGAATGTTGAGCCAGCCAATGCCGGGCGCTTTTTCTAAAGCCACCAGATCAAAGCCTTTGCCATTATCTTCTACCGTGATGTGAAAACGCTCATCATCGCGCAGCAGTTGCACCAATGCTTGATGAGCGCCAGCGTGTTTGATCACATTATTCAACAATTCTTGTACAATGCGAAACACGATGATTTCTTCGGCTTCGGGTAAGCGATTTTCCAAACCAAAAGCCTGGTATTGCACTTGAATAGTCCTGGATTCATTAAGCGTATCACAAAAATCCTGCACCGCGTCTTTCAATCCAAATTTCAATAGCGCTTCGGGCATCATATTGCGCGCCACACGACGCAGTTCGCCGATAGAAGTGTCGAGCATTTCCAGCGCCCGATTGAACGAACGCGCCGATTCCTCGGTAATGATTTGGTTTCCTTTCATCGCATTAAGGGTTTGACGTACACCGGAGAGCATACCGCCCAAGCCATCGTGCAGGTCGCGTGCAAGTCGTCCGCGCTCCTCTTCCTGACCGCGCAGCATGGCATCCACGGCTGATAGTTGCTTTTCCTGTTCGAGTTGAAGAATTTTTGTTGACCGATTTCTATTTCCTGACGGGCAATTTGTTGCTTACCTTGAAAATTTTGATAATATAAAAAGCCAAGGGTTGCTAGCAATCCAATGAAAGTGCCCATGCCGATAATCACGCCCTGGCGTTGGCGCAGGCGCAGTTGCTGGTTTTCACTTTGCGTTTGCAAGCGCTCGATTTCCGCTTGTTTTTGTGCGGTTTTGTATTTGGTTTCTAATTCAACTGTATTTTGTAAAACCATTTCATTCAATAACGAATCACTCAAAAGGCGAAATTCTTTACGATAATATGCCGCCGTATCATAATTGCCCAGAACCAATTCCGCATCAGATGCTACTAAATAAACTTCTTTTAATTGATCGCGGAATTGAAATTGTCGGTTGATATTTATCGCTCGTTTTAATAAAGGCTGTGCTTCTTTATATCGTGACATATCATAATAAGCTGCCCCGGCACTATGCAGTAGTTGAGCTAATGTTTCATTTTCGCCCAATTCTTCTGCCATGGGGATGCCACGAAGCGCGTAGGGCAAGCCTTTCGCAGGTTCGGCGTGCTGGCGATATTGCTCGCTGATATTAGAAAGCGCAAGAATTTCTATTTGAGTTATCTCCTGTTTTTGAGAAACATTTAGCGCTTTATTAAAATAATCCAGCGCATTTTCATGCTGTCCGGCTTTATTGTAAATAATACCTAAAGAAAGGAGCGCCGAAGCTTCGCCAAAATAATCTTCTTGTTCTTGTGTAATTTTTAGCGAACGCTCGGCATAAGGCAAAGCTTTATTATATTGCTGCATTAATTGATACGTGCCGGAAATATTATTCAAAACGGAACTCAAGTAAATAGGATCGCCCATTTCTTCTACAATCGGTAAGGCTTCAAACTGATATTCTAATGTTTTTTCATAATCTCCAAAATATTGATAATTATTAGCAACATTTGCCAGAGCTGGCAACGGTCAGACGCGGATGATTTAATTGTTTTCCTATTTCTAAAGCCCTCAAATTCAATTGCAATGCCTCATCCACTTTACCCGCACGATTCAAGACATCCGTAAACCAACTAATGGTTCTGCCTTCATAAAATAGTGCATTAATATCTTTACTTAATTGTAAAGCTTTTCTATAATAAAACTCGGAGGAGTCCAGGTTTTCCTGCTCATAATAATTGCCGATTTGCATCAAATTAAAAATATGATGTGTATCGCGGGGCATGGATTTTACAACTTGCTTGAGGCTATCCACATTTACCTGCGCAAAGCTCAGTTCCGATATAATTAAGCATAAGCCAATGATGATGCGTAGTTTCATGCGATATATAATTTTTAGATTTCGCAAATCGTGAAGATTTACGAAATCTTGCTCCTTTTCGATTATTTCAACAAATTTTGATAATAAAAACCGCATTTGCAAGAGCCAAATGTAAAATCCCCTTTTTCGGGGAGATAAAAACCCACCTTTCAGGCGATTGATTTTCAGATGATTAGAAACCAACTTTGCATCGTCAATTCCAAAAAGCTAAACATTATTCCCTAATTAATAAAAATTAAAAATATCATGAAAACCCGAATTATTCTTTTTACTTTGTTATCTTGTGTGTTGGTAACTACCTCTCTATTAAATGCTCAAAAAGACGCCAAAACCAATATCCGTGGACTGTTCATAGCGATGGACGCTGGTCAGGTGGATCAATTTGGCAAATACTGTGCAACCGACTTTCAAATGTACCATCCGTTTTTGACCGAACCTGTACCTGTTGACGTATTTAAAGGTATCATACAAGGACAAAAGGCTGCTTTCCCTGATATGCTGCATGAGATTACTGATATTTTGGTTGAAAAAGACAAAGCCTCTGCTCGTGGCATTTTCAAAGGAACGAATACTGGTTCTATGCAAGGCAACCCTCCTACTGGTAATAAAGTTATCCTTCCATTTATTGTAAATTATGATTTAGATAATAATGGAAAAATCAAGAATCAGTATGTGGAATTTAATGTTGCTTCTTTTAATGCACAATTGATGAAAGGCTTACCACCAATGGGTGATCCCATCGAAACGACCAATAAACAGTTTGCTTCCAATATCATGTCTGAACTAAATGCTCGTAATCTTGATAAAGTTATTAATAATTATGCAAGCGATGCCCGTTTTCACGGCTGGGCGCCTCAGGCAATCGATGTGAATGGCTATCACAATACCATGTCTGGATTACTAAATGCTTTCCCGGATTCAAAATTCCAGATTTTGGATATTATCGCAGATGGAGACAAGGTCGTTGTCAGACACCAATTAGAGGGAACGCACACCGGCGCTGCATTTCAGGGCATTCCTGTCACCAATAAAAAAGTGTTTGTACCTGCCACCGTTACTTTCCGCATTGCGAATGGAAAAGTAGCAGAAGCCTGGCTGAATGCTGATTTTCTGGGTCTAATAACACAATTGAGTACCGATACCGCAATGAAAAAATAAATTTCATTATTCATTCACTTTATATCATAAAATAATAAAAAACATGACAACTGTATCAAACCTCACCACCGTACAATCCATTTACGAAGCCTTCGGTAAAGGCGATATCCCAACAATCCTGGCGAATCTGAGCGATAATGCTGTTTGGAATCATTATGGCAATCCTGCCGTCGTTCCTTTTGCAGGCACTTATAATGGTAAAGATGAAATTTTACAATTCTTTCAGAAATTAGGTCAAAATATGCAATTCGCATCGTTTCATCCGCATAATTTCCGGGAAGAAGGCAACCAGGTTATTAATGACGTAACGATGGACGCAACCGCAGTGCCAACAGGCAAAAGTGCTACCACTACTGTAAAATTCACCTGGACTTTCGGTGATAATGGAAAAGTAACTCATTGGAAAAATGAGGGCGGATTGGACGTTATAGAAGAAATGTTTTCATAATTTATTATTTAAAATTTATTATTAAACCCTAATCATCATGCGTACTTTATTAAAATTTTCCCTGGATGTACAGGCTGCCAATAAAGCGATAGCCAGCGGTTCTTTACCTAAAATAATGGAAAACCTCATGGGGCAAACCAAACCGGAAGCTGCCTATTTTACAGCTGTTGATAATACACGAACCGTATTTATATTTTTCGATATGCAGGATTCCTCTCAGATTCCGCAAATTGCCGAGCCGCTGTTTCAAGAATTTAATGCTAAAGTCAGCTTTTACCCTGTGATGAATCAACAAGAATTGGAAAAAGGACTTGGGGCTTATATGCAAGCTAAACAAGGATAATTCAAAACACCATTTTCTATAAAGCTGTTGCCCGGCGAAAAGTCGGGCAGCACTTTGACGAAAAATCTATCTTTTTGATAATGAAACGATTGAGTATCTTTGAGTAAAATTATTGACACCATGACCAGTAATGTTACCACGCTAAAAAATACCGAAGCACCACCTGCGATTTGGGAAACGGTAGCCCAAGACGCCATTTATTCGCGCAAACGTATGGCAATGCGTGATTATATTTTAAAGCTTGATCCTAAGAATGATTGCCAACAAATTTCTTATTTGGTGTCTTGTTATGAATTTCCCTGGGATACCACGCGTTCGCTGGAATTCGCGCTGTTTCGGGTGTTTGGCGTGGCAAAAGGTTCGCCTTTGCTGGTGCAAACGGGCGAATTTGTACAACGCACGCAAAAACGCTACGACGATACGGTACTCATTCTATCAGAAATATTGGAAAGCGGCGGCTACGATACCCCGCGCGGGCAGGCTGCATTGGTGCGCATGAACAAGCAGCACGGGCGCTTTCAAATTCCGAACGATGAATATTTATATACGCTTTCGACCTTTATCTTCGAGCCAATCCGCTGGAACGAGCGCTACGGCTGGCGTCCGCTGACAGAGACAGAAAAACAAGCGAGCTATTACTTTTGGAGAGAATTAGGTACACGTATGGGCATCAAGAATATCCCTGATAATATAGAAGCTTTTGAGCGATTTAATCTGGATTTTGAAGAAAAAGAATTTCTCTACTCGCCTGATAATGAGATTATTGCAATGGCTACGCGTAATTTGATGCTTTCCTGGTTTTTACCTAAAAGCCTATGGAAACTTGGCGCACCGGTGGTTCATGCTATGCTGGATGACCGATTATTGAATGCCGTAGGAATGAAGCCTGCGCCGCGTTGGCTGCAAATGCTGGCGAGAGCCGCAATACGGTTGAGAGGTCGCTTGATGGGTTGGCTGCCGCCGCGTCGTCGCCCGCGGTTATTGACCAAAGTACCCAATCGCACTTATCCGAAAGGTTATGTAATTTCTGACTTAGGAGCAGTGAAATAATATGATGTAATAAATCTGTGAATGATGAAAAACTCGTAAGCATTATAGGAATGATTTTGATTCTGTAAATTGAAGCATAAAAGCCTCATTATCAGCAAAAAGAACAACTATGAGTACACCTACCCAAACCGTTCAGCCGGCTCTAATTTTTATCCCTGACATCACCGGATTTACTCGTTTTGTCACGGATGTAGAAATTGATCACAGTAGTCATATTATTCAGGAATTGCTGGAAATTTTAATAGAATCCAATAGCATTGACTTAGAAATCTCTGAAATTGAGGGAGATGCGATTTTATTTTACCGTTTTGGACAAGCACCTTCGGCGGCTGAATTAATGGCGCAGATTCAAAAAATGTTTGTGAATTTTCATAAACATTTAAAAAAGTATGAAACCCACCGCATCTGTCAATGTGGCGCTTGCAAAACGGCTAATAATTTGACTTTAAAATTTATTGCACATTATGGTGATATTACAATCAATCCAATAAAGAATTATAATAAATTATTTGGAAAAGATGTAATAGTAGCCCATCGTTTACTAAAAAATGATATTGAACATCATGAATATGCCTTGGTAACAGACAATCTCGCCCGCGCTTGTGCGACTTGGATTGATATTCCTACTGTTGCATGGGCGCCCATGCAGGAAAGCGATCAGGAATATGATAGCGGCAAAGTGAATTATTGTTACTTTCCGCTCGCGCCGCTCATGAATTATATACCCGTTTTAGAAATTGAAGATTACAGCATTCCGGGTGTAAAAGTGCCGATGGTTACTTCTTCGGCAGTGATAGAAGCCCCGCTGGATATGGTGTTCAGCGTTTTTGCAGATTTACGTTGGCGTGCTAAATGGATTGATGGTTCGCAAGAGGAAGTAGATCATGTAAATACCGAGTTATTTCAAAATGGTGCTACGCATCGTTGTTTAATTAATGGGCCTATTTCTGTATCACATGATGCTCAGGTTAATAAAAATGTAATAACTTTCACAGAAACCGACATCAAACGCACGCATTGTGCGGTCTATACCTTGCGCCGAATTGATGAATATCATACCAATGTAACTTGTACAGGATTTATGAAGCAACATTATTTACAAAACATGATATTCAGATTATTTCTAAAGCGCAGTTATATAAAATCCTTTGAAAAAACCTGGGCAAATTTAAATGGTTATTGCAAAGCATTACTCACCGAAGGCAAAGCACATCATTATCGGATTGTACTGGAAGACTCGACTTCGATGGCAGCATAGGGAGGTTGAGGAGTTTAGGGGTTTATAATATTAAAATTTAAAATAATATTATATCCATCTGACATCTATTATCTGGTATTTAAAAAATCTTACATCTTAAAAAATGAGTCAATATAAATTCTTTACACGCTGGGAAGTAATATCCATGCCGGAAGAGGTGTATCGCATCTTAGAGGATGTAAATATTTTATGCGACTGGTGGCCCAGTGTTTATCTGGATTTAAAAATATTGGAAAAAGGGCAGCCCGGTGGCGTTGGCAAGCACGTAGCTTTGTACACAAAAGGCTGGTTACCATATACTTTAAAATGGCAATTTGTTGTAATAGAAACTAATTTTCCAAGCGGTTTTGCATTAGAAGCAGTTGGCGATTTTGTCGGGCGCGGCGTATGGCATTTCCAGTCCATTCCAGGCACAAATCTTTGCGAAGTCACTTATGATTGGCGCATTAATGCAGAAAAACCATTATTAAAATATTTAGGTTTTATTTTCAAACCAATATTTGCTGCCAACCACCATTGGGCGATGCGGCAGGGCTTGAAGAGTTTGAAATTAGAATTATTACGTCGCCATGCAAAAACAGAAGAAGAACTAAATAAAATTCCGAAACCACCTCAACCAACTTTTCCACATAATTTATTGAATAACAAGGTTTTTTAAAGCAAAAAAATCGGAACATGAAACTCCGTAAAATATTGCTAATTTCTTTTATATTATTTATGGCTTGGATTACAATCGATTTACGCATTCCCATCAAAACCGATATTCGACAATTTGATCCTAAAGTGGTGGCGCATTTGGACACCGAAATGTGGCGCTCTTATTACGATCGCAAGCCTTTAAAGTTATTTTTCCAATTGGGGGCATTAATGCGCAAGCAATTCCACGCACCATTCTGGCGCTCGCAAATAATGTCTTATCAAGCTGCCAAAGCGGCATTTGTATTCAAAGATGGCAAACAAAGAAATGATTATAAAAAAGCGCTCCCTTATTTACATAAATATTATACAATTATAAATAAAATGAGCACAACCTCTTTTGATGTGCAAAAAGCAGCAGAATTAGAGCTGGAATGGTGGATCGTGCATCGCCAGCGCGCGCAGCATCAAGGCGGCGATCTGGAACAAGCATTGGCAGAATCGGCGGCAGTAATTTATAATATTTCGCCAACTCAAGTGAATGAATATGCGCAATTCCGTGCAAATGCAATGGACATCCGTGACAGCGAGCAAGAAAAAGACGGTGTATCGGAGGAAGAATGGCAACAAATTGCCGATTTATTAAATCAATCTTGGCAAGCGCTATATAATAGTGTTAATGTCAGATAATCAATTATAAATAGTCAATAAAAAATAATAATACTATCCGCATTTTATGTTGACCTCGTTGCGCTCGCGCGAGGTCTTTTTATTTGATTTTTCTGGTTTGTTTTGTCTATTCCTTGTCGTTTAAACTCATTTAATGGGATATAATATCCTTAAAATGCCTATTTTTTGAAACCAAAGGCCTAATTTTACGTAGAATTCTAATGTAAATCCTGTTTTGCTAACCATCACTTACAGTATGATGAAATATTTACTATTCATTTCCTTTGCTTTTTTCCTGATTACCAATTCTATTTTTGCACAACGCAATTGCGCCACGATGGAAGTGCTGGATCGCTTACAAATAGAGTATCCTGCCTTGCAAAGTCGCATGGAAGCAATCGAGCGTCATACAGAATCTTACCTGCGCAATGGATTAAAACAACGTGAGAAGATTGTTATTCCAGTAGTAGTGCATATTGTATATGGTTCTAGCCGAGAAAATATTAGCGATGCGCAAGTGCAATCTCAAATCGACGTTTTGAATGAAGATTTCCGTGCCATTAATAATGACATTTCAGCTGTACCAACGGCTTTTGCTGGCTTAATTGGTGATAGCGAACTAGAATTTTGTTTGGCAAATACAGACCCTAGCGGTAATCCTACTAATGGCATTACGCGAAAACAGAGTTCACGCCCTACCTGGGGGACATCAGACCGAGTAAAACGCGCTTCTCAAGGTGGTGTAGATGCTTGGAATACTTCGCAATATTTGAATATCTGGGTTTGTAATATTGGTAATGGCATTTTGGGCTACGCTCAATTTCCCGGTGGTCCGGCAGCGACCGATGGTGTCGTGATTGACTATCGTTACTTTGGCAGAAGGGGCAGCGCAGTTATTCCTTATAATCTTGGCAGAACGGCTACCCACGAAGTAGGCCATTGGCTCAATCTTCGCCACATCTGGGGAGATAGTTCTTGTGGTAGCGACGGTGTAGATGATACCCCAACGCATTATCGCGCCAATTATGGCTGCCCGATATATCCTCATTACAGCGAGTGCGGGGAAAATATTATAGAAATGACCATGAATTACATGGATTACACCGAGGATCATTGTATGTATATGTTCTCCAGGGGGCAATCCAGTCGAATGCAAGCGGCATTTGCACCCGGTGGCCCGCGTGCCGCCTTGCGCAATTCCATCGGATGCTCCGGTGAAGGTGGAAACGAGGGCGGTGGAGGCGGCGATCCTGACCCAGAACCGATAGTTTGTCTAACAGCAACGGGTTTGAATGCAACAAACGTCACAACCAATAGCGCTACGCTCAACTGGATTGCTGCCACAAATGCTAATTCTTATGATGTACGCCTGCGTCCGGTCGGAAGCTCGACCTGGTCTTCAGGAACAACGACCAGCACTTCGATCAATGCGACCGAATTAAGTCCTAATACGCAGTATGAATTTCAAGTGCAAACGAATTGTAGCAGCACCGAAAGTAATTTCTCTGCTTCTGCGACTTTCACAACGCAGCCTATCGTCGTCAGTGATGAATGTGCTGATAATTTTGAAAATAATAACTATAAAAGCTCTGCGGCAAGCGTGCCTGTAAATACTACCGTAAAAGCCTTAATTTCGGTGCCAAGTGATGTAGATTGGTTCACCTTCACAAATACAGCGTCAGAGCCAAATATCCAAGTAGAATTGAGCAATTTGACAGCCGATTATGATGTTCGATTATATCGAGGCAATAGCCAGGTAAAAATATCGGATGAATCCGGCATTCAAGATGAATTAATTACATACAATACATCTTCTGTTACAACGTATTATCTCCAAATATATGGTTATCGAAATGCCTATGATCGCAATAATTGTTACGAATTGAAGGTCTCATTAAGCGGGAATCGATTCCGGGAAAGTACGCCAGCGGTCTCATCCAAAGAACCAGCATTTGAAGAAGCGTTTGTTGTCTTCCCGAATCCAGCATCGGAGCAACTCATGTTGGATATTCCTAATACGAAAGAAGCGCTTTCCCAAATTATTGTGTACGATATGACTGGAAAAATAGTTTTGCAGACAAGCAAGCCTTCTGAAAAAAATGTGTTGACATCTTTAGATATTCATCATCTTCCTAATGGGATATATATTATAAAAATTCAAAATGGCGATTTTACTGCAAATCAAAAGTTTGTGATTAGCAGATAAGCTTCTCTAAAAACGCCGAGTAAAATCATCAAATGAATTCTCCAATCTCCACAGTCTGCTGGCTGTGGAGATTTTTTTATCTTTCGCCGAAGTAAAGAAACGATTCACCAAAAATTCCAATTTCTGTGAACACCCGAATAAAAATTCTTGTCATTACTACATTGCTTGCTATCATTGGATGGATGAGTTACGAGTTGTACGTGCGCACCCAAGAGCAATCCTTGTGGGGTTATCGGACTTTATTGCTTTTCCTGGCTTTTTGGGGAATTCTCGTCACATTTTGGTACAAACTCGATCGTTTGCTCGTCTGGTCGAGCCTGAGCGGCGTGCTGCTTGGCTTGGGGTTTCCGGGCTGGCTTCCCCTTCCATTCTTGATGTTTGGCGCTTTTGTACCCTTGCTTTTTGTGGAAAAACAATTAGAAGCAAATTCCGAAAGCCATGTTAGGGGCAAGATTTTCAAATACAGTTTTCACACTTTTCTATTATGGAATATTTTAAGCACTTATTGGATCGCCAATAGTTCCCTGGTGGCCGGCATTTTTGCAATGGTAGTGAATAGCGCTTTAATGAGCATTCCTTTTGTGTTATCGCATCAGACGCGCCGCGCCATGACACGATTAGGCTATGCCCCACTCATCGCTTATTGGCTGGTGTTTGAATATTTACACTACAATTGGGAATTGAATTATCCCTGGCTTACTTTGGGCAATAGCTTTGCGCAATTTCCGGCGCTGGTGCAATGGTACGAGTACAGTGGTGTATTCGGTGGTTCGTTATGGATATTAATTATTAATATTTTTATATTAAAACTTATAGAATTATATCAAAAAAAGCAAAGCTACCACAGAGACTTGATCCAAATAATTACATTTATTATACTCCCAATAATAATTTCTTTATATTTATATTACAATTATAAAGAATCTGATAGTACGATAGAAGTAGTAGCCGTGCAGCCAAATTATGAACCCCATCACGAAGAATCGAGTGTGCCAGAAGGAATGAAGCTAGAACACTGTATGGAATTGGCTTCGCCTCATTTGAATGAAAATACCAACTTTTTAATTTTGCCCGAGGCTGTTTTTGGTTATGTGGAAATGCAGCAAATGAGTGAGTATCCTACTATTGAGCGCTTGCGCGAATGGATGAAAGTTTATCCTCGATTACATATTATAAGCGGCATGAATATTTATCGTATTTTACAAAAAGATGAATCCAGTTCTTCCGCAACGCGAACCGACACCAGCCAAAGCGGCGAAACTATTCGTTATGAAATGTACAATGCCGCGGTACAACTGAGCCCAAATAGTCAACAAGTCCAGATTCATAAAAAATCGCGCCTGGTGCCAGGCCCGGAAAGCTTTCCTTTCAAGCGTTTTTTGTTTTTCCTGGAGCCAGTGATGGAGCGCTTCGGCGGCACGACTGCAGGCTTAGGAACAGAATCATCTCCAGTTGTTTTTGAGTCAGAATCGACGCGTATCGCGCCATTGATTTGCTACGAATCTGTTTTTGGAGAATACATCACTCGTTTTGTAAAAAAAGGTGCAACTGCTATTTTTATTATGACCAACGATGGTTGGTGGGATAATACGGCCGGGCATCGCCAACATTTATATTTTGCTTCCCTTCGAGCTATTGAAACCCGCCGAAGCATTGCTCGTGCTGCGAATACAGGCATTTCCGCTTTTATTAATCAACGAGGTGATATTTTACAAAAAACAAATTATGACGAACCAATTGCCATCAGTGCTACGCTTTCATTGCGCTCAACGCCGACCTTTTATACGCGTTGGGGCGATATGATTGGGCGTTTATCTTTGTTTGCCGCTGCCATTTTTATACTGAATACTTTGGTAAGAAGCATCGTGAGAAAGGAAGAATGACAAAAAACAAGTCCTCTCTGCCAACATGAGCAAAGAGGACTCCTCTTGTGGTATTACCAAAAAAAAGAATTAATATCTTCTCTTGTTATAACCGCCGCCGCCATCACCGTAGTTGCCACCGCCACCGCCGTAGCCGCCACGATCACGATTGCCACCACCGTAGCCACCGCCGCCGCCACGATTACCGCCGCCGCGATTGAAGCCACCACCACCACGATTTTCGCGTGGTTCAGCTTTTTTTACTACAATCGTGTTTCCGTCCAATTCGGTTTCATTCAACTCATCAATTGCCTTTTGCGCTTCATCATCGTTTGGCATTTCAACAAAGGCAAAACCTTTGGATTTACCTGTAAAATGGTCCATGATTACTTTGGCAGAATCTACCTCGCCATAAGCTTCGAAGACCTCACGCAAATCATCACTTTGCGTGTCGAAATTCAATTTTGCAACAAAAATATTCATCAGAAAAAATTAAGTGAAAAAAATTAAAAATTATTCTTGTAAAATCAGATAAGCATAGCGAAGAACGATTAGTAATTCATAGAAGAAGGCTAAAAACAGACCTGCTAAACTTAAGTGATAAATCAAATATTCTTTTGTCACAGCAAAGGTAAGTGAAAAATTAATACTGCGCAAGGCATGGCTGGCTAAGAAGCATTTTATCGTTTTTTTCTCAAGAAAAATATCGTCTATTCAACCCTAATTCACAAGCAATTGTTCATTTAGAGCGATTCATCATCCTAAAATCTTATGCCATGAGAAAAACCGTATTGATTGTTTTAAGTGCACTTTTATTAGTTGTTGTTGGAGGATATATTCTCTTTCGGGTAAACTTTAAAAATACAAAAAAAGCCAGCCCGGAACAAACCGTAACCTACCAGGAAAATGGCGCAGATATATCTATTTTCTACTGTCGCCCTTCCAAAAAAGGCCGCGAAATATTTGGCGGACTTCTACCTTATGGGCAATGGTGGCGCACCGGAGCCAATGAGCCTACGACGATTACAACTTCTAAAGATTTGATTTTCAATGGACAAACCCTCAAAGCTGGCAAGTATCATATCGTCACCATCCCTGAGCAAAATGAGTGGACAATAGTGTTTAATTCCGATATTCCATTTTGGGGAACACAATATAATCCTGATAAAGATGTGCTGCGTATGAAAGTTCCTGTGCAATCATTACCTTCGGTAGTGGAAATGTTTACCATTGCTTTTGAAAAAGAGGATGGACAAGACGTCATCGCATTAACTTGGGATCAGACAAAAATAACCGTGCCGTTTACGATAGCAAATTAACCTTTTAAAATTCCTAAATTTAAAATCCAAATATTATAATGCTGAAATAAAAATTAGCCTTATCTTACTACCGATTTTAAACAACTCTTAAATAACCAAATCAAGAATGATGAGTAGAAGACGAAATTTCATGGAGTCCCGCAACCCGGTCATGAAAGAAGAATTATACCAAAAAACCGCGCAAGGCACGCTGGACGGGCATTTGATTCAAGTGGCGGGCGAGCGTATGACCGTGCAGGGAGCTATTAATAAAACGCTTATTCTGACGGGTATCATGTTATTAACCGCTGCCTTTGCTTTTGCATTTCCCAATCCATTATTTATCTGGGGTGGCGCTATTGGCGGACTTATTATAGTATTGATTGCTTCGGCGCGTCCTCAGAATTCCCCTACCCTTGCGCCGCTTTATGCTGCTTTGGAAGGCTTGTTCGTGGGGAGCATTTCAGCAGTTTATGCATCATTGCTAAATGGAATTATATTCCAGGCAGTAACGCTTACTATTGGTGTACTTTTTATGATGTTATTTATTTACAAATCGGGGATTATTAAAGTAACCAGTAAACTCCGGACAGGCATCATTATGGCGACTGGCGCTGTGTTTATTGTATATCTGCTTAATATTGTGCTTTCTTTATTTGGCATAAATTTACCATATTTACACGAAGGCGGCGCGATTGGCATCGGCATCAGCTTGGTAATTATTGGTATTGCTGCTTTTAATTTATTATTAGATTTTGATAATTTTGATAAAGGCGAAAAATATAGTGCGCCCGGCTACATGGAATGGTTCTCTGCAATGGGTTTGCTTATTACATTGGTTTGGCTGTATCTGGAAATATTGCGTTTAATAGCTATTATTTCTTCCAACGATTAAATACACTGTAAAATAAATCTTTCACTATAACCCTATAAGGTTTCAGAAAACCTTATAGGGTTGGCTAAGAGACAATGTATTGAAGTTTAATTCACAATGTAATAAATAATACAACAATTTCATTTATTACTTAAAAATGCGAAGCTTTTTTATAAAAGGGCCTCGCATTTTTATTTTATCTAATCAAATTATAAAATTTAAAATATTTATATAAGCATTATTGTGGTAAATGCTTTCTCACCAAGCCATAGAAAAAAGTACCAAACATCGCCGCTGCCAGGAAGACAATAAAAACGGTATATCCGCTGCCCATCAAAATAAACATCGGCGCAGGGCAAACGCCTGCCAATGCCCAGCCCAAGCCAAAGATAAATCCGCCGATTAAATAACGCGGCACGCTGCGATCTTTTGGTTTGATTTCGATTTCTTTACCTTCGATCGAGCGCAGATGCGTACGCTTGATCAATTGCACGATCAAAACGCCTGCAATTACTGCCGAGCCAATGATACCGTACATATGAAACGATTGAAAATGAAACATTTCAAAAATGCGAAACCAGGAAACGGCCTCCGCTTTATATAATGTTACACCTAATAAAATGCCGATTATTATAAATTTGGACATTTTCATGATATAAAATCTTTAGAATATGATAGGAAATAGAATATAAGTCATAAATAATCCGCCAAGGAAAAAGCCAATAACAGCAATCAGTGATGGTAATTGCAATGCCGACAAGCCACTAATGGCGTGCCCGGAGGTACATCCGCCCGCATAGCGTGCGCCGAAGCCGACCAGAAAACCGCCGACTACGATCACCAGTAATCCTTGCCAGGTAAATAATGCTTCCCAGGAATAAAATTCAGGAACTAAAGGAATTTGCCCTTCATTATAATTAAAATTTAATGCTTTTAAGCTTTCTACTGTAGCTGCCGAAACGTGCGCGATTTGGGCATCGGGAGCGGTGAAATAATGCGCAGCGATATACCCGCCAAACATAGCACCAAGCGCCACCATGAGGTTCCATCCTTGCGATTGCCAATCAAATTTAAAAAAATCAGAAAAATCGCCCGCGCCATCGGCCGCACACATAATGCGCAGATTGGCAGACATACCAAAATCTTTACCAAACCATAATAATAAAAACATGATGAGCGCAATCATTGGACCAGCCACCCACCAGGGCCAGGGCTGGCTAATAAAATCTACGAATTGTAATAAGAATTCAGGTACCATTTTATAATTATTTAGATACTCGAAAATTAGAGGATTGCTTATCTAAGAAATATGACAGAAGTCATTATAAATAGGTAATTTATTTCACCGATTCAAAAGAAAAGCCGAAACGAGCATGTGCGTGAGCGCCTGGCTGAAGTGTAATAAGCCCTTCTTTATTATTA
This sequence comes from Saprospiraceae bacterium, assembly GCA_016714085.1. Lineage (GTDB taxonomy): Bacteria > Bacteroidota > Bacteroidia > Chitinophagales > Saprospiraceae > JADJNW01. The sequence continues at coordinate 71,144 of JADJNW010000001.1, forward strand.
AAAGCATTAATATTACATGTCATTGCTTCAATCGCAATCGACTTTCGATGCGGCGGTGTAAATATTTGCAAAAAATTGAATTTATGATCGCCCATTTCTTGCCAATAATTCAAAATGCCTCGTTCGCCCCGAAGCGTCACCTGGGCTTTATTTTGCTCAGATGACAAAGCAAAACAATTATCAAGTATTGTTGAATCAATTGGTTTTATATTCAAAAAATAATTATATAAATATCGTTTCCCAGTCGGAATTAGTCGGTTATTCACTTCTATCATTTCCGCAGCAGGTAATTGCAATTCCATTTGATCAATCGTATCTGCCAATTGAAAATAAGGATGCCAGCCAAAACCAACAGGGATGGGCTGTTCGTCATCGTTTTGAAATAATAATTCCACTTCAACATTTCCAGTATCCTCGATTCGGAAACTAATGGCAAAAGTAAACGCAAAAGGATAACCGACTTCTTCGCCCTGGCTGCTATACAAACAAGTGATTGCTGCAAAATTTTCTTCTGTTTCGATCTCTTCTACGCGCATTTCTTTCTTCCTCCCAAATCCATGCAACGCATTGCCCGTATCCGCATCATTGATAGGCAGTTGGTGCGTTTTTCCAAGCCATTCGTACTTCCCATCCTGCAGGCGATTCGGAAAAGGAAACATCACGGTATTCTTGCCCCATTTATTGATCAGCATCTCTTCGGGCGTCTGGTAGCCATCCAAAATGGATTGCCCGGCAATCTGTAAATCCAGCACGCAGGCACCAAACGCAGGCACCAGATCAAGTCGATTGCCGGATACAGGATTATGGAGTGAAAACTTTTCAAAATCGCCAAAAGGAGTAATATCTAATTGATACATAAGTAATTGACAATTGATGATTTCTCAAACATCTAATCAGCTATACTTTTTGAAAATTAAATTCGTAATCATTTGTACGCTGTTATTTAGAAAATCACTGCGAAAGATAAGCTATAAGCTTGAAAACAATCGTAAATTTTGCCAAGTGATGCCGGAAGCAATTATTAATGCTTCATTTACACTTAGTTGTGAAAGCTGGACGTTGTAATTTCTCAAAATTTTGGTAGATAAAAAACGAACGTTGGTCGGTTTTTGCATTATTTTTATGAAAAAAATAAACTTCGTCGCAACGACTTGCAGCGGGTAAGCGTTACTTACGACGACAATAAACCATCGCAATAACAAATCTTTCAACTAATGAAAACATCTACACAAGATCGCGTAATTGATTTGATTAGCGGCGTCTGCCGGGTGCCCTCTTCAAAAATTCACCCTAGTACCAGCTTGCGGGACGATTTGGATCTCGACCCAGTGGATATGCTACTGCTCATCGCTGCCCTGGAGAATGATTTTAAAGTGTATCTTACACCCGAAGAAGCCGAAGCCATTGATACTGTGCAGGATGCCAGCTATTATATGCAAAGACGCGCCGCGTGATACAGCAATAATATGACCAACGATCGATCTCAAGCCCTTGCCCATATTGCCTTTGATCTTGGGATGAATTTTCAAACCAAGGATGAGTGGGGCTTGCTTGGTCTGCTCAAAGATTTCCATTTATTCAAGCAAGGCAGCCGAAAGCGCATTGAATCTGTGATTCAGCATAAGGATGGAATGTTGGAATCGGAGCTTCATATATTCGATTATCAATATACGATTAGCACCGGTAAAACTTCTGCTACCTATAAGCAGACTGTGTTTTTTATGCAATCGAAAAAGCTGGGATTGCCGCAATTTCTGATGAAACCAGAGCATTTTTTCAACAAAGTGGGCGAATGGCTCAACCTGAACAAGGATATTGATTTTGTTGAATTTCCTAAGTTTTCAGATCAGTATTGGCTCAAAAGTGACAACGAGGATTATCTCCGCGCTTCCGTTAATGATACTTTCCTAAAATTCTTTACCATCGAAAAAGATTGGCATCTGGAAGGCTTGAATTATTATTTGATTTTTTACAAAAATCACAAACTGCTTCTGCCTCAGCAAATCAAGGATTTTTATAAAAAAGGTATGAAAATTTGTGAAATGCTTCAGGCTTATCCTATTTAATTTATTCAGTTTAGCATTTATTCTTATCTTCAAAAACCTGTTTTTCAAACCTTTTTGTTTTCCACAATTTTTTGTTTAAAACTTTTCGTTTTCATTTCGTGTATTTTGGCTAATTTAGAAGTTGGAAGAGAGACTACATTTTTTTCTGACATCTCGCTTCTGATGTCCAAAAATCTCAATAAAAATGCCAGAATTCGTTCATTTACATTGTCATACCCAATATTCCTTGCTTGACGGCGCTTCCGATATCGGCGCGATGATGGATAAAGCCGCTGCCGATGGTCAAAAGGGCGTAGCGCTCACCGATCATGGCAATATGTTTGGCGCTTTTAAATTTGTCTCCGAAGCCAAAAAACGAGATTTAAAACCCATCGTTGGTTGCGAATTTTATTTGGTAGAAGATCGCCACCGTAAGACTTTCCTGCGCTCGCGGGGTGAGGAAGACGTGCGCCATCACCAGCTTTTGCTAGCAAAGAACAAACAAGGCTACGAAAATCTTTCCAAGCTTTGCTCCCTGGGCTTTATGGAAGGTTTGTATAGCAAATATCCCAGGATTGATAAAGAACTTTTACTTCAATATCATGAAGGTTTGGTCGCAACGAGTTGCTGCATTGGTGCAGAAATTCCACAAGCGATTTTGAATGGGAAACTGGAAGAAGCCGAAGTAAAATTGCGCTGGTGGCTCGATTTGTTTGGCGAAGATTTTTATATCGAATTACAACGGCATCGCGGCTTGGAAAACATTGATGGTCTTGGGGTTAGCCAGGAAGATGTGAATCAGCAATTATTAAAATTTGCGCAAAAGTATAATATAAAAGTAATAGCAACGAATGATTCGCATTATGTAAATGAAGATGATTGGCAGCCACACGATATTTTATTATGCATTAATACTGCAACATTATTAGAAGACGAAAAACGTTTTAAGTTTCCCAGCTCGGATTTTTATTTCAAGACGCAAACCGAGATGAGTAATCTCTTTAGAGATGTGCCGCAGGCGCTGGATACCACGATGGAAATTTTTGATAAAATCGAATCCTTGAGCCTGGCGCGCGATGTGCTTTTGCCTGCTTTCCCTATTCCACAAGGGTTTGATAGCCAGGATGCTTATTTGCGGCATCTTACTTTTGAAGGCGCGAAGAGACGCTACGGTACAATAAGACCCGATATTGAAGAACGCTTGAATTTTGAATTAAAGGTCATCGAAAACTCAGGTTATCCTGGCTATTTCCTTATTGTTCAGGACTTTACGAATACCGCGCGGCAAATGGGCGTGTCGGTAGGGCCGGGGCGCGGTTCGGCGGCAGGTTCAGCGGTGGCGTATTGTATTGGTATTACAAATGTAGATCCGATTAAATATGATCTGCTTTTTGAGCGATTTTTGAATCCCGAGCGTGTGTCCATGCCTGATATTGATATCGATTTTGATGACGAAGGGCGCGATAAAGTAATTAATTATGTAATTGACAAATACGGTCGGAATCAAGTGGCGCAGATTGTGACTTATGGCACGATGGCAGCAAAATCCTCGCTGCGCGATGTCGGTCGAGTAATGAATATTCCTTTGCCAGAAGTGGACAAAGTCGCAAAAACTTTCCCCATGCACCTGAAAGCCAACCTGAAAAAAGTCTTGGCAAAAGATGATGTTGATCCCAAATTAAAAGAAGATTTAAATTCTGAAGAACTAGATAAAGCATACAAATTCAGACAGTTAGCAGTCGGCGACGGCGATATTGCCCAAATGATTCGCACCGCCCAAAAGCTCGAAGGCTCGATTCGTAATACCGGTATCCATGCTTGTGGTGTGGTTATTACACCTGATGAAATTACGAAATATGTCCCTGTAAAAGTGGACAAAGAGGCCGACATGCTCGTGACGCAATTCGACAACAGCGTAGCGGAAAGCGCAGGGTTACTGAAAATGGACTTCCTGGGGCTGAAAACCCTTACCATTATTAAGGATGCGGTAAAAATGATCGAGGAAAATCATGGGATTAAATTGGACATGGACGAGGTCCCGCTTGATGATGAGCAAACTTATCAGCTCTTCCAACGCGGCGAAACGGTTGCGATTTTCCAGTATGAAAGTTCGGGAATGCAGAAGTACATGAAAGAACTCGTACCCACTACTTTCGAGGATTTGATTGCGATGAATGCACTGTATCGACCGGGGCCTTTGGAATATATTCCAAATTTCGTTGCTCGTAAAAATGGCCGCGAACCTATTACTTATGACCTTCCAGCGATGGAAGAATACCTCCAGGACACCTACGGAATTACGGTTTATCAAGAGCAAGTGATGTTGCTTTCGCAAAAATTGGCCAATTTTACCAAAGGTCAAGCTGATAAATTGCGCAAAGCGATGGGTAAAAAACTCAAAGCCGAGTTGGACGCGATGTATCCTAAATTTATTGAAGGCGGCGAAAAAAATGGGCATCCCAAGGATAAGCTCGAAAAAATCTGGAAAGACTGGGAAGCCTTTGCTTCTTATGCTTTTAATAAATCGCACTCTACTTGCTATGCTTTTGTGGCATTCCAGACCGCGTATCTGAAAGCGCACTACCCCGCCGAATTTATGGCTTCGGTGCTTACACATAATAAAAATAATATATCTGATATTACTTTTTTCTTACAAGAATGTAAGCGCATGGGCATTCCGGTGCTTGGGCCCGACATAAATGAATCAGTTTCAAACTTTTCGGTGAATAAAAATGGACAAATCCGCTTTGGAATGGCTGCGCTCAAAGGTGTAGGCGAAGGGCCCGTGGAAGCTATTCTTGAAGAACGCAAGCAAAATGGCGCATTCAAGAGTATTTTTGATTTGACGCGGCGATTACCATTACAAGCAATTAATAAACGAGTGTTGGAAAGCCTCGGCTACGGCGGCGCTTTCGATTGTTTTGAAAATACGCACCGCGCACAATATTTCGCCCCCAGCGAAAAATATGATTCCTTAATCGAACACGCTTTAAAATATGGCAGCGCCTACCAATCACAGAAAGCACAGGCGGCGGTATCGCTTTTTGGTGACAACCAAGATGAAGTGATGATTCCCGAACCCGAGTTGCCTGCTTGTCTTGAATGGTCGCTGCTCGAAAAATTAGCCAAAGAACAAGAAGTGACAGGCATTTATATTAGTGGTCATCCGTTGGACGATTATCGTGTAGAAATTGAAAACTTCGTTACCTGTTCGCTCGAACAAGTTGAAAATCACCAACAAAAACCTTATCTAAATCTTGCAGGTATGGTCGTGAAAGCGCGTCACATGGTGAGCAAAAATGGGAATGGTTGGGGTATTTTTGAAATAAGAGATTATGATGGAGGCATGGAATTCAAGCTCTTTGGCGAGGATTATCAAAAAATTCAAGCACCTGCTCGAAGAGGGTAAAGCCTTATTCCTGAAAGGTGCGTTCCAGCGTGGCTGGGGCGACAATGCAGATATGGAATTCAAACCCAAAGAAGTGAAACTCCTCGCGGGCGTCGCCGAAAGCCTTACCGACAGTATTACGCTGCGCATTCCCGTAGAATCGCTTACTACTGAACGTATTGAGCAATTAGATAAACTTTGCAAGCAATATAAAGGCAAACAACGCCTCCGCATGGAACTCTTGTACAGTACCAATCGCCTCAAAATCAATATGATAGCTAAAGATCGGAAAGTGCTTGCCAATAATGACTTTGTAGCGGAGTTATCGAAAATGGGGGTGGAGTATCGGTTGAATTAAAGAATCTGCCGTACCTGCGAGATGTGGCAGATTTTACTGATGTTTTAATAACCCGGAATTTGAACTTCCAATTGAAAATTGTTGTAAATTAGAGTAAAACAAATCTGTATGATTGCAATAAAGGAAGTCCAACCGCTCAATAATTATCAAATCCACCTCCTTTTCGAGGATGGGACAGAAGGTGCGCTCGATCTGTCTCACCTTGTGGACAAAGGCGTATTCGCATTTTGGAATAATTATGACAATTTCAAAAAAGTCTATATTGATGAAGAAAGTGGCGCTATTGCTTGGAATGAGCATATAGATATTGACCCATTAGCTGCCTACTTGGAAATAAAAGGAATGACTTTTGAGCAATTACAAGTACCTGCCTGATGCCACAAATTAGTAATTTTTATGGGATTTTGATTTATATGTATTATAATGACCACGCGCCACCGCACATTTTCATGCTAAATATGGCGGCAAATAAGTAATTATAAATATTGAAACGCTCAGCATTTTGATGGGAAAAATTCAGCCGCGTGCTTTGGGAATGGTTATTGAATGGGCAACCCTGCATCAAGACGCATTGAAAACCAATTGGGAAAAAGCAGGACGTAAAGAACCACTTGACCCAATTCCGCCATTGCAATAAACAAAAATCCCCGCTACACCATCTCTGATGTGCGGGGAAGGGTGTTCATGGGTTTAAGCCCCTTGTATTTGGGAAGTTTTCATTTGATATTCGAGAAAAAGGATTCATCATCCCCAAAGGGAGCATTCCAAACAGCTTTCATTTAATATTTGGGTCGCTTTTGCTTGCAATTCTCGCTCTGCGTAAAGCGTGTTATAATTTTCTCTATGAATACTAAAGCCTTTCTTTTGCAATAAAGCATTAATCCTGCGGTTGGTTGCCATCATATTCGCGTAAAGCATTTCGATGCCTTGTTCCGCAGCAATTTCGCAGATCAAATCGGTGAGCGCGCTGCCAAGTCCTTGCCCTTGCCATTCATCGGCAATCAGGATAGCGATCTCCGCTTTTCTACCATCGGTATCAGCGACCATATTGGCAATGCCTATGATTTCGCGCCGGCCCAGGATGCGGGTTTCTGCAATGAGTACGATTTCCCGATGCTGATCCACACAAGTGAGTCGTGCCAGGAATTCTGGTGTCACTTCAGGTACATATCCAAAATATCTATAATAAATTGTTTCTTTGGATAGTCTTGCAAACATTCGTTTGACCAAACTGCTGTCCTCCGGGCGCACCAATCGCATTTGCACGGGGGAGCCATTGGGCAGTCGCTTTGTATATACAAAATTAATATTTGTTAATGATTGATCTTCTGCATAATCGCTTATAGCGACGCCATTCTTGTTTTCATAATAAGAGCTCGGGGATTTCATGTTTTAAAAATTTTGTGAAAAAGTACGCGCTTCCACCTCTTGTTTTGGGATCAATCGGCGAAAGCGGTACTCTGAATCGGGTGATTAGATGATACAATATGCTTGTGGTATCGTCGAAAGCCACTCGAATATGGCTATTCCATTCTTTGTGGAAACAATAAAATTGCTCGTTACAGTACTATTTGTCAAAAAATCAGTCGGTGAAATGATTGCGTGTAAGTAGTCGAAAAGCGATCCTATTTGCAAGATTTCCATATCTAATCCTCTGATAAAAAGGTGGATATGATTTACAAACTCGGTCACTTTGTGAGTAAATGCTTCGAGGCTGGGTTCGCTATACTTATCGGGCATGGATTGCAGACAATCAAAAATCCAGTCGTAAATACGCACATCCAAAAGATGCCCGGTAAGGTGGATAATCTGAAGCCTAAGATTATCCAGCGAGATAAAATCATTATTGGTGGCACAAGCCCAAAGCGCTACGACATCAATAGCCATAGCCATGTAAGGGAGTGCCTTTTGCATTTTGTCCTTCATAATAACTTGAATCGGGTGATAAAAAATGCTGTTTGTCTGACGCAAAAGGCAACAACAGTCTTCTATAAACGACACAACCGTGTCATTATGTTGCAAAGTTACCGCAAAAAATTGCAAATTCCATCACATAAACAGGTGAGAAACTGCAAAAAGTTGCAAGAAATGCGTTTTTTAAAAGAAATTTAACGCTTGCTCTTGGCAAAACCTTTTAATTAGCTTTTCCGTTACACCAATTTAACATTAGAACTTAACTACATCCTGACGGATTGTTTTTAAATGATTGATATATTTATTAAGGTGAGATTTAATATCTTCATCGCCGCCAAGCCAGGATAAAGCGTCCTGATAATGCCCGATTGCTTCGTCAATAGATTGAAGTAAAGCTATTTTTAATGATTTCTCATCTGATTTTGTATTAATACTGCGTAAATTATTGGTTATGAGTCGAGTCTGAATATCCCCAAGCAAGCGTACATATTGCCACGCAAGGCGTTCAGGCTGTTTTGGATTTCTTTAGCAACATCATAAGAAGGATCTTTTTCTAAAAATTTTATACCATCTTTACAATAATCATTACATTTATTATAATCAATCATCATTTTAGTTGCCGTTTTTTTATCAATATGTGCGGACTGTTTCCATTCATCTGCATATTTTTGCTCCAATTGCGCCAGATAAATATAACCTTTATCATTCATAAGCGAAGCCATAGCGCCAGCATATTCTTTTTGTAAAGAGCCCGCCAATATTGAATTCGCGTCTATTTTTAAAATTTCTGCTATAATATTATTCATCATATTATATTCATTCTCCGCTCTATCAAGACCCGACATATTTACTTCCAGTTCTTTTTTATGTAATTCTCGCCATTTACCATAATAAAAAGCATCGGCCTGCCCCAAACAAAAGTAAAGCAGCGCCTCATGCAGTTTTGCTTTAATAAAGGTATTTTTATATATTTCTTTATCTCGATTATTATAAATTGTTTTTGCGCTATTTAAATATTGCTGTGCTCGTTGCCCTTCCGCATGAATAGATTCAATATCATTTATAGACATTTTATAAGCATTATCATAAAATTTTCAAACATAACTAATTGCTCTCCAGGTACATAATAGTCCATGTAAATATGCAAATTCTGATAATAAAACCTGTTCAGAAGGCAAAGCATCAATTTTTAATTTTAATTTTTCATCATTTACAAGCGCTAAATAGCTCCAGCCTTTTTTTACATGACGCTCGCCTGCGTGCAGCATAATAAGAATTTGGAGTGTATCCAAACTGCGTTTCGAATCATCTAATCCGTTCAAAATCAGCTCTTCCGCGCGCGCATACGTAATTAAAGAAAGATTATAAAAATGCGTACCCAATCTTGATAAAGCATATTTATTATGAGGATTATATTGCAAAATACGCTCGCTGGAAGCAATCATACGCATCACAGAATCCTGTTGAAACCAACGCGCAATCGAATCTTGATAATAAAAATTAAAATAAGCAGGCGTTGCTACGCGCCGATCCAATGCATCCGCCGAAAGCGTGTGAAACTCTTGCTCTGTCAAGGGATTTGATAATAATTGCCAAATCGGATCATCCGGCAAATGCGAATGGATCATTTTGCTTGGGCTCACCAAAAAATAATCTTCATTAAAATCCTGAACAAAATGATTTGTCCAATAATCGGCGTAACCCGCACCCCAGGTAGGATCGCTGAGATACCATTTTCCTTCTACCTGCACGGCATTCCAGGCATGGCCAGCATCCGCTATTACATTATTATCATTCTTTACAATACCTGTAATAAATTCAACTTTTAATCCCGCAGCATTACATAAAGCTTTATATAAATTCGCAAAACCTTCGCACACCGCTCGACGATTTTTGAGTACGTTTTCTGCTTGCTGCTGCTTCCAGTTTTCAGGCGTACCGAGCCAACCATTTACTAAAATCGTATCATTATATGTAATATCATGAGTGATCCAAACGTAGATAGCACGGGCTTTTTCGATATCATTTCTTGATGTAGCCGTTAAATAAGTCGCCAATTTATTAATAGAAGTGGTCTCCCGAAAAGGAACGGCACGTGCGCGTTGGTCAATTTTATTATAATTCTGCGCAAGCAATGTAATATTACAAAGCAAGAATAACAGAATGATGGGGTTACGGTGTTGTTTCATAATATCTGATTTGAATCGGATTTCTTTATAGCAAGTTCGGGATTTTTGATTAGAATTTCAAGAGCTTCATTCCAAGCAGTATATAAAATATCAAAAGCTGTTCAATACATTGTGAAATAAATCTTTCATTATAAACCTATAAGGTTTTTTGAAATCTTATAGGTTTGACCAAGATATAATGTATTGGAATTTTAATTCACATTGTATTCAATATTATCATCCAAATTTTTCTTTTATATTTAGCCTATGAAAAAAACACCTTTATACCTATTTTTCGCTCTTTTAGCTTGCGCGTGCAGTAGAAAAATAACCCTCGCACCGAATCCAGTTGTGCCGTCGGAAGGGCAATTGCGCTATCAGGAGCAAGAATTGATCGGTTTTATTCATTTCACGATTAATACTTTCACCGATAAAGAATGGGGCTTCGGCGACGAAAGCCCGGCGCTGTTCAATCCTTCACAACTCGATGTGGAACAATGGGTTAGCGTTGCGAAAGAAGCCGGATTGAAGCAATTGATCCTCACCGCCAAGCATCACGATGGCTTCTGTTTGTGGCCGAGTTCTTATACCGAGCATTCCATTAAAAAAAGTCCTTATAAAAATGGGCAGGGCGATATTGTAAAGGAATTTACAGAGGCGTGTAAAAAATATAATATTAAAGCTGGTTTATATTTATCGCCCTGGGACAGGAATCATGCGGCTTATGGAACACCGGAATATATTACGTATTATCGTAATCAATTAACGGAATTACTTACCAATTATGGCCCTATTGCTGAATTTTGGGTGGACGGCGCGAACGGCGGCACGGGCTACTACGGCGGCGCAAATGAAGAGCGCGTTATCGACCGAAAGACTTACTACGACTGGGATTCGACCTTTTATCTCGCTAAAAAATTACAACCCGATATTCTCATTTTTTCTGATGCGGGGCCCGATATTCACTGGATTGGCAACGAAAAAGGCTTTGCCGGAGAGACCTTTTGGTCGATGATGGATTTGAATCGCGTTTACATTGGCACCCCGGAGACCGATTATCTCAATACTGGTGACCCGAATGGCACATCCTGGGTGGTCGGCGAATGCGATGTTTCGATTCGGCCGGGTTGGTTTTATCATAAAAATCAGGATTCTTTAGTAAAAACGCCGCAACAATTGGTAGATATTTATTACAAATCGGTGGGTAGAAATGGTGTTTTATTATTAAATATTCCGCCCGATCAACGCGGTTTATTTCATGAAATTGATGTAAAGAATTTAAAAGAATTTCGTTCTATTCTGGATGAAACATTTAGTACTAATTTAGCGGAGGGAGCTGAAGCCTCTGTCAGTACTGGCGTTGGAGCGAATTTAATATTAGATAAAAATCCTTCCACTTTTTGGGCGGCCAAGCAAAATGACCGTAACGCAGATATTATAATTGAACTAAATAAACCGACTAGTTTTGATCGTATTTTATTACAAGAGCCAATCCGTTATGGCCAGCGCGTCAGTAAATTCAATATTCAGGGCGAAGTAAATGGAAATTGGCAAGATATCATAAGTGGCACGACGATTGGATATAAAAAATTATTGCGCATCGATCCGATAACAATTTCTAAAATAAAAATTCAAATTCTGGAGGCGAATAATACACCCGCGCTTTCAAATTTTGGCTTGTACAAAGCGTCGAATAGAGAGTAAAGTTTCGGCTTTTTCTTACTTTTAGGTATTCTCAAACAAATAACCTGGTAATTATGAAAAAACAAACCTTTTTTCTTGGCATAATATTATGCTTTTGCTTAATATCTTGCAAGCAACAGCCTAAAACCGAGACGGAAGAACCCACTGCTACCGACACTTTCCGTAGCAAAGTTGGACTTCAATTATACAGTTTGCGCGACCAAGTGGCTGCAAATTTGGATAGTGCATTGGCATTTGCGCAAGCGCAAGGTATCACGGATGTAGAGCTGGCGGGCACGGCCGGCCTTACGCCGGAAGCTTTCAAGGCAAAATTGGATCAATATGGGTTGAAACCTTCGAGTGCGCATTATGGCATGGCGATATTCCGGGATAGTATCGATAAAATTATTGCAGAAGCAAAGCTTTTCGGTATTCATTATGTGGGTACTGCCTGGATTGATCATAAAGCGGATACTATTACATTCGCAGAAATTCAGGAAGCGGTAAAAGTTTTCAATGAAGCTGGTAAAAAGCTGAAAGAGAATGGATTACAATTCTTTTATCATGTGCATGGGTTTGAATTTTCACCCTATCAAGATGGCACTTATTTTGATTATTTATATAATAATACCGATCCTGAGAATGTAAAATTTGAAGAAGATGTGTTCTGGGTGAAGCACGGCGGGCAGGATCCTATTGAGTTTTTGAAAAAATATGGCAGCCGCGTGGTATTATTTCATATTAAAGATATGGATAAAACTGTGGTGACAGGACAACGCGACGGTCAGGAAGATGTAAAGATGGATGTACCCTGGGGTACCGGACAGATTGATATCAAAGCCGTTTGTTTACTTGGTAAAGAAATGGGCATCGAGCATTTTTATCTGGAAGATGAGTCGCCTACCGTTTTATCGCAAATACCGCAGAGTTTAAAATTTGCGGAAGGATTTTAAACTATAACATCCAGACCTATAAGGTTTTAAACACCTTATAGGTCTTTAATATGAATATCATTCATTTCCCGTCAATCCATATTGCTCTAATACATCCTTCGGCACGCCCTGCCACAAATTAGGTTTATTTCCCATATAACCCAAATCTTTAAAACCCGCTTCGGTCGTATAAAATCCGGTCATTGTTAAATCACGCATTCTATTAAAAAATGCTGCGCCCTGCGTGAATTCTGGTTTTGCATCTTTTGGATAAGCAATATCATCTATAATCTGAATCCGTTGATTCTGAGCGCATTCTACAAATTTTTTATTGAATCTTTTCATCGCTTGATTGTCGATCCACATCAAACCGCCACGCAGGGGGGTCTGGTGATAGGGCATATCCTTGGCAATAAATTCAATAAAAGCTGGGACTCCAACTTGCGAAGCGCTTGGTGATGCACCTTCCGCGGGTAAAATAATATCGCATAAAACAGTGATCGTAGCCATTTCATGCTCATTGAAAAAGACTTCTGCCATTAATTTGGCGTCGCGCTCGGTCTCCTCAGGAGTGCGGCCCGGCGCGGTTTTCTGTTTTTTCTTCTTCTTTTTGCCAGCTTCCGCCAGTTCATCTGGCGGAACAGGATTTGTATGCGCATTTACGCCAGCGGTTGTAATGGCTACGCCAACGGAGCTTAATGTAATATTTCTTAAAACGTCTCTGCGTTTCATGATATAAATCTTACTTAATTATTAATTTTTTATAATTTCCCTGCCTTTTTCTGTTCAACAATATACTCCGAAGTGCGCATCGAAGCAGCCAGAATCGTCCAAGTCACATTTTTATCGCCTTGCGACACGAATGGCGCGGCGTCCACCACAAATAAATTCTTTACATCGTGTGCTTGTTGCCATTTGTTGAGTGCCGATTTATTGGGATCATTGCCCATACGCACCGTACCGATTTCATGAATGATCTTTCCAGGAGCTGCCAAGCCGTAATTTTGCTCAGGTCCAGGCTTCTCGCCTAAAGGAATTCCCCCCAATTCAACAATAATTTGCTCGAACGTATCTTGCATGTGCTTGGCCTGTTTGATCTCGTAATCCGACCATTTGTAATGGAAGCGCAACACCGGAATACCATATTTATCAACCTTATCAGGATCAATTTCACAATAATTATCTTCTCTCGGCACCGGCTCGCCGCGGCCCGACATCCCAAGATATGCGCCATAAAAGCGCCGCGCGTCTTCCCTCAAACGAGAGCCGTAGCCGCCAGCAGGTTTCGTAGAGCCATCGGCATAAGGATATTGACCGTTTACACTTTCCATTCCCATTCCAAAGCCGTAACCAGGCATTCCCATCCCCCCCCAATACTCAATATGATAGCCGCGCGGGAAATCGAGTTTATTATTGTCCAACCACCAAGGTGTGTAAACGTGCATCCCTCCTACTCCATCTTCGTTGTAGCGCTTGCGATCCATCAGCATTGGTACAAAACCTGCGCGATCTGCGCCCGTAGAATCGTTCAAATATTTTCCAATCACGCCGCTTGTATTTGCCAATCCTTGCGGGAAGCGACCCGATTTAGAATTCAACAGCAATCTCGACGATTCGCAGGCAGAAGCTGCCAATACGACGATTTTGCCTTTTACGCTTACTTCTTCCCGTGTAACTGTATTCACATAAGAAACGCCCGTAGCAAGCCCAGTTTGAGCATCTGTTAATACCTCGCGCACCATTGCGCCGTTCACTAAAGTAAGATTGCCTGTTTTTAAAGCAGGAATTACAAGCACCGAAGACGAGGAGAAATCAGCATATACCACACAAGCACGATTGCACTGACCGCAATAGAAGCAAACGCCGCGTTCGTCATTAAGCTTTTCGGTCAGAATAGATAAGCGAGAAGGAATCACCGGAATATTAAGGTTCTTTCCAGCTTTTTTGAATAATAATTCGTGTAAACGTGGCGCAGGTGGTTTTTGAAAAATGCCATCGGGTTCATTGGGCAAATTCTCAATTGAACCAAATACCCCGATCAAGCGATCTACCTTATCATAAAAGGGTTTCAAATCCTCATAACCAATGGGCCAATCATCACCAATGCCTGTCAAAGAGCCTCTTTTAAAATCATTCGGCCCGAAACGCAAGGAAATGCGCCCCCAGTGATTGGTACGTCCGCCCAGCATCCGCGAGCGAAACCAGTGAAACTCTGTACCTGCAACCGTTGTATAAGGTTCACCTTCAATATCCCAGCCACCCCAAGCCGCATCAAAATCACCAAAAGCTCTGGTCGTTCCTGCACCTCGCCGGGGCGATTCCCAAGGATTTTTGAGTTGCGTAATGTACTGTGGGTCTTTCGGATCGTAGTAGCCGCCTGCTTCGAGCAAGCAGACTTTTGCACCAGCCTTGGCCAACGTATAAGCCGCCATGCCACCGCCTGCACCGGAGCCAACGATCACGACATCATAAACGGTCGATTCTTCTTTGATTTGGAAAGACATTTATCGTATCAGGTTTTAGATGTTGATTGAATCTTAGCGTTGTAAACGCTTAAATATAGACATCTGCGGTCAGAACTACCTATTCTTGGCGAATATTTTTTAAGAAACTAGTTTTTATGCGCTTGGTCGGCAAGCAAAAGTATTCGGTCTGATAAAATTGTATAATCGACCCAAAAGGAACGAATATGGCCTTATAATTAAAAAGAAATCACCATGATTGTATTACAAAATCTGCTGATCGTCGTCAGCATCCTAGTCACTGTAGCTGGAATCATCGCTACTTTCCGAGCGATAGATTACACCCGAAAAATCAGGTAATCCGACGAATTACAAAAGCCCTTCTATGCAATTGCACGGAAGGGCTTTTTATATCAAATTAGAATTTATTCCTATATTATACCGTCACACCTTTCAAAGCCTGCGCCATCATCGCGCCAATCGTTGCCGGAGATTTTACAACATGAATACCGCATTCTTCCATAATCTTCATCTTTGCTTCCGCCGTATCCGCAGCACCACCAATGATTGCACCAGCATGGCCCATTTTACGACCTTTCGGCGCGGTTTGACCTGCGATGAAGCCAACCACTGGTTTCGTACCATTTTCTTTGATCCAATACGCTGCTTCTGCTTCCATACCACCACCGATCTCACCAATCATAATGATTCCCTCTGTTTCAGGATCGTTCATTAATAATTCTACCGCTTCTTTAGTTGTCGTGCCCACAATTGGGTCACCGCCAATGCCGATGCAAGTGGATTGTCCCAAACCAGCTTTCGTTACTTGATCAACTGCTTCATAAGTCAGTGTACCTGAACGAGATACGATGCCAATTGTGCCTTTGCGATGAATAAATCCCGGCATGATGCCGCATTTTGCTTCGTCTGGCGTGATTACACCCGGACAATTCGGCCCGATCAATCGCGTATCAAAATCCTTGATATAATCTTTCGCTTTAATCATATCCTGCACCGGAATCCCTTCGGTAATACAAATAATCACTTTGATTCCTGCCTCAGCAGCTTCCATAATTGCATCCGCTGCAAAAGGCGGCGGTACGAAAATGACGGAAGTGTCTGCTCCTGCTTTTTCTACTGCTTGCGCAACGGTATCAAATACTGGCTTGTCCAAATGCTGCGTGCCTCCTTTCCCCGGCGTCACTCCACCAACTACATTGGTGCCATATTCAATCATCTGGGTCGCATGAAACGTGCCTTCTTTTCCTGTGAATCCTTGTACAATAACTCTAGAATGCTTATTTACGAGTACGGACATTTCAATAATATTATCGATTGTTTATTGATAATCATTAATCTTTTTCAATAATGAAGACATCTTCGTTTGGCTTCTTCATGTAATAATGCTCGCGGGCGTATTTTTCTTTATTAATTTCCAAATCTTCCCGAGCCTGGTGTGCTTCCTGGATTTTTTCCTGATAAAATTCTTTATCTGCTTTGAGTTGATTTACAGATCGTTGCAAACTAAATTGCGTAATTACATTGCGTTTATCAACGAAAATCATCAGAAAAAAGAAAATCGACAGTACTAAAAAATACTTATTGCCGAAAGGCTTAAAAAAGCGTCGAACCGGAGGCGGAAACATACTATTCGCAGCCATAATAAGATTGTTTATATTGAAAAACCAGTATCAGTGCTTCAAAGTTATAACAATCTGACGCGATAAAAAATTTTATATCATGAAAAATGGCCTTCGATAAAGCTTTTTTATATTATGACTTCCGATTTAACAGGGTTTTGCCAGGATAATACGCTGATTCTGCCAATTCCTCCTCGATGCGAAGCAGTTGATTATATTTGGCAACCCGATCCGAACGAGAAGCCGACCCCGTCTTGATTTGCCCTGTATTCAATGCCACCGCCAAGTCTGCGATCGTGGTATCTTCGGTTTCGCCGGAGCGATGGCTCATCACGTTGCGGTAAGCATTACGCGTAGCCAATTGTACCGTATCAATCGTTTCGCACAGCGTACCGATTTGGTTCACTTTGATCAAAATCGCATTCGCAACATTATTATCAATCCCTTGCTGCAAGCGGGTTACATTCGTCACAAATAGGTCATCCCCAACGAGTTGTACACGGTGTCCGATTTCTTTTGTCAAAGCAGCCCAACCGTCCCAATCGTCTTCAAACAAGCCATCTTCGATAGAGAAAATTGGATATTTGCTGCTCCAATCCTTCCAGAAAGCCACCATATCCGAAGAGCTCAGCTTATCGCCGGTTGACTTTTTGAAATGGTACATTTTTGATTCTTCGTCATAAAATTCAGAAGCCGCCGCATCCATTGCAATCATTATATCCTCGCCCGGCTGGAAGCCCGCTGCTTCGATCGCCTGTAGCACTATCTCAATCGCTTCCTGATTCGATTTGATATTTGGCGCAAAGCCACCTTCATCGCCTACATTGGTAGAGTAGCCTTTCTTTTTCAACACGTTTTTCAAATGATGGAACACTTCTACGCCCATGCGCAATCCTTCAGAAAAGAATTCCGCGCCGACAGGCATAATCATAAACTCCTGAAAATCAATTGAATTATCAGCATGAGAGCCCCCATTCAAAATATTCATCATGGGCACCGGCAATACATGCGCATTCACACCGCCGAGATAGCGATATAATGGCATTTCTGCTGCTTCTGCCGCAGCCTTAGCTACTGCCAGAGATACCGCCAGCATTGCATTAGCGCCGAGTTTGGATTTATTTTTGTACCATCAAGATCAAGCATGACCTGATCGATATAACGCTGGTCAAAAGCATCCAAGCCAATAATCTCCTCACCGATGATCTCTTCCACGTTGCTACAAGCTTTCAGTACGCCTTTGCCGAGGTAACGTCCTTTATCGTCATCCCGCAATTCTACAGCCTCATGCGCGCCTGTAGATGCACCAGAGGGCACTGCTGCACGACCGAAATAACCGCTTTCGGTTAAAACTTCTACCTCTATGGTTGGATTTCCACGAGAATCCAGAATTTCTCTGGCTTTGATGTCAATAATTGTACTCATATCTTTGTGTTATGGTGTGATCGTATGATGGTGTTTTGATTTCAAGCCACCTCAATATTCAAATTTCGTAATATCTTAATTTCCAAATGAATATTAATTCTGCATTAATTTTATAAACTCGTCGAAAAGATAGCGCGCATCATGCGGCCCGGGCGAAGCCTCCGGGTGGTATTGTACCGAAAATGCTTTTTTGTTCTTTAAACGAAGTCCTTCCACTGTATTATCATTCAAATTCACATGCGTAATCTCGATTTCATCGGCTTTCTGCTCAATTACTGCGCGATTCACCTCAAAACCATGATTTTGGCTGGTGATCTCACTATGTCCAGTAACCAAATTTTTGACAGGATGGTTGATACCTCTATGTCCGTGGTGCATTTTATGCGTCGGCACATCGGCGGCTAATGCCAGCAATTGATGCCCTAAACAAATGCCAAACAAGGGTTTATCTTCTTCCAGAATTGCTTTTGCCGTAGCAATAGCATAATCCATAGACGCCGGATCCCCAGGTCCGTTTGACAAGAAATAGCCGGTAGGATTGAATGCGCGAAGTTCTTCAATACTGGTTTTAGCTGGGAAAATTTTCACATAACAGCCCCGATCTGCCAAGCATTGCAAAATATTTTGCTTGATGCCATAATCCATCGCCGCCACCCGAAAACGCGCGTGCGGGTCACCATAAACATAGGACTCCTTTGTACTCACTTGGGAAGCCAACTCCAAGCCTTCCATGGGCGGCACCGCTTCCAGGCGACGCTTCAACTCTTCTATATCGTGAATTTCCGAAGAAATAATAGCATTCATCGCACCTTTATCGCGGATATGGCGTACAATAGCGCGGGTATCCACATTAGAAATGCCTACCAAGCCTTCTTCTTCAAAATATTCCTGGATGGATTCATCTGCTTTTTGACGAGAGTATTTTTCGGTGAAATTTTTGCAAATTAATCCGGCAATCTTGATGCTGTGTGACTCTACCTCAGAGCGTTTGATGCCGTAATTGCCAATATGAGCATTGGTAGCCACCAATAATTGTCCAAAATAAGAAGGGTCGGTGAAAATCTCCTGGTAGCCGGTCATTCCTGTGTTAAAGCAAATTTCCCCGGTGGTAGTGCCGATCTTGCCTGCCGCTTTTCCGTGAAAAACAGTACCATCTTCAAGCAAGAGCACCGCAGGTAAGTCTTTTATTTCGCTCATTTATTTTTAAGACTTTAGACATTAGACGATAGAAATTAGACAAGTCCATGAAAGCTTAAAGTCTAAAATTTACAGTCTATTATCTGCTTTTTACAAAATTCGTGCAAAGATAATTTTACAAATCAAAAATTTGAAATCTTGCTCTAAAATACTACTAAAAACAAAAGGCGATACCATTACTGGCACCGCCCTTTGTTCAAATGCTGAGAAATAAATCCCATTATTCTTCTGTTTTCTTTTCTTCATCTTCGTTTGTCTCTGTTTCCGGCGCTTCTTCTGTAGCCTCCGCCACAGGTTCATCCGCTACAACATCCTCCACTGTTTCTGCTACATCCTCGATTACTTCCTCTTCTTCTACAGCCGTTTCTGTTGCAACTTCCCTTGTTTTAGCCACTTGTGAATCACCGCTACCTCCTTTACGGCGACGTCTTCTACGTCCACCACCTTTATCTTCTTCTTTTGCAGAATATACTTCATTGAAGTCCACAAATTCTATCATCGCCATTTCAGCAGCATCTCCCTGCCGAAAACCTGTTTTGATCACACGCACATAGCCACCAGGACGATCGCCTACTTTCTCTGCAATTGGGCCAAACAATTCCTTGATCGCTTCCTTACTCTGCAAATAGGTAAATACGACCCGACGAGAATGCGTCGTATTCGTCTTTGCTTTCGTAACTAATGGCTCGATATATACGCGAAGCGCTTTAGCTTTAGCAAGTGTCGTATTAATGCGCTTGTGCTGAATCAATGCCTGCGCCAGGTTTTTCATCAGCGCGTGGCGATGGCCGACTTTTCGACCTAAATGATTGACCTTTTTACCGTGTCTCATTTTGAATAAATAATTTACTTCGCAACACGTTTCGCCGAAAACTCATAGGGCGATTGGCGCGCCTTTCGGTTAGTCGGTTATTGCAATAGTTAAATAAAACAGACGCCTTTACCAAAAATAGTTGTCTGCAGCATAATAATTGTGGCGAATTTTAAAAATCTGCCACAATTATTACATCAATATTAATCTTCATCCAGCTTGTACTTCGACAAATCCATGCCAAATGTCAAGCCTTTATCCTGGAGTAATTCTTCAATTTCTACCAAAGATTTCTTACCAAAGTTGCGGAACTTCAGCAGTTCGTGAGTATCGTAGCGTACCAACTCTGCCAAAGTATTGATCTTCGCAGCTTTCAAGCAGTTGTAAGCACGTACCGACAAATCGAGGTCTTCGAGTGAAGTCTTCAACAACTTGCGCATATGCAAGATATGCTCATCCACGATATTATCTTCGCGGCTGGAAGCATCATCGAAAGTGATATTTTCATCTGTAATCAGCATCAAATGCTGAATCAAAATTCTTGATGCTTCTTTGATCGCTTCCTCCGGGTGGATCGTGCCATCCGTTTTCACTTCAATCGAAAGCTTTTCGTAATCCGTACGCTGACCTACACGTGTGCTTTCCACGCGGTAAGCCACATTTTTGATAGGGGTATAAATCGCATCAATCGGAATCACACCAATCGGCGCATCTTTCGGCAGATTTTCATCAGAAGGCACATAACCACGCCCTTTCGAAATAGTGAATTCTACTTCCAAATTCACCGAAGGCTCCATGGTACAAATAAGCTGATCAGGATTCATAACTTTGAACACATTCGTGTGCTCTTCGATGTCACCTGCTCTGAATTCATCCTTGCCACTGATGGTCAAATATATCTTCTCGTTAGAAATCTCCTCATTAGAAATCATACATTTCAAGCGTACTTGCTTGAGATTGAGGATAATTTCCACCATATCTTCTACTACACCGCGTATCGTCGAAAATTCGTGTTCTACCCCTGCGATGCGCACCGCAGAAATAGCGTAGCCCTCCAGCGACGAAAGCAAAACTCGGCGCAAGGAGTTACCAATAGTTTGTCCGAAGCCTGGCTCAAGGGGTTTGAATTCAAAAAGTCCTTCAAAATCATCAGACTTTTGCATTACAATCTTGTCCGGCTTCTGAAAATTTAATACACTCATAGTTTGATTTAAAACGTTGAAAGGATTAACCGACGAACTTGCATTTAGTTTGAATAGTCAGGAATTATAATCCTATTATACGAATTTTGACAGCCCGTATGCCAGACTGCCAAAACTCATTTTACTTAGAATATAATTCGACAATGAGCTGTTCGTTTATTTTTTCTGGTATCTGCTCTCTCGAAGGGTATTCCAGAAAGATGCCCTGCATTTTATCTGGGTTGAATTCTAACCAACCAAACCTCGTCCGCGAACTCTTGGCATTTCCTACGCTATCCTGAATGGCCTCCATAGACTTAGACTGTCCACGTACGCCAATAATATCACCTGGACGTAATTGATAGGAGGGAATATTGGTCACGATGCCGTTCACCGTAATATGCTTGTGCGAAACATACTGACGAGCAGCAGCACGCGTTGGCGCAATACCTAAACGGAAAACAGTATTATCTAATCTTGCTTCCAGAAATTGCAGCAATACCTCACCCGTTACACCCTTCTTACTGCTGGCTTTGTCGAATAGATTTCTAAACTGCCGCTCCAGCACGCCGTAGGTGTACTTCGCTTTTTGCTTTTCCTGCAACTGCTGTGCATAATCGGAACGCTGCTTACGCTTGCGCGATTGCCCATGTTGCCCAGGAGGATATTTTCTTTTCTCGAAAGCCTTATCGAAGCCGAAAATCGCTTCGCCGAACGTCCTCGCCTTTTTTGTTTTTGGTCCGGTATATCTTGCCATTTTGGATCAAACGTTTTCTTTGTCTGTAAATAATTACACTCTTCTGCGCTTCGGCGGACGACAACCATTATGTGGAATCGGCGTCACGTCTTGGATTTTGGAAACCTTAATACCTGCACCGTCAATTGCACGGATTGCTGCTTCCCGACCAGAACCGGGGCCTTTCACAAACACTTCAGCGGTGCGCATTCCAGCATCATAAGCTACTTTAGCCGCATCGTTTGCTGCAATTTGTGCTGCATAAGGCGTGTTTTTCTTAGAGCCACGGAAACCTGCTTTACCTGCTGAAGCCCAAGAAATCACTTGTCCTTGCTTATTGCAAAGCGAAATAATAATATTATTAAAACTCGCCTGAATATAAACCAAGCCTTCCGGCTCTACTTTTACTTTTCTTTTTTTGACTTTCTTTGCTGCCTTTGCCATTTTATTATGGTGTTTTGGTGCTAAAGTGTTTTGGTATTATAGCATTTTAAGCCGAAGCACTATAAAACCATTGCACAATAACACTAAAATTACTTCGTAGCTTTCTTTTTATTAGCAACTGTTTTACGCTTACCTTTACGGGTACGCGCATTTGTTCTCGTACGCTGACCTCGCAAAGGCAAACCTCTACGATGACGAAGCCCGCGATAGCAACCAATATCCATCAAACGCTTGATAGACAACTGCACCTCTGAGCGCAATTCCCCTTCTACCTTATATTGGTTGGTAATGATTTGTGTAATTTCCCGAACATTATCATCCGTCCAGTCATGCACTTTAATATCCTCACTTATCCCAGCTTCGCTGAGGATTTCTTGGGCCGATGACTTACCGATACCAAAGATATAAGTAAGTCCGATCACACCGCGTTTATTTCTTGGCAAGTCAATACCTGCAATACGAGCCATTTTGAACTTAGATTTTGGATCTTAGATTTGCGATTAAATAAAACCGTAAATCATAAATCGTCATTCGTAAATAATTACCCTTGACGTTGCTTGAACTTAGGGTTCTTCTTATTAATGATATAAATTCTGCCTTTTCTTCTCACAATCTTGCAATCGACAGAACGTTTTTTAACAGATGCTCTGACTTTCATGACACTAGATTTTTACTTGTATCGGTAAATAATTCTACCTCGTGAAAGATCATAAGGCGACATTTCCACAGAAACCTTATCACCCGGCAGAATCCGTATATAATTCATCCTCATTTTTCCAGAAATAGTAGCAATAATTTGATGATCATTTTCCAATCGCACTCTGAACATAGCATTGGACAATGCTTCCTCAATAATGCCATCCTGTTTAATAAGGTTCTTTTTTGCCATAGTAAAATTTCGGAGGGCAAAGATAAGAATATTAGTCGAATATTCTGTAATCCCTCCCTAAAAAAGAAATACGTTATTTTATAAAATTGGTTTTAATAGCCTAACTCAAGCTGCTGCTGTTTTTACAGCATTAATTTCTTTGATGTTCGGATTATTCTGAATCTCTGCTTCGATAAAAGAGTGATCAGATAAAATATCTGCCTTGCCTTTCTTCACTGCGACCGTATGCTCGTAATGCGCAGAAGGTTTTCCATCTTTTGCATGCACCGTCCATCCATCTTTTGCAGTGCGAACATCTTTTTTGCCAAGATTAACCATCGGTTCAATCGCAATCACCAAGCCTTCTTTCAATTTTACACCCCTGCCCCGCTGCCCATAATTAGGCACTTCTGGCGATTCATGCAATTCGCGCCCAACGCCATGCCCTACCAATTCTCGCACAATGCCGTAGCCATGCACTCTTTCTACAAAATGCTGAATCGTGAACCCCACATCTCCCAAGCGATTACCTGGCACTGCCTGCTGAATACCTTTGTATAAAGCTGCATGAGTCGTTCTCAGCAAATCCATTATATCTTCTGAAACATCCCCTATCGCAAAAGTGTATGCAGCATCCCCAAAATAACCATTCATCTTCACGCCGCAATCTACCGAAACAATATCTCCTTCTTTAAAAATTTGCTTATTATCCGGAATGCCATGTACCACTACATCATTCACCGACACACAAAGCGAAGCAGGAAAACCGCGATACCCTTTGAAAGCTGGCACAGCATTGTGATCACGGATAAACTCTTCTGCTTTTCTGTCAATCACTTCACCGCTTACGCCTGGATGCAACATGGAAGCCACCTGGGCCAAGGTTTTGCATACCAAAAGGCAACTTTGGCGGATAAGCTCTATTTCTTCGTCGGTTTTGTAAAATATCATTTTTAAAATATGTAAGATTTAAAAATCGCAAATAATAACTTCTTAATAAAGCATAAAGTTTAAATCTTACATATTCGCACCAATACCTTGCATTCGACTTTGTCTGCCTTGTATCTTACCTGACTTCACCAAACCATCGTAACGACGCATCAACAAATGACTCTCAATTTGCTGTAAAGTATCCAAAACAACCCCTACCAAAATCAAAAGCGAAGTACCTCCAAAGAAGATCGCAAACGCTGTATTGACGCCAAAAGCGGCAGCAAAAGCAGGCATAATCGCAATCAATCCCAGGAAAATAGAACCCGGCAATGTAATACGAGTCGTCACTGCATCAATAAAATCAGCTGTTGGCTTCCCTGGCTTGATACCTGGAATAAAAGCATTCTGGCGTTTGAGATATTCAGAGTATTGTTGTGGATTGACCATCAAGGCCGTATAAATATAAGTAAATACAACTATTAATAAGAAATATACAATATTATACGGAACGGATGTAAAATCGTTTAAAGCCATTAAAATCGGATTGGCAGCTACGGAACTATCTTGTGTAATAAATTGAGCAGCAGTAGCTGGCAAGAACATCAATGCTTGCGCAAAGATGATTGGCATTACACCGGCTGCATTTACTTTCAAAGGAATATAATCACGTGCCCCAGCAGCAGGCATAGCAGTAGAGCCCCGACCTACCATACGTTTTGCAAACTGAATCGGAATTTTACGCACGCCTTGTACAATCACAATGGTACCAATTATAATGACAAACAAGAAAGCGATTTCCAAAATAAATAAAAGGATTCCACTTTCCAAACGCAGTAAGAATTCAGCGGCAAAAGCCTGTGGCAATCTAGCAATGATCCCTATCATGATCAATAAAGAAACCCCATTTCCAATACCGCGATCCGTAATACGTTCGCCCAGCCACATCGCAAATACTGTACCCGTTGCCAAGATAATAATATTAGCACCCCAAAAGATACCGCCCGGAAGGCTAGGATCGACAGCACCAACGCCATTGTATTCTAAACTATTGATATACGTAAGATAACCTCCGCCTTGCACCAAAGTAATAGCTACCGTGAGCAATCGGGTGATCTGATTTATTTTTTTCCTGCCCGACTCTCCTTCTTTTTGCTGCAAACGCTGGAAATATGGCACTGCAAAACCCAATAACTGGATGATGATAGAAGCAGTAATATAAGGCATGATACCCAATGCAAAAACCGAGGCGTTATTGAACGCACCGCCTGTAAATACATTGATCAATCCTAAGAGGTCATTCGCGTTGCCTCTATTTTGGGCAGCGCCTTCCAAAACCGAGGGCACAACACCCGGAAGCACTACATAAGAGCCAAAGCGAAATACCATCAACATCCCTAGCGTAAAAAGAATGCGATTGCGCAATTCCTTTATCTTCCAGATGTTTTTGAGCGTTGTGATAAGTCTTTTCATTGCATCTATTTAACGATGTTAACGCTACCGCCAAGTTTTTCAATCGCTTCCTTGGCTGTGGCAGAGAATGCGTGCGCAGTCACGTTCAATTTTCCCTTCAATTCTCCAGCACCCAAAATCTTCACCAGATCTCCTTTACCGACAATTCCATTGCTTACCAGCGCTTCTATATCAATGGCGCTCAATTGAAATTTTTCGGCAATTTCTTGCAATCTACCAAGATTAATGCCAACATAAGCAACGCGATTCGGATTTTTAAAGCCAACCTTCGGTACGCGCATTTGCAATGGCATCTGACCACCTTCAAAATTGCGCTTGCGCTTGTGCCCCGAACGAGCCTTGTCACCCTTATGACCACGCGTAGCTGTGCCTCCGTGACCAGAACCCTGCCCTCTGGCAATCCGTTTGCGCTTTTTCGTAGCTCCCGCCGCCGGTTTTAAACTATGCAATTCCATTTTATCCTTGCGATTTAATCGTTATCTGTTAATGAGACTTCAAATATTAGACGATTTTTTATAAACACCTATCTAAAGTATATGGTCTAATATCTACTGTCTAAAAATTATGCTTCCTCTACCTTTACCAGATGGCTTACTTTCTTCACCATGCCTAGTATCTGAGGGGTTGCTTCATGTACTACAGTCTGCTGCATCTTAGTGATACCCAATGCTTTAACAGTTTCTTTCTGACGCTTTGGGCGATCAATAGCGCTCTTCACCTGTGTTATTTTAATTTTTGCCATATTTTTCGGCTTTATCTTTTCGCAAAATTGTTACGATTAGCCCTTAAAGAGCTTTTCTACAGAAATACTACGCTGCTTGGCGATCGCTAAAGGGCTTCTCATCTTAGAAAGCGCATCAATAGTAGCCTTCACCACGTTGTGCGGATTAGAAGAACCTTGTGATTTTGCCAATACATTGTGTACCCCAGCAATTTCGAGCACTGCGCGCATTGCACCACCTGCAATCACACCTGTACCGTCGGCAGCAGGCTTAAGCAATACCTTACCGGCGCCGTATTTGCCTTTTTGCTCATGTGGGATTGTCCCTTTATGAATAGGCACTTTCACCAGATTTTTCTTGGCATCGTCCACTGCTTTTGCAATAGATTCTGATACATCGCGCGCTTTTCCAAGTCCATGACCTACTGTGCCATTGCCATCACCTACCACTACGATTGCCGCAAAGCTAAACGTTCTACCCCCTTTGGTCACTTTTGCCACGCGATTGAGGCTCACCAGCTTTTCTTTCAGTTCCGTTTCTGCTGGTTTTACTCTGTTATTACCTTGATTATTTTTTGCCATTATCGCAATCAATTAAGATTTTTTAGAATTCAAGTCCTCCTTCACGCGCCCCGTCAGCCAAGGCTTTCACTCTACCGTGATATAAATAACCGCCTCTATCAAACACGATGTTGGATATATTCTTCTCCTTCATCCGCTCCGCCAATAGCTTGCCAACCTGCTTAGCCTGTTCTGCTTTTGTGCCTGCGTTAGCAACTGCTTCCTCTTTTGACGATGCTGCTACTAAGGTAATCCCAGTGATATCGTCAATGACTTGACAATAGATGTATTTATTACTTCTATAAACGCTCAGACGCGGTCTTTGCTGCGTTCCAGTTACTTTTTTACGAATACGGTAGTGAATCTTCCGTCTTCTACCTTCTTTGTTGAATTTCATTGTTTTCGATTTTAGCCTTAGTGTAGGGCAGTAGCCAAACCCAAGACGCTACGAAATTTAATGTTATGGTACTGAGTGCTTTAGTACGATAATACTTTAGTTCTATTCTAGAACACAAAAAAACTATAACACCCAGAACTAAAATTACTTCTTACCACCTGCTGTCTTACCAGCTTTACGTCTGATAACCTCACCCACGTACTTAACACCCTTCCCTTTGTATGGCTCAGGCTTTCTGAATCCGCGGATTTTAGCAGCGATTTGCCCCAGCAGTTGCTTGTCAATACTTTCCAGACGTACCAATGGGTTTTTACCTTTTTCCTGCTTGGTCTCTACCTTTACTTCCGAAGGAACATAAAAGTAAATCGGGTGCGAATAGCCCAGCGTCAGTTCCAACAATTGACCTGTATTGGAGGCACGATAACCAACACCTACCAATTCGAGTTCTTTCACAAAACCTTCTGTGACACCTTCCACCATATTATTGACCAATGAGCGATACAAGCCATGCATCGCACGGTGGCGGATTTGGTTCGTCGGTCGATTCAAAGTCAGGACACCATCTTCTATTTCAAGCTGAATATCCATATCCACTTGCTGCGACAACGTGCCTTTTGGGCCTTTGACCGTCACCAGATTACCCTTACTGATATTGATTTCGACGCCTTTCGGAACTGTAATCGGCGCTTTTCCTACTCGTGACATTTTCTTTCTTTTTAAAAAGCTTACAAATTAGTAAACATAGCAAAGCACCTCACCGCCCACGTTCGCTTCTCTTGCTTGCTTTTCGGTCATTACACCTTTGGAAGTAGAAACAATAGCAATGCCAAGACCATTAATTACCCTTGGTAATTCCTTGGACTTGGAAAACTTACGCAAACCTGGCTTGCTGATTCTCTCTAATTTACGTATGATAGGTTTTCTTGATGCTGGATCGTATTTGAGGGCTATCTTGATCACGCCCTGAGTACCCTTACCACCTTCGTCTTCAAATTTATACTTGAGGATATAACCTTGATCGTATAAAATTTCGGTGATACTCTTTTTAATATTAGAAGCCGGAATTTCCACGATTCGGTGTCCAGCTTGTTGCGCATTGCGAATACGCGTCAAAAAATCTGCTATCGGGTCAGTAACCGCCATTGTATGGAATTTCATTAGCTGGTTTTCCTAAGGGAACCTAGCCACTTGATTAAAAAATTTTATCTTTTTTAGTTAAGCCTCATCTATACATAGACCTAACTTACCAACTTGCTTTGGTCACACCTGGAAGCTTGCCGTCCAAAGCCATATCGCGGAATTTCACACGGCAAATGCCGAATTGGCGCATATAGCCCTTTGGGCGTCCTGTGAGTTTGCAGCGATTGTGAAGGCGAATGGGGTTGGCATTGCGAGGTAACTTGTCCAGTTCATCCCATCTACCTTCTTCCTTGAGGCGCTTACGCAATTCAGCATACTTCGCCACCATTTTCTCGCGCTTCCGCTCTCTTGCAATGATTGACTTCTTTGCCATATTAATTATTCATTATATATCGTTGATTGTAAATCATTTAAAAAGACAATCAACAATTTTTTAATTTCTTAGCCACGCTGTTGATTTCTAAATGGGAGTCCTAGCAATTTTAATAAAGCTAAAGCCTCTGCATCTGTCTTAGCGTTGGTTACAAAAGTTACATCCATACCCGTGATTCTGCTCACTTTATCGAGGTCAATTTCCGGGAAAATGATGTGTTCGGTAATACCCATTGAGTAATTGCCTCTTCCATCAAAGCTTTTGTCATTAATACCCCGAAAGTCACGTACACGCGGCAATGCCACCGTGATTAAGCGATCGAGGAATTCATACATACGCTCATTACGCAATGTCACGCGCACTCCAATTGGCATACCTTCACGCAACTTAAAGTTAGAAACCGAATTTTTCGCTTTGGTCGGTACAGCTTTCTGTCCGGCAATCAACGTCAATTCTGCCTGCGCATTATCTACCAATTTTTTATCTTGAGTAGCCGCTCCCACACCCTGGTTGATGCAAATCTTCTCCAGTTTGGGTACTTGCATAATAGTTTTGTATTGGAACTGCTCCATCAGAGCAGGCACTACTTCTTTAGTATATTTTTCTCTGAGTCTTGGTACGTACTTCATCACCCAATGATTTCGCCTGATTTTTTAGAATAACGAACCAGTTTACCATCTACTTCCTTGCGCCCAACGCGTGTAGGTTCGCCAGATTTAGGATCTACCAGCATCAATTTTGAAATATGAATCGGTGCAGGCAATTCCGTGATACCGCCAGGATTATTTTGTGTTGGCTTCTGATGCTTCTTTACCAAATTCACCTGATCGACAATCGCACGGTTTTGATCTGGAAATACTTCCAGCACTTCACGCACCTTGCTCGTATCTTTGTAAGCACCAGAGATAACAACTACTCTGTCGCCTTTTTTGATTTTTAGCTTTGGAGCAAAACGCTTTTGCTCTGCGTTTTTGAATTTCTTGATCGCCATTTCTTACAAAATTATTTAAACGTCAGCGTTTTGAAACGCCACGAATGATCATCTATCTTAAAGCACTTCGGGTGCTAATGAAACAATACGCATATAATCCTTATCCCGCAATTCTCTGGCCACAGGGCCGAAGATACGAGTACCTCTTGGTTCATCCTGATTATTCAACAACACTACTGCATTATCATCAAACCGAATATAAGAACCATCCTTGCGGCGAATTTCTTTCTTGGTGCGTACTACCACCGCCTTGGATACCGAACCTTTTTTGATACCGCCCGGAGAAGCTTCCTTTACCGAAACGACAATTTTATCGCCTATCGAAGCGTATCTGCGCTTGGAACCTCCCAATACACGAATACACAGTACTTCCTTCGCACCGCTGTTATCTGCTACTTTGAGTCTGCTTTCTTGCTGAATCATGGCTTTCTAAAAATTTGCTCCCTTGGAATCCCTATGGGAAAATATGAAATTTGAAAGCGGAAATGCCAGAGAAATGGAATATTTTACATCTCTCATTTCACATTTCTTATTTTACTTGGCTCTTTCGATAATTTCTACCAAACGCCAGCGCTTGTTCTTGCTCAATGGACGAGTTTCCATGATGCGTACCAGATCCCCGATATTGCAATCATTGTTCTCATCATGCGCCATAAACTTAGTCGTTTTTTTAACGAACTTACCGTAAATGGGGTGCTGCAATCGCCGTTCTACTTTTACCGAAATAGATTTCGTCATTTTATTACTGACGACCACCCCTACTCTCGTTTTTCTAATTTTTCTTTCCATCATTTATTTGATGTTTTACCTTTCGCTTACGAAAACCTCGCCGATATTAGCTACGGCGACGTCTTTCGCGGATTTTTGAACGATTGGCAATATCTTCTTCACTCATGCCTACCACCTGACGACGGCGAATTTCCGTTTTCAAGCGGGCAATATCTCGACGTACTTCACGCAGAATCAAAGGATTATCCAAGCCTTTGATGGCATGATCAAATTGAAGCTTATGATATTGAAACTCTGTTTGCTCCAATTCACTTGCTAGGTCTGTATCTGAAAACTCCTGTAATTCCAGGTATTTCTTAGATGCCATTTTTTTAAACTTTTTAAGAATTTAGACCAAGACAAAAGCAACACCTGAGGTCTATAGTCTAATCTAAAACAAACTATTCAGCGTAATCAGGGCGTGCAATCGTTTTCGTCAACACCGGCAGTTTTTGAGCGGCCAATCGCAAGGCTTCCGAAGCGATTTCAGAAGATACGCCATCAATCTCAAACATAATTCTACCCGGTTGGATCTGCGCTACGTAGTGGTCAAGCGAACCTTTTCCTTTACCCATACGCACTTCCTGTGGCTTTGCTGTGATCGGCTTATCCGGGAAAATGCGAATCCAAACCTTTCCTTCCCTTTTCATATAGCGCGTCATCGCAATACGCGCTGCCTCGATTTGACGGTTCGTCACACGGCCAGCGGTGATTGCCTTGAGACCGAATGTACCGAAAGCCACCGTACTGCCCCTTTGAGCAATACCCCTGTTTCTGCCTTTTTGTTGTTTGCGGTATTTAGTCCGTTTCGGCTGTAACATTTTTCCTTAATTTAACCGTGAAAGATAGCCTTTCCGCCAGTTGGCAGACACCTTCCAAAAAAGCTTGGCAAAGGTAAGGCCTTTTTTTGAATTATTCTACCTTCTTTTTTGATTTCTTCCACCACCGCCGCCGCCGCGATTTCTATCTCCACCGCCTTCACCACGTCCACCACCGCCGCGTCTTCTATCACCACCTCTATCGCGATCTCCACCTTCACCACGTCCACCGCCGCGTCTTCTATCGCCACCTCTATCGCGGTCTCCACCACCTGATCCACCTTCTTTCTTGGCTACACCAATATTTGGAGAAAGATCACGCTTACCCAATACTTCACCTTTGCAAAGCCACACTTTGATGCCGATTTTACCGTAAACGGTCTGCGCTTCTTTCAAAGCATAGTCAATATCGGCACGAAAGGTATGCAATGGTGTTCTACCTTCTTTGTATTCTTCAGTACGAGCCATATCGGATCCTGCCAAACGGCCCGAGATACGAACCTTGATGCCTTCAGCACCTGCGCGAATCGTAGATTGAATCGCCATTTTAATAGCACGACGATAGTTGATACGAGCTTCGAGTTGTTTAGCAATGGTTTCGCCAACGATATTGGCGTCCAATTCAGGCTTACGGATTTCAATGATGTTGATCTGAATATCCTTACCCGTGAGTTTTTTCAACTCTTCGCGGATACGATCTACCTCCTGACCACCTTTACCAATAATGATACCGGGGCGCGAAGTATGAATCGTAATCGTGATGCGCTTCAAGGTGCGTTCGATCACAATGCGAGCGATACCGCCTTTTTGAATACGCGCATTAAGATAAGTACGGATATTTTCGTCTTCCACCACCTTTTGTGCATAATCCCGTGCTTTCCCGCCAAACCAGTTGGAGTCCCAGCCCCGGATAATGCCTAAACGATTGCCTATTGGATTTGTCTTTTGACCCATATTGATGGATAATTAAGATTTTTCTGAATTTATTCCTCGCCGGAAGTTTCTTCTACTACCTCTTCGTATTCTTCTTCTTCCACCTCTTCTGATGGCAATGGAACCGTATTTTCTACAATAATCGTTACGTGATTGCTGCGTTTTCTGATACGATGCGCTCTACCGTGCGGTGCAGGGCGAAAGCGCTTCAACATACCTGCTTCATCAGAAAAGGCAGTTTTGATAACCAAATCATAGTCATCGGCACTTTCCGCACCATTGAGTTTGTATTCCCAATTAGCAATGGCAGAAAGTACCACTTTCTCCAACCAAACAGATGCCTCCTGCTTGCTGTAACGAAGGATGTCCAAGGCATCAGCTACCCGCTTACCGCGAATAAGGTCAACGACCAAGCGCATTTTGCGTGCCGATAGCGGACAATTTTTAAGTTTAGCTACTGCTTCCATTTATCGTTCATTTGAAGTTGCCAAACTGTAATTCAGCAACCAAACATATTGATAATCAATTTAAAATAAAGAGCAATAAAAATCAATACTTTTACTTCTTCCTGTTACCAGAGTGTCCTTTAAAGTTGCGAGTCGGTGCAAATTCACCCAATTTGTGGCCAACCATGTTCTCTGTTACAAAAACCGGCACAAAGGTTTTTCCATTATGCACTGCGATAGTTTCACCCACCATATCGGGGATGATCATCGAAGCACGCGACCAGGTTTTGATCACGCTTTTTTTGTTGGATTCCTTTGCTTTCTGCACTTTAGCCAGCAACTTATGGAATACGTATGGTCCTTTTTTGATCGATCTTGCCATTGTTTAGCTATGGTTTTGCAAGATTTTATAAATTAAGCCTGATTAGACTTACGTTTTGAAATAATCAGCTTCGTAGAATGCTTCTTATTATTACGAGTTTTCTGACCTTTTGCAAAAATACCCGTACGCGATACTGGATGTCCACCAGATGCCCTACCTTCACCACCGCCCATTGGGTGATCTACTGGGTTCATCGCCACACCTCTTACGCGTGGACGCTTACCCAACCAACGCTTTCTACCTGCTTTACCCAAAGATTGTAATCCGTGATCCGGATTAGAGCAAGTTCCAATAGTCGCTTTGCAGGTCAACAAGATACGGCGCACTTCGCTTGAGGGTAATTTCACAACCGCATATTTGCCTTCACGGCCAGTCAAGATTGCCGAAACTCCAGCACTCCGCACCAAAACCGCACCTTTGCCTGGCTGCATTTCGATTGCAAAAATCTCCGCACCCAGCGGCACATCTCGCAAGAACAAAGCATTACCTACTGTAGGAGCAGCACCATCGCCCGACATCACCGTGGCACCTACTTGTAGTCCATTAGGAGCAATGATATAGCGCTTTTCGCCATCCTGATATTCCAACAGCGCGATATATGCAGTACGGTTTGGATCGTATTCGATAGATTTAACCGTCGCTGGAATACCATCTTTATTGCGTTTGAAGTCAATCACCCGATACCGACGCTTGTGTCCGCCGCCACGCTGACGCATTGTACGATGTCCACTGCTATTACGTCCACCAGATTTTTTGATCGGTGCCAAAAGGCTCTTCTCCGGGGTGTCAGTAGTGACTTCCGTAAACGCATTACCGATTCTAAATCGAGTACCCGCTGTGATCGGATTATATTTTTTAACTGCCATTTCAGTAAAATTTCAGTTTCTAAATCAATTTGCTGAAGTCAGCGTTCTAAAGCCTGACTACTAATCAGTTAAATATCACCGAAAAAGTCAATTTCTTCCCCTTCTACCAAGGTTACGACTGCTTTTTTGTAAGCCGGTTTGCGTCCACGCAAAATGCCGGTCTTGGTCATCCGACTCTTTAATTTTGCAGGAATTACCAGTGTATTCACCGATTCTACGTTGACGTTGTATCTACCTTCAACCGCTTTTTTGATTTCAATTTTATTCGCTTTTCTATCTACCACAAAGCTATACTGCTGCAGCTTTTCTGACAGTTGATCTGCTTTTTCTGTGATAATGGGTCGTATAAGAATTATCTTTGCCATTGTTCATCGATTGGCTTTGCTTACGCAAAAGTTTCCTTAATTTTTTCTATCGAACCTTCCGACAAAATCAACGTATTCGCGTGCAAAATTTCATAAGTATTCAAATCACTAGCGCGCATAATAGTTGCCTTCGGAAGATTGCGTACCGATAACAACACTTCTTTCTCATGGTCTTGTGTCACCAGCAGTGTCTTTTTCGCTTCCAGATTCAGATTCTTCAGTATATCGAAGTATGCTTTGGTCTTAGGCGCTTCGAAAGAAAAGTCTTCGATCACGATGATACTTTCATTTTGAGCTTTGCTCGCTAATGCAGACTTTCTCGCCAAAACCTTTACTTTCTTATTCAATTTCTGGCTATAATCACGTGGCTTTGGCCCGAAAACACGTCCACCTCCATGATACAAAGGGTTTTTGATATCGCCTTTCCGCGATCCGCCTGTACCTTTTTGACGGTGCAATTTTCTGGTAGAGCCCGTGATTTCACTACGCTCTTTCGACTTGTGTGTGCCTTGGCGCTGATTCGCCAGATATTGCTTCACGGATAAGTAAACCGAATGCTCGTTGGGTTCGATACCAAAGATGTCTTCTGGTAGCTCTACCGATCTGCCGGTTTTTTCTCCCTGGATATTGAAAACTTCAACTTTCATTTTATATCCTGTTTAAGCCTGCTTGCTTGGCTCGTTATTATTAGAATTTTGGCTTTTTTTCCAAGATTACAATTGCTCCATTGTGACCCGGAATAGCACCTTTTACGAGAATCAAATTGCGTTCTGGCAATATTTTCACGACCCGAAGGTTTTTGACTTTCACTTGCGAACCGCCATCACGACCCGCCATCCGCAAACCTTTCACTACTTTGGATGGAAAAGATGATGCACCAATCGATCCAGGTGCACGACCGCGGTTGTGCTGACCGTGTGTCTGCATACCAACACCACTGAAACCATGACGTTTTACAACACCCTGAAAGCCTTTACCTTTAGAAGTGCCAACGGCATGAACTACATCGCCTTCAGCAAAAATTTCATCTACTTTTACTACATCGCCCAGAGCTTTATCAACTGCGTTGAAATCTCTGAACTCCGCTACTTTTCTTTTTGGGCCAGTGCCCGCTTGCTTAAAATGCCCTTGGAGAGGTCTGGGTGTATTTTTGGCTTTTGCATCGCCAAATCCCAATTGAAGCGCGGAATAACCATCGTTTTCTTCGGTTTTCACCTGAGTAACTATGCATGGCCCCGCTTCGATCACGGTGCAGGCAACATTACGACCTTTATCATCGTAAATGCTGGTCATACCAACTTTTTTGCCAATTAATCCGTTCATCCGTTTTATATTTTGAGATATTGGATTACCAATTTTAAAATATTCTTTGCAGAAATATGCTCTCGCCAAAGGCGAAAACAGTATCTCTTTCTAAAAGAAAGATAAAATCAGAAAATCCAAAAACCTGTTAGCCAAACAATTAGGTCAACTTAACCTGAATATCCACGCCACTCGGTAGCTCCAGTTTGGACAGGGCATCGACTGTCTTCTGGGTGGGCGTATAAATCTCAATGAGGCGTGTATGGGTACGCAACTGGAACTGCTCCCGAGATTTTTTGTTGACGTGCGGAGAACGGAGCACCGTAAACACTTTTTTCTCAGTGGGCAGCGGAATCGGGCCAGTTACAACAGCACCACTATTACGCACTGTTTTCACTATTTTCTCCGTCGATTTGTCCACCAAATTGTGGTCGTAGGAGCGGAGTTTGATTCTGATTTTCTGATTCATGCCTTTTATTAAATATGTTTCAAGCTTTAGGTTGCAAGTTTTAAGTTAAGGCATTGAACCTAAAACCTAAAACCTGCAACTTTCAACAAATTATACCTTCACTGTACCTTTTGATTTTTCAATCACTTCACTTGCAATATTAGCCGGAGCTGGTGCATAATGCGAAAATTCCATTACGGAACTTGCGCGACCAGATGTGATCGTACGCAACTGTGTTACATAACCAAACATTTCTGCCAATGGCACATCCGCCTGGATTGCAACCGCGCCGCCTGGGCGACCTTCTTGTCCTTTGGGCAAACCGCGCCGACGGTTCAAGTCACCAATAACCGGACCAACATATTCCTCTGGTGTGATTACTTCCAATTTCATAATTGGTTCCATCAGCACAGGGTTACATTGCTTGGCAGCTACTCGGAAGCCTTCTTTTGCACACAATTCAAATGCGATCGGCTTAGAGTCAACTGCGTGCATAGAACCATCATAAACGCGCACTTTCATTGCATCTATTTGATAGCCGGCAAGAATACCATTGCCCATCATGGCATTGAAACCATCGAAGATCGGTTTTTGATAATTCTTATCAATTGAGCCTCCGACGATACCCCATATAAATTGCAACTTCCGCTTACCACTCTTGAATTCTTCACTATCCAAGAACTCCTGATCAGGAGGTCCAAGCTCAAATTCCATATCTGCAAACAAACCAGCACCACCCGTCTGCTTTTTCAAGCGTTCGCGATGAGAAACCTTTTTGGTCAATGCTTCTTTATAATTTACTTGAGGCGCACCTTGGTTGCATTCTACTTTGAATTCACGGCGCAAACGATCGACGATAATTTCCAGGTGCAATTCACCCATACCGCTGATGATCGTTTGATTTGTATCTTCATTGTACTGTACACGGAATGTTGGGTCTTCTTCAGCCAATTTTGCCAAAGCGTTACCCAGTTTATCCAAGTCTTTCTGCGTTTTTGGTTCGATTGCCAAACCAATTACTGGTTCAGGGAAAACCATACTTTCCAGTACAATCGGATGATTGAGGTCACACAAAGTATCACCTGTACGAATATCTTTGAAACCAACCGCAGCAGCAATGTCACCAGCTTCCACCCGATCAATCGGATTTTGCTTATTGGCATGCATCTGATACAAACGTGAAATACGCTCTTTATTATCGGTGCGTGCATTCAACACGTAAGAACCCGCATCCAGTGCGCCAGAATATACGCGGATAAAGCACAAGCGACCAACAAACGGGTCAGTAGCGATCTTGAACGCCAGAGCAGCGAATGGATCTTCTACAGTTGGACGACGCAAGACTTCTTTCTCCGTTTCAGGATTCGTACCTTTTACTGCTTCAATATCAATCGGCGCAGGCAAGTAGTAGCAAACCGCATCCAAACAAGCCTGTACACCTTTATTTTTGAAAGCCGAACCACAAAGTACCGGCGTAATCTTCATATCAATTGTTGCCTGACGGATAGCGTTACGAAGCTCTTCAACTGTAATAGAATCAGGATCATCAAAGAACTTTTCAAGCAAGGTATCGTCGTATTCGGCGATCGCTTCAATGAGTTGCTCCCGCAATTCTTTTACTTGATCTACCAAATCAGCAGGCATAGGGATCACTTCATAGGTCATACCCATGTCGTTCTCATTCCACACAATTGCTTGATTCATAACCAAATCCACAACCCCCTTAAAGGTCTCTTCTGCACCAATTGGTACTTGCAAAGCAATGGCATTTGCACCCAGCTTTACTTTCATGTCTTTAACAACCTGAAAGTAATCCGCGCCGGAGCGATCCATTTTGTTCACAAAAGCGATACGAGGCACTTTATAACCATCTGCCAAACGCCAGTTGGTTTCAGATTGTGGTTCAACACCATCAACTGAACTAAACAAGAATACCAGTCCATCCAACACCCGCAAGGAGCGGTTTACCTCTACAGTAAAATCCACGTGACCCGGAGTGTCAATGATGTTGAAATCGTATTTTTGACCTTCTACTTCCCAGTTACACTTGGTAGCAGCAGAAGTGATCGTAATACCGCGCTCTTGTTCTTGTTCCATCCAGTCCATCGTAGCTGCACCATCGTGTACTTCACCAATTTTGTGAGATACCCCGGTATAGTATAGAATACGTTCCGTCGTGGTGGTTTTCCCAGCATCAATATGCGCTGTAATACCAATATTTCTTGTAAACTTTAAGTCCTTAGCCATGAGACTATTACTTATATATTGTTTTTAAAATAAATAAAGACCTTGGATCATTAGACGAAAGACTTTCTAAAAAGTCTCATCGAATCTCCTCTGTTGTACCCTATGTCTAAATCACCTATGCGGTCTTATGCTTTAAAGTGCGCGAATGCACGGTTAGCTTCTGCCATTTTGTGCATATCCTCTTTGCGCTTTACTGCTGAACCTTCCCCTTTGCTTGCTGCAATGATCTCGGCAGCCAGACGATCTGCCATGCCTTTACCACTGCGTTCACGAGCAAAGCGAATCAACCATTTCATACCAATAGATACTTTGCGCTTGGCGCGAATTTCCGTCGGAATCTGAAAAGTAGCACCCCCGATACGACGGCTGCGTACTTCTACCTGTGGCATTACATTATTCAAAGCTTTTTTCCAGAGGCCGTGCTCGTCCTGCTTGGTTCTATCCTTCACCAAATCCATTGCTTCGTAGAATACAGTGAAAGCTGTACCTTTCTTGCCTTGCCACATCATATTGTTGACAAACTGCGTAACCATTGGGTCACTGTATCTTGGATCCGGCAATAATATCCTCGCTTTTGGTTTTCTTTTTCTCATTTTTTATCGTGTTATGGTATTTTGGTGTTTTGGTGTTCTGGTGTTTGAGTCGTGAGGGACATTAACACTATAACGCCTTAACACTACAACACAATTATTTTAAGATTTCGGACGCTTCGTACCATACTGAGAGCGACTCTTCTTGCGGTTGTTCACGCCTTGGGTATCCAGGGCACCACGTACAATTGTATAGCGCACACCCGGCAAATCCTTCACACGACCACCGCGCACCAGCACGATCGAGTGCTCCTGCAAGTTGTGACCTTCACCCGGAATATAAGCAATCACTTCAATCTGATTCGTCAAACGTACTTTTGCCACTTTACGCAGAGCAGAGTTCGGCTTCTTTGGGGTCGTCGTATATACGCGGGTACATACGCCACGCTTCTGTGGGCAAGCATCAAGCGCACGCGATTTGCTCTTGACAATTACCTTTTCTCTTCCTTTGCGTACCAATTGATTGATCGTTGGCATATATTATTCTGATTAAACTTTTTCGTGTTTCGATACAATAAAAATATTGCCTTTTCAAAAAGCGATTGCAAAGGTATGATTTTTTCTTTCAATTGCAAAAGTGATTTTAAAAAAATAATTTTTTCTTTGTTGAATATCTATCTAAAAAATGGAAAGAAGCATTTTTCCGCTAAAACGAACACCTTAATCTTGTTTTAATACCTTATTATTTATGAAACTTGGCTACGAAGAAAATTTTACCATCCGCACTTACGAAATTGACAATCGTAAAAAGGCTACGCCCGCTGCGCTCATCAGGCTAATGCAAGAAGCCGCTATGCAAAATGTGCTGAAACTCAAATTGTCGGTGTGGGACTTGGAGCCACATGGTATTTCCTGGGTATTAATGCGTTTGTATTTGAGAATCAACCGATTACCTAATTTAAATGAACAAATCCTGATTCAAACTTATCCAGCAGGATTCGAGAAGGTGCTTACCCATCGAGATTATAAAGTCTTTGACGATCAAGGTGAACTCCTGGCTTATTCTTCTTCAACCTGGCTGCTGATGGACACCAATACGCGCCGAATGACACGCATCCCTGATTTTATTATGCAATATCAGCAGTATATCCCACCCGAAAATGAATGCCTGCCACGCCCTTCCGACCGACTACCGAAATTCGAGCATATTGATCGTAGTAAAAGATATGAAGTAAATTGGCATGATCTTGACTTTAATATGCATCTTAATAATACCTTATATATTCAATGGATGCTGGAAGCGGTCGAAGATCATATATTACAATATGGTTATTTGAGCGAATTGGATATAATATTTCACCTGGAAGGCTTGTGGAAAGAAATCATCAAATCCGAATTACAAAAAATTGATAATCAGTCTTTTTTACATCGATTGAGTAGAGCTTCGGATGACAAAGAATTGGCTACTATGCAAACCAAATGGCTGCTGCCACAACCGCCGCATTCTTTTACCACCTAAGACACAAAAGGACACATTAGGTTATTCTGGTAGTTCGGTATAAAGCTGGGTGACCATTGTTTTTTGTCCCTCCTTCACCAAATTTGTGCAATTAAAGTTTATCAACAACCCCTTCGGTTTTTCAAGCAATTTTAAATATGTCAATAACTGCGCATCAAAAATCGGATGCATCATTTCCACCGCCTTAATTTCTACAACAACTAAATCCTCCACCAGCAGATCATAACGCAAATCTGCATCAATCATAACTCCTTTGTATTCAATAGGAATTAACTGTTGTTGCATCACCTTAAAGCCTTTAGATTCCAACTCATGCTTTAAACATTTTTCGTACACTTTCTCTAAAAGCCCGGGCCCAAGATGCCGATGAACCTCTATGGCGCAACCTACGATCTGATAAATGAGATGGTTAATCTCTGTTTTTGAAGTTTTCATACTAAAGTTTCTTGTGTAAATCATGTTTTTGAGACGCAAGCAGTCGAAAAAGTCACAACTAAAACTTAGGTGTCCTTAAGTGGCTTAGGTGGTTAAAATCCTTTCTGCTCCACAATAAATATTGCCCTTCTGCTCGCGCAAGAAACCCACCAGCGTCATCCCGTGCTCCTCTGCCAACTCCACCGCCAGACTTGACGCCGCACCAACCGCTGCAAGAATCGGAACGCCCGCCATTACTGACTTTTGCACCAACTCAAATCCCGCCCGACCACTTACCAATATAATTGCATTTGATAAAGGTATTTGATCTTGCTTCAAAGCCGCGCCAATCAACTTGTCCAGCGCATTATGCCGGCCTACATCTTCGCGGAGCAATTGCAAATTCCCATTTGTATCGAATAAAGCCGCCGCATGAATGCCGCCCGTTTGCGCAAATAAAGTCTGCTCTTGATTCAATTTTTGCGGAAGCGAAAAAAGCAAATCAGCCGAAATCCTGGGTTCGCCTTTCGGTAATAAATAATGGCAAGTCGTCTGCACCATATCAATAGAGGCTTTGCCGCAGATGCCACAACTCGACGAGGTATAAAAATGTCGATTCAATTGCTCAAAATCAAAATTTATATCAGTTTGTAAATCAACTAATACTATATTTTCTTGCGACGCTTCGTCCAATTGCTCCGCCAGGTAGCGCATTTGCAGCACGTCTTTTGCAGAAAGGATAATCCCTTCTGTGAATAAAAATCCCATCGCCAGATCAAAATCATTACCCGGTGTGCGCATCGTCACTGCCAAATCCTTTTGTTTGCGCTGCGTGCCTTTGCCATAGGCAATTTTGATTTCCAAGGGTTCTTCCACCACTAAAGTATCTTCCCACGCGGCAGCATGATTTTCTTTTAATTTTTTGATGTCTCGTTTAATAATGCCTTTGCTCATTGAAGATTTTTATCTTTATTTAAAGGTAATAAATTCTCACTTGAATCAGTATGTACGCGCGGTTTTATAAAAAATTCGCGTCATTCTGGATTATCTGCTCCAAAAAAGAGCAAAATCGTATCAGTTTTCAATAATTTTGTAAAAGCTTTGCTTTTTTAAATACGCTAACTTTGTACAAGTTTTTCACGTAAAATAAATAATTATGACTGTTCAATGGCAAGGCGTTTATCCTGCGATTACTACTAAATTCAGGGCGGATGGCGCGCTCGATTTTCCTACTTTTAATAAAAATATTCAGGCACAACTCGATGCTGGTATTGACGGATTAATCCTCGGTGGCTCTTTGGGCGAGTCGAGTACGATCACTCATGAAGAACGAATCGACTTGCTCCACAACACGCTGGATTTTGTGCAAGGTAAAATTCCAGTATTGGTCAATATCGCTGAAGGCGCGACCAAGAACGCAATAAAATTAGCGCATCTGGCGCAAGACAATGGCGCACAGGGCTTGATGCTGCTGCCGCCTATGATGTACAAACCGACCGACCATGAAACGACCGAATTTTTTAAAGCAGTCGCTTCCGAAACAGATTTGCCTATTTTAATATATAATAATCCGGTGGATTATAAGATTGAGGTAAAGCTTGATATGTTTGAAGAATTATTGAAATATGATAATATTCAAGCAGTGAAAGAAAGTACCCGCGATGTGTCGAACGTTACGCGCATTATCAATCGTTTTGGCGAACGCCTGAAAGTTCTTTGTGGCGTGGACACATTGGCATTGGAGTGTTTGCTAATGGGCGCAGGTGGCTGGGTAGCAGGCTTGGTTGCTGCGTTTCCGCGCGAGACCGTAGCGATTTATCGCTTGGCGAAAGCAGGCAGAATCGAGGAAGCGCTTGCCATTCACCGTTGGTTTTTGCCGATTTTGGAATTGGATATTCACCCTCAATTGGTACAAAACATTAAATTAGCCGAAGTAATGACGGGACTGGGTACTGAATTTGTACGTGCCCCACGCCAACCTTTGATGGGCGCTGATCGGGAACGCGTGATCAAAATTCTGGAAGAAGGTTTAG
Source organism: Saprospiraceae bacterium (assembly GCA_016714085.1). Classification (GTDB taxonomy): domain Bacteria; phylum Bacteroidota; class Bacteroidia; order Chitinophagales; family Saprospiraceae; genus JADJNW01. The sequence goes on from JADJNW010000001.1 coordinate 114,053, forward strand.
CAGTCCGCCCGGAATTGCCGGAATATTTAAATCTTGAAATCGCATTATCATAATTCTGGAATTTTATTACAAAAAGTAAAAGCAATTCAAAAAATATTATCTAAAATCATCGGAACAGCAAAATGCAATAGCTGAATACGCAGCACATTGGCAAATCAGCAAATTAGCATATTATTATATTATTTTTATGAAAAAAACCTTTTTCTGTGTAGATGCGCATACTTGTGGAAACCCTGTACGGTTGGTGGCTGGTGGTGGGCATTGCTGAATGGCGCAAATATGGGCGAGAAACGACTCGATTTTTTGAAACATCATGATTGGATTCGAAAGGGTTTAATGTTTGAGCCACGCGGCCATGATATGATGTCGGGCAGTATTTTATATCCACCGAGCGATCCGGCGAATGATATTGGGATTTTATTTATCGAAACCAGCGGCTGCCTCCCGATGTGCGGGCACGGCACGATTGGTACAGTGACGATTATGATTGAAGAAGGTTTGGTGCAACCCAAAATCCCTGGTGAATTAAGATTGGAAACGCCGGCAGGTTTGGTAAAAGTTATTTACCAACAAGTAAATAATAAAGTAAAATCGGTGCGATTAACGAATATTCCGTCCTTTTTATATAAAGAAAATCTGGAAGTCGAATGTCCTGATCTGGGCGTCATTACTGTGGATGTGGCTTATGGCGGCAATTTTTATGCGATTGTTGATCCTCAGAAAAATTTTAAAGGTATTGAATATTATACCGCAGGTGATTTGATTCGCTGGAGTCCAGTTTGTCGGCAGCGACTGAATGAAAAATACGAATTTCAGCATCCAACCGACGAGAAAATCAAAGGTTTGAGCCATTTACTCTGGACAGGAAAACCCTTATCGGATAAGGCACACGCGCGCAACGCAGTGTTCTACGGCGATAAAGCAATCGACCGATCTCCCTGTGGCACAGGTACTTCTGCAAGGATGGCGCAATGGTTTGCGAAGGGTAAGCTCAAGGTAGGCGACGAATTTGTGCATGAAAGCATTATCGGCAGCCAATTTATTGGAAGCGTAGAAGCAGCAACGACTTGCGGCGATTTTCCAGCGATCATTCCAAGTATTGAAGGGTGGGCAAAGATTACAGGTTATAATAATATTATAATCGACGATGAAGATGATCCGTATGCCTTTGGTTTTCAGGTGATTTGAGGGATGGGACACTGATTATTATGATATGATTTGATTTTTTATGATATTCTTATTTTAAATGGATTATCTGGCATCCTTCGGTCGCTGTAGGCTTGCCGCAGGTGAGACCGGCATCTCCTAATCTGGTATCTAAAACATGAAAATACACATTATCCGCGCCGGCGCGGTGGGGCTTTGTTCTGCCTGGTATTTGCGGCAAGCAGGTTTTGACGTCACGGTTATCCACAAAGATGATCTGTCAAACGGCTGCTCGTATGGCAATGCGGGCATGATCGTGCCGAGCCATTTTATGCCAATGGCAGCGCCGGGCGTGATTGCACAAGGTATTCGCTGGATGTTCAATTCTAAAAGTCCTTTTTATATCAAACCTCGTCTGAATCTGGAATTATTACAATGGCTTTGGCAATTCTATCGCTCGTGTACAAAGGAAAATGTGCAAAATGCGATGCCGATATTACGTGATTTTAATAATTTGAGTAAAGAATTATATCATAATTTCGCGCAAACCGAAGGTTTTGACTTTGATTTTGAAGCACGGGGTTTATTAATGTTATGTAAAAATCCAAAAACATTACACGAGGAAGCCGAGGTTGCCGAAAAAGCGCACGAGCTTGGATTAGGAGCTAAAGTATTGAATGCGAGCGAAGTACAGGAATTAGAATCAGGAATAAAATTAGACGTGGAAGGCGGCGTATTCTACCCTGGTGATGCGCATTGTTATTCTAATAAATTTATGTCGCAATTAAAAACCGCTTTATATCATAATAGTGTGAACTTGCTTTCGCAAAAAATGGTAACAGGATTTGAAACTGCGAATGGAAAAATTAATAAAATTATTGTAAATAATAATGAAAAATTGGATGTCGATCATATCATAATTGCCGCCGGCTCCTGGTCGGCGAAAGTACTGAAAACATTGGGCGTCCGATTGCTGATGCAAGATGGCAAAGGTTATTCTATTACATTAAATAATCCAGAAATTAAACCATTATATCCAACTATTTTACTCGAAGCGAGAGTCGCTATTACACCGATGGGTAATGACTTGCGCATTGGTGGCACGCTGGAAATCAGCAATTTATCTCCAAAAATTAATCAGGCGCGCCTGACGGGAATTTTAGAATCGGTGCCAAAATATTATCCCGAATTACATCCTGAAATGCCGCAACTAAATAAAGTTTGGCATGGCTTCCGCCCTTGCACACCAGATGGATTGCCTTATATCGGTCGCTCCGAGCGTTTTTCCAATCTTACGTACGCCACCGGACACGCCATGATGGGCATGAGTCTTGGGCCGGCAACAGGCAAGCTCATTTCCGAAATATTACAAAATCAAAAACCTTCGGTTGATATAAAATTATTTAAACCAGAACGGTTTTAGAAGTTGGAATTACGAGGTACGAAGTACGAAGCGTGGCACTTATATTATTCAAATCCAATTACTCCTATTCGTATTTCGTACTTCTAACTTCGTACTTCTTTTGATACGCTGAAGGTGTAAATCCCGTCACTTTTTTAAAATGTCGATTAAAATTGGACAAATTATTATATCCTACATCATAACAAATCTGCGAGATATTTACTTCCTGTTCGTTCAATAATTTACAAGCAGCGCTAATGCGTAATTCATTCAGAAACTGCAAGTAAGACTTCCTGGTATGCACTTTGAAATAGCGACAAAACGCTGAAACGCTCAGATTCGCCACCGCGGCCGCTTCTTCCAACATGATATTATTTTGATAATTTGCTAAAGAAAATTGCAGTACATCATTCAGGCGTTCGCCATCTGCTTCGCGCTGTGCTTCGGTAAAGCTGGAATTGGATAAAAATTCTATTTCTTTACATTCGGAAAATAAATAAAGCGTAGTGAGCAGATTTTGAAAACGTTGAAAGCCATTTTGCTTTACAATTTCCAGTATCAAATCTTGAAACTTGATTTTCATTTCACCAAAAATGCGGATACCTCTCGAAGTTAAATCCAGAAACGCACGTATTTGCTGCATTTCAGGAATATCAAAAAAGCCCTTACCGAAAGAATGCAATTCAAAAAATAAAGAAATCGCATAAATTCCGGGGCTATCCGCTTCATAATAAATTGGGTCACTCTTGAGCAAATGCGGCACATTCGAGCCGACCACAAACACATCGCCCTCCTGAAAACGATTGATCCCATCGCCCACGAACAGCGTGCCCCTACCCTTTTGGATACAAGTGATCTGCCACTCCGGGTGATAGTGCAAACGATCATAAAAATAAGCCTCCTCGTCTATTTGCACCCGAAAAGACGACTGTTCCGTTTTAGGAATTCTGAAGGATAAAGCTTTACGCATACGCTATCAAAAGTAGTAAAAAGTTAAATGCCCGACTTATGATAAATATTTTCTATCTTTCCTTTATTCAAAGAATTATACCTAAAATACGCATTTTATAATGAAAAATCAGGAATTGATAGACAGGATTCACGAAGCAGTCATCGAAAATGAGTTGGCGAAAGCTTTAAAAGAATTAAAAAAAATCGCCAAAGAGACGAATCATCAAAACGCTATTATATTGTTAATCAGCCAATTAAAAGAAGCAGAAAGAGAACAAATGCTCGACATTGAAGACGAACGTGTGATCAGTAAGAAGGTCAACCGAATTCGCCTGGGAATCCTGGAATTACTAAACGAGCTTTCGGCGCAGGAAACTGCTGGCGGCGGCAATCAAGAGGAAATAGAAATTCTGGAAGATTTGTTGGAGGGCTTAGAGATCAATACCCAGACTTTTCTGGCGCAAACCAGATTGAGGAAAAAACTGACTACCTCTTTGTTTGAGCGGCATCCGGAGCTAAACAAACAAGAATTGGTGAGTATGCTTTCCAGTAGCTACGATCAAATGAGCAAACAAGAACAACGATTACATCATGCGATCAGAGGCTATACCAAAAATGTAACGAGATTATATAATGAGCAGGCGCTGAAAATATTAACGGCGCATCCCGAAATCAAGGACAAGGTAAAACGACTAAAAAAACTGGAGCAGCATTTGGTTATTTGGAAAAGCAAATATGAAAGCATTTTTGAGCAGGACGATACCGTTTGCCTTGTGTATATTGGCGTAGAGGAGCGCGTGCCTTTCCCAAAAGGCATCGAAAATGATATTCGGGAATATTTGAATAGTAGGAAAACTGCGGGTGCATAACTTTATATAATCATTTAGTTAAAGCTCTAAAGGTTTCCGCCCGTAGAGCAAATCCGCCCCTCCGTCGAAAAGAATCTTTCATAAACATTGCAATTATTTTATTGCAACATATCATTATTCTATCATAGAAAAACAAAACACCTAACGCATGAAAGCCTTTATTTATAATCAATACGGCCCGCCCGAAGTGTTGCAACTTAAAGAAGTCGAGAAGCCTACGCCCAAAAATAATGAAGTATTAATAAAGATTTATGCAGCAACCGTAAATAGAACCGATTGTGGTGTCCTTTGGGGAAAGCCTTTTATTATACGATTTTTTACAGGATTATCAAAACCGAAAATGCCGACAACAGGAACGGATTTTGCGGGTGTAATAGAGGCAGTGGGCAAGGATGTAAAATCTTTTAAAATTGGTGATAAAGTTTTAGGTTTTGATGATAGTGGTATTGGCTCGCACGCCGAATATATTACTTTTCCCGAGCATAAAGCAATTATAATAATTCCCGATTCTATTACATACGAACAAGCGGCTGCCAGCGCGGAGGGTGCGCATTATGCTTATAATTTTATAAATAAAGTAAATATTAAAGCCGGAGACAATGTAATGTTGAATGGCGCTACCGGGGCGATTGGCTCGGCGGCCTTGCAAATGCTGAAAGCAATGGACGTAAGGGTTACGGCTACTTGCAGGGCTCAGCATATAAATGTAATAAAATCTTTGGGTGCGGATAAAGTGATTGATTACGAAAAAGAGGATTTTACAAAAGATAATGAAAAATATCATTTTGTTTTTGATGCGGTGGGTAAAAGCACCTTCGGCAAATGCAAGCCTTTGCTGCATCGTGGCGGTATTTATATTTCATCAGAACTAGGGCCCGGCAATCAAAATCCATTTTTAGCGCTTATTACACCTTTATTAGGTGGCAAAAAAGTAAAATTTCCGATTCCTTTCGATCCGAAAAAGAGTTTGAATATCATAAAAAATTTATTGGAACAAGGAAAATTTAAACCAGTAATAGATGATAAAAAATTCGCATTCGAGCAAGTACCAGAAGCCTTTAGGTACGCGGCAAGCGCTCAAAAGCTTGGGAATGTAGTCATTACAATTGCCAAAAGATAAAAATTAAACATCTTAATATATTTGCATATAAGAAATTGATCTTGATATTCCCCCGGGGGGGCCCCTGGCGGCCCACCGACCACCTGTGAAAACACTAAAGGGGGCGGCCTCCCAAAAAAAAAAAATTTGAACACACTTAAAAGTTATAAAAATCATGAATTCGCCTAAAAAAACTGCAAGAATTGCAGGTATCCTGTATTTAATTATTATTATTTGTGCTGGTTTTAGTCAGGGTTATGTGCGTGAAAGCCTTATTGTTCCTGGAGATGCTACTACAACCGCTCATAATATCATCGCTTCTGAATGGTTATTTCGTGTAGGTTTTGTGAGCGATTTAATTGCTTTTTTATGCGATCTAATCATATCTGTTCTTTTTTACATATTATTAAAACCTGTAAATAAAACGCTGGCGCTGATTGCAGCATTTTCGAGGCTTTTGGCACATCCTGCTATTGCAAGTATTAATTTATTAAATCATTTTATCGCTTTACAATTTCTGAGTGGCGCAGATTATTTATCCGTATTTCAAGCAGATCAATTGAATGCTTTTGCGTTATTATTTCTTGATATGCATAAATATGGTTATTTGATAGGTGGCGCATTTTTTGGATTACACCTCTTTTTTCTGGGTTATTTATTATTTAAATCAGAGCTATTTCCAAGCATTTTGGGCATTCTGATCGCACTCGCGGCATTGGGTTATGTAATAGAAAGTTTTGGAAAATTTCTTTTCCCAGCATCTGAAGATTTATTTACCTGGATCGTCGCCGTGCCCGCCGTTATTGGAGAGTTGTCGCTGACTTTATGGCTTTTAATAAAAGGTGTAAAGAATCCATCTTGATATTTTTTAAAAATAATTTTAAAATCATTATCATTTAAATAAAAATTATGAAAGCGATCATTATCACTAAATATGGCTCGCCCGATGTATTAGAATTGCAAGAAATTGCTAAACCAAAACCCAAAGATAATGAAGTACTTATAAAAATATATGCAACCACCGTCACCACCTCCGGCAGCTTCATGCGAAGAGGCGTTCCATTCATTGCAAGATTATTTACAGCCTTAGAAAACCAAATATAGCGATACCTGGCACAGATTTAGCCGGGGAAATAGAAGCAGTAGGAAAAGATGTAAAGCAATTTAAAGTTGGGGATCAAATTTTTGCTGCCACCGATACGAATTTTGGCGCTTACGCTGAATACACTTGTATGCCCGAAAATGGCGCAATATCAATAAAACCAGCCAATATGAGCTATGAGGAAGCCGCTGCCATCTGCGAAGGCGCATTGACGGCCTTGCCTTTTTTGAGGGATGAAGGAAACATTCAATCCGAGCAAAAAGTCTTGATTAATGGGGCTTCTGGCGCGATTGGTACGTTTGCCGTGCAGCTTGCCAAGTATTTTGGTGCGGAGGTAACCGGTGTTTGCAGTACCCAAAATGTCGAAATGATAAAATCATTAGGTGCGGATCATGTTATTGATTACACAAAAGAGGATTTTATTAAAAATGGGCAGACTTATGATATTATATTTGATACCGTAGGTAAGATTTCTTTTAATGAATGTAAAAATTCGCTCAAAAAAAACGGAAATTATTTAACACCTGTAATCTCAGCAAGCGTTTTATTTCAAATGTTATGGACTTCCAGAAGTAATAAAAAAGTAAAATTCGCAGCTACTGGCTTAAGAAAAACAAGCGATAAAGTCAAAGATATGCGCTTCCTAAAAGGATTGGTGGAGGCGGGGCAGCTCAAATCGGTTATTGATCGTCGTTATCCTTTAGAACAAGCTGCCGAGGCGAGTTGGTATGTGGATGAAGGGCATAAAAAAGGGAATGTAATACTCACTGTGGCATCATAACATGATATAATATTAATTATAAAATTAATATTATGAATGAATTTTTCATATAAAAAGTCAGGTGGATATTATCAATGTTATATCATTAACTTGATATTAAAATTCTCGTTTCAAAGCCAGCGTTGGATACACTTGTACTTCATTTTCATCCGTCAATACATGATAGAATATATTAATTCGAGAACCGATGGAGATTTTGCTGGTTACTTTTAGCCATATTTGTGGGTCGCCGAAAAATGCAAATTTTTTACCATTCATATCTTTCGTAAATTCAATGCCTTGATCTCTATTTTGCGTCCAGGCAACGAAACTGCCCGCTGTTTGAAGCTTATAATTAAAAAAGCCTTTCCAAAAATAAAAATTGAATTGCATATCATGGCTGCCCTTCGTGAAAGCGGTGTAACGGTAATTAAGATTGGCACTAAATATCGCACCCTTCCATTGAAAGGGATAAGACACGCCCGCGCTAAAAGCATTGCTGATGTAATAACCATAAGCCGGCGGCGCGATGCCCAGACCTCCGCTGTAGTTGAGCGCCAGATAAACCTTGGGCTTCCAGAAGCGAAGATTTTGCGAAACCTGTAAAAAAACTTGAGCAGGATTGCTTTTTTCGCCCGTAAAATCGGTTTGCATTTTTAATAAAAAGGAGCCAAGTGAATCATTTTCTTTAAAATATTCAAAGCTTAAAGAAGGAAAATTTTTAATATTAAACTCAGGATCAATAGAATGTCGGAAATCATAATGTAATTGTACTTGCTGCGCTTGAACGAATAAAGTAAAAGCCGTGAAAACGAGAAATAATACATTTTTCATGCGAAATTATTTTTCCGTAAAAGTCTTCCAAACCAGTAAATACGGGCGGAATTGCAACGGAAATATGGCGTAAATGAGGATTCCGGCAAAATTATATTATATAGGCAGCGTGTAAAATTTCCTTAGTTTTGTTATCGTTTGACGATTATTACATCTTTCAATATGAACGAACAGGACGCTTTGGCTTTTGCGGATTTATTTAAAGAGGCGTATCATAAATGCTTCGGAAACGCTTTAAATAAGGCACTTTCAGAGCCGGAAAGCAAGCATTTGAGTAATGAAATCGAGGATCAAACCGGACTTGTGATTGGCTGGAAAAGCATCAAAAACTACGCAGCATTTGTATTAAAGGAAGCACCCGATAAGCGCGTCAATCCTTCCATTGCTACGCTCGATACGCTAGCAAGGTATGTTTATGAAGCGCCTAAAACCTCTGAAAATCAACGAAAAAAGAATGAAGGACATTTTCCATATTGGTTTCGACATAGAGAACAATATACAAACGTAGCGCAAAACCCCGTGCAAACGCGCTCAAAGAAACCTTTTTTGATCCTGGGAGGGTCCATATTTTTAATATTAACAATTCTTGCTATTTTATATTTTATTAATCCGAAGCAAAGTAATATTACAGAAGATTTTCATTCGCTTGACGAGCATTATTTCAAAGACGGAAACTGGTTTTTAGTGTCTAAAGATGCCCTTTACTGGAATCGTCGAGATGAAAGCCCTGGCCAGCTTACTTTATTTACATTGGAAGGCGATAATTGGCCCAAGACAGGCGAGCAGTCTGTCATTCGGAATTTATTAGCAAGAAAAATTTATGATAAATGTTTTAGTACAGAAGTGCATTTTTCAAATTTTATACCCGAACAAAACTGGCAACAGGCGGGCATTTTATTACTAGAAGACACCTCTTATCAAGGAAAAAGCATTCGCTTATCATTATCTTATAATGATTTTTTCGGCGGATATAATAAACCCGGAGAAATTATTATACAAGGAATCGCCTCTTATGGAAAAGGTTATTCTAATTTAGAGGAAATCATTCATCAAACATTATTTACATTAGATCAAGAAAATAATAATCAAATTATTACTGACAACCTTAAAAATTCGGCGCTCAGAATAGAAAAACAAGGCTCGGAATTTCGCTTTTTATATTCTGCCAGCCCGTCTGAAAATTTTTCATTCAAAGAATTAGCGGTTTATGAATTTGATATGGATGCTAAATATGTAGGCATTTTTGCGCTGAAAGGCTTTGTAGATAGTACAGGGATCATGCCTGTCAATATTAACTTTTTCGCCTGGAAAACTTAAATTGTAAATAAATAATAAAAAAGCGTTGAGAAATTATTATTCTCAACGCGACAAGGATCAGGAAAATATTGCAACAAAGTCAACTGGTGCAGGCAAACCTTACAAAAAATATTACATTCAGTAGTATTGCTTTATTGCTTATTATTATAGGCTTATTATATAGTCGCTTTCGCATGAAACAACGCGTAAATCGGCAATTAGAAATTCAATAAATCGAGATTAATCAAACGAATCGCTCTCTTCAAAATCTATTAGATGAAAAAGCTGGGTATCAAAAAGGAATTTATAAGTTAGAACGCTGAAAATGCCACTTAGAATGCTCCAGTAGGGTCACTTTAGGAGGGTCGTAGAATATTATAAAAGGGTTTTGTAACGTTCTAAACGGATATTAGAATATTCAAAGGGGGTGTTAGAACGTTCTATGTAGAAGATTTACCATTCTAATTTGATATATCAATGAGCGCAAAAAACAAAGGAAATGGCATCGAATAAAGAATACGTAGAATTTGTGGTTGACCAAATAGAAAATGCTGGTCAGATTACATTCAAAAAAATGTTTGGAGAATACGGCATCTATGCTGACGGCAAACTGTTTGCGCTCGTATGCGATAACAAGCTGTTTATCAAACCAACAGAAGCGGGCAGGGCCTTTATTAAAGACCTTGTAGAAGCACCTCCATACCCAGGCGCAAAGCCGAGTTTTCTTATTGGAGATCAATTAGAAGATCGGGATTGGATCAGTCATTTAGTAAGAATTAGCATTGAGGAACTTCCTGAACCAAAACCTAAAAAGAAGAAAAGTAAAGAAAAATGAATCGTAAAAATGCCTTGCGCAGAGGCGGGTTGAGATGATTTTATACGCTTTTCCTTAGAAAAAGTACACGTCATATAGTGTATAGACGAGTATTAACGCTTCTGCTTAAAAAATGCCTTCATCAGCAGTCCGCAGTCTTCTGTTAAGACTCCGTATTCTATCTTCGTTTTTGGGTGTAATAAACCTTTGCCAAAGCGCATGAATCCTCGTTTTTCGTCTTCCGCGCCATAGACCAGGCGATCCAATTGCGCCCATGAGAGCGCGCCAGCGCACATGACGCAAGGCTCTAAAGTCACATACAGCGTGCAATCGTCCAGGTATTTGCTGCCCAGATAATTAGCGGCGGCGGTTAGCGCGATGATTTCGGCGTGTGCGGTCACATCGTTGAGTTGCTCGGTTTGATTATGTCCACGAGCAATAATTTGGTTATTGCAAACGACAATAGCGCCCACCGGCACTTCGCCCAATTCATAAGCTTTTTCAGCTTCTTTGAGGGCTTGTTTCATAAAATGTTCATCAGAAAAAACAGAAAGCATCATAATGCAAAAGTACGAAGTTGGAAGTACGAAGTACGGAGAATTTCTAAAAAATCGTACTTCGTACTTCGTACTTCATACTTCTCTCCCTATCTTTGCACATGGAAACACAAAAAATACCACAGAATAAAGTTTGGGAAGATGCGCTGACTTTTGACGACGTGCTGCTGCTCCCTGCCTACTCAGAAGTTTTACCCCGCGAAGTCGATACTTCTTCACAATTAACACGCGAATTAAGGTTGAATATTCCGGTTGTTTCGGCGGCGATGGATACCGTAACCGAGAGCAAATTGGCGATTGCTATTGCACGGCAGGGCGGTATTGGCATTATTCATAAAAACATGAGCATTGAAAAGCAAGCGGAGCAGGTGCGTTTTGTGAAACGCTCAGAAAGCGGCATGATCATTGACCCCGTTACCTTGAGGGACGATGCTACCGTGCGCGATGCACTCAAGCTCATGGAAGAATTTAAGATTGGCGGCATTCCGATTGTCAATGCTGAAAACAAATTGATTGGAATTCTGACCAACCGCGACCTGCGTTTTGAACCGCGTAACAATCGCCCTGTACGGGAATTGATGACCAAAGAAAATCTGGTGACCGCTCCGGCAGGCACAACGCTTAGTCAGGCACGAGATATTTTACAAGGCTATAAAATTGAAAAGCTACCCGTTGTTGATCAGGACAATACACTTGTGGGTTTAATTACCTATAAGGATATTATGAAGGTGCAAAATTACCCCAATTCCTGTAAAGATGCTTTTGGGCGCTTGGTAGTGGGTGCAGCGGTAGGCGTCACGCGGGATATGTTTGATCGTGTAGAAGCACTCATGAAAGTGAGTGTGGATGTAGTTTGTGTTGATACGGCGCACGGGCACTCGATGGGCGTGTTGCAAGCCATTAAAGAAATCAAGAAAAAATTCCCGGATTTACAAATAGTAGGCGGCAATGTTGCTACGGGCGATGGCGCGAAGGCCTTGGTGGAAGCAGGCGTTGATGGCGTGAAAGTAGGCGTTGGGCCTGGAAGTATTTGTACCACACGGGTCGTGGCGGGTGTCGGTGTACCACAGTTGACAGCGATTATGCAAGCGGCTTATGCGATCAAAGATACAGGTGTGCCGGTCATTGGCGATGGTGGCATTCGTTACACGGGTGATATTGTAAAGGCTTTGGCGGCCGGGGCGCACACGATTATGGCGGGCAGTTTGTTTGCAGGCGTTGACGAGTCACCCGGAGAGACTATTATTTTTGAGGGTCGAAAATTTAAAGTCTATCGTGGTATGGGTTCACTCGGCGCGATGCAGGAAGGCTCGAAAGATCGATATTTCCAGGATGTAGAAGACGATATTAAAAAACTTGTACCCGAAGGAATCGAAGGACGCGTACCATTCAAAGGCACTTTGGCGGAGGTGATGGTACAGTATATCGGTGGTTTGCGCGCGGGGATGGGTTATTGTGGTGCGCATACGATTGCAGATTTGCAGGAAGCACAGTTTGTGAAAATTACTAATTCCGGTATTCGTGAGAGCCATCCGCATAATATTACCATTACAAAAGAAGCACCGAATTATTCACGTTAATTCATTTTTATTTACTATTTGTAATAGTGTGCTGATTATTATGATATTTATGATTAAAATTAATTTTAGAATGTAATAAATCTTCATCGTCATAACAAATCAGTGTACCATTTATTTATTATAAAATGCTATTAGAAAAAGAATTCTACCTCCGCGATGATGTTGTGACAATCGCCAAGGATTTATTGGGAAAATTTTTAATTACCGAATTTGATGGACAAAGAACGGTTGGCAAAATCGTCGAAACCGAAGCTTACCGCGCCCCCGAAGACAAAGCCAGCCATGCTTACGGTTACCGTCGAACGCCGCGCACAGAAGTGATGTATGCAACCGGTGGCACGGCGTATGTGTATTTGATTTATGGAATGTATCATTTGTTTAATGTGGTGACTAATGAAAAGGATATTCCCCATGCAGTATTAATTCGAGCTATCGAACCGATAGAAAATACAGAATTGATGCTGCTGCGACGCAGTATGGAAGCATTGAAGCCACAATTAACAGCAGGACCGGGCGTTTTGTCTATTGCAATGGGAATTACCACGAATCATTCGGGTATCAATTTACTTGAGCAGGACAGCTTGATTAGAATTGAGGATAGAGGAACGAGGGTTGAAGCGCAAGAGATTATTGCCAGCCCGAGAGTAGGCGTAGCATCTTCGCAAGAATGGGCGCCAATTCCCTGGCGTTTTCGTATAAAGGATTCTAAATGGACAAGTAAAGCTAAATAAAGACATGAAACATTTATTATTATTACTTTTTTTATTTACAAGCTATGTAATTATTGCGCAAGATCAAAATCTCCGTTACGAAGATTATATTTATAAAAATAATATAAAAACCGTTCAGTTTCATGTAGATGGCTTGTTCACAAGTTATCCGATCATAGAATTGGGTTCTCCAAGTGCTTTATTATTTTCTTTTGATGATATTGATGGTGATACTAAAAATTATACTTATACGATTGTGCATTGCGATATGAATTGGCAACCCTCCAATCTCGCAGAAATGGAATATCTGGATGGGTTTATTGAAGAATGGTTGGATCGGTTTCAATTTTCTTTTACCGCGATTAATCCTTATACGCATTACTGGTTGTACCTGCCCAATGCCAAAATGAATTGGCTTAAATCGGGTAATTATCTTTTGAAAGTGTATGAAAATGAAGGGGATAAGACATTGGCAATCACCCGCCGATTCACGGTGGTAGAACCTTTGTTGCGAATATTACCTCAAATGATGCGTCCGGCTGCGCCAAGTAAGCAACGCACGCATCAAGAAATTGATTTTATAGCTGAGAATATTAGCAAAACTGAAATCCGTCGGCCTTTGCAAGAGCTAAAAGCAGTGATTCTTCAAAATGGGCGCTGGGATAGTGCAATCAAAGATATGCCGCCTTATTTTGTGCGCAATAATCAATTTATCTTTGATTATCAGGATCGCATTTCGTTTCCCGCAGGCAAGGAATTTCGGGATTTAGACTTGCGCAGCTTGCGTTTTCGCTCAGAAAATATAGCCTTGATCGAGCGTTTTGATGGAAATTATGAAGTGACTTTGCTGAAAGATTTAAAAAGGGCTACTGATTCTTATTTTCAACAGCAAGACATCAATGGGCAATTCGTAATTGAGAGTTTCGACCAGGATTCTTTAGATCATAACCTGTCTAATGATTATGCTAATGTGCTTTTCAATTTGTATAGCCCGGAGCCGCTTTATGATTATGATGTTTATGTTTATGGCGAACTGAGTGATTGGCATCTGGATGAGCGATTTAAAATGATTTACAATCCTGCTGTTAATGGTTATGTCGGAAAAATAAGACTCAAACAAGGATATTACGAATATGCTTACGCTGTAGCACCTCGAAATGGTAAAGATCGCACACCAAACCTCACCGAAATAGAAGGAAACTGGCACGAAACCGAAAACCATTACACCATTTTTATTTATTATCGCCCTTTTGGCGAGCGCTACGACCGCGTTATTGGCGTGATTAACTTCACTTCTAATTTTTAAGCTCGGGTGAAAGTTGCGGTGTACGCAAAATCTTTGTATTTTTGTAACTCATTTGAAAAACACAATTCAACTCTCCCTATCGTATAAGTCTTATTGGGTGATGCCAATTGTATGGCAGACTGTCACCTTCGTCGGACGAGATAAGTGATTTTCACACCTGAAATAGGGGCTTTTATCCGATTTAAACCTCTTTTAATAGAAATAATTCGTCTATATGCGAATGGCTTATTTTTTTTGTAACCGTTAAAAATCATAACGTTTATGTTTCGTAGAAATCTACTTTCGACTCTAATCCTTCTCTTATTTGTAGGAGCACTGTCGGCGCAGGATTCTTGGTCATTACAGCAATGCTTGGAATACGCCCGTCAAAATAATATATCTGTAAAACAAGCGCAGGCGACGATTCAGTCAAATGAACTAAGCTTGAAACAAAGCCAATTCAATCGCTTGCCAAGTGTGAATGCTAATGCTTCCTATGGAAGAAACTTTGGTCTTTCCTTGGATTACCTGACCAACTCTTTCCAAAATCAAAGTAGTGGGTATAGCAGTATTGGTGCAAGTGCAGGGGTGACTGTTTTTGCTGGCAATCAGATCAATAACGGCATCAAACAAAATAAAATGTTGCTCGAAGCCTCTAAACTAGATGCATCTAGCACGGTCAATACCTTGGCATTGAACGTAGCAACGGCTTATCTCAATATTTTGCTTGGTGAAGAACAACTAGCAAATGCTCGTAAGCAGTTGGAATTAACGCAAGCACAGTTGGATCAGATTGATCGCTTGATCCGCGCCGGCTCACGCCCTGAAAATGAGCGCTATGATCTATTGGCACAGATTGCGCGCAACGAGCAAACGATTATCGATGCTGAGAATACAATTTCTATCGGCTACTTGAATCTCAAACAGTTGATGAATGTAGATCAGAATACCGATATTCGCATTCAACGCCCGGAGGTGAACGCTCCAACCGAGAATCCTGATGAATTTGTTTTGAATGAAGTCTATACTTCCGCATTGGGTACGCAGCCTCAAATAAGAGCGACCGATCTTCGTCTCGAAGGGGCACAAGTGGGCGTGGATCTCGCCAGAGGAGCGCTTTATCCAACCCTTTCTATTTTTGGTAACTTGGATACACGTTATTCTACAGAAGGTAGGAGAATCGTAGATACCCGTATCCAACGTGCCGAGCAGACGATTTATTTGGACGATGTACCTTATACTTTTGGAGTAGATCAAGAGGTAAATGTTTTTGATAACAACCCATACTTCGATCAATTGCGCGAAAATTTTGGTCAAAGTTTTGGTGTAAGTCTGCGAATTCCGATTTTCAATAACTTGCAAAATGTAATCGGGGTGCAAAGAGCGCAAGTGACCGTATTAACTACAGAAGTACAAAATCAACAGGTGCGTCAGCAATTAAAAACCGATATTCAACAGGCAATTGCTAGCGCCCGCGCTGCTAAGCGTTCTTACGATGCTGCGTTGCGTTCTGTTGATGCTTCTCAGATTGCTTTTGATAATGCTCAAACGCGTTTTGAACTTGGAGCGCTTAATACGTTTGATTATACAACAGCGCGTAATAATCTCGATCAGGCACAAATCAGTTTGATTCGAGCGAAATATCAGTACTTCTTTAATGTGAAAGTGGTGGAATTTTATCTTGGAAGAGAAATAAAGATTGATTAAAGCATTTTGTTATCGGTTATCGGGTGTTAGGTTTTATGAACTTATAGCAATCGATAACTGATAACCAACAATAATAGTCCTTCAATTGAGAAAAACTTCAAATTCAACAAACAATGGCAAAACGAAAGCGCAATAATTGGCTAATAATTGGTTTGGTGGGCCTCATTGCGGTCTTGGTAACGGTGGCGGTTATTAAGCAACAATCTAAACCAAAAGGCGAATTGGTGGATGTGGAAAAAGTGACGCGTCGCATCATTACTGAAAAAGTAGCTGCTAGTGGCAAGGTCTTCCCTCAAACGGAAGTAAAAATCAGTTCCGATGTGTCGGGTGAGGTAGTCGAGTTGTATGTAGAAGAAGGCGACTCGGTGGTAACTGGTCAACTTTTGGCAAAAATTGATCCTGATGCTTACCAATCGCAAGTAGAACGTGGCGTAGCGGGTGTCAATAGCTCAAAAGCACAATTGGCAAATTCGCGTTCGCAAATCGAACAACTTCGAGCTCAAAAAGAAAATATTGCTGCTCAACTCAAAAATGCGCGTGAAATTCACCAACGCAATGAGAAGTTGAAAAAGGAAGGCGTCATTTCACAAGCGGATTACGATCAATCCCTATCCAATCTTCAAGGATTGGAAGCTAATTTGCGCTCTGCGGATGCCAATATCAAAGCCTCTCAGGAAAGCGCCAAAGCTGCTGAATTCCAGGTACAAAGCGCGGAAGCTTCGCTTAAAGAATTGCGTACAAGTTTGCGCCGAACCACTATCTATGCGCCCTCTGGCGGTATTATTTCTAAATTGAATATCGAACAAGGGGAACGCGTAGTAGGTACCATTCAGATGGCAGGTACAGAGATGATGCGCATTGCCAATTTGAACGCCATGGAAGTGCGGGTGGATGTGAGCGAAAACGACGTGCCTCGCGTAGCCATCGGCGATGAAGTGGATATCGAAGTTGATGCCTATATTGGGCGTATTTTCAAAGGGCGAGTTACTCAAATTGCTCGTTCTTCCACCAGCGTGGGAACAACCGCAGCACTAACCAGCGATCAGGTAACGAATTTTGAGGTACGTATCAGCATCGAACCTGATTCTTACCAGGATTTAGTTACTCAAACCAAGACTTATCCATTCCTGCCCGGAATGTCAGCATCGGTTGAAATTAATACCGAAACCGTCAAGGATGCTATCAGCGTGCCTATTCAAGCCGTAACTACGCGCGAGCGCGATGAGGCTAAGCGCAAGAAAGCTACCGCTGCTAATAATACCGAAGCCAATCAAGATGATGAAGGTCAAGCAGTTACTACATCCAATACAGACAAACCTGCGGATGAGGACTTAATGGAAATTGTATTTGTCGTTTCCGCTGATACGGTGAAAATGGTGGAGGTCAAAACCGGCATTCAAAATGATACGTATATTCATGTAACTTCTGGTTTGCAAGAAGGACAAGAAATTGTCACAGGGCCCTTACACTGCGGTTTCCAGAAAACTGGAGCAAGGTGATCGCATTCAGCGAAACAAGAAAGAAGAAGAAGATAAAAAGAAGAATTAATAAGATTTGATTTTTATTAAAGCTTTATAAACAAAGGTGTTCAGGTGTGCGTTTCTACCCTGAACACCTTTTTATTTTATCAAATAGCCATCAAATTTTGAATACCCTTCTCATTTTTATTAAAAATCCTGAACTCGGAAAAGTAAAAACGCGCATTGCGCAAACCGCTGGAAATGAGCGCGCTCTGGAAATTTATCTCAAACTTTTGCGGCATACGCGCGAAGTTTCGCTTCAAGTGGATGCACGTCGGGTGCTGTTTTATAGCGATTTTATTGACGAAGGAGATGATTGGTCTTCCCAGGATTTCCAGAAAATGGTGCAGCATGGCTCCGATCTGGGTGAACGAATGAGCAATGCTTTTTTGCTGGGATTGATTGGCCCTGACGATAAAGCCGTGATCATTGGCAGCGATTGCTCTTTGCTCACTGCTGATATAGTGGAAACGGCTTTCGCCAAATTGAATGACTACCCTTTTGTGATAGGCCCTGCGACCGATGGCGGTTATTATTTACTTGGAATGAATAAACACAATTCCGGGATTTTCAAAGAAATTGAATGGAGTACGGAATCCGTTTTTTCAGAAACGATAAAAAAAATAGAAGCCTCGGACTCCAAGTATTTTCTATTACCCGAGCTACCAGATATTGATTATGAATCGGATTGGGAGCAATATGGCTGGGAGATAAAGGAGACTAAGGGACTTTGAGATTTAGAGACCTGGAGAATATCAAGGCTTTAAAGTTTTTACTTTTTGCAATTTGATGCGGCCGCGCGCTCGTTTTTCGTACATCGGAGAATCGACAATTTCCTGCCAATAGCCTTCTAATGCTGTTTCCCAAATGCTACGCTTGTATAATAACTGGTATTTTCTATAAAATGGCGGCATAAGCTCCGAGCCTTCCGCAGGCATAAATGATGTATCGGATAAGTAAATAGAAAGATCCCCATATAATACACCTCGAATTTCCATTTCAATCACTTCATCCTTGCTCAGGAAAACGTACGAGCGTCCCTTGAGACTTGTGCCATCATACTGTAGCCACATTTGGAAGCGATAACTTTCCTCAGAATAAATACCACCGTAGGTCAATTCGCCTTCCCATAAACCGTCGTATCTGCTTTGTGCCGACAAGAAAACATTGCAAAACAAGGTGAAAGTCAGGAGTATATATCGATTCATTGGCAAAATGGTTTTTCGCATATTTTTTCAAATTGCAATATAAAATAACGCCGCCTCCTCGGCAATAGATGCACAAAAAGGAAGTTTTGGTGAGTAAGAGACATTTTTTTATGATTAATTTTTTATTATATAACCGAAGGGATTTATTATCAATGCTTTACAAATTTTATTTGTCCATCCATAATATTACCTTTTATTTTAATAAAATATGTACCAGGTGACAATTTTGAAATATTAATTTCAAATAAATTGACGGTATTAATTACTTCGCCTTCACCATTGCCCATTTCGCGGCCTTTGGCATCATAAATGCGCCAGGTGACGCGATCAAATATCCTGGAATCTATTTCCAGATTCAGCAATGAATTCGCGGGGTTCGGCGATACTCGAATATCATAATTCTGATCCGAAGGAATTCTTGATTCCCTTGCCGGAAATAATTGCGAAGTCGGAACGGTTTCCATCGGAAGTCGATCGGTGCTCCAGCGCAAATCGCAAACGGCATCGCAGCAATTATCAAAATATTCAAGTTTAATATCATATTTCTTACCTGCTTCCAGCTCAATGGTACCGCGGCTTTCAGCTACTGGTTGTGGTATCCAGTGATCAATGACCAATTCATTATTGATCCAAAGGCGTATGCCATCATCCGAAAAAAACGTGAAAAGTATGCAGTCCATTTATCTTGGGCATGATTTTACCCAACCAACGGACGGTGAAATAATCTATTGGAATCAAGCCCGGCGCGGGCGATTCGTTGCCCCAGCTAAAATTAATAATCGGATCTAATCTTTTGAAAATGGGTTCTTTATTAAAAGCGGTTTCAGGCGCTGAACCTTGAGCATGTACATAATAATTACCCAAAAGCCCAGTACCGTCGCCGATAGTGAGTTCTATGGCATCATATCTGGCAGTGATTTCAGCTTGATCTCCGGCTAAAAATGTGAAAAGATCACCATTTGTACCATTATTCCAGGAATTGAAAGAAAAAAGCTGCCCGGCGGCAGACTGCGTTAGCGGTGCAGCGATTGTTCGGCGGATACCTTTTACGCTGGTCGTGGTGTAAGGCGTCGTGACCGTTTTTCCATCGATATTTATTTGTAAACCAGGCGGTTCGGTTTTTTACTACAAATTGCGTTTTGAGCGGCTGCACATCTCGATGAATGGTACGGCTCAGGCCGCCTTGATCATTGGCGGTAAGATAAATTCTATAAAAAACATTATCATCAATTTCGCCGACTTGCGGCACAATAAAAAATCCTGACGAAATGCTGGTCGTAAAGTCCAAAGCAGGATGCGTATGCTCATCATGATGAAAATCAATATGCCAGGTGAGTTGTTCTTCTGTCAAAGCGCCATCTTCGGCATCATTTGCTTGGCCGGCAAAGAAAATCGTATCTCCTGCAGCGTAAGTTGCACCTTCCGCAGGAATTAAAATATTTGGCAAGGGCCGCGTATTCGATGTCACCGTTAATTCCACTTCCCGGGTCGTTACTTGCCCTTCGCTATTGGAAATCAAGCAATTAAAAACACTGCCGTTGTCGCTGAGTTGGACATTTGGATAAATAAAATCAGGATTATCCGCATTAGGAATATCAATTCCATCCTTTTGCCACTGAAAACTTAAAGGCGCTTTACCTTGTGCCAGCACCGAAAAATGCGCGTCTTCGCCGATCGGCAATATTATAGATTCTGGTTGCACCGAAATGAAAGGCGCACCGCTACCAGTAAATGAAACCCGCCATAGCGAACCATTATTCGTGCTGGTGTTATCTTGCACCGAGCCACCGCCGATGCCCGCACGCGCGAGGTAATACAAATCCCCATTTGGAGCAGTCACAATGCTGACCAATTGATCGAGTCCATTGATAAAGGTAGATTCTACTTGCCCTGTTTCAGGATTCAAGACACTCATCTTGCCGTTGCAATAGTCTGCAAAAAAATATTTGCCCAGATATTTTTGTGGAAACGTAGCAATTTGCGGATTGTAAAATGCCGCGCCAATGATGCAGCAGCCTTCGGCGTGGCTATAAGAGTAAAGGGGTTCGCGGTAATTTTCAGGTGCAGTTTGCCCCCTTCGATAGCCTTCGATGATATTCCAACCGTAATTGCCACCTTTTACAATTTCGTTGACTTCTTCAAAGTTTTCACCACCAACATCATTCGCAAAAATCTTACCTGTATTCGGTTGAATAGCAAATGTATATGAATTGCGGAAGCCGCGTGCCCAGATCGAACGGTACTTGCCAGTTGCCTGATTATAAAAAGGATTATCCTGTGGAATCGTGCCATCTGGATTGATTCTCAGGATTTTACCAAGTAAAGAATTTAATCTTTGAGAAGTGCCTGCATCAGAACCATCGCCTACGGAGATATATAATTTCCCATCAGCCCCAAAAAGCATCGCGCCACCATTATGAATCGTGCCTGCCAGTGGATCCATTTCAAATAAAATCGTTTCGCTACCTGGAATCGCATAATCGCCATTGGCAGTTACCCGACTTACTCGATTGAAATTGCTACTTGGTGTCGTATAATAAATATACACATATCCATTTTGCTCAAAATCAGGATCAAGCGCAATGCCGCCCAAGCCGCGTTCATTAAAATTATCCACAGAAATTGTGAGAAAAGGGTTTTCCAATAGCTTTCCATCTCTTATAATGCGCACTTTCCCGCTCTTTTCGGTAATGAAAATGCGCCCGTCAGGAGCGATGGTCATGGATGTTGGGTCGAGCCTGTTACGATTTGTTCTTGCGTAAACCCTTCTGGAAGCTGTGCAAAGGTTTGAATGTGAATGACTAAGCAAATAAATACTACAAGAATATAAAATTGTTTCATGTCAAATTACCACTTTTGAAATTTTAAGGTACGGCTTGTGCATATAAATGCCCAGTTTTTTTCTAAAAATGTAAGGTATTTTCCAATCGTCTAAATTAAAGTTGAACCATTAGTATAATAAAAGTGTATAAGATTTGATTGAAAAAAATATTTTTGCGGATAAAAACATAAAACGATGTATCCAGTTGAACTGACCGTGCCGATGGCGAAAGAATTGACGACTTATGGCTTTGAAAGTCTCACCACGCCGCAGGCTGTTGTGAATACCCTCGAGGAAAGCGAAGGAACGGTGCTCCTAGTCGTGAATTCTGTATGCGGATGTGCCGCTGCTAATGCCCGTCCAGGCGTGAGGCTGGCCATTCAAAATGACAAAAAACCGGAAAAATTGGTAACGGTTTTTGCTGGCGTTGATCAGGAAGCTACCGCCAAAGCTCGGGAATTTTTACTCCCTTACCCGCCGTCTTCACCTTCGATTGGCTTATTTAAGGATGGAAAATTGGTGCATTTTCTGGAGCGCCATCATATCGAAGGGCGTTCGGCAGAGATCATTGCTGCTAATTTGCAAATGGCTTTTGATCGCTATTGCTAAATGGTGCGATAGTGCGATAGTGTTATGGTGCTTCTGTGAAAAACACCATAGCACTATAACACCAAAGCACCATAATATCCTCTAAGGCGCCAATCTCTCTATTTTCCAGGTTTGATTTTCTTGCAAACGGTACTGAATTCGATCGTGCAAACGACTGGATCGGCCCTGCCAAAATTCTAATAAATCAGGACGCACTATATATCCTCCCCAATACTCGGGGCGAGGAAGTACAGTGTCGTGTTCGTATTGTTCTTGCAATGCTACTGCTTTGGTTTCCAATTTATTGCGATCAGTAATCACTTGACTTTGTGGCGAGACCCAGGCACCGATTTGGCTTCCCTTTGGCCGACTTTGGAAATATTCTGTTGATTGCTCCGGCGATACTTTTTCTACACGCCCTTCGATGCGCACTTGCCGTTCGAGTTCAATCCACCAGAAAACCAGCGCGGCATAAGGGTTTTGCTCAAATTCTTGCCCTTTTCGGCTGTTGTAATTGGTATAAAAAGAAAATCCTAGTTCATCAAAACTTTTCAGGAGTACAATTCTGGCTGAAGGTCTGCCATCAGGTGTGCAAGTAGCAAGCGTCATCGCATTAGGCTCTGGCACGCCAGCATTCATGGCTTCCTGAAACCATTTTTCAAATTGCGAAACCGGATTTTTATGTACATCGCTGAGATCAAGACTTGCGAGACGATAATCCTGACGAAGATGTTCAATATCTATTGGCATAGCGTTATTTTTTGCCAAAAATAAAAAATCCCTGTCTCGGTGCAACCCGGACAGGGGAAAAACAAACACTATGAACAACACTAAATTTTTCCTATATGCTGGCGCTAATCGGGAAGTCATTTATAAACACCTCATAGCTACTCAACTCCTCAGTGCCCTTTTTTAACATTTTCTTAGTACAAAGGAAAAAAATAGAGTAAGCATATTCTATAAAAAAAAATAAAATTTGTGACATGGTAATTTTATCATTTTCAAAAAATGGGCTTGAACGAATAAAAAATATTTAACTGTGCTTGAATAAAATATAAATACTGAGAATTTGCAGAAATACTGAAAAATCCTTTCCAAAAAATTGTATTTTAGGCAAGTATACAATATACTTATTACTTAAGTATCATATCAAAACAAAATTTATTCTTGCTTTAGCAGCCAGATTCCGAAGAAAATAAGTAGAAATTATTCAAAAAATGTAGACAAAAAAACAGGGCGATTCTCGACTCTTTGTTTCTAAAAAGTAGTTAAATCTTAATAGAGCTCAAGCGTTTCACGGTTTTCGTACAATACAGGAATGATAAAAGCAATCAATTGATATAAGTCCCAGCCCAGTAAATCCGAACCTTTTTGCACTTCTTCCCGATCTACTGTGGCAGCAAAATTCTTGGTTTTAAATTTTTTCATGACCGATTTCACATCCATTCCCTCCAGTTTGGTCGGACGAATCTGCGCCGCCGCGATAATAAATCCAGTGATTTCATCGGCAGCTACGATACATTTATCCAGCATCGAAACACGCGGCACATTCCAATGCGTATAATGCCCTGCAATCGCATGAGCAATGTCGGCTTCGCCTATTTCTTGCAAGCGTTTCACAATCACATTTGGGTGTTGATCAGGATGTTTTTCATAATCCGCATCGTGCAGGAGTCCGGTCACAGCAAATATTTCTTCATCTTCACCAAAATGTTTTGCTAAAGCTTCCATTACAATCGAAACACTGCGCGCGTGACGCAATAGGGAAGGAGATTCGGTCAGTTCCGTCAGTATTTCGTTGGCTTGATCGCGTGATAGCATTATGATGTCTATTTTAATTTATATATAATATAGTATTTTTATTTTATTATAAATAAATTGATAAACAGCAAGTTAAATTATAATTTCTTTAATTCTTTAATATGAAGCCTTATTACATCGCATCATTTTTCATTCACAAGACCGCTCATTAATAAGGTTGAAATTTGCTCGTACAATTGTTCCGGCGAGACCTTGCGCTCGGGCTTGTACCAATCGTATAACCAGCGCATGGATGAAAAAATCGTGTACAAAGTTGCAAATGGATCGAGGGCTTTGAATTCACCATTTCGGATGCCTTCTTCTATAATCGCCTGAAAACGACGCTCATAATTGCGCCGCAATTGCCTAAAATCGCTCAGATACGGCTCGCTCAAGTGCCGCCATTCATCATTAAATGCGGTTACCGAAGTGACATCTTCTGTGGCAATCTGAATATGCAAACGAATCAACGCACGCACCTTCTCCACCGCAGGCGCATGGAGTTGTTCGACTTCCTCCATTCCTTCATTGAAACGCTGGCCATTGGCGAAACAAATGTCGCGCAAAATTTCTTCTTTCGAACCGATATGATTGTACAAACTGGAGGCCTTTAAATTCACTTTCTCTGCAAGATCGCGCATAGATGTAGCCGTATAGCCCTTATCCCGAAACAGTTGCGCTGCCGCTTCCGAAATAAGTTGTTTTTTGCTTTTACCCTTGATCGATTGTTCCAATATCATCAATAAAATAATTTTAATACAAAATTTTCCAAACTTCCAGACTCTCAAACATCTCAACTCCTAACCTACTCAACTCCTCAACTTTATCAGCTATCAAAATCTACCACCACCCGCGCGGTTGTTGGATGCGATTGACAAGTCAAAATATAGCCCGCTTCCAATTCTTCCGGCTCTAAAGCATAATTCACGTCCATTTCCACTTTACCTTCGGTCAATTTGGCCCGACAAGTACAGCACACACCGCCTTTGCAGGCAAATGGCAAGTCCGCGCCTGCTTTCAAAGCGGCATCTAAAATGCTATCACCCGTGGAGCGCAGCGGAAACTCAAACGTATTGCCATCCAAAGTAATTTGTACTTGTGCTTCAAAGCCTGATTTGTCGGTGACAATTGCCTTTTGCGCTTGCTTTTTGGCGATGCCGGTTGTAAATAACTCAACGTGAATCTTCTTACGCTCCATCCCGCGTTCCAACAACAAATCCCGAATATCTTCATTCATCTCTTGCGGGCCGCAGATAAAAAATTCATCTACTTCCGCTACATCTATAATCTTTTCAAAAAACGTTTGACACTTTTCTTTGGAAATTCTACCTGTGAAAAGATCGCTGGTATTGAATTCCTGACTCAAAACATGATGCACACTCAGCCGGCCAAGATAAATATTTTTCAATGCTTCGATTGCTTCGCGGAAAATTATGCTATCGGTAGCGCGGTTGCCATAGAAAAGCGTAAAATGACTTCGAGGTTCCTGGCATAAAACTGTTTTCATAATAGACATAATTGGCGTAATGCCGCTTCCCGCTGCAAAAGCCACGTAATATTTGGCTTGAGCCGGATTGATGTTGCTGTGAAAATTGCCCATCGGGGTCATCACGTCCAATACATCGCCTACTTTCAAGGTTTTATTTGCAAAAGTTGAGAAAAGCCCTTCGGGTACGAGCTTTACCGCTACGCGAAGCTCTCCATCCATTGGGCTAGCGCATATAGAATACGAGCGACGCACCTCTTCTCCTTGCAGAAAGGTCTTGAGCGTCAGGTATTGCCCGGGGATGTAAGCATAATCATTCTTCAATGTTTCCGGCACTTCCAATGCGATTGAAACACAATCGGATGTCTCTCGGCGTATATCGCTTACCCGTAGCGTATGAAACTTTGGCGTCATGGTAAAACCCTCAATTTTATAAGGATCAAAGCTTTGCGTTGAATGAAGATTGCTCTTTTCTCATTTAACATGAACGAACGTTCGTTTGCAAAGATAGTTTGTTTTTTCAAAATGGAAATGCAATGAGAGAAAGGAATATTGATAAGATTACAAGTGCTTTAAATGAGCTGCATCAAATAATATCACTGCAATAGCCTCATCGATTAATTTACTTTTCTTGATTAATGCTCGAAAACCTGGATCCATATCGCTGAGTGCGTAATAAAAAATCATGCCCAACTCATATTTGGAAAATAAAGACTTAATGATATTCAGGAAAAAGGCTTGCTCCACTTCGCTTTCCATGGCATAAGCTATGATATGCCCAATATTTTTAAAGTAAACCTCCAATGCACCGCTATCTCTGCCAAATCGCTCTTTCAGAAAGCTCTGCAAGGCTGCCGTTTCGTTTAATTTTTCACCTCTGCCGTAGTGATATTTATGTAATTGATAATATTTATAAATCGCTTCCCTGCCATTGGTATGAAAATCATCTAAATCAGAATTATCATAGATTTCTGAATACTTTACTGCTTCCAGGTTGCGAAAGTGAATATCCAATAACTGAAAGAAATTGGCACGCCGCGTCGGCAGCGCTTGAATGGTTAGGTCAGAATTGACTTCGTGTTTTTCCAAATAAGACTCTTCCAAATGATCGATCAATCCCAGCAGACTATTGCGCAAGCGATCCAAACCCAATTCGATCTGATCGTATGCCAAGGTATTCATGGACGAGAGGTGCATCAGGTCGTTATACTTACTTTTCAACAAAATAAAATCATTATACAACTTAGAAGAAGCGTCCACCACCTCTTCAAAACCTTCGATGCCAAAGTTCAAGCCTTTCGCAACGCGTGTTTTTAATTCCAACTTGATTTGCGCTACATCCATGAAGCAAAAGGTTGTTTAGGGATCATATATATAAGAATAATCTTGCAATTATTGGCAATCTACTTTCGTATAGGTTTCGCTATAAGTAGCAGTCGCAGGGTCTTTCAACTTTAGATTGCCATCAAAATTAGGGTCTTCGAGTTCACCCACCTTACGCATCAGTTGATCCCCTTCTATTTTGAAATGAACCTCCTCGCTCTGACTGCTACCCTCTATTGTATACGACCATACCGCCACGATTTCATCGCCCATGCGCATTCCCTTCAGCGTACCGTAGCCACCATCTTTTTCAAAAGGCGTCCAATTCATTTCACCACTTACGTTGCTTCCATTCAGCACCAATTGCACACTCGTCACGTCTTGTCCCACGCGGTATTCAAAGCAATGCGTGCCATCCGCTATGCTTTGCGCAGGCGCATCGGCGCTTTGCTCGGAAGTATTGGACGATTTCTGTTGGCAAGCATTTAATAATGCTGCCGTACCCAAAGTAATTATTAGAATAAGCTTTTTCATCGTTGTGATTTGTATAGAAAACGAAAGCGAAGGTACGCGGAGTTTTGCTTCTTTGTGCCAAAACGCTGGCTTTTTTGCGCATTGCAATGATGAAAACAGGCTTTGTGTTGTCAGATTGTCTAAAAGACTGTATATTTTCTTTAAGATTATGCAAATATCATTAAAATGAATGCTTGATTTTTATAAAAAATTGAAAGTCATTATTAAAATAAATGCGATTATTATAGAATAAAATGCTTATGATTTTTAAAAAAGTGTTTAGATTTTTAGAATAATTGTTTGATTCTTGCGAAAGTGTGCAAGAAAGATGAGAAGTATTGCTGGAATCTTGGCAAGCTGTGCACGCAACGAGGCATTACTTCAATTCAAAGCGCACGAGAATAGCATATTCGAGCTTGATTTTTTCAAAATCGATGTTTGGAGTTGATTTACCTTCCTGATTGAGCGAGCTAAAGCCTCGAATAGCAATATTACTGACCGCATTCACAGGGTAGAACTGATTGTCCAATTCCTGCACGTACAATGCCTTTCCGACACTTTGATCGATAGCAGCAGCAAGCGCCTGAGCCTTGTCTTTAGCGGCTTTGATCGCATTGATTTTCACCTCTTGCCGGAATTGTTCGATTTGACTATGGTTCAATCGCTCGATGGAAATATTGGAAATGCCAATTTTTTCTAATTCAACGAAGACCTTCCCAGCGGTTTGGGCACTCTGCACTAATAGTTGGTACTCTTTGCTGAGCAGAATATCGGTTTTTTGCAGCCAATAAGATTTGAAATTGCTCACGAGGTCTTGCACCGCTCATCGGGTACAATCTCCATTTCCGCTTTGCCCGTCACCTCGATGTACGGCTGATCGATGAAGTTTTTCACGCCGCTTTGCGCATGAGAAAAGAGCGGGAGGCAGAGGAGTAAGAGGAGTAGGTTTTTCATGTTGTTTGTTTGGGAATGTGATGAAATAATGGAAGTGCTTTAAAGACTTTCCACTGTGAAAATCGGTTGCACCTTCCATAAGAACAATCTAATAAGATATAAAGTAAGATGATCGACCTTGAAGTAGGAAGCATTAGAACAGAAATTGCTGCCAGTGCAACAAATCATAAGCGATTTTTTCAAAACAAATCTGTGACGACCCGTCGCAACCGCGAAGATTCGTGTTCGGTTCAGCCATTCGTGTTGAAATGCTATTTCATTTAAATGAAAGCTTCCACTATGCAGCACTAAATCCCATTCGCTGCCGTCAGCACAATGGGTTTGCCGTCGGTCACGATGATGGTGTGCTCGTGCTGCGCCACAAAGCTGCCGTCTTGTGTAGCATAAGTCCAGCCATTGTTTTGTTCATATACTTGGGAAGCGCGGGTGGAGATGAATGTTTCTACTGCGACCACCGTGTTGCGTCGAAAGCGCGTTCGATTGGCACGGTCGTAGAAATTGGGAATTTCATGCGGCTCTTCGTGCAAGCTCTTGCCCACGCCATGCCCTACTAAGTTTTTGATTACTTTGAAACCCGACTTCTTTGCTTCGGTTTGAATGAATCGGCCCAGATGCGCAATGCGTACACCGCTTTTGATCTGCTGGATCGCTTGTTGCAAAATTCGTTGCGATGCTTCCACCAGGGGTTGCAGGTTTTGTTTGTCCTTACCCAAAATAAAAGAGCCGCCGTTATCTGCGTAATAGCCATCCAGTTCTGCCGACACGTCGATGTTCACCAGATCACCCTCTTGTAAATATCTTTTAGCCGAAGGGATGCCGTGCGCTGCCTCATGATTGATGCTAATGCATGTCCAGCCGGGGAAGCCATAAGCCAGATTTGGTGCGGGCTTCGCACCGTATTGCTGCAAGATCGAATAGCCGTATTCGTCCAACTCCTTCGTGCTCATGCCCGGCTGTGCGTACTCGCGCATGAGCCGCAGCGTTTTGCCTACTACCTCGCTTACTTGTTTGATTTTGTGCAAATCCGTACTCGTTTGTATCGACATCTCCTTGTTTTTTGATGGAAATGTAAAAGTACGTAGAAATTATATTTTGGAGAACGAAAACAGTAATGCGAGCAGGGTATTATGAAAAATCATCATCGGCAAATAGATTTAAAGAAACGTGTAAAAGCTTACATGCATCGCATAATAAATATAAATGAAAGCCTTATAGATTCATAAGCGACGGGCATTTAGTAAAAATAAGTAATCCCAAATTTCGCATCCAGTTGTTGCATCATTTCCAAGGCTTCGGGGGGTGGCGGGGCAGTATTCACAGGCGGAATCTCATCGGAAGTATAAGGCACGGTGAGTGGCTCAAAATAATCCTCCAAACCCGCAGGGTAACTGCTGACCAGGCAACGAAAATGAGGGCTTAGCACTTTAAATTGATGCCGAATGCCTCGGGGGAGGAAGACAAAATCACCCGCTGTGGCTCTGATTTCTTCATCGCCAAAGGTGAATAAAAACGCCCCTTCGAGTATGTAAAAAGACTCGTCTTCATTCATATGGACGTGGGGTGGCGGCTCCATGCCAGGGATGCCTTTCGCTTCAAAAAGCATAAATTTTCCACCTATTTCCTTGCCAGTCGCCAAATAAGTGAATACCGCACCACCACTCAGCAAAGCGCGTGATTTTGATTGATCAAAACGACTTTTAAATGGATAAAGAGGATTTGCCATAAGCTACGATTTTATAGATAATGTTAAGATTTAAATTTAAATAAAACTACAGATGATGCAATCAACCAACCCATCCCTACGGGTATAATAATAAATCCATAAGAAGGGAGTCCTCCGGCATAAAGCGAAATAGCATTTAATAAGCCTGTGAACAAACAGATAAGACTCCAGATATACAGCCAATTTGGCATCCAATCTTTCCTACCTGCCACTGAAATCAGAAAAGGTCCTGTAGCCAATACCAGAATGGTCGCTATCCAATCTGCTCTCGAAGCAAACCAACCTACCACTTCCGCAATGGCTATCGATGTAGGAGAACTGCCATCAGGAAGCTGCACAACCACAGATAACCAGGCGGCGTATGAAGCTACCACCAATGGAATCGCTATTCCGTAATTATATTGCACTATCTTGGCGATGATTGGGTGCTTGGTACTCAAGGCGCTCATCATGGTTGCGCCCGCGCCGATCAATATAACCCCGACAATCCAAAAGGACAAATTGCCGATTAAGAGCATCCTGTTTTCTGAAACTTTGTTCAAGTAACTACTTAGATCATTGGCATCTATTGCTCCGTCTATACCTGCGCCTGAAAACTCCAAGAAAGCCGTGCCGATAAACATGCACAGCGAACCAATGAGCGTGGTGTAAGCGCCGATTCTTGCGGCTGTTGTTTTGTTTTGACTTTCCATAAATTTCGTTAAATTTGAGAGTGAGTGAATATTTTGATGTAAAGATTTGGAGATTTGGATAGAGAGAATTGTAAAAATCTGACAAAATGCAGCATGGATATTTACAGAAGTTGTTACCTGATCCTTCTTTGAGGGATTATATTCGGTTTTATACTTTTGTAGATATACCTTTTCAGCAGGCAAGCCAAATGAATTTCCTTGTGATGCCTGCCAGCCACACCAGAATGATTCTTTTTTTTGGAACGCCTTCCCTCCAAAAATTGGAAAGCCGATTTGAACAGGTAGATGCTTATAGCGTGACGGGATTTAGCTCAAAACCGCATTTATTCCTTCCTACACAAGCCGTTCAGCAAGTGATGATTCATTTTACGCCCTGGGGTGTGCAGCCTTTCCTGGATTTTCCTTTATCAGAAATCACCGATTCGAGGGCGCAGTTAAATCATGTTTTCCAACACGAATTGGACGCGCTTTGTCAGGAATTACATCGAGCCATTCATATAATATATAAGAAACAAGCGTTGGATAGCTTTTTTAGCGCTCAATTACAAAGGGTTCGGCTTATTGACGATAGAGCCAAATCGATTACCCAATACATTTTCCAGACGCATGGTTCGCTCCGGTTAAGCCATCTTTCCAAAGAATTATTTATTGGCGAAAGAACCTTGCAGCGACTTATTCACAATTCTATTGGCATTAATTATAAATTTTTTGCTACGCTCGTTCGCCTCGAACACGTCAGAACCCTCATCAATAAAGGAAACACAAGCCTCACCGACATAGCGCTCCGTGCGGGTTATTTTGATCAGGCACATTTTATACATGAATTTCAATCGGTGTATGGCGAAAGCCCAAGTGCATTTCTGAAGAAGCAACAAAAACTAGTGTGGGATCATGTAAATACGCGATAGAAACATGTAAGATTTTTGTAAAAATTGGCAACAAAAAAATTGTAGGAAAATTTTCCTTGATATCATCGATGTAATAATCGTATTTAATGTAAAATAATTTGTTTTAATAGGTTGAATATAAAAATTTTTGTTTTAAAAACTATTTTTTTGTATATTCGCATTCAAAAAACAGCATTTTGTGTTTGAAAAATATTTGCTTTAATTTGGCGGAAATAAGCTACAAGAAACCAGCAACAAGAAATGAGTGATAACATTATAAAGGTAGATTTGAACGATAATGGCAACGGCGAGGAGCATTTGACCACGCTGAACGGGATGTACCAGGATTATTTTCTCGACTATGCATCGTATGTGATTCTGGAACGCGCGGTGCCTTCGGTACACGATGGTTTGAAGCCAGTGCAGCGACGCATCCTGCACGCGATGAAGGAGATGGACGATGGGCGCTACCATAAAATTGCCAACGTGATTGGGCAGACAATGCAGTACCACCCGCACGGCGACGCGGCCATCGGCGATGCACTGGTGAATCTGGGGCAGAAGGATTTGATGATCGATTGCCAAGGTAACTGGGGCGATGTGCGCACGGGCGACTCGGCAGCGGCGGCTCGTTATATCGAGGGGCGTTTGACAAAATTCGCGCTGGAAGTTGCCTTTAATTCGCAGACAACCGAGTGGCAGTTGACTTACGATGGGCGCAAAAAAGAGCCGATCAATTTGCCGATGAAGTTCCCGCTTTTGTTAGCGCAGGGCGCGGAAGGCATTGCGGTGGGGCTTTCTACGAAGATTTTACCACATAATTTTATCGAATTGATCAAGGCTTCGATTCAAATTTTAAAAGACAAAAAAGTTACGATTTATCCTGATTTCCCGACCGGCGGCTCGATTGATGTGAGTGATTATCAAGGCGGTAAACGTGGCGGCAGGGTGAAAGTGCGTGCCAAGATTGAGGTTGTGGATAAATCTACCCTTGCCGTGCGAGATATTCCTTACGGCATCACTACCGCAAGCTTGCAGGATAGCATTGTGAAAGCCACTGAAAAAGGCAAGATCAAAATCAAAAAAGTCACCGATAACACTGCCAAAGATGTAGAAATTGCGATCGAATTGGCGCCCGGCACCTCGCCCGATGTGACCATTGATGCACTATATGCCTTCACCGATTGTGAGGTTTCCATTTCGCCGAATGCTTGTGTGATTATTGACAATAAGCCATATTTCCTGACCGTTGAGGAGATTTTGGAAATCAATACCAGAAATACCAAAGACCTGCTGCAACGCGAGCTTGAAATCAAGCAGCACGAGTTGATGGAGAAATGGCTGTTCGCCAGTCTGGAAAAAATCTTCATTGAGAAACGTATTTACCGAGACATCGAAGAGTGCGAAACCTGGGATGCAGTGTTGGCAGCGATTGATAATGGTCTGCGAAAATATGTGGTGACGCCAAGCGATAAACCCAGGAAAGATGACAAGCGTTTGAAATTGTTCCGCGATTTGACGCAGGAAGATTTTGTTCGTTTGACCGAAATCAAGATCAAGCGCATCTCCAAATTCAATTCCTTCAAAGCTGATGAGCAAATTGCTGATTTAGAAAAGGAACTCGAACAAGTGCGCCACGATTTGGAACACCTCACCGATTTTGCGATTGCTTATTTTGAAAATCTGCTGAAAAAGTACGGAAAAGGACGCGAACGTCGCACTAATATTGCCACTTTTGACACGATTCAGGCAACCGAAGTGGTGGCGAACAACGCCAAATTGTATGTGGATCGCAAGGAAGGCTTTATCGGCACGAGTTTGAAAAAAGATGAATTCGTCTGCGATTGCTCGGATATCGACGAAATTATTGCGTTCCGGCGGGATGGAAAATTCCAAGTCTCGAAAATTAGCGACAAAGTTTTTGTCGGCAAAGACATCATCCACGTAGCGGTTTGGAAGAAAGGCGACGACCGAACCACGTACAATATGGTCTATCTCGACAGTAAAACCGGGCGCTCCATGGCGAAGCGATTCAATGTGACCGCCATTACCCGCGACCGTGAGTATGATCTCACAATGGGCAATGAACTTTCCAAAACGCTTTATTTTAGCGCCAATCCTAATGGGGAAGCCGAGGTCATCAACGTACAACTTTCGCCAAGCAGCCGTGCTAAGATCAAGCATTTCGACTTCGATTTTACAGAACTGGAAATCAAGGGCCGAAGCTCTCAGGGCAATATCCTGACCAAATATCCCGTGAAAAAAATCACGATGAAAGAGGCGGGTAAATCTACGATTGGCGCTCAACAGTGGTGGTTCGATGACATCACCGGCAAACTCAATAACGACGAGCGTGGCAGACTTCTCGGCGACTTTGACACCGGCGATTACCTCCTGGCGCTTTACAAAGATGGCGCTTTTGAAGTTCTGGAACCCGATGCACTCAAGCGATTCGATGTGAATGAACTCATCAGCATCGAAAAATATGACCCGAACTTGTCATCAACGCTGTGCATTACGAAGGCAACAAAGGTTGGACAATGATCAAACGCTTTAAAGTGGAAGCCGCGTCTTCGCTGGGGCAGCGCTATTCTTACCTTTCAGAACACAAGGACAGCAAATTGCTTTTTGCCTCTACTAAATCAGAACCGCGCTTGCGTTACAGCGTGAAGCTGAAAAACAAAAAAATGGACGGCGAAGTGAATCTTGCGGAATTTATAGACGTGAAAGGCTGGAAAGCTATTGGCAACAGGCTCAGCGACCAAAAACTGACTTCTATCAAAGAACTCAACGAGGAGGAAATCGCCAAAGCCCAGCATTTAAATGCTGGAATTCCCGACAAGCTCCATGCAGGTGATAGTATCGAATTTGATGTAGAAAATAACGGGCAGGGAAAGTTGTTTTGAGAAAAAATAAATAGAATGGAGAATTTTTTCTTTTTAGAAAAAAACGACTTTTTTGATTCATTACCTGATGTTGTATTCAACGACTTGTTGGTATTTGAATCATCTATGGACTATAGGATAATTATTTCTAGACTTGAATTCTGGTTAAGTTTGAGAAATTTTTTATTACTTTATCACTTGCCCCACAGAATTAAAGAACATTTATCTCTTGTCGAAAATGCTGATGAAGTTATTACTTTAAGCCAATATTATTGGTTAGAAAAATATGATACCCTATATCAATTAATTTTCGGGCAATCAGATGATTGGCTTCGTAAAATTAGAGTTCATGTGATCGAACCCTGTAATAATTTTTATCAAAATTATTACAAAATAAAGAAAATACATTTTTACATTAAAGAAAATACAAAAATATCAAGTAACGATAAAGAGAATATTTTACAAGAGAGTCTAAATTAAATTTAGAACCTTATAGATAATTATACATAGAGTATTTTACATTCAATTTAGGATAGCATAAGTAGGGTTCAGAATATGCTATAAGAAGTATAGCGCTTATAAAAACAATAGTGGCGACTAAAGCTCGATTATACATTCTGCTCTTCCATTTTTCCTCGTATCTTCACCCCATGCCTACATCTTTCAAAATCATCTCCGCGGGCGCGGGCAGCGGCAAATATCACAATGAAACTTCCTTACACATTTTTTCGTTATTTTTGCAAAAATAATATATTATGCAAGCCATTCGTACCATACAAAAGCCCACTTCGGGCGAGCTGACCATTCAAATACCGGAGGAATTTATTAATCAGGAGGTGGAAATTATTATTCTCTTGCCGCAGCAAGTGTCTGATAATCAAGACCAAGTAGCAGAGCATACCGAGCGTTATCTCATTGCGCAGCAATTTAAAGGAGATGCTTTGTACCCAGATTATCCAACGGATGAACTAAATGTATATGAACAATAAGGTTTTTCTGGATAGCTCCATTTTAATCGAGTATCGAAAAGGCACAAAAACAGAATTATTTGATGCGCTGCTGGATAGTCGGAGATGTGAATTGTATATTAGTCAAACTGTTACAAGTGAATATCTTTATTACTTAATTGCTATATTTGGTGGAAAATCACCACTTGCTTTAAAAACTTCCAATGAAATTGCAGCTACTTTATCAAAAAGTAAACCAGGTCTTTTTATAGAAAAATTTCGATGGCTGCAAGATGATAAACGGCTTTTCTCAAGCACCGTAGAATTAATGATGCGATATAATCTTTTACCCAATGATGCACAAATTCTCGCCATCTGCCAATTAAATCAAATCTCCGCGATTGCCAGTTATGATGCAGATTTCATCAAGGTTTGTAAAGATTTGAATATAGTGTTATTACAAACACTCGATGATTTTGAAATATTCACGAAAAATATTACATAGTTTGGCTCTTCAAAGACTCCACCCTTCCAATCCTCCATTTTTCCTCGTATCTTCACCCCATGCCTACATCTTTCAAAATCATCTCCGCGGGCGCGGGCAGCGGCAAGACCTACCGCCTGACTTCCGAAATGGTGGAACTCCTGAAAAATGGCGTTCGCGCCAATGGCATTATTGCAACTACCTTTACGACGAAGGCGGCGGCAGAACTGCAGGAGCGCGTACGGGTGCGCTTGCTCGAAGCGGGCATGACTGCTCAAGCGGATAATCTCACCAATGCGCTGATTGGCACGGTGCATAGCTTGGGGGTGAAGCTCTTGCAGCGCTTTGCTTTTGAGGCGGGGGTGTCGCCGGAAGTGACCATTATTGCCGATGAGGATCAGCAAACTTTGTTCAATCTTTCGCTTTCGATGGTGCTAACCGAAGAGCGCGTGCTTGCTATGGAGCATCTTTGTGATCGACTGGGACTCAATAAAAATGACTATTCCGACTGGCGGCGCGATGTGAAATTCCTTACGGATATTGCGCGTGCAAATGATTTTTCGCTCGAAATATTAGAAAAAAGTAAAATCCAATCCTTTGAAAGTTTTCAGCAATTCCTGAGCGAGCCTTCGGCGCAATCGGAGGATTATTTTAATACGTATTTGCAAAAGCTACTCGATGATACGATTGAAATGCTTGAAAAGAATGAGGATTCGACCAAAAAAACGGGAGATGTAGTGGCTCAACTCAAGGGCTTCCGACGAGAATTAGAATTGCGCGGCGAGTTGTATTGGCATCAGTGGGCAAAGATTTCCAAGTTAGAGCCCGGTGTCAAAAGTAAAGACGATATTACAGAACTTAAAGATTTTGCGACTAAACATGATACGATTCCTTCGTTTCATTATAATATTCGAGATTTTATTTACACGCTTTTTGATATTACTATAGAAGCTTTACGCGAATATGATGCTTATAAAAAAAGGCGCGGATTGATCGATTATACCGATATGGAAGTGCTGGTGAAGCGTTTGCTTGAAAATGAAGATGTACAAGGAGTTTTGAGCGAAGAATTAGATTTATTAATGGTAGATGAATTCCAGGATACCAGCCCAATACAATTAGAGATTTTTCTTAAATTATCAAAACTTGCCAAATATTCTGTCTGGGTCGGCGATCCGAAGCAATCGATCTATGGTTTCCGAGGGGCAGAGCCGCGCCTGATGCAAGCTATTATTGATAAAAGCGGCGGCATTCAAGCTGAAAATATTCAAAAACATTCCTGGCGCTCGCGCGAGGATATTGTGCTTGCCGCAAATGCGCTTTTTACCAAAGCCTTTCACGAAATTCCCGCTGAACAGGTTGCCTTAGAGCCAAAACGCACCAAAAAAGAGGATCCCATTGAAATGAACGACGCGCTGATGCATTGGCATTTCGTGTACGACGGCGATGGGCGGCAGCCGGGTAAACCCTGGGTGGAGAATTGCATTGCGCAGAGCTTAAAACAAATATTGGATCGTGGTATTCGCATTTTGCCAAAAGGCGAAAAAAACTACCGAAATGCAGAGCCCGGCGACGTGGCAATCCTTTGTCGCTCGAACAAAGAATGCGTGGAAGTGGCTGAAGCCTTGTACCGAGCGGGTTTGCGAGCAGCGATCTCCCGCAATGGCTTGTTGAATACAGCGGAAGCTAAATTGATTTTTGCTTGTTTGAAATACGTCTTGAATCAGCACGATTCGCTCTCGATTGCAGAGATTTTGCTGTTGGGAAGCGGCAAGGATATTGAAGAAATTATTGAAAATCGGCTGGAATTTTTGGAAAGAAAAGATGCGCCAGATTCTTATAAACCTGGCATATCGAATGGGAAATGGGGCGAAAACGATCCTATTATCAAGCTACTCAATGAGTTACAATTACAAGTCGCGGATCTATCGAGCTCGGAAATCCTGAATCTATTGCTCGAAGAATTGGATTTGCGGCGCATCATTGCATCCTGGGGCAATGTGCAGCAACGCCTGGACAATGTGGATGTACTTCGCAAATTAGCTTTGCAATACGAAGAAGCTTGCAATCGCTTGCACACGGCGGCTTCATTGGGTGGTTTTCTGCTTTGGTTAAGCGATTTAGAAAATAACAAAAATGATTTGCAAGGCTCCGGCGAAGGTCTTGACGCCGTAAATGTAATGACTTATCACAAAAGTAAAGGCTTGGAATGGCCCATTGTTATATGCCACAGCTTGGAAGGTTCGCTTCGCGCTGATGTCTGGGGCATTGACATTATTTCTGAAACCGAAGAGGTTGATCTGGATAATATACTGATTAACAGATGGTTGCGTTATTGGATAAATCCTTACAACGACCAATATCGCAATACGATGCTCGAAACCCGTATCAATGAAAGCACCGTCAAGAAAGCCAAAGATGATCAAGCATTGCAAGAAGAGGCTCGACTCTTATATGTGGGACTGACGCGTGCGCGTGATTATCTCGTGTTCCCGACCACGCCCAAGCCTACCCAATGGCTCAACCGCGTCTGGCACGAAGGCAATGGCGACTACCCTACCCTCGATCATCAAATTTATGAGTCGCCCTGGATGTGGAATGATAATATAATAACCAAGCAAACCGAAGTATTTCCTTACCAAAAGGATTTCCCGCAAGCGGAAATGGAGGAACATGATATTTTATTTATTGAAAATCGGGCAGGTAAAAAAGAATATTTTACTAATGCACTTGATCCTGATAAAGAGCACTTTAGCGATGAAATAACGGTACATACCGGTTCGATTTATAATTATGCTCCGCCGATTTCTTTAGCCGAAGACGCCGACCGCTATCAAGTTGCAAAAATGATAAAAGCTTGCTTGACGGGATTTTATAATGATTATCCACATACAGATCAAGCAGTTATAATTGAAGATTTTATTAAACGTTATCAGTTGGATGAAATGATCAAAACCATTGATTTATATCATCAAATACAAGCATTTTATAAAGAATTGGATAAACAGTTCACTATCAAAAAATTGCATCGAAAATATCCTGTAAGATATTTTCATCATGGACGTTTATTTGAAAGAATCCTGGATTTTGTAATCGAAACGGATCGAGGTTTAATGATTATTCAAAATTCCGGTTTCGCTGGCGATGCCAATAAATTCAGGAATAAAGCGCTGGAATTGGGTTCGTTTTTTACCTCAGCAAATTGGCCGTAGAAACCATTTTTCAAGCTTCAAATGTCAGAACTTTTGCGCACTTTGTGCTACATGGTGTACTTTTGGAAGTCGAAATTCAAAAATTGCAAAAGAAATCGCCAGAAAAAGAGCAATTGTCGCTTTTTTGATAAGATTTGTAAAATAAATAAAGATGTAATAAAACGCTATTAAATTATAATATCAGAAATGAAACCATCCAAAGAAAAACTCTACGACGCGCTGGGCGAGTTGATTTACGCCGTGGCTAAAGCCGATGGCTTGGTACAAGAATCGGAAACTTCAAAATTGCAGGAAATTTTGCAACAGCATACCTGGGCAAGTCAAGTGCAATGGTCATTTGAATATGAAAAGACCCACGAAACTTCCTTGGATGATGCTTATGCCAAAGCTTTGGATACTTGCAAAGAATACGGCCCAGCCCCAGAATATGCACATTTATTCGATATTTTATACCAAATTGCGCAAGCCAGCAACGGACTTGATGCCAAAGAAGCCAGAGTTATGGTGCAACTCAAATTGGAATTAACCGAGCATTTTATGAATTTGGATTTATAAGTATAATGAATATAATATTGATTATTTTTATAATATTATATCTATTTTAATTAATTTTTCTTACCCAATGATAGAATTACAACTCAAAACATTAGGCATAGAACTGCCGCCACCACCGCCCCCCGGCGGCATTACCATCCTGTTGTCATCACTGGCAATTTATTATTTGTATCAGCCAACCCCACAAAGATTGGACGGGACGCTCATCACAGGCGTAGTCGGCAAAGACCTCAGCATAGAACAAGCAAAACAAGCGGGCCTGACAAACAGGATTGACGATGCTTTCCACGATCAAAGCGCAGATCGGCGATTTGGACAAAATTAAACGCCTCGTCAAAACCCTGGGTATGGTTAACTGCGAACCGGGATTTACCAATCAACCGCAAGTTATTAATGGTTTTAGTGAACTTTTAGTTGAATTATTAGGCGATCAAAACGGCAAAGGCGCTCGTAGCGCGGTCGGTATGATATTACCTGGTAATATTGCAGTAGAAATTGAAGCAATTTTTGAATTGCACTAAATAAGAACTAAATAATGTCGTCCGATCATTACATTATTTTTGATGGGCATCTTGATCTTGCCATGAACGCCATCGAGTGGAATCGTGATCTCACTTGGTCGGTTGCAGAAATCCGCGAAAGCGAACAAGGCATGAGCGATAAGCCCGACCGCGCCAAAGGCACGGTTTCCTTACCTGCGATGCGCAAAGGAAATGTTTTTATGTGCATGGCTACTCAAATTGCGCGTTATGTAAAAAAAAGCAGCAAATTGCCTGGTTGGAATTCGCCACAACAAGCGTGGGCAATGACGCAAGCGCAATTGGCATGGTACAAAACGATGGAAGACCTTGGGCAGATGACGCCTATCACGGACAAGGATTCTTTGGAAATACATTTGGAAAAATGGGAAAACCCTAAAGGCGATGAGCCAATTGGTTATGTACTAAGCTTGGAAGGCGCAGATTCTATGATAAATTTAGATTATATAGAAAAAACTTATAATCAAGGACTTCGAGCAATCGGGCCGGCACATTATGGGCCAGGTACTTACGCCCAAGGCACAGATGCTACCGGCGGTTTGGGTGAAAAAGGTCGCGCATTATTAAAAAAAATGCAAGAATTAAATATTATTCTTGATGCGACGCATTTGTGCGACGATAGTTTTTGGGAGGCGATGGACGTGTATCAAGGGCCGGTATGGGCGAGTCATAATAATTCTAGAAGTTTGGTGCCGCATCATCGCCAATTTAGTGACGAGCAGTTGCGGGAATTGATTAGTCGAGAAGCCGTTATTGGCGCGGCTTTTGATGCCTGGATGCTCGTACCCAACTGGCAGCGCGGCATTTCTACACCACTAAATACGAATGTAACATTACAACTTGTGGCTAATCATATTGATCATATTTGTCAATTGTCCGGGAATTCTTTACACGCCGCTATCGGCTCTGATTTGGATGGTGCATTCGGCAAAGAGCAATGCCCAAGCGATATAGATACCATCGCAGATTTGCAGAAACTGCCTGCTATCTTTGAAAAACGAGGCTATTCAGAAGATGACATTAAGAATATTTTGTATTTGAATTGGGTCAATTTTTTAAGGAGGGTATGGTAAAATTAGTATGAGGTGATTGTAATATTCACGGTAACCTTTTTAAATAAAAGGAGTTTTGGTTCAAAACTCCTTTTATTTTTTAATCAAATTATTAAAGCTATGAAAACGAATATTTTACTTTTTGCTTTTTTATTTACTTGTAATCTTATTCTTGGTCAACAGCGTCTCAACAAAAACGAGCTTGACTCCTTGCTCGATTATTATTTTGCGCCTTATACTGATATGGATATTTTTAGCGGTGTGGTGTTGATTGCCAAGGGCAATAATATTATT
The DNA here is from genome assembly GCA_016714085.1 of Saprospiraceae bacterium. GTDB lineage: Bacteria > Bacteroidota > Bacteroidia > Chitinophagales > Saprospiraceae > JADJNW01. The sequence goes on from JADJNW010000001.1 coordinate 155,648, forward strand.
ATAGAAAAAGCTTATGGGTATGCAAACTTTGAGTTTGGTATCTTAAATGAATTTCAAACCAAATTTCGCATTGCATCGCTTTCAAAACCATTTACCAAACTAGCAATTATACAGTTAAGTGAACAAGGCAAGCTTTCTTTAAATGACAAACTATCAAGTTATTTACCAGATTACCCTAATGGGGATAAAATTATTATACAACAGCTTATGGATCATACCTCAGGAATTCCACATTTAAATGATTTTCATAATTATAACGAACTTGCGAAAGAAGAATATTCGATTGAAGAACTAATTAATTTATTCAAAAACAAGCCTTTAGAATTTGAACCCGATACTCAGGAGGCTTATTCTAATTCGGGTTATATACTACTTACTTACATTATTGAAAAAGTTTCAGGAATCTCTTATGGTGAATATCTTAAAGAAAATATTTTTAATCCGACAGGTATGAAACACTCAGGGCATGAGGAAAGCGCAATGATTATTGAGGTACTCGCCAATGGTTATATGATGAATTTAAAAGGAAAAGGATTACAAAAACCATTATATTATAATCCTTCTATTAAAATAGGAGGTGCGTCTATTTACTCCACCGTTGAAGATTTATTATTATTTAATAATGCATATAAATCTGGGAAGCTCAGTCGATCAACTGCTCCACTTTATAATGAAGGAATATTTGGGCACTCTCCGGGCTATAATGCAATGATGTGGGGCAAGGATGACCTTTTTGTAACAATTCTAAGCAATAATTATAATGCTCCGATTCAAAAAATTGGTTTTGATATTGTAAAAATGGTGCTTGGCATCAATTATAATGCTTTAGAAAAGCCGAAATTATTTTCATTAAATAAAGCCTCTTTAAATGATTATATAGGTGACTATAAAATGGAGAATGAAATAATATCTATTAGAAAAAATGGAGAAGCGCTGATAAAATATGAGAACGGCGATAAATGGGGCGCTTGCAGATTAATACCGACTTCAAAAGATGAATTTTTCGATACCAGCTACCTGGAGAAGTTAATATTTATTAGAAATAGCTCAGGCAATATTACTCAGCTTATATGGCAGGACGGTGACGAAGAAATCTGAGCTAGTAAAATCTCCAATTAAAAAGCTTTGATTTTAATAAAGTTTATAAAATAGAGGGGAAAGTTTATTTAAATAAACTTTCCCCTCTATTTAAAACAAATTATTTCAACGAAGTCGCTGGTTTTACTTGGCCCCGATGGCAGGTAGTGCAATTAGCAGTCGGTTGCTTACTTTGTAAATTTGAAATATTTTTAAGTAATTCATTATTAATTGTCCCCATCATCACCCACATATCGCGTGCGATTTGTTTAGTAGGTTTATCTTCTTTTTCCCAGGCATCAGGCGTGTGACAATGCTCGCAAGTGACGCCCAGTGAATTGCTAAAAGCGATTTCCATGATACCAAGAAGCCGCCCGGCAGGCATTTTCTTTAATAATTTGATATTTTGAAAAACGCTATCGGCAGGAAGGTTTTCCTTTCCTTTAATTTGTTCGCGCAAAGTAGCCAGGGCTTTTTGCATATCAAAAGTCGTATCTGCTTGTACAAGAGCTGTATCCACTGCATTTGTGGTTGTTGGATTGCCATACCAAAAGCCCAGTCCGGAAATCGCAAATAATGGTAAAAGATATAAAATTAGTCGAGTCATGATGTTAATTATTTAGTAAATAATGATTTTTTTAGTAATAGAAGTACCTGATACTTTTAATTGCAAAAAATAAATCCCACTTGATAAATGACTGACATCCAATTGGTTGATACCAAAATTGATTATCGCTGTCAGCACAACTGCTCCTTTATTATCCACCAGGATACTTGGAATTTTATTAATCTCTTGCTTATTTTCTATAAAAATTACATCAGAAGCAATCGTTGGAAAAACATTAAACGCTTGTTCCAAGAGCTGTTCTTTAGTAGCCGTAGGTAGAGCAAAATCAGCGGCTATTGAAGTATTATATAATTGATCGCCCTGATTGGTGCCATTATCATTAGAAGCCAATACCGATACATAAAATGTAACTTTACCAACATTATTATTGGGCGCTTTCCATTGCAACTGCCATTCTGTTTGACGGTTGCCCGCCTCCCGATGGGTTACATAAAATCGATTGGGAAGCCCAATTCCATTGATGATTTGCATTTTCGTCGGCTCGGTCAAAACCCAGGTACCAACATTTTGCCGATTATCGTTCAATGCCAAAATTTGAAAGCCATTTTTATTTGTTTGAGGATTTGTAATATTTATCTTGATATGATGAAGGGAATCTGCTAAATAACTTTGGATTCCATTATTAAAAGTAATAGCAATTTGCGCTGCGCCAATATTCGAAGGGATATTGTGACAAGGAGCGCGCCCGCAGGTCAGCTCGCCGGGAGCGCCTGTATTCTCAGGAAGTGCCCCGGTTTCATTGCTCATAAATAATAATATGCAAATAAAGCATAATGCGAATAGCCTAATAATAATTTTCATAGCTTTTTGCTGCAAGGTGTTTGCTTGAAGTACAAAAAGAGGAAAAAAAGATCGGAAAAACGGCGTCGCCGATAAATTTACACCTTTTTTTCTTGGGATTGACGGAATTCGGTGGGCGTCATGCTCGTCATTTTTTTGAAGGCAAGATTAAACGCTTTTTTAGTATTAAAGCCAACTTCATAAGCGATTTCAATCACATTTTTCTCTTTTTTAGAGCTGGAAGCTAAGAGTTCTTGGGCAGCTTTGATGCGATAACCATTTATAAAATCAGCGAAATTACGATCCGATTGTTCATTAATTACTTGTGAAATATGATGCCGGGTTTTATTTAGTTTTTGTGATAAGACATCTAAATTTAATTCGCTATCTATATAAAGTTTTTCATTTTCCATTAAGTATGTAATTTGCTGAAAGAGCTGTTTTGATTCACTTTCTGAAAGCGAAGATTTCCTGTATTTCTGGGGTTGTAGCGCTTTTGCTAAAGGCATACCTTGTAATACTTGATGCTGGGCATACCCCAGCCACGCAATTAAATAAATAAATATCGTAAGCGCTAAAGCTATGATATATTTCCAAACAGGTGCTTGTATCTCCAGGTTCGGCAGCAGCCGATAAAGAATATAAGTCAACACAACGCCGATATAAGCCCCCAGAATCAAGCGATGCCAGCGTTGCAATTCATTATTTCCAATTAAAAAAGAGCGAAAACGCATTGCAATCCAAATGCAATAAAAACTCATTAAACTGAACATAATAATTGGAAAAAGCGGATGTCGTAATACGGTAAAAGTGCTTTGAACTAAGGCGGGTACGCGATATACAAAACGTAAATAAATTGGTAATAATATTATAATCATTAAAGCCATTGGCATAAAATGTAACCACCAACGCTTGGGCAATTGCTTTGTTTGGAAAGTCGTTTGATAAAATAAAAATAAAATAGGCCCGTATGCCAAGGGCAGCGATACACTCACCGCGACGAAGCCCGGCACTTGTTGAATGAGCTTCGTCCAATGCAACAACCACTCGGTCAGTGTCAACGACATACACATTAAAAATAAAGCCAATAATCGATTTGGAATGCGATTTTCTTTCTTGGAAAACAGCACCGCTACCAGAAAATAACCTTGGGCTGCGGCAATCGTAAATAAAATGATCCAGGCATTGATTGGCATAAGTGGTTGACGGTTTTTGCAAAGATAGGGTTTCGGGAATGTTTATTTTTAAACTTTTAGAATGACTTTCAGTACATTGTGAAATAAATCTTTGGTTAAGAAATCATGTATTGGAATTTAATTCACAATGTATTCAGTGAATGAAGTTTTAATTTTTGTATTTATCTTGCCCTGAAATGCTCTCTAAACACGAACATATTGCTTATTGGGTAAGAACCGCCGAAGATGATTGGGAAGCAGCGCAGTCACTTTTTGAGGCGAGCAAGTATGTGCATTGCCTGTTTTTTGCGCATTTGGTATTAGAGAAATATTGCAAAGCGCATTGGGTAAAAGATAACCATAATAATCATCCCCCGAAAACCCATAATTTGTTGCGGTTGATTCAAGATACTCATCTTGATTTGATAGAAGAAGATTTATTGTTTTTAGAACAGTTTAACGATTTTCAATTGGAAGGACGTTACCCTGATTACTTGTTTACTATTCAAAAAAGATGTACTTTTGAATATACCCAGCAACTGTTGGAGAAAGTAACTTATATTAAACAATGCTTACAAGAGAAGCTGCCATAAAAAAAGTAGAATCTTTCATTCAGGAAATACTTTCTAGTGGAATACCATTGGAAAGGGCGATTCTCTTTGGTTCGTACGCGCGAGGGAATCAACATGAATATTCGGATATTGATGTAGCCTTGATCTCGGATATTTTTAGCGGTTTTGGATTTGAGGATCGTAAACATTTTTCCAAAATTAATATCAAAAAAGAGTTTGTTGATATTGAAACGAAAACCTATTCTACTAAATATTTTGACAGCGGCGATCCCTTTTATTATAGAAATAATAAATACAGGCATCGAATTATATAACGCCAAAAGTAAGCGTGCAAGCGCTGTTTAATAATATATTAAATTCAGACATAAAAACAAGCAGGATAAGTTGTTATGAAATAATTATTTTACAATAACTTATCAATATGATATTACATTCATCTTCACATAAATATAACCTTCCGAAAGGTTCTTTACTTTTATTATATAATCATTTGAATTCATCGCCAATGTATTGGCATAAAACCTTATTCAAATCTATATGACTATCAATCATTTATCCGTAAGAGAATTGCAAGAACAAGATATTGAACCAATCACCGATTATTGGTTGAATGCTAGCCCGGCTTTTTTGGAAGGGATGGGCGTGGACTTGAGCAAAATGCCGAACCGCGAGCAATGGCGCGCTGCGTTGACTAAACAATTGCAAACACCAATCGCTGAAAAGCAATCCTACGCTATCATTTGGCAGGTGGACGGTCAGGCAATAGGGCATTGCAATATCAATGATATTATATTTGGTGAACAAGCATTTATGCACCTGCATATGTGGCGCTCGGATTTGCGACAGCAAGGCGCTGGTGTAAATTTGGTCAGAATGACTTTACCTTATTTCTTTGAAAATTTTCAGTTGAAACGCTTGTTCTGCGAACCAAATGCTTTGAATCCCGCACCGAATAAAACCTTGCCGAAAGTCGGGTTTACTTTTGTAAAATCGCACCTGACAACGCCGAGTTGGCTGACCTCCGAACAAATGGTTAATCGCTGGGAAATGAGCCACGAACAATTTAAAAAAATTAATAATATCATATCATGACACCCGAAACAGTAAATAAAGTAAATGTTAAACAAGCAGTGCCTTTCTTCAATATCAGAAATATGGAAACCTCCCTCCATTTTTATGTAAAAGGACTTGGTTTTGAAATGAAAAATCACTGGATTAACGAGGGAAAGCTGCGCTGGTGTTGGCTCCAATTGGGCGAAGCATCTATTATGTTGCAAGAATATAAAGATTCTTGGATACCGAAAGAAAAAGTAGGCATAGGCGTTTCTATTTGTTTTATTTGCGAAGATGCGCTGGCGATCTATCACGAAGCCATTGCTCGCGGGCTTCCAGCATCCAAACCCTTTGTAGGCAATGGCATGTGGGTGACTTCACTCTCCGACCCCGATGGTTATCGGCTTGAATTTGAAAGTTATACCGATGTCCCGGAAGGAACAGAATTATCATAAATTACTAAATAAACAATCTTTTATTTAGTAAAAATTAAAAAAACATGATTAAAGAATTAATAACCAATGTAGATTATGATGGATTGCGGGATTTACTTTCTCAAAATCCGGCGCTTGCCAACGAAGGAATTGCATTAAGTGAGATGGATGCTCGAAAGGCACACCCGCTGCATCGAATTTGCGATGGCGTTTTCAATAATGTTTATACCGATGCAGAAGCTGTAGAAATGGCGAAAATATTCCTGGAATTTGGCGCAAATATGGATGGTTTTGGTTTGGTAGAAAAGAAAGATACGCCGCTCGTCGCCGCAGCGAGTTTGCACGCAGATGAGGTGGCACTTTTATATATAGAAAATAACGCTAATATTCATCATGGTGGATGTCATGGCGGTACGCCTTTGCATTGGGCTGCCTGGTGCGGCAGGGATAAAGTTGTGGAAAGATTGCTAAAAGAAAAACTTGATATTAATAAACGTTGTATCGATTTTAAATCGACGCCGCTCTTTTGGGCGATGCACGGTCTTAAAAACGGTGGCGAAAAAAACAGGCATCATCAGGAAAAATGTATTCAAATGCTCGTTGAAGCAGGCGCAGACAAGAATATTCCTAATGCAGAGGGGACGACTGTTTTTGATTTGCTGGAAGAAAATGATGTGGAATTGAGAAAAATATTAAGCTAAAATTTACAAAATATTACAAATTCATTTACTTTATTTTAATTCCAGTTTTGTTGCCAACCAAATGGCAATGTACTCGGCAATATCGCCGCGTGTCCAGAATACCGGTAGCATGAGCAGTGCCAGGAATAATGAGCGTTTCTACCATTTGACTCATCTCCGATACCGCAGTTGTAACTTCCTTTAAATAGCGCTCGTTTTTGGCTGCGATATATAACCAGGGGATTTGGGTGGGATCTATCGAAAGCATGGATTCATCGCTGAATGAACCAGGCGAAAGTGCTACGTACGCCTGCGCAAAGCCATATTTTCTGGCTGCTTCCATCATTTTCTCTCCGCTGTAACTCGCGCCAACAATAGCAATTTGATCAGATCGGATGCCATTTAATGCCCTTAAATATTGATGAGCAGCATTGACGTCCTCATTAGAATCCTTGATTAGCTCCAAAGCGCCTTCTTCACTCGGTATAGATTTGCCTAAATTTATACTTTCTCCATGCCCGCGAAGGTCAAGTCGTAGCGAAGCAATACCTCGTTGGGCAAGATCTTTTGCTAGTTTTTCATAAGCTTTTCGATTTCCTCCTGCTCTGTTAAGCATTAAAACCGCTGGAATTGGCTTTGATGATCTCGGCACTAATAAATCTCCAATCAGTTTCCAGCCTTGGCTTTCTATTGTTACTTTTGTGTCTTTGGCACTGCGTTTTTGAGCCTCTGTTGGCATGATCGATAATATACAGAATAACAGTATTAAAGTCAGGTGAAACGTTTTCATTGCTTTATATTAAGTATTGAGTACAAAAAAAGGCATTTTCCAAATGAGCTTTTGTCTATTCCTGCTATTTTAGGAAATCGATACATAGCATTTCAATATAAATATTAAAATATTATATATATAATAAATATTACAAGCCCAAAGCTTAATATTTACTCATAAATCTTTACAATCAGACCATTTTTCATTCTTGGTTCAAACCACGTGGATTTGGGCGGCATCGTGCCACCGGCTTCTACCAGATTTTTCAGGTCATTAAATTGCACAGGGTATAAGCAAAAACCTATCAAATTAGGATTTTTAATAATTTTTTGTTGAATCGCATTCAAGCCTTTAGCGGCATCTACATATTCTATACGCTGATCGTAGCGTACATCGCTGATATGCAGTAATTTATCTATGACTTGCTCATTAAGCAACATGGTGTCCAACACGACGGGCATATCCGTATATTCCAATAAAATCGAGTGCTTCCAGCATAAGCGATACCAACCTTGCGAGGTGCAAAGCGTCATTTCGTGTAGCTGAGAAGGTTTTGTCGACGCTGTCAAAGGTTCTATGATAAACAAGGATTCAAACGATTGCAATAGGTTTTCAATACTCAGATTTTCAGGCAGTTGCACTACCCTATTGAATTCCAGAATATCCAATTGCCCGGAAGGAAAAAACGCACAGTACACCTCGCTGTACGCTTGGCGCAATGCTTCATTTTCATTCGTTTCACAAATCAATTCCATCGCCGACATTCGATGATGCCCATCGGCAATATAGGCATGGGCGACCTGATCCCGGAACAACTGCTGAATTTGTAATATTTCCGTTTGCTCTTGCACCGCCCAAATTCGGTGTATTTGCTCCTCTTCAGAAAAATTAATTTCCAGAAAAGTCGAATGAGTCGAAATATATTGCTCAATCCATTGGTCAATCAGTTCATTTTCAGCATAAGTCAATAAGACAGGCTTCACTGCTGCCCGGCGTTCCAAGGTCAATCGCATTTGTTTTTCTTCCTCCGTGCGAATCGTATGTTCATGTTTTTTAATATTTCCTTGCGTGTAATCTTTCAGATCCGTACTTGCCAACACCCCAGTGTATATGCGCCTGAGCGACTGGATTTGATATAAAAAAATAGCAGGCGAGTTCATTTTATAGAAAAAATTGTGTTGCAAAAAGTGGCTATAATTTTCTTTTGTTGTATCGAAAAAAGCAATTTCCGAGGCCACCATTTGTTGGTCAGGATACAGCGCCTGAAAGGGTTGAATGTGCATAGCAAAAGGAATATCCGACAAAGATAAGGGGATGTTGGGAATTAGGAAATTGAGGTATTAGGATATTGAGAATAAAACCCATCTTCACTACTGCTTCTGCGGGTAAAGAAAAAAGGGCGGCAGAAAATACTGCTTCGCCCTCAAAAAACTAAACCCCAGTTATAATCTTTCACTGGAAACACGCCAATGTGCAACATTTAGGGGGAACGGTCACAGCACGGCTGCTCCTGCGTAATTCATCTTTGTGATTTGTTTTAGCGTAAGCGTGTTTAAATGAATCCTTAGATTGGATTCATTTTGTTTAATTTGTCAATTGACAAATTTAGAACGAGTTTTCTAAAAAGTTCACATAATTAACATAAAAATTACGCTACTCGTATTTTTGATCGCTTTTTTAACACTTGTAAAATGGAAAAATCTTAAAAATGTTCACCAAATCAATTGTTAAAAGCAATTCTGTACACAAAACGCAAAGCTATTTGCAAAATTGTGTGCAGCATACCCGAAGACTAAAATTATGAAATAAAAAGGAAAATCCATGACATTTTTATGGGTTTTGAGTATTCAATTAATAAAATGAATTGAAACCAATTTTTTTCACTCTGCGTTGTCATTCGCGTATATTCGCATCTTTGAAGCTTAGGAGTTTATGAGTTAAGTAGTTGAATTTATTAAAACTTACTCAGTTCCTAAACTCCTCAGCTACTAAACTAAAAAAATACATGAATAAAAATACTTAATTACTTCCGCGCTTCCTTACGCCAATGGCGCTTTGCACTTAGGCCACCTTGCTGGCGCATACCTCCCTGCTGACATCTATGTGCGCTATCTGCGCCTCTTGGGCAAGGATGTGGTCTGGGTTTGTGGTTCAGATGAGCATGGCGCGGCAATTACGATTCGAGCGAAGAAGGAAGGCGTGTCTCCCCGCGAAATCATTGATAAATATCATTTTCTGAATAAAGATACGTTTGAAAAATTGGGCATTTCCTTTGACTATTATCACCGCACGAGCGAGCCTTTGCACCATCAAACTTCTCAGGATTTCTTTCTGAAATTGTATGAAAAAGGCGGCGAATTTGAAGAGCATTCCATCGAACAATACTACGACGAAGATTACGATCAATTCCTCGCAGATCGCTATATCACAGGCACTTGCCCCAATTGCAGCCATCCCAATGCCTACGGCGATCAATGCGAAAATTGCGGTATTGACTTGTCGCCTTTGCAATTGATTAACCCAAAGTCCACTTTAAGTGGCAAAGCGCCTGTTTTAAAAGAAACCAAGCATTGGTATTTCAAATTGGATAAGCACGAAACCTGGCTCCGCGAATGGATCGAAAATGGGAATTTAGATCATAAAAAACATCATGATGCAAAAGCCTGGAAAAAGCACGTCGTAGGCCAATGCTTATCCTGGTTGGATGGAGGCTTGCAGCCACGTTCGATTACGCGCGATTTGGATTGGGGAATTCCTGTGCCGCTGCCCGAAGCAAAGGGCAAAGTGTTATACGTTTGGTTCGATGCACCAATCGGTTATATTTCTTCTACCAAACAATGGGCGATTGAAAATAATAAAAATTGGGAAGAATATTGGAAAGGTGAAAATGTTGAGCTTATTCATTTTATTGGCAAGGATAATATTGTGTTTCACTGCATTGTGTTTCCGGCGATGCTCAAGGCGCATGGCGAATTTGCTTTGCCGAAGAACGTGCCAGCCAATCAATTCCTGAATTTTGAAGGAGAGAAATTTTCAAAATCGCGGGGCTGGGGTATCGAGCAGGATCAATATCTGGAAGAATTCAAGGATTTTCCAAATAAAGAAGACGCTTTGCGCTGGGCGCTCACGCGCAATATGCCTGAAAATAAAGATGCCGATTTCAAATGGGATGAATTTATTGATTTTCATGATAAAGAATTGGCAGACAATCTCGGCAATTTTGTGAATCGAGTGATCGTATTGACCAATAAATATTACGAAGGCAAAGTCCCGACAGTCGATGTAAATCTGACTGATAAATTGGAAGAAGCCTTGAAACTCGCGCATGATCTCACGCGTGAACTCGACGCTTTCAGCTTCAAGCAAGCGGCGCAATTGTTTCTGGAAATTTCGAGTTGGGGCAATACGTATTTGCAAGATATTTCGCCCTGGCAGATTTGGAAAGACGAGCCGGATAGCCCACTTGTAAAGGAATGCCTATTTCTTTGTTTGCAAATTGTAGGATTATTAAGTGTTTTAAGTCAACCCTTTATTCCATTCACTACGCCACGTATTCGCAAGTTGTTGAATTTGAATCCTTTGCAAAATGGTGATTTGGAAAAAGCCTTTGATGATTTGAATGCCGGCAAAGCGCTCGTGCCTGCCGGACACAGCGTTGGGGAAGCCGAAATTTTATTTGCCAAAATTAATGATCGTAAGGATACCAGTCGTCTGGAAATTGTGAATCGCCAGAAAGAAAAACTCGCGGCCATCATGGAAGCCGAAAAACAAAATGCGCCAAAATATTTGCCTGTAAAACAGGAAATTACGTATGATGATTTTACAAAACTCGATCTGCGCACCGGTGTCATCCTCAGTGCCGAAAAAGTAGAAAAAGCAGATAAATTGTTGAAATTATCCGTGGATTTGGGTTTTGAAAAACGCACCATTGTGTCGGGTATTGCCGAGCATTTTCAGCCGGAAAATCTGATTGGAAAACGCGTAGTTGTTGTCGCCAACCTCGCGCCGCGCAAGCTTAAAGGCATTGAAAGTCAGGGTATGATTCTCTCCGCCGAAGATGCAGAAGGCAAGCTGGGCTTGGTCGCGCCGCCAGATGACTGGAGTGGCGGATGGATTGTGAAGTAGGTTTAGCATTAATCCGATGACTTCGAGTCATCGGATTCCCCCCCCCCCCGGGAAAGGCCAAGGCCTGGCCCGGCAGAAAAAACGGAAAGAAACAGCACAGCTAAGAGTCGATTTGATCTTTTAACTAAACAATCCACTTTACCTATCCTAATTACACCTTCCACTAATGCCTCAAAATCAGCCTTTTGGCTGCGATGATTTACATTGGCGACACGAATTGCATAATTTCCATGTAATAAAGTATAAGATGGCGCGGCGATGCCTTCTTCGTGCAGGCGCATCAGGATTTCTTTATTTAAATCATTTAGTTGTTCTTGATTCAAATTGCCAGGATTAAAGCGAAAGCAAACAATATTCATTGTCACCGGGGCAAGTAATTCTAATAAAGGTTCTTTTTCCACCAAATCGCCGAGATAAAATGCTTGTGCAATATTTTGTCGAATCAATCGAGCAAACTTAGGAATGCCGTGCTCTTTGAAGGACATCCAAACTTTTAATGCTTTGAAGCCCCGCGATAATTCCATGCCATAATTGCTCAAAGGATCAGGCCCAGCCGAGAGTCCGCGCTCGTGCTTGAGCAGATAATTTGGTTGCATCGCAAAAGAATCACGGTGCTGCTGGGCATTTTTGATCAATACACAACCCACTTCATAAGGCAAATACATCCACTTGTGCAAATCGAAAGCCACGCTGTCAGCTTCTTCAATAGCTCGCAGAAGTCCTTGATATTCAGGCACTAATTTCGCCAAAGCGCCAAACGCGCCGTCCACATGAAACCATAACTTTTCTTCTTTACAAATTTGTAATAATTCATCCAGAGGATCAATCGCCGCGGTATTCACCGTTCCGGCATTGCCCACGATACAAAAAGGGATTTTCCCGGCGGCTTTATCCTCGGCTATCATATTCCGAAGTTCTTTAATGTCTAGCTGAAAGTCAGCATTCACAGGCACTTTGCGCAAGGCATTTGCGCCTAGTCCCGCTACTTCCACTGCTTTTTGTTGGCAACTATGCGTTTCACTCGAAGCATATAATACCAATTGACCCGGCAACGCCCGCACACCTTCTTTGCGAATGCGCTCGTCGAAAGCATTGCGCGCCACCAAAATGCCCGTGATATTTGCCACCGAGCCCCCGCTCAAGAGCAAACCGCTCGCGTCCATCGGAAAGCCCAGCATTTCTTTACACCAGTCAACTACTTGATTTTCAACGTACATCGCGGCGTGATCGCCGATGCCAAGATTTGGATTCATCCCAGCGGCAAGCATTTCCGCCAACATCGCAAAAGGCGTACCCGTGCCTTGCACCCAAGCCCAAAAACGCGGATGCACATTGCCTTTATTATATGGCAGAATATGGGTTTTAAATTCTTCATAAATCTGCTCAATCGATTCGGCGCTTTCCGGCAAGCCTTGTTTTAAATGGGTTTTGGTGGTTTCGGCGGTAGGTTTCCAAATCGGGCGCTCGCCAATGGTATGTAAATATTCCATCATATCATCCACCATCTGATAGCCTAATTGTTTTATTTGATCCCAATCTTTCGGGTCGAGATTTTCTTCTTGTTCAAGGATTTCTTTGAAATTCAACATTTTATGATATAAAATTTTAGCAAAGGTAAAAGTTTGTAAAAATACAAAACAGATACAGAATGATTCTTTTCATGTAGAACAGATTTTTTATTGATACTTTGGATGCTATTGATACTGTTGTTACTATCGATAAATCCATTATATGAATAGCATCAGCAAAGCGAGCATCCATAGTGTTTACAGCATCATTTAAAATGCTTTCACCATCGTTTCAAATGTAAAATCCTGCTCCGCCACCGACGTAACCTGCTGAACGGTCTTTACAAATCCGTGTTTTTCATAAAACTGAATCGCGCGCTCGTTGGTGTACAAGACGGAGAGCCAAAGATGCGTATTTGCTGCTTTCTGGGCTTCTTCTATTACAGATTCCAATAATACAAGTCCAATTTGCTGGTGCAAAAAATCTTTCAAGACATAAATCTTTTGTAATTGCGAAGCCGCTTCTGATATTACAATCTTATTTAGTGAATGTAATTTTAATTTAGCATAACCCACAGGCAGGTCATCTGCGAAAGCCAGCCAGAAAATATTATTTCCTTTTTGCAAGCTGGATTGAATTTTCTTTACACCAAACGTATAATGATAATAACGTTGTAAAGCTTGTTGATCGTGAAATAAATGCCCAAAGGTTTCGCCGAATGTAATGCGCCCAAGCAGCGCGATGATCGGAGCGTCCGCCAATATTGCCTTTCTGACTTCGATTCTCATTTTATACAATTTGTCTTGCGACAAAAATGGGAATTAGATTTTATATAAAAAAAGGGGCAGATTTAAAAAATATAGAGAGAACAGATGCGAGAGCGCTTTATTTTTCAAATTTCAACTATCTTATTTCAAACTTGACTCTTCGCCATTTCCCAACCCACAATCGCCTTTTTCCTTGCGCTGCCCCAATGATACTCGCCCAATTTGCCTTCTTTGCGGATGACGCGGTGACAAGGAATGAGATAAGCAATCGGATTATCGCCGACCGCTGAACCCACCGCCCGCGATGCGCCGGGTTGACCGATGCTTTCTGCGATTTGCCCGTAGGTGGTCACCGCGCCGAAAGGCACGCGTAGCAAGGCTTCCCAGACTTTTACCTGGAATTTGGTGCCATTGACCAATAAATGAAAACGCTTTTGCTCTTGGACGGAATTTGAAAATAAATGTCGGGTGAAATCGATCGTCGCATCAGGATTATATAATATCTCGGCGTTGCGCCATTTTTGTTGAAAGGCCTGCAAATGCTGGGCTTTGGTGTCATCGTTTACAAATTCCAAACCACAGATACCGCGCTCGGTCGCCGCCACAAAACATTCACCGAAAGGCGTATCGTGGTAGCCATAATCCATGCGCAGACGCTCGCCGCCACTTTTGAATTCCTGGGGTGTCACCGCTTCCAGCGTTACAAATAAATCGTACACCCGCGATTGACTCGACAGACCTGCCAGGTTGGCCGCCTCAATGATATTAGGCGTTTCGGCGATTTTATTTTTCAGAAAATCGGTGGTCAAGTACTGCAAAAACTTCTTCGGGCTGATGCCTGCCCATTCGGTAAACATACGCTGAAAATGGTATGGACTCAAATGCACTTGCGCCGCTACGTCGTCGAGGTTAGGCTGTTCTGTAAAATGTTCTGATAAATATTGAATCGCTTGCTCGATGCGCTGATAATTAATCGTTTCGGTGGTCATTATCGCTTTTTTTATTACAAAAGTACAAGCAAGTTTTGCCAGACACAACCCGATTGTTGCGGAAATGAGGATTGAGGTGTAAATTTGAAAGATTTAATTTTTTATGTGTCCCTATCTTTTAAAAAGCGCAATAAAATGAAAGATAAAATTTATGATATTGACAAAGAAGGAGATGAACTAATTATAAAAATGAAAATTTACAATCCTAAAACATATGATCTGATTAATAAAAAGAAGTAAAGACTCAGGCTATTGTTGAATTAATATTAAATAATATCGCTGAAAGACTCATAGAAATAAAAAATCCTGAATTGATTATATTTGAAAATGGAGAACTCAAAACTAGTATTTCAAGATACAATTCTAGTGAATTAGAAAGCCAATTCCTGTAATAATTAACCCAAACCATGTTCTCAAAATTTATTATGATTCAAAATAACTTGAAAATTTATTAGAAGAAAAGATTGCTGAAGTAGTAATGTTTCGAATAATTGATATAGACGAAAAAAATTATTATTCAATCCCTTTAAATGGCGATAACATAGAAGATATTGAAGATATTAACAATTTAATCTCATGGAAATCTGTAAAAATTTATAATTTCGATCATAAAATTGAATAAAACAGACCACCTCAGTTCTTTGGGAAATGGAGTTTGAGTTATATTCCTCTTCAAATCAAGAAATTATATTAAAACGTGTAAAAGAAAAGGATTTAGGTTCTCAATAACTCGTCTCATCCAATTTCACCTTACCCCGGAACGTCCAGAATACAAAACCAGTGTAAGTGGCTACCAATGGTGCGCCTATAGCAGCCATCGTGAGCATAATGCGCAAGGATTTCTCGGAAGAAGCGGCATTGTAGATCGTTAAATTGTATTGAGGATCAATCGTAGAAAGGATGAGCACAGGATATAATTCTATTGCCACCAAAATTAATAATAATGCCACGGTCAGGGATGAAAACAAAAATGCTTGCCAATACTTGCGTTTGGCGGCTAAACGCGGCACATTCGCAATGCTCAGAAACGCCAGCACCGGCACGATAAATAAGGCTGGCGATTGTTTAAAATCATCCGATAAATGCGGAATATAAATTAAAGTATAAAGTGTAAGAATGCTGAAACTCAACACAAAAAATATAATTGCTCGCTTGAGCAGTAAAGTGACTTTGGCGAACAATCGCCCTTCGGTTTTCATCGTCAAGTAAATCGCGCCGTGCATCGCAAAAAGCGCTACGGTGGTCAGTCCTGTCATCAAAGCATAAGGATTCAAAAATTCTAACCAATGCCCTTGAAATTCAAAGTTTTCGCCAAGCGCAATGCCTTGTAATACATTTCCCAGCACTACGCCCAATAAAAATGCCAGCAAAATGCTTGATATTGAATAACTTATGTCCCACATGCTGCGCCACCAAAGCATGGGTTCTTTGCTGCGAAATTCTATCGAAACCGCCCGAAAAATAAGCGCTGCCAAAAACAGCATAAATGGAATGTACATCCCTGAAAACAAAGAAGCATATACTACCGGAAAGCCCGCAAACAGTGCGCCTCCGCCTATTACCAGCCACACTTCATTCCCATCCCATACCGGGCCAACCGCATTCAAGGCGATGCGCCGACTTTCTTCTTTTTTGAATAATAAATGCAAAGCGCCCGCGCCAAGATCAAAGCCATCCAAAATCGCGTAGCCACTAAATAAGCCGCCAACTACCAAAAACCACCAGGTGGGATAATCTATGCCTAAAAACATGATTCAAATTTGAAATGAGAAATTTGAAAACCTAAAAACTTGAAACATCTAACCTTAAACATTTAAAGCTTTCGCCATTTCTTGTAATTTCGGACGATGATCTTGTAAATCGCTACCATCTTCCGGACCGTGTTGTATTTTTTTATTCAACAAGTAAATAAACAATGTAAATAAAAGTAAATAAATCAAGAAAAACATGATTAAAGAAAATAAAATCTGATCCGCAGTGACTACTTTGGATAAAGCATCGGAAGTGCGCAGCAAACCATACACCACCCAGGGTTGACGCCCCATTTCGGCAGCAAACCAACCGAATTGATTGGCAATTTGCGGCAGCAATACCGCCCAAACAAATACCCAAAGCAACCAGCGTTGTTGGAATAATTTACCTCGCCAACATTGAACGCTGGCATATAATGTAAGCGCTATCAAGAATATTCCAATCGCTACCATAATATGATAAAATTGAAAAATCGCGTTCAGCGCTGTCGGACGTTCGTTTTCAGGGAAACTATTTAATCCTTTTACAGGTGTTTTAAAATTTTGATATAATAAAAATGTCAAACCGCCCGGAATCTTGATGCCCATCGTTTCTTGAGTTTCTTTATTTACCCAGCCCAATAAGAACATATCCGCCACAGCGAGACTATCGAAATGCCCTTCCAATGCTGCCAGTTTCGCAGGTTGATTATGCGCAACGCCGTCGGCAGCTTTATGTCCTGTGAGCAATTGCGAAAGCGAAGCAACGGCAGCAATTGCTAATGCGATTTTAAAAGCTTTTTTAGAAATTTCAATATGTCGATTTTTTAATATATACCAGGCATGAACGCTCAAAATCAAGAATGCCCCTGCTAAAAATGCGCCCACCCAAACGTGCAGCAGCCGATCCACACTTGAAGGATTGAACACCATCGCCCAAAAATCGGTAATTTCGGCACGAGCATTGAGTCCTTCGCCCACAATATGATAGCCCGCAGGTGTTTGTTGCCAGGAATTTGCCACCACAATCCATACCGCCGAAAACATCGAACCCAGCCACACGCCAAGCGTTGCAATAAAATGCACCTTCGGGCTCACTTTATTCCAACCGAATAATAAAATACCCAGGAATCCGCTTTCCAAAGCAAAAGCAAAAATGCCTTCCGCCGCCAGCGCCGAGCCAAATACGTCGCCGACATAGCGCGAGTAAGTCGCCCAATTGGTGCCGAATTCAAATTCCATCACAATGCCCGTGGCCACGCCGATTCCGAAGGTCAAGGCAAAAATTTTCGTCCAGAACCGCGCCATTTGTTCATAGACCTGCTCCTTCGTGCGCAGGTACATCCCTTCCATAAATACCATCACCAAACCCAGACCAATGCTCAGCGGCGGGTAGATATAATGAAAAGCAACCGTGAAAGCAAATTGTATGCGGGCAAGAATTTCGACATCCATATTTAAATTGTTGATTGCCAATTGGTTATTGCCAATAAAAGCAAAAATAAAAACAATCACAATAATAAAACTTTCGCAGCTTGCTTGGTTGTGATACCTATCACAAAAATAATTATTTGGATTGAATAAAAATTAAAGATGCTTTCAACAATTTTTATTTATATACCATGAATTTACAGAATATTTTTTATTAAAACTTTATTATAAATAATCAATGGTAAATAAATTCCATACTTACATCCCAAAGTCTTTTAGCTAATTCATCATTACGCGCTAATCGGCTGGGTTTTCTAATCTTTTGTTTTTCATCAAAAAATTGTCCATTAATTTTATTTACTTTTGGGGAAGCCGCTAAATAAATAGAGGTTTGCGCGCCTTTTTCAGGCGACATCAAAAATGGTTTCACGAGACTCCAAACGTTACTTACCAAGCCAACAGCATTTTTAGTAGCAATATCAGTCGCCACGCCGCCCGGATGTAAAGAATTACATATCATATCAGGATAACGACGTGTAAATTCTCGTGTAAATAATACATTCGCTAATTTTGATTGCGCATAAGCTTCAAATCCATAATATTTTTTAATCGATTTTTCACCGCGCAAATTATTAAAATCGATTTTACCACTATAATGTCCATTCGACGAAACGTTTACTATTCTTGGCTTTTCGGCTGCTTGTAAAGAAGGTAATAATAAATTAGTTAATAAAAAATGCCCCAAATGATTGACGCCAAATTGCATTTCAAAACCTTCCGCCGTTTTTTGTAAATAACTCGTATAATGGGCCGCATTATTAATTAATACATCCAATTTATTATATCGGGTATTAAAATTTTCGACGCAATTTTTAATAGAATCAAAACTCGCCAGATCAAGATGCAGCGCCTCCACTTGATCATTATTACTCTCTTTTTTAATATCGATTAAAGCTTGACTCGCTTTTTCCATATTGCGGCAAGCGATAACGACCCTTGCGCCCATACGCGCCAAGCCAATAGCTGTGGCTTTGCCGATGCCGTCGTTGCCGCCGGTGATGAGAATAATTTTATCTTGCATAAAATTGATTGAATTGTTTTAAACATAACAAATGTAGGTAACGATAGGTTATTTTATTGGAAAATGTAAAGAAAAAAGGAAATTGAAATATGAAAGAATAAATCAATATTGCAAATATGAAGGAAAGGATATAAATTTAGCAGTGGCAATTGCGTATATAAGCGATTACAAACGTTTAGTGGCCGTTTGTGGCAAATCCATTCCTTTGGAATAATCGGATAATGAAAATTAATATTGATTATCAATGAGTTAGTATAGGAAACTATAAGAGAAATATACGCAATGCGGCAACACACATGTTAGCCTTCATTAGAACAAGCAGAAACAAATGATAAAATTCTTTAGAAAAATCAGACAAAAATTACTCTCCGAAAACAAATTCGGAAAATATCTGATTTATGCCATTGGTGAAATTTTTCTTGTTGTCATTGGAATTTTAATTGCTTTACAAATTAATAATTGGAATGAGGAGCGTAAAGACTCAATAAAAGAACAACAAATTTTAAGTCAATTGAAGGAGGATTATGAGGCAAATCTTAAACAATTGGATCAAAAAATTTCTTCTCGAATGTCAATTATTCAAGCAGGCAATGAAATATTAAAATACATAGATCAGCCGACAAACATCCACAATGATAGTATTGTATCAAAATTAAGCGTGATTAGTGGATGGGCTACATTCGACCCTATTCAAAATGATTTATTCGTTTCAGGAAATATACGATTAATTAAAAATAGTAAGTTAAAACGTCTCCTTTCGAATTGGTCATCTGATATTGTTGCTTTACAAGAGGTTGAGGTTATATGGACGAAAATGTTGTGGGAGTCAGCTATTCCCTTATTTGTGAGAAATGAAATTATGATGGATGTATTCACCAAATGGTGGAGTGATGAGAATAATCTTAAATGGATTTTGGAAGGATCAGCAAGTAATCCTTTTGAGAAACGGAAATTAGATAAAACTGTCGAGGTCAGTGATGTATTAATAAATAAAGAACTTGAAGGTATAGTGTCTGTTGCTATTTCACTAAATCAATCAGCCAATATTCAATCTCAGGTTCTGCGCAAGCGTATTATAGAAACACTAGAATTACTGGATCAAGATATCAAAATCAAATAACGAAAGGCTAACATGTATATGAAATCATAGCCGCCTATCGGCAGACTACGCTTCATATACTCACCGTTACCCAATATCACTTCACCAAATTCACTTAACCTTACTCACTCCAAGTAAATTTCCTATTTTAGCCGCAAAAACAAGATGCTCATTAATCTCATCAGCGATACGGTGACCAAACCCACCCCGGAGATGCTGCAAGCCATGCTGCAAGCGGAGGTTGGCGATGATGTATTCGGCGAAGACCCTACGGTGAATTCGCTGGAAGCCAAGGCTGCTGGGCTTTTTGGCAAGGAAGCGGCGCTTTTTTGTCCCAGCGGCACGATGACCAATCAGATTGCGCTCAAGGTGCATACGCAGCCTTTGGATGAAGTGATATGTGATGAATTTTCACATATTTATCAATATGAAGTGGGCGGATATGCTTATAATTCGGGCATCGGCATCAATTTAATTAAAGGTACGAACGGCAAAATTACATCGGAACAAGTCGCTAATGCGATTAAACCGGTGTACGATTGGTTGCCGATTAGTAAGTTGGTTGTGCTGGAAAACACTGCGAATAAAGGCGGCGGGAGTTATTATACATTGGAGGAAATATTACCTATTAGTAAGCTTTGTCGGGATCGGGGATTAAATATTCACTTGGATGGCGCACGAATATTTAATGCTCTGGTGGAAACAGGCGAAAGTACGCTTGAAGTCGGCAAAGCATTTGATAGCATTTCTATTTGTTTGTCAAAAGGATTGGGTGCACCGATTGGCTCTTTATTGATTGGAAATCAGACCTTTATCAAGCAAGCGCGGCGTGTGCGTAAGGTGATGGGCGGCGGTATGCGGCAAGCGGGTTATCTGGCGGCGGCGGGGATTTATGCTTTGGATCATCATGTGCAGCGATTGAAAGATGATAATGATCGCGCTAAATTGATTGGAAAAACGCTGGAATCTCTGGATTATGTAGAAAATGTGCGCCCGGTGCAGACCAATATTGTGATATTCGATGTAAAATCGCCTTATACTGCATCATCTTTTTTAGAAAAACTAAAAACAGAAGATGTAAATGCTACCGCTTTTGGGCCGCAGACCATAAGGTTTGTTACTCATTTGGATTTTACCGAAGCGATGCTGGAAAAAACATTACAAATATTAAAGGAGATGTAATATTATTATATTTTTTTTTAACACATAGGCACATAGTTCTATTTTTGTTTAAAAACTATGCGCCTATTGTATTAAATTATAATATTCACGCAAATAAAGTCGCTTTCGCTGCATCCAAAATATTGCGCACTTCTTTGGCATCTTCTGCTTGAGCATACACACGCAGTACCGGCTCGGTGCCGGAGGCGCGCAGCATCACCCAACGGTCGTTGCCGAGATTGAATTTAAAGCCGTCAATCGTTTCGAGCGATTCTACTTTATAATTTCCAAAGGAAGTGTAAGGATTTTCTTTACAACGTTTGATAACTGCCTGTTTTTGAGTCTCTTCGATATGTAAATCATCTCTATCGCAATTAAAAGCGCCGACATGGTCATAGACTTCCTGAATCAATTGCTTCACGGATTTGCCCGTTTTTGCCATAAATTCCAGAATCATCAAGCCGATCCAAATGCCGTCGCGTTCCGGGATATGCCCTTTTACTGCCAAGCCGCCAGATTCTTCGCCACCCACAAGTACGTCTTCTTGGGCCATGATTTCGGCGATATATTTGAAGCCAATTTTTGTTACTTCGATCTCCAGACCAAACTGCTCCGCCATTTTTTTCATCTTATCCGTCACGGAGAATGTAATAACGACTTTACCGTTTTGCTTTTTATATTTATAAGTATATAATAATAGTAATAATAAAATATGATGCGAATCCACAAAATTGCCATCCTCATCGTACATCCCGATGCGATCGGCGTCACCGTCATTAGCAATGCCCAATGCAATATCGGGGTCATTTTTAATCAAATCTGAAAACTCCTGCAAGTTCCGATGAATCGGCTCCGGCGCTTGCCCGTGAAAGCCAGGATTATCATCACAATGTAATAAAACCGCATGGGGGAATAAACGGCGCATCGCGTTCTGACCCGCGCCAAACATGGCATCGTAAGCAATTTTTATGCCCGTACTTTTAATCAAATTCAAGTCAAATCCAGCCGCCACATGGTCAAGATACATTTGCTCTAAGTCCACATATTCCAGCAAACCTTTGGCTTGCATTTCCTCGAGCGAAGGCAAGTTTAAATTGGTTGAATCCGGCACCATCGTTTCCACTTCAGCGATTTGGTCTGGTCCGGTTGGGCCACCCAAATGTGATTTCAATTTAAAACCATTATAAGAAGGTGGATTATGGCTTGCCGTGATGACGATACCCTGATCAGAATTAGTTTTTACGACACCCAGCGAAACCATTGGCGTGGAGACGAAGCCTTTGGCCATGATGGTTTTGATGCCATGCGCTGCCAGCACTTGTGCGGAAGTTTCTGCAAAAAGTTGACCCCCAAAGCGACAATCGTGCCCGATGACGACTTGCTTGCCACCATTTCTCTTCAGCCAAAGGGCAGTGCCTTCGGCTACGCGCTTTACATTCTCAACCGTATAATCGAGGGCAATAATGGCTCGCCAGCCGTCCGTTCCGAATTTTATTTGGCTCATATTTTAAAATATCAGATTTAAGTCGCCTTTGATGATCTATGGCGACCAAAGTATGTCAGAAGTCAGATTTATCAAAGCAAAAATAGAGATGAAAACCACAAAACCACAAAATTTTAAATGTAAAATGTATTAACTTTCCTTTTTAAACCGCAAAACCGCAAAATTTTAAATATAAAATGTAAAAATCTTGAGCGGCGAGTACTTTTGAGTTTTATTCCGAAGGAATCCCATTGGGGCATTTCGCGGTTTTATGATATAACCATCCCTTTGGGGCATTTTACATTTGATGGAAGATTCTTACCGACATAAAGGCATGCGAAAGCGCTTGATTGAAAAGCTACGCGAACGAGGCATCAGTGATGAGCGGATACTGGCAGCGATGGAAGCCTTGCCACGGCATTATTTTTTGGATAAAGCCTTTGAAGAGCACGCTTATGAAGATAAAGCCTTTCCTATCGGGAGTGAGCAAACTATTTCCCAGCCTTATACCGTTGCTTATCAAACCAGCCTTTTAGAAATAAAAAAACGCGATAAAATCCTGGAAATTGGCACTGGCTCTGGTTATCAGGCAGCAATACTGGCTTTGATGGGCGCAAGAGTCTATACCGTAGAGCGTCAAGAAGCATTGTTTCAAAAAACGAAGGCGCTGCTTGAAGAACTAAAAGTCGGGAATATTCGATGTTTTTTACGAGATGGCACCAAAGGCTTGGCAGAATATGCACCATTTGACAAAATCCTGGTGACTGCCGGAGCAATCGGCATACCGGAAGCGCTTTTGCAACAATTGAAGATTGGCGGTATGCTTGTCATTCCGGTAGGAGAAGATGTGCAGAAAATGTATCGCATTACGCGCATTTCTGAAAAAGAATTCAAGCAAGAAGCTTTTGACGATTTTCGTTTTGTGCCATTTTTGGAAGGGATTAAAAAATTATAAGCAATTGATCATTGATAATTAATCATCTGGCGATTTTTACAAATTAAAATCAATAGTTTGTTTGAAATAAAAGCTATGAATGTATTTTAGAACAGCCAATAATGTTTTTAAAAAATTATCTAAATTCTTAAAATAACCTGCCTAACTCCTTTAAATTCTTTTATTTTGAAAAATAAAACTGATATTTATCATCCCTTTTGTGATAAATATCACTCATTCGCCTGATGCTTATCATCAAACCACGACCGTATCTCTCTTTAACTTTGCCATTGTAATTAAAAAACAAAAAAATAAAATACAAACGATATGGTACGCTATTTTTTCACCCTGATGATCGCCGTTGGAATGTGTAATATAAGCTTAGCGCAAGCAACTTATGAAATCACTTCCAGCAAGATGACCATAACCGGTACTTCTAATGTACACGAATGGGAATCTAACGTAACACAATTGACCGCTTCCGCTGATATAATGCTTGAGGGCAATGTTTTAAAAGCCATCAAGACGCTCAGCGTAGAAATCCCGGTAAAAGGAATCAAGAGTGCCAAGGGTTCTATCATGGATAAAAAAACCTGGGGCGCATTGAAACAAGAATCGAATCCGACGATTACTTACAAGCTCACCAAGATTACTGCACTTGACAAGAATGGCGACAACTACACGATCAAGGCTTCCGGCAATCTGAACATCGCCGGCACAAGTAAAGCCATTGAAATGGAAGTGAAAGGCAAACTTCTTAGTGATGGTAGTCTGCAATTCGACGGTGCTAAGAAAATTTTGATGACCGATTTTGGCATCGACCCGCCCACTGCGCTTATGGGTACGATGAAAACCGGCAACGAAGTAACCATTAGCTTTTCAGTAAAAATGGTGAAAGGCAATGGCAACAGCAAATCCGTAGGAAAATAAACGAATAAAAATTATATCACCACCAAAATTATTAAGTTTATGAGACTCTTCAATCAAATAATGAAGATATTGACAGTCGTAGCACTTGTCTCCTTCGCAGCAATAGCATTCGCACAACAACCTGAAATTCAATACTTCCGTCCGTACGACCAAAAAGGCGTTAATACTTTTGAGCCGAAGAAAAATGTGGAAATACCTGCATTTGAAGGCATTAAAGTACGCATTGGTGGCGCTTTTACACAGCAATACCAGTCGATTAGCCACGAAAACAAAGCAGATGTAAAACTGCACACCGATGGCAAAACCGACTTGAACAAATTGTATCCTTTAGGCAATGGTTTCAACCTGGCACAAGCAAACTTGAACTTCAACGTACAATTGGAAGATGGTATCAGTTTGACATTGGAAAACTATATGTCTTCTCGCCACCACCAGGAATTTTGGGTAAAAGGCGGTTTCGTACAAGTGGACAAGCTTCCGATGTTTGGCAATCCTGAATGGTTTACCAAGTATGTGCGCGTGAAAATTGGTCACTTTGGAGTGAATTACGGCGACCAGCAATTCCGTCGTACAGATGGCGGTAACGCTATGTACAATCCATTTGTTGGTAACTATATCATGGATCAGTTTGCTACTGAGATCGGCGGTGAGGTTTACATATTCCCAACCAATGACCTGATGGTTATGGCGGGTGTCACCAACGGTTTAATCAACGGGAATGTTGCGGATGTAACTAAGAAGCCTTCTTTCTATGCAAAATTGGCTTTTGACAAGCAAGTAAATGAAGACTTCCGCGTACGCTTGTCGGGTTCGGCTTATATGAATGAAGAATCTGGTAGAAACACCTTATTTGGTGGCGACCGCACAGGCTCTCGTTTCTACTTCGCAATGGAACCAGAATATTATCTTTCCAGCGGCGTTTTGACCAAAACTGGTACAGCAGATAAAGCCTTCTCTGGTCGTATCAATCCTGGCTTTAGTACAAATGTTGCAACCTGGCAAGTAGCTCCATTCTTGAAATTCAAAGGCTTAGAAGTATTTGCTACTTACGAACAAGCGAAAGGCTATGCCAGCAGCGACCCGAAAGCTGAAGGTGCATCGAAACCTGAAAAACGCAAAGTCGATCAAATCGCAGTGGAAGGTGTCTATCGCTTCTTGAAAAATGAGCAAGTGTATATCGGTGGCCGTTATAATACAGTATCTGGCCGCATCGATGCAAGGACTGCTAATGATTTGACAGTGAACCGCTACGAGCTGGTTGCTGGTTGGTACGCTACTAAGAACTTGTTGCTGAAAGGCGCTTACGTGAATCAAGAATACAAAGACTACCCAAGCTCCAGCATTTATGCTGAAGGTTTATTCAATGGCTTGATGGTAGAAGCCGTATTAGCATTCTAATTCTGCTTAACACAAACGTGTCAGGTTTGAAAACCTGACACGTTTTTTAATCCTTGTGCCATGTTCACCCGCTATTTTGCTTTTATTTTGTTCTCTCTTACCTTACTTTTGTCGGCTATGAAGACCGACACCGCATATTTCCAAATCGAACAAGGCAGCAAACTCCAGATCAAGGGTACCAGCAATGTGACAGACTTTACCTGCCATTGCCTGGAGTCTTTTCCAAAATCGCAAGCACAAATCACTGTTGCAGAAGATGGTACGAAAGCAAAATTTTCTAAAACTGTTTTGCAAATTCGTACCAAAAAACTCGATTGTGGCAACAAGCCAATGAACAATGATATGTTCAGCACTTTGAAAGCCGAAGAGCATCCTTATATTGAAATAGAATTGATCGAAGCCCGTCCATCGACTGGCAAATCCTTGATCTTGGAAGACACTTGGATTCCAGTCGAAGCAACTGTCAATTTCACGATCGCTGGTGTCACGCATAAGGAAACACTTAGCATACAAGGCAAAAAGCTGGATGAATTAGAATATCGCTTCAAAAGCTCTAAAACATTGCTCTTCACGGATTACGGCATCAAACCACCACGGGCGCTGATGGGACTCGTCAAGGTTGCTAATGAGATCACCATTGAATTAGACCTTACCGTCACTATTCAAGCGCAAATGTAACCTGCTTCTAACTTCCGACTTCAATTAACCGTTCTTCCTTTCGCAGTCCTTGACTTTACATTAGTTGTATTGATTCTTTTCAAATCAACCATCAAGCTTGACCAGGCGCTGGAAGCATCCACTTCAAATTTTCGATTTTCATAAGTCACTGTTCCTTGGCGGCGCTCCCAATCAGAAGCTAATAATACGAAACGCCCACTGGCATTGGGGTTCGGACCAAACATCAAATAACGGTCATCGCCTTCTGCTTCAAAACTAACGGCAAAACGATTTTGCTTGGGGCTAAAGAGAAAAATACCGGGCGTCCCGCGCGGGATGACGATTTCTTCTACTTGTCTTCCTCCCACCATGCGGATCGTGCCACCTTCAATACGGGAATCAGAGCTTGAGAATTCACGGCGCATGACGATGTCATCGGACAAATAAAACTGGATCTTTTTCAAATCCACTTCCGTCCACCGGTTTTCGTCATACAATTTTTCGGTAAAGGGCGTCAGTTGCGGACTGCAAGCGCCCAGCGTGAGCAATGTCACAGCAATGACAAGGGTTTTGTTTGCATTCATGTTGTAGATTGTTTTAAAAATGATACGGTTTTCTGTATCTAAAGAATTCTTTTCTGCGAATTTAGTTGTTTAGACGCTTAAAATGCCAGCGCTTTAAATGAATCTTAACCGGTTTTAACGAAGTTTAACAAGTTGGTAATCGGTTATCTGTTGACTGGAACCCCCTTTAACCCGATAATTGATAACCAATAATCCCTTTTTCTCTATATTCGCAATCAATAGCACACCTAATTTCCCAAGTATGAAATGGACTACCGCTTTTACTTTCCTTTTATTATTGTGTTTTGCTTGCCAAAAAGAAACGGATGCAGATTGGACGCATTACCTCGGCGACCCTGCCACAACGCATTATTCCAAATTGGATCGGATCAATGTTGAAAATATTAGCCAACTACAAGTTGCCTGGACGTACAGCAGCGGCGATGCCGACACCAGCAATCGCTCGCAAATTCAGTGCAATCCACTCGTTATTGATGGCATTTTATATGGCACTTCGCCACAGTTGAAATGCTTCGCTTTGAATGCCGCTACGGGTGAAGAATTATGGTCATTCGATCCTTTTGAAGGCAATTTTGAAATGTTTGGAATGGGCGTCAATCGCGGCTTGGCATTTTGGAAAAATGGACAAGAACAAAGAATCTTGTATTGTGCGGGTTCGTTTCTATATGCTTTGGACGCGAAGACAGGACAGTTGTTCAAGGCTTTTGGCAACGAAGGTAAGGTAGATTTACACGATGGCTTGGGGCGAGATGTCAGCGATTTTTTTGTAGTGGCAAATGCCCCCGGCGTGGTGTATAAAGATTTGCTCATACTGGGTACGCGTGTGTCTGAGGCGACAGGCGCTGCGCCCGGTCATATCCGTGCGTATGATGTGCTCACGGGGGAGCAACGCTGGATTTTCCATACGATTCCTCAACCAGGCGAATTTGGCTACGAAACTTGGCCGTCCGATGCCTGGCAGCGCATTGGCGGCGCGAACGCTTGGGCAGGTATGAGTTTGGATGAAAAGCGCGGTATGGTGTTTGTGCCTACTGGCTCTGCTTCTTACGATTTTTACGGCGGCGATCGCGAAGGCGACAACTTGTTTGCGAATTGTATTCTCGCTTTGGATGCGAATACCGGCAAGCGCATTTGGCATTACCAGACGGTGCACCACGATATTTGGGATCGGGATTTGCCTTGTCCGCCAACGCTTGTAACGGTGGAGCATGACGGCAAACCAATAGATGCAGTAGCGCAAGCGACCAAATCAGGGTATATTTTTCTCTTGAATCGGGAAACAGGAGAATCTTTATTTCCTGTAAAGGAGCAACCCGTGCGGACTTCGGATTTGAAAGGTGAAAAAGCTGCTGTAACACAGCCCATTCCGACGAAGCCTTTGCCTTTTGCAAGAAACAGAATTGACAGTGCAGATTTGACCGACCTGACGCCGGAAGAACACGCCTACGCTCTGGATATTTGGAGGAAAAGTAAAAAAGGTGAACCTTTTATCCCGCCAACACTGGAAGGAACGTTGCTTTTCCCAGGTTTCGATGGTGGTGCAGAATGGGGTGGTGCGGCCTTTGATCCGGAGAGCAAATTATTGTATGTGAATGCTAATGAGATGCCCTGGATTTTGCAAATGCTTCCATATCAGGCAGAAGCAGGGGATTCGCCGATTGCCAAAGGCAAAAATATTTATCAAACGCAGTGCATGAATTGTCACGGTAAGGATTTGAAAGGCGCTTCCATTTTTAAAGTACCCAATTTGGAAGGAGTGAAAGACCGCTATCCCAAAGAAGAAATTGTCAAACTCGTCAAGAATGGCAAGGGCGTGATGCCTTCTTTCACTTTTCTGTCGGATGAAGAAATTGAGTCCGTAGTAGCCTTTATTCAAGAAGGAAAAGGAATTTCCGAATCCACTACCGATAATGGAAAGGATCAGGACAATGACCTTTGGACGTATCCCTACGTGATGGCGGGTTACAAACGCTTCAAAACGCCCGAAGGTTATCCTGCCATCAAGCCACCCTGGGGTACGCTCACCGCGATCAATTTGAATAATGGCGAATTTGCCTGGCAAATACCTTTTGGGGAACATCTTGAACTCGTAGCCAAAGGCTTACCACCAACGGGTTGTGAGAATTACGGTGGCGCGGTGGTCACCGCTGGCGGGGTACTCATCATCGCTGCTACCCTGGATGAAAAAATCCGTGCATTCGACAAAACAAACGGCAAATTGCTTTGGGAAGCCAAGCTACCCGCTGCCGGTTACGCTACGCCCGCTACCTATTCGGTGAATGGCAAGCAATACGTGGTTATTGCTTGTGGTGGTGGCAAACTAAATACCAAATCAGGGGACACTTGGGTCGCTTTTGCCTTGCCGGACTGATTTTTCAGGTCTGAGAAATCATTTTATAAGCTTGAAAAATAAATTTACAAGATTGTAGAATCGTCTAATATGCTTGTGGAAAGAGTGAATAGGCTTGAAAAATAACTCCATAAGCTTAAAAAATGAGGCCGCAGGTGTTGGTTTGAGCCAAATCCAGGGCAGGTGACTTCTCTACGGCGGTCGTTGTTTTTTGATTTCATGACTCGGTGATTTTAAGAAATATAAAATAAACCATTGGGCATCCGTTTTCATACCTCATAAGGAGGCTAATGCCCAATGGACTCAACTCATTGAAAGGGGCTCTTCTATCATTCCACCATTAACCCACTTTCATTGCCCCGGCAATAAAGAAGTACTGTTCAAATGTACCTTGCTTACTAGCTTTTTGAAAATTTACCTTTGCACAAATTCTATTGGCGTTGAGTATACTCCCATCTAAATACCATCAGGAGGAAGTGTTATATCTGTTATACCATCTTTTCCAGAGACATCGATTAAGAAAGTCTTGGTAAAGGACTGAAACCATCCATAATAACTTAGAGTGATTTTGACTATAGTATAAGCATTCACATCAGCGACCGTACCTATATTGGAAATATTGCTGACACTAGCTGTGGCATTAATATTCCAAGTTGCACCAGCAGATACGTTTGAAAATGCTACGTGGATATTTGGAATGTAATTCCCTCCTTTAGAGATGTCGATATTTTTGCCACCGTAGGAAGCACCATAGGTGCCTCCCACACTAAAACGGACATCAGTATTTACTACGCCAATAGCATTTTTAGTATAAATAGACAATTCTCCGGACTTAAAAACTTTGGCGTTTTCATAATTCACCCAATTGGTGTCAAGATCATTGAGAATAGAGGTGAAATCTCCATCGACATTGACAACCGGCCTAGCATCTTTTATGATGTCCCAGACTAGTTTTGTTGCCTCGACGGCTGCTTGGGCAGCTTCCGCCCCACCTCTATCCGATTGAGGTATTTTATTATCCATTTCATTTTCCGAACTAAAAGCCTTTTGAAGTCTTTCTTGATGAGCCATAAAAGCTGGATGAACTTCCTCCTCTAACACGGTGATATGTGGGTGATTTGCGAGGCTGTCAAAATGAATCGATCCTTGTTGGGCAAGGCTATCCGGGCCATTCCATTGTAGTTTCGTTCGGAACAAGATTTGGTCACCAATTTTAATGCCCATCTCCATAACATGGTCATCTGTTTGTGAATTTTCTCTACAGCTGCTAAGTGATAGAAGTAAGATAGTACAAGCAATTAAGTATTTCATTTTGTTGTTTTTTGATGGGCATACTAAGCCCATGATTTAGGAATTAAGTGATAAAGCCACCATTGAGAAGCTGTTCCAAATTTGTTTATAGTTTAATGTGATTGCTATAATTCGAGTTATAAGAAATTCAAAAAATGCCTATGAAATAGCATTTCTGTCTTCTTGTGCTTTAGCAATTTTGACTTTGATATTAAACCTTTTGTAAATTTGAAACAGCTTCTGAGGGATACCGAATAAATACTCACTATCAGCCAGCAAGTCACCTATTCTAATGTATCACTGATAGAACCTTGACGCAAGGTTGCAAGCTTTTTGGTACTTACCCCTTCACCTATTCCCCAAAACCAGCACCTATTCCACATCGGGCATAAAAATAGTAGCACTTATTTTGCATCAGGAAAATAAGTCGTTAGTTAAATATTTGAAATTCAGTTACTTACGTATTGCATTTGGTGGGTAGCCAAATTCTTCGGAAAAAGAGCGGGTAAAGTAGTTGGGATCGTTGAAGCCGACTTGGTAGGCAATTTCGGAGATATTCAAATCGGTGGTTTGCAGCAGTTCCACTGCGCGTTGCAGGCGGATGGTGCGGATAAATTGGGAAGGGGTTCTGCCAGTGAGCGCTCGGAGCTTGCGATTGACTTGGGTATTACTGCGATTCACGGCACGGCAGAGCTGCGCCACGCCCAGGTCGTCATCATCCAGATTTTCCTGTATCACCTTGACCAGCTTTTGCAGGAATAAATCATCGAGGGACGGCGTGCGTTTGTCTAAGGCATTTTTTGCAAGAATACCCACCTTGGCATAATGATTTTGTAATGCCCGCCGAAGCCCGACCAGTTTTTCCAGTCGCACGAATAATTCTTCCTTGTGGAAGGGTTTGATGAGATAAGCGTCTGCGCCACCCCGGAGTCCTTCGATTCGATCCTCCACGCTTGCCTTCGCCGTCAATAAAATAATGGGAATATGGCTGGTACGTTCGTCGTTTTTCAGCGTTTGACACACTTCATAGCCGTCCTTCTCAGGCATCATAACATCGCTGATGATAATGTCGGGAATCAATTCCAATGCTTTATCAATGCCTTCCTGCCCATTCCGAGCGGTTTCAATATGAAAATCCTTTTGGAGCAGGCTTTCGATGTAGGTAATCACATCCCGATTGTCTTCAATAATCAAAAGGAAAGGGTGTTCTTCGTCTTGGTTTATCACATTCCAAGCCAAGGAAAGCATTGAACCTTCAGCATGCAGCGAAGTTTTGTTTTTTTGTATGACAGCGCTCAAGTCTTTTTTTACGGTATCTTCTCTGCGTTTGATCGGCAATAGAATCAAAAAATCGGTGCCACTTCCCACTTCGCTTTCAACCGCAATCCTGCCACCCATCAATTCCACCAATTCTTTAGCCAAAGCTAAGCCGATACCCGTGCCAGAGAAAGTACGCTTGCTCGTGTTTGTATCTTCCACCTGATAAAACCGATCGAAGATATGTTCTAAATTTTCTTTGGAAATACCCACCCCGGTATCGCTAATTTTAATTTGCAACCACACTTTATGGCCTTGTTCGATTTCTCTAAGATGAAGAATAACTTTACCGCCTTCCGGTGTAAATTTGATGGCATTGGATAACAGATTATAAATGATATGCTGGATTTTTTCTTCATCAAAATCCATCACCAGTTTTTTGACTTCAGGATAAAACATAAGCCGAATTTGCTTTTCGGCTGCCATCGAAAAAAAGGATTCGGTGAGGTAATGGAGATAGCTGACAATATCGGCTTGAATAAAATCCAACTTCAGCATACCTGAATCCAGCTTAGACAAGTCCAACAGTTGGTTGATCAGGCGAAGCAGGTTTTCGCTGTTGCGGCGGATGAGTTTGCGCTCGTTTTCATGCCCCCGGATGTTGTCGATCATGCCCATGATGACCGTGAGTGGCGTGCGGAATTCGTGGGTGATATTGGTATAAAGGCGAGATTTAATGCTATTAAGCTCCAATAAACGCTTTGCTTCTGCCTTCACAGCTTGGCGTCTTAATTCAAAATGTCGGATACCGAAGAGTACGCTTCCGATCATGATTACATAAAAAAGATTAGCCCACCAGGTGCGATAAAAAGGAGGAGAGATATAAATGCTGATGCTTGCCTCGTTTGGGCTCCAAAATCCATCCGCTGTTTTTGCTTTCACCCGGAAGGTATAGTTGCCGGGGTTCATATTGGTATAATGAATTTCATTGTCCGTGCCTGCACTTTTCCAATCTTTATCATAAGGTGCCAGTTGGTAGAAGTATTGCACTTCGTTGGCTTTATAAAAAATGGGCATGATGAAGCTAAAACCGAAATCCGATTGATGGTAGCGCAATTGGATTTTTTTGCTAAATCGGAGTTGTTTTTCCAATAAAGAATCACTCCCGCCCTGACGAACAATTTTATGGTTCAGGTAAAAATCAAGAAGATATACTGGTGCTACATAATCCTTTGTTTTCAGACTATCTGGATGAAACCGTATCAGTTTGCCAGCCAGAGAAAAATACAAGTGGTCAGTATCGTCCCGATACGCTCTTTGATAAGTAAAGATGGTGCCTGGCAAGCCGTCGTCAATGCCGTAATTGGTGAACGTGCCGTCGGATAAATTGAGTTTTTGTAGGCCTCTTGGCGTTGTTATCCAAGGATTT
This sequence comes from Saprospiraceae bacterium, assembly GCA_016714085.1. Taxonomy (GTDB): domain Bacteria; phylum Bacteroidota; class Bacteroidia; order Chitinophagales; family Saprospiraceae; genus JADJNW01. Next base: position 189,023 of record JADJNW010000001.1, read on the forward strand.
CCGTGCGCATCCTCTACCACGGTGGTCACTTGGTTATGCAATAAACCATTGCTTTCGTTGAAACTCAAAAACTCATCGGCATTTGGGTCGTACATACTCAAGCCGTTTGAAGTAGAAAGGTAGAACCTGCCCTCCTCGCCTGGATAAATCCTGTAAACAACATTGGCTGAAAGGCTGTCATTCGGGTATAAGTTGTATTGTGTTCCCTGGTGTGTAGCTAAATTGTATTTAAAAATGCCAAAATTAGCGGCTAACCAAACGTCGTCATGTTGCCCAAAATAAATATCCACGATGACTCTATCAATCTTTGAGGAATCGGGCATTCCAGGAATATTGGGATAAATATGTACCCACTGATTTTTTGTTTCATCAAAATATTTGAAGCCTGCCCATATCCTGCCTTTCGGTCCTGTTTTGAGCCAAGGAACAGCTCCGGGGACTCTTTTGATTTTACCTGTTTCAAAATTAAAAACCTTTATATGGTCAACATTTGCTTGCTGTATCCAAAGTTCATTTTTCCCGGACAGGGCCATGCTAAGGGTATAAACGTTCAGCAAATTATTGGGGATTTCAGAAGCAACCAATTTTTTTCCAGGATATCGAATACACCGAGGCTGTTCTCACCCATTATCAGCAGCCGATTTTCGTCCAACTTGACAAACTCCCCAGCATCTATGTTCCCCACAATCTCAAAAGGATGGCGAGGCGAATGCGAAACGATAATTCCCCCACCAGGCAAGACAAACCACAAACTCCCCGCCGCATCTTCGTAGCCATAAGCGACCGTGAACATTGGGACACTGGCTGGGTCTTCCTTGTCGTGCCGGAACACCTTGAATTCACTGGTGATAGGGTCGTAACGATGAATTTCGCCGATTGCTCCCATCCAGATTTTTCCAGATTTATCAGCCAGTATGGAGTAAGGTGATTTTGATAATTCCGACTTAAATGAGGTAGTTAAATCCTTGATTTCCTTTGTCCGTGGATCGTATGTCCACAATCCATAACCGTTTGAACTGACCATCAATTTGCCGTCTGGCAATTCGACAATATCAGAAGCGGAGCGGATATTTTTTGCTTTGAATGCCGGAGGCGTTTCTATTAAATGAAACTCGTCCTTTCCTGCTACTTTTTGATACAGTCCTTGTGTATTTCCAACCCAAATAGTGCCATTCTTTTGCTGAAAGCATATCAGACCATTCTTAAAAAGCCATTAAAATTGTCGAACTCGCCTGTGTCTTTTGACCATCGGCACACCCCATCTACAGCAGTGCCTATCCACATATTCCCATCTTGATCTTTACTTATAAAATTGATGTCATTGCTGCAAAGGCTTCGGGGATTGGAGGGGTCATGCCTCAACAGATCAAAGGTCTCGGTTTTAGGGTCGAAAATATATATGCCCGAATTCGTTCCTATCCAAATCCTGCCATCCTCCGCCTCACAAATGGCGGTGGTGAAATTATTGCCCAAACTCTTTGGGTAGTTTTGGTTGTATTGAAATACCTTGAAATATTTCCCGTCGAAGCGGGTCAGTCCATTAAAAGTGGTAAACCACATAAATCCCTCTCGGTCTTGTATGATGCTCTCCAACCAATAAGTGCCGGGATGAGACAGACCTTCTTCCATCGTGAATTGCTGAAACCGTAGCTCTTGACTAATAGAAAATCCCGGGATTGCCAATAGAAATAAAAGGTATTTCAACTGTTTGCTTATTACAGTTTGCCAAAATGACAAAGAGGTTTGTAGTTGAATATAGTTTCTCATTTAAACCATCTGGGATAGTATTGATCCAAAGATAGTGAAAAGAAAAACCATTTCTGAAAGCAGCACTATTCGTCATTTTCGCAACAATCGGGTTGTATCTGGTAGAACTTGCCTGTACTTTTGCAATAAAAAAAGCAATGATGGCTACCGAAATGATTAATTATCAGCGCATCGAGCAAGCGATTCAATATTTATCAGAACATTTTACAGAACAGCCTAACCTCGACGACGTAGCGGCGCAAGTGCATTTGAGTCCTTACCATTTTCAAAGAATGTTTACCGAATGGGCAGGCATCAGCCCGAAGAAGTTTTTGTGGCGGCGACCGAGTGGGGCATCTGCAGCACTTGCTGCTTGTATGCTTCATCATATTTACGCCTTGTTTTTTGTCCCGCCATGCTGTAAAGTTAATGAACTTTACTATCCGTTTTTTTTAGACCATGTCAAATATCCAATGTACTTGCATATCCTCCTTTAAAATTTACAAGGATATTATTATTATCCAATTTTTCCCAGGTAGCTTGATCCACATAAAAAATTCCTACCCCGCAATAAAAATAAGAGTTCCCATTAGGTCGATGTAATTTGTATGTAATATTTTCTTCAGATTGAAAAACAAATATTTATTTATCCTGACAAGGGTTTTCTAGTGGATTATATAATCTAAATTTGAGTATTTTATCAAGGAAGTAATTATTTTGTAAAACAATTTCGTCTCCAATGATAGATTTTATATCAATTCTCGCATAAGAAACTGATTCTGCATTAGAAAAAAAGCTCCCAAGCATCACAGTATTAAGCTAAGAAATATTCTTGATTTCAATATCATATAGATTTATTTTATATTTTAAACACCTCCTGCAAATCCATTACCAAATCAGGAAAGATGCTGACGCTGACTTCTTCTTCTGAAGAATAGAGCTTGCGCAATTGATATTGTTCTTGCTGCAATTCAAACACGGCGATGGTCTGGTCATTAGGATGAACGATCCAGTATTCTTGCACCCCATTTTCCTCATAGAGGCGGTACTTTTCATTGAGTTCCTTTTTGGAATTCCCCGGAAAGAGAATTTCGATAATCCAATCCGGCGCGCCGATACAGCCTTTATCGTCCAATTTATTGGGGTCACAAATGATACAAATATCCGGCTGCACTACTGAATAAATTTCTTTATCCGCTTTTTTAGATTTTTTGGAATCCAATAAACGCACATCAAATGGCGCGTGAAAAACATGATAATGATGATTTCTAAAAAAAGGAATTATTTTCCCCAACATATTAGTAGAAATCTCCTGATGATGACGACTTGGCGCAGGCGACATCTTAAAAAGCTTGCCTTTGATGAGTTCTACTCGCTCCTCAAATTTCCAGGTAAGATAATCGGCATAAGTATAAACGCCATCTGGCGACAACTGATCTATGCTTGTAATTGGCATCATACAACTTTTCTACAAATTTAAACTTTTTCGTGTTTTCGTGTTGTAATATTACCTTTGTAGCCTTTTTGTCAAAATTGCTTTGAAATTTTTTTGCAGCATCTTGGATTATAAAAAGACGTATATTTGCAGTCTATGAAGAACATTCGGAATTTTTGCGTCATTGCGCATATTGACCACGGCAAGAGTACCCTGTCTGACCGTCTGCTGGAGTACACCAACGCAGTATCGAAGCGGAATTTGCTGGCGCAGACCTTAGACAGTATGGATCTGGAGCGCGAGCGTGGCATCACGATCAAGAGTCACGCGATACAGATGTATTATGCGCACCCTGATGGGCAAGCTTATACTTTGAACATGATCGATACGCCGGGCCACGTTGATTTTTCTTACGAGGTGTCCCGCTCGATTGCTGCTTGCGAAGGCGCGCTGTTATTGGTAGATGCCACACAAGGCATTCAGGCACAAACGATTTCCAATCTTTATTTGGCAATCGAACACGATCTGGAAATTATTCCCATATTAAATAAAATCGACATGGAAAATGCCATGATCGATGAGGTATCGGATCAGATTATTAGTTTGATTGGTTGTAAAAAAGAAGAAATTCTCTTAGCCAGCGGCAAAACCGGCCAAGGTGTGATGGATCTTCTGGAAGCAATCGTACAGCGCATTCCTGCGCCCAAAGGTGATCCTGAAGCCCCGCTGCAAGCGCTTATTTTTGATTCGATTTTCAATTCATTTCGAGGGGTTATCGCTAATATTCGTATTATGAACGGCACATTGCGCAAAGGCGACAAGGTGCGGTTTTTCCATAATAATCCGGAGAAAGTATATGACACAGATGAAATCGGTATTTTGCAATTGGACTATCTCCCTAAGGAAGAACTTTCCGCAGGAAATGTAGGATACATCATTACCGGCGTCAAAATATCGAAGGAAATAAAAGTGGGGGACACCGTTACGCATATGCAGCGTCCTTGCTCGGAAGGGGTTAAAGGTTTTGAAGATGTAAAACCGATGGTATTTGCAGGGATTTTCCCGATTGATAACGACGATTTTGAGGATTTGCGCGATAGTTTGGAAAAACTGCAACTCAACGACGCTTCGCTCATTTTTGAGCCGGAAACCTCTGCTGCGCTTGGGTTTGGCTTTCGTTGCGGTTTTTTAGGAATGTTGCACCTTGAAATTATTCAGGAGCGCCTGGCACGAGAATTTAATCAAGAGGTGATTACGACCATTCCAAACGTATCTTACTTTGCCTATACAACAAAAGGCGAAAGACTTACAATTCGCACGCCTTCTGATCTGCCCGATGCGAGCGCGCTTGATTATGTGGAAGAGCCTTATATTCAGTCACAAATCATTACAAAACCAGAGTATATCGGTGCAATCATGACCCTGTGCATGGAAAAACGAGGCATCTTGACGCGCCAGCATTATCTAACCGAAGATCGGGTCGAGTTGACTTTCGAAATGCCTTTGGCAGAAATTGTGTTTGATTTTTATGACCGCCTCAAGTCCATTTCACGCGGATATGCTTCTTTTGACTATCAGCCAGTGGATTATCGCCAATCTGATTTGGTGAAAATGGATATTCGACTGAACAACGAACCGGTGGACGCCTTATCGGCCTTAGTACATCGCACTAAAGCCGAATCTTTTGGTAGAAAGATTTGTAAAAAACTCAAAGACCTGTTGCCTCGTCAACAGTTTGTTATTGCCATTCAGGCTGCCGTTGGCGCTAAAATCATTGCAAGAGAAACGATCTCGGCTTTGCGCAAGGATGTAACCGCCAAGTGTTATGGTGGCGATATTTCAAGAAAGCGAAAACTATTGGAAAAGCAAAAAGAAGGAAAGAAGAAGATGCGCCAAATCGGCTCGGTGGAAGTGCCGCAAAAAGCTTTTCTAGAAGTATTAAAACTGGACTAAGCAGATATAAATATAGAGAATTGTCTTATTTTAAAGTAATTGACAATCTGTGTATTGTGTAAAAAAACTTGTAGCACATTCCTAAATGCGCCACAAGTTTTTTTTTGCAAAACGATGTTGGCTGAGAGGCTCTCTCTTCCCTACAGCCAACATTTTCTCACGAACTCATTCATTCACCAGTGTCGGTCCTTCGTTTTGCGAAAGCCTCAATTTGTGTAATTTTCCCACCCTTAGCTTTCAACCAATATATTAATATGCAGATGCGGGGGGAACATCTGAAGTAAATAAACACTAATCACACACCTTTTTTACGACTCATGTGTAAAAAAGATATAAAGATAGCCTCTTCAGCATTTAGCTGAATATAATAAAATGCCTTAATAGTAGTTTTTGGGAATAATAACATGATAAATACCTGCCAAAGCAGCATATTTTCATGACATAACAGGGTATAGTGTTTATAGCAAATGAGTATTGGAGATAAATTGTTGCTTAAGATACGTTCAGAGGGAAATGGTAGAAAAACTATCTGGGGCTTGTTTTTATTGGACTTCGGGGTTGGGGGGAGGAAAGTTATCCTCTACGAAAGGCTTGTTTTTTGTTGCGTTGAATTAGATAATCAGATGCGAAAATCAATCCGCCGCCTACAAAAAAGGCGCCCAAAGCGATGTAAAGAACTAACATGATGTGCAGTTTTTTGATTTTGTAGAATAATGGTTTACTGTATCAGGATGATAGTTCATGAGGGCAGTGCTAAGATGAGAAAAATCTTCTTTTGCTCCTAATTTTTAACGTAATTTTTTGAATATTTTTTTTGACTTCGTTTGTTTTATTGCGATTTTAGCAAAAATAAAGGTCAGAAAATAACCACTATACGCATATAAAATCACTCTAATAAGCCCTTCTGATATGCTGATAAATAGTTATTTGGGCTTTATTTCAAATGCTATGCAAATTACAATTTGCAATCAAAAATGCCACCGTAGGCGCCTCGCTTCCACCCTTCGGCTCAATCGTGATATTCAGGCTTTCTGCATTTTCGATGACCTCTATAGCCTGCCAATCTTCAGCATTGGTCACCAATAATCCTGCATTGATCATTTTTCCTTCTACATCTGCCCAGATTTGATATTGCTTACCGGGAGGCAAGGGTGGCATATCTTTTATACTAATATAAGCATTCTTGATCTGTTCATTCCAATAGACTACCGCGTGCGCAGCAGGATTAAAGGAAGTTCCTTTGAGATGAAGTACTCTGGTTTCGATGCCATTCATAAAGGCGACTACCTGTTGAGAAGTTTTATATTCTTGCTGTAAAGATTCACACTCCGAACGAAGCGTAGCAAATTCAGAAGAAAGTTGTCGATACTCTGCTTGTAATTGACTTTGTCTCCATAACAACCAGGCAACCATGCCAAGCGCCAGGAACAAAATTGCTGCAAATTGAAAACGCATTCGCTGGAATACCCGGGTGCCGGTATTTGCATTTTCTTTGGAGGAAGAAGATGTTTTTTGAAGATGCGCTGTTTTTGATAAATCCTTGTCTTCCAAATTCTTAGAATATGAAATAGTGTATTGAGCAGCATACTCCTCCATCGCCCGCCGAAGGGTATCAATTTCTTCCTGGATTTCTGGAAAAGCACGCGCATAACGCTCCACTTCAAGTGTTTCTTCTGAAGTTGTCAGCCCAAGCACATATTGCTCAATCAATCCTGATGCCAAAAATCGCTCTTTGTCCATAAGCTATTTAAGTCTAAAGGGATTTTTCATCAGTTTATTTTGTCAGTTAATATAGAAGCATTTTTTATTGAATTATGACTCTACGCATAATATGAACACCAAACGATGATTCTGGGAAAATGTTTAATTTTTCTTTGGGAAGATCACGTCAATTGCTGATTTCTGAAGGAAATAAGACGGAAAATAACCTGTCAATATCCTTATAATATGGATTAGATCAATCTTTAACAATAAATGCTAAGGATTAACTATAAAGGGTTATTCTGATCAACGATCATAAGATGACTCACCAGGCATTAGCTGCTGGATAATAGCAAAAGTGCTCACCATCAACTATTAATATTGGCTTTTCACTTTCTATCTTTTGGCTCTTCGGTAGCCGAAAACCAATCGGATAAAATAACATCCTTATTTAATACTGCTGTGCCTACAGCTAGAATCAACATGAGAATAACATCTCCTCCCATGGGTAATGCATTTTTTTTAAACAATCAGTTTGATCCAAATGCCTTTAAGTTCTTGTAACTGACTTGTTTGGGAAGATTTGTGTAATTTTGGTGAGTGTTGAAATAGTGAAGAATATAATTTTTCGTAAATTTAATCTCTTTTCATGCTATAAGCAAGCCCTATGACCCACAAAATTTTTATTTTTTCAATATTTATTCTTGGCTTAACATTACAAGCCTGCCAGCCATCGCCCAAAGCAGACATTATATATATGAATGCCAATATCTGGACGGGAGACCCCGCCAATCCTGAAGCAACCGCGATTGCTATTCAAGGAGACTCTATTTTGTTCGTGGGTGATGCCCAAGCTATCAAAAAATTTCAAAGTACGACTACTCAAATCATTGATCTGCAAGGAAAAATGATTACACCTGGTTTTATTGATAATCATACTCATTTTCTTTCTGGTGGCTTCCAATTAGCCAGCGTGGACTTGCGGTCTGCCAAAACGCCCCAGGAATTTATTCAAAGAATCAAGGATTTTGCTGCTACCCTACCCGAAGGTGAGGATCGTTGGATTCTTGGCGGTGATTGGGATCATGAGGCATGGGGAGGCGAGCTGCCCCGCCGCGAGTGGATCGACAGCATTACAACCGATTTTCCCGTTTGGGTCAACCGATTGGACGGCCATATGGCCTTAGCGAATACAAAAGCCCTTGAATTAGCTGGCATTACAGGCGCTACGCAGACGCCAGCAGGTGGTACAATCGTTCGGGATGCCAAAACGGGCCAAATTACAGGCATCCTGAAGGATGAAGCCATGAGCTTGATTTATAAAGTCGTCCCCAATCCTTCCGAACAAGCCTTTGATGAAGCTTTTGACCGGGCCGTGGAGCACGCGCTTTCATTGGGTGTTACACAAGTACACGATGTGAGCAGTTTTGGTGGCTGGGATGACCTAGCGACCTACCAGCGTGCGCAAGCATCAGGCAGGTTACCCATGCGTATTTATTCATTTGTAGCCATCAGTACCTGGCAGCAACTCGCGGATTACGTCAGTAAGAATGGCAAAGGCAACGATTATTTGCGCTGGGGCGCGCTCAAAGGTTTTGTAGATGGCTCTTTAGGTTCTACAACCGCCTGGTTTTACAATCCTTACAACGATGAGCCCAATACTTCCGGGCTTTTAGTAAACGATACCGCCGCTTTGCGCGAATGGATCATCCGGGCAGATGCTGCTGGCTTGCAGGTAGCCGTACACGCCATCGGCGATCGCGCGAATGACTGGTTGCTCTCGGTTTTTGAAAAGGCGATTCAACAAAATGGCGACAACCCTTCCCGCCGCTTCCGAATCGAACACGCGCAGCATTTGACGCGCGATGCCATCCAAAAATTTGCTCAAATAGGCGTCATCCCCTCGATGCAACCTTACCATGCCATTGACGACGGGCGCTGGGCGGAAAAACGTATTGGGCCGGAGCGCATCAAAACCACCTATGCTTTTCGCTCATTATTAGACGCTAATGCCCGCCTAACCTTCGGCTCGGATTGGACGGTAGCACCTTTAAATCCAATGGAAGGTATTTATGCGGCGGTAACCCGCCAGACTATTGACGGTGCAAATCCAAACGGCTGGGTACCACAAGAAAAGATTTCGGTAGAGGAAGCACTGCATTGCTATACCATTAATAATGCCTATGCAGGGTTTCAGGAAAATCGTTTAGGCATGTTGAAGGCGGGGATGCTGGCAGATTTTATCGTATTATCCGATGATCTTTTCAAGATTCAGCCTGAGAAGATCAAGGATGTCAACGTATTGCGTACCATCGTAGGCGGTAAAGAAGCTTTTGTAGCAAATTAAATAAATATAGCCTCGTAGAATATTCCAGTAGGGTCATTTATCATTCCAACAGGGTCATAGAACGTTATAGGAGGGTTATTTATCATTCTAACAGGGTCATAGAACGTTATAGGAGGGTCATTTATCATTCCAACAGGGTCCTAGAACGTTTTAGGAGGGTAATTTATCATTCCAGCAGGGTCATAGAACGTTTTAGGAGGGTAATTTATCATTCCAGCAGGGTCGTAGAACGTTTTAGCAGGGTCATTTATCATTATAGCAGGGCCGTAGAACGTTTTAGCAGGGTCATTTAACGTTCCAATAGGGTCGTAGAACATTCCAGAAAGCATATTCAATATTATAGAAAGGCGTTGCAGCGCTATAAGAGGCTGCCATGGCATTTCAGCAGGTTATTTTGAGTAGGAATCTATTTCGTTATTTATCCAACCTCATCTAAATATGGATCATGCGCTGGGCTTCGCGTTTCATTTTTAACTCTTTAGGCAAGGATTGTACAATCTCTTTTTGCAAAACGTCTACAATTTTCCGCCGCGGGAAAGAGTCTAAACGCACCAAGCTTACTTGTCGCACGGGCACGGGAGCGGAGAAAGATTTCAAGCATTGTCGATTGTTTTTCGGCATTTTTAGCGCGACCAATTCGGGTACAATCGTCAAGCCGCCGTAATGATCCACCAAATTCATTACGGTTTCAAAGCTTCCGGCCGCGATTTTGAAGCGCCCTTCCATTTCAAAATCTCGGCGGATTTCACACAAATTCAAAACCTGCGTGCGAAAACAATGCCCTTCCTCCAATATCCACAGGCGGTTCACGTCCAAATCTTCCGGCAGTATGTACTCCTTATTATAGATGCCTTCGCTATCCGCCACATACGCGTAAAAGCGTTCCATAAACAAGGGTGTTTCCCGAATGCCCTTTTCTTGCAAAGGTGTTACTAGAATTCCCAAGTCAATTTGCTCGTTTTTAAGGCTTTCAGTGATGGTTTGGGTGTTCATTTCTTCAATATTCAGCTCCAAATCCGCATATTTTTCCAGCAAAGGCTTTACAAAATAAGGCAACAGGTAAGGCGCTAACGTAGGGATGATGCCAATATTCAATCTCCCACTGATTTGCTCGTTCAGTTCAGCTACAATTTCGTGCATCCGCCGCGATTCATTCAGGCTTTTTCGAGCCTGTTGCAAGATCAAAACACCAGCTTTCGTAGGCTCTACAGGTTGTCGGCTGCGATCAAAGATTTTCACTTGCAATTCTTCTTCGAGTTTTTGGATCATCATACTCAAAGTCGGCTGCGTCACAAAACAAGCCTCTGCCGCCCGCGCAAAATGTCGATGGTTGTCAACAGCAATAATGTATTCGAGTTGTTGTAGGTTCATAATGTTGGTTGCAAGCTACGAGCCACAAGCAGCGAGAAAACTCCATTAAGTCTTGCGGCTTGCGGCTTGTTTCTTGTAGCTACTTTATAAATAAAATCTATCACAAGATAAAAATAATCATTTTGATTTATTAGCTGACTTTTGTCATCTTTGTGCAAGGAATTTAAATGTTAAATTTAGACTTGTATCGCGGAATGAGTTCTATTCTCTAAAACTCGGCAATGACTGCTAATGGCAGGATAATAAAATACTGCATTATATCCCTTATCTAACAAATATAAACCGATCAAAAATGGAAAATAATGGACATTCGAGCACAACAAATAGTGCCAATGTTTACGATGTGAACAGCGAAAGCGCAGCAAGCAAATGCCCGTTCAGAGGTGGAATGCTCAAGCGCGGCGCGGGCGGCGGCACTTCAAATCGTGACTGGTGGCCCAATCAGTTGAAATTGAACATCTTGCGTCAAAACTCTGCTCTATCCAACCCGATGGGAGAAAAGTTCAATTACGCCGAGGAGTTCAAGACCCTTGATCTGGATGCCGTCAAAGAAGACATCTTTGAGTTGATGACTACTTCTCAGGATTGGTGGCCGGCAGATTTCGGACACTATGGCCCTTTATTCATTCGCATGGCATGGCATAGCGCAGGTACGTATCGCATCGGCGATGGTCGAGGCGGCGCGGGTTCTGGCACGCAGCGTTTTGCACCACTCAATAGTTGGCCTGATAATGCGAATCTTGACAAGGCACGTTTGCTGCTTTGGCCGATCAAACAAAAATACGGTAAGAAAATCTCCTGGGCAGATTTGATGATTCTTGCTGGCAATTGCGCACTAGAGTCAATGGGCTTTAAGACCTTTGGTTTTGCTGGCGGACGCGAAGATGTGTGGGAACCAGAGGAGGACATCTACTGGGGTGCTGAAACAGAATGGTTGGGAGATAAACGTTACGCTGGCGATCGTGATTTGGAGAATCCGCTTGCTGCTGTTCAGATGGGGCTAATTTATGTGAATCCAGAAGGACCTAATGGCAATCCTGATTCTATTGCTGCGGCAAAGGATATTCGGGAAACTTTTGGTCGCATGGCAATGAATGATGAAGAAACCGTTGCATTGATTGCCGGTGGACACTCCTTTGGTAAAACGCATGGGGCTGCTGATCCTGGCAAATATGTTGGTCGGGAACCCGCAGGTGCAAGCATTGAAGAACAAGGATTGGGTTGGAAAAACACATACGGCAAAGGAAACGCAGGCGATACCATTACAAGCGGTCTAGAAGTGACCTGGACGACTACGCCAACGAAATGGAGCAATAACTTCTTCGAGAACTTATTCGGCTACGAATGGGAATTGACGAAGAGCCCGGCGGGTGCACATCAGTGGAAACCCAAGGGTGACGGGGGTGCTGGCTTGGTACCGGATGCGCACGACCCCGCGAAGCGCCACCAGCCGATGATGTTGACCACCGACCTTTCTTTGAGATTCGATCCTGCTTACGAGAAAATTTCAAGACGCTTTTTGGAAAATCCAGATGAATTTGCTGACGCGTTTGCTCGTGCTTGGTTCAAACTGACACACCGCGATATGGGTCCTAAGGCACGCTATCTTGGATCGGAAGTGCCAGCGGAAGAATTGATTTGGCAAGACCCAATTCCAGCGGTTAGGCATAAATTGATTGATAACCAAGATATTACTGCATTAAAAGCTAAAATTCTTGCTTCGGGATTGTCTGTGTCTCAATTGGTATCTACCGCTTGGGCATCAGCCTCCACATTCCGTGGCTCTGATAAGCGTGGTGGCGCTAATGGCGCTCGTATTCGCCTTGCGCCTCAGAAATTCTGGGCAGTCAATAATCCGAGTCAATTGGCAACTGTATTAGAGGTTTTGGAAGGTATCCAAAAAGAATTTAATAGCGCACAGTCCAGTGGCAAAAAGGTTTCGCTTGCCGATTTGATCGTGTTGGGTGGATGTGCAGGTATCGAGCAGGCAGCAAAAAATGCAGGTCATAATGTCACTGTGCCTTTCACACCAGGACGCACCGATGCTTCGCAAGAACAAACCGATGTGGACGCATTCGCCGTATTGGAGCCTAAGGCAGATGGATTCCGAAATTATATGAATAGCAAATACCCTGTTTCGGCAGAGGAAATGCTGGTGGACAAAGCACAATTGCTGACGCTGACCGCACCTGTGATGACCGTGTTGCTTGGTGGTATGCGTGTGCTGAACACGAACTTTGATCAATCAAAACATGGCGTCTTCACGAAGCGTCCCGAAACATTAACCAACGATTTCTTTACTAATCTACTTGATTTAGGTACAACCTGGAAGACAACTTCAGATGCTCAAGACGTATTTGAAGGGCATGATCGTAGGACAGGCGAAGTGAAGTGGACGGGTACTCGTGTCGATCTGATCTTTGGCTCAAATTCAGAGCTTCGCGCCATCGCTGAAGTGTATGGAGCTTCTGATTCTCAAGAAAAATTCTTGCAGGACTTTGTAGCGGCGTGGACGAAGGTGATGAATTTGGATCGCTTTGACTTGGCCTGATTTCAGCGCCATTTAACGATATAAATGAATTTATGCTGGCACATTCTTAATAATCACAAACATTGGTATGCTGCAACTTCATAATGTAGCAACCAAAATGAACACACATTGATCGAGCCGAGGCGTAATGCTTCGGCTTTTTTATTTTATTCTTTATTTGATCTGAGATTAAGGCTTCATAAAACCCGTCTAAAGACCAATTCGTCCAAAAATGCTTTACACCTAAAAGAAAATGGCTTACTTTTAAGTAGTAGAAATTCAAAAACAAACCGAGAAACCTATGCTCCGTTTCTTCCGCAACATCCGCCGCCGCCTGCTCGATTCAGGCAAAGTGCAAAATTATTTGCTTTACGCCATTGGCGAAATCCTGCTGGTGGTTATTGGTATTTTGATTGCTTTGCAGATTAATAATTGGAATGAGGATAGAAAATCAAAAACTAATGAAAGGGTATATTTAAAAGGCATTAAAAAAGATATTGAACAGGATTTGGGGTTCGTTCAGGAGCGAATAGATCAATATTCCGAAAGGCTATCAATGTATAGTAACCTTGATACTGTTTTTGTTAGCAATCTTTCCGATAATAATAATCCGACTGTATTATCGAGGAGATTTGATGCTAATCAAAGAATTTATTGTCAGGATTTGTTTGGACGGCTGCTTAATTTCAGACTAAAAGGAGGGACTTATCATTCCTTGATTTCTAATGGCGATGCTAAGATCATCCAAAATAAAGAATTATTTAATCAATTTCAGCAAATTTATGAGCTGGATACGCAGTCTCTGGAAAGTACTTATGAGACGATAAAAAACGTAGAATTGGAACTTGGGAAAAAGTATGCTTCCGAAAGGTTATACTTTCCATATAAATATATCAGAGACGTAAAAGACAAGGCACTTATTGCAGATCTTTATTTTTTCTTTGACATGTTAAAAATACATTATATTCTATTAAACAGAACCAATGAAAGAATGATTCAAGCCATTCACAGTATTGAACAAGAACTAGAAAAATAGCACCTAAATCTTAAACCAATGCTCAAATTCTTCCGCAATATCCGCCGCCGCTTGCTTGATTCGGGCAGCAGCGTCCCTTAGGGACGAGTTATGGGTAGCGGTGAATTATTTTAAAACGTACCGTGCCATTTGGTACGGATTATAAAATTTCGTAATGGAAAAATATTTACACAAAAAATTATATCATAGACATAAACCATACCTAACGGCATGGTTATCCGGGAATAATTATATTTTCTACCAATAATTTGTCTCTACGGGACAGAATAAATAATAAAACACTGAAACCCATGCTCAAATTTTTCCGCTCTATCCGCCGTCGCCTGCTGGATTCGGGCAAAGTGAGAAGCTACGCGCTTTACGCCATTGGAGAAATCCTGCTGGTGGTCATTGTATTTTGATTGCTTTGCAAGTGAATAATTGGAATCAGGAGCGGAAAGACCGAGCAAAAGAAATGGAATATCTTCAAAGGCTTCGAGCAGATATACAAGCTGACACCTTGATGTTATCAGATTTTTTGAATGTGACCGAACATAAAAAGAAATTCCTACAATCTATTTTAACAGGTGACCTAAAGCAGTTCGAAGTGGTTTATGGGCTTGATCCCGCCTATAACCTTTTTCTCTCCAGATTTCGAGCAGTACCTAATCCCAGTGATAATGCCTTTAAAGAAATGACCAGTTCGGGCAATTTAGAGTTAGTGAAAAATGCTGAGCTGAAAGAAAAAATCTTAACCTATTATCGATACATCAATAACCGAATGGTAGCGCTTGAAGATAAGTATAGTGATTGGCCCAAAATACTATCGCAATTGATACCTGGAGAAGGACACATCTTCGATTCATTATATCCTGATGTACCTAATTTCCCAAAATCTGAAGAAGCAGCGCTTATTAAGACGCTTGTTGAACAAAAAGAAGAATTAAGACCGCACATCAATGGGGAGTTGCAATACACGGTCAAACTAGAGGTGTCCTACATCGCTTTGAAGAAACTTGCCGAGGAGCTATTAACTGAATTAAATAAGGAAATTAGCAGTCGAAAATAATAAAACCCATGCTCAAATTCTTCCGCAATATCCGCCGCCGCCTGCTCGGTTCGGGCAAAGTCAAAAGCTACGCGCTTTACGCCATTGGCGAAATCCTGCTGGTGGTTATTGGTATTTTGATTGCTTTGCAGATCAATGCCTGGAATCAGGATCGCCTCAATAGAAAAGAGGAACGAATTATTCTCAGCAACTTACATGAGGAGTTTTTGCGACACAAAAAATTGTGGTTAGAGATCGAACCCAAGCTACAACTTAGCAGTGATGCCGATTTACAACTAATGAATCTTTGTGGTACTGCCAATAATACTATATCTATGCTGTACATCGATACTTTGCTATCGAATTCATTAATATTTCCCCCATTTAATTCACCTCAACCCATTTTAGAAGAACTGAACAGCTCTGGTAAACTAAAATTAATACGGGATGAACAGTTGAAACAAGATTTATTTAAGTGGTTGGCTCAGTTGAAATGGGTGAATCTTGATAATGATTTGATACACAATTGGGTTCATGAGCGACTACATCCTTATCTGATTAACCGAGTGTCCTATAAAAATATGGATGTTGCAGGAGGCTCTTCTCTTTTGAGAGAGCGAAGCAGGCTGACAAAAGATTATACTTCCATCTTTCAGGATTTAGAATTTGAAAATATTATGGATAACAAAAGTTTTTTTCAAATACGAATGCAATCCTATTTTAAGGAGTTGGGGCAGATTATTGATAAAATAATACAAGAAACGGAGCCTAAATAATGAGTTTAATTAATTTTTTGAAACATAAAGATTGTGTAAAGAAAAGCCTGTTGAATATCATAAATACCTTAAACATCTATGCTCTGCCCAAGGTCCGTAGGACTCCTATGGAGCATTCCTACGGAAAATTTCTTCTGCAACCTGCCTCGCTCGTAGGCAGGCATCCGCCGTCACCTGCTTGAGTCGGGCAAGCGCTTGCAGCTTTCAAAGTAACTTTCTGAACTTGTTGAACTAGCTTCTTGAACCTATTGGGGTTCTTCATTCTCAATTGATTACATTGCTGACGCACCAACTAAAAGGAACGATAGAAGAAGACAACCTTAATGGTACGAAAATGTCTTTTCTATTAAAAAGAGTAGCATAGGAAATAATCGCTATTACCAAGCAAAAATAATTCTAATTTTCGCAAAAAAACATCAAAACTATGAAACCAATCCTAATGCTTATCCTGGTAAGCTCATTCTTTTTACTAACCCAATGCCAGCAAAGCGCTCCGACCCAAACCGAGCAAACTACAACAGAACTGGAAACAATTACATACGACTCGCTGACGGCCCAAAAATGGGGCGCGGATGAATATGGCATGAAGCCTTATGTGATGGCGTTTCTGAAAGCTGGCCCAAACCGCGATCAGGATTCATTGGCGGCTGCCCAACTCCAGGAAGCGCACATGGCGAACATTACTCGCATGGCTGAAGAAGGCAAGCTCATCTTGGCCGGGCCTTTCCTCGATGATGGCGATATTCGTGGGATTTACATTTTTGATGTGCGCACGGTGGAAGAAGCAAAAGCTTTAACAGAAACCGATCCCGCTATTCAGGCAGGTAGATTGGTGATGGAGTTACATCCTTGGTATGGCTCAGCCGCGATGATGGAATTGAATCAATTGCACAAGAAAGGAGCCAAAAAAGAGATATAGAAAGGGTAGAATTGTGCCACATCTCGCAGATGCGGCACAACTCAATTGCTTAGGATTATTTCATTTTTACATCGCCTTTTTCGGCGTCTTTTTTAAGTTCTTCATTCGCATATAGGGCGACTTCTACACGGCGATTTTGTTGGCGGCCTGCATCACTTTCATTATCAGCTACCGGGCGACTTTCGCCATAGCCATTTACTTTAAATCGACTCTTCGCTACGCCTTTCTGCGTCAAATAATTCGATACAGCATTGGCACGGTTTTTCGACAATTTCATATTGTACTCATCCGTCCCTTTAGCGTCCGTATGTCCATCCACCATGATTTCTGTATCTTCGTACTTTTTCAAAATCTCGGCAAGATCATTGAGATTGGCACGTGTAGTAGAATTCAGTTCATAAGAATCAAATCCAAACAACAAACCCGAATCAAAAGTCAGCAAAATGCCTTCGCCCACGCGTTCTACTTCTACACCTTCCACTTCCTGTTCGATTTCCTTCGCTTGCTTATCCATGTAACGACCAATCAACGCGCCCGCAGCACCGCCAATAGCTGCACCGATGATCACACCGGCCGCGGTATTCCCTTTTTTGCTACCGATCACACCACCAATTGCGCCGCCGGCAGCAGCCCCAATGGCGCCACCTTTGACCGTTTTACTTGTATTGCAGGCTTGTGCTATAAACAAGGACAATGCCAGTAGAATATACAATGATTTTAAATGAAATCTGGTTTTCATATTATTATAGGTTTTGGTAATTGAAACGACCTATCGATTATCCGTAAAAAAGACAATGTGACAAAAATGTTCACGTGCTTACTTTTATTTTGACGCCATTCCCAGCGGTAAGTCACTTTTTTTTAACACCCTTTAACCATATTTTAGTAAGACAAAATTGATTTTTTTTGGAAGCATCCCTGTTTTAAAAATCAGAATAAAGTTTCCTTCAATGCTTCAGCTTAAAACAAGATTTTAACGCTACAAACTTTAGCCCCATCAAATTTGCTGTAAAAAATCAATATAGCAAAATAGAATATTGTTGTAATTTAATGCATTCAAACAATCCTCCGAAAATTCTTGCAAGCTCCAATTTTTCTTTTGTAAATTTCCTACCGATATGAACACCAATCATTTATTACAGCATTACAACTTGCCGCCCAGACTATGGGACGAAATGTTTCACCAGGAACAAGTGCGAGGGCATTATCAGCATTTTGTGTCGGCTCTTCAAAACCTGTCGCCCGAAGAGATGAATCACAAGGATGAGCTATCGAAGAAACTCTTTATGACGCAAGGTATTACGTTCACTGTGTACAGCAGCGGCGAGGGTATCGAAAAGATTTTCCCTTTTGATGTGATCCCGCGCATCATTCAAGGTAAAGAATGGGAACTGATAGAAGCGGGTATCAAGCAGCGCCTAAAAGCATTAAACATCTTTCTAAAAGATATATATCACCAGCAATTTATTATTAAAGATGGCGTGATTCCGGCTTCGCTTATTTACACTTGCCCTAATTTCCTGCGCGAAATGGTAAACGTAGATGTGCCTTTTGATATTTATACCCATATTTCAGGTATTGACTTGATCCGCGATTATGATGGCACTTTTTATGTGCTGGAAGACAATTTGCGTACACCTTCGGGTGTATCTTATATGCTTGAAAACAGGGCAATTACGTATCGTATTTTCCCTGATTTATTACCTAAAAACAACGTTCGTCCTGTCAAGCAATATCCAGATTTATTATTAAAAAATTTATTAGGATTAGCCAATCGGCAATCGAGCAATCCTACGGTGGTGCTGCTATCGCCGGGGATTTTTAATTCGGCTTATTTCGAGCATACAACGCTGGCGCGTCTCATGGGGATTGAATTAGTGGAGGGGCGTGACCTCGTAGTGGACAATCATCGAGTGTACATGAAAACAACGAAAGGATTGAAACAAGTGGATGTGATTTATCGTCGGGTGGATGATGAATTCCTGGATCCATTGGTGTTTCGGCCCGATAGTATTCTTGGCGTGCCAGGCATTTATTGGGCATATCGCAAAGGAAATGTGGCGATTGTGAATGCTATGGGCAATGGCATTGCCGACGATAAAGCGGTGTATGTGTATGTGCCGGATATGATTCGCTATTATTTAAATGAAGAACCTATTTTGAAAAACGTACCGACTTATCGCTTGGAAAATCCTGATAATCAAAAACTTGTTTTTGAAAACATGGCAAATATGGTCGTGAAACGCACCAATGAATCCGGCGGTTATGGAATGCTGATCGGCAGCGCTGCCACCGAAGAAGAAATGGAAGTATTCAAGCGACAAATCATCAAAACCCCGCGTCAATTCATTGCGCAACCGATTATCAGTTTGTCCTCCGCGCCTTGTTATATCAATGGCAAGTTGCAGCCGCGACGAGTCGATCTGCGTCCTTTTGCACTTTATGGCCCGGAGGGAATTGAAATTGTGCCAGGCGGCTTGACGCGTGTAGCGTTGCGCGAAGGCTCGCTGGTAGTGAATTCTTCGCAAGGCGGCGGCAGCAAGGATACTTGGGTGATAGGGTGATAGGGTGAGCGGACATGAACATGAACACCAAAACACATTAACACAATAACACATATTATATGCTTAGTCGGGTAGCGGAATCGGTTTTTTGGATGGCGCGATACATGGAGCGTAGTAATTCTTTATTAAGATTATTACGTACTTATTACATTGCTTCGCAAGATGATATGCAGGACTTGGACTGGCAGCTTTTACTGCGTACCTATAGTAGCAACGGACAGGAATTGAATAGCACCTTAACTAATACGATTTTACAAAATCTAATCTTTGATCGCGATAATGATGCATCTGTTATTAGTAATATTGCCAGAGCCAGAGAAAATGCGCGCGCAGTGCAAGATAATATGGCGAAAGAAGTGTGGCAATGCCTTAATGATTACTATCATCTCATCCGCGATCCGCAATTATGTAAATATCTGGACTCCGGCGACCCAGTCACTATGCTCGATATATTGCTCCGCGAAGCGATGCTTTATTATGGCACAGTGGACACGATGATGGCGCGTGGCGAGGGTTTTAATTTTTTGAATATTGGAAAATTCCTGGAGCGAGCAGCCCAAACGACTTACGCTTTGCAGATAAAATTGCTCACCGGCTACGAAATGACTGCTCCGAGCGAAACGACCAGTTGGCGCTACGTTTTATATTCATTAAGTGGCTATCAATTATACATCAAAACCAACCGCGGCAATATCCAGCCTGAATTGGTTGCCCAGCACGCTTTGCTCAATGCCGATTTCCCGCATTCCGTATTTTATTGCATCAAACAAGTCAACCGCTATTTTCAGCGTTTAAAGTCAGATTCGCCGGAAGAAAGCTTCCAAAAAATAGATTTTATCATCGGTAAAGCCCTGAATATGGTGCGCTACAACGAAATGAACACACTCAATCAAGCGCAGTTATTGACTTTTTTGTATCAAATTCAAAGAGAATTGGCTAATATTGCAAATGGTTTGAATGAATATTATTTTGGTTCAAATTATTGAATGGAAGCCAGATAACAGATCACAGTTAACAGACCAACATTTCATGCCATCATATAGAATTCAACATATTACAAGATATAGTTATCCTTCGCCGGTCATCGACGGTGTCAATCAAATCATGTTATTCCCGATTCAGGATGCTTTACAAAAAGTGGAAAATCAGGAATTAACAATCACCGAAAGCCCTGTGATAGAAGAGTTTGTCGATTATTATAATAATAAAATTGGCATTTTTAGTCTGGTGCAATCGCATCAAGAATTGGTGATTCAATCTAATGTAGAAGTTATAACCCAACCTGTCGTTTTTCCTGAAGATCAACAGCCCGCAGCCGAGCAATGGCAACACTTACGAACAATCGACGAGACTTATCCTTATATGGATTTTTTGAAACAAGAACGCTTTAACGCTAAGGATGAGATTCTTAAAGTAATAGGCACGACAAGTGAAGAAACGCCGTTGGTAGTTGCTCAAAGATTATCAAAATACATCAACGAACATTTTGAATACCGCAAAGGTGTGACTTCGGTGGAAACAGATATAGATGAAATTTGGAATTTGAAAGCTGGTGTTTGTCAGGATTTTGCGCATATTTTACTCGTCATGCTACACACAGCGGGCATTCCGGCGCGATATGTGAGTGGCTACATTTGTCCGAAAGACCATGAACTGCGCGGCGAAGGCGCTACCCACGCTTGGGTAGAAGCGTATATTCCTTTCTACGGTTGGCTCGGCATTGATCCCACCAATGATTGCCTGGTCAGCGACGGACACGTACGCTTGGCTGTAGGGCGCAATTTTAGTGACTGCACGCCTGTAAAAGGCACGTATAAAGGTTCCGGCGAACATACACTCGAAGTATCGGTCACGATTGAAAATGGAATTGTCAGACCAAAATCACAAGAACCCCCGCCAACATTCGGCTACACGGTTAAAAAAGAAGATGTGCCAATCTCCAATTCCTATCGCCAGTTTATGGAAATGCAGATGCAGCAGCAACAATAAGTAAGCAATAAGACAAAACTAATTTGATCTTAAAATTTTGAAAACCTTTGTGTTTATTGCACGGTACTCAATTCCCTGTTAACAGTTAACTGTGTACCTGTGCTTAATAATTGTCACAGCCAAATGGATTATTGATTTGGTTATTACAAATATAATATTGAAGCGTCGGGATGTAATATTTCTGGCGTTTTTTTATCCCAGCATTTTCAAAAATTCCTCGCGCTTGCTTTTAGATACTGGGATTTTAGCATTATTACGCATCACTAAATAACCGCCATCGGTACGAATATATTCTTTCAAATGATTCAAATTAATTAAATAAGAATGATGCGGCCGGAAAAAATTATAGGCAGATAACATAATATCAAATTCTTTAAGCGTACGGGCAATCAGCTTTTTGCGGCCATCCGCAAAATAAATCGTTGTATAATTACTATCAGAAGCGCAATAAACGATTTCATCGGGCAGCGCAAACTCAATGCTTTCCTTGGTTGCCAGCGCGATCAAGCCAGGCTTGCCTTCATGTTCTAATTTAATATTTTTAAATAATAATTCGATTTGCTGCTGATTGAATGAAGAATCCCTGTTCTTATTTTTATATTTTTCAATCGCTTTTTGCAATTCATTTACTTGCACAGGTTTTAATAAATAATCCAAAGCGCTAAATTTTACAGCCTGAATACCAAAATCATCATAAGCGGTCGTAAAAATAATATCAAATTGAATAGGATTGATCGCTTGTAAAATGTCAAATCCATTGAGCTTGGGCATTTCAATATCTAAAAAAAGTAAGTCAATTGCATTGTTTTGCAAGTATTCCAGCCCTTTTACAGGTTCTTTAAAACTTTCAATAATAGTTACATCCGGGCAATAATTTTCTATTTTCCAGCGCAGCGTTTCTATGCTGTCCATTTCATCGTCTATAATGATTGCCTTTATCATATAATTAATTTTAAAGAGATATATTCAACACAACCTGTGTGCCTTTTGGCTTATTTGATTCATCATACAAGTCAATAATCCGTACATTATTATTAGTATCATGAATTTTATTAATGATCGCCATCCTTTCGGATGTAATATTCATGCCCATTGATTGTCGTTTTATTTCTTTCGCTTTCATCATTGCCTTTGAGGCCATTCGACCGATTCCATCGTCTTCTATTACGCAAGTTACTATATCATTATTGATTGATATACTGATACTTACCTTTCCTTTTTCATCTTTATGATTCAATCCGTGCCAAATAGCATTTTCAACATAAGGCTGAATGAGCATAGGCGGTATTTCATAATTTTCAGGATTAATATCAGGTGGAATATTTATTTCATAATCAAATGAATGCCTAAAGCGCATCTGTTCCAATTTTAAATATAATTCCAGCGCCTCCAGTTCATCTTTAAGATTGACATAATTACTGCGCGAATTTTGTAAAATTAATCGTATCAAACGCCCAAAATGATTCAGATATTCCGATGCTTTTTTCGTATTATTTGTAATAATATATCGATCTATAGAATTTAAACAATTAAATATAAAATGAGGATTCATCTGCGCTCGCAGGGCATTCATTTCAATATTTGCAATTTGTTTTTCAAAATCTGTCCGCAATCTTTCTTCTTCTCCGAATTTCATTTACTCGGTATCGATAAATAGCATAAACCAAAGCCGCGGCCAATGCACCAATCATGATATAAAATATCGTCGTTTTATACCAGGGCGTACCGATTATGATAGGCAATTCATATATTTTATCCGACCAGATACCCTCGTTATTAGCGGCTTTCAGCTGAAAAGTATAATTTCCACCTTTTAAATTGGAATAAGTAATGGCGCGATTTTTACCTGGGTCATTCCAGTTTTCATCTGCTCCAAGTAGTCTGTATCTAAATTGAGTCGCTTGGGGCAATGTAAAATTAATAGCTGCAAATTCAATAGTAATTGTATTTTCTTTGGGACGCAATTGTAAAGGAATGCTTTGTAAATAAGCTGCAAGCATTTGCTTGTCGCCTTGATTCGTTTTTATATTATACACATAAGGCATAGGCGCTTTTGTATTGATTATCAACTCATTAGGATTGATAATATAAACTCCTCCACGCGTACCGACTAATAAATTACCATTTTTTAAAACTTTTAATAATCCATCACTATTATTTATACCATATTTGAAATTATAAGGTGTGATTTTCCAATCTTTTTTATTTATTTTGAGTAAATAATCATTATCCAAAACCCATAAATTATTATATCGATCGCAGACTACCCTAAATGCTATATACATTCTTACGGAGTCCTGTAATATAATTTTCTTTATAATTCCCTTTTCAGGATATTTACTGGAAAGTAATCCCAAACCATCCTCATTTCCTGCTTGCCAGATTTCACCATCCGGGCATTCACAAAAATTTTCACCCGTAATAAAAGTAGCATTTGCATTCTGAGTAACATTAAAAAGCTTGAGTTCTTGAGCCCCGGCTGGCAACACTGCATGCCCTTGCGCAATTACACCCCAAATATTATTTTTTGTATCATTAAAAATATTTACAAATTTTCCTTCTTCTAAGTTTGTAAACCTTTTCTCAATTGTTTTATGATGTAAATTAAGACTCCATACATTATCTCTGGAAGAGCCAATCCATAAATTTTTATTATGATCCAATATCATATTTACAAGAGATTCGTATTCTTGATTCGGCTGCAAAGCATAAGATTCCAAATATTTCATTCCTTTTTTATAATAAAGAAGCTGGCGGGTTTCGCTTATAACTAATTCATTTTCATTAATTTGCGCAAATCCCCAGGAATGTAAATATTTATACTCTTGGGCTATAGTCTTTGAAACAGGCGTTTTAAAAGAGTGTCCTATAACAGGATTTATATGATAAATACCATCCGTATATTGACCTATGATTGTGATATATCCGGGATAAAAATCTTCCATAATATCCCGTGGCAATAGCCGAATGTCTGATGCATTTAAATGATCGAGCGAGAAATGATCGTATTGATTTGTCAAAGGATTAATAATTCGAACGCCATGATCGACTGCGCCCCAAATACGTCCTCCGCTATCGATAAAGTCGATGCCATACATTTGTGTTTGTAATGAATTAGTAATATTTCTTTTTATAGGCTTTACATTTTTTTCTTCAATATTATATAAATAAACGCCCGAAGAAAAAGTTAAATAAAGTTCTTTTTCATTTATTGGCGTGATATTGCGAAGATTCACGGCATTCAGCTCCGGCAGCCACCCTTCTGGGGCATCCAGAAATGGTACAAAATATTGCCCGGAGACAGGATTAAAAATAATTAGCCCTCTATTCCGCACGCCCAGGTAAATATTTCCATCCGAATGTTGATATATACAGAGATAGCGATTCAAATTATATTCTAATTCGCTATTTTTATTATGATATCGAAGCCGATCTATTTTGCCTGTTTGTGTATTTAATTTTACAAGATCCGCATTTGAAATGCCCCAAAAAATAGAGTCTTTATTGATATCTTGAGTAATTTCTAAAAGACTCGTCTGATCCATTTGGCTATGCACCTCCGGAATTTGATCTGATACGTCCAATGCGTATCTTGTGGTAGCGTGTGTACGCGGATCAACTTTCAAAAATCCACCGAATGCCGGCGCCATCCAAATATTTCCTTGCCGATCTTTATACATTCCCCTTACGGCTTTACTAAATCTTTTATCTTGTGTAAGCTCCGCTTCTTTTATTTTAATAGGAAAATCATGAATCGCGCCTGTTATTAAATTCATATAAGCAGCGCCATCATAAGTGCCAATCCAAAGGGTATCGCCGATTCTTAATAATGACCGAATTCGATCACCGGGCAAACCCGTACTGTCTTGCTCGTTTTTCTTCAATACAAGCACGTTCGTTCCATCATAACGGCATAAGCCACCATAAGTGCCTATCCAGATAAAGCCGTATTGATCCTCTTCAAAATCGTACACCCAGTTATGCGGAAGCCCGTCCTCCAATGTAATATCGATAGGATTATTAAAGCGATACTGCGCCAGCGAGATCGTGGTCAGCAACAAGCATAATATAATATATAGAATTCTGCTTTTCATCTTACTGCAAGATAAAGATTTTAAGGCTTTTTCTTTATATAATTGAGTAATTATCCTTTTTGCTGCGTAAAATGCCTTTTTGCTGATTAATTGGATTTTGACTGTTTTTTCTGCTCTCTATCATGCTTACTCAATAAAATTGAAGAATAATAGATGGCCGGTCTTACTTACTCGTTTAAGCTTTCTTTATAGAAATCGCCCCTGCAACTTTGAATCGAAATCACCTAAAAATATAAAAACCAAATGAAAGATTTAATCCATTTAATCCATACTACAAAATCAGTACTCAAAGCGCCGGGAATACATAGCGCGCAGGAATTAAAATTATTATTAAACGCTTATCATGGAAATGATTGGCAAAATTATATCGGAACGTCCGATAATGCCCCAAAAACCAAAATTTTGTTAGAAAATGAGCATATCAAGTTATTAATAATTCGATGGGGCGGCTTTCAAAAAACCAATAAACACGGGCATCCTGGCGGTGGCGGCGCATTAAAAGTTTTATCGGGCATCTTATTGGAAACGCGATTTGATCCTATTGATATGGATCGTATGATTGGTAAATATCATTATTTTAAAGACGCTATTACATCCATCCATGATACAGAAGCATATCATATTGTAGAAAATCCAGTGGAGCAGCCGGCCTTTTCATTACATCTTTATTTAAAAAGTAATGAAATAATAGCAAAAAACGCTGTACTAACGGCTGTTTCAGCGACTAAATAAAACTATTTCATCATAAAATCATCAACAAACAAAAATCATTTAAACCCGTTATCATGAAAAAAGCACTTATTTTTATTTTCGGCGTTATTTCCTATGCGGTTTTCTTTTTTGCATTTTTATACGCCATAGGATTTACCGGGAATGTATTGGTACCAAAGTCAATTGACTCACCCTCAGACGCTACCGTATTACAAGCTTTTGTAACGAATTTAATTTTATTAAGCATTTTTGCTATACAACACACTATAATGGCACGCCCCGCCTTTAAAAAATGGTGGACACCGATCGTCGGGCCAGCAATGGAACGCAGCATTTTTGTATTACTGGCAAGCCTTGCATTATTATTATTATACTGGCAATGGCAATCCATGAGTGCTATTATATGGCAGATCGCAAATCCAGTAGCTGCCGGCATTGTACAAGGTATTTTTGCATTGGGATGGCTCATCGTATTACTCGCTACTTTTATGGTTAATCATTTTCATTTATTCGGTTTGAAGCAAGTTTTTGATAATTTAAAAAATAAGCCTCAGGCAGAATTAAAATTCACGAAAAGATATTTATATAAAGTTGTGCGACATCCCATTATGCTGGGCTTTCTGATCGCCTTTTGGGCTACACCGACCATGACGCTCGGGCACTTCATGTTCTCATTGGTCACAACGGCTTACATTTTTATAGCAGTGAAATTCTTTGAAGAAAAAGACTTGAAAAAAGCGCTCGGCACGCAATACGAAAGTTATCAACGAGAGGTTCCCATGTTTATTCCATTTACCAAATGAATATGTATGTAATGTTTTTGCTTGGCTTCTGGAGTTTTCCCTCGCTTCAGAAGCCTCTTTTTAAAAGCCCAGAAGAGCATTTATATAATATTTAGTAAATAAAAAGCTATTTACCATGTGCATTTTTGCTAAAATCACCCGACTAAATAAACCTGGTCATCTTTTTAAATCTGTAAAAATAGCTTTGTCTCCTAAAGAGTTCGACCGCATCAATATTATTAGTTTATTATTTGGCATTTTGGGTGTATCTATTTTATTATTGGGAATCCAATTATTACATCCGGGGAGCTACATGGGTGTCTTGTCCAATAGTTATGGCGGTTGGTTGGGCATTGTTGCCGACGCGGTTTTATTATATTGTATTAATAATGCTATAAAAAGAGAAGAAGAACAGCGGCTCATCGAGCAGTTTGGCAGCGAAAGCAATGCTTTTGCTTTGGATGCGACCAAAAAACTCAGGAAAAAAGGCTGGCTCAATAATGGAAAACTAAATGAAAGTAATCTGGTACACGCACAATTACAAAATGCAAATTTGGGCAAATCAAAATTACAAAATGTGGATTTAAGTCATGCCGATCTATCCAATAGTTTTCTGGTAGAAGCTGATTTTCAAGGAAGTAACTTAACTGGAGCGAATCTTTCCAAGGCTGAATGCCGCTGGGCGGATTTTAGAAATGTGAATTTGCGCTGGGCAAATCTGGAAGGCGCAATTTTAGATGGCGCAAAATTTGATGGCGCTGACCTGCGCTTCGCTAAATTAGGAAAAATTAATGAACGTACTACACAGATTGACAATGCTATACTCCAAGAAGGAATGTCGGCCGAAGAAATCGAATTGGTTCAAAATAGCTGTAAACTCATTCGCAAAACGATGAGTGAATTTTCACAAGCTTTTTATCGAGAATTATTTAAAGCGAATCCTATAATAAAAAAATTATTCCTGACTAATATTGATAATCAGGCACATAAATTTGCACAATTTTTTGAAATCTTGGTTGGCAGCCTAAATGATACAGAAAAATTACTTCCTGCATTGAAATCACTGGGTCGCAGACACGCCAATTACGGCGTTCAGGAGCATCATTACACTATTGTCGGCGCAGCGCTTATCCAAACTTTACGTAAAAGCCTGGGTACAACATTTACTAATGATGTAGAACAAGCCTGGCTAAAAATGTATGGCTTGGTCACCATGATTATGATTGACGCCTCAAAAGGGCTTGTATAAAGTTATTTTTATAGACTTTATACAGATTAAGCGACTTATCGATTTTACTGAATGTAAGTAATTGATTTTCAATATACTGGAAAATAACCGGCAGTTAATTACCAATCATAACTTGCTCAATATGCTTTTATTTAATGCATAAATCCATGCAATACATAATGAAAGGATGTACCCAATAGAAACTTCAATGCTATTAATAGGAGAAATAAGATCAGCGTGCCAATTGCCATTTGTCCGATAGTTCTCTGGTGGATGCCAGCTAATCTATTTTCTTGTAAAGATTTTAAAACATTCTCCCTCGTATTTTACATCTGCCGTAAAACGATAGCCTTTTTTTGGTAGGGTATCAATTAAATCAGGTGTATTAAAATACTGAATAAATAACTGCCGCAGTTTAGAAATAGCCTTTGTCAATGCTGGATTCCCAACTCTCTCGTTGCCTTCCCACAGAGCTTCAATAATTCGTTCTCTGGAAACCACTTGTCTGGGTTGCTGAACGAACAATAGCAACAAGTTTAGCAATAATGGTTCTAACCGAATTACCTGATCCAGGTTTCTGGATTTTAATTCTCCTGATTGCACATCTACCAGGATTTGACCGTTGAGGATAAACTTTGTATTCATAGCTTCTATGTTTTAGGAACAAAAATAAGACCTTTTCTTCAGACGAATTTTTAGGTTATTGGGTCGCATTTATAAGAATTTTGAAGAAAAAAGATGCGTACAATTATCACCCTTTCTCTGTTTTTGCTGGTACAAGCCATAACTGCACAAGAGCCAGTTTTGTTACAACAAGCCGAAGATTATTACCAAAGTCAAAATTGGAAAGCCGCCGTCACTACTTATCAAAAGATAACCGAAATAAATCCTTATTATGGAAGGTACTGGCACAGGCTATCAATTGCCGCACTAAAATCTCGTCAATATGACATAGCAATTGATGCAGGAGAAAAGGCTTCAAAAAGTTATTTTCTTCCAGGCAATGCCATGTACAATCTTGCTTGTGCTTATGCCTTGGATGGTCAAACGGAAAAAGCCTTAGACTGGCTTGAAAAAGCATATGATAATGATTTTAATAATTTGAATGAGATTATAAATGATGATGATCTAAAAACTTTACATGATATGCCACGCTTCAAACGCTTAATTGGGCGATCCCAAACAAGCTTTGCTAATCGCGAAGAAGGCTGGCGATATGATTTGCAATATTTAATCTATGTTTTTGAAAAATATCATATTAATCTTTTTCACGATGTCACACAGGATGCCTGGCAGCAAGCGTGTGAAAACTTGTATAAAGGCATCCCTACTATGACGGATTATGAAATTTCAATGGCAATGACCAAGCTCGTGGCAATGGTGAAGGATGGTCATACTAATCTTTTCCTTATTCCAATGGGAAACTGAACCGTTTACCTATCGAGCCTGATATTTTTCAGGATGGACTTTTCGTAAAAGCAGCAACAACAACTTATTCCAATTTACTTGGAAAAAATTATATCCATTGGCGGTATCGCCACTAAAGATTTATTAGAAAAAGTTATGAATATATTGGTAATGATAATGAGTGGCAAAATAAAATGATGGCTCCGCTTATTTTACAAACGGCTGAATTTTATTGCATTCACGGCAGCACTAAGGATTGTCAGCGCATTCCAATCGTTGTACAACATTCTGATGGAAGAACCGAACAAGGGATGTTGGAAACTTTCCCTTGGAAACTTGAAAATCATAGCGAAATGCTCAATCCTTCCAGAAAAGCCTGGGTATATGCAAATACTAATGCTACAAATCCGCTGCCTTTATATTTGCAATATCCTGAAAAGAATTATTGGATGCAATTCATTGAAAATCAAAAAATATTATATTTCCAATTCAATCAAGTTGTCAATCAATTCAACCATGCTGAAAACAAAGCGGAAGAATCTATTGAAACTTTTAGCAAAAGACTGCTGGAAACAATTACAGAAAATCCAGTTGAAGCATTGGTTATTGATATTCGAAATAACACAGGTGGAAATGGCTTCCTTGCTTTACCAATCATCAAAACGATTATTAAAAGTGAGAAAATTAATCAGTCTGGAAAACTATTTGTTATTACTGGTCGTCGAACCTTTTCAGCAGCAATAGATTTTGCCTGTAAATTGGAGCTTTGGACGAATGCAATGTTTATTGGTGAACCAACTGGGTCTAGTCCAAATAATTATGGCGAACACAATCCTATTATTTTGCCGTATAGTGGTTTAATGGCGAGTTACGCTAGTCGATACTTTCAGCATGGTTACAGTTCAAATGATAATCGCCCTTTTATTGCGCCAAATATTGCCGCAGAACTTCGTTCCAGTGATTATTTTAATAATATTGATCCAGCGATGGAAGCTATTTTGAAATATTTAAAACGATAATCATAATAAGCATTAGGAAACCCTTGAAGTTTCCTAATGCTTATTTGTAAATTATTTCAGTGTTTCCTGAAATAATTTAAAGATTCTTTTATACTCATCCGTCCAGCTACTCGACTCTACAAAGCCGTGATCCTCAAGTGGATACACGGCAAATTCCCAGTTATCCTTTTTTAATTCTATCAAACGTTGCGACAAGCGAACCACATCCTGAAAATGCACATTTACATCCACCATACCATGTAATATTAATAAATTATCTTTTAAACCTTCAGCAAAATTAATCGGTGAACTTCGGTGATACGCAATGCTGTCTTCCTGCGGCGAATTCAAAATATTATTAGTATAACCATGATTATAATGTGCCCAATCCGTCACCGAACGCAGGCCAGCGCCGCTTTTGAAAGTACCAGGGCTATTGAACAGCGCCATCAATGTAATAAAGCCGCCATAAGAACCACCATAAATTCCAATTTTATCTTTACCAATATTATAATTATTTACTAAAAATTTAGCGCCGTCCACTTGATCTTGCAAATCCCTGCCGCCCATGTAGCGATAAATCGCTGTGCGCCAGTCTCTTCCGTAGCCATCGCTCGCACGATAATCAATATCAAGTACCGTATAACCATTGTCTGCCAATAAATTATGGAACATATATTCTCTGGAATAACTGCTCCACCATTTATGCACATTTTGCAAATAGCCCGCCCCATGCACAAAAATGACCGCAGGGCCGCCCTTTTTGGGCTTTGCCGGACGATAAATTCTGGCAGGCACCTCTACCCCATCGCTGGCTTTGAACCACACGATCTCTGGGTCGCGCCATTTGTATTTATTAAATTCAGCAGTCGTTGATTGTGTAATTTGCTTCATTTGTGCGCCGGTCCGGTTTTCCATTACATATAATTCCCAGGGTTTATTACTATAAGAATAACGAACAGCTAAATATTGCTCATTTGGCGAAAGTGTAACTTCATTATTCCCAATAATTTGAGTGATTTTCTCAAGCTTGCCACCATTTACAGATAATTTATAAAAATGCTGCTCGTGCGGGCCTTCTGCATTAGCAGTAATGTAAAAATATTGCTTATCATGCGATAAATCTGCGGATCGAATTTCAAATTTACCATTTGTTAGCGCTTTCTGTTCACCAGATATTACATCTACTAAATAAAGATGTGAATAACCCGTCTTTTCTGATTGAAAATATAAAGTTTTATTATCCGACAACCAACCCAAATTATTACCACCAAACCAACCCACGCCAGGCCCACCAATCCAGGCGTCATCGTGCTGATGATCTAATAATTTTAATTTGCCCGTCGGCAAATCCAATAGCATAATCCAGCGATCTTTATTATCTTGTGATGTAATATTTACAACCGCTTTACTATCTTCTGAAAAAATCGGGCCGAAAAAGCTGACTTCGCGCGGCTTTTCGTATTGATCTTTATACGGTTCACTGCCTTTATGATAATCTTTTAAAAACGCGGGTTTATTATAAATAGCTGGAATTTGCTTAGTATCAACCAAATACACTGTATCTTTTTCTATATCATAAATACCAAATTCATACGTATCCTGTGGAGAACCAACTTTCGGGCGAGCCCGCAAATCCTGCGTAAACCCAGATTCAGAAACATAATTCGGCACATCCGTAGGCTTATCTGGAGCGTTTTTTGTTAAACGGAATGTAATAAATTTCAAATCCGGGCTGGCTTGTATGCTCGACATATTTTTATCACCATAATAATATTCATAAGGGCGCTTGGGTTGTAATTCCTTGTTACGAGCTTGTTGCAATTCCCGTTCTGCTTTGCGTTCGCGGAGAATATCAAACAATTCCATTTGCTGCGCTTCCAGAAATTGCTCATTCGCAGTCTTTCTGGGTTCGTCGCGTTTATTGCCGCGTCTGAAATTCGTTAATTGAGTTATGATACCATTTTCAGAAATAGTAAATAAATTGCCCCCAGAATTATAAATAATTTTAGTTTCGTCGCCAGAAAATTGAGCGCCAAACTCAGGATCGACGGTATTTGTAATTTGTGTAATCTCGCCGCTTGATGTATTCATTATAAAAATATCACCATTCTTAGTAAATAATTTCCGGCTGCCATCTTTATTATAAATGCCGCCAGAGGGCAGCATTTTTTGCTCTTCTATGCTTACTTTTACTGGTTTTCCACCATCAATATTTACTTTATATAAACTGCGCAAGGTGTCCATCTCCGGATTCCAGGAAAAATAAATCGTTTTGCTGTCCTCCGACCAACTAATGCCTGCCGGCGAATAGCCAACGAAATCGTCGCCTTTCATAATTTGCTCAATGGTTAGCGTTGAGGTATTGATTGCCTTTTGGCTGAAAACGATAGTAGAAAAAGTACACAAAATGATGATAAAGTAAAGTCGCATGATGATAAGGTTGAAGGTTTTAGGTTTCAGGTTTTAAAGTTAGCGGCTAAAATAGGAAAAATGAGTGAAGATTTATATTCTCATAGCCCACTGTGACCTCCATCACTTACTTTCTTTACAATCCTCCTTTTCTTTGTAGCAAAAATTGAACACGAATTATGAATTTAGCAAAATTATTTCAAGAAAAAGGATTGACCTTGATTGATGTGCGCGAACCTTTTGAGTTTTCGATGGGCCACGCCGAGGGTGCGATTAATATTCCTTTGGGAAGCATTCCTGCCAATATTGACAGGATTCGCCAAATGCAGCAACCTGTGATTTTATATTGCCGTTCAGGAAATCGGAGTGGGCAAGCAGAAGCATTTCTACGCAATTGTGGCGTTCCACAGGCTTATAATGCTGGCAGTCTGGAGGATGTACTTCATTATCAGCAAGTAACAAAAGTATAATTCATTGTTAACAGGATTAGGATGAGCAAAGGGCAGTGCAATCGCGTTGCCCTTTTTTATTTCCCATTCTTGAAACCTTTCTTTTTTCTAATCGTAATACCATGTAATATTAATATAACAAATTAGAATTCCCCTGCATGGCTAAAGTGCTTATTACCGACGACGAAGGCAGTATCCGCCGCACTTTGAAGGAGATTTTGCAATTTGAAAAATATGAAGTGGACGAAGCAGCTGACGGATTGGATTGTCTCGCCAAAGTAAAAAAAACGCAATATGATGCGATCTTGCTCGACATCAAAATGCCGAAAATGGATGGCATGGAGACCCTCGAAAAATTGCAAGAACTCGCCCCGGATACGCCGGTGATTATGATCTCCGGGCATGGTACGATTGACACTGCGGTAGAAGCAGTGAAAAAAGGAGCGTTCGATTTTATTGCCAAGCCGCCCGATTTGAATCGCTTGTTGATTACCATTCGGAACGCGATGGACAAATCGAGCTTAGTGAGTGAGGCTAAAGTCTTGAAGCAACGTATTGCCAAATCGAAAGTGCAAGAAATTATTGGTGAATCAGAAGGTATTATCAAGATCAAGGAAACCATCGAACGCGTAGCGCCCACGGATGCGCGGGTACTGATTCTAGGTCAAAATGGTTCTGGTAAAGAACTGGTCGCTCGCTGGTTGCACGAGCAAAGCCATCGTGCTAACGCTCCGATTGTCGAGGTTAACTGTGCAGCCATTCCTTCAGAACTGATTGAAAGTGAGCTATTTGGACATGAAAAAGGCGCTTTTACTTCGGCGATCAAGCAACGCATTGGCAAATTTGAACAAGCACACGGCGGCACGCTTTTTTTAGATGAAATCGGGGATATGAGTCTTTCGGCGCAAGCCAAAGTGCTTCGGGCATTACAGGAAAATCGCATCACCCGCGTGGGCGGCGACAAGGATATCAGCGTGGACGTGCGGGTGGTGGCTGCTACCAACAAGGATTTGCGCAAGGAAATAGAGGCTGGGCGCTTCCGCGAAGATTTGTACCATCGCCTGGCGGTTATTATTTTACAAGTGCCGTCGCTCAATGATCGCAGAGAGGACATTCCACTTCTAATCGAACATTTTATCCTGCAAATTTGTAATGAATATGGTGTGGCGATCAAAAATATCACCAGCGAAGCGTTATTATTGCTGCAACAAGTAAATTGGACAGGCAATATCCGCGAGCTTCGCAACGTGGTGGAACGTTTAATTATATTGAGTGGTAATGAAATAAATGCAAATGATGTAAAAAGCTACGTATTGCCTACAAGCGTTGCATCCCAACAGAAACTGCGCGACGTTTTTGAGCAATTTGGTAATCTTGATGACCTGCATCGTTTTATTGAGCAAGAATTTGCCAATTATAAAAGTAATTAAGTATTTTTCGCATAGAATTAAAATCAACAAAGCCTGTCTGCTGCTTAGCGGATGGGCTTTTTGCACCAAAATAAATTCGATGGACTATCATATCATAAAAAAATAACTTATGAGTAATGAAAATGGAAAACCCATTCAACAACACCATCAAATGAAACAGTGGGGACGGAATATTGAAGGTGAAAATTCCTGGACAATGTTCAAGGTGTTGTCCGAATTTGTTGAAGGTTTTGAAACGTTGAATCAAATAGGCCCCTGTGTATCTATCTTTGGTTCGGCGCGCACCAAGCCCGATCATCCTTATTATCAACTGGCAGTAGATGTGGCTCAAAAACTAACCGAAGCAGGCTATGGCGTCATTACTGGCGGCGGCCCCGGCATCATGGAGGCAGGTAATAAAGGGGCAACCCTGGCAGGCGGCAAATCGGTAGGATTAAATATTAATTTACCTTTTGAACAAAATAATAATCAATTTATTGATTCTGATAAAAACCTGAATTTCAGGTACTTCTTTGTAAGAAAAGTAATGTTTGTAAAATACGCGCAAGCTTTTGTTGCATTGCCCGGCGGTTTCGGCACAATGGACGAATTGTTTGAAGTCATTACACTTATTCAAACGGGTAAAATCTCTAGAGTCCCGGTGATATTGGTTGGTAAGGCATATTGGTCCGGTTTAAGAGATTGGATTCAAACCATTATGCTGGAAAGCGAGCATAATATCAATCCACAAGACCTTGATTTACTGCCGATTGTGGACACACCGGAAGAAGTAACCGGAATAATTGATCAATTTTATGATGAGCGAAAAAAGAATTAGGTCCGAATTATCATTTATAAATTATAATTACAGCTTTTATAAGTTTTGCTCCGATTTATATCATTTATTTTAAGAATAAGTAAAATTATGCTTAAAAAATTCTTTTTTTCAACGGCTTCTATCAATCTTGATAAAGGCATTGCAATTATCAGAATTATCGTAGGTGCGCTTATTCTTTATCATGGTCAGGAAGTATTTAATCCAAAATTAATGAGCGAATACACGACCTGGGATACGTTCGCAGGGCCGAATGCCGCACTGCTGGTGTATTTTGGTAAGTCTTCAGAATTCATTGCAGGTCTATTGCTTTTGGTTGGTTTCTGCACGCGACTTGGAGCGCTTATTACAATAGGTACTTTATCTTATGTTACATTCTTTGTAGGTAACGGCAGGTTTTGGTATGAAGATCAGCATCCATTTATGTTTGTGCTCTTTGGATTATTATTCATTTTTACAGGCCCGGGCGCGTGGAGTATCGATGGTTTAATAGAGAAAAAAATTAAATCGTAAACCCTTGACAATAAGTCAATTACAAGCAAAAAATCTTTATGAATTGATTTGGTTATAACATTAAGAAAATTTGTAATTTTATACATTTATCACTTGAATATCAAATCCGGCTTCTTCCACGGCATCTATCACTGCCTCCAAGGTCATATCCTTGCCTTCCACCGTTAAAATTTTATCAGGATTATTAATATCCACTTCCCATTTTTCAATACCTTTCACTTCATTAAGAAAGCCGGTTACCGTGCGTACGCAGTTGTTGCAGTTGATATTGGTTTTAAATTGTAATGTACTCATTTTATTAGACTTTAGATATTAAACGATAGACTTCAGACGTCGCACAAAAAAAATCTATCGTCTATTGTCTAACGTCTATGGTCTTTCAATCGTTTTACATCGGTAACATCCTTACAAAAATAAGAGTTGAATGAAAGAGAAATCGGAAATCGGTCTCGAAGGACTCCTACGGAGAAATCGGAAATCGGAAATGACTTGTAGCTTGATTTTATTGCTCTTGTTGATGTGGACGGGCGCGGCAGTGCAGCAGGTATTAAAAGGAAAAGTGATAGATGCAGAGACAGAAAGCCCTGTTTGGTTGGCAACTGTATGGGTTGTTAATACTAATCGTGGAGTGGAAACTGACTCAACTGGTAATTTTTCCATTATTATAAATAATGAAAAAGAGCTTCAAATCTCTCTTGTTGGCTATGCAACAAAAAAAATCAATTTAGCTAAAGTAAATACAAACCAATTTCTTATAATAACTCTTGAACCTGGTATTATTATAGATCATCCTTATGTTATTTCCGCCCCTCGCATCCCTGTCACCCTCAACACCCCTGCCCCAGTAATGAAAATGTATCCAGAAGATTTGCAACGCGATGATAATCTGATGATTGCGCCAGCATTGAATCGCATTCCGGGCGTGTATATGCAAAACGGCACGCTCAGCACCAATCGCATCAGCATTCGCGGCATCGGGAGTCGCTCTTTATTTAGCACCGCTAAAATCAGGACTTATTTAGACGAAATCCCTGTCACCAATGGCGTCGGCGAAACTTCACTGGAAGATATTGACCTGAGTTTATTATCAGAAGTTGAAATATATAAAGGCCCGACGGCGAGTGTGTATGGCGCGGGTTTGGGCGGATTGATTCATCTGAAAAGCTTGAATTATGAAGCGAACCTGCCATCTTCTGCATCGACCCAGTTTCAAATGGGCTCGTTTGGTTTAGTACGGAATGTAACAACTTTGAATTTAAATAATAATAAAGCGCGGCTGGATTTAAATTATAATAAAACCCATAGCAACGGCTGGCGCGATAATAATGAATATGATAGAGAGGGCTTCACGGCGCTAAGCAAACTAAATATCATTAAAAATGGTATTACAACCTTACTAGCAAATTACACACACGTCAAAGGATTCATTCCCAGCTCTTTAAACAAGAATGATTTTGAAAATAATCCCGAACGGGCAGCATTTATCTGGAAAAATATTAATGGTTTTGAAGAATATGATAAAATTTTAGCAGGGTTATCACATCAGCAATCATTTAATAAAATAAAAAATACGACGAGTTTATTTACAACCTGGCGCAATGCCTACGAGCCGCGTCCTTTCGGCATTTTAGATGAAAATAGTCTGGCTTTTGGCGCTCGTACAAGGCTGGATTATAATAATCCTATAAATGCGATTACCTATAGCCTCGGCGGTGAAGTTTTTTCTGAACATTATGATTGGCAAAATTATCAAATCCGAAGCGATGCGACTAAAGATACTTTATTGCAAGATAATAAAGAACAGCGTTTTTATTATAATGTTTTTGCGGAAGCCGAGTGGAGACTGGACTCCTGGACATTAAATGCCGGTGTAAATATCAATCAAACCAATTATAATTTAGAAGATCGTTTTTTAAAGGATGGTAATGATTTATCAGGTGAATATAATTTTAAAACCATTCTGTCGCCTAGAATTGGGTTAGTATATCGTCCAAAAGATAATATTAATGTGTACGGTACTGTAAGTCACGGTTTTTCGCCGCCAACGCTAGAGGAAACGCTTACGCCGAGCGGTGCGATCAATACTGATATTCAGCCCGAGCAGGGTTGGAATTTTGAAATTGGTAGCCGAGGGCATCATGTTTTCAATAAATTGAGTTATGAAATTACATTTTATACCATGCAAATTAAAGATTTGCTCGTGGCAAGGCGCACCGATATTGGTCAATTTGTTGGTGTAAATGCTGGCAAAACGGTGCATAATGGAATCGAAGCTTATTTACATTATGATATTTTCAATAATAAAATATTACAAACTTTTGTCGGCTATACTTTTGCGGATTATAATTTTAAAGATTTTATAGATGGGGATAATGATTATTCTGGTAATAAATTGACAGGCACATCGCCACATATCGCAAGCGCGGGGCTTGATTTTAATGAGTCTCGGACAGGTTTATATAGCAATATTACATTCCAGTTTACAGATATAATTCCGTTAAATGATGCCAATTCTTTATACAGTAATGCGTATAAATTATTGAATAGTAAAATTGGTTGGCACAAAAATCTCGGAACTAAATGGAATTTTAATATTTACACTGGCATTAATAATATTTTGGATGAAAAATATGCTTCTATGTTGCAGATTAATGCGCTGGGGCCGGCATTTCGCTATTATTATCCTGGGCTACCACGCAACTTTTATGGCGGTGCAATGTTGAAATTCCTATTCTAACTATTTTTTTTAACACATAGGCACATAGAAATTAAAACATTATAGCCTATGTGCCTATGTGTTTATACTATGGAAATCAAACTGATAAAAAACGAAGAAATTGATAAAGTCAAGTGGAACAGCTGTGTACACTATGCGAATAATGGCAATGTGTTTGGTTATAAATGGTTTCTCGATCATGTGGCGAAGGATTGGGATGGCTTGGTAGAGGGTGATTATGAATCGGTATTTCCCTTGGTGTGGCGCAAAGGTTTTTTCGGAGGTAAAGAATTACATCAGCCGCCATTGATGCGGGAATTGGGCTTGTACTCGATCAATGCGCTTTCCGCAAAACGTATAGAAAGTTTTTTAAATGCGATTCCAGAAGAATATCGGAATATTGAAATTGTAGTAAATGAACAAATTAATCTGCCGCAAAATCATGATTTTAATGTAATAGAATTATATAATCATCAAATGCTGCTTTCTGAATCTTATGAAAAATTACGAGAAGTTTATTCAGAAAATATCCTGGAAAAACTCGCCATTGCATCTGAAAATCAATTAGTTGCAACTTCCAATTTAAAACCCGAGAAGGTCGCTGCTTTTTATCAAAAATATGCCAAGGATCGCCAGCATTTGACGCATAATTTTCACGCCTTACAACGCATCATGTATAATATTTTACATCGGGGCTGGGGCTTTGCTTCCGGCATCGAAAGTCAGGATGGGACATTACTCGCAGCCAATTTTTTTATTTATAGTCATCATAAAGTTTTGAGTCTTGTGCCGCTGGAATCGCCTACTGGCGCTGAAGTTGGCGCTTTGCCTTTATTATTTGATATGCTTATTCGTACCCATGCAGGGCGACCTATGATACTTGATTTTAATACGGAAAAGAGAAATGAATTAGCATTAAGTTTAGGGGCAAGAGAAAATATTTATTATAAAATTAAAAGAGATCGGCGGCGCATCAAGATTTCTTGATATACTCTTTCATTTCTAATCCTAACTTTTGTAAAGATTGTTTAGAATAAATCAGTTTTGTATCTTGGTTTTGAAAACCTTAGCCAATGTTAATGTTTAGTGAGTCCTTACAATGAAAATAGCCTTATGCCCAATCAAAATGCTGCCTTGAGCCTGCTTGCTTTGAAAAAAATCGTGGAAGGTACTTCTACCTTCACGGGTAAGGAATTTTTTCAAATGTTGGTTAAAAACCTGGCGGAAACGCTTGATTTACATGGGGTTTGGGTTACGGAATACGATGCAAAAGAAAACTATTTGCACTCGCTCGCTTTTTGGCTCAAAGATGATTTTGTTCCAAAATATGATTATTGTGTAATTGGCACGCCATGCGAACCAGTTATTGCGTCCAATGATATTTTTCATGTGCCCGAGCGCGTAATCGAGTTGTTCCCGAATGACCCAGACCTGCCGCCGCTGGGTGCAGTAAGTTATGTTGGGCTGGCCTTAAAGGATGAAAAAGGCGAAGTATTGGGGCATCTTGCGGCTTTAGATAATAAGCCCGTGCCGGAATTGCCTGAGTTTTTTGCGATTTTTAAATTGTTTGCTTCCCGCGCTGAAGCTGAATTGCGCCGCTTGCAATATGAACGGCGTTTGATCGAGAATGAAGCGAAACTCAGTCGCTTGGTCAATGGCGCAATGAATGGCATTTTTGAAATGGATGAAAAATTAAATATTACACAAGTAAATCCGGCCGCAGTCAAGCTTTTTGGTGTAAAAAACACTGATAATCTGATTGGTACATCTGTAAAGAATTTACTTAGCGTTAAAGGTTTTAAAAAATTATTGGAAATTATTCCATTTTTAAATGAAAATGTCGAAAACCTTACTGCACTTTGGATTCCTGGTTATGTAGAATGTTTGAAAAAGTCTGGTGAATACTTTCATGCGGAAGCGTCCTTGTCCAAATTTGTTGTGCATGGCGAAACTTTTTACGTTTTTTTCATTGCAAATGTGCAAGATCGATTGACAGCTGAGCAACAAGTTGAAAAATTACAGTCTGAGACAGCTTTATTGCGAGAGGAAATAAGGGTACTCCAAAATCCTGGTGCTATGGTAGGCAATAGTCCAGGCATTCAAAAAGTCTGCGAATTGATACGCCAGGTTGCTCCTACTGATACGACCGTACTCATCACAGGCGAAACCGGCACAGGTAAAGAGTTGCTCGCGCGCGCCATTCATGAATCCAGCGGGCGCAAGGATAAAACGATGATAACCGTTAATTGTGCAGCTTTACCCCCAGAACTAATTGAAAGTGAGCTTTTTGGACACATAAAAGGTGCATTTACTGGCGCGCTTACTTCACGAGAAGGGCGATTTGTATTAGCGGATCAAGCGACTTTATTCTTGGATGAAATTGGCGAAATGCCTTTATCATTGCAGTCCAAATTATTACGTGTATTGCAAGAAGGTGAAGTACAGCCTATCGGTAGTTCTAAAACCATCAAAGTAGATGTGCGCATTATAGCAGCAACTAATCGCGACCTGTCGGAAGAAGTACGCAAAGGCAATTTTCGAGAAGATTTGTACTATCGCCTGAACGTTTTTCCAATTCATCTGCCACCTTTGCGTGAGCGTGGGAAAGATATTATTGAAATTGCAGAAGCTTTTATTGCCAAGCATGCGCGAAAATTAAATAAAAAAGTTGTCCACTTGGATGATATTATTCAGCATCAACTATTGTCTTATCCTTGGCCAGGTAATATACGTGAGTTGCAAAATATTATTGAAAGAGCGCTTATTATGTCGAAAGACGGCAAGCTGGAGCTCCCGCCATTATTCAACTCTAATCAATCAAATATAGAAAAATTATCATCTATTGTTCCAAAAATATATACGGTCGAAGAGCTCCGAATATTGGAGCGGCAAAACATCCTCCGTGCATTGCAACTCGCCAATTGGAAAGTATCTGGAGCACAAGGAGCTGCTGCCTTGCTCGATATTCCTGCCACTACGCTCAATTCCAAGATCAAAGCATTAGGCATTACGAAAAATGACGAGATTCAGTAACGAGATCTCGCCAATTTACGAAATTTCGTGAGTATTTAAAATTTGACACACTTTCTATTATTTTGATTTTCAATCACTTATATTTCTGGCACGGCAATTGGCATCATGTGGATATAACAAATTAATTAATTCACATTAAAATTTTTAAAACCAATGGAAGCAACATTGAAAAAAGTCAGAACTGTAAATGGCGTGAATGTCAAACGCTTGTATGACACCATCCAAGCAGTCAAGGCAAATCCCTCGCTCAAAGATTTCAGATTCCGAGCAGTAAATGAATGGATTGACTGCGGACACAACCGTTCCACCATCAAGGATTTCTATGGCGCTGGACAGGAGGACACTACTCGTGACAAGCCTTTTGTACTGGACAACGACGAACCGGATGTATTGCTGGGAGCCAATAATGGCGCCAATCCTGTGGAATATGTACTACACGCGCTGGCGGGTTGCATTACTACTTCGCTGGTGTACCATGCCGCGGCACGAGGCATTCATGTAGAGAGTATTACCTCGACTTATGAAGGTTACATTGATTTGCGTGGATTCTTAGGCATTGATCCTGATGTACCTCGCGGTTACCAGAATATTCAAGTAACTTTTGATATCAAAGGTGATCTCACACAAGAACAAAAGCAACAGCTTATCGAATTGGGACAGAATTATTCACCTGTTTTCGGTACCATTACGAACCCTGTAAAAGTAGCTGTAAAATTGGCTTAATTAAATTAATTCCGCTTGGGATGGGCACTATGCTCATCCCACTCCTTAAAGCCAAATGAAAACATTACATTCAATATCATATTTTTAACCCAACCCAAAAAGACTGTTATTATGGAAACAATACAAAAATTAAACGTACATGAATTGCGTAAAGCAATCCGTCAAGAATATTGTGAAGTTGCCAAGAATCCTCAAAAAGGGTTTCATTTCTTATCGGGGCCGTTGGTTAAAACACTCGGTTACACCTGGGATATAATAGAAAACATTCCAGAATCAGCTATCGAATCTTTTGCTGGAGTAGGAAATCCATTTAAATTAGGATGGATCGAATCGGGTAAATCCGTTGTGGATATTGGCTGTGGCGCCGGCTTGGATGCACTTATTGCTAGCACTATGGTAGGGATAGAAGGAATCGTTACGGGCATTGATATGACTTTGGAAATGATCGAAAAGGCTCGCTGGAATGCTTATGAAATGCGCGTTTCTAATGCTCGATTTACTCAAGCTTTTGCAGAGCAATTGCCTTTTGATAATGAAACAACGGATGTTGTGATTAGTAATGGAGTTATCAATCTCTGCCCTAATAAGTCGAAGGTTTTTCAAGAAATTTTTCGCATTCTCAGGCCTGGCGGTCGGCTTCAAATTGCTGACGTATTGCTCAAGCACCCAGTTTCAGAGGCTGCTAAAGATCGTGTACATCTTTGGACGACTTGTGTGGCTGGTGGTTTACTGGAAACTGAATATGTAGAAATTTTACAAAGTGTTGGTTTCCGAAATATTCAAATCCTTGATGTTTATGATGTATTTGGTAGTGCACCTGTAGCCTCATCGGCAGCCAAATTCCAAGCAAAAGGTTATAATATTTATGCAGAAAAATAAATAAAATTTGACTGCTCGTGATAAGAAATCACCCAATAAAATAAAAATGGCTTGTCAATTATTACATTCGACAAACCATTTTATAATATTAGTATAATAAAGAATATTTTATTCTCCGCCTTCGAGTTGTTTCACTTCATATTTAGCGCGTTCGCCATATTTAGCTCCTGTTACCATTTTATAAGCGGCGATAGCTGCATCTTTTTGACCCAAAGCTTCATGCACTTCGCCTAAACCAAAGTAGGCTTTATCCTTATCTTCACCCTGCGCCAATTCTGTTGACTTCTTTGCATGTTCCAATGCTTTTTCCAATTCTTTTTTCGCCAAAAGCGATTGCGATAAATAATAATGCGCATCCGCGGTTTCTTTTTCTGCCAAAAAAGCCTCTGCACAAGCGATAGCTGTATCCCATTGTTTCTTGCCCCAAGCCACAGCCGCCAGGTTTTCAGCTTTTTTGAACATATCCGCAGCGCGATCCGCTTTGTTTTCTTGCTCCGAAATCGATCCGGCTTTCAGATACGCCTTCACCGCTTCTGCATCTTGCCCTTTGCCCTCCAAAGCTTGAGCACGTCCGATATAATTGGCGTAGAAATTAGGATTGTACTCGATGCCTTGATTATAAACCTTGAGCGCTTCGTCAAATTTATTTACTTTGCGCAAATCATTGCCCACGTAATAAGTAGCAATCGCGCCATTCTGTTGGGCCAGTTTGATCACCTTTGCATCTGTTTCCGATGTAGAATCAGCAGCAGCAATCGCTTTTTCCAGCAAAGGTAGCGCTGCTCCGTATTGCTTGGCTTTCAACTTTTCAAGTCCATCGTTATACAAAGAAGCAGCCGAAGGCGCGTCTTGCGCAAAAGCAGCATTCACAAGTCCTATTAATGCAAATACTAGCATAAAGATAGTCAGCTTTTTTCCCATCATTAATTTTGTTTTTAGTGAAAAAATCGGCACAAAAATAGTTTTTATACAGGGAAAAGGGAAATTTTTAACAGTTAACTTATTTTTTAGTCGGATTACTGCATTTTATGAAAAAATAATCAGCATTTGTCATTGACAAG
Source organism: Saprospiraceae bacterium (assembly GCA_016714085.1). Lineage (GTDB taxonomy): Bacteria > Bacteroidota > Bacteroidia > Chitinophagales > Saprospiraceae > JADJNW01. The sequence continues at coordinate 233,667 of JADJNW010000001.1, forward strand.
GCAGCGTTTTTCAAAATAAAATTCCAAAAAAAATCCAGAATAATTATTTATATATTTCCAAGCATTTATATTTTCTTATCTATTCAAAATGAATAACTTAGATGCAATTTTATAAATCCTAATTCCCAAACCAACCCATCAGCAATATGACTTTGCTCGAAAGATTTACAGCTCCAGGCACCAAACGCATTCTCGCCCTAGACGGTGGCGGCATTTGCGGTGCTTTAATGTGTGAGATGTTTAAAATTTAATCCTACCTTGAAATATGCGAGAAGCAGGAATTACTGAACAAGGAATTTTGGAAAGAGATGTGGTCGGGTTATTATATACTTTTAATCTCGAATTAGCAGATATTGCCGATATAGCTTTTTTCGTCCATATGGGGTTCCATTTTAACTTGGTTTAGAAGGTTTTATAAATAAAAATTACGAAGCTAAACACTTGCAAGATAAGGCTTTATTTAAAAAGGCAACTCGAATTTCAATTCATTCACAAAATTTAGTTTTAACAAATGCAACGGTTTTGTTAAGATTTTGTCTCTTGTTCGTAGTTCATCAATTAAAAGTTTTGCTTATGAAGAATTTTACCCTACAAAAGCTGGGTTTGGTAGCCCTTTTGGTACTTGCCTGTACACTAGCGCTATCTGCTCAGGAAAAAAGCTCCGGCAAAATTGCCGTTATAAAGAAAGTCACCCGTGAAGACGGTACTACGACTGTTGAAAAAGGACAGATTACGGAAGGTGAAGGTATTTTCCAACACCTGAAAGGTCTGGAAAAAGTAAACGGTAAGGATGTAAAAATCCATTTATTGGAAGCTGGCAATGAAGCCGTAGAAGTGGACGAAAAAAATGGGGAAACCCTCATCTTTGTTCGCAGCGCTGCTTCTGAAAAAACCGGAGTCAAAGGTGATGTGGAAAAAGTACACGTGATGTGGCACGACCAGAATGGAGCAACGCCAAAAGTTATTGGTGTAGCACCAAAGGTTGCTGATGTAACTCGTATTGTCAATGTAAGCCGCAATCCATGCAAAGTATTCATCGGCGTGGGCACTTCTACCCGCAACGGCGAAGGCTTGCATGTGGATTACACCGTAGATGATACACCTGCCGAAAAATATGGTGTGCAAGAAGGAGACATTATCCTTTCTCTGGACAACGTGGCAGTCAAATCGCAGTCACAACTGGAATTTGAGCGTGACAAGCACAAGCCGGGCGAAGCGTTCACACTGACCATTATGCGCGATGGCAAGGAAATGCAGGTCAATGCTCGTTTCAAAGAATGCAGCGAAGAGGAATTGAAAGCGTACGAAGAAGTTAAGGCAAACAAATTTAACTACAACTACGATTTCAATTATAATTTTGAAAACGTTGCCAATCACCGCAATCCATGCGATGTATTTATCGGCATTGGTTCCTCAGAAGCACCTGAGCGCGGTCGTCGTGTAGATTACACGATCGAGAACACGCCTGCTCAAAAGTATGGCATCAAGGCTGGCGACATTATTTTAGCTTTGAACGGCAAAGAGGTTAAAACACACTCTGAAGTAATTACAGAGCGCGACAAGCATAAGCCGGGCGAGGAATTTACATTAACTATCTTGCGCGACGGCCAAGAAATGCAAATCAATGCTCGTTTCAATGAGTGTAGTGAAGAAGAAATGGAGCAAGCTCGCATTGCTAAAGAAGAAAGAATGGCTGCTACCGAGAAGCGCATGGAAGAAGTACAAGCCAGAATTGAAGAAACGCGCGTTCGGATGCAAGAAATGCGTGACGTACGCCGCGAAGGTTTGGTGAAAGTGGCTAGAGAACAACGCCCTATCCTTGGTATCTATGTAGATGAAACGACAAATGAAGGCATTACTGTGAGCAGTGTTACTTCTGGCAAAGGTGCTCAAGCGGCTGGCCTTCGCAGCGGCGATGTTATCACAATCGTAGATGGCAAAGTAGTAGGTGAGACTTCTTCTATTGCTGGCGCATTGGCAACGCATAAAGTTGGCGACAATGTACAGGTAGTGTATATTCGCGACGGTGTGCAAATCAATACTAATATTGTACTTTCCGCTTCCAATGAATTTGTGAGCTATAGTGTTCAGCGCGATCCTTGCGATGTATTCATCGGGGTTTATACTTCTGATAGAGGCATTGACAATAAAGGTGTACGCGTGACCGGCGTTATCGATGATACGCCTGCCAAGAAGAGCCAGGTACAGCCAGGCGACGTTATTCTCGCATTGGACGATATGCCAACCAATTCTCATCAAGAATTGCGTTTCGAGCGCGACAAGCATAAGCCAGGTGAGGATTTCACACTGTCTATTATACGTGACGGCAGCTATATGGAAATTGATGCAACTTTCAAATCTTGCCCTACTACTACGGAAGAGCCAACAACTCCAGTAGAAGAAGTAGTAGAAATCGCAGTAGAAGATGCGCCGGTTGCTAAAGAAGAAGAAGCTTTGCCACAGTTGCAGTTGAATTCTGAGTTGAAAGTAGAAGCTTTCAATTTATATCCAAATCCGACTGTTGGACTGTTCAACGTTCAATTCCAGGCAGCAGCAGTTCCGACTACCGTTCGTATCATGGATGCTTCTGGCAAAGAGGTTTATACGGAGTCACTGAATAATTTCGATGGAAATTACAATAAACAACTAAACCTCAGTGGTAAAACTCCTGGCACTTATATCCTGACTGTTCAGCAAGGTAAGGAATTGATTTCCAAGAAAATCGTACTAATGCCGAGAGTGTAATTCAAAGTACGAAGTTGGAAGTACGAAGTTGGAAGCATAAAGAATATTTATAATATTATACTTCCAACTTCGGACTTTAATAAAATTCAGGATAAATGCATGGAAAAGCCCTTCTGTCTTTTGGCGGAAGGGTTTCTTTGTTTTTACTTTATAAATTTTATAAAGAAAAGCTATTTTCTTTAATCGTTTTCTTCTTCTGAAGTATCAATAAAAGCTTCGGCTACAGCCAGCGCTATTGGCAACGCTTTTCGCAACCAATGCCTGGATTTGCCATTAGATTCGGCATGAGCAGGGCGTTTCTTCGATTTACCATTGCCATTAGAACTAAATAAATGCTGAACGCCTTTCGTCGTAGCACCGACTACCGCAGCAGGAATCGCTACCCGCGACCATAAAAAATCACGCACCAAATGCCCCGATTTATCTAAGCTTTGTAATAATGCGTCTTGCGTCACTTCCATTTGCATTTGCAACTTCTGCTTTTCTAAATATAATGCATCCAAACTTCGGATTTCTTTTTTCATAATCATAATAATCAAATATTATTGCAAAAAGACTTGAGTATAATGGAAAGTATAGGGTTCGTAATCAGCTGTTTTCTAAATACATATAAAAAGAATGCCGCTAAAAAATACATCCCGGCTATAAAAAGAAATGCGAATACATACGATCCCCATATCATTCCAAGGTAAAGTCCTGCTGCTGCTGAAAGCATCGCCATAGCCAGGATCACTGTAAAAGCAATGGTAATACTTGTTACTAATGCAGAGCTTGACTTGGCGAGTCTTTCCGCTAATTCCAGTTTATAAAATGCTATCTGTTGATGGGCGTACTGACGAGCATACTCGACCGTTTCCCCTGCATTTTCTAATATTTTTTCGGAATAATTCATGGATTCAGGCATGACGACAGAACTTTATTATTTGCTGTTATTTTCAACAGCATTTTCAATTTGCTTTGATTTGGCTTCTATATTTGCTTTCGCTTTATCAGCACCGCGCTTGAAATTACTTTGTGCTTCATCGGTCATTTCTTCAGCATCTGCTGCTACATTAGCAATCTGCGATTTAGCGGTTTCAGCAAAATTCCCAAACCAATTCTTGGCATTGTCTGCCACTTCGCTCAATTTGTCAGATACCTGCTGCGCTTGATTTTTGATAGTTTTATTTACTCGCTTGCGCATTTTTTTTCCTTTATCGGAATTCAAATAATAGCCCATAGCACCACCGGCCAATAGTCCGGCTCCGATAGCCATCATCATTTTTGTTCGCTCTTTCATAATATTATCATTTTTAGGTTAAAAAATAAAATTTAGTGAATAACTTACCAACGCCATGCATCTTTGCCTCTGAACAGCCCGCCGATTAAAGACAGTACTAATAATGCCAGAAACACAAAAAATACAAGTTTTGCGATGGATGCGGCCCCTGCTGCGATACCGCCAAACCCCAGGATACCTGCGATGAGGGCGATGATCAGGAGCGATACAATTAGTCTTAACATAGCTTTATATTTGTTTGAATGAAATAATGAAAAGTGAGGTTATAGAATGAGTCTATAACTAAATATAAATATTTCCCTGTCTTATTTACTTTATTATTATAACGAAGCGTGGCTGCGATTGTTCAATATAATATACAAGTAATATTTCGATTTTTTATGCTCGCACCGTATCATAATGTCCCTGAATCATTGATTTCAGTTTCTTACGTGCAAAGAAGATCCGACTTTTCACAGTACCAATCGGCAAATCAAAATGATCCGCAATTTCATTATATTGATAGCCCTGATAAAACATCAGGAATGGCAAGCGATGCTCATCGTCCAGGCTATTAAGCAGGCTACGCAAGTCTTTCATCATCACCACAGCGTCCGTACGATTCGACGATCTCATGTTTTCAACCGCATAAGCAACTTCTTCAATCGGCTGTTCTATTTGATTGCGGGTGCGTTTTTTCTGTAATCATTAATAAAAGCATTCCGCATAATCGTCGTGATCCAAGCTTTAAAATTAGTGCCCATCGTAAAGCGATGACGATTGGCATAAGCATTGGCTACTGTTTCCTGCATCAAATCTTTCGCATCTTCATAATTTTTAGTCAATTTCATAGCAAATGCAAAAGTAAATCCTGCAGTCGGTCGTACCGATCATTGAATTCAATGGGTGTCATATTTGTTTTTTTTAGTTAGTAAATTGGTTAATAGTCAAAAAGCAAAGTTTATGATATGCTTTTTGTAAAAAGATTAAAAAAATGACTTAATGACCCAATTGAAATATGCGCATTTGCACGCTGCGGAAATTTTTGTTGAGGAGCTTATATACAGCCTTATGCAGGCAAATAGGACATCTAATTTAAGCGTTCCCTATAATAACGAAGCTTTATCTGGTTTTATTTCCTTGAAATATCAAAAATTAGTTTTTTATCAAAATTTTCTCCATCTTATTAGAATAATTCCCTTTAAAACGCAGCTTTTATTCATTTGCACCAACTATAACCGGAAAACACCGAAGCTATATAAAAAATAATAACGCTTTAACCTTGCATCATTATTAATAACGCATTAATAGATCAACTGGTTGGCCATTCCCTTTAAAAATTTTACGCTCGTGAATTGAACATTTATAAATGAAATACTTTTTACATAAAAACAAGAAGGATATTATATTATCCAGGATTTTAATTAACACGTTTTTATGGAAACTAAAAAAATATTTGGTGCGCTTTTGATCATTATTGGAGGAATAGGATTGACAATAGGCATTTTTGGTATTTTTAAACAGTTCCAAATTGCGAATACCAATCCCTGGGCTTACGCTATTTTAGGCGCTTTTTTCTTCCTTTCTGGCATTAGTTTAGTGCGATCTATCAGAAGCGCAAATGCAGATTAAACTTCTGAAAATAAAAATGCTCCTTTTTCAATATATTATTATGTTTTTATAATGAACTAAAAATATTATTACAGTTCGGGTGATTACTGATTGGGTGAGGCTTTTTTGGCTTCGCCCAATTTTATTTCAAATCTATTGAATTATCATTGAACATCTTGATAAAGTATCCGTTTAATTAATAAGTAAAATTAGTTAAATAATTGATAAACAGTCAATTAAAATCAATCAAGTCTCTTCAATTTATTTAATAATTATAATTTCCGAAAGCGAAATCGTTTCTACTAAAATATTAGAAAGTTAATCCTGATTTTTAAACAAAATTTAACATTATGAAAAATATTCATTTGAATTTCTTAATCATGTGCGTTTTTGCACTCCTAACATTTACCGCTTGTGAGCAAAAATCGGATTCCGAAAAAGCACAAGAAGAAATCGAAGAAGCAGGTGAAGCTATTGGCGATGCTTTCCGCACCGAACAAGAAGAACTTCGCCATGATATGGAAGAGGCGCAGGAAAAGATCGATCGAAAACTCGACAAGCTACGTGCCGATTTGAATAACGCTTCGGAAAATGCCAAAGCCGACATTCAAAAGCAAATAGACAAATGGGAAGTACAGCGAAATGAATTAGCCGAAGATTTTGATCGGCTTGGCGACAATATTCGTGAGGGTTGGCAGGACTTTAAAAATGATGTAAGGAGAAGTCTTGATAAATTGACAGAGAGATCGAGGAAAACTCGTAGGATGTACCTCTTACATCCGAGTGGAGGTTGGGAGAATCTTGGTTCTCCCGCCTCCTTGTTTTTAAGTTTATTTTATCAAACATATAATATAAATTATTTTTCTTAATCAAAATTCATTAGCTATGAGTGCATTAGCAGATCAAATCAAAGGCAAGTGGCATCAAATCAAAGGTAAATTAAAAGCTAAATATGGCGAACTTACAGATGATGACCTCACTTATGTGGAAGGCAAGGAAGAACAATTGATTGGTAAGCTACAGGAGCGGCTTGGAAAATCGAAACAAGAAATCAAGGAATTGATTGATAACCTGTAATCGTTTCACCCGGCTTCGGTCGGGTGATTTTATTTAGTTTTTATTTATTAAATATTTAGTTTTCAAAATTATTATAATCAGGCCGAAGCATGGAGTAAATAACTTCGTTTTCGAGTTTACCATTCTTGATAATGCTATTTTTTAATACCGCTTCCCCTTACAAATCCTGCCTTCTTCCAAAACCCGATGCGAGGCAATATTAGACGCAAAAGTTTCTGCATATAAGCGAATTACATAATAGTTTTCAAATATATATTTTGAAAAAGTCGAATCACTTCCGGCATAATGCCTTTGCCCCAAAGGGGTTCTGCCAGCCAATACCCAATCTCTGCATTGAGTCGGTGTACATCATATTGCATAAAAAACCCAATTGAACCCACCGCTTCGCCTTCGACTTCTATGGCAAAAATATTGATAGGCTTGGCTTTCGTGGCCATTTTTATAAAAGCTCGCCCATCTTTTTCGGTATAAGGAAAAGGGAATCCATCGCGCAAATGATCGGCTATTTTTTTATTATTAGCATATTTCACCAAAGTCGGAAGATCCGTTTTGCGCCAGGGACGCAAGAAAGCGTTCGGATTTTATTTCAGTCATTTATTTTTATAATAAAAACCAAAAATCAGAATCAAAATTCCAAAAAGAAAAGTTGTACGAATTGTGCAATCAGGTATGCTACAATGAGTCTCCCAGAGTGTCTCCAGAAAGCGAATTTCGAAAATGCGCATAATGGCATATAAAATATATCCAATATTCAAAATATATACTATGACGCTGAGCCAAGGAATTTTATTTAAAAATGGTAATAAAGGAAGATATAAAATCGTCGTGTTGCAAAAGATATACATATTAATTACTAAATGTTCGGCATAATTTAATCCACGATCTCTAAAAATTAAATAAGTTCCTAAACTAATCGCGGTAATCCGCTCAATAACATTAAATTAAAATATTGACGGCTCAGTTTTAAAAACAAGGACATAGCAGGGATTAAAGAAGCAGGTAAATTGCTACTTTGTAACTCGTTCTCCATTACAGCATCATTGGGAAGATAGCGCAAAGAAATGAAAGCAGTGATCGCTACCACCAATAAAACCAAGTTGAGCGCCGCATCATGCGGCTGCGATCTTCAAATAGATACTCCCGTATGGCTTTGCCCGGCGCGGCGATGAGCTGCCAAACGGTATAACCCAGTCCTTTTCAAGGCTGAATTGGCAAACATTTCTTCACCAACACCTTGCAAAGTGATACGTTTGACGGGCATTGTTTCTGGAACTTTCATATTTGCAATTGCTTCATTTCTCAAATGTACCAAAACATAAAAATTAAAGCAAAACCTTCGACCAAATTACATTTTGATAAGATTATATAAAATAAATAACCCTTCCGCCGTAAGAGACAGAAGGGTTATTCATTAAAATCCTATTAAATTCTTGATATTAATACAAATAATCCAAAGCCGTTTTGTCATTATTGTTGAACGGGCGATTTGTTGTAGCGCTCAAGCAAGCCAGCATCCAGGAGCCTGAGTCAGGGCCACTTGGTGTACCAGGAATGAGTACTGCGCCTACCCCAGTAGTTGATTGACCTTCATTTACGGCAGAACCGCCGCAGCTATAAGAGCGATTCATCCAATCCGTATGGCGGAAGCCGATACAATGTCCCATTTCATGAGCGACCACTGTCGTCATAAAATTTCGCTATAAGTATTAGAAGCATAAGTTTTGGCATAGCTAATAGTGCCGTAAGGATTACCACTGCTCGTTGGGAAACCTGCAGAAGCAATATATTGGCGAGTATTCACCACACGAATGTTGATATTGCCACCGCCACTTGTGCCACCGCGTACAAAGTAAGTCCCAGGGCCTTCAGCATTGTAACGAGCAATAGCGCCATTGATAGCATTGAAAGCCGAGTAGTAATACCATTTCCGCTGGTAGTCACAACAATAGTGCGAGGCAAGCCAGTCACCAGATTAAAGGTGTGATACTGCTCTACCCCGGCAATACGTAGGAGTGTTTGCTTGTGTGCACCTTCTTCGATGTCACGCTTGTGCAAAATAATGTCGCCTTCTACAATGTAATGATCGTCCTCTTTGATGACATTATCCGTGCCAAAACCCAAGGCTTTGATTTGCTCCAATACCGCATTTGAAATTTCATCATTAATGCTAGTCGTTGAGTCGTCTTGTGTACAGGAGTTGAAGCCTGCAAAAATCAGTGCAAGCACTGCAAATGTGTTGATTAACTTTTTCATACTTTAAGTGTAATTGATTAGTGAATAAATATAAAATCGAATTAAATAATTACAATATGAAATAAGGTTTTATTTAACCCTATAGGTTTAAACCTTATAGGGTTGGTCAAGAGATAATGAATTGGATTTAATTTTACAATGTAATAAATTATGACAAACATTAAAATCCTTCATCTGCACTTTTACAGAAGAAGAAATTTGACAAGTATTAACCGTTTCTTTAAAGGGATGTGTGGTGTGTGAATTGTTGGTCTTTCAGGGCTAGAATAGAACACTATAGCAAATAATTCAAGCATCCCGCTTGATATAAAAGGCCTTTGATGAGCATTTTCATATTAAAAAATATTTTATTAAACAATCAAATGATTACCATCATTTCCGCTTCCAGTGCAAAACATTGGAACGGAATAATGATACCCAAAATGATTGTAGCGTCGGATGAACGTTTGAATGTTGTTGTCGAAGTGCTTGTTTTGGGGACGGGGGGTTTTAAGTGTTGATCTTTAATTGCTGTCTTTTGTACAAATGCAAACATAGAAGATTTTTTCATAAAAAGATATGTTGCGTAGTCCTTTATTTTCGATAAAAAATTTTTTTTGAATTTTTCTAAAAAAATGAGTTAAACTGTATTCAAATCTCAATAAAATAGCAATTATTGTAGATAAAATTCAAGAAACAATCCCTGTAAGCTACTAATTCCATTAGGATTTCGAGATTTCCCCGGTAAAAACAGTATATTAATTTCACTAAACCCATTTATGAAAAATTTAATTCTTTTAGGTATTTTCTATGAACAAACCTTTTTACTTTGTTTGAGAAAATATTCTTCACGAAGCGAATCGACGGCTATGCGGGTTATTGATGATTACAATTCTTCTATTGATCTGGGAGTCCATGCCAGCTCAAACCACTTTGAATGCAAAACAAAATTAGCCCCCACCCTTGCGCAATCAATTGATGCAGCGCTCCGATGAATCGCAAAAATGGATGCTCAAAGTCACCGATCTTACTGCTTTTCAGCAATTCTTAAAAGAAAATAATCTGGAAAATGCCGCTTATCGCGCATATCCCGAAGCAAATATTATATTCATAAACGCCTCTTTTAGTGTTATTTATGAAAAATTATTACATTCTCATTTAGTTGTTTTTATTGATCGCGCCGATCGCCAGCCCCAAGTGGAAAGCGCCGTATCTTTTTTTGATATAAGCGCCAACAAAGTAAATCTGGTGCATAGCGTTTATCCAAATCTCAATGGCAAGGGGCAAACCGTCTCCGTCAAAGAAGAGGATTTTGATCTGGAAGATATTGATTTCGCTGGGCGAATCCTCTTATCTGACGGGGCTTCGGGCAAGCTTTCCACACACGCGACCATCATGTCTTCTATCATCGGTGGCGGTGGCAATACTTTTTATTCCGGCAAGGGCGTAGCCTGGGGTGCTCATCTTACTTCCGCCGATTTTGAATTTTGATACCTGAAAATCCAAAATATTATGATACATTAAATATTTCTGTTCAAAATCACTCTTATGGTGTCGGTATTGAAAACTATTACGGTGCAGATGCCGCAGCTTATGATGCAAGTGTAATAAATCGCCCGGAATTATTACATATTTTTCTTCAGGCAACTGCGGAAACCTAAGTGATACCATTGGGAATTACAAAATATAGAAGGCTATGCTAATATTACAGGCAGTTTTAAAATGTCTAAAAATCTTTATCCGTAGGTTCTATGGATTCGATAGGAATTGTACCAATATTAAGCTCCAAAGCCCCTGCCTACGATGGGCCGGGTAAAGCCGGAATTGGTTGCTTTTGGCTTGATGGTAGCTCCGGTGCGGCGGCCATGGTATCGGGTATTACATTATTATTACAAGAAGCTTATAAAACTTTAAATAATGATAAAAATCCGCCCGCTGCTTTAATAAAAGCGACGCTTATTAATAGCGCCGACGATGTTGGGAATTCGGGTATTGATTTTGAATCCGGCTACGGCCGCGCCAATGCCTGGCGTGCAATGCAAATATTACAACAAAAACAATATTATAATGAAATTATAACAAAGGAGGAAACTTTAACTTTCCCAATCAATATTCCAACAAATGCTAAAAACCTTAAAATTACTTTAGCTTGGTCGGATATACCAGCCGCCCCAAACGCTGAAAAAGCATTGGTAAATGATTTGGATATAATATTATATCACGCCGCAAGCCAACAAAACTGGCTGCCCTGGGTGCTGAATCATTTTCCGCATCCTGATTCTTTAGCGCAATTGCCCACTCGAAAAGCTGATCATTTAAATAATGTGGAGCAAATTACACTAGAAAATCCTATCCCTGGCAATTATGATATTCAAGTAAATGGATTTAATATAACAACAAATTTTCAAGAGTTTTCTATTGTTTATCAATTTGATACGCTTAATCATTTCCAATGGACATTTCCAGCTCAAAAATGATAATATCCTCCCAGGTGAAACTGCCATATTGCGCTGGGAAACAACATTAAATGAAAATAATAATACACTGGAATATTCTATAAATAATGGAGCATCCTGGGAATTAATCGCCAAAAATATAAATTTAAAAACACGGTTATTATCGCTGGCAATCGCCGGAAGCTCTTGCTACTGCCTCAGTTGCGCCTGACACACGATAATCACATTTATCTTCTGAAATTTTTACATTGTCTCAGCCTTTAAGTTTAAAAGTAGGTTTTAATTGTCCGGATTCTACTTTATTATGTTGAATGCAAATTCGATGCAAACAATTATATTATTTACACTCTGGAAAGCGAATACCTCACACCGATTATTACGACTAATGATACTTTTGTTATATTGTATAAAATATTTATCCTTCGCCTTATATAGCCGTAGCACCTGTTTTGAGTGAATATATAATGGAATGAAAAGTTATGCTATCCAATATGAAAATCAGGGAACGGCTTGTTATATCCGCAATTTCCTCGCCGATTTGATAGACGACACGGCCTTATTACAATTATCACTTGGCACGAGTTATGAAGTAAATAATATCGTTTTTGAAAAACTGGAATCGGGTAATTATATTGCCCTTGCTACTGTTCCGGCTTCTGATCAATCTTTATTTCAGTTTTCGGATATCAATTTAAAGCCCGGCATTAATACGTATCGCGCCCGCGTGAATCTAAATAATGGCGCTATTTTATACTCCGAATCTGCTACTATTTATTATGAAGGTAAAAGCGGATTTTATGTATTTCCAAATCCCGTCAGCCAGCGAAGAACTGAATATTCTCTCCAAAGGCACAGATAATCTGCGTTTTATACTTTATGATGCCCTTGGGCGGCAAGTCTTGAACCAGCCATTGTTTGCTAATATCGAAAATATTTCTTTACAAAAAATGACAGCAGGCATTTATTATTATGCTGTTCTTGGTGGAAATTCTAAAATCGGGCAAGGGAAATTGATTATCCGGCCTTAGCTTTTGAAGTTTTTGTTGAAGGTTTGGCAATTTTTGAGCCTATAATTTTTTTTGTGCGAAATTTTTACTGTGTTTCAAGCATTTATGATTTTTGGGTTCTACTTTTTTTAGAAAAAATGTTTGCAAATTGAAAGAAAGAAAATTACCTTTGCACTCGCCTTTTCAGAAGGGGTTTTCTGACGAGGATTTTTTAGAGCAAGATCAAGTGTTTTTATCACAATTTAAACTCATAAAACAGTGGATACACTGAGCTATAGAACCAAGTCGGCGAAGAAAGAGGAGGTAGAGCATAAGTGGTACGTGATTGATGCCGATGGCGAAACGGTGGGTCGCCTCTGTACGCGCATCGCGGGCGTGGTGCGCGGCAAGCACAAGCCTTCTTATACGCCACACACGGATACCGGCGATTATGTGATCGTGTTGAATGCAGAAAAAGTGCGTTTTACCGGTTCAAAAATGGATCAAAAGGAATACATCACTTATTCTGGTTACCCGGGTGGTCAGAAACGCATCGTTGCTAAGGATTTGATGGACAAGAAGCCGCTTGCTATCTTGGAAACAGCGATCAAAGGGATGCTGCCAAAAACGAAATTAGGCAGGGCAATGATTAAAAAATTATTTTGTACGAAGAACGGAGCATCCGCACGAAGCGCAGAAACCGGAGCCTTTTAAATTTGGAAGTCAGACGCCAGATGTCGGACTTGTGTTAAATAAATCAGAAATTATCATTGTATAATATGGAAATGATTAATGCCATTGGCGAAGAAAAAGTTCCGTAGCACGAGTTTACCTGACCAAGGGCGAGGGTAAAATCCTGATAAACGGCAAAGAATTCAGAGAGTATTTTCCTCAGACACATATTCAGTCTTCGATCACCGATCCGTTTGCTACGGTAAACGCAGTGAATATCTATGATTTGAATGTGAATGTAGCTGGTGGTGGTTTCAAAGGACAAGCAGAGAGCCGTACGTATGGCAATCGCTCGCGCTTTGGTGAAGCTAAACGAGGATTTTCGCAAGCCACTCAAGGATAAGAAATATCTTACCCGTGATGCCCGCGAAGTGGAACGTAAAAAATATGGTAAACCCAAAGCGAGAAAGAGCTTCCAGTTCTCTAAGCGTTAAATTTTCAGTTACCTGTTAACTGTTATCGGATAATGAGACCGATAGCTGATAACCAATAACTTATAACAGCTAACAATTAAAAAAATGGAAAAACCTACCTATAAAGATTTGCTGGATGCCGGGTGTTCACTTCGGACACTTGAAGAAAAAGTGGAATCCGAAGATGGCGCCTTATATCTTCAAGGAAATCAAAGGCATTCATATTATAGATTTGAACCGTACATTGGAAAATATGGAGCGTGCTGCGAATGCGATGCGCAATATTGCCAAGTCGGGTAGAAAAATCATGTTCGTAGCCACCAAAAAGCAAGCGCGTGACATCGTGATGACTGCTGCGAAGAGCGTGGATATGCCTTTGTTACTGAGCGCTGGTTGGGTGGTATGATGACAAATTTTGCTACGATCCGCCGTTCTGTAAAGAAAATGCAGAATATCGAGCGTATGCTGAATGACGCTTCGTTGACGAGCATTACCAAAAAGGAGCGCCTCACTATGTCGCGCGAATACCAAAAACTGGAAAAGCAATTGGGTGGTATTGCCAATCTGAACCGACTGCCGGCAGCGATTTTCATTGTTGATATTCACCATGAGCACATTGCAGTAGCAGAAGCACATCGCTTGGGCTTGCGTACATTTGGTATGGTGGACACCAATTCTGATCCAATGGAAGTAGATTTTGCAATTCCAGCAAACGATGATGCTTCCAAGTCGATTGCGATTATCACCAACTATATGGCAGAAGCGATCCGCCAGGGGCTTGGAAGAGCGCAAGCAGCAAGGAGCGAAAAGGAGAGAAAGAAGCGGCTGCCAGCAACTAATGTGTTTTTATCTAGTTTTTAGGTTACTGTGTAGGATTTCAAAAATGATCATGAACAGAAGGGAAAGTTTATAAAATGAAATCCTGATTTCTATCATCAAATAATCAATCGAAACAATGAGCGTAACTATTACCGCTGCTGATGTAAAAAAACTGCGCGATATGACAGGCGCAGGTATGAGTGATTGCAAAAACGCCCTGGTAGAAGCCGAGGGTGATTTCGATAAAGCCATTGCAGTTCTTCGCAAAAAGGTCAAAAGCTCTCGCTGAAGCATGCTGACCGCGAAGCAACCGAAGGTGCAGTAATTGCTTTGGTTTCAGATGACAAAAAGCGTGGTGTGATTGTGAAGCTGAGTTCAGAAACGGACTTCGTAGCGAAGAATGAAAACTTTGTACAATTAGCAACCGATTTTGCTAAACTGGCTTTAGAAAAATTTCCAGCTTCCAAGGATGAATTACTGGCATTGCCATACGATGGCATTACCATTGGAGACAAAGTAACCGAGCAGGTAGGCGTAATAGGCGAAAAAATTGAATTAGCAGATTACGAAAAATTAGAGGCTGAAATGGTCGCGCCATACATCCACATGGGCAACAAAGCTGGCGTATTGGTTGGTTTCAACAAAGTTTTGGCGGATAAATATGACGAACTGCGTTCGGTGGCAATGCAAGAGCTGCCATGAAACCAATTGCTGTGGATGAGAATGGCATCCCACAATCGGTAAAAGATAAAGAAGTAGAAATCCGTTTGGAAGCTTCCATGACGGATCCTAAAAATGCGAACAAGCCAAAAGAGATTTTAGAAAAAATCGCGATTGGTAGCTTGAATAAATTCTATCAGGAAGTGACCTTACTTAATCAAGATTATGTGCGGGAGAATGGCAAGAAAGTAGGGGAATACCTGAAAGGCGTGGACAAAGATTTGACCGTGACGGATTTCAAACACGTCACCCTCGGATAAAGTGAAAATAAAAGGCGAATTACTTAGTAGTTCGCCTTTTTTTATGCCTGCACAACAGGGAATAAAGCACATAAACAAATTGTCTAAAAATTCGTACAAAGATTAATTAGTCAAACATACTCACTCCATAAATCAAACAGGATGACAGTCAAATACAAAAGAGTGTTGCTCAAGCTGAGCGGCGAGTCATTGATGGGCGAGCAGAAATTCGGCATTTCAGCTGTGATGCTGCGCTACTATGCCCAACAAATAAAGGAACTGGTGGACATGGACGTGGAAGTAGCCGTAGTGATCGGCGGCGGTAACATTTTCAGGGGCTTGCAAGCAGCCTCGGGCATCGACAGAGTGCAAGGCGACTATATGGGCATGATGGCGACCGTCATCAACGGGATGGCACTGCAAAGTGCGATGGAAGAAAATTGGATTGTACACGCGTCTGATCTCTGCGATTGAAATGAAAGCCATTGCCGAACCTTATATCCGCCGACGAGCGATCCGACACTTAGAAGAAGGTCGCGTTGTTATCTTTTCAGCCGGTACTGGCAGCCCTTATTTCACAACAGATTCCGCAGCAGCGCTTCGCGCCAGCGAGATCAGCGCCGATGTCATTCTGAAAGGGACTCGTGTAGATGGTATTTATACTGCTGATCCTGAAAAAGATCCTACCGCCACAAAATTCGATAAACTTACCTTCAAAGTCATCAGTCTTGGCTCAGCGTCATGGATATGACCGCTTTCACGCTCTGCCAGGAAAATAACCTGCCGATTATTGTCTTTGACATCAATAATGCTGAGAATCTCAAGCGCATTGTCCTCGGTGAAGCCGTAGGAACGCTGGTGGAAGCTTAGACTTCAAGCGGTGCGTTCGTGCGTCCGCTCGTTCAAATCGTGCGTCCGCTCATTCAAGTCGTGCGTCCGCTCATTCAAATCGTGCGTCTGCTCGTTCAAGTCGTGCGTCTGCTCATTCAAATCGTGCGGAAGCCCATTTAAGTCGTGCGTCCGCTCGTTCAAGTCGTGCGTCTGCTCGTTCAAATCGTGCGCCTGCTCGTTCAAATCGTGCGTCCGCTCATTCAAATCGTGCGTCTGCTCATTCAAGTCGTGCGTCTGCTCGTTCAAGTCGTGCGGAAGCTCATTCAAATCGTGCGGAAGCTATATCCAAGAACTCTTAGGACATGGAAGTAGTAAGACGACCGAAATTTATACACATAACTTGTCCCGATGGCATCGGGATCACGCATACCGGCTGGGCTAAAGTAAAAAGCCCAATAGACGACTTGGATATTTAAATAAAAGCCATTATTTTTAATCACAAGTTATGCGTCATGCTTGGGCGACAGTGAGAACTTGAAACAAAGTACAATAAATTTACTTTGACAAATTAAAATTAATCAACATGACAAAAGGAATTTTTCTCTGGCTTAACACTATAATTTCTACAGCTTATTTAACTGGACACTTGTTTGATTTTTTTGTCGTAATGTCAAATTGGAGGGATGGTAGTGTAGAATCACTAACCAATTATAGAACGTTTTTTATTAACGCAGACCCTGGGCATTTCTTTCGGATAGCTGTTCCTGCTTCGGTACTGATGTCGGTAATTAGCTTCTTTGCATACTTGAAATCCGACAAGCGGATTAAAATACTGCTGAGTATCCACCTTGTCCTTACTTTGGGTGCATTTCTGTTCACCATGCTTTATTTTCTTCCGATAAATAACTATCTGTTTTGGAGTAAGGAAATAACATTAGAATCATTTAAAACATTGAACTTGGTAAACAATTGGGTGTTTGGTGAACATTTGCGAGTCCTATTTGGATTTGTTGCTTTATTAGTTGCAGCAAGAGCACTTCACTTATCGTATAACAAGTTGACTTGATAGGGATGAAAATTCAGACATTATATCAAACAAGATTTCGGAAGTACTTCAATCAGTTATTCCTTGAGCGAACACCAACACGAACGCATAACAAGGGGTTTGTGATAGCGGGGGTCCGTGCTTCGCAGACACATTTGTGCAAGGTCGAAGTTCTGTTCTCCGAATAAAGTTTAGTGCTAATAAACCCCGCCATCGCACCCCCCCGAAACGTTCGTGGCAACTAAAAAAAGAAAAAATATAAATAATTATGAATAAGATTAACAAGTTGATAGGCGCTGCCATGATTGGAGCACCTTTTATTGATGTTCCTGGCTGATGCGAACTCATTGCTTTTTGAATATCCCAAAAATTTTTGGTTCACCAGCATACTGCTATTTCTTTCATTTTATGCTTTCCTGGGCTTAATTCATGGAGTATATCAGTTATCGAACGCTACGAAACTAGCACTGGTGGGAACCCTGATTGCATCATTTGGTGTCCTTGCAGGGGAAACAATTATGGGTCTGGAAAGAGTAGCCTGGGCTATGAATGAAGCTGGATTAAATGCAGAAATTGACAGGACAGTCCATCATCCCATCGTTTTTAGTACAAGCAGGCAAATAGGATTGACATTTCCGATTGGCTTAATTATATTAAGTATAGCCTTATTCAAGGCTAAGACTATTAGTATGGTTACAATGGCTATCTTAATCATCGGCATTATTTTATTTCCGATTGGTAGAATCATCGTAGGGCCATCCGCTAATATTGCTGGGGATTTAATCATGCTACTTATATATGGGAAACTCGGATTGGGCGTAATGAAGAATTCTAAATAGGCAAAAGGCACTTTGAACTGTTACTCCTTTGTTCTAAAAAGATGTTTTAAATCATAGAAATCGATTGTCTCGTTCTAAAATAGGTTTACGCCTAAAAAGCTTAAACCTATTTTAGAACGAGACACCCGGAGCATCTAATTAAAATGCCACGAACAAAGGATGTAGGCCCATACCGCCGAAGCCCGACCCGGCAAGCCCAAACGCCGGCACAGCAGCAAGCCAAGCGTTATGCCACATTTATAAACAACACTCGAAGAAGAATATGAATTGGAAAATATTTTCAATTATTAGTTACGTCATCTTACTTTTTGGAAATGGTTGCTCAGTGAAGAAAGATATCTATGACAGAAGTGGATATTCTTATACAGTCGATCTGTCCGATATAACTGGTGATCAAATACACGTTGAGTTAATTCCTCCTAAAATAAATAAGGACAGCATCGAATTCGTATTTCCGGTTTCTGAATTAGCTTATTACAATGATGACTTGAACCATGGCAAGTTAATTTCCAATCTTAAGGTTTATGATGCACAGCGCCACCCATTAAAGACAAAACAGATCGCAGATAATAGATGGGTAATTTATGAAGCGAATAGAATTGAAAAGCTTGAGTATACTGTAGATGATATTTGGGAAGTTCGGGATAGCCTCTCCTCTTGGTTATCATCTGAGAATATTTTTAATAAAGAAAGTGTCATTCAATTCAGCCCCAATGCCACATTTGGATATTTTGACGGATTCGATCGGATAACATTTGAAGTGGTTATAAAAGTGCCTGAGGATCTTTATCTTGTTTCTGGCTTGCTAAACACAGAGGCTTCTGATAAAAGTGTTAAGATACATGCTACAAATTACATGGAGTTATCAGAT
This sequence comes from Saprospiraceae bacterium, assembly GCA_016714085.1. Taxonomy (GTDB): domain Bacteria; phylum Bacteroidota; class Bacteroidia; order Chitinophagales; family Saprospiraceae; genus JADJNW01. The sequence continues at coordinate 252,541 of JADJNW010000001.1, forward strand.
TATCCATTATTGTTCACCAACCAAAAACCTGTTCAATTCAAGGTCAGTAATGCCGTTATGGAAGTGGGGGTATATTCTGAACAGGGAAAAATTGAAACAGAATGGGTTGCCAATCAGATAAAGCCTGCTATAGAAGCAATTTCAGCTTATTTTAATGGTGAACTACCTGTAGAAAAGTACGCTTTCATGATTTATTTTTATTCAGGGAATATTTTTGCAGCTACAGCATCCGAGCATAACACTTCTTCGATATGGGTTCAGCCGGAGGATTGGGATGATAGTATGCTTGGAAGTTCAATGTCTGAAATGATCAACAACACAGCATTACACGAATTCCTGCATATATATGCTCCGCTCAACATTCACTCTGAAGAAAAGCTTCAGTTTGATTTCGATCAACCACAAATGTCCAAGCATTTATGGTTCTACGAAGGCACTACTACATATTTGCAAGAACTGATTAAAGTAAATCAGAATTTGGTTTCTGAAGAATATTTCATCACCCGTATCAATGAGATTATACAAGAGATGCAAGAATATAGAACGGATGTATCGCTAACAGAAATCAGTAAAGAAACGTATGGAGATCAACTGGGCGATCAGTTTGATAATGTGGAACTAAGAGGCTTTTTGGTGAACATGATCCTAGATATTAAATTACGGGAAAAGTCTAATGGATTATATGGTTTAAAAAATCTGATTATCGATTTGTGCAATAAATTTGGAAGGAATAAATCGTTTAAAGACGATGCATTTTTCAGTGAGATTTCAGAAATAACTCAATTCCCGGAATTGTTAGACTTTCTTGATAATTATGTCGATGGAACGGATTCATTGCCGTTAGAAGAAACATTTAAAAAGGTGGGGTATGAATATAACACCACGACAAACTCCATCACGAAAATCAGTAAGCCGACAGATAAACAGGAAACTTTAAAAAACATTTGGCTTCATCACAGATAAACGCGGCATAACAGCAGCTATTTGCAATGGCTGGGTGAAGTGTAAGCTGAAAGTTCCTGCGGACTTTCCCGCCCGAACGCCAAGCCGCAAACCGTTGGCAGTAATTGGGCTGACTCCGTGGACAGACTGTTAAACCAAAAAAAAGATATGAAATATTTATTCTTCATTATTTTATTTGTCTCTTTGACGGGTTGCTATTTCGACAAACAAGAAAAAACGTTAGCAGATTTAACTCTTTATTTCGACTCTGACATAAAAGTAGATAGCATCCTAGTAACCAATATTACTCAAGACAGGGAGTTCCATACAGTCAAATATTCCGACAATATTAATGTAAACCTAAATGATAGTATCAATGACCTGTACGCTATTAATTTCTTTGTCGGAAATGACCATAGAATGGTTCAGCTTTGGTTAAATGGTGAGAACTTAATAATAAAAGGTAAAGTCTTTGATAAAATAAAAATACAAGTCGATACGGTTATTGGTTCAGACTTATATAATAAATCACTTGATTTTCGAAAAAAATACAAGGACTTATTGACTGATAAGCCTGATTCAATTTTTATCAATAATTTTCTAATAGCCGAGTTAAAAAAAGAAATCAATAGTCCGTTTTCTATTGAAATAGCTCAAACCTTCATGAGTAGAAATATCAGTAATGCAAATGAACTGAAAAAGCTATTTACAGTCCTCTCAATGCAAAATGATTTGATCAAAAGTCATTTACTTAATCCATATCGAAAACTTGAAAATATTTTATCAGTTACCGAGATTGACTTTTCAAAATATAAATTTTATGACAGAGACAACACACTTACATCTATAAGTCTTTCTGACAACAAGAAATATCTAATCGATTTTTGGTTTATTGGGTGCGCACCATGTATCCAAGACCATAAATCAATAATAAAAAAGCTGAACTCATTAAATGACAAAAATGTAGAGATAATAGGAATATCGATAGACAGGGATCAGGAGCAGTGGAAAGACTTTTTAAATGAAAAGCAGTATCCCTGGAAGAATTATAGAGAAGTAGATGAGCACGAAAACAGAATGCGGACTAAAATGATGATAGATGTTTACCCTACTTACCTAATATTGGACAGCAAAGGATTCATTCTATATAGATCGAATGGATTTTCGGATATAGAAAGGTATTTGGGCATCTAAAAGGCGAGACTTGTAGACAGAAAAAACTTAAGATAGTGGACAACTTGATGACTTTAAAATAACCGACTGAAAATCAAAAAACCGACTTTTCTCTGCAGACAATTCGCAACACGGAGACTCTGGACATAGTGAAAACTAAAAACGATAGAATATGAATTTTACAAAATTAGTACCCAGTGTATTTTATACAGACCTTTCAGACGGACTTAAATTATTTGTCGACTGTCTACAATTTACAATTGAACACAAAGATTTAAATACTTCACAACCTTACTGTGTATTAAAAAAAGACGGAATAAGCATAATGCTTTTTCAAGATGAACAATTAGCGAAAGAACATAATCCCAGAACTAAGGCTTGTAACGGATAATATTGAAGAAGTATATGAAAAGGTGTCTGCATCACATCCTCATCTACTTCACCCAAATCTTGACAAAGTTACAGTCAGACCTTGGGGTGCAAAAGAATTTGCGATTGCGGACAATCAACTCGGCATTAGATTTCAACAATGGTGACAATTAGAGACAGCGTAAAAACAACGAACCGCTAACAGGGGTTTGGCAAAAGTGGCGGTTCAGTGCTCCGCATCAACATTGGTGTTGAAAATCGCCACCTTCGCAAAGCCCGAAAACGTTAGGTAGTAATTATGTGCTATAGGGCATCCATTAAAACAATAGATAAATAAAAAAATCAATGAAACTAATTATAAGATTTTCAGCTCTAATTTTTACGGTATTTTTTTTAAGTAATAACTGTCATGGACAAAAAAGTGCTGACGACATTTCTTCAAAAATTGACAGTTTAATACAAACCACAAATCCAAGAGGTTTTAATGGTGTTATTTTGATAACTCAGAAGGGTAAGAAAATATACTCAAAAGCACATGGGTATGCAGATTTCGAGAAAAAAATACCATTGTCATTAAATGACAAATTCAGAATTCAATCTAATAGCAAACAAATAACAGCAGTATTAATTTTAAAGAGGTTGAAAAAGGAAACATAATGTTAGACCAACCAATTAAAACCTATTTGGCAGACTTAAAACAACAATGGGCGGATACAGTTACAGTGCATCAGTTACTTAATATGTCAGCAGGAATTGTGAATCTTGAAAAGCCATTGGCATTTAAACCGGGAACAGATTTCTATTACAGTAACCCTGCTTATGGTTTGTTGGGACGACTAATTGAAAAAATCACAGGTAAAAAATATATTGAAGTAGCAAACAATTTATTTAAAAAGCTAAAAATGCATAATACTTACTGCTATGAAATAGATAAACCGAATAACGGACTTATTAATGGATATTGGCTTACAAAAGATTCAATTGAACTAGTCAATTTTAAAAGCTTGAATTTTACTGATGAATCTTGGTCGAGTTTTATTCCTGCGGGAGGCATTATTTCTAATGCAATTGACTTAAATATTTGGGACACAAAACTTCATAATGGGGAAATATTACAAACAAAATCTTATATGTCAATGATAAATTCACCAATCATAGACTCTGATTTTACTTTCAGTGAAAAAAAATCAAATTACGGTTATGGTGTAAATATTAATGAGGACGAACCAATCAAATATATGGGTCATTCTGGAAGGGGAATAGGATTTGTAAGTCTGAAATTTTATGTCCCTGCAAAGAAATTGGATGTTATTATTTTGGAAAACACTTACTATAGAGATAATACTATCGTTTACCATTTTGAAAAGGAAATTAGACAAATTATTATGAATAGTAATCTTGTAAAAAAATAACTACCACCAACATCGGTTTGGCAATATGACGGCAGAAGTGCTTCTATGAAACATTTGTACAAGTTTCAACAGTAGGAATTCTATTGAACTTTTGCCAAAAATCCGCCCATTGCCAAGCCCCGGAACGTTATCATCAATAGTGAAAACGACTGTGCTACCTTGACCTTGACTCGGAAAATATAATGAATGACTAAAAATGACAGACACTTCAACAGCTTTTGGCCAAAACACATTGGAATACGACCAATGGTTTGAAAAACATTTAGCCGTTTATAAATCGGAAATTTTGGTTATTCAGCCCTATCCATTTTACCTGGGAATTTTCATTTCCATTGTTGGCTTCCATTTCTGCAATCCTAGGTTTAGGAACGGCAATGGTTTATCCGACTTTCTTATCAACCATTGCACAAGCGACAAACCCTAAACAACGAGATAAAGTGGCACTTTCCGACTTTGGAGAGATTTGGGTTACGCTTTTGGTGCTGTAATTTCAGGAGTTACAGCCGACATATTCGGAGTGGAGTATGCAGTTTTACTGATAGGCGGACTAACAATAATTTCTTCGCTCATAATCAAATTCCGTATGCCAGAACAAATTAAAATAATCAAAGACTGCATAGAAGTGGACGAAGTACAACAAGCTCTTCGAGCCAACAAAAAAATTCAAATCATTGACGTAAGCAGCAAAGAAGAATACGAACAAGGACACATACCTGATGCTTTAAATATTTCACTTCAAGACTTAAAGGACAGCATTTCGCAGCTTGATAAAGACATTCAATTTGTAACTGCGTGTGGAAAAGGTGGAGGACGGTCAGCAGACGGAGCAAAACTTTTAAAAGATTTTGGACTAAATGCAATTTGGCTTTGTGGTGGGGCAAATAAATGGTTGAACAGTTAATCCCCTAAATTTTTGTCATACTTTTCCGCCTACATACTTTTAGCACACTACCGTCTTCGTTCTTGTGGACGGCAAGGAGCTAAGCCTAACCGAAACAAAAGACATGCCAAAAGTAAACGGTCTATAAAAACCTCTGAAAGCACGGTGGATACTGACACAAAGACAGAACCACTGGCGGTAACTTTACTGACACCGCTCAGCTCATCAGACAATCTTACTTGATTTTGACAATCACTTTTCCTTTGGTACGACCACTTGCGACATAAGACATTGCTTCGTTCATTTCTTCAAACAAAAATACTTTATTAACCACAGGACGAATAACATCAGTCTCTATCAGTTTTCCAATTTCTGACAACTGTTTTCCGTTGGCTTGCATAAGCAGAAATGAATAATCAACATTCAATTTCTTTGCCTGTTTTCTGACCTTGTTGCTCAAAAAGAAAATGGCAGTTTTCATAAACCACGATAAACCTATTTCTTTTGCAAAATCCGTATCAGGCGGCCCTGAAATAGAAATAACCTTTCCGCCTGACTTTAAAATTCGCAACGACTTTTCAAGCGTTTTTTCGTCTTGACTGTTCAACACCAAATCGTAATCTTTCAAAATCGTTTCAAAATCTTGTGTTTTGTAATCTATTACAACATCAGCACCAAGACTTTTACCAACGCAAAATTATTGGCGCTCGTTGTCGTGGCGACAGTCGCACCCAAATGTTTTGCTAACTGAATAGCAATCGTTCCGACACCGCCCGAACCTGCTTGTATAAAGACTTTCTGACCTTTTTTGAGATTTGCCTTTTCAACAAACGCTTGCCAAACCGTTAAAGCAACCAATGGAAATGAAGCTGCTTCTTCCATAGAAATGTTTTTTGGTTTCAAAGCGACATTGTTTTCATTGACAGCAATGTATTCGGCAAAGGTCCCAATCCGAAAATCAGCAGGACGAGCAAACACTTCATCGCCAACTTGGAAACGACTGACTTTTGAGCCAACTTTCATTACTGTTCCTGCAACATCGTGTCCTAAAATCAACGGAAATTTGTAAGGCAATATCAGCTTAAACTCACCACTTTTCAATTTGGCATCTAACTGATTGATACTTGCCGAATGGACTTCAATCAACACATCATTTTCCTTAACGATAGGTTCGGGAACTTCAACAAGTTGCAATTTATCTTCCTTACTGTAACGATTTATTGTATATGCTTTCATTTTATGCTTGATTTAATTGTTTAAGAATTGTTTTTTCCAAAATACTATAAGCAAAGTGTTGGAGCGTAATTAACACAGACAAACCTTTTCCAACCAAATTTCTGAATTTCGGGCGATCTGCTTCAACTACTTTAAGCACTTGGGCTGAAACCAATGCAGGATCTCCACCTTGTTCTACAATAAATTCTGAGTATTTTTCACTTTTATGTCTTAATGCATTGTAATCTTCAATTCTATTTAAGGTTGTTGATGAGTTTTCCATAATATTAGTTTTGAAAGAACCAGGTTCAATCATGGCTACACGAATATTAAACTCAGTTAATTCATAGCGCAATGCTTTGAAATACCCTTCCAAAGCATGTTTGGAAGCAGCATAGTAAGAAGTATTTGGAAATGCAACAAGCCCTGTAATTGAACCTACAGTTATTATTTTACCAAATTTTTGTTTTCTAAAATAGGGCAACAAGGCGTTTGTGAGTTTGACTGTTCCCCAAAAATTGGTTTCAAATTGTTGCCTGCCTAACTCGATGGGTATTTCTTCTGCAATACCTGTAACTAAGAAACCGGCATTGTTGATCAGAATATCCAATTGACTTACTTCTGCGAAAACTCTTTCAGGCAAAGTGTTGATCGACTCTTCCGAATCAAGGTCTAAGGCGATCATTTTGAACGGTAACTTAGCCGCATACTTTTCAGGGTTACGGCTTGTGCCAATTACATTGTACCCCTTGCTGTGTAGCTCATTGGCGATAAGTAAACCAAAGCCTGATGATGCTCCTGTTATCAAAATTGTTTTATTCATTTTTTAATTTTTTAAAATTTAGTTTATACATTTGCTTGCACATTGCAAGTGCAAAAATAAACATTCACTTGCAATATGCAAGTTATTTTGAAAATAATTTTTATGACAAAGAATAATAGAAGATCAGATTGCCCTGTAAGTTGCTCGCTTGATGTGTGGGGAGACAAGTGGTCGCTATTGATTATCAGAGATTTGATGAATGCAAAACAATGCACTTATGGCGACTTTCTGAAATCAGACGAAAAAATAGCGACCAACATTTTGGCTTCACGACTGCAAACACTTGAAGAAAATGGAATAATTACCAAATCAGACCATCCAGACAGCAAAGCGAAAGTTTTATACAAACTCACTCAAAAAGGAATTGACTTACTGCCTGTGATGATTGAAATAAACTTGTGGGCTGAGAAGTATTTTACTCTACCAGCCGACAGAAAAGCAATGTTGAAAGAAGTGAAAAAGGACAAAGAAAAATTTATTAAAACAGCGACAAAGGAATTGAAGAAAGCGGTTTAACAAAAAAGCCGCCGCCAACACGGGTTTTGCGTCAGGCGAGGTGACGTGCAAACTTGGAGCTCTGTGCTTATTAACAGTTTTATGCTCCGAAACCCGCCCGAACGCAAAGCTGAAAAACGTTAGCGGTCATTCTAGGATGACCCAAATAAACATACGACCTACCAAAAAAGCATAATCGACCATGGAAGAAAAAAGTGAAAATAAATCTATCCAAACGCCTTTTGCTCAGACATACTTTCATGGGACAAAGGCAGACCTCAAACTTGGCGACTTTATAGAAGCTGGTTACAACTCCAACTTTGGGCAAAGAAAAAATGCAAAATATATTTTCTTGAGTGCAACATTAGATGCTGCTATTTGGGGTGCTGAACTTGCATTTGGTGAAGGCCGAGAAAGAATTTATTTAGTAGAACCAACAGGACAAATTGAAGATGACCCTGACTTGACAGATAAAAAATTTCCAGGTAATCCAACTAAATCTTATCGTTCGACCGAACCGTTTAAAGTTGTTGGAGAAGTTTCGATTTGGCAAGGACATCCTGCCGAACAAGTTAAAGCGATGAAAGAGCATCTTGAACGACTGAAAGAACAAGGTATAAATTCACTAAATGACGAATAAAACCGAAAAAACAACAAACCGCTAACACCGGCTTGGCAATCCCGCTATGCGGGACAAGTTATGGCGACTGACGTTTTTCAAATGCCCCACCATCGCCAATACGTAAACCGTTGCGTGTCATGCTTATATGATCTATAAACTTGAAACTTTATAGCTTTTTATGAACATTTTTTATAGCAACTAACACCGAGGAAAATGACAAAATATTATTCTCATCATCTAATTTACATTTTGCTTTTAGTGGGGTTATTTATAAATTCTTGCAATGGCCAAGTGAACACTAACTCGCCGAAGGAGACGACTAATGCAGCAAAACCGAGTCCAGAAGTAATAAAAAACTTTGAGGCAGTTGCTTTGGCTCCCGATTTTGACACTACCTTAGTCAGTCAATATATCCGAAGTATTTTTCAGGATTCGAAAGGGAATTTATGGTTTGGCACCTTAGGCGAAGGCGTAGTGAGGTATGATAAAAAACGTTGACCTACTATTCTAATCCTGATGGTTTTATCAACAATACGGTTTATGCTATTAATGAAGATAAGAATGGTAATCTTTGGTTTGGGACAGACCAGGGTGTTTATAAATATGATGGGAAAACTTTTAGAAATTATAATCAAAAAGATGGACTGAGCTATATAGATATAACTCGAAAAGGAATCCTTGTTGATAAATCGGGTACTATTTGGGTAGGCACACATGGTGGCGTTTTCCGATATGACCCATTTGCCGATAACATCGGTGGTCAAAGTTTTTCAATATTTAAACAGCTTCCTCCTATCAACGTTGCCGGCATAATGGAAGACCAAAGTGGAAATATTTGGTTTGCTTCTGTCTGATAAAGGTGTCTTTCGGTATGATGGAAAACGGTTGTAAATTTCAATGAAAAAGAAGGCTTGGGCGAGAACTATGCGGGAGGCATGGCACAGGATAAAGCAGGGAATATGTGGTTTACGATGAAAAACGGCATTTGCAAATATGACGGTAAAACTTTAACTGAATACACTCCCAAAGACGGCTTAGGTGGAACTGAATTTTGGGGCATCTATATAGAACAGTCGGGTATCATTTGGGTTACTGCCAGAGGAAGTACCACGAGGTTCGATCCTTCCATTCCCTTACCAAATCCAAAAGCATTTACGGTGTTTACAGTAGAAGACGGACTTAATTGCTGTGTTCAAAGTATGTATCAAGACAAGTCAGGAAATATGTGGTGGGGTACGGGGCAAGGACTTTATCGGTTTGATGGCAAACGCTTTTATCAAGTTAAACAAAATGGACCTTGGTAGTATAAACAAAAAGAGACGACAGAATAGCACGAACGCATAGTATCGGTTTTATGCTAAAAATCCGCTACTACGCAAAGCCGTGAAACGTTGGAAGAAATTATACAAAAATAAACTGTTTTAGATAATAAAATATTCCCCTCTGTATCTACCATCGCAGCGCAGCTACTTGTCAATACTGGTTATTTAAGTGATATTATTAAAAAATTGACGGATGAAACGGCTTCCTCAAATGGTAGTAATCTGTAAAAAATATAAAATTCTCTGTGTAAAGGACTACAGCTTGGCTTTCGGCGACTCATAACTTTGTTGCATCAAGGTCTATTCCTTTCATACCAATTTTTGCTGTAAAAATCTATAAGGTTTTTCAAGCTTTTGGAGTATTCAAAGCGGTGTCTTTGTCTAAATTGTATAAAAATTGCTCCTAAAGGAAAAACGCAGAACCTGTAATCAAGTCGCTATGAAAAAATCTACTTATTCTTTTTCTTTCCTTATTTCCCGCCGCTGCATTCACACAATCCAACAAAAAAGCGATCATAAAAGGTATAATTGTTGACGCACAGACGGCAACACCCCTCTCCTACGCAACCGTTCAAATCTTCAAAAGCGCCGATAATGCTTTGACAACAGGCGGTATCACCGACGATAACGGACAATTCGTCATCGAAACTTCTCCCGGCGACTTCTACGCGCTCGTTGACTTCATCGGATACGATCAATTGAAGTCCGAAAATTTCACACTTAGCGCTGACAAGCCTTATGATCTGGGCATTCTAAAATTGAATTCCGCTGCAACTTCCTTGAATGAAGTGCTTGTGCAAGCCGAGAAAAGCACTATGGAATTAAAATTAGATAAAAGAGTATTCAATGTTGGAAAAGACTTGGGCAACGCCGGAGGCTCCGCAACCGAAATCTTAAATAATATTCCTTCCGTCACGGTCGATGCCGAAGGTAATGTAAGACTCAGAGGCAACGGTAATGTACGAATCCTGATCGATGGCAAACCCTCTGGTCTCGTGAGTTTCAAAGGCGGCAGCGGTTTGCAGCAATTACAGGCAAGTCTGGTCGAAAAAGTAGAGGTCATCACCAATCCCTCCGCGCGCTACGAGGCAGAAGGCATGACCGGCATTATCAATATCGTATTGAAAAAAGACAGAAAACAAGGCTTCAACGGTTCTTTCGAGGTGACAACGGGCGCGCCTACCAATCTGGGCGGCGCAGCCAACGTCAATCACCGACATAATAAAATTAATTTCTTTATCAATTATGGCATCGCTTATCGCATTTTGCCGAGTATTAATTCTTTGTACCAGGAAGTGTATGCCAATGACAACATTCATTTCTACGCAAAGCTATGACGGGCCGACACAAAGGTTTCAGCACCAATATTCGCGGGGCTTGGATTATTTTTCGACGAAAAAGAACATCCTAACCGCCTCTTACCTCTACCGTCGCAGCAAAGGAAATCGTTTCACCGACCTCCGCTACGATGATTACGTCTTCAACAAGAGCAATCTCCTTAACTACACCACCCGTACTCAGGATGAAGATGAAACCGAACCCAACTCGGAATACGCCGTGAGTTATAAAAAATTATTTACCAAAAAAGGTCAAGAACTCAACGCCGACGTGCGTTTCCTCGATAACTGGGAACTATCGGATCAGCGCTATACCCAATTCACTTACTTCCCGAATGGAACGCTGGACGAAAGCAAAAACACGCTGCAAACTTCTGTGAATGACGAAACCGAAAAACAGCTTTTGATGCAATTGGACTACGTCTATCCTTTTGGGAAAGAAGGCAAATTGGAAGCGGGTTTCCGCAGCAGTTTCCGCGATATGACCAACGATTATATTGTGCAGGAGCAAGATGACTCGGGCATTTTCGTGACTTTACCTGGGTTGGATAATGATTTTTTGTACGATGAAAACATCCACGCTGCTTATGGAATCGTCGGCAATAAAATAAAGCGATTTTCCTATCAATTTGGGGTACGCGCCGAGTGGACTGACGTGAAAACTACCCTTGTAGAAACCAGGGAAGAGAATCCGCGCAAGTATTCCAATCTATTTCCAAGCGTTCATTTTACGTATGATCTGCTCCATGAAAACGCCATTCAAATCAGCTACAGCCGCCGCGTGCGCCGCCCTGTGTATAATGAATTAAGCCCCTACGTCACTTTTTCTGATAATCGAAATTTCTTTAGCGGCAATCCTGACTTAGACCCTGAGTTCAGCAATGTGTTTGAATTGGGTCATATCAAATATTTTGAAAAAGGCTCAATTTCATCTACGATTTACTATCGGCATACCGACGAAAAAATCCTGCAAATCCGCACCGTCAACAACGAAGGTTTCTCCACTTCCCGCCCCGAAAACCTCGCTTCCGAAAACGCTTACGGCGCTGAATTCACTGGCGCTTATGCTTTGTACAAATGGTGGAAACTGGATTTGAACTTCAACTTCTTTCGCGCCATCACCGACGGCAAAAACCTGGACGATTCCTTTGAAAGCGATGCTTATAGCTGGTTCATTCGACAGACTTCCCGCTTCACCATTGCCAAAAGCCTTGATTTTCAATTGCGTGGCAACTACGAAGCGCCACAGCTCATGCCGCAAGGCGAGCGCAAAGCCCTCTATTTTATTGATGTTGCTTTGAAAAAGGACATTCTGAAAGAAAACGGAACGCTCACGCTCAATGTATCCGACCTGTTCAACACGCGCAAAACGCGCACGATTACAGAAGGTGACAATTTCTACTCCCGCGCAAACGGGCAATGGCGCAGAAGACAAATCAACCTGACCCTAAGCTATCGCCTCAATCAAGGAAATCAAGCAACGAAACCGAGTAATGGAGAGGGTTTTTAACACCCAGACAAATAGGATTTCAGGTTTTGAGCAAATGTTTATTGATTGAATTGCCTGGTGCCAAAAATATAAAAAGATACTTGTCCAATTTATGATAAGGCCGCTTAAAAAAGTAGGATGTTCATCATAAAACTACTTTTGCTGATAAATAAAATAGGCTTGTCGAGTATTGAATCCTTGATGGCATCAAAAGAGAGAAAATAAACGATACATGATATGTTATTAGCGACAATGGTACTTTATTTACCAATATTACATTTTTAATTAACAAAACAGGTGTTTTTATTAATTAAATTAATCTTTGAACGATAATATGATATTGCATTAAAAAAAAGCCCCATTCTGTAATAAAATGCCCAGTGCCGTAGTTTCACGTTTGTATCACCCCCACATTAAATCTTTCCACTGGCGCGTTATTCGCCATTTCAATTCCTTGAGAAATCCACTGGCGCGTGTCGCGGGGATCGATGATAGCATCCACCCAAAGGCGGGCGGCGGCGTAGTAGGGCGTGGTTTGTTGGTCGTAGCGTTCGGTGATTTCATTCAGCAGGCGCTGTTCTTCCTCAGGATCAATGGTTTGTCCTTTCGCTTTTAATGTAGAAACTTGGATTTGCAGTAAAGTTTTAGCAGCTTGAGCGCCGCCCATTACCGCGATTTTGGCGGTGGGCCAAGCAACAATCAACCGGGGATCATAAGCTTTGCCGCACATCGCGTAGTTGCCGGCACCATAAGAATTGCCCATCACGATGCTGAATTTCGGCACAGTAGAATTGGCAACCGCGTTGACCATTTTAGCGCCATCTTTGATGATGCCGCCATGCTCGGAGCGCGTACCCACCATAAAACCCGTCACATCGTGCATAAACACAAGGGGAATTTTCTTTTGGTTGCAATTCAAAATAAAGCGCGTGGCTTTGTCGGCAGAATCTGAGTAGATTACACCACCAAATTGCATTTCGCCTTTGGCGTTTTTCACTACTTCGCGGTTATTGGCGACAATGCCGACCGACCAGCCGTCGATGCGGGCATAAGCGCAGATAATGGTTTTGCCGTAGTCTTTTTTGTAAAAAGTAAGTTTGGAGTCATCCACAATGCGTTTGAGTACTTCGACTGTGTTGTATTGCTGCGCGGAACTTTCAGGAATAAAGTTGAGTATTTCTTCCGCATTTTCTTTAGGTAATTGGGGTGCAATTCGATCAAAACCTGCTTTTTCAAAATGCCCAATTTTATCTACTAAATCTTTAATCGTATCGAGGCAAGTTTTATCGTCGGGCATTTTATAATCGGTCACCCCGGAAATCTCGGATTGCGTAGTCGCGCCGCCAAGTGTTTCTTTGTCAACATCCTCGCCAATAGCGGCTTTCACCAAATACGGCCCCGCTAAAAAAATCGAACCTGTGCCTTCCACGATCAAGGCTTCGTCGCTCATAATTGGCAAAGTAAGCGCCCCCGGCCACACAACTACCCATGATTGCTGCGATCTGTGGAATGCCCATGCTCGACATCCTCGCATTATTTCTGAAAATGCGCCCAAAATGCTCTTTATCAGGAAAAATCTCATCTTGCATCGGCAAGAAAACTCCAGCGCTATCAACTAAATAAATAATCGGAATGCGATTTTCCATTGCAATTTCTTGCGCACGTAGATTTTTCTTACCCGTAATCGGAAACCAGGCACCAGCCTTCACGGTCGCATCATTCGCAACAATCACGCATTGCCGGCCGCGCACATAGCCAATTCCAACAACCACGCCCGCCGCCGGGCAGCCGCCTTGTTCTTCATACATTTCAAAGCCAGCAAAAGCGCCAATTTCCAGCAATTCAGAATCTTCGTCAATCAAATAAGCCACGCGCTCCCGCGCCGTCATTTTGCCTTGGGCGTGCTCCTTCTCGATTTTCTTTTGCCCCCCGCCAAGATAAATGCGCTCCAGGCGATGGTGCATACGCGAGAGCAAGAGTTTTATATTATCTTCATTCTTACTATGTTCAACGTTGATTGTAGGCATTATACAGCGTTTATTATCATAAAGATTGAATATTCCGTTTTTGCAAGCGTCGCAAATTAAAAAAGACCAAACGCTTTTCCAATCGTCTGGCCTTTTTTATGTAATGCGTCCTACGGTTCTAAACGTAGAACGCATACCAAATCAAATTTTTAGTTGCCGGAATGCAAGCCTACTTTATTGCCCTCCGTATCAATAAAAAATGCCATATAACCAGTTTCTTCATCGATTTGAGTTTTAGGCATAACTACTTGTCCACCAGCGCTTTCTACTTTGCCGAGCGCATCCGCCAAATCAGGATTTGCATTCAAATAAATAAGCGCGCCATCAGTACTTGGTGTATGCATATCGCTTTGCACCAAAGCGCCAGAAGCCTTGCCACTCATGGGCGCCCAGGGGAACATCGCCATGTGCATTCCCATCATTTCCATTTGTTGCATTTCGATACCAAAAATAGTCTCATAAAAGCTTTTCGCGCGATCAATGTCACTCGCAGGAATTTCAAACCAGTTTAATGCATTTGTCGTAGCATCCATAGATTCATGTTTTTTAGTTAGTTATAAAAGAAGTTTGTTTATAATATTTCTAATTGAAAGCACAGCCAAATTCCTGAAAAAATCGCAGGCTTCTGCAAAAGCTGCATTAAGTTTAGATTAAATTATTTACTAAAAATGAATAAATGGAAAATATTTCAAAAGCTGTATTTCCGGCTAATCGGAAGGAAACTTGATTTTTTGCTTACTCTTTGTAAATCAATCACTTTCCCGACAGGATGCACCACTTCCTGAAATTCCAGGCGCGTATCGCCATCCAAAAAACGAAAATCGATAAATAATTTTTTAACCGTTGCGCTCAAGCTATAAGTATAAAATTCAGCTTCTACTTCATCTTCTGTCAGACTTATTAACTTCGCTTTTTGAACATTATTAATAATAATGCTTGGTTTGGTAAATGTAAGACCGATGAATGTAACCCTAACGCGCGTTGGAATCGCCTGACTCCAAATCATTTTTATATGAAATTCTACATTAATTTGAATAATATCTTTATTCTTTAATCCTGCTTCCAGGAGCGTAAGGCGCTCATTTATTAAAGGCGTGCGATTGACAACTAAATAAGTTTTAGGATTATCAGAATCCAAAGGCGTGCTGGTGTCGATGCCAAATTGCCGGATTAAAGTTTTCTTTAAATAACCAACGCTTTGATAGGGTGAAATTTTACAATATTGTCGAATTTTTTTCTTTTCGGAAACAAATATTAATAAAATTGTTTCTTTTTTTTCATTTTCTTCTGAAATCATTACATTAGGATGAATACTTACAGGCAATCTTGATTCTTTTTCCATCAAAGTTATTAATGCCTGAATACCTTCATTAATTTCGCTTAATTCCCATAATATCTGATATTCTGTCCATTCATTTATTTGTGATTTTTTCTTTAAGCCATTCCAACGAGCAGAAAGGAAATAAAATTCATCTTTGACGAATGGAGGGTACGCGCCGATCACCCGGGACAAGGTATCCAAGGCAGCTTCAGTTGGCGCTGTGGCGATCGTATCTTTTATATGTTCAAGTTTCCATAGCATAGCCGGGTTATTTATTAACTATTGATAATCGGTTATTTATAGATGAAAAATATTTACATTTTTACATGAATTCTTCATTTAAAAATAATCAATTGCCAATTACCAATCATCAATATTCTAAGTCATTCTTTCTTCTATAAATATCGAAATTTATTGCAGAAAGGTTGCTTTTTCTGTCCATTTTTTTGAAAAACCCATTTTTGTACAACAAAAAAAGTGTACCCCGAAGCATCAGGATACACTTTTTCAGGCAAAGCCTTGTCTGATTTATGCCATCGCGTTGATATGCTTCATCAAGCTGCGCTTCAGGTGCGCCGCTTTATTCTTGTGCCAGGTGCCGCGCTTCGCCAGTTTATCGATCATACTGATCACTTTCGGCAAGAATTTTTCTGCTTCCGACTTGTCGGACAACTCACGAAATTTCTTGATCGACGTACGAGTAGATTTGCCATAATAGCGATTGCGCAAGCGTTTGCGCTCGTCCTGACGAATTCTTTTTAAGGCTGATTTATGGTGTGCCATTCCTATTGACTATTTTCGATTGATAATGGACAAATTTTCTTACTTGATTTTCGGAGTGCAAAGATAGCGGTTTTTACAAAACTTGAAAGCCTATCGCAGAATTTTTTCAAAAAGAATGATTTATTTCCGATTTCCCACTTTCAATTTCCCACTTCCCATCATGCCACTTTTTTTATCTTCGGATGTCTTTTTGGAAAATAATTTCTCAAAACAAAAGAAAAAGCTATGAAAAATGTTCTGTTCTGTATCGGTCTGCTCTGCCTTTCGGCCAATACGTTTGCTCAAAAAATTATGACTGCTAAAGCACAAAAATTGTATGAATTGGCAGAAACAGATTTTAAAAAATTTGCAGAAGAAATTGCCGGAAATAGCAAAAGTGATTTCACCCGTACCCAAAATATTGTCACCTGGTTTGCCGAGCATTTTGATTGGAAATCAACCGATTATAAAAAAGAACGCCTCAGGAAATTATCGAGCGACGCGGTGGCAACTGCAACGAACTGGCGCTTGTCTCCATTGAATGTATGAAAGCATTGGGCATCCAGTATCGGCGGGTGCGCGAGATCAACCTTCATGTAGAGACGCCCCGACGTCAGGGAGACGCTGCTAAAAAAGTACAAGAATCGGGCAATCGGATGTCTGTATTCGGCTGGCGGCATAACGACCACGTATGGATTGAAGTTTTTGATCCTAAAACCAATGAATGGTTTCCCGCCGATCCCTCTATGGGTGCAGTAGGTAGTGAGCAGTGGCTGGCGGCACGCTATGGCTTTGGCAATCGTTTTACTTTGAATCCTATCTCCGAGGATATGGTCGCTCCTTTTGCCGTTTTTGCATCTGATGATAAAGGAAATTTTATAGAAAATCGCAGCAAACACTACGCGGTAGAGGGTTTTAATAATTTATATCATAAACAATTGCAAGCATTACCTTCCTGGAATAACTGGGTACAAGGTATTGAAACCTTGAGTGTAAAAGCGCAAGAAGCCTTTGAAGGCAAAACCAATTTGCACGATTATACCGAAGACATCCATGCGCTTTGGAAAACGTATTATCAATTAAAAGTGGAGTATTTGGAGAAAAAATAATATTTTTTAGCGCTATATTAATCTGGTGACTTTATAGTCATCAGATTAAGCAAAATAAGATTTGAAAGATAGAATTTGAAAGATTGCGCGATAAATCTTCAACTTTTCCTTTGTAAAAGTGTTGTTTTAAAGATAAACTTTCCTAACTACAACCCACATTTTTTCGTATTTTTGCAGAATGGATATGGTAAAAGAACTACAAGAAGTTCCAGTGCAGAATGGCAACTACGATGCCAGTAATATTCAAGCGCTGGAAGGATTGGAAGCGGTGCGAAAGCGCCCCGGAATGTACATCGGAAGCACGGATTCAAAAGGTTTGCATCACCTCGTATGGGAAGTGGTGGATAACTCCGTAGATGAATACCTTGCTGGTCATTGCTCAACGATAGATGTAATTATTCAACCTGACAACTCGGTTAGCGTCAAGGATAACGGCCGCGGTATCCCAACGGGTATGCACGAAAAGCTCCAAAAATCGGCGCTTGAAGTGGTGATGACGGTCTTACACGCGGGAGGTAAATTTGATAAAAATACCTACAAAGTCTCTGGCGGCTTGCATGGGGTAGGTGTTTCCTGCGTGAATGCCCTCTCCTCGTATTTGCGTGCAGAGGTGCATCGCGAGGGTAAAATCTTTGTGCAGGAATATTCGGAAGGCAAACCCCAAACCAGCGTGGACACAGTTGGCGAAGCCAATGATACAGGTACAATTATTACTTTCAAGCCGGATGCTAAAATCTTTGAAACGCTTGAATATAAGTATGATGTACTGGCCCATCGCTTCCGCGAAATCGCGTATTTGAACAGAGGTCTTACGCTTACACTCATTGATGGACGCACTCCAGATGAAAAAGGAGAATTCAAATCTGAAACCTTCCATTCCGAAGGTGGACTGAAAGAATTTGTCGAATATTTGGACGAATCAAAGACGAAGTTGATCTCTGAACCGATTCATGTCACTGGCAGTGAAGATGGGGTGGAGGTCGAGGTTGCTATGCAACACAATACTTCCTACACGGAGAATATTTACTCTTTTGTCAATAACATCAATACCCGCGAGGGCGGCACACACGTCAACGGTTTTCGTATGGCGGTGAATCGAGTGTTTAAGCAATACGGCACGGACAACGGCTTTTTCAAAAAACTGAAATTCACTCCAGCAGGTGAAGATTTTCGGGAAGGCTTGACGGCTGTAATTTCGGTGAAGGTGCCAGAGCCTCAATTTAAAGGGCAAACCAAAGGCGAATTGGGCAACTCGGAAGTGACTGGTATTGTATCGCGCACTTTGGGGGATGCTTTGGCCACTTTTTTAGAAGAAAATCCGAAAGAAGCCAAACGCATCCTTGAAAAAGTAATCCTTGCTGCTACTGCGCGCGAAGCTGCTCGCAAGGCCCGCGAAATGGTGCAACGCAAAAACGTGCTGACTGGTAGTGGTCTGCCAGGAAAGCTTGCCGATTGCGCGACCCGCGACCCTGAAAGTGCTGAATTATTTTTGGTCGAAGGGGACTCTGCCGGTGGTACAGCTAAGCAAGGGCGCGATCGCAATTTCCAAGCGATTTTGCCACTGCGTGGAAAGATTCTCAATGTAGAAAAGGCGCTTGAGCACAAGATTTATGAGAATGAGGAAATCAAGAATATGTTCACTGCCTTGGGTGTCAATATTCAGGAAGACGAAGATGGTGAGCGCATATTGAATATCAACAAGTTACGTTATTACAAAGTCGTTATCATGTGCGATGCCGACGTGGATGGTAGTCACATTACGACTTTGATTATGACTTTTTTCTTCCGCTATATGAAGCCGCTCATTGAGCAAGGCTATATTTATATTGCCACGCCGCCGCTGTATCGGGTGCAAAAAGGCAAAGAATTTCGCTACTGCTGGAACGAACAAGAACGTAAAGAGGCAATTGCTGCGTATGCCAAAGGTGGTAACGAATCTTCTGTAAAAGTGCAACGCTATAAGGGTCTTGGTGAAATGAACGCCGAGCAACTTTGGGAAACCACCATGAATCCTGATACGCGCATCTTGCGTAGGGTCACGATCGACGATGCTATCGAAGCAGATCGTATTTTCGCAATGCTCATGGGCGACGATGTGCCACCACGCCGCGCCTTCATTGAAGCGAATGCCAAGTACGCAAAGGTAGATATTTAGTTAATTTTTTGATGTGCCAATGTGTTGATATGCCAGTTTATGCAGCAAATTAACACATTGGCACATCCTCACATCAATTTTGTCATATTCCAACCAAAATTTCCTTTCGCAAGGATTTTCTCAGGTTTTTCTTGTATTTTTGCCAGAAATAGACATTTCTTACTTATCTCATTGATTTTGTGAGGCTTAAAATTTTATAAAATGCTGAAAATTGGGGTTTTGGGAGCCGGACACTTAGGTAAAATTCATCTGAAGTGTATTCAACTTGCCAGTGACACCTATAAATTGGTCGGTTTTTATGATCCTGATGACAGAACTGCCCAGCAAGTCATTGAGACCTACAAAATCAAGCGTTTTGCTACAATGGAGGAGCTTTTCTCAGCGGTAGATGTGGTGGACATTGTGACGCCTACGACCACGCATTTCGCTGTTGCTTCTCGTGCCATGCGCGCCGGAAAGCACATTTTTATTGAAAAACCACTAACCAGAACGCTGGACGAAGCAGAAGAATTGGTACGTATTAGCCAAGAGCATAATGTAAAAGTGCAAGTTGGTCACGTCGAACGCTTCAATCCAGCACTGTTAGCATTAGAAGATATGCCGCTCGACCCCATGTTTATTGAGGCACACCGTTTAGCAGTTTTCAATCCTCGCGGCACGGATGTGTCGGTTATTCTTGATTTGATGATTCACGATTTGGACATTATTCTCAGCATGGTGAAAGCCGAAGTAAAATTTATCAGCGCAAGTGGCGTATCCGTCGTGAGCGAAACCCCAGATATTGCAAATGCCCGAATCGAGTTTACCAATGGCTGCGTAGCAAACCTTACAGCCAGCCGCATTTCGATGAAGCAGATGCGCAAAGTGCGGCTCTTCCAGCGCGACGCCTACATTAGCCTGGATTTTCTGGAAAAAGAAGCACAAATCGTTCGCCTTTTTGATGAACATGCTCCGAATCTGCCCGTTGAAGATAATTTAATGGAATTGCAAACCAATGGTGGCAAGAAATTCATTCAAGTGTATATGCCTCAAATAGAGCAAGTTAACGCCATTAAAATGGAATTAGAGACATTTGGGCAAAGCATTTTACAAAACAAAACGCCGAAAGTGCCGATTGAAGATGGTTACAAAGCTTTAAAAGTCGCCCATGATATTCTTTGGGAAATAGAAAAAAGAGCTTCGGTTTTAAATTAAAATATTGTTATAGATTATTGTTTATCAAGACGTTCGAGTAAAAGATAACCGATAACCAAAAACATGAAAACTATCTACAGAATATATTTACTCCCGCTATTATTTTTAAATGCCTGCGATTTAATCAATCCAAGCGAAGAAATTCCCGCGTATATTTATATAACATCATTTCAACTAAATACTGCCAATAACCAAGGTACTAATTCCAACAAAATAACCGATGTATGGCTCACGGTTAATGGCAATTTCCTAGGGGCTTACACGCTTCCGGCGCTGATCCCGATTTTGGAAATGGGTGAACAAGAAATCACGCTGGAGGCCGGCATCAAAGACAATGGCATCGCGGCTACGCCAGAAATATATCCGTTTTATCAGCCTTATAAAGTAAAAGTGGATTTGCAGCCGAATGAGGTCGATACGCTTCGTCCGGTCATTAGTTATCGCCCGGAAACAAAGTTTGCTTTTATCGAGCGATTTGAGGATAATGGACAGATTTTCAGAGATTTACGCAGCGGTTCAGACATTAATCGCATTCAAATAATAAGCGAAGGCGCTTTTGAAGGAAAATCGGGATTGATCCAACTTGATAAAGATAATCCTTTGGTAGAATTGGCAACAGTATCTGATTATGAGAATCTTACAGATAAAGGTATTCTGGTATATCTTGAAGTTAATTATAAATCGGAGGCAACGGTAATTTTTGGAGTGCAGGGCTATAAAAATGGCGTGGCGGGCGATCCTGTTTTCGATCCGGGATTTTTGCCTTCGGCTGGCTGGAATAAAATTTATTTCAATATGAGCAGTTTGGTGGCGAGTAGTAATTATGATACATATAAAATATTGCTGCAAGCCATTTTACCAAATAATAATGGAGTTTTCACGCAAAATAATGCCAACGTATGGTTGGACAACATCAAACTGGTTCACTTTTGAGTGCAATAGCAACTGCAACAAACGAGTATGATAAGCAAAGTATGATGCGTTTGAGGCGCTGGCATACGTCTTTGTACAAACTGGCTGATTTTATTACGGCGATGCTCTCTTGGGCAGGTTTCTTTTTGTATCGTAAATACTTGGAAGGCAATACTTTTGATTGGAATATTCTAAGTGATCTCAACTTTTGGTACGGCATCGTACTCATCCCGACAGGCTGGGTTTTATTTTATTCTATTTTTGATTATTATAATGATATTTATCGGCTTTCGCGCTTTGCCACGCTCGCGCGTACGCTGTTATTGAGTTTCTTCGGTGTAATGTTTTTATTTTTTTCGCTCATTTTAGATGATTTTGTTACAAATTACACGACTTATTATCGCTCTTTCTTTACACTCTTTATCATCCATTTTACACTCACGGCTACGGTTCGGATGGTCATTTTGACAAGAGCCAGTCGCAGGCTCAAGTCGGGAACAATTACTTATAATACTTTAATTATTGGAGGCAATCATAATGCCGTAGAACTTTATAAAGATATTTCCGGGCGATCCAAAGGACTGGGACACAAATTTTTAGGTTTTATTGATACCAATGGAGATAGTAAAAATGAATTAAAAACTTATTTACCTAATCTCGGTAAAATTAATGATTTGGAAGCAGTTATTCACCAAGAATATATAGAAGAAGCGATCATTGCTATTGAAACTTCCGAACATAATAGACTTCGGGATATTTTAAATACATTATTTGATTTTGATAAGCAAGTCTTGGTGAAAATTATTCCCGATATGTACGATATTCTGCTCGGCACGGTGAAGATGAACCACGTATATGGTGCGATTTTACTGGAGATTCGGCGGGAACTCATGCCCAAATGGCAACGCCTCATCAAAAGATTAATTGATATTGGAGTATCATTTTTATTATTAATATTACTTTCACCATTATATTTATATATCGCTTTACGTGTAAAGCTTTCTTCCGTTGGCCCTATTTTCTTTAAGCAAGACCGTATTGGCTTGAATGGGCAACCATTTAAAATTTATAAATTCCGCTCCATGTACACCGATGCGGAAAAGAATGGACCGCAGCTTTCTTATGATGGTGATAATCGCTGCACGCCCTGGGGCGCTACCATGCGCAAATGGCGCTTGGACGAACTCCCTCAATTCTGGAATGTACTCAAAGGGGATATGAGCATTGTAGGGCCCCGCCCCGAACGCCAATATTATATCGATTTGATATCAAAACAAGATCCACATTATAAACATTTACTAAAAGTGCGCCCGGGTATTACTTCGTGGGGACAAGTGAAATACGGTTACGCTTCTGATGTAGAACAAATGCTTCAGCGCCTCAAATTTGATATTCTTTACATCGAAAATATGTCGCTCGCGCTCGATTTTAAAATCATGTTTTACACGATTTTAGTGCTTTTGCAAGGAAAAGGTAAATAATAAATGAGGAGTGGGCATTATTGGAACACGGATGAACGCTAATGCAACTGATTAAGACTGATTTTTTTTAATCAATCCGTGAGAATCTGTCGAATTCGTAAAAATCCGTGTTCTATCATGCCAGTGCAGACTTTATTTCATTTAATTTATGCCCATCCCTCATATAATAAATAAAGCGACTCCTACTTCGCTAAACGCGAGGCTGCATCAATTGAATTCTTTACTTGATGCAGCCAATATTTTATTATCCTACCTTTTTCGCTGTCTCGGCAGGTGTATTCATATTTTTGACACTTGCCTCTTTTTTATTTTTTTCAAAAGTAAGCCCAAACATAATACTCAAGAAAACCGGAAGCGCCAGCGTGGCGAGCCACCACTGCCCAATAAAACCGGCAACAATGACAATCAGCATCATCAAATAAAAGCGAATGATGACCGTACCTATAGTCAAATTAAATACTTTCATGGTCAACTGTTTTTGTTTGTTTATGATATTGTAAAATTAACATTTGACCTCTCTGTTATTGAATGACAAAAGTCAGGCATAGAAAGTGATTTTTGTCAATACGCCCGCTGTACAAGGGCTGGAGCTAATTGTAAGGAAGCCGACGAAAAAATATTTTGAAAAAAACTTGCAAGTAAATCATGTTTGATAGTACATTTGGACAGAAAAAGTCGCCATCTTGACTTTAATCTTCATAATAGGCTGATAATCAATACCAAAATTTTTCTTCCATTATTTTCTAATGAGCTTCCGATCTGCTATCGGATATAAGTGCTATCTATATTCAACCCTTTTGTAATACGATTCAATCTGTAAATTATCAAGATATACATCAATAGTATTTCTAATACTATTATTGATTAACATTAATTCATTATTTATATAACTTAAATCCCGATTTGAACATGGAGAAACATTTACAAAAACTTTGGCTGGTAGCCGTTACCATTGGTTTATTGGTATTCGTTGGATGCCAAAATGAAGAAGATTTTTCCTTTGAATCTGCAACGGCTGAAGATTATGGTGCAGAAGTTGTACTTACCTGGAATCAAGTATTTTTTGATGTAGAACGCTACGCTGAAGGGTATCGCCCGGGCCCGGCACCTCGTGCCTTGGCTTATTTGGGACTTGCTGCTTATGAATCTACAGTATCGGCTATGCCCAAATATAATTCCATTGAAAGTATTTACAAATCGCAAGGTTTAGACATTCCTAACCCGGAGCAAGGTATTAATTACCATTGGCCTACAGTTGTGAATGCTAGCTATGGCTATTTGATGAAGCGTTTCTTTCCGCACGTTTCGCCGGAGTTGCGTTTCAGAATTCAATCCACCGAGACTCAAGTTGACCTCAAAGCGTTGGAAGAAGTTCCAAGAGATTTATTTGAGCGTTCTAAGCGCTACGGACAATTGGTGGCAGAAGCAGTGTACAATTGGTCGGCCACCGATCCAATCGGTCACGAGGCATTCCGCAACGCCCGGCCTTCCACTTATGTGCCACCTACTGGCCCCGGCAAATGGCAGCCAACTTATCCTGATAAAGGAGCAGCGCTGTTCCCAAGTTGGGGAGAGGCGCGTACCTTTGCAATTAGCGAGGGCGATAAATTATCTTTGCCTCCACTGGAGTTCAGTGAAGACGTGGGTTCTCCATTATACAAACAAGCCCAAGAAGTATTCAATAAAAATACGCCAGGTTTGAGCTATGAAGATCAATGGATAGCTGAATTCTGGAGCGATGATGCCGTTGGGCTTACGTTTGCACCGCCTACTCGTTTTATGGCGATTGCCAATCAGGTTTTAAAAAATAAGGATGCGAGCCTTGATCTTGCACTTTTTACCGTCTTGAAAGTTGGTTTGGCGTTGAATGATGCGGGCGTAGCTTGCTGGTATTCAAAGTATTATTACAATATCGAACGCCCGGTGAGTTATATCCGTCGTGTAATGGAACTCGGCTGGGAGCCTCATTTATGGTTTTCACCAAGTTTTCCCGCGTACCCCTCTAGCACGCTACTTTCGGCGCAGCAGCCTCCGAAGTTTTATGCGATATTTTTGGCGAAAATTATGCAATGGTTGATCGTTCGCACGAAGGAAGAGTCGAATTTCTAGGAATTCCGCGCTCTTTCAAATCTTTCCGTGAAATGGCCGAGGAAAATGCATATTCGCGCGTCCCTCTAGGGGTGCATTTTAAAATGGATGCGGATGAAGGGGTGCGGCATGGTTATGCTATTGGCAGAAGAGTGAATGAATTGCCCTTGAAAAAATAATATCTGTTAATTTCTTTCTTTCAAGCTTGTTCGGAATCAAATTGTTCTGAACAAGCTTTTTTATTCTTTTTTGTTTCAAAATCCAAGGATAAATCTTCACAAATTTCTCATTTTGTGTTATTTTCACATCTCTTATTTCAAATTTTATTTTTACAATATGCTGGATCAAATCGATATTGCCAAGGTTCTTTTTTTAGATATTGAAACCGTGCCCGGACAGCCCGATTATGAAGAATTGGATGACGAAATGCGAGAGCTTTGGTACATCAAAAGCCGCTCCATTGCTCGAAAGTCAGCGGATGAAATGGGCGAAGAAGAAGCCGCAGCCCTCTACTTTGACCGAGCCGGTATCTTCGCAGAATTTGGCAAGATCATTTGTATCTCGGTGGGCATTGTGCGACGCAATAGCGATGACAAGCGCCTCCATTTACGCTTAAAATCTTTTGCTGATGAGGATGAAGCAGAATTATTAAAAGGATTCAATGAATTGATCAATCAACATTATCCCGATCCAAATAAAAACTTTATTTGCGGTCATAATATTAAAGAATTTGATATTCCTTATATCTGTCGCCGACTGGTTGTCAATCAATTAGAATTTCCAGACCCCTTAAATATCGCCGGAAAGAAGCCCTGGGAAACCAAGCATTTATTGGATACTATGGAATTGTGGAAGTTCGGTGATAATAAAAATTTTACTTCTTTGCGCTTGTTGGCCTCGCTACTTGGTTTTCCTTCACCCAAGGATGATATGGATGGAAGCCAGGTGGGCTCTGTGTTTTGGGAAGAAAAAGACCTGGAGCGCATCGCGCATTATTGCGAAAAAGATGTGCTGGCCACGGTACAATTATTCTTGCGCTACCGCCGAATGCCCATTTTGCAAGAGGATCAGGTGCATCATGTGAAATAATTACCAACTGCTACCACCACCGCCGCCAAAACCGCCGCCCGAAAAGCCGCCGCCGCCAAAACTACTGCCACCACTGCCCGAAGAGGACGGCCGACTAGCAAAAGTATTGCCCATGTCGCGCATCGCGCCGCTCAGTTGATTCGTGAAAACATAGGCAGAGAAAGTATCGTGGCGAGGGCTATGGTACCAACTCGGAGGAGGTGCTGCCAGGGCTTCAAATTTCTTCGACCATTTTTCTACATGATTAAAAACGATCGCGTAAGGCAAGGTTTTATCAAAATAATGCGGGTCTTCCTTTAGGAAAGCTTCCAGCCGTGGCAGTTCTGCATCTTTTATAAATAGCTAAAAACCAGCGAGTTTCTTATAAGCTTCTAAGCCCATAGGTGCTTTTTTCGGCATGATTCGTCCAAAAATAAATCCAAGAATCCCTGTTGCAAACAAACCCAATCCTAACTCCGGCGAAGCAAAATCTTCTGCACCTAATTTAGCTAAAACGAATAAAATCAATCCAATACAACTCATAATAATCCCTAATACAATTATAAAAACGCTCGCGCCACGCGTATAAGGCACGTAAAATGATTTTTGTTTGATCTCTTTTTCCAGCAATTTACGAGCCTCGTCCATCGTCTTGTAAAATTTATTTTTTAAACTGCTGAGTGTCACCTCCTTACCTGGCTCGCCACTTGCGCCGAAGATACCATTGAACATTTTGCGTTC
Organism: Saprospiraceae bacterium; assembly: GCA_016714085.1. Taxonomy (GTDB): domain Bacteria; phylum Bacteroidota; class Bacteroidia; order Chitinophagales; family Saprospiraceae; genus JADJNW01. The sequence continues at coordinate 279,478 of JADJNW010000001.1, forward strand.
ATATTTTGGAATATCATAAGGTATCCTTTTATTTAATTTAAAAATATAATCATCTTTTTTCCAGATAGAATCCGTGCCGATTTCCTCAATTTCGATATATCCTTTCGCGCCCCAATAAGGAATGAGCGCCAACAAATCCCTGTCGTGCAAATGATCGTCAATGAGAATACCCGCCTCCGAGGGCGGCACATCTTCCGGGGGATAATAATGCACCATTTTTGTAAAATCCTCGTCGCGGCCCCAGCGATTCCAGGCATAATACAGCCCCAGAAAGACCAGCATTGGCAAGAATAAAAATCGATTATTGAGCCAAAACAAGCGTAATTCGTAGCCTGTTACATCTTCTGTAAAATAGGCTTCAGACACATACAGTCGGAAAGTCATTTTTTCCTGCGGTTGCAGAAAGGTCTGATTATCACCAAGATCAGCATAGTAAGTTTGACTATTTAATTGCTGAATCCGCGCTTGCCGCAAAAAAGTTTCGCCATTATAAATATCAGATCTGAAAACGGTTTTATCCGCATTTCCATCAGGAAATTCAATTTGAATACTGCTTTTCAAAACCGGCTCGTCAATTCCTTTATTAATCGGTACGAAAGCATAAGCAAGCAAATTCTCTGGCACATCAGGAGATTCAAAAAAATTACCATACGTACGATACTTGATTTCAATGGTTCGCTCCTCCCCTACCGGCAAGTCGGAAATATCCAGACAAACGCTGGCAGACTGCATCGTACGGCATTTTTTGGTGCCTTTGACTTCAATTTTGGAAACGATATAACGCGATTGGTCGCCCATCCAATCCTTAATACTGGACTGTTGATCAGCAATATACGGATATAAATAACGGGTAATATTTTCCATGCGCCGCACAGGCACGAGGGTATAAAGCTCGGTCACTTGGCGACGCCATTTTTTAATATCTTTATATTTAATTCCTGATTTTTGAAATAAAATTTCTCCGCCATCACCGAAGGTGGAATCGGGGTTTGTAATAAAAAATCTTTCGGAAAAGTAAAACCAATCGTCATGCCTTCATTAGCCTGCAATACAGCATTTGTTTTGCCGGAAAAAGATCGTCGATCGGTAAATTTCAAATCTGCATTTTGTGCCATAGAGCCGTAGCCGCCCGTTGCTACAAAAAAAACGGGTTGAGAAGCATAAGGCAAATTGTCATCCCAAGTCAGATCAAATGAAGCATTTTCAATCTGCGTATTCCAGTCTTGCCCAATGGTATTCCAGTATAATTCACTGTGATCTTCAAAAAAATTGATTGCATTATAAACTTTATATCGTATGACATAATGTTGCTTTCCATTGACATATTCATCCGCGGAGCCGATCTTTACATATTCATAATAATCATCTTTACTTAATTCATATTCCCAATTTTCAACATCGATATTGGTGAGAAAAATTTTAATCTCATCGTTCTCGCTGCGGAAAGGTCGCAAAGCCTCGCCGCCACGGCTGGCGTAGTATTTATAAGGGATAGAGCGAATAATACCATGCCGCTCTTCGGTAAACGTGAGGTCAATTGTTTCGGTCACTTCGATCACTGCGTCACGGTTGATGTGCATTTTTACATCATAATGATTAATAACAAATGCTTCCTGCGCAGGCAGATATAATATATCAATAAATAAGAATATGAGCAGAATCAGATGCTTCATGGGCACTATTTTCTATGAATAACACTAAATGAATTTCGGCAATAATTAAAATTTCACTTGCACATTTCTAGCTTCTTCCGGGCTATCCAATTCAAAAAATGGACGCTTTTGGAAATTAAAAATGCTGGCAATAATCATTGAAGGGAAAGTTTCCACCTTATTGTTGAAATCGCGCACCGTCGCCTGGTAATAACGACGCGCCATTTGCAAATTGTCTTCTACTTCCATCAAGGCATTTTGCAGTTGCTGAAAATTCTCGCTGGCGCGCAATTCCGGGTAGCTCTCGGCAATCGCAAAAACGGATTTCAAAGCATTGGAAATCGCCCCTTGTGCTTGAGCCTGACCTTCCACATCGCTTTGAGGTACTTGCAGCGCCGCATTCCGGGCCTGTACGAGCCGCTCAAAAGTCTCTTTCTCGTGCGTGGCATAGCCTTTTACCGTTTCTACAAGGTTGGGAATCAGGTCATAACGTCGCTTGAGTTGGATTTGAATGCCACCCCAGGCTTCGTCCAGTTTGTTGCGCAATTTGATAAAGCCATTGTACATTCCAATAAGCCAAAGCGCCAATAGCGCAACGACAACGATAAGAATCAGAAAATAAGACATAAACGTTGATTTTCGTGTTGATGATAATACCCAAATATAATTGAATTTCAGTGCTTTTCCACAGATTTTATCGTCGAATATGGCTAAAAATTCGGCAGTTACTTTTACGATTTAAGTTTTTTTGTACTTTTAGCATAGTGTTTGGGTGTTACAGTGTTTTGGTGTTATAGTACCAAAACACCATAGTACAACAACATAGCACCATAGCACCATAACACTGAAAAACAATAGCACCAAAACACAATCCGAAAATGTCCAACGTAATCAATCACAGCCTATTAACTGATTTTGATGTTCATCTTTTCCGTCAAGGCAAGCATCATCGCATATATGAAAAACTCGGCAGCCACCTCACCGAAGTAGATGGTCAACAAGGAACATACTTTGCTGTTTGGGCGCCCAGCGCTAAGGCCGTTTCGGTCACTGGCAATTTTAATGGCTGGAATAAAAATTCGCATCCTTTATCATCTCGCTGGGATAGCTCCGGCATTTGGGAAGGCTTTATTCGTGGCATTGGAAAAGGTGAATTATATAAATATAATGTCGGCGCACAAGATGGACGCAACCTTGCAAAAGGCGATCCCTTTGCTTTATTCTGGGAAATCCCGCCGAATACGGCTTCTATCGTTTGGGATTTGGATTATGAATGGCAAGACGCAGATTGGATGCAGCAGCGCCGCGACCATGCGGGTTTAGATAAACCTTATTCTGTATATGAAGTGCATCTCGGCACCTGGAAGAAAAAGACTGGTGGCACGGAGTCATTGAATTACAGAGAGTTAGCCGAGGATTTTGTCGCTTATGTAAAAGAAATGGGCTTTACCCATGTAGAATTTTTGCCGGTGATGGAGCATCCTTATTTCCCGTCCTGGGGCTATCAGATTACAGGCTACTTCGCGCCGACAAGTCGCTTCGGTACACCGCAAGATTTTATGTACCTTATGGACAAGCTGCATCAAGCAGGCATTGGCGTTATCCTGGATTGGGTGCCTTCGCATTTTCCTTCCGATGCACATGGTTTGGCGGATTTTGACGGCACGCATTTGTACGAACACGCCGATCCGCGCAAAGGCTTTCATCCCGATTGGAAAAGTTATATTTTTAATTATGATCGCCACGAAGTACGTAGTTTCTTGATTTCCAATGCTTTATTCTGGATGGGTATTTATCATGCCGATGGTTTGCGCGTGGATGCGGTGGCTTCGATGTTATATCTTGATTACTCTCGCAAATCAGATGAATGGATTCCCAATATTTATGGCGGAAATGAAAATCTGGAAGCAATCTCTTTTTTAAAAGAATTTAATGAAGCTGTTTATCGGGAATATCCTGATGCAATGACAATTGCGGAGGAGTCCACGGCGTGGTCAGGCGTGTCTCGCCCAGTGTTTACAGGTGGTTTGGGCTTCGGACAAAAATGGATGATGGGTTGGATGCACGATACCTTGAATTATTTCAAAAACGACCCGGTGTATCGCCGTTATCATCATAATCAAATTACATTTAGTATTATTTATGCATTTAGTGAAAACTTTATGTTGCCGCTTTCACACGATGAAGTCGTGCATGGAAAAGGCTCGCTTATTCAGCGGATGCCCGGCGACGAATGGCAGCGCTTTGCTAATCTGCGCTTATTATTTGGTTATATGTTTATGCATCCCGGCACAAAATTATTATTTATGGGTGGCGAATTTGCTCAAACCAGTGAATGGAATATCGAAAAAGGCTTGGAATGGTGGCTTACAAAATTTGAGTATCATAAAGGAATGCAATCCTGGGTTAAAAATTAAATGAATATTATACAACAACGCCGGCATTATATCGCAAACAATTTTCGCCCGAAGGTTTTGAATGGATTGACTTGCACGACTATCAAAACAGCGTTTTAATATTCCTTCGCAAAGGCGATGAAACGGATAATCCGGTCGTTGTGGTATGTAATTTCACACCAATTGTTCGTGAAAATTATAAAGTTGGCTTGCCCAGCGGCGGCAATTGGAATGAAACATTAAACAGTGATCATAAAGAATTTGGAGGATCGGGTTTTCATGCGAATGCGGAATTAACGGCTACGGATGAAACCTGGCACGGCCGCGAGCATTTTGTAACGATTCATCTTCAGGCATTGAGTATCATCGTTTTAGAAAAACAAGGCGAAGCCAAGAAAAAACGCGGCCCAGCGAAGAAAGCTAAAAAAGCTTAATTACAAACATGATGCACGAATCGTTGCTGTTATTACACGGCGCATTGGGGAGCGCTGCGCAATTACAATCGCTGCAAGCATTGCTGTCAAAGCATTTTACGGTGTACACGCTTGATTTTAGTGGACACGGTGGCGAACCTTTCAAATCCGATTTTTCAATCGCAGCATTCGCAGATGAAGTGTTGAATTTTTTGGATGTAAACATTATAGAAAAAGTACATATTTTTGGTTATAGCATGGGCGGTTACGTCGCATTGCATTTAGCAAAATATTATCCTAATAAAATTGATAAAATCTTTACATTAGGTACAAAATTTGATTGGAATCCTGAAACGGCCGAGCGGGAAGTTAAAATGCTGAATCCCTTGAAAATAAAGGAAAAGATTCCCGCTTTCGCCAAAATATTAGCAGAAAGGCATCAGCCGAATGACTGGGAAGAATTATTACATAAAACCGCAGATTTAATGCTTGATCTGGGCAATGGCAGTGCGCTCACAAAAGAAGATTTTACAAATATTAAACACCCTGTAATAATTGGCATCGGCTCGGAAGATAATATGGTCACATTGGCGGAATCGCAAGCAATTGCAGCCATTTTACCGCATGGAAAATTATTATTATTTTCAAATTTTAAGCATCCTATTGAGCAAATAGATGTAATAACTTTGGCGGATGCTATTGAATTATTTATAAAATCTGAATAATCCGAACTTATGCTTCAGGTCGAGCAACTTTCTTTTCGTTACCGCAATAATGCCAAGGATACATTGCAGGATCTGAATTTTTCTATTGCAAAAGGCGAAATCTTCGGTTTTCTGGGACCAAGTGGTAGCGGCAAAAGTACGACTCAAAAAATATTATATAAATTATTGCAAGGGTATCGCGGGAATATTATATTTGACCATCGCCCGCTTGATCAATGGGGACGGGCATTCTACGAAAGAATTGGCGTTTCATTTGAATTACCGAATCATTATATCAAGCTTACTGCTAAAGAAAATCTGCGCTTTTTTGCTTCTTTTTATAATAAAAAGATTGAAAATATTACATATTGGTTAGAGCGTTTAGGTTTAGCAGAAGATGCGGATAAACTAGTATCCGATTTTTCAAAAGGCATGAAAATGCGCCTCAACTTTGTACGCGCGTTATTACACGATCCTGATGTGCTGTTTTTAGACGAGCCGACTTCAGGGCTTGACCCAATCAATGCCAACAAAATTAAGCAAATTATCTGGGAACTCCGAGATCAAGGCAAGACCATTTTTATCACGACGCATAATATGTTTGATGCTGATCAATTATGCAATAGGGTCGCTTTATTACATAAAGGGGTGATCATGGCTCTGGACACGCCTTCAAATTTAAAATTACAACACGGTATAAAAAATGTTCATATTACAACAACCACAGAACCATTGAAAGAGCAGGTTTTTCCATTACATGATTTATCGAAAAATCATAATTTTAAAGAATTACTAAATAATAATCAAATTATTACTATTCATTCGCAGGAGGCGACGTTGGAGCAAGTGTTTATAAAAGTAACTGGCGATCAATTAGTATAAAATAGTGATTAATAAGAATATGAATCACTTCTGGAATTTATTTAAATGGGATATTATTTTATTAAATCGCAATCGTTTATTTATAATAGCAGCGGTTGTAACCTTTATGTATTTGGGTATTTTTTATTTACTCCAGCCAATAGGAGATCTCACTACCGTACTTATTATACTTATCTTTAATGATCCTGTAATAACTGGCTTTATGTTTGCAGGAATATTATGGTTATTTGATAAAAATCAACATACGCTCCAAGTTATTGCAGTGTTGCCTATTAAACCAACTTATTATTTACTTTCCAAAATAATTGTTTTATCCATATTAGCCACGATCTTATCATTCATTATGACAATCGCTGCGCACGGCTTGATTTTCAATGGATTTTATTTATTTATTTCCGTATTTTTATCTGCATTTATGTTTTCATGCTTAGGCTTATCTATCGGAGCATTGACGCGCAATTTTAATCAATTTTTATTATATGCTATTCCCATTTTAATTCTGACAGGCTTGCCTTTTGCAAGTTTATTTGGAGTAGGAAAAAGCTGGTATTATCTGCCTTTGCCTTCCGCTGGCGGTATCGAATTATTGCGATCTACTTTTGAAAAAAGGGCTTTCGGGTTTAATATCTTAATGTCCATTCATTTATTTGGTTGGACGATCATAAGCTGGGTATTAGTAAATAAAATCACTAAAACCAGATTAATATGAATACCCTTATTACACTGAGCATAAATGATTTTAGATCGACTTTCCGCGATCCTATTTTTAAAATATTATTATTTTTTCCTTTTATTTCATTTGCTATTGTCAGATGGGGATTCCCAGCTATTGCTGCGCGGTTTCCAGCGATTATACCCTACAATCAGGTCATCTTGATGTGGGCATGTATGCAATCCGCCACTATGTTTGGAATGATTTATGCATTCTTATTCTTAGAAGAAAAAGAAGAAGACGTATGGCAAGTAATTCGCATATTACCAATTTCAGGCATACAATTAATATTTTCAAGGCTCTTGATTGGCTTGATTATTTCTACATTGGTTAATTTTACACTTATCCATTGGGGAAATATTATACATTTATTATGGTACGAAGAATTATTATTATCTATACAATTCAGTCTGGGAGCGCCACTCATCGCTCTTTTCTTGGGCGCTTTCGCTAATAATCGCATCGAAGGTCTGGCACAAATGAAAATGGTAAATGTTTTATTAATGATTCCAGGATTAATTTATTTTTTACCGCAGCGATTCCTACATATCACAGCGCTAATCCCTACTTATTGGTCGTTCCGAAGCATGGAGATGGCTGAAAACAAAGGGAATTTTTGGTTGTTTTTTATCGTGGGAACTTTTTTCTATTTATTTGGCATTTTATTGCTGAATCGGCGTATGGAAAATAAAATACGGGCATAAATATCACTTCTTGCCATACCATTAAGCTTTTATTACAAATACATCACATTATCAAAACCAATAAATTATGCAGCGCATCCTCATTATCGGCTGTAGTGGCGCGGGCAAATCCACTTTTGCTCGGCGATTGCATCAAATTTTTCCGCAGTTGGAGTTGATTTATTTAGATCGTTATTATTGGCGTCCAGGCTGGGTAGAGCCGCCAAAAGAAGAATGGGAAGTCCTTGTAAAAGAGCTGATTACGCGTGAAAATTGGATCATGGATGGCGGCTATACTGGCACGATTCATTTGCGTGCGCCTCGGGCGGATATTATTTATTTTTTTGATTTCCCCACCTGGCTTTGCTTGTGGAGAGCCCTCAAGCGCATTATAAGCAATAAATTGGGGCTTGCCAAGCGCCCGGATATGACCGAAGGCTGCCCGGAGCGTTTTGACTGGGAATTCTTTCATTTCATATTGATTTACAATCAGAAATATAAGCCAAGAATTTTAAAGATATTTCAGGATATTGACCTCGATCCACAAAAACTCGTTTATGTTAAAAACGACCGCGAAGTGCGTCAAATCTTATCCAAACTGAGTGCAGAAAGTCGCAATTGATACAAAATCATTCCAAAATAGATGGGCATTTGCCACTAAATTCACATCTTTGAAGAAGCATATTCAATCGCTGATTTTAGAATTTACATCCCGGTAAATACCTAATAATAAATGGTAAATAGAAATATAATATTAACTCTTTCTCTAATTTTTACTTGTTCGCTCACATTTGGGCAACAAGATTCAATAGACAATGGTATCACCATTAGCTTGATTACCGGTTCGCCTGGCAATGAACTCTACTCTACTTTCGGGCATAGCGCTATTCGGGTTCAAAATGTAATGACCGGAGAAGATATTTTATATAATTATGGCACATTTGATTTTGATACACCCAATTTTTATATAAAATTTATACGCGCGAAGTTATTATATATGCTTAGCATTGATCGCACGATCGATCTGGCTCGTTATTATCAGCGTGAAAATCGCTCTATTACGGAGCAGGTTTTTAATCTCAGCAATGAGCAGGAAATGCGCCTGATGAATTTTCTTATTTGGAATTATTTGCCTAAAAATCGGGGATATAAATATGATTTTTTCTATAATAACTGTGCCACGGTTATTCGTGATATTTTTGAAAATCGATACGGTATTGAATATAATATAAAAGAAAATCAAAATATTACATTTCGGGAATTATTGGATGAATATCTTTACAAATCGCCCTGGTCGGATTTTGGAATTGATTTGATACTTGGCTTACCCGCAGATAAAAAAGCGGATTTCCGAAATCAAATGTTTTTGCCCGATTATCTTGCCAGCAATCTGGCGCAAGCCACTATTGACGGGCGTCCCTTGATGCAAGCAGCGGAAATACTTCAACCTAAAATGGAGGTTTCTTCCAGAACTGGATTGACCCCGATGCTGGTTTTTGTCATTTTGGCTTTGATTGCGATTATTATAACTTTAAGCAAAAATCAAATTGTAAAAAATATTTTTGATATTATTATATTCTCGGCTTGCGGATTAGCGGGTTTATTCTTTTTATTTATGTGGTTTGGCACAGACCATATTGCCACCAAAGGTAATTGGAATGTATTGTGGTTGAATCCTTTATACATTATTTCTATTATTGGTATTATGCGAAAAAGTAATAAAAAATGGCTGCGTATTAGCTTTGCTGTATATGCCACTATTTTATGGTTATTATTATTGACATGGGGTTGGTTTCCGCAGCAATTTAATATGGCAGTAATTCCTATTCTCATTACATTGATAGTCAGGAGCATGGATCGAGAAGGTGTAATGTTAGATTTGATTAAAAAAGCGGCAAGCTATAAGCAGCAAGCCTCAAGACAAACAAAAACAAATTAATCTTGTTGCTTGCGACTCATAGCTTGTAGCAAAAAAATCAAAATATGGTACTAAGACTCGAACATATTGGCATCGCTGTGAAAGATTTAGAAGCGAGTAATGAATTGTTTTCCAAGCTTTTAGGCAAAAATTATTATAAAATGGAAGAAGTCGCTTCCGAGCATGTAAAAACTTCTTTTTTTCAAAATGGCGAAGCTAAAATAGAATTACTAGAAGCCACCTCGCCGGATAGCGCGATCGCCAAGTACATCGAAAAACGCGGCGAAGGCATTCATCATATTGCTTTTGAAGTGGATGATATTTACAAAGAAATGCAACGCCTGGTGAGCGAAGGTTTTCAGCTTCTCACGCCAGAACCCAAGCGTGGTGCGGATAACAAGCTGGTTTGCTTTTTTCATCCCAAGAGCACAAATGGGGTTTTAGTAGAATTGTGCCAAACGATTGTTTAGTGTTTTGGTGCGATGGTGTTACCATGTTATTGTAACTTGCGGCATAGTCAAAGAACTATAACACTAAAATACCCTAACACTATTTACATGAGCATTTGGGATTATATTATAACCATTATAGGTAGTTTTTTGGCGGGTTCGATCAATACGCTGGCGGGCAATGGTTCTACCATTACACTCACCATTCTCACCGAAGTATTGGGATTGCCAGGCAATTTGGCAAACGGCACCAATCGCGTTGGCATTTTCACGCAAAGTGCAGCAAGCACTTGGGTTTTCTCGCGCAGCGGTAAATTGGATTGGAAAAGAAGTTGGGCGTTTATTGTATTCAGTAGTATCGGCGCGATTGCCGGAGCATTGGTAGCAGTGTGGATCAGCAGCGACCAGTTTGAAACGGTGTTTCGTTACTTAATGATATTCATGTTATTTGTATTATTATTTAAGCCAGAGCGTTGGCTTCGCGCTACGGATACCGAGCATCCGCTGGGTTTATGGGCCATTATTCCATTATGTCTGGCGCTTGGCTTTTATGGTGGCTTTATTCAAATGGGAATGGGCATTTTTTTCTTGGCGGCGATGGTCTTGGCTGCACGATATAGCCTCATCGAAAGCAACGCAGTAAAAGCTGCAATGGTTGGTATTTATACTTTCTTGGCGATTTTAATCTTTGAATGGCAGGGCTTGATTGATTGGAAAATTGGATTTATCATGGCGATTGGACAAACTATTGGCGGTTATGTTACAGCTTTATATGCAGCGCATTCGCCCAAAGCAAACGTCTGGGCGCATCGGATACTCGTTACAGTCGTGATTCTTTCGATTGTAAAAATGTTTGATCTGATTTAATGTCTTTAGAAATCAGATGATTTTTTAGTTTTTTTATTATAAAAACCTGATTTACAATATTTAATTTTTAATTTTCAGATAATTTATTGCTTTTCAAACTGGAAAATAGGGAAAAACTATCGAGGATGCACCATAAACGGAAATAGGCAACGTACTGTATATTTGGTGCGCCTTACCAAATAGAGACCACTGCAAATTTTAACACGCACTAGAATGGAATTTTACCAATACGTTATCGCAATCGTCGGTAGCTTTTTTGCGGGCGCAATCAATACATTGGCGGGCAATGGCTCTGTAATTACGCTTTCTTTGATGACCGAAATGATCGGTTTACCGGGCAATGTGGCCAATGGCACCAATCGAATTGGTCTGTTCACGCAAAGTGCGGCTGGCGCATTCGGTTTTTGGCAAAATGGCCGGCTCGATTTTCGACGCAGTTGGGCTTTCCTGGTTTTTACTTCCATTGGCGCGATCATCGGCGCAATTGTAGCGGTAAAAGTCAGCAACGAACAGTTTCTCAGCGTTTTTCGCTTTTTGATGGTGTTTATGTTGTTTGTTATATTATTTAAACCCGAACGCTGGCTACGTCAAACCGATCCGAATTTGAATCTGAGCCTGGGGCTTGTCATTCCTATGTTCCTGGCGCTTGGTTTTTATGGCGGCTTCATCCAAATGGGCATGGGCATTTTTTTGTAGCGGTGATGGTGCTTACGGCGCGATATAGCCTGGTGGACAGTAACGCTATCAAAGTGACGATTGTCGGAATTTACACAATCATAGTAATTTTAATTTTTCAATATAAAGGACTGATTGACTGGAAGATAGGCGCTTTGATTGCCATCGGGCAAACGATTGGAGGTTATCTAACCGCCGTTTATGCTTCCAAAAACGCGAATGCGGCTCGCTGGGCGCATCGCATCTTAATCTTGGCAGTGGTACTTTCGGTCATTAAAATGTACAATCTCCACGAATGGGTTATTTCTTTGTTTTAGAAAAATTCTTTTTATTTTTTTAATTTGAATTCAATGGTGTAAAGTGCTGTATCAGAGAATAATTGTCTGTTTCGCAATGCCCATTTTTGGACCTTCACGCAAAGGCGAATGGCTTCTTCGTCGCAGCCATAACCAAGTGATTCTATGATTTTAAAATTGGATAAAGAACCTCTCCACGGCCCACCGTGCGGTGTATTCGTAATGGTAAATTCTATAATAATGCTCCCTTCAATTTTTGCTATTTTAGCTGTTTCTGGGTAACGCAAACTATCGCGGATATAGGATTCCATCTTGCTAAAACCGATGCTCGGTTCTGGCATTCCATGTTTTTCTAAAACAACATTAATGGTATCCTGATTATCAATTTTCACTTGTACTGAATTAAAAAGCACATAGGAAAAAATCAAGTATTCTATATTTGGAGTGACTCGTATTTCATAATTCCCCTCAAGATCCAAAACTGTTTTAATATTTGTATTTGCCGTTTCAATCTTTGCTCCTATAAGTGGCTTACCTTTAATATCTGTTACTTTTCCTCTAATTAGCCGCATTGAATCTGGAATTTGAGCACTTAGAAAATTGCTCCAATGTAATATTATAATTAAAAGTAAATATCAACATAAAATTTTACTTTTCAGCTTGAAACTTATAGTATAAGTCACCGTAGCCTGATTTGGGTCTAACAAACGCCACTTTGGGCCTTCGCAGCAAGCGGAATTGCTTCTTCGTCGCAGCCATAACCCAAGGATTGCAAGACTTTAAAGTCACTTGGCGTGCCATTTGGTTGAATTTGAAAAGTCAGCATCACATTGCCTTCGATTTGATTATTTCTGGCGGCTCGGGGGTAATTGAGATTCTTGCGAATGTAACGTTCCAAACGATTAAAGCCATCTCTTGGCTCCGGAAAAGCCCTTGAAATCCTTGACGAAGCCTGATCCCGTTTTTTCTTTGTTCCATATCCAGTGACCACCACTTCATCCAATGCCATTTGACTCGCATCTAACTGTACCGCAATCGTATCAGCTTGATTAACAGCTATTTCCTCCGATTGAAAGCCAGTATAATTCACAATCAATTTTTCCGCACCCTCCGGCAATTTGATGCTGAAATTGCCGTCAAAATCTGACACCGTACCAGTGGTCGTTCCCTTCACGATAACGGATGCTCCAATCAAAGCTTCACCAGTGCTATCCGTGATCTTGCCGCGCAAAATTCGCTGAGGAGGTGTCGCTTTATTAAATTTTAAAGCATCCGGAATGGAAGGTGGGGCTACTTCTGTTCTCCGTTCTGTTGCCAAGGTATTAGGATATGCCGTATCAATCGTCATCACACGACCATCTGCCAAGACGCCTTCCTTGTCAATAGCAGGAATATCGGCTTGCGCTATTTTCTTGGGATTATCAGGCTTAAGTGTCGCAGTCGGCGAGGTGATTTTCTCGAAACTTTCTGGTGGCTTGTTATTTGTCACTTGCGGCTTGTCGCTTGTCGATTGTTCCTCCGCAATCAAAGCCTCTGACTCCTTACTTGCTGCTGGTCGCTTGTCACTCGCAGCTTGCTGCTCTTCTATCTCTTGCTTTTCCTCTATTTTTTGTTCTTCCAAAGACGCAATAGGTGCTTCTTTTTCTTGCGGCTTGTTACTTGCTCCTTGCTCTTGATCCTGGGTTATTTTTTCAGATGAAATAATTTTATCATTTAAAAAATATTGAATTCCAAAGGCTAATCCAAGAATAACCGCCGCTGCCGCCGCCATCCGGGGTAAATAAAAAATCATCCCGTGACGCTTCTTTTTAATGCGTTCTTGTAAACGAGTTTTTATATTAGTAATATTCTTTACATGATCAGCTTCGAGCTTTATTTGTAACCCTTCCAAGGCATCCGCGAGCATAGGATCATCTTTCGCCAGTTGTTCCAACTCGCGCTCCTCCTTCCAAGTTATGCTGCCATCCAGCCACTTTTGGAGTAAAATATCGCCTTTATTGATCGATGTTTTCATTGTTTCACTGTTTCACAAAGTCACTCAATCACGCAGTCCCCTCGTCACCATTTTTTTCTCCATACAAATCTTCAAATTCCGTCTTCCATTTTGAATATACGATCGAATTTTGCCTAAATCCTCATTTTTTTCTTCCGCAATTTCCTGGTACGATTTTTCATTGAAATAAAACAATTCAATACTACTGCGTTGTTCAGCCACCAACTGTTCCACGCAATCCCGGAGTTGCGCCTCTTGCTCTTCCGGCCGTTCTTCTTCAGGATGCGAAATCCCATTCAAATGCATAAAATCGGATTGAGAAAATTCTCGTTGAGGTTTGCGCAATTGCATCAGACAATAATTCTTTGCTAACACGTATAACCAGGAGCGAAAGTTTTGCACTTCGTGCGTCCGCGCTTTTTCTATCAACTGCTCAAAGATAGCCATCACAGCGTCTTCGGCGTCGGCTTCTTTTTTCAAATATTTCAAACAAACACCATACGTTAACTCCACATATCGCTCATATAATTGCCCCAATAACTCCACGTCACCGCCAGACTGATACGCTGAGAGCAGCGCTTCGTCGCTTTGCGGTGGATTCGATTTTGGACGTAGAAAACGGAGCATTTGTTATTTTTCGTTTGAAAGTTTGACGTTTGGTGGTTTGAAGTTAAAATTAAAACGTACTTATAAGCCGTTTTGTAATGATTACAAAACAAGTTTTATCTTGGTAAGATGCAAATTTTTTTTGAAAGGTTTGATGCGAGAGCATAGATGTGGCGCATTTTTGGAAATGGGCCACATCCATAATTTTTATCGAATAACTGCAATATCGCCTTTAAAAACTTCGGTAAATCCATCAATGAACTCAATTTCAGCATAATACACATATACACCAAGCCCTACATCTCGTCCATTGAATCTACCATCCCAGCCATATTGCGGGTCATTGGGCAAGAATTCGCCGCGCTCGTATAGTAGATTGCCCCAGCGATCAAACACGATGAATTTTTTAATCCGCACCACATCATTGCCTCCATAAATGTAGAATAAATCATTATTCCCATCGCCATCTGGGCTGAAAGCAGTAGGAACAAAGACGCCGCGCTCTTTATTAACAAAAATCGTAATACGATCAGTCGCCAGGCAGCCCGAAGTATCAGAAGCTGTAACTTCATAAATCGTCGTTTCTATCGGCTTTACAAAAGTGCGCAGCATATCAGGTGAAGACAGATAGATAGTTGGTGTCCATTCGACTTTATTTGGTGTAAAATTGCTAATGCCTTCAATTTCAATACTATCGCCCAAAGAAACAGTAATGTTATCGCCCAAATCTATCGTTGGATTAGAAATAGAAGTAATATTTGAACTCAACTCCACCTCGCAATCATTGGCATCCCGAATTGTAAAATTGTAATTACCTGCTGCCAGATTGCCCAATTCATAAGGGAAGGTGTTAATCGCTCGGAAAGACGTTCCATTCAAGGATACTTCATAAGGACCCACGCCACCAGTGATATTGTCAAGGATAATTGCGCCGGAACGGTCATTCGCGCAAAGCAAATCGCGGGTGCTATTTGTCACCGTTATTTCTTGTGGTTCGGTCAATGAAATCGAGCCTTCAGCGGTGCAACCAGCTGCATCGGTAATCGTGACAGCATAAGTGCCTGCGCCAATGCCTATCAATTGCTGCGTCGTAATGCCAGTATTCCAGGCATATTGGAAAGGAGCAATTCCATTCGCCGCGTTAGCGATCACCGCGCCGTCGCTTGCCCCAGCACAACTCACGCCGAAGCCACCAAAATTAGAAACAGTCGTCGCATTAGCAGCTAGATTACTCACTTGAACGGTCGCACCGCCAATAATACTTGCCGGACAGGTCGCGCCATTTACCGCTATCAGTTCAATACCATAAGTGGAAGTTGAATTCGGAGAAACTTGCACCGTATGCCCATCGGTAATGTTCCTCAGCTCAATTGCAGGATTGACACCATCTGTATAACGGATATCAAAACTTTGAGCGCCTATGAATCGGAAGGTCAGCGTTGTCGAATCGCCTGCACAAATCGTAGCATCGCCTTCGATCGCTGCCGTAATTTCATCTGCAAAACGAAGATTAATTTGCACAACGCTATCACAACCATTTGATGCTCCGCCAGTTATGATTTCTATGCCAGCAGGATTCGCAGCATTGTAAATATTTCCATTCACAATCAAAGATTCACCAAAACAAAGGCTCGTATCGATCGTGCGGGTAGATGGAAAAATATAAATCAGATTAATATTCACCGTAGAATCGCAGCCATTAGAACTAGCATTCATCAGCACTTCCGTACCACTTGGATTATTTTGATTATATGTAACTCCATTAATTACAAGGCTATCGCCTTCACAAAGCGTTTGTTCCAAATCAAATACTGCTGGTGGGAAAAAGCTAAGATTGATATTCACGATCGAATCGCAACCATTTGAACTGGCGTTTGCCAAGACCTCTGTACCAGTGGGATTACTTTGATCATAAACACCGCCATTCACAATAATGCTTTCGCCATCGCAAAGCGTCTGAGTCAGCGTCGATTCTGCTGGGAAATAAAAATTCAGTGTAATATTTACAATCGAATCACAACCATTTACGCTCTCGCCGACTAAAATCTCTGTGCCGCTGGGGTTGCTTTGATCGTAAACCGTTCCATTGATGGTGACGCTTTCATCTTCACATAGAATATCTGTGAAATCAAATATCGCAGGTTCAAAAAATTGCAAGTTAACTTCGATCAAACTATCACAGCCGTTGGCGCTGCCGCCCGTAATTGTCTCAATTCCACTCGGATTTGCAGCATCATAAGCGACACCATTCACGATCAAAGATTCGCCTGGACAAAGGGTATCATTAATAATAGTGCGCGATGGAAAAATATAGGTCAAATTAATATTAATCGTTGAATCACAGCCTGTTGCACTTGCACCTATTAGAATCTCCGTTCCACTTGAATTATTTTGATTATACGTAATACCATTAATTACAACACTATCGCCTTCGCAAAGCGTTTCATTCAAATCAAAAATAGCTAGCGGAAAGAAACTCAAATTCACATTCACAATCGAGTCGCAACCATTGGCCGCGGCGCCGCTCAGAATTTCCGTGCCATTTGGATTGCTTTGATCATACACAATTCCATTGACAGTAATGCTCTCTCCATCGCACAAGGTTTGTGTTAAATCAAAGGTCGGTGTCGTCAAAAAAGTCAAATTGATATTTACAATTGAGTCACAACCTGTTATACTTGCTCCGGACAAAGTTTCCGTTCCATTTGGATTATTTTGATTATATGTAACTCCATTAATTACAATACTATCACCTTCACAAAGCGTTTGTTCAAGATCAAATACAGCTAGAGGAAAGAAACTCAAATTCACATTGATCGTAGAGTCGCAGCCATTGGCCGCAGCACCGCTCAGGATTTCTATGCCACTTGGATTGCTTTGATCATAAACAATTCCATTCACGGTAAGGCTTTCGCCGTCACAAAGCGTTTGCGTCAAATCCAACACAACCGGCGGGAAAAAACTCAAATTAATATTGACTGTTGAGTCGCAACCATTCGCTGCTGCTCCTGCCAACATCTCCGAACCACTTGGATTATTTTGATTATATATAACTCCATTAACTACAATACTATCGCCTTCGCAAAGCGTTTGTTCCAAATCAAATACCGCCGGAGGATAAAAATCTAACCTAACCACAATGATGCTATCGCAACCATTGGCATTGCCATTGGAAATAATTTCTGTGCCCCCAGGCCTTGTGCGGTGATAATTGACTCCATTCACTACAACTGTGTCATTTTCGCAAAGCGTCATGGCAATAGTGTCGCGGCTAATAGAATTAATGGTCAAAGTTTCCGTTTGCGAAAGCGTTGCCTGACAACTGGCATCTGCAATAGAAATCAATTGTACTGTAGCTGTACCATTCGTCAATCCTAAAAGAGAAGGACAAAATCGAATGGTGTCGCTCGTATTATTGGTAGAAATATTCTGCGTTTGTGCGCCATTGCCTATATTAAATTGATAATTAATTGTAAAAGTAGGCGTTCCGCTAAAGTTGACATTAAAAGCAAAACAATCGTCTTCACAAACCGCTCCTCCTGGCGAAAGCGTCGCCGTAGGTAACTGCGAAAGCGCTGTGATTTCAATATTGCTGCTCACGATACAATTATTCGCATCCACCACATTTAAAATATAATTGCCAGGCGCAAGCCCCACTGGGTCTTCAATGCCATCGAGCGAATCGATATTCCAATCAAAAGTGAAAGGAATCATGCCCCCTGTAATCGTACTTTGTATTGCGCCATCGGCAGTATTCGGGCAGCTTGCGCTTGTACCTACCATGCTCAAGGAAATATCACAACCCTCGACATTAATAGCAAAATTGCAGGTTGTAGTACAATTATTCCGAGCAGTAATTCTTACTTCATAACTGCCCGCAGCAAGATTATTCAACACCAAAGTATCAGCAATAGCAAGGGTTTGGGTGCCATTCACAGGCCCTGTCCAGGAGATATTATAAGCAGCCGTGCCGCCCGTAACAATAATTTGTGCTTGTCCATCAGACAAACCAGTCGCCGAAACCGCCATGAGTTGGGAGCAAGTCATATCAAGCGCTTCGGGCTGAGTGATGACGGCTCGTGCAGTATTAGAGCAATTGCGTATATCCGTAACAGTTACATTATATGTGCCTGCCGGAAGTCCCGTTATATTTTGCTGACCATCAAGGGTATCCACATCCCAATTGAAAGTAAAAGGAGTATTGCCCAATACTACCAATTCGATAGCGCCATTGCTCAGTCCATTGCAAGTGGCACCACGAACGTTTACCGTCACTACTGGTGGCGTGTTCAAAGTAATCGCAAAAGAACGCTGGGCGGTACAAGCGCCATTATCATCAAAAGCGTAAAGCGTTGTATTCGTGCGAATTGTATCGCCAGGATTAAAGCGCGTACCTGCGCCATTGGCTTGAGAAAAATAAGCCTGATTTCCACTTAGATTCGTTCCGCGGATTGCAGGAAGTACAAAAAAACCACAACCAACTTGTGCCGGAATGGTGTCAAGCATTGGAACTGCGTTGATCGTCACTACAAACATTTCTTCATCGTTGCAAGTGTCATTATCATCAAATAGATAAAGCGTTGTAGTTACAGTGATATTTTCACCGGGGTTCAGGCGCGTGCCGCCGCCATTAGGAGCAGTATAATAAGCTTGATTGCCACTCAAATTAATACCTGTAATATTGGGTAAAGTGTAGAATTGACAGGCGATTTGGCTACCAATATTATCTAAAATAGGTGGAGATATGATATTGATATTAATAATTTCTTCATCACTACAGACGACTGCGCCATCATAGGCAAATAAAGAAACCGTAGTAAAAATAGTATCTCCTGTTACATAACGCGTACCAGAGCCATTGGCTTGTGTGTAAAATGCTTGACCACCGCTCAGATTTGTACCCGTTATCGTTGGCAAAATGTAATAAGAGCAAGTAGTTGGATCATTTAATGATGTAATATCCGGTGTATTTGCAATGGAAATAGTAAAAGATTCTTCATCGCTGCAGCTTCCATCTGTATCATAAATATATAATGTTTGAGAAGTCGTAATCATATCGCCCGGATTCAGACGCGTGCCGCCGCCATTAGGCGCAGTGTAATAAGCTTGATTACCACTCAGATTTGCACCTGAAATCGTAGGCAAGGTAAAGTCCGTACAGACTGTCGTATCCGCAATATCATTGATTTGTGGACCAGAAGTGATGGTAATAATTACGGATTCTTCATCATTACAGCCAGCATTACTATCATAAATATATAATGTTTGTGTAATAGTAATCGCTTGTCCAGGAAAATAACGCGTACCGCCGCCATTGGGGGCAGTATAATAAGCTTGATTACCTGTAAGATTTGTACCTGTAATGGCAGGAAGTATAAAAGACGCGCAAGCCGATTGATCGGGCATATCATTCACCTGCACTGCCGGCACAATTGTAACGGTGAACATAGACTGGTCGTAGCATTCTTCACTGCCTGCATAAGCATACAGCGTGCGGCTGGTCGTAATAACAGTCCCTTCTTCAAATCGAGTTCCATTAGCATCAGGTTCAGTATAATAAGCATGATTAGAAGTGCGATTCGTCCCCGGCACAGGGGGCAAAGTGTAAGAATTACAAGCTGTTACATTATTGATATTGAACACATTAGGCGTAGGTGTTATTTGTACCTGAAATGTTTCTTGATCGGAACAACCTGTAGTACCCGCAAAAATGAAAATCGTTCTAGTGCTTGTAATATTATCGCCAGGATTATAACGCGTGCCCCCGCGATTGGATCCAGAATAATACCCTTCATCCCCGGAAAGATCAACACCACTAATTTCAGGCAAAGTCACAAAGCCACAACCTTCCAGCGTACCGGGGTTGTCTAATTCCGGTCGAATGTTGACATCAACATCATGATCATCCTCAGCGCTACAGCCCGCAGCATTCGTCACCGTTACCGAATAAGTATCGCTGGAATTGACAGAAATCGTTCGAGAGGTTTGTCCTGTTGACCATTCATAACTTGCAAATCCTCCCCCAGCATCCAATGTAATATTGCCGCCACTCGAGCAAACCGAGGTCGGCCCGGTGATATTGACATTAGGCGGTGTAGATGTGCCCACTATTTTAGGATTAGAAGTTACCTCACAACCATCCGCATTAATAACTGTAACTGTATAAGTGCCGGGTTGATCCACTTGAATAGAAGGGCCGCTATCGCCATTACTCCAATCATAAGAAACAAAGCCCCCCGAACCGCCCGTAGCCGTAAGCGTAATAGGCGCTCCGCCAGGACAAACCGTATTTGGGCCTGTGATATTAGGTGGTGTAATAGAAGAACCCGTTACTATAATATTATCAATTGTATAAAATTCATCATTTGCTTTGTTGCCCAAAGTAATGCGAATCCGAAGCGAATTTCCATCCAATCCATCCGCACTGAAACCACCTAATCCCTCTCCTCCATTCACATAGCCCATTTGAGTGGTTACTCCATCAAGAATATATTCAACTACTACTTGATCGTGGCTGTTATTGCAAGCAAAATTTGGACCTCCGGGAGATTCCCCTTCAAAATCACCACCACCATCAATTTCTAATGAAATACTTACACAACTATATGCAGAGATATTAATAGTCTGTGATGTCCAGGTGTTCCTTCCACTACCACCCGGCGCACAACAGGGTGCACCTTCTACATCCTGAACGCGGAATTGTCCCCCATACACACCAAATTGATTGTCGCCGTTATTAAGCCCCCCATCGTCACAATCCACGCCTGCGGCCGTCCACTTACCGGCTCCATTGGTAGTACCATCGGCATAGCTTTCAAAATCTTCTTCATAAATGGTCGTTTGAGCGCTTGCGCAAAAAATTAAAAACAAAAAAAGTGAAGTGAGAAGTGAAGTTTTTTTCATCTCATAATCTGTTTAATAAAATATATGACGCAGGGCAATGTCAGAAGTAGCGTCAAAAATAGGAGTTTGTGGAATTTTCTTTGACTTATCTGTGTTAACCAGAGGTTAATTAACCTCAAAGGGTCGGGAGATACGCAGTTTTTATATATTCATTTGCTTTAACGTTAGAACTATTTGAAATCTGTTGCGATAATCCGAAAAAAAATAGTCTTTTTTTATTTCAAAATAACTACCTTCGGTTGCGGAAAAGACTTATCTTTGCACCCGCCTTTTACCGGCGGTATATACAAAACGTTCTTTATCAATGGACTCGTTGGTACAGTACTCCATCCCGGTAAAGGGATTGCGCTCAGGTACGCATCAGTTTGATTTTCAGGTAGATGTTGACTTTTTTCGATGTTTCGAAAGCTCGCCTGTGGCCGATGGCAAAATCGATCTGACGCTGCTCTTTGACAAACGCCCGGATATGTACGTCCTTCAATTTGATTTTGAAGGCACCGTGAAAACCGAATGCGATCGATGCTTGGCGCAAATTGATTTGCCCATAGCAGATAGCCAGCGGTTGGTGGTGAAATTGAGTGAACAAACAGAAGCAGAAGACGCCGATGTTATTTACATTCACCCCGAGGAGCAACAATTAAATGTTGCCACGTACATTTACGAATACATCATCCTGTCGATGCCTTTTATGAAAGTGTACGATTGTGATAATGATAAAAATCGGGTTTGTAATGAAGAAATGCTGTATTATTTGCAAAATGTACAAGAGGAAGAGGCAGCAGCAGAAGAGCCGGAAAATGAGCAAAATCCTTTGTGGGAAGAATTGAAAAAACTAAATATTAAAGATAACTAAAATGTGAAATGTAATATTTGAAATAAGAATTTTTCTTTTCTTTCAAATTTTACATTTCCTTTTTCAAATGTTGTAAAAATGGCACATCCTAAGAGTAGAATATCGAAGCAGCGCAAACGCAAGCGCAGAACGCATTATAAAGCGACTACTCCGCAAATCGGTACCTGTACCACTACAGGTGAGCGTCACCTCTACCATCGCGCGTATTATGATAGCGAAGGCAATATGTACTATCGCGGCAAGGTATTGGTAAAAGCAGCGGACGAAGAAGCTTAAAACAAGAATGATACGAATTAGCGATACATGAAGCTCCCATCCTTTTCATTGAGATGCGGGGCTTTTTGTGCTTTAGAATGTTCTTTGGTGTTTGGATGTTAAAGTGTTATAGTTCGATAAGTCTGAACTAAAACACCATAATACTAAAACACGATCGTACTAAAACACCTTCAAGAAATGAAAAAAATAATCAAAACACCGAAAGCTCCGCTGCCAATTGGTGCTTATAATCAGGCAATTATACATAATAGTACGATGTATATTTCGGGACAGATTGCCATTAATCCTGCGAATGGGGAATTGGTGACCAGTGATATCGAAACCGAAACCCGCCAGGTGATGGAAAATTTGAAGGCTATCCTTGAGGAAGCGGGCCTTAGTTTTAAAGATGTCGTAAAATGCTCGGTTTTTGTAAAAGATATGCACAATTTCGGCTTGATCAATGGGATTTATGGCCAGTATTTTGAGGAAGCGACTTCGCCTGCACGCGAATTGATAGAGGTGGCCAACCTTCCGAGGTTTGTAAATGTAGAAATTTCAGCAATTGCTGCTTTTGATTAACAGGGTGATAAGGTGATGGGTGATAAGTTTAATAAATCACCCCGTTACCTCATCGCCCCATCACCTGATGAAATATGGAACAAAAAAAACGAGTACTTTCTTGCATCCAGCCCACCGGCGATATGCACTTTGGCAATTATTTCGGCGCGGTGAAAAATTGGGTGGATTTGCAGGCAGAATACGAATGTTTTTACGGCGTGGTGAATTATCATGCCATGACGATGCCTTATGATTCGAAGAAGCTCGTACATAATACCTGGGAATTAATTTTCAATTTGATGGCGACCGGCCTCAAGACCGAAACCCTTTTTATTCAATCGCTGGTGCCGGAACACGCCGAATTATGCTGGATTTTTAATTGCTTTACATCGTATGGGCAACTGAGTCGAATGACCCAGTTCAAAGACAAAAGCAAACAAAGCGAAGAAAGCTCAGAAGGCTTTATTTCTGCGGGTTTACTCAATTATCCGGTTTTGCAAGCAGCGGATATTCTTATTTATCGCGCCGATTTCGTGCCTGTGGGCGACGATCAGGATCAGCATTTGGAATTAGCCAGAAATATCGCACAACGCTTTAATAATCAGGCAGGTAAAGAATATTTAATTTTACCAAAAGCATTACACACCGAAGTGCCGCGCGTGATGTCCACCGCCGAGCCAACGCGTAAAATGAGTAAAAGTGCGGGCGAAAAACATTATATCAATATTTTTGCTGAACCCGATCGCATTCGCAAGCAAATTCGCTCTGCAGTAACCGACGCAGGCGATACCCCTGCTGGTGAAATGAGTCCGGGTGTAAAGAATTTGTTTTCATTATTAAAAGCTTGCGAGAAACATGATATTTATGATGCTTTAATGAATAATTATAATGCTGGCAATTTAAAATATGTCGATTTAAAAGAAGCCGTAGCCGAAGCCTTGGTAGAAATCAGCAATCCTTTCCGCCAGCGCAAAGCCGAGATTAATGCTAATAAAAAAGAAGTAAAAGAGCAAGTAAAAGCTTCATCCGTCGAGATTCGCAA
Source organism: Saprospiraceae bacterium (assembly GCA_016714085.1). Classification (GTDB taxonomy): domain Bacteria; phylum Bacteroidota; class Bacteroidia; order Chitinophagales; family Saprospiraceae; genus JADJNW01. The sequence continues at coordinate 303,338 of JADJNW010000001.1, forward strand.
GCGTGCACAAGAGACGATTCGGGAAGTACAAGAACTTTCAGGATTATTGAATGTAAAATTTTAATTTACTCATTTGCTTATCTGTTGATATAATAATTAGCATATTATAAAATCAGCACATTATCAAATCAAAATAATTATGAAAATCATTTGCATCGGACGCAACTATAGCGAACACGCCAAAGAACTCAATAATGAAGTGCCAGACAAACCGGTGGTTTTCATGAAACCGACCTCGGCGCTATTAGTGAACGATAAACCATTTTATTATCCCGATTTTTCAAGCGATATTCATTACGAAGCCGAAATTGTATTAAAAATCTGCAAAAACGGTCGCCACGTACAGCCCGAATTCGCCGCTGAATATTACGATCAAATCGCATTTGGCATTGATTTCACCGCGCGGGATTTACAGTCAGAATGCAAGAAAAAAGGGCTTCCCTGGGAAATTGCAAAAGGATTTGACGGCTCGGCGGTGCTCAGCGATTTTATTCCTATTGAAAAAGTGATTCGAGCGGGGATTGAATTCAAATTGCGCAAGAATAATGAAGTTGTACAGCATGGGAATACGGCTGATACGATTTTTTCTTTCGAGGATATTATCGTCTATGTCTCCAAATTTTTCAAACTGCAAATGGGCGATCTGATTTACACCGGGACTCCGGCGGGCGTTGGCCCGATCCAAATTGGCGATAAACTGGAAGGCTTTATTACATTGACCGATGGCAAGACCGAGCACGTGCTGACCTGCGATATTCGTTGATAACGCCTGAAGTCCTTTAAAAAGCTCGCAATCATTGCTAAAATTTGTGCAAAATTTCTATTTTTGCACCGTTTTTAAAACAAGCAATTGAAAATCAACAATAATCAATTTAAATATGCCATATTTATTCACCTCAGAATCTGTTTCCGAAGGACACCCGGATAAAATTGCCGATCAAATCTCTGACGCATTGGTTGATCATTTTCTTGCATTCGACCCGCAATCAAAAGTGGCTTGTGAAACACTCGTAACAACTGGGCAAGTCGTACTTGCTGGCGAAGTGAAATCAGGTACTTATCTTGATGTACAGCAAATCGCGCGCGACGTGATCAAGCGTATTGGCTATACTAAGTCGGAATATATGTTTGAAGCGCATTCCTGTGGCGTGTTGTCTGCGATCCACGAGCAATCGCCCGACATCAATCGCGGTGTAGAGCGCACCAATCCTGAAGATCAGGGCGCTGGCGACCAGGGTATGATGTTTGGTTATGCTTCTGGCGAAACCGATGATTATATGCCTTTGGCGCTCGATTTAGCGCATAAAATATTAATGGAATTGGCAGCGATTCGCCGTGAAGGCAAAGAAATGACTTACCTGCGCCCAGATGCAAAATCGCAAGTGACCATTGAATACAGTGACGATAATGTACCTCAACGCATTGATACCATTGTCGTTTCCACGCAACACGATGATTTTGATCAGGAAGAGAAAATGCTGGAGCAAATCAAGCAAGATGTGATCAACATAGTCATTCCGCGCGTAAAAGCACAACTCAAGCCAGAATTACATAAATTATTCGACGGTCAAATCACTTACCACGTCAACCCAACGGGCAAGTTTGTAATCGGTGGCCCGCATGGCGATACCGGTTTGACAGGTCGCAAAATCATCGTCGATACCTACGGCGGCAAAGGTGCGCACGGCGGTGGCGCTTTCTCTGGCAAAGACCCTTCCAAAGTGGATCGCTCGGCAGCTTATGCCACACGTCATATCGCCAAAAACCTTGTGGCTGCTGGCGTTTGCGACGAAATACTGGTGCAGGTTTCTTATGCGATCGGCGTAGCCAAACCGACCAATATTTATATCCAAACCTACGGCACTGGCAAAGTGGGCATGAGTGATGGCGAAATCGCCAAAAAAGTAGCCGAAATCTTCGATATGCGCCCTTATGCGATTGAAACGCGCCTGAAACTGCGCAACCCAATCTACTCAGATACTGCCGCTTATGGGCACATGGGCCGCAAATCAGAGATCAAAAAAGTATTGCTAACCGATGGCTCCGGCAACCGCAAGGAAATGGAGGTCGAAACCTTCACTTGGGAAAAGCTGGATTATGTGGATAAAGTGAAAGCGGCATTTGGCTTACAATAGAAACCAAACTGTTGAAACGGTTCGGCTGATAAAATCATCAAAAAGCCCAGCGTTTAAACGCTGGGCTTTTGTGTTATGCGCTCTATGTGTCAAACGGTTTTAACCGTTTACAATTCTTCTGCAATTTCTCTCAAGCGTGCTTCTGCTTCTTCAACATCTCTTTTGATTTTAAAAATTTAGGATTACTGGATCGGAAAATCGGCAAGTGGGCGGCTGCTGTGGCGCACGGTTAGAATATTCACTTCTTCTTTATCGGGAACGGAGTAGATAATGCCTCTTGCATGGTTTTTGTCTTGCCTTCCGCTACTTGTTGGAGTCCAGTTTGAATTTTTTCCAGCAAAATCAGGCGTTCCACCAGTTCGTCTAGCGAAAACTCTGCTGGCAAGGTTTGTACAGTTTCCAATACTTTTTCTTTTGTGAGCATGAACTCTATTTTTGTGTATTACAAATACACCGCTTTTTTGGTTCTCTTTTTACCCGTTTTGCGAAGTACGAAGTTGGAAGTACGAGATACAAGGAGTGAATATCGGCGTTTAAATTTGTATCATAATTATCATAAATTGGGTTATCAATTAAAGAATATCAAATTTTGTCATCACAACTTGTCTTATCGACATCATAACTCTTGTTTTGGTCGTCAACTTATGATATTTTGTCCTCTACTTATCATTTCTTATCGTCTTCCTATCATTTATTGTTCTCTACATATCATGTCGCAAAGTCAACTTGTGCTTTTTTCTGGTCAACTGCGCTCTTTTTGACGTGAAAACAACAGGCGATAATATCGTTTATTTAGTTGTCGAAGCCAATATATGAAGAAACGACAACGAAGAATGATATGTTGACAACAAAATATCATAAGACGACAACGACAAATCATAAGTTTTTGACAACAACAAACTTGTCGATGCCGAAAATGCAATTTCATTTAACGACAATATAAATAAATGCTCCACCTTACTTCCTGAAAAATTCGTTCCCAGAGGCAAAAAAGCAGCTAATAATTTGTGATATTTATACATATAAGATATTTTTGGCCAATTACATCCCGCAACACATAGACAAACCACAATTAGGCATTATTACCCCCATATCTATTGCAATATTCCCTGTCTTGTTGGGCAAGATTTAGTAGTTTGTTGGGCAGGAAAAATAAAACGAAGCCACAAACCAGTGTATCATCTTGATGAGGGGGTACACGACTAACAAATCATAACCATGAAAAACATTTCTCTTGTACTCCTTTTATTTGCCTGCCTTTTTGTCTGGCAAGTAACGAAGGCCCAAATCTGCCAAGATGGATTTGCTTTCAGTGACCATACCATCACCACCGCTGCTAATGGCGCTCAATCTGTCTATGCCTTAGATGTGGACGGCGATGGAGATGTGGATGTCTTGTCCGCTTCTGTAAATGACGACAAAATCGCCTGGTACGAAAACGACGGCAATCAAAACTTTACGATGCATATCATCACCACCGACGCTAATGGTGCTATATCTGTCTATGCTTTGGATGTGGACGACGATGGCGATGTGGATGTCTTGTCCGCTTCTACTTTTGACGATAAAATCGCTTGGTATGAAAATGACGGTACTCAAAACTTTACGACGCATATCATCACCACCGTCGCCGATGGCGCTCAATCTGTCTATGCCTTAGATTTAGACGGGGATGGCGATGTGGATGTCTTGTCTGCTTCTCAAAATGATGACAAAATTGCCTGGTATGAAAACGACGGCAATCAGAACTTCACGGCGCATACCATCACCACCACCGCTGCTAATGGCGCTACATCTGTTTATTCGTTGGATGTGGACGACGATGGGGATGTGGATGTTTTGTCCGCTTCTTTATTTGACGACAAAATTGCCTGGTATGAAAATGACGGCGCTCAGAACTTTACGGCGCATACCATCACCACCACCGCCGATGGCGCTCAATCTGTCTATGCCTTAGATGTGGACGGCGATGGCGATATAGATGTATTGTCCGCTTCTATATTTGACGACAAAATTGCCTGGTATGAAAATGACGGCGCTCAGAATTTTACGGCGCATACCATCACCACTTCGGCTATTGCAGCTTTATCGGTGTATGCCTTGGATGTAAATGGCGATGGGAATGTGGATGTCTTGTCCGCTTCTATCGCTGACGACAAAATCGCCTGGTACGAAAACGATGGTGCTGAGAACTTTACGGCGCATACCATCACCACCGCCGCTAATGGCGCTCAATCTGTCTATGCCTTAGATGTGGACGGCGATGGCGATGTAGATGTCTTGTCCGCTTCTGGGAATGAGGACAAAATCGCCTGGCATGAGAATACCTGTACCCATTGCGCAAATACGCCAACCTTCACCGAGCAGAGCGCTATTACCACCGCCGTTGATGTCGCTCAATCCGTTTATGCGTTAGATGTGGACGAGGATGGGGATGTGGATGTCTTATCTGCTTCTTTCGGTGACGACAAAATCGCCTGGTATGAAAATGACGGTACTCAAAACTTTACGGCGCATACCATCACTACCGCTGCTAATGGTGCTCGATCGGTGTATGCCCTGGATATGGACGGGGATGGGGATGTGGATGTCTTGTCCGCTTCTGGTGGTGCCGAAATTGCCTGGTATGAAAATGACGGCGCTCAGAACTTTACAGCGCATACCATCACCGCCTCTGCTAATAGCGCTCAATCCGTTTATGCCTTAGATGTGGACGGGGATGGGGATGTAGATGTCTTGTCCGCTTCTGTAAATGACGACAAAATCGCCTGGTACGAAAATGACGGCGCTCAAAACTTTACAACGCATATCATCACCACCGCTGCTAATGGCGCTACATCTGTCTATTCGTTGGATGTGGACGGCGATGGCGATGTGGATGTCTTGTCCGCTTCTATCGCTGACGACAAAATCGCCTGGTATGAAAATGACGGCGCTCAAAACTTTACAGCGCATACCATCACCACCACCGCCGATGGCGCTCGATCGGTGTATGCCCTGGATGTGGATGGTGATGGCGATGTGGATGTCTTGTCCGCTTCTACGGCTGACGACAAAATTGCCTGGTATGAAAATGACGGCGCTCAGAACTTTACGGCGCATACTATCACTACCACCGCGGATGGCGCTCAATCTGTCTATGCCTTGGATGGAGATGGGGATGGAGATATAGATGTCTTGTCAGCTTCTATATTTGACGACAAAATTGCCTGGTATGAAAATGACGGCGCTCAGAACTTTACAGCGCATACCATCACTATCGCTGCTGATGGCGCTCGATCGGTGTATGCCCTGGATGTGGACGGCGATGGCGATCTGGATGTCTTGTCCGCTTCTGCTAGTGACGACAAAATCGCCTGGTATGAAAATATCTGCGTAGGCTGTACGGCAATGCTGAGTGGTGAGACGACTATCTGTAGCGGTGGCACTGCCAATTTGGTCGTAACGGTCACTGAAGGCATCAGCGACTACACCGTTGAGATTGATAACAACGGCGATATGATTGCTGATATCATCGTCAATAATTATATGAGCGGCGCGAATATTTCTGTTAAATCTGGCGCTACCACAACTTACACCCTACTTTCGGTCATTGAAAATGGAGATAACGATGTAGCGTGTGAGGTAAGTGGTACGGCAACCGTGACGGTTAATAATGTAGATGCAGGTACTGTTGCAGGCGATCAAACGATATGTATTACTAAGATTCCTGCACCTTTTACAGAAGTAGGAATGGCTAGCGGTGATAGTGACATCACTTATCGCTGGGAAATGAGTACCGAAGGTTGCAATGGCGATTTTGAAATCATTGACGGTGCTACCGATGCAACTTATGCTTTGAGCACGCCTTTGAGCGAAACCACCTTTTTCCGAAGAGTAGCGATTTCGACTTTGAACGATATAACTTGTGAAGCCATCAGTAATTGTATTACGGTAGAAGTTAAAAACGTGGATTGCGGCACCTTCCCGTGGAGTGGAAACGAATAAAGGCGCAAAGGCGTAAGGCGTAAAGGTGTACAGGACAGCCTTTAAGCCTGTAAGCCTCTACACCTTTAAATCATAAAGATTTTTTTGGGTAAACACTTTTCATCAAGGTTGGAGCAAAGGCTTCAGCCTTTTTTTATGCCTTTTAGAATCGATTTTATTTACAATTGTAATATTTTCCTGTCAATCTCCTCTTTTTTTATTAACAACCATAATATTCTTATCATAATTTCCTTCTTCAAAGTCAACCCTTGATATTTTGTCTTCGACAGCATCAAAAACACCTTTTTCGACCTCAAAAAGTGAAGAAACGACACCGATATATGATACAACTATATCAAAAAACGAATGAAGCATATCATAACATCAAATGTCGACAACAAAAAATGATATGTTGACAACGAAATATCATGTGATGACAACGAAACATCATAAGTTTTTGACGCCAACAAGCTTTATGATGTCAAAAAAGGAGTTTTATTTAGCAATAGAAGAGATTATTATTCCGTATGATAACAAATTTGTTAGTTGAATATATTCCTATATTTCTATGAATGCTGTTATCGGTTGCTCGGTTTTATCCATGGTGATGCAGCCATTGGATTTTCCATCTTTGCTATCATTTTCTAAAAATCTTGTATCTTAACGCCAACGATTTCTTCCAAAGAATAATAAACCATACGATTTATGAAGCCTTTTGTTTTTATTGTAATGCTGAGTCTTTGCGCTACGCTTGTATTTGCACAAAAATCAAAACAGGAAGTCATTCAATCCATCGATCAACAGTACGATCAATACAGTAAGATTGCTCATCAGATTTGGGAATTTGCAGAATTGGGTTATCAGGAAACCAGAAGCTCCGCCTTATTGCAACAAACACTGAAAGAAGCGGGCTTCACCGTAGAAACAGGTGTGGCGGGTATGCCTACGGCCTTTGTGGCCAGCTATGGTTCTGGAAAACCCGTGATCGGTATTTTGGGGGAATTTGATGCTTTGCCCGGCGTTTCGCAAGTAGCAAAGCCAGCAAAAGAAGCACGCGCAGGCACGAATAACGGACACGCTTGCGGGCATCATTTATTCGGTACGGCTTCCAGCGCTGCGGCCATTGCAGTAAAGAACTGGTTGATCGCTAATAAAAAATCGGGTACGATTCGCTTTTATGGCACACCTGCTGAGGAAGGCGGTTCTGGCAAAGTATATATGGTGCGGGAAAATTTGTTCAAAGATGTAGATGTGGTCTTGCATTGGCATCCGGGTTCCAGAAACTCGGCAGTGGCGGGTAGTTCCTTAGCCAATATAAGCGGCAAATTCCGTTTCTACGGTGCGGCTTCACACGCTGCCGGTGCGCCGGAGCGCGGCCGCTCTGCCTTGGATGCCGTCGAAGCCATGAATTATATGGTGAATATGATGCGCGAACACGTAACGATGGAAACGCGCATTCATTATGTGATCACACGCGGTGGCGAAGCGCCTAATGTGGTGCCGGCTTTCGCCGAAGTGTATTATTACGCTCGTCATCCATTAGCTGCGGAAGCCAAATCGGTATGGGAACGCATCGTAAAGGCAGCGGAAGGCGCCGCATTGGGCACCGAAACCAAAATGGAATACGAAATCACAGGCGGCGTGTATAATTTGATGCCCAACGAAGTATTGGGTAAAATGATGGACGCCAATCTCCGCACGGTAGGTGGTTATACGTACACCGAGGAAGAACGTGCATTTGCGGTGGAAATTCAAAAAAGCTTCGGAGGCAAAGTTCCGTCCCCGGAATCCACTAAAAACATTGAGCCTTTTGCGGTACGCGAAGAAGGCAGCGGCGGTTCTACCGATGTCGGCGACATTAGTTGGGTCGTGCCTACGGTGGGTTTGAACACAGCGACCTGGGTACCCGGTACGGCCGCGCATAGCTGGCAAGCCGTAGCAGCAGGCGGTACGAGCATTGGGCATAAAGGGATGATGGTTGCAGCTAAGACGATTGCGTTGACCGCAATTGATTTGTTCAATACTCCCGGCATGATCGAAGAGGCTTGGGCCGAGCTTCGTACGCGCCGAGGATCGGATTTTAAATACCAGGCGTTGCTTGGGGATCGCCCACCAGCATTGGATTATCGGAAGTAAATTGTATTCATCTGACGACTTAAAGTCGTCAGATGAATTGCCCTGAAAAGTTTTATATTTCATGCTAACCCTTCAACGTACTATATGACTGAACTCGCAGGAATTATCATTTTAGGCATCCTGGCTCAATGGCTCGCTTGGTGGATTCGAGTGCCATCTATCTTGCCATTAATTTTTATCGGACTATTTGTAGGGCCACTTTCTACTTTGTGGACACCCGATGGCAGTAAACTGTTGGAACCGATTTATAACGAAGAAAAAAATGCAGGACTTTTTCCTAATGAATACCTGTTTTACTTTGTATCCTTAGCCATTGGTATCATTTTGTTTGAAGGTGGTTTGACCCTGAAACGCAGAGAAATCAAAGGCGTTGGGCCTGCCATTTTAAAGCTCATCACGCTGGGTTCGGTCATCACCTTTATTGGTGCCGGACTGGGTACGTATTTTATTATGGGCTTGAGTTGGGCGATTAGCTTTCAGTTTGCAGCCTTGATTATTGTGACAGGACCGACTGTGATTGCACCTATTTTGCAAAATGTTCCTTTGAATCGCAATGTTTCTACCGTTTTGAAATGGGAAGGCATTTTGATTGATCCGCTGGGAGCATTAGTAGCTGTATTGGTATTTGAATTTATTCGCAGTTCGGAAGGCGGCGCGGATTTCACTTCTCACGCTCTGATTACTTTTTTTCAAATTATTTTGATTGGTCTGGCACTGGGCGTTATCGCTGCTTATGCCTTGTATTGGTTAATAAAATTAGAGTTAGTACCCAGATTTTTGCTCAATGTATTTACGTTGGCGTTTGTATTGAGTGTTTTTGTTTTATCAGACCTACTGGCGCACGAGTCGGGGTTGCTTTCAGTGGTCGTAATGGGCATGGTCATTGGCAATCTGGATGTGCCAAGACTCAAAGAAATCTTGCATTTCAAAGAATCGTTGAGCGTATTGCTTATTTCAATCCTTTTTATTCTGCTGGCTGCCAATATCAATATGGCACAATTAGAATTGCTCATGCGCGATTGGAAAGCGATTGCGCTGTTTGGGGTAGTGGCGCTCGTGTTGCGCCCCTTATCGGTTTTTGCGAGCACCAATCAATCAGAACTCAGTTTCAAAGAAAAAGTCTTTATCTCTTGGGTAGGGCCGCGGGGTATTGTGGCAGCAGGTATTGCTTCTTTGTTCGGCATTACGCTTACCCGCGATGGCATTCCGGGCGCTGAATTTATCACGCCTTTGGTGTTTATGATTGTTTTGGGTACCGTTTTATTGAATGCCACAACTGCTCGAATGATCGCAAAGATGTTGGGTGTCATTCAACAAACTTCATCGGGAATTTTATTTATTGGCGCAAGCCAGGCCGCCCGAATTTTAGCAAAATATCTCAAGGATAATAAACGCTACGTGGTGATGGTAGATAGCAACGATAGCAATATCAATAAGGCGCGTCGCTTAGGAATAGAAGCTTTTACTGTCAATATTTTTACCGATGACCTTGCCGACCAGTTTGAATTGCTCGATATGGGTTATTTGATCGCCATGACCAGCAATCCCGATGTAAATGATTATGCTTTAAAGCGTTATCAAAAAGTTTTTGGTGAAAATGGCACTTTCAGGCTTTTGACTTCCGATGAATTAAAACGAGATAAAGCAAGATTGCCCCAGCATGGCATTTTTTCTTATTTCGATGATTTTTTAAATCTCAACGAAGTCGCTCGTGACTATCCTTACATCCATGAAAAACCATTGGAGAGTAAAGAACATCTGATTGCCGAGATAGAACACATGACACAGAATACAAGCCAAACGCCGCTCTTCTATAAAGACCTTAACAACCAATTACATCCTATCCCCTATGATTTATCAGAAGTTTCGATTGAGAAAGGCTATTATTTAGTTTATATGGGAAAAGTGGAGAATGTATCTCAAACAGCAGAATCATCAATGGCATAATTTTCCTTCTGTCTGCAAACTTTTTTCTAAAGCGAGTGTTTCATTTCTAATAGCAAAACTATTATTTTTCGATCTATCTGATATAACAATCCTGACAATTTTGCTTACAAAGATACCAAGTTCAGTCCGTTTTTTGGGCTGAATACGCATGGTGACTGAGGCTTTTCGGGAGAGGTTATAATTTATAGCCTCTCTTTTTCACAGTCTATGTCCAATTTTTCTTTTTCTTTAAGAAAAGTTTAACTTTTTAAAATAATAGTTTTCATATTTTTATGCAATAAACCTCTTATTTCTAACCCTTAGCCTTACATCACTATGTTGAAGAAATTTTTGCAGCTCGACTTTTCCCATTTCAGAGGCGATTTATTTGGCGGTATCACTGCTGGTATCGTGGCATTACCATTAGCGCTAGCTTTCGGTGCACAGACCGAACTAGGCGCGATTGCTGGTTTGTATGGTGCGATTGCCCTTGGTTTTCTGGCAGCTCTTTTTGGAGGTACGGCGATTCAGATTAGCGGCCCGACCGCGCCGATGACCGTTGTATCGGCTGTGGTTATTGCCTCCGCTATTGATCGCATGGGTAGCTTTGAAGCTGCTTTTCCAGTGATTCTTGCCACTTTTTTTCTGGCTGGTGTCATTGAGTTGCTTTTAGGTGTGATGGGTTTGGGCAAGTATATTAAATATATTCCTTATCCTGTGGTGTCAGGTTTCATGAGCGGAATTGGGATTATCATTATTATCACACAAATTTTTCCCTTTTTTGGCGCACCTTCCCCCGCAGGTGGCACGGTTGGCGTGGTTAAAAGCTTAGGTCAAATACCCAATATTTTTAATATTTTCTCGGTATTATTGGCAGCTGCCACGATCGCTATTATCTATTTTTTTCCAAGAATCACGAAGGCAGTACCAGGCTCTTTGGTTGCATTGATTCTGGTGTCGCTTGGCGCATTTTTCTTCTTGAGTAATGGCGAAGTAACTTTTATCAAAGATGCTAATGAAGGCGGCGTACCGACTGGCTTACCGACTGTATATTTCAATTTTTTCTCTGTTTTTGCTGACACGAGCGTTCTTACGATGATTCTTGAGTACGCCTTTACACTGGGAGCTTTGGGCGCAATTGACTCTTTACTGACTTCGGTTGTAGCTGACAATATTACCAAAACAAAACATAATAGCAACCGCGAATTGATCGGTCAAGGTCTCGGCAATATGGCCGCAGCAATGATAGGGGGCTTGCCCGGTGCTGGTGCAACGATGCGTACCGTGATCAACGCTAATTCTGGTGGCAAAACGCGCCTCTCAGGGGTGATCGCAGCCTTACTTTTGTTGGCGATTTTATTGGGTTTAGGCGTATTGGTTGGAAACATTCCAAATGCAGTATTGGCGGGCATTCTGCTTACAGTTGGTATTAGCATTATTGATTATAAAGGTTTCCGCCACATTCGCAAAATACCGCGCGCCGATGCAGCAGTAATGATTGCAGTATTGTTGCTCACCGTTTTTGTTGGTTTGCTCGAAGCCGTGGCCATTGGTATGGTAATGGCATCCTTGTTGTTCATGAAAACCGTTTCTGATGTGGTCGAACACCGCACCACCTCTGCACCGATAAAAGATTTTTCACCCGAAATTCCCTGGAGCGACGAAACAAATATTCTGGAAGAAATTGGTAACAGAGTGTATATCAAGCACTTCGATGGGCCTTTGTTCTTCGGTTTTGCTTCCCGATTCCAGGAAATGATCAAAGCTATGCCACAAGTAGAAGTGGTAGTAATGCGGATGAAAATGGTGCCTTACGTTGACCAATCCGGTCTGTATGCAATGGAAGAAGCGATACTCGACCTTCAGAAACAAGGCGTTGCAGTGGTTTTTAGCGGATTGCAAGATCAGCCGCGTAATATGCTGAAGCGTATCAATCTGGTGCCTGGGCTTGTACCTGAAAGCCATTGTTTCAAAACCTTTGAAGACTGTGCACTTTGGTTGAAAGAATACCTTCACAAAAATGGTTCTTTCATTCCACTCGCCGAGTTTCAGATTAAATCCAACAGCAAACTGGAAATAAAAACAGTACCTGGCGATTATCAGGATTAAACAACGTTCAAGAATTGAAATCCTTCTCTAAGTTTGGTAATATTGAAAGCTTATCAAACTTGGAGAATTCTGTTAAACAAAGTTTTTAGATAGTAAAACTATTTCGAGGCAATGTAATTTTAATATTTTCTTAACAGATGTTATCTTTGCCCGGCATCAGGCTTATTCAAACAAAGATGACATGGCGATTACCATTCAAATCAAATTAAACGAAAAACTGTATCTGCGTGATCCTCAAGATACTAAGTTAGGCCGAAAGATCATTCAATACAGTATTTTGTTGATCGATGAGATCGGTTTTGAGGATTTTACATTCAAGAAATTAGCCGAACGTATTAATTCTACTGAAGCCTCGGTCTATCGCTATTTTGAAAATAAGCATCTCTTACTTGTCTACCTGCTTTGCTGGTACTGGGAATGGGTCAAATTTCGTATAGATTTCAACACGACGAACATTCAAGACCCAAATCAGCGCTTGCGCGTCGCCATCGAAACGCTGGTGGAATCATCCCGCTTCAATCCTTCCGTTGATTTTGTAGATGAAGAAGTGCTGCACCGCATCGTCATCGCCGAAGGCAGCAAAGCTTACCACACAAAATGGGTGGATAAAGAAAATAAAAAAGGATTTTTCACAACCTACAAAGCGCTTTGCAAAACGTTTGCAGATTTTATCACCGCCATCAACCCCAAATTTGCTTATCCTCGTGCCCTCGCCTCCACGCTGCTGGAAATGTCGAATCAACAAGCTTATTTTGCTCGGCATTTGCCCGCGCTTACGGAGATTACAATGGTGAATGGCAATTTGGTTCAAGTAAAGCAATTATTGGAGACTTTTGCTTTCAGCCTTTTAAATATTGTATAAAATCTTTATTTAACATTAAGATCAATAATTCTCTACCACCCACTTTAGCACCTTGTCCATTTCTTGTTTCAGATCATTGCTATTAATCGTATAATTATTGTGCATAAAGCTAAAAATCAGTGTTTTAGCATTTTTAGTCGTCAAAAAACCGCTCAGGCAATGCACATTGCTCAGCGTCCCCGTTTTAGCATGGATATATGGCGTTTTTCCTTTATAAAAATTGCGGATAGTGCCCGTTTCACCGCCCGTAGGAAAGATGCGAAACAAGCGCTCCGGCGGCATTTCCCGATAGATTTTCTGCAAAACGCTCACCACCGTGCGCGGCGTAAACAAATTATAACGCGACAAACCCGAGCCGTCCACCCATTCCAAAGGGGCAGGCGCATTCCGATAAAGATTGTTTTCGGCATATTTAATCGCGTCTTCAGCTTTTTGTGTGCCAAATAACTTTTCAGAACACATCAACAGCAACTGCTCCGCAATAAAATTATCGCTATCCTGCATCAATCGCTGGTACATCGTATCGGGTGTAGGGATGCTAATGGTATGCGCCACGCCGGGTTTCATCATGCCTAAATCCATCGCGCCCACGTGCACGCCCAGGGTATCGCTCAGCAATTTAGCAATCAGATCAGGATCAAATCGGAAGAAAAGTTCTTGTTTGAAAGGCAAACCTGTCAAAGCGCGCGGGTTATATTCAAAGATATTATCATCTATATGTCGCACAATTTCTGGCTTTTCCATTTTCAAATTAGAATTAAACACAATACGATTGTTGAAAAACGTCGGCTGCGCCAGGAATCCTTCCCGAATACTACTCCGTTCAAAACGCACCAAATTGCCATACATCGGAAACGGTGATCGCTCTGCCTGATAGCTCGAATTATAATCATCCCAAGACCAGCCGGGGCCGTAGGTTTCATCATTAAAATTATGTGCCGAGAAAAACAGCTTTTCTTTTCGGCTTTTTAAAAAAGTTAAAACCGTTGTATCTTGCTGAAAATCAGGATGTAAAAACAAAGGATTGCCCGTTCCCCAAAAAATAAGCGTATCATTTTCAACGACATAACGCAAGACAGGAATCGAGTCGCCCAGCACTTTCAGCGCGGTGTAAAATGTGAAAATCTTGGTATTGGATGCTGGCGTAAAATACTTATCCGCGTCTTTTTCGTACACATACTGCTGCGTAGCGGGGTCGAACAGCACGAATCCGGTAAAACTTTTACTGAAAATTTCTGATTTTTCTACCAAATTCGTCAGTGCCGTGAGCTTGCTTGCCCCCAGTTGCGCCCAAGCGCTTTGCCAAATGAGCAGTAGGATTGGAATTCCGAGAGATTTGATTATTTTCGACGGTGAAAGATACATACGCTTTGAATTTTCAATTTGATCGCTTGAAAAATAACTAAAATCGTTATGTCATTCAAAAAAATTCTTTTTAGCTGCTTTATAATATTAATGATTTCTAAAATATTTTTTGCGCAAAGCACTGATAATGAGTCGATAAAAAACTATCAAGTAGCCGCAGAAAATTTAATTTTATTAAAAAATGAAGCCGAATTGATTCCGCTTCGCCGCCTGGACACACTCAAAATTGCTTTTATCAGCTTTGGCTTGAAGCCGAATTCTGAATTGGAAAACGTATTAAAAAAATATACCCAGGTCGAAACACTGGAAGTTCCAGATGCAAATGCGAATGCAGCAAACTGGGTCGCGCAGCAGCAATCCAAATACAATCTTTTCATTCTTGGCATTAATGACTTAGAAACAGACACTTACGCATCACAACTTTCTTATTTAAATACTTTATTAGAAAAGGGATCAAGCATTGCTATTGTTTTAGGTGATAATCAAGCATTTTCTATAATATCTAATTTATCAAAAGTCAAGGGTTTAATTATTACATCTTTATACAATGAATGGTCAGAATCGCTGGCGGCGCAAGTTGTTTTTGGTGGAATCGGCGCGACAGGGCGTTTGCAAAAAGATTTGAATCCTGATTTTAAAATGGGCGCTGGGCTTACTTCTGAAGGCGGCATCCGGCTTGGCTACGCGCCTCCGGCTTTGGTTGGTTTTGATGAAGAAAAACTACGCAGCGGCATTAATAATATGGTGCAATTAGGCTTGGATTCGATGGCTTATCCCGGCGCGCAGGTGCTGGTGGCGAAAGATGGAAAAGTGGTATATCATGAAACGTTTGGATATCATACTTATAATAAAGAATTGCCCGTGCAAAAACATGATATTTATGATTTTGCTTCTATTACAAAAATTTCAACAAGTCTGCCTTCTGTGATGCGCTTGTACGGCGAAGGAAAATTTGATATTAATAAAACTTTAAGCGATTATTATCCTTTATTTAAACATTCTAATAAAGCTGATTTTACATTCAAGCGAATGCTGACGCATACTTCCGGCTTGATGGCCTGGATTCCTTTCTGGCGTGGCACGATGAAAGGCAGCGCCAAATACCCCTGGCGCAAGCGCTGGAACGCTACCGCTAATAATATTGGTAATTATAAACATCATACTTTTGCAATAGATTCTTCCAAACATTATAATGTAAAAATAACGGATGAAATGTGGCTGCATGATCGTTATAAAAAGCAGATTTTAAAGTCAATTAAAAAATCACCGATCAAGCCGGAGCAAGGCTATGTTTATTCCGATTTACATTTTTATTTATATCCTGATATTATTCCATATATTACTGGACAAGAATTTGAAACCTACTTAAAATCAACGTTTTACAAACCTTTGGGCGCTTATACTTTGACGTTTAATCCCTGGCGATATTATAATAAAAACCGCATTATTCCGACCGAACGTGATACTTTTTTCCGACGGGCGCTCTTGCACGGCACCGTGCACGACGAAGGCGCGGCAATGCTCAGCGGCATCTCCGGCCACGCAGGTTTATTTGGTTCTCCCGGCGACCTGGCGAAGTTGATGCAAATGTATTTGAACGGCGGCATTTACGGCGGCGAGCAATTTATTAAAGAAGATATAATTAAAGAATTTACCGCTTGTGCTTATTGCGACGAAGGCATTCATCGCGGCATCGGTTTTGATAAACCCTTGATCCAATATGATGAACGGCGCAGTTCTGTTGCCAAAGATGTAAGCCCGGAAAGCTTTGGCCATAGCGGTTACACCGGCACCTTTACATGGGTAGATCCGAAATATAATATCATATATATTTTCTTTTGCAATCGAGTGCATCCTACGCGTGACAATCGCAAACTATTAGACATGAGTATTCGCCCGCGCACGCAGCAAAAATCCCAACAAATAATCGGTTTGCAACAGCAAGCAGAAAAAATCGTAGCTCATATAAATGAATTGCGCAAAGCATTGGCAATTGAGAATGATGCGAGTGCGCGGTTTTCGCTCACGGAAAAAATTGCAGGTCTTGAGGCAGAATTAGAACAAGTAAAATCCAAGATTGAGTAAATCCAGGAAGGTAATGAAAACATCATAATAAATCCAAATTTAAATAATAGTGGACGTAATAAGCGTTTTTTATTATGGCTTGTCGGCGGCGCTTTGGCAGTGGCCGTAGGAGTTTGGGGCATTTTAAATGGTAATTTTACAAGTAATAATGATAATAATAATTTTGAAGACCCGCGTGACGGAAAAATTTACAAAGCAGTAAAAATTGGCGATAAAATCTGGATGGCGGAAAACCTGAATTATGAAATGCCCAATTCCTGGTGTTACGACGATGACCCTACCAAATGCACCGCATTCGGCAGATTGTATAGCTGGAGCGCAGCAATGAAAGCCTGTCCGCGCGGTTGGCATTTGCCCAACAAACAGGAATGGATTGCCCTGGCGATGCATTTTGGTGCACAAGAACAAAGCGAGGCTTCCTTAATTATAATTCCCCATAACACCGAATCTTTAGCATTTATTAATGGTTACGGCGGCCGACGCGATAGCAAAGGCAATTATGATGCACTGGGTGGCACTGCCGATTTTTGGACAAGCACCGAACTCGCCAACTCTGGTGATGCAATTTCAGCATATCTGACGGAACCTAATACTTCAATCTCTGAATCACTTCGGTTCGCGCACTTCAAGAATGACGGGCTTTCCTGCCGTTGTGTCAAGGATTAAGACGGGCATAATTATATCATTATTATACCCGTCTCGAAATTATTATATTTAAATTATTCAGTCTGAATATTCAGTTTTGATAAATCTACTTTAAAGCCTTTATCAAAATTGTGTTTTGGTAAATCCCGCGCGAATTGGTCGGCTTCTTTACCTGTTTCAAAAATACCGATGAATACTTTAAAAGGCTGATTATCAAACTCATTCACATAAGCATACCATACAATAGGAAGATTAAAAACTTGATAAAGCTTATATGCGTATGCTTTAGCGTAAGCCTCTTCATTAAATGAATTGGCTTGTACCGTAAAACCTTTTGACCAGTTATTATAAGTAAATATTACATCATCGCTTATTGTATTATTCTGATTTTCAGGTATTTGAAGATAAGAATTATCACCATCATCAAATGTATTATCGGTATTCTTTTTCTCAGAGCCAGGGGTTGGCATCACATCACTCGTTTTTAAATCTGCATTAATATGATTATTGCCCTCGGGATTTGATTTACCTTTATTATTATAATGAGAAAACACATAAAATAATCCCAAAGTCATGATTATAATCATAAAAACACCGGCGCCCGAAGAGCTTCTATAAGGGTACTCATAATATTCCGGCATATAATTATTATAATTATAATTTGGAAATGGCTGCTGATAGTGCATTGGCGGGTATGGTGGTCTCCTATGGCGATAAGGATTCATATAATAGGAAATCACCCAGAAGATTGATCCAAATGTAAGGAGTAATAGGATCAATATAATAACGGCGTTTAGATTGATGTCCTGCATGGTAATAGATTGTGTTTTTAGAGAACAAAAACATGATATCCACCGTCACGGAACATAAATTCTCAGCGGCTATTGATAATAAAACCGACTTGTAAATGCAATTACTGGATTAGTAGGTACGTATGGCGCTCCTTGTCGCAAAGAAGGTATGTAATATTTTGCTCTAACGATTTCACTTCGGGTAACTACTGGTACTAATTACTCACTTTTGTTCCTGCTGTGATGTCCTTTACACACTAAAACGCAGCGTATTATAATACGATATAAAACTTTTAACACGATAAAATGTAATTTAGTTTCATATCACGTTATTATTTATGTTATAAATTTAAAATTAACATTAATTTTACATTGCTTTTGATAATTGCGCCGCCAATTTTGCATTATTTAATACCAATTGAATATTTGATTGTAAGCTGCTGCCACTGGTCAGTTGCTCGATTTTGGCAAGTAAGAATGGCGTCACTTCTTTGCCTTTAATATTTTTCTGATTTGCCTCGGCTAATGCCTGTTCTATAATCATATCTATTCTTTCTTTTGGGAACGAAAATTCGGCTGGAATAGGATTCGCAATCACTACCCCACCCTGCAAGCCCAATTCCCACTTGGTTTGTAGCGTTTTCGCCAAATCCTGAACCGAATCCACCCGATAATCCACCAACAAGCCGCTGCTTCGGGTATAAAATGCTGGAAATTCATTGGTCTGCCAGCCAACGACCGGGACACCATGCGTTTCCAAATATTCCAAAGTTAAAGATAAATCAAGAATAGACTTCGCGCCAGCACACACCACCGCTACATTAGTACGCGCCAATTCCTGCAAGTCCGCTGAAATGTCAAAAGTTTCGCTCGCCCCGCGATGCACGCCGCCGATACCACCCGTTGCAAAGATTTTGATTCCCGCCATCGCCGCAATAATCATCGTAGAAGCCACGGTGGTCGCACCATCCAAGCCGTTCGTCACCGCAAAAGGTAAATCCCTTCGACTGCATTTGAGTACAGCCTGCCCTTTTTTTCCCAGATAATCAATTTCATCAGGGTTTAGACCAACTTTTAGTTTACCGCCCAGAATGGCTATGGTTGCTGGGATCGCGCCATTTTCACGCACCGTTTTTTCTACGAGCAGCGCCGTTTCTACGTTTTGTGGATAAGGCATTCCATGCGAGATAATAGTCGATTCCAGCGCAATAAGAGGGAGTTTGGTTGCTATTGCATCCGCTATTTCTTTTGATAATTCTATATATTGATTTTTCATGCTTTTTAAAAGTTGAGGCGTTGAGAAGCTTAGGAGTTGATTGATAATCAATTTCTTATTTAAAAAAGATTTTTTGTAAAATTACAACCGATTTCGTTTTTCAATAACAAAAAGCAAGAATTGCCTTTGTAAAAGGAATACACTCGCCGTATATTGCGCTTTGTTTTACAACGTTTAAATAGAACGCTTTAGGTTGATTTGAAGTAGAAAAGCAATTATCATGATCGAAACACGTATGACCAAAAACTGGATTATTACATTCATTATCATTATTCCGATTGTTCTTCAAGCGCAGATGACGCTTACCATTATTCCCGATTCTACCTGTGGTAAAGACGCTTTTGTCTGGTTTTTGCAAAGCCAGCAAACCGCCAACGGCCCTACCGATACAACGAATTATGGCAATTTGACATATTTGACCGCTGCCGAAAGTACTTGGTCGAGTGCGAATGGACGCCGTTATGTATTGATTGATTTTACGGAATTGCAAGAAATTCCTGTAGGTGCGACTATTGAAGATGCTCGGTTATCCTTGTTTTATGCACCAAATTCTGATTTGAATACACATCGCGGTGGGCCGAATAATGCTGCTATCATTAGCCGTATCATAAGCAATTGGGATGAAGCTGCCGTAACTTGGAATACACGTCCGGCTTTTAGCGGTCAAAATGAAGTGCTTATCGCAGGTTCGACCAGCGGGACGCAAAATTATACGGATATTAATATCACTGCTTTGGTGCGTGATTATTTAAACGATTTGCCCAATAGCAAAGGATTTTTGATCCGAATGGAAACCGATCAACCCGATCGTTCCTTGAATTTTGCTTCGAGCGATCATCCTAATCCTACGCTGCGGCCGCGCCTGGTCTTGCGTTACAGCGCTCCTGAAAATGCAGCAGGCGATTATCAAGAGATATTTGATATGCGCGTGGATACGGTGCCTGCACCTTGCGACGAAATGGCTTTCCCCACCAAAACCCTTGATGCACAGCGCTTTGGCGCAGATTATATCTGGTCGGATGGCTCCGGCGCTTCCACTTTGGTGGTGGATCGTACCGGCACTTATTGGGTGGATGTAATATTACCAGATTGCTCCACTTTGACTGATACGATTACGGTTATTTTCGATGCAGAATGTTGCCGCTTCCAAATGCCCAATGCTTTTACGCCGAATAATGATAATAAAAACGACACTTTTGCGCCCGTGAAGCCCAATAATTGTATGATTATGGAGTATGAAATATTAGTATATAATCGCTGGGGTAAAAAGTATTCGAGAGCAAAGACCCCGACAGCGTTTGGGATGGGCGCGATGGCAACGAGGATTTACCTTCGGATGTATATGTTTATTGGCTTCAATATAAAGCAGTCAATCAAAATAATAGCGAATTTAGTCAATCTTATAAAGGTGATGTAACATTAATCAGGTAAAATTGGATATTGGATACTCGCTGCGCGATACTGTTGATACTTTTGATTCTATTGATTGATAATCAGACCACAGCATCCATAGTATCCATAGTATCATAGTATCTTTTTCTTAACCTAAAACCCTCCAATATTATGATGCAAAATTATTACATAAAGCATTTAGGAAAAATTATATTTTCTATAATTTTTCTTTCAATCCTTACTTTTCCCAAGGCAAAAGCCCAGCAAAACTTTGAGGATTCGGTCTTTGTACGCACGCATTATACAAAAATAGAGCGCATGATTCCGATGCGTGATGGTGTAAAGTTATTCACTGCTATTTATATTCCCAAAGATATTTCCCCCACTAATAAACACGCTTTTATCATGACACGCACACCGTATTCGTGTAGTCCTTACGGTGAAAATGAGTACTCTACTCGACTCACGCAGTATATCCATTTGGCACGGGAGGGCTATATTTTTGTTTATCAGGATGTTAGAGGAAAGTACATGAGCGAAGGCGAATTTGCTGACGTTCGACCACACAACCCAAGCAAAACAGGAAACGAAACCGACGAGAGCAGTGACACTTACGATGCAATTGAATGGCTGATCAAGAACGTACCGAATAATAATGGACGCGTAGGCATTTTTGGTATTTCTTATCCTGGATTTTACAGTACGACATCTTTGCCCGATGCGCATCCGGCGCTGAAGTGCGTATCGCCACAAGCGCCTGTTACTGACTGGTTTATGGGTGACGATTTTCATCATAATGGTGCATTTTTCTTAATGGATGCATTCTCTTTTTATTATTCTTTCGGGCAGCCGCGGCCAAAACCAACGACCGAGAATAATCCTGGATTTGATTTTAAAACTACAGATAATTATAATTTTTATTTAAAAACGGGTGCATTAAAGAATTTTACAAATCATTACATGAAAAATGTAAAGTTTTGGAACGAAATGATGCAGCATCCGAATTTGGATGCTTTTTGGAAAGCCCGTAATATCCGTCCGCATTTGAAAAACGTGAAACCCGCAACCCTTGTGGTTGGTGGTCTGTTCGATGCCGAAGATACTTTTGGCGCCTGGTACACCTACAAAGCAATCGAAGCCCAAAATCCTGGCGCGGATAATCGTATCGTGATGGGTCCCTGGTGTCATGGTTGTTGGTCGCGCGATCCTGGCGATTTTCTTGGCAATGTGAATTTTACTAGCAAAACTGGTGTATATTACCGCCAGGAGATTGAATTACCGTTTTTTAATTATTATTTAAAAGATAAAGGCAAAATGGAACTGGGCGAAGCCCGGATTTTTGTGACCGGCGAAAACACTTGGAAAACCTTTGCCACTTGGCCGCCTGTTGGAGCAGAAACGAAGAAATTATTTTTCCATCCAAAAGGCAAACTCGCATTTGATGCGCCTACTGGCGATGGCCAATTTGATGAATACGTGAGCGATCCGGCCAATCCTGTGCCTTACACCGAAGATGTGCATCTGCAACGCACCCGCGAGTATATGACTGATGATCAGCGCTTTGCAGCCCGCCGGCCGGATGTGATGGTCTATGAATCCGAGGTTTTGACCGAAGATGCGACGATTCTTGGGCCGGTTTTTCCTAACCTTTTTGCTTCTACCACTGGCACCGACGCGGATTTTGTCGTAAAACTCATCGATGTGTTCCCGGATGATACCGAAAATATACACGAAAATGAAAAAGTGCCGATGGGTGGCTACCAAATGCTGGTGCGTGGCGAAGTAATGCGTGGGCGCTTCCGCAAAAGTTTTGAAAAGCCGGAGCCTTTCACGCCAAATAAAGTAGAGACGATACGCTTTCTACTGCCCGATGTGGCGCATACCTTCAAAAAAGGGCATCGAATCATGATTCAGGTACAAAGCTCCTGGTTTCCATTGGTAGATCGCAATCCGCAAAAGTTTGTAGATATTTATCAAGCAAATGATGCTGATTTTCAGAAAGCTACACATCGCATTTATTTTGATAAACAACGCCCATCGCACGTGGAGGTGATGATTTTAAAATAAGATTTTGAGATACCGGATGCCAGATTCCAGACAACTAATACCTCGTCTGGCATCTGGCATCTTTAAATCTGGCATCTGAAAATGAGCGAAACAATTCTTTTTGAAAAAATAGGCCACGTTGCCAAAATTACACTGAATCGCCCCAAGGTTTACAATAGCTTCAACCGCGAAATGGCATTAACTTTGCAAGATCGACTCGACAAATGCAAAGAAGACGCCGAGGTGCGCGCCATTTACCTCAGAGGAGAAGGCAAAGCTTTTTGTGCAGGCCAGGATTTGCAAGAGGTTACCAGCGAAAATGGGCCTTCCTTGACAACTATTTTATCCGAGCATTATAATCCTATCATAACACGAATTCGGGAAATCGAAAAACCAATTGTAGCAGCGATAAATGGCGTAGCGGCAGGCGCGGGCGCGAATATTGCGCTGGCTTGTGATGTAGTCGTAGCAAGCGAATCGGCGAGCTTTATTCAGGCATTTAGTAAAATTGGTTTGATCCCAGACAGCGGCGGCACGTTTTTCTTACCTCGTTTGATTGGCTGGCAACGCGCATCTGCACTCATGATGCTGGGAGATAAAGTCTCCGCTAAAGACGCGGAAGCAATGGGGATGATTTATAAAGCTTTTTCCGATGAAGAATTCTTAGCTGAAGCCTGGAAAATTGTAGAAACGCTTTCGCAAATGCCCACCAAAGGCTTGGGCTACACCAAACGCGCTTTGAATCAATCCTTGAGCAGCGACTTGAGTCGACAACTGGCAATTGAAGACGAATTGCAATCCGCAGCCGGGCAAACCAAAGATTATGAAGAAGGTGTAAAGGCTTTTTTGGAAAAACGCAAGCCGAATTTTACCGGAGAATAATGGCAATGCCTTTCCGTTATATTTTTTTGATATATTAATCAAATTTCACCTTGACAGGATTGGCGTACATACCTAATAAATAAGTCCGTCCGATTTCGTATTCTTCAGGTTTTAGTTGTTGCAATTGATCTTCAAAAAACTGGGTATAAAACTCCAATGCTTTTTCATCATATTGCTGCACATATTTATTAGTTTGATGTAATAAATCATAAGCAACATAATTAACAGGATGTAATTTATAATTAAAATGAATAGATTTATCAATAATTGCAGCCAGGGATTCTAATTGCTGTTTTTTATTTACTGTTTCATTTAATACATCCAGTTCTTCATGAAGCGGTTTCCCAAAGTGAATATGTATATGCCCTTTTTGCCCTTTCAACCCTCGCAGTATATGTTCCACATCTTTTTGAAAAGTTCTTTTCACGCCTGTATTGGCTTGTTGGCTAAGGTATTCCAGCGTTTTCAGCATCCCACAGGGATCATATTCATAGGAAATTGCCACAGGCACCATATTAAAATCAAGAAAATGTTGCTTCAAATTGCCTTCATTACTCAAAGCCAGCATATTTAGCAAGCCGATTTGGGTTCTATCATTGCCATCCTTGGCGCGGCCTTCGCGCTGGGCAATCCATACCGAATCTTTATTATTAGTAATTACATCCTTTATATAATTAGATAATTTCATCGAATGTTCATATAATTCGCGGGGCGTGCCGCTTCTTTTTACAGCAAAGCTTCTATTGATTTTAAAGAGCAATTCTGAAATGCGATCCATCATCAAATTGTCACCAATAGCGATTTGACTTGTCTTGAAACCATGCTCATACAAAACCACATTCAAAAATGCCGGATCCAGCACAATATCGCGGTGATTAGAAATAAATAAATATTTTCCGTTTTGATCCAGTTGATCTAACCCACTGGAAGTCAGCTTACTAATGCTGATTTTTTCAATAATCTTGAGGAAAGGAAGAATAATATTGTGTTGAAAATCAAGCGTCGTTTCAATACTATTTTTTACTTGCAGAATCCAATTATTAAATTGTTCCGGCAAAAAAGCTTTCATACCATCCAAAAAACTTTGATAGCTGAATAATTCCTGAATCGCTTGCTTTGCTTCATCGTCTTCATAAAGCTCTAATCTTATCTCATTTTTCTGCATACAATAATGATTATCAATCTTTTAAATCAAATAATTATAAAAGCAAATTCTTCAAAAGTACATTCTTTCATCCATCTTTTCAAAATTATACGATTTTAGATGCCAGAAGTAAGATACCAGATGCCAGATTGGATTAATTATTTGAGTTTATACGCGTCTTTTATTATTGAAAATAGGGCTAGGGTAGGAATATCTCTGGTTGCTTTAATAATGCAAAAAGCTCGAATCTCTATGAAATCCGAGCTTTTTATATAAAAAGAAATAATTATATCATCAGATTAATAAGACCACAGGTCATGCTCACGGTTAAAAAGTTCCTGCTTGATTTTTTCTCCTTCGAGCAAAATATCTACGCCTGTGAGGTAAGATTCCAAGCGGCGATCAAATACGTTTGACTCTTTAAAAATATAGCTGGAGAAGAAACGCATTTCCATCAAATCTTCCCAAGATAATGGGCTGGCATCGTTGCCCGTGATATTGTACACCTGCTCTTTTGCCAGTATTTGGCGGGCATCAGGATAGTACACCCAAAACATCAACTGCTCATACAAAAAGTTGCCGTTTTCATCTTTCACATCAATGATCGGCGCGATACCAAGTATGCGCACTTGCAAAGTGGAAACTTCTTTGTCGAAGAACCATACTTCTTTCACACGGAAACGCTTCACGTCTTCCGCATTGATTTCGTTGCGTACTTCCTTGATAATTTCTTTGTACGTTTCGGGATCAAAAGTCATAATGGTATCGATAGAAGCACCTTTAGAAGCTACTTCTTCCGGGGTAAGTGGCTGTGAGAATTTATCATCTTCAGCGCTGTAAACTGTGATCTCGCCGCTTTTAGCAGCATCCATCAGAATAGTAAACAGTGGACGAGGAGGATAGGCAAAAGGTAGATTCATCTTTTCGCGTACATCGATTACCCGCCACATACGCTTTTCAAAAAGAATATCTGCTTCGCGCACCGGATCGTAAGCAAGTACCCGCTTCTGGAAAGTCGTTCTTTCAGGAACGATGTCGTCAACAGGTTTCTTTTGTGGATTCAACGGCTCACCGGATTCCGTCATAATGATGTCGCCTGGTCTTTGCGCAGCCGCCGGAACCGACAGACACAGCGCCAATACGACAACGCTCAAGAGTTTCATGATTTCCTTCATTGGTAAAAGTTTTAGACTTTAGATTTATATACTTGAGACGTCAGACTTTTAAATACACCTTTCATCTAAAGCCCAACATCTTGAAAAAGGCATCTATTAAGGATAATAGCGCATAAAGTTAACGGATTAACCCTACACGCTATTACACATTAACAGAAATATTTGCAGAATTTATCTGATTTGGAACACAATTGTTCCAATATCACGACCGGCTTTGTCACCTGGGCAACGTGCCTTGATATCTCTGAAATAATAAGTATCACCTGGTTTAGCTCTATCAACCAAACGACGCGATGCTGAATTATAGCGTGGTCCTGAATTATCAGAGTCCACTGCATCCTCGCGCTTAGCGATATAAACCAACGTATAGCTTTGAACTTCGCAACGCGCTTCGAAGTCGAAGTTTTCGAGGACTGTCAGCAAACCATCCTGTGCTTTGAACTCGCCGTTACCCATTCCACCACCTTTGCTTCTACCAAGCATTGGCACAGGATCAGGGATACGCTTCACACGGAAGTTGAATCGAGTAGAAGTAAGTCCTTCACCAGCAACTGTGATAACGGCTTCGCCTGGCTCTGACACAGTTACATTGTACTTGCCCTCGTTCACTTTATTCATGCGAATACCACCACCACTACCGCTTACGCGTAAGCTATTAGATGAAATACCAGCAGCGGAAACGGATACAGGGTTATCAACACCAATATAGAATACATTCATCTTATCCGCAGCAACAGCTACCGAACGACGACCAACTTCGTATTCAAATTCTTTTTTATACGTTTCTACTTCTCCTGTAGTAGGATTGGTCAACGTAATGTCCACATTATATTTTTTCACACCAGGCGTTGAAGATCTGGTTGTGAACTTAGCAATACCATCCTCCACTTTCAAGGATTGGCCATCTACTCTAATGGACATATTTTCATATACCGAACGGCTGGAAGCTCCAATCGTAATATCTGCAGAATATTCATCACCTGCAATGATATAACTCTTTGGTGCAGAAGCGATTGGTAAAAAATTATCTACTTTAAAAGTTTTCGCACCAACCTGCCCTACCAAGTAGTTCAGTACGGCAGCTTCCGAGCTTTTCATATCATTCTGAAACTTACGAAAAATCGGGAAGATAGAAGCCAATGGCATCTGATTGAAGGTAAAGTGTGACCAGCTAACCGGTTTCTTCACTTTCTTTTCCCAATCATCGCTAATGTTCAAAGTGATACTTTTTTCCAGATCAGCGATCGTTTGATCAGTGATATTAGTACCCGGCATCCCTTTCAAACTATTGATAATATCAAGGATTTTTTTGCGATCAACGAGAATTCTTTCTTTGATTTCTTCGCCTTTCCCTTTGTTTACCAACAAATTAGTGGTTACATCCTTGTTTTTATACCCCTTTGGTTGGCCGCCGTGCTTTACATCGCTATCAGGATAGTAGCCATCGGTTGCTTCAACCATTTCTTCGCGAACACTTGAGATGTAATCATTAAACTCTTTGGAAATGATTTGAACTTGCTTGGCAGCATCCAGCAATTTTCCGTACTTTTGCTCGTCTTGCTTCACATTTAGGTCAAGCGCGTTAAGAGCAAACTCATTAGATTTATCGATAATATCGTTTGACCCGGCGATACCTCTATCGATCATGAAGAAAGCGTTGATGATTTCGGCAGATACATTGAGCGCCAACATCGCCGTCAGCACCAAGTACATCAGGTTAATCATCAACTGCCGGGGTTCCTTTGGAATAGACATAATTTTCTACTTTTAAGGTTTTACAAAACAATTAGCAGTTTGCGATTATTGTCTGCCGACGCTTGCCATAGCAGAGATAACATTGCCATATACATTATTCAATGCACTGTACGTGTTGTTCAAGTTATTCAGGTTGCGGTTCAAGGCACCTAATTGATCCTTGTAAACTTTGGTGTCTTCCAGCGAGTCGCTCAAGTCAGCCATTGCTTCATTCAGTTTAGCATAGAAATTGCTCATTGCTTTGATCTGATCGCTTGTACCGGAGAAATCCACTTCCTGCAATGCTTTGAGGGAGGACATGCTGCGCGACATATTTTGTAATTCTACCAACATACCGCCCAATTGACGCTCTACCACTTCACCATTCAATGCCGGCATTTGCTGCATTGGAGAATTCATTGGACCAGCTGTAACTGGCGCGATCTGAGAATTGTAGTCATCCAAACCTGGATACAATTTGTGCCAGTAGTAATCGGGCTCTGGGCCGATCAAACCAAGGAAAAGAAAGATAAATGCTTCTATCCCCATACCGATAATCAGCATTTCACTAGCGCCTTCCCAGCTTTCGATTTTGAATAATGCACCAGCCAACACGAGGGCTGCACCTACACCGATAAGCAAATTTTTAAGATACTTGAAGCCTTTAGTTTTTACGAAACTCATTTTTGAAATCTTTTAGCGTTTAGAAATCGAGTTTGATGAAACGATTGGATCCGAAAATCACCTTTATAATGCGTTTATTGAAAAAAGTTACAAGTCGGTAGAAAAAATCTTCACTTTTATAATCATTATAATTTAACTTAATAAAAATATGGATACTGCAACGTCGGTCGCAATATCCATATTGTAGTCTTTACCGGGAATTTTTAGAAGTCATTGATCGAGCGTCCCAGGAAGGTTAATACACAACGGAAACCGACATAGGACTTCGTAGTGTCCTGATATTCATAGGCACGCGTACCTGTCTGAATATAGTACATCACGTCTTTCCAGCTGCCACCACGAATCACCTTGCGCTTGAAAGCTTCAGGATCATCATCTTTGGCATCATAGCGAATATCAGGATTCAAATCGTGTATAAAAGAGTAAGCATTTTCATAATATGCTGTCACTGTCCATTCCGCCACATTACCAGACATATTGAACAAACCGTAGTCGTTCGGGAAGTAAGCATCCGCTTTTACTGTATACTGACCACCATCTTCAGGATAGTTACCGCGACCGGGCTTGAAGTTAGCCAGCAAACAGCCTTTGGCGTTGCGTACATAATAACCACCCCAAGGATAAGGGGCTAGATCGTGACCACCGCGAGAAGCGTATTCCCACTCAAATTCAGTTGGCAATCGATAATCTTCTGTATTAATACCATCGCCTCGCTCCTGCTGATAAGTGTTCCAAAGCTTGGTACGCCAGTAACAGAAGGCATTTGCCATGTGCCAATCTACGCCCACTACTGGATAATCATCAAAAGCAGGATGCCAGAAGTAGTTACGTGTAAATGGCTCGTTATAAGAATAAGTGAAGTCGCGTATCCACACCAAAGTGTCCGGATATACATTCACTTTTTTCTTCTGGATGTAAGAAGTTCTAGGGCTGCCAGAGCCTTCGCCTGGGCGCAGGCGCGGGTTATGCGCTGCGGATTGCCAGTCGTACCATTCGTATTCGTACACCAGCTTCTCCACATTGAGTTCTTTCTTACCAGCGAATTTGTCATCGCCCTGGTAAAACAAATCTTCGAGTTCTTCGCTTTCCCAGTCAAGGTCATCGCGCTCGCTCCAGTCGAGGCGTTCTTCATCTTCACTTTCCGGGTCGAAAAGATCGAGATAAGTAAGTGCAAGCGAGTCTCTTACCCAATAGACAAATTGGCGATACTCGTTATTGGTGATTTCTGTATCATCCATGTAAAAGCCTTGGATCGATATTGCCTTTGGTCTTTGCACAAAAGTATTGCTCACATCCTGATCGCTCGGACCGATGTGCAATGTCCCCGAAGGGATGTACACCATACCATAAGGGTTAATACCTTTCCAACTAGGGCGATCTAATACGCCGGTGAGTTGTCCTGTTTCACCACCTTTACAGGCAGAAAGTGCTAACACTAGGAATGCCAGTGCGAGTTTGAGTAGATTTTTCATATAACACCCAAGTTTTCCTTCAGATTTTAAAGTACAGTCTTTAAAAGCGAACGTAAATATAGACGGTTTAATAATATTATCAAAAGTGAAGGCTGAATTTTAACCAAAGCCTTATTTTTGAATTGAAAAACCAACGTTCCAACGCCCTATAATCGCCCTTTAGTATTTCGGTAAGAAAATTTAAGGATTATTGTTTGTTAATTATCAAATTAATACTTTCTATCAAGTGATAATCAGCAACAAACAATTTCTAAAGCGATCTGGGGTTGTAAATGATCGGCGGCAATTTTCCTTTACCTCCAATCGGTGTGCTAAATGTTAACACAATTTCGTGCGAGCCATTGCTCACCGTGCTCAAATCCGACAGCGTTAAGTCGTAGGCATACGCCAGCGTAAATTTCTCGCTTAGCTTGAATCCCGCCAGAATCGCTACGGCATCGCGGCTGTTTGCATTATAACCTCTAAACGAAGCCCCTCCGAAGATATTGTCGTTATAACGCATGATAACAGAAAAATCTACCTGCGTTTGTGTTAAATCGGAACGGAGCAATGCAAAGGGATGCACCGAAAGACTCCGCGTCACATCGAAGTGAAAACCGACATTAAGATTAAAATTTCTTTTCATACTAAGGCTCAGGTTGCCCAATTCTGCTTTACCTTCATTGATATGCCGCACGGAGACGCCAGCTTCCATCCATTCGCTCGTGTAGTAAGCTCCCGCATGAAATGTAGGCGTGATCGCTGATTCCAGCCCAAATGGTAAAATAGGA
Organism: Saprospiraceae bacterium; assembly: GCA_016714085.1. Taxonomy (GTDB): domain Bacteria; phylum Bacteroidota; class Bacteroidia; order Chitinophagales; family Saprospiraceae; genus JADJNW01. The sequence goes on from JADJNW010000001.1 coordinate 333,933, forward strand.
TCATTGTGGTTGGGATTACCCGGCTCTGTATATTCGCCTTGAGGCGTGCGTATTTTTGTACCATCCAATTGGCGCTGCACCATACCGGCTGCCACCCCAAAAGATAAAACACCTGCGTCCAACTCCAACTGATAGCTATAAGCCAATGTGCCTGTAGTCCAGCGCTCTGCGCCAAGTTCATCGTTCTCGATATTGATACCAACACCACCACCAAGTATGTAAAGCGGCATATGCGCACTGAGATTTTGAGTAGAAGGGCTACCTTCCAAGCCTACCCATTGTTTGCGATAGACACCTGCAATATTCAAGGAATTGTCAATCCCGGCATAAGCAGGATTCCACCCTAGTGGATTGAGCATATATAAGCTGTACTGAGCGGGTTGCTGCGCCACCGCGAGTGTAGTAATCAGAATAGCAATCAGAAGGGTATAGAAAAATTTCATGCACAAGCATTTTATTCATTATCCCGAATGTCTCAATCACCCAATATCCAACATTTTTTTCGCATCTGCTATATTTTGAACGGGTAATTGACAAGCGTAGTCTTTACAAATATAGATGTTTGTCACGCCGTTTGCATTTCTACCCGCCAAAAGTGGAAATCGTTCATCCGCATTTGCATTAGCCATCAAGACTTTATTGGGCAAATAAAATTTGTTTAAATCAGCAGCTACAATCTTCGATTCTTCACCGACGACTGCAATTTCATGTACCGGATGCACCAGCCAAGTCAAGGCGCTTGCCCAACGCGCGAAGGACGAAGGATAGCGCTCAATCGCGTCGCGCATCGCTTTGAGCATTTCTACTGCGCGTTCTTTATAGTCATTTTTCTCGAGTAAAATACTCAATTTCAGCAAGTTGTAAATCATAGTAGAATTGCCGGAAGGCGTAGCGTTGTCGTACAATTCTTTGCGGCGCAGCGGAATATCCTTTTGGGTGTCAGAAGTAAAGTAAAAAAGGTTGCTCTGCTCATCGTAAAATTGTTCAATCACAAAATCAGTAAGCAATGCGGCTTTTTCTAATAAAGAAAGGTCAAAATTAATTTGATACATATGTAAAATAGCGGCAATAAGATTGGCATAATCATCCAAAAAAGCGTCGTACTGGGCATTGCCTTCCTTATAAGTATGGTAGAAACTTCCATCTGGTTGTTGAAATTTTTCCAACAAAAAGTGGAGATTGCGCTCGGCTGCCTCGCGGTACGCAGATTCACCCAATGCAGTATAGGCTTTGGCGTAAGCGATGCACATCAAGCCATTCCAATCGAGGAGAATTTTGTCATCCAATCCCGGGCGGATACGCTTTTGCCTTTCAGCGAATAATTTTGCTCGACTTGATTTTAATTTTTCTTTCAAAAACGAACTTTCTATTCCTTTCGCCTGTGCAAAATCCTCGTGCGATTGCGCACGCCATAAAATATTTTTTTCTTCCCAATTCCCTTCTTCGGTCACATTATAAAATTCGCAAAATAGTGCAGCATCATTACCAAGAATTGCTTCTACCTCTGATTTGTTCCAAATGTAATATTTTCCCTCCTCACCTTCACTGTCAGCATCTAATGCAGAATAAAAACCGCCTTCGGGGCTAGTCATTTCACGATTTATAAATTCAAGCGTTTCCTGAATAGTTTCTTTATATAATTCTTTATTTATCACCCGATAAGCATCGCTTAAAATACTCACTAATAAGGCATTATCATATAACATTTTTTCAAAATGTGGCACCAGCCAGGCGCGATCGGTCGCGTAACGCGCGAATCCACCGCCGATTTGATCATAAATGCCGCCCTGAATCATGCGATCCAGCGAAAACAAAACATGATGCAAAGCATCTTCATCCTTGGTAAAATGATAATATTGTAATAAATATTCCAAGGCCATACTGCCAGGGAACTTAGGCGCATTGCCAAAGCCACCATTTTCGCGGTCGAAGCGATTTTGCAGTTGGTAAAAAATATTTTGCAATAATACTGGTGTAAATAACGTGGATTCTTTTTGTAAAGAAACTTGATCCGAGAGAAAAACCGAATCCGAGCTTTTAATAATTTCCATCAAACGCTCCGCTTGTTCTTCTACAACTTCTCTCCGATTATAATAATTTTGATAAATATTTTGTAAAACTTGCATCCAGGATGGGCGATTGTAGGCAGGTGAAGGCGGATAATAAGTGCCGGCAAAGAAAGGTCTTCCGTCGGGCAACAGGAAACAATTAAGTGGCCAACCACCCGAACCTGAAATCACTTGACAAGCCTCCATATAAATCGAATCCACATCGGGTCGCTCCTCCCGATCTACCTTGATACATACGAAATGCTCGTTCATAAACCCTGCAATGTCCTCATTTTCAAAGGATTCATGCTCCATGACGTGACACCAGTGGCAAGTGGAATAACCGATACTGACGATAATGGGTTTATCTTCGCGGCGGGCTTTGGCAAAGGCTTCCGGTTTCCAGGCGTACCAGTCCACCGGATTTTGGGCATGTTGCAGGAGGTAAGGGCTCGTTTCGTATTGTAAGCGATTCATTCCTTTTTTTAAAGAAACTCTTTGCACAACGATTTGGTTTACTGAGCAAGACAAGAGTAGTATTTAAATTTACCTTCAAATCAAGGTAGTACAGATTTGTATTTTATTGAATTATTTTCAATGGCACTTTGTTTTAAAAATGTAAATATTTGTAAGGCTCTCAGCTCTTGTTTAGACTTAGTCTAATACGAATAGAAAGAATTTATAAATACTTTATTTGGATATATCTGAAGAAAAGAGTATTTTGTGTTAGAATTACACAACACACAAAACGATTATCTCTTCAAAAGAGCTTGCCTTTGCTGTTTTTAAGCAAAATTTAAATTTTTTCCCAAACAGTAAATACAACCACACTCTAACTCCTTAGAGTTGAGGTTTTTGCAAATTTAAGGCATAGTTAATAATTCAACAATGTACGCACGAAAAAGCTGCATTTTGCTGATGCTTTTATGTGCATTTATTGACCGATTTTCAGGTCAACACGATTTAGCTATGCTTCAAAAAGAGTTTTACACGAAAATTAATAACTGTTACTATCCACAAGATAACCTGGAGAGTAGGATAACTACTTTTAGCAGACCTGAAAAGCAAGTGAGCCTATCTAACACCCCATTTTTTTTTCGAATTGCTATTTTTTTTTTGAAAGATACAAATTCACCAATTGTATGAATTTGAATAGTAATTATTTGCATTCAATTGATTATTAAATAATTGAATATTTAAATAACACCTATATTATACAATTTAAAATCATAATTTCATGAAGCGGGTTTCACACTATTCAAGAAGTTCAGACTGGGTCTGTTATTGCTATCTACGGCTTTTGTTACTTATCTGAGTTATGCTTATTTCCACAATAATAGTTTAACGACAGATCAGGCTGTTCAAACGACTAAAACTACTACCCCATCAAAATCTGGGCAAGCTCAGATGATGATGCCTGGGCTGCTGTCTTGTTAAGGATCCTTCGCTCTTGTTGGTCCAAGGGGGGGCGCGCGCGCGGAGCACGCCGCAAATTGCAGATGATGTCCCAATGGATCCTTGTTCCATGCAATCCGACGAACTTGGCGGACAGGCATTTAAAGATTTTGATTCTGATGGTACGCAAGATCAATTTGATATTGGACAATCAGGTATCGTAGTAACGATTTATGATTGTAATGGCAACCAAGTCGGGATAACTGTAACCGATGCTAACGGGGAATGGACGGTGACCGGATTGACTCCTGGAGCGCAGTACCGGGTGGAGTTTTCCATTCCGGCTTCTTTGCCCTTGTTAGAAGAAAGCTTTGCAGGAACTGACAACGGCACTAGTGTGCAGTTTGTGTCTCCGGGAACTTGTGAGGTGGATTTCGGCGTATTGGATCCGGTTTGCTACTGTCAGGAGAATCCACCCATGAGCCTCGCTTGTTACGAAAACGGCTCCGGGGTTGGAAATACCAATGGCGTATTTGTATCCATAGACTATGATTATGCTGGCACTAACCCCATGCCTGCAAAAGATTTTGACGCCAATACCGTAGGCGCGCTTTGGGGGGTATCGTACCAAAAGAGTAATAAACGGATGTTCACCAGCACTTTCCTGAAAAGGCACGTTGGCTTTGGTCCGCGCGGTGCAGATGGTGTTTATGTCATGGACTATAGCGGTGCAGTGCCTAGCCTCGTGGGTGGTTTTGACCTGCAAGGGGTTGTCCCCTCCAACGGTGGACTCGCTATTGACCTCGGTACCGTCAATCGTACCAGTGTGCCAGGAGCCATCGCCGCCGGTGCCGCCGGTGATTTCCAGTTGCCTGCTGATCGAACACTGGCTTCCGTTGACCTGGATGCTTTTGGCAAAGTAGGTCGCACCAGCTATGGAGATATTGACATAGAAGAAGACGAAAGTAATTTGTGGTTGGTCAACCTAAATCAAGCTGCGCTGATAGCGGTGGATTTGAATGGCTATACACCCAGCGCTGCCATTCCTGCTACATTGCCCAGCGCGCTCAGGTAAGGCAATATCCGATTGCTTCCATACCAGGTGCGCCGACTTGCGTCAATGGTCAACTTCGTCCATTCGGATTGAAATTTCATCAGGGGCGTGGCTATCTTGGTTTGATTTGTGACGCTTCGGGTTCTGCTACTATTTTGAAACCCGCCGAATTAACGGCTTTTGTAGTTTCCTTTGATCCTAAAAACCCTACGTCTTTTACTACGGAGATACAATTTCCAATGAATTACAACCGCGAGCAATATTATCAGCGGCTTGACGGCACGCAGCAGGTGATGGGTTGTTGGGAACGCTGGGTGAACACCTGGGATGAGGCACAGATTAATGCCAACGGGATGGCTTATGGCAGGTTTATAGCTGCGCCTCAGCCGCTGGTTTCCGATATTGAATTCACAGAAGACGGCTCTATGATTATCGGCATCATGGATCGCTTTGCACATCAAGGAGGCTGGGATAACTATCGGGCGATTTCCGGAGATCGCACCCAGCGGAATGTCGGTTCGGTCGGCGATATTATTTTTGCAAAAAACAACAACGGCACCTTTGTGCTGGAACAGGGAGAGAATGATACAAAGAGTACACCTGCTGGTTTTGAGACGAATGACGGACCTACCAATGCCGGCGAGTATTTTTGGGGCGATTTCTTTACGGGTTCGGATGCTTCTCACCATGAAACTACTTTGGGCGCTTTGGCTTACGTAAAAGGGAAAGGGGAAGTAGCCGCCACTGTATTTGACCCACTTGCTTTTAATTCTCAAGGGGTGATGTGGTTAAATACCAACACGGGAGCCAATAATCGGGTCTATCAGGTAGTGGCAGGGTTGATACCTTCTTTTGGTAAAGGAGGTGGTTTGGGTGACATCGAAGCGCTTTGTGATTTATCGCCACTTGAAATTGGCAATTATGTATGGGAAGATACCGACCGCGACGGCGTACAAGACCCTTGTGAGCCGCCCTTGCAAGGCGTTACAGTCAATCTGTACGATGCCACCGGAGCATTAGTAGCTACTACTACTACAGATGCGAAGGGCGAATATTATTTCGACACAGACGATGGACTGTTACCTAACACACAATATTATATTGTTTTTGGGCAAGGGCAAGTTTCTAATGGCGCTATCCAATTGAATGGCGATGACTATATGCTCACTCAAAGCAATACGGGTGCTGGTGCCAACCCGGATATAAATGACTCTGACCCCGGTGCAGCATTGAGCAGTGGCTTGCCGGGCAGCATCCCCAATGGCTTACCTTATATTAGTTACACAACCGGTGATTTGGGTGAAAATGACCATAGCCTAGACGCGGGTTTTTTCATAACAGAATTTGACTTGGCTTTAACAAAGGTATTGAGTGCTGGTACGCCTGGTCCATTCGTACCTGGCAGTACGGTTACATTTGATATTACGGTTTATAATCAAGGAGATGTAACAGCTACGAATATTCAAATCAGTGATTATATTCCAACTGGTCTTATGCTAAATGACGCCGCGTGGACGCAGATGGGCAATACTGCTAGGCGGGTCACCCCAATTGCCAGTCTGGCACCGGGCGCTTCGACAACAGTTTCCATCACTTTTACAATTAGCCCAACTTTCACATGAACGCAGTTAGTCAATTATGCAGAAATCAGATCATCTGATAACGTTTTTAATCTTTCGGATATAGACTCTCATTCTGATAATTCTAATAATAACGACGCGGGCGGCAGCCCAAACAGTGCTGCGGATAACGCTATAAATGGAGATGGTACGGGTACGCCCGGTGATACCAATGCCGCCACGGATGAAGACGACCACGACCCAGCATTGATTAATATTATACAAACCTTTGATTTGGCTTTGCGTAAAACGCTAAGTGCTGCTACGCCGGGTCCTTTCATGCAAGGAAGCACTGTCACATTCAATATTGAAGTGATTAACCAAGGTACAGTCCTTGCGAGCAATATTCAAGTAAGCGATTACATTCCCACCGGATTGACGCTCAATGATGCCAACTGGACGCAGGCAGGCAGCGTGGCAACGCGCACTAATACGATTACTTCCTTGGCTCCAGGCGCTTCCACCACAGTGAGTATCACTTATAGTATCAATATTAATTTCCAGGGAACTTCCATTCGCAACTGGGCAGAGATTTCTAGTGCCAGCAATGCCTTAGGTTTACAAGATGTGGACTCTACGCCGGACGGTACCAATTTTAACCAACCCGGCGAAACCAATGATTTGAATGATGATAATGTAATCAATCAGGATGGTAAAAACGGCGGCGATGAGGACGACCACGACCCGGCAGAAATTCAAGTGATACAAACGTTTGACCTGGCTTTGAAAAAGACTTTAAGTCCGCTTACACAAATACCTTTTGAAGCAAACGACCCGGTAAAATTCATTATTACGATCACTAACCAAGGTAGTGTAACAGCAACGAACGTTGTTGTAAGTGATTATATCCCTACCGGTTTACTGTTGACAGGCGGCGGCATGGGCGTATGGATGCAGAGCGGTAGCGTGGCTACCCCTGATTACCCCGATTGCTTCTTTAGCTCCGGGGGCATCTACTACGGTTGAAATAGATTTTACGATTGATCCTAATTTTACCGGCACTCAAATCGTAAATTATGCTGAAATCAGCAGCGCGGGCAACGCATTGGGTTTACCAGATATTGACTCCGACCCCGATGTGCTCAACAACAACGACCCCGGTGGTCAGCCCGACAGCCCTGCTGATGATTATGTCAATGGCAATGGCAATGGCACAGTTGGCGACGGCGTTGCAGCAACCGACGAAGACGACCATGATGGCGAACTCATTCTCGCAGGTACATTTTTTGACTTAGCCTTGCGCAAAACGCTGACTACGCCTGGTCCTTACATACCAGGGCAATTAGTAACCTTCACCATTGAAGTGATTAATCAGGGTACAGTGACTGCTACCAATATTGAGGTGATTGATTATTTAGTCGTACCATTCTTACAATTGCAAGATGCTAATTGGACACAGAGTGTCAACAGTCAGGGACTTAGTGTGGCTACTTTAAATACACCTATTCCGACGCTGGCTCCGGGTGCTTCCACTATTCGTACGATTACCTTCCGTATTGATCCTAACTCACCAGGTGGAAGCGGTGCTAATTTTGCCGAAATTCTCAGCGCGGATAATGCAATGGGGCTGTCAGATATTGATTCAAGCCCTGATGAGCTAATAGGTAACGATGGGGGTAGTGTGCCTAATGGAGCGACAGATAATTATGTCGATGGTAATGGTACTGGTTTCTTTGGTACTGATAACCCACTGACCGATGAAGACGATCAAGACCCGGCACAAATTAGCTTTGGTAATGTATTCGATTTAGCATTGACAAAATCGGAGGATAAATTTAGTGGATTAAATAACCCGCCCTATGAGCCGGGTGAAACAGTGTATTTTAATCTATTTGTACTTAATCCTGGTACGGTGGAAGGCATGAATATTCAAGTCACGGATTATATTCCAACGGGTTTAATCCTAGTAGATCCCAATTGGACCGAAACCTCTCCGGGTAAGGCAACTTTAAATACCCCGATTGCCTCCCTAGCGCCAGGCGCGTTTACCGTTGTATCCATTGCTTTTCAGATTGACAATAATTTCCAAGGAGACCAGATTGTCAATTACGCGGAGATTTCAAGTGCAAGTAATGCCTTGGGCTTAAACGACATAGATTCTCGACCGGATAATGACAATACCAACGACGGCGGCGGTCAGCCCAATAGTTCAGCCGATAACGCCTATGCTGGTAGTGGCACGGGTGTGCCTGGTGATGGCGTCGCCGCTACCGATGAAGACGACCATGATCCTGCATTAGTTGCGGTACAACAAACCTTTGATTTGGCTTTACGCAAAACGCTGGCGGGCGCTGGTCCTTTTGTACCGGGAGGTGCAGTGACCTTTAATATCGAAATCACCAATCAAGGGACGCTCGATGCAACCAATGTGCAAATCAGCGATTATATTCCGACCGGTTTGACTTTGAATGATGCAAGCTGGACAGCTTCAGGCGGTATCGCTACCTTAAACACGTCGATTGCATCTATTCCAAAAGGCGCAACGGTGACTCGAACGATTACTTTTCAAATCCAATCAGGATTTGAAGGTACTTCCATCATCAACTATGCAGAAATCTCCGGTGCCAGTAATGCTTTAGGGCTTGCCGACATAGATTCCGATCCGGATAACATTAGCAATAATGACGCAGGTGGTCTGCCCGGCAGCGCTACAGATAATACAATTACAGGAGATGGCACGGGTGCACCCGGAGATGGCGTAGCTGCTACCGACGAGGATGATCACGACCCGGCGCAGGTAACGGTTACACAAATCTTCGATTTAGCTTTACGCAAAACGCCGAGCGCCACCACTCCCGGTCCTTTTGTTCCGGGTAGTGCAGTGACCTTCAATATAGAAATTTTCAATCAAGGCACTTTAACTGCCACTAATATTCAGGTTACAGATTATATTCCAACTGGATTGATATTAAACGATCCCATTTGGACTCAAAGTGGCGCTACTGCTACCTTAGTAGATCCGATTGCGTCGCTGGCGCCTGGTGCGAGTACGATTGTCGCAATCACTTTCAATGTGGATGTGAATTTTATGCAAACCTCCATCCGCAACTGGGCGGAGATTTCCAGCGCCAGCAATGCCTTAGGTTTACAGGATATTGACTCTACGCCGGATGGTACGAATTTTAATCAACCCGGGGAAACCGATGATTTGAATGATAATAATATAGTAAACCAGGATGGCAAAAACGGCGGCGACGAAGATGACCACGACCCTTCTGAGCTTACAATTGTACAAACTTTTGACCTGGCTTTGCGCAAAACATTGAATGTCAGCACTCCAGTCCCTTTCTATCCTGGAAGTACAGTCACTTTTACGATTGAAATTATCAATCAGGGGACGTTGGATGCGACGAATGTGCAGGTAAATGATTACATTCCGACAGGCTTGACTTTGGCAGATGCCAATTGGACGGCTTCCGGCGGTCGGGCTACCCTCAATACACCCATCGCCAGCTTGCCTGCGCGTACCAGCACAACTCGAAGCATCACTTACACGATTAACAGCAATTTTACCGGTACGCAAATTATCAACATAGCCGAAATTGCTTCCGCACAAAATGCTTTAAATCAATCGGATAAAGATTCAAATCCAGATAATACGAGTAACAATGACGCCGACGGTCGAGCCGGTAGCGCCGCCGATAATGCAGTCGATGGGAATGGCACGGGTACGCCTGGCGGTATCAATCCTGCCACCGATGAGGACGACCAAGACCCGGCTTTAATAAACGTGACTCAAATTTTTGACCTCGCGTTGCGAAAAACCTTGAGCACTAGCACGCCTGGCCCATTTGCGCAAGGCAGTACCGTTACTTTCAATATCGAAGTCATAAATCAAGGAACTTTGCCCGCTACCACCATTGGCGTCAGCGATTATATTCCAACGGGTTTGACCCTGAATGATGGCAATTGGACGGCAGTTGGAAATATCGCTCGTTTGAACACCGCGATTCCAAGTCTTGCCCCAGGTGCTTCTATGACGCTTTCCATTACTTTTACCATTGACGCCAATTTCCAGGGAACGTCTATTCGCAACTGGACGGAAATCACCGGCGCTACCAATGTATTGGGTTTGCAGGATATTGACTCTACACCCGATGAGATGAATTTCAATACCCCTGGTGAATTAGACCAATTGGCGAATGACAATGTGGTGGACCAAAACGGCAATCATGGCGGCGACGAGGATGACCACGACCCAGCAGAAATTGCGGTACAACAGACTTTTGACTTGGCTTTGCGCAAAACGCTCAGCCCAACTACACAGCAACCTTTTGACCCTGGCGATCCGGTCACCTTTGTGATAACGGTTTTCAACCAGGGTACTGTTGATGCGGCTGATATTCAAATCAGCGATTATATTCCGAATGGTTTGACGCTCAATGACGCCAACTGGACAGAGACCTCTCCCGGCGTTGCCATGTTGAATACGCGGATTGCTTCTCTGGCAGCAGGGCAATCTACAACACGCACGATTACTTTCACCTTAGACCCGGGTTTTGTAGGTTCGTCTCTTACCAACTACGCCGAAATTTCAGAAGCAGGCGACCCGCACGTCTATATAGATATAGATTCCGAGCCTGATAGTCTCAATACCAATGATGCAGGCGGTCAGCCTGACAGCCCTGCGGATGACTATGTAGATGGCAATGGCACAGGTACGCCTGGCGATGGCGTTGCTGCAACAGATGAAGATGACCACGATTCAGAGACGATTCTTGCCGGTACCTTCTTTGACCTGGCGCTGCGCAAAACGCTTACTTCGGTCGGTCCTTTTAGTCCGGGAGATTTAGTTACATTTACAATTGAAGTAATCAACCAAGGAACTATAACAGCAACAGATATTGAGTTGGTGGATTATATCACGACGACCAATCTAATCTTGATGGATCCTGATTGGACCGCTGGTATTAGTAGTCAAGGTTTGGATATTGCTACGCTGAATACGCCCATTGCTTTTTTAGCACCAGGCGCATCAACTACGGTGGATATTACCTTCCAGCTTGACCCAATGGCTGTCGGCGGAAGTGCTTTTAATTTTGCGGAAATTCTGGATGCGGATAATGCAATGGGGCTGTCGGATATAGATTCAAGTCCAGATGATGTGATCAATGACGATGGCGGTAGTGTACCTACCGGAGCAACGGACAACTATGTGGATGGGGATGGAACGGGTGCTTTTGGTGTGGATAATCCTTTTACCGATGAAGACGACCAGGATCCAGCAGTAGTAAGCTTTGGAGATGTATTCGATTTATCTTTGATAAAATACCCAGATAATACAGGGCTAAATAGCCCACCTTATGTACCGGGTGAAACGGTTTATTTCACCATATTGGTCGGTAATTTAGGTACAGTGGATGCGAGTGATATCCAAGTATCCGATTACATTCCAAGTGGTATGACACTGGTGGATGCCAACTGGACGGAAACTTCACCGGGTATTGCTACTTTAAATACGCCTATCGCCTCGCTTCCAGCAGGTTCCTTTACCAGTTTGACAATTGCCCTTCAGATTAATAATAATTTCCAGGGTGGTCAGCTTATTAATTACGCTGAAATCAGCAGCGCGATTGATGTGGAAACAGGCTTGCCAGGTATGGACATTGATTCTCAATTTGACCAGGATAATACCAATGATGCCGGTGGACAACCGGACAGTGCTGCTGATGACTATTTTAATGGGGATGCCACAGGCATGATTGGTGACGGCGTAGCTGCCACGGATGAAGATGATCACGACCCGGCATTGATCGAGGTACAACAAGCCTTTGACCTGGCTTTACGCAAAACCGTTTCCGGCGCTGGTCCTTTTGTGTCGGGCGGTACGGTGACATTCAATATAGAAGTGTTTAACCAAGGTACGCTGGATGCAACCAATGTTCAAATCAGCGATTATATTCCAAGCGGATTGACCTTGAATGATGGCAACTGGACTGCAACAGGTGGCATCGCCACTTTGATTACCCCTATTCCAAATCTGGCTTCGGGCGCTTCTACGATTGTGCCAATCACCTTCACCATTGACAACAATTTTGAAGGTACGAATCTGGTCAATTTTGCCGAGATTTCTGCTGCTTCTAATGCATTGAGTTTACCGGATATAGATTCCAAGCCGGATAATATCAATACCAATGATGCCGGCGGTCACGTGAATAGCGCTACCGATGATGTAATAACCGGCGATGGTACGGGTGTGCCCGGCGACGTCAATGCTGCGACCGACGAAGATGACCACGACCCTGCTCCCGTGACGATTACGCAAACCTTTGACCTGGCGCTGCGCAAAACCTTGAGCCCTGCTACACCCGGACCTTTCCTACCCGGTGTTTTGGTCACGTTTACTATTGAAGTGGTAAATCAAGGTACACTTACTGCGAATGATGTTCAAATCAGTGATTACATCCCAGCCGGATTGGTTTTGAATGATGAGGATTGGATAGAGACAGCTGGTGTGGCTACTTTGGCGGATCCGATTCCATTATTGGCACCTGGCGCGAGTACAACAGTGGATATTACTTTCAGCGTGGAAGTTGGCTTCCAGGGTACGACTATCCGCAACTGGGCGGAGATTTCCGGCGGTACAAATTTGTTGGGTTATCCAGATATTGATTCTGATCCAAATGGTACAAATTTCAACGAACCCGGCGAGACCGACGATTTGAATGATAACGATGTTGTGAATCAGGATGGCAAAAACGGTGGTGATGAAGACGACCATGATCCGGCAGAAATCAATATCGATCACACCTTTGACCTGGCATTGCGCAAAACATTGAATGCTGCACCAGATGTGGTTTTCAAACCTGGGGATGATGTTACTTTCACAATTAAAGTGTTGAATCAAGGGACTCTGGATGCGACGGACATTCAAATCAGCGATTACATCCCAACGGGAATGACGCTGAATGACGCCAACTGGACGGCTGCCGGTGGTATTGCTACTTTGAACACGCCGATTGCCGCGCTTATGAATCGCGATTCTACTATCGTCACTATTACTTTTACGATTAATAATAACTTCCAGGGTACGAGCCTGCGCAACTGGGCGGAGATTTCCAGTGCAACAAATGCCCTCAGTCAGCCGGACATAGATTCTGATGCGGATGGTACAAATTTTAATCAAGATGAGGAAACCGATGATTTGGATGATGACGATGTTGTGAATGAGGATGGTAAAAATGGCGGTGACGAGGACGACCACGACCCGGCAGAAGTACCTGTGTCGCAAACCTTCGACCTGGCTTTACGCAAAACGCTGACAAGCGCTGGACCATTTATGCAGGGTAGTACCGTGACATTTACCATTGAAGTGATTAATCAAGGTACACTCGATGCAACGAATGTGCAAGTCACCGATTACATCCCCGGCGGATTCACATTAGCAGATGTCAACTGGACAGCGAGTGGCGCGACCGCAACTTTGAATACGCCAATAGCAAGTCTGGCAGCAGGTGCTTCGACCACTCGCACGATTAGCTTTACGATCAATCCGACTTTTCAGGGAACGAGTATTCGCAACTGGGCGGAAATTTCTAGTGCAACGAATGCCCTCGGTCAACCAGATGTAGATTCTGATACGGATGGTATCAATTTCAATGAAACCGGCGAAACCGATGATTTGATAGACGACAACGTGGTAGATCAGGACGGCAAAACCGGTGGCGATGAAGACGACCACGATCCGGCGGAAATTCCGGTGGTGCAAATATTCGACCTTGCCTTGCGCAAAACCCTGGCGAGCGCCGGACCTTTCAATCTAGGCGGAACGGTTGTATTTATGTTGGAAGTACTCAATCAGGGTACCTTGGATGCAACGAACATTCAAATCAGCGATTACATCCCGACTGGCTTGACATTAAACGATAGCAAATGGACAGCAGCGGGCGGCGTTGCTACACTCAAAGCGCCGATCTCCTTCTTGGCAGCGGGCGCTTCTACGGTGGTTTCTATTCAATTTACCATTGATGCGAACTTCCAAGGAACGAGCATTCGCAACTGGGCAGAAATTTCCAGCGCTACGAATGTATTGGGGCAAGCAGATATTGATTCTGACCCAGATGGTATGAATTTCAATGAACCTGGTGAAACGAATGATTTGAATGACGATAATGTGGTGAATCAAGACGGTAAAAATGGCGGTGATGAAGACGATCACGATCCAGCAGAATTCACCGTGCAACAGACCTTTGACCTCGCGCTTGTGAAAATATTGAGCGCCACTACACCTGGTCCATTTGCACCGGGCAGCAGTGTCACATTCACTATTAGTGTGATTAATCAAGGTACATTGGATGCGACCAATGTAAACGTGGTGGATTACATCCCATTTGGATTGGTACTGGCAGATACAGATTGGACGGAATATACCCCTGGTGCCGCGCAATTGAACGTACCGATTGCTTCTTTGCCAAAAGGAGTATCTACTTCGGTGGATATTTCTTTTACCATTGACAATAACTTCATGGGCGCAAGCCTACTGAACTTTGCAGAAATTCGTTCGGCGACCAATGCACTAGGACTTCCAGACGTAGATTCTCAGCCCGATGCTTTGGATAACAATGATGGTGGCGGTGCACCTGGTTATTCTTCTGACAATGCTACCACAGGCGATGGCACGGGGCAACCGGGCGATCAATTGGCGGAAACCGACGAAGACGACCACGATCCGGCGCTTATTCAGGTGGGGCAATCTTTTGATCTTGCTTTGCGGAAATATTTGAATCTTGGAGCAACACCTGGGTCCTTTTGATCCGGGCGACCAAGTTACCTTCACCATTGAAGTAATCAATCAGGGTACACTGGATGCGACGGATATTCAAATCAACGATTACATCCCAGATGGGTTTGATTTAGCGGATACCGATTGGACGGAAGTGAGCCCAGGCGTGGCACAATTGAACACACCGATTGCTTCATTAGCAAAAGGCATGTTTACAACGGTTGATATTACTTTTGTGATTGAGCCTGGGTTTTATGAATACCCGCATAACCAACTATGCGGAAATTGGCGCTGCTACAAATGCACTTGGTTTGCCAGATATTGATTCTGAACCTGACGGAGATGATGCAAATGACGCAGGCGGCGCTCCAGGCAGCAGTGCAGACAATGCCACGCCAGGAAATGGTACTGGTACGCCGGGCGATGGCACCTCTGCTACCGACGAAGACGACCACGACCCGGCGCAAATCACGGTGATGCAGGTGTTCGATCTTGCATTGCGCAAAGTGATTAATACTGTGGTAACGCCAGGACCTTTCATGCCTGACAGTGACATAGTCTTTACTATCAGAGTTTACAATCAGGGTACGCTGGATGGCACCAATATTCAAGTGACCGATTATATACCGGCAGAAATGGATTTCGTCAGTGTGCAAACGGGCGCAATTCTTACAAGCCTAAATAATATGGCGATTGTAACTGATAATGGCAGTGGTGTATTCACGATAGATTTGTTGAAATACGGCGATTATGTGGACGTTGGCATACGAATGCACATCAAGGCTGGCTTCATGGATACCCGAATCATCAACTGGGCGGAGATTTCCAGCGCTACGAATGTTTTGGGGCAGCCAGATATTGATTCTGACCCGGATGGTACGAATTTCAACCAACCCGGCGAAACGGATGATTTGATAGACGATAATGTAGTGAATCAAGATGGTAAAAACGGCGGCGATGAAGACGACCACGATCCTGAAGAGGTAGAAATAGCACAGATTTTTGACCTGGCATTGGAGAAAACCTTGTACCCGGGCACGCCTGAGCCATTGCATCCTGGGGATGAAGTTACTTTCATGCTCAAGGTTTATAACCAGGGCACGCTGGATGCCACTAATGTTCAAATCAGCGATTACATTCCTGATGGTTTGATGCTGAATGATACGGATTGGAGTGAAACAGGCGGCATTGCTACTTTGAATACGCCAATTCCTTCTATTGGGTATAAATCGTTTGTAAACGTTTTTATTACCTTCAAAATCGAGGACGATTTTCAGGGAACGAGCATACGCAACTGGGCGGAGATTTCCAGTGCTGCGAATGCTTTAGGTTTTGCAGACATAGATTCTGACCCGGATGGTATGAATTTCAACCAACCTGGTGAAACCGATGATTTGGATGATGACAATCAAGTCAATGGAAATGGTAAAAACGGTGGTGACGAAGACGATCACGACCCAGCGGAAATCGGAGTTACTCAAGTATTTGACTTGGCATTGCGCAAGACACTGAGTCCAGCTACGCCTGCTCCGATTATTCCGGGAAATACCTACACTTTCTTGATTGAGGTCATCAACCAGGGTTCTTTGGATGCAACCGATATTCAGGTGAGTGATTATATTCCAAATGGACTCATTCTGAGCGATCCGAATTGGACGGCAGCGACCGGCATTGCTACTTTGAACACCCCGATTCCGTTCCTGGCTGGGCATTCTTCTACCACTTTGAGTATCAGCTTCACGATTGATCCTGCTTTTAGTGGTACGAGCATTCGCAACTGGGCAGAAATCTCGGCTGCTACCAATGCCTTAGATTCTGCGGATGTGGATTCTACACCAGATGGTACGAATTTCAATCAACCTGGTGAAACCGATGATTTGGATGATGACAATCAAGTCAATGAAAATGGTAAAAATGGCGGCGATGAAGACGACCACGACCCGGCGGAACTTGCCTTGCTTTGCCCAACTATTGTCGCAACGGATGCAACTTTGACGATTCCAGCTTGTCTGCAAGAAGCAGAAGCGACCTATTCTTTCAATTTACTTGGTGTTCCTTTTGAAAATTTTTCTTTGGATTACCTCGTCTTTGATATCAATGGAGTGCTTGCCGCGAATGGAATCACAGCAGAACTTGTTTATCATGAATCTACAGGCACAAATGCTATTTATTTTGAATACGAATTGAGTGGTATTACACCAGAACACGCGATGACTTATGACATACTCATCGGTTTTGATTTGAATAAAGATGGGGTGGTATCCGGTGCAGAGGTTTGTGAACCGATTGTACTCATTAAGTATCAAATTCTTACGAGCCAGCCGACAACGGATTACCAAAGCCTCTCGTGTACCGGTACGGTGAATGTTCGCTTGGACGATAATTGCGAAGCACAACTCGTCGCAACGCAGTTACTCAATGGTGCACTTGTATGTGACCAGGATTTCTGTGTAGAAACAGTTCGGATTATCAATGGACGTTCTTATGTAAATGAAGCTGGTAAAATCCCTGCTGATTGGGGCTGCGGACGATATATATATCGAGTGTATGTAAAAAATGAAGATGGCTCTTGTGGCGAATTAGTATGCTGGGGCTATGTGAATGCAGAAGATAAGACAGCACCGGAGATTTATTGTCCGGATGATAAGCATTACGGCCAGCGTTCGTCAGTGGTATATGAGATCGTGGGCGATTTGGGCGAGAATGACGATGTGGCAGATGCAGATGATTATAATGGTGGTGGTTATGACTACCAATTCGATCCGACGATCCAGACTTGTTTTAGAACGACGTCGATAGCAGGTTTCCCGACTTTGGATTTGTTGGGTAATGCCCGTTATTTTGATTTGCATGAATTCCGGGTATCGGCAACCGGTATCTATACTACACGCAGGATGTACCGGAACCATTTGATTACAGTGGATTGGGCGTGATCTATCAGGGTTTCAGGATCTACCGGACATCAATGATGGGGTAGCACCATTTGATCCCTATCAGCCATGTGTGGATATCATAGCTTTTGCAGATTATACATTTGCACCGGGACCATGGAGTGGCTTGGGCGAGTATTTGAATCTGTTGGGTAATATCAACGGCTGGTCGATCTTTTGAGCCAGTTGTATGGCGGACAAGGGGACACCGATCCGGTGATCCGGGTAAGATTGACAGCAGGTGTGGCATACACCCTGTTGACGACATCGACTCGTGGAGATGGCAATGCAACGACAGCCGATCAGGGTGACTATCAGTGGTTGATCTTCCCACCAGCGGGTGGTCGCGTATTCAGTGGCAGAAGCGGCACCGCATCGGCGAATGAATATCCGAAATTTGATGAAGACTTCCAGGAGATCAATCCATTGATCTGCGATGATATCGATTATTTGAAACTACCGGCAAACAAGTGCTACACCACCGACAGAGATGGTAAAGTATTGAGTATGCCAAGTGATCTGTTGACGGTATTGAAGCGCACAGGCTATCCACATTTTGATGGTGGTCATTTCAATGGTTGGGTGAGTGATAACTTGGGGACATCACCATTTGTGTGAGCGATGTGGAATTGGATCATTTTGATGGACATTATCTGGGTGAGTGTGATTACCGGGTGATCAAGCGGACGTTCATCGCAAGAGATGAGTGTAGTGGCTTGAGTGACTACTGCGATCAGTATCTGTATATCCGCCAGCCGACGATGGAAGATGTGGTATTGCCCATTACACGGCGTATCTGGAATGCGGACAGAGCTTCCCGACGATTGCAGGCCAGGTGGTAAGCAAGTACCAAGTCCGGAAGCAACAGGCTATCCATTTGTAGTAAGTGCATTTGGACACCATGACCTGAGACCGGATGTACCATATTGCCATTTGACAGCGACTTTCACAGACAAGTCTTTGACCAATGTATGTACCGCCTCGTTCTACTTCATCAGAGAGTGGACGGTGGTAGACTGGTGTAACTCCGGGCAGAACGATCATCTACAACCAGTTGATCAAAGTGGGTGATTTCACTGCACCGACGGTAGGAGAATTGGCTTATGATCCATGGGATTGCATGCCGACTTACTCCACAGGACCATTCGATTGCAAAGCAACGTTCATCGTACCGGTACCACAGGGCTTGGCAGATAACTGCTCCGGTATTGGTTCGATTTCGGTGGATATCATTACCTTCTTACCAGAATATGACGATCATGGATTTTTGACAGGCGAATATTATGAAGGCGTATTTGCAGCCGGCTTGAACCCACTGGGAGGCGCCAATGCAAAGACCGCCAGAAACGTACCAAAAGGGGTACACCTGTTCAAATATACGGTAGAGGATGGTTGTAAGAACAAAGTGGTGAAGTACTACTGGTTCAGGTAGTGGACAGAAGTGCACCGGTAGCGGTGTGTGATGACCAGTTGAATGTAAGTTTGAGTGGCACAGCCATTGATGGTTCAACGCGCATTTATGCAGAGGACATCGATGAAGGCTCTTATGATGACTGCGGACCGATCGCATTGAAGACCAGAAGAACCTTTGCAGATACGTTGTGTGCAGATGCATATGTAGCCTTGGTAACAGAAGGATCACATGATGAATTGTCCGATTTGACATTCTTCACAGCCTTTGAATTGGAGACCTTCTACTTCAACTACCCATGGGAAGCGTACAATCAGTACTACCATGAGTTTGTAGATGGTTGGTTTACCGTGAACTCCGATGGGGATCCAGTCAGAGCGATCTTCACATCGGAGAAGAAAGCAGGCAACTCAGCGGGTGGTTATCACCTGTTCAGCATCCTGGGTGACTATGTAGATATTTTATGCTGTGATGTACAGGATAAAGTGGTGTTGGAATTGTGGGTATTTGACGATGCCAACATGAACGGTGTACCGGGAGATTTTGACTATGTATGGGGCAGAGGTGATTTGGATAACTGGTTGTGGGATTACTATGGTTGCTACAACGAGGAAGTGAAGAGTGATTATTTCTATCCATGTTTGCCGGAATGTGGCAAGATGTGGGATAACCACAATATCTGCTGGTTGGAAGTATTGGTAGAAGACAAAGTACCACCGGTGTGCAAATTGCCACAGCCGGAGGAAATCTACTGCAACGATCCACGCATCCAGTACCTGAATAATTTGAACGATGTAGAAGATCCATGTGTGGAATATGCAGATCTGTTGGATGAATTATTTGGAGGTAGCGCCGAAGATTTGATCGAAGGAGGCTATGTGCTGGATAACTGCGTGGTGACAGGCGAATGTGTATCGGTAGATGATGACAGAGATGAGTGCGGTGTAGGTTATATCACCCGTTGTTTGGAGTTCACTGATGGACAATTTACGATCGAATGCTGCCAGACCCTTTGGGTGACCGAACACCACGAATACATCATTGGCTTCCCGGCTGATAAGGAAGGAGAATGCCGTGATAACATTCTGGATACTTGTATCTACATCAATGAAATTGGTTGCGATCTATTGGCAATCAAAGTGAAGGATGAGAAGTTCACCGCCACAGGCGATGAGTGCTACAAGATCTTCCGTACGTTTGAAGTACTGAACTGGTGTGAATACGATGGACAATCCGCACCGGTGGTGATCGGAAGAGATGTGGATGGAGATGGTGTACCAGGTGATGAGGATGTATGGTTGATCCGTCGTCCGGGCAACACTTATATCGACAGAGCAGGAACATCTTCCAAGAACTGGACACAGGATTTGTGTGGCAACCCAACCCTGCCAAGCGAGACAGATGGCATACCATCGACCAGCCGCAGATTCTGGGATGACAAGGTAAGAAGTGGTAATGCACTGGATATCAATACCAACCCGATCATAGATGTAACTGAGAATAATAACTGGGGAAGAGGTTACTGGCAGTACACTCAACTACTCAAAGTATACGATGACACCGCACCAATCATTACAGTGGAAGACATCGATACTTGCAGCTATTCTTCAGATATTGCGAAGAACTGTCCGGTGACTATTGACATTCCATTCACCGTAGTGGATGACTGTACACCGAATGATGTATTTGTGAAAGTATTTGTAGATGGAGTAGAGCGTACAAGTAAAGTAACAGGCACTGCACCAAACTTCGTGATCGAAGATCAGGTATTGGGTCTGGGAGTACACCTCATTGGAAGTACATGCCAAGGATGGTTGTGCCAATGGAGACATCAAGACCTTCAAAGTTACTGTACTTGACTGCAAGGCACCAGCACCGATCTGTATCAATGGCTTGAGCATCGAGTTGATGCCGGATGGAGCAGGCAGTGGCATGAATGTAGTGTGGGCAAGTGATTTCATTGCTTCTGAGATTGATGACTGTTCCGGTATCAAGGGTTATGCGATCTACAGAAGTGATGATACGACCTGGCAGATGCAGGATTCATCCCTGATGTAGAGCATTCCAGCATTGCAGTGACTTGTGCAGATTTCAACCCAAGCAATGGTGGCAATCCGAATGGAGTAGGTGGAACGGTATTGGTACGTTTGTATGCTATTGATGAGGCTGGTAATTTTGACTTCTGTGAAACCTATGTCCTCGTTCAGGATAATATGTTTGGGCTGTGTGAAGTGGAAGCAGGACCGGGTGTGATAGCAGGGTGATCAAAACCGAGCAATCAGAGGCGGTGGAAGCAGTCAATGTGCAGTTGAGCGGTCAGCGCTCGGCATCAGATTTGAGCGATGTACAAGGCTTGTATGGCTTCCAGAATCTGCAAACAGGTTATGATTATTCGGTCACACCGAGCAAGGATGGCGACTATCTCAATGGGGTATCAACCTATGATATTGTATTGGATTACCAAGCATATCCTGGGTGTGCAGCTTTTGACAAGTCCATATCAATACATCGCAGCGGATGTGAATAATTCCAGGAATGTCTCGATTCTGGATTTGATTGCCCTGAGAAAATTGATTCTGAGCATTGATGTGGCATTTGCTAACAATACTTCCTGGCGTTTTGTGGATGCCAAATTCCAATTCCCAAGCCTGAATCCATGGGCGGTGGATTTCCCGGAAATCATCAATATCAATGACTTGCAAGGACAGATTCAGGATGCGGATTTTGTAGCGATCAAGATCGGAGATTTGGATGGCAATGCCAGAACAAGCAGCATCGCAGGTGCCGAGGTGCGCAATATCGACGCCACTTTCCACTTCCAGGTCGAGGATCAAGCGCTCAAAGCAGGTAATGAATACACCATAGCTTTCAAAGCCAGGGATATTGCCGATATTCAAGGCTATCAGGGTACCTTGACTTTCGATGCAAAAGCAGTAGAACTGGTTGACATCTTACCTGGCGTAGCCGGTGAAGAGAACTTCGGTTTGCGTTTTGCAAATGAAGGTGTGATTACCACTAGCTGGAATGGTGAAGCAACAGGTAACGAGGTGATCTTCTCACTGGTGTTCAGAGCGAAAGCAGACACGCAATTGAGCAAGACATTGGGCGTGAGCAGCCGCTACACCGTGGCAGAAGCTTACAACCAGTCAAGCGAGTTGATGAACGTGGCGATCCAGTTCAACACAGGTGCAGTCGTAAGCGCAGGCTTTGAACTCTATCAGAACACGCCGAACCCATTCAAGGCTTCGACTGTGATTGGATTCAACCTGCCGGAAGCTGCTGAAGCGACGATCACGATCAGTGATGTAACGGGTAAAGTGATTAGAACCATCAGCAATGAATATGCAAAAGGACGTAATCAAATTACCCTGGAGCGTTCACAATTACCAACTGGTGTTCTCACTTATACCTTAAAAGCAGGTAAATACAGTGCGACCAAGAAAATGGTGCTCATAGAATGAGAATCATGTGATGCCTAATTTTGCCTGGGCTGAGGACTAAAGTCCTCAGCCTTTTTTATTGGAATGATTATTCTTAAGCAATTGAAACTCAAAAAGACTAAATATAAAAGAAAGATAATTTCAATTAATCGCGTGCGAAGTCAAGCGGCACTTCACTTTCAGAATTTGACGAATTTCGTCCAAATCTACATTATAAGGCTTGTACACGGCATCATTATCTGAAATCAGACGTAAATGGTGTACTTTATTTCCTTCTTTCATCTGCTGAATGCGCTTGGCAACTACCACGTCCGTCACAATCACATACACCTGATTATCACGTAAAGGTTCACCGCGTTCAAGCGCCTCACAGATCACCACATCCCCATTGGTAATAGTGGGAAGCATGCTATCGCCGCTAATTTCAAATGCAATTAAATTGCCTTCATAATTTGGAATGGAAAATTTTTGCAACGATTCCAGGAAGGAACGATCTTGATGCTCCAAGGCATAGCCCGCCATTGCTCGCTCCGGCACAAGCGTAATATTTGACCGGCCATTTTGCTGGCGCTCTTTCATCGAGCGGGTGGGAATATCCTCAAATGCGCCACGTCCTTCCAGAAACATCTCATCACTACTGCCAAACACATAGTTGGCATTGACACCATAAATTTCAAACAATTTGTACAACTGGTCAACAGTAATATTGCGCTGTCCCTTTAAAATGCTGTTAATGACATGATTATAAGTATCCAATTGTTTGGCCAAATCGGACTTGCCTTTTATCCTGTTATATCTTTCGAGCTCTTCGTACACTTTTCTAAAGCGCTGATTCACAATATGGTCGGAAAAATTACTCATTTTACTTAAAAATGTTTAAAAAATTTGTTTTTAAAAACTTTTTGTTTTATATTTGCTCCATATCCGCCTTATAGAAGGCAAATTTTCTGCAAAAACCCTTTAAAGATACAGATAGTTTTTAAAAAAACAAAAATATGAGCGCGTATCAATCAAATAGTTTTTCGACAGGTCGCCGTAGCGCGCAGCCTATGGCACGCGGCAACAGAACGCTCGATAAGAGTGTGTATGCGACCATTTACGATGTAACCTTAGGCTGGATCCTGAAAAAACTCTGGCTGGGGCTGATCAAATTATTCATTGCACTCAAGTATCGATTCCATAAGCAAACCGAGGGTTTCTTTGGCACCTGGCGATTTTCCTGGTTCAAAATTGGCTTGGCCGGCTTGGCGATTTTTATCGTTTTGAAAAAAGATGTGCAATTTTCTATTAATATGAAAGCGCCTAATGCTGCACCTAAATCACAAGCAGAACAAACGGCTCGACCTACTCAAACCAGCAATCGCTCTGAAGAATTGAGCATGGCAAAAGGTATTTCCTTATGGGGAAAAGAAAGCGCTAAAGTAGCTTCTATCAATGAGTTAGACGAGCAACGCGTAAAGGGTTACGTCCGGCG
This sequence comes from Saprospiraceae bacterium, assembly GCA_016714085.1. GTDB lineage: Bacteria > Bacteroidota > Bacteroidia > Chitinophagales > Saprospiraceae > JADJNW01. The sequence goes on from JADJNW010000001.1 coordinate 358,026, forward strand.
ATTCACAAAAGTGGCGCAGGCGGAGATGCAAAAATATCAAATACCTGCCAGCATAAAAATGGCGCAAGCTATACTGGAAAGCAGGGCCGGCGAAGTAGAAAACGGGCATCAAATTAATAATCATTTTGGTGCGCCGCTTGCTGATCGGCGATACGATAGCGCTTGGGAAAACTGGCGTGCGCATAGCTTATTGCTGAAAGATCAATATCCACAACTGTTTGAGTCAGGAACAAACTATCGACAATGGGCAAAATCCTTGAAAGAATTGGGTTATAACAAGGATAAAAATTATGATGATAAATTAATGGAAGCTATTGAAAAATATCAGCTTTATTTACTGGATGAAATGTAATTTCGAAGTGCGAAGTAAATGAAGTATATTGAGTGAACTTTATACTAATGTTTGGGTGATGTCGGTCAAAAAACTCCTAATCCGATTGGTGCAAGGCGCAATTCTAATGGTCTTGCCCTTTATGCTGCTGATTCGCATGGCGGTATTGGTGTATGAGCATTATCACTTCCGCGGCTGGTTTTGTCTGCTGATTGGAGCAATGATTTCGGCTGCGATATTATTTACTTATTTATATTATTTTCAAGAACGTTTTTTTGCCAAAACCCTTAATTACAAGCAGTTCCAGAGAAATTACGCTATATTATTAGGTATTGTAATATTATATTGTATTAATAGTACCTGGTCTGTTTCTATTGCGAATGTAAAAGAAATGGAAGTTAAACAAGAATTTAAAAATTTACACCCAATATTACGTTTGAGTATCAGCACTTTAATTTTAATTGAAAAAGACATTATACTGACCGATGCCGAACGCAAACGGGAAGACTACCACGAGATGGGATTGCCATCCAAAAAATACTCCTTACACTATGAACAAAGCAGCGGCTACGCGCACGCGGTCGACATCCGCACCAAAGGGCATAGCTGGTTGCGCAATAAATTGATCCAGGCTTATTTTGAATTGATGGGATTTAATACTTTGATTCATAAAGGTACAGCCGAGCATTTGCACGTATCTTTGAGCAGTGTAGATTCACAAGGGATTTAGTATATAATATTAAAATTTTACCAAATATTATAATATTATCATGTCTGATAACACCACAAATTTAATCGGCACTGCGCCTATTCTTTTGGTAAAAAACATTCTCGCTTCGGGCGATTATTATAAAAATATCATATCATTATAAAATAAAACAAAAAACATGAAGGTCAACCCTATTCCCGAAGGTTTTCACACCGTTACACCTTATCTTTTAGTAAAAGATTCCCTTGCGCTTGTTGATTTTTTAAAGAAAACGTTTGACGCCGAAGAAATTAGTATCATGAGTAATCCTGATGGCACAGTCGGTCACGGTCAAATGCGTATTGGCAATTCAATAGTAATGCTGGCCGAGGCACGCGGTGACTACCCTCCTATGCCTACCATGCTTTATTTGTATGTGGAAGATGTAGATGCTGCTTATCAGCGCGGCATTGCTTCCGGCGGCAAATCTTTGCGCGAGCCAACCGACGAGTTTTACGGCGATCGCTCCTGCGGACTCCTGGATGCTTGCGGCAATCAATGGTGGGTGGCTACGCATATCGAAGATGTATCGCCCGAAGAAATGCAGCGGCGCGAGGCTTTAGCCAAGAATCATTCTCAAAATTAATCACTAAAATAACCTTCGAGCATTTGCGATCTTCTGCTTTTTAATATTTTTGCGGAAATTTCCTTTTCGCAGATGCTCCAATTTCTTCCAATTACAACCGACGCAGAACTGCAACAAATCCTTGATTTGCAAGCAATTAACCTTGCAGATAATCTCACGCCCGAGCAAATCGCCGAGCAGGGTTTCTTGACAATGCGTTACGATTTTCCTACGATCAAACAAATGAATGATACAGAGCAAGGCATTTTGATAAAAGATAGCGATGCAGTAGCGGGCTATATTCTGGCGATGTCCAAAAAGCTGCGCAACGCTATTCCTGAATTGGTTCCTATGTTTGATACTTTTGATCATCTTTATTATAAAAATAAGCCTTTAAATAATTATAATTATATTGTAATTGGCCAGATTTGTATCGCTGAGGCTTATCGTGGAAAACACTTATTTGATAGGGCTTACGCCGCTTACCGCGCATTACTCTCCCCTACTTATGATTTTACAATCACCGAAGTTTCCAAACGAAACCTCCGTTCGATGAATGCCCACAAACGTGTTGGTTTTCAAGTAATTAATGAATTTGAAGAATCCAATGGCGCGCAATGGAATATTGTGCTTTGGGATTGGCGGGAGTGAACTGGTGACTTGGAGATTTGGAGACGAGGTAATTGTAAAAAATTCTTGAAAAAACTGTTGCTTCTATATAAAATCCGCGTCTAAATCAGACCATGAATGATTTATTGTACAAAATTGCGATTACCCGCATTCCCTTGGTTGGTGCGGTTACTGCCAAAACGCTTATTAGTTATTGCGGCAGCGTGGATGCTGTTTTTGCTGCGAAAAAACGCGAACTGCTCAAAATTCCAGGCATTGGCGAACGCATAGCGGCAAGTGTTTTGCAACGCGATTTTCTGTCAGAAGCAGAATCCGAGCTTCATTTTATTGAAAAAAATAATATTAATCCCATTTTCTATCTCGATGAAGACTATCCCGAGCGCTTGCGCCATTACCACGATAGCCCAATAATGCTGTATTGCAAAGGGAATTTGGATTTGAATGCCCACCGAACCGTTGGCATCGTTGGTACCCGACAACCAAGTCCGCAAGGTGTTGCTTTTTGTGAAGAAATTGTAGAAGGATTAAAGCCCTACGATGTACTGCTCATCAGCGGTTTGGCTTATGGCATCGACATTGCAGCGCACCGAAAATGCGTTGAATTGGATATGCCCACACTTGGAATTTTAGGCCATGGTTTTCATACGATTTATCCTGCCTCGCACCGCAATATTGCTGAAAAAATGATACAAAACGGCGGACTGATTACCGAATATCCCAGTGATACCAAGCCCGATAAAGAAAACTTCCCCATGCGCAACCGCATCATTGCCGGGCTTTGCGACGCATTGATTGTGGTGGAAACAGGCATCAAAGGAGGTTCGATGATCACGGCTCACATGGCAAATGAATACAATAAAGATGTTTTTGCTGTACCCGGCCGCGTAAAAGACAAATTATCGCAGGGCTGCAACCATCTCATCAAAGCCCACAAAGCCTTGCTATTAGAGAGCGCTGATGACATTGCTTATATCCTCCGCTGGGAAGAATTGGACGCGCGTAAACAAATTCAGCAACAACTTTTTATAGAACTGAGCGACGCTGAAAAAATAATTGTAAATTTGCTTCAGCAAACGCCGGAAGCCAGTATTGACAAGCTAATGATCGAAAGCAGTGTATCCGGCAGCGAAATGGCTTCTTTGTTGCTCAATCTTGAGTTCAAAGGTGTCATCAAATCCCTTCCGGGTAAAAGGTATGCTTTGTTGTAAACCCAATTGATACAATTTCCAATTATGAAAAAGCTACTGTTTGGTCTAGCGTTTATTGCAACGTTTTTGTCCTGCAATCAATATCAGCAGCCGATTTCGAGCATCGAAAGCGAGTCGCACAAGCTCAGCAAACATCCAAAAAATATCATCCTGCTAATCGGTGACGGAATGGGCTTGACGCAGATCAGCGCCGCGCTGTATTCCAATAACAACAAGCTTAATCTTGAAAAATTCCCCATTATTGGCCTGCATAAATCCTATTCTTCCAATAACCTTATTACCGATTCTGCTGCCGGGGCTACCGTCTTTTCTTGTGGTGTAAAAACGTACAACGGCGCGATTGGCGTCAACCAGGACAGTATGCCGGTAAAAACAATCCTCGAAGAAGCCGAAGACAGAGGCTTTGCAACTGGTCTTGTTGCCACTTCTTCCATCACCCACGCCACGCCGGCGTCCTTCATCGCACATGTGAAGTCAAGATCGGATATGGAGAACATCGCAGAGGGCTTTGTGAATACCGAAATCGATCTGTTTATCGGTGGTGGCAAAAAGTATTTTGATCGCCGCGAAAAGGATGACCGCAATTTATACCAAGAACTCGAAGCCAAAGGCTACCGCATGAGCGATTTTTTGAAAGAAGACCTGCAAAAAGTAACCATTGATTTCAGCAAAAACTTTGGTTTCTTCACCGCTGATGCCGAACCGCTGCCCTTCAGTCAAGGACGTGACTATTTAGTGCCCGCAGCCAAGCTTGCGCCGATTTTTCTTGAAAAGCGCAGCAGCAAAGGCTTCTTCCTCATGATCGAAGGTTCGCAAATCGATTGGGGCGGTCATGCCAACGATTCCAAATACATTATCAGTGAAGCGATAGAATTCGACAACGCCATCGGCGCTATCCTCGAATATGCTAAAGAAGACGGCGAAACCCTTGTGATTGTCACCGCTGACCATGAAACCGGCGGCTACGCGATCAATACCGGCTCCAAAATGGGCGACATCGTGGGCGCATTTACAACCGATAGCCATACCGCCGCATTGATTCCCGTCTATGCCTTCGGCCCGGGCGCGGAATTGTTTGCAGGTATTTACGAAAACACCGCCATCTACGATAAAATGCGCTACGCGCTTGGCTTCAAAGGACAAGTCAAAACCGAAGCAACGACTTCTAAGTAATTCGAAATAAAAGACCTCATACCATAGAAGCACCCTACGGATTCGATCCGCGGGGCGCTTTTGTTTTGTCCCGCTTTTACCCTATCAGAAATGTAAAATGCCAACTTTTATCTGTAAGCTGCCAACTTTCAAAGATTGGTTAAAGTTTAAATAGCCATATTCATAGAACAGATGCTCACTCTTGCTGAAAATGATGGAGCATTGGATTTTTGTAATCGGTAATACTCCATGACTTCACTAACCTTGATTTGAAGCGGAAAGGATGAAGGCACAAAATCCTCCCTATGGCAAGCTAAAATTTCTTTTTGCCAATACTACAACCTCCGCTTCTTCCGGCAGAAATAATATCAGCCGATCCGCTGTCAACTCCAGCACCTGTGCCTGCCATTGGATGCCATAACCACCCGGCAGGGTAATATCTATACTCATCGTACCAGGCGAAAATATGTAGCGCCTCGACTCTGGAAATTGTATGATATTGGAAAGGCTGTCTTTGTTATAAACCGCTAAGGTGCTATCGGCAAAAAATACTGCGTAGTAAGGCATTGCAATTGCTTGGATGACACGATCTACCTCTTGGGTGCTATCTCGTTCTTGCCAGCGCTCAAAATTACGGGTACGGCGCTCACCCGATGCTTCATTAAAGCCATAATATAGTATTGCTCGTTGCTCTTTAATGTGTTGATACACCTCAGAAGCCTGAGATTTGGCATCTTGTTTTTTATTTACCTGAATACCTTGTTCTGAGCACTCCAATACTTCCCAACGACCAAGCAAGGCGGCTTTGAGCGCGGTGGTATCCTGTGCGCATAATTCAAAAGCAAATAAATATCCGGCTACTACAAAGAAATATTTCATATTAAAATGGATTAGACTATTTGAAGATAGGTCTAAACTGTTGAAATTATGTCTTTTTGCTTGTGCAATTTCTTAGATATAGCCATTGTATCTCAATTGATTGATCATTGTTTTAGTGCTGTTATCTCTTTACAGGGGAAATCTTCATCATTTTATCTGTTTAATATCATCTTGAATGGCTTTGTGCAGGCTTCTGGTTTTTAATAAGGCAGTATTCAACATATTTTTCAAGCCTTCTAACAGAGAGGTGTTCGATTTTAGGCGACCAATAAATTCTGGTTCGTGGAGTATGGCGTTTGTTTCATATAATCTTGGCATCCGTCCTTCCCAATAGAAATATTGATCCATCCAGTTGACAAATGTTTCGTGGCGAATATTATGTTTGCTGTTAATAGCCTTGATTAATTCAATATCATATTCATAATGGTGGGTAATTTTTTGACGCAACTGCGTATCTGTAATAATATCCAGCCCGCGATCCTGCAATAAAGTAAAGCCAGAGGTATTAATCGTAAGAATTGGAATACCCGCAACTTGCCCAAGAAGGGTTTGCAAGGAATCAGTGTACGGTTGTCTGTTTTGTAAATAGCGAACTAACTCCCGAGCCGCTTGTATCTTTTTAAATAGGGTAATAGAATCTTCTTGCAACGAAAGAATATCTTCTTGTAATGAAGATGACAGCTCATACAAAATATTTAATTCTTCTTTTTTTGCTTTTCGATATTCATTCCAGTTATTCACTTGCAAGGCTAACAGAATACCTACCATCACTAAGAAGATTTCTCCGATAGCATAAGCGAAGTATTGTTTTAAATTGCTATTTTCTAATAATTGCTTGCGAAATTTCCTAAAAATCATCAGCATAGCTTTAATAAAAATGACTTATTTTAATTTTATAATTTTCTTTATAAGGTAAAACCCATCCAAAACTACGTCTCCTCCAAACGCTTGCTAAAATATCTTTTTTTTCAGTTAATTACAAACTTTGTTTTTTTAAAACAATTAATTACATTTTAAATGCAAATGACTATTTGATAAATCAAAGAAACCAATTATTTTTACATGGTCATGTAATTTTATTTCTTCACAAAAACGTTTGCACCAATGTCAAAGCGTACCTCCGGGCGCATCAAGCTGCCCATCAATCCAAAAGACATCCTGGATTTAGCACACCGCGTCTATCAAAAACATCTCGCCGACGGCAAGGCCTCCCTGCTCAACAATCTCGACGGCAATACCTGGGAAACGATTGGCCCCAATATCTCCATCGCACAAGCCAAGCACCAGGAAGCCGAAGAGCACAAGCGCAAAATGGAAGAAGCCTACCGCGAACGCGACAAGTACTTACCGAGTATCACGGATTTGCTACGCGCTACCATAGCCCTGCTCAAAGCGGTGTTTCGGCAGAACCCGAAGCGCCTGGGCGAGTGGAGCTTCGAGGTAGATGACTCCACACAGGGAAAAAAGAACGACCCGAAGGGGTAAGTTGCTTTGCCCAGGATGGTTTGTTTCCTGGTAATCTACGCGTGCCTACCTTTATCCCGAAGGGATAATATATTTATAGAAAACAATGAGAGGTGAGTACGACTCCTACGGAGTCGCATCTATTTGCTTCACATCGTGCTATCAATAGCAGACCTCTTCGAGGTCTTTGGCTGCGCAATAACCCAGGAGAAAGGCATGTAGCAAATAAAAAAGGTGGTGCAATATTCGGTTGCGCTGCCTTTTTTTGTGTAATCTATCAATTTTGATCTGTTAGGTGCCATCTGACAAGTATAATTCGCCACCTAACAAGTGAAGTGCCATCTGACAAGTGCAATTTGCCACCTAACACTTGTAATCTGCCATCTTGCAAGAGAAAGTTGCCACTATTTTATGTGTAAGACGCCACCTGTAAAGAAAAATATGCCATCTGACAGTGTAATTTGCCATCTAACATTAAGTTGCCACTTTGTATGGAGAAAATTAGCCACCTGTGATGCAGTTTGAGAGCCTGGATGAGTTTTGTTATAGAAGCATTTGCACCATACAATAGTCGTATTTGAAGATAAAGTCCTAATTAATAAAAAAACAATATCTTTTCCTTGTTTACTTATAGCTATTAGAAATAAATTGATATTAACACTTAAAAAAGCTTTAAATCCTTAAAAAGTAAGCTAAAATTATACAATTTCTATTTAAATATAAATATTATACAAACCCCAATCCCCATCCTACCAACGCTCCGCCCAGTATGAGCCAAAAACTGCTTAGTTTGGGGAAATAAAATACAATAAAGATGCTGACCAAACCAATCACTACCTGCCGCCAGTCGCCGGATAAGTCATAACCGAGCTGTAAGGTGACGGCTAACATCACGGCGACTGCACCAATGTTCACACCATCGAGGAATTGGGCTAAGAATTTGCTTTGCCGCATCCGCGATACGAGGGGATTGAGCAACCAGACAAAAAGAAACGAGGGTAGGAAGATGCCTAAGGTGGCAAGGGCCGCGCCGTTCCAGCCTTGTATCTGGTATCCGATGAAGGTGGCGGTGGTCAGTACAGGGCCGGGCGTGAATTGACCGATAGCGATGGCGTCTAAGAGTTCGGATTGTGTAAGCCAGCCCAGTTTGGTGACGAGTTCGTCTTCGAGGTAGGCGACCAATACATAGCCGCTGCCAAATAATACCGCGCCAATCTTGAGAAAAACGAGAAAGAGCTTGCCCAAAGAGGCGTCGCTGTGGAGCGCGGCTTGTGATTGCCAGAGTAGGATCGGGAAGAAGCCAACTGCGGACTTTTGGTAGAGCCTTTTAAAGTATAACCAGCCCAATGCCAACACGCCCCCGGCAAGTACTGCCCATATCTCGCTAAGTCCCAGCAAGGAGGTGGCAAGTAAAACTCCTCCGATGATACCCAATGGCCAGTTTTTGAGGGCTTTTTGTCCGAGTTTGTAAACTGCTTGTAAGATGATGGCAATTACAACTGCTTTGATGCCAATAAAAAAGGGTTCGACGGCAGGCATGGAGCCATATTCGACATATAAATAAGCAAAGATGAGGGTTATCAACGCTGCGGGCAGGATAAAGCAAAGGCCCGCCACGAATAAGCCTGCAATGCCCGCGCGTTCGTAGCCGATATGCATGGTCATTTCGGTGGAGTTGGGGCCGGGGATAAGGTTGGTTGCACCTACCAGATCGAGGAAGTGCGCACGCGTCATCCAGTCGCGCTTTTGCACGACTTCCTGCTCCATCATGCCGATATGGGCGGCAGGCCCGCCAAATGCGGTGACACCAAGTTTGAGAAAGAGGGCGGCTACTTCGAGTAAAGGCTTGTTCATCATTTAAAATGTGATATTTCAAATATGCAATTGCAGGCAAAAGATAAATTTGATGCTTTATAGATCACCGTTTTACTTCGCAAGATTTATAAAAGTATCATTCAATTCTGTCCTATTGTAATCATTGGGATGAAAGATGTTTCCGGTTGATCAATTCTTATCAGATAACGTTCAAAACTAAGAAAAAATGGGCATAAGGATGCGGTTTGTCATGGCGCTGGAACTGGAATATGATCTATATTTAACATAAAAAAAATGATGCGTGTCCTACTTGTTCTTTTGGAAGCTTTCCTGGCACTCACCGCTTTCTACGGCGGATGGTTATTGGTCGCCCAACCTGATGGATCGCCTTTACAATTTTCGGTAGATATGATAAAAGATACACCATTTAAGAACTATTTCTTCCCGGGTCTGGTATTAATGTTGGTAGTTGGCGGCTCAGCAATGGTAGCTGCCATCTTATTGATTGTAAATCATAACTAATCAAGAAAATTCGTGCTTTTTTCCTCGTTGATGCTTGGCGGCTGGATTGTAGGGCAGCTTTTTTTGGTCGGATTGATAAGTCCATTATTGCAATTTGGCTACTTATCCTTGGCACTTGTGCTATTGGTATTAGTTTGGAGGAAAAAGAAATAATTATTTTTTGCCTGGCATTTGTAAATTGGCGAGTGAATGAATAAAGTGCATATACGCGGAAGATTTTTCGCCATGCACCAACAAAAACCCCTGCCTCCAAAATAGGAAGCAAGGGCCATTATACGTACGAAACTAAGTAAATTATTGTCAGATGTACTGATTGACGATATTCTCGAACAATTCTTGTTGTCCGCTGCGCTGCGTAGGCTCTCCGCTCTGCGTTGCGATCCCTGATAAGTCTTCCAAAGAGAGTTTTCCCTGTTCAAAGGACTTTCCGTTGCCCGTATCGAAGGAACTGTAACGAGCCTGGCGCAGTTTTTTGTAATCCGAGTGTTCCAGGATGTCATGCGCGATCAATAAGGCGCGGGCAAATGCATCCATGCCGCCGATATGCGCGTAGAAGATGTCGGTTAAGTCGGTCGAGTTGCGACGTGTCTTTGCATCGAAGTTGATACCACCGCCCTGGAAGCCACCAGCTTCGAGGATGACGAGCATCGCTTCGGTCAATTCGTAAATATTGTTCGGAAATTGGTCGGTATCCCAGCCATTTTGGTAGTCTCCGCGGTTGGCGTCCATGCTACCCAAAGCGCCTGCGTTGGCTGCGACTTGTAGCTCGTGCTGGAAAGTGTGCAAGGCCAGGGTCGCGTGGTTGACTTCGACATTCAGTTTGAAATCGCCCAGCAAATCGTATTCGCGGAGGAAGCCGATCACCGTCGCAGCGTCGAAATCGTATTGATGCTTGGAGGGTTCCATCGGTTTTGGCTCGATGAAGAACGTTCCCTTGAAGCCATTACTGCGTGCGTAGTCTTTCGCCAGGTGTAGGAAGCGGGCCATGTGGTCTACCTCGCGCTTCATATTCGTGTTGATCAGAGACATATAGCCTTCCCTGCCTCCCCAGAACACGTAGTTCTCGCCTCCGAGCTTGATGGTGGCATCCAAAGCATTTTTTACCTGGGCTGCGGCGTAAGCGACCACATCAAAATCAGGATTGGTGGCAGCGCCGTTCATATAGCGCGGATTTGAGAAGAGATTGGCCGTACCCCAGAGTAATTTTACGCCGGTTGCTTGTTGTTTTTCCAAAGCGTAATCGGTGATGGTCTCCAATCTTTTTGTGGATTCGGACAAAGTAGCTCCTTCCTGAATCAAATCGAAGTCGTGGAAGCAATAATACGGAATGCCGATCTTGGTAATGAACTCAAAAGCAGCGTCCATCTTGTCTTTGGCTTGCTGAATCGGGTCGTTCGCTTCGAGCCAGGGGAAAGTCTTCGTGCCCGGACCAAAGGGATCGCCGCCTGTGCCGCAGAAGGTGTGCCAATACGCCACTGCGAAGCGGAAATGGTCTTTCATAGTTCTGCCGCCAACCAAGCGACTCTCGTCGTACCATTTGAATGCCAGGGGATTATTGGATTGGCGTCCTTCAAATTTGATCTTGGAAATACCTTTGAAATATTCGCTTGTCATATTGTGATATTGTGGTGTTGTGATATTATGATATTCATAATGAAATAATAGTATTTAATAAATCAATTGATTTAGATCATTTTCCCAAAATTGGTAGGCTTTTGCGTAAGCCTCTTTCGCGCCAAGCGGTTCGTATGTTCTCACGACGTTGCCCTGTCCGATGGCTTCTGTCGGAGAATTGTACACGCCAATGCCCACACCGGCAGCTTTCGCCGCGCCGATAGCGCCAGTCGTTTCTATTACTTCGATAGGACTATCTGTTAAGGTTGTAATTGTATTTGAAAAAATCGCAGATTGGAATAAATTATCGTTGCCTACTTTTAAATGCTTGACTTCCAGCCCCATTTCTTTCAGAATCTGTATGCCATAAACGAAGGAAAATGCAATGCCCTCAAGGGCTGCGCGGTATAAATGCGCTCTTGTGTGGCGATTGAAATGAAGATGATGAACGCTTGCGCCGAGGTTTCGATTATTGAGCATTCGCTCTGCGCCGTTGCCAAAAGGAATCATGCGTAAGTCGTCAGATCCGACGGGAATGTCGGTAGCCAATCGCTCCAGATCGTTGTAAGAAAGTCCATCTTGCGCGACGTTTTGCTTGATCCAGCTATATTGAATGCCTGTGCCGTTGATACATAACAAAATGCCGATGCGCGGCGCTTCGATGCTATGATTCACGTGGGCAAAGCCGTTTACTCTTGATTGTGGGTCGTATGCTGGTTTATCGACGATGCCATACACCACGCCGGAAGTGCCACCTGTTGCTGCCAATTCGCCAGGATTGAATACGTTGAGCGAGAGCGCGTTATTGGGTTGGTCGCCTGCGCGATACGTGACGGGGATTCCTGCTCGCAAGCCGGTAGCTTTTGCTGCGGAGTCGGTAAGTTTTCCTTGTACGGAGAAGGTGGGCAATACATTGGGAATCAGATCATTGCTGAATCCAAAATAATCCATGACGATATCCGAAATCTTATTTTCCTGGAAATCCCAAAAGATGCCTTCTGAAAGCCCGGAAGCAGTGGTGACGGGCTCTCCTGTGAGTTTCATGGCAATGTAATCGCCGGGGAGCATAATTTTATCTACTTTTTCATAGACTTGTGGCTCGTTATCCTTGACCCATTTGAGTTTGGAAGCAGTGAAGTTCCCGGGGGAATTGAGTAAATGCGATAAGGATTTTTCTTCGCCGATCGCTTCAAATGCTTGATTTCCGATTTCTACAGCCCGACTGTCGCACCAGATGATAGAAGGCCGCAAGACCTGCTGATCTTTGTCCACCAAAACCAATCCGTGCATTTGGTAAGCAATGCCAATCGCTTGAATATCATTGGATTGAATATTTGTTTCAGCAAGCAATTCTTTAGTGACTTTGCATACATTTTCCCACCAGGTTTCAGGGTGCTGTTCGGCCCAATCGGGTTGGGAGGCGAGGATTTCCATTTCTGTAGCCGGATATTGAGCTTTGCCAATTGTAGCATGATCTTTTATTCGTACCAGCGCCGCTTTGATGGAGGAGCTTCCGATGTCGTATCCCAGTAAATACACAGCTTACCGTGTTTGTAATGATGAAATAAGCGTTTGCCTTACGAGGCGAATATACGCATTGTCGTTTTGTAAAATTTAAAAAATACGCTTTTGCAATATAAAAGCGATCAATGCCATAAAGCTATAAATAATTTCAATTTATACAATCGATTGCATAAAAGAATTTTAATTACCATTCTATTTGTAAACCAAGCTTAAATTTAATTTTGCTATAAAAAAAGGCTGAAGCATTTACTCCAGCCTTTCGATATTATATTTTTATTATAATATTATTGTCCGACCATAAAGACAGCATTGCTAAACAGGAATTTTCCATTTTCCCAGAATGCGCGGTAAAGCGGATTATCAATCAAATAAGTAACCGCACCTTGCCCTTTCTCTTGCACAGCGAATACCACCGAGTTTTTTACATCTTCCAGGGCTTTACTTCCGACAAATCCAGCATACATAGGGTCTGCGCCAATCGTACCTATATTCCATGCGCCTTTGAGTGGCTGGTAAGTCTGCGTGCCTGTTTTCAATGTGAAATAGCTTTCGCCAAGACCAAAGCCAAGCGGGTGCGTATTATCAATTTTCAATTTGAAAATCGCGCCGGGAATATCTTCGCTAATAAATCGGCGGGCTTGCCCTTCGTAGCTATCGAATCGTGATTCGAGTTCGGCTTTTTCGTCGGCTTTTTTGGCATCATTTTTCGCGCTGTCTTCGGCATATCTGGTAAGGCTAAAGCCTTTTTTATCTTCCAAAGAACGCGTCGCGCTACCAACGGCAATGAGATTGCCACCACCACTGATCCAACTGCCGAGCTTATCCGCTAAGGCATCATTGATATTGTAAAAACCTTCGGACATTACAATCACATTAAAATCATCGAGATTCATGCGAGCGAAATTCTCGGCAGGAATAATGGTGACCGGGTATTGCAAATCTTGTTCAAAGAAGTACCACACCTGTCCAAAAGAATTGGCGAATGTACCTTCGCCGCCAAGCACAGCAATTTTGGGCGTTTCGATAAAAGTATAAGCATCCGAGCCGAAATCCTTGCCTTTGCTCACAAATCCCGTTTTTACTGCTTGAATATCTTGTTCGTATTTGCTGGCAGCATCAGATATAATTTTCTCATAACCAGCCATTTTACGATTATCCGCAGCAAGAATGACAACACTACCGCGTTCATAACTTTGCCCTTCCACTTCAAAAGGCTCACTGGCGAAGCGCGCTTTGATGCCTTTTTTCAGAATAGCGCCGAGGAAACGAGCATTTTGTAAAGCATTCCAGCGAGCGACAAAAGCATAAGGCTCTTGCGAAGCGGCAAGCCTGTTGCTATAAGCATCGAAAGCATAACCGTCCTGCCCATCGAAACGATCTTTGGAGGCATAAGCTTCCAAGCCATAAGCGTAAGGCAAAGACCAGGCGGTGATATCGTAAGTCAACGAGTCTACCACAACGGTTTTGGGTTCAAATAAAATTTGCGCGAGTACCGATTTCGTCTGAAAAGCACTGATAATCAAATCATTGCTTTCAACTTTTATGCTTGTTTCTTTTCCAGTTTGATAATCAAATCCGCGGATTTGTCCAGATTTTCCGGCTTTCCCGTATTTAATCAAATTTTTATCTAATAAATTGCACAAGGCTTTGATGCGATGTTTTGCATTTGAACCTTTGATCACAAAAGTTTTGTATTCACCAATTTGTGCGTTGCGCGATTTTGCAAAGAAATCAGTGAAATTATCAACCAAACGCTTGGCGTTTTTAGAACTAACCTCTACCGTGGAAAGCGCGGTGGTTTTATGGTGCATCACACGATCCCAAAGTGTAAGCGTATCGCCTGTTTCGGTCGTAATGCAGCGACCCGCGCGACCGCTGCCACCCTGCTCGTACGTCATGCCAATCGCGCCGTTGTAAGTAGGATAGGTATCGCCGTAGCTGGGATATAATAAATCGAATACTTCTTTTGTGAAATAAAGCCAACCGTTTTCATCGAAATATTTGGCGTGGTTTTTACCAATATCGACCTGAAAATCGCGCTGAAACTGCGTGATGTAAGTGTGAAAAGGCTGCGCAGCCGGCGCAAAATAGTAAGGATTATTATAGCCTTGCTCGTGCAAATCAGCGGCAACGTGCGGCATCCATTGGTGATAAACTTTCAGGCGCTGCTGCGATTCTATCTGCGTTTGCCAGGCCCAATCGCGGTTAAGATCAAACAAATAATGATTGACACGTCCGCCCGGGCCAAGGCTCCAGATGCTCATAGGCATTGGGATAAGGGTCATTGGTCACATTGGCGTAGCGGCGATACCAATCGGTATAACGGGTATTGCCATCAGGATTAATAGTCGGTTCGATTAGTACAATCGTGTTGCGCAGCCATTCTTTGGTCGTTGCGTTATTGGGATCAACCAATTCATACAATACTTGTGGCACGGCCTCTGCCCCGGCAGCTTCATTGCCATGCACACTAAATCCGAGCCAAACAATAGCAATGTCTTGCGTTTGCGCCTGACCAGCGAGCAAGCCCGTGCGGCGAAGATTGTTCTGGCGGATTTCTTCTAAACGTGCCAGATTTTCAGGCGTAGAGACGATAGCCAAGAGTTGTGGGCGCTTTTCATTGGTCATGCCGAATTGCTCAAGCTTGACGTAGTTGCTGTTAGCGGCGACGTGTTCAAAATAATCCACCTGCATATTATGCGGTGTAAAATGTTCGCCCCATTTGTGCGGAAAAAAGTCACTTGGTGATTTCAATTGGGCAAAAGCCAACACATTTGTGCATACGAAGGCGATTGCCAGAATAAGTCGTTGCATTGTATAGGTTTTATTATTTCTTTAAAAAGTAAAAAGTTAGAAGTACGAAGTACGGATTTTCAAAGGATATTTAAAAATTGTGATTCGTAAATCGTACTTCGTACTTTAGTACACCGCTTCCGCAATCCTGCGAAATGTTGCCGAATCGCCCATGGTGTAATAGTGCAGGCAAGGTACGCCCTTTGCCTTGAGTCCTTTCGATTGCTCAATGCACCATTCGATACCAATTTCTCGATAAGCCTCAACCGTTTTAGCATTCATCAGTTCCTTCGCTAAAGCTTCGGGCAAATTGATATAAAAATGACGCGGTATAGAACTCAATTGGTACTTTTTGGTGATGGGTTTCAGGCCCGGAACGATGGGGATGTTGATGCCCAGGGCACGGCAACGATCTACAAAATTGAAATAGCTCTGATTGTCAAAAAACATCTGTGTCACAATATAATCGGCGCCGGCATCCACTTTGGCTTTGAGAAACTGCAAATCAATCTCCATATTCGGCGCTTCAAAATGCTTCTCCGGGTAGCCCGCGATGCCAATACAAAAGTCTGTTTTGGAAGCATTTTCAATATCGGAGTCCAGATACTTTCCGCGATTCATATCTGCGATTTGTTTTACCAAATCCAATGCGTATTCATGACCACCTTCTTCTGCAATAAACCGACCATCGAACTTACGGGCGTCGCCCCGAATGGCAAGGACGTTATTAATGTTCAAAAAGTGCAGGTCTATGAGCGCATTCTCGGTATCTTCTTTCGTAAAGCCGCCACAAATCAAGTGCGGTACAGCATCCACGCCGTAGCGGTGCATGATCGCCGCGCAAATGCCCACCGTGCCCGGACGCTTGCGGATAGCCGTCTTTTCGTAGTAGCCACTTTCCTGGCGTTTGTACTCAAATTCCTCCCGGTGGTACGTCACATCGATAAACGGGGGCTTGAACTCCATCAGCGGATCGAGCGTATCAAAAATAGCTTGCATACCGCCGCCTTTGAGGGGCGGGAGTACTTCAAAAGAAATCAGGGTTTGGTCTTTCGCTTTCTTAAAATATTCGGTTACTTTCATTCCGTTTTGTCTGTTTTTTGGAAACAGCAAAGCTACAAAACCATTGCATTTATTCCCAAAGGAAGATGTCAGCGGATTGTAAATGAATTTTATCAGAAAGACATTGCCTACGCAATGAGGTTGCCCGCCTGATCATTGAAAAAAGCTAATATTTTTCGATTATAGCTCATCTTAAATAACATATCTGTTAACTTATTAGTATAAGTCTTCAAGTTATTAGTACAAGCAGGTGAGTTATTTTATAAATTGATGACTTTGTTTTAAAAAGATGCTAGCTAATTAAAATAAACTGGCAACTTATTTTTAATTTATTGACAGTTTTAAAAATAAATGATGGTTGATATTTATAATTTGGCAGCTTATAAAAACAAAGTTGGCAGTTAATACAAAAAGGCAGAGCAATTGTCTATCACTCTACCTTTCTGCTTCAATAAACAAAATCTTATTCTTTGTTATTGGCTTTTTTCACCGGCACGGAGTCATCTACCTCGAAGCCCCACTCGCCCAAGCGCTTGGGGTTCGCCCGAAACATCGCTTTGAGCAGCGCAGCGGCGGTACGCAATAAATCGGAGAAACGAGGCAAATGCCTGTCGCGCTCTCGGTAGGCTTCTTCCATTTTTCGCTTGTATTCTTCGGCCTCCTGGTGCTTGGCTTGCGCGATTTTTAAGTCTTTTCCAATCTTGTTCCAGGGATCACCCTCCAAATTGCGCAGCAACGATGCAGCTCCATCCTTGATGTGCTTTTCATAGACCTTTTGTACCAGATCGAGGATGTCTTTTGGACTCGCAGGGAACTTGATTCGCCCCGAAGTTCTTCTTGCCATGGGTGTATTTGTTTTAGTGGAGAAATAAAATTACATGACCTTGTAAAAATAGTAAAAAGATGAATACTATAATACCTTATGTAGCGGTTACTTTTGTAATAAATACTTATGATATAGCTGCTGATAGTGTATTGATTTGCAAGATAATAACTTACAAAGGATAAGAATAAAATAAGATACCATAGCATCTGCATAAATTGTCTGTTTTAATAGTATCTTCGATTGGTTCAATTGATATTTGATATGAGATATGTTTTATTTATTGCCTTCCATTATTTAACATTTGGAATAGCAGCACAAGATACCGCTGCACTCAAAGCCGCATTGCTGGGGCGCTGGGAAGTAGTAGAATACGCAGAACAAGGAATCCAGGTCAATAAAAAGGAAAATGCCTTACCTCAAGCAATGGCTGTTTATCAACACGTAAATAAGCAGCGTGCTTTGATATATTATGGCTACGATGAAGAATTGGGAGAGCGACGCACCCGCGCTTATGAGCGTTGGCAGGAGCGCGACAGCACCCATGAAATAAATCGCCTCATCCAAGTGATTGCGATGCCCTACTATGCCGTATTTTTTGCCGATAGCACCTTAGCACTTTATAATAAAGACGTGACTTCCAATATCATACAGTTTCCAGAATCGAGACGTTATGTATTTTCGCCCGGCACAATGAGCATAGACATTGCTTTGCCCGGTGGTTATGGCATCCAATGGCAGGCACAAGTGCTGGAATTGACAGCAGGGCGTATGGTTTTATTTTTGCCGGAGGAAGCTGAGTTGGTCGTATTGATAAAAAGAGATTTTAGCTTGCCGTAGAATTATTTATTTTTGGAGTTCATTTTTGCAAAAAACCTAAGTGATCGCATGAAACATATCATTTCGTTTCTTTCTGTTATTTGCTTTTTGGAAAGCATATTTGCACAAGAATCTTATTTCCAACAGGAAGTTAATTACACGATTAATGTAACGCTCAACGACCGCAATCATACGCTCAGCGGCACGATCGAGATGGAATATATCAACCACTCGCCCGATGCGCTGGATTCTATTTACATTCACCTCTGGGGCAATGCTTATCAAAGTCGCAATACGGCCTTTGCGCGACAGCAATTGCGCACGGGTAGTACCGAATTTTATTTTACGAAAGACGAGAATTTGGGTGGCTTTTCTGATTTAAACTTTACAGTGGATGGACAGAACGCAATCCTGGAATTGCAAAAGGATAATCCCGATATCGCCATTTTGCGCTTACCGCAAACTTTGGTAAGTGGTGGAAAAATAAAAATCGCAACGCCTTTTAAATTAAGCATTCCGGCATCTTTTTCGCGCCTGGGTCATGTGGAGCAATCCTATCAAATGACGCAATGGTTTCCGAAGCCCGCTGTTTATGACCGCGATGGCTGGCATCCGATGCCATATCTTGATATGGGCGAATTTTATTCTGAATTTGGTTCTTTTGATGTAAGCATTACATTACCAGATAATTACATAGTAGGCGCAACCGGTATATTACAAACAGAAAATGAAAAAGCATTTTTGCAACAAAAAATAAAAGAATCGAACGAAACTTTACAAAAGCCAATCGTAAAAAATATCGATGCAGATACCACCGAATCTGATTTTCCACGCTCCAGCTCAACGATGAAAACCATTCGCTACACCGCAGAAAATGTGCATGATTTTGCCTGGTTTGCCGATAAACGTTTTTATGTGCAAAAGGGGGAAGTGACTTTAGCCTCGGGTCGCACGGTCGATACTTGGGTCATGTTTACTGATTTTGAGCGCAATTTGTGGAAAGACGCGATCAATTATGTCAATCGCTCAGTGCAGTTTTATTCTGATCTTGTCGGCGACTATCCTTATCCGCAGGCGACGGCCATACAAAGCGCGCTGAGCGCGGGCGGCGGCATGGAATACCCAATGATTACGGTGATTGGCGCGGCCGGAGAACCCAAGGATTTGGATATTGTCATCACGCACGAAGTTGGGCATAATTGGTTTTATGGCATTCTGGGCAGCAATGAGCGCGACCATGCCTGGATGGATGAGGGCACCAATTCATATTACGAAAAACGCTACACTGAAAAATATTACCAAAGCCCCGCCTTTACTGATATATTACCATATTTTATAATGCGTGGTTCGGATTTGAGTTTGACCGAATTGGCATACCTCTGGCAGGCGCGTCGAGACCTCGATCAAGCTCCTGAAACTACTTCCGACGAGTTTACGCGGATTAATTATTTTCTCGGCGCTTACGAGAAACCGGCGATGGCATTGAATTACCTGGAAAAATATATCGGAGAATTGAGTTTTGATGCCGCGATGCAAGCATATTATGAAAAATGGAAATTCAAACATCCGCAACCCGCTGATTTTAGGGCGGTTATGGAAAAAGAAACAGGGCAGAATTTAGCCTGGTTATTTGATGGATTATTATATTCTAATGATAAACAAGATTATAAAATTGAAGGTTTGCGCGAAAGCGATAACGGCTACCGCATTTCCTTATCAGGGTTTTGAAAAAATTACATTGGATGCGGCGCATATTACATTGGATGTAAATAGAAAAAATAATCATATTAGCGCTAAGGGTAATAAAATAGAGCCTTTGCAAATTCGATTCCTGCCCGGGCCAGAGAACGACAAGAAGACCCAATTGTACTGGTTTCCGGCTATGGCTTGGAACAATTATGATAAATTTATGTTGGGTTTAGCTTTGAATAACAATACTTTACCCTTTAAAAAATTCGATTTTACGATTATTCCGATGTATTCTTTCGGTGCGAAAGACGTGGTCGGGCTGGCGGATTTTAATTATAATATTTTTCCAAAAGCAAAGCGATTCAAACGCTCACCTTCGGTTTAAATATCAAGAGTTTTCATTATAATCGTCGCCCACATCATGATTATGATTTGCAATATGCTCGATTGGCGCCTTCTATAAAAATAGAATTAGGCAAAAAACCTATCAGTAATTTCTATCAAACCGTGCAACTGCGCAGCCTTTGGGTCAATCAGGAATTCGCGCAATTCAGTCCGACCTTTGGGAATTATCTTGGCAATGAATGGGAGGATAATTTTATTCACGAGCTGAGTTATTATGGCGAAGAGCGTCGCGCACTCAATCCGTACAGCATTTTCATGGCGATAGAGCAGCAATCATATAAAGATGGATTTGATCAAAATCAAAGTTATGTAAAGACTTCAATAGAAATTAAACAAACATTTAATTACGCTTCCAAAAAAGGATTGGATATTCGATTATTCGCAGGTGGTTTTATTACCAATACACGCCGAAATGCAGGCGCAATCTTGCCCGCAGCGTTCAACATGACCTCGCAGGGTTATAATGATTATCGTTATGATGATTTTTATTTCGGGCGCAGTGATAACGACGGCTCTTTGTCGCGACAAGTGACCATCCGCGATGGCGGCTTCAAAAATGCGATTGGCACAGGATTTAGTTTGGGGCGAAGTAATAATTTTATCATTGCATTAAATATGAAAGTCGATCTGCCTAATGGTTTGCCATTCAATCTGCCGCTCAAGCCTTATTTTGATATTGGTTATTTCGATAATGCGATGCCAACAGGCGAAGATGATACCTTTCAGGATCAATTGCTCTGGAGTGGTGGTATTGCTTTAGAATTTGTAAAAGATATGGTCGGAATTTACTTTCCTTTAATCAATTCCAAAAATATCGATGATCGCTACGCCGAGCGCGGCAGCTATTGGAATCGCATTGCTTTTACACTCGATTTGCGCAAGCTGAATCCGAAGGAATTATTGAACAAAGTGGAGTTTTAGTTTGAAAACTGTTTTAATTTTAATCATTTATTTTAAATATTTTTATCTTGAAAAATAGATTTGCCAAATCTTCGAGATTTGGTAAATCTTTGATTAAATAGTTTATAAAAAACCTAATTATAGTAAAAATTAATCTTGATTCTTGCTTTTAAGCAAATTACAAATTATTTTTTAAATTTATATGATTATCATTATATACAATTTTAAGCAAGAAGTAAATAAGCGATAAATAAAATAAGCGCAGCTGATATACCTAGCACCAGCGTGCCAAAACTCAAAAGTCGATAGCCGGTTTTGACATCCATGCCCGACATTTGCGTGACCACCCAGAAAAAGCTGTCATTCGCGTGCGAAATCATCGCCGAACCCGCGCCAATAGCGATCACCACGATGGCTTTTTCCAACTCGCTATCAAAACCAAGCGAACCCATCATGGGCGAAATAATAGATGCCGTAGTGATCAAAGCCACGGTGGAAGAGCCTTGCGCCGTTTTGATGGCAGTTGAAATCAGGAATGGCAGCCAAATACTCAGATTAATGCTTGATAGAGTAGCGCCCAATAAATCGGCAATGCCTGAATTTTGTAGCATTTTGCCAAAAATCCCACCCGCGCCGGTTATTAAAATAATAGAAGCCGCATCTTTCATCGCATTTCCGACCCAACCCGTGGTGGAAAGCATATCATAATCAAACTTTTTTGGTAATAAAAATGCTAAAAACATTCCGATAAGCAGCGCAATTACTGGCTCTCCCAGGAATGTAATAAATGTAATAAAGGCATTTTCATTTACCTTTTGTTGTAATAACAGATTTTAATACAATCAAAATAATAGGTATAATGATAGGAAGCGACGACTTGAACGCGCCGGGAGCATTCTGTAAGCGTTGATTGATCTCCAATTCATTCATATCAGGATTTGGATCAATATAAGTTTTGCTGGCATATTTATTTACAAAAATTAAGCCAGGTATCAATGCTAAAGCACTTATTGGAATGCCTATCGCCAACACCAATCCAAGATCAGCGCCCAAAATCCCCGCAGCAGCAATCGGGCCGGGCGTCGGCGGCACCATCGTATGCGAAGCAATCAAGCCCAAAGCCAATGCAATCGCGGCACTTGCCAAGTGAATAGCCAGCCTTTTTGGAAAGGCTCTTTATTTAGTGCAGAAAGCAAGATAAAGCCGCTATCTGCAAAAACGGGAATGGACACGATATAACCGATAATGCCCATCGCAGTAGGCACGCGCTTTTTGCCTGTCAATCGCAGCACTTTTTCCGCCAAAGCATAAGCGCCGCCTGAGTTCTCCAAAAACGCACCAATAATAACGCCCAGCACAATGATCAAGCCTATTTTTCCCAGGGTATCACCAAAACCCGTATTAATGGATGTAATAATATCTTTAAATGGCATCCCTGCGCAAAATCCATATAATATAGCAACTAAAAATAATGCGATAAACGGATATTTTTTTTTTTTTGGTTTTTTTTTTAAAATTAATTTTTTTAAATTTTTGCACTTTCAGGCGCACCGTGAGCAGGATAATCAAGACAATACTGAGGAGTAAGTAAAGAATTATCATTTTGATGTAATAGGTGTTAAATATCTAATAGATATGGCACATTTTTAAAATGCGCCATATCTCGTTTAATGTAAATCCCTGGTTACTTCTGCGCCGGATTTCCCAACTAAAATATCGAGATCAGCACCCAAATCTGCTTGCTGCACATGATCTAAGTAAAGCCGCACGTAACCCCTGTCAGCTAAGGGTTCGGGCGCTATCCAGGCTGCTTTTCTTTTATTTAATTCTGCTTCTGTGATATCCAAATGTAAAGTGCGATTAGGCACATCCAATTCAATCATATCGCCATTTTGAACCAGCGCCAGCGTACCGCCAATCGAGGATTCTGGTGAGACGTGCAGCACCACCGTGCCGTAAGCCGTGCCGCTCATGCGTCCGTCGGAAATGCGCACCATATCTTTCACACCTTGAAGGATCAATTTTTCTGGCAAATCCACATTCCCTACCTCCGGCATTCCGGGATAACCCTTTGGCCCAACGCCTTTCAGCACAATAACACAGGAAGCATCAATATCCAAATCAGGATTATCAATCCGTTCATGATAATCTTCTATGCTTTCAAAAACGACCGCCCGACCGCGGTGTTGCATCAATTCGGGTGTTGCGGCTGAAGGCTTAATTACCGCGCCATTTTCGCAAAGATTTCCTTTCAGTACAGCGATTCCCGCTTCTTTTTTCAAAGGTGCTTCGATAGGCGTAATTACTTCATTATTATAACATTCTGCGTTAGCATTATTATCACCAAGCGATTTTCCATTTACTGTTATTACATTTTGATGTAATAAACCACTCAATTCTTTAAGCACAACCGGCAAACCGCCAGCATAATAATAATCTTCCATTAAATAAGTACCCGAAGGTTTAAGATTCACCAACAAAGGAACTTTACTGCCGATCGTATCGAAATCTTCCAATGTTAAATCCACGCCGATTCTGCCTGCAATGGCGAGTAAATGAATAATCAAATTTGTGGAGCCGCCGACCGCCGCATTTACCACAATCGCATTCTCAAAAGCTTGTCGAGTAAGGATTTGGGACAATTTGAGGTCTTCGCGCACCATTTCCACAATCCTTCTGCCAGAAAGCTGCGCCAATACTTTTTCTGGTGTCCACCGCCGGAATTGCTGACATCCCAGGCAGCGTAAGCCCCAAAGCCTCCACCATCGTTGCCATCGTAGAGGCTGTGCCCATTGTATTGCAATGCCCGTTGCTACGCGCCGCGCAAGCTTCTGCTTCCAGAATATCCGCATCACTCAGAATGCCTTTTTTCTGTTGTTCTTTGATCAGCCAAGTATAAGAACCGGAGCCGATTTGCTCGCCTCTGAATCGCCCGTTGAGCATAGGGCCACCGGGCACAACAATGGTCGGCAAATCCACGCTACAAGCGCCCATCACCGTAGATGGCGTCGTTTTATCGCAGCCTGTCAATAGCACGATTCCGTCCAGAGGATTGGCTCGGATTGATTCTTCCACATCCATGCTTGCGAGATTGCGAAAGAGCATGGTGGTAGGCCGCATAATGGTTTCACCCAAAGACATTACAGGAAATTCTAATGGGAATCCGCCAGCTTCCAGTACGCCTTTTTTTACAAATGCAGCAAAATCGCGCAAATGCCCGTTGCAAGGGGTCAATTCTGACCAGGTATTGCAAATGCCAATCACCGGCCGCCCTTGAAAATGATCGTCGGGATAGCCTTGATTCTTGATCCAGGAGCGATGCACAAATCCCATTTTGCCGGAGAGGCCAAACCAATCCTGGCTTCTTAGTTTTTTTTCGTCTTTCACGTAATTTCGTTTTTCTTGAAACCTGCTTTAAAATTAGGAATTCATTTGAAAAAACAATCGATTGAATAAATTTTTTATTAATTCCCATTTAACATTACTAAATGATTCACGATTCTTCTCCAAAATTAAATATAATAAAAATTATTAATATATGAATTTTACTCAAAAGGATTCTTCTACAAAACCTTTGAACATTGCCTATCAATTCTCTATTTTCGCCAAAAATCATTTGGAATGAAGAAGTTTAGCGCCGACATCGTATTTACTGTTGTAAGTGAGCCAATTACAAATGGCGTAGTTGTCACAGATGATGAAGGAAAAATTTTACAGATTGATAGCCGAGCCAATCACGATCCTTCGAGCGTTGATATTCGCAAGGGTGTCATTGTGCCGGGTTTTGTAAATACGCATTGCCATTTGGAATTATCGCACATGAAAGGCAAGGCAGATACGGGCACGGGCTTGTTGCCATTTTTGAAAACGGTGGTCAATTTCCGAGATATTTCGATGGAGGAAATCCTGGATGCTATCGCCAAAGCCGATCAGGAAATGTACGATGGCGGCATCGTGGCGGTCGGCGATATTTCTAATAAATTGGACACTGCCGGGCAGAAAGACAAGAGCAAAATTCGCTATTACACTTTCGTGGAAATGTTCGATTTCTTCCAGGATAGCTGGACGGAGAAGAGTTTTAATGATTATAAAGCGGTATATGATGGTCAAAGCACTGCTCATGGCAACCGCAAGAGTTGTGTACCGCACTCGCCTTATACAGTGACGCCAGGATTGTTCCAGCGCATCCGAGAAGTGAACGAAGATGAAGCAACGATCAGCATTCACAACCAGGAGACCGCGCACGAGGACGCTTTTTTCCAGAACAAAACAGGCGATTTTTTAGAATTTTATAAATCCTTCGGCTTTCCGATTGAGCATTTTCAACCCACTGGCAAGAATTCGATTTATTATGCTTTGCAATATTTAAATCCGAAAAACCGGAATTTATTTGTCCATAATACCATGACGCCTCCCGTCGATATTCAGGCAGCACAAGCCTGGAGCGACCGTATTTATTGGGCTACCTGCGCCAATGCCAATTTGTATATTGAAAATCGGATGCCATTTTACAAGCATTTTATAGATAATAATGCCCGCCTGACCATCGGCACGGATAGCCTCACTTCCAATTGGCAGCTTTCGGTGCTGGAAGAAATGAAAACGATCGCTCGATTCCAATCTTATGTGCCTTTTGAAACGATGCTTCGCTGGGCTACGCTGAATGGCGCACAGGCATTGGGCTTCGAGGCAGATTTTGGCAGTATCGAAATTGGCAAAAAGCCGGGATTAAATTTATTGAATTTGGGTAGCGATTTAAAATTAACTGCCGATACGAAAGTCTCACGGTTAATTTGATGTTAAAAAATAGCGTACAGAATTTTTTACTTATTACAAATAATCTTTATTTCAAATTATAAATATTCCCTCAGAGGCTTATTCCAAATATCTTTCCGAAATATTCATTATTTGCCATTAAAAAATCTTTCATTAATTTTTAGTTAAGGGTGTGACTTTTGGAATCTTTTTTAGTCAAAATGAGTAGAAATAAATAAGAAAATTTCTATTCCCATGAACAACTTGATCGCCACCCTCGATGTAAAGCGGGTGTTGCAAGGGCTGTATGCTATACAGCACGCGCTACATACTATGAGAAAACGCTGGGGAGCATTCCTCCGCAAGTATCCTTTCGTACTTTGGTTGCTGAAAGCGCTTGGCTTGGTTACACTGGTCGGTGCGATAGCAGTCACGGGTTTCCTGATGAGTATTCGTTACGGCGCTTTTGGCCCATTGCCCAGCAAGGCCGATTTGGAACAAATTTCCAATCCTTTAGCCGCAGATGTTTTGGCTGAAGATGGCACTTTGCTGGGGCGTTATTTCTTTGAACATCGCAGCAATGTACCTTACAAGAATATCTCACCGCATTTTGTGAATGCCTTGGTGGCAACCGAAGATGCCCGCTATTTCCATCATAATGGCGTGGACTTGCGTGCCTGGGCGCGTGTAGCTTACAAAACGATCCTGAAAAAAGATGAATCCGCCGGTGGCGGCAGTACGATTACACAGCAATTGTCCAAAAACCTCTACCCTCGCCGGGATTATGGCGAATATTCTCTGGTTATCAACAAGTTAAAAGAGGTTTTCATCGCTATACGACTGGAAAATCTATACAGTAAAGAAGAAATTCTGGAAATGTACCTCAATACGGTGCCTTTCAGCGAAAATACCTACGGTATCAAAGTAGCTTCGCAACGCTTTTTTGGTGTGACGCCGGATAGTTTGAATGCTGAGCAAGCGGCAGTATTGGTAGCAATGCTAAAAGCTACGACGACGTATAGTCCTGTTGCCAATCCCGAAAAATCCTTGGAGCGCCGAAATTTGGTGCTGGGACAAATGCAAAAATATGGCTACTTGAGTGAAACTGAAACGGATTCTCTGCAAAAATTGCCTTTAAATCTACGATACAGCCCATTGAACCACAACGAAGGCGTGGCTACGCATTTCCGCGAACATTTGCGCCTGGAATTAAAGAAAATTCTGGAAGACTACCGCAAGCCGAATGGCATGGCTTATAATATTTACACCGACGGTTTGAAAATTTATACGACGATTGACCCAAAAATGCAGCGCTACGCCGAGCAAGCGATGCAAGAACACATGAAGCAATTACAAAAAGATTTTTTACAAGCACCTCAACGGTGCGCCAGCCTGGGAAAGCGACACTACTTTGATTTTGGCGATCCATCAATCGCCGCGCTATCGCCGAATGAAAGCCGAGGGTTTTACAGCACAACAGATTGATTCTGTAATGAATGAACCGCTTGAAATGCGCATTTTTGATTGGGAAAGACGCGAGAAGAAAATGATGATGAGTCCGTTGGATTCTATTAAATATTATTTGTCTTTGTTAAATGCCGGATTTCTGGCGGTCGAGCCGCAGACAGGTGCAGTGAAAGCTTGGGTAGGTGGCATAGATCATAAGTATTTCAAATACGATCACGTCAAATCGCGTCGTCAAGTGGGTTCTACATTCAAGCCCGTGGTATATGCCACAGCGATTCAGCGAGGTATCGCGCCTTGTAGTTATACTAGTAATGTTTTACGCACTTATCCTCAATATCAATATTGGACACCGAAAAATGCGGATAATAAATATGGTGGCTCTTACTCGATGGAAGGAGCGCTGATCAACTCGATCAACACCATTTCGGTGAACATGGCGGTTCGTTCCGGCTCCATCAATGTGGCACAGATGGCTGAAGACCTTGGTATCAGCGACGATGTGCCGGGCGTACCTGCCATTGCATTGGGTGCCCACGAGGCTTCCTTACTCGATATGGTAACCATGTATAGCACTTTTGCTAATCGTGGTCAAAGACCAGAATTGCGCTACATCCGCCGCATTGAGACCAACAGAGGCCGCGTGGTTTATCAAAACTGGATCGATACCAGCGAATGGAAACGACCTTTGACAGTAGATCAAGCGGATATGATGACAAAAATGCTTCAGTCGGCTGTGAACAATGGTACTGGACGCCGTCTGCGTTATCGCTACAAATTCACCAATGAAATTGCAGGTAAAACAGGAACAAGCCAAAACCACTCTGATGGTTGGTTCGTCGGCTATACGCCTACGTTGGTGTCAGGTACTTGGGTTGGCGGCGAGTCTCCGGCAGTGCGTTTCCGCGATTTGAGTTTGGGTCAGGGTGCGAATATGGCTTTGCCGATTTATGCCTTGTTTTTACAAAAATTGCAAAAAGATAAAGATTACGAACCGTTGTTTGCTGCCAAATTCCCAGAACCGTCTGAAGAAGTAAAAGATGCGCTCAATTGTGCCAACGTTCGTTGGGGACAAGCGAAGCAAGAAGATATAAACACAGACAACACTACTAAGGCAGCGACCGCAGTGGCCGGGAATGCTAGTACCGCCACTGTTGGTACGCAATAAATGATTTACTTGTGAAAATGAACTCGTGCAGAGCGAAAATCCCCAGTTTAGCAAGCGTTAAATAGTGTACAATACCCCTAGTCAGGCGGCTTACAAAGGTAAGTTCGCCTGATTTTTTGCATAGAAATCAAAATTCAACACAAAAAGACTATTAGGTTTTTGCTATATTTGGGAAGAAATCAGCAAACGAACATCCGTTTGCAAGAATGACCAAATGGGTGAATATTAATCAAATTCTTTACTATTTACTGATATTCGTATTGGGCGTCGGTGTATTACAAGCGCTTGGCATTGGATTTCTGTTTTTTTCAAGCGCTCCAGCGAAAAGCGCTCAAATGCCTTCTTCGGCTGGTTGCTCATCACTTTTGGATTGACGCTGCTTCACAATGTTTTTCTCATCAGCGGTTGGTTGGAGCGATTTCCAATATTAAGTTATTTACCTTTTTATTATTCATTGGCCTTTCCAACATTACTATTTTATTATGTAAAACTTAATTTATATCCAAAATATCATTTTATTTGGTCGGATGTAAAACATTTTATCCTGCCTGTCGGGCAATTTCTTTTTTTTGCCTGGGTACTTGCCACTGCTGCGAACTATACGACGCCCCTAGAGCGCAATTTTTACAACCCATTTTTTGGTGCTTTTGAGCAATTACTTTATTTAATTACGTTTTTTTCGTATATGTATTTCTCTCGAAGATACATCGTTCAAAAAAGAAAAGAAGTGAATAACCGCAGCGAATTGAGAAAGATTCTTTATTTGCGAATTTTAATCAGAATTCTGTTTATTTTATTTTGCGTGCATACCGTTTTTGTAGTAGTTGACTTTATTTGTTATGAATTTTTAGACATCAATCTACGCACGGTAAAGCCCTACGCAGCGTTGGGGGCTTTGTCTTTTGCAGTATTATTGTTCTGGCTAGGCATTTATGGTTTCCAGGTATTGTTCTGGGGAAGGCGCGTATTTGGAAGGTTTAAAGGTAGCAATGTTACAAAGTAATTAAATAATAAAGTAATTAAATAATAAAGTAATTATTACTTAAATTATTCATTATATTATAATAATGTGGCACATTTATAAATGCGCCACATTATTACATTTATTTCGCGGCGCGGATCGTCGTGCTTTCCTGAATCCAACAGCCCACAAAGAAAGAATCGCCCTCTTTCAAGCTTCTTTGGAAAATATCCTCCACCGTTGGCATATACTGAGAATAGCGTCCGATCCATTTATTGGCTTCGGCGGCAGCGCTGGCATCCACACGTTTAGCTCTGTTCCACATATCAATAGCCGGCCAAACGACAATCTGACTATCCCAGCCCCGGCCGGGTCCGCACAAAGGCCCACTCGATGCATACAAACGCCCAATCAAAATGAAAGGCTCACCCCAGTTGGGATTGGCTTCAGCAGCTTGCAAAGCATATTGACGAGCGCGCGCGAAATTTTTCAAATGCGCATAATATATTTTAGAAACGAGTAATAAATATTTACCTTTCTTTACAGCATCTTTTTCTTCACTTGCAGCCTTGAGAAAGTTTTCAATAGCGCAGTTATAATCATTATTTTGCAAACAATTATTAGCAACGGTTGACGGGCCGGTTGATTCTACTCTACAATTCTCATTAGCAGCGTTCACTAATGCTGTAAATTCAGGGTCACCTTCAGCACAGCCGCCCCAACGCAACCAAGTATAAACATCTCTTATTACATCACAATCCGCAGGATTATCAAGAAAATCCTGATAATATTTAGTTTTATAATAATTACAATCATAAAATCCGCGTACCGTTTCAAATGCCTCCAGGCGCGAAGGGACATATTGCTCTACAATCCGCCAACGCTCACATTCCTTATCCTTGCATTTGGCAAGCCCATTTGCTAAAGCATCGCGCACGATTTGTTGGTATTTTTGGGCTTCGGGCATCCCGATTTGATTTTCAAAATATAAATCTACAAGCAGCGCCGTGAAAGGATTGAGAATAAAATCAGCGGTTTTCACGCCTTCTTTATCCACCGTTTTCTTGAAAAGATTATATACTTCAAATTTGGAAGCACGGTTAGGATATTTATAATATAAATCAAATGCTTTGCGCGAAGAAGCGAACATCCCTTCCGGATAACAACGTTCCATTTCATCATAAAATATAAAAACCGTGTCAATATAGCGGTTGACTAAGTTGGAATCCTGGGTTTGGGTCATAAAATGCTCATAAAAACGAATGCCATCGTCGAATACCGTACTGCGCTTGCCATCGGCAGCCGGCGCAACGGCAAATACTTTTTTCCAATAAGAAAAGGCGGTCGCCCAATCATTCGCTTTTAAAAAATCTCGGTATAAGACATAATCCTCCAGGGTTTGATCAGGATATGGGGCGTCCGAGAATTTTGGGCAAGTGCTTAGTCCTTCTTCAATTGGGGTCGGTGGTTTTTGAGTAGTCGGCTGTGTTTCAGCAGAAGGCGGCGCTACTTTTGGGGTACAACTTATGATAAGCGCCATGATGGCAAAAAAGCACAATAATATCCTGGCATTCATAACTTTATAATTTTTAGTAAAAAAGTTATTATTATAATTTGTTCATAAAATCAAAGAAGCTTCGCCCCAGGTTTCGGAACGAAGCTTCTTTGCTGATAGCGATGGGCTTCACAAAATTACAGATTGTCAATTGTTTATTCACAAAAACAATCAACAATCATTCATTCTTAATTTTTGAAGCTTATCCGAACCGTTTCGCCGATCCAGCAGCCTACCGTAACAGAATCGCCGGGATTAACCTTACGCATAAAGCCTTCTTCTCGCGCCGGTTTGGCATCGACGTATCTTCCAATTCGGTCATTGGCGTCGCTTGTTACCTCACTGTCAATGGATTTTGCATAAGCATATTTTTCAATAGCTGCAAGGATTGCCAGGCGGGTATTCCAGTCATCGCCACAGTTGCGGCTGGTACGCGCATACATATCACCGATCAGGATATAAGGTTTGCCCCAACCCGACTTCAAACTAGCAGCTTTGCGTGCATTTTCACGAGCTGAGCTATACTGATCGAGCTGCCAAGTTTGAATATTAGCAATTGAATAATAGAACTGCGCTTTTTTATCGTTGTCGGTTTCCTTTTCAATAGCTTCTTTATATTTCTCAATAGCTTCACTGTATTTACCTTCTTGCTGCAAAATGGATGCGTAATAGCCTGGGTTGGTTTGACGCAATACGATCTCTAAACTGTCGTTAATGGATTTTGCCAAATTTTCGTATTGTAAGCGCAAGCCCGCCATCTCCGTGTCGGTAGAGTCACATCCCTGAGTACGGAGCTTGGTATAAACATATTTCACCACTTCGATGTCATCAGGATTCTCTTTGAAAGAAGGTAATAATTTTTTCTTAAAGTATTCACAATCAAACACTTGGTCGGCAATAGGGTCAAGGCTATTTTCCATAGCATCCAGGCCTTGTCGATAATAAGCGCCGTATTGTTTGTTATTTTTTTCATTGTGCTCAGCGATGGCCGTGAGTTTCTCGGTCATCATTTCCACTTCTTCCTTTGTAATTTGCTTCTGCTGAAACAAGTAAGTCATCAATTGCCCCGTAGGGTCAAGAACAATATATTCAGAAGAATTACCACCTTTTTCAATAGCTTTTTTGAAAGCTTCGTAACTTTCTTTCTTCACGCCATAGCTCGGCAGGTAATAAAACATATCATAAGCTTTGCGGCCTAATAAAAATGCTTCGTTTTTATAACATTGCATTTGTTCGTCATATAAACGCAAGATCATATCGGCATACTCCTTTTTCTTGGCAGCATCGTTGGACTTATTGTGCATTGCCATGTAAAATGTACGACCATCGGCATAGTGCGTAGCCCTTTGACCGTCGGCGGCAGGAGCAGCATCATATACCTTTTTCCAGTTGTCGAATGCAATTTTGAAGTTTTCCGCGTCGAGCTGTTCAATATCAGCTACCTGCTTGTCTTTCATGTATTGACGATAGATGGAATGCGCCCCTTCCAGGTCTTCTTTATTGGGCAAATTATTCCAAGTGCCACACTGGGCATTTGCCGCTGCTATCAGCGAACCACTTAGCATTGTTGCTATAAAAATACGGAACAAGACTTTCATACTTAATTAAATTTACGTTTAAAGAACCATGTATTATCGTTTAAAGTAAATCCCAAGGTCATACGGATAAAATTTTCTTTGATCGAGTCGGAAATACCGAATTGCCCTGCTTCTACACTAAAATTGATAAAGGAAATCTGCTGCCGAGGCATAATAATCGGAAAACCAGCACCTAATGTAATAGTATATTCCTCGATTTGTTCATCATTAATCACGCGAGGATCTTTCGCATAAATAAATCCTGCCCGATAGCGCATCCGCTTGAAATAATTATCATAAGAATTATATTCCGGGATATATTCCACGCCAAAAGCCAAGCGACTCGCATCCGCAAGGGTTTCAGGCTTTGACTCGTTTTCATAATCGCTCCACTTGCCTGTGCTGTACTCTGCACCAATCTTAAATTTATTAAGTTGTTCATAAACAAGCCCCGCTGTCAGTTGCGATGGCAAAGTTCCTTTTTCTTTCGCACCTACTTCATAAAGAAGCGTATCCGTGGAAGTGAAAAAATTAGTACGTGTATATAATCGGCTGCTATTCGTATTAAATTCTGAGGCGCTATTGCCATAAGCACCCAGCGTTAATCTCTTGGTATAGAATTGGTTGCGATCTTTTTCTCCAAATTCAAAGGTATATTGAAGCCCGGCATTCCACAAAAAGCCTCCCACGCTGATTTCATCCAGGAATTCAGTGCCATAAGCCAATTCTAAGCTGTCAAATTCTACCCGACGGCTATTCGACATTTTTCCAAAAAGATAACCCAGCGAAACGCCCAGGGATAAATTCTTGTATTTCAGTCCATTACCCCACAAAAAGCGATACG
Organism: Saprospiraceae bacterium; assembly: GCA_016714085.1. Classification (GTDB taxonomy): domain Bacteria; phylum Bacteroidota; class Bacteroidia; order Chitinophagales; family Saprospiraceae; genus JADJNW01. Next base: position 391,293 of record JADJNW010000001.1, read on the forward strand.
TACCGCCATTGCCTTTGAATATATTAGTAGTTACTTCAATATTTTCCCCATAATTTACATCAGCCCGAATATCATAAGCCACTGTATTATAAGGTTGTAAAGAAAGACTCATACCATAATTCCAGGGAGATGTACGCTTATCGAGCACTTTGCTGATCGGATTAATCAATGGGAAACCCAAAGCTAAATAATTCAAATTACCGCTCCAGACTTGATCGGAAGCACCATTGCGCCCCTGCAAATCCGCATATTTTGCAAAAAAACCAATCTCAAAAGCTGTCGATTGTAGCGAAGCCAGCGAGGCGGGATTCTGTGTGTTCAGATTATAAGGGTCTTGAAATCCGGCTGTGAGGCCACCCATTCCTGCTGCCGCCGCGTAGTATTGATTGACAAAATCGCCTAAACCAAAGCGGGAATAAGGAGAATTGCCTTTGGGGCGTATATCCTGACTAGCCGTCTGGGCCTGCAAGATTCCAGCAAAACCGCACATCATGATCAATACAAAAATCCTTCTCCTAAAGCTCCACATTATAGTTTAAAATTTTATTCAGACCCTGTAGGACTAAATTTGGATTCACAAATATCTGGCTTTTCAAATTTTTTACCAAAAAATCGGCGTCTCCGCCGGTTAAAATAACGTTAATACTTCCCCATTCGCTTCCACACCAATCGATAAATCCTTGAATTTCAAGCGCTGCGCCTAATTGCGCGCCGTTTCTCATTGCTGATTTTGTATCAAAACCAATCACGTTTTCGATTTCTCCCATTTCCACCAAAGGTAATTTGGCGGTAAAATGGTGCATTGCTTTCAAGCGCATTTCCAATCCCGGAGCGATATTTCCCCCGAGGTACACGCCATCTGCGCTCAAAAATTCATACGTAATGCAAGTACCCGCGTCGATGACCAAGCAATTTTGATTAGGAAACATACTATAAGCGCCTACCACTGCTGCCAATCGATCTTTTCCTAAGGTTTCCGGTGTTCTGTAAGTGTTTTGGATAGGTAAGGGCGTATGCGAATTCAGTTCGATATAAAAAAAGTTATTAATTAAAACCTTTGTTATTTTTTCAGGAACGGTTTTCCCCACATTACATAAGATGACGTTTTTTACTTTTTGGTTGGTTGCCAAAGAAAATAATTCTTCCACCGACCAGTCTTCCCATATCCATTTTTCCAGCAGCCGTTCTTTTTCAAACATCCCCAATTTGATGCGTGTGTTTCCTATGTCAATTGTCAGATTCATGTGGTGGATGTGGTGATGTGGTGATGTGGTGATTTTGCGCCCTCACGACATCACAAAATCGCAATATCACTATACAAAATTTAATGCCGAAAATGTCTAATCCCAGTCATCACCATTGCCATATCGTGCGCATCGCAATAATCAATGCTATCCTGATCTTTCACTGAACCGCCGGGCTGCGACACCGCCGTAATCCCCGCATTATCAGCAATTTCCACACAATCCGGGAACGGAAAAAACGCAGCCGAAGCCATTACCGCACCATTCGGATCGAAACCGAACGCATTTGCTTTGGCAATCGCCTGACGAAGTGCATCCACCCGCGAGGGCTGTCCGCAACCCATGCCAATCAGTTGATGATTTTTCACCAAGGTTATTGCATTGGATTTCAGGTGTTTTACGCAAATATTGGCAAATAGTAAATCGCTGATTTCTTGCATCGTAGGCGCTGTTTTCGTCACCTGTTGCAAATCTGCTGCCGTCTCGATTTTTAAATCCGTGTCTTGCTCTACCACGCCATTTAGCAAACTTCGAAAACTGCGCGAACGTACGAAAAAGTCTTTGATTTTCAATAAAATGCGATTCTTTTTTGCGGAAAGCAATTCTAGCGCATCTTCCTTGAAATCCGGCGCTATCAATACCTCGTAAAACAATTGATCAATTTCCTTTGCCGTTGCTAAGTCCACCGGGCGATTGCAAACAAAAATACCGCCAAACGCAGATGTGTTATCGCATTCCAGCGCAGCTTTCCAAGCTTCCAGCAAAGTTGGCCGAGTTGCCACGCCACAAGCATTGGTATGTTTCAGAATGGCAAAAGTAGGCGCTGCTTCGCGGAATTCGCGCATCAATTGCACCGCCGCGTCAATATCTACAAGGTTATTATAGGAAATGGCCTTGCCGCCAAGTTTGTCAAATATTTTATCAAAATCGCCAAAGAAAACGCCGTTTTGGTGAGGATTCTCGCCATAACGCAAAATATCAGAGCGGTGAATGCTGTATTTGAACGCTACATCCGCTGTGCCTTCATTGAAATAATTAAAAATTGCAATATCATAATTGGAAGATACTTTAAAGGCCCGACGCGCCAACTCATGTCGATCATTCAAGCTCGTAGAGCCTTGCTTTTCTTCTAATAATTTCAGCAAAATCGGGTATTCTTCTTTGGAAGGAATCACCACCACATCTTCAAAATTCTTGGCTGCTGCCCGAATCAGGGAAACCCCGCCGATATCAATCTTTTCAATGATCTCCGCCTCGTCGTCGGTCTCCGCTACCGTTTGTTCAAAAGGATACAAATCTACGATCACCAAATCAATCTCCGGGATTTCATATTTTTTCAATTGCTCCTGATGCCCTTCCTCTCGCCGCGCCAGAATGCCGCCAAACACCTTTGGATGCAAGGTTTTCACGCGCCCATCGAGAATAGAAGGATAAGAAGTCAAATCTTCGACCGACACAACCGGCACGCCTAATTTTTGAATATACGCCTGCGTACCGCCGGTAGAATAAATGGTAACGCCGAGTTCGTGCAGTTTTTGGATGATCGGCTCCAAGCCATCTTTGGAAAAGACCGAAACTAGCGCCGAATGTATTTTTTTGGAAGCCATGCTGAATGGTGTTGTGGTGCGATTGTATTTTGGTGTTATAGTGTTTTGGTGTTATAGTCGTTGGTGTTATAGTGTTATGGTTTTATAGTACCACCCCACTAAAACACTATAACACCAAAACACCCTTAAAAAAAAGATGGGCAAAGGTAAGGATTCTGCTTGAAAACCAGAAAGGGAAAATGAGAAAAGGTGGAAAGTGTTGGGGTGGCAACTCAACTATACCACATCCTCATCAGCTTGACTTTTTAATGTTTTGATTTCTTTATCCAAAATAGGCAAGTATTTTGTTGCTATCAACCAAATCACATCGTCTGAAACACTGTCATATCCATGAACGATTCGATTGCGCGTATCCACTATCTTTCTTGAATCACTGATCAAAATATTAGGCTCTATTTTTAAAATTCTACTCATCGCTTCCCCAATGATTTCGATATTTCTCTGAACCGCTCGTATCGTTTTTAAATCCTTTTCAAATTCAAAAAAATTTCGAGGATTGGGAAGAAAGGTTTCAATTTCCGCAATCGCTTTTTCAATATCCTCCAGCCACACCTTGATTTCTTCTTGCATAAACCAGCCTTTTTTTCTGATTCAACAAATGTTCAAATGCCTTATTCCGAATAGCTTTTTGTTCCAATAAATCAATCTTTCTATTAAAAATGCTTTCCAATTCAAATTTTAAATCAAAATAATGCTCTGCATATTCAATTGGATCGGAGGAGGAGATGGAGACAATAAAATCAATATCACTGGTGGAGCTGAAGCTATCCGTTAAAATAGAACCAAAAACATACAATTCATCTACCTGATGGCTGGCACAGGCTTCGTTCAATTCTGCTCGATGCTGATCAATCAATTCCATATTGCATCATTTTTACATCCATTTTAAACATTTTTTTTTACGCCTTTAGTTTCTGAAACATTCTTTTTATTTAATTAATGCCAACATCTGTACCCCCATTATTACATTCTTACGCTAATATACACAACCATCCAAAATCGCCTTATCCTTTTTCGACAGGGTGCCACCATTATTCTAAAAATTGCCATCTCCATCCGTAAAATAGCCAAATCGAATGCTACATCAGGCGTTTTTGACACCACAGGAGGGTCATTTAATATTATAGCACCCTATTTTACTGTTGTAGGAGGGTCATAGAGCCTTATAGCAGGCGATTTGAATGCTGTAGTACCTAAGCAGGGTAATCGAACGCTATAATACCCTATTTTAACGTTCAAACCGTAAGATTTTGTTTTAAAATACCCTCCTATAACGTTCTAATCGCCGTATTGAAAACAAAATTCGCAGGATTTAATACAAAGTTCGACGAGTTAAATATTACAATCCACGTATTGAAAACAAAAATCGGCGCATTTAATACAAAAAATGACGTTTTTAAAACAAAAATAGCCTATTTTGGTATTACAGATGGGTCATTTAATATAAAATGCACGATTTCTGAATCTTTTGGATAGAACGCAGATTCCACTGATGCAACGGGTTTGCACAAATAACTTAAAAGTATAATCCGTGAAAATCTGTCCCATCCGTGAAGACTCGTGTTCTATCAGATCCTTTTCAAAAAGATTAAATGGCTATTTGTTTTTATTTTCTCCCTGCCACTCTGCTTCTACGATCTCCGGGCTGGAATGAACTGCATAGTTGTGTATTTTTTAAATTTATGCTTCCCTTTTGTCTGTTCCTGCTTTTTTTTATGGGGTTCACTATTTAGCAACTCCAGACAAAGTACCAAAGAACTCGCCACTTATTTTTGAAAAATTCTGTTGCGTATAAAAATTCAAATTCACTCACTGTTTTAAAACTTTTAATTATGGCAAGACCTAAAAGGAGAGATATTGTTTGCGTTGTTGAGCTTACCTTAAATATAATAGGAGGCCGTTGGAAAAGTATGATACTATGGCACTTATTAGAACATGAAATCTTGCGCTTTGGTGAGATTAAACGGCTAGTGTCAGAAGGGACAAAGGAAGATATAAAAAAAATTAGCAAGCGTATTTTATCCAAACAATTGCGCGAATTAGAAGATGATGGACTTATTATTAGAATCTCTCATCCAGGAAAAATAGCAAAAGTAGAATACCAGATCACAGAGAAGGGGCAGTCATTAAAGGAAATATTACTACTATCTTATCATTGGGGAGTGCAAGAGAAGAGAAGATTTAAAAGTCAAATTTCAATCTAATCTACATCATATTTGCATGGTTACATTCATGTAACTACTTGATTTTTAGATTTTTAATATTTTATATTTGCGATATATAAAATTAAACTAATCCAAAAAAAATATGAAAAAAACCGTGGCTTGCCTCGATTCTCAATTTCTTTTTTATGGGTTTAGGTTATATCTACAATGGCAAACGTTCATTATTAGGCGTAGGTTTTACACTGGGCTCTATTGCCCTAGCTTATGTAGAGCTTAATTTACAAAAACATGATACAACCCTATGGGACATCATGTTTTCTAGTGTTTTTGTTATCAACACTTGCTATGCAATTGATGGCTACAAAGAAGCTCAAGAGATCAATAAGTAAAGCCATACTAAACTATTTTAATTAAGTAATTATTCGATTGTTGAAGCCGATCGATATCCATTATTATCAACCTATTTGTAATTGATGAATAGGGCATGTTTATGCCTTCAGGAAAGAAATTAAGATCGTTTGCTTGGAATCCGCATTCTTTCATTGGATTTCAACAAGCATATTATCATATAAAATATGAATTAATGATAATAATATTTTTTCACATTTAAAACCTGATTATCATGATTACTTTTATTCGAAATCATTCTTTTACTAAGTTTTTAGTCTTCCTGATATGCATAAGCATATTGCCATTATCAAGTTGTACCAGTTCTTTTTCTGATGAAGCCGAATTTTTCCCTGCAAGTACAGGTATATTAACAATTAATGGAGTGCACACCGCTTCAGACTTCACAGGCGAAGAGATGTTTTTGGGTACTTTCTTCACATCGAATGAATTTGCTAATCTCATTCCATCATTGCAAGGTGGCTATACTACCTATAATCAACTACCTGAAACAGACAGAGAAAAATTTTCGGAGAGACTTGCTGAAATGACTGAATTAATAAATAGCCAAGAACCAAATTTCTTTAATGAATTTAAAGCAGGCATACTAAGTGGGGATCAAAATACAATCCAACGAGTAATGGGAAGGGCAGGAAATCATGCTTATAATAATTTTTCAACAGTTTTCCCTGAATTAACTCCTGTTATAGAGCAAATAAAAGAGGATATTCGAAGTGGTGAATATCCTAAGGAAGAAAGCGAAATAACCGATGAGTTCTTGTTATCAAAAAGAGATGAATATCAAAGTTTATTAAGAGAAAATATGTTAACTACGGATACTAGAGCATGTTCATTAGCCTTAGTCTGTGCTGTTGTAGTTGCACTTGCTGTTCATAATGTTGTAGCAGCTTCAAGTGCTATAGCTGTAGCTGTATCGGCTTATTTCACATTAGCATTATGGGGTCCAGGACTAGCTAGTCCAAGAATTCAAAAAAAGACTTCAAATCCAGGTGATCCTTTGGCCTCCGAGATTTTTATTAATGAGATTGCACAGTTGCCTTAATCAAAGAAATAGGGTTAATATCTATAAATAAAGTTAGATGTCTTGGTTTTGATAAGTTATATCAGTCTAAGGCATCTAATTTTAAAAGTGCATAAAAATGTTAAAATATAAATATACTTTCTTGTTTTTTGTTTTAATGTTTGGATCAATAATAAGTTTCACACTGGTTTTATTCACAGTCTCTCCTTTTAATCCATTTAAAGCAAAAATAAATTTAGAAAAACAAGTTTTTACATTCGTCCCCCAGGGTTGGGCATTTTTTACGAGAAACCCAAGAGAAGCGCAGGCTCAACTTTACAAGTTAGAACAGGAACAGTGGCATCAAGTACCTCATTATCATTCTCATATTAGCAACTTTTCAGGGCTTTCAAGAAAAGCGTCTAAAGAACTCGCAGAGTTATCTGTATTAAAAGCAAGAGAATTAAGAGATGAGTTTTTCATAGACTGTGAATCCAATTATCAAAGGCAGATAATAGGGTGCATTCCAGATACAACATACACTGTTACTAACCATGTAAATCATCCTCTGCTCTGTGGAGAATATATCCTTACACTTCAACAACCAATACCTTGGGCATGGAGTAAATCAATAAATAAAATTAAAATGCCAAGTAAAGTAGTAAGAATAAAAATTTTATGCAAGTAATGAATAGGATCGAAGCTTATATACAACGAATAGTGTTAAATCAAAGTCCTTATACCAATGTGATAGGCTTAGCCAGATCGTTTATTGCTTTAGGTACACTGCTGACTTTATTATTTAATGGCACAGAGATATTTATCAATATGATAGATGATTTACCTGTGAATCCAGTTTTTACTTCTCCTATCGGAAAGTTTAATTTTTTTCTTTTGTTTGGCATAAAGCAGGTGCTAATAATGAAATACATAGCTATTATTGTTTTGATAGGTATTATTTCAGGTGTTTATCCTCAAGTAACTTGCTTATTTCATTGGTGGATATCATTCAGTTTTATAACGTTTTCTAGTGCAATAGATGGAGGCGACCAAATCGCTTCTATTCTCACATTTTTATTAATTCCTATTTGTTTGACAGATCGTAGAAAAAACCATTGGCATATTCAAATTGCTGCAAAACAGCCAATTAACTTAATAGCGATCTTTTTTGTATGGCTTATCCGACTGCAAATGGCCGTTATATATTTTCATGCAGCTGTCGGTAAATTTAATGTGACAGAGTGGTCAAATGGTACTGGTTTATATTATTGGTTATATAATAGTTTTTTTCGTATGCCTCAATGGGTTGAGCCTTTAATGTATCCTATAATAGTTAATTCCTATGGCATTATTTTATTAACTTATGGAGTCCTAGTGTTCGAGTTATTGCTATTCTTAGGTTTAACAATACCTTCAAAGTACAGAATTTACTTATTAATATTGGGTATAATGTTTCACTTTTTCATTATTATTTTCTTAGGAATTTTCACTTTCTTCTTTTCTATGACCGCTGGATTAATCTTATATTTATATCCTACTTATAAACCAATTAATATCAAAACATTTAAACAATTATTGCTGATGAAAGCTCCTACTTAATATTTTCCCCTTTCCATTCTGCTTCTACGATCTCCGGGCTGGAATGAAACATTTTTGCCACTTTCAGCTCGTAATTGCCCACTTGAATGATTTGCCCTTCCAATGGAATTTGGTCGGAAACGGTGAGTAGCAAGCCGGATAGCGTGAGGTAATCGCCCTGGGTAGAAAAGGGTTCGGGTAAGAATTCGTTGATTTCGTCAATCGGGTTTTGTGCAAAGATGCGGAAGGTTTGATCGCCTGTTTTCTCAACAATTGGCAATTCCTGGTCGTATTCATCCTGGATTTCGCCTACCAATTCTTCGATAATATCTTCCAAAGTGACGATGCCGACCATGCCGCCGAATTCATTCACGACTACTGCAAATTGCGAGCGTTCGCGTTGGAATTGTCGCAGCAAATTCATGATTTTCCGACCTGTATTTACAAAGATGACCGGACGCAGCAGGTCTTCCAGCTTCTTTTCCGAATTCGCCATGCGCTCGGTGAGCAGGTCTTTGGTCATTACAATGCCGAGGATATTATCAATCGTATCCCGATAAACCGGATAGCGCGAATAGCCTTCCTGCAAAGCGGTTTGGGTTGCTTCTTCGAGCGTGGTATCCACATCAAAGGCCACGATTTGCGTACGCGGACGCAGTACGTGCCGCACCAATCGGTCATCAAAATCGAAGACATTCTGAATTAATTCGCGTTCGGAAGATTGAATCGCGCCACCTTCGGCGCTTTCGGCGATGATGAGTTTTAATTCTTCTTCTGAGTGAATTTCACTATGCGGAACAGGTTGAATACCAATGGATTTTAGAATAAAATTGGCAAAGCCATTTAATAACCAGATAAAGGTGAAACACAACATAAAAAAACGCATCGGCGCAGCTACCCACAGCGTGGTATTTGTCGGGAAGCGAATGGCCAAGGATTTTGGCGCTAACTCTCCAAACACAATATGCAGCACCGTGATCAATGCAAAGGAGGTTGGTAAAGCGATTTGATGCGCGAGTGTTTCGCTCATTTCAAAACCCAAACCATGCATAATGGCAATAATGATGCGCGATACGACCCCTTCGCCAATCCAGCCCAAACCAAGACTTGCCAGCGTAATGCCCAATTGCGTCGCCGCCAGGTAGGAGTCCAGGTGCCCGACGATACTTTGCGCAATGCGCGTACTCAGGCTATTGCCGCCTTTTACATGAAGTTGGGAAGCACGCACTTTCACCATTGCAAATTCCGCCGCTACGAAAAAGCCGTTGAGAAATACCAGAAAAACAGTAAGAAATATATCAAATAACATAATACAATTGTTGGTAAACGTCCTACCGTTTAAACGGTAGGACGCTTTTAATGCAAAGAAACAAGATTTTTGGCATATTTTATAAGGTAAGTGACAGCGCTTAAAAAAGCGAGATATTCCTAAAGCCAACCTGACTTTTACGTCAACCGGCGGAAGCGAAAATGGTCTGATGACAGCGAGTCACCAGACCATTTGCTTTATTGTATCAGGCTTCGTACAGCCCGTCTCGTATGATCAAAATTTCCTCATCGTCCCATTCGTCCTCCTCTTCTTCCGGCATCCCGCTCGACCAGACCGAGCCGTCGAGTAGGGCGGATTTGTGTAATAATTGCTCGATCATTGACAGGAGTCCTTCATTTTCTAACTTCGATAACAATTCGATCGTGTGCAGCTTGCGCTCCAGAAAGGTTGCTTTCATAGTACGGCTGGTTTGAACAAATCTATGTTATTCGCATCAGAAATGCAAGTAAGGAGGGAGATTGTTTTCAAGAATTTTGGGTTATTGTATTCTTTATTAAGATTTAATTCTATTACTATTATTTTAATTTTTAATAGCGTTTATTTAGTTTTTAATAAAATAAAATTTTCATTAGCTCTGATTATCAATAAGTTATAAAATTATAATATCATTAGTAACATTTTTACACAGTCCAAACGATTGTTTTTGCGATCAAAAAATTAAATTTGCCTCTAACTGCCTTTCTGCTAATCCGCAAATATTTTAAGCTCATGCTACGAACGATATGGACAAGCTTGCTCCTGCTCTGGAGTTGTTCCTTTTTTGCGCAATCCAACATCAAAGCCCTGGTGGGCGGCACGATGATCGATGGTTTTGGCGGTAAGCCCTTGAAAAACAGTGTGATTATCATCGAAGGGGAACGCATCAAAACGATTGGTCAGGTTGGAAATATTGATATTCCAAAAGGCGCGGAAATTATTTCCACCGAAGGAATGAGCGTGTTGCCGGGATTGTGGGACATGCACGTACACTTGATGATCAATGGCCACGCGGATTATAGCCACTGGGATAAAAAATATCCGCCTTTATTTGGTTCTGTCATCATGCCTGCTTCCGCCAAACAACTCTTGATGGCGGGCGTGACCAGTGCGCGCGACCTCGGTGGCCCGCTTGAAGAATCTATCGCTGTGCGCGATGCGATCAACAGTGGCAAGCTCGATGGCCCGACGATGTATATGTCCGGCCCTTTTATTCAGCATGAGCCTTATCCTGGTACCGAGCAGTTTCGCTGGGGCGTAAAAGGGGTGGAAGATGCTCGCTCCAAAGTACGCAAGCTCGCCAATGCTGGCGTGGATTGCATCAAGCTTATCGATCAGGATCAAATGACGATGGAGGAAGTCATAGCGGTTGTAGATGAAGCGCATAAGCATAAGCTAACGGTGGTTGGGCACTCGCATCGCCCGGAGGAAATTCGCCGCGGACTCAAGGCTGGCGTGGATTGCTTCGAGCATACGGGGCTTTCTTCTGCACCGGAATACCCGGAAGATATTTTGCAAATGATCAAGGAGCGTACCGCGCAGATGAATCTTGGGCCGCTCTTCTGGACGCCTACGGTGGAAGGTTTATATAATTACGAATACACCCGCGACAATCCGGAGGCCTTGGACAATGATTCCTGGCATTTGGGCTTACCCGATTCTATTATTCAAGACATCAAACAATCGATTCAATATCCTGGGCGCTTGCCTTATTTTCAATTGACACCGATTCGAAAACCGACGTTGCAACGCAAGTTCAATCAACTCAAAGAATCTGGCGTTGTGCTATTGATCGGCACGGATAGTGGGATTCCGATGAAATTTCACAGTCAATCCACCTGGCACGAATTGGATGTATGGGTGAACGAATTTGGCTACGATCCAATACTGGCAATCAAATCCGCGACTTACTGGCCTTCTGTCATCATGGGCGTGGATAAAGAAGTGGGCACTATAAGCGAAGGTAAATACGCTGACATTATCGCTGTGAAAGGCGATGTATTAAGATATATTGATTTATTACAAGATGTGGATTTGGTGATCAAGCATGGGAAGAGGTATAAGTAGTTGAATGATTGATTGATTGATTTGGATATGATTTTGTTGTCAAAAGGTTAAAAATATATGGTTCAACGAACCTTTATGGTCATCTCGAAGTCTTAATTGGGAGAGTGTTGATTGAATGTAAACGAAAAACCTTATTTTCGCCAAAAAGACATCGAAATGACGCGCAAATCGCTCTTTTTTTCTACCGTACTGCTTTTGTTTGTAGTGGCTTGGGCTCAAGCACAACAAAACGAGAATCTTGTTCAATTTTCAGGAATGGTGCTCGACGGCTCTACCGAGCAGTTGTATCCGGTTCCTTTCACCAATATTTTGGTCAAGGATAAAGGGCGCGGTACGTATTCTGATTTTAAAGGATTTTTCTCGATTGTAGTGGAAAAAGGTGATGTAATTGTGTTTTCGGCAATTGGTTATAAAACAGTAGAATACAAAATCCCGATGGATTTGGAGGATGATCGTTATTCATTGGTGCAATTGATGACCCAGGATGCTTACAACCTGCCGGAAACAGTAGTATTCCCTTGGCCAAGCCGCGATCATTTCAAATTAGAGTTTTTAGCAATGGATGTGACGCCTGAATTGCAGCGTCGCGCTACAGAAAACTTAGCTAAAGAGACCCTCGAACGCGCCAGCTTGGGCGTAGCCTCTGATGGCCGCGAGAACGCCAATTATTATCTTCGTCAGCAATCGCGCGAATATTATTACATTGGGCAACAGCCACCTATGAATATTTTCAATCCTATTGCCTGGGGCAAGTTTTTCCAAGCCTGGAAAAATGGGGATTTTAAGAAAAAAGACTAATTGAAGTACGAAGTGGGATGTCGGAAGTGAGAAGTCTATCAATGACCCTGTCACCTCGTCGCCTTCTCGCCCCACCTCCTAATCACCATTTCTATTCTTGCAATTTCAAGCCATAGCTCAAGTCGCCAGCGTCGCCCAAGCCAGGAACGATATAGGATTTAGCCGTCAATTCTTCATCCAGAGCGCCCAACCAAATATAAGATTCAGGAAACAATCGCCGAACATGATCCAATCCGTAGCTTGAAGCGATCGCGGTAGCGAAATGGATTTCTTGAGGCGTACCATATTCTTGTAATGCCTTCACTGCCAATGACATAGAGGCTCCGGTTGCCAACATTGGATCAATGACAATCAAAACGCTGTCTTCGATACTCGGGCAAGAAACATATTCTACATGAATCTCAAAAGTGCCATCCTTGTGGTGTTTGCGATAAGCGGAAACAAAGGCATTATCGGCATAATCAAAATAATTGAGCAAACCCTGATGAAGCGGTAGGCCGGCCCGAAGAATGGTGGCAAGCACTAATTTTTGATCGGGCAACTGGATTTTGGCAATACCAAGCGGCGTTTCCACCTCAACTTCTTTATAGCGCAATTGTTTGCTGATTTCATAAGCAATCACTTCGCCCAGTCGCTCCATATTGCGTCGAAAGCGCATACGATCTTTTTGGATTTGTACATCCCGCAACTCCGCCACGAAGCGGTTGGCTATTGAATTCTGTTCACTCAAGTTAAAAATCATGGATATTGCTGCTTTTCTGTGGCTAAAAATAGAAAAAACCGCTGATTTCAAAAGTTTTAAAAGTCAGATTAGGAAAAAATCTCGTCAATCCTGATTATTCAGTGCTATTTTCACCATTTTCTCATACATTTCTTTCCAATCTTGCCAGCCATCGACAGTTGAAAGCGAACTATTATGCCAAATAGTAGAAAAAGTACCCCCAACATTCTTGGTAGCCTCGATGAGTCCTTGTATTTTCTCAAGTGCAGCTTGCGGACTCAGTTGTAAATAATTTTTTAAAGTCACATCCATTACTTGAAACGGGAAAACCATCAGAGGTGTAATTGTCTCATTTTCAAGATCATACCAAGGATAAGCCGTCGCAATGCTCGCTCGAAAACCAGTTTCCACAGCAAATCCCATTGTATAATCGCTGGAAATGCCTGCTGCCAGTAAGTTGCGATAAGTTTGCGGAAAGCGTAACAACAAAAAATGCTGGCGACTTCGTACTACAGGATTATTGGTAATATCCTTGAGGCGCTGCACCTCACGGCGGATTTGCTGGGGTTGCCCATCTGAACGATAAGAAGGATGAATACCCACCGGGTACTGGCGATGAAGCTCCTGAATTAATTGCTGCAATGCTGGCCGCTGATGCGGAATATTTTTATCAAAAGCGCTGTAATCGCCCAGTAAGAAAAAATAAATAGGCTGTAGCTGATGTCGTTGGTGCAATTCGTCGAGATAGGCAAAAGTAAAAAATGGATCTTCTATATCACCTGAAAATACTCGCAATCTTTGCTTTAAATCTACAAATCTACCTTGTAATAACTCCTTCAAACCCGCTAAAACATTACGTTTCCAACCTTTATATCGATAGGCCCAAGCCATGTCCACATCATAAGTCGGCTGAAAGCGATAAGTAAGTCGAGGCATTTGAATCCGCGGATAGCGCAATTCCAGCATCGTTCTCAAGCGACAAGCCCATTGGTTGACTAAAGGTTGTTGCAAAAAACCTTCGCAGTAAGCCAGACTTTCCCAGGCAGGAAATCGTCCGTGTACATCTTGCTGGTATGGTAAATATTCTTCATATCGCGTAATCAAATAGAAAACTAAAGCGGGTAAATCGAAGGGAACGTCTGCATTTGAAGCGTTTTGTTGGAAAAAAGCGGGCAAATTTTCTATTGAAAATATTTTAATTGTTTGCTGTCTTATTCCCGATTCAAAAAGCAAATTTCCGGCCGGAATAAAAACTTCCTGCTCATTTTGACGTTGCGTACTATAATTGATTTTGCAAGCATCAGCGCTTTGATAGAAATCCAAATTGGAAACAAGCTCGTAATCTATTTTTAGCACATAGCGCAATAAGACCTCCCAAGCGTATTGGACGCGAGCAGTAATGGCAGGAGTGTAAACAATCAGGCGCATAATATGCAGTGCATTTGACAAAATTGGCTGGTAAAGATGAAGAAATTTGGCAAAACTGTCATTTATCCTATTTATTTTTTAAATTTAGCTTGGTAAAACGTTTTTTATAGGCAATAATAAGGTTTTAATATGAGCAAGATTCTACTTATTATAGCAGTAGGCGTGTTGTTGATGACATCCGCAGCAGGGCAGGAAACACTCACCCCCGGTCAGAATTATTACGAAGAAAATAAAGGAATTGTTTATAACAAAGAATTTTCGGTCAATTTTAAATTGCACACCAATGGTTATTCCTTGGGCGTAGATATTGGTCGTTTGCAAACGTATTATCTGACTCGTTTTTGGACTATTGAACTTGGCGAATTGAAACACCCAAAGGAATTTCGCCAGGGCTTCGATTCTCGATCCAGTTATACTAATCGCATCGCCAGGGCTTTTATTTTTGGCAAAGAGAATACGTTTATTCCCTTGCGTGTTGGTTTTGGCGAAAAACGCTACCTCTCTGAAAAAGCCAAGCGACGCGGGCTGGCCATTGGCATGAGTTATGCTGTTGGTGGCTCATTAGGTTTGCTCAAACCTTATTATTTAGATATTGTTCGATACCCGGATGTCGGCGGCGGCGATCCGTTGGTACGCAGCGAACGCTATTCGGAAGAAAATGCGGAGCTATTCCTCAATACTTCCCGGATTTATGGCTCATCCGGTTTTGCCAAAGGTTTGGATGAAATTTCTTTCCTGCCGGGCGCGCATGGTAAATTTGCTATTCACTTCGATTGGGGCGCTTTCGATGAGTTTGTAAAAGCTTTGGATGCTGGCGTGATGGTGGATTTTTATTTCAAGGATGTACCCATTATGGTGCAATCACCTCGCGTAGATAACTCAGAAAACGTGCCTATTTTTGTCAATCTTTATCTAAATTTGCAACTCGGTAAGCGTTGGTAATGTTTCTTTAGCTACAAGCGAAAAGTATCAAGCTGCAAGACACCTACTGGCTGTATTTTCTTGTTGCTTGCCTCTTACGGCTTGTCGCCAAAACAAAATAGTATGCTTGAACTACCGATTGTAGAATCCACCGAAACAAGAAAAAAACGCCCCGAGTGGTTGCGCGTGAAACTGCCGATCGGGGAAAAGTATAAAAAGTTCGTTCACTCGTGGACGAATATAAATTGCATACGATTTGTCAGAGTGGCTCTTGCCCAAACATGGGCGAATGCTGGGGCGCAGGCACTGCTACCTTTATGATTCTGGGAAATACTTGCACGCGTTCATGCTCATTTTGTGCCGTAAAAACCGGCAGACCCAATGAATACGATGAAGATGAGCCGCGCCGCGTGGCAGAAGCGATCAAATTGATGGGGGTCAAGCACGCCGTTATTACTTCTGTGAATCGGGATGAACTGAAAGACCGAGGCGCCGAGATTTGGTATCAGACCATTCGCGCTGTAAAAGAATTATCACCGGAAACGACCATCGAAACACTTATTCCTGATGTAAAAGCGAATTGGGAAGCCCTGGAACGCATGGTTAGCGCGGGTCAGGAAGTAGTTTCACACAATATGGAAACCGTACAAAATCTTTATCGTAAAGTACGTCCGCAAGCAAAATACGAGCGCAGCCTGGAGCAAATCAAACGCATCAAAGCCTACGGAAAGCGCACCAAATCTGGCATTATGGTTGGACTGGGTGAAACCCATGAAGAAGTTTTCCAAATCATGGATGACTTTGTCGCGCACGACTGCGACGTACTCACCATCGGGCAATATTTACAACCTACTAAAATGCACCTGGAAGTAGCGGAATTCGTGCATCCTGATACTTTTGCAATGTATAAAGAGGTTGGATTAAGCAAAGGTTTCCAATACGTAGAAAGTGGGCCATTAGTGCGATCTTCTTATCACGCAGAAAGACATATTTAAGTATTCTCTTATGCGTAACTGATTAACAGAAAGCCGTTTTGCGTTTTTTGCCAACGCGGTTCATGCTTTCCACTTTTTCGATATATTCCGGTGCGGATGGCACTTTGCAAGCGGTGCTGCCCATATGCACACTCACTTTGCCAATTTTCCGAGCCACTTCTTTACTTTTTCCTAGCAAAGCTGGCACATAAGAACCCGCCCCAATCACAAATCCATTCATCGTGTAACGCACTCGATTCGGCGCTTGGTGAATGTTTGCAGCGATTTCATCCAAGAGGGATTTCAACTCTTTTACATCAAGCTCTGCATCGGGTTTAATAGAAACCAAAGCGCTCCAGGTAGCCCAGCCAGCGCTGGCGATATGTTCCAAATCAGACTGAATCCACTCGCGTGCCATTTCAAATCCAAATTTACTTTCGGAAGCTACCCAAGCGACTGTGTATTCGCTAATCATATACCAAGGCGCATTTTCTGCCCAATATTGAAGATCGGCTTTGCTCATTTTGGCGGGCTCGCTGATGAGTCCGGCAAAATACATGGCATCGGAGTTACCCGTATTGTATAATTCCAGCGCCAATTCGTGATTGTGTTTTATTTTCTTCTGGAGCACCTTTAAATCCTGCACTTTTACACCAAAGAAAGGCTCGCGTGCGCCATGACGGGAGAGTACTTTTTTGGTTTGCTCGCTGCCTAAGCTTTCCAATTCCTTCATTACTTGATCGAGCGTCATAATTGGTGATTTTGGTTTTCAAAAGTTATAAACAAATAATTTAATATAATAAATGAAGCAGAGAGTAAAGATTTAAGCTCTACCCTCTACTTCTGTTTCTTTATTTTAATTTATATCTACATTAATCAAATTATCATCTGGTACACGATCAATTAACTTATTATAAGGGTCAATCCCGGCCTTTACTGGTTCGCCTTCGATTATCAATTTCAAAGTATGCTCGCCAGGCTGGAGCCATTGTTTTTGCAGATAAAGCGGCACTTTGCGGGTCATACCTTTATCGTTTTTGCCATCTTTGGTGAAAATGCCGATTTCGATTAGATTGGGCTGGTCACCTTCATTCAGGGTTTTGCCCAAGCCATCATAATAAATTTTTTTTGTATCAATCGTTACCGTCACTTCATATTTACCATCGGATAGTTTTGTTGCACTGGCCTTCTTGGCTCTATTTTCGTAAAGTGCAATTTTTTCAAAATTATCTTCCAGGAAGTATTTCAAAGAATCCGGCGTCACGCTTTGAATGTAGCTGTACCACTCAGCGGTATTGGCGTAGGGCGGTTTTTGCCGGAAGGCAGCATTTTCAAGAAAGCGTCGGAAACCAGCATTCAGGCTATCTTCGCCGATATAATCTTGTAATGCATATAGTACCAAGCCTCCTTTGCGATACCAGACATAAGCCTGGGTGTCATTGTCCAACAATGTTTTTTCAAACTTGCTTTCGTCCGCACGCCCACTGAGGTAACGGTCGAGTTCATATTTCAAGAATTTTTGCATAGCTTCTACACCGTACTCTTTTTTCATTACCATCAGCGAAGAATACTCTGCCATCGATTCCGAAATCTGATTCGCGCCGCGCGTGTTACTTGGTGTGATCTGATGCCCCCACCACTGGTGCGCTACTTCATGCGCGGTGACCGTGTAGGAATAATCGATATCATCGGGGTCGCTGAAATCTCCAACCCAACCAAAAGATTCGGCATAAGGCACGGTATTTGGGAAAGATTGGGCGAAGGTAGCGTAACGCGGAAATTCCAGAATGCGCATTTGTCGATATTGATATGGAGTAAAAAATTGATTGAAATACTCCATGGAATTGCGAACTGCTTTAGCAAAGCGTTCTACATTGCGTTTGTGCGTTGGATGATGAAAAATTTCGATATTTCCTTTGCTACCATCTTGATTTGTCCAAGCATCGCGGTGCACAGCATAACGAGCGGAACTCATATTGAAAAACAAGTCCATTTCGCTATCCATTTTATAATGATAATATTTTCGACCATCCTTCTCCCATTCATTTTGTAAATATCCTGGAGAGATAGCAATTTGATCAGGTTCGGTACTCAAAATAGCTTCAAATGTCACGTAATCCGCATCGTCATTGAAGAGTAAATGGCTCAAGCCCCAGGCGTCATCTTGTGGCGGCGAATTGTAGTCCTTCTCTGGTAATTTGTATTTCTTGCGATCTTTATCGCTTGTAATTTCTCGACTAGCATCATAACCAAAACTCGGGAAGATGCCGAGATTCAGAAAAGTTCCATTTTCTACTATACCTGAATTATAACCACTATTTGTAAATCCCTTATAACCAGCATCCAGCGTCATCTCTATCAGCATAGTATCACCGGGCGTCATTGCACCTCCAGGAAAGCGATAAATGGAGTAACGCTGATCTTCATCGTTCCAGACACGCTGAGGCTCTTGTCCATCAATAGTGAATTTTTTCACCACGGTATGATAAATCGGGCTTCCGAAGTTGAGATGCAAAGAATCAATCGGCACCTCGGATTTATTGACAATAGTAAACTTGCCGGTCGCCAAAGTTCGTCGCTCTTTTGCAAAAATATCGGCTTCGAGTTTGACATCGGTCACTTTCGGTTGAATGATGCGTGCATATTGGCTATATTGTTTTTCGTAAGCCACTTGAAGTTGGGTCTGTGCCTTGCTCGTTTGATATTTATTTAAAACGCTGACATTGTAGTAAATAAAAGCACCAGCGCCGATCCAGATAGCCAAAGATGTGACCAAGCCTAACCCAGAAATGCTGTTAAGCCTGCTTTTTGCAATGCGCCAACGAGACTTGATACCAGAATCCGAACCTCGACTCCAATACAGGTTTCCAATAATGAGCAATAATGCGCCAAATGCCAGCCAGTAAAGATTGAACCAAAACAAAGGTTTTGCAAAATGCCCGAAACCATTCATATCGGAAATGAGATAGCCTGGACTATAGCTGTAAAACGCCAGGTTGTAATCAAATTCAGGCCAGATCACGGAAGCCAAACATCGCCAACCAAATGCCAATGGTCACGACGTGCCCCAGGAATTTCTGGTTCACCATGATATGCACAAAAAACGCCAGCATGGTCAGTTGTAAATATTCGGGGAATTCTATCAAGTATAAATCTGTAAAATATTTATCAAATTCAAAATTGAAATAGCCAGCCAAAGTTTGATTAAATACGCCACAAAGAATCACGATATTCACCAGCAAAAAGCTGATGCCCGCCAGCGCCAGAAATTTCGAGCCATACACCATCCAATTGGGTACAGGAAGGGCATCCGCGATGCCATTGTACTGCACACTTCTATCTCGATGTACTACTTCGCCTGTATAGAAAATTAATATAATAAATACAAAAAGAATGTAATTAAAGTCCTTGGCTTCCAGCATGTAATAAGTAGTTGGCAGCGAAGGTGTTCCGTAAACAGGATTGCCAAACCAGCCATCCAGGAATAAGAATAGCACACCGCCCAGCAGCATTGCCAGAAAGTAACGGTCACGAATAATGTTTTTGAATTCCAGCGTCGCCAGACTCCACATTTGCTTGAAATACAGACTATTGGAAAACATTTTTTGTACCTTCCCAATGCTTGCCAACGAAATCGCAGATGGACGCAATGCCTCCGTTTCTTCTTTTTTTGCTTTTTTTCGGGAAGTCCGTTCTTCAAAAAATTTGCTGAATTCAAACCGGAATACCGTTACCAAAAAGATCACCAGCGCAATGCCCAACCAAAGTAACCGATTCCACAACAGATACCCGGTTATACTCACAACCTGCTCATTCTGTTCTACTGGCGTCCAATAACGGGTTACATTTTCATATGTATTAAGCGCGAAAGGGTCGAGCATATTCACAAGCTCCCGTTGTTCCAAATCCTGCGTCAGCGCATTTCCAAGCAGATAGGCAACAAAAAATAAGACACTACCGACATAAGCAGCAAAAATCTTACGCGTGAAAACTACGAGCGCGAAGAAAATAGTACCCGTAAGCAGAAAGTTCGTCCAATAATAAGCCAACGTTGGTTGAATATAAAACCAAAGATTAAAGGGTCCGAAACGCTCCGGTTGCTCCAATCCGGCAGAAGGTCCTAGCGCAAACCCGATCATTAATCCTAATTGAAAACCAGTACTGATGAGCAGTAAAATTGTAAGAGAACCAAAATAGCGCCCCAATAAATATTGCTTTTCTGAAATAGGATAAGTAAAAAAATAGTCTTTGACCTGGTGTTCGATATCGCGGTATATAGGCACGCCCATGACTGCTGAGGCAATCAGCGTCCCGAAAATACTGATAATAATCAACATATAGCCGATCGCATAGGGCGAATTGGCATATACTTTTTCCGAAGATGGTGTATCGCCATAAATACCAACGAGTACTCCGAAAACGAATAGAATAGCAAAGTACGCCCAGGTAGCAGGACGTTTGATACGATATTTTATTTCAAAATTGAATATATGTCGAAACATGATGGTAAGATTTTGGGGTTAAACTGTAATGACTTCCATTTTCTCAGAAATACGAGCAAAGTAAACGTCTTCCAGACCGGCTTCGGTTGCTTCAAAAGAAGTATCGGGACGCTCATCGCTTAACACATGGATTTGTGGACGACCTGCTTTTAGGTGCGTCGCAATCACCTGCATATCAGCACGATAATGATCTAATTCGCTCTTTTCAATAAGTTTTTGCCACACCTTGCCTTGGATAGCAGCTACCAGTTCATTGGGTTTACCTTCGGCAATAACCTCACCCAGGCAAATGATTGCCATATTCTGACAAAGATTCGAAACATCATCCACGATGTGAGTAGAAAGAATTACAATGGTATTTTCACCGATTTCGCTCAGAAGATTATGGAAACGGCTACGTTCAGCAGGATCGAGCCCGGCAGTGGGTTCGTCCACGATAATCAGGGTCGGATTGCCAATAAGCGCTTGTGCAATACCAAATCGCTGCTTCATCCCGCCAGAATAAGTACCCAAATTTTTCTTGCGAACGTCCCAAAGATTTACTTTTTGCAATAGCATTTCTACCACTTCCTTGCGTTCTTTGTTATTGGCTATACCTTTTAATGCGGCAATATGATCAAGCATTGTCTCCGCGGAGACCTTCGGATAAACTCCAAATTCTTGCGGCAGATAACCTAATATTTTTCGCACTTCGCTTTTATTTTTCAGTACATCCAAGTCGCCCAGCAATATGCTTCCTGAATCCGCTTCCTGCAAGGTAGCAATCGTACGCATCAGCGTGGACTTACCAGCGCCGTTGGGGCCAAGTAATCCGTACATTCCTTGAGGAATATTAAGATTTATATTTTTTAAAGCCTGTACACCGTTGGGGTAGGTTTTAGAGAGGTTTGAAATTTGCAATTCCATAAAAATCAAGGGTTTTAAGGTGAATGAATGCTTAAAATTAGGCTTTTATTAATAATTAGAAGACTTGAATTCTGCTTATTTTGATAGAAGCCAATGATTGTTCGATAAACAAGCTTAATTAAAGGATATTCTTTGGATTTAAGAGCGAAAGAGCTGAAGCCACTTGAAAAGTCTTGAATTGTATTTCCAAATATAAAAATACGGTACTTGCGTTGCGCCAAATTGCCTGCGAATCGCCTCTACATTTTGCATCATACTTCCTTCAAAATCAAATAGATTCAAATGTAAATTTTCTTTATTATAACGAATTGCTTCCCATACCAACAAAATCCCTGCGCCGGAATGCCGCCATTCAGGATCATCGCCGGAAAGATGATAATAACTGCTCCGCGCATCCCAGATCAGATAAGCCGCAGCATGAATTTTGCCCGATTCGTCTTTGGCGAAGAAGATTTGACGGGCGTTGTGCGCAGCGAGCGCTTGATCGTGTTTTAAAAATTGCTCATAAGTATAAGGTGTTTTCAAACCCTGGCGATTAAAACTCAGGCGATTAATTGCATAAAAATCTTCAGGCGTACCATCCAGTGAAACAAGGAGTTGTGATTGTGCTTTTTTTATATTGCGACGCATATTGCGATTAATATTATTAAAAACCGCATCAAGATCGCTCAAATCCAATTGATAAGTATAGCGCGTTGTTTGTTGATAACCAGCCCAATAGAATGGTAGCCAATTCGTAATATTTGAATGAAAATTTTGATAAAAAGCATGAACTTTTGGCAATTTCGAAATAATTTTTTCTAAAATATGATATTGCTCTGTAAGATTGAAATCTTTTGCAAAATAAGGCCCTAAATATTTAGTAAATAAGGGCATTGTAATATAACGAAAACCCCATTTTTGTTTCAAAAAATAAGGCAAAACGGCAAGGATTTCTCCTTTTTCTTCCAAAATGGCAGCGTCCCAGATTCCATCCGCGCAAACAGCATCGAGATACCAGGGCTGAGCGAAAATGGGGATTTGAGCTTGATTTTCCTGACAAAATTTATGATATAAAATTTTAGAATCCGTCATTAATATTTGAAATATGCATTCAAAATTAAGCATTTATAATTTTCTTGCAATCAAAATCCCATCCCGAACCGGTAACATCAGATTTTCTACTCTTGGGTCATTTTGGACTTTATCATTGAAGGCGCGAATGATTTGTGTATCAGCATCATTTTCATTACTAATTACTTTTCCGCTCCACAACACATTATCTATAATAATCAAGCCTCCTTTATTTAATTTATTAATAACTATATCATAAAACTGCTCATTTTGCTGCTTTCCTGCATCAATAAATACGATATCAAATAATAAATCCAAAGTTGGTATAATATTTTCGGCCCTGCCAATATGAAGTTCGATTTTATCCTCCAATTCTGCTTTTGCGATGTATTTTCGTATGATTTGCTCCAATTCCCGATTGGGCTCAATCGTATGCAAAACGCCATTTTCTGCAAGCCCTTGCGCCAGACAAATCGCGGCATAGCCAGTGAAAGTGCCAATTTCCAGAATCGCTTTGGGTCGCGCCAATTTGCTCAATAAGGCCAGGAATTGCCCTTGCAAATGCCCCGAAAGCATTTGTGGCGCAAGGGTTTTGAGGTGCGTTTCACGCGTCAATTCGTAGAGTACATCGCTCGGCGGCGTGGTATGGGCTTCGCAGTAAGTGTGAAGTAGTTTATAATATGAGGTCATTTTGATTCAATCAATTCCTTCAACTTTTCAGTTACTTTTGCAAAATAAACATCTTTTACAAGACTAAATTTTCGTAAAACCCTCGATTTATGTATAGTAAATAGCTTATGAGCTTTTACAACAGAATTTTCAGGTAGAACGCCCATTTCTAAATCATCATTGAAAAGTTCAACAGAATAGTCGTCTTTATAAAGATTAGAAGTAATCACGCAGACCAAAATATCATCAAATCGCTGATTGTAGTCGTCGTTCGAGATAATGAGTACAGGGCGTCTTTTCGTTGCGCTTAAATCCGAATATGGAAATGGCACCAATACAATTTCTCTTTGATTATACATGATCCCAGCTACTTTCTTTGTCTTCCCATGCTTCATTGACAGCGGCTTCCGTCAAATCTTCTGTGAAATCGCCCATATAAAGACCATATTTGTCTTGATATAACAAATCTATCAAGCGATTCACTTTTTGCAGCAATTCTGCGTCTTTTAGCAGGCTTAATTCTTCCTGCATTCGCTCGTATTCAGCTAAAGGTAATTCGATAGTTTGCATAAGACAATGTTTTTGTGATTTGTTAATCAACAAATTATTGATGCCTTTTGGTTCAAAAATACTAAAAATCAGGATTTTATTTCAAGCGCGGCGATTATTTGCTCCATTAATTCCCGATTTTCATCAAAAACTGCCTGACCATCGGTGCGAAAAAAAAGATTTGCCAATATTTGTTCTTTATAATTCGTTTTGCCAAAAATTGCAATCAATGTAATTTGATCTTGTATCATGATATATCGAGTCGCGTAGTGATCGTGCTGCGTAATCGGGGAGAAAAAATCAGCCCAATTCTTTAAGCCGGCAGTCGCTTCTTCCAACATTTCTTTCACTCCAATCTGCTGAGATTTAGGCACTTTTATAAAAGACGCCGTCAAATGAATGCGCTCATTCTTAAAAGCATATTCTCCGAATTCGCCGTCCGTTGCTTTCCAGGTATCAGGAATATGTAATATTATTTCTTCATTAATAATAAAAGGTGTGAAATTTTTCATAATGGCATTCCAATGCTGTTGGCAAGAAAGCAAGTTAGGCATTCCGTTTTTATAAAGCAAATTTGTGAATATTACTTGTAAGAATCAAGGCTATTTAAAAGGTTAGGAAACTTTGAAAGCCTCCTAACCCTTACTATTTGAGCTACTCTAATCGAAGCGTGTCGGCAGGATTGGCTTTCGCGGTGCGCAAAACATGATATAGTAATGTAAATATAAATACAATAGCAATTAAAGCAAAAGCTAATAAAAACACCATTATTTTTACATCCACATGATAAGCAAAGCCTTTCAACCATTCATTTGCTAAATACCAGGCAATTGGGCTTGCAATAATCGCAGCAATTAAAACCAGGATGGCAAATTGTCTGGAAATCGCATAAGCAATATCTTTCATACTTGCGCCAAACACTTTGCGAATGCTCATTTCTTTGGCACGCCCCGCTACGCTCAGCGCCACCAGACCAAACATACCGAAGAAGGCAATAAATACTGCCAGAATGCCTGCAAACCGAACGATATTGTTCCAACGTTCCTCCGTTTCGTACTGCGCCGCCATGCGTTCGTCCATAAAGCTGTAAGTAAATGGGATATCGGGCGCTAAAGTCTTCCAGATGCGCTCCAGTTTTTGAATCGTGCCTGGCATATTTTCAGGACGAATACGCAACACCAGGTCATTCATTTGATTAATATTCTTATGCAACATCCAGATTGGTGTCACCGAATGCTCCAGCGACTCAAAATTAAAATCTTTCACCACCCCAATGATCGTCGGTTCTTTATATCCAGCATTTTCCAATCCGATTACTTTTTTTCCGATGGGATCTTTCCAGCCCAAAGCCTTCACAAATGCCTCATTTACAATAATATGCTCGGTCGTATCGCTGGCAATGCTTGCGTTAAAATCGCGCCCGGCGATCATTTCCATACCCATCGTTTTCAAAAAATTATCCCCGACCATAAAAATGGCATAATCTATTTGTTTACCCTCATGTTTAAAATCTGATCGAAAACCACCGTAAGTAAATGCCGGCATCGCGCCGCTGATATTTACAATCTTTGGATCATTTTGCAATTCATTTTTATAAACAGAGAAAAAATTTGCCCGCTCCACACCGTTGCGCCGGATAGTCAAAAGCTGGTCTTTATCGAAGCCTAAGTCTTTGGTTTTCAAGTATTTTAATTGATCACCCATTACTAATGTGACAATCACCAACACAATCGATAATACAAATTGCGTGCTTACTAAAGTTTTTGTAAATAAATTGGTGCCGCCGAGTTTTAATTGATTTTTAATGCTTTGCACCGGCCGGAAAGCCGAGATAAATAGCGCCGGATAGAAGCCTGCAAACAAGCCTGCCAAAAGCGTAAGTCCTATTAAAAATAGGATAGCTTCATTATTTAATAATGTAATAAATGTAAATTCCCGATTGGCTATTTTATTAAATTGAGGTAAAACGGTGTAAGCAATTAATAATCCGAAGATTAAACCAAAAAAACTGAGCAAAAACGATTCGCCCAAAAACTGATTGGCGACTTGATTCCTGCGGGCACCGACTACCTTACGTACGCCAATTTCTTTGGTTCTTCCTGATGACCTTCCAATAGCCAGGATTGTAAAATTGATACAGGCAATTAATAAAACCATCAAGCCAATACCGCCCAAAACATAAGAATAGCGCTTTCGGCTAGCGGGATGTAAATATTCTATAATGTCATTATCGAAATGCACGTCTTTAATAGGTTGGAATCGATACGTAGCATAAGCGTCTTTCGGGAAATGACTTTCATAATAATCTTTACTGACCGGATGCTGCTGATAAAATCCTTTCATTTTTTTGTGCAAAGCATTCAAATCAACATCAGCAGGAAGCATCGCATAAGTTGGCAGGAAGCTATTATTCCAAAAATCCAACATATCCTTGCCCCAACCGTAGGTCTGAAAGTAAGCAAAAGGCAATACAATATCAAATTGAAAAGTGGAATTGCTCGGTGGATTTTTTACAATACCTTTTATTATAAAATCATGATATCGTCCATCATTAAATACGGAAATCGTTTGCCCCATCGGGTCTTCATTGCGAAAGAATTTTTCAGCGATACGCTCGGTGATTACCGCGCTACTATTATCTTCCAGCGCTTTTTCCGAGTTTCCTTTTATAAAAGGAAAAGAAAACATTTGAAAGAAATCGGGGTCAGCAAAATAATATGTTTCCTCTGTAATAAAATTTCCGCGTTTCACATAATCATCATCGTTTAAAATTCGTGCAATATGCTGAATTTCAGGCATTTCATCTTTAAGAGCAGGCGCAAAAGGCTCAGGATGCGCACCTACTCCTTCTATAATATTATGATCTTTATCATTAATAATTCGAGTAATACGATATAATTGATCGGTTTTTTCATGAAAAGTATCAAAACTAAATTCATTTTGTATAAATAAAAATATCAAGATAGCACAGCCGATGCCAAGCGACAAGCTGAGTACATTGATGGTGGCGGATAATTTTTGATGCCAAAAGCTCCGCAGGGCGATTTT
The DNA here is from genome assembly GCA_016714085.1 of Saprospiraceae bacterium. Classification (GTDB taxonomy): domain Bacteria; phylum Bacteroidota; class Bacteroidia; order Chitinophagales; family Saprospiraceae; genus JADJNW01. The sequence continues at coordinate 418,237 of JADJNW010000001.1, forward strand.
TAAATAATGAATTAGCATAGGTAATGGATTTTGTATTTGGGTGATTTTGATTTTTTTCAATGCAAATGGTCGTAGAAAACTGATTATCTGTAAATTATATATAAACTTTGCTCTGCGCGCGCCGAATCGTTCTACCCTATCCTGGAATTCCTGATACAGATCGCCTTCGATTTCTTCGAGCAATTCTTCCTTACAGAGCCAATCGAGCAAGCGCATTCCCCAGGTGGGCGGCTTTATATTATTATTTTGCTTCATATTAAATATTAAAAGCAATTTTGGGGATGGAGTCCCAAAGGTTATTCCGCATTTCGCGCGCATTTTGCAAAGCCTTGACGCCAGCAAATGTCAATGTAAATAAGCGTTTGCGCTTGCCGCCGCGCTCGCTGGTGGGGTCGCCAAGTCGGGATTTGACGAAGCCTTTTTGCTCTAAGCGATGCAGCGCCGAGTGTACGGTGCTTAATGTGACCTTGCGCCCGGTTTGTGCTTGAATTTCTTGCTTAACCGCTACACCATAAGCATCATCGAATAAAGTGCCGACGACAAGCAGTGCTAATTCTTCAAATTCGCCGAGATAAGTACCTTTCATTTTTACAAAAACTTTATTTAATTCGCAAATGTAGATAAAATAATTCAAAAAGGCAAGATTAAATTCGTTTTTGTCGATATTAAATAGACTTCAAAAATTGATTTTGGTTACAACCAAAGCCATTTTCGAATAAAAAAATTTCTACTGCTTGATTATTTTGGTAATAAAAATCTTTTCTTTACTGCGTAATTGCAACAAATACAGTCCTTTAGAAAAATATGAAAGATCAATTTTTACCTCATCCCTAAAAAATCCATTTGCTAATATTTGACCGCTGGCGCTAAAAAGCTGATAATTTAATCCTTGTGTAAAGATATTGGCTTGAATATGTAATAATTCGCTTGCCGGATTCGGAAATATAAAGATTCCACTTGAGGTTAAATCCTTTACATCCGTAGTGCCCACCGCAAAAGTACGACTAATGGACTTGCCGCAATACGCATTGGAGGCATTGAGCGTGACCGTATAGACCCCGCTGGAATCGTAGGTGTGCACTGGATTCATTTGAGTACTGGTATTGCCATCGCCAAAATTCCAAAGCAAACTTGTCGAATTGAGTGAAGCATTTTGAAAAGTAACCGTATTATTTTCAATTGAAAAATCAAAAACAGGTGTAGGTGGCTCTAACACAGTGATATACATCTCTTGCGTGATGGTGCTAGTCCCCAAAGCGCCCGTAATAGTAAGAATAATATCATATTTTCCCGGCGTATCGTAGCGCACGGTAGGATTGGGATCGCTACTGGTAGCAGGGTTTCCGCCTGGGAATTGCCATATTCGCGTATCATAATTTCCCGTGCTTATATCATTAAAAGTAACCAAATGCGGGGCGCAGCCGTTTTGCCGATTTTGTGTAAATAAGGCCGAAGGCGCAGCGCCAACTGTAATCGATTTTGTAATGGTATCGCTTCCGCAAATATTATTAGTAATAAGTGTAACATCATAACTACCCGCTTGCGTGTAAATATGATTCGGACTTGATTCATTACTCATCATTCCATCTCCAAAATTCCAGAAAAAGGTGTCACCTAAAATCGAATTATTAGAAAAACTAACATTTAAATCATTGACAATGTTTGAGAATTCTGCTTCTGGCGTTTGATTAACAACGATAAAATTTTCCAGAGTCAAAGTATCAATTCCGGTAGCATTAGAAGCGACCAGCGTTACATTATAATTTCCGGGCATATTATAAATAACCGTTGGATTGCGTTGAGTGGAAAATCCCGGGCTTGCTCCCGGCAAAATCCAGACAAAACTGGTGGCATTGGACGAAGAATTATTCTGAAATGTAATTGTAAACGGTGCGCATCCTTGCGTGGCATTGGCGCTGAAACTCGCGCTTGGCGTGGCTTCTATCAAAATCGTCTCCGAAATTAAAACCGTATCACAAGATGAAAAAGCGCGAAGCGTCACTTCGTATTCACCCTCGGCAGCATAGGCGTGCGTAGGATTGGCTTCATTGCTTTGCACTCCATCTCCAAAATCCCATTCGTAACTTGTGGCATTCGTAGAATTATTTTCAAATTCTACGGAAAGGACATTGATTGCAAAATCAAAATCTGGGTTGGGTGCTTCTGTAATATTGATGCTTACTGCATCCGAGAAAATGGATTGGGTTGTACATGCCCCACTTATTTCCACTCGAAAACTGGCATTGGCAAATTCCGGCAAAACGCTTCCGATGAATAATTCCGGCGTCTGCGTACCTGAAAGGATTGCACCTTCAGGAATATTTTGAAAACCATTGCCATCACCCCGATCTAGTTGCCATTGGTATTGTAGATTGATGCCTGCCGCTTCAACTGAAAGATTCAAAGATTCATCAATACAAGCATCCAGCGTTTCGGGCTGGGTTAGAATCGTCAAAGTACCGCCGATATTGGGCTGCGTGCTTTTCGGAATACCAAAAAAATCTTCGATAAGTCCATCGCCTCCAGGTTGCGCGCCGTTATTCCCATTGGGGCAGCTATTAGCGCTTGAGTTAAGGGTTTGGCCTGCCTCTCCCCTACTAACGATAACGTTGATCGGCAAATTGATCGGCAATATCGCGCGTCCGCCACTGCCGCCGCCGCCTGGGCCATGGCAGCGATTTTCATTATTATTACTAATATTTCCGCTCATACCGCCACTCGCTATTATTTCAAATGGGCTAATTATATTTTCTGCATCTATAATAACGGTACCTCCTGCACCACCACCACCGCTCCCATCTCCAATTACAGTGGAAGATGATTGCCCTTGAGCAGCAACCTGCTGACCATTGCCAAGAATACTTCTTGCAATAACAATAACAATTCCTCCTCCGTCGCCACCTTTCACGTCGCCGTTATTATTTTCATGCCCGGAGCCGCCGCCGCCGCCCATAAAAATGCGATTCTCCAAATCTGCAATAGCCCTTCCGCCCAAGCCAGGGAATCGCCCGTCGCATCCTAATGCAGTAGGTTCGCGGTTTTCGCCGCCTATGCCGCCTGCTTCGATATGTCCACCGCCACCGCCACCTGTATTGTGGTCATTACCACCGCCGCCACCTGTTGATTGTGGACCGCGCCCTGCTTCGCGTCCTGCGACAATACTGGCAATACCATCCCCTTTGGCTGCGCCCCGCCAATTGTTAGAATTATAATAATAATCATTGGCAGTGGTTAATATATTACAATTATTACTTTGTGTAATATCCTCTGAACCACCTCTAAATCCGCGAGCCGCAGCACTAAGTTGCGCATTTAATATCAAGGTATCGGTTACTTCCAATGCTAAAACGCCACCCGTTTGCCCATTCCATACTTCCGCAAAAACCGGATTTGTAACTACTGCATTTTCATAAACCGGAAGCGAGACCAATTGTATCGAACCATCTATATTATATTGATTTAAAAGACTGAATTCCAGTGTAATAATATTGCCGCTCACACTGCGGATGCGTGTACGCTCGTACAAACCGGCGCTGCGCAAATCTTCAATTGTACCAAAATTCGTATTATTGGAAGTATTAATAATTGCACCTTGCATTTGAATGAGAATCGCATCCATTCCTGCCTCAAAGCCTGATGCATCACTCACTGTCAAAGTGCCAGCACAAGCGTCAATGTTTATAACTGCTGTGTATTGATTGATAATGCCGGAGATTTCGGTTTGAGCAAGCGCAAATAAATTAAGAAATAAAAATGTAAAAGCGTGTAAGAATTTTTTCATGATATGTTCTGTTTTTGGGACACTGAATACAAATTTAAATAACTTGTGCTTGCAAAACCTGTTTTAAATGATATAAAGTAGCAATTTGACAATTTCAAAATAAATTTGGAGGGAATTCTAAAAAAATATACCTTTGCAGTCCGTTAAAAACCTGTTGTCCCTTCATGGGAGTAAGCAGGTATGGTTTCACCAAGTAATGTTTAACAATGTCTGTAAAAATTAGATTACAAAGAAAAGGTCGTAAAAAAAGACCTTTCTACCACATCGTTATCGCCGATGCGCGCTCACCGAGAGATGGTCGCTTTATCGAAAAAATCGGCACATACAATCCGCTGACAAAGCCAGCTACTATTGAAATTGATCGCGACAAAGCCTATGAATGGCTGATGAACGGCGCTCAACCGACCGATACGGTTCGAGCTATTTTGCGTTTTAAAGGTGTTTACTATCGTAAACATCTTATGCGTGGTGTGAAAAAAGGCGCGATGACTACCGAAGAAGCCGAAGTAAAATATAATGAATGGGTAGATACGAAGGAAGCTAAGGTTGCTGCACGTTTTGCGAAAACGGCAGAGGAAATGGCTGAATTCCATGCACGTGTGGCTGGTGCACATATTGCTACTGCACCCGTTGCGAAAAAGAAAAGGAAGCGGAAGCGCCCGTACAATCTGCGTTATTGGAAACTTCAAGCAATGAAGTAGAAGAAGTCGTGGAGGATATTGTAGAAACAGTGGAAGATGCAGTGGAGACAGCAGTTGAGGAAACAACAGAAGAAGTAGCGGCTGAAGCAACCGAAATAGTAGCAGAGGAAGCACCTTTGGAAGAAGAAGCGCCTGCAACTGAAGAAGAAAAAGTAGAGGAATAATACTTCTCTCATTCAAGATGAGGATGGTGCAATAATTTTTCATGCCATTTTCATTTGAACTTATGGTGCTGCATTTTATATTGTAGCAGCTTATTTCTAAGGCTATACTTTATTTCTAATATAATGTGAACCTGGTAGTGCTCCTAATATGCACTATCAGGTTTACCTTTAAAAAGACCCATCCTTATGTACGAATTAGATCAGGAATATATCGACCAGTTGGAAACGCTGGCTGCCGACATACAAGACTCCGAAGAGCTCCAACAATACCTCGACACCGAGGAAGAAGAAGATTATACGCGCCTCAAAGAGCTTTATGAAGCAAAAATAGGAGCGCTCTATGAAGAAGTTGCCAATGACAAGCCTTTGCAACTGATTCCTTTTGAATTGGTATTGCTTGACCCTGCTTTCGAAGGTTTATTCTTGCCAAGAATCCTGGGCTATTCGGTGCTGCGCGGTGAGTACGACGAGCATTTTAGATACACCCGCCCTCAGGAGCATTTCAAAGATATTTTACTGGCAATTTGCAATTCTGCTAATTTTGAAATTCTAAAAAAGCGGATTGGGCAATCTATTCAGATTGGTTTTGCGCTCAGCAGCGATATTTGGATCACTAATTTGATCAATAGTATTGTCAATAAAAAGGTGCGCTATTATCTTCAAGCACAAAAATTAGATCGCTACCGCCGCGATACCGATCGTCGCATAGGCTACCTGCGCTACAAGCAACAATTCAAAAACGATAATTATCACACCGCTGAATTCCCGGATTCTGCGAACACTTTACCGATTTATTTTTCGCCGCTTAAGCATTTCCTGATCTATCGTATTAATACGCAGGCAAATAATGAAAGTATTATTCCTTATATCAAAAACTTTATAGAAAACCCTGATTTTCAAGGCACTAGAGAGCATTTGCAAATCATGAGTTTGTATGCTAATTTTTTTGATATTAATAAAGAAGACTTGGCGCATTTGAACAAACATTTCAATGCTACGCGCGCGTCTATGCCCGATTTTGTAGAAAAATACCTCGAATTTTTGCTGGAAATGCTGGAAAGCGAGGAGATGAAATGGACGTCCGAATCGGATAAGCGAATTTCGTTGCTGCTCGATCGCAAGCAAAGCGATGATCTGACGCAGTACTACGATTTAATAGACATTGTGCATAGCAAAGGTTATATCAATCCTGAAACGCAAGAAGCCATCAAAGCATTCTATGACCAGCATGAAGGTTTATCCTTGATTAATGAATGTACCCGCCAAACGATCTACCGATATTTTGCTGGCTTTATCAATAATTTGGAAGAAGATGCTTATACCGATTATTTTGAAATTACTAAGCAATTCCCAATCTACATGAGCATTTTCGTCAATCAACATTTCAACCAAAATCTGGAAAAGATTTCGATGAATTATCTGCAAAAGCTGCTCAAACATTACACCGATAAGCGCGGCAAAGACTACCAGGACATCAAAAAGTTTGTTTCCACCATGTTTGTTGAATTTGGCTTTTTGACAGAAAAAGAAGTTGTGGAATTATTCAAAACCAAACGCAAGAAAAAAGCTGCAGAAGGTTAATTAGGTTATAGAGAAATTTAGTATTAAAAAAATAAACAATCCATTAATATTTGATAATCATTTTATTACGAGATTATTATTAGTAAAATCACTAATAATCATTAAAATGGTTTTGTGCCTAATATGACCTATAATATTTTTTTTGATATTACCAAAACTTTTTACACGTAAAAGAACAGATCATTTTTTTGGCAAATAAATCAATTCCGAGCAGTTTTCCATTCTAAAAAGCTGCTGCGCCATATTTTGAAGATCAGCGGTGGTCACGCGCTGATAGTAAGAAGCCTCTTCGTTGATGATAGCGGCGTCGCCCAGCAATTCGTAAAAAGCAAGATTCATGGCTTTATTCAGCACATTTATTTCCGAGAATAGCAGCGTACTCTCTACTTTATTTTGCAATTTTTGCAATTCAATATCAGGAATCACCTGATTTTTCAATAGTTCTAGCTCTTCCCAAATCGCGTTTTTTGCAGTTTCCAAAGAAACGCCTTCATTTGGCTTGCCTTCGATGATAAACAAACCCGGATCAATGCTGCCCGACAAATAGCAATCAATAGAGGAAAACAACTGTTTTTCCTTCAACAATCGCCGGAACAACCGCGAAGATTGACCATTGCTCAATACATCCGACAATAAATCGGCGATATAATAATCTTGCCCTGCGCGTCCGCCCATTCGAAAGGCCAGGAAAAACGCTTCCAGCGGCACATTGGCTTCCTGAATTTTGCTTCGAAAAGCTTCTTGCGCAGGCTCGCATGGTAACTGGCGTTGAGGAATCGCGCCAGGAGGTATATCACCAAACCATTTTTCCGCCAAAGCCTTTATTTCCTGGGTTTTCACATTGCCGGAAACAACGAGAATCGCATTATTCGGGCGATAATACTTGAAATAAAAATCTTTTACATCCTCCAAAGTCGCGTCTTCTATATGCTTGGGAATCAAGCCAATAGTGGGCCAGCGATAGGGATGCACGTGATATGCCATCGCCGACAAATGATGCCAGGCATCGCCATAGGGTTGATTCAGGCAAGTTTCTTTGAATTCCTCCACTACCACTTTTTGCTGAGTCTCCAGCACCGCCGGATCAAAATTCAAACTCAGCATTCGATCCGACTCCAACCAAAACGCAATTTCCAGATTCTGAGCAGGTAATACATCATAAAAATTAGTCATATCACTGCTCGTGAACGCGTTATTATCTCCGCCCGCCAATTGGATCGGATCATCAAAATCAGGAATATGCGCAGAGCCACCAAACATCAAATGCTCAAATAAATGCGCAAAGCCCGTCTTCTCAGGGTTTTCGTCGCGTGAGCCTACATTGTAAAGCACATTTATCGCCGCCATTGGCGTGCTATCATCTTCATGCACCAGCACTTTCAAGCCGTTGCTCAGTTCAAACCGGTTGTATTGTATCATCTTCTTGAGAGGTCAGAAGTCGGAAGCGAGATGTCAGATTTTGGCGCGTTCCGTCTCTCTTCTGACTTCCCGGCTCTGTCTTCCTTATTTTAAATCAAAAAGCAAAACTATTCAAAAAATCGAATTTCGATACGCCAAAAGTAAACGCGTGGTCATCTGAATAGTTGTGAAGTGGTTATTTGGGTTTTAGGTTGGAGGTTTAAAGTTTTGGTGAAATATTTAGTTATGCGGATGTTCTTTATAATAATTATTGGGCTTTTTATATGGCAATGGGCTTGGGCGCAAGAAGAAGAAATTTTTAAAGTAGAGTACAGACCCCCGCGCTTTCCAGGATGTGAGAATTTGGCTACCATTGAAGAAAAGAAAGTCTGTTCGGATAAGAAATTAAATAATTTTTTGAGCAAAAACATTCAATATCCCAAAGAGCTAAAAGTTGGTGGCAAGGTAGTCGCATATTTTTGGGTTGAAAAAGACGGAAGGATAAAAGAAGTTAAAACTATTAAAAGTGTATGTAATATCTGTGAAGCAGAAGTGATAAGGGTATTAAAAATGATGCCTCAATGGGTGCCCTGCTGTGGTTCCAGAGGAAGACCAGTTAGAATTAAATTCAAAATATCGATCCTATTTAACCCGATATAAAATCTAACGTCTATCGTCTAATATCTTAAAGTCTAACAAAGAACTGGTAGTTTTTCGACAACGTGAAAAGGGTCGCATCCGCGCAGGAGCGCCCTTTTCTTTATTTTGAATTTTTTATCAAAATTAAAATAAATATATAATATACTTTAAAACAATAACTTGATTAAATTTTTTAGCAAATCAGCACATTGGCAAATCAGCACATTACTTTATTTACTTTTAAATAACTTCGCAATATCATACGCTTCCTGTGGCCCAAAATCAACTTTTTTGTAAGCTGGAATGGCTATTAGCGCAAATCGCCACGGTGATGCCACTCTGCTCTATTTGCAAAAGCATTGCCCTGCCGCCGATGGAGCTACCGCCATGATGGATCAGGCGATCTCCGGTGGAGGCAACCATAGCTTCGCGCCAACCAATGCCATAATCGGTTTTTATTTCTTTATCATCATTATAATAAGATTGTGGCGTGGTCAAAAGCTTCCAGGTTTCGGGTGTAATAATTTTATTTACTCCTTGCATCATAATTACTAAATCGGAAGGACTTGATAAATAGCCGCCGCCTGCCCATTTATTGCTCAAATCCACGTCTGCTGCGGGTTTGAGCTTGCCAGGTTTTGCTTTGTAATAATTCGCCCGATGTGTAATATTTTTAGTATTATCATCAGCCGCAGTATGTATCATATTTAAAGGTGTAAAAATTTCTTGTTGCATATAATCCAGATAAGGCATACCGCTCGCACCTTCAATAGCCGCGCTGAGCAACACATAACCATAACTGCTATATTTATAATCTGTGCCCGGCTCAAATTTTAAAGAGCGATTTTGAAATTTATTTACACTTTCTTTTACAGAATTATAATGTTTTTTGGAAAGCATTTCCAAACCGCGATAATGCCTGATACCAGATTGATGTCCAGCGATTTGTCTTACGGTAATCGGATATTTTTTCTCCGGGAAATAAGGCACGTATTGCTGAATCGGCGCACCCAAATCCAATTTTCCTTCCTGATATAATTTGCCAAGCGCAAGGGAAGTCATACTTTTGGAAATACTGCCCACCCGAAACATCGTTTCCAGCGTTACAGGCTCACCTTTTTCAATATCGGCGCAACCAAAACCTTCGGCCCAAACGATTTTGCCGCCAACGCCAACTGCCACCGACAATCCCGGAATATTTTTTCGATCTTTTAGCGCAACTAAATAATTTCTCGCTTTTATAATAGAATCTTGAAACGCAGGATCAACAATGCTTTCAGCGCTTTTGCAATCGGGAATTTCTTTTAAAGTCGAGTAATTACTTACACTTTGAACGATCAAAAAACCCGCCAAAGAAAAAACTGATGTAAATAAAATCCATTTCTTCTTCATAATTTTTTTTTGGCAAGGTAGTTGCAACATAAGACAAGCACCAAATTTCAAGCGAGCGAAGGCGTCTCACTCCCTGCAATAAGACCTATTGGGCTGCCTGAGTGCGGAATTCATTGGGCGTAAGCCCGGTCGTTTCTTTAAAAATGCGGTTGAAAGTAGCTTTGGAATTAAAACCCGAATCCTGGGCAATGCCAAGAATCGAAAGGTGTGCATATTTATGATCTATTAATCTCTTTTTAACTTCTTCAATACGGTAATTATTTACAAATTCATAAAAATTCTGTCCCAAACCTTTATTTAATGCTAAAGAAATCTCTTTGGCGGTAAGCCCCAGGCTTTCTTCTAAGACCCGCACGTTCAGATCAGGAAATAAATATAATTTGTCTCTTTCCATTGCTAATTTTAATAATTTGATATGTTCTTCCCATCGATCGGATCCTATATTTACTTCTTTATTGTTTGATATAATATTATTACTTATTGCTATTTGAGGCAATCTAACACCGCCAAAACCCAACCAAAGAATAGCAATTGTAGTAAAAAGATACAGCACGTATTCTTGTCTAGAATCAAGATTTATAATAAAAATATTAATAAAAGTGTAAATAACAAAAAGCAGGATAAGTAAACTACAGATCAGGATAAAATTTTTCAGCCATTTCAAAGTAAGGCGATCTATATTGGAAAGTTGATGCACCAATCCTTTTTGATATTCTAAAATAGTTTTGTAAGAAAAATATAAATAAATAATAACAGGGATTAAAGCAAAAGCGCCAAATCGATCCAGAAAGCTATGAATTTCAAGATGTAATATATTTCTACCATAAATCAAATGATAAATACTATGCGGATAATCCAATATAATGAGTAAAAAAATGAGCTTTTGTTTAAGAGAAAGTTTAAATGTGGGAGCGGTCAAGCTTTTAGTATAATAATAAAAAGTAGGTCCCATAATAAATCCCAATCCATAAGGAAATAAATGCAGCCAGGGATAATCATTATACCAACCAAAAACCAGTATAAAAAAGATAAAAGATGCATAAGCCAATTCCAATAAAAAAAGGGCTAAAAAAAGATTTGCTTGCCGATTTTCCTTTTTTAACAGCAAGGTAATTCCCAGCACCAGCGCCTGAAAAATGCCAAAAAGAATAAGGATTTCGTAAATATTTAGCGGAAGCTTTTCCATTGTTTATCTTGATTTCAAATGCCTGCCCTTCTCCAATTCAAGCTCAAATAAAAGAATTTTTTGCAATTCGTTTTGGCATGATTTTTCTACGCTTCTCAATATAATGTATAAAAAAAATCGAAAGAGGAAAAACTTTGGCACAGTTTTAGCTTACAATTATTCGTAAAGTGTGCTAAACAATTGATCATTGATTATTAACCATTGATCATTTTGCAAGATTTTAAAAATCAGAAACTTATGGAGTTGAGCAGTTTTATAGTCAATAGTCGATAATCTTATAAATTGATAATCAATGAATTATTAAAATTTTATTATAATTTAAATATGCTTGGTTAATTAATAACATAAAACGGGAAAAACAAATAAAATATAATAAACAACTTCAAAAAGGAACAACACTATTAATGAGGAAGCATATTATGAGAAAACGATGCAAAATGTGAGATTTGAGATGTGTTCCAAAGGAATCCCTTCGGGAGAAGATGAAATAACAAGTAAATGTTTTTCAAATTTCATGTCTCTTATTTCACATTTATTAAGCTTTCCTCTGTAAGCACGATTCATACGTTAATAATTTCCTTATTATCTAAATAATTGATTTTTAAATATTTGCCAGCCTATTTACATAGGCATGGGTGAATATATTATGCGTATCCGATTCTATTACACATAAAAACGCAATTTTAAGATGAAACACTTTAGCGTAAGCGGCAACACGCTTGCCGTATGTTCTGGTCACCTGAGAAGTGCGCTTCTCACGGTGCTGTTTTTCCTGGCTTGGCTGGGGCAGCACACGCTACGGGCACAGTGCGATATGCGATGTACAAATCCTGATATGGTAGTGCCGAGAATGATTGAAATTGACAACGATTGCGCCGCTAAGGTCAGAGCAATTGATTTATTGGCAGCGCCCGAAACTTGTCCTGGTGGCAAAACCCTGACGATCCGCGATGGAATGGGCATGGTTGTTGCCTTTGCCATTGATTCTGCTACGTTTGATGCTTCTACGTATGTTAATCAATTACTAAGTGTAACCGTGACAGACACGACCTCCGGGCTTTTCTGTGTAAGTTTTATTGCCACGCTTGATAAATCTGCGCCAGTGATTGATTGTCAGAACTTTGAGATGACTTGTGTGGAAGAAGCCACCATTGAAATTGTAGAATTCCCGGAAGTAAATGACAATTGTGATGCCGATGTGGATTTGCAATATCACGATGAAATAATGGGTACGCCTTGTGAAAAAATTATACAACGCACCTGGACGGCAATGGATGATAGTGGGAATGAAACGATTTGCCTGCAAATTATTACCATCACCAGGCCCAGCCTGGCGGAGATCACTTTCCCAAAAGATACGACGATGAATTGCAATGCCGCAGATACGACGGTTGCTGCTTTGGGGCAGCCGCTATTGGATAGCATTCCTATTGGCGATATTTGCAATTTGAGCACCAGCCGAAGGGACACCATCGAATACTTCTGTGATAGCATTACTTACCAAATCAAGCGATTTTGGACGGTGATCGATGACTGCTCCGGCGAGATGGTACGCGACACGCAAATGATTCTGGTTCAAGATACTTTAGCGCCTGATATTAAAATACAAAATACTTTTGTCGCTACCACTGACCCCGGCCAATGCTACGGTACCGTGAACTTGCCCGTCCCGGAATTATTAGATAATTGTGACAATACCCCTACCCTTTTCGTAAGCACTTCCTACGGAGCAGTAGGACTGGGGCCACATCCTTTTGTGCCTGTGGGGCCGCACACGGTACAATACACTGCCGTAGATGCTTGTGGAAATACTAAAGTATTCAAAATGCAACTAAACGTTGTAGATGAAGAGCCGCCTGCCGCCATTTGTGAGGATAACTTAGTTGTATCACTGCCAGCGGTTGGAGTTGTGACAGTACCGGCAAAAAATTTTAATAAAGGTAGCAGTGACAATTGTGCTCCTAAGCTGTATTACAAAGTACACAAAATGACTACCGGCACTTGTGAAGGACTTGATGGTGATGATTCGCAGATGGAAGGTTATCAGGAGTGGTTCGATGACAAGGTCAATTTCTGCTGCGCAGACACCGATTCCACTTTTGTTACCGTTATTATGCGGGTTTATGAAATTGATCCTGGCGCAGGCCCAGTAAATCCTTCGCGGGAACAGCCCGGTGGCGATTTGTATCGTCATTATAATGAGTGCATGGTGCGCGTGAATGTGCAAGATAAATTGCCTCCGATCATCAAGTGTCCTGTCGACGTAACGATCAGTTGCACAGACGATTATACTGATTTGTCTATATTTGGTAGCCCAACGGTAGATGAAATCTGCGGCTATACGCTGGATTCCACATCAACCGAAAACCTAAATGAATGCAATGTTGGTACGATTACGCGCACCTTCACCGCTACGGACCGATTTGGTAATAAGAGTTCTTGTACACAGACCATTACTGTTATTAATCCTTCACCATTAAAAGAATCCGATATTGATTGGCCCGAAATGTACGTGATAGGCGTGTGTGGTGCAAACACAGACCCAGAAGATTTGCCTGCCGGATTTGACAAACCAGTCGTTAATGATACTTCTTGCAACTTTTTTGCGACCTACCACTCCGATCAGTTTTTTGATGTCGCTTTTCCGGCTTGTTATAAAATCTTGCGCACCTGGGAAATCATTGATTGGTGTAAATTTGATCCTGAGCACCCTGGACTTGGTGGAAAATTCAAATATATACAAACCATTAAGGTAGAAGACTCGGAAGCTCCGGTGATAAGCTGCCCCGCGGATGTAATAGTTTCTACCGGCAATAATTGTGGCCCGGTAGCCATAACCCTTCCTGCTGTAACAGCCCAGGATTGCAATCCCAATATTATTATTACAAATGATTCACCTTATGCGACTTCAGGCGGTGCAAATGCAAGCGGCAATTACCCTATTGGTACAACTACGGTCACCTTTATTGCGCGCGACCGCTGTGGCAATACGGCAACTTGCAAAGTAAAAATAACCGTAGAAGATAAAACGCCTCCAAGCCCTATTTGTATAGTAGGTTTGTCTGCAAATCTGACCAACAAAGATGGCATATTTCAGGCACAAGTATCGGCCAAAGCCTTTAACGGCGGTAGTTTCGACAATTGCACCTCCAAGGATAAATTGAAGTACTCCCTGCGTCGTCCCGGCACCAATACGCCCGCTCCACCCACGGATACCATGCTCGTGTTCACTTGTGGTGATTTGGGCAATCAGGTCGTAGAACTCTGGGTGACCGATGAACAAGGCAATAGCGACTATTGTGTAACTTACATTTCGATACAAGATAATAATGGACTTTGTCCTTTGCCTGCAAGTGGTATGATTGCCGGAGGAATCCAGACAGAACGAGGCGATTTTGTAGAGCATGTAAATGTGCGCGTCAATAGCAATGCTTACCAAGTGATCACTGGACACACGGGTCTGTTTGAATTTGCTTACCTGCCGCTTGGTGGCGACTACACACTTGTGCCGGAGAAAAACGACGACGTGCGCAATGGCATTTCGACTATTGATGTGCTACTGGTCATCCGACATATTCTGGGGGTTCAAACTTTGAATTCGCCTTATAAGATAATTGCAGCGGATGTGGATCGCTCTGGCGATGTTTCTTTACTCGACATTATTCGCTTGCGCAAATTGGTACTCGGTATCGACGAACAACTCCCGAATGGCAACAAATCCTGGCGTTTTGTGAAAAAGGATTTCAATTTTCCTGATCCCCGCAATCCTTTTAAAACCAATTTTCCGGAATTATACAATATTAATGATTTCAGTGGAAATATGATGGATGCTGATTTTGTAGCCGTAAAAGTTGGAGACGTGGACTTCTCTGCTCGCCCCAATAGCGCCGTAAGCACCGAAGCGCGCGCCGGCAAGAAGGCGCTGGTCGTCACAACAACAGATCAACCGCTGAAAGCAAATGAGACTTATACGCTGGAACTCAAGGCTACCAAGGCTTCTGATCTACAGGCATTCCAGTTTGCGATGACTTTTGATCCTGAATTATTGGAATTTGTGACGCTTGATCCTGGCAATATCCCTGATATAAGCGACGCCAATTTTGGTTTGCAAATGATTGACGAAGGCCTGATCAATGCGAGTTGGAATATTTCTGGCGATAAAGCAGTACCTGACGAGCCTATCCTTTTCCGACTGACGCTTCGCGCGAAGGCAGAAGTATCGCTGGGCAAAGCCATCCAGTTGAATCCGCGCTACCTGAAAAGTGAAGCTTTCAATCAGGAAGAAGAAGTGTTGGATATTCAGTTGAATTTCTCGGAGCCCGCTGCTGCTGTACCTGAGAATGCCTTGCCGGTGGAAGGAAGTTTTGAATTGTATCAAAATCGTCCGAATCCGGTAGCCACAGAAACCGTCGTACCATTCCGTTTGCCGGAAACAACGTATGCAAAATTAACGATATATGATGCGACAGGGCGAGTGGTGTACAATCGCGAAGGCGAATTTCCGCAAGGATATAATGAAGTGATTATCAATCGCTCAGAAGTAAAGGCCGAAGGGATGCTCTATTATCGTCTCGAAACTTTAGGTCGACATCAAACGAAGAAAATGATCCTTTTGGATTAAAGGAAGGTACGAGGTACAAACTTGAAACTTGAAACCTCCAACCTGAAACAAGCAAACTGATTCACTATCCCAAGAATCGGTTATCAGAATAAGGTCTCTGCTTCTCGCAGGAGCAGGGACTTTTTAAACTTTAACAATCGACAATCTTTTTGGAAATCAAACCATTATAGAAAAACATATCCATTTTTTCAAAATACTTTATGATAAGTATTTGCATGGATTAAAAATATTTTTATCTTTGTATAGAAGTTATTTTTATTTCAATTTTCCATCTATCTCATCAACCGATTCAAGTAAACACTTCAAAACAGCACGAACGCTAAGAGTTCGTCCCATCGAACATACCTGACAATTTTGGTCTTGGAATAATCCTTTTTTATATACAAACCGCAATGGTTATAATTCGCAGTACTAACAAATCATAATCTTTTTGTATGAGAAACAACCTACCTTCTTGTTGAGTAGGGAAAAAATTGGTTTTTGGGGTAGCCTCTATCTGCACTTGTGGAAGAGGCTTTTCTATTTAAATTCGCTAACTTGGTACTTCGTACTTCAAACTTTGTACTTCCACATTGGCAAAACACAACGACATTGGCAAAAGGGGCGAAGCAATAGCAAGCGTTTTCCTCGAAAGCAAGGGCTACCATGTTCTTGAAACCAATTGGCGCTGGCGTAAAGCTGAAATTGATTTGATTGCCAAAGACGCGGAAATCCTTGTATTTATTGAAGTTAAAACCCGAAGCACCGATCTTTTTGGCAAGCCCGAAGAAGCCATTACCCCGCGCAAAGAACGCCTTCTTACTGATGCTGCTTCTGCTTATATGGAGCAAATTGGGCACGATTGGGCCATCCGATTCGATGTGATTTCCATTATTTATTATAATGAGCAACATTATCAAATTGAGCATTTTCAAGATGCATTTTTTCCAGGATTAGAGTAGCTCCGATTGCCAATCGGAGTTACTTTGATTTACACCTTAAAAAAGTTATTTTTGTAAAAACAAGCAACAAATGACCACCAAAGCACGCGCCAAAGCCATTCCCGAATACCTCATCTACGAAATGGATGACGGAAACCCGATTTATTATAACGGCTATGAAGAAGTATTGGATGGTAAAAAAAATGCTGAAGCAATTATGGCAGATGGCAATTTACAAGCGCTACTCAAAGCACTAATAATCACAACTTTGAATAATTTACTTTCAAAGACTTACATCGCAACTGTTGGAGAACAAGGACTTACGCTTGCAAAAAAATCTTGGCGCGCTGCTGATGTTTCCATTTTTAAACGAGAAAATTTCTTATTCACTACTGAATATTCCAAACTCCCACCTGAGATTGTCATCGAAATTGATACCAAAGCGCATATTGATCTTGAAAAAACGGATGTGAATTATTACAATCGCAAAATCCAGCAATTGCTTGACTTCGGAGTGCAAAAAGTCATTTGGATTTTCACAGGTGAACAAAAAGTAATGGTTGCAGAAAATACTAAAGATTGGATCACTTCTAATTGGGATAAAACCATTGACATTATGGAAGGAATTACTTTAAACATTGAACAAATGCTGGACGAAGCGAAAGCTTAGAAATGCTTCAATTAAAAATTTATTCAAACCTGTTCTAAACAAGCTTCCTTACAACAAGACTTGCCTCCCAAGTGTTAAAAAGCACAATAAAAAATCATACCTTTGGCAACTGATTTTCCTAACCAAAGTAAGGTTTATTTTTCATGAACAAGACTACCGTTTTCGATCAATTTTCCAAGCGACATATTGGTGCGAATGAAGGCGAATTACAAGAAATGCTACAAACTATCGGTGTTGCCTCGCTCGACCAACTTGTAGATGAAACCGTTCCAACGAATATTCGCATGCAAGGTGAACTCGACCTGCCCGATGCGCTGACCGAATACGATTACCTCCGCGAAATCCGCCAGATTGGGACACTCAACAAAGTGTATAAACCCTTTATTGGCCTGGGTTACAATGGTACGGTGACACCATCTGTGATCTTGCGCAATATTTTCCAAAATCCCGGTTGGTACACACAATACACGCCTTATCAAGCGGAGATTGCGCAGGGGCGTCTTGAGGCACTCTTGAATTTCCAAACGATGGTGAGTGACTTGACTGGTTTGCCTATTGCGAATGCGTCGCTGCTCGATGAAGGCACGGCCGCCGCCGAAGCCATGCACATGTTTTATGGTATAAAAAATGCCAAGATTAAAAAAGCGGAAGACGAAGCAGACGAGTTTTTTGTGGATGAAAATGTATTTCCACAAACTTTAGATGTATTGAAAACCCGCGCCAAATTTGGCGGTATTAAAATAATTCTTGGTAATTGGCAAAGTTTCGAGCCAACAGCAAAGACCTTCGGCGCATTATTACAATATCCTGATAAACAAGGCGCTGTAGAAGATTATCGCGCTTTCACCGAAAAATGTAAGGCCCAAGAAATCTATGTAACAATTGCAGCGGATTTATTGAGTTTGGCATTACTCACGCCTCCGGGCGAATGGGGCGCGGATGCGGTGGTTGGTAACTCTCAGCGTTTCGGTGTACCGATGGGTTATGGCGGCCCACACGCAGCATTTTTTGCAACGCAAGATGATTACAAGCGCCAAATTCCTGGCCGTATCATTGGTGTATCCGTGGATGCTCAAGGAAATCGGGCTTTGCGCATGGCTTTGCAAACGCGCGAGCAACACATCCGTCGGGAGAAAGCGACTTCCAATATTTGCACGGCTCAAGCTTTATTAGCAATCATGGCAGGAATGTATGGCGTCTATCATGGTCCAAAAGGCATTAAGGCTATTGCGGAGCGCGTGCATACTTTGACTCAACTACTGGATGCGAATTTGCGGAAGCTGGAATACGAGCAACAAAACGAATTTTATTTCGATACGCTTTGTATCAAAGTTAATAGTGCAATTCAAAATCATATTCGTCGATTGGCATTGGGGCATCAAATGAATTTCTTTTATGGCGAAGAAACGATCCAAATCAGTATTGACGAAACGACCAGTTTGAAAGATATTGAAAGCATTATCCTTATTTTCGCGGAAGCAGATGGCGTTGATAATCAATTCGATACAAGCGAACCGGCTTCTTACCAAATTCCAGAAAAATTGATTCGTACCAGCGAATTCTTGACGCATCCTGTTTTCAATAGCCATCACACCGAAAGCAAAATGATGCGCTACATCAAGCGTTTGGAAAATCGTGATTTGTCCTTGATGCACTCCATGATTCCATTGGGTTCTTGTACGATGAAGCTGAATGCCGCGTCAGAGTTGATTCCTGTAACTTGGGATGCGTTTTCCAATCTCCACCCTTTTGCACCATTCGATCAGGCACAGGGATATGCCAGGGTTTTTGAAGAATTAGAAGCATATCTCAGCGAAATCACAGGTTTTGCAGCTTGCTCTTTACAACCAAATTCCGGGGCACAAGGCGAATATGCTGGGCTACTGACGATCCGCGCTTTCCATGAAGCAAATGGGGAGAACCATCGCAATATCGCTTTAATTCCTTCTTCTGCGCACGGCACGAATCCTGCGAGCGCAGTAATGGCAAGCCTTCAAGTGGTAGTAGTGGAATGCGACGATCATGGCAATATTGATGTGGCAGATTTAAAAGCGAAAGCCGAGCAATACAGCGCGAATCTCGCTGCTTTGATGGTGACCTATCCTTCTACGCATGGCGTTTTTGAAACAAGTATTAAAGAAATTTGTGATATTATACACCAGTACGGTGGCAAAGTTTATATGGATGGCGCGAATATGAATGCCCAGGTTGGCTTGACAAGTCCTGGTATCATTGGCGCGGATGTTTGCCATCTGAATTTGCACAAAACCTTTGCCATTCCTCATGGCGGCGGCGGCCCAGGCATGGGTCCGATTTGTGTAAACGAGAGTCTGAAACCATTTTTACCAAAGCACCCGCTGGTAGAAACGGGCGGCGAACAAGGCATCAATGCTGTATCTGCTGCGCCCTGGGGCAGCGCGAGCATTCTTTTGATTTCGTATGGCTATATTAAAATGTTGGGAAAGCAAGGCGTGACCGATGCTACAAAATATGCGATTTTGAATGCAAATTACATCAAAGCTCGTTTGGAAGCAGCATATAAAATATTATACGCTGGTGAAAAGGGACGTGCGGCGCATGAATTGATCGTGGATTTGCGCCCATTCAAATCGCTGGTCAGCGCCGAAGATGTCGCCAAACGCCTTATGGATTATGGCTTTCACGCTCCTACCCTATCGTTCCCGGTGGCAGGCACGATTATGATCGAACCCACCGAAAGCGAAGCGAAAGATGAGTTGGATCGCTTCTGCGATGCCTTATTGCAAATTCGCAGAGAGATTGATGAGATTGCTTCCGGCGCAGCCGATGCTACCAATAATGTGCTGCATAATGCACCGCATACAATGGAATTGGTCACTTCTGATGCTTGGAATCTGCCTTACTCCCGCGAGAAAGCAGCATATCCATTGCCTTATTTGCGCGAAGGTTTTAAATTCTGGTCTTCTGTAGCTCGCGTCAATAATGCGTTTGGCGACCGCAATCTGGTTTGTACCTGTCCACCAATGGATAGCTATCGCACGGCGGAAGAAGTGGAAAAAGTTTAATTCAAAGTTGGAAGTACGCGTTGCTGGAGCTACAGTGATAGCGACTTCCAACTTCCAATATAAATCTTCAATGCGGCAAACGATCTCGGATAAGCCCATATACCCAGGTGCCAACTAACGCACTTAAAAAAGTAATAAATACGACCGTAAAACCGCTCCCGATTTGTGCGAAAATCGGCCCAGGACACGCACCTGTAAGTGCCCAGCCCATACCAAAGAGTAATCCGCCGATAATTTGTCCTTTCTGAAATGGTCGTCGCTGCATGGTAATTGACTCACCATTAATCGTTTTCAATTGAAATCTTTTGATAATTTGTACAGAAATAATACCCACGACTACAGCTGTGCCAATCACGCCATACATATGGAAAGAATGCAATCGAAACATTTCCTGAATCCGAAACCAACTGATCACCTCGCTTTTCACTAATACGATGCCAAAGAAAATGCCCGGTAAAATATATTTTAAATTTTTCATAATTATAATAATTTGAAAATGAGCGGATATAAAATCTGCGTCATAAAAAACCGCCAAGCATAAAGCAAATGGTCGCAATCAAAGATGTCCATTGCAGCATAGCCAAGCCCGTAATCGAATGACCTGAAGTACAACCCCCGCATAACGCGTGCCGAAACCGACCAGAAATCCACCGATAACGAAGAAAATCAAACCTTTAAGTGTGAATACATTTTGCCATGTAAAAATCTGGGCAGGCAACAAACCTTGATGTTCGGTAATGCCATATCCTTGCAGCACCTCCATTGTAGGGGCAGCTACTTGCATAGGTGCAGGATTTTTAAGCAAAGTGGAAGCGATAATAGCGCCAATAATTAAGCCGCCGATAAAAAACAAATTCCAACTTTCTTTTTTCCAATCGTATTTAAAAAAGGAATATTCGCTGGAAAACAGGCCGCACAGATATGCCGCAAATTGGAAGAAATGGCAAATTTTTTGTTGCCAAGCAATAATAAAATAGGTACCGTAAGCCCTAATAAAAATCCGCCGACGGCCCAATGCCAGGGTTGTTGAAGTAAAGCAAGCATTCGTGTTAATTTTGTTTGGAGTATTAGAACACTAAAAGTAATATTTGGATTTAAAAATCCGATTAAAAAATAATGTTTTGTTATCTTGGCGAGGTCGAATTGGTTATTTTGTTTCACATTTAAAAACTTACATTCAATGCTGCGATATACTTTACTGATTCTTTTTTGCATAACGATTGCAAAAAGCTTCGCTCAAATCACCGATCCAAAAGCCACCGAAGTGTGGGAACCCGAGCCACGTATTGTAAAACCTGGCGTTGGCACTGCGCCTCCTTCTGATGCCATTGTACTTTTTGATGGTAAAAATATGGATGAATGGACTACTGACGATGGCTCGGCTGCGAAATGGAAACTCGAAGATGGTGCCATGACGGTTGTGCCGCGCGCCGGAGGAATTAAAACCAAACGCAGTTTCGGAAGCGCCCAATTGCATATTGAATATCGTGCACCTTCGGTCGTCAAAGGCGAAGGGCAAGGCCGCGGCAATAGCGGTATCTTCCTCCAATCGAAATATGAATTGCAGGTACTCGACAGTTATAATAATCGTACTTATTCTAATGGCCAAGTCGGCTCTATTTACAAGCAACATATTCCACTTGTAAATGCTGCGCGCCCTCCGGGAGAATGGCAAACTTATGATATTATTTATACCGCGCCCCAATTTAATGCGGATGGTATGCTTGTCGCGCCGGCGAGAATTACAGTATTACATAATGGTGTGTTGATTCAAAATAACACCGAGATAAAGGGTACGACGGAATATATTGGTCTGCCCAAAAACAGCGCGCATGACAAGCTGCCGCTGATGTTGCAGGATCATGGTGATTTGGTGAGCTACCGCAATATCTGGATTCGGGAGTTATAATATAATGATATAAAATCTTGATTAAAATATAATATCTTTAGGGAAATTTCAAGGATATTATGCCTCGTATTTCCCTAAAGACTACTTTTGGTCGTATTGTGATGTGCTTGGTTCAAGGTTTTGAGTATAAAAAGAATAAAATTTAATTAAATCTTTATATCTTTTCGACTGTCAAACAAGAAAATAGAACAACCCGATAGTTATGCGTTTTTTTTACTTCATACTATGTTTAAACTTCGCGACGATTCTTTTTTGCCCAAAAGAAAGACTTGATGCTGAAGAAAATATCCGCCAATTAGTACTCGCCGCGCACGAGCGTGAAGAAAGGACTTTGAATAGAATTACAGAAGTTCGTCAACAGATTCGGGAACAGCTACAATCCAGCGAAAACCATTTAGAATTTGATGCCGTTTTCTCCGCGATCGCGAGTAAAGAACGCTTGAGACAACCTGTTTCAGAAGACTTGAATGCAGCTATTCACGCTGTGACAACCTTGGATTCTTTACAACATTTGATCCAGCTTTGGCAAAAGTATAAATTACATACACTTCCCCTCCTGAATAAAGATTTGGATAAAGAAACTGCCAGAACCCCAGTATTAACAACGGGTGCAGAGGTTTGGCAATATTTACCTTTTTTTAATATACAACCAGGCAATAAAGTAGGCGAATTAGGCGCAGGCAGTGGTTGGTTATCCTTGTTAATGAGCATATTATATGATAGCACTACTTTCTATGTGAATGAACTGGGATCGTTTGCAGTAGCGCAAATGCAAAGCAATTCCAGCCTTTACCTTACAGAAGAACAATTAGAAAATTGCCATTTTACGGTGGGTTCCTACACTTCTACCGGACTAGAAACCAACGAATTAGATATTATTATTGCCGTAGATGCTTTTCATCACTTTAGCGACAAACTCAGTATGTTGCAATCTATTAAATGGTCGTTAGCAAAAAATGGCAGGCTATGCTTGGTAGAACAAATCCGTGCGCCTGGCACAAGCGACTATTTCTGCCCGCAAGCTTTGGAAAAATGGGAATTAGAAGAATTATTACAACAAAATGGATTTATAAAAACCAAAGAGCAATTGCTTTTAGGACAGGCTACTAGCAATATATATTTATTGGAATATCGGGTGAATCCACTTTGATAAAAGCAGTTTCAAAAGTACCGCCCCTCCTGCCTCTTGCGGCAGGAAGAGCAATCGGCATTGAATAGTCATGTTAATAAGAGAAAAGGAAAATATTTTTTGAAATAGAAGTCAGATGTCAGAGCAAGAAGTCAGACTCTCTATCAGGAATTGACGACCGACTTGATGTTTTCATTTTTATTGCGAAGGTCAATGCCGCCTTCCAAGATAGATTTCAAATTAGCCAGATAAAAAGTCCAGCCAACCGAGCATTGCACGTGCAAATTGCGCTTGGGGTCATCTTCCAACGGAATGTTTTCTTGCCAGAGTTCTACCACATTTTCACCCGCTTCAGATTTAATATGCACTGTTACAGCACAAGTTTCTGTGAAAGTAAATTGCAATGTATCCTTTCCATTGGCTTCCAGCACTTGATTTCGCTCTTCCGCCGAGTCAGGATGCCCATGCCACAACCAGGAATATTGATCGCCTTTCTGAATGGATTCATTTCGAGGACGAATCGAGCCATCAGGTTTGGTAAATTCTGCTTTTCGCAAAAACCAACTTTCCAGCCCTTCCTGAGTTGTCCAGGCTTTATATAAATCGCCGATACTCGCGTTTACGGTAATTCTTTGGCAGAATTTACTCCAATCGCTACTGGAAATAGACATAAGATTTTTTTTTCAGGTGATTTACAAAAATGAACTTAAGCGCTCATTCTCAATACATTTTCTAATTTCTTCATTTCTATTACCGGTTCAGCACTGGCAGAAGGGGTAAAAAGATTAACAGCTTCGCGGTCATCATAAATTTCAATTTGCAATTCTTCTGCAAAAGCTTTGGCCATATCGCCCATAGCACGAGCATAATGCTCATTTTTACCCATTGCCATGAATAAATCGATCACCCCGGTGCGAATCATTTCATACTTGTCCACTTGCATCAATAATTGTCGCTGCGATTTTCCATTATATGTTTTACCTTGACGTTGAGCCATTTCATGTAAATCACGAGGTGAGTAGCCAAGCACTTCGGCACGATGCTGCCACCAATTGGAAGCGTTGCCCCCATTGCGATCTTCATAAACCTTCAGGTGCCGGCGCTCACAGTTTTCCTGATATGAAACTGAACTCATAGATTTTACCAAATCCAGCACTGCCAGCACTTGTTCTTTATCAAATTGCTCGTGGATACCTTCTTCCTCTTCCAGCGATAGTAAATATTTAGCAAATTTTAATTTAATCTTGCTATTAGAACGCAATACAATTTGTTTAGCTAATTCAATAGACAAAAAATAGTCCTCAATCAACAACGCATCCTGGAGCTTGCGAGGCGCAAAATCCTGTTTTAAGACAGGCTTGCGAATACCATCTCGAAACTCGTATAAATCGTTTAGCCATTTCTTGATATTGACAGCATAATGGTGGTCAAGCAATTGCAACACCTGATGGAGATTGGTGGCTGTGACCACTTTTGTACCTTTTTTGCTAATTAAGATTTGCAAGTCCATAATAGATATAAATTGAATACCGGTACAAATATATACTTTTTGTTTTTATTTGTCAATATTTTAAACAAAATTGTTTAGAATATTTTTAAGAATCCCATTTTCCAAATTGAAATAGGTTTCCTTTGCAGCAAATAAATGTTTTATGAAATCATATCCTAAAATGAACCGAAAGACATTTAAATTTTTGATTTCCAATCAATTATGACAATATCTTGATCTATGCTAAACAATAATCCTCCTATTTATTTTACAGATTAGACAATAGTCCTCCAGAATAAGACAATAGTAGAGGCAAAGCCTGAATTTTGCCTACATCTTTGTATCATCAAATCGCGAAGGATTTATACGACACACAAAACCAAATGTGATACGCTTTTTATCTTGAATGATACAATTTTACAAAATCCGTCGCCGTTAAAATCGTACACGCTTTTATTCAATTGACAGGTTTAAATTTTTAAAACAAAATTTTAAGTAATATGATTACCAACAATCCTAATCCTAATCCGAACCAGCCTTATCAAACTACGCCTACTCCGAAACCGGGTGGCAACAAAACGGGTTTCATTGTAGCTATTGCAATCTTAGCGGTAGCCGCTATTGGACTCTTAGTAACTACAATCAGCCAGAATAAGCAGAAGACCGAATTGTCTTCTTCTTTGAGTGAATCTGAGCAACTGAAAAAAGAACTGGAACAACAGTACTACACCGCACTTTCTGAATTGGAAGAAATGCGTGGCAGCAACGAGGAACTGAATTCCTTGATCGAGAAGCAAAAAGAAGAATTGACCTCTCAGAAAAATCGTATCGACGAGTTATTGCGCGACAGCAAGAACTTATCAGCGGCAAGAGGCGAACTCAAAAAATTGCGCTCGCAAGTAGAACAGTATGTAGCCGAGATCAATCAATTGCGCTCGCAAAACGAAGAGTTGATGACGCAAAATACGCAACTCAACGAGACCAATACTGTTTTGCAAACTGATCTGGAATCGCAGAAGAGTGCTTATCAAGAGTCAGAAACTGTTCGTGCATCCTTGGTGAGCGAGAAGGAAGAATTGGAAAAAACCAGAGCTGCGCTGTCGACCAAAGTCAATTTTGCTTCTGTGATCAAAACCAGCGGCTTGGAAGCTGAAGGCTATAAGACCAGAAACAATGGCAAATTGGCGAAGGATCGCAACGCGAAAGATGTAGATCAGGTTCAAATTTGCTTCAACACTACGGTAAACGAAGTAGCAGAGGCAGGCGCTGAGATGTATCACATCCGCATCATTGACCCACAAGGTACAACAATGCAGGTTTCTGACCAGGGCTCTGGCACTTTCAAGAGTAGCTCTAATGGCGACGAAATTCCTTACTCTATGACCAAGGAGTTCGATTACAACCAAAACGCTACGCAGCTTTGCGCTAACTGGAAGCCAAATCAAGCATTCACGAAAGGTACTTACAAAGTAGAGGTGTTCAACAAAGGCTACATGGCTGGCAGCACTTCTTTCACGCTGAAATAATTTTTCCAAGCAATAAACGTGAACCAGCGTCGGGGTTGCATTACTGCAGCTCCGGCGTTTTTTGTTTTAAACCATAGTGATTGTAAACGGTTTTCTAAAATGAAATCCTTGCATCATGGCTGAAAAAATAAACGAAGGATTTATTAATCCGATCGACCCCGATAAAATTGCTCAAAATCCGCATTTATTGCCTTACGCGCATACCGTAGGCGGCGTACCGATCAATCCCATTGACAAAGGGCGCGCCAAGGGTTTATCGCTTACTTCCATGTACGAGCAAACCGATATGCAATTGGATCAAATCCGCCAACAAATAGAATTACTTGCGCAGCAAGCCAGAGCAATTCAGGATCGAGTGAAAGTTTCGGAGCAGATTTATCTGGCGGAGATGAATTTTCGGCCGGTTATTGGTAAAGAATATCACTTGTACGAAAGGAAAAACGGCGAGAGCGTCCTTTCTATGGTATCACCGGAAGAATGGGGAAAAAAAATGCCTTTCCATTTTGTGGCTTCGGTGCGCTTATTAGCAGATCACACTTGGGAAGTCTTGCGAAAAGGCGATACTGGAAGTCTCTAACTTCTGTCATCTCTAATCTCGCTTCCTAATTACATAGCGCATTTTCCAATCCCTACGAAGATTGCCACCCAAACCAAGCCTTTGATCAGGAAAAATAAAAAGCCGGCAACGCCAACCCGTTTTAACCAGAGCTTAAACTTTTCAGACATTTCAAATGGTTTTGCCAAATACAACCACTTAAAGTCCAGGATAGTTCTCTATATTTTTTGCTCCCAATCGTTTTTTGATTTAACTTTCCCGTTTTAAAATGGAATTTTTTTAGAAAAAAGCAGGTTTTGCTTGCAATATAATATTGAAAGAAAAGAGCATGTATAAAGTTGGAATCATTGGCTCGGCAGGCTATACAGGTGGTGAATTGATTCGTTTGTTGTTGCAACATCCACAGGCAGAAATCGCTTATGTGCACAGTAATAGCCAAGCGGGAAAGCCCGTGAGTGACACACACGATGACCTCGTGGGCGATACAGATTTAATTTTTATAGATAAATTGGATTTATCGGTGGATGTGCTGTTTTTGTGCATGGGGCACGGCGAAGCGAAGAAATGGTTGGAGCAAAATCCTATACCTGAAAGCATTTTACTGATTGACTTGAGCCACGATTTTCGCTGGAAAGAAGGCTTTGTATATGGCTTGCCGGAATTGAATAAAAATCAAATTCAACAAAGTAAAAGAATTGCAAATCCTGGGTGCTTCGCTACGGCGATTCAATTGGCATTGTTGCCTTTGGCAAAATCGCAACTCATTCAGGATGAGGTACATATTCACTCGATTACCGGCTCAACCGGCGCAGGGCAATCCTTACAATCGACGAGTCATTTTAGCTGGCGAAATAGTAATATTTCGGTGTATAAAGCTTTTGAGCATCAGCATTTGGCAGAGATTGGACAAAGTTTAAAATCTTTGCAACCGAATTTGAATAAAGCTTTGAATTTTATTCCCGTTCGGGGCGATTTTACACGTGGCATTTTTGCAAGTCTTTATACAAATTGTGATATAAATGAAAAGGAGCTAAATAATTTGTATCATGATTTTTATCAAGATGCGCCATTTACAAAAGTAACCCATCAGAATCCGCATTTAAAACAGGTGGTAAATACGAATAAATGTGTCGTTCATGTAGAAAAAAATGGCGATAAAGCATTCATAATCAGCACAATTGACAATTTACTAAAAGGCGCTTCGGGGCAAGCGGTGGAGAATATGAATCTGGCGCTGGGTATTGATCAATGTGCGGGATTGCAATTAAAAGCAAATGCATTCTGATAATTTCGATGCTTTAGATGCTGTTGATACTATTGATTTGTAAAGTTGTACACTGATTTGCATGATAATTATGATATTTTAAGATCAAATCAGTGTAAATGTTAATCATCATAAAATCAGTGTACCATTAAATAAATAATCATGAAATTATTTGACGTTTATCCATTATATGATATTCATCCTGTAAAGGGCAAAGGCTGCTATGTATATGACGAACAAGGCACGGCATATCTGGATTTGTACGGCGGTCACGCGGTGATTTCTATTGGGCATGGACATCCACATTATATTCAGCGGGTGACAGAACAATTGCAAGCGTTGCCTTTTTATTCCAATTCTGTACAAAATCGGGTGCAAGAAGCTTTAGCGGAAAAGCTGGGCGAAGTATCAGGATGTAATGATTATCATTTATTTTTAATTAATTCTGGCGCAGAAGCCAATGAAAATGCGCTAAAACTGGCCTCGTTTTATAATAATCGGACAAAAATTATTGCATTTAAAAAAGCATTTCACGGGCGTACTTCAGCAGCTGTTAATATAACGGATAATGAGAATATAAAAGCGCCTATTAATAAGCGTTATGAAGCGGAATTTCATGAATGGAACGATCTGGAAAGCGTGCGAATTTCTTTACAAAAAGGAGATGTAAGCGCCGTAATTATTGAAGGAATTCAAGGGATTGGTGGCATTTATGTACCCGATGCGACTTTTTTAAAAGCATTAGAATCTTTATGTAAAGAATATAATACCGTATTAATATTGGATGAAATCCAGAGTGGTTATGGCCGGAGCGGCAGGTTTTTTGCTTTCCAATACACTGATATTCAGCCCGATATAATTACGGTAGCGAAGGGCATGGGCAATGGTTTTCCGATTGGCGGGGTGTTAATCCATCCGAAATTTGAAGCAAAATATGGTATGCTGGGCACGACTTTTGGAGGGAATCACTTGGCTTGCGCGGCAGGATTGGCGGTTTTGGAAGTAATAGAAAATGAAAATTTGATAGAAAATGCTTCGAATATTGGCAATTATTTAATAGATCAACTAAATAACTTCGATGGCGTGCGCGAAGTGCGCGGTCAGGGCTTAATGATTGGCGTAGAATTTGATTTTCCGGCAGCGGATTTGCGGAAAAAATTATTATTTGAAGAAAAGGTTTTTGTAGGCTCCGCCTCGAATGCAAATGTGATAAGACTATTGCCACCGTTGAGTTTGAGCAAGGATGAAGCCGATTTATTCTTGGAAAAATTGGAAAAAGTATTGGCAAAAGTAGCAGCTTCTGTATGAGTTTTGATGATGTGGTGATTTGATGATGTGGTGATTTAGTGAGGAATAAAATAATATTATTTATTTTGAAATTTAATTTAAAATTTGCAATTTTGAGTCATTCAAAACAAAAACAAAGGCACACATGGAAAAAGAAAAAATCTTCTGGGATTGGTTCAGAGAACACGAAAAAGCATTTCATTATTACAACGAAATACCAGACTCGCCACAAAAAGATGAAATTACAATCGCCTTAGGAAGAAAATTACATGAGTATTGCGATCATTTATACTTTGCATTTATGCAGAATTTTTATGATCCTGATAAAGAGCATTTTATCATAACTACAAATGGCAATCAAGATTATTTCAAGCAGGTTTTTAAATTAGTTGAATATGCGCCGCGCGACCTATCGCGCTGGTTTTTTGAAGCGCTGTTGCCTCCCGCTAAGCGTTATACCGATCATTATACCGTAGATTATGAGGGTATCATATTAGATCCAAAAGAAATATGGTTCAGACAATTGGTCAATAGTGCGAGTCCGCTCCTCTTCGGCGTTATGCTATTTTTTAAAGATTATGATATTTATCATGATCATGAGGATATAGGAGGTGCAGTTGAAAGATTATTAATCACAGAATTAGGCGAATTATCCATTTCTTTAAATGTTCATTATTTAGACATTTCACCATTGCCGCCGGATCCGGAAGAAAGTGGTTGTATGCCATTCCACGACCTTGCGGAGGTACTTGAACGGCATCTCGATCAAAAAGTAAAATTAACTAGAAATTAGGCTTTTAAAGATTAGTATTTTTTTTAATAAAACCAGTGAATTGCGTAAATTTTAAATATGCTCGTTTACTTAACGGTGGGTATAATCATATTATGATAGCCAGTGTGTTAAATAATAAAATAATATTAATTTTATTTTGAAATTTAATTGAAAAATTGCAATTTTGAATCATTCAAAACAAAAACAAAGGCACACATGGAAAAAGAAAAAATCTTCTGGGATTGGTTCAGAGAACACGAACATGAGTATCATTTTTACCACCAGATGCCCGACTCACCAGAGACTGATAAGCGCTTCCTGACATTAACAAAAAAACTGCACGAATATTCTGAAAATTTACACTTTATACCTATGAATAATTTTTATGACAGTGATACTGAGTTCTTTATCATAACTGCAAACTGTCACAAAAATTATTTTGAGCAAGCATTTAAATTAATAGATCACGCGCCCCGCGACTTACCGCACTGGATTTTTGAGGCGCTGCTGCCTCCTGCCAAGCGTTATACCGAAACTTATACAATAAGCTATGAAGGTATAAAATTAGATCCTAAGACGGTCTGGTTCAGACCAATGGGAACTAATCTTGATCCTTCTCTTTTTGGTGTTACTTTATTTTATAAAGAATATCATATTTATAAAAATAATGAGGATATAGGAGATGCGTTTCAAAAACTATTAATTACAGAATTAGGCGAGCTATCACTCACGTTGAATGTTCATCATCTTGAACTCGCTCCATTACCGCGTAATCCGTTGAAAAAGGGTTGTCTTAAATTGAGTAAGCTGCCGGGTATTATTGAAAGGCATAAGCGTAAAAATGCGCAATTTTCTCAAAATTAAATTACTATAAATAACATTTCATAACAATATTACACAAATACGGGTTAAAATTTACTTTTTTAAATATTACTTAAAATAAAAATACCCGTTATGTATTTTGAAGATGAACCGCATCCTTTCTGGGACTGGTTTAAAGAAAATCAGGAGGCATATTTCAATTATCCCGAAGAAAGCGAAGAAACACAACAGGCATTGTCAGCAAAGCTGCTGGATAGGTTGCACCGATATTACTGCAAGCATCTTTATTTTGATATACTGATAAATCCTGATACAGAGAAGAGGATGTTTATTATCACAGCGAAAGGTAATCCTGATTATTTTGAGTGGGCTGAAGCGCTATTTGAGGAGGCGCCTTATGATATGAATGAATGGAGATTTTATAATCTTGTGCCACCCTGGGTAGATTATGCACATCCAATAGCTTTTTTTTATTATAATATTTCTTTTGTAATAGAGACTATGTGGTTCAAGCCGATTCACCATCCGGGCGATCCTTCCATCCTGGCATTTATTATTTATTTAAAATTTTATAAAAAAAGACATCATAAATTGCCATATTTAAGAAAAGCACTAGAAGAATTATTATTTAAATATTTAGGCGAAAAATGCTATACATTCGATTTGCGTTATTTTGAGATTGCTCAATTACCTACTAGACCAGAAAATAAGGGGTTGCAAAGCTTTTATAGTTTACCTGTTTATGTCCATTGGCATAAAACTAAAAAGATAAAATATTCTGAGAATTAATTGTTTTTCGTCGATTCGTCGTAATCAAAATGTATAAAAAATTTATAGTCAACAAAATACAATTTATAATTATTTAATATATTATAACTCCTGTATCATATAAATAATTTAATTAAAATCCTGATTCAAGAAAATATTGGAGATATGTATAAAATTTACCCACTCCTGACTTTATACCTACAACAAAAACCCGCTTTCCTGCTTACTTTTGTATTTTGGTACAAGGATAAGAGCTAGAGGACGCTTTGAAAATCAAATTTGATCTCTCTACTCTACCTTTGTCCAATATCTAAAGTTTCAAAAAATGCAATTAACAGATTATCATATCAGCCGCGAGCGCTCAGCCGCGCTGTTTGAAGAAGCAAAACAATATTTTCCGGGTGGCGTAAACTCACCGGTACGGGCTTTCAAATCCGTGATCGGGCCGCCAATTTATGTAGAAAAAGGCGATGGCTGCCGCATCACCGATGCCGATGGCAATACTTTTATTGATTTTTGTTGTTCCTGGGGGCCGCTTATTCTGGGGCATAATAATGCCAAGATTCGTGAAGCAGTGATCGAAGCAGTACAGCATGGCATTTCTTTTGGTACGCCGACGCGAAGAGGTAATGAAATTGGTAAATTACTCTTGGAAAATAATCGATTTATTGAGAAAATTCGCTTCGTAAGCTCTGGTACAGAGGCAGTTATGTCGGCGATACGATTAGCGCGAGGCGTCACGGGCAAGAGTAAAGTTGTAAAATTTGAGGGTTGTTATCACGGGCATTTGGATTCATTGTTGGTGAAGGCGGGCTCAGGTTTGGTGACTTTTGGCGTGAGTACTTCCGCCGGAATCCCGGAGGCTTTTGCTAAAGAAACGATTGTTTTGCCTTTGAACGATCGGGAAGCATTGGATCACACGCTTTCCAAACAAGCGAATGATATTGCCTGTATCATTATCGAGCCGATTCCGGCAAATAATGGTTTGTTATTACAAGACCCTTCTTATTTAGAATATTTACGTGATAAATGTAATGAATACGGCGTTTTATTAATTTTTGATGAAGTTATTTCAGGTTTTCGAGTTGGATTTGAAGGTGCGGCGGGTTATTATGATATTCAGCCGGATATTATTACGTATGGTAAAATCATTGGTGGTGGAATGCCGGTAGGCGCTTATGGGGCGAGCAAAGATATTATGAATCATATTGCTCCAGAAGGCCTGTATATCAAGCCGGTACGCTTTCCGCGAATCCAGTAGCGATGGCGGCCGGTAAAGCAGCTTTAGAGCAATTGCTTGAGCCTGGGTTTTATGAAAATCTGGAAAGGAAGACCAAAAATTTCGTCGATCAAATTCAAAACTATTGTGATTCAAAAGGTTATAAAGTAAGTATTCCTTATATTGGTTCGATTTTCTGGATTGCTTTTTCGCGCGAGCGTATTATGCAGTCAGATCAAATTGATCCTAAAAGCATGGAAAAATTCAAAATATTACATCATACTTTATTGCAAAAAGGTGTTTATCTCGGGCCTTCGGGTTATGAAGTCGGTTTTGTCTCAGCAGCACATAGCGAAGCAGATTTGGCGGAAGCAGCAGAAAAGATGTGCGAGGCGATGGATGTGGTTTTTGAATAATATTGTGATATTGTGATATTGTGATATTGTGATATTGTGATATTGTGATGTAAATATTAATAATGGGAAATTCCAGAAATAACATACGGCTGCGTTTGCTTTCGTACGGCGTGATTGCGTATATGCTGATGGCGTTTGCGTGGTGGTCGGTGTTATTATTTACTAAAAACAGGGATGCTTTTTATGCTAAGCGCGACCTGCTGCGCATCGGTATGATTGCGGAGGGATTGATTGCTGATAATGCTGAATTCTTTGATTCAAAGGCCTATCAAGCATTGGAAAAAAGTTATCGCCGACAAGAATGGATGATTCTGGGTGAAGCCTCGGTTTTTGTGTTTAGTTTGATTATAGGCATTTGGCTTATTAATCGAGGATATAATAAAGAAGTAATGGTTGCTAAACAAAGGCGCAATTTTTTACTTTCTATTACACATGAATTAAAATCTCCGATTGCTTCTATCAAATTGGTATTTGAAACCCTTTTCAAACATGATCTCAAACGGGAACAATTAGAAAAATTGACCAAAACAGGCTTGCATGAAACCGACCGATTGTATATGCTGGTGGAAGATTTATTGCTTTCCGCAAAATTGGAAACCGCGTATCAGCCTAATTTAGAGCTATTTAACCTTTCGGAATTATTACAAGATTTAATTTTAAAATTACAAGCTAAATATCCGACAGCACTTTTTAATTATAAGGAAGAAATTTATGATGCAACTTTATTAGCCGATAAATCGGGGTTGACCTCGGTAGCGCTGAATCTGTTGGAAAATGCAGTAAAATATTCGTCCGAAGCGCCGATGATTGATGTGTGCTTGTTACAACTCAATGGTAATATGCGTTTTGAAGTCGCGGATCAAGGCATTGGCATTGAAGATAAAGAAAAAAAGCAGATATTTGAGAAGTTCTATCGAGTTGGCAATGAAGATACCCGTAAAACCAAAGGAACCGGGCTGGGTTTGTATATCGTTGAGCAGATTGTGAAAGCGCATGATGGCACGATCGAAGTGTTAGACAACCAGCCGAAAGGAACGGTCTTTAGAGTGGAATTGCCGATAAAAGGGAACGGGAGAACCGGAGAATGGGAGAATGGGGTGATAAATCGTACTTCGTAAATCTTAAATCGTACTTCAAAATGATGCGAATTCTATTGGTCGAAGATGAGGAAAGCTTGCGCGATACCTTAAAGCTTAATCTTGAATTGGAAAATTATGAGGTGGTGGACACTGCCAATGGCAAAACCGCACTGAAATATATTCAAGAACAGCATTTTGATCTCTTGATACTCGATGTCATGTTGCCGGAAGTAGATGGCTTTCAAATCGCAGAGCAAGTGCGCTTGACCAATCGCGAAGTGCCTATCTTGATGTTGACTGCCAAAGATGCTTCGATAGATCGCATTACCGGCTTAAAAAAAGGCGCTGATGATTATCTTACAAAACCTTATGTATTAGAAGAACTCTTATTGCGTATTCAAAATTTGATTAAGCGCACCAGTAAAAAGCCTGACAACACGCCCGAAATATATGAATTTGGTGGCAACCGGGTCAATTTTGCTACTTATGAAGCCACCGGCGTCAACGGTGAGGTGACACTAACCAAAAAAGAAGCGATGCTCCTGAAATTATTGATTGATCGTAAGAACGACGTGGTGTCGCGGCAGCAGATTTTACAGTCGGTTTGGGGTTATGATGTCTATCCTTCCACCCGCACAATTGATAATTTTATCCTGAGTTTCCGCAAATATTTCGAGCAAGACCCGCACGATCCCAAGTTTTTTCTTTCTATTCGAGGCGTTGGGTATAAATTTGTGGGGTGAGGTATATTTTATTTATTGAAAGCGAAATAAAGCGAACGTTTTGATCAAATATTGCATTTATAATAAAGTACCTTTAAATTTCATTACTAAAACTTGTCTTTGATGGCAATAGAATTAAAAACACCATTAACAAATGTCCAATTGGAGCTCTTAAAACTCTTCGCCAGAGAAGTACCAGAAGAAGAGTTATTGGAAATCAAGCGCTTATTGGTAAAATACTTTGCACAACGGGCAACGAAAAAAGCAAACGAAGTATGGGATGCGAATGAATGGACAGATGAGGACGCCCAGCGATTGCTTTATCTGCACGAACGAACGCCTTACAAAAGTAAGTAATTTGATATGAATATCGTTCTGGATACCAGCGTTTTACTTGTTTCTGTTTCTAATCGTTCTCCTTTTTACTGGATATTTGATTATTTTGTCAATGAGCAATTTGTCCTCTACGCTACTACCGATATTTTGCTGGAATATGAAGAAGTCATTGCGCGACACATGGGGAAGGAAGTTGCTTTGGATGTCATGCAAACTATCGAAAATGCGCCTAATTTTGAAAAAGTGAATCTCTATTTTAAATGGGATTTGATAAAAGCTGACCCTGACGACAACAAGTTTGTGGATTGCGCCATAGCAGCAAATGCTGCTTACTTAGTCTCAGAAGATGGGCATTTTAAAATTCTAAAGCAAATTGACTTCCCGAAAGTGGAGGTACTTGGGGTAAATGAATTCAAAAAATTGTTGAATCCAACTTCTTGATAAAGCAACTTTCCTATTTTTTCTT
The DNA here is from genome assembly GCA_016714085.1 of Saprospiraceae bacterium. Classification (GTDB taxonomy): domain Bacteria; phylum Bacteroidota; class Bacteroidia; order Chitinophagales; family Saprospiraceae; genus JADJNW01. Next base: position 454,094 of record JADJNW010000001.1, read on the forward strand.
GTCTTTTCTTTTAAGTGCCTGGCACTGAATGGGGTTTTATTATATCAAATCTAAAAATCACCTATAATGAAAAAACGGAGTTTACTCTTGTTAGTTGCTGCATTGGTGGCAGTTTTTGCAATTTTTAAAGCTGATCGTTATGAAGATTCTGCATTGGAAAAAGAAAAAGAGGCCGTAGAAACCGCGGTGCTTGATTATGTAGAGGCATTATACCAAGTGGATTCGATGCGTATTCACAACAGTGTGCATAAAGAATTGCGAAAACGCGGATATTATTTGAATAATGGGAATTATCAGCAAGCGGATATGAGCTTTGCGCAATTGTCGAGTCTCGCCAGCCGCTGGAATAAAGATGGCAAACGCGCTAATGAAAAATCGCCTAAAGAAATTGTGATATTCGATATTTTGGACAAAACGGCTTCCGCCAAACTAACCGCCGAATGGGGTGTGGGCTATTTTCACTTAGTCAAGTTAGATGATAAGTGGTACATTATGAACGTGTTGTGGCAATCGCCGCCGCCAAAGGGCTAAGGAAAGAAGATTGAAATGTGAGATAAGTATTTTTAAAATTTCATATCTCACATTTCATAATTTCATATTTCAATGGGCTTTCACTTCCACACTGGTTTTCTTCTTTTCATTCTTCGGAATCGTACCAAATACATAATCCCAAATCGGAGAAGACACACCAAATAAAATTTCATCTTCGCTATAATGATGAATAGCGTGATTCACCCAAAGTGCTTTCAAAAAGTTATTGGGTGCGCGGAAAATATGCACGCTGTAATGCACCAATAAATACATGGCGTAGCCCACCATAAAGCCCGCCAGGAATGCAAATGCGTACTTGCCCAGGAACAAACGAAAAATCAACAGCAAAATCGTCGCTACCAGTACACTCGCCACTGGCGGCAAAGCCAGGCGTTGCTTATCTTTCGGATAATCGTGGTGAATGCCATGCACCGTGTAGCAAAATTTCTGGCGCGATTCGGAAGCGTGCTCCCCAGGATGGTAAGCAAAGCGATGTACTATATATTCTACCAAAGTAAAGAAAAGCGTACCGCCAAAAAATAGCGCAACTACCTGACTATTAGATAGTTCTGTAACTAATTTCGTATAATACAACAATCCGGCAGCATATAAAAAAAACAAGGATACCGGAATAGAAATGTGTGAACGGGTCAGTTTGTCCAACCACTTGTTTTTGAATAAGGGTATCGAAATATTGTCATTAGATACATACCCTCTCTTGCCATTGTAAGCCATGACGAATCAAAGTTTTTAATTTTAAATAAAAAAATTTTAAAAACGAGTGGTTCAATCATTAAAATTATTGACCATTTATTATGCCATCGGCATCCCTTCGGGATTGGTCATTTACCATTGAATATAAAATTTTAAAAATATAAATAATTCAAAATCAATTGATTAACGTATTCATATCAAGAAATACTAAAATTTTTCAAATACCGACGATACTTGCGTACATAAGATTTGTAAATACGTTTGAAATTATCGTACTGCGAAGTGGGATGCTGCACACCCAAAAATCCTTGCAGACGCATCCAATCGTCGTTGTAAATCTTGCCAATGTAACGGCTGCCGTGATCGGGCATAAGCGCCACCACTACATCGCCGGGCTTCAGTTGCTCTTTTATTTGGAACACCGCCTGCATCGACGAACCACTCGAATAGCCTACCAATAAGCCTTCTTTCTTAGCCAATTGGCGCGCGCGGTGCGCACTGCTGCGGTCGGTTACCTTTACAAATTCATCGATCAAATCGAAGCCACATTATCAGGAATAATCGTTTTGCCCAAGCCTTCTACTTTCCAGGAATGGATTTCTGTTTTATCAAAAACGCCCGTTTCCCAATACTTCTTGAGTACCGAGCCATAAGCATCCACGCCAATAATCTGAATATCAGGATTTTGCTCTTTCAAATAGCGCGCCGTACCCGAGAGCGTGCCGCCTGTGCCTACACAACAGACGTAATGCGTGATCTTACCTTCGGTTTGCTTCCAAATCTCAGCCCAGTAGTATGATAATGCGCATCGGAATTATCGAGATTGAAATTTTGACCTAAATAATAAGAATTCGGAATTTTTCTTGCCAATTCCTCGGCGCGAGAGTAATAAGAGCGTGGGTCATCCGCTTCTGCATCAGCAGGGCAAACAATTACCTCGGCGCCCATCGAGCGCAATAACATAATTTTCTCTTGCGAGGATTTACTCGTCACCGTCAACACACAGTTATAGCCTTTGAGTGCGCAAACCATTGCCATGCTAAAGCCCGTGTTGCCTGAAGTAGCTTCCACCACTGTGCCACCGCGTTTGAGTTTACCTTCGCGTTCGGCTTTTTCAATCATATACAGCGCAATGCGATCTTTAGCAGAATGCCCGGGATTGTAGGATTCTACCTTCGCTAAAACGGTAGCGGGAATGTCTTTACAAATGCTGTTGAGCTTGATGAGCGGCGTATTGCCAATCGTTTCCAGAACATTTTGATAGTACATAGATGCTTCCGGCTTTGTTTAACTAATGTTTCTTGCAGTAAGGAATCAGACGCTAAGATTCCGATCATGGTCGCAGCACCGGCCAAATAATCCGCTTTCGGACAAAAGCCTTGATTTTGCTGCCAATTGGGAGTATATTTTTAATAAACAGACTTGAGTCAAAGGCAAAGATATAAAAAACTCGTCAGAGATTTGTTCAAGTAATGATTGTTTACATCTCAATCGCTTGACTTTTTCATTGCCGTGCTGTACCTTCGATGCCCGTTTGTCGTCACAAATCGAAAATTCATTTGGTTAAAAAAACTTTACATAAAACTAATATAACATTTTTGCTTTTTATATAAAATATTCCTTAAATACACTTTGAAACGTAAAATTTGGAAAGATTCAAAAAAAAATTCAATCTAAATAATCCTATGCCCGATTTTAAAAAAGACATGAAAGTTTCACTAAAAGTGCGGCTTATTCTATACCATCGGGGACAAATACTCTTGTTGAAACAGACCAAACCCAATGGTGGCAATTATACGTTGGTAGGTGGCAATATCGAAAATGGCGAAGCTGCCCGACAATGTCTCATCCGAGAAGCTTACGAAGAAGCAGGTATCGTATTGAAAGAGAAGGACTTGCAATTGGTGCACGTATTGCAGAAGGTAAAAAACGGCGAGCAACGTATGGTGCTGTATTTCAAGGCTTATCGCTGGGAAGGCGAGCTCAAGGCACGAGAAACGCATAAATTCAAAGAAGCGGAGTGGTTTCACCTCGATGAGCTTCCCAAAAATCTGACAGATACCATTCGACAAGTACTTGAAGAATATCGCCAGGGCAATCTCTTTTCAGAGATCCCTTTTAAGGCAAAAATGCCATTAAAATAAATAACAAAAGCCCAGGGTTTAATCCTTGGGCTTTTGAGCAGAACAAATAAAACTGTTCTGTTTATGGTTTAACCGTTCTTCCTGTATTTGCTGCAAAAGTAGCTTTCGCCAATTCTGTTTTTTGAGTCGCCAAAATGCAAGCAGCTTTCTGAGCGGCGTTACAATTAGGAGCTTTATTGCTTACCAGCATTGCGCTGCTTGAGCCATAGTATTTGCTGCTGCAAGCTGCGGTGGACTTCACGCAAGAGGTTTTTCCAGTATTTGCACTCACAAACTGTCCTGTTCTTGTACAATATTCTACTGAAGTATAACTTACTTTACCTGTTAAATCGGATACGCTCTTTTTGAAATAATCCACTTCTCCGGTGCTGTGATTTACTTTTTGTACAATACTGGCATCCATAGTAGCAGCTCTGGCTGCGGCACTTTTTGCACAGCCTTGTGCCTGCACATCTACAATTGAAACGGTACCCAAAACAGCTAAGAGTAGAAAAAATCGCTTCATATTTTTGTATTTTTTTATTTGGACAGAGAATAGGCTACAACACAAGGCAAGGTAGTAAAGAATTTTGGAAAAAAGTGTTATCGAAAAATTAACGTTTTCTTAAAAAGCTGTTATTACTACCGCTCCCCTCCAAAAAACTACCATTCTCGATTACTCGTCGGATATTTTGCAAAATAAGCATCTCAAGTGTATTTTGTTGCCAATTTTCCTAACTTTCCAGCCAAATAATAGCCTGTCAACTTTGGTTCGCATTTGCAATATTTTTAATATAAAACCTTCATTCAGATGAAAACCAACTTTCAAACCTTGCTTTTTGGCTTGCTGATAACTGCATTCGGTTGCAAAAGTCAGCATTATACTCCCGAGAATCTACCAACGCACCAACTCGTTTTCGGCGATGGCGGTGGCTTCACAGGGGCAACAACCGAGTATATTTTGCTCGAAAACGGACAAGTTTTTAAAAGATACAGTTTGGATAAAAGCACCCTGGAAATGGGAACTGTAAAAAACGCCTTGCTAAAGACATGATAAAAACGGCGCAAGCATTACAGCTTGAAAATCTGGATATTAAGCAGCCAGGAAATCTATATTATTTCCTTCGCTACAAAAACGGAGACCAGGAGCATCAAATCACCTGGGGCAGTGAATCGTATCAAATAGATGAAAAAATTGCTACATTTTACAAGGATTTGACGGCGATGATAAAAGAAGTATCCGCACCGAAAAAATAGACTCTTTATGAACAAAAGATTTATTGATTAAAAACAAAAACCAAAAAAGATGAGCAGAACAATCTTTACGAGCTTGATTTTATTGTGCTCTCTGGCATTATGGGGGCAAAAGAAACCACATTTGAATGATATCCCTAAATCCGAAAAAAATTACGGAATCGAAGATATTCAACCACTCCAGCCTTTGCATATTTCCGCTCCAGCGGCAAAACCGAATATTCTGCAAAGTAATCTGCAAGGCTACGGCGGGCTTGCACCGCTGCAACGGCACATTTTTAACGGTAGTTTGATGGCGATAAAAGACCAATCGACCGGTTTGCCAATTTATATCAAAGGTATCGTAAAATCAATCGGAAGCGATAAACCTTTGCCAGAACAAGCAATCGCTTATTTAGAATCGGCGCAGGAATTGATGCAAATCAAGAATGCGACCGAAGAGTTTAAAATTATGAATATGGAAAGCGACCAATTGGGGCAGACGCATATTCGGGCGCAGCAGTATTATCGCGGCATTGAGGTTTATAACGGAGAAGTAATGCTCCACGCGCAAGAGAATCAAATCCAGATGCTCAACGGCCGCTACTACCCTACCCCGGATTTGAACGATGTCACATCTCGGATTTCCAGGGATAATGCCATTGAAATTGTTTTTCAGCATATTGGTAAAACCATCAAAATCAAACAGTTGAATGATTTTGAGCAAGCATTGATCGATGGAAAGCAAGCAGAAGCCAGATTGGTGATTTATCATGTAGATCAGGATTCACAGGCGGAGCGATTGGCTTGGGCGATTACAGTACATCCAAATATCATGCACCGTTGGGCTTATTTCATCGATGCCAAAACAGGCAAGATTTTACATCATTTTAGTGAATTGTGCAAATTCTATCACGATCATCACCCCCATAAGCCTGAACTTCCAACCTCCAACGTCCAACTTTCAACTTCTTACTCCCCGCTTCCTCCACGTACGGCTACAGCTAAAGACCTTTTTAATATTGACCGTACCTTCGGCACTTGGCTGGAAGGCAGCACGCATTATCTGATTGACGCTTCGCGTAATATGTTCAATAGTACGCAGTCTAGCTTTCCTGACGATCCGGTGGGTGTTATTTGGACAATCGATGGTCAGAATACTTCTCCTGCAAATGATGATTTTGCTGCCAATCATATTCAATCTACTAATAATACCTGGAGCAATCGAACCTCTGTATCAGCACATTACAACGCAGGCAAAGCGTATGAATATTTTGAAAATACCTTCCAACGCAATTCTATCAATGGACAAGGTGGCAATATTATTTCTTTAATCAATATTGTAGATGATGACGGAAGCGCTATGGATAATGCCTTTTGGAATGGTGCAGCTATGTTCTATGGCAATGGTAATCAGGCATTTACAGCGCCTTTAGCAAAAGCTTTAGATGTGGGTGGACACGAAATGTCGCATGGAGTGGTGCAAAACACTGCCAATCTTGAGTATCAGGGCGAGTCAGGCGCTATGAATGAATCTTTTGCAGACATTTTTGGAGCTATGATCGATCGGGATGACTGGCAAATGGGCGAAGATATTTCCAATCCGCAGATATTCCCCAGTGGCGCTTTACGAGATTTATCAAATCCGCATAATGGCGGCAACAGCCTCAACGATAACGGCTGGCAACCGGCGCACGTTTCTGAGCAATATCGCGGCAATCAGGATAACGGTGGCGTACACATCAACAGTGGTATTACCAATCGGGCTTATTATTTGTTTGCTACCGCCATCGGCAAAAACAAAGCCGAGCAAATTTTTTATCGCGCTTTAACCGCTTATCTCTTGCGTTCCTCCAAGTTTGTTGACTTGCGAATCGCTGTACTACAGGCGGCTACTGATTTGCACGGCGCTAATTCTGCTGAAGTAACCGCTGCAGGAAATGCTTTTACAACAGTGGGGATTACTGGCACGCAAGGCACTGATACCCAAACAGATGTAGGTGCAAATGCAGGTGATGAATTTATTTTATATTCCAATGGCGAACAAAGCTCGCTCAGCATTGTGACACCTTCGGGTGGAGCGATTGCGAATCCTTTGACTACTGTGGGTACATTGAGCAAACCTAGCATTACCGATGATGGTAGCATCATTGTGTATGTAGCCAATGACCAAACCATTCGCTTTATTCAAATCAATTGGGCACAAGGAACAGCGTCTTCAGGTAATTTGAGCACTCAAACAATCTGGCGCAACGCGGTCATATCCAAAGATGGGCTCAGACTGGCGGCACTTACCGATGATTATGATAATAAGATTTTTGTATTTGATTTAGATAGTGGTGAAGGTGTTGAGTATCAGTTATTTAACCCTACTTTCGTGGAAGGCGTTTCTACGGGCGATGTGGTATATGCAGATGCCTTGGAATGGGATATATCAGGAGAATTTTTAATGTATGATGCCCTGAGTGTCATTAAGAATGCTGCGGATAGTATCGAATATTGGGATATTGGTTTCCTTGGTGCCTGGGATAATGCTGCCAATGATTTTGGAGATGGTTTTATTCAAAAATTGTTTAGCGGTTTGCCGGAGAACATTAGCGTGGGCAACCCTACTTTTTCTAAAAATTCGCCTTATATTATAGCATTTGATTATTTAGATTTTTTCAATGAAGAATATGCCATTCTCGGTGCAAATACAGAAACAGGGGATGTAGGAGGCATTTATGAAAACTCGGATCTGAGCTTTCCTAATTATTCGGTAGATGATAGCAAAATAATTTTCGATGGTTTTGTGAGCTTTTTCAATGATCGGGTAGTTGGCGTAGTGGACTTGGACAATGATAAAATCAATGCTTCTACCGATCCGCCCACGGCGTCTGTTTTGATTGAAGGCGACGCCAGCGGTGCGCGGTGGGGTGCTTGGTTCGCCAATGGCGATCGCGTACTCTCTGATAATGAGGAGCTTAATCTTTTCGACCAAAGTTTAGAAATTTTTCCGAATCCATTTGAGGAAATCCTTTACCTTCGCGGAGAATTAAAGCAGGAAACTTCGGTGCAGATTGAGGTCTTCGACCAGTTAGGGCGACGTTTACAATCTTCTGTATTACAAGGTGTTGCAAATAAATGGCAAGAAACACTTTCCATGCGCAACCTTCCGGCAGGAGCTTACGTAATTAGGGTAAGCGCAGGTACGAACAGTGCCAGCCGAAAAGTAGTGAAGTTGAAATAGATTTGACATTGTAGTTGCAAGTTTTAAGTTGCAGGTTAGAAGAGTTTTTAATCCTAACTTCCAACCTGCAACATGAAACTTAAAATAGAGTACCAGTAATCCATTCTGACATGAACATCGCTATCCTTTCTCGTGGACCTTATTTGTATTCAACGAGGAGCTTGCTACGCGCAGGTGTTGCCCGTGGGCATTATTTGCAGATCATCGATCACTCCAATTGTAGTTTGGTAGTAGATCGGGATTTGCCGGCCGTTTATTGCAATGGTATCAACCTGAGCTATATAGACGCCATTATTCCTCGCATTGGCGCTTCTGTAACCTATCCTGGCGCGGCTGTAATTGGGCAGTTTGAAGCGATGGGCATTTTCACTTCTACCCGAGCAGATGCATTGCTGCAAGCACGAGACAAACTGCGCAGTTTGCAAAGATTGACCAGCTTTGGTATCGCTTCTCCTAAAACGCTTTTTATAGGACAAGAACAAAATCTTGCCGACGTGATCGATCAAGTCGGCGGATTTCCAGTAGTTATAAAATTATTGGAAAGCACACATGGCGTAGGTGTGCTGCTGGCGCATAATATGTTGCAAGCAAGTTCTATTGTGGAAGCTTTCCAAAAAACTGGTCAACGCGTCATTGTTCAAGAATTTATTTCAGAAGCCGAAGGCGCGGATATTCGAGTATTGGTCGTGAATGGAGAAGTAATCGCAGCCATGAAACGGCAAGCAAAAGACGGAGAATTCCGTTCCAATTTGCACCGAGGAGCGAGCGCTACGCCCGTTTTGCTCACAGAGCAAGAAGAAGAAGTATCGCGGAAAGTGGCTCGAGTAATGGGATTGGACGTAGCAGGCATTGATTTATTGCGATCTTATCGCGGGCCTTTGGTAATGGAAGTGAACGCTTCGCCAGGATTGGAAGGCATCGAAACGACCACAGGTAAAGATGTAGCAGGTGGCATTATCCATTTGGTCGAGAGCAAAATCGCGGAGCTGCAACTACAAAGAGTTTAATCCAAGTACGAGGTACTAAGTACGAGGTACGAGTTCTCCTTGTATCTTTGTTTTTTGACAATTGTAAATCGTACAATGGCAATAGCTCCTTTAAACATTAGTGGCACTATTATCAAGCCCGGCAAATCGGAAGTAGTGAAAATTCCTGTAGGAAGGCTGCCTTCCGGCAATCAAATTCTCATTCGAGCGCACGTTTTTCACAGCAGAAAAGTGGGACCAAAAGTACTGATGCTGGGCGGTGTTCATGGCGATGAGATCAATGGAGTTGAAATCGTTCGGCGCGCAGTCACCAGTGAATTATTCGACGATATTACCAAAGGTAGCGTTATCGCCATTCCTTTGCTGAATGTGTATGGATTTATCAACTTTTCCAGAGATGTAACCGATGGTAAAGATGTGAATCGGAGCTTCCCCGGCAGCGCCACTGGTTCTCTGGCTTCGCGCATTGCCAATACACTTACCAAGAGAATATTGCCAAATATAGATTTTGGGGTAGATTTTCATACCGGTGGTAAATATTTGTACAACTATCCGCAAATCCGCTTTTCAAAATCAGATAAAAAAAGCTTAGAACTTGCCAAAGCCTTTGGTGCGCCGTATATTGTAGCGATGCCGCCCATCAGCAAATCATTGCGCAAAGCCGCACAAAGTGAAGGGAAGTCTATGTTAGTGTTTGAAGGGGGAGAAACGCTGCGTTACGATGGCTTATCCATTCAAAAAGCGCTGGAAGGCATTCAAAGATTGTTGTACCATCAAGGAATGCTTGCTGATAAGCCAATAGAGCCTCAAAGTTTGGTTCTCGGCAAGACAGCATGGATGCGCGCGCCCAAAGCCGGGATGTTTCGTTGGTACAAATGCTCCGGGCATAAAATTTTGAAAGGCGAACCCATCGGAATACTGAATGATCCTTTCGGATTAGAGGATACGACCCTTTATGCGCCGCGTGCTGGCTACATTATCGGGCACAATAATGCACCGGTTGTGAATCAGGGGGATGCACTGTTTAATATTGGTTTTGAAAAATAGCCTCTTTTTATAAAAAAGTTCAAGAGTTCTCAGATTCAACAGTAAGGGGACAAACGTCAATCTTTATTTTATTGAATCCTGAACCCTTGAACCGCAAAACAGGCTAAAGTTAACAAACCCCTGCATCTGTTTTTGTGAAAGGGTTTCTCAGAAACATCACACAACTTAAATGAACCAAAAGCCGTGCCAAAAATTTGCTCCGGTTAAAATAATCCATCGCCAATGGTCAATAGAAAATACATAAAATGGCTCTATGAGCAGCTCCCGGAATGGATGGAACGAGGATTGATAAGCTCAGAACAAGCCGAAAAACTTCATGCTCACTTCGGCGAGGTAGATGACAAACCGGATTATAACATCGCTTTTATCGTGGCGGGCATCCTTGGGGCTTTGTTGATTGGAGGTGGCATTGTTTTAATTGTAGCTTATAATTGGGAGGATTTTTCCAAGACGACCCGCACCATACTGAGCTTTGCACCCTTGATCGTAGCTCAAATCATCTTTGGATATGCTTATTTTCAAAAGCGCGATTCTATCGCTTGGGCTGAAAGTACCTCTGCTTTTCTCATGCTTATGGTAGCCGCGAGCATTGCATTGGTGAGCCAGACCTATCATATTTGGGGCGATGCGGAGAGTTTCTTGTTTATCTGGTTGGCATTAAGTATTCCTTTAATGTATCTGCTAAATTCCAGCCTTGTTACAATTATTTATTTGATTGGTATTGCCAGTTGGACGATGCAGATTTATGATGGAGAATCCGTTTGGTATTGGGCTTTATTGGCAGCCGCTGTGCCACATTTATTCTTGAATTTGCGAAAGCAAAACGAGCCTATACGGCGGAATTTGCTGGGTTGGGCCTTGGTATTGAGTTTTATCTTCGGTTGGTTTGCTACGATTGAAAATAGTATCGCAGAATATAGTTTTATAGGCACAGCTTTAATATTTAGTCTTTTTTATTTACTTGGGCAAAAAGTATTTACTCGTTTAGCTTTTATCTATCGTCCTTTTCAAGTATTTGCCGTAGGTGGCGCTTTTATTACACTACTATTTTATACTTATGCTACTTTTAATTTTGAACATTCACTTTTTGATGCCAATACTATTGTTTTTGGAAAAAATTATGATCTAACCGCAGGGCTAATCAATTTTATAGCATTGATTATCATTGCATTATCATTTTTATTCCTGTTTTTTCAAAACTTTATACAAAGAAAATTATCCGTACATTTTATTGCATTTTTGCCATTTTTTGCAATGGTTTTGTTGTTGATTGGTCGAGCCAAACAAAGCGGATTGGTCACTGTTTTTGCCAATTTTTTCCTGCTTGGTTGGGGCATCGCTTACCTCGTAGAGGGTATTCGGGAGCGCAAAATGGGCTGGGTCAATCTGGGAATGCTGTTCATCCTGGTGCTGGCGACCGCTCGATTTTTCGATACCGATTGGAGCTTTGTGGTCAAAGGCATTGCTTTTATTATACTGGGCGCGGCTTTCCTTACTGCGAATTGGGTTTTGGCAAGAAGATTAAAGTTAAAATCTTCTTAATCTTTCAGATCGTTCAAGCGAATTTCTTTATCTTTAAGACCAAACCGTTCTTAAATAACTTCCTATTTTCAACCTGAAACTACGCTGCTATGTCCAATTTAAAACTCTCAATCAACGGCAAATCCTATACGGTAGATGTACAAGACGATATGCCCTTGCTCTGGGCAATCCGTGATTTTGTAGGTCTTACCGGCACCAAATATGGTTGCGGCATCGCGCAATGCGGCGCTTGCACAGTTCACATGGATGGCATGCCAATTCGCTCTTGCAGCTTACCGGTGACGGTAGCAGTAGGAAAAAAAATTACGACCATCGAAGGCTTATCAGAAAAAGGAGACCACCCCGTGCAGCAAGCTTGGGAAGAAGTAGATGTGCCTCAATGCGGCTATTGCCAGGCTGGGCAGATTATGTCAGCCGCTGCATTATTGAAAAGCAATCCAAAGCCCACGGATGAAGACATTGACGCTGCTATGCAAGGTCATATTTGTCGCTGCGGCACTTACCAGCGTATTCGCCAGGCGATTCATTTAGCTGCGGATAAAATGAAATAGATAACGATTAACAAATAAGCGTTTGGCTTCTATAACTGTTAAATAAAGTACATTTTACATTTTATGGCATAGCCATCCCTATGGGACATTTTACATTTTTTTAACCCTATTCAAAAAGAAATATCATGTCAGAATATAATATCTCCACTTTTGATCGTCGCTCTTTTATAAAAGTTTCTGCTTTGACGGGCGGCGGTATGCTGCTCGGATTTCAATGGATGGAAGCTGCTACGAAGCTTGGCAATACTGCTTCTGCTGACTGGACAGAGTATAACGCCTTTTTGAAAATCGCCAAGGATGGCATGGTCACCATCATGGCGCCCAATCCTGAAGTGGGTCAGAATATCAAAACGGCTTTGCCAATGATTGTTGCAGAAGAATTGGACATTGACTGGAAAAATGTAATTGTCGAACAAGCGCCTTTGGACACTCAGAAATACCAGCGACAGGTAGCGGGCGGTAGTGGCTCGATTCGAGGCAATTGGGAAACGCTGCGTCGTGCCGGGGCTACCGTGCGTGAAATGCTAAAAGAAGCTGCTGCACAAGAATGGAAAGTACCGACATCAGAATGTACCACTGAAAATGGCATGGTGAAACATAGCTCCGGGAAGTCTTTATCCTACAGCGCATTAGCAGAAAAAGCTGCGCAATTACCTGTTCCAGAACAAGTTACCTTCAAATCGCCTGCGGATTACAAAATCATTGGCACCCGCGCCAAAAACGTAGATTTAAAAGATATCATCACCGGGCAGCAGAAATATGGGATTGATACGAAACGTGAAGGAATGCTGTATGCTACTATTATGCGTCCACCAGCTTTTGGTAAAAAACTCGCCAACTTTGACGACAGCGCAGCAAAGACAATGCCCGGCATCAAGAATATAGTAAGTTTTGATAATAAAATAGCAGTGGTAGGCACTTCCACTTGGGCGGTTTTGCAAGCGAAGAAAAAATTGAAGGCTACTTATACCGACGATGGCAAACTCGAAACCACCGAGGATTATATGAAAGCTATAAGCAAATTGGCTGCAGAAGGGTCTAATGAACCCAGACGTAAAGATGGAAATGTGACGGAGGCTTTAGCTCAAGCAGATAAAGTATTGGAATCGACTTACACCGCACCGTTTTTGCCGCATGCACCTATGGAACCTATGAATTTCTTCGCGCACGTAAAGGAAAATAGTGTCGAATTGCACGCCTGATTCAAACGCCTGCCGGCGCAATAAAGGGCGTTTCAGAATTATTAAATATTCCGGAAGAAAATATTACATTGACCATGACCCGCATAGGCGGTGGCTTTGGGCGTCGTTTGCGCAATGATTTTGTAATGGAAGCGGCTCAAGTTTCTAAAGCGGTACAAGCGCCCGTGAATGTAATTTGGACGCGCGAAGATGATATGACCGGAGGGATTTATCGTCCTGTTTATGTCTATCATTACAAAGCAGGCATCAAAAATCGCAGCTTGACTTCCTGGTATTTACGCTCGGCTTCTGTGAATTCCGGCAACGGTACGCGGCAAGACAATTTCCCTGCTGGTGCGCTCGACAACTGGCAAGTAGATTATAATAATTACCAATCGCCTATCACTACTGGGGCTTGGAGAGCTCCGAATCATAATTTTGTGGCATTCGCCGATGAGTGTTTCCTGGATGAAATTATTCACGAATTAGGCAAAGATCCGCTCGAATTTCGGCTGGAATTATGCGAAAAAGCAAAGACCAATCCTGGCGGGCCGGTGCGATTTGATCCTGACCGTTATGCAGGTGTCTTAAAATTAGCAGCAGAAAAGGCAGGATGGGGCGAGTCAAAACCCAAAGGTGTTTTTCAAGGAATCGGAGCTCATTTCTCTTTCGGCACGTATGTGGCGCAGGTTGCAGATGTTTCAGTGACGGACGGCAAATTGAAAATTCATAAAATCACTTGCGCGGTAGATTGTGGAATTGTCATCAATCAAAATGGCGCTGAAAATCAAATCGAAGGCTCGATCATGGATGGCTTGAGTCACGCCTGGTATGGAGAGTTGACTTTCAAAGATGGACAGCCAGAGCAAGCGAATTTCAACACGTATAAAGTGATGCGCATCAACGAAGCGCCAAAAGTAGAGGTTCATTTTGTAAAAAACGAGGAAAGTCCAATGGGCTTGGGCGAGCCAGGATTGCCGCCATTAGCAGCGGCTGTGGGCAATGCTATTTTTAAAGCGACGGGGATTCGCGTACGAGAATTACCATTTAGTAAAACCGATCTGAGCGTGAAAGATAAGAATTCTGGATAGATTAGAAAATAAAGGTATATGATGGAAGGCTTAGTGGTTGAAACCCTAAGCCTTTTATTTTAATTGCTCTTTTAATTGAAGCGCTTTTTGATAATAAGAATGCTCAGAGTCTGCCAGTATGGATGCCAATTTTAAATCAAATTTACTGCGCTGCCCATCAGCGAGATAAGCCAGTAAAGCATACCACTCCGCTGTTTCTGCATATAGGTAATCCTGATTAGCTGCTGCAAATTCCAAATGTGGAATACTTGATGAGAAATTCTTTTTTATAAAATAAAGATACCCGAGATTCAAACGAGTATTTAGATAAACCTCAGGGTTGTCACTTTGAATAGTTTGCAGTAAACGAATGGCAGCATCGTAGCGCTTTTCCTGAATCATTACAGATGCCGAATCAAACCTGGTTTTCGCTTCTTCTCCCGAACGTACAAAAGTGCCCGCAAATTCTGGCGTTCCTCCAAATTCCTCTGCCAGCGCAATCATTTCAGCGTTTTGTTGCGGAGTACCTTCTGTTGATTTCTTTTCAGCATTTACTATAGGTCCATCATATTTTTTCTTTTCGGATGTTCCCTCTGGGTCATTTGGAGGTAAGTTATTTTCTTTTTGTATGGAGTTATCCATCTGTTCTGGCGCTTTAGAAGATGGCGTCAAATCGCTTGATTGCAATAAATAAATAAGCAATAAAATAATTCCAATAATTATAATGAATATCATTCCCCATTTTAACCAATTAAAGCGCTTCGGTTGCCCCGATTGCATTTGCTCTTTTTCTTGTTGCCAGGATTGCATTTGCTCTGTGAGATCATCTTCCAGCAGGATGTCCATCATCTCGCGCTCCAGACGATGCGCCCCCACTTCGTCGGCAAGGTTAGTATCCACAGCCATTTCTGCCTCAAACGCTTGTCGCTCGGCTGCCGACATATTTCCATCCAAATAATTCTGAATGCTATCAAAGCGTTGTATATCTTTATTCATGGATCATGCTTTTAATCAAATGAACTAATTCCGGTTTGCCCAATATCATTTCCTTCAATCGGTTATTACATCGGTATGCTTCCTTTTTAGCCATATCTGCATTGCTCAAACCAATCTCTTGCGCTATTTCTTCCATCGAATGCGAATTGGCACGCAGCCAAAGAATTTTTTTGCATCGTTCGCCTATATTTTCCAATAGTTGTCTGACCAGGTTTTTTCTATCTAAATCAATCACTGCATCTAAAGGATTATCTTCACTTTGCTCCTCCATCCGCATCTGTTCATCTGTCAGATTTACCCGACTATTCCAGCTTTGTTTGTTACGATCCATCCAAAGTCGCAAGGCAATTCCAACAAAATAAGAACGCAAAGAGCTTCTACCTTCAAATGCGCTATTCCGAACGTTTCGCTGAAATATCTTAAATGCATCCTGATACGCGTCTTGCGCATCTTGCTTCGACCCGCCGCGTTCCTGGATTTTGGCAAAAACCATTCGCTCCAGACGCTGATCCAGAAAAAAAGACCGTAATGCCTGATGCCGCTCTTCTTCCTTGCCCTGAATCATACGAATCATTTCTTCATCGCTAAAGGACTCTATTGGTTTTTCTTTCATACCAATTACGGTGGTTTAGTGGTGAGAATTAAGAAATAGTACCCAAATATCTCGAATATTTTTGGAAAATAGCTCAAAATCACACCGTTGCAAAGCGGTTCTACTTAATAAAACGTGAATTATGGATTTCTGATTTATCCCATCGGGATAATGTATTGGTAGAACCATATATGTCGTTTCTATGCGTGCCATCGGTACGTTTTATGAACAGGGTGTACCGACGGCACACCAACCTCTGGGCAATTTTAAATTGCTACCAATATATTGTTCCTACGGAACAAGGCTCTCATTTTCACTGTATTGATATTAAGTTTGATCCATAACTCACGTTAATAAAGTAAGTTAATCCATCTATGGAGGTAACTTATTGAACCTATCAGGCATCAGGCAAATACCTATACAGCATCTGCCTTGAACCCTTATAACATCTTTGCTGAACCTCTATAGGTTGAATCTTGAACCCCTGTAGCATCTTTGCTGAACCTCTATAGATTGAACCTTGAACCCCCATAGCATCTTTATTGAACCTCTATAGGTTGAACCTTGAACCCCTGTAGCATCTTTACTGAACCTCTATAGGTTGAATCTTGAACCCCTGTAGCATCTTTACTGAACCTCTATAGGTTGAACCTTGAACCCTTATAGCATCTTTGTTGAACCTCTATAGGTTGAACCTTGAACCCCTATAGCATCTTTACTGAACCTCTATAGGTTCTTTAACTTACCCTTATCGTATCAAAAGCGCTTCTTTAAAGGCATTTTGGCAACATCCGCGTGTGTCACAAAAAAATTTTCAAAAAAATCTTCCTGCCGTTGGGTACCCCTTTTCGATCGCGCCCACCTATTAGTCAAACAACCAATTAAAACTTGATTGACTAACCTTTTAAAAATTAATAATCATGAAAAAGCAAATCTTATCTATCCTTCTTTTAGTAGTAGCAATAGTTATGTTCAACAGTTGCGAAAAAGAAGCAATCGAAGCACCTGCAACAGAAAACACGACGAATGAATCCTTGAAACAGAATCCTATCGAGACCATCGTATCAGCACAGATTAGCCGCATGGATTCCATTACTCCTGATCTCGGGAGCGAAGTGGAAAGCAGAAGTAGCAAACAATTGCTCTATCAAGGGGATATCACACTTCATCAAGGTCAATGGGCATTGGCATCTCTGCGCAAAGCTCAATTAGGTGCTAATTATATCTACAGTGCAAAGGTGACGCCTTACAGCGGCGACCCTGACCTTTACATTCACGGCAGACAACCTGGCAATAATGGCGCATTCCGCCAAATCCGCAGTAGCCGTAATCCTGGTACTGACGTAGAAGAAGAAACCGCATCGGTGAATGATTTGACAAGCAGCGAAGATCGCCTGTATTTCAGTATCTATGCGCAAACGGGTACTCGATTTATCCTGGAGATTTTCAAAGAGCAGATTTCTACTCCTACTTGTACGAGCGGCTGCAATGGATTCCTTGCCAATGAAAATTGGACCAATGAGCAGTTTATTGGAGTGTATGGCAACTACTTTGAAGATGTGACGGGAGATGGCAAAGCCGATGCCATTGCACTTGACGACAATCAGATACGAGTTAGACGTGCTACCGGTAGTAGCTTTGCACCAGAAGAAACTTGGTATAATTATCCTTATTGGGGTCTAAAAGGCACTTTTTTCGCCGATGTAACCGGCGATGGTAAAGCCGATGCCATTGCTATAAACGACCATAATGCCACGGTGAGCCGTTCTACGGGCAGTGGCTTTGCACCATTTGAGGTGGATCCTTTACGCTGACGAAATAGTTGGAGCTTATGGTACTTTCTTCGCCGATGTGAACGGCGATAAAAAAGCCGACATGATCGCCATAGGTACAGATGGCATTAAGGTTAGACGTTCTACTGGTAATGGATTTGCATCAGAAGTGCGTTGGACAAATTCCTTATATTATGGAAGTTATTTTGTAGATGTGAATTGTGATGGCAAAGCAGATGCCATTGCTATCTACGCCGATTACACGGGAGTTAGACGCTCCACCGGAAATGGCTTTGCAGCAGAAGAACGTTGGATTAACGGATCATACAATGGATTAAGAGGTACTTTCTATGCGGATGTAACGGGTGATCGTAAAGCGGATGTTATCGCCATAAATGATACTTACACAAACGTCAAACGCTCTACCGGCAATGGTTTTGCACAAGAGGAACGCTGGTTGAATGAAGCACATTTTGGAACACTTGGCAATTTCTTTATAGATGTAACCGGAGATGGAAAAGCCGATTTCATCGCTGTAAATAATGACCGAATTAGTGTAAGACGCTCGAAATAATCTATGTATAGTTTTGATAATCCTCAAAACAAAAACCTCCTGCCCAGCTTTGGTTGGTATGCAGGAGGTTTTTTATTATTCAAGCTTCCTGTTTCTTTTTAAAAAATCTCCCTTTCGTTGGGCACCAATCTTCCATTGCTCCCACCTACTAATCAAACAATAACATTAAAACTTCATTAACTAACCTTAAAAAATGAATAATCATGAAAAAGCAAATCTTATTCGTACTTACATTGATGGTAGCATTGATATGCTTCAATAGCTGCGAAAAAGAAGCGCTCGAAGCACCTGCAACAGCGACGAATGACGCTTCCAAAGAAGAACCAATGATAAAGATTGTACTAGGCCCAAATGACCGAATGGACTCTATCGGTTTAAATTTGAACGACCAAATAGAAAGTAGAGAGGCTAAAACCTTATGGATCACGGTTTATTCAAGCACCCTATATCAAGGCAACTGGAGCCGCTTATATATACCGAGAGCTAATCTTGACCCCAATTATCGCTACACGGCAATCCTGACGCCTTACGGTGGCAACCCTGATTTGTACATACAAGGCAAAAAAACGTACAGCTACACCGAGTTTCGTACCATTCGATATAGCATCAACCCAGGTGCGTATCAAGATTCATCCGTAGCATTGCTCAGCGATTTGCGTAGTGATGAAGATACCATGTGCTTTAGTGTATATGCTCAAACTAATACGCAGTATATCCTTTACATCTACCGAGAGCCAATCACGATTTACAATCCACTTTGCAGATTTGGATGCTAAGTGATCATTTCCAAAAACAAGCACCTCCTGCTACCAGCGAAAGTTGGGCAGGAGGCGTTTTTTAACTAACTATCATTCAGAATTTTAGGTATATTTAACTCTAGATTCTACCCTAATATTTCAGTCACCTAAAATAAAACACTATGCCTCACGCACGTTGCATTTCACTGCTAATCTTTGTATTAACTGCATTTTCCACCTATTCTCTACAAGCGCAGACTAGACCGCTGGCAGATACTACATTGGTACAGCAATTGCTTATGGCTTCAAACTCAAACGCTGCTGCTGGAAATTTCGATGAAGCAATGTCATTAGCAGATTCTGCGGGTGTATTATGTGAACAAATAAGAGGAAAAAATAGTAGGATGTACCTTCAAATACTATTACTGAAAGGAAGACTGTTCAATTTTTTAGGACAGTTGGATAGCGCGATGGCAAATGTCAGAATGGCGGAGGAAATACTGCCTAAGCTTTCAGGGAAAAATCGAGATATGGAAGCCTCTATTTATGGTACTTTGGGAGAGTGTTTTAGAGCAAAACAAGAATACGATCAAGCTATTTCCTACCAGGAAAAAGCACTGGCAATATTAATAGAAGAGTTTGGTGAAACCAATGCAAACGTTCCCTTCTACTACAATAATACAGCGGTCATCTATGAAATGATTAATAACTTTGACAAAGCGCTTGCCTACTACGAAAAAGCGCGGGAACTCTGGCAAAAAATATTTGGAGAAGCCCATCCGAATGTCGGATTAGCTTATAATAATATTGGATTTGTCTATAAAAAATTGGGTAAATATGATCAAGCGCTTTCCTATGCCAAAAAAGCGTTGGAAGTCATGATAAAAGCGGTGGGAGAAGAACACAATCAGACAGCTGATACTTATTTTAATATTGGAAATATTTACTCAGAAAAAGGAGATTATGACAATGCCCTTATTTTTACACAAAAAGCGTATGATATTAAACTAAAAATATTTGGAGAAGGTAGCCCGGAACTCGTCAATTCACTTGGCAATCTAGGTGCACTCTATGCAAATAAAGCAGATAATGTTCAGGCATTGTTTTTCCTAGAAAAAGCTGCGAATATTTTACAACAGTATGCAAGCACGCATCCTGTCCTGGCAAATCTTTATGATAATGTAGGTGCTATTCATGCCTCTCAAGGAGATCATGATCGAGCACTTAATTATTTGAACAAAGCACTCAATATTGCTAATGCTCCTAATTTTTATGACCAGCGATTTATCCCTATATGTTATATCAGCATGGGGAGTGAATATCAAGCTCGAGGTGAAAATGTGCTGGCACTTACTTATTTTGAAAAAGCGCTGGAATTATTCTTAAAACTATATGGAGAAGATAATACGGATGTAGCTGGTGCTTATGTAAATATTGGTGTTAACCAAGATTTATTAGGAGATTCAGATAAAGCAATTGATTATTATGAAAAAGCGAATGCAATTTTTGCCAAAAACTTTGGAGAAGATCATCAAAAAGTGGCTGAAAATTACCATCGGATTGGTATAAGTTATAGAAATAAGGAGCAATATGACCAGGCACTGTCTTACCAGAAAAAGCATTGGAAATGCAGCTGAAAAAGCTTGGCGACATTTATCCCGATGTAGCAGCATCCTATAACGGTATAGGATTTACCTACTTTAAAATGGGGGATTATGGACAGTCACTCGCTATGTATGAAAAAGCTCTTTGCAAGAGGCTTTTCAATATGCCAGTCGAGCCAAATCGCAGTTGCTGCAAGAAGCAATGCAGGAAACCGATGCTTTGCGTTTTGCAGGATTATCTGATAGTTTATTACAGCAGGAATATGATTTGCGAATTAATATTACTTATAATGAAAAGCAAAAACAAGCATTGCTTGATGCAAAATTGTCAGAAACCGATTCAACAGTAGTAGCTATCAACGTAAAGATATCTGACCTTAAACAAAAATACGAGAATCTTAAAAATCACTTTACGAGCGAATATCCAGATTATTATCGGCTTAAGTATAGTCAAAACGCTGTGTCTGCGACTGAAGTGCAAAAGGAACTGCTTCAACCCGGTCAAGCCCTACTCGAATATTTCGTCGGCGACAGCAGTATTTTTATATTTGTCTTGCGTCCTGATACGCTCGTGATGCAAGAGGTGAAAAAGGATTTTCCCTTGGAAGATTGGGTCAGTTCTTTACGCGATAATATTTACTTAAATCGTACGACAGGTGCTACGGCTTATGCCGAAGCAGCTTATAATTTGTATCAAAAATTAATTGCTCCTGTAAAATCTTTATTACCCAAACAACTCATTATTATTCCCGATGGGATATTAGGGTACGTGCCTTTTGAAGCTTTGCTGACTGCCAAACCGGAACGAGCCATTCGTTTCAATACGCACGCTTATTTACTAAAAGAACATCAGATTAGTTATTGTTATTCCGCAACATTATTACGCGAAATGCAGCAAAAGAAAAAGGTGCAAGAGCCTACCGGAACGCTTCTGGCAGTAGCGCCATTTTACAGTGGGGATACCACTTTATTAGCTAATTTATTCGCATATGATGAAACAACCCGCAAAGACTTGGCACCCTTGCAAAATTCTGGAGAGGAAGTCTATCGCATCAGCAAATTGTGGAAGGGCGAGGTATTGACTGGTGCAGATGCGACCGAAACCAAATTTACCGAACTTGCTGGAAATTATCGCATTTTACATTTAGCCACGCATGGTAGAGCCGATGAGCGCGTAGGAGACTACTCTTTCCTGGCTTTCAGTGAAATAAAAGACAGTGTCGAGAATGAATTATTATACGTTCGGGATTTATATAATTTGCAATTGAATGCAGATTTGGTGGTGCTTTCAGCGTGTGAAACGGGCTTGGGTAAATTGAGTCGGGGCGAGGGGATTATCTCATTGGCAAGAGCCTTTGCGTACGCAGGTGCGAAGAGCATTGTGACCACTTTGTGGAGCGTGGATGATGCCAAAACCAAAGATGTAATGGTGGATTTTTATAGAAATCTGAAAAAAGGCATGACAAAAGATGCTGCCTTGCGCCAAGCAAAATTAAATTATCTGAAAGGGCATACCAATCCAGGGGACGCACATCCTTATTACTGGGCAGGCTTTGCGCCGATTGGCGATATGCGGGCGCTGCACTGAAAACTAATCTGGTGACTGAAGTCATCAGATTAGTCTATTGTAGGTTTCAACAAAAGTTACTACTTTTAAAAATCTGTTTTTCGATTGACTTGAAACCGAAAATTTGCTTCATCCATGAAACGACGAGACTTTCTAAACCAATCCTCCAAAGTAGTTGGTAGCGCTGCTATTGCAAGCATTTTACCTTCCAAAGTTGTTTTTGGCAATCCTTTTTTACCAAACGATAAAATCCAATTCGCGCTCATTGGCTGCAAAGGCATGGGCTGGTCGAATTTGAATGCGCTTTTGAAAACGGGCGAAGCCGAATGCGTGGCGCTTTGCGATGTAGATGAGAATATATTATCACAGCGTACTGCTGATCTGGAAAAACTCGGCGGCAAAGCTGAAACGTACACCGATTATCGCAAAGTACTGGAACGCAAGGATATAGATGCGATTATTGTTGGCACGCCCGACCATTGGCACGCATTGATCACCATCGAAGCTTGCATGGCGGGCAAGGATGTGTATGTCGAAAAGCCATTGGCACTCACGGTCGAAGAATGTAATTTGATGGTAGCTGCTGCTCAAAAATACAAACGCGCCGTGCAGGTTGGTCAATGGCAACGCAGTCAGCAGCATTTTCAGGATGCCGTGGCTTACGTACGTTCCGGGAAGCTGGGCGAAATTTTTGGAGCGCGTACCTGGATTGCCAGCACTCAGCCCAATTTACCCGTCGTAGCGGATGCGCCTGTTCCAAGTGGCGTCCATTATGATATGTGGCTTGGGCCTGCACCGAAGCGGACATTCAATTCCAATCGTTTTCATTATACTTTCCGCTGGTATTGGGATTATGCGGGTGGCTTGATGACCGATTGGGGTGTGCATTTGTTGGATATTCCGATTTTTGCATTGGGTAACGCTGCACCAAAATCTGTTTTTTCTTCAGGTGCAAAAAGGGTTTATCCTGGCGATGCCCGCGAAACGCCAGATGTGCAAACGACTGTGTATGAATTCGATAAATTCCAGATGACTTGGGAACACGCGATGGGTTCGCGCAGTCATTATACTGGCAAGGGTCACGGCATCAGTTTTCAAGGGGAAAAAGGTGTGTTGACGGTAAATCGTAGCGGCTGGGAAGTACTTCCGCACGATGACAAGCAATTGGAAGCAGTGCCCTGGACGAAGTCGAGCGATAATGGTTTGGAAAAACACATGGTGAATTTTGTAGAAGTGATTAAATCCAGAAAATTGGAGGATTTAAAATGCTCGGTGGAAGAAGGTGCCAAAGTAGCCATTATTTGTAATTTAGGGAATGCTTCGCTGCGCGTGGGCAAGCCATTGACTTGGGACGCAGACAAACACCAGGTGAATGATAAAAAAGCGAATAAAATCCTGTCAGCGAATTATAAGAATGGTTGGAAATTACCGACAATTTAATGTAATAACTGTCAATTTTATAATATTTTAATTAAAATAGCTTCGCTATTGATTAATAAGTGTTTAAAATATTAAACATGAAAAAATTAATTTTACTTTTTGTAATAATTTTATTTACAAGAATTTCTTTCGCTCAAAACGGGCAATGGACTGCTCTTTTCGACGGAAAAACCCTGAAAGGTTGGGTGCAGAAAGGCGGCAAAGCGGATTATAAAGTGGAAAACGGCGTGATTCTTGGCTCTTCCGTAGCGAATACGCCTAATTCGTTCCTTTGTACCGAAAAAGAATACGACGATTTTATTCTGGAATTGGAATTGTCGGTGGACGATCAAATGAATTCCGGGATTCAAATTCGTAGCCAAACCAAAGAAGGATTCAATAATGGCAATGTTTTTGGCTGGCAAATCGAGATCGATCCTTCCGCAAGAGCCTGGTCTGGAGGCATTTATGATGAAGCGCGACGCGGCTGGCTGTACATTCCAAATATCAATCCTGCCGGTCAAAAGGCATTCAAAACCAAAGAGCAGTGGAATAAATATCGCATCGAAGCCATTGGTAATACTTGCCGCACCTGGATCAACGGCGTTCCTGTTGCCTATTTGGTGGATACTTTGATGGAAAAAGGTTTTATTGCTTTACAGGTGCATTCGATTGGAAAGCCGGAAGATGTGGGTCGGAAAGTGCGCTGGCGCAATATTCGCATTCAAACGGGAAAGGCAATGAAATCAAGCCCTCCAGACGATTGCCCTGTGCAAAATATGGCATTGAATACCTTAACAGAACAAGAGAAAAAACAGGGATGGAAGCTTTTATTCAATGGCAATGATCTGAGTGGTTGGCGCTCTGCGTTCAAAACCGACGCTCCTTCCGAAGGTTGGTCAGTGAATGATGGCATCTTGAAAATCCAAGGCTCAGATGGCTCAGAATCAAGGAGTTTTGGAGATATTGTAACAAATGAAAAATTTAAAGCTTTTGAATTTACATTTGAATTTAAGCTCACCGAAGGCGCTAATTCCGGGATTAAATATTTTGTGGATGAAAAATTTGATTCCAAAGGCGGCTCCGCCATTGGCTTGGAGTATCAATTGCTAGATGATGCGCGGCATCCCGATGCAAAAGAAGGCGTCGTGGGCAATCGTACCCTGGCGAGTTTGTATGATTTGATTCCTTCCACCAAGGTAGAAGCGCGGTTTCAGCGGAAAATTGGGGATTGGAATTACGGACGAATCGTCGTACGCCCGGATAATGTGGTGCAGCATTGGCTGAATGGCTTCAAAGTAGTGGAATACGAGCGCGGTAGCAATATTTATAAAGCTTTGGTTGCCAGGAGTAAATACGCCGTGTGGGGCGATGGTTTTGGAATGTCGGAACAAGCACCGATTTTATTACAAGATCATGGGAATACGGTTTATTTTAAAAATTTGAAGATCAGGGAATTGTGATATTGTGATATTGTGATATTTTTTTTAATTCAAATTTACACACGATGAGTAATTACACTAAAATAAAATTGTAATTGCGTATTTTTATTTTAAATAAATATAAAATAAAAATATTACAAACTATTGATTGAATACTAGTTAATATATAAAGAATAAGAAACAAAATATCATAATATCTCAGTATCATAACTTCTGTTGTAAATAACTTTTGGGACGAACCCCTACAATTTGATAAAACATATTACTAAAAGTCGGAAAACTATTATATCCTACTTGATAAGCCACTTCGTAAACACTCATTTTAGTCGTCGAAAGCAGTGCCAATGCGTGTATGATTCGCAGCGTTCTTAGATATTTAATATACGACATCCGCAAATCGCTTTGAAACAGCCGTGCCAATGACCGCTCGCTCACCCCAAATTGCTGGGCAATTTCGCTCAAATGTAGCGGACTGGAAAGGTTTTCCAATAGATAAGCGGTTATTTTTTTCAAACGACTATCCTTGGCCATGGGTAGGCAAAACGGCAATTTATTCTTGCTTAATTCCGGGAGTATCGCTTTGATCGCCATTCCAAACGTAAACCGATTTTCATCTTCCGGCAAGATCAAACCTTTCCAATCTTTGGTATAATCGATCATTTCCAGCAACAAATCATTGACCGGGTACACGCCTACTTGCTTGAAAAAATCAGGATCGCTCGACTTCGCCTGAAAATAAAGGGTTCGTAAGGTAGCCCCCGCTGTTGTAGGCTGAATGCCATGCCGGATGCCTTGAGGAATCCAGATATAATGGCGCGCTAACAGATACCAGGTTTTGTCTTCCGTTTGGACATAAGCAGTGCCACCTTCGATATAAATTAATTTGTCTGTATCATAAGAATCCATAGGCATTACACCCTCATCGGACGCTTGGGTTTCCACAGAAACAGGATGCGAGTGACGACTGAATTCAGTACTTGCTTGCTCACGAATTTGATTCATGATATGACTTTTATTTTTTTACTAGCTAATTACATTTTTTATTCACTTTATTTAGTTTTAAATGATGATAGGGCTAACGATTAAAATTTTATTTTATCGAATACCAGTTGACCGATTTTAATACCATGCCTATTGCCGGCATCACAATCCGAACGAAAATGGATACCGCCATACACCCTACTGTCAGATACCTCCAAAGCCGCCTGCCGGAATGAAGTAAACGATCGCACAGGAAGTCCATATTCTTCTTCTGATGTATCTGTATAAGCTTGATTATCACCGAATAAGCCTGTTAATATTTCAGCAGAAGCTGCCGAGATAGTGCTATGCCCACTGGTGTACGCGGGGAATGGCGGCGTCTGAATATAAGGATGCCATTCTTTATCGATATGCGCTCTGATCAATGTTTCCGGGCGTATGCGCACAACGCGGTATTTTTCTTCCCAACAAGCAATGAAAGCTTCATAGAGCGCTACGGAAGTAAGTGCATAAGCTTTTAAAGAATTATAAAAATCTATATTTTCTTTTTTCAAAAACTGCTGGCAAATCGCCAACCAATGCCCACCAGGCGTCATTTTTTTATCCTGCAACATCAAATGCCCTTTTTGAGTGGACACAAAAGGATTGCAATCCCAGAAAATAGCAATATCCTCCTGCTCGTCGTTAATTGTTTTGCTTAAATCATAAACTTCCAATAATTCTTTCCAGAAAGGGCTGTCAGGGTCTTCGCTATAAGGTATGGGCGCTTCGGCAGGAATCGCATTGGCAGAGTCCAGCACCATCGTTTTCATTTTGGGCCAATTCGGCTCCAAACCATCCTGATAATCGGGCGGCGTAGGCACCCAACGCCCCTTTATATCTGCGATCACCTCAAATCGCGGCATCCCCCTGGTTTCATTATAATTATCACTAGCCATTCGCTTCATGATCACTTCGGCAACTTTTTCTCCAAATGCTACCGAACGCTTGAAAACCTTATCCGAACAGCGTTCTTCAAGTTCTGCCAGTGTTTTTTGTTCAAAATCCTGGATTTCCTGTACCGAAAAGACCACTTTGGGCACTGTTGTACAAAATGCTTTGATCGCAGCCACCGTAAAATCATATTCTTCGCCATTTTCAGGGGCAATCATTTTTTCAAATCCATGCAATTGATCGGTAATAGATTTGGCGTCAGGTTGAACAAATTTTCCGGCCTCATACGCTGCTAACAAAGGATAGACATAGACTCGGCTGGCGACTGGCGGGCTAAAAATATCCACGACGATAATGTCGGTGAGCTTCTTTTGCGCAGCATGCAGATATTCAACATCGGATAGCGATGATTGCGGCGTCTCCGCCTTTCGACAGGCATTAAACAATACCATGCCGATAAGTAATAATCGGATAGTCAGTTTCATAACTAGTGCTTTCTGTCTGTAACTTTTCAGTTGAAACAAAAATGCATTTAATTAAAAATACATTTATAAAATACTGTCTTCATTGATTTTACGGGTAACGTCGTTATTGCTGTCAAAAAAGTGATTTCTAAAATATCATTTGAAAATAATATCATTCTTGATGCTTGCGATAAAAAGTACTTCCCCAGTAAAATTCATCTACACGCTTTTGACCATTTTTTAAGGTGACCAAAGCTTTGGTCTCATTCGCATTCAATCGAACAGCTTTCGCAGCGGAATGCCTTGGTGCAAATACCTTCAATGCGCTCCGATTCTGGGTTGCGAGTATAATTTCCTTATCTTTCCCCAATACCAATCGCGTCAAAGCTCGGGCATCTTTCGGAACAAAAAAATGACTTTCGTTAATACCCAGGGATTTAAATTGATTTTTACCGCTATTTTTTAAAACCAATCCGTTGAAAGCGTCGGCGCGGCCTTGCAATAACTCCATGCCATAATCATTGCCCACCATCAAAACATCGAGCAATCCATCCTGATCGACATCGTAAGGCAAAATGCCATAAACAGGCGCTATTTGGGCTTGGGTTGGTAAAGCACTCAATTTGAACTTACCATTGCCCAGATTTTCGATATAGCTGCTTTGCATCCAGTTGGTTTTCAGTATTTGCGCACCTTCCAGCTCTTGTTCTGTGAAAACTTCCGGCGCGGTAGCAGCGCCATACGCAGCATAATTCTGGAATTTGCGGCGAATCAGGATCAACTGCTTGAGCATATCGTCGCGGCTATGGTAGAAATATTCTTTCCTTTGCCCCAGCGAATCTTCCCAATAGCAAGAAATGAAAGGATCGTACAAGCCATTATTGTCAAAATCCTTGGCATATAAGCGTAGTGGCTCTTCTCCACTGCATTTGAAATAAGTGTTTTCACCAAAATTTCCGGCTATATAATCTATGTCACCATCATTATCAAAATCAGCGCCTGCAAGGCTTGTCCACCAACCAAATTGATCGCCGATACCGGTTTGAGCCGTCACATTTTCAAATGTTTCACCGTTATTTTGCAAAAAAGTCAAAGGCATCCACTCGCCTGCCAGCATCAAATCGATTTTTCCATCATTATTAAAATCCGTCCAAAGCGCATCGCTGATCATGCCGATTTCGGAAAGCTCGGGACAAACTTGTGCCGTAACATCAGTAAATACGGGTTTATCCTTGTTTTTGGAGTCATTTCGCAATAAAAAACTTTTGTCCGTTTTTGGAAAAGAACGCGGCAGCACACGTCCACCTACAAACAAATCCAGATCGCCATCGCCATCAAAATCAGCAGCATTTACCGCCTGACCGCAAGCGGTTTCTTTGGGTAGCGCATCTTGAACAATCGTAAAATTACCTTTGCCATCGTTCACACACAATACATCCTGATAGAATCGAGCGCCTTTTTCGTACTGATAGCTGCCTCGCACAATGTAAAGATCGTTGTCGCCATCGCCATCCGCATCGAATAGCAAAATGCCTAAATCCTCTTCCCTTTTCAGCGAATCTGTTTTATAAGTAGCTTGTTTTTGAATAAATTTTCCATCCGAGGTTTGTAGCAGCCACAAGCCATCCATTTTAGCGCTTCCGCCAATGTAGGCATCGTCTAATCCATCGCCATTTACATCGCCCACTGCAATGCCGGGACCATATTGCGAAAATTTATGTGGTATAGTCTTTTGATAATCAAAATCAATAAAATCGGTTTCCTGGTGAATAAAATCTAAACCTAATGCAGCAGGATTCAAATTTTCAAGAAATGCATCATCCGACCAGGACGCCATTGGTTGTACCGAGGCATCGCCGAGCTGCACTTCCATTATTTGATTAATGGGTAAATTATTGATTTTCAGAATCTTATCTTCGTAATAAATAATCACCGAATCCACTTTTTGCACAGCGCCCAAGCCAAAATGGAGGATGTTTTCGGAAGATGAAATATAGCCGCGGCCTGAGATCAGCTGCGCCGCCTGGGCTTTGCCATCAAAATAAGCGATTGCCTTTGCGCCAAATGCATCCGGATTTTCCGGTTCGCCGATAATTTTTAGCCGCAAGTAATTGGATGCAATTTTTTTGCCATCATTCAGCGTATTTTTAAATACAAAAGCCTGATCATCAATATTATTGAGCACCAAATCCAGGTCACCGTCGTTATCCAAATCGCCGGTAGCCGCGCCATTGCTAAAAGCGGGAATATCCACGCCCCACTGTTTTGAATAATTGGAGAAACGAAGATCGCCTTCATTTCTGAAGATAAACTTAGGCACTTTGATTTGAGGAATTTGCGCCTGCAGATCGAGTGGCGGAATGAGATAACTCACATTGCTACGATATGCTCCAAAGTCGTGGTCGGTCACATCGCGCGGGAAACCGTTGGTAACAAAGATGTCGCGGTAGCCATCGTTATCAAAATCAGCGATTAAAGGCGTCCAACTCCATTCTGTCTCTTGCAAATTGCCCAAAAACGCTACCTCACTGAAAACAGGCAAACCCGTGTTCGGATCAACGCCCTGGCTCACTTGCAAAGTATTGCGGGCATATTGGTGTTCGTAGCCGAAGGCTTCGTTATTGATATAAGTATTATAATTATTAGCGCTTAAAAATAATTTTTTGCGTTGATTATGATATGGAAGCATTTCGGTTGTAAATAAATCCATTTTACCGTCGTTATTTACATCGGCTATATCACTACCCATCGCAGAAGCGGCCTGGTGCTTGAAAATTGTTGCCACTTGATTAGAAAATCCTTGATGCTTCCCGGAAGAATCTACACCATTATTAATATATATCAAATCATTACTTACATAATCATTGGCAACATAAATATCCTGCCAACCATCCTCATTAAAATCGGTGATAAGCGAGCTATGGCTGTAGCCGGATAATTTTATGCCTGTTTCGTCAGAAACATCTGTAAAAACGGGGTGTCCAGCCTGCTCATTCCAATCATTGCGATACAATCGGTCGCGGTTGGGCGAAGTGCCATCGATCACTTTGGGCTGGTATTGATTGGGATAGCGCGTATCCATTACGTTGACGCCGATAAAAAAGTCCAGGTCGCCATCATTATCATAATCGAAAAACTGCGCTTGCGAAGAATGCGTCGTATCGGCGATGCCATACTCAGCAGCTAACTCTTTGAATTGGGGAATGCCATCGGCGTTATTACCTTGATTGATGAAAAGCAGGTTTTTTCTTTTCTCAGGATTGGGATCAAAAGTATTGCAAATATAAATATCGGACTTACCGTCTCTGTTGATGTCCAAAATATTGATTCCTGATGACCATTGCCCAGGGTATTTTTGAGCATTGGCTTGTTGGGTAATATCTTCAAATTTGAGATTGCCTTTGTTAAGGTATAATTTGTTTTCTACCTGATTACCAGTGAAATATAAGTCTTGCAAGCCATCGCCATTCAAATCGCCAATCGCTACGCCACCGCCATTATAAATAAATTCCGTATTGAGAATATTCAAAGAATCATACTCTGTAATATCATTGTTAAATTCTATACCAGTTTGCTTACTATCGAGTAGTACAAAGAGCGTGGAATCTTTCTGACAACTCCAGGCCCCAATGAGCAAAAGCAATCCCAAGATCAAGCGCGTGAAATAGGACTTACGCTTGGTATGATTAATAACGATGCGATACATTTTCAAAGCATTGTACGATTACAGCCTCAAGCCACTACAAATTATGCCTTGAAATTAAGAAAAATATTCGGTTGTTAGTGTCTATTTCACACCAATTATTTGCAGAAATGCCTTTTTTCAGCAGAATGACCGGAAAGAAAAGAAGGGCAAACAAAGAATTTTCAATCACATAAAACCACTTTGGATAGGGCTCAACCAGAGCAAAAAAATACCTCCATTACGGAATTTTGTATCAATGGCTTCTCTTTTTATGAGTTAAAGAAAATCCCCATCTGCCCTTTTGAGAAATCAAATTTAGAATAAAAAGAATGTATGAAATTTTAAGCCGACGTTCGATCAGGATTCGTAATTGACAATTGATTATTGACAATTGCTTTAAAACAATCATCAATAATCAATCATCAATTTAATATAAATAATTAATAGCCAGGATTTTGTTTCAAAACATCTGATCCTTGGATATCAATTTGAGTCTGTGGAATCGGCAAGAATTCTGTCTTACCGGCTGTGAAACTTGCACCACCGAACATAGTAACCAGAATTTTAGCTTCATTTTGGAGATAAGCATCCAGAACTGAATCTGCAATACCCCATCTTACCAAATCAAAGAAGCGATGACCTTCGCCGGAAAGCTCCAGTTTACGCTCAAAGCGAAGTGCATTAGTAGCTACAGCCTTGTCCGTCCATGGCGTGTTGTACAAACCAATGACATAGTTGGCAGCATTTGATCCATCAGGATTCTTTACCCAAGTAGCTGGATTTGCTGCTCTTGCGCGTACCTGATTTACGTATGCCCGTGCTGTTTCCAGGCTACCTGCTTCGATTTCAGCTTCAGCTGCCATCAATAATACATCTGCGAAGCGAATAATCGTATAGTTCATTGTAGCATAACCGCGCGTCCAGGAGCTACCATCGGTTAAGGTATTTTCTTGTGATTTGTAGTAAACATACTTCTTATTGGAATAAGGACCAGCATACGGCTGTGCACGAATCCAAGCTTTGCCTGGGTGCGCAATCCAATCCAGATAAGGAATGCCGCGGCGACCTACCGAGTGATCCAGGCGTGGATCTACTGTGCCGGCATCTGGTGTAAATGCTTCGCTCGACTCGATTCCATAGTCATGCTTTAAAGCATTAGCAGCGCTATTGTAGCTACCATCCAATAATGGCAAGCCATTTGCGTCAACGCGGAAAGAGTTTGCCAGATCAAAGCTAGGTTGGAAGAAACCGCAGCAGTTACCTGGGCCATCAGGTCCTGTATTATAAGGATAGTTCAAATCATCGAACCAGTTGGCGTTATTTACACTACCTGTATTCGTTGCAGATTGAACTGCAAACACAGATTCTTCGTGATTATCATTTGCCGCATTGTAAATTTGAGAATAGCTTGGTACTAAGCCATAAGCCTTGCCATTTGTCGTTTTACCATTTGCAATTACGGTAGTGAAGAGCGCTCTGGCTTCTGCAAATTTCTTTTGGAACAAATAAGCCTTAGCCAAATAAGCACCTGCAGCCCACTTGTTTACACGACCTGCTGCGCCTTGCGTTTCAGGAAGATTATCGTAAGCAAATTTCAGATCCTCTTCAATCTTACCCCACACATCCGGCGAGTTAGGCACGGTCGGTATATCTGCAGCGAGTATTGTTTCATCAATATAAGGAATGCTATTGAAATGCTTTTTAAGGTCGAAGTAGAAATGACCTCTTAACAAACGCGCTTCACCAGCAATGCGTTTTTGATCTTCGCTCGAAACATCTTTGGCTTGTGCCAAGAGATTTAATACGGCGTTGCAACGACTAATCCCTTCGTATCTACCTCTCCATAGTTCATTGATATCGCCATTAGTAGGGCTGGTCTCGTAGCGTTGAATTGGGTTGAGCGTAGAATAATCCCCAGGGTCAGTGCCTTTGTTAGCATCACCACCCAAAATACTACCCGTTGCCCAATGGTTAGGTGCTTCGAAGCGATTCCCAAATACCCCGTTCAGCGCAGCATAAGCACCAATCAATAAGCCCTCTACCCCTGCTTTATTAGCCAGCGTCGAGTTAGAAAGAGAGCCGGTAGGCTCTACATTCAGGAAATCCTCGTTACAGGAGACCGCCAGGACAGTAATTGCCAGGATGGTCGTAAATAGTTTTTTAAAATTATTTGAAATTTTCATCTTAAATCTTATTTTAAAATTTAAAGATTAAAGGTCGAATTAGAATCAAAAATAGTTAATTAGAATCTATTAATCAGCTTTTTACACTTTAATTGATTATCTATTCGACAAGTAATTCAGGTTTTTGTTGGAGGAACGACATTTCATTCTTCCGCTCCTCCAAGCATCAATATTAGAATCCTGCACTCAAGGTCAAAGTAAAGCTTCTTGTAACCGGATAGTTACCTACGTCAATACCAAACTGCGTATCCACATCACTTGCTACCAGCGGATCTAAGCCTTGGTACTTGGTGATCGTGAACAAGTTATTCGCAGCTATACCAAGACGCAATCTGGAAAGTCCCATTTTTGTAATGGCGTTACCTGCAAAATCGTAGGATACCGCTACTTGTTGCAATCTTAAGAAGGAACCTTTCTCTACATACCAGGAGTTTTCAGCACCATTAGTACTCAAGTTGGATGCACTTTCCCAAATTGGCGCTTTTGCACTATTGCCACGCTCAGGTGTCCAGGATTCTTTTGCTCTCACTCCTTTACCTGAACCTTCGAATGAACCAAAGAAATCGGTAAACCACTTGGACATATTGAAGATTTCATTACCCAAAGAAGCGTACCACAAAGTACCTAAGGTAAATTTCTGGTAACTAACATTCAAGGTATAACCACCAGTGTAATTAGGTACTGGGCTACCAATGAATGTACGGTCAAGTGGTGTAATCGCACCATCCCCATTCACATCTTCGTACTTGAAACGTCCAACACCCTTACCTTCTTGCGCAGGTGAGCTTGCTACATCAGCTGCATCCTCGAAGTAACCGATTACTTTATAGCCGAAGAAAGAAGAAATAGGCTGTCCTACTGCGTTTCTGATCGGGTTGATACCGCGATAGCCACCGCCATTGAAGAATTCGATGCCTGGTGCGAGGTAAGTAATCTCGTTTTTCAGGAACGAGTTGTTGAGAATAACTTCATAATCCCAGTTTCCTGCGATCTTGCCACGATGGATGATCTGAAGATCAACACCCTGATTACGCATACTAGCAATATTCACAGAAGGTGCGGCTGCGGAGTTACCCACTACCCCAGGTAGCGGCACTTGATACAAAAGGTCTCTGGTATCCTTTCGCCATACTTCTGCATTGATTTCCAAGCGGTTATTGAACATGGAAAGGTCAAATCCAAAGTTAGTCGTTTCGGTCGTCTCCCATTTTGCATCTGGGTTACCAATACGAGATTGGTTAAAGCCTTCATTTGCGCTCCCACTCTGTCCGTCAATTGGGTAGAATGAACGATCCCGTCCAGAAGAATATAAGGAGAATTGGTTAGCAGGGTCAACGTTGTTGGAATTACCCATTTCACCCCATCCAAATCTCAATTTCAAATCATCAATAATCGGAATATTGCTCATGAATTTCTCGCTCGTCACACGCCAGGCTGCCGAGAATGCAGGGAATACACCATATCTGGTATTAGCCCCAAAACGAGAAGATCCATCTCGTCTGATTACCCCGGTCACGTAGTATTTCTCGTTGAAGTTATAATCCAATTTACCAAACAAAGAGTAGAAATTCACCCCATTGAACAAACTGCTATTTACTTGTGGGTTTTGCACCGTTGACAAGTTCACAAAGTTTAAGTCGGTAGAGAATGGATTGATACCAGAACCACTCATGTTTCTTCCTCTACCTGTGTTCAAAGCTTCCATACCTGCCAATACACTAATGCCATGTACACCGAATTTCGCTTTATAAGAAGCTGTATTTGTGAATACCCAGTTAAAGCTATAAATATTTTGCTCGGAGAAAGTATTACTTGCTTCAGGCTCAGAATCACCTAAATAGCGATAACCATAATTCACTTGGTTGAAATTATTATACTGTCCACCAATGCTGGAACGCAAGGTAAGATTCTTGATCGGATCCACCTCGATATAAATATTACCGAAAGCATTAGCAGTAAGTCTCTTATCATTTGAGTCATTCGTGATCAACGTTCTTACCGGGTTACGTGGGTTATTGAAACCTGCTGCCCTGGTACTGGCAAAACTTCCAAACTCATCATATACCGGAATCACTGAAGGCATACGATAAGCAGATAATACGATAGATTCATCATCTCCACCGCCAAGTCCATCACTACCGCCGAAACCACCTTTCTGGAAACGATGCGTAAACTGGAGGTTCTCGCCGATTCTTACACGCTTACCAAGATCAAACTCCGTATTAGCGCGGAAAGTATAACGCTTGAAGTCGTTTTCCAATAAGATACCTTGTTGATCTTGCAGAGAGAAGCCAAAGTAGTAGCGATTACCTTCGCCACCACCGCTAAAGCCCAAGCTATGTCTTTGGAGCATAGCTGTGCGTGTAATTTCATCGTACCAGTTGGTACCAGCTACGTTTGGCTTGATCAAGAATACGGATTCTGGATTAGCCTCATAAGCCTTTCTAATAGCTTCTAAATCGATAGAGCCTCTTACCCCGTTCGCACCATTCGCGTGCAGATAGTCAGGTAAAGTAGCCTGAGCTTGCGAACCGTACTGTGGGTGCGTATATGCAGGCTCTGTACCGTTAGCAGCAGCGTTATTGCGGTAAGCGATATGCGTCCAATCCGCTTGTTCTTGTGGCGACAACATTTCAGGAGCGCCATTCACATTCGGATCAGTTACACCAAAAAGACCGTCATAGGTAATCTGGAGCTTTCTAGCACCTTTCTTACCTTGTTTAGTGGTATAAACGATCACCCCATTTGCAGCTCTTGCTCCATAGATAGAAGCAGCAGCAGCATCTTTCAAAGTGGTTGCTGTTTCAATATCTTCCGGGGATAAGAAGTCGGTAGAAGCAACCGGTACACCATCTACAACATAGAGTGGAGCATTACCACCCAAAGCGTTGAAGCCCCGCACACGGATTTGGCTTTGTGTGCCTGGCTGACCATTGGTGATCACCGTCACCCCAGTAACCCGTCCTTGCAATTGCTGCTCGACGTTACCCGAAGGGATCGCTTTTAATTCTGCTGCTTTAATAACAGCGATTGCGCCCGTAGTCTCCCGCTTTGATTCAACCGAATAGCCCGTAACGACTACTTCTTCTAATGCCACGAGGTCTTCTTCCATCAAGAGATCAAAGGTGGTTTGTGTGCCAACCTCTACTTCTATCGTGCGAAAACCTGTTGCAGAAAAGACCAATCTATCGGTCGCAGCGACCGTTAATTCAAATTGACCATTCTCATCAGAAGCCGTACCATTGCTGGTACCTTTCACTAAAATGTTAACGCCGGGAAGTGGTCCGGTAGCATCGCGTACAGTACCGGTCACACGACGATCTTGTGCCATCATGGCGCTCGTCGCTACAAATAACAGCAGCAACAAAGCAACCATGCATTTAGGCAGAAGGTAGGATTTTAGATTCATACATTCAAAAGTTTAGTTAGTTAAAATAAAAATGCTAAAGGTGTTTAGTCCTTTTTGGCTTAAAAAATTATTTGGTTAGGCGCTAACATCAAAAAAGTAAATAAAATAATGGAGTATCATCGGTTTTACTTAATAAAGTAAAGTCGGGGAAGAATATTTTATTATTGGCTATACGTACCGTTTATTATCAATACCATTTAGTTTTATTAATAAAACAGAAAAAATATTACATCATCATAAAGGATACTTAAATACTTTTTCAAGCAAAAAAGTGTTCAAACTACCCTTTAAAAATTGACGAAAGATAGAAGGTTTTGGAATGATTCAATTATCTATTTTGGACAAAAACTTATTCAAATCTGCCAAATACATAATTTTTAAAACCTTCGAGGCGTAATGTACCAAATATTTGTCAGTTTTTAAGAATTATTCCCAATTTATTGTCTAAATCTGAATTTGATACCTGCGCTTAAACAAGGCATCCGAAGTTTTGAAAGTTCCGGATGCCTTGAATTTTTACTTCGCAAATGCTTTTATTGTCCATTTTACTTTTCCCGCTGTTGGGTCTTGAGATAGTACATAGGTTTTCCCTTTTTTTGCAATATTTATATTGTGTAAAAGGTCATCTGTTGGCAAACAAATTTTCCCCTTCGCTTGCGCATTATTACCAAAAACCAGCAACTCAATATTCGACCAGTCCATATCCTGCGTGGATTGTGCCAATTTTATTTGCGGCAAAATCGCGCCGCTTCGCACCAGCATAATCACTTCCATTTCGCCCATTTCGATCGTATGCCAACCATTATTATACGCCTTACCAGTCTGATAATCAATCCATTGCCCCGGAGGCACATACACATTGCGTTTCTTTGTTCCGGCTTCAAAAATAGGCGCTACCAGAATATCTGAGCCAAACATATATTGATTATCTACATTCCAGGAACCCGGATCATTCGGATAATCTACAAATAATGCGCGAAGCATCGGCAAGCCTTTCTCGCTGCAATCCTTGGCTTGAGCATATATATAAGGCATCAGGCGATATTTCATTTCCACTACCTTGCGAAAATAATCCTGGAATGCTTCACCGTATTCCCAAGGCTCTTTCGGTGCTTGCCCATGACAGCGCGTATGCGAAGTAAGCACGCCCATCGGCAACCAGCGGCGATATAATTCTTCCGGCGTCACACGCGTAAAGCCGCCTACATCATGGCTCCAGAACGAAAATCCCGACAGCCCCAGGGATAAGCCCCCGCGCAATTGCGCCTCCATGCCCATATCACTTACTTCCGCATCGCCACCCCAGTGCAAGGGATAGCGCTGACTGCCCGCCCAAGTGCTACGCGCCCATATAATGTTATCTCCTGTAATTCTTTTTGTTAAATCTGCTACAATTTTATTATATCGCAATGGATATAAATTATGCTCATAAAATCCAGTTCTTCCATTATGATATACCCCATATAATGGCGCAGCCTCGCCAAAGTCCACTTTTATAGCGCTCACACCCAAATTTAATAAGCCTGTAAGCTTATCTTCGTACCATTTAATGGCATTCGGATTTGTAAAATCCAATACAGCATCTTCATAAGGGATTGTACCTTTATCATTTTTCACCACAAGTCCTTGACTGACAATCTCTTGAAATAATTTATTTTTAGGAACGAAATACGGTAATTGCCATAAACAAGTACGTAATCCCATTTCTTTTAAATCGGATATCATATCTTTTGGATCAGGAAAGCGAGATTCAGAAAATTGATAATCGCAGCGCCAATCCGTCTCAAACCACCCAGTATCAAAGTGTAATACATCAGAAGGAATTCTATTTTGTCTTAATTTCGCCGCTACATTCCGACCATCCGCTTCCGAAAAATAAGTAATCCGGCTCATCCAAAGTCCAAACGACCACAGCGGCGGCATGGGGGCTTTACCTGTCAGATTGGTATATTCATTTAAAATATCTTTCGGTTCGCCAAGAAAAACAAACAAATCAAGCATTTCATCACCTATAAATAATTGATTTGCTTCGCCATACGTATTACCAAAATCGCAAGTAATCGGCGTAGAAGTGTGCATAAACATACCATAACCTCGGCTACTCATGAAAAACGGAATCGGTTTGTACATATCCGCCGTCTCTACGCCATTAGCATCGTCTGTAAAGAGTATAACTTTTTGGCCGTTTTTATTTAGTTTAGTAAATGATTCTCCACAGCCATAAAATTTTTCATCCGGGAAAATAGAAAAAACAGCATCCATGCTGCGCGAGTAATCAGATGCCCGCCGCATAAAGGAAAAAGGCAAATTCGGCACGTACGAACGATTGTCTGACTGGTGTCGGGTATGCGTTAATAATTTTCCGTTTGCATCCCGAAATTCAATTTTCCAAGGCTTCGTAAAAATTGTAACCGAGCCAAAATCATTGTGATATACATGCTTTCCATTTTCTATATTATATTTCCAGGAATTATCTTTACTCGGTTCTTTTACTAACATTAAAGAAGATTCCATCGGTGTAATAGGTGGTGCTGTATAAGCCCGAATCCTTATGGTTCGCGGCGACACAAATTCAACAGAAAAAGGCAAAACAGGATTTTCGGCATATTCAATGCTTGGAAATTCATTATTTGGCACGCGCCGAAAGCCGAATTGCGTATTATCAAATGCGTGCGCCGGATAAGGTTGGTGTCGCAGCCACACGATAGAAC
Source organism: Saprospiraceae bacterium (assembly GCA_016714085.1). Taxonomy (GTDB): domain Bacteria; phylum Bacteroidota; class Bacteroidia; order Chitinophagales; family Saprospiraceae; genus JADJNW01. The sequence continues at coordinate 493,370 of JADJNW010000001.1, forward strand.
CTTGCCCCGTCGCAGGATCAAAGGACGCCAGGCTATCCGCAAAGAAATAAGTATTGGAATAATCCCGAAAATCCTTGCTGATATCTAACGGTTCGTTTAATAAAGTTGGACGCGTTTGCGATTGTAAAAGGTTGATTATGAGTACAGAAAATATTAAACTAATAGTCAGCTTCGTTAATTGAGTAGCCATTTTATAAAGGTGTTTAAAGTATTATAATAAAGTCTGCTCCAAAAATTCTGTCAAAGTAATAAAAAGCAATAAAATAAATAACTTTGGCGCATGAAAAACACTTTAATACTATTTGCTTTGCCACTTTCACTCTTTAGTCAGTCGCTCCGGCACGAGCTGGATAGTCTTATGTATCAAGCTTTTACAGCGGATCAACCCGGCGGCGCATTATTAATTATGCATCAAAATAAAATTATTTATAATAATGCCATCGGTTTGGGCGATTTGAATAAGAAGAAAAAACTGACGTCCCGCAGCAATTTCCGCATGGCTTCGGTGTCCAAACAATTTACCGCAGCAGCAATTTTAATCCTTGATAAACAAGGCAAACTTTCTTTGAATGATAATATTATAAAATTCTTTCCGGATTTTACATCTGTTGGAAAAATTATTACTATTCAACATTTACTAACCCATTCCTCCGGCATTTGGGCCTATGAATCGGTCATGCCCGACAATCTCAGCGAGCAACTTTCGGATGCGGATGTAATGAATTTGATTAAAAATATTGATAAGACATATTTCACACCTGGCGAGCAGTTTAGATATAGTAACAGCGCTTATTGCTTGCTTGCATTAATCGTGGAAAAAGCTTCCGGGCAATCTTTTGCATCATTCTTGAAAAATGAGATTTTCAAGCCATTAAAAATGAAGCAAACTATTGTTTATGAATCTACTACAAATATCAAAAATCGCGCTTATGGCTTTGCTCCTAACGATCAAAAACAAATTATCTTTTCTGACCAGAGCCTCACCAGCGCCACCAAAGGCGACGGCGGGATTTACACCTCGCTAAATGATTATAAAAAATGGCATGATGCATTATTAAATAATACTTTATTTGACCTCAACTATGCACTGGAACAAACGCGCACGCCGCTGCCTGATGGCGCAGGTTATTATAGCATGGGCTGGTTTTATCAGGAACATCCTAATGTTGGTAAAATATTATTTCATTCCGGTTCTACCTGTGGCTTTTCCAATCTGGTTATCCGTATTCCAAAAGCGGGCGTTTTGATCGCTTGTTTTTCAAATATAGCGAGCAATCATCAAGCGTTTCAGCCTGTATTTGAATATTTAAAGCAGAAAGGCATCCTTCCGGTAGAGGTGTGGCAATGGCATGAAATGACGGATTGATATTTAAGGCAAGCTTAATAACTTTTCTTTCAAATCAGGCAAGGCATATTTTACAAATATCATAAATCATTTCATAAGCCAAGCCATCATTAAACATACACTAAATCGGATTGAATGGATTCCAAAAATTGCTTTTGCAAATGCGGACCTCGCCGCACCAAATCTACCGGTGCTTGCAATTTTTCCTCTAAAAAGTACTGTAAATTTACTAACCACTCATAACAAGGTGCTTTCAATTCCACCAAAATATCAATATCACTGTCAGCATCTGCTACCCCACGAGCATAAGAACCAAATAAGCCGAGACTTTCCACCCCCATTTGCTGCTGCAATTGTGGTTTGCATTGGCGTAGGATATTTAATATTTCAGTGCGACCAAGCATTAAAATTTAAATTTTATTCTTCAAAGACAATAATTGTAAGTTCTTAATCCGATTAAAATGCCCTATATTCAAAGTTGCAATTTCCAAGTCATGTACTCGTGCCGTGGCAGCAATAGCAATATCTGCAAATCCAATTAATTTATTTTCCTGTTTAAGCTCTTTTTTAATCATGGCTGCTTCTTCTGCCTCTTGGTCAGCAAAAGCAATGACTTGTAACGTTGATAATAATTGTTGCCAGAAATCCTCCTGCTTTGGAGTGTTCCCGACCATAATTTCATATTTTGTAATAGCGGAAATAGCGATTGAACTGTATTTTCCTGCCAACTCATAAAAGAGCGTCTTTTCTTTATCGGGCTTTCGGAAATAATCGATTAGAACAGAAGTATCAATTAATAGCATCGCTTCCTACTTTATCCAATTGCTTTCTAGCATTTAAAAAATTCTCATATTCTTCTTCGCTCCAAGTAGGCCCCTTCAATAGCAATGCTTGCAGTTCTGTTTGCTGTTCTTCCTGTGCAACCTCCTGTTGTACCGCTTCCAGCAATTTTTTCTTTTCATGCAAGGACAACTGTTGAATAAACTGCAATAATTGTTCAAATTTTAATTCCAGGCTTATTTTCATAGCGGATTAATTAAAAAGTCACATTACAAAAGTACAAAAGTTTGTGGGAAATGGTTTCAAGATTGCTATGTTATCCTTGCCTAAACGAAATAATTTTACTTATTAAAAATAGAGTTGTCCCCAATCCAAATAATATGCCTTTAGCTTTAAATCTCTTTAATAACCATAATAAAAAGATAAGAATTATGTATAAAATCCACAGAGGAATAAAATATAAGAATGGTATCATGACAAGGCCAGCAAACAATAAAATTATCCCTAAAATAATAGCTATTCCCAAATATTGATTAGGGTTGCTTTCTGATTGGCGCCTTTCTTCTAACCTAAGAAGTATACACAATATAATTAAGCTGACTATAATAATAATAATAATCAAGACTAAGGGAGTTATAAACTTTTTCGGAACTATTTCATGAGGCTTCTTTGAGCGAATTTCATGCAATCTTTTAGATAAAATCTTTTGAAATTTCTGAAGACGTCTTTCTCCGAATAATTCAGGTACTACTAAGAAGAAAGAGAGTGTCTCTAATAGAATTGCGATTTGATTCCAGTTCATAATATTATGTTATCTTGCCAACTCACACCTCCACCCCTTCAATCAACACCTCCAATATCTGCTTCGCGGCTTTCGCAATCTTCGTACCCGGACCAAAACCCCCGCCACACCATGTTCATACAAGAAATCATAATCTTGAGCGGGAATGGCACCTCCGACGATGACAAGAATATCCTCCCGACCGAGTTTCTTGAGTTCTTCAATAGTCTGCGGCACGAGGGTTTTATGACCCGCGGCGAGCGAGGAGATTCCAAGAATATGCACGTCGTTTTCCGCAGCCTGGCGGGCAGCTTCGGCGGGCGTCTGGAAAAGTACCGACATCTACATCAAAGCCAAGATCAGCAAAGCTGGTGGCGATGACCTTCGCGCCGCGGTCGTGCCCATCTTGGCCGAGTTTGGCGACCATAATGCGCGGCCGGCGACCATCTAATTCAGCAAATTTGTCCGCTAGTTCTTGCGCCGCTTTGAAGTCGGCATCCACTTTGGATTCAGAGGCGTACACCCCAGCAATAATGCGGGTGGTAGCCGTAAATCGACCAAAAGCGCGTTCCATCGCGGAAGAGATTTCACCTAAGGTGGCACGAACCCTGGCAGCCTGCACGGCAAGGTCGAGGAGATTAGCCCCCCCGCCCCCCAAGGGGGAGTTTGCAGCTTGATAAAGATTTTCCAGTGCCAGCTGCACGGCGGTTTCATCGCGTTTGGCTTTCACGTCTTTAAGGCGCTTGATTTGAGATTCGCGCACGGCGGCGTTGTCCACATCCCGGATTTCAATATTGGATTCTTCTTCAAGCTGAAAAACGTTGACGCCCACGATTTGATCTTTGCCACTATCGATTCTCGCCTGCTTGCGCGCAGCCGCTTCTTCGATGCGCATTTTGGGCAAGCCCTCTTCGATGGCTTTTGCCATGCCGCCGAGTTCTTCCACTTCCTGAATTAATGCCCAAGCGCGTTTAACGAGTTGATCGGTCAAATATTCCACATAATACGAGCCGCCCCAAGGGTCAACCACTTTGGTAATATCGGTTTCTTGTTGCAAATAAATCTGCGTATCACGAGCAATTTTGGCAGAAAAATCGGTGGGCAAAGCAATGGCTTCATCCAGTGAATTGGTATGCAAAGATTGCGTTCCACCCAAAACGGCAGCGAGCGCTTCGATGCAAGTGCGAGCCACATTATTAAAAGGGTCTTGTTCGGTCAAACTCCAACCAGAAGTTTGGCAGTGGGTACGCAGCGCCATCGATTTATCATTTTTTGGATGGAATTGCTTTACCAGTTTTGCCCAAAGCATTCGCGCGGCGCGCATTTTGGCAATTTCCATAAAATGGTTCATACCAATGCCCCAAAAGAAAGAAATGCGCGGCGCAAAATCATCAATATTCAAACCTGCCTTCAAGCCGGCACGCAAGTATTCCAAACCATCCGCCAGGGTGTAAGCCAACTCAATGTCCGCGGGCGCGCCCGCCTCGTGCATATGGTAGCCGCTAATAGAAATCGAGTTGAACTTCGGCATATTTTTAGCCGTGTACTCAAAGATGTCAGCGATAATGCGCATACTCGGAAGCGGCGGATAGATATAGGTGTTGCGCACCATGAATTCCTTGAGAATGTCGTTTTGAATCGTGCCGCTTAACTGCTCCGGTTTCACGCCTTGCTCTTCCGCAGCAATGATATAAAAAGCCATAATTGGAATCACCGCGCCATTCATGGTCATGGAGACCGACATCTGGTCGAGCGGAATCTGGTCAAACAGAATTTTCATATCCTCCACGGTGTCAATCGCTACGCCCGCTTTACCCACATCTCCTACTACGCGCTCATGGTCAGAATCATACCCCCGGTGGGTCGCCAAATCAAAGGCAACAGACAAACCCTTCTGACCTTGCGCCAAATTTCTGCGATAAAAGGCATTGCTCTCCTCGGCAGTGGAGAAGCCAGCGTACTGACGGATCGTCCAGGGTTGGGAGGCATACATGGAGCTATACGGCCCGCGCAAGAATGGAGGGATGCCCGCAGCAAAGCGCAAATGCATCAAATCCTGGATGTCTTCAGGTGTAAAAACTGGCTTAACTTCAATCTTTTCAGGCGTTTGCCAGAGTTCGTCGTTAAATGTGGCAGACCTTAAAGGTTCGCCACATTTTCGATTAAAATCTATTTTTGAGAAATCGGGACGTTTCATTGAATTGACCATTTATGAGTGATCGTTTACCACTACGCATAATTCGACAGCTAAAATTGCCAAAAAATCAGCAGATAGGCAAATGAGAATTATCATTTGATCATTTGTCATTTATTAATTTGTACTGCATCCTTAAAGTAGTTATGCAATTTGTTTTCGTTAGCGCTAACGGGCAAAATGTTGCGGGCTAATTTTTAGAATCAGGAGGGCTGCGATTGAAAATTAGCCTCCCACCGGCAAAAGCGTGGAAGCTACAAATGAATTGTAAAAGGCAAGTTTTTTCTTTATAAATTGGCAAAAGTTCTATCTTTCATTCCGAACTATTTTTTTGACAAAAATCAAACATAATTTCGCATGAAACATCTACTATCCTTATTCGCAATTTGTCTGTTTGCAAGTTTTGCCTTTGCGCAAAAGCCTACCGATAAACGCCTCGCAGGCCTGGATACACTCGTGAATCGCCTGCTCAAAGAATGGCACGCTTCTGGCGTGGGCATCGCAGTAGTGGAAAAGAATAAAGTTGTTTATGCAGGGGGCTTTGGCTTCGCCGATTATGAAAATAAGCGCCCCGTGACGGGTAATACGCTTTTTGCGATTGGTTCGTGTACGAAAGCCTTTACCAGTGCGCTGTTGGGCAAATTCCAAGCCGATGGAAAACTGAATTTTGATGAGAATGTAAAGACTTATCTGCCGGAAGTAGAATTTTACAATAATGAACTCACAAATAATATTACCGTGCGCGACCTCACTTGCCACCGCACAGGCATTCCGCGGCACGATTATTCCTGGTATTTGAATGGCACTACCCGCGATAGCTTGGTGAAACGTATCAAATACATGGAAAACTTTACCGGCCTACGCGAAAAATGGTATTATAATAATTTTATGTTTTTATTACAAGGTGTAATAACAGAAAAATTGAGTGGCAAGACTTGGGAAAGCAATATTCAAGAGCAATTCTTCGGGCCATTGGGCATGAATACCTCCAATTTTACGCTCTGGGATGGCAAGCAAGCGGACGCTGCCAAAGGCTATGAGGTTGTGAAAGAGAATGTAATAAAAGGAATGGATTATTATAAAATCGAAGGAATGGGCCCTGCGGGTTCTATTTTTTCTAGTCCTTCCGAAATGGCGAATTGGGTCATCACTTGGATCAACGGTGGAAAATTTAATGATAAAGAAATCCTTCCTGCGCAGTATGTGCGCGAGGCAATGTCTTCTCAAATGGTGATCAATGCTGGGCTTCCAACGCCTGAGAATCCTGATGTTTTCCCTTTGCGAATTACGGCATGGGCTGGTTTTTGGGTTCTTATCGCGGACATTATTTAGTGCAACACGGTGGAAATATCGATGGCTTCAGCGCCAATACTGCTTTCTACCCAAGCGATAGCATCGGGATTGTGGTGTTGGTGAATCAAAATGGTTCACCGCTGCCGGGCATGATCCGCAATTATATCTCCGATAAAATGTTGAAATTACCTCACCGTGATTGGCATAAGCAAGTGAAAGAAGCGGTTGATAAATCAAAAGAAGCAGCAAAATCAGTAACTTCTTCAGATAGCCTGAATCGGAAGCAAGGCACGCGCCCTTCGCATTTGCTGGCGGAATACGCTGGGCAATATGAACATCCTGGTTATGGTGCATTTAATATTTTTGTAAGAAATGATTCGCTTATTATGTCTTTCCGTAATAAAGATGCCGATGCCTGGCTCGAACATTATCATTATGATATTTTTCGACCAAAAAGTTTAGATGATGATTCAGATGAGAATAATTCTCCTGTCCGGGTCAGTTTTAATGTAAACTTGAAAGGAGATATTGAATCCGCTGCTGTTATTGGGATGGAGCCTGCCATTGAAAAACTAATTTTCAAAAAACAAGCCGTAACCATTGCTGTTGCTGCAAATGATCTCGAAAAATACGTGGGCGAGTACGAATTAGCAGGTGTGATCACCAAGGTTTATATAAAAGAGGATAAATTATATGTTTTTGTGCCCGGACAGCCGGAATATGAGACCATACCGCTTGGTAATCATGAATTTAAACTCAAAATACCTAATATAGATGGCTTCAGCGTGCGATTTGATGTAAATGCCGATGGTAAAGCAACAGCGGTGAGTTTTGTACAACCAAATGGGACGTTTAAGGCGATGAAAAAATAAAATAATAAGATGCAATATGCTATGGCGCATTTCAAAAATGTGCCATAGCTTTTCTGTGAATCTTGTCCAAAATTCAATATGTTTGTACAAAAAGGTGCAAAAGCTATTCTTATCTCTGATTTTCATTTCAATTCTTCTGCCTTTGAATGCACAGAAATCACGCCCAAGAGCGCTTGGTATCAAAATCGGCGTGCTGCCTACGGGCGCAAATAATGCCATCACGGATGTGGCTGGTGTAAAGGTTGGGCAAGTGACACTCGTGCAGGGCGATAGCGTTCGTACCGGCGTGACGGCCATCCTGCCTTATGATGGCAATATTTTTCAACAGAAAGTGCCGGCCGCCATTTATCTTGGCAATGGCTTTGGCAAGTTAGCAGGCTATTCGCAAGTGGAAGAATTGGGTAATCTCGAAACGCCGATTATTCTGACCAATACTTTATCTGTGCCTACGGCCGCCGATGCGGTGATTGATTATATCCTCAATTTGCCCGGCAATGAAAATGTGCGCTCGGTGAATCCAGTGATTGGCGAGACCAATGATGGCGGTTTGAATGATATTCGAGGTCGGCACGTGCGAAAAGAACATATTTTGCAAGCAATTGCGAATGCTAAAGACGGTGCAGTCGTGGAAGGCAATATTGGTGCGGGTACTGGCACGCGTTGTTTTGGGTTTAAAGGTGGCATCGGCACGGCTTCGCGGAAATTACCTAAAAATATTGGAGCTTATACAGTTGGTGTTTTGGTGCAGACCAATTTTGGTGGTATTTTGCAAATTGACGGCGTGCCGATTGGAGTAGAATTGGGCAAATTTTATTTAAAAGAGCAAATCGAGCAATCCGCTGATGGCTCTTGTATGATGATCGTGGCAACCGATGCGCCTTTGGATGCGCGCAATCTCAAGCGCCTTGCTAAACGCGCCATGCTGGGTCTCGCCAAAACGGGCGGTATCGCTTCTAATGGCAGCGGGGATTATGTGGTTGCTTTTTCTACTGCTGAGAGCTTGCGCGTTCCCTACCGTATGGAAAAATCGACTTTGGAACAAGAAATGCTGCACAATGACGCCATTTCACCTTTGTTTTTGGCGACCATCGAAGCCACCGAAGAAGCGATTATCAATTCGCTTTTTGCTGCGCAAACAACCAAAGCCAATGGCATAAACGCAGAAGAACTACCCGTTGATAAAGTGCTGGAAATCATGAAGAAATACAATCGTTTACAAAAATAAATCACTCTGAATCCTGACATTGGCATCATCATCCTTGCGGCTGGCGCCTCTACGCGTATGGGGCAGCCCAAGCAATTACTAACCTGGCAAGGTGAAACCTTGATTCATCGAGCGGTGCAAACGGCTTTAGCGACAAAGTGCAAATCGGTGATTCTGGTTTTAGGCGCTTACGCGAATGAGATTCATCAAGAAATTAAGAAATTTGGAATTAGTATTACAGAAAATCCCAATTGGCAGGAAGGTATGAGCACTTCGGTGAAAATGGGCTTGGAAACTTTGCTTTATGCAAATCCCAATATTCAAGGGGCTTTGTTTATGCTTGCAGATCAACCATTGCTTACATCTGCTCATCTTACAAAACTTATAAATGAATTTTTTCAGCAGCAAGCCGCAAGGAGCAAGCCGCAAGAAACAAGCATTATTGCTTCATTCTATAATGACAGGCCTAGCGTTCCTGCTCTTTTTGATAGAAAATGGTTCGAGCAATTGATGCAGCTCAAGGGCGACCAGGGCGCACGTGCATTGCTGCAAAAATATTCCGATGAAATCTTGGCAATTCCTTTCCCCGAAGGCGCATTTGATTTGGATACGCCAGATGATTATGAACGATTAATCAAAAGTATAAAATACTGAAAATCAATTTCTTGATCTCCTGTTCTTCAAGTCACCTAATCTCCGCCACCACCTTCCCGCAAGTCAGCATTTGATCGCCGTAATAAGGATTGCGAATTTGTTCTTGCGCACTTAGCCAATAACCGCCCTTATTATTATTCGCCATCGGGCAAAATTGTACAAACAATGGCACTTCCAACGGGCCAAAGACTTTCATTACATCGGACATCATATCGGATAAAGGTGTAAAGTGTTTGCGCATCATTACCAGACTATTCGATTCTGTAATTTCTTTACTCAAATTTTGCAGCATCGGCGACACCGTCCTCCAATATTCATGGGCTTCACCACTAAAATCTTTCATTGGCACTTTGGAAATCGCTATCGCTAAATCAGAAGCATAACGCTTCGTGGTAGTAGCATCAGAAGCGACCAAAGCGTCTTTCATCTGTAAATATTTTTCAAGGATTTGTTCCAGAGATTGCTTTTCTTTTTTGCCAATAGCAATAGGCGAAATACGTTTACTTGGGTCATTTTTTGCACTCATCATGCTCTGTTTTCCAGCAAGTTGTGCTGCCGCATCAATCGAGAAAGCGCCATTAGTCACGATCAAATCGCCGACTTTCAAACCTTGTTCTATCACATAACTATCGCCCAATGCCGGCCCAAGCGTCACTTCTCTCAAGAGAAAAGTTGGTTCGGTGGCTGCTGCATCTTGCAGATATACGATAGAGCGCTTACCCGTCCATAGCACCGCAGATTTTGGTATTACAATCTGATTTGCTTTTGCACCAAGCGAAGCTTGAATCTCAGCCATAGCAAACATTTCGGGTTTTAATTTCCCACCCGGATTCGTCATTTCTATACGTACGCTGGCGGTGCGCGTCTGTGCATTTACGATCGGATCAATAAATGAAATCGCGCCACTGAATGTTTGTCCAGGCAAGGAATTTACAGTAAAATTAAGGCGGTCGCCTTTTTTCAACCATGCTAAATCGCTTTCATAAGCATCAAATAATACCCAAACTTTGGACAAGTTCGCAATCGTAAATAATGATTCCCCACGCATTAAGTAATCACCGAGGTTCACCATTTTCCCTAGCACAATCCCGCTCACATCTGCCTGAATATCAAAGGTTTCCTGTGGTTTTCCAGCTTGCTCAATCGTATTAATTTGATCGTCGGTCAACTTCCAATATTTCAGTTTTTCACGAGCCGCATTGTACAAGGCAGGAGTCGTTGTTTTTAATTTTATAGCTTGAAATAATTCTTCTTGCGCTGTAATTAATTCCGGTGAATAAATTTTTGCAATAACTTGCCCTTTTGTCACGGATTCACCAGTAAAATTAAGCATCAAGCGCTCGATTCGCCCCGGCAGGTGCGCCGATTGCGTGAAAATCTGACGTTCATCTGCTGCAACTTTACCATTCAAACTGGCATTTGGATCAATATCCGCGCCCTGATTGGTTTCCAATGGAATCAAATCCATTCCGCAAATCGGGCATTTGCCAGGATTTGGTTGCCGAATTTGCGGATCCATCGAGCAAGTCCAGACAGTGCCTTCTGCCGTTTGCTCTGATTCATGTTGATGCGACTCGACATTATTTCCTCCAAAAATCCATTTACCCAATATTAAGCCAATCGCTAAAGTTATGATACCAACTATAATATATTTGCCTGTGTTTTTCATGGCATTTTAATTTTATTTATTTTTCATTTTTTAAGCTCGTTTTCAATAACTGTGCATTGATTGCAACGATGACTGTGCTCAAGCTCATAAACACCGCGCCTACGGCCGGACTTAGCATAAAATTTGGATACAAAATACCCGCGGCCAAAGGAATTGCGATAATATTATAAGCGGTCGCCCAAAGGAGATTTTGTACCATTTTTGAGTACGTCGCCCGGCCAAATAAGATGAGATTCACAATATCTTTGGGGTTGCTATTCACCAAAATAATATCTGCTGTTTCTGCTGCTACGTCAGTGCCAGAGCCTACCGCAATACCAATATTCGCCTGGGCTAGAGCCGGAGCGTCATTCACGCCATCGCCCGTCATTGCTACGAATGCCCCTTGGGATTGTAATTCTCTTATAATATCTTGTTTTTCATGCGGTAATACCTCTGCGTAATAACCATCCAACCCTAGTTTGTCACTGACGGCTTTCGCAGTTTGTTCGTTATCACCCGTTGCCATGTAGATTTTAATGCCCTTTTCTTGCAGTACTTTTACAGCACCTACACTTTCCGGTCTGATTTTATCAGCTAAGGCAATAAAACCAAGCAGTTTATGCTCTTTGATTACAAAAACTACCGTCTCTGCCTTGTCCGATATTGCTTCTTGGGGAATTTCTATTTCATTTTCTCGCAGATAGCCAGGACTCACTACTAAAATTTCATTGCCTTCAATTTTTCCTTTGATGCCTTTTCCCGTAATGGATTCAAAGTCAATCACTTCCATTAAATTCAAATCTTTCTCCTTTGCTTTTTCTACAACGCCTTTTGCAATTGGGTGTTCTGAATGCTGTTCCAAAGTTGCGGCCCACTGCAAAAGCTGCTCTTCATTAATATCAGAAAGGCTTTGCACTCTGCTTACGCCAAAATTGCCTTCAGTCAAGGTGCCTGTTTTATCAAAAATCAAAGCGCTAATATTCCTGGCATTTTCAAAGGCAGTACGATTGCGAATGAGCAAGCCATTATTTGCTGAAACCACAGTGGAAATGGCTACGACCAATGGAATGGCTAATCCCAGCGCGTGCGGACAGGAAATCACCATTACCGTGACCATCCGCGATAAAGCGAAGTTGAAATCTTTGCCCAAGATTAACCAAACGGTCAATGTGATAAGCCCAACTCCTATCGCTACAAATGTGAGCCAGCGCGCTGCTTTATTGGCTAAATTTTGTGTTTTGGATTTTGATTGCTGTGCTTCCTGTACCAGATTAATTACTTTTTTCAAATAGCTATCCTCACCTGTTTTACCTACTTTAACTTTGATCGAATGATTGCCATTAATAGCGCCTCCAATTACCTCCTCGCCTTTACCTTTCTTCACCGGTTTGCTCTCCCCTGTGAGCATACTCTCATTCAAATAACTTTCGCCTTCTTCGATTGTACCATCTGCCGGGACTTTTTCGTTGGCTTTCACTAAAATAATATCTCCTATCTTCAGTTTGCTTACAGGTACATCCATAATATGCTCACCGTGTAGCAAGTGCGCATCCGAAGGCATCATTTTTGCTAATAATTCAAGTGAACGCGAAGCCCCAGCTATCGAGCGCATTTCTATCCAGTGACCAAGCAACATAATCACTATCAATGTTGCCAACTCCCAGTAAAACGACATACCCTGTACCAAAAAAACAGTCGCTGTGCTATAAGCCCAGGCTACTGTGATCGCTAAAGCAATCAAGGTCATCATGCCAGGATTTTGTTCTTTTACTTCGCTCACAAATCCGGCAAGGAAAGGCCAGCCACCATAAAAGAAGATAATGGTGGAAATGGCAGCAGTGATATACTCCATCCCAGGAAAGGAGATCGAAAAACCCAGAAATTGCTGAATCATTGGTGAAAAGATAAGTACAGGTATCGATAGTGCCAGCGAAATCCAGAATCGACGGCGAAAATCATCAATCATAGAGCCATGATCGTGTCCAGCATGTATATTATGATGTTCATATTTTTTATCATTGGTTTGATGGTGATAATGTTGATGGCTTTCCATGAGCATTTTTTGATATTTAAAATAAGAAAATAGGTGCAGTATCTCCATGGAGAGTCCCACACCCGTTGCGTTTAGCTCTCCTTTACTTTCAAATCCATACCACATACCGGGCATGTTCCGGCTTCATCATAAGTCTTTTCACCTTCGCATTCCATTGGGCAATAGTAAACTTCAGCAGCTTCAGTCGCCGCAGGTTGTTCAGTTGCTGCGTCGTGGTCGTGACCTTTATGCTCTTCGGTCTTTGCATTCCCGCCGCAAGCGGTCACAAAAGTTAAGGCTATTACAAATAAACTAAGCATTAATACATTTTTAAAAAATTTCATAAGCGTTTGATTTTTAATTAGTTTTAAAATTATGGAATCAAATTTTTAGCCATTAAAAACTCTAATTGCGCATAAGCAACTAAATAATCTTTATGCGCGGCTTCAGTCATTAAGCGATATTGTAATAACATTTGTTCGGTACGTAAAATTTCTGTAAAATCAGCGCCCGAATTGGCATAAGCTGTCACCAGCAAATCCAAAGCGATCTTTGTTGACTCGTTTTGCTTGGCAAATAAATCCAGCCGCTGACGCGCATTTTTCAAATCGTAGCGTGCCTGTGACCATTGACTTTCCAGCATATTCGATACATTTTGTTTCATTTGCTCAGTGGATTCTTGCATAAGCAGCGCTTCCTGTTTCATCGCGTCATATTTTTTCGCCAAATCGGCAAACTCACGCCCAGCATGGGCATCAGCATATCAGATCCGTCACCTGTTGCATGGATATTATCAGGATCGGGCAAAGGCATAATCATATACTGCAAACCCAGCTCTACCATAGGCAGACGCTCCTTCGATGCTACTTTTTGCTGTAATTCAAAAGCACGACTTTCGGACGCCAGCATCGCTATCTTAGGATTTGCGGATAAGCTATCAGCGTTTACAAAAGCTTGAAAATCAGGTAATATCAAAGTGTCCGGCACAGCTATTACTTCATCCGAAGCTTGATTAAGCAGTTTATTAAACATTATTTGTAAAGGTTGTCGCCGATCTTTTAATAATTGAAGATCGGTATTTAATTCATTTCGTTCGATCTGAACCCTTACCACATCTACCATTGTGCCTTTTCCTGCCTGGAATTGCGTCTGCGCCAATTGTTCATAAGCATCATAATACTTTAATTTTTCTGTAATAATTATAATATTTTTCTCCAATTCGTATAGTTCATAATATACTTTCCTGATTTCAAAAAAGAGCGTATTTCGACTATCCTGCCAAGCCATAAATTTCACCTGCGCCATCGCAGATGCTACATCTCTCTTGGCTTCCAGCGTACCAAACCAGGGAAATAACTGCCGAAGCGTGAGTTGCGCTCGTTCCATGGGTACCATTTTATTGGTCAGCACACCCGCCGAAAACATAGGGTCTGGCAATGCTCCTACCTGCGGTACTTTTTGTAAAGCCGCCTCAAATTCCAGATATTTTGATTTTAATTCCGGACTTTGTTGGGAGGCTGTTTGTAAATAATTTTGTAATGATTGAGCATTTATTCCTATTGAAGTAAATAGAAATAAATAGAAATGGATTGTGGTTATACATAGGTTTCTCCACTTTCTTTTTGAAATGGATTGTCGCTTCATTTCTTTTGATTTTTAGTCGTTTGAATAAAATTTCTCCCACACCATCCCTCAGTCTTACAAAACACTTTCTTTAAATCTTCAAAACCCTTTCCCTCCAAATCGCTTGAAAAACGGGCACTACGAACATCGTCATCATCTGTATAATCATGCCACCAAACGTAGGAATCGCCATTGGCACCATAATATCCGCACCTTTCCCGGTGGAAGTAAGCACGGGCAGCAAAGCAATCACGGTCACCGCAGTGGTCATAATCGCAGGGCGAACGCGCTTTTTTCCTGCCATTACCACCGCTTCGCGCACGGCAGGTACGGTTTTCGGATTTTGTTCTTCAAATACCTGATGAATATAAGTCCCCATCAAAACACCATCATCTGTAGCGATGCCAAATAAAGCAATGAAACCGACCCAAACCGCCACGCTCAAGTTGATCGGATGTATCTGAAACAAATTGCGCATATTGACATCGGCGATAGAAAAATCTAAAAACCAGCTCTGACCATACAACCACAGCATAATAAATCCACCGGCAAAGGCTACAAATACACCCGAAAAGTGAATCATCGAAGCCGTAATCGTGCGAAATTGCATATATAATAACAAAAATACAATGAGCAAACTCAAGGGTATCACAATCATCAAGCGCTTAGTCGCACGTACCTGGTTTTCATAATTGCCGGTGAAGCGGTAAGTCACGCCAGCCGGGATTTCCAGTTCGCCGCTCTCTATTTTAGACTTTATAAATCGTTCGGCTTGTTCCACGACATCCACCTCCGCAAATCCTTGTTTTTTATCAAAAATAACATACCCCACCAGGAATGTATTCTCGCTGCGAATCATCTGCGGGCCGCGCCGATACTCGAGTTCAGCCAGTTCGCCTAAAGGTACAGACACGCCAGTTGGCGTCGGAATCAGCACTTTTTTCAAATCTTCCGGGTCTTCGCGCAACTCCCGTGCATAACGCACCCGTACAGCGTAGCGCTCGCGGCCTTCCACCGTAGTCGTCAAAGGCATTCCGCCAATAGCAGAAGAAATCGACGCTCTGCATATCTTGAATCGTCAAGCCGTAGCGCGCAATGGCCACGCGGTTGATAGCAAATTCCAAATAAGGTTTGCCTACAATCCGATCTGCGAAAACAGAAGCGGGTTCGACCATCGGCACTTCTTGCAAAATTTGCTCTAATTCCAGTCCAACTTGTTCAATCGTCTGTAAATCAAGCCCGTACACTTTAATACCCATCGGAGCGCGCATCCCTGTTTGTAGCATCACCAACCGCGTTTGAATCGGCTGCAACTTAGGCGCAGAAGTCATTCCAGGCAATTGCATCACTTTTAGAATCTCCTGCCAAATATCATCTGGCGAATGAATCTCAGCCGCCATTGTCGAAAAAATTCACCATCAGAATCAGGGATTAAACTATCTGTCGAGATTGAACGGAACTCATTGAATGTCAAGTCATAAGTACTGCTATCTTTCAAGATAAATCTTCCGACTTTATCTACTTTGAAGCGCATTCGAGCGCCATTTTCATCCAATTTGTATTCCGGCACATAATTAATCACATTTTCAAACATAGAAATCGGCGCGGGATCCAACGCAGAATTGACGCGGCCCCATTTGCCAACTGTAATTTCTACTTCTGGAATATTCGTCACCAAAATATCCAATTTGCGAATCGTTTCCACGTTTTCTTCCACGCCCGAATGCGGCATGGTGGTGGGCATCAGCAAAAAAGCGCCTTCGTCCAAAGCGGGCATAAATTCTTTACCAATCCCAGGAAATTGGTGTGTCAATGTTGACCAAATGCTCGTTTGCCGAATGTTCAAACCATCCGCAGCCCAGCCGAAAAGGCGTTCAGCGCCTTGCCAGATCGTCAATCCGAAAAGCAGTGTAAATGTTGGCAATAGCAAGAAAATCAATTTATTGCGCAAGCACCAATGTAGAATCGGTTCGTAGAAATAAATAAAAGCCAACATGGCGGCTAGCGTTACCGCGATCAAGGAAGCAACAAAAAAGTAATTCGTCCAAACGCTATTTTCAGCACCTAGGGGCAACCACTCATGATTTAAAACCCAGGTGGTAAGTAATAATGCGATTATAATATTTATAATATTTTGCCAATTCCATTTACTTTTTGGATAAAATTCTGATGCTACATTATTAATACCAAAGGCAAGAAGCGCCCAGGAAATATAACTTTTGTAAAAAATAATAAATATAATACCCGCTGCAATTAATGTAATATTCCAAATTCTACTTATACGTTTTTTCTCAAAACGAATCGAAAATATTTGATGCGCTAGCGTCGGCAAAATCACAATACTCAAGAAAAACGCGGCAACCAACGCAAAGGTCTTAGTAAAAGCTAATGGTTTGAATAGTTTCCCTTCGGCGGCTTCCATTACAAAAACAGGCAAGAAACTCACGATGGTCGTTGCCAAGGCCACCATAATTGCAGAAGAAACTTCTTTTGTTGCAGTTTGAATAATTTGAACCAATTTATTGCCCTTAGCGTCTTTATTTTCGGGCATTTCTAAATGTCGTATAATATTTTCTACCAACACAATACCAACATCTGTCATCACACCAATGGCAATCGCAATGCCGGAAAGCGCGACAATATTGGCGTCCACGCCGAAATAGCGCATCCCAATAAATGTAAGTAAAACAGCAAGCGGTAGTAAAGAAGATATAATAAATGCCGCTTTGAGATTTAATACGACGACAATTATTACAATAATGCTAATAATCGTTTCTTCTGTCAGTGCTGCTTCCAATGTGCCGAGCGTTTCTTTGATAAGCCCGGTTCGATCATAAAATGGTACAATGCTTACTTTAGAAACCGTACCATCGGCAAGGGTTTTAGAAGGCAAGCCAGGGCTAATCTCATCAATTTTTTCTTTAATATTATCAATCACTTGCATGGGATTCGAGCCATAACGCGCTACAACCACACCGCCCACTGCATCCGCGCCGCCTTTATCCAAGCCGCCAAGCCGGGCTGCCGGGCCTATCGTTACTCTTGCTACATCTCGAATACGGATGGGCGTATTATTCCGAACCGCTACAACGGCTTCTTCTAAATCGCTGAGACTTTTGATATATCCCAGACCCCGAATCAAGTATTCCACGCGATTCATTTCAATCGTGCGCGCGCCTACGTCCAAATTGCTATTGCGTACCGCATTCATAATGTCCATCACGCTCACGCTTGCTGCGCGCATGGCATCAGGATCAATGTCCACTTGATATTCTTTCACATAGCCACCCACGGAAGCCACTTCCGACACGCCTTCGGTACCTGCAAGCGCGTATTTCACATAAAAATCCTGGATGCTGCGCAATTCCTGTGGATCCCAGCCGCCTGTAGGCTTTCCTGTTTTCGGATCGCGGCCTTCGAGCGTGTACCAATACACCTGCCCAAGTGCTGTCGCATCAGGGCCGAGCGTAGGTTGTACGCCTTCCGGCAAAGTGCCAATTGGTAAGGAATTCAGCTTTTCTAAAATTCTGCTTCGAGTCCAATAAAATTCTGCCTCCTCATCAAAAATGATATAAATAAAGGACATTCCGAACATAGAAGTGCTGCGAATATCCTTCACTTTGGGAATGCCCAGCAACGCTGTAGTAAGCGGATAAGAGATTTGATCCTCTACATCTTGCGGGCTACGGCCCTCCCACATCGTAAATACAATCTGTTGATTTTCACCAATATCGGGAATTGCATCTACCGGCACGGGATCGCGCGGAAGCCATTCGCTACGCCAGTTGAATGGCGCAACAGCCACACCCCAGGCAATAAAACCTAATAATAACAGCCAGGCTACCAGTCGATTATGCAAAAAATACGAAATAATTTGATTCAACATTGTCTCATTGATTTGCTAATGTGCGAATGAGATAATTTGCTGGTGCAGAGGGCAATAGCAAATATAAAGATAGACTTCCAGTAAACAATTGAAAGTCGAAACGAGACAAGGATTTCTAGCAAAGGAAGGATTGAACCAGCACCCGAATGTGCTTTCCGATCAAAGGAGGTTTGAGATTTTGAAATTTGAGCGGGGTTGTTTTTTCAAACAAAGCCAGTTTTGGATATTCAAAAACGGATAATTCGTAAACAGTTGTGATAAAGCTTTTTACAAGATTTTTTGCAAAAGCAAATTGATGTTCCTGCCCTTTTACAAGTTTAGATTGATTATCGCAACAATCATTTTTTTTCTGCATTCCCTGATGGAAAGGGCAAGCTGCTGCTGATTTGTGATAGCAAGGTTTAGCTTCCGAAAAAAAGGCAAAACTTTTGATCTCGCCCTGGCATAAGTGGAAATTCACTCCGAACGAAAGCGAAGTAAGCAGCACTAAGACAGAAAGCGATATGGAAGCTAATTTTCTCATTTTGAAATAAAAACAAATACAAAATTACAAATTGGAACGATATGGCATTAGTTAGTTCTTGTTACAAATAAGTTAATCTTTTGGTTGAATTTCAATTAAATTTTATTTCCACGCCAAGGCTCTGACTGGAAATTTTCAGATTTACCGCTCCAGTATGTGATTTATAAATCGACTGAATTTCCTGATTGTAATAACGAACTGCTTTCTTTTGAAAACTGCTGGAAATCACCTGAAATGTAATACCCGCGCCGATTCCAGCCGCGCCCATTTTTAATAAACTATTGCCCAATTCCGGGTCTTCCCTATGAAATAATAACCCTGTCAAGCAAAATAAACCGCCAAACGTATAGCCCACAATGCTCACTTGATCGGTCAATACCGCCACTCGAATTTTATCGCGCGCCTCCGGGTAATCTGTCATGAACCAATCCATGACCGAAAGATTAAGTTTTTTGCCATCCAGTAAATACATGGCCCCCAGGAAACCAGGCACTTGAATAATGGTATCCTTTGCAATTTGATTGTACGTACTTTGCCCATGTAATCGCCCGAGCAATAAAAGGCAAAAGGCGAAACAAAGCAATGGTTTCAGCATAGTATGATTTTACAAAATGAGTGACTGAGTGATTGGATGATTGATTTTATTCTATTCGATCATCCAATCATTCAATCATACACCTATTCACCTATTCTCTTTGACCAACAGGAGCAGGGCGATCCGTTGCACCATTACTAATCGTATGCCCCAGAAAAATAGCATTCATAAATAATTTATTCGTGCCAAACCAAAATGCCCGGAAATTAGGATTATCCGCAAAATTGATTACTTTTCCTCCTCCTACGCCAGTCACCGTGATATAAGCAGAATTTTTAATGCCTTCCAAATTATTTTTATTGGCGTAGCCACTCAATAATGGATTCGCGGTATGCACCAAAGGCGTGGCGTATATATTTTTCGCGGGTTCTACAAAGAAATTGCCTTCGCGGTACACCGGCATTTTGTCACGATGCAATCCAAAACAAAGCGGATGCGACAAATCGAGTTGGGCCTCAAAAATAGAACCCGGAATGCTGGATGCACCAAAATCTTCCTGCATTTGACCGTAAGCACGACGCCCGGCGTTATCATTATTCCCACCGCTGCGCTTGGTTTCTACAGAAGATAAACCTTTTCCTCGAAGCCATTGCGTAGCATTTTGCATCGCAACGATTGTACCTCCACCTTGCAGCCAGTCGCGCAGGCGATCTACGCCGCTCTGTGAAATATCATTATAATTACCGCTGGCCATTACAATCACATTATAACGATCCAGATCAAAGCGATTGAATGAGCCTATATCTCCTTTTGTAACAGCAATCTGGTAACGCTGATCCAGCAAATGCCAAACCTCGCCTATATCATTAGAATTGACGCCGCTGCCTATTAACAATAAAATTTTCGGTTGCTCCAAAAGCGCAAAATTGCGACTTCCCAAATCAATGCCGTTCGGCGTCAAGCCTGTGCCCGCAGCATCTATCGATACGCCAAATTTAGCAGAAGCCTCTTGCATCAATTGATAAATTTCATCCGCATTTTTGGTTTGCCCTTGCACCACCGGAATCATCACCGTACCCGCGCTGTATTCTTTATTCCCATCGGAAAAGCTCTCCATGGCGACCTTTGCACGTAAGCCGCGTTCCATCAAATAATTCGCTACCGCTGGCGCGTAATAATGATCCCAATTCAATAAATAAGCATAATTGCTGCGTTTTACGCTGCCTGTCATTTGAGGCACTTTCTCTAATTTACTACCTTTCAAACTTCCATCCCCAAGGCCGGCATAAGGCAGGTTGAATGCCATCGGCAATGTCCAGGAGGAAATATCATAAAATAGGCTATCTTCAAAGGTCAACTGTGTTTCAAAAATGCCCCGAATGAGTTTGTACTGGGGTTGGTCGGTCGGCACGACGTAAGCACTACCCGGATCAAAGGTATTCCCAGCAGCGGTCGTTTTTTTCGACAATTCATAAACTTCGATCTTGTGCATCAGCAAAATATCCAAAAAATGATTCACGCGTGCCGGATCATATTTATCACCAAAAACATAAGCACGTACTTTATCAGCCTTGGCTTCGTTCATTGCATTTTTATAAAAATCGCGTTGATACTCCAGCAATTCCTGGCGCATTTCTGTCAGAGCCTTGTGCGTGGAAAGCGCCGTCGTTACTTGATTTCGGATCGTAGCAGGGAAAGTCAGAATCCCGTTATCGCTTTCTTGCGCGTGCCCACGCGAACTGGCTTGTTCAAACAAAATACCAATCGCACCATTTGCATCAGGATAGGTCGAGCCTTTGCCGTAGTAAAAATCGTCATAACTTTCTTGCGTAAAGTACAGCGAACCAATTTTATCTAAGGCCGCAGCATGATAATTCCCAATTTTGCCAGTCAATTCCTGATTGCGTTTGGGCGTGATCGGATTCGTACGAGAAGGTACGCCTGGCATAAAGAAAAAAGTTGAACTCGTGCCTTGTTCGTGATGATCGGTCAGCACATTTGGCTTCCATTCATGAAAAGTCTTAATGCGGCCGCGGCTTTCAGGGTGTTGCACTGGTAGCCAGTCACGGTTCAGGTCGAACCAATAGTGATTCGTACGCCCGCCGGGCCAAGCTTCGCTGTATTCGCGGTCGGCAGGATCGGCGGTCACATTATAATTTTTATGCACGGTTGCCCAACTTGCAAAACGGTTGAAGCCATCAGGATTATAACAAGGATCGAACAAAATAACTACATTATTCAGCAATTGCTCGATTTCAGGGCTTTTCCCCGCCGCTAAATAGTAAGCTACTAAAGGGGCAGCGTTGCCACCACTCGGCTCATTGCCATGAATGCTAAAGCCTTGATACAAAACTGCTGGCGTGCCTGCCAAATCAACACTCCCAGACCTTACGGGATCCGCCAATGCTTGATGACGCATTTTAATATCTTCGATGCGTTGTTGATTCTGTTCAGATGTAATAATCAAATACACCGAAGGGCGTTGCTCATAACTTCGAGCGTATTCTACTAACTGGATGCGTGGCGACTTTTCAGCCAGCATTTTGATGTATTGATATTGACGATCATGCGTCAAGTGCCATTCTCCAATTTGGAAGCCAAAAAATTGCTCCGGCGTCGGGATGTTTTGATCGTATGTAATGTCCGGCAAGTAATAAGTCAAAGGATGTTTATTGGAAATGGGCTGCGCATAAGTATCTGAAATTGAATAAAATAATATGAGCGCAAACAAGAATAAGAGTTTTTTCATCAGGTATCGCTTTTTTGAATTTGCAAAATAAATATCAGGGATTTGACACGCTGAAAGACTTTAACTTTCAAATTGCAAATCGGATTTTCTTCTGAAAGCGTTCGGTAAAAATACAAATTGTTCGCAGCGGTGAGAAAAAGTAATGCGCTTTTGTTAAAAAACACTGAATATCAAGCGAATCGTGTGATTGTTTTATGCTTAGCTTTTGAAATAACTCCGCCGAATAACATTCGGCGCTACTCCACATACTGCTGCCGTACCACTAAGGCATAAAAATCATTTTCCACTTCCAGATAGCCCTGATCATAGCAAAAGCGATACATATTACCAGATTTCGTCACGTATTCATTGGTGAAATAGCTAAATTTAAAGCCTCGTTCCAGCAACTTATCTCTGTGCACTTTGGTCTTGCCATCAGGATTCAACTCAGCGAGAATGCGGCGATTCTTGCGCAGGATGTTATTGATATTGCGAATAAAATTAGTCGCGTCGCTGTTCAAGCGATTGTTATAAGCGCTGCGGCATTGGTCGGAGCAAAAGCGTTTGTCGGGGCGCCCGATGATTTCTTCTCCGCATTCGATGCAGGTCTTTTTTTTTCATATCTGTCTTTGGTCTGTTAATCAAATTTCATCTGGTTTTGTCCTGCCGTTTGATGATTAAATTTAGACGTTTCCAGCGGCTGTAAGTAACTTTTTTTAAAAAATTTTCCAAAAAACTTGACTCTGAGATTTTATTCATCGTATATTTGCGATATAAATTAAAATCGAATAATGGCGATAAATAAAAGTTTAGAATTTTCAAAGGAATTGGTGGAGTTGGCAGAATTTGCCAAAGCATTGTCCCACCCGGCGCGGATTGCGATTTTGCAAACCTTAGCGGAAAAACAAATGTGCATCTGTGGCGAAATTGTAGAAGTACTGCCGCTGGCGCAGGCTACGGTTTCCCAGCATTTGAAAGAATTAAAAAACGCTGGCTTGATCAAAGGCGAAATCGAAGGTAAAAAATCTTGCTATTGCATTGATTGGGAAGCTTTTGATCGTTTTACCGACAAAATGAATTCCATGTTTAAAGATTTATCAAATCAACAATGTTGCTAAATTATAAACAAATAAAAATCATCCGTTTATGAAAACAGAATTGGAACTAAAAGAACTGGTTCGCCAGAAATATTCAGAGCTTGCCCTCCAGGAGAAATCACTCGACGACAACGGCTGCTGCGGCACGACGGCTTGCTGCGGCGATGTTTACAATGTAATGGCCGACGACTACACCCAACTGGAGGGCTATAATCCTGATGCCGATTTGAATCTTGGCTGCGGTTTGCCGACACAATTTGCTAAAATCAAACCCGGTGATACCGTTATAGATCTGGGTTCCGGCGCTGGAAATGATGTGTTTATCGCTCGACACGAAACGGGCGAAAGCGGCAAGGTGATTGGCATTGACTTTACTGAAACTATGATTGCAAAAGCGCGTCAGAACGCAGAGAAACTGGGCTTTAATAATGTTGAATTCCGCTATGGCGACATCGAGGAAATGCCTGTTGGCGCTAATATTGCCAATGTAATTGTCAGCAATTGTGTATTGAATCTGGTGCCAAACAAAGCCAATGTTTTCAAGGAAATCATGCGCGTGCTCAAGCCTGGTGGGCATTTCAGCATTTCTGATATTGTATTGGTTGGCGACTTACCGAAAGATTTACAGGAAGCAGCCGAGATGTACGCGGGCTGCGTGTCTGGCGCAATTCAGAAAGAAGAATATTTGGGATTGATTCGTCAGACGGGCTTTGAAAGTATAGAGTTGCAGAAAGAAAAGGCAATCATCGTTCCCGATGATATTCTGCTGCAATACATCAGCGAAGCGGATTTAAAGACCTTCAAAGAGAGTGAAATCGGCATTTATAGCATCACGGTGTTTGCCCGCAAACCTGAGTGCTGTGAACCCGGCAATGGTTGTTGTTAATTAAAATCTGAGAAGCCATTTTTATCCAAATGGCTTCTTTTATTTTATTTTACATTGAAAATGAATTAGAAACGCATATATAATATGTCAAATATTATAAACACGTCCCCACGAAAACGCTTGTCTTTTCTTGACCGTTATCTCACACTTTGGATATTTCTGGCGATGGCAATAGGCGTGGGCATTGGATATTTTGTACCAGGAACTGCCAATTTTATTAATTCTTTTTCTAAAGATTCTACCAACATTCCAATAGCGATTGGTTTAATTTTGATGATGTATCCACCTTTGGCAAAAGTAGATTATCAAATGCTGCCTCAGGTTTTCAGGAATACCAAAATATTAGGTATTTCACTATTACTTAACTGGTTGATTGGACCTGTTTTAATGTTTATCCTGGCAATTATTTTTTTGCGAGACTACCCGGTCTATATGACAGGGCTTATCCTCATAGGTTTAGCGCGTTGTATCGCTATGGTGATTGTCTGGAATGATCTCGCCGAGGGCAGCCGCGAGTATGGCGCAGGTTTAGTAGCATTAAACAGCATTTTTCAGGTGTTTTTTTATAGTTTTTATGCCTGGTTATTTATTACAAAACTGCCGCCATTATTGGGTTTTGAAGGGGTAATTGTGAATATTTCCATTGCCACCGTTGCCTAAAGCGTAGCCATTTATCTTGGCATTCCGTTTGTAGCGGGTTTTCTAAGCCGTTGGCTATTAATAAAATACAAAGGAGAAGCCTGGTATCAGACAAAATTTGTTCCTGTTATCTCTCCTATTACATTGATCGCGCTTTTATTTACTATTATTATAATGTTTAGCTTAAAAGGTGAATTAATTGTACAAATTCCGCTTGATGTATTGCGCATCGCCGTTCCGCTACTTATTTACTTTGGCATCATGTTTTTGGTGAGCTTTTTTATTGCCAGAGCGCTGGGCGCCGATTACTCCAAAAACGCTTCTATTTCATTTACGGCGGCGGGTAATAATTTTGAACTGGCGATTGCCGTGGCGATTGGCGTGTTTGGTATCAATTCCGGGCAGGCATTTGCAGGCGTAATTGGACCTTTAGTAGAAGTACCCGCGCTGATTGCATTAGTAAATGTGGCATTCTGGTTGCGGCATAAATTTTATCCTATATCAAAATCTTAATAAGATTATTTTATCAGTTAAATAATTAAATTTTTGTTATGCAATGACTTAAATATTATATTCTAATTTCACCACAATAATAATTTCAATTACATCATGAAAACATTCTCAACCCTTTTAATCATCTTAATCAGTTTAGTTATGAGCAGCTTTTCCATTATTAAAAAACCTAATTTTTACAAAAAATTACAAAATTATTGCGAAACATTAAGCGATGAATTTGATCAAATTGATGCGGAAAGAAAAGCAGCATTGGAAGAAATCGGCGATTATATTTTTGAAAAGAATAAAGCCGGAGAGTCCGTAAAAATGACGGTTATCTGCACGCACAATTCCCGTCGGAGTCACATGGGTCAGCTTTGGCTGGAAGCAGCAGCGGCCTGGTACGGCGTGGAAAATGTGCAAGGATTTTCGGGCGGCACAGAGGCTACAGCGTTTAATCCCAGGGCAGTAGCCGCAATGAAGCGCGCAGGTTTTTCGATTGCCAAAACGTATGATAATGCCAACCCAAGATACCAGGCAAAATTAAGCAGGGCATTGGAGCCGATTATCATGTTTTCTAAACGTTATGATGATGCTTTTAATCCCAATAAAAATTTCGCGGCGGTGATGGTTTGCTCCGAAGCAGATGCCTCTTGCCCAATCGTGTCGGGGGCGGAGGAGCGTTTTGCGATTCCTTATGAAGACCCAAAACATTATGATAACACCCCATCAGAACAGGATAAATATGATGAGCGTTGCCGCCAGATTGCGCGGGAATTTTTTTACATGATGGCTTACACAAAACAAAAATTAGTAAATGAACAAGAAAATATTAGTAATTAAATTATAATATCATAAAATTATTTCCAGAAGCGCTGTGCATATACTGTCCGGCGCTTTTTATTAATATTTATTCAACTGCATAATCGCCTCATTCGTGCGCTCTTGCAAGAATTGCTCTTGCTGATATAACTCATTAAAATAAATTTTTAATAAAGCAAGGCGTTGTAAAGTTAATGTAGAATCAAAATTATCAGCACTCATATAAAAACGCGCAATCTCTTTCCAAGTAATTTCCACGCCATCTTCCTGCAGTTCATATACATTTGCCAAAGCATATATTGCTTCCTCTTTAAAAAGCCCTACCGAACCGGAAAGCTGTGCGGTGTTCCAAGCTGTGGAACGCAATTCCGGTGGATTGATACCACGTCTAAGAACCTGTCCAGCAATTGATAACACACCTGAATTTAAATCTATATTTGTTTTTAATAAACTGTCCAATTGCTTTGTAGCACGCGCGTGGTAGGGTATTACATTTTCCAATTGGTCGGCATTATGCTGCAATTCCTGCAAGATCATGTGCATTGATTTTTGTCGTTGAGCGGTTTGCTCTTGTCCTTTGCGCCATTCATTGATAAATAAGGCAAGTAAAATGCTGAAAATAATGAGAATGGATTCAAAAATAAGCTTGCGCCCATCTATTCGCTGAAACCAGCGATGGCGCTTATTTGGCGACAATTCTTGTACAATTTCTGTTTCTGGTGAAGATGTCTCGACAGAGGTTTTCATAGCTAAACTTTATGGAAATTCAAATAATTCCATAACACGCTTTGCCTGCAAAAAGTGCCGCTCTTCGTGGTTGGTGAGCAATTTAAATGTATTTCCCAGTGAATAAGTAACAAATTTTGCCACAGGTGAAGTAATAATAATGTTATGATCTGCTCCATCCAAGCGCTGGAAATATTGAATCAACTGCTCGTTATTTTTTACAAAATTGCTTAAAATAGCAGTAGGAATCTGGCTTTGAGAAGGTTCAAAAACAGGAAAAGTTTTGGTTTTATCTTTGTTGCTGGGCGCCAAAGCTTTTACAATCGTATTACCCCATACCTTAGGCATGAATGGCAATCGCTCCCAAAACGTCTTTTTCTTTGTACTATTAAGAATGGAATCAAAAATCGGAAAATATAAACGGTTCGACACGATCAAATGATCGAGGGATTGACCCACGCTCCAACTGTCAGCATTGGGTTTCCAGTTGAGTTGCATTTCATTTAAATT
This sequence comes from Saprospiraceae bacterium, assembly GCA_016714085.1. Lineage (GTDB taxonomy): Bacteria > Bacteroidota > Bacteroidia > Chitinophagales > Saprospiraceae > JADJNW01. The sequence goes on from JADJNW010000001.1 coordinate 520,646, forward strand.
CTCAAAAGCAAACATAGCATCTTCGCTCACTTGCTGAATCCGATCAATGCACTCACTAAGATAAGGATGATTCATAATATGTGAAATCTTTACATCAAAGATAAAGATTTCACAATCAAATGGTTCGCCTAGCTTTTAAAAATTAACTCTTCGCACCTCACCGCCAATAAATTTGCGGTGGTAGCGCTCGTCTGGTTCTCCTTTATACTCAACCTGCCCTCCAAGACTGGCGTACGCGTCCAGGCTTTCGCGGGCTACAATCTCGACCTCACCACCTGTGCCTGCGCGTGCGTAAGTATTTTTGCATTCCAGATCAAATGCTCTGTATTGCCCACCCGTATTGGCTTGCGCCTTTTGGTTATCCACTTCTCCTTTCAGACTCAAGATGCCGCCTTCTGTTGCACTGCCTTCAAGCTTATTGGCTTTTACCTGCAAGCTGACCTGAGCGCCGCTACCTGCACGCACTTCAACCAAGTCGCCTGTAATAATTTCATCAGATTCAATCTGCGCTCCAGCGTTGGCGCGGATCGACCGCAATTCTTTGAACGTAACGGTGATGCGAACGCGCTCATTTTTATTTTTATAAAAAATAGAATTAAGCAGGCTCAATTTGAGGGTTTGCCCTTTTACACTTATGTTGACCTCATCCTCAGGAATACCGTAGGTTTGCATAACTGCTTTCTCCGCATCGCCTTTTACCAATACTACTTCAATATTGCCGGCAACGGAAATCTCATCGAAATAATCTAATTTGTAATCTGACTGCGCAGTCGAGTGACCAATTGACCAGGTGGACAGGAGCGCTAATAAGGATAGTCGAATGAAAAATATCTTTTTCATGGTTTGCTTTTATTGATAAGATGCAATTTTAAACGCTTCGCCCCTATTCCAGAGTTGATTTTCAATTCTTTAATGCGGATAAGTAAGTGCTTGTTCTAAAAGAATTATAACTTTCACTCAGGATAAATCTCTGATTTTTAATACCTTGCAAAATGATCAATGGTTAATGATCAATTGCTTACATCGCTTCTTTTCTGCGCATGATAAGTGCCGTCAGGTCTTTTGCCAATTGCTCTATATCAATATTTAGTTCCTCTTTATTTACTTTTAAAACCTGATTTTTTAGATGCACCGGAAGTTTGCTTGCGCCGCAATAAGCGCCAGCAATTGCGCCCGTCACCGCGCCAACAGTATCATTATCTCTACCGTAATTTGTAACAAATTCTATCGATTTTTGAAAATCCATCTCACTGAATATCAGCCCGGTAAGATTAATTAAATGAATTTCGCCCGCATGAAAAGGTGCATCTTGTAAATGTTCGTCGAGCAATTCATACACTTTTTGAGTTCGAGCAAAATACAAGGAATCGTAAGGATAATTTTTGGGCAATTTGAGTTTTAATCCTGATAAATCTTCTTTGGTGATCTGGTTCGCTTCATGCACCATGCGCTTGGCCTGCCATAGCCAACGATAAGCAACGCGACTCACCAGACGGCTTTTGAAATAATCATTCGGATCAACCGAAATAATTACATCAAGGATAGAATCCTGCGAGGGCTGAGCATTAAGAGCCGCAGCCGTCATGGATGCCGTCAATGCGCAAATGTCGCGGGCATAGCCCAAATCAAAAAGCCCCAATTTGTAGGCTTCTTCGTAAGCTACTTCCGGTTTGCCAGGATAAAATGCTCCAATAATCGGCGCGTACAGCATCCCGGCGCAAGTCATTTCGCCGCCATAAAAATGATGCAACGCATAAGCATATTCATCAATCTTTCCTTCAGCATAAGGCTTCGCCACCAATGCCCATTCCTGTAGCCAAGCCATGCGTCGAGCGCTGATTTCAAAGGGTTCTGGCTCGAAACTATCCGTTGTTTTTAAGGATTCTATTTCCGAAAGGTATTGATTTACAATTTGTTGGGCGAAATTGCGCGGATTCAAGAATGGCGCGGCACGGGGCGAGCGTTTTGCCTCGCTTTGAATGAGAAATTGGATAGCAAAATTCTTCCAGCGAGTATCATCGGTGGTGCCGCCGGCTGGCAAATTCATATCCCACGGGCCTTCGGGCGAGGCTTCTCGGAAAACCCTTGTGAGGCTATCCACAAAACCATAATCGATCGAAATATCATTCTTGTCCCACATTTCGGTGGGAGCGCCCATCGCGTCGCCGATAGCTGAGCCTAAGAGCATTCCCAGCATACGATCATAAAGCTGGGCTTCATTATAGCTGGTGTCAAGATACATTGTCCAATCCACTTGCGAGGAGGACGGCGGTTTGGCTTCGCTGTTTGATAGTTTTTCTTTGGTGCAGGCGATTCCAATAATTATAATTGCAATAAAAATGGTGATTCTGATTATCATAGAATATGGGTTCACAAAAACAGAATAAATTTTATTCCAAAATCAATGTTCGTGCCTCTTCCAGCAATTCTTGTTTTTCTTTCAAATTCAAGTCAAGCGGCAGTTGTGCCAAACCAATAATTCGGCGTAGCATTTCTACCCCAATAAAAGCATGGAGCATTTCATGATCAAAATCATCTGAATATCGGTACTCTGATTGCACTTTTTGAATAATATGATCTGGCATTTGCGCCATTTTTAAATGCGCTAAGAAAACAGCCAAATCAAATTCCGCTCTGCCAAAATAAGAAAATTCAGGGTCAATGATATATACACGCTCGTTTGCGCGAAGCCAACTGCCAGGATAATAGTCACCATGCAAAAGCGTGCCGCCGCTGCCGAGGTACACCTCCCCCAAATCCGCGATCACTTCTTTGAGTGCCGCATCATGCTTATAGCGAAGCGCGGTTTCCTGCAAACCCGGTTGAATTTGATTCAAATCAAAGCCGTTCTCTATCAAATAAGGATAATTGAAAATATGTTCGTGATTCAAAGTTTTAAGCGCTTGATTTGCAGGATATTGCAATACTTGTTCTTTAGCAAAAGGCTGATGATGCAAATGATTCAAAAATTGAATCAGACTTTCCAAATCCTCATTTTTTAAGGTTGCACCTTTTCCATACAAAAAAGTATAATCAGCGCTTTCGCCCAAATCCTCCAAGGCTAAGGCATAATTTATCGGATCATCATATAGTAATTGTGGTGTATATTTTGTCAAAAAAGCATCTTGCTGAATGACCTGATAAAACTGCATTTCCACGCCAATACGCTCGAGCGGAGCAGCTATTTGCGGATATTTTTCTACCCAGGGGCGCGCCTGTTTGAGGATGAACGTGCGTTGATTGGTAATGATTCGTCGTACAAAATTCATATTGCCTTCACCAGGCTTCTCCATGCCAATAACTTCTTCTTGAGCATTTAACCAGTGTTGGCTTGTTAAAAAATCTTCAATTGTAGTCAATTCATCCTCAAGGAAAACAGCATTGCCTGCCAGGGTCGCAAATTGTGCCTTAAATTCCATCCTAATCAAATATTTTTTGGCAAGTATAATAGAAAAAAAGAGCTATTTGTTTAGCTTAGGTGTTATTAGCTTAGGTGTTCGTAGGCGTGCCGACATTTTTCTAAACACAGAAAACAGAATTTATTCTTGATTCCATTTCGATAAGCTCGATTTTTTGCGAAATTTGCGGCTTCAAAAACAGTTGCAAGTAAAAACTTGAAATTTCAAACATCAAACTTGCAACTTCAAACCTCAAAACATGAGTCAACAAGCGGATTTGTTCAAAAAACTCACTGCCCACTGCAAGGAATATGGTTTTATCTATCAATCGAGTGAAATTTATGATGGATTGAGCGCGGTGTATGACTACGGCCCGAATGGCGTTGAGTTAAAAAATAATATCAAGGAATATTGGTGGCGTTCGATGGTGCAAATGCACGAAAACATTACCGGCATTGATGCGGCGATTTTTATGCACCCCAAAACCTGGAAAGCCTCTGGTCACGTGGATGCATTCAACGATCCTTTGATTGACAATAAAGATAGTAAAAAACGCTACCGCGCCGACCAACTCGTGGAAGGCTATTTGGACAAGATCGAAGATAAAATCAACAAGGAAGTTGAAAAAGCGCAAAAGCGTTTTGGCGACTCGTTTGATGAAGCGATGTTCCGCCAAACAAATGAACGCGTTGTAAAATATACAACTGAATATGAGGAGGTTAGCAAGCGCTTAGCCACTGCTATGAGCGCCAACGATATGGCTGGCTTGAAAAACCTGATCGACGAATTGGAAATTGGTGACCCCGAAGGTGGCTCGCGCAATTGGACCGAAGTGCGCCAGTTTAACCTCATGTTCAACACCCAATTAGGCAATATCGCGGGCGAAGAAGGCAAGCTGTACCTGCGTCCGGAGACAGCACAAGGCATTTTTGTGAATTTTTTAAATGTGCAAAAAACGACCCGACAGAAAGTACCTTTCGGAATTGCACAGATTGGGAAGGCTTTCAGAAATGAAATCGTGGCGCGGCAATTCATTTTCCGAATGCGCGAATTCGAGCAAATGGAAATGCAGTTTTTTGTAAAACCAGGTACAGAAATTGAATGGTACAATCGTTGGAAAGAGACTCGCATGAAATGGCACTTGGCCATTGGCACGCCTGCTGAAAAATTGCGTTTTAAAGACCATGATAATTTAGCACATTATGCCAATGCAGCGGTAGATATTCAGTTTGAATTTCCTTTCGGATTCAAGGAATTGGAAGGAATTCATTCGCGTACCGACTTTGACCTGAGCAGCCACCAGGAATTATCTGGTAAGAAATTGCAGTATTTCGATCCTGAGCTAAATGAGAATTATGTGCCGTATGTGGTGGAAACGTCTATCGGCTGCGACCGAATGTTTTTGGCGATGATTAGCAACAACCTGATCGAAGAGACCGTGCCCGATGCGCAAGGCGAGGACTCAAGTAGAACAGTACTCAAATTGCATCCGGCGCTGGCGCCTGTGAAATGCGCGGTGCTGCCACTATTGAAAAACAAGGAAGAACTCACGAGCAAGGCCGGGAAATTGTCAATCAGCTAAAATTCTCATTTTTAACGCAATACGACGAAAAAGACGCCATTGGTCGCCGTTACCGCCGCCAGGATGCGATTGGGACGCCGTATTGCGTGACTGTTGATTTTGAAACATTGGAAGATAATACCGTGACCATCCGCGAGCGCGACTCTATGCAACAGGAGCGCGTGCCGATTGATAAAGTAGAAGAAATTGTACGTAAACATGTGGATATGAAGGCGTTGTTGATGGGATGATAACTTGAATTATAAAAAAGCCTTCTAAAATATTTTAGAAGGCTTTTTTATTTTCAATAAATAGTAAAAATATTGATATGATTAAAATCTTTTTGAGATAAGAGCTTGAGCATGAAATACAAACAAAAAAAAAGTCGTACTTTTCATAGTACGACCCCCAAAATTATAATCCCATGAACATATCCAAAATCAAAAATTTCACCAAATAATCTGTTAATATTTTGAATATGACAGATAAGTGGTGTATCTTCGCATCGTCAAAATCACTAAAACTACTATTGCGCTATATCAAACAAATTGTAATCTCAACGCCTGAATAACAGGCATAATCCCATGAGCATGACCTAAATTCGGAGGCGAAGTACCAATTCGCCTCTTTTTTTTTGCGATGCGATTTATCTTTATTCGAGATTGAAACCTGAGAAGTGTGCATCGTCCCGAACGATTGTCCGGGACGACTTACCACCAACAAATTATAATCCCATGAACATATTCAACTTTGTTTGCCAGTTCTTTTAACCAGCTTTTTTCTACTCGTCCTCATTTGCTTACCAATCACGATACAAATATGCAGCGGCTATTTGCTTAGAACAAAGACAAAAATACAGCTTTGTGAAAAAAATATCCTCGCTATATTTTAAAAATCCATTTAAAGTCAAGCTCTTTAAATTAAGAGATGTGAATTTTATAAAAATGAAATTAAATTTTTTTTGAAAAAATATTTTCATTTTTTTTCTCCGGGTATTGACAAAAAAAGCTCCCAGCATTAGACACTGAGAGCTTTTTTATCAATTTATAATAACTGATAATCAATCTTTTACCTTGTCATCGTCGCTTTCTTCTTCCGATTTTTCTTCTACTTCGGCTTCTTCCTCGTCATCCTCATCTTTATCTTCAAGAAAATCTTCCAAAGCATCTTCTACCTTTTCTTCTACCACTTCTGCCACTGCTTTTACCGTATCTACCGCATCCTCAAAAGCGTCTTGAATTTTTTCGAGCATTGTAGTTTCTTTTTCTTCTGATGCTGGTGGCTCTGCTTCTGGTGCTTCTTCAATAACAGACTCTTCTTCTTCCTCTTTCACTACTTTTTCTCCCACTATTTGCTCAGCGGCCTTTACCAGTTTATCCTCTTCCTCTTTGAGCGCCTCTTCGCGAGCCTTCATTTCTTGCTCAATTTTCTTTTGAGCCGCTTTTTTTGCTTCTTCCATCTTCTCGCGCTCTTCTTCCTTACGGCGCTGCTGCGACAAACGCTGTTCCAGCTCGTCCTTCGTGCCCATCATTTCATTGAGCTTATCATCCTTGGAACGGATACGTTCTTCAATCATTTTGATTTTAGCCTGGCGAATCTGTGCTTCAAGTTGACCATCGGTTCGTTCGATTTTACGAGATTGAAAATCCAGGTCATCGCGGTCGCGCTTGATCGATCGTTCCATTTTTTCAATAGCCGAAAGCAGACCTTCATATCGACGTTGCAAACGATCACCTGGTGAACGATCTTCGCCGGTTTCCGGTCCAAAGCGCTTTTCCTTTACCGTTTTGAAGGCAGCATCCAATCGTTCCCAAACTTGCGTACGATGTTCGCGGCTTAGTTTAGAATCGCGGAATTTGCGTTGCAGATCTTTCAACTCATCAAAAATCGGTGCAAGGCGCAAGCCATCGGTCACTTTCTTCTCTACATTGCCGAGCAATTCCATAAATCGCTCGTAATTATCTTTCGATACTTTATCAAACTGCTCGTCCAGCTTAGAGCGCAGCTCTTTCATGCGTCCAAAAAGTCCGTTGATAGCGTCGCGAAGATTATCGGAATGCTCTTTGAGAAGGTTGCGATCACGCACTTGATTCTGAACTTTGTCCCAGAATCCTTTTAGCTCATCCCAGATATCATTATCATAGGCTTCGAGCTTTTCCACTCGATCTTTGAGCTCGCCCAATTCATTGCTGTAGGCTTCGTTCAGTTTGGCAGATAGCACCATAAAGTGCCATTCGGTTTGGGCACGTTGTACCACATCGGTTCGCTCTACTTTGAGGTCTTCGGGGAGGAGGCTTTCGCTGACGGTCAATTCCCGTTCGGTCGTAGTATAACCTTCCGGAAAATCGAGCGGCGTACCGTCGCGCCATTCGTCCATCATTTTTTGATGGAATTCTTCGGTAACAACGTTTTCGGGAAAAGTATAAACATTTACCTTGTTGTCGTCCGGTCGCAATTCCAATGCAATCAATACACGTTCGTTTTGGGCATCATTTCCCCACAGCACCAACCTGGGTTTCATAGATGTTTCTCGTAATTTTCGTTATAAAAATGTAATCAAAGTAACACAAGTAACTGATTTTCTATCAAATTTAAAAAATTGACAGGCAAATGCCAACTTTTGTCGTTTTTTTCTCGAAATATTAGGTTTTGATCATAAAGATTAAAAAATTATCAACGCTTAAAACCTAATCTGTCGTATCAACCTGCGAGCATCGAGCTGCCAATTAGTTTATGCGCCAACAAATATTCTGCAATCTGCACCGCATTGGTAGCAGCGCCTTTGCGCAAGTTGTCAGCTACGATCCATAAGTTCAAGCCATTTTCCACCGACTCGTCCCTGCGAATTCTACCCACAAAAACTTCGTCTTTGTTCTTAGATAATAATGGCATTGGGTATTTAAAGTTATTTAGGTCATCCAACACCGCTATGCCGGGCGTTTCGCTCAATAATTTTTTCACCTCCGCTACTTCAAACGGTTTTTCAAATTCTACGTTCACTGATTCTGAATGCCCACCATCTACTGGAACGCGCACAGCCGTAGCCGTGATGCGAATGCTTTGATCACCAAGGATTTTTCTGGTCTCGTTCACCAGTTTCATTTCTTCTTTGGTGTAGTCATTTTCCAAAAAAACATCGCATTGCGGAATCACATTTTCAAAAATCGGATAATGATAAGCCATTTCTTCTTTTTCAGGCTTGAAGCCTTTCTTTTCAAGGTTGTATTGCTTCACAGCCTTCATGCCTGTGCCTGTAAAGGATTGATAAGTAGAAATAACCAACCTTTTGATGCCGTAAGCCCGATGCAAAGGCGCCAGGGTCAGCACCATTTGGATAGTCGAGCAATTCGGATTGGCGATAATTTTATCCTCGGCGGTCAATTCATTTGCATTGATTTCCGGCACCACCAATTTTTTACTCGGATCCATGCGCCACGCAGAAGAATTATCAATAACGGTGATGCCCGCCTCCGCGAACTTGGGTGCCCATTCCAAGGATGTGCTACCGCCAGCGGAGAAAATTGCTACGTCCGGCTGTTCCCTGATAGCGTCTTCCATGCCAATAATAGTATAGGTTTTGCCATCAAAATCCATTTGTTTTCCGGCAGAGCGCTCTGAAGCGACCAGTAATAATTCTTCGTACGGAAGGTTGTGTTCTTTCAACACTTCCAGCATAACGCCACCTACCAGCCGGTGGCTCCTACAACTGCTACTTTCATTTTTATTCAGTTTTAATGTTCCAAGTCGTAAGTTTCAAGTTTTTGAAATAACTTGAAACTTAAAACTTAAAACTTTTCAACCCAATTTAGCCGCGCAAATATACGGGCATTCTTAGTTTATTGCTATTTTTGAATATGAAACCAATGATTTTTTTATTTTGCTTCCTGTCTCTTGTAAATCAGGTACATAGTCAATTGATAGATAACTTCGCTGATGGCAATTTTAGTTCCAACCCCGAATGGATCGGTCATACAGATCGCTTTATCGTGAACGCCATTGGCGAATTGCAATTACAACACAACAGCCCCGAAGCCAATAACACAACTTATCTTTCGGTGGCGGCGGCTACTTCGATTAACGAAAATACCACTTGGGAATTTTATATACGAATGGCTTTTGCTGCTTCCACTACTAATTTTGCAAGGGTCTATTTAATGGCTTCCCAGCCTGATTTATCTGGAAATTTGAATGGCTATTACCTCAAAATCGGCGGCATTTCCGGCAGCGACGATGCCATAGAATTATACCGTCAGGATGGTGCGAATTCGCAACTTTTATTGAGTGGCGCCACGGGCAAAGCCGGCACCGACCCTGTATTGGCGCGGGTACGCATAACACGCTCTACCACAGGCGAATGGACACTTTTGACCGATTATGAAGGTGGAAAAAATTTTCAAACAGAAGCCAGCGCGACCGACGCAACTTATGCTACCGGAAATTATTTTGGACTTTACTGCCGCTATACAAGCACCAGAAATCAAGCATTTTTCTTCGATGACGTGTCGATCGATCCTTTATTCACGGATACGACGCCTCCAACATTGCTCAGCGCTGAAGCCATTTCCGCGACCGAAGTAGAGCTTAACTTTGATGAACCGCTTGACGCGAATAGTACTCAAAATATCAATCATTATACAATTAGTAATGGAATCGGCAATCCGAAAAGCGCAATTTTAGTGACACCTACCACCATTTTTTTAGAATTGAATACGCCTTTGCAAAGTGGTCAAAATTATACGCTTACCGCGAATAATATAACCGACCTGAGTGGGAATGCAAGTATGAATCAGACGGCAATGCTTATTTTCTTTGATATTCAAACCATGATGCCAGGCGATGTAATTATTAATGAAATATTATTTAATCCTGAATCTGGTGGCAGCGATTTTATTGAATTGTATAATATTTCCGATAAAATATTTAATATCAATGGCCTGGAAATTGAAAATCAGCAAAAAACTTCGGGTGATACGCTACAAACCATAAAAACGGATTTCCTTTTGTTGCCCGGAGCCTTTGTCGCCGTTACTGAAGAGCCGCAAGATATTTTGAGCCGCTATAATGTGCCAAATCCAGCGGCTTTGCTTGATAATAATTTACCTACTTTCGATGACGATGAAGGCAATATCACGATTCGTTTTGCTGGCGTCACTATTGATTCTTTTGATTATTCTGATGATTTGCATTTCGCTTTGCTGGATGATGACGAAGGCGTATCTCTGGAAAGAATTTCTACCACAAGCCCTACTCAAAGCCCAGGCAACTGGCACTCTGCAGCGTCCACCGCGGGTTTCGCAACGCCAGGCTATCAAAATTCGCAGTTTTTTACAGGCAATAATAATTCGAATAAAGTTATTAGTCTTTCCAATAATACTTTTTCACCTGATGGTGATGGATTTGAAGATATACTCATTATCGAATATAATGCTGATCAGCCCGGGCTTTCTGTTAATATCCGCATTTTTGATGCGAATGGCAGATTGGTTAAACGCTTGATTGACAATGAATCACTTGCTGCTCAAGGCAATTTCAAATGGGATGGCACGACGGACGATGGCACCAAGGCACGTATCGGCATTTATGTAGTGTGGACGGAGCTTTTCTCGCCTGGCGGGCGCGTTGAACAAAATAAATCTACCTGCGTTTTAGCCGGAAAATTAAATTAAAAATAGCATTATAAGAATAAATTTGCTATATTTGCAGCACACAAGCTTTTCATACATTTACACTTCTGATTGAACAACATATAATTAATTTTCAAACTCTTCACAAACCTTACCTTGCCCTGGTACACAATATTTAGTTGGTATTCAGTCAAAAGGAAAGGTATATGCCTGCTAAGTCAAGTTATAATCTCTTCTATGAGTTTACGATTGCCGCGGCTGTTACGCTCGGCACATTGTGGTGCATTTTTCCATCGGAAGGCTTCTTCTTTAAATGGTGGGAAGAGCATACCCATATTATCATGTTTAGCTTCCTCGGTATAGGATTGCTTTTCTTTTTTCTCAATTCCAAACGCCTCATGGTTATTAGTTTTGCTGCCTGTGCAGCTTTATGCCTTCTGTTGAATCATCGCACCCAAGTTCCTTTAAAAAATGCGGAGCAAACCAGCGATGCTTTGGTTAAAATTGCACAATTTAGTTATGCAAATCCTCCTGAAAATCACCCAATTGATTCTGAATTAGTTGCCATGCTTCGCACACAGGCAGATGTTATTTCTTTGCAGGAAATTCCGATAGATTCGATTGCCGCTATTATGAACTTTTTCACTTGCTGCGGTTACCCTAATGTACATTGCTTGAGAGATAGTTCCCGCAATTCAGCAATAGCGCTGTTCTCGCGGTTTCCTTTCGATGTGCTAAGAGAAGTCAATTTTCCTAATGCGCCCGGCATCGCAGGAAAAATGGAAATTCCTGATCCCGAGATTGGTTCAAGAGAAATCTACTTTGTCAATCCTTATTTTTATCCTTCTTATAACGAAGCGGCTTATGATAAAACCAGGGAAAATCTGCGTTTGTTTGCACAGGGTTTAAACGGCATTCAAGTACCACTGCTGGTATTTGGTGATTATCATATTGTTTCCTGGTCAAAGGATTTGCAGCTTTTCAAAGAAACAGCAGGATTAAACGATAGTCGAAGAGGCATCATGCCTACTTCTCCCCATGGCTATTTTTCTTTATTTGATTATCCTTTCGATCACATATTCTATTCCAATCATTTCAAATGTATTAGTTTTGAGACGATAAGCAGCGCTTCCACTACGCATTTGGGCATTGTGGGAACGTATCAATTTGAAAATCAACAAAGGAGCAGCGATGTTCAGCAAACGTCTCAATAGCTTTAAATATGCCTTTAATGGATTATTTGATTTGATCAAAACCCAGCCAAACACTCGATTCCATCTGTTGGCTGCAATGGTTGTGATCGCTGGTGGTATTTTTTTCAAGCTCAGCAAACCAGAATGGTGCGTCGTAGCTCTGTCTATAACAATTGTTCTGGCAGCGGAAGCCTTTAATACTGCTTTAGAATATTTGACCGATTTGATTTCGCCGGGGCATCATCCTCTGGCAGGCAAAGCCAAAGATGTAGCGGCGGCAGGAGTACTTTTGACAGCCTTTGGCGCGGCAGCAGTGGGTTTGATCATTTTTGTACCGAAGATATTGGCGATGCTATAGCGCCCACGAATTAATTCGTGGGTTAAATTAATTAGTGGGCTATCGAAATCAGGATTGTAATGCAAACCGTTTTAACGGATTTTCAATAAAAATCGAATTTACACATGAGTCATGCTTACACTAAACTATGGGTACACGCCGTTTTTAGTACTAAAAATTGGGAGCCTTTAATAACGCCCTCCATTGAGGAGAATATTTACAAGCATATTCGAGAAATATTTTCTGAACATCAAATAACACTAAAAGCAATCAATGGAATGCCCGATCATGTGCATTTATTGTTTTTGCAAAATCCCAAAATTTCTATTTCCGATACCATCAAAAACATAAAAGGTAATACTTCTCATTGGATTAACTATGAAGACTTAATTCCACAAAAATTTGCTTGGCAAGTTGGTTATGGCGCTTTTGCAGTGAGTGAATCCCAAGTAAATAAAGTATATAATTATATTCAGAATCAGAAAACGCATCACAAAAAACTAACATTTGAGGCTGAATATCAACGCTTTTTAAAAGCCTATGGATTGACATGACTTGACATTCAAACTTATCTGTCGTCCATTGATTTTAAAATAACCCTTTACATGAAAAAAATAGCGACCTTAATAGCAGCTACATACTTGTCTTGTGCAAGTTTACACAGTCAAGAACAATTGGGCATTCGCACCAGCAACTACGGCGGCGTCAACAGTTTATTACTTAATCCTGCCAACAGTCACACCACGCCTTTTGTCTGGGATGCGAATTTGCTTGAGTTTGGGCAGTTTTTTGACAATAATTACGCTTTTATTGAAAATTTTCGACTGCTCGATTTATTACAAAACCCTGATGGCGTGGAGCTGCGGCCCTTGCTGCGAGATGCGAACAAACAACCTTCACCCAAAACGATCGTTATAGATTTCTATTCGGACGAGCAAAAAAAATATGCCACTACAAATACTCAAATCCTTGGCCCTTCGCTCCTGTTTCGCTTGAATGAGGATAATGTCATTGGCTTCTTCACGCGTGCCCGGGTAGCCGTAGATGCGCGCGATGTGCCGCCATCATTGGGCTACTACGAATACAATCGCCAGCCTTTTGAAGAGCCTTTTTTAGTAGAACCGACATACGGCAATGCTTTGACCTGGACGGAAATAGGCTTGAATTATGCTCGCCGCGCTTACAATGACTACGGTGAAATGAGCTTTGGCGCTTCCCTAAAATTTTTACAAGGATACGAAGCGATTTATTTGCGCAATAACAGCAATTTTGACCTCACCCAACTCCGCGAAAACCGCCTGCGCGGTACTTCGGTTGACTTTAATTATGGCTTTGCTTCTTCCGGCCTGGATGCAGAAGATTGGAAACTACAGCGCAACGGTTTAGGTATAGGGCTTGATCTTGGTTTTGTATTTAGCTTCTCCGAAGAAGAAGGTGTACCTTATCGCTGGAAAATAGGCGCTTCCGTACTTGATCTTGGTACAATTCGCTTCAATCGCGCCGCTCAAAAACATGAGGTTCGCACCAATAATGTTCAGGAAATCAATTTGAATGTGTACAATCAGTTTTCCGAAGTTGCAGACTTGGATTCCATTCTGCGCGTTTTCAGTGATCAATTACTAAATGATCCTGCCGCTTCGCTCCAGGCAACTTCTTTTGCTATGTGGCTGCCTACCGCGCTTAGTGTGCAGGCGGATGTGAATGTATTGCCCTCTTTTTTTGTGAATGCAACGATCGTGCAGGGAATTCCTGTCAGCAAAATTGCAATGCGCAGGAGCAGTATTGCTGCGATCACCCCGCGATTTGAAAAGCGTTGGTTTGAATTGGCGATGCCAATTTCCATATTGGATTGGCGACAATTGCGTGCAGGCGTGGCGGCAAGGCTTGGGTTTCTTTGGTTTGGGACAGAAGATTTTAAGAGTGTTTTTCAAAAATCAGAATTCAACAGCACCGATTTTTATATGGCGATTAAGATTAATCCGTTTAGTCTCAACAAAAAAGAAAAGGATCATTCTAGTGGTTGGCAAGGTAGAGGCAATAATCGTTTGAAAACAAAAGGCAACGGGGATGTGAAATGCCCTAAGTTTTGAGAAATTGCTGATTTTGTCGAGTATCTGGCGCACCGTATTTGTACATTTGCATCGGCAATTTTCAAAATAAATGACCGATATATGGACTTGATTTTCAAATGCTTACCATTTAATCAACTCGATATTTTCCAATTGTATGAAATAATGGCCTTGCGGCAGGAAGTGTTTGTGGTAGAGCAAAACTGCCCTTATCTCGATGCCGATGGCAAAGACCCGAAAGGATGGCATTTATTAGGATTAAATACTGAAAATCAAATAATTGCATATGCAAGATTATTACCAAAAGAAGTTTCCTATCCCGATTATCCTTCCATTGGTCGAATAGCTACTGCTGCAAACGCCAGAGGTACAGGCGCTGGGCGCGCTTTGGTGCAAGAAGCCTTATTAGAATGTAATCGCCTTTTCGGAAATGAGTCAATCAAAATCGGAGCACAGTTATATCTTTTAAAATTTTACCAATCCTTTGGTTTTGAATCAGTTGGAGAAGAGTATCTGGAAGATGGTATTCCACATATTGAAATGATCAAGCCATCTTTTCCATGACGCCGATTCAGCTTCCCTATTTTAAATTCAAAATATAGCATTCTTAACAAGACATTTTCATGTTATTCATTCTATACTTTTTGCTTTTTTTAAGCATTTTTTTGGTTGATAATCTACCATTTGTCGAAATATTTTGGATAGTGTAATGATTACACTGTGACTTCCTTGCTTGGTTGATAAGATTGGCTTAATTTTCCCAGACCAATGATTTGAAACTAAGCAAACAAAGGCATGACGGAATTTGACAACTATTTTAAGTCTGCTTTTACAGTAGATAATGTCATTTTTGGTTTTGATGAAGGTGATTTAAAAGTACTGCTAATCAAACGCGGCGAAGAGCCTTATAAAGGCAAATGGGCGCTGCCTGGCTATTTTGTGCACCCCAATGAAGACCTTGATCGTGCTGCGGCACGCATTCTGGAAGAACTTACCGGCTTACATCATGTTTTTTTGGAACAGGTAAAAACTTTTGGCACGGTCAATCGACACCCTTTCGGGCGCGTCATTACCATTGCTTATTTTTCGCTGGTCAAAATCAGCGATTATAGTATTCAGCCTGCGTCTATTGCCAAAAAAGCGCAGTGGCATTCGGTTGCAAAAGTACACGAATTGGCTTTTGATCATAAAGAAATCCTTGACGCCAGCTTTCAGCGTTTAAAATGGTTGGTGCGTGTGCGCCCCGTAGGATTTGAGTTATTACCACCGAAGTTTACGCTTACCGAATTGCAGCATTTGTACGAAGCGATTTTAGAACCCGACGATGGCCTGGACAAACGCAATTTCCGAAAGAAAATTCTTTCGATGAATCTTCTGGTTGATTTGGATGAAACCCAGGAAGGAGTAGCGCATCGGCCTGCCAAGCTCTACCGTTTTGATCAGGAAAAATACCATAAATTCCAGGAAGAAGGCTTCAGTTTTGAGCTAAAAGAAAGCAAACGAAAAGAAAAGAAAAAGCATTCCAAATTACACGTATGACAGTTTTATTAAGTAAATAGGTGCGCATAGCGTAATTTTACATTTTATGGCATAGCCATCCCTATGGGACATTTTACTAAAACTCTTTTCCTTTGAAATTCAATAGTTTAATGGTGATTTTATTGCCGTGATTCTGACGATATGTGGCCACCAGGTCTTTCAAAATATTATCAGTCCCATCATATTGATATAAAAAGGTCTTAATAAAAGAAGTAGTCGGCTGCTGATGCACAAAAACCCTTCCATCTAAAGGGCTGATCGTAAAGTGACCATAATATCCGGCGCGTTGACTACTCAATGTTTTACTGATTGATTGTAAATCATTTATAAAATTATTGGCAAGATTTTCATCACTACTATTATTATATGTAATATAACCCCAAATCGTATTATCACGCACCCGAAGTAGCTCGTCGCGCACCAGCACGATGCCATGCTCCGATTCCATATTCAGCACATAACTTTCGTTATTCACGCTCAGATAGCCATCATTTACCACCAATCCTTTAAAATCAATATCAAAATCATACGTATCAAAAGGCAGGCTGCCCGCGTCAACGTCTGCTTTTACAGACGCTTCGCCCGGCGCGCAATCGCTGGGTTCTATAATGTTATTGATGGAGATTTTTAATCGGTTGCCCGTTCTTGAAAAGTAATTATCAATGCGGTAATTCAGACATTTTTCGTTTTTAATGGACTCGATTTTCACCGTCAAAGCCCGGCCGGCCGGGGCATCCAGTTCTTCCCACAAATCGATATAAAATTCATCTTCTACCTCTGGTACGATGATAGGGTCTTTGGAGGAAGCCAATTCGCAACCTGCCAATACTGCTAAAACCAGTAACGTCCATACGATCCGCATCTTTACTCGCATTGTCTTGGGATTTTTTCGCCTGCGTAAATCTTTTACTCATTCCTATTCAAAAGGATAACGGCCCAGCACCTGAAATGCTGCCTTAAATTACAAAAGATTTGTAACAAAAATAGGGGTGGGCGCGTCTTATCTTCATCTTCATGTTAGAAATGCCAAATCAAATCCACCTTATTAAATATCCTCGGCATTTTGGATGATTACGATTCCGGGGATTACGAACTCGATGGCACATTGATCAAAAATTTGTCGCAAACCCAATCGGCGCAATACCGCAATAAATTTATTGGTTTTGTTTTTCAATCTTTTAATCTTTTACCTTTCAAAACCGCTTGGGAAAATGTAGCACTGCCGCTTTACTATCAAAAAATAGACCGCAAAGACCGCCGCGATATGGCCATGGAATATTTGAAACGCGTTGGCCTTGCAGATTGGGCGGAGCACTTACCAAATCAAATGTCGGGCGGGCAGCAGCAAAGAGTAGCGATTGCAAGGGCTTTAGTATCACAACCAAAAGTAATCCTTGCGGACGAGCCAACTGGAGCGTTGGATTCTACTACTTCTTATGAAGTTATGGATTTATTTAAAAAGGTAAATGATGAATGTATTACTGTCATTCTGGTGACGCATGAACATGATATTGCCGATATGGCCAGCCGCATTATTCGCTTGAAAGATGGGATGATTGATAATTAAAATGTGAAATACGAAATATAAAATGCGAAAACACAAGATTTCAAAGTATTTTCTATATTTCACATTTCAAATCTCAAATTTAAACAATGTTTGATTTAGACAAGTGGCAGGAAATATTCAACTCGATTCGCAGGCACAAGCTGCGCACGGCGCTGACGGCTTTGGGTGTGTTTTGGGGTATTTTTATGCTGACGCTCTTGCTGGGCGCGGGTAAAGGCTTGCAAAATGGGGTGGAATATCAATTTCGGGATGACGCTACGAATAGTATTTACATTCGACGCGGCATTACTTCTATGCCTTACAATGGCTTGTCCAAAGGACGTCGCATTCAATTTTACAATGAAGATTTCGACTATTTAGCAGATAATTTCAAAGATATTGACCACTTGACAGCGCGATTCTATCTCACTGGGGATCAAACGGTGGCTTATGGCACTAAAAAATTGTCCTTCCCTGTTCGGGCCGTGCATCCTGATCATAAGTACCTCGAAAATACAATTGTAGTGGAAGGCCGCTATGTCAATCCGATTGACTTGCGCGAGTTTCGGAAAGTAGCAGTCCTCGGTAAAACCGCAAAAGAAGGTATTTTTGGCAAAGATGAGGCGATTGGCAAAGAAATCAGTATTGGTGGCATTATATATAAGGTAGTTGGCATTTACGAAGATACTGGCGGTGAAAATGAAATGCGCGTCATCTATATTCCCGTCACTACTGCTCAAAAAGTCTATTCCGGTACAAAAGAGCTGCATCAACTGATGTTTACAGCGGGCGACCTGCCTGTGCCCGAAATGAAAAAAATAGAAGAACGGATTCGGCAAGATTTTGCGGTGCGGCATCAGTTTGATCCGAAAGATGAGAAAGCGCTGAATATGTTCAACTTAGCCGAAGAGTTCGAGCAGTTCCAAAACCTTTTTGGTGCCATCCGCATTTTTGTCTGGTTTGTAGGCATCGGTACTTTATTCGCTGGCATTATTGGCGTGAGCAACATTATGCTTATCGTTGTGAAAGATCGCACCAAAGAAATCGGCATTCGCAAAGCCCTCGGCGCTACGCCTTATTCTATTGTATCGATGATCATTCAAGAGGCTGTGTTCATCACAGCAGTAGCGGGTTATTTGGGTTTGATGGCAGGTATTGGGCTGATGGCTTTGCTTGGCTCTATGGAAGTAGATTATTTCAGAAATCCGCAGGTGCACTTGGGCGTAGCGATAACAGCTACGATTGTACTGGTCATAGCAGGCGCATTGGCAGGGCTAATGCCGGCGATGCAAGCCGCGAAGATTAATCCCGTGATTGCGATGAAAAGTGATTAACAGATGTAAAATGTGAGATGAGAAATACGAAAATAAAATTTTAATTAAGAAAGCATAAATATGAATGAATTTACACAAGAGGATTGGTCTCTAAATATTGTAGAAGAGCCTGGAGTTCCTTATGGCGATTTAAAAGAACGAACTAAACAATTTGCTTTAAACATAGTAAAGTATGTACAATCACTACCGTCGAATACTGTCGGTTATCGCATAGGGGATCAATTGTTAAAATCAGGAACATCAGTTGGTGCAAATACCAGAGCATCTTTTAGAGCGAGAAGTAGAAAAGAATATGTTGCAAAATTAGGGATCGTAATTGAAGAAGCCGATGAATCTATCTTTTGGTTAGAAATACTGGAAAGTTCAGGGATTGCAAATTTAGAAGAGACAAAAAAACTAAAACAAGAAGCGGAAGAATTGACGAGAATATTTGTAAGTATATATCGAAAGTATAAGGTATAACTTTTTCAAATTTCACATTTTACATCTCAAATTTGAATAATGTTTGACACAGACGTTTGGCAGGAAATATTCGCTACGATGCGCAAGCATAAGCTCCGCACGGGTTTGACGGCCTTGGGCGTGTTTTGGGGTATTTTTATGTTGGTGTTTGTACTCGGCATGGGCAAAGGCCTGGAAAATGGTGTGTTCCGTAATTTTGATAACCGTGTGAGCAATGCTATGTATGTGTGGCCATCTCGTACTTCGCAGCCGTACAAAGGCTTTCAGCCAGGTCGTGTGCCGCGTTTTACTTTGCAAGATATTCGCGCCATTCAAACCAATTTCCCTGAAATCCAATACATTGCGCCTCGATTGACGATGGGCGCTTCCCCTCTTTTTTATAAAGATAAGGGTGATAGCTACGAAGTGCGCGGCGAATTGAGCGATATGATCAAGATAGAATCTATTAAAGTGTACGAAGGTCGCTATATCAATGAAAACGACATTGCCGAAAGCCGCAAAGTGGTGGTCATCGGCAAACGCATTCAGGAAGTGCTTTTTGGTAACGAACCTTGCATCGGCAAATATGTGCGTATCAGAGGCGTCGAATTCAAAGTAGTCGGTGTATTCGGCCCTATCCAAATAAAACCATGGACAGAAGGCGACCTGGAAGCAAACGTCATACCGCTTACCACTATGCAACGCACATTCGGTACGGGTGATCGCGTCGATTTCTTTGTTTGCTCGGCTTATGACAATATTCGCATCGGCGAAATCGAACCCAAAGTAAAAGGCTTACTCCGACAACGCCACAACGTCGCACCCGACGACCCGCAAGGCATCGGCGGTTTTAATCTCGATGAGGAATTCCGAAGTGTGAAGACTTTATTCACAGGCATTACTGTCTTCCTTTGGTTTGTGGGCATCGGCACTTTACTCGCGGGCATTGTCGGCGTAAGCAATATCATGCTCATCGTCGTGAAAGAACGCACCAAAGAAATCGGCATCCGCAAAGCGCTTGGCGCTACGCCTCGCTCTATCATCAGTATGATTTTGATGGAATCGGTCTTTATCACTTCATTCTCGGGCTATTTGGGTTTGATCGCAGGTACATTTGTCATCGGCGGCATCAATTATATCATGATTATCAACAATATCGAAGCGGAGAATTTTTACAATCCGCAAGTAAATATGGCGATCGGCTTGGGGGCGGTTACCTTGCTCATTGTAGCTGGCGCGGTTGCTGGGCTTATCCCGGCATTGCAAGCATCAAGGGTGAATCCCGTGGTCGCTTTAAAAGACGAATGATTTTAGTTGAGAAGTGGAGGTGTTTAGGAGTTGGTAATCCTAACATTTTAAGCTTCTAAACTTCTCAACTCCTAAACATTAAATAAAATTTGAAAAAACGTTCAACAAATGAATAAAGGTTGTTTGATCGGCGCGGGAGCATTCCTTTTGATTGCTTCCATTGGTCTGGGCATTTACTTTTACAATCAGCAACAAAAGGCGCCCGAAAATTTTGAAACGGAAAAACCCGTTGTCACCGACATCATCAAAAAAACGGTAGCGACCGGTTCGGTCAAGCCGCGTTTGGAAGTGCAAATCAAGCCCCAGGTATCGGGTGTTGTAGAAGAATTGTACGTCGAAGCAGGTGAAATGGTCAAAAAAGGGCAGCCCATTGCCCGGATCAAATTAATTCCAAGTGAAGTCAATATCAACTCGGCTCAATCGAATGTAGAATTGGCGAGGCTTCGTTTGCAAGATGCGCAGCGCGAATTGCAGCGCCAACGCGATTTGAACAAGAAAAATCTCGACATCGAAAGCGCTCGTGTCAATTATGAAAACGCTAAACGCGAAGAAGAGCGCCAGCGCGGTTTGCTCGAAGATGGCATTATTTCGCAGCAGGAATACAATCGTTTCAAAGTGGATCTCGATTTGCGCAAAGCAGAATTTGAAAATACCCAAGTCATAGCAGGCAATAATCTTCGGCAATTGGAAACTGGTCTTGACATTGCCAAACAAGAATATCAGGCTGCCATCAACAATCTTCAGCTCCTCCGCGAAGGCGCAGCGCGTAGCTCCAAACAGGTAGCCAACATCGTCACTTCTACGATCGATGGAATGGTATTAGATGTGCCAGTGGAAGAAGGCACTTCGGTGATCGAGCGTAACAACTTCAACGAAGGTACGAGCATCGCTGTCGTAGCGGATATGAATTCGCTTATTTTTGAAGGAAAAGTGGACGAAGCCGATGTCGGAAAACTCCGCGAAGGAATGCCTTTGGAACTGACCGTCGGTGCCATTGAAAGCGCAAAATTCGATGCGACTTTAGAGTTTATTTCTCCGCAAGGTGTAGACGAAGAAGGTACGGTAAAATTTGAAGTGCGCGCCGCCATCAAACCCACGAAAGAAGTCTTTCTCCGCGCGGGCTACAGCGCCAACGCCGACATCATCCTCGACCGCCGCAAGGATGTTGTTGCCATCAAAGAACGCGACATTATTTTTGAGAAAGATAAAACCTATATCGAAGTGCAAACCGGCGACCGTCAGTTTCAGAAAAAGCCTGTGAAACTTGGTTTATCCGATGGAATTTTGATAGAAGTGCTCGAAGGTGTAGATACTACGACGCAAGTGCGCGTGATAAAAGAGTCTGCATCTTAAAAAATGAAGACTTCCGAGGTTTTGTAAGCTTCGGAAGTCTATTTCTTTCTAATTTACATCCTGTCCGGCTTCCAATTTCTTAATCATTCCTTCCATTTGTGCTTTAGTGCCGGGGCTGGGGGCAGCAGCAAGCGCCTCTTGTGCATATTTTAAAGCGGTTTTATACTCTCCTTTTGCAGAATAGCCTCTCGCCAATCCTTGTTTTACGAGGAAAGCATTCGCCGCGTAGCGCTCTGCATTGTATTTGAAAACCTCTATTGCTTTATCTGCTTTTTTCTGTGCAATCAATTGATTCCCATAAGCATTAATCGCATTTACGGTAGCATCACTAAATTTAATGGCTTCGTCCAGAAGCGCATTTGCATCATCTTGTTTGTTCATTGCTACCAAAACATTCGCCTTTGTTCGATAACTCGGAAAGTTTTTTAAACCTTGCAGATTAATCACGCGATCCGCCCAGCCCAAGGCTTCGTCCAGATTGATCTTTTTAGTGGCGCACTAATTGGCTGCTTGTAATGTATTCTGCCAAACAAAGCCTTTAAATCCGCGCAATTCGTCACGAATGGTCGCCAAATACAGCTCATCGCCGTTAGGCACAGATACTTTAAAAGGTACGCTGAGATTTTCCCATTTCAATTGTACGGTACAGCCGTTTTGTTTTCTATCGGCAAATTCGTACGTCAACCATTCGTTGTACTCGCTTTTTTCAGATTTTACGTTTACACGCAGCGCATCCTCTTCCTGTTTGTAAGAAAAACTGCCCCAGCCCGCTGTAGCATTAGAAAAGATAACCGTCCAGTCGCTTTCACCCGGTACCATGTGTAGGCCGTAAGAGCCCGCTTTCAGAGGCTGTCCTTCGATCTGCACATCATGCGAGAAGGTGATAATCGTATTTTCATTCGCGCCGGCCCGCCAAGGGATAGCGTTTGGACTGCTCATACCATAAGGAACGAGTTGTCCCCAGATTTTGCCGGTACGGTCGGTACCATCGGGCAGGTGTATATCGGGACTGTAGTAAGTGATCGTCACGCTGACCAAACCCATGTACTGCGTAAAAACCGATTTTTGATTGTCGCCGTTGGGCGGAAGCGTCAGTTGCGCGAAGATTTGAGTAGCAAGCAGGCAGCTAAATGCTACCAAGAGCAGGGTAATTTTTTTCATAGCCAAATGTTTTTAGTTAATTGAATTTCAGTAAAATAAAGGTAGAGAAATCCTTATTATCTGTTCTGACATTAACTCTACTTTAACGGAGGTGAAAATGGAATATTGGATTATTGGAATGTTGGATTATTGGGACGACAGGTTTTCCACCCTTCCAACATTCCCCTACTCCATTCTTCCATCCTAATTTTTCCCTACCGCCACCACTTTGATTTCTACCCTCCGGTTCAAAGCCTGCTGTGTTTCGTCTCTTGCTTTTGGGTAGCGCATTTGCCAGTTGCCATAGCCTTTATAAGTCATTCGTAGTTGTTCGATTCCATTTTCGAGCAGATAATTGTAAATGCGCTTGGCGCGCCGTACCGACAAGTCATAATTCCAGCTATCCTCCGTCACCGGGGGCTGATTGGGGCGATTGATATGCCCCGCTATTTCGATGGAGAGAAAAGGATTCAATTGCATAAATTTTAAGAGCTTGGGCAGTTCCGGCTCGGAGCGTTTCAGTAACGTATCCTGATTGCCCACAAAGTAAAGATTCTTGATATCAATGGAAGCCCCAACTTTCAAGGGCTTCAGCGGGATTTCCAGTCTGGGGACTTCTCCTACCACCGCTTTCAGTATCTGCGTTTCAAAAAAATAACCCGGCGCAAAGACATCCACACCAAAGTTTTCGCCGATGGGTAGCGTAGCCTCAAAGGTGCCACTCATATCGGTTTGCATGGTGTCGCGGAAGGCAGGCGTATGCACGATTACTTCGCCGGAAATTCCCTCTCCGGTTTCGGGATTGATGATTTTGCCGTTGATTTTTATCATGCGCACTAACTGGAAGACCTCAACCGTAGCGCGGCGATTGCGTTGGCGGCCGGCATCGGTGTCGTTGGTAGCGACGGGGCGGTTTTCGCCAAAAACTTTGGTTTGGAAAATGCTATCGGACAAGCCCAGGGCACTAAGCGCGTCGCGTACGGCGGCGGCGCGGTTCTCACAAAGCTGCAAATTGCTTTCATCATTACCAACGGCGTCGGTATGGGCGGTGATCTTGATTTTCAAAAGAGCGTTATCGGGCAATGCCTTTACAAACCCTTGCAAAGCAGCGCTTGCCTCGGGGCGAATATCAAATTTACCAAAATCGAAATAAACTTCGGTGGAAGTGAGCAAGCGCAAGGAATCGAATGGAATCTGCGCGAAGCCAATATTGGCAAAAAGCAACATAGTAAAAAGCAATGAAAATAGTATGCGAGCCATATCGAGGGGTTTTATAAAGAGAATGCTATACAAACGAAAAAGACACAGTTTAATATTGGATGGATAAGCAGGTTTTTGTATAATAAAATCGGATTATTTGTTTAATAATAATGCATTTTTGATTTAAAAAATTGTATTATCAATAAATATAAATGATGTTTTGGTTAAAATATATTAATACGTGTCTTAAATATATCATTCCACGTCTTATAAATATCATTTCATAAATAAAATAATTTAATTTATGATTAATAAATGAAATAATTATCGTTTAAAACAGCATAATTTAAGACAAAACAAGTCTTTTTTGAACCATTTTTCCTTTTCAAAAAGAGACAACTTGATATATTTAAGACACGAATTAAGATTTTTAAATTACGGATTAGAATATTTATAACGAATATTAATATTTTTAAATTAAAAATTGAGATTTTTACGCCAAGTATTTAATTTTTGATGCCAATAAATTAAATATTGATAATATTTCCTCTTTTTATTTCATTCCGAAAGCAAATATGATTACCACCATCGCTATGATAGCATACGAATCCCAAGCAAACAAGGCCGTTTGCTAAACCTTTTGAGGGGTATATTCCGCTTACTGCGGGGATATGGACGTATCCTGTATCAAAGAATCAAGGGACGGTAAAACAAAGGAACTATCTTCCATGACTGGGCTGGGTTTATTTTCTATAACATCGGTAGGCGCGGAGGAATTGGGGAGCATAAAAATCGCAACGGTTACAATCAACAAAACGCTGGCGGCCGCG
Source organism: Saprospiraceae bacterium (assembly GCA_016714085.1). Classification (GTDB taxonomy): domain Bacteria; phylum Bacteroidota; class Bacteroidia; order Chitinophagales; family Saprospiraceae; genus JADJNW01. The sequence goes on from JADJNW010000001.1 coordinate 545,519, forward strand.
GCCAACCAGGTACGATACTTCGGTCTGCGCTTTAGCTGTGGCGCTGGTTCATAGCGTTCTATCTGCGGGAAGTTGTCCTTTTTTATAGGGCTTATGGGAATGTTTTGAATGGGTGCAGGCGATGGCATATCAAGCATCGCATCGATGGCCGGTGCGGAAGGAGGCATAAAGGGTTCTTCGAGTATATCGGTTTCGGCAGCGCCTACGGCGATTCCCGTTGGCTTAAATTCCGACGCCGATAAGGCAGGTTCCGACGTCGTTATTTGAATCGTTTCCTCCCAGGTGAGGTTGCGAATGCGCTCTTTGCCTTGCACCATTTCGATCACCGATATTTTCAATACCAATGGGAAAGTACCTTCCAATAAAGGCTTTACGTAGAATACCCATTCGGTATAATCGCCTTTTTCCAGGAACTGTTCTTCATCCGAAATGCTGCGAATCTCGAACGGATGTTCGGCGCTGGGGTCGATCAATTCTACCTGCATCACCTCGGCTACGCGTACTTGCTTGATGGTCACATCTTCGTTCAGCTCGATATTGCGTATGATGGATGCTTCCTCAAAGGCCAGTCGTACCAGGCATTTGGTCTCCTTTTGCAATTGCATTTGTTCCGGGATTTTGTATAGCAAACTTCCCGTTTTGGCAGCAGGAGTCCCCAGTATCAGTTGAAAATCTCTCTCCTCGAGCGAGGCAATCAGCAACAAAAGATCGGCGCGGATTTGATTGTACTCGATTTGCAATTCCGCGTCACTCAATAAGTTCTGAACGTTCTTCAGATTGGCGTCATTGAGGCGGCTTTCCAGCAAAAGCAGGGGATTGTACTTGGGTGAGAACTCGGGCAAGGCTGTTTTCAGCTCGGCAATTGCTTCTTCAATACTCTCCGGCACGAGGCGACGAAGTTTGGATTTAAGGGTTTCGAGTGTTGTTGTGTCCATGTTATTGAAGTTAGACGTACGAGGTTAGAAGTACAAAGTTGGAAGTACAAAGTACGAGCTACGAAGGTAGAGGTACGGGGCGGGATTTCAAAATGAAAAGAGGTGTCAAGATCATAATACTTAACACCTCTTTTTTTTAAAGTAATATTTATACTACGCTGCTTGGAGCTGTGCCAGCTTGGAGCGCGTGAGTTTTTCTTCGGCATAGAGACGAGAAATTTCAAATATCCGCACTTCGTTTTGTGAAGGCAGTTCAAACATCGCGTCGGTCATAATCGCTTCGCAAATAGAGCGCAAGCCGCGCGCTCCGAGGTTGAATTCGAGCGCTTTTTCGGCGATATATTCGATGGCATCTTCGGTGAAGGAAAGCTTGATGCCTTCCAGGTCAAAGAGCTTTTCGTATTGGCGAACAAGTGAATTTTTCGGTTCGATCAGAATGCGCTTCAGGGCATCAATATCAAGCGGTTCGAGATGCGCCAGTACCGGCAGGCGGCCGATCAATTCAGGGATTAAGCCAAATTTGCGCACATCCTGGTGGTTGATGTATTGCAGTAAATTATCGCGATCAAATTTTACTCCTTCTGATTTAAAACCAATCACTTGTGTATTGATGCGTCGAGCCACGACTTTATCGATGCCGTCGAATGCGCCGCCACAAATGAAAAGGATATTTTCGGTGTTGACTTTCACCAATTTTTGCTCGGGGTGCTTGCGTCCGCCCTGTGGTGGTACATTCACTTCGGTGCCTTCGAGCATTTTCAAAAGCGCTTGCTGTACACCTTCACCCGACACGTCGCGTGTGATGGAAGGGTTGTCGCTCTTGCGCGCGATTTTATCAATTTCGTCAATATATACAATGCCGCGTTCGGCGGCGGTCACATCATAGTTGCAAACTTGCAGCAAACGACTGAGAATGCTTTCTACATCTTCGCCCACGTAGCCGGCTTCTGTAAAAACAGTAGCATCGACAATCGCAAAGGGAACGTTGAGTAGTTTGGCAATGGTTTTTGCCAACAAAGTTTTGCCTGTGCCCGTTTGACCAACAAAAAGGATATTGGATTTTTCGATTTCGACTTCGGGATGCTTGGGTTGGCGCAGGCGCTTGTAATGATTGTAAACCGCTACGGAAAGTACTTTTTTGGCATCGTCCTGCCCAATGACGTACTGATCGAGGTGCTCTTTAATATCGCGGGGAGTAATGCTTTCGGGCAACACAAAGTGCCGACCACCTTTTGCGTCGGAACGCTTGCGCCCGTATAATTCTTCTTCGATAATCTCGCCGGCCTGTTCTACACAAGCTTCGCAAATATGACCTTCGATACCGGCGATTAGGATGAGGGCTTCGGATTTATCTTTTCCGCAAAAGGAGCATCGAAAATTTTGTTTGTTGTTGGTACGTCGCATTATTCTATCCGCTTTGGTTTTATTTTATAGATATCAGAAGTTAGAAAAGGGAAGTCAGATCGCTTTGTATCATTTAGTTCTGCTCCGACATCTCCGCTCTCGCCTCCGACTTCTAAAAGAAACAACCGGAGACACAGCTTCGTTCATTCTGCATCTCCGGAGGGTAAAGTTATAAATTTATACGTCTTTTTTAGACGGATTTCTTTCTAATACTTCGTCGATCAAGCCGTATTCCTTTGCTTCCTGCGAAGTCATCCAGTTATCGCGGTCGCAATCCTTTTCTATTTTGTCGTATGGCTGACCAGTATGGTTGCTCAGGATGTCGTATAATTCCTTTTGTTGGCTCTTGGCGAGTTTGTAATAAATTTCCATATCACTCAATTGCCCTTGCATACCGCCCAACGGCTGGTGAATCATTACACGACTATGGTGCAAGCAAGTACGCTTACCCTTTGTACCCGCAGCCAGGATAACCGCTCCAAAAGACGCTGCCATACCTGTGCAAATAGTGCCTACATCGGGTGAAACGAATTGCATGGTATCATAAATGCCCAAACCAGAGAAAACCGACCCGCCCGGACTGTTGATATAAATCTGAATATCGCGCTTGGGATCAGTGGATTGCAGGAATAGTAATTGTGCCTGCACGACGTTGGCAACGTAATCATTAATTCCTACCCCCAGGAAGATAATGCGATCCATCATCAAGCGGGAGAATACATCGAGACCAATGATATTCATCTGGCGCTCTTCGATCACATTGGGCGTAAAGGCCTGAATATTAGGGATTGTCGCCATGCTTTGCTCGGCGTACTTTTCCAAATGCATCCTACTCATGCCCATGTGGCCGGTAGCATACTTCATGAATTCATCCTTGTGAAACATAAGGTTCGTTTTTTGTGAATTGTTACTTTGTTCGTAAAAGTCAAAAACTGCACAGTTTTGTAACACGAAATTAATAACAACTCGTCTTTACTCTGGTTGAATCGAGGTCTTTTATAGAATAAGCTATTGGCAAATATTCGTCAAAACTGAAGATTCTCAATACCAAAGGGAACTTTTTATTTTATCAAATTATTATTTTTCATAACATAAAAACAGTCTCCTGGTCTCCCTATCTCCAAGCCCCTCCAAATCCCCTACTCCTCTTCCTCCAAATCCATCACCGGCGACTCTTGCTCAGCACGAGCTTTGGCGCGCGCCTCTTCAAGAATTTTCATAAATGCTTCCCGATCAATTGGTTTTGACTCCACTGCTACGACGCCCGTAATCGCATCATGCAATTTATCCACCAAAATATCTTCGTAAATTTCGTTCACTTGCTTTTGATCTTGCATCAAGCGATCGATCGCGGCATTGATCAAATCACCTCCTCCATAAGCGCCAAAATATTCGCGTACGCGCTGCGCAAAGGCCTCGCGGATGTCTTGCTCTGTAATTTCAATTTCAAAATGCTTGGAAAGCTTATTTTTCAATAAAGTCCACTTCAGATTCTTGGAAAAAGTTTCGTATTCGCGCTCAATCGTTTCCTCGCTCAGCTTTTCATTGGCAGCTTTGAGCCAGCGCTTGAGAAAACCATCCGGCAAGGGAGTTCATTCACATCCATCAAGCGTTCCTGAATATCACGAAACAGTAGCGCGTCGGCTTGCTTATTATAAAAAACTTCAATGTCCTTGCGGATTTCCGCTTTGGCTTCTTCTTCGCTGCTCACTCTGCCCGGGCCGAAAGCTTTGTCGAAAAAATCCTGATTCAGCTCGGCGGCCTCGTAGCGCGTCGCTTCCGTGATAGTCAACTCAAATTCTTGTCCGACCTGTGTGTCGTGATCATCATGATCCAATTTGAGCAGGTGGTGACGGATGTAATGCTCGTCGGGTTCATTGAAAAGCCCATAAATATTGGTGCGGAGCGTGTCGCCTACTTTTTTGGAAAACAGTTCGGTTTTGAAATCTTCGTTTTGAATCTCATTCACAAAAATCCCAAAATCAGTTGCCAAACCACCTTCTTTCAAAGCGTCGCCATCCAATTCCTTTGTATCAAATTTCACAAAATCGCCTTCCTGAATATTATCTTCTACCTGAACACGCTCGCCGCTGCGCTTGCGAAGGCTTGCAAAATCTTCTTCAATTATACTATCTTGTATTTCAACCGCGTAGCGTTCATATCTATCAATTGGCGAAATGCCATTCAACTCAAATTGCGGCGCAATGCCAAGATCAAATTTAAATACAAAATCCTGTAAATCCTTGACATCCAGATCATTCAAAGGATGATCTTCGGAGGGTAATGGCTGTCCCAGAATATCTATTTTTTGCTCTTCGATATAGCCAAAGATTTCTTTTTGCACCATTTTGTCAATCAATTCCGCCAGCACGTTCTTACCGTACATCTTGCGCAGTACATTGGGTGGGGTCTTACCTTTTCGGAAACCCTTGAGACTCACATTTTTGCGATACTTTTGTAATTCTTGCTCGAATTCTTGTTCGTAGTCCTCTTTTTCAATCGTCACGGTCACCGTTGCATTCAGCGCATCAATCGCTTCTTTATCAATTTTGGGCATAAAACTATATATTGATTATTTTGAACAAAAGGTTGATACAATATTTGAAGGGAAAAAGTTTATATGTTTTAAGTTTCAAGTCTGAAGTTCTCGTTGTGTCGGGTTAATTCAAATTAAAACTACGAGCATAATCTACTGAATCGCTTGAGGCACAACTTGTTGGCGCTGATTTTTGTTTTAATACTATCATGTGAAAGTAAAATGTAAAACGCTCAAGTCAACATTTAAAGTTGTGAACTCTTTTACATTTTACATTTTACATTTGAAATTTTATGGCATAGTCATCCCTTCGGGACATTTTGACTTTAAATAAGGTGCGGATAGAGGGACTTCCCGATAACGATCGGGATAAACTTCTCGCCCCTGCGATCCTTACTTTGTGCGGATAGAGGGACTCGAACCCCCACGCCTTGCGGCACTAGATCCTAAGTCTAGCACGTCTACCAATTTCGCCACATCCGCAATATGGACTAAGGCTTGGGTGAAAGTGAAAACCTGCTTCGTAGCTTGTGCTTCCTTCTTCCCAAAGCCCTTTTTAAAAAGCGATTGCAAAGATATAATTTTTTCTCAGGAAAAAGATGTCTCTATCGCTGATTTTGTTCAATCAAATTTGTATAGGAGTACATTGCGAACCGAAATTTTGTTTTAGATTTGTACAATCACCCTTTTTGTAAAACAAACACGAATTCGTTCCGTATAAAATTATAAAGACCTTAGACGATAGATTTTAGACTTTAGATAAATGTACAAAACAAGAATATCATAATATTTAAACAGCTAGTATTCAATACTTAACATCCAGCTTACAGAACATTCCCATGAACACAAAAAAGCAGGATTCTTATGACCTTTACCACCGATGTATCAGCGCTGAAACAACAGCCGGAAGAAAGATTGATCCAGAATGCGTACCGAAAGCTCCTGCGTTCGATTAAAAGTGAATTGGATAGCGAAGATCGGCAACATATACGTATGGCTTACGAATTGGCAGTGGAAGCCCACAAAAGTCAGCGTCGGAAGTCAGGTGAACCCTATATTTTGCACCCCATTGCGGTAGCTACCATCTGCGCAGAAGAAATCGGGCTGGGGCCGACGGCGATTGTAGCGGCCTTGCTGCACGATGTAGTTGAAGATACATCGATTAAACTGGATGAAATCAAAGCCCAATTTGGTGAACGTATAGCGAAAATTGTAGATGGGTTAACTAAGTTGGACAGCGCTTACAATGCAGAAAGTCCTCAAGCTGAGAACTTTAGAAAAGTACTCAGTACGCTGGTAGATGATGTACGTGTGGTACTCATCAAAATGGCGGACCGCCTGCACAATATGCGTACCCTCGGCTCGATGCCTCGCCATAAACAATTGAAAATTGCAGCAGAAACAAGCTATATCTATGCACCCTTGGCGCACCGTTTGGGTTTGTACAATTTCAAAACCGAATTCCTGGATTTGTGTATGAAAATTACTGATCCAGAGGCTTATCATGATATTGCTTCCAAACTACAACAAACCAAACGCGAGCGCAACCGCTATATCAATGAGTTTATCAAACCTTTGGAGGATCGCTTGAGCGAATTGGGAATACCATATAAAATCTTTGGGCGACCAAAATCTATTTATTCGATTTTCAATAAAATCAAGAAAAAGCAAGTGCCTTTTGAGGAGATTTATGATCTGTTTGCAGTACGCGTCATCCTCGATGTGCCTTTGGATAAAGAAAAACTCTATTGCTGGCAAGCATATTCGATTGTTACCGATGTACATCGGCCATTGCCGGAAAGGCTTAAAGACTGGATCACCGTGCCAAAATCCAATGGTTATGAGTCTTTGCACACAACGGTTATCGGGCCGAAAGGGCGTTATGTAGAAGTGCAAATCCGCTCGGCGCGTATGGACGAAATCGCAGAGCGCGGTTTCGCGGCGCATTGGAAGTACAAAGGTGTTAATAATCAACCAGATGTATATGAGCGTTGGTTAGATAGTGTTCGTGAAACGCTCGATGACCCGACCAGCGATGCAGTAGAATTTCTCTGGGATTTTAAAGCCAATAGCCTTTTCAATGAAGAAGTATATGTTTATACTCCAAAAGGCGAGTTGAAAATATTGCCGAAAGGCGCGACAGCACTGGATTTTGCGTTCAGCATTCACACCGATTTGGGTTATCATTGCCGCGCCATCAAAGTAAACAATAAGCTCGTGCCGATGGGCTATACGCTGCAAAATGGCGATCAGGTCAGCATCGAAACAGAGCGCAACCAAAAACCCAGCGAGGAATGGCTCAAATGGGTGGTCACAGGTAAGGCAAAAGGTAAAATCCGCTCGGTGATGAAGGAGGAGATGCGGCGCAAGGGCGAAATTGGCAAGGAAGCGTTGGAGCGAAAATTAAAAAACCTAAAGGTTGATTTTGAAGAAAGTGTGGAGTTATTGGTGAAACATTATGCTTACCCTTCGCACGCGGAGTTATATTTCAAAATTGCCGAAGGAAAGCTCGATATTCCTGATATTTTCAAGCGTTTTAAAGCCGAAAACGGCAAATTGGTTGAGATCCAGCATGAGGTTGCTATAAAAAGTACCGACGATAGTAAAGCTGCTGATGCCGCCAAGCCTGTTCGCAAAAAAATTGATGGCAAAGTACGTCTGACCATTAATGGTGAGTCGGCCGAGCGATTTGAGTATTCTTTGGCTACTTGCTGCAACCCTGTGCCAGGCGATGATATTTTTGCTTATTTGACCGCCAATGCCGGATTGAAAATACACCGCACTACCTGCCCGAATGCGACCAATTTGATGGCGAATTACGGCTACCGCATTATGAAAGCCGATTGGAAAGAAGCAGGCACAAGCGAAGTCAGTTTTACAACAACGCTGTTGGTGGTAGGCATTGATGATGGTCCCGGCATTATTCAAAAAATCACGCAGGAAGTGTCGAACAATCTTGGTTTGAATATTCGCTCCATGTCTATCGCAGGTAATGAAGGTTATTTTGAAGGCAAAATCACGCTGATGGTAGCCAATACCGAGCAATTGAATACGGTGATTCGCAATCTGGAAAACTTAGAACAAGTGTCAAGTGTTACAAGAATAGATGAATGATATATTGTGATATATTGTGATATTGTGATATTGTGATATTGTGATATTGTGATATTGTGATAATCTTAGAATTAGCAATTAATAATTTTTATAATGTCAACTCATAGGAATCAGGAGGAAATTATCAAGGAAGTGAAGAATATTTTTGCTTCGCATCTGGAAACGGCTGGTTTTCGGAAGACGCCGGAGCGCTTTGCCATCCTTGAAGAAATCTATCGGCGCAGCGATCATTTTGATGCAGAGGCCTTATATATCCATATGAAAAACCAAAATTATCGGGTCAGCCGGGCTACGGTTTATAATACATTGGAATTGCTGGTGAATTGCGATTTAGTGAAAAAGCATCAGTTTGGCAAAAATCTTGCTCAATACGAGAAATCCTACGGTTATAAACAGCACGACCACTTGATTTGTGTGGACTGTGGTAAAGTATTGGAATTCTGCGATCCACGTATTCAACAAATTAAAAATATGATGGGCGAGTTGCTGGGCTTCAAAGTGACGCATCATGCGCTGAACCTTTATGGCCAATGCGATGGCGCTTGCGACAAGAAACAAGCCTCAGAAAAAGCAGCCGCTTTGCAAGCCGCACAAAAGAATTAAGCCCAAAACCTCCCGTTTTTGCACTCTATTTTTTAAATTTGCAAGCTTTTTGTAAATTTTCAAGATGGACAAAAGCAATCATGCGATTTAAAATTTTCATCATATTACAATAAAGCCTAATGGATAATAACACCAAAATGTCCATTAGGTTTTTATAATTTTACAGATATGGTTAATCGTCAAAAATGCTGATTAATACCTGACTATCAAATATAAATATATGAGAATTGATGTGATACTTGGCTTGCAATGGGGAGATGAAGGCAAAGGTAAAATCGTGGATTACCTTGCCACGCAATATGATATCGTAGCGCGCTTTCAGGGCGGCCCGAATGCCGGACATACGTTAAAATTCGATGGTAAAAAATTTGTACTCCACACCATTCCTTCCGGGATTTTCAGAGAAAATCTGATCAATCTCATCGGAAATGGTGTTGTTCTTGACCCTATTACTTTGCAAAAAGAATTGAATGCCCTTCGTGAAGCAGGCGTCCATTATAGCAATCGCTTATTGGTCGCACGCAAAGCCCATCTGATCATGCCTACCCATCGCTTGCTGGATGCTGCCTCTGAAGCTGCCAAAGGTCACGCCAAAATTGGCTCTACGCTCAAAGGCATCGGCCCGACGTACATGGATAAAACCGGCCGCAATGGCTTGCGCGTGGGCGATATCAATCGCGCCAATTTCCAGGAAAAATACGAAGCGCTCAAAGCTAAGCACCTCACTTTGATGCAGTTATATCCTGCTATTGATTTTAATTTGGAAGCCGAAGAAGAAAAATGGTTCGCCAGTTTGGAAATTTTACGATCACTACAACACGTTGATGGTGAGTACTTTATAAATCAAGCATTAAGCGAAGACAAACGCATCCTCGCGGAAGGTGCGCAAGGCTCGATGCTCGATATTGATTTTGGTACGTATCCTTATGTCACTTCCTCGAATACCATCACCGCCGGGGTTTGCACAGGTTTAGGCGTTGCACCGGATAAAATTGGTCAGGTCATCGGCATCACCAAAGCGTATTGCACCCGCGTGGGTTCTGGGCCTTTCCCGACCGAATTGGAAAATGAAACTGGCGAATTGCTCCGCAAAGAAGGGCAGGAATTCGGCGCCACGACAGGTCGCCCGCGTCGCTGTGGTTGGATTGACTTGCCACAATTGCGCTACACGATCATGCTAAACGGCGTTACTCAATTGGTAATCACCAAGATAGATGTATTAAATATTTTTAATACAATCGAAGCTGCGACGGCTTATCGCTACGATGGCAAAATTTCTGACCAGTTGCCTTACGATTTATGCGATTTTAATATCGAACCCGTTTATAAATCGTTCCCCGGTTGGCAGCAATCCCTGGAAAATGCTTCAGATTATGATGAATTGCCGCTTGCCGCAAGAACATATTTGGAAAAATTAGAAGATTTAATCGGCGTGCCGATCACGATGGTTTCTACCGGGCCCGAGCGCAATCAATTGATTTTGAAAGAAGTAAAAGAGGTTGTTTGAATTGAATAAAGGTTTTACGAGGCATTACGGACAACGATAAATTGTATAAGTAGTAACAGATTATACGATATTTCCTTTCAAACTTCATTACGGTTTGAAAGGACTATAAACCTTGATAATCAACACTTTATCTGTCATTATTTATATAAAATAATACTTATTTATCTTTCTTCAACTGCATTCTAATAATTTTCGGGAAATATATTTCCTCATTATTTATTAGTCTTATAAAATCTCCGTTGTTAATATTATAAGTAATAATAAGTTCATCAGACTTATATTCAGGATGCGCATTCGCAGTATAAACAAATTCTTTGTCCTCTTTTAAAGCTGGAGTATAAAATAATACTGGTTCAGACCAAGGTCCATATAGTTTGTCTGCAAGTTTGTATCCAATGGAAGCATTTCCAAAACCATAAGTTTGTATCTGAATGTATTTCTTTAGGTTCTGGTCATAATGTACAGAAAATTCTGTTTGACCCATGAAAAGAGAAGATGATTTTGGTTCCTCATAAACATTATCTGTCCAGGCATTTTTAACCCACCATTCTAAATTTGACAGGTCACCCTTTATTAATTTTCTTTTATTAAATCGAAGTAAATAAGTTTCATGTGTCGAAGGTTCTTTAACTCCAAAAGCATAAACATAGTTTTTATCCTGCAAGACTGCTGAAGAGCCAATAATGACACCAAAGGTTTTTGAACCTTTGTAATAGTTTATTATCCATTTATCTGGGCTGTCAGTAGGATTTTCAATAATAGCAACATACCATCCAATTGCTTCGAAGCCTATCCCTGAATCCGTAGAAGCTTCTTCAATCAGAAAAATTACAAGTTTATTCTTGATTAATATTCCATGGCCTGTCCAAAACCAATTTTTTCCGGGCACTTTAAAAAAATCTTCAGGTTTTTGTTTAGTTCCTTTATAATAATATGTCAATTTAGATTTTAATGAGTGGGAATCTTGAATAGCAATGCTATTTCGAATTAATGTTTTAGAATTAGATCTTTTTCCAGTCCCATCCTGATCAATAAATGTATCACTAAAAAGCCATAGAATTTTACCTGAACCAAGTTCAACGGTAGCCGCACCATCTGCACCTCTCCAATAGCCATCTTTTTTGAAGATGGTGTTGTCCATTTCCTTTACTATTGTTTTCTCTTCCTGAGCTAATAAAAAGCCCGGCATCATAAAAAGTATAAGTACTATACTCCGCATATCTTTAGTGTTGTTGCTAACGGTTTGCAGCTTGGCGGGTGGCGGAAATCGAAGCACATTGTTCAGTTTTTCAAAGTTAATCGAAGGTCAATTTCAATTGATATATGAATTTAAACCTTAATTGCCAAATCCTGTTAGTTCGCGTTCTACGGGGTGTCTGAAATTTCAAATGATAATTCTTCTTTTATTTCAAAATCTTTTATTCGCATAGTCAATTTAAGTTTCATCAATTTTGCCAATTGCCTTTTTCAAATCCATTTAGTTTTGGGTAATTTTCCTTTTCAATTAGCAACAACCCGTGCCTTGAACTTGCTCTTTCATTCCATTCTGGGTGTTCTATAAAGTCTTTTTCATCGTTAGAATTAATATCTCTTGTTGTTACTGTTGAAATATTACGCCTTCTTAAATTCTTCTTTTGTGATTGTCGCAGTTTGCAAATTGAGAAGTTCCTAATCCTTCATTTTGGGGTCTGTTTCTTTCAATTTCATTTACTTCTCAGAACTAAAATGGTTGCCGATTTTCGTTCCATAGCGAACCTAATGCCCTTTTGGATTGCTTTGGAACATATCAAAATCTTGGCTGCATCCAACCGTAATGCTCATGTGTTCAATATCAGAAATGCTTCCGAATGCAATATGAAGATATGATTTTGAAGAAGCAATATAGTATGGGTCAACTAATTGTCTGAATTTCTTTGAGAAATGAGGATAAGTTACTTTGTCAATCTCTTGTTTTATATCTTTTTGATTGTTTTTACATTTATTTGTCTTTTTTAGTTGCAAAGTCAAAATTGCAGACCTTATTTTATTTTCTAAATTTTTCTCTTCATCTTTATCAAACCTTGTAAGATAGTTTCTACTTACAGTTAGTCGTGATTTCAACAAAAACAATTTCTTTGAGAATATCATCAATATCCTCAGAACTGCGTGTTGCTCTTTGAGTTTCTTTATAACCTATCATCGCTTATGCAGTCAAGTAATCTTTCAAGTTTGATTATTTTATTTTTGTCTTGATTGCCGAGAACTTTTGTATTAACGCATTGCGTCTATTTTTCTTATAGTTCTCCTTGAGTTAATCCACTGATAATCAGACCCTACCATAATAACAGCCGATTACAAACGTTTAACAGCCGTTTGCGGCCGGATATATGCGCAACTCCACTCCCTAAAAATAATCCCTTCTTTTGAATCTTCCAAATTGCCATTCGTTCTTACCTGCAACGAATGGCTCAGTTGGAGGGAGGCATTTTCAAAATTTTCAAAAAAAGAGAACTTATTTCCATCCTTGTGCTGTTTAGGGTAGGTAAAACTTGCAAGAACAACCTTATGAGTCAAGCAAAAAGTACGACTTACATTATCATTATATTGGGGGCACTCACTATGATTGGCCCTTTTTCTATTGATATGTATTTGCCTGGTTTTCCGGCGATTGCAGCGGATTTAAAGACGACGATCGCTCAGGTGCAATTATCTTTAGCCAGCTTTTTTGTTGGTCTATCTTTGGGGCAATTGTTCAGTGGCCCTATCACCGACCGATTTGGGCGGAAGCCGCCATTATATGTAGGATTAGGAATATATATACTTGCTTCTATCGCCTGTATTTGGGCACCAAATGTAGAAACTTTAATAGCATTGCGTTTTGTACAGGCATTAGGTGGTAGCGTCGGTATGGTGGTAGCGCGAGCAGTCGTGCGTGATTTGTATCAGCCGGAGGAAATGGCGAAAATCTTTTCTATGCTGATGTTGGTGATGGGCGTCGCGCCAATCATTGCGCCATCTTTGGGTGGAATTCTTGCTGCGAATGTGGGTTGGCAGTCTATTTTTCTGACGTTGGCCATCATTAGCTCCACGGCGCTGCTTGGTATGTATCTCGCTTTGCCGGAAACCAAGAAACCCGACCCCACCATATCACTGCAGCCCGTGGCGGTGATGAAAGATTATATCCAAATTATAAAAAATCGACAATTTATTATATATGTAATGGTCGGCGGCATTTCCGGCGCAGGCATGTTTGCTTATATCTCGGGGTCACCGTTTGTGTTTATCGAGTTGCATCAAGTGCCAGAAGCCACATTTGGCTTGATTTTCAGCGCTAATGCCTTTGGTTTGATTATGGCAGGACAAATAAATCGACTGGCATTGCGGCGTTGGACGACCGTTCAGATTATAAAATTTGTGAATACGGCACAATTAATCTTTGGAGTATTGCTCGTGTTGTATGCCTTTACTTTCTGGGGCGGCTTGCCGATGCTTATTACTTTGATTTTTTATATATGACAATGCTGGGTTTCATTTATCCCAATGCCGGCGCCCTGGCGATGGCACCTTTCGTGCGCAATGCCGGCGGGGCTTCAGCATTGATGGGGTCACTGCATTTTGTAGTTTCGGCGGTGTCAGCGGCGCTGGTAAGTGCATTTGATAATGGTACTGCGTTCCCGATGACGATTGCAATGGCGATCGCTTCGCTGACCGTGTTTTTTATAGTGCGAATCCGCCCAAAAACTGCTGCTGAAATGCCAACGAAAAGCGTAGTCAAAGAAGAAAAAGAAATGCTGGTTTCATAATAAGCACAGGTACACAGTTAACTGTTAACGGGAAATTGAGTACAGTGCAATAAACACAAGGGGGTTCAAAATTTTAAGATCAGATTAATTTTGTCTTATTGCTTATTTGTAATAATAAATGAATTCATTACATCAAATAGTAAATAATTCAATCGAATTATTAAAACAATTAATTGCTACGCCTTCCTATTCTAAAGAAGAGGATGATACCGCAGCAATCCTGGAAAATTTTTTCAAGCAAAATAAAATACCCGTTTTCCGTAAAAAAAATAATATTTGGGCAAAATCTTTACATTTTGATATAAATAAACCGACTTTATTACTCAATTCCCATCATGATACAGTCAAACCCGTGGAAGGCTGGTCGCGCCATCCTTTCCAGGCTAAAATTGAAGATGATAAACTCTTTGGCTTAGGCAGTAATGACGCAGGCGGCGCATTGGTATCATTAATTGCCACATTTTTACATTTTTATAAAAAAGAAAATTTACCATATAATATTATTATTGCAGCAACTGCGGAGGAGGAAATCTCTGGCGGACATGGAATCGAATATCTTTTGCCCGATCTTGGCGAAATCTGGGCGGGTATTGTGGGCGAACCCACGCAAATGCGCATGGCCATTGCTGAAAAAGGCTTGATAGTTGTGGATGCCGAAGCTAAAGGCAAAGCCGGGCACGCCGCTCGAAATGAAGGCGAAAATGCCATTTATAAAGCTTTACAAGATATTCAATGGATTGAAAATCATCAATTTGAACAAGTTTCCGATCTACTTGGCGCAGTGAAAATGACCGTCACGCAAATCCACGCTGGCACGCAACACAACGTTGTTCCTGATAACTGCCGATTTGTGATTGATATCCGCACCAATGAATATTATAATAATCGGGACGTTTTTGAATTATTACAAGAATATTTACAATCTGATATAAAAGCCCGCTCTTTTCGCTTGAATTCTTCCAGAATTGAATTGGAGCATCCCTTGGTAAAAGCAGGATTGGCGATGGGTTTGGACTATTTTGGCTCTCCTACTTTATCTGATCAAGCATTAATGAATTTTCCTACTTTAAAAATCGGTCCCGGCGATTCTGCGCGCTCGCATACGGCGGATGAGTTTATAAAATTAGAAGAAATTGCAATGGGAATTAAGATTTACATTGAATTGTTGGAAAAATTGATAGCATAATTGAAAGTTTAAACCCATTTACTCCACCACCAACCTTGGCACTTTTTCTACATCCCAATCAATCACCAGTCCTTGCGCCAGACGCTTTGCGACTTCCTTGCCATATAAAATTTCGCACAAATAAAGCGCCGCTTCAAAAGACTTCGCGCCACCAGCAGAGGTAATGTATTTGCCATCGTGTACGAAGAGTACATTCTCGTGAATACTCAAATGAGGAAACATATTCTGCATTTTAGTAATATCGCTGGGAAAGGTAGTACATTCTATACCATCCAGCACACCAGCTTTGGCTAATACAAAAGCGCCATCGCAGTGGGAAGTCATGTACAAGGCTTCTTGGTCAATACGCTTGACAAAATTAATCATCGCCGTGTCTTTCAAGTCGCTATCGAGGTGATGCTCGGCGCTGGGCACTACGAGAATGTCAATTTTTGGTAGCGAATCGGTCAAATAATTAAAATCAGGCAACAGACGAATGCCTTCAAAAGTAGTAATGGACTCATGCGTGTTGGCAACCAGGAAAACATTCATCGGCTTGATGCTGTCTCGAAAGATCGTATGCTGAAAAATATCGTAAGGAGCTGTTAATTCGGTGTTGTATGTGCCATCCATAATGAGAAAGGCGACATTATAGCGATTGGGTTGAATGTCAGGTACGCGTTTGGAAACAAGGATAGTATTTGAATCTTGTGAAGAACCCTCTTGTTCTTGAGTACAGGCAAATAAAAGAAAAAGAAGACCAGTGTAAAAGACAGCCGAAAGTAGTTTCATCTTTGTTTTTATGAGCAAATTTAGGAATTAACTTACAATTTTATATATTCTTTATAAGCTGCTGCCCATCTTTATTATAAAAACACCTAATGCCATAATAAACTTAAAATTCCTGCACCAATTATTACAAAAATAACGGTGAATTTCGTTTTAAAACGATACAATGCAAAGATAGCTAATCCAAAAATGATCAAAGAAAGCCCATCATCAATGGTCGTCCTAAATAATTGCAGCGCTGTAACCGCAATCAAGCCTATCACGCCAGCACTGATGCCATCTAAAAAATTATGTAATGATGGATTCGCAATAATGCGTTCCATGATTTGATGACCAATTAAAGTAAATGAAAATGCCGGTAGAAAAATACCTGCCGTAATGATGAACGCTCCTGACCAGCCGCCGCCAAAATAGCCTACGAATGTAGTAAAAATAACGAGTGGCGCAGGTAGCAATCCGGATAAAGCAATCCCATCGAGAAATTGCTGGTTGGTCATCCAGGCATTTGTCATCACTGCATCTTGCTGCATAAAAGGAATCACCGTATAAGCGCCACCAAAAGTAAGGAGTCCGCCTTTGAGTCCACTTAGAAAAATTTGCACTGGCGTACCTTGCTGAAAGCCGGAGGCAGTCGTTTCGTTAATTAATAAAGGTTGTAATACTTCGGAAGAGAATGATAAAGAAACATATAATAATAAAGCAAATCCTAATAATATCGTTATAATAATATTGTTTCGCATCCAAAAAATATAAGCAATCCCGGCTATTGCCAAAATAATAAGGAAATGTGTACCTAAGAAAAAAGAAATGCCTGAAAGAATAGCAATCAGCCAAAGGCGATAATTGATCAAAATATGCTCGCCAATTCGATGCACTGCTCTGATAATCAAGGCAATTACAGCAGCTTGAAACCCTACAAAAATAGCAAGTATAAGTGGGGATTTAATTCCAAATGTAATATAGAATGCGGTTAATAATAATATCAAAATGAACCCTGGGAGCATAAAACCCAACCCAGCAAGGAATCCACCCCAGCGCCCACCGGCAAGCATTCCAAAATAAACGCATAATTCGTGCGCCTCCGGCCCTGGTAATACCTGATAGACAGACAATACGCGATTGAATTTTTCCGGCGTTATCCATTTTTCTTCTTCTACCAGTTCCTTTTTTATCATGGCTATTTGCGCAACCGGTCCTCCCCAGGCAAGTAAGCCAAATTTCAAAAATCGCCAGAAAATCTGGGCTTTGGTTTGATGAATTGTCGTTTGATTTTCAACCATTTACTTTAAGTTTGGATTCCAGGTATGCCGCTCATCGGAAACGTATTTTGCCCAGCTATACAAAGCGTCGTAGATTTTCATACCAATGGCTAATTGTTCGTGATCGTCCTGATAATTGTAAGATAAGCCTGCCGAAATTGCCCACAAACCAGCAGCTTGCGGCGATAAATCATGCCGATCGGTGTCCGCGCCTCTCACCATCAAGGCGATTTGAGCAACCGCAGGGTCTGTAATATCATGTTTTTTTATAATAAAATCGAAGGTACAAAACTCATCCTGATGCGAATACGCTGCGCCAACAATATCGTAAGGAATTGCATCTAATTCTTTTGCTTTCGCAAATACCTCATTCTTAGGCACATAAACGAATTCCGCATCTTTGTCCACAAAGTTTTTAATCAGCCAGGGGCAAGCAATACGATCAATTTTTGGTCGCTCACGGGTAATCCATTTCATAGCTTTATATTTTATTTACAAATATTATATCCCAAAATTCAATTTCATTACATTGGCTTGTAATACTGCTTTTTCATATACAATAGCTGCAGCGGCTACATCCTGTAATGCCATGCCGGTACTATCGAAGATAATAATTTCATCATCTGAGACCCTTCCAAACTTTTGTCTAGCAATAATTTGACCCAATTCTGCATAAACATCCTCCTTTTTCATTACACCCATTTCCAAAGCATGATGTAATTCTCCCATATGCGCGCATTGTTCTAAAATATCAACAACTACTTTGCCGGAAGCTAAAAGTGCAGGTTCTAATTCCTGTTTATCTTCATTATCTGCGCCGCCAGCAGCAATAAAAGTTCCCGGCGCGATGTGTTCCGGCTTCAAAAAGGCGTGCTTGGAAGGCGTGCAGGTTATGCAAATATCACTCTCCAGGGCAGCTTTACTAAAATCATTTACCGATATAATATCAATATTAAAAATTCCTGAAAACTCCTGCGCATATTGCCGGGCAAGTAACTGGTCAACATCATAAGCGTAAATCCTTTCTAAGTTTCGCACCTGCAGAAGCGCTCTCAAGGAGGCTCTACCTTGATTGCCACAGCCGATGATGGTGGCAGTTTTAGCATCGGGACGAGCCAGATATTTAGCGGCAATCGCCGTAGCAGCAGCAGTTCGGAGGATGGTTATCTCATTCGCATCCATCAGCGCCAGCAAACGCCCATTCTCAGCGTCGCTCATCACGATGATTCCCTGAATCGTGGGCAAGCCATATTGCTTTTTATTATTAGGGAAATTAGCGTTGGTCTTGGCAACAAAATAAGATTTGCCAAGATTCATGATACCCGCCTTGATGTGAAAAACACCTTGCGTTGCGTGAATACCCAACGTACCTGGCGGCTGGGCTTCTCCTATGGCGTATAGCTTAAACGCTTGCTCCACGGCAGCGATACATTCTTCCATTGAGAGGAGTTTGGCAACATCGCTTCGGCTAAGTAATAAAGTGTCGGGTGATTGCATAGCTTTTTAAATGTTTATTACATCAAAACTATGCTTTCGCTCAACTTCAGGATAGAACGAATTTTACTTTTTGTATCTCCTTTACTTTTTGAGCAATTTTTTTCGGTAAGAAGAAGGATTTTCACTCATAAATTTTCTAAAAACCCGCGTAAAGTGGCTCTGATCAGAAAACCCCGTTAAATAGGCGATATCGGAAAGTCCGTATGCTGGATCATTCATCAGTTGGATGGCTTTTTCAATCCTCAATTTTCGGATATAATCGCCAAAGCTCAGGTCATCAAAATACTTGGAGAATTCTCTGGAAAGATAGGCAGGATGCACGTTTAAATGCTCTGAAAGCTCTGTCAAACTCAAGCTTAAATTCGTATCAATCTGGTCTTGAATCATTTCTTTCAACTCCTTCGCCCAAACGGGGATTCTTTTCGTGCCAGCTTTTTGCTTTAGAAATTTTTTATACACATCGAGCAGCAAACGTTCGATTGGGTTTTGGGTATGTTTTTCGTGCTGAAAATACTTTGCCCAGGCATATAAGGCATCATAAATCATCATGCCTTTTTCCAATAATTCATAATCATCTTTATAATTAAAAGCCAGCCCTGCGGTAATCGCCCATAGCCCAGATGATTGGCTTGCGATGTCGTGCCGATCGGTATCCGCGCCTCTTACAATGTCAGCTATCACCTTCAAAGCGGGATCTTTCAGTTCATATTTCTTTATAAAATAATCAAAAGTGCATTCATTATTATAATGCGTGAACTCTACATCGGGAATATCGAAAGGTATAGCTGCAAGTGCCTCAGCTTCGGCTTTAATTTTGTCAAATGGCACATAAATAACCTTGGCATCCTTGTCAATAAAGCGTTTTATGAGCCAAGGGCAGGCGATGCGATCTATTTTGGGCTTTTCCCGGGTGATCCATTTCATAGCTGCTGGTTTGCTTTTGAAATAATGCTGATAGCAATATACAAGTTACAAATCATTCTCAAAACGCTTCATTTTAAAAGGAACCTTCTCAGTTCCGTAAAATTCTTCCGACCTTCGCGCCGAATAGGGTGTTCAGGTGTTAAAGTGTTCGTGTGTTATTGTCCTTCCTGACGTGTACGCACAACACGAACACTTGAACACACGAACACAAGAACACATGAATACAACCAAACTCTGGCAAAAAAACTACACCGTCCACGCAGATATCGAGGCATTTACCGTCGGGCGCGACCGTGAGATGGATCTCTACCTGGCGAAATACGACGTACTTGGTTCGCTTGCGCATATCAAAATGCTGGAAAGTATCGAATTATTGGAGGCTACGGAGCTAAAACAGCTGACTACGGCGCTACAGGAGGTGTATCGAAAAGCGGAGCAGGGTAATTTTGTCATCGAGGAGGGTGTTGAGGACGTGCATTCGCAAGTCGAATTGCTGTTGACGCGGGAACTGGGCGATGTGGGCAAGAAAATACATTCCGGGCGGTCGAGAAATGATCAGGTCTTGGTTGATTTGCGTCTATTTTTCAGAGCAGAGATTCAGGAAATAGCTGGATTGACGCAGGATTTGTTTGTACAACTCTTAGAATTGGCGGAAACGCATAAAGATATACTGCTGCCGGGCTACACGCATCTTCAAGTGGCGATGGTTTCGTCATTCGGACTCTGGTTTTCGGCGTATGCAGAGAGTTTGACGGATGATTTGCAATTACTGCAGGCTGTTTATAAAGTCGTGAATCATAATCCGCTCGGCTCGGCGGCGGGTTACGGTTCTTCCTTCCCTCTGAATCGGCGAATGACGACAGATTTACTGGGCTTCGAGGATTTGAGTTATAATGTGGTGCATGCGCAAATGGGTCGCGGCAAAAGCGAACTCTTCCTGGCCTTTGCGATGGCGGGTTTGGCGAATACCTTGGGCAAACTGGCGATGGATGTGACGCTGTACATGAATCAAAATTTCGGCTTTATCAGCTTCCCGGATGAATTGACGACGGGTTCGAGCATCATGCCGCATAAAAAAGAACCCCGATGTGTTTGAATTGCGTCGCGCAAGGTGCAATCAGTTGCAAAGCCGGCCGGGGCAAGTGAGCCAGCTTACGGGCGCGTTGCCGTCGGGCTACCATCGGGACTTCCAGTTGTTGAAAGAACAGGTTTTTCCGGCGATTGAAAGCCTGAAAAGCTGCCTGCGAATCGCCACTTTTGCAATGTCTCAGATCAAAATCAAGACCGATATTTTAAAGGAGGATAAATACCTGTACTTATTTAGTGTAGAAGAAGTAAACAAGCTGGTGTTACAAGGCGTGCCCTTCCGCGACGCGTACAAACAGGTAGGCGAAAGCATCAATCAGGGTAGTTTTGCGCCGGATAAGCAGGTCGCACATACACACGAGGGTAGTATCGGCAATTTATGCCTGCCGGAAATTCGCGCCAAGCTTGATAAAGTCTTGAATGGCTTTGGTTTTGACTTCGTGAAGGAGAGACTGAGGGATTTGGTGAAGGGGTGATGAAATTATAAGCGTGCTTTTGTCTATTGAATGCAGTCATCTACTAGAAAACCTATAAAGTTTCTTAAAATCTTATAGGCTTGATGAAAAAGAATGCCTCCTGCTGAGTAAAATTCCTTTCTTTCAAAGCAGAATTTGTCGATTTTATCGTTCTAATACCCTTCCAGAGTGTTTAATGATCCTATTATGATGTTCTATTACCCTTTTAAAACGTTTTAGTACCCTCCTAAAACGTTTTAGTACCCTCCTAAAACGTTATAATACCCTCCTAAAACGTTTTAGCACCCTCTTTGAGCATTCTAAGACCCTCCTAGAACGTTTTAGCACCCTCTTAGAATGTTCCAAGACCCTTCTAGGACGTTATAATACCCTTCTAGAACGTTTTATTACCCTCATAGAACGTTACAATACCCTCTTGGAATGTTCTAAGACCCTCCTAAAATATTCTAATACCTTCTTTGAACATTCTGCACAGCAAAAAAGTAAAGCGCAACAGCTCGGAGATGCTTTTTAAGGGCATATAAATAATACTGCTTGGTGTATCCATAGATGTTAATACCCTATCTTCAACAAAAACACGCTCAACAATTGTAAATCCCCGCAAAAAGGCTTTTCTTAGTTGCCATTATTGCATACCAAAACCTTTCTGGAAGATGAAACAACTAAGTTTACTCTTGCTATGTTGCGCCCCGGCCTTGCTGCTCGCGCAGAGCGTCGGTAAAGTGCTCGAAGGCAAGACGGTGAAAAGCGCCATTCTGGGCAAAGACGTGCGCTATACCATTTACCTGCCTTATGATTATGCGAGTTCCGAGCGTAACTATCCGGCGGTGTATTTATTACATGGCTATAATGAAAAAACTGAAGATGATACCGAATGGCTGCGTCGGGGCGAGATCAATCGCTATACGGATCAGGGCATTGCCAATGGCACGATCACGCCTATGATTATTGTGATGCCCGATGCGGATGTGAGTTTTTATATTAATTCGTATGATGGCAAAACTAAGTACGAAGATTTCTTTTTCAAGGAATTGATACCTGCCATTGAAAAAACGTATCGCGTCAAAGGAGAGAAGGATTATCGGGCGATTGCAGGCTTATCGATGGGTGGGCATGGCACTTTATTATATGCTTTGAAACACCCAGATATGTTTGTGGCGGCTGCGCCCTTTAGTGCGGCGGTTTTCACCGATGAGGACATGACGACAATGCCCGATGAGTTTTGGGATGCTGCTTTAGCGCCATTATTTGGTGGTAAGCTACGCGGCAAAGAACGCCTTACGCAGACTTGGTACGATAATTCTATTTTGAAAATCATAGAAACCAAATCAAAAGAGGATTTGAGTAAAGTTAAATACTGGATTGACTGTGGTGATGATGATTTCCTGATCGCTTCTAATTGCGAATTGAATATTGCGCTTAATAAAAAAGGTGTGCCCCACGAATTTCGCATCCGGCAGGGTGCGCATAATTGGACGTATTGGCGCACAGGTATTACCGATGCTTTACAATTTATTAGTGATAATTTTAGAGAAAAGTAAATGAATTGCCTTTTTATTTATAAAAATATTACAAAATGAAACTAACCATTCTTGGATTATTATTATTTGCTTTCAGTTACAGTGCTTGCG
Organism: Saprospiraceae bacterium; assembly: GCA_016714085.1. Classification (GTDB taxonomy): domain Bacteria; phylum Bacteroidota; class Bacteroidia; order Chitinophagales; family Saprospiraceae; genus JADJNW01. The sequence goes on from JADJNW010000001.1 coordinate 568,227, forward strand.
CCCAAAACATGGGTACAGTAGTAGAAAGCAAAACCATCAAGAGCGCGGCGCTCGGCAAAGATGTAAAGTACACGCTTTATTTACCTGCCGATTACGAAACTTCGCAAAGAGCGTATCCCATTGTTTATTTGCTGCATGGCTACGGCGATGCCGACGATGGTTGGGTACAATTTGGTGAAGTGAATCGCTACGCCGACGCCGCTATCGCCAATGGTGATATTCCGCCTATGATTATTGCGATGCCCGATGGCGGTGTGAGCTTTTACATCAATTCTTATGATGGTGCTACTAAATATGAAGACTTTTTTATTAAAGAATTTATGCCGCATATTGAAAAAACGTATCGCGTCAAAGCGCAGAAGCGTTTTCGCGGCGTGGCAGGGCTTTCGATGGGCGGGTATGGCACGCTTATTTATTCTTTAAAATATCCTGATTTATTTGCTGCGGCCGCGCCGCTGAGTGCTGCTGTTTTTATGGATGAGGATATAATGAATATGCCTGACGCCAATTGGGATCGCACGTTTGCAGGATTGTTTGGAAGAAATTTGACTGGCAAAGACCGACTCTCGCAAGCATTTTATGATAATTCGCCTTTAAAAATTATTGAAACCAAATCAAAAGAAGAATTGAGCAAAGTGCGCTACTGGATTGACTGTGGCGATGATGATTTCCTGATTAATGGGAATTGTATGCTGAAAATTGCGCTGACGAAAAAAGGCGTACCCCACGAATTCCGCGTCCGCGACGGCGCGCATACCTGGACGTACTGGCGCACGGGCATTACCGATGCATTGAATTTTATTGGGGATAGTTTTCGACAAAAGTAGATGGTGCGATGTGGCGCATTTCAAAAATGTGCCACATATTAAAATTTTACCCCAAATGAAACCCCGGCATCAGCAAATCATGATATTCGGGATGACGCTTCATATAGCTCGCCATATATGGGCAAAGCGGCATGATGTTGAATTGATACGCGCGGGCATAATCGAATGCATGTTTAGCTAAAACTGAAGCCAAGCCATTGCCTTCCAACTCAAGATGTACCTCGGTATGCGTAAAAATGATGCGCTCATTGTTTACGATCATATACTCCGCAAACGCGAAATGCCCCTCCACTTCTATCTCAAAGCGGCGGCGCTCTGCGTTATTGCGCACTTCTATTATTGCAGGATCAATTTTCATGTTCAAGCATTTTCAGATAAACTTTGTCGTAAAACGAATACCAAATCAAAAGTAACATTTAAACAGCTTTTTATAACTTTCCATCCTAAAACCTCCAAACGTCAAACTTCCAAACTTTTAAACATCAAACTTGAAACCAATTTCTATCATAATAACCACCTTCAACGAAGCCCAGAATATCCGCGCGGCTTTAGAATCTGTACGTTGGACTGATGAAATCATGATTGTGGATTCATTTAGTACCGATGAAACAGTCACCATCGCCAAAGAATATACCGATTGGGTAGTGCAACGCGCATATAAGCGCCCGGCAGACCAGAAAAACTGGGCGATTCCGCAAGTGACGCATGAATGGATTTTGCTTTTGGATGCGGATGAACGCGTGACGCCTGCGCTTCAAGCGGAAATTCAGGATTGGCTGGCAAAGCCCGACATTCCTTACGATGCGTTTTGGATTGGGCGGCAGAATTTTTTTATGGGTCAGCAAATCAATTACGCCGGTTGGCAAGGTGATGCGGTGGTGCGGTTTTTTAGAAAAAGTTGTCGTTATAATGATAAGCAAGTACATGAGGAAATAATCACAGAAGGCTTACAGATAGGACGTTTGAAGCATAAAATGGAACATTACACGTTCCGGGATTCCAAGCATTTTTTGGATAAAATGGAGCGCTACGGCGAGTGGTCAGCGCAAGACTATGCAAGAAAAACAAATCGAGTGACCTATTTTCATTTGTTTTGGAAGCCTGTGTTTCGCTTTGTCAAGCATTTTTTTGTGCAGCAGGGCTGGCGAGATGGGAAAGTGGGATTTATCATTAGTGTGATTATGGCTTGGGGCGTGTTTTTGCGGTATATGAAGTTGGTAGAGAGAAGAGAGATGAAGGAAGAGGGATGAAAGGATTGAGGATTGCAAATATACCATCCCGACCAAAAGCTTCGGGACGGCATATTTTCTAAGGACGGATGACACTATTCGCCTTTTGAAGACGACGTGTCATAATTACTTTGCCGTTTGCATCCAGGAATTGAGCCAGATACAAACCACCCTGCAAGTCTCCTATGCTATAACGCTGCCCTCTCTCCACCTGGAAAGTACGTACCCGCTGCCCCAACAAATTATAGACATTGATGGTGCGAGCGGTGCCTTTTTCAGTTGATTCCTCATCCAAAGAGAAAAAATCTGTTGCCGGATTCGGATAGATCAGATAATCCACTTTGAGAGAAGCCGCCTGAAATGGTGCGACGTAGCTTTCGCTGGAGTAAGGCGGAGGCGTACCACCAGGCTCACACCCTGCATTTTCAGGGCGATGATCCTGCGCCAAAGCGACTACAGCAAGTGAAACAAACAAAGAAAAGAGTAATGCTTTTTTCATAAGCAAAAATGATTTGTCGCAATTTAACAAAAATTGCTTGCATTTGCAATGGCTCACAATGGAAAACTTCATGGTGCTAAATTCAATCTACCAGGGTTTCTTTGATAACCTGCTTTATATCTTGAATTTCTTCATCGGAGAGTTTTTCGGTAATTTTGATGACTCTTGATTTATCAATCGTTCGGATTTGATCAATGACGACCCAGCCTTCTTTATCTTGATAATTCACTTTTATTCTGGTTGGATAATCTTTCGAGGAGGAAGTAAGCGGAGCAATGATGACTGTTTTTAAATGCTGGTTCATTTCATTCGGAGAAACGATTACGCACGGGCGCGTTTTTTTGATTTCACTACCAACCGTGGGGTCAAGATTCACGATGACGACCTGGTATTGGAAAACTTTCATTAGTCGTCCCAATTTTCATCTTCAAAAATATCGCCTATTAATAACGCATCATCTCCTGCTTCGTGCATTTTCCGAAATGCTTCTTCCCATCCCTGACGTGGCGCGTGAATTGGCTTGATAATCAAGTATCCTTCTTCTAAAACCAGCTCTACTCGATCCTGGATATTGTATTGTTCTAAAATGGCTTTCGCCAAACGAATGCCTTTGGAATTGCCGATTTGTACAATTGAGATTTCCACAATAAAATGTATTTACAAAATAATTACAAAGTTAGAACATTTTTCGAATAGCGCAAGTTCCCAAAAACTACTGCTCATTTTTCCGCTGACTCCGCTTTTTGCGTTAAATTTGCCTGCGATTTAATTGAAAATCGTCACCTTTGCAAACATTCTGAAATGATGCTGTTGATTTTTATAATCCGCGAAGCGAGTATCCAAAGCATCAATAGAATCGATAGAATCCCTTTACGAAACTGCGCATGAAAATCAAAGTTGGTATATTCTTCGGTGGACCTTCACGTGAGCGAGAAATTTCTTTCGCCGGTGGGCGTACGGTTTATGATAATCTGAATAAAACTATTTTTGAACCCATCCCCATTTTTGTAGATAGCCATCGCAATTTTATCTTGCTCAATTGGCAGAATATTTATAAGGGAAGTATCCGCGATTTTTTCCCGCCTGTAGAATTGCTGCCGCCCACACCCAATGAATTCCAGGTTTATCTGGAAAGCCTGGGACAACTTTCTGAAGAAGAACAAGACGCGCTGATTGCTAAAGTAGGCTCGAAAATAAGGCTTGAAGACCTCCCTCAGTATATCAATATCGCTTTTCTGGCTTTGCATGGCGAATACGGCGAAGATGGAGAGATTCAGCAGCAACTCGATGATTTGAATATTCCCTATACCGGTAGTGGCGTGCGCCCCAGCCAAATCGGCATGGACAAAGTGTTGCAAAAGCAATTGATGGCAGCGCATAGCTTTGCTTGTCCTAAGATATTGACTTTGGATCGCGCCGATTGGGTGAAAGGAAATGTGAGCGATTGGTATCAAGAATCCATTGATGCGGTTGGGTTTCCGATTGTAATTCGCCCTGCAAATCAAGGTTCTTCAATTGGAGTTTCCATCATTGATGAAGAAAGCGGACTTGAAGGTTTTGAAGAAGCAGTGAATCGTGCCTTCTTTAGAGAAATAATCACCGTCGAACGTTGGCAAAAGAGTAGTGAATATGAGCGGGTGGACTATGTGCGCTTGCTCACCGACATCCGCGATGGACTTGGTTTTCCGATGGATGCCTATTTCAAAGGCGAAAAAAATACTTTTTATCACCCCGAGCAATTGCTGTTTTATTTGAATGAAAAAGCGGTGAATGCGGATGCCGAATCAGAAGTATTTATTCTGGAAGGGCATTTATCTGAACAACAAGTAGTTATAGAAGAATTTATTCGAGGTAAAGAATTTTCTTGCATCGTTATCCGCAAAGAAGATGGCACGGCAGTTGGCTTGCCACCAACGGAAATTGTGAAAGGCGGCGAAGTTTTCGACTATCGCTCAAAATATCTGCCAGGATTGTCGCGTAAGCTGACGCCGATTGACCTGCCGGATGAACAAATCAATGCTATTCGCCAAGAGGCAGAAAGATTGTTCACAGAACTGGGCTTCCACGTGTATGCGCGGATTGATGGCTTTATTACTGCGGAAAATCAGATTTTTCTGAATGACCCGAACACCACCTCCGGGATGCTGCCATCCTCGTTCTTTTTTCATCAGGCAGCAGAAATCGGCTTGAATCCCTCACAATTCCTGACTTTTATCCTTCGAATTTCTTTACAAGAAAGAATTTCCGAGCATCCTGATCGCATCGCTTACAAATCGCTACTGCAATTATTAGACGAGAAAATTGCTGATTTACAGTCGGTTACAGCAAAACAAAAGTATGTTGCAGTAATTTTGGGTGGCTACTCGTTCGAGCGGCATATTTCAGTGGAAAGCGGTCGGAATATTTATGAGAAATTAGCGAGTTCGGATAAGTACGATCCAATGCCTGTTTTTCTGATCGGAGAAGACGGCAATTTTCAATTGTATCGCCTGCCAATCAATCTGTTACTCAAGGATAACGCCGATGATATCAAGGATAAAATCGTGCATTTCAAGCACCATCCGATTATCGAGGATATTAAGGTTCTATGCGCCGAGATCACGCACAAATATGGCGCTCGTGATGTGATCTTTGAGCCGCAGCATTTGACTTTGGCGGAATTAAAAGTGAAAGTAGATGCCGTGTTTATTGCCTTGCACGGTCGCCCCGGCGAGGATGGGCAGTTGCAAATCGAATTGGATAAATTAGATATTCCTTATAATGGCTCGGACGCGGTTTCTTCGGCAATCACCATCAACAAACATCGTACTTTACAAACGCTGATACGCAATGGATTTGAGGTGGCAGAGCAATTAGTAGTGCAAAAATCAGAATATGAAGCTGATGCTGCTAATTTTTTCAATCGCATCGAAAGTCGATTCCGGTATCCATTTATTGCAAAACCGGTGGATGATGGCTGTAGCTCGGCGGTGAAGGTTATTACTTCGCGCCAGCAGTTGGAAGCCTTTGTGCGCTTGATGTATCGCCCGAATGGGCAAGAAGGAGAGGAAGCACGACGTGTATTAAAATTGAAACAGAAAGAAGAATTTCCGCGCAAAGGGGAGATTTTGTTTGAAAGCCTGATTATAGGCAACGGCGCGGCGCAATTTATGGAAATCACGGGCGGTTTGCTCACGCATTTCAACCCGGATGGCACGATTCGCTATGAAATGTTTGAACCTTCGGAGGCTTTGGCCAGTGGCGAAGTATTGTCATTGGAAGAAAAATTCCTGGCTGGTGAAGGCCAAAACATAACACCAGCGCGGTTCAAGCCAGATTATGATCAAATTGCAAGGCAAGTCAAAAACGATCTGGAAAAGGCTGCGCGCATTCTCAATGTGCAGGGCTACGCACGCATTGATGCTTTTGTGCGCGTGTACGAGGGCAATGTAGCAGAGACCATTATCATAGAAATCAACTCTTTGCCAGGCATGACGCCGGCGACCGCCATTTTCCATCAGGCGGCGTTGAATAATTACAAACCTTACGAGTTTATTGATAAAATCCTGATTTTTGCTTTTCAGAAAAAGCAACGAGAGGAGCTTCCTGTTGAGGCAAAACCCGAACCTGAATTGGCGGAAGTGCTTGTAGTTAAAGAGCCGCAGGCATGGCAACCTTTGGGTATAAAGGAAGAAAAAGAAGAAGACATGTCAACAGAAAATGGCGGATCCGACTGGCGAGAGCGATTCAAGAATATCTCTCCTTTTTCAAGAGAATTGCTCTGGGAAAACGTTAAAAAAATTGCCAACTCGATTTGGGATTTTCTGAAGTCCCCGATTTTCCTGAAGAATTTTATCGCATGGGCCGGCTTGATGCTGATTTTAATTTTTGGCGTCAATTTATTATTAAAACTTTATACCCGGCATAATGAATCGGTGCAAGTGGGCAATTATATTGGAATGTCGGTGGATGAAGCAATCCGTCGTGCGCGCGATCGCAGCTTTCGGATTGTAGTGATTGATTCGATCGATCGGATGGGGGAAAGGCCCGGAGCGATTATTGCGCAAGACCCTGTACCATTGTCACGCGTGAAGCAAAAACGTAGAATTTATGTAACGATTGTAAAAAGTATACCAGATAATGTTCCATTGCCGGATTTGGTGGGGAGCTATAATTATGAGCAATACACCAAAAAGCTTGATCTTTTGGACATTCGCTACAAGATCAGAGATCGAGAGTTTGATTCCAAATTAGAAGAAAATACTATATTATATTTTTATTATAATGATCGTAAAATTACAGATGCAGATTTGCGTAATGGCGTAGAAGTGCCCAGAGGTAGTACGCTTGAGTTTGTTGTCACCGAGCGGAGCACCGGCTATGTGGAAATTCCTGATTTGGTTTGTAAAACGTATGAAGCGGCGCAATTCCTGATTAGCACAAATAACCTGGCGATTGGCAATATTTATGGCGAAGTGGGCGATTTGAACAGCGCTTACGTATGGAAACAGGAGCCAGCATACGAGCCAGGACAAATGATACGCATGGGCGAGCAGATCAGCTTGTATCTGACCGAAGAGCGCCCGGCCAGTTGCCCGGCAGAGGACGGCCCCGAAGATGGGAATCAAGATGACAATTAATTCGATTGCGAAAGCGCAGAGACAACAAATAGAGGCATCGCTCGTTTTTTTTGAGATATGAAATTTCATATTTCGCACACATTATTTGCAAAGGTCTTTTCAATGAAGAAACTATTCTACTTATGTTTGCTTGCTTTGGGGGGAATTGGCATGGCAAATGCACAGGAAATTGTACCCATCACTGAAAATCCGGCCATACAACGCTATATTTTTGAACAGCAAAATCAATTGCCAAAGGCATTGCAAAAACGCCCTTCAGCGATAGAAAAAAATGACTGCGTAGTCGAAAACCCTAATGAAACCTACGTCATCTCAGGAACAAGCCTTCCTATTAAAATTGAAATTGATACCGCAGGATTGGGCAGCCTTGCTGGCACTTATGAGTGTTTGAATTGTGAAAATGCTTTATACGGAAATGCTTCTGTATCAAATGATACGCTGTATTATGAGGCATCAAGCGATGTATTGGGCGGTAAAGAGAATATCTCTGTACAATTTTGCAATCCCAGTGGCTGTCGCACAAAGTCTTATCGCATCGTGGTGCGCCGGGCTGCTCAGAATCATTATTTTATAGAAGTACCACTCAGCCCGGAAGGCGTGAGTACGCTGCCTACCAGTGTGAATAGCAGACTCCCCGGAAAGCAAGCAATTTGCAGTAGTTTTTTGGATTGTGGAGATGCTTATGAAGATGAAGCCAAATCCATTGATTTGAATAGTGAAAGCACCAGCATAACGTATCAGGCCAGCCGCTACGCAGGCGTGGATTCGGTGTGCGTTGTGCTTTGCGATTCCTTTGCGATTTGCGATACATTCCGATTTTCTTTCAGAATTGTAGGCGATACGCTCGATATTCCGTTTATGGATGATTTTTCTTATTTCGGGCCTTATCCTTTGGTCGGCAATTGGCTGGATCGGGACGCTTTTGTCAATAATGATATGGCCAAAGATCCACCTTCCTGGGGCGTGGCTACTTTTGATGGATTGGATAGCGAAGGTACGGCTTATGGCGGTGGCTATGGCGAAGCGGATCGGATGACCTCTAATTATTTGAATTTAAATGGAATAGGTGGGGATATATTTGTTACTTATTGGCTACAACGACGCGGTTTTGGCGACCGCCCTGAGCAACAAGATTCGATGGTATTGGAATTCAAGGATCGGAATGGTGAATGGGTTTATGTCAGAGGTATCAGCGGTTTATCAACCAATCAAACAGATACGATACAACCCTTTGAATTTTATCGGGATTTAATACCTAATCAGTTCAGATACAAGGGTTTCCAGTTTCGTTTTAAAAATTTTTCCGATCGCACCGGCTTGCTGGACGTCTGGCATTTGGATTATATCAGAGTGGATAATAATAATACAGATTCTGTTTTTTCAGATATTGCGTTTACGCGTTTCCCAAATTTTATCACCGAAAAATACAGCAGTATGCCCTGGCGGCATTTTAAAGAACAGCCACTCGAAGAATTAAAGGATAGTATCAGCGTGGGCTTGTGGAATCATGATGATGAAAAGCAGCCTGCTTCGAATTCAAAGGTGCGACTATTTGAAACCGTTTCCAATACTAATATTTTCAACGTCACTTTATTTAATGGTGAAGAAGCTAATATTGAAAATGGTAAGCCAGTGAATCGAAATTATTTATTTGTCAATGATCCGAAGGGTTTTCCTGAGACCGCATGGGATAGCCTTTCCCTTATTATGATTGGGCCAGCTTTTGATAATTATGATTCCTTATCATTTCGTTTAGAATACACTTTTGAAAATACGCAACAAAATATAGCAAGTCCAAGCTACAAAGCTTCCGTAGAACAGAACGATGGCGTGCGCCGCTTCACTATTTTTGACAATTATTTCGCCTATGATGATGGCACCGCTGAGGCAGGTTTGATCGGGCAGGCGGGCGTGCAAATCGCTGTGGAATTTGTTGCGAATGTAGAAGATTCGCTGAGAGCCGTGCAAATTCACTTCCCGCGCACCACGATTGATGTTTCCGATCAGGAATTCAATCTTCAGGTTTGGGTTGGAAATTTAGACAATACACCCGACTATGAAAAAGTATTATTGCGACCACTATATACTGATTTAGTGTACGATACGCTTCAAGGTTTTACTACATATATATTGGTGGATGAAGAAGATAAACCCAAAGCGCTTTACTTGCCCAAAGGTACTTTTTATGTAGGCTGGCAACAGGTATCGCCTTGCTCCGGCACTAAATGCATTCCTTTTGGCTACGACCGAAACACACCGCAGGGTCTGAAATATTTATATGTGAATAATACCGGAAACTGGCAGCCATTTCCGGCAAACTTTTCGCCTGGTGCAGTCATGCTTCATCCTGTGGTCGGGAATGAGACGCCGCCGCCTACGACTTCCGTGGGAGAAGTAATAACAGGGATTTCTAATTTCAAATTATTTCCAAATCCTACGCGTAATACTTTGAATATTATTCCATTAGAAGGAAATTATGAAGATTTTTCATTTAGTATTTTCAATATTTCCGGTCAAATGCTATCACAAGGAATTTTGCAATCCCAATTGGATGTAAATAATTATCCGGCAGGAATGTATTTTTTGAAAATTGAAGATCGACGCAAGAACTATATCTGGAATGAAAAGTTTATTATTGCAAAATAATGTATAGAGCATTAGGTAGAGAGTATAGGGATAACTCGAACTCGATCATATTTTTCTCTACCTTATACTATCTACAAAAATAAAATATGGATATTACCGTAAAAGAATTGAAAGAAAAAATGGCGAATGAGGATGGCTTTATTCTCATTGATGTGCGAGAGTCTTACGAACACGCCGATTTTAACATAGGAGGAAACCTGATCCCATTAGGAGATATTCCAGCCGCAATGGGTGATCTGGAAGAATATAAAGATAGTGAAATCATTGTTTACTGTCGTTCCGGGCGTCGCAGTGCCAATGCGCAGGCATTTTTGCAACAAAATGGTTTTAAAAATGTGCGCAACCTCATTGGTGGTATGTTGGACTGGGAAGATACGTTTGGCAGAAATACGTAACCCCTTCTCTCCAAGTCTCCGAGTCTCCAAATCCCCAGGTCTCCTGGCCTCCAAGTCTTACTTACTCTTGCTCTCTTTGCTGATGCACGTAAGCCTCTACGCCTTTGGCTTTCAGATCATTCACTAATTTTTTTGCATCCGATTCTGAAGAGAAACGATCCACCAGCACGGCCGCATATTTGCCTCGATTGAAAGGCGATACTTCTGCATTGGGAAAACCGAGCTTTTGCAAGCGTTTGGCTTCGTTTTCCGCATTGCTTTTGACGGAGAAAGCTCCTGCCAGCACCAGATAATCCCCGGCGCTTCGGGAACTAGTGGTTGGCGTAGATGCAGGTGTTTTTTCTGGCGTATTATTTTGAGATGTAGTTTTTGCTTCAGATGTAGTTGGCTCATTATCAGAAGTATTCTCGTTGAAAACCTCTACTTCGTCATCATCCGGGTCTTCATCGGTAGGCGGCAATATCTGAGTCGTATCCTGATAATAATCATATTCGTAATCCTGCAATGTATTTTCTGTATTTTGCTGGGCAACGTCTTTTTCTTTGTTTCTCAGGCTAATGGTTTTCCATACCAGTATGGCCAAAGCCGCAGCACACACCACAATAATTCCGATAGTTACATAATCCAATCTTGACATGGCGATTGATTTTTGTCAGCAATTTAATGATATTTTCGCAAAAAAACACAACTTTAAGCGGGATACATAGCATTTTTCTGCTTTTCAAGCGTATGTTCTCAAACTTCGTAGAAAAATAGAAAAAAATTGTCATTTGATAAAATAAAATTTCTGATTGAACCATTATAATAGCGCATAACTTTTAACAAGAATAAAATACCTCACAATTCAGAACACTTCTACACTTTATATCTTTATAACTGTTTTATTTTCAAGGCAATAATCTTGAAAATGACGCTTATTTAATACCCCATCACTTTTAATACTTAATAATAATCGAATACTTTCTGTATTTTGATTCTAATATTTATTTGGTTCTACTAAGAAACCAATTATATCAATATTGTTCAAATTTTAATAAAATATTATAAAATAGCTGATGATGCACCATTACATGACGCCTTATTATAAAACTATTAAAAAGCATCATTATGAGAGCTACCCTTCTGAGTATGATCATTTTGTTTTTCGCAGGTTTGAACATCATTGCTCAAACGAGTGCGGAAGCAACTGAAAATAAGCAAATTACACAAACTTCAGCCCCGGACGATAAAATTAAAGCAACGGATGTAAGCAAACTGACGGAAGCAGAATTGACCCAAAAAGTCTTCGATGCGATCAACGCCAGGGATAGCAATCAACTCAAGCCCTTACTCAACGCGCTGATGTACTATCGGCATAACGAAGCGGGAGAAACTGCTCTTACTCAGGCAATTGTGAACAACGATCCAATAATGGTGCGCCTGTTGGTGCGCGAAGCGGTGATCAATTTGAAAAATAAAGCCGGAGAAACGCCTTTTACGCTTGCTTTAAAACAAGGAAATCAGGAAATTATTCACTTGATCGCCCAAAGAGCCAAAACTGGTTTGAAAAATGACAAAGATGAATCGCCTTTAATGCTGACGATTGAGCATTTTGATGATTTGTTCCTGTTGCAGGATTTGATTGACAAGGGCGCTGACGTGAATAATAAATCCAATGGCATTACCCCCATCGCACGCGCTACGGAGCTTGGAAAAGTACAAACCGTAGCGCTTCTTCTTCGCAATGGCGCTGACCCCAGCAAGCCCAATGCAAATGGCGAACTGCCTTTGTTTATTGCGGTTCAGCATAATTTTGATGCCATCGCGGGGATGTTATTATACAAAAGTAAGCAGCCGGATAAAGATGCCAACTGGAAAAATAAAATCGGCGAAACCTTATTGAACCTTGCCGCAACGCAAGGAAACAACCGTTTGGTAAGCATTTTAGTCGAATACGGCGCTGATCCTGTGGGCGGTGATTATCTGGAAAATACGGGATTGCATATTGCAGCGGAAAGCGGAAACGTAGAAATAGCGCGGGTGCTGCTCGAAAAAGGCGCCCGGCCGATCAACCGAATATGTTGGGTACAACACCGATTATGGCTGCTGCCCAAAACAAACATAATGAGTTGGCTAAATTGTTGGCGGAATATGGCGCCAATCCTGCGCGCCGAAATTTTGCAGGGATTGCCGCTAATGATTATGGCGCTTATTCTGTAAAAGCATCAATCGAAGTGGAATACGAACAAATGGTTGATAATCAGCCCCAATCATCTAAGAATTAATTCAAATATTATACTATTTTCACTGTAAACCGACACCGAACTGTATAGCACCAAAAACCTTAAACCCTCAAAACCTTAAAACCACTAACCTAAAACCTGACACCTTTTAATTTACCGGGAACTTGTAAAGGTCGTCTTAGTAGGGATTTTGCTGCCGTTGGCATTGCGAAATCCCTTTTTTATTGCAATGAAGGGATAAACATCTTTGAGCACCATCCCACGGTCCCACCCACTATCACATACGCCCAACCCCGCCCGAAACCTATTAAATCAATTCCTGGTTTTTTGCATTTTTAAGTAAATGGTGGAATCTTTTACCCAAAGCTTAAAGTTTCTTCCTTTTATCACTTTCGGCGGATGTAATAATATAATCTCTGTCATCAATTATCAATAGTATTTAGATCATGGAGATGCCCAGCGGCTAAGAATTCAATGACAAGAGTTTCGGGAAATTTTGTTATTTCCATTTTGATAAATTTTATAATTGCTAAATAGTTATTTCCAAAGACTTTACATGTATTCCTTTTCCTCCTGCCATTAATTTTATAATGATATCATTTTCTAAAATCAAGTCACAATCAAACCAGGATATCATAAATCGACCTTGTTAAAAATTGAGATCTTTTATATTTAAAATATCATATAAATAGCAAGCGACGCCCCTCCATCCCTGTTCCGGCTTCTCCTGATAATATCGCTAAACATCCTACCAGCATCCCCTTTTTTGGTCGGTTTGTTGAAACTAATAACCATCAAGTCAAATACTTACTTACTTGTTAATTACATTAATCTTTTTTTTAAGTCGTAGGACTTGCCGGCACGCAATGCCCGTACAATGGCGCTTTATCTTTTTTTTCACTCGGTTCCGTTTTTGATGTGTCCATTACTTTTTGAAGTGTTTGCAGCAAGGCGGGGGCTCAAAAAGACGCATTTCAACAATTATTTTTCCAGTCTGATCGGTTTCCACTTTATTACATTCCAACACCATTCTTTAAGTTGTTCTTTGGCACGCTGCACGCGCGATTTGGCGCCTGAATAAGAAATCTCTAAATGATGAGCTAATTCCAATGAGAAAAATTTAAAAATCCTTGAAAAAGAGCATCATTTGTTTCCTGTTCAGGGAAATCAATTTGTTCCATTGTTAAAAAAGAATGATGCTGCCGGAAGTAGTCAACTACTGCGTTTCGGGTCAATTGATAAACCCAGGATGTAAGCTTTTTATAATCTTTTAGCGTGTGAATATTTAGTTGAATCTTTAAAAATACTTCTTGTAAAATATCCTTACTTGTCTCCGCATCTTTTACCTTTCGGAGAATAAATTTGTACAATTCTTCATGCAAATCCACCCAAATCGCTTGAATTTCCGGGTTTTAGGGAAAAAATTTTTTGGGGAAAAAAAAATTTTTTTTTTTGCTTTTAGTTTTTTACACATTCGGCAATTTCCAGCCGTTTTGATAATTTGCTTTAATCAGCATATTGGCTTCTTTATCGTTTTTGAACTCGCCTTTGGCGGCATCCCAATAAACTTTTCTGCCAGTCTTGAAAGCGACATTGCCCATATGTGCGTTGATCGCAGCAACAGCGCCCGTTTCGATGCCACAACGCAAGATCGAAGCATCATTTTTTTGCATGGCTTGTACAAAATTCTTTACATGCTCCCCTAAATAATCGCCGCCGCCAACTCGGCCTTGATCCGGTAAATCCTCAATTTTATATTGCAATACGCCTTGCTGATCGCGCTTTGTTTCAGGAATTATTTCCCAACCGCCCCTATTTACAACCATCGTACCATTATTCCCAATAAAAGCAATGCCTTCGGTCTTGCCATAATTACCACCGTCGATGCCGGTGGCGTGTTCCCACAGCATATTAAAATTATCATATTCAAACACCGCTTGTAAAGTATCAGGTGTTTCCGATGCATCATCGGGATAAGCGAGCTTGCCGCCAGAAGCCACGACAGACTTGGGCGCGGAGGCATTCATAAAATATAATGCAATATCAATTTCGTGTACGCCCCAGTCCGTCATCAAGCCACCAGCATAATCCCAAAACCACCGAAAATTAAAATGAAAACGATTCGCATTAAAGGCACGCTTTGCCGCCACCTGAGCCACATATCATAATCCACGCCAGCCGGAGGCGCGCTATCAGGCTTTACCGGTACGGGCTCCATCCAACCTTGATATGCCCAGCATTTTACGAGGCGAATATTGCCTAATTTGCCCGTTTTCAAATATTCATGCGCTTGCCGATAATGTCCGCCGCTGCGCTGCCACTGCCCAATTTGCACCATTTTATTATATCTTTTAGCGGCTTTCATCATAATATTACATTCCTCGATAGAATTGGCCAGCGGTTTTTCACAATACACATGCTTGCCAGCCGACAATGCATCGCAAAAAGTAAGACAATGCCAATGATCGGGCGTCGCAATAATAATCGCATCCAATTCCTTCATTTCCAGCATCTTCCGATAATCCTTGAAGAGCTTTGGTTTCCTGCCACCTCTCAATTCCGCCACATTAGCAGCGCGTTCGTCGAGTACGCTTTGATCCACATCCGCGAGGGCGATACATTCTACTTCTGGCACATTCATCAGGTGCGAACGCAGGTTCGACCAACCCATGCCCTTGCAGCCAATGAGTCCGTAATTGATTTTATCATTAGCCGATACGCGGCGGATGGTTTGAGAAATGGACTCGAGCGGAAGCCCTCCAGCAATGGCTGTGCCTGCAAAAGCGGCAGAAGTGCGACGAATAAATTGGCGACGGGAATTGGACATACTAATATGGTTTAGATCGTTTCTGAAATCGATTTACAAAATCTTCGTTTCGCTAATATATTTTTATTTTGTGGGACTGCAAAGGGGGAGACGAGGATTTTTTTTAATAGATAAGGATATAATAAACTTAATCTTGTAAATAATGCTGCGAGTAATGTATTTTTTCTGATAAGTTTTTTTTCAAGAAACCAATTATGAGATCATTTTGAAAATTCCCTAGGAAGATTAATGAATTTTCATTTTCTAAAATCCAAAAGGCATCTCTCATTTGTATTATACTTAGATATATGTTTGCCTCATTTTCTAGATTATGAGTTATTTTTAGTTCTCCATTTTTATGTTTAATAACTGTTATAAATTCAAGAATATTTTTTTTCATTTACTTAGAATTTTATTAATATTTTGTTTGTAATATTTCTGCTTTCAATCCCACACCTTCCCAAAATCAACCTTTACAGTACAATCCACAAATGTAAATTTACAATTAATATCTCTACCTTTTATTAAAAGCTTATAATGATTATCTTGTAATTCATAAATATTAACAATTTCCGCTTAAGGATCAATAATGATATAATATTTTATCTGGATGGCACTACTCATAAATTCTTTTTTAGCATTTCATGCAATTTACAAGCTAAACGTAACTTTTGCAAATGGATATTGCAAATTGCTATATACCACAACTTACTCTTGACCCTTGTATAAAAAAACTATACCTTTGGGGAATATTTTATCTGAAAATCAAGTTCTTATAAACAAGAGCTATTATCAATCCCAATAACGTATTAACCGAGAGACTATGCAATTCGATATTAATAGCAGCATCGCGGCTTTGCTGTACGAGCACCAAACGGTAAGCTTGCCAGGATTGGGAAGTTTTGTTTCTAATTATAAACCTGCCAATGTAGATCCTGTGGAAGGAAAAATCCAACCTCCTTCTAAACAACTGATCTTCAATAGAAATCTCTTGATGGATGATGGTTTGCTGGTGCAATACTTGCGCAAAAAATATAATGTATCCTACCCAACTGCTATGCAGGCGGTGGAGGAATATGTGAAAAATGCCAAAACAGCGATTGAAAAGCGCGATATTTTTACGATTCCAGGCGTAGGGCGTTTATATAAAGATTATGAGCAAAATTTTCAGTTTTTGCCGGATGATGCCAATTTTAATACTGATTCTTACGGCTTGCCGACGGTAGAATTCTATCCTGTATTGCGCAATCAGCGGGAAGCGCCCGCGCAAAAAGGGACAACACCTATTGCTAATGTTCAGCAGCAATCGGCTTCCAGTGGGAGAGGCTTTAGCAAAAACATTCGCGGATGGCTCCAACGCAATGTGGTAGGGGTGAGTAGCGTATTGCTTGTCGCGGTGGCTCTGGCAGCGTATTTTCAATTTCTCTATGAGCCTAAATCTTTACAAGAGCCGCTACCTACGGAGCGTGTGAATGTCAGCCCTTCGAGTATAACTTCCGAAGAAGAATCGGAGTCACCCGTTACCAATGATAATAATGAAGATGATCCTGCTGTTGATAATACCGATCCTGCTGATACAGAAGGGATTACGGAGCGTCCCGGCCAAAAAACTTGTATTATAGCGATTGGAATTTTTAATGATCCTAATAATGTGGAGCGCCTTGTAAAGCAAATATTTGAAGAAGGATACGAGCCTTTCACCGAGAAAAAAGGTAAATCTACACGCGTGGGCGTACAAATGGCTTATCAGCAGCATATTCGATAAAATTTTCCAGCAATGCATTGTTCACCGTGAAATTCTTCTTGAAGGAAGCGACCGAAGTATATTCAAAGTCTTTTTGATGAGCTTTCTTATATCTAAAGACGAATTGCGGCATCTGCCGACGCAATTGGAAGTAATATTCGTTGATTAATGTTGTATCCAATGGCACAAACACATCGGGCGTAATGCCACCGCCGCCATACACTACGCGGCCGCCAGAAGTATAATATTGCGTAGAATCAAGGATTGCAACTTGTCCATCGCCTGATAGCTCCCCGGATTCGTAGCGTTCTGTAAAGTCTTCTTCGTAATGCTCCCGATCGTCATAAGGTTTTTGAATGGATCTGCCGGAAGGCGTATAATATCTTGCCACCGTAAGCCGCAGCGCCGAACCATCGCGGAGATCGTATTGCTCTTGCACTAAGCCTTTGCCAAAGGAACGCCGCCCAATAATGTAAGCCCGATCATGATCTTGCAGCGCCCCTGCCAGGATTTCACTTGCCGAAGCGGAGCCTTCATCAATCAAAACAGCGATATTGCGAACATCAAAAAAAGCACGGCCAGTGGTTTCGTATTCGCTGCGGTGCACCGAACGCCCCTCGGTATAAACCAAAAGCTTGTCTTTTTGCTTGAATAATTGACTGAGAATATTGGTGGCTTGCTGCAAATAGCCGCCAGGGTTTTGGCGCAGGTCAATCACTAAATCTTTCATGCCATCTTTCTCCACCAGTTTTTCCAAGCCTTTCATAAACTCTTCATACGTATTAGCGCTGAAGCGATTGATCTTGATATAGCCGGTTTTATTGTCCAACATATAAGCTACATCCACACTATGTACAGGAATGGCATCTCGTTCCAATGTGAATTTGCGCACTTTTTGCTCGTTGCCGCGCAACACGCCAATCGTCACTTTTGAACCTTTTTCGCCACTCAGCAAATCAATGACACCACTTGAGCTAATACCGACACCAGCAATTACAGAGTCTTTCGCCTGTATTACCTTGTCGCCGGCCAAAATACCAGCTGCTTCTGCAGGGCCGCCTGCTAATGGCGCAACGATCGTCACCGTATCATCAATAATGATAAATTCTACGCCAATGCCATTAAAATTGCCTTCCAATTGTACGCTTACATCTTCCAGTTGCTCGGCAGTAAAATAGACCGAATGCGGATCTAATTGCTTCAAAATGCTGCTGATCGCTTCGTCCACCAGTTTGTCGCGGTCCACCTCATCCACATATTTGGCTTCGATGTAGCGCAGCAATTCTTCTATTTTGCCTTGCGTATTGGGCGATAAGGAATCCGAACTTTGAATATCAACAACTCTCGGCGCTTCCGATTGAAGGCGCATACCGACGATCATGCCCACCACCAATACCGTTGCGAAAAGCAAAGGCAACCAGATATTCAATTTACTTGTCCAATTCTGATGTTCTTGACGCATATTTAATGACTTGAGATATAGTGATTTTAATCGAGTGATTTTTCCTGCAATACGTCCTAACAATACAAAAGTAAGCAAATAAATGTTGTTGGGGCAAGACTTTTTCTACGTAAGTTCAACGAGAGGGTAGCCGCTTTTTTTAAAAATAAAACATCGATAAAAATAAAATATTTTAGCAGCATAAATATTTGTTGAATTTGTAATTTTTTGGATGACTTGGGTTCTTTTTTTGAAAAAAGAGAAATAAAATGATAAATTTGTTTAATAGCTGTTAATGATACTCGAATTATGGAAAAAACTTTTGAATTAGATGAATTAGATAAGCAGATTCTCTCTATGCTGATGCGCAATGCGAAAAAGCCTTATACCGAGATTGCGAAAGAATTGTATGTGTCGGGGGGCACGATTCATGTGCGCATGAAAAAGCTGGAAGAAGCGGGCATTGTGAAAGGGTATAATCTGGACGTGGATTATGGCTTGTTGGGGTATGATATCAGCGCTTTTTTGGGAATCTACCTGGACAAAAGTTCCCTCTACGATGATGTGGCAAAGGATTTGGAAAAAATCCCTGAAATTGTAGAAGCCTATTATACCACAGGCATTTATAGCATTTTCGCTAAAATTATTTGCCGTGATACCGATCACCTGCGGGCTGTATTGCACGATAAAATCCAGAAAATAACAGGCATTCAGCGCACCGAAACCTTTATTTCATTAGATGCCAGCATCAATCGCCCGATTGATATTGTGAGAGCGGAAGGCGTGGAGAAGGAGACTTGGTGAAATGGAGACCGGGAGACTTGGAGAGAAGGAGACTTAGGGCGGTGCAGAATGATCAATTTACAATTGTCGATAAAGAATACAAAAGGCGCTTTCCAGGAGTTGGAAGACGCCTTTTGTATTTCAAGTTAGAATAACATTTTAATTATCAATGTTTTGCCAGATAATCAATGATCAATTTTAAATGATCAATAATTTTTAAGCCCCCAAATAATGCTTGAGTAATTTGCTCCGATTGGCGGAGCGCAACTTATTGATAGCCTTATCTTTGATCTGGCGTACACGCTCGCGGGTAAGCCCAAACTTTTCGCCAATATCTTCCAAAGACATCGGATGTTCTACTCCAATACCGAAGTACAATTTAATCACGTCGCATTGGCGGTCGGTCAGCGTACTCAATGAGCGCTCGATTTCGCGGCGCAGCGATTCGTTGTATTCCAATTCCTGATCGGTGCCTGGCGTACCGCCATTTTCCAGCACATCCAGCAAAGAATTATCTTCACCTTCCACAAAAGGTGCATCCATCGACACGTGTCGAGCTGCCACACCCAGCGTGGTTTCTACTTCTTCGGTCGGGATTTCCAGAATTTCTGCTAATTCCTCTGGTGAGGGTTCGCGCTCGTATTCTTGTTCCAGTTCGGAAAAAGCTTTGTTAATCTTGTTCAAAGAGCCCACTTTGTTGAGCGGAAGGCGCACAATACGCGATTGTTCTGCCAAAGCTTGCAGGATAGATTGGCGAATCCACCATACAGCATAAGAAATAAATTTAAACCCGCGCGTTTCGTCAAATCTTTGCGCAGCCTTAATCAAGCCGAGGTTGCCTTCATTGATGAGGTCACTAAGCGAAAGTCCTTGATTTTGGTACTGTTTGGCGACTGATACGACAAATCGTAAGTTGGCTTTGGTCAATTTTTCCAGAGCTACCTGGTCGCCTTGCTTGATGCGTTTTGCCAGTTCTACTTCTTCTTCCGGCGTCAACAAATCCACTTTACCAATTTCCTGCAAATACTTTTCCAGCGATTGGCTCTCTCGATTCGTGATCGACTTAGTGATCTTGAGTTGTCTCATGCACTTAGAATCTTTTAATAGTTTACAATGGTGAAACAATGTTGTTCAAAAAGAAGGTC
Source organism: Saprospiraceae bacterium (assembly GCA_016714085.1). GTDB lineage: Bacteria > Bacteroidota > Bacteroidia > Chitinophagales > Saprospiraceae > JADJNW01. The sequence goes on from JADJNW010000001.1 coordinate 588,583, forward strand.
AGCGGGCAGGATATGGAATGGGATTTCAAATCTGTGATACGGTCACTGTCAGTAATAACGATACAATGTCTTCTCATGTAGCTTTGCGTTATCTTGGAATATGTCATCAAACCCTATAGCTGTTTCTTATCAGGACACAAAATTAACCCAATTCCTGGTTTATGTCAAGTATAAATGCATTATATTCGTTCAGCATTCCTGCCAACAATATTAGACTGCAAATAGTTGACCTGGTCACACCCTGAAAACTTGCAAAAGTCATTTTTTTATTTTTTATTGCGGTGGCGCAAATATGTATCGACAAACAGTGTAAGGTATTTGGGCAAGCTGTCCAAATAAATTGATTGTCAGGTTTTAAAAAAGACAAATATTTACATATTTTTTCCGCCGGATCTTTATTCTTCATTTTTATAAAATAACAGAACTTAAACCAACAAAAAAATTGCATGGAAAGAGCCAAAGTAACGATGGAGTTTTTATTCCGGGCTTCTCCTACTATTTTATATCAATTTCTTACCACGCCTTCCTGTCTCATTCGCTGGTTTTGCGATGGCGTTGATATTCAGGGAGATAGCTATATTTTTATATGGAATGGTACCGCCCAAATAGCCGATCTCGTTGATGACATCGAAGAAGAACGCCTCCGCTTCCTTTGGGAAGATGCTGAGTACGATAACGAGTACCTCGAATTCAGGATTTCTACTTCACCGGTTACCGATGAAACGATCCTGGAAATCATCGATTTTTGCGATGCCGATGAAATTGAAGACCAAAAACAGCTTTGGAAAACCCAAATCGAGCGCCTTCGTCAGGAAACTGGAGGCTAATTACTTCATTTTAAGCATTTTCAACCAATGACCAAATGATAAAACCAAGGCCTGCCACCGCAAACAAACCTGCCATAAATCCGATCAATCCTGGCAAAATGCCAATTGCAGTAATCAATCCCAGCCCAAGCCCGGCCAATAATAGCAAGACGCCCAGCCTGAAATTGCCATCATCCCACAGTTCGGTGGGTGCGGCTTTGCGACGCTGCGCTTTGCGTTCCAGTTTTTTGCTGAATTTAGCCAAGTGTTTTTCGATGCGCTCATGTCTGGCATTTTTTAATGCAGATTCTTGTGGCTTGATCGGTGCAACCACTGCATAAGTTGGAGTGACAGTCAATGAACTCAGGCATAGTAAGGCAATCAAGGTGATAAAAGCTTTCATGATGTAGTATTGTATTTGGTTTGAAATAGCATATTTTCAATCAAAATGTTATTTATTTATCTTGTTTTTCAACAAAAATGTAAAATTGCGATGTACTTTGTTTTACTTTTAGATGCAATTCGATAGCGGATTCCCTTATTTCTAAGTAAAAATAAAAATATTTATCAAGAGTAAATTCCTTATAGTCAACAAATTAAAAATCAGCGGTACAGAATGACGATTTATTTTGGATTGGGATTGGATGATGTGGTTTTTCCGAAACCAAAGCAAACGACTGGAGCGCAACACTATCTCGGTCCTCAGGGAATTTTATATACTTTGGAATCGCATTTGGGCTTGATCGGGCATCCACCTGAGAATGAATATCTGCGGATTGAGCAGTATCGACAGGCATTGCAGGCGTATTTGCAAAAACAGCCGGACGTTTTTTCAGAACTTCTTTTGAAGCCGACCAGTTTGCTACGGCTGCTGAATTGCTTTCGCGGCGCGATGAATTGTTGCTCGCTGGTTGGGATTTTGCTAAGAATAGTGAACTTCCCTTGCGTTTGCAATGTCTTGCAGAATTGGAATCCTTGTTCGATGGTAATAACCGTAAGCTTTCCGCCGGATATGCCGATCGTTTTATGTCGGTTTTACAAAAAATAGAAACGCGTTATCAGCCATTTTCCGAGATTTATATAAATGAACCTTTTGATCTGTTACCTGCTCATTTTCAACGACTATTCCAAAAAATAGAAAGTTTGGGTGCAAGATTGCATCAATTGACGATATCCGAACCAACAGGCGAGAGCGATTTGGCGATTTTTCAAAAAAGCTTGATACCTGTGGCAGGTTTTGAAAACGCGCCACAGATAAAGTCAAAATTAAAAGGCGATGGTTCCCTGCTGCTCTTGCGTGGCAAGCGTGAAGTTGATCTGGCTGCTTTTGTAGCAAAATTAGTACGACGCAATGCCACTTTCCGCCCTTTGTGCCTGATTCCTGATAAGCATCGTTCTCTTGATCAAGCATTGGTGCAGGAAGGCTTGCCAAGTATGGGGATTCCCTCTGCATCGCTGGCGCGGCCGACCTTGCAGGTGCTGAAATTGGTCACCGTTTTCCTTTGGAATCCAATTGATCCTTTTAAAATCATGGAATTTGTGTCGCTGGCGATCAAACCTTTGGAAGACGACCTGTCCAATCGAATCGCGGTGCAAATGGCGCAAATACCTGGCATCAATAGTGATAGCTGGTTCGCAATGACGGCGCGATATTTTGAGGACATAGAGCGAAGAGCTGCGACCGATTCTTCGATTGATGTGAATGAAATTCGCTTCCAATATCGGTTTTGGTTTGAACGGCGGCGCTACGATATTTCAAAAACCGTTCCAAAGGAAGATATTATACAAATTTTTACTTATTTGTATCGTTGGGCACGTCAGCAATTTGAAGATAGTAGCAATAAAAATAATTCTTTGCTGGTGCTGAGCGAACAAGCCAAGCGCATCGCCGATTTGCTCGAAGCCTTGCCGGAAACGCAATTGAGTAATCTTGAACTGGAACGAATTGTGCGCACGATTTATGAACCTGCTCCTGTCAGTTTTCAAGAACAAGAACTTGATTTTCTGCCTTATATACATACATCAAATACTATAATTGATAATACGGAAACGCTGTTATGGTTCAATTTTAGCGAGAGCGAACCCGTCCATTTTTTTTCAAAATGGTACCATTCGGAGCGAAATTACCTGGAAAAATTGAGTATTCGTTTGCGTACACCTGAAGATGAAAACGCTTTGCTGATCTGGCAGCGCCGCCAGCCTGTATGGCGCACTCGAAAACGATTGATATTGGTGATGCCTCAAATGATCGATGGCAAAGAAGTGAACCCGCATCCGTTGTTTGGCAATCTGGAAGCGACTTTTGATAATCTGGAGAATATTACATTAGATATTGATAATGAATCGGATAAAAATATTTTTTATTCTTTATTTGACCTGCCTCGTAAAACGATTTTGCCTCATCGTCGTTTGGGTGCGCCGCGTCCATTCCTGCATATCCGCGCCGCGGAGCGCTTGGGCCAGCGCGAAGAAGAAACTTTCAGTAGCCTGGAAGCTTTATTTTATTATCCTTATCAATGGATTTTCCGACATAAAATTAAATTAAGTAAATCTTCTATACTTAGTATCGTCAAAGACAACACTTTGATGGGCAATCTTGCGCATCGTTTTTTCGAGCAATTATTTCAGCAGGATATTCAAAAATTGAATAAAGCAGAATTGGAGCGTTGGATCGACACCGAAGCGGATCGCTTGCTGGGGCGCGAAGGCGCGGTATTGCTGATGTATGGGCGCGAACCGGAGCGAATTGCTTTTGTTAAAAAAGTAAAATTTGCGGCTTGGAGTTTGCTGGATTTGATGCGAAATAATGGTTGGAAAGTATTGCAAACCGAAAAAACACTCGAAGGTAAATTTTTAAATCTTCAGATCAACGGCCGCGCGGATTTGGTGCTGGAAAAAGATGGCGAATTGGCAGTGATTGATTTGAAATGGCGCGGCGCAAAGCGTCGGGAAGAGACCATTCGAAATGAAGAAGACTTGCAATTGGTTTTATATTCAAAATTGCTTACAGATGATCATACTTGGGCGCACACCGCTTATTTTGTAATGGAAAATGGCAAGTTGATTGCTCGCAATAATGAAGCTTTTCGGGAGGTAAATAGCGTTGCTCCTGGCAATGATTTGGTGGAAGTACACGAACGTATTCTTGATAAAATGCAAGCGACTTACCAATGGCGGATGCAGCAAATCCAGGAAGGGAAGGTAGAAATTCGCTGTAAGCAAACTCAATTTTTATTAGAAGAAGCTTATGGTGGAGAGTTATTGCAAGTACTGGAAATGAAAAATGAGGATGCTCCTTTTGATGATTATCGGACGTTGATAAATTTGATTGATTAGTTTGATAATAGGGTGATTACTACTCAAAATCACCCTATTATCCTATCTTCTCATCTCCTCTTTTACCCAATCACTGCCTTGTCACGCGCTACGTACTTGGCATACAGGAGTGAAGCACCAGCCAGCATTGTGTCTTTCAGTAGTTGTCCCACCGAATTTTGGTCGCCACTTATTGCACCATTTAGATGAACCGCGAGGACAAAAATGATGAGCAAAAGCGCGAGTAAAATGGAAGCAAGTTTGTCATATTTGCCAATAAGCATACTTACGGATGCTGCCAATAGTCCAATCCCCGCGATATAAACCAAGATGGAACTATTGAAAGCCATGCCTTTCATGGCTTCCGCATTCATAAAGTGGAAAAGGCCAAATATGGCAAATGGAATAGCAAACAAATACTTTCCTAGGTTTAGTACGGCGTTCATAATTGTATGATTTTAAGTGTTTAAACATTATTTATGTAAATGTAAGTTTTTTCTTATTATTTTGAAATTTTAATTTAGAAATTATTTATAAATCAGATAAAAAAGTACTTCTAATTTTAGAATGCCACATAAAATTCTTTTTCCGGAAATGCTTTTCAATAGCCCTTGCAAAAAATAAGAGTAACATCCAATCAGGATATTACTCTTATTATAATAACTATAAAGTTCTGCAAACCAGAATCTTGCGACTAATTTATCTTCTTGAACCAGTCGTTGTATTGGTATTTGGTTCAATTTCTAATTTCTTGCGAGGCAATTTTTCATCGCGCTGCGAAGTATGCCACACAAAAGAAGCGATAATTGTAGCAGCCTGCTTGAGGTCATCGGCTACCAGGTGATCCCAGTTGTCCATGTTAGAGTGATGTGTACGAGCAGAGTAAGCGATTGGATCCTGAATAAACTGGAATCCGGGGATGCCTGCTCCATCAAATGCCACGTGATCGGTGCTACCTGTATTGCTAATGGTAAGCGTAGTCGCATCCAAATCCTTGAACGCATCCAGCCATTCTCTGAAAATGGGCGCTACGTCAGCATTGCCTTGCATATACACACCGCGGATTCTGCCGGTACCGTTGTCCATATTATAATATGCCGAAACTTTGCTTTGATCTGGCTTCACACCTGTAAGCGTGCGTCCGTCCATTTCTGCAAAATGCTTGGCTACATAATCGCGCGAACCCAATAGACCTTGCTCTTCACCTGTCCACAAGGCGATACGCAAAGTACGACGAGGTTTCACGCCTGTTTCCTTGATGGTTTCGAGTAGAATGCGTGCTGCTTCTACCATTGCTGATGAGCCAGCAGCGTTATCTGTTGCGCCGGTGCCGGGATGCCAGGAGTCAAAATGCGCACCAAACATCACTACTTCGTCTTTCAAATCCGTACCCGGAATTTCAGCAATAATATTGCGTTCCATGCTCTTGTCAGGATTGTAATATGCAGCATCCAGATTCATGGTCAATTTCACAGGAACATTTTTCTTCAACAGACGGAAAATACGGTTGTAATGTTCTACGCTCATAGTGACTTGAGGAACAACCTCTTGATTGTCATCGCGTACATTGCCACCAGCAGCTGAACGCGCGCTTGTGCCTGCGAATACCGTTCCTAAATCACCTTTGAAGCCACGGTCAATAATAGCGTGCGGCTTTTCTTCGTACAATAATGTCCATAAGGCATTACTAAAGTCACGATTGCTCTGAAAATTACTTCCAAAACGTCCACTTCCTCTGCTGGTTCCTGCATTCGCCATTCTCAGTAAATCTTCAGCATCGTTGCGCTGAGCAGGCGCTTCGAACCACTCCTGAACTACGCGCACGGTATCCAGTAACACGAATTTACCTTTCAGTTTTCCCTTATATGCCTCCAGTTGCTCCACTGTGCCGGCGTCCAAATAAATCACATCGCCTGTCACCTCGCCCTTGGTAGGAGAAGACCACGCTTTAGGATACGCGATCACCGGGAAATAGCTGGAGCCAACCGCGTGCATTTCAAAATGCTTGAGTTCCCAGCCGCGGCCGAAAGGGCCCCAATCTTCGGTGTGTACATTCGCCATTCCCATATCCTTGAGGTATTTTACTGCCCATTCGGTTGCTTTGTCGATTTGCGGAGAGCCAGTCAGGCGCGGGCCATATACATCGGTCATCAAGCTCGCGGTTTCCATTACTTTGCTTTGTTCCAGGCCGTGCTTGCGTATTGCTTTGTTGATGTCGGCATCAACTTTTTCTTGTGCAAATGCTTGAAAAGCAAGGCACAGGATGATTGCAACTAGTGAAGAGACTTTCATTATCGAGTGTTTTTGTTAAATAAATAGACAATTTTTAAATGTACTGTTTAGACAAAGGTATATGTAAAAATAATCCAAAATGGCTTAAAAAAGCATAGATCACTCTCAAAATGCAGTTTTTGCAAAAGAAAATTTGAAATGAAGTCAATTATTAAAAGATTTAAGTGCAGAAATTTCATTTTATTAATAATCTACTTAGATTTGTTTGTCATTTGTATTTGAATATCAGAGGGTCAGAGCCGTGAAGGCAATATTAGTTCAATTTCCGCTAAAATCAGTTTCTCTTGCCGTTGGTTTGATTGCCATCCTTACCTTCATTTATGATATTGGGTACGAAGACGATGAAATTTTTGACAGACAGATCCCGCGTTTGTATTTTATCCTCCTGAATGCTTTTATTTTCCTGAATGTTATCAAGTTTTTGGCATTTCGATCTTCCATGTCGCGCCGAAGTCAGGTGGCCATGATTATTTTTTTGATTGGAGTGCTATTATATATTCTTTTTATTGTATTGAATCGCCAGATCACGCTGCATGATATGCTCATACAGAGCCTGCCGTTATTGCGTTTTTGCACAGTGCTATTCTTTGCTGTTGAATATAGTATTATTATTGAACGATTTTATGCTGCAAGATTTCAGCCGGCCTTTGTTTTCGCTGTTAGTTTTATAGCTATTATAATATTAGGGGCATTATTATTAAAATTACCGCAGGCTACTACCAATGGTATTACATTTATTGATGCTTTATTTACATCTACGAGCGCTGTATGCGTCACGGGGTTAATCGTGGTGGACACCAGCGCTGCATTTACAAGTATCGGGCAAATTATTATAATGCTTTTAATCCAGGCAGGAGGACTTGGAGTGCTTACGTTTACTACGTTTTTTGCCTATTTTTTTAAAGAAAATGTCTCCTTTCGGGAAAGTCTTTATGTAAGAGATTTTATAGCGTCTGATAAACTAAATGATATTTTTCAGCTGGCAGTAAATATTGTAGCGCTGACGCTCGGAATTGAAATCATAGGCGCGGTCTTTATTTACTTTTGGCTTCCTGAAGATACGATGCCCATTATGAGCGAACGCATCTTCTTTGCTATATTTCATGCGATTTCCGCTTTTTGTAATGCAGGCTTTTCCACATTAAGTTCAGGATTGTACGAACCCCTTGTACAATTTAATTATTCGATCCATTTGATTGTCGCTTTCCTCGTTATTCTGGGAGGAATCGGATATAATATTATATTTAATACATTTGATTATGTCCGTGAAAAAATTCAATATTTATTTTATAAAAATGTACTAAAAACTAAAAATTATAAAAAGCGTGTACGAATTGTGACGCTCAATACTAAAATTGTCGTTTATACAACCTTGATTTTGTTAGCTTTTGGCACGATTTTTTTCTTTATAGCCGAATATAATAATCAACTCTCAGAGCATAAATCTTTATGGGGAAAATTGGTCACCGCATTTTTTGGTTCGATGACGCCCCGCACTGCCGGTTTTAATACAGTGGATTACAGCAAATTACATGTGGCAACAATTATGATTACGATGCTATTGATGTGGATTGGCGCTTCGCCGGCATCAACCGGGGGCGGTATCAAGACGAGTACTTTTGCAATTGCTACCCTCAATATTTTCAGCATGGCCCGCGGCAAAGAGAAAATAACGGTTGGCAAAAGGGTTATTTCGGATTACTCGGTGCGCAAAACCTTTTCCATTATTAGCCTTTCATTGATTATGATAGGCGTTGGCGTTTTTTTGGTCAGTAGTTTTGAACCCAATGGCCGGGCGGATTTTTTGAAAATTGCTTTTGAATGTTTTTCTGCGTATAGTACCGTGGGACTTAGTATGGGCATTACTTACGATCTGACGGATACAAGTAAAATAGTATTGATTTTTCTAATGTTTATTGGTCGAGTAGGAGCTATCAACTTGTTGATCGGCATGCTCCGGCGCATGGAGACTAGTCATTTGAAATACCCGGAGGAAAATATTTTGATTAACTAAAATGGTGCGGAAGTGTTTTGGTATCATAGTGCTAAAGTATTATAGTATTTTGGCATTATTTCTTTGAATATTAGTGTATTATATGTCCTGTTATTATTGAATTAAAGCACTAAAACACCACCGTAGTACTGAAATACTATAGCATCATAATACAAAATTAAAAATGAAAGTCATTGTAGTAGGTTTGGGTAATTTTGGTAAGGCATTGGCAATTCAGCTTTCAGAAATGGGGCACGAAGTGATTGGTATCGATAAATCCTATGAAAGAGTAGAAATGCTCAAAGATAAAATGTCACATACCATTTGCCTGGATGCCACAGAACCAGCGGCTATACAGCAGTTGCCTATCAAGGATACCGATTTAGCCATTGTAGCCATCGGCGAAGACGAAGGCGCATCTATTCTCACCGCAGCGGTGCTAAAAACTTCTGGTTTTCGGCGGATCATTGCGCGCGCGCTTTCCTCTACGCACGATAATGTGCTGGAGGCAATGGGCATTGAAGAAATCGCGCACCCGGAGCAGGATTCTGCCGAGCGACTAGCCAAGAAACTCAATTTGAAAATTGCGATTGAATCTTTTGAGATCGACCGCAATTACTCGATTGTAGAAATCAAGACGCCGGAAGATTTTATTGGAAAATCCGTTTTAGAAGTTGATCCGCGTCGCAATCACAACATCAATATTGTAACTATTTTGCGCAAAACCAGTCGTAAGAATCTTTTGGGCGCGCGTACCACAGAGTGGACTAGTATTGGCGTGGTGAAACCCGATGAGATGTTTATGGAAGATGATATTCTGGTCGTTTTTGGCGAAAATCCTTGTATTACAAAGATTTGTAAGGAGAATAATTAAAAAATGATTGAATGATAGATTGATCAAATTATTGAACAATGTCCAATTTTCCAATCACTCATTCATCCAATCATACAAATAATGGTTTCCGGGGTTTGGTTCAGTGCTGATATAGTGTGCTAATAACAAATGCTCTTTATGGGTGATGAGGTCATAGGGTTATAGGATAGAAGTAAATTCCAAGTTCTTGTAATCTCTCCTCCGGCCTCTCTGTTCTGACTTCTCTAATCCGACTTCCAAAAAAAGAAAACTGGGCAGTTATACTTTCACAACTACCCAGCCCGGAATAATAGCAACTATCTACTTATCTCCAATTGCCCTTCTGAAAAATAAAACACCCTATATTTTGGCACTTGCAGCGCTTTTGCCACAAGTGATATACTTTCAAAAAAGATGGGAACAGGCAAAAGAAACAGAAAAATCTGTCATAAAATCTTTTGAAATAGGCGATAATCAAGGATTGTAAAGCGTTTTTCACAAGAAAAACCGGAATACTTTTTGCCTTGCCCCATCAGGGATAGCCTGTATTTTGGAATCAATCATTGCCGGAGCCACAGGCTATCTGCGTATCTTTTTCAAAGAACTCGGAGAAAAATGCCCTGCGCAGCAAATGCGTCAGGGCTTCCGAATTGCCCTATGAACAAAATCGTTTTATCATAGTATGTTGGGCACTCTTGCCCGCGTGTATTCTCTCTATCCGCTTTCAAAAATAGATCGGACGGCAGTCATCTTTTCGCCTACCGTCCAATCAAGCTAAGTGAGTCTTGGAATTTAAGGACAGATAGATTGAGAAATAAACCAGATCCTTTGTCAAATTTGAAATTTGAGATGTGAAATATGAAAATTACCTTCCTCTTCATTTCCTTCTCATTTCATATCTCAACCTTCTCATTTCAAAAACTTTTTCTTTACACCATGTAACCCTTCCGATTACAATACAAATATATTCCCTGTTTTTGCTGGTACAAAACCATGCAAATGGGCAAGTTTAGGTTTCTAAAATGTAGAATAGAGACTTGAGGTTTAAGGCTTGAGGCTTTAACTTGTCTTTAAAAACTTGAATATCAATTAATTAAAATAAATAATTTTAAAGCCGGAAAGCTTTTATTTTTGAAAAAATTTATAAAACTTTAGGTTTCTAAGCTTTGAAAAAAAATTGCATTTTGTCAAAAAAAATGAAACTTTAACAAGGGATCGGTATTTTTAGACTGGTAAACGGTCGATTTGAACTACGAAATGATCATTTCGCGGATAAACGGCACAATAAGATGAAGAGTAAAACAGATCTTTTTCAGCTCATACAGGCGATGTCCAAATCGGAAAAACGCTATTTTACACTCGACGCACAAAAGAGCGGACGCACCAGCGCCCGATACCTGGAGTTGTTTCGCGCCATCAATGAGATGGAGATTTATGACGAAAAAAAACTAAAAAAGCATTTCCCCAAAAACCTCGCTACCGACAAGAACTACCTCTACGAAGCCATCCTGCGCAGTATGCGCGACTATCGCAGCGCCAATTCCCACGCCGCCCGCATCAAGGAACTGATGCTTGACGCCAAATATCTTTACGAGCGTGGCTTGTACGAGCAAAGCGAAGAGCGCTTGACGGTAGCTAAAAGCCTGGCTTATGAATTGGGTGACCAACTCTCCGTATTAGAATTGAATAAAGAACATCGACGTTTGCTAAAGGATACCAAGCGTAAAGGCTATGAAGTGCAATTATCGCAGCTGATTTTAGAGAAAAAGAACAATTTGCAGAAATTAGAAGCGGAATTGACTTATTTGGATTGGCATGATGATTTATTGATCGAAATACGCAGAAATCCTCGGCGTTTGGAGGATCGTCAGAAAGAAGATTTGAAAAAAAGATTTCATCATTTGGTAGAATCCGAAACCAAGGAAATGCCCAAAACACTACAAGGCGAGCTAAGGTATTTCCAATGTATGGCGCTGCTTTATCAATTGCTGGACAATCCCGATCAGGTTTATCTCTATTATTCCAAAATAGTTGCTTGCTGGGATTCGACGCCCAAGTATAAAGAGGAAGAGTTTTATCGCTATATTCTGGATGTTTCCAATCTTTTGCACGCCACTTTTGCAGATTATGATAAGCTTCCGCAAATTCCGAAATTACTTGCGAAATTAGAACAAGAGCGGCCGACCAGTTTACACGATCAAAAAATACTTTTTCAAAAAATGACCACTTATCGCTTGATGTATTATATCAATACAGGCGATTTTAAAGATATTGACGGGATTGTAAAAAAAATTGAAAAAGGGCTGAGCCAATATGATATTGGGCATGGAAGTGAAATGGTTATTATTTTTAATGTGTCTTTTTTATTGCTGATAGCGGAAGAATTTGAACTGTGTAAAGATTGGGCTGAAAAAATTATAAACCGAACTAAACACCCTGTGCGTCAAGACATTCAAAACGCAGTCAGAATATTACATCTCGTAGCGACTTTTGAATCGAAGCACTTTGAAGAGATTGAAACTTGTTTAAGAAACACGACTCGATTTTTTCAAAAAATATCAGAATCGTCAGAATTTTATACCGCTATTTTAAAATTTATAAAAAGACAGCACAACGGTATTGCTATCGATGATAGAAGATCATTGCTACAGCTGAAAGAATATTTAATAAATCTGAAAAACAATAATATTCCTATTGCTTTAGGATTGGATGAACTCCTATTGCTTTGGGTAGAAAGCAAGATCAATAGAAAGAGAATCACGCAAGTAATTCAGGCAAATCTAAGAGCAGCAAACAATTAAATTAAGCCTTCATCGATACCGATACCGCGATCAAAGAGTTACCACTGCGACGAATGTTGACATAGCCTTCGCGCAAATCAAATAAATAACCTTCCAACTGCTGATCGGTGTTTTCCCGGATGCTACTGTCAATATCTGTAGCGCCCATAATGGAAATACGATTAAATTTAGGCAGGAATAGGATCGTCCATTGCCCCTTATCCACAGAAACTTTGAGCGACTTGACCACCGGAATAACCGCAGCACGCGCGGATTCTGTTTTGGTGCCTGAATCTGGCATCGGCTCTATCGCTGAAACAACGGTCAGTTGATTACCGATCAACCCAATGAGTACGCCCCCGATTGAATAAAGCGAGTACGGAATCACTCTACCCGCCTCAATCAGGTAGATGGTGTTCATATCTGTCGAAAGGGCGATGGTATTGACCATGCTCGGCAGCGTTGGGGAAGGAATAGGAATATCCTTGATCGGGTCTTCTGCTTTTACCACATCGGTTTTAGGTTGTACTACGTTGGTCTTAGCGCTTGTTTTTTTGAGTGCCATGGAGGGTGCAGTTTTAGTTGTGTCCCCGAAAGTAGCAAGTCTCGTGCAAAACTATAAAGTTTCAGGTTTCAAGTTTTTATAAAAATCACCTGCTTGCTCATCCCTCCCATCACCTTGTCCCCAAGTTCCCCTCAGTCCCCACATCTCACAGTCTCAATACCCCAGAATATGTAACATCGACTCCGCCGATTGTTCCTCCTGGTAAAGCACATCCACCATATTGCCCTTGGCATCTTTGTCAACAATAACGTGCTTGGGTGAAGGAATCAGACAATGTTTGATGCCGCCATAGCCGCTGATGGAATCCTGATAAGCGCCGGTATGGAAAAAGCCCAAATACAATGGCTCCGGGTCATCGGGCGCGATGGCAGGCAAATAGACTTGGCTTTGATGCACTTCGGAATTGTAATAATCGGAATTGTCGCAACTCAAACCACCAATGTTTACTCTGCGATATTCATTATTCCACTTGTTGATGGGCAATAGCACAAAGCGCTCTCCAATGCCCCAGGCATCAGGCAAAGTCGTCATCAAAGAATTATCGATCATGTACCAAACCTCCGAATCGTTCTGTTGCTTTTGCGCCAGCACCGAGAAAATCGTTGCGCCGCTTTCGCCCACGGTGTACTTTCCAAATTCGGTGAAAATATCTGGTTCGGGCACATCTTCTTCCTCGCAGGTGTCAAGTATCAAGCGTACGATCTCACGTATCATGTATTTGTAGTCAAATTCAAAACCTAAGGAGTTGCGAATGGGCATACCGCCGCCGATATTAATCGCGTGCAAATCAGGACTCAGGCGCTTGAGCTCACAATAGAGTTTGATCGCCTTACGCAACTCTCCCCAGTAGTAGAGCGTGTCCCTTATGCCCGTATCCACAAAGAAGTGCAGCATTCGCAAATGAAACTTCTCGTTATCCGCGATTTTTTCTTTGTAAAAAGTCATGACCTCTGCATTGCGAATGCCCAGACGCGAGGTATAAAACTCAAAATTTGGCTCTTCTTCGGTCGCTACGCGAATACCCACGTTAATAGGGCCTTTCCCATGCTGGTCATAATAATCAATCTCATCTTTATTATCAATCACCGGAATCACATTGAAACCATCATTCGCCAATGCGATGATACGTTCCATATAATTGACAGGCTTGAAGCCATTGCAAATGATGATCGTATCTTTCTTGTCCACTTTGCCTTTGGCGTACAAGCGGCGCAATAAATCAATATCGAATGCCGAAGACGTTTCGATATTGGCATCGTGATCGAGCACCTCATTAAGCACATAGCTGAAATGACTACTTTTGGTACAATAGCAATAATGGTACTGCCCGTGATAGCCCATCGATTTCATGGCGCGGGTAAACAAATTGCGCGCTTTTTTAATCTGCAAACCGATCTTGGGAAGATACGTTAATTTCAGTGGTGTGCCGTATTTTCGGATAAGATGGATCACCGGAATATCATTGAAAACTAAATATCCATCCTCGATGTCAAAACCTTCCTGCGGAAAGTAGAATGTCTGGTCAATAAGGTCGAAGTATCTGTTTGTCACCTCGCGTTGAGTTCTGATTTTGATTTAAAAAACCTGTACCACAAGCGGAAAAGTGATTTTTCCTTAAAATAAGTTGCAAACTTAGGCGTAAAATGCGATTTTTTTCAAAAAACCAATAAATTTTTAAAAATCAATCCCATTTAACGAAAACACGTTTTAGTGGTCTGCATCCTTTTTTCTGTGGGTCATTTTTCTAAATTTGCCAAAACAAATCACAAAGTCATCGAATCATAAAAGCAATACGTCACCAATTCACAAAATCACCACAACCACCACATGAATAAAATGGAACAATTAGACGCACTCAATCAGGTAGCCGAGTTTCACCGCACCTTCCGCCACCCGATCCTCCCCCACCCGACCATTCCCTCCGAAGAACGCTGCCGACTCCGCGTGGCCTTGCTCGCAGAGGAGCTGGAAGAATTGCAGGAAGCCATTAAAGATAAAGATATGGTGGAAGTAGCCGACGCGCTTTGCGATATGCAATATGTACTCATCGGCGCGGTGCTGGAATTTGGTTTGGGCGAAAAATTCAAAGCCTTATTCGACGAAGTGCAGCGCTCCAATATGAGCAAAACCTGCCATAGCCTGGAAGAAGCCGAAGCCACCGTGCGCCATTATGAAGAAACCAAGGGCTTTGATTGCTATATCCATCAGGAGGGCGAGGTGTATCTCGTGTATCGCAAGGACGATCACAAAACACTCAAGTCCATCAACTACTCACCCGCCGACTTAAAAGCGATATTAGCGAAAGAATAAGACAAAGCTGTCGTCTTTTTATTAAAATAGGTCACCTTTGATGTATTAGCTGCCAATTTATTATTGTAATATATTGGTTTATTATTGTAAATCGTCAACGTATAATTATAATCTGCCAACTTATTTTAATTAGCTGGCTACTTATTTTAATTATTTGACACCTTATAGAAAAAAAGATACCATCTTATAATTGTAAGATGGCATCTTTTACATATAAAACAGCTTTTAGCATATAAAACTTGGCAGCTTTCCCTATAAAAATGAACAATTGTATATAAAAATATACATCTTTAAATAAAAAAACCTGAAATTCTGCTAAACCTCCAACGCCTAAACAAAAACCACCGGGGCAGGACGCAGCAAGAGCGTATAATAATCACCGTTTTACCATTTTAAAAATTGCACCTGCCACCGATGGAGCTTATGCGTTCATGGAAAAAACAGAGGTGACACCCTCATGGAAGATGTCACCTCGCGTGTAAAAAAGTTTTCATCTGGCACTGGGTTTCGACACGTTTTGGGAGTTTGTAAAAGTCATGTAGATTGTTTCAAATTGTTTTGGGTATGTACAGGGATTCAAGGTGAAAATGATTGTGTTCATTGGTTATGGCACAAAGAAGGGACAAAAATGTTAGCTGTGCAATAGGGCAAATTGCACTCAGAGGTGAATTAGGAAAGTTTAACCTCCTGGCGGAAATTCGCTGCTGATTTGTTAATTTTACTTTTGGATATAAAATGCTGTAAATCAGGTACAACTTTAAAGTGTTAAATTTTTAATTTATTTGCCTTGATAACTTTAACTATCCTTAATGAAACTTAAAGACCAGAAACTAATCACGATTTAGTGAAAAAAGATAACTGTTTTGATTAAAAAACAAAACCTCGAACTTCCAAACCTCCAAACTTGAAACCAATAAATTGAAACCATTATCAGATAAAAGCATTAATCCCGATTTGCCGAAGCAATATCGAAACTTGCGCAGCGTAGAAGCTTATATAGAAGGTATTCTCGCAGGCGATCGAATTATCTTGAGTCAGGCGATCACTTTGATTGAGAGCACCCGCCCAGAGCATCGAATTTTGGCACAGGACATTGTGGAAGCTTGTCTGGCAAGGCGTACTTCGTCTATTCGTATTGGCATCACAGGCTCACCGGGGGTTGGAAAAAGTACTTTTATTGAGGCATTTGGAACGCATCTTATTGAAAAAGGACATCGTTTGGCAGTATTAGCAATTGATCCAACAAGTCAGATAAGCAAAGGCAGTATTTTAGGTGATAAAACACGTATGGCAAAGCTGGCCTCAAACGAAAACGCTTTCATCCGGCCTTCTGCAGCAGGCGATTCCCTGGGCGGCGTAGCGCACAAAACTCGTGAAGCAATTTTACTTTGTGAAGCGGCAGGATTTGATACGATTATTGTAGAAACGGTTGGCGTAGGGCAATCTGAAACGGCCGTGCATTCTATGGTGGATTGTTTTTTGCTATTGCTGTTGCCTGGCGCAGGTGATGAATTGCAAGGCATCAAACGCGGCATCGTAGAAATGGCGGACATTCTGGCGGTCAACAAAGCCGACGGTGAGCGCCTTGCTTTGGCCAAACGTACCCAACAAGAATATCGGAATGCTTTGCATCTTTTTCCAATTAAAGCCAGCGGCTGGATACCCTCGGTATTGACTTGTTCGGCTAGTAATAATGAAGGTATTGCCGAAATTTGGCAAATGATCAAAGATTTTCAGAAATTTACCCTCGAAAATGGCTATTTTGAGCATAATCGGCAGGAGCAGTCCAGGCATTGGTTGCACGAAACCATTCTGATCTTGCTGCGAGCGCAATTTTATAGTGACAAATCTGTAAAAGCGCACCTGAAAGATATTGAAAAACAGGTATTGGAAGGTAAGCTTTCCAGTTCAAAAGGAGCAAGGGAGTTATTAGACTTGTTTTTGAGACAATAAAATCCATAAGGATGAACACTCGTCGTCAAAAACATTCTATTCTTCGAAAGAAGCATAATTCATTCAACCGAATGGACGATATTTTCCTTTACATAATCAAAACAAAACTTGTAAATTCATGAGACCATTAATCACAGCTTTGATTTTAATCGCATTTGGTCTGATCGTTTTTGTAAGCGGCTGCAGCACTTACAATGGCTTCGTTGACATGGAAGAAGATGTAGAAAACGCCTGGGGCAAGGTGCAAAGCGCCTATCAGCGTCGTTCTGACTTGATTCCTAATCTGGTAAATACCGTAAAAGGCTACGCCAATTTTGAGCAGGAAACGCTCACGAAAGTGATAGAGGCTCGTGCTAAAGCAACGAGTATCAACATTGACCCTGCAAATGCTACACCAGAGCAATTAAAAGCTTTCCAGGATGCGCAGGCCGGGGTTTCCCAATCTTTGGGCAGGTTGCTCGTGACAGTAGAACAATACCCGGAATTAAAGGCGAATCAAAACTTTTTGGAGCTGCAGGCACAACTGGAAGGTACGGAGAATCGCATCAAGGTTGAACGGGATAACTATAATAACGTTGTGACCAATTACAACAAAAAAGTGCGTCGCTTCCCCGGCAATTTGTACGCTGGAATGTTTGGCTTTAGCCAAAAGGCACAGTTCCAGGCAGAAGAAGGGGCACAAAACGCGCCGGAAGTTAATTTTGAATAAATTCTGTTATAGTGTTTTAGTGCGATGGTGTTATGGTAATTAAACATCTATATTATTAGAATTTAAGAACCAAAACACCATCACACAGTAACACCAAAACACCATCACACCAGAAAATGCTCGCATTTTTTAATAAAGAAGACGAAGCACGCATCATTGCTGCTATTCAAGAAGCCGAACGCAATACCTCTGGGGAGATACGAGTGCATTTGGAAAAAAAGCTGGAAAAAGATGCCGTGACCGAGGCCAGACACACCTTTGCCAAGCTGGAAATGCATAAAACAAAGGCGCGGAATGGCGTGCTGATTTTTATTGCGCCGGAGCATCATCAATTTGCTATTATTGGCGACCAGGGTATCCATGAGCAGGTGGGCGATGATTTCTGGCAGGCGGAGCGAGATTTGATGCAGCAGCATTTCCGAGAAGGCGCTTTTGCCGAAGGGCTTTGCAAGGCGATAGAGCAAGTAGGCGATAAGCTAAAAGCATATTTCCCATATCAAAGCGATGACAAGAATGAGTTGTCGGACGAAATTTCATATTCAAAAGACATTTAATAAATTGAGATTTTCAAGATACATATTAGCCGGAATGCTGCTTTTGCTGACCTTGCCAATTGCAGCTAAAGAAATTCCGCCCAAGCCCAATCCGCCGCGCCTGGTCAATGACTTTGCTCGTATGCTGAGTGCATCAGAAGTGGATGCTTTGGAACGTAAACTAGTAGCATACAATGACTCTACTTCTACGCAAATTGCCATCGTGACGGAGCGAACGTTAGAAGGAGATGATGATTTTGACTATGCTTTACGCATTTACAACACCTGGAATATTGGTCAGCAAGACAAAAATAATGGTGTGCTGATTTACATTGCCTTAGAAGATCGAAAAATCAGATTCATCACAGGTTATGGCGCTGAAGGCTTTCTGCCGGACGCTATTGCGAAACGGATTATTGAAAATATTATTAAACCTGCTTTTCGCGAAGAGCAATATTATGCTGGTTTTGATCGTGCAACAAATGCTATTATTTCTTATGCCAGTGGCGAGTATTCAGCGGAAGATGAAGAAGGTGGTAGTACTGCTGATTTGGTGATCGGATTGCTAATATTGGCGGTTATCGTTGGATTTTTTCTTTTCATTTTAATTGCAGCTATTCGCTCAAACAAAAATGATGACGATGACGACGATGGTGGTTATTGGCACGGCGGCCGTTATGATGAGCCTCGCCATCGCAACAGAGGTGGTGGCTGGATATTTATTCCACCTATCGGTGGCGGTGGAAGTGGCGGTGGTGGTTGGTCTGGTGGCGGCGGCGGCGGATTCGGTGGTTTTGGTGGAGGATTTTCTGGCGGTGGTGGTGCAGGGGGCGACTGGTAAGCCTATTTTTTCAGGAATGTGGATCGAGGTTCAAGGTCAGGGTAAAGGCATAAAAAGACATTCTAAATTAAGCATGATAGAACGCTGATGCACGCTGATGCGACGGATTAAGACTGATTTATAATAGCTTAGGCATTAGGAGTATGGATATCCGTGGTTCAATTTCGCCTTATGGCGAAACGGAACATCCGCACAGATAAAAGAATAAAAAATCCGCATAAATCCGTGTTCTATCCTGTCGCTTTATGCTCTTATTTTAATGCGTTTGACCTGGGTTTAAGGCTTGATTTGAGGGAGAATTCTTATTTTTGTTGTATGAAATACATAATCCCAACCGTATTTGCACTCATTGTATTGACTTCGTGTACATCCAAACTCCGAACTTGGTTTTTGACGAAAGAAGATATTCAGTTACAACCCGGTCCCCAAATAGAAAAAAGTTCTTCCCGCAGTTTTTTGCAGGGTAGTTGCTATGATCCCTTGGCTTATGCTCCTGATACTGCTCATCTTGAGCATACGCCCATCAAGTACGTGCGCGTGAACTTCCATTGGATGAATTCATCGGACAGTAGTAAAAATTATACGGGACAACAAGCGATTGACTTCACCTACGGTTTGCTGCGTTCCATCAATGGAAGTTTGTCAAGCAACCAGAAAATGTTTTTGCCGCATGACAACGATACGCCGACTTTGCCTACGCAGTACCGTTTTGTGCTTACACCTCGTTCCAGCGCTCCCGACGATATTGGTATTTATTTTCATTTTGATGATAAAATCGCCTATCATATTCATAAAGGTAGGAATGCCAATATCAGCAATCGCAACGTATTTGAAAAATATGGCGCTCAAGTTGACACGGTGCTCAATATCTTTATTATGCCGCACCATCCCGATAGTGTAAAATCAGAAACCTACGGCACTTATGGTGTCGGCGTAGCTTTAGGCAATGCGGTAAAAGCCGCAGGAATGTTTGAAAATGGCGGCCTCCAGATAACTATCGCGGCATTTTTAATCATGAAATTGGTCATATCTTTGGATTGGCGCATACCTGGGCGTACAACGATGGTTGTGACGATACGCCTCAGCATCCGCAAAATTGTTGGGTGCAAACTTCTGAACCGCCTTGCGACACTGCCGCCTCGAATAATTTAATGGATTATAATGCTTATCAAAACGCCTGGACACCTTGTCAAATCGGCAAGATTCAATACCGCATGGCACAAGAACATTCGCCGCAACGCAATTTTTTGCAACCCAATTGGTGTACCCTGCACGATGAAGCGCATATTTTTATCCGAGATACCGTTGAATGGCGCGGGGCTAAAGACCTGGAAGGGCATCTGACCATCGAATCGGGCGGTAGCCTGAAAATCAATTGTCGTGTTTCTTTGCCGGCTTACGCCAAAATCACCGTAAAACCTGGTGGCACGCTTATCCTCGACGAAAATGCTCGCCTTCACAATGCCTGCGGCGACCGCTGGGAAGGCATAGAAATTCAAGAGCAAGGCAAGATAAAAGGGCAAGTCATTTTTATTGGTGAACCAAAGATGGAGAATATTGTAAATCCGCTTAATTAGAGAGCAATTGTAGAATAATTTTGCCAATATCCTCTGCAGGAATTACTTTTTGATCTAATGATAATTTTTCATTTCCAGCATAAAACAACACACCTTTATCCTTGAGTTGTCGAGGCAGATAGCCGTGTTCCCCACGGAAAAGAGGAGGAGCGGTCAAAGTATTATTTTCAAAAGCTTGCTGAGTGAACATCATACCTGGACGAGCCATTAATACTATGTAATTATTTTTCACGAAAACCGTATCCGTCCAAGGTCGTAAGCGATTGTTCCAATCTTGCAATAAGCTATCCTGATTAATGGTATTCTTTTTAAAAAAAATACGAGCAGAAGTTTTATTAGCGATGATGTTTATATTTTCATTTACTCCCAACAAGTTGGGCAAGGAAACCATTTCACAAACAGCAGCGAAGCCATGTGCTGAATAAATGAGATAATTCCAACGCCTGTCCTGTGTCAAATTGCTAATATCTCGATCCATTTGCTGGTAAGCTTGCAAAAAAGCGCTTGAAGGTTGATCATTACATCCCGCAGAAGCGTCGTGGTAAAAACCATGCCCCACTCGGTCAATCAATGGATAATCCAAAAACAAAGCATCACAGGGGATTTGTCGGCGACAATATGCTGCCACTTCCAAAAGAAAGGAGCGTTCCAAATCAATTTCTTCCAGAACAATAGCTTCTGAAAGTTTTCCTGCTTGAAAAAATCCCCAATTCGCCCAGCCTGGTGTCGCGCCAAGCGATTGATTAATTTCTTGCACAAACGCAGAGGGATAGCCGCTGTTTTTAAAAATAGGCCGAAGATAAAGCTCAATCCTATCCTGAGATTTTTTGATGATGCGCAATGCTGTTCGGCAATGTTCTCCGTTTTCTGTTTGAAAAGAAATGGGTGTCCAGTTTTCGAAATTGACAAACCGGCTATAGCCATTGGCAGGATTCTGATCGGTGTCCAAGATAATGCCTTGAAAATCCGATTTTCCATCTGCACTTGTATCTGCAAGAAAAGCAAAAAACAAGCTGTCGCCTTGATAATCAGGTAGATAAAACTTCAACGAGTCATGCCCGCTGGCAACGTTTTGCAAAGGCAGAAAGCCTGCATGGTTTTGCCTGGAAAGAGTGTCTATTTTTAGTTGGAATATTTCACCTGGGGTGAGCATTGTTCCTTGCCCCAGGGTACGAATCCCTTTGGATTGGTCGCTTTGACCATGAATGCGGAGGGCGCCAATTCGGATAATTTGTTTTCCTTTTGTATGTGCCCATTCCCAGATGGAAGGAATTTTTAAAGGCAATTCGAAGCCGCTTGTGGGATTACCTTGTTCATCGAGCATTGCATTGCCCCATATTCCATGCACTTCTGGCGAAGCACCTGTTTCAGTAGTCGCATCCGCAACGGCTGTAAGGGCGTTTTCGATAGGTTCTAAGTAGCTTGCTTTTTGAGCGTTTTTATAGAACTTTGTAAAATACGCTGAAAAAAATTGTCCGTTTTCCAACAAGCTGTCCAAATAATAAGCCGACGTACCGCGAATGGAAATGATCAGTAAAGGCGTAGGTTGACGCTGGCAACTGCAATAAAAAGACGCAATTAAAATTAAAAATATACAACGGGTGATGAGCTTTGAAAGCATGATGCTACTTTTGTACTTACAGGTATCTTGCCAAATTACTAAATTACCTGTCAAACTCAGTTTGTTAAAGCTTGCTTTTTTGAATGAATTGAAGCAATAAATTTGCTGTAAAACTAATCGCAGATGAATCGTTTTTTGATTTGGAGTATTTCACTTCTGAGCGTTTTTGCAACCAAAGCGCAAGAGAACGATGCCTTGAAAAGCACCTTCCACCTCAAGCTGGGCGGGGGCTTTGGCCTGCAAACGGTGCGCGACGAGGCAATGTCGCTTTTGCAATACGACGGAACACAAGGTGCATTTCAGGCTGCTGGAGAGTGGCGTCGCCCTAAAGGCTTGTATCGTGTGGATGGCTTGTTTTGGTTGGGTGAGACCTCGGCTGCCAGCGGCAGGACAACGCAAAATTACACCTTTACAATAAATGGGAGCTATTTACATCGCATCAGTAAAGACGAAGCTCGCTGGCAATGGCGCGTGGGCGGGGCGCTCACGAACTGGGGTAGCTTTCGGGAGCATCAATCCTTGATTAATTCTGATTTTTTTTATGATCTATTCTTTTCAGTTGGGCCCTCAACGATGGTAGAACGGCAATTTCGTTTTTTGAAACGGGATTGGTTAATCAACTGGCAAGTCATTGTACCTGCCTTGACTTACGGGGTTCGCCCAAATTATTCAGGTTTGGAAGTCGCACCGCCCGATGAAGAAGGTTTCCAAGGCTGGGACGATGCGCAGTTGGGCTCGTTCAATATCTTGCAAAATATAAAATCGCATATCGAATTGGCTTATCCATTGAAGAATGGCAATCGCCTGGGTTTGCTGTATTACTGGGATTTTTTCAAATCAGATTTTGAGCCGCATACGGTGAAGCAATCGATGCAATCGGTGCAATTTAATTTGCATTTTAAATTTTAATATAACGGTGGATTTTATTTACTAGTTGTAATATAAGCAGTGAATAAAGCGCTCTATTATATAAATATCAATCATGAAAAACATTATCATTATATTTTTATTTACTATCACATTCACTTCCTGTGAAGCGATTTTATTTGAGGATGATCCCAGCGCTGATCCAGTGGCGACCTTTGAAGCACTTTGGAAAGAACTGGACGAAGGCTATTCCTTTTTTGAATACAAAAACATCAATTGGGACAGCGTTTACAACGTCTATCGCCCTAAGGTAAATGCCAATACAAAGATTCTGGATTTGTATAATATTATGTCGGATATGCTTTACACCTTGCGCGATGGACACGTCAATCTTGACGCGGGTTTCAACCGCACGCGCAACTGGGAATGGTTTCTTGGTTATCCGCCTAATTTTGACGAAGACCTGCTGCAACGCAATTATTGGAAAGACCAACAATGGTACACCGGCGCGCTCGTTCACACGGTGATCGATAGCACGATTGGCTACGTGCGTTATGGTAGCTTTGCCTCGCAGATAAGCGAAAGCCAAATTGATTTGGTCATCGCTCGATTTCAAAATGCAAAAGGCATCATCATTGATCTGCGCGATAATGGCGGCGGATTCAGCAATCTTCCTTTGTTGCTTGCTTCGCGTTTCACCGACAAACGACGTTTGGGCTATACTTTTGTTGTGAAAAATGGCCCAGAACACAATGAATTCAGTACTCCTGTCGAAGTGTACATAGAACCCAAAGGCGAACGCCAATATACCAAACCCGTCGTCATTCTGACCAATCGGATGTGTTACAGTGCGACCAATTTCTTCGTGGCTATTATGCAAAGTTTTCCGAATGTAAAAATCATTGGCGATCAGACTGGTGGCGGCGGCGGCACACCTGTGAGCGGTGAGCTGCCCAACGGCTGGATTGTGCGATATTCTTCGACGCAATCCTTTACACCCGATGGCTTTAACATCGAAGGGGGCATCCCGCCTGACATCAAGGTGGATATGACCGAAAGTGATCGCCTCAAAGGCAAGGATACGATTCTGGAAAGAGCGATTGCGGAATTGAAGTAATTACCAATACACTTCCGAAAATATAGTTGAGGTAGTCTGATTTATTCGGACAGAGCGTACATAAAGTTAAGAAAGATTTTGCTTGTTAAGTTGATAAAATAGTTGTTCAAAACTTTTGGGCTGAATGGCAAGCAATTCCTGGCTTTGCATCAAAGTACGTACCCGATGTCGTCCGATTTTCAGTCCTTTTGCCTGCAACTCTGCCACAATGCGTCGTTGTCCATAGCGCCGCTTGTGTGTCCAAAACACCTGTGCTACTGCCCCAGCTTGCTCTTGCTTCCTTTGCCCCGCCTGATAAGTCTTCTGCGCTCGAAAATCGTAGTAGCAACTTCGACTTACCTCCAACAAAGCACACACCCCATCCACGGCAAACTCCTCCGATAGCCGCTCTATCAGTCCATAGACTTGCTTCATACCCCCTGGCTTAAAATGCTTAAAGCTTTTTTTATACCGAAGGCATGGCTATGCCAAAATCGTTTGTGCCTCTTCCAATTCCCATACTTTGCGCCGAAGGCGCTCATTCTCAGCTTGCAGTTCCGCCGGCTCTTCTTTTTTCTCCCATAGGGATGCATTCGCATTTTCACCAGCAAGCGCTTCTTTTGCCTGTCGCTTCCAGCTATAGATTAAGCTCTCCCCGATGCCCAGACTTTGGGCAATCTTTGATGCCGGCTGTCCGTCTTCCAGCATCTGTAGCACTTGCTGCTTGTATGCCACATCATATTTACGCCTTGTTTTTTGCCCTGCCATACCGTAAAGTTAATGAACTTTACTGTCCGGTTTTTTTAGACCATGTCAATGCTCTTAAAAAGAACCACTAAACTGCTGCACTTTACCTTTTTGCTACTGTTAATGAGCTTTTAACTACTTCATAGCAGCAAAAAGCTACTTCACAGTAGCTCGGAACTACTCCATAGTAGCAAAAAGCTTCATTTCTTGAAAAATATACTTTTACGCTTGTTTTTTACGCGCCGCCATTCGTGCGCACCCGTAGCAGGTCGCCGAGTTTGAGAAAGGCGTTTTCCCAGTTTTTATTGGCGAAGACCCATTCATTATCTTTATAACCCTTGAGAATAGAGAAGAATATGTTCTGACTTTTCCAGGAGTTGAGCGCCATTGGCAAGGATTCGAGCGTTTCCAGTACTTGTATCAGGTTTTCTACATCTTTGAGCGTGGAAGTGCCGGTTTCGAGTTTTTTCAACTCGCGGTAGATACGTTCGCTGGCCGCCAGCTTGAAGGATTGTTCGTTGGTGATTTGCACGTCCCAGCGCAGGAGTTCTTCGGCTAAGCGCTTGAGTTCGCGGATATTGAAATTGCCATTTGCAAAAAACTCGTGAAGATCATGGTTGACCACAAACTGCACGGCGCTTTGGTAGGCGTCGGGTATGGGGATGTCGCTTTGCGTGATCATGGTCATCAACTGGTAGTTGTCGTAGTAAATATCGCGGAATTCCGCTTCGACTTCTTTCAAGCTGTTGGTCGTGATTTCATGGAGAATCCTGCGTTTTTCATCTTTGAAAAGATGTTGCACGGTGTATTTTTCAGAACCGAAATAAGTTTGCATCACGCCAATAACCGCGCCCAGATCGGTAGAGCGGAAGGCTTCTACAATCTCAGATTTCATTTTATCAAAGGTTTCCGCCGCCATATCGAGCGAGATATTGCCAATGATATTCAATTGCCCAAGGTAAAGCACTGCAAAGCTGAATTGCTTTTCCGAATAGGTAATTTTGGATTTTACGGTGGTTCTGCCTAAGCTTAAACGCTGATTACCAGCTTCATATCGATCAAAACCTTCACTTTGCGCAATATAATTGAAAAGCTCTAATTCCTCGGGGCTCTCCGCGAACAGCGAAGACGCAGCATAGTGCATCGCTACTCGAATCAAGTCCACCCGTGCAGGCATCACGTAGCGCTTGTAACTCACCGCCCCGTTTTGATAAACATTGCTGGGCGCGGCTTCTAGTTTTTTAATGAATTCAGGATGGAAGTCAATATTGCCGACTTGGCTGGCATAATAAATCGCTCGATTGGCGTACTGCAAAATCTGATTCGTCTCGATGCCCGATATTTCATCAAAGAACCAGCCGCAACTGGTGAACATGAGTATGGCATTGCGCTGCATTTCCATCAAACGCATGAGCCAGGTTTTTTCACTTCCGTCCAGCTCTTTAATCGCGTGATTCTTGATAAACTCATTGACTGTCCGGTCATTACGATTGAGTAAAACGCTGATATAATCATTGCGTGCCGCCCAAATATCCTTGACATATTTCCCTGCTTCACGTTCGTAAATCGGGATGATTTGATCGCGCAACCAGTTGAGTGTTTCGCGCAAGGGCGCACGCCAGGCTTGTGTCCAGTTGGGATGCCCGCCAGTATTGCATCCGCAATTGGATCGCCAGCGTTCGACGCCGTGTACACAGCTCCAGGAACTGTCTTCGTGGATTTGGATTTCGTATTCCGGTGGAAATTTTTCAAGGAACTCGGCGTAGTTGGTGATCGTTGCTAACTCGTTTTCTTCAATATAATTCAAGCAATCTGCCAAGGCCATTTCGCCGTAGCGATGATGATGCCCGTAGCTTTCGCCATCGGTGGCGATATGTACTAATTGTACGCGGTCGTCGCTGCTAAAAGCATTGACCAGACGGTGTGCGAATTGTTTTCCATTGTTCAGAAGTCCTTCAAAAGCAACGCCTTGCGCCACGCCGCCGTGATAGAAAAACAGAGCAATGCTTTTGCCGGAAGGCAGTTTGCAAAGATAAGGAATGCGTGTCTCGACACTTTCGTTGGAAATATTGGTCCAATCCTTCGCACCGATTTTGCGGAAAGCTTTGGCCTGACGCGGTGCAAGAATGGTATATTGAATATTATTTTCAGCCAAAATCTCCAAAGTCTCTGTATCCACAGCGGTTTCAGCCAGCCACATTCCTTCAGGAGCGCGCCCAAAGCGGTATTCAAAATCACGGATACCCCAGATGATCTGGGTTTCTTTATCACGGTGGTTGCACAAAGGCAAAATCAAGTGGCTATGCGCTTGTGCGATAGCCGAGCCGTGGCCACTGAAGTTCGTTTGACTGATTTTATCAGCTTCCAGAATAGCTTCGTATGTTTCAGGGTCAGCCATTTCCAGCCAGGACAAGAGGGTAGGGTGAAATTAAAATTGATACGAGAATAATTATTAACAATTTCTATAATGTATTGCTTTTCATCCAGTATTCTTGCGGAAGTATTGGGTGCGTAGCATTCAAAATTGATGCGTTCGTTCCAATCGTGGAAAGGCGCAGCCGAGTCTTGCATTTCGATCACTTCGAGCCAGGCATTTTCGCGGGGCGGCTGATAAAAATGTCCGTGAATGCATATATATTTATTGTTGGCGTTCATTTATTTGGCAATTAAGTATGTTTGTGACAAATGGTTTTGGGATAGCTTTATACAAAAATACAATTTTCGATTCGTGTACTTCCTACAATAAGCAGATATTTTGGACTATAGACAAGATATAGCTGCATTTTTCCAAAAGACAACAGCATCTATAGTCTAAAGTCTCCCGAAAACTTCGAATAATCTAAAGGCTCAAAATATGAATTTTCCTAAAGGGTATAAGCGTTCGGCGGCAATGGTGGTGCTGCGTTGCGACCGGCAATTTCTTTTGTTAAAGCGCATTCGACCACCCTTTGTTGGGAATTATTTACCCGTTGGTGGCAAATTAGATTCATACGAAGACCCTTATAGTGCTGCATTGCGTGAAGCTTATGAAGAAACAGGCATTCAACTCGAAAAACTTCGCTACGGCGGTGTTTTGATTGAAACCTCACCGATTGATTATAATTGGCAGAGCAATATTTATGTGGCAGATATTGAGTTTCGGGAGCCCCCGCTTTCTGATGAAGGCACACTCGAATGGGTTGATTTTGAAAACGTTCCAAATATTCCGACCCCACCCACCGATTTTGTGATCTACCAATATTTGATGCAAAGCAAGCCTTTCGCTTTCAATGCGATTTATGATGCAGAGATGCAACTGCTTTCTATGTGGGAAGAGATTGAAGGTGTTAGGGTGCTGTAGTGACGTGGTGATATAGTGATATGGTGCGCTCACACGACATCACTATATCTTTACATCACCAAATTTAAAACCTCGTTTCCAGATAATAAGGCAGCATCGCTCGCCAGGTCGGCCAATCGTGCGGCATATCATGTCCCCATACGTCCAATTCGTGCGGAATTCCTTTGGCGTTCAATATATTAGAGAAATTGCGCGAAGCTTCAGGTGTTTCATAATTGCCGGAGCCGGTCAGAATATGAATCCGCTTGTTATTGCGCATATGCGACAACCAATAGTCGTCACTCATATTAGGTAAATATTGCATCGGAGAATTAAAATATACGTCTTGATCGTGATAACCTTTGGTATAAGTACTCAAATCGTAATTCCCGCTCATCGCGATCACGCCACCAAATAAATCGGGCCTTCTGAAGAATAAATTCGCCGAATGCAAAGCGCCCAAAGACGCGCCACTCAAGATAATCGAGGTATCCTGACTCGTCATATTTTTTATAAACGGCACGACTTCATTGAAGACATATTCATTAAATTGCTGATGCCGAATCGCCTTGTGGCGCGGGTGCATCTGATTGTTCAGCCAACTTTCGTTGTTGATGCTATTGATCGAAAAGACCTTCACCTTTCCTTCATTAATATATTTGCTAATGGAATTGATCAGGTGAAAACGCTCGTATTCCAGATAATCCGCTGCCGCTGTCGGCAACAACAATAAAGAAAAGCCGTAGTGACCGTACATCACAATTTCCATGTGCTTATTCAGCGAAGGGCTGTGCCAGCCGTGTATCTCTCGGTGCATAATGGTTTCGTTTCGGTCAAAATTAAAAAAAATTGTGATGCAGAGATGGTATTGATTGGAAATTCAAGTTTTTTTTTTCTTTTAACTTCAACTACTCGGCAAGGACAGTATTCGTTGAAAAGTTGTAACTAAGGCCCGATACACTGCATTTCCCTTCAATAATTCAGGGTTTCCCAACACCACCACATATTCCCGCGCGCGCGTGAGCGCTACATTGAGCTTGCGATCGATGCCTTCATCGGAGAGCGAAGTGAGCGATGTAATTTGTGTAATAGAATTGGTGCATAATGAAATTAATATAATATCTCTCGCACCGCCCTGGTAGCGTTCGACGGTATCTATTGTTATATTTGTTATATCTATGTCTCTCTCGGTCAATACACTACGGATTTGCGCGATTTGAGCACGATAGGGTGTAATGATGCCTATGTTTGGAAGTCCCTTGCCGCTTGTTGCTTGTTGCTTGTCACTTGTTGCTTGCTGTTTTTTTGAAATATGTTGAAATGAGTTGTCTGGCATCTGGTCTCTGGCATCTGGCATCTTAATACTTGTCGCTTCTTGCTTGTTGCTTGCAGCTAATGTAAAGGCCAAAATCAAATCTGCAATCAATTCCGCTTCGTGGCGATTGGTCTTTTGGGTAGGATTAGAGTTATCCGGCTCAGTCGGCAAAAAAAGTACGCGACGTTGGGCAAGCTGATGAATTAATGTATTGCTCGTTCCATTTAGTTGGAATGTAATATTTTCCACCTGACGTAAATAAGAAGGGCTTGTATCGGGTAAAATCTTTAATGTATTATCATAAAAATACCGATTTGGAAATTCCATGATGTCGCGGTGCATACGCCCCTGATGGCTGAGTTGCGCGTAGGCCCAATGCCAGTCTTGCTGCTGACAGCGTTTGAAAAGCCTTTCAAATAAAGAGTTTCGGAGATTGTTCAAGCCTAAATTTTGTAAATCTTTATCGCGCACCGCCGAGGCTTCGGAATCTTGCACGACCACCGCAGGTAATTGTTTATGGTCTCCAATCAAAATAAAGCGCTTGAACTGCGGCAGAAGTCCCGCCAACATTGGCTCTAAGACTTGTGAAGCTTCATCAATAATGACGGTATCAAATGATTTAAGCTGTAATAATTCCGGCTTCGTGCCAATAGAAGCAACGGTTGCAATAACAATACGATGACGTTCAATAATTTGCTTTAAATCCTGACGGGTTGTAATATTTTCGGTTTTAGTTTGTAATAATTGTGTATGAAAGCGCTCATCTGTTGCATAATGTGAGCCGATTCTGAAATATTCATTTCTAACGGAATCGTCAATGTTTTCAAGGGCTTCACACATTTCATCCACCGCGCGATTGGTGTATGCTAATAATAAAATATTTTCATTGGTATTATTTAGTAAATATTGCACAATATGCCGCAACATTACACTGGTTTTGCCGGTGCCCGGCGGCCCCCAAAGTAAAAAGTAGTCGGTAGCAGTTAGCAGTCGGCAGAGGATGCGGTGTTGTTCTTCGGTCAATTCGGGATCATAAGGTAATTCCAATGTTTGCGTCCATTTCGGCGCCATTTGCCCCAGTAGCAAGGCTTTTTTGGCAGGTGTGCTTTTAGCAAAATCGTACAAACCGCGATACATCGAAAGGAAAGAACTATCCAACAAATCGGGTTCGAGATTCCAAAATTCAAATTGCTCAAAAATCGCCAGATTAAACTGCCGTGAACGCAAGCGAACCGTTACGGTTTCTGGCTTCAACTCAACAATCGTGCACTTAAAAATCTGCTGCGCCAATGGCGAATCGCCTTCAGGATACAACACTGCAATGTCCCCTTGTCGGAAATTGGCTAAGGGATTCGTCCATTCAGTTTTCGCAAAAACAATCAACGGTTCATCTTTATTCGCCTGATTTTGTCGCACTTGTAAATGACTAATAATACTAAAGCTTTCCTGTTTTCGCTCAAAAGTATCCAACCAAAGCGAAGCCTGCCCGTTGACCGATTCCAGACCTTGCACACCCGTTTTGGCTAATTGATGTTCTCTTGCAATAAAGCCCGAAAATGCTGTGAAATACTTGCGTTCGACTTCGTTCATATTTTGCCATAAGACTTCAAATTCTGCCAAATCCTTTTGGGTAAAGCCTTTCGCATTTGGAAAAGCCGAGGGACGCAAGCGTCCAAACAAGCGTTGTCCTTGTTCCAACAAATCGCCTTCCTGTCCGATGCGCAACAGCAGCCATTCTAATGCCACGAGATGATTGCGCACCTGCAAAGCTTCATATTGTTGGCTTCGCACGCGCGGCGCGAAGCGCAATTGCCGTTCTTCCTGCCCGGAATAAAGAATATAACTTGCAGGATCAAGCCCCTTGCCAAAAGTGGATTGAATCAACAAATCATAGAGCAAAGTTTGCGCGAAATGGTTGCCACTGATGCCGTAAGCATTGGGCATGAAGGGTTTGCCGCTTTTGAGCTCGATGATCGCGGACTGATCTTCGGATTGGTAAAAAATATCGAGTCGCCCCTGCAAACCGTGGGTTTCAGAGTAAAAAGTCGGTTCGAGAAAGCAATTTTCAATAGCAATATTTTGTTCGGCTAAATCCTGTTTGACCAATTTTTCAGATTGATAAAATGCAATTGGCTGGTCTGTTGGATTTCTCTAATTTCCGTATTATCAAAAAGCGAAAATGATAAAGGATTGATTTGAAACACTTTAGGAAAGAGTTCTTTGAAGGCCCAATCGGATTTGTGCATCAATTCATCCAGAAAAAAATTGGCAATATTCCCTAAAGCCAAATGCTTGCTGCTGTCAAAGGGCAAAAATTTCTTTAGCAAATGTAAAAACGGCTCTGGCTGTGTCTCGCGGAAACATTCGGCTACAGCCGACACATCCATGAGATAATCAGGCTCTACGACAAATGCTTTGGGGCGATAAATGCCTGCCGTATCTATCTCCACATCCAGTAAATTCAGCGTAATTGGAAAACCAAACACCTTGCGAATCGCAGCTATGGTCGGGTCGAAATTCTCATTATGCTCCGGTAAGCCATATTGAATTCGGATCGTCGCTTCGGGTTGATCTTCTACTTTGGCAATCAATTGATTATGCTCAGAATCGTCGGATAAAGCAACCGCGCGAATCTTGGGACGGAAGGCACGAACTTCCGCCGGACGGAAAGGAACTGCCCAATTTTCAGGAATAATCCCTTGTAAATCAGCAAGAACCGGTGTTTCAAATAAAGCAGCGATGGTTTCGGCTATCACCTTCAATCCCAGTTCATAGACTTTTTCATCCGTATTTTTATTTTGCAAAACATGCTCCGCTTGTCGCCGAAAAGTGTGAATGTAGAACTGGAGTTTTTTATCGAAATGATACTGATGCGAAACGTAAGCAATCCGCGCAAAAAGCGTTGAAAATTGTAGGCGTTCCTGTTTGGTAACCTCCATAAATAGCACTTGCAATAAACGATACAAGGCCTCCACTTTACCCAGTAAGGGCAGTGCTTCATTTTGTGCAATTTTCCAGATTTCGCGATAGAAAAGCTTTGCCAGCGCTTCGTTCTTCATGCAATGATCGTACATTTTAAAGTGTGCCACATTTTGGAAATGCGGCACACCCTTTCAGGCTAAGTTAGCAGTTTTTTTGCAATCAACTGTTCGCTTGATTGAGCATTATCTTAAAGGTAAATAATTGGGATTTATTCAACAGAAGCCCGATGTTTGTAGCTTATAAAAAAATCAAATGGCAAAAAAGCAGAAATATTATGTGGTTTGGCAAGGCGCAGAGCCCGGCATTTACAATAGCTGGGCGGCGTGTCAGGCACAAATTAAAGGTTATCCTAATGCGAAATATAAAGCTTTCAATAGTAAAGCCGAGGCAGAAGCTGCATTTCATGGGGATTATGATGATAATATTACCAGAAAAGTAAGTACGCCAATCGTGTTGAGTGAAGACATGGAAAAAGACATCGTTTGGGATAGCATCAGTGTGGACGCGGCTTGCAGCGGGAATCCCGGCGTGATGGAGTATCAAGGTGTAGATACAAAGACTAAATTTCAATTTTTTCATAAAAAATTTGATCTGGGGACGAATAATATTGGAGAGTTTTTAGCTCTCGTTCATGCCTTGGCGATGTTCAAAAAAGAAGGCAAGGATACGCCGATTTACACCGATTCGCGCAATGCAATGAAATGGGTACGCGAGAAAAAATGCAAAACCACGCTGGTGCGCAATGCCAAGACCGAGATCGTTTGGCAATTGATCGAACGCGCTGAAAAATGGCTGCAAAGCAATACTTATCCCAATAAAATCCTGAAATGGGAAACCGAAAAATGGGGCGAAATTCCTGCTGATTTTGGGCGGAAATAATCTTGTTATTGGTTATTAGGAATTGCTACAGATAACCGATAACATTATATTTATAATTGCCCGAGGGTTATAACTTTATAATTATTCATTTTTTCAAGATAGCGTTTTACAGGCTCAACGTGCGCTGCACCAAAAAACACGATTACCTTCTGAGTGTCAGTGCTTTGAATCGTTTGCGCAATGCGATTTGCCATTTCCTGATTACGCTTTTCCCAAAGCGCAATTAAATATTTGGTTCGTTTTGATTTGGAATATTTTACAGGCGCATCATCAAATAATTCTTGAAATCGCTGCCGAAAATCAGCAGAATTGATATATTCAATCACTTCATTACCAGTCATTTCTGTCATCAATCGCTTTTCTTTTTTATACATTTTAAGCAGTTTGAAAACCTTGAAATTAAAAACCAGTCGCCAAGCTAATTTCTTGCCTTCTTTCGCAAATTCGGCGTCGTCCGAGCGTTCATCAATATTATATAAATATAAATGATTTAATGCCTTAGCTACTGGAAATATAATATGGCCATATTCTGTTTTTGCCTGATACAGTGCAGTGCGTTCATGGATTTTGGAAAGTGCAAAAGTCGAGTTTAATTCTTTATCAGATTGTAAATCAGGATGTTGCTTTAGTTGTTGACTTAATACAAACCAATGATAATAAGCATTCCAGAAATCATGATTCGCATATAATGCATTCGCCAATTGAGAATGATATATCATGTTATTGGTATCCAATTTTAATTTTTCATGATATTCTTTAATAAATATTGTAATATCTTGAGCCTGCCAGCCTTTTTCTTGCCGAAGTTGCTTTGCTGTTTCGATACTGCTAGAGCGCACCGCTTGCAAACTTAAAGTATCCCAGGTTGGAATGGATTCGATGCAAATAACATCTGGCTGGAAAGCAATTAATTTTTGCCGAAGTGGCTCAAACACAGCGCTTGTCGAGTCTTCAAAAGCGTGAACCGTACCAACCAGCAAAATGGTGGTTTGGCTTGTCAAAATATGGAGCCAGAATACGAGTAAAATCAGGGAGATTGTTAATTTCGTGCGACGAGTGATCATAAGATTTTCTTTTTCAAACAAATGTAAACCCGACTGCAACAGCGAAAAAGCTGCATTGCGCGAATCAGGGATTTCTATGCCTGAAACCTGTAACGCTATGAAATCTAAGCCAACCAACTCAAAAGAAATCATTGAATTGGACTTCTCGTGGTTGAGGAAACCTTCTACCATTGTGCTGGCGACTGGGATTAGTGTCTTGATTTATACGCTTTATTCTCTGGCGAATCCTGCTCAAACGTTTTGGAGTGATAATCAAAAGATTAATTGGTCATTTGCTATTCGGCATTTAGTTGTGGACATTTTTGCTATCGAATTAATTACATTTTATATTTTGATTTACAGTTTGTTATGGTTTATTAAAATTTTTAAACTCCACAAAACCATCCCTACCACCAAAGCGATATTGAAATACGAAGCAATGTTTTTGCCTTTATTTTTAGGCATTTTCTTTGTTTTTAATCCTATTACCCAAAGCGTTCGCTACTGGTATTTTTACTTCCCCAACTGGTATCCTGATATTTATTTTGCAGAATATTTTTATAGCCTGCAACTTTATTTACTTTATCTTACACCAATTACATTGGTCGGTTATACACTTTTAAATATTACTTTATTCAAAGCTTTATCGAACAGAACAAATTATTATACCGATATAAAATTAGTGCAAAATAAGAAGCATTACTTATTGTGTTTCAATGAAAAAGGAGAGAAATGGATTGAATACGATGAGATTCAATGGTTCTTTACAGCACATCGAAAATATTATGTAGCAACTGCAAAAGGAATCTTTCAGGTAAGAAAAAAACTAAATGAATTAGAGAAAGAACTTGCTGAAAATCAATTTTTTAGAATCAATCGCAAAGTGATTGTAAATCTGAAATATGTCGATAATTATTCCTTTTGGGAAAATGAAAAATACATTTTACGCATGAATGATTCAGCATATACCGAGTTTGTTATGCCGCGAGATCGCATTGTCCATTTGAAGAAACAAATGGGCACTTCAGCTAAAGAAATACCATAATTATTTACCAATAAATTTTAATTTATACTCGGCTTTTACCTTGCCTTTGCGGATGTCTTCGAGCTTGCGACGCACCAGGCGCTTCTTCACTGGTTTCAAATGTTCTACAAATAAAACGCCGTCAATGTGATCGTATTCGTGCTGAATAACACGTGCATTGACGCCAATGAATGTTTCTTCCTGTGTCTGAAAATTTTCATCCAGCCAGCGCAAACGCAATGTTGGCGGGCGATCCACGTCACCGCGTACTTCCGGTATGCTCAGGCAGCCTTCCTCGTAAGCCCAGGGTTCGCCTTTTTCTTCTACTTTATGGGCATTGATAAAAACCCGCTTGATGCCTTCTGCTTTTTTATCTTCATCCTTGATCTGGATGGTATCGATTACAAACAAACGAATAGAAAGCCCCACCTGAGGCGCAGCCAACCCGACGCCACTAGCATTATACATGGTTTCCCACATATCAACAATAAGTTCGGGTAAATTAGGGTAATCGGGCTCAATATCCTTGGCTACTTGTTTCAATACGGGTTGACCGTAGGCATAAATCGGCAAAATCATGTTTTTCTTATACTTTTAAATTCTATGGCCAAGATAATCCTGCAAAATCAATACGGCGCTTATTTTATCTATCAATGCTTTATCGCGGCGCTTTTTCTTCTTTATACCGCTTTGCAAAATTATTTTTTTAGCATCCTGAGACGTAAAACGTTCATCCTGGCTGACAATTTCTATCGTTGGAAAAAGCGACCTCAGTTTTTCCTTGAATTCCTCCACTTGCGGCGCTATCTGTGCAGGCGTATCATCCAAATGCATCGGCTCGCCCACTACAATTTTCTCCACTTCTTCCGAAGCAATATAATTTTTCAAGTACTCCAACACTTCGGGAGTGGGGATAGTTTCCAGAGCGTTCACGATAATCTGCAAAGGATCGGTCACTGCAATCCCCGTGCGTTTGATAGAAATTATGTGAACAAAAAAATTCGGTGAGCAAAGATAAAAAAAAAGTTGCCAGGTGTTCGCCGAAGCGAGCTTTTCCTGACAACCGTTCCCCCTTACTTAAATCTTAAGTACCTAAAAAATTTTTCTCTACGAAGGACAAAAATATATACTTTTGAAGTACTTTTTCCAAAATTAGTGACAAATGGTTAATTGAGGTTGATGAAAATCATTATTTCTAATACAAGTGTAAATTTAAAGGTATTCTTGGCAAAACTCCAAATATTTTATTTAACTTTTATGTAAATTATATAATATCTAAAAAAGGCAGTAATTTTTCTTTGTATATACGGCCTAACGGTAAGTTTGTTTCACCAATTCTCACAATATTTTCTTTCGTATCAACAATTTCTATAAACTGTAATTGTACGATATAGCTTTTGTGTATCTGTACGAAATATTTGCAAGAAAGTTTCGTGGTAAGTTTTTTCATTGAAATTTTCACTGCATGTTTCTTTTGGAGGGTATGAATGTAGCAATAGTTGCCATCGGCATTGACCCACAGGATATCAGCTACATTGACCCTTGTCAATAAATTATTTGTGCGAATGAAAAAATAACCTTGCTCCGATTTTTCCAGCATCGCCTCACCGAATTCAATCGTTGTGTCCACGACGGTCATGTTAAATTTGTTTTTGTAAACTGGTGTTTCTACTTCCTGCCTTGTCGTAATTTTTGTGTTATTCTTTTGACGAACAAAAAACGAAAAGTCACTTTTTACTTCTGAAAAGAAATAAATTTTGCAATAAATCAGAATTGCCGCAATATTTAGCTTGGAAAAGCAATCTTTTGTAAAATGCTGCTCACAGTATGGCTGATCTTTCTATTTTCGCCAATAAAAATCTGAAAAATGAAAACAAATATTATGCCACTAAAAGGTGCTATTCAACATTATCATTGGGGTGGCTATGAATATATTCCTAATTTGTTACATATTGATAATCAAAATAATCAGCCTTTCGCCGAGCTTTGGATGGGGGCGCATCCTTCTGCACCGTCTATTGTAAAAGAGCATGGAACCGAAACACCCTTGGATGCCTGGATTAGTCAGGCTCCGGAAACGATTCTGGGAACAAGTGTCGCCCAAGAATTTCAAAATCGTTTGCCTTTTTTATTTAAAGTGTTGGATGTATCCAAAATGCTATCCATTCAGGCGCATCCTACGAAAAAGCAAGCAGAGGAAGGCTTTCAGCGTGAAAACAAAGAAGGCATTCCGCTCAATGCACCGCATCGAAATTATAAAGACGATAACCACAAGCCTGAGATTATGGTCGCTTTGACCGATTTTTGGCTACTGCATGGATTTAAGTCGATGGAAGCAATGCAAGTTGCTATTCGTGCTGTGCCTGAATTTTATCCTTTACAATCAATAGTTAATCAAAGTAATATATATGAGCTATACGAATATATAATGAAAATGCCTCAAGTGGAGGTGGATGCTATGCTAAAACCTTTGCAACAGCGCTTGAATGCTGAAAATCCTGATAAAAACACACCCAATTATTGGGCGAAGCGCGCCTTTGAAGACTTTCCGCCGCAAGATGGGCATTTTGATAGAGGCATTTTTTCAATTTACTTTTTTAATCTGGTACACTTGCAACCTGGTGAGGGCATCTTTCAAGGAGCAGGCATTCCTCATGCCTATTTGGAAGGTGTAAATGTGGAATTGATGTCCAATTCTGATAATGTTTTTAGAGGCGGTTTGACCAATAAACACGTGGATGTGCCGGAATTGCTCAAGAGTTTAGTTTTTGAACCCGTGAATCCCCAAATCCTTAGCGGAGCAGTCATTTCAGATACGGAATCGGTGTACCGAACGCCTGCACCTGATTTTGAATTGCGAAAAATCGAAGTGGATCAGCAGCATTCGCATCATTGCCAGCAAGCAGCCGCGCCGGAGATCCTAATTGTATTGGAAGGTGAAGTATTGGTCAATGAAGTACATCGTTTTAAGAAAGGCGACATCTTTTTTGTTCCGGCAGGCATCGGTTATACTATTCAAACGGAAGAAGCTTCGATCTTATTCAAAGCGAGTGTTCCTTAAAAAAGAGCTCTATGGGTTTGACATAGAGCTCTTTATATATACTTATTTTGTTAGTTATTGCCTCTTGGAGGGAAATTGCCCGTAGGGCTTTGTCCGCCCCAGGGACTCATGCCAGGCTGGTGTCGTTGTGCATTTCCATTTCCACCAAAATTGCGCAGGTTGTACGTAAACGTCAACATGAAATATTGCGTCAATACCCTATTGATATTGTCTTCCACATAAGTTTCGGTGACGACGCGGTTGATGCTGTTGTTTTGCTTCAGCAAGTCGAACACACTCAAGCGCAATTCTCCGGCATTGTTTTTCAAGAATTTATAAGCTAAAGCGGCATTCCACAACATGAAATCCTGATTGAAATCATCGCCTAAACCCGTGTACAGCGAATGCGTCAGATCGGTGCTCACTACGAATTTTTGCCAGGGTAACCAGTTGAATCTCAAAGAAGAAAGCTGATAGAAATAATTATTATTTAATTGTGGTTGTAAAGTATTTTCCACAATATTATAATTTGCTGAATAAGAGATCGTGAAATCCAGGCTCTGACTGATGTTGCTACCTATTACCAAACCCGAGTTAACATTATATGTTTGTGATTCATTTTGTACATTATTAATCAAACCTGGCGAGCGACCATAGGTAAAGCCGGCGTTGAAATTCAAATTACTCTTGAGCAATTTGATCGGCACGCCATAAGTAAAGAAGGAACGTATGCTGTAATTCCCACCTAAGTTTACGGGTTGTGAAAGTTGTGCACCGCGGAACAAAGTGATGCCATCTTGTAAAACGGTATCTTTCGACGCAATCAAAGTGGAGGTACCAATATAATTAGCATTGTAGCTTCCACTCAAAAAGCCAAAGAAAGTTTGGGCGCGCGTAGGATTGGTCAGGTTATAACGAATAAATACCGTATTTGAAAACTGTTGCTTTAAATCAGGATTACCCGTTGAAAGTTGCAACGGATTAGAATTATCAATCACATTTTGCAACTGGCCAATCGAAGGCGTATTGGTTGAGGTACGATAGAATACGCGCAAACTCTGGTTTCGGCTGGGGCGATACTCAAACATTGCATTGGGCAATACATTATTAAAGGTTTTTTCTATATCCAGCGTCAACGGGAATGACTGCGCACTCGATAATTGTGTGTTTTGATAATTGGCACCAAAAGAAAAGTTGAATTTCTCATCGCGCCAGCGATAACTCATGCCGCCTCGCTGCGTAATCACCTCATTATCAAATTGATTAGACAAAGCCGTATTCAAATCGTTATAGCCATTCGTAATTTCCTCAAAGTCATTGGTTTCGCGCTCCGAGCTATTTTTGTTGATCGAAGGGCGATATTCAAATTGCAAAATACTTTTCTTGCCGATTGGCTCGGTATAATTGATATTGGAAGAAAGCGAATAGCCGTCAGATAGTGTATTGGTGCGTTGATCGGTGATCAAACTCGAATCCTGGCTATTATAAAATCGACTTAGAGAATACAAGCTGCTGTTGCCGTCATTGTTGTTGAAATCGGTGTTAAAACCAATCGAAAATGTACGTCCGGCCTTCGCAAAACGGTGGCGATACAGAATATTATTGGAAAAATTGTAACCCATCCGCTCGGAATCGGTGTCATTTGCGGTTTGGTTCACCAACGTGCCATTATCGTACATATTCTGACCATTGACCAAGCTTGCTGAGCGATAATTCTGCAAATTCAGGCGAGGTGTAATGATGATCGAATTAGTCGAATCAATACTGTATTCAATCCGCGCGTTGAAGCGGTGGTTGTAATTATGGCTCTCCGATTCATTGTCTTCATCATAAAACTGGCGCACATTTTCCTCCAGAAAATAGATGCGCGATAAGGTAGCAGCATTGTCATTATTGGAATTATTGAAAAAATAACTTCCGGTGGCTTTTACTTTTTTGCCCCAATTATCGCTGTAATTCAAGCCAATCGAATTGGTCGAATTGATACCATTTTGTTGACCAACTAAGAAGTTTCCTGAATCGCCGCCGAAGCCACCACGGCCACCGCCGCCACCAAATCCACCGCGGCCGCCACCACCGGTAACGCCCAATAAATCCTGGGTGGAGAAATTTTGTTGGTTGACATTATTAAAAAGCCCGATCACAGAAATGCGGCTATCGCCATTGAAAAAACTGATGCCTCCGCCGCCGGTGTAGCGCTCATCGGTGCCATAACCGGCATAAATCTTGCCAAATTGTGCATTTTTAAGACCGCCGCCTCGGGTCACAATATTGATCGTTTTTTCGGTATTCCCATCGTTAAAGCCTGTGAACTGTGCTTGATCGCTCATACGGTCGAATACTTGAATACGATCTACAACTTCCGCTGGAAGATTCCGCAAGGCTAATGTTGCATCATCCCCAAAAAATTCTCGCCCGTCCACGAGTACTCGACGCACATCTTCACCTTGGGCTTTCACCTGCCCATTCTCGACCGTTACACCTGGCATTTTGCGTACCAATTGCTCGGCATCCGCGTCAGGATTGACTTTGAACGCGCCGGCATTGTACTCGGTCGTATCACCTTTTTGTTGAGCCCGGATTTGCGTAGCTTCTACCGTTACGCCTTCCAATTGCAGCGCTGCTTGCTCCATCGAGAGATTGCCAAGTTCTTGATTGGCTCTTGCCATTACGACAGGCAGTTCAAAATTTTGGTAGCCGACATAAGTAGCCAGCAATTTATAATTGCCAGGACGCAGGCGCTCAAATTGGAAGCTGCCATCTACATCTGTTGTAAGCCCCGCTTTTTGAGTCGTATCAGCCTGATTGATCAGTTGAATATTGACCCCAATAAGTGGCTCGTTATTGCCCTTATCCAGGAATTTTCCGGAGAGTGTAAAGCCTTGCCCTTGGGCAACGAAAGCGCCGAGGAGCATCAGGAGGCAGCTAATAGCTGCGGATTTCAAGTTTTTCAGCGTCGGTATCATCATCTTTTTGGATTAGGTATTCCGATTGATAGTCGGTGATACGTTTGTTAGAAGTTCAAATTTTTTTCGTTGACAAATATTCCTGAAATTTTTCGCGGTATTGCTCCGCTACTACCATTGCAAAATCATCAATTACGATTCGACTGCGCTCTACGGATTCAATTTTTTCCAAATTGACAATATAAGAGCGATGTATCCGCATGAATTTGTCGCTCGGAAGCTTTTCTTCCAATGCTTTCAGACTCATGAGGGTCATAATAGGCTTTGGTTGCCCGGCTAAATGTATCTTGATGTAATCTTTCAAGCCCTCGAAATACTGTACTTCCGCTAAATTGATCTTGATGAGTTTGTACTCCGATTTGACAAATAAATGGGAATCGTTTTTCCCTGATTCTTTTTGGGCTTCTACCATTTGAAACCACTCCTTGGCCTTGTTCGCAGCTTTCAGAAACTCCTCGTAATTAAAGGGTTTCAGCAGGTAATCCAAGGCGTCCACTTTAAAACCTTCCAGCGCGTACTCTTCAAATGCAGTTGTGAAAATGATTTTCGGACCGTTTTTAAGCGTTCTTGAAAAAGCTACGCCCGTTAAATCCGGCATTTGAATATCCAAAAACAAGAGATCAACTTGCTGTTTTCCTAATTGCTCCATTGCCTCAAAAGCACTGCTGCACCGCGCCACCAACTCCAGAAAAGGCGTCCGATTGATGTAATTTTCCACCACATCCAAAGCAAGCGGCTCATCATCTACAATCAGACATTTTATCTTTTTCATGTTCATTTGTGTTCAAGTACTTAATTTCGCCACCACATTACCACATCATAAAATCACTACATATTTAAACATTCAAATCAATCACCAAATCTACTCTGAAAATACCATCCTGCACCCCTTGCCGAAACTCATGTTTATTGGGGTAGAGCAGGCGCAAGCGCTTTTGAAGATTTTCCACTCCGATGCCAGAACCGCCTTTATCGCGTTCATCTTTGGGGAGGTTCGTGTTCTCCACCCAAAAAATCAGACGCTTACCTTCTATCCGCATTTTTATGAAGATAAAAGACGCCTGGCTGGCGCTCACGCCATGTTTGAAAGCATTTTCTACCAACGGTATAAATAATAAAGGTGCGATCAGCGTATGATCGGCATCCTCCGGGAAATCATATTGTACATCTACTTTATCGGTCAGGCGCAAGCGCATCAAATCGATGTAATTTTTTAAAAAAGCAATTTCACTTGACAAATGCACCTGCTCAGGTGTTGCGTCGTGCAAAGTATAGCGCATGAGTTTGCTCAAACGATGGATTGAATCTTTGGCTTTTTCCGGGGCGCTATCTACAAGCGAATAAATATTATTGAGCGAATTAAAAAAGAAATGCGGCTGAATTTGATATTGCAAATGTGATAAAGTCGATTTCAATTGCTCGGTTTCCATGGCTTTGCGCTCTGCTTCTGACTTCAACCAACGCTGCGTGATACGAATCGCCACACTTACCGCCACCGTCAATGCCATCGAAAACGCTGCTCGGAAATGATAAAAACTCCGAAAGCCACTGCTGACTTGGCCTCTGGCCGGGGGCCTTGGCAATGGATTGTTTCTTGGAATCATATCCCGCACCCAATCTTCTCCCCACATGCACAAAGCGATCAAGCCAAGATTCAGGAAAATAAAGAGTACAATTTGATTTTTAAACAACACCCTTTCAATCAGCACAAAATAATTGAGATAAAATATGAATGTCGTAAAAACCAAAGGCAATACCGTGCGCAAATAGATATTTGGTTTTGGGAAATCGCCGCCCGAAAACAGCAGCGGGAAAGCGAAAAGGATGCCCCACACCAGCAGATGCAGGGCGACATTGTTAATGGTGCTATTTTTTACAAGTGGACTCACTTTCGATATTAATGTGTCATAAACGGCTTGGTTGTTACGCCCGCCGCGTCTGTGATTCGATAGAAATAGAATTTATTTTTCAAGTTTTCCAATGAAACTTCCAATTTCGTTGTGCCTTTTTCTAAAGTACCGTTGAACACCGTTTTCACTACATTGCCTTGCTGGTCAATGATTTCCAC
This sequence comes from Saprospiraceae bacterium, assembly GCA_016714085.1. Lineage (GTDB taxonomy): Bacteria > Bacteroidota > Bacteroidia > Chitinophagales > Saprospiraceae > JADJNW01. The sequence continues at coordinate 632,077 of JADJNW010000001.1, forward strand.
CAAAACCTTGCCGGCTTGCATTACTTCAAATTCCAGGTTTTGCTTTTCACTTGCCGGGTTCGGGAAAGTATTTACTTTTCTTTCGATTTGCTTTGTCTCAGCTGGCGTTTCCGCGTTGGGATTCAAGAGCAAGAAGGACAGCTTTTTATGAAAATCGCCTCTTTCGTTCGTCCGCTCAGGTCTGGCTTTCTTTTGATGAGGCGCTTTAGTGCCTTCTTTTTTAGGATTATATTTTTCAAAAATCGCTTTACGATCTGCCTGCCACTGCTTTTCCTGGGTTGCAATTTCTGAGTACAAAGTCTCTATATCAGCACCGTACTTATCCACCAAGGCCTTTACCTTGTTATGACTTTCTTCATCTCGCGTCGGACGAGGGCGCTCCGCTTTTTTATCATCAAATCCTCTGTGGGCCTTTTCTAACTTCAAATGAGCGACGACCTTCTTCCATTTTTGCTCGGTGCTGTGGTTGTTTGGTGCGCAATTCTGCAATCAATTCCTGATCTTCTGCTGCAATCTTCGATTCTAATTTAGCGCGCTGCGCCTTCAAAACAGGTAAAACCTTCTCCTCGTGATACGTACGCAATTCTTGCTGCAAAGCTTTCATGTCCTCAAGGCGCTTTTCGTTTGCTGCTTTGCGTTCGGCGTGGATTTTTTCTAACTCCTGCTTTTGCTCAGCTGTCAAAACCGCTTCCACTGCTGCTTTCTGTTCCGTTCTTAGTTTTTCGAGGGTTGCCTTTTTATCTTCTGAAGGCTGTTCTGCTTTGAGTGCCTGCATTTGCGCATGAAAATCGGCATTAATTTTATCAATTTGCGTTTTTTGCTCTTCGGTCAAGGCAATCTTAGGAGGGAGTCCTGGGCCTTTAGGCATCCTGGGTTGCGCCTGGATGATAGTTGTAAAAATGCTCAAAATGGCGATTGCCAGCATAAATTTTAATTTAGTTTTCATTTCTTTTACTGGTTTGGTTATTAAATTCGATTGGAAGAAGCCAGTTTCCAAAGAATCTGGCCCCTTTTAAAAAATGCACACAAAATATTAAAAGCTCAATCTATTTGCGTTTGCCGCCACCACCGCCACCCGGGCGTCGGCGCTGCGATTGCTCTTGTATAAATTTCGTATAAGCCTCGTACTTAGTATCGTCCGCCAATAAAGCTTTCACTTTTTCATCTCTGGCAGTTGCCAATTCTTTCATTTTGTCCCAATTACCGCGGTTCTCAGACTGTGCTTGATAAAATTCCTTGAAAATAGTTGTCAATTCTGTCTTTTGTGCGTCGCTCACTTCCACTGTTTTGGTCAGCGCAGTTATAGTATTTTCGGTACGTTGCTCAGGTGTAAGCGGTGTGCCGCCACCCGGTCGTTGCGCGTACAGACCTGCTACTCCCAGCAACATCATTGCGAATAAGATTATTTTTTTCATATCACATTTCGGTTTTAATGACGCTACAAAGATGCAAGCGAAAAAAATGAAAGTAAAGCGCGATGGACGTTTGGGTTAATCACCTCGAAGAACCCGACGATTTTGTCTATTGGAATGACTTGAGCTTGCATTATTCCTGCGTCCTCTTGCGGGAATGGGCCTGTTGCTGATCTATGAACACATCAAAAGAACCTCCGAACTATAGTAAAGTAGTTTTGAGCTACTATGAAGTAGTTCCGACTACTGAGAGCGCTTTTGCTACTGTGAAGTAGTTCTGAGCTACTTTGCAGCAGCTTTGCTAGTGAAGTTCCAGCTACTACGCAGCGCTTTGCTACTGTAAGTAGTTCGAGCGCTTTTTACTACTATGAAGTAGTTCTGAGCTACTATGAAGTAGTTTTTTGCTACTGTGAAGTGCTATATAACTGCTATGAAGAAGACATTATCCCAAGAAGTGTGTAATCCGGTAATTTTAAACGCCATGCTGAACTTGAAGGCAGCTTGCATGACACCTTAGATAGTGGGCAAGAAAAAAGCAGGCGAGCTTGCCAAAAGAATAAAAAAAGGAGAGCTACATCACTGGATGCAGCCCTCTCCAATGGGTGATTATCGGCTTACGTTAAACTTGCTGACAAGTTGATTCATTTTGGTATCTATCCGAATCAGATAGGTACCTGCCGGTAAATCGGCGACTTCTATTTGTTCATCATTGATGCCTTCATATACACCGATGGGTATTTCCTTTACTTTTTGACCCACCATATTGAAAATTTGTACGATTGCATCACCATCCTCTTTGCTTGGGAAATTAATATTCACTTTATCGCTTGCCGGATTGGGGAATACGCTCAGCGTTGGGGTGAAAAACTCGCTTTGTGATGATACTTGAAGCGAATTATTGCCCCCTTCTTCCGGGAGATTGCTACAAACGCTACCTTCATAGATTTTCACATTGCGGAAATAGGAATTGCCATTGCGATACCCTACATCATTATCAGCAATAAAGAAGAAGCGTGTGAACGACCCCGTATAATGTTGTCCAACGGGGATAATATATTTTTTCCAGATATTGCCGCCAGGATAATTGCTGTAAGTCTGAATACCCCAGGGCTGCTTACCGTAGAGCTTGATGGTACGATTGGAAGAAATATTGTCGTCATTATCAAAGCCGAAGCCATGTATTTCACCTTGCAAGGTAGAACCGAATTCCAATTCCACGACCGTATTGGGCGTTACGCTGTAATTCATATGAATGGCCTTCCAGGCATTGTTTTGTATCTTTAATTCAGCGCCATTATTGAGCAAAGTGTACGATCCGATGTCTTGTCCGCCGCCATAGGAGTGAAGCGTGCTGGTTTTGAAGTCAATTTCAATACAAGTACCGTTGCCGTTGCCACCACCATTTCCGCCGCCGCTGCCGTCGGGCAGACAGAAATTGGTCGTTTCGCTTGATCCGAAACTGCCGCCTGTTTTGATAGAGCCACCACTGGCATTGGTCAAGGAATATGCGCCACTACCATAGCCGCAGCAGATACCATCACCGTAAGAGTCTAATATCTCAAACGTATAGCAGCCATCAGCCAGACAAAAAGTGTCGCGCACTTGTGTATTCGCTGTTCCTTTGGCGTAAGGCCCACCTGATTCGATCACCGAGCCCGCAGCATTTTTGAGTTGCCAAGTTGTTTCGGAGCCATAATTGTCGAGTACCAAACGTAAATAGACTGTATTTTGAGTACAACCAGTAGGATTAGAGCCGCCACCGCCATTACCACCGCCGCTTCCACCTCCAGATCCGCCGCCGCTACCGCCACCATTGCCTCCTCCACCAGTGCCGCCGCCTCCAGTGCCACCACCTCCAGAACCGCCACCGCTGCCTCCGCCGCCGTTCCCTCCGCCGCTATCGCAAGTTTGCAGGCAATTAGCAGCAGCTATTCTATTCCGAATCACGTTGCCGGGCTGTGGCCCGAAACCTTGATTGAAATTAACACCTACATTGGAAATATGACAATAAGACATGATGGTACCACCTACCGAAGGGGCACCCGGATTGGGGCATCCACCTTCTGTAAACCCGGCGCAGCCGTCAATGGCTGTATTGTTACCATTCCAAACGCAAGCGTGGGTATGATGAGAACCTAAGAGGTGGCCAAGCTCGTGCGTGACCACCATCACTGTGAATGAGTAAGTTGGAACGGTACTATAGGATGTGCCAATACTACTAAAACTGAGCTTTGCAGCGTTGTAACCATGACATAAACCATTCAAAACGGCAATACCACCGCTGCCTTTGTAAGAAAGCAATTGCCCCAGATCACCATTAAAGCTGGTACGGGTTTGCTGGAATTGATTGAGTAATTGAGAACTATTCCCGCCGGAGTATGGGCTGGGCGTCGTCCATATATAAATCTCGGAAATGACGACACTGACGTTATCATTGGCATAAAGCGTCGCTACCTGATTGAAAATACCCTCTACATAAGTTGTAACGCCGGCAGTCGTGCCGCCTTTGTTTTGATAGATGTCGTAATCGACTTCAAAATAGATACGTACACAGCCTGCACCGTCGCGCGAAGCATTTGGCAAGAGGTCTTCGGGAGTATAAGAGATGCCTTCGTCTTGCGTACCGCATAGAAAAGTCTCCCGATCAAAGACCGCATTGTCATTATAGATAATATGCTGCTTCTCGGCGGCTGGTTCATCGATTTTGCCAATGACCAAATTGCCCGTAGGGGAAGAACTAATCAACCCAATCACTTCATCTTCAAAAATACTGATAGCTGCCAGTGAAGCCGGATCGCCTTTAACAATACCCCGGTAATGTACACCATGTTCTACTTCTGTGGGGGTCGTAGCGCTACTTTCGGTCACGGAAAAATCGCTACTCAGGATGTTGACTTGCACCAACTCGAGTTCGATTTCGCCATGAGCAGTGGTAGGCACTTTGAAAGTTAAAGCGGTGGGCGCTTTCTGTAAAAGATTTCTTACATTTTTTGATTCCAATTGCAGCAAATCATACTGATCCAATTGGCGTTCCGGCTCACTATTGGCATCTTTTTGCAGGCTGGATAGCTGAAAGAGTTCTGTATTTTTAAATGTTTCACCTTTTCTTTTATGCGTATTTACCAGATCAGCGGGTGCTAAATTGTTTTGTGCGCAAACAGACGCAAGGGTACACAGCAGTACCAGGGTAAATATTGGTAACTTCATCACACTTAATCGGTTTTCGGTTTAAAAAAAATTTGTTTCACAAAACACCTGGTTATAGGGCAATTAGCGCATTGACCGTCGATGCTTTACCATGTTTCACTGCTGTATATTTTTATTTAAGTGTTGCACAAAAGTGTTTGATGGCAATAATTTCAGGTCAATTAATAAAGTAATAATATTTATGTAATAATTCGTAGATAGTGCTAAAGTAGCACCAAAAACCTCCCATGCATCAACGAAGCAGAAGAACTGCCGATGATGGCGTATAGGTCGTCAGATTATGATGTGTAATGATTACGATGACTAAAAACGCGCGTTTACTCGTTTCAATGGTTTTTTAAACGGGTATAAAACAAAAGCAATGAATGCCGGAGCATTCCGTAGCTAAATGTTTCATTGTTTTTGTAATGTAAGTTCTCTCAGATGTATGTCTGGATGCACCAGCATTGAAATATTGCTGCGCTACCCATTAGGGTAAGTCTTGTTGGTAAGCTAATAATCACCGAAGAAATTGTCAATTGCAAACATTTAACAATATGCTATAAAAGTTCACAATTAACGTTTTTTGCCTCTCGGCAAAGGTATCAATTTTATAATGATAAAAAAATAATTATGCGTGTTTTCTCAACTTTATCAATGCTTCCCAACTTTCATATCATTTCTTCACTTCTACGGCTATTACATGATTGTTCCTGCGGTAATCATATTATAAGCAACGTTGATTTATAGGAATGAATTATTTACGGGAGGAAATTGTTTTGTTGCATTCACCTTCATTTTTGGAAAGGTCGGGTTTGGGGCTTAGGCGGTCGTTTTTCTTACAAAATAAATTTCTAAAATATAAACCAGTGGTACACAAATAGATCGGCGTATTGAAGAAAAGATTCTTCAATACGCCGAATCAAATTTATTTTCTCGACCGCCGATTAGCAATCGGCGCTACTATCCCATTTCCGATACTACCTCTGTCACCTCCGGCACCATGCGCTTCAGCATGCCTTCGATGCCTGCCTTGAGTGTCACCGTAGAAGAAGGGCAACCGCTACACGAACCTTGCAGAATCACGTTCACCACGCCCTGGTTATAAGATTTGAATTCAATATTGCCGCCATCCATTTCTACCGCCGGCTTTACATAAGTATCAATCAAATCTTTAATTTTTTGTACAATTTCCACTTCATCCGCCGAGTAGCTTTGCGTTGCGCCGTGTGCCGCTTCCAACTCAGCCATTGCTTCTGCGAAACCTTCCTTTACAATTTCGCCGCCATCTTCCACATATTTCTTGATGAAATCCTTGATTTTGAGCATAATATCAGCCCATTCGTAATTCATCTCCTTGGTGATGGTCACGAAATTATTGGTGATATATACCCCTTTTACATAAGGTAATTCAAACAAGACTTTACCCAGTGGCGACCATTCTTGCGCTAAAGCTTCCTCCCGGAAATCGGCTGTACCTTTGTACAACATTCGGTTGGTTACAAATTTCAAGCTTTCCGGGTTCGGCGTTTGCTCAGTGTATAGCATTACCGGACTTTTGGTCATTGTATTTTCCATCATATCTCTCTTTCTATTTAGATTGATTCTACAAAAGTAACACGCAAAAATGTTTTTCGTTTGATGTTTAACGTTTGAAATTCTTTTAAATGGTAGGAAGGGCAACCCCTGGGGGCTTTTAGCCCCCCCCCCCCCCAAAAAACCCCCCGGAAAAAAAAAATGAATATTACTGTCTAAATTAATAACGGAAGAAATGCGCCACAAAACTCTCCCTTTAAAAAGCTTACCGTCTATCTGCCGCCTGGGGGTCGCTTTGCAAGATTTCAAACTCAAGGTTCGTTAAGCATTTCCGGTTGTATTAGAAAAAGCTGCGCCGCAGGGGACGGGGGCCCCCGAAAAAAAAAAAAATTTTCTTTCTCCCTTTCTCTCCCCCAAAAAACACTTATCATAACTTTCAAATGCATCTAATAAATCTCTGCTAGGCCGCAAATTCGTGGCAATCACTGTTCGCTTTCCACCTGCCATCGCACAATGTAAAAGTCAACATCCGAAGCTTCCGTTCCCTTCTTTTATGGCAATCATCCTGTTTTTTCATATAAGGTAAAACCAAACCCCACCCCCAGATACAATTGATGTACGTAGCCTTTCACCATCTCAAAAGGATAATCTGCTGGATTTAAATTTTCTTCCCGCGAAAGCGCGACGGAGTATTTGAATCCTGGCATTTTTTGTTGCAATTCCTCAAATTCTTTTGATATAAAATGCCATCCGCGTGGCGCGTCCCAAAAATCAGATGGATATTTTTATGCGATTTTTTGTGCTCATACAAATCCCAAATCATACTGCGAAACGGCGCTACGCCTGTGCCCGTGCAGATAAATACCAAGTCTTTTTCGACAGGCTCTTTAAGCGTGAAATTGCCATCCGGGCCTTTGAATTTAATATTTGTACCTTCTTTTACTTCGTTGAAAAAATACTCGGTAGCCGCACCGCCATTCATATTGACAATGCAAAACTCCAACGTATTATCCTCATCAGGCGCATTCGCAATCGAGTAGCTGCGCCAACGCTTGAGCCGCTTGTCGCTAATGGGCAAATCCATCGTCACAAACTGTCCGGCTTTGAAATCCAATTTTTCCTCAGGCACGGTTTCCAACCAAAATCGCTTGGTCGTCGGCGATTCGTCGGCAATTTTTACGACTTTACTATCATACCATTTCCAGGGCATAACCTATTATGTTATAGTTCGTAGTGTTAGGGTGTTTTGGTAAAACCATGATGCTGAAATTCTATCATACGATAACTCCCAAACACTATAATACCAAATTTTCAAATGGGATAACAGTTTCAAATCCTTTTTCGTTGAAATAAAATTTGGTTTCTTCGGCGCTGCGATCGCTGGTGGCCAATACAAAGTCGCCGCCCCAAGCACCGAGCGACTTCACCTCGCCCCAAAAGTCTTGAAAATAAAGGGCTTTAGCGCGCGGAAGCTCCAAGGTTTCAGCTACAATTGCTTCGTGTTCTCGAATCAATACTTCAAAATGAGAAAGGTCTTTACATTCCACAAATTCCAAAGTCAAATTGGAAATGCGATCTATTAATTGGGGTTGACCTTGCACTTTTTCGCGATAACGCGCAATACCTTCGCGGCTATCCTGTTTTTTACCAAGATAAATAAAATAGAGCCGTTTAGCAAACATTTCAAAAAGCATCCTACGGTTCTTAACCGTAGGACGCTTCTGTTCATCTAATTGATACAAAATCGGTCCATTTGCTTGCGCACAAGCAATATCATAACCCGACCCGCCAAAAGTATTTTTTAATAAAATAAATGGATCAATTCCAGCCCATTGCGCCAGATTGGCAATCAGCGTAGAACTCGTACCCAAGCCCCAAAGGCGCGGAAATTCTAAGCGCGTTTCGATTTGCAAGCCTTGAAATTGCTGGAGAAATCCAGGATTTTGTTTTTGAATCGCTTTAAAAATTTTCGTCAAGCGATTCCCCGTTTCTATATCATTACAACTCAAACATTCGCCGGAAGGCAAATCAAAAATCCCTTGAAACCAAGGATTGTCGTCTGCATCAAAGCTTTTCCATGTTATCGTTTTGGTCTCATTTTCAACGACTTGCAAAGATTGACCCAATTTTGTAGGCAAAGCCAAAGCCAGTGCGCCATCCAACACGAAGTATTCGGCGGTCAGTAAAAGTTTACCTTTTGAATGAAATTTCAAGATAGGACTATCGTGCTGCACTGTTGGTTGCTTTTTCCCGTTTTCCCTCCAAAAACTCCCGCACCGCTGTGAATGACACCACTTTATCAGCAAAATAAATCATTATTTCCTGGCTTTCCACCTCCGTAGCGCCAAGATGATTCAAAATATTGGTCAGGTGCATTTTCATATGCCCTTTCTGGATGCCGGTGGTCACGAGCGAACGCACCGCCGCAAAGTTTTGCGCCAAGCCAGTAACAGCAACGATTTGCATCAGTTCTTCCGCACTCGGATTGTCTAGGATTTCCAAAGATAATTTTGCTAATGGATGTAATTTGGTCAAACCACCTACCGTGCCCAAGGCAATCGGCAGTTCCAACCAGAATTTGAAAATGCCATTTTCGATACTGCAATCGCTAAGGCTTCGGTATTGCCCATCACGAGTGGCGTAGGTATGCCCGCAGGCTTCCACCGCACGAAAATCGTTGCCCGTAGCGAGCACAACCGCATCTATTCCATTGAAAATGCCTTTGTTATGTGTGGTTGCTCGATAAGGATCGATTTTGGCAATGCGCACGGCTTTACGGAATTTTTCAGCAAAATAGCTGGCATCCTCTTTGTCGCTCAATGCTTCCACAGGACACTCCACCCATGCACGCACGCGGCATTGAGGGGTGTAATTTGACAAAATTGCCATAATAATCTCCACTTCCCGCTCGGTTTCATCGAAAATCGGGTGGGATTCGATAAAACTTCCAGCGTTGAGCCAAATTGCTCCAGCACCGAGTTAATAAAATTGGCACCCATCGAGTCACAGGTTTCAAACGAAACACGCAACTGATAGTAATCTTTTTCTATATCTGTAAAATTCAGTAATTCAATATCTTTCACACCGCCGCCCCGCTTTTCCATATTGCAAGTAATATCGGCAGCGTCTTCAATCATTTGTTGTTTTAATATGTCAAAAACCGATTCGAGTTTCGCAAAATCACCTTTCCAGGCAAAATGCACTTGCCCCAGCTTTATAGTCGAAATCACTTCTGCGTGAAAGCCACCGTGCGTCTGCCAATATTTCGCTGCGCTGGAAGCCGCCGCCACCACTGAGCTTTCTTCAATCACCATCGGCACGGCGTAAGGTTTGCCATTGATAATAAAATTGGGGGCAACGCCATAGGGCATCGGAAAATTGCTGATGGTATTTTCACTGAAGCCATCGAGTACACGCTGCAATTCTGCATCTGAATACCAGAAATTTTTGAAATCCTGCGCCATCATTGGGTCGGAGAGAAAATTTTCTGTGATCCAGTTTATTTTTTCCGTTTTGCTTAATTTGGAAAAACCGTTTATTGTTTTTTTATCCTGCATTTTTTTAGATGCCAGAAGCCAAATGTCAAACACCAGGCATTCAGCTGATTAGATATTTTATTAATTATAATATATTATTTTACAAGCCTCTTTTTTACCGAATTTTCAAAAACGCATTCGCCAATTCCAATCCCTGCACTTGGGCATCCACATAATCGTACAATTCCTCATACGCACCTCGCGCGTGCTTGAGAAAGCCTGAAGCTTGCCCATACACCGCATTCGCATTTGCCTTATTTACAAGGTAATACCCATCTAGAAAATGCTTAATACCGCCAGAAATAATGACTTGTTTGCACAACATTTTTTCACCCAGTTCTGACGCAATTTGATTCGTAAAAGTCACCATTTCTTCAGCGCTATGCCCTACGTTGGCTAATTGACTATAAATCTCCTGCTTGGTTTGGTCGCTGCGTAATAATTCTAATTTTGCAAAATTTGTACCGCCGTTTGCCGCGAAATCAATCGCCGCCAAAGGCAATTGAAATAAGGCTTTCAGACTTTCGTAGCCCATGCCCTGCCCTACTTCTTTCACGATCACCGAAATATCCATCCGCTCCAAAAACCTTGCAATCGTTTCAATCGGTGCTTTCGCAAAGCGGTCGCCTTCCGGCTGGAGCCATTCCTGCAAAGGATTGACATGAATAATCAAGCCATCTGCTTGTAGCTTTTTCAGCAAATCCTTTACCAGAAAATACCTGCCTCGTTCTACAATCTGTTCAATCTGAGCGATACCCAAATTTGCGTAAAGCGGCAGTTCATCACCAATATCTGAACGTACATCAAAATCTGGAAGCGTTTCATCACTCGTCAAAAGTACCCGACAAGAACCAAGTCCCATGCCCATTCCAAAATCCTTGCACGCGCGAGCGAGATTGTGATTGATCGTGTAAGCCCATTCCGTACCACCTGTCATACTTGACACCCACATGGGTACGCGCATCGTTTTGCCCAGAAAAAGGAAATTTTTCAAACTGCCCCGCTGCGGATGCGCCGATAATAGTGGCTCGTAATAAAAACGCCGATCCAATTCGCCACGCTCTATTTGCGAGCGAAATGCCAGTTCGATATGATCCCGCTTACGTTCGGCTGCCGTCGGGTCATCATCTGGGATGGGGATTGTAGGTTCTTCCACCGCTTTTGAATTGATCATTTATTATGCCATTGGCATCCCTTCGGGATTGACCATTTATCGTTGTAAGTGCCGTACTTCGTACCTCTTACTTCCAACTTCTCTTACAAAGGTACAGCAAAATTTTGTTTAACGCCTTGGGAGAAACAACAAGAAAAGGAAATGGTTTACAGTTTTAAAGCTGGAAGTTAGAGGTTGCAAGTTATAGATTGGAGGTTTAGAACATTCTTGTAAATTTGCCAACGCAAAACAGATGCTCCGCATCCAAACACCGATTGAATGGAATTCCGCACACTTTCTATTATCATTCCGGCTTATAACGAAGGCGCAACGATTCATTTGATTCTCGATAAAGTACGAGCAGTTCAATTGCTTCATCATATTGAAAAAGAGGTAATTATAATTAATGATTGTTCAAAAGATAATACCGAGGATGCTATCCTGAAATATAAAGCTGCGCATCCGGAATTCAATATTCAATATGTCAAGCATGAAGTAAACCAGGGCAAAGGCGCGGCCCTGCACACTGGCATCGCAAGGGCGAGCGGCGAGTATATCATTATACAAGATGCGGACTTAGAGTACGATCCCGAAGAATACAATTTGCTCTTGCCGCCAGTGCTGAAAGGCTTTGCTGACGTGGTGTATGGCTCCCGCTTCATGGGTGGCAATCCGCATCGTATTTTGTTTTTTTGGCATTCGATTGGGAATCGATTTCTGACTTTTTTATCGAATATGTTTACTGATTTGAATCTGACCGATATGGAAACTTGCTATAAAATGTTTCGCTCGGATTTGATCAAAGGCTTGAATTTAAAGGAAAAACGCTTTGGTTTTGAACCGGAAGTGACCGCGAAAATCGCCAGAGCACCCAAAGTGCGTATTTACGAAGTGGGCATTTCGTATTACGGTCGAACGTATGACGAAGGCAAAAAAATTGGCTGGCGCGATGGGCTTCGTGCTATTTATTGTATTATGAAATATGGATTTTTTAGATTATAAAAACCATTATCTGTGAACGATTTATGAAGCATTTAAACCCTAAAATAATCGGATTTGCTCTTTTGATATTCCTTTCCATACTCTTGGTTTATCTGCGTTTCAAGCCCTATGTAGATCAGCCCAATTCCTCTTTTTTCGATTTGTACGGTGATGGCTTTAAAAATTATGCGACTACGCTCTACCATATTAAATTTGATAGCACTTATATGCAGTATGAGGGTATGAATTATCCTTATGGAGAACATGTGTTATTCACTGATTGTCAGCCTATTCTGGCAAATTCACTCAAATTTATCAGCCAAAACGTCGTTGATGTTTCCGATTATACGGTGGCGATTGTCAATCTTACCATGCTATTTTCATTTGTATTATGCAGTATATTTTTATACCTGATTTTCAATCGATTAAAATTACCGATTTGGTATAATATTTTAGTATCCCTGGGATTGACATTTCTTGCGCCACAATTGTACCGCGTGATTGGGCATTATGGACTGGCGCATAGTTTTGTCGTGCCAGCGATACTCTATTTTTTAATGCGATTTGAAGAAAAACGAAGCTGGACATTAAGTGCCGTAACTGCTGTATTTATAATACTTACGGCACAATTGCATTTTTATTTTTTTGCGATTTCAGCGGTCCTGATTACGGCTTATTTTTTCTTTTACTGGCTGCGGAATTTTAGCGGGCAACTCACAGGAAAATTGGCTTTACATTATGGTATTCAAGTTCTTACACCTTTAATATTCTTGCAATTATGGTCGCATTGGGGCGACACCGTGCGCGACCGACCTACACTGCCAATGGGTTTCCTCGATTTTCGGGCCTTTGCAGAAGGCATTTTTACGGGTTCAAAAATCCCATTTTGGCAATGGATAGATCGAACAATCGTGGATATCCGCGATTTGAATATGGAAAATGAAGCATTTGTTGGGACGGTTTCGACCATTTTTGCTTTAGCCCTGATTGTCAGATGGTGCATCCGACGATTCAAAAAGCCGTTCCTGCCTTACGTTGAGAGCGATTTTCTAAGAAATTTATTTCCAGCAGTATTTGTCATTTTGCTATTCTCGCTGGGTTTGCCTTTCACGCTGCCCGGCATGAGTGGTTTGCTCGATCACATGGGCCCTTTCCGCCAATTCCGGGGCTTGGGGCGCTTCGCCTGGGCCTTTTATTTTGGTTGGAATATTATTGTTTGGTATTCTTTGTATCAGCTTGCCGCCAATGCAAAAAAAATTTGGATCAAAGGTCTTATCCTTGTTCCGGCCTTATCGTTATTGGCTTATGAAAGTTTTCATTTTGCGAAAGCATCTTATTTCTCACCCTGGAAAGACGAGCGTTTGATCAAATCCCGATTTGAAACAAGTGAAAATTATTGGTTTAAAAATATTGATATCGATCGATACCAGGCGGTACTGCCGATTCCCTATTATCATATTGGTTCTGAGAATTTTGAATTCGGTCCTTTGGGCGATCAGTTGCGCTTCAGCTTGATTCCCGGCTGGCATTTTGGCATTCCGAATTTGGGTGTTTTTCTGAGTCGAAATTCATACTCCCAAACGCTGGAACACTTGCCATTAGCGCTGTATCCTTATCGTCCGGTGGATTTATTGAGCCGTTTGCCAAACCAAAAGCCTTTGTTGGTGGTCATTGATCGCGTACAACGTGGAAATTTTGCTGCAAAAAACGATTTCAGTTATTTGATGCGTCAAGGTAAATTATTATATGCGGATGATTTGGTGGAATTGTACGAACTGCCTGTAGATGCTACGATCAAAGCCGCCGAGCTATGGCACAACGATGTACTCAATGGCTGGAATTATGCGCAAGAAAATTTTACTTTGCGCGATGGCTTTATGTGCCGGATAGCGCTACAACATTGATTTGGGAGCGTTTCGACGATAAATCTTCTGAAAAAACATATCAAGGAAAAGGTGCATTTGAAGCACCGCTGGAAAAGGTAATTCCTATTTGGGAAGGGAGGTTGCCGAGTGTTTCCAATACTTTGAGCGTTTGGGTGTACATGGGCGAAGATCAACATCCGCGCATCAATTTTAAAGGCTGGGAAATCGACACGGAAGGCAATGAAAAACTCATCGCGCATAATGGCTCTCGGTTTGACGTCAAAGCCTTGGATAGAAAGGGCTGGGGCTATGTGGAATTCCCAATTTCTGTGAGCAATCTGGAACATCGTGTTCGTCTGGAATTGGAATGCAAGCAAATGCTGGTTGACAAAGTCTGGATTGATGAATTGCTCATTCGACCGCAAGGCAAAAGCGTATTTTCGCAGCAAGGCGAGTGGTTGGTGTACGATAATTATTGGTTTGAGAACAAAAAGGACTAATGAATTTGTAACCAAAAAGAACCACCATGCCTTTCCACGCCAGTCAGATTCGGATGTTCCCACAAGGGTTTTAAAATCGAGGATAATTCCGCATCTTCCGAAACGAAATAATTCGGCATTAAAGGTCTGTAACGCTGTGGATTAGATAGTAAATAAATTCCTAATCCGTACTGTTCTGAATAAAAGCGATCGCACATAAATTGCGGATAATCGTATGGCAAATAAATATCATGTATATGTACAATTACGCCAGGCTTCAAGCGTGGCAATACTTCCAGAAAAAAAACTGTTGCATCGGAATTGGGGAGCATTCGATGAGAATTATCAACAAATAAAATATCGTTCGGCTCTAAATCTACAAGAAATTCAAAGCTCGTCTGTTCAAAAGGCATCCGAATAATTCGATCTGTCAGTTCGTCAATCTCGGCGCGCGGCGCGGGGTCTATGGAAATGATTTCGGTAGGCAAATTTTGTTCTGTTTTTGCTTTAAAAGCAACTTTGGTCGAATTGCCGGAGCCAATTTCGACGTATTGTTTTGGCTTGAAATGCGCCAACAATGTGTACAATATCACAATATCCAACCCAGGCAGGTAGCCATTAAGCCAATGTGGTTGCTGCAATTCCTGTTGTTCTTTAGGAATTTTTTGAAAAATTGATGCGAACTGCAAAGCTTCTTGTAATAAATTTTTATAATCTGTTCTGTATTCATTTATAATCGAATACAACAAATCATGCGGTGGTTTGCCATGACCATAACGCGGCTGGAAATCAACCGGGTATTCTAAAAAAAGATGCTGGAAGCGAGGAGACAGAAAACGGTATAAATCCTTGAGCATTTTCATATTGCAAAGAAACGACTTTTACATAAATCCTGCTTTTTCTGGATCTGCATTGTAAATCGTTTTTTTATTCCGCGTTCAATCCTGATATTTTCCTGATTTTTGTGAAAACCACGCCCAAGGCCCTCACTCGCTACCTCCAATAAACCTTTTAACCTTTAAGTCTATAAACCAATCAAATATGACCGAATTTCAACGCGCAATCTTAGAAGGTATTCCTGATCAAATGCCTCCCGCTCCACACTTGGAGGAAGAAGGGATAAGCCATGCGCCCAAGCGCAATATTGAAGGTGTTTTGACGCATGAAGAAAAAATATTAGCGGTTAAAAATGCACTGCGCTACTTCCAGCCCAAGCACCACGTGGTATTGGCAAATGAATTTGCAGAAGAATTGGAGCGCTATGGCCGTATTTATATGCATCGTTTTAGACCTAATTATAATATGTATGCTCGACCAATTGGGAATATCCGCATCGTTCGAGGCAAGCAGCAGCTATTATGTTGATGATTCAAAATAACCTTGATCCTAAAGTTGCCAAATACCCGTATGAATTGATCACCTATGGTGGCAACGGCGCGGTTTTTCAAAATTGGGCGCAGTATCGCCTCACTATGAAGTATTTAGCTGAGATGAGCGATGAACAGACCTTAGTCTTATACTCAGGGCATCCATTAGGCTTATTTCCATCGCATCGAGAAGCGCCAAGAGTGGTCATTACGAATGGTATGATGATTCCGAATTATTCTAAAAAAGAAGATTGGAATAAATATAATGCATTGGGCGTCACGCAATATGGGCAGATGACGGCTGGTTCCTTTATGTATATTGGGCCACAAGGTATTGTGCACGGTACCACTATTACACTTTTGAATGCTGCTCGTCGAACCTCCAACCCAAAACTTCCAACTTCCAACCTCCAACTTCCAACCTCCAACTTCCAACCTCCAACCTCCTCCAAACCCCTTGCAGGTCAACTATTTGTCACCTCCGGCTTAGGTGGAATGTCAGGTGCGCAAGCGCGGGCAGCAGTAATCACAGGCGCGGTGGGCGTCATCGCTGAGGTTGATCCTGATGCGGTACAGCAAAGAATCAACGACGGCTATATCGAGCGGGAACTTGTTTTTGTGGATTTGACCGATTTAATTATAAAAATCAAGGATTATCGCCAACGTGGCGAAGGCGTAGCCCTCATTTATCATGGCAATATCGTGGATTTGTGGGAATGCTTTGTTATTGAAAATATCCATGTAGAATTAGGCTCAGATCAAACCTCTCTGCATAATATTGATGATCTCGGCTATTGCCCGGCAGGTTATTCTTTCGCTCAGGCAAAGGAATTATTAGCAAGCAATAAAGAAAAATTTTTAGAGGAAGTACGCAATTCCTTGCGCCGCCATGTCAACGCTATCAACACTTTAGCAGCACGCGGCATGTATTTTTGGGATTATGGCAACGCCTTTTTACTGGAAGCTGGAAAAGCGGGTGCAAATATTTGGCAAGATGCACCAACGCAAACATATAAATATCCGTCTTACGTGGAAGACATTATGGGGCCTTTGTGTTTTGATTATGGCTTTGGTCCTTTTCGTTGGGTATGCACCTCGGGTAGTAAAGAAGATTTGGATAAAACAGATCGGATTGCAGCATCAATACTGCGTTCTATGCTACAAGAAGCGCCAACCGAAATTCAAGAACAATTGCGTGACAATTTACATTGGATCCAAGAAGCCGATCAGAATATCCCGATTGTAGGTTCTAAATCGCGCATTTTATATGCCGATGCCGAAGGCAGAATCAAAATAGCACAAGCATTCAATGATGCTATTGCCAAAGGTGAAATTAGCGCACCAATTGTGCTGGGGCGCGATCATCATGATGTGTCGGGCACGGATTCGCCTTACCGCGAAACCGCCAATATTTATGATGGTTCCAGATTTACGGCCGATATGGCGGTGCAAAATGTTATCGGTGACGCATGTAGAGGGGCGACTTGGGTGAGCCTGCACAATGGTGGTGGCGTGGGTTGGGGAGAAGTGATCAATGGTGGCTTTGGTATGGTGCTCGATGGTACGCCGGAAGCCGCGCGGCGCTTGCAATCTATGCTTTTTTGGGATGTTAATAATGGCATTGCCCGGCGCAGTTGGGCGCGTAATCAGGGAGCGATGCACGCCATCCAGCGAGCAATGCAACAGCACCCAGAGATGCGTATCACAATACCGCAATTGGCAGAAGATTATTTAATAGAAAAGGCATTTAAAAGCATCAAATAAATAATATTTATAACCTCTTTAGTAAGTTTATTATTTAACAAATAAATATTTCATTAATATATTAAAAAAAGTTCTCATTTAATTTTGACGTATTCGACTATTTTCGTAATATTGTGCTTGCACTATTGAGCGACTAGAGACTAATCATACCTCCCCCCATTTTACTGGCTGTTTAGCAACTACCTCAATCAAGCACTTAAATTTTTTTGTATTTTGGGCAATGAGTATATTCGTTGCTACCCCATTTTTATTTGTGACATCTTATCCTTGTAAGTGACAATTTTACCCTTTGTAATGCCTTTGGACATTACCCTTCCGAATTTACACTGATATAATAAGTCTGATTTCATTGGCCTTTTTTGGCAATGCTAACATCGTTTGCATAATTGCTTATTACAGCATTTACAAACGCTATAAAGTATTGCAATATACCTAACAGTATGCTGTATGGTACTGAATAGGATGGTAATGTCATAATCTTCAATTACTAATAACACCAAATCTATGATGCACAAAATTTACAATCGGTTAATTACATTAGGGGTAGTAGGCGTCTTCTTGATATGCTTATTAACACCTACCACAACCCAAGCACAATACTGGCAGTCATGTCAGGGTTGTAATGACGAAAACGCTTGTACACTAGACTTTTGCTTTCTAGGGCATTGTTTCAATCTTCCACTGTGGAACTGTGCCACTGATTGCGAATTGGATATTTACAAAGTGGAGGTCGGAAATTGCTATTTCGATCATAGCGATTATAAAAGCAAAGCGAAACTTAAAGTCTATGTAAAATGGAAAAATGCTCCATCTTATGAAGACATTAAAGTTTCTATTAATGGCCAGGAAAAAACCGTCAATGTTGTAGGCAGAAGCGGTAGCAGCTACGCTGAGTTTATTGTACCTGCCGATGGTAGTCAAAACAATGGTATTTGGGCAAAATTCAAAAGAACACCCAGATGCAGTGACGAAGACAAGTATAAAACACCTTGGCCATGTGCCCCGCCGCCCGTTTGTGACCTCGACATTTACAAAGTGGAAGTGGGCGAATGCTGGTATGAAAATGGACAGAGCCAAGCCAAACTGAAGGTTTGTGTCAATTGGAAAAACCGTCCAGGCAGCGAAAACATTATCGTTTCCATCAACGGTCAGAACAAAACCATTTATCCGTCCACCAAGGATGGCAATGCTTGCGTTGAGTTCATCGTTCCGGCGAATGGTACTGCCAATAATGGCATCTGGGCGAAATTCCAGTACACGACTTCCTGCCAGGATGAGGACAAGTATCACACGCCTTATGCTTGTATCCCACCGGCGCCTTGTGACCTCGACATTTACAAAGTGGAAGTTGGTGAATGCTGGTATGAAAATGGACAGAGCCAGGCGAAGCTCAAGGTTTGTGTCAATTGGAAAAACCGTCCGGCTAGCGAAAACATTATCGTTTCCATCAACGGACAGAATAAAACCATTTATCCGTCCACCAAGGATGGCAATGCTTGCGTTGAGTTCATCGTTCCGGCGAATGGTACTGCCAATAATGGCATTTGGGCGAAATTCCAGTACACGACTTCTTGTCAGGATGAAGACAAATATCACACACCTTATGCTTGTATCCCACCGGCGCCTTGTGAATTAGATATTTACAAAGTGGAGGTGGGCGAATGCTGGTATGAAAATGGACAGAGCCAAGCCAAACTGAAGGTTTGTGTCAATTGGAAAAACCGTCCAGGCAGCGAAAACATTATCGTTTCCATCAACGGTCAGAATAAAACCATTTATCCGGCCACCAAGGATGGCAATGCTTGCGTTGAGTTCATCGTTCCGGCGAATGGTACTGCCAATAATGGCATCTGGGCGAAATTCCAGTACACGACTTCTTGTCAGGATGAAGACAAATACCACACGCCTTATGCCTGCGTGCCGCCACCGCCTTGTGAATTAGACATTTACAAAGTGGAAGTGGGTGAATGCTGGTATGAAAATGGACAGAGCCAGGCGAAGCTCAAGGTTTGTGTTAGTTGGAAAAACCGTCCGGCTAGCGAAAACATTATCGTTTCCATCAACGGTCAGAATAAAACCATTTATCCGTCCACCAAGGATGGGAATGCTTGCGTTGAGTTCATCGTTCCGGCGAATGGTACTGCCAATAATGGCATTTGGGCGAAGTTCCAGTACACGACTTCTTGTCAGGATGAAGACAAATATCACACACCTTATGCTTGTATCCCGCCGCCGCCATGCGAATTAGATATTTACAAAGTGGAGGTGGGCGAATGCTGGTATGAAAATGGACAGAGCCAGGCGAAGCTCAAGGTTTGTGTCAATTGGAAAAACCGTCCAGGCAGCGAAAACATTATCGTTTCCATCAACGGTCAGAATAAAACCATTTATCCGTCCACCAAGGATGGCAATGCTTGCGTTGAGTTCATCGTTCCGGCGAATGGTACTGCCAATAATGGCATTTGGGCGAAGTTCCAGTACACGACTTCTTGCCAGGATGAAGATAAATATCATACGCCTTATGCTTGCGTGCCGCCACCGCCTTGTGAATTAGATATTTACAAAGTGGAAGTGAGTGAATGCTGGTATGAAAATGGACAGAGCCAGGCGAAACTCAAGGTTTGTGTCAATTGGAAAACCGTCCAGGCAGCGAAAACATTATCGTTTCCATCAACGGTCAGAATAAAACCATTTATCCGTCCACCAAGGATGGCAATGCTTGCGTTGAGTTCATCGTTCCGGCGAATGGTACTGCCAATAATGGCATTTGGGCGAAGTTCCAGTACACGACTTCCTGCCAGGATGAAGATAAATATCATACGCCTTATGCTTGCGTGCCGCCGCCGCCTTGTGAATTAGACATTTACAAAGTGGAAGTGGGCGAGTGCTGATATGAAAATGGACAAGAGCAAGGCAAAAGTGAAGATTTGCGTCAGCTGGAAGTATGCGCCAGAACGAAAATATCATTGTTTCCATCAATGGGTCAGAATAAGACCATTTATCCAACGCAAGGAGTGGCAATGCCTGCGTCGAGTTCATTGTTCTGGCCAATGGTACTGCCAATAATGGCATTTGGGCGAAATTCCAGTACGACTTCCTGCCAGGATGAAGATAAATATCACACGCCTTATGCTTGCGTGCCGCCACCGCCTTGTGAATTAGACATTTACAAAGTGGAAGTGGGTGAATGCTATTTGATCATAATGTGACAAGAGCAAGGCCAAAGTGAAGATTTGCGTCAGCTGGAAAATCCGCCGAGCGAAAATATCATTGTTTCCATCAACGGGCAGAATAAAACCATTTACCACGGCAATGCCAAGGATGGCAATGCCTGTGTCGAGTTCATTGTTCTTGCCAATGGGACTGCCAATAATGGCATCTGGGCGAAGTTCCAGTACACGACTTCCTGCCAGGATGAAGATAAATATCACACGCCTTATGCTTGCGTGCCGCCACCGCCTTGTGAATTAGATATTTACAAAGTGGAAGTGAGTGAGTGCTATTTCGATCATAATGATTACAAGAGCAAGGCAAAAGTGAAGATTTGCGTCAGCTGGAAGTATGCGCCGAATGAAAATATCATTGTTTCCATTAATGGGCAGAACAAGACTATTTACACCAACGGCAATGCCAGTGGCAATGCCTGTGTCGAGTTCATTGTTCTTGCCAATGGTACTGCCAATAATGGCATTTGGGCGAAGTTCCAGTACACGACTTCCTGCCAGGATGAAGACAAATATCATACGCCTTATGCTTGCGTGCCGCCACCGCCATGTGAATTAGATATTTACAAAGTGGAGGTGAGTGAGTGCTATTTCGATCATAATGATTACAAGAGCAAGGCAAAAGTGAAGATTTGCGTCAGCTGGAAGTATGCGCCGAATGAAAATATCATTGTTTCCATTAATGGGCAGAACAAGACTATTTACACCAACGGCAATGCCAGTGGCAATGCCTGTGTCGAGTTCATTGTTCTTGCCAATGGCACTTCCAATAATGGCATTTGGGCGAAGTTCCAGTACACGACTTCCTGCCAGGATGAAGACAAATACCACACGCCTTATGCCTGCGTGCCGCCACCGCCTTGTGAATTAGACATTTACAAAGTGGAGGTCGGGCAATGCTATTTTGATCATAACGATTACAAGAGCAAAGTAAAAGTGAAGGTATGTGTAAGCTGGAAGTATGCGCCTCCGGGTGAGAAGATTTTTGTACTCATTAGTGGACAGTACCGACACATTGTACCGAACTACACTACTGGCAGTACTTGTGTGGAATTTGTAGTGCCTGCGGATGGAAGTCAATACAATGGCATCTGGGCAAGATTTGAGTATGATGACTCCTGCCAGGATGAA
The DNA here is from genome assembly GCA_016714085.1 of Saprospiraceae bacterium. Lineage (GTDB taxonomy): Bacteria > Bacteroidota > Bacteroidia > Chitinophagales > Saprospiraceae > JADJNW01. The sequence continues at coordinate 653,711 of JADJNW010000001.1, forward strand.
GCTTTCTACAATTCGCCTTATGGCTGTGTACCTACGCCAGAATGTGAGCTCGATATTTATAAAGTAGAAGTCGGTGAATGCTACTATGAAGATGGTCAAGCTAGAGCCAGACTCAAGGTGTGCGTTAGTTGGAAGTACGCGCCAAACGAGAATATCATTGTTTCTATTAATGGACAGAACAAAACCGTTTACACGAACGGTAACGCCAGTGGCAATGCTTGCGTTGAGTTCATTGTTCCGGCGAATGGTACAAACAACAATGGTATTTGGGCTAAGTTCCAATATAAGACTTCTTGTCAGGATGAAGACAAGTACCACACACCTTATCCTTGTCAACCGGTCCCTCAATGTGCAATTGACATTAAAAAAGTGGAAGTAAGCGAGTGTAGTGCTGATCCTACCACTGGTAAGAGTACAGCAACGCTGAAAGTTTGCGTAGCATGGAATAACGCTCCAGCAGGCAATAAGATCGTAGTTTCCATCAATGGGCAGAACAAGAGTTTTGTGCCAAGTGGTAACAGTGGTGAATACTGTGTTTATTTCACAGTGCCTGCAGACGGTTCTGCTAACAATGGCATTTGGGCAAAATTCGATCTTACTCCGATTTGTAATGATGAAGCTTTTTATAAAGCGCCTCAGTCTTGTCTGCCATTAGCTTGTGATTGTAACTTCGACTACCGTAGAGACACGATCGTTGTGAAATTCAGTGCAGACTGCAAGAGCGTTTGCATCTGTTCCACTAAAGATATTTCCAACCTTGTCTTCGATTTTGGTGATGGATGCTTCCAGAATTTTAATACCGATATTAAGAAGGAAGCTGGCGACCTGACAGGTAGCTTGAAGAAACAATTCTTCTATTTCAACCAGCCGATCAATGGTATTTGGGTGAAAGCAGGTAACAACAAGTGTTCTGATGTTCCAGAAACTCGGGGTTGTACAGATGGATCTGGTGTTGCTTGCTGCCCTGGTTGTGGCGAGTACTTTGAATGTGGCGACCCTGATAACTGGTCGAGAACTGCTGTTGAAAGCAGCGATGTAGAAGAAGCAGTTGTGTTGCCATTATTTGAAGATGCAAAAGTGAAGACCCTGGATATAACATTGCCGAAAGAAGTGAAGGTATTCCCGAATCCGACTACGGACGAGTTGTATGTAGAATTGGGTGGATTTAAAGGTAGAGCTGCTCATATTCAAATCTTCAACACCGTTGGTCAATTGATGTCACAAGTTGAAATTGATAAGGTAGGTGAAGAAGCGACCCGCCTTGATGTGAGCAAACTCACCAGCGATATGTACTTCCTGAAAGTGTATGTCCCGAACGAAGGCGTGTTTACGCAGAAATTTATTGTTAGAAAGCAATAGTGTTTACTGTATGATGAGAACGACTCCGGCAGCCCTTGTGGCTTGTCGGAGTCTTTTTTATGTAATACCAAATTTTGTTATATTTATCTTTAAAAATATTTATAGCTATGAAAATATTTATAATCACCTGCCTCACTTTTGCTTTCTATTACTTTTTAATACTTCATCCTTTGCCGTTATTGCATCTCAGAACGCAAGAATAGCAACCGTTCCCATTACGAATGATCATAATAACATAAGTAAGACGCACAAACTTAGCCTCCGGGAAAAGTTATTTACTAAAATTTTACAAAAAGCGACAGAAAAATCAACAAATAATAAGCGCGGATTCCTATCGCTTATTATAGGTGGGGCAAGCCTTTTATTACTGCTGACGCCTGCTGCGGGTATCATTTTCTTCGCCAGTATCGCGGGGCTGATTTTTGGTATCCTCGGTTTGAAGCGCGACCAAAATAAAACAATGGCAATTATCGGACTGATAATCAATGGATTGATGATCATCTTGATTATAGCGGCCGTTGCGACGCTCTTTTCTTCGGGTTTATTTTGATAAAAAATTGCTTATGAACCAATGTCCACCGATTTTTATATCTTGAACCAGTATTTACAAATCGTCAGTGAATATTTGTAAGTAAAATATCAAATTATAATTTATTGCAATATTAATTTAGATTATGAAAAAACGCTTTTACATCGGCTTATTGGGTATTCTATTATTTGAAATATTAAATGTGTATTTTATTATGCCCATGCCTGGCAGTCAGCGTATGGAAAGCCTGGGGCTGGCGTATTTATTATATCGCTCTCGCTGGTTGTTTCGCATTGGTTTTGGATTGTTAATATTATTGGGAATAAGTAAAGCTTTTAGCATCAGGCATAAATGGATTCCGGGAATTATGATATTGATCGCCGGATTTATTATATATCAGTTTAATTTTGAAATGAAAGCAGATCAAATGTTCAAGCAGCCCCGGCAATTAATAATGTTATCAAATTCAGAAAATAAAGTTAATCATGATCGTATCATATTGGGTATTGAATATAATGGCGAAGCAAAAGCTTATCCGATTCAGTTTTTATCTTATCATCATCAAGTGCGCGATCATATTGGCGGCAAGCCGATTATGGTGACGTATTGCAATGTATGCCGCTCGGGGCGCGTGTTTGAGCCTTTGGTAAATGGAAAATTGGAGGAATTCAGATTGGTGGGCATGGATCATTTCAATGCGATGTTTGAAGATAAAACGACGAAAAGCTGGTGGCGACAAGAGAATGGCGAAGCCGTGACCGGGCGCCTGAAAGGTGCTTTCCTGCCGGAGTTTCCTTCTACGCAAATTACATTAAAACAATGGCTAATATTATATCCTAATAGTTTGGTTATGCAGTCGGATGAAGCGTCTGTTATGAATTATGACTCGCTGGCGAGATTTGAGCAAGGCAAAAGCACAGGTGATCTCACGCGCACGGATAGCCTTTCCTGGCAAGATAAATCCTGGATTATTGGCATTCAAATCGGTGATCAAAGTAAAGCCTATGATTGGAATTACTTAAAGAAAGAACGCATGATACAGGATATAATAAATAACCAGTCAATTATAATTGTATTGGACAGTGATGATAAAAGTTTTGCTGCTTTTGCAAAAGACAATGTAAATGATGAAGTTTTATTACAATATGATACACTCTTTATAAATCATCAGCCTTATGATTTGTATGGACGCCCATTTAATTCAACTGCTCCAGCATTAAAAAAAGTAAATGCATATCAGGAATTTTGGCATAGTTGGCTTACTTTTCATCCAAAAACAGAAAAATATTAAAATAATATTACAAATCTATAAAGATTTAGTAAGCCTACGGTTTGTAAATATTATACCCTTATAATTTCACCCCAAAAGTCAGTACCATGGAGCGGCCATCTGAGCTCCATACACCCGGCCCGGGATAACCCGATGGGCGTTTGGTGAAGTATTGCTCGTCGGTCAGGTTGTTTACACTCAGGCGAACCGTGTAGCGCTGGGCGATACGCACCGAAGCATTTACATCCCATAAGCTATAAGCCGGCACGATGCCTGCGCCGCCGTTGGCAGTGGGTTGCACGGTGTTGAGCGCATCAGAAAAACTTTTATCTACATAACTATATTGTAATACCGCACTAAATGGACCGGCCCAAAATTGTAAGCCATTTCGACTCATCCAACGGGGTACGGTTTCAAGGCGATTGCCAGTGATGTCGCGGTTTTCACCATTCACGACTGCCGAACCTTTGAGGTACTCCGCATCAAAATAGGAGGTGGATGTAAAGAAAGATAAATTCCAGTTTTCAGGATAAAAACTCAGCAACTGCAAGGGTTTTACCTCAGCGTAAGCTTCTACGCCTCTGGTGCGGCTGTCGCCCACATTGGTTTTGAAAACATAAGCATCGCCGTTGCTATCTTCCAAAATTAAACTACCGATACGATTATTATATTGAATTTGAAAAATGCCCAAATCATAATGTAATGCGCCATTCCAGACACTGCCATTGATACCCGCTTCGGCGTTGTAACCAAAAGCATCTTCAAGGTTTGGATCCGTTACATCCAAAGCGGTTGGTGGAATTACATCTGCAAAAATAACAGGGCGATACGCTTGCGACCAGCCAGCATATACGCGGTTTTTATCGTTGATTTTGTATTGCACATTCGCGCCCAGGAGCGGAAACATATGTTCGATCTCCAGTGGTACTTTATCTTCTTCATAATATCGAATGTAACCTTCCATTTTAGTGATACCGCTTTCCATACGAACGCCGGGGATGAACGCTAATTTTGAGGTGATGTACAGCAGGTTTTCAGCGAAAAACGCTACATTCTGGGTTTTGTAATGCAAATTCCGACCCCAATCACTTATGATATCAATATTATAATCAAAGCCCGTTGTGCCTTGTCCTTGCTGGCGGCGATGCAAGTTATTATTGATATAACGAACACCCGTAGAAACCGTATTTTTTAATTTTCCGATCTGATAATTATGCGTCAAGCGCAATTCTGAAGTATAACTATTAAATCGGTCGATGTCCACCTGGCGCGGTTTGTAAGCATTCGTCGCAGGATCAATCGCATCGAGCGTATTCGCAAAGCCAATAAATTGAACGCTGCTGCGCGTACCCAAAACGGCCGAAGTAATAAAATTGAGATGCGTATTTGCACCGATTTTCCAATCAAAAGTAAAAGACGGAAGATAAATATCAGGATTGAAATAACTGCGCTGTCGCGTTGCCTGGCGCGGATTTTCATAAAACATGCTATCCGTGAGCGGCCCGGGAATGCGGAATAAATAAGTCGAGCGACCGAGTTCAGCTTTTAATGTAATATTTTTATTTACTTGATATTGCAACATTCCATATTGCGCTTCCGATTCAGACGCTGCGCCATCTCGATAGCCATCTGAAACGCGCTTTTGAAAATAAGCATGATAACTCCATTTATCTAATTTACCGCCAATAGCATTATACGTACTAAATAAACCAAAAGAACCAAGCGAACTCAAGCTTTCAAAGCCAATCTTTTTAGTCGTATCCGGTTCTTTTATAATATAATTAACCATACCGCCGAATTGCGCACCATATTGCAAAGCCGCTGTACCCCGCACCATTTCTACGCGCTGAACCGCTTCCATCGGCACGCTGTAATGACTCGCCGGGTAGCCGTACATATCAGAATTAGTCATAATACCATTCTGCCGAACATTATATTCCCAGGAGCGATGCGGATCAAGCCCTCTGGTCGCTATATTTAGTTGATTACCAGAACCATCCATATCATAAACAAAAACACCAGGCACTTTAGCAAAAATTTGCCGCCCCACTTTCTCAGAAAGATGTGCATTCAAATCTGCGACGCTAATGATTTCATTTTTTTTACCCGCCATGATATACGTGCCTTGTACATCGGGCAAGCGTCTTACCTCTTGATTTTGGCGTTCCGTCGCCACTACGATTTCGCGCAGGCGACCTTCGAGCGTTTCCAGGGCAATATTTTCTAATATGATTTCAGCGCCGGAAACCGATATTTTTTGCTGTAAAGTGCGATAACCAATATAAGAAATCGTCATCGTGTAGTCGCCTTGCGGAATTTCCTGAATGCTGAAAGCACCTTTTCATTGGTGAAAGCACCTTTTTTGATCTCTATCAATTGAACGTGAGCACCTACTAATGGTGTGCCGTCATCTGCTATAATTCTACCTTTTAATATGGTGGACTGGGTGAATGTAATAAAGCTAAATAAACATAATAAAATAGTAAAAAAAGCTTTAAGATTCATTTATTACAGGTTTTTGAATTGGTATAAAACGAGTATTAACAAGGGCTGCCGACCCGAAATCTTGAATCGGCAGCATATCATAAATTAGTAAAATTTATTTCTTCCAGGGTAACTGATCTACCTTGCGGGCAATACTATAACCCAAGTTGACGCCCTCTTCTGAATCCATGCGGAAGTGTACACCCAGCGGGATTCGAGAGTAAGCGTTTTCTGCTGCCATCTCTGAAAATGCTTTGTAAGAACGAGGCGTGCCAAGAAAATCAACCCGACTTTCGTGTGAGCGATCCACCATAGCATAATTATCACCAAAAATGCTAGCCGTAGCGCCTGCCCCCGCAGCGCCAAAAGTAGCGTGGCCAGATGGATAAGCAGGAAAGCTTGGTGTAAACCACAAATGAGGCTCCCAGCTTGGGTCTATTTCGCGGCGGATATAGGTCACTGGCCGCTCTATATTATAAATATATTTAGAATACCAAGCTGCTACTCCAGCATCATTCAGCGCTAAACCAACTTTAGCCGCAGTATAAACCGCCAATTCCAAATCTGCTTTCTTCTCTCTCAATACTTGATTTGGAATGACCATAAAGCGTGTAGGTGGCGAGAATGTTACATTTACTACATCATCACTCCAATATTCAGCAATCCATTGCTCTTCGTAATCCAGCGCTGGCGTATTTTTCTGATATACTTCCAATGCTTGCTTATAAATCGGCGAATTCTTATCCGTGCTATATTCCAGTGGTGCTGCGCAGAGTCTTTCATCGCCTTTGATGGCAAAGGTGCGTGTGTTGCCCCAAGCAGGGAACATAGCGGCCCCGAGGTCAGGATAAGTAGGTTCCCATAAACCAGGCCCTGTGGGCGGAACATAACTAGCCGGGCGAGCATTGCGGAAAGCATCATGACCGATAAGATCGGTGGCCGACCAATTATAAACTGCTTCTGCTACTTTCTGTCCGTAATTCTTGGAGCGTTCAAAAATATCTCTTGGAATGCCTTGATTTTCAAGAAATTCTACATCAAATTGAGCTTCGGTAGAAGCAATTTTGTAGCGCAACTCCGCAGAAACGTGTGGGAAGAAACGCTTCATCAGATAGCCATAAGAAGCATTTACCACCAGAAACAGTGATAGACTACACCTTGCTCCACATTTGGAATATCCAATCCTTCCGATCTGTAAACAGACTCCAGTGAATTGTATTCCGGCATAGCGCTCACTACGGATTCATAAGCGGATAAGCCCAAATAGGCCAAGGCGCGTGGCGCAGGCCCAGGGCGGTATCCTGGAGCAAAGCGTTCTACATCTGCAAAAACATTGTTCCAACGGATCACAACATCACCATCGTAATCTTCTGCAAGGGCAGTTTCAATAGAAAATTCGTCATCGTCAGGGTCGCAGGCAACAAAAACAAGTACCATCGTTAAAAGCATGACCAATGGGGTCGGTTTGAGTAAAAGTTTCCACGTGCTCATGGATAAATTGGGTTTAAAATTTTAGGAAATATGTTAAAAAATGCAACTATGATGAACATAAACCGTATAGTCTATTGTATGTGCAGCTTTGTCAGCGACAACAATAACTTACAGCTATGCAAGCACAGCCAATACAAGTGTTTGGATTAACAATGAAATTTTTAGATGTAGATAGGTATATCTAGTAAAAAACAAAATACGAGAACAACCGCTGGAGGGATAGCTTAATTGTTCACTTGAAATGCTTAGAATAATTTAGTTGTAGAAGGCTCAAAACTCGAGGAAAACTTCTGATTCAAGATGAATTTTATTCAAATTATTGATTCAGAACATTTTATGGAAATAAAAGTCGTAATGCGGACTCTTTAATACAAAGATAACACGTAATGAATGATTTATGCAATAGCTACCCTTAAATTTTTTTATAAAAATTTATTTTTATATATTTCATTCTTGTTTGCCAAAGCAAAAAACCATCTTCATTCTTCTCTTTTAGCATTTCTTTAACGCTGGACAAACCCTTATTCCTCTGTGAAGCCCTTATATTTGCTTCTTATCAAAATTGAAACACCAATTGTCAATCAAAATATTTTTGACCATGCGCAAACAATACTCGCTGTTATTACTGATACTAATGCTGGCGATAGCATCTGCATTCGCGCAAGCACCGAAACGCTGGACTTCCGGCGATATCCACGAAGCCATTCAAAAACTCAATTTCCTCGGCTCGGCGCTTTACGTAGCCGCGCACCCCGACGATGAAAATACGCGCTTGATCGCTTATCTCGCAAACGAGGTAAAAGCAGAAACAGCATACCTATCTATGACGCGTGGCGATGGTGGCCAAAACTTGATCGGTTCTGAAATTTCGGAGCTCCTGGGCGCTATCCGTACCCAGGAATTGCTTGCAGCACGCAGGATTGACGGTGGTAATCAAATGTTTACGCGTGCCAATGATTTTGGGTATTCTAAAAATGCGGAAGAAACACTGGAGATTTGGAACAAAGATGCGATTCTGTCGGATGTGATCTGGGCGATCCGCAAATGGCAGCCGGATGTAATTATCAATCGTTTCGACCACGATGGCACGCGCCCCAATCATGGGCATCATACTTCTTCTGCAATGCTTTCGCACGAGGCATTTGATTTAGCAGGCAAAAAAGAAATATATCCAGAACAATTAAAATATGTACAAGCCTGGCAACCAAAGCGTTTATTCCTCAATACCACTTGGTGGTTTTATGGTAGCCAGGAGGCTTTCGCCAAAATCGATAAATCCGATATGGTCAGTTTTGATGTGGGTGTTTATTACCCAATCAAAGGCAAATCCAATAACGAAATCGCCTCTGAAAGTCGCAGTATGCACAAATGTCAGGGCTTTGGCTCGGCAGGCGTGCGCGGTTCGGAACTGGAATATTTGAAACTCCTGAAAGGCGATATGCCCAAGAATAATAACCTCTTTGAAGGGATCAATACGACCTGGACGCGCGTGAAAGGCGGCGAACCGATTGGTAAGATCCTCGCCGAAGTAGAAAAAGAATTCGATTACGAAAATCCTGCTGCCAGCGTGCCTAAGTTACTCCAAGCTTACAAACTCATTAATGCTTTGCCCGATGGCTATTGGAAGCAAGTAAAAAAGAGCGACATCGAAGAAGTAATCAAGGCTTGTATGGGCTTGTATGTGGACGTATTTACGAGAGATTTCTCTGGTACGCCGGGGCAAGAAGTTGAATTGAATCTGGAAGTGACCAATCGCTCGGAGACAGATTTGATCTTAGAATCGGTCGTCATTTTGCCGGAAGGTAAGGAGCGTGTTTTGAATGAAAAAATTGCATATAATACACCATCTTATGCAATGCATAAAGTGAAAATTCCCGAAGACATTGCTTATACCAATCTTTATTGGCTCGATAAACCCTGGGAATTAGGCAGATATACTGTTGAAAATCAGCAATTAAGAGGCTTGCCGGAAACACCGCACACCTTCAAAGTGCAATTTAATTTTGTGATAGCAGGAGAGCCGATCTCTCTCGAACGAGAAGTCGTGCACAAGCATACCGATGATGTGAAAGGTGAAGTGTATCAGCCTTTTGAAATCACGCCGCCAGTGTTTGCCAATTTCGCAGAAAAAGTCTATGTCTATTCCAACGATGCCCCGCAAATGGTGGAAATTATATTAAAATCAGGCGCTCCTGAAACCAGCGGTTTTGTTACATTGAATCATCCCAAAGGTTGGCGCATAGAGCCTGCAAAAATTGATTTCACTATAAAATTGAAAGGCGAAGAGCAAATGGTGCGCTTCCAGTTGTTCCCGCCTGAGGAGCAAAGCGAAGGAGAAGTGAAGCCTGTGATCCATGTGAATGGTAAGCAATACGGAGAAGAAGTCGTGTTCATAGAATACGATCATATTCCAACCCAAACGGTGCTGCGCGATGCGGCTGCAAAAGTTGTAAAAATTGACATCAAAAAAGCGGGCGACCGCATTGGTTATTACATGGGCGCAGGTGATGAAATTCCTGCCAGCCTTCGACAAATTGGTTATAACGTGACACTTTTGGAAGATAGCGACCTCACGCCCGAAGCACTCAAGCGCTACGACGCAGTCATTATGGGCGTACGTGCTTACAACACGAAGCCACGCTTGCGTTTTGCGCAAAGCAACTTGATGAAATACGTTGAAAATGGCGGCACTTTGATTGTACAATACAATACCAGTAATGATTTGGTGCTGCCTGTGGCAGAAATCGCACCCTATCCGCTCAAAATCTCGCGCGACCGCACTTCAGTAGAAGACGCAGCAGTAAGATTCCTGAAGCCGGAGCATTCTGTATTAAATTTCCCGAATAAAATCACCAAAAAAGACTTCGAAGGTTGGGTGCAAGAGCGCGGCTTATACTTCCCTAATGAGTGGGCACAAGAATTTGATGCTATTCTCTCATGCAATGATCCCGGCGAGCCTGCTCGTGACGGCGGCTTGCTGGTGGCAACCTATGGCAAAGGACATTACATCTATACGGGTTATTCTTTCTTCCGAGAGTTGCCAGCCGGCGTTTCCGGCGCATTCCGTTTGTTTGCAAATATGATTTCAATTGGCAAAGAGCCAAAACCGTAAGAAAGTACGAAGTACGAAATTAGAAGTACGAAAGAGAGCGTTTCTTATAGAATTAAGGAACGCTCTTTTATATTAAGCACTTGTTCTGATATAATATTAAAATAAAATTGTAATTGAGTATTTAAGCTTTGCATTTATTTGCAAATCAAAATATTATAAACTGCTGACTGCGTACTATCGACGATGTGCTGCTATTAAGATTAAGTAGCCTTTGATGTCATGATGTAAGCAATGCCCAGCCACTGTTGATTCCAATTGCCAAGTACGGGGTATCCCAGGCGCGGCGGTTCGATACTATGATAGAAACTACGTTGTGCGATTTTGCCAGCGCTACGGCCATGAAACATCGTATAGCCAATGACATTGCCCTCCGCATCTTTTTTAACTTCCGTGACCGTACCCATGTGCGCCACATTTTGCTGCGCAACGCTGATATTCACATCATTATAAACTTGCCCTGATCTTCCAAAAAATAGCACTGCTCCAGGCTTGATGAGGTTGCGCTTAGTTAAAGCATCTTCCTTGTTGTTCTTGACGAGAATCAAATTATTTTTATTATGATACCAGGTAACCAACTCTCGTGTGCCACGAGCAGTTTTGGGTTCTGGATAATCATAGCGGTCACATTTGGATTTTACAAAGCGGGTAACCCGCAGAAACATACCTGAACAATCAGCGAGATTGGCGGAGTTTTTATTGTCGTACATCACCGAATCCTTTTCGATGCCTTCCGCGAATAGCGAGAGTTGGAGGCTTAATTCATCTGCATCGTTGAAACAAAGCTTATCGGTCGGCAAGGTTTCAGAAGTAGTAGCCACAGGCTGCGTAGTAGTCGTTTGTTCCGTTTTCGCAGCAACTGTATCCGTATTCGCAGTCGTAGTAACGGCAGTTGTATCCGATGGTGCAGCAGGTGCAACCGTATTCGATGCTGTAGTCGTAATAGCAGGTGCAAGTGTGGCGCGCTTTCCAGCGCTATTCCCGATGAAGTAACCGATTATACCGCCGATGAGTAATACGGCGACATAAGGGATGAATTTTGCAGGGTCATAGTGTTTGATTTGATATGGGTTAAACATTCGTATTATAAATGTACATTTTATTTCACAGTAAGCTCATAATCAATCAAAAATAAAAAACGACTCCCATTTCTGATTGCCAAACCCCTTCCCGGGAAGCATCGGAAATATAAATCAAAATTCTGTCCGGATAAATCAGACCACCTCACGGTAGCAAAAAGGTAAAGTACAGCAACTCAGAGGAACTTTGCAAAAGCTTATAAGTGCTTTGGCTTGGTGTGTAATAAAAGAATGTTGTAAATTAGGAGCACGAAAGGTAGTATTCATAAACATGATATATGCGCCGGCGTGAATAAGAGAAATAAACGGCGGATGGTGTATATTATAGATGTTGGGCAATATGCAAAACGACGAAAAAAATTACATTTGTGATAGGAAATAAATTCTCTACCCGATGGATTTTTATTTTTCTAATATAACAGGTCTATAAACCTTATTTTAAGATGAAATTGACCTGTTTTTGAAGCTATCTTTCTAAAAAAGTATTGAAATTATGGCTTCATATTATAATTAAAATTATTCATCGGGTAGAGTAGGAAATAAAACAAATGGCATACGAATCAGTAGATAAATTGCAAAATGCTCTTGGCGAGAAAGTATTCCACTATGCTCAGGACAAGAAAAAAGCAGCGGGTAGAGCATTGGGGACAATGGTTGAAATCATTACTTACTACCTTCTCAAAACTTGGGATTTCAACAACTCGACCTCAATAGAGAGAGGACTTGTTGAGTACGGAAATGAAGACATATCTCATAATGTTGAATATTCTCTACATCCTATAATCAATGAATACGAAGTAACCGTTGATAATGATGGCAGTTCCATTACAGCAACGAAAATTCTAAAGGCATTAGAGGAGAAGGCTAATATTTCCCAATTCGAGAAAAAGAACAACAACCTTCTTGACAAGCACAATATTCTTCGCAACGCCTGCACAATTGCAGAATCTAAGAACTCCTTCCTGTTAACAAGTTTCAAAACACCAGGACAAGACAAACATGAACTACTCATTTTTGAACAAATGCAAAAGCCCTACGCTATTTTTGAATGCAAGCGAGTTGGTGTTGAGGAAGGAACCAACAAAGGACCGCAAACCATTGAAAAAGCCAAGCAAGGTGCCTACGTAGCACGTACGGCATCCTCATTACAAAAAATAAGAACCGATACAGGTGAGAAATATGGAATAATATACCGTTCAGATAACGAACCGTATATTAAGCCTTATATTGAGTTGATGGAGGAAATCATCTATTCCGACGATAGTGAACTTTTGAAAAAATTTATACTGACAGTCGGTGCTGTGAGCAATCATGGTAACTGGTTCACAGCCGAAAACCACAACAAGGAATTAAAAGTCTTAGCTCAGTCATACGACTGGTTGATATTCCTTACAGACAATGGATTGGCGCAATTCATTGACGAATTAATACTTAACCCAAAACAGGAATATATCAAAGTCCAAGAAGCATTTAAAAGCAGTTATACTGCTGACAAGAAGCGAAATATATTCACAAAAGTCAAAATGGATTTTGAGGCTGATGCAGTTTTACTCAAGTACTTCACAGATAATCTGGATGAAATTGAAAGTTGGTTTAATATCATTGCGCCACAGGGAAAGACTATTACTGAACTAAAGAACGAACTGATTGAGTTACGTTCAAAAAACTGGAAAGAAATACTATGAGTGCAGGTAGAACAGTAAATTCTCAAAGTCAAAGCTGGGGAACTCCCTTAAATACATAAAAGCAATCAAGCGTTTTTTGGGGGACAATTGCTTTAGACCCATGCTCTAATGAATACTCAATAGTTCATGCGGAGACAGAATTTATGCTCCCCAAAAAATGATGGACTGAAGGAGAATTGGAATTACCCGACAATCTATATGAATTCTCCATACGGTGCTGACAGAGAAAGAGGAACAACAATCAAAAATTGGTTAGCCAAATGTGCCTTAACTTATCAAAAATATGGTTCGGAAATATTGGCTTTAGTTCCCGTTGCGACAAACACAGGACATTGGAAACAGAGCGTTTTTGGACAAGCAAAAGCTATTTGTTTTCTTTATGACACAAGACTAAAATTCCTTGAAAATGGTTTGGATGTAGGTAAAGGCGCACCGATGTCATGTGCTATGATTTACTGGGGGCAAGATTATGATAAATTCTTCGAAATATTCATAGAATATGGTGCAGTAGTTGACATTTCAAACCTTCAAGGACAAAAAATCGGGAAGGAGAGAAAGTTCATGGAATTAGATTTTAAATAAGAGCATAATTGCCAGTATATGCAATAATGCTCCCTAAACCGTCGCACTCCACATATACTGGCAGTTACCCAAAAAACTAAAAAAAATTCCTGCCACTTTTATGCAATTCTAAATATCCCTGCATCCTACCCTAAAAAATCAGAAACCTATGAAAAAGTTAATCTTCCTCTTAGCAAGCGCTTTGCTATTCTTGACAGGGCAAGCGAATGCTCAATTTACGGTGAATGGCATCGTTACGGATGATTCCGGCCAGCCGCTGATCGGCGCTTCTGTCATGGTGAAAGGCACGGCCAACGGCACTGTTACAGATGTGGATGGCTCTTTTAGTATTACAATGCCAGATTCCACATACACGTTGGTGATTAATTATACTGGTTTTCAATCACAAGAAGTAAAGGTGAAAAGTAGTGAAAAACTGCAGGTTACGATGAGCGCTGATATGATGCAGCTGGAAGAAGTAGTCGTAACCGGACATGGAAGCCGCAATAAAAAAGCAGATCGCGCAGCCATTAGAATAAGAGGCAATTCAACCTTATCCGGTCAAGCAATGAGCACTGTACCTTATGCTCCTGCCAAGCCTTATTCAGAGAATCAACCCCCATTTAATACAGAAGATTACGACCTCATACAGGAAAATCGCTTTTTTGAAGCGACTCAAAATCCGCTTTCGACCTTCTCGATTGATGTAGATGCTGCTTCTTATAGCAATATCCGCCGTTTTATTCAGCAACAAGGACAAATCCCACCCAAAGATGCCGTACGCATTGAAGAGATGGTGAATTATTTTGATTACGAATATCCGCAACCACAAGGCGAGCACCCATTTGAAGTGATTACTGAAATCTCCGAATGCCCCTGGCAACCGCAGCATCGCCTGGTGCATATTGGTTTGCAAGGCAAAAAAATCGCTACTGAAAATCTTCCTGCGAGCAATCTGGTATTCCTGATCGATGTATCGGGCAGTATGCAAGATGCCAACAAGCTCCCATTGGTACAGGCTTCGATGAAATTACTCACTGATCAACTCCGCGAACAGGATCGCGTAGCAATCGTAGTCTATGCCGGGGCAGCAGGATTAGTGCTTCCGCCTACTTCCGGTAAGGATAAACAAAAAATCAAAGAAGCCATCGACAATTTGGAGGCAGGTGGCTCTACCGCTGGTGGCGCGGGCATTATGCTGGCGTACAAAACCGCTCGTGAAAACTTCGTGGAAGGCGGCAACAACCGCGTGATTCTGGCGACCGATGGCGATTTCATTGATTGAAAAAGAGCGCGAAAGTGGTGTGTTCTTGACGGTGTTGGGCTACGGCATGGGCAATTACAAGGATAATAAAATGCAGCAATTGGCAGACAAAGGCAACGGGAATCATGCTTATATCGATAATATGAGCGAAGCCAAGAAGGTGCTGGTGAGCGAATTTGGTGGCACGATCTTCACGATTGCCAAGGATGTGAAAATCCAGATTGAATTTAATCCTACCAAAGTGCAAGGCTATCGCCTGATCGGCTATGAAAATCGAATGCTAAACAAAGAGGATTTTAATGACGACAAAAAAGATGCAGGCGAACTCGGCGCAGGGCACACGGTGACGGCCTTGTACGAAATTATCCCTGTGGGTGTAAAAAGCGAATTACTTGCTAAAGTAGATGATTTGAAATATCAGAAAAACGAATCAAATATTGTTACCAATTCTAAAGAATTGTGTACCATCAAGTTGCGTTACAAAAAACCAGATGGCAATAAAAGTCAACTCATCGAGCAAGCGGTGATTGATCAAAATGTGCAACTTGCTAAAGCCAGTGATAATTTCCGGTGGTCGGCTGCCGTAGCGGAATTCGGGATGCTATTGCGCGAAAGTGAATTTAAAGGCGAAGCAACTTATGCGCATTGCAAAAAACTCGCCGAAAGTGCCAAAGGTAAAGACGTGAACGGCTATCGCCGGGAATTGATTGATATGATTGATACTATGCAAAGTCTTGCGCAGCCGCAGACGGCACAGAAAAAGTAGTCGGTGAATAGTGATCTGGTGACTCAAAAGTCATCAGATCACTATTCACTTTGTCGCAAATCCAGATTATACGTCAAGCCTAATTGAAAATTATGATTGCGCTCTTGCTGAATGCCGTCGGGTTTGACAATATATTGATTCAAATAGCCAGCTTGTAAATTTACATTAGGATTAAAACGATAGCCAAGCGTTAGAGACAAACGGTTTTGATCCAAAATATTCCTGCCGATACCCTCGCCAAATCCCAAAAACGGCTCGGCGTAAACGGAAACAAAAAGGGAATTATCCTGCAAATCTTTCGCCCCGATGGGCATCGTAAGCATCAAACGGTAACGCACTCTTTGGCGAAAAACGTAGTCGTCTTGTGCGGGTCTTTCCAAAAAACGCTGCTCTAAGCGATAGCGGTGGTTCACATACAAGCGCCCGGCGCGTTGATTCAAAATCCACTGCTGCCAAATGCGATGTTCTGTAAATTCTTGATTAACAGGTTGTTCTCCATAAGGAAAACTCTTAATCCAACCATAGCCTGCCGTCAAACTGCTATTATTCTTGAAAAAATAATCCACGCCTACGCGCATCAAGGATTGCTGCCAGGTCGAGATAAACTCGTGTCGCCGCCATTGGTATTCAGTATGAAGCCCCCAATTATCGCTCAAGCGGTGATTGCCAAAATACATCCACCAGCCATTCGATTGGGTGACGATTTCTTTTTGTGCCGATACGTTGAATCCAATTCCAAGGAACAGCATAATCGCCCATGCAAGTCGTAATTTATTCATTATCAATACTTTGCAACGGCACACTTCAGTCGCCGTAGTTCTACATTTATCGGCGGCTAAAGCTCGCCGTTACTATTATTCACCAAATGATGAATCTTACTCTGATTCCCCAAAATTTTTGTAAAGCCTTTTACATCATCGCCCGTCCAGGCGCGATTCATTTCGCCGTAAGAACCAAATGAGGAATTCATCAAATCAAATTCTGATTCAATCCCTTGTAATTCAAATCGATACGGATACAATTTTACAAAAACTTTTCCAGAAACATTGCTTTGCGTGTCCTCTAAGAAAGTCTCGATATTGCGCATCACCGGGTCGAGGAATTGCCCCTCGTGCAGAAGCATTCCGTACCAGTTGGCGAGTTGTTCTTTCCAATATTGTTGCCACTTCGTGAGTACATGCTTTTCCAGCAAATGGTGGGCTTTCAGCATAATCAAGGGCGCTGCCGCTTCAAAACCAACCCGACCTTTGATGCCAATAATCGTATCGCCGACGTGAATATCGCGTCCAATCGCAAAGGGGCCAGCCAATGCTTGCAGCGCTTGAATCGCCTCCACTGGATGGGAAAAAATTTGACCATTTACGCCGCTTAATTCGCCTTTTGCAAAATAAAGCTCAATTATTTCCGGCTCATTTTTAGAGAGTTGTGTCGGATAAGCCGATTCCGGCAAAGCCTGATTTGAAGTCAAAGTTTCCACACCGCCGACCGAAGTACCCCAGATACCTTGATTGATGGAATATTTCGCTTTTTCCCAGCTGGCTTCAAATCCATTTTTTGTCAAATATTCAATCTCCTCTTGTCGAGAGAGTTGTAAATCACGAATAGGCGTAATAATTTCCAATCCTTCTCCCAGAATTTGAAAAACGATATCGAAACGAACCTGGTCATTCCCCGCGCCGGTGCTGCCGTGCGCCACGGCCGTTGCGCCAATTAATTTCGCATAATTCGCCGTTTCCAATGCCTGGAACATTCGCTCGGCGCTCACCGATAAAGGATAAGTGTTATTGCGTAGCACATTTCCAAAAACCAAATAGCGAATGCAGCGATTGTAAAAATCTTTCGTAGCGTCCACTGCTTTGCACGAAGCTGCACCTAGCTGGTAAGCGCGTTGCTCCATCGCTTGCAATTGCTCAGGAGTAAAGCCGCCCGTGTCCACCGTCAAGGCATGGACTTCCAAACCTTTTTCTTTCGTCAAATATTTGATACAAAACGAAGTATCGAGCCCGCCACTGTAGGCGAGTACGACTTTGAACTGACTCATTTATTTTTGTTTCAACTTTTAAAATTCTGACTTCGATTACGCTACCGACAAAATCAAATTCGACAAATCGTATTCCATTTGCTCCAATTCTTCCTGCGAAGGCGCAAGCATAGCCGTACACAGGCACATCCGGCGCTGGTTACGCTCAAGAATGTCATAGTTTGGGCAGCTTTTGCAGCCATTCCAAAAAGCATCGTCTTGAGTTAACTCGCTGAATGTCACTGGTTCATAGCCCAATTCCGAGTTGATTTTCATCACCGCAAGGCTGGTGGTAATGCCAAACAATTTCGCTTTTGGGTACTTGGTGCGAGACAATTCGATAGATCGTTTTTTGATAGCTTTCGCCAAACCAAAACGACGAAATTGGGGCGCGACAATGAGACCTGAGTTAGCAACGTATTCGGCATTACTCCAGGTTTCGATATAACAAAAACCGGCAAGTGTATCCCCCTGAAGGGCAATCACCGCTTTGCCGCTGCGCATTTTTTCTTCGATATATTCCGGTTTGCGCTCTGCGATGCCGGTACCACGCGCTTTGGCGGATTCCTTGATCAATTCGCAGATTTCGACTGCGTAACGTTGGTGCGACTCATTTGCAACTTCTACTGAAAATTCCATCGTGTTATTAGACAATTTTAAAAGGCGATTTTACCAAAAAAAGCGGACTTTGTCCAGCAGATTTTCAGACGTTTAAAACAGGAATAAGTCACTCGAATTTGGTAAAATCTAAAAGGGTGAAACCATAATTGTTTGCTACGGAAACAGGAAGATTTTGCTCAGAAAAATCCTCCCCCAAGGGATGATATGGAAATTGCACGCCCCTATGGGCGACGCGGGAAGCGACGACGAACTGGTGATGGGATAATATTGGCTAATAGATTCGTCATAACAGACACAAATGTATATTCTTACAAGAATAAATGCAAGTGTTTAACAATTATTTAAAGTGCCAGCAAGAAAATTATTTTAAAAGCAAGGATTTTGCGGAATTTTTGAATGGGTAGAAAAGAAGAAATCTAAAGCAATAAATGCTATACTACGACTTCGTCTCCATCGCTTTATACATTTCAAAAAACTTCATTACACTATCGCCTATAAAATTACTCACGCCATTGCTAAGTACTACAATACCCACTTTATCGCGCGGGTCGAAAGCAATTTCGGTGCGGTAGCCATTCACAAAGCCGCCGTGATACACCAGCATTCGATCTTCAAAATCAAGGATTCGCCAGCCCAAAGCGTACCAGGCTTTCTGCAAGCCAGGCCAGTCGCGCATTTCTTTGAGGTTAACTTGAATTTGTGGTGTAAAAATTTGTTGCAATTCCTCTGGTGAAATTACGTCGGGGCGATTGCCCATTAGCACTTGCAACCAGCAAGACATATCCGAAATGCTAGCATTGACACCTGCTGCAGGAATCACTTCATAATAATTATCAGAAATATCAATTAATTGGTAACCACCGCCTCTCAGAATATTATGTGGTTGCGCTACATTGGGGGAGCTGAGAATCCCATCATAAGTAGCAGAAGCATCCACCATACCTGCGGGCGTGAATATGCGCTCTCCGAGCAATCGGGCGTAGCTCTTGCCAGTAGTAGCATAGGCTACATCACCTATCAGGCTATAAAGCACATTTTGATAAGCATAATAAGTACCGAGCTTATGCGTCGGGCGAACCAACTTGAGCTTTGGAAAAATATCATCGTAAAACAAACCCGCATTGAGCAAATTGGAATAAGTATGCCGAGGCAGGCCAGTCGTGTGGCTCAGCACATGACGAATCGTCATATTGTCGGTATAATCTTTGTTGCGCAGCGCAAAGTAAGAGACATGATTTATAATTTTATCGTCCCAACTAAGGAGCGTATCTTTGATCAGTTGTGCAGTAAGCACAGGCGCAAAGCCCTTGGATAAAGACGCCAAACGAAAAACCGTATGCACATCAACACTATCCGTAGTGCGCATTTTTTTCACGCCAAATCCCTTGAGCAGCACCACCACGCTGTCTTTCACAATAGCTACCGCCGCGCCGGGCACTTTTTCATCTGCCATTGCCTTATTGACCCAAGCTTCATATTTATCAGTGAACGCTTGCCACTTGGGGTCAATATCAGATTGGATGTGTTGGGTCTTCTTACTGAAAAAACCGGCCGCTCTTTTTATGAGGCTATTATTCGCCGGAACAGCAAAGACAACCACCGCTATCACCAGTACAAAAAACTTCTTAAACATATCCCAATACTTCTTCATCTATGTTTCTGTATGTGGTAATGACGAAAAGCTCAAAAGTAACACGTTTTTATCAAAATCCAAATCGTCTTTCTCAATAGATTGGCGCATAAGACTTTAAGAATCAACTTAGAAGCTTTTCAAAATGCTCGTTAAATTTTTTTCAATATTTTCTACATTTCATAGTTCTTTCCTCGCCCAAATGCCTGATATATTAAAATTTCCTTAAAAACTGTTAAGGTTATCTAAAAAGGATCAAGTTTGGAAAAAACCTGATAAACCCTTTTTGTCAAAGCTTTGTGCAAAAAAAATACAATTTTTTGCTTTCAACGATCATCCAAAAATTTTATGAAAAAATTACTATTAGTAAGTCTTCTTTTTGTTGGAATCTATTCCCTGTTGAGTGCACAAAATCCCATGCAAGGTGGCGCTCCGGGCAATTTCCAAAGGGACAACGGCCCGAGTATCACCGGCAAAATTTCTGGCGCATTGGTTGATTCTACGACCAATATCCCGGTAGAATTTGCTACCGTAGTAGTAGTCAACCCCAGTACTGGCAAGCAATTGGACGGCGGCATCACCGATGATAAAGGTGAATTTAAATTACTGGATGTGCGTCTCGGAACCTACGAATTGCATTTTTCTTTCCTGGGTTATCAAAATAAAGTAATTACTGGCATTGAATTGACCCCGGAAAAACCAGATTTTGATGCAGGACAGGTTTTTATAACGCCAGAAGGTGTTACGCTGAGCGAAGTACAAGTGACCGGGCAAGCAGCCGTAGTGGAAAACCGCATTGACAAATTGGTGTACAATGCTGACAAAGACGTGACTTCTATGGGGGGCGATGCTTCCAACGTGTTGCAAAAAGTACCCTTACTTTCGGTGGACTCCGAAGGGAACGTGTCGCTGCGCGGCTCTTCCAACGTGCAAATCCTCATCAACGGTAAGCCTTCTACCATTTTTTCTACCAATGCAGCGGACGCGCTTAAAACGATCCCTGCTGATCAGATCAAAAGCGTAGAAGTAATCACCACCCCTACTGCAAAATTTGACGGCGAAGGCTCCGGTGGCATCATCAATATCATTACTAAAAAGAAAAATGCAGAAGGATTCACTGGCTCGATCAACGCGACCGTAGGCAACCGCTCTAATCGCGGTAGCGTAAACTTGAATCTTACGCGCGGCCGCTTCGGTCTGAACTTCAGTGGCAACGGCTGGTACGGCCCAAGCCGCCCTTCTTACAGCGATTATCTTCGGGTTGACCAGTTAGGCGGACAAGAGCGTACCCTGGAGCAGCATGGCAATGGCACAAGCGAAAACTTTGGCCCGCGTGGCAATTTGGGTATGTTTTATGATATTAATGCTTATAATAATATTACATCCTCGATCAGTTTCCGTGGCTTCGGTCGTAGTTCTGAAAATGTAACCAATGCGCTTTATATAGATCCAACGCTTGGTTTGAATCAGGATTATACCCGTACAAGTTCCTCAAGATCAGTCAATAGTGGTTTAGATTGGAACACAGATTATAAGCGTACTTTCAAAAAGCCAGATCAGGAATTTACCCTTGGTTTTCAATATGATACAGATTTTAGTGATTCAGAAAATGAATTTGACCAATCCGGCAACGACGAAAGTTTATTGCAAAGAAATATCAACCAAAACCTTGGCATAAACTCAGAAATGACGCTACAAGCAGACTACGTGCATCCGATCAGCAAAGCGGTCAAGTTGGAAACAGGCGCGAAAGGAATTCTCCGCGAAATTGATAGCGATTTTTCTTATGATGAATATGATTTCGTTACGAATCAATTTGTACGCAATGCCAGCGCTTCCGATGTATTTTATTATGATCAGGATGTGTATGCCGGGTATTTGTCTTTCAATATCAAATTGGGCGAAAAATATGGCATGGTGGTCGGTAGCAGATATGAGCATACCAAAATCGGGGGCGAATTCGATTTCAATGAAACAACTTTTTCAAATTCCTATGGCAATTTCTTGCCAAGCTTTATCCTCAGCCATAACCTAAACCAATTTTCCAGCATTAAACTATCTTACAACCAGCGCATCCGCCGCCCAGGTCTGCGTTTTGTCAATCCTTACGTGGACTTGAGCGACCCGCGCGACGTGACGGTGGGTAATCCTGAGTTGTTGCCGGAAGTAACCAATCAATTTGAAGTCAACTATGGCACCTATATTAAAGGCGTAGTGGTCAACACTTCTGTTTTCTATCGCTTGACGAATGATAATATTGAGGGTTTCCTGGAAATTGGCGAAGATGGTATTTCAAGGAATACATTTAAAAACATTGGACAGAGCCAATCGCTTGGCGCAAGTTTGTTCGGCTCAGTAAATATCAAGGATAAGCTGACTTTGCGCACCAGCGCTACCGTTTCGACGTATAATGCTGAAGGCACAATAAATGGTGTGAACTTGAGTAGGACTTCTGTGGTTTGGAACGGAAACGTGAATGGTACTTTATCCTTGAAAAAAGGCTTTAAAATAGAGGCTTTTGGCTTTTACAACTCCCCGCGCCAGTCGATTCAAGGTGCTCGCGCTTCGTACTCGATGTTTAGCTTCGGCGTACTCAAGGAATTCAGCAAGCGCTTCTCTCTGGGTCTGAATGTATCGCAACCTTTCCAGGAAAATCAGGAATTTAGAAACAATTCAGAAGGTCCTAATTTTTTCCAGGAAAGTGTAAATGGCTTTGCCAGCCGTTCGATTGGTCTGAATATTAATTACCGCTTTGGTAAGCTCGAATTCAAAGATCGCAATAATGGAAAAGGCGAACGCAATAACGACCTCATGAAAGGCGATGATGAAGGTGGAATGGGCGGTGGACAACGCAATGGCGGCGGCGGTAGCCCAAGAAAATAAGGAGACTAAATCCAATTATGTTTTGTTAACTCAAATCATTTGTAATATAGGCGCTTCGATACGGAGCGCCTTATCTTTTTTATAAACTCTTCGCAAATTGCTCTACTGTTATGCTTGGCTTGCCAAGTTCATCCCAGGTTCGATCTGCTTCAAATTTTTCAGGATATTTGTCAAGTGCTTCTATAATATGTCCGCCGTAATTAGCTTCTTTTGAAAAGATTCCAAAAAACTTGATTGCCCACAGCGGCACTTTCATCGGTGTAAGCTTTTGCCTGGAATAATATTGTAAAAAAATATCAGAAGCTTCATGAAAAGTAAAGGCTTCTGGCCCTTGTATTACATATTCCCGATTTTCATCGTCAGGAATAATTTCAAATGCTTTGGCTACCTGCTTGCCATAATCATATCCCGCGATCCACCAGTTTTTATATTGTGGTTTTCCTCCATATAATAATTTATTACCTTGAATAGTGCTCGGAAGCGTTTCCATTACATTGGAAGGATAAAAAATAACATAAGGCAAGCCCGATTCTTTCACTTTGTCCACCGCCAGATTTTTGATCTCGAAAATCCACCAATCAAAATTATTCATTCCTTGATATCGCTGCACAATCGAAGAAAGGAAACCGACTCTTTTGATGCCCATTTTCTTAGCAATAGCAAGCACATTGGCTAATCCTTCGCGCTCGGGCTGCCATTTTTTGGAGCCTGCTTTTTTGTAAGGCGCAAGATTCAAATATAAATAATCGACATCTTTCAGGAAATTTTCCAATTTCAGCAGATTTTCCAAATCGCCTTGGACGAACTGAATGGATTCGGGTAATACTTTGCGAGCTTTTTCTACATTGCGCACAAGCGCGCTCATGGAATAGCCGGCGTCCACAAGCGCGTGGGCCACTGGTTTGCCGATCATACCGGTTGCGCCTACGAATGCTATTTTTTTCATACTGTTTGGGCTTTGGTGATTTCTTTAGTAGAATGACTCAAATTTAATAAAATCGTTGCACTTGTCCTGAAATCGACAATATAACTTTTATTCGTTCAAAAGATTAAAACCAACCGCTGGTATCATTTTGTTATTAATTTTGTGACAAATATCACTGCTACTAACTTCATGTTTATCGAATTTTGTAATCGAATTGAACATAATATCATGGAAAAGAAAGTATCTTTTAAAGAATTGATAAATGGCGAAAAGCCAGTATTGGTGGACTTTTCAGCCGAATGGTGCGGCCCGTGCAAAGCAATGGCGCCTATTTTGAAAGAGGTGGTAAAGGAAATCGGGGACAAGGCTTCCATCGTAAAAGTGGACGTAGATCAGAATCAAGGATTAGCGGAAAAGCTACAAATAATGGGCGTTCCGACCTTTATTTTATTTAAAAACGGCGAGATGAAATGGCGACAGTCGGGTATGCAATCTGCCAATCAATTGGTACACGTCATTAATCAACACGCATAATTCTATAATTTAAAATCACTTACAAATGGGATTAGTTTCTAATGCCCAGGAGCTGGTGTCGCTCCTGAGCCAGCCATGGCATTGGGCTGTGTCGGGTGCAGCTATTGCCTTGGTATTATTTTTGCTCAACTGGATGGGGCGCGGATTTGGCGTATCCAGTACTTTCCGCACCATGTGCGCTATGGCCGGTGCTGGCAAGAAGATTCCTTTTTTTCAAATGAATGTAAAAGATGATATATGGCGAATGGTATTTGTGCTGGGCACTATTATCGGCGGATTCATTGCTGGTTATTTTCTCCGCAGCCCGGAAGTTGTAGCGATTTCGCAATCTACCATTGATTATTTAGCGACTATTGGCATTGATTATGATAATGCTGATAAAAAAGGCTTGGGTTATTTACCAACTAATTTATTTAATATTAATAATATTAAAGGTTTATTAATGGCAATCGCAGGTGGTTTTCTGGTTGGTTTCGGTGCGCGTTACGCCGGAGGCTGCACATCGGGTCATGCTATCACAGGTTTGTCTCATCTACAATTACCATCTTTACTCACAGTTATAGGCTTTTTTATTGGCGGTATTGCAATGACCTGGCTCATTTTTCCATTCTTGATGAGTTTATAATTTATACTAAATAACTTTATTCAAACAGGTAAATAAAATAATCATAATCACATTATGAAGCATATTCCGTTTTTATTGATTGGCATTCTCTTCGGAATCATAATGACCAAATCCGAAGTGATTTCCTGGTTTCGCATTCAAGAGATGTTCCGTTTTGAAAGCTTTCACATGTACGGTGTGATTGGCACGGCAGTAGCTTTGGGCATTCTGATTATAGCTTTGATCAAACGCAAGCAAAAACTCGACTTCAAGCCTACACCATTAAGCATTCGGCGACATTTAATTGCGGGTTCTATCTTTGGTTTGGGTTGGGCATTGGCAGGCGCTTGTCCGGGCCCAATGTACACGCTTTTGGGCAATGGATATATAATTTTTTTAATAATTATACTTAGCGCACTCGCAGGCACTTATACGTATGGCTTGGTGCGTGACAAATTACCGCATTAAATTTGTATTAAAAGATTTTAAATTTAGGCGGGCAAATTTCTTGTCTGCCTTTTTTATTAAATAAGTACATCATGAATGTAAGAATAATTATAATATTTGCTTTTTTAGTAATATCGTACCCGGCTTTTTCTCAAAAATCATTTGACAATTGGCTCAAAAAGAAAGAAGGCGCTAAGATTGAGCCTTTTATAATGCTGCAATTATGGAGTAGCTATTCCATTGGGCAAGAGACATTTAACCCAGATACAAAGCAATACGAACCCATAGACAATCGCTTTAATATTATGCTGCGGCGAGCGCGCCTGGGCTTTCGGACAGAACCTTATAATGGATTGCAATTCAATGTGGTAGGTGCGTATGACCTCATTGGGCGCGACCTCAACTCGGCTTTGGTCGGAGGTGCTAATAATGGTAGCCAACCGGCATTTTTTCTTTGGGATGCTTTTTTTCAATGGAAAGTAAATAAATCGAATGAAGCGCTAAATATTATTGCAGGTTATTTCCGACCCCAACTCAGCCGCGAAAGTATTACCTCCGGCTGGGCGGTTAATTCTATGGAAAAAGCAATGTCACAAAATTATATTCGCACACATTTAGTCGGCACAGGGCCAGGGCGTGCGGTAGGATTGAACCTCGGTGGATTATTATTAAATCATAATATTAATTATAATATTGGTATTTTTAATCCTGTCTTTCAATCAAATAACGGCAAT
Source organism: Saprospiraceae bacterium (assembly GCA_016714085.1). Classification (GTDB taxonomy): domain Bacteria; phylum Bacteroidota; class Bacteroidia; order Chitinophagales; family Saprospiraceae; genus JADJNW01. The sequence continues at coordinate 679,706 of JADJNW010000001.1, forward strand.
TCCACAGGTAAAAACTTCGCTCCCCTACTCGTCGGTAGAGTTGCTTTTAATATTGGCGAATCGGAAATGGAAAATTATAAAATTGCTTATGATATTAATTATTTTAATGAACGCAAAGGGCTAACCCTCGCAGTTGGCGGTGCCTGGCAAGGTAAAACCGACTTATTTACTCAAAGTTATACTACTTCGGTGGATGCTTTAATGAATCTGGGCGCTTTTAGTCTGGATGGAGAGTGGAATTGGATGTGGCGCGATGGCATACGAACACTTGAAAATCAATCAATTCGAAATTTTAATTATCTTTCAGAAACCGGACATATTCGAGTAGGTTATAATATTATATTAGATAATAAATTTTTTATAGAGCCGAGTTTTATGCTGATGCAATTTACAGGCGCAAAAGAGTCCACAAAACAAGCCGACGCCAAAGCAGTCAGCGCTTCCTCGGGCAGTGAATCGACTTATGATACTGGTATTAATTGGTATTTAAATAAAAAAAACCTGAAAATTACATTGCATTATACCTGGCATGATGGTGACCACGGCGATGCAGGTGACGGCGCAACGGTCAATGCATTTTTTAGTCAAAGCGGTGTAGGCGCTATTCGGCGTGGCGACTGGCTGGGCTTGGGTTTGAGCGCGATTTTTTAAAAATTTCCTCGAAGGGAATAAACAAGATTATGCTTGAATTCACGCTGCTGCATATCGCATATCTTTAAGCGCATAATAAAGAATTACCGGCTCAGCATGGCGACGTTGTACCAAATCAATTTTTGCATCAAGATGTGTTTCCAAAAAATCTTTAAGCGCAAAATAAGTATCAAAATCAAGATTTTCTTCAATCAATAAATCAATATCATTATAGTCGGATTCACCTCGTGCAAGCGAACCAAAAACCCCGATGCGGCGAATGCCAAATCGTTCAAAAACAGCTTCTTTGCGCAAAAAATCTTGAAATTCCTCAAAATTTCTGGGCCTCATAACAATTAAATTTGTACAAAAATATAATAATCTATTCTTTATTGCAAAACTCAATTTTGGCGTCGAAAGTTCTCTTACAAATTTACTATTCAAAACCAGCGGCTATTTGTATCTTTGAACCTGCCAGGAATCAAGCGATCCTGTCGCAATCTTTACATTTTATGCAGAAAACGAATTAAATAATCTATATTAATCTGCCGAATTCGTGCGGGCTGTGTTCTATGTTGAAAAAAGAAAATAATGAAACTTAACGATCTATTTTTATTTGGAATCCTCATTTTGATTTGGTCTTGTGGCGCTGAAAAACAAGATGCATCCTCCGATGTAAATATTTCAAAGAATTCCATACAAGAAAAGAATAAAGCACAAGAAATTGTAGATCAATCTATTGCCAAGCATGGTGGTGATTTATATAATAATAGCTTAATAAAATTTACCTTCCGTGATCGGCAATATAAAGGACGCAAGCAAGGGAATTCGTTTGAATACGAGCGCTCCTGGACGGACTCAATCGGGCAGCAAATTCGGGATGTGCTCAACAACGGCGGGCTTTACCGCGAAATTAACGGCAAACGTGTGGAGTTGGATTCTGTCTGGGCTGGTAAATATGCCAATTCGATAAATTCTGTGTTATATTTTGCTTTGCTGCCTGTTCATTTGAATGACCGCGCTGTTATTAAAGAATATTTAGGTGAAGTAAATATTAAAGGCAAACCATATCATAAAATTAAAGTTACTTTTGAACAGCAGGGCGGTGGTAAAGATTTTGAAGATGAATATATGTATTGGTTTCATCGTGAAGAATATACGATGGATTATCTGGCATATAATTATCAAACCGATGGCGGCGGTGCGCGTTTTCGAGAAGCATATAATATGCGCAATATAAATGGCATCCTATTTTCAGATTATATTAATTATAAACCTAAGGATGAAAGCATATTAAATGTAGAAATCTTTGATCAACTCCTAGAAAAAGGCGAACTCGAAGAGCTTTCTCGTATTGATTCTGAAAATGTGGAAGTAATTATTTTGAAATAAATGTGTTCATGTTCGGTGTACCCAAGTATTCATGTTTTACAAGACTTATGCACGCGAACACTTGAACACACGAACACATTAAAAAATTGAAAATATTAATCATCCGTTTTTCCTCCATTGGTGATATTGTACTCACTACGCCCGTCATTCGTTGCCTCAAGCAACAACTCGGCGCGGAGATTCATTATTTGACAAAAAAATCATTTCATGCGGTACTCGCCGCCAATCCTTATATTGATAAAATTATCATCATTCAAAAAGAAGTAAATGAGGCTTTAACAGATCTAAAAAAAGAAAAATATGATTATATAATTGATTTACATCATAATTTGCGCAGTTGGCAAGTAAAAAGAGCACTTGGCGTAAAATCATTTAGTTTCAATAAAATAAATTTTCATAAATGGCTGATTGTCAATTTAAAAATCAATTACTTACCCAAAGCACATATTGTTGATCGTTATTTAGCGGCTGTAAAGAAACTCGGTGTAGTGAATGATGGCAAAGGCTTGGATTATTTTATTCCTGAAAGTGAAGAGTTAGCAGTGAGCAGTGAGCAGTTTGCAGCGCTTGTCCAACCTCCAACCTCCAACCTCCAACCTTTCATCGCTTTTGTAATCGGCGCAGCCCACGCCACCAAACGCCTCCCGACCGATAAAATCATTTCCATTTGTAAAAAAATCAAGCATCCGATCATTCTGCTCGGCGGCCCGGAGGATGCCCCAAATGGCGAAATCATTGCACAATCGGCTGGAAACCATGTAATAAATGCTTGTGGCAAACTCAAGCTTAATCAATCCGCTTCGCTCGTAAAGCAAGCCTGGAAAGTGATTACACATGATACCGGTTTGATGCATATTGCAGCAGCATTTAATAAAGATATTATATCGGTATGGGGCAATACGATCCCGGAATTTGGAATGTATCCTTATTATCCCGAAGGAGAAAACAAAAATAAGACACTGGAAGTGAGGGACTTATCTTGTCGTCCTTGTTCAAAAATCGGATATGATAAATGCCCGAAAGGACACTTTAATTGTATGCAAAATATAGACGAAAAAATCTTTACATCATTATAATAATTATATCATGGCGGCGGACTCACGGCCGTCCATCCTCCATCTATCAAAATTGTTTGACCTGTGATTTGGCTCGCAGCGGGCGAAAGCAAGAACAATGCAGCATTTGCAATATCTTCGGTGGTAGCGGCCCGCCCGGTGGGTGTAATTCTTGACCAATCATTGGCATAATCGCCTTCCGTTTGTACGGTTCGCTCGGTAATGGTAGCGCCGGGCGCAATTGCATTGACGGTAATGCCCTGCGGCGCTAAGTCCACACCAAGCGACCGAGCCAGAAATTTGATCGCCGCTTTCGACATTCCATAAGCCGTCAACTCAGGATGATATTGATACCCTGCCGCCGACGACATCACCAAAATGCGGCCACCTGATCCTTGTTTAATCATTTGATTAGCAGCCTTTTGTGCTAAAAAAAACGTACCTTGCAAATTGACCGCCACCAAGCGTTGAAAACGCTCCAACGGATAATCCAAAAAACCGCCAAAAGTAGTACTCCCGGCATTTGCAATGGCAAAATCCAATTTTCCAAAATTTATAACTGCCTGATCGATCATAGATTGTATAAAATCCAAATCGCTTGAGTCTCCCACCGCAGCGATACAACGCCCACCTTCTTCTTGAATTTTTGCAACTGCTTGATTTGCAACGCTTTCATCTACATCATTGAGCACAACGCAAGCACCTTTTGTTGCCAATTGTCGTGCAATCTCAAAGCCAATGCCAATGCCCGCACCAGTGATGACGGCTACTTTGTCTTGAAATAGAGCTTCGTTCATATAGAAAAAACTTTGAAGCCGAATGTAGGTATTTTTTAATTGGGAAGCAATCTCCAAAATACAAAACCGGTTTTTGTTGATTTCACAGCCCATGAAATGGATTTCCAATTCCGTTGCTGCAAAGATTATTATTATTGAATGAAAGAAGTATTTTAATTTCTATAAGCTTTCTTAATATTTAGTGTTATTAAATAAAGCATCGTCCATTTGACTGCTGTCCAATAATATTTCAGACGTCTTATTTTTCCAATCATATAGCATAACATTACTATCTCGATCTAAATAAGCAATTTTGCCGGAACGAGCATTATATTTCGCCTGAAACGCTTGAATGCCTTGTATTTGTTGGCGGTTGCTACCATCCACCTGCATGGTCATAATCTGATCCGGCGATTGAGTGTAAAGAATAGTGTGCTCATTCAGCCAAGAAGGAAAATAATTATGCGTATTCATATCATTTGTCAGATTAACATGATAACTTCCTTCAGAATCTGTTACATAAATCTGATCATGATCATCACCTTTTTCTAAATAGTAAACGATTTTATTATTTTTTGGATTCCAGACCGGGCTGTAACTCTTATGTTTACCGCTTTCTGTGATTTGTTTCACCTGCCGGGTCGAAATATTATAGGTGCACACTTCAATCGTTGCATCTTGTCCCGTACCATTTAGTGCAATATTATATACCAGATTTTTACTATCTGATGACCAATCAATCGCATATTTTCGCAAGGTATCATTTAGTAATAATTCTTCTTTTTTACTTTTAAAATGATACAAATAAATATGATTGGTAGTGGGTTGAATGTATGCGGCTGACTTGCCATTAGGTGCGACCGACACTCCAGAACCGTTGATGGATAAGGCTTTCAGCTTTTGCTGTTTGATATGATATAAAATTTTTTTAGCAACCGGAGGCGTTTTACGCGTTTTATCAAATTTCATTATATTGAGCATTAAGGCTTTTCCGTTTGGCATCCAACTTAAAGCTGTCGCTCTTATTTGAAACTCAGGCTCTTCGTTCTGTGCGAACAATATACAATTGGAACAAAATAATAATGTAACTATTAATTTAATTTTCATGGCTTTTAATTTTGCAACAATTTCTATCTGCTTTTTTAATAAAAAAAATAAATTATATACCTGCTACATCTTTTTAGATACCTGAACGGGATTTTTCGAGCGATGCAAAAAAGCAGCGTAGCAAGCGGAAATGCTTATTTTTAATTGAAAGAGAAACACTTATCTTTAGCAGAAAAAGATGTCGTCGTTCGCTGCACCATCATCCTTTGAAGCCCCTGTTTTTCAGTTGTCCGAACGAAAATTGCTCTGGGCACAAGTCATTTTTTGGATCGCCTCCTATGTTTTTAGTACCCTTTTTGAAGCGGCGTTTGTGCCGTTTTACAAGGCATTGATTGGGAGTACCGCTTCCACGATTTTTTACCTCATTGTTTTTTATATTCACTCTATTTTTATTTTCCCATTATTGATACCTCAAAGAAGTTATGTACTGTATTTTATTATAGTAATATTTTTTGTATTCATTACATCGCTTATTTACATAAAATTTAGTATGTGGAATTATCCTCAATCAGGGGAAGCATGGTATGATATTCGATGGGGCGGCTTACTGTATAACTGCTTTCTGGCATTGACGACGATGGCAATCAGCGCTCCGGTGAAGTTTACATACGATTATTTTAAAATGGTAACGCGGCAACAACAAATTGTAACCGACCAATTGCAAACCGAATTGAAATATTTAAAGATGCAGATCAATCCGCATTTTTTATTTAATACGCTTAATAATTTATTATATCTCACGCAGGAAAAGTCAGAGAAAGCCCCAGAAGTAGTAGAGCGCCTCGCAGATATGATGCGTTATTTACTTGAAAAATCGAATGAAGAGCAGGTTTTATTAACTTCTGAAATAGAATTTTTAAAAGCTTATATCGAATTAGAAAAAATCAGAGTTCCACATATCATTATAAAGATGAATACCCAAGGCAACCTTTCAGATAAGCTGATTCCGCCGCTTACGTTTTTACCGCTGGTGGAAAATGCTTTCAAGCATGGGGTGGACAAGCGCAAGCGGGATAATTATGTGTATGTAAATATAATTAGTAAAAAACAGAATGTAATATGTAATATTGAAAACAGGATGCGCCCCGAGCGCGATGTGACAAAATCGGGAATAGGATTAGATAACCTATTGAAACGTATGCAATTAATATATGGAGATCGATTTGAATTTGATAAGACGATGAATGAGCAATATTATAGCATTCGACTTAAAATCCCTTATTTATGAATTTACATTGCATTATTATAGAAGACGAGCCGTATGCACAAAAATTATTGGAAGGGTACATCCAACGTGCGAGTTTTCTGGTATTGGGCGGCATTTTTACGAATCCCTTAGAAGCCCTGCCTTTTTTATCAGAACATAAAGTGGATGTAATATTTTTGGATATTTGAAATGCCCGAGCTAAATGGAATGGAATTTATAGAATCTTTGGCGAATGATGTACACATTATTTTTACAACAGCTTTTTCGCATTATGCAGTGGAGAGTTATGAGAAAGGCGCAGTGGATTATTTACTAAAACCTATTAATTTTAATCGTTTTTTAAAAGCAGTGAATCGCTTGCAGGCTTTGCAAATGCGCAGAAGCGAGCCGGAAGCAGTCGAGGCAAAGGATTCGATTTATATTAAAACAGATAGACGCTATATTAATTTAAAATATGATGACTTATATTACATCGAAGGGCTAAAAGATTATGTTATTTTTCACACCGAGGCACATAAATACGTGGTTTACAAGAATTTAAAAAAGCTCGAATCCACCCTGCCCACTCAGTTCATGCGAGTTCATTATTCTTATATTATTAATTTTGATCGAGTTAAAGAATTTAAAGACAAGCATTTACACATTTTGGAAGTAAAAATTCCAGTTAGTAAGAAATACTATGATTCGCTGATGCAACGCATCAATGAAAAACTTTTATAAGCCAGTATTGAAACTAGGAATATTCAATTCTCATTTATTTGCCCATTACAAATCCACCTACCTCCAGCACACGATTGAAAGTCATACCACCGGATAGCATTTTCTTATTAGAAAACACCTACTTTTTACTGGCTTCAATCGCATCCGTCATTTCACTCCAATCAATTGGAGCAGTGTGCATTGCAAAGACTTTTTTCACGGATAAGCCCTCTCTTTTGGCGGCGTTTTTCACCTCCACCAAATAGCCCGGCATAAAGAACTCGCCCGTACGAGCATTTTTTTGTACCAAGTCGGAGGCATATAATATCTGCTGTTTTGGAAAATAAACCATCAGCATACGCTCGCCGCCTTCTCCACGGATAGGATAAATTTCTATCGGTAATTGCTCATCTTTAATAATATTTTTTTGATTTACCCAATGAATAGAAGGCTTTTGAGGTGTTTTGGCAAATGCATCAGGATGGGTTTTAAAATTGGAATTCAATAACTTATCAATAATAAATTGATTTAAATCGAGTGCATAAATCGGAATTTTCTCAGCTGCGTATTGCCGCAAACCAGCCAAATGCGGCCAGGCATCAGAAGTTGTAATGACGGCTTTGATCGGCTTATCTGGAAATTGTTGTCGCGCTGCTTGAATCGCTTGCTCGCAATAATCACTGCTAATGGGCGCCTCTATAATGACAATACCATCTTTTTGTTCCACAAAAGTTACATTCCAGGCGCCTTTATATAAATTAATGCCAGGCGCTACCTCTTCTTTTTGCGTCGCGGACCAAGTCAATCGTGTATTTCCAGCTTTTGCTTGTGTCGCAGCAAGCTGTTTCACTTCTTCTGGAATATTAAAAATAGTATCTGATGCTAATGAATTGAATTCCAGGCTTGTAATAGTAGTAGAACGATAATCCCAACCATTTTTTATTACATCCGTTTGCATCGGATATAAAATCCCGGGCGAAAAAATATTATAAGAAGAATAATAAATCTGCGTTTTGTAATCGCCCCAAAATGACCAAAAGAAATACTCTTCAGGCGTGTAGGCACTTTCGTATTCTACGCCGTTATCATGTTGGTATAATAATTAATAAATACGGTAAAATTATCATCTTTTGTTTGCACATTTACTTTCCAATTATCCACACCTTGCAGTGTTTGCTTGCCTTCCAGCTTTATAGCAGAAGCATTTACTAAATGTAATAAAACTTGTTCCGGGCTATAATAAAGTTGTTCTTTATAATCCATTAATTGAGCATTCATTGGAATCCAACGCCCGTTGAAGCCGCGCGCCAATACTTCATCGGCATAGCGATATTCTATCTCCAGCCAATTAGGTGTGCCGTACACAGGTCCTGATAACTTACCGATGAGTTGCGAACGCTGTTGCTTAATATCTGTAATTTTTGTACCAAATTGATAATCATGAATATAAGGCCCGGTAGGTCGTTCTGATTGTTCAACCATGTTAATATGCTGAATATAAGTCATTTTCACATATTGAAATGCCATTATATTATCCTTGCCGCCATGTGCTTCTATACACTGAGCAACAATCTCAGGAGCCGTCTGCCCGGAAAGGTTTAGACCAGTGAATACAAGGCAAAACCATAAAAAATTATATTTCATATAATAAGTTTAAATTTTTAAAAAATCGAGTGATTTCGACTACAAAACAATCTCATTTAATGGCCTTTGCCAAAGCATTTCGATAGGTAGGTCAAGTTTTTCGAGCGATATAGAAAAAATAAAGGAATAGAAGAAAAAGGCAGGTCTATCGAAAAAGATTACTTTCAGTATAATTTTGAGTTAACTTTGAAAGCTTGCATTGCGACAAATGATAACAAGACAACATCCAAAACTTATTTTCTGGGCGCAGGTAGCCTTTTGGCTGGGTTATTTTCTATTTTATTTTATGAATTCCCTACGATATACCAGTACTCAATTTGCAGTCATTGGCGCGTCCATGAATACTTTCTTTTTTGCTATTGTCATCTATATCAATGTTTTATGGCTAATGCCTTCATTTTTTTTACCAAAACGTTATATAAGCTATGCATTAATGGCAACTATAATATTAGCAGGGCTTGGGTATCTACGTATGTTAATTGGTTATTATGTCTATCCACAGCCTGAGTCTTCAGAAGGGCATTATGGTTATGAAGTGCTTTATTTCACAGGGAGTGGTTTGATCAATCTAATTCTTTCTATACCAATTAAGTACGCATTTGAATTTAATCGTTTACAAGCGCATCAACAACAAATGGCAAATGCTCAACTTGAAGCAGAGATGAAACTCTTAAAAATGCAGTTACATCCGCATTTTATGTTTAATACATTGAATAATTTATATTATCTCACTCAAATTAAATCAAATACTGCACCCGAAATTGTAGAAAAGCTTTCTGATTTAATGCGTTATATATTAGAAAAAAATGATTCAGATCGTGTAGCATTGCGCGACGAAATTAACTTTATGCAAGCATATATGGATTTGGAAAAAATTCGCGTCCCACATCTGGATTTAACTTTCCATGTCACAGGCAATATAGAAAATGTGCAGATACCGCCTTTATTGGTGCTGCCTTTATTGGAAAATGTTTTTAAGCATGGCGTTGATAAAAATAGTAAATCGAATAAAATATCGGTGTCTTTAACCGTGCAAAACGATAAACTGGAAGTAACGACTATGAATCAATTGCGCGAATATTCAAAGCCCGGCAATCGCCTGGGTTTAGCGAATTTGCAAAAGCGATTGCGATTGCTTTACGAAGATCATTTTATTTTAAAAACGGAAGTACACCTTGTTAAAAATCAGTTTTTTGCGAAATTAATCGTACCCGTATTATGACCATTGCCTGCATTATTGTAGAAGATGAGCCTTTAGCGCAAAAGCTCCTCGAAGATTATATTGCAAAAGTGCCAACCTTATCGCTGCAAGGCATCTTCACGAGCCCGATTGAGGCCTCTATTTATCTGCGTGACCACACGGTTGATTTAATTTTTCTTGATATCGAAATGCAGGATATTAATGGGTTGGAGTTTCTTGAAACGCTTATGTATCAACCTTTTATCATTTTTACGACCGCTTTCTCTCAATACGCGGTAGAAAGCTATAATAAAGATGCAGTGGATTATCTGCTCAAACCTATTAAATTTGAGCGCTTCCTTCGAGCGGTGCATAAAATTCCGAAAAAAGAAGCGCAGCCAAAAATCGCCAAAGACCAAGAAATACAGGATTTTATTTATGTGAAATCCGACCGACAATTAGTTAAGCTGTATTTTGAAGATATTTACTTTATCAAATCCATGCAAGATTATGTGGTTTTTACACTTGCTGAAAAAACTTATATTGTACATCATACATTGAAAAAACTGGAGCAATTGCTCCCCGTGCAATTCCAACGAGCGCATTATTCCTATATTGTCAATCTCGACAAAGTGCAAAAGCTTCATGACAATCATCTCTATATCCTCAATGAAAGCATTCCTATTGGTAATAGCTACCGCGAATTAATTGTACAACAGTTGAAGCGTTGGCTGATCTAATTCTTAAACTTGGTGTTAAATTTACAAAAAGCTAAAAATTATTCTCCAAAAAGCGTTTTTAAAAAATTATTTTTTGATAGTTTAGCGAATCGAAGAACGAAACATTGAATTTAGTGAGTCACACTTAAAATCTTTACGAGGCTATGTATTTTCAATCAAACGGAACTGCGGAAGTTACCTACGATGCGATTGTCATCGGATCGGGCATCAGCGGTGGCTGGGCTGCTAAAGAATTGAGCGAGAAAGGATTAAAAACCTTAGTGCTGGAACGCGGACGCGATGTAAAACATCTCGATTATCCCACAGCTTCTCTTGATCCATGGGATCTCGAATATCGTGATGCTATGACCCAAGAGGAGCTCAAAGACTACGAAAAACAAAATCGTACGGGCTACACCATGCGGCAGTCCACCAAGCATTGGTGGGTGAAAGACACCGAAAATCCTTATTCAGAGATCAAGCGTTTTGACTGGATGCGCGGCTACCATGTGGGCGGGCGTTCACTCATGTGGGGTCGCCAGAGTTATCGCTGGAGCGATCTTGATTTTGAAGCAAATGCAAAGGAAGGTGTTGCGGCGGATTGGCCAATCCGTTATGCCGATATTGCACCCTGGTACGATTATGTAGAAAAATTTGCTGGCATCAGCGGTTCTAAAGATGGCTTGCCGCAATTGCCCGATGGGCAGTTCCTACCACCAATGGAATTAAATTGTCTGGAACAACACGTCAAAAAAGGAATCGAATCCAATTTCAAAGGACGCAATCTATTGATTGGTCGTGTTGCGAATTTGACACAAGAACATAACGGTCGCGGAAGCTGCAAGTTCCGCAATCGCTGTATTCGTGGATGCCCATTTGGTGCGTATTTCAGCAGTAATGCTGCTACCCTGCCAGCCGCTGAGAAGACAGGCAATATGACGCTGCGTCCGCACTCGATTGTGCATTCTATTATTGTTGATCCGGGATCGCGCAAAGCAAAAGGCGTGCGCATTATTGATGCGGAGACACTGGAAACGAAAGAATTCTATTCTAAAATTGTCTTTGTCTGCGCATCAGCGCTGGGTTCTACTCAAATTTTGATGCAATCTAAAATAGGAATGGCCAGCGGAGAATTGGGACATAATTTGATGGATCACCATTTCCGTTGCGGCGCAAGAGGCACGTATGATGGCTTTGAAGATCAATACTATTCTGGCCGCCGACCAAATGGCATTTATATTCCTCGTTTTGTTAATTTGGGTGATAAAGAGACCGAACGCAAGGATTACCTGCGTGGTTGGGGTTACCAGGGTGGCGCAGGCCGCGATGCATGGAGTACCGTTGTACCTGAAATGATGATTGGTGTTGGTAAAGAATTCAAAGACAAGCTGTTACAACCCGGCCCCTGGCAGATGAGCGTGACGGCTTTCGCCGAATGCTTGCCATATCATGAAAATAAAGTAACGCTGAATGAGGATGTGCGCGATGTATATGGGCTGCCGACCTTGACTTTCGACTGCGAATTCAAAGAAAATGAGCAAAAGATGCGTGCAGATATGATGAATGATGCTGCTGAAATGCTCGAAGCCTCTGGTTTGAAAAACGTCGAAACCTATGATGCAAATTCCTGGCCAGGTTTGGGTATTCACGAGATGGGCACGGCGCGCATGGGCCGCGATCCAAAAACCTCGGTACTCAATGGCAATAATCAATTGCACGATGTGAAAAACGTTTTCGTGACCGATGGCGCTTGTATGACTTCGGCTTCTTGTGTGAATCCGTCTTTGACCTATATGGCATTGACCGCCAGAGCCGTGAATTTTGCAGTAGAAGAATTGAAAAAATTGAATCTTTAAAATTGTGTTCAGGTTCGATGTATTCATGTGTTCAAGTTATACTGGCACATAAACACATAAACACCTGAACACTTGAACACAATCAAAAAAATGACCAGAAGAGAAGTTATAAAACAAACCGCCCTGCTCACCGGCTACGCGCTGACTTCTTCAATGATTCAGGGCATTCTCACAGGTTGTCAACCTACCAGCGCCGCCGCTGAGTGGACACCTGAATATTTTACGCAGGATCAAGCCGATTTTGTATCGGCCCTCGCTGATTGCATCTTGCCGCGCACCAGTACGCCCGGTGCGCTTGATGTGGGTGTGCCAGCTTATATTGATATGATGGTGAAAAATTTACTCGAAGATCGGGAGCGTCGAGCGTTTATGCTGGGTTTGAAAGAAACCGAAGCTTTAGCATTTAATGAATTTGGCAATTCTTTTATGACCTTGCCACGCAAACAGCAGGAAGAATTGTTGATCAAGATTGAAAGCGCTGAAATCCTGGACGAAATCGACCGCCGTGAAAGCCGCCCTCAAGAATGGAGCTTCCCATTTTTCCTGCGGTTCAAGCAAATGGCTTTAGCGGGTTATTTCACTTCCCAAAAAGTGGGCATGGAAGTAACCAACTACGATCCGATTCCTGGAGCTTACAAAGGCTGCATTCCGATGTCGGAAGTACCGAAAGGAAGGATTTGGTCGTCTATTTAAATGTAATATTTAAAATAGGAGGTGTGAAATGTAATAATCGTTTCACATCTCTTATATCATATCTTAATTTTCAAGAATATGGCTACTCGTCGAGATGCATTAAAAACAGCTACCTTAGGTTTGGGTGCTATGGCGCTCACGCCTACGCAGGCTATTAGCAAAACCATTCAAACGCTGGATATGCCCAAGCATGAATTCAAACACTCGGTTTGCCGTTGGTGCTTTAATAGTTTTGAATTGGAAGAATTCGCCGAGCGTGCCAAGGAAATTGGCATTTCGTCTATTGAATTATTAAGTGCCAATGCATGGAAAGTGGTGGAAAAATATGGTATTACTTGTGCATTGGGCACAGGTTCGTTTGCCAATATTGCAGAAGGATATAATAATCCTGCCAATCATGATAAATTACAAAAAGCTTATTTACAACTCATCGATCAGGCAGCAGATGCGGGCATCCCGCAAGTGATTGTTTTCTCTGGCAATCGCAAGAATCTGAGTGACGAAACAGGCATTGAAAATTGCGCCAAAGGCCTGGATAAAGTGGTGAAACACGCCGAGCAAAAAGGCGTCATGGTGGTAATGGAATTATTAAATAGTAAAGTAGATCATAAAGATTATCAATGCGACAAAACGCCCTGGGGTGCTGCATTGGTGGACAAAATCGGCTCGCCGCAGTTCAAATTATTATATGATATATATCATATGCAAATCATGGAAGGCGATGTTATTGCAACGGTTCGTAAATATAAAGATTATATCAGCCATTTTCATACCGCCGGTGTACCGGGCCGCCACGAGATCAATGATACTCAAGAGCTTAATTACAAAGCCATTATGAAAGCCATTGTTGACTTGGGTTTCAAGGGTTATGTAGCACAAGAATTTATTCCTGTTTCCCAGGATAAAATCGCGGCATTGAAAGAAGGCGTGGATATTTGTAGTGTATAAAAGTAGCGCCGATTGTTAATCGGCGGTTTAGTTATTTTTTTATAATTTTTTTCATAATAGGATAATAATTAAGCAGTTTTTCAGCTTCCTGAAAAGAGATAATTTTCTTTTCTTCTTTAACTAAAATGCCTGCATAATTATAAAAACTGGCAATAAGCGTATCGTGGTGATTATCCTTCACAATAGTTTTATATAATATCATTGAATCTCCAGTCCATTTATGCTCGGAAATCATAAAGCAATCACAACCGCAGCTTGCATGGCGAGATTTTATAATTTTTTCATTGGGTAATACTACTGGATAGCCAAGTTCTGAAAATTCTTTAATGTATTTAAAATTATTACTTCCTGGATCATAAGTAAATAATTGAAAATATTCAGAAGCACAACCATTTGAAGTTGAGTAATGTAAAGCAATAGCTTGATACCCATCAAAGTTAAAATCTTCTAATCGACTAAAAATTTCAAAGGCTCTCACTAAATCAATCTCAAAAATCATAATATTTATCCACCTATCATTAAGCTTTTTATAAAATTTCACTTGCTCCGGTTCAAAAGTCGCAATTGCTGCAAACACCTCAGTTATTCCTGGAATTGTAAATATTCGTAAATATAAGGATAAATGTCTTTTTCAAAATCAAGCAAATTTTTTTGAGTTTCTAATTCATTAAGAGCAAGACTATCCCCAGCTTTGATAAATTCTTCAAAATTTGACTCCGAGATAACTTCTTGATTATCAATTTCAACAGGCCTCTTTTTATTACAACTAATTAATAAACAGTAAATAATAAAAATTAAAATACATATATTTTTCATTTTTAATATTATTGCCTATTTTTTAAAAAAATATTATATACTAAAGTTGTTCAAAAATAAAAAATACGCACATCTATTTTATTGATAGTAAAAGATTTAGCAAATTTTATCCTCGAACAGCTCGACTACATAAATAAAAATCCTACAATAACGACTCCTGCACAAAGCCCAATTTTTCTGGATAATCGGTGGTATAATGCAGCCCTCGGCTCTCGCGGCGCATAGTGGCGGAGCGGGTAACTAAATAAGCAATGCTAATTAAATTGCGCAATTCGCATAATTGTGGCGAAATAGTAGTGTTATTATATAATTCTTCGGTTTCTTGATATAAAATCCAGAGGCGATCCAGGGCACGCTTCAAGCGCACATTCGAGCGCACGATGCCCACGTAGCTGCTCATAATTTCTTTCAATTCCTTCAAACTCTGCGTGATCAATACCATTTCCTTGGGGTCGGTCGTACCCTGCGCATCCCAATCGGGAATACTATCTTTGATAGAAAGATGATTAATTTTTGGTAATATATCTTCGGCGATTCGTTTTGCAAAGACCATCGCCTCAAGTAAAGAATTGGAAGCCAGGCGATTAGCGCCGTGCAAGCCCGTGCAAGTGCATTCGCCGCAGGCGTACAATTGCTGAATATTGCTGCGCCCCATCTCGTCCACTTTGATGCCGCCGCACATATAATGGCAAGCCGGCACCACCGGAATCATATCTTTCATTGGGTCAATGCCAATGCTCATGCACTTTTCATAAATCGTCGGAAAATGCGCGGTAAAACCCTCTTTATTCAAATGCCGACAATCCAAAAACATACATTCGTCACCACTGAGTTTCATTTCATTATCAATCGCGCGGGCAACAATATCGCGGGGTGCAAGGGATTTGCGCTCGTCGTATTTGTGCATAAATTCTTCGCCATTTCGATTTTTCAAAATACCGCCGTAGCCACGCACCGCTTCCGATACTAGAAAAACAGGATTTTCCCCAGCCGGATTGTATAATGCCGTTGGATGAAATTGCACGAATTCCATATTTTCTACCCAACCTTTAGCGATACCCCATCGCAATGCCATCGCCCGAAGCAATCACCGGATTCGTGGTAGCGCGATAGATTTGCCCGGCCCCACCCGTCGCAATAACAGTGACTTTGGCTAATAATTTTTCGATTTCACCAGTTTGCTTATTCAAAGCATAAGCGCCGTAGCATTCAATGTCAGGCATCAAGCGCGTGACCATATAGCCTAGGTGATGTTGTGTAATAATATCCACCGCAAAATAATGTTCCAATACCTCGATATTACTGAATTCATCGGCTTTCGCCATCAGCGTACGCTGAATTTCCCAACCCGTCAGGTCTTTATAATGTAAATGCGATTTTCTGAATGCCGCCTTCGCGGCCCAAGTCGTATTCCGCTTTCGGATTTTTATCAAAACGAGCGCCCCAATCAATGATTTCGCGCACGCGCTCCGGGCCTTCTTTCACGACAATTTTTACAATATCCACATCGCACAAGCCATCACCCGCGTCCAGCGTATCTTCTTCATGCTTTTCATAAGAATCTACTTCTTCGTTCCACACCGCCGCCACGCCACCTTGCGCGTAGCGCGTATTGCTTTCGCCTTCGTTGGTTTTGGTCAAAACGGTGATTTTCAGATCAGGACGCTGCCGGGCAATTTGAATAGCAGTGGACAAGCCACCGATGCCGGAACCAAGGATAAGCACATCGGTTTGAATCATGGTTAGTTTCATTTAAAAACTAAGGTAGAAATAAATTTGGCACTGCAATAGTTCAAAAAGAATTTTAAAAAGATTCTATGTTTTATACCTTCGTAAGCAAATAAAATTTCATGCGCATCGCCATCAACACCCGTTTTCTGATCAAGAACAAGCTCGAAGGCATCGGCTGGTTTACGTATGAAGTGATGCGGCGACTGGTGCAGCAACATCCTGAGCACGAGTTTATTTTCTTCTTTGATCGCCCTTATGACGAGACTTTTATTTTTGACGAAAACGTAAGGCCCGTAGTGCTTTCACCGCCTGCGCGACATCCTCTTTTATGGATTTGGTGGTACGAAATTTCGATTCCCAGGGCATTAAAAAGTACAAAGCAGACGTGTTTTGCTCCCCAACGGGCATTGCTCGCTCCGCGCCAAAACGCCAACGCTCATGGTCACGCATGACATTGCATACTACCACATTCCTAATTTAATTCCTGCCAAATTCCGCTCTTACTATCTTTATTTCCTGCCGCGCCACCTGCGCCGTGCCGATCAAATTGTAACGGTTTCAGAATATTCCAGGAAAGACATTGCAAAACATTTTAATATTTCTTTAGAAAAAATTGCCGTTGCTTGCAACTCGGTACGCCCGGAATTCAAGCCTTTGGATGAAAGTGAAAAAAATAAAATCCGGCAACAATATGCTGAAGGTGAGACATATTTCCTATATGTTGGCTCGGTGCATCCCCGCAAGAACGTACCGCGCTTGATTCAGGCTTTTGATGCTTTCAAAAAAGCTACAAGGACTCCCGTAAAATTGTTGATTGGCGGGCGCTTCGCCTGGCAAACCAGAGAAGTACAAGATGCTTATAAAGCCGCCAAATTTAAAAACGATATCATTATTCTTGGATTTGTACCGGATCAAGTATTGCCAAAACTCACAGGAGCAGCCCTGGCTTTGACGTATGTCTCTCTCTTTGAGGGATTTGGCGTGCCGCTGCTCGAAGCCATGCACTGCGATGTACCGGTAATCACTTCCAATGTAAGTTCTATGCCCGAAGTAGTTGGCGATGCAGCCTTGTTAGTCAACCCTTTAGATATATTTGAAATTTGTAAAGCGATGCAATTTATATACGAGGATACTGCTTTGCGGCAAGAATTGATTGCCAAAGGTCGGGTACAACGCAAAAATTTAGCTGGGATAAGGCGGCGGAGATTGTTTGGGAGAATATTATAAAATAAATAAAAAAAAAAATTTTTTGCTTATTAAATCATTTGAAACCTCCAAACCTCCAAACTCCCAAACCTAAAACCTTTAACCCTTTAACCTGCAACCAAATACCCGCCCTGCGCTTCAATTTCCTGAAACTTCGCCCAGGCTTTTTCCGCTAATATATTAGTCAATTTTTCAATATAATAACTACCAGCTCCGGCATCAGAAACTTTATCTGTGTGGCTTTCCATTTGCAATAAATGCTGCACATTCCGCGCGATGCGCCGTGTAAAGCTTGTGCTTGATTCGCCCAATGCGGCATTCGCAGGAAGGATGTACAAACGATCCGCGCCACCGACCACCGCCGACAAAGCTTGCGTAGCCGCGCGAATCATATTGGTATTTGGATTATTATCTTGCGATTCCGGCGCAAAATGAACTTCAATAAAAGGGAATTGAGGAGTCGCTCCATAAGCTTCTAACACATTCAACCACAGGATTTTAAGCGCTCGAATCTTGGCGATTTCTACAAAATAACTGGTGCTGATGGCGACTGCAAACTGCATCTGCTGATTGGCAATGCCAAGATTGACGCCTCGTTCCGCCAGTTGCGCAAGGTACTCGCTGCCCTTAGCAATCGTATATGCCAATTCCTGACTCGTACGCTCTACGCCAGAGTGCAAGCGACGCGCATCCACTTCCACGATTCGAAAATGGGGCATTTCTTGATGACAAATTGCACGGCTTTCGCCAAATCGTCAAAAGGAGGATTCGACCAGTCCAAAATGGCATCAAAATCAAGCGAACCATCAATGTTTTTAGGGTTTTTGCCACTTGATTTTATAAAATTGTAAAAGCGTTCCAAAAGCAGAGCAGGATTCTTATCTGGAAAATACTGTCCGAAATTGGTTTGAATATATTCCAGCTCAATGCCAGCAAGTAATTGCGAGAGTTCATCTTCGCTCAATTCATGTCGCAATTCAAACAGCAGCGCATTCGCTCCGCCGTTCAAGGCTTCCAATGCTTGTTCATTAGCTGTTTTTACATTACTCGCTTCGATGTATTCACCGATTTGCCAACTCGTTTCTCCTGCCAAAGGCTTATAAAATTCATTAAAATCCTCCGGATGATAAAAGGGTTCCAGCGTAATATCTTCCTCCAGTTGAAATTGCAAATCCGCTAAAGGCTTGCCTTTCAAGTCCTTCTCAATTTTGGCGAGCCATTCTGATTTGGAGACCGATTGAAAACCCTCAAAAAGATTGGTAGCATTGCCCATAAAAATGAATTTCATTTGCTTTGAATCAAAATTAGGATAAAAGTATGGCTTACCCGAACTTTTAAAATGAAAATGGTTATCTTTGTAAACTGATTTTCACCTTAGATTCAATCTAAATAAAAACATCGCAGCACAATGGATAGAAAGCGAATGATATACCTGGACAATAATGCAACCACCCCGACCGACCCGCGCGTAGTGGAAGCGATGTTGCCTTTTTCTATGAACACCCGGCAATGCCAGGCCGCAATCACCCTTTTTGGTTGGGTAGCGGAAGAAGCAGTGGATTATGCCCGCGAGCAAATTGCCAATTTGATCGAAGTAGATTCAAAGGAAATTATCTTTACTTCCGGCGCGACCGAGTCGGATAACTTAGGTTTGAAGGGTGTTTTTGAAATGTATCGCCGCAAAGGGAATCATATTATCACCGTAAAAACCGAACATAAAGCGATTTTGGATACTTGCGATCACCTTGAAAAATTGGGTGCAGAAATCACTTATTTGGAAGTGAATCGGGAAGGCTTGATTGATTTGACAGAGTTGGAAGCTGCGATCAAACCGAATACAATCTTGATATCGGTGATGTGGGCAAACAATGAAACCGGTACGATCCAGGATATGAAAACCATCGGCGATATTTGCGCCAAGCATGGTGTGTTATTTATGAGCGATGCGACACAAGCAGTTGGCAAAATTCCTGTAAAACCAAAAAAAGTAGGGGTGCATATCATGGCGTTCAGCAGCCACAAAATGTACGGACCGAAAGGTGTCGGCGCTTTGTACGTGAGTCGCAAAAACCCAAGAGTAAAGTTGACCGCTCAGATGGATGGCGGTGGCCATGAGCGTGGAATGCGTTCGGGTACGCTGAATGTGCCGGGTATTGTAGGCTTTGGGAAAGCCGCCGAAATCGCCAAGAATGAAATGACACAAGACGCTGAACGCGTAAGCAAACTGCGCGATAAATTAGAAACCGAGCTTTCGAAACTCGAAGAAGTATATCTGAATGGTGCAAAGCAAAGTAGAATGCCGCACGTAACAAATCTTTCCTTCAAGCACGTGGAGGGCGAAGGTTTAATGATGACGTTCAATCAAAATATCGCGGTATCTTCGGGTTCGGCGTGTACTTCGGCTTCGCTGGAACCATCGTATGTATTGGTAGCGCTGGGCTTGGGCGATGATTTGGCGCATTCTTCGATTCGCTTTAGCTTGGGCCGTTTTACAACAGAAGAAGATGTAGATTATGCCATCCAAGCAGTTGCACAAGGAGTCAATCACATGCGTGATCTCAGCCCGATTTGGGAAATGTACAAAGAGGGTATTGATCTGAATACAGTGACTTGGTCAGAGCATTAATCATTTACCATTGAGCATTTAAAATTGAACATTCAACAATAAAAAATAAATATCATGGCTTATTCCGATAAATTACTCGATCATTTTAAAAATCCACGCAATGTGGGCACTTTGGACAAGAGCAAAAACAACGTTGGCACTGGTCTAGTGGGTGCACCTGAATGCGGCGACGTGATGCGCCTTCAAATCGAGGTTGATCCTGAAACTCAGACCATTGTGGATGCCAAATTCAAGACTTTTGGCTGCGGCTCGGCGATTGCATCGTCTTCTTTGGCAACCGAATGGCTCAAGGGCAAATCGGTTAATGAAGCATTGACGATTGATAATATGGCGATAGTAGAAGAATTGGCTTTGCCGCCGGTGAAAATTCACTGCTCGGTATTGGCAGAAGATGCGATCAAGAGCGCCATCAAAGATTATCAGA
The DNA here is from genome assembly GCA_016714085.1 of Saprospiraceae bacterium. GTDB lineage: Bacteria > Bacteroidota > Bacteroidia > Chitinophagales > Saprospiraceae > JADJNW01. The sequence goes on from JADJNW010000001.1 coordinate 700,415, forward strand.
CCAAAAATGGCATTTTAGTAGAAGCTACTGCCGAAGCGAAAGCTTAATGGAAATGACAATATGAAATGCGACTTGCATTTATTTTTCTAACATCATATCTCAAATCTTAAATTTGAATTATGTTATTCGTAGCAGAAAGCGCAAAAAGTAAAATTCAGGAAATCAAGCAAAGCGAAAAAATCGGAGCAGATTTCTTCGTGCGCGTGAGTGTGACCAGTGGCGGTTGCTCGGGCTTGTCGTATCAAATGGATTTTGATAACGAATCGAAGCCAAACGACCAGATTTTTGAGGATAATGGCGTGAAAGTCGTCACCGATTTGAAAAGTTTCCTTTATCTCTGCAATACGACCCTGGAGTTTTCCGGTGGCTTGAATGGCAAAGGTTTTTATTTTAATAATCCAAATGCTGCGCGCACTTGCGGTTGTGGGGAAAGTTTTGCAGTATAACTTGAATCGTAGTCATCTGGTGACTAAATGTGAAAAAGAAAAACTCTTTTGGACTTCAATGTTCATAGGAGTTTTTTTTATTTTGTGAAAAAGAACCGACTGTTAGTCGGCACAACCTCATGTACCGAATCGGATTCGACGCTAAGCGTTTATTCAATAATTTCACGGGTTTAGGTAATTACAGCCGCACTTTGCTGCGCAATTTAGCAGAATTTTATCCTGAGAATGCTTATTTTCTTTATACACCAAAGGTCACGAAAAACGAGGAAACTCAGTTTTTTCTGAATAGCCCACTTTATAGTGTGCATCTGCCACAAGGGCAACCCAAAGCCTACTGGCGTAGCTGGGGTGTAAAAAGAGATTTACGGAAGTATAAAATCCAGCTTTTTCATGGCTTGAGCCACGAAATTCCAATGGGTATCCAAAAAACGAAGATCAAAAGTGTCGTCACGATTCATGATCTTGTTTTCAAGCATTATCCCCATCATTTCCCTTTGATCGATCGACAAATTTATGATTATAAATTTCGATATGCTTGTGAACATAGCGATCGTATCGTTGCCATCAGCGAAAGCACTAAGCACGACATTATAGAATTTTATAATATTCCATCCGAAAAAATCGAAGTGATTTATCAATCTTGTCACGAGCGCTTTATGCAAGAGAAATCGCCTAGGGCCATCGAATCTGTTTTGAAAAGGTATCACTTACCACAAGATTATTTTTTATACGTTGGGTCATTGATCGAGCGGAAAAATTTATTGGGTATCGTACAAGCATTGGAACTATTGCCTAGCGACCTGAAATTGCCTTTGGTGGTGGTCGGTGATGGAAAAGCTTACAAAAACAAAGTGCAAGAATATATTGCCAGAAAGAACTTGCAAAAGCAAGTCGTTTTTATAAAAGTCGATTACGAAGATATGCCCGCTTTATATCAACAAGCCAGGATTTTATCTATCCCTCTGTCTATGAAGGATTTGGCATACCAATTCTTGAAGCACTTTTAGCAAAACGCCTGTGATTACCTCCAATATTTCTTCTTTACCCGAAGCTGGCGGTCTTGATTCTTGCTTGGTTGACCCAACGCAGCCGGAACAAATTGCCGAAGGCATTCAAAAAATCCTGAGCGATGCGAGTTTTCGCAAAATTATGGTGGGAAAAGGATTTGACTATGCCCAACAATTCAAAGGTGAGCTACTTACCGAGCAATTGATGGACTTATACGAAACGTTGATGTAAGTAACTCCGATTGGCAATCGGAGTTACAAAAAAAAAGCAGGAGATACTTGACCTCCTGCCTCACTTCTGTATGAGAAACCCTTTACAAACCTAATCTTTATTGCAAATTTGCATTATTCATTTGGATAGCTGCAATACCCAGATTGCTGCTTTGCGTTGATGTAAATCCTGAAATAGTCAGTTTATATGATGAATCATTGCTAATCGAAGGCGTTTTGTTTTCATTTACTTTTACGGAAGGTTGTTGAGGTAATATTTCTGATTTTAGATTGAATACCGAAGCGTTTTGTGGTCGAATCACTTGCGTATGCTCCCGGATATTGCCATTTGCATCAGCTACTGACCAACGGCGCAAGAGGGCGTAGCCAAACTCGTCCGTTTGAAGTTCGTCTTTCCATTCCACCGAAAAAGCGCAATCCGGTACTGGGAATTGATCGTGCATTGTCAAATTATTGCCATCCGCATCAAATACTGGAAAGCCCGTATAGCTTGGTTCTTTGGATTCATTCGTTTTTAGTAGGGGTGCGGCTTCTCCATCTAAATTTTCAGGAAAAATCACCTGGTCAATCGGTAGCGTTTCAACGGCGATGAATTGGGTTGTTTGAGCCGTATTGCCTTTGTTGTCGATGACTGTCCAATGGCGCTCAACAACCCTGGTCGCATTTGTAATAAATTGAAAACCTGACAGTTGTACATCCAAATGGTTTTTTGAGGTGTTTTCCATCTGGATCGTAAATACATCGCCAGCCTGGAGTAAAGGCGAGCGATAAAAGCCTGTATTGGTCACAGGATAAATTTTATCGTTGACAATGGTAGAAAGTAAAGATTGGAGCCCCAATACTTTTCCAGTCAAATATTGCGTACCCCCGAGCCGGTATGACAATTCGAAGAATCGCAGTACGTTCGGGTACAACAGTGACCTGCGCAGTATTAGCCCCTTCAACTAATATGCAATTGGGAGCTCCGGTGACATCTACCCCACCGTCACCACTTTTCTTTTTCCAACGGGATAATTCAAAATATGCTGAAAAATTGGAATGTTGCGCTAACTCATAGTAAGTGTCCTGATAGGACAAATCAGTAACAACGCCACATGGCGCATCAACCGAAGGATATGATATGTTTTTGAATCTAGTTCTAAGCAGCTCTTTGTAAGATGCGAAATCTGAATAACGGGCGAACAGATCGTAGGCATGGATGTGTAGCAAAACGCAATAGCGGAGGGAAACGCTGTGGTACATATCAGGGGCGTAAACAGTACATAATACTGTAAACGTATATTAATGTTTTGGATATTTTTTTTAATCGAGTTCATGGGACTACGTGTTAGATCGCGCTCTGTCTGGCGTTTGCTTGAATTTTAATTTTGCAAGTGTACTCCTAGAAAAATAAAACCAAGAGCAACACTCGATGAATCAAGGTTATTCAAGTAAATCAGCCAAACTTAATTTTTGAAAAATAGCGCGTCAGTATCTGACACACAATAGGCATGAACTGGCGTGTAAGGTTTCTTCGTCATGGGATTACGCGGTTTAAGGGAAATTACAAAATGCTTTTCTTCTTTGACCCTTTCAAAATTTGATATCATTATTCTGATACAGCGACAAAGATATTACTTCATAAAAAGCGGCGCATACCACAAAAAGGGTAATTTTTAAATTTTTATTTTTATAATATAATTGCATCTGTATTTAAATCCTCTCATTTTCAATAGATTACAATCTAAAAACAAAGTGATAACATTATTGTTAACTTATGCAGCACAAAACCCTGCACATGAAGGTACGACAGAAAGTTTGGAAACAATTTATTCCGCATCCGCTTGAAATGGTTTGGGAATTCTTTTCGCGCCCCGAAAATCTTGATAACATTACGCCTGAAGAGATGTCTTTTGAAATCGTTTCTGACATTAGCAATGTCGAAATGTACGAAGGTATGATCGTTCAATATAAAGTAAGCCCATTTTTAGGAATTAAAATGAATTGGGTAACTGAAATTACACATATTCAAGATAAAGTATATTTCATTGATGAACAACGTTTTGGGCCTTATGCTTTGTGGCATCACCAGCATCATTTTCAGGAACAAGAAGGTGGCGTATTGATGACCGACATTTTGCATTATAAAATTCCTTACGGATTCATCGGTACTATTGCCGACGCCATTTTTGTTGGAAATCGAATTGAAGACATTTTTCAATATCGGAAGAAAGCGGTAGAACGTATCTTTTCTATCGTAAAAATTTCGGTTTAAAAAATAATGCCCCTGCATTATTGACAGGGGCGTGAGCATCAACGAGTGCCCAGGTTAAGTCCAATAGCAATGTTTCCTCTCGGAAGCAAAATTGCACTTTGCTTCTCTCCCATTCGGGCTTCCAATTCAGCGCTGATTTCTACAAACACACGCTTTCCCAGCGAGCGATACACCCCAGTCCGCAGATAACCGCCTATATAATTTTGGTTTAAAGCATTTGGCAGGGTAAATTCTGATTGATTTTCTATTTGTACTTTGAGTTCCTTGCTGCGAATTGTACTTGCTATAAATCCGCTTTCCGCAAAAGGCAGCAAATTCCCATCGCCAAAATATTTTCGCACTCCAATACTGCCGCTATAATTCTGCCACCGGGTACTGATTTTACCTTCCAGCATATTTTCGCGGCTGCTACTCAAAGCTACGATTGGAAATATACCTGAAACCTGTCCTCCCGAAGTCATACCTCTCAGTCGGAGTTGCCATTTTCCAAAGCTCAATCCGCCTTCTATGGCTACATCCGGGCGGCTGCTGAAAGTATAATCCGTGACTTCTCCGATAAAAAATTCCCTGCCAAGTTGTTCAAACAATTGCTCAAAAAGCTGTTCATCCTGATATATTTGTTGGGATGCACTCCTTGGAAGGACGGTCTCCAAAACATTGTCTGGTTGAAAAGTATAGCCGCTACCGAGGGTGAGCATATTACCCAAAGGGTTTTGGTCGCTCAATGCTACAAAATACATCTCTGCGCCATCGCTTGCTTTACCTCCTTTATCCCAATCGGAAGAGGGTTTATACGGCGCCCCGTTTGTACCGGTTCTGACTTTACCTTCTTTGTCGCCTTTACTATCCGTAGTTTCCTGAAAATGCAAAGGCTTTCCATCTTGTGTCCACCACCACTCTTCGATTTCGGTTTTTTCATCGCCACGCAACTGAATCGGCACTTTCGTACCACGTGGAAGATTGGCGGCAGGATTAGAAAGATGCGTCACATACCGCTCTTCTTTGCAAGTTTCACAAATAGTACGACAGGGTTCGGGCATTCTCAGGCGTGCCGTTTTACGAACATTTGTCTCTGTATTTCTTTCATTATCAGGTAATTGATCGCAAGCGCATTTTATCGTTTCTGTTCTGCCGAATACTCCGCCCACTTTAGCAGGATCATTGCTATCTTTCTTCTTGCTATTAATAGGCTGCACTGGTTTTTTCGTCACGATGTGCAAATCATTCACTACCGCTTCTTCGGCTTCGTAGCCTTCTTTTTTGCCTTTTCTCCCTTTGTAAATGTCATTTTCAAAATCAAATTCGGTCACCACATCTTCACTCGGTACAATAAGCATAGGGCTTTGGCGGGTTTTGTCGGCATCACCGTTTTGCACATTGCCTATGGTTCTTCCGTCGCGCGTCCACCACCATCTTTCGATTTTGAAATCCCCATTTTCTGAGATGAATTCGCCACTAATATCCGCATCATTTTTTACCAACTGACTTCCATCCTTACCTTCGCCTTTATTTTCAAAATGCAGGGTTGTCTTGTTATTGGCTTTTTCAGACTTCTTTTTTCCAAATTTTTTAGCAATCCCTTCACTGGAATTCACTAATTCTACTTCTTTATTGAACTCAATATGCAAGTCATTGGCATCTTCACCTGCGTTATTCACAAAAGTGTATTTCTTAGAAACCTCGACGTTTTGTGCCGAGACCGTACACGCCAGTAACAACAAACCGGCATTCAAACATACTGAAAGCATGATCTTTTTCATAACCTGAGCATTTTAATGAATGAGAAAATAATGGTTTTAAAAAATTACATCGCGATGCTTTCAGGTACAATATTACGAGCAAGCCGACGGGTAAAGCAATTACAATTTTTGAGGAGAATTTTTGAAGATCAAAATTTTCAAACAACTGAAAAACAGCTATTTAAATAAAACAAAGTTTTTTAAACCCGCTATTCTGATTACAAAAATCAGGGAAACTTCCAGGAACAAGCATCGTTACCGCTACGGTAACTTGAAAATTTTTTGCACAAAGACCTGCTCCTGAGTTTGGATTCGGAGCAAGTAGATGCCCGGCGGGTGCTTGCCCAGATAAAGCCGACGCAGGTGAACACCAGTGTCGAGTAGCGCTGGAGAAAGCCAATTTTGCAATAATTGCCCTTGTATATTCAGCAAGTCGCCTGCGACAATACTGGATTGGCGAAGCCCAAAAGAAATGGATATTTCATCATTGGCAGGATTAGGATAAATGCTTGTTTGTAGTAAAACGGGTTCCCGAACAGCGGTCAGGCAAACGTTTTTGTGAACCAATAAAAATGAATCTTTATTCGGGCCGAAATCGCCGTGTTTAGTGCATTGCAAGACATAAGCGGTATCCACCACCTTTTCCATTTCAAAGCATCCAAGCTTAAAAGCTTTAATATCATCCACCGTTACGATGGAAAAACGATACGCAGGGCCGTATTGGTCAGCTTGATTTAAAATCCCTGGCACTACACAGATCGAACGAACTTCAAAGGTATGCACCGAAGCTGGCACAATTTCCTGAATGAAAGAAGGAATCGGCGTCTCGGCAGTCTGTGTCGCACCTCCTTGCGGGGTATAATTTACTTGATAGCGGTCTGCTTGCGAATTAACATTCCAGCGAAAGCCAATGGCCGCATTATTTACAAACTCAATCACCAAATTAATAGGTGGCGGACATTCTGATGAGGCATTTGCAAAATCCAGAAAAAAAGTAGCGCCTTCTGCTATTGTACCATCTTCACAAGTAGTAAGAGCAGTGAACTCATGCAAAGAAGCCAAAGGATTCAGCATAAGTGCTATCTGCAAATCCGCAAGCGCAATTTCTTCTTCAACGGTCTCATTATCAATCTGATAACGATGACGCATTGCATAGGACACTGTCCCTTCTACCGGGCTTATGGTGATTAACACTCGCGCACCGAAGTTTGGGTTGAATTCATAAGCGGCAAGTTGAAGCACAGAAGCGCTGCAAGTCGGCTGAGCAAAAGTCGAACGGCAGCAACCGTCAAAAACAAGCATAAAAAGGCATTTGTAAAAGTTGGCATTTCGTTGGCATTGTGATATGCCTACAATTTGTATTATTTTAGCTTGAAAATCAAGCGATATGCACCACAAGCTGCAGGAACTCTTGCGCAGCCTTCCGGAAAAAGAATTGAATCGGCTCGATCAGTTTATTTTTTCTTCATTTTTTAATGAAAACGAACGCCTGACCGCGCTTTACAGCTATATCCGGTCGTTTGCGCCTCATTTTTCAGCGCCTGCGCTCTCGGCGGAGCTTGCATTCCAGCATCTTTTTCCCAATGAGGAATTCGATCAAGATTTATTACATAAGCTTAATTCTCAACTTTTTAAACTTGTAGAAAATTTTATTGCACATCGGCAATTAGATCAGGATTCTGCTGCAAAAGATATACAGTTACTGCGATTTTATAATCGGACGCTATTGCCAAAACATTTCACCGGCACATTGAATCGACTCGATAAATTGCAAAAGCAGGCGCAAGAACAAAGCCTGAGTTATTTTCAACAGCAATTGGAATTGGAAACGATCCGTGCCGAATTTCTTTCACAAAACGACACCCGCACCGGCGATATTAATCTGCAAGCGCTCAATCAATCGCTGGATGCTTATTTTTTGTTGGCAAAATTAATGTATTTAAACTCCATGCTCGCCCGACAAAAGATTGCCAGGGTGAATTACGATTTTACCTGGATGGAAGAAATTTTGCAATACCTCGAACGTTCCGAATATCGGCGTATTCCTGCTATTGAGATTTATCGGGAAATATTATTATTACAAATCAATCCGGGTAAAAAAGAATATTACATACAGCTTAAAGAATTATTAAGCGCTCATTTTCAATGTTTTCCAACTCATGAATTACGTAGTCTTTACATTTATTTAGAAAACGCTGTAAAGCATCTTTTTCCGGTAGAAGCTTATTTTCAGGAGCTATTTGAATTATATAAAATGCAGCTTGATGCTAATATTTTACATGAAAATGGTTATTTACCGCACACCGTTTTTAAAAATATCGTTAGCGTTGCCTTGAGTTTACAAGCATTTGAATGGGCCGCTCAATTTATTGAAAGCAATCGCTACAAAATTATTCCTGAAGACTATCGGGAAGATGCTTATATCCAAAACCTTGCGGGGCTTCACTTTTTCAGAGGCGAATATGATCGCGCCCAAGTATTGCTTTTGCAATCAAATCCCATTGATATATATTATAAGCTGAGTCAGAAGATTTTATTAGCGGAAATTTATTTTGAAAAACGGGAATTGGAGGTTTTGGAAAATTTTTTGAATACGTTTACCAAATTCATCTTTGATCAGCAAGCAAAAATTGCTTCTGAAAAAATTGCTTCGTATCGCCAATTTGTAAATTTTTTAAAAAAATTATTGCGGATTTTAAATGCGACTCCAGAAACCATTGAAGCCTTTGAAAAAAAGACCTTTCAGACGGATTCATCCGTTTTACAATCCTTGAAAAAATTGCAAAAGCAGATCGAAAAAGCGCCTATGTTTTATAGCAAAAAGTGGTTACTAAATAAAATTAAAGAACAATTATAATATTCGGGTAAGCAAGCTTTTTGTCTTAAAATTTTAAAACCCTTGGGTTTCAGCCTATTAACAGTTAACTGTGTACCTGTGCTTACTTATTTACTTTATTATAAAATTAAAGATTATTACATATTTATATTTGCACCGATTTCCATTTACCTCTTTTAAATACGATGATTGATATAATCGCCCAAACCGATTCGCTTATAGCTACTGCTATGCAGACGCCTGCTACGCCCCAGTCCAAAGTGACTGCCAGAAGATACCCTAATGGGATTTCCATCGCCCAGAAGCAAATGAGATTGATGATCGTGGGTGTACGCGTATCGCCTGCACCATTAAAGGATTGGCTCACCACCATGCCCCATGCCCAGAAAATATAGCCCGCACAAAAAATACGCAAAGTGATAACGCCATCGGCTATCACCGCTGGTTCTTGAGTAAAAAATCGAATAATAGGTGCAGAGAAAATCACTAATATGATAGACAAACCGACCAAGAATAGCATATTGAAAAACCCCGAGCGCCACACGCTTGTTTCTGCGCGTTCAGGCTGTCCGGCGCCAAGATTTTGTCCGACAAGCGTAGCTGCTGCATTCGCCAAACCCCAGGAAGGCAAGGTAGTGAAAATAATGATCCGAATCGCTATGGTATAACCCGCTACTGCGTTACTGCCAAATTCTGCTACAATACGCACCAGAAAAATCCAACTCGCCGAAGCAATCAGGAATTGCCCCGCCCCAGTGATGCCGACCTTCAACAAGCGTCGAATGATTTCCCAATTTAATACTAAAGTTTCTTTGGTGAAGCGAATAATGCTTCCTCCAATATTTATCGATTCTACCTGCACTTCTTCTGCGTCGAGGGTTGCCGGTGCTGTTTTCTTAATTGGTTTGAGAAGCGCATACAATTGATAAATTACGCCGATACTCCGCCCGATAGTTGTTGCTACAGCTGCGCCTTGTACGCCCATTTCCGGGAAAGGACCAATCCCAAAAATAAAAAGCGGATCTAAAATAATATTAATACCATTGGAAATCCAAAGCACGCGCATCGCAATTGCGGCATTACCAGCTCCGCGAAAGACGCCGTTCAATAAGAAAAGTAGCATGATGACAATATTGCTCCCCAACGCAATCCGCGTATATCCTGCACCTTGTGCGATGACTTTTTCATCACCTCCCATAAATTGGAGTATCTCATCCGCGAAAAAAATGCCCGGAATGCCAATCAATATTGAAAAAGCAACCGCAATAAAAACGGATTGCATCGCAGCTACGGAAGCTTCTTGAGGTTTCTTCTCGCCAATTCTACGCGCCACCATTGCGGTAGCAGCCATACTCAGCCCGATCGCCACCGAGTAAATGAGCGTAAGCACAGATTCTGTCAAGCCTACCACTGTCACCGCCTCTACACTGACTTTTGAAACGAAGTACACATCTACTACCGCAAATAGAGATTCCATCACCATTTCCAAGATCATTGGAATGGACAATAGTACAATTGCTCTATTAATGCTGCCAGTCGTATAATCTCGTTCCTCGCCTTTGATCGCTTCAAAGATGATTTTAAGGACTTTTCGCATGGGGTAAGTCGGGTTTTATTTGGAAGCTAAACGCTGAATATACTCGGCTTTAAAGCAAACGAACTTAAATACCACTTTTGCTGCGAAATAGTTCCTTCTTGAAGAGAAAAAGTTTGTTATAGAAATTTGTTATGCCTTTTTTATGCTAAAATGCTTATTCATGTAGGCTTTTCACAAAACAATAGCAGCATTTGAATAAAAAAATAAGGCTGAAGCTTTTTCTGCTTCAGCCCTCAACATCAAACAAAATTACACAAACTTAGGCTTGCCCTATGCTTTTTAATCTATAATGATCATTTTTTTAGTTGCAACAAATTGGCCACTTTCGAGAGTATAAGTGAGTACACCAGTTGGTAATTGGCTACGCTCAAGAGGAATTTGGTTATATCCTTTGACATAGTTACCATTGATGGTTCTAATCACTTTACCTGTTACATCACTGATCGTGATCGTTGCCTCAGCAGCTTCCGGCAGGTTGAATCCAATCACAGTCGAAGCCTTGAATGGGTTCGGAATGTTCTGATAGAGTTCAAAGCCTGCGCTTACGACTGCACCTGTGTTGAACTGGATCGCCACGTTCATCAACTCGCTTGACTGGTTGTAAGCTTCTGCCACGGTGTAGCGGCTGCTCACGCCCAATGTCTTGCTCAATTGCGTGTCTGCTTTCGCTCTGAACACCAATGAGAAGATCACCTCGTTACCTGTTGCTTCACCATTCCAGCTAGTGGTAATCACACCTTCATTTGCAAAACGCAAACCGAAGTTCTCTTCACCGGCTACGCCAGGTAAGATGTCAACCAGTTCTACTGCTTTTGCATCGAAAGTCAAGGTACCCTGATAGCCTTGAATATCGGCAATATCCCTGGCTTTGAAAGCTATGGTGTATTCATTACCTGCTTTGAGTGCTTGATCCTCGACCTGGAAGTGGAAAGTGGCGTCGATATTGCGCACCTCGGCTCCTGCGATGCTGCTTGTTCTGGCATTGCCATCCAAATCCCCGATCTTGATCGCCACAAAATCCGCATCCTGAATCTGTCCCTGCAAGTCATTGATATTGATGATTTCCGGGAAATCCACCGCCCATGGATTCAGGCTTGGGAATTGGAATTTGGCATCTACAAAACGCCAGGAAGTATTGTTAGCAAATGCCACGTCAATGCTCAGAATCAATTTTCTCAGGGCAATCAAATCCAGAATCGAGACATTCCCGGAGTTATTCACATCCGCTGCGATGTATTGATATGGACTTGTCAAAAGCTGCACACCCAGGATATGCTTGGTAATCAATACAATATCATAGGTTGATACCCCATTGAGATAGTCGCCATCCTTGCTCGGTGTGACCGAATAATCATAACCTGTTTGCAGATTCCGGAAGCCATACAAGCCTTGCACATCGCTCAAATCCGCTGCCGAACGCTGTCCGCTCAACTGCACATTAACTGCTTCCACCGCCTCTGATTGCTCGGTTTTGATCACCCCTGCTATCACACCCGGTCCTGCTTCCACTTCACACAGCCCAAACATATTATCCTGAACGAGGACATAGGTTTCACAGAAGTCAAAATTACCAGCCTCATCAATGGCATACAAACGTACCAATACCGTTCCACCTACTCCATTCGGATTGCCACCATTGCTTGGGTTGAAATCTGCACAAGTCACTGCAATGCTGGAATGCTCTACATCAGGGATGAATCCTGCATCTGCCAGGGTCGTATCATCACTTCTATAGATCGCATAACCCTTGATACCGGAACAGTCATCAATCTCAGAAGCAATGAAATCACTTGCCCACACTACATTCATGCCACTGCCTGCTCCATCCGGCATCAACTCGATGCTCAAGCCATTGATACAGATCGGTGCTGGTGCCTTGCAGTCAAGTACAGTAACTTTGAAGGTCTTGATGTCTCCATTGGCACAACCATCCTTGGCATGTACTTCAATGAGGTGTGCTCCCAGACCCAATACCTGATCTTCGATCACGAAGTTTGGTGCAGTGCCTGTTACTTTACTTGTACGCTCTACTCCATCTACAAATACTTTCACAAATACATCATTCGGTGTACAGTCATCCACTACGGTGAATGGAATGTCAATAGTCACCGGACAGTTCTTCGCAATATCTGAAGAGTAGCTGCAAGTATCGATGTCTTCCACTGTAATGATTGGTGCGGTGTCATCGTATACTTTGAGTAGTTGAGTGTACTGCCAGTAACCTCTTCCCCAGTTATTATTCTCAGTTACATCTATGATCGGGTTGGTATTGATATCCAGTGCATTACCACTTCTTACCTTGTCATCCCAGAATCTGCGGCTGGTCGATGGTATGCCATCTGTCTCGCTTGGCAGGGTTGGGTTGCCACACAAATCCTGTGTCCAGTTCTTGGAAGATGTTCCTGCTCTGTCGATATAAGTGTTGCCCGGACGACGGATCAACCATACATCCTCATCACCTGGTACACCATCTCCATCCACATCTCTTCCGATCACCACCGGTGCGGATTGTCCATCGTATTCACACCAGTTCAGTACTTCAAACGTACGGAAGATCTTGTAGCACTCATCGCCTGTGGCGGTGAACTTCTCATCCTTCACTTTGATTGCCAATAGATCGCAACCAATTTCATTGATGTAGATACAAGTATCCAGAATGTTATCACGGCATTCTCCTTCCTTATCAGCCGGGAAGCCAATGATGTATTCGTGGTGTTCGGTCACCCAAAGGGTCTGGCAGCATTCGATCGTAAATTGTCCATCAGTGAACTCCAAACAACGGGTGATATAACCTACACCGCACTCATCTCTGTCATCATCTACCGATACACATTCGCCTGTCACCACGCAGTTATCCAGCACATAGCCTCCTTCGATCAAATCTTCGGCGCTACCTCCAAATAATTCATCCAACAGATCTGCATATTCCACACATGGATCTTCTACATCGTTCAAATTATTCAGGTACTGGATGCGTGGATCGTTGCAGTAGATTTCCTCCGGCTGTGGCAATTTGCACACCGGTGGTACTTTGTCTTCTACCAATACTTCCAACCAGCAGATATTGTGGTTATCCCACATCTTGCCACATTCCGGCAAACATGGATAGAAATAATCACTCTTCACTTCCTCGTTGTAGCAACCATAGTAATCCCACAACCAGTTATCCAAATCACCTCTGCCCCATACATAGTCAAAATCTCCCGGTACACCGTTCATGTTGGCATCGTCAAATACCCACAATTCCAACACCACTTTATCCTGTACATCACAGCATAAAATATCTACATAGTCACCCAGGATGCTGAACAGGTGATAACCACCCGCTGAGTTGCCTGCTTTCTTCTCCGATGTGAAGATCGCTCTGACTGGATCGCCATCTCCATTCACGGTAAACCAACCATCTACAAACTCATGGTAGTACTGATTGTACGCTTCCCATGGGTAGTTGAAGTAGAAGGTCTCCAATTCAAAGGCTGTGAAGAATGTCAAATCGGACAATTCATCATGTGATCCTTCTGTTACCAAGGCTACATATGCATCTGCACACAACGTATCTGCAAAGGTTCTTCTGGTCTTCAATGCGATCGGTCCGCAGTCATCATAAGAGCCTTCATCGATGTCCTCTGCATAAATGCGCGTTGAACCATCAATGGCTGTGCCACTCAAAGACACATTCAACTGGTCATCACACACCGCTACCGGTGCACTTCTGTCCACTACCTGGAACCAGTAGTATTTCACCACTTTGTTCTTACAACCATCCTCTACCGTATATTTGAACAGGTGTACCCCCTTTGGTACGTTTCTGGCGGTCTTTGCATTGGCGCCTCCCAGTGGGTTCAAGCCGGCTGCAAATACGCCTTCATAATATTCGCCTGTCAAAAATCCATGATCGTCATATTCCGGCAAGAACGTCAGGATATCCACCGAAATCGAACCAATACCGGAGCAGTTATCTGCCAAGCCCTGTGGTACCGGTACGATGAACGTTGCTTTGCAATCGAATGGTCCTGTGGAGTAAGTCGGCATGCAATCCCATGGATCATAAGCCAATTCTCCTACCGTCGGTGCAGTGAAATCACCCACTTTGATCAACTGGTTGTAGATGATCGTTCTGCCCGGGTTACACCAGTCTACCACCGTCCACTCTCTGATGAAGTAGAACGAGGCGGTACATACATTGGTCAAAGACTTGTCTGTGAAAGTCGCTGTCAAATGGCAATATGGTACATCCGGTCTCAGGTCATGGTGTCCAAATGCACTTACTACAAATGGATAGCCTGTTGCTTCCGGACTTGGTACTTGCTTACAACCTGGCCTGCAATCGTCGGGAAGCTCTGTCCGCATTCCAGATACGCCGTGTAATGTGGCAATACCACATCTTCCATCGTCGGCTGGCGGATATACAGATACTGATCGCAGTAGTCACTCAAGCCACTACACTCATCTCTTGCGATGAACGTCCGCTTGATCACCCGGTAATCACACTCACCCAGATAATGTCCATCAAAATGATCCAATTCCACATCGCTCACACAAATGGTGATGTCCCCGCAGTTATCACTCACCCAACCATTGAAACGACCACCTTCAAAATGTGGATAGCCTGTGCGCTTCAATACCGTCAACAGATCACTTGGCATACTCAATACTTTACCATCTCTGTCGGTGGTGTAGCACTTGTTTGCCGGTAGTTTCAAATAATCGATATCATCGCAGATCAATGGATTGATCTCCTGGAAGTCTTCATCAAATTTCGGATATTCATTCGCCGATGCGGTACCGCTTCTGCCACTGAATACGCGACCACCCGCTGGTGGGAAGATCAACCACTGATAGTCACCCTGATCGGCTGTCGTTGCATTGCCATCTCCACGAGTCGATGTCGTCAACAGGGTGTATGCCACACCTGCTGTCAATCTTACCCGGATCACCGGATCGGTGTCCCCTTGTCCGCCATACAACTGGCTCAAAAAGATCGACCAGCCGTTGATATTACCCAACAGATTCAAATACTCGCCCAAGCCACTCCATGGTCCCGGTGCAAATGTATAATCTGCAAAAGCTATGATATCCACACATGGCTGATAGGGATCAAATGGTGCTACCCCATCATTGATGTCCGGTAGATCCTTGAAACCCTGATAGATCACGCCCAATCCACTGTAATCAAATGGTTCCGGTACATCCTGCGTATTCAACACAAAGGTATAGATACCTGTTGCACTTACCCGGAATTCATGCAAATCAAAATAACGTGCATTACCCAACAAATCCAAGGTCGGGAAGCCTGCTATTGATGTCGTTCTAAAACATGTCTGGATCGTCGGATCGAATTGGTAGTCATAACCACCTGCGTTATAATCATCTGCATCTGCCACATCGTCATTCTCGCCCAAATCGCCCACGATCTCATATACCACTGATGAACGCTGACCGTAATGCTTATCATCCGGACAATAAATCTCCGGTGCTGTCTTATCTTCTGCATTCACATAACCCCAGCATACTAATTCGCCACAAGAGCCATCTTCATTTTTTACATACACTCGATATATATATCGTCCGCAGCCGCCATAGCCATTGATCGTTTTTCCTTCATCATATTCATTATCATATACAAAAGGTTCATTGATCTTGCCTTTGTAATTAATATACGAGCGCTCTCCCACTACCAGTACAGTATGTACGCAGAAATTCTCATCACAAATTCCTGCACCATTTAATACCTCCGAGGCATTTAACACAGCACTACACTCGTCATCTAACCGAATGTTCAATTCTGCCGTACAAGACAAATTTTGATAATCTGTATTTGGCTCACTAGCAATAATTTGAATTTGTGGAGAGACATCTACACATTTATAAGCCAGGTTAATCGGGTAAATACCAGCGTCTTCAGGCGATAATCGGAAACAATATTCAACAAAAACACTATTTCCGCCAGCTGTTTCGATATAAGGAGTCGGGGAAACTAAATTATCCTCTAAATCTCCAAAATCTACTTCCAGCAAATTTTCAAGTGGATCGAAATCTCTAGAATCACAAGCATCATCCACCAGCATATAGAAGCTATAACATACTTCTTGCTCTTGAATACAATCTGCCAATGTCCATGTTGCATCGTTGGGGATGATCGTTGAAGCAAAAGGTGTAACATTGATAGTAACGGTAGTGGTAGCGCCAAGGCAATTATCAATACCTTCATCGTAAGCGCAATTACCATTTAAATCTACAAAAGGCGTAATCTCAAGGGTCAAACTACCTGACTGATTACAATCTGCAAGCAAGATATCAGAAGGTTCAAAAAGCATTTCCAATGCCTCAAAATCAGTAAAACAAGCTTGAATATCAACAATGGGAAATCCATTGATAGTGAGATTATTAGCAGTAGTAAAATCAAGAATAACCCCTACATTTGCGCCATCGGGCAATTCCAGATCATCCGTATTTACAGTAAGCGGATTTGGAACACAGCTAATATTATTATTTACATCACAAACATCAATTGTTACATTATCGCCATTATTTACAGCCATACCATTGATGGTAAATCCAACTTGAGGTAGAATGTCAGGATTGCAGACATAAGCAACCGGCCCAGGCTGTGTAATAGGACAAGGCGTCGTGGCAGAAGCCGTATTTGGGTCAGCATCAAAGCCGGTACCTGGCCCATCTGTATAATATTGGCCGCCATCTACATCATATACAAACATTTGATTATACGAATAGGCTGTATTAAAGAAATCAAGCCCGCTGGCCATGGCATTCGCATTGGTCAGACTGGTCGTCCATGCGCCATCGCTGGAGATACATACCCCCGAGAAATACATACTTGGCAATGCAATACTTACATTTGTAATATTGGGATAATTACAGCCATCAGCTTCATTATCTTCTTGATACACCATCACCATTTCTGCAATATTAATCGGCGCCGCTATACTTACATTATTTGATTCACAAGGTGTGTAAGCATCGCTTGAAAAAATACCAATACCAGCGCTAAAGCCCGTATAAAAGCTATTGCCGGAGGTCGTTACACCATTAATTATTACATTTTGGGAAGATGTAATAGAAATACCATTACCTTTATTATTAGAGGCACTTACATTGATGAATGTAGCCCCATTTACGCCGGTAATGGCAAAGCCGGAGCCGGAGGTACCGTTCATCGGCACCAAACGCCCGTTATTATTGGCATGGACGTTGGAGAATACAACATTATTCGCTCCTGGTGCAACCTGGATGCCAAATGTTCCTGCATCTTCTACGATGAGGTTTTGAATAGAAACGCCCGAAGCGCTTATTACTATTCCTCGATCATTGGAGGTAGAAGTCAATACATGGGTAATACCATTATATTGCCCATCAATAGTAATAGACTTATTTACGGCCACCAGCCCTTCGGAAATATCCTCCGTCAATACAATTATATCGTTTGGAGCAGCGGCGGCGATAGCAGCAGCAAGGCTTGGATAATTACCACTACCAACATAAAGTGTAGCAGCCTGCGTTTTAAAAGTCAATGCGAGTATAATAATAGCCGCAAAAACTTTACATATTTTAAAATCAAGCGTATAAATTTGTCTCATAATAAATGTATTTGGTGTGACCAAATAAGTCGTCTTTATAATATTTAAGAATAATTTAATTTGAAAAGACTTGGCTCCAGAAGCAGAGCACCAATGATCACAAGTACACATCTAACTTGCCTGACAGCGCGCATAATCAGAGCCTGAAGACAATTTGAAGCTTGACAAAAGAGGAGGATACCTGCTCTAAGTGAATAGAACAGAGAAAAATGCAATAGCCTTCCATCTCGGACATCATACTGAATACCGGTCAACTTCATGAGATATGACTTGTTAGAATCCAAAACTCAGTGAAGGAAAAAGAGAAACTCTCTTTTTCCAGCACAGAATAAAAAATAATAGGTCGTCAATGTGCCTTAAAAAAGCCTTTGCGTAGAAATAGTAAATAATACCTTAGTGGGTTAGTAACAATGCTGACTTAAAGAGTTGTGTTTACTTGAAGCTTGGGTTAGAATACCTTAGATACGTAAGGGTAACAGTTGTCAAAAAAAAATGAGTTACCTTTTTGTAGTTTTGTTGATACAAAAGTATTTAAAAAAAGTAATATCGTCAATAATAAAATAGTTTTTTTTCAAAAAAAAAGAAAATATCTATTAAAGCTTAAAACAAGCCCGGAAAAATTTATAAGCCGGGCTTGCTAAAACGCTTTCAAAATTAGTCTAATAAAATCATTTTGCGGGTAGCCGTGTATTTCGCTGATTCTAAAGTATAATATAAAACGCCACTCCCGGATAATGCCTTCCCATCAATCGAAACCTGATGATAACCTTTGGCGTAATCTCCATCTATTGTTCGCAACAAACGACCATTTGCATCGTATATTTTAATAGCAGCTTTTGTTGCTTCCGGCAAATAAAATCCAATATTGGTGGTATTGGAAAAAGGATTGGGGACATTTTGATACAATTCAAACGTTGTATGCTGAATTTTCCCGTTGCCGAAATCAAGGGCTACGTCTAAGGGTTCGTATTGATCATTATAAGCTTCGGCGGTCGTAAATCTGGAACTGATTTTTATCAAATCGCTCAAGTTTCCATCTGCTTTGGCGGTAAAAACCAGGCTAAACATTCTTGTTTGCTGTTCATTGCTGTGGTCTGTTTCTTTCAATTCATGCCAACTGGAAGTAATATGTCCTTGGTCTGCCGCATAGAGTCCAAAGTTTTCAGCTTGGGCAAGTCCATATTCAATGTCAAGCAATTCAAGATATTGCCGATCAAAATCAAGCGTCCACTGGTAACCTTGAATCCCCGAAAGTATAGCGTTGAAGTCAACCCTATAAGTTTCGCCGGCTCGAATGTCGCGGTCTTCTATAGAAAAAGTAAAAGCCTCAGCCCCGCCGCGCGGTTCGGTAGCAAATGCTTGGCCCACAGTCGTAGCATTGAGGTTGACATCGCCTGTTTTGATGGCTACAAAATTGCCATTGCTAAGCGTACCGAATAAATCATTGATACTGAGTACCTCCGGGAATTCTTCAAACCAAGGATTGGATTGCACCGGAAAGATATAAGCGGCCCGCACAAAGCGCCAACTCGTGGTAGCTGGAAATTCAAGATCAATACCAAGAATAATTTTCCGCATTTGAATAATGTCGAGAATCGAGACGCTTTTGGAGTTATTTACATCAGCTGCAATAATGGTGTACGGCGATTCCATATATTGTACACCCAGGATATGCTTGGTAATGATGATCAAATCCACTGTATTCACACCGTTGCGATGCAAGGTATCAAGATAAGGCGTCACCGTATAGTCGTAGCCTTCATCCAATTCTGTAAAACTGTAAGTACCATCAAGAACCGTATGTGTCAAGGCGGCCGCTTGTCCGCTCAAGGAAACTTGCACTTTTTCTACCGGTTTGCCATCCTCGGTTTTAATAATGCCTGTAACCAAGCCCTTTTTGGGCGGCGCACAAGCCAGCAATGCTTCATCAGAAATAGTAATCGTCATTGTACAAAAGCCATAATTAGGGCCGCCCACCGTACCAGTGGGTTGTATCGCGTAAGGATTGGCGGCATTATCCCAGGCATAAACCTCTACAACTATCTGTGTACCAATATCCTCACAAGTAAATATGACGCTATCTTTATTCATATTAGGAATTTCTCCCATTCTATTCAAAGAATAACGAACAGGGCCGGAGCAATCTGTAACCATGCCATTCAACAATTCCGATACTTTCACGGTGACTGCGCCGGGGTCTTGATCGCCATCGCCATCCACATCCCGAGGAGGCTTTATTGGTTGAAGGTTAACCGTTTTGGAAGTCAGACAAATCGGCGCTGGCGCTTTACAATCAACTACTTCAAATGGAATTTTCTCGGTACTCGCATTGTTACAACCATCTCGCAGGGTAATTGAAAATCCGTGTTTCCCTTTCGGGAAAGTGCCTCTGATTTCATAATTTGGATAAACACCAACCATGCTTCCACTAAAATTACTGAGTACCCCATCAGAAATACCGTCGTTATTAATATCTACGGCAATTTGAATATCTAAAGAATTGGGCGTACAACTTTCCACCACTACAAACGGCACTGCCAGCTGCGTCGTGCAATTATCATTAGTTGAACAAAAAGGCGTCGGAGCATTAAAAAGCACATCCGGTGGTGTTGTGTCAAACACTCTAATCACTTGCGTATATTGCCAATAACCTAACGAACTCGCAGTGCGCCAGTAACCCTTAGGATTGGTAGGGGTGCACCCGCGCTGGTTTGCGGCAGGAATATTGTCGGTTTCGGAATCGTTGCGATCAATAAAAGTATTGTTAGGACGACGAATGAGCCATACGTCTTCATCACCTGCTTTGTTGTCACAATCTTCATCGCGCCCAATCACCACAGGAGGTGAAAATCCATCGTATTCGCATAAATTAATGACTCGGTAGGTGCGGAAAATGCGATAACATTCATCGCCAACAGCCGAAAACTGATCTTCGGTAATCCCAACGGATATTTGGTCACAGCCTAAGGAAGTAAATTGCAGGGTGTCCGCGAAAGGTACGCCGCACTCTGCATCCGTATCTTTTGGAAATTTAATCGTGTAATGGTTTACTTTTGTAATAGTTATAACTTGCTGGCAAGTATTTACAGAAATATTTCCAGATCGATCGACTGTACGAAATCGACGTGTGATAGTGCCAACAAGGCATTCCGATAAATTCACCACTGGCTCTAACTCTTCCCAGCTTGCAATACAGTTATCCGTAGGCGTAGCCGCGCCAAACAAAGTGCGCAATTGCATGGTATCCATTGGATTGAATTCATCCGGCAAAGACGTACAAGGTATAGAAACAGGCGGTGGCGCGATACAAAATGGTCGAATCATGTCGTTGACCTGAACGTTGACCACGCAACTATTGGAATTACCAGCTTTGTCTAAGACGCGTAATTCAACAATTACAACGCTATCCACATCACAGCAGGCGATGTCCAAAAATGTATTCCATTCAGAAAAATAAGGCGTCACCGGCTGACAAGTAAGCGGATCTTTGGTATATCGGCGTCTTATTAAAATGCTATCAATCGCACAATTATCGCGGCTTCCAGCGTCAACATCCGTAGCCAATACCCTCGCAACCCCTGTCCCTCCGAGCGATACCACCAAACTATTCTGGCATACCACAGCGGGCGCGACCCGATCTTCTACTTTAAAAGGACATTCAATAATCGTTTTATTGCCACAAGCGTCCATCACGGTATATCGAAAATGATGAATACCAATGGGAATATTGCTCACTTGCAACGAGCCCGTCGATTGCGCTGTAGCCCTTACAAATACTTGTTCTTCATAGTCAATAATAAATCCGAATTGGTCAAAAATCGGCACAAGGGTGTCACTTAACACCTCCACTGTAAAGGTAGAACTGGAGCAATTATCAGCAATCAGCGGAGCAGGTGCGTTGAAAGTAGCGGAACAAGCAAAAGAAGTGGTCGAAAAGATCAGCGTGTCCAACACCCCGTCATTATTATAATCTGCGGAAGGACAACTAACCATAGGTTCTACGCTGTCGCCTACACGGATAATCTGGTTGAATTTGAGCAGGCTCCCGATATTACAAATATCCTGGATCGTCCATTCTCGAATAAAATTGTAGGTTTCGAACAACCAACTGCTCTGGGTTTATCGATATAAGTCGCGCTGATATTACAATAAGATGTTGCCAAATTATAATTTCCAAAAGCCGTTTTAACCAAAGGATAGCCCGTCACCATTGGGTGCGGATTGCCATTCACATCCACCGTATATTCATCGCTGCATTCTAAGAAAAAGGTCAATTGAGGATAAATAATGTCCGCAAACGTAGGTTTCCGAACGCTGATTATTTGGGAGCATTGTGCAAAATTCCCGGACGCATCCCTCACCGTAAAGGTACGCGTGATCACATCGCCAGTGCAATCGCTTCCTTCACTTAGCTGATCCACAAAAGTAATATCCGTGACTGGGTTGGTACAATTGTCTGAAACAATAGGAGAGCCAACAAAAGCAAGACTTTGAGGCCTATTCAGAATCTGATTGATGTCGGTGCAAATGAGATCATACTGCGCTTGCGTTTGAATCGGTTGAATCCTATTAACCAAACCAGTGCTATCACTATAAGCTGCCCAAAAATAAGCGCCCGTTGCGCCCGGTGTTCTGGAAGTCGTGGCGAGTGTATAAGTTTGCCCCGGCAACAACCGAGATGTGATGCGGATAATGGGATTTAAATTTGTAAAAAAAATGCCACTTGTAAAACTGGTATAGCTTTGGGCGATCAAATCCTCGCAAAAGGAAGTCCCGACCTGCTTCTCACCGTTGAAGAGTAAAGCCGCGCCATCGCCAAATTCGGTAGAAAGTTCAAAAGTATAAACGTCCTCCTGACTGACCGTAAAAGAATAATATTCATAATAATGATTGCCTCCGCCAGGATTCACAATCGGTTGATAACAACTAATGGTAGATAAATTCGCGGAACTATTCAACACCGATAAAGTACTGTTAATCAATTGAACTTGCTGCGAATAGCCAGCTTTATTGGTGTTTGGAGGGCAGGTAATAACAGGTTTTCTTTGATCGAAGATCGTAATATTGCTGCTGCAAGTCCCATTTGTTTGTTTGTCAATCACTAAGGCAAGCAGCGTTTGCCCGACGTGTGCACTCGTCAATGTATTGCCAATATTCATTCCCCGGCTGTCGCGGATACGCACTTCGTAAGTAGAAAGGCACGGCGGCGCAGTTGTAAGTAGCATATCCGGCGTCACCACTATCTGGCAATCATCGCCCATATTGACATTTATACTGCCTTTGCAAACGAGCGAAGTCGCTGGCGGACAAAAAGTATAACCCGCATCAACACTGAGTTCTTGCTTTTGTGATTGCACCGTATAGCAGCCCGTCAGTCCATTGGCATCAACATCGCTGTCGAGTGCATCGCTTCCTACATTGGGGACTACCCTTTCATAAATGCTGGTGCTTGGAAATCCAAATTTTACCTTATAACTTCCAGGCGTAAGTCCACTAAAAAGATATAAACCATTGGCATTCGTATTCTGTGTTGCTAAAGGCGTGGTCGCAAGCGTATCGGAACATTTATATAATGTGACCGGAACGCCCGCAAGGGGCGTATCACCTGTATCAAAAAAGTTATTCCTGTTTTTATCCACCCAGGCAAGATTTCCAATCTGTGCAGGCACGTACACTCCGGCATCCAAATCTAGATTTTGCTGCCCAGCTTCTAAGACAAAACAAGGTGTTTCTTTTGTCACAACCTCCATATCCGAATCCAGTGCATCGGAGGTCGCATCCTTGATCGTAGCAACAGCATTGGCAAAGGCCGGAGCAGCCGAAGTAAAATTAAAACGCAATTTATATTGCCCGGCCGGCAACTGGGTAAATTGATACAATCCATTCGCATTCGTAAGTGTCTGGGTGATAGGCTGATTGCTACAATCGAGCAACACCACTGTTACATTGGCGATGCCATTCGGGCCATCATTTTGAATGCCATCCCCATTCAGGTCCTCCCAAACACGATTGCCAATAACGCCACAACCCGCGGGAGCATTGAACAGCGCAGGTACGGTCAAAGTACATTCCGGCAAATCTGAGTAAAAAGCTTTTATGTCAATCATTTGTCCATTGGCAGGAAGCAAAATGGCAATGGTCTGCTTATTGGTGTCAGGATCAACGGGAGCTTGAAACGTTTGTCCGCCCGCTTCGATCACCAAATTGCCCGTGAGTGGCGCGTCGTCACTATTGACGGTGATATTTACCGAGTAATTATTATTGTTGCCACAAACAGGCGCATCGGCAGTAATGCCTATGATGCTGCAACCCAGTACAGAAGTTAAAGTCGGATCATCCGGATTCTGCGTATCGGGATCATCACTAAGAATTGGTCCTGCGTTTTCGCCAGTAATCGAAATTTGATCGGCTACCGTCAGCGCAATCCTTGGGTCCAAAGGCTTATTAATAGTGACTTTATAAGTAATTGTGATTTTTTTGCCTTTCGGTAAAAGGTCAATTTCTACTGGAAAAGTTTGCGCCCGGAGCGAAAAAATAAAATTTGTAAAGAGCAAAAAAGCGAGCAATAACTTGGGTCGAAAATGCAGCACGCCCCTTTGTAGTAGCCTTTTGTAGATTTTTGTCATGGGATTATTGATTTAATCGAATCGGTTTTGGAATAAAAATACGGTTCTCAAAAGCTCTTATTGTCATTATTCGCTGCGCTAAAATTACAACAAAGATAATAGCTTCTTTGCTGCATTTCAATGTTTGCAGAAAAGCTTGTTTTGACAAATGTTTTACTTGGGGGTAGGAAAATAAAGGGATGTGGGTAAAATGTGCAGGATTCCTCAACGATTTTAATAACGCAAATTTATGGTTGTCCATTATCAAATCAAATAAATAAAACATAAAAAAATTACTCAATTCTGCGCTTGTACGACAATCTACACAAATTTACTTGCTTTTGAGTAATATCCGATTTGAAAAACAAAGACCAAGCCACTTTTGAAGTACAAAGTTGGAAGTACGAAGTACGAAGTTAGGGTTCTTATTTATGTTTATTCTAATGTAATTTCTTCTCCAAGCCTTGGAATGCCTACATCTTTAAAGCCTTGTTGCAAGAGCATACCCCGAAAGCTTTCTTGTGGTTCTAAGATGCCGTGCACCAAAAATATTTTTTTGACGCTGTTTTTCTGGTTTTCTAAAAAATGCACCAATTCCCACCGGTCGGCGTGCGCGGAGAAAGAATCCATGATTTCCACATCCGCATTGACAGGCTTCCATTGTCCAAAGAATTTCAAAGTTTTTGCGCCTTCCGCAGCATTCCGCCCGGCGTTTCCGGCGAGCAATAACCTACAATCAAGACCGTATTCCTGGAATGTTCGATGCTATTAAATAAATGGTGTTGAATGCGCCCGGCATTCGCCATGCCCGAAGCGCTAATAATGATACAGGGTCTTGCATCGTATTCAAAGCTTTGGAATCCTCGGTATCGCGGATATAATGCAAATTATTGAATCCGAATGGATTATCATCAGAAAGCATATAATCATTGAGCTGATCGTCAAAACATTCCGGGTGCGCCCCAAAAATCGTCGTAGCATTCACCGCCAAAGGGCTATCCACGTACACCGGCACGGGCGGCAGCTTTCCGGCAGCGACCAACTGATCGAGAATATACACCAACTCCTGGGTACGCCCAACGCTAAAGGCAGGAATCACCAGTTTGCCGCGTTTTTCAATACAAGTATGATTGATAATCTCCAGAAAATGAGTCGTTTCGGCAGGCGCTTCCTCGTGGTCGCGGTCACCGTAAGTGGACTCGCAAATCAAATAATCTACTTCCGGCATCGGCTGGGGATCGCGCAGAATCGGGCGGCTCGGTCGTCCAACATCTCCAGTAAAACCAAATGTAATCGTCTTGCCGTTTTCACGAATTTTCAAAGTAACGCTGGCGCTACCGAGGATATGTCCTGCATCTTTGAATAAAACTTCAACATCATCGTGAATTTTGAACCACCGATCATAGCCATAGCTGACAAAGTTTTTCATCGTTTCCTCCACATCCTGATTGGTATAGAGCGGTTCGCGCAAATCATCCTCATCAAAATTGCGGCTTTTTTCTACTTTCCGATTGAAATACTCGGCGTCTTTCTCCTGTATCTTAGCACCATCCAACAACATAATCGAGCACAAACTCCGCGTAGCGTGCGTGCAGCGAATGACACCTTTGAAGCCATCTTTCACCAACTTGGGCAATCGGCCGCAATGATCGATATGCGCGTGCGACAACACCACACTATCCAATTCTGCGGGATCGAACAACCATTTTTCATTAAAATCCTGCATCTCTTTTGCACGTCCCTGATACAATCCACAGTCCAAAAGAATTTTCGTACCATCGTTCAATATCAATAAATGTGCGCTTCCGGTCACTTCGCGCGCTGCGCCGCAGAATTTGATTTGCATGGAATCGTTTTTTGTAATCAAAATTGAACGCAATCTACAAAAAATGATGCTTTATGCACCTGAATCTTTAAATTTGAGGAGGGTAAAGCTCTAATCGTAAATAATTTGCATATAATATCTTTTAAATAACCACATCATGAAAAAAATAATTATTCCGGGATTGATTGCAGGTGTAACACTTTTGATATTAAGTTATGCCATTCTTTATGCAACTATTAATTTTTTTCCAAAATTAGTAGAAGAATATTATAATCCTATTTTCTGGCCGGGCAATGATCGGGCGATGCTATTCTTTGCGCATCCCTTCGTTTTGAGCTTTGCTTTGGCTTGGTTTTGGGAGCGATTCAAAAGTTTATTCAAAGGCGCGATGCTACTGCGAGGCATCGAAATGGGCTTGGTATATGGGCTCGTGGCTACGCTCCCCTCTATGTGGATTACTTTTAGCGCCATTTCTGTGTCACTCACGATGGTGCTGAGTTGGTTGCTCTATGGCATTGCGCAGGCTACCATTGCCGGATTGATTTTTGCAAAAATGAATCCCTGATATTAAGTTTTTTTAAAAAAATTGCTTAATAATTGGATAAGTAATAAAAAAAATTATTTTGTCCAATATCATTTATTGGCAATTTTATAATATTCATTTAATAAAAACTAAATATCATGAAGATTTTAGTACCGCCTGTGTCGCAGGAAATTGAAAATTTTAAGTTTCACTTCCCGAAAATCAGTGACAACCTTGAGCAAGACGAAGAGTATCTTTTGCTGGAGCGAGCCGGCGAAAAAGAGAAAATCTTGTTCCATGAGTACGATCGGATTTTTGAAATCCCCGGCTTGTACGAAAAAGTATTTTATGAACAACTCAAATGCCAGTCTCCGAAAGTGGTCGTCGAATTGCTTGAAAAACAAGTAAATACTGCCGGGCAAACGATGGAAGACCTACGGGTACTCGATCTTGGCGCAGGCAATGGCATGGTTGCGGAGAAACTGGTGCAAAAAAATGTCGAGATCGTGATCGGCACCGACATCATCCCCGAAGCCGAAAAAGCTGCTACGCGCGACCGTCCCGGCGTATATGATGGTTATTATATCTCTGATTTCACCGATTTACCCGAAGACCAGGAGCAAGATTTTGCTCAATTTCGCTTCAATACCCTCATAACCGTTGCTGCGCTTGGTTTTGGCGATATACCGCCCGAAGCTTTTGTGGGCGCATTCAATCAAGTGGAAGACGGCGGCTGGGTAGCCTTTAATATCCGCGATAAATTCCTGAAATCCAATGACGACAGCGGTTACCAGGAGGCGCTCTCTACCCTGACCGAAGAATTTTTTGAAGTAAAAGATTCCAAAACCTACGTACATCGCTACAATATACACGGCGAACCCTTGACGTATAAAGCGTTTGTGGGTACAAAACTCAAAGATTTGAATTAATACCAGTATACAGTCGATAGTACACAGTCAACAGTTTATAAAATAAAAATGATTTTATCTAGTATGATGTCATCATTTAAAGTGGTGGCATCGCTTTATTAAATTCCCGAATCCTTTATCATTTTATTAATCAAAGAAATTTGTCCTAAATGATAGTAACTATGCTCAATAACGCCTTCAATATTCCTTCGATAAGTCCCATATTGCTCATCTATGAAGGTTGCTTCCAGTTTTTCTGCTGACATCAGCTCAATATGAGTTGCAAATTTTTCCGAATTTGTTAATAAGTTGTTCAATAAATTTTCCCAATCTTCTTTTGACCTGATTTCAGGAAGATCAAAACTATATTTATCCCTTATTTCAAGCCCCCCACCTTCGAATACATTAAGAATTCCTGCTATGTAATAATTAATATGATACGTAAGAGCAGCAATCGTATTGAGCGACCCAATTTTATATATTGCCTGATTCCAGGTCAGGGTTGACAATTGATCCTTATAATTTGTATTTGCAATCCATTTACCATTTAAAAGGACTTCTCTGAAACGGCTCGCAAGCTGCCTTGAATTTTCCATTATTATATTTATTATATTCTTTATATTTTTATTAATAGTGAAGCTATACGCCCGTGCAGACATTAGGAGCATAGGCACTACAGGGCATTAAGTACAGTTTAAAGTTTTTTCAATCCTTTGATACAATTTTTTGAGTTCGATAGAAATTATCAAGCAAATTCTCTACCAATTTGTCCAATTTTATATTTTTAGCTTCTATCCATTGCTTAATATCTTTATTCAGCGCAATCTTCAATTCGGTCTGCGTTTTTAATTCACTAATTGGGTCCGCATCAATTCTTACCCAATCATCATCAAAATCTTCATCATATTCTATGTCCTCATCATTATAATAAATTGCAGTTTCCGGCACAACCACACCTCCTTTAGCTAATTTCATTACATCTAAGGCTTCGACTTTTATTCTGTCAAAATCAATTACATATTCTGTAATGGATTGACCAGCTTGCAATTTTTGCAACGCTTCTGACACGGATATTTTAGGATTCATCATTTTCTGGTTTATTTAATTTATTGATTAAATAAGCTTTCCGCTCTTCTTTACTTGAACGTCTGGCGGATATAATTCTTACAATCAGTTCTCGAGTTGTATAGACCACACTGATTATAGCCTCAAAGGCTTTCCCTATTGTTAAGTACCTTGTTTCCCCTTTCTTATCGGAAGCATATGGTATTCTGCTTTCGTCATTAAATACATCAATTGCATCCTCAAAAGCAATCTTATGCTTCTTTTGGTTGGCGTTATTTTTATTTTCATCCCATTCAAATTCTGGCATAATATGTTTCAATTAATCTTTTAGTTAATTTCGATATTATTATTTACAATTTAAACCTTTATCCGTTCTTTTTTGACTTATTTTCCCAATTGTACCTAACGTCGTGTACCCGCAGTGGCGGTAAGCAGCTTCACATTGTTGGCGGTTCGTCTTCTTTTTATTTCATTAATATTTGATTTATTCTTGCAGAAAATCCTCTGACTTTATCAGCATATCCTTTGAACTTCTTTACATCGGATGAAACCAAAGCTTTTTCTACATCTTGTATAGTTTCTTCTACTGCTGTCGATTATAACTATGGAATTTGAGATATTCTGCAATTCAATTTCTCTTTTTAATTCCCTCACCAACAAATGGTAAATTTTGAATGACAGGTAATGCTCTTTCCATTACACCGTTAATTTCGTTCAAATGTTTGAAGGATAATGCCTGAATTCTTCCTGTCAATCTTACCAAATCAATAGACAAGTTTTGAAGCTCATCAACTATTTCTTTTCCTTGCCTAATGTTCTTTTTTGAGGTTAAAGGGTTCTTTAATTGAATATACAAGAATATCAAAAAGCTAATAAGAATTAATACCGCTCCGATTCCGAATATCCATGCACTATAAATTCCGTCCTGATTAAATTGCGCTGTAAATATCAATATCAATCCAATGAAAATGAAAACCAAGGCAAGCCCTCCTGCTTGATAAACTGTGATAAGTGGGTCTGCTAACTTATCTGATAGCTTTCATATTTCTCATCTTCAAATTTTGATTCTGATTTGAGAATTTCTGATTTCAAGTCTTCTTTTCAATTTCTTCAATTATTCCAAGAAGATTACTTGTTATTTGATTTTTACTAATATTCGCTTCATCAAAACTGACCTTACCATTTCTGATTTCCTTTGCTAGTTCACTAAATCTTGCAGATTGAAGTATTGCTTCGTATTCTTTATCACTATTTTGAAGAATTGTTCTCAACTCTTGAATAGCTTTATCAGTCTTTCCTCCAGCAATCAATTCCTTTATATGACTTATTCGTTTTGATGACATACTCTGGTTTTTCATTTTTCTTCTTGATGACCACCAACTCTTGTACTAACGCAACTCGCGCTATAAGCACATTGCGGTAATATCCACTATAACTTATATTTCAATTAATTGATAATCAATTACTTATTTAATAAAATTCAATTACAAACGTTTGCAATCGGATATATTCCGCAATGATCTATCTTTTTAAAATATTATATCCGCTCATTCAAAAATAAAGCCCTTTCACAAATAATCCCACAATTTCGTTTTTTTGTGTTTACAAATCAACTGGAATGGAGATTCTTATGAACGAACTGGAAGAACTTGATGTAGCAGCGCAGGAATTGCTCGCTTTTGCGGGGGAGCGCCGCAAATTTGCTTTTTATGGTGAGATCGGCGCAGGGAAAACGACTTTGATTCAAGCGATTTGCAAGCAACTCGGCGTGCGCGAAGGAGTCGTCAGCCCTACTTTTGCTTTGGTGAATGAATATACGTTCCAGGATAAAGCCGGTGCAGAACAATTGATGTATCACCTTGATTTGTATCGTTTAAAAAATGTGCAGGAGGCTTTGGATATTGGCATTGAAGATATGTTATATGATGAATATTATTGTTTTATCGAATGGCCGGAACTTATCGAAGATTTGCTACCCGAAGATGCGCTGCGAATAAAAATGGAAGCACTCAAGAATTCCACTCGAAAAATCGTATTTTTGTAAAATTGATCTTGGTCGATTGACGATATAATAATAAAAATGGCTATTTTTCAAAATTTCCTTATTCAATTGTCCATCATCAACTGACAATTCTAAGTGTGCTATGAGCGAGAAGGAAAAGAAAATACCTATCCCGAAAGAATTTACCGAAAGCCAATATCGGACGCAAACGGAAATGCTGCAGGTGCAACACAAGCCTAATAAGCTGTTTGTGGGCATTCCGAAAGAGATTACTTTGCAGGAAAATCGCATCGCGCTGATTCCTTCTTCTGTGAAAACGCTCGTCGCGCATGGGCATCGGGTCGTCGTAGAAGTAGGTGCAGGCGAAAAGTCGAATTTCAAGGATCAAGATTACTCGGAAGCGGGCGCGGATATTGCTTATAGCACCGAGCAAGTCTATAAAGCGGATGTAATTATCAAGGTTGCACCGCCAACCTTGGACGAGATCGACTATATGCGTCCGAATCAAATCCTGATTTCGCCGCTGCAATTGCCTATTATTTCCGGGGATTATATCACCAAACTCAAGCAAAAGCGCGTCATTGCTTTGGCGATGGAATATATTAAAGATGATTCTGATACGTTCCCGGTGGTGCGCATTATGAGTGAATTGGCGGGCTTGAGCGCGATTCTGACGGCTGCGGAATTGATGACTTCGAGTAGTGGCGGTAAGGGTTTGCTGCTCGGTGGCATTTCTGGTGTGCCCAGCGCTAAAGTAGTGATTTTGGGTTCGGGCATCGTAGCAGAATACGCGACCCGCGCGGCCCTGGGGCTGGGTGCAGAAGTGCGTATTTTTGATAATAATATTTACAAGCTCAAGCGCATCCAGAATGAAGTCGGGCGGCCATTATATACCTCAGCAATAGATCCTTATGTATTAGAACAAGAACTCATAACTGCCGATGTTGCCATCGGTGCGATGCACTCTAAAACAGGCCGTACGCCGCTCATTGTAAGCGAGGATATGGTGATGAAAATGAAGCCCGGCGCGGTGATCATTGATGTAAGCATTGACCAAGGGGGCTGCTTTGCTACGTCCGAAGTGACCACACTTGAAAATCCTACCTTTATCAGACATGATGTCATTCATTATTGCGTCCCGAATATCGCTTCGCGGGTGGCGCGTACCGCATCAGTTGCATTTAGTAATATCTTGACGCCCATCCTGCTCAAAGCCACGAATACCGGCAGTATCGAGCATTTGATGCTGAGCAATCCCGGTTTGCGGCATGGCGTTTATACTTATAAAGGCTGCCTTTGCAACGAATATCTCGGCGAGCGTTTTCAGATCAAATCAACCAGTCTGGATTTATTAATTACTTCCGATTTGTAAAATTGACTTCCAATAGTTCCAACTTTTAAAAATTTTCTGAATCCTTTCCATTAGAATATTCGTCTTAAAGGAATGAGGCAATTAATAAAGTGCGACTTAACCAAGGATTTGGGAATTCTTATTGGAGATCGTTTTTATACTGGGCAGGAAAAATTTCCTTTTCACTATGATCGTCACTCCCGCATCAGCATTGTCATATCAGGGGTAGTCCGTGAGGTGGTACACCAACACGAATCGTTTGGCAAAGCCATGAGCATCGTCGTTAAACCTAGTGATGCCAGGCATTCAAATGAATTTCATCCCAAAGGTGCGCGCATTATTTCCATCGGATGGAATCCGGATTCTTCGCCTGATTTTTTAAATATTGCCCACCTCGAAAATTATACATGGTATCATGATACTTCTCGGGCCGCAGCAGCGGCGCAGCTTTTACAAGAATTACATCAAAGTAATAACGCGATAGAACTTCAATCCAATATTATAAATTTTAATGCAAATCTTGATAGAATATATCATAATTCACATCATAAAAATCCGCCGCAATGGCTTCAACACATCGCCGAACGCCTGGAAGATGAATGTGCCAAGCCACTTTTCGTGCAGGATTTAGCAAAAGAAGTTGGCGTACATCCGGTCTATTTGGCTCGTATTTTTCGTCGATTTTATGCTTGTTCTATCAAGGATTTTTTGCAGAAATCGCGCGTCCGGCAAGCCATTCATCATTTAGCTTCCACAGAAGAGGCTTTGGCCCATATTGCTTTTGACGCTGGTTTTGCCGACCAAAGCCATTTAAATCGACTATTCAAAAGGGAAATGGACATCTCGCCCGGGCAATTCCGAAAATTGACGCAAAAGGTTTCATTTGTTCAAGACTAAAGATTTGATTTGAATGATTTTTGTAGCAAACTAAAATATAAATCTATGTTGCTACAAAAAATATTCTTCTTGCTTTTGCTGGGCTTAACTTCATCCGTATTTGCTCAAAAACTGGTTGATCCGCTCGTTATTCCTTTTGAATGGAATAATAACAAAATTCATTTCAATGTAATGGTTAATGGTAAAGGGCCATTTCTCTTTATGTTTGATACCGGTGCAAGCGGCGAAGGGCGCATCGATTCTGCATTGGTCGCTCAATTAAACCTTCCTGTTGTCGATCAAACGGGCAATTCGGATGGTGTGAATACCAGTTCTGTGAATGTTGTCGGCGTTTCCTCTATTCGATACGGCAGTTTTGATAAAGGAGGCGTTCGGGAAGTAGGCAAGTTTCAAATGATTTCTCGCAATTATAACCGAAACCTTCGATCAGGCGCGAAGCCTATGATGGGCATCATCGGGCGGGATTTTTTTGAAGGCTATCTGATTACGATTGATTGTAAAAAACAGGAATTGGTCATCTCCAAAGGGAATCTTGAAAAATCAGATCCAAATACGCTTGCTTATGATGAGCCTTTCCGCATTCCAATACAAATCGGTAAGGTAAAAACCTTTGGTAATATGGATACCGGCTCGAATGTCTCTATGCACCTGCCTTTGAAATTAGCCGATAGCATTGCAACATCCGAACTGAAAAAAGCAGGACAAGGCAGGCGGGCCAATACCGTTTTTGACTTTATGGGCGGAACGGTTCAGGATAATATTATACTGGCGGGCAACCAAATTAATAATTTGGAAGTACTTTTTTCAGAGTTAGCGCCGGAGGTCAATATTGGGATGCAATTGCTTAAAAATTATGTCATTACGATTGATCAAAAAAATAAACTTATTCAAATGCTTCCGTAATTATTTAATTACATTTTAAAAAAATATAAAATAATTATCATGAAAAATTTATCAAGCATCATATTATTTATATTACTTGCCAAGTTGAATGGAAAATGGATGATAAGAACTGTGCTGTGGCAAGGGCCTTTAAAAACTGATAGTAAATAATCTATTTATATTTTCTTAAAAATCGGTCGATAGGTTTCATTTGTTCAAGACTGATGAATGGTTTGTTTTCAACTTTGTGCCCGAAAGAGCATAAAGCTATTTTTTAACTGAAAACAAACGAAACAATGGGACGATTCAAATTATTATTACTCACATTAACTGTTTTTATCTTTAACCAGTGCGCATCCAACAAAATGAAGCAGTCTGGTGCATTGTTACAGGTAGAAGATACCACCTTAGCCGCCAAAATGGACGCTGTCATCAATGATTTGTACAAAGAACATAATATTCAATCGGGCTTGGCAATTGGGGTGGTAAAAGATGGCAAGATTATTTATTCCAGAGGCTTCGGTTCACGCTACCCCGATAAAAAATTACCGATGACCACCGAAACGCCCTTTTACATAGCTTCCAGCACCAAGTTGTTTGTGGCATTTGCCGCTAAGAAATTAGAAACCCAGGGTAAGTTGAGTTTACAAAAATCAATGGCAGAAAATCTGCCCGGATTCAGCTTTTCCAATCCTAAGCTGGATGCTTCTACGATCAAAATGACCGAACTTATCAGCCATACACACGGCATCAACAACATTCCTGCGCAGGTGTGGACGGCTTTTTTGGGAGCAAGAAGTGATCAGCAGATTGACAGTTTGCTGCAGAGCCAAAGTTTTCCATTTCCTGACAAACAGTATCGCTATTCCAATCTGGGGATGATTTTCACCGCCTATATTATTAGGCAAGTGACTGGTAAATCCTGGCAACAACAAGTGGAAGATTTGATTTTCAAGCCTTTAGATATGAAAAATTCCGCTTGCTATGTTTCAAAATTTTCCCAAGATGAAATCGCCAGAAACGTCATTGATGCGGAGAAAAATGCTGCCACTTCTAATTTTCTGAAAAAAGATAATACCATGAGTCCTGCCGGTGGTATGATGGCTTCGGTAAATGATTTATTACATTGGGTTTCCGTATTTACAAATGATGGTAAATATGGCGATCAGCAAATTCTCAGTAATACCGAGTTGGAAGATATTTTGACACCTTATGCTAAACAAGACCGCCCCTGGAATGACTATCAGCGTACCGGCTATAGCTTGGGTTGGGATGTAGCAATGTTCAACGGTGAAAAAATGTACTCTCGTTTTGGTGGTTTTGATGGGCTTTCGACGCATATTTCTTTTTTGCCGGAGCATAAAATCGGAATTGTCGCTGTAAGCAATGGGGATGTATTTCCATATATACCGCACCTTTCAGCAAATTATGTATATAATATTATGCTAAATAAAGAAAATGCAGAAACGATGCTGTTGGAAAATAGAGAAGCACTGAAAAGCAAGGTGGCACGCGACAAAGAAGCAAGAGAAAAAGCACGGCCGGGCAAACCAACGTATCAGGAAAATGTTATAAATTATATGGGAGTTTATCATGATGCGACTTGGGGAACGATAAAGATTAATATGGAGAATGAAATTTTAACTTTCAAATGGGAAAATCTAAATGGTAAAGCCTACCCACAAGCTGACAGGCCGCACGTGTACAGAGTAGAAATGGATATAGTTGACTTATCGGGGAATATCGAGTTTTTGTTTGAAAATGATAAGTTAGCCGGCTTGCGCAATGGTCAGATGAAATTTGTGAAAGTAAAATAAAGAAAAAGCAAAGATTGACAAATGCTAATCTGCAAAAATCATGATCTTTACAGATTAGCATTTGATAATCAGCTACTTAAATTCAATTTTAATCACCTGACAACTGTATGTATTATGAAGGATTTTTCCCTGCGCATCCGCGTTTCCATCATTTTTGCCTTTTTCCAAATCGCAATTTTACAAGCGACCAACCTACAAATTCATTACACAGAACTAATGATGCTTCCTCCCAGCGAAGGTGGGCCTAAGGCTAGGGTTATCCTCTCTTGGGACAATGCCTGGCACAATACCAAAAACCATGATGCGGTGTGGCTTTATTTCAGAAACAATCACCCGCTTGGTGGTAGCCTGGTTGTAAAAGTCGCGCCCTCTGGGCATCAAATTGTTCACAATCCCAATAATGTGCAGGGACGCATTCGGGTTTCCGAAGATGGCATGGGTGTCTTCATTGAGCCAAGCGCTGCGCATCGCGGACGCGTACAATGGACGGTGGAAATTGCTTTGGATGCAGCATCCGTACGCGCAACGCGCTCTCGTGAGAATGTTTTCAGCGCTTATGGGGTGGAAATGGTCTATATTCCTGAAGGTAGTTTTGCTTTGGGCGATTTGAGCGAACGAGGTTTGCAATACAGTGCTTTGTTCCGCTCGGATGATAGTGGCAAGCCGGAAGATTTTTTTCAAATTACTGCTGAAAATCAAGTCATTGAAATAGGTGCAAAAAAAGGCAATCTCAATTATCAGGCAGGGCAATACCGAGGCGATGGCAAAGGCACGATTCCGGCAGCATTCCCGAAAGGGCATCAGGCATTTTATATCATGAAATATGAATTAACACAAGGTGAGTATGCCAGTTTTTTGAATGCACAGGATACGCTAAGAGCCAATGCTCACAGGAATGATCGAGAGCGCAATTATTATCAAAAGAAAGGCACAATTCGCTTTGAAAATAATGATTTTGTAACAGAAATTCCAAATCGTCCCTGCAATTTCATCACCTGGGATGATGCGATGTCGGTAGCAGATTGGGCCGGTCTGCGCCCGATGACCGAATTGGAATTTGAAAAAGCATGTCGAGGTACAGCAAAGCCCGTCAATCGGCAATATCCCTGGATTACAACTTCCAAAAATGCGCTGCAACGCATTGTCGCGCCTGACTATAATTTGACCTTGCTCAATGGTTTGACCGAAGCCCAACTCAATGACAATAACCTCGAAAATTTTGGTGCTTCTTACTATTGGGTAATGGATTTGGCAGGTAGCCTCTGGGAACGTGCAGTCACAATTGGGGATGAAACAGGTAGAGCATTTACCGGTACACACGGCGATGGCGCTTTAGATAATAATGGCAATGCCAATGTAAGTGGCTGGCCTTCAGGCATTGAAACCTCCGGCTATGGCTATCGCGGCGGCGGTTATTACGCGCACGGTCACGAATATGGAGAATTCAATCCCAATAGCCCGATTGGTTATCGCCCTTTTGGTGCTTGGTCGGGCGGAGAACGCACTGCGGAGGGTTACGGTATTCGCTTTGTAAGAACAGCACCTAATTAAGCAATAAGACAAAATTAATTTGATCTTAAAATTTTGAAAACCCTTGTGTTTATTGCACGGTACTCAATTCCCTGTTAACAGCTAACTGTCTACCTGTGTTTAAATCAATCAAAATATTTTAATGCTATGAAAACTTTTAATTTACGCAACAGCGTATTCATCCTTGTTTCGTTTTTTCAAACAGCAGTTTTACAAGCGACTGATTTTCAAGTTGCTGGCACAATCAAGGATCGTGATACAAAACAAGCTATACCCTATGTAAATATTGGTATCCCTGGCACATCCATCGGTACGGCATCTTATGAAGATGGCACTTTTTCTTTGCATATTCCCGACAAGTATCTGAAAGATACCATCTATTTTTCAGCAATTGGTTATAGCCTTTTGAAAATGCCGATTCAAAAATTCACACAACAAGAGTCGATTATTTTGTGGATGAATAGAGAAGCGGTGCAATTACAAGAAGTTGTGGTCCGATCAAAAAAGGCAAGTCCAGTAAAGAAAAACTACTCAGTCAGGGCTTGTTCATCAAAAGAAAAAGTAATAGTGGTACGGCTTTATCGAGCAAGATAGGAGGCGCAGCTATGGCTTTAATGATGAATGAAAAATCTGAGAATTTATTACTTCAAGCTGCAACAGTTTACATTCATGAAAATGAACTATCGGAATTCAAATTGCGCTGCCGCATAGTAAGCGCTGAAGGGGGATTGCCAGGTAAAGATTTACTAAATGAGAATGTAATAATAAGCTCTTCTATTAAAAAAGGAACTTTGTCAGTTGATTTATCTTCTTATAACCTATTGATTAACAAGCCTTTTTTTCTCGTATTTGAATGGATTGTTGACAAAACTTTAGTAGATTATTACAATCGTTTAGCAACGCAGCGTCCTGCCTGGTGGCCGAAAGGGCCGGTATCGAAAACCGCAAATTCGTAGTAGAAAAAGACGCAAATGGAAAAGAAATAAAGCGCGTGCCTATGACAAAAGAGCAACAAGCGGAATATGAGCAATTCAGGCTACGTACCACTTATTATGCGGTTCGAGAATCTCCTTTAAAAGGCTATTGGCGCAATTCAAGTATGGCAAACTGGGAGGAAACTGACCGTGATATGGTCGCTTCGATCAGTTATTCTCTTGCAGATAAGTGATAATCATATCTATTTATCATTTCTAAAATGATTAAATTTGTACACAAACTGAAGGACTGATCTTTTATAAATACAATCGTTTAGTGCAAAATTTTGCTCAATCAAAAGGTCTAATCCAAAAATTAGAGAATAAAACACTTACAGTTTATGTACAAATGGCTACTCACCCTGATGCTTGGAATGAGCGTTCTGCTTAGCATTAACGCGCAAAGTCCGGCAAAAAAAATACTTGATCACTCCGAGTTTGACACCTGGAAAGAGATTCAACAGCCACAGATTTCTAATGATGGGCGCTGGGTTGTCTATGAACTCAATCCTGACATTGGCGACGGCAAGCTTTTTATTTACGACGGCAACACCGGCAAAGACCGCAGCTTCAATCGCGGTAAAGGCGCTAAAATTAGCGCTGACAGCCGTTTTGTGGTATTTTCGATCAAGCCTTTTGATGACACGCTCAAAGCGCAACGCCGCCGCAAGGTCAAAAGGGAAGACTTGCCAAAAGATACCCTGGCAATCCTGGATTTGAATAGTGGCAACCTGACTAAAATTGCGGATGTACAGTCATTTCAATTGCCTGCAAAATGGAGTGGTTGGCTGGCTTATCTGAAAGAACCTGCTGAAGCAAAAGCTGATACGACTAAAAAAGAAGACGCAAAAGCGAAAAAGGCAAAAAAAGAAAGCAGGGAAAACGGCAGTACCCTCGTGGTGCGTAACTTGAGCAATGGTCAGGAAACTTCGGTCGCTTTTGTGAAAAGCTACGCCCACGCGGAGGAAGGCTCGAAATTTACTTTGGTGAGCACTGGCGACGATGCTGATTTCAAACCCGGCGTGTATGTTTTTGATGGCGCAAAAGGAGCATTACAAACTGTTTTCAACCAAAAAGGTGATTACAAAAACACCGTTTTTGACAAAAAGGGAACGCAATTGGATTTTATTGATGATTTGGATACGACGAAAATGCGCGTTCGCCCATTTG
Organism: Saprospiraceae bacterium; assembly: GCA_016714085.1. Lineage (GTDB taxonomy): Bacteria > Bacteroidota > Bacteroidia > Chitinophagales > Saprospiraceae > JADJNW01. The sequence continues at coordinate 739,672 of JADJNW010000001.1, forward strand.
GTTTGTATCACTGGCAAGAGGGACAAGCTTCAGCAAAATTGATGGCGGACGATGATTCTAATTTTCTACCCAAAGGCTGGCGCATCAGCGAAAATGCGAATGTTCGCTTTTCAGAAGATGCTTCCAAATTATATTTTGGCAGCGCACCGCAACCGATTTTGCAAGATACCAGCTTGCTGGACGAGGAAATTGTAAAAGTAGAGGTTTGGGCATATAATGACCCTGTAATGCCGACGGTTCAAAACAATCGGGTCGAGCAAGAGAAAAAACGTTCTTACGAATGCGTGCTGCACGTAGCTGATGGAAAAATAGTGCAATTGGCAACAGAAGATATTCCTGAAATTCAATTGGGCAATGAAGGCAATGCTGCTTTTGTGCTTGGCTATAATGATCGTCCTTATGGCGTAGAGCGCACTTGGGAATCCTGGAATAAACGCGATGTGTATTTGATTGATACTCAGACTGGTCAGCCCAAATTAGTAGGTAAAGGAATTGACGGTTTCACAAGTCTTTCACCAAATGCAAAATATGTTTCGTGGTACAGCGAGCCTGACACAGCCTGGTTTGCTTATAATGTTGAAAAAGGTACGACCAAGCAATTAACTAATAATAATATAACAAAATTTTATAATGAATTGAATGACACCCCTGATGAGCCCAATGCCTACGGGCTTGCGGCTTGGTTGCAGTATGACGAGGCTATGCTGATTTACGACCGCTACGATATTTGGAGAGTATATCCGGATGGCGACAGCGAACCTGTAAAACTGACCAACGGGCGCGCCAAAAAACACCGCATTCGCTATATCCGGACAGACAACGAGAGTCGCTTCATTGAGTTGGCTGAAAAGATTTTGGTTTCTATTTTTGAAGAACCGACCAAAAAAGACGGCTATGCCTGGTTTGATTTATCGTATAATAGCTTATCGCAATTGCAATTTGGTGAGTACAGCTTTGCTAACCAACCGATCAGGGCTAAAGATGCTGAAAAGTGGATCTTCACGCGCGAGAATTTCCAGGTTTTCCCGGATTTGCTAGACAGTAGCGATCTGAAAACTTTTAAGCAGGTGAGCAATGCGAGGCCGCAACAAAAGGATTATCGCTTGGGTACGGCAGAATTATTCCAATGGACATCGCTTGATGGGGAGCAATTGGACGGCGTTTTAGTGAAGCCTGAAAATTTCGATCCGAAGAAAAATATCCGATGATCGTTTATTTCTATGAGCGTAGTTCGGATGGTTTGTATCAGCACCGCGCGCCGGAGCCGTTGCGTTCCTCGGTTAACTGGTCGTTTTATACCAGCCGGGGTTATGTCTTATTTATTCCTGATATTCCTTATAAAATTGGTTATCCTGGTGAAAGCTGCTATAATGCAGTAATTCCGGGCGTTACTTCCTTGATTGATAAAGGTTTTATTGATCGCGATCGAATTGGCGTACAAGGACATAGCTGGGGCGGTTATCAAATTGCCTACCTGATCACCAGAACCAATATTTTCAAATGCGCCGAATCCGGAGCGCCAGTAGTCAATATGTTTTCTGCCTACGGCGGTATCCGTTGGGGAACAGGCTTGAGCCGTGCATTCCAATACGAGCGTTCGCAGAGCCGTATCGGTGGCCCGATTTGGGAATATCCTTTGCGTTATTTGGAAAATTCGCCTTTGTTTACGCTGGATAAAGTGGAGACGCCTGTCCTGATTATGCATAATGACGAAGATGCTGCAGTACCATGGTATCAAGGGATTGAGTTTTATAATGCGATGCGTCGCCTCGACAAACCCGCGTGGATGTTGAATTACAACGGTGAACCGCACTGGCCCGTGAAACGCCAGAATCGAATGGATTTTCAAAAGCGGATGCAACAATTTTTTGATCACTACTTACTGGATGCGCCCAAACCTAAGTGGATGGAGCGCGGCGTACCAGCTATTGAAAAAGGGATTGTACAAGGATATGAATTGATGAAAGAATAGAACGAAGTGGGCATCGCCTGCGGCAAGCCTATGGCGACCGCAGGAAGTTGGAGGTACGAAGTACGAGATACGAAATCAAAATGATTTGAAACTTCGTACTTCCGGCTTCGTACCTCGTACTTCCATCAATGGTTTCCATAATTTTTCTCGCCGGCCTTTATTTCAATGGGCAAAATATTCTCTTTGGAAGGCAGCGGACAAGTGGCAAAAGCAGTAAACGCGCACGGCGGATTATAGGATTTATTAAAATCCAGCATCGTTTTGCCATTGGCATCTGGTTTTGCAGCATATAAAAATCGGCCCGCGCCGTAAGTACTGTCGCCATTGGTGGCATCGCCAAAAACAAAAAAGAGTTCATCTCCAGAAATAGTAGGATATAATCGATATGTTTGTCCTTGAATCTCAAATGCAAATGCCCCCGGCGACGCCTGCATCGAGGTTGTGCCAATTACATCTGCCACTTGAATTTTAAAGTCTGGCTCGGCAGGTTCGAGCGTAGCTTCTATGCGCCAATTGGACTCGGTCGGGAAGCGTTCAATCCCTTTGAAATTGGTCACATTGGAGTGTTCCAAATCGCGCAGGCGGACGAGATATTGATCGCCTCTTTGAATAATAAACCAGCGCAAAGACTGGTGTTGCAATAGAATCGGCTCTTCTGCTTTTGAATTGAAAATCAATAAAGTATCTACTTTTTTATCTTGATTTAATACTAAAACATTGGGTTCAATTTCTATCCGAACTTGCCCGTTTTCCAAGATAAAATTGCCAAGAAAAGCCTCTCCTTTCGGGAAAATGATATCATTGGATTTGCCAGCACCAAAAGTATTCTTGCCTTCTTTCAATCGGAAAAGCCCGGCCAGATTGAGCCAGCCGTCTTCACTTTTGAGGGAAGCTTCGCGCTTCGCTTGCCATGCCTGGATTTCAGCTTCGTAGGTATTTTCGGTATTTTGAGCATTTATTGGTACCCAAAATAAAAGCATTATAATAATAAAGGGTAATTTTATTTTCATAGCTAATTAATTGTAAAGAATTAATTATGAAAAATCAGGTATAATTATTTCTTAGTAGATTGAAAATCAATTATTTAATTAAATATATTATATCTATTATAACAAGCACTAAAATATAATATACCTATAATATTATAAATCCGTGTTAATCGTACGCCAAAGCAAATCGCGCAATTCATCTAATCCTTGCTGGGCAACGGCTGAGATAAAAATATAGGGAATGCCCTGGGGCAATTCAGGTTTGAGCAGTTCTTTCAGTTCTTCGTCAATCAGATCACTTTTGGTAATCGCCAGTACACGAGGTTTGTCAAGCAATTCAGGATTGTATAATTCCAATTCGCGCAATAGAATTTCGTATTCGTTATTAATGTTTTCGGCATCGGAAGGAATCATAAACAGCAGGGTCGAATTGCGTTCGATATGCCGCAGGAAGCGATGCCCCAAGCCTTTGCCGAGGTGCGCATTTTCAATAATTCCGGGAATGTCGGCGATCATAAACGAGCGACCATCGCGGTATTGGACAATACCAAGATTCGGGACGATGGTGGTAAAAGGATAAGGCGCAATCTCAGGTTTGGCAGCTGTAAGCACTGAAAGTAAAGTGGACTTGCCTGCATTTGGAAAACCGACCAAGCCAACATCTGCAAGGACTTTCAATTCCAGGATTTTCCATTCTTCTTTGCCAGGCTCGCCGGGCTGCGCGTAGCGCGGCGTTTGATTCGTTGCCGATTTAAAATGGCTATTGCCTAAGCCCCCTCGACCACCATCCAGCAGGACTTTTTCTTCTTCATCCTCTGTAATTTCAAACAAAAACTCGCCAGTTTCGGCGTCTTTGGCTACGGTGCCAAGCGGCACATCAAGAATCACATCTTCGCCATCCGCACCAAATTTATTGCCACTGCTGCCTCCTACCCCGCTACCAGCGATCACGTGTTTGCGATATTTGAGCGAAAGCAAGGTCCACAAATTGCGATTCCCGCGCAAAATGATATGCCCGCCACGACCACCATCACCACCATCTGGTCCGCCTTTGGGCGTTTTTTTATCTCGATGAAAATGGACAGAACCCGCGCCACCCGCGCCGGAGCGACAGCAAATTTTTACATAATCTACAAAGTTTTGTTCTGCCATATTTGGGAAAGTCGGAAGTCGGAAGTTGGAAGTCGGAATCTGACTTCTCGCCTCTGTCCTCTGTTCTAATAAAAAAGTCATCGCATTTCACAAAACGCAATGACATTGGATTTAGTTTGCAATAACTCTGAATGACATTCGGAGCTACAAGTTATCTATTTCATCGCAAAGGCGATTAAAGATTTCTTCAACGCTGCCTACTCCATCGATTTTGATGGATTTTTCTTTAATAGCATAAAAATCAAACACTTGTGAAGTCTCATTTTTATAAATCTGAATGCGATTGCGCACAATATCTTCGTCCAAATCGTCTGTTCTTCCTGAGGTTTTACCACGATTAAGAATACGAGCCACAATTTCATCATCGGGTACGTCCAGCATGATCAATTTTGATACCTCGCCTTCTTTTTCTGCCAAAAGCGCGTCTAAAGCTTCCGATTGTGCAATCGTGCGGGGAAAACCATCAAAAATATAACCTCGTACATCAGGATTCGCCTCTACTTTATTGCGCAGCATTCCAATCGTTACTTCATCCGGCACCAATTCTCCTTTGGCGATGTAGCTCTTGGCTTCTTGCCCAAGAGGCGTGTCATTGCTCATTTCGTAGCGAAAAAGGTCTCCTGTCGAGATATGTAAAAGCGCATACTGCTCCACTAATTTCGCAGCCTGTGTTCCCTTGCCAGAGCCAGGAGGTCCGAAAAGTATCAAGTTGATCATTCTTGCCGTTTGAAAATTTGTGATAATGTTTGATGATACCTACGACGAGGCAAAGATACGGAAAATTGGTGTAAAAATCACACTAACAAAAAATTGGCGCATATCTCGGTCTAAAAATATTACAAAAATCCCTTTTTTTAAAAATGAATCCCTTTGGCCAGCAAGGCTAAATCTACATTCATTTCTTGCAGTTTCTTACTCTGCTCTAAAAACAATTCAATTTGCCGATGCGCATAATCGTCGGTAAATTGGTGCAACACGTCTCTGGCTGCATAAATCTTTGGACGCCAATACTTTGACTTCATTAAATCATCTATTACAACGCCACGCGAAGTGCTATGAATAACACGCAATCCGTTCTCATCATTAGAAAACACCATCGCTACGTGTGAAATACGACTCCGACTGCTTCGCCGAAAGAAAATCAGATCGCCAGGTTTCACCAATTTGAGGTCGATTTTTTTACCATCGGCAATTTGTGCTCTGGAACTTGTGGAAATATCTACATCAAAATTGCGCATCACAAAATGGGTAAACCCGGAACAATCAAAGCCCGTCTGAGGCGCACGCCCTGCATAACGATAGTGAATACCCAAAAATTCCTGAGCATAAGTGACCATATCTACGCGAAGATCAGGCTTCAGCCAATCGAGTTTTGCAATGGCAGCGGAATCTATCTTATGAGTAACAGTGGAATCACTGAAGGGATGGGAATAATCGGTACTTGCATGAGCGGAAAAAGCAAAGCTGCAGAACACAAGAATAAGCGCCGACAAGCACCTACAACTACTGTCAGTTGGCATAATCGTTTAGGTTTTGTAAAGGCTCAATCCTGATTTTAAAGACGCAATTGAGGCTCGTCTGTCTATGTTCTATGGGCTTGCAGCGCACAAGATATAAATTCTACTTTGAAAAATCCGCGTTTGAAACACAAATTTTTTCCACGCTCTATTATAAATAATTATAAATCAGTGATTTAAATTATTTTCAAAACTAAACTAAGTCCGTGATTTAAGGATTTGAAATGATAAAATGATCCCGATCCTGAAGGAAAGCGAAGCGCCGGCGAAAGTCCTGTAAAGCTTGATAAGATAAGGTTGCGGTAAAAATATCTTCGAGATGACTGATTTGATATAGCATTTGCCCGGCATAATCGAGCAGTGTAGAATCGCCGGAATGACTGATTTCATTGCCATCATTACCAACGCGATTCACGCCTATCGTATAAGCTAAATTCTCAATGGCCCGAGCTGTAAGTAAAGATTTCCAGGCATGGCTGCGGCGTTCCGGAAAATTGGCAACGTAAATCAAGAGGTCATAATCCTGCACATTGCGACTCCACACTGGAAAACGCAAATCGTAACAAACGAGCGGCAGTATGCTCCAACCTTTCAACTCCACTAATAATTGTTGTTGCCCCTGCGTATAGTATTGATTTTCATCTGCATACGTAAAAAGATGCCTTTTATCATAAGTATCATAAGTACCATCGGGGCGCATCCACACCAAGCGATTGTAGTAATGCCCATTTTCTTCGGCGATAAAACTTCCTGTAATGACGGATTCAAGCATGGCAGCTTTATCCCTGAGCCATTGCATGGTGCGCCCTTGCATATCTTCCGCCAAAGCTATCGCATTCATGCTAAAGCCCGTGCTAAACATTTCCGGTAAGATAATCAAATCGGTTTGACCAGCAAGCGGAGCCAATTTTTGGTCAAATTGTTTCAAATTTGCCGATTTATCTTCCCAATGTAAAAAGGATTGAACCAGTGTGACGCGCAGATTTTCCATACAAATACAATAAAATAAGAGGCATAAGTATTACCTACGCCTCTCATCTATAATTGATTATAAATTAAGATAATTTCTATTTCTTCTTGCCTTCCGCTGCTGCTGCTGCCTGCTGAGCGCTACGCAATGCACGCGGGATTTCAACGGTTGCAATTGGCGTACCCGGAGCATTGAGTACTTCTATATCTGCACCTGGTTTTACGTCACGTACCCGAATAGACTGTCCCAATTCTAAATGAGAAATATCAACGGTCAATTCATCCACCAAATTCTCAGGTACTGCTTTGATCTTCACCGTGCGCACTTTTTGCAAAAGCTTTCCACCAGCTTTCACGCCGGGAGAAGTTCCTTTGAAACGAATGGGCACTTCCACTTTTATCGGGCGCTTATCGATCAACAGAAGAAAATCAAGATGCTGAATATCATCTGTCACCGGATGGAATTGTTTATCCTTCAGAATACACTTGAAGGTTTTTCCTTCTACGTCTATTTCTGCAATTTTAAAATCCGGCGTATAAACCAAATGACGAACATCGCCCAAAGTAGTAGAAAAATGTACCACTTCTTGCGCACCGTACATGACACAAGGGATCAACCCTTCTTTACGGGCAGCTTTTGCTCCTTTTTTTCCAAGGTCGTTTCTCAACTGACCCTTTATATTAATAACCTGCATGGCTTGATTGCTAATTAATTTCAACTAAAATTCTAAAAAGGCACGCAAAGATAGTGATTCTATTTTGAAAAATCCATTCTTTTTTTGAAAAAAGTGTTTTAGTACGAAAGTGTTATGGTTCGATAGCACTACAGCGCCAGAACACTATAACACCAACCTCTACACAAACAGCGCTGTAATGGAACGATGCTCATGCGTATTGCGAATAGCTTTAGAGAATAGGTCTGCGGCAGAGAGTACCTTTATTTTGCTAGAATGCTTTTTCAAAGGAATCGTGTCGCATACCAATAACTCCGATAATTCTGAATTTTCAAGATTATCATAAGCTTTGCCAGATAGAATCGGGTGGGTACACATGGCGCGTACGCTACGAGCGCCTTTTTTCATAATAATATCAGCAGCACGGCACAGCGTTCCGGCGGTGTCAACCAAGTCGTCCACCAAAATTACATCGGCTCCATCCACACTACCAATCACCGTCATGCCTGCCACTTCGTTGGCTTTCTCGCGGTACTTGTCGCAAATAACCAATTCTTTCGTAAAAGCTTTGGCATAGGCACGTGCACGCTTTACACCGCCTACGTCGGGTGAGGCAAAAATGGTATTGGAAAGGTCTTGTTGTTCTAAATATGGAATATAAATCGCATTGCTTTGCAAGTGATCCACCGGAATATCAAAAAATCCCTGAATCTGATCGGCGTGTAAATCCATCGTCATAATCCGGTCAGTACCAGCCGCTTGTAATAAATTTGCTATTAATTTGGCAGAAATCGGTACACGAGGTTTGTCCTTTCGATCTTGCCGAGCATAACCAAAATAAGGAATGACACAAGTAATATAACCTGCCGAAGCGCGTTTGGCAGCGTCAATCATCAGGAGCAATTCCATCAAATTTTCCGCTGGTGGGAATGTAGATTGAATAAAAAAAACAAAAGCACCCCGTACCGATTCATCAATGACCGGCTGCATCTCTCCATCACTAAAGCGATTTAACTTAATAATGCCCAGTTCTTGACCATATTTTCTGGCAATTTCTTCGGCCAGATAAAGCGATTCCGTTCCTGAAAATAATTTCACTTCCAGCATTTGACTGGTATTGTACAGTTCGATGCTTCCTGTTTTGCCGTTCATAAAATTTTGGTTTGCCGCAAAGTTAAGAAGATTTAAACAGACCTGAGTTGTAATTGCGATAAAGCCAAAATGTTTTTGTAAACGATTTGTTCGACGAAAAATAACATCCGTTTGTCGAGACAATTATTGTAAAAATGAAAATCCTGTTTTTTTTGTATGTTAAAACACTGAGTTATCGAAACACTACGCAATTGTTTTTGAATGCATTAAGTTTTGTCCTATGCACATATTGCTATTGAAGACTGACTGGATTGCCGCTAACTGGAGCGAACAAGTATTATGGGGCATCGCCGTAATAGCGAGTTTGTTATTGCTGGTTTTTACGGTGTATAGCTTGTTCTCTGAAGAACCTGAATCAGATATTGCATCCCAAGAGCGTCGGTTTTTACAATTAGACACCCGCACCGTATTGGTTTTCTTTACTGCTTTTGGCTGGTCGGCTGCAATTATTGCTCGGTTTGAGTATAACTTTCCTCAATCCTTATTATTCGGAGCTTTAATCGGAATGATAATTGCTTTCCTATTTAGTATTTACAGGCTTCCATCCTGGGCATCTTCGCGCCATTCCGAACCAATTTTGGATAGTACGGGGAAGGTATTAAAATCTATACCGCCTCATAGAGCAGGTATGGGCAAGATCCATCTTGATATACGCCGCTTGCCTGCTTCGGTTAATGCCGTCACACAAGGTAGAGAACTGCCCGTGGGCGCTCCCGTCCGCGTCGTTGGTATGATTGATGAAAAAACGCTATTGGTAGAACCTATTGAAGATCAAAATCATACATATCCTGGAACGCCAACATAAGTATTAGCTTCGAACCAATTCGTGCGCTTCGTACAAAGGATATTTTTCCATAAATTCATTCACTTCGCGGCGCGTCTGATCAATTAAAGGCTCGTTTGTAGCATTAGTGATGATGGCATCCATCCAATCCACCACTTTCCTGCAATCTTCCTCATTAAATCCGCGCGTTGTAATGGCAGCCGTGCCCACGCGAATACCCGAAGTAACCATCGGTGACTCGGTATCAAATGGCACCATGTTTTTATTAACGGTGATGTCGGCTTGTACCAAAGCTTCTTCGGCGACTTTGCCTGTCACATTTTTACTTCGTAAATCAATCAACATCAAGTGGTTAACTGTTCCGCCGGAAATGACTTTGTATCCTTTTTCTACAAAAGCATCGGCCATAGCCGCCGCATTTTTGATCACTTGCTTCGCGTATTGTTTGAATTCTGGTTGTAATGCTTCATGAAAAGCAATCGCCTTAGCAGCAATTACATGTTCCAAAGGGCCGCCCTGCATTCCAGGAAAGACGCCACTATTGAGGATCGCCGACATTTTAATCAAACCACCTTTTTTAGTAGCACGTCCCCAGGGGTTGTCAAAATCTTCGCCCATCATAATGATGCCGCCACGTGGGCCACGCAGCGTTTTATGTGTCGTAGAAGTAATGATATGACAATGTTTTACAGGATTATTAAGAAAACCCGCTGCGATCAATCCCGCCGGATGTGCAATATCCGCCAGGAGCAAAGCGCCCACTTTATCAGCAATGGCGCGGAAAGCAGCGTAATCCCAATCGCGCGCATACGCCGAAGCACCACAGATAATCATTTTAGGCTTCACTTCTAAAGCTTTGGCCTCCACTTTATTCATATCGATGATGCCTGTATCTTCTTCTACGCCATAGAAATACGCATTATAAACTTTCCCAGAATAACTCACTGGTGAACCGTGCGAGAGATGCCCGCCGTGTGCCAGATTGAATCCCAGGATATGATCGCCAGGTTGCAATGTTGCCAGATACACTGCAGCATTTGCTTGAGAGCCGGAATGGGGTTGCACGTTGGCATATTCTACTCCGAATAATTCTTTCAAACGATTAATCGCCAATTGCTCGATCTCGTCCACCACTTCACAGCCTCCATAATAGCGCTTGCCGGGGTAGCCCTCAGCGTATTTATTGGTGAGGCAAGTACCCGTCGCATCTATCACTGCCTGGCTGGTGAAATTTTCAGAAGCGATCAATTCTATGCCTTTGCGTTGGCGATCTAATTCCTTGTTAATCAAGCTAAAAACAAGATTATCCTTCAACATATCTAGTAATTTGAAATTTATACAAACGATTTTCGTTTTTATCTTGTTAAAATCGCTGCAAAGGTACAATATTTCGCATAACCTTAGCTTTTTATTTCCAAAGGAATCCTTCGGATCACAGCAATTCCTCCCTGCGCATGGTGTAACTTTACATGGTTATTGCAATTGACTTTTTGGTACTTTCGTCGTTAGAATATTTGTATTCGTCTGCGAAGGTGCAACCAGAGCAACTACCCTTGTGTATTTCTTACTAAATTTGGCAAAACTCTATTGGTAATGCAGGAATTAGCAGGATTTAAAGCTCAGTCACAACGATTTACGTATTCAATTCAAAAATGTTTCGTTCCCAGAAACGCTTTTGCAAAGGCATTTTTGCTTCCTTTATTCTTGTTTGCTTCAATTTTAGTGAAGCTCGATGCAGCGAATACGCGCTATCGCTGTATGTGGCGTGACGATCCGGCTACCACCATGGTAATTGGCTGGGATCAAGTATCAGGCGGAAACCCAATATTACATTATGACTTGAGCGATCAAGGACAAAAATCAGATGCTTATAAATTTTCCCGAAAGCCGGATTTGGTAGCAAATGCTCGTGGCATGAACAATCATTTTGTAAGGCTTTCAGGGCTAAAACCAAACACGGTTTATTATTTTGTAATACGTGATAGCGAAGGCGTCAGCCGTCGAATGTCTTTAAAACTGCACCGAACCAAGCAACGGAGCGGCTTTCCATCATTTCTGGTGGTGATTCTCGCAATTTTCGTGATGCACGCAAAAGCGCGAATAAATTGGTGAGCAAGCTCCGCCCGCATTTTGTGCTGTTCAACGGTGATATGACTTCCGACGATAGCCCTGCCGAATGGAAAAAATGGCTCGATGATTGGCAGGAAACCATTGGCAGCGATGGGCGTTTGTTTCCGATTGTGGTGGCACGCGGCAATCATGAGGCTTCCAATGCTTCTCTGGTAGAGGTTTTTGATGTGGTCAATTCTGGCTTGGTCTATGCTTTGAATTTTGGTGGCAATTTGCTGCGGATTTATACATTGAATTCCATGATTCCTTCCGGTGGTGAACAGCGCGATTGGTTGGAAGCGGATTTGCAAAAAATACTTCTTTTACCTGGCGCTTTGCGCAATACCATCATTCCATGCGCCCGCATACACGCGAAAAAGAAGAAAAAGATGAATTGGTGCTGAATTGGGCAACGCTTTTTCACAAATACAAAGTGCAATTGGCAATAGAATCGGACTCGCACGTGACCAAATGGACATATCCGATTCGCCCTTCCAAAGACCCTGGAAACGATGAAAATTTTATCCAGGATGATGAAAACGGCACGGTTTACATCGGTGAAGGCTGCTGGGGAGCGCCCTTGCGCCAAAACGACGACGATAAGGCTTGGACGCGCGCCAGTGGTAGCTTCAATCAATTCAACTGGATTTTTGTGGATCGGGATCAAGTGGAAATTCGCACTGTGATGACCGACGTGTCTGCTAATGTTGGTGAAGTGAAAGAAGCCAATATTTTTGAGCCGCCCGTAGGGCTTTCGCTCTGGAATCCGCCAACAGGAGATGTAGTAACGCTTTATCGTGAAAAGCAATTAATCGCTGCCAATAATAAACCAACTATAGAACCTACACCCGGAAAAGCGTTAGGTGCTGCACCTAAAAACTCGCCCACTGCCAGTAACAGTAATGATGACTGGTCCACCCAACCCAAGCTTCAATGCGATGGCACGGGTAAAGTTTCTCTTCGGTACACGCTCAAAAATGCTTGCAACGTGACAATTTTATTGTTGAGCGAATCCTTTGCTGTGCTTGATCGATATACTTTTAATGGTCAAGTTGCTAAAACGCATCTTAAAGATATGGATTTCAGCAAGTTAAAAAGCGGCACTTACTTTTTAGACATCAAAGGCGGCGATGATGTGGTGGGGAAGTATCAACTGGTCAGATAGTTGGAGGTTTCAGGTTGGAGGTTTCAGGTTAGAAGTTTTAGGTTGGAGGTTTCAGGTTAGAAGTTTTGACCGTTATAATTGGATTTTTTTAAATAGCTGATAAATCTGCTTATTAATTTTGAAGTGATTTCTAATTCAGCACATAATGATTCAAATTTATCCTGTTCGATATAAGCTTGATCAAATACTCTGTAAAGTTGAGAACGTAACTCGCCACAAGAGCCTTTTGCATACCGCAGAAAATTAATAAACTCTTTACTTGTTCCTCTTTCAAAGCCTTCTGCAATGTTATCCATGACAGAGCCGCAGGCACCTCGCATTTGTTCTTTCAGCTTTATATCTTTAGAAATGAGCGTATTATAAGTTAAAAAATAAATTTCCTTTGCTAACACTCTTGCTCTTTGCCAAGCTTCGATATCCTCAAAACGCTTAATAGTTGCCATAAAATATGCTTTCCCATTTAGACTTAGAAAAACATTTTCAGTCACATTATTTCCAGAAACTTCCAACCTGAAACTTAAAACTTGTAACCTGTAACTTGTAACCTCCAACATAAAACTAATTGAACGTCGGCAACGCCGAATATTTCTCTACAAATGCTTTCATTTCATCAATCATATCCGGCGAACCCATTGCTATTGTTGCTCTTTGGTGCAAATGCGTCACCTCCAAATCCAATACCCGTTGCAACTGACAGGTCATCGCTTTGCCGCCAGCCTGTTCCACGATAAAAGATAAAGGATTGCACTCATACACCAGACGGAGCTTGCCTTGCGGGTACTTACGCGTTTGCGGATATAAGAAAATACCGCCTTGTAATAAAATTCGGTGAATATCACTTACCATCGAGCCGATGTAACGCAGGCGCAGGTTCATATCGGAGCAATGGTCGATATAACGACGCATTTCCACATCAAATTTTAAATAATATCCTTGATTCACCGAATAATAATTACCCCGATTGGGAATTTGAATATCGCGATGCGACAAACAGAATTCACCGATCGAAGGATCAAGCGTAAAGCCATTCACGCCACGCCCCGTGCTATACACCAAAATCGTGGAAGTGCCATACAATACATAGCCCGCAGCTACCAATTCCGAGCCTTTTTGCAAAAAATCCTCCAGCGTACAAGGCCCGTCAGCATTGCTTTTGCGACGATAAATGCCAAAAATAGTGCCCACCGACACGTTGACATCAATATTGGAAGAACCGTCCAAAGGATCGAATACAACGACATATTTAGAAGCCTTGGAGGCTACCGCAGGAATCGGGATAAAATCTTCAAATTCTTCTGAAGCCACGCCACAGCATTCGCCACTGTTTTTAAGGCATTCGATCAGTTTTTCATTAGCATAAAGATCGAGTTTTTGAACCTCGTCGCCAGTAGCATTGTCGCCGCCAGCCGAGCCGAGGATATTGACCAGTCCAGCTTTGTTGACTTCCCGATTCACGATTTTAGCTGCCACGCCAATGTCGCGCAAGAGACCTGTGAGTTCGCCCGAAGCAAATGGAAAGTCTTTCTGACGATGAATAATAAATTCGTCCAGGGTGATAATTCGGTTCATATTTGGTTATTTAGTTGGCGATGTAGTAATTTTATGATATAGATAAAATATTACAAAATAACTGGTTGTAAAATCATTATATCACTACATCATCATATCATTACATTATTACATCACTATATAAATTCATTCAAAGATAAACACAAAATCGCAATTCAGGAATTCTGCCACTTTCCAACAGGCATTGTCGGTTCAAAATTTTCTATTTTGGCAAATAAATCGTCCAAATCGCTTGAAACCAATAGCATTTTGCGGTGAATATCTTTCAAAAATTGTTCTTCGTGCATTTTTTCCAATTGTGCTATCAGTGGATCGAAAAATCCATTCACATTCCAAATGCCAATCGGGTGCGCCGCTTGACTCAATTGTACCAGCGTCAGCATTTCAAACAATTCGTCCAGCGTGCCGTAGCCACCAGGCAAAGTAATAACGGTATCCGCTCGTTCCGCCATCACCAGTTTGCGCTCTGCCATGCTTTGCACCACCACGAGTTCGGTCAATCCAAGATGACAAACCTCCCGATCCCTTAGAAAATAAGGAATAATGCCTGTCACTTCGCCGCCATGCTCCAGGGTCGCATCCGCCAAAACGCCCATCAATCCTACGTTTCCAGCGCCGTAAACAAGCCGAATGCCTCGCTGCGCCAAAGCTTTACCGAGTTCATAAGCCGATTTTTCATAAATCGGATTCCTACCTTTACTTGAGCCACAGAAAACAAGCGCAGACTGAATAATCATCTTGATACAATTATTAATTTTGAATACAAAGTTAATATTCCTTTCCTCAATTTTTAAATCTTGTAAAATTACAATCGCAAAAAAACGTTTCTTCCCGAAAAGACCAATGAAACGCTTCTGTTTTATAATAATTCTATTTATTTCAATAAATACAGCCTATGCTCAGGTGAATCAGGATTCGCTTTCCTGTATCGAGGGCAGGCTGCTACCTATTAATGTAAACGGAAATCTTTGTAAAGATTCGTCATTAATATTAACATTACCTGACACCCTTGGCTTGCAGGGTTTTCAATGGTTTCTGGGCGATGGACGAGAAAATAATGATGTAATAATTGAAGTTATTTACTCGGATGTAAATATTTATACTGTTTCGGTTGAAGCTTTTGGCGCGGATAGCTGTCGCTATGTCGGCGTAGAATTTATTGAAATTGAGGATTGTACAAAACCGGAAGATTGTAATGTAATATTCCCAAATGCTTTTACACCCAATAACGACGGGCGAAACGATACTTTTGATGTAATTTCCAATTGTACGCTTCAAGATTTTATGATAAAGATTTATAATCGCTGGGGGCAATTGGTTTTTGAAGCTGATGACCCGAATTTCTTTTGGAATGGCGAATTTTCTAGCAAAGCTGCTGCTTCGGATGTATATGTGTGGCGCGCCTCCTATCGCTTGCCCCAGCAAGATTCATTTATTTTTGCAAGCGGCGATCTTACTTTGATTCGATAAATCAATTTTTAGGCATTAATATAATTGCGGCTGCTATGAATATAATAATTGCCAAAATGTAATATGCAAGTAAATAAAGTAAATTAACAAGGAGTGTTTTGAAAATACCGCGCCCGATCTTTTCCTGAAACACCTGAATATAAAAGTATGCGCTATAAATGAGTGAGCCTATAAAGTAACCAATACTCAACTTCATATAATCGGAAAGCCAAAGTATTGGCATCATAACAATGTAAATAAGAGTTAAATAAGAGGTCAAATAACTATTAATCACTAAATGTTCGGCATAATTCATTTTTTTACGCCAGAGCCAAAAAGTCATTAACGCTATAATTGGCACCCCGGCCAGGAGAAATACATTGAAGTAATTATTATATATATAAGTAATTCCCGTCATATACGCTTGCAAAAATTCCTGCCCTCTATCGGAAAGTTCTTCTTGTCCGGCACCTTGCTTAAACCCTGTTTCAAACTGCTGTGCAAGCTCATTATATTTAAAATATTGCAATGTGAGGAAAGTAGCAATCGCTACTGTAAAGATCAAGAATCGAAAGGGCGGCACCAGCTTCTTGCGATTTTCGTATAAATATTCGCGCAAAGCCGCGCCAGGCTTGATTGTGAGCGCCACAATGGTGTAAATTAATCCCCGTTCGAGATTAAAAATGTCTAACAAGCCGTGCCAAATTGTTTTGCTGGTAATACGCTCAGGCTGAGGGATTTGTTGTTCCATTGGAGTTCGTTTTTTCACATAAAAAGCGAAACCCCGGCATAGCAGAATTTCGCTTTCTATTTATCACATTCAGGAAGTTATTTACCAGCTTATATCGTCTTCCGATTCCAGCCCCGCCTTATTGTCTTTCGTCTCTATTTCAGCGGCTTCTTCCATATCCTCTGTGTCATCGTCTTCCCGTTCGTACTCCTCATGCCTGCGGGCATACTCATCGTAATCGTAGTCCGGCATCAGTTCTGTTTTGATGTAATTGATGGTTTCTTCCAATCCTTCAATGAATCGGTTAAAATCCTCCTTGTACAAGAAAATTTTGTGACGCTCATACCCCTCGCCGTTGAATTTCCGGGTACTTTCCGTCAGCGTCAGATAAAAGTCTTCGCCTTTCGTTTTGCGAACATCAAAAAAATAAGTCCTTCTTTTACCTGCACGAACCTTCTTGGAAAACACACTCTCAAATCTTCTTTGGTTTCTCTCGTTATCCACGACTTAGTCAATTTAGTGAGTAGAAAAATAGCATTCGGACAAACTATCCCCTACAAAAGTAAGTATTTGCCTTATATTTCAAAAAAATCTTTCGGAAAAAGAAAAAATGAGGGATTTTGGTTATCTATTAGCGGTTAGCGGGGAGTTGATAGTCAGATACCCAATAACAGATAACCGCTAACCAGTTCTACTCCACAACGGTTTCTTCAATAGTCTGTTTTTCATACAGTTCGGCGTAGTAGCCTTTGCGCGAGAGTAGTTCTTCATGCGTGCCTTCTTCTACAATTTGTCCATCATCCAGCACGATAATTTTGTCGAATTGCAATAAAGAATAAATGCGATGCGTGATTATAATTGCCGTTTTATCAGACAGGGCTTCTGTAAAATATCCCAGGATTTGTTTTTCTGTGTTGGTATCAACAGCAGAAAGGCAATCATCCAGAATGACAATATCCGGCTTTTTGATCAAAGCCCTTGCGATTGAAACCCTTTGTTTTTGACCGCCCGAAAGCGTCACGCCGCGCTCGCCAAGCACCGTGCCAAAGCGCTCCGGTAAATCATTGATATCATCGAATACAGAAGCATATTTTGCAAATTGCTCAATTTCAGGTTGTTCGGCTTCGATATTTCCAAAAGAAATATTATTAGAAATACTATCTGAAAACAAGAAAACATCCTGCGGCACGTAGCCGACACGTTCGCGCAGGTTTGCCAAGTCGTGTTTGCGAATATCCTTGCCGTCAATGCGAATTTCGCCGTCGCTCACATCGTACATCCGCACCAGTAAGTCAGCAATGGTGGTCTTGCCGGAGCCGGTGCGCCCAATAATCGCTAATTTCTGACCAGGATTGAGTTTAAAGTTGACATTTCGTAAGGCTTTGATGCCGGTATCAGGATAAGTGAAGGAAACGCGATCGAATTCGATTTTTCCAAGAATTGGAGCCGGATTTTGTACAACTGTATTAGTAATAGTCGGTTTCGTATTTAAAAATTCATTCAAGCGTTTCTGCGAAGCCGCTGCTTGTTGAATAATAGAAGCAATCCAGCCAATAGCCGTCACCGGCCAGGTCAGCATATTTACATAAATAACAAATTCAGCAATATTCCCGGGCGTCACCGCCCCCTGCCCTACCTGCAAGCCCCCTACATACACTGTAATAATCGTACTTGCGCCAATCAGCAACAACATCAAAGGAAAGAAAAACGCATTCACTTTCACTAAGCCCAGGGCTTTCCCTTTGTAATCCTCACTTTCTTCCGCAAAAAACTTCACCATCGGTTTTTCTTGCACATAGGATTTGACTACCCGAATGCCTGAATATACTTCTTGCGCAATGCTATTGAGCGTCGCCAGTTTTTTCTGAATCGCTTCGCTTTTCTTATTAATTAAATTACTAACATAATAAATCGAAATCGACAGAAAAGGCAATGGTAGCAAGCTATACAGCGTCAGTTCCCAACTCACGCTCAGCATCGATTGAATCACCAGAATAAATAAGGAAATCAAATTGATACCATAGAGTACCGCCGGCCCAAGATACATACGCACTTTGGAGACATCCTCGGTGATGCGCGCCATCAAATCGCCGGTATTATTTCTTTTGTAAAATGCCAGATCAAGCCTTTGATAATGCGCATAAATTTCCTTGCGCATATCATATTCCACCAGGCGCGACATTACAATAATCGTCTGCCGCATAAAATACATAAATACGCCCATCAGTAGCGCCAAAAGCAATACCAATCCTGCAAAGAAAAGCAGGGTTTGTCCAATAATGCTGTATAATTCGCTTTGCAACTCAAAACCACTATATAGCTGGTACAAACTAATATTCTCCACCACCAGGTCGAGCGCCTCGCGGATGATCTGTGGCTGCAATACGCGGAAGTAGTTGGAAATGAACACAAAAACAATACCGCCAAGTAAATGCCAGCGATATTTGACGAAATATTTATTCAGGTATTTAAGTTGCTTCACGTTGCTTCTCGTTCAGGTATTCGATTCAATCTGGTCACAAATTACAATAACCCAACGGGTCGGAAATTAGTTTATTATGAGCAAAGTATTCTGTAAAGTTGAAAAGAATTACACGATTTTTAGCACGATAAATCTTATAATAACAAGGATTTAACATTCTGCTACTGAATTCAAATACATTTTAAAAGCAACCTCCTTTACTTTCCTTTTGTTACATTTTTAGCAATTCAAAATAAAATTTTGCCTTACTTTTGCGCTGAATCAAGTATTTCCGTTCAAATAATATTATTTTTAAAAATAATACATTGATTATCAATTTCATTAGAATGGTCAATGGTAAACAATAAATGGTCAATTAGTCAAAACCCTACCAAAATATGGAATTTCGCAAAGAAAAAGACAGCATTGGTTACATAGACGTGCCAGTTGATAAATATTGGGCGGCGCAAACGCAGCGCTCTATGGAGAATTTTAAAATTGGTGGACATCGGATGCCGATTGAAATCATTCGCGCTTTTGCCATTTTGAAAAAGGCTTCGGCCCGCACCAATCAGGAATTAGGCGTTTTGTCTAAAGATAAAGCGGATTTGATCGCGCAAGTTTGTGATGAAATTATTGCAGGTAAGCTCGATGAGGAGTTTCCTTTGGTGGTGTGGCAAACTGGCTCCGGCACGCAAAGCAATATGAATGTGAACGAGGTGATCGCCAATCGCGCGCACGTATTGAACGGCGGTTCGCTTTTGGATGAAAAAAAAGTGCTGCATCCCAATGATGATGTGAATAAATCGCAGTCTTCCAATGACACTTTCCCAACGGCCATGCACATTGCGGCATATAAAATTCTGATTGATACGACGATTCCTGGCATTGAAATTTTGCGCGACACGCTTCAAGCAAAGTCGAAAGAGCTTAAAGATATTGTAAAGATTGGTCGCACGCACTTCATGGATGCGACGCCGCTTACTTTGGGGCAAGAATTTTCGGGCTATGTTTCTCAATTGGATCACGGCATCCGTGCCATTAAAAATAGCTTGCCGCACCTGTCAGAATTGGCTTTGGGCGGCTCGGCGGTTGGTACAGGTTTGAATGTTCCGGCGGGTTATGATGTAAAAGTAGCTGAAAAAATTGCAGAATATACAGGCTTGCCATTTGTTACTGCAGAAAATAAATTTGAAGCGTTGGCTTCGCATGATGCCATTGTGGAATCGCACGGCGCATTGAAAACAGTGGCTTGCGCTCTGATGAAAATTGCGAATGATATTCGGATGCTGTCTTCCGGACCTCGTAGTGGCATCGGAGAAATTATTATTCCTGCTAACGAACCTGGTTCTTCGATCATGCCCGGCAAAGTAAATCCCACTCAATCAGAAGCGATGACAATGGCAATGGCACAAGTCATCGGTAATGATGTGGCTATCAATATTGGCGGGATGACGGGTCACTTCGAGTTGAATGTATTTAAACCAATGATGATATTTAATTTCCTGATGTCCGCGCGTTTAATTGGGGATTCTTGTATAAGTTTTAATGAGCATTGTGCCATAGGCATCGAACCGAATAAGCCTCGTATCAAAGAGTTATTAGAGCAATCTTTAATGTTAGTAACCGCCTTGAATACGCATATTGGCTATGATAATGCTGCAAAAATTGCCAAGAAAGCCCACGCCGAGGATAAAACGCTGAAGCAAGCAGCGATTGAATTAGAGTTACTTACTGCTGAACAATTTGATGAATGGGTACGCCCAGAAGAAATGATTGGGGAGATGAAAGCATAAAATATTATTATTAAGCTTTGAAAAAATAAGAGGCTGAGGTGTATACACCTCAGCCTCTTGATTTTATTGAATATTTTTATTACTCAACAACAACCATCTTCTTAGTGGCAGTAAACTTACCACTTTCGAGAGTATAAGTGAGTACACCAGTCGGCAATTGTGAACGCTCCAGGGTAATTTGATTACGTCCTTTTGCATATTCATTGCTGATGATTCTGATGACTTTACCTGTTACATCACTGATCGTGATCGTTGCCTCAGCAGCTTCCGGCAGGTTGAATCCAATCACAGTCGAAGCCTTGAATGGGTTCGGCGTGTTCTGATAGAGTTCAAAGCCTGCGCTTACGACTGCACCTGTGTTGAACTGGATCGCCACGTTCATCAACTCGCTTGACTGGTTGTAAGCTTCTGCCACGGTGTAGCGGCTGCTCACGCCCAATGTCTTGCTCAATTGCGTGTCTGCTTTCGCTCTGAACACCAGTGAGAAGATCACCTCGTTACCTGTTGCTTCACCATTCCAGCTAGTGGTAATCACACCTTCATTTGCAAAACGCAAACCGAAGTTCTCTTCACCGGCTACGCCAGGTAAGATGTCAACCAGTTCTACTGCTTTTGCATCGAAAGTCAAGGTACCCTGGAAGCCCTGGATCGCTGCAATGTCAGCTGCACGGAAGTCAACTGTGTACTCATTGCCTGCTACCAATTGTGCATCTGCTACCTGGAAGTTGAAAGTGCTATTGATGTTACGTACTTCTGTACCAGCTACGCTGCTCAAACGTGCGTTACCATCGATATCACCCACTTTCACTGCTACGAAGTTCGCATTGTTGATCGCACCTGCCAAGTCGTTGATGTTCTTCACTTCCGGGAAGGCCCTGTGACCATGGGTTGGTCGGCACTGGGAAGCTATAAGATGCATCTACAAATCTCCAGCTAGTGTTGTTTGCAAATTCAGTATCTACACTCAAGATCAACTTACGAAGTGCAATCAAGTCAAGGATCGAGATATTCTTAGAGTTATTCACATCCGCTGCAATCAACTTGTATGGGCTTGCAATCGGCTGTACGCCTAAGATATGCTTGCTGATCAATACCAGGTCAAACGTTGATACACCATTGAGGTAACCATTGTCTTTCACCGGTGTGATCGAGTAGTCATAACCCAATTGCAGGTTCGTGAATGCGTAAGAACCTTGTAGGTTGGTCGTGTTCACTTGTGAAGCCTGACCGCTCAATTGTACCGTTACACCTTCTACCGGACCGTTTTCTTCGGTGGTAATCAAACCAGCGATTGTACCAGGACCAGCGACACCGCACAGGTTGAACATATTATCCTGAACGAGGACATAGGTTTCACAGAAGTCAAAATTACCAGCCTCATCAATAGCATACAAACGTACCAATACCGTTCCACCTACTCCATTCGGATTGCCACCATTGCTTGGGTTGAAATCTGCACAAGTCACTGCAATGCTGGAATGCTCTACATCAGGGATGAATCCTGCATCTGCCAGGGTCGTATCATCACTTCTGTAGATCGCATAACCCTTGATACCGGAACAGTCATCAATCTCAGAAGCAATGAAATCACTTGCCCACACTACATTCATGCCACTGCCTGCTCCATCCGGCATCAACTCGATGCTCAAGCCATTGATACAGATCGGTGCTGGTGCCTTGCAGTCAAGTACAGTAACTTTGAAGGTCTTGATGTCTCCATTGGCACAACCATCCTTGGCATGTACTTCAATGAGGTGTGCTCCCAGACCCAATACCTGATCTTCGATCACGAAGTTTGGTGCAGTGCCTGTTACTTTACTTGTACGCTCTACTCCATCCACAAATACTTTCACAAATACATCATTCGGTGTACAGTCATCCACTACGGTGAATGGAATGTCAATAGTCACCGGACAGTTCTTCGCAATATCTGAAGAGTAGCTGCAAGTATCGATGTCTTCCACTGTAATGATTGGTGCGGTGTCATCGTATACTTTGAGTAGTTGAGTGTACTGCCAGTAACCTCTTCCCCAGTTATTATTCTCAGTTACATCTATGATCGGGTTGGTATTGATATCCAGTGCATTACCACTTCTTACCTTGTCATCCCAGAATCTGCGGCTGGTCGATGGTATGCCATCTGTCTCGCTTGGCAGGGTTGGGTTGCCACACAAATCCTGTGTCCAGTTCTTGGAAGATGTTCCTGCTCTGTCGATATAAGTGTTGCCCGGACGACGGATCAACCATACATCCTCATCACCTGGTACACCATCTCCATCCACATCTCTTCCGATCACCACCGGTGCGGATTGTCCATCGTATTCACACCAGTTCAGTACTTCAAACGTACGGAAGATCTTGTAGCACTCATCGCCTGTGGCGGTGAACTTCTCATCCTTCACTTTGATTGCCAATAGATCGCAACCAATTTCATTGATGTAGATACAAGTATCCAGAATGTTATCACGGCATTCTCCTTCCTTATCAGCCGGGAAGCCAATGATGTATTCGTGGTGTTCGGTCACCCAAAGGGTCTGGCAGCATTCGATCGTAAATTGTCCATCGGTGAACTCCAAACAACGGGTGATATAACCTACACCGCACTCATCTCTGTCATCATCTACCGATACACATTCGCCTGTCACCACGCAGTTATCCAGCACATAGCCTCCTTCGATCAAATCTTCGGCGCTACCTCCAAATAATTCATCCAACAGATCTGCATATTCCACACATGGATCTTCTACATCGTTCAAATTATTCAGGTACTGGATGCGTGGATCGTTGCAGTAGATTTCCTCCGGCTGTGGCAATTTGCACACCGGTGGTACCTTGTCTTCTACCAATACTTCCAACCAGCAGATATTGTGGTTATCCCACATCTTGCCACATTCCGGCAAACATGGATAGAAATAATCACTCTTCACTTCCTCGTTGTAGCAACCATAGTAATCCCACAACCAGTTATCCAAATCACCTCTGCCCCATACATAGTCAAAATCTCCCGGTACACCGTTCATGTTGGCATCGTCAAATACCCACAATTCCAACACCACTTTATCCTGTACATCACAGCATAAAATATCTACATAGTCACCCAGGATGCTGAACAGGTGATAACCACCCGCTGAGTTGCCTGCTTTCTTCTCCGATGTGAAGATCGCTCTGACTGGATCCCCATCTCCATTCACGGTAAACCAACCATCTACAAACTCATGGTAGTACTGATTGTACGCTTCCCATGGGTAGTTGAAGTAGAAGGTCTCCAATTCAAATGCTGTGAAGAATGTCAAATCGGACAATTCATCATGTGATCCTTCTGTTACCAAGGCTACATATGCATCTGCACACAACGTATCTGCAAAGGTTCTTCTGGTCTTCAATGCGATCGGTCCGCAGTCATCATAAGAGCCTTCATCGATGTCCTCTGCATAAATGCGCGTTGAACCATCAATGGCTGTGCCACTCAAACTTACATTCAACTGGTCATCACCGCTACCGGTGCACTTCTGTCCACTACCTGGAACCAGTAGTACTTCACCACTTTGTTCTTACAGCCATCTTCCACTGTATATTTGAACAGGTGTACACCCTTTGGTACATTTCTGGCGGTCTTTGCATTGGCGCCTCCCAGTGGGTTCAAGCCGGCTGCAAATACCCCTTCATAATATTCCCCTGTCAAAAATCCATGATCGTCATATTCCGGTAAGAACGTAATGATATCCACCGAAATCGAACCAATACCGGAGCAGTTATCTGCCAAGCCCTGTGGTACCGGTACGATGAACGTTGCTTTGCAATCGAATGGTCCTGTGGAGTAAGTCGGCATGCAATCCCATGGATCATAAGCCAATTCTCCTACCGTCGGTGCAGTGAAATCACCCACTTTGATCAACTGGTTGTAGATGATCGTTCTGCCCGGGTTACACCAGTCTACCACCGTCCACTCTCTGATGAAGTAGAACGAGGCGGTACATACATTGGTCAAAGACTTGTCTGTGAAAGTCGCTGTCAAATGGCAATATGGTACATCCGGTCTCAGGTCATGGTGTCCAAATGCACTTACTACAAATGGATAGCCTGTTGCTTCCGGACTTGGTACTTGCTTACCACCTGGACCTGCAATCGTCGGGAAGCTCTGTCCGCATTCCAGATACGCCGTGTAATGTGGCAATACCACATCTTCCATCGTCGGCTGGCGGATATACAGATACTGATCGCAGTAGTCACTCAAGCCACTACACTCATCTCTTGCGATGAACGTCCGCTTGATCACCCGGTAATCACACTCACCCAGATAATGTCCATCAAAATGATCCAATTCCACATCGCTCACACAAATGGTGATGTCCCCGCAGTTATCACTCACCCAACCATTGAAACGACCACCTTCAAAGTGTGGATAGCCTGTGCGCTTCAATACCGTCAACAGATCACTTGGCATACTCAATACTTTACCATCTCTGTCGGTGGTGTAGCACTTGTTTGCCGGTAGTTTCAAATAATCGATATCATCGCAGATCAATGGATTGATCTCCTGGAAGTCTTCATCAAATTTCGGATATTCATTCGCCGATGCGGTACCGCTTCTGCCACTGAATACGCGACCACCCGCTGGTGGGAAGATCAACCACTGATAGTCACCCTGATCGGCTGTCGTTGCATTGCCATCTCCACGAGTCGATGTCGTCAACAGGGTGTATGCCACACCTGCTGTCAATCTTACCCGGATCACCGGATCGGTGTCCCCTTGTCCGCCATACAACTGGCTCAAAAGATCGACCAGCCGTTGATATTACCCAACAGATTCAAATACTCGCCCAAGCCACTCCATGGTCCCGGTGCAAATGTATAATCTGCAAAAGCTATGATATCCACACATGGCTGATAGGGATCAAATGGTGCTACCCCATCATTGATGTCCGGTAGATCCTTGAAACCCTGATAGATCACGCCCAATCCACTGTAATCAAATGGTTCCGCTACATCCTGCGTGTTCAATACAAAGGTATAGATACCTGTTGCACTTACCCGGAATTCATGCAAATCAAAATAACGTGCATTACCCAACAAATCCAAGGTCGGGAAACCTGCTATCGATGTCGTTCTAAAACATGTCTGGATCGTCGGATCGAATTGGTAGTCATAACCACCACTATTGTAATCATCTGCATCTGCCACATCGTCATTCTCACCCAAATCGCCCACGATCTCATATACCACTGACGAACGCTGGCCGTAATGCTTATCATCCGGACAATAAATCTCCGGTGCTGTCTTATCTTCTGCATTCACATAGCCCCAGCATACTAATTCGCCATCGTAGTAAACACGATAGATGAACTGGATGCAAGTCTTGTCTAAATCAATATAACCACCATCATGGTAGAATGGGTCAGAGATTTTACCATCGCGGTTGATATAAGAGCGGTTGCCCACTACATACACCACGTGTACATCAAAAGATCATCGCAAACCACCGCACCATTCAACAATTGTGTTGCTGATAAGTATGCTTCGCAATCATCATTTAATTTGATGTTCACCTGACCTGTACATGATAAATTGGAATAGTCTGTTGTTTGTTCGTTACCAAGAACTTTGATCAGGAAATTAATCTGAGTACTTCTACCTTCACCATCGGTGTAAGAAACCGTCGCAACATTAGTGCCAATCGCAGAGATTGGAATATTCACTGTATAACGGAAATAACCATCTCCAGCTTGTGAAAAGCCTGGCGTATGATTAGCACCCAAAAAGTTGAACGTAGGTGTAGAAGCTGTTTCATCACAAGACAGGATCGTCACACCAAATACTGCATCCACAGATGCTTGACAGTCTGGAATGGTGATCGTCTGTGGGTTCATCACGATTTGTGGCTTCGGATCACCAGACTTCGTTACATCGAAGCATGGACCAGAGTCACCATCACCGAGGCTCTCCCCTTCATACGTGATGGTGAAACAGTCTCTCACCGTGGTACCAATCGCAGGGGCCGGTACGGTTACCGCTATCTCATACGTCGAATAGGTAAATTGATCATCACTGACATAACTGTCAATCTTTACCGGCCCTGTGAAAGCATAGCCTAAATTGGTAATAACCGGCGTTAAGTTTGGATCGTTACAACGACCGTTCACTACCGTAAATCGGTAATTATACACCAATTCATTCAAGCAGGCAGGGATTATCACTTCTGCGTTGGTGGCTATAATCAGGTTATTTGTTTCTATAATAGCAATGGTCAGTTCATCACTTGCCTCATCACAACCAACACCATCGCAAGTTAACGTCGCTTCGATTGTCCAGCCCGGATCGATACCAAGTGTTACGTTTAAAGCACCCGCTGTTTCTTCACCATTGATAATAAGCATGGCTGCTTCGTCCAAGGTCATTGGCGCGGTTGCAAATGCTGCATTCGCCATCGCGTCAGAGGGTACAAATGACCAACTGATCATCAGGCAATCATCACTGGTGCCCCCGCTGGTAGTTGCTTGTATTTTAAGTGGTTCGTTATAACAAACTTCTCGAATATCCGCAGGAACGGTTTCGATATCTATCTGCGGATCAGGCGCGATTACAATATTGACAGGATTACTGGTCGCCGTAGTACAACCTGCACCGTCACAAGTAACAACTGCTGTAATCACATACCCGCCTTCAATCGGAGGAAGATTAACGCCTACTGCGCCGTTGCCACTTGCACCATTGATCAACAACATACCAGCTTCGCTCAACGGCGCTGGTTGGGTCAGTTGCGGTGCACCATTCTGTGGATTTGCCGGGTCGATCTGCCAGCTGATCAGCAAACAGTCATCGCTAAGACCACCTGAAGCAGCGGCGGTAAACTTAATCTGACCACCATCACAAACGGTTGTAGCGTCTTGTGTGCTGATGCTGACTTGCGGATCGGGAAAGACCGTAATACACAGCGGATCGCTGACGTCATAACACTGCCCATCGAGGCAGGCGTCGATTAATTCCTCCAGGGTAAATCCAGCAAAATTACCGCATTGGGGGGTTTCTGTATAGGCAAATATATAAACGCAATATTCGCCAGGATCAGCTTCACTAAGGAAATCCTCTATTGCTGCCAGGTTTGATAATGACTGCAATGACGACTTCATTCTGGAAAATAACATAGCCCAAGTCACCTGAGGTACCCGTCAAACTGAGATCCACACTCCCGCCTTCGCAGATGGCGTCTACATCCGAAGAAAGCGTACCTGCTTCGGCGTCGCACTCATCATCTACTTCCATCCCATCACGTTACCGCAGATGCGCACATCGTCGAAGCGCCATGCTTCATCCCCTCCATCGCTATCAGCATCGTAGCCATAAATGCGGAAGCAGATGGTCGCGTTGGTTGCCATTATATTCAAACCAGTGAATAGCTGTGTTCTCCAATCATCATTAGCAGGTAAATTTACTGTTCCTAACGAAGTTGGATTAGCAAAAGCAGCTTCTGTAGAATATCTTACCTCTAAGACTCGAGGACCTTCATCATTCTCTTGGCGGCGCTCCATGAAAGAGAACTGGTTGATCGTTAATTTTTCTGTTGAGCTTACGCAAAACTCGATGTAATCGTCATCGTTTCTAGTGCCTGCGGTTGTCCAATTATCTCCGCGATAAGCGCCGTTGTTTGTCACATCATCAGAAGGATACGCATCAGATGTTTCCTGAACACCTGAACCAAAAGTGGCTAAGGACGCTGTCACATCTGTAGCAACGGTTGTAGCGCTTCTGGATTCATTCAAATTCCAATAAGCCAGGTTATCGGTGCAAGGATAAATATTACCGTTAATGACGACATTATCAAATCGAAGACGTCCATCAGAGCCTTCCGAGTCATAGCCGTAGGCTCTAAAGCAAAATCGATAAGTAGTAACGGGAGTCGCCAATGCTTCATTAAAAGTACTGCAACTACCCATGTTACCACTGAACGACAAATCCGACCCCAGTTGAGTTGCATCACTAAAGCCAGTACTCGATGTAGCGTAAAAGACCTCCATATTGGTAGGTCCATCATCGCCACTGTTACTTGTTGATCGATATTGGAAAGAGATACTTGTTATTTCTATAATATCTGCGGGATCTGTTGCTGTAATGCAAAATTCGATATAATCGGTAGAAGAGAGACTATTGGAGGTTGTCCAATCTTCCGTCCTATAGGCGCCATTACTACTACCATCACAGCCGTCGCCATAATCGATATTATCATCTACACCACTACCAAAGGTAGCGTTTGCAGCATCAATACCCGCGGCTTCAGTAGTAGGAACATTGGTATTATTCAAATTCCAGGTCGCTAAGGCGATAGGAGGCGGGGGTGGCACCATCATCTCCATGGCAGGGACTGCCTCAAATGCGATGGTCGGATTAAGCTCGGCAACTGGCGCAGTTGGCGCAAAGCTAAGATTGGTCGCCAGCCTAATAATAGCCAAACATACCGAAATACCCGAAAAGCCAAAAAACAATTTGGGTAAAACTGATTTCATGAGATATGTATTAATTTGTTATTAGAATTAGGTCGAAAAAGTAATATCCGATTGGAAAAACAAAGACGGGAAACACACGCAACAGATGAGTTGAGAACAAATCATATCACACAGGGCCTTACCTGGAGTGATACACCTCGGTCGTCATTGTTTTTCATGAGTACAAGTGATAACACTTGCTTTTTGCCATAAAATGAGGAAATAGAACAGTGAGTATGACGCCAGGAAATGAGATAAAAAGTACCCCGACGTTGAGTTTGGTTGACTTAAATAGTAATTTTTGCGTCTATTTGCCTTATTTTAAAGCTTTAACAATCCGGTAAAATTAGATAAATATATGTTAAAAAAGGTAACCCTTTTAGGGTATTTTCGTTTCGACCACACTGTCAATTCAATACATATTAAAAAAATGAAATCAAAAAAAATGAACGGAAGGTTGGTCAGGATGACAGGAAATGAAACATTTGGGAGCTAAGTAAGTAAGATTTAGGAGTTTTTATCGTCTCAACTCCTAAATCTCCTCAACTTTATAAACTCTTTATATAATCGTCGAAACGCGTTCTTCGATCTTCGCTTTTTTCAAATTCAAATTTTCATCATATACCGCCAGCGCAATCAAATCGCCAATTTGGGTACAACCGCAAGCAATCTGAGGATGTAATTCTGGTGTACCGATGCCAGCTTCCAGGATTTTTGTTACCGAGGTTCGGACAGCATTGGCTTCTTTGTGCAAACCAAAATGATCGAGCAGCATCGCTCCTGAAAGGATGGCAGCCATTGGATTGGCAATATCCTTGCCGGCCGCTTGCGGATAAGAACCATGAATCGGTTCAAATAATGCTGTTTTTTGGCCGACTGATGCTGATGGCAACAAGCCCATCGAACCAGGCAGCACGCTTGCTTCATCTGATAAAATATCGCCAAACATATTTTCGGTAAGCATCACATCAAACTGGGTTGGGTATTGAATCAATTGCATCGCGGCATTGTCCACAAACATACAATCGAATTCAATTTCCGGATATTCTTTTGCCATTTGCGTCACGCGCTCGCGCCACAAGCGAGAAGTTTCCAATACATTCGCTTTGTCCACCAGTGTTACTTTACGGCGGCGAGTCATTGCGTGTTCAAATGCCAATCGAGCAATGCGTTCGATTTCGTAATCCGCATAATTGCAATGGTCGTAAGCCTCGGTTTTGGTTTCGTTCCTACCTTTAGCACCAAAATAAATGCCACCGGTGAGTTCTCGATAAATGACCAAATCCGTGCCTTTTACACGCTCTTCGCGCAAAGGCGAAAGATGGAGGAGTTTTTCATAAGTCGCTACCGGGCGGATATTGGCGAATAGACCCAAGCTCTTGCGAAGTTTCAATAATCCTTGCTCCGGGCGAACGGGAGCGCTGGGATCGTTATCGTATTTAGGATGACCAATAGCACCGAATAAGACTGCGTCTCCATGAAGGCAGGCATCAAGGGTTTCATCGGGGAGTGGATTGCCACAGCTATCGATTGCCGTTGCGCCTACTTGGCAATAACAATATTCAAAATAGTGATCATAGCGGTCGGCTACTGCGTCCAAGACTTTGATTGCCTGTTCGGTTACCTCAGGGCCGATGCCGTCGCCGGGCAATACGGCAATTTTCTTTTTCATGGGAAGAGGGAATTTTCTTGTTATTAATCTTGATTGAGTTCATCTAATAACGGTGACTTCCGCGCATCGTTACTATTTAGACGTAATTTTTTTCAAAAGACACAATTTTATCTTTAATACTCAATAAATAATCAATATCGTCATATCCATTAATCATACAAACTTTTTTATATGGATCGATATCAAATGTCTGCGAATCGCCCGTTTCAAGCAATGTAATCGTCTGCTTTTCTAAATCTACGGATAATTCGGTTTTAGGATTCGTTTCAATAGCAGAAAATAGGAGATGTAAAAAATCTTCTGACACTTGCAAAGGTAAAAGCCCATTGTTCAAGCAGTTACCTCGGAAAATATCTGCAAAAAAACTCGAAACCACTACTTTAAAGCCATAATCGTGAATGGCCCACGCCGCGTGTTCCCGACTCGATCCGCAACCAAAATTTCTGCCAGCTACGAGGACTTTTCCATCGTACAAAGGGTTATTCAGAACGAAATCCGCTTTGGGTGTATTGTCATTCTTATACCGCCAATCGCGAAAAAGATTTTCACCAAAACCCTCGCGGGTAGTGGCTTTCAGGAATCGCGCCGGAATGATTTGGTCTGTGTCCACATCTTCCATTGGAAGTGGCACGGCGGTGGATATTAAAGTTTGAAATTTTTCCATGTTTCAAAGTACGAGGCACGAAGTACGAAGTACGCCATACCATTTGAGTTTATTTTTCAATTCTTGATTCAACCTTGCTTTTTTGATTGCAGTAACTATAATTGCCAACAATTCATTTGATTCTTTATAAATTGGTTCAAAAATAATATCTTTATCAGGTAATAAGGAACGAATAATTTCGAGCCAGTACATCGTTTCATCCAACTCTTCCTCAACAATTTTTAGTTTATTGATAAAATCTGCTGTTGATTTTGCTCGTCTCGCGGCACGATAGTTGGCTCCTACTGAGGTACTTGAACGAAGGATTTGATTATGAATGACTTTGAAAGTGCTAGTAAATGGTATTTGTTCCATTGATTTAATAACACTGATTGCAAAATCTTGCGTCCGCTTTTTCAAATCCTGATTCATTGTGCAAATTTTTTATAAATACGAAGTACGAAGTTGGAAGTAGGCATATCACTCAAGATTTCTTTGTAAGAGCGTACTTCGTACCTCTAACTTTCTACTTTGTATGGGCGTACTTCGTACCTCGTACTTCTAACTTAATTTAAATATTCCCTCACATCCGTTATCATTCCTGCAATTGCTACTGCCGCTGCGGTCAGCGGGCTTGCCAGAATGGTGCGTGCGCCCGGTCCCTGCCGCCCTTCAAAATTGCGATTGGAAGTAGAAACGCAGTATTCTCCGGCAGGAATTTTATCTTCATTCATACCCAAGCAAGCCGAGCAGCCCGGCTCCCGAAATTCAAATCCGGCTTCTTGCAAAATCAAATCAATTCCTTCGGCTTTTGCTTGTGCCGCTACTTGTTGCGACCCCGGCACCACCATTACATTTACATGATGTGCTTTCTTTTTGCCTTTTACATAATTAGCGACCAAACGCAAATCCTCAATACGAGAATTCGTGCAACTGCCAATAAAAACATAATTAATCGGCTTGCCGATCAAGTTTTCACCTTCCCGGAAACCCATGTATTCCAAGGATTTCGTAAAGGATTGTCCTCCTTCAGCATTTGCAGTCGGAATAGACTGAGAAATCTTGATGCCCATTCCAGGATTCGTACCATAGGTCACCATCGGCTCGATGTCTTCTGCCGGGAAATTATACTCCAAATCAAAAACCGCATCTTCGTCCGAATATAATGTTTTCCAATAAGCTAAAGCTTTATCCCAAGCTTCGCCTTTGGGTGCAAATGCTCGACCTTTTACATATTCAAAAGTAATTTCATCCGGTGCAATCAAGCCGCCACGCGCGCCCATTTCAATACTCATATTACAAATCGTCATCCGAGCTTCCATCGAGAGCGAGCGAATCGCCGAACCTGCATATTCTACAAAATAGCCCGTGCCGCCTGCCGCTGTTAATTTCGATATGATATACAATATAATATCTTTGGAAACAACGCCTTTTTGCAACTGCCCGTCCACCGTAATACGCATCCTCTTCGGGCGACTTTGCAATAAACATTGCGAAGCCAACACCTGCTCCACCTGGCTCGTACCAATACCAAACGCAATCGTACCAAAGGCCCCGTGCGTGGAGGTATGGCTATCGCCACAAACAATGGTCATGCCGGGTTGCGTAATGCCTAATTCAGGGCCAATGACATGCACAATGCCTTGATATGGATGCCCCAAACCATAGAGCTCCACGCCAAATTTTTCGCAGTTTTCGACCAACTTTTCTACTTGAAAACGAGAGAGCGGTTCGTTGATAGGTAAATGTTGATTGATAGTCGGAACGTTGTGATCAGCCGTAGCGATGGTTTTATCGGTTCTGAAAACGCCGATGCCGCGCTTCGCCAAGCCATCAAATGCTTGTGGGCTCGTCACTTCATGAATAAAGTGCCGGTCAATATAGAGCACATCCTGGCCGCCTTCAATGCTGGTAACAACGTGTGCATCCCAGATTTTATCGAAAAGAGTTTTTTTGTTGAGTTCATATTTAATTAAATCTTTATAAATCGCTACAAATCCTTTCCATTCTTTGCCATAAGGCATTTGTAATCTATGCAAAATTTATCTTGGTTACAATAATTAATCCTGTTGACCAATTTAATTTTGTCAAACTTAAATCTTTGCGCGAATCTAAGTACTTGACAAGCCTATCAACCTTATCCTCATGCCCGGCAGGCCAATTCGATTGAGAAGACATATCGTCAATGACATAAAAGCCACCAGGTTTGACTAAAGCAAGCGTTTCATCTAGAGCTTCATACTTTCCCGGCCAAGCATCTGCGAAAATTAAATCAAATCTTTTATCCTGATTATTTTTGATCCAGTCATTCCCATCGATACAAATAATAATCACACGCTTATCGTCTGTGAAATAACTACGTGCAATAGAGATGTAATCCTCGTTATTGTCAATAGAAATAACATTAGAACTTTCGTCCATAGCGTCCACAATCCAGGAAAGCGAAAGCCCTGTACCAGTGCCGAATTCTAAGAAACTTCCACTGGGCTTAGAAGCGACAAGCGTTCTGAGCAAACTCCCTGTCTGTAAATCGGAAGGCATGGAAAAATTAATTGCCTCAGATTTCTCTTTTATAGCAGCATAAATTACTGGCGTCTTGATAGCCCTATCATTCATTTGAATGCGTTTTGTGCCATTAGACATTCACTGCAATCTGCACTTCTTCCATTATCAAATGCAAATCTGCATCGATTACTTCTTTTTTCCTATCCGCTACTTCGAGGAATTTTTTGTAAACAATGTCCAATTCATCTTTGGTCAAATTGTAACCAATATTCTTGCAGCGATACGCCAAAGCCGCGCGGCCACTACGCGCTGTGAGTACAATGCGCGATTCATCGACACCGACTTCCAACGGATCAATAATTTCATAAGTATCGCGCCGCTTGATGACGCCATCTTGGTGAATGCCAGACGAATGTGCAAAAGCATTCGCTCCTACAATCGCTTTGTTCGGTTGCACGGGCATCGCCATACTTTCAGAAACCAGGCGACTCATGGAATTCAATAAACGAGTATTGATACCGGTCTCCAAATTTAATTCTGGATGTTGTTTCAAAACCATCACCACTTCTTCAAGCGAGGTGTTTCCTGCGCGTTCGCCAACACCATTGAGCGTGCATTCGATCTGACGAGCGCCGTGGATGACACCATAGATAGAATTGGCAGTTGCCAAACCCAAATCATTATGACAATGAGTTGAAATAATAGCTTTATGTATATTTGGCACATTTTCAACTAAATACTTGATTTTTGCACCGTATTGTCCCGGCAAACAGTAGCCCGTTGTGTCGGGAATATTGACTACCGTAGCCCCGGCAGCGATCACCGCTTCGATCACCTTTGCCAGGAATTCATTATCCGTACGGCCAGCATCTTCCGCATAAAATTCTACGTCTTCCACAAAACTTTTCGCCAGTTTTACTGCTGCCACGCCACGCTCGATTACTTTCTCCGGCGTAGTGCGCAATTTATGCACAATATGCGATTCGGAAGTGCCAATCCCCGTGTGAATCCGCGGATTTTTGGCATATTTCAATGCTTCGGCTGCTACTTTAATGTCTTGTTCTACGGCACGTGATAAGCCGCAAACGGTGGGCATTTTGACAGCTTTGCAGATCGCTTCCACCGCCGCAAAATCGCCGGGGCTACTGATCGGGAAGCCCGCTTCGATTACATCTACGCCGAGGAGTTCGAGTTGTAGCGCCACCTTTATCTTTTGATCCATGTTCAATTTGCACCCGGGCACTTGCTCGCCGTCACGCAGGGTTGTGTCAAAAATAATAATTCGATTTTGCGACATGATTGAAATATTTTTTGGTTGAATTGCCGTTTTTTAATAGAAAAAATTGTTTTTTGAAGGCTAAAAATTTGCAATAGAAAAAGAAGTCTAAATTATTGTATTATTGAAGCGGGAACAAACCAAAATCAAAGGCTTACTGGTTTTTCAAGATGGAAATTAATGCTTGTAAAATTCTGACAATCAGCAAATTAACATAAACTTATTTACGATGTCGAAACTCCATTCTTTCTCGCTTTTATTTTTCCTGGTTGCATGCTTGGTAATGTCTCCTTTTGCTACATTTTCTCAGCAACATTATGAGCGTTTAGCGCAATTGGATGTACAGCATTATGCTTTTTCGATTGTGTTAAATAATGAAAATGAAGAAATTAAAGGCAATGCTTTAATACAAATCCGATTCAAACAAGCGGTTTCGTCTTTCTATCTCGATTTGACCAATCAAAATGATAAAGGTGCTGGAATGCTCGTCAATGCTGTAACTTTGCTGGATCAAGCTGTAAAATATGAGCATAAAGGAGATCGATTGACTGTTCAACTGCCCAAACCTGCCCAAATTGGAGAATTGTACTCATTTCGAATTGATTATCAGGGCACTCCGGCGGATGGTTTGATTATTGACCAAAATAAATTTGGTGACAAAACTTTCTTTGGTGATAATTGCCCAATCGGGCACATCATTGGCTGCCAACAGTAGATCACCCGTCCGACAAGGCTTCCGTAGAGTTTATCGTCACTGCTCCTGAACAGTATCAAGTCATTGCTAATGGCATTCAGTTGGAAGAAACCAATCTGGGCAATGGTTTGAAGCTTACGCATTGGGGTGAAACGGTCATTCTGCCTACGAAAGTAATGGTCATTGGGGTTGCACCTTTTGCGGTGAGACTGGCAAGAGAAACACATGGAATCCCGGTCACATCCTGGGTTTTCCGCGATAATCGCCTGGAAGGTTTTCATGATTATCAACCAGCGGTGGATATTTTGGATTGGTTTATCAATCATGTCGGGCCTTATCCTTACCAAAAACTGGCGAATGTGCAGTCCAAAACCCGCTACGGTGGTATGGAAAATGCCAGCAATATCTTTTATAATGAAAGTACCGTGACTGGTAAAGGCGGGCGCGAGAATCTGCTGGCACATGAAATCGCGCACCAGTGGTTTGGTAATTCCGCCTCGGAAGCGAACTGGCATCACGCTTGGCTGAGCGAAGGTTTTGCTACTTACCTGACCGATTTATACGTTGAGTCTGCAAATGGACGAGATGCAATGGTATCGCTATTAGAATCGCAGCGTCAGCAAGTGATTCGCTTTGCCAATCGCAGGTTTGCGCCTATTGTGGATACGACGATTACCGATTACAATCAAGTATTGAACACCAATTCTTATCAAAAAGGTGGCTGGGTGCTGCATATGCTGCGGCAGGAAATAGGCGATGAGGCCTTCTGGAAAGGCATTCGGACATATTATGATCGTTTTAAATATAGCAATGCGCTGACCGATGACCTGCGCCGCGTGATGGAGGAAGTGAGTGGTAAAGATTTAAAGGCTTTTTTTCAACAATGGTTATTTGTTGCAGGGCATCCCAAGTTGGAAATGAGTTGGAATTATAATAATGAGTCGAAGCAATTAACGCTGGAATTGAAACAAACCCAAAAGGGCGCAGCTTTTCAATTCCCGATCGACGTAGGCATTTATTATGATAATGAAACGACGCCAGATATTAAGAGCTTCCAGGTAAAAGGCTCAAGCGAGCAATTCACGGCAAAATTGGAAAAGACGCCAACTAAAATTATCCTTGATCCAAATGTAAAATTGCTGTTTGAAGGTGCATTGGTAAAAAAAGACAATTAGAACTGCCTTCTTTTGCTTGATTTTTCAGGAATCGTCTGAAGATTTGTACCTTTGACGCGGCATGGAAGACCTTAATTTACAGAAGACCGTGGCGTTGATCGCTCAAGATTTTGACCTGGAGGCGCAGGAACAAGCCTTGACAGAGGAGGCATTATTGCAGTTGCTTTCCGACCAGATTGCTTATCTGATTGACCACAAATTAGAATTTTTACTCAGCCTGATGTATCGGCTGGATATTGATGAAAACAAGGTAAATCGAGCGCTTTCGCCTTTTTCGGAAGAGCCTGCCAATGTAGCAATTGCCAAATTAGTACTGAATCGCCAGAAGCAGCGTGTATTCACAAAAGAGCATTATAAACAGGAAAGTCTGGATAATTGGGAGTGGGAAGAAGATTAGTTTTCATGGAGTATTGACCATTTACCACCGATACGAATGATGGTAAATAGCCAACACTAAATGTTCAGTAAAATCAATACTTGTTGAAGAAAAAGTCCTTTGGTTCTGCGCTAACGTTCACGCCGTCCACGCATAGTGCTTGCTCCAAGACAAGTTCGTCCAATTGAAGGTGCTTAATTGCAGCTACATTGGTCACTGCTACTTGTTGTCCGTTGCACAGACTTTGAGAACGCATCAGCAAATGCTTGCCATCCGCCGAGATTTCCCAGGTACCTTCTTCTTCGATGCGGGTTTCAGAACCTCCCAATACTTTCGAGTAGGTACCGTTTTCACGGAATTGGTAGCGAAGTGAACCATTTTTGATGGACGGATTTTCCGATATAAAATATGGATTCTCCCATCTTCCGATAAGAGCAATACGCATATTGTCAATCTTAGCCGCCATGATTGAGTCGTCACTTAATTCAGTGGACTCATTAGGATCATTTTGCGTAACATTTTCACTTGCGTTCAAGTAACTCATGCTTGAAAAAAGCATAAGTGCCAAAAAATTTACAGTCAGGATGAATTGGCGTTTCATGGGTACGAAATTTTTATACAGTCGGGTTAAAAAATATTGTCACAAATAAAACAATGTTTGGTCTGATTTAGTGCTTAAAAAAAGATAAATTATTTGTTAATTTTTTTCACTATTTGCGTACACTTCAATTTCTAAATTTTCTTTCTAAACACTATCCGAAAGACGGAATAAAATTTTAATGGTTGTACCAAAACAAAGTTTTATAATGTTAAAGTTTTGCAAAAAAAATAAAGAACGTTTTTGAATGAACTACAACTATGACTACAAATTGCAGGTTTAGTTACAGCAAAGCATCATTTTTTCGATTTTCGTAATTTTATACGCGACTAAAACGTCAAAAATGCTTATTAAAACGCGCGGCATTGTACTGAAAACCATTAAATACGGGGAAACCAGTATTATTGCGGAGATATATACCGAGCAAAAGGGGCTTCGCAAGTATATCATCAGTGGAGTGCGCAGCAAAAAAGCGCGGGTACACCCGTCACTATTGCAGGTGATGTCACTGGTGGACATGGTAGCGTATGCGCGGGAGGATCGGGAACTGAATCATATCAAAGAGATCAAGGCGGCACACGTGTACCAATCCGTGCCTTTTGATGTGCGCAAAGGCGCAATTGCATTATTTATGGCGGAGGTAATTCGCAAAACGATTCGGGAATCAGAAGAAAATTCGGAACTCTTTGAATTCCTATTTCATATTTTTCAATACCTCGATGAAACCAAATTGGCAGTCAACAACCTACACCTCTATTTTTTATTGGAACTGAGCGCTTTCTTAGGCTTCCTGCCAGGCGGCGAATGCTGCGAAGCCACACCATTCTTCGATTTGCAAGAAGGTATTTTTACAAACATAAGGCCAGAGCATCGGCATTATTTAGATGAGGAATTGAGTGCAGCATTAATGGCGTTTTTGCAAAGTAACCCCGAGGCTTGCCATGAAGTAAGCATCAGCACTGCGCAACGACGCACTTTGCTGAAGTACTTGCTGGATTACTATCGCTTGCACATTGATTACCTCCCCGACATACACGCCCACGAGATTTTGCAGGAAGTATTGAGTAGTTGAAGGCCTCATAAGCCTTACTGCTTATGAGGCCTACAGATTTTTATTCAAACGGAATGATCAATTCCTGACCAGGATGAATCATATCCGGGTCTTTCAATTGGTCGGTATTCGCATTGAAAATCTTCATGTACTTGTTGGCTTCTTCGTAGTAATGCTTGGCAATCTTAGAAAGCGATTCGCCTTTTTCTACGGTGTGCTTGTGGTAATAGTCGGTCACTTCCACGCGAATGTCAGCAGCAATATCGGAAGGAGTTTCGCCGCCGATTTCTTTGATCTTGTCCCAAATTTGGTTTTTCAAATACTGTGTTTCAACCGTCCCGTTCACTTTGAGTTTGCCATCCAATTCTTCCACAGCGCTATCCTTCATTCCAAATTTTTCGCTTAAATTAATTACCGACTGATATTTTGATTTTAAAGACATGAGTAAAGTGTTTTTTAGGTTAAAAAATGATTGAACTGCCTTTTTGACGAGGCTTTTTTTTAAAAGTCACAGGTAAAATAAGAAAATTTTTAGTTTCAATAAAAATTTTTAGGGTTATGAATACATGAAATTAAGATGATGCTGATTTTAGTAAATCTTTCCGATTGAGCAAAATCCAATTGCCACCTACATCCAAGTAAGTTCCATTAGGAAAAACAGGCAAAAACTGGTTTTGAAAAAACGCTTCTGTCCTTTGTACATCACTATTTTTCGCGGCTAATCGATTGAACAGAATTATTCCACCGGGATTTAAAGCATCGCGCAAAGCTTCTAAAAATGTTGGCGATTCAAATTTCGCAGGCACTTCGTCGTCCAAAAAAATGTCCATACAAATCAAATCAAATTTTGCTTCGGTTTGCGCCAAAAAGGCATAAGCATCAGCACAGACAAACTCCATCTTCCAATCTACTTCATCCAAAACGTAGCGATTCGCCAAATCAAGCACTACTTCATCGATTTCTACAATTGTATAATGGTAATAATGCGCTTTTTTTTGCTCCAAAATAACAGGAATACTACCCAAGCCAAATCCAAGAATAAGTACCTCATTTCCAGGCAATTGATCGAGATTAATTTGCTGAAACGCTTTACTGAAATTGCTGTACAGATCGGCGTACGAATAAATAGCATGAGCCGGATTAAGCTGATAACGGCCTTTGCGCAAGCTCACATAAAGATGAGAATTGTATTCACTGGAAGCGCTTTCGAGGTGAATTTCTGCAAGATAACTCAACCATATTTTCCATTTGGGCTGCTCCATGAAGTTGGTGTTACGGTGCAATAGTATTTTGGTGTAATAGCTTTATATATAATGACTTATTGAATTGAGAACAAGGTTACCGCTATAATACCAAAACACCTTATATTATTTCTCCCAGGTACGATACTTGGCAGAATCTTCAAAAACACGTAGCAAAATCAATCGTTCTTGTATATCAAAATCCTTGTTTCGACGAGCCATCATGCGTTCGATGCTCTGAAAAGCCTTATCTGTTCTATAAGTTTGATACCCAGCAGGGCCTCCCCAAACAAAAGACGGAATAAAATTGCGCGGGAAACCTGCGCCAAATACATTCGCTCCAACGCCTATAACCGTGCCGGTATTGAACATCGTATTAATGCCGCAAAGAGAATGGTCGCCCATGAACAAACCACAGAATTGTTGCCCCGTAGGCAAAAATCGCCCGGCAGGATAATTCCAAAGCTTCACTTCGTCATACGTATTTTTTAAATTGGAAGTGTTCGTATCTGCACCAATATTGCACCATTCGCCGATAAAAGAATTACCCAGAAAACCGTCGTGTGCCTTATTTGAGTAGCCTTGTACAATAGAATTATTGACCTCGCCACCTACCTTGGAATATGGGCCGATAGTGGTCGCGCCGTAAATCTTAGCACCTATCTTCAGCGTAGCGCCTTCGCAAAGCGCCAATCCACCTCTTATGTTGCAGCCTTCCATGATCTCTGCATCTTTGCCAATATAAATAGGGCCCGTATTTGCATTAAGTGTAGAAAACTCGACTTTGGCACCTTCTTCTATAAAAATTTGATCTTCACCCGTCCAGCGATTAGTGGGACTAATAGGCTGAGAAGTTCTACCAGCGGTTAGCAACGCAAAGTCTTGCCGCATCGCCTGGTCGTTGAGACGATACAAATCACATAAATGATTGATTCTCAAGAACTCCGTTTCCTGTAAATCAAAACCTTTCAGTTCGCCAAAATCCTCATCGTGCATGAGTTGCTCCATTTGTTCTTCATCCAACTTGGCAGCAATCAGTTCTTCTCCTGCAAGAAAAGCTTCGCCATCATCCATTTGTTTCAGAAGGCGACACAATTGGTCAGAAGGTAATACAGAACCATTAATAAGATAATTTTCTTTATCGTATTCGATGGAATATTTTCCTGCAAGGTAATCTTGAGTAATATAAAATGCCTTGGCATTCAGCCACTTCTCCCATTTTTCTCGAATAGTAAGAATACCGACCCGCAACTCGCAAACAGGGCGGGTATAAGTAAGTGGTAAGAGTTGTTCCCGAATTTCGTTATCAAACAAGATAATATTTGCCATAATTGGGTAGCGTTATAACACCGATCTTTATTAGGCAAATTTAGAAGAAGTGAATCAGGAATTCTTAATATCTGATACAAAAAAGTCCCGCTCAGCAAGTGAAGGGGACTTTTTTGCCTAATATGCTTAATAAAATTAGGAATTCTTGGCAAACTTGGAATTGGCAAATTTCTTATTGAATTTGTCAATACGCCCGGCAGTATCTACAAACTTCATCTTACCGGTAAAGAAAGGATGCGAAAAACTTGAGATTTCCAGCTTCACCAAGGGATACTCTTTCCCGTCTTCCCACAGAATTGTTTCTCTGGTAGGCGTGCAAGAACGCGTAATGAAAGCGTCATCGCTAGAGAAGTCCTTGAATACCACAAATCTATAGTTCTCTGGATGCGTATCTTTTTTCATGATTGTTTCTACTTTTCTTAAATGGAATGCAAATGTATAACTTTTTTTGAAACGAGGAAAGTATTAGCGATAGTTTTTCCAATGCAAAAATAATTTCGGTGACTTTCCAAAGAACGCTGCGTCTAATCCTTGAAAAATAAAAACTGATTAAAATTTGGTTTTTCAACTTTTGAAGGCGTATCTTTGTTATAAAATTTGGAATAAATCAAACAAAACAATAAATATTCTTAAAATAAAATTCCAAGTTTAATTTTAAAACAATCCTTTTGACCAATTTTTTCAAAAAAACAATCAAAAATTATATTCTTTATGAAAAAGTCGAAATCTGTTTTGGTTATGTGGGCAATGGCAGGTGTAGCCTTGGGTTTGAGCTTCGGCGTTTTGCTGCATAGCATTGCAGTTGGTTTGCCTTTAGGTCTGATCGTCAGCTTCCTGACAGCAGTTGTAGTGGATAGAACGTACAATGGCATTTCCCGATTGGTGAAGTAAACAATCATCCCATGAGCAAGAAAGCCGGGATTGCAAATGCGCAATTCCGGTTTTGTATTTTCAGAAGAAAATTTCCTGGGCTAAACGATAAGTATTAGCGTGTGCTTCCACGATATGTGCAATGCGCTCAGAATAGCCACCACCCATGCTTACTGACAACGGAATATTATTTTGTTTACAAGCCTCCAATACAATTCGATCTCGTTCTTTACACCCGGCCATACTCATATTCAAACGTCCTAATTTATCGGTAGCCAGCACATCCACGCCAGAAAGATAGAATACCAAATCTGGTTCAACTGATTCAATTAGTGCAGGTAATGTATTGCGTAAAATTTTCAAATAAGGCGTGTCTTCCGTTTGATCGGGCAAGCCAATGTCCAAATCACTTTGTTCTTTGCGTACCGGATAATTTTTCTCGCCGTGCATACTAAATGTAAAAACCCGATCTTCATTTTTGAATATCCGAGCCGTACCATTGCCTTGATGCACATCTAAATCTACTATCAAAATTTTATTTGCCTTTTTGTGATGGAGCAAATAATTCGCTGCAATCGCAATATCGTTGAATAAACAGAATCCTTCTCCCCTATCCGCAAATGCATGATGTGTTCCGCCAGCTATATTGAGCGCTATGCCAAATTCTTGCGCATACAAAGCACATTGAATCGTGCCGTTTGCGATATGCCGACCGCGCTGCACTAAGGTTTCTGACATTGGGAAACCGATCGCTCGGATTTCTTTTTTATCTAATGCCTGATATTTTAATTTTTCCCAATACAATTCAGTATGCGTGAGCAGAATCGTTTCTTCACTAATCGGCTCAGGTTGAAAAAAATTATCCTGATTCACGGTACCTTCGTACAATAATTGTTCCGGCAGCAATTCATACTTCACCA
The DNA here is from genome assembly GCA_016714085.1 of Saprospiraceae bacterium. GTDB lineage: Bacteria > Bacteroidota > Bacteroidia > Chitinophagales > Saprospiraceae > JADJNW01. Next base: position 782,987 of record JADJNW010000001.1, read on the forward strand.
TCGGGAAGCGATGTCCCTCCGGCAATTCATATTTGTAAATCGGATGAAACGCAATTTTGAGCATAGACTGGTTTTGCTTTGGCAAAATTACAGAACAGCATTCACCAAAACTTGTTGAAACTTTCTAACAAGGATAAAAAAACACTATTTTTGCATTTCTTTTAAAAAGTGTTTTAGTGCGATGGTGTTATAATATAATTAAGTCATAACACCATGACACTAAAAAACCACAACACCAACAAATGAGCGAACAAGAAATCGTACGACGCGAGAATTTAGAGAAAATCCGATCCTTTGGTATCGAGCCTTTTCCAGCAGCTTTATATCCTGTGAATACTTTTGCAGCGGATATTAAATCGAATTTTAAAGACGAAGAAGTTGAACAATTCAAGGATGTATGCCTCGCAGGCAGGCTCATGGGCACGCGCGTGATGGGCAAAGCGGCCTTTGCAGAATTGCAGGATTCCAGCGGGCGTATTCAATTATATGTGCAACGCGACGATATTGGAGCAGAATTTTATAATGATGTTTTTAAAAAGCTCCTGGATATTGGCGATTTTATTGGTGTGAAAGGCTTTGTTTTTCGCACGAAAACAGGCGAGATCACGGTTCATGTTCAAGAATTAACCTTCCTTGGCAAAGCGCTACGACCGCTTCCGATTGTAAAAACCGACGCCGAAGGCAATGTTCACGATGCTTTTGTGGATTCTGAATTGCGCCATCGAATGCGTTATGTCGATTTGATCGTGAATGCCGGCGTGAAAGATACGTTCGTGAAGCGCACCCAAATGATGAACAGTATCCGCGAATTCCTCAATAACCACGGGGCTTTGGAAGTGGACACACCTGTATTGCAAAGCATTCCGGGCGGGGCGACGGCGCGGCCTTTTATCACGCATCACAACGCTTTGGATATGCCGCTTTATCTGCGGATTGCGAATGAATTGTACTTGAAACGCTTGATTGTCGGGGGTTTTGACTGGGTATATGAGTTCAGCCGCAACTTCCGCAACGAAGGTATGGATCGCACGCATAATCCTGAATTTACGATTCTGGAATTTTATGTAGCATATAAAGATTACGATTGGATGATGCAAACCACCGAGCAACTACTCGAAAAAGTAGCGCTTGATTTGCACGATACCACCGAACTTCCTGTCGGCGATAAAACCATCAATTTTAAAGCGCCATTCAAGCGCATCGGCATTTTGGATGCGATCAAAGAACACACGGGTTTCGACGTGCATGGCATGGACGAAGCACAATTGCGCGATGTTTGTAAAAAACTCCATATCGAAGCAGATGAAAAAATGGGTAAGGGTAAATTAATCGATGAAATATTTAGTGAAAAATGTGAAAAACATTATATCCAACCCACTTTTATTATAGATTATCCCGTAGAAATGAGTCCGCTCACCAAGCGCCATCGCAGCAAGCCGGGTTTGGTCGAACGATTTGAACTCATGATTAATGGTAAAGAAATTGCGAATGCATACTCCGAGTTAAACGACCCAATCGACCAGCGCGAACGTTTCGAGGAGCAAGTAAAACTCAAGGATCGCGGCGACGACGAAGCCATGTTTATCGATTATGATTTCCTACGCGCACTCGAATTTGGGATGCCGCCGACCGCCGGTATCGGCATTGGCATTGACCGACTGGCGATGCTGATGACCAATCAAATTACGATTCAGGAAGTTTTGTTCTTCCCGCAGATGCGACCCGAGCAAAACGTTTAACGCTTTGGGGTTGAAAGTTTGAAGTTATTATAAACTAAGAGATAAAGCCTGTTCGTCGTTTTGGCGGATGGGCTTTCCCTTTCTAAGGGAGGCTCTTTTTTTAACCACCTAAGACACCTTAGGACACCGAAGTTGTTGTTAAAGCTTAGGTGAACTTAGGTGCCTAAGGTGTTGCAATAAAACACCTTGCCCGTATAGCGGATGATGGGCTTTTATAATAAGTTTGTGAATCCATGTCAAAAGGTAACACCATCATCAAAAAAGGTCTCACAGATTTTTACACCTGCAAGACCCAATATGATATTTTTATTATATTATACCAATTTCCAGCCCGACCGATACGGACGAGACACAAATTGATTGGCTTCTTCAAAATTCGAGATCTTCATGCTCGGCCCATCCCACAGGAGTTTCTTGCGACCGTAGTAGTTGAATCCTCTGCCGTTGGCATTTTGCTTGCGCAAATTATAACTGCGGATCGCCAAATTCCCCATCAACACCGTCTCCGTCAGCGGCCCTGCGTAATCGAAGGAAGAAGTCAAAGCCTGATGCTCTTTACTGCCAAAGCCCGCTTTGCAAGCATTTGCCCAGGAGACCTGATGTCCGTGCTCCGGCAGCGGATTTGGGTTTTCCGGCATTTTTGGCATTTCCAATTTGTCACCATTTTTCAAATAGACCATCGGATTATTACCATACGTGCCGCAAGTCATCACCCCTTTTTTACCAATCATAATCACACCGTTGCTACTATCGGCTTCGGCTAATGGATCGCTGGCAGGAATCAGATCAGGATGGAAAGGCCGGATACCACCGTCTGTCCAGTACATGGTCACTTCTGATTTGTTGCGCGCAGTTGCCGGGAATTTCAATTGTACATTGGATGATGGTGGACAACCTTCAGGAATATACTCAGCATTCCAGTCTTGAATAAATACTTGTCCTACGCTGCACTCTACTTCTGTGGGGTAGCCCAAGCCCAATACGCGGAAGGCCGGATCGATCAAGTGGCAACCCATATCACCTAAGGCGCCGGTACCAAAATTCCACCAGCCGCGCCATTTGAATGGATGGTATAATGGATGATAATCAACCCATTCCGCCGGCCCGACAAATAATTCCCAATCTTCTTTCGTCATAGATTCTATCAGTGCTGGCTTATCCGTTGGCACTGGAATGCCCTGCGGCCATACTGGTCGGTTCGTCCAGATATGTACTTCGTGTACTTTACCAATCAAGCCTTTGTCCAACCAATCCATCATCACTTTCTGGCTTGGATTGGAAGCGCCCTGGTTACCCATTTGGCTCACCACTTTATATTTGCGGGCAGATTCGGTCAGCATTCGAGCTTCATAGATATTATGCGTGAGTGGCTTTTGCACGTACACGTGCTTGCCCATTTGCATCGCCGCCATCGCTGCTACCGCGTGGGTATGATCGGGTGTAGAAATCGTCACCGCGTCAATCGTATCTTTCATCTCATCCAACATCCGACGAAAATCGCTATAGAATTTGGCATCAGGAAACTTATCGATACTGCCTTTGGCACGAGCCTTGTCCACATCGCAAAGCGCAACGACATTATTGCCACCGTTGTTCCATGCATTCGCAATATCGCTTTGGCCTTTACCGCCTGCGCCAATCGCGGCGATATTGAGCTTATCGCTCGGTGCGATGAAGCCCCTACCCAATACATGACGTGGCACGATCATAAAGCCACCTGCTGCAAGGGCGCCGGTTTTGAGAAACCGTCTTCTGGTTGTAGTTAGTTTATCTTGCATTTTATCCGAATTGTAGGTGAGATTCAAAAGTAGAAGAAAAATAGAGAAAAGAAAAGACTAAGTGTAAAAAGTACAAAATTTAACAGCTTGTTGAAGCGCGTGGGTTTTGTTTATATTTGAGCAATAATAAACGTAGCTGTTTCTCTTTATCAGGATGATGCAGCGCAAGGATAAGATGCTCCTGCTTTTTGTAATGATGATGCAAGAATATGAATATGAACTTCAACAATATCGTAGGTGATGCCGTCGGTTTGGTACATTTAATTGCTTCAATTATTGCTTTAATCACAGGACTGATGGTATTGATCAATAAAAAAGGAACAAAGCTTCACAAACGGACGGGCTATGTCTATGCGGCGGCTATGCTGGTATTGAATGCGACTGCATTTATGATATATAGGTTATATGGAAATTTTGGAATATTTCATTGGTTTGCTGTATTTAGTTGCTTGACGCTTGTAGCAGGGCTTTATCCGGTACTTACTAAAAGATCCAAAAACTATTTGCTATTGCATTTCAGCTTTATGTATTGGAGCGTGATTGGTTTGTATTGTGCATTCATGGCGGAGGTATTCACGCGGCTTCCTTCGATTGTCCTCACCGCATCGGGCGAACCCATAACGATCTTTTATAAAATGGTGGGTATCGCTATCGCAATCACGATGGTAGTTGGGATTGCTTTTTTCCGAAAACACAGCCCCAAATGGACAAAACAGTACCAGCGGCGCTAATCAACTCTAGCCTTTGTTTCTTTTATAAGACCTTTCTTTACATCTCTGATAGCTTACGCTAAATCTATCATATCTTTTAAGCACACTTTTCTACGAACAGAACATAACTTAATAAATATTAAACACTTTTTTACAAAAATTAATCACTTTATTTTACTATTTAAACATAATTTAAAATTAAGAAAGCAATTAATTTTAAAAATAAAGCATTCTTTCTTTTATATCGAACATTCTTTTATAAAAAATCAGCACACTATCTAAAGTTATTTACATTCAATTGCACATAGCTTTTATATTTTCTCAAATGGAGCGATACAACTGCCTCATCAATCTTTGATAACCTGCTATTTTTATACCGCATTTTTTAAAATTTCCTATTAAATTGGGCTTGGCTTTGCATTTCTGGAAAACTATTTTCTGAATTAATGTCTAATTCCAAAAATAAAACCGTCGAACAATGAAATTTAAAAACACCTGGAGCATACTCTTTGCTCTAACTCTATTCTTTTCTTATTCCATAGCGCAGGAAGCGCCCAAGTTGCCTGGCGATAAGCTTTCCGAGCAGTTTCAAGGCTTGAAATGGCGCAATATCGGTCCCTTTCGCGGTGGTCGAAGCGTCGCTGCGGTAGGTGTACCGGGCAATCCGATGCTATATTACATGGGCAGTACGGGTGGCGGTGTCTGGAAAACCGAAAACGCTGGACAAAACTGGACGAATATTTCGGATGGCTTTTTCAAAACAGGTTCTGTCGGTGCAATTGCAGTCGCTGAATCTGACCCAAATGTCATTTACGTAGGCATGGGCGAACACGCGGTGCGCGGCGTGATGACTTCTCCCGGCGATGGGATATACAAATCGGTAGATGCCGGCAAAACCTGGGCGCATATTGGCTTGCCCGAATCAAGACATATTGCGCGTATTCAAGTTCATCCTAAAAATGCGAACGAAGTGTACGTGGCAGTGCAAGGGCCGGTACATGGCAAAAGCAAAGATCGAGGTATTTACAAAAGTACCGATGGCGGTAAGACCTGGAAACAAGTATTATTTGTAGATGAGAATACCGGCGCCAGCGAAGTGAGCATGGATAGGAACAATCCGCGTATTCTTTATGCATCGACGTGGGACCACATTCGCTTGCCGTGGAAAGCAGTGAGCGGTGGACCGGGTTCTGGCTTGTACCGATCAACCGATAGCGGCGAAACTTGGACAAAACTGAGCAAGGGCTTGCCTGACTTAATGGGAAAGACTGCTATTGCTGTTTCTCCTGCCAACCCTGATGTCGTTTATGCCAATATTGAAGCGGAAGGCGAAAAGGCAGGCGTGTATCGCTCGAATGATGGCGGCTCTACCTGGGCTCAGACTAGCAAAGACCGCACGACGATCACGCGCGCCTGGTATTATATTGAAATTTTCCCCGATCCGATTGACCCTGAAACGGTTTATGTTCTCAATGCTCCGATGTTGAAATCAACAGATGGCGGCAAAACTTTCTCACGCATCAGCGTTGGTCATGGCGATACGCATGATATGTGGATCAATCCTAATGATAATCAGAATATTATTTTGGCTGATGACGGTGGGGCCGAGATCACTTTTAATGGCGGTACGAATTGGTCCACTTTGAACAATCAACCTACTGCACAATTCTATCGCGTTGTTACCGATAATCGTTTCCCTTATCATGTCTATGCCGGTCAGCAGGACAATTCTTCTGTGGCTATTGCCAGTCGTACCCTGGGCGGCGGCATTACTGAAAGAGACTGGTATCCGGCAGCTGGCTGCGAGAGCGCTTTCTTAGCATTCGATCCAAATAATCCTGAGATTGTGTACGGTGGTTGTTACCAAGGTTATATCGAAGCTTTTAATCATGAAACGGGCGAAACCAAAGACATCATGGCGTATCCGCGCATTGGTTTGGGTACAACGCCGAGCGAGCAGAAGTACCGTTTTAATTGGAATGCGCCGATTATTTGGCAACCGCAAAATCCGAAAGTAATCTATCATGGTGCCCAAAAAGTGCTTCGCACTGAAGACGGTGGCATCACCTGGACAGAAATTAGCCCTGATTTGACGCGCAACGATGTCACCAAACAAGGTGATGGCGGCGGCCCTTTTATCAATGAAGGTGCTGGTGGGGAGATTTACAATACAATTGCGTATTTGATTGCTTCTCCGCATCAGGCAGGCGTGCTTTGGGCTGGCAGTGATTGCGGATTGGTTCATGTGACGCGCGATGAAGGCAAAAGCTGGCAGAATGTAACACCTCCGGGCATTGGCGAAGCGCTGATCAATTCTATCGAAGTATCTCCACATAATCCTTCTGCGGCTTATGTGGTGGCTACCAAATACAAATTCGATGATCCAACGCCAATGGTCTATTACACAAGCGATTGGGGCAAAACCTGGACGAAAATTACCAATGGCATTGGCTCGAAAGATTTTGTGCGCGTCGTGCGCGAAGATCGCAAGAAACAAGGATTACTCTATGCTGGCACAGAGCGTGGTTTGTATATTTCTTTCGATAATGGCAAAAATTGGCAGAAATTCCAATTGAATTTGCCGATCGTACCCATCACGGATTTAACTTTCCATGATAATGATTTGATTGCAGCTACTTCCGGTCGGGCGTTTTGGATTTTAGATGATCTCGGCGCGATTCAGCAAAGTATGGGCAAATTTGGAGATCAAACAAGGGTGTTCATGCCAAAACCTACTTATCTGCTGCCTGGCGGCGGAGGAGGTGGTGGTGGTGGAAGCCGCGGCGCAATTGGTCAAAATCCTATGAGCGGTGTCATCATTGATTATTTCTTGCCATCAGATATGGATACCACCGATTTGACCTTGCAAATTACCGATGCGAATGACAATATTATTCGCACTTACAAAAATATGCCGGATAAAAGCTTCAAGCGCTACGAAGGCGGCCCACAGCCGGAAGCAACATTCGCCTCCAAAACAGGTGTGAATCGCTTCGCCTGGGATTTCCGTCGGGAGTCAGCGCCTGGCATCAATGGCATTTTTATTAATGGGGATTATCGCGGCAGCCGCATTGCGCCGGGCGATTATAAAATTCGCATCATTACGCCAAAAGGTACGAGCGAACAAACGATCACTGTTGTGAAAGATCCAAGAGTAGAAGCGACGCCCCAGGATTTTGAGGCCAGCAAAAAGTACTGGTTCAAATAGATCAAGCGGTGAATGAAGTGCACAACGCGGTCAACCAAATGCGGGAAGTGCGGGAGCAGGTCAAAACGCTGAACGCTTCTTTAAAAGAGGTAGAAAGTGCTAAAGAATTAGTGAAAATTGGTGAAGATGTGATCAAGAAAATCAATGAATGGGAAGAACAATTGATTCAGCCAAAGCAGAAGACTTTCCAGGATGTGATCAATTTTTACAACCGCTTGAGCGCTGAAATGATGAACCTCCGCGGCCGCGTGGATCAGCACGAACCAAAGGTAACCGGCGGCGCCAAAGAGCGCATGACCGACTTGGTAAACGAATGGAATAAGCACCAAACTACAATGAACAAGATCGTCAGCGAGGATATAGCGAAGTATAATAAAATGTACTTGGAGAGCAATTTCCCTGCGATTACTATACCGAAAGTGAGCAAACCATAATTTAGCATAAAAGACTTGGAGACCTTGGAGACTTGGTGTGGAGGTGATAATATATCACCCAGTTACCCGGTCTCCAAATCTCCCCTTCTCCCTGTTCCTCGTCACTAAGTCACCTTACGTCCTTTCCATTCATATTTTTTTATAATATTCCCGGCAAAGCCTATCATGACAATGTAAATAATATGTAATAATTGAGATAAAAGAAAGCTTTTCATTAAATCTTTTCTTTTAAAAAAGTGGCAAGCTTCATGTAATAATTGATAATCAAAAAATATTTTTATAATACTTTGCATAAAGAATATTAAAATCATTACACTTCCGAAAAAAGGAATTAATAATAAGCTCAGTATAATATTACAACATAAAAAAAATACCATCGCTAATACAAACGCAATGTGCCATTCACGGTAAGCAGAAGACTTCGTAGCCCAACGAATACGCTGTTGCAGAAAGGATTTCCAGTCGGGTTTAGCTTTGGTAAATACGGTCGCATTAGGATTTTTCAAAAAGTAAATATCGTTAGGATATTGAGCGGCAATTTTTTGCACGAGCATCATATCATCGCCCGAAGCCAAGTGATTAATACCTTCAAATCTATTTACTTCATAAAAAACAGATTTTGCATAAGCCAGATTCGCGCCATTGCTCAGGCGCATCGTACGCGCGTGAATGCCCGCGCCCGTGAGCAGCATGGTACCAGCATAATCAAGTGATTGAAAGCGTTCTAACAGGTTTCGCTCTTGAAAAAAATTGACCGGAGCAGCGATACATTTAGCGTTTTTTATTTCATATAAAGAAGCAAGTAATAATAACCATTCTGGCTGTGCGATGCAATCCCCATCCGTAGTAACGATGAGCGAGCCACGCGCTTGTGAAACGCCTAATTCTATTGCTTTTTTCTTATATTTTTTTAGTTTTGTAATAATCGCTGCGGTTCGATCGGTGGAATGATCGTCTATTATGATAATTTCATATAAATCTTTTGGATAGGATTGTTTTAAAATGGACTGCAAACACTTGTGGATATTGGCTTCTTCGTTTCTGACGGGAATTATAATGGAAATAAAAGTTTTCGGCTGGAAATCAGGCGGCATTTGCCAAACAGGCAATTCCTTCCAGGATTGAAGTGCAGCCGTAATTATATATCCATAAAAAATACAGAGTAAAAAGCTGATTATCAGGTAAATTGCAAAAATAATCAAGGGTCAATGATAAATGGTCAATTAAAAAACTGATCGTAGCGGTCGTCTTTTTTCTCCTCGCGGGTTTGTGGCTGCTCCTGTTTTTCCAGGCGTTTCAGTTTGATTGGCTTATCTTCCACGATTTCTTCAAAGTCCACATATTCACCAATTTTTCGCGTTTCCTGCTCTTGCTGTGCTTTTCGCATTTGTTTTTTGAATAAAGCCCTACTAAATAACAATGCACTTACCACAGGAAAAAATACGAGTGAAAGCACCGTAGCGCCTACGCCCATGAGTGTATTACGGCGTATCATATTGCCCAACCATTTGACATAATTAACGATCACTTTATGATCGATAATAGCTGTTGCAATTAATAAAAAAGGTGATAAGAAATATAATATTCTAAAAATAAAACGCGCCAATATAAATAATCCTACCAGCACAAGCGCCAGAATTACAATGCTCCAGATAGAATTGATCGGATTATTATTATTGCCGCCAAAATTATATCTATATTCTCGACGAAAACTCATATGCTCCTTTTTTATGTAAACGTATCAAATTTTAAAAGTTCAATAACTCATTCATTCAACTAATAAAAGTAAGCAAAAGTTTGGATAAAGACAAACCACATAGACGATGTGCAATATTTGACCGACGAGCAAAAGACGTTAAGATGCCGTTAACACTTTCATAAGCATTGTTTTTCCCGTAGAATCCTTTTATTTTTGAGCACAAAATTTTTGTATTATGAAAAAATCCATGAGTATATTGATTTCGCTACTGGTCGCTTTGCAAATAGCCGCTGCGCAGGAGACTGTAACATTGACTTGCGCTTTGACGGATTGTGAAGATCAAATAGGCTTGTATCGCTTTAATGGCGTGGCTTTTGAGGCAATTCAATCTCCAAAATTACTGGAAGATAATACGCTCAAATTTACAGTTTCCAAGACCAAAGAACCCCGTTTTTATTATATCGGGCAAGGTAGCTCTATGCGTCCGCTTTTGCTGGGAACAGAAAAGAAGTGCAATTAGCCGGCACTTGCAAAAATATTCCTAAAGCAACGGTAAGTGGTTCGCCGTTGAATGAACAATACGATGGCTTGAAAAAAGAACTCACGGATTTCAAACGCCGCACCGGTTTATTGATTCGGAAATTTCGCATGAGCAATAGCGAAGACAAAGCGAAAGCAGTAGAAGATATGAAAGTATTGGATGCTGAAAAATTGCTTTTTTGGATTCTTTGAAAAAGGCGCAACCTTATTTTGCTAAAATCGCAGCCCTGGAAACTTACACCAGCTATGATGGCAACGAGCATAAAGATAAATACAGCAACGAAATTGAGTATTTCGCTTCCGAATTTTTCCGCTATGTGGATTTCAAGGATAAAACCTACGAGCAGTTGCCCTGGGTGCATGAAGCCTTCAGAAATTATGCCGGAACGCTATGCAATGTGGGCCTTCCTGATGAAGCGGTAAAAGCTTATTTGGATAAGCAATTGCAAGTGATACCGCAAGGATCACAGACGCATTTGATGGCCTTGAGTGGCGTAGTGTCAGTGCTGAGACAGACAAAAAATGGGAATTTTGTTCCTTATGCCGAAGCGTTTATCCAGGAATTTAAAGATGAATCGCCCGCTGCTGCTGCTGATTTGCAAAAGCATTTGGACGCCGTCAAGAGTTTTGCAGTAGGAGGCGTAGCGCCTGATTTTGCTCAAAAAACGCCAGAAGGTGAGGATTTGAAACTAAGCGATTTGCGCGGTAAAGTGGTGTTGGTTGATTTTTGGGCAAGCTGGTGCGGCCCTTGCCGTAGAGAGAATCCCAATGTAGTGAGGGTTTATAATCAGTATAAAGAAAAGGGCTTTGAAATTCTTGGGGTTAGTTTGGATCAAGATAAAAACCGCTGGCTACAGGCGATTGAAAAGGATGGCTTGACCTGGCGTCATGTTAGCGATCTCAAAGGTTGGCAAAACGAAGTTGCACAATTATATAGCGTGAGCGCTATTCCGCATACGATTTTGCTGGATGCCGAAGGAAAAATCATTGCAAGAAACCTGCGTGGGCCTGCCTTGGAAAATAAATTAGCAGAATTATTTGAATAAAGTTAAAATGTGTTATTGGTTATCTGTTATCGGCACACTCCTCCAATACTCTCAGATAACCAATAACAGATAACCACTTAAATCCATGCTGAAGGACTTCTTCTCCGGCATTTCTTCTTACGGCAAAGCACTCCAGCTTATTCCTCAATTAAAACTTTGGGGCTATATTATTGTGCCGGGCTTAATGAGCTTATTGCTCGGCGCTGGCATTATCTGGCTGGCTATTGGTGTTTCTGATAATATCGGCGGCTGGCTGATTTCGCTTTATCCGTGGGAATGGGGCAAAGGTGTTTTTGAAAAAATAGCTAATATTTTCGGGGGTCTGCTGATAGGCGCGGTGGGTTTGATCTTGTTCAAAAACCTCGTCATTACTATTGCCTCGCCAATTATGTCGCCCTTGTCAGAAAAAGTAGAAAAAGCGCTTAGAGGCTCCCCAAGTAATGTAAGTATCAATATTTCAGGCATCATCAGCGATCTTATTCGTGGCATTCGTATATCTATTCGACTGATTATAAGAGAGTTATTTTTTACGCTTTTGCTATTATTGTTGGGTTTAATCCCATTTCTTAGCCCTTTTGTAGCCGGAGCGATTTTCTTCGTACAAGCCTACTATGCTGGCGCCGGCAATATTGATTTTGCTTTGGAACGCCATTTCCGCGTACGAGATAGCGTTCGATTCGTCAGAAGATACCGTTTATTGGCTATTGGCAACGGCACGGTGTATCTGCTCCTTTTGTTTACAGGCATTGGTTTTTTGTTCGCTTTGCCTTTGGGTGTGATTGCAGCCACCGTCGAAACCGTTAAACGATTGAATTACAGTAAGTAAACTGTCGCCAACGCGTCTTTCTTATCAGATGAATCTAACTTTTTTGACAACTAAACCTCGCCTATTCTCGTTGTCTTTTAAAATAAACCAAGATTCATCATGCGAAACCTATTGATTCTGCTCAGTTTTTTTGCATTGACTACCTCCTGCACCCAAAATAAATCTTCGTCATCCGATCAAGATGCTGGTGTTCAGCCTGTTAACCTTGAAGAAAATGCTAAATATAATGCCCAAGCCGTTTTTGCATCGGGTTGCTTCTGGTGCGTTGAAGGCGTATTCGAAAGCGTGAAAGGTGTCGGCGATGTGATCTCTGGCTACTCCGGCGGTCATACCTCCAATCCTACTTACAACGAAGTTGGTTCCGGTTCTACGGGTCATGCCGAAGCGGTATTAGTGCCTTACGATTCGAATATTGTGGATTATCCAACTTTGCTAAAGGTCTATTTCAACTCAATGGATCCAACTCAAGTCAATGGGCAAGGCCCGGATCGCGGCACACCGTATCGTTCGATTATTTTTTATCAAAATGAGCAAGAACGGCAGTTGGCAGAAGATATGATCAAAAAATTAGATGCGTCAGGCGAGTATAATCGCCCGATTTCTGTGGAAGTGAAAGCCTTTGAAAAGTTTTGGCCGGCGGAGGATTATCACCAGGATTATGTCAAAAATCATCCCAACGACAATCCTTATGTACTGAACGAATCTATCCCGCGCATCAAACGTTTTCAGCGGCAGTTCCCGGAATTGATTAAACCAAATAAAAATTTGGTAAAATAAGAATAATACGTTTAGGAAACTTTCGAAGGTTTCCTAAACGTATTTCTTCGTTATTGCAGGCGGCTTATTTTTCGCAAACTAATGTCATTCAGCGCTTTACGCAGATCGTTTTCAGAAATATTTTCGCCTTCAATATTAACGACGAAACGATTATCCACGAGTACACTCAATTGCCCGGATTTATTTTTTTTATCATATTGCTCAAAAGCTTTATGCCCGTCAATCTTGGTCGTGCGCTCGTAGCCATCATCTGATTCGCGCTCGAATTCCATATTCGCCCACATTGCCAAACCGGCAAGCGTAAGTGTAGAGCCACCAGCATCCACGATCGATACATCTAATTCTTTCTCGCCTTCCTCATATTCTGCGGTAGCCGTAGAAATGCTGAGTCCCTGCATCCCTGACTTTTGCCCTTCAATATTCGTGCGCTTCATCCCCAGCAAACTATTGGGCATCAAGTCTTTCAACGATTGATAGGACACAACTTCTTTGGCATCTACGTCACCTGCGCTCAACTGACGCAGGGCTTCTTTAGTAGCTTCCATAGGGTCATCGGTTTCAATCGTCACCGTAGATTTTTCCCCGTCTTCTTCGCTTTCTATAGTACTCGTCGTATCGTTATCATCTTCTTTTTCTTTAGATGCGCCGCCACAGCTTGGCAAGGTAAACAAGGCGATCATCATGAGAAATGCTAATAACGGTTGTAATTTCATAGTGAATAAAGTGTTTTTGGTTTTGGTTAAAATGTGTATCAATTTGATGCACTTTTATAAAAATTCTACTCGTAATTATATAATTAATGCAAAAAGCAAAACATTTTAATATTTCATTCACCACTTTATTACTTTTTCGCAGCATCATCTTTACCCGCTTCCGGCTTCACTTCATGCCCATTTGCTGACTGTTTTTCTTCCGGCGCTTCAATTTTCTGTTTACCCAAATATTGCGGCAAATCCATACCAGCCATATCGAACAAGTCTTTCATCGGTGGCACCGATTTGTACATACCCGACAAGAAATTAGCGGTCGAATTGCCATCGCCATTGCCACCTTCCCACACGGTTACTTTGTCAATCTTGATATTCTTAATCGCCTCCACTTGCGTTTTCACCAATTCTTCCAATTTATCAGCTATCAACATCAACACGGCGTCGCGGGAGTTGCCACCGGCTGCTTTTACAATTTGATCAAAACCTAAAGCTTGTTTGCTCAAAATCTCATACAAACCTTTTGCTTCGGCTTCTTTTTTCAAGAAAATGGCATCGGCTTCCCCTTTGGCTAAGCGGCGCGTCTGCTCGGCTTCGGCCTCGGCATCAATTTCCATTTTGCGTTTTTCGATTTCGGCTTGCACGATAATGTCGGCCTGCTTGGTCGCCAGTTCGCGCTGGGCACGGGCATCTTCCGCTAATTTTTCAGCAGCATAGGCTTCTTCCAGGGCTTTCGCCGCTTGGATTTTTTCAGCCGTCATAGCAATACGCAAGGCTTCTGCCTCTTTCAGTCGGCGTTCGGCATCGGACATCGCAATTTTCACTTTCGATTCGTTCTCCCCTCCAATTGCTTTTGCATTCGCTTCTGCTTCCCCCACTTTGGCATCCGCTTCCGCAGAAGAAACTTTGATACGCTGATCCATTTTAGCATTGGCTTCCCCGATAGAACCATCGCGGTTTTTCTCACCACATTCATCCGAGCATCGTTGATGGCTTTGGCTGCTGCCTCTTTACCAAGCGCTTCGATATAACCGGATTCATCTTGAATATCGGTCACGTTTACGTTGATCAGCGTCAAGCCAATTTTCTTCAATTCCGCGCCAACATTGGTAGCTACGTTCGATAAAAACTTATCGCGATCAGAGTTAATCTCTTCAATGTCCATGGTAGCAACGACGAGGCGCAACTGTCCGAAAATAATGTCCTTGGCAATATCGCGGATTTCTTCCTGACGCTTGCCCAGCAAACGCTCGGCAGCATTGAGCATTGTACCTTCTTCATTAGAAATACCGACCGTAAATCGGGAAGGTACATTCACACGAATATTTTGTTTACTCAAAGCACCCCGCAAATCCACATCAATCGAAATCGGCGTCAAATCCAAATATTCATAAGCTTGAATGACCGGCCACACAAAGGCTGCACCACCTGCCAGGCATTTCGCCGAACCGCTATTGGTACGTCCATAAATCACCAGGATTTTATCAGAAGGGCAACGCTTGTAGCGCGAGATGAAAAAGATAAGCATCAAAAAGAGCAGGAATATCAACCCGCCTACTAAAAAAATTACAGATTCTGTCATTGTTGTATGTTTTTTCCGAGGTTTTTGATTTGGTTACTTGTTATCAATTATTGGTTGAGCTGTTAATAGTTTTTCAGGAATATTATTCACAACCAACACATTATCATCCAAAATATCGGTAATCATTACTTTAGAACCAGTATTGATGGGCGTTTCAGCATCGGTGACTGCGTCAATTTCGCGTAGTGAATTGCCAAGTGTGAGATGAATTTTACCTTGCCCAAGACGTCTGGCAGGGATGGTCAGATAAACTTCTGCTTGTTTTTTCAAAGCTTCCCGAGGATTGATATTACCTTCTTTGGTCAATTTGGCAAACCAATACAACATATATGCCACCAATACCAGCGCCGATCCGCCAGAAACAATGGCGAAGGCAATCGCCAAAAACGTTCCAGCGCCTGCGCTTAGTGCAACCACGCCCGCCCAGCCAAAAAAAGTAAAAAAGGCGATAATTCCTCTCAGCGAAAGCAGCGTGAAATCAGGATCTAAATCAAAATGCCCGCCACCATCCACATCCGCACTCACATCTACATCCATATCCACATCACTGTCAAAATCAGCGCCCAGGAAAAGTGTGATGATAAACTGAAAAACGAATAGTACGCTAGAGATAATGGCAATGCCCCAGAAGATTTGTTCTGCGCTGCTCAAAGCATACCACCAATCGCTGATTGATAAAAGGATCATTTGATGAATTTGGTTTTATGCTATTAAAGTACGTTAAAAAAATTAACATTCCTAAAAATCTTCGACAGAAATCGATAAAATATCGGTGAACAAGAAAAAGATTATCTTATTACATCGGTATCGGGTGGAATATATCCTACATGTCGCCCCATCGACAGAATCTGCCCTTTGTGATGAAATTCGTGCGTGATGACGTGTGTGAAAAGTGTTAAAGGAGGAATTTCCAGTGTTTTATCGCCAGCGAAATTTTGTCCGATAATAGGTTTATCTAATTGATTTCCAAATTCTTGTAAAAATATTTTTATTAAATCATTTACCTGTGTAAATAATTCTTTTACTTGCGTTATATCTTGAATATCAAATACTTTTGCAAATAAAATATCTTGTTTTAAAGAAAATTTTCCAATCCAAAACTGATAGGTATTACAAATGTGTACCAAGAGATTGCGGATGCTCCCTCGCCCAAAATGCTCAAATTCTTTCGTAAAATCCTGATTTGATAAGCTTTCGCAATAGTGGAGCAGCACTTTTCTAGAATTTTGCACAGACAAATATTGTTCGTATAAAATTTTCATTGGAAAATTGATAATTTATCAAAATTACGCATCAAATTTTATTTTTTTAATTAAATGAGCAGCTATTTCAATTAGTAATGCGTTGTACAAAAAGGAATGGATTCGCTAAGGCAGGTTGGAAAATTAGCAGATAAAAGTTACCTTTGATAAAAGGTCTGAAAACATGGACATTGCCCTACATCTGCAACATTACGAAGAGAGGGATCTGATCAAAGCCTGCATTCGCAAAGAACGTTGGGCGCAGCGTGTGTTATACGAGGAGTATTACAGCAAAATGATGGGAGTATGCCTGCGCTATGCTAATAATGAGGATGATGCGCTTGATATTTTGCACGAGGGTTTTATTAAGATTTTTAATAATATTGCAAAATACCAGCCCGGCACTTCGCTCACGTCGTGGATACGACGTATCATGGTAAATACGGCTATCGATTTTTATCGCAAAAATATCCGTCGCCGCACCGAAGATATTGAACACGCGTTTGACTTGAGTACGCAAGATGCAGACGCCATTAGCCAGTGTAGCGAACAAGAGATTTTGGAAGCTATTCAGCAACTATCACCTGCATACCGCGCTGTGTTCAACTTGTATGTCATCGAAGGTTATTCGCATAAAGATATTGCGGATGCCCTGGAAATAACGGAGAGTACTTCGCGCTCCAATTTGGTAAAGGCGAGAATGAAACTGAAAGAACTACTGACGTCGAGATTATACGGATATGAAGAAGAATGACCTCTTGGATCAAATTATTAAAGACAAGCTCAACCAACTTCGGGTAGATTTTGATGCTACCGCTTGGGACGCATTCGAGCAAAAACTGGATGCAGAAGAAGCAGGCGTTCCTCAAACGGAAGACCGATGGATGGACGAAGTTGTGTTTGAAAAACTCCACAAAATGGGAGCGGGCGACCGTGCCTCCAAATGGGAATTGCTTGCCGCGAGGTTGGATGAAGATAGCCGTGTAAGACGTCATTTACTGCGCACTCGGTTGATGGGAACAGCCTTAATTTTTCTTATACTTTTTACTTTTGTGCAATATTTTGGACAGCAGACACCGGTTCGATTGTTCCGTGAAGGCATCGCAACACTGATTCCATCCTTGAAAGAACGCAGCGAAAATATTACTGAAATCTCTAAGCAACAGCCTTTAGCATCAAACAATATTACAAACAACGTAAATTCCTCAAACTCAAAAGAATCCACGCTTTTAAATGCCACTTTAGCTAATCGAAATGCAGATGACTCAGCAGAGCTGAATAAAAAATCGCCATCAAAATTAGGCTTGAGCCCTTCGCTTCCGGCAATGGCAGCTAAAGCTCAGCTAAAAGAACCCGCTATAAGTATTGATAATCCTGCTCAACCACAGCCTTTTGAAGAGATTCCTGCTCCTGCCGAACGCGAAAACCTATTGGCAGAAATCGATCGTATTATGCTGGCGGAATTAGCAGCCAATGGAGGAGAGGAAAGCTATCCAAGACTTTTGAATCCCATACGCTCCAAGGGCGGTGTATTTGTGAGTATGTTTGGTAGCGCTGATTACAATCATATCCTTACCCCTTCTGCGCTGGATGAAGCCGGAAATGTAGTGGATAAAAGTTTTGAGCGGTACGAGCTTGGGTATAGTGGTGGCTTGATGGTGAGTTGGGAAAAAAATCGCTGGGAAATTGGGACAGGTGCAATTTATACAGCTAAAGAATACGAACCCAGACCCCTTGTTTATCTCGGTGGTAGCTTGTCTGGCGGCTATTATGGTGAAAGTTTTAAACTGGTAGAATTAGATATGTTGCAATTGCCTTTGCAGGTGCGCTATAATTTTATCAAGAAAAATAAATGGCGTGCTTTTGTCACGAGCGGTTTGTCTTTGCAAGTGGCATTGCAAGCGAATTATTACTTGGAAGAAGAAAAATTCCCATCGGCACAGCGTCCACCAAAACCCAGTCCTGACGGTGGTTTTGTAACGCAAGGCGATGCCAAGAAAAAAGTACTTTCAAAAGGTTGGTTTGAAGGAGGTTCTTTGCTTGATAATGGCTACATCACAGGCAACGTGGGCTTTGGCCTGGAATATTTCATCACCGAGCGCCTGGGCTTATTTACACAACCTACTTATCATCATTCACTTGATTATTTCACCAAAGGCTTTGGTCCTGATCAAGACCGCATCAATACGATGTCCATATTCACTGGGGTTCGGGTGAAGTTGTAATATTTGCTAAAATAATTTCAGCAACTTCATTAATATTAAGTAAATGATTAGCTTCCATTTTATATAATTTGGCATTTGGCAATTTTATTACGAATTGCTCAATACGCTCTATTTTCAACAGTTTATCTCGATTTCCAATTATTATAACCAGTTTAATAAAATGTAATTTTAATAATTCTTGTATTCGCTTTCTTTGTATAATAAATGATTCAAAAGAAAGCCAGGTATGTAATAATCTGATTCTATCTTCTTCTGTACTTAAATGCTTTCGCAAAAACCATTCTACAAAAAAAGGAATCAAATTTCGATCCTTGAGCCATGATGAACATCTCAACAGGAAATCGGCATTTGCTACTACTGCACGACGCAACCAACGAGGAATGATTTGACTCCAATTCAACCAGCGCGTGCCAATACCATCTGGTGATAAAAGATATAGCGTATTTATCTGTGATCCAATGTATTCTAACGATTTCATTGCAATTTTCGCTCCAAAACTATGCCCCAGCAAGGAACATTTATTCGCATTTTCTCTTTTAATATCAAATTAATAACCTGAGCAATGTCTTTTGCATTATAGCGATCGTGATGCCATTGGGTAAGCCCATGAAAAGGAAGATCAACCGCATAAATCGTAAATGATTCTTTTAATGCTTGCGCCAAATCTTCAAACATCGCAGCATTCGCGCCATAACCGTGCAGGGCGATCAATACTCGATTACCGCGCCCCCATTTTTGATAGTGCAGCGCACCTTGTCCGGTTTGGATAAAATGTTGATTCATGTTTTTCAAAAATAGTTAAAAATTGTCGCCTTTGCTTCAATCCAAATAAAGTTTTATCCTCGTATTTTGTAATAAAATTAATATTATGCGATTATTTCAAATCATTTTAGGCATTATTTTTATTATTTCCATTCAAAGCTGTAAAGTAAAAGATTACACTTCCGATGCCAAGCCCGTCAGCCATGAAGCCTGGGATAGTCTATTGCGTACGCACGTTAATGAACAAGGTTTTGTAAATTATAAAAATTTTATTAAAGACAGTATAAAATTGAATAAATATTTAGAATTATTAAGTAAAAATCATCCCAACGAAAAAAACTGGAATCGAGAGGAACAGATGGCTTACTGGATCAATGCTTACAACGCTTTCACGGTTAAATTGATTGTCGATCATTATCCTACGGCGAGCATCAAGGATATCAAGAATGGGATTCCATTTGTAAATACCGTTTGGGATATTAAATTTATTAAAATAGAAGATGCGATTTATGATTTAAATAATATTGAACATGGCATTTTGCGTCCCAAATTCAAAGATCCGCGTATTCATATGGTCGTTAATTGCGCTTCGATCTCCTGCCCAAAGTTACAAAACTATGCTTTCACTGCAAATAAACTTGATGAACAATTGGATGAGGCTGCTCGTGAATTTTTAAATGATCCCAGTAAAAATATTATTACATCGGAAAAAGCGCAGTTATCCAAGATTTTTGATTGGTATAGCATGGACTTTGATTCGGTGCGGGATTTTGTAAATAAATATGCTGATACTAAAATTAATAAAGATACTAAAATTGAGTATTTGGAATATAATTGGGGGTTGAATGAAATATTGTGATATTGTGATATTGTGATATTGTGATATTGTGATAATGTTTTAGATTATTGTGATATTTAAATGTATAATAGTATCGTTATTAGCCGATATTGTGAAATATCATAATTTAATCTTTTTCATTCGATCCAATTCTCGCTTGGTATCTTTTTCCTTGATCGTTTCGCGCTTATCGAAAGATTTTTTACCCTGTGCTAAAGCCACCTCTAACTTGGCGAAGCCGCGATCTGTAAGGTATAGGCGATATGGTACAATGGTATAGCCGCGCTCTTTTACTTTTTTTTCGAGTTTGCGTAGTTCCGTTTTTCTGAGTAATAGTTTCCGCGTCCGACGTGCTAAATGATTTGCATATGTACCGTGTTCATATTCAGATATAAACATACTATGCACGTATAATTCTCCATCCCTGAATGCGCAATAAGAATCGGATAAATTCACCTGCCCTTTCCGAATAGACTTTATCTCCGTTCCTTGCAAAACAATGCCTGCCTCGTATTTATCGGTTAGGTAATACTCAAATGCCGCTCGTCGGTTGACGATTTCAATATTTTTCTGTTTCTTCTCTGCCATTTTTTCCTGCTGTTAAAACATTGATCATTGATGATTTCCCATTGGGATGCCTTTGGCAAATCATTGACCATTTAGCAAGTAGTTATTATATAATTTTTAATTTTTTAATACTTGCTTCATTCTAAGAACTTCCGTTTGAGTACAAAAGTTTCCTAAAAACTCATTTCAATTTGACCGCAGTACCATACGCCAAAATCTCGGAAGCGCTTTGCATCACTGCCGAGGTCGTGAAACGTACATTGATAATAGCATCCGCGCCAATGCGCTCGGCATCTGCGATCATACGATCAATTGCTTGTTCGCGCGCTTCCGCCATCATACTTGTATATTCAGAGATTTCGCCGCCCACAATTTGCTTTAACCCTGCCATAATGTCGCGCCCAATATGCCTGGATCGAATCGTGCTGCCTCTTACCACATCAATTACTTCGACGATTTCCTGACCAGGAATAAAATCGGTTGTAGTGATAATCATATAAAAGGATATTTTAATTTATTTAATGCTTTTCCTCAATTAGTTCTACTTTTTTAGGCGCTTTTGTAGGCGTCAATTCTACATCTGTTCCTTTTAAATGCTCATCCAAAAAGCGCGTCATTTTTTTATGAAAATGCAAACGTGCGCTGCTATTGAAGCCATGCGCTTGATTCGGATAGAAATAAGTGTCAAATTGCTTGCCCGCTTTTATCAAAGCGTTCGCCATCTCGGCGGTATGCTGAAAATGTACATTATCATCTGCCAAGCCATGCACCAGTAGCAAATCCCCTTTAAGTCGATCCGCAAAATTCACAGGTGAATTATCACGATAGCCCTCTGCATTTTCTTTTTCACTCTGCATAAAACGCTCCGTATAAATGCTATCGTACCATTTCCAATTGGTCACAGGTGCACCGGCCACGGCTGCCCGGAAAGTATCATTGCCTCTGAGAATACACAAGGATGCCATGTAGCCGCCGTAGCTCCAACCATAAATCCCGATGCGATCAGGATCTACATAAGATTGCTTGCCCAGCCATTTCGCTGCTTCGATTTGATCGATGGTTTCGTATTTGCCAAGTTGTAAATAAGTCATTTTTTTGAAAGCCTCGCCGCGACCGCCTGTACCGCGATTGTCCACACAAGCCACCAGGTAGCCTTGCTGCGCCAACATCTGAAAATACCAGTAATTATTGCCCTTCCAGGCATCGGTCACTTGCTGACTCCCGGGGCCACCATATACAAACATAAAAACCGGATAACGTCGATTGGCTTGAAAACCGCGTGGTTTGAGCATCCAACCATTCAATTCTACGTTTTCGCTGGTCTTGAATTGGAAAAATTCGACCGCCTGGGTTTGATATTCTTTCATTTTCGCTTTCAAATCTGCATTATCTTCGATCACCCGGATTTGCTTGCCATTGCGATCATATACAGCATACGTATTCGGCGAATTAATAGTCGAATGTGTAATTACATAATAATCATAAGTGCTGCTGAATTGTGCGCCGTTATTGCCTTTTGTATCGGCAAGAACCTTTTTATTTTTACCGTCCAATCCAATCGCATAAACCTGCCGTTCCAACGGAGATTTTTCAGCAGCTTGATAAAATATGATACCATTTTTTTCATCAATACCATAAAGATTGCTTACTTCCCAGTTGCCTTTTGTAATTTGTAATATTTTTTTGCTATTTATGAAACCTATGTAAATATGTCGCCAGCCATCTCGTTCGCTGGTAAATAAAAACTCCTCCTTATTATGTAAAAATGTAAAATCATCAAGCGTTGCTTCTTCAATATAATATTTATTTTCCTCGCTGAAGAATATTTTAGTCTCGCCATTATTAGCATCTGTTAATAATAATTCCAATTTATTTTGATGTCGATTCAAACGAAAAACGCATAATTGATTGGGGTTGCTCGTCCAACGAATGCGCGGGATGTAAATATCCGTATCATTTCCGGTATCGGCTTTAATAATTTTCCCGGAATTAATATCATAAATATGAATCGTAACAATCGAATTCTTTTCACCAACCTTCGGATATTTAAAAGTTTTATATTCAGGATATAAATCATTATGATATAAATCCATCGTGTATTCCTTCACTTCGCTTTCGTCGAAGCGATAGAACGCCAAATGCTGTCCATCTGGCGACCATTGAAAGCCTGTCGTCAACGCAAATTCTTCCTCATACACCCAATCCATTCCGCCGTTAATAATCGCATTTTTCTTACCGTCATTCGTAATTTGCAAGATTTTATCAGAAGCTAAATCCTTGATATACAGATTGTTTTCAAAAACAAAAGCCACTTTATCTGCTTGTGGGTTAAACGTTGCCAGGCTTATTTTTCCAAGACTTGAAACCGCTTCCAAAGCTTTGGTCTGGCGGTCATATACAAAAGCGAGGTCTTTCGTAGAGCGGCGATAGACGCGCTCCTGATCTGAAAAAATGAGTATTTTTTGCTCATCAGCGCTGAAAGTGTAACTTTCGATACGATTATTATAATTCGGAGCATTATTTATAATAACAGCATCAAAAATAGTTTGCACCCGATTGCCGGTGGTCAGGTCGTATTGCTGAATTTTACTGCCTTCCAGGCGTGTATAATGTTTGCCGTCGTTCATAAAATTGAAGCCCGACACCGACTTCATATTATAAGTATTATATTCGAAAATATCTTCCAGTGTAATGAGTTTTTGGGCTTCACTCATCTGCGTTACGGCTATGAATGCTGCCATAAAAAGAAGAAAATTTTTCATAAATATTATTTTGATGTTTACGTCTGGCATTTTGAAATGGCCACGTTTTAATCGCCACCCGTATTTACTTTTCATTATTTTGTAATACGAGCGACTTTAAGCGGTTTTGCACCAAACGCATTCGTTCGCGTTTTTCAACAATGATAGGCGGTGCAGCGCGTTCTTTGCAGTCGCTCAATGGACATCGTTCGCAAGTTTGATTGACATCCCGAATTTGAATCGCCGGATCGCTCAGGAATTTTATTTTACTTTGTAAATCCTCATTTACCAGTAGCCCCAAAGTCACGCTCACGTTGCGATTGGGCGAAGGATAAGCCGGCCGCGCCAAAGTAAGGCAAAGATACTCGTCATCCGTGCCGATGTAACGCGAGCGCTGCGCCCGCACGATGGTATCCACGAATTTGCCTTCCTGCTGCATTTCATTCAAATCATTCAACAAAGACAAGGCGACCCAGCGGCGGCAGTAATGCTCCAGCAAACCATTGCCATGCGGATGATGCCGGCGACTCAGGTGCAATTCTTTATCAATTTCAAAATAATCGGACGTAGGCTCATGCGAAAAACGCAGGAAAAACAACTTGTCCAGCCCGAAAAACTGCGGAATGATATTCGTCAGGCGATGGTAAAACATTTCCGGCGTCGCTTCATATTTTTTCATAATGGCGATAAAAGCCTCGCCATCCCAGCTTTCTTTCTGAAAAAAACGCTGCAAATCCGCGATAAAAGTTGCTCGCGGCAAGAGCAAGGCTACCGAAAAATAAGTCGCTTTGGAATGATTGAGCACCTCTTCAAATGTTTTGGAACGAAGAAGTGAAGACGTATAAGCGCGTTCTTTCAAATTTAAAGTATTGAATCCCAATTCTTTACCTAGTTGAAAAACTTTTTGAGTCGGGGTTAATTTGCTGTTCAGCAGCAATTCTTTTTTTTCAGGAATAAACACAGAACGCAGGTTTTGCAACTCGCTGTAAGCGTCCAAACCACCATCTACAATTTTATAACCAAATTGCTTTTCCAATAGCTTCCGCAAAAAATCCCCCGAAATCGGGCGTTCTTCTGGAATACCAAACTTTGTAACACACTCATCAACAGCATTTTCAATATCTTCAAAATAATTATTATGTAGTTCAAGATAACTTCGCAATGCGCTGAAGTAAAAATTCTCTTCCTTGAGCGCGTAGTTGCGCGAGATTTCCAGCAGAGTGGAGATAAAAGCGCCAACACGAGCGGGCGCATTGGCAATGATTTCAACCACTTTCGCCAATTCAATGCCAAAAAGATCGAGCGGAAGCTCATTCAAAAAATTGGATTGCAGCAATTCGGTGACCGGCGCCAACGATTTGTCTAGTTCTCCCGAAGTCAACTCTGTAGAAGGCACATCCAGCGCGGCAGCCAGCACCAGCACCTTATCATCTTTAGGATATTTTTTGCCTTTTTCAATTTCATTGAGATAGGACACCGACATCCCTGTTTGCTCCGCCAGTTCTGCAAAAGATAATCCCTTTGCTTGTCGTAACTGCTTGACTTTCAACCCAAAAACAATTCTATAATTCTGTGCCTTCGTGCTCATAGCGGCCAAATTACAATATTTACAGCGAATTTTCGCCCCCTTCTTTTTGGTCTCGAAATAATTGATAATCAATTTGATTGTAAATAATCACTTTTCATATTACATTTGTACTAATTACCTTATCTCCCTTGCCTTCATGACAAGCAATCGATACTTTTGAACAAAATAGAATGACCATGAAACCAACTTTTATCCTGCTCGCTTTGCTGTGTTTTGGTGCAGTTCTCAATGCGCAAGACCTTCATATTTACTATGATTTGCAAACGCAGACACCACGCTATTTTATTGATAGTCAAGAGGTAAGCCGACCTTATGTGCGTAAGGGAAGCAGTGTAATATTACATATTGAAAATTACAATAATTATTTATATGATGTTGTAATTGAATCAGAAAACCGCGAAATCCGACTTCCTTCCAGCGCTTCGCCCAATTCATTGACGCAGTTATTTCCTACCCTGGGACAGAATTCAACGAATTTTTTGTCTTTAACCTCTGGCGACCGGGGTGGCAGTTCATTAGGGCTAATCGGCAAAGAAGATAGCAAAGACAACGTGCCCCGTGAGTTTGATGCTTCGCTTGGTCTTGGAAGGCAAGAATATGAACAATTAGTGAAATTAACAGAGTCATTTAGTACGGCTATGGCTGAGATTCAAGCAATTGATGTAGCAATCGACTCGAGTCGGCAAGAGGTACAATCCATTGTAGAAGCGCATCAAATCAATGCTTTTGTGATGGAAGAAATCGAACAAATCAAGCATCATCCTGGCTTGCCGCCTGCGCAAATCAAAAAAATGACCAGCGATTATATGAATAAAGTGCTGGGTGTAAGCTCGAATGCTTCGGATGTAGATTTGAATTTTCTTTTGCAAAAAGGCAATACCCGCCGACAGTTGAGCAATAAATTGACCGAAGTGCGCAAGCGGCACGATCAATATCGACAGGTGATTGCCAGGATGAGTAGCATTCAGGAATCCCTCAACGCTTTTTCGGCAAAGCCGGTCGTGAATTCGCTTTACGTAGGTCCGATTGCGGCCTCTTATGACGATGCCCAGGCACAAGAGAATGATTATGCCGATTTTGAAAATAAATTGGTCAGTCTGATTACCGAAATGCCCGATGCAGATATTACGAAGCTGGCTGCGCTTTGGCGCGAATATGAAGCCTTGCAAGCCAATCCTTTCACCAAAAATCACCGCGTAACCGCCAATGGCGACGATATGGTGTTCAATATTCGTTTTTCACCAAATGCAGCACAAGAAAGCGCTGCCTTGCCGGCTTTGCAAATCTCGCCGATTGAAATTCCAGTGGCAGGAGGCTTCAAAGTAAACGCCAGTATTGGCGTGGCTTTCGGACAGTTTTTTGATCGCCCGGAATCTTATTTTGTACGTGATGACATCATTCGTTCCGAGGATAAAGACAGTTTTTTTCCTGTTGTTTCATCTTTTTTTCATTTTTATGGTCAAAGCAAAGGCAATATCTCGTTTGGTGGTGCTTTTGGTATTGGCTTGCCGATCACAGGCGACAGTGCAGGGCAATCGGCTTCATTCTTTCTTGGCCCAAGTTTGATTATTGGTCGTGGCGAGCGTTTGGTGTTGAATACCGGGATCATGGGCTCACGGGTGGAGCGCTTGGCGCAGGGCTACCGGGTTGGCGATAGCTTTATTTCGGATGCCAATGTTGTACCAACCAAAGATGTCTATGAAATGGGCTTCTTCATGGGGTTATCCTTTAATTTATTGGGCTCGAATCGGTAAATAAGATTTTCGAAATTTTAAAAACTTCGGAAATCTCTAATCTTATTAAAAATTTATCCCAAGTATCCACCGATACGGCTGTAAATCATTTGGGGATTCCAGGTTTTCATGGGTCCAAGGCGCATCAACACTGCTCGGCGGTACATCTCGTAACCTTGATCCTTGAGAAAGTTGCAAGCGATTATATTTTCTTGAGGAATAACCACAAAATTTCGCGCTTTTTCTTGTCGGAATTGCAGCAAAGACAAGCCAGCCGCTTCAGTCTTCGCAATAATTAAGCCATCTCCCAAACGAGGCAAGTAAAATCCTTCTATTTCATCTTGGGATGTAAAAACCCAGGCATCGGATGTAAATCGCTTCAAAATGGCGCTTCGATCCTCGCCGGTAGCCAAAGCATCTAATTCTATTATTTTTCGATCGAACTGATTATTATTCAGCAGAATACATTTATTAAAGAAATCTATTGCGCTAATATTTGACTCCTTTCGGAAAAAATGATATTCGCTCTCATATTCAAAACCCAATTTTGCGTACAAGCCTTTGCCTTCTTGCGTTGCCAAGAGCAATTGCAATTTTTTATCCCGATTTTGAGCAGTTTGAATAAGATATTCGGTCATGAATTTGCCGATGCCCTTTCTTTGCAAATCACTTCTGATAATGATATTGCCCAACCATGCACTATCTACATTCAAAAATAATTCTGAAACACCAATCATTTCATCGTCCAATATAACTTTCACCGCGTGAAAATAGGCTTGTCCGAAATGGCTGCGAAAAACGGGTCGAATATCATTCCATTCTGGCGGCTGGAAAAGATGTAAGAATTCAAGATCCGCTGATTCTAAAGGTGCAATACTCAAATTCATTTCAAAAATGGGGATTTCTATGATACCAATTCTATCAACATTTTAGGTGGTCGAAAGCGCTGTCCAAGGGCTTTTTCATAAATTTTACATTCTTGTATAAATCGCTCCAAACCGTAGTCCTTTACATATTGAATGGTGCCGCCCTTGAACGCAGGAAAGCCCCATCCATAAATGCTACCAAGATTCGCCGCCGGCACCGAAGCAATGACCCCCTCTTGCATGCACCACACTGCTTCTATGACTTGCGCAAAAAGAAATCGCTCTGCCAATTCGACAGGATTAAAATCTGTTTTGGTCACTGGAAAATGCTCGCTCAAATCCGTCCACAAATGTCGATTTTCTTCATTTGAATAATCATAAAATCCCATTTTTTTTGTTCGACCAGGGCGTTTGATTTCTTCCAGCATTTTCGTCAAAACGCTCACAGCCGGATGTTGGATATATTTTGTACCATAATGCTCAGAAGCTTGTTGTTCGTAGCGCAGCACCAAATCCAATCCCAAGTCATCCGCAAGCTCCAAAGCGCCTTTGGGCATACCCGCTTGTCGGCCAATATTCTCAATTAAAGCAGGCGCATAGCCTTCCTGCAACATCGTGATGCCTTCCAGAATATACGTGTTCTGCACCCTGGCAGCGTAAAAGCCCCAATCATCCTTGACCACAATGGGGATTTTGCGAATCATCCGCACAAAATCAAATGCCCTGGCGATGGTTTCTTCTGAGGTTTTTGCGCCGCGCACAATTTCTACCAAAGGCACCTCTTCTGCGGGATGAAAGAAATGAAGCCCCACATAATGCTCGGGTCGCATGGACGTCTGCGCCAATTTTGTAATGGGAATGGACACCGTATTGCTACCAAAAATCGAGTATTCGTCCATGTATTCCTCGGCTTCGCGGGTCACTTTTTGCTTGACATTCTGATTTTCAAAAACCGCTTCGATAATCAAATCGCAGTTTTCAAAATCCTGAGAAGTTTCGGTCGTATAAATTCGCTTTAAAATATTCTTGCGTTCTTCAAATTGCAATTCACCTTTTTCAATCAGTTGATTCAAGCGATTAGATACGAATTCGCGGCCACGCTCTGCAATAGATTTGGATACATCCTTCAATACAACATCTAAACCATTCATCCCACAAGCCAAGGCAATGCCAGAGCCCATTTGCCCTGCGCCGATCACGCCCACTTTTTTCGGTCGGAATTTGCCAAAACCCTTTGGGCGATTCTTGCCTTCTTCTATAAAATGATAATCAAACCAAAAGGCTTTAATCATATTTTTCGTTTCCGGGCTGCGCAAGAGTGCAGTGTAATAGCGACTTTCGATTCGACAAGCGGTGTCAAAGTCCACTTTTGAACCTTCTGTTAATACATTCAATATAGCCTGTGGCGCTGGGAAATTGCGCAGCGTAGCTAATTGCGCCGTGAGTATTACAATACGTCGAGCCAGCTTTGGATCTTTTGCTGTGCCGCCAGGAATCAGGCAATCTCTGCGATCCCAAGGGCGACGCCCTTCTTTGGTTTGCATCAACCAGGCTTTGGCTTTGTCCAGCATTTCCTTGCGGTCGTTTGCCAATTCATCAACAATGCCTACTTCAAGCGCCTCTCGGGGCGAATATCTTTTGCCGCTGGTTAAAATCTGGTAAGCTTTCTCGATCCCCAATAACCACATCAAACGAATGATACCGCCGGCCCCAGGAATCAAGCCCATTTGTACTTCCGGCGAACCGATGTAAGTGTTGGACGCATTTAATAAAATTCGATGATGACAACCCAATGCCATTTCAAAACCCGCGCCTAAGGCCGTGCCGTTGATCGCTGCTACCACTGGCACGCCAGGGCTTTCGAGATCGCGCAAGAATTTTTTTAGTTTTTCTGTAAAAGCAAAGATTTCTTCAGGATTATTGGCTTGGTACAAATATTCCAAATCCCCACCCGACAAGAAAGTTTTTTTCGCAGAAGTGAGAATGACGCCGCGCAACTTACCTTTGGATTTTTCCTCTTTTAAGTGCTGTAAAACAGGCAGAAACAAATCTCCAATTTCATGATTGATGACATTATGCGATCGGCCGCTCATATCGAGCGTGAGGGTGACAATATTGTCGGTATCTTTTTGATATTTGATCATAAACGTTTGGAAGTTTGGGTGTTTGAGGTTTCTTGTTTATCAAGTTTTGCAAATGTAGGGAAAGCGAAAAAGAAAAGCTATTTCAATAGAATAACAAGCCCAATACTTACGGTCTCCATTCAACCCATCAACCTTTCCCCCTATCAACTTTATTATAATTGAAATTGATGTCGAATGCCAACAAACACGCCCGCTGTCAGGTATTTCTGATCGATCATAAAATCTTCGCGCGTGAAGGAACGCGGATAGGCTTTGACGTGCGGCTCTACGAGTAGCTGCATACGAGGGCTAATGCGATACTGCACACCCAAGCTGCCATACCAACCAATGCCAAGGTTTTCGCGGAAAGCAGGATAGGCTTCGGCATTATTATCATTAGAAAAGCTAATAGGACGATTATCTTCAGGAGAAATAAATTCGCCGTTCGGCTTGAACATTACATTGACATAAGCACCGCCGTTCAGTGTAAGCGTCAGATTTTTTGAGCTGACTTCATAACCCAGCAAGAGCGGAATATCCAAGGTGCGATAACGGTTATTAGCTACAACTTGGCGACTGTTGGTTTCAATCGTTGTATCTGTGCCTATGATTTCACCGTTTTGCCCATAAATATTGGTGATAATAGTACGAACCTCATTTTCGATGGTATGCTCGAAACGCTCGTTGATTTCAGAATAATTGACGCCCGTGCGCACAGCAATCCCAGGTTTTGTGACCATTGAAAGACGCAAAGCAGCACTGTATGTATAGCGCGGCAACTCAGTCTGTTCGCGCGTGTCCGCGTATTTGGCAAAATCACCTTCTTTAGGATTCAAGCTGCGTACAGCAAAACCCGGTGCTGCCAAAATATCAAAATAAAAATTGGTTTTTCCATTCGTGAAAGAAGCACAGCCGGAAGCTGGCATTTGCAGGCTTTGAGCAGTATGAACTTTGCGAAAAGCAAGTGGTAAAGTAGCCAATTGCAAAGCAGAAACTTGCATCGCAGCAGATGGAATTACATTTTCAGCAGCAAAAACTTCCTCGAAGGCTTCAGTTTGACTTTCAACAGGTGTAGCGATTGTTTCAATAGGCGATACTTTGATTTTGGGTTGATTTGGTTTTTGTTGAATATTTTCTTTTGGGAATGAATTTGCCTCAAGGAAAGATGGAATCGGATTCGGAAATATATTATTCGGAATGGCGCTTTGTGCCAATGCTTTTTCCGTATTTTCTTCTGCAATTACAGGAAAGCTACTCAGCGTTGCTGGTGCATTAATATCTGTGTACCAAGACATCACGCCAGCCAATATTCCAATCAGCAGCAAAGCCGCAATCAAGCGTCGTTGTCGGCTCTGTTGCTGTATTCTGAATGTCGCATTCCGTTGACGTTCGATACTTTCCCAGAGATACTGGGGCGCACCGGAGTCGTAATGCTCTAATTTCTTGTTAAAGGCATTGTCTATTGGATGCCGTCGGTTCATACCGCGATTTTTTGCATTTTCACAATTTGATCCTGTAAAATTCTACGCGCTTTGAGCAATTGCGTCCGCGAAGTGGATGCTTCAATCCCCAGCATTTCCGATATTTCTGAGTGGCTGTAGCCTTCAATGGCATATAAATTGAACACCACGCGATACCCATCGGGTAGTTGGGCAATGAGATTAAGCAATTCCTCTTCATGTAAATCGGCGTACACCGAAGGTTCTAAAATAATATCGTAGCCTTCGTCGATGCCGATCGCTTCGTCTTTAAAACTTTTTTGGTGATATTTTTTAAGCGCTGTATTGACAACAATGCGTCGAATCCAGCCTTCGAAAGAACCTACAAACTGAAATTGGTTGATATTATCAAACACTTTGATAAATGCATCTTGCAGTAAATCTTCTGCTTCCATACGATGGCGAGCATAGCGCAGGCATACCGTGAGCATCTTTCCTGCGTATCGCTGAAAGACCTCCGCCTGGCATTGCCTATTTTCGCGCAGGCATCCCCTTATCAGGTCTTGCTCACTCACATCTATAGTGTTTGCTACTGCAATAAAACTCAAATTCCCGTTGCAAATTGCCTTTCGGCAATATTATTCTTAAATACGAGTAATTACTATTTTATAAATTACGACAAACTGTAAGGTGTTGTTTGATTATTAACACAATTTAAGCTTTTTCTTTTAATCTTGCATAGGAAATTTTGGATTATGACTGCACAAGATCGCGCCATCCAAGTTGTAAATCAAATGTTTGAATCCGATTTTTTCAGTCAATGGCTGGGCATCGAACGTTTGGAAGATAACGCAGGAAAGAGTGTGTTGCGTATGACTATTCGACGAGAAATGCTTAATGGCTTTGGCATCGTGCATGGTGGTGTTACGTATTCCTTTGCTGATAGCGCGTTGGCCTTCGCTTCCAATTCGCACGGCCGCAAAGCGGTTTCCATCGAAACGTCTATCTCGCATATCGAATCCTTGCGCGAAGGCGACATTATCACGGCTTACGCGGAAGAAGAAAGTTTGGGCAATAAAATTGCCGTGTATCGTGTGGTTGTCAAAAATCAACACGATCAAACCGTGGCCTTATTCAAAGGTACGGTGTACCGCACCAGCAAAGACTGGGAAATTTAAAAAGCGATGTCGTCGCTTGAAAGTAATGACATCGCTTCATCGTCTTTATTTAGGGCTGTTTTGTAGAAAAGAAAACCAAAACTTTCAACTCTTGCTCGATGTTAAAAAATCGGTGGGTTTCGTGAGCCGCCACGAACAAAACACTCCCTTCTTGCACCTGCACCGTATCCTTGCCTGCCAGAAATTGGGACTTACCGTCAAGGATATAATAAACCTCATCCAGTTCATGTACGGGTTGCGGATCTGGTGCGCCTGCTGATAGCACGTACAAGCCGGCCATCAATGTTTCTCTATTCAAAAAAGGTAAATACGCTCTCCCGGAAGCTACCCGTTGCTTCTCTAACGTAGCAATATCAAAGGCTTCGAGCGTTTTTTCAGGAGGAGTATGCTGGTTATAAAAACCATAAAATCCGGAAGTCCCCAGCAAGAAAGCCAGGATGTGGAGAAAGTACTTTTTCATAGCTTATGTATTGATTTTGTTAGGAATATCGTTTGCAAATTTCAGTCTGATTGCAAGCAATATGACAAATTTGGCGCATTTTTTTATTTTTTTGCTACCCAAACAACTTTTTAGAAAATTTTTCGCTCTTTAAATTGTAACTTTTTCAAAAAACTGCGTATTAATTAATAGAGATTTTAAAATAGTTGGTGGTTAGTTTGTATATTTAGCAAATAATTAACATTGAGCTTTTAAATTAGGTGCAATAAATTTCGTCTAACCATTGTTAAAAATATTGAGGTTCTAATCTAAGAACGTCGGCTTAAGTTTCATAAACTAGTGAGTGTAAAGTAACAGCCTTTCCAGATTTGGGAAGGCTGTCTTTTTTGGGAAATGCCCTTTTCAAGACAAATTATCTTCTAATTTTATGTGTAAATTGCCATTCTAAAGGGATAGCTTTAACGTAAATTCTGTTGCTTTATGGAATTTTTGCAAGAAACCGATCGTCAACATATTTATCATCTTGATATAGAAGATACCCCCAGAGGTATCATTAGTGAACAATGGCTGCACATCATCAATAATGGTCTTGGCGAGCCAGTGAGCATTCCAATCATGGTAGCACGCGGCGCTTACGATGGCCCAGTGCTGGGGCTTACTGCAGCGATTCATGGCAATGAATTGAATGGTATTCCTGTGATTCAGCGTTTATTTCAGGAATTGGACGTAGAGCAATTGCACGGCACGATCGTAGGTGTTTTGGTGACGAATATACCCGGCTTGCTCTTGGGGCAACGGCAATTCAATGATGGCACGGATTTGAATCGCATTTCTCCGGGTAAACCTGATGGTAATGTAAGCGAATTATACATCAATCGAGTGGTGGAGCGGATCCTGAAAAAATTTACTTATCTGATCGATTTGCATACGGCAAGCTTCGGTCGAGTCAATTCCTGGTACATCCGCGCCAATATGACCAAGACGGTTACTTCGCGCATGGCTCGACTACAAAATCCTGAGATTATATTGCATAATCCCGCTAACGACGGCACTTTCAGAGGTACAGCCAGCAGCCTGGATATTCGTTCGATTACTTTGGAATTGCGCGACCCGAATGTTTTTCAGTTTAGCGTGATCGAAGATGCGCTGGTAGGCATTCGCAATGTGCTATATGATTTCAAAATGCTGGAAGGTTCGATTGTTTGTACTGTCAAAAATACGATTCTTTGTGATCGATCTTACTGGATTTATACAGACGAAGGCGGTATTTTGGAAGTTTTCCCTAAAGTGATGGCGAAGATTAAAAAAGGCGATTTGATCGCCGAAGTACGCACCATTTTTGGGAAATTAATTCGAGAATATTTCGCACCGGAGGATGGCATCGTCATTGGCAAAAGCGTGAATCCTGTGAATCAAACCGGCAGCCGTATCCTGCATTTAGGACTTCATCCCACGGAGATTCCTTGCATTACAGAGGAAGACGAAAATGGGCATTTGGCAACCTTGCGCAAGCTTTCGTGTACACCGTCTCGATAATCAGGATTCCTCCACGAATGGAGTACCCGCGCCTTCCAGTGAAATTGCACATACTATTTATCTTATCGGTGATGCAGGCGGCTCACCTGAGGGCGATGTGTCTTCAGCGGTCAAATTATTAGGTAAAAAACTAGAGACCGCTTCTAAAAATAGCACTGTTGTTTACTTGGGCGATAATATTTATCCCAATGGTTTAGCGCCAAAAAGTTTAGCCACAGAACGCGCTGAAGATGAACACAAACTAAGAGCGCAACTCGGTATTCTCAAAGATTTTCCTGGCAATGTTTTCTTTGTAGCTGGCAATCACGATTGGTATGGGCATGGATTGGAAGGTGTAAAACGACAACAGAAATTCATCGAAGAATATTTGGATAGAAAAGATGTATTCTTGCCGAAACCCGGCTGCGGCGACCCCGTTGAGATTGAATTAGAAGATAATTTGGTATTGGTTTTATTGGATTCTCAGTGGTGGTTGGAAAATTGGAACGGCGAAACCGAGATAAATCAAGGCTGCGAAGTAAAAAGTCGCAAGGATTTTCAGCGTTTTTTTGAGGAAGCAATCAAAGGTAATCGCAATAAAAATATAGTAGTGGCATTGCACCATCCCATGTACACCTACGGCCCGCACGGGGGGCGATATACGCTAAAACATCATATCTTTCCATTAACCAGCGTGAATGAAAAACTTTGGATACCGATGCCGATCATAGGCTCTATTTTTCCTTTGTACCGCTCGGTTTTGGGCTCTAAGCAAGATGTGGCACATCCTGAGTATCAGGCATTAAAATCAACTTTAATCGGTTCTGCTCGCAAAAACGGGAATTTCATTTTTGCCTCTGGTCATGAGCATACTTTGCAATATATCGAGCAAGACGATCAACATTTTATCGTGAGTGGTTCGGGTTCTAAAAAATCGCCCACTGCACTCGGCGAAGGGGCAGCATTTACTTATGGTCAAAATGGTTTTTCACAGCTCGACTTTTACAAAGACGGCTCTGCCTGGGTCACTTTTTGGTCGATTGATGCTCCTGAAGGGAAGATCGTTTTTCAAAAGCAAATCAAAGAACCCTTGCCAATAAAGGAATCTGAAAGACAGCTCAGCTTTCCGGAATACGAAACCGACAAAAAAACGGTCAACACGCCTATCACTACTTATAATTTCCAGCGTGGCGCTTTCTGGCGCTTTCTCTTTGGCGATCACTATCGAAATACTTATAATACGACAATCGAAGCGCCGGTTTTGGATGTTGCTCATTATGAAGATGGCTTAACCCCAACAAAAATTGGTGGCGGCTATCAAACAAATTCCTTACGCCTGGAAGACAAAGACGAACGGGAATACGCCATCCGCTCGATCGATAAAGATGCCACCCGCACGCTCCCCTATCCTTTTAATGAATCTTTTATTAAAACGGTCGTGAAAGATAATTTTAGCGCGGCGCACCCAATGGCAGCAATGGCAGTAGCTCGCTTAGCAGATTCTGTAAATATTTATCATACGGACCCCAAGCTTTTTTATGTGCCAAAACAACCTGGTTTACAAGAGTTTAACGATTTATTTGGCGGTGCAATGTATCAATTGGAAAAACGCCCTTCCGGGGATTGGAGTACGGCAAAAAACTTTGGTTATGCCGAAGATATTAAAGGTACTTTGGATGTGGTGGAGGAAATGCTCCAGGATAAAGATGTGCTAATCGACCATCGAGCAGTGGTGCGGGCGCGCATTTTTGATAATTTGATCGGCGATTGGGATCGGCACGATGACCAATGGCGCTGGGCAGAATTGAAAGATGGCGATCGGAAAATTTATTCCCCCATTCCGCGTGATCGCGATCAGGCTTTTTCCAAATACGACGGGGTTTTGGTAGCATTTTTACGCCAATTTACAGGCATTAGCAAGCAATTCCGATCTTATGATAAAGAGATCAAAAAAATCAAATGGAGCAATTATAACGCTCGAAATTTTGACCCAACTTTTCTGAATCGCCTGGAATGGGCTGCCTGGGAGCAAGAAGCCCGCTTCTTGCAAAATCAACTAACCGATGAAGTGATCGAACGCGCTTTCCGCGAAGCTTTTCCGCCACCGGTGTACGAGCAAGATGCCGAGTGGATTATGACGCGCCTCAAGGCGCGACGCGATGATCTGGTCAATATTGCTCGAAGACTCTACGAGTTTACTTCCCGCAAAGTGGACGTGACAGGTACCGATGGGCGCGAACTTTTTGAAGTGGAACGCCTAAGCGACGACAGCACACGGGTTCGCGTTTTTGACACCAACAAGGATGCAGAACGCGAGCAATTGCTGTACGAAAGAATTTTATTAACCAGTGAAACCAAGGAAATCCGGCTCTATGGAATGCAAGGAGAAGATATTTTCAAAATCTCCGGCGAAGCCAACGACGGCATTTTGGTGCGCGCCATCGGCGGTTTGGATGAAGATACTTTTATCGACGAATCGCGCGTGCACTCCTGGGGCAAGAAAACCAAAATTTATGACGCAAAAAACGAGCAAACTATCCTGAATACTGGCTCCGAGACGAGTAAACATATTACAAATAATCCTGAATTGAATATTTATAATCGCCGTTCCAACGATTACGAATATAATTATGGCTTCAAATTGCCGATTATTGCAGCGAATCCGGACGACGGGCTTTTGGTAGGTGGCGTAGCGCAATATATTACTTACGGTTTTAAAAAATCGCCGTATGCCTCCAAACATATTTTTTCATTGAATTATGCATTAGCTACATCAGGAATAAGTTTCAAGTATAATGGCGAGTATATCAATGTATTAGGCAAATGGGACGCGCTTTTAGATGCGCAAGTGAATACGCCTCTGTATGCGGTGAATTTTTATGGTTTTGGCAACGATACGCCTGATTATGAGGCACTTTTGGATGATAATGATGATATTGACGAAGACGACTATGTACGCGTTCGGCAGCGACTGGTCAGGCTAGAACCTGCACTGCTGAGGCGTGTAAATAGTGCTTTTTCCTGGTCGATCGGCCCTTCATTTGAGTCGATCCGCATCGATAGCACCGATGGCCGATTGATTAAGGAATTCACGGATCAATTTGACCCGGAGCTTTTTGATGGACTAGAATTTCTGGGGCTTCATTTTAATATGAACCTGCATAATGTGGACAATCCGGCATTTCCGACCAAAGGCATTGGCGCCAAGTTGGATATAGGATGGAAACATCAGTTAGATGATCGAGATAAAAGTTTTCCATACATAAAATCCTCGTTTTCAATATACAAACGCATTAACAGAAAAGGTAATCTTGTTTTTGCAACGCGCGTTGGCGCCTGGCATAATTTTAATAATGATTTTGAGTTTTATCAAGGTGCAACTTTGGGCGGCGGCACGACCGAAAACGCCAATTTCCGCGGCTTCCGACGCGAGCGGTTTACGGGCAAATCCGCATTTTATAATAATATCGACCTGCGCTGGAATATGCTTGATTCTGAAAACCGAACGCTCCCATTTTCACTGGGGCTTTACGGTGGCTTTGATCACGGGCGCGTATGGCTCGACGGCGAAGATTCTGACACCTGGCATTATGCTTATGGAGGCGGCTTGTTCTTTTCACCTTTTGATATTGCGACTTTGCAATTAGGTTTATTCCGCAGCGACGATGAAGTGTGGCGCTTTGCCTTGAGTGGCGGATTTTTCTTTTAAAAAAGTGATATTAGGATATTGAGATATTTTGTAACATTGAACTCATAAAACAAGAAACTTTAAACTTTGAAATTATGAACGAAGGCTGGGTTTTAATTTTTTCTGCACCCGCAGAATATCAGGCAAGAATCGCCGACGATATTTTGAAGCAAAACGGCATCGAAAGTCTTATTGTAAATCGCCCTGATTCTATGTTTCCTACGATAGGCGAAGTAGAATTGTACACCCCGGCTGAAAACGCCGAACGCGCATTGGAAGTGCTGCGTGCCAATAATTTATTGGACGAAGAGGAATAAGCGACGCTGCGGCGACACTTTGCATCGGGCATTTGATTCCATTCCAAAAAGCGTACAACCTCCGTCCGATTTGATTGTTAATGTAATGAACATTACAAAAGGAGGAGATATGAAACTCAACCAATTGACGCCCGAAGAGGCGCGCGTCATTCTGCACAAAGGCACGGAGCGCCCTTTCACTGGCGAATTATTAGACAATAAAGCAGAAGGCGTGTACGTGTGCCGCCAATGCGAATCCCCGCTTTATCGCTCCGAAGATAAATTTGAATCTTTCTGCGGCTGGCCGAGTTTTGATGACGAAATCCCTGGCGCGGTGCGGCACGGGCGCGATGCGGATGGCCGTCGTACCGAGATTTTATGCAATACGTGTGGTGGGCATTTGGGGCACGTTTTTATGGGCGAACGCTTTACAGCAAAGAATACCCGCCATTGTGTGAATTCCGTTTCGATGAAATTTTATCCCATTGAGGAATGGAAAAAAAATCAGGAACAAGTATAAGCAAAATCGCCATGTTTGCCGCCGGTTGCTTTTGGAGTAAGGAATATTTTTTCAATCAAGCGCCGGGGGTGATCGCTACGCGTGTGGGCTACACAGGTGGGCATACGGAGCATCCAACTTACAATCAGGTATTGACTAAAACCACTGGCCACGCCGAGGCGGTAGAGATTACTTTTGATCCAAAACAAACTTCCTTCGAGGAATTGATAAAACTTTTTTTTGAAATCCACGATCCAACGATTGACCGAACCGATAAAGGCGGGCAATATCGTTCAGCGATTTTTTACCAAAATCAAGAACAACAGGCAATTGCAGAGAATTTGATTGCCGCTCTACGCGAAAAGGGCTTTGATATAGCAACGACGCTCGAACCGGCAGGCATTTTTTGGCAAGCAGAAGATCGGCATCAGAAATACTGCGATACGCATGGGATAAAGCCAACCAAGAACAAAGCATTTTTTTTTTTTTCTCGGAAAAAAAAAAAAAAAGGAAAAATAAATTTTTTAGTATTTGGTTCCCCGGCCTTTTTTTTTTTTTTTTTAAAAAAAAATAAATTAAAAAAAAAAAATTTTTTTTGGTTGTTTTTTTTTTAAATTTAGGGGGGCCCTTTTTATTGTGGGTTTTATTTTTTTTTTTTTTTTTTTTTGGGTTGTGGTAAAGGTGGCCGCCGGCCGCGGGGGGGAAAAAAAAAAAAAGCATTTGTTTTCAAAACTTTTCAAATATCGGTAAGTCTACTTTATTTTTAAAATCGCGTAATTAATGCGCTTCTTTGTATAACAAAATTCCTACTATAATACTTGCTGGCTTCTCAATAAATTAGCAAATAATATTTGCATTGCCAAAATAATTATAAGGCGCAGCTTTAATTTTTAATTACCTTTTAATTTCAACTTGCAATAGCCCAAAATTCTCATTGCAGAAAACATTACTATCATACTTAATGTATAAATAGCTACAACCCAAATAGTACTTATCGTAGCTAAAATAAATAAACAGAATTGTAAAAACATTAACAAAAAATAAATCCAATAATTTAAAACTAGACAAAAACAATTCTTGAAACACATATGAATACCATAAAATCTGATATTTGATCAAAAGTTAAAATAATTTATAAAAACTTCAAAATAAATATATTTATCAATTAAAATATCCCGATAATACAGGAAAAATAATAAACAACAACCTTTTCATTGTTTTACAGCGCATCCACAATTTCCTTATCCAATGGCTTTACTTTCGAGGGAAAGAAGGTAACGCTACCATCAGGCTTCACTAAGTATTTACAGAAATTCCAGGTGGGTTCTTGGCCTGTTTTTTCTTTCAACCATTGATATAGCGGGTGCTGATCGTCACCTTTCACCGAGATTTTTTCAAACATTTGAAAGGCAACGCCATAATTAGCTTCACAAAATTTTTCTATTTGTTCATTTGTACCGGGCTCCTGTCCACCAAAATTATTGGCCGGAAAGCCCAGTACCACTACCTTATCCCCATGCAACTCATGTAGTTCTTGCAAATCTTTATATTGCGGCGTGTAGCCACATTCTGATGCGGTATTAACAATCAACAGCGTTTTACCTTTATATTGAGCAAAATCGACCAGTTCACCATCCAATGAATTGATTTTAAAATCATATACCGAGGTTTCGGAAGTAAAAAATACCGAAGATCCAAATAAGCAAAGCAAAGACAAGAGTTTCATATTATTAAAATTTATAATTTAATAAATCGAACAAATTAAAGAAGTTCACAAATTAAGTAATAATGTGCATTGAACAGCAAAAGCAGTTAATCTGTTGAGGAATTTGCCATAAACTTTACAAGACATCTTGAACAAAGCCGTATGCTGGCACATTTTTTTAATACTTTTGACTATTCAAATATTATACATTATGGGAATGACTTCTATTACTGCCAAACTTGGTCCGGATAATTTTACCACTGAACTCACGGATGGTATGCACACCATCATTGGCGACGAGCCAGTGGACATAGGCGGTCAGGATAAAGGGCTTGATCCTTACGAATTGGTCATCGCCGGACTCGCGCTTTGCAAAGCCGCCACCATGCGTATGTACGCGCAACGCAAAGGCTGGGACACAGGTGAAATCAAAGTCCACATCGACCTGGAAACCAATAAAGACGAGCCCGCCAGGTTTATTTCCAAAATTACTTTCACAGGTGAACTGAGCGAAGAACAAAAGCAACGCATTGTCCAAATTGGCAATAAATGTCCGACCCATCGATTATTGGAAAATGAAAAGATTTTTGAATCTATAATTTTATAATATTATATCGATTTGATATTGAAAACCTAATTCTTATGAAAACCTGGACACTGGAAGGCAAAACAGCGCTTATTACTGGCGGTAGCAAGGGCATTGGTCTGGCGACGGCGGATGAATTTTTGGCGCTGGGTGCAGAAGTGCTGATTGCAGCGCGTGGCGAAGAGGCATTAGATGAAGTTTTAATGGAGCGCAAAGGTCAGCAAATACAGGGCATTGCGGCAGATGTTGCTACGGAAGAAGGGCGCAATATCATTATTACAAAAGTTAATAATCTTTGGGGCAAATTGGATATTTTAGTAAATAACGCGGGTATAAATATTCGCAAGATGACAGTGGAATATGAATCTGCTGAAGCGCGTAAAATATTCGAAATCAACCTGTTCAGTGTATTTGAACTATGCAGATCATTATATCCTTATTTACTAAAGGGTAATAATGCTTCAATAATAAATGTCGCTTCGGTGGCGGGCGTTTTTGATGTAAAATCGGGCTCACCTTATGGCATGACCAAAGCCGCCGAAATCCAACTCACGCGCCACCTCGCCGCCGAATGGGCGCCAGATAAAATCCGTGTGAACGCAATTTCGCCCTGGTACACCATCACGCCACTCACGGATGCAGTGCTAAGCATTCCTGAGCGTTTGCAAGGCATTATTGACCGCACGCCGCTGGGTCGAGTCGCCGATGCGGAAGAAATGGCCGCCGCGGTTGCTTTCCTGGCTATGGACAAAGCTTCTTATATCACTGGCCAGAATTTGATGGTGGATGGCGGCATGAGTATCAAGGGTTTGTAAACCAGCATACCACTTATTCCTGTCTTTCCGATTTCATTTTCGTTTGAATTGCTTATTTTTTTAATTGTAAAAGATTAAAAATCAGTCACTTTTCTTTTAATTAAAAAATATTTGTCTATTTTAAAATATTTTTTTTGTTAGTCTAAAAATTTTATTCTATATTTGTAATCAGATTTTAAAATGAATCTGGTTATGAAAATTCGATTACTTGTATTTTTGATAATATGCTGTTTTTCAAGCACCTCTCTTGCGCAGGCAACGCTAAAAGGCATAGTAAAAGCAAATGAAGAAGCCTTGGCTTTTGCCAACGTGATGCTGCGAGGCACGACTTATGGCGGCGCGACTGATGAATTTGGACATTTTGAAATACAAGCTCCGGCTGGAATTTATACTTTGGAAATTGCGATGCTGGGCTACCAGCGTTTTGAACAATCCGTAGAATTAAAAGCAAATCAAATCATTGATTTAGAGACAATTATATTAGAAGAAAGCGCTTCCACGCTAAATGAAGTAGTGGTGACTGGCACGCTCAAAGAAGTAAACCGCATCGAAAGCCCTGTTCCGGTAGAAGTGTACAACCCGACTTTTTTTAAGAAAAACCCGACACCCAATATTTTTGATGCTTTACAAAATGTAAATGGCGTGCGCCCGCAGCTGAATTGTAATGTTTGCAATACCGGCGATATTCACATCAATGGCTTGGAAGGTCCTTATACAATGGTGCTGATCGATGGAATGCCCGTGGTGAGTAGCCTCGCAACGGTGTATGGACTATCCGGCATCCCCAATTCTTTAGTGGAAAGAATTGAAATTGTAAAAGGGCCAGCCTCTTCTTTATATGGGAGTGAAGCAATCGGCGGATTGATTAATATTATTACAAAAAATCCGCAAAAAGCGCCTTTATTTAGTGCCGATATAATGAGTACCTCCTGGCAGGAATATAATGCTGACTTGGGTTTGAAGTTTAATATTAGTAAAAAAGTTTCTATTTTAACAGGAGCAAATTATTTTAATTATAATAATATTATTGATAATAATAAAGATCATTTTACGGATGTAACTTTACAAAATCGGGTTTCGGTATTTCAAAAATGGAATATTGCCAGAAAAAACAATCGCTTATTTACTTTAGCGGGTCGCTATTTCTATGAAGATCGCTGGGGTGGCGATGTAAAATGGACAAAAGAATTCAGAGGCGGCGACGAAATTTACGGCGAAAGTATTTACACCAAACGCTGGGAATTCCTTGGCAATTATCAATTACCAACGACTGAAAAATTATTATTTTCCTTTTCTTATAATGATCACGATCAAAATTCGGTGTACGGGAATACCGCTTACCTCGCTCGGCAACGCATTGGCTTTGGGCAATTGACCTGGGATAAAACCGCTGGACATCATGATTTATTAATAGGTACGGCGCTTCGTTACACTTTTTATGATGATAATACCCCGGCTACGGGTGGCGCTGAGGATAATCCATTAAATAATCCCGATAAAATCTGGCTTCCGGGCGTTTTTGTGCAAGATGAAATTCGTTTGAATCCGCAACATAAAGTTTTGCTCGGCTTGCGATATGATTATAATAGTCGACATGGTAATATTTTCACGCCGCGTTTTGCTTATAAATGGAGTATCAGCAAGAACGATATTCTCCGACTCAATGCTGGTACGGGTTTTCGAGTGGTAAATCTCTTTACGGAAGAACATGCCGCGCTCACAGGCGCACGAGAAATTATTATAAAAAACGAACTCAAGCCGGAGCAATCTTATAATATTAATGTAAATTATATCAAGAAAATTT
The DNA here is from genome assembly GCA_016714085.1 of Saprospiraceae bacterium. Taxonomy (GTDB): domain Bacteria; phylum Bacteroidota; class Bacteroidia; order Chitinophagales; family Saprospiraceae; genus JADJNW01. The sequence goes on from JADJNW010000001.1 coordinate 826,681, forward strand.
ATTTGGATAATGGCGGGTTTATTGGCTTGGACGCTACTGCCTGGTACACTTATTTCACAAATGTAATATTCCCGGATTACGAAACAAATGCAAATCAAATCATATATGATAATCTCAACGGTCGTGCTATTACTACCGGAATGAGTACAAATGTAGATGTATCCTTCGCCAATGGCTTGACTTTATTGGCCGGAGCGACATTCATGGATGTATCTTCGACCGAAAATGGCATCAAGGAACGACAGATGCTAACTGAAAGATTTACAGGCACTTGGGCGATTTCTTATAAATTTCCAAAATCCAGTTTTGGAATTGATTATACCGGAAATATTTATGGCCCGATGCGCTTGCCTTTGTTGGGAGACTTAGATCCGCGACAGCCCAATTCACCGACCTGGAGTATTCAAAATATTCAATTGACCTATAATGGGATTAAAAATCTGGAAATTTATGGTGGTGTAAAAAACCTGCTGAATTGGACGCCCAATAAAGGCAATCCTTTTATTATCGCGCGTGCGGACGATCCTTTTGATAAGAATGTAAAATTTGATACAGATGGACAAGTGATTGCAACGCCCGATAATCCTTATGCGCTGACCTTCGATCCGGCTTATGTATATGGCCCGAATCAGGGAATACGCGGATTTTTAGGAATGCGTTTAATGATTCAATAATATGAAAAAAATTGTTCATATAATATTGATTTGCTTTTTATTACCCCATTTAATGGAGGCACAATCTTTGAGTTATCATCAATTTGAACAGATTGATAGCCTGTCACTTATAGAGAAGCGCCCAGTTGCAGTTTTTATTTATACCGATTGGTGTCGTTATTGTAAAAACATGGAACAAAAGACTTTTCAAAATACGGAAGTAATAAATAAATTAAATAAAAAATTTTATTTTATAAGTTTGAATGCGGAAGAGGAGCGACTTATTATATTTCGAGGGCATCCTTTTCAGTACAAGCCGAATGGCAAAAGCACTGGTATTCATGCACTTGCAGAAGCATTAGGTGCCGTTGATAATAAAATATCATATCCGACTTTTTGTATTTTGAATACTGATTATGAGATTATTTTTCAATATGATGCTTATTTGAATGCTAAAAATATGATAACTATCTTAGATCAATTATCAAATTAATAAAATGAAACCGATGTGGTTAGCGATACAACCGGGCTTTGCACTATTGATTGGCATCTTGATAATGCTAATTTTTTTGATCGTGTTTTTCCCGAAAAAAGGCTTGCTGGCGCTTTTGAATAAAACACGCCTCGACGCGCAGCGGGTGCTGCTGGAAGATGCGTTGAAGTTCCTTTTTGATTGTGAATATAAAAATATATCATGTGGACTAAATAGCATTGCCGGTAATTTAAATATTTCCGCGGATAAAGCCACTAAATTGCTGGATCGCCTGCGCATCATGGGTTTGATCACGATGCAAGAACAACATTTTCATCTGACCGATACGGGCAGATCGTATGCCCTGCGCGTGATTCGGGTGCATCGTATCTGGGAACGCTACTTAGCGGATGAAACCAGTGTAGGGCAAATGGATTGGCACGGTGAAGCAGATTATCGGGAACACCGAATGACGCCGGAAGCCGCCGACAAGTTGGCTGCGCAAATTGGTAATCCTGTCTTCGATCCTCATGGTGATCCTATTCCAACAGCTCAAGGCGAACTGCCCCAGCACAAAGGGCAAGCGCTCAGCAGTCTCCAGGAAGGGGATATTGCAAAAATTATACATATAGAAGATGAGCCACATAGTATTTATGAGCAATTGGTAGCGCTTGGGCTTTATCCTGGGATGCAGGTGTACGTGCTGGACGTGAGCGAAGGCAAAATTTCTTTTGCTGCCAACGGCGAAGAATGTGTATTGACGCCACTTTTTGCTTCGAGCATTACAGTGGAATTGCAACTAGAACAAGCGCCTTTGATGCCGAAATACGATTTATTATCTTCTTTACAAATTGGCGAAACAGCAGAAATAATAGGCATTTCACCAAATTGCCGTGGTCAGCAGCGCCGCCGCTTGATGGATTTTGGCATTGTGCCTGGAAGAGTCATAAGCGCAGAATTGAAAAGCGCCGCTGGCAATCCTGTTGGTTATCAAGTACTTGGCACGACCATTGCGATTCGGAAAGATCAAGCAGATTTGATATTTATTAAAAAAGTAAATCATTCCGTAACAAGCGACAAGCCTGAAGCCACAGGTGTTTAAAAAAACTTGCGGCTTGTAGCTTTATGCTTGCCACCAATAAAAATAAAACATAATGAATAATCAACATAATTGCGAGAACTGCCCAATCCACCATAAAGAGAATCTCATCAGATTGGGCATTGCGATGGATCGAGTGGATTATGTGGTGGCTTTGGCTGGAAATCCTAATACCGGCAAGAGCACTGTTTTCAATAACCTGACGGGCTTGCGCCAGCACACGGGCAACTGGCCCGGCAAAACGGTCACTCGCGCCGAAGGCGGCTTTTCTTATGCCGATAAGCGCTATAAAGTGGTTGACCTGCCTGGCACGTATTCCTTGCTTTCTACCAGCACCGACGAGGAAGTGGCACGGGATTTTATTCTATTCGGGCAGCCCGATGTGACTGTGATTGTAGTAGATGCGACGCGCCTGGAGCGCAATTTGAATCTGGTTTTGCAAATATTGGAGATTACAGATCGAGCGGTACTTTGTTTGAATTTGATGGACGAAGCCAAACGCAAAGGAATTGAAATTGATGAAAGAGCATTATCAAGAGAATTAGGGATTCCGGTCATTCCGGCAGCCGCACGTCAAAAGCAAGGCATGCCCGAACTCATTGCTGCTATTGAGGAGGTCGCTTCTGGCAAATATGTATGCAAACCGCATCGCATCAAGAGTCATTCTTCCAAGCTGAACCATGCAATTTCGAATTTATCGAAAAAATTGAGTGAGCGTTTTCCCGATTTGCCGAACGTCAAATGGGTAGCGTTGCGCTTGTTAGAAGGTGATCAAAGCATTATCGATGCTATTCAAAATGGAGAATTGGGTAGCCTACGCGAAGGAATTGTGGAGTTACAATCTTAAAATTAAGAAGATGGAAAAGAAAGAACAACATAAAGAAGACATCTTATCCTTGGCGAATACTTTACGCTGGGATTTGGGTGTTAATTTTCATGATACGGTGATCGAATCTATTTATGAGGATGCTTCTAAAATCGCTCGTAAAACGGTCAGTATCAAAGGAGAAAAATCTGCAAATAATTTTGATATAAAGCTTGATAAAATCCTAACGAGCCGTTGGTTGGGCTTTCCGATCATGTTTTTGTTATTGGCACTCGTATTTTGGATTACGGTTTCTGGAGCGAATATCCCCTCAGGCTTATTGGCAAATTTATTATTGGACACGGTTCATCCATTATTAAAAAGTGGCGCTGCGGCTATTGGAATGCCTTGGTGGCTCGACGGTGTTCTGATCGACGGTGCTTATCTTTCGATGGCTTGGGTCATAGCGGTGATGCTGCCGCCGATGGCAATTTTCTTTCCATTATTTACTTTGTTAGAAGATTTTGGCTACCTGCCGAGAGTAGCTTTTAATATGGATAATTTGTTCCGAAAAGCTGGCGCGCATGGTAAACAAGCATTGACAATGACAATGGGTTTTGGTTGCAATGCAGCGGGCGTAGTGGCCACGAGAGTAATTGACAGCCCGCGCGAGCGTTTGATCGCGATCATCACCAATAATTTTTCATTATGTAATGGGCGCTGGCCTACGCAAATCTTGATTGCCACTATTTTTATCGGTGGTGCGGTGCCTGCTTTTTGGGCAGGATTGGTTTCGGCTGGAGCCGTAGTAGGCATTGCGGTCTTGGGGATTTTGTTTAGTCTTGCAGTTTCCTGGGGATTGAGCAAAACCGTACTGCGGGGAGAAGCATCTGCCTTTAGTTTGGAACTCCCACCCTACCGGCCGCCGCGTATCTGGCAAGCCTTGTACACTTCCTTGATTGACCGGACAATCTTTGTTCTTTGGAGAGCGATTGTTTTTGCGATTCCGGCAGGGATTGTCATTTGGTTGGTCGCCAATATTCACATTGGAGAATTGAGTTTGGCGGAGCATTTTATTCAAAATACTAATTCTTTCGCCTTTTTATTTGGATTAAATGGCGTGATTTTATTGGCTTATATTATTGCAATTCCAGCAAATGAAATCGTTATTCCGACTATTTTAATGCTAACTGTACTAAGTACAGGCGCAAGCGGCGTGGGCGAAGGGGCCGGCGTGATGTTTGAATTGGATTCCATTGCTGATACAGAAAACGTGCTGCGCGGCGGCGGCTGGACATTATTGACAGGCGTGAATCTGATGTTATTTAGTTTATTACATAATCCTTGTTCGACAACCATTTACACGATTTACAAAGAAACCAAAAGCGCCAAATGGACGCTGATTTCTACTTTTTTACCGATTGTTTTGGGCTTGATTATTTGTTTTTTCACGACGCAGTTGTGGTTGCTCTTTATAAGCTAATTCCAATGATATTGGTACAAAATAATTAAACTTACTGCCCTTTTTAATCGTTATAAACTAGAATAAAACTTTAATAAGATGAAAACCGACACGGTAATACAAGAGAAGTCAAGCGTAAATATCGGCATAGAAAAGGCTGACCGTCAGGCAGTTGCAAATATTCTGGAAATATTACTTTCCGATGAGCATATTTTATATGTCAAATTGCGCAATTATCATTGGAATGTAATGGGCGTTCACTTCAAGCCTTTGCACGAATTTTTTGAAGCGCAATACACCGAAGTAGCCGGATTTATTGATGAAATCGCCGAGCGAATTCGCGCTTTAGGTTTTTTTACTCCGGGGTCGATGGAAGCCTTTAGAAAAAATGCGCGGTTGGAGGAAACAGGGCATTTGAATGGCGATGCGCAGAAAATGTTGGAAAACCTGTTATTAGATCAAGAAGCAATTATTCAATTCTTGCGCCACGATTCAGAAATTGTGATGAATGAACATAACGATGCGGGGACAAATGATTTCCTGGTCGGATTGATGGAAGCCCATGAAAAAATGGCATGGATGACGCGCGCACATCTGGCTTGAGCAAAGATAGATTGGGGGCTTTGAAGCCCCCTTTTTTGTTTATCCTTTAGCACCTCTTCCGAGCATCCAGCCGACCACACCACCTGTCACTGCAGTCATAGCCGTACCGACAAGTACATCTACGATCACTCCGGTAAGATTCATGCCATTCATAGTGCCAAACATAGTCAGATCCCAGCTTAAAGTAGCCAGAAGCCCAATGATTGCACCTGCTTTAAGCCCCGTCATAAAAGTAGAGATGTTTGCCCAACGACCAAAAATGACGGCTATTAAAAGTCCCCATGCAAGATTGCCTAAGATCAAAGCCCACCAAGTAGGAGGTTCTTTCATCAATGCGCCCATTTCACCAGCGTTCGACTTCATAAAATCCATCAACAATAAGCCGTAGAATAAAAAGCCTAGTAGGAAAAAAGCTACACCGCCGACGACGCCAGCAAGAAGAATTTTGTTAGTACTCATTTCGTTTTGTTTTTGATTATCAATATTTTATTCTACGAATTTAGATATTTATACAATAATTTCACAAACATCTTTTAAAAAATGTTTTTTAATTCCGATATAAATTTTAAACAGGAAAGAAAATTATTTCAAGTCCATTATCTTAAATTAGTCCAAATAAACTTTTCGTATTTAATTTTGTCCTCTCAAAAAAGAAAGAGACGATGGACAATGTGAATAGAAAAAAGGATTATAGCGACCTGATAAGCCAATTCATAGAAGAGCAATATACACAAGAGCAAGTCGCCGATTTGTCAACATTTGCGGTACTTGATAAGCAGCATTTAAGCATTGTGGAACACGAAATTATGCTCAAAAATGGTCATTGGATTGTTTATTTACTTTTCACTCATGTGGAGCATCCTTATTCGTTTGTCCGTGTGCCAATGAAGACTTGTCAGACGCGCAAGCTGGCAGAGATTACCGGCAATTATTTACGTCGGGCGTATTCTTTGGATAGCGCTTTGGCATTTACCGCTCAAGGAGGCGAATTGAATTGCAATCTGAATTAGCTATATTTTTTTCGCAAATATTGATGCCGTTTGCGAAAAACTAATTTATATAATTCCCGAAGTATCGGCCCAAGAAGTGCAGCCTGTGGCGCAAATTCTACCACATCTTTCAAAATCGTTTTTCCTTCTTTTTCTTCCAAATTGCGCTTGTGACGCCAAAAATGATGCATGATAGAATAAGAATATTCGTGAAAACCCTGACCAGGATTGATTTCCTCAAAGCGCAAAAAATGTTGATCCACTGGGATAAAGCCAAATAATAAAATCCAACTACTGAATAATACTTGCTTGGTTTCCAATGACTTAGACCAGTCAATATCCTTGGGATAAGTCATACGAGCATAAGGCGACAGCTCTCGATTCACCGCTTTCATATTAAAAATATCCTGCCAGACTTGTGTCGGATTCGCATTCAATTCCGATTTTATTTCAAATGAAAAAACTTGCATTCGTCTTGTTTTTTGATACTCGTCATCGAAAATACTATAAAGCCTGAAGCGAATAAAATATATTTGCAAGGCTTCTAAATCAAGATATATACCTAAAATTAGGTATTAAATTTGTTAAAAATGGGTATATTTTGATAGTCAGTGATATTTATCAATGAACAGAAGCAACAAGCAATCTAATTTGCTGTTAAATTTGTATATCTATTTAGATTTAATCAAAATAAACATAGTGGTCGCAATTCTCACAACCAATCCTTTTAAAAATGTGCTGAAACCTGGTAAATCAGGTACAGTTGCACAATTTTCGGACGACCAGCTAGGCAGCAAACTCCTGACGATGGGAGTGCTACCTGGCAGCCAGGTGGAAATCGTACGCGAAGCCCCTTTCGGCGGAGGCGTTGTGATCAAGGTTGATAATAATTATTTGGCTTTGCGAAAGCAGGAAGTGCAATGTATTCTTCTCAAGTGAGTGCGCAAAATTCGAAGAAACAACAGCATCCATTTGTATTCGCCGTAGTAGGAAATCCTAACTCTGGAAAGTCCACTGTTTTCAATAAGCTAACCGGACTTCGACAAAAAATCGGCAATTTCCCTGGTGTCACCGTTGAAAAAGCTTGGAAAAATACGCCTTTCAGAAGGGCAAGACGAAGTCATGCTTATTGATTTCCCTGGTACTTATAGTCTTTATCCTACCTCGCAAGACGAACGTATTGTATTACAGACCTTTATCAATCCTAATGATCCAAATTATCCCGATGCGGTTGTTTATGTCGCGGATGTCAATCGTTTGGAAAAACACTTACTGCTTTTTACTCAGATAAAAGATTTGGGGCTGCCAACTATCCTGGCATTGAACATGGCCGATCAGGCAGAAAAAGAAGGCTTGGAAATAGATACGGATTATTTGGCTACTCAATTGGAAGTGCCTGTTGTGGAAATCAGTGGCCGCACTGGGCATGGCATAGAGGCGCTCAAGCGCGAAATGCAAACCGTTTTGTTGACAACGTCCAAAAAAGAAATTACAAAAACTACATTCTATCCGCTGTCAAAAGATGAACAGCAAATAGCGAGTAAAATAAGCGAGATTGTCCCCGTAAATACTGCGTTTCAAGCGATTTTGATCGCGCATCATTATAAACGCTTGCCGTTTTTACACGAAATGCAGCAAGAAACAATAGAGGAAATTCTTAATAAAAATAAGTTCGTGAGCCTGCAACAGCAAGTGGAAGAAACCATGATCCGCTTCGATACTTTCACCCCAATCGTACGCAAGGCTTTCAAAAAAGCAAAGCAATCTAAGCCATCCCTTACTGGAAAAATGGATGCTATATTAACGCATCGAGTAGCTGGGCCGCTTATTTTTATTGGGTTAATGGTCTTCGTTTTTCAAGCGATTTTTGCTTGGGCCACTTATCCGATGGACTGGATCGAAAGCATTTTCACAGAAGCAGGCGGTTGGGTAAAATATGTGCTTGGTTCGGGTTGGCTCTCAAGTTTGATTGCGGATGGCATTCTGGCAGGTTTAGGGGGTGTTTTGGTCTTTATTCCTCAAATTGCGATTCTATTTTTGCTCATTTCTTTACTCGAAGAGGTGGGCTATATGGCCAGAGCAGCTTTCATTTTTGATCATATTATGCAATTTTTTGGTATGAATGGGCGAAGCGTGGTCGCACTCATATCCGGCGGCGCTTGTGCAATTCCGGCGATCATGAGTACCCGTACCATTGGCAATTGGAAAGAAAGACTTATCACCATCATGGTCACACCGATGATTAGTTGTTCCGCAAGGATTCCTGTTTATATTGTACTGGTTGGCTTTGTTGTGCCGGCAGAAGCGTTGGGCGGCTGGGGTCAAGGATTAGCGATGATGGGCTTATATTTATTAGGAATTATTGGTGTTTTATTATCAGCATTCATATTCAAATATATCCTCAAGAGTAAAGAACATAGCTTTTTAATGCTCGAATTGCCCGAATATCGCGCTCCGATGATGCGGAATGTCGGCTTGACCGTTTGGGAAAAAGTAAAATCTTTCGTCATCGAAGCCGGAAAAATTATTATCGTTATTTCTATTATACTCTGGGCTTTGTCGAGCTTCGCGCCTCCTGGTCAAATGGAAAAAGCAGAAGCAACTGCGAAAGCCACCGCTCTGGAACAAGAATTAGACGATACCGCTACACAAGATTTAATCGCCGCTCAAAAAATTGAAGCTTCTTACGCAGGCATCTTAGGAAAAGCGATCGAACCAGCCATCAAACCGCTTGGATTTGATTGGAAAATAGGAATTGCCTTGATTACATCTTTTGCAGCCCGTGAAGTTTTTGTAGGTACAATGGCGACGATTTATAGCATTGGTAGTGTGGATGATGAATTTTCAATCCGTGAGCGCATGGCAAAAGAACGCAATCCTGCCACAGGTAAACCTGTTTATACACTGGCGACAGCCCTGTCTTTATTGGTGTTCTACGTATTTGCAATGCAATGTATGAGCACCCTGGCGGTAGTCAAACGCGAAACCAATAGCTGGAAATGGCCGATTATTCAGTTTACTTTTATGAGTGCATTGGCGTATTTGAGTAGTTTATTGGTGTATCAAATTTTTGCCTAATCTTTATATTTTATTTAAATTTGCTTAATAACAATGTAAAATCCGGCAGCACATTCTCGCCCGCAAGCGCTTCATTAAAGGATTTCACCACACTAATGCTATCACAATGAAGGTTTGATTGCCTTGAGTTATGAATTGGAACTTAGTGATAAATTTCTTGTTCTTATTTATAGAGCAATAAATGAAAATGATGGATTTGTAATTACTGCTTATCTATCAAACAAAATAAAAACACTACAAAATAAGGAGTTATATGGAAGCCTTAATTACTAAAGAACTAAATACCGTTTTGCCTTATTTCCTTAAATATAAGAACGTGTGGGCAAATTATGATAGTGAAGCAGATACTCTTTATTTACATTTTAAGAAACCTAATCATGCGGAAAGCTCAGAAATGACGGATAATGAAATCATTATCCGATATGATGAAAACGCCGAAGTCATTGGATTTACAATCCTAAACGCCAGCCAAAGAAGAAATAATTCGTAGGACGATCAACTATCTGTCCTACGAATTATTCTTAATTCAACGCCGCTTCCAGTACATCTTCCATTCGACTCACATAATGAAATTGCAAGCCTTTGATATAATCTGCTTTGATTTCGGCGATATGCTTTTGATTCTCTTTACAAAGCACGATTTCCTTCATACCGGCGCGCTTGGCGGCAAGGATTTTTTCTTTGATGCCGCCGACTGGCAATACTTTCCCGCGTAGCGTGATCTCACCCGTCATAGCTAAGAAGGGCTTTACCGGCCGCTTTGTGAGGGCAGAAGTCAGCGCCGTAAGCATAGTAATACCTGCCGAGGGCCCGTCCTTTGGAATCGCGCCTTCCGGCACGTGCAAGTGGATATTATAATTTTCAAAGCATTCTGATGAAATATTCAAATCTTCGCTCCGAGCTTTGATCAAACTAAGTGCCGTGCTGGCAGATTCTTTCATCACTTCACCCAAATTCCCGGTCAGGGTCAAGCCGCCTTTGCCTTTACTGAGACTACATTCTACAAAAAGGATTTCGCCACCGACTTCCGTCCACGCCAAACCTACCGCCACGCCTGGCGTTGGTTCTTCCTTGTACATATCGCGGCTGTAGCGCGTTGGGCCAAGAATACCAGGCAATTCTTCTGGCTTTATTGTCACATTGTATTCTTCTTCCATCGCCACGCTTTTGGCAACGTAGCGCATCACGCCTGCAATCTCGCGGTTGAGCGAGCGCACGCCCGACTCCCGCGTGTATTCTTGAATGATTTTGCTAATAACTTCCGGCTTTAGCTTGACGTGCTTGGATTTCAGACCATGCGATTCCAATTCCTTCGGAATCAAATGCCGTTTCGCAATTTCCACTTTCTCTTCCAAAGAATAGCCACTAATGTCAATGATTTCCATACGATCCAGCAATGCGGGTTGAATAGTACTCAAAGAATTGGCCGTAGCGATAAACAACACTTTGGAAAGATCATACTCTACCTCGAGATAATTATCGTGGAAAGTTGAATTTTGCTCAGGATCAAGCACTTCCAGCAACGCTGAAGAAGGGTCACCCCGAAAATCCTTGCCAACTTTGTCAATTTCATCCAAAATAAACACTGGATTCGACGCTCCTGCTTTGCGCAAGGACTGAATAATCCGCCCAGGCATCGCGCCAATATAGGTTTTGCGGTGACCGCGAATCTCCGACTCATCGTGCAGGCCACCGAGTGACATTCTGACAAATTTGCGTTCAAAGCTTTAGCAACGGACTTTCCAAGAGAAGTTTTACCAACGCCCGGAGGGCCTACCAAACACAGAATCGGCGCTTTCATATCGCCTTTCAATTTCAATACCGCCAAGTGTTCCAGAATGCGTTCTTTGACTTTTTCCAAACCAAAATGATCCTGATCCAGCACTGTTTTCACGCGTTTCAGATCGAAATTATCTTTGGTGACTTCGTCCCAGGGCAGTTCCAGGAATAGTTCGAGATAGTTCATTTGAATCCCATACTCTGCCACCTGCGGATTCATCCTGCGCAACTTGGCGATCTCTTTTTCAAAAACAGTTTTGGCTTCTTTTGCCCATTTTTTCTTCTTGGCTCGGGCTTCCATCGTTCTAATTTCCTCTTCCTGAGGGTCTTGCCCTAATTCTTCCTGAATCGTCTTCAACTGCTGATTGAGGAAATAATCGCGCTGTTGCTTTTCAAGATCGCCACGTACTTTGTTTTCAATCTGGTCTTTCAGTTCAAGCAATTGCAACTCGCTGTGCATTTGTTGCAAAATAAAATTTGCTTTTTCACGCAAGTCATTGATTTCCAGTATTTGTTGCTTGATATTTATTTTGATCCCAAAGTGGAGGAAATAAAATTCAATAAAAAGCTGCTGTTGTTGATATTGCGCAGCATGACCATCGCTTCCTGCGGGATATTTGGCGAAAGCTCAATAATATCGCGGGCTAAATCAAGGATGGATGAGGTAATCGCTTCAAATTCAAGCTTATCCTCGGGATATTTATAACTCAAAATCTCGACGCGCCCCTCCATATAAGGCCGCTCGCGTATTAATTGCGACAGCATAAACCGACGTCGCCCCTGAATAATGGCAGTCGTAGTGCCATCAGGCATTTTCAGGATTTTCAGGATGCGCGCCACCGTACCGATCTTGTACAAATCTTCCAAATTCGGCTCTTCCACATTGCTATCGCGTTGTGACAAAACGGCAATCAGCCGACCATGATTATAAGCGCGGTTGATCGCCTTGATGGATTTATCTCGTCCGACGGTAATGGGAATGACAATACCGGGGAATAGCACTGTATTTTTGAGCGCCAATACAGGCATCGTTTCAGGAAAAACTTCATCGCTCTGCGTCTCGTCGTCTTCGTCAATCGAAATCAAAGGCAGGAAGTCTCCATCATCTTCAAATCTTGAATGCATATAATATTCTTCGAACATACGCTTGTTTTCCAGAGTTTTACAGTCGCTAACACTTTACAATAGGTGAAATTTATTCAACCTTTGCAAGAATGTCAAGTTGTCAGTAAATTTAATTTACCAACACTGTCTTGTAATGGTCAATTTTTATGCCATTGGCTATAAAATGTCAAATCTATGGAAAAAACAAACTTTGTAAGTCGAATTGCGACAAAAAGACAGGAAATGCTGTTATTGTTTTATTTCTGAAGGTATAAAATCCTGTACTGGTTTGCCTTTTATAAAATTATTCATCCTATTTTCCAACTCTAAGGGTCGATGAAACATTACAAAATGCCTTGTATCATAGAAAAAAATCGTTTTTACATTGCTGGGATTACCTATATCCTGCAAAGTTTTTAGATAGGTTTCTTTTTGTTGGTCTTGCGCTTGCCCTGTAAAACATTGAATATCAAGAATGGGTACTTTTACTCTCTTTAAGTCTGATGTTAAATCAATTAATATGTTTTCCCGCCAATATTGTAATAATGCAGTGCGAGAAGTCGCCATAAAACTCCCATGAAGCAATAACGCAGCCTCAGCGTACCTTCTATCAATAGAATCCTGTTGCGGTAAGCCTACCATGTTAAACTGTCGCCATTGCTCTGCATCTTTCAGCTTTTCTTCCCAATTTGTGATTATATTATTGGCTTGGGTCAGCCTTTCTTGCTTGGTTTTGGGTGCCCAAGAGTCACTTTCGATACTGCCATCCACAGTTATTACACGATGTATCACATCGGGTCGCCGCGCTGCTAATTGAATAGCAATCATCGTTCCCCAGGAATGCCCTACTGCCGTAGCATTTTTGATTTTTTGTTCATTTATAAAATTGGATAAAGCTTGTAATAAATTATTACGCCATAAGGATTGATCCGTATTGAGTGGAAGATCAGGCGTTGGTGTACCGCCGTAGCCCGGCACTGTAATTGCATACATCGTATAGCGTGCTTGGTTATTATTCATAAATCGTTCCCATTCATTCCATCGGCACGACATACAAGGGATCAGTAATAAAGTATCTGGTCCATTACCAATTATTTTAAATTCTGGAATGGGTAGTAATGCAATTTGTTGAGAAAACAAATCATTCATTTGTATAAACAAAATGAACAATAAGTATAATATTTTTTTCATACCTCTATTTTTTAATGGAATTCATATTCTCAATAATATGCATATTATTAGGGTCAATTTTGTTTCCAATCCGATAATATTCAAGGGCTTTTTCATTATTTTGATATAACCAACTATAAATATGCCCCAACATCTCATAAGCCAAAGCCGACTGAGGGTAATATTGTAAAACGAGTTTAAAAATTGCCTCGCTTTCTTTGGGATTTTTACCACTCCATAATAAAAGTTCTCCGATTCTTATTAAATATCGCTCGGTTAAAAGATTACTATTTCGAGATTTTTCTGTTTGAATTAGTTGAATCACGTTATCTATTTTACCGCTTATTATAAGGTTGACTAATTCTGATTCTGTGGGAAAATCCTTTATAGCTGCCGACGTTTCGATTTTGGAGGTTTGCTTATTATATTTTTGCAAAAGCGGAGAAGTAATGGATTGAATAGTTGGTTTAGAGGCTGGGTTTAAATAAGCATCAAAAAAATCAAGTACAATATTACAAACTACATTATAAAACCTTTCTTTTGAAGCATCTAATGTAATGCCCGACACAAAATCAAAATGTTGAATATCGTCCTCTGGGAATTTTATAAACACTTTATCCGCATATTCCAAGGTAGGAAAAAAGCCAAAAGATTCTTGTCGAGACAGCCGTAAATAGGGCGTTTGAAAATTAGTTACTTCAAAATGTGGCGCATTAAATAACAAATCCTGCCATACTTCTTCAGAACCGTCCAAACTCGCTACCGCCGATACATTTATATTACGTGATGCCACCAAAATAGCTGCCATGCCTCCCCAACTATGTCCTAGTAAGCCAATTTTATTAATATTAAAATCACTTTCTAATAAACGATTAATAACTAACTCTATATCTTTAGCTTGTGTTTCAAGGTCTGTAATATCAGTCGTCATTTGCGTACGCGATATACCATGCGAAGTGGTAGCTGCTACGATATAGCCGTGACTTGCCAGAAATTCGCATAATTTTGTATTTGATACGCTGTGACCCAACATACTTGGGCTGAAAATAATAAGTGGAAAAGCGTCTTCGAGTGCTTTTGCATCGAGGGTACAATTTGTAGAAGCATTTATAATTTCTTCTGCTTTCTCTTTAACAAGCCCTCCGGCAATTAAATTTTCTTTATAGGTATTAATTACTTGTTGCTTTTCTTCTGATATCCAACTCGATAGCTTTTTTTCAAAATCGCTACGAACGGCAATATATTCACTTACTTTCATTTTTGAAGCATCCTTACCTAGTCTTGCCGGATACCAGATATTCACTTGAACAGGGCGAAAATTGAATACACCAAGCTCAACTTGAGCCATTGCATGATGATAAGGTCTTGTATAATCCTTGTAAATAACAGAACGATAGCCTATATCATAATTTCCTTTGTTTAGAAAATCAATATAGGTTTGTCCCATAATAAATAAAGGAAAAGATAGAAATATAAAAATTATGATAAGGCATCTCATTTTTTTGCATAATATTTTGAAATATATTTAAAATCTTTTCTTTGAAAGTCCTTTATACAGCTATGCTGCGCTAATTAATCATAAGGAAGCATCCCGGCATTCCATTTATGATAAGCTTCTTTTAATTGATGTAATGTATTCGGTTGTTCATCTTTAAAATCGCTTTGCTCGCGCTCATCAAAAGAAAGATCAAATAAATGTTCATGTTCCTGCGTACAATCTTTTAATTTTTCCTGCTTTTTATAATATTTCCATTTACCAAATCTTACTGCTTCTTGATCGCGCATTCGCCAAAAAAAAGAACGATCATAAATATTTCTTTCACCTGTAATAACCGGCATCAAATTTTCGCCATCCAAAGGATATCTGCTATCTGCTTGTGTTTGCGCAGCCGCCAGGATGGTCGCCGTCCAATCCATTGTAATAGCTGCCTGATCCGTGATTTTTCCTTCAGGAACAATGCCTTTCCAATAAACAATAGCAGGCACGCGGAGTCCGCCTTCCAATAAATCCCATTTTTGACCGGAAAAGGGCCAATTATGCGAAAATCGCTCGCCGCCATTATCGCTGGTAAATATGATAAGGGTATTATTTAGTAGCTTATTATTCTTTAGTGCTTGTATTACTTTGCCGATACCTGCATCCATCGAGCGCACCATTTCACTATACGCCTGAGCCGAGCCGCCATCCGTTAAAAAATTTTTAATTTGTTTACTTTTTTCTACATCATTTGGACCTTCCCAGGGCCAATGCGGCGCGGTATAATTCAGATTCATAAAAAATGGTTTATCATGGTTTCCATTAATAAACTCAATAGCTCGATTTGTAATTAAATCGGTGATATACCCATTTTTTTCCACCGGTACTTCATCTTCAAAGAGATCAGGCTCGCCCAGCGCATCTTTATGTGTAAAATAATCCACGCCACCACTCATGATACCAAAAAAATCTTCATAACCGCTTTTAATAGGGCTATGTTTAGGTAAATAACCCAAATGCCATTTACCTATCAAAATCGTATAATAATTATTTTCTTTTAATAAAGATGCAATAGTCGGCATAGCAGGATCAAGTCCTACAGCGTCACCAATATTTTTGTGCCAGTTGAGCGGTTCTTCCAGTCCTACGGGCGTCCGCGAAGGGTACCTGCCTGTAATAAAGGCGCAACGTGTAGGCGTACACACGCAAGAAGCAGCATACGCATTCGTAAAACGAGTGCCATGTTTTGCCAACCAATCCAGATTAGGAGTTTCGTAATCCATTCTGCCATAGCAACTTAAGTCTGCCCAGCCAAGATCGTCTGCCAAGATGAAGATTACATTCGGTCTTGACGGCTTTTCTTTAAAAATATTTAATTTACTAAATAAATACTTAGTAACAAATAAAGAGCCAATATAATTAAAAAAAGACCTACGATTGAGTAATGGATATGGCATAAAGTTTTTTTTATTATATTAAAATGTAATTTTATCAGAAGGGGATTTAAAAATGATTGCTTTAGGCATCAGTTCTGCTACTTTCTTCACCCATTTATCATAATCTTTAGTAATATGAATACCTACTGATTGTTTAGGTGCGATCACTTGCTGTACAATCTTGATATTATTTTCATTATTAATAAACCAAAATGGCATCAAGGCAACATCAATTTTCTTTTCCCAGAGTCGAAAGGCTTGAAAATGTTCAGCCACAAGCTCCGTATCCCCAAAATGCGCAAGTTTTTTACCATTTAATTCCAGTAAATAAGTCAAATTAATAACCCCAAAATTTCGTTCATAACCGTGCCGTATCCACATTGCCGAGAGTTTCAGCCCAGGAAAATCAAGGGTTTTGATTTCCTTATTCATTTCGGGTTGAAGTGCTATTATTCTGTCGGAGAAATTTGCTTGCCAGTTATTATGCTTTTTTAATAATTCAACAGCCTGTGTAGAAGCAATGAATGTACATTTTGTATTATTTTTTAAATGCTCTAATATCATGGCTTCATCAAAGTGTTCGCGGTGATGATGCGTAATCAGCAGAAAATCAACATCTTTGTAAATGCCTTGTGCTTTACGAATTTGTAATTGCGCTTCCGTACTCACTAATTGATAAGAATCAAAATCTTCCTTATAAAGCGGGTCAATTAATATTTTGACTTTATCATTATAAATAAATACACCTTCGTTACCCAGGTATTGTATCGTAGTGGTTTGAGCGGATAGATATAAATAATATCCTGAAAATAAAATTGTAATGATAACTCGAATCATGTTATTATCATTTTATTGTAATGCTTTGATATCTATTTTTAAAAAATGTGCCAGAAAAACCAATTCATCAATCCTTTCTTCCGAGCGTAATTGCGCCGTGCCGCCCGCGTGGTCGCCGCCCCAGTTGACGCGCAGCAGCGCAGGGGAGGCATTTTTACTATTTTGATACGCGTGCTGAAAAGCTGCTGCTAATTTATATCCATGTAAAGGCGGAGCAATAAAATCCTGCGCTCCGGGCGCAATTAAAATCGGCGGATGTTTTTGATTATTTTTAATATGATGATACGGTGAATAAGTATATAATGCTTCAAACTCTGATTGCACTTCCGGATTGCCAAATTCATCAATCCAACCCGCACCACCAATAAATCGGGTGTGCCGAATCATATCACCCAGTGGCACTTCTAGAATAGCAGCACCAAATAATGCTGGTTTTTTAAGCACCGCACCTGCCGCAATCACTGTCCCTGCGCTATTCCCTTCAACCACCATTTTTTCAGATGATGTATAATGATTATCTATTAGCCACTGCGCTGCATCCAGGGCATCTTGAATACCATTGGGTTTGTTTTCCTTGATACCTTGCTTGTACCATTCGTCCCCTAAGCCACCGCCGCCTCGAATATTAGGCATGGCATGAATGCCACCCATCTCCAGAAAAGCCGCGTATTTTTCATTGATAAAGGGGATAGCCGTAAATCCATTTGCGCCATAAACAAATAGTAGCAATGGGTTTTTACCATTTGGTTTCAAGCCTTTTTTATGCGTAAGAAACATCGGTACTTTTTGCCCCGATGAGTTCATGTAATAAACGACTTTGGTTTCGTATTGGTCTATTTGAAACGACGTACCTGACCTTTTAAAAATGCTCATTTTGCCAGTTTCTGCTTCGATTTGATAAACGGAGCCACCAGAGGTCAAGCCTAAATTCTTGAAAAAAGTGATGTTATCTTGGCGGTCGGCAGTGAACCCTTCTTGCCAGGAGGTCGTATAATTGTTCCAAACCAAGCCAATCGGCGTATCTATTTGATGCTTGGCATTGCCATTTTTGTCAAAAATAGCGACCGAAGAAAGACAATCCTTCAAATATTCTATTACAAAAAAATCCTTGGTCAAAAAAGCATGGCGTATAACAGATTCATTATCAGGAATGATCGTTGTAATATCGGCTTTGCTATTATTACTTATATTAACTTTAATAATTTTGCCATTGATAGCATCTTGGTTCGTATGAAAGTAATAAGTGACGCCATCATTACCCAAATAGTTAAAAAAAGTGTTTTGCTTCAAGCCTGCGAGTAGTAATTGGGGCGGTGTTTGACCATCTTTAATAGATTTTAAATAAATATCATGATTTTGTGAACCAATGGTAATAATAATATTTTCGCTGTCATTACTAATCTGTCCTGACAAGCGATGCTCTGTTATAGGTCCATAAATAATCTGATCAGATTCAGTTGGTGTGCCAAGTTTATGCCATTTTAAAATCCTGTCTCTGGGTACGAAAGATTCATCTGTGCGATTAATGGTTTCAAAAGTTTGATATAATAAAGCGGAAGCATCCTTTGCCCAAGGGTAACGACTCAAGGCTGCTGCTGGTAGCACATCAGGTAAATCTTGTCCGGTTTCTATTACTCGAATGTAACAATCGCTATAACGCGAACCACTTTTATTTAAAAGATAAGCTACATATCGCCCGTCGGGACTGGGTGCGAAATTGCGAATGGAAATCGAGCCTTTTTCACCGATTTGATTCGGGTCTATTAAAATTTTGCTATCAGACCCGTCTTTATTTTCAATAACCAAAACCGGATTATCCAATCCGGGGCGCGATTCCATATAAAATAATTTGTCCCCGGCAGGCACAGGCGCATCGGGATTTGCAAAATTACTAAGCTCCTGCAAACGCTTGGAAATAGGGGCTTTGAAAGGCAATCCATTCAAAAATGACCTCGTTACCTCGTCTTGCGCTTTTGCCCATTGCCGGACAGAATCAGATTCCAAATTTTCTAACCATCGGTAAGGGTCGGCGACCGTTTTTCCAAAAATATTCTCCTCGATAGATTGACGAGGTGTAGCCGGAAATGCCCAATTTGATTGCGTTTCATTCCGTTGGCAGGCAGCAAACGCCAGCAAAATTAATGCTGACAATGTTTTTTTGATCGAAGTTTTAAGCATTTGAGTTCGGGTGATGATTTAATAAATATAATAACTTTCACACAAGCAGCAAAAGATATTTTGCTAATAATTTGTTAATGTGTTAGTTATCATCTTTCTTCAGGTTTTCTAAAACGGAAACGTTCTAAAAGTATTTGAAACGCTTCTAAATCAATCGGTTTATAAATTTGTTCTTGCGCAGGTGGATATTTTTCTAAATACACTTTGGGTCGCACAGGGCGCTGGGCAAAGCCGCCGCCGCAATTCGGGCAGACATTATGTAAAATATTTTCTACACAATCCTTACAAAAGGTGCATTCAAAAGAACAAATCATCGCATCTTCTACATTGTAAGCCAAGGGTTTACCGCAGTTTTCGCAATTGGGTCTTATCTCAAGCATAGTTTAATTCGGTTTCTCTCCACTGCCTTTACGCAAATAAGTAAAATCATACACAACCGTATGCGTCTTGCCACCATCGGTAGATTGATCTTGGTATTGGCGAACGCGATTAGGCCCGAGGTTGTAAAAAATAAAATTGCCCGTTACTTCTTGACCGTTTTGGGTGGTTCGTTTATAAGTGAATCGCAGCGCATCATCATAATATTTTCCTTTTTCATAATATGTAGCACCCGTCCTACCAGAACCAACCCATACCTGTCGCCAATCGCCGGTTGTGGATTCGTAGTAATTGATACTTTTACCACCAAAGGGACTGTTGTAAGCAGTCCAATTTTCCAAAATCCCACAGCCGCCAGCGAATCGCTCAATGAGGCTTGACCCCGTGCGCACGCTGGTGCCTGTTGCATATACCTCCCATTCACCAATCCAGAAATCGAAGGAACGCGCCATAGAATCACTCATGCAAGGGTAGGCATTTAAAGTAACTGCCTTGTAAATCTCTTGGAATTTTGGTTCGTTACGGATATTGGCAAAGCCAGGTTCGTTGTCCATTTCAAATAGATTAAAATAGCCTGATTGTTGGGCTTTTTCTAACCATTCCAAGGCTTTGGCTTTATCTTTCTTACTGCCGTAAGCCATCGCCATGCGAGCTTGAAAGGTGGGTAAGGAAGTAGCAGCCGGATTTTTATCTAATCCTTGTTGCAAATACTGAATCGCTTCATCAAATTGACCGATTCGGTAGCACGCAAAACCCATTCGGGCATACATAATGGGCAGCGCTTGGTTGTCTTTCAAATAGCTCGAATAAAGTTTGTAAGCAGCTTCCATATTACCAGCAGTGTAAAGCGAATCTGCTTTTTGAAGCTGCGGCGGAGTGGCGTTTTGTGCAGATAGCGCAACACTTGATGCCAGAAGCAAAAAGGCGAAATAGACAGTTTTCATAGCAAGACGAGTGATTTCGTATTATGTTAATATTAATACTCAAATTAAGGCAAGTATTGTCAGAAGCATTAAGTGAAAATTGACTTTTTTGTTAATCTGAATTGTTCTGGCGATTGGAGATAATATTTTTTAAATAATTTTCCAAAGGAGCTTAGATCATCATAGCCAACTAGTGCGCAAATATTGGAAATACTGAGGGAAGAAGTTTCTAATAGTCGTTTAGCTTCTTGAATGCGGCGCTGTTGCAGATATTTATAAGGAGGAACGCCAAACATTTTTTTGAATTCTCTTAGAAAATAAATAGGTGATAAGCAAGCAACTTGGGCAATTTCATCCAATGTAAGGGGCTTTGCATAACAAGAATGTATAAAATCGCGAGCATTGTTGAGGCGACGATACAATTCGGTTCGTGTGGATTTTTTCTCTGCTTGCAAGTTTTGGATACGAATGACAATATCTTTCTGCGTATCAAGCATCGATTCGTAAAGCTGACAGTATAATTCACTGATTTGCAATTGATTTCTCCAAATATTTCTGGATAAGGATTTGATTTTTATCGCAATAGGTGTTACGCATTGGTTGTGGGTATACAATTGCTCTGCAAAATGAAATTTATTTGCTCGAAAAAAGAAGGGTTCATCTAACAGGTCTTTGTGCTTGGCTTGCCAGATGCGCGTTGCTTCTGATTCAAATTCTGGAGAAAAGCTAATGGTCAATGATTCCACTGCTTCATCTGATTGGATGTAACTAGAATATAATTTCCCTTCGTTGAAAACCAAATAATTAGCATCATCCACTGCATAAACGCAATATCCGTCTTCGTAAAATTCTTTGCCGCCAAATGTCATTTTGATAGAGAGCGCCCCCCAATGTTCAGGAAAAGAAATTTCTTTCGACGAGGCGTGGATCAAATAATTGGCTTTTACAAAGCGACTATTATAATGATTTACATCAAAACCGGTGGCAGTAAAATCGGGAAAAGCATCCATGAGCCGCACAGCAGTAATAGTTTCCATAGCTTTGCTTTAAAATAAAATACAGACATTTGAAACCCAAATACTTTGTAAAGTTTTTAATTTCTTTATATAATTTCTACAACCTGCTCTTTTTCAATTTCCGACTCTTGATTATTAACTCCGGGTTTTTCCTCAACTTCTGCTTTATCCAACTCAAATCTGAGGTTCTCAATAATAAAGTCCTGACGATCAGGCGTATTCTTGCCCATATAATAAGCCAAAATTTTATCCAAATCCGCATTTTCATTCACAACGACTGGGTCGAGCCGAATATTTTCGCCAATAAAACCGCCAAATTCATCGGGTGATATTTCGCCCAAGCCTTTGAAGCGCGTGATTTCCGGCTTCCCTTTCAGCTTTTTAATCGCGTCTTGTTTCTCCTTTTCGCTGTAGCAATAAAACGTCTTTTGCTTGTCGCGCACTCTAAATAACGGTGTATCAAGGATATACAAATGCCCATTCCGCACCAAATCAGGAAAAAATTGCAAAAAGAAAGTCAACAACAACAAACGAATATGCATCCCATCCACATCGGCATCGGTAGCCACGACCACGCGATTATAGCGCAATTCATCCAAGCCATCTTCTATATTTAAAGCGTGTTGCAAAAGATTAAATTCCTCATTTTCATACACGACTTTTTTCGTCAAACCAAAGCAATTCAAAGGTTTACCGCGCAAGCTAAACACCGCCTGGGTTTGCACGTCTCTTGCTTTTGTGATCGAACCACTCGCCGAATCGCCTTCGGTAATGAAAATCGTTGTTGCTTTACGCAAATCCTCTTCTACTTTCTTCGCATTGTCATTGAAATGAATTCGGCAATCGCGCAGCTTTTTATTATGCAAATTCGCCTTTTTTGCGCGCTGATTCGCTAACTGTCGAATGCCGGCAATTTCCTTGCGCTCCCGCTCCGATTGCTTGATACGCGACTCGATTGCTTTTGCAACATCCTCATTTTTATGCAGAAAATTGTCGAGTTTCTCTTTCAAAAAATTCACCACATACGTCCGAATCGTTGGCCCTTGCGGTCCCATATCGGTCGAGCCCAATTTCGTTTTTGTCTGCGATTCAAACAGTGGCTCTTCTACGCGAATGCTTACTGCCGCCACAATCGAAGCCAGAATATCCTTGCGATCAAAATTACTCTTGCTGAAAAATTTCTGCATCGTCTCCACCACGCCATCCCTGAAGGCATTCAAATGCGTGCCACCCTGCGTCGTATGCTGCCCATTCACAAAGGAATAATACTGCTCCCCATAGTGATTTCCGTGCGAAATCGCCACTTCAATATCCCCATTTTTCAAATGAATAATTGGGTAGCGTAAGCTCTCTGCCTGCGTTTTGCGACTCAGTAAATCCAGCAAACCATTCTTGGACTGGATAATCGTGCCATTGAAATTAATTTTCAATCCGGCATTCAAATAAGCATAATTCCACAATTGATTTTCCAGGTATTCCTGTCGGAAGCGATATTTTTTAAACACCGACATCCGGTCGGAATGTTACAATCGTGCCATTCGATTCATCGGATTTTTGATTTTGGCGTCATTCGTGATTTCACCTCCGGCAAATTCTGCAATTTTGGTCTGCCCGTCGCGCACCGCCTGCACGTTGAAGTATTCCGACAGTGCATTCACCGCCTTCGTACCCACGCCATTCAGACCCACCGATTTCTTAAATGCCTTCGAATCGTACTTCCCACCGGTATTGATCTGGCTCACGCACTCCACCACCTTGCCCAGCGGAATCCCACGCCCGTAGTCGCGCACCGTCACCGTGCCGTCCTCCACCATCACATCGATCTGCCGTCCGTGCCCCATCACGTACTCATCAATCGAGTTGTCAATCACCTCTTTGATCAATACATAAATCCCATCATCCGCCGACGCGCCGTCGCCCAGCTTGCCAATATACATCCCCGGACGCATCCGAATATGTTCGCGCCAATCCAGCGATTTGATGTTTTCTTCCGTATAACTTACTTGTGATAATAGATTGTCTGCCATCCTTCACTTTTACATTTTAAATTTAATATTTTACATTTTCCGGTTTCTGGGAAAACAAAAATAACCCCGCAAAATACTTTTATCTTCGTTACAAACATAAACAAAATGACAAAAATTATCAACAAATTGTTTTTAATTTTTCAACAAAAGATGTTCTTTTTGGAAGTCAGATGACAGAATAAAGAAGCCGGAAGTGCGCGTATGTGTTTACAGTTTGCCTGACTTCCCTGATCCGACTTCCAATAATCCAAAAGAACAGTATTGAATATCGTTCAAAATTTCCTTAAATTTGGGAAAAGCCAGTTTTATTGCGGATTTGTTTGGGTAAACAAATGCTATGCAATTTTCATTTTACAATGAGACTACCAATCTCCTTCTATATGCGCAGACTGATCAACAAGTTTTTTAAATGGTATCATCGGCAACGGTACAAGAATATCCAGCACTTTATGGAGCATCCGCACCAGGTGCAACGGAATTTGCTGAAGCAGTTGATCGAAACTTCCCGCCATACCGAATGGGGTAAGGAATTTGATTATAAAACAATTCGAACGCCGGAAACCTTCGCCGAACGCATCCCTGTGCAAGATTACGATAGCCTCAAACCCTATATCCAACGCATGATGTACGGTGAAAAAGATGTGCTTTGGGGTGGTCAGGTGCGCTGGTTTTCCAAATCTTCCGGCACCACGAGCGATAAAAGTAAATTTATCCCTGTTTCTACGCAAAATCTCAAAGAATGCCATATCAAAGGCACTTGGGACACGATGACCCTCTTCTACCACAATCGCTCCGATGCTCGACAATTTGAGTTAAAAAGTATGCTCATGGGTGGCAGCCTGGCGCGCTTCGAGCCGTACCCACGCACCATGATTGGCGACGTATCCGCAGTGATGATGCAGCATATGCCATTGGTAGGGCGACCATTTTTTATGCCCGATTTTAAAACCGCACTGTTGGGGGAATGGGAAACCAAATTGGAACTCCTCGCCCAAGCTGGTGTGAAAGAGCCCAACGTAGTAATGATCGGCGGCGTGCCTACCTGGACGGTCGTGCTATTCCGTCGCATCCTCGAAATCACCGGCAAAAACAATATGCTGGAAGTTTGGCCGAACTTCCAAGTGTACATTCACGGGGGCGTAAGCTTTACTCCTTACAAAAAACAGTTTGAAGCCTTCTTTCCTTCGCCAGAGGTGAGCTATCAAGAGATTTACAACGCCTCGGAAGGTTATTTCGCTGTGCAGGACGATTTTTCTAAAGATGATATGCTCTTGCTACTCGAAAACGGCATTTATTATGAATTCTTACCGATGGAAGAATGGGATAAGGATTTCCCAAAAGCCATTCCATTATGGGAAGTGCAGCCCGGCAAAAACTATGCCTTAGTCATCAGCACCAACTCCGGTTTGTGGCGCTACGCACCAGGCGACACGGTACAATTCACTTCTGTGAATCCTTACAAAATCCGCGTCACCGGGCGCATCAAGCAATTCGTCAACGCCTTCGGTGAAGAAGTAATGGTGGAAAACACCGACAAAGCATTAGCCGAAACCTGCCAGCGAACTCGACGCTATCGCTACCGAATACACCGTCGCGCCGATTTATTTCAAAAGCAATGGAAAAGGTAGCCACGAGTGGCTGGTAGAATTTGATAAAGCGCCCTAAAGCATTGAAACGTTCACCAATTTATTAGATAAAAACTGCAAAAAGTCAACTCCGACTACGAAGCCAAGCGTTATCGCAGCATCGCGCTCGAACGCCTGCACCTACGCCCTGTGCCCAACGGCACTTTCCGCAATTGGCTGCACTCCAAAGGTAAAGGCGGCGGTCAGCATAAAGTACCTCGCTTAGCCAATAACCGACAGCACGTAGATGAGATTTTGGAGTTCTTGGGAGAGAAAGTATGAGGCAATTTTTTTAATCCTGATCCCATCTCATGCTAATAAACGATTGATTTTAGCATTGCAATCGCCAACCGTGATGCGATAACTGCCTATTTTATAGTTATAGCTGCCAACTTCGTTCTCAAAGCTGCCTATTTATTTTTGTTAGACGTCAACTTATAAAAATTATCCGTCAATTTATTTTTATCAGATGCCAACTTTTACTTATCAGATGGCATCTACAAAGAAAAATTTGCCAGATTACACTTGTAATGGCATCTTACACTATAAATTGACATTTCAATACTTAAAATTCAGTATAATTATAGGGCATCTTATTAAAATATCACATCTTTTACTATAAAGTTGGCATCTTACATTTATAATTTCTCATCTAAAGATTATTCGCCCATAAGAAAATCTTGCAATCCCTGCTCTCATTGATATGATCTCAGCAAAAACTGGTCTTTATTTTCAGATACATAAAATCAGGATTCCGATTATATCTTTAGCGGCAAGCATAGCGCAAATTCGCTCTCTTCTTTGTTAGAACACTTTCTGTAAAAAGGGCGCTTAGGAAGACATGGCAAGCGGTTTTCTATCTCAGGCTAAATGCTTGAGGCAGCGTAATTTCGAGCATTTCTCATTTTGTAAAATTTAATTCAGACTTTTAGAAAAATTTCCAAAGACGCTGCTTACATTTCGCTCCTATTAGGGAACAAAATGCTAACCTAAACACCTTAAACGCCATGCTAGCCGTTGTTGTCGCCTGTTTCATCATTGGCTATTTGCTGATCGCCTTTGAACATCCGCTCAAATTAGACAAAACCGTACCCGCTCTGCTCATGGGCGCCATTTGCTGGGCCTTGGTTGCGCTGGGGCATTTGGATGTAATCGACCATCAGGACAAATTGATTTCCCATACTGTCCTGGGCGAGAAATATACCGATGGACTGCTGGATGTACTGTTGCATCATTGCGGCAAAATTGCTGAAATCCTCATCTTTCTGATGGGAGCTATGACCATCGTGGAATTAGTTGATCTCCATCAGGGATTTTCCGTCATCACCAATCGCATTACCACCAACAGCAAGCGGAAAATGCTGGTATTGGTTTGCATTTTAGCATTTTTCCTTTCGGCTGTGCTGGATAATTTGACCACTACCATCGTCATGATTTCCTTAATACGCAGACTTGTGACGGATCGCAATGATCGTTTGTGGTTTGCCAGTATGGTTGTCATTGCTGCCAATGCAGGCGGCGCCTGGTCGCCCATTGGTGATGTGACCACCACCATGCTTTGGATCGGCAAGAAGGTTTCGACGATGAAATTGATCGAAAGTCTGTTCATTCCTTCTGTAATATGCCTGGTAATTCCTTTGCTGATTGTGATGTTTCGGAAAGAATTTCGGGGGCTTCTGCCGCCTAGAAAATTGAACGAAGATGGTTCGCAGCAGAAAGATGGCTTGATGAGTAGCAATATCATGCTGGCTACGGGTCTTGGCGCTTTGATTTTTGTACCTATTTTCAAATCGGTCACGCATCTCCCGCCTTATATCGGTATGATGCTGGGCTTGGGCTTGACCTGGCTGGTGTCGGAATATATTCATCCTGAAGAAGATTTCTCAGAAGAACGCAAGGAAAAATACTCCGCCCGGCACGCGCTCTCGCGCATCGAAATGTCGAGTATCCTATTCTTTTTGGGCATTCTGCTCACTATTTCCGCGCTGGAATCTATGGCCGTGATGCACGGCGACCAGGTGATGGGCTTCCTGCATCGACTTGCGGAGCAATTGCAATCTGCTATTCCCAATGAGGATATTGTGATTATTTTGATCGGGGTACTCTCAGCGGTAGTTGACAACGTACCGTTGGTGGCTGCCACGATGGGAATGTACACCAATCCAATTGATTCCAATCTTTGGCATTTTATAGCCTATTCTGCGGGTACGGGGGGCAGTATGCTCATCATTGGTTCGGCGGCAGGCGTAGCTGCGATGGGATTGGAGCGAATAGATTTTATTTGGTATCTCCGTAATATCGCCTGGATCGCTTTTCTTGGCTTTATCGCGGGAGCGCTTGTATTTATTGGGTTGTCGTCGTTTATTGATTTTAGTTAAAAAAGATTCATTTACTGCCACTTAATTAGCATTAAGCGTGCTAACAGCGCTTTATTAATAATGAATGCAATAGTTTTTCCAACGGAATTACATCGACAAGTAACCGTCGTTGTAAAAGATTTTTTTCTTCAGCAACAACATATTGATACCATTTTATTAGTAAATTCTCTTGCACGAGGAAAAGCAACACCAGAAAGTGATATTGACATTGCTGTATTGGTTACGCAAACGACAGATAAAACAGCGCTTCTGGAATTAGAAAATATTTGGCAGCACTTTTTAAATACTGCCTCGATTTTACATCAGTATAAAAATTCCAACAAATTTGCTCAAATACATCTGGATATTATGGAGGGTGTTTTTGAGCCTGCAATATGGGAAGATGGCGGAAGTGTTGATTTTTTTGAGGTTGAAATCGGAAATAGGATATTATATTCTACACCATTGACAGATATTGGCGAGCATTTTAAAAAGCTACAATCAATGTGGTTGCCTTATTATGATACTGCACTTCAAGCACAAAGATTAACATTGGCAAAGGATGCTTGTCTTTATGATATAGAACATGTCCCATTTTTTATAAAAGAGGTTTATATTTTCAAGCATTTGATAGATTATATGTTGCTTTTCAAAATTCTTGCAAGCATTATTTATCAAACATAAAACGTATCCGATAGCTTATAATAAATGGATAAAAGAACAAATAGTTGAAATTTTGAACCTACCCGAATTGTATAAAGAATTGCCCAAAATAATATCAGTAAATGATATTGAAAGTAATGAAGTTATTGATAAAGCAAATATTATAAATAAACTTTTGAGCCAATATTGTTAACCACTTCAAAAGCAAAAAGAAAAATATTTCTCCAATCCTGTCCAATTTGTTCCCACTCGTTTGTCATGGAGTTGTAATTTGATATTTTTAATAAAAATTAAACCTAAAAAAATGGACGAATTCATTTTAATCATGCGGCACGAAGATGCCAAACCGCAGGTTTCGCCGGAGCAAATGCAAGTGTGGATGAAACAAACTATGGACTGGATCGGCGGGATTGCCGCGCAAAACAAATTCGTATCGGGTACTGGCTTGCCCTTCGAAGATGCAAGCGTGGTAAGGCATAAGAATGTAGTGACAAATGGCCCTTTCGGGGACATTAAAGAAACCATCGGCGGATTTATTATTGTGAAGGCTGATTCAATAGAGGAAGCGGTTGAATTTGCAAAAGGTTGCCCCGTTTTACAAGGTGAAGGCAATAGCGTGGAAGTAAGAAAAATTGCAAAAGGAAATGATCAATAAGTAGGTATGGCGCATTTCAAAAATGTGCCATACTTCGTACGTTTTTTAGAATAAGGCTTTATTAATGGAACAACCAGTATTAATACCACATTTATTTAGAACGGAATTTAGTAAAATAACGGCTGTTCTTTGTAAAGTTTTCGGTATCGAACATATTGAAATTGCTGAAGATATTGCAAGCGATACTTTTTTATTAGCCGTTGAAACCTGGAGCTATAAAGGAATCCCCGACAATCCGACCGCCTGGCTATACACCGTTGCCAAGAATAAAGCAAAAAATTATTTCAATCGACATCATGTTTATCATAATAAAATTATTCCGGAAATAAAATTTAATTCCACTGATCTTTACGAACTTGATATTGATTTATCTGATAAAAATATTACAGATAGTCAGTTACAAATGTTATTTGCAATTTGCCATCCCATTATTCCTGCGGAAGCTCAGATCGGCTTGGCTTTGAGGATTTTATGCGGTTTTGGAATCGATGAAATTGCAAACGCTTTTTTAACAAATAAAGAAACGATTAATAAAAGGCTATTCAGAGCAAAAGAAAAATTAAAATCAGAAAATATAAAAATTGAATATCCTGCCGAACATGAAATTAATCAGCGCTTAGAAACCGTTTTAAGGACATTATATTTATTATTTAATGAAGGGTATTACTCTGAAAGTCAAGATAGTATATTGCGTGAAGATCTTTGTCAGGAAGCAATGCGGCTGGCTTATTTACTTATTGAAAATGAACAAACGAATCAGCCAGCAGTAAAAGCATTATTAGCTTTGATGTGTTTCCATGCTTCTCGTTTTCCTGCAAGAAAAAATGATACTGGTGAAATAATATTATATCAAGATCAGGATGAAAGCCTTTGGAATCAGGAATTAATTACAAAAGGTGCTTTTTATTTACATCAATCATCACAAGGCACTCAATTATCGAAATATCATTTAGAAGCGAGCATCGCTTACTGGCATACGATTAAATCGGACACAAAAGAAAAATGGGAAAATATTTTACAATTATATAATAAATTATTACAAATAGAATACTCCCCTATTGCCGCGCTTAATCGCACCTACGCGCTTTCCAAAGCCAACAGCAAAGAGGAAGCTATCATTGAAGCAGAAAAATTACAATTGATAAATAATCATTATTATTACACGTTATTAGGTGAACTTTATACCAATATTAATAACGATAAAGCAAAAATAAATTTCCAAAAAGCTTATGATTTAGCTAAAACGCAAGCGGATAAGCAAGTAATAAAAAAGAGGATAGATTCAATGTAATATTTTATTAAAATTGTATTAATTATGATTAAAATAAACCCGACCGAAGCCCTACAAACACTCGCTCACGCAAACAAGGAATTTATAGAATTATTCTCGCATGGTACGCTCTCGGTAGAAGTATATCGCCCGAATAAAATAGATAAGCAAACACCACATGACCGCGATGAGATATATGTAATTATCTCTGGTACAGGGACTTTCTTCTGTAATGGGCAATACATTGCATTCGAGCCGAGCGATTTCTTATTCGTGCCTGCGTATGCAGACCATCGGTTTGAGGATTTTACCGAAGATTTTGCAACCTGGGTATTTTTCTATGGCCCAAAAGGCGGTGAATCAAGCATCTAACAAGGCTTGCTGGTCGCTTGGTTTATTATTGCCGATCATCATTTCCAATAACCAGGAAAACAGCATCACTGCTGCCACACCGACCGGAATAAGCCATAAAAAGGCAATATTTTCAAGGAAATAGAGCGCTACCACGATCGCTTCGCTGATGATGGCTGCAATAAAAACCGCCGTACCGCCGATTCTTTTCATAAAAAATGCGACCAGAAAAATGCCGAGAATCGTGCCATAAAACAAAGAACCAATAATATTTACAGCTTGTATCAAATTTTCAAATAAATCGGCGATCAAAGCAAAACCCAAGGCCAGTGCGCCCCACAGCACGGTAAACCATTTGGAAGCATTTAAATAATGCCGATCCGTGGCTTCTTTCATAAAAGAGCGCCGATACATATCCACCACCGTCGTTGTCGCCAAAGCGCTCAACTCAGAGGAGGTGGACGACCAGGCCGCGCTGAAAATCACCGCCAGGAGTAAACCCACAATACCCACTGGAAGATAATTAATTACAAATGTGAGAAAAACATAATCTGTATCGTTTGTTTTTGCTTCAGGTCGCTGCTGGGAGATGAGGCTTTTCACTTCATCGCGGATGGCTTTATCTTGGCTTCGCAATGTTTCTATACGCGTTTGTGCCTGGTTTACAGCTACTTCGTTGTTTTGTTCTATGGCATCCAGCAGTTGACGCATTTCCACTTGCTGCTGCGCAAAAAGTGTGGCGTGCTGCTGATCCAGTTCATTATATCGATTTTCAATAGCCGTATTTTTTATTTTCTCAACATTGGCATTATTAAAATGAATCGGCGGGCGATTAAATTGAAAAAAAACAAATACCAAAATGCCCACAAATAAAATCAGGAATTGCATCGGCACTTTAAAAATGCCATTAAATAATAATCCTAACCGACTCTCTGTCAATGATTTACCGGACAAATAACGCTGCACTTGTGATTGATCGGTGCCGAAATAAGACAAAAACAAAAAGACGCTGGCGAACATCCCCGTCCAGAAATTATAACGATTATCCCAGGTAAAATTAAAATCTACGGTGTTGAGTTTGCCCATTTTACCAGCCAGGCTGACCGCATCGTTGAAGCTGATATCCTTTGGTAATTGAAAAACAAAAATTGCTGCCGCTATGAACATCCCTGTCAGAATGACTACCATTTGTTGCTTTTGCGTAACGCTCACTGCTTTTGTTCCACCCAATACGGTATAGAAAATCACGAAGATACCCATTAGAAAAATCGTCCAATTGAGTGGCCAATCCATGATGGCGGATAAAATAATCGAAGGCGCATAAATGGTCAACCCTGCCGCCAATCCTCGACCAACCAGGAAAAGAATTGCCGTTAAAGTCCTGGTTTTCAGATCAAAACGATTCTCAAGATATTCATATGCGGTATAAACTTTTAGACGATAATAAATAGGGAGCACCACGATACATAAAAAAACCATCGCAATCGGCATCCCGAAATAAAATTGTACAAAACGCATTCCATCGGCGTAAGCCTGCCCGGGCGTAGAAAGAAAAGTAATGGCGCTCGCCTGGGTAGCCATGATCGAAAGACCGATCGTCCACCATTTCAGGTCATCATCACCGCGCAAATAACTTCGGGAAGTCTTTACGTGCCTCGTTTTCCAGATGCCATAAGCAACGATGGCGAAAAGCGTACCGAGCATTACAATCCAGTCAAGTGCATTCATGGCAATAATTTGTTATTAGTTATTTACAATCGAAGTAAATAATTGGTAAATAAATCAGGAAAAAGTGATTTTAAAAATATAAAATAGTATAATAATAACCGCATGGAGCGCTAAAACAAAGACATAGAATTGATTCCAGGACTGGAAAATCGGAGGCTTATTCGCTTCGCTTGGATTTGATTTGGTATCAGGCATAGGTGCAATATTTTGATTTGCAGCCATAAAAATAGGCGATACCTTGAGTTGGAGGTAGTTTTTAACAGTTATTAACGGATTTTAGGCTTTGTTGCCTAAAATGATATTGCCATATTTATTTTAAATTAACAAAAATTGCCAATTGTAATAAATTAATTATCAATTAAATAAAAAAGCAGCCTCCAAAGAGACTGCCCTACATTCGTTTTAATCGATGTTAAAAACGATACTTCGCAAACAATGTAAATAATGCTTTCTACGATGCTTCTGCCTTCTTAAATTGCTCTTCCAATCCAATTGCTTTTGGAAACAAAATATTATTTTCAATATGTACATGCTCATGCAAATCGTTTTCAAACTCCTCCAACATACTGAACAGCACCCTATACGTCGTGCAGGCATCTTCCGGCGGCGTAAAGTCATTACTCAATTTGCGGATGGCATGGATGAGTTCTCCGGCTTCATCATGTTCCATTTCCATTATATTTATAGGATTCTGCACTGTGCCGAAAGGTGGCCTAAATGACTGATTATCTTCTGTTTTTGCCATTTTTTTGATATAAGGAAACAGGATATTTTCCTCTTTCAACAGATGCGATTCCAGTTCAGAAGACAAGGCTTTCCAGTTGTAAAAAATTTCTACCGTTTCCGGGTGGCGCTTGCCGTGTACTTTGGCAACTTTTTCGGCATAAGCCGTGATTTCAGGAGTAGCTTTGCGCACATACGCATGATGGCGATTAATAATATAATCCGCCAGGAAGTCGGCGCTCCAGTTCTGGTAGCTCATTTGTAAGGGAGAGGGTTGTCGATTCAATTCGGATAATTCTTGTTCTAACACCGCCAGATCAACGCCTTTTTCGATGCAGGCATCTGCTACGCTGCGTTTGCCGCCACAGCAAAAATCAATGCCATAACGCTTGAAAACATTGGCTGCGCGGTAATCTTGCGCTACAATTTCGCCTATTGTTTGATGATTCATAAGAAGTTTATTTTAATAATTAAAAGATAAAAGGATTTTTTTATCTGATTTAAATATCAAGATTTTTAATTTTGGTAATAATGATAAATATCATGTTTTTAAAAATCTTTCCGAAGCGCTATCCGCCGAATACCTAAGGTTGGCAATAGAATCCATAATAATAATGCTCCTAATGACATTGTCATTCCCAATCCCGAGCCAAGAAATTTTTGGAAAACCGCACCAGTATAGCCCATCAGCGCGGAAATATCGAGTTTTAATAGAATTAAAATTCGAGACAAATCAATCGGATTGAACATTGCGATCCCAATCGAGGTCATTTCTAACGGATATTCACGAAGCCAAATTAATATTAGCAAAAACAAGCCATCATAAATGACCGCAAAGAATAACCAAATTAGAATTGCCAGCCCGAAACCCTTGATTTTGTTCTCGTTGCGCAAAGCAATTAAAAATGCCAATCCTGAAAAAATAAATGATAACAGCACGCCGTCCAGGATCAGAATGAAAAAATTCCAAATTTCGCCCGAGGCGAAAATGCCATAAAACAGGAATGGAATACCAATGCCAAGTAATAAACTAAATGATAAAGATATTGCCAAACCAAGGTACTGACCCCAGAAAATATCGGTGCGCCGCAAAGGCTGCGCGAGTAATAATTCAATGAATTCTCGTGAATTGTAATAATACATCACGCCAAACATCGTCGCAATGAGCGGACATAATATTAATATTACATTCATTAAGCTGATGACAACTTTTGATACGTCGCCACTCAGAAATAATAATGCGCCAGTGAACACTAAATAAAATCCGAAATACAGGTAGCTCCAGCGGCTACGCAGTAGATCAAAAAGTGTGTATTTTAATATTTTAAGCATGATTTCTCGAATTTTGAATATAATATTTAATAATCCGCAGTCGATGTTAAATGATCAATGGTCAATAACTTTTTCGCGTGTCCATTTGAACTGAAACTTACTTTTCCACTCAAAATCTGCGCAATCGCCCGTTCCACGCTGGTTTCGTTATGTTGTGCCTTGAGTTCTGCAATCGTTCCCCGGAAATAAATTTTACCTTCGAGCATAAATACTACTTCATCTGCAACTTCTTCCACCAAACTCATGATATGCGTTGTAATAAGTATAATTTTACCCTTAGCGCGTTCTTGCTGAATCAATTCTCTGAAATGCACCATTGCCAAAGGATCCAAGCCATTGGTCGGCTCGTCAAGAATTACTAAAGGGCTATCATACATCAGCGCCAATGTAATATTTACTTTTTGTTTAGTGCCGCCTGAAAGATTACTCAGGCGTTTATCCAAATACGACTCCAAGCCAAAAATTTTAATAAAACGTTTATCATTTGCTTGCTTGCCGCGAATATCTTTAATCAAAGCAATCAATTCCCGAACGGTCAGGTTTTCTGGAAATTTTGCAATTTGAGGTAAATAATCGATCTGCGAACGATAAGTCCATTCACCTCGAATATTACATCCATTTACTTCTATGATACCCTTATCAGGAATAACCATGCCCAGCAAAGATTTAATCAATGTCGTTTTGCCGGAGCCGTTGGGGCCAAGGATAGCAATCACTTTACCCGGATCATTAAAATTCAAATCAATCCCTTTCAAAACATTTACTTTTCCGTAAGATTTATATAAATTATTGATAGCAATCATGATATTGGTTGTATTAAAGGTGAATAATCGGAGACATCTTGTGGCGTCAGTGTCGGGCTAATTTTCTCCGAAAAATTCAACAGATCAATAAAAAAACTTCGCAAAAGCACAATGGATTCAGGCGATTGGGTCAAAACATAGGAATAAAGCTTTACCGGCCGATGCGGAACATCGCCGAAGCCGTTGCGATCAAGATCATAGCCGATGTATTCGCTCCAATAATTTCCGTTAAATGTATTGTTATTCACTCGGCTATTTACAACCATGTCTAATGTATTGGACTCAAAGTTATTATGTGTAAAATTATTATCCAGGCAGCCGCCGGTCATTTGGATTGCCCAGCCATTATTATAAAACTGGTTGTTGCGATACTGAATGCGCGTCGCACCTTCCAGAAAAATACCGACTGTATTTTGAATAAATTGATTTCCAAGGATATTTGCATCATAAATTTCTTTCAATAGAAGTCCATAAGCTGCTGTGCCCCAGTTCCGTTCAAAAAGATTATCCAGCATCTCGATGCGTTTGGAAAACATCACCGCCACGCCAGCGCCATTATCATGGAATTTATTACATTGATATTCATCATCATTAGAAAACATGAAGTGCAAGCCATAACGAAGATTATTTTCACTGAAATTATTTACAATCATGCTATTATTTACAAATTCCAAATAAATACCATCGCGATGCCCTTTGAGGTAATTGCTGCTGATTTCCAGATGCTCTGCATACCAGGCGTGAATGGCATTGCCGGAGGAAGCTTCATCTTTAGCTAAACCTGTAACAATATTACCTTCGATCAATCCGTTGCTGCCGTGTTCAATATATATACCAAAAAAAGCATCTATGATACGATTGTTACGTATTATAAAATATTTACCTTTGCGAACGCGGATAGCGGCGAGGTCTTTCAAATGGCTTTTGCCGGCATTATGAAATTCGATGCCTTCTACAATAACGCTATCGGCAGTAATGGTAAGGATTTCGTCGCTGTCATTTCCATCCAGAATGGGATAATCAATACCTTTCAGGGTCAAGGATTTATTTACTTCAATATTACCTTCTTTATAAATACCGGGTTGGATCAATATAATATCACCATTATTTGCTATATGAATTGCCTGGCGCAGTGACGATATTGGACAAGTTCGGCAGACTTCTATCTGGGCAGCTTGAATATGATGCGCCAGCATAAAATTCAGAATGGCGATTGTGAATAGCTTTTTAAACATTGTTTGCGAGATTTAGATACAAAAGCAAAAACAGAACTATAAACAAATATTTACTATTTCTTTAAGTGCATTTTAATTTCATTCCAATTATATAATTCCCCGCTTTGTTCCATTTGCGTTGCACTTGCTTTGTCCGCATCCGCGAAAGCGGAAAGGTAAGCGCCCATTGGGCTGGGGATATTTTTACTAATCAGAAAAGTACTCGTCGTAGCGTCTATTAATTCCCCCGGAGTGAGATAATCATTTACTAAATATAATGAAAACTCATCGGCTTCTTTCAAGTTCGTATAATTTATCATACATTCAATTGCATCGAATTTGAATGCTTTGCCTTTCGTGGTGACCACCTCGGCGGCGTGTTGCTTATCTACAATGGTCATGCGGCAAAAGTCGCATTCATCGGTACCATAGTTGATGGCTTGTGGCTTAGGCGAGCATGCTGCGAGCAGCAATGCCAGTCCGAATAGTAGCTTTTTCATCTTTTGCGTTTTTACGTTTGAACCACCAGGCGCTGAAGCCCAGTAAAATGGATAATCCTACAAAATAGCCAGCGATATGCGGCAGCGACACAGCGATGAAATTCAGAATTACTTTTCTACCAAATAGTGGCGGTTGGAAAGATGCTCCGGGAATCTTGATCGGCGCGGTATCGCTCAAATTATGACCATAATCATATTCCCATAAGTAGAAATCGTACATCCCAATCGTACAAAGTGCTACTAACAGCACCGTCCAAACTAAAAATAAACCTTTGCGGTTCGCCAAACCTACAATTAAACCCAGCCCCACCATTCCCATAATCACATATTGAAAATATTGCAATTCAGGGATTGAATCCGGTTCGATCATTTTCATGCCGACGTAGTGATTCAAAATATTTACATTTTGCAAAGTGCCAGGGCTCGTACCTCCAATTTTATTAATCCAGATGTGCATTTCCACGCCATCCGGGTATTGCGGCGCATACAAGACAATTTTCCACATCGGGAAGGCGAACAGCGCCAACAAACTCACTGCTGCCAAGATCATCAGGATGCGAGGTAATTGTTTCATTATCTTTGTTTTAAATATAAAAATTGGATAATTGGAGTAATGGAATTTTAGAGTATTATTTTAAGCCTCACTCCAGTATTCCATCACTCCAGTATTCCATCACTCCATCATTGCACTACTTCCTCATCGCCCAGACTCCACTTGATTGGCACGTTGCTACCCGCAGGCGATACGCGTGCATAGCCCTGCATTTCCTGGTGCAGCGCCGAGCAGAAGTCGGTGCAATAGAATGGAAATACGCCTTCGCGCTGCGGTATCCAAAGCAAGGTTTCGGTTTGACCCGGCATAATGAGCAATTCAGCATTTTGAGCGCCCATCACCGAGAATCCATGCGGAGTATCCCAGTCTTGTTCGAGATTGGTCACATGGAAATAAACGCGGTCACCAACTTTGATACCCTCAATATTATCAGGTGCAAAGTGACTACGAATGGTGGTCATCCAAACGTGTACTTCGTTGCCACGGCGTTCTACTTTGGCATACTTTTCGCCCAAAGCGGCATAAGGGTGCTTGTTTTCTTCAATCGGATAAATCTTTTTGGATTTTTCTACAATCTTGGAAGCGGCAATCCCTTGCGCGTAGTGCGGCTCACCGATGGTCGGGAAGTCCAGTAATAATTTCATTTTATCCCCGGAAATATCATACAATTGTGCAGATTGTGTCAGTTCAGGTCCGGTAGGCAGATAGCGGTCTTTTGTAATCTTATTTAATGCCACTAAATATTTACCGTCCGGCTTTTTAGAATCCCCGCCCGGAATCATCAAGTGACCAACCGAATAGTAACAAGGTGCACGATCCACCACTTCCCAAGTACCGAGTTTCCACTTCACCACTTCCGAAGAAATGAAGAATGTAGTATAAGCATTACCTTTACCGTCGAATTCGGTGTGCAGCGGGCCCAAGCCTGGCTTCTGTACAACACCTGCAAGAATTTCTTCATATTTCAAAACCGGAATACCTTCGATTGTAGTTTCAAATGCTTGTTTTTCAATAGCTGCAAGCACTTTAGTGAAAGAGTGTACCGACATATCGGCGGAGAGTTTGCCATTACCTACGATGTATTCACCTGTTGGATCTACGTCCACGCCGTGTGGAGATTTCGGGGTCGGTAAGAAATAAACCAAACCAGGACATTCTTCAGGAATCAGGACTTTTACTTTGTCTTTCATCGTAGAGGTTGCTATATGCGAGCCTTCGTCATAGACGTTATGCGCGTAACGCGCCGGGATTTCCTTGAATTTTCCTTGCTGAATGTACTCTTCTGCTTTTTTCCAGTTGATCGCTGCAATAAAATCCTTGTCGTTTTGCGAAGCATTTACTTCCAGTAATGTATTCTTCAATTCTGTGTTGTAAGACGTAAAGAACGTCCAGCCGTGCGATTTGCCTTTGCCAGAATGCGCCAGGTCATAATTGAATGCAGGAAGCAATACCTGGAAAGCAATATCCATTGCCCCGGTATTTTTATCCACGCTGATAAAAGTCAAAGCACCTTTGAAATTTTCAGCATAGCTGTTGATTGCTACATCTTTCTGCGGATAAGGCACGCCAAAGCGTGTACCAGCTACTACATATTCTGTATTTTCGGTGGTAAATGGAGAGGAGTGGTTGCCACCGGAGTTCGGGATTTCGATAATTTCAGCGGTTTCGAAAGTCGTCAAGTCAATGCGTGCAATGCGCGGCGTGTTATTGCCATTGATAAAGCACCAGCGACCGTCGGTTTCACCATCGGTTTGAGAAAGCTCGGGGTGGTGCGAGTCATCCCAAGGTACAAAACCGTAGGAAGTGTTGAGCATAGGCTTGGTCTCTTCATTATAGCCCCAGCCTTTTTCCGCATCTTGCGAAAAAACAGGAATAACCTTTAGCAGGCGCCCAGAAGGAATACCATAAACGCTCATCTGCCCGCTGAACCCCCCGGAAATAAAGGCGTAAAACTCATCGTACTCGCCGGGTTTCACATACACCTGACTGGCTTCGTCGCCGCTGAGTGCGCCGGTTGTACCGGTTTGCTTGGAGCAGCCAGTATAGAAAATACCTGCCAGAACAAGTGCGGCAAGGCCCAGGAGCATTTTTTTAATCAAAGAATGGTTTTTCATAACAGCATCGTTTTGGATGAGATAGAATATTTTTGACTTTTTAAATCAGATAAAAAGACTTTTTTATCCTTTGCAAATTTCTATACTTATTCAAATCCGGGCAATGACAAAAATCATCAGTCAATATAAATCGCCTTAAAACATCTTTAAATACTGGCAAAGTATGATTTTTATCAAAAGAAATAAATTTCGGAATAAAAGATTTTTTTGTCTTTTATTATTAAAACACATACCTTTGTTTTTGTAAAAAGATTGAATTTGAACACCCAAAAAAGATTGAAACTATGTTTTCCAAATCCTGTAAATACGCGATCCGCGCTGTCCTTTATTTGGCAGTACATTCCGATGAAGAAAAGAGATTCGGCGTGAAAGAAGTCGCTGAGGCATTGGATATTCCAGGGCCTTTTCTGGCAAAGCTCTTACAGCAATTGTCCCGACAGGGATTAATATCTTCAGCAAAAGGAACAGCGGCGGTTTTTACTTAAATGATGAAAACAAGGCAGCGCCATTGCGATCGGTAATTGAGTCAATTGACGGGCCAGAGATATTTTTTTCCTGCATCCTGGGTTTGCCCATTTGCTCCTCCACCAATCCTTGTCCTTTGCATTCTAAAGCAATTGCTTATCGAGAAGGGCTTTTAAAATTGGTGGACGATCAGTCTATCCGCGATTTGGCGAAGCGAATTCAAAGAATGAAATTGTCATTGGGACCACAGGATTACAATATTGCATGAGATTTTAAACAACAAAAACATTATAATATGAAACTGCTCCTTTTTTTCTTAGCTATTGCAATCACCATTTTTATTGCTGCATGTGGCGGCGGAGACCAAAGTGATAATACCTCTCAAACGCCTCCGCAAAGTATGGTTGCCAAACCTAAAGCCGATGATGGTAAAGGTATCGGTGAAATCAAAGAAGTTACACTGAATAATCCGCTCAAACCTGACATGGTAGAGAAGGGCAAAGCCATTTATGATATGAAGTGCTCTGCCTGTCATAAACTTACTGACCAACGGGTGGTAGGGCCTGGTTTTAAAGGCGTAACCGAGCGTCGCAAACCGGAATGGATCATGAACATGGTTACAAATGTAGAGGTGATGCTTGCTGAAGACGCTACTGCTCAGGCACTTCTGGAAGAATGTTTGACGCGAATGCCAAACCAAAACCTCAGTATTGGTGACGCTCGCGACGTACTGGAATTTTTCTATTCCAATGACGGAAAACCTGTCGGAACAAACTAATGACTGATACCAGATGCTATGATGCCATATATAAACATCCTACATCTGGTATCTCCAAACCTCAACTCAAAATGAAAAAGGTCTGGCTTTTGGTGGCATTGGTCAATTTACTCCTGGCTACCTGCATCGGGGTGCTGCTGCGCTATGCTTTTGTGGAGGAGGTAAGTTGGATGAAGTTCAAGAACTTCCTGCATGCACACTCGCACGTAGCAATGCTGGGCTGGATTTATATGGCACTTTATGCCTTGCTAATTCATAATTTTCTACCCGCAGAACAACAGCGATCGCGCGCTTACAACTGGCTTTTCTGGTTCACACAGTTTAGTGTAGTCGGGATGTTAGTAAGTTTTCCAATACAGGGCTACGGCCCTATATCTATTGCGTTTTCCACGGTACACATTATTTTGTCCTATATTTTTGCAGGCTGGTTCTGGGCGGACATGGGTAAAGCGGATATATTTTCAAAAAAAATGATTCGTACTGCTTTGATTTTCATGGTCATTTCTACGCTCGGCGTGTGGGTAATGGGTCCGATCATG
Source organism: Saprospiraceae bacterium (assembly GCA_016714085.1). Classification (GTDB taxonomy): domain Bacteria; phylum Bacteroidota; class Bacteroidia; order Chitinophagales; family Saprospiraceae; genus JADJNW01. The sequence goes on from JADJNW010000001.1 coordinate 867,837, forward strand.
GCGACCAAGCTGCGCAGTTCAGCTTTTTATTATATGGCGGTACAGTTTTATTTACATTTTCAATTTAATGGCTGGTTTTTATTTTCAGTTTTAGGTCTGTTTTTCAAGCATTTAGAAACAAAAAATATTATATTAACTTTACATCGTCAGAAATTATTCTATTGGTTATTGGCCGTTTCTTGTCTACTCACGTATGCGTTGGCGGTCGCCTGGGCAGAGCCTTTAGCTTCTGTTTTTCTGGTCAACAGCGTTGGTGTTATATTACAATTATTAGCAATTATTATTTTCATTATGCTCATTTGGCCAAAACGAGCGCATATTTTGGATTTATTTAATCCTATTGAAATAACGTTACTCAAAATTGCTTTTTATTCATTTGTTTTTAAAATTGTCATCCAAGCATCGGTAGCAGTGCCGTTTGTGGCTAAGGCCGCTTACACCATTCGCAATTACGTGATTGGATTTATTCATTTAATTTTACTTGGTGCGATTACGTTTTTTCTATTAAGTATTGCTTTTAATAATCAAATTTTATCCGGTCGAAATACTTTATCTCGAATGGGTCTGTGGAGCATTATTGCAGGTTTTATCCTGAGTGAAAGTTTATTGTTCCTGCAAGGCACAATGTTTTGGGGTGCGATGGGATTTTTACCTTTTTATTATGAATTATTATTCGCTGTAAGCATTCTTATTCCGCTTGGAATTGCCTTGCTGATAGGTGGGAATTTTCAAAAAAACTTTTCGATTGTATAATAAAAACAAAAGCCAAAAGCTTTCGCTTTTGGCTTTCTCTTCGTAGCGGCGGCAGGACTTGAACCTACGACCTTCGGGTTATGAGCCCGACGAGCTACCAACTGCTCCACGCCGCGATTTTTCAAATGGATTGCAAAGATAGAAACAATTCATTGTTTTGTCAAGTTCCTGAGATGGTATTTTCTGTTTTATTTAATATGGTTTCTAAAACCATTGCTATTTCTGCAAAAAGTGTAAATTTAATCGACCGAAAAAATCTCATGACCGATTATGCGGCGACTACTACTACTCACAATTTGCACTTTATTGCTTGGAACAACGGTGGCACAGTCTATTTGTGCGGAAGGATTGTCAGAATTGATTGTCGAAATCAAAACCGACAGTTATGGCTATGAAACTTCCTGGAAACTCGAAAGCAGCACTGGAACGCTTTATGCTTCTGTAATGCCCAATTCTTACGCCAACCAAACCCTTTATCGGGATACCATTTGCTTACCGCTTGATACTTGTGTGACCTTCACGATTTTCGATGAATTCGGCGATGGTATGGGCGCTTTGGGCTATTATATGCTCGTTCTTGATGGTGATACCTTAAAGCGAGGCGCTGCATTCCGGGAGTTTGAATCGTTCTCATTTCAATGCGCGCAAGGCGAAATTTGCTCCAAAGCGATCCTTGCTACCCCTGGAGAACGCATTGCTACGTTGGAAGATACCTGGTATGTTTTCACCCCTGGCGCGACCGGGATTTACCGCATTTCTACCTGTGAATCAAACGATTGTGATACTAAAATCTGGATATATGACAAATGCGATGGCATCACTGTTGCAGAAGATAACCAAAGCACCATTTTTTTCAACGATGATGAAAATCCTTGTGCGCCCCAGGCAGAAGTAAAGGGTTATTTCCAAAAAAATAAAAAATATTATATCCGGATTGGTGATAAAGCAAATGCTTGTACGAGCGACATTTGGTGGGAATTGGTATTTGAAGGGCCGGTTCGTGGTTGTATGGATCCAATGTCCTGCAATTATAATCCTTTGGCAACGATAGATGATGGTTCTTGCTTGCCACAAGGGCATTCGGGTTGCCCAGCGGGGCCTGATTTGCGCGTACGACAGGACTCGCTGCGGCGCTCTATTCGCTTGGATACGGTTCATGCCAATGATTACTGTTTGATTGAAGAAGGCTGCTTGCGGGGTTACGGCGTCCGACAAGTAATGCGTTTTTCTACAATCATTGAAAACATTGGTGAACGGGATTATTTCATTGGCAAACCATCTTATGATAATCCTCAATTTAGTTATAATAATTGTCATAATCATTTTCATTATGATAGCTATGCGGAATACCTTTTATTTCGGGAAGATGGTTCAGAAATTCCCCTTGGTTTCAAAAATGGTTTTTGCATTACCGATTTTGGCTGCCCACCAGGTGTGACGCCTAAATTCAGTTGTGATAATATGGGAATTAGTGCAGGTTGCTATGATACGTATTGGTCTGATTTACAATGTCAATGGATAGATTTAACCGATGTGCCGGATGGGCGTTACACTTTTGTAGTACGAATAAACTGGAAAAACTTGCCCGATGCGCTGGGACAAATCGAGATGGACACTACCAATAATTGGGCGCAGGTTTGCTTGATTTTGGATCGCTCTTCAGGAAAATTGAAGGTAATCGCCGATGACAATTGCCAACCTTATACCGATTGCATGGGAATGCCTTATGGGAATGCTTTGCTTGATTGCACAGGCGTTTGCGCGGGCCCTGCGCTGCCGGGCGATGTGGATGAAAATGGCACCCAAACCATGAATGACGCGCATCGCTATGTCACCTTGCTCTTGGGGCATGATATTGTACCCGGCACTTGCTTTGATCTAAATGCGGATAATAAAATCACCGTGTACGATGCAGCTTTGCTAGCTAATTGTCTGAATTATGGTGCAGCCCACCAACATGCCGGCTATGGCGCGCATAATCATTGCCAGTTTCCGGCCGGACTTACCAATATCAACGATACTGTTTCCCTAAGTATTCTTGATATTAATTGGGATTATCAATATGTGGACATCGGCATTCGCAATCCGGATGCAGAAGTAAATGCGTATCAATTTGAATTACAAGGGCTTTATATCGCTTATGTAGAAAATTTGGTCACAGATGGCTCGTTTCCAATTGCGCCCCGCACCAGCATGAATGATGGCATCGTGGTCGGTATTTCTTACCAGGATTCGATGATTACTAAATCCGAATTATTTCAGCCCTTATGCCGGGTTCATTTTTTCAAGGCATATTCGGACACCATTTGCATCAAAAGCGACGTGGAAATCGTAAACGGGAATTATGAGCGCACTATTGCTCGGCTGGAGGAAGCTTGTGTTTATTGGCAAACGACGAGTACTGCTGCAGTGCATCAACTCAAAAACGTTCGGGTTGCACCCAATCCTTTCCAGGATGAAACGGTCATTTCTTTCTATAATCCTGATCATCAGGCATTTCAGATGAAATTGATGGATGTAAATGGCAAAATCGTGCAGCATTTTTCGGATGTCAAGGATGATGAAATTCATGTCCAATCCAAGGATTTAGCTTCTGGCATTTATTTTTTCCGATTGTGGAATGAAAGAGGCTACGCCACAGGAAAGTTGATTTTGCAATAAAATTAGTGGCAAGCGGCGAGCTTCAAGCTACAAGAATTAGTTTGTTTTATAACCGAAAACGCCTTTCAGTTGTAATTTGTAATAGTATCTCCAAATAGCCTATTTTTGCGCATCAAATCGTTTAAAACCAATAAAATCGAATTTCTGATGAAAGAAGTATTCATAGTTGCCGCTGTTCGCACGCCTATTGGCAGTTTCGGCGGTATGTTTGTTGATGTATCTGCCACGCAGTTGGGCAGCATCGCCATCAAGGGAGCGCTAGAAAAATCAGGATTAGATCCTAAATATGTGGATGAAGTTTTTATGGGCAATGTTTGCTCCGCCAATCTCGGCCAAGCGCCGGCCCGACAAGCCTCGCTGGGCGCAGGCATTGGTTATGATGTGCCTTGTACCACCATTAATAAAGTTTGTGCCTCTGGCATGAAATCTATTATGTTCGGAGCGCAAAGTATTATGTTAGGATATAATAATATTGTAATAACCGGCGGTATGGAAAGCATGAGTAATGTTCCTTATTACATCCCAAATGCACGCTGGGGTTATAAATATGGCAACGGCGAAATGATAGATGGCTTAGCGAAGGATGGTTTGATCGATGCTTATGATCATAATGCGATGGGTGTTTGCGCCGATAATACTGCAAAAAAGTATAATATTTCCCGCGAAGCACAAGACGCTTTTACCGTTCGTTCTTATAAATTGTCGGCAGAAACCACCAATAAAGGCTGGTTCAAAGATGAAATTGTGCCCGTGAGCGTGCCACAGCGCAAAGGTGATCCGATTATCATATCCGAGGATGAAGAGTATAAAAAAGTAATGTTTGATAAAATTCCGACGCTGCGCCCTGCTTTCACGAAAGACGGCACCGTAACAGCAGCCAATGCCAGCACGATCAACGATGGCGCGGCGGCGGTGATACTTGTAAGTAAAGAAAAATTGCAGGAATTAGGATTGAAGCCTATCGCCAAAATCATTGCTTTCGCTGATGCAGAGCAAGAGCCACAATGGTTTACGACTACTCCAGCCTTAGCTGCGCCCAAAGCGCTCCAACGTGCAGGCATGGAACTCAAGGATATTGACTATTTCGAGGTGAACGAAGCTTTTGCCGTGGTGCCAATGGTTTTTAATCAAATATTAAATATTGAGGAAGAAAAAGTAAATGTTTTGGGTGGCGCGGTTTCTATCGGTCATCCGCTGGGCGCTTCAGGTGCGCGTATCGTGACCACTTTGCATAATGTATTACATCATCATAATGCTTCGGTAGGTATGGCGGCTATATGTAATGGTGGCGGCGGTGCTTCGGCGATTATTATTGAAAAAGTATAATATAGCTGTGCCGCACTTTAAAAGTGTGGCACATTTATGCTATTGGTTAAGTAATTTGTCAAACGCGATTATTCAATCCCTTGTTTTTTAATTAGAAAAAATGTATTTTGGAAGAAATTTTTATTAGATATGACCAAAGCACAAGCAATACAGACAAAACCTGCCGATTCACTTGCCATTCCTTCCTACCTCATCAAGGAAACGCTTGATGGCGTTCCGCTTTATTATAAAGGTTATAAAGATGTAATAAATCAAACTAAAACCCTGGAAGACATTATGGGCAGTAGTTCTTTGCAAGCAGAAATTATTTCCTGTTTATTACAATTTCTATTCAAAAATCTTAACCTGACAAAGTATCGAGTTTATACCAACGAAATTGGCAGTCATATTAATCATAAAAATAATCTTTCGCATGACATTGCTATTTTTGATAAAACGGTGCTCACCACCGATAAAATCAATGTGCATTATACCGATGTACCCGCCAAAATGGTGATCGAAGTAGATATTGATATTGAACCCGCACATGAATTGGATTGGGATTATCTGACCAAAAAAACAGCAACAATCCTCGAATTCGGCACCGAAAAAGTGATCTGGATACTCACCAAATCGCAAAAAGTGATGATCGCACAACCCAGCCAGGACTGGCTCTTGGTAGATTGGAATAAAGACATCGAACTCCTCGACGGGCACTCTTTTAATATCGGTCGCTATCTCGAACAAGAGGGCATCCAACTCGAGCAATCTGATGAAGCTTGATGCTAAAAGAGGACATCTCCCCTATATAGTCTCTTTATACCCCTAAGCAATTGATTATTGATTATTTCCCATTGGGATACCTTTGGTAAGTTATTAATTATTTTACAGTGCACTGAAAATCAATTACTTACCCTAAATAAAAATCGCATTTATTTTAGAACAAGTGCTTATAATAAATTATTTATATCATAATTTCATTTTTAGAGTTAATCATCATAATATTCATCAATAAAAAATAATAAATAAAAAAGCCCCCCTTCAAAATAGAGAAGAGAGGCCATCCCAAAAACCGATTTAAGTATACACTTGAAAACGGTCCTTGTGAATCACATACAATCCAATCGCCTTAACTATAAATACTCTTTGGTGCTTTCACCATGTAAAACCAAAAAAGCTTCGCATATAATGAAAGATCGATAGTCTGTTAACTTGTACGATAGTCCAGACAAATTGTTACAATCCGACTTAATAATTTACTGAAAAAATTGAAGAAGAGAATTTCTACAATCAGCCGCTGATGCAATCCCTGCAAGGGGCATCACCATTATGATATCGGATTATAATTTGTCCTCGTTTTTCAAAACACTTTATACAGCCAAATCGCTTTAGCTGTGCGGTGTGTTGTTCGATAGCCTTTTTCAAAAAATTATTGAAATCCGAAACCTTTATCCACTCAAAAGAGCAGATAATAAAACGAGATACTCAGTCTTTCATGGTAGGAAAATGTACGGCGGAGGGATTTGCCGAATGGTTACCATAAATAAAGATACGTAGGTCGTTCATGGATCGCGGATTATAATCTGTTTTTTAAAAACTTTGTTCTTACAAAGATAAGGGAATAGCGCATCAAATGCATACCCTTTTTAGGGTATTTTACAAAATCTTTTCACTTCAAAAGCCTTATAAATAAAAGAGCCTCCCGGCAATAAAGTGCGGAGAGGCCATCCCAAAAACCAATTGTTAAAGGACATCTTATTCTTGAAAAAAATCCACTCGGATTTTGTTATTTATTGATATCTCCTTGCTTTTTTTCAAAGCTTAAAGCGAGTGTAATTTCATGTGAACCACTGTTGAATTTCTGGAAACGCTGGAAAGACACATCATAACTATAATACACATTAAAATTGGATATTCTCGCTCCTAACAAGACGCCCAACGCGCCGAGGGTACGATAAGATACGCCGGTGATCAATTGCTCATCTAAAAAGCTGGCTTTCAAGTTAATATCCACTTGTGATGGAAAATCCTTGATCTTGCGAGCCATCATAGAAGGTTCTAATGAGAATCCCAGCCCGCTGATATTTTTGAACTCATGCCCCAGGAAGAAAGCATAATACTGCCCGGCCTGGCCGGCATCATCTATCACACCGTCCAATCTTTCCTGTATCAAATTAGTAAATGATAAACCAATACGTGTAATATTGTTAGGATCTTGCGCCAAAGGGCGATTCATAATATGACCATATACCCCCACAGAGGCATCGAAATTGCGTATGCCTTCGAGATTTTCATCAATTAAATTATCACCCGGTTGATAAAAATTACTGCCCGTCACCGTATTATCAAGCATTGTTTGCTGATATGCAGCCGAGAAACCCGCCGATAATTTCAATTTGCTATCCTCATTATTCAAAAAGTGAAAAGCCCAGTTTAATTGGCCTTTCAAGCGACTCATCTGTGCAGCGGTTTCGCTAAATACGCCAACACCTACACCAAAAGTCTTGGCAATCGGGCCATTGAATTGCGCTCCGAATGTTTGCGGGGCATCGGGGAAGCCTGTCCATTGCGCGCGTGCATTGAATTGCACCTGGAAATTGCCATTAAATCCAGCTGCGGCAGGATTTAATAAAACGGGCGTGATATGATAATGTGTAAAAATGGCTTCATCCTGCGCTTTTGCCATAGATAGAATTGCCAAAAAAGGTATGAGTAGAAGTAATTTTTTCATATCGGATCGGTTGATGGTTGTGAAAAATGGGAATTTGGTGCGCCGATATTTATTGTTATTTACATCGACGCACCAAAATATTATATTTATTAATCTCTCAGGATTGTCAGCGAACCTTTGCGTTGTACTAATTTGCCGTCCACATCGGTAAATTCTATTACATAGTAGTATGGCCCTCCTGGTAACAAATCACCGCTTTGTTTCGTACCGCGCCAAGTGTTATCATAATTGTCGGTTTCAAAAACCAATTGTCCCGAACGATTATATATTTCTAAGTGATTATCAGGGAAGTTTTCGATACAATTGATTCTGAATATATCATTCAAGCCATCGCCACCGTCTGAATTCGGCGTCATGATCACACTGGTTTCGATGCAAGGATAGCGATCGTCATCTACCAAAGCGCGCGTCATCTGAGAAGAACAACCCCGGCTATCCGTTACATTTACAAAATAAGTACCCGGGCAAAGATCGGTGATCGTCTGTTTATTTTGATTCGGGAAAGAATTCCATTGGAAGGTGTAAGGCGCAGTGCCTCCTTCTACAATAGCCGTCGCGCTACCATTGCAACCATCAGAGGCTGCTTGGGTTTCTACGTTCACTTGTACCGGCTTTGGCTCAGCCAAAGTGAAAGCATTCGTAACCGTACAGTTGTTAGCATCGGTAGCTGTAACCGTGTAAGTACCTGGCGCCAAGAAAGAGATACGCGGCCCTGTAGCAGCATTGCCCCAGGCAAATGAATAAGGCTTACCTACCGCTCCACCCAAAGCGCTTACGATGATTTCACCATCTTTACTGCCTGGGCAGGATACATCTCTGATATTGGCGCTAATTTCAATCGTATCGGGTGGCATCACTACGATTTGTTTGCTTACGGTACAACCGATTCCGTCTGTTACAATTACTTCATAAGCGCCTACGCTCGCACCGTTCAGCACAGGCGATGTATTGCTCAAAACGGTAGTGCCACGCTTCCACTGGAAAGTGTAGCTACCGTTGCCACTGATACCCGTCGCTTCGATAATTCCATCGGCAGCATTCGGGCAGCTTACATCAAACCCATTATAGTCTGAAATAACTTCTACATTCGCTGTCAAATTGGAGGTAGAACCTATTGTAAACTGGCGCACCAGTACATTGCCTGACTGCTCGGTTACTCTTGCAGTATAGACACCGGGAGCTACATTCACCAAGCTATCCGCTGTTGAAACAACTTCGCCATTGGCATTGCGCCAAGAATAAGTATAAGGCATTGCGCCACCGCTAATATTTAATTTTACCTTGCCATCCGCATCCTGTGGACATTTCGCATTCGTAACCTGACCAGCTACTTTGAATGTATTCACCACAACGCCGGGGAAGGTCTGGGTACAGCCCTTGCCATCACGTACAGTTGGTACAAATGTTCCTTCGCAAAGATTGATAATTTGATTGCCTGTACCCGTATTCGGCGCATTCCATTGTACGAGATAGTTTGGATCACCGCCGGAAAGAGCAATAGTAATTCTACCTGTACAACCAGATTCTTCGGTATCATGCACAACCGTGGTACTCGTTATTTGAATCGGGGCTGGTGCAAGGATCATTTCTGAACCGGTGATAGATACCCCTGCTCCATCAGTAATTGTAAAAATAATCGGGCCGCTAGCAAGGTTACTCCTGCTTACATTTCCGTCAGCGCTTTGCACCGTAGCACCACCAGTGAATACAACCGTATAAGGCGCTCTACCGCCTTGTATTTTGAATGTTAAAGTACCATCGTTGCCTCCAGAGCAGGTTACATCCTTTATTTGAACATTCCCATAAGAAAGTGGCACCGATTGTTCCGGCACCATAAAGCATCCGTTTTGGGTGCAACCCTTGGTATCCGTCACCGTCACGCAATATTCACCTTTAGCCAGGTTTGAAATATTAGCGGTCGTAGCGCCATTACTCCACGCATAAGTATAGCCAGGTTGGCCGCCGCCTACTGTCAGTGCAATAGCGCCATTGCTAAGACCAGCCGTAGCAGCCGTAGCCGTAGGGGTCAACACAATGGGTGAAGGCGCACCAACTTCAAAGCTATTAGAAAGTGTACAACCCTTTGAATCTGTAACAGTTACGCCATATTGGCCCACCGGCAAGTTGTTCTGTGATGAAACATTATCTGGCAAGCTACCACTCCAATTATACAAATAAGGCCCCGTTCCACCGTTTACTGCCAATGAAATACTACCTGTATTCGTTGAAACACAATCTACATTTTTAACCGTTGGGGTAACTGCCAGCGCAGATGCAGGTTGTGTAACATTATAAGAACCTGTTGCTGTTTGGCTATTTCCAGTGTCGGTCACGGTTACACCGTATGTTCCGGCCGGAATATTGGTCAAATCCTGCGTAGTAGCACCATTGCTCCAGGTATAAGTAAAGTTACCGGAGCCGCCTTGTGGTTGCAAATCAACCGCCCCAGTAGATGTACCGAAGCAGCCTACATTGGTAACAGTTGGCTGAGGCAGCGATAAAATTGCTTGACCAATTGTCACTGTGCCGTTTTTCAAATTGAAAGGTAATTGTTCACCATCTTTATCGGCTACTTCAATATCGGTGGGTGTATCAGCAAAGGTGATTGTCGTAGTCGTTCCATTCGATCCTGTGGCGGTAAAGCATAATTGGAAAACGACAGAGCCGTTAGGTCTGGTGACTGGCTGTAAACCTGCCTCCGTCCAGGCGACTGTAATAATTCCGGGCGTCGTAGGTTGTGGCGCATTGGGCAAGCCGAAAATCACTTGGTCGGGCAGAGTCAGACCTTGTGTCGAAACAAACGTCAGCATGCTCGGATTGTAAGAGACAGTAAAGCTAAAACCCAAGATTTGCACCATATTATCCACCATCACGTCCACACATACTTGTTGTCCTGATTGAACGGTTTTATCTGAAAGCGACAATTTGAAAGTTCCACCACCGCCGCCACCGTTGCTTATTGTGATTGTACCGTTTTTAAACATAAATGGCAAAATCGTACCATCCGATTCGCGCACCTCATAAGGCAACTGATCATCACTGAAGCTAATCGTTGCTGTTCCGTTGGCTGCCAGCACATTAAAACAAACCTGGAAGAGTACTGCCCCATCATTGACCGTAGCGCCCAAGCCATTGGAGCTATCCCAGCCGCAGACAATTCGTCCGGGCTGTACCACTCCTTCTCCGGGCGTCGTGATGGATTGATCGTTTAATCCTGGTAAAGAGGCATTGAAATTGCCTACCGATGCAAATTGCAATTTTGCAGGATCGTATCTCAAGTGAAATTGCCAGGAAATAATATCGGTAAAGCCTTGTGCAGTGACGTCCACACATACTTGTGTACCGGTTTCTGCACTTTTATCGGTTATAGATAGTTTGAATTCGTCTGAGTTACCACCACCGCCGCCATCGCCATTGATGGTGATGATACCATTTTTAAAATTGAACGGCAGAATTGTGCCATCCGATTCGCGCACTTCATAAGGCAACTGATCGTCACTAAAACTAATCGTTGTCGTTCCTCCTGTGCCGATTACATTAAAGCATACCTGGAATAGCGTGGCTCCAGTGGGAATTGTCACAGCAGCACCTGTGGAGCTATCCCAGCCACAGACAATTCGTCCGGGCTGTACCACTCCTTCCCCGGGGGCAGTGATGGATTGATCGTTTAATCCCGGTAAAGAGGCATTGAAATTGCCTACCGATGCGAACTGCAATTTTGCAGGATCATATCTCAGGTGAAATTGCCAGGAAATAATATCGGTAAAGCCTTGTGCAGTCACATCTACACAAACCTGTGTATTAGGATCGGCTGTTTTATCTGGAATCGATAATTTAAATGGCAGCGGGCCACTGATTCCATTGATACTGACAGTAGCGGGTTGGCTGCTAAATTGCTTTGGTTGAAGGTCAGGATCAAAGACCTCAAAGTTGGTCGGGCTATTGGTAAAAGTAATTGGCGTAGAAGCCACACCAGGACTTTGCAAAATAGTAAAACACACTTCAAAAAGTGTCGTTCCATCTGGGCGTGAAAGTCCCGAAACTGGCGGGTCATTGTACCAGCTTATCCCAATTTTATTAGCTGGGATTTGCCCTTCGCCCGGTTTTGCAATGCTAAAAACGGGAGGTAAATTAAGCCCTTGATGGGTAGTAAACTGCAATACCGAAGGGTCGAAACTCAAGGAAAAAGTAAAAGCTAAAACATTGGTAAAATTGGTGACCTTAATCGGTATGCATACTTGCTCTCCGGGATTTCCGCTTACATCTCCCGCCGTAAAAACAACGGTTTGAGCATTCAGATGGGTAAAACAGAACAATAGTCCTGCTGTCAGGTATGTAATAATTCTATTCATCGCGCTCGGAATTTGGGACGTGAAAAAAATAGCGTTTATCTTTATTGAAAAATCAGTTTTTGTGTGACTGTGAAATCGGTTCCTATCAATGAATATTGATATATGCCCGCGCTAGGGAACATATCTTTGGTCAAAGTCAAAATGTTCGTTCCGCTTTGGAATGTACGTTGTGCCTCAAATACGGTCTGTCCTTGTACGTTGCTAATCACCAGACGTGCGTTCGTTGTTTCTTTTACTTCAATGTGTATATTAGTGAAATCGTGAAAGGGATTGGGAAAACTATTCTTTACCTGGATTTTATGGGGTGCACTATTGTAAATGGATACATTCGTCGTGTTTCCCATAACGGTGACAGTGCCATCATGGAAAGCTGCCTGTACTTGCCCTTCAGCCCTTGTTGCAACTTCTCGTCCGGCCACATCGTCTGTAAATCGAATAGGGGTTGTAGAATTGAGCGCTCCAATAACATCAAATTCTATGGAGAAAACTGTGGTGCTATCTGCAAGATTTTGTTCGCGCAATTGCGCATCAACCCATATAAAAGCCAATAACCCGCTCGAAACCTTCGTTTCCCCAAAGGCTTCGGTCAATGCTGTTGCTTCAAATAAGAAGTTTTTTGCATCCTTAAACTTCAGTATCGTGGAATCCCATACAATGGTGAATTGAGCACCAATAATATTCTGGAAATTAGCCACTTTTACATCAGCTTCATAAATGGTATTAGGTTCTACCTTCTCGGTGGGAGCAATGATTGTAGGGAAAGTTTGCGCCTGTAAGAAAAGCGCCATAGATATAAATATAACACAGGAGAATCCAGCGCTTCCTAACTTTTTCATGGGATCAATGGTTAACTTGCCAATTTTGCTGCAAGGTAATAAAAAAACTAAAACAACGCAGGTTTCGGGTTAAGTATTTTCAAGTATTAACTAAAAAAAAGAGGAGTGACTCCTCAAAAGAGTCACTCCCCAGTGTTTTATGTCGATTACTCAACAACAACCATCTTCTTAGTGGCAGTAAACTTACCACTTTCGAGAGTATAAGTGAGTACACCAGTCGGCAATTGTGAACGCTCCAGGGTAATTTGATTACGTCCTTTTGCATATTCATTGCTGATGATTCTGATGACTTTACCTGTTACATCACTGATCGTGATCGTTGCCTCAGCAGCTTCCGGCAAGTTGAATCCAATCACAGTCGAAGCCTTGAATGGGTTCGGCGTGTTCTGATAGAGTTCAAAGCCTGCGCTTACGACTGCACCTGTGTTGAACTGGATCGCCACGTTCATCAACTCGCTTGACTGGTTGTAAGCTTCTGCCACGGTGTAGCGGCTGCTCACGCCCAATGTCTTGCTCAATTGCGTGTCTGCTTTCGCTCTGAACACCAGTGAGAAGATCACCTCGTTACCTGTTGCTTCACCATTCCAGCTAGTGGTAATCACACCTTCATTTGCAAAACGCAAACCGAAGTTCTCTTCACCGGCTACGCCAGGTAAGATGTCAACCAGTTCTACTGCTTTTGCATCGAAAGTCAATGTACCCTGGAAGCCCTGGATCGCTGCAATGTCAGCTGCACGGAAGTCAACTGTGTACTCATTGCCTGCTACCAATTGTGCATCTGCTACCTGGAAGTTGAAAGTGCTATTGATGTTACGTACTTCTGTACCAGCTACGCTGCTCAAACGTGCGTTACCATCGATATCACCCACTTTCACTGCTACGAAGTTCGCATTGTTGATCGCACCTGCCAAGTCGTTGATGTTCTTCACTTCCGGGAAGGCCTGTGACCATGGGTTGGTCGGCACTGGGAAGCTATAAGATGCATCTACAAATCTCCAGCTAGTGTTGTTTGCAAATTCAGTATCTACACTCAAGATCAACTTACGAAGTGCAATCAAGTCAAGGATCGAGATATTCTTAGAGTTATTCACATCCGCTGCAATCAACTTGTATGGGCTTGCAATCGGCTGTACGCCTAAGATATGCTTGCTGATCAATACCAGGTCAAACGTTGATACACCATTGAGGTAACCATTGTCTTTCACCGGTGTGATCGAGTAGTCATAACCCAATTGTAGGTTCGTGAATGCGTAAGAACCTTGTAGGTTGGTCGTGTTCACTTGTGAAGCCTGACCGCTCAATTGTACCGTTACACCTTCTACCGGACCGTTTTCTTCGGTGGTAATCAAACCAGCGATTGTACCAGGACCAGCGACACCGCACAGGTTGAACATATTATCCTGAACGAGGACATAGGTTTCACAGAAGTCAAAATTACCAGCCTCATCAATGGCATACAAACGTACCAATACCGTTCCACCTACTCCATTCGGATTGCCACCATTGCTTGGGTTGAAATCTGCACAAGTCACTGCAATGCTGGAATGCTCTACATCAGGGATGAATCCTGCATCTGCCAGGGTCGTATCATCACTTCTGTAGATCGCATAACCCTTGATACCGGAACAGTCATCAATCTCAGAAGCAATGAAATCACTTGCCCACACTACATTCATGCCACTGCCTGCTCCATCCGGCATCAACTCGATGCTCAAGCCATTGATACAGATCGGTGCTGGTGCCTTGCAGTCAAGTACAGTAACTTTGAAGGTCTTGATGTCTCCATTGGCACAACCATCCTTGGCATGTACTTCAATGAGGTGTGCTCCCAGACCCAATACCTGATCTTCGATCACGAAGTTTGGTGCAGTGCCTGTTACTTTACTTGTACGCTCTACTCCATCTACAAATACTTTCACAAATACATCATTCGGTGTACAGTCATCCACTACGGTGAATGGAATGTCAATAGTCACCGGACAGTTCTTCGCAATATCTGAAGAGTAGCTGCAAGTATCGATGTCTTCCACTGTAATGATTGGTGCGGTGTCATCGTATACTTTGAGTAGTTGAGTGTACTGCCAGTAACCTCTTCCCCAGTTATTATTCTCAGTTACATCTATGATCGGGTTGGTATTGATATCCAGTGCATTACCACTTCTTACCTTGTCATCCCAGAATCTGCGGCTGGTCGATGGTATGCCATCTGTCTCGCTTGGCAGGGTTGGGTTGCCACACAAATCCTGTGTCCAGTTCTTGGAAGATGTTCCTGCTCTGTCGATATAAGTGTTGCCCGGACGACGGATCAACCATACATCCTCATCACCTGGTACACCATCTCCATCCACATCTCTTCCGATCACCACCGGTGCGGATTGTCCATCGTATTCACACCAGTTCAGTACTTCAAACGTACGGAAGATCTTGTAGCACTCATCGCCTGTGGCGGTGAACTTCTCATCCTTCACTTTGATTGCCAATAGATCGCAACCAATTTCATTGATGTAGATACAAGTATCCAGAATGTTATCACGGCATTCTCCTTCCTTATCAGCCGGGAAGCCAATGATGTATTCGTGGTGTTCGGTCACCCAAAGGGTCTGGCAGCATTCGATCGTAAATTGTCCATCAGTGAACTCCAAACAACGGGTGATATAACCTACACCGCACTCATCTCTGTCATCATCTACCGATACACATTCGCCTGTCACCACGCAGTTATCCAGCACATAGCCTCCTTCGATCAAATCTTCGGCGCTACCTCCAAATAATTCATCCAACAGATCTGCATATTCCACACATGGATCTTCTACATCGTTCAAATTATTCAGGTACTGGATGCGTGGATCGTTGCAGTAGATTTCCTCCGGCTGTGGCAATTTGCACACCGGTGGTACTTTGTCTTCTACCAATACTTCCAACCAGCAGATATTGTGGTTATCCCACATCTTGCCACATTCCGGCAAACATGGATAGAAATAATCACTCTTCACTTCCTCGTTGTAGCAACCATAGTAATCCCACAACCAGTTATCCAAATCACCTCTGCCCCATACATAGTCAAAATCTCCCGGTACACCGTTCATGTTGGCATCGTCAAATACCCACAATTCCAACACCACTTTATCCTGTACATCACAGCATAAAATATCTACATAGTCACCCAGGATGCTGAACAGGTGATAACCACCCGCTGAGTTGCCTGCTTTCTTCTCCGATGTGAAGATCGCTCTGACTGGATCCCCATCTCCATTCACGGTAAACCAACCATCTACAAACTCATGGTAGTACTGATTGTACGCTTCCCATGGGTAGTTGAAGTAGAAGGTCTCCAATTCAAATGCTGTGAAGAATGTCAAATCGGACAATTCATCATGTGATCCTTCTGTTACCAAGGCTACATATGCATCTGCACACAACGTATCTGCAAAGGTTCTTCTGGTCTTCAATGCGATCGGTCCGCAGTCATCATAGGAGCCTTCATCGATGTCCTCTGCATAAATGCGCGTTGAACCATCAATGGCTGTGCCACTCAAAGACACATTCAACTGGTCATCACACACCGCTACCGGTGCACTTCTGTCCACTACCTGGAACCAGTAGTATTTCACCACTTTGTTCTTACAACCATCCTCTACCGTATATTTGAACAGGTGTACCCCCTTAGGTACGTTTCTGGCGGTCTTTGCATTGGCGCCTCCCAGTGGGTTTAAGCCGGCTGCAAATACGCCTTCATAATATTCGCCTGTCAAAAATCCATGATCGTCATATTCTGGTAAGAACGTAATGATATCCACCGAAATCGAACCAATACCGGAGCAGTTATCTGCCAAGCCCTGTGGTACCGGTACGATGAACGTTGCTTTGCAATCGAATGGTCCTGTGGAGTAAGTCGGCATGCAATCCCATGGATCATAAGCCAATTCTCCTACCGTCGGTGCAGTGAAATCACCCACTTTGATCAACTGGTTGTAGATGATCGTTCTGCCCGGGTTACACCAGTCTACCACCGTCCACTCTCTGATGAAGTAGAACGAGGCGGTACATACATTGGTCAAAGACTTGTCTGTGAAAGTCGCTGTCAAATGGCAATATGGTACATCCGGTCTCAGGTCATGGTGTCCAAATGCACTTACTACAAATGGATAGCCTGTTGCTTCCGGACTTGGTACTTGCTTACCACCTGGGCCTGCAATCGTCGGGAAGCTCTGTCCGCATTCCAGATACGCCGTGTAATGTGGCAATACCACATCTTCCATCGTCGGCTGGCGGATATACAGATACTGATCACAGTAGTCACTCAAGCCACTACACTCATCTCTTGCGATGAACGTCCGCTTGATCACCCGGTAATCACACTCACCCAGATAATGTCCATCAAAATGATCCAATTCCACATCGCTCACACAAATGGTGATGTCCCCGCAGTTATCACTCACCCAGCCCTTGAAATTGCCACCATCATAATGTGGATAGCCGGTGCGCTTCAATACCGTCAACAGATCACTTGGCATACTCAATACTTTACCATCTCTGTCGGTGGTGTAGCACTTGTTTGCCGGTAGTTTCAAATAATCGATATCATCGCAGATCAATGGATTGATCTCCTGGAAGTCTTCATCAAATTTCGGATATTCATTCGCCGATGCGGTACCGCTTCTGCCACTGAATACGCGACCACCCGCTGGTGGGAAGATCAACCACTGATAGTCACCCTGATCGGCTGTCGTTGCATTGCCATCTCCACGAGTCGATGTCGTCAACAGGGTGTATGCCACACCTGCTGTCAATCTTACCCGGATCACCGGATCGGTGTCCCCTTGTCCGCCATACAACTGGCTCAAAAAGATCGACCAGCCGTTGATATTACCCAACAGATTCAAATACTCGCCCAAGCCACTCCATGGACCTGGTGCAAAAGTATAATCTGCAAAGGCAATGATGTCCACACATGGCTGATAGGGATCAAATGGTGCTACCCCATCATTGATGTCCGGTAGATCCTTGAAACCCTGATAGATCACGCCCAATCCACTGTAATCAAATGGTTCCGCTACATCCTGCGTGTTCAATACAAAGGTATAGATACCTGTTGCACTTACCCGGAATTCATGCAAATCAAAATAACGTGCATTACCCAACAAATCCAAGGTCGGGAAACCTGCTATCGATGTCGTTCTAAAACATGTCTGGATCGTCGGATCGAATTGGTAGTCATAACCACCACTATTGTAATCATCTGCATCTGCCACATCGTCATTCTCGCCCAAATCGCCCACGATCTCATATACCACCGATGAACGCTGACCGTAATGCTTATCATCCGGACAATAGATCTCCGGTGCTGTCTTATCTTCTGCATTTACATAGCCCCAGCATACTAATTCATCATCGTAGTAAACACGATAGATGAACTGGATGCAAGTCTTGTCTAAATCAATATAACCACCATCATGGTAGAATGGGTCAGAGATTTTACCATCGCGGTTGATATAAGAGCGGTTGCCCACTACATACACCACGTGTACATCAAAAAGATCATCGCAAACCACCGCACCATTCAACAATTGTGTTGCTGATAAGTATGCTTCGCAATCATCATTCAATTTGATGTTCACCTGACCTGTACATGATAAGTTGGAATAGTCTGTTGTAGGTTGGTTACCCAAAACCTGAACAAGGAAAGGAATAGAAGTATTTCTACCTTCATCATCGGTGTAAGAAATCGTCGCAACATTCGTGCCAATCGCAGAAATTGGAATTCTTACCGTGTAACGGAAATAACCATCTTCGCTTTGTTCAAAGCCGATAGTCTGGTTTTGACCCAAGAAACTGAAGGTAGGATTATTCGCATCGACATCACAAGACAGGATCGTCACTCCAAATACTGCATCCACATAGGGTTGACAGTCTGGAATGGTGATCGTCTGTGGGTTCATGATGATCTGTGGCTCATCGCCTGGTTCCTCGGTTACATCGAAGCATGGAACAAGTGATTCACCTTCATACGTGATGGTAAAGCAGTCGTTGTAGTTGCCCGCAGGTACTGTGAATTCTGCTTCGAATACACGATAAAAAACGTCATCGAGCTCGAAAGACTCAATAAAGTCAATGTCCACAAGTGTGACTTCATCCAAGTTCGTGATAGTCGGGTCACCAGAGTTATTACCGTCGTCAATGACCGTGAACAGATAAAAGTAAGTGACCTCTTCCACACAAGTAGGCATGATGATCTCCGCGTTGGTCGCAATGATCACATCGTCTTGAGCTTGTAAGCCGCGGAAGGAAACCAACGAAATGGCTAAAAGAAATAGCCATTTGGGTACGAAAGTAAAATTCGTTTTTCCCATAAGATTACAATTTGTTAAGAATTAGGTTAATAAAAATTATGATTATGATAGCGCTAATAATAGCCTTGTTTTGAAGTACGAGGTACAAAGTACGAAGTACGACGGTTTACGAGGTACGAAGTGCAAATACTGAAAGATTGGCAAATGTACACCGCAAGAAAATGTGTTTTGTGCTTCCTGGTTTTGTTGTCGTCAATTCAGTTCGTCTATTTTGAATAATATATAGGAAGCGAAAATTTTGGTTTAGGTCGAGATTATTACTTTTTTGGAAAACGAATACAATCTTTTCAAAAAATCGGAGCTACAACTTTTTGCAGCCCTGCAAATATATGATAAAATATTTGAATCCACATGCTGAAACTACTCTTTTTCTGTTCAGCACGAAAAATAAGTTAATAAAATCGATATATGTGTTGAGGAATAGTGCGCGATATGTCTTCAGGAAAAATAACAGAAAATGCCCCGAGGAGCGAGGAGTAATTATTTTTAGTCATGGGATTCTTTTTTAATGCCGTACAAAGGTACGGTAGAATATTGTAAAATGTCAAGTATAGACAAGAATTTTTTGAAACCCGAGTATAGGTGCTCACAAAGCTATTGTTTTATAAGTATGCTATATAGTTGCTATATCTAAAATTGAGTCTCTTCAACGCTACAAATATAAGACACTCTGATGGAGTTTGCATACCCCAAAAAAGGTATTTTTTAATAAAGTGTTAATATTGGAATATTGGAATATTGGAATGATGGAATTGGTGGAATTTGGAATATTGGAATAATGGAATATTGGAATATTGGAATATTGGAATATTGGAATAATGGAGTGGTGCTATAAGTCTGCGAAAGAATCATTCCAGTCACCCGTTTTCTTTTTTCTTGAAGACGTTTGATGAGTTTGATTAAACTGTTTTCCAGCTTGAATGCGAGTTTGTCCCAATTTTCAAAATCAACTTCCTTGATTTGATGAGCGTCTTTGTACACATACATGGAAGAAACGGATTCGCCAAGAGAGCCAAGCGCGATATTTAAAAATTGAAGATATTCGGAAATGCTTTTGCGGCAGTAGCCTTCGGCAATATTACGCTGGATAGAATCTACCGAGCCAATTTGATTGGCAACTACTTTTTTATAATCAAAAGAAAAATCTTTGATAATCAAACAAGTAAGCTTGTACAATTCCTTTGCATCCTGCCAGACATACAAGTCTTGATAGCCTCGATTGATATTCTTGCGTTGCATCGCTCAAATTTTCCATTTTAGACGAAAGCAACGTACCAAAGTAACAAAACGCTCCTCCATTTTTTCCACCATTCCACTGTTCCATCCTTCCAATATTCCATCATTCCAACAAAAAACCTACACCAAACTAAACTCGTAGGCGGCTTTTATAAGCCCCGCGGTATTGCTCACGCCCAGTTTGCGCATGATGTTTTTGCGATGTACACTCACGGTCTGATCGCTGATATACAATTCTTTTGCAATTTGTTTGTTGTTCAATGCGTGCGTGATCAAGCGGAGTATCTCCATTTCGCGCTTGGTAAGATGGTATTTTTTTACAAACCGGTCTTCCAGATGAAAATCGGTTTGCTGCTTGCCAATGACACCGCGCATTTGACCATTTTCAGCAAGCTGCACGCCATCTCCCAGATAGGTTTGATTGTTTAATACTTCTTCAATGGCAAAAAATAATTCTTCGATGCCCCGATCCTTGAGAATGTAGCCATTCGCGCCGTTTTTCAAGGCAGATTTTATAATCTTGGGTTCGTCATAAACCGTAAATACCAGAATTTGCACAGGGATGCGTTCGCGCGCAATGGAACTCATCACTTCCAGCCCATCTTTATCTGCTAAATTGAGGTCTAATATCAATAATTCAATAGGCTTGCGCCGAATCATGTGCAAAAGCTCTTGGCCATCGTGGGCTTCACCAACTATGTCAAAGCAGTATTTTTCAGATCGTCCGAGTACAGTTTTCATCCCCTCCAAAAAAATGCGTTGGTCGTCGGCAAGGATGGTTCTAATGATTTGCATAGCAGTCAATCGTTTTGAATATGTTCACAATGGGATTCATCTATCAGCAATACAAAACACGAACGGATAGAAACTTCTCTATTGCTGCACGCGTTGCGCATTGCCAACGTTTTATAGCCAACCTATCCAAATAAAACACTTGCCATTTTTGGATAAGTTATTGATAATTATCGTTTTTTGCAGGATCGATTAGTACCCTGTAAAAGTTCAACAACGAAAGGAATAACAGCAAATTGTATGAAATTTGCCATGCTCCGACAAGCGGTATCCTTTCCTTTTCAAAGTTGTGCGTTGTTACAGATGCCCTTTTACAGGTTTCGGGGTCGAAAAATCGAAGCGAAATATTAAAACTTTCTCGTAAGCAGGGGTAGTTTTTTGTATATATACTTCTGTGTCAAGGAGAAAGTGCAGCAATATAGCAAAAAAAATAGAAAATTGTCAAGTGTAATGAAACGATTTAGGTATTATCGATTGGTTTTGTTGGTGAATTTATTTTCGCTCGTCCCTTTCTGGATGCTGTATTTGCTGTCAGATTTTCTTTTTTTTATACTTTACAGATTATTAAAATATCGCTACAAAGTCGTAATTGAGAATTTGTCTAAATCTTTCCCGGAGAAGTCGTCCGCAGAAATCCAGCAGATTGCACGCGGTTTTTATAAAAATTTATCTGATATTACTTTAGAGACAATCAAAGGATTTACGCTGAGCAAAGAGGCATATTTGAAAAGGCATCGCTTCGTCGGGATGGAATTATTAGAAAAAGATTTTGAAAATGGTCAAAGCGTTCTTTTGGCTGGCGGACATTTCACGAATTGGGAATGGGGATTGTTTTGTATCGGACTAGTGATGAAGCATCAGATGATCGCCGTTTATAAACCAATCAATAACAAGGCAGTAGATGATTATTTTAATAATCGAAGAAGCCGCTGGGGCGTGCGCTTAGCTGCCATGCACCAGGTAGGGCGCGCGATTGCGCAATATAAAGACGAAGCTTGCGCTTTTTTATTTATCGCCGACCAATCGCCTTCGGATGTCCAGAATGCGCATTGGATAGACTTTCTGCATCAGGATACACCTTTTTTGCCGGGTATTGATAAAATCGCCCGTCGCACCAATTACCCTGTTTTTTATTGCGATCTTCGACGTGTCAAAAGAGGTTATTACGAATTGACACTGAGCGAGTTGTGTCGGGATGCTTCCCAATTTCAAGAAAGGAAATTACGCAGCTTTTCGCAAAAAAACTGGAGCAATCCATCGATGCCAACCCAAGTGATTGGCTATGGTCGCATAAACGCTGGAAGCGGAAGAGGCGGAGTGATTGAGAGACAAAGAGACATTTCACTCGATCTCTCCTTCTTTCAGTCTCTAAGTCATAATAGGAATTGCCATTTCAATAAAATACTTTCAAAAATTCAGTAGCAAGTAAAACTTTTAAACAGGAGGCGCATCTTACAGGTAAACAAAAAATGAAAAGCAACCATATTATACTTCTTACTTTTTTATCCTTGTTTTTATTCGTACAATCCGTTTATAACCAATCAAATAGCTCTTTTTTACAAGAAGAAATTACAGTTTATAATAAAGCAGCTAATATTACATTGAGTGGCACTTTCTCGCGCCCGGCTGCCAAAGGCAAATACCCTACGGTGCTGTTGATCTGGGGCAATGGGCCGCATACCCGCGATATGGTGATTTCCGGTTCGCCCGTATTTAAACAATTAGCGGATTCCTTGAATCAGGCGGGCTACGCCGTTTTAAGAATGGATAAAAGAGGTTTTGGCAAGTCCACCGGCCCAAAAGGCGATTCGGAAGGGGTGACGACTACTTTTGATTTATTGGATGATATGCAATATTCTTATCATTTTTTACAGTCTAGAAATGACGTAGATACTTCCAAAATCGGATTATTCGGTCACAGCGAAGGAGCCACTATTGCGCCCATGCTCGCGTCCAGAGAGCCAAGCGTCAAATTCGTTATGATATTATGCCCGCCTGCCGTTCCGGGGGATTCTATTTTTCTGGCGCAGCGCATTCATAATATGCGAGAATTGGGGATGCAAGAAACCGTTATTCCGAAAGTTTATGAAGAATGGAAGCGGCTTGTCGCCTTTATCGAAGCGGATTTCAGCGATGATGCTACTTATTATCAAATTGGCATAGATTTCCTGGTAGCGCATGGTTTGGAAAAAGAAAAAGCCACACACGAGTTTGTCGATCAAGTGATTGATGCTTTTAGAATGCCCTGGTATCAGCAGTTTTTCAGGATTGATCCTGCCGAATATTTGTCGCAATTGAAAATGCCAGTACTCGCTATTTTTGGAACAAATGACACAGAAGTGACGACCGAGCAAAACTTGCTTCCCATGACACACGCCTTGACCGGAAATCCTGATAATCAGATTACTGTCCTCAATGAACACGATCACTTTTTTATCCTGCACAAAGGGCAAATGCTGAAAAAACATAAATTCGGCGAGATGGAATTTTCCAGTGCCACCTGGCAAACGATGAAAAATTGGTTGGATAGGGTTTTATAATTTGCTGATGTGTCGGCAATTTAGGGTTAAATTTTTGCTGCGAGAAACGTCGCTTGTTCAATGGCGCGCTTCGCGTCGAGTTCTCGGGCCTCGTCTGCGCCACCGATGAGATGTACCGGAATGCCCAGGTTTTTCAATGGTTCGTACAAATCGCGCAATGGCTCTTGTCCGGCGCAGATAATAACATTGTCCACTTTTAAAATTTGTGGTTCATCCTTGATCGTGACGTGAAATCCTTCGTCGTCAATTTTATGATACTGCACTTCGCTATACATTTGTACTTGCTTCATTTTCAAGCTCGTGCGATGAATCCAGCCGGTGGTTTTGCCCAAGCGATAGCCGGGTTTATCTTTAGAACGTTGCAATAAAAAAACTTGCCGCGAAGCAGCTTCCGGCTTCGGTTTTGTCAATGCGCCGCGCTGTTGATAGCTCATATCCACGCCCCATTCCTGCATGAATGCTTCGGTATTCAGACTTGGAGATTCGCCTTCTTGCGTCAAAAATTCCGCCACATCAAAGCCAATGCCGCCCGCGCCAATTAGCGCCACCGATTTTCCAACCGGCTTTTCATATTTTAAAACATCAATATAACTCAGCACTTTCGGGTGGTCAATACCTTCGATTTTAATTTGGCGAGGACTTACGCCTGTTGCCAATGCCACTTCATCAAAACCTTGTAGCAAAACCGCGTCCGCATTTGTATTCAAATGCAGCTGAACGCCCCATTTTTCAATCATCTTGGAATAATAGCGCAGCGTTTCGTAAAATTCTTCCTTGCCAGGAATGCGCTTCGCCATATTGAATTGACCGCCGATTTCACTGTCTGCTTCAAACAAATGCACCTCGTGCCCGCACTCGGCTGCTGTGATGGCAAATGCCAAACCTGCCGGGCCTGCACCAACCACTGCTATTTTCTTCTTTTTTGAAATGGAAATTAAATTCAACTCCGTTTCTCGGCAAGCACGAGGATTCACTAGGCAACTCGCGGTTTTCCGAACAAAAATGTGATCTAGACAAGCTTGATTGCAGCCAATGCAAGTGTTGATTTCATCGGCTCGATTGTCCATCGCTTTTTTTACGAAATGGGAATCCGCCAAAAACGGTCGCGCCATCGAAACCATATCCGCACAACCATCGGCGAGGATTTGCTCTGCCGTTTCCGGATTGTTAATGCGGTTCGTCGTTATGAGCGGAATGTTCACCTTACCCATCAAGCGTTTCGTCACCCAGGCAAAGCCGCCACGCGGCACCATCGTCGCAATCGTCGGTACGCGCGCTTCATGCCAGCCGATACCGGTGTTGATAATCGTCGCCCCGGCTTTTTCAATTTCCTTTGCCAATAATTCCACTTCCTCCCAGGTGCTGCCATCCTCCACCAAATCCAACATCGACAAACGATAAATGATAATAAAATTTGTTCCGACTTTTTCCCGAATTCTTCTCACAATTTCAACCGGAAAGCGCAAGCGATTTTCAAAACTGCCGCCCCACTGGTCGGTGCGTTTATTCGTTTTGGAAACAATAAATTCATTGATCAGATACCCTTCCGATCCCATCACTTCTACCCCATCGTAGCCTGCTTCCTGCGCCAGCGCAGCGCAACGCACAAACGCCCGGATCGTCCGCTCAATCCCCATTTTCGTCAAAGCCCAAGGCTTGAATGGTGAAATTGGCGATTTGATACTAGACGGTGCCACCGCCAAAGGATGATACCCGTACCGCCCCGCGTGCAGGATTTGCAGACAAATTTTCCCGCCCTCGTCGTGTACCGCTTTCGTCACAATCTGATGTTTCCGTGCCTCGCTGTGCGTAGAAAGCTTGCTACCAAAGGGCGTCAGCCAGCCTTGAATATTTGGTGGAATGCCTCCGGTCACCATCAAGCCCACACCACCGCGCGCCCGCTCACCAAAGTACGCCGCCATCTTCTCAAAGCCATTTTTCGTTTCTTCTAAGCCGGTATGCATGGAACCCATGACGACGCGGTTTTTCACTTGGGTAAAGCCCAAGTCGAGCGGTTGTAATAAATGTGGATAGGGATTGGTCATAAGTTTGATTTACGAGGTACGAAGTACAATTAAAGCAATAGCGAATTTTCGCTAAAATACTTTTTTGGAAAGATGGAATGTTTTAAATGAGAAAATCGTTGTACATTTGAAAAAGGAATATGATTAAGTAGGAATATATTTGGGTTGAATTTTCTAGATACCCATTCTTATCAGCCAAGGATAACCGAACCCTGATCCGATATTGGCGACTATAGCACAGAGTTTTGCAGCGCAAATACTGCCATAAAAAACACATAACTGTAAAATGACTTGGTCGAGGAATTAGCCGATTGTAATCGTTTCAAAACCAAATCTGTGCTTGTTCAGTTGCAAGATATAATTTTCCTTTTACCGAATCAAATTTTGAGACTAAGAAAAGATACGTTGATCCGCAGATTTGCAAATGGGCGTCTTAAAGTTGTCATCCCTTAAATTACTCTTCTGAATGTCTTGATTTTGGCTCACTTTTTTGAGCATCTTCAAAAAAGTTTACGAGCCTGTAAACTATAGATAGAATGGTAGGACAAAATTGATATGTCTGAAACCTCTTCCTTCCAGTTTACAGCTCCAGTTAAAAAATAGGAACTGAAAAGATTCCAAATGGAATCTTCCAAAACTGAAGGAAAAGATCTCTATTGCATTGAATTAATAGCTAAGTAAAATAATGTTGATATTTAAATAAAAATTACTTTAAATGTTTGATGTTTGATTAGTACCCAATGCAGAGAATCTATTCCTCAAAAATTTAGCCATTAAATTTGCAAATATAAAACAAACCATTAAATAAACCAACAAAAGTTTTCCTAACAAAAAACAAAACCCCGAAAGCGCGACTTATACCACCCCTTCAGGGTTTATTTAAGAGATTTCATCTCCTTTATAATCATTTCAACCCGCGCCATCGCTAAAGCTAAGGCTACACGCGGTACGGGTTTACTCCAAAATCAACATCTTTTTCGTCACCGCTGCATTGCCGCTTTCCACTTTGTAGAGCAATAAACCACTGGCTTTCAACTCGGATTTGTCAATCGAGAATTCGTTGTAGCCTTTACTAAAGTCATTGACTTTGCTAAGCAAAATTCTGCCTGTAATATCTAGCACTGTAAGGCGCACTTGACTGCCTTCTGGTAATTGGAATGGAATAATCGTCGAATTCGCAACCGGGTTCGGTCGGTTTTGATAAACGATTAAATCTTGCGCACTTTCCAATGCTTGATCGAAGGTCAAAGCAACGGGCTGGATTTGCAAATCATCGCTATAAGCCTCGGCGCGCAGTTTTTGGTTATTCAAAGTCAGCATTTCGCTCAATTGCCCGTCGCGCTGGGCGCGGAAAGTGAGCGTAAACAGCGTCGCTTTTTCGTCTAAATTTGCATCACCGATCCAACTGCTCGTGATCAAACCTTGCTCTGGCAATACACCAAAATTGCTTTCGTCGAGATTATTCAAAGCGCCTGCTTCTGCACTCAGGAATTCCAAAGCTTGTGGCTCATAACCAAGTGCAAATTGATAGCCCGCCATATTTTCAAAAGCATCCACCGTAAACGGAATTTGATAAATTTCTCCCGCTTTTACTTCGATATTAGGCAAATGGAAAGCCAATACTGGAGCGCCTTCGCGGATTTCAGGAACGCCGTGCAGTGCATTTGGATTCGCATTACCATCCAAATCCCCGAGTTTCACGCCAACAAAATCGCGTACCATATTCATGCGCATCACATCAAACGTTAGTTTATCCTCAAAATCAAAGGGATCGAGCGCGTTTTCAAATTCATGATCGGCAGGAATAAAGCGCCAACTCACGCCCAGCGGGAATGAGGACGACAATTGCAAAATCGCTCTTCGAATCGAGATCAAATCGGCGATGGAAACTGCTTCGGAGCCGTCCACATCAGCGGCGATTACTTGATAAGGCGAGTCGAACGTCTTGATACCCAATAGATGACGATTGATTACTACCAAATCGTAGGTGGAGACACCATTCAGAATATTGTCATCTTTGTCGAGCGCAAAATAATCTACATCGCAGCCGCGCACCGGGTCAAAATGGAATTTTCCATTGGCATCCGTCAAATGCTCATATTCGGTATCGCCCACTCCAAGTTTAGCTTTTGCATCAGAAATTGGATCGTTATGATACGTGTACACTTTACCTGTTACATCCACATTCAAATTATTACAAATTTCGCTATGCGGCATGGATTTGAACACTTGATCCTGCATCAAACTCACGCCCGTATTGCGCATAATGATGTAATGCAAACGAATTTTTTTGATATGCGCCTTTTCTTCAGCAGTCAGCACCGGGTCATTTTCATAATAAAAACGGTCGCCATCGCGCAGCGCCGCGAATTGCTTTTGCATAATAGTCAAGAGCGTTTCACCGAATAAAGAATTGGGCATTGGCGTTTCTGAAAGCAAGCCCACCCAAAGGTCTATATTATTGATATTGCCGTACAAATTTTGCAAAGTTGAAGCAGCAGCCGCGTTGGTGTTGATTTGATTGAAAGAGGAATAAGCCGGAAGCCCCAATGCTTGACGAACGGTATTAAAATCTGGCAAACCGCGCTCGCGCCCGCGATTGATATTGATCGCAGCAAGATCAAGCCCGCCTGCACCCGGAGGTCCAAATAGGAAATTGCGCACATCGTCCACTACTTTCGAGTCGAATTGTTGTTGCGTTTGAATGGCCATGCCTTTTAGAAAGGTTTCCAAAGCTTTATTTTCGCGCAAGACCAAAGGATTAAAAAACGCATCGCGCAAAGGCATACTGCCTTCAGGAATGAGATTACCATTTTCATCTACACGTAATAGATTGCCATTCAATAAAGTATGTCCTAAACGAAAAGCTGCCCCTGTGAACAGATTCATCAACTGCGGATTCACATCCGGATCGTATCCTTGATAAGTTGGCAGCGTGACGCCGAGTGCGGGGAGCCATTCTTCGTACAAAATCGCCTGAATAGAGCCACTCACCAACTTCCGGGCGTGTTGATACAATTGCTCGTCATTCCAGCCCGGATTTTTCTTCGATAATTCTTCGCAGAGTAAGTTATGTTCTCGCACGAAAATCGTGTGAATCGCCGCCAGTAAAGGGTTTTCATTCGCACGAACATCGCCGCCAACAAAGAATTTTTGCGTTAAACCCACTGGGTTCGCCATCTTGGGAGCGCCCGGATTGATCGGAGAATCGAATTCACCCGTAATGGTATTAAAAGGCATCAAATTATTACTCGATGTTCTTAGCTTGCCGCCAATAAAAGTACGCAACCAGGCAGCCCGCTCTTCATCAGAGCCATACACCCCCGAAGCATCTACGAATGCAGTCAATTCGTTGGGGTGCTGGCGCGGGTTACCGACACTTGTACCCGTTGCTACATCAAATTTATTTCGAGTCATTGGAATCATCACCTGGCCCGTGCCCATTGGATCGAACCAAGGATCGCCTTGTGGTACTTGAATCATAGCCGGTTCGGTGCCATCGTCGGTCAAGCCAAAATCATGGTCAATAAACTGCCCCCATACCCAGCAAAAATCGCTGAGTACTTTGGGATCATTGATCAAGCCCGGCTGAGCAAAAATAGTATTGCTAATCAAGCGTGGATTGGGTCGGTTTGCACCCGCTGATGAAGAAATACCATCGGCATAAGCCGCAGGCACAAAACGCAGGAGGTTTTCCCCCGCAGCGCCCCAGTCAGGATGGGCAATATTATTATGAGAACCATCTATGGTGCGGTAGTTATTAGGATTGAATTGTGCCGCCGCGCTTCCGCATACAAATAGTAGCAGAGAAAAGTGTAGAAGTCGTCTTTTCATAGTATTAGATTATATTCATGAGTCAAAAGAATGACTTGTAATCAAAATTTTACATGACAAATGTCAGTGCGAAGGGGAGTTTCAGGTCGTAGATAGCTGCGGGGGTAGATAATAGCAACAAAAATAAGCAATAATTGCGTCGGAATCTATAATTCAGCTGAAAATCAATGTAATTATGCAAAAGTATTCTTATCAAAAGCGTATGCTTTATTAAAATGTCGTTAAATCTTAAAACTTACGCATATAATTTTAACGTATTTATTTTATCTATTTTACGAGAATTATATTGCATATGATTCTGTTTTTATAATTATTTATGTTAAAATTTTAATATGATGCAGTTTGAGTGATCGTAACGAAGGCTGTAACTTGGCAGTATTATTGAGTGAGCGGATGAATGAATGATTGATTGATTGATTATTTGTTTGGATGATTGATTGAACGTTAAACCTAAAATATGAAAACCATTAAAAACATCTACATTTTGTTGCTCGCGCTGTGCCTGGGCTACGCCGCCTCCGCACAGCAGGGTACAACAACCCTTACGCCCGGTTATTGGACTTTTGGACTTAATGCTGGCTGGCCTATCAATCCAGCGACGTAAAAACAAAGCTCGATGGCTTTGGCTTCGGCGCTACTTTAGGGAAGAATTTGTATTACCGCCCTGGCGCGCCTTTGGCTTTTGACCTGCGCGGTCGCTTTTTATATACGCGCCAATATGGCTTGGACGCTTTACGCGATTTTAATATTGATAAAAACTTGATACTCAATGGTACGAGTTTGTTGGATTACACCACTTATCCTGTTGATCTGCAAGAGCCTCGCGGTTTTGTCTATCAAAATCACCAGACAACTACGGCCGAATTGGGCTTGGAAGGTCTGATTACTTTGAATCAATTGCGTGAGCGCACAGGCGTGCACGTCGGTTTGTTCGGTGGAATCGGGTTGGATTGGTTCAAAGCCACAACCGATCAGGCAGATGCGAATGGGAATGAATATTTTGAAGGTTATGCCAATATCAATGAAACCCGCAGCAATACGAGCATTCGCAATGAATTGCAGCGTTTACTTGATGGTGACTACGAAACCGTTGCCGATGGCAATGAAGATAATGGCAGTTTGAAGTTTATGCCTTCGCTGGGTTTGGAATTGGGTTTGCAATTATCTAAAAATTTCCTGATTTACGGTGGGCATCGCGTTACCTTCAGTGGCACGGATGCGCTTGATGGTCAGCGTTTTGCCGATCCAAATAATGATTTATATCATTATACCAATTTGGGTTTGCGCTGGACGATTAATCCTGCGAAAGAAGAGCCAATCGCCCGCTTGCCGGAGATTGAAATCCTATCACCATTGGGTTCGCCTTATACAACGAATAGCGGCAATGGCTTGGTGGTTGCCAATATACGCAATATCAATAGCCCTGCAGATGTGGATTGCATTGTCAACAACCGTTCGGTGCCTTTCAATTATCGCAATGGCCGTTTTTCAATTGATACACCTCTGAATCCTGGCTCCAATGAAGTGACCATCATTGCCGGCAACGAGCATGGCCAAGATCGTGAAACGGTCATCCTGGTTTATCGGGATGAAATTGTGAACGAACCAAGAGTAGAAGCGCCGCGTGTACGTTTTACGAATCCATCTTCCAGCAGCTACCGCACAGAAGAAAGCGATCATGGCATCCGTGCTTCAATTGAAAATGTGAACGAGCGCCGCGATATAACCTTCACTGTCAATGGCGTAGATCGTGATTTTATTTTTGAAAATGGGATTTTGCGTTCAAATATCGCTTTGCGCGAAGGCGACAATCATGTACAAATCCGCGCTCGCAACACCGCTGGTACGGATGTTGCTGAAGTAAGAATCATTCGTGAAGTACGCATTCCATTACCGATTGTGGATATTATAGAACCAACTGGTAATAGAGTGGAAAGCCGCTTCAATACTGCCCGCGTGACCGCTCAGGTGCACAATGTAGAAGATAAAAGCGACATCACCTGGACGCAAAACGGACGCACGGTTTGGAGTTTTGATTACGATGCTATCAAGGGTTATGCCATTGCCGATATAAACTTGGACAACGGCGCTAATACTCTTATCGTTACTGCTCGCAACCGCGCCGGTGAAGCCCGCGATGAAGTGGTCATCATTTATCAAGAGCCTCTGCCAGAGCCAAAGTATCCACCAACAGTAAGTATTACAGAGCCTAATCGCTCCAATACCAGTACGACGCAGGCTTCCGCTCGCATCGAAGCGACGATTACCAATGTAAGCAATCGCAATGATATCGGCTTTACAGTAAGTGGTACTCGCCGCACCGATTTTACTTTTGATACCCGAAGTGGCAGGCTTTCCGCCAATGTAAATTTGGTATTTGGCAATAATGACATCGTTATCCGTGCTATCAATCGCGATGGAGAAGACCAGCAAAGTGTAGCGATTCGCAGAATCGAAGACGTAATTATTGTACCGAAACCACCGACTGTGCGCATCAACGCGCCTGCGAACAACAGCGAAACCGAGAATATTTCCACCGAACTGCGCGCTTCGATTGAACATATTGACAATAAAAATCAGATTGAAGTGCTTGTAAATGGTAGAAATACGTATGATTTTAATTTTAATCGCGGACAGCTTACTGCTAATGCCAATCTGATCGAAGGTAATAATACGATTCGCGTCAAAGCAATGAATCGGGATGGCTCGGACGAAGCATCGGTGAACATTCGCTACCGCAAAGTGCAATTGCCTTTTGTGAAAATTACCACCCCAGGAAATAATTCGGAAACCAGCAATACTGCGGCCTCTATTCGCGCCAGCGTGGAAAATGTGAATAGCAAAAATCAAATTAACCTGGTAATCAATGGCAGAAGCACAAGTAGCTTTAGTTTTGATCAAAATCGTCGGGAAATCACAGCAAATGTAAATCTTTCGGAAGGCAATAATACGATTAGAGTAGAAGCACAAAACAGCACCGGAAATGCCAGCGATCAGATCAATGTGCGTTACCGCCGCGCGATGCCGCCAACAGTAAGCATTAGCGCCCCAGCGAACAATAGCATTAGTGAATCCACGAACGTCAATCTCCATGCGCGTTTGACCAATGTGAATAACCGCAACGAAGTGACGGTACAAGTAAATGGTAATTTGGTAACAAATTTCAGCTTGAATGGCAATGATTTGAGTGCAAATATCGCTTTGCGCGAAGGTAATAATTCTATAACCGTTCGAGTCAGCAATGCCGATGGATCAGATGAAGCCAGCGTCAATATTCGTTATCAGCCAATTCAAAAGCCAATTGTAACGATTGTTGATCCTGCCAGTTCGTCGTTCAATGTTTCACAGAATAATTACGTCGTTCGCGCCAGCGTGAAAAATGTGGATAGCAAAAATAATGTGACGGTACAAGTGAATGGGTCAAATTACAGCGTGTTTAATTTTGATCCTAAAACCGGGGAAGTAGTGATCCGCGTAATAAATTTGATAGAAGGTGATAATTCTGTATTGGTGCGTGGCAGCAATCAGGGCGGCAGCGCCGAGGCAAAGGTGACCTTGCGTTATTATGTTTCAAAGCCACCAACTGTAAGCATTACGGAGCCTGCAAATGGCAGTACGACCGAGTCAAATAAGGCTAGTGTAAAAGCGATTATTACGAATATGAGCAGCAAGCGCAGCATTTCATTCAAGGTGAATGGCAAGTCTATTCCTGATTTTGAATTAAATGGCGAAAATTTTAGTAGCCTCGTTGATTTGCAGGCAGGTGTCAATACCATTACTATTGCTGCGCAAAATGAGGATGGACGCGCCGAAGCCAGCACAAAAGTTACATTTACGTTAAAAAATGTACAACTACTCGCGCCAAGTGTACGCTTCGTTCAACCTTCTAAATCGGGAATTGTTGTAAAAGAAAGAAGTTACAACATTGAAGCCAGTACAATCAATGTAAGTAGTCGTAACGAGTTGATAATGTGGGTAAATGACAAAGAGTGGACAGAATTTAATTACGACGGACGTAGTAAAAAGTTAAGTTCTGTATTAAATTTGCAACCTGGAAAAAATACTGTCCGCATCAAGGCAGAAAATAAAGGTGGAAGTGACGAAACCGAAACTTTTATTATATTTGAAGCGGGAGCAGGCCCGATTATTACAATTGAGTCCATTTCCCAACCAACGGTGAATCCGCTGCGCCCTCAAGTGGGCAACAGCACAATAATTGCCAAACTAGAGAACGTTTCTGGCAAGGAAAATGTTAAAGTTTTAGTAAATGATAAAGAATTTGATGACTTTTCATTCGATTCTTCGTCTAAACAGTTACAAGCGACGATTCAACTGAAACGTGGTAAAAATACAGTAGTGATACAGGCAAGTAACGAAAGCGGAACAGTTGAAGAAACGAGAACTATAGAATTTTAAAAGCCGATTAAATCGGCATTCAAGACATATAAGAATCTCTTTTGGGTTCTTTCCCGCTAGGGAGAGACCAAGAGTCGGGTGATTTCTATCGGAGAGGGCGATCTGTATCGCCCTTTCTTTTTATCGCCCGCCGAAGTTTTGACATATCAAAACGAAGACGGGTTGCCTGTCTTTATTTTCGAAGAACAGATAAAAAATAGGCGACCAGACTCCTAAGAACCTGACCGCCCATTTTTTGAATGAAGTATTCCTACGATTACTTATCCCACCATACCTTTACATCCTGATTATCACCGCCTATGCGCTGTACTGCAGCATCATAGTTCGGCTTATTCAAGTTAGGCTCTGTAGTCGGGTAGTTGTATCTTCTTGGTATCTGTCTGCTAGAGTTAGTAGCATTAGGCGTAGGAGCCAATTCCGGGAAACCGGTTCTTCTCCACTCTGCCCAACCCTGATGTCCATCTGGATAGAAGGCAATCCAGCGCTGCGTGCAAATTTTCTTCAAAGCATCTCCTGATGCTGGCGCTACATTTGCATCTGCAATATAAGCATCGTAAGCTGCCTGATCAAATACTTTCCATTGTTCCCAAGCTGCTTTGATACCAGCATTAAACATCGCGGTAACGTTTTCACCTGTCCAACCGCGCTGTGCAGCCTCGGCACGTGCTAAATAAGCGTTTGCAGCCGAAAGAAATACAAATGGAGAATTATCCTTGCGGAAATCAGCAGCTAAAACAAAAGAGAAATCAGGGTGAACATTGGTATAAGCAATTACCTCATCACGCGTTACACCATAAGGAACCGGCACTACTTCTCCAGCACCATTGGGTTGGCCATAGGCCTTCAAACGTGCATCGTTGATAGGATTCATGATATTAAAAATCACATCGCTGATCGCCCAGTCTTTACGACCATTATAGGTATTGAACAAAGGATTGTTGAATCCACCACCTGGGTACGCTAAAGCTGCATTATCACTATTGTTTTCAATCACACCACCGCTTGCGTTCAAAGCTGCATTGAATTCGGTTTTACCTTGATCCGGTTTCGCATCGGATACACGCAAAGCCAAAACCATACGCAGGGTATTAGCAAACTTTTTCCATTTCGTGATATTTCCACCAAAAAGAATGTCGCCTTTTGCAGCCAAACCGCCATCAAATTGCTTTACAGCCTCATCCAATTCCTTAAACATACCAGCATAGATAGACTCCTGAGAATCATAAGCTGGTTGTGCTTCTCCCTTCAACGCTTCCGAGTAAGGAATATCACCAAACTGATCGGTTTCGTACATAAAGATGAAGGTCTTCATAATACGTGCTACCGCGATCTGGTTATTATTCGAACCATTTACAGATACTTTAGGTGCAGTTTCAGGGTCGGTGTTATTGTCAATGATATTTTGTAAATCGAACAAGATACCATTATGGTTGGCAAAGCTTCCGAATACTGCATCGTATAAGGACACACCAGGATACTGCGTTTCAGCAACATATTGGGCATAACTTCCAGCTGTGAATGATACCTGGCTCATACCAGATATTGCATTCGTCAGCAATGCCGAAGTAACCGGAATAGTGGTAGCGTTGGGGTTCGTATTCAAATCCCCAAATTCAGCCGGGTCGCAGCTGCTCACAGCAAAAGCCGTGATCGTGCAAGCGACGTATAGCATGATTTTATTATAAGTTGTTTTGAACATAAGAATCATTTTTTTGAATTCATAAAAGATTAAGGATCAGATCAAAATAATTGTCAGAATAAAAGGTCAATTATCAATGATCAATAATTTTAGAATCCAAGTTTTAAATTAAAGCCAATCGAACGCGAGCCAGGATACTGACCGTTCTCGCCATAAGAGTTAGAAATTTCTGATGGATCAAAGTCGCGGTTCTTAGCATAAACCAACCATGGGTTACGAGCTACGATAGAAATAGTAGCATTTTGCAACCATTTGTTGAGTGCGTTCACTTTATTCACCGGAATACGATAGCCAAGACTTACTTCTCTCAACTTGATAAAGCTCAGGTCATATACATGCTCTTCAGCAATACGACGGCTACGGAAATCGTGGAAATAAGTGAAAGCATCCACATATCTATCCACAGGCGTACCTTCAGCAGTCACGGCTACAATATGTACACCACCACCGTCAGCTACTGCATCGCGTACTGGATTGCCCTTATCGTTCAAGCCAGCTGTTCTTGCCATCAAACCGGAGAATACACCCCAGTGGTCAGACAGTGAGAAGTAATTGCCTCCTTTTTGGAAATCAACGTTGAAGTTGAATACAAAATTCTTATAAGTCAGCGAGTTGAACATACCACCTGTCCAATCTGGTAATACACTGCCGAGGTAAGAGTTGGGTTCAGCAACATAGCGACCATTGGCATCTACTACTCTTTGGCCATTCACCATTTTGTAAGCACCGCCTCTCAATTGTCCCCATCTTTCACCGGCGGCATGTACCAACTGAACACCTGAAGTCGTACCAAAAGTACCACCTTCCTGAACAATGGCATTCACACCAGGCGCTAATTCTATGATTTCAGAATTTACTTTTGAGAAGTTTACGCCAATATTCCATTCAAAAGAACCTGCTGAAACAGGCGTTGCGTCTAAAGCGAGTTCTATACCGTCTCTTGAGATTTTACCCGCATTCACTTTTTTAGTAGTAAAACCGCTGGCAGGTGTAACGGCTACATCCACGATTTCATCTTCTTTATCTTCCTTGAAGTAAGTAAAGCTCAATCCTAACTTATTCTGGAAGAAGCGCAAATCCAAACCGCCTTCGTATGCAGAAGACAAAGAAGGCCTGATATTCGGGTCAATCAACAAGTTAGGAGTTGCCATCAATGGGTTACCACTAAACTGTTGTGCTTGTAATGTATACGCAAGGTCTAACTGATAAGCTGGCAGGTCAGAACCTACCTGCGCCCAGCTACCTCTCAGCTTACCATAAGAAAGGATTGGCAGTATATTCGCTGTCAATTCGCTGAATACAAAGCTTGCTCCAAAAGAAGGATAGAAATAGGAATTGGCATCCTTAGGCAAAGCCGAACTCCAGTCGTTACGGGCCGACCATTCCAGATAAACCGTTTCTTTATAACCAAAAGAACCGAGCGAGTACAAACTATTGACCTTCTTGCCTGATCTAAAGTCATTAAAAGAAGCCGGGTTACGAGAATTAGCCATGGTAAATAAATCAGGTACTACTAAGCCATTATTAGAGTTTCCGCTATTTTGGCTGAAACTTTCACTCCGAACGTTACCACCAGCGTTGGCTTCTACGCTCAGGTCTCCGAAGCGATCAAAATAAGTAGCCAAAATCTCGTAATTATCTTCAATAGCCTTGGTTTGACCAATCTCGATGCGGTTGAATTCACCGGTTTGTGTGCCGCCTGTTTCCAAATCATAGAATCGCTTATTGTTCCAGTTGGTATTCACCTGGTTTCTTCTGAGATAACCTGCTATTTTAAAATTATCGTTCAGTTTGAAAGTAAGATTAAGGTCTCCCACTAAGCGCTCGCGCTCGTTAACATACTGTGTATTGTTAAAATAATCGAATTGGTTATACCAGTAATTACCTGCATAAAAATTACGTGGGCTTGTCAGATAAGCACTTGGGTTGTTGTGATTCCAGCTAGCGAGATAACCTTCAGGTGATCTTAAGCCACTCAATTCGCGTATTTTGTTCATATCCAAATGGCGGTGAAACCACTGGTTGAAGTTACCGGAAGATGCGGTGGCATAATTATCCGCATTTTCAGCATTGGTTTCCTGCGTCGTAAATGTGATATTCGCACCAGCTGTAAAGTATTTGCCTACGTCAACTGAGCTTTGGGTGGAAAGGATGTACTTATTCAAACTGGTATTAGGGATCAAACCCTGTACGTTTTGGTTTGTCATAGAGAAACGAGTAGAATAACCTTCGCCAGCCTGCGATAAGTTAACGTTGGTGTTGGAAGTGCTACCTGTTTCATAAAAATCTCTGATATTGTCAGGGTTAGCAACCAATGGTTCGGTTTTTCCAAAATAAGGAGAGTCTGGATACCAGGCATACCAAGGGATGTATTGTTGTCCATCGAGTCTTGGTCCCCAGCTGGCATCATCCGAATAATCGTGATAGAATTTTCCATCTAGCACTTTCCATTCTTCAGGCATACCATTTTGCCAAGCGAATTGGATAAGCTCAGATTCACCACCGCCTGCATACTCATTTTGGTACTCAGGTAGAATGTACATTCTATCTACAAAGAAGCTCTGGTTCACTTCAATGCCAAGACCTTTTCTCTTCTCACCTTTTTTAGTAGTAATAACCACGACACCAGCATCCCCACGCTGACCATACAGGGCAGTTGCGCTCGGGCCTTTCAATACCGAAATACTTTCTACATCATCCAAGTTGATGTCATTAGACTGGGTAGGTGTACCATCAATTACATAGAGTGGTTGTTTGTCTTGAAGCGAACCTGCACCGCGAATACGGATAGCCGCATCCCGACCAAGCGCCATGGAAGCCTGGCTACGTACTTGTACCCCCTGCAACTTTACCAGCAATGGCATTGTTCAGGTTGGTCTGACGAATGGTATTGAGCTCTTCTGATTTAACGGTCTGAACCGAATAAGATACAGACTTCTCCGAACGCTTGATACCTAAAGCCGTTACCACAGCTTCGTCCAAAGTGATACCTTCTGAAAGCGTGATTAACACATCATTGGAAGCGCCGATGGCAACTTCCCGCGTACCATAACCGGTGTAGCTGATGACCAGCATTGTACCACCTTCAGGTACCTCTAAAGTAAATTTTCCATCAATGTCAGTAGCCGTACCTACTGTTGTTCCTTTGACCAAAATACTTGCCCCGATCAAGGGTTCACCAAGTTGGTCAATGACTGAGCCGTTAATAGTGCGCTGTGCCAGAGCAAGCCCTGTAAAGCATAGCAGCAACACTAAGCATGTCAAGAGTCTTTTCATAAACTAATTCAATTTGTGAGTGAATAAATAATTATAAAAAGTTTTTTCAAAGCAGCGCCTGGCTATGGGGTAAGCGAATAGATTCCATTAAGGTTTGAGAGTCATTTGTTTGGATTTGGAATAGCATTCAAATCGGCACTACTCTAAATATCTTAGAGGGTTATTGTTAATCACCGCCTTTCAAAGAACATTGAAATATTTCTTAAAACTTAAATTTAAAAATTTTGAGAGTCTGATTAGCTTGTCATGGAGTGGCAATTTTACAAAATATTTGCACATAATATATCAAAAATCGCAAAATAAATCCTGCTAAAATGCCAAACCAAGTAATTTCATCCTTATTTCAAACTGATTCTCAAATATTTAAAGCCAAAGTACTTGAAAGTACAAAATTAAGTAATTTAACAAATATATAATTTGGTAGAAATTGGGATTTAAGCTAAACGAAAACTTTTCGTGCTTCGCTGCTTGTAAGACAAGTTTCCCCTTATTTGCTTCCTTCAGGTAACAGCTTCCTTATTTTTGCGTTTTATCCTGAAAAACTTCAATGAATCAACTTTGTATTCTACTTGTCTGATGTCTGACATCTGGCATCCAATGAAATGAGAAAACTTCTGCTCCTCATATTGCTATTTGAAACAACCCTTTCCGTCGCACAACGCGATGGCTTGTCCAATTTGCGCAGCAAAACGATTACCACAAGCTTTCCCCGCCAAACGCTTGATTCACTGACCATTATTCCAAATTCCGTTGAAATTTTTCAAAGTGGCATCCGGCTCGATACTTCTTTTTATATAATTATTAATACCGATATTATTTGGCAAAAGCCAGTGGATTCAATACTTGTAGCACGTTATCGTGTAATGCCATATAATCTCGGTAAGACTTACGCCCGACTCGATACCTCCCAAGCGCAGCGCCGCGATAACGGTGATATTGTAATTAATTATAATCCTTATAGTGATCGGCAAGAGTCACTTATAGATTTTAAAGGATTGGATTATAATGGCAGCTTTGCGCGCGGCATTTCTTTTGGCAATAATCAGGATTTGGTGCTGAATTCGAGTTTTAATCTGCAATTAGCAGGTGAAATCGGCGATGGTATTGAAATTCTGGCCGCCATTACCGATGAAAATATTCCCATTCAACCCGAAGGCAATACCCGCCAACTCGGCCCAACAGTTATTTTATGAATTATTTCAAACGCTTGCAGGGCGCTTCGGTCAGCAACACTAGTCAACTGGGCAAAGGCACACTCAGCACCAGCGGCAGCGTCGCTATTTCAAGAGGACAATTTGCGCGCAATCAAATCCAGCAACAGGAAGGCAATCAGGGACCTTACAAACTCACAGGCAGCCAGGGCGAGCAGTTCATTATTATCCTTTCCGGCACCGAAAAAGTCTGGCTCGACGGGCAACTCCTGCAACGCGGCATCGAAGATGATTACATTATTGATTACAACACAGGTGAAATTATTTTCACAAATAAACGACTGATTACCAAAGACTCACGTATTATTATCGAATTTGAATACAGCGATCAGAATTACTTACGCTCTTTTTTATGCTGGGAATGTCGAGTACAAACAAGATAAACTCCGCGTTTATGGCAATATTTTCAACCAAAGCGATAGCCGCACCAGCACAGGCGGGCAGAATCTCGGCGACGATCAAAAACGCATCCTATCGCAAGCGGGCGATGACGCGGCGCGGGTTTCCAGCATTGACACTTTAGCATTTACACCCACGCGAGTCTTGTATAAATTGGAGGAAGTGGCGATCCCTTGTAAGAAAGCCTTCACCATCCTTGTTTATTCTACCAATCCTGATTCGGCGCAGTACACGGCGCGTTTTTCTTTTGTCGGCGCTGGGCTTGGCAATTATATTCTCGACAATACTCAAATTGCGAATGAACGCGTGTATCGTTTCATTAGTCCTGATCCGATTACCTGTCAGCCGCGCGGCGACTACGAGCCTGTTATTCAATTACTTGCACCCAGGCAACAGCGATTGATTACGCTCGGTGGCGAATATCAAATTGGCAAAAATGCTGGTTTACAAACAGAAATTGCCATTAGCAATAACGACCAAAATCGCTTTTCTAATCTCGACAGTGGCGACGATACAGGCATCGCGGCTATTCCAGCTTCAAAAAAAGTTTCAAATTGGACAGCCTTTGGAGCATGGATACCGATATTGGGTACGAATTTGTGCAACAAGAATTCCAGCCTTTGAATCCTTACCGAAATCCTGAGTTTCTCAGGGATTGGAGTTTGGCGAACGTACAAGGTGTGGGCAATGTGACAAAAGCGACAGAGCATCTGGGCCGCGGCGGATTTGTTCTGAAACGCTTGAATTTAGGGCAGTTGCAATACCAATTTGGTGGCTTTTCCCGGGATTCATTGTACAATGGAAACAGGCATTTTGCGCAAGTGCAACTCAAGCGAAACGGCTGGGATTTCAATACAGAAGGGAGTTTGCTGCTGGCGGATGCCTTGGGTGAAAAAAATCGTTTTTTTCGTCCCAAAGTTCATTTTTCAAAAACTTTTCAAGAGTTAAACAACTGGAAAATAGGCGCTTATATTGAACGCGAAAAGAATGAACGCACGCTCGCGGCAAGCGATACGCTGAATCAAAGTAGTTTTTATTACGATTTGTATCGCGTTTTTTTGGAAAGTCCGGTCACAGAAAAATTTAGTTTCTCGACAAAATATCAGCAGCGCGAAGATTTTGCACCCTTTGGCAACGAATTTGTAAAAAGCACGATTGGTAATGAATTGAACGTCAATGGCTCTTGGAATATTCGACGTACTTTAAATTTGGCAGGGAATTTCACTTATCGCCGTTTGCATCTGCTGAATGACTTGCTTGTGAAGGATCAACAAAAAGAATCGGAAACGTTTTTGGGTCGCACCGATGTCAATTTTACTTTCTGGAAAGGAGCACTCCGCGCCAATAATACTTATGAAATCGGCTCCGGGCAAGAGCCGCGCGTGGATTTCACGTACGTGAAAGTGCGCCAGGGCGAGGGCACGCATATCTGGCTTGACTCGCTGTACAATAACGACGGCGTCATCCAGCCCAACGAAATGGAAATCGCGCCTTTTCCTGATCTCGCCGACTATGTGCGCGTGAGTACTTTCACCAACCAATATATCCGCGCTAATTACGTGAACCTCAACAGCAGCCTGCTGCTCACGCCCAAAGCGGTTTGGTTTGATCAAAAAGGCTTCCGCAATTTCCTGAGCAAATTCTCGACGCAGAGTACCTTGATTATCAACCGAAAAACGCTTAATAATGCTGACATTTCTCCTTGGAATCCCTTCCAACTCGATGTAGCAGATACGTCGCTCGTATCCGTAAGTTCCAATATTCGTAATATCCTGTTTTTCAATCGCGCCAATCCAAAATACGATGTCCAAATCGGGAATTCGATGTTGTCCAATAAATTTGTGCAAACCTCCGGTTTCGAGAGTCGCAGAAATACCGAGCAGTTTTTTCGCAGTCGCGTGAACGCCACCAAAAGCATCAGCGCCCAGCTCAACCTCACGCGCAGCGAG
Source organism: Saprospiraceae bacterium (assembly GCA_016714085.1). GTDB lineage: Bacteria > Bacteroidota > Bacteroidia > Chitinophagales > Saprospiraceae > JADJNW01. Next base: position 910,201 of record JADJNW010000001.1, read on the forward strand.
CGTTTGAGCGATTCGCAGTTTTTTGATAATCGGGATTTCAACATCCTGAGTTGGCAAATCGAGCCGCAATGCACCTACTTGCCCAGTCGTGACTTCCGCACCATCGTGAGTTATAAATTCCAAACCGACCGCAATACCTTTAGCGATAACCCCGCCGAAGCCACACAAAATAACCTCAGCCTGGAAATGACCTGGAATCAAGCCAGCAGCACCAGCATTCGCCTGCGCGGTTCGTTTGTGGATATTGCTTTTGAAGGCACGCCGAGTTCGCCCGTGGGCTTTGCTATTTTGAATGGCTTGCAGCCCGGCAAAAACTTTCTCTGGAATCTCAGCCTCGACCGCCAGCTCTCCCGCAATCTCCGCCTCAACCTTAGCTACGAAGGCCGCAAAACCGGCGAAGCCCGCGTGGTGCACGTGGGGCGGGCGCAGGTGGCAGCTATTTTTTAGGTGATAGAGTGATGAGAGAATAGGGTGATGAACACTTTTACATTCATTGGAACTGGAATTTGTCTCGATTTGTTATTATATTTGTTCTTATAATTAAAAAACCATGAGCGAATTATTATTAAAATTTAATCAACTAAATGATCTCCAGCGGCAGGAAGTACTGGATTTTATTAATTTCTTATTAACAAAGAGTAAGCAAAAACAACAAAAATCTAAGGAGTATCAAGAAGAAACAGAAGATGCTTACAATTTCTTTGAATCCGCTGGTTTGATGGAAAATCGGGATATAGATGCTGACCAACTAAGACGCGATGCATGAAAATCAAATCCTAGTATTATGTGATACCAATATTATTATAGAGTTTTATAAAAACAACCCTGCAATTGTAGCAGCATTACATCAAATAGGGCAGGAAAATATTGCCATTAGTGTAATAACAGCAGGTGAATTATTATACGGTGCACTAAATAAACTAGAGTTAGAGCGCATCTCAAAAGATATTACACATCTTCATACTTTAGCACTCAATGAATCTATTGGTACACTCGCCCTTGAATTATTAAAACATTACACGCTTAGCCATAAATTATCGTTGCCAGACGCCCTTATTGCAGCCACTGCACTTCATTATGATATTCCACTTTATACGCTCAACCTGAAAGATTTTCGCCCAATTACAGGATTGAGTTTGTACCAGCCTGCATAACCTCAGCTACGAAGAACGAAAAACCGGCGAAGCCCGCGTCGTGCACGTCGGGCGGGCGCAGGTGGCGGCGGTGTTTTAAATAGGAGGATAGGGGATGAAAATTTTTATATTTTACATTTTGACTTTGCAAAACCAGGAACTGGAATTTGTAGTGGTTTGTTATTATATTTGTATCATTAAGAATTGTAGCATGACAAAAATTCAGACTATCATAGAAGAAATCCACGATTTGAATTCGGAAGAATTAGAAACGCTTTTACGTGAAATTCTCCAGCGAATAAATGCCTACCAACAAGCTGAATCCATCTTAAATGAATATATCGGCAGCGGCAAAGGTATTTGGGAAATGGACGCCCAGGAATATGTCAATGAATTGAGAAGAGAAGATTAATCATATGAAAGTCTTTATTGATACCGCGCCGTTTATTTACATGGCAGAAGAACACCCTGTTTACGCTGAGAGAACCAAGAAATTTATTGCAGCGGCTTTCGCCAATCAAGATAGCTTAATTACAAGTATAATAACTTTAATGGAATTTAGTGTAAAACCCGAACGAGATATCATAAAACCGAATCGATAGAAAAGCTGCGCTCGACCTGGAATCGCTTGAATGTACAACTCTTGAATATTGACGAACCAATTGCCCAACAAGCTGCAAAACTCCGGGCCAAATATCCCGCGCTGAAAGGCTTGGATGCATTACAAATCAGTGCTGCTTTACTACATGATTGCCGACAATTTCTTACCAATGATATTCCTTTACAAAAGATTGAAGAAATCGAAGTCGTATTAATAGAAAAATTATAGCCTCCACCTCAGCTACGAAGGCAAGGCCGCAAAACTGGCGAAGCACGTGTGGTGCACGTGGGACGGGCGCAGGTGGCGGCGGTGTTTTAGAAGCAATACTAACTAAAATTGTTCCTTTTATATTTTTCTGCATTATTATATTATATCTTATGTATAATGAAATTATTTATTACTTTTCTTCTTATAATAATATCGTTATTTATTACTTCTTGTAATAAAAAGGGGGAATTACCAGAGTCTGAAACTTTGCAGCAAAAGCTTCTTCGATGCGTATATCCGGATATTACATTACCTAATGAGTATTGGGTTTTATTATCAGGTTCAGAAATTTCTTTAATGGATTTTATTGTTTTAAAGCCTTTTAGTCGTGATTCTATTACACTTTTGTCATGCAAGTTGATTATTGGAAATCGAAAAATGGATGACCAAAATGGATTTTTTGGAAATTGTTCAATTACAAACGACATAACTAGTGAAGAGGAAAAGGTATTTTTTACAAGCATTCTAAAAAAGAATGTCTCAAAACAAACAATTCAATTTAATCAACTTCTTAGGCAAATAAAGAGAGCAGGGGCTTGGTTTGAGGATGCGAAATTTGGCATTTTTATTCACTGGGGCGTGTATGCCGTGCCTGCGTATAGCCCGACGGTGCGCGATAGTGTGCATATTTATGATCGGTATGCGGAGCATTATTGGCGGCGCTTGGTGCAGCCGAATTCTACGCAGCAGTATTTTATTGATTTTCATCGAAAAATGTATGGCGATAAAGCCACGTATCAAGATTTTGTAAAAGATTTTAAAGCGGAATTATTTGAGCCGGAGGATTGGGCGGAGCGCTTTAAAAAAGCGGGCGCGAAATATGTGGTACTTACATCCAAGCATCATGAGGGTTTTCCGCTGTGGCAGTCGCCGCAATCCTGGAACTGGAATGCCGTGGATGTTGTCCCGAAGCGGGATTTGCTGGGTGATTTGACAAACGCGGTGCGCGATGAGGGTTTGAAAATGGGTTATTATTATTCTTTATTGGAATGGTTTCATCCATTATATAATAAGGAAAATATTGATCAGTATGTAAAGGAACATATGATACCCCAAATGAAAGATTTGGTAACGCGCTACAAGCCAGATATTTTCTGGCCCGATGGCGAGTGGGATTACCATTCGAGCGTATTAAAAAGCACAGAATTTTTATCATGGTTATATAATGATTCGCCTGTAAAGGAAACGGTTATTACAAATGATCGCTGGGGTCAGGAAACACGCGGCAAGCACGGCGGTTATTATACAACGGAATATGATTTGGTGCATAACGGAATTTTTATGGATCAAGGATTTTCGCATCCCTGGGAGGAGTGCAGGGGCATTGCGGGCTCGTTTGGATATAATAGAATGGAAATTTTGGAAGATTATTCTACTTCGGAGGAATTGATTCATATTTTAATAAATAAAGTGGCACGGGGTGGGAATTTATTATTAAATATCGGCCCGACAGCGGATGGGCGTATTCCGGTGATTATGCAACAGCGCCTTTCTGATATGGGTAAGTGGCTGGAAGTCAATGGTGAAGGCATTTACGGCACGCGTCGTTGGGAAAAAGCACCGCCCATTAAATCCGAAACGACGACTTATTATACGAAAAAAAGTAAGGATTTATATGTAATATTAACTCGTTTTCCTGAAAAAGATATTATAATAGAAAATGTAAAGAATCCTTCAAAAATTATGATGCTAGGCTTGAAAAACGCAGTAAAATCAAGCTTTAAGAATGGTAAATTAATGATTACACCTCCTGTAGTAACGCCAGCAAATAATCCTTGTGATTATGCGTGGGTGTTTAAATTGGAAGGGGTGTTGTGATATTGTGATATTGTGATATTGTGATATTTAATTTTAAAACATGAAACTACTAAATTTATTAGTTTTTACCTTGTTTTTTACATCAGCATTTAGTCAGAAGCCGGTTTCTATTATATTTGATACGGATATTGGACCGGATTATGATGATGTGGGCGCGATGGCATTATTACACGCCTTAGCAGATAAGGGAGAATGTAATATTTTGGCAACGATGGCAAGTAATAAACACTCCAAAATTGCAGCGGTTTTAAATATCATTAATACTTATTTTAATCGCCCAAATGTACCGATTGGCGTGGTGCGCGGCAAAGCCATTAATGAAGGTGCTTCTCAGAAATGGGATTCTTTAATTGTAAGTAAATATCCGCATCATATTAAAAATAACGATCAAATAGAAGATGCTGTAATATTATATCGCAAAATTTTAGCGGCGCAGCCCGATCATAGTGTGACGATTGTAACGGTTGGTTTTTTGACAAATATGTCGAATTTGTTGGATTCCCAGCCAGATGAAATTTCACCTTTAAACGGTAAAGAATTGATTTTCAAGAAAGTAAAACGGCTCGTGAGTATGGCTGGAGGTTTCCCGAATTTTAAGGAATTCAATGTACATATGGACGCAGCCGCTTCAAAAAATGTTTTTGAAAATTGGACTACGCCGATTTTATTAAGCGGATTTGAAATAGGCAATAAAATTTTTACAGGCTTGCCATTAATAAAAAGTAAAATTGAAAACTCCCCAATTAAAGATGCGTTTGCGCATTCCATTCCTCAGCGTGAAGAAGATAAAAACGGCAGAAAAAGCTGGGATCAGACGGCGGTGCTGGTGGCGGTGCGCGGTTATGAAAAATATTATACGGTGATGCCAGGTAAAATGATATGTAATGAAGACGGTAGTAATGCCTGGGATAATAAAGATAGCGGGCATTTTTATTTAGTTGAAAAGAAATCAGTAAATAAAATGACTAAAATTATTAATCGATTGATGCTGCACCAACCGAAAAAAATGAAATAAATTTTCAGAATCTTGATATTAAAAAAATCAATGATTATTCCGTTAGAGGAAATTCGGTTCATGATATTTGTTAATCTTTTGTGAATGATTGGCTTTCTATGTAATATAAGAATTTCTTATCAGACTTTTGCATAGATGACTGATTTACAAAATGAAAGCGACCGAATTCCCATGAAAATTTATTACCCGATTATTACATTATTTATAATTAGTTGCATCTGGAGTTGTAAAAAATCTGCTACACATGAATTGGAAGTTAACCGTTATCCCGTTCAAATCGGCAAACGCTATGGCTACATTGATGAGCAAGGAAAAGTAGTCATCGAGCCTACGTTTTATAGCGTGGGCTGGTTCAATCAAAATCGCGCTGTGGCAGAATTAGAGCCAGGGCAAAAGGTAATGATTGATACAAATGGTATAATAATTTTCCAGGATACATCGGGTTATCTGCGCGATGTATTTAGTGACGGTTTGATTCGTTTTGATAAGAAAAACGGGGTTTCATGCTTTATTGACAGCCTTGGTCAGGAGCGTTTTTGCCTGAGCGATACCCTGGCCGATTCTGATGCTTATTTTAGCGGTGAGCGCCTGCGCGTGCGCTTTCCAGGGCGTCGCTTCGCATTTTTAGATACGCAAGGCAAGGTCGCATTCGAACTCAAGCAAGGTTTTCCCTCCCCTTTTTATGATGATCTGGCGATTGTTGGTTTTAGCGGGCGCACCTGTTATGTAAATAAATCCGGGCATCGAAAATTTTGTATCAAAGAGCGCGGTTCTAACTTTAGTGGAGATTTGGCCTTAGTGTTTGGTGATCAAACGAGTTATTTTATTGATAAAAAAGGCAGAAAAAAACTAACGAAATTATCTTATGATTCCGTTACACCTTTTATTAATGGCTTTGCTGCGGTGACGAAAAACGGGAAAACCGGCTTTATTAATACCAAAGGTAAAGAAGTAATACCAACTAAATATAAAGAAGTACTTTATTTTATAAATAATTCAGTAGCAGTTAAATCGGACAATAAATGGATTTTTTTAAATCATTATAATGAAAAAATTATTACACAGCATTTTGATGAAGTGACTGCGCCTGGGTTCGTGGGCGAACTCGCCTATGTACGCTTGGATTCAACCTGGGGATATATCAATAAAAAAGGGCAGTTTGTGTGGAAAACCGAAACAGAATCTTCAAAATAAGATAGCATTTGCCAAAGAATTTTTTGGTCAAAATTCTATTTTCACGTTATATCAATAACTCAAATCTATTAAAAATGAGACAACCCGCTGTTTTACTGTTAGTTATAATTTTAATGTTTGGATTTTTCGCTTGCAAAAACGAAGGATCGCAGGGTTCAGATGATGCACTTACCGTTGATTCGACAGAAGTGGAGCGCCATTTAGCGCAACTTGCCTCCGATGAATTTCTAGGAAGAAAGCCCTTTACCGAGGGCGAAACCAAAACCATTGCTTATTTGCAAAGCGAATTGGAAAAAATGGGATTAGAGCCAGGCAATAATGGTAGTTATTTTCAGGAAGTACCTTTGGTAGAAATCTCGCCAATGCCTGATTCTACAATGAAAGTGGTCGGCCCGAGCGGTAGTTTTGATTTAAAAATCAAGGATGACTATGTTCTTTATACCCAGCGCGAACAGGAGGATATCCAGATCAAGGATGCGGAATTAGTGTTCTGTGGTTACGGAATTGTTGCGCCGGAATATAATTGGAACGACTACGCCGATATAGATATGAAAGGTAAAATCGCGGTGGTGATGGTCAACGACCCTGGTTTTCAGAATGAAACGCAGGATTCTACTTTTTTCAAGGGCAATATAATGACCTATTACGGTCGCTGGACCTATAAATATGAAGAAGCTGCAAGACAAGGCGCTGAAGGTGTGTTGATTATACATGAAACAAATGCAGCAGGTTATCCCTGGTTTGTGCCGCGTGGCTCGATGAGTCCTCGTTTGAATTTGCAGACGCCCAACGGTGGTGCAGACAAATGCGCTATTCAGGGTTGGGTAACGCTGACGGCTGCTGCTGAATTATTCAAAGCTTCCGGAATTAAAGAGGGACGCTTTTTTGAAAAAGCAAAAACACCAGGATTCAAGCCAATTCCATTGGGTGTAAAGATTTCTACGAATTTGAAAAATCAATTGAAAAAAGATGTTTCGCAGAATGTGGTGGCTATGATTCGAGGCAGCGAGCGGCCCGATGAAGCGATCATTTATTCCACGCATTGGGATCATCTCGGCGTAGGGCAGGAAGTGCAGGGCGATTCGATTTATAATGGCGCGGTGGACAATGCCAGTGGTTCGGCGGCATTACTTGCTATTGCAAAAACATTCACGGAATTAAAACAAAAACCGGAGCGCACGGTCGTATTTTTATTTGTAACCGCTGAAGAACAAGGGCTGTTAGGCTCAGAATATTATGCGCTGAATCCCATTTTCCCGAAGGATAAAACCGTCGCCAATATTAATATGGATGCTTTGAATCCGAATGGAATGATGAAAGACTTGACGGTCGTGGGCTACGGGCAATCCGAATTGGACGATTACGCCTCCGAAGAAGCCGGAAAGCAAGGCCGTTATATCCTGCCAGATCAAGAGCCGGAGAAAGGTTTTTATTTCCGTTCCGATCATTTCAATTTTGCCAAAGTCGGCATTCCCGCGCTGTATGCTTCAGGTGGTTATGACCATATTACTAAAGGCAAGGAATACGCACGCGGCAAAGCGGATGAATTCACTGCCAACAACTATCACCAGCCCAGCGATGAATACACGCCTGGCGCTTGGGAACTTTCGGGCATTTTGCAAGATGCGCAATTATTCTTCAACATCGGTAAGCGATTAGCAAGTGAAAAAACTTTTCCGAAATGGAAAGAAGGATCGGAGTTTAAGAGTTTAAGGAACTAATAAGGATTGAGGATTGATGGATGGTAGCGTGATAGGATAATCTTAAATTTTATAAAAGGTGAATAGGGAATAGTTGCAGAAAACATTAACGATTATCAATATCTTTAAGCCAGAAGCGAAGCGTTTTAGGCGTTTCGTTAGGTTGGTTTAAGTCTTTCCAACTTATTTGGCAGAAGAAATCCGTCGGTCGGTAGCCCATGCTTTTCCAAAATTCATCGGGAGCGATGTAATTGGGGGGGTATTCTACTGGGCGTTCAATATTGCAAAAGGTAACAAAATCGTACCATCCCAAGCTTTTTGCACGTTCTTCTCGTGTCTGAAAAAATGCTTTACCGATGCCTTGTCCGCGATGCGTTTTTCGAATGATGGATTCTCCCAGGTAGTAAATCCGGTCAATGTCATACCCTTTTTCCAGGTAGGGCTGTTGAACGTTGAGCGTTTGATAACGGAGCGGTAAGCCCGTGGCTGCGCCCACCAGTTTGCCACCGTCAAAGGCCATGACAATCGCATTTTCCGGCGATTCAATCAAGGTTTGCAAGTATTTTTCTTCGTAATCCATCGAACCATCATAGAGGTAAGGAAAATCCTTGAATAGTTCGATGCGTAGCCGGGCAAGTTCTTCCGCGTATAAAGCGGCTTGCCCTGTGTGAAAAGTTTGGATTAAGATAGCCATAGTTAAAGATTTATTGATTCAATCTCTTAATTTACTGCATTTTATCAAAAAAAGCAATGCCAATTAGCGCATCACTTCTGTTGAAGGAGAACTATTTCTATTTTTTTAGTGTTTAAACACTAAAAAAATATTCAATAATCTTCCTGATACTCACGGTTTTAGGGCTAAATTTGTGCATTTTATGGATACCTCGTTTCTAACCGCCAGTACAATGAAAATAGAAGACGCCATCAGACAAAAGCGACCTTTTCGCAACGCCTATCAAAGAACGGTTGTCAACCTGATTTATACAACCAATTGGCTCACCGATCATATCCGCGAGCATCTCAAGCCTTTTGGCATTACCATTCAGCAATACAATGTACTCCGAATTTTGCGCGGCGCCGGAAAACCCATTTCCACTTCTGACATCCGAGATCGCTTGCTCGATAAAATGGCCGATACCTCCAGGATGGTGGATCGCCTTTGCCAAAAAGGCTTGGTGATACGCACCGTTTGCCCTGGCGATAAGCGCCTGGTGGACGTCACTTTGAGTGAAGATGGCGAAAAGCTATTAGCCGAAATTGACAAAATGGATGCGCAAATGGATGCGGTAGCCCGCAATCTGTCTGAAGAGGAAGCTGCTCACCTAAGCGAATTGTTGGATAAGTTGAGAGGCTAAGCGTTGCTGGCTTCTTGATGTTGGCTTCTCACTTCCGAATTCCCAGTTCCGACTTCCGAATTCGTTCCAAAGTCGCCACGAATTTTTTTATAAAAATTCTTTTAAAATAATTTGTTGATAAAACAGATTTGTTTTATCTTGCAACCAAATTATTGAAAATTGTTTTAAACAAAAAACTATAGGCCATGATTCGTGATGACCGTCGGCAGTTAAATGATCGTTTTATCAGAGTATTTGAGTTATTGGAAGAGCGCGGAGTGATTGTAAAAAATGACCGCGGAGGCAAAGGCATGGGTGATTTTGCTGAGAAAATCCTTGGTAATCGTGCTTATGGGCATATCATTCGCGCTTATTTGAATCCTGATGACAAACGTTGTATTGACTATCGGCAGGCGCGTATTCTTTGCCAAGAGTACGGCGTCAATGAATCCTATCTGGTAGATGGCATCGGCACACCCTTTGGTTTTGACCTTCCTCAGGAAAAAGCAGATAGTAATGTTGGCAGAAACAGAGGAAATATACTATTCACAACTGTCGAGGCCTTCGCGGGTACAGCGGTAGAAGCTGGCGGTTTTCAAGTAGAAGACAATGATTATTTCAATATTCCAGGTTTGTCCGGTGGCGGGCTGGTAGCTTTCCCGATCAATGGAAACAGTATGGAACCGATCATTCAAAATGGGGATATTGTGATTTGCAAAGAAATCAGTGGCTTGAATGAAATAAGAGATAATAAAATATATGCAGTCAAGAGCAACAGCTCTTTGTGGGTAAAATTTGTACAGAAAATCCAGGATAAAAAAGGACGCATAACACATCTGAAGCTGATCTCCGCAAACCACTTGGAACACGATCCATTTGAAGAAGAAGTGAATGAATACACGCGCTTGTATCAGGTGATCCGCCGCATCAGCGATTTATAAGCAACATTTTTGTTGAAACAAGATATTGGTTTTTGTTTGAAAATAGCTTTTGCTCGTTTTCAGAATGGAATATTATTATCATCCAGATTAAAATAAAGAATTATCCTGCTGTTTTTTGATTATTGCCTCCCGGTGCGTTCTTCGCGCGGGAGTTTTTTTTTCATTAAGCATTCATTATCAATCTATTAGTTTTAAGTTGAGATTCTTTGGCGCATAGCCTCATACAAAATAATCCCCGTCGCTACCGAAACATTAAAAGAATCCGTCGTGCCCACTTGTGGAATAATGAACAATTCATCCGCTTTTCGCAATAAAGCCGATTGAACACCCTCCCCTTCCGAGCCAATAATAATCGCCATTGGTTGTGTAAAATCCATTTCAAAAACCGCTTTTTCAGCTTGCAAATCCGACGCAAATACCTGAATACCCGAAAGTTGCAATAATTCCACCGCTGCCATAATGCTCGTTTCACGGCATACCGGAATCTTGGACAAAGCCCCTGCGGAGGTTTTCATCGCGTCAGCATTGATTTGAGCGCTGCCCTTGAGCGAAGTGACAATCGCCTGTGCACCAGCCAGTTCTGCGGAGCGAGCGATCGCGCCGAAATTGCGCACATCGGTCACGCCATCGAGTAGTACCAACAGTGGTGTCTGCGAACGCTCGAAAATACCCGGCAGCACATCTTCCAATTTATAATATGGTACAAGCGAGATAAATCCTACAATACCTTGATGATTGCCACGTACTATTTTATTGAGTTTTTCTTTGGGAACAACCTGCACCGGGAAACCATGCATTTTGCTCAATTGGCGGATTTCTTTTTCCAAATCCCCACGCGTACCTTGCTGCAAGAGCAATTTGTCAATCGTTTTGCCTGATTCGATTGCATCCAGCACCGGGTGTCGCCCATAAATCAAGAGGTTTTGTTCTTCCATTCGCATCATTCTAAAGAACAAAAATACACTTAATTGTCGGGCAACGGGTATTTTTTATAAAGCCCAATCCTCATTCTATCCGTCTTTTTTGAATACTTTTGAAACCTAATTCCAAAAACAATTAACCGATAGGTGTTCAGAAAATGTGTGTTAACATGAATAAACTTTTTACCAAAGCATTGATATTGCTTGCAATTTGGGGGATTATCACTCCAAGTATTCACGCCCAAAAACAAACTCCGCTCGACATTGCTCTGCGCTACATGGAGCAAAATTTTGAAAAGTGGCAATTAGAGAAGTCCGACATCGCTGATATGGCGGTCAATAATGAATATCAAACCAAGCATAATGGCGTCACGCATCTTTATTTGATGCAGCGCCACCAGAACATCCGCGTGTACAATGCTATTGCAGGCGTTCACATCACTTCGGATGGCAAAGTGGCATTTGCGACGAATCGCTTTATCCCGAATTTGCAAAGCAAAATAAATGCGACTGTGCCTTTGCTGACAGCAGAGCAAGCCATTCTCAAAGCCGCAACAGCACTGCGATTGCCAGGAAAAGCTGCACCAGTTTATCTATCCAAAACAGAAAAAGGAGAATTGATTTTTGAAGATAAAACAATTTCACGTTCTCCAATCAAAGTGCAATTGATGTATCAGCCCATGCCGGATGGATTAGTGCGCTTGGCTTGGGATTTAAATATTGAAGAATTGGAAACCTCCGATCACTGGAGCGTGCGGATTGACGCGCTAAACGGGGATTTGCTGAGCAAAGATAATTGGACAGTGTATTGTCATTTTGATGATACGGCACATGAGCATGGCGATGATTGCAATGAAGATAACTTCGTATCGGTGAAGCAAGCTGTTCAGCAGCAAAATCTATTTCCAAACGATGGAGCGAGTTATAATATATATGCATTCCCAACGGAAAGTCCGATTCACGGCGATCGACAAATTATTGTAAATCCAGCGGATCCGGTGGCTTCTCCGTTCGGCTGGCACGATACCAATGGACAAATTGGTCCAGAATACACGATTACGAGAGGTAACAACACGCACACTTTTGCTGATAAGCAAGGAAATAATGTTTCTGCGAATGATGAGCCAAACGGAGGAGCAACTTTGATCTTTAATTTCCCTTTCAATCAAGCATCAGAGCCATCAGGATATAGCGATGCTGCTACGACCCAGTTGTTTTATTTGAATAATTTTATGCATGATTTTACTTATCAGTATGGATTCGATGAGTCTGCAGGTAATTTCCAACAAAATAATTACGGAAACGGTGGTAGTCCCTCGGATTATGTAATCGCGCAATCGCAAGATGCGAGTGGCAACAATAACGCCAATTTTTCAACGCCACCCGATGGTGCTAATGGTAGGATGCAAATGTTTCTTTGGAATAGAGGTGGTAGTCAATTACTGACAGTGACCACTCCAGAGGCAATCGCCGGAGGTTATGAAACAGGTACAGCAAGTTTCGGCCCTACTATTGGAAGTACCCCCATAACAGGGCAAGTCGTAGCCGCTTTTGACAATAGCGGTGCGCCAAATCAAGCTTGCGGTGCAATCGTTAATGCCAGTCAAATAGCAGGAAAAATTGCTTTGATCGATCGTGGTAACTGCTTTTTTGAAGAAAAGGTCAGCAATGCGCAAAGAGCCGGCGCAATCGCTGTCATTATTTGCAATTTTGAAAATAATACCATTGCAATGGGCAATGTTGCTTCGGTGCCAGATCCAACTATTCCCTCGGTGATGGTAGGCTCGTCCGATTGTCAATTGATTCGTTTGAATCTGGATAAAGGTGTTACTGTGACCTTGCAAACATCCAGTGCTGAGGGGCCTGTCCGAGTGGATGGCTCGTTCGATAATGGCATTGTAGCGCACGAATATGGACATGGTATCTCTACACGCCTCACAGGCGGGCCGGCGATATCCAGTTGCTTGGTTAACGACGAAGAAATGGGCGAAGGATGGAGCGATTTTTTTGCGTTGGTAACAACTGCAAAACCTGAAGACGCCCAGAAAGCAAGGGCTATCGGCGCTTATGCCTGGAATCGGGACATCAATGGCAAGGGCTTCCGACGGCTACCTTATTCTACCGATATGAGCATCAATAACCAGACTTATGACGATATTATCGGCGCAGCCGTGCCACATGGCGTTGGTGAGGTTTGGGCAGGTGTACTCTGGGATTTGTTTTGGAAAATGGTGGAATTATATGGCTGGGATGATGATATATATAATGGTACAGGAGGTAATAATAAAGCAATCCAATTGGTCATGGATGGCATGAAGCTGCAAAGCTGCAATCCCGGTTATTTGGATGGCCGGGATGCGATAATTGCGGCTGATTTTATTAATAATAATGGCGATAATGAATGCTTGATCTGGGAAGTATTTGCGCGGCGAGGACTTGGCTATGATGCATTACAGGGGTCTCCTTTAAATCCTTATGATGGACGTGCCGGATTTGCCACTTTACCAGAATGTATCAAAACGCTTAAAATTGCGAAAGCCGCAACGCCATTGATCGAAGCGGGCGATGAAATCACTTATACCTTGACGGTGACCAATCATAAAGAAGAAGCTGCAAGTGGCGTCGTTGTGACTGACGAGTTGCCGGAAGGTACTGCTTATTTAGCAGGCTCCGCAATAGGCGACGCTCAGGTTAGTGTTGAAAATGGAATGATTCGATTTGAAATTGGGAATTTGCCATCAGGACAAGAGCGCGTTTTCAGCTATAAAGTGAGTACTTCCCTGACAAATCGATCCTTTAGGCTTTATTTCGATGACATGGAAAGCGGTTTCACCAATTGGCTCAACGATGTTTTTGAAGGTGCAGACGTGTGGGATGTTGTTGATAGTATAGCTTATAGTGGCAGCAAATCCTTATTTGTGCCCAATACTGTGCGCGAAAATGATCAAATTGCAGTGATGTTAGAACCTTATTTAGTGACTGGTAATCAACCTGTTCTGCATTTTGTTCATAATTATAATACCGATCCCGGCTTGGACGGTGGCATTCTGCAAATCTCAACAGATAATGGCATTAGTTGGGAAACACTTGATAATGAGTTCATTAGAAATTATTATTTCGGTAGAATTGCTTACACGACTTTTGCTACCCCCAATCTAAATGCCTACACTGGCAGCAGCAGCGGCTTTATCGATTCATACATTGATTTGAATAATTATATCGGTGAAGAAATCCTCATTCGTTTCCGTTTTGGATCGATCGAAGAAGACCCTGGAAATCAAGAAACAGCTATTGGCTGGGCGGTGGACGATTTTGAGTTTATGGATATGTACAATTATCAATCAGAGGCTTGCGTCACTTCTCAGCAGGGCGATCAGGCTTGTGCGATAGCGCCAGAAGGTGGCACGATTGTAAAATCAGGCGTATTTACCAGCACCGAAGATATTGAAAAACAAGCAATTAGCGTTCGTTTATATCCAAATCCGGCGAGCGATCTTGTCAATCTGTCCATTTCATCAACTCGAACCAAGCGAGGCAAGCATTAGTATTTTTAGTGCAGATGGAAAATTATTGCAACAACAAAAAGTCGGTTTACATCTTGATAATCAATTAATTCCGATAAATATTAGCAATCTGCCTGATGGATTTTATTTCGTAGAAGTGAAATCCGGGCAATCGGTTATCACGAAGAAAATGATTGTTCGATAAACTGGCTACTGGTTTCTTGCTTCCAACAACAAGTGACCAGAAACCAGTATTTACAAGGCTTCCAACTGTTTCAGCAACCAATCACGCTCGGCTACACGGTCGGCGCTTGAGATTTGCTGGCGAAGTTTGTCCTTTTGCGCGCTATTATAGGGACTTACGCGTAATAGTTTTGCGGAGTAGCGAATAAAATTCTGATAATTGGAACGCCCATAACCCATGATTTTCTTGCGTTGCAGGTAGGCGCGCATACTCACGAGCAAGGATTCCATCGCATCGATTTCTTCCAATTCGTAATACATTTTAAAGAGCATTACCTTGGCATTCAAGTTGATAAGAATATCGTCGAAATCGGTTTGTGCCAACAAGTGCATAGCCGTATCATAATCTTTTTGCTCATAGCGCAAACGAGCAAGATTGAATTGGAAAAAATTTTCCCGATGTTGCGCTTCCAAATAGTCTTTAAAATTATGAATAAAATGGTCTAACCATTTGAATTCCTTGAGTTTCAACGAAATAGCAGATACATTAGTAAAAGTATAAGGATCAATCGTGTCGTTTTGAATAAGAATTTTCTCCTCTAAGCCGCGCCGATACAATTCAAATGCCTCCCGAAAATATTTTTCTTCCCCAAGATTAAGGCGTCCAATACAATAGTTAATGGCTGCTACATAAATGACCTGCGTTTCAGAATTAGGAAACAAATGCCCATTTTGCGTGATTTGCTTTTTCAATTCCTCAAAATACATGGGGTTATCACGTTCAGAAAGCATTCGATAGCTATAATAATAAATGGCAATACTCGGCACCTGCATCAAATCGCTGTTGTGTACATATTCAATCAATTCTTTAAGGAAACGCATCTGATAATCAGCACGATACACCGCTTGGTGTGCCAGCATCAAGCAACTTTGGCGCAGCTTTTCAGCAATAAAAGTCATATCCAAAGCATCCGACACCTCTTGCAGGTTCATTTTCTTGGTGGTATGCTCTTTCCCTTCATGAAACATATATTTTTCTTGCTGCAAAAGGTATTCATTGCGCAGATACGCTTCATTGCGATAGGCTGACTTTTCTTGCAATTCTTCTGATAAGCGCACCGTTTTCAAAAAAACCTTATTCAGCTTTCGCTTGCGGTACACGCCTGCCAAGGTGATCCGCATTTGCACCGGATCTTCCTGATATTCTTGCCAAAGCAAGAAGTCTTCGGTTGCTTTAAGCAAAAAATGCATGGTTTGTCGTAGCTTGGCATCATCAAAAGCCTCTTTTGGAAAGATTTTACTAAAAATTTTCTCTTTTTTTAAGTATCTTTCGTTATCGAGATAATCGCCCCACGTTAAGTATTCAAACAATTGGATCACATCTTCGCGCTGATTATGGGCAGGAGAATCCAGCCATTTTCGGAGTTCTCGGAGTTCCTTTTTGGAAAAAGTCTTTAGGATTAAAATTAATTGACTATTCTGCATCAATAATTTTTTATTTCTTTTCAACAAATCCCTGTTTTAGGGTAATTTTTTAAAATCTTGGCAATCAATATTTTGAATAAAAATTAAAGTCATGAAGCTCTTCAAAAATACAGTTTTTTTCATCAACAAATGCTTTTTTTTGTCTTTGTTTTTAAAGATAAAGAGTAACATTTTTGTATTGTCAAAAGAAAACAACAACAAACGACCTAAAGAAACACCAATGATGACCAAAAGAGCTGATCGTCCAGTGTTGATTAAAGTCGCTGCTCTTTCAGTGATCATGTTCATGTTGGCGGTTGTTTCGGAGGTCAAAGGACAAGGTTGGGAAGTTACTTTTGGCGGCGCAAAAGAGGATCAAGGGAAAGCCCTGATTCAGACCAGAGACGGAGGTTTTTTGCTAGTAGGATTTAGCGAATCATTTGGCAGCGATAATGATCTTGATGTTTACTTGATTCGCACCGATGTAGATGGCAAAGTTATCTGGTCGCAAGTTTATGACGAGGGTTTTATAGAGCACGCTTATGATGTGATGGAAACAGAAGATGGAGATTTTTTGATAGTCGGTGACATTAACACCGTAGGTACTCAAAGAAATATCTATCTCCTCAAAGTGAATGCATCTGGTAAGCAAATGTGGAGTCGCCAGTTTGGTAATAGTACTACCAGCCAACGCGGAGAAGAAATCGTAAAGGCAGTAGATGGTGGTTATGTTATCATAGGAAGTACAAACGACACGCCAACTGGTAAATTCGACATTTTGCTTCTCAAAGTAGATGAGAATGGTAACCAGATGTGGGAAAAAAAGTACGGCGGTGCAAAGGATGATGAAGGTAGGGCGATTGTGCAGTTTGAAGATGGCTATGTGTTTACTGGCTATTCGGATAACACCGCTCCAGGCAGCTTCGACCGCGATATCGTAGTGTACAAAGTAAATGCCAATGGAGATCCAATCAAATACTTCCGTGATTCTACGACAGAAAGCGAAGAAGCATACGATATCATCACCACAAGGGATGGCGGGATTTTGGTAGCAGGTAAAAAATATGATAGCAGTAATTTTTATCTTCTAAAACTAAGAGATACGCTGTCAACCATTTTTGCGGAAGCGCATGATGTAAATGGTTTTGGCGATGAAGCTTTTGGAGTTGTAGAATTAAACGATGGGAGTCTAGTCGTTACAGGCATTACGGAGGTTGACAGTCAGAATTTAGGTGTACTCATTGCTAAATGTGACAGTAATGGAGAGCTCATTTGGAAGAGGAATTTAGGAGAGAAAAAGCGTACCGACTATGGAGAGGCGATCGTAGCAACGAATGATGGAGGCTTTGCAGTAGCAGGTTATACAGCGCTTGGTGATGGTGCCTTTATCAATGATGTGCTTTTGATTAAAACAGACCCAGAAGGAAACACAATAACCAACTTCATATCTGGACAAGTTTATTACGACAAAGATGGTGCGTGTGACTTTGATCCAGGAGACGAGCCGCTAAAAGAGTGGCTAATAAGAGTTGACAAGACAACAGGGGAAAACAAAACCTATTTTGGAACAACCGATGAAAACGGGCGATACAGAATACTGGTAGACACTGGAAGATACAATGTAAAAGTATTACCGGTGAATGAATACTGGGAAACCTGCATCTCCGGTGGATATAACATCAACCTAACCAACTTCTATGACACAACCAGCCTGAATTTTCCGGCTTTTGTAGCTCAGGCTTGCCCATATCTTGAGGTTGATGTATCCACACCTTTTTTAGCTGTTTGCTCTGATGTAGAATATACAGTCGCCTATTGCAACGTAGGTACTGCCGAAGCGTCAGATGCTTATGTGGAAGTGACACTGGATGATAAGTTGACTTATATTTCATCAAGTATCACTCCCACAAGCCAGAATGGAAATACTTATACTTATAATTTGGGTGACCTGGAAATTTCCGAATGTGGGAGTTTCACCATCCAAACAAGAATGGGATGCGAAGGCATCGCCATTGGACAAGCGACACTGGTAAGCGCACATATTTATCCTGATACGGTTTGCTTAGAACCAGGACCAGAATGGGACGGATCAAGCATCATTGTAAGCGGAAGATGTGAACAGGATACGGTCAGTTTTAGAATTGCCAATATCGGTCGAAACGACATGACACGTCCTTCCCGATATTACATCGTACAGGATGTGGTGATTCTGAGAAATGCTGTTCCATTCCAACTTGGATCGCAGCAAGAAGAATCTATCTCTTTGCCGGATAACGGAGCGACTTATCGCTTAATTGCTGAACAGTCAGTAGATCATCCTGGCAGAAGCTACCCAACCGTAGCGATAGAAGGATGTGCAGAAGATGGACAAGATCCAAACAGTATATCAAAAGGATTTGTAATACAGTTTCCTGAAAACGATCGGGATAACTTCGTTGACATAGACGTACAAGAGGTAATCGGTTTAACAGAAAAAGTTGAAATGAGAGGCTATCCCAAAGGCTATCGAGATTCGTTGATAGCAGCCAATACCGAGATCACATACAAAATTTTCTTTAAGAATACAGGAACCGATACCGTGTCAAGAGTGGTCATTCGGGACACCTTGCCCGAGAGCTTGGACATTACCACTTTTGTGAAAGGATCAAGCAGCCATCCGTACAGCTACGAAATTTATGGGGATGGTGTTCTGAAAATCACTCTTGAAGATGTACAATTGTTACCAAACGGCGGCGTAGATGAAACTTCAAACTGGGGGTTTGTTAATTTCCGAATCGCCCAAAAACCGAATAACCCAACAAAAACTACAATAACCAACAACGCTGCCGTTTATTTTGACTTAGAAGCACCGGTAATGACCAACAAGGTCAAGCATGTAGTAGGACAGTTTCCAGATTTTCTGGTATCTGTGAAGCCAGGGCCGTTTTCATGCCGGATGTAACAATAAAGGTTTATCCGAACCCGTTTGCAGAGTCTGCAACCTTTGATATCGAAGGACGGGATTTTAAAACGGTAAATTTTACCCTGTTTGATGTAACAGGACGCGTAATTGAAAGTAAAAAATTCGTCGGTAATCAATTTATATATTATCGGAACCAAAATATCCCAGCCGGACATTATACTTTCCGGTTGGAATCTGAAGGACAGCTGATTAGCAGCGGAAAATTAATTATGGTACGATAATCATAATCCCACAAACCGGCAGTTCCCCGCTGAAGTGAGCGGGGAACACTTTTAAAATGACAGTTGAACAAACTAAAAATAAAAAAGATTCGTTTTTAAGAATTAGGTCGTCTTATTATTTTCATGAGATTATGATTTGTTATTAGCGAGAGGCCGCATCGAAAACCGATGCGGCTTTTTTTTATGCCTTTTCTAAATGTAAATTCAGTGCTCCAGTGTACTGCCGAGTCGCCTTCAATTGATAGATTTCAAATTCATAGTAATTATCATATCAAGTTATTCGAGCTTGAAAATCGTTTTCATTTCTAATAAAATTACCCGCGAATTTTTAAAAGCGAGAAAGTTCCAAAGACAAAAAAATAAGTGTTATATTTACATTTATAAAATAAAGGTATTTTTGACGCTTATCGTCATTCAAAAGCCAATTTTTATTAGTTTCATACATTACTAAGGTGGGCAAGGTTTCCTCAAACTCGAGGCCTTGCCTTTTTTATGAGCAATGGATGGTGTTTAAAAGTTGAATATGGAGACGCTTGATAAGGAAAAAATTATTCATGCTTCGATTGTAGTGCAATCGCCGGGAAGAATTAACATAATTGGTGAACATACAGATTATAATGATGGCTTTGTGCTGCCCGCAGCTGTTGATAAAAATATGATAGCACGCCTGAAACGCAATGAATCTGCTTCTCATTGCAAGATTAAAGCCCTCAATCTTCAAGCGTGTTTTTCTTTTGATTTGCAACATTTTTCCAGAACAAGTAATGGTTGGCAAAATTATATCCTGGGCGTAGTGCATGAATTACAGCAACTTGGCGCGCAAATGCAGGGCTTCGATTGCGAAATTGAAGGCGACGTGCCCATCGGCAGCGGCATGAGTTCTTCGGCGGCTTTGGAGTGTAGCGTTGCCTATGCTTTAAATGAATTATTCGATCTGGGTTTTGATAAATTTCAACTAATTAAGTCGGCGCAGCGTGCGGAGCATCATTTTGTAGGTACGAAATGCGGCATCATGGATCAGTTCGCTAGCATGATGGGCAAAAAAGGGCAGGTGATTTTATTAGATTGTCGCTCTTTGGAATATCATTATTTCCCATTGGATTTGGGCGATTACCAAATTTTGTTGTTGAATACAAACGTTTCGCATTCGCTGGCTTCCTCCGAATACAATACCCGTCGGGCGGAATGTGAGGAAGGGGTGGGCATTTTGCAAGAAACATACCCTGATATCAAAAATCTTCGAGATATAAATATGGAGCAATTATTACATTCCAAACATCAAATGCCTAAAACAATTTTTCAGCGTTGCCACCACGTTATTACTGAAAATCAGCGTGTTATAGACGCTACTCAAGCCCTCCAAAATGGGAATTTACATCAACTTGGTGAATTAATATATCATTCGCATTTTAGTTTGCAATATGATTATGAAGTGAGTTGCCCTGAACTGGATTTTTTGGTAGCCCAAACCCAAGATAAAGATTATATACTCGGTGCCAGAATGATGGGCGGTGGATTTGGCGGCTGCACAATTAATATTATTAAAAAGACTAAATTAGAAAGATTTGTAAATCATGTTTCTACAATTTATCAAAATCGATTTGACATTAATTTAACGCCTTATACAGTTTCCATCGAAGATGGGACAAGCGAATTAAAAAGTTTGTAAACTCCAAAATATTATGATATGTTGGATTTTGCTGAACATCCGCATCGCCGATACAATATCCTCACAGGAGAGTGGGTCTTGGTTTCGCCGCATCGAGCAAAACGCCCATGGCAAGGTAAGATAGAGGTAATTACACTTGCAAAACAAGCATCATATGATCCCAATTGTTATCTCTGTCCCGGCAATACCCGCGCAGGTGGGCATCAAAATCCAGATTACCAGCATACATTCGTTTTTACCAATGATTTCGCGGCATTGAAGCCCGATGGCAGTAGCGATTTATTTGAAAATGGTTTGCTCAAAGCCCAGGGCGAGCGCGGCATCTGTCGCGTGGTGTGCTTCTCGCCGGATCATTCGCTCACGCTGCCCGACATGGAAATAGATGCTATTGAAAAAGTGGTGGATTTATGGCAGCAGGAATACCTTACGCTTGGCGCGCTGGACTTCATCAATCATGTTCAAATTTTTGAAAATAAAGGCGAGATGATGGGTTGCAGCAATCCGCATCCGCATGGGCAAATTTGGGCGCAAACTTCTATTCCTCAGGAAGTTACAAGAAAGTCCAAACGACAATTACAATATTGGCAAGCAACAAATAGAAGCCTTTTGCAAGATTATTTAAAACAGGAATTGAACGAAGCAATACGCTTGATTTGTCAAAATGAACATTTCGTGGCGCTGGTGCCATTCTGGGCCGTCTGGCCATACGAAACGATGATAATTCCCAAGCGACATTTGCAGCATATTGGTCAGATGAAAAACATTGAAAAACAAGCATTTGCAGCTATTTTGAAAGATTTGACACAGCGTTTTGATCGAGTATTTGATACTTCCTTTCCTTATTCAGCGGGCATTCATCAAAGCCCCACCGATGGAGAAGCGCATCCCGAATGGCATTTGCACATGACGTTCTACCCGCCGTTATTGCGTTCGGCGACGGTAAAAAAATTTATGGTGGGCTATGAAATGCTTGCTGATCCTCAACGGGATATTACACCCGAAATGGCTGCGGAAAAGTTGCGAAGTTTGGGCTAAAAAGTATTAATATGTATGTAAAATCTACTTTATAATAATGAAAAAAGCGAATAATCGATTTTTCATAAAAACCCCGCATTATTTGAATTTGTTATACTTCGAGCATTATGTCATTTATTTCACAACATAATATTAAAATTATCTAAAATATTATTTCAACATCATAATTCTATTGAACGGTTATTTCTACGGCATCCTCTTTTAGTCCGTTCGCACGAACTTTTATATTTACTTTTCCAGCTTTTTGACCCGATTTTATAATAATCATCGCTTTTCCATAAAATAAATTGATCGCATTTGCCTGAAAAGGCTCAAAAGATTGAGGATTCCCATTCCCAACGCCTGCGATACTTCCGGCTCCTTCCAATGTAATATTAATTTTATCATTCGCCAACGGCGCAGGGTTCCCTTGATTATCAAAGGCTTCCACCAAAACGTAAGACAAATCCAAGCCTCCGGTTTTTATCGTTTTGCGATCGGCGGTAAGCTTTATTTGAGCAGGTTTTCCGGCGGTTTTCATTACTTTTTCTCCGAGCTTTTTGCCTTCTTTATAAGCAATAACTTTTAGTTCGCCGGGTTCATAAATAATATCATTCCACATCAATCGAAATCGGAATACCGAGCTGTCCGCTTTGGGCTGCTTGCATTGCATTCCCTGCGATTTTCCATTTACAAAAAGCTCTGCGCAATCCCCATTTGTATAGACAAAAACAGGAATTTTTTCACCCATTTTATCTTCCCAATTCCAATGCGGTAAGATATGAATCGTCGTATCTTCTGATTTCCAATAACTTTTATATAAATAAAAACGATCTTTCGGAATGCCCACCAAATCAACAATGCCAAAATAAGAACTGAAAGAAGCATCCCGATCGGTCATGCCCATGCGCTTGATCGAATAATTATCATAAGGCGTCGGTTCACCCAAATAATCAAAGCCCGTCCAGACAAATTCGCCTGCTACATAAGGCTCGTCTTGCTGCCACATAAAATCATCGTCGGGCACTTCCGCCCACCAGGGCGCATTTAAATCATAAGAACTAACTTGTAATGATTTTGTAAAATCGGTCTTTTGTTTTGGTAATGGAAATTCATAAAAACCGCGCGTACTTACAGTCGAAGCCGATTCGCTAATAATAACAGCTTTATTAGGCTCCATTTGTCGCGCCAAACGATAGCGCCGTGTGTAATTATAACTATGCACATCATAATAATCAAAATGCCGACGCTCCGCGCTTTGCCAGTTATCATTTACTAAAGTAGTTGGGCGCGTGGGGTCGTATTTATTTACATAATTTAACATCGTATGTAACCGCTGAAAGCCATTATTAATATTCCATTGCACATCACCAATTTCATTACCTACACTCCATAAAAATATGGAAGGATGATTTCGATCTCTTATTACAAAATTCTTTACATTTCGATGCGCAAATTCTTCAAAATCAGTTGATTCAAGAATATCAGCTTTTGCATCATATTTATCAAAAATCTCATCTAATACTAATAATCCCATTTTATCACATAATGCTAATAACTCCGGCGCGGCTACGTTATGGCTATTGCGAATGGCATTGAAGCCCATTTCTTTAATAATTTCCAGTTGCCGCTCCATCGCTCTTGGATAAAACGCTGCACCCAAAGGACCTTGATCGTGGTGCATATTCACGCCTTTGAGTTGTACTCGCCGATCATTTAAATAAAATCCATGATCTGGATCAAATCGAATCGTGCGCACGCCAAAAGAAGTTGTATAATTATCCACTACCCTTCCGCCAATGCTTACGCTTGTTTTAATTTCATATAATGCCGGATCATTAATATCCCAGCGGCGAGGATTTAATAATGTAATAGTCGCTTCAATATCATGACTTTTCCCGGATATAATATTCCTGAAAGCCTCACCACTTGCGACAGCTGCACCTTCAGCATTAATAATTTGATGCGAAACTTTAATTGTATCCGTATTTTTAGAAAAATTATTAACGGTCGTTCTAATTCTTATATCTGCATAATGCGGTTTTACAATCGGCGTCGTGACATAAGTTCCCCATACATCCACATGAACAGGATTGACCACCACCATTTGTACCTTTCGGTAAATGCCAGCGCCAGGATACCAGCGGCTGTCGTGCTGCCGCGTATCAGCATGAACCGCTAATACATTCTTTCCTCCGGGATTAACAAAATCTGTAATATTTACATAAAAAGAATTATATCCGTAATCCCATTCGCCTGCCAATTCACCATTTATATACACTTTCGGGAAAGCCATTACACCATCAAAAATCAAATAAATTTGCTTTCCCGACAAAGACGAAGGAATATCCAATGAACGCCGATACCAGCCTTCGCCCTTCCAGGGGAGCTTGCCGGTATTGCCGTCACCATCCAGAATAAAAGGCCCTGCAATCGCCCAATCGTGCGGCACGGTTACGGATTGCCAATTATTATCATTTAAATCAAGCGCTGCACCATTTTCCTGTGCGCCTTTATAGAATTTCCAGCCATCATAAAGATTGCTAACCGTTCGTTCCTGAGCAGCTAAAGATGTTATGATGCAGATGTAAATAAAAATGCTTAAAATATAGCTTCGTTTCATTATTGTTTTTTTTTAACACATCCCGCTATACGGGACAAGCTAGGCATATAAGACGATGATTATTAATCAATTGCAAAAGAACTATGTGTCTATGTGTTTATTAAAATGTAGTGAGTATAAGTCATAATTATTTACCGCTGTAATATTTCATTCCTTCCGTTACTTTGTAATTATGATTAAACAAAGTTGCATTATCCCAGTGAGAACCTTGTCCCCATTGCGTCCGACAACTAGTAGAAACCCAGGCGGGTTCCCAATAAATCAAGCCTTCGCCACCGCCAGCAGCGATACTTTTTTCTAAAGCTTTGAGAAAATCATATTGCCCTTTTCCAGTAGCCGGATAGCCTTCAATTAAAGCATCATTACCTAAAATATTATTAGCGGCATCTTTATTTTGCAATGTAAAAGGATAGGCAGTTTCCACTACCATTACCCGTTTTTTATAATTATTTTTTAAAGTTTGAATAGCATTTGGTAAACTTTCCAGGGTATATCTCGACCAAAGTGGATAATACGACAACCCAATAAAATCGTAGTCACTGATGCCATTTTTACTCGATTGCTCGAACCACCACAAAGCATTTTCCGGCTGCGCGATATGTAGCATTACTTCCATCTTTTTACCAAATGTAGTAGAGGCGTCCCGCACTGCTTTTATTCCTCGATTTATTAATGCGCTATTACGCGTCCAGTTAATATTATTATAATTTTTTGTCGGATCTTGTAATATTTCGGCGTTTATTTCATTGCCAACCTGCACAAATTCGGGTAGTAAATTAGCATTATTTAAATCATTTAAAACTTTATACGTATAATTATATAATGAATCGCCTAATACTTGTGTGTTATTTACAACTGCTAACCATGCTGCTGGCACTTTTTGCTTGCCCGGATCGGTCCAGTCATCTGAATAATGAAAATCAAGCAATACTTGCATTTTCTGGGCTTTTGCTCTTGAAATCGTCTTTTTACATCCTCATAATTTGAATAATTTGTCCAATCGGGATTATGCCATAAGCGCACGCGTACCAAATCTGTACCTGCTTTACTAAAAATAGTATAAGGATCTTCGGGATTTCCAGTTTCATTATAATAAATCGCGCCGCAATCCAGCATTTCATTTACATAAGATAAATCTGCGCCGCGAATAAATGTAATTTCTTCTTCATTTGGTATTTCAATATCCTTGGGGTCATCTCCTGTCAACTCGCACGCATTTAAAAACAGAAAAGATAGATATAATAGAATCAGATTCACTTTTTGCATTTTTAAATAAATTAATAAAAACATGAAATAGCTAAATAGATTGTGAAATAAATCTTTCATTATAAACCTTATAGGTTTGACCAAGATATAATGTATTGGAATTTAATTCACATTGTACTAAATAGATTTAGGAGATAATATTATAAATTACCTCCTAAATCATTCAAAATTATAATAATCTTAGCAGCAAATATTTATTCTAAAGTAATGGTCTTGTCCTTGGCGTTTACCGTAACCTTGTAAGTACCTGGCGTACCGGTAAATCTGAAATTGCTATCACCGTCGTTGGCATTCGTAAATCTATTGTCGATAGTGTAGCCTTCATCTTCATAATAAGGATAATTCAAACCAGAGCCCCAGTCATCCTTGACGGTAAAGAATCGGAAGGTTTCATTGCTGAACGCGAGTGTTGCTACCCAAACATCAGGACTTGATTCCACTGCTTCAGTCGGAGCGCCCCAACTCCAGCCACCGGGCGTAGCCGCACCAACCAACCACAACGAACCAGAGGGCGTCAAAGTAATCGTTTTATTTTTGCCATCTACCACGACTAAATAAATGCCAGGTGTACCAATAAATCTGAAGTTGCTGTCACCATCATTAGCATTTTCCAGCAGCGGATCAATGGTATAACCTTCGCCTGCATAATAAGGATAATTCAAGCCAGAGCCCCAGTCGCCTTCGGTTGTAAAGAATCGGAAAGTTTCATTGGTGAGTCGCACCTTTGCCTGGAACACATCGCTGCTGCAATTAAAAACAATCGGCGTACCCCATCCCCAGCCTGCGTCTACTGCTGCTGCGCCCACAACAAATATCGGATCACAAACACCCAAATCCACTTTTTCGATCCACTTGATGTTCAAGGCTTGTGGGCTAGAAATCATCTCCGTGTTGTTGCCAGTGCCAGCGCCCACGTAAGCTCTCAAACGAAAATAAACGGTGCCCGTATTATTCGGATTTCCGTTAGCATCGGTGGTACTTGGATCGTCGTCCAAACCCAGGTCTTCCGCATAATCCAGCAATTGCTCAACGGAAATAGCAACATTGGTTTCATTGGTCGAGCCGACTACGTCAAAAGTGCTAAAAGCCTGACTAAGAGAAGCTTGTAAAGCATAAGTAATATTGGTAGGTGCACCAAAATCTGCTGCTTTCCAGACGAAGCGCTCTGCAACGTTGCCTGCGGTCTCCTTCGACAAGAGATATTCATTCGCAAATGAATTGGAAAACGCGATGCCTTCACCTCCAGGAGCGGCAATAAAAGTCAGTTCGTTGTCTTCTTCACAAGATTGGAAAAAGAAGACAGCACAAAATGCAAGGCATATAAATAATATCTTTTTCATCTTATTGATAGATTTAGTTAGTGTTTAAGAACTTTGATAAATTAATATCCAGGATTCTGAACAAGATTCGGATTTGCTGCGAGGCTTTCACTTGGCAAAGGATATACCTTCCTATAATCAGGAATTGCAATACCATTGGCGGCATTACCTTTCCATGACCAATTGTATTTATTGCCTGTAAACATATCGAAACGAATCAAATCCTGTCTTCTATGCGATTCCCAATGCAATTCCACAAGTCTTTCATCGATAATCAAATCAAGCGTAAGCTCCGCATCTGAAATCAAATTCGGATTCTTTGCTCGCGTGCGAAGCGCATTAAAATATTCCAAAGCCTTGCCACGCGCGCCACCGCCGCCTCTCAAGTGCGCCTCCACGTACATCAGATACACATCCCCCAACCGGAACATCGGGAAATCGGTATCTACGATCTCCAAAGCAGAGCCCCGCGCTCCCGAAGATGTGAGATTCGACCATTTTCCAATGATGTAGCCTGTACCACGGTCGGCAATACTTGTTATTTCAATCGTTCTATCAGTTGTAATGAGTGTATTGCGATCATCTCGATCGTAATTCCCATTCAGGAATATTTCCGAGAATTGTTTTGGAACTCTCAAAGCACCACCCCAACCACCAGCATTTACACCGAAACTTGCGCCGTTTGATTCTTTTGATCCTACTTGACTATTGATCATTAAGGTAGTAGGGCCGTAGTTTTGCGTCACAACGCCATCCGACAACACAGGGAAGATGATTTCAATCGTAGCGTCATTATTATTATTATCTGCTTTAAAAAGATTCAGATAATTGGGCGCTAATTGATACCCGGCGCTGATAATTTTATCGCAATAAGCAATACAATCCGAGTAGCGGTTTTCATTAACGAATACTTGCGCATTGAGGTAAAGCTTAGCTAAGAGCATCCAGGCTGCACCTTGATCTGCTCTGGCGTATTCATTTTGCCGAGGTGCTTTCAGGTCATCTTCAATATCCAGCAATTCGGATTCGATGTATTCAAATAGCTGCGGACGCTCGGCTTGTGGCGCTTGGTAAGCACCTACAGGATTCTCGTCGGTCACAAAAGCGCATTTGCCAAACAAATCCATCATATGGTAATAAGCCAAAGCCCTCAAAAACCTTGCCTCCGCGCGATAAGTAGCAATTTCTGCTTTCAATTCTGTGCTAACGCCTCTTTTGCTCAACAATTCGTCCGTTGTCTGTCTCAGAAATTCATTGGCAAAAGCCACTTGCGCCATGCCTCTGCCATACATTCCACGCAACAACACATTATTCGCTACCCAGGT
This sequence comes from Saprospiraceae bacterium, assembly GCA_016714085.1. Lineage (GTDB taxonomy): Bacteria > Bacteroidota > Bacteroidia > Chitinophagales > Saprospiraceae > JADJNW01. The sequence goes on from JADJNW010000001.1 coordinate 938,673, forward strand.
AGAACGCTGGATTTCTGCTACCCCGGGGTCGTTTTCCCAAGACCATTTTGCTTCATCTGCAGCCAGCACCTGGAGATTCCACAAGCCTCTCCCATACTGACTTGTTCCTGCGTCAATCCCAGCAATATTGGATGATCCGGGTCCTGATACGCCTGTCAAGGTCAGATTGGAATACACACCAGCTAAACCTTGCCGATAAGAGGCCGGGCTGGAATAAAAATCTTCCGACAGAAAAGCATTAGGGTCTCCCGGCGTCACATCAAGTTCCTTCGTACAACTCGATACAAACAGCGTGAGTAGAAGAGCAAGTAATTTTATATTATTAAGTTTCATATCTATAATGTTTTTCCTTTTTTAAAAATTGATATTACCGCCCAGCAAGAAAGTTCTTGCACGAGGATAAATCGTATTATCAATGCCACTAAATATCTCAGGATCAAGCCCACTGTATTTGGTAATCACAAACACATTCTGCACCCCGGCACTGATGCGAAAATCCGCGCCGCTCTTGAAGGCATTTTGGAAAGTATAACCCAGCGTGACGTTATCCATTTTCAGGAATGAACCATTTTCCATAAAATAATCCGACAAAATCACCGTAGGCGTGGTATTGAAATTGGATTCGCGCACCGAGCGAGGCAGATTGGACAAGACCTGAATATTCTGAATCAAATCGTACTGCGCTCTTGCCGAGTTGACGTTGTTGTAAATATAATTTCCAATGCTTGCTCTCATATTGAAAGACAAGTCGACATTTTTATAAGACATCTGCGACAAGAAGCCCATCGTCAATTCCGGTTGGTTATTGCGATACAAATAACGGTCATTATCATTGATAATATTATCACCGTTCAGATCAACATAAGCGCCTTCAATCGGTTCATTATCTTCGTTATACACTTGCTTATAAACAAAGAACTTAAATGGTGCATAGCCAACGCGATGCAACTGCACCGTACCACCTACGCCACCTGCGATACCGCCGACGCGCACATCCTGGTTGAGCGCAAGCTCTTCGATTTCTGTTCTGATAACTGTTGCATTGAAACCTACATTCCAGTTGAAAACACTTTGGCGAGGATTGAAAACATCCAAATCAATCGAGAATTCTACCCCTTGCGAAGTGAAATTTCCAATATTTTGAAAGCCGGAATTGCTAAAGTTAGAACCATCTGAAATGGCAGCAAATGCTAGCAAATCCTTGGATTCTTTGTAAAAATATTCCACCGTTCCACTCACGCGGTCGCGGAATAATCCAAAATCGAGCCCCACATTGGAAGTCGTAGTTTCTTCCCATTTCAATTCTTCATTTCTAAACTGTGGCACAGCAATCGGAATAACTTCATTGCCAAAAGTATATTGCGAACTCGGAAGCCCGCGTGCGTACCTTTCCAAATAAAGATCGGCAGCGCCTTGCCCAATATCTTGCTGCCCGGTAACGCCCCAGCCGAGTCTCAACTTCAAATTGGTGACCGTTTCAGAGCCAGGGAACAAATCTTCACGCATTCTCCAGGCAAAAGCAAGCGCAGGAAAATTGCCCCAACGATTGTCTTCGCTGAATCTGGAAGTCGCATCTCTTCTGAAAGAAGCTGTAAAAAGGTATTTATCGGAAATAGAAACATTCGCTCTACCAAAAAGCCCGATCAGTACGAGGTCGGTCGCCGCCGAATTCACAGGCTCGGAGTCTGGTAAATCATTATTTAGTTCACCGGAGAAGTAGCCTTCGCTTTCAAATCTTTGGAAAGAATAACCCGCGGTGGCTTCTACGTCGATATTTTTATTGAAAGTTTTGTCATAAGCAAAGTAACTATCGAATAGCACATTCCGTTGATCGTTGGTGTATTCGCTACTCGAACCTAAAAACTCGCCATTGGGCTGCGTGGTTCTGCTTTCCTTTACAACATTGGTAAACCCTTCCGCGGAAGCATCATCCAAGCCCATATTAATAACGGCTCTCAAAGACGGGAAAAATGGTAAACGATAATCCAGATTCACGTTTCCATAAAGTCTGGTTACTTCACTTTTATCGGTTCTTTGCAAAAGCGCAGCAACAGGATTGCCAGGAGAGTTGGGCGTCAAATCGGCACTATTCAGTACGCCGTCACCATTATCCCGATAATATTCAAAAAAACCGCCAAATGGAGAGTTTGGATCATAAACTGGCTGCGTAGGATCAAAAGTAATGGCATTTCCTTCTTGCCCCGAAGCAAAGCGGTTTTTCTCTAAAGCAGCATTCGCGTTGACCGTCACTTTCAAATTATTATTCAAAAAGCTTGGCGATAAATTAAGGGAAGCTGAGTTTCGTTGAAATTTAGATGTCAATCGAATACCGGGTTGAGTGGTCAGCCCCAGCGACAAGCGCGCCGGAACTTTCTTAAACAAGGAGCCTTGCAAGGCAAGGTTGTGATTATTAAAAATAACATCCTCGTAGATTTCCTCTTGCCAATTAGTATTAGCAGTACCCAATAACGGCACAAGGTCGGGTCTTTTTTCTGCTACCAAAGCCCTGAATTCATCTGCGGAGAAGATATCCAAAGTATTGGGCAAAGTACTCAAACCTACTTGTGTATTGAATTCTACTCTGAAATTATTCCCGCCACTTTTAGTCGTAATAATAATTACGCCATTAGACGCTCTAGAGCCATAAATCGCTGTAGCAGAAGCATCTTTCAAAATAGTAAAAGATTTAATATCATTTGGGTTGATACTACTTAAAATAGACTGAGCACCGCCAATTGTATTGTTGGTGATCGGAAGTCCATTGATAACAATAAGGGGATCGTTAGAAGCACCCAAAGAAGAGCCCCCGCGAATCCTGATCGTAGAACCTGAACCCGGCGCACCGCCTGTGTTGATCGTGACACCTGCTACCCGACCGTTTAGCAGATTTTCTGGCGTCACAATATTTCCTCGGTTAAAATTCTTTTCCGTCACGGAAGCCACCGAACCAGTAGCATCCTTCACCGTAGTCGTTCCATAAGCAATCACCACTACTTCATCCAGCACTTGGCTCGATTCTTTCATCTGTACATCCATCGTAGTTGCATTCACCACCAATTCCAGTGACTCATAGCCGGTATAGGAGAAAACCAGGGTATCTCCTATGGAGGCCGTGAGTTCGTAGCGCCCGTCAAGATCGGTACTGGTACCTGTGAAAGTACCTTTAATTATTATGTTTGCACCGATAATGGGTTCTAATGATTGGGCATCTATTACTGTGCCGCTTACCGTTTGAGAAAAAAGGAAAGCAGGTATCACAGCCAGATACAATACCAAGATAGTTTTAAACATGGATCATTGATTTTGCTTGACCAATTTAATAAGCGTAGTTTTGACGCTTATTTTATTAAGCGTAAAATTGACGTTTTTTCAGAGAATTACCAAACAATGATTGAATTTTTTTTCGCGTACACAAAAGGATGCATGGATAAATGCACCCACCTCAAAATAAAACAAATCGAACCATTGTCTTTTAATAATGAAATATGGAATCCCGCTTCTTTATAACGAAATTATATAGGTTTATCGCTGCCATAAATCCTCCACATATTGAAAAGAAAAATTTGGATAAAAAAAGGACAAATATCATATTCTTTACGCCAAAAAATCATTCTATCTTTATTTACTTGAGCATCAAGCTCACCAGCGAAACGCCGTGCTTTTCACTCCGTTTTTGCTGCGAAATTCCAGGCCCGATAGAAAATTGAAGCCCCTCAATTTCCTGCAAATCAATATCTTTATTATTATTATTATTTACAAAGTAATATGGCAAAAAGGTAGGATATGGCCGCGGCATCGTCACGGTATTTACTTTTTGTAAATCTTTTAATAAAATTTCATATTCCTGCATTTCTGCACCAATTTCAATGGTTTTGCCATAAGCCGCACCGTCTTTGGTGATAAGTGCAATTTGTAATAAAACAGGCTTTTCATTTAGTGATCTGGCTTTTAATATAAGTTTAGTTTTATTTATGAGTTGTTTTTTATAATTCCCTATTTTTTTATTTAAATAATTTTTAATCGTATAATCATAAATCGCTGGAGCATTCAGGTTTTCAGGATCAACCCGAAAGAGTTCTTCTACATTTACTTGAAATTCGGATTCATTTAGCGCATCCAATGGAATTAATCTTGAATTATTTAACCATCGAGTAGCGGATAAATAATTTCGGTCTTCCTGTGCATGAAATAAATAAACAGGCTGCTCTTTACTTCTAATATTTACATTATAAGTCTCCCGATTATAAAAATCCCATTGAGACGGAAGTCCTTCTTTTTCAGCTGGAAACGTTATAGTTTTATCTTTACTTTTTACAATAATATAATAACTCAGCACGCCCGGATTAATTTGTTCGCCTGGGATAATCGCTTCATACGTAAATCCGTGTTTCCATTGCATATCAATTGCCCTACCCCTAAAACCGCCAGCTACCGATACCTGCGCTTGTACAATCGGCTCCGGTGAAACAATCTGAGCGTTGATGGTTAAAGGCTCTCCGGCTATTGCAGTTTCTACTTTTTCGTGGACAACGTAAGTTTTGCGAACCGAATTTTCGGGCGCATGAAATTCATAAAGTTTTATATTTCCGAAAGTACTCTGGGCATCCCAATTGGAATTAATTCCTGATTTCGTAAGTAAATAAACGCCCGGGGTAATCATAAAATTTCCATCATTAACTTCGGTTTTATAATGATTATCTTTATTTAGTGGTATAATATTAAAATTATTTCCTATATCTTTTAAATTGATTTTCATACTCCTTTGATTCCATTGAATCACCGCAACTTCTTTTTGCAAACTGTTTCTACCATAAGGATTGCTCACAATCTGGGCATCGGGCATCACTTCGAGTCGCCACACGCCATTTTCGAGTTTATCCAAAAAATAAGCGCCTGTACCTTCGTAAGTTATAAGTGCAGAATTTCCATATCCGGCAATATGCTCCAATGCAGATTCATTTACAGGCGTAGCCGTATTATTATTTGTGTAATAAAATTTATTATCAATATTTAATAATGCCAAATCTTGTTCGTAATTAACCGTAAAACCATCAAAAGTGGTATTATCAGGATAAGCGCCATAATCTTTATACATCGGAATTTGATGAAAAACCTCTGAGGAAATCATTAAACTCAAAGCTTTTTGCGGTGCGTATGCTAAATTCATATAATGCGTATTATACTCGGTATTAGCGTAGGCTAAAAACATCGGATCATAAGCAAAATGCGTCGCAATCTGAATGCCCGCCTCCCGGAAGGAGCGCGCCATCGCAGGATAAATGTAAGATCGGCCCACATCTGCGGCATCAAATTCATAAACCAATTTAGCACCTTTATACTTCTTTATATCTTTATCAAATGGGATTAAATAATTATCAGCATTGGGTAAAATATTACCAGATAGCTCGCGCTGATAGCCCAAACCCGTTGGGTACCATTGAAATGTACCCCCCTGAATGCCGCCTTTGAAATAATCATTTACTAAATGAACACTATGGCTAATATTATAAAATATTGGTTTTTTATAACCTGTTTTTCTGATCGAATTCACCATAAGTCGCACAAAATCAGTCACTTTTTCTGGGGCTTCGCGGTGGTGCGGCTCGTTGCTCACTTCCACTGCAATCAACCGAGGATCATCTTTATAGGCGATGCCCGTGTAAGGATTTACATGATTTAAAAATTGATATAAATAATTTTCTTGCGCTTTGATGGCGTCGGGATTCGTCAAGCACGCATCCTTGCCATATTTAGCAGCAAATCCAGGCGTAAGCTCGTCGGGCTCGGGCCAACCGTTGCCCCAATAGGCAATCGGCGTTATTACATAATTAATATTGCGTTCGCTTAATTTTTTAAGTAAATAATCAAAAGCATTTAGGTGCTCATTAAAAATCAAATTGCCCAAAGTATCGCTGATTTCGGTGTCCCATACATGTACTCGATACAAATCGAATCCCAATCTGGCAAAATGATACACATCCTGATCGATAGCTTCTAAAGGATTGATTCCTAATTTTATAGCCGAGCGATAAGCATGGGCAAATGGCGTTGTGTAATTGACGCCGAATCCTTTGATTTCTTCCTTGCTGCTTTCCCATCGCATCACACCCTGATCATCGACATAAACGCCGCCCTGAGCAGATACAAAGCCCATTTGGAAGAAAAGTAAAAGAAAAATAAAGAATTTTAGGGCTTGCTGAATCATTGGGTATTTCATTGCCACTATTTTTTGATGAAGGTGAGCGGTTTCGTACATTTCGTCAGCAAAACTAATAAACGTCTTTTATACGTTTATTTTTTTAACAGAAAATTCTGCGTTTTTTGATTAATCTGGTGACTACAAAGTCATCAGATTAATCAAAAAATTTTATACCTTTTCTTTGTAATTTATTGATAACAAACTAAGTAAAACCATTTGAAAGTGAGGGATTATTACAGCCACAAGGAGAAAATGTACGTCGCTACGGATTGCATTGTTTTTGGATTTGATAATGGCGAACTCAAATTGTTGATTTTTCGGCGGAGGGTTGAGCCGGACAAAGGCGCCTGGTCGCTGATCGGCAGTTTTGTTGAGTTGGACGAAGATGTGGACGAAGCCGCCAGAAGGATTTTGAAAGAAATAACGGGCTGGATAATGTGTTTTTCGAGCAATTAAGAGCTTATGGCAAAGCCAATCGGGATCACGGATACAGGTGCATTTCAATCGCGCAATATGCTTTAATACGAATCGATGAGTCGGATAAGGAATTAGTAGAAAAACATGGCGCTTATTGGTACAAACTCAATGAATTGCCAAAATTGGTACTGGATCATGATAAAATGGTGGAAGATGCGTTGGTTGAGCTCCGACAAAAAGCAAAACACCAACCAATTGGATTTGAGCTGCTTCCTGAAAAGTTTACAATTCCGCAGTTACAAAGTCTTTATGAAGCGATTTATCAGCGGCCGCTGGATTCCAGAAATTTCAGAAGAAAAGTATTTTCGCTTGGTGTGCTAACAAAATTGGACGAGAAAGACAAATTCAATTCTCGAAAAGGCGCTTATTTTTATGAATTCAACCATGAAAAGTATCAACAATTGCTGAAGTCAGGCTATAATTTTGAGATATGAAAAGCTTGATCAAAACAAAGGTTTTTCTTTAAATCCGTATGCAATTCTTACTGATCAGGAAACATTTTTTAATATAAATTGCAGCACATAATACCAAAATAGCTCTATACACGCGTGCAAATAGCATGCAAAAGAAAAAGGAGCTATGAATTTGCTATTCATAACTCCTTGATTTTCAGCGTGGGCGATGACGGATTCGAACCGCCGAACCCTCTGCTTGTAAGGCAGATGCTCTAAACCAGCTGAGCTAATCGCCCTTAAGTTATTATCAAGTGATGGATTTCGCCCCCCCCCCCCCCGGGCCCCCCCCCCCCCCCCCCCCAATTCAACCGCCGACCCCTCCGATGAATCGGAGTACTCTAAACCAGCTGAGCTAATCGCCCTCAATAATGCCCTGTTTTAAAAGGCGAGTGCAAAGATAGTTTTCTATCTGTTTGCAAGCAATAGTTGAAGTAAAAAATATTAAAAAAATATTCTCTTTTCGATACGTTTTTTGCTAACCTCTGCACTCGATCCACGTTAAATACTTAAATTTACAACATCAACGCATCAAATCGCTATGGGCAAATTCCTGAAACGTTTTATTATTTTCCTACTGATCTTAGTCGCTGTACTCGCGCTCGCGTGGGTGGTCATTGCGTCCATGTTTGAAAAGCAAGTAGGTCAAAAGCTGGTTTCTACTATCAATAAACAACTCAAAACCGAACTCACAGTACGAGAGTTCGACCTTTCGGCGATTCGTACCCTGCCCAATGTAGCGGCGAATCTAAAAGGTGTCGCACTCAAAGATAATCGCGGCGGCGTATTGCTTGAAGCGGAGGAATTATCGTTTCGCTTTGGTTTGCTGAGTTTATTTGGTTCTAGTTTGAATGTAAAATCGGTGGTAGTGAGCGATGGCGCATTGAATATTCAAATCGATAAACAAGGCAGAAGCAATTATGATATTTTTAAAGAACCCGAACCGAGCGAGCGTAAAACTGATGACGATGAAGGCACTAAAATTGACCTGGAGACCGCGCAACTGCGCAATATGGAAATGATTTATGAGGATGCAGGTGAAGGGCAAAGCATTTTGATGAATGTGAAAAATGCCAGTTTCGCGGGCCAGTTTTCCAGCAAAAAGTTTGCTCTGAAAAGCGAGGCAGCTATCGTGTCCAGTTTTGTGGAAATGGATAGCACGCGTTATCTTGTGGGACAAAACATTGGTTATGAAGCAGATATACTTGTCAATCTTGAACAAGGCGTATATGATTTGCAAAAAGTGAATGTAACCCTGGGCGAAAACGTATTCAATGTCGATGGCACCTACGAAACCTGGGAAGAAGGCCCTTATTTCGACCTGTTTTTCACTTGCACTAAAGGCAATTTATCTTCGCTCATTGCGCTATTGCCAGAACAATATTTGGCCCTCTTGAGCGATTTTACCAGCCGTGGCGATTTTGAATTCAAAGCCGCCATCAAAGGGCAATCCAAACAAGGATTAGACCCTGAAATTCGAGCCGAAGTGAATCTGCAAAACGGGCGCATCGAAAGCCCCCGCATGAAAGAGCCACTCCGGGATGTATCTTTTAGAGCAACATTCACCAATGGGAAATTTCGCGCAGATGATAGTGCCATTTTTGAAATCAAAAACTTGAAAGGTTATTTCAATCGAGAATTATTTGAAATGCGACTCAAAGTCGAAAACCTCGACGATCCCAGGATTGATTTCCTCGCTAATGGGGCTGTGCCAATGGAATCGCTCTATGGTTTGTTCAACAATCCCAAGATTACTGGTGGCAGCGGGGAGATTGAAGTCAAAAATCTACTGCTCAATGGTCGATACAAAGATATGGTTTCCACCAACACGATCAGTCGCGTGCGCGCCGGCGGTGAAATCGAATTTGATGATGCCGCCCTGACGATCAACGAAGAAAAAATGGTCATCGATCGCGGGCGATTATTACTAAACGGCGATACGCTTTCTGTCCCGGAATTTGAATTGAACGGCGCGGGCAGCGATATTCTATTCAAAGGGCAAGCGATCAGCGTCATTCCTTTTTTGTTTGCAGATTCGCTCAATACCAATCGAGTTGAATTGCAATATCAGGCTGATTTACAGTCACAAAACCTGGACATAGATCGTTTGATGAAACTTTCAGCGCTGACAGAAGACGAGCAAAAAGCAGATACCTTAACGGTGGATTCTTTAAAATCTGATAATATTCAAAAACGACAGCAATTCACGCAGTTCTTAAAAGGCATTTTCAATGCTCGGATTCAGAATTTTAATTACAACGAAATCAAAGGCAATGATTTTGTCGGAAAATTAGAATTCAATAATAACGAATTGATTATCAATGGTGATACAAAAGCGATGCAGGGTGCATTTGATTTGGATGGCAAAGTTTATTTTGAAAAAGCACCCCGCTTAACGGCAAAATTGACTTGTGAAAAAATCGACGCAACCGAGTTTTTCAGGCAAACCGAAAACTTCGGACAAGACATCCTCACCAATCAAAATGTATCCGGCACGCTCAACGCTCAAATCGCCATTTATGCCTATTGGGACACGACCGGGACTTTCCTGTACGACAAACTCCGCGTCCTGGCTGGTTTGGACATTCAAAACGGGCAATTGAAAGATTTCAAAATGATGGAGCAATTTTCCACGTATGTAAAAATGCGCGATCTGATGGACATTCGCTTTGCCAATCTGGAAAATTATATAGAAATCGCCGATCAAAAATTATATCTCCCGGTCATGTTTATTCAAAGCAATGCCATGAACCTCACAGTGAGCGGGGAGCATTCTTTTGAGAATGAAATGGATTATAATATCAAAGTAAATGCCGGACAAGTGATGGCCAATCGCTTCAAAACATCGAGTAGTCAGCCGCAGCCAGCTAAGAAAAAAGGCTGGTTCAATCTTTATTTTAACATTGCCGGCACGGTGGACGAGTACAATGTGCAAACCGCCAAAAAAGAAGTACAAAAGAATTTCCTATTCAGCGAGCGGCGCAAAGAGCGTGTGCAGGAAGCGCTGGAGCGCGAATTTGGTAGCGTTCGTAAAATCGAAGAGCCCGCAGAGACGCGGGATGTGGAATATTTGGATGAAGTGGAAGGTGGCCAGGGGAATTAGCATTATACAATTTTACCCATACTTCACACACACATTCTTCGCCTCTGTAAAAAAGCGCAAGGCTTCAAAACCCCCTTCTCGCCCTACACCGGAATTCTTCACTCCACCAAAAGGCGTACGCAGATCGCGCAGCATCCAGCAGTTGATCCAGACGATACCCGCTTGCAATTGCTCCGCTACTCGATTCGCTCTGGAAATATCCTGCGTCCAGACGGTGCTGGCAAGCCCGTAGCCTGTGCCATTGGCGAGTTCGATCGCTTCTGCTTCGGTGTCAAATGGCGTAATAGTTATAACTGGGCCAAAAATTTCTTCCTGATTGCAACGCGCTTCATTCGACAAGCCTTCAATAATCGCCGGACTTAAAAAATAGCCTTCTGCGTTTTCACCGCCGATATTCAATCGCTCGCCGCCGCAAAGGATTGTACCGCCTTCTGCTTTCGCCAATTCGAGATACCCTTGTACTTTTTCTAAATGTCCTTTTGAAACGAGTGCGCCAAGATCATGCTGTTCCTCCAAAGGATTACCTGTTTTCAAAGCGTTGGTACGTTTGATCAATTCATCGCGGAAACGCTCATAAATTGGGACTTGCACGTAAACGCGAGAACCGCACAAACAGATTTGTCCGTTGTTCGCAAAAGAAGACCGAATCGTAGTAGCAATAGCTTCTTCAAAATTGCAGTCCGCAAAGATTAAATTAGGATTTTTTCCACCCAATTCTAAGGACAATTTCTTGAACATCGGCGCGGCGACTTGCGCAATCTTGCGACCTGTGACCGTGCCACCAGTGAAAGAAATCGCTTTGATCCTGGAATGTTCTACAATCGCTTGCCCAGCTTTACCTCCCAAACCGTGTACGATATTTAGTACGCCAGCCGGAAGTCCCGCTTCGATGCAAATTTGCGACAGCAAAAAAGCCGTCATCGGCGTGAGTTCGGAGGGCTTCGCTACAACGCAATTGCCCGCTGCCAGGGCCGGTGCGATTTTCCAGGTGAAAAGATACAAAGGCAAATTCCAGGGGGAAATGCAACCCACGACGCCAAGGGGTTGGCGCAAGGTATAGTTGATGGCTTCGCCCGCCGCATGGTATGATTCAGAACCAAATTGCGTAATCGCATTTGCAAAAAAACGAAAGTTCGCCTGTGCGCGAGGAATGTCAACTGTGCGGGAAGTGCTGATAGCTTTGCCGGAGTCAATCGTTTCGGCTAATGCTAGTTCTTCGAGCTTGGACTCAATCAAATCTGCGATTCGCATCAGAACGCGGGAACGCTCGTCAATACTCATTTTCGACCAGGTCGGAAAAGCCTTTTCCGCTGCTTCAACTGCCAATTGCACGTCGTGCTCATCCGAATCGGGGATATAGGAATAGATTTTGCCCGTAGCGGGATTCACATTATCCAGATGCACACCGGAGTAGGGCGGCACGAGCACGCCATCTATGAAGTTTTTTAAAAACATACATTGAGTGGGTTTAGAAAGTTGAGGAAGTTGAGGCTCTCTAAACTTACTAAAATCACTCAACTTCCTCAATATTTACAAAGTTCCATTATGTTCTCGATAGATCACAGCGGTGACGACCTGCCCAACTGCCTTGAGCGTGCGTTTGTCGATCACGTCTAAATTATCGTTGTGGGTATGCCAATGCGCACCGAAGCCTGTTTCCGTTTCGCCGGAGCGATTAATAATATCAATCATGGGAATGCGGGCGATGGTATTCACAAAATAATGGTCATCGGTGACGCCGCCGCCATTGGTTTGCAGGAAATAATTATTATAGCCCATATTTTGCGCAAGCAGCCAAACCTCGCGTACCACTTGCGGTGCAAATTGTTGCGAATATTGCTCTACGGGGAACTGCGCGCCTTTAGAACCAACCATATCGAGCAGAATGCCATATTGTGGGCGATAATTGCCGGTGTGAATATTGCGTGCCCAATACTGCGAACCCAAGCACCAGGTGGTATTAGAATTAGGATCTTCCGTACCGCTTTCGCCGAGGTCTTCCGCGTCAAACAAGATAATATCTACGCCCATTTCAATGGGATGCTGCTGCAATTGGCGAGCGACTTCCAAGAGTACTGCCGTGCCGCTGCCGCCGTCGTCCGCGCCGAGGATAGGTTCGCCCTTGCGCTCGGTACTCAGGGGCGAATCCGCCGCGTGACGCGAATCCCAATGCGCTGCTAAAAGAATGCGTTTGCCAATTTGCGGATTGAATTGCGCGATGATATTCGTAGCCGGAAGCGTAGCGCCGTAATAGGTTTTCGCCTGGAAATTTTGTTCAATCACTTCTGCACCGTAAGATTTGAATTTGCCTACGAGCCAGTCTTTACAAGCCTTATGCGCATCCGAGCCGGGTACACGAGGGCCAAATTCTACCTGTTTTGCTACAAAAGCGTAGGCCGAGTCGCGGTCGAAGCTGGGCACAGCGACGGCTTGTGCAGGCGTGTCGGTGGTGGAAGTATTTTGAGAAGATTCATTTTTGCAGGCAATTGCCAGTATTAGAATTCCAAGTATAAAAACTAAGCTAAATTTTTTCATTGCGTCAAATTTGCTGACAAAGATAGAATTTCAAAGTAAATTTAAGGGTCATTCGTCTGCCTGAGTATAACTGACGAATCGAACAAATATTTTAATGGCAGAACAAAATGTCATACAGGCGGTCAGCACTTACGGCAAGCAGTTGTTTGGCTTCATTCGCGGGCGCGTACCTACCGACGAGGATGCCGAAGATATTTTGCAGGATGTATGGGTGCAGCTCAGCAACCAACCCGAAGTGGAGGCCATCGAAAGCGTGAGCGCCTGGCTGTACCGCGTTGCCAGAAACAGAATCACCGACTGGTTTAGAAAAAAGAAGCCCGAATCTTTGGAAGACTACGGCTACGAGGACGAAGACGGCGAGTGGAATATCGCCGAAGTATTGCTCATGGACAGCGTGACACCCGAAGACGAGCATTTGCGCGAATTATTTTGGGAGGCTTTATTCGCGGCCTTAGACGAATTGCCAGAAAAACAAAGCGAAGTCTTTATCCTGAACGAATTGGAGCAGATGACTTTACAGGAAATCGCCGACGCCAAAGGCGAGAACCTCAAAACCATTATTTCCCGCAAGGGCTATGCTGTCAAGCATTTGCGCAAGCGCCTGGAAGATTTGTATAAAGATTTGGTTGAATATTGAAATAAAAAACAGATTTATGATAAGGATAGGACACTGATTTCCACAGATGCAACTGATTTTTACCGATTCAATCCGTATAGATTCGCTGCATTCGTGATCATCCGTGTTCCATAAATTATAATATACAATGAATGCGAAGAAAAAATTCATGTTATTCCCGCTTTTTGCGATAGCAGCGTTATTGCTGGGCGGATTGTTAGTGATGTTGCTATGGAATGCCATTCTACCCATCGTGACTTCGGTAAAGCCCGTCACCTACTGGCAAGCCGTTGGCCTGCTCATCTTATCCAAAATCCTGTTCAGCGGCTGGAAAGGCAAGCCCGGCGGACATCCCGGGCATCGGCCCGATTTTCGCAAGCACATGGAATGGCGCGAGAAATGGAAGAATATGAGCATGGGAGAACGGATGCAATTCAAACAGGAATGGCGTGAACGCTGCAAAAAGAAAGGCGGACACGACGACGGAGAGAGGGGAGACGCAGCGCAAGGCGACTGGGAGAACAAGTGAATCATTGTATAAATATGTCCTGATTCTAGTATTTTTCTTCGCTTTACAATCAAAACGCATAAGAGCGATGTAATGAAAGTAGCATACATCGCTCTTATTATGATACCCTTCCGCGCTTTTGCGCAAAAATTCCTATTTTGCAACAGTTTACTTTTTAAATATGACAGTAGCAAAACTATTCTGCCTACTGTGCCTATGTGTTTGAACCACATAGACACATAGAGACACCTGAACCAACTAAATAAAAACATGCACCCCAATCAAGAACAAACCCATCACAGCAGTGGCGACAACGTCGGGCGAGATAAAATCGAATACCATTTCCATGGAAAAAAGGTATGGATAAAACGCTACCTCACCGGCCTCCCCGAAATCCAGGACGCACTCATCGGCCGCGAGCAAGAACTCCTTGACCTCGAAAGCACGCTCCACACCGCCCAAAGCGTGGTAGTCATGAACGGCATGGGCGGTATTGGCAAGACCACCCTCGCGCTTGCCTACGCCAACCTGCACCGCGAGCGCTACACCCATATCGCCTGGGTGGAGGTATCGGGGGAGTTTGCGACCGCGCTCACCAGCCATTTCGTGCTGCTGCAAAACCTCCATATCGAAAAGCTCACCGGCTCGCCCCAGGGCGATGTACTGCTCATTTTAAATGAACTGGCCAACCTCGGCGGTACGAACCTCCTCATTTTAGACGATGCCAACGAGCATATCAAACCCTACAAAGCCTACCTGCCCAAAGACTGGCACGTACTCATCACCTCGCGGGAGGACTTGGGCTTCCGGCATACGCTTACGCTCGACTTCCTAAGCGAAGACAGCGCACGCGCACTCTTCTACACCCACTACAAATGGGAGCAAGACGACGCTACCGTGAACGCCATCCTGCAAGCGGTGGGCAATCACACCCTCACCGTAGAGCTATTAGCCAAAACCGCCCAGCGCCGCCGCATCAAGCGCGTGGCAGAACTCCGCGAAGCCTTAGAGGAGCGCGGATTAGAAATAGGCAGGGTAGCCGACTTCACTACTTTGCATAGCCGCGACCAAAAAATAGAACGCATCTTCCCTTACCTAAAGGCGGTGTTCAAAATAGACGAAGATACCTTCAGCGAGACCGAACGCGGCTGGCTGCGCCGCCTCGCTATGCTCCCGCCCAGCTTTACCAAAGTGGAGGACATTGCCCAGTTTTTTGAAATAAAAAACGAAGATACCGAAGCCTGGGATGCCTATACTGCTGCGCTGGAAAGCCTGCACGCCAAAGGCTGGCTGCTCTACGATGACAAGGACGACGCCTACAAAATGCACCAGATCATACAGGAAGTGGCGCGGCACTATATGCCGATTGTGGTCTTAGAACTCCATACCCTGCTGGAAATCATGACTAACTTGGTATATGTGGATACCGAAACCAAAGACATCGTAGAGCGCTTTGTATGGATACCCTATGCCGAGCACCTACTCAGCCTGGTAACCGATGAACAACAGGAAGTAGTGATGGAATTGCAAAATAGGTTGGGTTGGCTATACCAACTTCAGGGAAATTATCAACGAGCAAAAGAATTATTGGAAATTGCTGTTCGAACAATGAAGCAGTGTTTTTGAAGCCAAATCATTATAAAATTGGAATTTATAAAAATACATTGGGAAATTTTAAATTTACTGGGAGAATTAAAGAAGCGCTAATTATTTAGAAAGCTTTAGATATTTTTATCCAACCAAAGGGGAACAGGACAGCAGACGTAGCAATTGCCCAATCCAATTTGGCAAATGTGTATAGATAATCTGGGCGAGTATGAACGCGCACGTGACTATCAGGAAAAAGCCTTAGCCTTCGAACTTTAAAAATTTTGGCGAAAACCATCCCAATGTCGCAGTTGCCAATCCAATTTAGGATTAGTTTACAAAAACTGGGAAGTACGACGCGCGCGACTTGCTGGAAAAAGCCTCGAAAATGCTTTAAAAACTTCGGCGAATTTCATCCCAACGTCGCTCGCTACAATAACCTCATCGAAGTGTACGCGCATTTTGAAGAATGGGACAAAGCGCAGGAAGCCTGTGATAAGAATCTGGCTATTTGTATGAAAGTTCTAGGAGCAGAGCATCCTTATACCAAACGTGCAGAGGAATGGCTGGATTGGCTGCAAAAGAAGATGGGTGAATAATCCGCCTTCGTATCTGTCGCTTACTTCGGTGGGCGAGGAGCGTAGCGGTCAAAAGCGTCCTACGGCTTAGAGCCGTAGGACGCGTTCAGCTTACACATTATCCCATCACGGTCACGCTTACCACGTCGCTCCACTGCCCTACGCGCTGGTCTTTGTACAGGTAGATGATGCGGTAGCGCCATACCGCGCTCGTGCCTTTGGGCGGCAGGGCTGCCATATCAATGTAGTTGGGCGAGCTATCGATACCGATCGTTATAAAATTGCCATCGGCGTCTTCCTTTTGTATTTCGATACCGCTCATGCCTTTTTTCTTCCATACGAGTTCGGGGTGGCCGCCGTTCACCAAGCGGATGCTGAAGAGCGGCTTCAGGTCGTTGAATTCCAATACTTTTTCGGTGCCTTCTATACCCAGGTCGTAGCCGTCGGCTATATTGTAGTTGGGGTGGGCTTTGATGCGGGCTACCAGCGCTATCACCCGCGCAAAAATACCGGCTCTGATCGGGCCGTTGAACATAGGGGTAGGTGGCATCGGCATTTGGATGATGTCTATGCCTTTGGCGCCATCGCGTGCTAGGTCTTTGAATCCAAAGAATCCACTACAGTAGGCTTCTATACTGGTTTTGTATTGCATCAGCCCATCAAATGCAACCGCATCGGTTTGCGTACCCATTACATCTTCCTGGGAGATGTTGTATTTGGCAGCATAGAGCGGAAGCTTCGCCGCAATGTTTTGCAACCAGGGATCTTTCTCTTTGTCTCCTCGGGGCAGGTAGTAATTTTTCTGCATAAGATTTATTGTTTTTATAATTAAAAAATAGATTACCCAAGCATTTTTGGCAGCATCCATGCTGTAATGCGGCGCTCCGGTCACGTCGTAGACGTCTTCCGTCATCGTCGTTACGTCTTCGGTCACCCGTAGATGTCTTCCGTGTATCGTCCCACGTCTTCTGCTTGCCACCCCGTCGTCTTCCGTGTCATCGTACACGTCTTCCACACCGTAGATGTCTCCCCACGTCGTTACACGTCTTCGGCCACGCCGTAGATGTCTTCCGCATCGTCGTACACGTCTCCCGCGCCGTCGGAATCATGCCCTCAGACATGGAAAAGCCCTACTGACGGGCGTTCCGTAGCTTCCGGTTTAAAAATGTTTGGGTTTGCGTTGATATAAGTAAGTTTGATATCGTAGGCGATGCCTCCTCGCCTGTTGATCGAAAAGCCTAAGTTTGGGTAAGTTTGTGCAATAAAGTCGCTTTAGTGAACTACGCTGACAAATATAAGGGTTTTGATAAAAAATGTAAAGGGTTTTAAATGGAAAAAGCGTCCTACGGCTTAGAGCCGTAGGACGCTTTGTTAGCATATTTAAATGTTGTGGGCTACTACCCGCCAGCATTGCTGGTTAATAAACCGCCGCTGCCCGCCAGAAATTGCAGGAAGGTGAGTACAACGGTATTTTTAGTATCGCCGCTGCCAACTTTGCTTACGATGTACAGGTCGTGGATTTTACCATCGGTGATGGCGTTGATCGCTCCGGAAATCGTATGCTGTCTATTCGCAGGCGGCGTGTTCGAGCCTGCGAAGGCCAGCTCGCCTATTTTTTCGCCATCGGGCTTGTCCAAGCGTACCTCGAAGCTGTAAGCAGGGACAGGAGCTTCGCGCCAACCCATACCGAGCGTCAGTTTCTGAATATCGGTGAGATCCAGGCTGTCTATTTTGAACCAACCATCGGTGGCAGGCACAATCAAAAAGTTCATGCCGCCAAATGCCGCCGTCGTGTAGCCTTGCAGATCGGTGGTTTCCATGCCTGCAAAGCTCAGCTTGCTATTGCGCAAGGCCACGGTTTTGCTGCTGGAAAGCGGCTTGACGCCTACATCGCCTTTGTCGGTGAAAGTCGCGCTGAGGTAGAGTACGCCGTTATCTTTGATAGGCTTACCCGCCGTCGGGCTGATCGAGCCTTTGGCGGCCAGCGATTTTACTTTGGCTTCGGTATTAGCGAGCGATTGAATCCAGGCGATGATTTGACGGGCGTCGGTCTCTGAAATACCAGGGTGGGCCGCCATGGCCGTCTCACCCCATACGCCGCCACCGCCGCGAATAATCTTCTGCGTGAGATAAGTCACGACGTTGGGATCGTTTTTGTATCGCTTGGCTACGTCAATATAAGCCGGGCCGATGGATTTCTCTGCTTCTCTGTGGCAAGCTTTGCAATCCAAGGAAGCCATGAGGTTTTTGCCCATTGCGGCTTCGTTTAGTATCTGGTGTCCTTGCGCCATGGCCGCTTTGTCGGTACCTTCGATATAATCAGCTACCACGACGAGATCGTTCAGGTCTTGCGCAGCAGGATTGTCGGGGTCTTTTACGCTGACGTTGTACGCCACCTGCCGACCCGGGAAGTAGAACATCTGGTTGCCCGCGATGGCGATGTCCACTAAGGGCGCTTCGTTTCCGGCATATACATTTACGAGGTTGCTTTTCATGGAAGCGCCTTTGTCGTCGTGTACCTCTACCACGATATTGTAATCGCCTGCTTCCTTGAAGGTTTCTTCCAAATAGGGCGTGGTGGTTTTGATCTCGCGTTCATTATTGATATGCCAAACGTAGGTTAGCGGATCGCCTTCAGGATCGGAAACTTCTACGTCCAGGCGCACTTTCAAAGGCAGCAAGCCGGAAGTTTTATTGACGGCAATGCTCTCAACTTTGGGCGGCAAATTGCCACCGTTGAAGTCAAGGCGGTAAAGCCCGGCGTCGGGGTTTTTGCTAAACCAGCCGCTCCCGTATTCCAGGACGTACAAGCGCCCATCGGGCCCGACTTCCATATCAATCGGGTTGATGAATTTGGTATTGGGCATGAAGGGTTCCATCTTATCGAAGTCACCGTTGGGTCGCATAGTCACTGCTTTGATCCAGCCGCGTATCCAGTCGTAGATGATGAGTTTGCCATTATAATACTCGGGCAAGCGTGTTTCTTCGGGGAATAGATCGGTGTAGTAAACAGGGCCGGCCATCGCGTTGCGACCACCCGTGCCCGTCTGCGGGAATTCAGGGGATTCGGCATAAGGATACCAGATGAAAGCGGGGCTTGAAGGAGGCAGCTCGCGGAGACCTGTGTTGTTGCGAGAGTTGTTGATTGGTTTTTGTGCGTCGAAGGCTACGCCGTTTTCGCCAGTGGCGTAATTGTGCTCACGGTAAGCGTAATTATCGCCAATGAAAAGTGGCCAACCAAAGTAACCTGCTT
Organism: Saprospiraceae bacterium; assembly: GCA_016714085.1. Taxonomy (GTDB): domain Bacteria; phylum Bacteroidota; class Bacteroidia; order Chitinophagales; family Saprospiraceae; genus JADJNW01. The sequence goes on from JADJNW010000001.1 coordinate 957,981, forward strand.
CGCGGGCTTGATTCACTTCGTCGTAGCCACGCGGGCCGCGCGTATCCATACTGTCCACGTTTGCGTCGGGTCCGACTTCACCCCAGTAGAGGAAGCCGTTTTTCTGATCCACCGAGATGCGATAAGGGTTGCGATTGCCCATGACGTAAATCTCCGGCCGGGCTTTTTCAGTGCCTTTTGGAAATAAATTGCCTTCGGGAATATCGTAGGTACCGTCTTCGTTGATTCGGATGCGTAGAATCTTACCGCGTAAGTCGTTGGTGTTGCTCGAAGAGCGGCGGGCGTCGTATTGTTCTTTGCCGAGGCGGTCGTCCAATGGTCCGAAACCGTGATTGGCGTAGGGATTGTCGGGTTCATCGAAAGGCGTGGAGTTGTCACCCGTGGACAAAAACATGATCCTATCTTTGCCGAAGGCGATAGAACCGCCCGTGTGGCAGCAAATTTCGCGTTGCGAATAGAATTGCAGGATCACCTTCTCAGAAGTAAGGGTATCGTTTTCAAATTTGAAGCGCGACAAGCGATTGACAGAGGTATCGATTGGACTGTAGAAAATATAGACAAAATGGTTTCGAGCAAAGTCGGGGTCTTTTTGAATACCGAGCAATCCTTCTTCCGCGTTGACGCCTCGCGTATTGGTTTTGTGATAGACGTTTAGGAAAAGTGCCTGTTTTACGGTGTCGCTGCCGTTTTTGTATAATAAAACCTCGCCGCGTCTTTGACCGATGAGAATGTCAAAATTGGGTAAAATCGTCATTTCCGTAGGCTCGAAGAACGTACCCTGAATCAAGGCCGTCTTGCTGAAGCGATCCTCTTCGGGTGCGCGATGCGTGAGCGCTTTCGCGTAATTCAGTTTTTTATTTTTACCAATAGCATACTGAATTCCGCCCAAGAGGTGCTTTATGAATTCGGGCTCGGAGTAGGATTCGTCGGTATGACCGAGTGCAGTGTACCAGGCGCGGCCGCCGTCGTACTCGTGGTACCAAGCCATGGGATGGTTGTCGCCATTGGTGCCGCCGGTGTAGCTTTTCTCGTCGATTTTGAGTAGGACGTTGACATCCGGGTTCAGATTTTTGAAATTGTACCACTCATCGGTATGCTTCCAGGGATTGGGTAAATGCTTGGTAGAGATATGGCCCGCGTCCGTCACGTTCAGCGTTGCCTGCGCGGTGCCGGGAGGGTGTCCATTGAAATAACCGCCCACCATGCGCCCGTACCATCCCCATTGGTATTCGGTGTCGGTAGCGGAGTGGATGCCAACGAAGCCACCACCTGCCTGGATATAGCGCTCAAAATTCGCTTCCTGAAAGTGATCGAGCACATCGCCCGTGGTATTGAGGAACACTACTGCCGCGTAACGGCGCAGCGTATCATCGTGAAACCAGGCGGCATCGGTGGTCGTATCTACTACGAAATTATTTTCCGCTGCGAGCTTCTTGATGGCTTCAATGCCAGCGGGGATGGAGGCGTGATGGAAACCGGCCGTTTTGCTGAAAATCAGTATGCGCGGTGCTTCCGAACGCTTATTGCAATTGCTGAAAAGTAAAACAAGTCCCAAAAGGGTAAGGAACATCATTGGGAATGTACGCTTCATTTTATCGGTATTGTTAGTTTTCAAAAAAAGTAGGGCTAAGCTACGAATAACCTATCTATGACAGCCAAAGAATATCATTTTTTCATTAAAAACGCTATTTATTTGCTAAATCAAACGTGATCCGCCGAAGGTAATCCAATAATTCCTGCCGATCTTTGTAAGGTACTAAGGTCTCATAGAGGATAGGATCGCCGATGCTGATGCGCACGGTCTTGCCCATTTTATTGCGGATTTCGTTGAGCAGGAGGCTCAGGCGCAGGTTCATATTGATTTGGCTGGCCAATTGAAATAAGTGGCTGTTGCGACCGTGAAAATAGAGCGGCACGACGGTGGCTTGGGTTTGACGGATAAGGCTGGCGGTGAAACGCTTCCACTCCAGGTCTTGCACGCGCTTCCAGATTTTGGGAGCTGTTGCTACGCCACCCGAAGGAAAAATGCCAAGCGCTTCGCCGGCGCGAAGGCGTTCCATCGCAATGGTGCGGGTACGAAGATTGGTATTTAGTGCTTCTTTGGTTTCGTTAAAATCAATAGGCAAAAGAAAATCCTCTAGTTGTTCTTCGCGGCAAAGCACTTCGTTCACCAGCAGCGCAAAACGCGGCCGCACCCTCGAAATTAAATGCCCCAGGATCAGTCCGTCCACCACGCCGAAAGGATGGTTCGCAACAAAAATCAATGGCCCTTCGGTCGGTACTTTTGCTAATTGATCTGCGTCGTAGCGCATCTTGATGTCCATTTTTTGCAAGGCAGTGCCCCACATTTCGGTGGGCGGCAGGTGCATATTGCGTACTTCGTTGTAGATGCGTTCGAGCTTGCGGCGGCCAGTGGCGTATTCGATGGTGTTGATCATTACGCGCTTGAGCAGCGGGTCATCAAAATTGCTATAACTCAGACGACCGGGGATAAATGTTTTATTAGGAGTGGAAATAATTTCTTTCACATTAAAAATTAATTACTTGTCAATATAAGCAGTTAAACGAGGCTATATTGAACGCAGATCAACACTGATGCAACGGGTAATAACGGATTTTAATTAAAATTAATCCGTGAAAATCAGCCGCATCCGTGACAATCAGTGTTCTATCAACACGCACTGCTTGAATTTCTGTTTTAAAACTTTCAAAGATACGGAATGTATATTCGAGCTGCAACCCTCCACTTCCATCTTTGTTTTTTTCAAAAAAAGCAGGACATTGACACGAAACTTGCCTATGCAAATCGAATTAAGCCATCAAAACCAACGCTACTGCGCTGATCTGTCAAAACCAATTGACATCTCGATTCCATTAAAAGAAGGTCTGGAAACCGTGAATTGTTTCTACGCGCCGCCGATGGAAGCCGCGCCAGTCGTGGCAGGTAGTTTTATTGGTTCTACCATTAAGGGCGGTTCGGTGAATTTTTTGAATGTAAAAGTCAATCCGCATGGCAATGGCACGCACACCGAATGCGTCGGGCATATATCCAAAGAGCCTTACACGATTAATCAATCGCTGAAAAACTTTCATTTTTTAGCACAATTGGTGAGCATTTATCCCAAAAAAACGTTGAACGGTGATCGAGTTATCTTGAAAGAACAGTTGGAAGAAGCACTGGGTAAGAATGCGCCCGAAGCTGTCGTCATCAGGACGATGCCCAATGATGATTGGAAATTGCGAACGAATTATTCCGGTGCGAATCCACCTTATATGCATCATGAAGCGATGGAATGGTTAGTGGCGCGAGGCGTACAGCATTTGCTGATTGATTTGCCATCGGTGGATCGGGAGGAAGATGGAGGCAAGTTATTGGCACACAAGGCATTTTGGCGTTATCCTGACAAAGTGCGTGAAAATTGTACCATCACGGAGCTAATTTACGTTCCCAATTTTGTAAAAGATAATTTATATTTGTTGACTATTCAGATAGCAAGTTTTGAAATCGACGTAAGTCCAAGTAAGCCTGTTTTGTACGAATTGCAAATGTTGGCGTAATGTCTTATTTTCAGTCCACATATCGTTCCAAAATCTATCAGGAGTTCACAGCGATTGAAGCCGGAGCTTATCGCCAGGTCATTCATTTTTACGAAAAACAGGAAGCTGCTATCCGCCAATTAGAAACGGAAGAGCATTTTGAAATGACCACCGCTTATGTCAATGCTTTATTTGAAGTCGGAGCTTATCACAAGCATCTGGCGCTGGTGGATGGCATCATCGAAACCGCGATTAGCTATAATATCGAATTTTATAAAGGTGAAGATATTTTCCTGAAAATGTTGTTCCGTAAGGCAGCTTCACTATACAATCTTTTTGAATACGACAAAGCTGAATACATTCTCCGCGAAATCATTCGTATTAATCCCTGGGACAAAGACACTGTGTTGTTCCTCAAAAAATGCCTGCGCAGCAAGCAACCGCGCTATGTGCAATACGCGCGTGCCACGAGCATTTTCCTTTTTTTGGTGGCAGCTTTGGTGATTGCATTGGAAGTATTGCTGGTGCGACCATTCTATAAGCCTTATGTAGCCTTGATCGAGCAAACGCGCATTCTGTTGTTTTGCAGCGGTGGCGTTGTGTTAATTGGAGGTGACATCATTCATCGCTTGCTCGTAGAAAAACGAGTGAATGACTTTGTAAATACCATTCGCAGCCAAAAGGATTCGGTTTAGATGCTGGTTCTGGCTGCTCATTGATACACCATAACACCATGTCCCAATATCCCACAATATCTTAATATCACAATATCTCAACATCATCACAAAATTAAAAAATTGTACTAACTTGCCTATCAATACGTTTTGCTATGAAATACCAACTTTCATCCTATGAACGAAGTATCTACTGAACCCTTTGTATCGAATATCGTAGCGGAGGCGGGCGAGCAAGTGCTACACTTATACAATAAGCATCAAAATACGAGGCTATTATTACACAATTACGCTTTCGCACAAACCTTAGTGAAACAATGCGCGGAAATCGGCGCGGCGGCCGGCGCTTCCAATGAAAGCATCGAAATGACGCAGTTGGCGGCTTGGTTTTTGAAAACGGGTCTGCTCTTCGATTACGAAAATTACCTCAAACATAGCCTCGATCAAGCTCAGCGATTCGTGGCTTTGCGCGATTATCCTGAAGAAGGGCAGCGCAAGATTCTGCACATCATACAAATCATTGGCAATCAAAATAATCCGCAAAATTTAGAAGAAAAAATCCTGGCGGATGCCTTGAGCATTGTGACCTGGATAGAGCGGTTTGAAGAACAAAGCCCTTTGATGCGGCTGGAAGCAGAATTTATGGGGCAACGCATTTTTAATAAAAAAGAATGGGCAGCGCAGCAATTACAGCAACTACTTGATGTAAAACTGAATACACATTTTGCCAAAATAAAATATGAACCAATTCTGGCTCAACGCATTAGCAATCAAACGCGTGTAGTAGAAAAGACCGAGCGTAACAAAAATAATGTCGAGCCCAAGCCAGCAATCGAGGATTTGCGGCGGTTTCAGGATTTGGACGACTCGCCGATCCGTGCGGTGCAAACTTTTTTCCGAGCCAACTATCGCAACCATATCAACCTCAGCGCTATTGCCGACAACAAGGCGAATATTATGATTAGTGTTAATTCGATTTTGATCAGTGTGCTGATTTCTATTTTATCTTATCGGAACATGGCGGAAACGCAACCACAAGTGGTGTTGCCAGTGATTATTTTTTTGGTGACAGGTCTGGCTTCGCTCATATTTGCGGTGCTTTCGGCGCGCCCGAAAGTCACGACGCTCAACCATTCACAGATGAGCAAAGAAGAAAAAAGGCGCAATATTGTCTTCTTTGGCAATTTCGTTGCACTTGATCTGGATGAATACGAAGAAGCAATGGATGCGATGTTCCGCGATGGCGAGCTTATGTACGGCAACCTTGTGCGCGACCTTTATTACCTCGGCAAAGTGCTGGAAAAGAAATATCGATACTTGACGGTTTCTTATAATATTTTTATGATTGGTTTTGTGGCTACCGTCACTACTTTCCTGATTACCTTGCTTTTATGAGTTTTTGCTGTTGCGAAAAACATAAAAATGCGTTAACAAAAAGATAATTTGTTCGTATCAGATATAGATAACTGCTATTTAATGCGTTATCAAGCTACCGATTTTAGAAAGAGGTTTAGAAATATGATTTTCAATCTTTATTTCAGATTTCATATCTCAAATCTCTCATTTTAAAACCCCCATACAAAAAGCTTCATTATGAGATCGAGTGCAGTCTTGTTGATTTTATTGACCCTGCTGATGAATATGGGAATGGCGCAGTCCAAAACCCAGGAACACCTTGATTATATTGAGGAATATAAGGATATTGCTATCCGCGAGATGCAAAGAGCAGGCATTCCGGCCAGCATCAAACTGGCGCAAGCTATTCTGGAAAGCGAAGCTGGAAAGAGCGACTTGGCTCGTCGTGCCAATAATCACTTCGGCATCAAGTGTAATCCGGAATGGGAGGGCAAGAAATTTTATAAAAAAGATGACGATTATGATGATCGTGGCAAGCTTATAGAATCTTGTTTCCGAGTATATAAAGACCCTGAATCCAGTTTTATCGCGCATTCTGAGTTTCTGCACGATCCCAAAAAATTGGAACGCTACGGTCGCTTGTTCCGGCTGGATATTACTGATTACAAACGTTGGGCAAAGGATTGAAAGCGGCAGGCTACGCTACTGCCGGAGATTATGATAAAAAATTAGTCAGCTTGATAGAGCGCTATGAATTATTTAAATTTGATCAGGATTATACTTCACCGGATGAAATTATTGCATCGGAAGAATCAGTAAACAGTGCGTACATGATCAATAACGATGTAAAATATGTATTAGCACTAGATAATGAGCCAGTTGCAGAGATTGCGCGTCGCACCTTTACTTCGGTTAGCACTTTATTGAATTATAATGAAAATTTGAGCAATAGCGATCAGCGCTTGCCCAAAGATGCTAAAGTTTATTTACAGCCCAAGCGTACTTCTTATCGCGGCAAACAAACCTGGCATTATGTAAAACAAGGTGAAACGATGCTTGATATTTCTAATCAATATGCTATAAAATTGAGCAATTTGTATGAGCGCAATTCAATGTCGGAAGGCTCGCAACCTGCGCCCAATGAGCGCATTAAGCTACGTGGTGGCAAGAGCGAAACGCCAAAACTCATCAGCGATTTGCATACTAACCATACGACTGAACCGGAGTTGCTATTGGAAGAAGAGGAAGAAGTGGTAGCTGGCGCCCAAAATAATAAGCCCGTTTTCACAAAACCGCAGAAAGATACTGCAACGACAGCAAGCACAAATAATCCTGAAAACTCGCTGCCAGCGGTTATTGGCGGGAATAATGCTGAAAAGCCTCAGCAGCCTACGAGTGAAATCGCAACGCCTGTGGGCAATACGCCAAATGTTGCCAATAAACCAACGACCACAACCAAACCTGAAGTAGTAGAGCCTAAGCCCGAGAATACCCTCGAAAACGAAGACTTTTTTGAATCGGAAACCTCACTCGAAAAGCCTGTTGCTGCTGCCATTTTCCATACCGTAGCCAAAGGTGATACGCTTTGGAATATCTCCCAACGCTATGGCACAACCGTAGTGGCCGTGAAAAAATTAAATAATTTGAATTCCGATAGCATTCAATTGGGAATGAAGCTACAGGTTAAGTAACTTTGCGTGGCTCCGAATGGCATTCGGAGCTACTAACCAATTGCTTATGAGAATTACATTACTCTTTTGTTTATTATTTTTTGCTATCAATTTGAATGCCCAGAGCTATGCTTTTGGCATTAAAGGTGGCTTGACCACTGGTTTCCAGAAATGGGATCAAAGTTTCCAGCGCGACCCATTGTATCGTTATCATGCCATCGCTTTTATCGAATCCGCACCTGAAGAAAACGATTTTGCCGTATTTGCACAAGGCGGCTACCACGTCAAAGGCAGCGCAATTCGTACCTTTTCAACCGTCGTTCAAACCCCGAGCGGTTTTGTGACCATTCCGCGAAGAACGATTCCATTTGAGTTTCGTAATGTGTCGATTACACTTGGTGGAAAAAAGAAGTATGATTTGTGGGTTGAGTCCAAATATTATTATATGCTGGCCTTTCGAGGCGATTATACGGTGAGCACCAAACTACGCCCGGATTTCATTGATGAAAACGATCCTTACGCTTTGCTATATCCAATAGAGCCATTTGTCAATAAATTTAATTATGGACTCACGGCAGGTGGCGGTTTGGAATTTCCTTTTTCTGAATATGTAGCCGGAATCCTGGAATTTACTTTCAATCCTGATTTTAGCAAACAATATAACCAACCGGAGATTCCAAACGTTATAAATCCAAATCCCAATGGCGGTAGTAATACCATTACGATCCGTGAGCGTCAAATTACAAACATTACATTGGAAGTAACGCTGGGATTGCGATTTTTACATAAAATTATTTACATTGATTAATAAATGAGCATAAAGTGAATAATAATTCATCGCAAATGATATTGCGTTGCGAAAATCTAGTAAAGATTTATGGCAAACGCCAGGTTGTACGCGACGTTTCTATCGTGGTGAATCAAGGTGAAATTGTCGGTTTGCTTGGGCCAATGGCGCGGGTAAGACCACTTCGTTTTATATGATGGTCGGTTTTATAAAACCCAACGAGGGCAATGTTTTTCTAAATGACGAAAATATCACCGAACTGCCCATGTATCGCCGCGCCCAAAAAGGCATCGGTTATCTGCCTCAAGAACCTTCCGTTTTTCGCAAGCTCAGCGTAGAAGACAATATCCGTGCGGTATTGGAAATGACCAAACTGAGCAAAAACGAGCAAAAACAAAAACTCGAAGCCCTGATTGGCGAATTTGGTTTGGAAAAAGTACGCCGAAACCGAGGCGATACGCTTTCTGGCGGGGAGCGCCGCCGTACGGAGATTGCCAGGGCTTTAGCCACCGATCCCAAATTTATCTTGCTCGACGAACCCTTTGCTGGCATTGACCCGATTGCCGTGGAAGATATTCAATACATCGTAGCGAAGCTGAAAACCAAGAATATCGGCATTTTGATTACGGATCATAATGTACAGGAAACGCTTTCGATCACCGATCGCGCTTATCTGATGTTTGAAGGGCGTATTTTGAAAGCCGGTACTGCGGAAGAGTTGGCGGCTGATGAAATGGTACGAAAAGTGTATCTCGGTAAGAATTTTGAATTGCGCAAAAAAGTAATAGATTTGGAGCATCGATAATGAACTTGTTTCCATTTACTTTATTTTATAAAAAGATAATTATTTCATACCAGGTGACTAAAAAAAGGTTTAAATTATTATATTTTTCAATTATTATTACATTTTCTTTAGCAGCTTGTGAAGAACAACCCCTGCCCGATTTGACCTTTCAACAAAGAGAATTAGCGGATACTTTGTATCTGGAAAAAATTTCGGTGCTACGGCCGCAATGGGATAGTATTTGCGATGCGCAGTTTGATAGTCTGGTACGCGCAGCGGTTGATTCCCTTATTCTGGTGCGAAAAGAAGAAGAAGCTCGCCTGCGGGCGCGGATTCAACAAGAACAACAGTAAAAAGTTAGCAACACGAAGCAGATTTATGAAACCAGGATTTTATATAATCGCGATTTTGCTCTTGAATGTATTGGTTGCTTGTGATTCGGAGGAGGAAGCACAGCGCATAGAAAGGATTTTGATTGAACAAAACGTGGAAAAAAGATTGGCAGATTATAAAATGATACACGATCGGAACTGCCGTACAAAGATTCTGGAAGAAGCCACGCGTATCGCCGATTCCTTGATTATTCTGGAAGCCCGCTTGTCAAAAGATACCTTGCTGAAGCCTTTCAAACCAGAGCGCCCAGAAAAACCAGCATTAAAAACACTGCCAGACACCGCCAAAATAAAGCCTTTTCTGCCAAAGCCACGCCGCGATACGGATACTCTTTCACAAAAGAATGGCTAAAACACTATGCTTGCAATGCGTTGAGCTTTTCCCAGGCATAAACCGCTGCGCCTACCATTCCAGCGCTATTGAGCAAACGAGCGGGTACAATCGGTACAGAAACCGTAAAATATTGCTTATAAGAATCGAAATATTTGCTGGTGCCGCCGCCAAGAATAAATAAATCCGGCGAAATCAAGCGATCCAAATGCAGCAAATATTCATTGAATCGGACGGCCCAAGCTTCCCAGGAGAGTTCTTCTCGCTCCTTGGCATTATTGGAAGCATACAGTTCGGCAACTTTATGATGTCCTTTTAAATAAATATGCCCAAATTCACTATTCGGCACAATCTTCCCGTCCACAAAAAGCCCGGTACCTAAACCTGAACCAATCGTAATCATCAAAACCGTACCCATCTTGCCTTTCCCTTCGCCAAAACGCATTTCTGCTAACCCGGCAGCATCGGCATCGTTGATGACAAATGCCTCATCCCCAGTCACTTGACTAAACAGCGCAGCAGCGTCCGTCCCAACCCAGCTTTTGTCGATATTTGCAGCTGTGCAGGCTACGCCATTTTTGACGATAGAAGGGAAACCGCAACCGATCGCGCCAGTCCAATTCAATTGGCCTGTCAACGCTGCGAAGACTTTAGCCACCTCGCCCGGCGTGGAAGGATCGGGCGTCGGGAAACGAAGGCGTTCGGAAACTAATTCACCTGTATTAATATCAATAATAGCTCCCTTGATGCCGGAAGCGCCGACATCCACGCCTAGTATTTGTTGTTCTTGCATTATATTGTTTGGATTGATAGGGGTCGTTTTCAAAATTATTTAATCACCCTGATTATCATCATTACATCCTCTACTGGGCGGTCGCCCGGAGCAGTTTGCACTTTGGCAATCTCGTCGATCACCTCCATGCCTTTTATAATTCTACCAAAAACCGTGTAATCTCTGTCAAGAAAAGGCGTACCGCCCAAAGTTGCGTAGGCTTCTCGCTGCATCTGTCCATATCGAAATCCCTTTCGAGCCTCTATTTGATCTAGGGTAGCTCTGGTGGTCACTTGTCCTTGTACGATATAAAATTGCGAGCCTGACGAACGCTTTTGCGGATTAGCCTGATCGCCTTGTCGTGCAGCAGCCAATGCACCTTTCACGTGTACGAGCGTATCGACAAACTCAGCAGGAACCGTGTAGCCGGGGCCGCCCATGCCCAGCACTTCGCCTGGCTTTGCATTCTTGGATCGAGGATCGCCACCTTGTATCATAAAATTATTAATAACTCTATGAAATAGCAGGCTATCGTAAAATCCTTCTTCCGCTAATTTCATAAAATTATCGCGGTGCTGCGGCGTAGCATCGAATAATTCAAAAAGCATTGTACCGAATTTGGTCTCGATTTCGACTAAACATTTATCCGGCGGTTTCACTATCAATTCCTTGGTTACGGTGCGAGACTTCTTGCCTTTGATTGCCGTCAATTCTACTGCGTAAGTGCCGGAATGCTTGTATTCGTGCACCGGCAAAGAGTCCATCGAGCTTTTACCATCGCCAAATGCCCATTCATAGGCCTCTGCTTTTTTTGATTTGTTTTCAAAGCGAACCGCCGCAGGCGCTTTTTCGTCATTTTCATAAACAAAAGCAAAATCCGCGATGGGTCGCCCGCAGGAAGACAGGATTAAAATAATCACAAAAAAACCAATAAAAACAAGTGTTTCGTTGAATCGTTTCATCATTTCGGTATGTACATTTGTTTTATTTCACAATGCTGATTTTCATTTTCAAATCCCGAATTGGTCGATCTGCTGTACCCGTAGGCACTGCCGCGATTTTATCGAGCACATCAATGCCTTCTACCACTTGCCCAAAAACAGTGTATTGCCCGTCAAGAAAGGGCGCGCCGCCTGTCTCTCTATAAAATTTCAGTTGTTCTTCGGTAAAACTGATATTATTTTGCATCTGAATCGCATTCAATTCTTCATCTGTAAATGGTCTGCCATGCACGATAAAAAATTGCGAACCCGAAGATTTTCGCTCTGGATTAACCTGATCGGACAGTCGAGCCGCTGCCAGTGCGCCTTTGACGTGGGGTAGCTTGATTTCGGCATCCAATTCGTAACCCGGGCCGCCGCCGCCAAGCAATTGCTCAGGCGTAGCCGTTTTTGAATCGGGGTCGCCGCCTTGTATCATAAAACTATTAATAACTCTATGAAATAACAGGTCATTATAATAATTTTCATTTACTAATTTTATAAAATTATCGCGGTGTTTAGGTGTTTCATTATATAACATTACTTTTATTACACCATAATCGGTAATAATTTCGGCATAAGTATTCTTGTCTTCTTCACAAGCAAAAAGTAGGGCGATACAACTAATTATTAATATCCGTTTCACTTTTATAATTTAATTTATTTTATTTAATGTAAAGTTTCTTTATAATAACTCAATATTCCTGCGCTACGATCCAGTATTAATAAGCAGTTTGTTCCGCTTCCAATTCTTTAAAATATCGTATAATATTAATTTTCAATGTTAATTCCTGCTCGCGCAAATCGCGCTTGGGCAAAGATCGAACCGGATTCCAGTGCGGCCAGCCATCGGCGTCGCGCCCGGCAAATTCGTAGTAGCCTTCATAACTCAATAGGCGACAAACTGCAATATGCATCAAATCCTGCTTTTCTTCTTTGGTGTATTCCTTTTTCCAGCGCCCCAGTTCCTGAATACCAACGAGAAATAATACTGCGTTCAAATCGGGCAACGCGTCTCGTTTGAAGCGATCTTTAATAAAATGCCGCACTTGCAGCCACTCAAAATCTAATTGCCACTCTTCCATGCTTTAAGATGCCAGACATCATCATCATCCTTCGCTAAAGCTTCGGCGGACAAGGATGCGAGATGTCGGATTTTTAGAATCAATTTTTGAAAATCGCTGCAAAGATAAGAAAGTATTTTGGGAGCACTTCGCTTATCACCCTATTATCCTATTCCCCTATTCTCCAAATTTCATTCTTCGCGGATGAGCGCGGATACACGCATGGCGCGAATAGCAGGTGGAATGGACGCCAATAAGCCAATAAAAAGTACCGTGAGTGCTACTACAAAAAAATCTATCCAGCGAATGCTGATGGGATAGGCTTCTACAATAAAATTGCCGGGAATGCCCACCAAACCAAAGGTTTTTTGAGCAAGGTAGGTGACCAACGCCAGCACAAATCCGATGCTAATGCCCAGCAAACAGAGCAAAACCCCTTCATTGAGGAAGATATTGCGCACCATTTTGTCGAGTGCACCCATAGATTTCAGGATGGCAATGTCTTTTTGCTTTTCCAATACGATCATCCACAAGGCGCCCACCATATTAAAGGCTACCAGAAAAAGCATCAGCCCGGCGATAGCAAAACTTAACCATTTTTCTATATTCATAATCCGCAGAAAAGCTTCTTCTTGTTCATAGCGATTTTTTATAATATAATCCTCCCCCAGGGTTTTGCGAATATTTTCGATCACCCGATTCTGATTGCTGCCAGCTTTCAATTTTAGCTCCAAAGCGCTTACTTCATTGGGCGCATCCAATAATTGGCGAGCAAAATCTATCGAAGTTATGACGTATTTGTTGTTGAATTCCTGTTGATTGACAAAAGTGCCGACCGGGTACACCGATAGCCGCCGGAATTGCTGCTCGAAAACGCTCACTTCCCGTGCCTTTGGCATATAGACAATTATAGGCGTGAACAAATCATCCACATTTACTTGCAATTTATTGCGCATCCCCAGCCCAAGCACCGCATCTTCCACATTTCCCTGGTCTTTCAATTGGTATTTGCCTTCCCTTACCGTTGAGTCAATGCCCGTTACCTCATCGTAAGACTCATCAACTCCTTTAAGCGTACCAAAATCCTGACTTCCTTTATATTCAAAGAAGGCTGTTTCTTCAATTGTTTGGGAGACTAATTCTACCCCTTCAACCATATAGATTTTAGTCAGCAGCGCTGAATCTACGTCAAATGTTTTTCCTTGAGCCGGAAGTATTTTTACATCGGGATTAAAATTGCTGTACATTTCGCCGATGAGGTCTTCAAAACCATTAAAAACAGACAATACCAGCACCAGCGCCGCCGTGCCGACCGCGATGCCAAACACCGAAATGCCCGTGATAATATTGATGGCGTTAGTAGATTTTTTTGCAAAAAGATACCGACGCGCTATTTTGAGGGATAAATTCATTTACTTGGAAAGTATCAACTTATGAAGCAAAGGTACGTTCTAAAATTTAATGCCTGAAATCTAATGTCAAGAATAAAAATTCTAATCGTCATCGGCACACGCCCCGAAGCCATCAAGATGGCGCCCGTGGTTCGCGCTTTGCAAAAAGAAAACGATTTTTTTGAACTCCAGGTCTGCGATACGGGTCAGCATCTTGATATTAAACAACCTATTCTGGATTTTTTTCAAATTCAAGCGGATTACCAATTAAATGCTTTAAATAAAAGTGCAGATTTGACAGGGCTTACAGCTTATTTAATTACGCATTTTCATAATGTGATAAATGAATTTAATCCTGATTTAATATTGGTTCAAGGTGATACAACATCAGCATTTGCAAGCGCTTTGGTGGGGTTTTATTTGCAAAAAAAAGTCGGGCATATCGAAGCTGGCCTTCGTACCTATCATAAAAACAGCCCTTTCCCGGAGGAATTCAATCGACAAGCAATCAGCAGGGTAGCGGATTTGCATTTTGCGCCTACTACTTTAGCAAAAGAAAATTTAATTCGGGAAGGAATTGCTGTCGATCAGATTTATTTGGTGGGGAATACGGTGATAGATGCTTTGCAATTTGCTTTGGAAAAAATAAAAGAAAAAGAGCCAGATTCGGTTAAAGTATTGAAAACACAGCTGTTCCCATTCCAAGAACGCTACGCGAAGATGATTTTAATGACCATCCATCGGCGGGAAAATTTGTTGCATCATCAGAAAGAATTGGCCCGCGCCATTCGGAATATTTTGGAGCAAGAAGATTGTTTTGCGCTTTTTCCACTCCACCCTAATCCTGCGGTGCGAAATTGGATACAAAAAGACCTTAAAGATTTACCTAATTTGTTCTTGATTGAAGCGCTTCCTTACGAGGCTTTTGTATGGGCAATGGAAGAATGCGATTTGATCCTGACCGATAGTGGCGGCATACAGGAAGAAGCTCCAAGTCTTGGAAAGCCCGTCATTGTGCTCCGCGCACAAACCGAACGCCCCGAAGCACAGCAAAAGGGTACCGTTCGTGAAGTAACGATTGACAGCAAGGCTATTCAACAGACTGTTAATCAACTACTTAAAACTCAGACAATACAAGCCTTAATTCCAAATCCTTTCGGAGATGGCAATGCCGCTCAAAAAATTATAGCAAGCATAAAACAATACTTTTTTAAACAGCTTCATTGATCACGGCATCCTCAAAAGCATCAGATGAAACAGGCTGCAATACACCTGGTAATTGAAATTCCTGTTGCAACATTTGCAGGTAGTATCGAATGACGATTTGTTCGTCAAATTGGCGCTCCATTTTCAGTCGAGCATTTTTGCCCATGATCAACCGATCAATTTTATCCATCAGGATAAATTGTTCCATTTTGTCAACCAAATCATTCAAATTGCGCAATTCGCACAAAAGACCAGTACGGCCATGATCCACCACTTCGCGGCAGCCGGGCTGATCGGTCGTAATGATAGGCGTTTCCATACTAGCTGCTTCCATCAAAATGCGCGAAAGCCCCTCCCGATAAAACGAAGGCAATACCACGCAATCCGCTTTGGCTAAGAAAGGGCGTACATCAATCGTTTCGCCCAGGTATTCAATGATACCTTCATTCACCCATTGCTTTACTGTTTGAATCGGAATGGAATGAATCCCTTTTGGGTCGAGCATACCCAGTATGCGAAAACGAACCTGGGGGTATTTAGCACGTAGAATTTTTGCGGCCTCTACAAATTCATAGATACCTTTATCTTCCATCAAGCGGCCGGAAAATAGAAAACTTGGATATTCGGGCATTTTCTTATCGGAGAGTGGCCGGAAGTAATTCGTATCAACACCTTCACCTGGCAGTAATACTAGATTCTCCGGCTTTACCATTTTCATTTCCATCAGTTCATCCGCGTCTCTTTGATTGAGCGTCAGCACTTTGCGATGAAGGGGTAATGCCAAACGATATAGATTCAAACCAACCCAGGAGGTGAGTCCATTTTTTCGGTTGCTAATATGCCCCATTCCAGTCACTACTGCATAAGAAGGAATGCCAAGAATTTTTGCAGCCATTCCACCGTAAATATTTGGTTTAATTGTATAATGAAAAACCAAATCTATTTTATGTTTACGATAGATATTATAAAATTGCCTAAATAAATTGGCATCATCGAGCGGGTTATTACCATAAAAATTAATGGAAACGGGCTCAAAAATAAATTTCTCTCTCAAAAATTTTCGCTCAAAGCGGTCAGGAGCAGCAATCACTACTACTCTAATCCCCATTTGTTGGAGCTTTCTCAAGAAACCAATACGAAACTGGAATACCCACCGTGCGTAGTTTCCTGTAATTGCGATCGTTTTTACTTGTTTTTTCACTGTTTGTCCGATTACGTTTACGATTACGTAATACGCCATTACAGTAATTTTTGCGTAAAATTTTGCTGGGTTAAGCAAGTTTTAATTCTCATCATAGTATGTTGTAATAGCGTAGATTTCCTTTGAAAAATGGGAATTAAGGATGCCTATGAAACAATTTTTCCTTATGGGTTATTATTGAAATAGAGTGATAAACTTGGAATTTAACCAAATTTATAGGCAAGTCTTGTGGTTTGTGAAGAGTATATTATTAAGGCACAATTTAATACACTTCTGATAAACTATCAAAATTTATCACAAATATTTATCTTTTTTCTTTGTTTTTAATTGCTCCGTAATTTGTTTGATCTCTTGTTCTTGCCCCATCGGATAGATCAGTAGCACATCGGGTTCATCTACTACGATATAATTTTGCAAGTCTTTGATAACTACCAGCTTGCTATTAGCCGCATGAATCAAGCAGTTATCTGTTTCCATCAGCATGACTTCGCCTGCATGGCAGGTGTTGTTATGATTATCCTTTTGAGATTCGGCGTGGAGGGATGCCCAAGTGCCCAGATCAGACCATCCAAAGTCAGAGGGAATAGTATAAACATTATTGGCTTTTTCCATTACCGCAAAATCGATAGAAATATTCGGTGTCGTAGGATAGTATTCATCAATAAAAGCTTGCTCTTGAGGCGTATTATAACAATCCAACTTTGCCCCTAAGATGGTGTGAATTTCTGAGGCATTTTGCTCTAAAGCGCTCAAGATCGTCTGCACGCGCCATACGAAAATCCCGGCATTCCA
Source organism: Saprospiraceae bacterium (assembly GCA_016714085.1). Taxonomy (GTDB): domain Bacteria; phylum Bacteroidota; class Bacteroidia; order Chitinophagales; family Saprospiraceae; genus JADJNW01. Next base: position 974,918 of record JADJNW010000001.1, read on the forward strand.
AAGATAATCGCCGCTCGCCAAGAATGCTTCTGCTTTTTCTAATGGTGGTTTTTCTGTAAATTTAATCACTTGATGCACATCGTTTTGCACCGCCGTTTTTTCAAAATTGATATAGCCATAGCCCGTATCGGGTCGACTAGGTTGGATGCCAAGCGTAACCAACGCATCATTCTTAGCTGTAAAATCAAGCGCTTTTTGTAAAGTGATAATAAAATTTGTCTCCTTCAAAATAATATGGTCAGAAGGGGCAACGATCAGATTTGCATTGGGATTTAATTCTTGCAATTTAAAAGCGGTATAAGCAATACAAGGCGCGGTATTATTGCGCGATGGCTCCAATAATATTTGATTATCCGTCAATTCCGGAAGTTGCGCTTTCACCAGATCACGATAAATGGCATTGGTCACAATGAAAATATTTTCTGCCGGACACAAGGCCAAAAAACGATCAAAAGTCATTTGCAAGAGCGACTTTCCTACGCCCAGAATATCAAGGAATTGCTTGGGTTTTGCTACTCGGCTCGCCGGCCAGAAGCGACTTCCTACTCCCCCCGCCATGATGGCCACATAAGTATTTTGTGAAAGCATTATTTTATTCAGTTTTTATGCCTCAAAAGTACCTTTTTTTGAACTCAGACCCAAAAGATATGTCATTGATCAAGAATAAAAGACTTATAAACATTCATTTCAGTACAGTCTGGCATCTCGTATCTAAATTCTCATAAATGCTGATTCTCAAATACTTTTACGATGCCGGCTTCTTGAAAACCGGCGCGTTTATAAATGCCCAGTCCATCCGGTGATGCTTGCAAAACAGCGTTTGTAGCGCCTTTTTCTTTAGCAAATTGCAATAAAAACTGAAACATGAGCGAGCCAAAACCCTTACCCCGTGCGGCTTCCAGCGTTGCAATATCATAAATACCCACCGAATCCGAATCAAAAAATAAGGTACCCGTCGCAACCGCTTGATCCTGGAATTTACCTATAAAAAATTGCATCGGAGAATCTTTTGGATCATAAAATGGCTTTATATGATGATAATATTGGCGCACCTGCGCTGCTTCAGGAGAAGGCTCAAATAAATTCGCAAGTATATTTGAATGGCTATCAATGCCTTGCAAAGAAGTTACGCGCGCTATCTCAAAATCAGGGATTTTGATCAAATTGGGCTGCGTGTTTTCCAAATTCGCCCACATTGCCACATTGGTTTCATTAGAAACGAACTGTTGCTCCAGGAATAAAGACTCGATTGCTTTTAAATTGGGCGATTCCCACAGCCACCACGACATCGGAAAATTTTTCTCCTGGAAACGTTGAGAAACAGCTATTAAAATGCCTGGAATTATCTCCAAATCCGCTGATTTTAAAACACTCGCATTGAACGTATCGGAAGGCAATCCACAATTTACACAAATATAATATGGTGTTTCTTCCACAGACATATTTGGCACAAAACGAGCAAAATAGGAAGCTTTTTCGATAAAATTTTTGCGAATCAAATCGAGTGGATTCATTATAAAAATATCATTTCTCATAATACTTAGCGAAAAATTCCGGCAAATGCCGCAGCGCTGCCAGTTCTCGATACACCGTGCGTGCTTCGCCTGCGGGATACCCGAAATAGTGTTTGCCTTCTTCCAAATCCTTTGATACGCCTGATTTTGCAGAAAGTATCACTTTGTTGCCGATTTTTAAATTCTGAGCCACGCCGACCTGACCAAATATGACCACCTCATCTCCTATCACCGTGTTGCCGCCAATGCCGACCTGCGCTGCAAATAAGCATTTTTTACCAATCACTACATCATGCCCAATATGCACCTGGCAATCTAATTTCGTACCTGCCCCGATAATCGTATCGCCCGAAACACCTTTATTAATAGTGCAACCCGCTCCGATTTCTACCTCATCTTCCAGAATAACGCGCCCGCCAGAGCGCCAGCGCTGATAGCCTTCTTCGGTTTTTTTGAAATAAAAAGCATCCGTGCCGATGATAGCGCCCGACTGCACAACTACATTGTCGCCAATAATGGTATGCTCTCCAATAATAGCATTTGCCTGGATATAAGTATGCTTGCCAATTTTGACATGATGCCCAACCATCGCGCCTGGTTCGATGATGGCAGAAGGATCGATCTCGGCAGTATCGCTAATATTACTGGAAAGCGCCAGGAAAGGTCGATGTTCCAGCACCAGATTATTGTAAGCCACGAAAGGATCATCACAGAGCAAGAGCGCTTTGCCTTTAGGAGCTTTGGTTTTCTCGTTCAGAATGATGATGGTAGCAGCAGATTTAAGCGCTTTTTCAAAATATTTTTTTACATCTACAAAAGTAATGTCGCCAGCACGCACTTGATGGATTTCATTGATGCCAGTAGCCAAAAGGGTTTGATCTCCAATGATACTGGCGCCAATTTTCTCAGCAATTTCTTTAACTGGAATGGGATTTGGAAAATTCATAAGGCGAGGTCGTTTTTAAATTCGCTGCAAAATACGGACAAATAAAAAATTGGAATGAAAAAGACGGATGCTTCCTTCATTCCAATTTTAATAAAAGTGGAATTTTTTAAATTATTTCTTCCGACGATTATTATTACGGTTGTTGTTATTATTTCGCTGGCGTCCATCACGATCCCGGTCCCGGTCTCTATCTCTATCGCCGCGCCCTCTATCCCGATCGCGGTCACGATCTCGATCCCCTCTGTCTCGATCCCGATTTCTATCGCCCCGATCCCGGTCATCGCGTTGCTGATATTGCTGTTGTTTCCGACGACGGGCTGCAGAAAGATTATCGAAAGAGGTATCCTCGTCAAATATTAATTGATTATCAGACAAAACCGCTAAATCCTGTTTGATAACATCATCACTTACATAATGATCCTTATTCCAGGTTTTGTAAGCGAGTTTCATATAAGAACCGATCACTTCTACAAAACCATCGCGCTTAGGTCCAGCCTCCATCGAAAGCGCTTTGTGAATCAGCTTTTGCACATTGTGACCGTAGTGACGGAATTGTGCCTCAAACAAAGGATAGCCAATCGGTTCAGGTTTTTTGACAGCGTCAGAGGGCTTCGGCTGCACACCGCTTGGAGGAATCGCAACCAGATTATAATTAGCAATCCGATATATATGTTTCCAAAGCTTTTCGCGATAGTCTTCTACGCTGCGGCTTTGCGGATAAATTTGCATCATCAGATCAATAATCCTTTCGATGAAAACTGCTTGCTTATCAGGTTCTTCAATCGTTTTAGCAAAATTGATCAACTTCTGCACATGGCGACCATATTCTGGGATGATCAAATCTTCTCTTTCGCTATTGTATTCTAATTGAACTCTGCTTTCGTTCATTTTAAATATTATAATTTTTATTCAACAGTTACCGATTTTGCGAGGTTGCGAGGCTGATCCACATTGCATCCGCGCATCACGGCGATATAGTAGGATAATAATTGTAAAGGAATTACCGATAATAATGGTGTAAAAGGCTCTTCCGTATCAGGAATTTCGATGGTGTGATCAGCGATATGACTAATCGTTTCATCGCCTTCGGTCACAATAGCAATCACAATCCCTTTGCGGGCCTTCACTTCTTGAATATTACTTACAATCTTGTCATAAGCGCTACGATTCGTCGCGATAACGATCACCGGCATCTGCTCATCGATGAGCGCAATCGGGCCATGCTTCATTTCCGCGGCAGGATAGCCTTCCGCATGAATGTAAGAAATTTCTTTCAATTTCAAAGCGCCTTCCAGTGCTACCGGGAAGTTGTAACCCCGACCCAAATACAAAGCATTGGGTTTATCCTGGATTTCGCCTGCAATGTACTTGATTTGTTGATTCTTTTCCAGTACTTTTTGAACCTTATCGGGAATATTCTTAAACTCTGTCAATAATTCCTGGAAGCGGGTCTCAGAGATTTCGCCGCGCCGCTGCGCCAAATCCAGGGCCATGAGCGTAAGCAAAGTCACTTGCCCTGTAAAGGCTTTGGTAGAAGCTACCCCGATTTCAGGCCCTGCATGTATGTAAGAACCCGAGTCGGTCGCTCTTGCAATCGAAGAGCCAACCACATTGACAATGCCATACACCAAAGCGCCTTTTTCTTTGGCTAACTCCACTGCTGCCAGTGTGTCTGCGGTCTCGCCCGATTGAGAAATAGCAATCACAACATCTTTATCCGTGATAATAGGATTGCGGTAGCGCAATTCGGAAGCGTATTCTACTTCTACTGGAATGCGCGCCAAATCCTCGATTAAATATTCACCAATCAAACCGGAATGCCAGGATGTGCCGCAAGCTGCAATGATAAAACGCTGTGCATTTGCAATTTGTTCGTATATTTTCTCCAAACCGCCCAGGCGCACCCAATTCTCGCGCGGATTGATGCGACCACGCATGGCATCAGCAATAGTATCGGGTTGTTCGTAAATTTCCTTGAGCATGAAGTAATCATAGCCGCCTTTTTCCAAAGCCTCAATTTCCATATCCAATTCATGAATAAAGGGCGTTTGCACTTCGTTGCTATCAATTTTCTTTATTTGCAAATCCCCATTTCGCTCTACCACTGCGATTTCCTGGTCGTTCAGATAAATCACTTTTTTGGTATGCTCGATCAAAGGAGTAGCATCAGAAGCCAGGAAGTACTCACCTTCACCAATGCCGATGACCAGAGGGCTTGCTTTGCGAGCGCCTACCAATTTCCCCGGCTCTTGTTTGTCCATCACCACAATGGCATAAGCCCCCACTACACGCGTAAGCGCTACGCGAACAGCCTCTTCTAGGGGTAAATTCTCACGAGTTTGAATTTCTTCGATCAAATGAACCAGAACTTCCGTATCTGTCTGACTTTCAAAATGATGTCCTTCTTTTTCAAGCGCTTTTTTGAGCACATCATAATTTTCTATAATACCATTATGTACTAATACCAGCCGACGATTGCCGGAAAAATGAGGATGCGCGTTGATATCATCGGGTTCGCCATGCGTTGCCCAACGTGTATGCCCAATGCCCATCGTTCCTTCGTAAGACAATGTGCTGACATAATCAGCGAGCTCTTGAACTTTCCCTTTCTTTTTGTAAACACGAATATCGCCATTGAAAAGTGCTACACCTGCACTATCATAGCCCCGATATTCAAGGCGTTGCAATCCTTTCATCAAAAGCGGATATGCTTCTTTGGGTCCGATATATGCTACAATTCCACACATAAAGAATAAAGTTTAAAGGGTTTAGTAACTTTTATATATTGTTAAATAAATCAAATAAACGAATATATTATATATACTCTCCTCTTTATCGATTATTTACAGTTCAAAAAATTACTAAGAGGGTGGTTAGAGCCTTGTAAATGCCACTTTCAACTTAATAGCATATTGAGGATGCTTAGCCCCGTAGAGCGCAACCCGTGAAGGGGTTTCCACTCTATTTAACACCGACAAATACAGCTCATTAGGCCGCGCACCATCTATCATTCTTTGAAAATGGGTAGAAATATTCATATTATACACCATGGGTTCGCCAGGCTTACCTTCTTCAGGCATACCGCCATAAGCGCTATTAAAAACAGTGGTACCCTGAGGCAACAATATCGCTATATCATCAATGGTAACAAAGTCGCCATCATCTTCCGTCGTAAGCAGAATGATCTGAGGCACAGGCGTAAATATATTAAGATTATCTCCAGGCAAACTGGCTATCCGCACTTCCAGTTCTGCTTTATTAATCACTAAGCCTTTCAAATTTTTCACAAAAGGAATCTCAATCTTCGTATTGACGCCTGCCATTCCTTGTACAAAAATCAAGCTATCACCCAGAGAAGTATTGCCTGCGTATCGATCTAATATCGTGCCTGCTGTATTGTGTTCAAATTGTACCGAACGCGCCCGAAAAGGGTTAAATTCAAATAAATATTGCGCTTTTGAGGTATCTGTTTTTTCATAATAAAGGTAAATGCCGGCCCTTGCGTCCGCCAAATTAAAACTCAGCATACCTTGATTAACCGTAGTTGGCTGAATATGAATACCTTTTAAATAGCTAATAAACGCACTATCACTTACATAAAAACTCGTATCTAACTGAACCAGTTCCTGCGCAAAAGAAATAGGCAAGGTAATACGCAATTGTGCCGGAAGCTCCAACGTATCTACAGCGCCCGATTCATAATCAAAAATAGTGACACTATCCAGATTAGGAATAAATTGAATATTTGCTAATGGATTAGCGTCATCTGATTGAAAAGAATCGTTGGAATAATAACTAAGATTAAAATCCATATCCTCGGTCAATCGATTCACAGAAATACCATAGGTTTCTTTGGTATTGCCATACACGCCGCTGGTATCATAAGGTAAAACCAAGACAATAGAATCAACTTTCGCAGCAGATTCCAGGTCGGGCAAAGTTGCTGAAAGAGAGACCTGTCCATAGATTTGTGCCTTGGAAGTACCAAAAATAGGGTCATCCATATTCCCGCAAGGATAGCCGCCGAATGCTTCAGAAGCTTGAAAAACAGGAAAATAGGTCAATATAGAGTCTGTTTTGATCGTAGTTGCGATCACGCCAATGGTATCTGTAAAACCTACCTCCGCTTTGTCGCCTTCCAGAAGGTCAGCGCCGATTTCAGTGGGATCAGTACAAGCCACCATTAGAGTCAAAACCATCACTACAGCACAAGAGAACCAAGCAAGCTGCTTCATGCCAATTTGAATTTGAAAGTCTTTTAAAGATTGTGCAATTCTGTGCAATGTACAGAAGGGGGAGGGATGAACCGATTAATCGACTCATTCTCACAGTTTTTTGAAAAATATTCTAACATTTAAAAGTGCAAGCCTTGTAATTTATTCTGATACCTTCTCTTCTAAAAGTACATTATAAAACTCCACATACGCCGGGAGATAATCTTCTTTTACAAAGGGAAGGATCGGTTTATCCGTTTTATCCAATTCGTTTCTAACGCCTTCACTCAAAGTTTCGCTGCCTTGAATAACCGCATCCGCATAGCTGATCGCGCCTCGGTGCAGCGTCACTCCGCTACCATTTTGATAATTTTTCAAATCATCCGACGAAACGTTATTGATGCTGGCCTTTGCCAGGAAATTATCATCAACGGTTTTTTCCAGTGAATCTGCATATATCGAATAAACGATTTTAGCATTCTGAAACAAAGGATCTGTTTTATAAGCCGTTTTCAGATATAAAGGTATTAAACTTGTCATCCAGCCGTGGCAATGAACAATATCAGGCGACCAGCCAAATTTTTTCACCGTTTCAATGACGCCTTTGCAAAAGAACACCATACGGTCGGCATTATCCTCAAAAGGCTCCCCTTCTTCATCGCTAAAAACGGACTTTCGCTTAAAAAAGTCTTCATTATCCAAAAAATAAACTTGCATACGCGCCTCGGGCAAAGATGCAACCTTGATAATCAATGGAAAATCATCATCATTTACGATAATATTCATGCCCGAAAGTCGAACCACTTCGTGCAAACGATGGCGGCGCTCATTAATCGTACCAAACCGCGGCATCAATACACGAATCTCCATTCCATTATCCTGAATATATTGGGCAAGCGTTCTTGTAATCGTTGACATATCAGAGAGTGCAGTATAAGGTTGCATTTCCTGCGTTACGATCAGCACTTTATTTTTGCTCATACGAAGTAAAATTTAAAAAATCTAAAGCCTTCTCCAACGGCTCAATGAACAGAACTGCAAAATTAACAAAAAAACAGGACTTTTCCTTATTTGCACCCCAACTTAATACGCTGTTAACGAAAACGTCTATATTTGCCCATCGGTTTACTAAAGCTTGGGTTTAATTTTATGTTTTTATTCAAGAAAATTGCGCCACTCCAATACTATTTGAAAGCGGAACGCCAACGAAAAAATACCATCGGCTTTGTGCCTACGATGGGTGCGCTCCATGAAGGCCATTTGACTTTGGTAAGGCAGGCGATGCAGCAGCACGAATGCGTAGTATGCAGCATTTTTGTAAATCCTACACAGTTTAATGACACCACCGACCTTGAAAAATACCCTCGTACTCCGCTCAAAGACATAGAATTACTCGCAAAGGTTGGTTGTCAGGTACTTTTTATGCCCGATGTGTCAGAAGTTTATCCTGCTGATGTAAAAATCAAATCCGATTTTAGTTTTGGCAATTTGGATAAAGTAATGGAAGGTGCTTTCCGCCCGGGGCACTTCAAGGGCGTGGCACAAGTAGTCAATCGACTGCTGGAAATCGTGCAACCAGAAGCGCTGTACATGGGGCAAAAGGATTATCAACAGGTGAAAATTGTAGAGGAAATGCTCACGCAAACCCATTCAAAAGTGCAATTAGTAATGTGTTCGACCCTTCGGGAAGCCGATGGCTTGGCTTTGAGTTCGCGCAATGTACGCTTGAATGCTGAGCTTCGCTCCAATGCCAAGATCATTCATCAGACGCTGTTACAAGCAAAAGAAATGGCGGTCGATCATTTTTCGCCCAAGGATATTCAGGCTTTTGCGATCAAAAATTTGGACATTCCAGGCTTCCGACCTGAATATTTTGAAATTGTAGATGGACAAACCTTGCAGCCCTTAGAACGCTTGAGCAACGGGAAAGTGCCTGTCGCTTGTACCGCTGTTTGGGCCGATGATGTGCGGTTGATTGATAATATGATTTTGATATGAAAAGCTTAGGAGTTTAGGAGTTTATGCGGTCGTAAAAGATTAAGCTTATATCAGTTCCTAAACCAAAAGCGTTACTTTTCTTCCTTCGTTTCGTCAAACCATACGCAATAAAATTTTGTTCTTGTGTTTGCTATGTGCATTTTTGCATCCGATTTGGAGAAATTAACTTTACCAGACCAAATTTTATCTTTTTATCATGCTAATCCATCGTTTTAAATCGAAAATACATCGCGCCACAGTCACTGAGGCAAACCTTAATTATATTGGCAGTATCACAATTGATGAAGCCTTAATGGACGCTGCCAATTTGATCGAAGGCGAGAAGGTACAAATCGTAAACAATAATAACGGCGAGCGTTTTGAGACTTATATTATCAAAGGCGAACGCAATTCCGGCGTCATTTGCCTCAATGGGGCAGCAGCGCGCAAAGTACAAGTAGGCGACACGGTCATCATCATTGCGTATGCTTTGATGGATTTTGAAGAAGCGAAAACTTTTCAACCTAGCATAGCTTTTCCCGATGAACACAATCGAATTTCGATCAAATAAGAATTCCCCAAATACAGGTAAAGCTAGGTCGTTTTTCGTAATCGTTTTGCTTTATGTAAAACAAGGGAAAGTGACGCAATTTGAAGAATATGAAGCCAAAGTATTGCCATTATTAGAAAAATTCAATGGACGTTTAGAACATCGCATACAAGTGTCATCCAAAGATCCATTAATATCGCAGCCGAGAGAAATTCACGTGCTTTCTTTTGAAAAAAAGCAGGATTTTGAAGCTTATAAAAGCTCGGACGAGCGGCTGGCTTATCAATCTTTACTGGAGGAATGGCTGGAAAGAGCTGATATTTTTGAAGGAACACTTTTTTAGATATTGCAAATACCTAAGCTCAACAATTCGCGTTTTCCAACAGAAAAAATAGCAATTTTGCACTTATAAATTTCACGAAACCGCTTGAACAATCTGCAATGATTTCAAAAAAGCAACTACTTAACGTCCTGAAATTCCTCTTGTTTCTTGGTGTCGGTGTTACGATTTTATATTTGGTGTATCGCAGCCAAAACGCTGCTTTTCAGGAAGATTGCGCTTTAAAAGGTGTACCCGCCGCAGAGTGCAGTCTTATTCAAAAAGTAATAGATGATTTCCGAGGCGTCAGCTTTTTCTGGATGTTCATGGTTTTTGTAGCTTATATGATGAGCAATATCAGTCGGGCTATTCGCTGGAATATGCTGATGCGTTCTTTAGGTTATCAGTCGAAATTTATCAATGCTTTACTCAGCACTATTATTGGTTATTTTGCGAACCTGGGATTACCGCGTCTCGGCGAGGTCGTGCGTGCGGGAATGATGGCACGCTATGAAAAAATGCCCATAGAAAAAGTAATGGGTACAGTAGTGGTGGATCGCGTGATAGATGTGCTCAGTATCATCCTCATCACGTTGCTTGCGCTTTTACTTGATTTTAATACAATTTACACTTTTGCGGATGAGCATATCAATTTGAGTGAAAAATTTGGCGGTAAGGGGGCCTTGTTGCTTTATTTGGGAATAGCAGGAATCATTGGATTGAGTCTCTTTTTTGTGTTTCGCAAAGGCTTGCTGCGGCTGGCGATTGTTCAAAAAATAGTCGGCATCATCCAGGGATTTGGTGAAGGCATTAAAACTATCGGCAAGCTGAAGCGCCCGTGGTTATTCGTTTTGCACAGCATTAGCATTTGGTTGATGTTTTACTTGGGCTGCTATTTTTGTATGCTTGCATTCGAGCCAACAGCAGATTTGCCAGCAATAGCAGGGCTTACCGTATTTGTTTTTGGCGCATGGGGTATGGTGATTCCTTCGCCCGGTGGCATGGGTACCTATCATTTTCTGGCGCAATTGGCGCTTGGCTTTTATGGTATCAGTGGTGACGATGGATTTTCTTTTGCCAATATTTCTTATTTTACGGTACAATTGGGCTTCAATATTTCCCTGGGACTATTGTCATTATTGCTTTTGCCAAGTATTAATCGAGATTATCATCCTGTTGCAGTTGCCTAAAATTTTATGAATACACTCGGAAAAATCACAGCTAAAATTCAAGATTGGAAGCAAATCCAAGCTACTGTTGATGCCTGGCAAAAAGCGGGTCAAAAAGTTGTTTTCACAAACGGTTGTTTTGACATATTACATTATGGTCATATTCATTATCTGGCTCAAGCCAGGGATTTAGGTAATAAATTAGTGATTGGCTTGAATTCTAAAGATTCGGTTTGCCGACTCAAAGGTCCCAATCGCCCAATCAATGATGAAACGACGCGTCAATATTTATTAGCTTCGCTAGAATTTGTGGATGCGGTCGTTGTTTTTGAACAAGATACCCCGCTGGAACTCATCCAAATCATTCTGCCAGATGTTTTAGTAAAAGGCGGTGACTGGCAACCCAAGGATATTATTGGCTCGGATGTAGTGTTGGCAAATGGTGGCGAAGTGCGCAGCCTGCCTTATATCGAAGGGTATTCGACTACTGCAATCGAACAGAAAATCAGGAATTGGTGAAAATGGGTTATTTGTTAACAGTTAACTGTCAACAGATAACAAATAACCGATAACCAAAATAAAAGCTTCAAAACATCCGCCTAAAACAAGAAACCAAAAATAAAATGAAGATTAAAGATTTGATCGCTCACCTCGAAACCATTGCTCCGCCTGCGTATCAAGAAGATTATGACAATGCCGGGCTGATTGTGGGCAATTCCGATGAAGACATCAAGGGCGTGCTGTGCTGTCTGGATTCGACGGAAGGGATAGTGGACGAAGCAATTGAAAAAGGATGCAATTTGATCGTAGCGCACCATCCGATTGTGTTTCGAGGATTAAAACGTATTACGGGTAAAAATTATATAGAACGCACTGTTTTAAAGGCGATTAAAAACGATATTGCAATTTATGCTATTCACACAAATCTCGACAATGTTTATTATCAAGGCGTCAACGCCAAAATTTGCGAAAAGCTGGGCTTAATCAATACCCGAATCCTCGCGCCCAAAAAAGTATTGCGAAAAATCTCGGCAACCGTCACACCTGAAAACCTGAAAATCATTCGCAATCTATTGTTAAACATTGGGTTACCAGAATTGAAGGCAATTGAACAAATCGGCTACAACGCCGAAGGGAGCGAAGAAGTGATTAAGTTGGAAGCCGCTGTACCCCTTGGTTTGGAAAGGAAAGTTTTAGAGATATTACATAAACATGATATAAATGCTGAAATTATTGAGCTAAGCAGTACCAGCCCAAGCATAGGGTCGGGTATGATCGGAGAATTGCCGCAGCCGATGGCAGAATCAGATTTTTTAAAGCATTTGAAAGAAAAAATGCGCACGAATTGTCTGCGACATACAGCATTTCGAGATAAAGACGTTTACACCGTAGCGGTTTGCGGCGGTAGTGGCGGTTTTTTATTGCCACAGGCAATCGGGCAAGGCGCGGATATTTTTGTGACAGCAGATTACAAGTATCACGAGTTTTTTGATGCCGATGGCAAAATTATCATTGCCGACATCGGACATTTTGAAAGTCAGCAGTTTACAATCGAATTATTGTATGAAATAATCTCAAAAAAATTTAGTAATTTTGCGCTCCATTGTGCAGAGGTGAACACAAATCCTGTGTATTATCTTTAATAATGGTGTAATTTTGATAACAATTTAAATGATATTATAAAAATGGCTGAACTGACCGTAGAAGAAAAGCTAAGAGAACTTTTCGAGCTTCAGTTGGTGGACTCTCAAATTGATGAGATTCAAATCCTCAAAGGAGAATTGCCTGATGAAGTACAAGACCTGGAGGATGACATCGCCGGGCTGGAGTTACGCATGAGCAAAATGGAAAGCAATATCAAGGAATTACAGAGTGAAGTAAGCAATCAACAGGGGAAAATCAAAGAATCAGAAGCATCTATTCTTCGCTATCAGAACCAGTTGGAAAATGTAAAGAATAGTCGTGAATTTGAAGCATTGACAAAGGAATTGGAATTCCAAAAGCTGGAAATTCAATTAGCAGAAAAGCGTACCCGCCAGTCGAAGATCGAGATTGAAAACAAGGAAGAAACGTTTAAGGCAACCGATGAACGCCTCCAAAAGAAACGCAAAGAACTCGAATCGAAGAAATCGGAGCTGGCGCAGATCATAGAAAAAACAGAGCAAGACGAAGATGAGTTGCGTAAGAAATCAGATGAAGCCCGCAAAAATATTGAGGATCGCCTGATCAAAGCTTACGATAAAATCCGCACTTCGTATCGCAATGGTTTAGCGGTAGTGACCGTAGAGCGTGACTCTTGTGGCGGTTGCTTCAATAAGATTCCACCTCAATTGCAATTGGAAATCGGTATGCGCAAGCACATTACGGCTTGTGAGCATTGCGGTCGCATTCTGGTAGACGATGGCATCGTGAGCGAAGTGAAAGAGCGCGTTGGCGTAGTAGAAGTATAATAAATTGAGAAGTTTAGGAGCTTAGAAGTTGATAAATAACCTCTAATTTCCTACCTTGCAATATCAAATTAAAATTACACAAAAGCCTTGAGGATGCTTGGTTGTTGCCCCGCACCTCAGGGCTTTTGTATTTTACAATACCCATGACCATGAAAAATATATTTACACTATTATTACTATTATTAAATCTTCCAGCTCATGCTACGGGGCATTTCGAATTCAGCGATGATGTGCGAGCAGCTTATGAACAGGCGACCAGTCTGCGTTTTCAAGATGCACAACTCACGCTTTCGCAAATCAAGTCGCAAGACCCGCATAACCTGATCGTTTATCATATTGAAAATTATATTGATTTTTTGACTTTGTATTTGAATCAAAGCGAATCTGATTATAAACGCCTGAAAAACAACGAAGAAACACGCATTGCAAAAATAGTAGCCGGAAATCCAAACTCGCCTTACTATCTCTACGCTCAAGCCGACGTGCGCTTGCAATGGGCCTTGGTAAAGCTGCGTTTTGGCGACTACCTCGCGGGGTTCAATGATGTGAGCAAAGCGCATAAGTTATTGAAAAAAAATCAAGAAAAATATCCTGATTTTCTACCCAATCAAAAAGACCTGGGCGTGCTTCACGCGTTAGCTGGCACAATCCCCGACAATTACAAATGGGGCATGAAAATCCTGAGCGGTCTGGAAGGTTCGATTGCGCAGGGCCGACGGGAGTTGAGCGCTGTTTTTCAACACGCCCAGCAACACGATTTTGTCTTCAAAGCGGAAACCGCCGTGATGTATGCTACCGTTTTGCTTTATCTCGAAAATAAAAGCGAGGAAGCCTGGGATGTTTTACAATTAGCTGATTTACAGCCAGAAACCAATCCGTTGCATTGTTTTGTAATGGCGAATGTGGCGATGCGCGCAAGCCGAAATGATCGAGCAGTTGAGCTTTTGCAAAAACGAGCCAAAAGCAATAATTTTGCTGCTGTACCCCAATTCGATTTTCTGCTGGGTTTAGCCAAGCTCCGCCGCCTTGATCGTGACGCAGCGCCTTTGTTTAAAAGCTTTTTGAGCCAATACCGCGGTAGCAATGGCATTAAAGAAGCTTATCAAAAACTCGCCTGGAGCGAATTGATCAATGGCAATACGGCTGGTTATCAAAGTTATATGAAATTGGTGCTTTCAAAAGGCAAAACCGAAGTTGGCGGAGATAAAGACGCCTATCAGGAAGCGAAATCGGACCAAATTGCGGACGCAAGCCTTGTAAAAGCAAGGCTTCTATTCGACGGTGGCTACTTTCAAAAAGCCTATCAACAATTGGAAAATAAATCGATCGCCGATTTTTCGGGCCAAGCTGCTCAATTGGAGTACTTGTACCGCCTGGGGCGCATTTTGCATGGCATGGAACGCTACGATAAAGCAATTGATTTTTATGAAAAAACGGTGGTGCAGGGTCGCAAAGAGCCTTATTTTTATGCTTGCAATGCTGCTTTACAAATTGGACTTATTTGCGAAAGTCGCCGCGACAGTGCCAAAGCCCGCGCCTACTTCAATATCTGCCTGAGTATCAACCCCGAAGAGTACAAAACAGAGCTGCATCAGAAGGCAAAATCAGGATTAGAAAGGATGAAATAAAAGGAATAATCTCGATTTCAGTCGAAAAAATGCTTTTGGAAACCAAATGCTCCCCTATTTTTGTTATAGAATTGTACCCAAACAGCACCATGATAGATTTTAATGAGCCGAATTGGTTTGAATTATATCTTCGCTACCGCCAGGCGCATCCGCTAGCATTTAATAGCGTCAATAAGATTGCAGAAGACCTGAGTAGTCAGGTTTTTAATCGCTTTCAAAGCCTGGGCAATCCATTCTATGCGGTTTTGCAGCAAAGCGGCTTGATTTATGGCTTTCCGATTCATTATCCTTTTCAAACAAGCAATGGACTCCTTGAAAAACTCAAAGAAACCGAACGCGCCAAGCTCATTCTGCTGGACATCATGATGCACGCCCGATTACTCAATCGGCAAATGCCTGTCGGCGAAGCTTATGCCAGTGCAATTCATCAAACAGGTCAATTCATTCAAGCTTATTATCAGGGCATTCATCAATATGGGCAAGAGGAAACGCCGGAAATTTTAGAGAAAATTTTATTTGAGCGTGTACGTTTTCAAAAGAGTTACCTCGATTTTCGCAAAACGGGCATTAGCAGTCAGTTATTCTGGGATTTGTATTGCTTTTTGGATTATTGCAAAGCGATTGAATCAGCGGATTTTAAAGAAGATAATTATTTTTCAAGTCTTATCGAACGAAAAAAAGCGTACAAAAAATTGACGCTTCAGCTCATCGCTGCTGCCGCTCACGCCGACCATAAAATTTCAAACCAAGAAAAATCGCTGCACCATCAATTTGAGCGCTCCTCGAAATTATTGGTGGAAGATGAACGAGAAGAACTCCGCGTCATTTTTGAATCTGGTGCTACGCTTGATGAAATCCAACTGCCGCCACTTGATTGGATCGCCCGTCGTTTCTTGCTCGACATCAGTTTGTTCGCCATTCATGTGGACGCCGAAGTGGACGTGCTTGAAGAGGCCTTTCTCGTGCCTTTGGTCACAAAATTAAATTTGACTTCCGATGATTTGCTCAGCAGCAAAGCAGATTTGGGTTGCTTTTTGTATCAACATGGCGAACAGCTACACGTGTTTAAAGGCAAAAAAACAGGGATTTTGCTGTTAGGGCAGGCAATGGTCGAAAATTTCCTCAAATTGGGCAACGCCGCCAAAATGGAGGCCGTAGAAACCCGTGATATGGCAACTACTTTCGGCAAACTCCTCATTAACAAACTTAACCTCAGCAAAAGCAGTGAACTGCCTAGCGAACAAGAAATCAAAGAAGCTTTTGACCAACTCAAGGATATACCTAAATTTTTACCTTTTTTTGGTGTGGTATTCCTGCCTGTACCCGGCATCACCGAAGCTTATATTTTACTCGCTTTTAGTTTGGAAAAACTCTCCGGCGGCGTCATTAGTCTACTGCCCAGCCAAATTAGTAAAGTTGTAAAAGGAGAGAAGGAGAAAAAGAAAAAAGCATAATAAACTATTAATCAACCTATTTTACTTTATTAAAATGCTTATTCATCTTAGTGTGTAATAATTTTTTTAATCTTTATTTGTTTTACAAAATATAAGTATATACTTTTGCAAATAATATAACTAAGGAACGGTATGAGTAAAAATTATCTGGGCGAATTCGAAGAACTCGTGCTTCTGATCGTAGGAGCGCTCCAAGAAGAAGCCTATGGCAATAATATTATGCAAGAAATCATCGAACGAACAGGACGCCCCGTCAATCTGAGTGCGGTGCACATAACGCTCTATCGCTTGGAAGACAAAGGGTACTTGAAATCAGACATGAGTGATCCCTCGCCAGTGCGGGGCGGGCGGCGCAAAAGGATTTTTCATTTGACCAGTGCCGGTGTGAAAGTATTGCGCGAGCAGCAAGAACAAAGGATAGCGCTTTGGCAATTAATTCCACAACTAAAATTTTAAATGGAACAATCCAATAGCCCGAAAGCGCCCGAATGGGTGCAGCGTTTTGTGGAATGGTTTTGCCCGGACGAGCTGGTGGAAAGCATTCTCGGTGATTTGCTGGAAGAATTTGACCAGTATGCACAGCGCATGAGTGCCCGAAAGGCGCGTCGGCGCTTCTTTTGGAAAAGCTTACTTTTTTTCAGACCCTATATTTTAATGCGAAATAAAATTGCTATGAAAAATCCGACTCTTTTACTTTCTAATTACACCAAAATCGCCTGGCGAAATATTTTAAAGCGCAAAATGTATACTTTCCTGAATGCCTTTGGCTTAAGCATTGGTATTGCTATTTCTATCCTGATTTATTTATTTATCATAGATGAATATCGATTTGATCGTTTTCACACAAAGAGCGAGCAGATATTCCGATTAAATGAGCGATCTTATGACAGCGATCTTGCACAAAATCCTGAAGCAGAGAGCCCTTACCGTGAGTCGGCCTACTTGCCTTTGGGCATTGGGAGCGTCATCAAAGATGAAATCTCGGCAGTAAAACATGCCACGCGCTTTGTACCGATTGAGAATATTAGCGTTGGTTATGGTACGAATATCTTTAAAGAAAATGGCGCATTTGTTGATGCAGATTTCTTTCAAATATTTGATTTTCAACTTATTAAAGGAAATGCAGATCAATTATTCCTTTCTCCATTGGAAGTTGTGCTTACATCAGAAACTGCTAAAAAATATTTTGGTGAAGAAGATCCGATCGGAAAAACCCTTAAAATAGAGGGTAGTTACGATTTTACGGTAATGGGGATTATAGAAAATCCGCCTGCTTATTCCAGTTTGAATTTTTCTATTTTAGCGCCGATGCAAGCGCATCCCAGGTATCAAGAATCACTGGAAAGCTGGGGCAATTTTTCATTTCCCACTTTTATAGAATTAAATCCTGAAACTTCTCTATCAGGATTCAAAAATAATTTAAATAAATTAGTAAATAAATACCTCGGCGACCGAATGGAACGCTGGCGAGAACGTAATAAAATCCCGAAAAATGATACTGTTTTTGAAATAACATTTACTTCTTTACAAGATATTCATCATAATTATAAAATAGAGTGGTATAAAGCCACAAATCCGCAAACGATTTTTATTCTAGGAGGCGTTGCCTTACTTATTTTGGTGATTGCTTGTATCAATTATGTATCCCTTGCGACGATGCTCTCTGCGCAACGCAACCGCGAGGTAGGCGTACGAAAAGTACTCGGTGCTTCTAAAAAAGGATTGATTGGGCAGTTTTGGGTAGAAGCTATGTTAACAACGGCTATTGCTGCGGTTTTTGGTTTGGGACTTGCCTATTTTTTCACGGATCATTTCAATGATTTTACTGGCAAAAATCTTTCTTTATTTGATGTGAATCCATTATATATCTTTTTATTTATAGTAATATTGATATTCATAATCGGCACATTTTCAGGATTGTATCCTGCTATTATTGCTTCCAGATTTAATCCGATAAGAACATTGAGAATCGGGCTTGCAGCCTCCGTTAGTTCGGCATTCAGCAAACCTTTGGTGGTGTTACAATTTAGCCTTTCTGCATTTTTAATCATTAGCGCTATTGTAATGGTGCAACAAATGAATTATATCACGCATAAAGAACTTGGTTTTGACCAATCTCAAATCGTTGTTTTAAAATCGTATGAACAATCGAATATAGAAGGTAATTCCATTATTGAAAAGATTCGACAAGCTACTGCTTCCTCCAGGCATATTTCATCGGTGACGGGGGCCGGTGATTCTTTTGCACGTAGTCGCTCGCGCTATGGCTACAAGTATCAAGGCGAGCAGCATCATTCGCACGTTTTTGTGGTTGATCCTTACTATCTGCCTACTTTGAGCATTGAATTGAAGGAAGGCAGAAACTTTCGCAATACGCCGCCGATGCCCAATCCGTGATTGTTAATGAGGCATTGCTAAGAGATATTCAAATGACCGATCCCATCGGCAAGCGATTGACCTGGACAAACGATTCGCTAGGTTATGAAATCATCGGCGTGGTAGAGGATTATTATTTCCTTTCTCTGGAAGAAGAAGTGCAACCAATGCTCTTGACTATTAATCAAGCAGAAACCGGACCACTAAGTTATGCTTTGGTAAAAGTTGATGGACAACATATTCCCGAAGCGATTGCGGATTTAAAATCTGTCTGGAGAACACTCGCTCCTGACAAGCCTTTTGATTATTCTTTTCTCGAAGAGGATATCGCTGTTCAATACGAATCCTACCAACGCTGGATGCGTATGATGCTTTTGTCCGCTGGCATTGCCATTCTCATCGCTTGCCTTGGTTTATTTGGGCTGGCTGGCATTACTACGCTCAATAAAACCAAAGAAATTGGCATTCGGAAAATTTTTGGTGCCAATGCTGCGGTCATTTTTATCATGCTCAACAAACGCTATTTGATCCTGGCATCTATCGCTTATCTCTTGGCTATTCCATTTTCCATTTATGTCATTCAAAAATGGTTGAGTAATTTTCATTATGCAATCGACATCAACTGGTGGTGGTTGGTGGCAATTTTAATTTTATTAAATTTAATTGCAACGATCGCTGTGGGTTACCATTCCATCAATGCAGCTCGTATGAATCCGGTTAAAAGTCTAAAGTATGAGTAGAAATAGCTCAAATGTTTATCTTTGAGCGAAAAGGATATTGACGCTGATTAACTTCCAAAAACGCTGGCGCGCTACCTGGAATCCTGATATGTATCATGGCTGGGGCAAGTCGCGCAATTATTTCGAGGGTTGGTATTTCAAAATCGTGGATCCCGCGGAACGCTTTGCTTTTGCGATCATTCCCGGCATTTCTTATGGAAAAGACGGTGAAACCCATGCCTTTATTCAGGTTTTGGATGGAAAAAAATGTACGGCAACTTACCATGAGTTTGAACATAATGCTTTTCGACCTTCGGACAAAACGTTTGAACTTGAATTGGATGGAAATTTCTTTTCTCCGGATTCGATCAAATTGAATTTACCAGCGTTACAAGGCGAATTGCACTGGCAAGATCGCTATCCTTGGCCCAAAATGCTCGGTGCACCTGGCATTATGGGTTGGTATTCATTCGTACCTTTTATGGAATGCTATCATGGCGTGGTGAGCGTACATCATACTTTGCAGGGGCGCTTGCGCGTGTACGACGAAGAGGTGGACTTCAATGGTGGCAAGGGTTATATCGAAAAAGACTGGGGCGAATCTTTTCCCAATTCCTGGATTTGGATGCAAGCAAATCACTTCGATGCCAAGCATCCCGTGTGTTTGTCGGCTTCGGTGGCGAAGATTCCCTGGCTGGGCAGCCATTTTATTGGCTATATCGTCGGATTTTTGTTAGATCAAAAATTATATCGATTTGCGACTTATACCGGCGCGATGATGAAAGCGAATTTTGATGAAAATACGGTTCGGCTATCTTTCAAAGATCGAAAAAATCGTTTGGAAATAATTGCATATAAAGCCGAAGGCGGCGATCTAATGTCCCCGATTTCCGGCAATATGATTGGCAAAGTAAATGAAAGTATGCAGGCAAAAATTGAAGTGCAACTATTTGAAGGCGAACGCGTTATTTTTTCAGGCGAAGGCAGAAACGCTGGATTGGAAGTAGCCGGCCCGGCGCAGGAATTACTAACAAAAAAGTGGAGACGTTGACGGATTGACCATTTATTATGGAGCATTTATCATCTAAGTATTTCACTTTCGTCGAAAAAAATTTTGCACGGAACTAAAAAAAGCCTAACTTTTGTTTGCTTTTTAAATTCAATTTGAAAAAATGAAGAATCCAGTAGCAGGATATATTAAAAAATTCTCCGAAGTCAAACTCTGGAGAAAGCTTGGAAAATATGGGCGTCAGCTCGGTATCAAGTCGGTTTACACAGTTTTGTTACTGTTCTACGCGTTCCGCCGCAAAGACACACCAAACTGGGCCAAGCGCATTATTCTTGGGGTTTTGGGTTACCTCATCATGCCGATTGATGCTATTCCTGACCTGAGTCCGATCATCGGCTACACGGATGATCTCGGAATGCTGAGTTTTGGTCTGGTGACGATTGCCGCTTATATCAACGATGAAGTGCGAGAACAAGCGAAGAAGCGCCTGAAAGATTGGTTTGGCGAATATAATACCCTGGAATTGAAAGAAGTAGATAAAAAACTTTAATTTTAATACTACCATTTTACCAAATGTAAATCAAACTCCGATAAGATCAATTGAGTAGCCGCCCAATCACGGGTGCATCCCAAAATAAACCCTCCACCGCCGGCTCCGCACATTTTGAGTCGGTATAGATTACCCTGTAAACCCTTTTTCCAAACTGCGTGAAAATGATCTGGTGTCATCCCCGCTAAATGTTCCATCTGAAAACGACTAATCTCCGTTACATCTTCAAAAAGATGTTCCCATTCTGCTTGTAGGAAGTCAGCAATGGCGAGGTTTGTATGCGCTACTAATTCATTATCAACCTTTTCTGAAAAAGTTGGTTCCTTGCATTTTTCCAGGAAATAATGGACCATCGGGCCGGTACTACGGGCTATTTTTGTATCTAATAAAAAGAAGGTAAGCGTTGAATAAATAGGAATTTTTACTATTTGAATTTGCCCACCGGGATGAATCAAAACAGGCTTGTTGAGGTAACAAATCAAAGGATCGGTGCCAGAGCTTGTGCCGTGAAAGAAGCTTTCGATTTGTGCCAATTCTTGTCGCAGTTTTCCAAATTCGCCAGGATTATTTCGATCAATTTTATCTTGGCAAAATCGGTCGTAAATCGCCGAGCAGAGCGCCCCGGAACTACCTAAACCATAACCAATCGGAATATTCGATTCAAAATATCAGCCTTCTGATAATTCTTTACGAAAATTTGAAATATTTAATTGAAAAAGTAATTTCTTTTGATCATGCAAATATTCCAGATAATCAGCAAGTTGCAACAGGTTTTGCTGTTTGGAAGAATCTTTCGAAAAACGCCATTCACCACCAAAAGCCGGATAAGGAATCGCCAACGCCTGCGAACCGCGATTGACAGTATGTTCCCCAAAAAGTAAAAGCTTGGAAGCGTAGCGCATGGATTTGTTTTTGTTTTAATGCGCAAAATCCGCCGCAAAGTTCCCTTGAATGCGCTCCATCGGTGGATTGTAATACCCATATTTCAAATGTGGAAATTCTTCTTTGAGTAAATCCATCATTTGCTTCACGCCCATCGGGTCGCCGGGGTCGGTCACATTTATTCTGGTCAAGTACCAATCAGGATCGATATTAAAATTGCGCCACTGAATCATTTTCAGCCTTGTATCTATTATTAATTTTCTTAAAGCTTCGTATTCTGCTTCGCTATCGGTCATACCGGGGAACACAATAACACTGGCTTGCGCTGAGTTGGTGCTGACACGGATGCTGTTCAATCCCACTTTACACAAGGCCTCCACCCATTCCGGGCGACTGCCGTTGGTATTGATATTAATGCTGCCTTTATCGGTGAATTTTCGGATTTCAATAATCGCTTCTCGAATGGTTTCCCACATCAGCAAGGGTTCGCCTTCGCAGCCCTGTCCAAAACTGATAATCGGATAAGGTGCTGATTCTAAATGCGGTACGGTAAATTCGACAATCTCTTGCGCGGTTGGTTTGAAGGTCAAGCGATCCTGATTTGATACGATTCCTTCATCTTCAGGTTGAAAGGAAATGCAGCCCAGGCAATTAGAATTACAAGCAGGCGACACCGGCACCGGGCATTCCCAGCGCCCCATGAAATAATTCCGCGCCGCTGGGCAAGTGTAAGTCAAGGCACAATTTTGTGCTAAATGTTCCACCAATCTATTATGTGGATATGATGTTTTATAATAATCAATGCCCTGTTTTATTACATCCCAGTCAAAACCATTACATTCCTGGCGAATATCTTCTTCAATTCTTACTGCCGGCACATAAAATTTGCCATCGTACCAGCCCACCGCCGTGTAGCAAAACAAAGATAAAGTCGGTGCGTTCGGCTTGCTATCAAAAGCCGCCAGATATAAGCCCGTATGCGCCGGTGGAATAAACGCCGCCACCGCCAAGCCTTTCTCACAATGCCGAATCTCGCCCGTACGCACATCCATGCCAATGCCCACGCGGTCCGGCAAATTATATAAAGAACCACCCTCCGGCAACTCGATCCAATCCTCCAGCGGCACCGGATACGCGTACCACGCGCTGCGCCCCAACGCATACAGCGAGGTATCTTCAAAGACATTGCCGTTTTCGTCGGCGTAGAGTAAGTATGGTGAATGTTTCATTTTTCTTGTATTTGGTAGAAGGAGAAGGGAAGAAGGTAGATGGACTGCTCTCGAAACGTGTTCCTCCACGCTCTACCTAATACCCTCCTCCACAAAAAAGAATACAAATTTCGCAATTTTTGGGCAATTGCCAACTCCTCTAAAACGTGCCTTGCCGAAATAGTCGTTATATTTGTAAAGCATTTTGGTTTTCTAATGTTCTGGAACAAATAATTAATATCTTTTTTTATAAAAATCTTACATGAAAGCTTCCTTACTCCTATCCAACTTACAAAAATAGCGCCAGCCATTACTTCCCTGGCACCTAATTTTACGGGCTTACTGGAAAAAAAGGAAGACATTGCTTGTTATTTGGTCGCTTGCGCATGCGGAGAATCTATTTTGTTTGTCAGCCCGGCGTTTAAAAAACTGACCGGTTATGAATCGCATCAATTCCTGGAAGGCGGTTCCCGATTTTGGTTTTCGCTGATTCATGAGCAGGATATTCCAGTCATAAAAAAAATACTTTCCGAAGCGCATTTGAAATTGGCTTCCCCGGATTTTAATCACTCATCGATTCCGCCTTTAATATTAGAGTACCGCTTAAAAAAAGCCGATGGGCACTGGATTTGGCTAAAAGAATCCAAGTGGGTCGTGGAGTTTACCGCTGATGGTATTAAAGATAAAGTCTTGTGCTTTTTAGAAGACATTACGGCAGTGAAGGAGAGCGAAGCCGCTCAAATACAGGAATTGCTGGCGTGCGAAAAATCAAGCCATACTTTATTGGAAACTGCCATATTATATCAAGAAAAAAAGCCGACTAAAGTTTCGCATACAGCCGATTTTGCTTTGGAAAATGGCGCCAAACTTACCAAACGAGAAAAAGAAGTACTCTTATTATTAGCCGAAGGCAAATCCACCAAATCCATTGCCAGTCAATTATTTGTGAGTGTAAATACCATTGAAACCCACCGCCGGCATCTGCTGAGCAAATTTGGCGTAAAAAACTCCGTAGAGTTGATCGCCCAGGCATCGAGTGCGTTTTAGGGCTGTTTTCTACTCCCCGATAGGATCAAAAATCACGGAACTCCGTGATTGACTACCCTCCAATTTTAATAGAACTTTGAGCCCAGGTTTTTACTGCTGGCGTTATAATGTTTATAACGTTTTAAATCATGTATATCATGAAAAATCGCCAAGATCATCCCGGTGTATATGTACCGCCGCCATTAATTTATGTGGCTCTCTTCTTGTTATCTCTTTTTATACAAAAAATAATGCCTATCAACGATTCCTTTTTTCATTCGGGCATTCATTATTACATCGGATACGGCGTCCTTATTACATCTGCCATCATGCTGCTGCCCGCCTTATTTCATTTTTTAAAAACCAAAAACACGCTTATTACCATCAAACCTGCCAAGTCTCTCGAGACGAACGGCATTTACGCCATTACCAGAAACCCAATGTATATAGGGCTTCTGCTGATTTATGTGGGCATTGCTTTGCTGGAAGGCAATTGGTGGACGCTCCTTTTTATTCCATTTATTATAATGATTATTCAATCCTTTGTAATAAAAAAAGAAGAGCAATATCTGGAAAGAGCGTTTGGGAATAGTTATATTTTATATAAAGAAAAGGTAAGAAGGTGGATTTGATTTATTAAAATCACATCTCATTCATGATTTATTTGAATTTATTTTGTTAATATCATTAAAGTTTATGATTTTGCTTTTTTAATTTAAAAAGCCTTTAATTTCCATTCCAGGGAAAGCTGCCACAATTTACTTTCAGGAATGTAATAATTACTTCCGTGCTCACCGATTCGCAAGCGTCATTTGGATTATCTACTGTCAAAATTAATGTCACATAACCTCTCGCAATTACATCATTATAAGGCATATAAACACCTGCACTGGGGTCGGATAAATCGGTATCGGCAAGTATTCCTGCTGCGCCCGATTCTTTTATACTCCAGGTATATTCTAATAAATTGTTATTATAATAATTTACAACCGGATTTAAATCAGCTAATAATAATTTTTTAGAAGTGCATAATGTTTGAGGCGTCAAAGGATTAATAATGGGCAATGTACAATTACTAAAAATTATTTCAATATTTTCATCTGCATCCAAGTCAATCGTTGCCGTATTATTACTCAGGTCGATCATACTGCTATTATTTATATCTCCATTGATTTGAATATCAGATAATTGCCAGCCATATAACGCACTTTCAGTAATTATATAAGTACCTGCCGTAAGCATATCGAAAAGACGCATATTATTAGCAGGGTCACTCAATGTAAAAATAGAACTAAATAAGCCAAACTTTTGCACACGATTATTATTACTTTCGACGGTATAAAAATTATTATTATGATCAATTGCTATATCAATAACGCCTGTAAATTGCCCATTTCCGCTACCTATGCTGCCCCATAGCCCTAAATAATTGCCATTGCTATCAAATTGCTGTATTCTACTGTTACCAAAATCTGCTACATAAATATTATTTTGCATATCTACTACGATGCCGGCCGGAGCGCTGAATTGACCATTCCCATTACCGAGCATTCCCCATTGCGTTATATAATTACCGTTATTATCAAATTTTTGTACTCGATTATTTAGTTGTTCTGATACATAAACATTGCCTAATGCATCTACGGCTATGCCATACGGTTCATCAAATTGCCCATTTCCAGTGCCTTGAGTACCCCATTTTAATAAAAAATTGCCATTGCTATCAAATTTCTGAATGCGGTGATTGCCGCTATCCGCCACAAAAATATTACCTGCATTATCAACTGCGATACTGGTTGGATATAAGAACTGCCCATTTCCAATACCGAAACTACCAAATCTGAATAAGGAAATGCCATTATTATCAAATTTCTGAATATAACTACTGCCAAAATCAACTACATAAATACTACCATTATTATCTGTTATTATATCAATAGGGTTAATAAATTGACCGTTTCCACTGCCAAAACTGCCCCATTTTAATAAAAAATTACCATTATTATCAAATTTCTGAATACGAAAATTTATAAAATCAGCCACATAAACATTTCCTATATTATCAACTGCCACACCTGTAGGAAAATTAAATTGACCATCATTACTACCAAAACTACCCCAGGTACTTATAAAATCTGGCGGAAATATTTTTTGCAAGACAAACTCAAATGGCGTGTCGTCTGCCGGAAGGGCATTTTTAGTGATTTTTAATGTTTGTGTATATATTGTTTGGCAAGTAAATAAAAACAAGATAAGCAAGGTCCACGTATGGACATAGTGTAAAGATTTGTTTCTCATGGGTGTAAATTTGCAATGAATAAATTATTACAAATTTAGTCGGGTTTTGTGTCAAAAACAAATTTATTTCGATCATAGAAATTGAAAACCAATCCTCCATCTTTTGTCTAACGCTTATGCATTAATTTTATCTTTTAGAATTTTGTATGAAAAAAAGCTTCATTATGTCACCGAAAATTTATTTGAATCGAATTATTATTATTCTCATTTTTCAATGCTCTGTAATTCTGCTCATTGCGCAAGGATTTCAGTTGCAATGGTCGGAAAATGGTAATAGTTATTATAGCAGCAGTCGCTCCGGCGAAATCCTGCGCTACGACTTGCCCGGCATGAATTCAACGCCGCTTGTATCTGCTAAGGATTTAACGCCGACAAGCTCCAAAGAACCCTTACGGGTCAATGGTTTTTCTTTTAGTGAAGATGGCAAAAAAATGCTCATTTTTACCAATAGCAAACGCGTGTGGCGTGCCAATACGCGCGGTGATTATTGGATTTTGGACTTGAATACCAAGCAGTTAAAGCAAATTGGCAAAGATATGCCCGAATCGACGTTGATGTTCGCCAAATTTTCTCCTGATGCCAGCAAACTGGCTTATGTGAGTCAACGCAATATTTATGTCGAGGATTTAGCGAGTGGAAAAGTGACGAAATTAACTTCTGATAATGGCACGAAAAAGCTCATCAATGGTACGTTTGACTGGGTTTATGAAGAGGAATTCGGCGTGCGCGATGGATTCCGTTGGGCGCCCGACGGCAAAACCATTGCTTATTGGCAAATTGACGCCAATCAAATCCGGGATTTTTATATGATTAATAATACGGATTCTATTTACAGTCAAATTATACCTGTGGAATATCCAAAGGCAGGTGAGTCGCCTTCCCCAGCAAAATTAGGCGTTGTGGACATTGTTAGCGCTAAAACAACCTGGATGAACGTGCCCGGTGATCCGGTGCAACATTATATTCCGCGCATGGAATGGATGCCCGATGGTAAAGAAATCATGATACAGCAACTAAATAGAAAGCAAAACGAAAGTAAAATTATGTTGTGCAATCCTAAAACAGGCGCTGCGAATACGATTTTCAGTGAAAAAGACGAAGCCTGGGTGGATGCTGCCAGAGGCTGGGAATGGGTGAATGATAATAAAGAATTCGTGTGGACGAGCGAACAAGATGGCTGGCGGCATTTATATCTTATTTCTCGTGATGGCAAAAGCGTAAAAACCATTACAAAAGGAAATTATGATGTAATTCAAACCACATTAATAGATGATAAAAACGATGTAATATATTTCATGGCTTCGCCCGATAATGCTACACAGCGTTATTTATATAAAATTCCATTAAAAGAAAATGGTAAGTTGGAAAAGGTTTCTCCTGCTGTGTTGGAGGGCAGTCATTCTTATACGATATCACCAAATGGTAAATATGCACGTCATAGTTTTTCAAATTATTATACCCGTTCCATGACCGAATGGATTACATTACCAGATCATAAACCTTTGAATCCTGAAGATGATATTACTAAAAAATTTGATCCATCGGCGAAAGAGAAGAGCAATGTTTCTTTCTTTAAAGTCACGACGGAAGAGGGCGTCGAATTAGATGGCTGGATCGCCAAACCCAATAATTTCGATCCGAATAAAAGATATCCTGTTGTTTTCAAGGTGTACGCAGAGCCAGCGAGTTCTACGGTGACCGATTCTTATGGCACCGCCGGGGATTATTTATACACGGGGAATATGGCAGAAGAAGGCTATATTCATATTTCGGTGGACAACCGCGGTACGCCTTCGCCCAGAGGTCGGGCCTGGCGCAAATCTATTTATAGGCAATTGGGTCAAATTAATATCCGAGATCAAGCTATGGCTGCTAAAAAACTGCTGGAAGAATGGAAATTCCTTGATCCTGAGCGCGTTGCAGTCTGGGGTTGGAGCGGCGGCGGTTCTACGACTTTGAATTTAATGTTCCAATATCCTGAGATTTATAAAGTGGGTATTTCGGTTGCACCGGTGACGGCTTCTTATTTATATGATAATATTTACACCGAACGTTATATGGGCTTGCCACAGGAAAATAAGGAAGATTATGACAAAGGTGCTGCATTGACTTACGCCAAAAACCTCGAAGGTCAGCTCTTACTCATACACGGCACAGGCGATGATAATGTCCATTTTCAAAACGCAGAAATGCTGGTAAATGAATTAATTAAGCATCAAAAACAGTTCACATATATGCCTTATCCCAATCGTACGCATGGCATCCGTGAAGGCGAAGGTACTTCCGAGCACCTGCGCACATTGGTATCGAATTTCTTGAAAACGCACTGTCCACCGGGCGGAAGAGAGGTGCGGCCGTAGAGAAAAGAGGGTATTCCACTCTGCCGAGTTTCGACT
This sequence comes from Saprospiraceae bacterium, assembly GCA_016714085.1. Taxonomy (GTDB): domain Bacteria; phylum Bacteroidota; class Bacteroidia; order Chitinophagales; family Saprospiraceae; genus JADJNW01. The sequence goes on from JADJNW010000001.1 coordinate 1,003,603, forward strand.
TTCCCTTTCGCCATTGCTATGCTGTCGAAAATTCGGCGGATACGAGATATCTAATTAAATATCAATTCTTTAAACCTTAAATTTTTCAACAACATGAAGATCAAGCATCTCAAGTTGCGGGCTATACTTTTTGTCTTTTTGCCAGCTTTTATTTTTATTACTGGTTGTGATAAAGACGATGACAATGGCCCGGATAATGAACAGGAATTAATTACAAGCATTATTCTGACCTTCGCGCCCACGGGTGGCGGTGCCCCCATTGTAGCTAGTGCTAAAGACCTTGATGGTGATGGCGGCAATCCTTCGGTTATATAAAACATTGAATTAGACGCTAATACAGATTACGCTTTATCCGTATTTTTTCTGGATGAATCAAAAAATCCTGTAGAGAATATCACCGAAGAAGTAAAAATGGAGAGTGCTGAGCACCTGATCTGTTTTACTGCGAATGGCGTTTCGCTTACAATTACTGCTGAAGATCAGGATTTTAATAAAAAACCACTTGGACTAACCAATATATTGAAAGTAGGCGCAGCAGGCAATGGTACGCTTACCGTTCGATTGAAACACGAGTCGGATAAAAACGCTGCAAATGCTTGTAATACAGGCGAAACCGATGCCGAACAAACGTTTAATGTAACAGTGAAATAGTGCGATAGTGTTATGGTGTTTTAGTGTTATATGTCTTTGAGTTTTCTCTTTAACACCATAACACTAAGACACCATCGCACCAAAACACTAAGCCTACGGCCTTGCCATTGTTTTCTTTACAAAATCCGCGACATCCTTTTTGAAGGCAATTAAAGAGGGTTTGTGGGTGTACATCATATGTCCGGCCTCATAATATTTCATTGTAATATTTTTCTTGATTTCCGGCTCTAAACCCAAATGGTCAATGGTATATTCTACACCAAAAAATGGGGTTGCAATATCATAATAACCATTTAAAATCAAGATTTCCAGATTCGGATTTTTGGTCATAGCTTCTGCCATATCCACGCCAGTGTTGGTGGTACGAGGAAGCCGCCGCGACCGTTGGCGCTATGCGACCAATCCCAGTTAAAATCGGAAAAACCGTCTCTTGCTGAGAAATTGTAAGTAAGCTCAGGATTAACCTTGAGCTGATTATAATAATAATCCATAAAGGTAGCCTTGTACGCCGGGCTTATCGCTGAACTTTGAGGATCGTATTGCCAACCTTGGCTCAGTGGCTCTTGATTGATGCCCTTGAAACGACTGTCCAAACGACCAACCGTCAAACCTTCATCGCGTAATAATTCTTGTCCAAATTCATTTGCCTGAATTCTAATATCCGCCGCACGGATATAATCTTTACTCAAGCCTGTGAAATAAGCCAATCGTTCTACAATCTTCTCTCGTTCAGCATCTGACAAGCGGTCGCCTTTCATCAAAGCGCTGGCGTATTCGTTCTCCGCAAATTCTCTTGATTCCTGGATAAATTTTTCCAAACTCGCAGGTTTATTCGGCACTTTATTATGATACCAAGCCGTAGCAGCGTAAGTTGGAAGATTCAAAGGATAAGAAATATCGTCGCCTTGTGCAAAGTTCAAAGTTCTAATATCAAACACCGCCGACACCATAATCACACCGTTCAAAGCCATGCCCAATCGCCCTTCCAGATAATTGGCTACTGCCGCCGAACGCATTGTACCATAGCTTTCACCGAGCAGGTATTTGGGAGAATTCCAGCGCTTGTTTTCGGTAATAAATTGCTTGATAAACAAACTCACGGTGCGCATATCTTGATCAACGCCCCAAAAATCCTTGCCTTTCGCTTTGCCAATCGGACGACTCATGCCCGTACCCACAGGGTCAATCATCACTAAATCTGCCACATCTAGCACAGAATAATTATTATCTTCTAAGCGATAAGGTGCAGCCGGCGTGAAGCCAGGATCGTTTACTACCGTGCGTTTCAGGCCGAGTACACCCAAATGCAGCCATACAGAAGAAGAGCCAGCCCACCATTGTATGCGAACATAATCGGGCGGCTACTCTGATCTTGAACCCCATCTTTGGTATAAGCGGTGAACCCATACAAGGCAATCGCTTCATTTTGCTCATCGCGCAAGAGCATCGTACCTGCCGTAGCGGTATAATTGATGCTTTTCCCATCAATAGAAATTTGGTGCTTGGTAATCGCAATCTCTGATTTAGGAAGCGTATCTTTTTGTGCAACAGCACTTTCTGAAAATAATAAAATTGCAATAAGTGAGATGAATAGGTGTTTTACAAGCCTCATAATTTTGAATTGTAATGTGAAGGAATAGAGGCCTGAATTTAAGAAAAAAGTAGGATATAAGCGTGTTTTAGTACGATAGTGTTTTGGTGTTATGGTTCTGAGGAGTACCAGAGAGCATTATAAAATACAAGGCACCAAACACTAAGAACCATAACACGATAGCACCATAACACTAAGACACCATCGCACTAACCGCTACTTCTGCACCATCCCATCCAACAAATTAATCACACGCGAGCCATACTCGGCGTTTTTTTCAGAGTGCGTTACTTGAATAATGGTTACACCTTCCTCTTTGTTGAGATGTTTAAACCATTCCATGATTTCAAGGCTTTGCTTGGAATTCAGGTTACCCGTAGGTTCGTCGGCCAGAATCAGTTTGGGGTTGGTAATCAAAGCACGAGCAATGCCTACCAGTTGCTGCTGCCCGCCGGAAAGTTGGTTGGGGAAGAGGTTTTTCTTTGCCACCATATTAAAACGGTCAAGCATATCGGCCACCATCGCTTTACGGTCGCCACCTTTGATGTTTTGATATAATAATGGCGTTTCGATATTTTCGTAAACGGTGAGTTCGTCGATCAGGTGATAGGCCTGAAACACAATACCAACCTGGGTTTTGTAAATTTGAGAGCGCTGCTTCTCTTTCATTTTAAACACATCCTGTTCCAGGAAGAGATATTCGCCTTCGTTTGGCTCGTCGAGCATACCCAAAATATGAAGTAATGTTGATTTTCCTGAGCCGGAAGGCCCCATGATGGAGATGAATTCCCCTTCTTCCACATCCATATTAATTCCGTTTAATACGAAAGTGCGCTGACCACCAGTCTCATACCATTTGTACAAATTTCTTATTTGAATCATAGACTTTACCGTTTCATTGTTTTGAACATTCCATGCTTCGCTGTCAAAGCTTTGAGGAGTTTTTGATCGACCACGTAAATTTATCAAAATTGTAAGGTTTAAATTATAAAATCTTTTTAAGATTCGTTCAATATCCTAATCATTCCGCTCTCAAAGACTTCACCGGATTCGCAAAGGCTGCACGAATCGCTTGAAAACTGACGGTCACCAATGCAATCACCACCGTGAGCAAACCTGCGGCTACAAACATCCACCACTGCATATTGATCCTATAGGCAAAGCCTTGCAACCAGGAATTCATCGCGTACCAGGTCAATGGAACCGCCAGAACCGCCCCAATAATGACATATTTTAAGAAGTCTCTGGATAACAACTCGACAATTTGCGTTGCACTTGCGCCCATCACTTTGCGAATGCCAATTTCTTTGGTGCGTCGCTCCACCGCGTAAGCCGCCAAACCCAGCAAGCCCATGCAAGCGATAAAAATAGCCAGAATGGCAAAGACGCTGAAAATCTGGCCAGTACGCACTTCGGTTTTGAAAAGCGCATCGTACGTTTCATCCAAAAAAGAATACGCAAACGGTACGCCTGCTTGTTGCGCATTCCAGGTGTTTTCCAGAAAGCCAATAGTTTTGCGAATATCGTTTCCTTTAATTTTTACAATAAAATTGCGGCATTGCTGCATATCTCGAGAAAAAAATACAAGTGGTGCAATCTCATTTTTCAAACTTTGAAAGTTAAAATCACCAACCACCCCAACAATCGTGAAAGCGCTCGTGTCGCCAGGATAGTACAAACGCTTGCCAACAGGCTCGCTCAAGCCAAATCGCTCGACCGCTTCTTCATTCAGAATGACCGCCTGAGCATCTGTCGTAAATTCCCTGGAAAAATTGCGCCCATCTTTTACCTTTAAATTCAAAGCAGGAATATAATCTTCATCGATTTGCATGATATTGACAATCTGCGTATTGCCTCGTTTTTCTTCGCTTTCCAAAGCAGTACCATCGAAATCCTCTCCTATCGGACTCCAGCGAGATGCGCCTACTGTAATAATATCCTTGTTTTGTTGCAAGCTGTTTTTGAAAGCTTCCATGCTGGGAATCTTATTAGCATTTTCTATAATTACTACATTTTCTTTATCGAATCCCAGTTCTTTAGAACGAATAAAATCAATTTGTTGCCAGATGATAATCGTGCAAGCGATCAAGGCAATCGAGGCTACAAATTGCCCTGTGACCATTGCGCTGCGCAGGAATCCTGTTTTCAAGCCACCTGCTGAACTCTTGCCTGCAAAGGCTTCCGTTGGTTTGAATTTTGATAAGAAAAATGCCGGATAACTACCTGCTGCCATGCCCAGCAGCACCGAAAAGACTGCAATTGCGGCGACGCCCAAAGGACTTGTGAGCAAATCCATCGAAATATTATTGCCCACCAATTGATTGAAAGGCTCTCGGACCAATGCAACCAGCACTACTGCCAGGATCGTTGCTAACACTGTTAGTACTACTGCTTCCATACCAAATTGCATCACCAGTGAAGACTTGCTAGATCCTAAGGTTTTGCGAATGCCCACTTCTCGAATCCGTTTCACCGAAAGCGCCGTGCTGAGGTTCACATAATTGACACAAGCCAGCAGCAAAATCACAATCGCAATAATCGCCATCGCATACACATACACGGTGCTACTGCTCGGTTCAAAATCTCCATCTAGGTCGGAGTGCAAGTGAATACTGGTCATGGGCTGCGAAGAGAAAGTAATGTCAATCCCCATTTTTTTCTGCTCTTCAAAATGCGGAACGTGCTTTTGCATGAGCGCTGGCATTTTTGCGAGTATCGTTTCCATATTAGCTTGCGACGCTAATAAAACATACGTTGATACATTGAAACTTTCCCAGGTTTTGTCTTCATCAAACCAGGTTCCTTTCATCGAAGCGATGGCATTGAAATGAAAATGAGCATTGGCGGGTGCAGACTCAATGATACCGCTTACGGTATAATCATCTTCGCCAATACGAATAGGAGAACCGACGATGTTTTGAGCGTTTTTCCCAAAATATTTTTCTGCTAAAGGCGGCGTCAACAACACCTGATTGGGCGCAGACAAAGCCGTTTGCGGATTGCCTTGAATTAACTTAAAATCAAACAGTTCAAAGAAATCGGGATCGGCAAAATAAATATTATCTTCTTGAAAAACCTGATCTTCTTTTTTGAATACTTGTGCATCCCGATCTAATAAACGCGTCGCTTTTTCCACTTCCGGGATTTCTGCTTTCATCGTTTCCGCCAACAAAGGATAGGTAGCATTAAAATGCATCGCTCGCCCTTCCATTTTCAAATCAAGCACCAACCGATGAACGCGTTCTGCTTTGCTGTGAAAGCGATCATAACTCAGTTCATGCTGAATGTACAATACCATTAGCAAACACACGGCGATGCCCACCGCCAAGCCAGAGATATTGATAAAAGCATAGACCTTATCCTTACGGATATTGCGAATGGCGATTTTTAAATAGTTTTTGAACATAGCTTTATTAATTTTAGGTATTAGGGTGTTATAGTGTTATGGTTTTATAGTATTTTAGTGTCATGGTAAGATGCTTCGGTTTTTGATACTATAACACTATTGCACCAAAACACTATAGCACCAAATTACTCACTTCTCAAAGACGCCACCGGATTCGCATTAGCTGCTTGGATGGCCTTTATTCCTACGGTAAAAAGCGCAGTTAAAATTGCTGCTACGCCCGCTATTGCAAACATCCACCATTCTAAGGTAATCCGATAGGCAAAATCGGTCAACCACTGATTCATCAGCCACCAGGCAATCGGAAAGGAAATTAGCGCTGCAATCAAGACCAATTTCAAAAAATCTTTCGAGAGCAATGTCACAATGCTGCCAACATCCGCGCCCAAAACCTTGCGAATGCCAATTTCTTTCGTGCGTTGCTCGATAACAAAAGTTGCCAATCCTAAGATACCCAGCAATGCGATAAAAATAGACAAAGCCGAAAAATACAAAAACAATGTTTGAAAACGCTGTTCCGATTGGTATAATTGATGGATGGATTCATCCAAAAACCAACCGTCGAAAGGTGCTTGAGGCAGCACTTCCCGCCAGGCTTGTTCCACTGAAGGCATTACATCTGCAAAACTTCCAGGTGCAATTTTCAAAGAAAGAAAGCTGAAGCGATTTTCCCAGGGCTTGTTGGTCAAAATCAACGGCGCAATTTTATCGTGCAAAGTGGCAAAATTGAAATCTTTTACTACCCCAATGATAGGATGTTCACCACTGCGATTAATGATTTTTCCAAGAGGCTCGTTCCAGCCCAAGGTTTTCGCTAAGGTTTCATTCACCAAAAAAGCTTCTTCATCCGTTGCTCTATCTTCTGAAAAAGCCCGTCCTTGCAGCATTTCCAGCCCGAACGTTTTCAAAAAAGCTTCATCAATATCCACTACATTAATCATCATCGGCTGCTCCATACCTTCGGGAACGTAGCCATTACTGGTGAATCCGCCACCCGGCACTTCCGACGAACCTGCAACGCCCAACACACGCGGCAAGCGCGACAATTCCTGTTTCAGCGTGGCATATTTATCTTGAGTATCATTTCCTACCAAAGGCAGCACCAGCACATTTTCTTTATCAAAACCCAAAGATTTTCTTTTTGTAAAATCCAACTGACGATTGACCACAAGGGTGCAAATAATCAAAGCGATGGAAATGGTGAATTGCAACACCACCAAACCATTGCGAATACCTTGTCGCTTCTGCCCGCTTTGATTGTGCTTGAGCGATTGAATGGCTTCTAAAGATGAGAGGTAAAACGCTGGATAGCTGCCTGCGACTAAGCCGACTAATAACAATATCAGAAGAATACCAACAGCAGTCATCCAATTAAAAGCGCTTGCCAAATGTACATCCTCGCCCAGTATTTGCTCGTAGAGCGGCGTAGCAACTTTAGCAAAGATTATGGCTAATAACAAGCCCAAAAAACTGAGCAAAAAAGATTCTCCCAGAAATTGGGCAATCAAATTTTTCCTATAAGCACCCAACACTTTGCGGACGCCTACTTCCTTCGTGCGCCAGATAGCTCTGGCGGTAGTCAGGTTAATAAAATTGACGCAGGCGATAAACAAAATAAGCAGTCCCACAGCGCCGAAAATGTATAAGTTAGTGCGCAGATTTTTAGAATATTCATTATATTTCAAGTGAATATCATGTAATGGTTGTAAATAAGCTTCCAGCCGCAAGCCATAATTGGCGTACGATTCATTGATATGCCGCCACATAAAGTCAGAAAACTTACTTTGTAAAGATTCGGGTGCAGCACTTTCTTGCAATTGAACGTAAGTGATATATTGATTGCCACCGTTCCAATCCAAATAGGTATTGGGTTCGTAAAAAAGCGTCGAAAACGAAATCAAAGCCTGAAATTGCAGGTGCGAATTTGCGGGCGGATCCGCCACTACCCCACTCACTTGGTACGTTTGCTGATTGTCAATTTTCACCGTTTTGCCGAAAGGCACTTCATCTCCAAACAACTGCTGTGCGGTAGATTCGGTCAATACAATCGAATAGGGCGCTGCGAGCATTTGCTGCGGATTACCGACTTCCACTTTAAAAGAAAATACATCAAAAAAAGTAGAATCGGCGTAGCTGATTTCCTTTACTTTCAATGACTTATCTCCAACAGCGATGTATGCTGGGCGCGAGGTGGAAATTCTCGTGTAGTTTTTTACCTCCGGGAATTCCGCTTTCATCGCTGGGCCAATCGGCGGCGTAAAGACATAACTATCCTCTGACTCCGCGTCGGCGTGATGGGTCATAATGGAAACCCGGTAAATTTCATCCGCATTAGCATGAAAATTATCATAATTCAGTTGCAACTGAATGTACAGCAGAATCATGATAACCGCCGCAAGCCCAATGGCCAAGCCAAGGACATTGATGAGACTGTAAAGCCTGTTTTTGAGCAGGCTCCGAATCGCAATTTTGAAATAATTTTGCAACATACGACTAATGTTTAGTGGTTTGTATCATGGTCAGTCGCATGGAGTTCAATCTTTATTTTTGTGGTTTTATAGTGTTTTAGTGTTAAGGTGCAATCGTCTTTCGGTATTTTGATACTATAACACTAGCAAACTAAAACACCATAATACCAAGTTATTCACTTCTCAAAGACTCCACAGGATTGGTATTCGCTGCACGAATTGCTTGCGAAGAAACCGTAAGCAAAGCGATCGCTAATGCGCCAATTCCTGCCAATGCAAATATCCACCAACTCACATTGATACGATACACGAAATCTTCCAGCCAGTTATTCATCGCCCACCAGGCTACCGGAAATGCAATCAGCATCGAAATGGCTACCAGCAATAGAAAGTCCTTGGACAACAAAGTGACAATATCCGTAATCGTAGCACCCAACACCTTGCGAACACCTATTTCTTTGGTGCGTTGTTGCGCGGCGAAAGCCGTCAAACCAAACAAGCCAAGACAAGCAATAAAGATCGCCAAGCCAGCAAAAGTAGCAGCGATGCGGCCTGTGCGTTCTTCTGTATCGTACAGGTTGCTAAATTCCTCATCCAAAAACTGATAATCAAAAGGACGATGCGGCGCTAATGCTTTCCATTTGCTTTGTAAAGCAGCTATTGCAGAGGAGATTTGATCGCCATCTAATTTTAATAGAATTTTATTCAATTGTACATTGTCAATAAACATAACCAGCGGGCCAATTGCCTCGTGCAAAGAGGAAAAATGAAAATCTTCCACCACCGCTTTTATTTCGCCCTGCCTGCCATTCAAGCTTACCCGTTTACCCACTGCTTCTTCCGATTTCCAGCCTAATGCAGTAGCAGCTGATTCATTGAGAATAAATCGATAATACTTTTCTTTATAATCTTCTTTATTCACATCCGCATAATCTGCATCCGTGAAATTAGCGCCCGATACAATATTCATATCCAACACAGGCACATAATCTTTATCAATCGCCAAAGCCCTGACACCCAATTGAAAATCCTGTGGTTTGCCTTCTCCCCAAATGCTATAGCCTCCCTGAACAAAAGTAGGCGTTTCTGTACCCAGCGCTACCCTTTGCACATTAGGAATGGCTTCAAATTCCGTTTTGAAACGCTCCAAGTTCTGACGAATCTTGCCATCGGTCGGTAGCACCAATACTTGATCTTTGTTGTAACCTAATTTCCGATTTTGAATATATGCCAATTGATTTTGCACAACAATCGTTCCGACGATCAGGAATATGGAAACCGCGAATTGAAACACCACCAGCACTTTGCGCAATTGCACGCCGCCACCAGAAGTTTTAAAATCGCCTTTCAATACGCGTATTGGTTGGAATCCTGACAACATAAATGCCGGATAACTCCCTGAAATCAAGCTTACTAACACGCCAATGCCAATCAAACCCGCCAGCGCGTAAGGATTTTCCAGAAAAACAAAAGTCATATCCCGATCGGTCAACTGATTGAAAGCTGGAATAAGCAAATATGCTCCAAACAAGCCCAGCAGAAGCGCAGCAAAACTGACTAAGGTAGATTCTCCCAAAAATTGCTGGAATAATTGATTATGCAATGCGCCAATAACCTTGCGGACGCCCACCTCACGAGCACGCTCCGCGGCACGAGCCGTCGACAGATTCATATAGTTGATACAGGCAATCGCCAGAATCAACAGCGCAATCGCCGAAAAAATATACACATAACGAATATCGCTGCCAGGCTCCAAGCCGCCTTCCACGCGGGCGCGCAGATGCACATCGCGCATCGGCTGTAGCACATACGTCAAAAAACTATTTGCAGGCATATTTTCACCCAAAGCCGTACCCATATAGGTTCTGATCTTTTTCTCCAACTCCGGCGCAGCATTGGGACTATTTAATTGTAGGTAAGTCGTAAAATTGGCAGAGCTCCATATCTCCTCGCGCCAGCCTTCCAAAGTATGAAAAGAGGCGATAAAATCAAATTTGATTTGAGAATTAGCAGGCGCATCCGCAACAACGCCGGTTACTCTGTACTCGGTCGTACCGTTGGTGGTAATGGATTTATCCAATGGGTCTTCTTCTCCAAAATACTTCTTCGCCGCAGATTCTGTCAGCACAACGGCATTGAGATCATCCAGCAACGTATTCGGATTGCCGCGCAGCACTTTGAAAGAAAAAATATCGAAGAAGGTAGAATCCGCAAACAAGAATCCCGCTTCTTCAAAAAGTTTATCTTTGTAATTGACCACCATCGGCGAGAAGCCGGACACATCATAAATGCGCACGCCCGTCTCCACTTCAGGAAATTGGCGTGTAAACGTTGGATAGGCTGCGGTTGGCGTCGAATCAAATTCACGCGCCTCCCCTCCAAAACTACCATAGGAAGTCAATCGGAAGATGCGGTCCCCTTTTTCGTGAAAATTATCATAGCTCAATTCAAACAAGACATACGTGGCAATCAATATAAAGCAAGCCAAACCAATGGCAAGCCCGAAAATATTGATAAAAGAGTAAGCTTTATTGCGCGAGAGATGGCGCAAGGCGATGGTGAAATAATTTTGCAGCATAGTAGCACCGTGTTTTAGGCTTATAAGAATAGGATCATCATTATATAAATGAACACCGTGCCAAAGTTATAATCCATTCATAATCAATCATCAATTATCAATTATCAATAAAATACTGTTCGCTTTTGATACAATGATTGTGCGGAATATGGACAGTGCTGCATTATTGCAGGTAAATTGTAAACGAAGATTATTGCACGATATAAGCCTTTGGGCTAGTGCCTGTCCATTTTTTAAATGCTCGACGAAAGACGCTCGGCTCGGCGTAGCCCAATTTATAAGCAATCTCGTTGACCGTTAGGCTAGGATTTTTCAACATGCCTGTAGCCAGTTCCAGTTTTACCGATTCAAAGATTTGTTGAAAGGAAGTGCTTTCATCTTGTAGCTTACGCTGAAGCGTGCGAGGCGAGACATGCAAGTATTGAACAATGTCAGAAAGTTGCGGTAGCGCGTTATCAAAATTTTGCAGAATGGCGCGTTTTACTTCGCCCGCAAAAGATTCTTGCTGTTGGGTTTTCACAATTTCCTTTTCCAGCAATTCTTTGAATAAGCGATTGAGGGATGGATTATGTCCGATGACCGGCAATTTCATATCACGCAGCCGATACACAATGCAGTTGCAATCCTGGCTAAACAAGGGTTCGCATTTGAAAATACGCAAGTATTCTTGAGTTTCTTTAGGGCGATCAAAGCGCAGCATCACCTTATTAGGATAAATCGCTTTACCAGTAAGCATTTTGGATATATGTACCGAGGTGGACATAGAATGCTCCACCACCTGGCGGGCAGTGTGCACTGAAAGCATATACCAGGTATTTACCGGCTCGATATAATAGTAAAATTCTTCGCCGTGTATTTCAAAAGAGAACTGAGTAGCATTCGTAAGGATTTGATTGAACTGTTGCACATTTTGATACGCTGTCATCATATCGGGACTGCTCTCCGCCAGATAGCCAACCATACCCGCCAAACCAGGAGAACTCAATTCGCCCATATGCAGCCCCAGAAAGGGATCTTCCATCTCCCGAACTGCAATTTCCCATACCTTCATGCACTGTTTGATACTAGCTTTACCATGGGTCTGTTCAAGCACCTCCGGCGTCATCTCTAATTCATGGCAGAGTTCTTCCAAGTCACCGCCTTTTCTGACCACGGCCATCAGCACATTGCGTACAAATGCCATACTCGACCAATATTGTGAACTATCCATTGCTTTCCGTTTTTAATCTGGCACAAAATGTCACTTTATTGGCGTAAAATACAACAAATTCTCGCCGATTTTGCCTGCACCTTTGCATCATCGAAATCAAATATTGAAATCACCCATTTATTTACAACAAGGAATTTTTAATCATGAAAACCCATTTATTCCCAAATATTCACCCAAGCCTTCTAAAAACAATCTTTACGGCAAGTGCCCTATTACCATTTTCGCTTGTGCTGAACAATTATATCATTGCGCAAGTCCGGCATCTCTTCAAAACATTGGATGTCGTGATCACGGTGATAGGGCTGACTGCTTCTCTGATCGGCATACCGATTGATGGATGGCACATAATCGGGCTGCTCCTTCGACAAAGCGCTTTCCTGGATACACTATGGCAACGTTTTTATGGCAATCCCAGCCCTGCGATGGCAATCCTCACGCTGCTGATGTCACCCTTTGCCATTCATTCCATCGAGCTTGGCATTGACCTTTACAAGATCAGAGATTACCGCCCCTGGTCCTTTGTCAAATTAATAAAAACAGGTATGGAATTCTTATTCTAAAGATATAGCAAACAAAAAACTCTTTTTCACGACCCTATAATCAAATTAAAACAATTGATTATGAAGTACACGATCATTGGCGGTGGCATTGCTGGACTCACAGTTGCCATCGCCCTCAAAAAAATCGGCATTCATGCGCAGGTCTTCGAGTCCGCAGCTACGATCAAGCCAGTTGGAGCGGGGCTTATGCTTGCCGCCAATGCCATCAAAGCTTACCAAAAACTCGGCATCGCCGATAAAATCATCGCGCGAGGACGACTGCTCCCTTCCTTTAGCATCCTTGACCAACGTGGACGCACGATTACTACTGCTAATACTGAATCGATTGGCAAAAAGTATGGGTTGCATAATTTCGCCATCCACCGAGCAGAACTACACGAGGCTTTGCTTGAAGAACTCGACCCCACGCAAATTATACTTAATAAAAAAGTCACTGGTTTCAATCATCTGAACGATAACAAAATCAATATCCACTTTGCCGATAGCTCGAATCACTCGACTGAGATTCTTATTGTTGCTGACGGCATCCGCTCTACGGTACGACAGCAATTACTGCCCAATTCAAAAATTCGTTACGCGGGCTACACCTGCTGGCGCGCAGTGATTGACAATCCTGATCTGCCACTGCACGGCGCTTCGGAGACCTGGGGCAAGAATGGCCGCTTTGGCATCGTGCCGCTGGCAGATGATAAAATCTATTGGTTCGCCGTAATCAACGCGCCACAAAACAATTCCACGCATCGGGATTATAAGGCCAAAGATATGCTGCGCATTTTTGAGCATTTCCACCAACCGATTCCTGCCATTTTGGAACATACAAAAGACAGCGACTTAATTTGGAATGATATTATCGACCTGAAGCCCATCCAACAATATGCCTTTGGCAATATCGTACTCATCGGCGACGCCGCGCATGCCACTACGCCCAACATGGGGCAGGGCGCTTGTCAGGCGATAGAAGATGCTGTCATCCTCGCTGACGAACTCGCCAAGCACGACCAACCCGCCAATGCCTTTGTCGCTTTTGAAAAAAGGAGAATGCCGCGCACACACTTTATCGTGAATACCTCCTGGAATTTGGGCAAAATCGCGCAGTGTAACAACCCTGTATTAATCCCTTTGAGAAATGCGCTCTTCCGACTCATACCGAAACGCATGAACGAAAAGCAAATGAAAACCTTTTTGGAGGTGGATTTCTAAGGTTTAGGAAACCTCGGAGGTTTCCTAAACTTTATTGAAAAGCTTCTCAAAATCTTCAATATCAAAAATGACTCTATAATTCAGTTGCTGTTGATGAAAGGATACAAACGAATCTTTTCCACCAAATCACTCCAGCACCCAGTCCCGCTCTACATTTGTTGGCTGTGACTTATAAATGCGGATAAGAACTATAAGCCCATTCCACATGAGTCGTAGCAAAACCATGATGCACCGGATTTTGATGTACATAATGAATCAAGCTAGTAAGCTGTGATTCCTTTTGGATAGCGATTCGCCTAAACCGTTTTTGAAATAAACTACCTGTTCTATTTTCCTGGCGATTAATCGCCAGCACATAGCCAGCAAAAAGTCTTTGAAAGCGCTCTTCCAAAAGGCATTCATGTCCTTATTCTTCTTCTCCTCTTTTTTGTCGCAAGTTCAATTTGTACAGAACTATAACACCATCGTACCAAAACACTAAAACACCATCCTATTACTCACTCCGCAAACTCTCCACCGGATTCGTCAGCGCTGCGCGAATCGCTTGAAAACTCACCGTTGCCAATGCGATCAGAACGGCGGCCACACCTGCAAATGCGAATACCCACCACTGCATGTTCACACGATACGCAAAATCCTGCAGCCAGCTATCCAAAGCCCACCAGGCAATGGGGGTAGCAATGATCAGCGCAATGAAAACTAAAATGACAAAGTCTTTCGATAAGAGCATCACTACATTTCCTACCGAAGCGCCCAGCACCTTGCGGATGCCAATTTCTTTCACGCGACGCGCTACCGCTAAGGTCGCCAAACCGAATAAGCCCATACAGGCTACGAAAATAGAAAGCGCCGAAGCGATTTGTACGATACTGCCCAAGCGACGCTCCTGCACATACTGCTGCGCCAAAGCTTCGTCCAGAAATTGATATTCAAAATCCTGATTAGGCGCTATCGCAGCCCAGGCTTTTTTGAGGATTTCCACATTTTCGGTGAGGCTACCCGGTTGCAGGCGCACAGTCACTCTGCGCTGAGGCGGTGCGGGGAAGCCCACGTCCATGGCGTGTGCCGTAAAGGCGTTGGGGTCTATCACCAAAGCAAGGGGCTGAATAGGTGTATGCAAGGATTCAAAATGAAAATCTTTCACGACGCCGACCACGCGCTGTTCAAATCCGCCGGGTAGTTTTGCCCAATCGGGTCATCCCAGCCATATTCTTTCACCAAGGCTTCATTCACAAGCATCGCGCCCGTCACATCGGCAGGATTGTCTTTGGAAAAATTTCTACCCGTTACCAATTGAATGTTCGTCGCATTTAAAAAGTCAGGATCCACCGCGTTCATGCGCAAATTACGATAGACTTTTTGGTCGTCTTCATAACCAATGCCTGCCCAGCCCGTTTCCAAAAAACTAAACAGCGATACCGCCGCATCCTTCACCTGTGGCTGCTTGCGCAATTCGCTTTGGTACAATTCCGCCAGGCGCTTGCCTTCTTCGCGGGGTTTATTGGTAGGCACAATAATGACCTGTTCTGATTGATAGCCCAAATCCTTATTTTTCAAAAAATTGAGTTGCTGCCCCACGACGATTGTGCCGATAATCATAATGATAGAAGCTACAAACTGCCCAACTACCAAGCCTTTGCGGAAAAAGCCAATGCTAATGCCTGCTTTGAACTTGCCTCTGAAAATATCCACAGGATTAAACCCTGATAAGACCAACGAAGGATAAACGCCTGCTATAAAACCAATTACGAGCATGATGCCGAGACAAAACAGTACAAAAATGGACTGAAGGTGATGCTCAGTTCCTGATTGATCAATTGATTAAAAGGTTTTACCAATAAAATAGAGGAAGTAATCGCCAGCACTACCGAAATAACGGTGAGTAAAAACGCTTCGCCCCAAAACTGCCGAATCAATTGACTTCGTTCTGCTCCAAGTACTTTGCGGATGCCCACTTCCAGATTGCGCGTGGTGGAGCGCCCGATGGAAAGCGTCACAAAATTGATACAAGCAATCAGCAATATCAGAATGCCAATGATGGAAAGCACTCTGGCGTACATCGGGTTGCTCACAGGCTCATTACCTGCCGGAAGCTCATTGTCTAAGTGGATTTCCGTAAGCGGCTGTAGATTAATATTGTATTGCCCTGCTTCCACACGTTCGCCCAGTTGTTGCTGCACCATCGTGGGGATTTTCTGTGCCAATGCTTCCGCTGAAGTTCCTTCTTTTAGCAGAATAAATGTTTCCAGAAAAACGCTGAACCAAGCCTGGTTGACACGCTCCGGGAAGGTATTATAAAAATTGGCAAAAGGAATCAGCATATCAAAGCGAATGCTCGATTCAGTCGGGTATTGATCGACTAAACCTACCACCGTAAAGGGCATTTTCTCTTCACCAAAAACCAATTGCAAAGTCTTACCTATGGGGTCGCTATTGCCAAAATATTTTTCAGCAATGGTTTTGGTTAGAATAATGGAATGTTGATTCGGGAAAGGCTTATGGACATTGCCTTGTGCAAGCGGAAAGTCAAACATTTGGAAAAACGCCGAGTCCACCATGTGGATATTCTCGTTGAATTCATCGTCAGAAATAGAAACCGCAGTATTGAATTTATACACCCGACTCGTTGCCTCGATTTCAGGAAAAGCCTCCGACATAACAGGCGCTGTCGGCACGGGCGTCAGCGTATTAATGAAAATCTGATCTCCACCATAATCTTCATTCAACCACACCCTATAAAGCCGATCCGCTTTGCTATGAAAATGATCATAACTCCACTCGCTTTTTACAAACAACATAATAAGAATACAACTGGTGACGCCGACCGCCAATCCGAGGATATTGATCGCGGAATAACCTTTGTGACGAATAAGTTGACGAAATGCAATTTTCAGGTAGTTTTTGAACATAGCTTTGGTGTTTAAAATATTTAAATCTCAAAATACTGCTTTAGCAAAGACGCATAACATGCGCAATAGTTGGAATCTCCAATCATTCATTCATTCACTCACTCACTCAACCAATCACTCACTCCTCAAAGACTTCACCGGATTCGCCAGCGCAGCTCGTATGCTCTGAAAACTCATCGTCAAGAATGCAATCGCCAGCGCGATAATGCCCGCTATTACAAAAATCCACCATTGAATATCAATACGATATGCAAAATTTTGCAACCAGCCATTCATAAAATACCAAGCCAGCGGCGCAGCGATGACCATTGCAATCAGCACCAGGCGGATAAAATCTTTGGAGAGCAATAATACAATATTGGCGACTGAAGCGCCCAACACTTTACGGACACCAATTTCTTTGGTTTTTAAATGAATCGTGTGAATTGTTAATCCGAATAAGCCAAAACATGATATTAATATTGCAAGAAATGCAAAGTAGTTAATGGTTTTGCCAAAATTTTCTTCATTATTAAAATTCTGTGCTAATGTTTCATCCAAAAATGTATAAGTAAAGGCTCGTTCCGGGAAAATTTTATTCCACTCCGATTCTACAAAAGCCAATGTTTTAGAAGTTTGATCGGGTTGAATGCGAATAGAAAAAGTCGTAAACTGCGGCACTGCAATGTCCATAATTAATGCTGTGATAGGGAAGCGCAAGCTCTGGTAATTAAAATCTTTGATGACGCCAACCACCGTCCCTCTTTGCCTTCTCTGTTAATATTCTTGCCGATGGCTTCTTCCGGCGAATCCCAGCCCAACAAACTCACCGCGCTTTCATTGATGACATAAGCATTCAAATGATCGCTTCCGAAGGATTTATCGAAAGTACGTCCGGTTGTTAATTCCAATTCATACGTCTGCAAAAAATCATAATCCACTGCCATACAAGACGCAAAAACATTATCGTCCCGACTTACTTTCTCCGACCAAACCTGTCGATTCACAGAGCCAAAACCCAATGCTGACGAGGAAAGCGTGACCGCTTGCACTCTTGGATTCTGCAAAATTTCTTGCTCAAAAGTCTCCGTTCGCTGCCGCAGCACGCCGTCCATTCCAGCAAAAGCATTGTGAAAATTGGCGCTAAATAATGGAATATTAATAACTGCATCTCTTTGAAAACCAAGCTCTTGGCTGCGTAAAAAATTTAATTGATTGTAAATAATCATCGTGCTGGCGATCAAAGCCACCGAAGCAATAAATTGAATGGTAATCAAGGATTTGCGAAACAATTGACCTTTGGGTAATGCCGAAACACCTTTGCCTTTAAGGGTTTCCACTGGTCGGAAGCGCGTGATAAACAAAGATGGATACCAGCCGCCCAGAAAGATGGTCGCCACCAAAACAGCGCCGAATAGCGCCAAATTCTGCCAGTGGAACATCGCCGATTTGGAAATTTCGCGCCCCACCAAAATGTTGAAACTCGGTAGGGTCAACTGCACAATAGCCGTGGCAATCACCGCTGCGAGTAAGCAAAGTAGGGCAGTTTCACCATAGAAATGACGAGCCAGACTGCTACGTGCCGCGCCCAGTACTTTGCGAATACCTACTTCGCCTGCACGCGTGAAAGATAAGGCCGTTGCCAGATTAATAAAGTTAATACAAGCTATAATTAATGTAATAAAACCAATACCCAGAAATAAGCGCAAATTGCTCCGATCCGCGGTAGCACGAGGCTCCAAGCCTATATCATTATTAAAATGAATATCACGTAAAGGTTGTAATACCAGTGTTTGTTGAGCGCTCATTTTGGCATCGCCGTACTGTTTTAAGAATGCAGGTAAAGTTTTATTAATATTTATTACATTTTGCCCCGGCTTTAATAAAACATAAGTTAATGAATGCGAGGCTATCCAATTATTGCGCAGCACATTTTCAACCGTCTCGCGGGCACTTTCCGGCTCTACGTCAGGAATATTATTATAAGGCGCGATCAAATCAAATTCGATATGCGAATTTTCAGGATATTTTTTAATAACTGCCGAAATTTTAAATGGAAATTCATTTACAAAATGAATGGTTTGCCCAACTACATCGGTTTTGCCAAATAAATTCATCGCCATTTCATCGGTGATGACCGCCGAATAAGCCGCTGCCAAAGGGTTCTGGCGGATTTTTAATAGCTACCGGCAAGCTTCGCGGAAATGCCCGTGCCGATGTTTCAATTTCAGGAAAGTATTCTGGCAGGAGCGGCCCGGCCGGTGCAGGCATACGCGCTAAAGAAATATTCGTATTACCAAAATTTACAGCATAATTAACCCGATAAATACGATCCGCATTTGCCTGGAAATTATCATAACTTTTTTCATGTTGCCATAATAATAAAACTAAAAAACAACAAGCCAGCCCAATGGACAAGCCGAAAACAGTGATAAATGAGTAAGATTTATATCGCCAAAAATGACGTAATGTAATTTTAAACCAATTGCTTAACATGATCGGATGATTGTTGAATATTATAAAATAATGATAAAGTTATTCACTACGTAAACTCTCAACGGGATTCGCCACAGCTGCTCGTATAGACTGTAAACCCACCGTAATCAGGGCAATTGCCAACGCAGACATGCCAGCTATTACAAACATCCACCATTGAATATCAATACGATACGCAAAATCCTGAAGCCATTTATGAATAGCCCACCAGGCAAGCGGAAATGCCAGCAATGTTGCGACCAATACTAAATAAAAAAATTCTTTGGATAATAATATTACAATATTATTTACAGTAGCACCCAGTACCCTGCGAATAACAATTTCCCGCACTCTAAAGCTTGCAATCACTGCAATTAAACCATATAAACCCAAGGCCGCAATCAAAATCGTAAGCGCAGAAAATAAATAAATTAATTTGGAAAAACCCTGATCAGATTGGTAGCGCTGCTGTATTTGTTCATCTACAAATGACATATCGAACGGAAGATTGGGAGCGAATGCATTCCAGTCGCTTTGAAGCGAAGCAATCATGGAACTAATATCGCCGGGCTTCACGCGTATAAGAATATGACGCATAATGGTTTCCGGTACAAACATAGCCAAGGGCATAATAGGATCGTGCAAAGAGTGAAAATGAAAGTCTTTGGCGACACCCACTACTTGTCCATCTTTGAGATCGCCAATTTGAATATCGCGCCCGATAGGTTTTTCCCATCCAAGCATTTTCACAGCAGCTTCATTCAGAATAATGCCCGTAGTCGTATCATTAGGGAATAACGCTGAAAACTCGCGGCCTTCAGACATTTCTATGCCCATCGTTTTAAAATAATCGAAATGAGCGCCCAAAATATGCATCGTCGGCAAATTTTCTTGATCAGCACCTTGAAATCCAATTGGTTGCGAACCATAATCACCGTCTATGATATCCCTACCGAAACCGAAATTACATTCGGGTTTTGTTCAAAAATTTTTTGCCCCGTTCATAATAGTTTAAAAAATCAGGTGTTTGTAGCTGTAAAGCAATTACTTGCTCTTTATCAAAACCCAAATCTCGATTTTGAATAAAGTCCATTTGCTGTTTCACGGCAAGGCTGCCTACTGCCAATCCTGTCATAATGACAAATTGGGCTACGACCAAGGCCTTTCTGATGACAATGCCGGAATAGCCTGTTTTTATTTCGCCTTTCAGCACCCGAGTTGGCTTAAAACGAGACAATAAAAATGCCGGATATAAGCCTGTAAGCCCTCCTGCTACGATTGCTAGTCCAATTAACACTGGAATCAAGGGCACAAAGTCTGTCATTTCTATCCGCATATCCCACGCCAACCATTGCAACAAGTAATCCTTGCCAAGTGCCAACAACACCATTGCCAATGCGAGACTGAACGTTGCCAGTAGCACAGCTTCCCCAAGGAATTGTCGGAATAATGCTATGGGCATTGCTCCCAGGACTTTGCGCACGCGCACTTCTCTACCCCGATTGACAGAGCGGGCGATGGTAATATTCATAAAATTAAAAGCTGCCACTAATAATATAAGAAAAGCAACTAAGGATAAGCCTTTTACATATGCGAAATTTCCTTGCCTATTGGCATCTGTATTCATCAAATGCCCGGAATGAAAATAAATATCTTTTAAGGGCTGCGTATGCAGCACCGAGGTTTTTACTCGGTCAGGGCCCATATTGTCCGAAATAAATTTGGGGAATTTAGTTTCCAACTGTGCAATAGAAGCGCCTTCTTTCAAAAGTAAATAGGTTTGAAAACTTATCCAAGTCCAACTTTCTAAGGTAACAGGATAACCATAAGGCACTCGAAAAGTAGAAAATGATGCTACGATATCGAATTTTAAATGCGTTTGTGTGGGCGTTTCTGCGAATACCCCAGTCACTTTCAAGGGTATTTCATCATCGAGTAGAACTATTTTGCCAATGGGATTTACTTTCCCAAAATACCTTTCTGCCGCTTCCGGAGTCAGGATAATCGAATTCGGCTCTTGTAATGCACTTTGCGCATCTCCTGCCTGTAAAGGAAAATCAAAAACATCCAGAAATGTAGAATCAGCATAAATAAAGCCCTTTTGATAGTAATGTTGCTCTTCATAAGTCAGGATTACCTCATCCGTATAGCGCACCCGTGTGGCTTTCTCCACCTCAGGAAAAGTACGCGCCATTGCTGGGCCCATCGGAGGTGATACCGTAGCTAATAGCCTAGTTTGCTGGTTTTTTGATTCAAAATTAAGCCGATAAATACGATCCGCTTTGCTATGTCCTCGATCATAACCTAATTCATATTGCACAAATAATAATATCAAAACCACGCTTGTTAAGGCCGTAGCGAGTCCAAAAATATTGATAAAAGCGCTTATTTTGTCGCGCTGGATACTGCGAAATGCTATTTTAATATAATGCCCTATCATAAT
Organism: Saprospiraceae bacterium; assembly: GCA_016714085.1. GTDB lineage: Bacteria > Bacteroidota > Bacteroidia > Chitinophagales > Saprospiraceae > JADJNW01. The sequence continues at coordinate 1,025,073 of JADJNW010000001.1, forward strand.
ATCATGGTTTAAAATAGCCTTAATTTATTACATTGTGAAATCAATTTTTCATTATAAACCCTAAGGTTTCAAAAAACCCTATAGGCTTAGTTAAGAAATCATGTATTGGAATTTAATTCACAATATATTTATTCACTTCTCAAACTCTCCACCGGATTCACCACTGCCGCGCGAATAGACTGTGCTAATACCGCTACGCTTGCAACGATCAATGTAACAATCCCTGCAAAAAGATAAATACTCCAACCCATCTTTGCCGTGTAAGCAAATCTTTCCAGCCACTGCGCGGTGAAATAATACGCAATCGGTGTCGCCAGCACAAATGCAATAATCGTCAAGTAAATTAGGCGCTTATGGAACAGCATCACAATCGAACTGACACTCGCACCCAGCACCTTACGAATGCCAATTTCTTTTACTCTTTGTGAAATATTAAAAGCGGTCAGACCATACAAACCGAGGCAGGCAATAAAAATCGCTACGATAGAAAACACAATAAAAATGCGCGAAGATCGCTGCTCTGCTTCATATTGCGATGCAAAATGCTCATCTACAAACTCATATTTGAAGGGATAGCGCGGTTCAAATTGCTTCCAGGCTGCCGCCAGCGCTTGAATGGTCGAAGCCACATTTTTTTCATCTACCCGCACGGAAATATTGCTGGTACGAGCGTCCAAATACATCACCAAAGGTGAAATCGCATGATGGAAAGAATTAAAGTGAAAGTCTTTGACAACGCCTATGATAGGAATTTTAGGTCCTCCGTCTGAGAACTGGATCGTGCGCTCCAATGGATTTTTCCAGCCCATTTGTTGCACCATTGCTTCGTTGACGATTACCATATTTTGATCCGTCACCAAATCAGAAGAGAAATAGCGTCCTTGCGCCATTTCCATACCATACGTTTCCAAAAATGCTGTATCCACGCGAAATATTTGAATGGAAACCTCCTTGCCATCGCTGCCTTCCGGAAATACTGTCGAACCGAAAGTGCCAGGCCCCGCGCCAGCTTGACAGATAGACACCGATTCAATTCCCGGAATCGCCTTCAACGTATTGCGATAAGCGTCCAAATTTGCCAAAACCCCTGGAGGCGTATTCATCATTAGCACCTGCTCCCGGTCGAAGCCTAAATCTTTATCCATAAAATAATTAAACTGTCGATTCAAAATCAAGGTACTAGCGATCAAGGCTACACTCAGCGTCAACTGACCAACGGTGAGAACCTGTCTTGGTAAAGGGTTCGCACCGCCGCTTTTAGAATTGCTCCGTAATGCCACTATCGGTCGGAAGCGACTCAGTACCATCCCAGGATAAAATCCTGCAAGTAAACTCGTCACAGCAATCGTTCCTGCCAAAAACGCGAGTGTGCTTGGCGTTATCAATAATGCTTGCGGAATCGCTCTGGCAAAAACCTGATTAAAAACAGGCAATAAATAATAAGCTAAACCCAAAGCCAACAGCGCCGAAATGCTTACAAATACAGTCGTTTCGGACAAGAATTGTGCGAATAAATTGCCGCGGCGAGCGCCCATCACTTTTTTCACGCCCACTTCTTTTGCTCTGGAAAGCGATTTGGCGGTGCTGATATTTACATAATTAAAACAAGCAATCACCAAAATTAAGGATGCAATAATCATAAACATTCTTACAAAAGGAGCGCTACCCGCCTTCATACCTCTCAGAAAACGAATATCATAATTATGTAAATAAACATCATGTAATGGTTGGAAATAAAAAGAATAACTATCTGTGCGATTGGACATATAACGTTTCACAAAGTCCGGCATTTTTTTATCCAAGGCAGCTATATCCGCATTTTCCGACAGGAGCGCATAAGTATAAACCGTCTGTCCCAGCCAGTTATTCATAAAACTAAAATCCAGGAAGCCTGACTCCGGCGTCGTCGAAGCCCAGGAAGCAATCACATCGTATTGAATATGCGAGCGGCGCGGCGCTTCCTCGATGATACCTGTGACGGTAAAGGTTTTATCCTCAATGCCAAGAAAAGTCTTACCAATCGGGTCTTCGTTGCCAAATAAAGCCTGCGCGACCTTCGGTGTGAGCAAGGCCTGCCCGGGCGCATTCAAAGCTTCTTTTGCATTACCTCTTTGCAATTTAAAATCGAATATTTCAAAGAATTTCGCATCCGCGAAAGCAAAGTTTTCCACTTCTAAGTTGCGTTCTTCTTTGGAAAGTAAGACCGGATCAAACCAGGGCGCAAAATGTGTTGCCACTTCTACCTCCGGGAAATCCGTCTCTAGGGCCGCTGCCATCATGCCGGGGGTTTCGGCGGTATTGTCTCTTTCGCCCGTAGGCGCTTTCACCCATTTATTGGCGCGCACAATGCGATCATATTTGCTGTGAAAAGCATCATACGAAGATTCATCGCTGATAAAAACAAAAGCCAGCAGCACAGCGGTCAAGCCCAGCACCAGCCCGGCAGTATTGATCAAAAAATAAGCACGCTGCCGAAAGATGATTCTTTTGACGATGGTCAGGTAATGGTTTAACATAGCTTTAGTAGTTTTTAAAGTTTTATGGTGTTTGGGTGCGATGGTGTTATAGTTTTATAGCCAAACAGAACCAAAACACTATAACACCAAAATACTAAAACACCAGCACACTCCTTTATTCCGTTCTCAAACTTTCCACCGGATTGGTAGCAGCTGCCCTGAGCGCCTGCGAAGCAACCGTCAGCAATGCAATCGCTAATGCTGCAACTCCCGCCAACACAAATACCCACCATTGAATATCAATCCGATAAGCAAAAGTATCCAACCAATTATTCATCAGATACCAGGCCACAGGAACCGCGAGTACAATGGCGACCGCCACGAGTTTTAGAAAATCCCTGGAAATGAGCCGAACGATATTCAAACCAGAAGCGCCCAAGATTTTGCGAATGCCAATTTCTTTGGTGCGTTGCAATACGCTATAAGATGCCAGCCCCAGCAAGCCAAGACAAGCAATCAAAATAGCCAGCATCGAAAAACTACTGAAAACGCGGCTGAATTGAATATCCGACTGGTATTGTTTATTGAAAAATTCATCCAAAAAGAAGTAATCAAAAGGCGTTTGCGGGAAAGTGCTACGCCAGGTTTGTTCGATTTGCGCTGTTACGTTGCGTATATTAGGCGATTGTACTTTCAAGGAATAAAAGCTTGCCGCGGTAGGACGCAATAAGATCAAAATAGGATTATGCGCTTTTTGCAAACCTTGATGATGGAAATCTTTTACCACACCAATGATCTCTAAAGTATCGCTTCTACCGCGCACAACGCGTTGACCAATAGCGGCTTCCGGGCTTTCGATGCCCAACTGCTTTACTGAAGTTTCATTCAAAATCGCTGTCCGATCATCGCTGCCAAATTCTTTGGAAAAATTACGACCAGCCGCCATTTTCATCTCATACGCCTCCAAAAAATCATAATCAATCCCCAGATGGTAATGCGTAAGCGAAATTTCTTCCCCTTTATTCTTCCAACGAATGGGTCCCGTCCAATAAATCTCATCGCCCGCCACCGAAGTGGAAGCCGTCACACTTTTCACGCCAGGCACGTGCAGCCACTCTTCTTTCAAATGATTGAACTGCCCTTGATAAATCGAATCTGGGATATTGCCACTGGGCCCTTCCACCACAAGGGTTTGCTCGATATTTGCACCCAAATCCTGATTCCGCATATAATCCAATTGCTGCGAAATGATAATCGTACCCACAATCAGCACGATAGACGCTACGAACTGCGCAACCACCAAACCCTTGCGCAGCAACTGTCCGCCGCCAGCGCTGGCTTTTTCATTGCGCATAGCGGTGATAGGCTTGAAAGAAGACAATACAAATGCCGGATACAAGCCTGCAATTAATGTCCCCAACAAGAAAACTGCTACCGTGCCCAACCAAAAACTCGGCTGTTGGAATAAATCCATGCCAATTTCCTTGCCCGTAAACTGCTGCAAAGCAGGCATCAACGATACCACCGCACCCAAAGCCAGCACAAACGCAGCGCCATTGAGCAGGAAGGATTCCATCAAAAATTGACCGATCAACTGACCGCGCATAGCCCCCAGGGTTTTGCGTACGCCTACCTCTTGCGAGCGTTCGATGGCACGAGCCGTAGCGAGATTGATATAATTGACCCAAGCAATGCCGAGAATCGCAAAAGCAATGAGGAGCAAAAACGATACGGCCTTGCCATTACCATTCACTTCGGCTTCCTGATTGATATTGGAATACAAATAAATTTCTTTCAGAGGTTGCAATTCCAGCTCATTCCAGCGCGTACCGGGGATAATCCAATCCTTATTGTACTGCTCCCACATGGCAGGAAATTTCGCCTGCAATGCTTGCAAATTTGTACCCGGCTTCACTTCGATGAAACTGTAAAAATCATACCAACCCCAACTTGTTTCGAGCGCGTCGGGGTTTTCTGGATCTGCTTGAGCTACCAGGCTTTTGAATGTATTCCAGGAAATTAAATAATCAACTATTAAATGCGAATTGGCAGGATAATCCTTAAAAATGCCACTAATCTTTATCGGTCGGTCGCCTGCGAAATTGCGCAGCACAAGCGTCTTATCAATAGGGTCTTCCGCACCAAAATACTTTTGGGCAAAAGTTTCCGACACAATCATTGCATCCACATCATTCAGCGCCGTAGCCGGATCGCCTTTAGTCAGTTGTAAATCAAACATTTGCAAGAAGGCAGGGTCTGCAAAATACCCTTTCTTCTCTTCGAAAAAAGTATTGTTTTGCGTATTCACAAAAACACCCTCGGCATCGATCAGGCGGCAGCCATTCACCACTTCGGGGAAATCTTTAATCATCGTAGGCACAATGGCAGGATACGACGTTGCCGATTCCCAAGCCAGCTTACCATCTTGATAAGAATTTAATTGTAAGCGATAAATATGATCTGCTTTTTTATGAAAACCATCATAACTAAACTCATAATTTACATATTGTAATAACAGCAAGCAACAAATCATGCCAATGGCGAGTCCCGCCACATTCAAAAGGCTGTAAGCACGGCGCTTGGTGATATTGCGGAAAGCAATTTTAAAGTAATTCTGCAGCATAATATTATATTTTAAGTCGGATGAAATCAAATCTGCGCGATCGCCTCTTAGGGCATTCGTGATAAGCATACCTTCCCCATCGGAACGAACAATAACATCGTGCCAAATTCATAATTACTTCATAATCAACAATCAATCATCGATTATCAATAAAATACTGTTCGCTTTTGATACAATGATTGTGCGGAATGTGGACAGTGTGTTCTCTCCCCTTAAGCCATTACCATTTTAAAGTCGAGATTCTTATTTAATTGTTCCAATTCATCGGGTGTTTTAAGCAATTGATCATTGATAATTTCCCATTGGGATGCCTTTGGCAAACCATTGACCATTTTGCAAAACATTAAAGATCAGTAGCTTATTCTAAATAAAAGTTATAGTTATTTTAGAACAAGCACTTACTTACTTACTATTTTATAACTACATTAAACGTTTGCTCGGCATCGGTTTCGCCTGTATTACAAGCATTTGCAGCATCTTTATCCGGCTCGTGTTTGAGGCTTATTTTCAAAGTGCCATTCCCTGCTGCTCCTGTTTTTAAGGTGCTTACCAAACCCAGTGGTTTTCCATTCTCATCCATATCCTGGATGGTGGGACTTGGCATTGCGCCGGAGCCAACTAAACAAACAAGATGCTCCGCATTTTCTTCTTCTACTTCTTCGGTGATATTCTCTACAGGATTTTTTGATTCATCCAGAAAAGATACAGATAAAGCGTAATCTGTATTAGCATCTAATTCAATGTTTTGTATAACCGGAGGATTGCCACCATCACCATCAAGGTCTTTAGCACTAGCTACAATAGGGACACCGCCACCCGTGGGCGCGAAGGTCAGAATAATGCTTGTAATTAATTCCTGCTCGTTATCCGGCCATTATCATCGTCTTTATCGCAGCCTGTTATGAAAATAAAAGCTGGCAAAAAGACAAAAAGCATAGCCTGCAACTTGAGATGCTTGATCTTCATGTTGTTGAAAAATTTAAAATTTAAATAATTGATATTTAATTAGATATTACTTCACTCCAAATGGAATCTTTATACGTAATGAAATATTTCTACCGAGTTCATCCGTGAAATATCGAAAGCGATTTAAATATTCCCGATAACTTTCATCGAATACATTCAAAATGCTCAAACCCGCTTCAATAGGCTGTTTTTTCAAATAAAAAGTAGCCCCGGCCTCCAGATCAAATCGCGTGTAGCCCGACGGCGCGGGGGCGTAGTCGGTATCTGCGGGCACACGATTTTGCTTCAAAACATTCGTCATCGTGAAGCGAATAAAAGGCGCTTCTTTGTTCGTGTTTTTATTGTTAAAACTATATTTCAATCCATGCTGAAAACGATCAGCCGGCATAAAAACTAAATAATCATCCAATGTTCGATTCCAGGAACGAAGTAGCGAAATGCCCGATTCTATTGTCCAATCCGGGATAAACTCATAATCCAATCCCCAATCCAATCCCATAATTCTCGCATCCGCCTGACGGTAATCGAATGCCGGAAACGCGCCGCGAATGGTCAATTGTGGCTGTTCGCGCGGATTCAAATAAATAAAATCTTGAATATTATTATAATATAAATTTAAGCTGATATTAAAATTCTTTTTATTATCCAATTCCGCCGTAAGGCTTGTATTTATTGCTCTTTCAGTCTTTAAATTCGGATCGCCTTTTTCATAAGAAGCAGAACCATGATGCACCCCATCACTATATAATTCGCTTACATTCGGCGCGCGCCAGGCCGTACCCATATTCAATCTTAAAATCACCAACTTCGGAAGCTTATAAATCGCGCCGAAAGTGCCGGAAACATTGCTAAAGTCAAGGTCTTGCCCAATCGTGTCGCGCCCTTGCTGCCCCACCGACATCCAGCGATAATCATACCGAATGCCTGCTTCCAACTCCAACGGAAATGGATAATTTTTCCAACGCTCGATCCAGAAAGCACTTGCGTTATAACTATCGTAATTCGGAATTAAAGCACCCCTGTCGGTCGTATTTTTTTGATACATAAAATCGACACCAAAATCTCCGCGAAGATTCAGAAAAGGCTTGTGTTCCCATATTAAATCGGCTGTATGCGTAGTAAGCTCAAATTCAATGCTTGGCATCGTAATTTCTTCCGAAAGTTCATTAAATTGCTTGTGCGCGTCAAACTCCTGGCGGCGATTGAATTGGCGGGCATATTGGAAGTTTAATTTTCCAATCTCACCCGTTTGCAAAGAAGAACTCAACTTGAACAGTTCATGCGAAATGCGCTGCTGCGGCCTGCCGATTTCGTAAGAAAATTCGCCGTCGTCGAGTGGTCGCTCTCGTTCAATGGCATTTTGTAAGTCGGTCAGGTTGCCAATATGCGATCCTCTGAAAATGCCTAATTTTGTATAAAACCTTGAATAAAAGGCTTCTACATCGAATTTATCTCGTTTCAATCCTGTTGCCCAGGAAAAATTATATTCTTGCACCCCAGTATTTTCTAAAAATAATTAGGTGTTTGTAAATTGCCGCCTTTTTTCAAAGTACCCTGAATGCGCCCGCTTAAAGGCAGTTTTCCTCCCAGATTACCTTGCAACATTCCAGAAGCGACGCCCGTTCGCCCATTGCTAAATCCCTGAAGATTGAACTCTCCACCGATTCCTTTTTGCGTTGGCAATGCTCTTGGTTCTACCAAAATCACACCACCGATCGCATCTGCGCCATAGCGCACGCCAGAAGCACCTTTAATTACGTTGACCTTATCCGCGATAAACGGGTCAATTTCAGGAGCGTGCTCTGAGCCCCACTGCTGTCCTTCCTGCCGAACGCCATTATTTAAAATGAGGATTCGGCTGCTGTGCAAACCCTGAATCACAGGTTTAACAATCGAAGCGCCTGTATTTAAGGTGGTTACGCCTGGTAATTTTTTTAAAGATTCGCCCAGCGGCAAACCTTGCGTGGCAGCTAATGCTGCTCCTGAAAGCTCATTCGTTGCCTGGGTGTTTTGCAATTGTATCGCTTCGCCTGTCACCAATACATCTTTCAAAAGGATAGATTCTTCGATCAATTCAAAATCCTTGACAATACTGCTTTGCAGATGAAGGGTATGCTCTAAATGATCGCAACCTATGCGCGTACACACAACGGTGTATTCGCCTTCGCATAAGTTTTCAATTTTGTAGCGGCCATTTTCATCGGCTACCGCACCGATATTGATTCCTTTAATTGCTACGTTAGCGAATGCCATTGGCGCTCCCGTCTTGGCATTGAGCACTTTGCCACTGATAGATAAAGTACAGTTTTGCCCCTGCGCAAGCGTGGACACAGAGGATACTGCAAATAATAACCAAATCAAGCTCAAAATTCCTTTCATAGCATTAAATCAACACCGCTATTTGAATCATTGTTGCAAAAATAATAAAAAATTGCAACTCTGTTGCATAAAACTGTAACTTTATGCTGTTAATGGTGTTAAAATTTAGACAAGGATTTGGATGACTTTTATTCCAATTGGCGTTCCTGACAGGAAAGTCCTATTTTTGCAAAAAATTCCAGGAGGGTATGAACAGAAGCATTGAACAATTATTGGAAGCGCATAGCTTGCGCAAAACGACGGTCAGAAATCAAGTGTTGGATATTTTTCTAAAGGCGAAAGAAGCCTTGGCGCATAGCGATATTGAAAGCCATTTCGAGCAAGTGGATCGGATTACTTTGTATCGAACGCTGAAAACATTTGAAGATAAAGGATTGATTCACAAAGCAATAGATGGAAGTGATAAGCCCAAATACGCGCTTTGCAACAGCGGCTGCGACGAGCACGAGCATTTTGATCATCATGCGCATTTTCATTGCGATGACTGTGGCAAAACTTACTGTTTGGACGAAGTCGAAGCGCCTACAATCACCGCCCCTGCCGGGTTTCAGGTAGCGAGTACGCACCTTGTCGTCACTGGCAAATGCGAGCAATGCGTGGCTTAATTTCTTGAATATGCGATATAGTTTTGTTATCATCCTTACGATTCTAATGGCCTGTGGAACTTCCAGGAAAGCGCTGGAAGCGGAGGAACTTCAAGAACAAATTTTGATAATTCAAAAAGTGATAAAGCCTGATTTTGAGCAATTAATACAGATAAAAAATAGCATTAATGTGCAGGGCAGGGCACTGACATCAAAAGAAATAGACTTTGTAAAACAAGTAGAAGCAATCGAATCGAGTTACGTTTTCTGGAAAGAAAAATATCTGAAGAATCCAAAAACATTGTCGCAGCAACGCAAATCCCGGGATAGCCTCATTGGAATCAAGCAAAAAATAGAATCGACCTTGCAAATGGCAAGAACAAATGAAGATAAATAATAAATTACAATTTTTTGGTTACCAATCTGTTACCTAACTAATCCGCCTACCAATCTAATCAAATCTGTTTCGGTTGTTTTCAAATTATAGATGGCATTCAGACGCGATTGCACCGCGCTGATGTAAGATAGTTGCACCACGCGATAATCAAAAACATTGATCAAACCAGCTTCAAAACGATCTCCGGCTATCGTAAGGCTGCGCTGAGCGTTGGTTACCAATTGATTAGTCACTTCCACGAGCTGGCGCTGGTTGTTGAATGTGGCGTAGGTTGTTTCTAATTGCCCATTCAAATTGCGTTTTTGATCTTCGATATTGAGTTGGGCAGTAATTTCCTGGATTCTGGCATTCTGAATATTGCGTTTGCGAACGCCCCAGTCAAAAACATTATATACCAAAGAAACGCCGAGGGTCGTGTTGAGGGCATTGGTACGTACATTGCTAAAGTCGCGCTCTTCCCCGGAAATATTGACTTGCCTGGAAATAATATTGTAGTTGATATTATCGGTGACGCCCAGTCGAAGGTTCACTTGTGGCTTCTGAGCCGTCTCCTGAATTCTTGTGCCAATGGCAGCAATTTCGCGGGTTACAAAGAGATTTTGCAAAACGCGATTGCTCACTAACATTCGATTTTTTAAATCTTCCAAAGTGTAATCCTCCACTGCAAACTGCAACTGGTCTGTAAGTTGATATGTTGTTCCTAATGCATCCACGCCCATCGCGTTATTGAGATTGCGAATCGCATTTTCAAAAGTATTTTTTTGAATCAGAAAACTGGTGGAGTCATTTAAATAAGCATCCTGGGATTGCAATACGTCAAAAGAGGCAGCCTGCCCAAATTCCACGCGTACCCGCGCATACTCAAGCCGATCGCGGGAGAGATTGAGCACTTCTTCGCGCAAGCGCAGTTGTTCTTGTTGCACCAGCGCCTGATAGTAAGCCAGAATAATATTTTGAATGGTATTTTCTACACCAATTTGCACGTTTCCCTGTGCAATTTGCTGCAATTGTTCGAGTTGTTGCTTGCTCAGGCGAATGCGCGAACCATTATAAAGCGTCCAGGTCAATTCAGCGCCAGGCACAATCCCTGAACTCAGCGAAGTATTCTCCGGGAAAAAGCTGGCGGGGTTATTCGATTTGACGAAGTTATTGTTCCAGTTGAGCGTAGCGTTGATATTCGGGTAGCGCCCGGCGATGCTCCAATCGTTGCTGTTTTGGGCGATTTCGAGATTGCGTTCGGCGATTTGAATTTGATAATTATTTTTCAAGCCGATTTCGATTGCCTGCTGCAGGTTAAGCGCTTCCTGGCTGTACCCAAATATTATAAAGAATAAAAGAAAAACATTTAGTGAATATAATTTCTTTATCATAACGGACTAAATATGTTTTATTCGGTAGAAAAAAAGCGCCTTTCAAAGGCAAATCGTTTGGAAAAAAAGTTATAAATAAATACCAATCCCATTGTAAAGATTTTCATAATATAAGGATAGGCGGCGAAGAACGGAATTTGTACAAACAGATAAGTCAATCCAGCGCTCAAGGCCATACCGACCAGCGACACCAGAATGTACAAGGCTATCGTTGCATTTGCCGATCGTTTCGTCTCAAAAATAAATCGCTTATGCAATGTAAAATTGAACAAAATGCCACTTGCATAGGCAATCATTTCGGAGATTATAATCCTTGTTTTTTCAGTAGCTGACAGTGCAACAGAAGGGTCTATTGCAAAGACCCAATAAACCATTATATTAAAAACGGCATAATTGACCAAGGATGCCAAAGCGCCTGCGACAGCAAACTTTGCAAACAAAACCCCGGTCTTTTTAATGCTTTCTCGGAAATGGCTCATGTGTTTGATAACAGTGTCCCGATAAATCTTGTGTTTAGACAATCAAGGCTTCGCCTATTTTCCCTGCTCCAATTCTTGTCGGAAAAATGTACGAATTTCTTCCCAATTATTTACACGTATAAAATTGGTTTCGTGAATGTTGTGTGAAGCAGTGTAGAGTAGCCCTATACCTTGAAAGGTTTGCAGGTTGAACACATGATCGTCGATCATATAATCGGCAGCAATGACGCTTTTGTCGCCACAAAAAACGAAGTTTTTCCAATGGATAAAAGGGAAATGACGCTTTAACCAATCGTATTTATCTTCGAGCGATGCGCGGAATTCCATAGCGGCCGTGGTGATAAAAATTTCATAATGTTCCATCAATTCTCTCACAATTTCCTGACTACCAGGCATTACCGGCAGGTCTGCAAAAAAGCCTTTATCGAAAAGAAAATTACGGATATGATCGGCGCCATTGATTTGGTAAATCTTTTTGCCCCAGTAATCTTCTTTGTTCAGTCGAATGCCATATTCCTGTTCGTACAAATCCAAAAACTTTGGGCCTACATCGGCGATGACTTCGTCCATGTCCAAGGCAATCCTTTTTTTCATAATAAATGTGGATTTGCGTTTTAAAAACGCAGCGAAATTAGCCTTTTTATATAAAAAGCGTATTAATTCAATGAAAAAGGCACGAGAGCTTCAGCAGTATTGTGAAATAGCAATTCGGATATGGTTGGCGTCATGTAAGAGCTGAGTGGCATATCGTTGATGATTTCCATTATTTCAAACTCTGAAACGGCTTCCGCGATGACCCACAAACGGGAGCGATCAATCGCCAATGAATAGGATTTGATCTTGCCATCCGCCATGAGATTATTGATGGCGTAGCGCTGGCGTGGGATCAAAGAGAAAAATTCTTCTGTTGGCTCTTCGGGAAGGTCAAATTCGATCATGAATGATTTCGTCATAAATTGCTCGTTTTAACAAATAAAATAATGCGCGAAGCGGCAATTTTGTTTCACTATTAACAGAATCTTAATTTATTTAGATTTTAAAAAATTGATAATCAATGGTTTAATTTGATTTACTCCTGTCCAATTCTGCGTATCGAGGCATGATCATTCGTTTTTCGTCAAATTTTATATCAAAACGCCAATCACTGATTTCGGCGGTATGCAAGCGTTTCATATCAGATTTATTGTACAAATGATAACCCGTTGGCACGGTAAAACCATTTACCTGGGTATAGCCATTAAAAACCAATAAATGCGGCGTCTTTTGTGTCATATTTGGATAAGTCATAATGTATTCAGCGGCTTCGAGTCTAAAATGTTCTGGATGAAGGTATAACGTATAATAATCTTTGGGTGTATCACCAACGCCTGCATCAAAGGTCATTCGCAAGCGCAGATAATTTTGACTGCTGCCCGGCAGGTTTCCTGTGCCCTCATTTTTAATATGGACTCCGGCATCATAGACGATAAAAGGAATGTTGAAAAGAAAAAAATTGCGCCAGGCGGTCAATCGCGGCGGCATCGCTGCGAATCCAGTACGTTTACCAAGCGCCCAGGCTTTCTCGCCGGTGTAAGCGATCTGACCTTCTATTTTATTGCCATCTAGCGCGATAAAATCAACATAAGCCTGACGGCTGATAGGATGTACGGTGACTTTTTCATGGTAATCTGGCCAATCGCTTGAAGCGAAAGAAATATGCGTTTTGAATTGAATGCTAGGTGATTGTCGCCATTTCTTCAAATCCCCATGGGTGTTGGTCATGCGATCAATGACATCCCTTGCGCCCATACCAAGCTGGGTATTCCAGAAAACGGGCAAAACTAAAAGCAGGAAATAGTATTTTTTCATCGGCTTGTATGCATTTCCTTTGATTAAAACCGATAAAACGAGAAGAAGTTAAAAAACAAAGGTTTAAATATTGCTAAAATAGATCAATTCTATCGCAATCTGGACAGGAGCAAGGCTTAGGTTATGAGAAATTTTTCTAAACCTTGCTTCCGATTTTATTGGCATTAATCCACGTAAACGCCCATTTTGCCCATCTGATAATCGCGCATCGCCTGCATGATTTCGGTTTGCGTGTTCATTACAAAAGGCCCCCATTGCGTTACGGGTTCATCAATCGGTTCGCCTGCCAGGATCAGAACCTGACTATCTTTATTGGCTTGCAAATGAAAACCTTCGCCATCATTTTTGAAATGTAAGAGTGTTTCACTTTTATAATTGAAGCCGCTACTAACTTGAATTTCACCACTTAAAATATAAGCTAAAGCATTAAAATGTTCAGGAATTTCAACGAAAGTTTTGCCTCCGGCTTTTAAATCAGCTTTGATCGCCAAAATCGGCGTGAATGTTTGGGCAGGGCCTTTTGCTCCGCGAAAATCACCTGCTACAAGCGTCAGCTTTACCTTGTCATTATCTTCCAATATAACAGGCATTTCACTATGTTTAATGTCTTGATAACGAGGGTGTACCATTTTATAGCGCTGCGGCAAATTCACCCAAAGTTGTATGCCTTCTATGACGCCACCCGTTTCTAAAAAAGCTTTGGAAGCCATTTCGCTATGAATGATGCCCATCCCGGCGGTCATCCATTGCACATCGCCACCTGTGAGAATGCCCTCGTTACCTCTACTATCTTTATGTCGAATGCCGCCGCTGTACAAAAATGTAACCGGCTCAAATCCTCGGTGCGGATGTGCACCTAAGCCCAGCGGGTCTTCGCCTGGCTCAGCCGAAGCAGGCCCAAAATGGTGCAATAACAAAAACGGGCTGATCTGATCCACTCGCGTAGTTGGCAAGGGTTGTTTGACTTCGATTTTTCCGACGCTCAGGGTTTCACCTTTCAATATATGTGCTATGCTTCTGGAAATCATGGTTTTATTGATTTAAAGTTTAAACATTGAAATATAAACAAACTTTATTCCAAATAAGTTTGGCTGTCAATTTGGCAGCACATTAATGTCCAATAATATTAAGTTTTTCTAATATTTCAGGCGAGAGCGAATCCGCATAAACGCCATAAGCATCTACCAGAGTTCCCTTCAATCCATCTTCGGTTTCGATGGCATACAGCACAGAACTATCGTCAGGATTGGTCATTCCTTCAAATCGATATACTTCCAAAACATTGAATTGGGCAGGGTGATAAGCATTGCCTTTGCAAGAAAGACAGTTTTCGAGCAAGTTAAAATCTTCGGTAAAACCTCGCTTTTGAAGATCATTTAAAGCTTGGGAGAGCGTATCGTAGGAATACATATTATTTCTGAATTAAATAATTTAAATTGATGGTAATTAGGCACTAATTCATTCTGATTTTTCTTCATTCATATAAAAGGAAAGCGCGCCAGAAGGGCATTTGTTCACTTGTGCGATGATTTGTTCGGTGGTCGCACCCTGAGCATTAATCCAGGGGCTGGCCTTTACATCAAATACCTCTGGTAAGCCGCGTACACAGTTGGCGCTATGTTCGCAAAGTGCTGATTTCCAGACAATCGTCACTTCGCCATTACTATATTCTTTTATTAGATTTTTCGCATCCATTATATTTTTATTACTTTTTTATAAGAACAGAAAAATGTTAAACTAGTTTTAAAGTCCTGCAAAACCAGTGACTTTCTGACAAGTTTTCATCAAAAGAGTGAAATAAGCACATCATTTTTGCTTATATTTACGTTTAATGCAAAAAATTCAAATCGAATGAAAAAACTGCCCCTTTTGTTGCTGTTGATGCTAAGCTGGAATCTTGTTTCCACGATGGCGCAAAACTATTACACGGTGCAGGTCGGCACATTCCTCGAAGCCAAACGCAGTGATTTTGAGGCGGTACAGCCGATTGGATTTATTCATGCCATCCCGACACAGGCAAACCTCAACCTTGTGTTTGTGGGAGGATACGAAACCCGCGAAGCCGCCGAAAGGGCCTTGGCGCAAGTAAAAGGCAAGGGTTATGCCAATGCTTTTGTGCAAGAAAAAGTACCTTCAGAAGGACAAGAAGTATTGATTATACAGTTGGCAACGAAGACCACGACTCAGCCGATCGATTGGGAAAGCTATACCAAAATAGGCGATATTTATGCCATTCTGAACGGCAGTTCGATCAAAATTGTAACAGGATTTTATCAAAATTTGGATATTGCCAAGCAACAACTGAATTTGATTCGGCAAGCGGGCTTTAGCGATGCTTTTGTAAAATCGGTCAACACCGTATTTCTGACCAAAATAACTGAGTTTGAAACAGGACTCAAGAAACCATTGATTCCATTGGAATTAGGTCAGCCTCAGATTGTAAACATACCTGGATCCTACGATCAACCAACGGTTAATCCAGATTTGACGCCCAAAACGCCCACTGGTGCAGTGGCGCGTACTGTTTCTCAGCCAGCCATGCCGCGCATTCGTTCTAATATCAAACGCCGCTCTGTACTTGAATTGCAAAAAGTACTAAAAGCAGAAGGGCATTACAAAAGTAGTCTTGACGGGTATTACGGTGACGGCACAGCCAGCGCGTATCAGACGATGAAGGACAACAATCGGGAATTGCAAAAGTATATCGTGCTAGCGCAGCATATAGATGTTAGTGGCACTACAACTACTGGCAATCGCTTGCAAGATGCCATTAATAATTTGCCAACCGACCCAAATGCACCAAGAGTAATCGAAAATTCTAACACGCCTGTTGCCAAAGCGTATCGGGCTTATTTATTGTACAATTCTATCGGACGTAGCAACGAAGTAAATATTTTGATGAATACGGCGAACCGAGAAGCATTCTCAGGAAAAAAGTCAACTTCACCGCCACCTTTTGATTATCAGGCGACTTATGCTTATGATAATTTGGAACAACTCCTCCTGCATTTGCAGTACATTCACAGCGCACCAGGCAACGAAATCGCCGCACCATGTTGGTTGTTTCAGCGCCACCCGCGCGAGATGCAACGCGTGTTTGAGCGTTATGCAAGTGTGGCGACGCCTAATTTCTTATTACAAGCTTGCGATCAATTCCTAAGCTGGGAAGAATTGAGTGTAGCGCACGCCATTGCTGCAGATTTGAATCCTGATAAAAAATTGGATCAAAAGCAAATTGCACAGGGAGCTTCCTTGCGAGCGATGCTTTATCTTGCACCAGAACAATTGGATACAGATGTTGCTAAAGACCTGCAAGCTTGGAACGATAAGCTTTTTGGAGGCTTAAACGGTTGGGCAACGCGTGATCCTTTGAATCAACGCACTTTGACTGCATTTAAGGCCGCTTATTTCCAATCGCAAGTTCGCTTAGAAGACTTTTTTATTGACAAAGGATTCAAAGAAGATGAAGCAAAAACCTTGGCTTTAGCTACTTTACGGACGGTGGTAGGCTATCATTTAGAAAGATTTATATAATTAGGAATGAGGATTGATTGTTTAAAGTCAATCCTCATTCCTAAGTTTCAATTCTTATTCTGGTTCAAAGCCTAGTACGATATTGAAATCTGTGCGCTTACCGTCCGTATTCAATGCCTTATCAAAGCCCCAGCCAAAGTCAAAGCCCAATACCCCGAACATCGGCAAGAACACTCTTACGCCAAAGCCCGCTGAGCGCTTGATGTCGAAAGGATTGATGTCGCGTAATTCCCGCCAAACATTTGCACCTTGTAAGAAGCTGTGTACATAGATAGTCGAGCTTGGATTGAGCGAAATCGGATAACGCAGTTCGAGCGTGTATTTTGCGAAAGCAGGTGTTGCTGAATTCCCGCCACTTCGATCTCGATTGGCTTCAAAGTCATCAATTTCATAGCCACGGGAAGAAATAATGTCCACCCCCGCAAAGCCAAATTGCTGATTATTAATACCGTCACCACCTACTTGGAAGCGCTCAAACGGCGATGTGCCTATTTCGGAATTATAATAGCCCAGGATACCCAATTTTGCAGATGTTTTCAGCGTCAACTTGCCAGCTACCGGGGTGTACCATTCTGCATCGAAACGCCATTTGTGGTATTCCAAATATCTGAATTTTTCAGAAGCGGAAGCATCGCTGAAATCCTTGCCGTTAAATAACGAATATGGCGGCGTAAGCTGCACTGTTAAAGAGATACGCGAACCATCGCGTGGGAAAATCGGGTCGTTTACAGTTGAACGCGCAAAAGTCTGGCGAATGCTAAAGTTATTGTAGCTTCCTTCACTCACCAATTCACCATCGTCACTGCGGAACAGACCGCGGCCCCAGTTATTAAGATTCAATGTCTGAATATTAATGGCAGTGGTCGCCACAAAGTTGTCATCCGGCCATTTCAAACGTGTACCAAAACTCACCGAGCCTTGTATAATATTGAAACTCTGATAGTCATCTGTGTTTCTTCTACCAAAAGCAAAGCGATTGTAAAAAGCCGCTACCGTAAAGGAATTAGCCTTTCTGCCACCGAGCCAGGGCTCTGTGAAAGACATATTATAAGATTGGTAAAAGTCACCATTGGTTTGTGCCCGTAGCGAAAGGCGCTGCCCATCGCCCTGTGGGAGCGGATGCCAGGCTTCGCGGTTGAGAATATTGCGCAAAGAGAAATTATTGAAAGCAACCCCTAACGTACCAATTACTCTTGAAGCGCCGCCCCAACCAGCAGAAAGCTCCAACTGATCAGAAGGTTTTTCTTCTACGATATAATCAATATCTACCGTACCTCGGTCAGGATTCACGGGGGTATTTATATTCAACGTTTCCGGGTTGAAATAACCCAGATTCACAATTTCTCTTTGGGAACGAATAATGTCGGAACGACTGAACTTTTCACTCGGCAAAGTGCGCAATTCTCGTCGAACTACATGTTCGTGGGTACGGTCATTACCAGTTATGCCCACATTATCAATAGTAGCTTGCGGCCCTTCAAAAATGCGGAGTTCCAAATCAATTGAATCTTCAGCGACGGCTACCTCGATCGGTTCTACTTGAAAGAACAAGTAACCATTGTCCATATATAATGAACTAACATCGCGGCTATCCTGGCTAAATTGAAGGCGTGTTTGCAATAATTCTTGATTATATACATCGCCTTTTTTGATGCCGAGTACATCAGTCAGTGTTTGACTATCGTAAATGGAATTCCCTTTCCATGCAATATCCCGGAAATAGTATTGATTTCCTTCTTTCACTTTAAGTTGCAGAACCAACTCTCCATCCGCATTCCGCCAAATACTATCACCAAGAATTCGGGCGTCGCGATAACCCAATTTATTATAATAAGCAATCAGCTTCTTTTTATCCTCATCAAATTCTTTCTTGATAAACTTAGAGGATGCGAAAAGCCGCTTTTTTTCTTTGGTTTCTTTCAATTGCTTGAGTAATGGCTTATCTTTAACTTCTTCATTTCCAGTTATTTGAATATCTTCAATTTTTATACGCTCACCGCGATCCAAATCGAAGACCAGGATGACAGCGTTGATGCGAGCGGAGTCTGCTTGTTCTTCTACATTTACAGAGGCATCGAGATAACCTTTATCGATAAAGAATTTTTCGATTTCTTTTTGGGCGTTCACTTTCACGTTTTCGGTCACGATTCCACCTTTCAGGATGTGTTTGTTGACCTGCTCATTCAAATCATCATGATAAGTTTTCTTGATGTTCCGATAAGTGTATTGCGTAAGGCGCGGGCGCTCTTGTACAATGATTTCGAGGAAAATGACATCACCAATGATTTTTTCCTGCACAATTTGCACATTCGTGAACAAACGCAGTTTCCACAGCGCCTTAATGGCCTTGGGGATTTCGGGGCCAGGAATGCGTACTTTGTCACCCACTTGCAAGCCGGCGATGCTCAGAATGGCATTATCGTCACTAAAATCGGCGCCGATTACCTTGAGTCCGCCGATTTCATAATCTTTCGGATTGGAATAATCAAAAACTTCAGGAATACTGTCGGTCGTTTGAGCGACTGCAACAATCGGGGCGATTAGGATCAAAAAAACAAGCTGTAAGTAATGTATGTATCTCATTCCTCTATTCAATTGTTAATCAACACTTACGGTATCTAATCAATGAGCAAACGAACAAAGATCAGAAGTGTTGCCGGGCGGTTTTAAATAATCATTCAAAAGAGTTTCCTGTCTAGCAAAAGGTTGTATTTCATTTTGCAAGCTGTTCACTGATTTTGCCAAAGCGACGCTCGCGCTGCTGGTAATCGATAATCGCTTCGTACAAGTTTTCCTTTCGGAAATCGGGCCAAAAAACGGGCGTAAAATATAATTCGGCATAAGCGATTTGCCAAAGTAAAAAATTGCTGATGCGTGTTTCACCGCTGGTGCGAATGAGCAATTCGGGATCGGGCATACCACTGGTACTCAGGGCATTAGCAAATATTTTTTCATCAATAGCATTCGGATCAAGCTTATCGGCTTGCACTTCCTGCGCCAACTTGCGCGCCGCTTCAATAATTTCCCATTTAGCGCTATAATTAAGCGCCAGCACTAAAGTCATCCGTGTGTTGTGGCGCGTTTTTTCGATTCCATCCAGCAAGGCGCGATGCGTAGAAGAAGGCAATTTACTAAGATCACCAATCGCTTGTAGCCGGATATTATTTTTCATCAAGGTTTCAATTTCCTTATGCAAAGTATCCACCAGCAAACCCATCAAAGCATTCACTTCGGTATATGGTCGTTTCCAGTTTTCAGTAGAAAAAGCATACAAAGTAAGATAAGGCACTCCCAACTCTGCTGCGGCTTCGGTGACTTCGCGCACCGAGCGTACGCCATTGCGATGCCCAAACACGCGTGGCTTGTTGTGTTGTTTTGCCCAACGGCCGTTGCCGTCCATGATGACTGCAATATGCTGGGGCAATTTTTCCAGATTTATTTGGGATTTCAAATCCATCGCAACTGCTTCAACCATAAATCGCTAACGCATTCTTTTTCTTGTGCTTGCGAAAGGGTTATCAAAAATTCGCACAAAGTTAAAAAAAGAAAAAAATTTGCCTCTATTGTTTTTCGATATGAAAGCGATTTATGCTTCATCTTTCACTTTGATATTATTAAATACGTAAAAAATTTAATTATCACCCCAATTTTGGGGATGTTCTAACGCATTGATTGACACTATCTTTGTATAGAAAAAGTAGAATAACGGTTCGTAAAACACTAAACAACACTCTGGTAACCCCAAATTACCATGTTTTCCTTCCAAGTAGCATAATTGCTACCAACAGTGAGGCTGCACCTTATCCCAGTGTAGCCTTATTTTTTTTAGTTTTATTTTTCTTTCCCTTTCCTTCAACACTAGGAATCTCGCCAATCTTAACTTTTAATAGAGTTTTTTATTAAAAAAGGCATGAATAGGATTATGTGGGCAATAAGCATTGTCTAAAGGAGGATTTTGTAATTTGTTTGTGTACAAAAAACACAAAAGAATTGTTTTAATAACAGCGATTTAACGATTTTTTAAGATTTTAGTAGTTGAACTACTTGTCTTATACCAAGTTTTAATTCCTAATTTTGGAGTTCTCTCAAACTATCAATATGCGTAAAAAACTGATTAGAAACTTAGCTATTTTTCTTTCGATTGTCATTTTCGGAGGAGCTATTTATTTATATTCTACAGGCTATTTTAGCAAAAATAAAACGCCTCAATTATCTGAAGAAGGATCAGCCCGTCCTGCGGCTATGCGCGGTGGGCCTGGCGAAGATGCTCCGACGCCGGTAGAGGGTGTTACGATCAAAGCAGGCTCTTTATATGACGTAATTTATGTGAATGGGTCAACTGTGCCAAACGAGGAGGTCGTTATTACAAGCGAAGTGCCTGGCAAAATTACTCAAATCCTTTTCAAAGAGGGTAGTTATATCAAAAAAGGCGCAGCAATTGTACAGTTGGATATAGCCGAGCTAAAGGCTCAACGCGAGCGCTTGTTGGTGCAGCAACAGCTTACGCAAAAAATTGCAGAACGTCTGGAAGGCTTATACAAAAAGGAAGGCGTGAGCTTACAGGAATACGAAATCGCGCGTGCAGAAGCAGATCAAGTGGATGCCGAATTGGGCTTAATTGATGTGCAACTTTCTAAAAGATCAATAAAATCGCCCTTTGATGGCTTGCTTGGCTTGCGGCAGGTGAGTGAAGGAAGCTATATGTCGCCGGGCACACCAATTGTAAGTTTGGTCAGCACTAATCCTATTAATATTGAATTTGCAGTGCCAGAACGCTACAGCCAAAATGTGGATAAGGGTACAAAAGTGACTTTCCGAATGGATGGTACGAATGATGAATTCAGTGCCACGGTGATAGCAAAAGAACCGAATATTGATGCGACGACTCGTACCTTGAAATTGAAAGCTACCGCACCCAATCCCAGCGGCAAAATCTTGCCGGGCGCTTATGTCAATGTGACAGTGAATTTGCGCAATTTTAACGAAGCTATCATGATTCCGACCCAAGCGATTGTAGCAGAATTGGAAGGCAAGAAAGTGTATGTGTATAAGAATGGAAAAGCTGAACAAATTGATATTGAAACAGGTATTCGCAGAGCCGATTTAATCCAAGTGACAAAAGGATTAAATTATGGTGATACGGTCATTACAACGGGGATTTTACAAATACGCCCTGGCGCTTCAGTGGAAATTACTAAAATCAATTAATTAACAAGCTGCGGCCTTTTCTGAATTAAAGCCTAAAATTATGAGCGGTATTTCTTCTTTGAGCATAAAGCGTCCGGTGTTAGCCACCGTGATGTCCATTGTGATCGTACTCTTCGGTATCATTGCTATGAATTTTTTGGGAGTACGTGAGTATCCGAGTGTTGATGCTCCAATTATTAGTATTTCCACAGGATACGTAGGTGCAAATGCGGATATTATAGAATCACAGATTACCGAACCGATTGAAGAATCGGTGAATGGTATCGCGGGTATTCGTTCGATCACCTCCACTAGCCGTGAAGGGCGAAGCAATATTTCCATTGAATTTGATTTGAGTGTTAACCTTGAAGATGCTGCCAATGATGTGCGCGATAAGGTATCGCAGTCGGTTGGGCGATTGCCGCAAGACGTTGATCCGCCAGTGGTTTCAAAATCAGATGCTGATGCTTTCCCTATTATTTTCTTGAGTGTTCGCAGCCAGAATCGCAATTTGTTGGAATTGAGCGATGTAGCAGATCGTCTTTTTAAGGAAAGGCTACAAACGATCAATGGTGTAAGTTCCATCCGTATTTGGGGTGAAAAACGCTATGCGATGCGCTTGTGGATTGATCCGGAAAAATTAGCAGCTTATCAAATGACGCCAATTGATATTCGCAATGCCTTGCAACGCGAAAATATTGAATTGCCGTCGGGTTCGGTGGAGGGAAATACCATGGAACTTACCGTGCGTACTCAAGGTCGGTTGGATTCCCCTGAAGAATTTAATAACCTGATTATCAGGGAAGAAGCAGGCAGAGTTGTGCGTTTTCGAGACTTAGGATATGCTGAATTGGGCCCGGAAAATTTGCGCTCCATTTTGCGACGCGATGGCATCCCAACGGTAGGCGTAGCAATCATTCCACAACCTGGTTCAAATCATATTGAGATTTCAGACGAACTGAGTCGCCGCATCAAGCAGATCGAGCGCGATTTGCCCTCGGATATGAGTGTCGAAATGGGGTTTGATTCTACAAAGTTTATCCGAGCTTCTATTTCAGAAGTACAAGATACGATTTATATCGCCTTTGGGTTAGTTGTGTTGATTATTTTCCTCTTCCTGCGTGACTGGCGCACAACGGTTATCCCTGTTGTGGCAATTCCTGTTTCCTTGATTGGAGCATTTTTTATCATGTATATCGCCGGATTTAGCATTAATGTACTGACGCTGCTGGGTATCGTTTTGGCTATTGGTCTTGTGGTGGATGATGCTATTGTGGTGGTTGAAAATATTTATACCAAAGTAGAAGCCGGTATGACGCCGCTCGAAGCAGCGGTAAAAGGCTCAAGCGAAATCTTTTTTGCAGTAATTGCCACAACCATTGCGTTGGCAGCAGTATTTATGCCAGTTATTTTTTTGCAAGGTTTGACTGGAAGATTATTCCGCGAATTTGGTATCGTGGTGGCAGGTTCGGTTATTATTTCAGCTTTTGTGGCACTTTCTATGACCCCAATGCTAGCTTCTAAAATCCTGAAAAACCGTGCTCGACATCCTTGGTTTTATCGTTTTACAGAACCATTTTTTACTGGACTTACGAATGGGTACCGCAACACCCTTCATGCTTTCCTGAGAGTACGTTGGATGGGCTTCATTGTAATGGTTATTGCCGGAGCAATGATTTATTTCCTGGGAACTCAACTTCCCTCAGAAGTAGCGCCATTGGAGGATCGTAGCCGCTTGCGCGTGAATGCTACCGCGCCGGAAGGCACGACTTTTGAATATATGGATAAGATCATGCTTGAAATTGCAAGCTTGGTGGATGAAAAAGTGCCGGAGCGTAGAGGCGTTATTTTGAATACAGCGCCTGGATACGGTAGCTCTTCTACAAATAGCGGTAATGCTACAATTATGCTATTGGAACCCGACGAAAGAGGGCGGTCTCAGCAACAAATTTTGGATGATTTGTCGCCCGAAGTGAGCAAACTCACTGGCGCAAGAGCATTCATCACACAAGATCCAACCATCGGTGATCGAAGAGGCGGTCTTCCCGTGCAATTTGTGATTCAAGCTCCCAATTTTGATAAATTAAGAGAAATTGTGCCGAAGTTTTTGGATGAAGCTCGCAAAGACCCAACATTTTCTATTGTCGATGTGGATTTGAAATTCAATAAACCGGAATTGCGCATCAATATTGATCGTCAGAAAGCACAAGACCTTGGCGTTTCCATATTAGATGTAGCACAAACACTTCAAATGGGTTTGAGTGGTCAGCGTTTCGGCTACTTTATTCTGAACGGAAAGCAATATCAAGTCATCGGACAAGTGGAACGCCAGGACAGAGATGCTCCGATTGATTTAAGGTCGCTTTATGTAAGAAGCCGCGAAGGTCAGATGGTTCAATTGGACAACATCGTCTCATTAGAAGAACAATCGACGCCGCCGGCCCTCTATCGCTACAATCGTTTTATTGCAGCTTCTATTTCTGCGGGTTTGGCGAAAGGCAAAACGATTGGCGATGGCATCGAAGCCATGCGTGCCATTGGCGATCGGGTATTGGATGAATCCTTTGCGACAGCATTAAAAGGGCCTTCCAAGGATTATGAAGAGAGCTCGTCCAGTTTGGTATTCGCATTTGCATTGGCATTGATCTTGATTTATCTGGTTTTGTCTGCGCAATTTGAAAGTTTTAGAGATCCATTTATCATCATGTTTACTGTGCCACTTGCAGTTGCCGGTGCGGTCTTGGCGCTTTGGTGGGGCGGTGAAACCCTCAATGTTTTCAGCCAGATTGGTATTATCATGTTGGTAGGTTTGGTTGCGAAAAATGGTATCTTGATTGTAGAATTTGCCAATCAAAAGAAAGAACAAGGTCTTACTCGAATGGACGCGATCAAGGAGGCCGCTGTTTCTCGCTTCCGCCCGATTTTGATGACCAGTCTTTCAACTATTTTGGGTACCATGCCTATTGCTTTAGCTTTGGGCGCGGGTTCGGAGAGTCGTGTTTCGATGGGGGTTGCAGTGATTGGCGGCTTGATTTTTTCTACTATCCTTACGCTATATGTGATTCCGGCGATTTATTCTTATTTGTCAAGCAAAACCTCTAAACGCAATATAGAATTACCAGAGGCTAATGAAACAGCGCTCAAGCCAGAAATGGCGGAGCTTGAAAGATAATTTAGTTGAAAAACAAGGATGCTTTTGTTCAGGCATCCTTGTTTTGAATCTCCTTCCAAGTCTGATACAGGGTTTCTTGTTGTGGACGATTGGCGGGTACTTCCCGCAAAGGTTCACAAGCGCGAAGGCTTTCAAAACATTCTTTTGGCAAAGCTTGATATAGCTTCGTTCCCTGCGTTTTCCAGGCGATCATTTCATCGCTCACTTCTTTTATTATTTTACCAGGATTGCCTGCCACCAAACTACGCGGTGGAATTTTCTCATGGGCTTTTACAAAAGTAAGCGCCCCGATAATGCACTCATCGCCAATTTCTACATTGTCCATGATGACAGAATTCATACCTATCAATACGTTGCGACCAATCGTTGCACCGTGAATGATTGCTCCATGCCCAATATGCGCAGCTTCCATCAAGCGCACCGTTATCCCCGGAAACATATGGATCGTACAATTTTCCTGCACATTGCAACCGTCTTCGATAATAATTCCCCCCCAATCGCCACGAATCGCCGCTCCCGGCCCGATATATACATCCTTGCCGATGGTCACATTGCCTGTCACCACCGCTTGTGGATGTACAAATGCTGATTCATGAACAACAGGAGCAAAACCTTTAAATTCGTAAAACATAAGCCGATGCTGGTTTCTTGTTTCTGGATGCTTTTGACTTTCAACTTCCAAACCTCTAAACTTATAACCTCCATTATTAGCAAAGTTATGTTAAAATGATACCCATGTGAAGCTTTTTTCTGGTTTTACCGTATCTTTTTGTGACAATTTGAGTTAAATCATCAAGATTACGTACGATTATCAATAAACCATTGTCAATTATCAATCTTTACTCCCTTGGCGCAGCATAACTGGGCATACACGAGCGTTTCCGGCAAGCAATACGTAGTAGGGCTCTACCACGGCGCGGAGTCGGGGCATCTGATGGTGTATTGCAATCTGAGCGTTATTTACATTGATTTTAGTGTGCTGCAAAATTGGAAATATTCCTTTTTTATCGAAGATGATCTCCTCGAACTCAAGATTGAAAGGCAAAATGGCGGATTTCATTATGGGTTTGACGTCAATCGCCAAGCCGACACCCCACGCAACCGCGAACGAAAGGTGCAGGAACAACAAGACCGCCGAAAAGTCATTTTCCTGAGCGTAGGCATTGTGGCGATGATCATTATTGGAATAGCCGTATGGCGTTATAACGAAATCATCCGACCCAAAGCACAACGCACCGAATTGCTTACAAAAGCCAGCAACCTTACGATTGCCAAGGTTTTTTTCAATGAATCCAGCGAATATTTAACCTATTCTTTTGTCGCCAATGGCAATCAGTACAAGCATCGGGTACACCGAAGTGAATATACAAAGACACACGCTTTGCCCCTTGAACCCGGAGATGAATTCCTGGTCAAATACGCATATACGCATCCCAAAATAAACGAGATTAATTTTGAGCGACCTACCGACCGTCAAATACAGCGCTACCATCAGCGCGTTTTAGAACATCATACTCATTTACACCCTGAATTAGATAAAAAATACATTTCATGCATCCTGGAATTAGCTTTTGAAGAAAAAGGACTTGATGGCTATGCCGATTTTTATTATCAAAATATTACATCAGATAAAAATCCATATCATAATCAGGACACCTACGGGCGCCTGGTGCGCGATATTCCTTTCCAACAATCTGTCGAAGAACGTTGCAAATAGTAAATGTGACCACTTACCACTCCTTTCGTCTAAATAACAAAAAAACAAACCCCACCTCATGCGCGAAGACTTTTTACACTACCTCTGGCGTACCAAGCGCTTAGACGCGAGAGATTTGCACACAACCGAGGGAGAATCCCTGGAAATACTGCACTTTGGAACGTACAATCCGCACAGCGGCCCCGATTTTACCAATGCACGCCTCCGCATCGGCGATACCATTTGGGCTGGAAATGTGGAAATGCACCTTTGTTCTTCAGAGTGGCTGGCGCACGGTCATCAGACAGATAAAGCTTATGATAATGTAATTTTGCACGTCGTTTTGGAGGAAGACCAAGTCATTGCACGCGCCAGCGGCGAGCGCATTCCTTGCCTGGAAGTGAAAAGCCTCGTACCACCTAAACTTTCATCCACTTATTTAAAGTTATTACATAATGAATATTGGATTCCTTGTCAGTATCATTTTTTTCAGGTAAAAGAAATGACCAAAAACCTTTGGTTGGAGCGCTTACTGGTAGAACGCATAGAAGAAAAAACAAATATAATTTCCGAAACTTTAAAATGTAATAATAATAACTGGGAGGAAACTTTTTACCAAATGCTGGCTCGAAATTTTGGCATGAAAGTAAATGCCGAACCCTTTGAACTCCTGGCAAAATCCACGCCACTCCTCACATTATTGAAACATAAAAATAGTTTAAACCAGTTGGAAGCCTTGCTTTTCGGGCAATCCGGGCTTTTAGAAAGCGGTTTTGAAAATGATTATCCGAATCAACTAAAAAAAGAATATAATTTTCTGCAAAAGAAATATAATTTGACGCCTATCCTCGGCGAAAGCTGGAAATTCATGCGCCTGCGCCCGGCGAGCTTCCCCACGATTCGGGTCGCACAATTTGCGACGCTTATTTTTCAATCCAATCATTTATTTAGTAAAATGCTGGCTGCAAAAGATATAGCAGAATTAGAAAATATGTTTGAACTCAAACTATCAAATTATTGGCTCACACATTATATTTTTGATAAAGAATCTAAAAAAACTCAAAAAAAACTCGGCAAAAGCGCGATTCATTTACTTATCATTAATACAATCGTTCCATTTTTATTTTTGTATGGAAAATTGCGCAGCGAAGATCATTATCAGGATAAAGCTTTGCAACTGCTTGAGCAACTCCCGCCGGAAAATAATCATATCATTGAAAATTGGCATAAATTAGGAGTGACGGCAATTTCTGCTTCCCAAACACAAGCATTATTACAATTGAAAAATCAATATTGCGACTCAAAGCGTTGTTTAGATTGTGCAATCGGCAATGCAATTTTGCAGGCTTGATTTTTTGTAAAAAAAGCTACTTTTGACAGATCTGCCAGGTTTCCAAAATCTGACGGGCTTTACAATTATGATATGGTACAAAATATTCTTGTAAAATATTATTAATTCCATTTTCGCTACTTTATGGCTTAGGTGTGAGTCTGCGCGATGGCGCGTATCGGGCAAATTTGCTGAAAAGTGTAAAATTTGATATTCCAACAATTTCGGTGGGGAATCTCTCGGTCGGGGGCGCTGGCAAGACCCCGCATATCGAATATTTAATCCGGTTATTAAAAGATTATATAAATGTAGCAACATTGAGTCGGGGTTATGGCCGCAAAACGCAAGGTTATCTGCTCGTAGAGCCACAGATGTCGGCGCAGCAAGTAGGCGATGAACCTTTACAATTTAAAAGAAAATTTCCTGATATTACAGTCACGGTTTCTGAAAGTCGGGCTTTTGGTATTCCGCGTATCCTCATGGATGCCCCGGAAACACAGGTGGTTCTGCTCGATGACGCCTTCCAGCATCGCTCGGTGACACCCGGACTAAATATTTTACTTACTGAATATAATCATTTATTTACACGCGATTTTTTATTACCCTCCGGGCGCTTGCGCGAATGGCGTTCTGCCTATCGTCGCGCCGATATAATAATTATAACAAAATGCCCAAGCCAACTAAATGAAAATGAAAAAACAAGGATTCTAAAAGAAATTAAACCTTTTCCGCACCAACGCGTCTTTTTTTCTTATTATGATTATGGCCGACCTTATTATATTTTTGATGCGCGTTATATTGCTGATTTACAACCAGATTGGAATGTGCAGCTTGTTTCTGCGATTGCAAGGACAGAATATTTAACCGATTATTTACAAGAAAAAGTAGAATCTGTAACAATTTTGGAATACGAAGATCATCATTTCTTTACACAAGATGATATGAATGAAATAAAAGCTACTTTTGAGCGCCTGCAAAGTGATAAAAAAATTATATTAACGACAGAAAAAGATAGGATGCGTCTGGAAATGCACCGTCCGTTTTTAATGGAGCATAATTTGCCTGTATTTGCGCTGCGGGTGCAGGTGCGTTTTCATTTTGAGGAGGGTGACCAATTTGATCAATTAATTAAAGATTTTTTACTAAATTTTAAATCATAATAAAAAATATTTAAAGACAAACCAAAATTTTTAACTGACTTTATGCAAGTTATTTACCAACTTTTTAAGCTTATTGTAAAAGTCGCGCTTTGGGCTTACTTTCCCGATACAAAAATAAAAAATCGAGAGCGCTTACGCTTCAAAGGCCCGGCTATTGTAGTAAGCAATCATCAGAATACCTTGATGGACGTGCTTGTTTGTGCTGCCTATTCGCGGGAGCAATTCTATTTTTTAGCGAATGCAGGGCTTTTCAGGAGTAAATTTGGCAATTGGTTTTTTAATACTTTTTATTGCATCCCTGTTGAAAGATTATTAGATACAGATGGCAAACCTGTAAATAATGCTTCGAGTTTTGCGCGCGCGGATCAACACATGGAAAAGGGCGGAACGCTTTACATTGCAGCGGAAGGCACGAGTTGGATGAAGCGGCATTTGCATCCGCTCAAGACCGGTACGGCGAGGATTGCATTTAGCGCGGGGCGCAAAAATAATTATAAATTAGACTTAAAAATTATACCTATTGGGCTGAATTACAGTGCGCCTACGGAGTTTAGGAGCCATTTGTTTATGAATATAGGCGAGCCTTTATACGTGCGCGATTGGCAAGAGCTTTACGCAAAAGATCAAATTCAGGCGGTGCGGGAAATCACCAAAATATTAGAAGAACGCTTGCGCCCATTGATGATTGATACGAAAAATGAAAGCGAAGATGAATTGTTAAAGAAACTAGAGGAAATATTACAAAATAGCCAGCCTGTTGATCTGGAAACGCAATTTTATCGGAGCAAAGAATTATTGGGATCTTTACATAATTGGCATATAAAAAATGAATTATCTTATAATAATTTCGCACAAGAACTAAATGACTATTTCAAAACATTATATCAGTATCGCCTCAGCGACCAGGCTGTTGCCAATGCTTTGGATAAAAGTCTTTGGTGGAAGTTATTACTTATTATTACAGGGTTTCCTGTATTTTTATATGGCTATATAAATAATTTTTTACCTGCGTTTTTGCCAAAGTTGGCCTCCTGGTGGCTCGTGCAACGCAAAGGACTTTACATTGGTTATACTTCCACGATTAAAATTTCGCTGGGCGTTATTACATTTCCATTATTTTATTGGCTGCAAAGCGAAGCAGTAGAAGCCATTTTTTCAACGAGGATTTCCTGGTGGTATTTGCTCAGTTTGCCGATCACAGGTTTATTTGCAATTGATTTTCAGGTTTTTATGAAAAAAACTTGGCAGCGATTACGATTCCAAATGCTGGATCGAGCGACTTCAGCCACTTTGCAAGAAAAAAGACAAGCAATTGGGCAAGAATTAGAAAAACTGGCTATTTTCGATAGCAAAACAACGGTTTGATTCTCCAATAGGAGTCTTGATTGCAAACTTTAACTTAATGCCAAGCAACTTTTACATTTTACATTTTGCGGTTTTACATTTTGACTTTCACCAAATCCTCCTCTGGCTCTTCGTCACAGCTACGGCTGTGCAGCTTTTATTCTGGCTTGGCATCTTCTCCAAGTTGGCATTTTATAGAGATATAGAATCGTCTGATAAAGAACAAGCTCCCGTTTCGGTCATCATTTGCGCACGCAACGAAGCGGAAAATCTTTTAAAAAATTTACCCCATTTCCTAAGTCAAAACTACCGTTCCTTTGAAATAATTGTCGTAAACGATCATTCTACCGATAAAACTTGCGACGTTGTCTTGAATTTTCAATTAAAATTTCCGAATTTGCGCTTGATTAAAAATCAAAGTTCCCTGCCAGGGAAAAGTCGGCTTTGAGCGAAGGGATCAAAGCTGCGTCATTTGACATCATAGCGGTAAGCGATGCGGATTGTCAACCAGCGAGTAAAAATTGGCTGGCGACCATGCAAAGCTATATCCGGGGCGAGACTCAAATTGGTTTAGGGTATAGTCCTTACGAAGCGGAGCAAGGATTTTTGAATCTTTTTATACGTTTCGAAACGATTTATACCGCGATTCAATATTTTTCATTTGCACTGGCAGGCATGCCTTATATGGGCGTAGGGCGCAATTTGATTTACCGCAAATCCTTATTCCATCAAGCGGGAGGCTTTCACAAACATACCCACATTGCATCAGGAGACGACGATCTCTTTGTCAATGCTGTTGCGAACAACTCTAATACCAAAATAATACTTAATCCAAAGGCATTTGTCCTTTCCCAGCCAAAAGTGAGCTGGAGAGGCTACTACTACCAAAAATCACGACATCTCACGACCGCTACGAGCTATCGCCCGATGCATCAGTTATTGCTGGGCGCATTGGCTGCGAGCCACGCCGGGCATTACTTGCTGGCATTGGCATTGCTCTTGAGCGGAAGGATGATTGTAATCACATTATTCATTTATGTGGTGAGAATCGTGGTAGTAGTATGGACTTATCGCCGAACCTTGCAACATTTGCAGGAGCCTGCTTTAACGAAGTGGATTCCTTTGCTCGACGCTGCGTACATCCTTTACTACTTCGCATTCGCACCGACACTTGTAAACGGTAAAAAAATCCCATGGAAGTAGTAACCCCTACACAAGGATTCGTAACACAAAGAGCCTTTGAAGATTACGAATTGGTACAACAGGCAGTACGCGGCAACCAGCGCGCGTATGCTTCATTGATGGATCGCTACGAGCATTCCGTCTATCACACGATGCTGCGCATGGTACGCAATGCAGAAGACGCCACCGATCTCACCATCGAGGCATTTGGCAAAGCCTTTTGCAATCTAGTCAGCTACGTGCCGCGTCACGCATTTAGTACTTGGTTGTTTCGCATTGCGATCAACAATTGTATTGATCACATTCGGCGGAAGCGCTTGGTCTTGCTCTCGCTCGATGAATCGGTAGAAGCCGATGGCGATGGCGATTTCTCGGAAAGCCTGAAAGACCGCGGCCGCAACCCCGAAGAGCATATCATACGCGAGCAAAAACTCGAATTGATGCGCAGAGTGCTGCTGCAACTCGACCCCAAGTACCGCCTGATGATCGAAATGCGTTATTTTGAAGAACTGAGTTATGATGAAATTGCTTTAGAACTTGATATACCCTTGGGTACGGTAAAAGCCCAGCTATACCGCGCCAAAGAATTGCTCCATGAACTGCTACAAAAACCCGGTAATAGCAACTATCTCGACTCCACGCGGAGCAAGAGAAGAACACAAAGTTTAGCGTAGATCAAAATTGATTAGAAAAGCAGATGCCCCTTCGCGATGAATGCGGAGGGGTGTTTTTTGTTTTATATAAGTTCTTTATTTTTGAAAGATGGAGTCGCGTATATAACCGGCCGCAAACGGCCAATAAACGCTTGTAATCGGATGCACCTGAGATAGCAATTGATTATCAATAAATTAAACAAAAAAACTATAGGTAAAATAAACGCAATGCGTTAATACCGTAGTAAGGGCGACCTTACCAAACAGAACAATAATCACATAATATGGCCAGACAAATACAAAATTTGGGATTTACAACTTTGGCTTCATCAAGAACGGTGGAACATTTGTAAATGAACTTAATGAATTACTCAAAGACACAAACGTCTTTGCAGAATATGACAAATTCAATAAGCACTTTTATAATCACGTGACTGTAAACATATTGATAAATAAAAAAATGGCATTAAACTTCTGCGTGACGACAATAAAAAGTATGCATTATTTAATCTTGGCTTACTGAACATTTATTTCAAGCCAATTTATTTAATTGTTGAAACTAAAGAAGAAAATGGAAAAGCTTACTATGCAAACCCATTTATATTAAAGAAAAGGACTACACTTGCTGACATTGGTTTCACTATTGACGGGAAACCTATTTCTGAAAAACAACTACCTGAACCAGCACAATTTTACGACAACATAAATGAAATCATTTTTAAACCTGAACCGGAGTTTTATGACCCTGATGATGAAAAACTGAAACACATTATTGAAGAACGTAAAAGTCGTTTCCCTGATATTTATCAAACAGAGCCACAGAACTTGCAGTAATCTTGATACAGCCATTAAATGCTCCTATGAATTGTCAAAGAGAAATTACAAATTGGTAGTTCCTCAATACAGACCACAAGAAGATAAAATTCAATATCTGATGCCTATTTATCTTGGCGCAACATTTAATAAACTTCCTGACTTTGCATTAGTGCTCGACCATGATAGCGGTTATTATAAACCTGAGACAATTCTTGAATTAGATTTGGATATCAAAACGCACGACTAATTGCTAAACCTGACAATTTTTGGTTAAACCCCGAACAAAGCGCGATAACAGCCACGTTATGAAGGTTTGCTTTATTCCCGGTGCAGATGACAGTTTGCTTCTAATCCCCTTGCGAAGTGGCATTAATCTTCTTTCCCTTACGGCCGCACCTCCCTTCCCCCCGGCGGGCAGTGTGTTTTCAGAAAATTTGATACCGGTGTATATTAGGTGCTGGTGTCCTCTTCCCTGCGCCCGTAAGAAAAAATAAGTAGCGCGTTAGGCTCAAATTAATGAAGGTTGGGCAATGGTTTGTTTTTTGAGGAATGGGATGATTGGGGATAGTGTTATAGTATTTTAGTTTTGCTTGACCATAATACTATAACACCAAAACACCCTCATACCACATTACTCATTCCGCAGACTCTCCGCTGGATTCGCTACGACCGCTCGCATGACTTGCGAACCGATCATCAAAGCGCCCAAGAGCAGCATACCCAGCACGCCGGGTAGAAATAGCCAGGCGTTCATCGAAATCCTGAAAGCAAAGGTTTGTAGCATTAGATTGCCAAGAACATAGCCCGCCGGAACAGCCAGCACCGTAGCGATCACTAGCAATAGCATAAACTCTTTGGATAGCAGCACTGCCAGATTCGACCAATTGGCCCCAAAGACTTTCCGAATGCTCACTTCCTTGGTGCGGGTGGCCACCGCATACGTAGCGATGCCCAACAAGCCCAGCGCGGCAATCGTAAAGGACAAAAAAGTAATAAAACCAACAATCCAGAGGATGTCTTGCATATTGGCGTAGTTCTCGCGGATGGTGTCTTCGTAGAATTCGTAAGTAAATTCGTGCGCGGGGTCAATCTTATCCCAGGTGCGTTCCATCGCTGCCAAAGTGCTGGTCACATCGCTGCTATTCACTTTGATATTCAACAAACGCAGATTCGTAGGGTCGTACCGCAGCAATAGCGGCTCAAGAGCATAATTTGCAGGCTTGAACAAAAAATCTTTTAATACGCCATGAATCGCCAGCGTAGTGCTGTCGCCGATGATGATGGTTTTGCCAAGCGCATCCATCGGCGTACCCAATTTAAATTGCTCCACAAATTTTTCATTTACAACAGCGAATAGTTCGTGCTGCTGGGTCGGGTTATTGGGGAAATTTTCACCGGCTATTATTTTTAATTCGAGATTGGGAATAAACTGATGGTCAATGGTATAATCCCGAACGATGACAGGCTCCTCCTCCACGTTTTTGCGCACATCCACAGAGCCATCCTCCCATGTACCCATATTATGCGAAACGCCGGAGACACGCTCCACGCCTGCGATATTGCTCATCTCGGTGGCAACGGTCTGGTAATCTTGTCCTTGCAATTCCACATTGACCAATAGCTCCTGATTGAAACCATAATCCATGTTGAAAATATAGCGCATCTGCTGATAATTGACTGTAATGCAAATCAGAAACAACAAGGACACCGTGAATTGAATGACAATCAAGGACTTTTGCAAGCCCAGACGCCGGAAGGGTTTGAAGCTTTCCAACTTTTGTAAAATGACTTGAGGGCGCGTTTTCGATAATAAAACCGCCGGTAATGTCCCAGCCAACAGGCCGACCGTTAGTGCAAATGCGACAAACCATGCGACCGTGGAGGCATCTATTTTCAAAGTGATGTCAGAAAAGCGTGTAAACTCCAACTGGTTGAACCCGGGAATGATTAATTGCAGCAGTAGAAAACCAATGCCAAGTGATAGCAGCGCTGTAAAAATCGCTTCGCCCAGGAATTGCCAGGCCACATGACCGCGCGATGCGCCCATTACCTTGCGCACGCCAATCTCTTTGGTACGCTTCAAGGAATGCGCAACGGTCAGGTTGGTATAATTAAAACTCGCTAATAAAATAATGACGCCGCCCAGCGCAGATAAAAACCATAGCAAAAAGGCGGGTAAGGCTCTGCCCATGTTATTGGAAAAGTTGGGGCCAGGCGTAATCTTCCCTAAAGCTTGCAAGCGGAACCGATAGCCTGCGTCGCGGGTTTCCAAATCAAGATCAGCGTAATGTTCTTTAGAAATGGCGTTCAGGGCGTTTTCAACTTCGCTAGGGTTCACCCCGTCTTTCAGTAAGAAGTAATTGTAGTTGGAATAATAATTGGGCCAGTTTTCGGTGACGTTCAGTCGTGGGTTCTCTTGTCTTTCCAGGCTCGGCACAGTAGTAAAAGAAGCCAGGGCTTCAAACTCCAAATGCGATTTGCCGGGCGGTTCTTGCAGTACGCCGGTGATTTCAAACAAGCCTATTTCGGGAAATTCGATCGTTTTGCCAATGGGATCAGTCGTTCCAAAAAAACGCTGCGCCGTTTCAGCGGTCAGCACGATGGTAAAAGGTTTGGCAAAGGCATTAGCAGGATCGCCGCTTTGGAGTTTATAGCCAAAGAGTTTGAAAAAATTGGCATCGGTGAATAAGCCGCTTACTGCTAATTGCTTCCCTTCGGCAGTTGCTTCTCCGTTCAGCCCTCTGCACAGCGGTATCCAGGCTTCCGCAAATCGGTAATTATCGGTCAAGGTTTTCCCGATGAGATAAGGTGAAGAAGCATAAGACTCCACGTCACCATTTGTGCGCTGCGCATCGGTGATGACGCGGTAAACCCGATCGCCATTCGGGTGGAATTGGTCGTAGCGATACGCATCCTGAATCAACATAATAATCAGGAGACACACCGAAATACTTACTGCTAATCCTATGATATTGATGAGGGAAAAAGTCCTGTTTTTCAACAGATTACGAAAAGCGGTTTTGATGTAATTTTGAAGCATAGCTTTAGTTTTTATGATATACAATTCAATTACGCTAAAGACATTTTACGTGGGAACAGTAATGGGGTAAGACGCGCTAACTTTAATTTATGTTACAATTATCCAAACTTATGCCTTTGATATTTGAGTAAAGACGAAGTTTACATTCAAAAGTTGGAATAGCAGAAGAATAAAAAAGAAGAGCAACCCAAAGGCTGCTCTCGAATGATTAGTATGAAATTACTATGCGCAAAAAATACCTTTATCTAAATGATTAGTAAAGTTCACCAAGTCACTCTGTCCGCAAGGCTTCCACAGGATTGGACATTCCTGCCCGAACCGCCTGGAAACTTACTGTGAATACGGCTATGAGCAAAGCGGCTACGCCCGCCAGCGCAAACATCCACCATTGAATATCAACGCGATAGGCGAAATCTTGCAGCCATTTATCCATCGCCCACCAGCCGACAGGCGCGGCAATCGCAAAGGCCACGAGTACCAACTGTACAAATTCCTTGGATAACAAAGTTGCAATATCCCCAATCGAAGCGCCGAGTACCTTGCGAATACCAATTTCTTTGGTGCGCCGCTCTGCTGAAAATGTTGCAAGACCAAATAGACCCAGGCAGGAAATAAAAATGGCAATACCCGCGAAAATATTTAGCAAGCTGGCGGTTCTTTGATCTTTTTCGTAAAGCTTCTCAAAAGCTTCATCCTCAAACTTATATTCAAAGGGTTGATTGGGCAATATCTCTTTCCAGGCAGCTTCTGTCGCGGCCAGGGCTTGTGCGGTTTGCTCGCCTGTAGTTTTAATGAAAATTTGACTGCGCCAGCCGGGCTTGTTACATATCACCGCAGGCGAAATCGCTTCGTGCATACTGCGGAAATGAAAATCTTTCACAATGCCGACCACTTGACCAGGGTCACCTTGGAAAGTAAGGCTTTGTCCGATATAAGGTTCTTTCAATTTCAGCGCTTTTACAGCTGCTTCGTTGAGAATTAAATTGTTTTCATCCGCGACGTTGTCCTCTTCAAACCAGCGTCCTTCCACCAATTTCAAACCAAAAAGCTCCTGAAAATCAGCATCTGCCGACATTTGCATCACCGTTGGATCAAAGCCAGGTTCCTTACCTTCCCAATCCAAATTGCCACTGCTGCTACTTCCATTATAAACGATGGATTCACTTGCCAATGCTACCTCCTTAGCGCTTGTTTGCGCCTGCAGTTTTTCTTTGACAGTCATCATCGAGCTTTGGCGATGCTCGCCATCTTTGAATGCATTGTATGGAAAAATGACCGAAAAAATATGCTCTTTTTGATAACCCAAATCTTTGGTTTTGATAAATCGCAATTGTT
The DNA here is from genome assembly GCA_016714085.1 of Saprospiraceae bacterium. Taxonomy (GTDB): domain Bacteria; phylum Bacteroidota; class Bacteroidia; order Chitinophagales; family Saprospiraceae; genus JADJNW01. Next base: position 1,062,624 of record JADJNW010000001.1, read on the forward strand.
GATAAATAATAATTGTACTGATTATCAATACAGTAGATATAAAAAATTGCATAACAACCAAGCCTTTTCTAAAATTCGCATTTTTGCCAGCTACCCAACTAAAGCCGCGCAATAACTTCACCGGCTGGAAAGAAGCCAATAAAAGCGAGGGATAAACGCCCGTGAGCAAAATAGCCACCAGCGTCGTGCCGCCAAAAACCGACCAGACCGCCCAGTTGTTGGCATCCAGTTGTAACGTATTCTCTGTCAGCTTATTAAAGACACCCAAACCCAATTGCACCAAGCCAATAGATAAAATCATCGCCATAAAACTGGTGAGTACCGATTCGGTCATAAACTGCCTGAAAAGCAGCATTTTTCCTGCACCGATAATCTTTTTGACACTTACTTCTTTTGTGCGGAGGCCCGCTTTGGCGGTCGCAAGGCTCACATAATTGATGCAGGCAATCAGCAAAATTAATAAGCCAATAAGTGTGAACACTTTCACCGTTGTTTCATTTCCTGTGGCAAATCCATCGTTCATCAAAGAATGATCGAAGTGCATGGTCGGAAGCGGCTGCAAAGTATGATAGGAAGTAGAATCTGCTTGTTTATTATCTCTCAGAACAGTAGTTAATTTATCTGAAACGCTTGTCACATCTGCATCTTGACGGATTTTTATAAAAGCATTATAATTAAAATTGCCCCAGCTTTCATCGTTTTCATAATTTTTAGGATTGGACCAATGCGCAGCAAGCGGCAAAAGATAATCAAACTGAAAACTCGAATTGGAGGGGTTGTCTTTAATAATTGCTTTTACAATAAAATCAAGCGTATCGATGCGAATCGTCTTACCCATCGCGTTTTGCTTTCCAAACAATTGCTTTGCCTTTGATTCGGTCAAAACGATATTACGCAAGTCTTTTAAAGCATCTTGTGAAGCGCCTTCTATAAATTGATAATCAAAGAGTTGAAACCAGTTTTCATCAACGTAAGCGTACTGCTTTTCTTTAAATAGATTATTATTTACATTGAAAACAGCGTACCTGCTCCCATTTTTAAAGCGCGCAAATTGCTCTATTTCAGGGATTTGCTTTTCTGCTTCCGGCAGGAGCAGCATGGGCGTTGTATTCCAATTCCAGATTTCATCCGCACTCACTTTGATATGGCTTAGCACGCGATAGGTCTGCTTGGCATTCTTATGGTATTTGTCAAAATTCAATTCATTTTGTACCCAAAGCAAAATCAGTACGGCCGTAGCCATGCCAATCGCCAGTCCGAAAATATTAATAAAAGCGCTGGTTTTATTGCGCCAAATATTTCGCAATCCAATGATTATATTATTTTTAAGCATAGTAATAATATTTAATATTAATGTTTTAGATTCATAGCTTTAAAAAAATTATTCATTCTTTAATGATTCTACCGGATTCGCCACCGCCGCCCGAATCGCCTGAAAACTCACAGTTGCCAAGGCAATTACTACTGCCAATACGCCCACCATTGCAAATACCCACCATTGAATATCGATGCGGAAGACAAAATTCTCCAGCCATTTATTCATTGCGTACCAGGCAAGCGGCGAGGCTACCACCAACGCAATAAGAACTAATTTCAAAAAGTCTTTTGATAATAATTCTACAATATTTACAACCGTAGCACCCAATACTTTACGAATACCAATTTCCTTTATGCGTTGTGCTGCTGCATGAGTGGCCAAACCGAATAAACCAAGGCAGGAAATCAGAATCGCTAACACGCCAAAACCCTTGGTAGTAGCGGAAAGCCGGTTGTCATCTTGATAAAATTCTGCGATGCTTTCATCCAGGAATCGCCCGGCGAACACTTGTTCCGGTAATACCTCATCGAAAGCTTTCTGAATAGCAGCCGTAGTATTCGCAAGGTTATTTGAGCGTATTTTCACACCGGCTTCCCAGTAGAATTCTTTGCGAGTGGTCATTAATAATGGCAAATGTTCTTCCCTGAAAGAATGGGTATGAAAATCTTCTGCAACACCTACGATTTGCAATATCCTGCTGCCTCCAAGGCGAAGGTTTTGGTTGATTGCTTCTTCTGGATCGCTAATGCCCAGCTTTTGCAGTAGCGTCATATTGACGACGGCTTGACGCATTGTATCGGAAGGCGCGTACCATTCCCCAGCTAATAAGCGAATCCCGTAAGTTTCTTGATAATTCGCATCGCAAAGCTTCATAGTAACACTAAAAGGTTCATCTTCTGGATGTGTTCCATAACGAAAATTGGATGACCAGGTGTTTCCTGAAAGTGGTTGGTCGCTATTAAAACTTACTGTTTCCACGGTCGGAATTTGTAGCAATCCCAGTCGCAATGCTTCTTGTCTGGCAATAGTCGCACTGTCAGAATTAAATGAAAAAGTATAAACCAAATTATCATTGAAACCCAAATCGCGCGAGCGAATATAATCCAATTGTAAAATGGTAATAATAGCGCCGATAATCAAAGCTTGTGCAATAGAGAATTGCAAGACAACCAATGATTTACGCAAAGAAGTGCCCCCGAAGAAATGATTATTTGTATTATTTTTCAAAGCTTTTATTGGTTGGAAACCTGCCAAAGCAACCGCAGGATAAAGCCCCGCCAATAAAGTAACGCTCAAGGTAATCATTACTAAAAAAGCCCAAACCAATGGATTAGAGAAAAACGGAAGCGTGTCGGGTACATCTGAGACAAATTTCAATAATGGCGCTGTAAAATAAGCAAGATTTGCGCCCAACACGACTGCAATTAACACAATCAATCCTGTCTCGCTCATGAACTGCCCTACCAGTTGACCGCGCTTGCTGCCGAGTGTTTTGCGCACGCCCACTTCTTTTGCCCTCAGCGATGCTTGGGCTGTAGCAAGATTAATAAAATTAAAACAAGCTAAAATTAATATCAAGATACCGATAGCGCTGAGCACTTGTAGTCTGGTTTTACTGGTGCGGTGCGAGCCAGAGTTTGAATAATTTTCATTATAATGCAAGTCTGATAAGGGTTGCAAGAGATGAAATCGATTTTGCTTACCCGTTCGTCCTGCATATTCTTTCTCTCCGACCTTAGCCAGGCTGGCATTAGCCGCATCCATTTGTCCTGGATCACGCAGCAGCGCGTACACTTGATTGTTGGAACTACAACTTCCCCATTCTTCCTCGTAGAAATAGCTGGCGGCATTGGCTTTTAATGTTGGATAAGAAACTAAAAATGGGAATGTAAAATCGCAATTGGTAGGCAAATCGTCAATAACGCCTTTCACTACCACCGGAATCAAATTGTCCAGCATCAAGGTTTTACCCATTGCATTTTCCCAGCGATCAAAGCATTTTTCTGCCCAGCTTTTGGTCAAAACAACAGCGCCGGGCTCATCCAAAGCATTCTTTGAATCACCTGCAATCCATTGAAAATCAAACACTTTTAAAAAGGCTGATTCTGCAAAAAAGCTGGTTTCACCAGGATCCATGCGAAACTTTTTCAGGGGCGGCCCGCCATCAGGATTCGGAATGGTGAGCGTTGCCCATAATTCATGTACCCGACTCATTGCTTCAAACTGGCTGACCGTGCTTTCCATCACATTCATTGCCGGAATAGGCGTACAAACATTATAATTATCGCCTTCTTCAGCGGTTTTATGTATCGACACTACCCGCCCAATTCGGTCATAGTTTTTAAAATTTTTATTAAAACTCAGCTCATAAGTTACCATCCGAAAGATGAGCAGCACCGCAGCTATGCCTGCCGCCAGCCCAATAATATTAATGACAGTATAAATTTTGTTTTTACGCAAAGTACGGATTGCAATTTTTAAATGATTGCTTATCATATTCATACTATTTTATTTACTTTATTAAGTACTTATTATATTACAAGCAGTTACAATAATTTATTCGCTCCTCAAGCTATCCACCGGATTCGCCACTGCTGCCCGAATCGCTTGAAAACTCACGGTTATCAATGCAATTGCGACCACAACCACTACTGCTAATGCAAAGATCCACCAACTCAATTGCGTGCGATAAGCAAAATCTTCCAGCCAGCGACTCATCGCAAACCAAGCTAACGGGAAGGCAATCAATGTTGAAATCAAGACCAATTGCAAAAAATCTTTTGATAATAAAGCCACAATACTACTCACCGAAGCGCCCAGCACTTTGCGAATGCCAATTTCTTTGGTGCGCTGCGCCGCCATAAACACTGCCAAACCAAATAATCCGAGACAAGCTAGTAAAATTGCCAATGCCGAAAACACACTCAGGATAGAACCCGTGCGGGTTTCGGCTTTATAAAGGTCATTAAATTCTTCGTCCAAAAAATAATAATCGAATGGCCGATGCGGCGCAAAGGCTTTCCAAGTCGTTTCTAAATCTGATAAGGTTTGTAACAAATTTTCAGATGTAATTTCAAGGATAATTCTACGCCCAAAAGGCTCAATAAATAAGGTAATTGGTTGGATTGGTTCGTGCAGAGATGCGAAGTGAAAGTCTTTGACAACGCCTCTTACCTCACTTGGGCGACCTTCAAATGTTGCTTTTTTACCGATGGCTTCGTCCGGCGTCCAACCAAAATCGCGCACCGCCGATTCATTCATAATCATGGCATAACGCGCACCAGAACTGGATTCTTCATAATCCGTTTTTGTAAAATCCGTACCCGAGATCAACTCCAAACCCATCGTTTTTACATAGTTTTCATCTACCCCGTTGGCAGTAATCAGGGTGTTTCTATCTTCGAGTTGAATACTGAATTTGGAAGGAATATTAGTCGGGGTTTGCCGCGATGTTGCTACATTTAATACATTCGGATGGCTTTTCAAAGCGTCCTTAAACGTCTGAATTTTTTCATTAATGAATTGATCCGAAGGTAAGACCAGTCGCTGTGCTTTTTCGTAGCCTAAATTTTTATTTTGAATAAAGTGTAATTGTCTCTGAATCACAATTGTACAAACAATCAAACTGATTGATATGGCGAATTGAAATACAATCAACACCTTACGGAAGGAAAGATTCGCTGTGCCAATTTTAAATTCTCCTTTTAATGTTTTAATCGGTTGAAAACCAGATAGTACCAACGCCGGATAGCTCCCTGCAAGCAAGCTAACAAATACCCCAAGTGCTATAAAAGCAATGAGCATCCGTGGATTTTCAAAAAGCTGAAAAGGAATTTCCCGACCCGCCAATTGATTGAAAAATGGCATTAATAATTTTGCAGCAGCCAAACTCAGTAGCATGGCGCCTGCCGTAAGCAGTATTGATTCACCAACGAATTGCCAGAACAATTGCTTGCGCTGCGCACCTACCACTTTGCGGATGCCTACTTCCCGCGCACGCTCAGCCGCACGAGCGGTCGTCATATTCATGTAATTTGCACAAGCAATTCCCAGGATTAACAAGGCAATTGCAGTGAAAATATAGATGTAACGAATATCACTATTTGCTTCAAAACTACCGCCCACATCGGAATGCAAATAAACACTGGTAAGCGGTTCTAAATTAAAATGCATATAATCACTCCCCGTCAGTCCGTTTTCTTGTTTTTGAGTATCCATATAAGCCGGAATCTTGGCTTGCAAGGAAGCAATGGATTCAGGGCTTTTCAGCAAAAGATAAGTGATATAATCCGCGCCCCACCAGCGTTCTACCACCGAGTAGCCTCCGATGGCAGAAAAAGGCGCTAAAAAATCAAATTTGATCTGGGAATTGGCAGGAGGGTCTTGCACGATGCCAGTTATTTCAAAATCCTTGCTATTGTTGATTTGTAAGACTTTTCCAATCGGTGATTCATCTCCAAAATAACGCTTCGCAGTGCTTTCGGTCAATACGACAGCATTAGGATTTTCGAGTGCGGTCTTAGGATTGCCTTGCAAAAGCTCAAAAGAAAACACTTCAAAAAAAGTAGAATCGGCATATACAAAGCCATCTTCATCCAAAATCTGATCATCCTTGCGCACAATCGCACCAATCGGGAAAAAACGCACCCCATTTTCTACTTCCGGGAAATTGCGTTTGAACGCTGGTAAAACTTTCGTTCCCGTCACAATTACCTCGTTTTCATTGCCTTGTACATTATAATTCATCGTAACGCGCACAATGCGATCTGCTTTATCGTGGAATCGGTCATAACTCAATTCGTGCTGTACGTACAAACCTATGAGGAGGCAACAAGTAAGCCCCACCGCCAACCCTGCGATATTAATCAAAGAGGATAAACGATGCTTAAAAATACTCCTCAAGGCAATTTTAATATGATTCCCGATCATAATATTATATTTTTATTCACTCCTTAAAGAATTAACCGGATTCGCCACTGCCGCCCGAATCGCCTGAAAACTCACCGTCAACCCAGCAATACCTATTACCACAACGCCTGCCAATGCAAACATCCACCATTGAATATCAATGCGATACGCAAAATTTTCGAGCCATTGGCTCATAGCATACCAGGAAATCGGAGCAGCAATAAGAAAAGCAAAAAGTGTAAGCTTTATAAAATTCTTATTAAGCAGTAATAAAATATTTGTTGTTGAAGCGCCTATAATTTTACGGATGCCAATTTCTTTTTTGCGCCGTTCGATAATGAATAATACGAGTCCGTACAAGCCCAAACAAGCAATGAATAAAGCGAGTCCGGTGAAAAGATTTAATATTTGACTCAACTGTGTTTCCGATTGAAATTGTCGGTCTAATTTTTCATCCAAAAAACTATATGTAATAGGCACATTGGGTTCAAATGCCTTCCATTGCTGCTCTACAATAGCAACAGATTGATCCAGTTTGCCAGCGCCAATACGGATAGCGACATAATCTTTAAATGCAAAATCGGTTAATAATTGTAAAGCGAGCGGTTTTATGATATGATGTAATGATTCAAAATTAAAATCTTTTACAACGCCGATAATTTGCAATTTTTGCTCATCATTTGCTCCGGCGTTTTTCACTAAATATTTTCCAATCGGATCTTGCAATCCAAGCGCGCGCACAGCAGATTCATTCAAAATAAGTCCGAAAGTATCAGAAGCGATATTGGTAGAAAAATTGCGCCCTGCGACCAATTTCATCCCCATCGTTTCGAGATAATCATCATCAATTTGATACCAGTTAATTCCCATTCCTTTAATGCTTCCTTCCATTGTAAAATCGCGGGTTTGGTAAGTTTGCAAACCTGGTACACCCGTTGAAAAAGAAGCTTGTCGAATGGCATTATTTTGTAATAAAGCTTGTTTAAAAGACGCTCGCTCTTCCTCTATTTCGCGGTCATTTTGAATGAGGAGTACATTTTCTTTATTAAAACCCAACTTTCGATTTTCAAAATAACGAACTTGTTGACTCACTACAATCGTGGCCACGATCAATGCGATGGAAATAACAAACTGAAACACTACCAATGCATTACGCAGATTCGCTTTTTTTAATCCGTTCGGTAAATTATCTCTAAGCACCTGTAAAGGCTGAAACCGAGTCATGTACAAGGCCGGATAGCTGCCGGCAAGTAAACCAACCCCTGCTATAATGCAAAGTCCGACAAGCGCAATTTGCATTTCCGACCAAATTGGCTGCACCATTCCTTCTTTAAAAAAGCTCGCAGCGACTTGATAAAATCCTTGCATAAAGGCAATGCCCAGTAGGGTTGCAAGACCGCACAACAGGAAAGACTCCGATAAAAACTGCGCCACCAAATGCCTGCCGCCGGCACCAACTACTTTTTTAACGCCTACTTCTTTCGCACGCAATGTAGCTTGTGCAGTAAATAAATTAATATAATTAACGCAAGCTAATAATAAAATAAATAAAGATATAATATTAAGGGTATTTACATACGTAGCATTACCATTGGGCTTTATCTCTTGTAAATAATCTGATTTTAAATGAATATCCGTGAGCGGTTGCATCGGAAAACGCATAAATAAACTGCTACTTTTTGCAGGATCATTTACTTCTTTTAAATGTGGTAAAGCATAATTTTCTACCAGTTGATCCAACTTTGCATGCACGGCAGCAATATTTGCATCTTTTTTTAATAAAACATACGTGTGCATAATGGTCCAAGTCCAAATCTGATTGCGATGCAAATCATCAGGATAAGAGCTGGAAGACACCAAAAAATCAAATTCCATATGCGTGTTAGCAGGTAAGTCCTCCATCAAACCCGTGACTTTCCAAGGCGTGCCACCATCTTTTCCACCTTTCAGATAGCGCCCAACTACTTTGTTTTGGGCTACTGCCTCCTCACCAAAATAACGAATCGCAGCTTTTTTGGGCATGACCACCGAAACAGGATTTTGTAAAGCCGTTTCAGGATCACCTTCTAATAACTTGAATTTAAACACTTTAAAGAAATCTCCATCTGCCGCATAAACCTTCGTTTCCCGAAATGCTTTATCAAAATCATGATCTGGTCGCATTGTAAAATCTGACCAATAATACAATCTCGTCACTGCTTCTACCTCAGGAATAGTGGTGCGAATCGCTTCTGCCAGTGGTGGTGGCGTCGTAGCATATCGTTCTTCCAAATCGCCATCGCCCCATTGCGTATTCAGTCTATAAATTTGTTGTGAATCAGGGAAAAACGCATCATAACTTTTTTCAAACTGAACATATTGCCAAATTACGAGGCAAGCAGCAATGCCCATGCCCAATCCCAGGATATTAATACCAGTTGTAATTTTATTACGATATAAATTTCGCCAGGCGATTTTGAAATAATTTCTAAGCATAGTTTCTGAGTTAATAATATTATTATATAATCTTAATACTACTCACTCCTTAAAGAGTCGACAGGATTTGTTACCGCCGCCCGAATAGCTTGGAAGCTCACTGTTATTAATGCAATCGCAATAGCCGCAAATCCAGCAATGACAAACGTCCACCATTGAATATCAATGCGATAGGTAAATGCTTCGAGCCAGCGATTCATCGCCCACCAGCCAATCGGTGTAGCAATGAGAATGGCCACCAATACCAGTTTTACAAAATCCTGGGAGAGCAGGGTTATAATATCAGTGACACTGGCGCCGAGTATTTTGCGCACGCCAATTTCTCTCGTGCGGCGTTCGGTAGCATAAGTCGCCAAGCCAAATAAACCAAGACAAGAGATAATGATGGCGATTACAGCAAACCAATTTGCTAACTGCCCAGTCAGCGTTTCATTGCGATATTGCTTTTCAAATTCTTCATCGGCGAAAGAATAAAAGAACGGATAGCCCGGATTCATTGATTTTATTACCTTTTCTGTATGTGCGAGCGCAGCTTCGGTTTGACCGGGCGCCGGCTTGACCCAAGCCATCCAGGTATTTTCAGGATAATAACAGATTATTAAAGGTGTAATGGATTCATGTAATGATTTTAAATGAAAGTCTTCTACCACGCCTACAATTTGACCTTTGCCCATCCAAAATTCGATTTCCTGTCCAATGGGATTTTCCATACCCATTAATTTCACTGCGGATTCATTTACAATGTAGCTTGCCGAATCAACTTGAAAATTCCTGAAATCCCGGCCTTCCTTGAGTTTAATGCCCATCGTTTCGATAAAATCATTCCCTACCATGATGGGAGATACCGCCGTCATTTGATTCGGGTCTTTGCCCTGCCAACTCAAATCACCTGAACTGGCTTGAATATTCATCGGATTGAACATCGTAGAAGTAACCGAACCAATAGCGGGAGATTTCATTAATTCTTGCCGGAAAGGCTCTAATTGCGTCTCTAAATTTCCTTCCAGAAGCGTGTAAAATAAATCCTGGCGATTAATGCCGAGATTTTTACTGCGCACATAATGAATTTGTTGCTGAATGACCGTCACACCAATTATTAGAAAAATAGATAATACAAATTGAAAAACGACCAATCCTTTTCGTAAGAGCGACGAGCCATCTGCCATTTTAAACACATCGCCTTTGAGCACCTTAATAGGGCGGAATCCTGACAAAAATAGAGCGGATAACTGCCTGCCAATAAGCCGGTTATCAAAGTAAGACCTAGTGCCCCTGTCCAGAAAACAGGATTATTATAATCTATACTCAATTGTTTTTCAAATAGATGATTAAAACCTGGCAACACCAGGTTCGCAGTCGCAATCGCCAGCAATAATGCAAACAAGGAAATTAACATTGCTTCGCCCAAAAACTGACCTATGAGCGAACTGCGCTTTGCGCCTACCACTTTGCGAATACCAATCTCCCGAGCGCGTTGCGCTGCTCGCGCCGTTGCCAAATTCATAAAATTGATACAAGCCAGGAGCAAGACAAATAGCGCTATTGCTGAAAACAAACGCACATACTCAATGCGTCCGCCTGCCACTTTGCCATTTTCAAACTTGGAATACAAATAGGCTTCCGAGAAAGACTGCAAAAAAATCTCAGCACGATGATCTTTTATATTACCAATAGTTTTAATTTTTTGCTGTACAGCAGCAAGATTAGTATTGGGGCGTAGCAGTACAAAAGTGGCAAAACTAAAATTGCCCCAGGTTTTCGACCAGTCATTTTCTTTTTCAAAAGCTTCAAACGAGCGCAGCCATTGGAATTGAATGCGGGAATTATTAGGTATATCCTTAACCACTCCACTTATTTGTAAAGATTCATTCTTATTTACTTCAATAATTTTACCTATTACATCAGTGGTACCGAAATACTTGCGCGCCATTGTTTCTGAAATCACAATTGCATCCGGCGAATTCAAAACAGCATTTTTATTACCTGCTAATAATGGAAAAGTAAATAATTGTAAAAAATCCGGCGAGACGTAAAGCCCAGCTTCTTTTGCTGCTGTTTCTTCCACTGTGAAAAGAGATTCTCGGTCGCTATATTTTGCAACTGCTTCAATTTCAGGTATTTCTGCCTCCAAAGTTTGCTCCACTGGCCCGGGAATGCCCGTGCCTGTACTAGGTTCGTTTCCTGACCAAAACAAATTCGCTTTCACCTGATACAATCGATCAATATTGCTATGAAATTGGTTCATATTTAATTCGTCCTGCACCCACAATCCTATCAAGAGCGCAAAAACCAAGCCCAGCGTGAGCCCTATAATATTAATCGCTGTAAATCCTTTATAACGTATCAAATTTCGCCAGGCGATTTTGAAATAATTTTGTAACATGATAAATAACTTTTCAAATTAATGATAATAGGCTTTTCAAATTATTAACTCTATTTACTTTTCAACGGTCAAATAAAATGCCAATGGCTCTTGCAACGCGATCTCCCAAGCGCTTTGGCTCGAAGCGCGAATAAAAGTGGGCGTACCATTATTATTCGCAGCGTATGCAAAAAATAAGCCTTGTTTATTTCCTTCTGTTTTAATGGGTTCTATTGCCACAATGACATCCTGATCTATCACAATTTGGTAGGGTTTCAAATCAATCGTGACCCACTTTTTATCTTTACCTTCAATGCTGAAAAAGATATTTTCCCGTAGGATAGATTGGTCGGGCATATTATTTTTCGTTGTGTAAATATTTAAGCGAAACATTACTTTTTTGTAAAGATTGAAACGGGGATTAAAGCTAAAACTACGAACCAATTTATTGCGAATACCTTTGATGGGAACGCCCAATTCCGTACCCTTCCACTCATGTCCGCTCCAGCCAAAAGTTGTTTTGGTCGCTTTGTCAAAACCAAAATTTTCGGTTATTATATTTTTATTAGCAATAATGGATACTTCTTTCAAAGCGTAGGTTTCGGGAGTTAATTCGACCTTTGAAAGTGCTGAGTTTGTTGCGTTTTCTACTGAAAAATCAAGCGTTTTATATCCGATGATGGAAAATCTTAATATATCATTTTTATCTGCCGGCTGTAAATTAATTTGAAAATTTCCTTCCTCATTAGAAACCGTCCCCATATCCTTGTTCACAATGCCGATATGCACGTAGGGCAAGGGTTTGCCCGTTTTTTGATCTACCACTTTCCCCGAAATCGTTTGCCCTGAAGCGATTTCTATGATTAAGCCATATAATAAAAATATAAAGAAATACTTCACCATATCAAAATATTATTCACTCCTTAAACTTTCCACCGGATTTATTAATGCGGCTTTAATCGCCTGAAAACTCACGGTGAGCAATGCTACCATCAGTGCCAATGCTCCCGCTGCTACAAAAATCCACCACTGAATATCCACGCGATACGCAAAGTTTTGCAACCATTGATTCATTGCATAATATGCTAAAGGCCAAGCAAGTATATTAGCAATAATAACCCACTTTGTAAAATCTTTGGACAGCAAAGTAACCAAATCGGGGACAGAAGCGCCCAGCACTTTGCGGATGCCAATTTCTTTGGTGCGCTGCTCCACCGCAAATGCCACTAAGCCAAGCAATCCGATACAAGCGATAAAAATGGTCAAGGCCGAAAATATCAGGAATATTCTGCCCAGGCGTTGCTCCGCCAAGTATTGCTGCTCAAAGCTTTCGTCCTGGAATTCATATTCAAAAGGGTGATCGGGTGCAAATTTTTTCCATTGGGATTCTAATAATTGAATGCTTTGTTGGACGTCATTTGATTTAATGCGTGTAATGATATAGGAATTACTGATATCATAACTTTTAGAATCATGATGAAATAAAGCGAAAGATGTAATAGAAGTGTAAAGTGCATTAAAATTAAAGTCTTTTATTACACCAATTACTTCAAAATCGCCGGAGCCGGGATAATGAATCTTTTTTCCGATGGGATTGTCCCAACCGAACAGCGCAACCGCCGATTCATTCAGGATTACATTTTTAGCTTCTGAAAATTCTTTTGAAAAAGCGCGACCCGACACTAATTCTATGCCCATTGTACTTAGAAAATCCTCGTCGGTCGTATAGGAAGTCAACTCAAACAGCTCGTCTTCCTTGCCTTCTGCTTTGTAATAATCCATAAAGCCGCTGTATGGCGGCACGCCTGTAGAAACAGAGGCATCGACAATATGAGCATCACCTTTAAGTTCTTCTTTAAATGTTTCTGCCTGATTTCCAAGCGGATGATTTTCATTTGAAATAATCACCACCCCTTCTTTATCAAATCCGATATCGGCTTTCCGTAGATAATCCATTTGTTGTTGCACCAAAAGCGTACTGGCGATCAAACCAATGGTAATCGTGAATTGAAACACGACCAAGGCATTGCGCAAACGCTGACTTTTTCCACCTGTATGAATACTGCCTTTTAATACTTGAACGGGTCGAAAAGAAGATAAATAAAAGCTCGGATAGCTGCCAGCGACAAAGCCAACTAACAAGGTCAAGGACACTAAGCCTGCCGATAACCACCAGTGTTCAAATGGATTTAATTCGAGCGTTTTTCCTGACAATTGATTAAAAGCAGGCAAGGATAACTTATTGATAATCACCGCAATCGGCAAAGCCAGGAAGCTATAAAGTATGGATTCCACCAAAAACTGCCGAACCAGGGATTTTCTTTCAGAACCAAGTGTTTTGCGTACACCAACTTCTCGTGCCCGATTGGCCGAGCGTGCCGTCGCCAGATTCATAAAATTAATACAGGCCAAAAACAGCACAAATCCTGCGATCACTGAAAAAACAGATACGTACATTCTATTCCCGACGGGGCCTAAGCGATTGCCAGTATCCCCGGAGTCAAGATAAATAGTTGAAAGTGGCTGAAATAACAAATTCCAGTGCCCGCCTTTTTCAATCAATTCATCAAATGAAAAGCCAATGCGCGTGAAAGCCGCTGGAACATATTTTTTGACAATAGCAGGTATTTTTGCTTGTACTGTTGCCACCGATGCGCCTTCTTTGAGCTTGGCATAGGTAACCACTTGCATCCAGACCCAACTCCAATCGAAGCCTTTTACAATCGGATGCGAAGGCATGGAAGTGAGGATATCGAATTGAAAATGAGAATTATGTGGCGGATTTTCTAAAATACCCGTTACCTGAAAAGTGCTGCTGTATTTGCCCCAGAACCCTTCGTTGTCCTTGTCAATAGTAATAAACTTGCCCAGAGGAGATGCATCACCAAAATATTTTTTTGCGGTCGCTTCTGTTATAAGGACGCTGTTAGGCTGTGTCAATGCGGTTTTTGGGTCTCCAGTTTTTAATTCAAAATCAAAAAAATCGAAGAAAGTAGAATCCACCGCAAAAATTTGATCCTCTCGAAAGAAACGATCCTCATGCCGAACCACCATTTGCGAAATCGGATAAATCCTGGTAACTTCCTCTATTTCAGGAATTTCGCGTTGAAGCGCAGCAGCGAGTGGTGGCGGTGTTCCCGGGCCTACGCCTTCACTACCATTCCAACTGAAATCCCAATTCATCCGATAAATTCGATCCCTATCGCTATGGAAACTGTCATAACTCATTTCATCTTGCACCCATAGCAAAATCAAAATCGCACAAGCCAAGCCAACCGCCAGCCCGGAGATATTGATAACAGAATACAGCTTTTGCTTTGTAAGATTGCGAATGGCGATCTTAAAATAGTTTTGAAACATGATATTCGGTTTTAAAAAATGGTGACGGGTGATTTCTATCTAAAAAGTATGCCTAAAACACCATGCCAGAATGCTAAGTCATTAAAAATTAAACATTTACAATTCAAAATTCGAAAAGAGTGTTCGGTTTCGATACAGTGTTTGTGCGGATTCAGGACAGGATATCCAGAATAGGTGTCTTACAACTTCGGAGTCGCAGGACACCTTTCAATACTTTCAATTTTATATAATTTGATACTATATTTAATCAATTCCATCGTAAGTTGGTATATTGTAAAATCTTAGATCAATTTTTTGCAATTTTTGAATTCCAATCCATCAGCACCATGACCAAAACCCTATTATTTGCAATACTTTCAGCATTTTTTGTATTTCCGGCAATCTGCCAAAAAAAGAATACTGTAACAACTGAGAAAAAAGACGGCGCGTTAATTACTGCCATTGCCGGAAAACCTGTACTCGCTTATCAATACGAAACCGTCTATCCGCCAGCGGGTGTAGATGCTGCCTACAAAAAAAGCGGCTTCATTCATCCGCTTTCGACTTTGAATGGACACATTTTAACGCAGATTCAGCCCAAGGATCATTATCATCATTACGGCATCTGGAATCCCTGGACGCACGTCTTATTTGAAGGCGATACGCTCGATTTTTGGAATTTATACAAAAAAGAAGCAACCGTGCGGTTCGCGGAGTTTAAATATATCAATAATAATGCTTCAACTGCTGAGTTTCAAGTCTTACACGAACATATTGTTTTAAAAAATGCCACAGAAAAAGTAGCACTGAATGAACTTCAGACTATAAAGGTCTCTTCGGCTACTAAAAATTATTATATTATTGATTTTACAATCGATTACAATTGTGCTACTGACAGTCCTTTTAAAATCCTGGAATATCGATATGCTGGATTTGGCTGGCGTGCTACCGAAGAATGGCATAAGGATAACAGCGAAATATTGACTTCAGAAGGAAAAACAAGGCTTGATGCGGATGGCTCGACCGCGCGATGGTGCATCGTGCAAGGCGCTTTGGGCAAGGATTATGGCGGCGTTGTTATGCTATCACATCCTAAGAATTTCAATCATCCTGAGCCACTGCGCGTATGGCCCGAGGAGCAAAATGGTCGAGGCGATGTATTTGTAAATATTGCTCCCACCAAAACAAAAGATTGGCTCTTAGAGCCTGGTAATACTTACACTTTAAAATACCGATTAATCGTTTTTAATAATAAAATCTCCGCAAAACAAGCGGAGCGCCTGTGGAAAGGTTATAAAAATAAATAAATTTCAAACCTTATTAATAATTTTATTTAGTATGAAAAATATTTCCTTAATTACATTCACTCTGTTTTACATAACAATGGGATTTTCACAAGAAAATTATAAACTCGGTCCCAATTCTTATGAATATAATAATATTCCAAAAGGGACCGTGACAAAATATACCTGGAAAAGTAATATTTACGCGAATACGATCAGGGATTATTATGTATATATTCCTGCGCAATATAACGATTCACAAGCAGCAGCGCTCATGATTTTTCAAGATGGTCATGCTTATGTAAATAAAGACGGCGATTTCCGCGTTCCTACCGTTTTTGATAATCTTATCAGCCAAGGTAAAATGCCTATAACCATTGGATTATTTATTAATCCCGGCCATAATATGTCCGCACCACCGGCGGAGAATCCATTTCGCGTGAGTAACAGAAGCATAGAATACGATGATGTTTCCGACACGTACGCCCGATTCTTGATAGAAGAAATGATTCCTGAACTAAAAAAGCAATATAATATTTCGGATGACCCTGAAATGCGTGCGATATGCGGTTTGTCTTCAGGCGGTATTTGCGCTTTCTCGGCGGCATGGTTTCATCCTGAGCAGTTCCATAAAGTGTTGAGTCATATAGGAAGTTTTACAGATATTAAAGGTGGACATAATTATCCGCCCATGATTCGTAAAAATGATAAAAAAGATATAAAGATATTTTTACAAGATGGCTCTAATGATTTGAATAATCAGTTTGGCAATTGGTGGTTGGCTAATTTGCAAATGGAAGCGGCATTAAAATATAAAGATTATAATTACAAATTTGTGCCCGGCACCGGCGAGCATAATGGCAAACACGGCGGCGCTATTCTGCCTGAATCCCTGACCTGGCTTTGGGGCGATGTGGTTGCAAAACGAATAGAATCAGGCGTTTATGCCTATCCTGAGTATAAAGGTGATATCACTATAATGTCCGGCGAAACGCCGCATTTTTCAAATATGGAATTTAAAGTAGTGAATATCAATAATGCTTCTGAAAAGATTCATTTACAAAATATTAAACAGGAGCAAATTTTAATTATACAAGAAGGCGAGGTGGAAGTTTCTATTAATAATCAAACAAAAACCTTGGGGACGAATAGCGTTGCTTTTTTGATGCCGGGCGACAAAGGTTTTATCAAATGTTTATCACCTAATGCTACTTATTATACCATGATTTACACTGCCAAAAAGCCTATGAATATGGAGCGCGGCAAAAAAGACGGCGGTTCTTTTATACTTGATTTTAATAATATAGAGTTTAAGCCCCATGATAAAGGCGGCATTAGAAATTATTTCCATCGATCCACCGCCATGTGCGAATATTATGAAATGCACGTAACGAGTTTAAATCCTGGCATTAAAAGTCACGAGCCACATACCCATTATGCAACTGAAATTATAATCATGATTGACGGCAAGACAGAAATGGAAATTGGGAATGCGGTTTATCAGGCGAAGAAAGGAGATGTTTATTTTCTACCCTCGAACGTACCTCATGCCATTAAAAATATTGGTAATCAGCAATGTATGTATTTCGCTTTTCAATGGAATTAAATATTTTGCTATAAAACCTATAAGGTTTTGGAAACCTTATAGGTTTGACTAAGAGATATTACATATATCATAATTTATTAATGATGTGCCAATATTATTTACATCATAATTTTAATCATTCCGTGCGCAATGTTTTGACAGGGTTTGAAATCGCTGCTTTAATTGTTTGAAAACTCACCGTAAATAAAGCAATACCAATAGCGGTAACACCCGCCAGCGCAAAGACCCACCACTGAATGTGAATGCGATAAGCAAAGTCTTCCAGCCATTGATTCATAGCATACCAGGCGATCGGCGAAGCAATAAGAATGGCAATGAAGACCAGTATCAAAAAATCCCTGGAAAGTAATTCCACAATATTCGATACCGAAGCACCCAACACTTTTCGGATGCCAATTTCTTTGGTGCGCTGCTCGGTCGTAAACGCTGCAATGCCAAATAAACCAAGGCAAGCGATGACTACTGCTAAGCCGGCAGCAGCCGACATTAGGCGACCAATTCGTTGTTCTGATTCGTATAGTTTTGCAAAATGCTCATCCAGGAATTGATAATCGAAAGGCCGGTCGGTGATATGTTGTTTCCAAATGCTTTCGAGAGCGCTAAGCGTAGCAGGTAAGTCGCCGGTGTTCACTTTTAGTGATACTTCTTTTGTATTTCCTGCCGATGCCCAAATGCAAAGCGGGGTAATTTTATGATGTAAAGTATTAAAATTAAAATCTTTTACCACGCCCACAATCTTTCCGGGTACAGCGGCCCAAGCCAACTGCATAGGTTGCCCGATTGGATTCTCCCAACCAATTTGCTTTGCCAACGTTTCATTAATGATATATTCATCGCCTGTTTGGGTCGCATTTTCAGAAAAATTACTTCCATTTATTACTTTCATTTCATAAAAAGATAAATAATCGTCATCGGTTATCATAATTGGCACAGCAATATCTTGCCGAACACCTTCTTTATCATTAAAGGAAAGTCCTGTCTGTATAGCTTCTCCGCCAAGGATACTCCGCGCTGCTGTTACATTTTCTACCCCTTTTACATTGAGCCATTCATTTTTTAATGTTTCATATTTACTAAATGCGCCAAATCCCAAATCTGCCGTAATTATTTGTGAAGTTTCAAAACCTTTATCCTGCGTTTTCATAAAATTCAACTGTTGCAAAATCACGATAGTACCAATAATTAGTGCAGTAGCCGTAATGAATTGCACAACCACCAACGAGTTGATTACCAATCGTTTTGATAATTTTCCTACTTGCAGTTTTTTCAAAGCCTGTATTGGTTGGAAAGAAGACATATAAAATGCAGGATATAAACCTGCTAAAATGCCAAGTAAAATAGCGGTTCCCAATAAAGTTAATAAAAATGGAATATGTTGAAAGATATTTACTTCTATTTCACGACCTATAAAGGCTTTCAAAGAAGGAAAAGTAAGATCGATGAGCAATGCACTAACGAGCGCCGCCACCAAGGTCAATAAAACCGACTCACCCAGAAATTGAGCGACGATGGAAGTACGGTTTGCGCCGATCGTTTTGCGGATGCCGATTTCTTTAGCGCGTTTATTCGCAATAACGGTGGAGAGATTCGTAAAATTTACCCCTGCAATTGCCAATACAATCAAAGCAATGATGCTAAAAATATAAATATAACGCCCGTCGAATTTTTGATAATTTGCATGATCTTCGGTTACTTCGGTTGCCTTCAAATGCACATCTGCGACCGATTGTACGTGTAGTCGGATATAATCAGCGCCCGACATTGCCGATTTTAATGATTCCGCAATTCGATCTTCAAATTGTATAAGATTTTGAATATGAGTCTGCGCAAGTAAATAAGAACTCGCATAGACGCCATGCCATTCTTGTCCGCCGCGGTCGCCCGGTAAAGAATTATTGATATTAAACAAAGCATCCAATTGTAAATGAGAATGCTTGGGAATATCCTGAAGGATGCCCGTTACCACATAAGAAACCGTCGTGTCACCTGCTTCGCCTTGCGAAAAAGTTTGTGTAATAATTTTTCCTAATGGACTTTCATTTGCAAACAGTCGATCAGCGATACTTTTGGTCAACACCACATTCGATGGGTCTTTCAGAGCAGTTCGCGCATCTCCTGCAACCAACTGAAAATCAAATAGTTCAAAAAAGGATGTATCTGCGGCAAAGGCTTGGCCGATGACTATTTCTTTCCTTGATGCTTATAAATCGTATTCTTTTCAAATGGAATTAATCGCGTAAAAGAAGTGATTTCAGCAAATTGCTGCTGAATATGCGGCGCCATCGGTGGTGCTGTACTGGCGTGGATTCGAGGCTCTGTGCCTGGGTATTTGAATTCTGTGGTCAGGCGATACAATCGATCTATTTTGCTGTGAAATTGATCATAACTCTGTTCGTATTGCACAAAAAAATAAATCATACCGCACACAGCAAACCCAAGCGTCAAACCAATCAGGTTTATCGCTGATACGAAGCGAAAGCGAAAAAAGTTCTTGAGCGCGACTTTAAGATAGTTCTGGATCATGGCGTTTAAAAGTTTTGTCAACTAATTCTTCTGTATAATAAGAAAAACACCATGCCAAACTTGCAATCAGCTATTAATCAATTAGTTAAAATAAAAAGTAAAATAGTAGTGTTCGGAATTGATACAACGGATGTACGCTGGGAGGCCAACGATCGGAACAACGAAATCAAAAAACAAACGTTCTTATCAGATATATTTATCGGCGGGCAAATGAAAAATGATATTGTAATAAAACAATGGATACACGAGCAAATCAATGATTTAAGTGTTTGTAAAACACAGTATTCCAATTTTGAATTTCCAAGACATTTCCATGATTATTACACTATTATGATTGTTGAAGAAGGTATCAATCAGGGCTTTACTGACCGACATACTTATAAAATAGGTCCGGGTACAATTTTAATTATTAATCCGGGGGAAGTTCACGCGGGAAAATCGCTGGCTCAAAACTTCCTGAAATTCAGTTCATTCATTGTAAAAGAAACTTTTTTAAAGAAAATACTGCGTGATAATGGATTTGAAGTGAATTATGATATCATATTTTATAATAAACCGATTAATGATTCTGTTTTGAGTAATAAATTCAAAGCTTTATTAGCAGTTATGCTTGCTAAAAGTCCAACAATAATGGATAAAGCAATTGTATTGGACTTCTTTTTTGAAATTTTTAATAAATATAATGTAAATAGAGCGTTATTACAAAAAGATTATTTAGATATTATTTACCTCAAAAAAGCTAAAAACTTTATCAGAGAAAATTATTACGAAAATCTTACATTAGAAGACATCGCTTCGGCTTGTCATGTGAGCGAATATCATTTGGTGCGCCAGTTTCAGCGCCACGTCGGCCTTACACCCTTTGAATACTTACGAAATTATCGAATAGAACGCGCCCGAGAGCTTTTGCAAAAACAAAAATCTATCACGCAATTAGCGCTTTCCGTTGGCTTCTATGACCACAGTCATTTCTTGAAAAACTTCAAAAAACTAACCGGAATGCGCCCTTCCGAATATCGCAAGAGCTTCCAATTCTAAAAGCTACCATTTCAATACAGCAATTTGATACTATTTTCTGAGGTCAAGCTGATGTTACTTTGCAATATTATTTAACCAAAACACTTGACTGATGAGAAAAATCTTTTCTGCATGGATGCTCATGTTTTCGATAATCTGTTTACAAGCCCAATCGAATATGGAAGTAACAACCCAAGATAAAATTGTTTATTCGTGCGCGCCTTGTGGTTGTGAGCATGATGGCAAGCATTTCGATGCGCCAGGAATTTGCGCTGCCTGCAATATGCCTTTGAATCCAACTTACCCGGGAATCACTTTAACCAATACACCTGTCGGGCGTAAAACGGCTGCCATTTTACTTTATAATGGTGCGGATATTATGGATGTGACTGGCCCCTGGTCGGTCTTCGAACACGGCGGTTTGAATGTGGTAACAGTAGCCAAAGCCTCCGACTTAATCCGCTTGGGCATGACGATGGTAGTAAAACCTGATTATACATTTGAAAATCTCCCCGAAGTAGATGTAATTGTTATTCCTGGCGGCGGCCCGGCAGAAAATAATCAGGATATGGAAATTGTGGATTGGATTAAAAAAAGATACGAATCCACCGAAACGATGTTTTCTGTATGCAGCGGGGCTTTCTTTCTTGGCTTGGCAGGCTTATTGGACGAACAAGAAGCTACGACTTTTTCTTCCTTAATCCCTGTTTTAGATCATCAATTCCCAAAAGCAGAAGTACGAAATGATACGAAATATACCGATAGTGGCAAAATCGTTACATCAGCAGGCCTGTCCTCTGGCATTGAAGCGGCTTTTCATGTCATCGCCAAATATTATGGTCAAGGCAGAGCGCAGGACGTAGCCAACCACATGGAGTATGATTGGAAGCCACAAAGTAATTATGCTCGTACACAGCTTGCAGATAATTTTTTACAAAGTTTCAGAGGGCTTGTAAATATGTTTGCAATCAAATACACTGATTCTCAAGGCAATAACGAGCATTGGAAATATCAATATATACTCACTGATCAAATAAGTCCTGAAAAAATGATCAAACTTTTAGATACAGAATTTGCCAAAATGCCGGATTGGACTAAGCTGAACTCAAGTAAAAAATCGCTGAGTGGATATATCCAGCACCCGACCATTGGTAAGGGCAAAATAGAATTAAAGATTCAATCAAGCAAGGATGGGAGTATAGCAATACTGAGCGCTACTCGCCAATAAAATAAGCTTATTTTCAAAATTCACATCATAAAACTATGAAGACATTAATGGAATTATTTGTTTTTATAATATTGATGCTTTTCCATGGCGAAAGTCAAAGCCAATCGCAAGTTGCAAATGCAAATCTTGATCCTAATGAAAACGCAATTGTAGGCAAAACAGTCACCATCCAATCAAAATTTACAGGACTGCCTTTGGTCGAACCGCATATTTCTGCACATCCTGCCAATAACGATCACCTTTTAGTCGCCGCTATGGTGGTCACGGATGTCAATAATCCCTATGAAAGCTGCCGACTTTCCAGCTTTATTTCAAAAGATGGTGGCACTACTTGGACTGAGACAGCGCATAATTGGTGGGGCTACGATCCCTGGACAGCAATGTCGTCAAACGGGCATACCGTTATGGCTTGGATTGGCACAAAGGGCAGTTTTCAAGATCAATATCCCATTCAGTTTTTTACTTCCGATGATGGAGGCATTACTTGGAATGATAATGTGCAAACCTTGGGCGGTGGTCATGATGGAACGAAATTAGCCGCGCTGAATGAGGAATTCTACTTCACTACCGTGCGCTTTCGCAATGATATGGGGGCAGATGTAATTTTATATCGAAGAGCCGGAAAAGCTAAATTTGAAGAGGTCGCTAGGATTGACGGGAAAGGTGAACGCCTTAATTTTTGTGAACCGGCAATGCTTTCTGATGGAACGGTCATCGTACCGGCATCTCATTTTTGAAAGGAAATTTGGGTGCAAACCTATAACCATTCTAAAAAAAATCCACGCCGCGCACCATCTCAAAGAATCCTGGTGGAGCAAGAGGGTATATGCGTCTGGTAGCGGATTTGAATGTATCTTCTCCTTGTAGGGATCGACTTTACTTTGTAAGAGCGGTAGGCACTCGTGAGCGTTATGAAGGCATCTGGTTGAATTATTCTACCGATAAAGGTGAAACTTGGAGCACCGATACCCGCATTGATTTATTTGAAAAATCTATAGGAAGCAAAGCCATTGTTGCCAGCGTTGCTGTGAATAAAGATGGTATTTTGGGGATTTCCTGGGTAGATGCGCAGCACGACCCAGCACAACAAAAAAATGATTTGTATTTCGCTATTTCAAAAGACGGTGGTAAAAGCTTTCAACGCCCAGTGCGTGTTACTTCGGTCAGTTCAAATCCTAAAACCAATGCCAATGCGGATGTCGCCAACAAATTCCCTGGCGGCGGTCATTATCTTAATATTGCAACGAAACTGGATGGTAGTTTTCAAGTGATTTGGAGCGATAGCAGAAGTGGTATTTTTGAATTACAAACTTGTAATATCAATATAAAGTAATATTCTAAAATTATATTGCTGCATTATTTTGTGATAATAATGCAGCAATATTTTACTAAACTAATCAAAATTTATTCCGATTTCAAACTATCCGCCGGATTTGCCACCGCCGCTCGAATCGCTTGTGAGCTCACCGTCAACATGGCAATCACGACTGCCAAAACCCCAGCAATAACAAATAACCACCAGTTTAATTCGATCCGATACGCAAACTCTTGTAGCCACTGTCGCATCACCCACCACGCTACCGGGGTTGCAATAACAATAGCTATCAACACCAGTTTTATTGTATCTTTTGACAGAAGGGATATAATGCTTACAGTCGTAGCGCCCAGCACTTTACGAATACCGATTTCTTTGATGCGTTGCCGTACCGTGTATATACTTAACCCGAACAATCCCATACAAGCGATGTAAACCGCCAAACCTGTAAATATGCTCAAAACTAAGAGTAACCGTACATCCGAGCGATAATATTGATTTAATTCTTCATCCAAAAAATGATATTCAAAGGGGTATTGGGGCTCAAATTGCTGCCAGGTTTTTTCCAAAAATGCAAGCGTCGCAGGAACATCTTCTGGCTTAATTCTGATGGATAAATACCTCGGATTAGATTTTAAAATAAGGGCTAATGGTTGTACTTTTTCTCGCAAAGAAGCAATATTAAAATCTTTTTATCACACCAATTACTCTGCCTTTCAGCGTTTCATGAATTTCTAAAGCTTGATTAATTGGTTCTTCCCAATTTAAATAAGCCACCATCGCTTCGTTTATTACAATCGCTTGCGTAGTATCGGTAGGCATATCGGGAGAGAAAAAACGCCCTTTTGTTAAATGAATATCATATGTTTTTAAAAAATTAGCATCTGTTTGTAATAAGTTTGCCATTAAATGCTCCTCCAGGGTGTGCCCTTCTGGTATAATGCCAAAACCATTAAAGTTTTGTCCGGGTATTTGATCGGTAGCAGTAATATTGATAACACCTGACCATTGTTTTAAAGCAGTAATAAACGCAGGGCTTTTAGCTTCCAGGCTGGTGTTGGCAAGTTCTAAAACCAATACTTGTTCTTTATTAAATCCTAAGTCTTTTTTAAATAGATATTGCATTTGTTGCTGTACTCCAAAAGTTGCAATAATCAATATAATAGACATTGCAAATTGGGTCGTGACTAAAGATTTGCGCAAGTAATTATTACCAGGTTTTAATGCTTTTCGGAAAGCGTCTTTTGCTTTAAACTGAGATAAGAAAACTGCGGGATACAAACCCGCTAAAAGACTGATAATCAATAACAACCCACCCATACCGACTATAATAGCCGGTTTTAAAAGCATAACAACATCTAACTGACTATTGGTCAGATTATTAAAGCCAGGTAATAAAATGCTTACAATACAAATTGCCAGCATAAATGCAATGGAGCAAAGCAAAAAAGATTCGCTGAAAAATTGCCCAACTAGCTGTATTTGCTGCGCTCCCAATATTTTTTGAACGCCCGTTTCTTTTGCTCGGCTTAGCGCTAATGCAGTGGAAAAATTAATAAAATTAAAGGCAGCTATTATTAAAATAAAAGCAGCTATGACAGGTAAGATGTAAATAACTTTCTTATTATTTTTCTTAAAAAAATCGCTGTATTGAATAGTTGAAGAACTAAGGTAAATATCGCCCAAGGACTGCAAATAAGGGCGATATTGAAACTCGTCCTCTGGCATATTTTTGTGCATCATGGCGGAAACCTTCGCACCCAATTTTACAGGGTCTGTCCCTTCTCTCAATTGTACAAAGGTGTAATTGGCTTGAGTCGTCCAGGTGTTCATCCAAAAAAACTGGTCGGCATGGGCAGGCGCCGTAATCGTTGCCCAGGAAATCAAGATGGAAAATTGGATGGACGATTGATGCGGTATTTCTTTTGCAATTCCTGTTATTTTTACAGGAATATCATTTAGTGTAAGTAATGTTTTGCCGATGGGGTCAGCATTGCCAAAAAAACGTTGCGCAACAGATGTTGTAATAACGGCGCTATAAGGTGCTGTAAGTGCTGTATTTTGATTTCCTTTTAATAAAGGGAAATCAAAAATTTCCAAAAATGTTGGGTCGGCATAAGCCACATTACTCAATTTTAAATGCAACGAATCATGACTTACCAACATATCATTAAACCAGGGGCGGAATCGCGCGGCATGAACCACTTCGGGCAAATCTTTTTCAAGTGCTGGCGCTAATTGCCCAGGCGTGAGTCCGTCCTTTGCTGCTTGTGCGCTATTTTCATTTGTGATTTTATTAATACGATAAATATTATTATGCTGTAAATGGAATGTATCAAACGATAGCTCATTAAAAGTATATAATCCAATCAAAATACAACTAGCGAGTCCGATTGTAATACCTAAAATATTGGTAATAGAAAAAAGTCTTGTTTCTCCGCAAATTACGAAGTGCTAATTTGAAATGATAGCTTGTCATAGCTTTATTATTACATTGTTCTATTGCTTTCAGGGTCGGGGAGCAATGAAACCAGCAGTTAATAATCATTCATTCATTATAACTTATTCACTTTTTAAGGAATCCGCCGGATTGGCTACTGCTGCGCGAATCGCTTGTGAGCTCACCGTCAACATGGCAATCACGACTGCCAAAACCCCGGCAATAACAAATAACCACCAACTCAATTCAATGCGGTAGGCAAAGCGCTCCAGCCATTGATTCATCGCCCACCAACCCAATGGGAAGGCAATCAAAGTAGAGATTAAAACCAGCTTCAAAAAATCGGTAGATAAGAGTGTAACAAGACTTGTAACGCTGGCACCCAGCACTTTACGAATACCAATTTCCTTGGTGCGTTGTTCGGCGGTAAAGGCAGCTAAACCAAATAATCCTAAACAGGAGACAAAAATAGCGAGAATAGCAAAAGCGCGAGATAAAGAACTAACGCGTTGTTCGCTGCGGTAAAGTTGGTCGTATTCTTCATCCAAGAAGCGATATTCAAATGGATAGGCAGGGCTGTGCTTTTTCACTACTTTTTCCATTTGTGCTAAAGTATTCGACACATTTTGACCATCAATCCGCACGTATAAAACATTGATAAATGGTTGTAAATAAAGTATAACGGGTTGCTGCGCCGTATGTAATGAATTGATCGAAAAATCCTTTACAAGTCCAATAATTTGTCCTTTGGTGTCGCCCCAAGTCAAGCTTTTGCCGACTGGGTCTGTCATGCCCATGAGTCGCGCAGATTCTTCATTGATAATAAAATTGACCGAATCGGTCGCAAATTCTTTTGAAAAATCACGCCCTGCTTTTAATTCTGCGCCAATCGTTTTTACAAAATCATAACTTGTGCCAATATGATTAAATAAAATATCCTGGTCGGGATTTTTACCTTCCCAGCTAAAATTGGACGTATTGCTACCCCAGCTATAAATCAAGCCATCGGAAGTAGTAATCTCTTGAATACCAGGGATTTGTTTTAATTCTGATTTTACAATTTCATAATTAGCACTTAATGTTTCATTGGAAGGTATGTACAATAAATTATCTTTATTATATCCTAGATTTTTATTACGTATATAATTCATTTGATTGTAAATAACCAAAGTACCGACCACCAAAAAAATAGCAATGGCAAACTGTGCAACCACCAATCCTTGCCGAAACCATACTGCGCCTTTGCCTGTTTTTACTACCCCTTTAAAAACTTCTATCGGTTGGAAAGATGACAAAAATAATGCAGGATAACTGCCTGACACTAAGCCCGTTAATATTACAATCGAGAGCCAAGCCAACCAGAAATTCGGGTTATTTATTTTTAAAACAATCTCTGTTTCAAATAAATTATTAAACCAAGGTAAAATCAAGGCTGTCAAGCCAATAGCGATTAATCCTGATATAAAACTCATGATGAGAGACTCTCCTAAGAATTGCCCAAAGAGTTGCCCGCGCACTGCGCCTGTCACGCGCCGAATGCCGACTTCCTTTGCTCTCAGCGCTGAGCGAGCCGTAGAGAGATTCATAAAATTGATACAAGCAATTAATATTAAAAACAATGCAATAATGGCAAATAACTTTACATACACGATGCGCCCGCCGCCCTGATATTTACCATCTTTATAATCCATATGCAAATAAGTATCGCCCATGCTAATCAAATCCAGCACAGCATTTTTCTGATCGGAATGGTCAATCAGGAAATTTTTCAGCTTCGCTTCTAAAGCATTCGCATCCGCCCCTTCACTTAATTGTATAAATGCCTGAATCCCATTACTATTCCAGGTTTTTAGCCAATCATTTTTTTGTACAAATGATTCAACAGGCATTACAAAATCAAATTGAAGCGTAGATTGATCAGGGACCTTAGCAAAAACGGCACTCACTTGATAATTTTCTATATTATCAATGCGAATGACTTTGCCAATGGCATTGCTTGTATTAAAATATTTATTTGCTAAATCTTCACTAATCGCAATAGAAGTGGGCTGCTTTAGAGCAGTGTTGGCATCTCCGTGCAGCATTTTAAAGGAAAACATTTGGAAAAAATCTTCATCCGCATAATGGCCATTTTCCTTGAAAGCCTTATCACCAACGGTGAACAGCAACTGATTGCCCCAGGTAATGCGAGTTGCTTTTTCTATCTCAGGAATTTCTTCTTTCAGCGCCGGCACAAGCGGCCCGGGCGTCGCAAACACCGTGAGTACGAAGTCATTGCTATAAGTTTGATGCTCCATCACACGATAGAGTCGATCCGCTTTGGTATGAAACTGATCCATGCTCAACTCTCGCTGAATCCACAAGGCAATGACCATCGCGCCTGTAAGCCCAAGGGCCAAGCCCAGAATGTTAATCGTCGAATTGATTCTGTTTTTCAACAGATTACGCAAAGTAATGGTGAGATAGTTTTTGAACATAGCTATATGATTAGAGTCGGGTTAAGAATATTGCTAATACAGAAGACTGTATTTTTTGAAATTCGTTACAAAATAGGCATTTTTTTATAATTAGATAGGATACTTAATTTTTTTAAGATGATGATGAAAAATTATGATATAAATAGCATAATCTTAATAAATCATTACAATCCCTATCCCATTTTTTTCAAATATTGCAATACTATTCTAATTTCGCCATAAGAATAGGCATCGCCAAAATGGAATTTTATATCGCCGAGTAACTTGGCAGGGTTTTCTTTTACAAATTGCTCAATTATATTTACTTTTTCCTTTTCCATTACATCAAAAATATTCAATTCGCCTAATTCTATATAATGTGCCAGATGTCCTTCGATAGTGGAAGTCGTCAATCCGCGCTCCTGCGCAATATCCACGATACTTTTGCCGGATTTGAATAAATCAAAACTGAGTTTTTTGGTATCTACTTTTACTTTTTTGGGCGCTTCGGACAAGGATAACTGCGCCCCTTCCAGTCCTTTAGCTACGCAGTATTCCTGAATGATTTCAAGGATTTCTGCACCGTAGCGCTTGCTTTTGCTTTCACCGATGCCTTTTACTTTTTTAAGCGCAGGAATATTGGCAGGCAACAGTTCGATCAATTCGAGTAACGACTTGGTTGGCAGCACTTTATATGGCTCTACATTATGAGATGCAGCCGTATCGTCACGCCATTTTTTTAGCAAAACGTACAATTCGGGATGAGCAGCATTTTTGGGTGCAGCAGCAAATCCGGCAGCGATTGGCGTAATAACAGAAGAAGCTTTGAAGTCAATTTGGGCATCGGCTTTGGCGCGCAGATAAGCGCGAGTGGAAAAACCCGCTTGTGTCGATTTCAGGCAAATATGCTTGACAAAAAGCTCGCGTTGTAGGTTTTCCAAGGCTTCTGTTGCTACCTTTTGTACGGTTTTATTATCGGTCAGAATGGAAAGGCTATTAAATCCTGACATCAATTCCCCCGTCGATTTTTTCTAAAAACCAGGCACAAGCTTTCTGAATACGGGTTTGTAAATCTTTATTTTCTTCAGGCAATTCAGCATTGGTAAAAAAGCTTTGTAATTGCAATTTAAATTTCTCGGATACAGCAAAAACGTGGGTTTCAGCTTGCACCAATAATTCTTTGAAGCGTTGAAATGCATCGGCGTGGAGCGTATTTTCGTGCGTGAGAAACACGCGGTTCAGCTGTTCAAAATATCGTTTTAAGGTACTGAAATCAAACAATTCCAGGATCAAGGATTGCTGAAAATCTCGTTTGGATTGATGCAAATGGGCTTCGTCGGGGGCGTTTTGATCGGCTGCCTCGGTATAGTTTTTGACCTTGGTGTCTGTTTTCACGCTGGAAGAAATGATCGGCGAACGCAGCACAATCCCTTCAAAACGCTTGCAGCGACTCAGCGCCACATACACTTGTCCATGTGCAAATGCCGACTGCGCGTCAATAATCGCTCGTTCAAACGTCAATCCCTGACTTTTATGAATCGTGATCGCCCAAGCCAAACGCAATGGATATTGATTAAAACCACCAATGATTTCTTCCGAAACTTCTTTGGTCTTTTCGTCCAAAGTATATTTTACATTCGTCCATTCTACGGGAGATACAGGAATTATATTTTCATCATCAGGGCATTTTACATAAATCGTATCTTCTTGAATTTTAATAATTTGCCCGATTTTTCCATTATAATAACGCTTTTCGCGGGAAGCATCATTTTTTACAAACATGACCTGCGCACCTGTGTTTAATTCCAGTGTCTGGTCGGTCGGGTAAGCGTGTTCCGGAAAGTCCCCAAACACTTCGGCTTTAAAAAAATGGGAATCTCCCGGAATTTTGGCTAAGTTTTCTGAATTGATTACTTGCGCGGAAGCATTATGAGAGGTCAAAGTAATGTAAGCGGCATCGGCATTTGGTTGAAAATCAGGAATATAGCGACTATTCAATTGTTCCAGCACCTCTGGATCGAGTTTATTATTGCGCACCTTGTTGAGCAATTCTATAAAAAGGTGATCGCTTTGGCGGTAAATATGCTTGAGTTCGATAGCCACGGGTCGGTTTGTTGCAGCGCCAAACTGCTAAAGAAATAAGGTGTTTCATAATGCGCACGTAATAATTCCCAATCTTCGTCTTTGACAACCGGCGGCAGTTGGTGTAAATCGCCAATCATCAGTAATTGTACCCCACCGAAAGGTCGTTGTCGGTCTTTGTAACGCCGAAGTACATCGTCCACGGCATCGAGCAAATCAGCACGCACCATGCTAATTTCATCAATGACAAGCAAATCAAGACTTTGAATCAATCGAATTTTATCACGAGTAAAGCGCCGTTGTCGAGCAGCATCCTGTGTATATTCTGGCAAGAACAAGCCAAACGGCAATTGAAAAAAGGAGTGAATTGTCATGCCTCCTGCATTGATCGCCGCCACACCCGTAGGCGCTACTACTGCCATGCGCTTGACAGGCTCATGCTTCAGTTGCTGCAAAAAAGTGGTTTTGCCCGTGCCAGCCTTACCTGTCAGGAAAATATTTTTATTGGTATTACTGACGTAATCGAAAGCAAGTTCGAGTTGGGGATTCGACTGGTAATTCAAAAGCGATTCGGTTTCCAACAAAACTAAGCAAAAGCAGGAAGGGACGCAAGGAACAAAAGCGATTTTAATATGTAATAGTTCCCAAATCTCCTAGTCTCCTATTCCCCAAGTCTCTTCCGCTTCCTTATTCTGATTTAATCGCGTCCACTGGATTCGCTACTGCAGCCCGGATAGCTTGCGAACTCACCGTTACCAATGCAATCAACAACGCGCCAATTCCTGTGATGGCAAATACCCACCAACCCACATGGATGCGGTAAGTATAATCTTGCAACCAATCATTCATCGCCCACCAGGCAATAGGCGTCGCAATGACAATGGCGATGAGTACCAACCAAAGAAAATCCTTGGAAAGCAACGTCACGATGTCTTGAATATTTGCACCCAGTACTTTCCGAATACCAATTTCTTTGGCGCGTTGCTCTGCAACATAAGCCGACAAGCCCAACAAACCCAAGCAGGAAATAAAGATTGCTAATATTGCGAAAACGCTGGCCAACTTACCGATACGCTCTTCCGCTCTGAATTTGGCTTCAAAATCTTCATCTGTAAAAGTGAATTCAAAAGGACTTCCGGGATTAAAGGTTTTAAAAACGCCTTCCACTTTGCTCAAAGCATCTTGGACGGGCGTGCCAGGCATTAATTTGATGCTTATCATATTAGCCCAATTATAATCTATCCCAAAAATCGTAGGTTTTATGGGCGTATAAGGCGATTCCATCACCATATTTTCAATAACGCCAACCACTTGATAGGTTTCATCATTTTTACGAATGGTCTTACCTACAATATCTTCGATACCAATCAGTTCCTTCGCTGCTTCATTGAGAATCAGCGCCGAAGTATCGGTAGAAAAATCCCTCGAAAAGTCCCGCCCTTCCTTGATTTTCCAGCCTACGGTTTTACCAAAATCATGCGTACAAGCTATTGTCCCGAAAATAGGCAGGCTATTCGGGTCTTTACCTTCCCATTCGTAGCCGATTTGATTCGACCACACTCCAGTGATCGGGCTGGAAGACTGTGCCATCTCATACACCGCGCCTGTACGCAATAATTCACTGCGGAGCGCGTCGTATTTGCCTTGCAGATCGGGCGTATTTATAAAAATAGAGATCAAGCCATCTCTGGAGTAGCCGACCGGACGGTTTTTGGCGTGTTGAATTTGATTAAAAACGACGATCGTACCAATAATCAGCATAATGGAAACGGTGAATTGCAACACTACCAAGGCTTTGCGCGGCACAGAGGCCCAAGGGCCCGCCCGAAACGTACCTTTTAAAACACGCAGTGGCTGAAAAGAAGACAAATAAAAAGCAGGATAGCTACCCGCTACTATGCCCGTAATCAAGATAAATCCAGCAATCAATAACCAAAAAACAGGCTCTGACCAAAGAATGCGCACTTCTTTTCCTGCCAATTCATTAAATGCGGATAATGAAAGTTGCACGATCAAAATGGATAATAAAGACGCCAGAAAAGTAATCAACAAGGATTCACTCAGGAATTGCCCTATTAATTGCCGATGTAAAGAACCTACGGTTTTTCGTACGCCCACTTCTTTTGCTCTTTTTTCCGAACGCGCCGTGGAGAGATTCATAAAATTGATACAAGCTAAAAGCAGCACGAATAACCCTATGATACCAAACAGCCATACGAATTGAATTCTACCGCCGATGTTTTTACCATCTTTAAACTCGCCATACAAATGCCAGCGATTCATCGGATGCAAGAATAATTCCGGGTTTCCGTCTTTATTATAAGCTTTTTCAATGCCTTTGATTTTATTAGAAAGACTTGTCATATCAGCAGCAGCAGCAATTTGCACAAAGGCTTGGAAAGAGTGATTTCCCCAGTTGTCCCTCGAATTTTGCACCCATTCCTGCGTTGATACATACAAAGACCAGGGTATATAAAATGTAGTCGCATTGAACTCCGAATTGAAGGGAAGATCAGCGAAAACACCCGTCACCTTTACATCCATCTGGTTATCAATCTTTATAATTTTATCCATTGGATTTTCGTCGCCAAACAAGGTTTTGGCTACCGATTCGGATAAAAGGATAGAATTGGGATCTTTCAAAGCATCTTCGTATCTGCCTTCAAGCATCTTCAAACTCAGCATTTTCGGCAAGTCCAGCTCTGCGAACATCCCTTCTTTGCTGATTTTCTTGTCTCCCACTGCCAATATATGTGCAAAATTCCAGGAGCCCATCGCAACGTGCTTAAAATCAGAAGCATACTTCGTGCGTAATTCATTACCCAAAGGAAAAGCAATGGCAAAACTGGCGCCTGTCTTTTTATCAAAAGTTTGATTAATCATTACGCGCGCCAGACTATCATAATTTTCATGATAGGTATCATAAGTGACTTCATCATGAATCCACAAACCAATCAGAATCGTGACCGCCATGCCAACGGATAGTCCAGCGATATTGATAATGCTAAAAACCTTATTTTTGAAGAGATTTCTCCAGGCGATTTTCAGATAATTTTGCAGCATAATAATTCGATTGAACGTTCGGGTGATTGTTTATCAAAGTAAAAGACTTCCAGAAAATGAAAAAGTTACCGAGTCTCTTAATTTTTGATATAGATTCTTCTGTATTTAAAAATTGCATTAAAAGTATTTATTCACTCCGCAAACTCTTCACCGGATTTGCCCATGCTGCCCGCACCGCCTGAAAACTCACCGTGGCCAAGGCAATAAAAATTGCTATAAAGCCCGCCAATACAAAGAGCCACCATTCAACATTAATTCGGTACGCAAAATCCTGCAGCCATTGCGTCATCACCCACCAGGCAACCGGGGAAGCTACTAGAATGGCGATGAGCACCAACCATAAAATATCTTTTGACAACAAAGCTACAATGCCCGTCGTGCTTGCCCCCAGAACCTTTCGGATGCCAATTTCTTTAGTGCGCTGTGTAATCGTATAACCCGATAGTCCAAACAAACCCAAACACCCTACAATAATTGCCAGTATAGCGAAAATCGAAGATAGCCGCCCAAAGGTTTTTTCGTTTTCGTATTGTTGTGCGAAGTATTCATCTAAGAAAAAATACTCAAATGGGTTACCCGGGAACGCCTTTTGCCAAGCGCTTTCAACTTGGTTGATCGTTTGCGACAAGCGGTTTGTTTTGATGCGCATCGAATAGAATTCACCATTATAAGGAGAACAGTAAAAAATAGTTGGATCAAGCGCTTTTTTCAAGGACACCTGATGATAATCATTCACAACGCCCACTACGATTGGATTCCAGCCGAAGCCAGGAATGGCAAGCGTCTGGCCAATAGCATCGTCCGGCTTTTGAAAGCCAATCAATCGAGCCGCCGATTCTGTGAGAACAACCGCAGTATCAGGATCGCTTACAAAATCTCTTGAGAACGCCCGACCGGATACCAATTCCATTTTAAAAACATCCATAAAGTTGTAGTCCATGCTGTTGAAGCGCACCGTCACCGATTCATTATCATTCGCGCCCATTTTTTTCACCACAGCTTTGTATTCCCGCTGCTTTCCGGGGATGGTCACAGAAGTTGCCACGCCTTCGATTTCCGGGTTTTGCTGTAATTCAGCACGAAAAACATCAATTGCAGAGTTAAAAGCAGTTCTATCTCTTGAAGTAATACCATGGCGCTCCACCACCAACACTTGGTCAATATTCATACCTAAATCCTGGTTCAACATAAAATTCAATTGGCGGTAAATGATAATCGTTCCCACGATCAGCACCACTGAAGCCATGAACTGCACAACTACTAAGCCTTTGCGCAGCAAAATACCGCTTGTGCTATTTTTCAATCTGCCCTTCAGCACCAGCATGGGCTTGAAAGAAGATAGAATCCACGCCGGATAGAAACCTGATAAAAAAGTGCCAACCGTCCACAACAGCAGTAGCAGCGCCAAAAACCAGGGTTGTATGAGATACGTGATATCAAATTCCTGTTTTGCAAGGGTATTAAAAAAAGGCAAGGACAGCAACGTAAACACCCACGCCAATACAATGGCAAATAAATTGACAAATCCGGCCTCCACGAGATACTGGGTGATGAGTTGATTTTTATAAGCGCCTACCACTTTGCGCATACCGACTTCCCTGGCGCGTTCCACGGCTCTCGCGGTGGAGAGATTGATATAATTGATCCAGGCAATGGAAAGCACAAACAGACCAATCAAGCCCATGAAGAAAACAATGCTTTTGTCGCCATTCGGTTCGGCTTCTTCTGCGAGGTCGGAGGTCAGGTGAATATCTTTCAAAGCTTGTAAACTGAGAATATCCTTTTGGTTTTGCTGGGCGTTATTGGGCTTGTATTTGTCAACAATGGCAGGAAATTTCGCTTCGAGCGCTCTGGGATCAGTGCCAGGCTTCACCGTAATAAATGTGTACATATCCTTGCGTCCCCAGCTTTGATCGTAGCGCGCAGGGGCTCCCTCGGAGCGTCCAAACAAGGTTTTGTAAGAAAACAAGACATCAAATTTTAGATGCGTATTAGGTGGTAAGTCTTTGAAAACGCCTGTTATCTTGACCAGTTCATTATTATAATCATCGTCTTCCAATTGTAGGGTTTTGCCCATGGGATTCTCATTACCAAAATAGAGTTTGGCATAATGTTCGGAAATCACAGCCGATAAAGGCTCTGCTAAAGCGGTTTTGGGATCACCCATCGCCATCGGATAACCCATCATAGAGAGGAAAGAAGAGTCCGCGTATAGAAATCGGCGATGCTTGAAAGCAATGGGGTCGGGCTTGGCCTCTTTATTGGTAATGATGACGTTGTTTTTGTACCCCAAATTGTACAAGCGGGCATACCCGGTCACCTCAGGTAACTCGCTCATCAGAGCAGGGCCTGCCCCAGGGTAGTTTTCAGCGCTGGAGATAGCCAGTTCATTATTGACAAAGGTTTCGAGTTTAACTCGATAGATATTGTCTGCATTAGAAATGAAATTCTCATAACTGCGCTCAAACCAAACAAATTGGGCGATAAGTAAAAAAACGGTCACGCCGATGGCCAAACCGAAAATATTAATAAAGGTGAAAACCCGATGCTTGAGTAAATTACGGAAGGCGATTTTAAGGTAATTCCTAAACATGGTGTTTGATTATGGGTTCAGGTAATTTCTATCAAAAAGAAAGACGCTCTAAAATCTGAAAGGTTACAAGAATTTCTTTTGTTTTTTGCTGCTATTTTCAGAGGCAATGCTGATACTATAAATGGAATTTGGGATAGCCTGAGGGGCCCCAACTTAGATTTGGGCAGTCCTAACTGCGTTTGGGCATCCCTAAATTGAATTTGGGAATCCTAAATCAAATCTGGGACGCCCTAAAATGTATTTAGGGATGCCTATTTTACATTTGGGACTCCCCATTTTACATTTAGGGAAGCCTATTTTGTATTTAGGAAAGTCCCAGAAGAACTGGGGAAAGCTCCAAATAAATTGGGGACGTCCCCGATCATATCAGAGAAGTCCCCAATCAGCTCAGAGATGCCCCCGAAGAGCCTGTAGGAGGCATCTATTATTTATTCATCGCGCAAACTCTTCACAGGATTCGCCACAGCCGCTCTGATGCTTTGAAAACTGATGGTGATAAAAGCAATGACTATTGCCAGCGCTCCCGCCATGCCAAAAAGCCACCCATTCAAGTTAATGCGGTAAGCAAAATCTTGCAGCCAGTTGTTTGTTGCGTAATATGCCAAAGGCACAGCGATGATAAAACCAATCACAACGAGTTGGAGGAAGTCTTTGGAAAGAAGCAAAACAATACTTGAAACTAATTTGCCCTGCATCTTAATGGTACTGATTCCAATGGTAAATCTTTTGAATTTTTAAATAACAACAAGGTACGGAGCGTTTATAATGCATATTGCACTCCAAATAAATCCATTTTAAAAATTGTCCTATTAAAAATTGTCAAATAGATAAAAACATGAAAATGGTTAGAACCCTATACATTCTTGCTACACTTGTTTTCCTGTTGCCTTTGCGTATTTTTGGACAGCAATCATCCGTAACCGTTTCAGGCATTATAAAAAATAAGGTTTCCAATGAAGTCTTGTCTTTTGTAAATGTAGTTATCAAAAAATCGAGCGATTCAAGCGCTGTATCAGGCACTATCTCCAACGAAGAAGGCTTATTCATTTTATCCGATATCAAACCTGGCGACTACATCCTATACATTTCATTTATTGGCTTTAATACATACAGTAAAGCTTTATTTGTCGGTTCCAACTCTGCCTATTTAGACCTCGGCGTCATTCAACTGGAAGAAAGTGCCCAGCAATTGGATGAAGTAGTAGTCACTGCCACTCAAGATGCCGTAAGCGGGAAAATGGATAAGAAAACCTACGCCGTGGAAGACAACGTGAGCCAAAGCGGAGGAAGTGTGTTGCAAGTGATGCAAAACCTGCCCGGTGTGACGGTGCAAGATGGGCTGGTACAATTGCGAGGAAGCAATCAGGTGATGATATTGATGGATGGCAAACAGACTGCCATTACCGGCTTTGGCAATCAAAATGGATTGGACAATATTCCTGCTTCCGCCGTGGAAAAAATTGAAATTATTAATAATCCCTCTTCAAAATATGATGCCAATGGTAATGCGGGCATCATTAATATCATATTAAAAAAAGAAGAGAAAGAAGGCTGGAACGGCAAAGTTGGGCTTTCTACGGGCTTGGGCGCTTTGTGGGTACGTAAGGAAAATTTGCCGAACATTCGACCTCAATATCAAGCTACACCCAAGATAAACCCTTCTCTTTCTTTGAATTACAGAAAAAATAAAGTTAATCTGTTTTTACAAGCGGATAATCTTTATACCCAAACGCTGAATAAAAATGAATTTGTGACCCGAACCTATGAGGATGAGGAAAATACTGTCGTCCGGCAGCAATTAAAACGTAACCGAAACACCAATTTATTTACTTCTAAAGCCGGGGTGGATTGGTTTATGAATGAGCGCAACAGCTTGACTATCTCAGGGTTATTCAATCAGGAAACTATTATTGACCGGGGCGACCAGCCATTTTTTAGTGAAGACCTGAGCGAAAGACAACGGCTTTGGCAATTTTTGGAAGATGAGGTTTTGACCGCCATCATGGCTTCCACCGCTTATCAGCATAAATTCAAGCAGCCTGGCCACAAACTCCATATTGGTTTTAATTACACGTTCAACCGCGAAGACGAAAAATACTTTTTTGACAATACGCTCCCAACTTACACTAGTAAAGAATCTTTTGCCTTGATAGCCGACCAGCGGGTGGCAGATTTTACGTTTGATTACACGCGCCCTATGAAGCACGGTCTGTTAGAAACAGGTCTGAAATTCCGCAGAAGAACGATTCCAACGGATATGCAATTTTTCCCAGGTCTAAATTCTCCGCTCGACCCGGATGCCGACGGGAAAGCGACGTATAAAGAAACCATTCCTGCCATTTATGGAAATTACACCTACCAAACTAAAAAGTTGGAAGCAGAATTGGGCGTACGCATAGAGTACATCAATCTCCAATATGAAGTGGATCCCAATCACAACACCTATTCCAGCGACGGTTACAATTATTTCCAGCCTTTCCCAAACGCAAGGCTTACTTTTAATTTGAACGATAAGAACAAATTATCCTTTTTTTACAACCGTAGAGTGGACAGACCGGATGAGGTAGATATTCGGATATTCCCCAAATATGATGATGCCGAAATTATAAAAGTGGGTAATCCTGCGCTTCAACCGCAGTTTACCAATACCTTTGAGT
Source organism: Saprospiraceae bacterium (assembly GCA_016714085.1). Taxonomy (GTDB): domain Bacteria; phylum Bacteroidota; class Bacteroidia; order Chitinophagales; family Saprospiraceae; genus JADJNW01. The sequence continues at coordinate 1,101,289 of JADJNW010000001.1, forward strand.
TGGGTTATAAAAATGTGTGGACTAAGGGTTACTACTACGTGGCGACTTACCACCGCATGGCAGAAGGCACTATTACTCGGATTGCCAGCACTGTACCGGGCAGCACTTTAATTTACAACATCACACAAAACGCTGGCAAGAGTTACAGCACCGGTTTCGAAATGATTTTTTCGCAAGATTTGTCCCAGCGCGTAGCTGTCAATCTCAACCTAAATGGCTATCGCAGTGAAATAGCGGCTTTTAGCGTCCTCAATCAATATCCGATAGAAAGTACTTTCCGTGCGGAACAACAGGAAATATTTTCCGGGAACATCAAATTGAATGCTGTTTTTAAATTGGCTGGAAATGTAAATGCTCAACTCACGGCTATTTATTTAGCGCCAGATATTATTCCTCAAGGGACGATTGATTCCAGATTTTCTTTAGACGTAGGCATTAAGAAAGGCTTGCAAAAAGGTAAAGGCGAAATCTTCCTCAATGCAAGCGATTTGTTGAATACCATGTTGATTCGCAAAGAAATAGATGGTACAGATTTCAGTTATACGACCGCCGATTACTACGAAACCCAAGTAATCCGCATGGGGTATAATTATAAATTCTGAAATATGGCGTGCATGAGGTGACATCTCTGCAAGGGCTGCCATCTCATTCACGCCGCAACGAATTCACAGGATTCGCCACCGCCGCTCTGATGCTTTGAAAACTGATGGTAATAAAAGCAATCACTACGGCCAGCACACCCGCCATGCCGAAGAGCCACCAATTCAAGTTAATGCGGTAAGCAAAATCTTGCAGCCAGTTGTTTGTTGCATAATACGCCAAAGGCACAGCGATAATAAAACCAATCACAACGAGTTGGAGGAAGTCTTTGGAAAGTAGCAGCACAATGCTCGATACCGAAGCGCCCAGCACCTTGCGGACGCCAATCTCTTTGGTGCGCTGCACGGCCATATAAGTGGAAAGTCCGAATAGCCCGAAGCAGGTAATCAAAATAGCGACGAAAGTGAACCAGCGAATGACGTTGGCGGTTCTGGCTTCAGCGTCATGCAGGCTGGCAAATTGCTCGTCAAAAAATTCATAAGCGAATGGATAGTTTGGTTCAAATTTCTTCCAAACCGCTTCCATTTGCTTCAAAGTGCCGCTGATTTCATCGGTACTCAATTTCACAGAAAACTGAGAACGCCAATTGGGAGCAGGATTGATAAAGAAATAAACAGGCGCGATTTTTTCGTGCAAAGAGCGAAAATGAAAATCTTTCACCACGCCAACGATTTGGCCGGGGCCGCGCTCGATGGCAGGCATCGCCATCTGATGTTCTAAAGGATTATCCCAGCCCAATTGCCGTGCTGCTTCTTCATTAATCAGATAAGCTGCGGTATCGGTAGCCATTTCTTTGGAAAAGCCGCGACCCATCGCCATTTCCATGCCGTAGGTTTCGATAAAATCGTGGTCGATCACGAGGCAACGCATGGCGGGCAATTCGTCATCATTTTTGCCAATCGCCTGATACGGGATGCCGTAATCGCTGCCACCGGGGCCATTGGCAGAAGCAGAAACGTTTAGCACGCCTGGAATGCGCTTGAGTTCTTCTTTCATAGTCTCCGCTTGCGCCCGCATTTCAGGATTGGTCATGCTGAGCAACAGGCTTTGCTCCTTGTTGAAACCCAGGTTTTTATTTTGAATATAGTCCAATTGCCGCGTCATCACTAAAGCCGCAATGATGAGGAAAGTAGCGATAGCAAATTGGAATACGACCAAGGTTTTTCTCAATAGCGCATTGCCCGAAAGGGAAGCTTGCCCTTTGATGGCGCTTCCAGGCTGGAATGCAGATAAAATAAAGGCAGGGTAGTAGCCCGACAAAACCGCTGTAATTAATGTTATACCAACCAAACCGATTACTAATATTGGATTACCGAGCCAGTTAGCACTCAAATTCCTACCTAAAAATTCATTCAAAGCAGGAAGGGAAATGCTGGTGAGAATCACAGCCAAAATGGCAGCAATAAAGCAAATCAACATGGTTTCGCTCATAAATTGCTTGACCAATGCAAAGCGGGAAGCGCCCACGGTCTTGCGCACGCCTACCTCTTTGGCTCTGGCGGTTGCCTGCGCGGTGGTCAGGTTGACAAAATTCAACGCAGCGATGAGCAAAATGAACAGGGCCACGCCACTGAAAATATAGACGTAAATGATGTTGGAATTCACCGATAGCTCGCGGAAGAGATTGGAATGCAAATGAATAGAAGTGAGGGGCTGCAGCAGCGGAAAAGTCGCTTGAGCGTTTTCAGTGTCCAAATGCTTATCTAAAATGGCGTCAAACTTCTGAGCAATTTGCTCCACAGAAGCATCTGGCTTGAGCAACAAATAAGTGTAGAATTGATTCCAACGCACCCAATCGTGCAGGTCGGGATGCGTATAGGTACTCAGTGACACCAGGAAATTAAAAACAAAATGCGAGTTCTCCGGCACGTCGGCCATGACGCCCGTCACCTTATATTGTAGTTGATTGTCGAACAACAGCGTTTGCCCGACCGCATTTCCGTCAGGAAAATATTTCCTGGCTAAGGTTTCATTCAGCACCAAGCTATTCGGCTCTGTTAGTGCATTCGCGGGATTCCCTTGCAGCAGCTTCCAACTGAACATATCGAATACGGAGGCATCCGTGAACAAGCCCCCTTCTTCGAGGTATTGTTCATCGCCTTTGTTCACGAGTACTTGCCCGTAAGATAGGAAACGACAGCGTTCTTCCACCTCCGGCAATTCGTCTTTCGCGGCTTGCCCCCAAGGGTAGCCCACTTTGGCGATGCCATTTTCAAAAGAAGCGCCATCCACTTTGCTCGCCAGACGCACAATGCGGTCGCTGTTTTTGTGATAACGGTCGAAACTCAATTCATTCACGACGTACACAGAGATAAGCAGACAGCAAGTCAGCCCAAGCGTGAGTCCAAACAAATTAATAAAGGAGAAAATCTTGTTTTTGAACAGGTTGCGAAAAGCGATTTTAAGGTGATTTCGTAGCATAGCTTTATTTTTAATGGTGTTAAGATGTTTTGGTGCGATGGTGTTAAAGTACCAAAACACTATAACACTATAGCACTATAACACCATAAGACCTAATTATTCACTTCGCAAACTCTCCACCGGATTTGTAATAGCTGCCCGAATTGCTTGAAAACTCACCGTACCCAATGCTACCAGCAAAGCGATAAATCCTGCCAGGGCAAACATCCACCAGGGCAAATTGATGCGATACGCAAAATCTGCCAGCCAATTGTTCATAGCGTACCAGGCCACCGGCACAGCAATTACCGCCGCAATCAGCACCAGCCATAGAAAATCTTTGGAAATGAGGGTGACAATATTGCCAACGCTGGCGCCCAGTACCTTGCGGATGCCGATCTCGCGCACGCGCTGCGCCGTCGCAAAAGCTGCCAAACCAAACAAACCAAGGCAAGCGATAAAAATGGCAATGCCGGAGAAGATAGTAAACAAGCGCCCCTGTCGTTGCTCGGCTTCATAGAGTTGTCCGAAGCTTTCATCCACAAAAGTGTACTGATAAGGAAAATCGGGAAGGAATTGCCTCCAGTTTTTTTCTATATGATTCAGGGCGTTTGGGAATATTATGCCCGTCTAATTTGATCGAAATATCGCTATAACTAAATCCGTCATTGGATGGTGGAATAAAAAAGATAATTGGGTTAATATCAGAATGCAGCGATTCAAAATTGAAATCCTTTACAATACCAATCAAGCGCCCTTTGCGCCCACCATATTCAAAGGATTTGTCAATTCCATCCTCCGGCTTTTGCCAGCCGATCATACGCATCGCCGTTTCGTTGATAATGAAAGCGGTGGAGTCATCCGTAGGAAAATCACGAGAGAAGTTGCGCCCGCCAGCAAAGGGAATACCATAAGTCGGGAAAAAATCATGATCTGCAAACACCATATATAGGGTTTCAGAAGAATTAATCAGAGAGTCGCCCATCGGCACTTTGGCCGTGCCAAAAGAATTGAGCAGGCGATTGGAAGGTACTAACAGCGAGCGTCCGACATTTTTTACATTCGGGTTGCTCATTAATTCTGTCCGAAAAGCCTCCCACTTGTCCGTAACGGAGCTATAATAAGGCAAGGTAATCAGGTGTTCTTTATCAAAACCCAGCGATTTATTTTGCATATACTGCAATTGCTGGAATACAATGCCCGTGCAACTAATCAGAATAATCGAAATCGAAAATTGAGCAACGACCAACACCTTGCGCAGCGACACATTGCCGCCACCTACTTTGAAAACGCCTTTCAAGACTGTAATTGGTTGGAACGATGACATAAATATCGCCGGATAGATGCCCGACAATAGCCCCACCAACGCCGTCACACCTATCGCCAATGCTGCAAAGCGCCAATTGAAAATGGACTGAATGGTTAAATCTTTACCTGTCAAACTCTCCAAAATGGGCAGGCATAGCCAGGTCACGCCCACCGCTAAAATCATTGCCAGCAAAGTCATCAACAGGGATTCGCTCAAGAACTGCCGCATCAACTCGCCCTGCTGTGCTCCTGCTACTTTGCGGATGCCAATTTCTTTGGCGCGCGTAGCCGAGCGTGCAGTCGCCAAATTCATATAATTAATGGCAGCAATCAATAAAATCAGCAGCGCAATCGCCCCAAAAATGTACACCCGCTTGATGTCACCATTTGGTTCGATCTCAGAATCGAGGTGCGAATGCAGGTGGATATCGGTCATTTTATTCAAAAAAAGCTTGGTAAAGCTGGAAGGTTTTATAGCAGCACCATCCGGCGACATACCTGGATTCATGTGCCGATCCAGAAACGCGGGGAACTGTGCCTCCAGCCTATTAGCGTCATAATTTTTGGGTAAAAGCAGATAAGTGGAAAAGGAATTATTACCAAAATTGGTACGCAAACCTTCCTCGCCATATACATTCGGGTTGCGAAGCGTGCTAAATGCCACCAGAAAATCAGGATGCCAATGCGAATTGGGCGGAAATTTTTTAAAAACGCCCGATACCTTGGCTGCAAACAGCCCATCCACCTGCATATCCTTGCCCATTGGATCTTCATCGCCGAAGTATTTCTTCGCCATCTCATCCGACACCATCACCGTAAACGGATCCACCAACGCCTTATCAGGATTGCCTTTCAGAACGTCAATAGAAAATATTTTGAATAGATTCTCTTCTGCCAAAAACACATTTTCCTCATTAAACACCTTATCCTCATATCGAAAATTCCGCGTTGTTTGCAAAATGCGCACCACTTCTTCCACTTCTTTGAAATCATTTTTGATCAACGGCCCAAACGGCGGCGCTACATGCCCCAAGTGCAATTGCACAGAACCATCCTTCTCCAAAAAACTGCGCGTGACGCGATAAATGCGGTCGGCTTTCTCGTGGTAGCGGTCGTAGCTCAATTCATCCAGAATAAACAGCGCGATCAGCAGGCAGCAAGCCAAACCAATCGTAAGCCCAAACAAATTGACCAAAGAAAATACTTTGTGGCGCATTAAATTGCGGAAGGCAATCTTGAAGTAGTTTTGCAACATAATAGGTGATATTAGATATTAGGTGTTGGATTTTAGGTATAAGACTCCTTGATGGGAAACGAGGTTACACCCCTGTCCCATTTTTTGCAAAGACAATATTTGTAGAACTTGGTTGCTTATGTGGCGGCTGCATTGGTTGCCAAACCAAATAAAGAACAAAAACAGCGGCTGAAGCCCGCCGATACTTAGAATTATAATACAAATTCAAACCCTGAAGCAGAGAAACCATGCGACTTATTGGTATTATTTTATACCTCATCGCACTCATCCAGACAGCCATTCTACCTCTTCACCATTCAAGAGCGGGGGGCTAATTCATTGAAAGCCCTTTGGTGATAAGCGTTGAGCCATAGGCTCAGGTTCGGTTAATAAATTTTTATCAATCAAGACGGTATCGATCGGGAAAAGGCTCAAGGTTTCAAATTCTAAAAACTTAACTGCGGTTTCCTCGTCTTCACACAAAGGATTAGGTTTTCAATACGGATACCGTATTCGCCTGTTTTGTAAATCCAGGTTCATTAGAGGTAGCATACCCGGTTCGTGCGCGGTGTTGCCTCGCTGATTGCTGGGGCTTGCTGCGAAACCTTGCGGCGGCTCGTGTACACTCAAAAAAAGAAGCCTACGCCATGCGCCCGTGCCGTGCCCATAATTCAACCCGTGTTGCCAAAGTTACATTCGCGCAAATGCATCCAACTGCGCCCCTGCTGTCCCCGCCGGAAATTTGGCGGTCGCCAAAGCGATATGCCCTTTTAAAACCAAAGTGTAGTTGCGTTTTTGCTCGTCGGTGGGTGCGCTGAGCGCAATCGTGCGGGTGATGTCGGTCGTGCCTTGTAAATACTGCCCGCCGGAGTCGAGCAGGAGGATGCCTTCGGGTTTGATGCTTGCAGAAGTTTTTTCGTCTGGTCGATAATGCACAATCGCACCGTTACTATTGTATCCGACAATCGCCGTGAAGCTTTCGCCAAAATAATCGCCTTGCGCTTTGCGGAATTCGTGGAGCCGGCGACCCGCTTCGTATTCGGTTATGGTTCTGGATTTCAATTCTTGTTCCAGCCAACGGAAAAAATGAAGCAAAGCCACACCATCCTTACGCATCGTTTCACGCAAATGCCCGATTTCCGTTTCGTTTTTAATCGCCTTTAATTGTAAAGGAATATTATCGCCTTTGATGCGGTGTTGCTCTGGAATCGCTTCGTACAATCGCATATTGATCAGTGGTCATCAATAAAATTAGCTGTTCCAGTTGCTTCAAAAAGTTTTCTACATCCTGGTATGGTTTTAAAATGACGCCATCGTTATTCAGATTTGTCTTGATTTCATCCGCTACTTTGTCGGGATTCATAAAAGGTAGGACGTTTTCTTTCCCACTACCAAAAAAACCAACAGCGACGGGATTTGCTTCTACATCAGCACCGCGTATATTGAGCGTCCATGCAATGTCGTCGAGGGTAGTAATGAGATGAAAATCAGCGCCTTGCTTGGTCATTCGTTCGCGGATGCGATTCAATTTGAGGCGCGACTTTCGCCAGCGAATTGTTCATCGAATTCAAAAATCGTTCCCGTTGGCAAAGCAGGGCGGTCGAGCCAAATAGCATCGATTAAGTCTATATTATAATCTAATTTGATTTGTTTAGAATGTAAATGCTTTTCCAAAAGCGGATTTTGACCAACCGAAAAGAGCGAGCCGTCCAAACCAAGCGTAGCGCCGGGTTTCAAATTTTCTTGCAGCCAGGTGACGTGCTCCGGCGCGTGCGGCACGATTTGTTTGTGCAATTCGATTGCTGTGTCTTTCAATTCGGTTTCCGCTTGCAAAAAATAGCGAGAATCCGTCCACAGTCCGGCGTGGTTTTGCGTGACGATTACCAAACCCGCCGAGCCTGTAAATCCTGAAATCCACTGGCGCGTTTTCCAATGATCGGGTAGGTATTCGCTTTGATGCGGGTCGCTACTGGGAATGAGGTAAGCGTCGATGCCTTGCGCTTGCATTGCCTGGCGGAGGCGGCTGATTTTTTCGTTGATGGTCATGGTTTGAAATTGGTTATTGGCTATTAGGGTTTGGTTATTTGAAATTCGAAATTGGGGTTTGGCAAATAAACAAAATTCATTCCAGACCTTGTGTTGTAAAAGCTTGCAAATTGCTGTCGGAATACATTTTATAAATCACCTTTCATGGGTCGCAGCAGGATTTCTTCGAGGCAAACCGTTGGCCCTGTATTCCAGGCATTCCAAATGGCTTGTGCGACTTCTTTTGGGTCGATGAGTCGTTCGGAAGAAATATTCGAGCCTTCCCAGGAGGCAGTATTAGTCGAGCTTGGGAGTATTGCAGTGACTTTCACACCTTTGTTTTGCAATTCCAGCCGTAGGCATCGTGTGAAGCCGAGCATAGCGTATTTCGTGATGGTGTAAGAACCAGAATCGGCATAAGCTTTGAGGCTGGCGACAGAGCAGAGATTAAAGATATGTCCTTTCCTCGTTCCACCATCATAGGTGCGATAGCGCGCGTGAGATGATAAGCAGCATACAAATTAATATTCATCATGTTTTCAAGAAGACCATTATCTTCATCCAGCATTTCACTTTGAATAAAAATACCAGCATTATTAATTAACAAATCAACCGTATCCCAATGCGTTTTAATAAGATCGCCGAGGCGCAGCACTTCTTCTTTTGAGCGAGATCGGTCGGGAAAATATGTATCTGAACTGGAAATTTGCTTCCCAAATCCTGTTTCAACTGCTGAAGGTCTTCGCTGTGGCGGGCACCAACGCGAGGTTGAAGCCCTGTTGTGCAAAGATTTCGGCGGTGGCGCGCACAATGCCTTTGGTAGCTCCGGTGATTATTGTGTTCATCGTTTGAAGTTTGAGGTTTGGATGTTCTGACATCTCTTATCTGACATCGGACATCTCTCTTCCCAGACGATTCAACTTCTTTTACATTAGGATTGTTGCGTAAAAAGCTTTTACTAAAAGTTCGATTGAGCGAATTCTGCAAAATTGAACTATTTTTGGGCTTTCTAATACGGCAGAACCCGAAAGACATGAATTTAAAGATTCTTTACCACTTTGGCCGCTATGTATTGATGCTTGGCACGGCGTTGGGGCGACCTGAAAACTGGCGGATGTACTACAAGGAAACCATGCGTCAGATGAACGATATCGGGGTAGGGTCCTTGATTATTGTGGTGTTGATTTCCATTTTTATCGGTGCAGTGACCGCGATCCAGTTTGCCTATCAGCTTGACGGAACCTTAGTGCCTCGTTATTACATTGGTTATATCGTGCGTGATAGTACCATTATAGAATTAGCGCCTACTATTACATGCCTGGTATTGGCAGGGAAAGTGGGATCGAATATGGCGGCGGAGATAGGCGGGATGCGCCAGAAAGAGCATATCGATGCGATGGAAATCATGGGCGTGAATACCGCTTCTTATTTGCTGCGACCGAAGATTTTAGCGGCTTTGATCGTGATTCCGATGCTGGTGGCGATTGGTGCATTTGTGAGCATCATGGGCGGTTATCTCGCTTCTGTGCCTACTGGTTTGATGAGCGATGCAGAATATGTGCAGGGGTTCGTTCGTTCTTTTTACAGAAAAATGTGCGGATGATGTTTGTCAAAGCTATTGTTTTTGCATTTATCCTTACAAGTGTATCATGTTATCAGGGTTATTATGTAAAAGGCGGCAGTATAGAGCTTGGTCGAGCCAGCACCAATGCTGTTGTATTTAGTGATATTTTAATATTATTAGCTGATTATTTAATCGCAGTGCTTTTAACATAATAAGAATGTAAAGATTGAATAATAAAATATGATTAAAGCCGAAAATATTTATAAATCTTTTGAAGGGAATGATGTTTTAAAAGGCATTACCACTGAGTTCTTTCCCGGCAAAACCAATTTGATCATTGGACGAAGCGGGGCAGGAAAACCGTACTGCTAAAGATTCTGGTGGGCTTGCTGACCCCAACGAGCGGCAAAGTTCTTTATGATACTACCGATTTTTTTCAGTTTGGATAAAAAGAGAAACGCGCTTTGCGAATGCAAATCGGGATGCTGTTTCAAGGTTCGGCTTTATTCGATTCAATGACCGTCGAGCAAAATATTCGCTTTCCGCTTGATATGTTTACAACCATGACCGCCAAAAAGAGAAGCTGAATCGAGTAGATTATTGTCTGGAAAGGGTAGAATTGACGGGCAAAAACAAAAGCTTTCCCTCTGAAGTGAGCGGTGGGCAACAAAAGCGCGTAGGTATTGCTCGATCTATTGTGCTGCAACCCAAATACCTTTTTGCGATGAACCCAACTCCGGGCTTGATCCTAAGACCGCTTTATTAATTGATGAACTTATTAAAAGTATTACAGTCGAAAATAATATTACCACCGTTATTAATACGCATGATATGAATTCGGTAATGGAAATCGGCGATAATATTATTTTATTATACAAAGGCGAAATCGCCTGGCGCGGCAGCAACCATGAGGTACTCACCAGTGATAATGAGATTCTCGACGATTTTATTTTTGCATCGCCTTTTCTCCAGCGCTTGCGAGCCGCAGCTATGGAAAATGGGGCTTCCCCCGCAAAGTGAGAAGCCCGCGATTCCATTTAAATCAGTGTTCTTCCTCGTCATCCTCAGGTTCTTCGCCTGCCTCAAAACCTTTTGGTTGATTATCGCTCACAGGCGCATTTCCTGATAAACTTTGATTTTCAACCCAGTTAATTAATTGATTCTTATCGGCTTCTGAAAGTCGTGCCTCCGGATGCATCATTTTATAATCCCATAAAGGCATTTCGCCCTTCTGAATAACTTCAATAATCTCTTCAAATGCTTCTTCTGGCTCTTCACCAAAAGCTTCTGGTGTTCCCCATTTTGAGAAATTTAAATGTTCTCGCCCTTCTATGATATGATTTTGTAAAATCCAGGATACGGGTGCAACATTCGAGTACCAAGGATATTTCGTCTCATGTGAATGACAATCATAGCAAGCATTTTTAAGCATTGTAGAGATTTCAGCCGATGGTTGAGCAATCGCTAAAAAGTCCTGTTGTGGGTCCACTGGTGGATTTTGATGGCTCGGACGTATAAATTGCATTCCAATAAATAGAACCAGCAAGCCAATTAATATGATTTTAATTGCCTTTTTTCATGTTAATGTTTTTTGTTTTAAAAATAATTTACTCCCCTTTCAGATCGTTTATTCCTCTCCATCCATACTTCCATTGATGTAATAAGCTCCTCGTAGCGCTAGTTGCTCGTTGTCAGCCAGTTCCAATTGTTCAATTTCTATAAAGTCTCCATCAGAAGCGCCGGTAATGACTGCTGTTTTTCAAAACCATTTACTTTTTAATAAAAATAAAACTTTCGTTACCTTCTTTTATAATAGCGCTGGTGGGCACTGCTATCACTTCCTTGGCTTGCGTAAGAATGCGCGCTTGTACATAAGTGCCTGCAATCAAATCAATTGGTTCTTTATCAAAATGCCCATGTACCATCGTTGTTTTGGTTTCGGGCTCAATCATTTTGCCCACCAGGTGCACCTCGGCAGTATAAACGCGATCGCTACCAGGCATCTGGCATTCAATTCGTTGACCTTCTTTGAGTTGGGTACATCTTTGGCAAAAACCTGTAATTCAAGATGGACGTGGCTTCTATCTACAATTTCAAATAATAAATCATTCGGTGACACGAGCTTCCCGTTATTAATATTTACTTTAGTGATATAACCATTTACAGGTGCATAAAAACTGATCGAAGATTGAATTTCTCCAGTATTTTCAAGCGTTTTGACAGAAATGCCCAGCAATTCGAGTTCCGCTTTCAAACCTTTGTAGCGCGCTTGTTGGAGATTCAAATCTGCTTTTGCTTGTTCCAGCGTTTTTGCGAAGCGGCATCAGCGGCTGCCAGTGTTTCCTTGCGTTTCAGGTCGTTTTGCAAAAATTCTAACTGGCTTTGTACCTCCAGAAATTCCCGTTGCAATTTCACGATATCAGGATATTTAATAGAAGTTAATAAAGCGCCTTTTTTACAAAATCACCGGGCAACCATTTAGCGGATTGAATAAATCCAGCCGTAGGCGTGAAGACCGAATACAAACTATATGGCGGCACTTCAATGAGACCGGGTATCTGACATACCCAGCAATGACGCGCTTTTCGGGCTTGCCTAACTCGATACCGGCCAGTTCCATTTGTTCGTCGGAAAGCTGTACCAGTCCTATATTTGATTCTGCTGTTTCAGAAACAGGTTCTGCTTTTTATTACAAGCGACAAGAATTAAACCGAAAAATGTAAAATGTAAAAGATAAAATGTAAAAGATTTAATAAAAGACATTTTTATGATATTTTTCATGATTTTTTATTTAGTAACAAGAGGCAAGAGTCCATCTACCCTCTACTCATTCGTTAAAAATTGTAATTTCAAAACTGCCTGATTATATTGATGCATCAAATCCAGATAATCCAATTCATTGCGCAAAGCCATTTCCAGACTTTGTACGTAGCGGAAATAGTCAATTTCACCATTTTGCAACTGCACATTCGCCAAGTCCCGTAATGCTTGAGCTTGCTGACGGAGCGCAGCGCCATTCGTGTCCAATTGCTGCCGCAATAATGCTGCTTGTTGCATTGCCAACTCCACCTGGCGTTGCAGATTGGAGGTCGCAAGTTGCAAGTTGTTGCTGGCAATAATTTCCTGCAATTGTGCTTGTTCGATGCGCGCGTTGCGGTTTATTGAAAATTGGTAAGGCTGCGCCGACCGTCAGCCTTGCAACGCAAAATCCGGGCGGATACTTTGATTAAAATACCCGAATGACCATTCCGGGCTGAGTTGTTTTTGTTGTAAAATGGTCTCGGCTTTAGCCACTTCGCTTTGCTGGAGAAAAGGCGCTGTCAAAGAACTGGCGCTACCCGTAACCCCTGGCAAGGTTAACTCGCGGAAAGCGTTTTCAGGTAGGATATAATCCTGATTTAAAAAAGCGGTTTGTCGCAAATTGGATAATGCTTGTTGGTTTTCTAATTCAGCGTTTGTCAATGTTTTAGAAAGGAGAATTAACTGATTGTCAACCAGTATTTTATCCAGGCGATTAATTTCTCCTGCGTTTAGTTGAAGCGCAGCTTTTTCGACGATATTTTGATACAAATCTCGCTGCTGCTGCAATAATCGAATTTGTTCGGTGTGATAGGCCCAAGCATGCCAATTTTGTTGTACTTGAAAAATAATTTGTCGCTCCAGCAATGCTTTCTCACTCATGAAAAGGGCGATGTTGGTCTTGGCAAGTTCTTTACGCTGCTTATTGGCGGCGAGATTGCCCAGGCTTTGCGAAGCATCGAAGCGATAATCCACAAGGGTTGTATTGATTTGTCCACTTTCAAGGCTTACACTTCGCTTTCGGAATTTCGCGTGCGCTAATAATTCCGATTTCTGCCATTTGGATTTGCAAATTCCCATTTTTCAAGGCTGGATGTTCGCGTAAAGCGTGATTGATAGCAGAATCAAGGGGTAATGTTTGTTGTGCAAAAACGCTTGTTCCTAGCAAGATCAAAGCAATTGTCGCTACTGCTTGGGCCGGGATTTCCGGGCGGCTCAATTTTCGATTGACTAAATAATATAATACGGGCAATAAAATCAACGTGAGCAGCGTCGCTGTAATCAAGCCTCCAATCACTACGGTCGCTAAAGGTTTTTGTACTTCTGCGCCATTGGATGTAGAAAGCGCCATCGGCAGGAAGCCAAGCGCAGCAACGGTTGCAGTCATAATGACCGGGCGCATCCGTATCAAGCTGCCTTCGATTACGATTTCTCGAATGTCGGTTTTTCCTTCTTCGTAACGCATTCTGTTGAAATGACTTATGAGTACAATCCCATTCAGTACGGCCACGCCAAACAAAGCAATAAATCCAACACCTGCCGAAATGCTGAAGGGCATCCCGCGCATCCACAACGCAAGCACACCACCAATCGCCGACATCGGCACCGCGGTGAAGATCATCACAGCATATTTCAATTTCCCAAAAGTGAAATACAACAATACAAAAATCAGAAGCAAGGCTACTGGTACTGCAATGGCGAGCCTTTGCTGCGCTTTTTGCAGATTTTCAAATTGACCACCGTATTGAATGCTATAGCCTGGCGGCATTTTTAGTTGGGCAGTCAAAGCTGTCTCTACATCGGCAACAAGGCTGGCGATGTCACGGTTTCTCACGTTCACGCCAATGGTGATGCGGCGGCGAGCGCTTTCGCGCGAAATTTGCATCGGACCTTCAGTATAATGAGCGGTTGCCACTTCGCTGAGCGGGATGACCGCTTCATTGTCAAGATGAATAAACAACCGACTCAGATCGAGCTCATTGCGTGATTGCTCGTTTAATCTGACAACCAAATCAAATTTTCGCTCATTTTCAAATACAACACCAGCGGTCTCGCCCGCGTAAGCAGCGCGAACCAGCGTATTGAGTTCTTGAATATTCAAACCATATTCGGCAATTTTTTGGCGATTGTATTCACCATCAATTGTGGCAAGCCTTCGGTTTGTTCTACTTTGACATCGGCAGCACCGGGAATATCATTGATAATATTGGCAGCTTGATCAGCAAGGCGTTTTAATTCTTCTACATTTTCGCCAAAAATTTTCACAGCAAGGTCGGCCTTTGCACCTGTCATTAACTCGTTGAAACGCAATTGAATAGGTTGTGTAAATTCAAAAGAGGCCCCCGTGATTACTTCCAATTTTGCCTTCATTTTTTCCACCAATTCTTCCCGCGTTTCAGCGCTGACCCATTCTTCTTTTTCTTTTAGGATAATCATAATGTCCGCATCTTCAATGGCCATAGGATCGGTGGGAACTTCAGCGGTGCCGATTTTAGAAACGACGTGTTTTACTTCAGGAAAATTTTTTAATAGAATCTGCTCTGCTTTAGTAGAAGTGTTGACACTTTCCGTGAGTGAACTTCCGGGTTGAATGGCCATTTGCATCGCCAGATCACCTTCTTCCAAAGTAGGAATAAACTCTGCGCCTAACGATCTGAAAATCAGGAAAGCTGCCAGCAAAAAAGCCGTTGCCAATCCCAAAATGAGAGATGGAAAACGCAAGGCAAATTTAATGGTAGGGCGGTACATCCGACGCAGGAAATTAACAAACTTATCGGCGAAGCTCTGATGTGTACGTATTTTCTTAGGCATAACCAAAGCCGTCATCATTGGTACATAAGTCAGGGAAAGCAACAATGCCCCCAATACTGCAAAACTAAAGGTCATTGCCATCGGACGGAACATTTTCCTTCTGTGCCCGTCAAGGTCATAATTGGGATGAAGACAATGAGAATGATAAACACCCCAAAAACCGCTGCCCTAAAGAGCTTCGCGGAAGCATCGCCACAATGTTATCCATTTCGGTTTGCGTAAGTTGCTTCCCCAACGTAATAAGTGAAAATAGTATGCAAAACGCCTTCCACTACGATCACCGCGCCATCTACTACAATGCCAAAGTCAATCGCACCGAGCGACATGAGATTAGCGCTAACGCCGAAATAATTCATCAAAATGAGCGCAAAGAGCATCGCCAAAGGGATGACCGAGGCGACCACCATGCCTGCTCGTAGATCGCCGAGCAGCAGCACCAGCACCAACACCACAATAATGCCGCCTTCCAACAGATTTTTCTCAACCGTTTTGATCGTCTTACCCACCAACAAGGAGCGGTCGAGGTAAGGATATAATTCTACACCGGGAGGCAAGGATTTTTTTACTTCTTCGATTCGTTCCTGCACATTGGCAATGGCTTCGGAAGAATTCGCGCCTTTGAACATGAGCGTAATGCCGCCCACCACTTCGCCTTTGCCATCCATCGTCATCGCGCCGAAGCGCTTGGGCGCGCCGAGTTGTACCTTTGCAACATTTTTTACCAAAACAGGAATACCTTGCCGATTGGAGACGACAATATTTTCAATATCTCCTGCATTTTTCACAATCCCTTCAGTACGAATATAAAATGCATTTGGAGTTTTTTCTATATAACTGCCGCCTGTATTTTGATTATTACGTTCCAATGCATTAAAGACTTCGGGAATAGAAACATCGTAACTCTGTAGCAAAATAGGGTCGAGTGCGACCTCGTATTGTTTTAAAAAGCCACCAAAACTACTCACTTCGATGATGCCAGGAATACCTGCAAGCTGGCGTTTGACAATCCAATCCTGGATCGTGCGCAATTCCATTGCATCATATCGATTTTCGTAGCCGGGTTGTACCTCTAGCACATACTGGTAGATTTCGCCCAAGCCCGTTGTAATCGGCATCAGATCAGGCGTGCCTAATCCTGACGGAATCTCACTAATTGCCTGATCGATCTGCTCTTTCACATACTGCCTGGCGTGCAAAATGGGTACGTGATCTTCAAAAACAATAGTGACCACAGACAAACCAAAGCGAGAAATCGAGCGGATTTCAACGACATTCGGGATATTGGCCATTACTACTTCCACCGGATAAGTAATAAATTGTTCGACCTCCTGGGGGGCCAGGGATTGAGATACGGTGACCACTTGCACCTGATTGTTGGTGATATCGGGAACAGCGTCGATCGGAAGGCTTTGTAGTGCAACAACACCAGCGCCGATCAGCCCAATGACCAACATAGCAATGATGAGTTTATTCCTCACGGAAAACTCAATGATAGATTTAATCATTATTAAAGTGTAAAATTCTGATTATCAAAAGAAAATTCAAAAGAAGGCTTAGGAATTGGAAATAGCAAAAAGGAAAGCACAGAAACTCGTTCCGACTTCCCACTTCGCATTTCCTACTTCAAAAGTGTACAGGAGGACGAAAAATGCCAGTTAGGAATCCCGCTAGATTCGGAGATTGGACAAGTTGAAAAATAGTTGAGATATTTTTAATAAATGTAAGTTGCAGTAAAGCAAGTTCTTGTACTTCGATGGCGGCTATGGAATTTCCGAGCGAATGCAGCGGCAATTGGCTATGCTCCTGCTGATGCCCTTGCCCATGCTCGTCGGGCTGAAAAAAATGCAATTCGACGAATTTCCAAAGGGAAGTCGTCCTGCCAGCTTTGGCTTCTTCTTGCAGGTGTTGCTGAAAATGCTTGAAAGCGTAAATGACCTTTGGCAATTGCCCAAAATCTGCTCTAGGGAAGAGGCTTCCCAGAAACATATAAGCAGCCATTATGAGCGCAATTGCCTTCATACATTTCAATTACACTGCAAAGATAAGACTTTCCCAGCAGATGAAATGTGAAGGATGTTACATATTAGGGTTATTTAGAATCAGTCTATGTTCTAAGTAAGAATCCTCCTGCGTTGATTGATTTTATTGATCCAAATGATGGTGCCGGTAATCGGCAAGCTTGTACCCACCAAACACGCCAGAAAATATAGGATCATCAAGGGCAAGCCCAGGATTTCACCGGTATGCAAAAAGCGATTGATGTAGCGGAATTTGGAAACTGCGCTTCGATCTTTGAATTGCTCTACTTCAACCAATGCGCCTGTTTTTGAGTCAAATTGAGCAGTTTCGGATAAGCGCGCGCCCAAAGCATTATCGTAATTGTATTTGCCGATGCTAATGTTACCCTCTTCTTCACGAGGAAAAGAGAAGCTTACTTCTGAATTATAAGGCAGCGCTTCATAGGAGCTATTTAGAATATTTTGATAAAAATGGAGCGTATCTTGAAGACTATCTTCGATAAGACTTGTAGATTTTGCTTGTTCTTTAGGTGTTTTCGTTCCTTGTTCTTCACCAATGAGTTTATTCACGCCATTTCTGAGCCATTCTTGCGAAATGTACAAACCCGAAAATGCCATTACAAATAACAAAAGCAATGCGTAAAAGCCCAACACATTATGCAATTGATAATTGAGCGCTTTCCAGGGAGTGCGCCAGGAAATGGTGAGTCCGGTTTTCAAAGCTTTTAATTTTGGTGGAAGCCATAGAATAAAGCCCGTGATGGTCATTATCACAAAAATCAAAGTGGCAATGCCAACGATCGTTCTGCCAGGATTGCGTATTAAAAGCCAGCGATGTAACTGGACGTTTTTTGTAAAAAATTGAGCTACAGCCATATTGCGCTCACCCAGGAGCTTGCCATTATAAGGGTTGACATAGACATATAAAGGTTCTTTTGTTTTGGGGTTGGTCGCTCCGATTAAAACGGATTTATTGGCGGCATCAGGAATAGTCAGGCGATTGATTTTGGCATTATATTTTTGATTAAAATTTGCCATTAACACGTCAATTGGCAGTCGCTGATTCTGCGGCTCAATGTACACGGCATCTTTATTGATCCAGTATTCGATGTATTTTGAAACGCAAGGACAGAACCTGTGAGGCATATAACAAAAACAATAATGCCACTTGCCAGCCCCAGCCAAAGATGGGCTTCACCAACAATCCATTTGAACCAGCTTTTATGTTTGGGTTTCATATCGGTTTATTTTCAAATCGGGGACGAAGTTACTTAGATGGAATCCAAATAAGAGAAGCATTTCAGAATTATCCTAATCTTTACCTATCATTTGCATCAACAATTAGAATTTAGGTATGAAGATATACCTAATAATAGGTAGAACAAAAAAGGCTGCGCAGCAATACCGAGCAGCCTTAGAATCGACAGCAAAAACTACCATCGGGAAGGGGACATGGTTATTTGGGGGTCACCAGGGTATAGTTTTACAAGTTTATTACATATTAATTAATATTATGAAATACTATCAAGTAAATGTTGATAAAATGCTTATGATTGGCGAAGTTCTAATTTTAAGAACTTCGCCAAATCCAGTAGGGACTATTCAAAGAGATTTTGTTCAAGGATAAAAAAATTGCATGGATCGGAGGTGTATTTCAGGTTGCCGATACAAAGATCAGATTATTATAGAAAAGAGGGTATCCCCAATGTTGGGGAATGTATGTCAAATTATACTTAGATACGCATCAGTAGTTATTATAAAACAACTAAAACGCTTTTCATTTATTTAAACCGAGGATTAACTTTATTAATCCTCGGTCTTGTTTTGTGCTAAGGTATCTTCATTTCCCCCTAAAGGGATGTACTTGGCGTAGCGCATTCCAAAAACCTATGGCAAATAGTATTTGAGCTATAATCAGGAAACCATTTTTAATTGTGGATAAACTTACAAAGAAAGAGTAATTTTCCTTATGTATTAGATCTCCTGTGGCATACAAAAAAAAGCCTATTAAATGCGGAATGATTAATCCAAAACTCATCCAAAAGTAAGGGTTTTTAAGTATTGGCAAAACCAAATGAGATTTATATAGATGCCACAAAATAAAGAATGCCACTCCGAACACAAAAATAGCAACCGCAGTGGGATTAAATTTACCAAATATTTGATAACCTTCTATAAAAGGTAATTAATTAATACTATGATTAAGAGAATAGTAGATAGCCATTTTATATAGTTCCCATATCGATTATAACGAAGTAATAAGTAATAAAACCATCCTATGAAAATAAAATCATTAATGTAGAATAAAATACTCAAAAGCTGGTGTCTTGAATGCCCCACCAATCTAAATAATCTTTTATGTCCTCATAATATTTATTAGCAAACCAAAAAAATGAGTGTTGAACAATATTAAATAAAAGAGCAAATACACGATACCAGAAAAATACTCTTAATGGTTCATTAAGACTTTTACGCTGCCATATTGCTACCGCTATTGGTATTAGAATAGTAGCTGCGGTGATTCTGGCAAAATCAACTTCACCATGATTATAACAGATTAAAGTTTTAACTTTGACTATTAATATTATGATTCGATTACCTTTACTCAACTTATTAATCTACTTTAGAATGGGAGGTGAACAAAACAATTCCATGCACTGCCCACATCCTAATACTACCGAGAAAACCAAAAGATCATTTTCTCAAGAATCATAAGCAATCAATAAACCTAAACTTTATGGAGAAGGGATTTTAAAACCATTAAGCGTACCATCATTACCTGTACCTGTACCAAGTAATGTCACTTAGCTGCATTGAAAATGCAAAGAAATTACCGTTATTATCTTTGCCAATACGTCCCCAAATAATATGTTCATTAGGAGTTGCAATATTTGCTCTGATTTCATCAAAATCGGATTCATTTAGCACAAAATAATAATCATTCCTTGTACATTTGGGTCTTCAAGTACTTCCTCATAATTGCCATCAAAAAACTAACCATCTACCATCTATTTCATTTGGCTAAAAATATCAGTAATACGTAAGGCGGCTTCATCTGTAGTAGAAGGCGAACAGGCGTTTTAGTTTCCAAAAAGCAATTGGAAACATTTTTCATTATTAGCAGATCCCCAATAATTAGTAACAAATGTTGTCATTTGTGTTTCTGTAGAAAGATTGTCAATTGCACTGGAGGTTTTTCGAATATTTGCCATGATTAAAAAATTATAATGTTTAATAAATTGATTTTCAACCCAATTTTATAGGCTTTATTTTCTTTTTACCGAAAATTTTTCCTAAATTAATAAAACAGTCCTTTTTAGGAATGCCATAAGTATTTACAGTAATAGTCTTCAATGCTTTAAGAATATCTTTTTCTTTATAGAAATTTCCAACTATAGCAGGTTGGGAAGGTCCAAAATAATCGGGATAAGTTGATATTGGACTCCATATATATTCATTATTTATTTGGCGTCGATAGAATTGATAATGAAGAGGATAAGTACTTACTATTTCATCTGATAAAAATTCTGAAACATCTTCGGGAACATCACATAAAGAAATTGATTTTACAATCCAATTACCATTGGTTAACTTTTCCAGAGTCGTAGTTATAGGAGGATTAGATTGCTTATAAACAACTTCATTAACCTCTACAACATGTTCTAAAGAATCAAAAAGGAGGGTTATTGTTTTTAGTATCTAATACATTATTTAATGAAATAAATTTCTTTTTGATTCTTGAATAGATAAAATCCTGGTTAATAAAAGCTTGGTATTCCTCATCTGTATATGTACTCTTCAGTGTCCCAATAAAATTGCCTAAGCTATCTCTTATTTCTTTTACTGTATTCACTAACAAGCTATTAGTAAAAGGTTCTTCGCTATCACAAGAACTGCAAGTCTGATCTGTCTTTGGGAAAATATTATATGTGTACGCTAAGACACAATTAACTTGGCTATCATTTAAATCTCTTAAAAAAGAGGAGTAAGGAATCATTCTTTCGCATCCTTCGCATACATTCCAAGGATCGTTTATGACTACGAATTGCAGCATTTGATTATCTTCTACGCTAAAACTCTCAAAATATCCTTTACCGACAACCGCGTGGCTGGTAATCTGAGTTTGTTCTCCTGATTTAGTAATCACTAAGATAAAAGGGCGACATGAATCTATCTGGTCAACTATATCTGACCATGACATAGTATTAGCTGATAATCCTGGATTTACCTCTTGCACAGAATTATAACTGCGGTTTGAAAATAGTAAATCGAACCATTGGACTGTAGGATTTGGAACATTATCATCTATATAAACAGGCAATGCCGCGTAACAAAGTTTAAAAGGTCTATTTGATGTAGTACAAGATGTCTCGCATGAGTTTTGATGGCACATGCAATCTGCTACATTGTATGGCGAATTAGTTACAGGCTGATTGGGAATTATTTTCGCATAATTTATACTTAAATATTCTGTTGCTAAATCCCATTGAGCAACTGTAGTATTATGGTAGTCGAATACCATTTGCATACTTGCAGCCCAGCACCACTTATTAGTTTGCTGTGGGTGCATAGTAACTGGTAATACTTGCGCGCTTAAACTTGCAATGTTAATAGTGTAAAAGGAAATTAAATTAATCAAAGCGTTTCTCATAATAATCTGAGGTTTAGTTTTTTAAGGAATAAGTCTGAGTTGAATCGCCTTTTGTATGGCTTCCCCCCGGCAATTGACATGTAATTTCCTATAAATATTTCGCGTATGTGAATGTACCGTGTAATAACCGATATTCATTTCCTGAGCAATATTTTCGTACGTCCAACCAGGTTCAGATTCCATATAATTCAAGACTTTTAGCTCTGTTTCCGTCAATTTTACATACTCTGAACTGGCCTGTACTTCTTTATGCCTGAAAAAAGTAGCAACTTTATTCGCAACGGCGGGTGAAAAATACCCACCACCATTATGCACATCCACAATAGCAGCTTCTATTTTCTTTAGAGAGTCGGTTTTAAGTGCATATCCTAATGCGCCGCGACTAAGTGCTACAAAAATCCGATGACTATCTTCAAACTGGGTTTGAATCATCACCTTGGTATCGGTATTTGCGTCATTAATTTTTGACATTGCATCCAAGCCAGATATGCCCGGCATTTCAATATCCATCAGTACTACATCTGGCTTATATTCTTTTATTTGGGGTACGGCTTTTTCTGCATTATGAAAAACTTCAGTAATGAATACTTGCTTTGAATCCTCGAAGTAATCGGAAAGCGTTTCCGCAAAGTTTTTATTATCCTCAAATAGTAATACTCGAATCGGACTCATAAAAATGAATTTTGGGGTAAAGAAAATGATGAAATTAAAATTATTATATCCCCAATTTTGGGGGTATTTATAACTCTAGCATCATAATAGAAACCTTTGTTCCTTCGCCAGGCTTTGACCGGATTTCCAGATCCATCATGGCTTTTAGGGCTTCATTTTTAAGATTTTTAAGCCCATTACTCCCACTTTTACCAGGATTATCAGGATCAAATCCTTTTCCATTATCTTGTATTTCTATTCGTATTCCCTTTTTTTGTTGTAGTATGTGGATGGAAGCTTCCGTTGCTTCTGACCATTTTGCAATGTTACCAATGACTTCTTTCAGCGCTAAATACAATTTATCAATCCGCCCAACATCAATCTTTATTTCTTTATCAAAATTGAGTTCATTTTTATAATCTAATGTAATGTTTTTGGCAGAAAGCATATCCTTGGCTTCCGTATGAATTTTATCAAATACTATTTTTAAAGTATTTTTATCAGGATCAAGGATGTCAAATACAAAGCGTAACTTAACCGAAACATCCTCCAAGATGGATTGAATTTTATCCAGATTCTTAGTTGCCTTGGGATCGGTGGAAACAAACTTTTCTTTCAACATCTCAACTCGCCCCAGTACGCTACTCAAATCATTGCCAATATTATTATGCAATCGAACGCTCCAATCACTGCGCATCCGCTGCATTTTATCTCTCGACCTATAATTGCTCAGCATAATAAAATAAAGAGCACCTCCAAATAGTAATAAAAGATATAAAGCAAGTATGACAGAAAATCCCCAACTATCGAGAAATGTATCATTTAATAAAATGATTTTTACAATGAATATTTCATTACTTTTTATTAGAAAGTAAGAATAGAATGATGCCGTTATTCCATAAAGGCTTAAAGTTGGTAAAACCATTTCACGCACTATCCGATTTGTTAGTGTTGTTTTTTATTTACAGTGCTTCATACTTATTTAAGAGGTGTAAATTTTGACTGATGAGACTTGAGGGAATTATGCAGGATTATAATTTGCTATAAAGTTATAGATTTGTAGCATTTTTGCAAACTATGCGACAAATTATTTTTAAAAAATGGCAAAAAACAAAATAATGATACAAAATAGTGTATTATACAAAATAAAAGACTTCCAGAGATTTTAATCCCGGAAGCCTTTTATTAAATGATATTTTAATTTACCAACCGGGTATAATATTTAGTCCAAATACAAATTTTCCACCTTTGAGGAATGGTCGTGCATAATAGGGCTCTAAAATAAGTGCCCCAAAGAGATTCACGCGCAAGGATACACCTGCACTAAATACGGGTTTGATCTTGGGATATAAAGTTCGATATAATGTTTCGCCTGTTGCCGGGTCAGTGATCAGGCCTTCTACATCTGGATCGGTGACGGGAATGGGATCGCCATTGAAATCTCTTTGTAAAATGCTGCCGTCAAATTGATCATAATTTGTAAAGGCAATACCGCCATCTACAAAGAAGTTGAGGTCGCTAAATAAAAAGCCTGACTTGATAAGCGCCAATTGCTCTGGCCCCGTAAATGGTATGCGAATTTCAAAATTGGAAACAAGCAATTTGCTACCAATGAGTTGATCCGACAATTCTCCTGTTTGAGCAAGGATATTTTGTACCGTTTCCTGGCTGTAACCTTCAGAGGCAAAGCGATCTAAGCCATTTTGCAAAAGAAAATCTTCGATTCTATTATAATTATAGCCGCGCACAAACCAAGGACTGCCTATATAATTAGGATAAAAAATGTCAGCATCTTCGCCATACCTGCCTGTATGCATGGCTCGAAATGCAAATCCAATCGGTTTGAAAAATCGGTAAACACGAAAATCGGCAGTCGGTGATGCAAAAGTATATTCGCCAATGTATTGGTCAATACCCAAACGGAATCGATGTCCTTCGAGCGGAGCGGTCAATCCAAAATAAGAATTATCGCCGACAAGTGCTGTACCCAAACTCCAAAGATTGAAGCCGGGTTCACTGTCTAATTTATCTCGCTCCTGGCCAAGGTAAGAGCCTCTATAATAACCATTATTAGTCGCGATGGCGGTATAAACGTCTGAATACTGATCCACACGAGAGCTGTATCGTGTAAAAAAGGCTTGCCCTTCTACTCGCAAAGTACTGGAAAAAGGATAAATCGCTTGCCCGCCAAGGCGCTCTTCGAAGATACGCTGAATAAGATAATTATCAGTGATTACAGTACCCGTAACGCCACCAATTGTTCGCTCTTCGACTTGCGTACCTCCATAACCAAAAGAACGATAAGGCACATGTGAGGCAATGGCCCCCCAATTGAGGCGGTGTTTTCGGAAAAGATAGGACACAGAGCCTGCAAAATCAGTGATCTCACCATTGAGCGAGGCGCTTGTGAATAATTGATTATTTCCAAGGATGTCTCCGAATAATAAATCTACACCGCCAACCAATCCTGTCTGTGTACCGAAGGCATTATTTGTACCTACGCCAGTACTACCGCCTACATAGTCTAAGCGGAACTTAGGCTTATATTTTTGTTCTGTCAGCGAGGCAATATTTCTGGTATTTTGGTCAAGATCAGCCAGTTGTGCATCTACGATATTAGATGCCTGTCGATTCACGCGCGGCAAAGTAGCGGCATCAAAATTCACATCATTTGGATCCACTTCTTTGTTCAAAAAATCTTCCGTTTTCGCGCGATAAATGATATAGCTATTGCCAGCGTAATACATATATGCGATGCGATTGCGGCGGCGATCAATACTCATCGCGGGCGCGTAATGCGTGATACCACTTACGCCTGTAAGCATATCTGTCATTTGAAATACCTTGCCAGAAGCGGGTTCGTATTTATAAATATTGCGGAAACCATCCCGATTAGATAAAAACCAAATATTGCCATCCGTGTCGTACATCGGGTTGAGGTTATCAGCATCCGGAAATACCTGAATATGATTGGTTTGGCGACTTGTTATCTCAAATTCTGCAAGATTAAATGACCATTTACCATCTCGACGACCGCGCTCAAAACTCAGTTCATCCGTAGCAAATAAAATTTTGTTACCATCTGCCGACCAGTGCGGATGCATTTCAGAATAAGGATCATTGGTGAGTTGCTCCACCTTTTTGGTGCGTACATTCAAAGAATACAAATCTACTTGACCTTCTTCCAAGCCACTGAATACAATGGTTTTGCCATCAGGCGACCAAGCGGGATTGGTAAATGCGCGAACACCCTCTACCGCGATTTCATCTACGGTTTTGCCGGTTTGCGCTTCTTTGATCACGAGAATATTGCGCCCTTTTCCAAAAGCGACAAAAGCGAATCGCTCCCCATCGGGCGACCATGTTCCCGCCGATTCAATATAATCAAAATCATCCAAATGCCCGTCACGAGTGGTGCTTGCTACTTTTCTTATAATCTCACCCTTGGTGGCATCTGCCAAGAACAAATCGATGCCAAACAAATCTTTTTCGGAAAGGAAAATAATATATCGCCCATTCGGACTCAGTACTGGCGAGATATTCATTCGACCTGCATTCTCACTCGAAAGTAGTTTCGTACCTACAAAACGCTCTTTCTTGTCGCCAAGGAAACTGGCGAATCGAGTTTTGAGCGTGCTGACCCAAAGCTCTGAAAGGTTCTCCTGACTCATATTCAGCACAATCGGACATGCTGCTTCAAAGCCAAATTTGGCAACTGTTTTGTAAAAAGGCTCGATTACTTCATCACCGTATAATCCTGTGAGAAATGCCCAGAACGCTTGCCCATAGCGGTAAGGAAAGAAATTCGGATTTTCTAAATCCTTGATAGTTGGCACTTTATCATGCAAAACTGCATCCCGCATCCACATCGCAGTATGCGCGTCCACGCTACCGATAGACATATATTCCGCCAAGCCTTCTACCAACCACAGCGGCAAATTGCCAATATTATTGAGATTGGTCGAATCGCCATTAATCACCATATTATACTGGAAAGCGTGCACCAATTCGTGCCCCAATACATGAAAGGTTTGCTGATTGGACATTGCAAAAGGCAAAATGACGCGGTTCTTAAAAGCTTCTGTCACCCCACCTGTACCAACACCCACCTGCCCGAAAATGGCATTCGTTTGTTGAAAATCGGCGTGATTGTTGTACAAAATCAGCGGATTCTTACTCAAAATAGTGTCTTTCAGCACATTCTGGTGCATTTGATACCACTGCTCCGCCCATTCTGCAAACTGGGTCAGATTCTCTTGATTCTGGAGGTAGTTATAAATCTCAAAATGCTCGGACTGATGCACTTTGAAGTCAAAAGTTTCATAGTTCACTTTGTTCCGGCCGAAGTACTGTGCCTTCGCTGTTATAATCGCTGAGATCAGCAGCAATAACGCAAGGCTATATCTTTTCCACGTGTTCATATTAAGAACGGTTTTAAAAAATAAGACGATTGATAATTGCGAGTTGTTCATAATGCGAAGTTTCATTTGGTCAACAATAATGGACAGTTTTTTAAACTTAAATCGTTGGTAAAGGCTTTTTTATTCTTGAATTTGTTCAATTAATCTACGTGTAAATCGGTTCAATTCGCTTTATTAACAATTGTTAAAGGCAGAATGGTGTTTGTTGTTCGTTAAAATTGTCTTAAACAAATTTTGTTCGCAAGCTACATGACAAAATATTGCTACACAACTCTTTAGGTAAAAATTTGACCTTTTAGTTGTTATTTGATTAACCTGCTATTACAATTTTACTTGTAAATCCTTTTGCAAAAAATAAAAATTTGAAAATCGATTTTTATTTATTCAACGAACGAACATTTGTATTGTTTTTCTAATAAAGAGTAGCCATAAATTTCGTAATTTTGTGCCACTTTTGAACTCAGTCGTAACCAAATTTTAAAAACCAATCGAAGCTCAGGTACGCCAATCGTACTCTTAACTTCGCACTTCTAACTTCGTTAACGGATGGAACCAATTGCGCCTTACCAACCGAATAATAAAGTACGCCTTGTCACGGCGGCTTCGCTTTTTGACGGGCACGACGCTGCCATCAACATCATGCGGCGCATTCTGCAAAGCTCCGGTGCCGAAATCATTCATTTAGGGCATAATCGCTCCGTCGAGGAAATTGTGAATACTGCTATTCAGGAGGATGTGCAGGGCATTGCCATTACGTCGTATCAGGGAGGTCACGTGGAGTTTTTTAAATATGCGTATGATCTTCTAAAAGAACGTGGTGCGGAGCATATTAAACTATTTGGTGGAGGCGGTGGGACTATCCTTCCTTCTGAAATTGAGGAGTTGCAAAATTACGGCATTGCCCGGATTTATTCGCCAGATGACGGCCGGAAGATGGGTTTGCAAGGCATGATCAATGATGTGCTGAAGCAATGCGATTTCCCGGTGGGTTTTAGTGTGAATGGTGAACTCTCTCACTTTTTGCAAAAAAATCCAAATTCGGTTGCAAGACTTATTTCCGTTGCCGAAAACAATCCTGAGTTGTACGAAAAAGAGATTTGTCCCTACCTCCTCCCAGCCTCCTCCCAAGGAGGAGGAGCGAGCGCATCCCCACCGGGGGGACAGAGGGGAAATGCCCCGGTTTTAGGAATTACCGGAACTGGCGGCGCGGGTAAATCGAGTTTAGTAGATGAATTAATTCGGCGTTTTTTGCTGAATTTTGAAGACAAAACCATTGCCATTATTTCGGTCGATCCGTCCAAACGTAAGACTGGTGGGGCTTTGCTGGGCGATCGTATTCGCATGAATTCGGTGAATGACCCGCGCGTGTATATGCGTTCGTTGGCAACGCGGCAGAGCAATTTGGCATTGTCGAAGCACGTGCAATCGGCGGTTAATATTCTGAAAGCGGCAAAATATGATTTGATTATTCTGGAAACATCGGGCATTGGTCAATCGGATACCGAAATTACCGACCACAGTGATGTGAGTTTGTATGTAATGACACCAGAATATGGTGCGGCGACGCAGTTGGAAAAGATTGATATGCTTGACTTCGCGGATGTGATTGCGATCAATAAATTTGATAAACGCGGTGCTTTGGATGCCCTGCGCGATGTACGCAAGCAGTATCAACGCAATCATCAATTGTGGGATAAGCCAGTGGAGGAGATGCCTGTATTTGGTACAATCGCTTCGCAGTTTAATGATCCGGGGATGAATCAGTTGTACCGAGTTGTCATTGATAAAATTGCAGAGAAAAGTAGCGCCGATTGGCAATCGGCAAAGCCTACTCCAGAGGGTATGTCTCAAAAAATCTACATCATTCCGCCTGCTCGCACGCGCTATTTGTCAGAGATTTCTGAAAATAATCGCCGCTATGATGAATGGGTAGAAAAGCAAGTTGAAATTGCCCGGAAATTATTTGGTTTAAAACAGTCTATAGAAACGGTTCAGGAACAGGAAATTATAAAAATTTTACAAGAAACATACGACCAGCTAGAACAAGATTTGGATGGTCAATGCAAACGCATTTTGGACAATTGGAATGATAAAAAGCAGCATACGCTGCGGATGAGTATGTGTACCAGGTACGCGGCAAGGAAATTCGGGTGCCAACATTTACCAAATCGCTTTCACATACGCGCATACCGCGGGTAGCCTTGCCTAAATTCAAGGATTGGGGGGAGATTTTGCGCTGGTCTTTGCAAGAAAATGTGCCAGGAGAGTTCCCATATACAGCAGGTGTTTTTCCATTCAAGCGCAAGGAGGAAGACCCGACGCGGATGTTCGCAGGCGAAGGCGGACCGGAGCGTACAAATCGGCGTTTTCATTATGTGTCCATTGGAATGCCCGCCAATCGGCTTTCTACAGCATTCGACTCAGTGACTTTGTATGGGGAAGACCCTGACCACCGCCCAGATATTTATGGTAAAATTGGCAATTCTGGTGTAAGCATTTGCTGTCTGGATGATGCGAAGAAATTGTATTCCGGTTTTGATTTATGCGATCCAAGGACTTCGGTTTCTATGACGATCAATGGCCCGGCGGCTACAATTTGCGCATTTTTTATGAACGCTGCCATTGACCAGCAGTGCGAAATGTATATTCGAGAAAATGGCTTGGAGCATCTGGTGGAAGCGAAATTGAAGAAATGGTATGATGATAAAAATCTGCCACGTCCAAGTTATGAGGGCGATTTGCCGAAAGGGAATAATGGCTTGGGTTTGATGCTACTTGGCATTACAGGTGATCAGGTTTTAGAACCCGAAGTTTATAACCAATTGAAAATCAAAGCCCTTTCCTCGGTTCGCGGCACGGTTCAAGCTGATATTTTGAAAGAAGACCAAGCACAGAATACCTGTATTTTTAGCACAGAATTTTCGTTGAAACTGATGGGCGATGTGCAGGAATATTTTATTCACAACAAGGTGCGCAATTTCTACTCGGTTTCTATTTCGGGCTATCATATTGCCGAGGCAGGCGCAAATCCGATTTCCCAATTGGCGTTTACGTTGTCGAATGGCTTTACATTTGTAGAATACTACTTGAGTCGCGGCATGAATATTGATGATTTCGCGCCGAATTTATCGTTTTTCTTTTCTAATGGTGTTGACCCGGAGTATGCGGTGATTGGTCGCGTAGCACGACGTATATGGGCGAAAGCTATGAAATACAAGTATAATGCTAACGAGCGGAGCCAAATGTTAAAATATCATATCCAGACCAGTGGTCGCTCCCTCCACGCTCAAGAAATTTCATTTAATGATATTCGCACCACTTTACAAGCTTTATATGCGATTTATGACAATTGTAACTCCTTGCATACCAACGCTTACGATGAAGCTATCACGACTCCGACCGAAGAGAGTGTGCGTCGTGCCATGGCGATTCAATTGATTATTAATCATGAATTGGGCTTGGCGAAGAATGAAAATCCATTGCAAGGCGCTTTTATCATCGAAGAATTGACCGATTTGGTGGAAGAGGCAGTACTGATAGAATTTGATCGCATTACCGAGCGCGGCGGCGTACTCGGCGCGATGGAAACTATGTACCAGCGCGGCAAAATTCAGGAGGAAAGCATTTATTATGAGACCCTTAAACATACAGGAGAATTGCCAATCATTGGTGTAAATACTTTTTTGAGCAAAGAAGGTTCTCCGACAATCTTACCAAAAGAAGTCATTCGTTCTACTGAAGAAGAAAAAGAAAATCAAATTCGCACCCGCGACCAATTGCACCAAGCTAAATTAGAAATCGCACCAGAAGTTTTGAAACAATTACAACAAAGGACTTTAAACAATCAAAATATTTTTGAAGCACTAATGGAAGCGACCAAGCATTGCACGCTGGGGCAGATTACGCGGGCGTTGTATGAAGTGGGCGGTCAGTATCGGCGGAATATGTAATTGTTTTGAGATTATTTTATCGCTTTTTTGGATGTATTTTTTTGAATTTTTCATCCTTATTTAAGTTTATATCCCTTAAACTTAAATAATAGTTTTTTTATTTAACTTTGATGTCAATTAATTGACATCATGCATTCTAATGAAAAATTTCCAAGCAGGTCGTTTTATTGGTCAAAGTGGTTATAAGTCTTTTCTACCTGAGCGCGTCAATAGAGCCTATAGATTGGATGATCCCGAACTCTTGCTATTGCACGAAGAAGCCAGTTTGAAGTTAGGCGAATTAAGCGCTTATTCGGAATTAGTGCCCAATATTGACCATTTTATCCGATTACATATTGCAAAAGAAGCAACGGTCTCTAGTAGAATTGAAGGCACTCAAACTAATATTGAAGAGGCATTATTAAATGAGGATGACATTGACCCAGAGCGTCGGAGTGATTGGCGAGAAGTGAATAATTATATTCGCGCCATGAATCAATCTCTTCAAGATTTGTCGACGCTTCCTCTTTCTACTCGCTTGCTCAAAAAAGCACATCAAACTCTATTAGATGGGGTTCGAGGAGAGCATAAGCTTCCTGGTGAGTTCAGAAGAAGCCAAAATTGGATTGGTGGAGCAACATTGCAAGATGCTGTTTTTATTCCACCTGTCTGGCAGGAGGTTGAATCATTAATGGGAGATCTTGAAAATTTTTTGCACAATCGTGCCACTGGATTACCCCATGTTTTTAGGATAGCATTAGCGCACTATCAATTTGAAACGATTCACCCATTTTTGAATGGGAATGGTAGGATTGGGCGTTTATTGATCACGCTTTACTTCGTTGATACTGGAGTTTTGAGGAGCCCTCTTTTGTACTTATCTGATTTTTTTGAAAAGAACCGGGCTGCATATTATGATAATCTTACCAGAGTCAGAACCCATAATGATATTAATCAGTGGCTGCGATTTTTCTTAGTTGGTGTTCGTGATACTTCAGCTATTGCTATCGAAGGATTAAGAAATATTTTAAGACTGAAAAAAGATTGCGAAGAAAATCGAATTACGACACTTGGAAAAAAAATGCATAATGGAAAAATTCTATTTGATTATTTATTTGATTATCCGGTTATACGCCCCGAAAAAGGTTGCTGAAATTACTGGTTTATCACAAGTATCTGCTTATAAGATGATTGAAGATTTTGAACGTTTGGGTATTCTAAAAGAAATGACTGGTGCCAGACGGAATCGTATCTTTGTATTTGAAGAATATTTTAATATATTTAAAAAATAAGGAATATATTATAAAACGTGACAGGTCTTAAAAAATCTGTCACGTTTTATATCCTCAAGGCTTTTTATTCATTAGCATTCGATCAAAAAAATCAGCGCTTGATTTGTAGGCTGCCAGCCAGTTTTTATGCAACAAAAAGCCATGTACTTCGTCCGGGAAAATGAGTTGCTCGAAATACACACCTCGTCGGCGCAGAGATTCAGCAATATCAACTGTTTCACTGAAAGGAACGTTGCGATCATCGTCACCATGAATAAGTAAAACAGGCGAGCGCCAGCCATCCAAATATGCCATCGGCGAGGATTCAAATGCCCGTCGTGCCACCGTTTCTGCTTGTTCTGGATTGTACCCTGGTACGAAATTGCGGATAACCACGTTCCAATCATGCACCCCATGCAGGTCCACACCTGCTGCAAATAAATCAGAAGCTTTTGCCAAGCCTAATGCTGTGAGATAGCCACCATACGAACCGCCCCACAAGCCAATTTTTGTTCCATCCACATCGCTGCGACTGCGAAGGTATAAACCCGCTCCAAGTACATCGTTGAATTCGCTTGCGCCATTCGCGCCATAATTCAAGGCTTCACGAAATTCCATGCCATAGCCAATGCCACTTCGATAGTTGACAGACATTACAATATAACCCTTGCTGGCAAGGTATTGATTCATTGCGTAAGCATTGTGATAATAACCTCGATCATGAAACCCCAGATACATCTGCCGCCGAGAGCCGCCATGGAAGAACAGTAAAGCCGGGCGCTTTTCACCAGCCTTTATATTTTTCGGCTTAAACAATTGACAATGAATCTGCATTCCATCGGCTGCGGAAATGATGACTTGCTCCGGTTCTACTAATTGAGCGCTTGGAAAATCTTTCGGTAAAGTATTTGGAGCAAGTTGACGTTTTTCACCTTTGCCATTCAGGTACATCGCTTGTGCTGGTTGCGTTCCACTAGAGCTAAGCATAGCTATTGTGCCATCAACTGCGACCACGGGCGCCCATTCAATAGAAGCGCCGGAAGTAATTGCTTTAGGCGTGCCACTTGCAATCTCTACCCGCCAGATATGCTGCCGATCAATATCATCCTGATTGGAAGAATACACCATCGCCTTGCCATCGGGCGTCATCGTTACGTATTGTACTTCAAAATTACCGGGCGTAAGTAATTTCGCATTGCCACCATTCACTGAAACTGCATACAAATGCAGCCAACCATCGCCTTCCCAGGGAAAGACAATTTGGTCGTTTGCGCCCCAAAACAATTGATTATCAGCACTAACACTATAAAAATTGCTGCCTTTGCCTTCTTTTGCTCGCCAGATTTCTTTGGTTTGATTATTCGTAAAATCATGCACCATAATCGACCAGGACAAGCCTTCCCGTTTTTCTATAAAAGGCAGGTTTTGCTTTTGATTTGGGATGCGCGAAAAGGCAATTTTCTTACCATCGGGCGACCAAACAGGATTGCCATCTCGATCTACACTTGGATTTAAATATTGAATCTCTTTTTTTACAAGATCATAAACTCCAACAAAAACATGGTCGCCACGATTACTAGTGAAAGCAAGTTTGCTACCATCTGGCGACCAGCAAAGGCTTCCGGCACTGCCGCGAATCGTGAATAATTGCTGTGGTTTGGAATCATCATTCACACCGACCAACCAAACCTGACCGCGTTTTATAAAGGTGATTTGCTTGCCATTAGGAGAAAAGCTTGGGCTATTACCATCACTTAATAAGCTTTGGCGTTCCGCCTGCAAAAGGGATTAAATAAATTTCCTGCTTCGCACCGTCAGGATCGCTGGTAGGATTCGGAATTTCACCTTGACGATTAGCGCCACCGCCATGCACGTATGCAATAAGATTTCCGTTAGGAGAAAATGTAATATTCCCAATTTCCTGCCCATCGTCTTCTGTATGATTCGTAATCGCTTTGCCAATAAAATTAGGACTTTCGGCTATCCAGAGATTGCGTTTACCTTCGTGGTTTTGCGTCCAGGCGAAGCGAGTACCCATAGGAGCAGCGGTCATGTTCTCCGGAAACGGACTGCTCATAATCTGCTCAAGGCTAAAGGATTGTGCATATAAAATACTTTGCAACAATAGTACAAAGCATAGGATAGAATGATGTTTTTTCATGTTTTTAGGTGTTTTTGAAAAGTTGAGGAGGTTAGGAGTTGAGAAGGTCAAGGTTTCCATTTAAATGAATGCTCGTCAATCGCTCTTTGCGTAGCCAAGATGCCATCCAGATGGTCGTATTCATGTTGCATTAATTCCGACATATCGTCTTTCAATTCCCAGATATGCTCATTCCAATCCAAGTCACGAAATTTCATTTTGCAATAACGATGCCGCTTCAAGCGCACTAATAGATTAGGGAAACTCATACAATCATCCCACAATTCCATCATTTCTTCGCTGCAATCATATAATTCAGGATTAATAATCGCAATAGGGTTATCAATATTCAGCACAATCAAGCGCTTCATGATACCGAGTTGTGGCGCAGCAATGGCGCGGCCAGCCTTGTATTTGGCGCGAAATTCAAGTATTACATTTGCTAAGCCAGCAACGATAGGCTTTAAGCCTTCGAGCTCTGACTGCTCTACTGGAATGCACTTTTCGTACAAACGCGGATCGCCAAGAAGTATAATATCTTGTAAATGCATTTATAAAATTTCATTAATTATTTATCAAATTATTACATCCAATATTTAATTCTTTAGCCAATCTCGCCTTTTCCTGGAAGCATTAGCCGATGCTTTTTCGTCTATCGCGGTGCTCATAGCCGGGTCTTCTTTTGCTGTAAATTTCGAGGTTTGCATCACGCCATTCTGTTCAAAAACAATACTATAACTTTTACCGATTTTTAGTTTTGTTATAATATTATTATAATCCTCTTCACTCTTAATAATATTATTATCAACTGCTACAATTTTATCGCCTTGATTCAATCCTGCTTCGTATAAAGAATTGTTTTCCAATACATTGCCTCTAATTTCTATGCCATCTTTATTAAAGGTTGTCCTTAAATTTATAAAATCTGGTTTCCCGGGATTGCGCAATTCAGTGCTTACGCCCATATTTGATAATAAAGTTTTCGGATCGGGTAAATAACTATCATAAATATAACGATTGAAAAAATTATTAGCAAAAGCGATATCACCAGTAACCGAAGCCACTGCTTTTTGCAAATCAGGAATTTCGTAAGGAATTTCGGGCTTTCCGAAGTTTTCCCACATATAACGCATCACGTCATCGAGGCTACGATTTGGGAATTGGTTGCGAATGCTCAAATCCAGCGTCAGTCCTAAAAAAGAACCATATGTATAATAACTGATAAATGTATTCGCATAATTATTTTCATCAATCGACACCGCTGCATCCACATAAGGCGCGTGCTGGCTCATTTGTATCACGTTGCGATACTTGCGTGCTGGCGAATTTACTACCGCATTGATCGTATTGCTCAAGCTATTAATATAATCTTGCGGCGACATAATACCAGCTCGACATAATATCAAATTTGTATAATAAGATGTAAAACCTTCTGCAAACCATAATTCTCCTGACATATTGGGCTTGTCAAAATCAAATGGCTCAAGCGAATTGGGGCGGATGCGCTCCACATTCCAGCAATGAAAAAACTCATGCGAAATCGTACCAATCACGCGGTTGGCAGCAGTAGCAAGGCTTGCGTTGGCATTACAAACAGTCGAGTTTCGATGCTCCATGCCATCACCAAAAATCCAGGGATTATAATTACATAAAAAAGTATATTTACCAAAATCATAATCGGGCAGCGAGCCATAGACCGCTTTTTGTGTATCCACCACTTTTTTTACCATTTCTGTGTAGCTATCCAACTCCGCATCTGTACCTTCGTGCATCATAGCTATTTCAATCGTATAATTCTTGCCATTCGATTCCACTTCCCAGGAGCGGAATTTTATATCACCAACCGTGGTTGGGCTATCATAGAAATAATAATAATTGGGCGACCAGAAGCGATTATTATCTAATTGTTTCAATTGCGTTGCCACTTTCCAATCAGGATGCTTGCTCAAGTCAATCGACAATTCAATTGGGCGACGCTCCAAACCCACGCCATAAGCAAAAGTAGCGGGCATATTCATGATTGCTCCGCGATTATTGAAGCCAGCATAAGTGCCATCACCATGATTCGCGTAAAGTGTATATTGAAATTTTACAATACCATCATGTCCTGCAATTTGCCATTTAGCAATATCGGTTTTATTTACTTGAATCGGCTCATTTTTACTATTAAAAGCCTTTTCATTATATACATTTTTAGCAAAATTATGTGCAGCATAACGCCCAGGTGAACTGTTGGGCATTCGCACCTCAAAAACGCCCTTCGGCAAGGAAGCAAACTCAATCGTTACCTCAATTTCGTGGTGTTGCACTTTATCCAAATTCACCAAATATCGAATGGCTTCTTGTGCATAAGCGCAAAGCGTAAAAGCAATAAAGAGAAGAGTCAGGATTAGATTTCGCATATTCAAAGGTGTTATAGTATTTTAGTATTATCATCCTCGATTGTAAAAGCGACGCCCGCAAAATACGAATTTGAAGAAATTGTACACTTGAATAAGTCTCCAAAATCAACTATCTTTGATAAAAATTGTACCACTGATGACCGCCAGTAGTCACAAAAAATCATCTCCTGTTCCTGAATATCTCATCTATGAAATGGACGAGGGTCAGCCTATTTACTATCGTGGTTACAGAGATGTTTTAAATGGTGTAAAAGCCCCGGAAGAAATCATGGGAAGTAGCATTTTACAATCCATTCTAATCGAGTTGGTTAAAAATTATATTAATTCTAAGTTGAGCAAAGAATATGTTGTTTTATCCAATGAATTAGGTTTATTATTTAGTAAAAAATCCTGGCGATTAGCAGATATTGCTATCTTTTTTAAAAAAGCGCTAATAGAAGCAGGCATCAAAGATGAATATTCCAAAATTCCACCAAAAATTGTAATTGAGGTTGATACCAAAGCACATTTTGAGACGCCCGCTGATGTGAATTATTATTACCATCATAAAACGGATCAGTTGCTGGATTTTGGAGTGGAACGAGTGATTTGGATTTACACCGGTGTCGAAAAATTCATGATTGCAGAAAAAAACAAACGCTGGGAAACCGCTAATTGGTCAGAAGACCTGGAGATAATGGATGGCATTTTAATGAATATCCCTCAATTAATTGAAAAATTTTATAAAGAAGAATAGATATGTAGCATTTCATCACAAAACACACATTCCGTCCCATTTCTCTTCTTTCTATTCTGTAAAATATTCACTTTCAGCAGCTAAATTATATTCTTACCCGTTCTTAATTTTATTTAAACCAAACAAAATTTGTTATGAAGAGAATCACCCTACTATTTTGCTGTTTGAGCATCAGCATCAGCATTTTTGCTCAATTGACTACACCACCCAGTGGCAACAACCAGAAAAACGTTGTGACTCAGTACATTGGGGCATTAGCACATGTCACGATTACTTACAACAGCCCGAATGTGACCAGCCCTACCGGGCAAGATCGTACCGGACAAATTTGGGGACAATTGGTGCCTTATGGCTTGACAGATCAAGGATTTGGCACGAGCAAAGCCGCTCCCTGGCGCGCTGGAGCTAACGAGAATACAACTTTTGAATTTTCACACGATGTTATGATTCAAGGCAAATCCTTGAAAGCTGGCAAATACGGATTTCACATTATTGTAGAAGAGAATAAACCCTGGACGCTTATTTTCTCTAATAATTCTACCGCCTGGGGTAGCTTTTTCTATGATCCGGCTGAAGATGCACTTCGCGTAGAAGCAACACCTGAAAAAAGCGAATTCCATCAGTGGCTGACTTATGAATTTACTGAACGCCAGCCGGAATCCTGCACTGTAGCGCTAATATGGGAAAATATTAAGCTTCCTTTTAAAATCGAAGTGCCTAAGATGAATGAGCTCTACGTTCAAACGATGCGTCAAGAATTGCAAAACAGCCCAGGATTCAATTATCAAACCTGGGTGACGGCTGTCAATTACTGCGTGCAAAATAATACCAATCTCGAAGAAGCACTCACCTGGGCGGATTATGCCATTAGTGGGCCATTCATTGGTCAGGAGAATTTCACCACGCTTCAAGCAAAAGCTGCAGCGCTACAAGCATTGAACCGCATTCCGGAAGCGCAAAAAATCATGGATAAAGCCATTAAAGATCCTACAGCGACGGCCTTTGCCATCCATGGCTATGGCCGACAATTAATGGCTACAGGCGATAAGAAAAAAGCAGTAGAAGTTTTTGAATATAACTATCAGCGTTTTAATGGTGCGTGGCCTACGAATGTCGGCTTGGCGAGAGGTTACTCTGCTATCGGTCAATACGATAAAGCTTTGAAACACGCACAGGCTGGTTTAGCAGAAGCACCCGATGCTGTAAACAAGAATTTCCTGACCCAAGCGGTCGAAAAATTGAAGAATAAGCAGGATATAAATTAAGTTTAGAGGTTGAGGAGTTTAGAAGTTTAATATCTAAGCTCCTTAACTCATAAGCTCCTCAGCTTTTAAACCACCTCTTTGAGCGCTTTCACAAATGCCTCCACTTCTTCCACCTTGCCGGTGCTTACTCTGAGCCATTTGGTGAGCGGCGGGAACGGACGACCAACAAAAATGCCTTTATCCGCCATCATTTTATTCATTTCTGATACTTCTTTGCCAGTATAAAAAAATGCAAAATTGGCGTGTGATTTCACGTACTTCATTTTTAACTCATCTAAAGTCTTGTACATGATATTTTTACACTCCATATTTTTTTGTAAACTGAATTTATAAAATTCCGTATCTTCCAGTGCTGCTTTAGCGCCTACAATCGCGGGAATACTCACGCCTGCCATCGTATTTTCTTGCAAACGACGCGCAATATCAGGCCGAGCAATCATATAACCGACGCGGATGCCCGCCATTCCATACACTTTGGAGAAGGTACGCGACACGATCACATTCATGCCTTGTTTCACCAACTCTATCATCGAAGGATAATTCGGTTCGGTGATATAATCGAAATAAGCTTCATCCGAAAATACAACAGCTTGCTTAGAAATGCTGGCACAGAAGTCTTTCATTTTACTAGCAGATACAATCGTGCCCGTAGGGTTATTCGGATTGCAAACAAAAACCAATCGTGTGTTATTCGTGATGCGGCGTTCCATGGCATCCAAGTCGTGTACCATATTATCATCCAATGGAACATAGTGTACATAAGCGCCAAATTGTTCGGCGTAGTCCATCAAGGCCAGAAAAGTAGGTTGAGCAGCAACAATTTCCCCGCCGTGCAAACCATAAGTCAAACCCACTGCTTTCAAGCCTTCGGTAGAGCCTCCAGTGAGTACGACATGATCAGTTGGCACACCGTGTTTTTTAGCGATCAACTCTCCAAGCTCACGAGCCAGGGCATAAGGATAGCGGCAGGCCTCGTCAAAACCATCTATAATCGCTTGCTTTACTTTATCAGACGGGCCATAAGGATTTTCATTAGAACTGAGTCGAATAGGCGTTTTCGGCGCCTTTGCATTATTTGCGATTACTCGCAATGTCGATTGCTCGCTCGCCAGGGCGTTAGCGCCTCCCAAAATAGAGAAAGCGCCCGCCAGTCCTGCGGTGCGAAGCCATTGTCTGCGGTCGAATTGAGTTGCCATCTTGCCTTTTTTTGTTAGCAAAATAGCAAATGTTGCGGAATTTCCTATTGTTTTATAAAGGTTTTACCAAAAGTACCTTGGTCGCTTTGCAATTTTAAAATATAAAAACCAGACGAAATATCGGAAATATCAATTGTTTCCAAATTACTGCTAATGGAAAGTCGTTTCACCAAACTTCCTTTGGCATCCAAAAGATCCATTTGCCATACTTTTATTGAAATTTTTTTTAAATCAATCGTCAATTCCGTTTGAGCAGGATTGGGAAATAAGTTAATTTGGGTAGCCAGTTGTTGAATATCTTTATTTGAAGTCAATACTTGATTCACTTCATTATTCGCAGAAATGAGCCATAAATTAGGATCAAAAATAATTTCTTTTACCTTGAAATTCACTGTTTTAGAAAAAGATTGCTCAGAAAACGTATGCTCAAAACGCCCATCTGCCGTTTCTCCGTTTTCGCCTACAAAGCGCACCATAACTGGCATTTCAAAAAAATCTACCGAGGAATGCGAGGTTGTTTGCGATGCGATTAATTGAATCGTATTGCCATTTTGTTGCCATTTGATTTGGTAAGAAGGATACCCCTCCCCATAAAACCAATCCTCAAAAAATTCGGTCAAATCCTGCCCGCTTTGGGTTTCTAAATGCTGTTTTAAATCTTCGGTTTTGGCATATTTATAAGCCAATTGCGGGTCATTCAGATAATTGCGACAAGCCTGAAAAAAGTCTTCATCGCCGAGCTTCCAGCGCAGCATATGCAACAGCATCGCGCCTTTGGAGTAGGACAAGCGCCCATTAAAAATGCGCCCTACCGAAGTCGTGTCATTTACGAACACCGAGCCGCCCGGTGCACTGGTAATACTCAAAATCTTGCCTTGCAGCCAACTGCGCCAATTCGCCGTACCAATGCCTGCTTCCTGGGTAAGCCCTTCGAGGTAAGTGGCAAAGCCTTCGTTGAGCCAAATGTCCTCCCAAGAGCCACAAGTCACTTTGTTGCCAAACCACTGATGCGCCAGTTCATGCGCTTGCAAACTCTGCGACCAGCCGCCCATAAAAGTCATCGTTTGATGCTCCTCGCCACCGCCAAAGCCAAAGCGCGCGTGTCCGTATTTTTCTTTCGCAAAAGGATAAATGCCAAAGCGATTATTGAATAATTCCATCGCCCGGCGGGTATGAATCGTCTGCGTTTTCACAAAATCCAATTCTTCAGGGTAAACATAATTCAGTATTTCCAGGCTGTCGCCGCCCGGCAAATCGAGATAATCAGAAAAAACGGCATAATTCGTCACGCCAATGGCGACAAGATAAGTCGTAATAGGATACCGATGCTTCCAATGAAAAATGTGATCGTCGCCTGCATCTATCTCACTGATTAACAAACCATTACTCGCTACACGATTCGGCTTGGGTGTGCGCACGATCACATCAATCGAGTCGATTTTATCATCCAAATCCATTTTACTGGGCCACCAATCTTTAGAACCATAAGGCTCCGAAAGTGTCCAGATAATAGGTGCATCATTATGAAAAGTCTGACTGAAAGAGCCAAAGCCCGTGCGTGGCGGGGCGCCTTCGTAGGTGATGGCGATAGAATCCAATTTGTCTTTTGGCAAAACCGAAGGCAAGGAAATGCGCAATAAATCATTCGCGCCAAGCTCAAAACTCAGGTTCTGATTGTGAAAACGCACTTGCTTCACGGTCATTTCATGCGACAATTCAAAATTGATTTCATCAAAATTGCTTTGCGTTGGCACAAAATAGCTTGTCACTGAGCCGCTTATAAAATAAATATTTGGATCAATTGTCCATTCCAGACGGTGGTATTTCAAATCATAATCATTGGTAAAAGCATTGGTACGTGGCTGAACCAAATGCGGCCGCGCTTCCATTTCGGCAATATCATCGGTATCTTTGCAAATCCAGTCTTCTTGGGCGTTTAGATAGGTCGAAAAAAAGAGCGCAAACAATAAAATTGATTTTTTCATAAAAACAAAAATTCAAGGTTGAATACAGCACGAAGGTAGTGCCTCCATG
Organism: Saprospiraceae bacterium; assembly: GCA_016714085.1. Taxonomy (GTDB): domain Bacteria; phylum Bacteroidota; class Bacteroidia; order Chitinophagales; family Saprospiraceae; genus JADJNW01. The sequence goes on from JADJNW010000001.1 coordinate 1,142,744, forward strand.
CAGTAATCCTTGAATTCCACCACTGCAAAATATGCCAGTGGGCGACCGAATGCGCTCGTAGGATGACAAATCGGGAAGTCCATCAATCTAATGACCAAACTGTTTTCAAAAGAGTAGAACGCTCAGAGCAGCGCAAATCCATGCTCCTTCTGTTAGGTGGCGTCTGACACTTGCTATCAGTCTGATGACTTCAAGTCACCAGACTGTTTTCAGCGTTAAGGCTACGGCGAACAACGGCAGTCCTCACTTTCGCCATAGGCGTCCCTTTGGGGAAATGGAATGCTCTCCTATCGTATCCGCCGAAGTCATAACGAAGGCGGGCAACAGTCTTCACCTCCGCCAAGGCTTCGGCGCACAATGGCAGTCCTCATTTTCGCCATAGGCGTCCCTTTGGGGAAATGGAATGCTCTCTATCGTATCCGCCGAAGTCATAACGAAGGCGGGCAAACAATCTTCACCTTCGCTAAGGCTACGGCGAACAACGGCAGTCCTCACTTTCGCCATAGGCGTCCCTTTGGGGAAATGGAATGCGCTCCTATCGTATCCGCCGAAGTCAGAACGAAGGCGGGCAAACAGCCTTCACCTTCGCTAAGGCTTCGGCGCACAATGGCAGTCCTCACTTTCGCCATAGGCGTCCCTTTGGGGAAATGGAATGCTCTCCTACTGGTATTCACGGTCAGTTCACGACTGCCGTTGATTGTCGCAGTCCTCACTTTAAATGGAATGCTCTCCTACGATAAATTTGACATCATTTATGTTGAGTTAGATTGTCGCAGTCCTCACTTTAAATGGAATGCTCTCCTACACTGATTCTGACTACACTCGCAGTGCAGGTTTTAAGTCGCAGTCCTCACTTTAAATGGAATGCTCTCCTACAGGCTATGAAGGACGAACGTTTCCGTCTCATTAAACGTCGCAGTCCTCACTTTAAATGGAATGCTCTCCTACATAATTTTCTTAACTAAAAACTTAAAATTATGGCGTCGCAGTCCTCACTTTAAATGGAATGCTCTCCTACCAAGAGATGCCAATGAATATTGATTTATTTCAAAATGTCGCAGTCCTCACTTTAAATGGAATGCTCTCCTACTTCAGATTGGAAACTAAGAACTGGAAAAATCTTTCGTCGCAGTCCTCACTTTAAATGGAATGCTCTCCTACCTGCAGAGAAAGCGAATAGTAAAAGCTTGAAACTTCGTCGCAGTCCTCACTTTAAATGGAATGCTCTCCTACGGATTACCTCTGGGGGTACAAATGTAACAAATAGTGTCGCAGTCCTCACTTTAAATGGAATGCTTTCCACGTACCTAAAGGATAAGAAAGAAATTGAATAATTGTCGCAGTCCTCACTTTAAATGGAATGCTCTCCTACGATTTTTTTATCCGTTGATGTGGATCGTCCTATTGTCGCAGTCCTCACTTTAAATGGAATGCTCTCCTACATAAAATGCAACTAACATGGAACCATTCTTGTCGCAGTCCTCACTTTAAATGGAATGCTCTCCTACCCTGCGCAGAATTTCAGAATGAGACGAGAACGATCGTCGCAGTCCTCACTTTAAATGGAATGCTCTCCTACTTTATGAAAAACTCACATTTGTTTTTCTCCATGGCATGTCGCAGTCCTCACTTTAAATGGAATGCTCTCCTACGCTTTGAAGGAAAAACAAAACGGCGAAGGATGTCGCAGTCCTCACTTTAAATGGAATGCTCTCCTACTTTACCACAAAAAGCCAGAGTTGGATTTAGTTGTCGCAGTCCTCACTTTAAATGGAATGCTCTCCTACCCTTAGCTTTGCATTTTTGAAGGTAGGGGGGTAGCCAGAACGCCCACCAATAGGGCGTTGCAGAAAATTAAACGAGCCGAAAGAGCAATGTTAGCTGTTCGTAATTCTGCCCTTTTTGCCATGTTAGAAATATTTTTAATGCGTTTTTGAGCCGTTTACCATGTCACAATTCTCAAAAAATCACATTAGCTTTTTGCGACATATTTACTTATAGTCCTGGTAGTCAAATATTTGCGACAAATTACAATTTCCATGTATGTTAATTTTAACATTTGGACATCCTTTTTGGTTTTGCCCTGAATTATTATGCGTACTTTCCTGATTGTCATTACTTAATGACAAATTTGCAAAAACTATTCGGCACTACAAGGGCGCTACGCCCTTATCTTTATTGATGTACAAGATTATTTCAGAGCTTAATGCGACGAGCAGTTTGCTTTTCTAAAAAAGTTTCTTTTTCCGATTTGTCAAAGAACGATTTGGAAAAGGCAAAGTACAGAATTTTTGTTATTTGTCAAAAGCTTTTGAAATCTTTAAAATGCAGCTTTAGGCAATCCGCAATCCATTCTTCACCTGCCGTTCCGTTTGAAGTAAAGTCACCGTGCCATCCGCATCCACCGAGCCGAGTACGAGGCATTCGCTGAAGAAAATTAAAATTCTGGCTTACAAAATTCCCAATAATCTTTAGGAGAAACAATTTTTGTAATACCGATTTGGTCAAAATCAAAATCTTTGGTGTTACCGGTTATGAGAAAGTCAGCATTGGATTCAATCGCCAATTCCAAAAACCGATTATCTGGCACATCTTTTATTATTTCTATCTGCTGAGTTGGGTAAAAGAATACTCCAAGCTCTTGCATTTTAAGTAAAACAATCTCTGCCTGGATTTTAAAGTCAGGATATTTTGTAAATTTTTCCCGATTGAAAACTTCTATATATTCCCCAAGGGTAGGTTCGGAAAGACAAACGGATATCAATTTACCAAAAACAAGGTCATAAATAATTTGGGAAGGAATACCTTTTGAAATCAACGCCGACACAAGGACATTGGTATCAAGAATGATTTTTTGCATCCCTTACTGCTTGAATTTCAGCGTTGATTTCCTCTAAAGTCATTTGTGAAAGTCCGGTCTGCTCAGCGATTTCCTGCGCACGAAGCAATGCCTGTCGTGCCAATTCATTATTAATTTTTGCAATTAACTCCTCAAAGGACAAACGCTCTGTCGAAAAACCGTATTTGTCAAAATCGCCTTCGCTAATGACAATATTTAAAGTCTTCATCTATAAAGTTACTTTAAGATTATAACGAAATAAGTGCTTTTCTAGTTTCAATACAAGGTAGAAAGCGTCCACTTTGGAAGAGCCGAATCTCAAACCTCCAAACTATTTTAGCTAATCCGCAAGCCATTTTCCACCGCTCGCTCCGTCTGCAGCAGCGTCACCGTACCATCCGCATCTACTGAGCCGAGTACGAGGCATTCACTCATAAAATTAGCGATTTGCTTGGGCGGAAAGTTCACCACTGCAACAATCTGTTTTCCAATGAGTTCGGCGGGTTCATATAATTTCGTAAGCTGCGCCGAGGAACGTTTAATGCCCAATTTTCCAAAATCAATCGTGAGTTGATACGCCGGTTTTTTCGCTTTCTCGAATGGTTCGGCATTGATAATCGTGCCCGTACGAATTTCAACTTTTTCAAAATCAGCCCAGGAAATTGTGTTCATGTTCGATGTGTTCTTGTGTTAAGGTGTTATTGTGTTCATTTCCACACTTTTATTTAAACTGCTCAACTTCCTAAACCCGCTCAACCCTAATAACAAATAACCGATTTACAAACTTAAACTCCATCCCTCCCGATACTTCCGCTGCACAAACTGATTGGCTTCGTCGAAATTGGTGATTTTCATCTGCGCAGCATCCCACAACAAAGTTGTTCTGCCGGGGAATTCTGAATTTGCCCAATAATTATCAGGATTCACCCCTTTTATTTTCTTTTTAATATTCTGACTGCGAATTGCCAGATTACCAATCAACACTGTTTCTGTGAGTTTGCAGGCGTATTCAAACGGCGAACTAGTCGTCGTGCCTTCCTTAATTGCCTTGACCCAGTTCTGATGATGCCCCTCGTCGCTGCCGGGTACGCGCGGGAGCGTAGGTTTTGGCGCTTTGAATTCCTGCTGCAATTTGGCAGGCAATAACTTCGGGTAATTCCCAAAAATACCGCAGAGTAATTTTCCTTTTGAACCTTCAAAAAGTACGCCGTTTGTATCCAAATATTCGTTTGGAGGCAACTCTGCTGGGCGCTTCGGTTGAATACCGCCATCATACCAAATCAATTCTACTGCAGGAAAACTGCCTCTTTCAGGAAATTGAAAATACACGGTCGAAGCCATTGGTGCGCTTTCCGTGAGATTTGCCCCTTCAAAATCATTGACCCACGCCTGACTCATACTCGCTTCTACCGAAGTCGGATACGTCAATTGCAATGCCCGAAAAGGCACATCAATCAAATGACAACCCATATCGCCCAGCGCCCCCGTGCCAAAATCCCACCAACCCCGCCAGCGGAAAGGCATATACGTGGAATGATATTCCCGCCAGGACGCTGGACCTAACCATAAATCCCAATCCAAGCCTGCCGGAACAAGCATCGCTTCTTTCGGTGTCGGAATCCCTTGAATCCATACAGGGCGGTCGCTCCAGACGTGCACCCGCGTTACATCGCCAATCGCACCCGCTGCAATCCACTCCTGCACGCTGCGCATATCATCGTCAGAACTACCCTGGTTGCCCATTTGCGTCACCAATTTTGGATATTTTTTAGCGGCTTCCGCCAATACGCGCGCTTCGTGGATGCTATGCGTCAAAGGCTTTTCGGTATAAACGTGCTTGCCCAATTGCATCGCCGTCA
>JADJNW010000002.1 GCA_016714085.1 Saprospiraceae bacterium
AAAGTTGAGAATTAAGCTTATGTAATAAATCTTGATCTAATTTCTAATTGGGAAAAAGATGCTGATGCAGCTCCGCCGAGAGTTAGTATGATGAAAAATGGTGTGCAAAACGACCGGATATAGCTGTAAAGCGCGGTCAGGCGTTCGTTTTCATTAAAAATGAAGAAAAAAATAAACTGATCGAGCCGATTCAATTCTTTTCCGGAAGGCTGCGCAAGAGTTCCAGCAGCTAGTTTTGCATATCGCTTGATTTTCAAGCTAAAATAATAAAATTGTGGTAAGGCTTATCACAAATGCCAACGAAATGCCAACTTTACAAATGTCTTTTATGCTTGTTTTTACTTGCTGCTGCTGTCTGACTTTTGCTCAGCCGACTTGCAGCGCTTCAGCCTAACTTGCTGCTTATGAATTCAACCCAAACTGGTGCGCGAAAGCAAGTTAATCACCATAAGCCCGGTAGAAGGGCGGTGTCCTATGCAATGCGTCATCGTTATCAGATTGATAATGAGACCGTTGAAGAAGAAATTACGCTTCTTGCGGATTTGCAGATAGCACTTATGCTGAATCCTTTGGCTTCTTTGCACGAGTTCACTGCTCTTACTACTTGCGAAGATGGTACCACAGCAGAAGGCGCTACTTTTTCCGGATTTTTCAAATGCCTCATCAGAATGTCCACCAATTACTAATTTGGCGATTGAGTTTGTAAACACACCGTCATTGGCTTTCGCTGGTCGTTAACCGCAAGCAGACCGCCATCAAGTAAATTATAACCCGCAAGGAGGTGCGGACAAAGACTGTTGAGACGCCGATTCCTTCTTTCATTCAGGAAATTTAGTCAGCTTGGTGCATACCTTGAAGTTCGTCCGGTCTGTGTAGTGCCCGGGATTTTAAATCAAGCTGATCTTAATACAGCCCTCCTGCGTATCGTTTTTCCATCGTAACGGTGGATGATATTAAAGCTTAAGCTTGGATGCTTTGAAATGGAAAAGGTGGTAGATACCGCTTATGTCTTGCAATGCACTAAACACGGCGATTTCGAGCCCGAAATAAAGATTCATTTTTGTTGGTTCACAAAACGTTTGCCTCGACCGCCGTTCGGGAACCCGTTTTAATACAAACAAGCATTTATCCCTAATCCTGCCAATGATGAAATCTCCATTTCTTTGGGCTTCGCCATCCAGTATTGTCGCAGGCGACTTGCTGAATATACAAGGGCAATTATTGCAAAATTGGCTTTCTCCATCGCTACTACAATACTCGGTATTCACCTCCATCGTCTTTCTGGGCAAGCACCCGCCGGGCATCTACTTGCTACTAAACCAAACTCAGGAGGAGATCTTTGTGCAAAAAATTTTGCTACCGTAGCAGTGTCTATGCTTGACCCTGGAAGTTTCTGATTTTTGTAATCAGAATAGCGGGTTTAAAAAACTTGTTTTATTTAAATAGCTGTCTTCAGTTATTTGAAGCTCTTGTTTCTTCAAAAATTCTCCCTCAAAATTGTAATTGCCTTACCCTCGGTTTGCTCGTAATATTGTACCTGAAAGCATCACGATGTAACCCTTAAAACCATTATTTTCTCATTCATTAAAATGCTCAGGTTAAGAAAAAGATCATGCTTTCAGTATGTTTGAATGCCGGTTTGTTGTTACTGGCGTGTATTGTCTCGGCACAAAACGTCGAGGTTTCTAAGAAATACACTTTGTGAATAACGCAGGTGAAGACAATGACTTGCATATTGAGTTCAATAAAGAAGTAGAATTAGTGAAATTCCAGTGAAGGGATTGCCAAAAATTTGAAAGAAGTCTGAAAAAGCCAATAACAAGACAACCCCGCATTTTGAAAACAAAGGCGAAGGTAAGGATGGAAGTCGGTTGGGTAAAAATGATGCGATATTAGTGGCGAATTCATCTCAGAAAATGGGGATTTCAAAATCGAAAGATGGTGGTGGACGCGCGATCGAAGAATCCGATAGGCAATGTGCAAAACGGTGATGCTGACAAACCCGCCAAAGCCCTATGCTTATTGTACCGAGTGAAGATGTGGTGACCGAATCTTGATTTTGAAATGACATTTACAAAGGGAGAAAAGGCAAAAAAGAAGGCTACGAAGCCGAAGAAGCGGTAGTGAATGATTTGTACATCGTGACGAAAAACCAGTGCAGCCTATTAATAGTAAGAAGAAAGATAGCAATGATCCTGCTAAAGTGGGCGGAGTATTCGCAGAGCAGGAAACGTGATAAAATGCGCTTGCGATCACCTACCTTGATAATGAAAGAAATACAGAGACAAATGTTTCGTAAACGGCACGCCTGAGAACGCCCGAACCCCGTCGTACTATTTGTGAAACTTGCAAAGAAGAGCGGTATGTGACGCATCTTTCTAATCCTGCCGCCAATCTTCCACGTGGTACGAAAGCGGCGATTCAGTTGCGTGGCGATGAAAACCGAAATCGAAGAATGGTGGTGGACACAAGACGGGAAGCCCTTTTTGCAGTTCCAGGAAACTAATGGATAGCAATGACAAAACAGAAGGTAAAATTAGAACCGGTACCAACGGGGCGCCCGTATAAACCACCTTTCCGATTGGGAAAAAGGAGGTAAAGCAAGCGATGGCGCAGAGATGTATTTTGCCGGGCATTGAGCTACCAAAACCCTTCCAGGTAATATGCTCACCCTCGGTAGCGGCTATACTTTCAACCAGACAATGTTTTGGAGACCGTCCTTCCAAGGAGTGCATCCCAACAAATATATCAGATGAACAGCTTTTTGAGCAATTGTTTGAACAACTTGGCAGGGAATTTTTTATCGGAGAAGTCACGGATTATACTTTCAGCAGCCGCCCGGATGTAGCCATAAAGGCAGGATTGAGCTTTCGGAAAATGGCATCTCCGACTGAGAGGTGCTGACTTCGGGAGGACAGATTTCAGGTATATTTCAATCGTAGCTTTGAGTAGCAGCCGCGAAAATATGCTGGAAGGTAAAATCAGTACCCGGTGGCAGAATTATAGCGGCGAGTATTGGATTGCGAAAATATTTTGGCGATGGGAATTTGCTGCCTTTTGCGGAAAGCGGATTTATAGCAAGTACAATTCGCAGCAAGGAACTCAAAGTACAAATAGAAAATCAATCAGAATTTACCCTGCCAAATGCTTTAAACCAAAAATATATAGGCGGTTATCTGCGGACCGGGGTGTATCGCTCGCTAGGGAAAGCGTGTGTTTGTAGAAATCAGCGCTGAATTGGAAGCCCGAATGGGAGAGAAGCAAAGTGCAATTCTGCTTCCGAGAGGAAACATTGCTATTGGACTTAACCTGGGCACTCGTTGATGCTCACGCCCCTGTCAATAAGGCAGGGGCATTATTTTTTAAACCGAAATTTTTACGATAGAAAAGATACGTTCTACCGCTTTCTTCCGATATTGAAAAATGTCTTCAATTCGATTTCAACAAAAATGGCGTCGGCAATAGTACCGATGAACCCGTAAGGAATTTTATAATGCAAAATGTCGGTCATCAATACGCCACCTTCTTGTTCCTGAAAATGATGCTGGTGATGCCACAAAGCATAAGGCCCAAAACGTTGTTCATCAATGAAATATACTTTATCTTGAATATGTGTAATTTCAGTTACCCAATTCATTTTAATTCCTAAAAATGGGCTTACTTTATATTGAACGATCATACCTTCGTACATTTCGACATTGCTAATGTCAGAAACGATTTCAAAAGACATCTCTTCAGGCGTAATGTTATCAAGATTTTCGGGGCGCGAAAAGAATTCCCAAACCATTTCAAGCGGATGCGGAATAAATTGTTTCCAAACTTTCTGTCGTACCTTCATGTGCAGGGTTTTGTGCTGCATAAGTTAACAATAATGTTATCACTTTGTTTTTAGATTGTAATCTATTGAAAATGAGAGGATTTAAATACAGATGCAATTATATTATAAAATAAAAATTTAAAATTACCCTTTTTGTGGCATGCGCCGCTTTTTATGAAGTAATATCTTTGTCGCTGTATCAGAATAATGATATCAAATTTTGAAAGGGTCAAAGAAGAAAAGCATTTTGTAATTTCCCTTAAACCGCGTAATCCCATGACGAAGAAACCTTACACGCCAGTTCATGCCTATTGTGTGTCAGATACTGACGCGCTATTTTTCAAAAAATTAAGTTTGGCTGATTTACTTGAATAACCTTGATTCATCGAGTGTTGCTCTTGGTTTTATTTTTCTAAGAGTACGCTTGCAAAATTAGAATTCAAGCAAACGCCAGACAGAGCGCGATCTAACACGTAGTCCCATGAACTCGATTAAAAAAAATATCCAAAAACATTAATATACGTTTACAGTATTATGTACTGTTTACGCCCCTGATATGTACCACAGCGTTTCCCTCCACTATTGCGCTTTGCTACACATCCATGCCTACGATTTGTTCGCCCGTTATTCGGATTTCGCATCTTACAAAGAGCTGCTTAGAACTAGATTCAAAAAACATATCATATCCTTCGGTTGATGCGCCATGTGGCGTTGTTACTGATTTGTCCTATCAGGACACTTACTATGAGTTAGCGCAACATTCCAATTTTTCAGCATATTTTGAATTATCCCGTTGGAAAAAGAAAAGTGGTGACGGTGGGGTAGATGTCACCCGGAGCTCCCAATTGCATATTAGTTGAAGGGGCCAATACTGCGCAGGTCACTGTTGTACCCCGAACGTACTGCGATTCTTCGAATTGTCATACCGGCTCGGGGGTACGCAATATTTGACTGGAAAAGTATTGGGGGCTCCAATCTTTTACTTTCTACCATTGTCAACGATAAAATTTACCCTGTGACCAATGCAGGCTTTTATCGCTCGCCTTTACTCCAGGCTGGCGATGTATTTACGATCCAGATGGAAAACACCTCAAAAAACCATTTGGATGTACAACTGTCAGGTTTTCAATTTATTACAAATGCGACCAGGGTTGTTGAGCGCCATTGGACAGTCATCGACGACAAAGGCAATACGGCTCAAACAACCCAATTCATCGCCGTTGAAACGCTACCATTAGATCAAGTGATTTTTCCTGAAAACTTAGACGGACAAGCCGCACCCTTACTAAAAACGAATGAATCCAAAGAACCAAGCTATACGGGCTTTCCAGTATTTGATGCGGATGGCAATAATTTGACAATGCACGATCAATTTCCAGTACCGGATTGCGCTTTTCGGTGGAATGGAAAGACGAACTTCAAACGGACGAGTTTGGCTACGCTCTCTTTGCGCCGTTGGTCGGTAGCTGATGCAAATGGCAATATCCGGGAGCATACGCAAGTGATTCGACCACAAAACGCTTCGGTATTCAATCTAAAATCGAAATATTACCTCAACAACCTTCCGTAAAAGTAAATGAAAACAAAACGCCTTCGATTAGCAATGATTCATCATATAAACTGACTATTTCAGGATTTACATCAACGCAAAGCAGCAATCTGAGTATTGCCGCTGTCCAAACGAATAATGCAAATTTGCAATAAAGATTAGGTTTGTAAAGGGTTTCTCATACAGAAGTGAGGCAGGAGGTCAAGTATCTCCTGCTTTTTTTGTAACTCCGATTGCCAATCGGAGTTACTTACATCAACGTTTCGTATAAGTCCATCAATTGCTCGGTAAGTAGCTCACCTTTGAATTGTTGGGCATAGTCAAATCCTTTTCCCACCATAATTTTGCGAAAACTCGCATCGCTCAGGATTTTTTTGAATGCCTTCGGCAATTTGTTCCGGCTGCGTTGGGTCAACCAAGCAAGAATCGAGACCGCCAGCTTCGGGTAAAGAAGAAATATTGGAGGTAATCACAGGCGTTTTGCTAAAAAGTGCTTCAAGAATTGGTATGCCAAATCCTTCATAGACAGAGGGATAGATAAAAATCCTGGCTTGTTGATATAAAGCGGGCATATCTTCGTAATCGACTTTTATAAAAAACGACTTGCTTTTTTGCAGACCCTTACGGGCAATATATTCTTGCACTTTGTTTTTGTAAGCTTTTCCATCACCGACCACCACCAAAGGCAGTTTCAAGTCGCTGGCAATAGTTCCAATGCTTGTACGATACCCAATAAATTTTTCCGCTCAATCAATGACCCAACGTATAAAAAAATAATCCTGTGGTAAGTGATACCGCTTCAAAACAGCTTCGATGGCTTGGGCGACTTCTCTTGCATAAAGCGCTCGTGACAAGATTGATAAATCACTTCGATTTTTTCGGATGGAATATTATAAAATTCTATAATGTCGCGCTTTATGCTTTCGCTGATAGCAACGATACGATCGCTATGTTCACAAGCATATCGAAATTTATAATCATAAATTTGTCGATCGATCAAAGGGAAATGATGGGGATAATGCTTGAAAACAAGATCATGAATCGTGACGACACTTTTGATCTTCGTTTTTTGGATACCCATTGGAATTTCGTGGCTCAAGCCATGAAAAAGCTGGATTTTATGCTTCCGTAAATCTCTTTTTACCCCAGCTACGCCAGTAGGCTTTGGGTTGCCCTTGTGGCAGATGCACACTATAAAGTGGGCTATTCAGAAAAAACTGAGTTTCCTCGTTTTTCGTGACCTTTGGTGTATAAAGAAAATAGGCATTCTCAGGATAAAATTCTGCTAAATTGCGCAACAAAGTGCGGCTGTAATTACCTAAACCCGTGAAATTATTGAATAAACGCTTAGCGTCGAATCCGATTCGATACATGAGGTTGTGCCGACTAACAGTCGGTTCTTTTTTCACAAAATAAAAAAACTCCTATGAACATTGAAGTCCAAAAGAGTTTTTCTTTTTCACATTTAGTCATCTGATGACTTGAAGTCACCAGATGACTACGATTCAAGTTATACTGCAAAACTTTCCCCACAACCGCAAGTGCGCGCAGCATTTGGATTATTAAAATAAAAACCTTTGCCATTCAAGCCACCGGAAAACTCCAGGTCGTATTGCAGAGATAAAGGAAACTTTTCAAATCGGTGACGACTTTCACGCCATTATCCTCAAAAATCTGGTCGTTTGGCTTCGATTCGTTATCAAAATCCATTTGATACGACAAGCCTGAACAACCGCCACTGGTCACACTCACGCGCACGAAGAAATCTTCTCCGATTTTTTCACTTTGCTTGATTTCCTGAATTTTACTTTTTGCGCTTTCTGCTACGAATAACATAATTCAAATTTAAGATTTGAGATATGAAGTTTGAAAATATTTTCAAATCTCGCATTTCATATTTCACATTTCCATTAAGCTTTCGCTTCGGCAGTAGCTTCTACTAAAATGCCATTTTTGGTCGGATAATCCTTGATGGCACTCTTGATCGCATCTTCTGCCAATACCGAGCAGTGAATTTTCACCGGCGGCAAAGCCAATTCTTCTACTATCGCCATATTATCAATCGTCAATGCTTCATTAACCGATTTGCCCTTGAGCCATTCGGTCGCTAAAGAAGACGATGCAATCGCCGAGCCGCAGCCAAAAGTCTTGAATTTGGCATCCACAATGGTCTGAGTTTCAGGATCAACCTCGATTTGAAGGCGCATCACGTCGCCGCATTCAGGTGCACCCACTAGACCAGTGCCAACGTTGTTTTTGCTCTTGTCCAAAGTGCCCACATTGCGTGGATTTTTAAAATGATCGAGTAATTTATCGGAATAAGCCATGATATTTATTTTTTATTGTTGAATGTTCAATTTTAAATGATGGTAATGTTCTGACCAAGTCACTGTATTCAGATCAATACCCTCTTTGTACATTTCCCAAATCGGGCTGAGATCACGCATGTGATTGACTCCTTGTGCAACTGCTTGGATGGCATAATCTACATCTTCTTCTGTTGTAAAACGGCCCAAGCTAAAGCGAATCGAAGAATGCGCCAAATCATCGCCCAAGCCCAGCGCCACCAGCACATACGAAGGTTCCAGCGAAGCCGAAGTACACGCCGAACCCGAAGATACCGCGATATTTTGATTGAACGTCATCATTAAACCTTCTCCTTCGACGTGCTTGAAGGAAAGATTTGTTACGTGCGGCATTCTACTTTGCTTTGCACCATTCAGATATACTTCTTCGAGTTTCGAAAGCTCGGTTTCTAATTTATCGCGCAGTTTGCTTACGCGTTCAGCGTCTTGTGCCATTTCATTCTTGGCGATTTCGGCGGCTTTCCCAAAGCCTACAATACCCGGCACATTCAGCGTACCCGAACGCATTCCACGCTCATGGCCACCGCCATCCATCTGAGCGGTCAACTTTACTCTTGGGTTTTTGCGACTCACGTACAAAGCGCCGACACCTTTCGGTCCGTACATTTTGTGGCTGCTGAACGCCATGATATGCACCCCTACTTCTTTTGGTTTTACAGGAATTTTGCCAACTGCTTGTGTCGCATCGCTCATAAATAACACACCATGCTTGGCGCAAATATCGCCGATGGTTTTCATATCCTGGATCGTACCGGTTTCATTGTTTGCCCACATCACCGATATCAAGATTGTATTCGGTTTGATCGCAGCTTCCAACTCTGCCAAATCAATCAAGCCTTCCCGATTCACTTCCAAATAAGTGATTTCTGCACCCAATTTTTCAAGGTGATCGCAAGTATCCAAAATCGCTTTATGTTCGGTTTTTACGGTGATAATATGATTCCCTTTGCGGCGATACATTTCAAAACACCCTTCAAACCTAAGTTATCCGACTCGGTCGCGCCGGAAGTAAAGATAATTTCCTTTGAATCTACTTCGATCAAATTGGCAATTTGCTCGCGGGCATAATCCACTGCTTCTTCCGCTACCCAACCAAAAGGGTGATTGCGGCTCGCGGCATTGCCGGGGTGTTCATAGAAAAAAGGCAACATCGCTTCCACTACGCGCGGGTCGGTCGGGGTGGTTGCATTATTGTCCAAGTATATCATTCGCTTTCTATCCATTGTGCTGCGATGTTTTTATTTAGATTGAATCTAAGGTGAAATTCAGTTTACAAAGATAACCATTTTCATTTTAAAAAGTTCGGGTAAGCCATACTTTTATCCTAATTTTGATTCAAAGCAAATGAAATTCATTTTTATGGGCAATGCTACCAATCTTTTTGAGGGTTTTCAATCGGTCTCCAAATCAGAATGGCTCGCCAAAATTGAGAAGGACTTGAAAGGCAAGCCTTTAGCGGATTTGCAATTCCAGTTGGAAGAAGATATTACGCTGGAATCATTTTATCATCGGGAGGATTTTAATGAATTTTATGAGCCTTTGACAGGAAAAAACACTTGGCAAATCGGTGAATACATCGAAGCGAGTAATGTAAAAACAGCTAATGAACAAGCATTGGAAGCCTTGAACGGCGGAGCGAATGCGCTGCTGTTTGAATTGCGACATGAATTGAGCGAAGATGAACTCTCGCAATTATTGGCTGGCATTGAGCTGGAATATATTCAAACCAATTTCGGACAGTATTTTCCAGATAAGAATCCTGCTCTGCTTTTGGAACGCTTTACAATTTTATAAAATCAAGCGGCAAAAACCCTAAAAACATTGATGGTTCGCTTGATTTTGATGCCATTTTGGACTGGTCGAATCCTCCTTTTGACGATTTGGCTAAAGCCGTGCAATTTTGTCATCAAGAAATGCCCCATTTTCGAATCGTGGAAGTGGATGCGCGTCGCTTGCACTCTGGCGTAGAGCGTACGAGTCAGGAATTGGCATATACGATTGCTAAGGGCAGCGAGTACCTTGCGCAACTGGCGGAACGAGGCGTTAATCCTGGCATTGCCAATCAGCAGATGCAGTTTGCAGTCGCCATCAGCACCAGTTATTTTGTAGAAATTGCCAAAATTCGGGCGCTTAAAATCCTGTGGTTGAATGTGTTAGAAGCTTACGGCGTAAAAGCTCAAACGCCTTTTATCGAAGTTCATTTTGCGCCGGAATCGCAAGATAATAATCCAAATACTAATATGATTCGCGCGGCGACGCAGGCTTTATCAGCGGTGGTCGGTGGCGCGGATCGTTTGTACATCCTTCCTGCCAATGCTGCATTGGGCGAATCAAGCACAAGTTTTACGCGGCGCATCGCTCGGAATGTGCAACATTTATTGCAAATGGAAAGCCACACGGATAAAGTTTCTGATGCCGGGAGCGGCGGTTATTATATTGAAAAATTGACTAATGTATTAGCGGAAAAAGCCTGGGCGAAGTTTCAGGAAATCGAAGTGCAGGGCGGGTATTTGGTTGCGGGTTAAAGGTTTTAGGGTTGGGAACGAATTTGCTATACTTTTTGTAATTTTGATTGAAAATATTTAGCAAATGGTTAATAAAGAAGATATATTGGAATTTTTAAAAGCTCAAAAAGCTGATTTTCAAAGAGAATTGCGTATAACAAAGCTTGGCTTGTTCGGCTCTTTTGCACGAAATGAGCAAACAGAAAATAGCGATATTGATATTATTGTAGAATTTGAACCGCAAACAAGTAACCTATACGAAAAGAAAAATCATCTCCGTGAAGTGATTGGCAAAGCTTTTAATAAGCAAGTAGATATTTGCCGCGAAAAGTATATGAAGCCTTATTTTCGGAATCAGATTTTGCAATCGGCAATTTATGTTTGAAAAAGACAGAGCCAATCTATTGGCAATCCTTGACGCTGCTGAAAAAATAATAGAATTTACTCAAGATGTCTTAGATGCGGATGCATTCTATGAGGATAGAAAAACTTTTGATGCTGTGCTGATGAATTTTGTGGTTATTGGTGAAACAGTAGTCAAATTAAAAGAGGATTTAAAAGCCTCTAATCCTCAAATTCCCTGGGCGAATATTAAAGGATTTCGCAATATTATTGCGCATGATTATTTCGGAGTGGACGCGGAGGAAGTTTGGCAGATTATTCAAAATAATATTCCTGATTTAATTAATGATATCCAAGCTATTGTGACAATTAGATAAACTTCACTGTTCTTTTTTATTTATTTTTATAATATTCTCCCAAACAATCTCCGCCGCCTTATCCCAGCTAAATTTTTTGCGTTGTACCCGACCTTTGGCAATCAATTCTTGCCGCAAAGCAGTATCCTCGTATATAAATTGCATCGCTTTACAAATTTCAAATATATCTAAAGGGTTGACTAACAAGGCTGCATCGCCGACTACTTCGGGCATGGAACTTACATTGGATGTGATTATCGGTACATCGCAGTGCATGGCTTCGAGCAGCGGCACGCCAAATCCCTCAAAGAGAGAGACATACGTCAAAGCCAGGGCTGCTCCTGTGAGTTTTGGCAATACTTGATCCGGTACAAATCCAAGAATAATAATGTCGTTTTTAAATTTGGCGGCTTTATAAGCATCTTGTACTTCTCTGGTTTGCCAGGCGAAGCGCCCGCCAATCAACAATTTTAGGAGTCCTTGTAGCTTTTTTGAAAGCATCAAAAGCCTGAATCAAGCGCGGTACGTTCTTGCGGGGATGCACCGAACCAACATACAAGAAATATGCTTCACCTTCAGCGTATTGCTGGCGGATATTATTTTTTTCATCTTCGTTCAAAGGCTGAAATTCCGGGCGTACCGAGTTGCAAGCAACGGCAATTTTTTCTAAAGAAATATTAAAATGTTTTGCAATGTCTTTCCTGGAATATTCTGAAACCGTTACAATTTGATCTGCACGGCGCAGGTGGCGCGGCAGGAAATAAAGATAGTAAGAGCGGAATTTGGCAGGAATCAAATTAGGAATGTGGTAGTATGCAATGTCATGCGTGACCATGAGCGTTGGCGTTTTGGCGCGGAGCGAGCAATGCCCGTTGGGGGAGCAAAACACGTCTGCTTTGTACTTTTTTAATGCCCTGGGAATCGAAATTTCGTACCACCAAATCCATAAAAGAGGATGTCGCGCAGGCGGTGAAAGCACTACGGGCCTTACGTTTTCGTCAAAAATAAAAGATTCATCATAAGGGCGATCAAAGAAGAAAATAAACTCGTGTTCAGGATGTTGCTGCACCAGTCGCCGCATCACTTCATACGTAAACCAGCCGATGCCTTCGAGCTTGTTCTTGATCAGAAAACGGGTGTTGATGGCGATGCGCATGAAATTTTATTTGCTTACAAGGTATAAAACATAGAATCTTTTAAAATTCTTTTTGAACTATTGCAGTGCCAAATTTATTTCTACCTTAGTTTTTAAATGAAACTAACCATGATTCAAACCGATGTGCTTATCCTTGGTTCCGGCATCGGTGGCTTGTCCACTGCCATCCAAATCGCGCGGCAGCGCCCCGATCTGAAAATCACCGTTTTAACCAAAACAAATGAAGGCGAAAGCAATACGCGCTACGCGCAAGGTGGCGTGGCGGCGGTGTGGAACGAAGAAGTAGATTCTTATGAAAAGCATGAAGAAGATACGCTGGACGCGGGTGATGGCTTGTGCGATGTGGATATTGTAAAAATTGTCGTGAAAGAAGGCCCGGAGCGCGTGCGCGAAATCATTGATTGGGGCGCTCGTTTTGATAAAAATCCGAAAGCGGAATACGACTTGGGCCGCGAAGGCGGGCATTCAGAAAATCGCATTTTACATTATAAAGACCTGACGGGTTGGGAAATTCAGCGTACGCTGATGGCGAAAGCCGATGAATTCAGCAATATTGAGGTATTGGAACATTATTTTGCGGTGGATATTATTACACAACATCATCTTGGCTACATGGTCACGCGCTTGATGCCTGACATTGAATGCTACGGCGCTTATGCTTTGAATAAGCAAACGGGGGAAATCGAAAAATTATTAGCCAAAGTCACTGTTATTGCGACGGGTGGGGCCGGGCAAATCTATCGCGCTACGACCAATCCAGTGATCGCTTCGGGCGATGGCATTGCGATGGTGTATCGCGCTAAAGGTTGGGTAGAAAATATGGAATTCGTGCAATTTCATCCGACGGCATTGTACAATCCCGCTGGCGAAAATCCTGTTTTTCTTGTGTCAGAAGCGGTGCGCGGCTATGGCGGTATTTTGAAAAATCGGAATGGCGAAGAATTTATGCACAAATACGACGAGCGCAAATCCTTTGGCTCCCGCGATATTGTTGCCCGCGCGATTGATAATGAAATGAAACTCAGTGGTGACGAATGTATGTTTTTGGATTGTCGGCATTTGAATAAAGAGGGTTTCACCGCTCATTTTCCTACGATTTATGAAAAGTGTATGAGCATTGGCATTGACCCGATGAAGGATATGATTCCGGTGGTGCCGGCTTGCCATTATATGTGCGGCGGCATCAAAGTGGACGAGATGGGGCGCAGCAATATTCAGCAATTGTACGCCTGTGGCGAATGCACTTGCACGGGCTTGCATGGCGCTAATCGTCTGGCTTCCAATTCTTTACTTGAGGCGATGGTCTTTGCAAAACGAATCGCCGAAGATATATTACCAAAATTAATCATCTTTCTATCAAGGATAGTATTCCCGATTGGGATGCGCAGGGTACGACCGACCCCAAGGAAATGGTATTGATCACGCAGAGTTTGAAGGAATTGAAAGAAATTATGAGCAGCTACGTGGGCATCGTGCGCTCGAATGTGCGCTTGAAGCGTGCCCTGGATCGCCTCTGGATTTTATATCAAGAAACCGAAGAATTATATAATAACACTACTATTTCGCCGCAATTATGCGAATTGCGCAATTTAATAAGCATTGCTTATTTAGTTACCCGCTCCGCCACCATGCGCCGCGAGAGCCGAGGGCTGCATTACACCACCGATTATCCAGAAAAATTGGGCTTTGTGCAGGAGTCGTTATTGTAGGATTTTATTTATGTAACGAGTTGTTCGAGGATAAAATTTGCTAAATCTTTAAAAAGATGTAAGTATTTTTTTTTTTGAACATTTAGTAATTATATTTTTAATAATGTTAATATATGTATTTTAAATTTTTATATTTTTTAAGTAGTGAAGAGGCTGTTGAAATTGATAAGGCCAAATTTGGATCAAAGCGAGGATAGTCTTGCTCTTAAGAATTGAGAAACTCGGCGTGATTGGAATTAGGTTTGGGAGCGGTTGAAATTTTTAAAAAAGCTTGAGGGATAAATAGTGTTGAGATTGAGCTTTGAAATTAGTCGATTAAAGAACTTTGATGGGTACAAGATATTGCTTTACATCAATTCAAATGGTTGGGCTTTATTTTCAATTATTTACTTATGATCCAGGAAGTAATAATTTTAAATACATTAAAGAATTTTCAGAACTAGGCTGTCCAGGAGTATTACCCAAGAAAAAATTAAATTCCCGCTTGCGTTGTGATTGCTTTAAGATTTCCGAGCATAAATGGACGGAGATTCAAGATTTTATATAAAACTATTGAAACGATACACAGCTTAGCAATTTTTATAATTAGCCGGCATTTTAGTTAAAGAAAAAAAATTTTTCGAAAACTGCTTATTATCCTATTAGGAAAAAAAGAACAAAAACAACTAAACCGCCGATTAACAATCGGCGCTACTTTAACACTACAAATATCCACACCTTCCTTCAATGCCGCGATTTTATCCTGCGCAACAGGAATAAATTCTTGTGCTACATAACCCTTGAAACCCAAGTCAACAATGGCTTTCATAATGGCTTTGTAATTAAGCTCTTGAGTATCATTGATCTCGTGGCGGCCCGGTACACCGGCGGTATGAAAATGGCTGATATAATCTTTATATTTACGAACCGTTGCAATAACATCGCCTTCCATGATTTGCATATGATATATATCATATAATAACCCGAATTGCGGCGAGCCGATTTTGTCCACCAATGCAGCGCCCCAGGGCGTTTTGTCGCATTGATAATCTTTATGATCTACTTTACTATTTAATAATTCCATTACCACCATGACGCCTTTTTGCTCGGCGTGTTTCACCACTTTATCCAGGCGCTTTGGCGCAATTTCAATGCCTGTTTCGTCACTCAGATTCTTGCGTTGCCAGAAAACAATCACTTGCGGGATGCCCGCATCTGCTGCCTGATCGATGAGTTGTAAATAAGCTTTTTGTAATTTATCATGATTGGCAGGATTATTATATCCTTCTGCAATATTGGCAAACGAACCTGTGCCCAATGCACAAGTAATACCATATTTTTGCACCACTTTCCATTCATTGGCACTTAATAATTCAATAGACGAAATGCCAATTTCCTTGGCACGCTCGGCGAATTCTTCCAATTCAAAACTATTAAAGCACCAACGGCAAACCGAGTGTTTGAATTCATGCTTGGGCATATCCAGCGTTTGAATGGTTTTGCTAAAGCTTGTGCAGGCGTGAGTGCCATAGCGCCCAAGCCCAGCGTAGCTGTTTTTAATGCATCTCGACGAGTAGCCATAATGTTTAAAATTTAAAATATAAAGTTCAAATGAAAAACCAAAGTACTTTTAAATTTTACATTTCGCGGTTTTACATTTTACATTTAAATAGACGACCAAATCCGTCCTTTCGGTACTTCCGACATCGGAATGCAGCCTTTGTAAGCTCCAGGAATCGGATCGTAGTTGGTTACTTCCATGCCCACTTTTGGGAAGTGAAATAACCCGCTAAAGCCATTTGCTTGAAACGCAGGAAAAATGGGAAGCTCCATTCTTGAGGGCGGCTTTCACGGCATTCGATTTCGTCCGGATTTCAGCACTTTCAATCTTGATCAACAATTCTTCCTGCTGTTTGCGTGGCAAGGTCATAAAAAAATTGCCAAATTCATTAAATGCTAAAACTTCGGTTTCTTTCAAACCCAGCATAAACGCTCGACGCTCCCGATCTTCGAGTAAATTTTTCACCATCATATCAATATAAGCTGGCACACCCACATCCAAGCGCACCAGGCGTACTGGTGCGCGGCAAGACGTGCAATCAGCGAGGCGATACAAAATCGGCTTGATCCTGCGTAAAATATTCAGGTGTCCACTCAGCGGCGGCGCTGGTAGGTTGACAACCTGTGCGAATGCCCTGAATCATTGAAAAGTCAGCGCGTAGCCGGTGAGCAGGGCGGTTTTGTTTCTATAACTTCTCTTCTGGTCATTTTTTTGATTGTGTTCAAGTGTTCAGGTGTTTATGTGTTTATGTGCCAGTATAACTTGAACACATGAATACATCGAACCTGAACACAATTTTAAAGATTCAATTTTTTCAATTCTTCTACTGCAAAATTCACGGCTCTGGCGGTCAATGCCATATAAGGTCAAAGACGGATTCACACAAGAAGCTTCGAAGTCATACAAGCGCCATCGGTCACGAAAACGTTTTTCACATCGTGCAATTGATTATTGCCATTGAGTACCGAGGTTTTGGATCGCGGCCCCATGCGCGCCGTGCCCATCTCGTGAATACCCAAGCCTGGCCAGGAATTTGCATCATAGGTTTCGACGTTTTTCAAACCAGAGGCTTCGAGCATTTCAGCAGCATCGTTCATCATATCTGCACGCATTTTTTGCTCATTTTCTTTGAATTCGCAGTCGAAAGTCAAGGTCGGCAGTCCATATACATCGCGCACATCCTCATTCAGCGTCACTTTATTTTCATGATATGGCAAGCATTCGGCGAAAGCCGTCACGCTCATCTGCCAGGAATGGGTTGTAACAGCTTGTCTTTGATTTCTTTACCAACACCAATCATCATTTCAGGTACAACGGTACTCCATGCATCGCGGCTGCGCCACCCTGGTAACCCCAACCACGCAGGTAATCCTTGCGTTCGGTCTCTTTATCACCCAAATTAACAAAACGAGGAATATAAATGCCATTTGGTCGACGGCCGGAATAATATTGATCTTCAAAGCCATCATACGTGCCTCTTGCGCCGCAACGGAAATGGTGATCCATCAAATTAGTCCCAATTTCGGCCATTCCTATTTTAGATTGCATCAAAATTTGGTAGAACCCACTGATGCGCAGACAAAGACAATTTTAGAATAGAATTCTTTCGTTTCCAGTGTCTCCGCATCAATAATGCGCACGCCTTTTGCTTTGCGCGATCCCGGATCAACAATAATAGAATGCACAATCGAGTGCGGACGCAGCGTCATATTGCCTGTCTTCTCAGCGGCTGGCAGGGTGCTTACTGCTGAAATACGCACCAAATAGGCATCCACGAATACAGCGATTGCGGAACTTGCAGCTTCCGCGACCGTTATGTTCTTGTGTCAGATTCGCAACACGACCAATCAATAGATTGCGTCTTTGAAATGGATTCGATTCCTTTTTGACGTGTTGTTCCCAGACAATTTAATTCCATTGGTGGTAGGAACTGCCCATCGGGCAATTTAGAAGCAAGCCATCTTTAAACAGCGATGCCAGCAAATTTTTCTACGCATAATCGTACCGGGTGCAATATCGGCATAACGGATTGGCTGATCCGCCGCAACACCAACTTCCTTTGCATTTGCTTCAAAATCAAGATCGGCTCAGCGATAACTCTGGCGACCCATGGTGAACGCCCGCCCACATGGTAGCCGCGCATCCAGTCAAAACTGGCAGAATCTCTGAATAAGGATTTTCCCGGTGTCACCCCACCAATGCTTGAGTGGACTGCATGGTGTAGCCCGTACGATTTGTTTTTCGTAGTCTTTAGCGGGCTCCTCTTGGGTCATAGCATCACGATATTCGAGATCCCATGGATCAAGAGAAGCTGTGGA
>JADJNW010000003.1 GCA_016714085.1 Saprospiraceae bacterium
AAGCGATGTTATACTTATTTTATGCTGCGTTACATTTACTTTATATCATATTGCACGAGCAAACAGGGCTACTGAAGCAACTTTATAATACGTTGTCCTTACTTTATGCTGTATTGCACGAGCTTTATGTCATGTAGTACGAGCGATTTGGCATGATGGATCAGCGCACAATCACTTTGCTTAGCAATATGCTCATCTGTATAAAATTTTATCTCAGCCATTGTTCTGAGGATGTGGCAATCTTGATGGGTATTGCTTTTTCAATGCTTCTACTAATTTTTCTTCCTCGCGCCAGCTTTGTTGGAGTTCTTCGAGATGGGAATGATAATAAGCCAATGCAGCAAAAATGTCCGCCAATTCTAAATCATAAGCCGCAGCAATCTCGTCAGCGCTCATGCCTAAGTATTCGTACCAGGTAACGATGTCTTTCACCCGAATGCGATGACCTGCTATGCGCGGCGAGCCTCCGGCGATACCAGGGGTTTTTACAATTCGTTCGTCAATAGATTGCGCTTGCATGATATTTTTTTACAAAATAGCGATTTTAAATACAATAAAGCAAATCTATCCAATGAAACAGTAAAACAAGGCTTCACGCATCCTCACTTCTCGCAACCTTCCAATGCCTTTTTCACCTCTTCAAATTTTACATAGCCATAATCATTGCCCCAGGCTTGATTGATATAATTAATTACATTCGTAATTTCAAAATCTGTAAGTTTCGGAACGCCCGGCATTTCTTGACTATAAGTGGTATCATTCACAATTACTTCGCCCTTCATACCATAGCGGATGATGCAAGCCATGCGCACCGGGTCATTTTTTACAAAATCGGCATTGGCTAAAGGCGGGATGAGTCCACGCAGGCCGGTGCCGTCTTCCATATGGCAGTTTTCGCAAAAATTATGATAAAGAATCTCGCCTTGCCAGAAGCGTTTTCGGGTTTCGCAATTGGTAAGAAACATAGCAATCAATATACCGAAAATGGCAAGCGTAAGCTTTGTTTTCATGCATCGCATTTTGGAAAAATGATTTTTAAACACATAGGCACATAGGTATTGCTATTATTTTACAGCAGCACTATCCGCTTACGTTTTGGATGAATAGAGTAAGAACATAAATGTTATTAAGTCAAAACAAAGATAGGACAAAAGGGTTAGGCGGAAAAAGAAGAAAGGTCATCGTCGCGGCGGAGGATGACCTTTTTACGGTTGGATTTTTTCTCGCCGATACGCTTCTTGGTATTGAGACGCTTGCGTTTGTCGGCAGTGTAAGCACTGGCTTCGGGGCGTTCTTTCACTGGTGTGAGCGCTTGATTGATCAATTGGTCAAATTTTTTGATCACTGCATTTTTATTCAGCATTTGCGAGCGACTCGCATCGGAAGCAAGTAATAAAATACCTTCTTGTGTAATACGATTCGATAATCTTTCCAGTATCAAAGCTTTTTCGTCGTCATTTAGCTCATCGGAATGAACTACATCGAACAAAAGTTCGACCCGCGTCGAGACTTTGTTGACGTGCTGCCCACCACTCCCGGAGCTACGCGACATCCTGAATTTTAATTCTTTATGCAATTCCTTCGTCTTCATTTTGTCAAAATATCTGATTTTAATTCAGTTTGTCAACAAATTCTATTTCAAATAAGTTTCATCCTAAAAAAGTATTGATAACAAGCATATTACAAGCATAAAATTATAAAAAATATAAACCAGGAACTGCTATTTTTGTTTCACTTTCAATATTTTTTGAAAGTTTAAAACCCTCGAACGATGCATAGAAGGCGCGCCATTATTTGGTTCAGGCAAGATTTGCGATTGCACGACAACGAAGCCCTGAGCGAAGCGCTACAAAGCGCGGATGAAGTGATTCCTGTTTACGTCTTCGATGAGCGCGTTTTCAAAGGAAAGACGCGGTTTGGTTTTCCGAAAACAAATAAATTTCGGGCAAAATTCATTATTGAAAGTGTTCAAGATTTACGCAATTCGCTTTGCCAGTTCGGAAGCAATTTGATTGTTCGTGTCGGCAAACCAGAAGAAGAAATTTTTAAAATTGCACAGGAGGCCCGCACCAGTTGGGTTTTTTGCAATCGGGAACGCACAAGAGATGAGGTTGAGGTGCAGGATGCTTTGGAAAAAAATCTTTGGTCTATTGGCCAAGAAATACGCTATTCTCGTGGAAAACTGCTTTATTACACTGCCGATTTGCCTTTTCCTGTAACGCATACGCCCGATACGTTTACTCAATTTCGCAAAGAAGTAGAAAAATATGTACAGGTGCGCGAGCCGCTGCCTGCGCCTGCAAAGGATTTTCCGATGCTAACTATAAAATTAGAATCAGGAAAAATTCCTTCATTACAGGATTTTGGGTGGGAAGATTTTCAAGCAGATAAGCGCGCGGTTATTGAGTTTAAAGGCGGCGAAACCGAAGGCTTGAAGCGTTTGCAATATTATATTTGGGATACCAATCTTATTAAAAATTATAAAGAAACGCGCAATTGTTTGATCGGTGGCGATTACTCTTCCAAATTCTCGCCCTGGCTGGCGCAGGGTTGCTTGTCACCAAAACAAATTTATCAAGAACTGCAACGCTTCGAAATGGCACATGGCGCTAATGAATCTACTTATTGGTTGTTTTTTGAATTGCTCTGGCGCGACTTCTTCCGTTTTATGGCTAAAAAATATGAAAATAAAATATTTGTAAAAGGCGGAACACGAGGCCATTCTGGCTCCGGACTGCAAGATAATTGGTCACTTTTTGAGCAATGGTCGAATGGACGCACTGGCGTGCCATTTATTGATGCGAATATGCGAGAGTTGAATGCCACAGGTTTTATGTCAAATCGAGGCAGACAAAATGTGGCGAGTTTTTTAGTGAAAGATTTACACGTCAATTGGCAAATGGGCGCTGAATATTTTGAGTCGTTATTAATTGATTATGATGTAAGTAGTAATTGGGGCAATTGGAATTACATCGCTGGCGTTGGCAGTGATCCGAGGGAAGATCGCTATTTTAATATCCTGGCGCAAGCAAAAAAATATGACCCGCATGGCGAATATGTAAAACTTTGGTTACCAGAGTTATCGTATATTCCAGTGGATAAAATTCACCAGCCTGATCAATTGTCGTATGCAGAACAGGAATCTTTACATCTAAAAATTGGCAGAGATTATCCCAATGCAATGGTGGCTACCTCGAAGTGGGAGTAGATGGAGGCTTGGAGACTAGGTGATCTGGAAACCTGGTAATCAGGAGATGTAATATTGGAAAGATGAACATTATAATACAATAATATCTTGTTCATCTTTCCATCTTTTTTATATAAACTTTACTTGAATTTTATATCACCATCCAATTTTGCTTTGCCATCCATGATGTCAAGTAGCGAATTGGTTACCGTCACAGTGCTTCCATCTACCTCTGCGCCAGAGATTCCGGCTTTTTTGACCTTGCCTGGCAAATGATAAATTGTTTTATACTTCGCTTCACCAAGAAACATTTTCATCATTTCCATATTATCATCGGTCTTCGACTCTTCCGATAGCTTAGGCGCAGGCAAACGCGTCAAGGTTTTATTTTTCAACATAAAAGCAGCTGCGCTACCATTCATCATGCCACCACCTATCATACCGCCAGCCACTTGTTGATCGGCGCCTACTTTTTCAAGCACTTTGCTGATCTTGGTCATATCCTCCACATTCGCAAAAGGAATTTCTATATTAACGAGCATTTTTTCCTCTTTTTCACTCATCTTCATTTTTATTACCGCATTTTCAATCAGTTTTTGCTCTTCAGCGCTCAATTCTTCTGCTTCGGGCATATCTTTGAAATATATCACCGTGTCTTTTTCCATATTTGTATCGCCGCCTTCCTGTTGCTCCAGGGATTCCTGTATCATGCCTTTCATAAACGGATCGGTAAACATCGAACTCATGTCCATCGTTACTAAATATTTACCAGAACCATTTTTATTGAGAAATATCTCTTCTACAATATCAAAACAGCCGGTATTCAATATAATAAGGCTTGCGCCCAAAAACAAAACAAAAATTTTTTCATATCCATTCGTTTGAAAATTTGTAAAAAGTCTCCAAATGTAATGGTTTTAATAGGAATAGGTCAAGGTAAAAGATAAAATAAGCGCATTTTTTTCAAAACTATCTTTTGGCTAAGACGTTGTTTAGTTTTGTCAAACCTAAAGACACACCAATATATTTACTGATGAATCAAGCCAAAACACTGGGCGAACTAAAAAAAAGCAATTATCGCAGTAAGTCTATCAAAGAAGAATTGCGGGAAAATTTAGTATCGAAACTCAAGAGGAAAGAGAAAATCTTTGAAGGTATTATCGGTTTTGATGATACCGTACTGCCTGATATTGAACGCGCTATCCTTTCTCGTCATAATATTCTTTTGTTAGGCTTGCGTGGGCAAGCTAAAACACGCATCGCACGTCTTCTGACAAGTTTGCTCGACGAATACATTCCCATCGTTGCCGGTAGTGAATTAAATGATGATCCTTTAGCACCGATTTCGAGCTATGCTAAAGATTTGATCGCTGAAAAAGGTGACGACACGCCTATCGAATGGCTGCATCGCAATGAGCGCTATGTGGAAAAGCTCGCCACGCCTGATGTGAGCGTAGCTGATTTGATTGGTGATGCCGATCCGATCAAGGCGGCTACAATGAAGTTACCCTTGAGCGACGAGCGCGTTATTCACTTTGGTTTGGTGCCAAGATCGCATCGCAGCATATTCGTTATCAATGAGTTACCTGATTTACAAGCAAGAATTCAGGTATCTTTATTTAATATTTTACAAGAAGGTGATATTCAGATTCGAGGATTCAAGCTACGTTTACCTTTGGATATTGAATTCCTATTTACCGCCAATCCTGAAGATTATACCAATCGCGGTAGCATCATTACCCCTTTGAAAGATAGAATTGAAAGTCAGATACTTACACATTATCCAAAAACGATAGAAATCGCACGTCAAATCACACGGCAGGAAGCAAAACTGACGGAAGAGCAATGCAAAACCATCCATGTGCCTGATGTGCTGCAAATTCTGCTGGAACAAATCTCTTTCGCCGCACGAGAAAGCGAGTATGTGGATGATAAAAGTGGCGTCTCCGCCCGGTTGAGCATCTCCGGGTATGAAAATTTGGTAAGTACGGCCGAACGCAGAATGCTAATCAATAGCGAAAAATCTACGAATGCCCGTATCATTGATTTTTGGGGTGTAGTACCTGCCATTACCGGCAAAGTAGAATTGGTATATGAAGGCGAGCAGGAAGGCCCTTATGTCGTCGCAATTGCCTTGCTAAGCAAAGCTGTCAAAACCGTTTTCCTCGATCATTTTCCAAATCCCGACAAACTCAAACGCGGCCGCGAGAGCGATCCTTATGGCACGATTCGCGCCTGGTTTTCAGGAGGAAACACATTAGAATTAATCAATGATACAAGTGACAAGGATTTTCGGAAAGCTTTAGACAATGTGGCTGGCTTGCGCAAATTCGTTGAAAAGTCGCTCAAAATAGATGGAGATGAAGCCTATACTTATATGGAACTGGTGTTGCATGGCTTGTCAGAATTCAATGTAATCAACAAGGATATTGTCGAATCCAGCTTCACCTTCCGCGATATGCTGGCGGATATGCTAAATGAGGATATGTTCGACGATGATGACGATGACTATAATTGATTTTAGAGTTTTACTTTTAATAGATCTTCAGGTGAATCAATACTGATAGTTTCTTTGTCGGTCAAGCCAACGGCAATAGAATAGTTATTCTCCAGCCAACGAAGCTGTTCCAAGGATTCCGCTTTTTCGCGTGCGCTCGGTGCAAGGGCAGTTATTTTCAAAAGTGTTTCTCGGTGAAAGCCGTATAATCCAATATGTTTAAAAAAATCTCCATGTTTTAACCATTGATCTTGAGGCTGGTCTTTCACTTCCGGAATTGGTTTGCGGCTAAAATTCAAAGCTTTTTGCTCCGCATCAAATGCTACTTTTACTACATTAGAATTGGAAAATTCCTCTTGTTTGTTGATTTTTTTTGCCAAAGTGGCAATAGACGCGCCTTTCTTCAACAATTCGATCACGATATCAATTTGCGTCGGATCAATAAAAGGTTCGTCGCCCTGAACATTTATAATTAAATCATAATCACCTACTTGCCTTGTAACTTCCGCACAACGATCGGTTCCGCTGGGATGCTTGGCATCGGTCATGATTACATTGCCCTTGAAATTGACCACGTGCGAAAAATGCGATCATCATCGGTTGCCACGATTACAGCATCTATGAGACTCGACTTAATCGCCTGCTCATACACGCGTTGTATCATGGTTTTGTCGCCGATTTTGGCTAAAGGCTTGCCTGGAAAGCGCGTAGAGGCATATCTTGCTGGGATTATTCCTAAAGTTTTCATGGTGTAATGGTATTTTAGTGTTATGGTATTTTGGTACGATCGTGTTTTAGAACTTATTTTTATAAATTGTAAATAAGTAAACGAGCATATTAAATTTACACAATAATTTTTGTCACATTCTGATGCCTATGGCATAAAGTCTTCATTATCAATTTTGTTGACTTTCGACTATTGACTATGGCATAGCCATCCTCCATAGGAGTCATACTGACCTTCGGGATAAAACTGCTCGACTACTTAAATGGTTTTGTTGCAAAATCAAACGCTTCGTTTTTCAGGTATTACAAAATTTGTTTTATATTTTTGCGAATAGAATTGGGTTACAAATTACAAAAAACCAATATATAGAATCTAAACCCAAATACTATGTGGAAAACAAGTTTTTTTTGGCTGACAGCATTCTTGTGTTATAACAATATATATGCTACCGGCGATAGCTTGAGTTATCTTACTCCGAAAGATACAATTTTTTTGAGTGTGGACGAATTCGGAGAAAAAATATTTGAACATCATATCGAACGTAAGCAAACACTGTTTTCATTGGGCAAATTTTATGGGCTTTCGGTAGAGGAATTATATTATTATAATCCCGGATTAAAAGAAAATGTAATTTCCGTTGGTCAGGCTATAAAAGTTCCTATTCCCAATGGCGCAATCATCCGTTACAAACAAAAAGGATTTGATGAAAAAAATCATATTCCTGTAATTTATGTTGTAAAAAAAGGAGACACCATGTTTGGCGTGGCAAAGCGGTTTTTCCGAATGGAAATAAGCGAAGTGATGCAGCGGAATAGCATAACAACAGAAACCCTTAGCGTTGGTCAGCATTTATTGATGGGGTGGATGAGTCTCGAAGGCATCCCGGCTGAATATCATGATGTTGGCGGCTCGCCAATGACGCGACGCAATAATGCCATGCGCAAAATTTATTTCCGTGAACAGGGCAAAGCCAAAGAAAAAGAACATCAAGGCGTCGCTTTTTGGCAAAAACAAAGCAAAGAAGACTCCGATTTTTATGCCTTGCATCGTTATGCTGCTGTCAATTCGGTCATCGAAGTGAATAATCCAATGAGCAAAGTGACCGTTTATGTAAAAGTAATCGGCAAAATCCCTGATACGGCTTATGATAATAATGTAGCGGTCGTCCTCTCGCCTTTAGCCGCTAAAACACTGGGTGCGCGCGATCCTCGATTTTTTGTAAAAGTGAAGTATTATTAAAGACAATAGATTTTAGACCTTAGACGATAGATTTCTTTTTTTTCTGTATTTAATCAGCGAGATTTGCAGGAAATTTTAGTATATAATTCTGTAAAGTGGTGTCTAATGTCTATCGTCTAATATCTCCCGAAGGAATTCCTTCGGAATAAAGTCCTAACAAATAATGGATTATAAAAATAATATCCTCGAAACTATTGGCAATACGCCTTTAATAAAGTTGAATCGTATCACAGCTGATATTCCGGCGCAAGTTTTTATAAAATTTGAAACGTTTAATCCCGGGCATTCCATCAAGGATCGTATGGCGGTCAAAATGCTCGAAGATGCCGAGAAACGTGGAGACATCAAGCCTGGTGGCACGATTATCGAGTGTACTTCCGGGAATACAGGCATGGGGCTTGCTTTGGCGGCTTGCGTGAAGGGTTATCGCTGCATTTTCACGACGACAGATAAACAATCCAAGGAAAAAGTAGATGTTTTAAAGGCCGTTGGCGCAGAGGTAATTGTTTGTCCTACAAATGTGGAGCCGGAAGACCCACGCTCCTACTACTCGGTGGCAGCGCGGCTGAGCAAAGAAATTCCCAATTCTTACTGGTGCAATCAATATGATAACCTCTCCAATCGGCAGGCGCATTACGAAAGTACGGGCCCCGAGATTTGGCGGCAAACCGATGGAAAAATCACGCATTTGGTGGTGGGCGTAGGCACAGGCGGTACAATTTCGGGTACAGGTCGCTATCTCAAAGAACAAAATCCAAACATAAAATGCTGGGGAATAGATACTTATGGATCAGTTTTTAAAAAATATAAAGAAACCGGCATTTTCGATCCAAAAGAAATTTATCCCTATATCACCGAAGGCATCGGCGAAGACATTCTACCCAAAAATGTTGACTTCGACATTATTGATTTATTTGAAAAAGTGACCGATAAAGATGGTGCGTTGATGGCGCGTCGCCTGGCGCGCGAAGAAGGCATGCTGCTCGGATACTCGGCAGGCTCAGCAGTGGCGGGGCTTTTGCAATTGAAAGATCAATTGACGGAAGATGATATTGTGGTCGTCGTGATTCACGATCATGGCAGCCGCTATGTGGGCAAGATTTATAATGACGATTGGATGCGCGAGCGTGGTTTCCTGGAAACGGAATTAAAAGTGAAAGATATTCTGGCACAAAAACGCGAGAAAAATTTCATTTCCATTCAAAAAACAGAGACGGTACGTAATGTTTTTCACTTGATGAAAGAAAATGATATATCACAATTACCTGTAATGGATAATGGCAATATTGTTGGTTCGATCACGGAAAGCGCGGTGCTGGGTTATCTTTTAGAAAATCCGCTTAATAATACGGAGAAACAAGTGGAAACCATTATGAGCGAGCCTTTTCCCGTGGTGAATGCGGATATGCCTTCGAGTCAATTGAGCAAATATATTGGTCGCAAAATTCCGGCGGTGATTGTGCAGGATACGGCTGGTTCATATCATATTTTGACGCAATATGATATTATTCAAGCGATGTAATATTAAGTACGAAGTTAGAAGTACGACGTACGAACTTGGAAACACAATAGTATAGAAAAGTGTATGGCGTACTTCGTCCTTTCAACCTCGTACTTAAAAAGTTCTATCTGATTCTTGACCATTTCCGAGGGCTGCTCGGCTTGATTTGGCGCAGATTTTGACTTGGGAAGTATGCGTTTCACGACGCGGAGTTTATGTGTGTAGCGCGCTTCTTCCATATTATAAATACCAAAATGGTCAATGGTGTCAATCCGTACTTTACCAAAAGCATGAAGAATTTGAGCATTGGGTAATAAAATGCCAACATGCGCAATTCTACCTTGTCGATCTTCAAAAAACGCCAGGTCAGCGGACTGCGCTTCTTCAATAAAATCAATGGTTTGACCAAGATACACCTGTTGAGCTGCTTCCCTTGGCAATCGCACTCCGATAAATTTGAACAGCATTTGCACCAAACCACTATCGTCAATGCCAAAAGGAGAACGACCACCTGCGAGGTAAGGGGCGTGTAAGTAACGACGGGCGATTTTTAAAATAAAATCTGCGGTAACTGTGATGTCATTTGGAAAAATCGCTTGCCCACTAAAAGTATAATTCGTATTCTCCAATTCAAATCGAATACCATCAAAATTGGGCAATTGCGCACCAAGTGTAATGGGCATAAAAAAATCATTCGCCATGACAGCTTGCATCAACTCCAAATTATATGCAAAATGCTGATTATAAGTCTCAAATTCACTGGGCGTAATGGTTTTGATTTGATTAGTAGCTACCCATCCTACCAGGTTATCCCACTGACAACGAATTTTTGTCCATTGCCTGCCTTTGGTTTCAAGGATTTCCAGCAACTCGCCAAACAGTAATTGAGAGACCATCTCACTACTTTCGGAAGAAGAAGATCGAATAGGAACAATACTCAAAGGGCAAATTCCGTAGGACATTTATTTTGATTGTAGATTAATCCTTGACCGTTGATGATTGATTCTCAATGGTAATTATGTGAACATAATTTCAAAAATAATAAATATCTGTTAAAGTCCGTTCAGTTTGGTGTGCTTATTTATCATTTGCGAATGTAACGACGCAATTTTACTATTTTTGCACATCAAAATCCCAGGATCATATTTAAAAATCAAATTCCCAAGAATGAAAAAAACGCTTACGTTCATAACTTGCATTATAGCTTTCAGCACTATTTTAACAGCTCAAGATCAACACTTTACGCAGTTTTATGCATCACCGCTTACTTTGAATCCCGCTTTGGCCGGCGCCTTCGACGGGAAGTATCGCCTCGCAGCAATTTACCGCGACCAGTGGCGCAATGTACTCGACGATCCTTATGTCACGATGGGTGGCGCGATCGATATGCGTTTTGCAAGAACTTCCCGACGCAAGCGCCTCAGCGATGCGATTGGTGCAGGTGTGCAGTTTTTCAGTGATCGCGTGCCTTCGGTTGATTTTGCGACAAATCAGATTATGGTTTCCGGTGCTTATCATAAATCCCTGAATACCAGAAAGAACGATCAATTCCTTAGCCTCGGCGTGCAATTCGGCATCGCACAGCGCAATATTAATTATGAACGCATCAATTTTGGGGATCAATTCAATGGGAATGACGGCTACACGGAGCCTACGGGTGAGATTCTGCCTGAAAATAATTTTTCTTATGGCGATATTGCAGTCGGGTTAAATTATTCCTACGCACCCAAAAAAGCGGTCGGCATCTTTGTCGGCGGCGCTATCCATCATATCACAGAGCCGCAAGTCAGCTTTTTTATTGATAAAAATGACGATGACGGTGTAGAATTTAATGGTAATAATAAACTCCATCGAAAATATACGGCGCATATTGCTTTTCAAATTCCGATTGGAGAGCGCGTGCAATTGTTGCCCAGAGCGCTCGTGTACAAACAAGGCCCGCATACTGCTGCTAATATTGGTTCCAATATTCGTTTCTTGATCAACGATTTGGGTAATACCGCCTTGCATTTAGGCGGCTGGGCACGCCCGGTAAGCAATCAGGACAACAGTTTTTCGGTGGATGCTGCAGTAGTAATGCTGGGATTGGAATTTAATACTTTCCTGCTTGGCTTGAGTTATGATGCCAATTTAAATTATTTAAATACTTCTAATAAACGGCAGGGCGCTTTTGAAATTTCGATTGCACTTTTAGGGCAATATGAGAATGAAACCGTGCTTTGTCCGAGTTTTTAATTGAATTATAATAATAAGAATAATAGATAATTTTATAACTCAATATTTTCTACAATTTCCAGCCCGTACCCAATCAGCCCTACACGCCTGCGCGGATGATTGGTCAATAATCTTATCTTGGAAATGCCCAAATCATTGAGTATTTGCGCGCCAATGCCAAAGTCGCGTTGCGACATATCCGAGCGTTGTTCTATCTGTTTGCCTTCGTATTCTTGTTGATATTGATGCAAACGATGTAATATTACATCCGATTTTTCGTTTTGACGCATATATAATAAAATACCTTTACCTTCTGCGGCAATCATTTCCATTGCTTTCTGCAAAGAAACGCCATAATCTTCAAATAAATAGCCCATTACATCTCCGGTTTCACTTGTAGAATGTACGCGCACCAAGATTGGCTCGTCCGCTTGCCATTCGCCTTTACAAATTGCTAAATGAAGATCATCGGATATAATATCACGATAAGCTATAATATTAAAATCACCGTATTTTGTCGCTTTTTTGATCGAAAGTTCTTTATTTACAAGGCTTTCGTGTTGCATTCTATAAGCGACCAAATCTTTAATCGCTATAATTTTTAAATCATGTTTTTGGGCAACCTCGATCAATTGTGGCAGTCGCGCCATTGTGCCATCTTCATTCAAAATTTCCACCAACACACCTGCCGGATAAAAGCCTGCCAACCTTGCCAGATCAATCGCCGCCTCGGTATGCCCGGTGCGTCTCAGCACGCCGCCGCTCTTGGCTCGCAGCGGAAAAATATGCCCGGGACGTGCAAAATTGCTGGCTTTGATCCTGGAATCTATCATTGCTTTAATGCCGGTTGCCCGATCGTAAGCGGAAATTCCTGTTGTACAACCAAAGCCGATCAAATCAATCGACACCGTGAAAGCCGTTTCGTGCAAAGCCGTATTAGAAGAAACCATCATATTTAATTCCAACTCATCCGCGCGGCGCTCATCAATTGGCGTACAAATCAATCCTCGACCATAAGTTGCCATAAAGTTGATAATTTCAGGCGTCACCGTTTCCGCCGCGCAAATGAAATCGCCTTCATTTTCGCGGTCTTCGTCGTCCACAACAATGATAATTTTGCCCTGGCGAATGTCCTCAATCGCTTCTTCGATGGTATTGAGTTGAAAGCGGTCTTTAATAGCAACTTCGGTTTCATCGATCATGGCTTCCAAATTAAAATTCATCCTGCTGGCTATTTTTTTCGAATAATTCTGCTAAGATACTTACTGAATGTTGCCAACTGTAATTTTGTTCTACAAAAGCCCTTGATGCTTGTCCAATTTTCGATCGCAAATCAGGATTTTGTAATAATTGTAATATTTGAGTAGCGAAGCTATCCGCGTTATCAGCAACGTATATTCCTTTTTCAACAGGCGCACCAATCGCATTGTTGACCATCGAGGTCGTGATGCAAGGCAAACCCATCGACATGGCTTCCAGTATCTTATTTTGTTGCCCGCTACCAAAGAAAATAGGCGCTACAAATACTTGAGCACTACCGTATGCATCACGGATGTCATCTATCCAACCTGTAACAACCACTTGTTCGCTTTGCAAGTTCCTTACTTCCGCACTTGGGCGCGCACCTGCAATCAGGATTTTTATATCGGGAATTTTTTCTTGTAAAATGGGCAAAATTTCATTTACTAAATATTTAGCAGCCTTTACATTTGGGTGATAGCCCATATTACCAACAAAAGCAATATGATATTCTTTTTTATAATTTTTTATCGAATTAAAGAATTGTGTATCAACGCCGTTTGGAATAATCTTTACATTTTTATTATGCGAAAGCCTTAATAAATTCCGATCTTGTTCTGATATAATTGTACCATGATCAAATTTTAATAAAACCTGCGCTTCGTATTTGCTCAAACGGTTAACCTCCCAATTCAAAAGCGATTTAAATATGCCTTTGGCCTGGTTTGCTCTGCGCAGCATTCCTGCGCTAAAAGCATCCATAAAGTCCAATGTTTTTGGTATTTTCAGAGCCTCCACATAAGATGCCATCCGAATCAACTGGCAATACAAATGATCAGGCTTTGCTTCCTGAATTGCTTGCAAAATAAGGCGTTTTAAGTAGGGTGAGTAAAAATAAGCAACCTGCAAAGGCAATCTATTAAAAAATCCTCGGATAAGATTAAATGCGATGCGCCATTTTTGCAGTGGGAATAAATAGATATGCTCACAATACTGCTGCATATGCCTTATATAAGTATTTTCTACAATTTGTTCGCATAAGGCTATGAGCGTAATATCATGCTTTTGGCTGAGTTCCTTGATTTGATGATAAATCCGAAGCTTGTCCCCTTTTTCCAATGGGTAGGGAAACCGAGATGTCAGGATGACTATTTTCACTTGCTGTTAACGGTTGTCAGTCAGGCACTTGCAGACGAAAGCACTGATTCTTGCCAGTTTGGCAGATAAGGCTTAACGCCGAAACGCGCTTCGTACAATTGACTGTATGTTTGGAGCAAATTTATAGCGATTTCCCGATTATCATAATGTTGGAAAGCAAAAGCACGCGCTCTTTGGCTAATTTGGTGCAACAACAAAGGATTTTCAAGGCATTGAGCCATGACATTTACAAAATCTTCAGGCGCATTCGTGATCAGCACTTCTTTTTGATGCTGCGCATGAATGCCTTCCAACCCGAGGCTGGTGGTAAGCACCACGCGGCCCAGCGCCATACCTTCCAGGATTTTTACACGCATACCACTACCGGAAAATAGCGGCACGACCATCATCGTATGGTTATTGATAAAAGCAGCCGCATTAGGCACTTCGCCATGCACAATAACATTCGGAATGCGTAGGCGCTTGATCCAATCGGGTGTATTACGACCAGCGATATGAAACTTCAAAGCAGGAAAGCGTTGGTGCAGTTCCGTCCAAACATTGTCCAAAAACCATTTCAAACCTTCTTGATTAGGCAACCAGTCGAGCGAACCGATAAAGCCAATAGACGAATCCGCTCTAAAACTACGATAATCAGGCTTATAATCATTAGCATTAATACCAATGGGTGTGACGACAGCCTTGCCTTTGTAACCTAATTTGCGATAGGCAAGAAGGTCGCGCTCAGAAATGGCAAGTAGAATATCGTATTGCGTAAACTGCTGTATTTCATATCGTTGCAGTTTTTTAGTCAGATGTCGCAGATACCATTTTTTGGGGAAGAATTTTGTGTTTTCAGTAATGCGTTCCCAGATTTCGTGCTCCACATTATGCGCGCGCATGGCAATAATAGCATCGGAATATTGGCGGATCAAAGGAATATAAGGTGCAAGGTATAAAGTTTCTAACTGGATCAGATCGAATTCCTGCGTTTGTAATAAAGCGATTAATTTATATTTAAAAGCGTCTGATTCAAAGCGAGTTACATGATAAGAATTGTTGGAAAATAAATTTAAAAAAGCATCCAAGGGCTTCACTCGGTTGTCTATTTCAACAGTTTGAATGTCGGAATAATGATCAAAATGCTCAGGCAATCGGCGCAAGTCAAAATAGTGCTTGCTAGTATTCATGGACAAAAGCGTCACTTCGCAGCCCAATTCGTAGAAGGATTTGCTCAGACTGTTCACTGCGATCGATTCACCGTCTTTCAGGGGATATGGAAATTTTTTACAGAGTTGAAGTATTTTCATAGGGCCGGATTGACGTGTTTTTAAAAGTTTTTGGGATGGAAATCTGTTATCTGTTATTAGGGAAGATGTATCTGATAACAGATAACCGTTAACCAAATAACATTTTCCAAAAGTACGAAGAAGAATGCAAAAATGGTTTTAAAATTTGTCGCCATTTTTACAAAAATGTCTTACTATATCAGTGAAATAAAGATAGTTGTTTGAATATAAAGGAGATAGAAAATGGGATAATTTTTTCAAAAAACAACCTCATCATCGCTACGCCACGGAGGAGAAACGATACAAATGAAGCGTAAATTGTGTGTGCCTGTATTTTCTATAAATTGCTCCGCCCCAGCCGGGATAAGAATTAAATCGCCATTCCTGACCATTTGGGTCTCCTGATCAATATGCATAAGGCCCTCTCCTTCAAGGATAATATAAACTTCTGAGCTATTGTTTAAAGTATGTGGTAAAGAAGCATTCCCAGGTTCAACTTCGGCGAAAGCCACGCTGTAAGCGAGTTCCACGCCATCGTTCTTGGGATGCAGCCATTCGCGGATGATCGTTTTATCGCCAGCAATAAAGGGCTCGATTTGGGAAAGGGATTTTAGCAACATAATTTATAGAGGTCAGAACAGAGAAGTCAGATATCAGATTTAGCCCTATTCTGACCTCTCACCGCTCTGCTCTTATCATTATTGATTTACAAAAATATTATTATCCGCATTCAAATCCGCCAGGCGGTGACTTGGATCAATTTCAATTTTTGAAATATCGCTCAAAGGCTTATTAATATTGAATTCATACGTTGGGCTTACCCACATCCAATCGGGCAAGGTACTGTATTTCAAATCCTTGTTTTCTTGTGGTTTGTTTCCGCGCATGATGTCCAAAGCAATATTAAATAATTCACTGGAGCCGTCTTTGTAATTTACAACCACGTCTATTGGCATTGGCATCAAGCTATTATTTTCTAAAATAACTTTGGTGACATTCCCAGCAGCTTCGACCGACTGCACTCCGTAGTCGATTCCTCTTGTAGTATATACGAAATATTCTTTATACCAATCCAGTTCCAAGCCTGATTCCATTTCAAAAATGCGGATAAAATCATTAGTATTGGGGTGCTTGAACTTCCAGGTATCAAAATAACGCTTCATACTTTTTTGAAAATGTGCTTTGCCTACTATGTATTGCAATTGATTCAGAAAGACAGCCCCTTTGTTGTAAGCAGCAATGCCATAAGCAGTATTTGTATAAAAATGGTCGGCGTGCGTGGAAAGCGGTTCTTCTATACCACTCAAGGCGATTTGCCGATAACCTTCGTAAGTAGCACGGTAGGGCTCATCGATTACTTTTTCGTTCAAAGCGCCTGTAATACGAAGATAATTCTTGGTTTCTTCCTCCACAAACTCGGTAAAACCTTCATCCATCCACGCATAAAGACTTTCGTTGGTTCCCAAAACACCTTGATACCAACTATGTACCATTTCATGTATAGAAGTACCTATGACGCTACCGAGACTGCGTTCGCCCGTAACCAGCGTACTCATTGGATATTCCATACCGCCATCGCCGCCTTGCACGAATGAAAATTGCTTATAAGGATATTGTCCGTAAGTTTTATTGAGATAATCGAATGCTTTATCCATTACTTTAGGAAGTGCGGCCCAATTCGCTTCGGTTCTTTTATTTTTTTGATAAAAAAAGTGCAAAACCAAACCATCATCCCGGACTACTTTATCGTGGGTATAATCTGGATCAGCGGCCCACATAAAGTCATGAACATCAGGCGCTACGAAATGCCAGGTGAGTTTATCTCCTTTAGCATTGACGGGCTTGTCGGTGTAACCGTGACCAATTTCCTCCGGGTTTTGCAAATAACCAGTTCCGCCAATGGTATATTTTTTATCAATCGTGATTTTCACATCAAAATCGCCCCAAATGCCATAAAATTCGCGCCCAATATAAGGATTGGCGTGCCAGCCCTGATAATCGTATTCGCACATTTTAGGATACCACTGCGCCATGGAA
Organism: Saprospiraceae bacterium; assembly: GCA_016714085.1. Lineage (GTDB taxonomy): Bacteria > Bacteroidota > Bacteroidia > Chitinophagales > Saprospiraceae > JADJNW01. The sequence continues at coordinate 17,068 of JADJNW010000003.1, forward strand.
TAAGCAATACCTTCGGCATTATCGCGTCCCATCCGGCGGATTTGAACAGGGATTTGGGCATCCCATTCCATATTAAAAGTAGTAGAAGTATTTGGCAGAATAGGTTCATTTAGAGACACTTCTAAAATGGTACCTTCCACTTCATACTTTACAGAATTACCATTTTGCTTGAGCGATTTGATTTTTTCATAACCAATTTCATTCGGTTTTAAATGAAGAATACGACTTCCTACCCGATAATCGGGGTCGGCAATCGTGCGCGAACGCACGTCCATCGCGCTACCCGGCTGAAAAGCATTGAGATATAGATGATAAAAAACCTTATAAAGTGTATCAGGAGAATTGTTAATATACACCAATTGCTGTTTGCCTTGATACTGATGCTTAGTCACATCAAAATCAATTTCCATTTGGTAAGAAGCGCGCTGCTGCCAGCGGTCGGCTTGAGCAAAAACTTGGATAGAAAAAAACAAGGATAACAGGAATAAAATAAAAAATGGTCCTTTCATCGAATAAAAATTGTTTGGTTTGAAATGTAAATTAAGCAGTCTAGTGCGCCCAAATATAAACATTGAGTCTGAAAATTTTGGGTATCAGGTGTCGGGCATTAAGCATCTGGCGCGATCAAATAAATTCTTTCGCATTGAAAAACAAAGGTTTGCGAGCGCTTGTTCAATAAACTAAGAATTGAGAATTAGCAATTATTGGCAAATCCGTTGCATTTACTTTAACTTTGTGGCTAAGGTTTTAATCAAAAAATGAATCTGTGATGAGCAAAAAAATAAACGTTAGAATAGGCATCTTAGCATTGATGGTCTTTGCAGCAGCTTTGAGCCGCTTATTGCCACACCCATACAACTTCACGCCGATCGGCGCGATGAGCCTATTTGGTGCAGCTTACTTCAGCAAGCGTTGGCTGGCATTTGCAGTGCCATTTCTTGCCATGTGGGTGAGTGATTTGATACTCGATAATGTCGTTTATTCCCAATATTATGATGGTTTTCAGTGGTTTGGACATACCTGGGTGTACATCAGCTTTGCGCTAATTGTAGTATTAGGATTTATGCTTTTACGTAAGCTTAACATTACCAATGTAATATTGGCTAGTTTATCTGCCTCAGCAATTTTCTTTTTGGTAACCAATTTCGCCGTATGGCTCGGTTCTCCTGCGTATCCCCAAAATTTTATTGGACTAATGAGTTGCTACGCTGCCGGATTGCCGTTTTACAGCATGGATGCCTCACCACCACTGGGTTTCTTGCTGAATGGCGTATTGGGTGATTTGTTTTATTGCGGCGTATTATTTGGAGTTTTTGAATGGGTAAAAATGCGTTTTCCAGCTTTGAAAATAGCTTAGGGGTTGAGAAGTTGAGGAGTTTATTTCGTTTTGATAAACGCCTCAACTCATAAGCTCCTCAATAACTATTTCAAGCATGGACGATCCAAAGCCAGATGCTCCCCTCCAGGAAGGTATCGATTATTATATCGAAAACGGTTTCTTTGTTTTCACCGAATATTTTTTATTGAAACGTGGCTACTGCTGTCAAAGCGGTTGTCGGCATTGCCCGTATGGGTTTCAAAAGGAAAAGCCTAATGATGATGAATTAAAGGATAATCAATAAAATTAAATAATATTTCTATTTATTAAAATTTTATTACATTAAACCCTATTTTCTTTACACAATTTTTGATGAATGGCTAAAACTTGCGGGATCAAGGCTTGCTCGCCATCATTAACGATCACAAAGTCTCCAAGTCTCACTTTCTCCTCCTCGGGCATTTGCTTGTCAATGCGCGCCTCTACTGCTTCGCGGGGTATTTGATCGCGTTGCATCACGCGCTGAATGCGCAGTTCGAGCGGGGCGGTCACCACGATCACATAATCTAAATGCTTGTTAATGCCTGCTTCATAAATCAGTGCGGCTTCGCGCAGGGTGTAAGGAACGCCAACTTGTGCCTGATTCCAGGCGCTACCATCTTTTGCTACAGCAGGATGTACCAGTGAATTGAGTTGGTTCAATTTCTCAGGATTATTAAATACAATATCGGAAATATATTTTCGATTCAGATGACCTTCCAAATCATAAGCGGCTTCGCCAAATAATACTTTAATGTCTTTTATCAAGTCTGGATCATTGACCATCAACCACTTAGCGCGTTCGTCGGCATAGTAAACAGGGATGCCCAGGGTTTCAAAGATTTTACATACCGTGGTTTTGCCGCTGCCAATGCCGCCGGTAATGCCCACTTTCAAAGTGGGAAATGGGTCACGAAGGACTCCTACGGAGGAGTCAGAAGTGGGAAGTTCTGGGTTCAAAGTTTTGAGTTTGCGTTATTTTTATCAAAAAAACAACAATTTATTTAGAATTTGGATGCGTCTTTTGATTTCTTACCTCAACTTGTATTCTTTTTTCTATTTTTACCACAGCAAATTGTTTGATCTTTGAACGTTTAAGGTTCAAATACATGATTTCAAATTTCTATAATGGCAAAATTGCGAACCAATCATTCCAAAATTTCTGGAGGCGTCTCGATTGTGCGGGTAGGCTTGTTTGCAGTGATTCTCAGCGCGTTGGTTTATTTCTTTAATCGCTTTATGAATAATAATTCTGTTTCTAATGATGAAAATTCGAGCATTGCACAAGAAGTCGATGTAAGTAAATTTAACTTTATTCCGACTTCTACTACGAATGAAGTGATCTTTAATCCTTATTTTGCTTTGTCTTATTCTGAGGAACATGAGCAAGCAGAATGGGTCGCATACGAATTGACCAAAGAGCGATTGAATATGCCCTGGGTGTCGCGCACGGATGCGTTTTTGCCTGATCCGCAAGTGCGCAAAGAATCAGCATCCTCCTATGATTACAAGAGGTTCAGGGTATGACCGAGGTCATCTTGTGCCCGCGGCGGATATGGCTTTCAGCGAAGATGCGATGCAATACTCATTTTTGATGAGCAATATTAGTCCACAATCAAGGAATTTTAATCAGGGAATTTGGCGAGAACTGGAAGAGCTGACGCGTAATTGGGCAAAGGATAATAAGGCATTGTATGTCGTCACAGGGCCTGTGCTTTCAGAAATCCCTAAAGGCGCAATTGGAGAGAATCAAGTGTCCATTCCTAAAGCTTATTTCAAAGTGCTACTGGACTATACCGAGCCTCAAAAAAAAGGGATTGCTTTTATTATTCCGAATGAAGTGAGCTACGAACCTTTGTTCAAATATGCGGTTTCGATTGATGAAGCAGAAAAACAAACAGAGTTGGATTTTTTTCCAAAATTATTATCAAACGAAGAAGAAATGGAATTGGAAGCAAAATTCAATATAGATTTGTGGACATTTAGCAAAGCTAAATTCGATTTGCGCACGCGGAAATGGAACAAGGATTAGTAGCGCCGATTGTCAATCGGACTAGTATTGTTAAAATCAAAAGATTAATACAATGTGAATTAAATTCCAATACATTATATCTTGGTCAAACCTATAAGGTTTTTTGAAACCTTATAGGTTTATAGTAAAAGATTTAGTTCTCCTTGTAATTAGTTTTAATTGAAATATTATGTCTAAGTCAGAACAATTTCTACAACACATTATCGAAGGTTATACATTTAAAGGCGCTTCACTCGATTTGGGCGGCGCTATGCTTGATAATAATTGCGTACCTGGCGCGATTATAAAGCTTCCACTTCGCACGATCAACCGGCATGGCTTGATCGCTGGGGCGACCGGGGCGGAAAAACCAAAACCTTACAAATTCTGGCGGAACAATTCTCCGCACAAGGCATTCCTTCTTTGCTGATGGATATCAAAGGCGACTTGAGCGGCATCGCGGTATCTGGCGAAAGTAACGCTAAGATCGTAGATCGACATAGCAAAATTGGATTACCTTTTATGCCAAGTGGTAGTCCGGTAGAGTTTCTGAGCTTATCGAATGAAAAAGGCGCGCGACTCAAAGCGACGGTGACAGAGTTTGGCCCGGTCTTGTTTTCACGCATCTTGGGATTGAATGATACCCAATCGAGTATTATGTCGGTTGTGTTTAAATATTGTGATGATCATAATTTACCACTACTTGATTTACAAGACATTAGAAAGGTTTTACAATATTTAACAAGCGATCAGGGGAAGAGCGAAATAGAATCGGTGTACGGTCGAGTAGGAACGGATTCGGTGGGAACCATGATGCGCAAAATTATTGAATTGGAACAGCAGGGTGCTGATTTGTTTTTCGGCGAGGTTTCTTTTGAAGTAAATGATTTATGCCGTCTCGATGAAAAAGGCAGAGGCATTATTTCGATTGTTCGTTTGACGGATATTCAGGATCGTCCGAAGTTATTTTCAACTTTTATGCTGCAAATGCTGGCGGAAATTTATTCTACTTTCCCGGAAGCGGGCGATCTGGATAAGCCCAAACTGGCTATTTTTATTGACGAAGCGCATCTGGTTTTTGATGAAGCCTCCAAAGCATTGCTCAATCAAATCGAAGCGATTATACGTTTGATTCGCTCCAAAGGCGTAGGCATTTTCTTTGTAACGCAAAATCCAGCGGATATTCCGGAAAGCGTATTGGGGCAATTGGGTTTGAAAGTACAACACGCGCTGCGCGCCTTCACTGCAAAGGATCGGAAAGCGATAAAACTGGCAGCTGAAAATTATCCTATTTCAGAATTTTATAATGTAGAAGATATTATTACTCAATTGGGTATCGGCGAAGCCTTGATTACCGTCTTAAATGAAAAAGGCGTGCCAACACCTTTGGCCCATGTGATGCTACGCGCACCGCAATCGCGGATGGATGTATTGACGGACACAGAGATCAACAGCATTGTCAGTCGGTCACAATTGGTCAAAAAATATAATGCGACCGTGGATCGGGAAAGCGCGCATGAAATACTGACCAGGAAAATGGAAGAAGCATTTGATGCGGAAAAACAAGAAGAACTGAAAAAGCAACAAGAAAAAGCAGTGCAAACACGCTCCACCACTACTCGCAGCACTTCGCGCCGACGCGAGAAAAGTACATTTGAGGAAATTATTGACAGTCCGACTACCCGCCAAATCGGCAGAACGATTGCACGAGAATTGACGCGTGGCTTGCTCGGTGTACTTGGAATCGGAGGTACAACAAAGACGAGAAAAAAGTAATGTTATAAAATATTATTTTTCATTAACAAATTACTGTAAAATCTCAAAATATTTGGTGCGATAAGTCACTGCTCCGGCTTATTTTTTTCTGTAAATTGTAGTTGTTAAAGGATATTTACAACCAAAAATACAATCTAATGAAACGCCTTTTTACCAACTTCCTGCTTGGCTTAGCGCTATTGCTAACCAACACAAACGTTTTCGCTAACGGGGACAAACCTGTGGCAAGTACTACAAAGTTTGATTTTTACAATCATTACTGGACGAATTTGCATCATTTTCTTTATGGTAAAGCTCAAAAAACGCCTTTTGATATTACATTGGATAGTATTGAAAATGTAATAATTCTGAATCTGAAAGAAGAAGATCGCAAAGTGTATGACCGAGCATTGGATTTTTATAAAAAATATCTCGCTGAGCGAAGCCTCCTGCGCGATGAAGTAATGGTAAACATTCGCGCCTGCCTGATTCCATTCAAAGATACAGAAGTGCCCAATTGTAAAGAATTAGAGCCGGAGCATATCACTTTATTTAAAGATTTTGATGTCGTATATAAAAAATATTTCTGGAAATTACATAGTAATCAAAATGTAAAGATTTTGAATCAGCATTTAAAAACAATACAGCAAACGGAGAAAGCGATATTTGAAGAAATTGCCAATCTGAGCAGTAGCCAATGGCCGGAGGAGAAAATCCGTATAGATTTATCAACGTATGCCAGTCGAAGCGGCGCTTATCATTTGTTGAGTCCCACAATCGTATTGATTTCTACGGCGAGCCAAGAATTGCAGGGAACGCAGTTTCTTGAAATGCTATTTCATGAATCGAGCCATTCTATTATTACCACTGATAAAGGAGCCATCAGCATGAATATCATTAAAATAAGTAAAGAGCTCGGCAAGCAGCCACCGTTTGATTTCTGGCATATTGTGCTGTTTTATATTGCCGGCAAAGCAACACAGCATGAGCTGGCGAAATTGGGCATCGAGCATCGACTTTACATGGAGGAGCAAGGCATCGCCAAACGTTATTATAATATACTAAATGAAAACATGGAAATTTACATGGAAAATAAAATTAGCTTATACGAAGCTTTAAAAAGAACGATGGAAAAAGCATGATACGAAGTGGGAAGTGGGAAGTAAAATAAATAATTATAATTTAAAGATTTCCGGCATCTAATAATAATTTTACTTTCATAATGGCTACCATCGAAAGCGAATCGGTAATATCGCCATTCATTACCATTTCAAAAACTTCGGCGAAGGGGAGTTTGCGCACTTGAAGTTGTTCGGTTTCTTCGGGCATTGCTTCGCCGAAGCTCAAATCTTGCGCCACAAAAGCCATCCCGTATTCATCGGTGACAGAATTGGACGTATGCACATCCAGAATTTTCGTCCAACGCTGTGCGGTGATGCCCGTTTCTTCCAGTAGCTCTCTTTGTGCGGCTTCCAAGGATGAAGTGCCAAGCGGTGCGCCACCTTCAGGAATTTCCCAGGTATATTCATTCAATGCATAACGAAATTGCCCGACCAACCAGGTATTTAGTTCTTCATCCAATGGAACAACACCAATCGCTGTGTTTTTGAAATGTACCACACCATAAATCCCGGGATTGCCAGCAGGATTAACTACTTCTCGATGGGTAATACGCAGCCATCGATTTTCATATACTTCTTTGATAATCAGGGTTTTCCAGGGGTTATTATTCATGTAATGATATTGTGATATTTTACATAAAATTGGGCCAATGAGGTCCTTGTAAAAAACGATATAAAAAGGATTCTAATAAGCTTGGTTGTAAAGCATTTGCAGTAATTATCATAAAAAATAATCCATATACCGCGCCCCAAAAATGCGCCCCATGACCAATATTATCCATGCCTTTTTTTTCCATATACGACGAGTACCAAAGATAAGCAACGCCAAATAATACTGCCGGCAAGGGCGGAAATAAAAACCAATGCCAGGGATTAAATAAAATCGAGGCAAAAACTAAAGCGAAGTCGCGCCGGACGCGCCAACCGCAGCGTAGGCAGAATTATCTTGATGTTTGAAATAAGAAGGCACAGAGGCTATAATAATTGCACTTAAATAAAATATTAAATATAATGTACGGCCTAAGCCTGCTCCAAAATTATCAAGAAAAGCAAACTCTAAATCTTCACCAAACATATACAGCACAAACATATTCACAAAAAGATGCTCAAAATTGGAATGAATCAATCCATGCGATAAAAAACGATACCACTCGCCACTTTTCTTCATTTGGCTGGGATAGAATATCAGGCGCGCCTTCATTACAGCGTTATTAAATGCTTGATATGAAATTAAAGAAGTCATTATAATTAATACAAGCGTAAGACTTAACATTATACTTTAGTTTAGGAGTTGAGAAGTTTAGGAGTTGAAGAGTTGAGTTATCCACCTCATAAACTCCTAAGCTCCTCAACTATTATGATACGGTTCATTTTTCAAAATCGTCATCGCACGATACAATTGCTCCACAAAAAACAAGCGCACCATTTGATGCGAAAAAGTCATTTTAGAAAGCGAAAGCTGTGCATCGGCTCGTTCATAAAGCGCTTTGGAAAATCCATACGCTCCGCCTACCAAAAAGACGAGTTTTTTGCTCGATAATTGCAGTTTTTGCTCTAAAAACCGCGCGAATTCTTCCGAAGTCTGCATTTTTCCTCTTTCGTCGAGCAAAATAAGAAAATCCTCTTTTTTGAGGCGATTCAGCACGATTTCACTTTCTTTTATTTTTAATTCTTCGCCACTTAATTTTCCGGCATTCTTTACATCCGATATTACAATCATTTCAAAAGGCACATAATGTCGCAATCTTTGTAAATAAATTGCAATTCCTTCCTCCAAATATTCTTCGTTGGTTTTTCCAATGACCCAAAATTCAATTTTCATTTACTTTTTATTTCAAAACAATTCCAATTCCTCCATTAATGAATGCCTCTCCGGATAATTGGCACGCAGGTTTTCCACTAAGCTATCTGCTAAATCTTCAGCATCTGCTTCATATAATTGTCGAATAATGGCTCGGATCTTCTCCGAAGGTTTTCTGCCGATATGATTATTTAAATAATGTTCTATTAATTCGAAGTAAAAATGATAAACGCCGTCTCGTTCATAAGGCAAGAGCAAATGTCCGTAGGCTTGCGCCAAATCTAAGGATTGCGTTTCACGTAGAAACTTTAATAAATCTTGATATTGTCCTTCTTCATAATAAATCGCCGCAATAAGTTTAAATTTTTCAATAGAAAAGGGCAGTTGGCGAATGCTGTTTAATAAAGAAGTATAATAATCCTTCCAATTTCCTTGAAAAGCTTTATTAATAATTTTATAATATTTCAAATCCAGGGTTTGTAACAAGCGTTGTTCAGCATGGCGTACAATGGCATCCGAATCTCCTTCGCGTTCAGCAATTTCTAATAAGAAAGCATCCAAAAGCGTTGTCGTTGCTGTGTTTTCTGATCTTCTTTGCCCCGATTGTGCCAGCGTTTTTGCACGTTGAAAATTGCCGCGGTTGATCGATTGTCGGATCGCAAAAAATAAAACTTCGTCGTTCGTGATATGCTGGTTTAAAAAATCGTGAATATCATTAACCCTATTTAGTTTTTCTAATAAAGTTAATTTAAGTAATATCAATTGCGCTTGTTCTCTTTTTTCATACAAATAACGGGTCATTTGTTCATCCAAAAGCGCGAGTAATTGCTCCGTTTTCTCCTCATCTTCAGTCATTTGCACCAAAATACGCAGAAAATACTGGTCGATCTGCATATTGCGATACAAGAGTTTACGGCATTCACGATGACAATAGGCCCAAATGGATTCGCGCAAAGAAGGTGGCGGCGATAACTCCAAAACCATGCGAAATACTTCAAAAGCTTCACGCACTTGTTCGCGCACTTCCTCTTGCAAAGCCTGCATTTTGCGCAGCAAAGGGGTGATTTTTTCGATCATACTTTGCGCCATGACGACCGCTTCTGCCAAATAGCCTTGCACAATAGCTTCCTGAATCTGGCTATGTATTTCCAGTAAAATTTTATAAATATTATTGGCTCCACGCTGATTAAAAGTGCGATCGGGGCGTCGGCTGGCAGCAATGGTGCTTTCGAGCAATTGTAAATACTTTTCTCGACTATCAATACCCGTAACGCCAGGAGCAAAGCGCGCCTTGAGCGCTAAGGCAAAATTGCGATTGGTCTTGGCGTATTGTTTTACAAAAGTCACCAATTCATCAAAATTGACCTGATCAAGCACAACGCCAGTCGTCAATCGCTTCGGAGCGTCTTCTTCTTTTTCCTCTGGAATATTTTGTGATTCGGACTTACTCAATTGATTGCGCAATTGCAATAGCACCGCAGCGATATGCCCACATTCTTTTTCTTTCTGAAAACGCTCGCATTCACAAGAAACCGCTTTCACCTTTGAGGGGCTGATTTTTACCTCAACCTCGTAGATTTGATCGTCTTGCACCTGCGCCAACCACAGATGCTGCGCTGCTTCTTGTAAATTTTGCACCCGCCCTTCGTCCAAAAACTGCTCGCCCTGTAGCAGTGAATCCTCATCCAGGTTTGATTCGATATGTTGTAATGGAAAATTCATATTCATCCCGATAAACCAATAAAACACATAATTGCAAAAGTGGTTTGCAATCGTCCAAACGATCAAAGTTAGGGACAAAAACAATGCCATTCAACCACCTTCGAAAAAAAGGAAGGAAAATTCATATTAAAGAAACAATTAGGACATATAGAATCCTTGTATCATTGAATCCTCGGCTCGCCAATAAACACGCGCACTTCGGGCGAAATTCTGATTTTGATTTTTACAATCAAAGGATCGCGCAGTGTAGCATGAGTCTTGCGGTGCAACGCGTAAGCGGTTCTAATGGTGTTAAATACCAAAGAAAGAGCGGTATTGCCTTTTATTTCTGTCAGAATCTGCTGCAAGCGTTCCTGCGAAAAATCTTCGTGTTTGCCCACCAATTCCACTTCCAAAGAAGGGCTAATAGCAACACCCAATGAAAAACTGGTGATTTCGAGCTTGTATAATTCTAATTTTGGAAAAATTTGCAACCATTCGTCAATCACCTGGTAGCCTTTTTCTTTGGCGCTTTCTCCAAAAGACGACGCTTGCTCCTGCACGGCATCGGATAATTCTTTGAATGCTTGTTTTATTTTATCAATCATGGCAACGATTTTTACAAAAGTGAAAATTAACGCTATTTTTGATGCCCACTGCTAAAATTCGGCGTAAATGCTCATTTTTCTGACCAATAATTAAGGCTTGGAGACTTAGAAGCGAAGAGACAAGAAGAACATGAAACAATAAAAGAATGAATCCATCACTAATTCTCGGCACTGCGATGTGGGGCTGGACGGTTTCAGAAGCAACGGCGTTTGCCGTCCTGGACGCTTTTTATCAACATGGCTTTCGCCAAATAGATACCGCTACGAATTATCCGATCAACAAAATTCCCGAAGACTTTCGGAAGGCAGAAAAAATCTTATTGCAATGGATTAAAACGCATGGCATCAAGGATTTGAAAGTCATCGTAAAGGTTGGAAGCATTAATAATCTTCGTACGCCAGAACATAATTTAAGTAAAAGCTTTCTGTTGCTTAATTTGGACGATTATCGCTTTCAATTTGATTCCAACTTTCATACTTATATGATTCATTGGGATAACCGAGATTCCGAAAATGAAATTCGAGAAACGCTCGAAGCGCTCGATGAAGCGCGAAAGCAAGGTTTGTATATTGGCTTGTCTGGCATTCAACACCCGGAGATTTATTTCAAATTAAATCAGGAATTCCAATTCAATTTTCGCATTCAAATGAAGCATAACTTGTTACAATCTGATTACCAACGCTACACTCTATTTCATGGAAAGCCCAGATTTATTGCTTACGGCATCAACGCAGGTGGATTGAAGTTAAATACATCGGAATACCGCAAAGATAGTTCGCTCAAAGCGCGAGGTGGCCCGACCGATACAATGTATCCAATCGTAGAATCTTTACAAAAAATACTTAAAGACGTGAATCAAAAAGCAAACCGCCCGAAACTAAAGTCTATGAACCATATTGGAATGCTTTATGCTTACCATAGCGCAGACATTGAAGGTATTTTGGTCGGCCCTTCCAGTTCTTTACAACTACATGATACAATTGAATTTTATCGTTCTTTACAAGAATTTGATTATGAGGATGTATTTGAAAAATTGAAAGCTAATCTGGCATCTGGCATCTAAATAGCTGACATCCAGTGAGAGAACATTTCGATACAATCATAGTTGGCGGCGGCATTTTTGGCGTCTATGTAGCTTTGTACCTGGCAAGGCACGGACAGCACGTGTGTATCATCGAAAAAGAAGTGGAATTATTCAAAAAAGCTTCTATTGTGAATCAGGCGCGCCTACACAGCGGCTATCACTATCCAAGAAGCGTAGCGACTGCCCTCATGTCGGACGATAACAAAGCGCGTTTTACTGCTGAACATCAGCAATTTATCAACTTTCATTTCGAGAAATACTACGCGATTGACAAATTTGGCTCGTTTACAGATGGACAGCAGTTTGAACGCTTTTGTGAATACATCAATATCCGTTGTGAACGCGTGACAGCGCATCCTTTGTTTAATTTTAATCGCATTGAAGCATTGTATGCTACCACCGAATACTCCTTTGACCCTATTTTAATCGCCAAATACTACGAACAGAAAATTGCAGCAGGAAAAAATATTGTCGTACGAACCTCTACGAAAATCATAGAAGCCAATCCGAATGGTAAAATCTGGGAAATCAGCATTCAAACTTGCAAGCCTCAAGCCAAAAACCTGAAACCTGAAACCTACAACTTTAAACATCTGACTTGCACCCAAATCATCAACGCCACTTACTCCGGTAGCAACGCCATTAATCGCTTATTCGGCGTACCTGACATCCAATTGATGCACGAAATCTCCGAGATTGCTTTCGTGACTTCGCCACAAGTGAAAAACATAGGATTAACCGTGATGGATGGCCCCTTCGGTTCGCTCATGCCTTATGGTTTGTCGGGTTTATTATCTTTATCTTCCGTCGCTTACACCCATCATAAAGTATCATACGATAATTTGCCAAGCTTTGATTGTCAACAGATTAACACAGATTGCAAACCAGATTTTACAAGCAACTGTAACACTTGCCCAGCCAAGCCATTATCAAGTAATAGAAAGATGCTGGCGCAGATGAAGCAATATTTTGCAGAAGAAGTTGGCTTCCAATACTTTTCTTCTTTATTCACGATCAAATCAAAGCTAAAAGCGAATTATATAGACGACGGCCGCCCGACGGAAATATCCTTGCTAAAGGAAAATCCTCATTTTTATTGCATCTTTGCCGGAAAAATCAACTCTATTTATGAAATTGAAAAGTTGATTCTTACTTAGTTGAGAAGTTTAGGAGCTTATTAGTTGAGCGAGTTGCTCAACTAATAAGTTCCTAAACTCCTAAACCTTTAAACCCGATTCAACATGATTACTATTCTACAAGCCCAAACAGAACACCTGGACGCCCTTACAAGCCTTTTTGATGCTTATCGTGTCTGGTACAAGAAGCCTTCTGATTTGGAAGGAGCTAAAATATTCCTTGCGGGACTGATGGAGCGCGGTGATGCTATCGCTTATCTCGCACAAGCAGAGAATGGTGAGTTCGCAGGTTTCACCCAATTGTACCCACTCTACTCTTCCACACGCATGAAGCGCATTTGGGTGCTTAATGACCTCTATGTCAAGCCCGAATATCGCGGTCAAGGTATTTCAAAGCTTTTAATCGACAAAGCGAAAGACTTAGCAAGAGCAACAGACGCGGTAGAACTGCTGCTGGAAACCGGTAAAGACAATGATATTGGCAATAGTCTCTATCCATCCGTGGGTTTTGAACGTAATACCGAGTTTTATTTTTATTATTGGACAACTGTTTAAGAAGTCAGAACAGAGATAAGAAAAGTCAGCGGATTAACAAATCGTAAATCGTACTTCATCAATCGTACTTCGTACTTATAAAATCCTAACCTTATGAACACCAACCAAGTGCACGCATCTTCCGAGATCGGAAGGCTCAAAAGAGTAATTGTACATCGCCCGGATGAAGGCATTTCGCGCATATCGCCCAAGGAAGCCGAAGAATTATTATTTGACGACATCGTCTATTTGCCTCAAATGCAAACCGAGCACGATGTTTTTACTACTGTATTGAAAGCTTTCCTCGGAAATGAAAACGTATTAGAGACTCGTGACTTATTAATCGAGGCCTTAAAGTATGGCGACGAGAGTCGGAAAGAAATGATCCATTTAATCGTGGATTACGAAGAATTACCGACGAGTTACGAAACCATGTTGCTCGACCTCAACGATGAAAAACTCTCCGATGTACTTATCACAGGCTATTACGAAGAAGATGATTACTATCTATTCGACCCGATTCCCAATTTCATCTTCACCCGCGACATTGCGGTCACCATTAATGACCATATCGTCGTGACCAAAGCCGCTAAGGAAGCGCGTTTCCGCGAAAACTTCCTCACTCGCTTCATTTGTTGGGCGCATCCGATCTTTAAACCTTTGCGTGAAGCCGGTAAGGTAATCAATATGAATAAAGTAGATCAGTTCCCACCCTCTAAAAGAGGGGAAGTAATCTCCATAGAAGGCGGTGATATGATGGTGATCAACGAAGATTACCTACTCATAGGCTGTAGCGAGCGCACGACCGCCCATGCGATTCGTTCATTGCGCGATGTATTGTTTGAGAAAGGCATCGTAAAAAACGTGGTACAGATCAATATTCCTACGGATCGTTCTTTTATGCACATTGACACCATTTTTACCCAAATACATCATCATCATACCGTTGCGTTCAAACCAATTGTCCTCGACGGACTCAGTTCTAACGTAGAAGTACACCGCCAACAGGGTAAACCAGGCTTTTATCACTCCATCAAAGACTTTTTGCTCGAAGAAATCAATCCCAATATGCGTTTTATCCTGAGTGGAAACGGTGAATCTCCTTACCAAGAGCGCGAACAATGGACAGATGGTTGTAATCTCGTCGCTATAAAGCCCGGGGTAGCCATTACCTACGATCGAAATGTGAAAACAGAAGAAGCATTCCAGGCTGCAGGCTATACGATACTCCATGCCTACGATTTCTTGCGCGCTTTTAAAGAAGGACGCATCGATCCGCAGAAACTGGAAAACACTATTATCACCATTCCATCCAATGAATTGTCACGAGCGCGGGGAGGATCGCATTGCATGACCTGTCCAATCGAGCGGGAGAGTGTTTAAAATTTAGAGGTTGTAAGTTTCAGGTTAGAGGTTGTAAGTTGTAAGTTGGAGGTTGAGATGAAAAGGCTTCGACTTAAAATTCAAATCGTGTGCCTGCTCATTCAAATCGTGCTCATTCAAATCGTGCGCCTGCTCGTTCAAGTCGTGCGGAAGCCCGTTCAAATCGTGCGCCTGCTCATTCAAATCGTGCGTCCGTTCATTCAAGTCGTGCGTCCGTTCGTTCAAATCGTGCGCCTGCTCGTTCAAGTAGTGCGTCCGCTCATTCAAATCGTGCGTCTGCTCATTCAAGTCGTGCGTCTGCTCGTTCAAATCGTGCGGAAGCTCATTCTGCTCTAATTCAAACCGTGCGTCTGCTCGTTCAAATCGTGCGGAAGCTCATTCAAATCGTGCGGCCGTTAATTGCTCGTTCAAGTCGTGCGTCCGCTCATTCAAGTCGTGCGGACGCTCATTCAAGTCGTGCGGAAGCTCGTTTAAATCGTGCGGAAGCTCATTCAAATCGTGCGGAAGCTCGTTCAAATCGTGCGGACGTTCATTCAAACCATGCGGAAGCTATATTCAAGAACTCTTAGAGCATGAAAGTAGTAAGACCACCGAAATTTATACGCATAACTTGTCCCGATGGCATCGGGATCACGCATAACCACTGGGTAAAGGTAAAAGCCCAATAGATGACTTGGATATTTAAATAAAAGCCGTTATTTTAATGTGAATATATACTAAGTAAAATGCGCAATGCGTGTTTTACTTAGTCGCTATTGCGTTAGTACAAGAGTTCTCGACAATTAAGAAAAACAAAAAATGAAACGCAAACTAACCACAAATTCAAGAGAGAAAAGATATATTCGCTCCAATATCCGAGATACATATGTGATCTTACACCAGAATTGGTAATTCAATTCAAGCAGAAGCGACAAGAATTGATATTGAAATGGATTATGCCTAAGAGGATGAACTTTCAAAAACCTTCATCAAATCTCTCAAAATTAAGGATAATGGAAAGGAGCAAATCTGTCGAAGTTGATATTAAACTTTTAAATATAGGAACGGAAAGTGAAACGGGTGGTAAAGGGATTGGAAGGTTTGCTTCTTTGCAACTTGGAAAAGATATTAATATTGAAACTGTTGGCTACGATGATAGCTTAAAAATTTACCCGCTCAACAATTCCAATAAAGTCAGAGTATTTTCAAATGGAAAAAAATATTGCCGAAATTGAGGTGGATACAATAGAAGAAACTTTAGAGGAAAACACAATACTTATTATCAAATTGAAATCCACGACATGTTATGATAGGAAACCGAAGGGCAGCCTAAAAAAAGGTTTGTGATAAGTTATTGTGCCCTAAAATTAAAGACGTATTTTGAAACTTACCCAATTCAAATATTTAACTCAGAGGTCAAATTTTTTATTAATGATGAATACATCAATCCACCAGGATTATGTCGAAGGAGAACCCGAAAAAAGTAACAAAATTTACAGATAAAAGGAAAAGAGCATGATGTCTTTACTTACTTTAAGTTGAAAGCAGATGTTGGGGAAAATTAAGACGTTTCTAACGGTAAAGAATTGGGGAGTTGATACAATAGCTGGAACTTTAGAATACAATGCAGATTGTTAAGCCTAAATTGAATCCCATTTTCATTTATGTAAGTTCAGATTTATTTACTGTTGATATATTTAGAAATTTAGACATATCAGAAATGGATGAAAGTCTAAAACAGCTTACTGAATTTATCAAAGAGACGCTAAATGGATATTTCAAGTCTAAGAACAAGGAGTATGATGATTTTACAGAACGGTTGAGAAAAGATATATACTATCCATATAAAGACAAAGAGGCAGCATCACAATCAGAGGAAATTGTTTTTGATAAGCTGGCTTATTTAGTCGAGGAAAAGCATCATTTACTGAATAAGAAAATGAATTAAGAGAGTTGGTTTACCCTTTGATAGAAAGGATATTGAAAATGGAGATTTAACAAACGTCCTAAAACACATCTTAAAGCTCAATGATGAACTAATTCTAAAGTTCAATCAACTGCTTGAAAAGTAGATTTGGAACAGGTTATATTATTTTCCTCAATGGTTGCTAAAAATTAGAGGATATTGAATTTCTTGAAAACCTAATTATTCTGAAATTAGCAAGCATGTAAAAGAAAGAAGTCAACTCCATAAGATTTTGGAAAGAAAGCTCTGGGTTTTGGGGAGCAGTATTCGGAAGCTACAAATTTACTGTCAGACAAATTTGGTAAATAATTTAAAAGAACTTAGGGATAAAATATTACAATACAAAGAAGACGAAAAAGCAGATAATATAAATCAGGATATTGAAGACGAAAAAGTTAAATTGATTACAGATTTATTCATGTTTAGCGAAAAGAATAATTGATGAAGAAAAAGAAGAGAAGTCTTAGTAATTGAATTAAAAAAGCCCCACGAGTAAAATTAAGCTCCAAAAAGAGGCGCAACAAGTAAAGGACTATGCATATGTTATTGAAGAAAACGGGAAGTTCCCAAATAAAATTCAATATAAAGTAATATTAGTTGGTACTCAAATAAACGGAAAACTAAAAAAAGAGCTTAAAGGCATAAGAAAAAATAAACCATATTCACCACATTACTATTGGGATAATGAAGACGGGAACATAGAAATTTGGATTATCGAATGGTCAGATATTTTTGAAGGTCTGAAGCGAAAGTTAAAATATATGTTCTCTGGACTTGAGGTGAAAGATATTTCAATCACAGATAAAATTAAAGAAGATTTTGAGGATTTAGATTTTGATATAACGAAATCGAAACTAAAAAAAAAGTAAAAATAAAAACTGTCGAGAACAAAGTGCAACGGCAAGTGGGCTATGCGCCCCACCTGCGTTTGCACCAACCGTTGTAGGTCATTCCACTATTCAAATAAGAGGAATTAATTTAAGAAACAAATGAACAAGCCAAATCAAGGAATTAGATTTACTTATTATTAACTTATAAATAATTGGATTTCAATGTTGATTTTTCCGTTAGTCAGAATTTAAAATAGATTAATAGGATGTATTTATATTTTAGCTAGAATATAATGATCATAAATATTTAGTAATTGAATAAATATAAAGGGGAAGAAATTAGGAAAGCTCACAATTTTCAAATATCTTACTGGTAGTTTAGCATGAATTATATTAAAGAAGTAAAATTCGAAATTCTATGAATGAAAGTGAATTGAAAGATTTTAATGAAACTCAAGAAAAGAAGCATTATGAAAGCTTAAAGACTTTATTCAAATGGATAATTGAGCCTTAGCAATAATATTTGCAGCAGGATTGCCAATAATTAGGTGCAAATATTTATCAAATAAATAATCGTGTAGATAATGAACTGAGTGAGGCTAAAGAGAAAATATCGGAACTAAAATTAGAATCTAAACAATATTTAATTGATTCTAAATACGATCCGATCTTCAAATTGAATTAATTGAAAAAGAAGCTAAATTACAAGCATTAGAGGCTGTCAAATTTAAAGTAGAAAATGAACTTCAATCACCACAAATACAACAATTTATATATTCTGAATTACGGAAAAATATTAATGAAAACTTAGATGTTTTAGCAGAAAAAAGTTTCGAAAAAGCATCAATTAAATTTCGAGAATTAACTCGTCAAAGTTCTGATTTAAATACTGCGTTTCAGTATACATTGTGGAATGATATATCAAAAAATATACATTTAGACAGTATTAGTTATTATTCAAAAAAAAAACATTTAAGGTTGATTGCAAATGATCTGCTAGATAATGTTTACAATCTGACGCATGGGTATGATTTAAAAGGAATATTAGATATTCCATTCAATTTCGGAGAAACATAAAAAAGAAACTTCAAATTTAAATGATGAGGAGTTACTTAAATATTCCTTTAGATAAAATATGGAAAAGAGGAAAAGTGAACATCTCACAAACAATATCTTTAATGGATCTCTATGTTAAACCTACCTAAAAACTTTTTGAATTTCAAAAATGAAAAAAAAAATCGACCTAAACATTGCGTATATCAATGCCCTCCTAAGGTCGGTCACTGCATATGCAGTATGCGTCGTTCGTGTTAATTGTAGCGCGACAGGCAAACAAAAAGAATGGAAGCGAAAATCAGACAAGAAACAACAGAGGACAGGAGCGCTGTTTACGAAATCAATAGCATCGCATTCGGACAAGAAAACGAAGCTAAACTTGTTGACCTTTTGCGAAAGAGTGATGCGTTTATTCCAGCGCTTTCATTCGTCGCAATACTTGACCATAAAATTGTTGGGCATATTTTATTTACAAAAATCAAAATTATAGACAACGATCATAAGGAGTTTGACAGTTTAGCGCTTGCCCCAATGGCAGTCAGGCCTGAATGCCAGCAAAAAGGCATTGGAGGACAGTTAATCAAAACCGGACTTGACAAAGCAAGAGAACTAAAATACAAATCGGTAATAGTATTAGGACACGAGCATTATTATCCGAAATTTGGTTTTGTTCCGGCAGACAAATGGCGTATAAAAGCACCATTTGATGTACCGAAAAATGTATTTATGGGACTTGAATTATTGACAGACGGACTTAAAGGTGTAAGCGGAACAGTAAAATATCCGAAAGAATTTGAAAGAAAACAACGAACCGCTAATAGGGTGTTTATAAAAAGTGAGCTGATGTGCAACAGGGCTGAAAAAGTCCAAAGTCATTCAGTAGGCTACAAAATCATAGCGCTTTGAATTTGAAATGATAGTAAAAGATAAAGAATGAAGGATTCCAACACACATCATCAGCGTATCGCTAAAATGACCTTTGCATCGGTTTATCCACACTATATTACAAAAGTGGAAAGCAAAGGCAGAACAATAGAAGAACTGCATCAGGTAATAGAGTGGTTGACTGGTTTCGATGAAAAAAAGTTGCAAGACCTCATTAATGAAAAAGTAAATTTTGAAACATTCTTTCAGAGAGCAAAATTGAACCCCAATGCTCACCTCATTACAGGTGTAATCTGTGGCTATCGAATAGAAGAAATTGAAAATCCCTTAACGAAACAAGCAAGGTATTTGGATAAATTGGTGGATGAGTTGGCGAAGGGCAGGAAGATGGATAAGATTTTGCGCGGCTCGTAGGGTGTTGGGAAGATTCAATTGATAAATAAAAGACGAACTACCGTAGTACGATCGTCAGCACATTGGCTCATCTTATACTATCTTCGAGTGAAATTCATCTAAAACTATGCTTACTTTGTGCTTCATAAATCGTTTATCAAGAAATGTTTGCTTTCGACTATCAGAACAGAGTGCGTCATGGCGAGACCGACCAGATGGGTTATCTTTACTACGGTAATTACGCGCAATACTACGAGATCGGGCGGGTGGAGATGCTGCGCTCCTTGGGTGTAACGTATAAAGACATCGAAAAGGAACACGGTATTTGGATGCCGGTTGTTTCATTGGAAATCAAGTATTTGCGCCCCGCGTATTATGATGATTTGCTCACCATTCGCACCACACTGAAAAGCTTGCCGGAGAAGTATATCATCTTCGATGTGGAAATTTTTAACGAAAAAAACAAGCTCATCAACATTGGAAGTGTTAAATTGTGCTTTGTAGATGCCAGTGTTGGCAAAACGATTTACGCACCAGCGTTTTTATTAGAGAAATTACGACCATATTTTGAGCACGACTAAAAATCCAAAGAAAAGAAAACGGCTGCGCCCGCCAAAGCTCCCCAGTAATAATGCGATTTGGGATTTTATTCAAAAATTGCCCCTCATTAATAAAATAATCGCGTGGTCCAAAAAGCATTCGCTACCGGGTTTTGTGGGTTTGCCTGTGTACGATGTGTTGGTGTTCCTGTACAAAGAAACCATGCGCACCGACCTTTTCACGCGCGCCAATTCGATGGCTTTTAGTTTCTTTTTATCTATTTTTCCTTCGCTGATGTCGCTTTTTACGCTCCTGCCTTACCTTCGACAGTATATTTTGCATTATTTCCTGCCAGATGCAATGGAAGAAAACTTCGATGAGCTATTGACTACTGAAATTCAGCAATTGATGCCGGGTAGCGCAGGGCTAGAAATCGCTAAGTTTATTGAAGACTTGACCACCAACCCGCGCGTAGCGCTTTTGTCCTTTGGCTTTTTACTGGCGATATTTTTTGCTTCCAATGGCATGCTGACGATGATGCAGGGTTTTGAAAAATCGTACCAACGAACCTTTAAAAAACGAAAACCTTTCCGGAAAAGACTCATTGCTATTTTCCTGACCTTTCAATTTGGCGTGCTGCTGATTGCTTCGGTTGTTTTTATCATCCTCGGCAATTTTCTTTTGAATGCGCTGGCTACGTTGATACGTCTTGACAAGCTGACCGAATGGAGCATTTCGATTGTGCGATGGGTTGCTATCATGCTTTTGTTTTACACGGTCATTTCTATCATCTATCGCTACGGTATTCCCACGATTCGCAAGTTTAAAATGTTCTCGCCGGGCGCTACACTGGCAGCGGTTTTATCTATTCTCACCTCTATTGGCTTTGGTTTTTATGTCGATAATTTTGGACAATACAATAAGTTGTATGGTAGCTTCGGTACCATCATTGTTACAATGCTATGGATACAACTCAACTCGCTGGTATTGCTGATCGGATTTGAATTGAATGCCAGTATTGCCGTCAACCGCGATATGCGGGATCAAGTTATGGAAAAAACTAATTTTGAATAGGCTGATTCCCTTATAATTGTCTCCCAAAATTAAATCTTGTATGAAAGCTCGAAGGAAGTTTAAACTTTATTTGTTACTTTTACATTAATTAATTGTAAACTCATTTTTATGAAACAAGTCCTGGTGCTATGCACGGGCAATTCTTGCCGAAGCCAAATGGCAGAGGGCTATCTGAGGTTCTATGGGGAAGGCAAAGCGGAGTTTTTCAGCGCCGGTTCTCACCCTACAGATCTCCATCCGATAGCGGTCAAAGTTATGGCCGAAGATAATATTGATATTGCTGCTTATACTGCTAAAAATCTCTCGATTTTTGAAGGCAATCATTTTGATTATATTATTAATATGTGCGAAGAAGTTTCAACGCAAATACCAGCTTCCATTTCGGCTGATGCGATTCTTCATCACGACATCCCCGATCCTTCCTTATTTGAAGGCACGCCCAAGGCTACGCTTTCTGAATTCCGCCGCGTACGCGAAATCATCAAAACACTCATGCTCAAGTTCATTGGTAGCGAACTTTCAGAAAAGAAAGAAGCTATTTTGCAGTGAATGATAGAATCCTAATATCCCTCCATTAGCTAAAACAATTCCAAATCAAGCGCTTTTGTTATCTTTGTCGGAAAAATAATAATGCAGCTTTTCCATCATATTTCGCGCGACCTCAGTTGGCTGGCATTCAATCATCGAGTATTGCAGGAAGCAAAGGATAAAAGCGTGCCGCTGTACGAACGCATCAAATTCCTGGCGATTTATAGCTCCAATCTCGACGAATTTTATAGGGTACGTGTGGCTTCGCTGCGTAGTTTCAAGGATTTGAAAAAGAAAACCCGCAAAGAATTAGACATCAAGCCTAAGAAAGAACTCAAGCAAATACGCAGAATTGTTCAGGAGCAACAACAAGAATTTGGCACCGTGTTTCGGCAAGAAATTATTCCCGAATTAGAATCGCGCGGGGTTTTTATTATCCGAGAAAATGCTTTTACCGAAGCGCAACAACAGTTTGCTAAAAAATACTTTTTTGAAAAAATTTATCCGCACGTTCGTCCGGTTTTATTGAATGAAGAGGAGGAAATGCCTTTTTTAGAAAATGCAAGCTTGTATTTTGTTGTGCTATTCAAGAAGGAGGATCAACTCGCCATCGTGAATATTCCTTCCGACAAGTTGCCGCGTTTTGTAGCATTTCCTGACCATTCAGCAGGACATTTTATTACTTTTTTAGACGATATTTTGCGATTTAATCTCGAAGAATTATTTAAACAACCTATTGAAAATGCCTACGCCATCAAGCTTTCGCGCGATGCCGAGATGTATATCGAAGATGAATTTTCAGGGGACTTATTAGAAAAAATCAAAAAAGGATTAGAAGAACGTGATATTGGTCTACCAACACGCTTTTTGTTTGATAGCGCCATGCCCGCGGAATTATTAGAGCGTCTGAAAATCTTGTTTTTATTAAGTAAAAACGATCTGATCCCTGGAGCGCGGTATCATAATTTTAATGACTTTTTTCAATTTCCAAATCCTTTAGAAGATGCGTCATTGCATGATGAGCCGTTGCCGCCACTACCCCACCCTGAGTTGGAGCAAGCCGATTCGATTCTGGCTTTGATGCGCGAAAAAGACTTGTTATTGCATTTTCCTTATCAAAAATTTGATTATATCCCTCGATTGATTCGGGAAGCCGCGAATGATTCACTTGTGAATAGTATTAAAATAACATTATATCGGGTCGGTTCCAAGTCAGCTGTGGCAGAAGCCTTGAAATATGCTTGTGGAAAAGGAAAAACCGTCATCATATTTGTAGAAGCCAAAGCCCGCTTTGACGAAGAAGCTAATTTACATTGGGGTAGCGAATTGGAGAAAGCAGGCGCAAAAGTTTATTACAGTTATCCGGGCATCAAGGTTCATACCAAGTTGCTGCTCATCACTCGAAAAGAGGAAGACACCTGGCGACATTACGCTTATATTGGAACGGGCAATTTTAATGAAAAAACCGCCAAACTCTACGCTGACCATGCCTTGTTGACCGCCGATAAACGTCTCGTTAATGAAGCTGCGCAGGTTTTGATTTGTTAGAGCGCAGAATTATCGTGCCACATTGCAAGCATTTACTGGTTTCGCCCTTTACGCTTCGGCATCGTTTTGAAGATTTGATTGATCGTGAAATCGCTAATGCCAAAGCAGGAAAAACGGCCTATATACTGCTCAAAATGAATAGTTTAGAAGACACAGAAATGGTCAATATATTGTATGAGGCCAGCCAAGCGGGTGTGCGTATTCAGATTATTCTGCGAGGCATTTGCTGCCTGATTCCAGGTGTCGAGGGTATGAGCGAAAACATAGAAGTGATCAGCATTCTCGACCGTTTTTTGGAACATGCGCGGGTGTATATTTTTGCAAATGGCGGTGAAGAAGCGATGTATATTGCCTCTGCCGATTGGATGACCCGCAATCTGGATCGCCGCGTAGAAGTCGCCGCTCCGATTTATGATCCAAAGCTATTTGCCGAATTGCGCAACATCATTGACTTGCAATGGCAAGATAATACCAAAGCACGCATTATTGATGCGGATTTAAGCAATACCTATCGTTCATCCTTGCCGCTTGAGTCCAAAGTACGAGCGCAGATAGACATTTACCGATTATTAGAAAAACAAATTCCGACCAAAGCAATTGAATCTCAGCCGTTTCAAGTAATCAATAAATTTTTGTTTATAAGAATCAGCAATTTCATAACTTTGCAAGCTATCTATTGAGTTGTTGATTAATAATTCAAAATAGTTATAAACAAAATAGTAATAAAGCATCAACCGATGACCAACACGTTAAAGCCAAACAAAGTGGAAAAACTAAACGAATTGAGAGACTGGGTTTTCAGGCAAGTACATACCAAAAATTTAGTGTACAATACATGCTGGGAGGATCCTCGTTGCGACCGCGAATTGCTTGAATTCAAACAAGATAGCGAGGTTGTGATGATTACCAGCGCCGGTTGTAATGCCCTCGATTACTTGCTGGACAAACCTCGGCAGATCAATTGTATCGATGTTAATCCTCGGCAAAATTCGCTTTTGCAATTGAAACTTGCCACTTTCAAAAGTGCTGATTTTGATGATTTATTCCTGCTTTTTGGCAAAGGCGCACATCGGGAGGTCAAGGATTTATATCATGAAAAACTCCGCGAACAATTACCAGATTATGCGCAGCGATATTGGGATAAGAATTTGAATTTTTTTAATGGCAAAGGCATTCGCAAGTCCTTTTACCATTATGGCACTTCGGGTACTTTCGCATGGCTGACCAATCAATACCTCAAAGCACAGCGCAAGCTTTATGATAAAGTACAGGAGATGTTTGAGGCCGATTCCTTGAGTAAACAAGCAGAAATTTACTACGAAATCGAGCGCAAATTGATGAATAAATTGATGGAATGGGTCATCAATCGCCATTTCACAATGAGTTTGGTGGGTGTGCCGCGCAGTCAGCAAGAGCTTTTTATGGACAAGTACGAGCGTGGCGCGCTGGGGTATGTGCAAGAGAGTTTGCGCAAGGTATTTACCAAGATTACTTTGCAAGATAATTATTTTTGGAGATTATATGTAAATGGCTCTTATACAGACTCTTGTAGTCCTTCTTATTTACAAAAAGGCAATTTTGATGTGATTCGAGAACAAGCCGATAGGATTGTCACGCATAATTCTACGATCAGCGGATTTTTACAAAATAATCCAAAGTCTTATTCTCACTACATTTTATTGGATCATCAAGATTGGTTAGCAGCCAATAACTTACCAGCATTGGAAGAAGAATGGCAATTAATTTTACAAAATAGTAAGCCCGGTACAAGGATTCTCCTTCGATCGGCGGCCGAAGAAATTGATTTCTTCCCGAAATTTGTATTGAACGCAGTAGAATTTGAACGCGAAAAAACCCTTGAAACGCACGAAAAAGACCGCGTGGGTACCTATGCGAGCGTGTACATGGGCATTGTGAAATAAATGTTGAGGAGCTTAGGAGTTTAAAAGCTTTTGATTATCGACTAAGCTTCTCAACGCCTCCACTCATAAACTCGAATTAAAATTGAAAAATACCAACTTTACAGAAGATATTAGTTCCCAAAACCAGGCGATGCGCAGTTATTATCGGCTGCAATCGAAGATTTATGATGCAACGCGCTGGACTTTCCTTTTTGGGCGCAATCGCATTTTAAAAATGCTCCCTTTTCCTGATAATGCTCAAATTCATATTCTGGAAATCGGTTGTGGCACTGGTTATAATCTTGCGCAATTGGCAAAGATTTTTCCTAAAGCCAGCCTTACAGGCATGGACGTATCGGGTGACATGATCAAATTGGCTCAAAAGAATACCAAAGCTTATGCCGACCGAGTCACGCTCATTGAAAAGCCTTATATGCCCGATGAAACTGCCTTCACAGGCAAGGTGGACGTAATTTTGTTCTCCTACTCACTCACGATGATCAATCCGCAATGGCAGGATTTGATCTTGAAAGCAAAAGCCGACCTCAAACCCGGCGGCGCTATTGCGGTGGTGGATTTTCACAATTCCCGTTTCAATTGGTTCAAGCGTCACATGGGCAATAATCATGTGCGCATGGATAGCCATCTGCTGCCCTTGCTACTCAGCGAATTTGATTCCTTGGTAGAAGAAGTAAAGCTGGCTTATGGTGGTGTATGGGAATATGTCATATACGTGGGGCGGAAGAAGTGAACAAGGAGACTTGGAGAAATGGCGACTAAAAGATTTAGCAAGTAAGAGTAATTTTCTATAAAAAAGCTTGCTTTTCTTTATATTTAATTTACAATCAAATTACATTTTTGCAATTTCTAATATTGCCAATATCATAATATCCAAAAAATATGCTTACTCGCCAAAACCCAACCCAAACCTACGCCTGGAAAAAGCTCGAAACCCATTTTGATCTGCTGAAAGCTCGGCACATGAAGGATTTGTTTGCCATTGATTCTCAGCGATTTGAGCGTTTTTCCATTTCATTTGAAGATATACTTATAGATTTTTCTAAAAATATTATTACCGAAGAAACGCTGAAATTGTTGCTGGAACTGGCAGATGAAATGCAAGTGAAAGATGCAATTCAAGAAATGTTTTCGGGTGAAAAAATCAATGAAACAGAGCATCGTTCGGTATTGCATATCGCTTTGCGGAATCGTTCCAATCGCCCTATTTTATCAGACGGAAAAGACGTCATGCCAGATGTAAATGCGGTGCTTGCTCAAATGGAAGCTTTTTCTGAAAAAATCTTATCTGGTGAATGGACCGGTTACACTGGAAAACGCATTACAGATATTGTTAATATTGGAATTGGCGGCTCTGATCTGGGACCTTTGATGGTGACCGAAGCCCTGCGCCCTTATTGGAAACCAGGGATGAACGTTCATTTTGTGTCGAATGTAGATGGCACGCATATCGCGGAAACGCTAAGGAAAGTCTCGCCTGAAACAACCTTGTTCCTGATTGCTTCTAAAACATTTACGACCCAGGAAACGATGTCAAATGCGCACAGCGCGCGTAATTGGTTCTTGCGACACGCCAATGATGAAGAGCAGGTAGCCAAGCATTTTGCTGCACTTTCGACCAATGCGAAAGACGTGCAAGCCTTTGGCATCGCGCCAGAGAATATGTTTGAATTCTGGGATTGGGTCGGTGGTCGCTATTCGCTTACTTCTGCGATTGGTTTGTCGATTGCCTGCACCATTGGATTTGATAATTTCCAGCAATTACTGGAGGGTTTCCATGAAATGGACGAGCATTTCCGCACAACGGACTTAGATAAAAACTTGCCTGTAATCCTGGCATTGATTGGTATTTGGTATGTCAATTTCTTCGATGCAGAGTCAGAAGCAATTCTGCCTTACGATCAATATCTACATAGGTTTGCCGCCTATTTCCAACAAGGAAATATGGAAAGCAATGGCAAATATGTAGGCCGAGATGGTAAATCCGTGAATTATCAAACCGGCCCGATCATCTGGGGTGAGCCGGGCACGAATGGTCAGCACGCTTTCTATCAACTCATTCATCAAGGGACGCGCTTAATTCCTTGCGATTTTATTGCGCCTGCAATTAGTCATAATCCAATTGGCGAACATCATATCATGTTATTATCTAATTTCTTTGCGCAGACCGAAGCATTATTGATGGGCAAAACCGCTGAAGAGGTAGAAGCCGAGCTAAAAAAAGAAGGAAAATCGGATGAAGAAATTAAATTTTTGACCCCGTTTAAAGTATTTACAGGCAATAAGCCTTCGAATTCCATTTTGGTGAAACAAATCACGCCGCGCACGCTGGGAAGCTTGATTTCATTATACGAGCATAAGATTTTTGTGCAAGGCGTTATATGGAATATCTTCAGTTTCGATCAGTGGGGCGTGGAATTGGGAAAACAATTGGCTAAAAAAATCTTGCCCGAATTGCAAAGTGATAATAATATTGCTTCGCACGATAGTTCTACTAACGGCTTGATTAATGCCTGGAAACAAATGAAAAATTAATAAAATCCTTTTTTAAAATATTTCAAAAAAAGACTTGCCGTTCATTTTTCATAATAAAAATATTTTCTTCTTGTCCACCGGAAATATTGCGTAGCCAAAGCAATGCATTGCTTGGTATATTATTAAATTCTAAAAAAGTTTCGCTAGCTTTTTTAGTGCCGAGCGAAACCCATTTGTCATTCCAATAATAAAGAACATAAGTATCACCGGGTAAAATAATATTTGTATCATTACGCGGACAAAATTTTATCTTTTTAATCGATTGCGCTTTACCAAGATCAAGCCCAACCCAATTGTCTTTTTTTTCTGCCCCATGAAAATACGTATCCCAATCACCATCCATTGCCATTTCTCTTGTGACACCGAGTATATCTTTTGTCCCTATTATATTTCCATTAAGTTTTTGTGCATTTTTATTAATATCATTATAAAATTCCAGTTCTGCAATATCGCCACTATTGGGTCGATCGGTCGGCGCTTTGTAACGCACATAACGAAAAGGTTTTGGATTATTAATTTCAATATTTTGTATATAAAGAGGCGTACGTTCAATATTATATAATATCTCCGCATCACTAAAATCAGCTTTATTAGCACCTTCAAAACGGCCGCGAATCATCATATTAGCTTTTTCCAGGGTATTTGCGAAGAAATTGGTTTTTCGTTCGATTTTACCATTTTGCGGTTCATCAGGATTGGGTTTTAATTCAATTTTATTACCATTTTTAAAGTAAAATGCCGGCGCAAGCGCAATTTGCTTTCCCCTCTTTATGCCAAATGGCACAAAAGTTATATTTTGACCCACATTTTTAAAAAGCGCTTTATTATCAATAATTTCGGCAATGGCTACAGCCTCCCATTCCTGTTTATTGAATACGCCAAGATAAGCAAAGTGAACGCCGCGAGGCACTTTTTCAAAAACAATCGTAATATCCTGACAATCTTTTAGATACAAATGAGTAACATCGTGCAATCGTGGGTCTTTGAACATATCTAAAATTTCATCGGCATGAGGAGAATTTATTAATTTAATCTGATCGGGATTATCATAAATCGTATTACGATAAACTTTGGGCACTGTTTTTAATGAATCTACTTTAAAATCAGGCGACAGATAACGCGTGCTGATCGAATCGGAGTGAATATAAGACGAAGCAATGGGGCCATCATTTCGAGCATAATCATCATATTCATCAAAACACCAATACGGATTTCCTTGACTATCAAGCACTGCGACCCAAGCATGCCCATATTCTTTATTGCCCCAGCGCGGCACAAAATCTTTGAACGCGGGGACACCCAAGGCGCGCAAGGCACTCACTTGCATCGAAGCCATTACATCGCAGGTGCCCACGCTACAATTCATCATATTACTATATTTGGGCATAAAAGGGTAACGCCATTTCAATGTAATTTTGAAATCCTCTGCCAAGTGGCGATTGATCTTGCCCAGGATTTCCTGAAAATCTGCTGGGTTTTCCAAACTATCTTTCAACCAGGCAAAATGCTTCTGAAATAAAGGTCGCCAGCTCTCCAATTGCTCGTTGGACGCGCGATGCGGCAGGATTGCTTTACAAAAAAGATCAAAATCCACATCCTTAGATGCAGGATTACTTTGCCAGGCTTCAAATGCCAAATCAATATTTTCTATCAAAAAATCGGCGGTAGCGGTGCGGGCATCAGTCAATCGCTCCAGCTTCTCCAAATCAAGCGGCTCGTATTTTTCTTCATATTTATCAAATACCAATTCGATTGCCCGGCCTACGTCCATTCCATTGATTTCTGCGAAAATCGGATCGTATTGCGCAATATTGCCACCATAATAACTGTAACCATTCGACAAGTTTTCAATCAAAAAAACCGCGGCTTTATATTTAAGGCTGTCGCCTGTTTCTTGATAATGTGCCAACACTTTTTCTAATTCGCTCCGATTAGCGCCTGCTTCGCGCAAGGTGGCTTCAAGTTTGCTTTCTGGTTGGATAGAATTGCAGGAAAATAAAATAATTATAAAGAAAAATGGTGTCCATATTAATATTTTCGTCAACATGGGGTAGAAATTTACTCAGGATATACGCGATTTCGGGTGAAAAGTTGCAGCGAAAAACTGTAATTATCAATTAACCAAAAATACCCAATCGCCAGGGCTTATATTTTTTTTCAATTAATATAAAATGCTCTTTTTCGTGCTGTTCCGCTCTAAAAAAAAGTAATCCAACATGAAATAAATCAACAGAAAGGGTAATATGTGGATGCTGTTGCATTTGTTTCCAGGCTTGTTCCATTTCGTTTGACCAGTGAATATCAGCAATTATAAATACGCTATTTTCATGGGCATAGGGCAAACACTGTTCAAAATATTGCAAACTCGCGCCGGCGCGATGGTCGCCATCCAAAAAAAGGAAATCTACTACTTTTAAATCTGTTAATACTGAATGTAATAATTCCTCAAATATTCCTTCTTTTAATTCAATATTCGAGGCTTTCATGATGTCGAAATGATATTTTGCTTGCACAGCTATATCATGACACCCCTCGATTGTAATAATTTTTGAATTTAATGCAGCATTTGCTAAATAAAGCGTAGAAATTCCAAGCGAAGTGCCTAACTCCAAGATAGTCTTAGGCTTACAAAAATTGACCAGGCGAAAAAGTTGCTTGCCCGTATTTGATGAAATGGCCGAATGTTTTGCAATATCTGCAACGGTTCGGGTATTATTTTTATTTACTTTTGAGCCAGCGCCATGATCTTCTATATGTAATATTGTTTTATTTTGTAATAACTTCTCTCGCAAAGATTCGATTCCGCCAAAAGCATAAAAAGCGCGATCATCTTCTAATATTGCTTTGGTAAGATCAGCCACAAAAGGTGAATGTATATCATAAATTGTCTTGGAACGCCAATAATAACAGGCGAAGCGCCACAGCAAACGCGAATACAGTCGAAGCATTTTCATGCCCGAAAAATAAAAGTTATTTGGCGAATTCGAGGAATTCACTTTGTAATTATAATATTAATCGCTTAATCGTCGCCGATTCCAAATAAAGGCCATCGTCGCTGCCGAAATCAAATGCCAGACGCCCCACCAGGCAGCAATCATGGCCATACCGCCCAAACCATCATAAAAATTAAAAATAATAATTAATGCCAATCCGGAATTTTGAATACCTGTTTCAAGTGAAATCGCACGCGCATCATAAGCCTTTAGCCCATTTAATAAAGCAAAGCTATAACCACTAAATAAAGCGATCGCATTATGCGCCAATACGATAAAGAAAACTAAATGAAGGTAATTTTTTAAATTTTCCAGATTGCCCATGATGGCAAATATTACAAAACCAATAAAGATAAGTAAAGATAATGCGCGAACCGGTTTGCGAATAATATCTGTGAATTTTGAGAATCGATAATTGACAAACATTCCTATAATAAGCGGAAGCACAATCAATTGTAAAATTGTTAAAATCATATCTATCAGCGGCACTTGTACTGATTGTTGAAATGATTTGCCTCCCGGAATTAAAGGTGTTAATAATAAAAATAAAATGGGTGTAGAAAAAGTAGCCAATAAGGTCGAAAATGAAGTGAGTAACACCGAAAGCGCCACATTCCCGCCTGCCATATGCACCGCGAAATTGGAAACATTCCCTCCCGGACATACCGAAACGAGCAGCATCCCTAATGCCACCGAAGCCGGAGGTTGAAATAAAAAGATCAAACCAATAGTTAATAAAGGTAATACGACCAGTTGCGAAGTCAAACCCACAAAGGCCGCTTTGGGTTGTTTAAAAAGAAATTTAAAATTTTCCAATTTCAAATCAAGCGCTACCCCAAACATAATAAAGGCAAGGCAAAGATTTAAAATAGTGAGTTGCTCCGGGTTAAAGTTAACTTTAATAGTGTCTATAATTTCCATAAGTAGCGCCGATTGGCAATCGGCGAGGTTTATCATTTAAAAATCAAAATAATATTACCGCCTCAAAATAGGAAAACTTTTTATTTTGATTGAAATCACTATTTTTAGAACCGAATATCAAATCCAAATTTTTCAAGCATGAAGCAATATTATTTTATCATTTTACTGATCCCGTTCATAAATACGCTCTTTGCGCAAAGCAATATTCAAAAATTAGTAGAAGCGGATTATTCTTATCTGGAAAAACTCTACTTGCATTTGCACCAAAATCCTGAACTCTCCTTTTACGAGACAAATACCGCCAAACGCATGGCCGATGAGCTACGCTCTTTGGGTTTTGAAGTAAGCGAGCAAATAGGCGGTAATGGCGTAGTCGGTGTGCTGAAAAACGGCGAAGGTCCAACTGTTATGGTGCGCACCGATATGGATGCCTTGCCAATCATAGAAGAAACGGGTCTCCCTTATGCCAGCAAGGTCAAAACCAAGGATGAAATCGGAAACGAGGTGGGCGTGATGCACGCCTGCGGACACGATACGCACATGACTTCCTGGGTTGCCGCTGCGAGGAATTTGTCGAAAATGAAAAACCAGTGGAAGGGAACGCTTGTGTTTATTGGGCAACCAGCCGAAGAACGCAACGGCGGCGCTAAGGCAATGCTGGATGCAGGCTTGTTCCAAAAATTTCCAAAACCGGATTATGTCTTGGCATTACACGCTGCACCAAATGTTCCTGCGGGAAAAATTGGCGTAAAGTCAGAATACAGCTTCGCTTTCACAGATTTTATGGACATCACTGTTTATGGGCGCGGTGGCCACGGGGCTTATCCACATACGACCATTGACCCGGTGGTGCTTTCCGCAAAAATTATTATGGCTTTACAAACGGTGGTAAGTCGAGAAATTTCGCCGCTCGAACCAGCAGTAGTAACGGTTGGCTCGATTCACGGTGGCGCCAAAGGCAATGTTATTCCCAATGAAGTGAGATTAGAATTAACAATGCGTTGTTATAATGATGAAGTGCGCGATCAAATTATTGAAAAAATCAAACGAATTTGCGTCGGCGAAGCAATGGCCGCAGGCGTTCCCGAAGATATGATGCCGAAAATGAATTTAAAGAATGAATTCTGTCCTTCGGTTTATAATGATCCAATTTTAACCAATCGTTTAAAAAGCGCTTTCCAAAAAACTTTAGGCGTAGAAAATGTGCTAGAAGTGCCACCAACAATGGCGGGTGAGGATTTCAGCTATTTCGGCAGAACCGAAGAAAAGATTCCAACTTGCATTTTTTGGTTGGGAGCGATTGATCCTCAGTTACTTGCGAAAGCTGAAAAAGGCGAAGCACCGATGCCGAGTTTGCATAATTCTAAATTTGCACCTGTACCTGAGCCGACCCTGAAGACCGGCGCAATTGCTATGACCGCGGCGGTGTTGGATTTGCTTTCTAAATGAGGGAGTTATGGTGTTATGGTTTGATAGTGTTATAATTATAAAAGTTCTTACATAACACAATCGCACTTAAACACTATGATACCAAAACACCATTTATGACTGATTTTCAAGAACTTATACAACAGTTTTCTTATCTTGGAATTTTTCTGTGGTTCGCATTTTTTGATCAAATCACGCCAATTCCAGAGGAACTGGTGCTTATTTCAATGGGGTTCATTGCCAATCAAGGTCATATCCATCCCTTACTGGCAGGTTTGACGGCATTGGGGGGCTTGATAGTTGTCGATAATGTATATTACGGCTTGGGCAAGTCAGGTAAAATGCTTTTTAATAGATTTCGTAAGGCTTCCGAAATGGAATTAATTGAGCGGTTTAAAAAACGTATCGTAGCACATGATTGGCAGACGATTTTTATGATGTCTTATTTCCCGAAATTGCGATTCATTACACCGTTTTTAGCGGCGGCAGCGGGCATTAATTGGTTGCGTTTTGCAATTATCAATGCGGCGAGTTCGGCGACTTATGTTGCATTATATATTTTATTGGGCATTTTTTTTGAACGCCAATTAGAAGCTATTACCCTGGAAATGTTGATGATTTATATTACTGTTTTTACTTTAATAATCGGAATTATTGTTTTTGTCTGGATTTTCAGAAAGCCATTTCATCCAAAAATACAAGAACAAGAGGACAAGAAGTCGGAATCATTATAATTTTTTACATTATAATATTAAAATAATATCACACATGAATTGGGGAATCATTGGTCTGGGTAGAATCGCGCATAAATTTGCAACCGACCTGAAAGTATTGCCAAACGCCAGGCTGCACGCCGTCGCTTCGCAATCGATGGAGCGAGTACAAGCATTTGCAAATCAATACAATACACCTCACGTTTTTGGTAGTTATGATGAAATTGTTACTTGCCCCGATCTGGATGTGGTGTACATCGCCACGCCCCACGTTTCACATTGTGAAAATACATTGCTTTGTCTCCGGCACAAGATTCCCGTGCTTTGCGAAAAGCCTTTCGCTATGAATTTGCGAGAAGCGCAAAAAATGGTGATGACCGCCCATGAAAACCAGACATTCCTGATGGAAGCTATCTGGACGCGTTTTCTACCGACTACCAAAAAAGCATTGGAACTCATTGAAAATGATGCAATTGGAAAAGTACTTTCCGTAAAAGCGGACTTTGGTTTTAATGCCTTATTCGATCCGCAAGGGCGGCTTTTTAATCAAAATCTGGGCGGTGGTTCCTTACTCGATATTGGCATTTATCCTGCATTCTTAGCCTTGCTTGTTCTGGGAAAACCCTTTAGAATCAAGGCTTTTGCTAAAATAGGCCCCACAGGTGTGGACGAAGAAATGGGCGCTATTTTACAATATGAAGACGGTCGCCTGGCGCATTTGCATTCTACGATTCTTGCGAAGACCAAGACCGAAGCCTTTATTTATGGCGAAAAAGGCATAATTCATTTACATTCGCGCTGGCACGAGCCAACAACGATGACACTTTTACTGAATGATGAACGTCCGCAGGAATTTCATTTCGATTTTGAAAGCAAAGGCTACAGCTACGAAGCGGCGCACGTAATGCAATGCTTGCAAGAGGGCAAAGCCGAAAGCGAGCTTTTACCGCTTGATTTTAGTCTTCAACTCATGGAATTATTGGACAATATTAGAAAAGAAGCTGGAATTACATATCCACAAGATTAAAATAATATTAAACATGAATCATTACAAACATTTAGCAATTATTAAGTATTTAACTGTAATACTTTTACCTTTTGCTTTTAATAATATCCTATCTGGGCAGAGCGAATTTGCCAACGGCACAATTCAAATTGGTATGGTGGCATCCGATTTTCAAAAATCGCTCGATTTTTATATCAATATTATAGGCATGAAGAAAACCGGAGGCTTTAAAATTGATGAAAATTTTGGCAAAAGTTCTGGTTTGACTGGCGGACTGCCTTTTGAAGTCACTATTTTGAAATTGGAAGACAGCCCACAAGCCACTGAATTGAAATTGCTGAGTTTTAATAAAAAGACGAAGCACCGTAAATCCAAAAATATCCAGGATGATCTCGGAATGCAATACATCACGATCTATGTAAAGAATCTCGACCCTTTCCTCGGAAGGCTGAAAGTCAATAATATCAAGCTACTAGGGGACACACCTGTGACACTTGGCGACGGAAGGCGCTTTGTGCTGGTGCAAGACCCCGACGGCACTTTTATTGAATTAATTGAGCGATGATCACCACGCCAGCGTTACTTCCATAGCGGCAGACATCTGTGAAAACTTTTTCCAGGCGTTTTGGCTGCCATATTTGTAAAAATGCGTCGCGCCAATCGAAGGAATCGTAATCGGAAAGTTAAGCTGATTGCCCTTGCTGCTGGCGTACACCCATTCAGCGGAGGCTGCAAAATGATCATTTACCTGAATTTGATAATTGGATAAATCCACTTCGATCCAGCCTTTTTGTCGATTATTTAATTCAATAATAATATTTTCGTTTAATATATTTTCCGTTGGTTTTCCATTCTTTAAATTATAAATATTGATCCGAAAGCGCACCGTATCAAAATTATTTTGTGCAATATAAAATCGGAATTTTTCAAGATAAGCGGGCTTCTTTGTTTTGAATTTGCGACCTACTTCTGATCCCAAATTTTGATTGGGTCGATTGCGAATGGCGAGATTGGTGACCCTACTGGCACTAATATTCTTATTACCAATTGTTTCATAATTTGTAAAGCTCGGCCTTACAATCACTTCTGGCAAATTCAGATTAATTGGCTGCAAAGCAATACGCATGGGCGATTTTGAAATCGCTTCACCAATCGTCATACTTTGACCTGCAAATCCAATGCTAGAAAAGCGAATTGAATCATTTTTACTAATGGTTTCCGGCAAAAATAATTCAAATGCCCCGTCCAATCCCGAAACCGTGCCATAAGTAGTACCGATCACGCCGATATTAACATAAGCCAATGATTCTGAATCATTTGTGCTGACAACGATTCCTGTGATCTGTTGCGCCTGAACCCGAATGGAAACAAAAATCAAGATTATAATAATAAGATTAGTTTTCATGATATTATTTTTTAAAAAATGGTGAATAAAAGTCTGAGTCCGCCCATTGCCAGGGCTGCTACCATGCTGAAAATAGTCATTCCTTTTTGCCATGTTTTCGGTGCGTTCATAATCAATGTAATAATGCCATACATCAGCAATAAACCCAATAAAAACAAGGGAATACGGAGTATCGGATTGTACTGCTGTACCGCAATCATATCACTCAAAGGATAAATATTACTAATCGTGAGATAAGTAGCCACTTCCAAGAGGTTGGATAGTAAAAACATTATAATAAAAAAATAAAGAAGCGGTGTAAACTTTAAATTGCTTTGTAATATTAACCAAATTCCTAATGCCAGTAGTAAATTCATTGCAATACCCGCCAGGCTTATATAGAAATATTGCCAACTCGCAAGGGTAGCCGATTTTGCTTTGTCCACAGGATAAGGATTTGCATTTGCAAAATATGCTGGAACATAAAAATTTAGGACATCTTGTTTGCATTCAAAATAATGATACGCCAGGCTATGCCCCAGTTCATGTAGCCAGATGGTACTGTACATCGCTGCATAAGCAAGCAGGATATAAGGCAATATTTTTAATAATTTTTTCATAATTACATCATATTATCATTAAATCTGATCGTTGGTATTTATAATTCCGCTTATTTATTTACCCAAAGCTTATTTTTTGTAATATTAAAGCTGCCCTGTTTTTTACGCATTCTGATGGTGATGATAATAGATGCTGCGATGGCTAAAGCCCTGAAAATATTGGCATACCAGCCCCCTGCGGCGTTATTGCCCATTTCAAAAATGATCCACCAGGCATTCATAAACAGATGTAAAAAAATCGAAATCCAGAGATTATAATTCCATTCCACATACAGCCAGGCAAACCACATCCCGCCTAATGCTGTGACTGTAAATATTGCAACTGCACTTCCAAAATCCTGGGCTTGATACAAATGTAAAGAGCCGAAAATCAAGGCATTAAGTAAGCCCGCAGGAATAAACCCCCAGCCGCCGAAGCGATATAATTGTCCAAATAAAAATCCTCGGTACATCAATTCTTCAAAAATAGGCGCAATTAACACTCCATAGAATATCTGATTAAGACTGATATTTATATTAAAATTATTCGCTATCCCATAGCCAATCAGCATAGGCAAAGTCATCAGGAAAGCCAGGCGAAGCCCGCGTGTAAAGCCATCTTTTATGCCCCAAGCTTCTAAGAGATTTCTTTCATTTCCATGTATAATAAGAAGCGCTAATAAAATGCTAAACAATGGAAATGCTTTGTTGATCAAAATGCGCAGCCAGTCTTGCTTTGGTACAAAAAAAGTCGGCATGAAATACTCCACCAGGATGTAAAATACGATGACAGTGATGGTGATAAATAATTTGCTCCGTTTCATAATATTAAATTTTAAAATCGTTGACGGAACAAAAATGAATGCTATAAAAAAGCTTTGCAAATAAGTGTGGGCAACCGAATGATTGAGGGAAGAAATGCAGACAGGGCTTGGCGAAATGCAGGATCGAGGGGTGAAATGGAAAGGCTTTAGGTATAAGGTTTTGGGTATAGCGGTTTTAAAGAGTAAAATATTAAACAGGCTTAGCTGCCAGGTACGCTCGCACTTCCTGAATTTTATTGCGCGAAACAGGTACGGGTTCTATTGAGTTCGGAAAATTGAGTACATAATTTGGCGATTTCCCATTCATTTCCAGCACTTTATCCATATTCACAATATAAGAACGGTGGACTTGTATAAAATTTTCATCATTTAGTTGCGTCGCCATTCCTGATAGGGTGCCTCGAATTATATGCCGATCAAGTTGTTTATTTTTCTGTAAAAATAATTCCACATAATTATCAGCCGCCTTTAAAAATAAGAGTTCTGAGCGATATATCGTCAATTTTTCATCTTTGTTTTCGCCTGTCAAAATGATCACATCGGGCTTGGGCGCAAGATTTTCTGACAAGGCTTGCTTTTCCAAATAATTTTTCACCTTTAAATAGCGGATTGCCACAATCAAAACTACGGGAAACAAGGATGTGGAGAGCGCGATGCCCATGAAATAAAGATAACCAAATATGGAAAGCCTGCTGCCGATGACAGCAAAATGATAGAAATACGTAGCCGTGATTCCAGTTATTAAAATAATTCCTAATACAATCAATTCTTTTTGTAAACTCCAACGCTTTTGCTCAAACCAGCGCGGAAGCAGTAAACGCAATATTCCCAAAATGGTAATTGATGTAAAAGTAATCACGATTCCATAGCCTGCAAGCAGCAACAGTTTATCTGGATGCCGAAAAGAATAAGTACCAAAAGGTTGGAACATCGCCAGAATCAAAAACACGGAAAAGCCCAGCAATACTGCGCCGATGTAAAAATGCTTGGGCGGAGTTTGCGGAATCTTTTTATTAAAAATATTTGTGGGCATAATGATGTTACCTTTTTCAGGTCGTTAAAATATAAATTGGATGCAAATGTAGGAATTTTGTAAAATTTAACTGAGCTATTGGGAAATCGCCGTAGCTATGCGAACTTTGTACATTGAAATGAATTATCAATTAATAATCAATAACTTATTAAAAATGAACCGACACAAACTTTTCCTTTTTATACTAATCGTTTTTACTGCAAATCTTTTATTTGCTCAAAAAAATAAGTCGAATGCCTTGCAAGACTTGCGGGTAGATGTGGTCTATCTCGCAAGCGACTTGCTCGAAGGCCGCGAAACAGGTACCGAAGGCGAAAAATTGGCAGCGCAATATATTGCTTTTCGTTTTGAAAAAATGGGATTGAAGCCTGCCGGAAGCAATGGCACCTGGTATCAAAGTTTTGATTTCAAGTATAATTCCAATCCACACGCCACTTCTGGCGGTGAAGATCGCAGTGGCAAAAACGTATTGGGTTATCTCGACAACGGAGCGAAAACGACCATTGTGATTGGCGCACATTACGACCACTTAGGGCATGGCGGTGTTAGTTCGCTTGCCGCAAATGATAAATCCATTCACAATGGCGCCGACGATAATGCCAGTGGAATCGCGGCTTTATTACATATCGCTGAATATTTGAAAACTTCAGGCAAAGCGAAAAATAATAATTATTTATTCATGGGCTTCTCTGGTGAAGAATTGGGTTTGGTAGGTTCCAAGTTTTTTGTAGAAAATGCAACGATTGATCTGTCGAGTATAAATTATATGCTCAATATGGACATGGTCGGTCGCCTGAATGCTGAAAAAGTCTTGTCTATCAATGGAGTAGGCACTTCGCCACTTTGGAAAGAAGCCTTGGATAATATCAAAATCGGCGATATTAAAATGGTGACAACGGAATCGGGCGTAGGACCTTCCGATCACACTTCTTTTTATTTTATGGATAAACCCGTATTGCATTTTTTCACAGGTCAGCATACCGATTATCATAAACCAGGCGATGATTCTGAAAAGATTAATTATGAAGGTTTATTAGATGTAAGTAATTTTATTATTACATTAATCGAAAATTTAGACGCAAAAGGTAAACTCGCCTTTACCAAAACAAAAGACGAAAGCCAAAACCGCAGGGCCGCCGATTTCAAAGTGACGCTTGGCGTGATGCCTGACTATGTCCATAGCGGTGAAGGTATGCGCGTTGACGGCGTGTTGGATGGTCGCCCCGGCGCGAAAGCAGGTTTGCAAAAAGGGGATATTATTATACAAATGGGTGAATATCAAGTGAAAGATATTTATGGTTATATGGAAGGCTTGAGCAAATTCAAGGTCGGAGATAAAACTAAAGTAAAAGTAAAACGCGGAAGCGAAATTATAGAAGTTGATGTTGTTTTTTAAGTTTTAAAAAACCTTATAGGTCTAGTCTAATTCATTGAATTTATATTACAATGTTTTAAAAGCCATCATAAGCTCAAAGCATTTATGATGGCTTTTAATTAATAACTGTTTTATCTACTAAACACGCTACATTTGGGTGCAACCATAGCAAAGATGCGGGCAGCCAGGTAGAAATTCTTTTTTCCAATAATTTTTCAAATGCTGGCTTTTTATTATTTCCGGTTACTAATAATATTATTTTTTTTGAAGATAAAATATTAGCAATCCCGAGTGTCATGCCGTAAGTTGGTTGTTCTTGCATCGCTTGTGCCATTGAATGCTGCATCGATGCTTGAGAAAGCGTAGCCACATGGCAATATGGGGTTAAAAATTCGTTCGGTTCATTAAATCCGATATGACCATTTATACCTAAACCCAATACGCATACATCAATCGGGCCTTGCGCCTCAATAATATTTTGTATTTTTTCGCATTCTTTTTGCGGATTTATTGGATCGCTTGTAAAAGCAAAATAGCGATTATTACTTATTCCGAGCGGTTTTATAATATTTTTATAAAGATAGGATTCACAAGTTTGAGCATCATTCATCGCTACCCCACCCCATTCATCCAATTTTAAAATTCGAACCTGATCGAATAATGATTTTTGCTTTTGATACGATTCAGCTAATAATTGATATGTTTTTAAAGGCGAATTGCCAGTAGCAAGGCATAATAAGCTATCTTCTTTTTCCTGCAAAGTATTCACAATCAAGCTTTTCGCTTTCTCGCTCATTTCATTATAATCCGTGTAATAAGTAATTTTCATTATTTACTTGATTCTTTAAATTTATATCATTTTCAATTGATGATGGCGTATTTGTTGCGTGTAAAATCCTTTCCGTATGGAGAATCCTTCGGATGTAAATTAAGGAAATCAATCAAGAAAATCACGTCTAATCATTTTCATCATGGTATTATTTGTCCTTCAATCCCGCCAATGGCCGATAAACTTCTTGTGCCACATTCCATTCCCAATTTAATACACTCTTCTAAAGCCTTGTTCAACAACCAATTATGCAAAAAACCTGCATCAAAATTATCGCCAGCGCCCGTGGTATCGGCGATCATAAGATTTTCAGTTAAATGAATAGGAATATCAAATTTGTAAATTTTCTCCTTTTGAAAAGCCATCGCGCCGTCTCCACCGCATTTTATTACAACTAAATTACATCGATCTGATAGCCATTTACCTGCTTCTATTACATTTTTTTCACCGGATATAAGCTTCGCTTCTTCTTCATTCGGTAAGAAAACATCTATATAAGGCAATATATTATGCACCTGCTGCCAATTTTCTTTCGGTGCCCAATTGGTATCCAACGAAACCGTAAGTCCTTGTTGTTTAAGCTTTTGCAAAAATAAAATCCAGAAATCCCAAAGATTTTCCAATAAAAAATAGCTGGCGATATGCCAATGTTTTGTCCTTTTAATAAATTCATCTTTAATATCTTCAGGTTTTACAGAAAGTAAAGTGCCCATATACGTGAGCATCGCCCGATCTTGTCCATCCGAAAGCCCAATGCCTGCGGCAGTTTTGTGCGTTTCGTCTATCGAAATATGCTCCGATGAAATGCCGATAGATTTAATTTTTTCTAATAAAATATTTCCAAAAAGATCATTGCCCACCTTCGCCAGAAAGCCAACATTTCCGCCTAATTTAGCAAATTGCGATGCAAAAATAGCCGCCGAGCCACCCAAATCTACTGTATAATCGTCGATCAATTGCTCCGCCTGACCATACTTTGGCCGTACCGTTCCAGTAAATAATAAATCAATACAAAGATCCGCTATTACAAAAACATCATATTTAGCCATTTATTACATCATGGTTTTTTCCAAAGCTTAT
This sequence comes from Saprospiraceae bacterium, assembly GCA_016714085.1. Classification (GTDB taxonomy): domain Bacteria; phylum Bacteroidota; class Bacteroidia; order Chitinophagales; family Saprospiraceae; genus JADJNW01. Next base: position 58,998 of record JADJNW010000003.1, read on the forward strand.
AGGGTTTATCCACTTTTGTTTCAAAAGGCAACATCACTTTCTTCCCCATACCCGCTGATTCGTATGCTGCAAATATTACTTCCAATACCGCCCTGCCATCTTCGCCAGTCACCAAAGGCTGTTTATCATTCTTGATACAATCTGTAAAATGCGCAAATTCTTGCGGAAAGCCGTAATTCCAGGCTTCTTCGTAAATGACATAACTCCAACCCACCGTATTGCCAGCTTTTTCTACTGCATACCCAATACCCTTTGAACTATAGGTTTGAATGGAATTACCTTGCAAAACATCTGCATACGCAACTCCCTCAGAACCATGTATTTCTGCGCGATCGTCCATACCACCCAAGCTTACTCCAACTCTCTTCCGCCATCGCCACTACTCCATTCTCAAATTCAAGGATAATAATGGCATTATCATCGCCAATCGTTTTATCCGTATGCACATAAGTGCCCATCTGCGCGTACACTGACTTGATTTTCGGGCGTCCCAGCACCCAGCGGAAAAATTCAATTCCATGACAACCCATATCCATCGTCACACCGCCGCCGGAAAGCTCCACATCCCAGAAATGCGGGGCGTGCGGCCCATCATGTTTTTCGGATTGCTTAATTAAAACGGGCTTGCCCAAAGCGCCTTCGTCCAATAAATTCTTGAGTCGCACATATTTTGGTGTAAAGCATAATTCCTCTGCGTACATCAATTTTACATTTGCTTTTTTACAAGCTTCAATCATTTGATCGGCTTCCATCAGGTTCATACACAACGGTTTCTCGCATATCACGTGCTTGCCTGCGGCCGCGGCTTTTAATGTAATATCGCAATGTAAATAATTTGGCGCACCGATTACAATTACATCAATTTCGGGCATCGCCAGCATTTTATCTAATTCTGTAAAATAATTTGGAATGCCATGCTGTTTCGCAAATTTCTCCGCGTTTCCGGGCGTCGGGGACATCACCGCAAGAATTTCCGCATCCGCTACGCTTTTGATAGATTCCGCATGAATCGTCGTAATAAACTGAGAACCAATGAGTCCGTATCCTATTTTTTTGTTCATATTTCAAAATTTGAATTGGGTTTTAAACGAATTAGTGACTTAGCAAATGTAACAAAGTGCGTTAAGATTAGAAAATTTGAAGGAAATTACACCATGACTTATTTCTTCAATTTGTATCGGTAATAATTTTATTTTTTTCTAAAAAGTGAAAATTTCAATCAATCAGCATAAGATTTGTTTAGCACCTATTGCAGTTTTGATGTTTTTTTGTACATTTTTGTAAATAAAATTGTATTAAATTGGTAATAATCTACCATGAAAACTAAAATTATTTTTTCATTTCTATGCTCAATTTTTTTATTGCAAAATTTTTCTTTTTCCCAAAACTTTTTGGATCATACATTCTTTACACTCGGATTTGCTTTAAGCGAGCAGGATAGAAGGCTTTTTGAATTCCCTGGTGCAGAAGGCGTATTGGAGAGAGAAAACAATAAACTCGATTATGAGTATAATTTTACTTTACAAAAAAGCATTATAAAATTAAATTTATTTCAAATAAATGCAGGAATAGGTTATGCTGAATACAACTCGACTTTTTCTCGTCCTTTCTCGCATCGAGCTTTAAATAGTGGCGTTACAAAAGAACTAAGGTATATTAAAAGATACACTATCAATAAATTAATATTCCCAATTTCTACCAACTTGTTTTTAACAAAAAACAAAATGTATTTCTGAATTTTAATGCCCTGCCTGCCATTGCTTTTCAGAAAAAGTGCAAAAGACCTGAGTTTTGAAAAAGAGAAACCAAATGGGAATTAAAATTTAACAGCCTGGAACTATATCCTGGCCTGGGTATAAAGCTAAATCCGCGCACTTCAATAAACGCTTATTATCGTTGGATTTATATTAATAAATTAGATGAAGTGAAGGGTAGGTATTTCAGATTATACTTAAATTAGATGAAGTAATATTTAATGAAATATTATTTCCACAAGGAGACGCGGCGCATTGCGGACAATTGATCTGTTTATAATGTTCCATATTTTTTAATGCAATTATAAAAAATCAACTGGTTTGACCCATTACCGGATATTTAATCACTCCAGCATCTTTGCCTTCTCATTATATTTAATTACAAAGTCATAAGCTACATCAGAGCCGCCCAGGAGACTCGAACTCCCGACCCACGCATTACGAATGCGTTGCTCTACCAACTGAGCTAGGGCGGCGTAAAATTGATTATTTAATAATGCGGCAATGGCCAATGATAAATAATCAATGATCAATAAAAGTCGGGATGACTGGATTCGAACCAGCGGCCTCGTCGTCCCGAACGACGCGCGCTACCAAGCTGCGCTACATCCCGAAGAAAGAATTTGGGACGAACTTGCTTTTGAAAAAAGCAGGACAAATATAGGGTTCTTCTATTAAAACTTAACTCAATTCCTTATCAAAACGTTCAAAAAATTAAACTTTAGTTTACGGTTTTTTAACATACTTCTGAATCCCGATATATTCATCGTCTTCAAGTCCATCGCCATCCCAGTCGAGCAAACAGCGGAACTCCGCTTTTCCATTTTGCATGGTCACTTTGTATTGATAGGTCGCATCGGGTGCAATGAGCATCAAGGTATCACCAAAAGTATTCCAAATGCCTCTGGTAAGACCAACCAAACTATCAGACTGATTTTTATATTCTGATCGGAATTTATTAGTGGTATCATAATAAGTTATAATAGGCCGGATATTTAATTTTTCTACCCAATCGCTTTCCGCGACTTCAAAAACAGATGGGGTAACTGAGCTATCTGCGCCGTTGATATTCACTCGAAAGGAAATTGCTTCCCAAACGCCGGGTAATGCAGATTTTAAATCCACATTTTCTTGTGAATTAGATTGTAAAGATTGGGACGGATTATTACACCCTGAAATAAAGATTATTATTACTGCGAAATGCCAAATTCTCATACCTGCTATCGTTTTGCGGAAGCGCAAAAATAAAATAACCACTACCAAATTGGCAGTGGTTATCTAGGTTTTTGAAAAAATTAACCAGTCTATTTATTATACAGGGATTGTTTTCAGCATTAATTCAATCCTCAACCCTTTGTTACATAGATTCTACATCGCCAGAGCCAGAAACTTTCGCGCTTACTCTTGGACGTCCCTTATACTTTACATCACCAGAACCGGAAACCTTTACTTGAAGATTTTCGCTGGCATCTACCGTGCAATCGCCTGAACCAGCAATACTTACGGTACAATCAGCAACTTTCAATGCATCCGCAAAGAAATCGCCTGAGCCGGAAATGCTCACGCTTAAAGAGTTAGCCGAGCCACCCAATCGCACATTACCAGAACCGCTGATTTTACCTTCAATAGTTTTGGCTTCTACCTCTAACTTGATATCACCGGAGCCGCTGACACCTGTTACCAGATTTCCAACGCCTGTAAACTTTGTTTCGCCAATGATGTCGCCAGAACCACTAATATATGCTTTGGTCAAACTTGGAATCGTGATCCAGATTTTAACACCATCATGGTTGCGTACATTTTTATCAAATCTAATCTTCCAGTGTTTGTCGCTAACCTCAGTGAGGATATTGTCGATGATATTTTGTTGTCCTTCAATAGTGACGCTTTGTGTGCTGCCTTGTTTTAGATACACATCTCCGCCAATAGCAATGGTGAAGCCGTCAAAGCTTGATACATTTAATGTTTTTGTCACTTTTGAACCTTCGCCTTTGATGCCATCCCAGCTCCAGTTTTGAGCGGTAACCGATGTGGTAATGCTAATGGTAACGAATAGAGCTAATACCGATGCAAAATGTAATTTTTTCATTTTCGCTTGCTTTTGATTCTAAATTGAAAATTAAGAAATTTTTAACAAAAATGACACAAAAGCAAACATGGGGTTGCATCGCTCCGACGAAAGACTAAAAAAATCAGACGAATTGGTTGAATTCATTGACTCGTAGTTTCAGTTTATAAAAACCAAGCTTTACTCGACCCGTTCCAAATTTCGTACAATGCGTTGAGACACAATCGTATTGCGTCGACTGAGGTATTCCGCTTCTGACTCGTCGATGTCGAGGTAAGATTCATTTTGGAAAATAAGGGAATACATATTGGGTGACTGGATTTCAAAAATAACTTGCTGCGGAAAATCTATATCTTCATTCTCAAAGATAATTTTATCTGCAAAAAAACGCTTCAAAGCATAGCGTGTAGGCTGTTGTTTACTCTCAAAAATGGTTTCAAAATAAAGTTTGCCCCCGGCGATGTAAATACGCATCGGATCCACATAAGTATGTTCCCCATTGGATTCGATCAAGAAACCTTGCCCTTTGAGTCCTTGCCCTTTTGTTAATTCCCAGGATTCACGCGCCTGCCGACCATTTATTTCTTGCTTCCAAGTACCTGCCAACCATTTAAAATCAGAAATAGAAACCCTGAATTGGCTATGAAGTACGCGTTCTACTTTGCCGGAAAGCATGATGCGCCTTCCAATGCCGCCTTCGCTCATGGGCTTGGATAACCGATCTTGATATTGATGAATGAACTCCACAATTCTATTGTCTGAATGATTTTCCTCTGTTACTTCCATTGGCTCAGGTTGGTAGTTATTGGTGGCGATCGACACTTTTTTTGCAGGTTCAAAGAGTAAAGCCAGCATGGTGACTAGCCCCCAAAGTCAGCAAAGCTGCTATGGAAGTGATTTGCCGAAACAAAGATACCTTACTGTAATGCCTTCGTTCATCCAAACGGCGTTCCAGGCGTCGCCAGGTCTGCGGCGAAGGCTTTTCGTTCAGCTTATGCTGGTTATCTTTAAATAAATCCGATATATTTTTTTTCATTTTCATTTTTCAAGCTTTCTTAAAATCAATATTATCCCTCAATTCTCAACCCTCTTCTCTCATTCCTGCAATCCCAGGATATTTTAATTCTTCCAGTAATTCTTGCAATCGTTTTTTAGCTAATATCAACTGTGACTTTGAAGTATTGATGCTAATACCCAGCATTTCCGCTATCTCTCTATGTTTGTAGCCTTCCACTGCGTAAAGATTAAAAACGGTGCGGTAGCCTGTTGGCAAACCATCTAACAAATTGAGAATATCTCTTGCTGCCAGTTCATCCACAGGGCTGACAGGATCGAGTTCGCTATCTATTTGCGGATTTATTTCTACTGTCAAATTAAAATTATGTTGCTTTCGCAAAAACATTAAGGCTTCGTTTACCGTGATGCGCCGCATCCAACCCTCGAAACTGCCTTCGCCCTTAAAACTGTGGATATTCGTCAGAATTTTGAAAAAAGCTTCTACCAACACATCCTCCGCGTCCTCACGAGTTTTTACATAGCGCTTACAGACGCCGTACAGTAGCGGCGAGTACTGATCGTAGAGCATTTGCTGGGCTTTGCGATCTTCCTGTTTGCAAGCTTCTATGAGTTCCAATTCGGTCACGCGGTAGTTTTTCGATTGATTCTGTAAAAATACAGATGTAAATTGAAACGTTTTTGGTGGATGGATGGTTACTTTTTACAAATTTATTGGCAAGTTACTGAATTACTTATCTTTGCAGTTTTAATTTTCAAGGCAAAAGATTTTAACTTATTGAATGTCTAAAGTCAAATATCTAATTTCTAAAATCTAACAAAAAATGACATTGGAAAACAACCGTTATCTGCTGAGCGGGGGCGTTGATCCGCTCGAATTGGCGAACAAGTACGATTTGCCCTTGTATGTTTATGATAGTTCGATCATGGAGCACCAGTATAAACGGATTACCAATGCTTTTGATGTCAAACGCCTGAAAATTAACTACGCTTGCAAAGCGCTCAACAATATCAATATCCTGAAGCTGTTCAAAGACATGGGCTCTGGTCTCGACACTGTTTCCATTCAGGAAGTAATGCTGGGCTTGAAAGCTGGCTTCGCGCCGCAGGATATTATTTATACGCCTAATTGCGTGAGCCTCGAAGAAATCGAAATGGCAGTGGATAAAGGCGTGCGCATCAATATTGACAATATTTCCATTCTGGAGCAATTCGGTCAAGCGCGGCCCGATGTACCCGTTTGCATTCGCATCAATCCGCATATCATGGCCGGCGGCAATGCTAAGACTTCGGTGGGGCATATCGATTCTAAATTCGGGATTTCCATTCATCAGATGCCATTGGTTCGCCGAATGGTAGAAGCCACCAACATCAAAGTGGAAGGCATCCATATGCACACGGGCTCCGATATTCTCGACCCGGATGTGTTCCTGATGGGCGCAGAGATTCTTCTAAACATCGCCAGGGACTACAAATACCTCGATTATATTGACTTTGGTTCCGGCTTTAAAGTGCCTTATAAAGAAGGCGACATCGAAACCGACATCGAAGAACTGGGCGAAAAGATTTCTACTCGCTTCAATGCTTTCTGTAAAGAATATGGCAAAGACCTCACGCTCATGTTTGAGCCGGGGAAGTTCTTGGTCAGCGAATCGGGCTATTTTTTGGTGCCTGTGAACGTCATCAAGCAGACCACTTCTACCATTTTCGCAGGTGTGGATTCTGGATTGAATCATTTGATTCGCCCGATGTTCTATAATTCTTATCACAAAATCACCAATATTTCTAACCCTGTTGGCAAATCGCGTTTTTATACAGTGGTGGGCTACATTTGCGAAACCGATACCTTCGGCGTGAATCGTCAGATCGCTGAAATTCATGAAGGTGACGTATTGTGTTTCCATAATGCAGGCGCGTATTGCTACACGATGTCCTCCAATTATAATTCGCGTTACCGCCCGGCGGAGGTGCTGGTGCATCAAGGTAAAGACTACCTCATTCGCAAGCGCGAAACGATGGATGACATCTTGCGCAACCAAGTGGAAGTAGAATTTTTGCAACCTGCTACCATTAGCGAATTGTCCTAATCACACAGTGATGTCATCGCTTTGAGTGGTGACATCACTTTTATCACCCATATTTTAAATACTTTTACATGAAGCCCATCCTTTATTTACTTTCTATTACTTTTCTTTTTTTCAGTGCTTGCAAAAGCGATGGTGGCAAATTCATTGGTAGCGCTAAGCCCAAAGTAGAAACCCAAACGCTGGAAGATACCTTATTGGCGGTGAGCCACCGCGGCATTTCCTTCTCCAACGGTACTTCTGAGTTCCTACCTTTTGCCGGGGATACCACTGCCATCATCATGGTCATGGTGCGACACGCGGAGCAAGACACGACAGAAGAAGACCCTGTGCTGACAGAAGTTGGACAAGCCCGCGCCGAGCGTCTGGCTGCAATTTTACAAGATTATCCCGTCAGTGGCATTTTTACGAATGCATATATCAGAACTGTGAAAACCGTGCAACCCACGGCTTACCAGCATCAGCAAGCTATTCAACTCTATCAGGACGAAGAAGCCATCCCTTTTATACAACAAGTATTGCAACACCAGCAAGGTAGGTATATACTTATCGTCGGGCGCGCCAACACCGTGCCGCAGATGCTCAATGAATTGACTGGGGAAACCAAATTCTCTGAAATCGACAAAACAGATTACAGCAATATCTATATGGTGGCCGTTGGGGAAGGCGGTAAAGCTGTGAAAGTCATTCGGGCGCTGTATTAATGAACGAGGCGTCCTACGGCTTCGAGCCGTAGGACGCCTCGTATAAATATGAAGACTTATGTGGAGTCTTTTTTTACGCTCATTGCCTATCACCAAAGTCATAGGTATTTCCCTTACCTATTCCGTGCTTTTCCAATTCATTTATAAACATTCCCTAGAATTTGGAAGCCTCCGTTTCAATTTGGGACGCCCCAGATAGAATTTAGGCATTCCTAAAAGCAAAATAGGCAGCCCTGGTTCTCGTTTGGGGAATCCCAGATGTCGTTTGGGACGCCCTAATTCTGACCCAGGGCGTCCTAATTTATATTTGGGCAACCCTGCGTTGCATTTAGGACAGCCCAAATACAAAATGGGATGCCCTAATTTTGGGACAGGAAAGCTCAGATTGAATGTAGGGAAGCCTATTTTGAAATTTTGCCTATTTTTTAATGCACAATAAACTTTATTTGCACTCGGTCATTACCTTGCCCAAGCGTCAGGAAATACATACCCGGCGACCAATTATGCACGTCAATGCTGTGAACTTTTTCAGAAAAGCGGGGCGGGGTAATATTGTTTCGATGCACTAATTGCCCCAAGGCGTTGTACACGCGCAATTCATAGTCGTCAAAATTGGGCGCTTCGTATTCGATTGTGATTTCTTCGTAAGTAGGATTGGGGTATAATTTTATAAGCGCCAGATCGCCTGTGCTTACTTCGCAATAATTTTGCAGGGTTTCCATGCTGCGGAATACATTCAGGCGTCCGCCGGTGGCAGTTTTACTTTTCAAATTATCTAAAATATCTACACCATCAAGAATAGCTTGTCGAATAGATAGCGCAGTTTGTGCAGGTTGGGTGAGCGCATTGACAGTAAGGGCTTCGCAGGGGAGGCTGTAAAGTAGCGCGATTGCTCCAGTGAGATGCGGCGCGGCAGCAGAATTATCACTAAAAGAGCCATAGCGGTTGCCCACTTTGGTGGTGTAAGAACCTTCACCGGGAGCGCCGACATCGATAGATACCGCGCCAAAAGCGCTACCCGAATAAATCTGATCGGCAGCCGTAGTATTAAGACAAGTAAGCAAAAAATCGCTGGTGCAAGTAGTAGGCATATCGCCAACATCGTCCACATTCCAACTGCGATTGGCAGTGCCTGCCCCAGTCAATATGCCGACTTCCCCCAGGAGATCGTACATGCCTCCCCAAATGGGTTGCGCGTCACAGAATACATTATCAATTCCTAAAGATAAATTGGTGGCTACCACAAAAGCGCCTTGAGCGCCCCGGGTATAGTTGTAGCGCTTGCGTTGCTCGATCACGTATTCGTAAGCGGCGATGATATGACTCACGTCGCGCACGGTAAAAAGGCATGAGTTTAATGTTCCAGTTGATGCCGCTGACGCCAAGGTCATTATTGCCATCCGCGCCAATAATGCCGGCAACAGAAGTGCCATGCGAATCCTGAAAGTGTTGATTGGAGTTGTTTACAAAATTCCAGCCGACAAAGTCATCAATGTAACCGTTATTGTCATTGTCCACAGCATCGCCGGAGACTTCAAAATTGTTTTTCCAGATATTCCGCTGCAAATCCTCATGGTTTACGTCAAAACCAAAATCCAGTAGGGCAACCACAATGGTATCGCCCTGAGCAGTAAAGCCACCAGTAGTATTGTTCCAGGCATCAGGCGCGGCGATCCGCTCCAAGCCCCATTGCTTTTCATATTCAGGATCGTTCGGTCTTTGACGAATTTGCACTTCGTAATTGAATTGAGCGGCAATGACTTCAGGCATTTCCTGTAACTGCTTCAATACAGCGTCTGCATCGACATTATCAGAATGAAAAGTGAGCATATAAATATTATGTAAAGCACCCAAAGACTGCATAGCGCTAATAGCAAAGCTCGAAGAGCGCTTGGCATGGAGTTGGCGGAGTACTAATTCCGGCGAGGCTTTAGGTTGCAAGCGAACAATAACTTGTCCGGGGATCGGCTGCAATTCTTGCGCCAACACAGGGCCGGCAAGTATTGCCAAAGCAATTACTACAAAGTAAAATTTATTCATCATAGCATTTACTCAACTATTTACTAAATCAATCAAGGATTCATTCAACAAGCGCCGAAAGTAAGCAGGCGTATGCAATAAACGACTTCCGTACCAGGAAAATAATTCGCCGTCCACTAATTTTATGACTGCGTTCGGACAAACTCGTTTAAACTCATCGAAATGTTTTTCTTTGAAAGGGTAGGGCTCGGAGGAGAGTAAAATGATCTTAGGCGCGGCTTCGGCGAGTTCTTCGAGGGTAATGTCGGGGTAGCGATTGCGCTCAGCGAAAACGTTGACGAATCCAGCAATTCTAAGCATTTCATCAATAAAAGTATCAGAAGCGACAACTATATAAGGCTTTCGCCAAATGAAATACGCGGCGCGGAGGGTAGGAGTGGTGCATTCTTTATGAAAGGTGTCAAAGGCTACGTTGATGCGTTTGGATAAATTTTGGCGTTTTCAGCTTTGTCCACCAATTCCCCGATGGCTTCGATCATGTTCACAGCGTCATTCAGGGTGTACACATCGCTCATCCAGACAGGATATTTGGTAGCCAGGGCTTCGATTTGGCTACGCTCGTTTTCTTCTTTATTGCCGATGATGAGATCAGGTTGTAATTGTTCGATTATATCAAGCTTTACTTGTTTCGTACCGCCGATGCGTGTTTTCCTGCGAAACCATTCATTAGGATGAACACAAAATTTGGTGATACCTATGACTTCTGCATTGAGCCCTATATCATATAATAATTCGGTTTGAGAAGGCACCAAGGATACAATCCGCCGAGGCGGAAATTCAACCAAAACCTTGCGCAGCATTTGATCGGTAAATTCAATTTTCATCATAAACCAATAAAAAAAGGCTTCATTCGGATAAGGAATAAAGCCTTTTCAGGATTAACCAAAAATGCATCCTTAGGCAACCGTCAGATCAACGACGTCCGCACCTTTGGAGCTATTTTTTACAGATTCAATTCCTTTTTCTCTACTTTGAGCTGTTTCATACATTTCGCTGGTGCCAATTACCTGAGAATTGCCGGCGCGCAAATTGAAAAAGAATTTGCCATTGCTGGATTCTTTTCTTTCATAGCGAGCGTCGTTACCTGCGTTTTTGATCACGGATTGTGTACCATTCTTGCATCCGGCTTTGCTCTCGTAGGCTTCACTGGCAAGGATAGTTTGACCATTACCTGCTTTTAATCGAAAGCGAAACTTGCCGCCATTATCCTTATAAATTTCAAATTTCATAGTGAACAGATTTGATTTTTTGATGAAGAATTATGTTGGACGCTTAAAATTAATAAAAATGATTATTCCTTCCCAAATTATTGCAAAAAGAGTTGCTTTGAATGCAAACTTTCTTATAATTTGACGTATATTCAAACAAAAAATCTTATGAAACAGCTACCAATCATTGCATTACTAATGCTTGCAGGTAATTTTATCCTTGCACAGGAGCGTTCTTACCCAAGTTTTCAATTGAACGGTAATTTTCAAATGGGTATTCCGCTTGATGAATTCCGCGATAACCTCGATGATATTGGCTTTGGCGCTGGCGCTTTGTTTTTAGTGCACCTAAGTGATAGTCCACTTGCTGCTGGTATAGAACTATCCCTAATGGGTTATGCCAGCGAAAAGGCAGATTATAATGTTCGTGTAGGCGGCTTTCTTAAAGAATACGAATTGCGCACGAGCAGCAATATTTTCTTGGGGCACGCTGTGCTTCGCTTTCAGCCAAAGGTGAATGCTTTTGTGCAGCCTTATTTTGATGGGATGTTTGGTTTTAAAAATCTCTTCACTAGCAGCATGCTTACCGATCTTGATAATAGCGAAAGTACAGAAAGCAATACCGATCAGACCGATTGGGCATTGAGTTATGGCGGTGCTTTTGGCTTACAGTTCCGTTTTTCCAAGACCTCCGATATTGTCCTCGACTTGCGTTGTGCCTATCTGCCGGGCCAAAATGCCAACTATTTAGTACGCAAGGAAGATCCTTTCAGTGGATTTGAATACGATGACCCTCTTGATGCATTCGAGGAAAAAACCTCTGCTACAACTTTGCTTTTGCCACAGATTGGTATTACCTTCAAAGGTTTGTTCAGCCGAGCCTATAATGAAGAAACGCCAACAGATAATGACTAAAAATCCTTTTTCCGCGATTGATTTACAAAGAATAATCTATCTAGGCGGTATGATGGGTGTACAGCCTGTCGTGCCGTTTGATTTTAAAGAACTGGAAATTGTTGCGCGCAAGCGATTATCGAAAGAAGCTTTTGCATATGTAGCAGGGGGTGCTGGTCTGGAAAGTACCATGGATGCTAACCGCCGGGCTTTTGATCAATGGCAAATTATGCCCAGAATGCTACGGGATGTTTCTAATCGTGATATAAGCATTGAATTGTTTGGTCAGAGACTGCCTTCGCCTTTTCTCACTTGCCCGATTGGGGTGCTGGAATTGGTACATCCAGAGGCGGATATTGCCGTGGCCAAAGCTTGTGCATCGCTAGGTATTCCGATGATTTTTTCCAATCAGGCTTCCGTGAAGATGGAAGATTGTGCAGGAGTGATGGGCGATAGCCCGCACTGGTTTCAGCTCTATTGGAGCAAATCGAATGAATTGGTGCAAAGTTTGATTCAACGAGCCGAAAAATGTGGATGCAGTGCAATTGTGGTTACTTTGGATACAACGATGTTAGGTTGGCAAACGCGCGACTTGGATTCGGCTTACTTGCCTTTTCTAAGAGGGATGGGTATTGCGCAATATTTGAGTGATCCAGTATTCATGCGGCTATTGGATGAACCACAAGAAGCAGCTTTGACTATAAAACCAAAAATTAATCTGACTACTATTCGCAATCTGATTACTACCGTAAATAAATATCCCGGTAGGGGCTTTTTTAAAAAGTTACGTTCCGGCAAGCCCATGGCTGCGGTTCGACAATTTATTAATATTTACTCGCGTCCTTCCTTGACCTGGGAAGATTTATCCTTTCTAAGAGAGCAAACCAAACTTCCGATTTTATTGAAAGGTATTTTACATCCTGATGATGCGAGAAAAGCTCTGGATAAGGGTATGGATGGGATTATTGTATCTAATCATGGTGGCCGACAAGTAGATGGCGCAATCGGTGCTTTCGGCGCATTGTCAAGTATTGTAGAAGCGGTGAATGATGCCATTCCTGTATTATTGGATAGTGGCATTCGCAGTGGTGCAGATACCTTTAAGGCATTAGCTTTAGGTGCAAAGGCAGTGTGTATCGGGCGGCCATATGTGTATGGCTTGGCGATTGCAGGACAGGCTGGCGTAGAGGCAGTTCTGAAAAACTTTATGGCGGATTTTGAATTGACGATGGGATTAACGGGATGTAAGAATATTAATGAAATTTCAAAAGAGCTACTTACAAAAGCAGTTTAGAAATCGTAGAACAGAAATTTTTGATTTACTTGACTTTAGATCAATTTTCGGAAGATTGTGTTACTGAATATTTAATATGTAAAATCATTCATCGCCAAATAGAATCATGAAACAAATAACCTCGGTCATTATCGGCAGCGGCAGCTACATCCCCAATCGCACGATCAAAAATGAAGCATTCTTGCAACATACCTTTTATGATGAGCATCACCAATTGATTGATCGTCCGGCCCAAGAAATTGTGGATAAATTTCAAGCTATTACAGGCATTGAAGAGCGCCGTTATGTGGAGGATGATTTGGTTGCTTCTGATATTGGTGCAATTGCTGCTCGAAGAGCGATTGAAGATGCGGGCATTGACCCTGAAACGCTTGATTATATTATCGTAGCCGACAATTTTGGCGATGTGCCTGCGGGGTTTACTCAAACGGATTTGTTGCCGAGCTTGGCTTCCCGAATCAAACAGCATCTGGGCATTGAAAATCCCAATTGTGTGTCTTATGACATTATTTTTGGCTGTCCCGGTTGGGTGGAAGGCATGATTCAAGCTTATGCTTTTATGCGAGCAGGCATGGCAAAACGCGCTTTGATTATTGGCACAGAGACGCTATCTCGCGTAGTAGATGATTATGATCGCGATGGAATGATTTTTGCGGATGGCGCTGGTGCAGTGGTTGTGGAAATGGCTGAAAATGAGGGTGAAAGGGGGATTCTGGCGGTAGCAAGTCAGTCTTATACCAAAGATGAAGCGGGGTATCTTTTTTTTGGAAAATCCAATTTGCCAAATGCTGATCCTAACATGGGTTATATCAAAATGCACGGACGCAAAATCTACGAATTTGCGCTTTCTAAAGTGCCGGAAGCTATCCAAAACTGTCTGAATAAAGCCAATTTGCATATTCGCGATATAAAGAAAATCTTCATTCACCAGGCAAACGAGAAAATGGATCATGCCATTATCAAACGTTTATTCAAATTGTATGGCGAAAAGGATTTTGATGAATCGGTGATGCCCATCAGCATTCGATTTCTTGGCAACAGCTCGGTTGCTACGATCCCCACTTTATTTGACCTGATCCGCAAAGCGCAATTGGATGATCATGGTTTGCACGAAGGAGATTATATCGTGTTTGCATCGGTTGGCGCCGGCATGAACATCAACGCTATTGCCTATCGTTATTAAGTCGGTTTTATTGAGCTTCTATATTTTGGAGACTTTCGATAGAAGAATTGATATATTGGAGAAAAATAATTTCATAAATTGAGATTAGAAAAAAATTATATTTATCTTTGTATCAAATTTACACTTCCCACATTCACGCTTTGAATTTCTACATACCTCGGCTTAACACTTCCAGATTTTCCAAATTAGAACGAACCAACATGAAAGGGGTATCATCCATTTCTATGTCAATGCTATCTGTATTGATATGTAGCCTTACCGTTGCAGCTCAAGAGAGCGCTGCCGATTGGTATAATAAAGGCTTGAATATTAATATGCCTTCGCTTCGCCTGGAGTACTTTACCAAAGCGATACGCATGAAATCCGATTACGCTGATGCTTATCGGGCGCGTGCGGCCGTGAAATCCGATTTGGGAGAATTTATAGAAGCAATTTATGATTACGATCAATCATTAAAATGGGAAGAACACGCGGAAGCCTACTACAATCGGGCTACATGTAAGTTTTTATTAGGACAATACGACGACGCCATCCTCGATTTTGAAGAAGCCATTCGTATCAAACCAAGCCATGCTTATGCCATTTCTGCCAAAGGTTGTGCTTTGCTGATGCAGGGAAAACCGGAGGAAGCTTTAGAATTCTTGGATCAAGCCTTGCTTTTGGATGCTGAATTACAAAGTGCAGTCAATTGCAAAATAGAAGCGATAAAACAAATGAATCCAAATAGAAATGCACATTCAATTGTAAGTCAATCGATTAGTGTTTCTGATTTTGAAGATAAGAAAAATAAGCCCCTCAATATCAAACCTACAAAAAAGGACGCTCCTGTAACAGAGGAGCTAAATCATGGCAATGCCACTTCCACTTACTTACTTACAGATGCCACCAGCTTGCGAGAAGGGCCTGACCACACCACGCACGTACTCCTGCGCTTTGTGCCTGGCAATCAAGTAAAAGTACTTGAAAAGACCAATAAATTCTGGTGGAAAGTAACATACAAAAATAAAATCGGCTACGCCAAAGCAGCTTTGCTCAAGGCGGCTCAATAATTACAATTGAGTGTACATCAAGCAATTATCGTTGTTCCATTTCTTTCATCAGGGCTTCGATTTCTCGGAGCAGTTGATCCGATTCACGCTTCAGCTCTTCTTTGCGTTGTGCCTCCGATACGCCATAAGCGGGCGGGGTATTAATGTCACGTTCTAATGCCTTTCGATCTTGCTCCAACTCATTGATGCGAGCGATCAAATCTTTATTATTTTCAATGGTTTCAGCGTGACCGCGCAGTTTGTCTAATAGTCCACCCACTTTATCTACCGCTTCATCGTATTTCCCATCATTAAATTTTTGCTTTTCAGAACGCAATAAATCCCAGGTAGCTTTACCCAGATCGCGTACTTCACCGAAGATTTTTTTGGAGGTTTCCTTTTCTTCCTGAGAACCAAAGAAATAATTATACACCAAAATACCGATGATGAGCAGGATTGCCAGTTTGATTAAGCTTTTCATAGTTTTTGTTTGGTTAAAGTAGTGACAAAAATAGCCAATAAAACTTAGTTTGTCACTTTTATTAACGTTGAGAAGCTTCTAAAAATTCCAGCATTTTACTAATATCTTCTTCATTATTCAGTCCAAGCTTTTTCTCTTTAATAATTTTTTCGATTTCGCCTTCGTAGGCTGACAAGGTTTTCAGAATATCCTTGCGTTTTGGGGTTACTTTTTCATAAGCACTTTTGGGTGATTTCAGCCAATACACTTCTTCGGTCAAAAACTCATCATAACGGCGGTCAGCAGAGTACGCGCCAGCGTAATCGGCTTTGCGAAATTTCTTCTGGATGGATTTTAGAAACATAAACTCTCCTTTGTACAATGCCTCATAAAACTTGGGGCGCACACTTTTCAATCCTTCTATATCACCTTCGCGGACAACAATATAGTTGCGCATTTTACGCGGAAAAATGGGATCCGATATTTTTATTGCTTGAACGTAAGCAGCAGTGATTTCACCCAGAGAACCGTCGCGCAATTGTACGGTAATCGTTTGAGTTATTAAATCAACGTTCAATTTTACAGACGTTGAAAAGGTGTCCTGTTTTACAAACTGAATATTGCCTGTGACCCAGTCTTCAAATAAGAATGGCGTTCCTTTGATACCTTCATAACGATTATCAAAACCGATGGCACCGGCAGATAGCGGTGTCAAATTGCCCAAGGCGCGTAGGTTTTGCTCTACATCAATTGGTGGGGGCTGTTGACCAAAGCAACAAATAGATACAGCAATTGCAAAAAAGGAACAGAGGATGACTTTCATAACTTCTTTTTTTTAAAAACGTTAAGAATTCATATAATGCTTCTTTTTGGGGTATTTTCTATAATTTCGCAACTTGTTTTAAAACGCCCGAAATTTAGGCGTTGTGGAACTTTTTTACGGCTAAAAGTAGTAATTATTCAAATTAGCATTTTTATCAAATTCATAAAGGTCTTATGGAATACAATCCCCGCGACATTGAGAAAAAGTGGAAACAGTACTGGGACGACCACGAGGTGTACAAAATAGAAAATACCAGCGACAAACCCAAATATTATGTGTTGGATATGTTTCCTTATCCTTCCGGGGCGGGCTTGCACGTGGGGCACCCGCTGGGTTATATTGCAACCGATATTTTTTCGCGGTACAAGCGTCTGAAAGGCTTTCATGTACTACATCCGATGGGTTACGATTCTTTTGGCTTGCCTGCTGAGCAATACGCTATTAGCACCGGGCAACATCCTGCTATTACAACGGAAAATAATATTAATACCTTCCGTCGGCAATTGGAAAATCTGGGTTTCAGCTACGACTGGAGCCGGGAAGTACGTACGTCCGATCCAAAATTTTATAAATGGACGCAATGGATTTTTATGCAATTATTTAATCATTATTATGATAATGATGCGAATAAAGCCTTGCCTATCAATGATTTGATAAAAATATTTAGTGCGGATGGTAATAAAAATGTAAAGGCGGTTTGTGATGAAGATACGCCTACATTTACTGCTGCTGAATGGAATGCGATGAGCGAAAAAGAGCAGCAATTGCTATTATTGAAATATCGACTGACTTTCCCGGAAGAATCTTACGTAAACTGGTGTCCGGCATTGGGTACGGTGCTGTCAAATGACGAAGTGAAAGATGGCGTTTCCGAGCGCGGCGGCTACCCGATAGAGCGTAAGTTGATGAAACAGTGGGCGATGCGTATTACAGCTTATGCTGATAGGTTATTGGAAGGTTTGAAAACGGTCGATTGGCCCGAGTCCATAAAAGATCAGCAAACCAACTGGATTGGGCGTTCGCAGGGCGCTTCGGTGAAGTTTAGAGCCCCCTTACCCCCCAAGAGGGAATCAGCAGGAAGTCCCCCTTGGGGGGATTTAGGGAGCGTGGACATCGAAGTTTTCACCACCAGAGTAGATACGATTTATGGCGCGACCTTTATGGTCTTAGCGCCTGAACATGAATACGTTGCGTCTTTGACGACGCCAGAACACGAGGATGAAATTGAAAAATACCAAAAGTGGACGGCTTCGCGCTCGGAAGTAGATCGGCAGGCAGAAAAAAAGATAACAGGCGCATTCACAGGTAGTTACGCAATTAATCCATTCAATAATGAAAAAATCCCCATTTGGATTGCGGATTATGTGTTGGCGGGCTACGGCACCGGCGCAGTGATGGCGGTGCCCAGCGGCGACCAGCGCGACTGGAATTTCGCAACACATTTCAATTTGCCAATTATTCCCATTTTGGATGCGCAAAAAATATCGAAGAAGCGGCGGATGCAACAAAAGAAGGTAAATATATTAATTCCGGTATGATAAATGGCATGACCTATGAAGAAGCCGTGCCAACGTTGATTAAATGGCTGGAAGAGAAAGGATTAGGTAAAGGGAAAATTCAATATAGGATTCGCAATGCGGTATTTAGTCGCCAGCGTTACTGGGGTGAG
Source organism: Saprospiraceae bacterium (assembly GCA_016714085.1). GTDB lineage: Bacteria > Bacteroidota > Bacteroidia > Chitinophagales > Saprospiraceae > JADJNW01. The sequence continues at coordinate 77,221 of JADJNW010000003.1, forward strand.
CCGGTACCGGTGTATTGGAAAGATGATGTGCCTTATTTGATCGAAGAATCGGAATTACCTTTGGTATTGCCGCAGGTGGATAAATATTTGCCGACAGAAACGGGGGAGCCGCCATTGGGACGCGCCGAGGATTGGAAATATCCCCACAAGGGGAATGCCCCAAAACCAATTATCCCTAGAATTGAGTACCATGCCCGGCTGGGCTGGCTCTTCCTGGTATTTTTATCGCTACATGGATCCGCAGAATGAGGATGAATTTTGTAGCCAGGAGGCTGTCAATTACTGGCGGCAGGTGGATTTGTACGTAGGCGGACCGGAGCATGCAGTAGGGCACTTGTTGTACAGTCGCTTTTGGAATAAATTTATGTATGATTTGGGCTTAGTGCCGGAGGAGGAATATGCGAAGAAATTGATTAATCAAGGGATGATACAGGGGTATCATTATTGATGAAAATTTTAAAAAATCGGAAGGAAACGCATCTGCTGTTCGGGAAATCCACGATCCGATTCATTATGCAGATGATAAAGATCGTTTGTAAGGTTTAGATAAATTTGAAGAGCTTTACAAGTAAGTGATTCACCTTTGCTAAGATTTGACACGTTGTCTTATTTACAAAAGGAACAATTTAAGCAGAATAATGTAATGGCTATTACAAAGATGAAAAGTGTAAATTTTACAGAGTTTCCATAATAAAAAGCAAGGTAATTCGAAGTTAAAATGTCCAAATCTAAATATAATGTCGTCAATCCCGACGATATCGTTGACAAATATGGCGCCGACTGCTTCCGTATGTATGAAATGTTTTTGGGGCCGATTGAAGTGGCGAAGCCTTGGAATACTTCAGGGATCGATGGTGTGAATCGCTTTTTGCGCAAGTTTTGGGGCTTGTTTTATGATAATAATGGCAATTTTAATGTAAATAATGATGCCCCGACTAAACAAGAATTAAAAACATTACATACCGCTATAAAGAAAGTAAATGAGGATATTGAGCGATTCTCGTTTAATACTTGTGTAAGTGCCTTTATGGTAGCAACAAATGAATTAAAAGATTTAAAATGTAATAAGCGTGTAATATTAGAGCCTTTGGTGATATTAATTGCACCCTTTGCGCCGCATTTGGCGGAGGAATTATGGCATCAATTGGGTCACGAAGGCAGCCTTCACAAGAATGGACAATATCCTGTTCATAATGAAGAATATTTGGTGGAGGATGAGATTAATTATCCGGTGAGCATCAATGGTAAGTTGCGCGCAACGGTCACATTTCCAGCGAGTTCCACCAAAGAGCAATTGGAAAAAGCAGCATTGGAAATCGAAGCCATTCAAAAATGGATTGAGGGACAAAATGTAAAGAAAGTGATTGTAGTGCCGGGGCGTATGATCAATGTGGTTATTTAGTAGCTCCGATTGGCAATCGGAGCTACGCATTCCCATAAATTGCTATCATTAGCAAAAATCCTTTCCTTCTATCTTTCAACACTGGCAGAGATTGTATTATTTTTACGCCAGTAACACGCTTGCGTAGCAACTATCATACGTGAGTCGATTAAATAACGCCATTTCCCTTAAACTACACCATATGAAAAACTGGCTGATTTGCACTTCAATTGCTTTCTGCTATCTGTGTTTACCCCAGTTTTTATTGGCGCAAAATGCAATATTAACGAACCCGTCTGCTTGCGGATTGAACCTTCCTATCACAGATAATAACTGCCCCGAAGGCGGTGTGTTTTATCAACCCGATCGCTTTGCTATCAATGTAACAGGCTCGCCAAGTGCAGTTTTGGGTGTAAATTCTTATTTGAAAGAAGTGCGTTTGATTATTCAGCATCCCTGGTCTGGTGATCTTGATATTAGTTTGGTATCGCCAAGTGGAAAAACGGTGAAACTTTCTTTTGATAATGGCGGTGGCGATGACAATTACGGCAATCCTAATGCTATTGCTTGTGGGGCGCCTATGATTTTTTCGGTTGCAGCCTGTCAGTCTATTACGCAAGGGCAGGCGCCGTTTTTGGATGGAATTTATCAGCCGCAGGAAAGTTTCTTTTTATTCAACGATGGTGTCACAAATCCTAATGGGCAATGGTTTTTGCAAATATGCGATGACGCAGCAGATGATACTGGAACGCTTGAATTTGTTGAGTTGGTATTTGAATCTACTTCTTGTCTGCCAGTTTCCAGTGTCAGCGTCTTGGGAGTTGATACTACCACGGTACGCCTGGACTGGACGCCCGATGGCTGCACGCCAATGGTAATAGAATATGGACCTCCCGGGTTTACCCCTGGAACAGATGAAAACCCTGGTCAAGGTCTGGTGGCTTTCGCCAATGCATGCGCACCGCACAATTTGCAAGGATTACAACCCGATACCGAATACGAAATTTATATTCGTAGGCGCTGCCCGATCAGTTCGAGTTTTTCAGAAAATTCTTGTCCAGTCACCGTTCGCACTGGCTGCTTGCCACCACCACAAACGATTGTAGAACGTTTTGATAGTTATTCGTCATGTGCCACTTCTTGTGGCGCCGTTTGCGATTTTCCTGGAATTTGGCGTAACGCATCAGGTGATGGCTTCGATTGGTTGGTACATCAAGGAAGTACGCCAACGGCAGGGACTGGGCCGACTGGCGATGTAAATGGCGGCGGCAAATATGTCTATCTGGAAGCGTCAGGTGCGGCTTGTAATAATGGGAAAGAAGGATATTTACTGTCAAATTGTATCCGAATTGACAAACAAGGCTCAGATACTTGTCATTTATCTTTTAATTATCATATGTGGGGTACGAATATCGGCAAGCTTCGGTTGCAAGCTTCGATAGATGGCGGGGCTACCTGGTCAACGATGTGGGAAAGGACTGGTGATCAGGGCAATCAATGGAACAAAGTTTACCTTTCTTTGAATCAATTCGCAGATGATGCGATCGTGCGCTTTCGTTTTGCAGGCATTGGTGGCAATGGGTCGAGAGGAGATATTGCTTTGGATAATATTGTATTTTTTGGTTCGGAAGATTTGGGCGCGCCAGATACACCGTTTTATGCAGATGCAGACGCTGATGGCTTTGGCGATCAAAATCAATTTATTCTCAGTTGTTTAAATGATATTCCTTTCGGTTATACTTTAATTGGTGGCGATTGCAATGATAATGACCCGAATATTCATCCAAATGCTACCGAAATTGCTTGCGATGGCATCGATAATAATTGCAACGGCAATGCCGATGAAAATGTACTGCCGCCGCCTGTAGTGACAAATGATACGATCTGTTCGGGTGGCGCGGCTGTAATTTGTGCAGTGCCCACTGCCGGGCGACCGATTTTTTGGTACACTTCTCTTGATGGTGCAGATGTAGTAGGAGCAGGCACTTGCTTTTTTCCGGAATTACCTTTAAATAATAGCCCTGTGCCTGTTGTGCATCGATTTTACGCTCAAGAAACTGATTTTATTTGTGGCTCAACCACGCGCTCTGAGGCTGTTATTGTGGTGAATCCCAATCCAAATATTAGTCATAATTTTACACCAGAAGTTTGCCCTGGGGAACCATTTGATCTGGCTAGCCTAACGATTGAAGATGCCAATTTTACTGGCGCGTTTATTACTTTTCACTCCGCTTCTCCAGCAAATGATACCAATCTTTTAGCATCTACGATGGTTAGTCCAACGGAGACGACTACTTATTATTATTTAGCGACTACACCTGAGGGATGTAAAGATGAACAAAGTGTGTCCGTTTTTGCAAAACCTGCACCAAAATTGACTTTCGTACCTTCAAAAGCTTTTTCCTTGTGCCTGGAAAGCACTGAGCGCATGATTGTTAATGCTTCGGGAGGCGGTGGTAATTACACTTATCTTTGGAGTACCGGTGAAAATGATACTGATATTATAATAAATGCTGGAAATATAGCTGGCGCTGTTAATAAATACTCGATTACGGTGACCGATGCTGGTGAATGTGTAACAACTGACAGCGTAGAAGTCACTTCGACGAATAGCATTGATTCTGTGCGGGTTTCTACGGCCAATGCAACTACTTGCACTGGCAATAATGGAAGCATCACTGTCACACCGCTCGCCGGACAAAGCCCATTTCGTTATGAATGGAGCAGCACCAATGGTGCATCGGGCAGTATTGATGGGATTCTGGGAGCTTATACAATTAGTAATTTGCCGCAAGGCGCTTATCGTATTACAATTACTGATAACTCGGAGCAAGCTTGCGAGTTTTTTCTAAGGCAAGTGTTTGTTAACGGCCCGGCGGCTATCGTTCGTACTCCCAATATAAGAGATGTAAGTTGTGCAGGTGCTTCTGATGGTAGCATTACATTGAATGTAACCGGCGTTAACCCTCAGTATTTGTGGAGTACAGGTGCTACGACTTCGGCTATTCAAAATATTCCCGGAGGGGTCTATGCTGTTACCATTACCGATGGCGCTTGCGAAACCATATTGGAAGGTCTGGAAGTCCAGGAACCAGAGGCTTTAACGATTGTAGAAAAACTCACTGCGCCTTCTTGCTCCAATGCTACCGACGGGATGATTGAACTAAGCATTTTTGGAGGCAAAAAAGCATATAATTTTTTATGGAATACGGGTTCTCGTCGGGAGGATTTAGATAATTTGAATGCCGGGGTTTATCATCTTACTTTAACAGATGCTAATAATTGTCAATTGACTGAAACGATTGATTTACAAGCACCTTCACCATTAATGATTAATATAGATTCTTTAAGTAATATTACATGTTTTGATAATAGTGATGGTTTTGTCAAAGTCATAGCAAATGGCGGTACGCCTCCATATCGTTATTTTTGGAATACTGGAAGTATTGCTCCCGTATTAGCAAATTTAAAAGCAGGTAATTATAGCGTTACGGTCACAGATTTTAAGGGCTGCCAACAAGTTTTGAATGTCCCAATCACACAACCCGATCTCTTACGATTGAGTATTGCTAATCAAGTTGCGCCTCAATGTACTGGCGATAATACAGGTATGTTAGAAGCCGCAGCTAGCGGGGGCACTGCACCTTATACTTTTGTATGGAATACGGGCACCATAGGAAGTACCATATCAAATCTTGAAGTAGGAACTTACACTGTCACCTTGACCGATGCAAATGGTTGTTTTGGAGACTCTTTAGAAATTGATCTTAACGCAGCATCTCCGATTGCTGTGGCTATCAATATTATTCAACCTGAATGTATTGGTCGTAGTGATGGTTCTATTAATTTGCAACCCACTGGTAATGCTCCTTTTGCTTATACCTGGAGTCGGGGCGATGTGACGCAAAATCTTAGTAATGTTGGAGTTGGGATGTACGCTGTTACCGTTGAAGACGCGGAAGGCTGTCTATTTGATACGAGTATTGTAGTGAATGCGCCACAGGTTTTTGATCTGAATATTACCCCTTTTCAACCGAGTTGTTTTCAAAGTACCGATGGCGCTATTGAAGTCAATTTCTTTAGTGCAGGTACGCCGCCTGTGTTTTACAATTGGAGCAATGGCAGTACCACTCAAGACCTGATGGATCTGAGTACGGGCGATTATGTCTTGTCATTAAGCGATTCTCGAGGTTGCATATTTGTGTCAGACACAATTAAAATTGTGAATCCTGAGCCTTTGGATTTAAAAGTGGAAGCCTTTGGACAAATCACTTGCGCTGGCGATTCCACTGGATTTATTGAAGTGGCAGTAGAAGGTGGTACTGCACCTTATGATTACGATTGGGTAGGAACAGGCGAGACACCGGACGATATTTTTAACCTTTCAGCTGGCGATTACCGCTTGGTTGTTTTGGATGCCAATCAATGCCCGATTGATACGACTTTTCGACTCATAGAACCCGCTGAACTTATCACCGAAATTATCATCGAGACGAGCGACGAATGCGATGAAGCTTTTTCCAATGAAATACGAGCCGTCACCAAAGGTGGGCGTGCGCCGTATGAATATATTTGGAGCACGGGCGCGACTGATTCGGTCGTGACGAATCTTCCTCCTGGCGAATATGAATTGCTGGTGCGCGATGCCAATGCCTGTACGGAATTGATTCCTTCTATCAAATTGCGCGATGCGGGTAAAGCTTTGACTATTGATACTTTTTTTGTGAAAGATATTACTTGTTTTGGTGCGGATGATGGCGAAATGACAGTGAGGATTTCGGGAGGTACAGCACCTTTCATTTTTCATTTTAGTAATAATGAAATTATTACAAACAATTTGCGGGAAGCGACTATCACAGGCTTGCCTCAAGATTCGGATTATAGCGTGACGATTACAGATGTGGGCAGTGGATGTGTCGTCGTCACACCCAAAAAAGCCATTACGCAACCGACACAACTTTCTTTTATTTTTGATAAAACCAATGAACCCAACTGTTTTAGCAGTGCTGATGGAGCAATTTTTGCGTCCACTTATGGCGGGGCGCAGCCTTATGCTTGCCAGTGGGTGAACCAAAATGGCACACAAGTAGGAACGAAAGAGGATTTGACAGGTGTGCCAAATGGAACTTACACTGGCTATGTCACAGATTCGAGGGGATGTCAGGATACCATTTGGCAGCGACAGGTCGTAAACAATAATGAATTGATTCGATTTGCTCAACCTCCAAGTGTTTTGGACGCGAGTTGTCGAAATAGCACGAATGGCGCAATTAATGTCACGATTCAGGGTGGCGCGCCGCCGTATCAATATCGTTGGAGCAATAATCGTATAACAGAAGATGTTTCCAATGTGGCTGCGGGGGCCTATACGCTTACAGTAACTGATGCCGATACTTGTCGTGTGATCTTCCCACCCATTATTGTGGATCAGCCCGATTCTGATATTACAATTATTGGTAAACCGAATAATATTTTGTGTTATGGTGATACGACTGGTTCCATTGAGGTACAGGTCAGCGGGGGTACAGGGCCTTACGAATACGTCTGGGAATATCGGGGTAGCTTGTTTCTCGAAGACACGTCCAATTTATCGGGAGTCAGAGCCGGCATTTATAAACTTTCGGTGCGAGATGCAAATCAATGCTTTAAAACGGCTACTTTTGAAATAACCGAACCACCTCAATTACAACTGGATATGACTTTTGAAGAAGGAAACATTGCTTCGGCAATTGCAAGCGGAGGCGTCCCTGATTATACTTATCTTTGGAATACAGGTGAAACGACACAGCAAATTCTTATACCCCAAAGTGGGGATTATAGCGTGACTGTGACGGATAATAATAATTGCATTATTGCAGAAGATGCTACGTTAGTAGGTGATAATGAGACGATTGGTTTTTATCAAGTCAAGATTTATCCTAATCCAAGTACTGGCGAAGTATGGATGGAAGTGGACTTACCAGAAGCCTTAGATATAAAATTGGAAGTGTGGAATGCTTTAGGCCAACGCGTGATGCAACAACAAGCAGGCTCAATACAACAAACTAAATTATTGATCGATTTGAAAAATCAACCCTCTGGTCTCTATTGGCTAAATGCTTATGCCAATGGTCGGAGCATCTATTCGGAAAAATTGATTTTAGAAAAATAGCGATCAGACCTTCGGCAATTCACCTTTCTTAGCCGCTTTTTTCAGGTTTTTATCTGCAAAAATAATAATCTCTACCCTGCGATTTTGCTGGCGCCCCTCCAATGTATTGTTATCAGCGACAGGATCGCTTTCGCCAAAACCAATCACCGCGCAGCGACTGCTTGACACGCCTTGCCGAACCAATTGATTATAAACAGATTTAGCGCGATTTTCGGAAAGCGTCATATTGTAATCCTCTGTTCCTCGATCATCGGTATGCCCTTCAATAACGATTTCTGTATCATCATATTTATCAAAGATTTTTGTCAATTTGACCAGATTATCCCGAATTTCATTGCGCAATTGATAAGAACCGACATCAAACAACAAACCGGAATCAAAAGTAAGGACAATACTTTCGGCAACACGGGCCACGCTCACGCCTTCCAGATTTTCTTGCATTTCCTGCGCTTGTTGGTCCATGTATTGGTTGATCAATGCTCCGGCTTCACCTCCAATTTCTAATTCTGTAGGATTGGTCTTTGAAAGACGATTAGAATTACAGGCATTATTTAATAAAAATAGCACGGTAAAAGAGGCGCTAAACAGTAGTAAACGTTTTTTCATTTTGCTTTTAAATAATTGTTCGCAGCAAAGTTTAAAAAAAACGCCCATTCTTCCGATGGGCGTAATGCTAAAATATCCTTAAAATTATTCAGATTTGATAGGAATGAAGGCTATTCAATGATCTTGAATGTGGTGCGCCGATTTTGTTGATGCTCTTCTTCAGAACAACGCGTACAAATACAGCTGACTTCCGGCTGGGTTTCGCCATAACCTTTAGCTACAAGACGGCTGGCATCGATACCTTTTGAAATCAAATAATCCACTGCTGATTGGGCGCGTCTTTGCGAAAGCGTTTCATTGTAGGTATCACTGGCGCGGCAGTCAGTATGCGAAGATAACTGAATGCGGATTTGGGGATTGAGACCCAAACTTTCAGCTAAGGCATCAAGTGTAGGTTTGGCATCATCCCTAATATCCCATTTATCCAAGTCATAATAAATATTTTCTAAACGTATTTCTTTGTCAAGCAATATTTTATCTAATACGATTTCTACTTCAAAGTGTTGCACAGGATTGTTCGGATCTTTACCGATGCCTTTTGTTGTGAATTTTGCGATATTATTCAGATAGTTCTCCTTGGAAGCCAGGAAGTTATAATCTAAATTTTCATTTAATTCGATTGTGACAGGTTCCTCGCCCGCAGTCGAGAATGTTTTCGTTTCTTTGCCAACTTGCATTTCTATTTTTGCTTCCGGCAAAGGCTTTCTGCCTAACACTCGGCTGTTGGGATTGCTGGGGTCTTCATAAATTTTTTCTAATACATACACATCCAAAATCATTTTGGCTTCTACCTGTTTAGGTTGTTCTGGTATTTGCACGACTGGCTTTGGCGGCGGAATAATTTTCTCAAACTGGTAAATATCATCATTGCCGAGTCCATCCATCCGCGTGGAAGTAAAATAGCCGATTTGTAATATTTCATTAGATGTTTTAGCTTGATAATCAACGACAAAACCAAAATCATCGCCACCAGAATTGATCGGCGGTTTCAAGTTGAAAGGCGGCGCCCAGTTGCCGTTACCCATTTTGTAGGTGCGAAAAATGTCCAAGCCACCCATGCCAGGATGGAAGTCAGAAGAGAAATATAAGGTATCGCCATCGATATAAGGAAATTTCTCATTGCCAATGGTATTGATGCTGCGGCTCAGAATCTTGGGTTCACCCCATCCTTCGAGGCTGCGTTCTGACACGTAAATATCGTACCCGCCCCATCCATCAAGGCTATTGCAAGCAAAATATAATTCTTTGCCATCTGCAGAAATGCTTGGATGCCCATAATTGATATTGGGTTGTACAAAATCCAGCACACGCGGAGCTGACCATGTACCGTTTTGCCATTCACTGACCATAATTTTGCAAAAAGCATCTTCTCTTTTACCGCCAAAACAACGCGTAAAATACATTTCTGTAAAAGCCTTATTAAAGACAGCAGTTCCTTCGTTATTCTCTGTATTTAGTTGTAAATCAAATGGTTTTACATTATTAGAACTTAGATCTACCAAAAATAAATCCGAGAATTTATTGCCTGTCCAATTATACACTTCTTCGCCCGTGCTGGTGCTGCGATCAGAAGTGAATACTAAATTATTATCTTTATATAATACAGGGGCATAATCAGCGTCTTTTGTATTAAATTCCATCAAATCCACGCGATATTCTGCATATTGCAATGCGTCTTTCCAGCCTTGAGCTATTTCACAAGCATTGATCTCTCGTCGATATTCATAAGGACTGCCAATTTCGATACCCAATTCTTTGAATGCCTGCATGGCCTCTTTGTACTGCTCGCCACGCTTGAGCGCGTAAGCTTTTTCCTTGAGCGCATCTACGCCTGCTTGATTGTCATAAGCAATTTGATACCAGCGGATGGACTCTTCACTTTTATTTAATTCTTTATATGATTCACCGATTAAAAGCGCCAGCTTGCCACGTTCTACGCGGGTTTTGGCTTTATCGTATTCTTTTTGCAGCATTTTTACTGCTACCGAATATTGCTTCTGCTCGAAAGCGGTTTTGCCATCGCGGATTTTCTGTGTGTAGGTACAAGATGCAATCAACACACCAATCAGTAAAAGGGGTAAGAAAAATCGCCTCATAGGATGTCACTTTTTAAATCTGAATGAATAGAAAACGTAGTCGGGAAATAGTTTGTTGCAAAGCAAAAAAAGCACTTTTATGGAAATGCCCAAATAAATCTATGTAAATCAGATTATTTCGCAAAGGAAATTCATATTGCATTCAGCCAATAGCAGACAATTGGTCGAGGTTTTCTTTTAAGAACAGAAATCATATAAATAAAAAAGGCTGTCGCTCTCTCTGCGACAACCTCTGTGCCTACTGTTTGGGATAATGAAAATTACATTTTTACCACCCGTTCGTAGATGACATATTCACCTATTTCAATACGAAGCATATAAACACCTTGAGGTAAACCCTCAAGCGAAATTCGGTCGGTATTGCGCACAAGATCGCCCAAAGGACGGCCGCTGGCGTCTAATAATTGTAATGAATGAATCGGTACGTTGTAGCGATTGTACACTTGCACTTCACTGACAGCGGGGTTTGGAATGATGCGCATTGCCAGGCGAAGATCAAGCTTGCTATCCGTTTCTCTATTGCTTTTCAACTGGAAGCTTTGCACGGGCGTCTGCAATGGAATTCGCTCTTGATTAAGTTTAATCGCCTGCACTTTTTTGATTTCTACTTCGCTGCTGATTCTACCTGCAATATCATCAATGATACCGCTGATGAGCGCGATTGCTCCAAATCCTGATACACTGGTTTGATTGGTACGCGAAATTGCAATATGAATTCTGCCCGAATCCTGTTCGACACGGTCGAAAGTAATCAGATTGACGTTTTCGTCCCCCAACCAGCTTTTGAGGTATTCTACCTCAATGCTGGAAGGGTCGATGATGGTGGGATCAAATTCAATTGTAAATGCTAAACCGTAAATATCTTCTACAAAATTGTCATCAGATCCGAGTACAACCGGCACTGTGAATGGCAAGCCTTCTGGCAAACCCGAATTATCAGGCAAGTCAACGAAAATGGAGGGATCGAGATCATTGCCCGGAAGCGCTGTTATCGGCTGCACCGGACCATTCGTTTGCCCATAATTGAGTTCAATAGCCTCTTTATCTTCAGCATTCACTACACCATCGCCATTGCTATCGGCATTAGCATAATTAACGCCATCGGCAAAATTTAATTCCCAGGCTAATACTTCGAATCCTTGCCATTGGTTGCCAGGAACGGAGCGAGCAGGGCCTCTTTTACCAAAAGCGATACCAATATTAAGCAGGTCAAAGTGATCAGCGCGGTTGTTGTCATTGGCGTCACCCGGCCAAATCTGCACGGTACAAGCGATTGGCCCGATCGTGATTTCATTTTTACAATCAGGATTTGCTAAATCCTGGAATATGAATTCATACACCGTCGCACTATCACCTGTGAAAGGCCCAAGAATAATGGAGTCTTGATCGTAGCTAAACACACCATATTCTTCGCCATTTCCAAAAATTTTGAAGCCTGTGCTATCGCCATGTTCGCTTTCAAAGGTAAGTTTGACTTTAAATCCACCCATCGAATCGCATTCGAGCGCTTCTGCATTCAGATTAAAAATTCGACAAGTGTCTTCAGAAAAGCTACTACAATTAGGCAGTGTAAAGAAAATTTCTCGACAACAAGCATTATCGCTGGTATCTTGCAGGCAAACCTTGAGACTTTCTGAATGCGGTTCATCATCACCTGGCAGATTTTCTAATAGAACTGGCAAGCTATCTATTGCAAAATGACCAAGCGTATCACCTCGGAAGCTTACAAAGAAAGAATCCACCGATTCGCCTTGATAATCAAAGTTCAACGCAAGATTGAAAGTACTATCGGAATTACATTCGCCTACTTCTACTATTAAATCAGCAATATCACCGCAAGAATCATTTTCATCGCTACAATCTATACCTGTAATTTCAGTATATCCGTAACACGCCGGATTGGCAATATCCAAAATCAAAATATCATAAATAGCGCCCTCATCCGTAAAAAAAGGTCCAACTTCCTGAGTTGTTTCTTCAAAACTAAACGGCCCAAAAATCTGACCATCTACAAAAATAAAGTACCCCAGGCTACTGGTTTCCGCCGCGTCAAATGAGATTTTAAGTGAAAACGTATTGCTATTACAATCAATTGGTTGTGCACTTAAATTGCTAATATTGCAATCATCGTTTCCATTTCCGCCGCAAGGCAGTTCAAACTCAATCGAAGTGCAGCAGTCGTCGTTGCGCTTGTCGCAGATTTTGATTTCATCTACACCATCTTCTGTAATTGGCAGTGCAATGCGCAGCGGTAGTTGGCTATAAGAAAAAGCTCCCTCAAAACCGCCTCTGGTTTTGAGCCGGAAGAAATCTCCAGTGTTTCCATGGTCAAAATCAATCGTTACACGATACTTTTCATCACTGATGCATTCAAGATTGTCGAGGTGGATATCGGAGAGGGAGCATGTGTCATCTTCCATTGAGCAAGGCAGCTCAAACTCGATTTTTGTATAGCAATTGGGATTGCGATTATCAAATATCTTTATTTCCTCTTGTCCATTATGGGGTCTTGGCAGCGCAATACGAATTGGCAAAGCATCATAACGATAGGTTTCCTGGAATCCAGTGCTGGTTTTCAATTTGAAAGTTTCACCCGTATTATTATGATCAAAGTTGATCGTTACGCGATATTTATTGTCAGCAATACATTCCAAACCATCGATGCGCCCATTAGATAAGTTGCATTCACCTTCAGATTCGCAGGGCAATTCTATTTCTAATTTGGTAAAACATTCCGGGTTTTCTTTATCATAAATCTTAATCCAATCATGGCCATGTCTGGTTCTTGGCAGTGCAATGCGAATAGGTAGGTCAGCATAACGATAGGTTTCCTGAAAACCTCCGAGCGTAGTGAGTTTAAAGCGATCGCCGGTGCCATCGTGATCAAAATCAATCGTCACGCGGTATCTATTATCGCTGATGCACTCCAGATCATCTATTTGAATATCGCCTAATTCGCAAGTATCATTACCTCCATCATCAAAACAATTGGGCGGCAGCATAAATGATACAGTCTTGCAGCAATCGAATCCGGTGGTATCAGTTTGAAGACAAACTTCCACGCTATCCAGATCAAATCCACCATTACTAGGTAAGTCTTCTATGATAATTGGAATATCACCTATTTTAAAATAGCCTAAAGTGTCGCCTCGAAAGCGCACTAAAAAAGAATCGGTTTCTGGAAAATCAGAGAAAAATTTTATTTTAAGATTAAAAGAAGAATCAGGATTGCATTGCACTACCCAGGCATCTAAATCGCGGACACTGTCGCATTCGCGCTCTTCTTCGTCTTCCATTCGGAAACATACATTATCTAACACAAACTCTTGACCACCAATTAATAATGTTTCAATATTTCCTTTCAAGCATAACGTACCCGCCGGAAAATCAAAGGCTTCGGATAAGGTAAGGCTGGCGAACACGCCGGGAGCGATTTCTGCGCTGTCTATCTCAATTAAATTATTTAAAACCTCAATATTTTGTCCATTCACCGCAATGTTTTCTTCACCTCCACCGTCAATAAAATTGAAACAAACTTCAATCACAGGGCGCGGGACTTGCCTAAAATCAAAAAGCAAATTGATATTGCTGGGAAAAATGTAATCGCCTTCAACCAAGCCAGAAGTATCGCCGCTAAAGATAGGATCATCGCTAATGGTCGCATTAATAAAAGCGGTCGTGCTGTCGAAATAGAGAAAAGATTGCAGGCTAATAATCACACTTTTGTCTGTGAAAAGCGTATCGCCGGGCATCAATCCATTGGCTGTGCCATAAATGCCTTGCTCAATATTCTCACTGAAATTGATACAGGTTCTATCGTTTTCCTGTGCAAAAATGGTTGCTATTAATCCGAGAATAAAATAGATTGTAAAGATCGGTTTTGAGATTAAGCACATATTAGCAGCATTTGTTTTTGGTAAATTCTCACCTTACAAAAATGTCTTGATTTTTCTTATAAAGAAAATACTTATTTGAACAATATTTGGATTTTTTTGAGAATAAATTTTTACAAAATACTGTTTTTTAGATATTTGCAATTAAAAACCATCTCCATTATTTGAGGGATATGAAAAACAATAAATTAATTCGCTTGCTCGCCGGGTTTAGTCGAAGAGAAATGACCCGTTTCAAAGAATATGTTTTCTCGCCATATTTCAATAAACACGAGGAAGTACGAGCATTGACGGACTACTTGAGCGAAATATTTCCCAATTTTGATCTGCAACATTGCCAACGGGAGGTTTTATTTCAGCATTTATACCCCGGTGAAGCCCATGATCAGAGCCGACTTGCGTTAGTTTTTGCTTATACGATGCGTTTATTAGAAGATTTTTTGGCGCAAGAACAACTCCAGCAAGGAACGACCGAACAGCAAGAGCGGCTACTGCGGGCTTTGCGTCTGAAAAAGCAATATAAATTATATGAAAAAATATTACAAAAAACAGAACAATATTTAGCAGAAGTAGAAAAAAGGGATTATACCCATTATTATCAGGAATATCGCCTCGCAGCGGAAGCCGATTTATATTATAATCAGATCGAGCGACGTAAAATGGATCATAATATTCAAAGAAAGCAAAATAATTTGGATGCTTTTTACATTCTGGAAAAACTTCGGGATGCTTGTGAAATGCAGGTTCGTCGCAGGATATTGAATGTCGATTATTCTGCAAGAATGCTGGAAACAGTGGTAGAGGAGGTGCAGGCGAACGCATCGGAATATGCCAGAGAGCCACTTATTTTGATTTATTATTCATTATATAAAATGAGTACTTCCAACGAAAAAGCTTATTATTATTCAGTTCTGGACGCACTTCAAAACTATGAATACAGATTTTCAAATACGGAATTAGTATATATTTATAATTATTTACAAAATTATTGTATCCAACAAATTAATCGGGGAGAAGGGCAATTTTTGCAGGAAATTTTCAAATTATATCAAGCACAATTGGTGCAGGGCCTGCTTATTGAAGATGGCTATTTATCAGAATGGCATTATAAAAATATCATAACGGTAGGCATTCGACTAAATGAAATGGATTGGGTAAAAGATTTTATTGAAAATTATAAAAAAGATTTATCGCCCGAAGCTCAGGAAAATGCGTATCGATTCAACCGCGCATCTTATCATTACGCGATGCAGGAATTTAATGAAGTGTTGCAACTCTTGCTACAAGTAGAATATAGTGATTTGCGTTATAGCTTGGGGGCTAAAGCATTATTATTAAGAACATATTATGACCTGGAAGAATATGATGCACTTATTTCGTTGGCGCAATCTTTTTCGCTTTATTTGCGACGCAATAAGTTATTGGCTGATTCGAATCGAGAAGGGCATCATAATTTGTTTAAATTTACACGCCGCACAGCACAAATCCGCGCCAAGCTTGGCTACGAAACGGATGAAAAATTACATAAACAATTAGTAAAACTTCAAGAAGATATTATTAAAGCCGGTGCTATTTTTAATAAAGCCTGGTTATTAGAAAAAGTAAATGAATTAGAGACCATGATAGTTGTGTAAAATGTAGTTCATTTTTTAAAAATAAAATATACCGCTAATACAATAAATATCATTCCTACTAAATGATTCCAGCGGAAAGTTTCATTTTTGAATAATAAAAGCGAAAAAATTAAAAAGACTACCAATGTGATAACTTCTTGCATTACTTTTAATTGCATCAAACTGAATGGGCCACCATACATTTTATAACCGATCCGATTGGCAGGTACTTGCAGGCAATATTCAAAAAAAGCGATGCCCCAACTGATAAGGATGATGCTAAATAAACCGAGGTTTTTCGACCATTCCATTTCTTTGAACTTTAAATGCCCGTACCATGCGAAGGTCATAAATGCATTGGACAGAATAAGCAACACAATCGTGAGGATTACTTTCATACATTATAATACACTAAGAAAATTATTATACTTATTATAGCATTCTTTCACCTCGTCACCAAGTCACCAATTATGGTTTTGGCACAGATTTTTTTGCTTTCTTCTTGAAACCAGGGCCTTTCAAGGTTTTACCGGGCTTTGCTTGATTATGCGTTCCCTTTTCAATGACTGGTTTTCCATTCACTAATACATAGCTCATGCCTTCTGCATAAGCGTGCGAATTTTCAAACGTCGCTTTGTCTGCAATCGTATTCGGATCAAAAATAACAATATCGGCAGCCATACCGGGTGCGATCAAGCCACGATCATGCAGATTAAAACGCTTGGCCGGTAGCGAAGTCATTTTGCGAATGGCATCTTCCAATCGTAGGATGCCCAAGTCGCGGCTATAGTGGCCCAACACACGCGAATTCGTACCATAGGCGCGTGGATGCGGCGCTCCGCGTCCAAAAGCAGGAATACCGGCATCGGAAGCAATCATCGCATAAGGGAATTGCATAATGCGTTGCACATCTTCTTCGCCCATTTTATGATAAATCATTTGAATCCGAGTTTTGTGCTGCATCATTTCAAGGATTGTTTCAATTTCATTGTCAATCGAAGCGGCATTTCCTCTGGAAATATTGATCTCTGAAATGTTTTTACCATTATAATTGGGTTCCCAATTGCAATTGGCTACGACGGAGTAACTGTAATTGCCAAAGCCAGTCTTTGCAAGCAATTGGTGCATTTCGCTTACAATTTGAGCTTTGATGGTTGGATTTGCCAAGCGCACATTTAAAGAATCATAACCTCCTGCTAAGCACCACGTTGGCAACAGCACATCCAGCCCCGTGCTACTCGCAGTGTAAGGATATTGATCGACTGTTACATCGATGCCTTCCGCTCGGTATTGCAGTATTTGCTCGATCATGCTCGTGGACTTGCCCCATTCATTTTTGCCAGTAATTTTAAAATGCGAAATCTCCACCGGAAGTTTTGCTTGCTTTCCAATCTCTACTGCTTCCGCAATCGCGTTGAACACTTTGTCATCTTCGTTGCGAATATGCGAAGCATACACGCCGCCAAATTCGGCTGCAACCTTTGCCAATTCTACGATTTCGTCGGTTTTTGCAAATGTTCCCGGCACATAAATCAGACCAGTTGACAGACCCACAGCGCCATCGCGCATGGCTTGCGCCACTAGCGTGCGCATTTTTTCAAGCTCAGTGGCGGTTGGCTCTCGATTATCGCTGCCCATCGCTTCTCGGCGTACACTGTTGTGTCCAACGAGCGAAGTTACATTCAGGGAAATACCATTTTGTTCTAAATTTTTATAAAATACCTTTAAATCTACTTCCGAGCCACCGCAATTGCCGGTAACCAAAGTCGTTACACCGTCAAATAAAAAATTATCCGCCGTAGGAATTTGCTGAATGCTGCCTTCTACGTGCGCGTGTACATCGATAAAACCCGGCGCAACTATCTGTCCTTGAGCATCAATTACTTGTTTAGCTTTTTTAATATCTAAATTCCCGATTTGCGTAATTTTACCTTTGCGGATGCCGACATCACCGTTGTACCAGGGATTGCCAGAGCCATCAATGATTCTAGCATTTTTAATAACAAGGTCGAATTTGTTTTGCGCAAAATTCAGAGAAGCCAGACAAATTAAAATGGCAAGAAAGGAGAACCTTTTCATAAGCAAAGTTTTTCGTTTTTAAGACAGAAATTTGACAATAAGATTGTTCTGAAAATTCCATTTTATCCCTTAATGAGCTTAAAAATTCTTGGTTTTCAAGTTTTTACAATTAATTTTCAGGTAAATTTATTTGTTTTCAGCTGAAAATTCTGTAACCTTGTCGGTTATTAATTTTATAACCCAAAAATTGAACACCATGAAGCTCACCTTATTGAAAATCCTGGGATTATTTATTGTATTGCTACTTTGTACACCACAAAATGCCCTTGCACAGAGGACAAAAGCAGCAGCGCTCGACTCTGTGAAGATTTCGGCAGCCGACCAAAAAGCGATTACTGCCATTTTCAAGGGTGTTGACCAGTCCAAGTACCGTTTGCAATTTAATAATGAAAAAACGGTAGTAGGAAAACGATCTGTAAAAATGGAAGACCTTGAGCAAGTAAGGAAAGTGACTAACCCTGCCGAAGCAGCAGGCTATATTGTTTTTGTAGTAGAAGGAAAAGATGTGATTTACGTCCTGGCAGTCGGTAGTTCCGATCTTGTGAGTGTTTTAGGTAAGCAAAAAGTAGCCCAGCTCAACAAGATTATGGCGAAGTACAAACGTTGATCCCTTTAAACAAAAGAAATTTCTTGCAATCGAGGATGTATGATGTATATCATATATCCTCATCTTTATATATTAACTTATGAAAAAAGTTATTTACACTTTAGCTTTTTTGCATTTACTTACTATTACAATTGTAATATTTCACGGGCTGGATTCAATCGTTCATAAAGGTTGGTGGGAAAAGCCATTGGCCTTTATTTGTAGTATCAATTACTCCATTTGGCAGTATGGATTTTTTTCACCGGATGTAGGAAAAAGCTCGGAGCTAAAAATAAATGTTCATCAAGATGGGGATATTGTAAATGAATATACAACCCTGAAAGGCTTTAATTTTTATACTTCCAATCAAGAATCTTTAAATAGATTTTATGGCTTCAAACATCATACTGCCAGCGATTCCGTTTTTCAGGATTTATGCGCCCGCTCCCTGGCCGCCCGAATGTTGAATATCCATGAAAATGCATGGCGAATCGATTATACGATGCGCAGTATTCATTACCCTAAAATAAAGGATTATAAGCCTGAAGCGCCCGTAGATACCGTAGAATTTTATACCACCACATTTGTTTTACGATAAGTTGATAAAAGAGCATGAATGATTTTCGCTTTGCAGCATTAAAAAATCGTTTTATTTCCTTCTGGAACGCGCCTCTTTCGCCAAAGCCTCTTGGTATATTTAGAATTTTGATTGCTGCTTTCACCATTATACAAGCTTTGATTTGGTATCCTGATTGGTTAGCCTTTTTTGGTAAAGATGCCTGGATTCAGTGGGAGATTTCAAGGGCATTGAATACCACATGGAATATTCATATGGAATATGTTTATAAAGTATTTCATGCTGTTTTGGGGCTATCTGAGTCACAATCTGTTATGACTTTTTTCTGGCTGTATGTAATATTTGCCTTTGGATTATTAATAGGCTGGTACACCAGAATTTGGGCGTTTTTGACCTGGTTTTGTCATTATATTATAATGAGCACCATTCCTACTTTTGTTTATGGAGTAGATATTTTTTTACATATAGCATTATTTTATTTAATCTTGATGCCGACTAATAAAGCTTATTCATTAGACCTAAAACTGGGACGTGTAGATGCTTTGCCAACCTGGGGTGTGACGCTTTCGATACGCGTGCTGCAGGTGCATATGTGCCTGGTGTATTTATCGGCAGGCTATGAAAAAATGCTGGCGGCGGACTGGTGGAATGGGAATGTGCTTTGGCGTTCTTTAGTTCAACCTGATTTCCGGCAATTTGATCTCACCTGGCTTTCCAATTATCCTTTTATACCAATCATATTAAGCTGGTTTACAATGCTTATTGAGACAGGATACTGTATTGGAATGTGGATTCCCCGTCTTCGTGTATTCTGGTTATTGGGTATTATTTCGCTCCATATCGGAATTGGTCTGTTTTTGGGGCTGTGGCTTTTTGGTATTATTATGATTTTATTATCAATATCGGCTTTTGGCTTTGAAGCATATAAAGATATTAA
This sequence comes from Saprospiraceae bacterium, assembly GCA_016714085.1. Classification (GTDB taxonomy): domain Bacteria; phylum Bacteroidota; class Bacteroidia; order Chitinophagales; family Saprospiraceae; genus JADJNW01. Next base: position 97,140 of record JADJNW010000003.1, read on the forward strand.
AGCTTTTAGAAATAAAAATCATAAAGATATAATATTTGAAACAAGAAATTAATAAATTGTAATAAATATAGAGAATTATTAATATTAAGTAAGTGTTCTTAAAAAGAAATAGCTTTTGCTTAGCTTAAATAATTGATATTCAAATTATTAGCGCATGGTAAATGGTAAGTTTTCAATGATTAATTACTTACACCAGCCAGCGCGTCATCAAAACCCGATTATGATCTTGAAAATCGAAACTGCGATAGAGCGCTCTACCCGCCTCGTTATGTATTTCAACTTCCAGATGGATCGCCTTCACGCCCATTTCCTTTGCTTTTTCGGCAACAAATTCTACCGTTTTGGTACCAATGCCATTGCTGCGGTATTCAGGCAATACATATAATTCATCCAGGAAAGCATCTCGACCTTTAAATTCAAAACTAAACCCAAGTGTAAGTGCCACATAGCCAACGTTTTGCCCATTTCCCATGATGAGCCAAATCTTGCCGTAGTTTGAATTATTAAGAAAAATGCGGAGCGCTTCTTTGGCGGCGTCCCGATTGAAATTATAATCATCAATAGCGTAGAAATCTTGTTGCATCTTCAAGATCAACTCCACATCATCCATGCCTGCTGCAAAAAAATTAAGATTCATTATACCAGGGTTTAATTAAGGTCGTAACCGCAAAGTTGCGGAAAAGTGTGCATATTGTCATGTTAATTTGCAAAAGAAAATTTCTGTACTTTTCTTTTGCTTTAAAAGCCAAATTTTTCGCAAATTTGACGCTCAATTCCAAGATTTTATACGTATTATTTTTATAAATGCCTTAGAAAAATAATCTCCTTACCACTTCAAATAAAAACAAAGCTTTATGAAAAATCGTAAAATCTTACTAGCTGAAAAAGAAATCCCTACGCATTGGTATAATATCGTACATGATATGCCCAATAAGCCCTTGCCCCCATTGCATCCTGGTACGCTCCAGCCCATTGGCCCGGAAGCACTTGCGCCGCTATTCCCAATGGAATTGATCAAGCAAGAAGTAAGCACCGAAAAATGGGTGGAAATACCCGACGAAATCCGCGATGTATATGCGCTCTGGCGTCCTACGCCGATGTTTCGCGCTTATAATTTGGAAAAAATCTTAGATAGCCCTGCGAAGATTTATTATAAATACGAAGGAGTAAGCCCTTCTGGTTCACATAAGCCAAATACTGCCGTCGCTCAAGCATATTATAATAAACAAGAAGGTGTAAAACGCATCACTACAGAGACGGGCGCGGGGCAGTGGGGTAGTGCATTGAGTTTTGCTTGTAATTTGTTTGGGATTGAATGTGAGGTATATATGGTGAAAATCAGCTATCAGCAGAAGCCTTATCGCAAGATTATGATGAACACCTGGGGCGCAAAAGTATATGCTTCGCCCACCAATTTGACCGAAGCCGGTAAAAAAATCCTTTCCAAAAATCCCAATTCGCCCGGTAGCCTTGGCATCGCTATTTCGGAAGCGGTGGAGCGCGCTGCAACCGACGACGAAACAAAATATGCCTTGGGCAGTGTACTCAATCATGTTTTGATGCATCAAACGGTAATTGGTCAGGAAGCCGTTGTTCAAATGGAAAAAGCCGGGGACTTGCCGGATGTAGTGGTTGCGCCTTTTGGTGGAGGCTCTAATTTTGCCGGGATTAGTTTTCCATTCTTGCGATTAAATTTGGAGGAAGGTAAAAAAATTCGTTGTATTGCAAGTGAGCCCGCCTCTTGCCCCAAGCTTACGAAAGGTGTTTTTCGTTATGATTTTGGAGATACTGTCGGCATGACGCCTTTGCTGCCAATGTACACGTTGGGGCATACCTTTGTGCCTGCACCCATTCATGCAGGCGGCTTGCGGTATCACGGAGCAGGCGTGATTGTGAGTCAGTTATTAAAAGATAAATTGATAGAAGCGCGTGCACATGATCAATTGGAATGCTTTGAAGCGGGGGTTCTTTTTGCGAAAGCCGAAGGCATTATTCCTGCGCCAGAGACCAATCACGCTATTGCTACAGCCCTTCAGGAAGTGGAGCGCTGCAAACGAGAAGGCAAATCGGAAACAATCCTGATTCATTTATGTGGTCATGGTAATTTTGACCTGGCGGCTTATGAAAATTATCTTTCCGGCAATTTACAAAAGCACGAAATTACGCAAGCAGAGATCGACGCGGCCATTGCTTTGATCGATACACCAGAAATAGCAGCATAAAATTATTTTAAATAAGTTACAAAAGGCTAATGATTTGATTATGAGGCATTAGCCTTTTGCTTATTATATGGTTTTATAATTATTTAATCAGGATAATTGAAAAATTTTATCCATTAAAAGCCATTTTTCGCCTGATTTTGCTTGTGGTAGAGGTGATTGAAATTGCCACATCAAAGTTTCCCATTCTTGCACCGCCGGATTAGCAGCATCCATTGCTGCTTTTCGTTCAAAAGAAAAGTCATCATTGGTTTCCATGATCATGCACATTCGGGTACCCAAGCGAAAGATTTGTAAATCTATAATCCCTGCTTCTTGTATGCTTTGCGCGATAGATTCAGGAATTTGTTGATGATAGCGCTCATATTCCTCAATTAATTGTGGGTCATCCTTCAAATCGAGCGTCAAACAATATCTTTTCATCAGCAGGGCTTTTAATTTTATAAATTCTTATCATAATTATAACTTCTGGTTATCCTTTTTGATTTTTTACCCTCCAAAGTATTTTTCAGCATTTGATTCTTCATGCGTTTGATCCATTGACACTGGCTGATTTTCAATACCTAAATAACGTTCAATTTTTTGCTCAATGAACTGCGCTTCTTCATTATAATTTAGTCCTTCGATTAATGTGTAATAATTACCTGAATGAGTAATAAAATGTACATCATATGTATAGGTGATGTGTCCTTTGTAGCGCTTTGTTTTCCTTTCTATGAAAAATTGCTGAACCGCGGCTCGAACGATGTCTTTTTGACCTTTCCAGTGAAGAGGTCTGATCCGGACAAGAATTTCCTTTGGATTTACTTCGATTGTTGTTTTATTCAACAATTTAGCAAGACCTATGTAAATAAAATAAATCCCGCCTGCTATCATAATCATTACTATGAATGTTGCAATGATAGGATTTTTTACATCTTCCAGAATTGGACGGTCGGCAATGGATTCTATAAATAGTTGTATAAAAGCGGCTAAACAGAGAATACCCTGGATCAAGGTGAGAAAATAATTAAGTTTATACCATCGATAAGTAATAATCAATTGATGATATCCTTCCTGAACAGTGATGCTTTCTGGTTCCTGGGAATAGTTATACATTGTCATAATAATAACATTTGCAATTAAAGTACTTAAAAATAAGTACTCATGCCATTTTTATCGACTAATATAATGGAATTTGACGACCTATTAAATTTTGTAAGAACTATTTATTATTGCACGAAACTATAAGTTTTTCCCGCTTTTGTTTTAAAATCAAAAACCAAAGTTTCCTTTAAATTCAAGCCTTTCAGCTGTGCCTTCGGTGAAATAAGCGCCTGTTTAATCATCGGTATTTCATAAAATGGATTGGAATTATTACCAATTGCAGCTTTTAATTTTACACCTTTGGCTTTCAGTGTATTAGGTAAGCGGAGTCTGCAATTCCCTCCTAAATTTGATTTGATTATGAGTTTTGTTACATTCCCATTTTCCCATTCCATATCTACCTCAAAACCGCCTCGGGCCTTCAGTCCACTGATTTTTCCTTTTTTCCAAACATCGGGCAAAGCCGGTAAAATATGAATTGCACCGTCATGGCTTTGTACAAACATTTCTGCGATACCTGCCGTGCAACCGTAATTGCCATCAATTTGAAATGGGGGGTGTGCATCAAATAAATTATTATACGTACCGCCCCCTTGCTTTCCTGGAACAGCCGCAGGAGATAATTGATCGGTCAACAATTTATAAGCATGATTGCCATCCAAAAAGCGCGACCAGAGACAAACTTTCCAACCCATCGACCAACCGGTTGATACATCACCTCTGTAATTCAAGGAGTTACGCGCTGCTTCAAATAATTCCGGCGTGCGATAAGGTGAAATTTGATTGGAAGGATACAAGCCATATAAATGCGAAACGTGGCGATGCTTATCCCCGGGATCGTCCCAATCCTGCATCCATTCCTGCAATTGGCTATGCTGACCGATTTGCATGGGCGCTAATTGCGTGCGTTTTTGTTGCAATAAAACCTGATAATCTGCATCTTTTTTTAATATCTCCGCTGCACGAATCGTGTTGGAAAATAAATCATAAACCAATTGGTTATCCATCGTAGCACCGGCAGTGATAGCAACATTTTTATCTTTAATATAATCATTTTCTGGCGAGACAGAAGGGCTGACAATTAACCAATTATGCTCAGATTCTTTTTGTAATACGTCTATAAAAAAATCGCTTGCACCTTTTAAAACAGGATAATATTTTTCTAAAAATTTTACATCACCTGTAAATATATAATGATACCATATATGTTGGCTCAGCCATGCACCGCCCATTGGCCACATACCCCAGGAACGAGCCCCATCCACAGGGTCGGTCATCCGCCACAAATCTGTATTATGATGCGTGACCCATCCCTTAGCGCCGTAGGTTTTTTGCGCACTTTCTTTACCAGTTTGTGATAAATCTTGTAACATTTTAAATAAAGGATCATGCAATTCGCTCAAATTTGTAACTTCGGCGGGCCAGTAATTCATTTCTGCATTAATATTAATTGTATATTTACTATCCCAGGGAGGGCTTACTTTATCATTCCAAATGCCTTGCAATGTCGTAGGCTGCCCACCCGGTTGTGAGCCGGAAATCAATAAATACCGCCCAAATTGAAAATAAAGTGCCGCTAATTGAGGGTCATATCCAGTAGCAAATTGCGCCAAACGCTGATCAGTAGGGAGTTTTATGGCATCGGTTATCCCAAGATCAAATTTTACTCGATCAAAATATTTTTTATAATAGTCTTGATGTGTATTTAATAAAGTGGAATAATCTTTTTTAGTTATATTTTGTAAATAACTCGCAGCGCGCTCGCTCTGGTTACCGCTTATATCTTTATAATTATTAAAATTCGTTGCAATGGAAAGATAAATTATTACTTCGTCTGCGTTTTTAATTATTAACCGATTTTCATTATTACTCAGCGTTCCGCCCTTTAAAATAGGCAGTACTTGCGTTTCAAATTTTATCATCCCTTTTTGCCCTTCATGATCCCCGGTAACGCCTGTAAGGAAAAGTTTATCGGATGTTGCTTTGACAGCGTGCTGTTTTTGAGGACTTTGTAAAGATAAATTACAAGAAATACTGCCGGGTTTATTTGCAGTAAGCCGTACAATTATAACTTGATCGGTAAATGACGTAAATATTTCCCGTTTGTATTGAATATTATTTACTTCATAACGAACGGAAGCGACAGCATTTGCAATATCTAATTCTCGATAATAATTTGTAAAGTTTTGATGATCAGGAAATTGAATCATTAAATCACCAACAGGCTGATAGGGCATTCCATCATTAAGCGATTTTACTTTATTATTTGCTAATTGCTGGGCTTCTACATATTTACCTTCTGATAACAGTTTTCTGATTTCGGGGATGGCTTTTCCAGTCTCAGGGTTGATATTATTATTAGGGCCGCCAGCCCAAACGGTTTCTTCATTCAATTGTAAATGCTCTTGCTCTGGAGCTCCAAAAATCATGGCACCCAACCTGCCATTGCCGACAGGAAGTGCTTCTTCCCATTTTGCAGCCGGTTGATTATACCAAAGCTTCATATTATTTGTAATACTCTGATTATGAGCTGTATGACAAAAGAGAATGCTCAATAAAAAGAATAATAAAATGCCGGATTTTTGAATATACATAGGTTTAATTATTTTGCTATTTTAGAAAAGACACTTACCTGCGCTAATATACAAGTTATGCTGAAAAATGGAGACTGCAACTCAAAAGTTTAGGTTGATGAATTGGTAACTTTTCGGCGGATTTCTTTTATATTACATTTAAAAGCAAAACGATATTTTACTGATTTTTAACATTTTGAATATAAAAACTAAATTGGTGATGAGTAAAATTATACTTATTCTTATTTCAATAGATTTTGCGTCGCTTTTGAATGCTCAAACCAAGCCTTTGCATAATAATGATCCGCTGCAACCGAACGAAAAATATTTTCAACACAATTGAAGAATAGGGAGCGGATTACAAAAAAGTTTAGCAAACAATAAACTTAAATAAGTTGAAACTAAATATTGGATGTGATTTTACTGTGATTGTTTTATTTTCGGGATTCAATCAAAGTCATGCGTTGCTAAAACAGAATCCCAATCTTACACGCCACATTCGGCTCTTGTGCATACATATCAAAAAACTGCCGACCCATCCCGTTGAGCTGAATTATTTCTAAACTGCTTTTCTATTATTGTATAGTTGGCTGAGGCTCTTTGTTTTAATAAAAGTCTCCCGGGCGGCTCTCTTTTCACCCGATCACCCCATCACCCAACTCAATACCGCCACTCATCCAAATATTTTGCAAAAACCCGCGCCAGATTTTCTGCATCGTCAATGCCGCGATGGTGCGTGCCTGTAAACTCAAAACCTTCCGCATTTACCACTGATTTTAAGCCTTTCGATTGCCGCAAACGCTTGATTTCCCTATATTGTTCTTTCAAATTGATATGCGGCTCTACCCAATCGTAATCCATATCGTGGAGTTGGCAATCCTGAATCAGCATTGTTTTATCGAAACCGCCCCAGGAGCAAAGCAGGTAATCTTCATCAAAAACCTCGGCCCAATCCTGAAAATCTTCAATTACATCTGGAAAATTAGGCGCCCGATCAATATCAATCTGCCGAATAGTTGTCAGTTCCTGACAAAAAGCGGAAAGCCTCGGGTGCATCTTAGGTCGAATAAAACTGTTGAAAGTGCCTTCTACTTCGCCGTAGTTATTGAGCCGAACCGCTCCAATTTCAATAATTTCCTGCACCAGAGAGGGTGGTCGTCCTTGCCAACAAGTTGCCTCCAGATCGTAGATGATAAAATTCATTTTCAAGATGTCAGATACTAGATGTCAGATGCCGGATTTACAAATATCCAAACACCAAACTTCCAAACATTAAACTTCAAATGTCAAAACCGTTTGTTCTATAATGTCACAACATTCGTGTAGTTGTGCCTCGGTCATTACCAGCGGCGGCGCAAATCGAATGATATTGCCGTGTGTGGGCTTCGCCAACAAGGCATTTTCTGCCATTTTCAAACAGATATTCCAAGCCAAGTCGCCGTCTTCGCTATCATTCACAACAACAGCATTCAATAAGCCTTTGCCACGCACTGAGGTCACTATCTTCGTTTTGTCCACTAGATTTTGCTGCATTCGCTCTCGGAAAATATTTCCAAGATGAAAAGCATTTTCAGCCAATTGCTCATTTTTCAACACTTCCAAAGCTTCCATTCCTACGGCACAAGCCAAAGGATTGCCGCCATAAGTGGAGCCATGTTCGCCAGGATGAAGATTGAGCATAATTTCATCGTTTGCCAAAATCGCCGATACTGGGTACGTTCCACCAGATAAAGCTTTGCCGAGAATTAAAATATCGGGTTTAAAATTATGATAATCACAACATAATAATTTTCCCGTGCGCCCAAGCCCTGTCTGGATTTCATCGGCTATAAATAAAACATTATATTCTTTACATAATTTATAAGCTCCAGGTAAATAATGATCATCAGGAACGACGACGCCCGCTTCTCCCTGAATCGGTTCTACCATAAAGCCCGCCACCGTTGGGTCTTGCAAAGCTTCTTCCAAAGCAGGCAGATCATTATAAGGTACAATTTTATAGCCCGGCATATAAGGCCCAAAATCCTTGGTGCTTTTAGAATCGGTAGAAGCAGAAATCGCAGCCAGCGTACGTCCCCAGAAATTACCCGTTACGAACACAATTTTTGCTTGATTTACAGGAATTCCTTTATTCACATAACCCCATTTCCGTGCCAGCTTGATTGCGGTTTCCCCGCCCTCTACGCCAGTATTCATGGGCAATACGCGATCATAACCAAAGTATTCGGTGATGTATTTTTCAAAACGACCTAAGATATCATTATAAAATGCGCGTGAGGTTAGCGTCAATTTCCCAGCTTGCTCCACCAAAGCTTTGATAATTCGAGGATGACAATGCCCTTGATTTACAGCAGAATATGCCGATAAAAAATCATAATATTGTTTATCTTCCACATCCCAAACAAATACACCTCGCCCTTTTGCAAGCACCACCGGCAATGGATGATAATTATGTGCGCCGTACCGCTCTTCGAGTTGTATCAAATCCTGAGAGGAAAGCATGGTCTCTTCCGAAATCATAAGATTAAATTTTGTAGGTTCTACAATGCTTCACACAAAGGTAAGCAAATGAAGGAGGGGTTTGGTTGAACGCAACTGCTCAAAATCCTTTGAAAAAGCAATTTATGGACAAAATCTTATTCTACTTCCACAATCAATTCCACTTCTACTGCAATGTTTCTGGGCAAAGAGGACATTCCCACTGCCGAGCGAGCGTGTTTGCCGCGCTCCCCAAATACCGCCACCATCAAGTCTGAAAAGCCATTCACCACCTCAGGTTGGTTGGTAAAATTGTCGGTGCAATTCACCATACCCAGCACTTTCACGATACGTTTTACTTTATTCAAATCGCCAATTTCAGCTTTTAGGGCAGCTAATTGATTGATTCCCACCAATCTAGCCGCTTCGTATCCCTGACGTTCATTCAAATCTTTTCCCACTTTTCCTGTGATATAAGTGCCATCATCCTTGAGCGGTCCTTTGCCAGCCAGGAAAATCAAGTTGCCCGTGCGCACAGCGTTCACATAATTTGCCACTGGTGACGAGGGTTTCGGCAGGTTGATTCCGAGTTTTTGCAGATTAGCTTCGGCATCTACTTTTGGCAACTGATCGGTAGTCGGCAGCGAACCTGTTGTTCGCGGATTGCAGGAAAATAAAAGAAGGGATAGTAAGAAGATGGATATGATTCTCATAGTTATATTTTGATTTTTCTCAATTTTTAAATTATTGATCTTCAAACTTTTACAAACCATCCATATCCGTCGTCAAGACACGATTTTTCTCATCAAACAAATAAAGTAAATCCGAAATATATTCCTTCAAATCCTTTCTATCCACTACATTATCGAGAAAACCACTTTCTAACAAAAATTCCGCGGTTTGGAAGCCTTCCGGCAGATCGCGTTTGATCGTTTCCCGAATAACTCGCGGCCCGGCAAAACCAATCAGTGCTTTGGGTTCAGCAAAATTAATATCGCCCAGCATCGCATAGGAAGCAGTGACTCCGCCGGTAGTCGGGTCGGTGAGCATCGAAAAATAAGGAATGCCTGCTCTTGCCAAAAGTGTCAGTTTCGCTGCCGTTTTTGCCATTTGCATCAATGAAAATGCGGCTTCCATCATGCGTGCACCGCCGGATTTGGAAATAATGATAAGCGGAATACGATGTTCCAGACAATGGTCAATGGCCAGTGAAATTTTTTCACCCACGACTGAACCCATCGAGCCGCCGATAAAATTGAAGTCCATCGCCGCCACCACCAAAGGTCTTTTATTCACTTTACCTTTAGCCACAGTCATGGCTTCGCTCAATCTTGTTTTTTTGATGGTTTCTTCCAGTCGCTTTGGATAAGGCTTTAAATCGCTAAAACCAAGCATATCTTTGGCTCGGAGATTGCCAAAAAACTCATCATAACTTCCATCGAACAGCAAGGAAAAGTAATCTCTAGAGCTGATACGAACGTGATAATTGCAACTGGGACACTTGAAGAAATTTTCTTTCAATTCCTTCATGGTTGAAGTCTCTTTACACTCCTTACACTGATACCACAAGCCTTCGGGTGCCTCTTTCTTGTTTCTGGTCGCTGTTTGGATTCCTTCTCTGAGTCGTCTGAACCAACCCATATTATTATTGATTATTGTATGAAAGTCTGGCGCATTTTGAAAACGTGCCAGACTTAAAATATTCTAAGCAAAATTCAAAATTAAAACACAGAAGCGATAAACGATACATTTTACTGAAAAGTTTTAGGATTCATAGTGGAATGCTTGCACGGTGTCAATGAAAGCGCGGACTCCGTCCAAAGGCGTATCAGGATAAACCCCATGCCCAAGATTGGCGATATGCTTGCCTTCAAATGCCTGAAGCATTGCATTTGTTTCTTTGCGAATTTGCTCAGTGGAAGCATACAAACAACAAGGATCAAGATTGCCCTGCAAAGCTTTGTCCTCCCCCACTCTTCTGCGGCTTTCCGTCGGATTCATGTTCCAATCCAAGCCGATGACATTGCAATTCATTTGTGCAAAATCTTCCAAAGCAAACCATGCACCTTTAGCAAAAATCGTAATTGGCGCTTCGGTAATGGCATTACAAATTTGTGCAATATATTTAGCTGAAAATTCCTGATACTGCGCAGGACTCAAGATGCCCGCCCAGGAATCAAATATCTGCACCAAATCTACTCCGCTCTGAATTTGTCGTTTCAAATAAGCAATCGAAGCATCGGTTATTTTTTGCAGTAAACGATGGGATTCAATCGGTTGTGTATAAAGAAATTTCTTAGCTTTAGAAAAAGTTTTGCTCCCGGAACCTTCCACCATATACGCCAACAGCGTCCAAGGCGCACCACAAAAACCAATAAGTGGCACTCGTCCGTTCAGTTCTCGTTTAGTAATTTCCAATGCATCATATACATATTGCAAATGTGTAGCAGCCTCTTCATCAGATCGTAAGGCATCAATATCTTTTTGATTTTGAATCGTTTTTGGAAAAGCAGGTCCACGCTTCTCTTCCATCAGATAATCCAAGCCCAGAGCTTCAGGAATTACCAGAATATCAGAAAAAATAATGGCAGCATCCACGCCCAAAATATCTACCGGCTGAATCGTGACTTCGGCGGCACGCTCAGGGGTCGTCACTAATTCCTTGAAGTCGCGCAGCTTTTCACGAACAGCGCGGTATTCAGGCAAAATACGGCCCGCTTGGCGCATAAGCCAAACGGGTGGTCGCTCTACTGGTTGTCCATTTGCAACGCGCAGTAATAAATCATTTTTTAATTTCATGATGCAAAAATAAAGACATTTTAGCGACTTTCTGTTTTGGTATTGTTTGTATAAAGTAAAAAGAAAATTTTATCTGAGTAAAAAATTATTTCAAATAAATAAAATTCACCCATTTTTCTTTCAATTTCAGTCATTGCTCCAAAGGATATTTGGTCGCTTTGGCGGATTTTTCTATTTTGCCGATGGACAAAAGAATCAAATCAGATATGAAGAAACTGGCGCTGCATTGGCAGATACTGATTGGGATGGGCGCAGGTGTGCTATTTGGTGTGCTGGCAGCATCTTTGAACTGGAATCAATTCGTCAGCGATTGGATCAAACCCTTTGGCACTATTTTTATTAATCTGCTCAAACTCATTGCTATTCCTTTGATCGTTGCTTCTTTAATAAAAGGTATCGCCGATTTGCAGGATATTTCCAAACTCTCCAAAATGGGGACGCGTACGATTGGCATTTATTTAATGACCACGACGATTGCGATTATTCTGGGTCTAATTTTAGTGAATATCATTCAACCCGGAAAATGGATCGAACCAAGTACGCAAACCGAACTCATGGAAGCCTACGGCGGTGATGCTTCGAGTCGAATCGCGCAAGCAGAAGCTCAAAAAGGCCGAGGCCCGCTGCAACCACTGGTAGATATTGTGCCGGATAATATTTTTGGTGCGGCTACTAATAATGGCAATATGCTACAAGTAATTTTCTTCGTCATCTTTTTTGGCATCGGTATTATTCTTATTCCAGCCGACAAAGCGAAACCTCTCCGCGAGTTTTTTGATGGATTGAACGAGGTTGTTCTAAAAATGATTGATATCATTATGCTTGGCGCGCCTTTTGGCGTTTTCGCGTTACTAGCAGCTTTGGTTGTGGAGTCTCCAAGTGCTGATTTGTTTATGGCGCTCATTGGGTATGGGCTTTGTGTCTTAATTGGGCTTGGATTATTGATTTTTGGATTCTATCCTTTGTTGGTCAAAACATTTACTGGCAAAAACTATCGCTTCTTTTTCAATGGCATTTCGCCAGCGCAATTGGTAGCATTTTCAACCAGTTCGAGCGCAGCTACCTTGCCGGTGACAATGGAACGAGTAGAAGAACACCTCGGTGTGGATGAAGAAGTTGGAAGTTTCGTATTGCCTATCGGGGCTACGATCAATATGGATGGCACCAGTTTGTATCAAGCAGTGGCGGCGGTTTTCATTGCACAAGCATTTGGCATGGAACTAACCCTTGGGACGCAACTGGGGATCATTCTCACGGCATTATTGGCTTCGATTGGTTCGGCTGCTGTACCAGGCGCAGGTATGGTGATGTTGGTCATTGTATTGGGACAAGCAGGCATTCCAGAAGCCGGTTTGGCCTTGATTTTTGCGGTTGACCGCCCATTGGACATGTGCCGCACCGTAGCAAATGTAACCAGTGATGCAACGGTTTCAATGCTTGTCGCAAAAAGCATGGATAAATTACACGATCCGCATGTGAAAGACTGGGACGATTTCTATCCAAAAAACAGATTACAACAAACGACTGAGGTAGAAAAATAATTCATAATCACTGGAGGATTAAAGTTTTACACATTCTTTAATCCTCCAATGCATTTTTTAAGATTATCTACAAATCTTCCGATTCAATAAATTTTTTTCCTTCCAATCTACAATTACAAGAATTTCTCTAATTTGCTTGCCTATTCGTAAATTCTAACTACCAAAAAAAGCATTATTTTCTAAAATCATTACCATGAAGAAACTCGCCTTACATTGGCAAATTCTGATAGGCATGGTTGCCGGAGTATTATTTGGCATTCTGGCTGCACAAATCGGTTGGAATAAAATTGTGATCGACTGGATCAAACCTTTCGGTACTATTTTTATTAATCTCCTGAAACTCATCGCTTTACCATTAATCGTAGCTTCCCTTGTAAAAGGTGTTTCAGATTTACAGGATATTTCCAAACTTTCCAAAATTGGTGGCCGTACCGTTGCTATTTATCTTTTAACAACTGCGTTTGCGGTGTCCTTAGGTTTGATTATTGTAAATATTTTCCAACCCGGAAAACTCATTTCCAAAGAGACTCAGGAACAACTCATGACGTCGTATGGTGGTGACGCTGCTACCCGTATCGCTCAGGCGGAAGCGCAGAAAAGCGCAGGCCCGCTGGACGCTATTGTGGATATTGTTCCTGACAATATTTTTGGCGCGGCTTCCAGCAATGGCAATATGCTGCAAGTCATCTTTTTCGTTATCTTTTTTGGAATCGGATTAATTCTTATCCCTGCCAATAAAGCCCAACCAGTCAAGGATTTTTTTGATGGGCTGAATGAAGTCATTCTCAAAATGATTGATATTATTATGCTGGCAGCGCCATTTGGCGTTTTTGCATTGCTGGCAGCTTTAGTTGTGGAGTCGCCCAGTATTGATTTGTTCAAAGCATTGATTGGTTATGCGCTTTGCGTTTTACTCGGAATTGGATTATTATTATTCGCATTTTACCCAACGTTGGTGCGGATTTTCACAGGTAAATCGTATCGTTTTTTCCAAAGAGGGATTGCTCCTGCGCAATTGGTAGCATTTTCAACCAGTTCGAGCGCCGCAACACTGCCTGTTACCATGGAACGCGCAGAAGAGCATCTCGGCGTGGACGAAGAAGTGGCAAGCTTTGTCTTGCCTATCGGCGCCACGGTCAACATGGATGGCACAGCTTTGTATCAGGCTGTAGCGGCAGTATTCATTGCACAAACTTTTGGTATGGAACTGTCACTTTCGGCGCAATTAGGCATTATTCTTACAGCTACATTGGCTTCCATTGGCTCAGCAGCAGTGCCCAGTGCAGGCATGGTGATGCTGGTGATTGTCTTAGGACAAGCAGGCATTCCAGAAGCCGGTTTGGCCTTGATTTTTGCGGTGGATCGCCCATTGGATATGTGCAGAACCGCAGCAAACGTGACCAGCGATGCAACAGTAGCAATGATCGTAGCGAAAAGTATGGGCAAGCTCGGCAAACCGCATACGCGCGATTTAGGAGATTTCTATCCAAAAGATAAGGAAGAAGCTGAGGTAGTAGGGTAAGAAATTGGGAATTAAGAAATTTTGTATATCTAAATATTTAATAAACAATTTTTTACATATTAAAAAATGTCAGCAGGAAATCAAGCATTAGGCATTGGCTCCAGAGTAAAGCACCCCGCTTACGGCGATGGCGTCGTCATTCGATTGCACAAAGCTACTTATGAAGTATGTTTTATGTTGTACGGCATCAAGCAAGTAGGAAGAGATTATGATAAATGGGACATTATTGAAGCGGTACCGGCAGAAGATAGCGTCACCTTTAGTGAAGCAGAGAAATCCTTGATAAAAATTTTGCGCAACTTTTCCGACATCTCCGAAGAAGTGCCGCTCGGCGATCGCTGGGAAGGAGGAACGATGATTTTAAGGCCTTCTGATAATTCTTTGAAAGAAAAAGAGCTTCCAATTGAAACTTTTTTCCACAAAATCGTAATGGTACGTGATAGGCTTCGTGTAATGGAGCAGCGCATTAACAGTAGCGAAAAGCTGACTGATGAAGATAAAATCAATTTGCAGCAATATCTCACGCGCATTTATGGCAGTTTGACTACTTTTAATGTTTTATTCAAATACAAAGAGCATCATTTCGCCGGGGAAAAAGGATAATCCCTGATTGAATCCATGAAAATAGGCTATCTTTTAATTACATCCAAAAACAATTGCGCTTCTCAAAGCCTTTATTTACATTGAAACAATGACTTAAAGCACATGATCTCTACATTTGTGAAAAATAAAATGCTATTCTTATTGGCAATGGCAGCGATAACCTTTGGTTCCGGTTGTTTTGTAGCCGAAAACCCTTACACAGGCTTGGCTCCAGGCTATTGGCGCGCCATTCTCACCTTGGATCCTGCGGCAGCTAGCGCAGCGCAAGGTGGCACTGCCGATGATGAGGAAATCCCTAATCGGATTGATCAGATTAATTCTGGTGAGCTTCCATTTACTTTTGAAGTAAAATATGAAAATGATACTAAATTTTACATCGAAATTATAAATGGAGAAGAACGCATTCGGATAGATAGTATCTTGATTGGCAGGGATAAACGCATTGCAAAAGATACGATTGTAATTAATTTTCCGGTATTTGATTCTTATATTAAAGGGATATATCATGAAAATATCATTCAAGGTGAATGGGTAGTAAATAATCGAAACGTAGATTATCGAGTTCCATTTGTTGCCCGTCAAGGTTTGTCGCATCGCTTCACCAAAATGAAAGAAACACCTGCCATGGATGTAAGCGGGCGCTGGGAAGTTGCGTTTTCACCTGGAACGGAAGACCAGGAAAAAGGAATCGGAGAATTTGTGCAAAAAGGCAATGATTTGGGTGGTACTTTCATGACTGAAGTCGGAGATCACCGCTTTCTGGAAGGCACGATACAAGGCGACAAGCTTTATCTTTCCGCCTTCGATGGCTCGCACGCATATTTATTTGAAGCCAAGATACAGCCCGATAGCTCTTTATTTGGCACTTGGTGGTCGGGTAAGCATTATACCACGACCTGGACGGCTCGACGAAACTCAGAATTTCGCTTGGCCAATGCGGATTCATTGACTTATCTGAATCCAGGCTACGATCAATTTACTTTTGCATTTAAAAATCCTGATGGTAAAACGGTCACGCTTGAGGATCCGCAATATCAAAGCAAAATAAAGATTGTGCAAATCATGGGCACCTGGTGTCCGAATTGTAGAGATGAAACCGAGTTTTTGCTGGATTATATAAAAAATAATCCTAATGAAAATCTGGAATTAATCGCACTTGCTTTTGAGCGCCACAAAGACGAAAGCAAGGCGTTGGCTGCCATTCGCAAATACAAGGAATTCTTTGGGATAGATTATGAAATTCTCTATGCAGGTTCTAATATCAAAACCGAAGCGAGTAAAGCCTTACCAATGCTCAATCGTGTGATTTCTTTTCCAACCATGATTATCATAGATCGACAGAATAAAGTTCGGCACATTCATACCGGTTTTTCAGGGCCGGCTACGAGCGAATACGCAGTTTTTACGCAAAAATTTGACAGTTTTATCCAGGAATTACTGGCAGAAGAATTATAAATGCTTAATTTTGAAGATTTAATAAATTCTTGATTATTTTATTAGTGACTTTAAATTCCAAAAAACAAAATTCTTAGAACCAACACATGAAAAGTATAGCTTTAGCGTACTGCATTGAAAACATTAGAATTGCAGAAGATATTGAACGACAACTTAGTCGTGCTTCTTACGCATTTGAACATTTCTATTGCAAACGAACCACCAGTGAAGACCCCCTCAGCGCTCAGTTGCGCGGCAAACGCAATCCTATTTTGCTGATTATCAGCGATAATTTCTTAAAATCCGCTCAGTGCATGAGTGGTGGGCTAAAATTCCTTCAGGAACGCGGCTCGGATATACTGCCAATTATCGTAGATGGCCAGACGAAAGATGATAATAATGGACAAACCATAGGTGTTCCGACGCAGTTTGATCGCGTGAGTGATAGTAACAAATATATTAATTATTGGCAAGATCAATATCTTGATCTCCGCAAACAAAAGCGCCAGCTTCATGACGAATTGGACGAGGAAAAGTTCAATCAGCATTTGCGCGTCATGCGTGATATTTCGGGTGAAATTGGAGAGTTTTTGAGGACGTTGCGCAATATGAATTTCCTGGAATATCCTGATTTTATTGCCAATAGTTATGAGCATTTTTTCCGTTTTACCAATGATGACAATGGCTGGAGGGCTTTCAGAGAATTACAACCCTTAGCACCAATTACTACAACAACTACTTTCGAGCCACCTGCGCTTGTTGTGTCCGAGCCAGAGGTTGAAATGGAGCCAGAAGTCGACATCCCATGCTGATTTGGAAGAACCGATTCTGGAAGAAAAAGTGGAGGAAGTGCCTGTTTTAGAAATGGAGGAAGAAGAAGAAATCCCTCAACCCGAACCCGAATCGAATTTTAACAGCCATTTTGAATTTGAAGAGGAAGAACTTAGTCTAGAAAACCAGCCCGACGAAAGCGAAACATCTTCAACAGAAGAATCTGATTTAGAAATAGTTACAGAAGTTCAAGAACAGGAAATTCCTGATGAGCCAGTTGAGTCGGAGGTCTTGGAAGAAGAGCCAATCACGGATGCCCAAATTCAAACCTGGATTGAAACAGCTCAGGAGGTTGCCAGCGCTGGTAACGCACAAGAGTCCTTAAATTCCTTAGCAGATTATATTTCGTTTCATCCTGGCAATTTTGACTTGCGTTACGCTTATGCTGCTTTATTGGCACAATATACTGATAATCAAGCCGAAAGCATTAATCAATTAGACGCTGCCTTAGAAATTGAACCGGAAAATGAAAATGCACTGCTATTAATGGGGCAATTGGCAGAATTAAAACAGGATTTCTTGTTGGCAAAAAATTCTTATGAGAAATTAATAGACATCAACGATGAAAATGCCGATGCTTACTATCGCTTGGGCATGGTCATTGCTGCGCAGTTTCCCGATCAAGTGGAGCAAGCTGCTAAATATTTCAAAAAAGCAGCCAAATACGATGAATCCAATGTAGATGCGGTATATCGCTACGCCAGCTTATTGGCAGAGCAATTGGAAAAGCCCAAAAAAGCAATCAAATATTTTGAAAAAACGCTCAAGGCGAATACCAAGCATCCTTTTGCGAATTATGATCTGGCGGTATTATATCATAAAATGGGCAATAAAGAAACTGCCCGTGAATATTACCTACGCGCTATAAAAATCAATCCAGAATTAAAAACGCCGGAAAACGACAAAGCATTTGAATACAAAATCACCGCTTACCCGGAATCGGCAGTAGCACACGACACAATTGAAGCACTCAAGCAAAGCATCCAACAGTTGGAAGAAATGCTGAAAGCACAGGAAGAAGAGGTGGCAAAGCAAGCAGAAGTATTAGAAACTCCAAAAGAAAAACTTCCGGGCGAAGGCAAAATTGCGCTGATCACTGGCGCGACTTCTGGCATCGGGCGAGCCACGGCAACATTATTCGCAGAAAATGGTTTTGACTTGATTCTCACTGGTCGCCGCAAAGAACGTTTGGATGATCTGGAGAAAGCATTGGAGTCCGAATATGATATCAAAATTAAAACACTTGATTTTGATGTTCGAGATGTAAAAGAGGTAGAACGAGCCATTGAAAACCTCAATGAAGATTGGCAAGCTATTGATATTTTGATTAATAATGCCGGAAAAGCCAAAGGTTTCCATCCGATTCATGAGGGAAAATTGGAGCATTGGGAAGAGATGATCGATACGAATGTAAAAGGTTTGTTATATATGACGCGGGTGGTGGCTTCCTTGATGGTGAAACGAAGAAAAGGTCACATTATTAACATCAGTTCGACCGCCGGGAAAGAAGTCTATCCGAATGGGAATGTGTATTGTGCCTCCAAATTCGCGGTAGAGGCCTTGACTAAAGGGATGCGTCTGGATTTGCATTCCTACAATATTCGCGTGAGTCAGGTCGCGCCTGGTCACGTAGAAGAGACGGAATTTGCATTGGTTCGGTTTGATGGCGACGCCGAAAGAGCCAGGATTTATGAAGATTTTAAACCCCTGAATGCGAGCGATGTAGCCGATGCAATCCTTTGGGCGATCACGCGTCCGCCGCACGTAAATGTACAAGATATTTTGCTGATGGGCACGCAACAAGCTGGTGTGACGATTATCGATCGGAGCGGTAGAGCTATTTTTGAAGAAGAAGAATAGTCAAATACTTGATTACCAAGCATTAGGAAATTTTAAATTTCCTAATGTTTTTCTTTTAGTAAATTATTATATATTTCTATTAATTTATTTTCTTCTTTCTCCCAAATAAAGATTTCTTTAGCTTTCAGGCAATTTTTTGTCAATTTATTATACAAAGCTTCATCTTCTAGCAAGTCTCGAATACTTTGTTTAATATTTTCAGGATTCAAGTCATCGATCAGTAAAAAAACATCATGTTTTTCATTAATTTTATAATATTCAGGAAAATTCATATGAATGGAAGGGATGCCCGCCTGAATATAATCAAATGCTTTGTTTGCTAAAGAATAATAATAACTCAAGCCTCTGTTTTCCAATAAATTAAGTCCAATTTTTGCTTGTAATGTTATTTCATGTAGTTCTTTTGGGTGTAAATAGCCTAAGAATTTTACTTTATTTTCTAATTGTAAATGAATAACTTTTTGTCGCAAAAATGCAGATAAATCGCCCTCGCCAGCCAGCCAAAGTTCACTATTTTCAAGCGTTTGCATCGCTTCGATGGCTTGTTCCAAACCACGCCCCTCATTTAATACACCTTGACACAATATAATATTTCGAGTTGGATTTACAATTTCTTCTCGTCGAAATGGTAAATTTCGAATCACGAAAAATTTCTTTTTATAGCGCTGTTCAAAAACTTTTGCCAGCTCCTCCCCTACTGTATAAGCTATATCCACACGCAGAATGGCAAATTTTGCAATCATTTCCCAAATATATTTTATAATTGGGCGACGCACAACTTCCGGCGTTTCTGTAAAATATTCATGCGCATCATAAACACAAGGTTTTCGCCGAATTTTACTCACTAATAATCCTGGTAAAATGGTATCCAAATCTACTGCGCAAATCGCATCAAATTTTACAAAAAGTAAATAAAAAAATAATCGGATATTATATTCAATATAAAAAAACTTGCCTTTTTCAAACCAGCATTTTAATCGCTTTTGTTGAAATGGCCTATTAATTAATGATACAGAATTCTTACGTAAACGCCCGATTAACAGCACTTTATATCCAGAATGAGCAAGACTCGTGCAAATGCGAATCATACGTTGATCATAAGAAAGATCGTTGGTAACAGTACATATAATAATTGGCATCTTATTAATTAAAATTAAATAGGAAGCCCGGTATCTTTAAGCATTTTTTGCATTTCCGGCGATAATTCCATCGATTGCGCAGGAAAAATTTGATATTTTCCTTGATTACCCAACTTGGGTTCGGAAGCATAAAGCCAAGCCTGTACTATGGAATCATTGGGCGCTGCCTGGTTTTGCCATTGCCCTATAAAATAACTAACGATATTGGGATTGCTACTTTTATAATAATCTAAAGGATAAAAATGTACTGCGCCGCTTTGCATATATGTCACCATTTGAATAGAATAATCCGTGCTGGGCCAATACCATATAGGATCATCATGGATTTCGCAACCACACATCATGGTTACCTTAGCCGTGCAAGTGAGATGCGATGCCTTCCAATCAAGAGGAGGTGTAACATTGCTAATGCACAATCCAGGAATTTCAACTACCACGCCTTCAGGATAAGTGGGCATCAGTGCATCAGGAGAATAGGGCGTTCCAATATTAATTCCAGGCAAAACCGTAATATCCGCTTGCGCTATCCTCGCTTGGTCGAGATGTTTTAAAGGGCCAAATACACGAATACGAAAATCGGTGGGTTCTGAGATTTCGACTTGCAATTGCACTTGAACTGTTTGGCTATCTGTTGCAAAAGGATCGCACCGACGCAAGAGATTCATCAGATTGGGCGGGCCTGCGCTTGCAGCATTGGGTGCATTTGCAACGCCAAAAGTAATTATTTCTTCCGTTTTTGCATTCAATACTAAAACAACCGCGCTTTTATTATTTGTATTGGCGGCATCATGTCCGAGGTATTTTCCACCGCGTGCTGCCGGGCGAACAAGGATCGTAGTAGTTTGAGTTTTCATAATTTAATGATATGGGTTTAGTTAAAAATTTTCATCTTTATTACAAAACAATAAAGTTTTAGTAAATATTTTATTACCAACGTAATAATTCCGTATCTATTCTTTGAGTCAAATTATTTGCTTCTTTCTCAATGTCTTCGTAGAGTTCTAACATATAAGAGCTATTGCTATAAGACCAGTGAAGCATTGGTATTAATGATTTATTTTTCATCATAGATGCGTAATCATTAGGCAATAAAGATTCTGGTGAAAAGTAATTAAGAATGAATGGTTTCACATATTCTTGATAATGACTTACATGTTCTGCTTCTACTATTTTAATCCAATCTTGAGATACATCATAATAATGCATAATCGCCAAGCGCAAGCTATCGTTTCGAATTAGCTCAAACCCTCTTGATTTCAGTGTTTCATAAGGTGTCGTATTATTTATAAATTGCGTCGTTCCTTTTAAATAAGGTAAATAAAATTTTAAAGAATCAGATAAAGATAATTGCTCCTTTAAATGAACATATAACATTTTACCGGCCTTTGTGCGTTTTTTGAAGCCGCTTACATTTGATCTAATATCTTGTAAATCAACTTCAATTCCATTACGAATTTCTATAAGTGTTTTCCGTTCAAGCCTTTTTTGTTTTTGCCCTTCATTCCAATTATTAAAACCCATTGCCAACGTAATACCCAGAAAAATAAGTAATAATTCGCCTAAGGCATACTGCCATTTGATATTTTTTAATCTTTTTATCATAGCTTTAAGTTTATTATTGCCATTTTAAGGCACTGCCTTCTTGTATCACAAAGCCTTCATCTAGTAGGTATTCCAATACGCGCAATACTTTTTCATGGCTGACAGATGAAAATCCGCTCATAAGTTGCTCTAAAGTTATTACTTTTTCATTTAGTTTTTCTTGAATTTTATTTTTAATAGCATCATAATCCGCATTACTCAAATCCGCTTTGGTTCTGCCAAGGCACACATCACAAATACCACAATCTTTATCATTTTTTTCACCAAAATAATTCAATAATTGGCGGCTCCGGCAAATTGGCTCTTCGGCATAAGCGATGGCTTTTTGAATGCGTTCCCAATGGCGCTTGCGTCGAAATTCATATAATTGATGGTCGATTGTCAAATCATTTGAATCTACACGATCTCTGAGGAATGTAAGCTGTGGCTGGTCGCTTTGCGGTAAATATTCTATAATATTATCTTTATGTAATAAATGTAATGTTTTTATAACTTCTTCGGTCGATATTTTTAGAAAAGAGGCTAATTGTGATTCTCGAATATTTACAAAATGACTAAAAGTCCCCTGATATGAACGCAAAATAGCTTTCAAAATCAAATCATGCTTCGGATGCCGCAATTGATAATCGTATAATTCTTCTTTAGAAACCTTTACCAACAAGCTCGCCGGGGTGTACACTGCCTCCGAAAGCGTGAGCCAGCCTGCCTGTTCCAAAGTTTTAAGTGCATGTAATGTTTTAATGGGCTCTAACTGAAAATTCTTTCCAAAGGATATCATATCAAAATCATAACTCAGTCCAGCACCTGCGCCAATCGCCAATTGATAATAACTTCCCAAAGCATGATATACGCGTCGAATTTCATTAATTTCAGGAAATGCCAGTGCATAATTTTTTTCTAAACTCTGCCGATCATTATGATTATATAATAATACAGCATAAGATTTTTTACCATCGCGGCCGGCACGGCCAGCTTCCTGGAAATAGGCTTCCAGGCTATCAGGCAACTCCATATGTACCACTACCCGCACATCGGGTTTATCAATTCCCATTCCGAAAGCATTGGTACTCACCATAATACGCGTTTGATTTTCAATCCATGCGTCTTGTTTTTCCGAGCGCTCTTCCGGTTGCAAACCAGCATGATAGAAATCAGCAGAAATCCCTTTTTGTATTAAAAACTGAGCAATTTCCTTTGTTTTACGGCGATTGCGCACATAAACTACGCCTGATCCCTTAACCTTTTTTAAAATATCCAGCAATTTTTCCATCTTGCCCTCTTCGTTCAATACGACATAAGCGAGATTGCTCCGGGCAAAGCTTTTTTGAAAGGCATTCTTGGATTTGAATTGCAATTTTTCCTGAATATCTTCTACCACTTCGGGCGTGGCCGTAGCGGTCAAAGCCAGCATCGGCGCTTTGGGCAAGAGTTCACGAATATTCGCAATTTCCAGATATGGCGGCCGAAAATCATAGCCCCATTGCGAGATACAATGCGCCTCATCTATTGCCAGTAGATTCACGTGCATCCGCGAAATGCGCTCACGAGCAAGATCAGTAACCAAGCGCTCCGGCGACAAATAAAGCAACTTAATATTGCCATACACGCAATTATCAAAAGTACGGTCAATTTCGATGGAATGCATCCCGGAATAAATCGCAGCGGCAGGAATATTGCGTTGGCGGAGGTTGTGAACCTGGTCTTTCATTAATGCAATCAATGGAGAGATCACAATGCAAATCCCTTCCTGGCAAAGCGCAGGCACCTGAAAACAAATAGATTTTCCGCCGCCGGTGGGCATCAGCGCCAGGGTGTCTTTGCCATCGAGTACCGACTGTATAATGTCAGTTTGCAATGTTCGGAAGGCATCATAACCCCAGAATTTTTTTAAGATATTGAGTGGCGTATCAATCAAAGCAATTTTTGTCAATAGTTTTGAACAAATTTAGCAATTTTGCTTGTTGACAGAAAACGCTTTCCTACTTTTCCAAAAAAAAGAACGGCGCTCTTATGCGCCGCCACTTAATGAACTCAAATCGTTTATAATAACTTCGAACTGATGAAATTTAACCTTAGATTTTAAGAAAAATGTATGTTTGCTGATTCAAAGGTAGTATTTCGGCAATTGACAAAGAAAATAAAATAGCCCAATACTCCGAAATCACAATAATAGAGCATTTGCATAGTGTTTTGATTATCAAATCCTTAACCAAATCGCAAATACAATGCCTAAACAAAAAACCGACGACCTCATACAATTGATCAAGTCGCTGACACGAGCGGAGAAAAGGCATTTTCGCTTATTTGTAGGTCGTAATCAGGCATCAGATGATATCTTGTTTTTGCAATTATTTGATATGCTCGACAAGTACAAGGAATACGACGAAGATATGATTTTGCGGAAGCTGCCCGCCATCAAAAAAACGCAACTTTCTAATTTGAAGGCGCATTTATACAAACAATTATTGACGAGTTTGCGGCTTTTAAATCGGAATCATGTCGAAGATCTCCAGATACGCGAATTGATCGACCACTCTAAAGTACTGTATGACAAGGGATTATACCGACAAAGTCTGGATATTTTAGACAAGGCTAAGGCCCGAGCGATCAAAGGTAAATTTTATGCGATTGCGCTGGAAATCATTGAGTTTGAAAAATATATCGAGGCGCAGTACATCACCCGCAGCATAGAAGGCCGCGCCGAAGAATTGACTACAGCAGCCCTGGAAATCAATAAAATATTGATGGATACCAACCGCTTCTCGAATCTGGCTTTGCAGATGTATGGTTTGTATATCAAGGTGGGTTTTGCGCGCGATGAAAAAGATCATGATTATGTAAAGAATTTTTTTCGGAATAAATTACCCGATATCGATTATAAAAAAATCGACTTTTTTGGCAAGATTTATTATTGTCAGGCGCATATTTGGTACTACCACATGATTCAGGATTTTCCGATGAGCTACCGCTATGCGCAGCGCTGGGTGGACTTGTTCCATGAAGAACCGGAGCTAAAATTGCTGAATGTGCCGATGTATCTCAAAGGGATGCATAATTTATTAAATGTACTTTTTAATTTATTGTATTATAAAAAATTCGAGAAAACATTAAATGAATTAAAAGAATTTGCAAACGAATATGATATTACACAAAATAAAAATATAGAAGGGCTTTATTATTTATTCTTATATAATCATACTATCAAAAAATATTTTATTGAAGGCGCATTTAGCGAAGGTGTAAAATTGATTTCCAAAGTCGTTGAATTGATTGACGAAGATGAGTATAATTGGGATAATCATCGTATCATGTTATTTTATTATCGCATCGCTTGTCTTTACTTTGGAAGTGGTGATAATGAAAATGCGATTGAATATTTAAATATGATTATCAACCAGAAAAATCCTGATTACCGCGAGGATATTCAGTCCTTCGCCCGCATTTTAAATTTGATCGCGCATTATGAGTTAGGAAACGCGCAATTGGTTGAATATCAAGTCAAATCAGTTTATCGATTTTTATCAAAAATGGAACAATTACAATCCGTTTTGCAAGAAATATTCCGTTTCGTACGACGTGTGCCGCGTATGCGCGAATCCGAAATGAAGCACGAATTTATAACTTTAAAAGAAAAATTACTTAAATTACAAAACGATCCTTACGAAAAACGCGCGTTTTTTTACTTGGATATTATATCCTGGTTGGAAAGTAAAATCGAAAATCGCCCGATTCAGGATATTGCTCGGGAAAAATTCTTGAAACGACAGGGGTTGTTGGAGAAGGGGAGACTGGGGGATTAGGTGATTGGGAGACTGGGTGAACAAGAGATGTGGCGATGTAGTGATATGGTGAGTTTCCAATAAACCTTTACACCTTACGCCTATAAACCTATATACCTAATTAACACATTATTAAGTTATTTTTAAACCAACCTTAAATCATTATTTCCGCTCTTCATAATAACTTTGAAGCGAACCCTGTTTTACTATCAAACCTCTACATATGAAGTATCTGATACTCTTTTTTATCCTCCTGATGACGGTTGTTGCTTTGAATGCCCAAGTCAGCGGCAAAATCACTGATCCCGAGGGCGAGCCGCTTCCTTTCGCAAGCGTATATGTCAAGGGCACTTCCATCGGCACGACCAGTAATGTAAATGGTGAATATCGACTGGAATTAAAATCAGGCAATTATAATTTAGTATTCCAATACGTTGGTTTTAAGCAGGTTACAAAGCAAATCCGAATTGAAAATAATCCAGTAGAATTGGATATAACATTACAGGAACAACCAGTTGAACTGGGAGAAATTGTAGTAAAATCCAATGCAGAAGACCCAGCCTATGCCGTCATTCGCAAAGCGATTGAAAAACGTAAGTATTTTCGTGATCTTATAAAAGCTTATTCTTGTGATGTTTATATAAAAGGGAATATTAAATTCATGGATGCCCCGGAAAAATTCTTCGGTAGAGAACTCGGTGATCTCGGCGGCACATTAGATTCTAATCGTCAGGGAATTATATATCTTTCAGAATCGCAATCTAAATTACATTTCCAGGAGCCCAATCAGTATAAAGAGGAAATGTTATCCTCCAAAGTAAGCGGCAATGACAATGGTTTTGGCTTCAACCGTGCTTCGGATATGGATTTTAATTTATATGAAAACACGGCGGATTTCAGTCGGCAAATCGTCTCCCCTATTGCTAATAATGCACTCTCCTATTATCGCTATCGCCTAATCGGAACTTTTTTGGATGATGAAGGAAGATTGGTCAATAAAATTGAGGTGATTCCGCGTCGCAACGAAGACCCCGTCTATCGCGGCACGATTTATATTACAGAAGATGTTTGGAATATTCAAAGCGCAGATTTATTGTTATTGCAAGCCAGCATTAATCAGCCGGGGTTGGACTCGCTCACGATCAAGCAAGTATATGTACCTGTACAACAGCCTGATATGTATCGAATTTTTAGTCAGGCGATCACTTTTCGGGCAGGATTATTTGGTTTTCGACTCGGCGGCACATTTACGGGCATTTATAGCAATTATAATTTACAACCCAATTTTACATCCAATTTTTTTGGAAATGAGGTTTTCAAAGTCAATGAAGGTGCGAATGATAAAACCTTGGAATTTTGGGACACCATTCGCCCGATTCCGCTCACAGAGGAAGAAGCAGTCGATTACGTACGCAAGGATAGTTTGCAAGAAATAAGAGAATCCAAGCCTTATCTGGACTCCATTGATGCCAAAAACAATAAATTCAAAGTCATCGATATTTTGTTCGGGTACGATTATCGAAATTCCTATGAACGCCGCTATTTCAATATCAACTCGCCAGCTACGACTGTACAATTCAACACGGTGCAAGGCTGGAATGCTGATTTGAATGCGACTTATCGTCGTGTTTTCGATGAAAATAGCACTCGTTGGTGGTCGGCGCGAGGCTCCATCAATTATGGTTTCGCGGATAAGCGATTGCGTGGCACACTTGGCTTGAATTATCGTCTTGAACAAAAAAGTTCGACTCAAATTGGATTATCAGGAGGCATTGACGCGGCACAATTCAACGGCGCTAATCCCATTAGCAAGACACTCAATACGTTGTACTCGCTTCTGGGGAAGGAAAATTATATGAAATTATATGATAAAGCTTTTGGGCGTATCAATTTTCAACGAGAATTGGTGAATGGTGTATTTTTGACAACTGCACTCGAATACGCACAACGCACGCCGTTAGTGAATCGCAGCGATTTTAGCTGGAATAAAAATGAAGAAAAAAGCTATGAACCCAATGACCCGCTGGGTAACGAATTCATTCCTTCCTTTGAGCAGAGCGAAGCGCTCACCTTTACTGCGAATGTAAGATTGCGCTACAAACAGAAATATATATCATATCCTGACCAGAAGTTTAATTATGGCTCGGATCTTCCCGATTTATGGATTCAATATCGAAAAGGGATTCGGTCTTTTGGAAGCGATGTAAATTATGATTTAATCTCGGTTCGTATTATTGAAAATTATCTTTCATTGGGTGTAATTGGCACGTCGGAATTCCAGGTAGAAGCAGGAAAGTTCCTCAATCGCAATGCTTTACAATTTATGGATTTTCGTCATTTTTTAGGAAACCAGACGGTCATCGGCAGCCCCAATCGCTATGGATCTTCGTTTTTCCAGTTACCTTATTACGAATACAGTACGAATGATAGTTATTTACAAGCGCATTTCCAGCATAATTTTGATGGCTGGATTTTGGGTAAAATTCCTTTGATTCGCAAGCTCGGCTGGCGCGAAATTTTTAAAGCGGGATTTTTATACACAAAAGAAAAAAAGGATTACCTCGAATTGGGTGTAGGGCTTGATAATATTGGCTTTGGCGTTTTCCGGCTCTTCCGTTTTGATGTAGTTTGGTCGCATAATTCCAACGGCAAATGGGATATTGGTTATATGATTGGCATCCAAATGCCGATTGATGAAGATTAAATTATTCAATAAAAAAAAAATATTTTTCAAAAAAATATTTTTTTTAAAATTTGTATTTTTTTAAAAAATATAATATTTTTAAA
This sequence comes from Saprospiraceae bacterium, assembly GCA_016714085.1. Classification (GTDB taxonomy): domain Bacteria; phylum Bacteroidota; class Bacteroidia; order Chitinophagales; family Saprospiraceae; genus JADJNW01. The sequence continues at coordinate 125,393 of JADJNW010000003.1, forward strand.
AAAAAAAATTTGTTTTCCCCCCCCCGGGAGAAAAAAATTCCAAAACCCCCCCCCCCCCCCCCCCGAGAAAAAATTCCCCCCCCCCCCTTCCCCGGGGGGGGGGGGGGGAGTTTTTTTTTTTTTTTTGTGGGGGGGGGGGGGGGGGGTTTTTTTTTTCCCCCCCCCCCCCGCCGGGGGGGGCCCCGGTTGTGGGGGGGGGTGTTTTTTCGGGGGTTTTCCCTTGGGGGGGGGGGGGGGAAAAAAAAAACCCCCCGGTTCCCCCCCCTGTTTTTTTGTGGGGGGGGCCCGCCGCCCCCGGGCCCTGGGGGTGGGGGGGGGGCGGGGTTTTTTCTTTTCTTTCCCCCCCCACCAAAAAAAAAATTTTTTTTTTTTTTGGGGGCGCCCCCCACCCACCCAAGGGGGGAAAATTTTCCCCCCCGAAGGAAAAATTTTTTCCTTTTTTCCCCCCCCGCGCCCCCCCCCCCCCCCCCCGCCTCCCGGGAAGCCCGGGCCGGGGGGCGGGGGGAGGGGGGGGGTTCTCCCCCCCTTCCCTTTTTTTGGGGGGGGGGTTTCTTTTTTTCGGTTTTTTTTTTTTTTCCCCCGCCCCGCAGGGCCCCGCCCCCCCCCCGGGGGGGGGGGGTAAATCTTCTGGGTAAGCTTATCCTTCTCAAAAGGGAAATCCTTACTGGGATCATTTTATAGCTCATCCGCCAATTATTGGATTTGAGGCACAAAAAGTATGATATTTTAATTACTATTTAATTAATACTTGTATAATATTTAAATTATTTGTAATTCCAAATTGGTTCAGCACCAAGCAGATGCTCTACAAAATAATTCATTCGCTTTTTATTAAAATATTCGCCATAAGCGCCGCTATAACCGTGTCGCTGGCTGGGTATAATTAACATATCAAATTCTTTATCCGCTTTTATAAGCGCTTCACCCAATTTAAAAGTGGCCGAAGGATTCACATTTTCATCAATCCCACCGTGCACTAATAATAATTTACCTTTCAAATTAGCAGCATTCGTAATGTTTGATTGATTATGATATGCCGAATCGATTGGCCAGCCCATATACATCTCGGGCCACCAGGCTTTTTCCATGCGGTGATCGTGGTCGCCGGAGGAAGCCACCCCCACTTTGTAAAAATCAGGAAATAAAAGCATACCGCGACCTGCATCATAACCACCGGCAGAATGCCCGAAAATGCCTACCCGCGTTGCATCTATCCAGGAATGTTGTTTTGCCAATTCTTCTATTGCATATTTATGATCCACCAAGCCATAGCCCAAACGCTTATAAGAATAATCGCGAAAAGCCTTGGATCGACCAGCCGAACCACGTCCATCAATGTGCATAATAATAAAACCCAACTCTGCTAATGCCTGATTAACAGTAGCTAATCCATTAGAAAAACTTCGAGGATAACGAAAAGTAAATGGCCCGGTGTAACTATAATCAATGACAGGATAAGACTTACTTGGATCAAAATTACTTGGTTTCCAGATGGCGCAGTAAATCTCAGATTCTCCATCATCTGCTATGATGATATGCGTTTCCGGCGCTTGCCAACCAGTAGCGAACAGCTCAGAAGCATCGGCTATGCTGAGTTCCAGCTTGACTTTCGGATCTGTTGTGCTGCGCAAGAAGGTAACAGTAGGCAATGTAACAGTAGAAAAATTGTCCACAAAATATTTACCATCAGGTGAAAAACTAATAATATGATGTGCGTTTTCCGGCGTCAATAATTTCACTTCTTTACCCTCAAAATCAACGCTATACAAATGTTGCAAATAAATATTGCGTTCAGGTTCTTTACCCATTGCCGTAAAATAAATTATTTTATTTACTTCATCTACTCTTAGAATGTCATTTACCAGATATTTACCTTTTGTTAATTGAATATATTTACCAGTCAGAATATCAAGCAAATACAAATGATTCCATCCACTCATTTCAGAAGTAAAAATAATTTTATTCAGCTTTTCCAATAATCGAAATTGATAAAAAGCATCGTTCACACTGGTCTCGCTGGTTTCGGCATAAATATTTTTAATATTGCCGGTTTGAGCGTTCACTTGAAAATATACAAGATTTTTATAACCTCTTTCTCTCGCAGAACCAATCAATTGTTCACTATCGGGCATCCAACGGAAAGAAGGTGAGACAATATGCGCAGTTGGCGGAATGTCTATAAGAATTTCTTTACGTTTCTCAATATCAAATATTACTGATTTATAATAAACCATCGTAGAATCCCCTGGCGAACCGCGATAGTAGCCCAGTAATTTCGGGCGATACAGCGTATCAACAGACCAATCTAAAAGATACATTTTTTGCGCAAGGCGAGTATCACAAATATTCGCCAAAATCATTTTGGAATCCGGCGACCAGGATACTCTAAAACGTTGAGGACGTTCACCATCCTCACCTTCAATGATGTCGCCCCAGCCGTAATCACTGGCGTACTCATAATGTCGCTCGCCACTTTTGCTCAATTGAATTTCTTCTCCTGTTTCAGCTGAGCGAATAAATAAATTATAATCTTTACTAAATGCAATCCATTTACCATCGGGCGATTTTTGCTCCATTTCATTGCGTTCCGGGCGCGGCGTCCGTTCTTTTTTATTAATAGTAAATGATTTTACATTAGCATTATATAATTGATTTTTTATTTCAAATTCTATTACATCCTTTCCCTTAAAAGCCAAATTATTTAAAGGTAGATTAGTCGCCGAAACTTCTAAATTAAAAGTTTTATTGAGCGCTTCTGCTAATTTGATATGATCGAACGCCGTTTTGGATTCCATTTTAGGAAAATCAACTCTTCGAAACTCTTTTTTTCCTTTTTCCGCGATTTCATACCAAAACCCGGTAGAATCCTCGAACCAACGAGGTGTCACATTTACATTGTATACTTTTTCCCGAAAATACTCGCGCTGAAAACGCTCCGCTCTTTTGTAATCTTCTACGGTAAGGGTAGATGCCGATTGGGCATAGAGGAGGCTTCCGATACTGGCAAGCAGCACAGAAAAGAGAAGTTTCGTACTCATCTTTATTTGATTTTGATACTCAAAAAATCAATCACTTTACCCGGTAAAACTAATCATTACATAAGCGACGAGCGCTAGGACAAGCAAGGAAAAGACAATGTCCCAAGTGCTATAACTATTGCGATTGGCAGCTTTTTGTTCCGCCGTCAAGGTACCATAAGTCAAACCCCGGATTTGTGCTTCCGCTGGTGCCGGGGTCAACAAACTCGCCACAACGCACACAATAACCGAAAACAGGAAGAACCAAGCCGCAAACGTCAGGAAATTCATATTGCCAAAAGCGTAAAGCATACCATCCTGATCCAGTGAGCCTTTGCCCAATTCTAAAGATAACCGGAGAACAGCAACTACCAAACCCGCAATCAAAGTTGCCATTGCACCTTTGCTATTAATACGCTTGGAGAAAATGCCCAGTAGAAAAACGGCAGTGATTGGTGGTGCGATGTAAGATTGTACCGATTGTAAATATTCGTATAATACCCCAGAAATATTTTGCATGATTGGAATCCACAAAATACCTAATATGACCACAAAGCCAGTAGCGATTCGTCCGATATTGACCAGGCGTTTTTCCGGGGTAGTGGGATATAATTTTTGTAAATATCAACGGTAAATAAAGTGGAACAGGAATTAAATACCGAAGCCAGCGAACTCATCAATGCCGCCAAAAGCCCCGCCGCTACTAAGCCTTTCAAACCCGTGGGCATTTTATTCATCAACAAAGTAGAAAATGCCTGATCGGGCGTATCCCATGCCAGTTCACCTCTATTTTTTAAAGCTAAGGCGACAACACCGGGAATTAAAAACAGGAAAACGGGCAGTAATTTCAGCAAGCCCCCGAAAATTGTACCTCTACGACCTTGGGTGATGTTTCGCGCCGCCAAAGCTCTTTGTACGATGTATTGATCGGTACACCAATACCAGATACCAACAATGGTGCTAGTGATGACCAGGGAGGGCCAAGGATAATCAGGATCGGATGCTGGGCGCCACATATTCAGATAACCCGGTTCTAAGGACGCTTTCATACCGCTCCAGCCGCCCACTGCATTCAGCCCGACAAAGGTAAGGGTAGCCGCTCCAATCACTAACACAACCGTCTGTAAAGCTTCGGTATAAACGACTGCTCGCATACCGCCCAAAACAGTGTAAAAGCCCGTGAGTACCACGGTAATCAATGCCCCTGTCCAAAAGTCGATGCCCAATAAAGAGGAAATTACAATGCCACCCGCATAAATCGTCACCGATACTTTGGTCAAAACGTAAGCCAATAGCGAGAAAATACTCAAAAACCAGCGCGTACTGGAATTAAAACGCCGTTCGAGAAACTCTGGCATCGTAAAAACGCCACTGCGAATGTAAAATGGCAAGAAAATCCAGCCCAATGCAATCACAATCCAGGCGTGTAATTCATAAATCAACAGCGGAATACGCCCACCGGCACCAGAACCCGCAAGCCCTACGACGTGTTCGGAGCCAATATTAGAAGCAAAAATAGAAGCCCCCACGACAAACCAACCGATATTACGACCAGCAAGAAAATAGTCTTCCGTATTATCTTGTTTGCGGGTAATGACCCATAGTGCAATGCCCAAGAGCAGCACGAAGTAGCCACCTATGACTACCCAATCCAGGGTTGCAAATTGATTCATATTTTTTGTTCGTGTTTAAGGTGTTATAAATGTAATCGATTACAATGATAAGAAATAATTGCAGCACACCTAAGAACTATGTCACAATTAGCTGCTATTTAGTTAAAAAACGATAAATCGTCGTTTGAGTGTAAGTTTCACCTGGTTTCAAAATCGTATTGGGGAAGTTGGCTTGGTTTGGGGAATCCGGATAATGTTGCGCTTCCAGGCAAAGTCCATAATGCTTCACAATTGCTTTACCATCTTCATTCGTAAGCGTTCCATTCAAAAAATTGCCAGAGTAGAATTGCACCGCCGGTTCGGTGGTCAGCATTTCCATCATTCTACCCGAAGTTGGTTCGTACAAAGTTGCTGCCAATGATAAGTCATTTCCGGCTTTATTCAAAATAAAATTATGATCATAACCTCCACTTACCTGCGCCAGGTCTTTGCCGATGGGCTTCGCGCTTGTAAAATCCATTGGGCCGCCTTTCGTAGATTCGATTTTCCCGGTCGGGATTAAGGTGGCATCTACGGGAGTGTAATTATCTGCAGTTAGCATTAATTCGTGTCCAAGAATATCAGCAGTTTTGCCTGCGGCAAGATTAAAATAAGCGTGATTCGTAAGATTAATCGGTGTAGCTTTATCTGTAGTTGCTTTATAATCAATTTGTAACGCATTATCATTTGTAATGGTATAAATTACTTCTGCTGAAAGATTGCCGGGATAACCTTCTTCCCCATCTGGACTTAGATATGTCAGCGTTAAAGAAGCCGAGGAATCACTTGCATTTTCCATTGCATTCCACACCACTTTATCAAAGCCTTTCAACCCACCATGCAAGGTATTTGGACCATTATTGGCGGCAAGTTTGTAGGTAGCACCGTCGAGCGTAAATTGAGCCTTGGCGATGCGATTGGCATAACGCCCAGCGATACAGCCAAAATAAGGATTCCCTGGTTGCAAATAGCCTGATAATGAATCAAATCCGAGCACCACATTACCCATTTCGCCGTTTTTATCGGGCGCAAGAATGGATACGATTGCAGCACCATAATTAATAATTTCAACCGTAAAGCCACTCGAGTTGGAAAGTTTGTATAAAGTTATTTCATTTTCACCTACTTTCCCGAAAGGCATTTTTTCTATACTAAAGGCAGGCATGGAGGGCATTTCCTCTTGTTTTGGCGCTTGTTTGCAAGCAGCAGCAGTGAGCAACACCATGATAGTAAATAGGTTTAGGTTTAATCGTTTCATGTAATATTATTTAAATAAAATTAAGTTCTTGTATAAAATTAAATATTGATTTTCTTATTGAAACATGAGTCATCCCGGATTTCATCAAAAAGCAGGATAGAACACTGATTTTCACGGATTTAACGGGTCTTTACGGATTTTTCTCTTTTTTATTTATCTGCGCAAATCCGTTGAACCCGTACAACCTGTGTGCTATCCAAAAAATTTGGGATGACTCATGTTTATAGTGAAAGATTTATTTCACGGTGTAATCAAATTATTTATAATATAATTCATTCCAACGCAACTCATTTTTAAATTGATACAAATCGGTTTTCTCGTTAATTAAAACATATTCAATGCCTGCGATGGATGCAAAATCTTCTAAATATTCCGCCGTCAAATTCTGGCTATAACAAGTATGATGCGCACCACCCGCCAATATCCACGCGGTTGCCGCGGTTTTTAAGTCTGGTTTGCAACGCCATAATACGCGTGCAACCGGCAATTTGGGTAAAGCTTCCTCTGGTTTGATAGCTTCCACTTCATTGACCAATATACGAAATCGATTGCCCATATCGATCATAGAAGCATTCAACGCCTCGCCTGGAGCTACATTGAACACCAGCCGCACGGGGTCTGCTTTTCCGCCAATACCCAAGGGATGAATTTCACAACTGGGTCGCCCTTCAGCGATACCCTCGCAAATTTCGAGCATATGCGCGCCCAGCACTGCCATACCATTTGGATGAAAATGATACGTATAATCTTCCATAAAAGAATTGCCTCCCGGTAAGCCTATGGACATTACTTTCATGGCACGCACCAAAGCTGCTGTTTTCCAGTCGCCTTCTGCACCGAAGCCATACCCTTGTGACATCAAGCGTTGCACTGCAATGCCCGGCAATTGTTCCAAACCATGCAAATCCTCGAATGTATCCGTAAAACCTTTAAATCCGCCATCTTGCAAAAAATGCCGCAATCCCGATTCGATTCTCGCTGCTTCGCGCAAAGCATGGTGTTGTGCTCCACCATGTCGCAACGAGCCCATCATTTCGTATCGTTCTTCATATTCCAGCACCAAATGATCAATATCGCTACTGTTCACTTCTTTTATATACTTCACCAAATCGCCAATACCATAGCCATTGACACTATAACCAAATTGAAGCTCTGCTTCTACCTTATCTCCTTCTGTAACAGCCACTTGTCGCATATTATCACCCAAGCGAGCAAACTTCGCGCCCTGCCAATCGTGCCAACCCGCGGCCGCACGACACCAAACGTTAATCCGCTGTACAACTTCCGCATCTTGCCAATGCCCAACAACCACTTTGCGATTCATGCGCATACGCGTACCAATGAAACCAAATTCACGATCGCCATGAGCGGACTGATTCAAATTCATAAAATCCATATCAATTGAAGCCCAGGGTATATCGCGGTTGTACTGTGTATGCAAATGCAATAACGGTTTTTGTAATATTTTCAAGCCCCGAATCCACATTTTTGCCGGAGAAAAAGTATGCATCCAGCAAATCAAACCGATACAATTTTCAGATGAATTAGCGTCTAAGCATAGTTTGTAAATCGCATCGGGTGTTGTCAAAACAGGCTTAAAAATAATAGTAACCGGTATCTTTACATCGTTATTTAGTTCCTTTGTAATAATTTGCGAATGACTCGCTACTTGTTTCAAAGTCTCCTCACCGTACAAATGCTGACTTCCAGTCACAAACCAAACTTCGAGTTTTTTCAAACTTTCTATCATGACCAATCCTCGTTTTTAATATTTTTGCTTATAAAAGTAAAAGCCTTCCAACACCTCAACGACATCGATTGTCGTGAAATCCTCTAAAAATTCCACTACATTCGGAAATTCCTCAAATTCTTCACGCGTATGCGTGGTGGTGACTACGAATGTTGGGCAACCGGCCCTTTTCGCAGCCTCGGTACCAGTGGGGCTATCTTCAAATACAACACAATGCTCCAAATCAATGCCCATGCCCTCCGCAACTTTTTCCCAGACTTCCGGGTCTGGCTTCCCTTTGGAGACCAAGCCAGCATGTACTACTGTTTTGAAGTAATGTCGAATATTCAAATTATCTAATACAAAATCCACATTTTCAAGTGGCGCGGCCGTGCCAATCCCTAGCACTACACCTTTTTCAAATGCAGATTGTAAAAATTCAGACAGACCATCCAATAATTTCAATTCGGGTAAAAAAATTTCCCGATAAGCCGCTTCTTTCTCCCAGGATATACGCTTTCGCTCTTCCAACGTAAACCGTTCACCAAAAAGTCGTTCAAGAATTTCTTCGTTAATCCCATGAATACTTTGTCGCACTTCTTCCAAATTCATTACCAGGCCTAATTCAGCTAATTTCCGTTGCCACGCACGATGATGCACCATCATATTATCCACCATCGTGCCATCCATATCAAAAATAAATCCTTTAATATCCATTCAATTTTTTATTGTAATTACTGTTCTTCCTTTATAAAAATAAAATCATATATATTCTCTCCATCTCACTGTCTCCTGGTCTCCAAGTCTCATTCCTGTCCATAATAAGCATCCTTACCATGCTTTCGCTCATAATGTTTTTGAATCAAAGCCTCTTTCAATCGCGGAACATCTGGTCGAATCGTACAACTCAAATATGCCATTTTGGCAATTTCTTCCAGCACAGCGCTGTTATAGACAGCCTTTTCAGCTGTTTTACCCCAAGTAAAAGGCGCATGATTGCCCAGCAAAATCATTTCCACTTCTTCGTAAGAGTAATTTCTTCTTTTAAAATCATTAATGATCTGAAAACCAGTCTCATACTCATAATCTCCTTGAATCATATTATCATCCATTGGCGGTGCGCAAGGTACATCTACCGTGAGGTGGTCGGCATGGGTTGTGCCAAGAATCGGAATATCCAATTGTGTTTGTGCCCAAGCAGTGGCGTAAGTGGAATGTGTATGCACAATCGCACCAATTTTTTTCCAATGTTGGTACAAAACGGCATGGGTCTTCGTATCCGAAGATGGACGCATGCTTCCTTCTACCGTTTTTGCATGGAAATCAAGAATGACAATATCTTCAGGACGGAGTTTTTCATAAGGTACGCCCGATGGTTTGATTGCAAATACCTCTTTTTCTCGATCCACCACGCTCACATTACCAAAAGTAAATAGCACCAAACCAAGCTTGGGTAATTGCATATTCGCCTCGTAACAAATCTCTTTTATATATTGATAATTACTCATTTTTAGAATGCTGGTGTATTTTCTTCTACGAAAGCACCCAATTTTAAATATTTCGCATATAATTGTTCATAAATCGACACATATTCCGGTATCGGATGATACGTTTTATCAAAACCATTACCCATAGCTCGCCGCGCTTCTTCCACATTTGCATAAATGCCGGCCGCTGTAGCCGCCAGCATTGCTGCACCCAGGGATGGCGCTTGCTCAGAGGTCGCAACTTTGATCGGCATATCCAACACATCGGCTAGCGTTTGCATCACAAAAGCCGACTTCTTGGCAACGCCGCCAATACCTACTACTTGCTTTATTTCGACTCCTTCTTCCCGGAATCGCTCTACGATGTGCTTCGAGCCAAAACAAATGGCTTCTACCATCGCGCGAAAAATGGCAGGCGCATCGCTCCCAATATTCAAACCCATGATGGCACCTTTGAGCGCTTGATTTGCATCGGGTGTGCGTCTTCCGTTCACCCAGTCGAGCGCGACAATCCCATCAGCATTCGGTGGAGTTTTTGCTGCTGCTTCAGAGAGTTGAGTAATCAGATTTTCTGCAATCTTGCTTTTAGTAGCATCGCTAACATCATTATTATGCTGTACAGCCCAAAGCGCCACATCCCGAAACCAAGCCAATAAATCGCCAAAAGCGGATTGACCTGCTTCCAAACCTAACATTCCCGGTATCACCGAGCCATCTACTTGACCACAAATCCCTCTCACCAGCTTATCGCCAATCTCCTCAAAAGGTGCAACCATAATATCACAAGTCGAAGTACCCATCACTTTTACCAGGCTATAAGGCTCAATCTCAGCGCCCAAGCCCCCCGCATGCGCATCGAAGATACCAACCGCCACTACAACATTTTCCGTTAATCCCAATTTTTCCGCCCATTCTTTGGAAAGATTTCCCGCCGGAATATCAGAAGTAAACGTATCTCGAAACAAGCGATCTCGTAAATCCGCTAAGCGGGGATCAAATCGTGCCAAGTATTCTTTTGGTGGCAAGCCCTGCCACTCTTCGTGCCACATCGCTTTATGCCCAGCCGCACAGCGACTGCGTTTTACACTCATCACATCGTTATTGCCTATAAGCACTGTTGGAATCCAATCGCAGTGCTCCATCCAGGAATAAGCAGCGTTTGCAACTGCTTCATCTACTCGAATTGTGTGCAAAATTTTTGCCCAAAACCATTCTGAAGAATAAATGCCGCCGATATATTTGGTAAAATCCGTTCCGCCCCAGGTACGCGAAATCTGATTAATCTCTGCCGCTTCGGTCACAGCAGTATGATCCTTCCAAAGAATAAACATAGCATTTGGGTTCTCCTCAAAGCCTGGCAACAGCGCTAATGGAATCCCATGCTTATCAACTGCCACAGGGGTTGAACCCGTTGTATCCACTGCAATACCTTTTACTTCCTCGGGCTTAATCTGCGGGGCTTGGGCAAGGCAATTCTTAATTGCCGCTTCTAAGCTTTCTAAATAGTCAAGGGGATGTTGCCGGAATTGATTTTTGGCTGGATCGCAATATTTTCCAGCTTTCCAGCGAGGGTAATAATGTACCGCTTGGCTAACTTCTGCTCCATTCGTTGCATCAGTCAGAATTGCTCGTACACTATCTGTTCCAAAATCTATTCCAATGACGTAATTCATTTATGTTTGATTTTCAATGTCTTAATTTAATTTTTTAGCGATTTATTACCGATAATTTTGTTAGTTTTAAATTTAAATGTATATTATACACTTAATTAGGTCAATATTAGCAACATTAATTCTAAAAAGGAAAATTCAGATGCAAATTTTGCAATCTTTAATTAAATTATTGGTTTTTTTCTGAAAAACGGAATAAAATTTCAGTGTTACATTTTTCTTATATTCAAAAGAATTAAGCAAATGAACTTGAAAATTAGAATTGCTAATGATTTTAATAAATCAGATAACGGTTTTTCGATATTTGCGATGAAAACTCTAAAAATTACCCTAAAATATGATCCATCACTACGACAGTGAAGACAAGGTTTACATTTCGGTCGATTGCATTATTTTTGGCTTCGATATAAACCAGGAAGAGCTCAAGCTACTGCTCATTAAAAGAGATTTTGAGCCTAAAAAAGGGCATTGGTCTTTAATGGGTGGCTTTTTGAAAAAACCGAAACCTTAGACCAGGCAGCGATTCGCGTACTTTATCACCTTACGGGTTTGCATAATATTTATATGGAGCAGTTGATTGTATTTAGTGAAGTAGATCGTGACCCCGGCGACCGCACCATTTCTGTACCTTATTATGCTTTAATCAATATTGCAGAGCATAACACCGAGCTTATTGAGCAATACTCTGCTCAATGGTTTAACCTGTCGGAATTGCCTGATCTTATCTTTGACCATAATGATATGGTGCTACAAGCCATCAAACGACTGCAATACAAAGCTTCGATTCAACCCATTGGTTTTGAACTATTACCAGCAAAATTTACCATGCGTCATTTGCAAAAACTCTACGAAGCTATTATGCGCGAGGGTATGGATAAACGAAATTTCACCAAGAAAATCAATGCTTTAGATATTTTAGTAAAATTAAATGAAAAAGACATGGAGTCCTCTAAAAAGGGTTCTTTTTTATATAAATTTGATCAAGAAAAATACCTCGAAAAAGTATCTAATGGGCTGGTATTCAAATTGTAAAAGAGAGCAGGTAATTCCTTCAAAACCTGCCCTCTTTTATTAACAATCCAACCTGAAAAGTCGAACTATCTTTTAATGGTGCGCGCATAAAAGAAAGGGCCTGCTCGATGTCCTTCATGTGGCATCAATTTTATCGTGACTTTATCATTATCAGCTGTCAATTCATCAGGTATATTGTATTGAATATCAAGGAATTCTCCATCTCTTTTTCCGCTAATGTTTTCCGTAGCAATTTTTATATCATTTACCAAAATATCAAAAGTTTTAGAACCGGTATAACCGCCCCAGTATTCCAATACCAAAGCCATCGGCTGTCCCTTCATCACTTTCATATCAAAAGCAACCCAGCCGCCACGCTCGGCACCGCGCGCTTTTCTTCCTCGAAAATTATCTTCCAAATTCAATTTGTCGCCAGTGAAATTATGGTCGCGCTCGGGTTGCATTTCGCCAGGTTGGAAAGCATCAAAAGTCATAGCTTCCAGCTTTTTCTTGCGCTCCAATTCTGCCTGATAGGCTGCCTGGAATTCCTTCCACTTTTGCTCATTGAACAAATCAAAATAGATCGAATATCGGCGATCGTGTGTTTGATAAAATGGCTTGAATACAATATCTCTAGGTTTACCTATCTCTTTAGTTTTGAAGGCATTAACCTGTCCTGCAACAGGCTCTAACCAAGCGTTTGGGTCTCTTTCTTCTGACATAAAAACAGGCACATAGTCAGGTGACGTTGCATTTTCATCGTCATTAGGTCCTAAATCCCCCGCCAATACGACTGGTCCATAAAATACAGCAATCCGATCGGCATCATCCGGCATCGATTCCAGCCTCAATGCGAAAGGAAACTTTAGTTCTACTCTATCCCCATTTTTCCATTTACGCTTGATCGAAACAAAGCTTCCAGGTTGGCTATTCACTGCTTGTTTCTTACCATTCACCAAGATTTCTATTCCCTGCTCTGCCCAATGCGGATAACGCAAGTGCAAGGTCAATTCCTTCGCCTTTTTCATCTGAAAAGTAAAACTCGTGCCTTGCTCTTCAGGAAATTTGGTTGTTTGAGTGAATTTGATTCCCTGCTCTTTCCAATCGACTTCCGAGGCAATGTATTGACTTACATACAATTCTGTATTATTGTGATAATAAATACTACCGCCGTATTTGCTGTGGGTTTCCATACCAGAGCCCACGCAACAAGTGAAGGAATAAGGATTTTGATAATATTTACGGCCGCCCATTTCCAGGGATAAATTGTAAATAACGCGCCCCGTTTCAGGATGCTGCGTAGAAAGAATGTGATTGAATAAAGCCCTTTCAAAATAATCTGCCACCCTGGCATCGGGTTTCCACAAAAACAAATGCTCGGAGAGCTTGAGCATATTATAGACATTACAAGTCTCTGTCGTGCCTTCACTCAATCGATTGCGCAGCTTATCCGGTTCACCAAAATACTCATGGTTGCCATTGCCGCCTGTGACATAAGAGTGATGATCCACCACTGTATTCCAAAAAAATTCTGTAGCGCGGCGATCTTGTTCATTTCCAGTCAATTCGTAAAATACAGCGTAGGCGTTCAGTTTGGGAATCTGTGTATTTCCGTGCTTGCCAGGTAAAACGTCTTCCCCTTTCGCAAGCGGATCAACGATTGCTTTGTGATGAAAAACCCGCGCTAAATCCAGGTATTTTTTATTCCCGGTATCTTCGTATAATTGTGCAAAAGTCTCCTGAATGCCACCAAATTCACAACGCAGCATCTCTTGCATCTGTTCTTCCGTCAATGGCGACACAATCGTTTCAACCCAAGCAGCAAATTTCGCTTCCAGGGTCAATGCTTTTTTATTGCCGCACAAACGATAGGCATCGCGCAAGCCCGCGAACACTTTATGATGGGTGTAAAAAGGCGACCAAATGCCATTCAAATCAAAGCCTTGCGAGCGAATATTACCTTTGGCAACTTCCTCTTCAAAAATCTTTTTACCATTCGTAAAAGCGCCGAGATACCCGCCACCATTGGCTTTTGTATAATTTCTAATTCATCTACGATATAATTAAATCGATCCAAAAATTGCTTATCGCCAATCGTTTGGTACATCATAGCGCAAGCACTGAGGTAATGCCCGAGGCTATGCCCGGCCAGCATTTGCCCCTCCCAGCCTTTGTAAGATTCTGCTCTTGGTTCTAAGCCAGCTTCTGATCTAAACCTTGCCAATAGGCGATCCGGCTCATAAGCAAGCAAAGACTTGATATTCAGATCGGTAGCGTGTTTGAATGGCCCATCCAATAATTTTACATCGGTCAAAGCGAAAGGCTTTACTTCGAGCCGATCTTGAGCATATAATAATTGTGTAATAAAAAATAAAATTGAAACGCAATAAGCAAACGTATTTCGGAGCTTTTTCATTAGAATCTTATGTTTTATATAATATTGTAAGTTTTTTTTAACACATAGGCACATAGTTTATAGCATACGCGTGAACCCTATGTGCCTATGTGTTTGAAAATAAAGCGTCATTACTCAATAATTACTTCATAAACGCCAGTAGCATATTCCTGCGGCAGATTAACAACAAGGCGCAACGCATTGGTTTTCAATGGTATAAATTGAATTATATCCCAATCATCTTTGGTCACTTTATATGCACTTTTAGCCTGAACGGGTTTCCATTCTTCACCCTCTTTATACTGCACTTCCCAACTCGCCGGAATTCTACACCCCCCATGCGGCCCATCGTCGAACCAATACACTTTTACCGAAGAAATTTCGTGCGTTTGATCAAAATCGAATTGCACCCATTCAGATGTTGCTTTTTTGGGCCACCAATGAATATAAGGTACAGCGTGATCATTGGAATTTTTCGGGAATAATTGGTCATTCACAGCACGGATCGCTCTGGTTCGAACCGAGGCGGTGACTTTGCTTTTATTCGCAATCGTCGGCGCAGGCGCCGGGCGGGCACTACTCAAATCAGTAGGCAACCAAACATTCATCTCGCCTGGGCCACGGTTATTCCATAGATGATAAGGAATCAGCGTCAATTGATCGCTCTTGCTTATTTCTACTTCACCTTTCAAATTACGACTTGCCCTTTTTGCAGTAGCCTCGATAGTATAAATGCCGCCTAATTTATCAGATTTCACCGCTTTAAAATCCTGATTTTTATCTACAATCAAATTTAAAACTTCCCCATTCGGATTGTCGGGCCACTCGGCGCAATAGAGAATTGGCCCGCGTTCCACAGCAATCTTGCCAGTATTTTCCGTTACGCCAGCGTGCGATTGCACGATTTCAGTCTCAATTGGGAAAGCAATTTCAATCACATCACGGCTCGTCCATTTTTTGGCAATATTCACATAACCCTTGTCATCTATTTGATAATCAACCTTTTTGCCATTTAATTTTATTACAATAGGATCAGGACTTGCATCCAAATAGGTGTATAAATCACTTGGCACAGGTCGATTAATCATATAACCCGGAATACGAAGTTTTATATTGGCATCCGTTGGTTGATTCGTTTTAAAACTAATTTTAACATCACCTTGCCAGGGAAACCCACTTTGTTGGCTGATTGTCAATTGATTATTATTTGCAATAAAATTAGATTCACTGGCAATGTAAAGATTTACATAAATATCATTATCCTTTTGCGCATAAATATAACCCGGCATAGAAGGCAGGAAACGCGCCACATTTGGCGGGCAGCAAGCACAACCAAACCACTCGCTTCGCTCGTGCTGACCATAAGAAGCCAATGGATTGGGATAGAAAAAGCGATCACCTGATAAAGAAACGCCATCTATAATATTATTATACATAGATCGTTCCAGCACATCCATAAATTTGCTCTCCCCCGTCATCAAAAACATCCGATAATTCCAAATCGCATTACCAACACCAGCGCAGGTTTCGCAATAAGCAGACATATTCGGCAGTTCGTAAGCCTCGCCAAATGCCTCGCCACTGCCCGTAGCGCCAATGCCGCCATTGATATAATATTTTTTATCCACTATATCATGCCAGATATCATTAATGGCTTTCATATATGCCTCATCTCCCATGATAGCTGCAATATCTGCCATGCCCGTCCACATATACGCGCCACGCACCGCGTGCCCGACCGCTTCTTTTTGCTGGGTAACGGGAATATGCGATTGGCTATATTTTGCTGGCTTTCCGACGTTTGCTCTGCCGCGCACGTCCAGGAAAAATTTGGCGAGTTTCAAATAGCGTTCATCTTTTGTGACCCGATATAATTTAACCAAACCAATCTCCACTTCCTGATGCCCGGGATAGTTGATAATCTTGCTTTCGCCAAATTCATTACAAATCAGATCAGCGCTTTTAATTGCAATATCTAAAAGATTGCGCTTGCCCGTAGCCGAGTAATGCGCTACCGCCGCTTCAAATAGATGCCCCAGATTATACAACTCATGGCTCAGATCATGTACCAATTCCCAGCGTTTCTCTCCTGCCCATGAATGCACATTTTTACCAATAGTACGATTCGTATAAAGATAGCCATCCTCTTCCTGAGCAGCAGCTATATACGTAATTAAAGAGTCCATCATTTTTTCCATTTCCTTATCAGGAAAGGTTTGGATAGAATAGCTCGCCGCTTCAATGATTTTGTAAATATCGGTATCATCAAAAGGGTATTCGGTGCAGAATTGCCCTTCCATCAAGCCGCCGGCGATTTTAAAATTATCAATACGCCCTGTTTTTTGCTCTGTTCATAAGCAATCGGTATAGTAACATCGTGGTTCGTGCGGATTTTGGGCGCCCAGAAATTATCCTTGATCTGCACTTTAGAAAAAGGCACAGGCGTAATTGGATAATCTTGATATTGCTCGGTTTGAGCGGATGCGCTCATGCAAATCATGGAGGCAATCAATGAATAAATGGCGATTTGGATCTGCTTTAATTTCATACTAATTCATTTTGAGCGTCCTGCAAAGGATTTTATCTAACAAGAAAACGGGTCATACTTTAGCTCACGCAATAAGCTTTAAAAGTCATTTGTACAATAATAAAAGAATAACTCTAAAATAGACATTTTAGATGCACTTTTTTATCGACGTTTCAATTGAATCTGGTTAATGCATTTTTATCCTCGTGCTGCCAGCAAATACAACACCGCCATGCGCACGGCTACACCGTTTTCTACTTGTTGTAAAATGATAGAATGCTCAGAATCAGCGACATCGCTGGTGATTTCTACGCCGCGATTGATCGGGCCGGGGTGCATGATGACGATGGGTTTATCCAAGCTGTCGAGTAGGGCTTTATTGATGCCGAAATATTGCGCGTATTCGCGGAGAGAAGGAAAGTATTTGATGTCCTGCCGTTCTAATTGAATGCGCAAAATATTCGCTACATCGCACCATTCCAGAGCTTTGCGTACATTATATTCTACACCAATGCCCAGTTCGTGGATATGTTTCGGAATCAAAGTCGGCGGGCCGCACACGATGACTTCTGCACCTAATTTTTTCAGACAAAAGATATTGCTCAATGCTACTCTTGAATGCAGAATATCTCCAAAGATAGCGACCTTCTTACCTTCTAAAGTACCGAGTTTCTCACGGATAGAATAAGCATCAAGTAAGGCTTGGGTCGGGTGCTCGTGTGTGCCGTCACCAGCATTGATAATATTGGCGTCGATATGGCGAGCCAAAAAATGAGGCGCTCCAGGCGCGGGATGGCGCATCACGACCATATCCACTTTCATGGAAAGGATATTATTGACGGTGTCGAGCAGGGTTTCCCCTTTTTTAACAGAAGAAGAAGAAGCCGAGAAATTGAGTACATCCGCCGAAAGGCGTTTCTCTGCTAATTCAAAGGAAATGCGCGTACGCGTTGAATCTTCAAAAAACAAATTAACAATCGTAATATCTCGGAGCGAAGGGACTTTTTTGATGGGACGGTTGATAACTTCTTTAAAGCTGTCGGCGGTTTCAAAAATAAGATGGATATCTTCTGATGTAAGATACTTGATGCCCAATAAGTGTTTCGTACTCAGTTGTTGTGTTATGCTCATCTTTTAGATACGCCTGCAGACGCCAGATACCAGACGCCAGACAATTATTTATCTGCAAAAAGTAAAATTCGATCCTCGCCAGTTTCTTCTTGCCATTCTACGCGCACGTAGGCTTCGTCGAGCGCATCTATGACAATCCCAACAAAATCGGGCTGCACCGGCAAATGCCGGTTGAATCTTCGATCTACCATCACCAACAACTCCACCGAACGCGGCCGGCCAAAATGATTAAGCGCCGTAAGCGCGGCTTGCGTCGTGCGACCCGTGTACAATACATCATCGATCAACACTACATTTTTATCTTCTACGATAAAATCCATTTCGGTAGCGCTCGGCGCGAGTGGTTTATCTCTGCGGCGAAAATCATCACGATAAAAAGTAATATCAAGCTTGCCATGCGCCAATTTTGGAATTCCGAGAATCTCCTGGATTCTTTGGCAGATGCGATCGGTCAATACTGCACCACCAGTTTGAATGCCAACCAAACAAGTAGCGTTAAAATCATCGTACTCTTCAATCAATTGCTGGCAAAGCCGTTCAATTGTCAGTGCGAATCGCTCTTGGTTTAATATGACCCGTCCTTCGTTCATCGGAAGCAAAGATAAAAAGTGGAAAGTAGCAGCTTGCGTGTTATGAAAATTTATTTAGAATTTTTTTTTAATCACTTTAAACCTTGATTGAAATGCCAAGTCTATCTGATGTCAACAAAATAATACAAAATATTTCAATTGACAATTCAACTTGCTGATAATGTGCACGTTAACAGCCCTAAAATTTATTTTTTAACCAAAAAAAGTTCAATCTACCATGAAAAAGTTTTCATTTTTATCCATGCTCTTGTTGGGTTTGATTTTGACATTTGCCGCTTGTAATAAGGACGATGACAATAACGACTCGCTCAACGAAGATGTTATCACTACCGAAGACCTTACTGCTGTTGAAGACCTTGTATTGGACGCTGAAGATGAAATCGAAGAATTGATCGAGAATGGCATCATGGCCGAAGGTGAAGTGGAAGTGCGTGAAGATTGCCCAACCCGCACGGTAGAGCCTGCCGATGGTACTTTCCCGAAAACGATTACGATTGACTATGGCGATGGTTGTACGTCTCCTCGTAGCCGAGAAAAAAGTGGGCAAATTGTAATCGTACAAAGCGCTCCGCTCAATGAAACAGGCGCTACCCGTACTATTACGTTTGTAGATTATTATGTGGATGGTGCGCATCTTGAAGGTACTACGACCCTAACCAATAACGGTAATAGTTCTTTCACACGCGGTTTTGAGCATAAAATCACTTATCCTGATGGAGATGTAGCGATGTGGGAAGCGGAGCACACTTACACAGTAATCCTTGGTGCAAATACACCGAGAATGTTCGACGATGTTGTTAAGATTGAAGGTTCTTCTTCCGGCACGAACCGCGACGGTAAAACGTATAGCGCTGAAATTATCGAGCCGCTGATCAAAGCAAAAATCTGCCCTTGGGTTGGCAATGGTATCCGCCAGGTGAATAGAAATGGCAATGTGTTTACGATTGATTATGGCTTCGGCGGTGAAGATTGCGACAATAAAGCACAAGTAACGTTGCCAAATGGTGAAACTCGCGTGATTCGCATCGAACCTCGTTGGAGAAGATAATCTTTCGAAGTACGAAGTTGGAAGTACGAAGTACGAAGTCGGAAAGCTTAAGCTTCAAAAACCAGAAAACAAAAGAGCCATTCTTGTAAGCAAGGATGGCTCTCATTTTTATCAAAATGCTTAATTTTATCTAACCACAAGAATTGGCTCTTTTTTACATTGTTCCACCAGTTTTTCGGTAACGCTGCCGTAGATCAAGTGTTCAAAAGCGGTATGTCCTTGCGCACCAATTACGACCAAATCCACCGAATCGTTATTTATAAAATCAGCAATCCGCGTAGTAATGCTGATATAATCATCTTCCAAAAAAGTTGCTTTAATCGTTTCCTCTGCCAACCCATTGTCTTTGATCATTTTATGATACGTTTTTTCAGCAGCTTCGGTCAAAATTGCTCGAAATCCGCTCACCGGCGCAGTACGCATATAATATTTTTCGGGTGGTGCTTCTACTACGTGTAGTGCAGTGACATTCGCATCGGGTAAATTATGCTCCAAATGCGTAGCAAATTGTAAGGCACGCACCGAATTATCAGAAAAATCTACCGGTACTAGCAAATGATTAGGAACACGTGCTTCTTCGCTTACAAATAAAATACTGCACTTGGCGCGACGAGCTACCCGCCGAGGCATGATGCCGCTGCCCTGGCTCGCCAGTTTATGTCCGACCACCAACAAATCGATTTCTTTCACTTCGATCCAATGCAAAAGCTTATTATAAGGTTTGCCCTCCACCACCTCCACCGTCAAGTCTAAACTCTTGGGTGAACCAAAAAATTCCTGCACATCCAAAGCAATTTTATCTCTAATCTTCTCATCCACAGGATATTCCGATGAAAACAATTTATGGAAATCGACATCTAAGTTTTTGGGAGTTGTAAAATCTGGCATGATGTGCAAGAAATAAATTTTTTCTGCACCCAGCGCTTGATGCATTGCTGCAAGATAACGCAAAAGCGTTTTGTCCATTTCCGATAAGTCAAGCGCCACAAGGATTCGGCGGAATGTACGCGGTGTCATGATTGGATGTTTTTGGTATAAAATTTATTATGGAATTTATATAAACTCCATAATATTACATTCAATTTCAATATTTAGGCAGAAGCCAATAGCTCGCATAATTGATCGCGGGTACTCGTCCACACAGCTATGCCATGCTTTCGCAACTTATTGGCAGCCAGCCTGCTACGCAAACCATAAGTACTGTAAACAATGACTGGTTTTTGCCAGGATTGGATGGTTTTAATATTTTCTTCTATTTCATCATAAGGTATATTAAAAGCATCCTTTATATGAAATCCTACATATTCGGTCTCCGTGCGCACATCAATAATGACTGCGCCCGTTCCCAAAGCATCCCGAATATTATTGATTCCAAATATATTCATCATCGTTAACAGCCATTTCAGCCTCATTTTATTCCACTTTTACTTTTCGATAATCGCGTTCTTCTTCTTCCGGTACGTCAATAAAAGTCAGCTTGAGCAAGCCATTCTGATATTTTGCAGCGATGTCCTCGTGCAATGTTTTCAGCCAATCGGAAAGAACGTTCAAATGAATTATAGTTAAACTCCTCCAAAATATACTTCGACGTTTCAGAATGTTCGGATTTGCTGCGTTCTCCACGAATGGTCAACACACCATCTTTCACGGTTACCTGAAGTTCGTCTTTAGCAAAACCCGGCACCGCCAATTCCAGTTCAAAAATTTTACCCTCCTTGCGTATATTGGCAGGAGGAACTTCCTTTTGGTAAGGAATATCAAAAGCGGTTCTGCCCAAAAAATGATCTGCATCAATCAAACGAGAGAAATTTTCCCCCATTCGATCGAATGCTTTATTTCTTATTTTAGCTCTTAACATGGTTTTATTTTTTAGGTTTTGAAATAATTAACTAAGGAGTGGCATTATTGGAACACGGATGAACGCTGATGCAACGGATTAAGACTGATTTTAATCAATCCTTGAGAATCTGTCTAATTCGTGAAAACCCGTGTTCTATCATGCCCATACAGACGTTATTTTATTTAATTTATGCCCATCCCTCAGATAATTAACTTTTAATTACGCTCAAATTACCACTAATAATTAGCGTATGAAATGTTTTTTATCATATTAAATCATGATTTTTATCAATTTTCATTGCCAACAGCATTAAAAAATGCTTTTATATGAGCAACAATTTGGTTTTGACTCATGCTATCAATCGTCTCCACTCCCAGAAGATTTGGATGAAAAGTAGTGCTGGCCTCAATCGCTTTCGTTAAACCAATTTTTGCTTCAGCCGGGCCGCATACATACAACTCATCCGCATCTTTTACAGCATCCATCAGGCTTTCGAAATAATTCTTTTCCTGATGCTGCCGACGTCCTAAATATTTGCTCTCCGAAACAGATTCCTGAGGTCCCCAAAGGGTCTTCGAACGACAACCGCCAACAACATTAAAGTTTTCAATATCAGATTCGATATGTAATACCACAGCATCATTTTTATTCAATTGCACCACAAAGGCTTCCCGCGAATCAAGCCATATTCCTGTTTGCTTTTTCATAATTTCAAATTTTAAATTTAATAAAAATCAAAAGAATCTTTACATTCAAGCTTTTAAGTTCGTCTTTTATTTACATTATATATCATGTTTTATAACCTTATTATATTGTCTGACTAAATAATTTACTTTGCGGTTGTCTGCGCCAATAATGGGCGTCCAGCGCTAAGCAAATATTCCTTACAAAAGGTTTGCCTCTTGGTGTCACCCTTAAATAAAATGGAAAACGCTCTACCAAACCATCTGTTTCCAGTTCTTCTAATCTCTCCATGCCTGCAAATAGGGCATCGCACTGATCTTCGAGTTCCAGCCACGAGGTTTCGCCGCGGCACATCAGATGGAGGATATGCTTTCTCAATATTTGATCTTCTTTAGTGAGTAAATGTCCTTTTACAATAGGAAATTCGGCACTTTTGACCAATGCTCGATAAGTGGCAATCGATTTTTCGTTTTGTACAAATGCGCCGCCCGAATCGCTGATTGAAGAAGCACCTAATCCTATAGAAAGCCCAGTAAAATAAGGCGTGTAGCCCATAAAATTCCGATGCAAAGTGCCCGTTTCTTGCGCTTTTTGCAAAGCGTCTCCGGGAAGCGCGAAGTGATCCAATCCGATTTCGATATAAGCCAAATCTTCTAAAAGTTCTCGTCCCAATTCATACAAAGCCCGTTTTTCCTTGCCCTGCGGCAAATCCTCTTCTGAATACGCGCGCTGACCAGGCTTGATCCAGGGTACGTGGGCATAGCTGTAAAAAGCGATTCGTTCCGGCTTCAATGCAGCTACTTTCCGCATGGTTTTGCGAATGTGTTCAGGCGTTTGTCGAGGCAATCCAAAAATCAAATCAAAATTAATCGATTCGTAGCCCAGTGTTCGCGCGGCTTTTACCACATCGTTGATTTCTTGCTCGGTTTGAAATCGATTAATGATGCGTAGAATTTCATCATCAAAATCCTGAACGCCAATGCTGATGCGATTGAATCCCAATGCGCGTAAAGTCTGCAAATGCTCGAACGTAGTACTGTTGGGATGCGCCTCGAAGCCGAAGTCGTATTGTGCAGGAAGCTCAACGTTTTCCAAAATGCCTTTTATAAGGATTGCTAAATGTTCCGGCGCAAAAAACGTAGGCGTGCCGCCACCAAGATGCAATTCGCGTAAAATTGGCTTAGTTGGTAATAAATTAATATACATCGCCCATTCTTGCAAAATCGACTCGATATAAGGTAATTCTACTGTATGATTTTTTGTAATATGTTTATTACATCCGCAATAAGTGCAAAGACTTTCACAATAAGGTAAATGAATATAAAGACTTATTTCATTGCTTTTATCAAAAGCGTTTAAAACATTTAATTTCCATGATGCAATAGTTGGCGGATCGTGCTGCCAATAAGGCACAGTGGGATAACTCGTATAGCGAGGCGCAGGAATATTATACTTATTTAACAGCTCAAAATCCATAGTGTTCAATTTGATACTTCTTTACAAAAGTAATTGCTAAAAAAGTGTAGTAAAATGACCAAAATCATTGATTTATATGATCATTATCAGAAAAGGGGCATATAGAATTTCCAGAAAATCGCTATGTTTGAAAGCTCAAAATTTGGCAGATGAATCAGGTAAATACATGTCACCATTCGCAATGAGCTAAAGCCGGGAGACGTAGGGGCCATCGTCTATTGGCACGGCGTGCTGTATGGGCAAGAGCGCGGCTTTGATTATACTTTTGATGCATATGTAGCAGAGCCTTTATCGCATTTTATCAAAAATATGAATGCACGAGAACGCATCTGGCTAGTCGAGAAAGATGATATGGTCAAAGGCAGTATTGCTATTGTGAATATTTCTGAAACGCAAGCCCAATTGCGATGGTTCTTGCTTTCACCGGATTTGCGTGGTTTGGGGCTTGGCAAGCGCCTGATGCAATCAGCTATGGATTTCTGTAAAACAGCAGGTTATACATCTGTAATATTACAAACTATTAGCGAGCAAACGGTTGCCATCCAACTTTATGAATCTTTTGGCTTTACCAATATTTTTCAAAAAGAGACGACCATGTGGGGTCGCACCGTTCAGGAAGAAAAATATGAGGTTTCTTTATAGATGACGCATCCCCTTTGAATTTACTGACCTTTTAAAGTTATCGGCAGAATATACAAAACCCTTGTAGAATTGCCTTTGGCGTCCTGTCCTGGAATAAACTTAGGCAAACCCTCTATTGCTTTCTTTGCTTTTTCTGCAAAATCTTTATCAAAACTGGAATCAATTTTTTGAACAGTGACGCTTCCATCTGCTTCAATTACAAAAATAATGTTGCCCCTCTGGGTTTTACTGGTGCTGCTGGACTCTATTACTCTGGAAAGTTGATTTTCTACAAAATTAGGGATTCTTTTTTCTGTGCATTCTCTGGCTTCCGATAATTCCTTCAACAGACGATCATCCTTGGCTCGTTCCAGGCGTTTGCTATAGCAGCTTTTATAAATGGGCGCCCTTGGCACGTTTGCGAAGGTATATATTGGCGTAGTTTCAGCAGATGTACTGCTTGTCGCATTCGCATTATTAGTATTCGTCTTCTGCGAAGCAGCACTATTGTCTGTTCTTGACGAGTTTGTGCTATTATTGCTGTTCGTTTTTTTTTGTAGTATTGTTCTTGTTAGATTTATCTGTTGTGTTAGAATTATTAGATGCATCTAAAGTTACATCTTTTACCGCCTCATTTTCAGGCAATAGCACTTCTCTTTTTACACCATTTGCATCTGTAAATACAACCTTCATAATACTTGAAGCGCTACTCCTGGTTAATTTTACATTCATCAATTCTGCGGCGGAAGCTATCGCTTGTTTTTGAACAACATTTCCTTCTGCATCCAAGTAAGCTAATTGCATAGGATAATTACCACTTGTAGCTTCAAAGTAAATCGAATCTCCTTTTGAAACCGCTTCCACCTGAAAGCGCAATGATTCCAAGCGATTCAGCGCCAAATCCGCATATTCGCTCTCAGGATAATCCGCTCTGAAATTGATCAGCGCATTGGAATCATTGGAATCCTTAATCTTATTCCAGTCGTCCTCACCCGATTTTGGGCCATACACGTAATCCACGTCTTCTTTTGGATTTAATTGAGGATAAAAAGTCCAGATAGCAATAATAGCTAATACAACAGCAGCCAAAACGCCAGCCGCGGCAGTTGTGCTTATTTTCCTACCCGCTCCACTTGATGGAGTACTCGGCGTAACAGAAGAATCGCTTTGACCTACGTGAAGCTCTAAACCACTTACCGCAAGCTTTTCTTCAGCTGTTATTTCTGGTTTAGTGGATATAACCTCAATGGTTTCTTCCAATACAACTTCTCGTTTGCGCTCTTTACCATCGACGATTTCTACAATTGAAACCTTCAACAATAACGGGAACGTGCCTTCCAGAAGCGGCTTTACATAAAATAACCATTCTGTGAAATCGGATTCATCAACAAATTGAACTTTTTCAGAAAAAGTGCGAATGGCAAAAGCGGGCGTCTCATTAGGATCAAGAATCTCTGCTCCCATCAC
This sequence comes from Saprospiraceae bacterium, assembly GCA_016714085.1. Lineage (GTDB taxonomy): Bacteria > Bacteroidota > Bacteroidia > Chitinophagales > Saprospiraceae > JADJNW01. The sequence continues at coordinate 150,996 of JADJNW010000003.1, forward strand.
TTCCGCAATACGGACATCTTTGATCGTGTCATCGGACTCTTTTTCCAAATCCCGCATTAAAATAATCTCATCAAAGGCAACTCTAATAATGCACTTTTCTTCCTTTTGTACCTGCATTTGATCAGGCACACGGTACAATACCTTACCAATTCTAGCCTTTTCCTGAGCTTTCTCCGCCAGGTCTTTTACAAAATCCTCTTCTCTGAGGTCATTAATAAAAGTCAGGATAGATTCTCGCAATTTATTAAATTCTACCTGCGCTTCTTCATTTTCCATCAGACCTTTTAACAGATTGGCATTGAGTTCACGATAACGGCTTTCGAGCAGGATAACATCATTATATTTTGGCAAGTCTTCAGGGATACTCGCTTTGAGCGCTTGAAGGGCAAGATCAATCCCCAAAGGGACTTTTTCTCTCAATTCATGTTTTAAATCTTCTATGGGTTTCATATAATGGGGTATAATTTTATAGGTTTGATGCTAAAAATTATAGTGCAGGATGTTTTTGTGAAGATTTAATTTGAAATAAAATGCCTTGATAAACAAGAAAATTTAGATGAATAAATGGGAAAATACGGCAAATCTAAGAATTTACAAAACTTTTAAATCATTTACCGATTCCTCTTTATATTAGGATAGCTAATTTCAACCTTTGGTAAAATCTTTATCTTTGTTCAAAAATTAATAAATTTTAGTACATGGCTCTAATCAAAAGCGTTCGCGGCTTCACCCCTCAATACGGCGAGAATTGTTTTTTTGCAGAAAATGCTACGCTAATTGGCGATTTGATCATGGGCAATGATTGCAGCGTTTGGTTTCAGGCGGTAGTACGCGGCGATGTGAATAGCATACGCATAGGAAATAAAGTTAATATCCAGGATGGAGCCATCATTCACGGCACTTTTGAACGAGCAGCAACAAACATTGGCAATAATGTGTCCATTGGGCATCGAGCGCTTGTGCATGGCTGTAATTTACATGATAATGTGCTGATAGGGATGGGTGCTATTGTGATGGATCACGCGATAGTCGAAAGCAATGTTTTAATCGCAGCGGGTGCTGTTATTTTGGAAAATACGCATTGCGAATCAGGATACATTTACGCCGGCGTTCCTGCCAAAAAAGTGAAAGCCATCAGCGAAGCGCAATTCAAAGACACAATCGAGCGCATTGCCAATGCTTATATCAAGTATGCGGGTTGGTTTAAGTAGCGCCGAATGGTATTCGGCGGTCATTTTCTACTCAAATACACGCCAAGCAAGATAAGCCCCATACCCAAGAGGTGATACAATCCAATGGTTTCGCCGTCCAGCAAACCCCAAAGCAAGGCAACAATCGGCATGATATAAGCCACTGTAGAAGCAAAAACAGGATTGGTATCTTGAATCAATTTGAAGAAAATGATAGTCGCCAGCACCGTGCCGACCAACGCAAGAAAACCTACATAACCTAGTCCAATTAAACCCTGCGGATGTGTAGTCAAAACGTGGAGAAAATCGGTGGTTGTGATCAAGAGTAAAAAGGAGGGAATGCCCACCGAAGCAAAAGCAAAAGTACTGACAATCAATGATTTGACGTCGCGCAATTTATTTCCGACAATATTTGTACTCGTTGCATAGCACATCGCAGCCAGTATGATCAATAAACTATAACCTATATCGCCTTGAAAATTACTGCCACTACTGAATAAAATCAACATCGCCGCACCAGCCAATCCTAACAATACGCCAAGCACTATAGCCCAAATCAGTTTTGCACGAAATATGATAATACCAATTAATAAAGTAAATAACGGCGTTAATGAATTTAATATCCCAGCAACCGAACTACTGATATGCATTTGCGCAAAAGCAAACAAAAACGCCGGAATGCCACTGCCACAAAGCCCTACCAATACAAAGAAATGCCAGCGTTTCCAGTCAATTTTGCGAATTTGATACAAAAATAAAGGCAGAAAAGCCAATCCTGACAAACCCAAGCGCAGCAAGGCAACTTGCACAGGAGAATAAACTTCCAGCGATTTTTTAATTAAGATAAAAGATGTACCCCATACGAGACTCAAAAATCCAAGGATTAAAAATCCACGCAAACGAGCAGAGGGTGATTTCGCTTTGTTGACTAAGGTTTTGGCGAAGGTGTTCATATTGATTTTTGAATAATGCCATAGAACATCTTCAGGATGAGGAAAGTTGTACGTATTTTTGTTTGTTATTGTTAAGTAAAAACCGTTTGTATTGCAAAATATCCTTCAAAATCTTTCTGCACGTGCACGCGAAGAACACGCGGCGAATAAAAAGTATTTCCAAAAGCTAGCTCAAAAAAAGCCCAAGCATTTGGACGAAACGGTGCTCGATCTGCACGAAGAAGTCTTTTCAGAGATTGATTGTCTTACTTGTGCCAATTGCTGCAAGACCACCAGCCCCATTTTTCGGGATAAAGACATCGAACGCATTGCGCAACACCTGGGAATGCGGCCGGCCGCTTTTGTAGATAAATATTTGCATTTGGATGAGGATGGCGACTATGTTCATAATGGCGCACCTTGCCCGTTTTTGGGTGCTGATAACTATTGTTCGGTTTATGAAGCCCGCCCCAAAGCCTGCCGCGAATACCCACATACCGACCGGAAGCAAATTTATCAAATCGCTCAATTGACATTAAAAAACACTGAAATATGTCCTGCTGCTTTTGAGATTGTGAAAAGATTAAGAACAACCTTGCCGTTATGAGTCTTGCATATCAAATTTGTTAAAAATCTCATAAAAACATCATTTTATTCTTAAATCTCGGTTAAAAACAAAATGTAGCCGAAGCCTTACATACTCTTCCCAAAATATTTAAGCGTTATCTGCGCAATGTTTTTCGCGAAAACTACACGAGACACCTGAGAACACTACCTGAAAAATGTGAATTGTGAAAACGAGATGTGAAAGATGGAATGTGAAAGATCACTTTCAAGTCTCAATTTCAAATCTCTCGTTTAATTTTTGTTCCTTAAAACTCTATTTAACATGAAACCCCAACCTATTTTTTCGTTTGCAATTTTTTTCACCCTGTTAACCCTGTTTCCTAAAAACCACAGCATTCAACCGATCACACGCAGCGACCGCGAAGCGACGAAATCTGAAGCACTTTCCCAACTGCGCAATTTGATTGGCACCGTTACCGACCAAGTTTCCATTCAAGACGAAGATTTTCAGCTACTTTCCGAAGATAACAAAGGCGTACACCTCGCCGGAACGGCTTCACTCTTTGGCATCCAAAATATTGGCATCCAAGCTGCTATAGGCAATACTTTAATAGAAATTACAAATACATTTCCTGCCGGAGCAAGCCAGCAAATTCGCATTAGCGGACAAAATCTTGCCGATTGGTTGCCAGATTTCTTGCGCAACAAGCTGGATTTGACACAAATACAAATGCAATTCTACCCCAAAGAAAACAATCGCTTGGTTTTGAATGCAATGCTTGGGCAGCCTTCTGGTGGTGCTTTGGTAGAATACAATGGCTTTGCCATCAGCCAACCGGCGCTGACTTTTAGCCTCGCGCGTACAGGTGGCCCAACGCCAAGTACAACGGCTACCGCTGCTTTGGGCGGTAACTTAAAGTTGGGCGTGCTTGATTTTGACTTGGCTGCAACTGCAAATACCAACCGTGAATGGGCTTTTATTGGTACCTTAAATCAATTGAAAGTCACAGACTTAATTCACAATATTGGTTCGCATTTGAATCTAACCATGCCCCCAATGCCTTCGGTAATTGAAAATTTTACGATTCAACAAGCGAGTTTAGCTTTGGACAGCGACCGTTCCGTTCGATTCAAAGGTGCTTGTGACCTGGGCAAGGTCGAAGCATTTTTTTCAAAACAAACCGGTCAAGCCACCGACTTTTTGTTGGGCTTTGCGCCAAATGCAGATTACAAACTCGCAAAAATAAGCAGCGCATTAAAACCGATTGATGACCTTGGTTTGAGCGATTTAGCTTTGGTTTATTCAGCTACAGCTGAAAAAATTGAGCAGGAATTGGAATTGCTGAATGAAATGCAATTAGGTTCGCAAACAGTTAAAGCTGGTTTGACCCTGATGGGTGGTTTTGAACTGCCCGCCAACTTGCCTGGTATGAGCCAAACAGGTAAAGTCATTATGCGTGCCAATTTGCCTCCATCGTTAACCGCAGCGCCATCACTACAAGCAGTTATGCAATTTAATGGTTTACAATTGGGTAGTGATTTCAGAATCAATGAATCGTTTTTGCAATTAGCTCCGATGGATTTATCTTTTGGCGCTGGTCTTAGTCTGGGTGCAAAGCTGGATGGTAATTGGATTAATTTCACTGGCTTAGGCGATATTGCTGCTCCGGCCACTTTTGGTTTGGTTGTCTTCATGGAGGAAGGCAGTATTTGGAAAAATCCTTTTGGTGTAAAAGGGGTAGAAATTTCTAATCTGGGATTGGATATAGGCGCGGATGTGCTTTCGCCGATTCCAAGACCCAAGTTGGGCGTGAGCGGCGCATTAAAAGTTGGTCCATTCCAGGGCTTTGGCGCAGGTATGCTGGACACAGGCAATCCAATCAACAGCTTGATTTCCTTGAAGTTGAATCAAATGGGAATGCAGCAATTTGTAAATGCCTTTACCAGTGTACAAGTACAAAGAGAGATTAACAAATTGCCTGCTCAATTGCGCGATTTTGGACTGAACAATGCTGAATTGACTATTATCCCGAAAACTACCGAAATGGCGGGTCGCACGTACACGCAAGGCTTACGCGTAGCAGGTAGAGCCAATATTGCTGGCTTAGGCGCTCGTTTAGACGTGAATGCCGGATTTGATTCTGGTTATAAAGGCGATGCAGCGGTTTCACCGATTATTATCAAAGAAGGGAATACCGTTATTTTTCAATTGACTGGAAATAATGCTGCCGACTCCGCTCGCATGGCGATTGATATGACTTATGGTAATTTTTTGCAACCGAAAAATCCGTTTTACTTGATTGATGGCAAGGTCGGTTTGCTGGGAATGTCCAATCAAACGAAGGTTGAGATCAATAAAGACGGTGTCTATTTTTACAATAAAGGCAAGCTTTTTGGCAAATTTGAAGCCGAATTGGATGCCAAAGGCGGCAATTTTAATGATGTGAAAGGATTTTACATTCGCGCCGCGATGAAAAACGAATTGATTCAGTATTTGAATCAGCAAGCCACTGGCGAAATTGATAAAGCAACCAAAGCTTCGCAAAATGAATATCGCAAAGCGATACGAGCCCTCGAAGATGCTAAGGCAGATTTAAAAAGGAAACAGGATGCTTTGGATCGTGCGATCCGTATCAAAAATGAAAAAGATTCGGAATTGGCGAAAGCCTGGGATAAAGTGCCAAAGGAGTTGTGTAAAACTGTCAATTATGGATTGGGTAAAAAGAAATTTTGCATTCCAGTGCCAACGCATAGTATTCCTGATAAGGTGTGCAAGAAGTTTCCAGTGGTAGGCAATATTTGCGTTCCGATGCCAAGTCATAACAATCTTAAAACCCTCATTGGCAATGCTGAAAAAGCTGCCCGTGATGCTGCCGCCGAGGTAACATCTTCAAAAACCTCCCGCGATATTGCACAAGGCACATTGACCGCCGCGCAAGGAGTTGTAGATGGCTGGGAAAAAGTATCAACTGGTTCTATGAAGGCAGCCAAATGGATTGTAGATAAAGGTTTGGGTGGCGTCATAGACGTTCGTTCTGCGGAATTTGCGGGGCAATTGGATATACTCAAAGGTGGCAATGTTTCGATGAAAGCGAATGTAAAATTCTTGGATAATGGCTATAATGCTGGTTTTACGTTCAATTTCAATGACCCGCTCAGCGGCGCAAAAGCCCTGGCGGATATGTTACTCAAAGACCGTGCACCAAAAGGCTACGCCCCGGAATTTGGTTCACAAATAGGTCAGAAAAATTATACTACCACTGCTCCTCCTGTTGCGCCAACATCTTCGTCGATAAAGCCGGGTAAATTTTATAAAATCCAGGCAAGGCACAGCGGCAAGTATATGTATATCGCTTCTGAATCCACGCAAAGTGGCGCGGTGCTGGTGCAACATGAAGCTTATAATGGTAGTAATGGGAATAATTTATTCTCGTTCGAGCCAACAGGCGATGGCTATTATGTCATCACTGCAAAACACAGTGGCAAGGCACTAGATGTCAATGAAGGTTCTACCGCCGATGGTAAAACCATTATTCAATGGGATATACATAAGGCTGCAAATCAGCAATTTAAGTTAGAACCAACGGGTGATGGCTACTACTTTATCGTGGCGCGTCACAGCGGAAAAGCTTGGGATGTTAACGGCGGCTCTCAAGCCAATAGCGCAGGCATCATACAATGGACGAAGCACGGCGGTGCGAATCAGCAATTCAAGTTAGAATAAATTGATTGTCAGGTGCTTGCAGAATAATGAAATTTTGTAAGCACTTACTTTTATAAAGATGGAATTCGATCAAACCAAGGTTGTGCTTGTTCTAATTGAGCTGCTAATTGAAATAATACATCTTCTCGCCCCAAAGCAGCGCTGAGCATTGTGCCGACTGGAAGATTATCTTTTGTCCAATACAAAGGCACCGACATCGAAGGCTGACCTGTCATATTCGCAATCGCGGTATAAGGAATATAGGAAAATGTTTTTTCTGCTAATGGCCCAACACTTGCTTTTAAGGCAGCGCCCAAGCCCAATGCATTAACCACTTTCAAAGAAGAGATTTCAGCAGCACTCGGTTGAATCGCTCCAATATCGAAAGGTGGCATAGATACAGTAGAAGTCAGCAATAAATCATATTGTTCATGGAAAGCCCCTAGCCTACGCGCCACCTCATTCCAACGGCGTTTTTGCACGACAAAATCCTTAGCGGAAAACGCTCTACCCAACAAGCCCAAAGCATAAGTGGTGGTTTCCAAATCAGAAGGACGCACTTTTCTATCTAGATATTGAGATAATTCTTGTAAATCCGCTGCCGTTTCAGCTACAACCATCATCAAAAAATCTCGGTTAAATCTTCAGCTTTAAATGGCAATTCCACTTCCTCTACTTGATGCCCAAGACTTTCCAGAAGCCCGGCTGCGTGTTTTACCGCTGCAATGCATTCAGAATCAATACTATGTCCCAAAGTATGCTTTATAGAAAAACCCATTTTTAAAGGCTTGGGTATTGTTTGGGTCTCTTCTAAATACGGGCGAGTTGGAGGCTTCATCAAATATAAATCTCCAGGCGCATTCCCTTGAATCAAGTCCAGAAAAGCCGCGCTATCACGCACCGAGCGACTCACACAACCCTCGACCACTGCCCCACTCCACCATTCGCCAAGCGTATTACCGAGACTCACCCTACCACGACTTGGCTTGATACCAAACAAACCACAATTGGCAGCCGGAATACGAATCGAGCCGCCGCCATCACTTGCCGTAGCAATTGGTACAATGCCTGCCGATACGGCTGCTGCCGAGCCACCACTGGAGCCACCAGCCGTTTTGTCGGTATTCCAAGGGTTACGCGTTGGCCCATAAAATTGTGGTTCGGTATAAGGTGTAAGTCCAAATTCTGGAGAATTACTACGCCCTAAAAATGCCAATCCGCCTTGACGATACTTTTCAACAATCAGGCTATCTTCTGAGGATTTGTAGCCCTTCCAAGCTTTACAGCCACGCGTCAAAGGTTCATTTTTAATATGAATCCCGATATCTTTAATCAAAAAAGGTACGCCCGCGAAAGGCGCATTTATATCTACTTTTTTCGCTATATCTTTGGCTTGATCGTACATTTTATAGATGATGGCGTTGATTTTGGGATTCACTGCTTCTGCTCTTTGGATGGCGATTTCGATCAATTCCAATGGCGTAATTTCTTTTTTCTGAACCAATTGGGCTAAGCCAAGCGCATCATATTTTCTATATTCGTCGAAAATCATAAAGGTTGATGAATTAATATATTGAGAAATTAACAAGTGTAATGAGTAGTGTGGTAATCATCAAAGATAGAATTTCAGATAATAAAAATAACTATTCTTACTCAATATTCAAAAAATATTGATTTTCAAGAACTTCGCGGCTAAATTAAAGTTATATAATATAAAGAGAATGGTTAATTTTTATTCATTATAAAAAATAAAATAAAATGAATAGTAAGCAATTAATAATATCGATTGTAATAAGTTTACTGGCAGTATCCTGTATTGGTTATCGAAATGCAAGCTTTTACAAGGCTCCCCGATTTGACCCAAACGCTACATTCAAAGTAATAACGCTTAATTCTAATGATATAATTGCGGGGCGTATTGAGCATTTTTTATTGATTAATAATTTTAGGGTGATCTCTGATAATAGCTTTCGGTTACCCGGCAATACGGCTTATCCCAATCCAATTTCGCCGCTCGATAGTACCCTATATCGTTCGAATCCCTTAGTAGTTAATATTCCTTATATGGAAGAAAAACCTTCTGACTATATCATTCGCTATCAATATGATAATCCAGTTATTGCTCAAGATAAATCAAGGGCAAGTCTGAATATCGCAGTGGTGAATACTCAATCAGGTGAAACGGAAGTATCTTTTTTAGCCGAGAAAAATGGTCGATTTGAACAAGCTGATTTGGACAGGGTAATCCGCGATTTTATTGGACGCCTTCGCAGCAGATAGCTTTAATTAAAAAGCTAATAAAATTTAATAGCTAGTAAACGAACTTGGACTAGGCGAAGGTTCTTTCGACGATCCAGCGCTTGGACAGGAGTTTGAAAGTCTTAGAAAGCGATTGAATTTTTGCAAATATAAAATGCCTTTCTAACTAGATTAGAAAGGCATTCCAAAAAACTTTTATTTATAATCTTTTGATTATTCGGACAAAACTTTGGTTACCAAATCTGCTGCTTCTTGTAGCAGAATAGCCGAATATACTTTTAAACCTGACTCATCGATCATTTTTTTGGCAATATCCGCATTTGTTCCTTGCAAACGCACAATAATCGGTACAGGAATATCGCCAATATTCTTGTAAGCATCGATCACACCTTGCGCCACACGGTCGCAGCGCACGATCCCACCGAAGATATTAATCAGAATCGCCTTTACTTTCGGGTCTTTTAGAATAATACGGAAAGCATTTTCAACACGCTTCGCGTCAGCCGTACCGCCCACATCCAAGAAATTCGCAGGCTCACCACCAGAAAGTTTGATTACGTCCATTGTCGCCATCGCCAGACCAGCGCCATTGACCATACAACCCACGTTGCCATCCAAATTCACAAAATTCAAATCGTATTGACGCGCTTCTACGTCGGTCGGGTCTTCTTCATCTTCATCGCGCATCGCCTCCAGGTCAGGATGACGGTATAAAGCATTATCATCTAATGCAACCTTAGCATCCACCGCGATGATTTGATCGAAGCCATTTTTCATGGCCGGATTGATCTCAAACAAAGACGCATCGGAGCTCACAAAAGCTTTATACAAAGCAGTAACAAATTTGGTCATTTGCTTGAAAGCTTCACCGCTCAAACCAAGATTAAACGCGATTTTTCGAGCCTGAAATCCCTGCAAACCAAGCGTAGGATGCACAAATTCTTTATGCACCAAATGCGGTGTTTCTTCTGCCACTTTTTCAATATCCATGCCGCCTTCGGTAGAGTAAATAATCACATTGCGCTTGCTTTCGCGGTCGGTCAGCACCGAAATATAAAATTCTTTGCAAGATTCAAAATTCGGAACATAAGCATCTTCGGCGATCAAGACCTTACGCACCAACTTACCGGGGCCTTCCATCCCGCCTGGGGTTTGGGGCGTTTTCAGCATCATACCGAGAATGTTGCCAGCGTGTTCTTTTAATCCATCCAGATTTTTAGCGACTTTCACGCCACCACCTTTGCCACGGCCACCCGCGTGGATTTGCGCTTTGATCACCGCGAAATTGCTGCCGGTTTTTTCTTGTATTTGATTGTAAGCTGCCACTGCCTCTTCCATCGTATGCGCCAGAATTCCTTCCTGAATGGCGACGCCATAGCTCTTGAGTAGTTCTTTTCCTTGGTATTCGTGAAGATTCATTTTTTAGATTTGCTGGTTTGCTAATTTGCTAATGTGTTAATGCCGGTAGTGAGTACAAATAAAATCAGCACATCATCAGGTTGGCATATTAACACATTTTTTTTTGACGCCCAAAAGTAAGGAAGATTTACCAAATATTGCAAAAAGATGCACTTTAGAAATCTCTTTACTATTCCTGGCTATGCTTGTTTTTTTTTGAATACGATTTGCGCTTTATAGCAGGAGCATCCACCCATACTTACACGTTTGTATAAAAAAACAATCATAATTTGCAACTCCCGTTCCTTGTAATCATCTTTATTCACAGAATTGATGAAAATGCTTAAAATCAAAATGACCGACCTGGAAACAAATAATCGACGTTTTAGAAAATGGCTAACCCGCGTCCTTAGGATTCTGGGAGGGCTGGCTTTACTTTGGCTGGTATTTCGGCCAGACTCAGAAGTGCTGGCGATCTTATTCGTGGTAGCGCTTTTCTCTCGCTCTATTGCGCAATTATTCAAACCTTCTTCAGAAATTGTAAGCTTTTTTATAGAATCTGCTATTGTACTCAGCGTAGCATTATATTTTATTAGTCAACCTTTTGTACTAAATAACTGGCGCGATTGGGAAATGAATATTCTTATTTCGGCTCATAGTTTATTATTTGATATCGTACTTTTTGGCATTGTATTATCTTTTTATGATGATCATATAAGAAAACAGCAAGATATTAAGCGTTATTTAGAAGAAATTGATGATTATCGTTATTGGATATCAGAAGAAGCGGTCATTCGTACCATGGGCAGCATACGACGATTAAATTATGTAAATATTTTTGATTTAAATTTAAAAGAATGTTATTTAAAAAAAGCGATGCTTAAAGAAGTGAATCTGACAAAAGCGAATTTGGAAAATACCAATCTGGAGGAAGCAAATCTCTCTTATTCTTTAATGTCCAATGCCAATCTGAAAGGTAGTAACCTAAAAAACAGCAACTTAAAGCATATCAATTTGAATCATGCGGATTTAAGCAAAGCCGATCTTTCTTATGCAAATTTGGACAATGCTACCGCCAATAATGCCAATCTCCGACGGGCTGATATGTCTTATACTTATCTGAATCTCACGAAATTGCAAGGTGTAGATGGTGCTCAAGCTAATTTTCAAAATGCAGTATTGATTAATCCGGTATTGCGCGGGGCTAATTTGAACAAAGCAGATTTTTCGGGGGCTTATCTTATTTTCTTTGCTACAATTGATAATTCTAATTTGGAAGGGATCATCTTAGATGATGCCAAGATTAATGACCCGAAGTGGATCGACAGTCTCGACCGCTGGAACGTGCGCGGCGCGGCTTATATTAAACAACATTATTATATTGATTCTGTTCCTGAACACGCACATGGACATGAGGTGTATGAAATAAAAAGGAAAGAAAGTTAACAGGAAGTGGGAAGTCGGAAATTGGAAGTCGCAAGTTTTATAAATTATTTCTATTTTAGCGAAAATTCGCAAAAGTATGTCCTCCAATATCCTTTCTTCGAAATCAAAATTAATTGCCAATCTCAATACGTCTTGGAAAATGCGCTTTTACTTTTGGCAAAAGCTGCCTTCCTTAATGTTTTGGGGGGTAAAAATCAAATACTGCGATATCGATAAGGCGGAGATGACCATTCCATTTAGCTGGCGGACGCAAAATCCATTTCGTTCTACTTATTTCGCAGCTTTATGCGGCGCAGCCGAGCTTTCGACGGGGATATTAGGTTTGATTGCAATAGAAGGACGCGGAGGCATTTCTATGCTTATCACGCATATAGAGGCAGAATTTTATAAAAAAGCGACAGGATTGACCACTTTTACTTGTGCAGAAGGTAAAAAAATAGAGGATATTGTGCAAAAAGCTATTGATAGTGGTGAAGCACAACAAGTAAGGGTCACTTCCGTTGGCACCAACGCTTCCGGCGAAGCCATTGCAAAAGTAACCCTTACCTGGTCTTTCAAAAGGAAATAATTATTGAATTATTATACGTTTGACGGCGTTTCCTTTATCGCTTGTAAAATTTAGTAAATAAATACCTTTTGCTATTTTATTCGGTGTAAATTTCAAAGTATTATCCCCGGCCAATATTTCATAATTGGCAGTCTGAATCAGTTTGCCTGACATATCCAATAAGCGAACCGATAATTTCGTCTTATCCGGCGTCGTTACTTGGATTGTCAAGGTTTGATCTTCGGGTAGCGGATTGGGAAATACTTCAAATACCGATTTTGTATCCAGATCATTGGCAGCGGTAGTCGTGGCAGTTTTAAAAGTACCGAAATTGCTATATGATGCGCAAAAACTGTTGCGATTAAAGGCTTTCACGCGCCAGTAATAGGTTCTATCGGTCACCAAATCCGTGATAGTCGTGCTATTGGTTTTCACCGAATAACGATTCGTCAATTGACTGGCAAAAGTACTGACCCTACTCACCTCTACCAAATAATGCGTTGCATCGGCAACCGGTAGCCATTCCAAATACACATTATTAAAAAGTACGGATTCATTTTTGGAAGGTGAAATCAACTCCGTCTTCAAATCATCGATATTAGGAACCGGTTCTGCGCGATTGAGCATATAAGCTTTAGCCGTTTGCAAGTGCGTACGCATAGCTTGCTTTTGATCTTCTGAAAACCGGGTCACGCATTCATCATAAGAATACGACATTACATTCGTGCCGTCCGATTTAAAAGTGATGCCATTAGGATCTTTTTGAACAATATTGCTTTTTCCTTCTGTATCACAATCCCAGCGCACGCTCAGATAATCAGGCGGTGTATCGCAAAATCCATCTCCGGCGCCTTGGCAATTCGTACCATCTGTGCGCTCCACCAATCGACCTCCAGGCGTGAGACCACCATATACTCTATCAGGAGCGTTATTTTCAAAATTGAAATCATAGTTCTCCCAACCATAAAAGGTATGCGGCAAAGACAAAGAGTGTCCCATCTCATGTGGCCAAGTATGGCTGCCTGTGCGCATTTCGCCTTTGATAAGTACCACATAATTACCACCTGGCGGCGCGTAACCCAAAGCATTGGCTGCATTATTGACAATGTAACAATTGATCGTATTGGGAATATTGTATTCCGCATGTATTGACGAACCGGAAGAATTCTGGGTATGATTATAATATCGGGATCTGTTCACATATCGAATATCGCCTTGAATATAAAATTGAATATTAGCAGAGGCGTAGTCCTCATTCAAAGTACAGAGTGCATTTAGCACACTATTCACAGCAACATGACCTTCACCATTGTCGTCTCCGAATATGTGGATGGTAAGCGGTACATACAAAAAATCATCATTCTTCTCCACAGCAATTTGGCCTGCAAAATATTGTTCCAGCCATTTTGACATTACTGGGTCTGCGCCGCAGCGCAATGGTTCTTGTGCTACCGAAGTCAAGCTTATCCCAGCGCATAGGCTGGAAAAAAGAAGCGTTTTAAAAAACCGTGTCATTATTTTAAATGGAATTTTTTTTAATATACAATTATTTTTTCAACTAATCTTCCTTTATTCGTTTGCAATCTCAGAAAATAAATACCAGCGTTGAGATGCTCAGGTGTAAGTTGGAGGGTATTCAAACCTGGAGTAAATCGTTGCTTACCAATGTGTTGTACTATTTGTCCTGTTGTATTGTATAAAGTTAAATCGGCTTCAAATCCTTCTAAAGTGTTGAACGAAATTTTTGCGCTAGTGTTTCGTGGGATTGGATTTGGACTGATATTCCAGTCGCGTAGCTGACTAATATTTTGCGTTGCCGTAGCAAGATTCCCTGTTTTAAACAATTTCGATGCGGTCGTTGAAGCGCAAGCATAATACTCATTGAATGGTCTGATCCGCCAGTAATAAGTGCGATTGGGATCTAATACTTCAACAGTAAACGAAGTATCTGCTGTAAGAAAACTTTGGGGCTGCAATGTAAAATTAGGCACTCGATCTATTTCAATCAAGTAACGATTTGCGCCTGCTACTGCCGACCATTCTAAGGGAACAGCATTGTAATAAGGTACTTGCGTGCCCGCGCTCGGAGACTTGAGTTCCACTGTACCTTCAATTTTAGTAAATAATGGCGCAAAACCGGTACGAATATAGGCTCTGGAATTAGTCATCAAATCTGTTTCGATCAAATATTTTTGTTCGGATGAAAAATGATAATCGTCCCGCGCACATTGGTCAAAATAAGACATAAAATTGGATTCATCCGGGTTCACCAGATTGCCCATCGGATCACGAGCACCGCCGGTATAATTACAATCAGTTGTCCAATAAAAGCCAAAATTATAATCAGGCGGCGTATCGCAAATATAATCGCCCGCATGGCGACAATTCAATCCATTTGCCATTTCTGTCGGAATATTCAAAGGAGAGGAAGCAGGGGCCGGATTGCCATGCTTATCTGCTTTCCAAGGGTCGGTATCCCAACCATTAAACGTATGCAGCAAACCAAAAAAATGACCTATTTCATGCGAAAGCGCAAATGAATTATTATTGACAAATGTCTTGTTCATCACCAGCCAATCTTTAGAAGTTTGATAAAGTCCTGGTGTGATCGCATTGGGATTAGGAGAATAAGGTGTTTTGACAATCCAAATATTAATTGCAGAAGTATCTCTGTCCGATTCCATCAGATACCCATAATGATAATGATCTTCATTTATTCGATTGTCTCTCACATAGTTACAATTGTCTTTCATATAAAATTGAATCCGCATTTCAGCGAAATCTTCATTCAAAGCGCATAATTGATCCAATATATAGCGGAAATGAATCATTCCTGAGCCGTCATCCTGTGAAACTATGTGAAATTTGATAGGAATATACTGCATTGATCTGGGCTGGAGGGGGTTTTGGCTTAGGTCAGCTTTATTTTGTAATAGTCTCAAAGTGATTTGTTCTAAATCCTCTTTAAGCGTTCCGCACACCAACTCATGGGATTGAGCTTGCAGAAACATCACAAATGCTATAAACAACAATACAATGCTTGTTCGTTTAAACAACATTTTAAGTCTTTTACCTCTCTCCGCCCAAGACGATGCGAATTTATCAAAAATCTTTCGCTAAAACTTCAAAAACATGGGCAAATCTTTCGTCTTACAATTAACAAAGCTGCTAAAAAATCTATATAATTGCACCATTTTAATGCGAAAAGTTCTAACAATAAACTTTCGCTGGTACAAAACAAGGTTAAATATATTTAAAATATTGTAATAAAACCAAAATTCATGAGCAAAGTAACCGTCATAGGCGCCGGAAACGTAGGCGCGACTTGCGCAAATGTATTGGCACATAAAGACATCGTAAAAGAAGTAATTCTGTTGGACATTCAAGGCGACCTCGCCAGAGGTAAAGCTTTGGACAGTTGGCAACAGGCTCCGATTGATAATTATAGCACCTATCTGGTAGGCACGGATGATTATAAAGATACCGCAGGTTCTGATATTGTTGTCATTACTGCCGGTATTCCGCGTAAGCCGGGCATGAGCCGCGACGATTTAATTGCTACGAATGCCAAAATCGTTAGTTCTGTTACGGATTCGATTATGAAACATTCCGCGAACCCCATCATCATTGTTGTTTCCAATCCTTTGGATGTAATGACTTATGCGGCGCACAAATCCTCTGGCTTGGATGCTTCGAAAGTTTTTGGTATGGCGGGTATTTTGGATACTGCGCGTTACCGTGCTTTCTTGGCGACTGAATTGCAGGTTTCTCCAAAAGATATTCAAGCTGTGCTGATGGGTGGTCATGGTGATACGATGGTGCCGCTTCCGAGATATACGACTGTTGCCGGGATTCCTGTGACCGAACTAATTGCTGCTGATACGTTGGATGCTATTGTAGAACGTACCAAAGTTGGCGGTGGCGAGTTAGTAAAATTGATGGGCACTTCTGCGTGGTATGCGCCAGGGGCTGCTGCTGCTCAAATGGTGGAAGCGATTGTAAAAGATGAAAATCGGATTTTCCCTTGCTGTATCAAGCTGGAAGGTCAATATGGCATTGACGGCGTGTATGTAGGCGCGCCTGTGAAATTGGGTAAAAACGGTATCAATCAAGTAATCGAATTAAAGCTTAATGCTGACGAGATGAAGCTACTTCAGGAATCTTCTGAGGCGGTGAAATCGGTGATGGATGTATATGACAATCTTATGAAGTGATACAATAATGTGGTGATGTGGCGATCTTCACCATATCACCACATCATCAAATCACTATATTTCCTACCAAACCAATTGTCCTACCAGTCTTTCCATGTCCACATGCTCGCGGATGAGCTCTACGGCGCGTTTAATTTTCCAAGGTGTTTTGGTATTAATTTTTACTTCGATGCGACTTACTTTCACAATTGAACCGTAGGTATCAAAAGGCGTCGTAATCACTGGAATTTCATTTTCTACAAAATAAGGCTTGCTGAAATCGGCGCGTTCGTACCAACGCTCATGTCTGCCATCACCTGTTACTATGACCCCTGAAAGTGGAGACTCCCTTAGACCTTTCATTTTGCAAATATCCTCAATTTTAGAAATAGCCTCATCTATACGACCATAACTAACAACCAATAATACATTATTAAAAGAACTAAATTCATCTATATCCAACAGAGAGCCAGCGATAATATCCTCGACCCGATTGCCCAAGCGATCTTCATTTAGTACAACTTTGCCATCCACCGCTTGATTCACGGTTTCCATAATCGGAAAAGACAATGACTTGTCATAAGGCAAGACCCCAAGCAAAGGAATGTCCATCCGATCAAATTTCTGACGCAAATAATATTCTATTTCATCTTTTTTTTCTTCAAAAACTTTATTCACAATCACTCCCAAAATCGGTACTTTTTCTTCCCGAAACAAGGCCAAACTCATATGCAAGCGATCAATCGTATTGCCAATGCCGCCTTCTACAATCATCACTACGCCGCAATCGAGCATTCTAGCCACCTGCGCGTTTGATAAATCTACCACCGTACCTACTCCCGGATGTCCTGTGCCTTCATATACAACCAGGTCGTAATCTGTTTCTAACTGATTTGCAGCATTTAAAATTTTATCTCGAAAATCAAATTGGGTTTCATCATCAATATATCGGCGCGTAATGCCAGGGCCCAACACCACCGGGCTATGCAAATCAGGATTCATACTGAAATGCAAAAAATCGGAGAATAGCACCGCGTCTTTATCGGCGCTCGCGCCATCAATATTCACAGACTGTTGCCCTACCGGCTTGCAATAACCAGTTTTAATGCCTTTTTCCGCCAGATTCACCACTAAACCCAGCGTAGAAGTCGTCTTTCCAACGTGCTGCCCAGTCGCCGCTACATAAATATTCTTCATTCTAACTGGTTTAGTCTAATTGCATTCTGCAATATGACTATGTTTTGACACCACATCAAAATATCAATATATCATTTTTAATTCCTAATCCAAGTTAGCAAATGATTTGGATCATGCCTCATTTTTAATAAAATTTGGCTTATGTTTTTTGGCAAAATTTTTCGAACTCATTGACATTGAGGCAATTCAAGCAAGTTTCCGCAGTCAATCCACCTTTCCGTGCAGAAAGTACTCCAAAATGAATATCATGCACACCTTCCCGGCTATGCGCATCAGGATTGACGGCAATTTTCACGCCTTTTTCAAGTGCATAAGGTATCCAAGTCCAATCAAGATCAAGCCGATAAGGATTCGCATTCAACTCAATTGCAACGCTATTGGCAGCGCAAGCATCGATAACTCTTTGATGATCAACTGGATAGCCCTCGCGCGAAAGCAGCAATCGCCCTGTCGGATGCCCCAGAATAGTCGTGTATGGATTTTCAATCGCTGTGATCAAGCGCTGCGTAGCTTTCGCCTCGTCCATACGCAGATTGCTATGCACCGAAGCGATAATAAAATCGAATTGTTTCAGAATATCTTCCCCATAATCCAGCGAACCATCATTCAAAATATCACTTTCAATGCCTTTGAAAATGCGGAAAGGCGCGAGTTCTTTGTTCAATTCATCAATCTCCGCCCATTCTTGCAAAACGCGTTCTACTTGCAAACCATTCGCATAAAAAGCGGATTTGGAGTGATCGGTAATACCCAAATATTCATAGCCTTGACTTTTTACATATTCCGCCATTTCCCGCAAGGAGTGAAGCCCATCGCTATAAGTCGAGTGCGCATGAAGAACGCCGCGAACATCCTGTTCTTCAAGCAGTTGAGGCAATTTCCCGGCTATTGCTTTTTCGATGATGTCTTCGCTTTCGCGCAATTCAGATTCAATATAAGGCAGATTTGCTTTTGCAAAAACGTCTTGTTCTTGTGCCAGCCCTTTAAAATCAAGCCCTGGAAAACGTTGGATAAAACTTTCCAAAAAAGATGGCGAGGCGGTATAGCGAAATAATTTCGAGCCAAATTCTGCTGGTTTGCAAGTATAAATCACAACCGGATAGCCCTCCGCTGTGTCGGCGTAGATTGCAATATCGCTTTGCTTTTTCTTTGTAAGAAGCTGATTTTGAAAGAGTTGCTCCAGATTACTTTCCGTTCCAATCAAAATTTCGATGGCATCCACAATATTACAATGGCGACGCATCGCTCCCGTTAGACTTATGATGGCATCAGGTAGTTGTTCTTGAATTTGTTGTAGCAATTTTTCCGATTCGGTTTCAAGCGCAGCATAGTGAAATTTATCTTTAGACCTTTGATAATATTCTAATTTCTGCCGCAGGTCATCCTGTGTCTTTTTGCCAAAACCTTTCAGTTCGATCAAGCGATTCTCATTCACTGCGTAGAGCAATTCGCCAACACTTTCCACACCCAAATCCTTCCAAACGGTGAGGACTTTTTTAGGGCCAAACCCAGCAATATTAAGCATCTCCTGCACCCCTGGCGGGGTCATGGCCTTATATTTTTCTAAGGTCTCCATTTTACCATGCTCCAACAATTCCCGAATTTTGCCGGCAATCGCCTTTCCCACGCCTTTAATATTGGCAATTTCTTCATCGCTCATCTCTGCCAACGGCTGATCGAGCTTTCGTAAAGTAATATAAGCGCTTTGGTAGGACTTGATTTTAAAGGGATTTTCCCCATGCAATTCCATGATCTCTCCCAGAAATTGAAAAGCTTTGGCAATTTCTTTATTTGTCATTTGGGAATCGTTAATTCCTATTTAAACCACTGTACAATCGTTCTCGTTGTTGCTTCTGCAAATAAATCCACGACTTCATCATCCAATAGCAGCTTCGCGTCTTCAAAATTATCAAAAAACAAATGCTCAATGAGAATAGCTGGCATCACGGTATTGCGCAATACATAAAAATTCGCTTCCTTATCGACATCGCCGTCGGCTGTATCAGGACGCATGGAAATTTTACTACTCAAAAGATCTTTTACATTATTCCAATGTAATTCGGCAATAGAGTCAGAATCGGTCTTGCCGGGAGAAGTATAAACCTCGTAACCCCTCGCATTACCATTGAAAGCATTGGCGTGAAAAGAAATGTAAATCCCTGGTTTAAAATTTCGATGATACCAATTGGCCATATCCACCCGATGCGCCAGCGGCGTGTCCAGATATTCGTGAGCAACCATAATATAAGGAATATTCAATCTTTGCAATTTCATAGCAACCCGATTGGTCACCACCCGATTAAAAACGCCTTCAAAAAACCAGCGCCATTGTGAAAAGTACCCTGAGCATGCTGAAATTGCTTGGATGGAGCGGTCACATAATTCCCATTTTTATCCAATCCGCCGTGTCCAGGATCCAAAAAAACGCACATATCTTTCATCTGTTGAATTTTGGTATTCAAAATAACTTCAAATTTAACGCAAATAAGCAATTTTTGTAGGAACTTGAAAATGGTAAGCATTGAAAAGTGCAAAAAACAGGGAGGGCTTTGCTTTAAGCTCCACCCTCCGCTTTAACAGACGCCATGTGTCAATGCTAATCAAGTAATCGACTTTCTTTTTGACAGCGTTCCGACAGGGAGGTTTAAATTCGGATATTTTTGATTCCAAAACAGCACTATTGTCTACCTTTGCGTTTCGCAAAAAAGAAAAGATCGAACATGAAAAGACTGATATGCTTAGCACTTTTGGGAATCGCGCTTATTGCTTGCAATAAAGAAAGCAATGAACCCGACCAAGACCCCATTGATCAGCAAAAAATCGAACAATACCTGAGAGATAATAATATCACTGCCACAGCCCATCCTTCGGGTTTGTACTACATCATCACCGAGCCGGGCGTTGGCGGGCATCCGTCTGCCGGTTCCAATGTGATTGTGCGATATAAAGGCTACCTACTGGATGGCACTGTTTTTGACCAAACGCCTGGCAATCAGGCGCGTCCGTTCCAATTAGCTTCCTTGATTCAAGGTTGGCAAATCGGCATTCCGCTACTCAAAAAAAACGGAAAAGGTACATTTTTCATACCTTCCAGCCTGGGCTATGGCCCGAGTGGTAGTAGCAGCGTTCCAGCCAATTCCGTTCTGATTTTTGAAATTGAGTTGGTAGATTATTTATGATAAAAAACCTGGGTTTTGGTCTGATTTTCAATCTATTGTGCAGCTTAATAACTGCGCAAAACAGTATTTCTATTGCTGATTATATCATCAATCAAAGCGGGGATTCTCTTGTTTTTGAAAACATCGCCCGACCCGAGCTTCCCTTGCATTATTTGCAATTTCAAGCTGATAGCAGTTCTCAACAATTCTGGCGCATTGAAAGTGACGGGCAAAGACGTTGGGAAAGTAAGGATCAGGAAGGTTGGAAACTTTATGCTTTGAGTCTGACAGCGCAAACATATATGCTTGAAAATCCGCTTCTTTTATATCCGGTTATTTTTGAAAAATATAAAATTTATAATAGCAAAACCCCTTACACGACTGACGAAACGACAGGCGTCCTTACTTTGGAAGTGAACGCTCAAGGATTTGAAACAGCTCAAGCGCCCTTGCGTAACTTTACCGATTGTCTGAAAATAGAAATCCGAATGTCATTTACAGAAAAAAATAATCCTGTCCTTGTTATTGAAATCATTGAATGGTACGCCAAAAACATCGGTTTGGTAAAAATGATTAAGAATACTTATTACAAGAATTCCAGAACAACCATAGCCGGGCTGTTGCAAAAAGCGCAATTGAGCGGCAAGCCTTTGGAGGGCAGGAAACAGTAGGTTTTTGTTATTGGTTATCGGGTACTCGTTCTCTGTAATCGGGGAGGTTGAGCAATCCCAGATAACAGATAACGAGTAACAAAGTTAAGCCTGCGCCTTGGGCGTATTAAAACTCATCGGCGGAAATGGCGGCTGCTCTGGCTCATCGATTAATCCGAACTGCGATTCGTATTTTTTGACATTATCATTCAAAGCATTCAACAAACGCTTGGCGTGCTGTGGCGTCAGAATAATCCGAGCCTTTACCTTTGCTTTGGGTACGTTGGGCATGATGCGAATGAAATCCAATACAAACTCCGATGGAGAATGCGAGATAATCGCCAGGTTGGAATACACGCCTTCGGCCACTTCTTCCGATAATTCTATATTGAGTTGATTCTGTCCTTTTTTGCTGTCTTCCATGATTTTGGAAATTGGAAATTATGAAATTTGTTATTTCTTGCTCGCTGTTTTCTTACTCGTTGTTTTTTTCGCAGCTGACTTTTTTGCGCTTGTGCCTGTCTTCTTTGCTGCTTTTTTCTTTTTCTCAAAAGCATTCGGAATTTTCTCTACGATGACCGCTTTCACTTCTTCGAGTGTCATTGCTTTTGCAATATCGGCATCGACTTTTTGTCCATCCTTTTTCGGAAAGCTAACCATTTCTTTACCAAAACGAATAAAAGGTCCCCAGCGACCGTTTTCAATATCAATACCTTCCTCCTCCCAGCGCTTCACGTAGCGATTGGCTTCCTTTTTCACTTTAGCTTCAATGAGCGTGTGCATATCTTCCAAAGCCAGGTTGTCAAAATTGTATTTCTTCGGCACATTTACAAAATAATCCCGCCATTTGATAAACGCCCAAAACGCCCCTTCCCTTTGACGATTGGTTCGCCTTTGTATGTGCCAACAGGCGCGTCTTCCTTGAGTTTTTGCTCCACCAATTCAATAGCTCGCTCCCGCGTAATGCTCAAAGGGTCTTCGCCGCGAGGAATGGAAATGAACTTCTCGCCGAATTTCACATAAGGACCAAAACGACCGAGGCCTATTGATATTTCTTGCCCTTTATATTTTTCAAATTCTCTTGGTAACTGGAAGAGCTTCATCGCTTCTTCAAAAGTGATGGTCTCAATCGATTGTCCTGGTTGCAAATTTGCATAGCGCGGCTTTTCATCTTCACCCAATTCTTCTGGCGCACCAATCTGAATCACGGGGCCATTGCGCGACATCCTGGTAAGTACGGTATGTCCAGACGAAGGGTCTTTGCCCAAAATGCGCTCCCGCGAAGGTCGGTCGGCGTTTTCCAGTGTGTTTTCTACCGTTTCGTGGAAAGGTGTGTAAAAATCTTTCAGAATCGCAGTCCACTGGCGTTTGCCGTTGGAAATATCGTCGAATTGCTTTTCAATATCGGCGGTGAATTGATAATTCATTACCTTTTCAAAATGCTCGTCAAGAAAATCGCTGACCGTAATACCCAAATCGCTCGGAATCAATCGATTGCTGACTGCTCCCGTGATTTCACTTTCTTGTCTTTTTGCAATATT
The DNA here is from genome assembly GCA_016714085.1 of Saprospiraceae bacterium. Taxonomy (GTDB): domain Bacteria; phylum Bacteroidota; class Bacteroidia; order Chitinophagales; family Saprospiraceae; genus JADJNW01. Next base: position 173,777 of record JADJNW010000003.1, read on the forward strand.
TCCATCCTTCAAAGTCAACACTGCATATTTTCGCTCCACGCCTTCGCGCACTTCTTTTACCACATATCCTTTGCCTTCCTCCATAATTTTGCTGATGATCGGCGCATAAGTAGATGGACGCCCAATGCCTAATTCTTCTAACCTTTTCACTAATGCGGCTTCGGTGTATCGGGCCGGTGGTCGCGTGAAACGTTCAGTCGCAGTCATAGAATTCAAAGGCAATACTTGACTTACCTTGAGCGGTGGCAGCATTCCCTTGGCTTCTTCATCTTCATCATCATCACTGGATTCCAAATAAACCTTTAAAAATCCATCAAATTTAAGTACCTCACCTTCAGCGTTTAACTGCTCTTTTGGCATGGTAGAAATGCCAATTTTTACGACCGTTTTTTCCAAAACCGCATCCGCCATTTGCGAAGCAATCGTACGTTTCCAAATCAATTCGTACAAGCGCTGTTCATCGCGGTCAGCAGTAACGCTTTGATGATCGATGTATGTTGGGCGAATCGCTTCGTGCGCCTCCTGTGCGTTGGCAACTTTATTTTTATAATTTCGAACCTGAACGTACTGCTTACCGTATTGCTTCTCAATCTCTTGTGCAATAGCATTTACAGCAATGCCACTCAAATTGGTCGAGTCGGTACGCATATAAGTAATATGACCAGCTTCGTACAGACGCTGTGCCACTGACATCGTGCGCGACACCGAAAAACCAAGCTTACGGCTGGCTTCTTGTTGCAATGTAGAAGTAGTAAAGGGCGCAGCTGGGCGGCGCTTGAGCGGGCGCACTTCGATATCGTCAATTTTGAAAGTAGCGCCACTGCAATTTTTCAGGAAAGCTTCTGCATCTTTCTCATTATCAAATCGTTGTGGCGCTTCAGCTCTCAGTGCAACGGTTTTGCCCTGCTCGTTTTTGACATCAAATAGCGCGACAATTTTATAAAAAGGTGTCGATTTAAATTGATTGATTTCGCGCTCGCGCTCCACGACTAATTTCAAAGCAACCGATTGCACTCGCCCCGCCGAAAGCTTGCCTTTGATCTTGCGCCAAAGCACACCAGATAGCTCATAGCCTACAATCCGATCCAGGATTCGACGAGCTTGTTGCGCATTGACCAAGTCAATGTCCACGTGGCGTGGCTGTTGGATAGCGTTTTGAATAGCAGGTTTTGTGATTTCACGAAAGACGATGCGTTTGGTATTTTTTTCGTCCAGGCCCAATACATGACATAAATGCCAGGAAATCGCTTCGCCCTCACGATCCTCATCCGTTGCGAGCCAAACCTCGTCCACTTTTTTCACCCAATCCTTCAATTCCTTGACTACTTTCCGCTTTTCAGGCGAAACGACGTATTTGGGTTCAAAATCTTTTTGAATATTTACTGCGTCCTCGCCCTTTTCCAAATCGCGCACGTGTCCGTAACTGGATTTGACCGTAAAATCCTTTCCTAAAAATTTTTCGATCGTCTTTGCTTTGGCTGGCGACTCCACAATCAATAAATGCTTCGGCATATTTTCAGGGTTTAATAAATTTCAGAATGTTCAATGGTTCAAAAGTGTTTATGTGCTTAAAAAGTTTAAAATTATCAAAACCTTTGTAGGAACGCAGATTGCGCCCAGTTCGTATTGCATGAAGACAAGAGGAATTAAAAAATATTTCGCAAAAGAAGGGTTGTTTTTTCAAAAATGCAAAAATAAAAAACTTGTTTTAAAATAGAATGGACGAAAATAAACGCTGTGAAAGGAAGAAAATTAAAAGCTTGACTGGCAAAAAAAATTATCCAAAGACAAGAGTGATGAAGCAAAATATTATTCCATAATAAGTCGCAAAGAATCAATGAAATCAACGCCCAGGACACCTTTTACAACGTTTCCCTTCCTTATATTTTTTGCAACATTTCTTCTTTACTTTTTTGCCTTGTACCACCGGCAGCGGGAAAGGAAGTTGAAATTGATTTGGGTCGGATATTGCTAAATAATTTGGCTTATTCATATTAAGTCTAAATTAAAACAGCAAAAGTAAGTGCATAATCGCGCAGTCGCAAGTGATTTTTATCAATTCTTGTAAATTTGACATTGAACTAACAATAAGCGATTCAAGAAATAGCTTACAGATTAACACGTCATTAACAATTATTGCCATGCTGTTAACACAAGTTGCCTGAGCATTCAGTAACTTTGTGGCAGTTAAGTTGTTGGATAATTGCAACTTACTACACAAAAAATTCTTCCATAAACTGTTAAAAACCAGAAATGATGATGTTTAAGCAAATCAGACCTTTACTTATGGCAGTCGCAGTATTGGCTATGCTTGCAAGTTGCCAAACGACCAATAAGGACGTAAAAGACGCTGCACGCGATGCAATTGAAGGCGGTGTTCAACCAGCAGATCCAAACACCGGTGCATCTGTGCAACCGACTGTGCCAACAGGCCCCACTACCTCAGTAGAATTTGAAGAAACCGAGTTCGATTTCGGTACAGTGCAGGATGGCACAAAAGTATCTCACACCTACAAATTTAAAAACACGGGTAAAGAGCCTTTGGTCATCAGTGATGCGAAAGGTAGCTGTGGTTGTACAGTACCAAGCTGGCCACGCGAACCTATTGCTCCTGGCAAAACAGGCGAAATCGTTGTAGAATTCAACTCTGCGGGCAAAACGGGCAACCGTAACCAAAAGGTGACGCTGACTGCGAACACAAATCCGCCTCAGACTTTCCTTTCTCTGAAAGGCGTAGTAGCTGGTGGCACGGATCCAAATACTCAGGTGAACCAATAATTTTTTCATCGTTCACAAAAAAATGGGTGGTTTGCGCTTGCAAGCCGCCCATTTTTATTTTATCCTTGAAGATCGATTGCAAAGATTTTAAAAGGAAAATTAAACTAGATTTAACCCTCTTTTGGTTAAAAGCATTTATCTTGGGAATAAAGTTTTTCGCAAAATTTGAAAACTGACCCAATATGAAAATTACATACTTCGGACACGCCTCTTTTAGTTTGGAACTCAAGAGGAAACATATTATTTTCGATCCTTTTATCAGTGCAAATGAATTAGCTAAGCAAGTCGATGTCAGTAAATTAAAAGCGGATTATATTCTGTTGTCACATGCGCATGGCGATCATGTTGCTGATGTAGATTCCATTGCCCAAAATACAGGCGCTACGATTATTTCCAATGCAGAAATTGTGGGCTATTATAATCAAAAAGGCCTTAAAGGACATCCAATGAATCATGGCGGAAAATGGAAGTTTGACTTTGGGATCTTGAAATACGTCACGGCGATTCACTCAAGCAGCTTTCAGGACGGCACGTACGGCGGCAATCCTGGCGGATTTGTGATTTGGAATGATGAAAATTGCTTTTATTATGCCGGAGATACGGCATTGACAATGGATATGAAACTCATTCCAATGACTTGCCCGAACCTGGATTTTGCGATTTTGCCGATAGGTGACAATTACACGATGGATTATGATGATGCCTGTATCGCCAGCGACTTTATTGAGTGCGAAAAAATCATCGGCTGCCACTATGATACCTTTGGACATATTAAGATTGACCAGGATGCTGCAAAAAATGCTTTCGCAAAACGCGGAAAAGAATTAATTTTGCTTTCTATTGGCGAAAGCCTGGATTTGTGAGAAGTCGGACAAATAAAATGCCTGGCTCTGCCTTTAGCACCACAACTACCTGCTTATCAAGGTTTGTTAATAGCGCTTACTGATAACGATTGCAGAATTAATTTTAAATTTAGAAGATAAGAGAATGGTCTCCGAGAGAGTCCAATCTTGACTTCTGTCATCTATAAAGCCATCATACAATGGGAAAAGTTGTTGCGATTGCAAATCAAAAAGGCGGCGTAGGCAAAACTACTACTGCTATTAATTTAGCAGCGAGCCTCGCTATTCTGGATAAAAAAGTATTGCTGATCGATGCTGATCCGCAAGCGAATTCTTCATCTGGTGTAGGCATTATGCCGGATACTGCGGAAGCTACGATTTATGATTGTTTGATCAATGAATTGAATCCTGCTGATGCGATTTACGAAACCGAAACGCCCAATTTGCACATTATTCCTTCAAGTATAGACTTGGTAGGTGCAGAGTTGGAATTGGCCGGGCGACAGCGTCGGGAATTTGTACTGAAAGGAGTAGCCGATAAGGTAAAAGCGGATTATGATTATATTTTTATCGATTGCCTCGCATCCTTGGGTTTGATCACGGTGAATGCATTGACTGCTGCCGATTCCGTACTTATCCCTGTTCAGTGCGAGCAATATTCGCTAGAAGGCTTAGGCAAATTGCAAGATACCATTCGCCTGGTTAAACAAACGCTAAATCCACCATTAAAAACGGAAGGTATTTTACTCTCGATGTATGACAGCCGTTTGCGCTTGTCGAATGTCATTGTAGGTGAAGTCCGTGAAATTTTTAAAAGCTTGGTATTTGACACTGTCATTCACCGCAACTCAAGAGTTGGTGAGGCTCCGAGTATGCACATGCCCGTGGTAATGTTTGATGCGACGAGCCGTGGCAGCGTAAATTTTTTAAATCTGGCGAAAGAATTTTTGGAGAAAAATGGTGATAAAGTCACCGTTAATGTTCAGGAAACCGAATTGACCTAAAATCATAAACTGTAATTTATTGTGGCAAAAAAAATAGACAAGAAACAACTCGGAAGAGGAATTCATAGCCTACTTGCCAATATCGAGACACAAGTAAGTGAAAATCAAGAAGAAATAGTTAAAGAACTTTCGCATACAGTGGCGATGATTCAAGTAAGCGAAATCGAGGTGAATCCCTTCCAACCGAGAAACGATTTTGATGAAGAAGCGCTACAGGAATTGTCGCATTCAATTCAAACCTATGGCTTGATCCAACCCATCACGGTACGGCGACTGAGTCCGCATGAGTACCAATTGATTTCCGGGGAACGCCGCTTGCGCGCTTCCAAAATGGCTGGGTTGATTGAAATTCCTGCTTACATCCGACTTGCCAATGACCAGGAAATGCTGGAAATGGCACTCGTGGAGAATATTCAACGAAAGAAACTCAATGCCATCGAAGTAGCTTTGACTCTGTCTCGCCTAAAGGACGCATGCAATTTTACAGATGAGCAATTGGCGGAGCGCGTTGGCAAAAAGCGCAGCACGATCACCAATCATTTGCGGTTGTTGAAATTACCACCCGATATTCAAAAATCGATCAAAGAAGGTGCGATCTCGATGGGGCATGCCCGCGTACTCGCTGGCGTAGAGGATTATGCCCTACGCGACTCTTTGTTCCGCAAAACGATTCGAGAAGCTTTATCTGTAAGGGCTTTGGAAAATTTGTCGAGTTCGTACAACGAGGATAAATCTGTTAAAAAGGAAAAATCTTCCTTGCCGGATGCTTACAATCAAGTGCAGCAGCGCTTGCGTGAACGCTTTGGTACACCGCGCATTCAAGTGAAATTAAAAAGTGAAGGAAAAGGGCAAATTGTGATTCCTTTTGATTCGGATGACCAATTAAATGATATGCTGGATCAATTGGAAAATTGAAATTGAGAAATTAAGAAATTGGAAATGAGAAGTGGAGTTTTGAGTTTAATTTCATTCGGGATTTTCATTTTAACAGTGAATTCTGTCCTGGCACAGCAGACCGATACCTTAGCCATTCCTGAGCAACGAGTTCCAGACACCTTGATAATTCTAGATTCCAACGTGGTAAAGCGCGGCTGGCTTAGCAAAGATTATCCCAATCCTAAAAAAGCAGCTTTGCTCTCTTTGATCGTGCCCGGCGTAGGGCAAGTTTATAATAAAGGTCTCTGGTATGTCAAAGTGCCTATTATATATGGCGCGATTGGTGGCGTGGCCTATGCGATTGATTTTAACCAAACCAACTATCGCCGTTTCAAAAAAGCTTATATCCAAAAATTAAACGACGAAGATACCGAGTTCAAAGGCTTACCCTTTGATAATGAACGCTCTCTGAAAATTCTGCGCGACTATTACGATAAAAATACCCAGCTTTCCTACATCGGTTTGGTGGCGGTTTATGCCTTACAATCTGTGGAAGCCTTTGTTAATGCGCATCTTAAAACATTTGATGTAAACGATGATATAAGCCTGCGCGTAAAACCGCAGTGGAATACCGATTTGCTCACCGGCGCACCAACACCAGCTATTGGCTTGGTGATTCAATTTGAATAAAAATACTTGTATGGATGCACCTTTGGCAACATTTGAACCGAGCGCGGCAGGGATCGAAAGTCTTTCAATTATTGCATTGATTGTCTTTGTCGCTTGTGCTCTTGGTACTTTCTTGCTTTTGCGGCAGCGATCGAGCGGCAGAGCGCGCAATATGAATTTAGTAATCGCGATGCTGCTGTTTTTTGTGGGAATGATTTCACTCGGAACCTTTATATTTAATACGCTGGCGCATCAAAGAGTTGGAACGGTAATCATTTATGCTGACGGCATTCAATTAGGAAAAAATAAAATCGGTTTTGCTAATATAGAAAATGCCCGAATCGAGGATGCCAGTCAAAGCTCCTTTGTCAATCCTAGTATTGTAACTAAGAAAGCTCAGGTCTTACTTATTTCTGAGCGAAATGGCAAGACGTATGCACTTTCGTCCGAGCATTATCCCCTGGCAGAGGTCATGGCCGCCATGCGTCAAGCGCTACAGCAATGGGAAGCTACCTCGGAATAAATTTTTATTTAATGGAAATCTTTTTTCGGATAACGTCCGTGAAACTACGCAATTCAATCTCGTAAGTACCTGATTTATAAGCACTAAAATCCAATTCATAAATCGTATCTACAGGAAGATTGAACACCTTATCCTTGAATACCTCTTCGCCTTGCTGATTTTTCACGATAATATCGCTCAGGTTGACTTTTAAGGTCTCAAAATCAATGTAATAAAGCTTATTTTCCTCATCCGCGAAAAGCGTCCAATCACTGTCGGCAGAAGATATAAATTGCCCTTGAGAAATCGAGAGGAGTTGGTTGAAGTTGGTTTCTGGCTTCACTGAACTAGTTTGCGCCGAAGCCCCAAAATAAGCGCCAAAACTCAGAAGTGTAACCAGGGTCAAAAACTTGCGTTCCATGTCGTCTTTGCTTTTAGATATGTACCAGGAATTATTGCAAAAATAATTATTTTTTACCAATATAAAAAATAAAATTGTGAAATTGGTTGGGCGACAGGAAATTAGGTAAAGTGCAGGTTTTCAGGGAAGTAAATCATGTTTTCCTTCATTCCGAACACCAAAACGCAAAATTTTTTTCTTTATTTTCTAAATTTTAGAATTTTTCTGCAAAAATTCTGTCAAGACCTCGCGGATGCTGGCATAAATAGTCGGATTATCGGATAAAAAATATGTAATATCCTGCCATACAGCTATTTCTATATCTTCTTCCGTTTGTGGTGTTAAATCCATTTCAGTTGTTTCCATTTCAAACCAATAAGTCCGCTTCAAAATGCGTTTTTTTTGCTCCTTATAAGTATGGTAAGTTTCGGTCAATTTATTCTTCAAAATCAATTGCTGCAAGCCCGTCTCTTCTTGCACCTCGCGCACTGCAGCAGCTTCGACGGTTTCACCCGGGTCAATTTTGCCTTTCGGCAAATCCCAAAAATCGCGTCGAAAAATGAGCAATGCTTCGCCATTGGAATTAACGACTACGCCTCCGGCGGCTTCAATAATTTTATATTGCGAAGTAAAATCAGCAAAAAGTTGATCCAAGTCATCCGCATATAGCGTTACCGAATCAAAACGTTTAGCTTTTTCGAGCATATCAATATAATGAAACAGGAATTTGGGTTTACCTAAATAACGCGCCACGAGCGTTCGATCGGTGTTTTGAAATTGCGCCACTTCCAAGGTCTCTGCTAATATAAGTGGCGTTTCGTTGATATAGATTTTGTACATTTGCCTGCAAAATTTTGGCAAAGATGTGGCGCATTTCAAAAATGTGCTACATCCAACAAATTAGGAATAATGGATAATATCGAAAGAGAAGTAGCCCGATTGCTATTGCAAATAAATGCAATAAAATTGAGTCCACAAAAGCCCTTTACCTGGGCATCGGGATTGAAGTCGCCCATTTATTGTGACAATCGCTTGATTTCTTCCTACCCTGAAGTAAGAAAAGTAGTTGTCAATGGTTTTATAGAAAAAGCCAAAGCGTTTGAACCGTTTGATATGGTGGCAGGCATTGCTACTGGCGGCATCCCTTATGGAGCCTTGCTGGCGGATCGACTCGATTTGCCATTTGTGTATGTGCGCTCCAAAGCGAAGGAACATGGTCGTCAAAACTTGGTGGAAGGCGAATTGAGTTCAAATGCCCGCGTTTTGGTGATCGAAGATTTGATTTCAACAGGTGGAAGCAGCCTTGCTGCGGTAGAAGCTATTCGTGCAGAGGGCGGTCAGGTAATAGGCGTACTAGCAGTTTTTACTTATGGTTTTGAGCAAGCAAACAAAGCTTTTCAAGCAGCGGGTTGCCCTTTGGATACTTTGACAAATTATCCTGTTTTATTAGAAGAAGCGCTGAAAACAAATTACATACAAGCCAACGAGTTAGCTACTTTGCAAGAATGGCGGCAAGACCCAAAGGCATGGAGTGAGAAATTTGTTTTGTAATAAAGGCATCCCTAAATCAGCACCTTAATTTGTGTCTAATTTAGGCCAAACATATAAATAAAGGACGAACGCGAACCTACCTACCAAATCCAATTATTTTTATCTTTGGCGGTCAAATGACTGATTTGCAGGACAATTGAATGCCTCTACTAAAACACTAACAAACAAAATGTCCGTAATAACACCAAAATCCGAAGAGTTTTTGAGAAAATATCTCAATAATGCCTCGCCGACGGGCTTTGAATCTTCGGGACAACAAATCTGGCTGGAATACCTCAAGCCTTATATCCACGATTGGAAAATTGACAACTATGGTACTGTATTCGGCATTATCAACCCTGATAAGCCCTACAAAGTAGTCATTGAAGGTCATGCAGACGAAATTTCCTGGTTTGTGCATTATATTTCAGATAAAGGTTTTATCAATGTTATTCGCAACGGTGGTTCCGACCATTTGATCGCTCCTTCCAAACGCGTAAACATTCATACGTCCAAAGGCATTGTGAAAGGTATTTTTGGTTGGCCTGCGATTCATACTCGGCATGGCGATGACGCTAATCTGACCCCGAAATTAGAGAACATTTTTATTGATGTGGGCGCTAAAAATAAAGAAGAAGTGCTGGAAATGGGCATCCACGTGGGTTGTGTCATCACTTATGAGGATGAAATGATAATTCTGAATGATCGATACTACGTGGGGCGTGCACTCGATAATCGTATGGGCGGGTTTTGTATTGCAGAAGTAGCTCGTCTTTTGCATGAAAATAAAATAGAATTGCCTTATTCTCTTTATGTCGTAAACTCGGTACAAGAAGAAGTAGGCTTAAACGGTGCAACGATGGTCGCTCAAACAATTCAACCTGATGTAGCAATCGTTACAGATGTGACGCACGATACAAGTACGCCTCTGGTAAGCGCTCAAAAACTAGGGGATGTAAAAAGTGGCGAAGGCCCAACTGTAACTTACGCACCAGCAGTGCATAATAAATTATTATCATTGATCATACAAACTGCACAGGAACAAAATATTCCCATCCAACGCGAAGCTGCGTCTCGACGCACAGGTACTGATACGGACGCTTTTGCTTATGCGAATGGGGGTGTTCCTTCAGCCTTGATTTCCCTGCCTTTGCGTTATATGCATACGACGGTTGAAATGGCGCATAAAGAAGATGTAAATCGCGTAATTCAATTGATTTACAGCACTTTACAAAAGATAGAAAACGGACATAACTTTAAATATTTTTAAAATCAAAATTTGATCCACCAACCCGCTTTCAGACCCTGAATGAAATTGTAATTGACTTCATCTACCCTGAAGCCATTGGGATTCAACAGTTCAATACTGCCACCCAAATTGGGAAGCCGTACTTGCTGCAAATTGACAATTCCTGTTGCGCCAGGATTGATTATTAAATTGGAAATACGCTCGGTTTCACCACGCTTGTTGCGAATAACCCAACCTCTTAAATCTACTGGCTGATCGGTCGAATTAAAAATAGAAACCATTTCCTTTCCGCGATCACCTCCTGCCGGATTCACCATAGCTGCTGCAATATGAATACCTTCGGTCAAAAGCGCTTGAGGCTCTATTTGAGGACTTTCTTCGCCTTCATTTTCCTTTAATTCCAATGCTCGAAGCACCGCTTTGTACGCGTTTACTTTGCCAAAGCCAAACCATTCGGAATGTCCTTTTTCGTCATAAACGCCTTTTCGCAAATTCAAAACCACATCAGGATTTTCATCGATAATTTTATCCGCCGTACTCAACAAAATTTGGCGCACCTGCTCTGCCGTCAATTCTGGATTGACCGAAAGCACTAATGCTGCAACGCCCGCTACCATTGGGCAGGAAGCAGATGTACCTCCAAATTTATCGGTATATCTTTTACCAAAACGAGCATTGTCGATTGTCCAAATACTTTGCCCTGGGAGGCGGATTTGCGCATCAATCGGATGCACATTGTCACTGGGTGCACAAATATCGATTTCTTTTCCCCAATTGCTATAAGCTGCTTTCAGATTTTGGCTCGTAGAAGCGGAAACGGTAATTACATCGGGATTCGCCGAATAGCCATTCAAAATAGTGCCTCTGGTTTCTTTCAAACCCGAGGAAGGATGTCGCCAAACAAAACGATCAATATTCCGCTCATTCAATGGTGCATTATAATTGCCAGCAGCAAAAAGAATTACACAACCTTTACCACGTGGCCCGCCAGACTTGACAAGCTCCGTCATTTGATCGCGCAATAAAGAAGAAAGCGGTGCATACACGGGCACAGGTCCCCAACTATTGGAAATTACATCCGCCCGTTTGCCCACATATTCAAAAATTTCATGTAGTAATTTATCATCAGCAGTCATGCCAAAACGCACCGGCATAAAAGCACAGCCAGGAGCAACGCCAATCACGCCATTCCCATTTTCTTCACCAATCGCTAAGCCAGCACAAGGCGTACCGTGAAAATCTCCTCTTGCAAAATTAGGTAAAGGCTCGTTGTCGGAATCCGCAAAATCTTTCGGAAAAACCAGCTTTCCTATTCCACTCAGATCAGGATGCGTGATGTCAAAACCATCGTCAATCACTGCCACCACAATGTTTCGATTACCGCGAGTGATGTCCCAAGCATTATTGGCTTCGATGTTGGCTTCGGGAATCAGTTCAACACCACGGGTGCTGCGAAGATGCCATTGGTAACGAAACAAATCGTCTTGTGGCGTGTAAAAACTTTCAAATCTATTTACTAAATTGGGTTCGGCGTATAATATTTCCGGGCGTTCCATTAAGTCTTCGCTTACTTTCACTGGATTTTTTCCTGCCGATTTTGTCACTTGCAGCAAATAAATATGGGATTCTTCTGTTCCAAAAGTTTTTATAAATCTTAACCCATGCGATGCCAATATTTTTTCAATTGCATTATTCGAAACCTCCGATTTAAAAGCTACGACCAATAAATCAGTAATATAATAACGCGTTGCTTCATCATCTACGGGGTGGTAAGCATGATGGCAAATGCCAGGCGTTCGTTCATCACTGCGAAGTTGATTCATCACTTCATCACGTGCACCTTCCACAGCCCGAACCTTATACATATTAGAAAATACTTGCTTAACTTCTTCTACAGGAACTAAGCTTGCTAATTTCTCCAGCGCTTTTTGATCTGGAATAATGGTTGTAAAAAATTCCGGTTCTTTTTCGATTAAAATTTTTTCACCGCCTCGATGGAGGTAATTTTGGGAAGACATAGGCAGTTTTTAGATTAAAAAAATTAAAAATGTATTGTCAGAGCGAATTTGAAAGATAATTTTGTAAAACAATCCATTAAACTGAGAATTTTTGAAAAAATTTTAGTGTCTCAAGAAAAATATAATTTTTAACTAAAGCGTTTCAATACTATATTTTCCACCTAAAAAACCAACTGATTTATGAAAACTTCCAACTCCTCCCCACCGCAAACTTTTGTAATGTGCTTATTTTCCTCAAAGATTTGCTCCCTTACAGGTAAATCTTGACAAAGAGGATCTTCCTTTGAGATGTGCTATCGTCCAAAATTGAATGATAAGCGTTTTTAACAATTTTTTACCTGAACCCAAAAACATTTCAAAATCAATGTGTAACCTATTTTTAGCCGATTCTTGCCCGTTGATGGTTGAAGGAGTGCGCCATGCCGTTTCTTCCTTCCCTCAACTGCAAATATCGGGCGTTTGCCACTCGTATGATTGGCTACAATCCTGGCTTGCTACTCGCAAAGTGGATGTATTGCTACTTGACCCTGCGCTTGGAGGCAGCGATTATGCAGAAGTTTGTAAAAAAATCAGCCAAAAGTATCCAAAACTGAAAATCCTACTTTTCAGCAATGATGACAACCCGGAATTGATTCGCCGATTGCTACGTTCAGGAACAAGAGGCATCTTACCTCGAAATGTGGATGGTGAAGAGCTTTTAAAAGCTGTAGAAGCTATCAATCGAGGCGAAATTTACTTGCATGAACGAGTGAAAACGGTCATCCTAGGCTTTTCACTCGGATTGACTCCTCAGCGCAAAAGCCAAGCTTTATTGACACGCCGGGAGCGCGAAATTCTTCGATTAATAGTTGATGAGTACACGACTCGAGAAATCGCCGAAAAATTGTACATTGAATTTTGTACCGTCGAAACGCACCGCAAAAATCTCATCCAAAAATTAGGTGTAAAAAATACCGCAGGACTCGTAAGAGTTGCCGTGGAACAGCAACTTTGTTTTAGCTGAATACTGCTAATTGCCATCTGAAAGCTCCCCCCATTCGCTTCGATTTATTTTTTTTGACCTGATTTTTCTTCCTGCTTGTTGAGTTGGAAGCTAAGATTGGTATGCCTGGAAGTATCATTTTTACTGGATTTCAAGGATATTTTTAAATACTGGATTTCAAGGAAAAATAAGCGTAAATAAACTGCGTATTTGGCTAAAATTTTTTTCATGTCAAAACCGGCAGCAAGAGTAAGTGACAATCACGTTTGTCCCATCGTAAGCCCGGCAGGGCCGCACGTAGGCGGGCCGATTTTGCCACCAGGAGAACCAACCGTGCTGATTGGAGGCTTACCAGCTGCAGTTGTAAGTGGTATGTGTACTTGTGCAGGGCCTCCTGATAGCTTGATTTTAGGGTCAACCACTGTATTAATTGGTGGCAAGCCAGCAGTAAGATTAGGCGATACTACGGCGCACGGCGGCACTATTGTGGGAGGAGACCCAACGGTTTTAATAGGCGGATAATACCCAAAAACGATGATAGCACACGCATTAAAAATAATTGTCGAAGAACTGAATACCCATTTCAACAGTATTCAACCCGGAAATGTAGAAGACACGGTCGTTATGGGCAATATTGCTGCACTGGAAACCGACATTGATGCCACTATAAAAAATCAACTTCGCAATAAAGTCGTAGCTACACTGGTCAACCTGAAGGAAGAAAGCGCTTTAAAAAACACGCCCCATTCTCGTGTAAATGATTCATTTAGAACGATGTACTTCAATCCTCCTGTGTATGTAAATTTGTACATTTTATTTAGCATGACTACAACCAGTTCTTATGAAGACGCGCTTACTTATCTATCCCGATTGGTACGCTTTTTCCAATCTAAAAATGTTTTTACCCCTTCCAATAGCGCTGTCGTAACGGTTATGAATGAATATGACGAATTGGTTGATTTTAAATTGATTATGGAATTGCATTCTCCTAATCTGGAAGAGTTGAATCATTTATGGGGTATGCTAGGAGGCAAACAATACCCATCGGTGATTTATCTTATGCGATTGCTGGAATTGAAACGCGAAGATGAAGTAGAAGGCGCCGGCGTGATCGAAGAAATAGAAAGCAGATACAAAGTATTCGCACCCAAATAAAATCATATGGAAATTTTTACTTTCAAATATCAGTTGCTGTGCGAAATTAAAATATTACATCACTTCTTTCTGGACGATGTCAATACCGTTTTTGACAATTTGTCAACTACCGACCAGAATCGTAAGCTTAGACAATACGACGTACGCAACTGGCTCAATATCGTGCCGGATACAGCAACGGTGGATACTTTGGGCGATCATAGGCTGGTGTACCGACCTACGAAGCAAGGTTTTGTCATTTTATCGCAAACTGAATCAACAGATATTCCCCTACTATCTCTGGATAAATTGCTCATGCGATTTGATTTGAATTTTGAAACAGGAGCAAGCGCTTATACAGCGTTACCCATTAATGTGATAAAAGCCGGAAATCCAACTACTTATGTTTTTGGAAATACACTTGCCGCTGCAAATAGTGGCATCGCTCCATCTTTGGCACTCGCGCCAGAAACATATAGTAACAGCAAACACTATCCTCCCGGAGAGATCGTACAGCAAGCTGGCACAAATTACAAAGCGCTCTATCAATCTGATAATCAGGGCATAAGTGTTAATAATGTTGATTATTGGCAGCCACTGCCTCCCGGAATTCGATATGCTACGACCTCCAATGCACAGCCACTTCCGCCGGATACAGACATAGATTCTCGTTTTTTTGGACGCGTCGAAATCAGTGGACAAAGCGGCTTTGGCAATTTCAATCTTTTAACAGGAGGCGGCAATTTACAAGGTAAGACATTTGAAATACGTGTAAATAAAATATAATTCGTATTATTCTCAAAATCAATAACCATGCCACTAGATTTAACCCAATTAAAAACACCTGGCGTCTATATCGACGAGGTGCCCAAATTTCCACCTTCCATCGCTGCGGTCGCCACGGCCATACCAGCATTTATAGGATATACCGAAAAAGCCCTTGATGGTAAAGGCAACGACCTGACCAACGTACCGACCAGAATCACTTCCTTGTTGGAATATGAAACATTTTTTGGCGGGCCGCAACCCGAAGAAAACCTGGAAATTACATTTACAGAAGTGACCACGCCCGCAGGCACGCAAGAAACGATTTCTGTCGCTTTTAGCGGAGATGCTTCTAACCATAATATGTATTATAGTTTACGGGCTTATTTTGCGAATGGCGGCGCCCTTGTTATATCGTTTCTATTGGCGCTTACAAAGCGATCGGTGGAGCCCTGGTACTTACAGAGTTTGAGGATGGCTTGGGAGCTTTGGAAAAAGAAGATGAACCAACACTGATCGTTTTCCCTGAAGGGCAAAAAATGGATGAAGGCGATTATTACGCCATTCAAAACGCTGCGCTTAATCAATGCGGGTTGCTGAAAGACCGTTTTAGCATTATGGATTTGCATGATACTGGCGAAACGCTCGTGACCAGCGGCAATGTAAATACGCCGCTACTGCGTTCCGTGGTGGTATTACTTCCTCCAACATTCGCTATGGGGCAGCATATTTTCCAAATCTAAAAGCTGTTTTCGGCTATCTCGCTGATGAAACGACTGTAAACATCAATCATACAGTGGATGCAGTAGCAGGAACGCTTAATGGTTCTGATCTTGATGCGATAAAATCTAGCAATACTGCCGGTTATAATAAACTTGCGCTGGCCTTATCGCGCTTTCCAGTTATTCTTCCCCCAAGTCCAGTAATGGCGGGGGTTTACGCACAAGTAGATAGCTCAAGAGGCGTTTGGAAAGCTCCGGCAAATGTTGGCTTGGTGAGCGTGACAGATGTAACTTTTAAAGTGACCAACGGCATCCAGGATGGTTTGAATGTTGATCCCGGTACTGGTAAATCTATCAATGTAATTCGTCCTTTCACAGGTAAAGGCATTGTCGTCTGGGGCGCACGCACACTGACAGGTAATGACAATGAATGGCGCTACGTCAACGTCCGCCGCTTTTTCAATATGGTGGAAGAATCTTCCAAAAAGGCGACCGAGCAATTTGTTTTTGAACCCAACGACACCAATACTTGGGTAAAGGTGCAGGCGATGATCGAAAACTTCCTTACCACGCTCTGGCGGCAAGGGGCTTTGCAAGGTGCGACTACGGAGAAAGCATTTTATGTACTTGTTGGGTTGGGCAAAACAATGACCGCGCTCGACATCCTCGAAGGTAGAATGATCGTAGAAATCGGCATGGCAGTAGTCCGTCCGGCTGAATTTATCGTACTCCGCTTCTCGCACAAATTACCAGAGGCATAATGATTTACCATTAGTTATTTACTTTTTAATGATTTTCATTTACTATTTGTAATATTTTATTGACAAAATTTAAAAGACTAAATAAAATGGCTGAATATCCTCTTCCTAAATTTCATTTTGAAGTCGAAATAGGCGGCAACACACTCGGCTTCACCGAAGTAACCGGGCTCGATAAACAGATTGACGTGATAGAATATCGGGAAGGTCAAAGCAAAACCTATTCCAAAATCAAGATGCCTGGTATGCAGAAATATAGCAACATAACGATGAAGCGCGGCACCTTTGTCGGCAAAACCGAGTATTACGATTGGCTAAAAACGGTAGATATGCTGGGCAATACCGAGCGTCGAGATATCACCATCAAGTTATTGAATGAGAACCACGAGCCTGTTTTCACCTGGAAAGCTTTGAATGCCTTCCCAACGAAGGTGCAGGCAAGCGATCTCAAAGCAGATGGCAACGAGGTGGCAATTGAGACGATCGAAATTGCACATGAAGGTTTGTCTCTGGTTCAATAAACAATTTTTCAACTGGCTGATTCACAGGCAAAACTGCATTCTGCCAACTGAAAACTGCCAATTTATTGAATAATTATGGCTGGCTATTACCCACCGGTAGGGTTTCATTTTCGGGTGGAATTCTCCGACATTAGCAAAAACGACAACGATACACGCTTCCAGTCGGTGACAGGACTTTCGGTAGAATACGATATGGAAACCTTCAAAGAAGGTGGCGAAAACCGTTTCGAGCACTCGTTACCCGTACGTACTAAGTACCCGGATTTGGTGCTCAAGCGCGGCTATCTAACTGCCGATTCTGATGTATTCAAATGGTGCAAAAAGGCTTTTCAGGAGCGAGAATTCAAACCTGCCAATCTGATTATTTCGCTTTTGAATGAAAATCATGAGCCATTAAAAACCTGGAACATCGTTGGCGCTTGGCCTAAGAAATGGTCGGTATCCGATTTCAATGCGGAAAACAATGCCATTGTCATAGAAACCCTGGAACTGCGTTATCAATTTTTCACGATCCAAAATTGATGATATGCCAATACAAATCAGAGAATTACACATTAAAGTTGCTGTGAATGAACCCGCTGAAGCCAGTAACACCTCACCTGTTCGCTCTACTCCATCACCCGGTGGTGCACAGGGACAAATGGGCGAAGACCAGCGCGATCAGATTATTGCAGAATGCGTGGAACAAGTGATGAATATCCTTCGTGAAAAATCAGAAAGATGATTTTGATGGAATGATAGAATATAGGAATAATGGATTTTTGTAATGTGATACATTTATAAATGTGTTAAAACTATCGGAGTTGAAATTTTTCATTCCACCGCTCCAAAACTCCATTATTCTATCTGAGAGCAATGGCAAAAATATTACATATTAGTAAATAAATACTTGAAATAAAAATCATAGGCTACATAATATGGCAAATGGAAAACTTGAAAAAATGCGGATTATCGCTTACACCAATGCAGAAATGAGCGATGATGCCAAGGTGGATGAATTCATAGCGATGATGAATCCGGAGACCTACCAGTTGGATTATAAAATCGAATACAACGAAGGGCAAGGGCAAGGTAGCAGCGGCAGTCAGCAGAAGTACAAACTTACAAAACCAGAGGAGTTTACCTTCGAATTTTTGTTCGACAATACTGGCATTATTGATGGCAACGCTCGCAGCGATGTCTGGGATGATGTCAAGCATTTCAAGTCTATGCTGGTAGATTACGACGGTGAAATCCACGAACCACGCCATTTCAAGTTGATCTGGGGCGTGAGCATTTTCAAAGGACGATTGACTACGCTGAATATTACATTCAAGCTTTTTAAACCCGATGGAACCCCGATTCGCGCCATTGCAAAAGCCGGTTTTAAAGGTAGCGTGGAAGAAAATCTCCGGGTAGCGAAAGAAGATAGCCAGTCGCCCGATCTCACACACGAGCGTAAAGTAAAGCCCGGGGATCACTTGTCTTTAATGACTTTTCGCATTTATGAGAATCCAGGCTATTACTTGCAAGTTGCCAAAGCGAACGACCTGACAAACTTCAGAAACCTGGAAATAGGAAGTAAAATCCTTTTCCCACCGATTGACAAGAACAACAACCGATAACCAAAACAAAAATGCCAAACGAACGCGTCATACCTACCAGCGCAAGCCCTGATGTGTGTACTTTCACCATTTTCTCGGATGGAAGTGAGGTGTCGAGATCATATCATGTCTTATCTATTTCTGTGACGCGCGAATTAAATCATATCCCCACCGCCTCTATTATTTTACTCGATGGCGAAGCTGCACGCGAAACCTTTGAAATCAGTGATAAAGACGAATTTATTCCTGGCAAGGAAATCAAAATACAAGGGGGGTACCGCGGCGAAGAGGATACAATTTTCGAGGGAATTATCATTCGTCATAGCATCAAGGTTCGTAAAAATAGCTCTTACCTGATCGTAGATTGCAAAGATAAGGCGGTGAAAATGACGATTGGTTTGAAAAATAAATACTTCTCTGAGCAAAAAGACAGCGATATCATCGAAGAATTGATTGGGCAGTATGGCTTGGATACAGATATTGTGACAACGACTGTTGAGCATTTGCAAATGGTACAATATCGCTCTACCGACTGGGATTTCATACTCAGTAGGGCCTCTGCAAATGGTATGTTTATTAGAATTGAAAATGGTAAAATCAGCATTCAAAAACCCGATTTGGGTCAGGAAGCCGCGGTCACCTTGCAATATGGCTCGTCTTTGTTGGAATTAGATGCCGAAATGGATGCACGTTTGCAATATCCTACTGTCAAAACCGCTTCCTGGAACTATACCGATCAGGCAAGCTCATCGAACCGGAATTGCAGAATTGGGCGGATGCGGTGCTACTACAATCGCAATTAGCAAAAATCGTAGGTAGAGCTAAATGTCAAGGCAATGCTAATATCAAGCCTGGTGGCATTGTTGAAATCAATGGTATCGGCGACCGTTTTAAAGGCAAAGCTTTTGTTTCTGGAGTCCGACATCAGATTGCCAAAGGAAACTGGGAAATGGATATTCAAATTGGCTACAATCCTGAGGATTGGATTCCCGTAACTAACTCAGAACCAAGTGATTTATCAAAACAATTACTCCCGATAATCCAGGGATTACATATAGGAATTGTCACACAACTACAGGATGATCCCGAAGGTGAGAACCGCATTAAAGTCAAGCTTCCCGTCATCAGCACAGCGGATGAAGGCATCTGGACACGCATTGCTACACTCGATGCCGGCCAGAATCGAGGCGCTTTTTTTCTGCCGGAAATCGGCGATGAAGTAATCGTAGGCTTTTTAGATAACGACCCTCGTCAGGCTGTAATGCTTGGTATGTGCCATAGCAGCGCTAAACCCGCACCATTGGAAGCCAGCGACGATAATCACGAGAAAGGTTACGTTTCCCGTAGCGAAATGAAAATGATTTTCAACGATGATAAAAAAACGTTGCTGTTGGAAACGCCCGGTGGCAATAAAATTCTATTGACCGATGAAGATCAGGGTATTATTCTGGAAGATCAAAATGGAAATAAAATTACAATGGATTCAAATGGGATTGTCATTGAAAGCGCCTCTGATATGCAATTTAAGGCTTCTCAAAGTATAAAAATGGAAGGCTTGAGTGTGGATGTAAAAGCATCAACCGGTTTCAAGGCGGATGGCGGCGGCGGTTGCGAACTCTCAGCAGGCAATGGTTCTACGGTAGTGAAAGGCGGTATTGTAAGAATTAATTAAACAAGAAAAACATGGCAAACGGCGACATCCAACAAAATTTTCTGGGGCGCGGCTGGAGCTTTCCGCCCACTTTTGATTATGACATTGGATCAGTGCAAATGCTTGAAGAAGTGGAAGATATATATAGCAGTTTGCATATACTTTTGACCACTATCACTGGCGAACGCATCATGCAACCGCGCTTTGGCTGCAACCTGGAAGAGCTGTTATTTGAGTCTATTGACTCAACGCTTAAAACTTTGATAATTGATAAGATAGAAACTTCAATTCTGTATTTCGAGTCAAGGATCAAGCCCTTGCGTATAGATTTAATTGATGACTTAGAATTGGAAGGCAAACTCTTGATAGAGGTTGATTTTATTGTCAAAAGCACGAATTCCCGATTCAATTTTGTCTTCCCGTTTTACAAAAACGAAGGCAGTCAGATTCTCAATTTTTTGATTAGCGCCCCAATTTCCAATGAAGGATTATGAGTGATAAATGCCAAAATATTATCAATCCCTTGATGGTCAAGCGAGAAGGCACTGACCAGATTCAACGCGATGTGCGAGCCTTGCATCCATCGTACGCGCCTGTGGACGAGCGCACCGCAGCGGATTTGCTGGTGCATGCCCAAAAGCTTGCCGAATATTTGAAATACTTTCGTCCGAATGACCAGCACACACCTGGTGAAACATGGAAACCCTTTATTGCCAATGATATTTCTGCCATGCTTGCCATCGTTGTCGTGCAGGATGTCACGGATTATCAGGATCGAGTGAATGGATATTTCGAAATTGTACAGGAAGGAGTTGCCAACCCTCCACAGCCACAGCGTACTTTTGGTAATTTGTATGCAGCAATCGTTTCTTTAGCCTGGCAAATCGATCAATTACACCAGCAACTTCCTGTTGAAATTACCTTAAAAAATACGATTCAAAACCTCATAAAAACCAAGCTTGCTGCGCAGTTTCAAAAATTGATCGCTTATTACAAAGCCGCCCAACCCGACACGCTGATGCTGGAAAATGCCATTGACGGCTGGCTTCTGTTGGGTACACCCGTTGAGGCTGCAGCAAATATTTTCACGCGCGAATTTTCAAATTTTTGGATCACGGATAATTCCATCGATTGGAACACTTATTTTACAGGCATCCCGACGGATAACAGTATTTATCGCTACGACATTGGCGGACTCAGCAAGCGCGATCGTGTTTTTTACGCTACCAATCATAATTTTTTCACAGGCATTTTTGATCAATTTCTTCGGGCCTTGACTCGAATTATTCAGGAAGCCAATAATCAGCTCCAACTCACGATCACGGATTGGGACAAACACGAGCCACACATAGCGCTTTATCTGGCGTTTTTGCACCTGTTTAAATTCGCTCAGGATCATGCTAATACATTGACTGAAAGGCATTTAGATTTATATTACAAAGAAATCCTACAACTCAAACTCAAAGCACCCGTACCTGCTCAGGCGCATGTGGCATTCACGCTCGCCAAGCACGTACAAGAGCATTTGGTCAAGAAAGATACGCTTCTTAAAGCTGGAAAAGACTCACTTGGCAAGGATGTATTTTTCAAGTTGAATGAGGATTTAGTTGTGAATAAAGCGCAAGCTACATCTCTAAAATCTTTATACATTGCGACGCAACAAGATGATGATAATGAAGGTGTTGCGACGAATATTCTAAAAAACCGCTTGTTCGCTTCGCCAATAGCTAATTCAGAAGATGGTTTAGGTGCAGAGTTGACCAATCCCCAACAATCCTGGCATCCTTTTGCAAATAAAGTTTACAAAAATGGGATTCTTCAATCTATTCAAATGCCGAGCGGGCGCGTGGGCTTTGCCTTGGCATCGAATTATCTATACTTGCGCGAAGGCGGAAGAACCATCTATGCCTTCTTTCAAACCGTAGGTGCTTCACCGTTGGTTGGCTTTAATACGCTAGATTTTGAGGCAGCGATTACAACCGAGAAAGGCTGGTATTCATTGTCTGTACTGGCTTTGCCGTTTTTTGGATTTAGTTTATTTGCTATGACCATGCCTGAGGATGCGCCGCCTACTGTGCCTTATAATCCCGCTATTCATAATGAAAATTTCATAACGGAACATCCAGTTTTAAAAATTTGGCTGAAACACAACACTAATAGTGAATTTTTATATAAAAAATTAAAAGCTGCTGATTTAGTGGCAGCAGGTATAAGTGTAAACGTAACTGGTGTACGCGACTTGCATGTACAAAACGATTTTGGCTCTGTCAACTCTGCGAAACCCTTCCAACCATTCGGCCCAATCCCAGATCAAAGCAACGCGCTGCTCATCGGGAACAACGAGATTTTTCAAAAGCAAGGCGCTGTTGTAACTCCAAAAATCATCTGGCAACCACAACCCGGGACTAGCGGAACGCGCCCGACGGCTAAGTTGCAACGCTTGAACAAGTCCACTTGGGTTGATGATACAAATATTACCACCGAGAATTTGTTCGATGGCTCTGTCACCTCTTTTACTTTAGCGGATGCTGATGTCACCGAACCTATTTATAATGAAAATCAGGTTTTCTCTGTAAATAGTAACCGCGGATTTTTTCGATATTATTTAAATGGAAATTTTGGGCATAAGACTTTCCAGGATAACCAAATCCTTTATCTAATTGACCAGGCCAATGGGACTCCGAATGATGTTTCCAAACCTACTCCACCCTACACGCCTATTATTCAGGAAATTTCTTTGAATTACAGCGCTTTTACCACGCTTGAGCTGAATACAGCCGATCCTGTCAAGTTTGCTAACCGAAAAATGCAATTTTTTCATTTACTGCCTTTCGGCGAAGCGGAAGCCCATCCAATCTTGCGAGACGCCAGCATTGGCGAGGAAACCACGATTTCTTTGCTGCCAAAATTCCAACATAAAAATGCAGGAAATACCTTTTTTGTCATTGAAAACAGCGATGGCACGATACCAACTTATGTCGAACACGAGGGTGAGCTTTATGTTGGCCTGGAAAATATGGAAACGCCAAAAGTTGTTTCAATCCTGTTTCAACTCGATGAAGGCAGCGCCAATCCCTTGATTGCCAAGCCAAAACATCATATTCATTGGAGTTATTTGAGTGATAATCACTGGATTTCATTCAAAAAGGAAGAAGTCAGCGACCGCACCAATCAACTGACCCGCTCTGGGATTATCACGTTTTCGATTCCAAAAGCAGCAACAGACGATAATACCATTTTGCCTGCCTGGGCAATTCTGGCTTCGTGCTGCCGTCACCGAAGCCAGCGAAGCCGTCGCCAAAATTATTGCAGTAATTCCTCAAGCTGCTTTGGCAACTTTTATTGATCAGAGCAATGCTGAAGATTTTCTGGCGCTTTCGCTACCCGCGAATACCATCAGTAAACTTACAATCCCGGACGCTTCGATTAAAAAAGTGGAACAACCTTTTGCTTCGTTTGGTGGGCAAATGCACGAAGCCGCCCCGAAATTCTACATCCGCGTGAGCGAACGCTTGCGGCATAAGGATCGTGGTATCACGGTCTGGGATTACGAACATTTAGTGCTCGAGGCATTCCCGAATATTTATAAAGTAAAATGTCTTCCACATACGCGCTACGAACCCAGTGAAACTGGCGGTATTTATAATGAGTTGGCGGCCGGACATGTGACCGTGGTCACCATTCCCAATCTCAGGAACAAAAATGCAGTCAACCCGCTAGAGCCCTACACCAATCTGGGAGACTTAGAGCAAATCCATGATTTTCTGCGGAAGCGAATTTCTTGTTTCGCAAAACTGCACGTACGCAATCCAATTTTCGAGCAGGCACGCGTGGTGTGTGAGGTTAAGTTTTACCCACAATACGATGAGACTTTTTTTACCAAGCAATTGCAACAGGAAATTACCCAATTCCTTTCACCCTGGGCATTTGATGCGGAGGCAAAAATCAAATTCGGTGGCAGAGTAGATAAGTCAACGCTAATCAATTTTATAGACGAACGATATTATGTGGATTATGTGACCAATTTCAAATTGTACCATCGTCCTGAGAAGTCGGCTACTGAGATCGAAAAAGATAGGATCGAAGCCAGCAAAGCCGCGTCGATCCTGGTGTCGGCGCCGGCGGAACTGCACCTGATTACACCGATTCCATTGGCAGTGGAAGTTGAAACACCTGAAAAATGTGGATGCTAATAGATAGGAATTTTTAATACAAAGTAAATTGATTTACAGCATTATATCAGCGCATTAGCAAATTGGCAAATCAGCATATTATTTATGACGCAATCCATTACCATACCCAAAAATCCTAGCCTGCTTCCGTCTGAAGATTACCGCTTCCTTCGGCAAAAAGGGCTTGAACATATTGAAAAACTGGGTAGTCGTCTTTGGACGGACTACAATATTCACGATCCGGGCATCACTATCCTGGAATTGCTTTGCTTTGCCATTACTGAATTGGGCTACCGCACAAGTTTTGATATCAAAGACATCCTGGCGAAAACCTTGCGCGAAGGCGGACTCGATCAAGGATTTTTCACTGCAAATGATATTTTGACCTGCAATCCGGTGACGGTGAATGACTTCCGCAAGCTGCTGATTGACCTCAATGGCGTGCGCAATTCCTGGCTCTTTTGCAAAGAATGCTGGTGCGAATTGCCTTTGTATGGCGATTGTGAAGAAAGTAAACTGGTTTACCAATCAACTGATAAAGAGGTAGTTGTACGCGGCACATACGACGTTTTACTAGAATTGGAAGACGATCCTAAACTCGGTGATTTGAATGATGGCAAGCTAAAACATACTTTTTCAGTTACGCATTCCGAAGGAAATTTCACGGCGATGCTGGAGCTTCGCCTACCGGATTACCGCACGATCGAACAGGATTACGAGTACTTCGGTAACCTGATGGATGAGAGCAGAACCCTTGATTCCATTAATGTTTTATCTTTAAAAAACGCGGATGGACTCAATGTCACCGATGCCAATCTTGCCCAATCGCTCAGAAAACCGCTCACACTTTCATTTGAAATGATATTCCAAGGTGTAGCAACGCCTTTGCAATTTGATAATATTTCCCTGACTATTTTTTTTGAACGAGATTCTCATCGCAAGCGACTGACTATCAGCGATATTGAAGATGAATTACTCGACCTGAGCGATCGAGGTGCTTTACCGGCTTACCGCAAAAAGCTGTTCAAAATCGAAACTATTCTTGAAAATGCGCGAGAAACGCTGCATCACCATCGCAACCTCGATGAAGATTATTGCAGTCTGAGCGTTGTACAAGTAGAGGATATAGCTGTTTGTGCTGATATTGAACTAAGACCCGATGCGGATATAGAGTTGGTGCTGGCGCAAGTTTATTTTGTCATTGAGCTGTATTTAAATCCTGGTGTACAGTTTTATACGTTGCAGGAAATGCTGGATCGTCCAGTGGCTGTTGAGGAAATCTTTAATGGTCCAGCATTGAAACATGGCTTTATCCTGACCGAAGAACTTGAAAAATCAAACCTCAAACGCGAAATCCGCACTTCTGACATCATCAATCTTTTGATGGACATCGAAGGCGTAGTGTCGGTGAGTAATTTCCTGTTAACCAAATATGATGCGCAAGGCAATCCCGTTCTGCCAAGTGAATCCTGGGTCATGCAAGTGAGTCCGCAGCATCAACCGCGTTTATACATAGAACAATCGAAAATCCTGTTTTTCAAAAACAATCTGCCTTTCCTTCCTGCAAATACATTGGAGGTAGAAGCTACACTGGAACAACTCCGCGGTGCATCTGAACAAATCAAACAAACTACACAGGATAACGACTTGCCAATCCCGATCGGCAAAGAGCGCAATCTCGAAGATTACTATCCGATTCAATACTCATTTCCAATGACTTATGGTATTGGTTATGAAGGACTTCCGAGCAATGCTACACCCCAACGCCGCGCTCAGGCAAAGCAATTGAAAGCCTATTTATTATTTTACGAACAAGTCTTAGCGAATTATTTCTCACAATTGCATCATACCGCCGATTTGTTCCGACTAGACGAATCCCTGGTGCAAAGTTATTACACTCAATTCCTCGGCGAAGCAAGAATTGCGGGGGTTGGTGCATTGTACGATGCGACTTTCACGCCTGCAATCTTGCAGGAAATCACCGAATCTGAAGACCTCGCTCTGGAGCGGCGCAACCGTTTTCTCGATCATTTGATGGCGCGCTTTGGTGAGCAGTTTACAGATTACACGCTGGCATTGTATTCATTGGATAATATTGCCAAAATGCCGGAAACACTGCTTCAGGACAAAGTGCAATTCCTCAAGGATTACCCATTTGTCAGCAAAAACAGAGGCCGCGCTTTCAATTACTTGGATGATGTCAAAGTTTGCGGTTTCCAGAATATCCCCGGGCTCAAGCGCCGAATTGCGCATTTATTAGGATTAGAAACAATGCGTAATTATTTCACTGTCAGTATCCAAAAAGATAATGCAAATAAAAAATATAAGGCTGATTTTGAATTAAAAGTCGAGGGTAATCTGTTGCTTCGTAATGCTCAAACGGTTACGACCACCACAAAACTCGAAGCTGATGAATCGATCCGTGCTACGATGGATGAGATCATTGCCTTTATCACCGATTCGAGTCATTACACTGCACCAATCCAGGATTTAAATGGCAAATGGAGTTTCACGCTTGAAAATCATCTCGGAGAAGTCATTGCAATTAGCGCTTTATACAACACCGAAACAGCCGCGCAGACCGCGCAGTTGGACCTGATCGCCTGGGCAGAGGGCATCCTGGAATTTGAGCGATTTTTCATTGTAGAGCATTTGATATTACGACCAAAAATTTACGGACAAGCCCTGCTTCCTGTTTGTCTTGATCCTGATTGCGAAAGCTGTGGCGAGGAAGATCCATACTCGTTCCGGCTCACATTTGTGATGCCCGGCTGGATGGATATTTTTCAAAATCTTGACTTCCGGCGCTACGCCGAGCGTACGATTCGATTAGAAACGCCAGCGCATTTATTAGGCAAAATCTGTTGGGTCGGCAACGAAATTTGCCGCGAGGATGGAGGGAAAGTCATCCTTTGCGAAATCGTGGATTTATTGGCCAATTTCTTAGAAGAACCTAATAATGAGGAGCTTGCGCGAAAACTCTGTAATTGTGCCGATGCTATCCTGGAGACCTTTAACGACGCTTTCCGCGATGAAGTCATCCGCAATGATTTTGAACCCTTGAGCGACCAGCAATTGTCAGATCTTTTTGACGATTATTTACCGCTGGATTCCATTGTTTGCCGCGAGCATTTGAATGCAAATTTCTACCCGGAATTGAAGCTTTTGATTGTGCAGTATTTTAAAGGAATGGAGCACTGTTTCCAATTCAACGTCTTCTGGAATGCTTGGTGTAACTGGCTCGAAGCCAATGCATTGTTTGAACCCAAGGATTTAAAACTGACTGCGAAAGTAGAAAAATTAATGAATTCCGAATTGGCGGAAGCCAATATCAAAACGACTGAGCAAATCATTTGTGCCTGTGCGCAACAACTTCTGGCCATCTTCGGAGATGCGCTCCGCGATTGGGTGGAAGCCAATTTTGATAAACCTTTCTCGGAGCCAGAATGGCGCGCAGAACTGGAAACTTTATTCCAAAACAGCATTGGCGTTGCCGCTATTCCTTGCCAAATCAGCCTGCCCGCTTCATTCTGGGCGGCATTACAGGAATTGCTGGTCACATTTTATCTCGACAAACTGGAATTGCTGCAAACACACGCCGCAGTGATCGATATACTTGGTAAACTGAAAAGCATTTATCCACCGGCAACGCTGCACGACTGTGAAGAAGGCGGCGACGAAAACCCGGTGCGACTGGACGAAACAATTTTAGGTTAACTATCCAAAAATCCATTATAGCGATGTTACCCGTTGAAACAACTTACCCACAATTCGAAGCAAATCAGGTACTTAGCAGCGCTCACCTGAACGACCTTTTTGAGTACCTCGATGAGCAAAATCGGCTCACGCGTACCAATCTGATTGGCATTGGTATCGTCTGTGGTCTGGAGGTGCAAACTGCGCCGGATGGCACGAACATTACTATTACCAAGGGTTGCGGCGTGACATCGCAAGGTTATCTGGTAGTGATGGAGGAGTTGGTGGCTACGCACTTTGTCAATTACGAAGTGCCGGAGGAAGTGCCGTATCCTTTATTTTTTGATACGGTCAACGACCAAAACAAGTACCCGATGTGGGAGCTGAAAGCCAATGCCAGCGGGGGCGCTACGGCTTTAACGAGCGGTTTTTTGCAAGATAAAATTGTACTCATTTTTGTGGAATTATTGGAAGAAAATCTGAAGAATTGCTCCCCTAATTCTTGCGATGATAAAGGAGCGAAGGTTACCTCCGCCTTTCGGCCGTTGCTGATGACCAAAGCCGATGCCGACACAGTTATTAAAGAAATCAATGATTTGATTGGTTCGCAAACAGGTAATGATATCGATCAGATCATTAATGCAAAATATTATTTACCTGAAATTAAATTAAAGCGATATAATGTACCTGCTACTAATATTATAACAACCGAACAATTAGTAAATGAATATCGCAATATTTTAACAAAAACATTTATCGAAAGCACGATTCGTGATACATTATTAGATGCTTTTGATGCTTTTGATTTGTTATTAGAAGATTTAGATAAAAATATTATTCAAAACTGGCAAGTTAATTATGGCGCGGATGATAAAGTCGAAATGACTCGAGCTTATTATTATCAATATGTATATGATTTTATATATGATATTTTAGAAACGTACCGCGAAATTCGCCGTAAAGGCTTGGAAGTCATTGGAATCTGTTGTCCCGACGAGCGCCTTTTTCCACGTCATTTATTCCTGAAAGAAGCAGCATACGGCGCAGCGCACCAGCGCAAATACCGGCATTATTTTATGCCTTCCCCTATTTTGACGAACCAGAAAATATTAGGTGAAGAATTAAGACAATTGTTCGAACGCTTGCTATCCATGCTGGAAACTTTTGAAATTCCTGGCCCAACAGTGAGCGGTTTTACAAAAAACAATCCTTATGATAATAATATCCGCATCACACCAAGTAAATTAGGTGATGTTTTTCTTTCAGAAAAAGCGATTCCTTATTATTATAAAGTAAATGAAGGCACGCCACCATTATATGAAATCTGGAATCATCGCCTTACCAATAGTGGAAAAGCCAAGCAAAACCTGTCGTATCACGCCGATCAATATGCTTCTGATGATTTTGTAATAAAACCATTGGAATATGATATAGAGCCTAATAATTTCCTGCGCGTTGAAGGGCATATTGGCAAGGATTATTTACTTGCGGTGCGTACTATTACACGATTAAAAGAATTAAATCGACTACCTTTTGACCTTGTTGCGGTGAAAACCGGTAATGATCTGGAGGACATTCAGGATATTCGAGAACATGAATGTTATTTCCAGGATTTAGAAGCTATTTACCTGACATTAAAAGAAGAACTGGAATGTTTTTCATGTAAGCAAATTCGCTATTTTTATGATATTAATAGTGGTGCAGCCCCCGATAATCCTCAAGATTTGCCTACGCAAATTACATCACTTAATAGTTGTTCGGCGAATTTTACATACCGACAAGGCACATTTGGAGAGCAATTTGAAAAGATTTATCCGCAAATTGAAAGCGGGCAAATTCCAAATATTATTACAGGCGAACCCGGCAACACCGTCGCTTATTTACTGGTATATAATTTAATTAAAATAAAAGACAGTCTTTCTACAAGTCTTGCGCAGTTTGTAACTTCAAAATTTGATGTATTTATTGATTTTTATGAAAAATTGGAAAATGCAGCCAAAGCTTTAAATACAATTTATGATCAGGTGCTAAATAATAATGATGGGCCTTCCACGAATTTATTTATACGGGTTGAAGACATTATCGATCACCTCGATTCCATCCTGGAAGCCTGTAAAAAAGATGCTTTTGAAGCGCTAAAGAAAGAATACGAACGCCGCGTACAAAATTTACATCGCCAGCTTTTATTTAGTAATTATGCTAAAAACATCATGGATTGCAGCATAAAGCGGGTGTGCCTATGGGCGGCACTTTTATTATAGTGTATCATGGAAATTATACACCGCCTAATATTATTGGTAATATTCGGGATGTTTTTATTGCAAATACGATCCGGGATGTTTTTGCAAATGTAAATTTGACGGATCGAGATAAAACCCTCATTATCGCCAATTTAGAAGGTTCTATTAATAGAAATTTTACATCCATTTCTACCGAAAATATCACAAATACTATTGTTGGTGGTACATTTAATAATTTGACTCCTGCTGATGGGATTGTATTCAATCCTTCTAATCCTGGAATTATATTTCCACGGCCCGGCACTTTTATCCCTCGTGGCCCTTCTCCTGACGATCCTGAGGTAGAAACGGGAATCGTTATTGCTGATTTTTATTTACCTTATTTATGTTGCTCTGATTGTCCGCCTGTTCAATATATTTTGCCCGAAGTGCCTGTACAAACAGAACGTTTGGCGGTGAGTCAGGGTGCGCCTCAATGCTCACAAGACAACAGCTCTTTTAATGTCCCTTGTACGATCACCGGCGGTACGCCTCCTTATATTGTAAATGGCAATGCGATTGGCGGCAGCACATTTACACAAACCTTTGCCAGCGGGCAGGGTGGTGAGATCAAAGTAGGCGATAGCACTGGACAGGAAACGATTGTAAGCGTTGCCCCGCATACTTGCGTCACGCCTTGCGATAAGCCTTGCGGCGGCGAAGCTTTACGCTGTCGTTATCTGCTATTTATGAGCAAACCGGCGCCGAATAATCG
Organism: Saprospiraceae bacterium; assembly: GCA_016714085.1. Classification (GTDB taxonomy): domain Bacteria; phylum Bacteroidota; class Bacteroidia; order Chitinophagales; family Saprospiraceae; genus JADJNW01. The sequence continues at coordinate 204,623 of JADJNW010000003.1, forward strand.
AGTTTTGTATGAATTCACAGAGGTGGCCAGGTTGATCATTACCAATGAAATTGGGCAAGTAATTTTTAATGATAGTGTACAAAATATTGTTGATGAAATATTAAGCGCTAATAATCGCTCGATTAGTAATGCCAATTTTGATAATAAAATCGGAAGTTTAGTAAAAAGGATCAATGATTTTGTTGCCGAAAAGCTTGGAGATGCTGACATTTTCCGCATAGAATATGACCCAACGCAGGGTGCAATTATTAGTATCGAACATTATGCCTGCCATACTTTTGAGCTGGATATTATGATTGGTTATATACAAAATGATATAAATGTGCAGGTGCGCGCTATTTACAATCAAGATAAAGTTGCTTTCCAGGTGCGTGTAAATAATCAAATAACGGAAGAGTTTGAAATGATAAAATTTGGCTGTACCCAACTAAATAAATGTAATGATTCGATTAAAGAAGATTGCCAGATCACTGTAATAAAAGACATTAACGCTGAGGGCAACTCTGAAAAATATAGCATTTCGCCGTCATTCAGTCCTTCTCCGGGTGCAGGGGCCAAGTTCTTCTGGGTAATGGAATGGGGCACACCGATGTTTGGAACGACTGAAAAAATGGAAGGTACATTCATCATGCCAGGCTTCGTACAAGCAAGATTGCTTGTGATTGATGCGCAAGGATGCTGGGATTATTCTGAAAAAGCGATTCAAATTCGAGGTTAATGCATTTAATTCATCGGCAAATAATAGAGTTGGAATGCGCTTCCGAACAACGTGCTTTGCACTGGCAGCGGGAGTTGGCACAAGTTTGCGAAAATCGATTGATGCACGAGTTGGAGCAAACCTTGAATCAATTTGCTGGTAAGAATCAAGTTATTCAGATTGAGCAATTATCCTTGGATTTGGGCGCTTTGAGTGGCGAAAATTTTCAGAATAGCTTCGTGTCGGCGGTGTTGAAGCAATTGCCAAAACAATTGGAAGAGCGTATCAAAAGTCTGGATATTAATAATGTATCAGAAAAATATCATAATACGTTTGAATCATTTACTTATTTTTTAAAAAATGGAACGCTTCCCTGGTGGTCTCACCCGATACCGCTTCCGCAAATGGCAGAAGAAGTATTAAGGCAGATAGATAAAACATCAAGAAAATCAGTCATCGAGCAACTTCAGAAAGCCTTGCAATCCTTTAAAAGTCGAGAAAGATTGATTTTACAATTCGGTGCTGATTTTTGGAAAAAACTGCTACAAACCGTCGCGCCTGATCGCTGGAATTTAGTAAATAGCTGGTCAAAAATTTTATTGCAAATATTATCAGAAGAGACAAATATTTATAATTCTCTAAAAAAAAGACTAAAAAATTGGATCACTCATATAATATTGCGCCCGGAAGAGCCTCAAGTAAGGACATTCTTTATCGAAGCAGTTAGAGAATTAAATATTATACCTGAATTTATTTACCATGTAAAGAGAAAACAAAAATCTGAAATCCTGCCATCCGGGCTTTCTTTTGAAACGCTTATTTCTGAATTAGGGGGAATAAACGAAGATGTTCCGAAAGATAATGCTGATATGTCGGATTTAGATCAAGACAATGATATTGAAGCTATTACAAAAGAAGGTTTTTTTGTATCTAATGCAGGATTAGTACTGCTTACGCCATTTTTATTAGAATATTTTAAAGCTTGTAAAATTGCTGATGACAAAGAATTATTAAATAAAGAATTAGCGGTTCATTATTTACAATATTTAGTAACTGGAGAGAAAATTACACCAGAATATGACTTAATACTAAATAAATTGATTTGCAATTTGCCTTTGGACGCTCCTGTACCTATGGAAATTGATTTTCAGGAAGAAGCGCTCGAACAGGCAGATTTATTATTACACTCGGTCATTCGATATTGGGATGCGCTGAAAAATACAAGCATTGAAGGTCTTCGAGAAAGCTTTTTACAACGACAAGGAAAGCTAAGTCGCCGCGACGACGGCTGGCTTTTGCAAATAGAACAACAAAGTTATGATATGCTCCTGGAACATTTACCCTGGTCGTATTCTATTATAAAATTGCCCTGGATGCAGGAAATGCTATGGGTAGAGTGGGTTTAAAAAAGTTGCATGATGAAAACTTCCGCAGAAAAATCATCCAACATAGTTCTTCCAGTGCCTCCAAATCCATTTTCAGGAAACCCGGAGAAAGCAGTTTTTTTGCGCCTGCGGTACAAATGAAGATGAAAGTCAGTCAGCCCGGTGAAAAGCACGAGCAGGAAGCCGACGCTATGGCCGACAAGGTGATGCGTATGCCAGAACCCAAGCAGGATGAGAATATCCAGATACAGCGCAAGGAAAAAGAGGAAGAAAAAATCCAGGCAAAAGGTCAAGAAGAAGAACAGGTACAAAGACAACCAAATGAAGAAAAGGAAACCCTTCAGCGGCAGGAGATGCCAAAAGAAGGACAGATTCAACGGCAACAGGAGAAAGAAGAAAATGTCCAGCGCAAGGAAATGAAGGAGGAAGGTGTCAAAGTGCAACGCAAGGAAAAAGAAGAAGATAAAATTCAAGCAAAAACCGAAGAAAAAGAACAGGCTCAACGTCAAGAAATGCCTCAAACGGAGGAAAAGGTACAAAAGCAAGAAGAGGAAGAACAAGTTCAAAGAAAACCCAATGGCACACCGACCGTTACGTCTAATATTCACAGTGCGATCAATCAGAAAACCAGCGGAGGACAAAACATATCACCTGACGTCAAAGGTTTTATGGAAAACCGCTTCAGCGCCGATTTTAGTGGTGTAAAAATCCACACCGATCAGGGCGCTTCCAATTTAAGTAACCGCCTCAGTGCCAAAGCTTTCACTTATAAAAATCACATCTTTTTCAATAAAGGACAGTACGAGCCGGGTACCAGCGGTGGCAAGCATTTACTGGCGCATGAACTGACGCACGTTATTCAACAAGGTCAAGCCGCCCAGCGCAAAGCCCATGTAAGTACCACGCCTACTCAACCGCACGTACAACGCTTGGGTATCAGTGATGCCTTGGATTATTTTGCTGATAAAGCATATCTCATTCCTGGTTTCCGAATGTTTACAATCATTTTAGGTGTGAATCCGATCAATATGCAATCGGTTGATCGGAGTGCAGCGAATATTTTGCGTGCAATTGTTGAGTTCCTTCCAGGTGGCAATTTGATCACACGCGTTCTTGATAAATATGGCGTATTTGAAAAAGCAGGCACTTTTGTGGAACAGCAGATTCAAACGCTTGGCATGACCGGCGGTGTTATTCGAGATGCGATCAATCGTTTCCTCGATTCTTTGAGTTGGAGTGATATTTTTGATTTGGGTGGCGTTTGGGAACGCGCGAAGCGAATTTTCACAGAACCCATTACCCGAATCAAGAATTTTGTTCAAGGCCTCTTTAGCGCCATTTTGCAATTCATCCGCGATGCAGTGCTGCGTCCCTTAGCTTCACTGGCGGAAGGCACGCGTGGCTACGATCTGGTGAAAGCACTGTTGGCAATGGATCCACTCACGGGCGATCCTTATCCCAGGACAGCCGAGACGATCATTGGAGGATTTATGAAGTTGATCGGTCAAGAAGAAGTCTGGGAAAACATCAAAAAAGGAAACGCGGTAGCTCGTGCCTGGGCTTGGTTTCAAGGAGCATTAGCAGGATTAATGGGCTTTATACAACAGATTCCAACGCTTTTACTCAATACGCTGCGTTCACTTGAATTACAAGACTTTCTCATCTTACCGCAGGCTTTTGGCAAGATTTTCAGGGCGTTTGGTGGATTTGTCGGGCGTTTTGTATCCTGGGCAGGCGGCACTGTTTTGAGCTTGTTAGAAATTTTGTTTTCTGTCGTAGCGCCAGGAGCAATGCCTTATTTGAAGCGCGCCGCAGGCGCATTCCAGAGTATTTTGCGCAATCCGGTAGGATTTATTGGCAATCTGATTCGGGCGGTCGTTCAGGGCTTCCGCAATTTTGCTGGCAATATAGGCAAGCACTTGAAAAGCAGTTTAGTCGAATGGCTTACTGGTACATTAGGAGGGGCAGGTGTGTATATCCCTCAAGCATTTACACTTCAAGAAATTATCAAATTTGTATTATCGGTATTGGGTTTAACCTGGCAGAATATTCGTCTAAAACTTGTGAAAGTACTTGGCGAGTCAGCAGTAAAAGCGATGGAAAAAGGCGTGGAAATTGTCACTGCCTTAGTGAAGGAAGGCCCTGCCGCAGCCTGGGAACTCATCAAAGAGCAACTGAGCAATCTCAAAGAAATGGTGATGGCTGAAATTATGAATTTTGTAGTAGTAAAAATTGTGCAAAGCGCTGTCACTAAGCTACTTACCAGTCTCAACCCTGCCGGAGCGGTCATCCAGGCAATCATTGCTATTTACAATACCATTATGTTTTTGGTGGAGCGGATCAAGAAGATCATCCAGGTAGGTATGGCGGTGATCAATTCAATCATGGAAATTGCAAGTGGTGCCATCGGCAAAGCTGCTGCGAAAGTAGAACAAACCATGGCAGGCTTGCTCACATTGGCTATCAGCTTCCTGGCACGCATCGTTGGCTTGGGTAAGGTTTCAGATGTTGTCATAAAAATTATTCAGAAAATTCGCGCACCGATTGATCGGGCTATTGATAAATTAATAGAATGGATTGTAAAAACTGTAAAAAATCTTTTCAAAAAAGGGAAAGGGCCGGATACGCGTAGTCCGCAGGAAAAACAGAAAGACCTGCAGCTTGCCTTGAAAGAAGCGAATACGCTGGTTGCAAATGAAAACTATGGACGAGAGGATATTGAACAACGATTACCTGCTATTAAAACGAAATATAAACTCAGCCTTCTACAATTAAAAGTCGATGCGGAAACCGAGTCGGACGTTCTACTTCATGTACATGGCGAAGTCAATCCGGGCGATGACACAGAAAAGAAGAAAAAACCTAAGCGGCCACCTGTAAAGGTAGGCGATAAGGTTCAAATCATGCATAATGGGGATTGGTCGGTTGATTTTCTGAAAATTACATCCCAGGTCAATCAATTTAAATATGAAGCGGCTGGCAAGATCGATAAAAATGATATTTCTAAAGCACTTTTCTCAAAAGACTATTTGAAAGATTGGCGAAAATACAATCCTTATAAAACCGGAGATGCATAGAAAGCTATTAAAAATCTAAATGCCTGGGGCAGTTACAAAGACGCAAGCCAAACCTTGAGCTATAGGAAACACGGCAATTTTAATGTGCCTCCCGGGAAAAACTGGCATCATATACATGAGCAAGCAAATGCCGGCCCAAATAATCTCGGCAACCTTGCATTAACCGATGCAAATCTTAATCAAGGCTTTTTGAATGCGTACTTCCGAAAATCTTATCCAGAAACCAATAATATACCATTACGACAATTTTTGCAAGGGAAAGACCATTCAGAACATATGGCTTGGGGACTAAAAGCTATTGCAGCTGCCGGCAAAGCTGTATCTTGGGGCAAAGATGAAGGTAGAGGACCTTATAATGAAATTGAATAGTATTCAACAAAAAATTATATGAATAAAAAGGTGAAATATTCCATAAAGCTGCAGGATTTTCCGTCTTTTCAATTCTTTGCAGGAGCGAAAGAGTTTATGGAAAAATTTAAAGCTTATGAATTGGAATATTCCTATTATCTGTTTGATTTAAAAGAAGAAATCTGGAAAGAAGCAGAAAAAACGCTGGAATCCAGTCAATTACAATTTAGCAAATCCTATGAAGTAGAACTCTCGCTACCTGAAATGGCGACCTATCCTGCATTCAACCTGGTAATTCCTTCTATTTATGATATTTTAATGATGGGGGTAAATGGAAGTAAAATTATTAATAGCGAAGAATTAAAGGAAACACCTTTAGCGGTGGATTTTGGTACTAATATTAAAATATTAAAAAAATCTGTTGTCGAAATTATAGAGCGTTTAGGGGTAAAACTTGATTTTATTGATTCGATTAATGTAAAAAATGAGCGATATTTTTTAATAAATGATTTCCAGGAATTAAAGACTCCATGAATTTTTGAAAACGTAAATGCAATTAAAGAAAATGGCGATCCTTATGCCGATACTTATTATGCAGAGGGCTGGGACGGCAGAAGTATTATTACAGAAGAAGGGATTCAATTCATCAATCAATATCATATCTGTAATTCTTATTTATTTTCTTTTCAAGAAAAAACTTATAAACAAAATGTCCCTAATTATATCATTTCCGGAAAATTTGCTTATGAATTAAAAAATCGTTTTAATGAGCAAATTCAGCTAATACCAATTACATTTGACCATGTCTAAAATCACATCAAACGCTTCTAATCTCCACGCCGCTCTTGCCTACCTGCGCGAAATCATTGCTGCTCGCCTGAAAGTCCACAATAACCCATCAGAAAAAACGGAAATTAAAGCCGATGCTTATTATCAGGACAGCTCTGTTTTTGCGCATTTTATGGAAGCACATCAACCTGATTTTGAGGAATATACAACACTTTTGCTTGCATTTGCCCCACATCTGCATCCAGGCTTTTTTGATGAAATTATTGCCGAACATTTGCCAAAAGGTGGAGACTTGGCAGAATTCGGTGGGAAGCGCGGCGCGAATCATCGCGGTATCCTTCCTACTGGTGAAACAGTACAATTTATTGTCGCGGGTGATGATTTGGAAAAAAGGATTCAGATTCAACAATTATTTACTAGTGAACATTGGTTTTACCGCAAAGACATTCTTCGTTTAGAGTCCGTCCCTGATGGGGAGCCGTTTATGAGCGGGCGATTAATATTGGATGAGGAGATATTAGAATTATTGACTTCCGGGCAAGTTACACGACCCAGACTCAGTGCAAATTTTCCTGCGGAATATATCACAACTGAATTGGAATGGAGCGATCTGGTGCTACCTGAACAAACCTGGCATCAAATTAAAGAAATTGAGAATTGGTTATATTTTAATTCAAAATTATTATACGATTGGGGTATGCATCGCAAGATAAAACCCGGTTATCGAGCTTTGTTTCATGGTGCTCCAGGCACAGGCAAAACCCTTACGGCCTCTTTGCTGGGCAAGTACACCAAGCGCGATGCCTTTCGGATTGACCTATCTAAAGTAGTTTCTAAATACATCGGTGAAACCGAAAAGAATCTGGATAAAATTTTCCATAAAGCAGAAAACAAAAACTGGATTCTGTTCTTTGACGAAGCAGACGCCTTATTTAGCAAGCGTACCAGCGTGCGGGATGCCCATGATCGTTATGCCAACCAGGAAGTAAGTTATCTGCTGCAACGCATCGAAAGTTATCCTGGATTGATTATACTGGCTTCCAATTTCAAAAGCAATATCGACGAGGCTTTTATGCGCCGATTTCAATCGATTGTTTATTTTCCGATACCAAAAGCGCCAGAGCGATTGCAGCTTTGGCAAAAGGCCTTCCCGGCGCAGGTTTCACTGGCTTCGGATATCGATTTGCAAAAAATCGCACAGCAGTACGAACTCACCGGTTCCAATATCATTAATATTACTCAATTTTGTTGTCTTGATCTTTTATCAAAAGAAAGAACAGAGCTTTCATTGAAAGAACTCATGAACGGTATTCGGCGAGAATATGCCAAAGAAGAGAAAGCATTGTAGATGAAATACCTCAAATGCACTGATTTTTAAGTCTTTTGAATTTTTTATTTACAATTTTTAGTACCTTTTGCAAAAATTAACATCGAACTCATCATTATGGAAACCTTGGAAATTATCATCGGACTAATTTTTATCTACCTCTTGCTCAGTTTGTTAGCTACTACCGTACAAGAATTATATGCTTCGGTCATATCATTGCGTGGTAAAGTATTATTAAAAGCAATTGCAAAATTGTTAGAAGTAGATACCGTAGAAGGCGTTGATCAAATTGCCAATAGCAAGCAGGCAAAGGCATTTAAAGAAAAAATCAAGCAAAGCAAAGTTTTTCAAAAATACAGCAGCAAATTCCTGTGGATCAAGCAATTACCTTCTTATTTATCTTCAGAGCAAATCACAGCGGTCATACAAGACTTGATGGGTAAAGATGCTCAGATACCTGATTCTTTTCAAGATAGAAGCCTTTCAGGTGAACAGACTATTACGGAAACACCTCTAATGCTTTCCCAAATTCGCCAGGATGATCTGCACAAACAATTAAGTATTCTTTTCAAAAGCGACGCCAACCGCCCCGTGACGCTGACTCGTTCGGCGAGCGGTGAAGCGACTCCACCAGAAATCATCGAGGATAAGAATGTAATAGCCGAAGCAAAGGCCGGTTTTAAAAAGCATTACGATGAAATCATGAATCGGGCTACCGGCTGGTACAAACGCGCTGTACAATGGAATCTAATTGTTTTTGGCTTGATCATTGCCTTGGCTTTTGATGCCGATACGTTTAAGATTTATTCTAATTTGACCAAAAATCCTAATGATCGCCAACAACTGATAGAACTTGCAACCAACTTTACAGACGAGAATCGAATTGAAATATATACTACATCCAAGGATACTTCTCAAGAAAATACTGGACAAAATGATAGTGCTGCCGTGCAAAGAGCATCTGAATTGCGCGCTTTGCTGGATTCAATTTTGGTGAATGAAATTCAGAACGTCCCGTCCCCATTGGGTTTGGGTTGGGAAATATCGCTATCTCAACAAGCAGATAATGCAAAAGCGGAAGGGCAGAAAGCCTGGCGTTTTTATATTATTAAAATATTCGGCTGGTTAGTCACTGCATTGGCAGTTTCGCTGGGAGCGCCCTTTTGGTTCGATTTATTACAAAAAGTCATTAATATTCGCAATGCCGGCGTGCGGCCGCAAGATGCCGAAAAGAAGCAACAAGCTACGAACCAAAGTAATTAATCAGGATTCAAATTTTTTAGTATTGCCGTCACAATTTTTCATCAGATTTTTCAATTTATACAGAAAAAACAGATGAAGATGTGGTTATCAACTTTTGTCTTATCCCTGGCGCTTTCTTTTATGAGTTGCACACCAAATGAAGAAATAACGATTAATAGTCAATTTCAAACAGAGTTTGTCAAAGCAGTTAATGCCCTGCGAACAGAAGGTTGCAAATGCGGCACGACGAAGATGCCGCCTGTAGCGCCGATTTCCTGGAACGATCAACTCGCTGAAGCTGCACAACGCCATGCAAATGATATGGCCAAAAACAAGCATTTCGATCATACAGGCACCGACGGTAGTTCTTCTGCACAGCGCATTTCTGATGCCGGGTACAAATGGCGCTCGGTTGGTGAAAATATTGCCTGGGGCTATCAGGATATTGAAGCGGTCATAGCAGGCTGGGTGAAAAGCAAAGGACATTGCGAAAATATGATGAGCGCTGATTTTACCGAAATGGGGGCTGCTCAAAATGGAACTTATTGGGTACAGACGTTTGGACGATCAAGGTGAAATGGAGACTTGGAAGCAAGGTGACGAGGAGACAAGGTGAAGGGGAGAAGGGATATAAATCCTCAAATTTTTTCACCTGCAAATAATCTTTTGGCTTGAAATCAAATTTTAACTAAATTGGACGCAAAAAGCAATATTACCCACTAAACCCAAACATCTAATGGCATCTTTAACCCAAAACCTGCAAAATCTGCTGCAAAACAAAGAGTTAGATCAGCAACTCGCTTCTGGTGCAAAAAATCCTCATGTGAAGTCGCTTCAGCAAATGCTGTTCGAAATGGGTTTTGGCAAGGAATTGAACTGGGATCAATCGGGCGCTGATGGCGATTTTGGAAAAAGTACCACTCAGGCTTTAAAGGTTTTTGCGCAAAGAAATGGCATCCAATCGGACGGCGCAGTCGTCACGCCAGAACTAGCAAACAAGATTATTGAGCGTTACAGTTTGGTTCCTCATTTGAAAGCGCTGCTTCGCGCTGCTCGGTTTGGTCTGGCTGCACAATTTTATCAACCTGCGTTAGCCGATCACCCGGGTAATCGTAGCGTCGCGCTTTGCCTGTTTGCCTTGGGCTTTATGCAAACCGATGAAAATGAAGCTTTAATAGAATTTGCTCGCCTGGAAAATCTTCCTTATGATGGCCAAACTTTTAATCCTGTGCTTGGCAAAGGCTTATTTGATTGCTTGCTTTATTATTATGGCGATGATTTTGTGAAAATTTCTTTATATGAAAAAGCCAGCGGTGGCCTCACCATTACTGAAGATGGTAAAATTGTAAAAGTCGCTTCTGAAATTCAGCAAGCACAATTTAAAAAATACAAAAAGGGCATTTTTACTGTTGGAAATCAGCTGATTGCGAATTTTATTGAAACCAAACGCGATTTGCTGCAAGAATTAGATTTGAGCCAATCCTCACTCAATGTAATGCTTGCCGTTTCGGAAAATGAAGGAAACCTTGACGCGATCAATACCTGGGATAATTCTTTTATGACCTTTGGTATCTTCCAATGGACGCTCGGCAGCGATAGTGCCAGTGGTGAGTTGCCCGCATTGCTCAAAAAAATTAAAGAAAAAGAGCCACAAGCTTTTGCGGATTACTTCGCGCTATTTGGCATCGATGTACATGCAGCTACTGACAATACTTATGGTTTTATCAGCTATAAGGATGCCAAGGTAAATACTTCGGCTGCCAAGGATCGCTTCCGATTCCCGATTTGGGGTTTTCGCTTTTGGAGCGCAGGGCAAGACGATCGTATCAAAGCAATTCAAATTGAACACGCCATGAGTCGGCTCAAGAATTTCTATTGGCATAATAAGTTCAATATCAATAGTTTTATGCTTTCGCAAATTATCACATCCGAATATGGTGTTGGTTTAATTTTAGATAATCATGTCAACCGTCCAGGTTATGTACAACCTTGTATCAAAGAAGCCATGCGCAGAACCGGATTGAACAATCCCGCTGCATGGACGACTGCTGAGGAACGCAAGGTCATCGATGCTTATTTGAACATCCGCGAAACCTTTGGCAATTCGCCTATGACAGACGCTGCAAAACGAGCCAGAGTGACCAAAAACTATCTGAATAGAGGCATTATTTCTGACCAACGCAATTCATTCCGCTATTCCGCAACAAGTGAAAGATCATTAAACAATTTCCCCGTGCCGCCTTCGGACTACCGCGAGGAAGACTATGCTGAAATCCGTCATCATGAATAACATTATTGAGTTTATCAAAGAGCTTTTTGCAAATATTTTTGGTATGGCAAAGAAAAAATCGTCCAAATCAACTCCTAAAAAGGAGAGCAAACCTGCTAACATTGTGAACAAACCCCAGCAAAAACGGTCGTTCTACGCCTTAATGGTCGCCATTGATCGCTATGCAGCGCCTGTGCCGGCCTTGCGCGGCTGTGTCAATGACCGTGATGCTTTGAAAGACTATCTGGAACGACAATTTGCGGATGCTAAAGATATTGATCTCAAGATCAAAACCCTTACCGACAGTGAAGCCACAAAGAAAGGCATTGTAGAAGCTTTCAGTCATTTTGATAAAGCTCAGAAGGATGATGTTTGCTTATTTTATTACAGTGGTCACGGTTCGCAATCGCCCGCGCCTAAAGAGTTTTGGCACCTTGATCCTGACGGAATGAACGAATCTTTGGTGTGCTATGATAGCCGAAGCGGCGCTAAAGACCTGATGGACAAAGAGTTATCTTATCTTATTTGGAAAGCCACTAATGGAAGAGATGTCCATTTTGTCAGCATTTTTGACTGTTGCAATTCTGGTACGATCACGCGTAATTCTACAATGACCGCTCGTCAAACAGCGGCAGCGCCCTACCCTACTCGTTTTCAAGAGTATGTCGGGCATGAAAATTATAAAATCACTCAACAGAGCGGTTTGAATCTCGCCAGCCCCCCGCGTGGGCGCTATGTTCAGTTTTCTGCTTGCAAAGAACAAGAAACGGCCAAGGAAATGCAGATCAATGGCCAAACCAGAGGTCTTTTTACTTATAATTTGGTGGCAGTGCTGGAACAAAGCGGCGGCAACCTGACTTACAATGAATTACAACAAATCCTGCAACTCCGCGTGGGTAATGCCGTGCGCGATCAATTGCCACAGTTAATTTCAACAGAATCCAACGACAAGAACCAGCGCTTTTTAGGTGGCGTGATGCCTCCGGCCGACCCATCTTACTTGATTCAATTTAACAAAGGGATTTGGACGATGAATGCTGGTTTGGTGCAAGGCATTCCGGCACAAGGCGGCACGGTAGGATTAGAAGACGGTAGTAAGGTGAAGCTTGCAAAAGTAAACGCAAACAATTCCGAGGTGGACGGGATGGGCAATCGCGACACCAATAAAACCTTCAAAGCCTATGCTAAAGGTCTGCCTTTCAAACAAATAAAAATTACTTTTGCTCCTAATACGAGTACCGACGGTGCGCGCGTTTTGAGTAAAACCTTCAAAAAATATCCTTCCACTGCTTTCGATATTGTCAACGACACGAAAGAAGCCCAGTACTGGATACGCTGCGTGGATAATAGCTTTCAGCTCACATTGCCAGATGACGAACGCCCTTTATTCCGCAGGGTGAAAGATTATAGTGAACCAAGCGCTATTGTATTTATTAGTCATACCGAAAGGGTTGCCAAATGGCGCAATTTGCTGGAATTGTCTAATCCTAAAACCAGCATTAAAGATAGCGAAGTTGAAATTCAACTTTATCGAATCAGCGATCCCGGCAATTACGAAGATAATTCTCCATCTGAACTCGTGGATTGGCGCGATAGCAATGTATATCGCTATGAACTGAAAAGCGGCGAATGGCAACAGCCTGCCCTACGTTTGAGAGTGCGTAACAAAAGCAATCGCACGTTGTATTTTAGCACTTTGAACTTGATGGATAATTTTGCGATTGACAATCGGTTTATGCCATATCAAGAGCTTGCTTCTGGGACTGAAGCGTGGTTATTAGATGTTTTTCAGGGAAATACATATCAAACTATTCCATTATCAATTGATGACAGCTATCATTCTTGGGGCATTACTGAAGCGAAAGAATATTTCAAAATTATTATCAGTACCGATCAATTTTTAAAAACCGAAAATTATAATCAAGAAGGACTCGAACTTGATATAAATCCTGAAGAACTAAGCGCCAAACGCGCCGGAAGAACGTCGAGTGGGAAACCTGAAGAGCCGGATTGGACGACCCGGGAAATCGAGATGATCGTAGTGCGTCCATTGGAAGCAAAAACGGTAGAAGACGGCCGCACGGTTGAATTGATGGAAAGCATGAAGGTCACGGCACCGCGTGGCATGTCGGCATCCATTACTTTGACAACTGTCACCGAAGCAGAAAGAGCGCTCTCAAAATCAGAGACTTTCCCAGAATTGACCTTCTCACCGGCAGCAAGCCGAGGGGGGGCGAATGCTGCACAGCCTTTTGAATTCACATCTGGCAATCACAATTCTCCGGGATTGAGTGTGCTGGAATTATCCAATATTCAAGGCAAAGACAGTATTAATGCCGATAATCCTTTGGCTGTCAATATTCAACGAAGCATAGCGGCAGATGAAATGATCATCCCGATGGGCTACGACCCCGAAACGAAAATGTATTTTCCATTGGGATTCTCGCTGGAGTCAGGCGAAATCATGATTCAAAGCCTGCCCGACGAATCGCCTGTAAAAACGCGTAGTCTATTTGGTTCGGTAAAGATTTTCTTCCAAAAGATCGTTTTAAGTCACTTGGGCTTTGAATATAAGCATCCTCAATTGGCAAAAGTAGAGTTTGAAACCGAAGGCGAAGAATTTTCCTATCAAACAGATTTAAAAAAGATTAAAGCAGAAGTTGCTCAAAAACAGAATATTGTAATTTTTATCCACGGTATTATCGGAGATACAACCGAAATGCCTAAAATACTGCGCCGGATTGGCGAATATAATGGTGCGCCGTTCCAAAATCCTTATGATTTGGTGCTGGCTTTCGATTATGAAAATCTGAATACCCGAATCGAACAAACTGCCAAAGACCTCAAGCAGCGCCTGGAATCAATAGGTTTGGATGCCGGGCATAGCAAAAAACTCACCATCATTGCTCACTCCATGGGTGGACTGGTATCGCGTTGGTTCATTGAAAAAGAAGGCGGTAATCAGATCGTTACGCGACTTGTGCAAGTAGGTACACCCAACGGTGGTTCGCCCTGGTCAGATGTCTATCAACTTTCTAGCGCTTTGCTTACGAATGCGGTCAACGGGGCAGCATTTTTGCAGCCGTATCTGTTTAGCTTGAATTTGCTGGGAAAATTTGCTGGGAAAATATTCATCACACTTCAACAAATGGATCCTGGTGACTCTGAGTTTTTGAAAGAACTCAATAATGGCGCCGATCCTGGCTTATCCTATACAATTGTAGCAGGCAACACTCAATTGATTCCTGCGATTATCGTGGAAGCCCAAAAAAGTTTGCTCAAGCGCGTGATGGCGCGATTCAAGGGCAGTTCAACCTACAAAGCCCTGGATTCTTTCTTGTTCAAAGAACCGAACGACATAGCCGTAGCGGTGAAAAGTATTTACCACATTCCTGGTTCGGAGAAATGGCAAAAACCGCCCCTTCGACTCGATGTGGGTTGCGATCACCTGAGCTATTTTGGGCATCCTGATGGTTTGCAGACACTGGCAAAAGTAGTGTTGGAAGAGTAGTAAAGAACTTATATCAAAACCTGTTTTTTATTATTTACCCAAGGATAACGTTGGTTCATTGGGGAAACCATGTTCATTTTTGTAATTTGCAGGCAAATTGAACGTCATGAGATATATCATTGGGATCTTTCTAATGCTGATTATTCGCAACAGCTCTTTTACTCAATCTCCTGCACCTATTATTGACTATTATCCGCCTTCTCAAGTACCGGATCGCGTTATTCTGACTTATGTTGGCGACCCTGCCACTTCTATTGGCATTACCTGGCGCACGGCGGTGAGCGTTCCGCTTGGTTTTGCGCAAATTAAAGTAGCCGACGCAACGCCTAATTTTGAGAAAGCAGGAACAATTGCTGCGAAAACCGAACTCTTGGTTTCTGATTTAAATGCAGCACATTATCATTCTGTAATATTTACAGGATTGAAACCCAATACCTTATACGCTTATCGTGTCGGAGATAAAACGTTATGGAGCGAATGGGCGCATTTCAGAACGGCTTCAGCAGAAGAAGCGCCATTTTCATTTATTTACTTTGGCGATGCGCAAAATGATTTAAAATCAAAATGGTCAAGAACAATTCGACAAGCCTACAGCCATATGCCGCAGGCAGATTTCATGCTGCACGCCGGTGATTTAATTAATATTCCACAAAGGGATCATGAATGGGGAGAATGGTTTTATGCAGGAGGTTGGATCAACCAAATGATGCCGAGTGTAATGACGCCCGGCAACCACGAGTACCAGGCCACAAGCCCCACGGAGCGTGTGTTGTCGCGCCATTGGCGACCAAGTTTTACCTTGCCGGAAAATGGCCCGCAGGGATTGGAAGAAACCGTTTTTTACTTCGATCATCAAGGAACGCGCGTGATTTCTCTGAATTCTCAAGCGTTTTTGCTTAATCCCGAAGACAGCGCCAAGCAAGTGATCTGGCTTGAAAAAATCCTCGCCGAAAATCCGAATAAATGGACGGTCGTTACGATGCATCACCCAATTTATTCACCTGCTTTTGAGCGCGACAATCCCAATTTACGTAATGGATTAAAACCATTATTCGATAAATATAATGTTGATATCATATTACAAGGGCATGATCATACGTATGCACGAGGTGGCAATAATCTTCCCTCCGGTGCTAAAGTACTCGATTCTACAGGCCCCGTGTACGTTGTATCGGTGAGCGGGCCTAAGATGTATCCTTCAGGTCTGACATCATGGATTGATCGGGCTGCAATGGAAACGCAATTATATCAATTGATTCATATTAATAATGATTCGCTTACTTATGAAGCATTTACAACTATTGGAGAATTATATGATAAATTTCAAATCATAAAAAATGAAGCGGGTGATAAAAAATTTATTGATATGACGCCGGAGAATGTACCCGAATTAATTTCTGATAAGCTCGCAAAAAGTATGTCGGAAGAAGATTGGAAGGTATGGGAAAAGCAATTTGAAGCTTATAAAGCGCGAAAAGGAATAAATCAAGATTCAGAGGAAAAAGATAAAAAAGGTGACCGCAGGAATTAAAAAATATTATAATAATATGAATCATAGAACGCTTGGAAAAACAAGCTTTGAAATCTCAGAAATCAGCTTAGGCACCTGGCAGGTGGGCGGGAAATGGGGCGATCCATTTGATCATAATAATGCCGATAAAATTTTAAATACAGCGATTGATAATGGAATTAATTTTATAGATACAGCGGATGTGTATGGCGATGGTGAAAGTGAGAAAGCCGTTGGACGCTTGATTCGTAATCGTTCTGAGCGAATTTACATCGCAACTAAATGTGGCCGACGTTTGAAACCACATATAAATGAATCTTATACACCTCAAGCGCTGCGCGGCTTTGTGGAGGATAGCTTGCGCAATATGAATTTGGAAAAAATTGATTTGATACAATTACATTGCCCCCCGACCGAAGTTTATTATCGCCCCGAAATTTTTGAAGAATTTGATAAATTAATTACAGAAGGTAAAATTTTAAAGCTCGGCGTCAGCGTTGAAAAAGTGGAAGAAGCTTTAAAAGCAATCGAATATCCGAACGTAGATACCGTGCAAATTATTTTTAATATGTTCAGGCAGCGCCCAAGTGCATTGTTTTTTGAACAAGCGAAAAAGAAAAATGTCGGTGTGATCGTCAGAGTGCCTTTGGCCAGTGGCTTGCTGACGGGCAAATTTAATAAACAAACTACTTTTTCTAAAGATGATCACCGTAATTTTAATCGCCAAGGCGCTTCTTTTGATAAAGGAGAAACTTTTTCAGGTGTTGATTATGATACTGGTATTGAAACGGTTACATTATTAGAACAAGCATTTCCGAATATTCCACTCTCTTATTTAGCCTTGCGTTGGATATTAATGTTTCATGAAATCAGTTGCATTATTCCCGGTGCTTCCAAGCCGGAGCAAGTCATTTCGAACATTCAAGCGAGTCATTTGCCATCACTCACAGAAGAAGATATGAACAAAATTAAAGATATTTATGAACATCATATAAAATCATTTGTACATCATATTTGGTAAATAAAGCATTGGCATGCTTACCTTTAAATAAATTACTCGATTTATTTAGTTCTTATTATTTCAAGTAGCACACTTGATTCAAAAATAATTTTCCTACACAAAATCATACTAATGGGTGATGCCTTAAAGCTCAGAGTAGCATAATTTCCCACCAGAATTTGCTATATTTATATTCCACCAAAATTATTGGCGATGAAAGCTCGAATTATCTTTTTTTGCCTTCTTTGCATAAACATCTGTATATCAAAGATTTGCAGGTGTCAAACAACAACCAAAGATAGCTTATTAAAATTCATTTCTTCCCAAAATGACACCCTCCGAATCAATGCATATAATGATTTATCAAGACTTTATATCCCAGACTCCTTGGATTTGGCAAATGAATATGCAGATCAAGCCTTAGAAGAAGCAGAGAAATTTCGTTATACAAAAGGAATTATTTATGCTTATAAAAATAAAGGCTTGGCAGCAGATTATAAAGGCGAGCTTGAAAAAGCAATCCGTTATTATGATAAAGGTATTGCAATAACTAAAGGAGAAACTAAATGGAAACAACAGCGTATTGATTTTTTTGTAAATAAAGGTGTAGCGTATTATTATGTAGGCAATATGGGGAAAGCCTTAGAAAATTATATTGAAGCCGAAAAACTTTATACAAATGAAGGAAGTGATCCTTCTTACGGGAAGTTATTAAATAATTTGGCGGCAGTTTATCGAAATTTAAAAAAATATGATGATGCCGTCCGTATTTATCAAAAATCATTATCGGTTAAAAAAAATAATAAAGATAGCATTGGCATGGCGAACACGCTTAATAATATTGGGCTTGTGTACGCGCATTTAGAAGATCACCCAAAAACGGTGGAATATTTAGAAACGGCAAAAGCAATATATGAGTCCCTACAAGAATGGGGAGAAGCTCAAAGCGTCAATATTTCCTTGGGTGTAGCGCTGAATGAACTCGGCCGACAAACAGAAGCGAAGGACTTACTTTTGGAAGCTTTAAACGCTGAACAGCTAAATATTTCTATTCATGATATGATACAAGCTAAATTATTATTAGCAAAAATTTATTATTTAGAAGGTAATTATTTAAAAGCGAATAAACTAATTCAAGAAATAGAGCCAATAATTATTAAAACAAATTTTACAAAAGCAAAAACTACTTTTTATGAAATAAAAGCTTACACATTGCATAGTTTAAATCAACAACCACAAGCTTATACCGCTCTATTAGAACATAAATTATATTTAGACACCTTGATATCAGAAGATCGATTAAAGTTTGAAAAAGATATGGAAACCAAATATCTCACCCGCGAAAAAGAGAATCAAATTCAAATACAGGAATTACAAATCTTAAAAAACAATAGAGAACGCCTGGTGTACATCTTTGCGCTCATTGGTCTCGGCGTTATTCTTGGGCTTGCGTATCGGCTGTCGCGTGTGCGTAAAAAAGCAAATAATTTATTAAGTGAAAAAAATATTCAAATTCAAAAAGCATTAGAAGAAAAAGAAATATTACTAAAAGAAATACATCATCGTGTAAAAAATAATCTACAAATTATTTCATCCTTATTAAGCTTACAATCGCGTCAGATCGAGGATCCAAAGGCCTTAGAAGCGATTCAGGAAGGTAGAAACCGCGTAAATTCCATGGCATTGATTCATAAAAATTTATATCAGGATGAAGACCTGGTTGGCGTAGATGCAGCAGATTATATCGACAAACTGACCGAAAGCTTGATTACAAATTATAATATTAATCCTAATAATATTGCTGTTAAAAAAGATATTGATCCTTTAAAATTAGATGTGGACACAATCATACCTTTAGGACTGATTCTCAATGAGTTGATAAGTAATTCTTTAAAATACGCTTTTACAAATAATCAACAAGGAGAACTAAATATGGCATTAAAAAGAGAGTCCAAAGGGTTAAGATTAAGCATTTCTGATAATGGGCAGGGATTACCTCCTAATTTTGATATTGAAAACTTAAAAAGCCTTGGATTCCGCCTGGTGAAAGCCTTTACACAAAAACTGGAAGGCGTACTGAGTGTGCGATCTGATCATGGCAAGAACGTTGAAATATTAATACCAAATTATAAAGCAGTATAATGGCAACGATAAGAATATTAATTGTAGAAGACGAACCTTTAATTGCGGAGGATATCCGTGAATATTTGAGTAATATTGACTATTCTGTATGCGCGATTGCGCATAATAAAGGGCAGGCCCTGCGAGCGTTAGAGCAGGAAGCGCTTGATATGATACTATTGGATATTAATCTGGGTGGTAATATGGATGGGTTGGAAATTGCTAATATTATTAACGACCAATATCATATTCCATTTATTTTTCTTACATCCTATTCTCATAAATCTATTATAGAGCAAGCAAAACTGAGTCGTCCGATGGGTTATATTCTTAAACCATTTAATGAAAAAGATTTATATTCCAGTATCGAAATTGCATTATATAATTTCTCTCAAGGTGCTCGTCCGCGTCATTTTAATCTGGAACATATTAATCAACGAATTTACAATCCTTTGACCGAGAAGGAGTTTGAAGTTTTGAAAGCAGTTTATGAAGGTTGTACCAACAAACAAATGGCAGAAAAACATTTTGTAAGTGTTAATACGATCAAAACCCATCTGCAAAATCTTTACGACAAACTGGGGGTGCGTTCTCGGTCAGAGGCCATTGTAAAGTTAAGGGAATTATTATCCTGATATAATATTTCAAAAAATGTTTATTTCATTAGGCAGACAACGTTCGCCACGGGTATCAAACGACTCATTTTCAATTCATTAGTAAACTGCGTACGAAGCGCAAAATTCAGTAATATATTGCGACTCAATTTGAAATCGCCGCCATAAGCTATATTGTATTGCGTTTTGCTGCCTGTATTATTAAAATTAAGCCAGCCGGAGCCCAGGTCTTCGACATATTTATCAGCAAAATATTCTTCTTCCGCAAAAGCAGCGTCTTGCGTAATATCAAAATAATTCCCCAGATTTTCATAAGCAAATTCCATAAAAAAATTGAATTTCGGACTCCCATGTCGATAGCTGATTCCAAAAAGTTTATTAGAACTATCGATCACTTTGGTGTATCTAAAAATTCCTGATAATAGACCATTTTTCCCCATTTTTAAGCAGCCGTTCAACCAGATTGCCATGCCCGCTTTCTTCACTTTTAAACTATCCAGCCCCGCATTATCATAAGTATAAACAGATCCAAACGCAATATCCAGCATCGTTCTATTCCAGTTTTCAGTTTGATATTCTTCAATAATAGTGCGGTATTTATCTTGAATTTCCGTTGATATATTTTGTTTTTTCCATATTAAAGCCTCCAGTTCCGATTTTAATTCATTTTTTACATCAGGATCGGTTGCTATATCTCTATTTACCATAACAGAATCGATTTCCCGCTGAACCATTATAAGCGCCACATCATGTTCTGCTATTAAATCATTTAATAAGTTTTTATCAATAATCGGATCATTTTTTGAAAAAAGATTTAATTTAAGTGAATAAGCAGCGTGATTGATCCCATCTATTTTAGCCGTACCAAAAGAAAGGCTCGTAGTAGATAATTTCTTCGCAATGATACTCGCATTCGCATAATCTGCAAATGATTTTTTCTTATAATATAAATGCCATAAAGGTTGCGCTTCCAAGGCCAGATCGGGTGCCAACGTATAATTTTTCACACGCCAATCCACTTTAAAACTCTTTAAATCAGAAGGTCGAAGCACGATTTCAGGGTTCACACCTAGTAGAGCAAAGGCAGGCGCTGAAGGGATCGACATTTCGGTATTTTTTAATTCTTGATACACTTCATCCTGAGCAATAGCAATTTGTAAAATGTATAATAATAAAACAGGAATTATTAAAAACCTTTTCATGATCGTGAAATTTTGTGGATTAAAAATGATTAGCTACACAAATGTAGTGGTGCATAAAAAGTGATGTTTCATACTTGTCTATTATTTCATCAACTAAATAAATATTTTTATGAAAAACAATCTTATGATTAAAATCAGTATTGCAGTTTTTATTTTATGCGCTTTTAGCATTGCTGCTGTTGCACAGTCCGGTAGCGGCATTTCAAAGGCAGATCAACAGAAGATTATTAACATTTTTAAGGATGTGCCTTCCAGCGAGTACAAATTGGTATTTGATAATGGAAAAAAAACGGTAGGTGGAAAACAGATCAAAATGACTGATCTTAAACGAGTTAGTAAAAATTCCAACTCCAGAGTTGCAGGTGTCAAATGGACTTTTATTGTCGGCGACCGCAGCGCTAATGAAGTTTTTTACATTTATACCGAGGGAGCTTCCAAAATGGCGTCCCTGCTTGGTCAGGAAAAATTCCAGGCATTGCAAGACCTTGCTGCGAAGTACGGAGATATAACGGTGGACTAATTAAAAATGAGTGTAAAATTTTGAAGGGTACATTATAAAAGTACCCTTCATCATTAAAAATCACATCATGTTTAGAAAAATCATTTATATCGCTACTGCATTACATTTGAGCATCATATTCGCTACGATTGTGCATGGTCTTGATGATAATTTTTATAATCACTTTGAAAAACCGCTTGCTTGCCTCACTGCTATCAACTATTCTGCCTGGCGTTTTGCTTTTTTTACGCCGGATGTTGGCAAAAGCACAGAAGTGGAAATTATTTTGGAAGGAGCCGACGGCAAAATGAAGCGTTATAATACTTCTAAAGATTTTAAGTTTTTTACATCAAACTGGGAATCCGAAAATCGGTTTTACGGATTTAAAGTGCACGCAGCAAAAGATTCTGCTTATCAGGATTTAAGCTCTCGCTCTATGTGTACGCGTATGCTCAACCTCCATCAAGATATGCACCGAATTAATTATTCGATGAAAGGAATTCAATACCCGAAAATGGCTGATTTTGTTCAAGATTCGATTATCAAGACTGGTGTTTTTTATGAAACCAAGTTTGAATTATACTAAAATTATTCAAGCTATGAAACCTTTAAACAGTTTAATACAGGATTTTCAACTCTTTTTTACAGCGCCTATTTCACCAAAATCCTTAGGTATATTTCGCATTTTAATTACCTTTTTACACTGCTTCAAGCAGCTATGTGGTATCCGGATTGGGCAGCATTTTTTTGGTGAAGACGCCTGGGTTCAGTGGGAAATTTCTAAAGCTTTTAATCAATCCTGGCATATTCATATACAAGATATTTACAATATATTCCAACCTTTGGGCATTTCGACATCTTCATTTGTGGAGGCTTTCTTTTGGGTTTATTTTATATCAGCAATGGGTTTATTATTAGGTTGGTTTACAAGAGTTTGGGCCATATTTACTTGGCTATGTCATTATATTATGATGAGCACTTTACCTACATTTGTTTATGGCGTTGATATTTTTTTACAAATTTCATTATTTTATATGATGATAATGCCCGTTGCAAAAGCTTATTCACTTGATATTCGCTTCGGGCGCGTATCAAATGAAGCAAATTGGGCTTCCACATTGGCAATCAGAGTATTACAAATTCATTTATGCTTGGTTTATTTCTCCGCCGGCTATGAAAAAATGTTATACACCGCCTGGTGGGAAGGCAATGTGCTTTGGCGCTCGATGGTGCAGCCCGATTTCCGACAATTTGATATGACCTGGTTAGCTTATTATCCCTGGATTCCGATGTTATTAAGCTGGTTTACAATGATCATTGAAACCTTTTATTTTATAGGGGTTTGGATACCGCGTGTTCGAGTCTTTTGGTTATTCAGTATTATCGGCTTGCATATTGGTATTGCCTGTTTTTAGGCTTATATTTATTCGGGTTAATAATGATTTTACTCTCTATTTCAGCGTTTGGTTATGATGCTTATTATGATATTTATGCCTGGATAAATAAAAAAAGATTGACTAAAACCCAGCAAATTCAACTCCTTCAAACAGAAGGAAATGCGATTTTAAATACGCATTAACATCATAAATTAATAATGTTTAACATCATAAAATCAAAAACTATGAAAAACTTAATCGTATTTTGTGCAATAATGTTTTTTATATGTAGCATTTCCTCTGCTCAAATTAATGATTCCTTACTCTGGATCAAAGCAGAACCTGGACAAACCGTTTCTGTAAAGGGTGATTTGGCAAATGGATTCATCATGAAAGATATTTCCTGGGCCTGGAATAGCGCAGTAGCGTGCTTCCCGGAAACGCAAGTGCGTAAATTTACAGGCAATCATGTTTTATATGCAGTGAACTTGCCGGCGCGATCTGAAATGGAAATCACTGTTACTCCGACAGATAAAGATGCTAATTTTAGCTTATATGCTTATGAAGTTGGTAAAATTGATAAAAATAATATTGTGCCAAATTTAAGCAGTTGTATAAGATGCGAAGCAGAGCATAAATGGGATTATAAAAAACGTGGGCAAACGCAAGATCATACACGCACGGTGAAGGATATTGTTGCTATTAATAATCCTTATCAGGTGATTATTGGCGTGGTCGGCGCGGAAGGCTTGCAAAAAGGGAGCTTTACCCTGAATGTAAAATTAAATAGTCGATAGGATATCATACTAATCTCAATTTTTATTTAAATTTAAGCTTCTCCGAATTTGATTTCGGAGGGCTTTCTTTATAATATTTAATAAATATGCGCGAACGATTTGAAAGATTTTTAAAAAGAATCGGCTGGATCGAAGAATTCTCCGCTGAATTTGATCTTCCAAAGTATGAAGTCGTAGAGCATTTAAAACGCAATACCGATTCCGGGCATAATTTTGGTTTATTTGAAGTATTTTCAACAAGTTTAAAGCCTTATACAGGAGCTGTTTATGAAGATGGTTTTTTATTCAGGCGTCGCCGGAAGCTGATCGATTTCAATATGGGTTTAGCGGAAATTACAGGGACAATACATCAAAATGAAAATAAAACCATTATAAACACTAAAGTTGCCTTTCCAATGCTAATTCCTTTAGCGTTTATATTAATTTTTGTTATTGTTTATGGCGCAGTTTCCTTTCTTCTTTTATCAGGCGTATTCGGTGAGAACACTTTATTCATGCTTCCTTTATTCCTTTTACAAGGATTTATTTTGATATTAATATTCTATGTCATTTTACGACAAGAAATAAGGCTTGGGAAAAGCCATTTTGAAAGGGATTTACAAAATTTTATACAAAAATCTTATTAAATCCCTTTACTATATTATATATTACTTTGGTGCTTTCCAGCTATCTTTCAAATTTACCGTCAAATTAAACACAGGCTTTTCCGGCGTAGTATCTGAATCCACACAGAAGTAGCCTTTGCGGATAAACTGGAATTGCGCTTGCGGTTTTGCTTCTTTTAAACTTGGCTCTATGTAAGCTTTTTGAATTATTTTAAGCGAATCTTGATTAAAAAATTCCAAATAATCGCGGTCTTCATGGTTGGTTGGCTCCGGGTCGGTAAATAAGCGATCATACATGCGCACCTCTGCTTCCAAGGCATGAAGCGCTGAAACCCAATGAATTGTACCTTTTACCTTCAACCCAGAAGTATCCGAACCGCTGCGGCTTTCAGGTATATAAGTACAGCGTAATTCTATGATATTTCCATTATCATCTTTGATAATTTCATTACATTGAATGATATAAGCTGCTTTCAATCGCACCATTCCACCCGGCGAGAGTCGAAAATAACCCTTTGGCGGGTTTTCCATAAAGTCATCTTGCTCAATATATAACTCGCTGGAAAACGGTATTTTACGTGTGCCAGCGCTTTCATCTTCAGGATTGTTTTCAATCTCCATTTCTTCAACTTGATCCTTCGGATAATTCGTTATAATAATTTTAATCGGATCAAGTACCGCCATTACACGAGGCGTAATTTTATTTAGCTCCTCTCGAATACAAAATTCTAATAATCCAATTTCGATCAAATTCTCGCGCTTGGCAATGCCTGCTCTGCGGCAAAACTCACGGATACCCGCAGCCGGATAGCCTCTGCGCCGCATCCCTGCAACGGTAGGCATTCGAGGATCATCCCAACCCTTTACATAATTTTCTTCTACTAATTTTAATAATTTGCGCTTGCTAGTAATCATATATTCCACATTCATCCGCGCAAATTCAATTTGGCGGGAAGGGAAAATTTCTAATTGTTCAATAAACCAATTATATAAAGGTCGGTGATTTTCAAACTCTAACGAACATAAAGAATGTGTAATACCTTCGATAGAATCGCTTTGTCCATGCGCAAAATCGTACATCGGATAAATACACCAATCATTGCCCGTGCGATGGTGATGCTCGTGCTTAATGCGGTACATCACAGGATCGCGCATATGCATATTGGGCGAAGCCATGTCAACCTTAGCGCGCAAAACCCTTGATCCATCAGGGAATTCGCCATTTTTCATGCGCTCAAATAAGTCCAAATTCTCCTCCATCAATCGATTGCGATAAGGACTTTCCTTTCCCGGCACAGTCGGCGTACCTTTTTGTTCGGCGATTTCCTCCGGCGTAGAATCATCTACATACGCTAAGCCTTTCTTTATTAATTTTATAGCAAATTCATATAATTGCGGAAAGTAATCTGATGCGTATAAAACTTCTCCATCCCACTGATAACCAAGCCATTGAATATCTTTCTTTATATTTTCCACATAATCGGTTTTTTCCGTAGTAGGATTCGTGTCATCCATACGAAGATTGGTCTTGCCGCCATATTTTTTGGCAATATCAAAGTTTAACGTAATCGCTTTTGTATGGCCAATATGCAAAAAACCATTCGGCTCAGGCGGGAAACGCGTATGCACTCGCCCAGCGTGCTTGCCATTCGCAATATCCGCTTCGATAAATTCTTCGATAAAATTCAGGGATTCTTTAATTTCACTCATGTTTTATGTGGTGATGTTGTGATTTAGTGATGTTGTGATTTATTACATCTTTTCCGGCATTTCAATTCCCAACAAATCCATTCCAAACCTCAGCGTATTCGCAATCGCCTGGCATAACTTCAACCGAAACGCAATGGCCGCTTCACTTTCTGCTTTTAAAATTGAAAAATCATGATAGAATTTATGATATAATTTCGCCAGATTATAAGAATAATTTGCGATAACCGAAGGATCATATTCGCGTGCAGCCTCCAAAATCAAGCTTGAAAACTCGTACAACTGCGCGATTAAATCTTTCTCGTCCGTTTCTAAATTATTGTATTCTAAGGATTTACGACCAATACTTAATTGCCCATTTCCTTCGCCCGCCGTAGCTTCAGCGAAGGAGGATTCCGCTTTCCGAAGCACCGACCGAATCCTTACATACGCATTTTGCACATAAGGCCCTGTCTGCCCTTGCAAATCCACGGATTCCTTGGGGTCAAAGATCATTCTTTTTTTAGGGTGTACCTTTATAATAAAGAATTTGAGCGCCGCCAGACCAATTTTCCGCAAAATATCCTCCTGCTCTTCTCTACTTATATCAGCTAAAGTATCACGCTCTTTAGAGTTTTTACGAGCTTCGGCAATCACTTCAGCGATCAAATCATCCGCATCCACGACCGTGCCTTCGCGTGATTTCATTTTGCCGGTGGGCAAGTCCACCATGCCATAAGCCAAGTGGTACAAGCCTTCTGCATAAGGTTCTTCCAAACGTTTCAAAATTTCAAACAAAACCTGGAAATGATAATTTTGCTCATCCGCAACGACATAAATCATGCGATTCGCACCAAAATCCTTGTAACGCAACTGCGCCGTGCCGAGGTCTTGTGTAATATAAACAGAGGTTCCATCGCTCCGCAACAAAATTTTATGATCAAGTTTGGCATCGGTCAAATCCACCCAAACCGACCCGTCTTCTTTTTTATAAAAAATGTCCCTTTTCTAAACCTTTTTGAATAATATCCTTACCAAGTAAATAAGTATCCGATTCGTAATAATATTTATCAAATGAAACGCCTAATTTTTTATATGTTTCTTCAAAACCATGATATACCCAGCCATTCATTTTGCGCCAGAGTGCAATCGTAGCTTCGTCTCCAGCCTCCCATTTCAATAACATTTCCCGAGCGGATGAGCCAAGTTTACTATATTCGTTGAAATAAGTATTTTTAAATTCTTTATAAAATTCTTTCTCGTCTAATTCTTTCTTTTTCCTTTGTTCAAAAAGCGTTTTTGCTACTTCACTTTGTTGCCAAACTTTATATTCTTCTTGAAATTTTTGTTCAAACATTACATAATAATCGCCCACAAAATGGTCGCTCTTGATACCCGTTGATTCCGGCGTTGCCCCATTGCCAAATTGTTGCCAAGCCAACATACTCTTGCAAATAGCGATCCCCCGGTCATTGACGACTTGCACCCGAACGACTTCATAGCCCGCCGCCTCGAAGATTTTAGAGCAAGACCAACCCAGTAAATTATTCCGAATATGCCCCAAATGCAAGGGTTTATTGGTATTTGGCGAAGAAAATTCTACCATTACCTTTTCACCATTTGGTGAATGTTGCCCGTAATTGGGATTATCATAAATTTGATCCAAAAAACTTGCCCAGAAGCTATCGCTCACGACCAAATTCAAAAAGCCTTTAATAACATTAAAAGCCTTGACTTCCGCTACGTTTGCCACTAAATAATTGCCCAACTCCTCCCCTATTTCTTCGGGTTTCTTCTTCGCTATTTTGGTAAATGGAAATGTAACAATCGTATAATCCCCTTCAAATTCCTTGCGCGTAGCGCTGATTTGCACTTGGGTATCAGGAATGATTTCACCATATAATTCCTGTACTGCCTTTATGATATGCTCTTGAATAATCGTTCTTGGTCTAAGCTCTTGGAATGGATTTTTTCAAGAAAATCTTACCAGGAATACAAGGCCCGAATTGCGTTGCACCATTCCATGCGCCTTCCAGTTTCCAAGGGTTGCCGCTCTTTATCAGGGTAAGCACTGCTTGCTTGACGCACCATTCCATCGTATCCACTTTTTTGAAAGCACTCACTTTGGTTTCTCGAAATTGTATTATTTTATTACCCAAAACCTGCCCTTCGAGTTCCATTTCTGCATAATATTTGTCAAAATACACAAACGAACGCCCCGTGATTTGATTGCCTTTTTGAGTAAGATACAATTCCATCCCATATTCCGGCCGAAAACCGCCTTGATCCTGTGTGATCTTGCCACGCCAGCAACCGCTCAAATCAATATCTTTTTGTGAAAATCCGACCGTCAAAATGCAGCTAAACAAGAATAAGAATAGAAATCTCATCACAACTTTTTATTAAAGAAACTTCTTTCCGGCGAGGCTGTTGCATTTGAAGAAGAATTTTTTTTTAAATGCCTAATCTGACATCTGGTTTCTGACATCTGGCATCTATAATAAAAAAGGGCGCGACCCATGAACGAAAAGCCTGGAAAAAACCTTTTAGACCCCTTCTAATTGCTTGGTTTCCAATCTACAAAATGCTTTTCAGGTCGCACCCCTTGATTTCTTTATGATAAAAATGATACGATTATTATCTTTCGGAGCAAAGCTCATCAATTTGGGTAAGTTTGTTTAATGAAAATTTTACAATATCAATAAAACCAATTACCATGCCAAAAATGATACACCTAAGACCGACCTTGATTTTGTTGCTGTTTCTTATTCAATTCGCTTGCAAAAGAGTGCCTCCGGGCCAGTACGAGGCTACTAAAAGCACCGTAACCGATCAAGCGATGGTGGTTTCACCTCATGCCTTAGCTTCTGATATTGGATTAGAAATCTTGAAAAAAGGTGGTAACGCCGTGGACGCTGCGGTCGCCGTGCAATTTGCAATTGCAGTTTGCTATCCTCGTGCGGGCAATATTGGCGGCGGTGGTTTTATGCTGATTCGCACCAAGGATGGCATAGTTGACGCAATCGATTACCGTGAAAAAGCACCCATGCAAGCTAATCGCGATATGTATTTGGATAGTTTAGAAAATGTTATTGAAAATCTCAGCACCGAAGGGCATCTGGCAGCAGGTGTTCCAGGAGCAGTAGCAGGCTTATTCGCTGCGCACGAAAAATATGGCAAACTGCCAATCAAAGATTTGATTGATCCTGCCATTCAGCTTGCCGCAAAAGGGTTTGCTGTATCTGAAACGGAGGCCAAACGCCTTACTAATTTCCAGGAAGCTTTCAAGAAGCATAACGATACACCCAATCCTTTTATTAAAGAAACTTGGCAAATTGGAGATAAACTTATACAACCGGAATTAGCCAAAACGCTTACACTCATCCGCGACCGCGGCCCTGCTGGCTTCTACGAAGGCGAAACCGCCGATTTTATTGTAAAAGAAATGGAATCAGGCAATGGTATCATTACCCTCGAGGATTTAAAAAATTATAAAGCTGCCTGGCGCAAACCAATTATAGGAAATTATAAAGATTATAAAGTGATTTCGATGCCGCCATCTTCAAGCGGAGGCGTAGCGCTATTGCAAATGCTGGGCATGATTGAAAATTATCCTTTATCCAAAATGGGATTTCACTCGCCTGAAGCGATTCATCTCATGGCAGAAGCGGAACGTCGCGCTTACGCCGATCGAGCTGAACATCTGGGTGACAGCGATTTTTACGATGTGCCGATTGACTCTCTTTTGGATGAAGGTTATTTGCAAAACCGCATGGCTGACTTCTCTCCTACTCGCGTTACTTTAAGCGATTCCGTATTAGCAGGAAATTTTAACTTAGTAAAAGAACATTTTGAAACTACCCATACTTCGATTATCGATGCCGAAGGAAATGCTGTTGCGGTGACGACTACGCTGAATTCCAACTTTGGCTGCAAAGTTTGGGTGGATGGCGCAGGT
Organism: Saprospiraceae bacterium; assembly: GCA_016714085.1. Lineage (GTDB taxonomy): Bacteria > Bacteroidota > Bacteroidia > Chitinophagales > Saprospiraceae > JADJNW01. The sequence continues at coordinate 234,636 of JADJNW010000003.1, forward strand.
TTTTTCCTGAATAATGAAATGGATGATTTCAGTGTAAAACCTGGCGTTCCCAATCAATTTGGCTTGGTTGGCGCAGAAGCAAATGCCATTCAACCCGGCAAGCGAATGCTGAGTTCGATGACGCCCACCATCGTTGAGAAAGACGGCAAAGTTTTTATGGTGCTGGGTGCGCCGGGCGGCTCGACCATTATTACCGCCGTTTTCCAAGTGTTTGTCAATGTTGCGGAATTCGGCATGAACCTTGAAGAAGCAGTAAATGCAGGGCGATTCCATCATCAGTGGTTGCCAGACCAAATCCAAGTGGAAAAAGGCACTTTGGATTCCGTTACTATAAAAACATTAGAAGCGATGGGCCATAAATTCCGGGAAGTCAATGCAATGGCGGTTATCAAAGCTATTCAGCGCCTGCCTGATGGCAAGCTACACGGCGTAGGCGATCAGCGCAATCCTGATGATACAGCGCGGGGTTATTAGTAGCGCCGATTGGCAATCGGCGAAGTTGATAAGTAGAAAAATTGATTTGTAAAAAATAATTTTTATTGCAATTCTGATAAAAGATTAGCAAGTTTGATATAAAAACCACCGTGACGATGTCTTTACAATCTATTTTATTCACCATCAGCTTTTTGGGCGTGGCGCAAGGCTTGCTACTGGCTCTTTTGATCTATCGAAATTCTAAAGCGCATTCGTTTATCCGAAAGCTCTTATCTTTAATATTTGTAGCCTGGTCGCTAGCAATGCTGCTTATTACCTTGGTTAACAGCGGTTTAATTCAAGAATATCCGGCATTGCAGGCCATGGAATACTTACTGGGGCTATTAGTTGGGCCATTCTTATTGATCTATCTTCACTTTCAAAAGCAACCCGATCAAAGTCTCTCGCCCGTATTATATTTACATTTTTTACCGGCTATTATATTTTTATTATATTCTATTTATCATTTAATTTTTGGAAATAAGTTGCATATCAATATTATATGGATTATGTTGCATATCCAAATCTACTTGATTTACAATAGTTTATATTATTTACAAGAATATAAGAAAGGTCATGCTCGGTTAAAAGGTGATTGGGCGCCTTTGCTTTTGTTGTTGTTGGCAGTGGTCGGCGCTTCGCAGTGGCTGCGTTTTTACTTTTCTAATAATGAAACCTTTGATCTATTGATTCCTTCGGTCACCTCGGTCAGTTTTTACGGTATCACATTAGCGGGATTTCATCGATCTAAATTATTGGAAACCAACCTTAAAAGCACTTTTAGAGTAACTCAAAGTATTGCTCATCAGGATAAAATCGTTGCATTAGAAGTATTAATAAAAGAAGAACAGCTTTTTCAAAAAACAGACCTGACACTCAATCATGTGGCAATAACCCTGCAAATGCACCCCAATCAGCTATCAGCTATGATTCATCAGCATTATAACCAACACTTTAGGGATTTTATTAATACCTATCGGATCGAACAATCCAAGCAATTATTGATAAATCCTGAAACGGCACTATGGACAATCGAAGCAATCGCTCAAGCGTCTGGTTTTCAGTCTCGTTCTGCGTTTTATCAAGCATTTAAATCAATGGAAGGCATCACGCCTACACAATTTAAGAAAAATAAGATGTCCTGATTTTCATTTTCTGCACAAAGTACAAGGATTTCAGCGTAACGATCACGCTTAGGCTTTCGTCTCTCTTTCAAAAAAATTATGAAAGCTTACAAATTTATTTTTCTGATTGTTCTAATGACGGGAACAACGTTTATTACATCGGCCCAAAAAATGGTATTTCCAGGCCAAGAATGGCTAAAATATGAAAATGCCGCAGATGCTGGTTTTTCAAAAAGTGGACTGGATAGTTTGTATCAGCAATTAAATCAAGGCAGCGCCGCATTTGTAGTCGAAATTAATGGCAAAATTGTCGTGGATTGGGGCGAAACTTCGCGGCGATTTATTCTCACCTCTGCCCGGAAAAGCTTGATGAGTGCGATGATCGGCATTTACGTTGGTAAAGGAAAAATCAATCCGAATAGCACTTTGGCAGAATTGGGGATTGACGATATTCAACCCTTGACAGAAATAGAAAAACAAGCCAGGGTAATTGATCTAATGGCCGCACGCTCCGGGATTTATTTGCCTTCCGCTTATGCACCTCAAGGCATGATTAATAACTTGCCGGCACGAGGCTCTGCGAAACCTGGCGAGCAATGGCTTTATAACAACTGGGATTTCAATACTTTATCAACTATTTTTAACCAGCAAAGCGGCAAGGATTTCTTTGAAGCATTCCAGGATGAAATTGCAAAACCTTTGCAAATGGAGGATTTTCGTTTGTTCGATACGTATTATCGCTACGAGCAAGATAAATCAAAGCATCCTGCCTATTTATTCAGGCTTTCCGCGCGAGACCTGGCTCGTTTTGGGCATTTGTATCTGAACGAAGGGAAATGGAAAGGCAAACAAATTATACCCAAGGATTGGGTGGCAAAAAGTACCAGTGCTTATACAAAAGACACCGATCGTTTTCAAAATTTTGGTAGTTACGGCTTGCTTTGGTGGATCATGGAAATCGATGGCGTAAAAACTTTTTATGCCTCCGGGGCAGGCGGACAAAGGGTTTATGTCATTCCTGAACTCGATATGGTGATTGCACATTTATCTAATAATTATCAGGAAAGTCGCTTGGGCGAAGAAGAAGTAAATGATTTGGTAAAATTAGTATTTAAAGCGAAAGTTGGTAAGCAAAATAAAAAAGCGAAACTTGTAAAACAAAGTACACCTGTAAAAACAATTTCAACAAAAATGATTGATACACAGGCGGTTGCCGCTTTCCAAGGCACTTATCAGCATCCACGCGTTGGAATCATGAAAATAAAATTACAAAATGAAGAATTGATTCTGGAAGCAGGAATTGGCAATTTCCATCTTATGCCAATTAATAATGATACTTTTTTTGTGGAAGACATCGAAATGACTGCAACATTTAAGTCTGGCTCGGCGGAGCAAAAATTTAAAATAGAGAATGTTTTTAATAGCAAGCGGCAAATAGAAAAATTAGTCTTTTATTATTAAATGTGCTTAAAATTCAATGAATAAAGCACTTTAAGTGATTGAAGCGCTTATTAAAACTGCTGTTCCGAATAAATAATCTGGTATTCAGAACGGCAGTTTACTTTATCAAGTTTTTAATTATTCTTATTTCACCTGTAAAGATTAATAATATAACTATATAATGTTTGCTCACTTTATTTAGTTTCCATCTATTGAGCACGAAGCTATTATTGTTTCTTTATATAATAATGATTACTGAACCTTTACTTTCTTTATCAAAACATTAGACGTGGTCTTGTTCTTTACATTCGGCTGCCCGCCGCCTATACTAATCATTACTTTGCCCTTAGGTTGATAGGATTCACCTTTTTCATTTACAAGGGATAACTCCTCCGGCGTTACAATAAATGTAATGGTTTTACTTTCTCCTGCTTTTAATGCAATGCGTTGAAAGCCTTTCAGCGCGCGGATAGGCGCTTTCCCTTTGATACCAGGATAAGAAATATAAAGTTGCGCGACTTCTTCGCCATCTATTTTACCAGAATTCGTTACAGTTGCTTGGATGGTTATATTCTTATTAATTTGAATATTATTGGGAGCTTTAAAATTATTATATTTAAATGTCGTGTAACTCAATCCGTAACCGAAAGGATATAATGCTTCGCCCTTAAAATAACGATACGTGCGCCCGGTCATATCATAACTGCTAAAATCGGGCAAATCCTGATCATTTTTATAAAATGTAACCGGCAAACGACCGCCAGGATTATAATCGCCGAAGAGCACATCTGCAATAGCTGTACCCGCGCTTTGCCCGCCGTACCAGGCATTCACGATAGCCGGCAGGTTTTGCGCTTCCCAGGGAACAGCAATCGCGCTGCCCGTCATCATAACAAAAACGATAGGTTTATTTATCGTTTTTAATGTTTTTAGTAAATCCGTTTGTACACTTGGTAATAAAATTGAAGTACGGTCGCCGCCATTAAATCCAGGGTAATCCACGCGCATTTCTTCGCCCTCCAGTTGAGGTGAAATGCCGCCGACATAAATAATGGCATCCGCATCTTTAATTCTATTTACTAAAGCAGTATAATTTGTCCGTTCAAAATTACCAGTACTCAATCTTACATTCGCTTTTCCTTCGCCTTGCCAGTATTCAAGCACCAATTTGTATGTAACACCTTTTGTAAATTGTAATTTATAAGTTCTTGCGCCCCAACGGTTTCGCAGCCAAACATTCAAAACTTCCTGATCATTTACTAAAAAACGATACCCATCATCGGCTTCTATTTCAAATGTAATAAAACCGTCTTTATCCGCTTTAAAATTAGTAGAATATCTTGCGGAAAAATTATTCGCTTTAATCGAACTTATTACATTTTCACCTTCCTGCCAGAAATGATCTACTTTGGATTCCATTCTAACCGATTCGGGATTGCCTTTCAATTCTATATTATTAAAATATTCAGCCTGAACGCCCTGCTGATTATTCCAACTGAATTGATTATATATATCCGCATACGTTAATAAAGTATCATTCGTAAAATTGATGGCTTTTTCATATATCACTTCCACGTCCTGACCCAGCTTATTTTTGATACCTTGTAATGCCGATATAATTTCCGAAGGAATTCCATTATAATTGCCCAAAACCGAGATACGATTATCCGCATTTGGACCCAAAACGGCGATTTTCTTTATATTTTTACGTAATGGCAAGGTATTATTTTCATTTTTTAATAAAACAATAGATTGCTGTGCCATTTTGAGTGCATGTGCCTGATGCGCAGGTGATTCCAGAATGGATTCCGGCGTTTGCGCATATTTTACTACGCTAGGCGGATCAAACATTCCTAATTTATAGCGAATAGTAAATAAACGTTGTAAAGAAACATCCAATTGTTCCTCTTTTATTAAGCCTTTATTTACACCATCTAATAAAGATTTATAAACATCCGTACCGCATTCCACATCCGTACCGTGCAGCACTGCATCTACCGCAGCGCTGGTAGCATCTGGGTGGGTTTTATGATATTTAAAAAAATCATCAATTGCCCAGCAATCGCTTGTTACATACCCTGTGAAATTCCACTGCTTCCGCAAAATATCATTCATCAATGGATCGCTTCCGCAGCATGGCTGCCCATACAATGCATTATATGCGCACATAACGCCCGCCACGTTGGCTTTTGTAATTAATTCTTTAAAAGCAGGTAAATAAGTATCCCATAAATCATAATCCGTAGGATTAAAATTATCAGAATGGCGACTTGGCTCAGGGCCACTATGCACCGCAAAATGCTTGGCGCAGGCAGCCGCTTTCAGGTATTTTGGATCATCTCCTTGCAAACCATGCACGAAGGCTCGCCCCAGCATTGCGGTCAGGAAAGGGTCTTCGCCATAAGTCTCCTGCCCGCGTCCCCATCGAGGATCTCTAAATATATTAATGTTTGGTGTCCAATAAGTTAAGCCTAAATAACGCTCATTGGTGCGCCCTAATCGAATCGCTTTATTGTGAACCGCGCGTCCTTCCAATGCAGAATAATCCGCCATTTGACGCAGGGACGTCGTATCCCAGGTTGCTGCCATTGCAATGGCTTGAGGATAAACTGTGACGCGGAAAGGCGTTCTGGCAACGCCATGTAATACTTCGTTCCACCAATCATAAGCGGGGATGCCCAGGCGCGGAATAGCGGGGGTAGAATTGATCATTTGCGCTATCTTTTCTTCTAAAGTCAGGCGACTAATCACATCTTTTATGCGCTGCTCCATGGGGAGTTTATGATCCCACATCGGGTAGCTCTTGTAATCTTGAGCGCGACAAATAACGCTAAATGTCAATATTATAATAAAAACTAAATATTTCATGATTGAATCATTATTTAGTTTTATAATTTGGTTTATTTAAATTTCCTTATTTATAAGGCTCAATCGTCTGAATCGTGCCGTCGGGATTATATTTTAACTCCGTCACTTTTACATTGCGAAGATGCGTTTTACCAGATAATTGCACATCATGATAAAATAAATACCATTTACCTTTGATTTCTATAATAGAATGGTGATTCGTCCAGCCTTGTACAGGTTTTAACACAATACCTTTATAAGTAAATGGCCCGTAAGGGCTGTCGCCAATGGCATAACAAAGATTATGCGTATCGCCGGTAGAATAAGAGAAATAATATTTTCCATTATATTTATGCATCCATGCTGCTTCAAAAAAGCGCTTATCATTATTTTTTTCAAGGAAAGGCTTACCATTTTCATCCAATAGTTGCACTTCTTTTACTTCTTCGGCAAAGCTTTTCATATCAGGATTCATTTTTGCAATTCGAGGTAAATAAGCTACTTCCTCCGGCTTTTTTAAGGCAGCATTTGCATGATATTCATTATCATCCCAGCGTTGCAACTGACCGCCCCAGATGCCGCCAAAATACATATAGTAGGTTCCGTCTGTATCTTTAAATACCGAAGGATCAATGCTATAGCTGCCTTTCATCGGTTCGGGTTCGGCTTTAAAAGGTCCTTGTGGTTTATTACTGGTGGCTACGCCAATTCTAAAAATATCTTGTTTATCTTTCACCGGAAAATATAAATAATAAGTGCCATTATGATATGCTGCATCGGGCGCCCACATTTGTCGACCCGCCCAGGGAACGTCTTTGATATCAAGGGCTACGCCATGATCTTTGACCTTGCCGCCGATTTTTTTCATAGACAAAATATGATAATCTTTCATATCAAAATGCCCACCTTCATCGTCTTCTTTTGCACCTGATTCGATATCATGAGAAGGATAAATATAAATTTTACCTTTAAAAACATGCGCAGAAGGGTCTGCTGTGAAAATATGCGACACCAAAGGCTGAGAAATAGGCTTTTTGCCTTCCATTTGTGCAAAAACAGCAATACTTGTAATAAAAAGTAAAAGAGTTGATATTGAAATACGTTTCATATTATTACCATTTTATAATTAGTTAAATCAAATTTTCATAAGCATCTGTTACAAAATAAATATAATTTTTATTGGCAACAAATTAATAATTCAACAGATTTGACAAATTGCCTTATTTTTAATCAATTGCTCTTTATTTCCAGTACGCTTTCGTTTAACCCTGCTGCTTTTGCAGTAACTTTGATCGTACCTTTCATGCCTTTTTTTGAACGGACGATTGCTAATGCAAGTCCATTAAATGCCTTTCGTTTCAGCGAAGGGAACTCCTCCATATCCGTCGGGTCGCCATTATCGGTAGCGATGATTTCTCCTGGGCCTTCGATGCTAAATTCAATTAAATTATTAGCATTTGCAATGAATAAACCATTGTTATCCAGTATTTTTATGGTAATAAAAGATAAATCTTCGCCATCTGCTTTTATTTCAATCCGATCCGCTTCTGCTTGGAGCTTTGATGGCTGCTCGGTTGTTTTCACAATTTGCTCTGCCCAGGATTTCCCATTTTTATAAGCGACCGCTTTCAGTTCACCAGGTTCGTATTTTACATCATCCCAGCGAAGCCGATATTCGTAAGCGCCTTTTTTCTTTCTGCCCAAGGGTTTTCCATTGAGAAATAGCTCCGCTTCATCGCCGGAAGTAAAGATATGCACTGGCGTCACTTCGCCTATACGATCTGGCCAATTCCAATGCGGCAAAATATGTACCATCGGCAAATCCGGCCGCCAACGTGATTGGTAGAGATAAAAACGATCTTTTTTGAAGCCTGCCAAGTCGATAATTCCAAAATAAGAGCTGCGTGCCAGGTAATACGGCGTCGGTTCGCCAAGATAATCCCATCCTGACCAGACGAATTCGCCCGCCACATAGGGATGGCGGTCTTGAGAAGCAAAAACCTTATCTGCTGAAGAGCCGAAAGGGGCAGTATAAAGCTCGTAAGCGCTCACATATTTTGTTTTAGGATCTCCGCCTGAGCCATCTTCAGAAGGAGCACTTATTCCATTAAAAACAGGGAATAAATAAGTACCTCTTGTACTCAAAGCGGCAGCTGTTTCACTACTCACGATTACCTTATCAGGAAATTTTTCACGAAAAGCTGGATATAAAGGAGTTGTTTTAATTCCTCGTAAATGTGTATAAGCAGGCGCATCTCTGATGCCTTCGCCTTGATAATTCAAGCTTATCATATCTATGGCTTCGGGAAAAGGCATACCGGGTTTGGCATAGTTCATCGAAGCGGTAGAAGGGCGAGTCGGGTCTTCGTCTTCAACAATAGCGCGCAATTTTCGAGATAAATCTGCTCCCGCTGCTTCCGTATATTGCTCCCCAACTTCATTGCCATAACTCCATATTATAATAGAAGGATGATTGCGATCACGCCGAATAAAAGACCGAAGGTCTTGCTCGTACCAATCGGAAAAAATCAAATGAAAATCAAGTGGTGTTTTCTTTCTTTCCCAGGAATCAAAAACTTCATCCACCACGAGGAAGCCCATTTTATCTGTCAAATCAAGCAATTCAGGTGCCGGTGGATTGTGTGCCATGCGAATGGCATTGCAGCCTAATTCTTTCAGAATTTCCAATTGCCTTTCCGCAGCCCGAAGGTTGAAAGCAGCTCCCAAAGCCCCCAAATCATGATGTTGATTCACACCTTTAATCCGAATTGCTTCGCCATTAACTAAAACACCTTTTTCAGCATCAAATGCCAGCGAACGAATGCCAAAGCGTGTCTCATATTCATCTAATACTTTTCCATTTGAATATAAACGACTTACAGCGACATAAAGGTTCGGCAGCTGCGTGGGCGGCGGGCCCCAGAGCAAAGGATTTTGAACAAGAACCGAGTTTTTCAGCACCGATGTTTTCTGAGCGGGGACAGTAAAAGATAAGTTTGGAAATTTTGCAACTGGTTTCCCAATACGTTGTAAATCTGTGTCTAATGAATAGATTTCTGTTACAATATTTATATTTTGCTCCGAATCAGAATCGTTATCGATTTTAATTTCTAAATCTACTTTTGCTGATTGTTTTGAAACTTCTTTGGTCGTTACAAAAATCCCCCAATGTGCGACGTGTACGCGATTCGTCTTGGTCAACCATACATTGCGATAAATGCCGCCGCCCGGATACCATCTGGAAGAATTTGGTGGATTGTCCACTCGGATTGCCAATTGATTATCACCGCCTGGCTTGAGGTAAGGCGTTAGATCGAGCCGAAAAGAATTGTAGCCATAGGGCCAGCCGCCTACCAAATGTCCATTCAGCCAGACTATGGCATAAGACATGGCACCATCTATATCCAAAAAAATCGATTTACCAGCATCTGATTTAGGAATATCCAGCTTTCGGCGATACCAAGCTACGCCATGACTTGGAAGTCGTCCTATGTTGTTGCCAACTTCAGCGTCCCAACCCTCCAGAAAAGGACCTTTGATTGCCCAATCGTGCGGCAAGTTCACTGCCTCCCAGGCGTTATCGTCAAAATCAGGTTGCACAAAAGGAAAATCACTTCCGGGGTTACCTGCTGGGCGTATATAATGTTTTGAAGGATCTTTAATAAAATCATTACTTGTAGGTAATATCCAATCTTTCAACACTCGTTGAGTGGACTCCACATCCACCGCTTCGGTTGGTTTGGAATCAGCATCTTTATTATCATTGCGATCTGTAACCTCGGGGCGAATATCGTAAATCAAAGAGTCTGGCTCGGATGTATATTTTATAAAGCGCCAGCCATCATTAATAGAAATTCGTTCTCTATGTTTAGAATGGGAGATAAGGTCTTTTTGACAAGACCATGATAATGAAATACCAAATAGAAAGAGAAACAATTTTGAAAAGTGTCGAAAACTAAAAATCATTATGTTTTAATATGATTCAGTAGTTAATTAAAAAATTTTAAATTTTATAAACATTACATCATTTTCTTTAATTAAACCAATTTCATTTACTTCTTTGTAAAATTGGGCTTACAAATATTTAATGCTTTTTTCTCCTGCAATTCTTCAGGACCATATATATGGCTGGTAATGTTGATTTTATCAAGCAAAGCTCCGTCTTCGCGATAAGCAATGGTAAGCGTATGTTCGCCTGCTTTCAGTTCCATCTTTCTCAAAGATGCCCATTGCCAGCCTACGGTTCCCAGCCCATTGGCAGTTGTAAATTCGCCGTCATCAATCTTGATCCAAAATGAATCATCATTTGAAGAAGGGCAATTGACGCGAGCAAATAAATAATATAGGTTGTCTTTGGTAACTGAAAATGGAATGGTAATGATGCTTTCAGTACCAGTAGGCGCTGATTGCGAACTGTTTAAGCCAGCCTTAATCGTTACATAAGTTCCATTTGATGCTTCAGCATTCATAAATATTTCCCAGTCCGAGCCATAGTTTGCACACTCCGGCTCAAAGAAAATCGACTCCACATTTGTGGTATCTACTGCTGGAAAGCTAGAGTTTCCTGTTCCCCAACATTCAAAACATCTTTTCTAATCAACATCCTCAAAAGGATGAACTTGAACATCCGTATTTGCTGTTGTTTTGCCAAGAAGGAATTTATCCACAAAAGCTTCTACCTCAGGATACTGGCTTTCAGGGAGTGCACAGTGAGGATGTCCTGCAACAATCGAAAAGCCAAATCGATCCGGCACGCCAAAAGCTTTCCAGACCTCATGGGCAGCCCTACAGGATACATAGCCAGATTCTTCCGCTAACCATTCATAATCTGGATTTCCCAGCACTAACAATGCCCGAGGCGCCACCATTGCCATAAGCTCATGATGGTCAAGAGGTAATTTCGGAACTGCATTAGCAAATTGGAACATATCTTCCATGAACCAAGCGCGACTGGTACTGCCAAGCGTTTCTACGTTACCTAAGGTTTGCGAGACGCGCCAAGCCGCCGCACCACCGCCTCCTGGTTCTTGGGCAATCGTAAGTGCGATGCGCTCATCAAACGCTCCGGCAAAAAGCGCCATTTTGCCCGCAAAAGAACAGCCGGTTATAGCCAAATGCTTCAAATCTATATTTACATCCTTTGCGACCAATTCCAGTCCATCGATAATGCGACTTACGCCCCATGACCAAGCGCTGTAAGCCCCGATATTGGTCAGATCAGGATAAAGTTTATTAATTGGCTCCTTGCCACGCGTTTGCGTATGCGCCATGACCTGCCCAAAATTATATGAAATAGTTGCAATGTTGCGATCATTAAATATACTTGCTGGGAGACTCCCAGTGCCTCTACCAATTCCGATTACTGCTGGAAACGGTCCATCTCCTTCCGGCAATTTAATAACCGAAGTCAAGGTAAGCGTATTTCCATTCACTGTAACGTTCACGGTCAATGTGTCATTCTCGAAGCTGGCGGTAATATCATCAGGGCGAGTTGGCTTTTTCCCAATCTCATAATGCTCGATTTCCGCTTTGATTTCTGCGCGGCGACATTGCCAGTCTTCAAAATAGGTAACCCGACCGCTCCCGTCAGACCATTCAAACGGATCGGTCAAAGGTCGGATAGTAGGAAGTTCATTAAAAGTAGGTAAAACTGGCGCTGCACAATTTGCCCCTGTGTTTTCAAGCGTATAAACGAGTGGAACTTGTTGGCAGTATAAATCAACGATCAAAAAAGGGATTAATAAAAATAGAAAAATTATGCTATGAATGAAGCGATTCATTTGTTGCATAGGAAATTTATTGTGTAGCCTAAAGAAAAAATGTTCCGGGCGCATACTTTTGTTGAATATTCAAAAAATACGCCCGGAGCAGTATAATGTATGAAATTAGAAAACTTTTATTCCCAGTATAAAGCCTGTATAACTATTTAGTAACCAGGATTCTGTGGAAATTTTACCCTCAACGACCAAATCAATTTGCCCTTGAGGTATTGGTCTCAGCATATGGAAATCCTGAATAAATTGACCTGCCTCTGGATTCCATTCTTTAACCCTCCGAACCAAGGAACGCGTACGAACCAAATCATGCCATCTTTGCCATTCACCGTAAAACTCGCGGGTACGTTCATCCAAGATAAAATCAAGGGTAACATCTGACTCAGATATTTCCATTGCCAAAGCAGCAGCTTCGTTTTCTGCAGGAGTGTTGGTCTTTTGAATGCAGCACGTCTTCTGATTACATTAATGAGATCCTTAGCCTCCGTAAGTCTGCCAGCTTTAAAAGCTGCCTCTGCTCCTATCATGTACACATCGGCAAATCGATATATCACAACTGGTCTGGAGGACGGGTCATTGATATTTGAACCACGGCTCGGATCCATAAATTTCCTCACAGAAGGGAAATAAGCATTAGTCCACAATCTTGGTGGAATAATAATGCCTTTAAAAGGTCTTGTGCCAATAAATTGCGGTGCCTCTGGTATATCATAGTCCGGCATCCAGATCGCAGTATCTACACCGATCTGCATGGTATAGCTAATGCCTCTGCTATTATTTGCAGTGGTTGCGTTGTTGGTTATAGCTACATTAGAAATCCAGGTAGTATAAAATGTATTGTAAAACCTAGAATCAACATTGCGATTTACAAATGCCCTATCCAAGAAGTAGTTTTTTCCAGCATTTGATCCTGAAGGCCATACATAACTATTGGGTCTAATACGAATGTAAGGACGACCATAATAAGAATCTCTAACCATGCCGGAAGGTCCATTATTTACAAGGTTCCCGGAGGCATTTAAATAAGAGTTAATACCACTATTAGAAGGATAATTCCAGTTTGTAAACCAAGGTGTAAGGTTCTGTGCTGCCCCACCCGAAGCGCCACTGCCTACGGTATAATAACAGAATTTTGGATCTTTACAGTGGTCACTAACAAACATGGTTTCTTTACCATAATCATTGGCAGGATTAAACGTATCTGCATAGTCTTGCCAAAGATCAAGCCCATAGGTAGCTTTATTAGCAATAATATCTGCACATAAAGTGTAAGCTTTTGAAGTCATCCGTGGTATTATTGAGCCAACCTCTGGTCAAATATGCTTTAGCAAGTAAATATTGTGCTACAGGTTTAGAAGCTGCTTTATCTAGAAATGGTGCAGTGGGCGTGTTTGGTAAATCAGCAGCTGCCTCCGTAAGATCCTGAATGATTAACTCATAAACCTGAGCCACTGGCTGGCGGGAAGCAGCCTGAGAAGGTACGGTAATAAATTCGGTGTTAAGTGGCACATCACCAAACGTTTGCACCAAATAAAAATACCAAAAAGCTCTTAAAAACTTTGCTTGTGCCAAGTATTGCTTTTTTGTTGCTTCTGGTAAATCTACGGATTGTCCAAATTCCAATACGCCATTCAACGTATTAATATCCCGATAGGCAATATTCCATGCTGCACCAAAATTGGATCCATTCAGTCCATTATAATTATGAGATTGAATACCACTGGCGCTTGCAGCGGCGAGATGCTCATCTGTGCCAGCCATCATCTCCGTTGTAAAACCCTCCGTACCCCATACTGCTCTTATATCGTTATAAACGCCAACGATGCCACCCAATACCCCGGCCGGTGTATTGAAAAGCGAAGGTACGATGGATGATTCAGGATTTTCCTCCAAAATATCTGTGCAGCCGTTATTAAAAAGAACGAGTGCCGATATTAATATTATAATATATTTGCGAACTTTCATATTATGAAAATTTTATTTTTTTTTAGAATGATAAATTAAGCCCAAAAGTCATGATACGAGTTGTTGGGTTATTCAGATTGACACTGATTTGTCTGGCGGTTACAGTCGCGCCCGTCGAACCCGTCGAATTTACTGCGCCACCATATCCATTACCTTCAGGGTCAACGACTAAACCTGAGTCATATAATGGTGAATAAAGAATAAAAGGATTCGTGATATTGGCATAAATACGCAGTGTACTAATATTGGCTTTTTTCAGTAGTTCACTTGGCAGCGTATAACCTAAATTGATACTGCGGATTTTGATAAATGAACCATCGCGATAGCCAAGCGTAGAGCCAAAGAGCAATCTATCGGTACCTGCATCCGGTGCAGGGAATTCATTAGTCGGATTTTCTTCTGTCCAGTAGTTTACTTTTACCTGATTGACGCGACCTTGATTGAAGAAAGGATAACCATTCGCTCCGCCATCTGCGGTAAGGTAAGGTACCAATACCATCATGCCCATTCTTGCATGTGCTACTACAGATAGGTCAAAGCTTTTAAATCGGAATCTGTTGGTCAAACCTCCTTCCCAATCTGGTTGGAAATCTCCTAATATCTGACGATCGTTAGCATCTATTCTACCATCGCCATTTACATCTTCCACTCTCACCTGACCAGGGAATTGTACAGGAGACGTTTGCTTTGCTAATGCCCCACTTTCTTGGTCAGATAGTTGCCAGATACCAATCTTTTTATAATCATAAATCACATTCAGCGGTTGTCCTACAAACCACCCATTACCTATATTTTGCATTTCTGCTGGTGTGGTCAATTCTGTGATTTCTTCTCTGTTAAAGAAGAAATTCAGATCGGTCTCCCATTCAAATCCTGAATTTGTCCGAACATTTAGACTAGACAATGCCACCTCTAAACCTCTACCGCGGGTCTTGCCTAAATTTTTGAAAGTAGAACCTGCGCCATTGCTAGGCGGCAAACTTACTTGAAGCAGAATATCCTCGGTATTTTGCTCGTACACATCAACGCTACCAGTAATGCGATCATTGAATAATCCAAACTCCAAGCCTACATCCCATTGGTTAGTGGATTGCCAACCAAGACTGGAGTTAGCCAGGTCGGTTACCAAATATCCAAGCTGTTGACCTGCAACACTGGTACCAAAATTATAAAAATTACTGCTCAAAGAGCCTAAGGTTGAATAAGCCCCTACGTTGCGGTTACCCGAAATACCCCAACCGCCTCTGATCTTTAAATTAGAAATTAATTTGTTGTCCTTCAAGAAAGATTCTTCTGATAAGTTCCAGCCAAGACCAAAGGCCGGATAGGTAAAGTATTGATTGCCAGGCGCCAGCGTGGAGGATCCATCCACCCGCAAAGTAGCAGTCAATAAATATTTATTGGCAAAGGAGTAATTGACACGCCCCATATAGGAAATCAATCCCACTTCGGAAAAACTGTTGTTATTAGGATCTGCTACCGGCTGACCTGCGGCAAGGGAAAAGTTGGAATTCTTGATATAGTCAGCAGGTACGCCTGTGACTGTAAATCTACTGCCTTTGAAGTGATCTTTGTAACCTCAAACAAGCCGATAAATCCAATTTTATGCTTTGCACCAAATGTCTTATCGTAATAAAGCAGGTTTTGGAGGTTATAACTCCAAGCTTCTGCATTGCTGATGCTGGCATTAGAAGAAGATTGTACTTGGGCAGTATTGACATATGTAAGAATACCATTATAGCCACTTCCATTATCCTGCCTATAATCCAAACCGGCATTGAATCTATAACGCAGCCCCTCTGCCAACCTAACCTCGCCGTACAAGCTATTGAAAGTTCTTAATCTTCTGTTTTGTGCCAGTATGGCATCTTCCTTGGTAATCAAAGTAAGCGGGCTGACCGCAACAGCATCAATGGATCCGATGGCAGGAAATAAATTGACATCTCCATTTGCATCATACGGCGACGCAAGTGGTGTAAGCCTCACCAATCCACTTGGTACGCCACCACCACCAGGGGTATTGGAGTACGAAAGCGTATTCAAGCTGTTCAAGCCAATTTTAAATGTCTTGTTTATTCTGTGATCAATGGTGCTTCTAAGCGAAAAACGCTCAAATTTTTGATTGGGGACAATACCTCCCTCAAGGAAATAACCGCCTCCTAAGCCATATTGCGTACTTTCGTTTCCACCGGATACGCTCAATTGATGATTGGTCATCACACCTGTTTCATAAATCAAATCTTGCCAATCAGTCGATACGCCTGCATCCAAAGCTTCCTGTTCCGCTTGCGTCAGTGCATAGGAGGTTGTACCTGGGGTGCTACGGTTATATTTGGCTGCATCCGCTTTAAGTTGAGCATATTCCTGTCCGTTGTAAACATCATACTTGTCCAGGATATTTGAGAAACCGACATAACTATCATAGCTAATTACTGTCCTGTCGGATCTACCCCGTTTAGTGGTAATTAAAAGGACACCACCCGCACCTCTGGATCCATAGATCGCAGTGGCAGATGCGTCCTTTAGGATGTCTAAACTCGCAATATCTTCAGGATTAAGGTCATTGATGCTTCCTGGAAAAGGAATACCATCTACAACGAGCAGCGGACCATCCAATCCATCACTGGCTCCTTGCGAATTCGTAATGGTTCGGTTACCCCTGATACGTATCTGACCAGAACTTCCAGGAGTAGATCCATTACTGACGATGGAAACACCTGCGGCTCGTCCTTTCAACTGGGTAATCAAGTTAGGTGCAGGTACTTCCTTTAGTTCAGATTCAGATACAGAAGTCACTGAACCAGTGACATCACGTCTTCTCTGAGTTCCATAACCTATTACTACGACTTCATCCAGGCTCGTAGCGTCAATAGCGAGGGTAACATCGATTGTTCTTCTGTTACTCCCAGCAATTTCTTGGGTTTTATAACCCAAAAAACTGAATACAAGCGTAGCATCAGCAGAAGTACTGATACTGTAGTAACCGTCAGCATCTGTAATGGTACCACTGGTAGTACCCTTAATAGTAATGTTGACTCCCGGTAGCGTCTCTCCTGAATCTTCGGCATACACTCTTCCTTCTACGTTTACATTTTGCGCATTGGCTGTAAAGCAGAATCCGAGGAGAAAGAAAACCATCAAGCTGATGTTGCACCACCTGTTCCGATGTGTTGTAGTTAATATGGAATACATAGGCATGAAAAGTGATTTTGTTAGTTTCATAAATAGTGATTCTCAGACAAAACAAGCCTGGTATGATCCAGCATCTTCATAAAAGAAGATATGCTTTTCGGAGTGAAAGATACATAGTTTTTTAAACTTACGAAATCGATTGTGCAATTTTTTTTCGCAAAATTTCAGAATTTTATTTTAGACAAACGGCAATCAGGATTTTTTTATACTTTTATCGCAAGTATTAGCCTTTTTATAGATACTGTTGAATAGTGATCTAAACAATTCAATTAGAACCTATATAATTTATTATTGAACTGCTATATTTTTGTTTTATCGCCATTTCGTTTATGTACACCAAGGCTCAAACGCTTAATTTTTAAATTGGATGTAATCTGCAATTGCGTTAAAGGTCCAAAATAATAGATAAAAACATCTGCATAAGAAATTCTTGAAGCACTATATAGTATGAATTCTATTTGTTTATTGTCTAAGAAAACGTTAATCGGTTGCGATTGATTTCAAAAATAAAGACCTAAAAACCGAAAGCTACTTGGGTAATCTTACAAAGCCGTTTGAGCGGCGGCGCATTAAATAGTTTTAGGCCCATCAGCAAAGCCTGTAATACTCAAGTACCTTTTAAAGAGAATTAATTTTACTTTTGTAACGTATTCTCTTTTCCAGCGTATGGAATAAATAGAAGATATAAGAGAATAATAACGCCAATGATGTCAAACAATGGGGAATAAAAAAGAAGTCACTATCTATGATCTTGCCAGAGAGCTTAATATCTCTGCTTCTACCGTATCAAGGGCTTTAAAAGCGCATCATAGTATCGGTAAGAAAACGATAAAAGACGTAAAAGATTTAGCGGATAAATTAGGGTATCGCCCCAATGGCCTGGCCGTGAGCTTGCGCAGTAGCAAGACTAAAGTGATTGGTGTAGTGATCTCCTTGGTGAATCGCCCTTTTGTATCCTCGTTGATCAGCGGTGTAGAAGAAGCGGCTAGTAAGGCCGGTTATCGCGTCGTTATTGCACAGTCGCACGATAGCTATAAAAATGAAGTAGAAAGTGTTCAGGCGCTTTTTGATAGTAGAGTGAGCGGTTTGGTGGTTTCGCTGGCGATGGAAACGCAGCAGTACGATCATTTTGAGAAATTCTTACGGCAGGATATTCCTGTCGTTTTTGCGGATCGGGTCGCCGAAGAGATTAATTGTCACCGAGTTATAATTGATAATTTTCAAGCAGGTTTTACGGCAACCGAGCATTTGATCGAGCAAGGTTGCAAGCGCATTGCACACTTTGCCGGAGCACAACACCGCAATATTTATAAAGAAAGGATGAAGGGATATTTGGAAGCTTTAAATAAATATAATTTGCCTATCGACGAAAATTTAATCATGTATTTCAATAGTTTAAGTCTTGAAGAAGGGAAAAAATTCTCCAATCAGCTACTCAGTTTGCCAAATCCTCCTGACGGCATTTTTTCTGCTAATGATACCGCGGCTGTAAGCGCTATTCAATGTGCAAAGGAACGCGGCATCAAAGTACCAGAGCAACTCGCCGTTATTGGCTTTAATAATGATCCGATTTCTGAAATCGTCGATCCAAGTCTGTCCACTATTACGCATCCGGCGGTAGATATGGGGAAAATCGCGGCAAGACAAGTATTGAAACACATGGTTCATGAGAATATCGTCGAATCTGAGACCATTGTGTTAAAAACAAAACTCATCGTCCGGGCTTCTTCCCTCCGCAAAAAACATTAGCTATTGCCTGAAATACAATGCTTTAAACAAATTCCAAAGAGAAAACTAAAACGACGCACAACCGATTGCGTAGCCAGCAATTAATGCATTAAATTCTTTTTATTTATCTAACTCGGTATTGGTGAATTTGATTTATATCCTACAAATCCATAATATGCAACTGCAATAAAACAAACCGCAGGTATCCAGAAAGATTGTTGAATGCCAATCGTATCAGCAATAATCCCCATAATTGGCGGCACAATTGCACCTCCAACGATCGCCATAATAATCAGCGAAGAGCCTAGTTTAGTATGCTCGCCAATGTCCCGCACGCCCAGCGCAAAAATCGTTGGAAACATGATAGACATAAAAAGATTAATTATTAAAATGGAATAAACCGCCATTTTCCCATCCAAAAATACGCCACCAAGACTTAATAAAATTGCAATAACACCATAAATACCTAATAAACGGTGATCTTTGAAATAAGACATTAAAAAAGTCCCCAAAAACCGCCCTATGACGAATAACAGTGTGCCAAAAGCCATATAATTCCGGGAAGCAATCTCCCGACTTGTGCCTGGTAATAATTCTATTACATAGTTGATCGTAATACCCCAGATTCCCGCCTGCGCCCCTACATAAAATAACTGTGCCAGCACCGCAAATACTAAGTGTTTATGCTTGAATACCGCTTTATCAAATTTTAATTTTTCACCTTTGGGTGGCTTCGGGCATTTTAGTCAAATATATTAAAAATGCCACTAATAACACTGCAATAGCAATGCCCACATAAGGCACAATGACGGCGTCGGCGGCTTGTTGTTTTGCTGCGGCGGATGACAAATCGCCTTCGTTACCAGCAAAAATAAGCGTTCCGGCCAGCCAAGGTCCAACGATCAAGGCCACGCCGTTAAATGATTGCGAGAAATTGAGTCGTTGTACTGATTTTTCAGCACTTCCTAAAATAGTTATATAAGGATTTGCCGCTGTTTCCAAAAAAGCTAACCCACTGGCAATCACATATAAAGCCATTAAAAAAAATGCAAATGTTAATATTTTTGCAGCAGGAATAAATAATAATGCGCCTACTGCATATAATAATAAGCCCAATAAAATACCTCTTTTATATGAATATTTTTCCATATATAAGCCTGCCGGAATGGCAATCGTAAAATATCCAAGATAAAAGGCGGTCTCCACCAGCAGCGCCTGCGCCCGGCTAATATTAAAAACCGGCTGAAAATGAGCAATCAGCGCCGAATTGAGGATATTGGCAATGCCCCAAAGAAAGAAAAGACTGGTCACTAAAATAAAAGGCAGTAAATACTTTTTATCAAACATAGGTTTTAGGTTTAGCAGCTTATTGCATTGGTTATCAGGGCGTTTACTTTTAAATTTTATACAATTTCAATATAAAGTTAGGATATAAAATCGCTTTATTACAAAATTTTTAAGTCTCACTTCAAGGCCCGATCCAAATGCACATAGCCACCATCTACAAACAGCCATTGCCCGGTGATATGTGATGCCCGTTCTGACAAGAGAAAAGCTGCCATATTTGCAATTTCTTCTGCCGTTGTCATGCGCTTGCCCAATGGAATTCGCTCTTCTATCAAGCGTTGTTTTTCGTCAGGATTATCAAAAGTGTCCAGCCAATTTCTATAAAGTGGCGTCATCACTTCAGCCGGAACGATAGCATTGACGCGGATTTCATAAGGTAGCAATTCTACGGCCCACTCGCGGGTGAAAGAAAGTTGTGCGCCTTTTGCAGCAGTATATGCCGAGGTATTGCCCTGGCGGTGAGCGCGGTTTTGGAGCTGATATTAAGAATGGCCCCCTTCGTTTGTTTTAATGAAGGAAGTGCATAATGCGCTAAATAATAATAATGATGTAAATTTTTATGTAAAGAAGCTAAATAAGCCTCCGGGTTACCCTTTTCGAGTCCCACGCTATCATTGGCTCCAGCGTTATTTACCAGTCCATCAATTTTATTATATTTATGAAGTGTTTGTTCAATAACAAATTGGCAACTTTCCGGTGTACCCAATTCAATCGGAATTGCCAAGGCTTCTCCACCATTATTATGAATTTCTTTTTCCAAGTCTGCGCCTTCTTCCACTGAACGCCCTACAATTACTGGGATAGCGCCTTCTTCTGCCAGTTGTCGTACAATGGCTGCACCGATGCCTTTTGCACCGCCGGTCACGATAAATATTTTATCTTTTAATTTTAAATCCATTATAATCGTTTTGTAAAAAGACAAATAATCTTATATGCTAATATAAAATCCTTCTACCCTACTCTATTCTATTTCGCATAATCAATTGCCACTTGCTTCGAGTTTCCTAAACCTTCTATGCCTAATTCTACTACATCTCCCGCCCGCAAATAGCGCGGAGGCTGTAGCCCCATACCCACTCCAAAGGGCGTCCCGGTTGATATAATATCTCCCGGCAATAGTGTCATAAACTGGCTGATATAGCTCACCAAAATGGGAATATTAAATACCAGATCAGAAGTATTACTATTTTGCATCATTTCGCCATTAACTTTGAGCCAAAGATGTAAAGAATGAGGATTGGGAATCTCATCTTTGGTCGCTACAAAAGGCCCAAGCGGCGCAAAAGTATCGCAACTCTTGCCTTTTACCCATTGGCCACTGCGTTCCAACTGGAATTCGCGCTCGCTATAATCATTATGTAATACATAACCTGCGACATAATCCATTGCATCTGCCTCGTCCACATAGCTTGCCCGTGCGCCGATGACAACCGCCAATTCTACTTCCCAGTCGGTTTTATTACTATTTTTTGGTATAATAAGATGATCATTGGGTCCGCAAATGGCAGAAGTGGCTTTGAAAAACAAGATAGGTTCGGTTGGCAGTTGCATTCCGCTTTCCCTGGCGTGTTGCGCATAATTTAATCCAATACAAATAATTTTAGAGGGCTCTTTAATTGGAGGTCCCAAACGCAGAGTTTCCGGCACTTCCGGGCAGGAAGATTGGTTTTGTTCAAACCAATTTGCCAATCGATTCAAACCATCATTCGCAAAAAAAGAGCGATCATAATCTTCGCCGAAAGCACTGACATCCAATCGTTTATCATCTAGTGTCAAAATACCAGGACGCTCTTGGCCGGATTCGCCAAATCGAATTAATTTCATGGCTGGTTATTAGGTGTTTTTATTTCAAATAGTATATAATAATTTATTAAAAATTTTAAAAGTTGTTTTCAAAAAATATAATATTAAAAAATTTTCAGGTATTTAAATTGAGAAAACCCCCGTCAATTGGGAAATTCGTACCTGTAATAAAACCCGCTTCATCCGAACATAAATATAAAGCCAGATAAGCTACTTCATCGGGCTTCCCCATTCGTCCAATTGGCTGCGTTTTCGATAGTTTTTCAAACATTTCCTGCTCTTTTCCCGGATAATTTTTAGCAATAAAATTATCGACAAAAGGCGTGTGAATCCTCGCAGGAGCGACAGCATTACATCGAATATTATATTCTAAATAATCCCGAGCTACGGTATAAGTCATTGTTAAAACCGCGCCTTTGCTCATAGAATAAGCGAATCGATCGGGCAAACCAATAAGAGAAGCCGTAGAAGCCAGATTAAGAATTACACCGCTTTTCTGCTGCATCATGTGTGTAATAACAGCATACATACTATTATATACCCCTTTAATATTGACTTCATAAATTTGATCGAAGGCTGTTTCAGCAGTCGTGTGCAGTTTCCCGATATGCGCGATACCGGCGCTATTCACTAAAATATCAATAGATCCGGCTTCTGCCGCAATTTTTGAAACTAGCTCACCAAGCGCTTTTTGTTGCGTTACATCTGCCTGATAATGATGCGCTTTCCCGCCATTATCACGAATGGATTGAGCCGTCAGGGCTGCTTTTTCCTCAGAAAGATCAAGGATATAAACATTTGCGCCTGCTTCCGCAAATACCCGACTTATGCTAGCGCCAATGCCACTGCCGCCGCCCGTGATAACCGCTATTTTATTATCTAATCGAAAAGGCATACTATTTTTATCCGTTTCCAATTGTAAAGAAACTGAAATTTGAATAGAAAATCGGAGATTTTTTTAACCTTATTATTTAAAACTGCTCTCAAAGATTTACACGTTCCATTTTAGGCGCGAAAAAATGCATCACCACCCAAGCAATCAAATAGGCACAGCCACAAATAGAGAATATAATATTATATCCAGCTGTAATATTACCTGCCGTTTTATAAGCCTCCAACAAATAGCCTACAAACAGCGGAAATAGAACACCTCCGATTGATCCAGCCATGCCACCTATACCTACTACCGAACTCACTGCTTTTTTAGGAAACATATCAGAAGCTGTTGTGAAAATATTAGCACTCCAAGCCTGGTGTGCTGCCGCTGCCAAACTTATCAGTGCTACTGCCACCCAAACATTGGTAGCAAATTGCGCGGTCATAATGGGCACGACACAAAGCGCAAAAATCAGCATGGCAATCTTTCGAGCTCGAAATACAGGCCAGCCTTTTTTAATAAAATATCCTGACAAGTAACCCCCGCCAATACTGCCGATGGTCGTCATGGTGTAAATAACAGCTAATTCTAAACTCGGCTTTTTTAAGTCAATTTCAAAAGTAGTAGAAAAATAAGACGGTAACCAAAACAGGAAGAACCACCAAATGGGATCGGTCAGGAATTTGCCAAAGAAAAATGCCCAGGTTTGGCGTACACTAAAGAGTTTGCCCCATTTTATCTTTTCACCGTGTGCATCACTCGATTCGTCGTCGCTATGAATATAATCAAATTCGGGTTGTGACAAGCGCCTTTGTTTTTCAGGTATTTCATAAAAAATCCACCAGAAAATCAGCCAGATAAAGCCGATTGCACCTGTGATAATAAAGGCTTCCTGCCAGCCGTAAGCCCCTAAAATCCAAGGAACCATAATCGGAGCAACGACTGCCCCAATATTCGCACCGGAATTGAAAATTCCCGTTGCTAATGCGCGTTCTTTCTTTGGAAACCACTCTGCTACTGCCTTTATCGCTGCCGGAAAGTTGCCGGATTCCCCCAATCCTAAGGCCGCTCTTGCTACGCCAAATCCAAAGGTACTTTTTGCTACCGCATGTGCCATCGCTGCTATACTCCATACAATGATAGAGATGATGTACCCCATCTTCGTGCCAATCACGTCAATAAAGCGCCCAAACACCAATAATCCCAAGGCATACGCTGCCGTAAACGCCATTACAATATTGCTATAATCAATTTCAGTCCAATTAAATTGAGTTTCCAGTGTGGGCTTTAATAAACCAATAACTTGTCGGTCGAGATAATTAATTGTTGTAGCAAAAAAGAGTAAGGCAACCACTGTCCAGCGGTACTTTCCGATCGTTTGTTTCATTACATTTTAGTTTTACTGCAAGCCGCAAGCCGCAAGCGACAAGGTTAGTCTTGCTATTTTACAAATTGCATCACATGCGCCACGCGCTCGCGCAGGGCAGCAAAATCTTCTTCTGTTGTTAATGGTATTGCAAATAATTGCGATCCCATCCCTAAGTAATTCGCACCCGCACCAAACCAGGATTTTAGGCTTTCTTCAGTCGGTTCTACGCCGCCCGTCACCATTACTTTTACATTGGGCATCGGGCCTTTGATGGCTTTTACAAAACCTGGTCCCAAAACATTGCCGGGAAATAATTTCACGATCTCCGCTCCCAACTGCGTCGCATGATAAATTTCATTCAAAGTAGCTGCAGCGGGCAGCCAGGGAATATTATTGCTTTCGCAAATCTCACCAACTGCCGCAATCGTAACGGGTTGCACGATAAAATCCGCTCCTAATTCTATAAATTGCCTGGCTTCAGTTGTTGTATAAATCGTGCCAATCCCTAAGGCTAATTCCGGACAATTCTTATTTACAAATTCACGTAGCTCTTTAAAAACGTCCGCTGCTTTGTCGCCTCGATTGGTAAATTCAAATACCCGCATGCCGCCATCATAACAAGCTTGTAATATTTTTTGTGAAAATATTATATCTGCATTATAAAAAACCGGCGCAATCCGCGTCGCTTCTAGCTGCGCGTGGACTTCTGCCGAAGATAAATTTGCCATTCGTAATACTTTTGCGGTTTTACATTTAAAATTTTACATTTTGACTTAACGAGAAACCCTCCCTGACGCATCCCCACTCATCAATTTCTCTACTTCATCCACCGTTACCAAGTTAAAATCACCTTTAATCGTATGTTTCAAACAGGATGCCGCTACCGCAAAATTCAATGCCTTTTGATCGTCGTTCTTGTAAGTCAGCAAACCATAAATCAAGCCCCCCATAAAGCTATCGCCACCGCCCACGCGATCCACGATGTGCGTAATTTGATAAGTCGGCGATTCATATAATGTTTTTCCATCATATAATACGCCTGCCCAGGAATTATGACTGGCACTGATCGAGCCACGCAATGTAATAATCGCTTTTTTACATCTTGGAAATTTTTTCATTAATTGCTGACAAACAGACTGATACGCTTGCGCTTCCATCGTATCGCCTTGCGTTACATCTACACCTTCGGGATGAATGTGAAATACTTTTTCCGCATCTTCTTCATTGCCTAAAATCACGTCGCAACCTGACACCAACTCTTCCATCACTTCGCCCGCTTTCTTGCCGTATTTCCACAAATTTTTTCGATAATTCAAATCACAAGAAACGGGAATGCCCATTTTATTTGCCATTTGAATAGCTTCCAAACAAGCATCTGCTGCACCTTGCGAAATGGCAGGGGTAATGCCTGTCCAATGAAACCACGACGCGCCTTCCAGCACTTTTGCCCAATCAATCATCCCTGGTTTCACCTCTGCAATAGAAGACCCCGCCCGATCGTACATCACTTTACTGGCACGACTCACTGCCCCTGCTTCCAGAAAATAAATACCTAATCTTTCACCACCGAATATAATATCGCTCGTGTCCACATTATATTTACGTAAATTCATTACAGCCGCTTCTCCCAAATCATTTTTGGGTAATCGCGTCACAAATTTTGCGTGTAAGCCATAATTTGCCAATGAAACCGCCACATTCGCTTCGCCACCACCATACGTGGCTTCAAAAATATCGGTTTGCGCGAAACGGAGATATCCGGGTGTTGCTAAACGCAACATAATTTCTCCAAATGTTACTACTGTTTGCATAGTGTTTTAATTTTTTAGGATAGGTGAGGCGCATTTTTGAAATGTGCCACACTTGTTATGTGCTAAATAGTTGATAATGTTTCTCTTGTAGTTGTTTTAAATTTAAAATAATCTTTCGCATTATTATAACATATATTCTGAATCAGCTGCCCGATCCACTCTATATCATTCGGCAACTCGCCATTTTCAATATCATTACCGAATAAATTACATAATACCCTCCGGAAATATTCATGCCGGGGGAAGGACAAGAAACTCCGTGAATCCGTCAACATACCAACGAATTGACTCAACAAACCCATATTTGACAAGGCATTCAGCTGTTTTTCCATGCCATCTTTTTGATCCAAAAACCACCACGCTGAGCCCCACTGCACTTTTCCAGCTACCGAGCCGTCATTATAATTGCCGACCATGGTTGCCATTAATTCATTATCTGCCGGATTTAAATTATATAATATCGTCTTCGCTAATTTATTATTTTGGTCTAATTTGTCTAAAAATTTTGATAACGCACGCGCTTGTGAGAAATCCCCGATGGAATCCCAACCGGTATCAGGACCTAATGTTTGTAATAACCGGGCATTATTATTACGTAGCGCCCCTAAATGGAATTGCTGTGTCCAACCTTTTTCCCAATCCCATTCTGCAAAAATAATAAGCATCGCAGACTTAAATTTCAAAATTTCTTCAATATTTAAATCCTTGTTATTTAGAATTTTGTTAAAAATTGCAGCTATTTCTGCTTCCGTATAATCTTCTGCATAAACCTGCTCTAAACCATGATCAGATACCTGGCTACCCATTTCGGCAAAGAAATCCTGCCGCTTTTGTAATGCGGTTATAAAATCATGGAAATTTGTAATATTTACATCAGCAACTGCTTCTAATTTAGCGACATACGCATTAAAAGTGCTTATATTTTCTACTGCCATGGCTTTATCCGGCCGGAACGCAGGCAATACGCTGATTTCAAATCCATCTTCTTGTATTTGACGATGAAATTCCAGAGAATCCACTGGGTCATCGGTGGTGCAAAGTACCCGCACATTCATTTTGCGAAGTAAATTCTTTACAGAATAATCGGGCGTTTGTAATAAATTATTACATTGTTTGTAAATAGAATTTGCCGATTCTTTATTTAGTATATCATATATATCAAAATAGCGCTGTAATTCTAAATGTGTCCAATGATACAAAGGATTTCTTAATGTATAAGGTACTGTTTCTGCCCATTTTGTGAACTTTTCAGCATCACTGGCATCGCCCGTTATATAACGCTCCGATACGCCATTAGCACGCATCGCCCGCCATTTATAATGATCGCCGTACAGCCACACCTGTGTAATATTCTCAAATTGCTTATCTTCCGCTATTTCTTGCGGCGACAGGTGATTATGATAATCTATAATCGGCATTTCCTTCGCAAACTCATGATACAGCCGCTGCGCTGTTTTCGTTTGCAATAAAAAATCTTCATTTAAAAATGGTTTCATGATATATTCCATTTATTATTTCTTTTTTCAAATTTCATATCTCACATCTCCTGTTTACAAAGAAACCCCCCGTTTCCACACAATAAAATCATCCTGACCATGCCGCACCGCGCTTACATCAATTTCACCACTTGCCACTTTTATTACATATTCTAAAATCCGCTCACCCGCTTCCTCTATGCTTTCCGAGCCTTCTATGATACTTCCGGTATTAATATCTATAATATCCGACATACGTTTCGCTAATGCCGTATTGCTGGATAATTTTATAACCGGGGCAATCGGATTCCCAGTTGGCGTTCCTAATCCGGTAGTAAATAACACGATGTTTGCACCCGAACCGACCTCTGCGGTTGTTGATTCCACATCATTTCCTGGGGTACATAATAAATTCAAACCCGTTTTTGTCACTTTTTCAGGATAATCCAGCACTGCCGTTATCGGAGAAGTACCGCCTTTTTTGGCTTCGCCTGCCGATTTAATGGCATCGGTAATCAATCCATCGCGAATATTTCCCGGGGACGGATTCATATCAAAACCAGAGCCAACTGCCTGTGCACGAGCATTATACGTTTGCATTAAATATCCAAATCGTTCAGCAGTCGACAGATCTACACATCGATCGCTTAATTCCTGTTCGACACCACATAGTTCCGGAAATTCTGATAAAATCACCGAACCACCCAAGGCAACGAGCAAATCAGAAGTATAACCAATCGCCGGATTCGCAGAAATCCCCGAAAAGCCATCCGAGCCGCCGCATTCCAATCCAATACATAACTTGCTCAAAGGTGCAGGTTTACGCGTATGTTGATTTGCTAATATTAATCCTGCAAAGGTCTGTTTTAATGCTTGCTGAATCAACGCTTCTTCTGTGCCAATTTTTTGCTGTTCTAAATAATAAATCGGTTTATTAAAATTCGGATCGCGTTTTTGAATTTCTTCTTGTAATAAGGAAATTTGTGCAATTTGGCAACCCAAACTCAACACCGTCGCGCCTGCTACATTCGGGTTTGTAATATATCCTGCCAGCAAACCACACAAGGCCCGTGAATCATCACGCGTGCCGCCGCAGCCACTATCGTGCGCGAGAAATTTCACACCATCTATATTTGGAAATAAGCGTGGCTTGGCTTCTTCCAGCACTTCCACGGCTAAGTCCGCCTGCAAAATTTCCTCCGCCGTTTTTCCTGCTTGGTAAAGCGAAATTAAATTTTGTGTTTGTTGCTGATAGCTGTTTTTTCTGGAATAGCCCAAATCTTCTACAAGCGCTTCCCGCAGGACTTCCAGATTGCGGTTTTCACAAAAAACCAGCGGAATCACTAGCCAGTAATTCGCCGTACCTACACTTCCATCGGCGCGATGGTAGCCCATGAAAGTTCGACTTTGCCATTTGGATACATCTGGCGATTGCCATTCAATTTGCCGTTCAGCCTTTACTTCATATTGATTAGCAGCGTGTTTTACATTAGAAGTTGAAATCAAGCCTCCTTTCAGAATAAAATTTTGAGCTTTGCCGACCAGCACGCCATACATGGTCACCGGATCGCCTGCGTTTAAATCTTCTGTCACAAATTTATGTTTCGCCGGAATGTCTTCCAGCAAATAATATTCCTCGCCATCCAATCGCACCGTTTCACCTTTTTTCAAATTAGTCAACGCAACAATCACATTATCAGCAGGATGTATTTTTAAGATTGTGTTCATGTGTTAAAGTGTTCTAGTGTTCAGGTTAGACGTTTGCAGCATTGCTACTAATGTTTCTTTTACACTCGTTTCCAACATTTGTATCAAGAATGCCGTCACCTGTTCCGCAAAATCGGTTAATTTTGATAAATCCTCGCCCCAAAATGATTGGTTTGACAGAACGATCTGTACCAATTGTTTTGGCGAATTTTCTTGCCACAAATTATAAAAATAAACCGCTTGTGGGTCTTGAATAGCATAAAAATCGCCATGTGCAAAACCATGATATACATTATGTTCAAATTTAACAGCTCTCATAAATAGTAAATAAGCTGCAAAACCAAGTGCCATGTATTCTGGTGCTTCGTGCTGTATTTTTACAAAATTCAGGAGGGTCGGCACATTGCGCATATTCATTTTAGATGTATATTGCAAGGTGATACTCAGCCATTTATGATCGAGGTAAGGATTACGAAAACGATCCAACACCTGATTTCCAAAACGCTGAATTTCATCCATCGGCATAGAATAGGGGATGCCCCGCGCAATTTCTGACAGCATCAAATGCTCGACAAAGGCAGACAGTACCGCATCTTTCATGCCTTCTTTCACTGTTTTAAAACCAGCGAGAAACGCCAAGCCGCAAGTCAGCGTATGCGTTCCATTCAACATACGAAGCTTCAATTCGCGGAAGCGATCGATATTGGGTTCGATATAAATCCCTGGATTTACTTGATGAAAATTTAAGACTGCCTTGATGCGTTCGTCACCCTGGATTGCCCATAAATAATAGGATTCAGACATGATTGCCAACTCATCTTTATAACCAAGTTGTTCTTGCAATTCTTGTTGCATAGTCGGCGGCGGCGTGCCCGGTACAATCCTGTCAACCAAGGAGTTACAACAATGATTGGAATTTTCTAACCAATCAATAAATTCCGGTTCTAAATTATTTAAGTGCGCCAACTCCAGTAAAATAGCCTGCAATTCATCCCCATTATTCGGAATCAATTCCGTTGGCACAATCACCAAACCTTTATTCGGATGTCCCGCAAATGCCTGATAACGAGCATATAAGAACGCCAGCAATTTCCCTGGAAACGACTTAGGCGGCTCTTGTCGAATACTTTCTTCTACCAATTCAATCCCAACTTCGGTCGTATTGGAAATAACTATTTGTAAATCAGGATTTTTGGCACAGTTTAATACTTCCTGCCAATGACTTTTTGCCGATAGTACCCGACTAATCGCAGAACATATCACATTTTCTTCTACTATTTCCCCATTCTCTACGCCGCGCACACAAATAGTATATAAATTATTTTGTTGCGTAAAAGCATTTAAATCACCACCATCCGTGGATTTCACCATCACTACCCGCCCATTAAATAAACCTTGGCGATTGGCGTTGTCAATTAAAAAATCCGGCAAACCCCGCAGCAGCACGCCAGTGCCAAATTGCAGCACCTTTTCAGGCAATTCAAGTACATGTTCACCAGGCACTTGTATATTTTTATTTTCCCGAAGCGTTGGCAATATATCAAAAGAAAGTGTCTTCATTATACAAATATTATATCCTCAATTATCACATTATATCCTCTATCACCCAATTACCCTATCACCCCATCATTTAATTCTACTGCACTCGAACCGCCTGTCTCGCCAATAATTTCCAACCGCCTTTTTGCTTTTGCCATATCGTTAAAATATGCAATGTAACAGTTCCGGGCTTGCCGCCATCATTGGTTTCAGCAAAAAACTTATGTCTTACAAGCGCCGTTTTTCCTACCACTTTAATCGTTTGATCGCTCAGATCAATTTTTACAAAATCGGATTTTCCGCTTACGATCGCTTCAACAAATTCCGATTTATTTTCAATTTTACCACTTGAATGCCCATAGCTCAACTCCTCAGCGGAAATATTTTCCAATGCAGATTTATCAGCATCCACCATAGCTTTCCGCAATGTTTCCACTGTGTTCGCAACAGCGGTTTCAGCTTTGCCTTGAGAAAAAACAATTTGCGAACTCAAGATAAAAAGTAATAAAATGAATAATTGTTTCATTTTTTTACATTTATTTAATATTTATATAAAGATGATTATTTAACTTGTTTTAGTAACCATTCTGCAAGGTTTTTCGCAGCTGCAAAATTCTCATAATCAACCGATAACTTTTTCGCATGAACATATTCATTATATAACCAGGGGTCGCCCACTGCAAAAACCATCCCCTTTCCAAACTGCGCCGTTGCCATAATTATATCATTTCCATCACTAATGCTGGCTTTTGCAGGCGCTTGCACAGAAATAACACTCAACTCTTTGATATACAACTTTTTAGCATTTTTAAAAATAGGATGCCCGACAGAAACCATCACTTTGCCTTGCTCAAACTGAGTGCCTTGCACCATGTTGCGGCTCTTGTTTGTAAAGGTAATACCAAAGGCTTTTGCTAATTCATTAAAATGTGGTAATTCTACATTTGCGGAGTCATTTGCCATCAAAACCAATACACCTCCAGCTTTTACCCAATCTGTAATTGCCTTAATATGAGCCGTTTGTATAAAATTTGGAGATTCGGTTTCTTTTTTCGTATCAGGATCAACAATAATATAAATATCCGCTGATTTTAAATTTTCACTTGTAGGTGCAGCAGGAAGCGTAGCCGCAGTGGCACCATAATCATTAAAAATACCGCCTAAAATAGAAAAACCCGGATCAAAACGATCTTGCCATAAATAATGATATTTTACACCATTTTTATATTCATTATTGAAATAATTATCAACTACGACGGTTTTTCCTTTGCCAATATTTATATTTTGTAATAAATCCATTTCGATACAAGCCTGCATAAAAGGCCCGACTGCTTTAAAATCATCATCGCGTGTTGGCTCGGATATGTAATATTCATAACTACCATCCCGATACGGCGTACCGCCCAAGCCAGCACCACCAACGGTTTTGGTGAAATGCGCCATTCCTTTACTATCGGTCTTAATAAATGTTTTTATTAAACCGTCAAAGCCTTTCTTTATAACAGGAATGTAAGATTCCGATAAATAACCCATGCGAACGCCCTTCGCCATACTAAATACAAACATCGCCGAGCCCGAGGATTCTAAATAATTGCCTTCTTTACCCCCTTTATCTGTCACCTGCCACCACACGCCGGATGCCGGGTCTTGATATTTTACTAATGCCGTTGCTAAACGATTTAATATATTTATTAATTCCTGTCTATCAGGATGATCTGAAGGAAAATAATCTAACACATCAACGATGCCCATGGCATACCAGCCCATCGCGCGACTCCAAAATTCAGGTGATTTTCCGTCTTTTTTATTCGCCCATTTCTGATATTTACTTTCATCCCAACCATGATATAATAATCCGGTTTTTTCATCACGGCTATATTTTTCCATTATAATAAACTGATGCGCAATATCATTAAAATCTTCGGTTTGCCCGGTCATTTGCGCATAATTCGCATAAAAAGGTTCTACCATATATAAGCCGTCGAGCCACATTTGACTGGGGTAGCGGAGCTTGTGCCAGAATCCACCTGCTTTATTGCGCGGCATCCATGCAATTTGATTGCGCAAAATATCCGAAGCTATTTTATATTTCTTTATATTTTTAGTTTGATGTAATAATAATAACTGGCGACCCGGCGGAATGAAGTCACTATTATATTCGCCCATATTATAGGTTAAAATATCACCATCTTCCGTAATATATTTATCCATGATATGCTGGATATAATCATAATATTTAGGATCTCGCGTCACATACCAAAGCCGCTCAAAGCCCGTCAATGCTACGCCCATTTCATAATTCCAATTCGCAGGGCGAGGCTTTTCAAATTCTCCTTTTTTCACTTCCTGATCAAAAGGATTTACAGGATGTTTCATCACCATCGAATCGGGATAATCGGTCATAATGGTCGTCGCCATTTTAATTGCCCAATCCGTTTGCTGACTAAATAAAAATTGAAATGCAGCAAATATTATGATATAAATTAAAAAATAACGCATTTTTATTTATTTTAAAAGTTTTAGGATAGAGGAATTTAGCCCTTCGCCTAATTGAATCTGCTTTTTATTATCTTTAAATTTAGTATTTTTTATTGTAATATTTTTAGAACGCTGACCTATAATATTAAAAAAAGATTCAATATTATCTGGATATTGAATATGATCCAATGTAATATTTTTACCGTTTATGATTTTTATAACCTCTTGATTATCTTTTGATAAAAAAGTAATATTTTTTAACTGAATATCATCGCCTTCGATGCAAGTAAAACCTTGATTGACTTCAAATACAGCGTTTTCGATTAAAATATCCTGCACATTCATTTCCGGTAAACCCTGTATGTAAATACCATGCTCAGCGCCTTTACAAGTAATATTACGAATATAAAATTTACGAAAAACAGGCGTTTCTTCGGTAACTGGTTTCAAGTCAGCTTGCAGATTTTTCAGGGCTTCAGCAGCTTCTTTACCATTATAATACATATCAAATAAAATTGCTTCGGCAGGAATATTAGTCATGTTAATGTCGCTAATATAAATATTTTCTACAATACCGCCACGACCACGTGTTGTTTTAAAACGTAAACCAATATCCGTGCCCATAAAAGTGCAGTCGGAAGCAAAAACATTGCGCACACCGCCTGACATTTCCGAGCCAATCACAATACCACCGTGTGCCGCATAGACCGCATTGTTGCGAATGATAATATTTTCAGTTGCAATGCCACGTTTTCTGCCAAATTCATTTTTTCCGGATTTCAGACAAATGGCATCGTCGCCCACATCAAAATGACAACCTTCGACTATTACATTTTTACAAGATTCCAAATCAAGTCCGTCGCCATTTTGGGCGTAAGCAGGGTTTTTTACAATTAAATTTCTAAGTGTAATATGCTCAGAAAGAAGCGGATGCAAACACCAAGCGGGAGAATTTTGAAATATTACATCTTGTAATAAAATTTGTTTACAATTCGTAAATGTTATCATATTCGGACGCAAAAAGTCCTTAATCGCTTCATTATCTTGCAACGTTTTTCCAGGTGTCATCACGCCGGGATTTTCTGTCATCGAGCCTTTAATTGCAGACTCCGAAGGGTACCAAATATCGCCTTTGGCATCGAGTACACCACCGGATGCAACTAGCTTTTTCCATTGAGAATCAGTGAGTTTGCTTTTTTTAACGGGTCGCCACACACCGCCTGCGCCGTCGATGATGCCTTTGCCAGTAATCGCAATATTTTCAGCGTCTTTTGCACTAATCGGCGCCTGATTGCGATAAGCGGCTAAGCCTTCAAAAGTGCTTTCCACGAGTGGATAATCCTCGCGCTGGTCGCTAAACTGTAATAAAGCGCCTGCTTGCAAGTGCAAATTGACATTACTTTTTAACACAATCGGTCCGGTGAGCCATAATCCTTTTGGAATGATTACAACACCTCCGCCGGAATTATTACATTCATTAATTGCTTTATTAATAAATTCTGTATTTTTTGTAATACCGTCGGCTATTGCACCAAAGTTTATAATATTAAAAGTATCTTTTTTAAAGACTGGTTGTAATATATTAGGTAATTCGTATGCGTATTTCTCTGGAAATGGCGAGGGTTTAAAATAATTAACCAAATCCAGCTTCAAACTGCGAATGCTATCCATCACCAGCGCCGCTACTTGTCGCGCGCCATAATCCGAAAAATGGGTATTATCTTCTTTGCCTTCGGGTAATTTTTCATAATAACCCTTTGTAAACCAAAGGGATAGCTTTTTAGAGCCTTCTACGCCATGATTAACAATCAAGGATTCTGTACTTTTATGTACATCAATTAATGGAACATTTTCTTTCGCCGCCACTTCCCGAACAACGTCAGGATATTCGCCATGCGTGTCTTTAAAATTCCCATTTTCATCAAAGCTGCGGCGCATCACGGGCGTGAGCAGCAATGGTTTTGCACCTTTTGCTCTGGCTTCCTGGATATAACGTATTAAATTTTTATGATAATCGGTTTGCGGCGCTGCATAACGCTTGGGATCTTCGATTTTGGAATCATTATGCCCAAACTGAATGAATACCCAATCGCCTGGTTTTAATTGTTTTTCCACTTCTTCCCAAAGTCCTTCGTCCCGAAAGCTTTTGGTACTGCGACCATTTTTGGCATGATTGTGAATTTCAACGGATTCGGTAAAATAAGTGGGCAATAATTGTCCCCAGCCACGTTCAGGATTTTCTTCTAAAGGCTTGTCCGCCATTGTAGAATCGCCGATGAGAAAGATACGAACTTTTGGTTCGGGCGCACGAAATGCCATTGCGATTAATAAAAAACTAAATAAAAGGAAGTAGAAATTTTTCATTTAACTGTCTTTACAAGCTCGTAGAAAAAGTTGGCGCAGCCAAACGAGCCGCGCCAAGCCAGCCCTAATTAAATCGAATTTGTATGAAACTTTTCTTTATATGTTTTGGTACTATCGTACTATAACACAATCGCACTAAAGCACTATTTATACCCAGGATTCTGCGTAAATTCCCCTTTATTCACCACCGCGTCAATTTGTTTTTGCGGGATCGGTCGCAATATGTGAAAATCTTGAATAAAGCCAGCAGCTTCAGGGTTGTATTGACGGACACGCTCCACCAGTTTACCTGTACGCTTGAGGTCAAACCAGCGTAATTGCTCACCTGCAAACTCCCGCGCGCGTTCATCAAGTATAAAATCTAGATTGACATCACCAGCAGCGATTTGCATATCAGCTACCTTGCCTGCAATGGCGGCACGCGTACGCACAGCATTGATCAATTCAGCGGCCTTGGTTGTATTTCCAAGTTTAAATTCTGCTTCAGCAGCAATCAAATACATTTCAGCCAAGCGAATAACAAAAGCATCCCGCGCGCTCTGCGCTTCGTTCAAAGTTGCACGTGTTGGATCCTGGAATTTACTTAATGGTACAAACATTGCATTGGCCGCAATTTTACCATCCGGCTTGTACATTTTGCTCTCATCAATAATCAAATATTTTTTCTCAGCATCAATTTCATCAGAAACCTCGGACTTGGTAGCGACAATCGCCGTATCGCCAAGTGCAAGTGTGACCGAAATTTCATTCGCTCCTACTTTCTTTTTGTATGAGCCAGCTCTATTACAAATCCAAACAGTTTGGAAAGAACCATGATAGCGGGAATCTATATTCTCATCAAAAAGATTGAGCAAGAATCTGGTCGGCATATATCGAACAAAAGGACGGCCGTTCAGAATATCGCGTTGCATACCGATAGAGCCGGCAGCGGTGCGCTCGTAGGCCATGCCAAAGTGCAAATGTCCATTATTGCTGCCGCGGGGATGACCGTCAGGGTTCGTAATTGCATTAGTTAAGTCGCCCAAGGTCAAATCAGTTGTATAATTGACGGCCCAAATGACCTCACTATTCTTAAGATTTGACATTTTCCACAGGTCAGCATATTTCGGTACAAGCGAAAAGTTGTAGCTGGAAATTACTTTTTGTGCTAGGTCAGAAGCCTCGCGGTTGTTGCCCCGAGTCAAGTGAACACGCGCCAGAAAAGCCTCGGCTGCTGGCTTGGTAACGCGACCGTAATTGGAAGTTGTATTCGGTAAATTCGCTACTGCAAAATTCAAATCCTCAAAAATCTGTTGGTAAATGGTTTCAATCGGAGTTCGGTTGGCAGTCGTTTGTGCCGTTTTTGTTTCTTCGGTCGTGAAATGCACGCCACCCCATTGTTCTGCAATATGCCAGTAGAAGAAAGCTCTTAAAAAGCGTAACTCGCCCTCTCGTGTTTTTTGCAAATCAGCGGACAAGCCAGATTTACTTACATTATTAACCCCTGCATTACACAGATTAATAGCTTGATAAGAACGTTGCCAAAGGCGTTCCATGAATACCTCTGTTGCTGCCAAACCAGCTTCAGAGCCTTGCAAATTATTATACACCATCAAATCCAAGCGGCGATTGTCCACACCAGGCAGCCAAAGATCGGTGCCCATTTCGGTGAGATTATAACCTTCTTCTTTGCCATACCAAGCGCGCGTATAGGCGTAAGCCGCATTGACCAAAGCCTCAAAACCGGCGGGTGTGCTGTAAGCATTTTCACTGGTAAGTCCCGTAGGGTTGTACTCATCGAGTAGATCATCCTGACAAGCCGAAGCAAACAGGAGAGCCGTGAGCAAGAATATTTTTGATATATATTTGAATTTCATGATGTTATCTTTTATGATGTTATATGCTGGATATTAGATTTTTAGATTCACTTTCTAAAATCTATCATCTAAAAATTAAAATTCCAGATTGATTCCTCCTACGAATAAACGATTCATCGGATTGGTCTGAGAGCCACCGCGTTCAGGGTCATAGTCATCTATTTTACTATATGTAAACACATTACGACCAGTTGCGTACACGCGTAAAGACGAAATACCCACTTTACTTAATAAAGATTGCGGGAGGCTATAGCCTACGGTCAAACTACGCAATTTCGCAAAAGATCCATCCTTGTAAAATAGCGAAGAATAATACAAAGTGGCGCTTCGAGAGCGATTGGCATTCGGACGAGGGAAATCATTCGTCGGGTTTTCAGGTGTCCAATAATCGTGACTCAAGCTGTTCTCATTTGCTTGTGGATCGTACACGCCAATGAAATCATAGTTTATCGTTTGACCCCAGCGAGCAAAGATCTGGAATGAAAAATCGAAGTTTTTGAAGCGAAAATCACTATTGAGGCTACCGATCCACTTTGGTCGCGCCGAACCTAAAATCACGCGATCATTATTGGAATCAATTACTCCATCGTTGTTTTGGTCTTTCACTTTGATGTCACCGGACGCTTGTTTGTATTTAATAGCGATGTCTGATTCGTTGGTCTGCCAGATGCCCAATTTCTCATAATCATAGAATGCTTGTGTCGGTTCACCAATAAACCAGCCGTTGGCGACATCATTAGAACCTGTTGCCAATTCTACAATTTTTTCTTTTACTGTAAACCAATTAACTCCTACATTCCAAGTGATATTGTTGCTACGAATAGCCGCAGCATTCAAAGCAATTTCAACGCCCTTGGTCTCGGTTTTACCAATGTTCTCGGTTACGCTAGAAGCGCCAGAACTCAGTGGCAACAAGCGTTCTAGTAATAAATTATCGGTTTCCGTTTTAAAAACATCAATTGTACCATTGAAGCGATTTTCTAAGAAGCCAAAGTCCAAACCTGCATTGTAGGTAGTGGAAAGTTCCCATTCCAAATTATCATTCCCGAGGCGCGTACCAAAACTATAACCAATCGCTGGTGATTCGTCAAAAGCATAAGGAATGCGAGTAAGCGTGCTTTGAGTAGCATAAGGCTGAACCGCAGCATTACCGGCTACTCCGTAGCTCAAGCGCAATTTCAAATCAGACAGAATAGGACTATTCGCTAAAAAGCCTTCCTGCGTAATACGCCAGGCAGCAGCTACAGATGGGAAGAAGGCCCATTGATTACCTTCGCTCAATTGCGACGCGCCATCGGTACGCCCTGTCAACATCAACAGATATTTGTCTTTGAAGCCATATTGAATACGCCCAGTGTAAGACAATAAAGTGCTTTCGCGGTAGTTGGTGCTGGTCGAAACTTCCTCATTGGCATTTGCCAAAGCATAATAGGACTGATAAGATAGCAATTGATTAGAGCCTTGCGCAGTCACTTCTTCTATACGGCTACCCAGCAAAGATTGCACCGCGGTGAATGTCAAAGCGTGATTAACAAATTGCTTGCTATAATTTATTATATTTTCAAGGTTGTAACCCAAGTTATTGGCCGTAGAATAACGCGCCAATGGCTTCGCACCGTTGCGCTCTACCGTGAGCGAGCCTGCGTATAAGCCTTCACGAGAGTTGGTTATTGCAACCCCTAAATTAGAACGAAAACTGAACCCTTCAAATGGATTGAATTCTACATAAGCTGAAGTAAAAACCCTGGAAGTGCGATTGTTATTCGCCCAGTTGTTGGGTTGTTCATCCATCAACGGATTCACCGTACGGTTGTTATTCAGCCAAGGTAAGATTTCGCCATTTGCGCCATAAGGTACTTCCAAAGGAACAAGCTTATTGGCAGTATTCAGCACATCTCTGCGAATATCCTGATCGTAAAAAGTGACCTGATTTTGGGTACCAATTTTGAATAATCGAGAAATAGTATGATCAATGTTCACACGAACGGTGTACCGATCCAATTCGTCATTGACGAATAAGCCTTTTTCATTAAAATAGTCCAGAGAAATATAAAAATTCGTTTTATCTGTACCAGTAGCGATACCCAATTGGTAATCCTGTTGCGAGCCATTATTCAGAAACAAATCGGGCCAAATAGTCCCGGTACTGTTTTCCAGTCCTCCAAATATCTTCGCGTCATCTTGTGGCCCTGTCCAATTACCAGTGGTTCGGTTCGCTTCTCGGCGAAATTGCTTGTATTCTTCAGGTGTTTGCACTTTTGGGTAGCCATATAATTCAGAAACACCTGCATAAGAATTAAAAGACACTCTGGTTTTGCCTGCTGCGCCTTTTTTAGTGGTTATCAAAATGACACCATTGGCACCTCTTGAACCATAAATCGCCGTAGAAGCCGCGTCTTTCAAGACTTCCATTGATTGAATGTCATTTGGATTCAAATCTTGAATGCTGTTGTATTGAATGCCATCCACGATAAAAAGCGGGCTGTTGGAAGCAGTCAAAGAGCGATTCCCGCGCACTACCACGTTGATGCCTGCACCAGCTTGCCCGCTCGAACGCGTAATGTCCACGCCAGGAAGCTTGCCCTGCAAGGATTCTATCACGTTGGTAGTCGGTACTTTTCTTAAATCTTCGGGCTTCACCGAAACGATTGAGCCCACCACATTGCTCTTTTTTATTTGTCCGTAGCCAATCACCACCACTTCGTCCAGTATGGTTTGGTCGGCTGATAAACCGATAGAAAAATTCGTTTGCGTACCTACTGTCATTTCTTGGGTTTGATAACCTGTGTAACTGAATACCAGCACTTGGTCGGAATTGTCGGGAATAGTCAGTGAAAAAGAACCATCTGCATTTGTAATTGTGCCCGTTGCAGTGCCTTTGAGTAGGATGTTAGCGCCGATCAGCGCTTCGCTATTGCTAGCATCCATTACCTTGCCACTCACTTGCCGGGATTGCTGAGCGTGCAACGAGATAGCAATGCTCAACATAAAGAGAAGCAAAAACCAAAGTTGTCTAATCATGGTTTTGAAAGTTTAGTTTAGTTTCATAAAAATTATTGGAGTGTATCGATTGCCAAAAAATCCATATCTGTAAAATCCTGATTTTCACCAGCCATGCCCCAAATAAAGGCATAACTCATTGTGCCGCAGCCTGCGTGAATAGACCAAGGCGGCGATATAACAGCTTGACCGTTGCCAATCCAGAGGTGACGGGTTTCTTGTGCTTGTCCCATTAAATGCAGTACACGTTGATTATCAGGCACATCGAAGTAGCAATAAACCTCCATGCGACGATCGTGCGTATGCGGTGGCATAGTGTTCCACACGTTACCGGAATTCAATACCGTTAGGCCCATTACCAATTGGCAACTCGGAATACCATCGCGGTGAATGTATTTGTAAATCGTGCGTTGATTAGCAGTTTCGGTAGCGCCTAAATGTTGTGGTATTGCTTCTTCTTTTGTCATTAAGCGCGTTCCATATTCTTTATGTGCCGGAGCAGAAAGCAAAAAGTATTTTGCTGATTCTGAGGCATTTGCGCTGAAAAATTCGACTTGCTTTGTACCTCGTCCGACATATAAACAGTCCATTTTATGCACATCGTACATCGTTCCATCTACTTTTACTTGCCCATTTCCGCCAATATTAATAATCCCCAATTCCCGTCTTTCCAAAAAGAAATTGGCTTTCAAGCCTTCCGGATTAGGTAAAACAATCGATTGTTTTAAAGGCATGACCCCACCAATCATCATTCGATCGTAATGAGAATACACCAATTCAATCCTATCCGCTTGAAACAGTTTTTCTACCAGAAAATGAGTACGTAATTCTTCAGTATTCATAGAAGCCACCTCGCGTGGACTGCTTTCGTATCTTTGTTGCATGATAAAATTTTTATGTATCACCCCTATGGGGTTTTTATTTAAAAATTATAATATCGTTCTATAATTATATTAGTCCTACGGACTTTTATTTACAATCTTCATTACCCATTTATCGTCCCATCCAACCGCCATCCACCGTCAAAATTGTGCCGTGCACATAATCAGAAGCTGCTGAAGCCAGAAAAACCGTAGCGCCCTTGAAATCATTGGGTTCACCCCAACGTCCGGCAGGAATTCTATCTAAAATAGATTTGCTTCTGACAGGATCATTACGTAGCGCTTCTGTATTATCCGTAGCGATGTAGCCGGGAGCTATAGCATTGACATTCAAACCCTTACCTGCCCATTCATTTGCCAAAGCTTTGACCAAACTGCCAATTGCGCCTTTGCTCGCAGCGTACCCCGGCACCGTGATGCCACCTTGGAAAGTTAAAAGCGAAGCCGTAAAAATGATTTTGCCCGAACCGCGTTCTACCATTCTTTTGCCGATTTCTCGAGCAAGAATAAATGGCGCATCGAGATTGACTGTCAACACTTTATCCCAATATTCGTCGCTATGATCCGCAGCCGGCGTCCGCAAAATCATCCCCGCATTATTGATCAAAATATCAATGTTTGGAAAGTCCGTTGTAACGGTTTTTATGAATTGGTATAAACTTTCCCGATTGGAAAAATCTGCCTGATATGCTTTAAAGTTTTTGCCTAAATCCTTGATTTCCTGTTCAATATCACTGCCTTGCAAAGCAATCGAAGAAGAAACGCCGATAATATCTGCTCCCGCTTCTGCTAAAGCAAGCGCCATTCCCTTGCCAATACCTCGATTGCAGCCGGTCACTAAGGCTACTTTACCATTTAAATCAAAAAGCGCGGAAACATTCATATAAAATTTCTTTGGTTGTTTTAAAATTTTATTTTGAGAATAAACCTTTGACAACACTAAAATTAGGATAGCATATTAGATGATTCTAATAAGTTTGGAAAAAAAGTTACGCAATCGTTATCGGGAACGTTCCCGGTAATGCTTATTTGGATATTTTTAAATGAAGGGTTGGAATATTTTTATAAAATGAGTAATTTTAAATGGGTAAGTCTTGCTTGGAGCATTGAGAAGCCAAAATTTTATTCTAAAAACCAAACTAAAATCAAATATTCATTTGCATACCATCACCATTAAAGATATCGCCAAAGCATTAAATCTTTCTACATCCACGGTTTCACGAGCCCTGCGTGATAGTTATGAAATCAACCCGGAAACGAAGCAATTGGTATTACAATATGCGGAGAAAATGAACTATCGGCCAAATCCGATCGCCTTGAGTTTGCGCGAAAACAAAAGCTGGGCCATCGGTGTCATTGTGCCGGAGATTGCCAATCATTATTTTTCACAAGCGATCAATGGAATTGAAGAAACAGCTTACAAACGCGGCTATCATGTAATGATTTTCCAAAGTAATGAATCGTACGAGCGAGAAGTCGCCAACGTCGGGCATATTGTGGCACGCCGCGTGGATGGGCTATTAATTTCTGCCTCTAATCAAACTTCAGACATATCGCATTTGAAAGAATTGCACGAACAAGGTCTCCCGGTTGTTATGTTTGATCGCGTTTCGGATGAGATTAATACGCATAAAGTTGTTGCTGATAATTTTACAGGCGCATTCCAGGCCACGGAACACCTGATTTCATCAGGCCGGCGTCGCATTGCACATCTTACCAGTTCAGAATTTGTGTATATTTCCAAAGAAAGACTCGCCGGCTACCGCGCAGCGCTTGAAAAATATGGCATTCCGTTTGACGAAAAGCTGGTTCATTATAGTAAGGCGTTCGATAGTAACTATGTGCGAGAAAGCGTGGAGGCCTTGCTACATCTCAATCCGAAGCCGGATGCATTCTTCACCGCGAGCGACCGATTGGCTTTGGGCTGCCTCGAAGCTTTGCATGATTTGAATATAAAAATCCCTGAAGAGGTTGCTATTATTGGCTTTACGAATATTCACGCGGCGCATCTATTGTCGCCTGCACTGAGTACGGTGGTGCAACCAGCATTTGAAATGGGGAAAACCGCGGCAGGATTGCTGCTGGATTTGATTGAGTCCAAGAAAAAACCTGTAGAGTTTAAGACGATTAATTTACAAACCGAAATTTTTACCAGAAAATCTTCTTAATCAATAAATTACACTTATTTAAAATTTGTCAAGCATTCGTTGAATATTATTTTTCCACGAATAAATCTGATAAAATGCTGTGGGTACTTCCTTTACATTTTGCTGATATAATTTTATAATACTTTCCACAAAAGCCTGATTATCTTCATCTTCTACAATTATTAATTTTTCTCCACAAGCCTTCGCATCAATACCTTTCGCGCCGGTACGCGAAGAAATGACCGTTGTGCCCAAAGCAATCGCTTCGATTACTTTTGTTTTTACGCCGCCGCCAGTATTTATTGGATTTAATACAATATCTGCTGCTTTAATATACATATCAATATTTTCCACAAATCCAAGATAATCAACGCGTTGAATTTTATAATCAGCAAGTTTTTTATAATGTTCCGGCAAACCGCCGCCACA
Source organism: Saprospiraceae bacterium (assembly GCA_016714085.1). GTDB lineage: Bacteria > Bacteroidota > Bacteroidia > Chitinophagales > Saprospiraceae > JADJNW01. The sequence goes on from JADJNW010000003.1 coordinate 278,263, forward strand.
AATCAAAATACGATACCTAAAATCAGCTTTTTGTAATAAAATAGGATTAATATGATATATAATACGCTCTACCGCATCAAGATTGGGTTGATACGACTGCGGCCCGAAAAAAAGAATTAATAATTCTTCTTTATTATAATGATGTCTTTTTATAATGACTTGATGTGCTTCTTCATGATCGTCCGGCATTTCGCTCAGCCGCGTGCCATAAGGCATTGGCGCACATTTTTCAGGATCAAGTTTAAAAATGGGAATAGCCGCTTTCAAATCATCCGATGAAATAAAAAGTAAATAATCGGCAGCGCGATAAATAATTCGTTCAATCGGATATAATAATCGCCACCACCATTTACCAATCGTTTTAAATCGTTGAAATTCAATATTATGAACATATACAATAAATCGAATTCTAAGCATTCTACAAACAGGCAAGGCAATCAATCCAAAAAATGGCTGCTGAATAATGCAGGTTTTGATATTTTCTTTATAAAAGAATCGCCATAATCGAAAGATTATCAACGGATTGAAATATTTATAAAAACGATCCGAAAATAATAATTCCAATCGAAAAGGCAGCTTATCTTTAATATTATTAGTAGTAGAAATAACGACCGTATCCCGTTCTTGAGCTAAAGCTTCACAAAAGCCAAAAGCCGCATGTTGGCCGCCATTCTGCGGCGGCACGAAGCGATAAGGAATAATAACTGCAATGCTGGATGGCGCTGGAGGCATCCCGGTAATCTTATACTATTTTATTAATTAATAATGATGCATTTATAGTTTACTAAATTCTGATATATCAAGAAAATCAATCATGGTCTTATTTCTTTTTTCTGGTTCTCGCAATAGGTTTTGATGGTGTTGCCCTTGTATTTGCTTTCGCTTTCTCTACAGGAGCAGGCGGTGTTGGCTTTGGTTCATTTTGTGCCTTTTGATAGGATTGATAACCATAAAACCCAACTACGCCTAATAATCCCAGCAAAACAAACGAAGAAAATATCGTCGAAAGGAGCTTGCCACGTTCGTAAGTCTTGGGGGCAAAGATAAATTCGATTTTATGCTGCCCGGCCGGCACGCGCATCGCCCGCAAAATATAGTTTACTCGAATGTGTTCCACTGGATTTCCATCTACATAAGCTTGCCAACCTTTATTTGGCCCGTACCAGATTTCAGAGAAAACCGCCAGTTGCTCACTACTTGCATTGCTTTGATAGGTCAAATGATTCGGTTCGTATGTTGTCAAAGTAATCGTGGCAGCAGAGTCACGTTGTAATTTTAAATCAACTAAATATTGAGAAAATTCTTTATGCACAATAGCCTCATTAGCAGGGTCAAAATCGCTTAAAGCATCAATTTCTTGATTAGGCGTATCCACCATGCGCGTGCTGTTCACAAACCAGGCATTACCCAAAGCGCCCATATTGATTTGCATCTCCGGCTGTCCATCTTGGCCATTTACAATATAATATTTGGTGTTGAGCATATTCAGCACCCGCTCGTTGTTCTTGCTGATCTGGCGATCTATAATATCCTGATAACGTTGCAGTTTCGCAGCATGATAGCCACCAATAGATTTATGGAAATAAGAAGTAAATGAGGATTGGAAAGTACTTTCCGACAAATCGAGTACGCGGAAGTTCGGGTCGGCGTCTTTTTTGATCAATTCATCGACCGCGCGTGGCGTAAATGCAGCTTCTGCATTGGTTTTTGTTACAAAATTATTATCATTGAAATAACGTCTGCCAGCCGTCCACATATCAAACAATACTAATATGCCAATCCCAATAATTACTATATTTTTTTGCACCCATTTTTGTAAAAAGGCCCAAACCAAACCTGCACTCAATAAGACCAAAACCAAAGAACGAAAAGCATCACTGCGCATCAGCGCTTTACGATCAGAAGGCAAAGCATCAGCGCTGATTTTATAATTTTGCACATATTGTTGGTCGCTGGCGGATGTAAAATCAAAAAACGAAGGCCCGAAAAGCATAAAAAACAAGGCGATCGCACCTAAAATACCACCCGAAATGTAAACAGCCCGCAGAATTGTTTTTTTATCAGCATCTTTTTTAAAGATTTCATTTACAGCCAGTAAACCAAGCATCGGCACCAGGAATGCCGTCACACTTAGAATAGAATTAGGTGTTCGGAATTTATTATATAAAGGTAAATAATCAAAAATAGGTTTATTAAACCATGCCAAATTATCGCCCATCGACAACATAAAAGTCAATAAGGTACCTATACCCAACCACCATTTTGCCGGGCGCTTTCACTAAAATTAATCCCATTAAAAAGAAAAACATGACGATAGCGCCAAAATAATTCGGCCCGCTTGTGAAAGGCAAGTCGCCCCAATACAAAGGCGCGCTTAGATCAGCAGGGACACGATAGCCCAATTTGGTCAATTCCTGCCGAAACGCTGAGTTCTCACCTACAGGTTCTTGCGAACCGCCACCTGCCACGCCAGGAATAAATGAAGAAAATAAATCAATCGTGCCATTGCTCCATTGCATCGCATATTCCCAGTCCAGACCTTCCACTTCACTGCTGCTTTGGGCATCAGCGACAGTTGCTTCCTTCTGCAAAATGGGCTTGCCACGCATCGTATCTTGCGCATATTCATACGTCACCAATAAATTGGAAGCTGCCGAGCCAACACCTATCAATCCTGCCAAAATCAATACCCCAGCCGCTTTAGCAAAATCAAGGATTTCGCCTTTGCGAATGCTATACACCAACTGCGCGATCCCAAAAATCACAAGCGTCAAAGCAAAATAATAAGTCATTTGCACGTGGTTCGCCATGATGTCCAAGCCCATCCCCAAAGCGAATAGTACGCCACCAATTAAATATTTTTTCCGAAAGGCTAACAGCATACCGGCTGCGATCAACGGCAAGTATGTAATAGTAACTAATTTTGTAATATGTCCTGTCGCATATAAAATAAAATTATTTGTAGAAAATCCGAATGCCACGGCGCCAACCGCTCCCAGCAAAGGATTCACGCCTAAGACTATCATAAGGATATAAAATCCGACCATACCTGCAAAGAATCGGCCGATAGGTTCGTTAATACCCAAAGTGGATAGTCGATCAACAAATCTTAGGTTATTTCCATCCTGAATGGTGTTGATCTGATACGTTGGCATCCCGCCAAACATAGCGTTCGTCCAGAGCGAGGTTTCGCCTGTTTTTTCTTTGAATTCGCGCACTTCCTGCGACATTCCCAGGTATTGTGTAATATCGCTCGATTGTACTACCTTACCATTCAGCTGCGGTGAAAAATAAATCGCCGTTATTCCAAGCAATACGAGTACAACGATTAAATGGGTCAGTGCTTTTTTGAAGAAAGAATTCATACAATTCTATATTATAATTTAAAAGACAAAACAATGTAATAATTTTAATACTTATTATACACCATATCACTATATCACCACATCACTAAATAAAATCCACATCAATATCATAAGGATAAGTCATTAAGAAATCAATTGCCTTATCCACATCCATTTTTTTGAACACAATATTATAAATCATTTGTGTAATTGGCACACGCAATTTATAATAATTCGCTAATTGACGCGCAATACGCAGTGTACCAACACCTTCCGGCACTTCGGGCATGGATGCTAAAATAGTCTCATGATCTTCTCCTTTTCCTAAGCGATAGCCAAATGTAAAATTGCGGCTATGCTTGCTGGTAGCCGTGGCCACCAAATCGCCGATGCCCGCCGTACCAAAAAACGCACTTGGCGTAGCGCCCATTGCCTTGCCGTAGTAAATCATTTCGGTCAAGCCGCGTGTAATGAGCATTGCCTGCATATTCTTTCCCAGTCCTTTACCTCGTAAAATCCCGGAGCCAATAGCTACAATATTCTTCAAAGCACCTGCCAATTCTGCGCCAAGGATATCATAAGAACCAAACACATGAAAATGTTTACTATCCAATGCTGCCTGCCCGGCGCGAATCACCTCATTGAATTTACTGCCGATCACCGTCGCCGTAGGTTGTCCTTCCATGATTTCGGTAGCTAGATTCGGGCCCGAAAGACATCCAACCCTTACCACTACGCTCTCTTGCAAAATCACTTCGCTCATAGTGCTCACGTGCTCGCGGCGAAGCACCGCATTTTCTTCCGATTTTCCGTTTTCAAATCCTTGCACGTCAAAGCCTTTGGTACCGTGTATCAAAATATGATAAGGTCGTAAGTGCGGGCCTAATTTCTGCATGAGCCGACGGAAATTAGCAGCCGGCACTATGGGAAATAAAAGGGTGCAGTTTTCTGCCACTTCCTGAATGTCATTGGTAAGTTGTACTCGAGGCGATATTTCCACTCCAAAATTGCGATGCGTTTGGCGAATCGTTTCCAGCACATCCGCTCGACGCGTATAGAGCAGCACGTCCACATTATGCGCCAACAAATTTGAAATAGCCGTACCAAAACTACCTGCACCGATTACACCTACTGTTTTTCCTATATCTGACATTTATAACAAGTTAGAAGTACGAAGTCGGAAGTCGGAAGATTTAACCAATTGAAAAGCAACTAATCGAGTTTGTATTGATCGTAGGCTTTTTATTAGCATTGGTATTATTTGACTTGAGACAACACGCAAAGGTAAGGTTTAATCTTAAACTTGAACCTCACTTGTAACTTTCAAATTAAATTACCGTTTTGTTTTTTAGTTAACAAAAAATATATTTGATGCTTGTAATTATTCTTATTGTCGATTTGTTATTATGAAAAAATACCTATTCCAAAGTAAGAATGGTTTTTGATTTTTAATATCTTACCAAATATTCAATGGTAAGTGGTTAATAATCAATAAAAATAACCCAACAAACAACACTAAACCCATGCCTAAAAAAACCACCAGAGCTGGTAGAAAAACAAATGAACAAGCGCCCCAAAACGCCTTGCCAAAAGGAAAGAACTATCTGTTTATCATTGGGATTGATGAATATAAGCACCAGCCTCGCCTATATAATGCGGTCAAAGACGCTAAGGATATTCTGGAACTTTTGACCAAAAAATATCAATTTTCTAAGGATTCTAAATTCTTATTCACGCTTTTTAATCAAGAGGCAACCCAGGAAAATATCTTCACTACTTTAGATAAACTTTCAGAATTGATGACCGAAGAAGATAAATTATTGATTTATTACTCCGGGCATGGCGAATTGAAAAAAAACATTGGTGAAGGATTCTGGATACCCTACGATGGCAATCCAAAAAACCCTGCGGGTACTTATATTTCATTCAGCATCTTGACTAAATATATCAAAGCGATCAAAGCGTTTCATACTTTTATCATCGCGGATTCTTGTTTTTCGGGCGCTTTGTTTACAGAAAGAGGTGCGGTGTCTGATTTTAGAGACCGTTTGGAGAGCATCCCTTCGCGCTGGCTATTGACTGCTGGCCGAGATGAAGTCGTTGCAGATGGGCAGCCTGGCGACAATAGTCCTTTTGCAGATGCCGTACTCTGGTGGTTGAAGAATAATAAAGATCCTCGGCTTCGCGTATCCGATTTTGTAATCTGGTAATTCAAAATGTTGGCTTTAATGCGAAGCAAACGCCACGCAGGCGAGCCGATGCGCGATGTAGGCCACCGAGGTGGCGAATTTATGTTTCGCTTGAAAAAGTACGCTGATACTGTTTTTGAAGAAAAAGTGATTGTACAACCCGAAGGAACTGAGCGAGGCGGCGTCGATGTTGTAAAACCGGAAGAACCCATTAAAGAAATACCACATAAACCCACGTTGCAACCTATGGCATCATTGAGTGAACTGAAAAAAACGCTGAAAAAGGCCTTGGCCAATGACCTCGGCGAAGCTTTTGAGTTATTTTATAATACAATTGATGATAATTCCAGTGTAACCAATTTGCTGATTAACCTGCAAGGGCAATACAATGGCATGAAAAAGCAGGAAAATATGGGGCTCAGTGAACCCGACTTTGCTAATCGCACTTATAATCGAATTCGAGTGGCACTTCAAGATACAGTTGATAAATTGGAAGAAGATGATTTGAAACCAGATGCTTTAAAAGCAAGCGGTACGCCGGTAGTCGTGAATAATGGAAATGATCAGCAGGTTAAAGTCACAATCTCGGAATTGGAGAGAAAAGGCTTAGAATCACAACTTAACATATTGCTAAAAAAACTTAACTTTTTTTTACAACAGCAAGCAGTAATAAATGACCCTTCTCAACGGTTTACTCTGGATATGCAGATAGAAGAGACGCAACAAAAAGTGGATGAGATAAAAGCAAAATTAGGCATTTGACGAAGTACGAGGTACGAGGTTGGAAGTACGAGGTTAGAAATCGTACTTTGCACTCCCAACTTCGCGCTTCGTATATCTCCAACTTCAAAAACCATGGCATCCGAACTGGACGGCTTGAAAAAACAATTAGAGATTTCTACCCAGCGCATCAATGCGTTGCGTGAAGCCTATGCTATCCAGTCAGATCCGAATTTAAAATTCACGCTTGAACAACAAATCGCTCAATTAGAAAGTGAAATCGCCGAGTTAAAAAAAGGTATCGAAAGTGCTTATGGTCTTAGCGCCTTATCAGCAAACAGTCTTTTGGAACAAAAAATCCGGGAGCTTTCTATTGATATGAATTCCAAGGTCGGGGAGCTATTCCTGGTAAATGTAGATCGCTTGCCGCCACGTAATCGTTTCTGGGATGCATTTGATGATAATACAGAACGTAAGAATCCCTTTCAATTTTATTTTGTGCTGGCCTGCCCAACGCAGCAACCGAACAGCTTTGCCGAGCGCATGATTTATGAATTGGTCATCGAAGAATTGGAAGAAAATGTGGATGCGATCAACTACGTACGCCAACAGGAGAGCCGCCGCGTAAAAGTGGAAGACCTGCCTTTGGGAAGGAATTTGCGCAATTCGCAGCGTGAGTTCAAAAAATATTTTGCGCGTCGATTTGGTCTGACTGATTCGGAAACGATGTTTGAAGATTATATCAAAACCGGATTGCCAAAGCTTGAATATCAATACGTTGCAACGGTTTTCGACATTAATGCCAGCAAATGGGAAGAGTCCCTAATGAAAGATTATTTGCAATGGATCATGGATGTGTTCAGCAATACCCATGAAGCGGTACCTACTTTTATGTTTTTCTTTGCCGTTTTCATTCGCGATGTACATATAGACCCGCTTCCGGCTGGAGAGAAAAAAATTGTGGACGGTATTCAGTCCTTGATTAGCAGAAATGAGCAGCGTTGTTCGTTAATCAATCAACTTACACCGATCGAAACGGAGTTGGTAGCAGACTGGATAAGGGAACTGGGCGAACAGAACGAAGCCAAAATTGAAGATATTATTAAACTTATTATCGCTGGATTGCCGGATGATAAAAAGTCGAAATTTGAACGCAACAAAACACTGGATATGACGGATATTGAACGCTTTCAGGAAGTCGTTTATAAAGTTGCAATTAGATAATAATTTTATTACACCCGATAAATATTTATGTAATAAATCGTAATATCAGATATAATTTAAAAAATGAGTTTCAATTTATATTCCAAGGATGGCGGTCAACGCGAAGTCCCTTCTTTTGAATACAATGCAAAGCTGAGCGACCCTTCTTTGTACAAGCCTGCTCAGGAATTGGTGGATGCGGTGAACGTAGCATTGGCGCTGGGACAACCTCTATTGCTCACCGGCGAACCAGGCACCGGCAAAACCCAATTGGCACACCATATTTCTTGGTTTTTTAAATTGGGTAGGCCTTTGACTTTCAATGCGCAAACGACTTCTACAGCCAGCGAACTTTTTTATAAATACGATGCCTTATCGCATTTTCAATACAGCCAAAACAACCCGGAAATACTGAGTCCTGACGAACTTGAATCTCGGTTTATCCGTTACGTGGGCCTGGGTGCAGCGATTCGCTCCGATAAGCGCCAGATCGTGCTGATTGATGAAATAGACAAGGCGCCGCGCGATTTGCCAAACGACGTGCTGGCAGCTATTGAAGATTTGGAATTCTCCGTGCCGGAAATTGGCAAGACTTACAAAACCAAAATGGAGAATCGACCGATTATCATTATCACGAGTAATTCAGAGAAAAATTTGCCCGATCCTTTCCTGCGACGGGTGGTGTATTTTCATATTCCATTCCCGGATGCGGGCGCTTTACTCGAAATCGTAAGTGGAAAAGTAGAAGGCTACAGCCCATCGCAATTGCAACCCGTGATCCGACATTTTGAGAATGTTCGCAATAGTAAAGACCTGAAATTGAAGAAATTACCGGCTACTGCCGAATTGATTTTCTGGACAATGCTGTTGAAAAAACTTGATTTTGATCCAAATAAATTAGATAATATCGGTTGTTTAAACGCTTCCGAAAAACAAGAACTTAGACTGAGTTATTCTGTTTTAGCCAAAACCAAGGAAGATTTGATCGTATTGCAAGAGACCTTGAAGTAGATGCTGGCTTCTTGTTTCTGGATGCTGGTTTCTGCCAGTATATAGTATAAGAAATAAAGTGAAAGCGAACTTTAGTTATTAAAACAAATTTACATATGAGTTATAAAAATCAGAATATCTGGCAATTAGCTAGAGAAATAAGCATTGAAATACATAAAATGACGCTTGAAAAATTACCTAAATTTGAATTGTATGAATCAGGGAGTCAAATCAGGAGGTCATCAAAATCCGTTCGAGCTAATATTGTAGAGGGCTACGGCAGAAGACAATATGAAGCGGATTACATAAAATTTATGGTCTATGCTCTTTCTTCTAACGATGAAACCCTGGATCACTTGGAAACACTGTACGAAACCAATTCATTAACCGATAAAGATTTATATGAATCATTACGCAACAAAATAATATTATTGGGTAAAAAATTAAATACTTTTCTAAAAATATTACGCGAAAATAATAAAAACACGTAATTGGCAACAAGCATCAGGCAGCCAGAATCCAGTAACTAGAATCCAGATGCCAGAAACTACTAAATACCATTTTCTTTCTGATCTGATTTCCACATTGGAGGCGGATGGCTTCATTATTGGCACGGGCAAGCATTTGCAATTGCAGGAATTATTATCAAAACTGCCTGATGATCTTTCGTTAGAATCCTTGAAAACACTGCTTTGCCCTATTATTGCTACCAACCGCCAGGATCAACTGCGATTTTATGAATTATTTGATCTTAGTTTGCAGCGAGTACGCCAATTGGAGCAACCAACCGAAAAATCAAAAACAAAAAAATCAAAAGATGTAGAAATCTGGCGCGATGTAATCGTCATACTCTTTGTTTTTTTGGCTGCCTGGGCTGGCTATATCCTGGATTGGAATATCTTTAAATGGTGGGGCAATCCGACCTTTTTGTTATTGATAGCATTAGCAGGAGGTGCTATCTATTTTGCTTTTCAGGCGCTTCCAAAATGGTGGCAACGTGTTGCTTATATATTATTACTAACAGTAATGGTTGCCATAGGCCAATTATTAAAACGACAAATTTTGCCCGATATTCAAGCCACTACCGAATATGTTACTGTAAAAATAGAGCCCGGAGGCACCACGACACTGGCAATTCCTTTGGAAAAGGATAGTCTTCTGAATGTAACGCTTTGCGATGGCTCAACGGCTGACACGAGCGCTAATTTTGGTAGCTTTTTTGTGGATAGCATTGGCAATTTTACGTTGGTCGCTAAGGATTCTTTCAGTCAGTCTATCCGCGATTATATTTGCGTTTTAGCTCATTATCAGATTATTACAGATACTACTTATTTTGTATTGCAATACGATCCTCCGGCTGAACCCGATACAGAAAGCGTTGCTGAAAAAACTGCAATTGCACAGTTGGATACCATGTCAATTCCATTCCCGCGTGATATTTCCGAATTGCAAATTGATCTTGATCAGCAAAAGAAAGCTGAATTCTATCGAAAAAACGCCTGGTGGCTCAAATTACTGATTATCAGCTTATTCGGTGCGATTCTTTGGTCAATCGCGCAATGGCGCGAGCGCAAGCGCCGACGCTTAGTTGCTCAATTGGAGCAACGTGACAAACCGCCTTATATTTGGAATATTCAATCAGAACAAGCGGAAGAATTGATTTTTGGCGATAGTGCCAGGATTGTGTTGAATCAATTGCGCCGCCGCCGCCTGGATGATGCTTACAAATTAGACATTCCAAGAACGGTGGAAGCCACAGTGCGCAGCGCTGGCCGAGTGGATTTTCAATTCAAGCAGCAAACAAGTCCACCGGAATATTTATTATTAATTGACCGTCATGGTTTAAATGATCATCGCGCTCGATTGTTCGATGAGCTGTATCAAGCTTTTAAGTTGAATGAAGTCAACGTAGTGCGATTTTTTTACAATGGCGATCCGCGACTTTGTTTCAATCGAAGATATCCGAATGGACTCAATATCAAGGAATTGCAACATCGATTTGGCGATGCACGATTGTTTATCATTGGTAATGGCTACGAATTATTAAGTCCGGATTCGGGTAAACTGTCAAAATGGGCAAGCATTTTCACTAGCTGGCGCGAACGCGCTTTGTTTACCCCCAAACCTATCGCTAATTGGGATCGGCGCGAAAATTATCTGGCGGAACATTTTTACTTTATGCCTGCTTCTATTGAAAGTCTGGCAGCTACGCTTGAAGAATTTAGCAATATAGAACCTCGCAGCCCACAAGAATTGATTCCTCGCCTCGAAGATGCGCAGTGGCGTCCGATTGAAGTGGAAGGCGATATCATCAGCACTTTGCGAAAGCACTACGATGAACGGAGGATCCAATGGATTGCTGCTTGTGCAGTGTATCCGCAATTGCAGTGGGACATTACTTTGTTTCTGGGGCGTGAGTTTTCAAACGATGGTGATTCTTTATTAACCCTGGAAAATTTATTAAAACTGACTCAATTACCCTGGTTTATAGAAGGTGAAATTCCTGATGCCGCCAGGGAAGAATTACTGGATTATCTTGAAAAGCAAGGCTTAGAGCAACATATCCGACAGCGTTTGCATTGGCTGTTTGAACACGCGCCAAAACCAAATTCCGACTCGGTAGCTTTCGATGAATACCGCATTAATACAGCTGGTAACGAATGGCGCTTTACACAAAATCGCAGCCGCCGCCGCGAATTGGAAGAAGAATTGACCAATTATTATGCGGCCGGGCACGACCTGGACGCTGTGGTTTTCAAATACTTGAACCGCGAGCGTAGTCGCCTTGATTTTGAAGCACCTGAAAATTGGAAAAAGCGCATTTTTAATCGTGGCGACGCTTTTTTCGGCTTGAGGGATTGGGTTTGGGCTTTGCCTTTATGGGTATTGCTGACGATGACCGTATTGTTTTTCAATCCGAAATACGAGCTATGCCGCGGAGAAAAGATTCCTTACCAAGGCATGGAACTTTGTTTGACACAAGTAACTGATTATCTATTGTATTACGAATATCAAATCCGTGAATCTATCGCCCAACAAAATCTCGTAGCTGCAGATAGTTTATTGAATTATGCTCGACAAAATCATTATTCCACCGGCATGATGGAAATGAAGCCTGGTGCTACCAAAGACACACCATTGACCGAGGCCATGCGCTCGGTGTCGGTGGATACGACTTCCTTTTTGCGCAATCTATCCGTATATTATTATAATGCTGGCGTTCGTTTTTATAATACCTGGCAACACTTCCAGGATTCTATCCGGTTCGAATTGGAGAAAGAAGAAACGCTTCCGCAACAACAAGAAAGCAATAATATTGGTATCTCTTCTACCCTATTAAAATATCAGGAATGGAATCGAATTTCAGATTCCCTGGCAGCAGCGGGTTGTGAGAATTTCAAACGCGGCAGCCAGTTATATATCTCTGGTACTCAAGGCGTAGGATATGATTTTTATTTGGCAATACAAAAACTTGTACAGAAGGACCGCCAGCTGCGCCAGTAGAAGAAAGTTTCCGGGGGCAAGTAATAGAAAATGATAGCAAGCGACCAATCGCCAATGTGACGGTTAAAGCATTGAATGGAAATATAACCACAAAAACTGCAAGGAACGGAAGCTATACCCTGACACTACCTATTGAGTTGGCAGACAGCACTATACGTATAGAATTTTCTGCTGAAGGCTACGCTGCGCGTACTGAAAACCTGCTAATCCAAGATCCGTTACGTCCGATTGCGCTTGAAAGATTGCAATCCAAGTCGGAAGGTCCTGAAATTTTCACATCCAAAAATGGCTTAAAAGGATTACAAACTCCTTCTGGTAAAACGATTCTTCCAGCACGATATAATAATATTGAACTCGACCCTTCCAGCGGTTTGTATCGGGTGCAAATTCTCAGCAAGCTAGGTTTACAAATGGGATATGTGAATGAACAAGGTAAAGAAATCATTCCAGTGGAATATCGGGTATTGGGTTTCCAGCGAGACGGTCGAATTCTGGCAGCCAAAGAACGTTACGGTTATCTGGATCGAAATGGAAATATCTCTATTTCCTTTATTTATGAAGGCGCCAGCGATTTTAGCAAAGGTGAAGCCGAAGTCATCCAACTATTAGAAGGTCAACGCTTTACGTTTATTATTAACAAAGAAGGCCGTTGCATTCGCAGCTGCCCGCCAGAGAGCGCTTATATTCAGCAAAAGTCGGTGGAACAGGTGAAAATGAGCGAAAATATCGAGCCAATTGAACTTTATTTTGATATGGATGCCCCCGATGCCAATAATCAAGCTACTACTACAGATGATAATTACAGCCGCTTGTTTGCTGATTTATTTAGCAAAAAAGAGCAATATGTTTCATCCGATGCCACTCAACAAGCGCCAGTATTAGATCGCAGGCGAATCGACGATTTTTTCTCCAATGAGGTGCAAGATAATTACAATCGCTTCAACGAGACTTTAGAGACTACCCTCAACTATTTGCGCAACACCAAAGGACAAGTGGAAATCACGCTGCGCGGGCACGCTTCCTCTGATGGCTCAAGCGCGTATAGTCGCATCCTGTCCGCCCGAAGAATCAGCTCTGTAAAAAATTCTTTACTTAATTATAATAAAGGAGAATTGCGGCCTTATTTAGAATCTGGTCGATTAAAAATAACAGAAGAAGCCCTGGGTGATTCACAAATCAATTCTAAAACAAAAGGCGATTTGAATATTGGTAAAAACTTGCGCTCTTTGAATGCCTTATTACAACAAAAAGTAGAAGTTATTATTCGCTTTGCAAATTAAAAACCACTGCCTACTGCTCCTGCGTATTCCTCGATATAATCCACCAAATCTTCTATATTCCAGGCATCTTCGAGCTTGAAATGACCAACTTTCGTGCGGCACAAAGCAGAAAGATAAGCACCACTATCCAGGGCTTGTCCGAAATCATATGCTAAGGAACGAATATATGTACCTTTGCTGCAGGCCACGCGAAAGTCAACTTCTGGCAATGCTATTCTGGTCAATTCAAATTCATAAATATGTACCAGCCGTGGCTCGATCTTAATGGTTTCGCCTTTGCGCGCTTTTTGTACAAAGGTTGCCCGTCCACTTTGATCGCTGAAAATATCGGTGGAATCTGTTCGAGATGCCCAATAAATTTTTGCCGGGTTTGTTCCAGCAAATCAGCCGTAATATGTTGGAAAGGAAATTCCTGATCAATTTCTGTTTCGGCATCATAAGAAGGCGTGGTCGCGCCTAAGGTCATTGTGCCGGTATATTCTTTCGGAAGATTCTGAAAATCAGCGAGATGCTTGGTCGCTTTCCCCGTGCAAATAATAAGAAGCCCTGTGGCCATTGGGTCGAGTGTTCCAGCGTGCCCGACTTTTATTTTCTTGACTTTTAGTTCTTCCTTTAATTTGTAGCGAATTTTATTCACTACGTCAAATGAGGTCCAACCCTTAGGCTTATCTACTAAAAGCGTTGCTCCGCCTAAAAAATCATACCTCGGTCGAGGGTGATCGTCCTTGCTCATTTAAAACTATCCTTTATTAAACAATGCCAGTGCAATGGCTATAACGCCTACCATAAAGCAATATATGGAAAAATAAGTTAACTTGCTACGTTTTACCAATCGAATCATCCAGATACAAGCAAACAAACCAGTAACAAAAGCAGCGATAAAGCCCGCCGATAAATGAATTAGCTCGCTTGAAGATTGGGAAGCAATTTCTCCATCCAATAAATCTTTAGCAATTTTAGCCAAGATCAAAGGCACCACCATCAAGAAAGAAAACCGTGCAGCCCGCTCCCGATCAATACCTAATAAAACGCAAGATGAAATCGTCGCTCCTGATCGTGAAATGCCTGGCAATATGGCAATCGCTTGCGCAATGCCCACGATTAATGAATCCCAGAAACCAACGGGTTTATTGGTCAATTTTGCGCGATCGGCAAAGTATAGCAACAGTCCGGTAATCAGCAGCGCAAAGCCTACCAATAAAATTTGTTTATTAAATAATTGTTCAATTTGTTCTTCAAATAGTAGCCCCACCAAGGCCGCCGGAATCATAGATATAATAATTTTCAAAGAAAACCGGGTTTCTTCGTTCCATTTGAATTGAAAAAGTCCCCGAAAAATCTGGGCAATATCTTTCCGAAAGACCACAATCGTTGCCAATGCGGTCGCCACGTGTAATGAAACCGTCATCAAAAGACTTTCCTCCCCAACGCTATCCTCGCCCAGAATATACTTTGCCAATTCGAGATGCCCGCTACTGCTTACTGGTAAGAATTCGGTGAGCCCCTGTACAATGCCCAGGATAATGGCATTCAAGATTGATCCCATGTTGGAAATATGAAATATGAGATGAGAAATTTGAAATATGAGCCTTGTTTTCAGACTTCAGATCTCGAATCCCACATTTGTATTTATTTTTTGAAAATAGCATAAATTTCTACGACCAAACCTGCCAGAATCACAATGGGCGCAAGCACTGTGCGGCGAAAGCCATAGATCCGCTCCGGCTCCCATACATCGGGACTCGGCATTTGCCCACCCGACATGAGTATCAAACCAAGCGCGATCAAACCTACGCCAATCCCCATCCACATATAGTTTTGGCGAGTGAAAAGCAATTCTGCTTTAGGTGCATTAGCTGCCTGACGCGTGCGCGAGGCTGTCGGGGTCGGTCGGTTGGTTTTTTGTTTTTCCTGGGTAGTTGTAGTTACTACTACTTTCTTCTTCGGTTGACTCATTGTTTTATCTTTATAAACTTTTAGAAACCAATACTTTATCACTATATCATTACATCACCATATCATTTCTTAATAAAGATCATCCACCCGCATTTGCAAGTATTTTCTTACTACGAAATAAGTGCTTGCCGTGTTAATCAAAATTCCGAGTACAATCAGTCCGGCAAAAAGCGTGGCAAAGCTCGCTAAATCTTGTAATTCGCGCAAGTCGGGCATTTGCGTACGCGCCCACAACATCAATAAAATCAAGGCACTTACCGCCAAAATACCACTTATGAATCCATATAAAATGCTTCGCATCAAGTACGGCCGACTAATAAATTCCCACGAAGCGCCGACCAATTCCATGTTTTTTATCAAAAATCGATTAGCGTACAAAGCCAGCCGAATCGTATTATAAATCAAAGCTGCCGCCACAAAAATCAGGAAAATACCCATAAACAAAGCAAAATAACCAATTTGCTGCATATTGCGGATAATCGTATCTACCACACTTTCCTGATAGAAAACGTCGCTAACAAAAGGGTATTGCGCTTTAATCCTGCCTCTCAGGCTTTCGAGGCTATCTGCTTGTAAATAAGCTGCTTTGACATTAGAAGTGTACACATCAAAGAACGGATTGGGTAAACCCAGCTTCAAAAAATCGTCGCCAAAATCTTCCCGCATCAGCTGTGCTGCTTCCTCCCTGCTTACAAATCGCAAGGATTCCTCCTTTGCAAAATCACTGCCTCGCAAGTAAACCCCAAGATTATCAATCTGAAACGTTGTCACGCTATCCTGTAGCTCCACCATCACCGAAATACTTTCCTTAAAAGCCTTCACCAGTTTTTGCGCGTGCAGCATCACCAAGCCAAAGAAACCGATCAAAAACAGCACCAAAGCCACACTTACAATTGAGTAAATATAGTTGGGCTTGCGCCGCTCGGTTCTTTTTTCTGGAGGTACAGACATGAAAATAGGCTCTCTGACAGTTTTTTTTAATGCTGGCAAAGTTATAACTAAAGTTGAAAACTTGAAGCGTTTATAAAGTTGATTCTTGGTTTGGTTAATCTGATTCCTTTCTTGAACAAGAATCGCCGCTAATCCTTATCTTTATCATAATAAATCCAATCTGCTATGAATGCACTGCTTTTAATGATTTTGCTGCAATTTGCAAACCTACAAAATAATCCAGTTTATCTTGATAATGCCTCTTTTGAAGGCACTCCACAGGATGCAACCGTGCCCGTTGGCTGGTTTCCTTGCGCAGAAGGCACTACACCCGACATCTTGCCCGGCGTATGGGGCGTGTATCAGGAAGCCTCTGAGGGTGAGACCTTTGTAGGATTGATCACACGCGAGGATGGCTCTTTTGAGAGCATCGGACAACGCCTGAAAACAGCGCTCAAAGTGGACACTTGCTATCATTTCACCATTGATTTGGCGCATTCCGACACCTATGCCGGCTATAATGGTGCTCTAAAAATCCGCATTTGGGGCGGCACCACCAAGTGCCAGAAAAATCAATTATTGCTCGAAAGCAAATTGATCGAACATACCGATTGGGAGACTTATAAAGTAGAATTCAAATCCAAAAACACGATTAATTACATTTTAATAGAAGCATTTTATAAAGATGGTCGCTTTTCGCATCAAGGTAACATCCTGATTGACAATATTTCAGCGATCAGAAAATGTGTGCGGGTATAAAATTATATCAAATTTAATTAATCTTTACTTCGCTTTTTTTTAAAACCTTCTTGCTTTATTCTTGTTACGAAACAAAAATTTTTCATTTGAAAATTGGAATCATCGGAGCGGGAATAGCAGGGTTGGCCTCGGCGGTGCGCATGGCCTGTCGGGGTTATGAAGTGGAGGTATTTGAAGCAAATCCTCATCCCGGCGGCAAACTCTCTGAGATTGAAGTCAACGGCTATCGCTTTGACGCGGGGCCCTCTTTATTTACTATGCCGCAATACGTGGACGAGCTCTTTATGCTCGCGGGGCTTGAGCCCAAATTACATTTCCAGTACGAGCGATTGCCCATTATTTGCGAATATTTCTGGGAGGATGGTACCCGATTGACCGCATTTGCGAATCAAGAAGCATTCGCTAAAGAAATCCGGGAAAAATTAAATATTGTTCCTGCTTCTTTACAAAAAACTTTAGTCGATAGCCAAAGAAAATATGAATTGACAGGTCGCACTTTTCTTGAAAAATCATTACATCGGCTGGATACTTGGTTTACAAAGGATGTAGCAAAAGCAATTTTACAAATCCCGACGCTCGACTTATTTACTTCGATGAATAAAGTAAACGAACGTTATTTACAAGATCCAAAATTAGTCCAACTATTCAATCGTTACGCGACTTACAACGGCTCCAATCCCTACAAAGCGCCAGGTTTATTGAGCATTATTCCGCATTTTGAATACGGATTTGGTGCATTTTATCCTAAAAACGGGATGTATAATATTACAAAAAGTATTTATAGTTTAGCGAAGCAACTGGGTGTGAAATTTTATTTTAATACAAAAGTGGAAGAAATAATTATAAAAAATAAACAAGCTGTCGGTTTAAAAGTAAATAATGAATCCCGCTTTTATGATCGAATTATCAGTAACATGGATATTTTTCATGCGTATAAAAAACTATTAACCAAAGAGAAACAACCAACAAGAATTCTTAATCAACAGAAATCTACCTCCGCACTTATTTTTTACTGGGGTATTAAAAAGCAATTTCCAGACTTGAATTTACATAATATTTTTTTTAGTAATCATTATAAAAGCGAGTTCGAATATTTAGAAGCTGGCAAAATATATCATGATCCAACCGTTTATGTAAATATCACATCAAAATACACGCCGGAAGATGCGCCCGCGGGCTGCGAAAATTGGTTCACGATGATTAATGTACCTTATAACTCAGGACAGCATTGGGATTCATTGATTGCCGAAGCTCATAAAAATATTATTGCAAAATTAAATAGAATATTAAAAGTTGAGCTTGAAGACTTCATAGAATGCGAAGAAATCCTTGATCCACGCACCATTGAAAGCAAAACGGCTTCGCATTTGGGTGCGCTCTATGGCACGAGCAGCAATAGCCGTATGGCAGCATTCATGCGGCATCCCAACTTTTCAAGGCGTATCAAAAATCTTTATTTTTGTGGCGGTAGCGTGCATCCGGGCGGCGGCATTCCGCTGGCTTTGCTTTCCGCGAAAATTATTGATGATATTATATTGAAATAAAATTATGAATATTGAATGATTACAAAATCAAAAATTATAAAGAAGGTAAATTTTAATAAGGAAACACTCGCAATTAGCGTATTATCAATTTTATATCTCGTTGGTATTCTGGGAATTGCGCTGCCGATTCACAAGGATTTTGCATTACTTACGCCATTCAACTTGCTCATTTCATTGGGTATCATGTTGGCTTTTCATCCAAATTGGGATAAAAGTATGATGTGGTTTTTATTAATTGCTTATTTAGTTGGTTTCTTTGCGGAAATGTTTGGCGTACAGACGGGTTTATTATTTGGAAATTATGAATACGGTCGCGTTTTGGGCATTAAAATCTGGGATACACCGCTGATAATCGGCGTTAATTGGGTCATTCTGACTTATGCTTCAGGCGTCATTTTTAATACGCTCCTACCCTATCAACACTGGTTAATACGTTCAATTTTAGCAGCATTATTAATGGTTGGTCTGGATATATTAATCGAGCCGGTGGCGATGGATTTAGGATTTTGGTCTTGGGAAAATGATATTATTCCTTTGCGAAATTATATGGGTTGGTTCCTGGTGGCGCTACCTTTATTATGTATTTTTAATATTACACAAAAGCACGCTCGGAACAAAGTTGCTATTGCATTGTTTATTTTGCAAGTGATTTTCTTTTTGGTCTTAAATATATTGTAAAACAAGGACTTATAAAGATGAATATCCTACTTTATATCATTATTACATTGGCAACTATCGGGTTTATGGAATTCGTGGCCTGGGCTGCTCATAAATACCTGATGCACGGTTGGTTATGGATTTGGCACGAAGATCATCATAAGCCACATCATGAAAAGCATGGTTTTTTTGAAAAAAATGATTTGTTTTTCCTGGTGTTTGCTATTCCAAGCGCGATTTCTTACATCGTGGGTAGTGCTGTGCCTGGCTATTTCTGGTTGTTTTTTGTAGGCGTGGGCATTTCTATTTATGGACTTATTTACTTTTTAATACATGATATTTATATTCATCGCCGATTTAATTGGTTCAAACAATTGGACAGTAAATATTCCCGTGCCATCCTGCGCGCACACGGGACGCACCATGCCAAGCATACCAAAGAAGATGGGGAATCTTTTGGTTTATTGATTGTCAATCCTAAATATTTTAAGAAACGGAGTGAATGGAAGAATGGGTGACAGGGTAATGGGAGCATAGGGTGATGAGGTGATTTTCGGTGTCCGTTCATTTATTTATTTATTTTATTTCATTTTTGTAACTTTCCCTTTAATTTTGTAAAAGATTAAACCTATTGACTTATCACCCTATCACCAAACTAAGCGATTTTGGAAAGCAAAATATTAGACCGTGCCGGGCAATTGTTCAGAACCGAAATGCCAGAAGCGGATTCGCTCGATGGCTATATCACTGCCATCCTGCCCAAAGTGCGTGCCTGGAGCGAGGACTTGCGGGAAGAACAATTTTATCTTGCCCGCCCCTGGATGGAAATACGAGATGATGATTCTTTCCATGAATTGATTTTACATTTCTTTAATGGGGAAGGTGAATATATTAAATCGGTAGATGGTGAAGTAGAAGTGGGTAGCTGGCGCCATCAAAATAATAAACTCATGATAATGGATAAAGATGGCGAAGAGGGGGAGCTTTTTGACTTGACTTATCTTGATGGGCAATTTTTTATCCTCAAAAAAAGCGGGGGCAAAGGTTATTTATTCTTAGCGCTTGAGCCTATCGGTCGTCCACTTAAAGATCGCTGGCTGGACTTAATCGAAATGCTCTTCAAAAAATCGCAAAGCAATATCAGTTTTTATATCATTATTGCGATAGCAATTCTGTTGGCTTTGGCTATTCTGCTCGTCTTGCGATAATTTTAATCCAACTTTTTACGCCGGACTCTTTTTTTTAAAATGAATTTCCTTATCTTTGCATTCCGTTTCAAAACACGAGTATTATGCCAAAGATGAAGACGCACTCTAGTGCAAAGAAACGCTTCAAAGTGACTGGCTCCGGCAAAATCAAATACCGCCATGCCAACACTTCGCACTTGTTGCGCAATCGGACCAAAAAACGCAAACGCCACCTGGCTCAGGACGCGTTTGTGGATGATGCCGATCTGAAGCGTGTAAAGAAAATGTTGAATCTGTAATTTTTTTAACGAGAATACAGGATCAAAGTGTTCGATTGATTAGAAGTTGGAGGTTGAAGGTTGGAAGTTAAAAGTTGCGAAACCTGAAACATCAAACCTGAAACTTGAAACTTACAACAAAAGAACCCCTGTATTGTACTAAAACGATGTAATAATGCCAAGATCAGTAAATCATGTGGCGTCTAAAAGAAGACGCAAAAAGATTCTGAAAGCTGCAAAAGGTTACTTCGGTGCGCGCAAAAATGTGCTTACGGTAGCCAAAAATGCAGTAGATCGTGCGATGCGTTATGCTTATGAGCACCGCAAATTGAAAAAACGCGCTTTCCGCAAATTGTGGATCGCCAGAATCAATGCGGCATCCAGAATGCACGGTGTTTCTTATTCCAAACTGATGCACCAATTGAAGCAGCAGGATATTCAGCTCAACCGCAAGGTTTTAGCGGATTTAGCGATGAACCACCCGGAAACATTTGAAGCGGTGGTGAAACACGCCCAATAGTTCAAATCGAAAATATACACTTGAAAACCGAGGGAAACGGCGCGAGCTGTTTCCCTTTTTTATTTATCTTGATTCGTAAGGGCCAAACTCAGCAATTACTTCGCGTTTTTCCGATTCATCGTTCAAAATGAAGACTTTATACTTTAAACCTTGTTCATATACCCGAATCACGATGTGCCCGTGTCGACTTTTATAAGAATTTTTAATCCTGTCTCCAATCACTAATTCATTGGCTTCCAGCATATCCGTTGCAAATAAATCGCGTTCACCAGGATATAAATTGGTAGAAGTAATGCGCCGCAACACTTCCTCGCCAGGATGATCGGACGACCAAAGCTGCTGCACCCACACGCGCGGTCGCAAAGTGCGCACATAGTATGGACTTTGAGAATCTCGATTGCCATGATGATTCAATGTAGCCACATCCACCGCACCTACCACCGGAGCAATTTGTGCTTCAACGCTGTTCATATCGCCTTCGCCTATACCATTCACGCCACTAATGTCGCCGCCGGTGAAGTAATCAAATTTACCATAACTAATTTTAATACAAGTACTTAGAGGATTTTCGCCAGGATATTGTCCTTGTTTAAACAACTCAAAAAACGCATCATCCTTGAATCCCGTCCAAATACGACCGTTCACCGCGATATTGCGCACTTGAAAATTGGGATAACTTTTAGAGTTTTTTTGAAGTGTAATTTGTTGATTAGAGCCAGGTTGTAATACCTCATTTTTCAATCCACTATTATTTGAATGATAGTCTATGAATTTCCAATATTCCTGAAGCGTTTGCACAATATGATATTCATCTTTTGCTTCTTTTTCCTGAAAATCCCTGGATTTTAAATCAATCGGAAAGTCAAAACCCCTGTCAATCAATGTTTTAATTGGAATTTGATCGCCCACTTCCATAATGCCCGTTAATTTATATGCGCCATTTTTAGCCGTTGGACGATTTTCATCCCATTCACCAAAATGGTCATCGTGATAATGCGTAATCATCGCATAATCAAGTATTGGCGGGCGATTCACAGGAGCAAATTGGCGGATGTAATCGGCGATCCAGGCAGCAGCAGAGCGGGGGGAAGCATTGGGCTTGCGCGAGCTGTTACGCGGCGAGAGCGTTCGCGGATGCGTGTCAGAAATGTCGCCAGCATCAATCAATATGGTTGTTCCATCAGGAAAAACAAGGTAAGCAGCATTGCCGCGCCCCGTGCTGATATGGTGAATATCAAGAAAGCCTTCTTGCCAGGGCGGTAGTTGTGCGCGAAGGGAAACCGAAAAATGTAAAATGATAAATGTAAAATGTAAAAGCAAGAGTCGGAACATGATATTATTTCTTTAAAGCGGATGTAATAACTGCCCCCACTTCTTTTGTATTTTTATAATCCAAACCCAACAAAGCCGCTGCTGTTTTAGCTACTTGATTCTGATATAATTGAGTTGTAGTCGTCACTTCGCCCAATGCAGGCGTATCCGGCCCAAGCACAGCAATCCAGATTTGATCTGCATCTGGGATTTGACGACCATGGTGTTTCCAATTCTCAATCGGTTGCGTACCTCTGCCATGATCGGTGGTAATAATAAAAGTCGTTTTATCTTTATAAAAAGAATGATTTTGTGTAAAATTCCATAAATCAGCAATAAAAGCGTCCGTTTGGTGTGTCGATTTGATATATTCATTATATGCACCATCATGTGCAAAGTCATCGGTCTCGCCGTAAGCAATATAAATTACACGAGGCTTATTTTTTATGATATATTCTTTAGCAAAATGATGTGTAAAGGCGTCGAAGCGCACGGATGACCATTCTTCCGGAATTTGCTCTTGTAATTCGTATAATAATTTCTCTTTTTCGCTGAGTTTATTATTGCTTTTTATTTGCTCAAAGCCAGCATTGACGGGTATTTTGCTGCGTTCGGTATTTATGATATAAGGAAATACATCCCAAGAGCCAAAGGCCGCTACTTTATTATTAAAACCTTTCTGGTTATTAATAAACTCCAAAACCGTTTTGTTGGGATTATTAAATTTATCATTGGAAGTAATATGTTCATCATCCGCAAAGCCGCTCAGAATCTCGTTGTAACCAGGATAAGAAAACCACATTTGATTAGTGACATCTACTTTATTATTTTTCCAGCGATTGCCATAGAGCTGCCCTTGTTTTGCAATGGTATTCCAGAAGAAAGGCAATAATTTTTGCCGACGTACCTCTGCCGTAGATGCCCAAAAAGGCTCATTTAATTCTTTTGGATCGGGTGTAAAGGTTTTGTCATTCAACAAGACAGAATCCACGCCACCAAAGAGTTCCTGCCAACGGAAGCCGTCGAGTGTAATGATCACTACGTTTTTTGTTTTTAATTTATCCGTTTGGGCATTCAATGAAAATGATAAGCCCATTATAAAAATGAATAAAATAAATAATTTTTGCATAATAAAATACTTTAAGTTTATAATAATGCTAAAGCTTCGTGTAAAATATGGACGATAAAGTCCGCTTCGTCTTTATTTATAATCAACGAAGGTTGAATGGTAATCACATTGCCATCAATTAATTTGAACGATAAGCCGCGACGCAGCGCGTGAAATAAAATATGATTCGCCTTATCGAAGGCGCGTTCCTTTGTATTACGATCTTTTACAATATCTATTGCAATATGCAATCCTTGACCTTCTACATGTCCGATTATTGGATATAAACCTTTCAATTCCAGTAATTTATCCAATAAATAAGCACCGAGTTGCGCTGAGTTTTCAACCAATTGATGCTGCTCCAGGTATTCCAAAGTTGCCAATCCTGCCGAAGCGGTTAGAGGATTTTTTTCATGCGTAAAATGCCCTATTGATCTGTGTTGCAGCACGTTGTATTCTTCACGAGTGAGAATTCCAGCTAATGGAACGATCCCACCACCCAAGGATTTGCCCAGTATGACTACGTCTGGTGTAAGGTAATGCTCGCAAGCAAATAGCTTACCCGTGCGCCCTAAGCCGCAAACGACTTCGTCAAAAATGAGTAAGGCATCATGTTTTTTGCAAATATCCCAAACGCGCTGCCAGTAATATTTTGTAGGAACGACGGGCGTAGAGGAAACGGTTGTGCCAATAATAGCAGCCAAATCGGGGTGACGTTGCAAAATCACTTCGATCTGACGGAGGTACTGTTCGTCAATAGCTTCTTTGTCTTCCAAGCCCCAGGGATTTCGATAATAATTTGGAAATTCTACTTGAAAAGTGCCAGGTACCATCGGCCCGTTCCCTGTCATAAAATGTTCGACTGCACCAACGCTTGCCGCCTGAAATGTCGTACCATGATAGTCATCCCAAAAAGAAATGACTTTCCATTTGCCAGTGATTTGTTTTGCCAAAATCAACGCCATTTCCACCGCTGAAGTGCCGCCAGGACAAAGCAGTACGCGGGTCAATGCTTTGGGTGCTACTTCCACCAGCTTTTGAGCAAATTTTACAACAGGAATATTCGTATAACGGCGCGGCGTAAAGGCAAGATTTTCACCTAATTGACGCTTGATTGCTTCCATCACATGCGGATTGCTAAAGCCAATATTATGAACGCTATTGCCGTGCAAATCCAAGTATTTATTACCCTCCAAATCATAAATATAAGCGCCTTCGGTTCGGCTTAAAGCATTCATCACGGGTGTGGAAAGTGCCTGGTGGAAGAAGTATTTGGCGTCTTCTGCTAGCCAGAATTTGGTTTCATCGCTTAGTTCTTGCCGAAAGTTTTGATGATTAGCAGTCGCGTTGGAATCGCCTTGTTGTACGTAGGTTTCAGGATTCATTGTAGCATATTTTATGAGAAAAAGAAGCGATACCTAAACGTACCGCTTCTTCTGGAATATTTGAAGCTTATTAGTTTATTTCAAATACCACATTTTAGTATTGATATCGTCTGCACCTTGTCTGTTCACTGCTTCAGCTCGATTGTCGCCATTCAAACCTTGTTCGATAATCGGATAAATGAAACGCACCGGAATGCGGTCTTCATTTTGGTTATCAACAGAAGGCTGCAATGCCGGAATGCCTGTGCGACGCCAGTCAAACCAAGCTTCTAAGCCTGTATAGAAAAATGCGATCCACTTTTGCGTACCGATTTTCACTAATTTTTCCTGCTGCGTGCCTGTATAGGCTACAGTTGGTTGATTCAAATAAGTATCGTTCGCTGTCAAACCATAAAATTCAAAAGACGCTTTGATACCATTATTATAATAAGTCGCAGCATCGGCAGTGATCAAGCCCTTTTCAGCGGCTTCCGCCAATAAAAACTGCAATTCTGCATTGGTCATAATGATACCTTTCGCAATTTGCAAACCTTTTGCAGAAATGGACTGCTCGAAATACAATTCACCGATACGAGAGTGATTCTGAGGTCCCCCGTTATACTGAAGCGCTTCCGCATCAGCCAAACCGTTAGGAATCCCTTCATATACAGGACTTGCGCTACCTTCAGTGGCTGGCGTCGGGCGGAAGAAAATGAACATACGGTCGTCGTTCAATGTTTTCAGCATATCAACCGCCGTTTTGCTGGCGCGAAATTCATTGAAAGAACCAATACGGTTGGTGAACTGCGGAAACTGATCTGGCGCGGAAGCTAAGTAATCGTAAACCGCATTATCAGCATTGCTACCGAAAACAGGTTGTTTTGGATCGCCTACGATTGATTTCAACTCAGCGGAAACATCACGCTTGTTAGAAATACGCATCAAATAACGCACACGCAATGAGTTCGCCAGTTTTCTCCATTTTTCAATATCACCATTGAAAATCACATCACCACTCACTACTTCACCTGTAGAACCCAAAACGTCATTAGCTGTTTTTAAATCATTCAAAATACCATTGTAAATATTCTCTTGGGTTTCATATTTAGGATAGACAAAGCCTTCCTTTGCACGAGAAGCCTCGGTGTAAGGAATATCACCATAGCAATCAGTAGCTAATGAAAACATCCAGGACTTCATGATCAGCGCGATCCCTTTGTAATTGTTTTGACCCAATTCTTCACTTTGGATCAGGATATTGTTTACATCGCGCATATTGTCATATACGTTGTTCCAAATCGAATTCAATTCACCCCAAAGGTAGCGGTCTTCGTTTACGAACTGATTTTTCGCAGTATGCTGGATGACAACGTTGCCAATCCCCCAAGCTTCTCCTAACACAGCATTGATCATATCACGCTGAATTTGAGGCAATAGTAGCGCCGAATTTACCTCCGAAGGAGAGTTCGGGTTGGTATTGATCTCTTCAAACTCATCGGTGCAGGCAGCAACCGCGAAGATCAAAGCGAGAAATAAAATGGATTTGAAAAATATGTTTTTCATTGCATTTTTTATTTTGGGCTATAAGTTTCGAGCTACAAGCAGCAAGAAAATATTAATTTCATCTTGGAGCTTGCGGCTCGTTTCTTGCAGCTATTATTTAAAATTTAAAGTTCAAGTTGAAGCCCCAGCTACGTGTAGAAGGCAATGCTACTGATTCTACACCTGGAATGATCGTACCACCTGAAGTAGAAGCTGTTTCCGGATCAATGTGCGGCACATCTGTCCACAATGCCAAGTTTCTACCTACAAATGATAAACTAATATCACGTATTGGCATCTTGCCCAACCAATTGTTAGGAATTGTGTAAGCCAAACGTACTTCGCGCAGTTTCACGAAAGAAGCATCATACACCATCGCTTCCAACAAACGACGACCTAGTGTGATCGAAGTATGCCACTCACGGGAGCTCAATTTCACATCGTTTGCACGGAAAGAACCATCACCGTTTTGGATCACGCCTTCACCAATAACACCGTTGCCAGCTACACTCAAGTCGTAACCATTAGCACGACCTTCGAGTGTTTCTTCGATACGACCGCCTTCACGACCTACCGTCTGTGTGTGCGAATATAGTTCTCCACCTTGGCGAATATCAAATAACACATTCAAAGACAAGCCTTTATAACGAAAAGTATTATTGATACCCATCAAATAATCCGGATTGTAGTTACCCAACTTGACACGAGAGTCGGTTGGAATCGGCTTACCTTGAGAATTGTAAACAATGTGACCTACATACTGACCTGTTGGATCGTAGTATTTGTCATTAGCATTGTTACTCACACGAGCAAAACCAATAGCATACATATCACCCATTTGCTCACCTACGCGTGCTTCGACGGTCATGTAGCGATCAGCCATTACAAAGTTGGTAATTTCCTGGCCAGTGATTGGATCTTTAAACAATTCTTTCACTTCGCTTCTGTTCAAAGAGAAGTTTACATCCACATCCCATTGTAAACCATTGCTCAATTGAACTGGTACAAGATTCAAAGCTGCTTCCAACCCTCTGTTTTCGATCAAACCAGCGTTGATAAAGCGTGCGCCATAACCGCTAGTAATTGAAATCGGTTGACCTAAAATCTGATTTTTACTTTTGGTGCGGTAAACAGCAAGGTCTAATCCAATACGGTTATTGAAAAAACGAACATCAAAGCCTGCTTCAAGAGAAGTCGAAATTTCCGGCTTCAAAGTAGCATTTGGCAAAGTACTCTGCTCTGTATAAGCTGGTTGACCTTTCACCGGTGTCTGTGAGAAGTAAACCGGATCCAAGTTAAATGGATCGGTGTCGTTACCTACTTGTGCTACACCAAAGCGAACTTTTGCAAAAGAAAGTGGGCTTGTTGGGCTTACCTGGAACATATCGGTCAATACGCCACTTACGTTAGCAGCATAGTAGAAATAGCTCCAGTTGTCGGATGGCAATGAAGAAGACCAGTCGTTACGAGCTGATAAGTCAAGATACAAAAACCTGCGGAAGCCCAACTGCGTTGTACCATATACACTATTGATTCTCTTTTCAGAATGGAAAGTTGTACCAACCAATGCTACTCTGGAGTTGCCCAAAGAATAAACGCCTGGTACAGCAAGCTGTGGCGCACTAACATCAGAGATATTACGCTCTTGCTTGAGCAAGTTACCACCTGCAGAAGCAGATAAATTGAAATCAGTTGACAAATCCTTGTTGTAGCTCAACAAGAAGTCAAGGTTAGTCTCTGTGAAGTTAATTTTTTCTTCACGGTAGTTACCCAATTGGAAACGCTGTGTAGAATACGCTCTTCTA
Source organism: Saprospiraceae bacterium (assembly GCA_016714085.1). Classification (GTDB taxonomy): domain Bacteria; phylum Bacteroidota; class Bacteroidia; order Chitinophagales; family Saprospiraceae; genus JADJNW01. The sequence continues at coordinate 306,454 of JADJNW010000003.1, forward strand.
CGATCGCGGAATTCACTGGTAACGTCGGTCGCAGCGCGAACCATCAAGCTCAAATTATCTGTAAACTGATAATTCGCAGATGCATAACCGTACACACGATCAATGCTTTGACCGTTGGTATTTTCATACACCTGGAAATATGGATTATCGTGATAGTTATAGTTGAAATTGAATTGGTTCAAACCAACCCGACCGGCCATCCAGTAATCACGCAAAGCGGATACGTCAATACTGCTGCTAAACCAACAATTGAACAAGTACATCAGGTTTTCTGTACCATAGCTCAAGTTAGGGCGGTTGCCGCTTTCATTGTTCAAATAGTTGATAACGGTGCGTACCGACAATTTGTCACTTAATTTATAACCTCCGTTGAAAGCGATCGTATTTCTTTGTTGATCAGTATTGGGCACAATACCAGTTTGATCCAACCAAGTATAAGCCAAACGGAAATCACCGCGATCATTGCTACCGGCAACAGCCACATTGTGAATCTGCGTCACACCTGTTTCAAAGAAGTCTTTGATATTGTCTTTATGAGAAACCCAAGGCGTTGGTGTGATTTCGCCACGAGCAGCCAATTGTGCATTCAAGTTAACAGGACCAATAGAAACAAACAAGTTACCCACATCCCCGCCGCGTAAACCATTAGCAGTTGGGCTATTGAATTGCTTGATCAACTGACCATTGAATGCAGGTCCCCAGCTTTCGTCAACACCATCAGCCAAGCCACCGCCATTACCATCACGGAATTCAAAAACGCCGTTCAAACCTTGACCATACTGATTCTGATAATCTGGCAAGCGAAGTGGATCCTCAAAAGTAACCGAAGAGTTGACAGATACACCGATGCCTTTTACGTTTTTACCAGATTTGGTTGTAATCAAAATTACACCATTGTTTGCACGAGAACCGTACAAAGCCGTAGCGCTCGGGCCTTTCAGTACCGTTACGCTTTCGACATCATCCGGGTTAACAAAACCCGCGCCATTGCCATAATCCACATCCTGATTGCTCCTTCCTGAAGAACCTGTAATTTGGTTGGCGATGGGCACACCGTCTATTACAAAAAGCGGCTGGTTGTTATTGATGTTTAAAGAACGCTCACCACGAATGGTCACACGAGCCGAACCGCCAATACCAGAAGGGTTTCCGACGATTTGTACGCCAGCAACTTTACCTGCCAAATTGTTGATGAAGTTGGCATCTTTTGCTTTGTCGATCGCGTCACCTTTTACTTCCTGCACGGCATAGCCCAGCGCCTTTTTTTCGCGGCTGATACCAAGTGCTGTAACCGTAATTTCATTTAATCCCACAGCAGATGTTTCCAAATTTACATTCAATGTACGTTGGCCATTCACTGCCACTTCAGTGGTTTTGAAACCCACAAAAGTAAATACAAGGATATTTTCGCCTTGAGCGAGCTCAATCGCATAGCTACCATCCAAATCGGAGACCGTACCTTTGGATGTGCCTTTTACAGCGATACTTACACCGATTAATGGTTCGTTGGACTCCGCGTCCGTAACAATACCTTTTACCGTCGTTTGAGAAAATAGTGAAAAAGAGAGCAACATTGTTGCGAGCAAACCAAGAAGGCCTTTGCCATTCAAATGACATAGCCTCATTGGCAAGTGTACGAAAAGTTTCATAACTTGTGACTTTTGTTATTAAATACTTAATTATCAGGCCGGGATTGTTACAGCAATTCCGGCTTTATCTTTGCAATTCAGCTTCATTCTGAATCACTTATCATTTTTTTGTAGCCCAATTTAATTTTTATTTGCCGACTATGCTCCGAATCCTATCAATAGACGAAGCCGATTTTTTGAGAAGAACTTAGATTCAAGCGAAAGTTTTGATGATAGAAATCTTGACATAACATGAACGAGTAATGCGCAGGATGGCGGTTCGGACAGGCATTCTTGACACAACTCATTGAGTTTCCACGCTCTCATGCAAAGGTAATTGGGTTCACAAAGGTTGACAAATACTAAACACGCTCTCCGTTTCCATTCTTATTTGTCGTTTTACGAAAGCAAAATTACACACTAGCTTGGCATTAGGGTTTAAGCTAAGTTTAAATATTTGTAAAGAAATTCTCTTACTTATTTAAAAGTTGATAAATATTCAACTCTTTGCTCTCAAAATGGCTTAGAATGACCATTACTCAATTGATCTTATCTGTCCAAATTATTGGTTGAGGTGTTATATTTATAGAAAGGAGTATCCGAGAGCATTCTTTTCTTGTTAAATTTGTCTTTTTGATACATCAAATCACAAAATCTGTAATATTATTAAGCTTTTTATTAAACAAATAATTGACTTTATATTATATAGCAATCTTTGGATTGCCGCAGGCGCTTTTATACTTTGTATTCAGACTCAGTATCTACTAACCAATCAATTACAAATTACGAATTTTACTATTTTTACATTCTTTTCTACTCTATTATTATATGCTGTTCATCGGATTATCGGTCTTAAAAAATCAAAAAACAAACCAATTCAGCAACGATATGCTCGTATTCAACATTTCAAATCTGTTTGGTTAGCAAGCGCTTTGATTTCAATAATGGTTTGTGCTATTTTCTTTTTTCGTCTTGATATGCTTTTAAAAAAATCATTACTAATTCCTGTGCTGTTAGCGGCGGGTTATGCCATTCCTCTTTTGCCGAAAGGCAGGCGTTTACGAGATTTAAATTACCTAAAAATTTTTCTAATCGTAAGTTGCTGGAGCTTTGTGACAGTCGTGCTGCCTGCATTTGAAAATCATATTATTATAAATATTCCTATGATAATCATGATATTAGAGCGCAGTTGTTACATTTTTGCTTTAGCAATGATATTTGATATTCGGGATTTATCATTAGATGAAATAAGCCGGGTGCGCACCGTTCCTGGTTTTTTGGGAATACAAAGCGCCAAAACGCTTTCTTATATTACATTAATATTAATGATTTTATTTGCCTGGTTTAATTTCCGAATAGATGCTTACACTTTAGGAAGTTTTTTGAGTATAATTATATCGGCTATTATAGGAATGGTATTAATTTATTTTACATCTGAACAGCGAAATGATTACTATTTTTTAGGTTTGGCAGATGGGATGTTGCTTTTACAAATGTTGTTAATATTATTATTTTGACTCATATCTAAGTGGGTAATTAGCAAAACGATCTGCCCATTCGGCAATGCTTGGCGGAAATTTAATTTTATATTTTGTATCATTTGTAAAATAGCGCAGCACAAGCTCTTCGCCCTCCATATCAATCGTCATCGCCCAATATTTAGCATTTTTATCATACATAATAATGGCTTCATTTGTACTAAATAAACCATACACCGCGCCTTCCGCTACTGTGACCGGAAAACCATTATCAGTCGTGCCATCCGAGACGGCAAAAGCCTTGCATATTATATGCAAATACATCATAATATTTTGTACCGACTAATCGCTGGAAACCATTATGTATAGCTTGATTCGGGAAAATTTTATCCTCGCCTTCACCAAAAGAAAGGGTCGGTTTTATTTCAATCACTTTATTATCAAATCGCCCGCTGGCGTAAGCCCGCATCCCGAAACCGCAGGCCAATCCTGAGCTTTGCTGCTCTATCTGAATATAATCACCTTTGAATTCAAAAATCAAATGACAAGCTTCCGGGTTTTCTTCACCTTCCATCGGAAATTCCACTTGCTTGAAAACTGCCTGATTACCAATACGTTTTGCCGTGCCCCATATCTCCCCGATATGCGCCGAACGCACTACGCTCAAAGCAAATTTTAAGCTGTCTTTAGTGACGCCGCCGATGAGCAAGGTGCCGCCATCCCAGGTATCATTGAGGTGCCAAGCGCCCGTCCAGCCTGATTTATCAGGGGTAATAGCATCGGATTTTACTTCAAATGATAAGTTTTTTACATTTTTTGGATCACTCCATGTTCCTTTAATATGATTCGCATCTGCAAATGCCCCTGTAAATGAACCAGTGAAATCATCTCCTGCGTATTCCTTGATTGTGAATTGATTATCATTTACAAATTCGCCGTATATATTAATTTTCTTACCCACTTTTTTATAAAATATTCCCTGTTAATATACCGTTTCCCCAATTTACAAGATACATCACAATCGGATACTTTCCGGGGCGTTTGGGAAAAGCCAATTTGCCCATTAACCCATAAAACAATCAGCAACAAAGCAATACGCATAAGTTTTAGTTTTAATTGGAGCTTAGTAAACGGCGATGATAATTCACTTGTCCGAGATGGTAATTCAAATGCGCAAGTAAATGAAATAAATAAAATCCTACCGTATTTTTAGATGGAAAGAAATTTTCAGGAAAATCTTTTTCAAAATCGTCAATTTCATTAATAACTTTACTCAATCATTATAATAGTAGCGTCAATATTATGTAATAACTCCGCTTGCGGTACGTCTTTGATTGAAAATTCCAGATCGCGGTTGCGCTGGTAACCCGTATTGCCCAAGCCTGTCCCGATAAAATGATTCAAATTGCCCACCAGATGACAGCAAAGATTGCCGCCGGAATTACTAATACCAGGCGCTACAATCCATAAATCAGCCTCGTTTTTGTAAGCGCTAATCTCATTGCGCAGCTGCTGCAAATGCTGTTGATAAAAATGAATCAGGTATTGCTTCATAAGTTGGTGTTCCAATATGTGTAGCACATTTTAAAAATGCGCCACACAGGTAATTACAAATAACGTTCTTTTACAATATTTATATGATGCAACTCATGTCCAGCGCTGATATACGCCAAAGCCCGAACGGAAATCGGCGTATTATTCGCTTTGCCAATTCGCTGGAAGACTTCCTTATTAAAACTTGAGCAAAAGTTGAATAGAAGCCTCGCGCACGGCAGCATATTCCGCGAGTAAAGAATCGACCGAACGCCCATCAGCATTGGATTCTGGCACATAAGCATCCTGGTCAAATCCGGGGAAAGAAGTCTGATCGTTTCTGGCAATGCCCAAGGCCCGATAAGTGAAAATGCGCTCACTATCAATCAAATGCAATAGCACTTCCTTGATGCTCCATTTGCCTTCTGCGTAGCGATAATCCCATTTTTCGATAGGCAAAGATTTCAAAAAGTCAAGCATTTGCTGCTTTTGATCGATCAGTAATTGTACAACATCGCCTTCGGGTACTTTGTCAATATATCTTTGATAATATGGCGCGAATTCGCCTGTTTGTGGTCGCATTTTTGGTGTTTGTTATTTAGGTGTTCATAATTAAATTCTTGAAGCAATCGATTGTTTTATCAACCCATTACTTTTTCGCTTATTTTTACAGGAACAACCCAGCCGTGCTTATCCTCGATAATGCCAGCGCGCATTCCATTGATTTCTGCTTTCACCATTTCACCGATTTCGCGCTCTTGCATTGGTGGCAGTTCCATCATGGCTTCCCCATAGCCGATAGCCTCTACGTGCGATACAACGCCGCCGTACCCGCGCCGAATGCTTCTTTCAATTGCCCTGATTGATAGGCAGCTACCACTTCGTCAATAGTAATGGGTCTTTCTTCTACATCGTAGCCTTTGTCGCGCAAGATTGTCAGGATGCAATCGCGGGTAATGCCTTTCAGAATCGAACCATCGGTTGCCGGTGTCAGAATTTTATCTCCAATTACAAAGAAAATATTCATTGTGCCCACTTCCTGAACGAATTTAAAATCATGCGCATCCATCCACATCACCTGGTCGAAGCCGCGTTCTTGTGCCAATTTGGCAGGATACAAAGCGCCAGCATAGTTGCCCGCAGCCTTGGCTTCACCTGTGCCACCATTCACTGCGCGTACATATTTTTGCTCCACCCACAAACGCACTGGTTTTGGATAGTAAGGTCCTACCGGGCAAGTAAAAATAATCATTTTGTAAGATGCCGAAGGGCGTACACCAATAAATTCATCGGTGGCAAACATAAATGGCCGAATATATAAGGCGCTGCCCTCATTTGTTGGAATCCAGTCACGATCAAGACTTACCAATTGGTGCAAAGCTTCAACAAATAAATCCTCAGGAAACTCGGGCATACAGATACGTCGCGCAGAATTATTCAAGCGTCGAGCATGCACTTCGGGGCGAAAAAGAAAAGGCTGACCATCCACACTTTTAGATGCTTTCATCCCTTCAAATACAGATTGTCCATACGTAAAGCCATCATCGCCGGATGGGCGGAGAATGCACCAAAAGGCTCAATCCTTGGATTAATCCATTTACCATCCTTATAATCAGCGACAAACATATGATCAGAAAATACTTTTCCAAATGGAATATCATCAAAATTCACTTGCGACAAGCGAGAATGCGAAGTAGTTGTTATTTTTATTTCTTGTGACATAGCGACAACTGTTTTTTTACAAAAATACTTAAATTTACAGAAAATTTTATTTTTTCACAATTTTATACTAAAAAAATCATTAAAATTTTACAAAAAAGCGATTAATCAAAATTTTATTCTATATTAGGATTCAAATTACCAATGCTTGATTAAAAATAACGATTTGGACGCAACTTTCTTTGATTTTGACATCATAAATGTGCCTGACAGCAGTCAATTGACAGCTCGCACCATCGGAAAAAACGAAAAAGGTATTTTTATCTTGTTTCAGGACAATCAGGATAATCGAGAAGAATTGGCGCTATTCCTGGAAAAAATTTTAGCTGCCGTACAATTAAATGCTCAAAAGGACACGCTTATTATGGAAATAACAGCGGCTGCGGCTATTAGTTTTATTGGCTTGCGCCAAAGATTTAACTTTCGATACTTTATTTGTTTTGGAATAAACCCCAAACAACTGGGTGTTCAATTTGAAACCAAACCATATCAAGCCATTCGGCATGATGGAATCACCTTTATTTTTGCTGATGATTTGCAAAAAATTTACGAAGAACGGCAGCAGGGCGGCAAGCAAATGTCGGGCGAACTCTGGCGGGTACTAAAAACTATGTTTCTTTAGTACCTCAAGCCTGTAAGCCGTTAACCTATAAGCCTTTTAATATGAAAATCGTTTTTGCTACGAATAACCCGCATAAGGTTGCCGAAGTCAATGAAGTACTTGGTGATGCCTTTCAAATTATCCTTTGCAAGAGATTGGTTGTGAAGAAGATATTCCTGAAACCCAGCCCACACTGGAAGGAAATGCTTTGCAAAAAGCGCTATGTAAAAGAGAACTACGGCACAGATTGCTTTGCAGAAGATACGGGCCTGGAAATCGAAGCCTTGAATGGTGAGCCTGGAGTGATTACTGCGCGTTATGCCGGCCCTTCCCGCGATCCCTATTCGAATATAAATCTGGTTTTAAATAAATTACATAATAAAGAAAATCGCAATGCACAATTCCGAACGGTGATTGCACTTATTTTAAATGGCGAAGAATATTTATTTGAAGGTATTGTAAAAGGTACAATCGCGCTGGAAAAGCGTGGCACGGGCGGCTTTGGCTACGATCCGATTTTTGTGCCGGAAGGTTATGACCAAACATTCGCAGAATTATCTTCGGAAATTAAGAATGAGATCAGCCATCGGGCAAGAGCAACCAAGCTTTTGATTGAATTTCTAAAAGACTTTATATAATTATTCTTTGATGCCTACAATGCCTACAAACGGTGCATTTCTAAAAAATTCTTTACAAATATTATTTTCATTATTACATAAAAAATTCCCATTGGAGTCATAAGGATTAGTAGCTATAATTGACTATAACACCTTAAAAACGTATCTTCGCATTTGAATTTGAAAAAAGCAGGAAATGAATGCTGAAAACTTCGCGGAATGTCTGAAAAATCCTTCTAAATTATATCAGATTAATTATCAGGAGATTAAAAGCCTGGCTTTGCAATATCCTTATTGTCAAAATTTGCAATGGTTATTATTATATAAAAGTAGCCTCGATCATCATCGTGATTTTGATAATAATTTAGAAAAAACGGCAACGGGAAGTTTAGATCGTACGTTGCTTTTTCGGCAGATCGGTGCGGTTTTGGATCAAGAAAAGCCTACCGAAGCTTTACGTCTGGATGAAGTTTTGGAATTACAAAATTTATACAAGCCCACTTTAAAACCAGAGCCAATCCCTCGTGAAACGCCTGCTCCAATAGCAAAATCGGTATCTGAGGTAAATTTCGCGCAGCCAACGCCGACAAAAGAAGCGGAAGACCCATTGGATATGAGTCAGTTAGAGTTATCGACTTTACCAAAACTTGAAGACCTGGCAAAAGAAAATGTTGATGATGATAAGACTGTAGAAGCGTCAAAAAAATTGAAGACTCTCCATTATTGGGAGGGAAGAAGTCAAACAACGCATTGAATTTGAGATCGTTGAGACACCAGAGGAACAAGTGATAAGTGAAGAGCAACAAGAATCAAACCTCAAACCTGCGACCTTAAACCTGCAACCTCCAACCACCGGACCTACTCCAAAATCTGCCTTCAGTGGTTGGTCGAGTTATCAGCCACCCAAGCTCGATATTAAATTCAAACCAAATACGCCTATAGAAAGACCAAAGCCCAGCAAGACAAAAAGAATTAAAACAAATCATAGAGCAAAGCGTAACCGAGCAAAAGGAAGTGGCAAGTGAGACTTTGGCAGCAATTTTAGTGCGTCAAGGGCAAAAAGAGAAAGCAATTAAGATGTATGAAAGATTAATTTTGCTTTTTCCTGAAAAAAGTAGTTACTTTGCAGCGCAAATTTTAAAACTAAAAAGACCTTAACGATGTTAACGGCATTAACTGTTCTGATTGCTTTGGTTTGCGTGCTGCTGATGCTGGCGGTTCTTATTCAGAATCCCAAAGGTGGTGGTGTGGACGCTACGTTCGGTGGATCGCAAGCAAACCAAATGTTTGGCGCTGCCAAGTCGGCTGATTTTATTGAAAAATTGACCTGGTATTTGGCGATTGCGCTATTTGTGCTTTGCATTATCACAACGCTCATGGTAGGAAGTACCGGCGGCGCTGAAAATATTCCATTGCAATCGCAATAATGTTGCAGTAGCAATTTCCACAATAAAAACCCGGTAGGCATAGCTGCTTGCTGGGTTTTTGTGTTTATAGCTTACCTTTTAGAGAAAGTACCTCCAAAATGTATTGTTATAAATCTTTAACAAACTTCTGTCAGGTCATTTTTGCCCATCGTTCGCTGTAAAAGAATTGTTATAACCATTTTTTGCCACTTGTCAGCTTTTTTCCTGCAATTCTGTCAGTCATCCCCATTTGGCACATTGTATGATAGAGGGTGCTTGAATAATCTTATCGTCTAATCTTATTCAAATCGTAAAAATTATAGCAAAATGAAGCCTATTAATGACAGAGTTGTAGTAAAACCGGCTCCAGCCGAAGAAAAAACCAAAGGCGGCATCATCATCCCAGATACTGCTAAAGAAAAGCCACAAAGAGGTGAAGTAGTAGCGGTAGGGCCCGGCAAAGATGGTAATTTAATGACCGTACAGGTGGGTGATACCGTATTGTATGGCAAATATGCTGGTCAGGAACTCCACTACGACGGTGAAGATTTCCTCATTATGCGCGAGGATGACATCCTTGTAGTACTTTAAGTAGAAGCCAGAGGCTAGAAGTCAGACCTCTAAGAATATTTTTTGACTTCTCTGCTCTCCATTCTCGCTTCTTTATTTTCAATTAACTTTTAAAACTCAAAAAAATCTCAAAATATGGCTACGAAAGAAATCAGCTTTAATAGCGATGCCAGAGAAAAACTAAAAAATGGCGTGGATGCGCTCGCCAATGCTGTGAAAGTAACCCTTGGCCCAAAGGGTCGCAACGTTGTTATCCAAAAAAGCTTCGGTGCACCGCAAATTACGAAGGATGGTGTAACTGTTGCTAAAGAAGTAGAATTGAGCGAGCCGGTAGAAAATATGGGCGCTCAAATGGTAAAGGAAGTTGCATCAAAAACAGCTGATGCTGCTGGTGATGGCACGACTACTGCAACTGTATTGGCGCAGGCAATGATCACTGCTGGTTTGAAGAATGTGACCGCTGGTGCAAATCCAATGGATTTGAAACGCGGTATAGACAAAGCAGTGAAAAAGGTGATTGAAGACCTGAAAGAGCAATCGGAACACATCGGTAGTGATTATGAAAAAATCAAGCAAGTAGCGACCATTTCTTCTAATAATGATGAGGAAATCGGTGCGTTGATCGCCGATGCGATGAAGCGCGTTTCCAAAGACGGTGTCATCACCGTAGAAGAAGCTAAAGGAACCGACACTTATGTAGATGAAGTGTTGGGTATGCAGTTTGATCGTGGTTATTTGTCTCCATATTTTGTAACCGATGCAGAATCAATGGTTACGGAGTATGAAAATCCTTATATCCTGATCTACGATAAGAAGGTTGCTAATATGCAGGACATCGTTCCAATCCTTGAAAAAGTAATTGGAGCAGGTCGCCCGCTGTTGATTATCGCTGAAGATGTGGAAAGCCAGGCTCTGGGCGTATTGGTGGTCAACCGTTTGCGTGCCAACCTGAAAGTGGTTGCTGTAAAAGCTCCGGGCTTTGGCGACCGCCGCAAAGCGATGCTCGAAGATATTGCCATACTAACTGGCGGTACAGTGATCAGTGATGAGAAAGGTTATAAGCTGGAAAATGCCGAATTGCATCACTTAGGTCAGGCTGAAAAAATTACCATTGACAAAGACAATACAACCATTGTAAATGGTAAGGGCAAGGAAGATCAGATCAAGGCTCGTATCAACCAGATCAAGCAACAGATCGAAGTGACTACTTCTGATTATGACAAAGAGAAACTGCAAGAACGCTTAGCGAAATTGGCTGGCGGTGTAGCAGTGTTGTACGTTGGCGCGCCGACAGAAGTGGAAATGAAAGAGAAGAAAGACCGCGTAGATGATGCATTGCACGCAACCCGCGCTGCTGTTGAAGAAGGCATCGTTGCGGGTGGTGGTGTGGCTTTGGTGCGTACCATTGCTGCGCTTAGAAACCTGAGAGGTTCGAACGAAGATGAAAACATTGGAATCCAGATTGTAAAGAAATCTTTGGAATCACCACTTCGTACCATTGCAGATAATGCTGGTGTTGAAGGCTCTGTTGTTTTGCAAAAAGTGTTGAACGGCAAGGGTAGCTACGGCTACAATGCTCGCACCGATAAGTTTGAAGACCTGAAAGCTGCTGGTGTAATCGACCCAACCAAAGTAACGCGCATTGCTTTAGAGAATGCAGCTTCTATTTCTGGTATGGTACTGACTACAGAATGCGTTATCAATGACGTAAAAGAAGATGGCAACGGTCACTCACACGCAATGCCAGGCGGTGGCGGAATGGGCGGTATGATGTAATACGAAGTACGAAGTTGGAAGTCGGAAGTACGAAGTGTTAAAAGAATCAGTACTGAAGCCTTTCATAATAAAATAAAAGCCTTCTCGCTTAATTGCAAGAAGGCTTTTAAAATTTATAAAATCTCAATTCCTATTTGTAAGCATCATTTTGGATTGCATTTGGATTGGCATTCAATTCCACGCTTGGAATTGGAAATACCTGCCGATTGGCATCCGCCAAAGTTGCGGGTGCACCCGGAGCGTTGGTACGTGGTACTGCTGCCAACACTGCAAGCGCTTTACCTGTGCGCACCAGATCATACCAGCGCTGTCCTTCAAATGCAAATTCTACCTTCCGCTCGTTCAAAATATCGTCCACGCTGCTGATAGCCGCCAATGGCGCTAAATTAGCACGTGTACGAATCGTATTCACATCGGCTAAGGGATCGCCTTTGCCTGCGAGGTAATCTGCTTCAGCGCGAATCAAATACATTTCAGCCAGACGCAATACGTGGATATTGTCGATATTGCCAGCTTTGCTGTACTTGGTTGGATAATAAAATTTAGCATTGCTATCATAAGCGTACAGTTTTTTACGCTCATCATCGTCAGGGATAGTATTATAAAATTCATCATGTGCAGCCAAATCTCCACGACCACCGCTTGATGTAGGGATATACCAAGTGCGAATCGCGCTTTGATCGGCATTATCAAACTGCATTTCAAAAATAGACTCTGTACTCAACTTACCTGTGAAAACTACAGTATAATCATCCAATAATTTAAACTTGCTATCATTAATCACTTGCGTTGCAAAATCAGAAGCTTGGCCGTATTCTTTCAAATACAAATACATCCTTGCCAGCATACCTCTTGCAGCAGCTTTGGTGATGCGAGCAGGCGCGCCCGTTTCAGGAAGTAAAGAGACCGCTTGCTGTAAATCAGCTTCAATTTGATCCCAGGTCTCCTGTATGGAAGCTCTGGGTAGTGTAACTGCCTCGCGCGCAGGCTCTAATGGCAAAGAAATGCCCAAAGAACCATACACGCCGGGAAGTCCGCCCCAATACATCGCCGCATCAAAAAAAGCTAAACCCCTTGCAAAATATGCTTCGCCCAGGGATTGATTTTTCACAGCATCGGTAGCATCCGCTACGTCTGGCGTAGCAGCGATGATATTATTTGCCTGATTAATTACTTGGTACATGGCAGTGAAAAGATCGCGATTTTCGTTGTTATCCGGGCTGACCCGATACGTATCCATTTCGCGGTAGAAATCCCAGGTTCCTACACTTTGAGAAATGTCGGTAGAAATATCGCCGGCAATGAACAAACGTCCATTGTAATAGCCAGTCTGCATACGATCATACAAACCATTCACGGCAGCTTACAAACCACCTGCATTCGTAATAGCTGCACCGTCAGATACCGATGCCTCCGGTTCCACATCGAAAACATCACAGGAAAATGCGGCGACCGATAGTATTAATATATATAATAACTTTTTCATGATCTTTTTTTAAGTTTTAATAATAAAATCTCACTATCAACCTGATTATTAGCATTTTAGAATATTAATGTCAAGCCACCTGTTACTACTCTTGCTTGCGGGAAAGTGAAAAATTCAATACCCTGCGTCAAAATAGTAGCAGCTGTACCTGTCAACTCAGGATCAAGACCGCTATAATCCGTGATTGTAATCAAGTTTTGAGCAGAAGCATACACTCTCAGTTTTTGTATGCCCATTTTGCTCGTGAGATTAGCCGGTAAACTATAACCTAATGTAATGTTTTTCAGGCGAATATAAGATCCATCTTCTACCAGGCGCGACGGACGAAGGTCAGCAGCATAGTTCTTGGAAACCATACGTGGCACATCTGTAATATCGCCAGGCTTCTGCCATCTATCCAATTGGCTGCGCATGAAGTTGGTGTTGCGCGTGCCGCCGTGTTCCAGGAAGAAGCGCGTCCAGTTCAACTGCTCATTGCCAAGGCTGTATTGCCAGAACATTGCAAAATCAAATCCTTTGAAAGTAATACTATTGTTGATGCCGCCAAACAAATCTGGCTGTGCATTACCAACAAAGAAACGGTCACGCCCAGGTACAAAAGCTTCCGTCTGGGAAGTGCCATTTACAGTGCGCCAGATAACATCACCCGTTTGAGGATCAACGCCTAGTTGGTCGTGGAACCAGAATGAAAAGACAGGTTGTCCTTCTTCCAGGCGGAATGGGCTTCTATTATAGATTTCAATAGGCGCAAACAATTTTCTCACAACAGCTTCATTATGAGCCACATTGAAGCTAATATCCCAAGTAAAATCTGATTTTCTAATTGGTGTTGCATTGATGGTCAATTCCCATCCCTGGTTTTCTACTTCACCAAAATTCTGGGTTTGGCTAGAGAAACCGGTAGTGCGAGGCAGTGGCACATCTAGCAAAAGATCGCGCGTGTATTTATTGTACCAGTCGAAGTTCAAGACGATACGCTCATTGAATAAGCCTAAATCCAAACCGAAATCAATTTGAGTTGTCTCTTCCCATTTCAAGTTAGGATTTGCCAATTGCTGCGGGCGTGTACCTGCGGAAGAAGTATAATTCGATCCTCCTGTCCACAAACCCAAAGAAGCAAAATTGTCAATACCGCTCTGGTTACCTGTGATACCGTAGCTACCGCGCAGTTTCAATTCATTAATAAAACTACCCTCCGGGAAGAAAGGCTCTTGCGACAAACGCCAAGCCGCACCAATAGAGGGGAAAGTTCCCCAGCGATTTTTTTCACCAAAACGAGAAGAACCATCACGGCGCACGTTCACCGTTACAATATATTTGCCAGCGAAATCATAATTAAGCCGTCCAAACAGAGAAGCAATGCCCCATTCCGTGCCCGTAGAAGAAGAAGTTTGAATAGCTGCAGAAGTAATGCGACGGAAATCATTACTTGGAAATCCTTGACCAGAAGCACGTGTAAACTCATTTCTTGAGGTTTGCACCGACTGCCCCAGCAATACAGTGAGGTAATGTTCTCCAGCCAATGCTTTTTGGAAAGTAAGAATATTTTCCCAAATCAGGTTGTCGTCCAAAGTAACAGCAGAAACCGCAGATCCGCTCACGGCTACCCCAGTATTCAATTGGGTCGGAGCGTAATTATCTTCCTTGATTTCATTGTAATCGACGCTACCACTGGTTTTGAATTTCAAATAAGGCAAGATTTCCCACTCACCATAAATATTTGCCAAAATACGATTCACCGCCATTTGACGATCGTCAAAATTCACCACCGCGATCGGATTTTCAAAAATAGAGAACTTTGTGAACGAACCGTCCGCATTATAAGGCGAGATATTGGGAGGCAAGAAATAAGCGCCACCCATTGCACCACTGATATTATCGTCATTACCTATCCGGGTGCGATCGTTTCTGGAATACAGGATGCTCGTTCCAAGCTTTATCTTATCACTTGCATCAAAATCAAGATTTAAACGCCCCGTATAACGTGTGAATTTAGTGCCAATCAATACCCCGTCTTGATCGAAATAATTACCACTGACGAAGTAACGCACTTTATCCGAACCCCCAGAAATCGACAAATCCGTATTGAAAATAGGAGCTGCGTCATCATAGATAAAAGAATTCCAATCGGTATCATATTTGCCACTGTCATTATTAGGATAAAGTGGCGTAGCGCCAGCATTGGTGCGGGCTTCATTAATCAGCGTCTCAAATTCAGCTGCATTCACCAACTGATCAGAAGGATCACGAGCAAAATTTTGTGCACCTGCATAAACGTTTAAAGTTACTCTGGCATTTTGACTTTTTTTACCGCGTTTGGTCGTAATCAATACCACACCATTTGCCGCGCGAGCACCATAAATGGCAGTTGCCGAAGCATCTTTAAGTACTTCCACCGATTCAATATCCGCCGGATTCAAGTCAGCTAAAGGGTTTGTACGTTGTCCTCCTGTACCTTGTGATTCCAATGGCGCAGAAACCACTGGAATTCCATCGATTACATATAAAGGATCGCTACTGGCTGTAATAGAAGTCGTACCTCGCACACGCACAAACATACCACCACCCGGTGTACCCGAGTTAGAGCTAATTTGTACCCCCGCAGCACGACCTTGCACCAATTGATCTATACTCGCAGAAGGCAAGTTTTGAATGTCCTCTGCTTTTACAGAGCTTACTGCGCTGGTCAATACCCTTCGTCCTTGCGAGCCGTAGCCTGTCACGACTATCTCATCAAGGAATGCCACGCTGCTTTCCATCACCAAATCAATCGTGGTGCGGTTGCCAACAGTGACTTCAACTGTTTTAAGACCAGTGTAGGAAATTACAAGGACAGCATCATCGCCAGGAACTGTGAGGGCATATTTGCCATCTACATCGGTGACTGTACCAGCAGAAGTACCTTTTATCAGAATGGATGCCCCGATCACAGGTATTCCATCTTCAGCGGAGGTAATTACCCCAGATACCTCTTTTTGCCCAATAGCAAGAACAGCCACTAGCAATAGCGGCAAAACCAAGAGAAATCTTCTCATACTAAAATGGGTTTTAAGTGTTTTTATCCAATAAAATTCCAATACGAAAGCTAACGAACATTTGTTCGTAGTTTTTTTATTACGCTTGGCTCTAAGGGTTAATTATTTGGAAACTATAGTTTATGGAAACAGATTATAATGATCGCAGATGAAAATACAACGAAAATTTTCTGCTAATCGCTGCTAATAAAAAATAGATGAAATCGCTAAAAAAGTTGTTTATTTTTTAGCAACGCTATGAAATAATTGCAAATCTTTCAATTGGAAGTCGAAGATTTTTTCTCTTAAAAAATTGAAAAACGTGTTCCGCCAACCCTAACTTTTGCTACCTTTTCATAAGACAAATTTTTTTCACGCTTTTTTCATTTTTTACCGAATTTGTTTAAAACTGCTCTTTTTTTAAGCGTATCAATTGTTATACACCAGTATCAATCAACCTCATTTTAAGAAAAATTTCAATGTATTATTTTCCAATTTCAAACAGTAACCAACCATCGGGATCAATGATCGGTTTATCGATTTTACCAATCGGAATCGTGACACCTTCCGCAGGAATCTGAATGCGTTGCCTTTTATTGCCAATTTCTATTTCCACCGGCATCAGGAAAGGCATATCTTTCACTGGTGATTCCCAACGTAAATTAAGTTTGCCATTTTCTATTTTTGAATACAACTTCGGCAACTGAGACTGCCTCAAATACACTTCAAAGAACCAATCCAGATTCAGTCCAGATTCAGTCTCACAAATGCTAAGAAAATCGTCGGTTGTAGCAAAACGCGTTTGACGCCCATCGGTAATGCGCTCCATTGCAGGGTCAGGATAAGCCATACGCCGCAAGGCTCGAAAGAATGCGACATCGCCCATCACATAGCGGAGTGTATGCAATACCCACGCGCCTTTGTCATAAATCGGTGCCTGGTAAATTTCATCGCTGGTTTTGGATACTCGTGGGGCAACCGCCAAACGATTGCTGAAACCCCGCATACTCTGCATATACTGTCGATAAACCGCTTTACCCTGGGTTTGCTCTACATACAAGGGTTGCATATAAGAACCAAAACCTTCGTGTAGCCACATATCGCGCCAGTCGGAGTTGGTCACCAGATTTCCCCACCATTCATGCGCCAATTCATGTTGGTGCAAGGCATCAAAGCCCCAATCTTTCCCGGTCATAGAGGCATTATTGAAATTTGCGCCGTAGGCAATAATACTTTGATGTTCCATGCCAAGATGAGGTGTTTGAGCTACGCCATATTTATCTGCTCTGAACGGGTAAGGCCCACAAAATTTTTCAAAAAAACGCAGGTGATCGAGGATTTCTGGAAATAGCTTTTGTCCTTTTTCATAATCCTCCGGAAGTACATAAAATACAACCGGATATTGCTCTCCTGTTACACAATCCATTTTATCTTCGATAACACGATAAGGCGCAATATTTAGTGCAACATTATAAATATTAATCGGATTTGAAATAAACCAATGATAAGTACTGGTATTATTATTATGCTTTTCAATATTTCCGAGGCTTCCATTAGAAGCAACGACTAATGGGTCGGGTACTCGAATATGCAGGGCCATCGAATCGGGTTCATCCGAAACATGATCTTTGCAAGGCCACCAAATATCTGCGCCTTCGCCCTGACAGGAAGTGGCTATCCAATGCGCGCCGCTTGGCGTCTTCGCCCAACTAAATCCGCCATCCCAAGGTGCTTGCGGCGCGGGGCGAGGCTTGCCACCGTAGGCAATTTCTACTGCCACTTTGTCGCCGGGCTGATATGTCTTTTTCAAATCAATCCAGATTTTGCCAACCTGACGATGATAAGCAGCTATTTCGCGTTTGCCCGTAAGCCTCATATTCCATATACCATTGATTGTCAATAAAAGTATCCAGATCAAGCACCAACCAATACATCGGCTGCACCACTTGCGCTTCCACTCTGAGAATGCCTTCAATACTTTTTGATCCGGGGAAACTTCCAGCGTTAATTCATAAAATTTTACATCATAAGCCGCTTGTTCCGGCATCAAGATTCCGCCAGAGTCATATATATCCATTTGAGCATTAGCTGCAAAGGCAAAATTCAGAATTAACATTAAAAATATTAGCGCTTTATACATTTTGATTATATTTATATTTACACAGTTTTATAAAAAGATAAAATAGATTTTTATTGTTTTTCATCATCATAAATATCTAACTGTATGATGGATTTGTCCATCTTTTAAATCGATAATACGAAAGCCCGGCCGTTGATGATCTACTTGAAACGACTCAGAAAACTGTCCGATTTGATAAAATGTGGACGGTGTAATGTGCATATTGATATTATGATATTGTACCGTTTTTTCAACATGATAATGCCCGCAAAAAATTGTAATAGAAAGTGAATGATTTAAAAAATATTTTGAATCGCTTCGCAATCAAGTAAAGGATAATTCATATCCATATAAGGAACGCCCGCCAAAAGCGGCGGATGGTGCATAAATATAATGCAATTTTGTTGAATTGTCTGCATCTGCCGGCTTAGCCAATCCTTTTGCTGTAAAGAAACTTGCCCTACAGCGGTATCAAGAAATAGAACTGGTATATCATTAAAATATTTTAAAAAATAAAGCTCCTTATCATGTAAATATTCTAATAATCCAAAAGATGTTGCCATCTGTACCGAATCATCATGATTGCCCGAAATTAAATCATAAGGTACAGATAATGAATCGAGTAGATATTTTACCCAGGCATATACCTCAGCGCTGCCATGCCGAAAGCATAAATCGCCTGTAATGACTAAATGATCGGGATTTAGTTGCATCGCAGCTTCCAATACGAGTTGGAAATTGGCACGTACGTCCACCCCGAAAGTGTCCTCCCCCACCTCACCGAGATGCGGATCCGTAATTTGTATAATTCTCATAGTATTTTTACATATAAAATGTAAAATTTGAAATAAGAAATATAAAAGTAATAATTTTTAAATCTCCCATTTCAAATCTCGCATTTTTTCAAGTTTCTCCAAGTTTCCTGCCTGTTTTGCTAGTAAATTTTAATTTTAGGCGCTTGACTTACGACGGAAAAATAGAGAAAATAGGCAGGACTGCCAAGTAATTATGCCCAATATTATACCATGATGAAAATGATTAGACGTGATTTTCTTGATTGATTCCCTTAATTTATAAGGATTTTACACGCAATAAATACGCCATCATCAATTGTGCCGTAGGCATCCATTCGGAAAAATGGTATTATTGGAGGTTTAATTCGTATAAAGGTAAATCCCTGCCAGGAATAGAGGAAGGATAGTGATCTAACAGTTGCCCGCCGTACCGCTCATAAAAGCCCGTAGCATTGGGATCTGCATAAAAACAAAACTTTGAAATATTTTTTAATCTGCAATATGATAGCAAATGCTCCATTAAAGCGTCCCCAATTCTTTTGCGAATCCAATCGGGGTGAATAAACATATTTTCCAACCAAAGTCCTTGAGGATGAAATAATTTCCCAACAAAATAATCTTTAATATTATATGTTATTGAATAAAAACCCGCAATATTATTTTCTACTTCGGCAACAAAAAATGCTTGCTCTTGTAGCATTCGCGGCGTAATTGTTAGCTCTTCGCGCCAAAGCGTTTTGTATTCTTCCGGATAATCCCAGTAGAATTTGGAAGCGAACATGATATCGGTTAAAGTTTGATATTCATCAAGGCGAGCCGCGCGAATTTTAGCATTATCCATTGATACTGAATCAATTAGTATTTACAAATCTAAACACGCACCAACGCTCCACTTGTCCATTTTCATTAATCCAAAACATGATTTCCCGCGCCGGGTAAACGAGCAATTCACCTTGCACAGTCTGAATAATTTTATCGGGCGAGCGATAAGCTTGCATTAACTTTTCTCTGGTATCACCAATTTTAATATCAAGCAGTGTTTTACCTAAATAATCTTCATTTGTAAATGCAGCACAGCGTAGCGTTTCTGGCTAATGAAATGCGCAAAAATTTTAGATTGCTCCAGAAACATTTTTTTATCTGTTCTGCTCCATTGCCCTTGCATTCCTGGGCTTTCCAATTTTATAATTGTATCAAATGCCGGCTGCCGCAAGAAAAGATCGAGCGATACTTTTTCGATTTGCTCGCGTTCGTTGCTTTTTTCCAGGCGATTAGAAATTGTTTCAAAAACGCCATTTTGCAAAATTTCGGTATTAGTCGCTGCCAGCGCGTTGCCCATTGTTGCTGCCTCCGCCCATAATTTCAGTGCATTTACAGAATCTTGTTGTACTGCCAAAAGTATGCCACGAAGTACCAGCGCATCCGATTGCATTTTTGTTTGTTTTTGACCCTGGGCTTCCCGCTCTGCTTTTTTGCGAAGAGCAAGGCCTGCGCAAATTGCTCCTCGCTTAAATCCTCATCTTCTTGATTCGCCGATATGCCCAACAAAATATAAGCACAACCCTGATTAATTAAGGCTGTTGAGTACTCCGGGTCAAGTGAACGCGCCTGCTCGAAGTAAGCAATTGCATCCTGAAGTAATTGCGCTCTTTTCTCTTGAGTCGCCTTGTCTTCATTGGTTCGGAGGCTCTCCCCTATCCTGGCTTTTACATCTAATTCCAAAGGCAACCCGTAAGGCATCTGTCCTTTTTTGAATAATTGCAAAGCGCTCAAAGTATAATAAACACCAATATTATTATAAACCTCGCGCGCGCGGTAGCCTTCACGAAGGATCATTTGATAATAAGCAATAGCATCTTCGTAAAGCCCCAAAGCGACCATGCAATTCGCCGTTTCAAAAAATCCGAGCAGGACTTCCAGTTTTTCTGCACTTTTTTGTGCTAAAAGAATGCGTTCCTGCAATTTTGGATAGCCCGGCAATGATTCATCCCGGCCATAGTTTTCATATAATTTTGGAAAAAATTCCGGCAATATTTTTTGTACATTATAGCCTGCCGAAAATGCCAACAAGCCGCCCCAAAGGTCTGCCTGCACTTCGTCGGCCAACCAACCATCTTTAATTTCTTTACTCAAATCCATATTAGCAAATGCTCTGGAAAATTCATGCTCCCAGGAATGCCCGGCGTAATAGTGAATCAATTCATGCGAGAGGAGCGCTGCGAGCGCATTGAGTGAATCCGCGCCAAAACTGCGGCAAACCTGATATGCTTTTGCGCCCAAAAAAATTGTTTGGCCACTTATGCGGGCTAATTCAGTGGTATCGCTTACAAATTTCAACTGAGGCCGAGGCAATCCGAAATCGCCGCGCGCATCAATCAATCTTTGAAAAACGTTTTGAGATACTTCATTTTCATTAGAAAAAGCATAGCTATCAGATGCGCTTGCCACAAAGCGGAATAAAAAAAACAGGATTCCAAAATATAGAATTAAAAGGCGTTTTCGCATAATTGCAGTTTTCTGAAATTATTTATACAAATCAACGATAAGGGTCTTATAAAAATTCCGCAATTTTACAAATATCGATGAAAGCCAAGGTTTTATCTATTTGTTGCTACAAAAATGGAACGAATTTTATAAACTTTAGCTTGATTCAATCAACTAAACATAGCGCATGACAAAATGACTACGCTAAACCAAGCATTATGAGAACGCTTTTGTTGTTTGTTTTCTTAACCTTTGTGCTTGCGCTAAATGCTCAAGCACCCTCCTTTGTGAATCAAGGCAAAACCTGGGCGGTTGTGGTAGGCGTGTCTGATTATCAAGATAAGGAAATCAGTGATTTGCTTTATGCGCACGAAGATGCGAAGGCTTTTTATGATTTTTTGCAATCGCCAGCGGGCGGAAATATTCCTGCCGAGCAAATCAAAGTATTATTGAACAAAGATGCCACCACTGCCAATATTGATAATGCTTTTGGCTGGTTGATAGAGGCAGCAGGTGCTGGCGATCAAGTGCTGATTTATTTTTCCGGTCACGGCGATGTGGAAACGCGCACTTTTCAAAATCATGGCTTTCTGCTCACCTACGATTCGCCTTCTAAGTCCTACGTAGCAGGAGCTTATCCGCTGTTTTTTCTACAATCAGTGATTTCTACACTTTCTCAAAAGAATGGAGCCAAAGTAATTATGATCGCCGATGCTTGTCGTTCGGGGGCGCTGGCAGGTATGAGTATTAATGGGCCACAAGCAACCGCGCAGTATTTGCAGCAACAATTTGCCAATGAAATAAAAATCCTGGCGTGTGGCCCTACCGAATACTCCGTAGAAGGCAAGCAATGGGGCGGCGGGCATGGCGCTTTCACTTATAATTTGCTGGAAGGCTTGACTGGCTTAGCGGACAAGGATGGGAATTATGAAATCAATTTGTTTGAAATACGTCGTTATCTCGAAGATAAAGTTCCGGCAGAAACTGCGCCCAATAGCCAAATCCCAATGACCATAGGCGCTAATGCTCGAATCACCTACGTTGATCCTTCGACAATGCAAGCTTTGCAGATGAAAAAAGCAAGCGAATCGCCTACCATTGCGATGGTAGGATCAAAAGGGGTTATTCCACAAAATGACTCTTTGGCAAAGCTTTGGTACAAAGGGTTTGAGGATGCGCTGGCACAAAAACATTTGCTGGAACCCACTGATAGTAGCGCTTACCATTATTTTCAGTTATTGCTTCAAAAGCAGGAATTGGCTACTTTACATAATTTGATGCGGCGCAATTTGGCTACTGCTTTACAGGACGATGCCCAGCAAGCAATCAATGCGTATCTGAAAACTGCTCCCGAAGAAATGGCCCGGCGTTGGCGTGGGAACTCGCCTTATCGTCATATTCCAACTTATTTGGAAAAGTCTATCGAATTGCTTGGGCAAGAACATTATATGTATAAAACACTGAAAGCAAAGCAATTGTATTTTGAAGGATTGATTTTGCGAATGGACGGCGAAATGCAGGAATCCAAAGAATTATTCCAAAAAGCTTTGCAAAAATTAGAAGAAGCCTTGCAATACGAACAAAGAGGCGCTTACCTCTTCAATGAATTGGGAATGATTCAGGGCGCTTTGGAACAAGTGGAAAAAGAAATTGCCTCTTACCATAAAGCCATCGAATTATCACCTACCTGGGCGATGCCTTTCAATAATCTTGGCTCTCAGTATGAAAAGCAGAATCAATTGGATACAGCAAAATATTATTTCGAGCAAACAATAGCGCTCCAGCCCGATTTGGCCATCGCCTATTATAATTTGGGAACAGTCCTGATGCAACAAGAGCAATTGGAAGAAGCTAAGAAAAATTTACAAAAAGCGATTGAATTGGATTCGTTATTGGACATTGCTTATCATAATTTGGGGAGCATTTTATACAGCGAAGAAAAATACACATCGGCCCAACCCATTTTAGAAAAACTGATCAAAGTAAATCCCCAGTTTGCCGATGGATACTATCTTTTGGCGAGTACTTTTTTGGCGACCGACCAATATCAAAAAGCGGAGCAAATGTACAAGGAAGCGCTCCGATTAAATCCTGAGCATCCGTATATCCATTTTGGTTTGGGAATGTCGTATGAAAATTTGGGTCAATTTGATAAAGCAATTGCTGCGTATCAGAAAAATTTGGAAATCACACCAGCCTGGACGTATCCGAATTACAGCATTAGCATTTGTTTTGCTGAAAAAGGAGCGCAGGAAGAAGCGTTAATATGGTTAGAAAAATCGCTGGAATTAGAACTCGTCACCTTAGAGGAATTAGAAAAAGAACGCGCATTCGATTCTATTCGACAAAGCGATATATTTAAACAATTGATAACGAAGTATTTCCCGTAATCAATATCTCTCATGTCTTTATCTTAACACATAGGCACATAGAATCTTACAACCCTATATGCCTATGTGTTTCATTGTATTCAAACAGTTCTTTACAACTGCCGCACCCAGAAAGAGTAATAGAGCTTCCGCACCATCAAATCCTTGGTGTCCATTTTCCAAGCTTTATCATATAATTCATTTGCACGATATACAAATCCCTCTTGTTCCATCACATGGGCTTCCATTAGCAATTTTTGTATAGCATTGGCGCTTTGGTATTCAGGCGCTGCTTTTAATGGGTTCAACAATTCCGCTTCTTTAGTAGCGCTTTCTATTTTGAATTCATAATTTGCTACTTCCCGAGAAGGATCGCCTACGGCGCTGACGTTCCAGGAATAGCTTTCGCCTACTTTGAATGAATCGCTGCCCAAATTTTGCTGAACAGAAGTTTCCATCGTTTCCAATTCTACAATTGGCCCCAACATTTGTGGTTGTGAAATCTGAAATGCCCATTTTGTAGGGCTTGTACCATCCGACAGCCAGGAAAAAGTAACGGTTTGAGGTGTTAGATTTCCTTTGAGCGGGAAAACAGGTGCAACATTATTACTCTTATCGCCCATACCTTTTTTAGTACCACTCGAAGTTGGAGGAGGATTCGTAGTGGCACTTCCCATCCCTTTTTTAGTACCGCTGGTTGTTGGTGGTGGCAATGTGTTGTCGCCCATTCCTTTTTTGGTGCCGCTCGAAGTAGGGGGCGGATTGGTCACCAGCGAATTACTCACCATTGCAAAGAAACTACCACCCATGCCTTTTGTCTCTGAAGCGCTACTTTCATTGAATAAATTGCTCAGTTCAAACTGTCCTGCACTTTTGAGTTCTACAACTTTCAGTCCATTGAGTAATTCTACACTAGCGTTTTTCTTCACTTTTAAAGTGCCCGAATTAGGAATGACCATACCATTTCTGAGTTTGATCGGTTTGGTTTCACCAGAAGCAATATATTGTATTTTACCCTGGCATTCCCAAATGACCACTTCAGGGTCGTTTTGGCTCCAGCCAAATAAGCAGGCGAATAAGAATCCGGCTGCGATTGCGATTTTTTTCATCATAGAAAGTTTGTTTATAAAATAATTTGAAGGGATTTTATCAATTATTTACTTTTAATTATTCAAATTTTACAAAATGGTTATATTTTAAATAATAAATATCAAATAACCAATTGCTTATTTCGGTTCCGGTTTTAAGCGATAGACGCACCAACGCTCCAGCTTTTGATCTTCATCAAGCCAGAAAATAATCTCATCCGCAGCGTACCAAAGCAGGTGACCTTTGGGTAATTGGATTTCCTTATCAGGCGTTTTGTATTTGGCGATGATGTCGTCGCGGAACGCTCCAAGCCCAATATCTTCAAGGGTTTTGCCATCGTACCCAGGCTGATTTATATGAAAAAAAACATAATTATCTTTACTTACCCGATTGACCAGGATTTTGGAATGCTGGAATCCGCTGGCTTTATACGCCCATGTTCTATTTGTTTTTTCTCCTTTTACAATAATAGCAGTATCCACCTTGGGGTTGCTCCGCAAAAAATCATCCAAAGAAAAAGATTCAATTTCTTCCCGATCCAATCCCCGAGGCTTTTTCTCTATTTTTTGAAGAATATCGCCCCGTTCAAGTACCATTAGATTGCTTTTGACTAAAGGGCTATTTTTTTCTCCTTTTTTGAAAAAGGATTCTGCCTCTCTTTTGTTATTTTTATTGGCAGCAATAATACCGAGTAAGCCCCAGGCATCGGCTTCCAGTTTTCTATCTTTATCTTTGTTGGCTCGGCGAATCGTACTGCGCGCATAGACATCGGCAAGCGCATAACTCATATCACTTTCCTCTTGATCTACTTTGTCATACAACAATCCCAAAAGCGCATAAGCCGCGCCCAGATTGAGCCGCGCTGTATTATATGCTCGATCCAATTGCATCGCTTCCATAAAGTTTTCGGCACCTGCCCGAAGCAAGGAATCCCGTTTCGGAATATCAGTACCTAATCCACTAACATTTTTGGACCCTAAACGCAGCCGTGCTTCTCCATCCAATTCGAGTGGATAGGCAAAGCGTATTTCGCTATAATCGCATTCCGCTATGGCATACAGGCAATAAACCACCCCCAGATTATTTACTAATTCTCGACTTTTGTAAACAGACAGGATATGTTCGTACAAATCAATGGCATCTTCAAAACGCTGCACTGCTACCAATAAATTCGCGGTTTCAAAGACCTGAATCAGGTTCGTTAATTCCTTCTCTGTCGTTTCAGCCACCAAAATTCGCTCGTCTAAGGTCGGGTATTTTGGATTTTCCTTTGGCCAACTAAATGCATCGTACAACTTAGGTAAAAATTCTTTGGCAATGCCCACCGTATTATATCCTGCTGTAAAAGCTAAAAATCCACCCATCAAATCCGCTTCGGTTTCTTGCTGTTTAATATCGGTGATAGTCTCTCTTACATCGCGGGCCACAGCTTGGTCGGCAAACTTTTGAGCAAAAGCGGCCTCCCATCCGTGATTTTTGTAATAATGAATGATTTCGTGTGCCAGCACATAAGCGATGGCATTGTCAGCATTCTCGCCGAAAGATTGACAGACACCATACGTTTTTTCTTCAAATGTAATCCGGTTTGTTCCTGGTTCAAAGAAAGCGCCGTTGCCGGCGGCCGTAGTCCACCGCAATTCAGGTTTTTTCACGCTGCGATCACCACGCGCATCCACCAATTTGTTAAAAATTTCCTGGACGTGCTCCTGCATGGTTCGATCTGTGCGTTCTTTGGCATACATTTCAGGAGTAAAAAAAATGGTAGAAAAAAGAAGTAAAAAACAGCTTGATAACCAAGCTGAGCAGGGGTAAAGCTTCATAGGTGTTTGATTTAGTTAACAATCGTTTCAAGATAAATGTACAATAAAGTATCAATATTCATTGGATTTTTTCTACTTTTGAAACAAAAGCCCCTGATGATGAGAAAACTATGTTTTACAATCCTAGTCGTTTTGCCAGTTTTACTTTCTGCTCAGTCTATTAATCAAATCCTTTCTTCTGCGAATACGGCCGAAAAATCGCGCAACTATTTGCAAGCGGAAAGCCTTTATTTGCAGGTATTGGCGCAAGCTCCCAATCGATCTGATGCTCAAAATCGACTGATCAATTTGTATATCAATACTTTCCAATATGACAAAGCAGCTCAACTGCTCCGCCAAGCCAATGGCGAAACCGCTACAACGAACCAATTAGAAACCTGGAAAGAGATCGAATACTGGAAAGCTCAGTCATTTCTAGAAGATTTGCCAATTTCTACGCCCAAAGCACCTGCTTTTTCGATGGAAGCCTATCCAACACAGGACGACCAGCGCAACCTTGATCTGATAAAAGCCAATCCCAATCACTTTGAGGCGCTTTTTACTATTGGTGCTACCTTATGTAATTATGAGCATGGAGAAGCGCCCGCAGAGCAATATTTGCTTAAGGCTATTTCTGTTCAACCTAATCATTTAGAAGCTCGACGAATCCTGGGACAACTCTTACAACGCTTGGGTCGCTTTGGTGAAGCGGAAGTTCATTTTCAAAAAATGGTCGCATTGACGCCGAATAGTTTAGAGGGACTTTTGGAATTGGAATCCTTGTACAATGAATGGAAACGTCTTGGCAAACTGGAAGATACGTATAAAAATATTTTAATGATTGATCACCAGCACCTGCCATCGCTGGAAAAATTAAGCCGTTTATTTGAAAAACAAGGCAGGTTTATAGAAGCCGAGCGCCTCTGCAAAGAATTTTTGTACAGCCAAAAGGATTATCAACAAGGTGTTCGCCTATTAGAAGGGCATTACATTCGCAGCCTTCAGGCACAACCCAATTCACCACAATTACATCAGGATTTAGCGAATTTATACTATCAAATGCTGTTTGAATGGCACACCGTTCCAGCGCTTTATCTTGCAAAAGATTTTCCATTGCAACAAGAAGCGTTGATTCCTTACATTGCACAGCAAAGTGTTACACATTTTGAAAAAACCTTAGAACTGCAACCCAATCTTCCCGATAAAGCTTATATTCAGTTTCAATTAGGCAAATTGTGCACTTATTTAAAGCAAGCGGAAAAGTCCATCGCACCCTTAGAACAGGCGGCATCCATGATGCAAAACAAAACCGATGCGCAATTTTTATTGATTGATGCTTATTTGAATACAAATCAAACTTCAAAAGCCCTGTCTTTACTGGAAAATCTCAATGAAAAGGGCTGGCTGGACTATGAACATGAGAAAAAACTGGCACATTTGTACGCACTTTCAGGAAAGCAGCAGCAGGCAGTAGCCTTGGCAGATAAAATAATCGAATACTATCCCAACCGCCGCACCGCCGAAAGCTACCGTATCAAAGCATTGGCGCTAAGGCTTTCCGGCAAAATGAATGAATCCTTGACAGTATTGCGACAGTCCATTCGGGTTGACTTTGAGAATAGCGATGCGCATTATTCGATTGCCAAGCATTACTTCCGCAACAACTTGCGCGATGAGGGTATTATTTGGTTGGAAAGCGCTTTATTAAAAGATACAACCGACAAGATTCGCTTGATTGCTGAACGTGATAGTGAATTAAATAATATAAAAAGCTGGGAACGCTATCAATACATTGTGGCAGAATACGAGCAAAATTAAAGGTATCTATAATAACCCATTCAAAGATTTAAAAACACTATGAGCTTAAAACCTTATTTCCATAAATGGATATTTGCTATTTTAATTGGCATCTTTCCTGCTATTTTACTCCTGGGGCAAGGAGGCGTTACGCTCGACATTGGTCAAGGTGAAGAAGACAAAGGCACAACGCGTGCGCTCGTGATAGGTATCGCCAATTATGAGAATGAAAGCATTCGATTGCGCTATACCGCTCGTGACGCTACCATTTATGCTCAATTTTTGCAAACAGCAGCAGGTGGAAAAGTTTCACCTTCAAATATCACCTTACTCACCGAAAGTAAGGCTACAAACGCTGCGATATATGGATTTTTGAATGTTATTCGCAAAAAAAGTCAATCCGGGGATCGAGTGATTATTTTCTTCTCTGGTCATGGTGACATTGAGACCGATTTTCAGGAAGGATATTTGTTAGCCTATGATACAGAACCTAATAACTATCCTGGTTTTGCAGTAAAAGTAGCCGACCTTAAAAGCACCTTGACTGCAATGTCCTCCAATGGTGTAGATGTTGTCTTGATCACCGATGCCTGCAAAGCTGGCACTTTGGCAGGAAATGCAATCAATGGCAATATGCGCACCAATGAATCCATGCAGGAAATTGGTGGTATCACTAAGCTCCTCTCTTGTCAATCTGGTGAACTTTCCGAAGAAGGGCCTTGGGGCGGCGGTCGCAGTGTCTTTTCTTATTATTTACTCAATGGATTATCTGGCAAAGCCGATCAAGATAAAAACAACAGTGTCAGTGCATTAGAAGCTTTAATTTATTTAAATACCGAAGTACCCAGAGCCGTCAGCCCAAAAAAGCAAACCCCGGTGATCGAATCAACCAATATGAATGTTGAACTGGCTCATTCCGTACAAGGCGATTCCAGTGTGATCGCATTGAATGATTTGTATCTTGACTCGCTTTCGGCAAATGATACCTTGCTTTTGGCCAGCAAAGGCATTCCAAAACCACCAGTTACGGAGATTGTTTGCAGTAGTGGCGACCCCAGCTCCGCCCAGTTGATTCAATTGTTTGAACAGGCACTTGAAGAAGGCAAATTATTAGAACCCAAAGACAGTTGCGCTTATTATTATTTCAAAGAAATAGATAAACGAAAAGACGTTGAAGACAAGGAGCTTCCCAAAATGCTTCTCGCAATCGCCTTGCAAAACGAAGCTCAAAAAGCCTTTAAACGCTACGTGGCAGCCGATACTTCTGAGGCTTATCGCAAAGGAATCACAGCAGATTCGTTTTTATATAATTATCATCCCGAATATTTAGAAACAGCAGCAAAATTGTTGGGCAAAGATTATGAATGGAAAGACGATCTCGAGGCCAAAAGCAACTACTACGAAGCCGTACAAATTCGATTAGATGCAGAAGTCAACAATAAAGGTGCGGGAGCTTATCGCAAGGCAGTAAAAAAATTGAAAAAAGCCTCGGAATACTTAGACGATGCAGCTTATTTGCACAATGAATTGGGACTGAATTATGAGGCACTGGATAGAGAAGAACAAGCTTTGGATGCATACAAAAATGCACAGAAATGCTCGCCTACCTGGTTTGTGCCATACAGCAATGAAGTCGGTGTATATATTGAAAAAGGGGAAGTGGATAAAGCAAAGGATACTGCCCAATCTGCCGTGAATGCCCAGCCCAAAAATTTGGGTGCTTACCTGAGTATGGGATCGATTTTTGAAGAGGAAGGCAACTGGATAGAAGCAGAAAAGCAATATCGGGCAGGGCTGGCGATCAATTCCAAGAAGCCATTAGCTTTTGAACGGTTGGGTTATTTGTATTTGAAAACAGGTGAATTTGGCTTAGCCAATGAGATGTTTTACGAAGCCGATTTGCGGAAAAGTAGCATATCTGGTCAAATGCCCAAAATAGAAGACCAACCAACCAAGGATGCCAATGAAGAATCAATACCCGATGAAAACACTGAAAATGAGGAACTTGCAACGCTTTCGACGCGCCAAGGTCATCTGTTGCGCATGAGCCGCCGCAATTATAATGATGCAGATGCCCACGTAAAGCTGGGGATGATTTATAAGAATGTAAATAACGACGTGCTTGCCGAGCGCCGCTTCCGCAATGCCATCGAGGTGACACCCAGGAATCTGGATGCTTATAATCAATTACTTGATTTGATGTTGAAGCAAAATCGCTTTGCACCGGCAGAATTGGCACTGAATAAAACGCAAGATTTACAGCCCGGCAGCAATCTAAATATTAGCATGGGCTTGTATCGCTCTTGGCAACGCTACGACCAGCTTGAAAATACTTATTTGCGTGTAGATTCAATCGCATTATTATACGAACATTATCTTCAGGAGCGGCGCTTTAGTGAGACTTTTGATCTTGCATTAAAAGCGTTTTCACAAAAAAAGGATTATGCTGAGTTTGGCAAGTGGGTTGATTTTATGACTAAAAATGATCCTTATAAAACCGATCAATATTTTCAAACGGGACTCTACTGGTCTCGTGAATCAATGTATACACCCCTCACTACCGAATTTGCGAAATCAGGGAATCAGCTCGTTTTTGCCGATGGACAAAACAAAACAATGGCATTCACCGAAATGGCGGATCGCGCATCGCAAGCCTTCCAAAAAGTACTGGCATTGGATAGCAATTACACAGCAAAATCTGACATTTATCGCCGTCTTTCAGAATTGAATCGCATCAAAACGAATGCAGCACAACGCAATTATCTTTCTTCCGAATCAGAAACCAAGTTGTTGCAAGAAACGCTGGATTATTTGAACAAGGCAATCGCAGAATCGCCTGACAATCTTGATTTGCAATTGCAAAAAATTAATGCTTTACTCGAATTACGGCAGTTCGATTCTACACTGGTGCTGTTAGAAAAAATGCACGAAGCCCATCAATTGGACATTTCAGGCGAATTAACACTGGCAAAACTTTGGTTTTACAATGGCAAAAGAGCCGAGGCCAAAGGTCTATTAGATAACCTTGAGCGATCTTTTATGCCGCCAAGTGCAGCACCAGCCGAGTTTTTTAGGCTGCGGGCGCTCTGGCAGATGAGTCAGGATAAAAAGGACGAAGCCATCGCTGATCTGGAACAAGTAATGTCAAAATCTTATAATTCAACCGCCGATTATTACCAACAAGCGCGTTTGTTGCTGGCTAAAGGCGACGAAGAACGCGCCCTGGCGGTGCTGAATGGTGCAATGGAAAACGGATTCCGCTACGAACGCGTGGTCAAGTACGATCCGATGCTGCAAAAAATTCGCGGAGGCTCTTTGTTCGACTATTTGCTAAGTAAGTTTTCGATCAACCCCGATCAACCCAGAGATAAAAGCCGCTATTAATAAAATAATTGCATTAATAAAAGTGTGGCATCCCGATGTGTCGGGACGCCACACTTTTATTATTTAATCAATGCTTCTGTACCTGCGCGGAGCAATCCTTGACGCGTCAAGAACACTGCTCTCAGATTTTTAACCAACTGATTATCAGGCACTAATTCTTGAGCTTCCTTGAATCTCAGATATGCTTCATACATATATTGGTTATTTTCGAGTAGCAGCGCTTCCATTAATTTTTTGTTGATTGTATCGGCATTTTGATATTCTTCCTCCTTTTCCAAGGAAGCAAGAACCGTAGCCATTTCGCCATTATTCATTACAAACTCCATTTCAGGCGAGCTTTTTCCGGGATCATCCGAAAATGTAAAACTTACAGCCGATTCCCCGAGCAATTTTTTCTGAACCACCCATTTATACTTGCGTTCGGCATCTAAAACCAATTTTTGCAATTCTACTGTAATAAATGTATCCCGCAGCAAAGCTTTGAAAATTAAGCCATCTGTCTGATAATCAAGTATTTGAAAATCATAAAAACTAGAATCTCCGGTATCAAACCAAGCAAACGTAACGGAAGCATTATTCAAAACGCCTGCGACCGGAACTGAAGGAATGATGCCAAGTTCGCCACCGGCCCAGCCTTTCACGCCGCCACTCGCCTTGGTCATATACTGTTCGTGATATTTTTCAAGTTTTTTAGCATTACTAGTATTCGTAACTCCTTCCTGGATATAATCAAAAAAGCGATTGATCAAACCAGAGCTTTCTTTTGCATTTTGATTTGCAATCGTTTGTAACAAAAATCGTCCTGCTTTATCCAACACAACCGATTTCTTTTTATGTACCAAATTAGCGCGTGCGTTGTTGGCAAGTATTACAGTAGCATCTGGTGAGAGTTGTTGCCCTGGCAGTAGCGATTGTTCTTTACTCGACTTTTTGTCGAGGTAATTCACTTTGCCCGAAACACCGGTCACGATAAAAACATCAGCATCTTGTGCAGCCGCCTGCCCAAAGAGCAGTAACAGCAACGAAAATAGGAGGTGTCGCATAGTTAAAGATTTTGAAGAAGTTTAATTCTGTGTCGAATGAGTGTTTCATAAATCATTACAAATTCGTAGCCCAAAATCATTGCTAATATCCCTTGTGTAAAATCAATTTTTATACGGAAATAAAAGAAAAAAAACGCGACAATGAAGAAAATCAGTATTACTTCGATGACTTGCAACAGACGCGTAATGCCGTGGAATGTTGCATTCACTTCATTATAAATTCTATAAAAAATAAATACATTTATATAACAAAAAATCCAACTGAATAAAATAATAAACCATTTATGAAATTCAAAAACATATTTTCCTTCCAGAACCATCGTAGCGATATTCGCATGAATAACAGCGCCATACATATCTGGATAAGCCTTACCTGTATAACGTTTGTTTAAAGGTGTAAAAAATCGATCCAATTCCGGTTCGCCGGGTTCATGTTTGCCGATATAGCCTATAATAATAATTTTATCCTTTAATAATTGCTGCTCCAGAATACGCTGAAACGTAGCAGAATCAAGTAGTTGCGCCGCTTCAAATCGCGCAAAACTATTCTGATTACCCGTATAATAAATCAATTCCACTCGGTTTCGGCGGCGGAAAAGTGCCTGTGCTTTTTCAGGATCATACTTTTTTACCAATTCGATAGCAAAAGCGCGCACAATACTGTCTGTTGTTTCCTCATACGGCGCTACATATCGAATCGTGCTGGTGTCTTCCGAAACAAAATTGGTATAACCCAACGTTGCATTTTCACTAAAATAAGGATCACAATTCGCCAAAGGATCAAAGCGTTTTTTGGAGTCATCATATCGCATCAGTCGCCCGGCCAGTACGATTTGCGGCATTTCATCAATAGCATTTTTCAGCGCCGCATCGATAGTGGAATCTTTTCTACCGTCCAATTCAATATCAACGCCTACTGCTTTTGGTTCTGCTTTTTTTAAATTTTGTAAAATCTGGGTTAGGGTCATTCGATCCGGCAAACCAATATTGATCAATACAATTTCGGGTACGGGTTCGATCTCAGCAGGGTCTCTAAATTGAGAATACACAATATCGGATATTTCATAATCGCGCAAACCATTATTAAAAGGATCCAGAAAGTGCATATTCAAAAAGAGAAACCGAAACAATGAGATAAACAGAAAAATCAGTATCGTGATAATCAAGCTATGCGGGTCGTATATTTTTCTCAATAGTGTCATAGAACACGATCATTTATTCAAGGGGTTTTTCCATACCTGCATAAAGGTAATTGATATTAGGCTGGTTAGCAATAATTTGCCCCGATTAGCTATTTTTTATAGACTTTTCACGATTGAAAGTTGACGAATGGAAAAATATAAGTTCTTAATTAAAAGAATTTCAATCGAGTATATAAATATAAAATTTCTCAATTTAGTCTTCCAAAATTACACAAAAGAAAAAGCCTTGTAATCCATTGACTACAAAGCTTTTATTAGTGTGGAGACGGCGAGAGTCGAACTCGCGTCCAGAGAAAGCGCCCATAAGCTTTCTACATGCTTAGTCACCAATTTGGTTCTCGATGAAAGGGTAGGTTCAGCGACCGACCTATGTCTTCCATCCAGCTCATGATCTTAGTTGCTCATCCGAGCCAGACAAGCAACCCAGCCTGAGATTGTTTTGATACACCGAATGCGGCCCCATCAGGCAAGGAGCAAGGCGCACGTAGCGCAAGCATTAGGCATAATGGCGTTCTAATTCCTTGAATTAGGCAGCCATGGCGTAGTTATATTCGCCAGATATTGTTGATCACCATTTTATACGGGGTGAGCAATCCTGCCCCGGCATGCTTACTTACCAACTATCAATCCTGTCGATACCATTACGTCCCCTTTTATATCCGCCGTAGCTTCAGCAAAGGCGGATTCATCTATCTTCGTGCCTACTAAAAGCGGATTGGTAATTTTTACTAATCTCTTTCGACCAGTTTGCAAATGTATTAACTAATTCCATTGTAAAAAAGTTTCCTAAAAACTTTGAGAATCAAAGCGGCTTTCTTCAATTTTGCACAACCAAAAAAGTAGCCTAACCATAAAACATGAAAATGAAAATCGGAATTATCCGAGAAGGGAAAGTCCCACCTGATGCCAGAGTACCGTTTGCGCCTTCGCAATGCGCTTTTATAATGAAGATTTTTCCTATTGAAATAGTGGTAGAACCCTCACAGGTGCGCTGCTACAAAGATGGAGAATACGAAGCTGCCGGCATACAACTCACCAATGCTATGGGCAATTGCGACCTGCTGATGGGCATCAAAGAAGTGCCGCTCGATCAATTAATACCTGACAAAACTTATCTGTTCTTTTCGCACACGATCAAGGCACAACCGAACAACCGCAAGTTATTACAGGCTATTTTGAAAAAAAATATCCGACTAATTGATTATGAAGCACTTACAGATGAGCACGGAAACCGATTGATTGCTTTTGGTCGCTTCGCAGGCATGGTAGGCGCGCATAATGCCTTGTGGACCTACGGGCAACGTACAGGCGCATTCAAATTGGCTCGTCTGAAAGATCATTTTGACTATGCGGAAGCCCAGATGAATTATAAAGCGGTCAAGTTTCCACCCATCAAAATAGTAGTAACCGGCTCCGGGCGCGTGGCTTCCGGTGCGGTGGAAGTGCTGCGCGATATGGGCATTCAGCAGGTAAGTCCTGATGATTTTTTAAATAATATTTACAACGAAGCTGTCTTTACTCAATTAAGTAGTAAACATTATGTAACAAAAATCGATGGCAAACCCTTTGATTATAATGATTTTTATAATCATCCGCAGCGTTATAAAAGTACTTTTGAGCCTTATTTCAAAGTGGCTGATATTTTTATTAATGGGATTTATTGGAATCCGAATTCACCGGCATTCTTTACAAAAGAAGATATGCGTCGTCATGACTTTAATATTAAAGTTATCGGCGATGTAACTTGCGATCTTGCGCCTCGTTCCTCCGTGCCTGCTACCATACGCGCTTCCACGATTGCCGATCCTGTATTCGGTTATAATCCTTTTACAGAAACAGAAACTGCGCCGCACCAGCCAGGCGTTATTGATATGATGACCATTGATAATTTGCCAAGCGAATTACCGCGTGACGCTTCGTATGCTTTTGGTGAAAAATTTATACAAGATGTACTGCCGGAATTATTGACTGAAGACAGCCCCGTCATCAAACGCGCCACCGTTACCGAAAATGGAAAGTTGACCGATTATTTTAAATATTTACAAAATTATGTAGATGAATATTAAAGTTGAGGAGGTGAGGAGTTTAGTTGAAATTAAAAGGCTCAACTCCTAAATTCCTAAACACCTCACTACATTATCATAAATTCTTTCTTCAATATTAATATTACTCCCCTTCACAAAAGCTTTCCCTGTCACACGTTCGTACAATTCTATATAACGATTGGATACTTCTTCCACAAAAGCATCGGGCATTACCGGCATACTTTGTCCTTCTAACCCCTGAAAACCTTGCGTCATCAGCCATTCGCGTACAAATTCCTTCGATAATTGTTGCTGTCGCTCGCCGCGTTCCTGGCGTTCTTCGTAGCCGTATGCATAAAAATATCTCGAACTATCGGGTGTATGAATTTCATCAATCAAATAAATCTTTCCGTCTCGCTTTCCAAATTCATATTTCGTATCTACCAAAATCAAACCACGCTCTGCCGCCATTTGGGTGCCACGTTCAAACAATGCTTTGGTGTATGCCTCCAATTCTTCGTACGCTGCTTCCGTCACGATACCGCGTTCCAGAATTTCTTCTTTGGAAATATCTTCATCATGTCCTTCTTCCGCTTTGGTGGCAGGCGTAATAATAGGTTTCGGGAATCGATCACTTTCTTGCATCCCTTCGGGCAATGGAACACCACATAATGCACGCTTACCGGACGCATAAGTACGCCAGGCATGACCGGAAATATAACCTCGAATCACCATTTCCAAACGAATGGGTTCGCAAACATGACCAATGGCTACGTTTGGATCGGGAACATTTGTCAACCAATTGGGTACAATATCGCGCGTCGCTTTGAGAAAATGTGTTGCTACTTGATTGAGTACCTGGCCTTTATAAGGTATGGGGCGTGGCAAAATATGATCGAAGGCTGAAATACGGTCGCTTGCTACTACCACCAATTGATCCCCAAGTGTGTAAACATCGCGGACTTTGCCCCGATAAAAATTCGTCTGACCAGGAAATGTAAAATGGGTTTCCAATATCGCATGAAGCGGATTCGACATATCGTACAAATTTAGCTGCGAAGGTACTAAGACGAAATGGGAAGTGGGAACTGGGAAGTGGGAAATTTGATGCTAATTATAAAATCTTTACACTGTATCCAATGCTAAAGATCATCAAAAAACCGCAGCGAATACGTAATCATACGCTAAAAGTTGACCATTCCAAAGTGTAAGTTGATCACTCCGAACAAATAGTTGACTATTCTAAATGTAAGTTGCCCATTCCGAACAAATAGTTGTGCATTCCAAAGTATAAGTTAACTATTCCAAACTAATAGTTGTGTATTCCAAAGTGTAAGTTGACTATTCCAAACTAATAGTTGTGCATTCCAAAGTGCAAGTTGACTATTCCAAACAGTGTGATTCCAAAAAGTTGGGACTATTCCGAACTAATAGTTAGTCTATTCCAAAGTTGCGGATGACTATTCCAAACTAAATGTTCCCAACTGGGATGACTGTTCCAAACTTGCGGATGACTATTCCAAACTAAATGTTGACTGTTCCAAACTTGCGGACGACTATTCCAAACTAAATGTTGACTATTCCAAAGTTGCGGATGACTATTCTAAACTAATTGTTAGCTGTTCCAAAGTTGCGGATGACTATTCCAAACTAAATGTTAGCTGTTCCAAAGTTGCGGACGACTATTCCAAACTAAATGTTGACTGTTCCAAAGTTGCGGACGACTATTCCAAACTAATTATTGACTGTTCCAAAGTTGCGGATGACTATTCCAAACTAATTGTTATGCATTTCAAAGTGTAGGTTGAGCATTTTAAGAAGGAGCATAAGTAAATAATAGCTGCACTGGCATGATAGAACGCGGTTTTTCACGGATGCGACCGTTCGTCACGGATGAACCTACAAAAAATCCGTCGTAATCCGTTGCATCAGCTTTTATCCGTGTTCCAATAATGCAAACCGCAATATAATGAATACCCTACACCAAGCCATGCAAACAAAGCCTCCACTACCCATTGAATTTATGGCAAAAACAGGATAAATTTGGATGCGCGTATATGGCGTAACTACGCAACTGAGTTGCGTGAATACAGATGTTATGCGTCACCTTAGAACGACAAAACGCTTGGGCAAAGTCCACCGACCTGACAGGGGACATAACAGAAAATAAAAAAAGTAAAGATGAACATTTTACAGATTAAAAGCGGAAAAGTTGAAATCCGCAAAGACAATGGTTCGTTAGTTCGGACAATCGGAAACGGGGATGCTGTTTCGGCTGACTTTAATTCTGACCAATCTTTGGTTGCAATTACAACAGTCAAAGGAAAAGTTGAAATTCGTAAAGAAAATGGTTCACTTGTGCGGACTATTGGAAATGGTGATGCAACAAATGCACGTTGACATGGTTCCGACATCGCAGTTACGACAACAAAAGGGAAAACTGAATTAAGAAAAGAAAACGGCTCACTGATACGAATTTTAAAAGGAGATATGAGGGGGGGCTTCGCCCCGCCTCAACTTATATATCACTCAAGAACTATGTCAAGCGGATTTGTAAACCCAATAACAATAAAAGATGCGATAGATAATATCGTTAGACAGAACATACTTGCTTCCTGCAATCCAAAGAAAATTTGTTTGGAGTAGCGACCAAATTGAAGTTCTTTTGACAGCATAATGCGTGGCTATCCAATTAACTCATTTATGTTTTGGGAAGTAAAGGAAAACAAAGTAAAAAAACGAGTTTAAGTTCTATCAGTTTCTAACTGAATACAGACAGTTTTTTAAAGAAGACAATCCCGATATTGACACAAAAGGTTACAAAGACTTCAAAGCAGTTATTGACGGACAACAACGATTGACAAGCCTTTATATAGGTTTAAAGGTTCTTATGCTTTCAAACTACCAAGAAAATGGTGGTATGACAACGAAGAAAACATACCAACAAGACACCTTTTACTTGAACCTTTCAAATCCTTTGCCAGACGAGAATGAAAGACAAATGACTTTTGATTTTCAATTTCTTACAAAACAAGAATTTGAGCGAAAAAAATGCAAGTGGGATATTTGGTTTAAAGCAAATGACATTTTAAAATTTGAAAAAACAAACGACCTTGATAGTTTTATAGAAGAAAGTGGTTGGTTATCTAAGACTTTTACAAAAAATACGATTAGACAACTTCGTAAAGTCATTTTGAAGAAAAACTAATTAACTATTACCTTGAAACTACACAAGAAATTGACACTGTTTTAGATATTTTCATTCGGACAAATAGTGGTGGCGAGCCATTAAGTTTTTCCGATTTGCTAATGTCAATCACAACAGCACATTGGAAATCCGATGCACGAAAAGAAATTCCGGACGTTGTAAACAAAGTTTTTGAAATTGGCAATCCCGGATTTTTAATCAACAAGGATTTTGTTTTAAAAACTTGCCTTGTGCTTTTTAATGACAACATTAAATTTCAAGTCAAAACTTTGACCAAAGCAACGTAATTGTTTTTGAACAGAATTGGGACAGAATTAAGAAAAGTATTATTGAAGCATTTACATTGCTTTCTAATCTTGGTTTTAACAACCACAGTTTAAGAGCCAAAAATGCTGCAATTCCAATTATTTACTACATCTATCATCGTAGAATTGAAGCCGACATAAACAGCCCGATAAAATACAAAGATGACAAGTTACTGATTAGAAAATGGCTTTGTCTTTCTCTTCTAAAAGGGGTATTTGGTAGTCAGTCCGATACTGTATTAACGAACATAAAAAAAGCAATTAAAGCAGAACTTGCAGATACAACTAAACCACCAGCATTTCCGCTTGACAGAATTAAAGACGAGTTTAAGGCAAACCCAGCTAAAAATCTTTCGTTTGACGATGATTTTATTGAAGGACTTTTGACAACTCAAAAAGATGCTTCGGACTGTTTCCCAATTTTGTCATTGATTTATTCGCATTTGAACTTTGGCAACCAAGACTATCATAAAGACCATTTGCACCCTGCGAGTTACTTTTATAACAGCAAACGTGCCGACTATCAGACAGAAGAAGATTTTAAATTTTATACTGACCCGACAAATTGGAACAGTATTTTAAATCTTCAACTACTGAACGGAACTTTAAATCAATCTAAACTTGACACACCATTAAAAGATTGGTTAACAAATAATCATATTGACAAGGTAAATCAACTTATACCTGACGTTAGTTTAGACATTGAGGACTTCAAAACATTTTTGATAGAACGCAAGAATTTACTTGTCGGACAGTTAAAGAAAATGGTTATATGACGACAGACAAGAAAGGCGAACGCATAACAGCGGTTTGGCGTAATGGCGGGTTCAGTGCTTCGTATGACATTTTTGTGGTAGGTTCAAGTGCAGTTCTTCGATTGAACTTTTGTGCTAAAAATCCGCCACTACGCCAAGCCGCAAACCATTATGGGCAATTAAAAAAATAATAAATGACGCATTCAATTAACTACCGTTTTATCTATGGATTGGGGTTTGCAGCCAGCATAATTCTGGCATCCCTTTTGATTGTTAATTCTACTGCTTTTCAATACAATGAACGATTTTTGTCAATTGTACTCACGTTTGATTTGACCGTTTTTTTGCCTTTGGCATATTTCTTTTTGATAAGAAAAACGGCTGTACCAAAATTTAGTGTCATACCTATATTTATCCTTTCCATTGTTTTGGCATCAGCAATTATACCAGTTAAACATCAGGGTGTTTTAGACATCATAAAGTATTTGATAACACCTATCGAATTGTTTGTGTTTGGATTTGTTGCATACAAAATTCATAAAATATATAAGGATCATAAACTATCTCAGCATTCCCGGTTCGATTTTTCGGAATCTTTGAGAAAGGTGTTAACCCAACATATAAAATACTCGTCGGTTACTCATGTTTTTACTACTGAAATTTCAATATTTTATTATGCATTGTATGGATGGGGAAAGAAAAAAGAAATTGATAGCAGGGCATATTTTACTTATCATAAGGACTGTGGGTATTTTCAAATTATAGGTGTTTTTGTGTTTTTAATTATAACCGAGACATTTGCACTACATCTTGCCTTGAGCCATTGGAACTTCGTTTTCGCATGGATTTTTACAGGTCTTAGCATTTATGGGCTTTTCTTTTTAATTGGGGACTCAAATGCCGTAAAAAAAAGACCCATTTATTTTGATGAGCAATATCTGTATCTACGAATTGGAATTCGTTGGTTCTCAAAAATTCCGCTAAAAGAAATTGAATCAATTGAATTAATTACGCGTGCTCCTGAAGGAAAAGAAAATGCTAATCTCATTTTAATTGGAAGCCAAAATATTTTAATCAAATGCGCATCTGAGCAAAATGCAATGGGTTATTATGGAATTTCCAGATCCTTCAAATCCGTTAGCATTGCTATTGACGATAAAAAGAATCTGAAAAACTCGTTAGAATTGGAATTAAAAAAAGCCCATGACAATGGCTAAAACTGTAATAGGCTCGATTCCTCGCCTACTGCGTTTAGCCCACCATTGGCGGCAACAAAAAATGAAAAAATTCTTAAATCAAACAAAATGCAAAAATTAGCTCTTTTTTTCCTGTCTGTTCTTTTTCTTTCCTCTTGTCAAGAAGGAACAAAAAAAACACCTGAGTCAACAGCCGTTGCTTCAGATTCATCTGCGATTGCCGATGTTATTCATGGCTTTTATCAATGGTATGACCTATACGTTCGTGATGAAACAAAAAGCATTGATTTTGTTAAAATTGTGAACAATCATTATGCATTAGACCAGCCATTATTAGAAAAATATTTAGCCAATATCAATGCAAGTGGGTTTGTAAGTTCTGAATTTTTAGCTAATGACATGGCTTTTTACAAAGCCTGTGAAAAACTTTGGCAAAACGAAGAAGCAGAAGGCCCGCCAAACGGGATGGATGCGAATAAATACTTTTGCGCCCAAGATTGGGATCTTAATTTTTGGACAAAATCGCCCGTTCGTATAAAATCAATGGGCGCTGATAAAGTTGCAGCAACTTTATACGGCACTATGGGCGGAAGCCCGTTAGAACATAATTTTGAACTGAAAAAGGAAACCGGGAAATGGTTGTTGTCAAAAATCGAGTGCGATATGGGTATCGGTGATCCTGCTTCAGCAACTTCTTCACAAGCATTGGTTGAGAAATTAGCCGCATTTTATACAGGCACGCTACCTTGCTCGGATTGCGATGGAATCACTACCGTACTTACTTTGAATGCGGATGAAAAAAGAACTTTCACTTTGGAAGAAGAATACAAAGGCAAAAAGAACAATAAAGTGGAATCAAAAGGAACCTGGACAGTTGCCGGAGATATGGTAATATTGAATCTTGAAGCTGGCATCTCTAAGTATCAAATCACGGAAGATGGCTTGATTAGTTTGAACGCTGACGGAACAAAGAGAGATTCAAAATCGGCAGAAAGATATTTACTCAAAAAAGTAATGGGCGAATAAAAAGGATTCTGCCAGTAAGTATAAAAGCAATATCAACAATGCACTCCTGAAAATGCCAACGCAGGGTGGCAAATTCGGGAGTACCCCGTTGGTGGTAATTTTAAAAGACAGACTAACAACAAGAAAATGATAACAATTAACAACTATTTAGACAGTCACTATATACACCGAAGTAATTGGTTAAGAGCAGCTGTGCTTGGAGCAAATGACGGAATTATTTCGATATCAAGTCTTGCAATCGGTGTTGCAACTGCAAGCACAACCAGAGACCCAATTCTATTAGCAACTATTGCAGGACTAGTAGCAGGAGCACTTTCTATGGCAGCGGGTGAATATGTTTCTGTGAGCTCTCAAACCGATATTGAAAAAGCCGATATTCAAAGAGAAAAAAAAGAACTTGAAAAAATGCCCGAAGCTGAATTGAAAATACTTGCACAGATTTATGAAAAAAGGGGACTGACAAAGGAAACAGCTATACAAGTTGCAAAAGAATTAACTCAATCAGATGCTTTGGGGACGCACATTCGTGATGAATTAGGAATTAACGAAATTAGTCAAGCAAATCCGATACAAGCGGCTTTTGCTTCGGGTTCAGCTTTTACAGTTGGCGGACTTTTACCACTTTTAGTTACGCTTTTTGTACCTGTTGCAACAATGGAGTATTTCCTTTACGGCTTTACAATTTTTTCTCTAATTATCTTAGGTGCAGTTTCTGCAAAAACCGGTGGTTCAAGTATAAGTAAAGCAATAATCCGAATTGTAATTTGGGGACAATTGCAATGGGTCTATCCGCTTTAGTAGGATACATTTTTGGTGTCAATGTATGATCTTAAAGATTAAAAAATATGAACGAAGCACATTTTTATTTAGTGGTAAATCATTTATCAATCATTTTCCCGATAGTGGGAGTTATCGTAATGATTACAGGTTTGATATTTAAATCAGATGCAGTAAAACCAACGGCATTTCTGTTTTTTATTATTGGTTCTTTAACTTTTATTACTGCTATGACAAGCGGAGAAGGTGCAGAAGAAGTTGTTGAGAACATTAGTAGGACACCTGAAAATTACATTGAAAGACACGAAGAATCCGCAGAATTATTTTCAATTCTGACATAGATTTTGGGAGGATTTTCAATACTCGGTCTTTGGAGTAACTTTAAGCAAA
Source organism: Saprospiraceae bacterium (assembly GCA_016714085.1). GTDB lineage: Bacteria > Bacteroidota > Bacteroidia > Chitinophagales > Saprospiraceae > JADJNW01. Next base: position 350,043 of record JADJNW010000003.1, read on the forward strand.
AAACATTTTCTAACATAGCAAGTTTGCGTTCGTGGTAATCTTTTTTGGCAAAGAGACAGGAACAACAGGCGGTGAAATAAGACACACGGAAATAAGACCAGATTACCAAGTTCCAGCGACAAAAAGTCAGAATAAAACCGAAGATGATGACTAGAAAAACTACTGCCAACAGACGCTTGGCGCAATGGGGGTTGACGTGCAAAATTGAAGGTTCGTGCTTCTATTTGGCATTTGTGCAAAACTGAACTTTTGTGATTCTAATCCCACTTCGGCAAGCCGAGAACCGTTAGTGCAATTAAACATCCAACACTTTTTGTCTAAAATGATTTCTTAACTTTAAAATCGATAAATTATGGAAGGTCAATCTTGCATCAGTAACGATGGCAAAGAATACACACATGGTTCACTGAACGCTGCAAAAACTCACAGGTGCAGAAACGGAACTTGGGATAAGGTGGCTAGTATGGCTCCGGCTTTTGGAACAACAGAAACCGGTTTAACACAACCAGAGCCTTTCGTCGTTACCGTTAAAGAGGTCATTACCGTTATTGAAAAAGTAATACCGACGGGAAAGGATAAGAAAAAGTAGTGGATGATAGGTAGTGCCAAGTTTTGAGTGATATTGAATAAATGATTTTTGGACTACGATCCCCATAATTTGGCACTACTGATTGTATCTCAGATAGCTCGACGAAACCACTTGATAACAGCATTAAATAAATAAAAAGTGAATCTCCGTCTCTGTCAAGTCTCCGAAGAGACTCGGCAATGAGCAGTGCTGATTGAATGAAAGGCGAAGTGCGGTAGTACAACAGTTGGGCTCATTCTTGTCTCAAGAGTATGGAGATATTTGTATGATGTGCTTAAAGAACGTCTGGCTGTTACACATATACTCACCGTTAAACCCTTAAAATGTAAAATGAATTTAAAAAAAGTTCCTTTTATTTACTTATTTACACTTTCTCCTTATATAGGTGTCATCCTGGGGATGTATATTTTTAGGAATGCTTTTGTAGCTATGTTCATCTATCATTTGGGGATGCTGGCTGCTTTAATGATTTATAAAAATAATATCGATTCCGTTCATTTATTTAAAATACATAAGCCGATCATTATCATTGCTTCATCCTTTCTTATGCTTACTATCGGGCGTAATTTTCTATGTTTTATGGGACTTTGTCAAAATACCTGACCAGCATTTTTCTGATCTATTGTCTCAATTCGGATTATCTGGGACTACGATCTGGGTATTTTTAATTTACTTCTCAACGATTAACCCATTCTTAGAAGAATTATTTTGGCGAGGGCTATTAAAATCAAATACAACCTATTTTTCTGTCGCTGACATCCTGTTTGGATGCTTTCATTTTCTTGTGTTAATTCAATTTATTCAAGTGGAATACGCAGTTTTAACAATCGGTGGGCTCATTATCATATCAAGAGTATGGAGATATTTATACGATGTACCTAAAGAACGATTGGCTGTTATTATTTCTCATGCGGTAGCTGATTGTAGCGTTATACTTTCAACCATATTTTTGATGAATGGATGAATCATTGTGGATTGAATTCCACTAATTATCCCTTAGCTAAACCTATGAGGTTTTTGAAACCTTATAGGTTTCGGAGTAAAGCATGTATGGAGTAAGTACAACCGCATTTAAAACAAAAGGTGTAAACCACTACCCATGAGCGATTTACACCTCTTTAATTTGTATTTTAGTGACCCCGTCAGATTCGAACCTGAGACCCATTGCTTAGCTTACCAGCTACGGTTTTCACCGCTTCGCCTATTATGCGAATTTGTGGTCTGGACTATCTCTTCACCATTTCAGGTGTGTCGCGTATAGTCTCTACGGAACCTTTCGGAAATCAGCAGCGAAATGAATTCCAGCCGATTGCTTATTCCGCGAAGCATTTACCCTGAGCGTGACTGCCTGATCAAATCGTGTGGGATCAAAATAATAACATTCATCCGTTTCCGGGCAATAAATCGCAAAAACATCAATGATGTTCTTTTCTATTGGCTTGGTAACGACACCTTTAGAATAAGCGTAACTGCTCCTGAAAGGAATTTCTAATGTACCACGACGATTAAGTGATCGGTATTTGACTTGAACTGATTTGTAAACACCTTCTTTGTAAATCACAAGATCAAAAGGGGCGTGTTCGGTTTCAGGATTCAAGATCAAATAACCTTGCTCAAACAAATCAAGCTTAACCTTCAATACTCCTAAGTCTCCTTTATTTTTGGTGTGATGCTTAAACATATCACCAAAATAGCAAAATTCAACTTAAAGTTTCCTCGGGATTGCCATATTTTGCCGAAGACAAAACGCAGGTTTCCCCGATATAGCGACATTCACTCTACGGATTTTGTTTCTCCGCAGAGGCTCCTATTTTTTCCTGCCGTATTCGACAGAAAGCTTAAAGGCAATTGCTCTATCCACTGAGCTACGGGGCCTTACTTTTAAAGCGAGGCAAATTTAGTTGTTTTTTTTTAGCGTTACAAGTTAAAATGTACGAAAATCCATTTCCTTTTATCTGTCAACTTTTTTATCTTTCCTTCTGTTCCAATTATTGTAAAAAAATAACCCATGAACATCCGCTTACTCTACTGGTTATTACGTCGCAAGCGGTTTTACTTCTCGCTTGCTTTACTTGGTTTTCTGGCTTTTGCTTATAAATTCCTGGAATTTCGGCAAAGCAATGCGATCTTAAAAAAAGAACTCCGGGAAGGTAATCCTTTCAATTGGCAGGCCACGTTTCGTTACTATGCAGAATCCAAAAGGAAAATTCGCTATCTGGAAATCGGCAACGATACCAAGCCTCTGATTGTGTTTATTCATGGCGCTCCCAGCTCTATTTCTTTCTGGAATGACTTGCTCACGGATAGTACGTTGCTAAGTAAAGCCAAATTGATGGCGGTGGATCGCCCCGGCTATGGTTACTCTGGCTACGGGCGTCCTGAAATTTCGGTGAAAGAGCAGGCTCGGTTGATCGCTCAAGTTTTATTACAAAAACGTAATGTATTTAATAAAATTATTTTACATGGTTCTTCCTACGGCGGCACAGTAGCGGCGCGCATTGCGATGGATTATCCTAATTTGGTAGATGGATTGTTATTGCAATCTGCTTCGGTAGAACCCGGCGCTGAAACAACTTATGATATTTCTTATATCACTACGCATTGGGCATTGGAATGGCTTGTTCCTGGCGCTTTCAAGGTTGCCAATCATGAAAAACTTTCCCATCGGAAGCAATTGGAATTGATGCGCCCGTTTTGGAGTCGGGTTATTGCACCTACCATTATTCTACAAGGCGACGCGGATGAATTGATTTTTCCATCTAATGCAAATTATGCTGAGAAACAATTGATTAACGCTTGTTCTGTCGAAAAACTGATTGCCAGAGGCAGCGGGCACGATTTGCTCTGGACGCGCCGCGAGCTTTTAATCGCCTCGCTCATGAAGCTTTTGGGCGATACCACTTATAACAACCTGAATCTTTTCAATCGCTGATTTTTATTATTTTTACAACACGGTTTTAACCTATCACCCTATAAACCCTAATAAATGAGTGATGTAAAGATCGAAGCAAGTTGGAAAGAGGCATTAAAAGAAGAATTTGCGCAGCCCTATTTTCAAAGTCTGATTGCCTTTTTACGAACAGAAAAAGAGGCCGGAAAAACGATTTATCCTCCTGGTTCATTGATTTTCAATGCTTTCAATACGACACCTTTTGATCAGGTGAAAGTTGTTATTCTTGGGCAAGACCCTTATCACAATCCCGGCGAAGCGATGGGCTTATCTTTTTCTGTCCCCAAAGGCATCAAGATTCCGCCGTCTTTACAAAATATTTACAAAGAATTACATGATGATATAACAATTTCTATTCCCAATCACGGCGATCTTACCAATTGGGCTACGCAAGGTGTTTTTTTACTCAATGCCATGCTCACGGTAGAACGCAATAAACCGCAATCGCATCAAAAAATTGGCTGGCAAAATTTCACCGATGCTGTTATCCACAAGCTTTCTGAGCAGCGCGAACATTTAGTTTTTATGTTGTGGGGTAATTTCGCACGTAAAAAAAATACATTAATTGATAGTTCGAAACATTTAATTTTGGAAGCGCCACATCCTTCTCCCCTGGCTGGCGGTGGCTTTTTTGGTTGTAAACATTTTTCAAAAGCAAATAATTATTTAAAAGATAATGGACAAACGCCTATTGATTGGAAATTATAATAATACCAAATATCACCATATCATATCACTAAATCACCACATCATAATATCACAACTTAACCCTATACGCATACACGCTATCACCATTCGCTACGACCAGCACCTGCTGCCCATTCCGCAATAAATCTGCGATAAAAAAAGTAGAATTACCTCCCAAAGGAAATCCCGGAATTAATTGCCCTTCTTCATTAAATAAAAAAATCTGACGCTTTGATTTTGATACCGCCCCGACTAAAGCTTTTTCCATTTCTGGCGCATGGACTGCAAGCACTTCATCACAAACAGCATTCAATTTTAAGCGATAGCCTTCTTTAAATTTATTTTTATCATAAAAATGCACCGATAATAAACTGTCACTCAATGCAATATAATCTTTTCGTTCATCGCCTATTACATCCGCAAAAGCAAATTGATTTAATTTATCATTATTATATAATAACTCTAATTGAAATTGCGAGCCATCCATTCCTACCACTTGCGCCATACCTCTGCTATTGGCAATAACGATTCGATTGCTTCGAGCGGAAAGCTCAAAATCAGGCGGCGAAGGAAAATTCGACTGAAAATTCTTGGGCGCAAAACGACGCTCTCCATCTCGCTGATACACATTTAACTGCCCTTGTTCATTAAGCGCTACTAAATAATCGCGTTCTTTATATTGAAAATGTAAAATTGGATGCCGCAACTCCCCTACCCCACGCAATGGATTCCAGCCAATTAAAGGTCGCCCGACTTTATCAAAGCCATAAACAGCGCCATTTGCGCAAGCAACAAAAAAATTATAATCCCGATTTTTATTAAAATCTACGACGGCTACGCCATTGGTGGCAGGCGTTTGTAAAGAAATAGGGAAAGCGCCCTGCGATTCGCCGTCCATTCCAAGTAAATAAATATTTTTTGCAGTATTAAATAATAATGAAATTGTATTTTCTTCATAATATGCAATAGAATGCACATTTGAAAGGATCGCCCCATCCAGCTTTTTTTTCCAGCGAATTTCTCCTTCCAAGCCCAATAAATAAAGGTTATAAGCGCTATCCTGCACCGCAATTGCATCTGGTTGCAACGGGTTAAATCCTATTGGAATAGGCGGTGTAATTGCATCATAATCTAATAAAGTTTTCCAGGCAGTGCTGGTTTCCGATTCTACGCTTGTGGTCAATCCTTGTTTCCAAAGTCCTTCCAGTCGCCAATTGCCGCCTTGCTCATTCCATACAAAAGCCAGTTGCCCGCCTTGTTCTGGCTGGTTGGCTTGTAATAAATCGTCGGCTCGCAGCATTTCATGCACTTTTGATGTCAAATGCATCATGTTGATATAAAGAAATTGTCGCGCAGGTTTTTCTTGTAATTTTTGATATAAAAACAGAAAATCGGCATTCTTTTCAAGGGTTTTGCCAACAATATACTGGTCAATCCAGACTTCCAGAGCAGCGCGCGAAGCTGAAAATATTACATAATTTTCGATAATTATAAAATAAGGATTCGTAATTTTAAATGATAATGGAATATCTTTAAATAATTCTTCTTCCATGATTTGATTCACAGTAAATGTCTGATAGTCATACGATTGCAATAAACCTGTCGATTCGCTTAATTCTGATAAAGATTGCTGAACGCGTTGCGCATCTGAAAATCGAAACACAAGGAACGGCGCAGTTGGCGTGCGTACCAGGGCTATTTCTTGCGTTATCCAGGGCAAAATATAGCGACCAAATCGGCTATTCCGCTTGACTGGCAAACGACGCACATTGCTGATGCTTATCCATTGCCATACGGCAGCATTATCGGGGATAATCGGCAACATCGCGTCAAATGAAGCAGGTTTTTGACTTCCAATCGCTGACCAAATATGATCTCCTTCTTGAGGCGAAAGCAATCCATGTAAATAAATCAAAGAATCCGTATGTTGATAATCTACTCTAAACCAATTAGTTGCATTATTCCATTTACTTAATATTTCCTTGCCAGATGATTGTAACCAGTCTGCACATAAAATATTTAAATTTTCCGGATTAATAAACACTGAAAATGAAGCATTTGTGGGTTTTTTATAATGTAAAGCTTTGAATTTATTATTTCGCAATAAACTTGCCCTTGGTTTTCCTAGGCGAATCAAGGATTCTTCCACCAATAAAGGATATTCGGCAACGATCAGCAAATTGCGATATTTAGTTAGTGTTAACTCCTCGTTATTTTTTAAAATAAGTCTGTAAATATGTTTTCCATGAAAAATAAACGCTTGTACTCGTTGAGGATCAAGCATTTGAATAAGAGTATCTATCTTAATATTTACATGCCGAACATCGATTATTGCACTCATCGACAAGCTACCCGTGCCGGGGTTTTGAGGCATGAGCAATAATTTATAAGCCTGCGGATGTAAAGTCGAAACAGCTGCAAGTGTTTGCTTTAATAATGACGTACTCTTCTGAAAATGAGGCACTTTGATCCAGTTTTGTAATAAACTATCCGTATTTGTATGTAAAAATTGATGCCCATCATCATAAGAAAAAACAATACCCGTATTGCTGGAAACCGCTTCCATAGGTTGAATCGGCAAGCCCGGCAAGCGAAAGAAATAATGCCAAGCCCATAAAAATAATATCAAGATAACAAGACCCGGAAGAAATAATTTTTTCGACTTCAAACTGTAAAATTTATGTTAATTTTGCGTCTTCACTTAACATTCGTCGTACAATATAACAATTATACAAACTTATAATCGATGAGGAAACATTTTTTACGTCTTGGCAGTCTAATGGGGATGCTGGCAGTTGTTCTCGGCGCTTTTGCTTCGCATAGTCTGAAAAATATGCTCACGCCTGAAGAAATTGCTACATTTGAAATAGGCGTCCGTTATCAATTTTATCATGCTTTTGCAATTTTGATTGTAAGTATTTTTCTTTATATCAGAGAAACAAAGTTTGCCACTATCGCCGGATGGCTATTTTTTATAGGAATTATACTATTTTCCGGCTCTCTTTATTTACTTGCCTTTAAAAATATTGCCTATCAATTTCCTACAGGCGTTGTCGCGCCGATCACGCCGATTGGCGGTGTTCTTTTCATTGCCGGCTGGATATTTTTATTTCTTTCCAGCTATCAAACTCCAGAAAAAAATCACCGCTCAAAATCATGATTTTCGGCAAATTTTAAAATTTTTCGCTCAGGGTTTTCGTTTATGCGGAGTGCTTCTACGTTGGAAGATATTTAATGTTCACCGATTAATCATAATTCCAAAAAAACAAAAGCCATCCCCGTTTTAGAGAGATGGCTTTTATATTTCTTTTACTTTTATTATTCACACTTCATCCAATTCTTCTTTTTCTTTGCGTCGATTGCGCCACCATACGTAACCAATTGTCCCCACAATCAAATAAGGTGTAGCCAACATGTATAAAATACCTACATTCAATCCTTTACCTGCTGTTCCGCCATTTTTCAAATTGCTTTCCGCAGCGATTTTACACATCGGACACTGCGCTTGTAACGTCGGTGTTGTAAAATTAGATATAACAAGAAAAGCTATAACAGTGAATATTTTTAAATATTTATTACGCATCGCTTCAATATTTACATTATAAAAAATCAATAATAAGGCATCAACATGATATAACAAACCGGGCCGGTAATCGCAACGTACAGCCACAAAGGAAATACCCATCTTGCCATTTTTCGATGCCGCTCGATTTGATTCGTATAAGCCCTTATAAAAGTAAATAAAATAAATGGTAAAATCAATCCCGCTAAGACAATATGTGTAATTAAAATGAAATAATAAATGTATCGTATCGTGCCTTCGCCTCCAAATTTAGTTTCCTCAGTGGTGAAGTGATAAGCTACATAAGACAGTAAAAACAAGGCCGAAAGCGTAATAGCCACATAAATCATGCGGCGATGCATTTTTACATTTTTCTGTTTGATGAAATAAAAAGCCGCTATTAAAACCACAGCCGTCAAGGCATTCAGGGTAGCATGAAAAGGCGGCAAAAAGCTAAAATCCCAACCATCAGGCAGCGGAATCTTGATCCTACGCATCAAGCCCACGAGCAATAATACTGCGCCGCTCACCACCCAAGCCCATATATTCAGTCTTTTTGCTATTTGTAAATTTTGTTCCATATTATATTCCAAAAGCTTCTTTTAATCTGAATTTTAATTATCCGATTTCCCTGATACCGATCTTCCTTTTTCCATTGGAAGCAGCAAAGCAATGTGTTCTACCAATCTGTTCACCTCTTCTGTTTTTCTTAAGTCGTAATATCTGCGCACCGTTCCTTGCGCATCCGCCAAAGCAAAATGCGCATTTACAGCATTTTCAGGAATTTTATAAACATTGGTCGCAATCGTTTTAAAAATCTCAGGGTTTTCTTTCAAAAAAAAGCATTGCGCGGTATCCTGCAATTGATATTCTGTGGCGAAAGCATCAATATTTTCAGGGCTTGCCGTGGTATCCATTACATGCAACAGGAACGCAACATCGCGGCGTTCATCGAATTGATCGTGCAATTTAAACAACCATCGCCCAGATTGCTCGGTGATAGTTTGATCCTGGAAATTTAGAAAAGCAGCTACGATAATTTTCTCTGCAACGTCTTGTTTTTCAAGGGTTTGTCCGGAATAAGTCGTGAGTGCAATGGAAGGCATCGCACCATAATCATGCAAATCGCTCATCACTTCTTTGCGGTAATCCAAACCTGCTTTCAAATAAAACCAGGAACCGATTGGGAAGCCCACCAGCAGTAGCAGCAAGATACCTATTGCAAGGATAAAAGTTCTATTCAAACCCGATTTTTGGTTTGCCATACGATCCATTTTGAACTATCAAAACATAAACTTATTAGATAGGAAAAGGTTGTCAGCCCAATGTCAAAGATGCCTCTATTTTAAATGCAAAAGGCGAGGATTTCGCCCCGCCTTTTGTTTTACATTAAGTTTTCAAGTGTATAAGTATCGTTTTGTATATGCATTCCTTGCGGCTCCTGGATTTGAGCGGGCTTTGCATTTTTTTCTTTAATTTGCTCCCGACGATCTTTCCAAGAATCCCCTTCCTGAAAGAAAGCGATAATTGCCCAAATTAATAAAGCCGTTGGTAATAACACCGTGAGTGCAAGGCCTTTCGCCTCGTACTTCATGTGCATAAATTCGTATATAATAAAATAAGCTTTATATGCTGATAATATTATAATGACAAAGCCTGCAATATATAATATTGCTGCATATTTTTCAGCGCCGGGTATAATATGTCCTTTGCCTAATAAAGATATAAAAACCTCGGCCAGCGTGACAATCGCTAATAGCCTTAGCCCATAGTACACCCGCTTTATTGATTCTTCGTAACTCAAATGTGACATTTTATCTCTATTTAGATTTTTAGACGTTAGATTATAGACATTAAACCCTTCTTTTTTAACTTTAAACTGAATATCATATTTTGATTTCTTGTGTAAAGTTATGATCTAAAGTCTTAAAAGAAATTACAATAAATAAAATACCAGGAATACAAATACCCAGACCAAATCCACAAAGTGCCAGTACAAGCCAATCTTTTCAACCATTTCATAGCCATTCTTGCGTGCCACATATATGCCACTAGCCGCATTCATTGCAATAATCGTCAAGAACGCAACACCCGAGAATACGTGGAATCCATGGAATCCGGTGATAAAGAAAAACAAAGCACCAAAGGCTTTTGGCCCAAATTCCTGTTTACCCACCGTACCGTCTTCAGCTACATAGCGCCGTTGAATCCATTCGCCGGTATCATGATCCTTATGAATCAGATAACTTTTGTGTGCTTCAAATTTTTCGCGCGCTTGACCTTCTTTATAGGCATGACCATGCGCATCATCTAAATATTCTCCATTGACTACGTGCGTACCGAAAGGGTTGGTTGTCACCGACATATGTTCTTCGGCGATCAGATTAGTCCATTCCCAAGCCTGGCAACTCAAGAAGCCAATACCTCCAATAATCGTCAGAAACATCCAGAAAACGACGCCATTTTTATTTTCGCGATGCCCTTCCTGTACAGCACGTACCATCGTTACCGAACTGATAATCAGCAAGAAAGACATTATTGTTACGAAAATTAATGGAGCGCCATTTGGAAGTAAGGTATGAAGACCAAATGGATCTGTGGAAAACACAAAATCCGGCACCGGCCAAGTGGGGCTGCTAAAGCGTAAAGAGCCATAGGCAATCAGAAAGCCCGCGAAAGTAAAGGCATCCGACAGCAGGAAGTACCACATCATCAACTTGCCGTAGCTTACCCTAAAAGGGGGTTTGCCACCATCCCATGCTTCGCCTTGGTGCTCTTCCACTTCGTGTTCATGTTCCAAAACGGTATCAACTGTCGCCATTATTTAAAGTTTGTTTGTTTTTCGAATCAAGATTGCAGAATAAAAAAAGTAAATAAATAAATCCACAAAAAATCTACAAAATGCCAGTACGTCAGCGTCAATTCGAAGCGCAGCTTTCGCGCTGATGTCACTTGATATTTCAAAGCAAAAGCATGAATCAATGCGATTGTCAATGCTGCAATACCTCCAAGAATATGCGCCGCGTGCACCCCTGAAATCACATAAATAAATGAACCAGAGGGGTTTGTCGTTAATTCAACACCAATATCGCGCATCGCCAACCAGCCTTGATACTGCAAAATTAGAAAAGCGACGCCCAAAATAAAAGTGCTCACCAACAATCCTTTGTAAAATGCCTCATTTCCGCGTTTAAAAGCGAGATATGCTCCGTGCAAAGCCGCGCTACTCATCAGGATAACCAAGGTGCTTACAATAAAAACATTTGGCAATCGGAATTCCAGCCAATTACCTTGCGCCTGGCGCACCATATAAGCGCTGGTGAACGCTGTGAACATCATAGCAATGCTCGCACAAGCGATCCACAATCCAAATTTTTTCGGATGTATTTTACTGCTTCTATATTCACTCGCCACGATCGTACTCATCTTTTTATTAAATTTTATCCAAAAATATTACAATCAATGTCAGTGGATTATACAAAAATGAATAAAACATTAGTTGCAAGGCTGCTTTCCGGTTGTTTTGCTTGTAAAAATTCCAGCCCAGTCCGGCATAAATCAAGCCCAATATAAAAACAATCACCGCGGAAATAATACCGCTTACCCCAATGAAATAAGGCAATAAGCCAACAGGTAATAAAAACAAAGCATATATAAAAGACTGCAAACCAGTATTTCTGTCGAGCTGCCCATCCTTTGATGGCAAGAGTCGGTAGCCTGCGTTTTTGTAATCTTCATACCCCAGCCACCCGATTGACCAAAAGTGCGGAAACTGCCAGAAAAATTGAATTGCAAACAAGGATAATGCTAATAAAGTCAATTCTCCTTGAGCCGCCACGCAGCCAATCATCGTCGGCAATGCACCTGGAACCGCGCCAATCACGACTGCTATCGGTGAAATGCGCTTCATCGGTGTGTACAAAAAAGCATAACTTACCAATGCAATCGTTCCAAAAAATGCAGCCCATACGTTGAACAATGCCAGTAAGGTAATACCCGCCAAACTCATGAAACCAGCCGCCATCACTGCTTCTGACGTACTCATCCTACCAGTTGCCAAAGGACGATTGGCGGTACGCTTCATCAACTTGTCATAATCCTTCTCCAACACTTGATTGAGTGCGTTTGCAGCACCAGTCACCAAAAATCCCCAATTGATAGAATAAGAATAGCAGCCCAATTGATAGCCGTTTCACTGGCAATTAAATAAGCCATCACAGAAGAAAAAACGACTGTAAGCGTCAATCTTAATTTTACAAGCAATTTATAATCCTGCACCTTTGTGCTGACTAAGCTGAGCGACTTTTCGCTGCTTTTCTGATTTTCAATTACTACTTTTTCCGACACCTCTTTTATATTAAAATAAGCAATTATTTTATTCAAATATTAATGCGCATCATCTTTTTCATCTTCACCCAGCGGTGTTATTTGAGAGATAAATTCTTGTCCATTCTTGCCATAATCGTACGCCCAGCGTTGTACCGTAGGAATTTTGCCTGGCCAGTTGCCGTGGCCTGGGCGGATCGGCGTTGTCCATTCAAGCGTAGAAGCGCCCCAAGGATTCATCACCGTCAGTTTTTTACCTTTCCAAATGCTATAGAAAAAGTTGATAACAAACAACACTTGCACCGCAAACACAATGATAGCAGCTACAGTGATGAATTTATTCATCGCAGCAAAATGCTTGAATGCGTCAAAAGTTTCAAAGCTATAATAACGACGTGGCACACCTGCCATACCAAGATAATGCATCGGCCAAAAGATAGCATAAGCTCCAATTAGTGTTACCCAGAAGTGAATCTTACCCATCGTTTCATCCATGAATCGTCCATACATCTTTGGAAACCAATGATATATGCCGGCAAACATACCAAAGAAAGCAGCAATCCCCATTACAATATGGAAGTGCGCTACCACAAAATAGGTATCGTGCATTTGAATATCGATCGCTGAATTCCCCAAGAAAATCCCCGTCAAGCCACCGGAAATAAACATAGACACAAAGCCAATTGCAAACAAACTTGCCGAATTAAATCGGATATTGCCACCGTAAAGTGTTGCAATCCAGTTGAATACCTTTACAGCAGAAGGAACGGCGATAATCAAAGTGAAAATTACAAAGAAGTTAGAGATGAATGGATTCACACCTGACATAAACATATGGTGCGCCCAAACAATAAATGACAAGAATGCAATTGCCAGAATGGAGTAAACCATCGCTTTGTAACCAAAAATTGGTTTGCGTGAGTGCACCGACAAAACTTCTGATACAATACCCATCGCTGGCAAGATGATGATATATACTTCCGGGTGCCCTAAGAACCAGAATAAATGCTGGTACAAAATGGGGCTACCGCCAACATAATCTAGCGCCTGGCCACCTGTAAAGATTTCGCTCAGATAAAAACTCGTACCAAGACTCCGATCAAACATCAACAACAAAAAGCCAGATACCAAAACAGGGAAAGATAATAGACCGATAACAGCAGTAATAAACAAAGCCCAAATGGTAAGCGGCAATCGCCACATACTCATACCTTTGGTACGAAGATTCAATATTGTTGTAATATAATTAATACCTCCTAATAGCGTCGAAACAACAAATAAAGTAAGCGCTACCAACCACAGCGTCATACCTGCACCCGAACCAGAACTTGCTTGCGGCAAGGCACTCAGAGGCGGATAGGCTGTCCAACCGCCAGAGAAAGGACCTGTACTAACGAATAATGAAGCAAACATCACCACACTCGCCATGAAAAAGAACCAATAAGAAAACATATTAAGCAATGGCGAAGCCATATCTCTTGCGCCTACTTGCAAGGGAATCAAGAAGTTAGCAAACGTACCACTCAAACCTGCCGTAAGTACGAAAAATACGATGATTGTACCATGCATGGTTACCAATGCATAGTAGAAGTCAGGTGATAATGTACCGATACCTGCATCGTTGATTTGAATCCATTTGCCCAAAACAGGCTTCAACCAAGCTAGGCTCTCCTCTGGGAAACCCAATTGCAGGCGAAATACGATCGACATCGCTGCACCAACCAAAGCCCAGAACATCCCGGTGATCAAGAATTGCTTCGCAATAATTTTGTGATCCTGGCTGAAAATATAGGTAGTAATGAAATTGGACTGATACCTGTCGCCATGGTGATGCTCATGAAAATGGTCATCATAGCCCAACTCCTGTATCAGCGCCTCTTCCTCTTGCATTGTTTTGGTCATTATATCATTAGCCATCGCCAGAAAAATTTATATTGGTTCGATAAGTTTTTTCTCAAAATGTAAATTATAAACTTCGCCGATTGTTTAAAAATATAACTTTATAATGATTGATTCAATATTCTGAATTCTGTTCGACGATTATTGGCCCTGCCAGCCTCCGTATCATTCGTATCTATAGGTCTATCCTGACCATACCCGACCGATCTGAGCCTAGTAGCGGCAATCCCTTTTCCGACTATATAATCGTACACCGCCTGCGATCTATTTTGCGATAGAATTTGATTTTGTGCAGCATCACCAGTATTATCAGTATGCCCTGCGATTTCAATCGTCATATTCGGATACTTATTCATTACCTCCACTAAGTTGTCCAGTTCATATTGGGAAAGCGGCGTCAAATTCGCAGCACCCGTTTCAAAATTCACATAATTGAATTTCAACGTTTTATCGGCAATGCTATCAGAACTGATCGCTTTTTCTACTGCATCGGTAAACTCTTGCTTACGTTGCTTGATTTCAAAATCAAACAATTTATCCTTGTTTGGATCTTCATCTGTACCGCGTACCGAGGTCAAATAATATGATTTTTGCTGACTCAACCAGGCATTATACTCATCTTCGCTTACAATTTCTACAATACGGCGCATACTGAAGTGCCCGTTACCACATAATTCAGCACAAGCCAGTTCATAATTGAAAGCTTCCCACATCTTCGGGCCGGTAGGATCGCTTGGATCAGCTGGCTGTTGATATTGTTCATACTTTTGCAATCCTTCGCGGTATTCTGCTGTCGTTTTGGTGGGCGTAAAAATGAAATAAGTAGGAATACCAGGCACAGCATCCATTTTCACCCGGAAATGTGGCAAATAAAAATTATGCAGTACGTCACGCGAAGTGATCCGCACTCTTACTTTTTTATTGACAGGCAATACAATTTTATCGGCATGGATATCATCCAGGTTCTTTGTATCCGTCCAATCTTGCCCCAAAGGGTTCAAGCCTGTGATCATTTTATAATTCTTAGTACCTATCTGATTATCTGGACCCGGGTAGCGAATCGCCCAGGCAAATTGATATCCTGTTGCTTCGATTTCGATAAAGTCTTCCCCTTCATCTACATCTGCCATCACTTGATTCCAGGTATCCAAACCTTTGATCACAAGAAAAGCCATTACGATGGCAGGTATCGCCGTCCAAATAATTTCTAATTGGTTGTTGTGTGACATGAATAATGCGGTTCTGCCTTTTTCCCCTTTATATTTCCAGGCGAAATAGAAAAGCGCAATTTGCGTCACAACGAACACAATTCCCGTGAAAAATAAAGTAATGTCGAACATACTATCGAGGCTGCCTCCGTGCTCAGAAGCCGCCTTATGAGGACCGTAGCCCAGCATCCAGTTTTTGTAAACCAGCGCAGATGCTATACATCCGATCAAGAAAAGAACCACAAAAACCAGGGAGAGATTCGCTTGACGCTTGTTGATGATCAACTGCATCTCTTCGTCGCCCCGGATTTTGGAGGCCAATTCTGTCACGCGACTGATTTGTATGACAATCACCGCGATGAGCAATAAACACAGGACTGCAAGTAAGAAAGTCATTATTTATTCAATTATTATTTGAATTCAAAAACCATTTCAAATGTACAAGCTATAACCAAATTCAGATAAGAAGGATTTATGACAAACCGTGTTTAGAATAATTCTAAACACGTCCTTCTTCACTATATTATTCAGGCTTTACAGCCGATGCTTCATGGTGCAAACTTTCTGCCAAATAAGGATCGTTCTTGGGTTCTAATGCTGCTTTTTCTAATCGGGAAAACACAAAGAAAATAAACAGCCCCAAGAATCCAACCATTGTACCCAACTCTAACAGACCCGGGAAATGGAATCCCATCAAAAACTCAACGCCGTGGTGTGCTGCTTCTTCGCCATGTGTACCTTCGCTGTGATGCGCCAATGTTTCATGCGCAGTATGCAAGACCCCCGGTTTGATCATCAAAAAGTAATCGATCCAGTGACCCAGGAAGACAATAATCGAAACAAACACCATCGAACCGTATTTGCGCTTGGTATCATTCCGCATCAGGATAAAAAATGGCGCGATAAAATTGAGCACCAAATTGCCATAAAAAAGCGCTGGAAATTCCCGCTGACGTGTCAGGAAATAAACAGTTTCTTCGCCTACGTTTCCGTACCAAATCAGCATAAATTGTGAAAACCATAAATATGTCCAGAATATACTGATAGCGAAAATGTATTTACCAACATCATGCAAATGCTCTTCTGTTACCTTCTCATAATATCCTTTTGATTTTAGGAAAGATAACACAAGTACCGTCAAAGCCATAGCCGCCACAAACCAACTCGCCGCCGAATACCAGGCATACAAGGTACTATACCAATGCGCATCTACCGACATCACCCACTGCCAAATCATCGCTGCACTCGTGAAACCACCCAAAGGCAAGAATGCTGCAGCAAATATCCGCATTTTGTGATGATGCTTGAAGTCAGATGTCCCGTGCGCATCTTCATCCACCGAAAGTTGACGCAGCTTCCATGCAAAATAAATCCAAGCACCCACTATAACGAATGTTCCGAAAGTGTACCAACCTCTGTTCAGGAAAGAAGATTTATGCTGCAAAATAGAATCCGTTGCTACAGCCTCAGCATCTGCCCAATGGTACAAATGGTGAAAACCACCCCACAACCCAATCATAAGGATAAGCAGCAAAGCAAGACCAGGTATCAAAAATAAGGAGAATGCTTCCCAAATGCGCTTCATCACTACGTACCAGCCCGCCCAGGATGTAATAAACGCTGATAAAATGAACAGCGAGATAAAGCCAATCCCAGTGAAAAATACGGTGTTGTGTAAGTAATTAGACCAAAAACGGGTATGCAGTGCGTCATCAGTCACGAAAGTGAGGAGCAGGCACAATACACCTAAACCCATCATTCCGTAAAGCACTGTTTTATAACTTGACTCGAATTTAAATTGGTTCATTGTATATCTTCCGTTTGAAAGTTCTTTCTAATGATAAATCCGCATTACTCATCGTGCGAGCCGCCACCGCTGTGCGATTCTGTGGGTGCTGGAGTTTGCACTTTAGCTGAATCCGCAGGCATAGGCGCTATATCTGTTTGACGAGTAGCTAAGTTCGCTTTGAATTGCTTTTCAGGCACACCATAAGAAGGATTGAAGGTATTCGTACTGGCGCTATACACCAATTTCTTTTCCTTTGCCTGCAAAGAGCGAATGTAGTGAATCACTTGCCAACGCTCTTCAAAATTCAATTTATCGGCATAGCCACCCATTACATTTTTGCCGTACATAATGGCATGATAATAGCGTCCATTCGTAGAATTGTAAAAAGTATCCTGCAAAAAGTTAGCAGGCGCAGCCGGGTACTTTGCATTCGGATTCGCATCACTCACCAGATAACCTAAACCATCACCTTTTTCTCCATGACAAATGCCGCATTGAATATCATATAGCGCTTTACCGTTGGCTAAGCCTTTCTCCGTAATTGGGAATGGATTATTGATAATTTCCTGGCTCGCCCGAGTACGCTCATCCTCGGTATCAGTATAATGATAAGGCACATGGCTATTCACTGGCACTGCAATAGAATTCATATGTGTACCACCTCTAAGTGTATTGTGAATTTCCTCGAACTGGCTGGCATCAGCATTCATATATCCGGCATAACCTCTTGGAATAGTACCTTTTACTGGCAAGCGCACGCCTGACAAGTCTTTGCGCAAGAATACACTAGCACTATCCCAAGTATTGAGGTAATAATTACCATATACATTGCTCTCATAAGCAATCGAATGCGCCATATCCGGCATATATTCATGCCCGGTTTTGTTGCCATCCGCAGGGCTACAGGAATACAGCACCACGACCGAAACGAAAATAATCAGAAATAACTTGAATTGTCTCATCGCGCTTTATTTATAAAATAGCCTTTGTCTAAAAGTTTAAATTGTTTTTACATTCACTTCCGATGCGCCGGTATGGTTGAAAAAATTCTTCAATTTATCCACAGCATCTCCACTTACTCCTGTTGTATCGAATGCAATACAGAATTTATCATCGGTAATACGATCATCCAACGTAGGATTGGTAATACCCGGAGCCATTCCGCAAACGGTATAGAACGTCACCACCATCCCAATCGCCGAAAACAACACAGTCAATTCAAACGTAATTGGAATGAATGCTGGCGCTGAAAAATAAGGCTTACCGCCAAAAATGATCGGCCAATCACGCGTGAACACCCAAGTCATAAACAAAAATGCAGTGAGTGTACCGATCGCACCAAAAATGAAACCGGAAATGTGCAAACGGCTTTCTGACAAATGCAGCGCATGATCCAGTCCATGGACCGGAAATGGTGAATACACATCCAAGATTTCCAGATGCGCACTTTGTGCTTCGTGAACCGCATGCAGCAGTTCTGATTCATCATTGTATAAACCGTAGAGTACTTCTTTATTTTCCTTAGCCATTTTCTTTCTATTTTAATCCTCTACCAAATGGTCAATGGTAAATATTGAATAATCAATTTTAATGACTATGCGTTCCAACCGCTGCGTGCTCGTGCTTATGCGTCGCATTCGGCCCTGTATATTGATCACCAGCACTTTTCAAAATGGATTTTACTTCTGCTACTGCTACGACTGGTGCCACCCTTGCAAAAATGAGATACAAGGTAAAGAACAAGCCCAGCGTACCAATAAAAATACCAATCTCCACCCAAGTTGGCACATAATAGCTCCAGCTTGATGGGATGTAGTCACGAGCCAGTGTCGTAGCAATAATTACAAAGCGTTCGAACCACATACCAATATTCACAAAAATGGACATCACGAAAGTGATCATAATATTGCGACGGAATCTCTTCACCCAGAAAATTTGTGGAGAAAGCACATTACAAGACATCATCCCAACATAAGACCACCAGTAAGGGCCTAATACGCGATTGTAAAATGCATATTGTTCATATAAATACCCTGAGTACCAGGCAATAAACAATTCTGTGAGATATGCCACACCTACAATTGTGCCCGTTACCAGGATGACTTTATTGTGTGAACCGACAATACCAGCGGAGTTGATAAACCTGCCAATACCAATGACAAACTCTCAAAGCGCTGCCAATGCTTGGCTGCACCCGTCCAGCCAAAAGAAAGGAAATTATAAACTTTCTTACGAAGACCCTTTGCGCGATCGCGAAGCGTTGCAAAATCTGGCACCAGACCTGTGTACCAAAACAATAAGGATACCGTAAAATAAGTCGAGATTGCAAATACGTCCCAAAGCAAAGGCGAGTTGAAGTTCACCCAAAGTGGGCCGCGCGTATTCGGATAAGGGAAGATGAAAAAGCCTAACCATAAACGCCCCATGTGGATCAAAGGAAACTGTCCTGCGCAGATTACCGCAAAAATTGTCATGGCTTCCGCAGCACGGTTTACTCCTGTGCGCCATTTTTGACGGAACAGCAGCAAGATCGCGGAAATCAGCGTACCAGCATGACCGATACCGATCCACCAAACGAAGTTAGTAATATCCCAACCCCAGCCAATCGTTCTGTTTAGATTCCAGGAACCGATACCATAAAAAATAGTCCAGGTCACGCAAAACACGTACAGCCCAAGTCCTAGAACTGCTACGGTAAATGCAGCTATCCAGGCTGTACTCGGAACCCGCTCGGTCGGCGCGCATATATCTTCCGTAATCTGGTGATAACTCTTGCCACCTTCAATTAACGGATCTCTAATCGGAGAAACAGGTGCACTCATATTTTATTGCAACTTATATTTTTCTAAATCACTTTTAGCAATGGGTAGCTGGCATCCAGCTTATCCTTCTATTTCTTCGCTTCTGTTGTTCACTTTTGCAGCATAGAATACTGAAGATTGTACGTTGATTTCTTCCAACACCAAGTAGTTCAATGGATTATCCATTTTCTTCGCTACATCGCCCTGCTTGTTATTGCGATCACCAAAAGTAATTGCGCCAGTCGGGCAAGCAGTTTGACAAGCGGTACGCACATCTGCATCCACCAAGCCACGCCCTTCGCGCTTTGCAGTCAATTTACCTTCCTGGATACGCTGTACACAGAAGCTACATTTTTCAATGACACCACGAGAACGAACCGTTACATCAGGATTCAAGACCATGCGGGTCAGGTTATCGGCATAGAAAGAAATACCATTTTCATTTTCTACGGTTGGGTCATTATTGTAATTATCGTTCATTCCGAAAATATCGGCAGTGGTAAAGTCTAACCAATTGAAACGGCGGACTTTATAAGGACAGTTGTTCGCACAATAGCGTGTACCGATACAACGGTTGTACGTCATTTGATTCAAACCCTCTGAACTATGGTTAGTCGCTGCTACCGGGCATACGTTTTCGCAAGGAGCGTTATCGCAATGCTGACAAAGCATCGGCTGATAAACTACATTCGGATTTTCAAAATCTCCGTAGAAATAGCGATCAATGCGCAGCCAAGTCATTTCATGATGACGAGACACCTCCACTTTACCAACTACGGGCACATTATTCTCCGCCATGCAAGCTACTGCACAAGCTCCACAGCCAATACAGGCGTTCAAATCAATATGCATTGCCCAGTGATGCCCTTGTCCGTACACATCTTTCAGATATTTGTCGTAAGGATAAAGCGTTTTACTGTTCAATTCTTGAGCTTCTGTGCGTCTTTCTTCAATATGATGCAGCAATTCTTCTAACTCGTTTACATTACCTTTAAAGATAATTGAACGATCTGTAATGCCTCCCTGGAAGCCATCACGACTGAATGGATCGTTCAGTGTATTTGCTGTTTTTTCATCTACATTGATGACGTTTCCAGTTTTAGGATTAACATCCTTCACACCCATCGAATGGTGATATTGTACACAAGCAAAATCAGGGTCTTCGGCTACTTTGTCTGAAATATTAACATTGGTAGCAAAATACTGGGTATTCCCATTCTCATCAATCGTCAGCCAAGGGAAAGCATTCACACCAACCAAAGAGCCCAAAGCCTTACCCGCTTTTCCAGTCGCCTCGCGCCCATATCCAATAGCGATAGCCACCGTGCCAGGCATTTGACCAAACTGACGTACCGCCGTTACACGCTCCTTTCTACCGTTCACCTCCAGCTCTACAACGTCAGCTTTACCTTTGGCTTCCTCTTTATTTAAATTTTTAAGCGCTGTAAAGTCATTGCCTCCATCCCAGCCAATCGGGATAGCGAGGTGGTTATCCCATACCGTACGTGCCACAGGGTCAGGCATTTCCATCAACCAGGGATTCGAAGCAAATTGCCCCGCACCAACATTTACTGTTTCAAGGAAAGAAATCTCGATCTCCGTGTTTGCAGGCTTGCGCACTTTTGCAGCAGCAGCATTGATATCGGCGATCATATCGAATACTTTGCCTTCATCTGGCGCTTCGAATACGCCATCGTGCAAAGTACTATCCCAATATGCTTGAAAGGTAGCGTATTTATTCTGGCGTGGGAACATATTGGCTTCCCAATGCTTCTTCAAATATTCATACATCGGCTGCTCGGCCGCTGTATCTAAATTAGTGCTACCAGCCCAACGCAACAAACTTTCTTCTGCCTGGCGCGTATTGAACAATGGCGCAATAGTTGGTTGCATCAAGCTATAATGGCCGCGCTTTGGCTCGGCATCACCCCAGCTTTCCAAGAAGTGATGCGTGGGTGTTGCATAGTCACACAATAATGCAGTCTCATTCGGCAAACCAGAGAAAGAAATCTTGGTTTTCACCTTGGCCATTCCATTGCGGAAGCGATCGCTATTCGGCAAATCCCAGGCAGGATTCGCACCATCCATGAACAACAGCGCATCCACTTGACTTGCATTCATTTCACGCACCAATCGCTGAATATCTTTATCCTTACCCTGGCGCTGCATGGAAATATTAGTAAAGTCAATCGTTGGACCATAGTTTTGAAGCATATAGTTAATGCCATTGACAATAACCTGCTCCCCTGTATTATTCGAGCCAGAGACAACAAGAGATGCGCCGCGATGTGCCACCAATTCTTTTGCCGCTTCCGCCAGTTTTTTTGTTTTTTCAGCATCCAAACGCGGCCCAGTAATCGTAGAACCGCCCGTCAACTTTGCTACTTCATTATACAATGCTACAATAGCTGCACCTTGCTCGGATGGCTTCACCAAGATACGGTTATCAGCATTTGAACCCGTCAAGCTCATGTGGCTTTCCACTTGAATGTGGCGAGACATCTTAGGATTGCTCGGATTTATTTTTCGATTTTGAACATACTGCGCCGCATATTCAATCGGTGAAATCCAGGTACCCAGAAAATCGGCGTCAAAGCTTACAATTACTTGTGCTTTGTCAAAATGATAATTCGGAATTACCGCTTGTCCAAAGCTTTGTTCGTTGGCTTCCAGAATCGCCGCACTAGAAATAGGATCATACACCACTACCTCTGTATTCGGGAATGCCACAACAAATTCAGCAATCGCCTTCTTTGTCATCGGACTCATGATCGTATTGGCTACAATGCGAATCCGCGAATCTGGTTTCAATTTACCAGCAATTTCTCTATCAATTTCTTCCCAACTTGGGCCTTGTCCTTTCTTTTTCTTATCAATCTTGCCATCTTTAACACGATAAGGCCCACCAATACGGCTGGTATCATACAAGCTCAATACACTTGCTTGTGCGCGTGCGCTCGTACCACCCATCGTCACTTTCGACAAGCTATTCCCTTCGATTTTAATAGGACGACCTTCACGTGTTTTCACCAAAATGGAGCAATAATCGCCACCTTGTACAAAAGTAGAAGCATAATACGTAGCGACCCCCGGCACAATTTCATCCGGCTTCACGACATAAGGAATCGCTCTTTTAATAGGTATCTCACAGCCTGCCGCAATCGTAGCTGCACCCAGACCAAAGCCTAAATACTTCAGAAAATCACGGCGGGAAGCACCTACTTCTAAAGCTTTATCCTCTGAAAGCTGATCCACGATTGGCAACTCTACAAACTCTTGCTTGGTAATTTCCTGATAAGATGGGTCATTATTTAGTTGTTCGACCCCAATCCAAATTTCGTTCGGTTTATTTTTCATCTTGTATTGACTTCTATATTTTACTAGCGTTTGAGGTTTTAACTTCAAACTTGAAACATCAAACTTTCAAACTTAATTAATAGTGGCATTTTTGGCATTCCAAACCACCAATCTCTTCTACTGTTACTTTTTGGCGTTCGCCTTTTTGCAATTCTTCGTGATAACGAGTATAAGATTTATAATATTCATTATCGGTGAATTTCACCTCCGTCTGACGGTGGCAATTGATACACCAGCCCATCGAAAGCGGTGAATATTGAGCAACCACTTCCATTTCTTCTACTTTGCCGTGGCAGGTTTGGCATTCAAGCTGACCAATCGCTACGTGCTGCGCATGATTAAAATAAGCATGATCCGGCAAATTGTGAATACGTACCCATTCTATCGGCCCATAAATACTATTATCACCGGATTCTTTATTCGTCAATGCCGCCACAACGCCTTCCCACTGGGCATCTCTTTGTCTTTCGCCCTGGGTATCCCATTTGCCTTTTTCCTGCACATACGAATTGGTGAACCACTTTTTATAAATTTCTTCGATCTCAGCATCGCTCAATTGAGCATAGTTTTCAATATACTTGTCCGTATTTGGATCATAACCTACCGAAGCAAAAATCTTGGTCAACTCCGCTGTACCATATTGCGAACCGACTTCAATTGCCTTGTGACAATTCATACAGGTATTGGCAGCTGGAATATTAGAATGCTTGCTCCGACGAGCGCCGTCATGACAATACTGACAATCAATTTTTTGCAAACCCGCGTGCGTAGCGTGCGAGAACTTGATCGGTTGATCCGGTTGATAGCCTTGCTGGCGACCAAGCGCAATCGCATTATTCACCGTCGTATAACCGCCCAATACTACCAAAGCAAAGATGACAAAAGCGATAACGCCTTTGCTGGTAAGGATTTCAACCAAAGTCTTGCGACGAGCAGGCGCTTCGCCTTCGCGTGCTTGAATGATATAGTTGAGATTTGCTACAATACGCGCCTACACTACTGCCAGTATCCCCAAAATCAGCGCCAGGGCTATGAATAAAGGTAGGTTGTTTGGCTTCTCAGGTTTAACAGGTGCTGTTGGGTCACCAACAACAGTCGTTCCGCCATAGCTACCATCATATACACCTTGAATATAGCCTAGAATATTAGCAATCTCTTGATCGGTGAGATTGGGGAAAGCTTGCATTGCTAAACCGTTCCATTCATTATACACCTGCTTAGCTCTTGGGTGACCAGCACTAACCAATGCCGGCGAATTGCGAATCCAAGCATACAAATCCTCTTCAGGATAGTCTGCCCAGCGTTCCTGCACTCCGCCCAGAGCCGGGCCGGTCAGGTTATCTTTCATGTTTCTGTTGTGGCAGGTCGCACAGTTGGTTCTAAATAACTCTTTACCTGCATCGAGATCTACTTCCTGGGCAATCGTAGGAAATACAAGAGCCAGGAGCAAGACCAGGAGAGACAATCGGCAAATCAAAGATCGAAATACCATAGTATATTGAGCGTTTAAGCAAATTAAATTTGGTCAAAAATAAGTCACAAAATTGTCACGTGCGCAAAGATATAACTCGTTTGATTTCTTTAACAATTTTTTGCAAAAACCACTGTCTATTTAGATTTTTTCTAAACAAATCTCGAACATTTTGTCACTACTGCGTTGAAATAAAATTTGGCGGGTGTTGCAAAATAAGCTCAACTGTTGCATAAAAAGCTGGAAAGTTCCAACATAAATTGCAAATTATTTGCATTTTGGCAAACCGATCGAGCGCTGCAAAATACAAACTATCCATGAAAAATTTCTTAAAAAATTCCACTCATTATCTCATCACCTCATCACCCGATCACCCAATCACCCAGCTTCAAACAGCCACCGGCGCTTTGATATGTGGGTGTGGATCGTAATGCAATAATTCAAAATCCTGATAATCAAAGGAAAAAATATCTTTCACCGCCGGATTTAATTTCATTTGTGGCAAAGCTCGCGGCTCGCGGGATAGCTGTAGTTTGGCTTGTTCGATATGATTATTGTACAAATGCACATCCCCAAAAGTATGCACAAAATCGCCCAATTCTAAATCACAAACCTGCGCCATCATCATCGTAAGTAAAGCATAAGAAGCAATATTGAAAGGTACTCCCAAAAATACATCCGCCGAGCGCTGATACAATTGACATGACAACCGCCCACGCTCCGCCCCTTGGGGGAGGTCGGGACGGCCACATAAAATTGAAACAAAGCATGGCAAGGCAACAAAGCCATTTGAGGCAATTCCGCTACATTCCAGGCACTCACCAAAATTCGACGAGAGTCGGGATTGTTTTTCAACTGCTGCACCGCCTGCTCAATCTGGTTGATGGTTTCGCCATTTGCGCCTGCCCAACTGACCCATTGCTTGCCATATACCGGCCCCAAATCCCCATTTTCATTTGCCCACTCATCCCAGATACGCACGCCATTTTCATTTAAATATTGGATATTGGTATCCCCTTTCAAAAACCAAAGTAATTCATAAACAATAGATTTCAAGTGTAATTTCTTGGTTGTCAATAATGGAAAGCCTTCGCTCAAATCAAATCGCATTTGATAGCCGAACACGCTAATAGTGCCCGTGCCTGTGCGGTCGGATTTTTGAGCACCGTGATCAAGGATATGCTGGAGAAGTTGGTGGTATTGTTTCATAGTTTAGTAAATTAACAGTTGAAGCCCCGCAAGCGGTGTCACCGCGGGTTTCGCCCCCTCCCCGGTTTTTTTGCGGGGGGGGGGGTGGGGTGTTTTTTTTTTTTTCAAAAAGCCCCCGTTTTTTAAAAATTTTTACACAATTTATTTTGGGCCCGCGGTTTCCCGGATTTTCTCATTTTCGGCGATCCTTTTTTTCAAATAATTTTTCCCCAAAAAAATCATCCCCTAAATTTAAAAAACCAACGCCAACACCAGCAAAACCCGGGCTTTATTTGGGTTGTTTTTTTTGTCCAATTTTTAAAAGAATTTTTTAGTTACAAATTGGTTTCCCCCCCACCAAAAAATTTTTACCAGCTAATGTAAAAATTTTACACTAAAAATTAATACAAAACTACAAACATTTTGGCAGCGTTAGTAGAGAATCTATTTCAAAACCACTCGAAATGAAACACAAATCTTTGTTTTTTGCCTTTGTGCTTTTGGCAATGACGCCAGCGTTTTCCCAACAAAACGAATGGAAACTCAAGAAACAGGTGGATGACCTAAAGGTGTACGTCCGCAAAAGCGAAAGCTCCACCATCAAAGAAATCAAGGTAGCATACACGGCGGAAGCTTCGCTTTCCAATATTATTGCGGTATTGCGCGATGTATCGGCTTTCCCGGAATGGATTTATGCTTGCGCAGAGACCAAACTGCTGGAACGACCATCTGATATGGAGACGGTTTATTATAGCAAAATGGATTTTCCTTTCCCCATGAGCGACCGCGATTTTGTTGCGAAAAGCAAACTCACCCAAAATTCCGATACAAAAGAAATTCATATTCTGGTAAATGGTTTGCCCAATCACATTCCTGCCAAAGAAAACATTGTGCGACTTCCAAGTTTGCGCATCAACTGGCATATCACACCTGTGAGCTTGAAAAAAGCAATAGTCGAATACCATTTGGTGAGCGACCCCGGCGGCTGGATTCCTGATTGGGCGGTGAATATGGCGATTGATAAAGGCCCTGTGAATTCGATGAAAAAATTCAAGGAAATGTTGGCTAAGGAAAAGTATAAATCGACTAAATTGGCTTTTATCAAAGAAACAGATGCGGCAGCCTTGCGTTTGTTGGGGAAGTGAGAACCTTTGATTATCTATGATATTGTGATATTGCACTAAATATGCTGAGAATATGAGTTATAAAAGCCTGGGAGCTGCTGTTCTGGATTTGGAAAAAACAGGCCAATTGCTTAGAATCAAATCAGAAGTTGATCCTGATTTAGAAATGGCGGAAATCCATCGGCGGGTGTTCGAGGCGCACGGCCCTGCGATTTTGTTTGAAAAGGTAAAAGGCAGCCCATTTCCAGCGGTTTCCAATATTTATGGCACTTTTGAGCGGACAGAATTCTTGTTTCGGCATACGATTGAAAAGGTGCAGAAAGTCATCGAACTCAAAGCTGATCCGACCAATTTTTTTAAAAATCCAACTCGATACCTTGGTGTGCCATTCACAGCTTTGACTGCCTTGCCGATGCGCAATCGATTGAGAGCGCCTATTTTATATGGAAAAACGAGCATTGACCAGCTTCCGCAAATCAAGTCCTGGCCCATGGATGGCGGCGCTTTTGTGACCTTGCCGCAGGTTTTTACTTTGCCTCCAGGTAGCAAAAATATAATGCAATCCAATATCGGAATGTATCGTATTCAATTATCTGGTAATGAGTATGTTTTAAATAAAGAAATTGGTTTACATTATCAATTACATCGTGGAATCGGGATACATCATACCCAATATAATGAAAGTGATGAGCCTTTTCGAGCTTCGATTTTCGTGGGTGGGCCACCTTCTCATGCGTTTGCAGCGATTATGCCCTTGCCGGAAGGCTTGTCGGAAATGACTTTCGCCGGATTATTAAATGGGCGCCGTTTTCGTTATCTATGGGATAATCATCATGTATTATCATCTGATGCTGATTTTGTTATCACTGGTATTATCCGCAAAGGAGAAAAAAAACCCGAAGGCCCATTCGGCGATCATTTGGGATATTATAGTTTGCAACATGACTTTCCGGTAATGGAAGTCGAAAACGTTTATCACCGGAAAAATGCTATTTGGCATTTCACAGTGGTCGGTCGTCCCCCAGCAGAGGATTCAAGTTTCGGTTATTTGATTCATAAAATTGTAAAATTGCTCACGCCACAAGAGTTTCCGGGCGTTTCCGAGATTAATGCGGTGGACGCAGCAGGCGTGCATCCTTTGCTCCTGGCGATTGGCAGCGAGCGCTATATGCCTTTTCGAGAGCGCAAGCCGGAGGAAATTCTGACGCAAGCCAATCATATCCTGGGTTCGGGGCAAACTTCCTTAGCAAAATTCCTTTTCATTGCTGCCAAAGGCGACGATCCCAAGCTTTCAACTAAAGATATTCCGCATTTTTTTAATCATATTCTGGAACGAGTAGATTGGACGCGCGATCTGCATTTTCAAACCAAAACGACGATTGATACGCTTGATTATTCTGGTTCGGGCTGGAATGCTGGCTCCAAAGTTGTGATTGCTTGTTGTGGCGATAAAAAAGAGCATTAAAAGCCGAATTGCCCAATAATTTCAGCTTACCGAGCGGTTTTTCAAATCCAGTTTTTGTACAAAAAGGCATCCTCGCTATTCAGGCAAATCCATTTGCGCATGAAACGGGTTATGAAGATTGTATAAAATTGACAGATCATTTAAAAAACTTTGACTTACAACACATTCCGCTCATTTTGATCGCGGATGACAGCGCTTTTACTGCCGCTAATACAAATAATTTTGTCTGGGCGACTTTTACAAGAGCCAATCCTTCGCACGATATTCATGGCGTGAATAGTTTCGTGGAGCACAAGCATTGGGGTTGCCGAAGTTCACTGATTATCGATGCCCGCATCAAGCCACACCACGCGCCACCATTGATTTCTAATCCTGATATTGCAAAAAAAGTTGATATGATTTTTGCAAAAGGTGGCGAATTGTATGGAAAGATTTAAAATGTGAAATGTGAAATATGAGATTTGAAATGTGAAAAGTAGTTCGATTTTTATATTTTCACATTTCTTATTTCAAATCTCACATTTAAAGATGTTTGCCGAAAAGCATTATCCAGAAGAATTGTTGCCGGAAGAGTTGGATGCCTACTTGGCTCGCGGCTGGTACCGTATGGGGCAAAGCATTTTTACGACGCATTTTTTGTGCTTTGGCGAGCAATTTTATTCTGCTATTTGGGTGCGATTGAATTTAACGAACTTTACTTTTAGCAAGAGCTTACGCAAATTACTTCGCAAGAATAATAGCCTTTTTCGCACTGAATTCAACCGCTCGCGTATTACACCCGAAAAGAGGAATTGTATCAATTATATAAAGAGTCGTTCCCCGGCATCTTGGCGCCAACTCTTCGAGAATCCTTGCTTGATGGCGAAGATTCCAATGTTTTCGATACTTATGAGGTCAATGTGTATGAGGGAGATAAGCTCATTGGGGTCAGCTTTTTTGATGTGGGCAAAGACAGCGCAGCCAGTATCATGGGCATTTATGACCCTGATTATCAATCTTATAGCATAGGACTTTATACGCTCATAGCAGAAATCGCATTTTGTTTGCGCAATAATTTTTCTTACTTCTATCCGGGATATGTGGTGCCCGGCTATCCTCGTTTCGACTATAAATTACGTATTGGAAAAGTTGACTATTTAAATCTCGCTACCAATGAATGGCAAGCCTTCGATTCGTTGCAAAGCAATGGAATTCCAATAGAAAAGATAGATCAAAAGCTTTTGGATTTGAAAAACGCGCTTCAGCGTCAGAGCATTCCCTGCAAAAAGCTTTACTATCCTTTGTTTGAAGCCAATCTGTTTGCTTTCTGGCAAACGGATTATTTTGATTTTCCGCTTTTTTTATTGTGCAATCCTGATCCTAAAGAAAAAATGTCTTCGTATTTCATCATCGTGTACGATATGCGCGATGGAGCTTATCATTTATTGGAATGCAGCCCTTTGGAAGACCTCATGTTTTATGTGAATGAATCTTATACGAATATGTTTGATCGTCAGCGCTTTTTCCTGGAATTGATCGTCATCAAAGAGCGCCTGCTCCGCACCACCAGCCACGAGCATTTGCAAGTAGTACTCATGAGTTTGATCTTATCAAAACGCTTGAAGTAATTTGGACCTAATGAAAATTCCAGGTTGCTGTCAAATCATCATTAAAAATCAAAGAACAATCCGTTCCAAATTCATATTTGCGTTCTCCTGTTTTGGGTCTTGAAATGGCTACTTTAATAGCCGTGATTCCCATTTTTGCTTTATCAGCAGGAATAATAATCAATTGAATACCAGCACCTTCCGCTATAATTTTTTCCTTAGTTGCTACTATTTTGTAGTCAAATGCGCTGAGTTCTTTTACAAATCGATCGGTTTCTTGTTTGTCCAGAGCAACTGTAATCGCTCGAATATCCTGGAATAATCGCTCCGGCTTGTAAATTCGATGTAAATACTGCTTCCTGGTGATCGTGTCTCTCTCAGGAGCAAGGTCTGCAAATCGCTGCCGCAAGTAATCACGATGCCCTTCCATCACCCAAGTGCGTAGTTGTGCTGCGTAGTCGTGATAATTAATAGTGGCTGTATAAAACCACGGAACTTCTTTATTTTCAATGGTTCTATTGCGTAAAAAATGTGTAGCCGAGGTGTCCACCTGTCGTTTCAGACGCTGGTAGATAATTTCTGATTCGCCCCATTTTTCTACGCCAAAAGCAATAGCGCTGCTGCCTTTGCTGCGATCCACGCCTACTTTTTCTTCAAATAATTCGACATAAGTATGCTCCCCAAAAAGATACATCCCTGTCCAGGATTGCCCTTCGCTTTCTACCGTTGTTTGAACTACGTTAGAAAATTCATCTTTCAAAAAGGAGGCATTCGCAATCGCTTGATAAGTTTTACTGTCAAGCACCAAATTCAAGTGATTCAAATATACAATAGGCGTTTTTTTTGCTTGCTCCCGAGCTGCTTGTACTGCATCGCCAATAGCATCAAGTGTTAACGCTGGGTCTTCCAGTTGCACATAATGACCACTGGTGTCGGACACAAGTAAATGGCCGAGATTAGAAAGTTGACTCAAATTTTCCTGAAAAGACTGCCAAATAGCAGCTACATCTATTCCGGCTCTTTGATTCAATGCCTGAGCGCCGCGCCAATGCGGAGAGCGAGCTACTACCCACAAGGGCAAATCCTTGAATTGCTTATATTTTTTGACCTCTTCAGCACTGGCATTTAGCAAATGTTCCATTTCACTTGCGGTTGCCTCTAAATAGTAGGGTTGCTGATACAAGTAACGATAAATTTCATTAGCCTCTTTTGGCATAGCCGGATGAAGCGTATTGGTGGAAGGAGTATTTGTAGGAGGATTATTACGCAATTGATTTGCTTGTTCTCGAATTTGTTTTACTTGTTGTGGAAAGTTGCGCGGCCCGGGTAGCTGGGTTGCCATATCTTCGTGCGAAGCATCCAATAGCACTAAACCTGCCGTTTTTTGAGGATACATACCAGCAAAAGCTCTAATATGAATTCCTCCAGAGGAATGCCCTACTAACACAAAAGGCCCGGATTCATTGGCTTTTTCCAGCAATGTTTTTAAATCCTTAGCAATGTTTACGCTGGTACGAGGCTCCACACTTGAACCACTCCAACCATATCCAGCACGATCGTAGGCACATACGCGCGTGAAAGCAGCAATCTTAGGCATCAATTTGCTCCATACCAATGAGTTATCGCCCAGACCTGATTCCAGGATTACCGTGGGTGAGCCACATCCAGTACAATACAAGTGCATAGACCGCCCGCCTATATCTACCAGGCGCCCTGGCGGTTTTGGCAAATGCGCATAAACAGAATCTGCTTGCTGGGAAGATACATTTTTAGAAAAGCAAATCAACAATAAAAGAACAAGGATAAATACTCGTGCCATTCCTATCAAAGTTGTGTTTAAAACTTTCGGAAAGTTGATTTATTTTGGCGATCCTCATTTGGTAATTTTTGCTTTTTTTCGCTTTGAATGCTCGACTATTAATATTAAAATATATTACAATATGCAAGTAGCTTATTTTGAAGCTTTTCAAGCGCCAATCAGAATTGAAAAACTTTCTGACCCTACTCCTGCTGACGACGGTGTGGTAATCGAAGTTAAAGCAACTGGCATTTGTCGTAGCGACTGGCATGGCTGGATGGGTCATGATTCGGATGTAAAGCTGCCGCACGTTCCTGGGCATGAGCTTGCTGGTGTGATTATTGCACTTGGCAAGGACGTCAAAAAATGGCAGTTAGGAGATCGTGTCACCGTTCCATTCTGTGGCGGCTGCGGCTATTGCGAGCAATGCGCAACTGGAAATCAACAAATTTGTGATCATTACTTTCAACCCGGCTTCACCGCTTGGGGGTCGTTTGCAGAATACGTCGCTATTCGTTATGCCGATGTGAACTTAGTGAAACTGCCAGATGAATTGGATTTTGTGTCGGCAGCGTTATTGGGATGTCGTTTTATCACTTCCTATCGAGCAATCGTTTCACAAGGTAAAGTACAACCTGGGCAATGGGTCGCGGTGCACGGCTGCGGTGGCGTTGGGCTTTCGGCGATTATGATTGCAAATGCAATGGGCGCTCAGGTTGTTGCTGTTGACATTTCTGACGAAAAATTGGCTTTCGCCAAATCTATTGGTGCTCAGGTTGTTTTAAATGTAAAAAATATCGCAAGTATTCCAGAAGCCATAAAAACTATTACAAATGGCGGCGCGCACATATCCGTAGATGCACTCGGTAGCACCGACACCTGTGTCAATTCAATCCTTTCTTTGCGAAAGCGTGGCAAGCATATTCAAATTGGGTTAATGACTGCTCAGCACGCTCGCCCCCCAATTCCAATGGGGCCGGTGATCGCAAATGAGCTTGAAATCCTTGGCAGTCATGGGATGCAGGCGCATCAATATCCTGGAATGCTGGATCTGATTGTTAAAGGTGTGCTACCAGTAAAACAACTTTTTAGGAAAGACTGTTACCCTCCAGGAAGCGCCGCAGGTGATGGAAATGAATAATTTTCAAGGAATTGGCGTTACTATTCCAAATAGTATTATGAAAAGATTCGCATTAGCAATCACCCTTGTCATTTTTACAATCGCTTGCCATACCTACCGCGAACTGCCCAAATCCAGTGAATCCGGCGATTGGAAAAGCATCGAAGTGCCAAAGACGCCTCAAGAATTAAATGGAGATGCAGAGGCAGGCCTGAATTACTTGATCTACGGCGATTACATTGGCTCCGGCATTCCTTATGAAATGGCGAAAAAACGTTTTGGTAAAAATCAGGATGCTGTTTTAAAGCGGACTGGGGAAAACGCTCATATTCAGTATAATGCAAATGTATTCAAAGCTGCGAACGGCGTAGAAGTGATGAATGGCAATTGTTTTGCTTGTCACGCCAGCGAATTGAACGGGGAAATTATAATTGGCTTGGGCAATAGCTTTTCAGATTATACCAAAAGCATGAATTCTTTTGTAAAGACATTATATTTTGGAGTAAACTTAAAATATAAAAAAGATTCGCCAGAATGGCAAGCCTACGAGGACTTCGGCAATTATTCTCGTGCGATGGCGCCTTATATTCAGCTCAACCAACAAGGCGCGAATCCTGCGTTCCGGCTCGCTGAAGCATGCATGATGCACCGCGATCCGATGGACTTGACCTGGCGCGAAGAACCGAATTACAAAATCGCGGATTACCCCGTCGCTACGGACGTGCCGCCACTTTGGAATGTAAAGAAAAAAAATGGGCTTTATTATAATGGCGGTGGCCGCGGTGATTTTACAAAATTATTATTTCAAGCCTCCGTATTGGGCATCCCTGACAGTAGCGCGGCGCGACAAGCTATTAATAATTTTAAAGATGTGTATGCCTGGCTTCGCTCTTTAGAACCACCGAAATATCCCGGAAACATTGACCAAAAGCTGGCTGCTGAAGGTAAAATAATATTTGAAGAGCATTGCAGTAAATGCCACGGCACTTATAATGAAAACTGGACCTATCCTAATAAAGTTATTGCATTGGATATAATAAAAACCGATCCGATGTACGCTTATTATGCAAATAATTCAGGTATATCATATTGGTATAATAATAGTTGGTTTGCATTATCCGAGCCGCGCTCCTGGTTTGACATGACGCAAGGCTATATCGCGCCGCCACTCGATGGCATCTGGGCGACCGCGCCTTATTTACATAATGGTTCTGTACCAACATTGGAAGATTTACTCAACAGCCCACAACGCCCTATCTACTGGCAACGCAGCGGGAATAGTCATGATTATAATTATAATAAAGTGGGTTGGAAATATGATATCAAAGATAAACCTGGCGGTAAATGGACTTTTGATACAACCCTGCCCGCTTACAGCAATGCCGGGCATTATTTTGGAGATAAACTGACAAAAGAAGAAAGAACAGCAGTGATTGAGTATTTAAAAAGTTTATAAAAATTACGATTCCTTTACTTGCTTTAAAACATTTGCATAATAAGTTGAAAGCGCTTCTTCAAATTGCCGTGCAAGCACAAGTTGATACTGATATTGTTTAATGCCTTCCTTCAGCGTTTTGCCTTCCTGTGTATTGATTTCGCTCATTGCATTTTTCAAAATATCAATCGCTTTTTTAGCATCTGTAACTGCCTCTGTTTGAAACTGATACAATCCATACAAATCCGATGAAGTTTTAAAATCCATCAAATGCAATACATCCATGCCCTGCGCATTTCGCCAGGCGATATCTGATACGCCTAAAAAATCAAAACTTAAATTCAAGTCTCCATTCCAATTGTAAAGACTATCATTAATAGCTTTTTTATCTTTTAATGTGTAAAATCCCGGAAATTTTTTCATAAAAGAATCAATCTGCGCCTGTGTAGCGATAAGATCATTTTTATCATCCAGATAGTTAACAAAAATCTGTAATGCATCGCTCTGTAATGAAATCTTTTTTATATGATTTTTAGTAGATTCAAGATTTTTTTCAATTTCGGCTATAATATGCTTGGTTGCCACCTCCAGACGCTTCTGGTCGCGCCGATTTTCCTGATAATTCGCTAAATAAAATGCAATTAATACCCCGAATAAAGTAGCAAGAAAATTAAAGAGATGATTGCCCCAATCCAGGCGACGGAGTCGTTCTTTTAGTTTTGTCATAGCTATTATGTTTTTATAATTTCAAAGCTTCTTTTTAATCAAATTTCATAATATCGGCATCAAAATATCATAAAAATGAATTCTAAGCAATAAATATTATTCACCAAATAGTTTTTTATTTAGTAATCTGATCGCCAGTACCCAGGGAATTCCATGCAATACAAAGTCAAACCAATCGATCAAGCCCATACCACGAGCGCCGCCCATGATCCATTTGATCTTGCCCCAGATATGTGGCTCAGGGTAAAAAGGCGCAAGCCCCAGCGTCAAGCAGAGGACTAATACAAAGCGCCAATCGTCCAGTAATTTTTTGATCGTTGCCAATTTTTACGATTTTTGAGTTTGAAATGGTAAAGGGATTGAGGTAGAAGGTATAGGGACAAAGCTATATTTTTCTAAATAAGTCCCTCTAATCTCTGCCTTAATCTCTCTACTTCCTAGAACAAAATTAAAATAAAATGGCAAGTTCCGCATCAATAAAGCATCCAAAAATTATAATCGTTGATGGTCATCCCCTGAACCCCGGTGATTTGAGTTGGGAATCTCTCGAAAAATTGGGTAAAGTCAGTGTTTATGAGCATTCTACGCATGAGGAAATCTTAGAACGCGCTCAAGAAGCGGAGATTATCTTAGCCAATAAAACTGTTTTTGATGCAGAAATATTAAAGGAATTGCCCCATCTGCGCTGTATCTGTGTAACGGCAACCGGATTTAATAATATAGATATAATAAGTGCCAAAAAACATGATATACTTGTTTGCAATGTAGCGGGCTACGGCACGGATGCAGTGGCACAGCACGTTTTTGCCTTGCTTTAGAATTAACCAACGCGGTCGGAAAGCATCATGAAAGTGTTCAAAATGGGGATTGGTCACGCAATCGAGATTTTTGTTATACGTTACAACCTGTTATAGAATTAGCTGGAAAAAGAATGGGTATTTATGGCTTTGGCAAAATCGGGCAACAAGTAGCAAAGATTGCATTGGCTTTTGGGATGAAAATATTGGCAACGCATAAACATCCGGAACGCGACGCGATGCCGGGCGTGGAATTTGTTGACTTGGAAACGCTTTTTCAAAAAAGCGATATCATTACACTTCATGTTCCGTTAAGTGCTGAAAATGAATGTTTTGTCAATAAAACTTTGCTTTCAAAAATGAAACCCAGCGCTTACCTCATCAACACGGCTCGCGGCGGATTGATTCATGAATCGGATTTAAAAGAGGCGTTGGAGAATGATATTATTGCAGGGGCCGGCTTGGATGTGCTTTCACAAGAGCCACCAAAAAATGGTAATATTTTATTAAATGTAAAGAATTGTATCATAACGCCGCATAATGCCTGGGCCAGCCGCGAAGCGCGCCAGCGTTTACTAAATGAAACGGTCGAAAATGTAAAAGCATTTTTAAATGGAAAGCCGAGAAATGTGGTGAACTATTGACGCTATGGATCTTTGAAATTACTAGATGCTCGTTAAGCTTCGCTGACACTTTACATCCGGCAACAAGAATATCAAAAGTATCAATATACAAAACTTATTGCGCCACATCATACTTTCCACGGGCTTATCGGTGCGAAGATTATATTTAGCGTTTTGCTTTTTGTTATAATAATTTTCAATATCGCCGTCTACTTTGAAATAAATCAATTGCCCAATCGGCATACCCGCGTACACGCGCACAGGCATACTCACTGAAATTTCGAGCGTCCAGTGATTGCAAAAGCCAACGTCGCCCTTGCCAGCTGTAGCGTGAATGTCAATGCCCAAGCGCCCTACGCTCGATTTGCCTTCGAGGAAAGGGACGGTTGTATGGGTTTCGGTATATTCTTCGGTGACGCCGAGATATAATTGATCAGGTTGTAAAACAAATCCTTCATCGGGTATCATAAAATGCTCAATTTCATTATGTTTTCGGGCATCCAATACTTCATCTTTATATAAAGCCAGCCATTTACCTAAATGAACATCATAAGAATTCGTTCCCAGGAATTCTCTATTATATGGTTCTATCACAATCTCCCCTTTATCAATAGCTTCCAGAATTTTTTTATCGCTTAAAATCATTTCATTTACCATTTATGATTTACCATTGACCTAAGCCTATGGACATTTCTTTTGGCTGGCGAAATTACAATTTTAAGGCATTTTTCCAAACCATTCTTTTACAACTTGCTCGGCGGGCTTGCGATTAGGGTTGAAATCATCATTTTCTGCGCCGCGATATTCCAGATAAGAAGGAAATTTCCACCAAAAAATGCCATTGATCCATTTTTTATTGCGAATATTCTCGAAAACGACTTCATAGCAAAGCTTTTGATGCTCACCAAAATAATCGGCGTCGCCGCTGGGTTCGTGCGGCTTGAGCCAGGGTGTTTTTACACTTTTGAATCCTATTTCTGTGAAAATCAATGGTTTACCAGATTGTTTTTGTACTTTTTCGAGCTTATCCAGGATTTTAGCAAAGCCGGTGCTCAATTCCTCTTTTGTCGCATTCGGATTATTACTTAATGGATAATAACAATCAACACCCACATAATCAAGCGCGTCACCGAGAGGAAAATTTTCAAATTCCGCCCCCCAATTTGCAGCATAAGTAATCTTACCGCTATAAAGTCCACGTAATTTTTTTATCATAACACGCCAATCTTGTTCTCGCGCTTGAGTTGTCTTCGCTAATTCAGTGCCAATGCAAAGAATATCTATATTCCAAATTTCCGCCAACATTGCATAATGGCGCATCCAGCGATGATAATATTCAAAAAACTGTTGCCAGTCGGCATCATTCCTCATTGCCACATCACCCGGCCAATAGCCGCGCCCCATCCATAGCTGAGGTTTGAGCATCACGGTCATGCCACGTTTTTTAGCAGATAAAGCAGAATGTACCACGCCTTCATCGTTTTCGCCGCCAGCGCTATTGCTAATGGGGATATAAGATGGTTGATTCGGATCATCCATAAAAGAATAAGGGATAATCGAAAGTGCATTACAATTTAATTCATTTGCCTGTTTATCAATGGATTCGGTGGCTAATTTTGATAAATAACCATTAAAAATCGCGTAGCCTTCGTGTGCGAAATTGAAACCCTTGAGGTATGGCAATTTTACATCAGCTTTATTTTCAATTTTTACATTTTTTGCTTTTTGTGATAACCAATGGCGCCAATCTTTATCAAGTTGCTTGATTTCATTAATTTCCGGTTGCCAAATTTTATATTTTTGTAAAAATACTTCCCTCCCCCATCGTTCGATTAAAAAATCGGTAAATGAGGCTGATAAACACCCGGTGACCAAAGGCGACTCGTTTTCCAGCATTTCATTATTTAATAAATCGCTCAAAGACAAGAGGTTATTGGATTGAAATAATCGTAAAGTCCAATATTCATAGCCCTTGAATTGCCATTTTTGTGTAAAGCGAACGGCTAAGCCATTTTCCAAAGCCCTGGTTTTGGGTTCTCCCAATAAATGTCTGATGATTAATTCGTTTTCTTTACCGATCAAATTATTATGATATGCATCATTAAAAACGGTGTGAATTTCGTTTTCAATAAAATCCGCATTAGCTTGATTGGAATTATTGATAATCAATCCTTTATCTTCTGCGGAAGCGTAGAGATTATAATTAAAAATCGGTAGCGTAGCGGTAGAGTCTATAAAATTTAAAATATTTTCTGTTGTACTTTCTATTTCTTGCGCTAAGTTTTGAATGGCGCTCGGATTGGGTGAATTTTGATGTACCAAAAAGCGATAATGTAATGTTTCTATAATGGGTTGTTCTTCACCTGTAAAATCAAAATGCACTTTTTTATCAAGCGCCCAGGTTTCGCCATCAAACATTCCCATCATTACACGCTTATTATATTGATAAATTTCGTAATTCCAGGAAGACCAACCGAAAGAGCGCCAACCTTCGTTTGATTTATATTCTAAAAAAGATTTTAATGTGTTGTCATTTGCAGCAGTTATGATACTTACAGGCAATTTATTAAAAAGCGGATTCGGATAAAATGAAAGCATTGCAATAGTTGAAGCATCTTTAAAGATTTTATCATTAAAATTAATTTCATTATCATATAAAGTAAATGGAATTTGCCCTGCTATTTTATGTAATACCGAATTCGAATGTTTCGTACCAATTAACACAATCGCCTTGGTTTGCCAATCTTCAACGGTTACGTCCGAGCAAGGCTTCACCTCAACAGTCGTATTTCGTGAGCGAATGCGCATATTTTTTGATAATCCGGCATAGGCATCCACAACATCAGGATTAAGGCTACCGTAAACGATTAATATTTTTCGACTTTCGCGGAAAGCATTCATCAATTCATCGCGGGTGGGCAAGTCAGAAATATAAGCTTTTGCAGAAAGTTGTTGCGTTTGGTTGGAATCGCAATCGAGGTATAAAAAACAAGTAATAATAAAAATAAAAAAGTGAATTCGGGTCATCATGATCATTTGTGTTCTTAGACGCAAATTCGGGAAATTCTATTGCAAATTCAAACAAACTTGTTGAAATTGATTGATTTATAGAAGATAAAAATAAAGAATCAGGTGATCGGATTATGTAATTTCAGCTTAGGAATATTTTTAAAATCTGCGATATTACGAGTTTGTAATTCGAGATCGTGAACTAAAGATCGGAGATAGTTGTACTGAGGATCAATTGAATAGATAATAATATTGCTATCAATAATTTTCATCTTGCTTCAAATGGCAGTTCTCTATCTGCACGACCTTCTTCAAGCCAAAGTAGCATTTCATTTAAACGCGCTTCTGTCATATTAGTTACGCCAGCTTCAACAATCGCTCGTGCCTTCGCCAAATCTTCTTCTGATCGAGCCTCATCCACTACGTGAATGCCCAACCGTTCTGCCAGCATATATAATAATTCCAGGTCTTTGTCATTTTTAACTTCCAGCGTGACCGTTTTCATTATAATAAAATTTGTTTTTTTACAAAACTACTTAAAAGTTCACAAAAGTTCCAATTTCCTAATTTTATTAACCTATCATTCAATTTTCCAAACAATCATGGTGCGATCATCGCTCGCCGAGATCAGGTAGTTTTCAGGAGCCGTCCACAGAAGTCGATTCACAGAATTGACGTGCCCTTTGTCACGCACGACTTCTATTACTTTGAGCAAATCAAAATTGGAAGCATCCCAGATTTTAATGGTTTTATCGCGGCTCGCAGTCGCAAATAATTGTCCATCAGGATGAAATGCAATATGATTAATCGTAAACCAATGTGCGGGTTGTGTAAAAATTTTACAAAAATTATTCGCTGTATCCCAAGCTTTGAGTTGGGCGTCCCGGCCGCCGCTGAGCAAGTAGCGCCCATCGGGGCTGTATTTGACAGCAAAAACCGAATTCGTATGTGCTCTATGAATAATATGTTTTATTTCAAGCGTATTTACATCCATGATATAAATATTATTATCGCTGGCGCCCACTGCTATTTCATTACGAATGGAACAAAAGTCAATACTCCTGAGGCTCTGATTAGTCACATGCAGGCTTTCGAGCGATCGTTCTTCCAGCACCGACCAACGCGTAATTTTTCCTTCGCCGCCAAGCGTAAAAACAAATTCACCAGCTTGAATAAGATCGAAAACGCCTTTTTGATGATGTGCAATATTCTTAGTCTTTTCAGGGTTTTCAGGATGAATCCAATGCAAGCCGCCATTCATATTACCGGCTATCATTATATTATAATCAGAAAGATTTAATAAAGAAAAAATTTGCGTATCCACTTTGGCAATCAATCTACCGATTTCCGGTTCTTCAGGATTCCAGCGCACCACCCAGCCGTCGCCAGCCCCTGAAATAAAATGCTGCGGCGTATCGCCCGAAGTCAAAGCGAAAATTGCGGCATTATGACCAGTTAATTGAGCTATTTTTTTTACTTTTAATACGGCCATCGTCAGGTGAAAATATTATTCGTTGGTTTATTCTCTAAATTTACAGCTATTCTTGAAACAGATTCTAACTACCTTTGGTTTTTATGTGGTGATGTGGTGAGAGGGTGATATGATATTTTTATAAAATTCGTAAATCTTATTTCAACCTTGTAATTTAATAATGCCATTATTTTATCAATATAATAAACCGCCTGATTTTGAAATTGCGATTTGGCAAATTGCGGAGCCGGAAACTTGGTTTCTGGAAAAATTGAAGCTTGATGAAGTCGAGAAAGCGCAATTAGCTATTATCAAAGGGCATCGACGCCTGGAATGGCTGGCTGCGCGTTATTTGCTGAGTCAAATGCTGGGAAATACTTCGGGCGCAATGGTGAAAGATGAATATGGCAAGCCGCATTTAGAACATTTACCTTTGCATATTTCGCTGAGCCATTCGCACGGGCTGGCGGCGGTTATTGTGGCCAATCAACCAACTGGGGTCGATATTCAAAAATTAGTTCCAAAAATTGAACGAATTGCGCATCGCGTGATGCGAGAAGAAGAATTAGCAAGCCTGGAAGATTCCACTCGTCTGGAACATTTACACGTGTATTGGGGCGCAAAAGAAGCGCTTTACAAAGCTTATGGACGTAAAGAATTACATTTCAATCATCATATTTTAATCGAACCATTTACATTTGATTTAAATATTGGAATATCCCGGGGTCAAGTGATCAAAGATGATTACTCAAAAACATTTACTATTCATTATCAACAAATGGAAGATTTTATATTGGTTTTTGCAATTGCAAAAGCATCATAATTACTAGACCGTTTCATCCGGCGCTGCAATTTGCGGCACCGCTTGTTTTCGCTTATGCAAATCGCTTATTTCAAACATTACCAAAGTAGTAGTGACGGTTGCCAATATTGGACCGATTATTGGACCGACTATTGGAATTGCCATTAAAATATATAGCACCCCGCCGATCGCAAGCGCCACACCAATGTAATGAAGACTAAATTTCAGGCTTTCTTTAATAGTCAAGTGAAATTGCTCGCTGTAATTATCCATTACCGCAAAGCCCAGGAAGAAAAATTCTACCACCTTTTCCACGCCTGGTTTCAACAACCACGAAATGCCCGTCAATCCTAATGGAATGGAAGCTAAAGACACGATAATTTTACCCATAATCATAATCATAATTCCCACTTGAAGCATACGCACCTGTGCCCGAACGAATTCTTTAAAAGTCGGTTCGAGTTTTTCACCTGTCTTGAGTTCCAACGTGCGGCGGCACACATGAAAAATAATAACTTCGAGCAGGATCAACATTACATATCGCATATTCCCGGAAAAAATTTCGGCAAATCCTTTTTGATACAAATCAGAAACCATTCCCGAAGCTAAACTCATCATTTGAGAACTGTCACTATGCAAGGCTTTGTTCGCCCATTCCCAAAAAATGCCCAGGAATTTCAAGCCCATAAGGATACTCACGAAAATCAAGAAGCGCGATACCCAGCCATAATTCCAGAATCCTTCCCAAAGTCGGTGTTTTCTTACAAAGAGCATAGAACCCCGGTAAGTTTGTAGTGTAAGTTTAAATTGGTGAATATTATTGGCTATTATTTCTTGCATGGCAAATGTTGTAGTATGTTTAGGTAAAAGACGAGCCTAAAATAACATCCGTTACGCTAAAATGTCATTTTTTTAGACAATTGAACAAATTCTCTGGTCTAATTTCAGTTTAAACGCGGCAAAGCTCAATTCAAATCCAATACAAATGCGCCTTGCTCTTGCACATTATAAAGTAATAAACCTTGTTCTGCACATTCCTGTCGCCACTGCTCTATATTCCGAAAACTATTGGATGCATCCAGTATAATATGTTTACAATCAAATGGTTGCAATAAATCCGCCAAAGATTCACTTGGATTGTCCCGAACTAAGACATAATCAACAGGAATTTTTTTATTATATCCCGATTTTACAATATTATTTACAGTTGCAATTTTTATTGCACCAAAGCGATATATCTCAAAGCCATCTCCCAGTTCCAGCGATTGGGGCAAGTCGCTTTTCCGATACCACTGATGATTTTGACTGGCAAAAGTTTGTGCTCTTTTATTAATATCATGATCGGTTAATGTTATTAATTTTCTACCATCAAAATAATCAATCGCGGTATGTTTTGAAACATGATAAATAGTTAAAAGCGACTGATGATGGGCTTTCCACTGACTTATTACATAAGAACAACTTAATAATAATAAGCAACTCAAAGCTGCTAAAACCCAGCGAAACCGACGAGTTTCGATCGCAACTATAACAGTCATTATAATAAAATAAAGTAATAAAACTGCTAGAAAGCTTATCCAAATACCTTTGAGTAAATTGCCGGGGATTTGTTCGATCAAAAAAATTGTTTTATTTACTATTGTAATAATGCCATATAATGTTTTGCCCAAGAGCCAACTCCAGCCAGGTATAAAATCGGTGATAAATAATAAAAAACCGCCGCATAAAATTACGATGGCTACGGGTACGACTACTAGACCTGAGAGCCAGAAATATAATGGAAATTGATGAAAATAATACAAGCTGATAGGCAATGTACTAATTTGCGCTGCCAGCGACACAGCCATTAGTTTCCAGATATAATCACCGATTTTATATTCAATGTAAATAAGTTTATAAATTTTCGGTTGAAAATAAACAATTCCAAGCACCGCTAAATAAGATAGTTGAAACCCTACATCCATTATATAATAAGGATTGATACATAATAAAAAGAATGCAGAAGCCGCCAAAGTATTATAAATATTAGCGTCGCGTTGAATAGCCTTCCCAGCAATAATAAAACTAAACATTGTAGCAGCTCGCAGTACCGAAGGAGACGCGCCCGTGAGCAATGCAAATGCCCAAATTCCAAGGATTTCCAAAATCGTTTTAGTAATTTTCCAATACTTATTTTTCGATTTTATTAATCCCAATAAAAAGCTTAACCCTAAATAAATAAATCCTACGTGTAAGCCAGACACCGCCAGCACGTGCATCGCGCCAGTATTGGCATAAGCATTGCGCACTTCCTCTGTAATTTCATCTCGATAACCC
Organism: Saprospiraceae bacterium; assembly: GCA_016714085.1. Taxonomy (GTDB): domain Bacteria; phylum Bacteroidota; class Bacteroidia; order Chitinophagales; family Saprospiraceae; genus JADJNW01. Next base: position 394,142 of record JADJNW010000003.1, read on the forward strand.
AGAATCAAGGCAGAACCTACTGCCAATTCATTATTTGTAGGTAAATGTTTTTGTAAAATTGCTACACAACGATCTCTTAGGCGATCAGCAATTAGGAAGGCATTCCAACCATTTGCTTTGGATATTAATTTCCATTCACCAGATTTTACAAAAGCTTGATAATGCATATTTTTAAAATGCATATACTTTTCAAAATCAAATGCTTTTGGGTTTTTCGATCGTTCTATTGATGTAATATTCCCAATAAGCGATATATGATCTCCATAATCCAGTGAATCCAAGGCAGTGCTATCTAAATATACCAACAAATTGCCATATGTAACACTAAATGCACTGGAAGAGTCGCTAATCGCGGCAACTCGGAGCTGCAAACGCGCTTTGCCAGTGCTGGTAGGCTGGATGGCTCGAATCGTGCCGACAACCGTGTTTTCTTTTAAAATTTTATCCTGAAAATGATTAGGAATATTTAGTTCATTATGCAAATATGTAATTTGCCAACCCAACCAAATTAAAAATAGGCTTGCTATCGCGCCATAGCTCCAACGCAAGCGCCAAAGATTTTTAGTAAAATTCAAATAAATTAGCAAACTTGTAATGATAATTAATCCCGTTACAATCATCCACATTGGTGGATGCCAGGGCAGGTAAATCGCTAAAAAAATGCCAGCGACAAACGGCAATAATAGCCGGGCAAAGGGAACTTCACGCCAGTTCATAATGTAATTCCAGGGTTTAGTTTTTTAATAATAAAGAATGGCTAATGCCTTGAAAAGCAGTTTGTTTGCGTCTATCTGATTGGTAATTATTCTGACGGGGGTTCTTTCAAAAAGTCACTTTTAAAGACCAAATTCTTTTTTAATCAATGTAATATTATCTTGATGGTAGGATTCCATGCCTTTGCGGAAATGATATTGCTGCCAAAGCGCAGTTTCATCAAATAGCTCACCGGATTCAATCGCTTGTCGCAATTTTATAATATAATTTTTTGAATCATTAATTCTTTGCATTATATCTTTATAATCAGCAGTCGCATCGCCATGCCCTGGAATCAACACTTGTGGCGCTATTTGCATCATAATATGCTCGGCTTTAGCGATGGTTGCTAAATAATCATTACTGCTATGATAAATAAATGGAAATTCAATATTGGATAAATAATCTCCGGCAATCCAATATTTATTATCATCATATTCTACGATTGTAAAAAGCCCATCAGCAGTATGCCCGGGTGCCAGGAAAAAGAGGAACTTCGTGTCGCCAAACTCCAGCGTTTGCTCCTCTTTTTCGATTATAATATCAATTTTTGGATATAATATATTATAATTTCGTAGAAATGTAATATTCAGCATCCCAGTCCTTTATCTGTTTTACAATCGCTTCTTTATCAGCATTTTCCACAAAAGCCTGCGAAGCGATCACTTTTGCATCAAGGAATGTACCGTATCCTATAATATGATCATAATCCGAATGCGTAAATAACAGATATAAAGGCCTTTCGTTTCGAATTTTATTTACATAATCTTTAATTACATCCACTTCTTCCGGTAACCAATTCGGATCCACCAATAAGACCAAATCCGGCGTTTGAAGCACCGTAGACGTCGTACGATATAAAGCGCTTTCAAAAACACGGACATTGGAATCAGCAAATTGCACCTTCATATTGGCTTATTACATTTGAGCGCCAACCCTTTCCAGCAATGCTTTGGTCTTGCGGATACCTTCTTCTTCCGGGATGTCGCCCTCATATTCCACACCGATATAGCCTTTAAAACCAGCATCTTTCACGATTTTGAGCATTTTATTATAATCGGTCTCTATGCAATTGCCTTTTTCATCAAATTTATAAGCCTTGGCGCTCACCGCTTTAGCGTAAGGCATCAATTCGGTCACGCCTTTATAACGATCGTACTCTTCCACACAAGGCCCCGCCCAGGGATTGTCGCCGCTGGTATCACGTCGGATGCAGAAATTGCCAAAATCCGGCAGCGTCCCACAATTTTTCATATTAATTTCTTTCATCACACCTGCCAGCCAAGCGCCATTCGAAGAATTTCCACCGTGATTTTCTACTACCACATTGATTTTGAATGGTTTAGCAAAAGTTGCCAGCTTACCCAAACCATCCACAGCCGCTTTATGCATTTCTTCGGGCGTACCTCTACCTCCAGCGTTCACACGAATTGTTTTACAACCCAGGAATTTCGCGGCTTCCACCCATTGATAATGATTTTCTACTGCTTTATTGCGCTCCGCATCATCCACTGTTGCCAGTTCACCCATGCCGTCCACCATGATTAAATGGTTTTTCACACCATTATCTTTGCAGCGCATTTTAAGTTCTTTCATGTAAGACTGGTCTTTTTGCTTATTTTCAAAAAAAGTAGATACGTATTCCACCACACTAATGCCAAAGTCCTTTTTCGCCTTTACCGGGAAGTCAAGATTAGTCATTTGCTTGGCAAACAAGGTTTTATGCAAAGACCATTCTGCTAATGAAATTTCGAAAAACATTTTCCTGGAATCTGCTAAAGTATATACGGGTAGAAATGATGAAAGCGCTATCCCGGCAGCCGTGCCGCCGACTTGATGCAAAAAAGTGCGTCTATTCATTGCAATATGAATTTTAGGTGATTGGTAAAGTTAGTTTACAATCGCCAATTTACGCAGCATTTCCAAAAAGTCAATAATGGAGTTCAATTTAAGGTAAGAGCAATTCAAATTCTCCCAGTCTCCGATCTCCAAGTCCCACGTCACCCTTTCTCCCCTTCTCCTTGCTCACCCATCTGATTTTCATCGTACAACTTATTAAACATTGCATTAATGCGATACATTTCATCAATCGTATCATCCAGATAAAAGGCAATCTCAGGAATCCTGCGGATTTGTTTGCGAATGCGCGTCGCCAGGGCTTGCTTCAAACGAAAGATCTGGTCTTCCAGTTCCAGAATCGTAGCTTGTTTATTTTCGGTATTAAAAACGCTGAGATAAATCTTGGCAAGACTAAAATCGGGTGTCATCTTCACACTGGTCACAGATACCAGCACCTCTACGCCATAAATATAACTTCCTTCGGCTTGCAGCACCATACTAAAATTGCGCTTAATGAGTTCTGCTACCTGCTTTTGTCTAATTGTTTCCATCACTTCTGATTTCGATCGCTCAAAATGGGTAAAATTATCAGAAAAAACAAATTTGGGTGGGAATAGTTCCTTTTGAATCAAAATTCCAGACACAAAATCGTTACTTTTGTAAAACAAATTGTGTATTCAGTGTTTTAGTCCGCTTGTATTTTGGTGTTATAGTTACACCTCGAACTTTTACACTAAAACATCATAACACCAAGAATGAACCAAACCCAAAGCATATTAGATACTCCAATAGAATACCTGAAAGGTGTCGGCCCTCAACGTGCCGAACTCCTCAAAACCGAATTGAGCGTCTTCACCATCGGCGATCTGCTGATGCAATACCCCTATCGTTACATTGACAAAACTTCGTTTCACCGTATCGCCGAACTCAATGGAGACAGCGGTTACGTGCAATTGCGCGGCGTGCTGCGATTGCTTGCCACTGCCGGCGAAGGGCGCAAAAAACGGCTGGTTGGCAAATTCCGCGATGATAGCGGCGTGATCGAACTCGTCTGGTTTACCGGCATTCATTGGCTGGAAAAGAATCTTATTATCGGCACGGAGTACGTCATTTTTGGTAAGATCACTGCGTTCAACAAAAACCTGAACATCGCTCATCCCGAAATGGAAGTTGTTGGATCGGAAACCGCGCAAACCGCACCCACCATGGCGCCGATGTATTCCAGCACCGACAAGCTCAACACAAAAGGCTTAGATGTGAAAGCCCGCCGTCGCTTGGTTCAAACTATTTTTGAAAAGTTATTACCAAATGAAGTTCCCGAAAACCTGCCGGATTATTTATTACAAAAATTCCGCTTCCCTTCAAGATACGACGCCTTGCGGCAAATCCATTTTCCAAAAGACGAACAAGAATTAGAAGCCGCACGTAATCGTCTGAAATTCGAAGAATTATTTTTTTTACAACTCCGCTTATTACAAATCAAACGCCGCCGACACGATACCGTGAAAGGCTTTGTCTTTGAAACAATCGGCGATTATTTCAACGAATTTTTCAACGAAAAACTCCCTTTTGAACTCACCAACGCCCAGAAGCGCGTGGTTAAGGAAATCCGCCAGGATTTGCGCGTTGGCAAACAGATGAACCGCCTCGTGCAAGGTGATGTGGGCAGCGGCAAAACGATGGTCGCGCTGCTCTGTATGCTCATCGCATTGGACAATGGCTTCCAAGCTTGCATGATGGCACCCACCGAAATCCTCGCGCAGCAACATTATATTTCCATCAACGAATACGCCAAGGACTTGGGCATTCAGGTGGCGTTTCTTTCCGGTACCATTAAAGGAAAAAAGCGCGAGCAATTATTAAAATTATTAAAGGAAGGTGACATTCACATCCTCATTGGCACGCACGCCTTGATCGAAGATTGGGTGGAATTTAAAAACCTCGGTCTCGCCGTCATTGACGAGCAGCACCGCTTCGGCGTTGCCCAACGCGCGCAATTGTGGAAGAAAAGCAATCCGTACCCGCCGCACGTACTGGTGATGACCGCTACGCCCATTCCGCGTACCCTGGCGATGACGCTTTACGGCGACCTGGACATATCGGTGATTGATGAACTCCCGCCTGGTCGCAAGCCTATTACCACTGTACACAAAACCGAGCACCAGCGCGATCATGTCATCCATTTTATGAAAGACGAAATCGCCAAAGGGCGTCAGGTCTATGTGGTGTATCCTTTGATCGAAGAATCGGAAAAGCTGGATTTGCTGGCGCTGGAAGCTGGCTACGAAGCCTTGCGGCGTGACTTTGCCCCGCCCGAATATCAGATCAGCGTGGTACACGGCAAGATGAAGCCCAAGGACAAAGATTTTGAAATGCAGCGCTTTGTGAAAGGCGAAACCCAGATCATGGTCGCCACCACCGTGATCGAAGTGGGCGTGAATGTGCCCAACGCCTCTGTGATGGTCATCGAGCATACCGAGCGATTCGGCTTGTCGCAATTGCACCAACTGCGTGGGCGCGTGGGGCGCGGCGCCGAGCAATCCTTCTGCGTACTCATGTCGAGCTACCAACTGAGCGCCGACGGGCGCGAACGCATCCAAACGATGGTGCGCACCAACAATGGCTTTGAGATTGCTGAAGCCGACCTCAAGCTGCGCGGACCCGGCAATATCGAAGGCACCCAGCAAAGCGGCATCATCAACCTGCGCCTCGCCGACCTCGCCAAAGACGGACGCATCCTCCAAGCCGCCCGCGAAGTCGCCACCCGCATCCTCGACGACGACCCCACTCTCCAACGCCCGGAACACCTGCCGCTCAAACGCCACTTGGAAGAAAATAAAAAAGAGGCGAAGGTGTGGAGTAGGATAAGTTAGTAATCCACATACAGTTACGTAAAAAATAAAAATGCGAATATCGGGTTAAAAAATAAATTTTAAAGGTCGCCGACATTTTTTGATATAATTTTGAATCGCTTGTGGGTCGATGCTCGATTCCCAACAATTTGTGCTACTTTTGTAGGCAAACTACGCGAATAATGTTATCCCAAAAAAAACAACAGATTACCTCCCATATTTTGATGGTGCGTCCGGCAAATTTTGGTTTTAATGAAGAAACCGCTGCCAATAATGCTTTTCAAAAAAATGATAGCAGCCTTATGCCCGCCGAAATCAAAAAGAAAGCCATTAAAGAATTTGATGATTTTGTTTATCTGTTGCGCCAGACAGGCGTGGATGTGACTGTTGTTGAAGACACCGAAAGCCCTTTCAAAACCGACGCGGTTTTCCCGAATAATTGGGTTACTTTCCACAGCGATGGCACGATTATTACGTATCCAATGTACTCCGAAATGCGTCGCCGCGAGCGCCGCGAGGATATTCTTGAAAAAATGATGCGCCAATTTCATTTTAATAAAAGAGTGCATTTAGAAAAATCAGAAGTCGAGGAAAAATTTCTGGAAGGCACGGGTAGCATGATTTTGGATCGGGAGCATGAGGTTGTATATGCTTGTTTGAGTCCGCGCACGGATATTACAATCCTGGATGAATTTTGCAAAGCAACAGGCTACGAAAAGGTTGTTTTTAATGCCGTTGATGGTAATAATAAAGAAATATATCATACCAATGTAATGATGGCTTTGAGCGAAAATTTTGTGGTAATCTGCATGGATACTATAAAAGATGAAAAAGAACGGGATTTATTATTAAAAACATTTAAAAAAACGAATAAAGAAGTTATTAAAATTACATTAGCTCAAATGATGGCCTTTGCCGGCAATATGCTTCAAGTGAAAACCCGCAGTGGAGACTCCTTGCTCGTGATGTCGGAACAAGCTTTCCTGTCTTTGGATAAAGATCAAGTAAGAAGATTAAATCAACTTACCAACTTATTATACAGTCCTTTATATATTATTGAAAAATATGGTGGCGGTAGCGCTCGCTGTATGATGGCGGAGATTTTTGCACCAGCCTAACTCCGATTGGCAATCGGAGCCACTAAAAACAAGAAAGGCGGCATCTTTCACAGATACCACCTTTCAAGTATTTTATTTCAATTATATTTCTTCAATATTTAATTGAAGATATAACGCAAACCAAGACGCATTCTCCAACGAGAAGCCGTACCAGCAATGTTGAAAGCATCTTTGCCTTTTGCATCGCCAAGACGGTAAGTAAATCTTGGAATGGTGTTTTGTCCATTAGCGTCAGCAGCATAATTTTCAAACTGTAACAATTCATAATTATTGAACTGTGAGCCAGGAACTACATAAACCACGCCCCAATCCTTATTCAACAAGTTGCCAAAGTTGAAAATATCGAAGGACACTTGCAATTTTTGAACACTGGCGCCAGTTTTGATACCAAAATCCTGGCGGATAGCAAGATCAAAAATGCTTGCAAATGGTGCATAAGAAGCGTTCTTCTCAGCATATTGACCTCTATTTTTGCTCAGGTATGGATCATCTTCGATGAAAGCATTCAGGTTTGCCCACTGCTGCGCGGCAGTAACCGTTTGTCCACCGCTAGTATAATCAATCAAAACGATATCCGACTGATTCTCAGGAATATAAATCAAAGAACGGTTGGCACTTGTACTACCTCTTTCAGCATTCAGGTTACGACCCTTGCTACCACCAATCGCATAAGAATAAGAAGTACCCGACTGCCCATTATAGAACAAAGATACAGTTGTAGCAGCATTTTCAGCTTCGTTCCATTTCAGCTTATAGCTCAAAGAACCTATCACACGGTGACCTGCTGCAAAGTCAGAGCGACCTACTACTGGGAAGTTACGTCCATTATAGTTCACTTGACCGCGCCATTGAGAAGAGTTTTGCGAAGAAGTACCTTCGTTTACTGCTTCTGAATCACTATAATTATAAGCCAAATAAGCATTCAAGCCAAAATCAAATCGCTTAGAGAAAGAAGCGGTGAGGTTGTATCCGTATCCTTCATTTGTGTTAGAAACGGCATACACAGCGCTGTAAGTATTGTCAATATTGCTGTTGACATAAACCGGGCGATCATCTGGTCCAGTCCAGTTAAATCTAACTGTTGGATTAGAGTTGATCTGAGTGTAAAGAACATTGTTCAAAGTCTTGGTGAAAAGACCTTCCAAAGTAAAGTCGATATTACCTGGCAGTTTTTGATCAAGCGCCAAGTTCGTACGGAAAATCTGTGGATATTTGAAATCTTTGGTAAAGATGTCAATCTGACCAGAAGGAATCGCAAAATTAGGGTTCACATATTGCTTGTTGATATCTGTAACGAAATCAACCCCACCAGGAATATTTGTTTCATCTACGCGACCTAGGGTCAAGCCATTATTATTGAACATTGCACCTGGCCATACAAATGGAATGCGGCTGGTGAAAATCCCCAAACCACCACGAAGAATTGTATTGCCATTGCCTTGTAAGTCATAATTGAAGCCCAAACGTGGAGAGATCATCAACTGACCATCTGGCGCTTTACCTGCTTCAACATCATTGGCAATATCATATAATGCCTGCATTTTAGGCAATGCCGTATCATTGAAATAAGTATCTTCTTCAGGATCGCTTGTAATAATTGGCAAATCTACACGAATACCACCTGTGAGGGTAAGATTTCTGGAGACAGACCACTCATCCTGAAGATACAAACCAAGTTGCATCGCTTTAAAAGCTGCTGCAGCTGCTGAACCATCACCAGTAAGTTCATCCACCAAAGAATAAGCGCGATCATATTCTTTAGCTTGTCCGCCGCTCAAGAAAGTTTCAAGACTTGCAAAGCGGTAGGTACCATAGTTTTGACCAATAAATAAGTTATAAATATCGTAAAATTCGTTATGCGTACCAAGCGTAAAGGTATGGTTACCAGAATAGATTTTGAAGTTATCTGTAATCGTGAAGATATCCTGATCCAAAGCATTTGCAGTGGAGAATTCTTCTGTACCAAAACGCAACACGTTAGTGCCGCCATCTTCGATGAATACATAAGGGAAGTCACTTCCGATAGCATCGCGGTCGTCACGTACAGTGGTGAAACCCAAGATCAAGTTGTTCGAAAATTTATCCCCGAAACGAGAGTTCAATTCCAGTGCAGAAGAGTTGGTAATACTTGGGAAATAAATACCATTATTGGAGAAGTTGATCGTATTGCTGCTACCGGCAAAACGGTCGTACTGCTCTGCTTTAGTATATTGATGACGGAGCGTCAGCCTATGGTTTTGATTTAGGTTGATATCGATTTTACCGAACAATTTCAAGCCTTTCAACTCATCTGCAACGTCACCGAATGTTCCCGGATCGTAATTATAAGTATTGATTAAGAAATTGCGCAGATTATTCAAATCAGTTGCGCTCTTCGTATTACCATTATATTGTTCCAACTCAAAAGGAATAGGTGTTTCGTCATCTTGAATTTCTGCATTTGCGAAGAAAAATACCTTATCTTTTACGATTGGTCCACCCAAAGACAAACCATAAGTGCTTTGGTTGAATTCTGCTAATTTAGCGCGATCAATGTTCAAGCGCTCTGCCAATACACCATTTGTCTTGCCAGCCAAATTTTCATTCTGGAAGAAATAGTAAGCAGTTCCTTGAAATTTGTTTGTACCAGATTTTGTTACAGCGTTTACGCCGCCACCAGCGAAACCACCCAAAGTAACATCATAAGGGGATAGCACAACTTGTAACTGATCAATGATATCAATACTAAATGGGGAGATACCAGTCGAACCACCATTTGTACCGGAAGAAGCCAAACCAAATACGTCGTTGTTTACAGCACCGTCAATATAAATAGCATTATAACGGTTGTTCATACCTGCAAATGAAATACCATCACCGTAAGCGCTTCCTTGAGGTGTAAGGCGAAGATAATCATCAATATCTCTGTTCAAAGTTGGCATTACATCAATATCACCAGAAGTGATTTGTGTACTGGCACCAGCATTCTGACCAGAGACACCAGCAGTAGCAGTAACCTGAATAGTAGCCAATTCCAATGCAGATTCCTGAAGCGTAAAGTCTTGCTTGCTGGTTTCACCCAAGCGCAGGAACAAGTTCTCAAGTGCCACTTCACCGTAGCCGGTATAAGAAACAGTAACCTTATAAGGTCCTCCTACGCGCATACCCGGAATGCGATAGTTACCTTCCAAATCTGTGGCTGCGCCATAAACGGTACCCGAGGGTTGATGCACCGCCAAAACATTTGCGCCGATCAAGGCTTCATTGTTATTGTCAATAACTTTTCCTTGCATTGAAGAGGTGGTTACACCTTGTGCAAATGCAAGCCCTTGAAGCATGAAAACGAAGGCGATTGTGCTTAGAGTTCTCAGCAACTTTGCGAGTTTCATAAACAGTGTATTTAGTGATTTGAATTGAAAATTCCCAGCAAATGTAGTAACAGATTGTTAACTTAATGTTAATTTTCCTTTAGTTTTGTGATAACAAAGCGTTGACAATCAAATGTTTTGTATCACTTTATCATTAACCGCCAATTATCTTCTATTGCTTCTCTTTCAAAAAAAATAAAGTGTAGTTTTATTTAAAAAAGGGAAATAAAATTTTTTTTCCTTGTACTCCAATTTTACATATACTAAGATTTTCAAAATCTGCTTTTGCTAAATATTGGCAATAGACTTGCTTCTCCTGTATGCCACTTCTTTTGTTATTATTTTTGTGAAAAATTATTAAAAACCACCAAAACCGATCACTATGAAAAAGCTTTTTGTTTTTGCCTTTGCAATGTCACTGGCAATGTTTCTTATTGCACAAGCGGAATATCCTGCTTATGCAATCAGCCTTGTTACGACCAATAATGCCGAAGGTGTCGTCGATTCCTTAAATGCAAAATGCCAATTGCAAGGCATCGTGTATGGTTTCAATATTCGGGGTAATAATGGTTTGCAATTTACAATTATTGACGCAAGTAATAATGGCATCGGCGTATTTAGTTCCACCAAAACTTTTGATTACACTGTCGCAGAAGGCGATGAAGTCATCATCCGAGGAACAATTGATCAATTCAACGGCTTGACGCAAATTCTACCCGACACGCTTTGGCGCGTTTCGCAAAATAATATGCTCGCAACGCCAACAGTAGTAAGCACTTTGGATGAAACAACAGAATCTCAACTGGTAAGTCTTGAAAATGTATCTCTGGTAAATCCTGCCCAATGGACGAATGCTGGTTCCGGCTTTAATGTGGATATAACCAATGGCACAACAACGTTCCAAGCCAGAATTGATGGGGATTCTGACATTTTTGGTGCATTAGCGCCGACTGGTACGTTCACCCTGACAGGCATTGGTGGGCAATTTGATCCTGCCTCGCCTTATGATGCAGGGTACCAAATCTTTCCGCGTCGTTTGACCGATATCAATCCTTACATCCCTGCTACTAGCGACTTTCCTCCACGCAGTATAGGGGAAGTGACTACCAATAATGCGTCAGGTGTTGCGGATTCATTGGATGTGAAATGCGAATTGCAAGGCATTGTATATGGTGGAAATCTTCGTCCAACAGGCCTACAATTTACGATTATTGATAGCATTGGCGATGGCATTGGCGTTTTCCTCAATAGCGGTAACATCGGCTACACCGTCGCAGAAGGCGATCTGATCAAAGTACGCGGCGAGATTGATCAGTTCAATGGCTTGACACAAATTCTGGCTGAAGAAATTGATTTAGTTTCTGGTGGAAATACTTTAGCAGAGTCCGCTCAAGTGACCTCAATAGGAGAAGATACTGAATCTCAATTAATTACTGTACAAAACTTACTTTCTTTAGTGAATCCTACGCAGTGGACGAACACAGGTTCCGGTTTTAATGTAGATGTGACCGATGGTACCAATACTTTTCAAATGCGCATTGATGCAGATACCGATATTTTCGGAACATCTGCGCCGAGTTCTCCTTTTACTTTAAGCGGTATTGGCAGTCAGTTTGATAATGCCTCACCTTATACCGAAGGTTACCAGATCATCCCGCGTTACCTTTCTGATATAAGCCTGTTTTCCAGCGTTTTAGACCTAAGTTGGCGAAGGCGTAAAATTATATCCAAACCCCGTCAAAGATTATTTGATATTGGAGAGTCTTCAGGAATTGGATCGCATCCGCATTACAAATGCACTCGGACAATTAGTTTTGGATCAAAAAAATATTAATTTAAAAGAACAATTCAATGTAAATCATTTAGCATCAGGCATTTACCATCTTATTTTAATAAAAGAAAACCGTTATTTTTCGGTAGAATTTGTAAAACAATAATTTTATAGTAAACTACGATACGAAAAGCCTGTTGTAGCGTTATGTCTTCAATAGGCTTTTTTGTATGAAAGATCAAATGAAAATTGGAATTTCGCTTTCTGGTGGTGGCGCGCGCGGCATCGCGCATATTGGCGTGTTGCGTGCATTGCTGGAAAATGGCATTTATCCTGATATAATTGCTGGCACAAGCGCAGGTTCGATTATCGGTGCGCTTTATGCGGCAGGCAAGTCGCCCGATGAGATGCTCGATTTCGTTAAGGATAGCAGCATTTGGAAAGTGTTTCGAGTTGGGCTACCCAATAAAGGCTTGGCTTCCTTGATTTATTTGCAAGAGCGATTGGCTGATGCCATCGAGGAAGATAGTTTTGAAACATTACAAAGGCGCTTATTTATTGCCATTACCAATTTGATGACGGGCAAACTGGAAATTATAAGCGAAGGAGAATTATATAAAACAGTAATGGCGTCTTCCGCGATTCCATTGGTTTTTCAGCCTATTAAAATTGGTGAAAATCTTTATGTAGATGGCGGCGCTTTAGAAAATATGCCTGTAAAACCATTGCTTGGGCTTTCCGATGCGATTATCGGGGTGAATGTAATGCCGAATGTGCCGGTGGAAGAAAAAGAGGTCAATTCAATGCTGGGCATCGCCACGCGTTGTTTTGAAATGGCGATTTGGGCAAATACCAGACCCAATTTAAAGCGTTGTAATGTAATTGTAGAGCCGACTAAAGTACGTAATTATAATATTTTTCAATTTAATAAATATCAGGAATTACATGATATTGGTTATGAAGCTGCAAAGCTTGCAATGCCTGATATTAAAGCAAAACTAAGCGACCAAATACCTTCAACCTAATCACAATATCACAATATCACAATATCATAATATCACAATATCATTACATCAATTTAAAAAAACCGCTTGTTCTTCCACATCCAAAATTTGTACATCGATATCCTCTTTCAGAGTCGTAGCCAGCGAAAGCCCAACATAATCAACCTGAATCGGGAATGATTTATGTTTGCGATCAACGAGTACCGCCACTTCTACTTTTTTTGGCAAAATTTGCATGATCGGTTTAAAGGCATAGAAAATTGTGCGCCCGGTATTGGCTACATCATCTACGATAATGATTGTCTTTTCTTTGAGTTCTTCTACGGATAATTCCAATTCGATGGGCCCGGCAAGCGGCGCGGCAGGATTGAGCCTCAGTCGAGTAAGTATAATCGGAATTTTGCTTATCATATTTAACTCTGCCCGAAGCATTTGCGCAAAGCTATAGCCTCGATTGTTGATGCCAACCAAAATGATTTCGCTTTCTTCATAATTGTTTTCGAGGATTTCAATCGCCAGGCGTTTTATTTTTTGCTGGATTTGTCGTTGGTTCAAAATTTTCATACGCGCAATTTTATTGCTCAAGTTTATTTAAATTCCTTCTGAATTGTAAATTTGAAAGCATTAATTTACACAAAATTATTTTTGCTGTTTATTTTAGCCAAAACAATGGAATAATGGAATAAAGGATGGATGGAATGCTGATGCACGCAACCCTTGGATTTCCAATATTCCAACATTCCAGTTTTCCAAATAAAATAGTATGACTCAACAAATTATCTTCATTATCATCAGTATAGCAGCACTTGGCTTCGCAGGATGGCAATTCTTGAAAATTCGCCGCAATATTTTATTGGGTAAAACTGAAAAACTCGAACTCGATTCCGCTAAAAGCTGGCGCAATGTGCTATTGGTGGCATTCGGACAACAGAAAATGTTCAAGAATTGGATTCCTGCGGTGTTTCATTTCTTTATTTACGCGGCTTTTGTGATTACGCAAATCGAATTGATCGAAATTTTTATAGATGGATTTTTTGGCGTACATCGCTTTTTCGCAAATAAACTCGGCGGATTTTACACTTTTATTATAAGCTTTATTGAAATATTATCAATTCTGGCGTTTATTGCAACCATTATTTTCCTGATTCGCAGAAATATTATAAAAGTTAAGCGTTTTGAAAAGCCCGAAATGCGCGGCTGGCCGCAGCGCGACGCGAATATCATTCTCTTTTTGGAAATTATATTATTGATTGGCATTTTTAGTATGAACGGCGCGGATACGCTGTTGCAAAATATTGATTCACAGCATTTTCCTGAAACAGGAAATCTGGCAGTGAGCTCCTGGCTTGGGCCGATGCTTTTTGGTGGTTTGAATGAAAATTCATTATATATAGTAGAGCGCTTTGGTTGGTGGCTGCATATTCTTACGGTGTTTGCATTTTTGAATTACCTGCCGATTTCCAAGCATTTGCATATTATACTGGCGTTCCCAAATACTTATTTTGCAAAGCAAAGTCCAAGAGGCGAAATGGAAAATATGCCGGAGATTATGAACGAAGTGAAAGCGATGATGGGCTTGGCAGAAGCGACCGAAACGACCGAACTGCCTGAGTTTGGCGCGAATGACGTATTTAGTTTAAGTTGGAAAAATATTTTGGATGCTTATAGCTGCACCGAATGCGGACGCTGCACGGCGGCTTGCCCTGCGAATATTACAGGTAAGAAGTTGTCGCCGCGTAAAATTGTAATGGATATTAGAGACCGGGCAGATGAAATTGGCAAGAATTTAGTCAGTGGCAAAGATGAATTCAAAGCGGATGCTTCTAAATCTTTATCAAAATATAATTATCAAGATGGTAAATCTTTATTTGATTATATTACCCGCGAAGAATTACATGCTTGCACGACCTGCAACGCTTGCGTAGAAGCTTGTCCTGTATTAATTAATCCTTTAGACCCTATTTTGAAAATGCGTCGCTACGAAATCCTGACCGAATCCGCCGGCCCCGCCGAGTGGATGCCTTTGTTCAATAGTATTGAAAACGCAGGCGCTGCCTGGGCGATGAGCATTGATCGGGATGCGTGGGCGCGTACCGGCGACCTTTAGTCGCCGACATATAAAATTCACAAAACAACAAAACGGCGGCTAAAGTCCGCCGATACAATTATGACTGACTTTCCAATAAAAACAATGGCGGATTATGCCGCAGCTAATGAAGAACCTGAAATTTTATTTTGGGTGGGCTGCGCCGGAAGTTATGATTCCCGAGCACAGAAAGTGACACTCGCTTTCGCTAAAATATTACATCATGTTGGTATCAAATTTGCCATTCTTGGCAACGAAGAACGCTGCACGGGCGATCCTGCAAGGCGTGCAGGCAATGAATTCTTATTTCAAATGACGGCTTTAATGAATATTGAAACATTAAAAATGTATAATATTCAGAAAATTGTTACTGCTTGTCCGCATTGTTTTAATACTTTGAAGAACGAGTATCCGGCGCTTGGCGGCAATTATGATGTCATACATCATACACAATTATTACAAGAATTAATAAATGAAGGTCGCATCAAACTCAAGGAGGGCGGCACTTTCAAAGGCAAGCGTATCACGTATCATGATTCTTGTTATATGGGTCGTGTGAATGGTGTGTATGAAGCGCCTCGTGCAGTGCTGGAATCACTTGATAGCGATTTGGTAGAAATGAAGCGCTCCAAGCAAAATGGCTTGTGCTGTGGCGCCGGCGGCTCGCAAATGTGGAAAGAAGATGAACCCGGCGATAAGCGCATCAATATTGAGCGATCGGAAGAAGCGCTGGCAACGAAAGCAGAGATTATCGCAGTGAATTGCCCTTTTTGCTTGACGATGATGAGCGATGGCGTGAAGGCAAAGGATAAGCAGGAGGAGGTTTTAGTGTACGATCTTTCAGAGCTTATTGTTAATAATTTGTAAGGCAGCAAGCTACAAGCATCAAGAAACAAGCTACAAGTTTAAAAACAAATTTATGCGTAAAACAAATTTTAAAACTTTGCTTATTTGGCAACGAGGTATGGAGATAGTAGATGCGGTTTATAAGTTTTGTGAAGAATTACCAAGTTCAGAAAAATACAATCTTGTCTCGCAATCTATTCGCTGTGCCTGTTCTATTCCATCCAATATTGCTGAAGGTTCAGGAAAAAGAAGCAGTAGAGAATTTGCAAGATACCTCGAAATAGCGCTCGGATCAGCGTATGAATTAGAAACACATTTATTAATTTGTCAACGTCGAGGTTATGGCGATGCAATATTACTATCCAAAATTATTACAGAAATTGGAGAAGAACAAAAAATGATTTACCGATACCAGGAAAAATTAGAGCAAGATTAATCTCTTACAATATTTCAATTGTTTACAATCAGTAAATTTCTTGGTGCTTGCGGCTCATTGCTTGCAGCTAAAATAGCTTAAAAGAATGATAAAGAATATCGAATTACCAGAAACCACTCGCCTCTGGATTTACCAAAGCAATCAACCCTTTGAGGATAAAGATATTCCAGAGTTGAAGCAACTTGTACAAGATTTTGCGCAGCAATGGATCAGCCACAACCGCCAACTCCGCGCACACGGCGATGTATTGCACAATCGTTTTGTGATCTTGATGGTGGACGAAAGCCAGGCGGATGCAAGCGGTTGCTCGATTGATAAATCG
The DNA here is from genome assembly GCA_016714085.1 of Saprospiraceae bacterium. Lineage (GTDB taxonomy): Bacteria > Bacteroidota > Bacteroidia > Chitinophagales > Saprospiraceae > JADJNW01. Next base: position 410,516 of record JADJNW010000003.1, read on the forward strand.
GTGTATTTTTTGAAGAATTTGCAAGCTGAATATGGCGTAGATTTATTTGATCGGATGCGCTTTAGCTATTTGGATGGCGAAGAAGTGAAAACCGTTTCTCGAGAAGAATTTGCAACATTATATGCCGAAGGAAAAATTAATAATGAAACGCTGGTTTTTGATACATTAGTAAATAATAAAGGTGATTTTGATAAAGCATTTTATAAAACCATTAAAAGAAAGTTGGCATAAAAGGATGGTTTAGAGGGTGATGGGGTGATAAGGTGAAGAAAAGTTTTGGGTGTGTTGGTCTGATAATCAATTACTTTTATCTATTCTTTGAAACTTATTTATTTATTGCTTCGTTTTCCAGATAACTAATTTCCAATTTCTAATAATAAAATTCCATGTTGGGTAAAAAAGTCAAACAATTTTTTGGAATCGAAGGTGTAAAAGTAGAAATATTGCTACCAGAAGAAGGCGTGCGTGCGCGCGACCGCGTGATTCCTGGCGTTTTGCGCTTTCAATCGATGAATACCCAAATGGTTACCAATGTAAGAATTGCTTTATTTGAAAAGTATAGCCGTGGTCGTGGTAAAGAAAAATTGATAGACGAGTATAAACTAGGCGAAGTAGAATTATTCGATGCCTTTCAAGTGCCCGCAGGCGAAATCGTAGAAGTTGACTTTGAATTACCTTTTAAGATCGTAAAATCCGATATGGATGAGTTCGGCGCTAAAAACTTTATTTTTAAAGGCATCGCCAACGCCGCCAAGACCTTGAGCGCTGTAAAATCTTACTACCGCATAGAAGCCACCGCCAAAGTAAAAGGCACCGCCCTCAGTCCTTTCGACTCCAAATACATCACTATCAAATAAACCGCTTCTCAATTCCGACCTCCGATTTCCCACTTCCGGCTTCCAGTCACTGTTTTTGCTTTTCAATAAAGCCTTGCACGATTTCCTCTTCGCTCTTCCCAAGATTTTTCAAAGAAAACTGCGCACTTTCCGCTAGTTCATCATTCGGATATTTCTTTAAAAACTCCTGATATAATACTTTCGCTTCATTATATCTTTTCAACTCCGCATCCAATGTAAAAGCCCGCATAAACAAAGCTTGCGGCGCTCTTTTATAATCAGGATAATCCGTATTAATCTTTGCTAAAAACGCTAATGCTTTTTCATAATCCCGAATCGCACCCGCCACATCGCTTCACTGAAACAATAAATCTGGTGTCAAAGAACTCTCTGGATTAATCGACGCATAACCTTCTATTAACTCAACAAAATCCATCGCAGATTGCTGATCAATTCGATTGGTCACTTCATTAAAAACCTTTTTGCGCAACGTATCCAGGGCAGATTGGAACAGCGCATCGTCTTTATCCTTTAGTGCTTCAGGATCTTGCTCTAAGAATTCCAAATAAGCGATACCTGCCTCGTAAGCTTGCCCAAACTGTAAGCGAACCACAGCTTCATGTTGCAGATACGCTGTATTTTTCGCCGCATCATCAGGATGCTGATTGCGATAAGCCGCATACAAATTGAATAATTCCGCTGCCTTGGCTGCATCCGGCGTTTGCTCCAAGGAACTTTCCAAAGCCGCAATCGCTTTTTGCTCTTGCTGTTGTTCTGACTGACAAGCAAATACCAATAAAGCCAATATAAATAAGTAGTTGATTTTCATAAGGTTGAATTTACAACAAGAAAACTCAAAAATACATTTGTTTGCGCAATAACGGAAAAACAAAACCCTGGAATATGCACAAAGCATATAAAACTTAATCTTCCAAAAAAATTGTAGAAATGCTTTCTCTGAAGTAAAATTTTTCTTTGGCGTAATAATATCGGTCTATGACCGATGAATTATAACGACCGATACAATCAATCCCAGACATATCGTTCTTCATTTTTATACTTTTTCAAAAATGCCCATATTCATCTTGAAAGGAGCGGAGACTTGACAGAGATGGAATTACTTTAAACTTTTAAATAGACGGCAACCCCAATTCTTTCCAAAATTCATTGTGTTTATCTGTATTCGTTTTTATACTTTCATTGATTGCGATCAATTTCTTGTTGACTTCTTTTAAGTCAATTTTTACTTCCTCAATGGATGTACTTACATATCGTGAAATATTCAGGTTGTATCCGTTCTTCTCAATTTCTTCCATGGACACCCTGCGTGCATAACGTTCAACTTCTTCAGGTCGATTTTTGTAGGTTGCCACAATGCTTTCAATATGTTTTTCATGAAGTGTATTCTGTCGTTTTCCTTTTTCAAATTGCTCACTGGCATTGATAAATAGCACATCATCCGCCTTTTTACATTTTTTCAACACCAAAATACAAACGGGAATCCCGGTGGAGTAAAACAAATTGGCAGGTAAACCAATAACCGTATCAATATGATTGTCTTTTAACAACTTGGTACGGATTCTTTCTTCTACACCGCCACGAAATAAAACACCATGCGGCAAAATAATTGCCATTGTCCCTTCTTTGCCTAAGAAATGAAAACCGTGTAATAAAAAAGCAAAGTCGGCTGCTGACTTTGGCGCTAAACCATAGCTCTTGTAACGAAAGTCTTCTGCCAAGGTATCATTTGGCTCCCAGCGTAAACTAAAAGGCGGATTGGCTACAATGGCATCAAATTCTATCTTTTTGGCGGGGTTCATTTCATTCAGTAAGGGCCATTGATTGAGCAAAGTATCGCCGTGAAATATCTCAAACTCGGTGTCTTTCATGCCATGCAAAAGCATATTCATGCGGGCAAGGTTGTAAGTAGTAATGTTCTTTTCCTGTCCGTAAATTTTACCAATGCTACCGCCATTCTCTTTGATACGCTTTCTCACATTCAGCAATAAAGAACCCGAACCACAAGCAAAATCGAGTACTTTATCCAGTTTGCTTTTCTTTCCTGTTGTTGGGTCTTGACTATCTAAGGTTACAATTTCAGAAAGGATGGTAGAAATTTGTTGTGGCGTGTAAAACTCTCCTGCTTTTTTGCCCGAACCTGCTGCAAACTGACCAATCAAATATTCGTAAGCATCACCAAGTGTGTCAGAGTCCGTAGAGAAATCGGCAATGCCTTCCGCAATTTTCTGAATAATCGTGCAGAGCTTTTTATTTCTATCGGTATTGGTTTTACCTAATTTCTCCGAGTTCAAATTGATTTCAGAAAACAATCCTTGAAAAGCACTTTCAAACGATTCGTTTTCTATGTATCGGAAACCTGCTTCCAGCGTTACCAACAATTCACCGTCCTGGGTACGAGCCATTTCGCTGATGTTGCTCCAAAGGTGTTGTGGTTGGATGACATAATGCACTTTTCTGCGCATCTGAGAAAAGAAAGGAAAGCATATAATCACGGAAGTCATCCGCATTCATGGCGCCACGTAATTGATCTGCTATATTCCAAAGGGTTTTACCCAGTTGCTGTTGGTCTTTTTGTGTCATTCTATATCTCTTATTTAATTTCAAAAATTAGGGGCGTTAGCCCTGATGTCTTCCTAGAAAAATTATCCACCAATGAGCATAGGGGCGTTAGCCCTGAAATCTTTTCTAATCGTACCATTCAAATACATATTTAGGGTCATATTCTACCTCAAATTTTTCAGAAGCAATAAATATTCTTCTTTAAAGGATTGTTTTTTATGATGCGCCGGTTGGTTCAACACATATTTCACCACCTTATCAATATGCGATTTGGAATAGGTAAATGCCCCAAATCCATCTTGCCAATTAAATTTCCCAAGGATAAACTTTTTATCGTTAATCCATTTTGAAGAACCTGATTTTACCTGCTCCATCAATTTTGATGGTGAAATAGTAGGATGCATTCCTACAAAAATATGGGTATGGTCGGGGTTGCAATAGATGGCATACGTTTTACATTTATGATTGGTAACAATGCCACACATTACCTTTTCTAATTCATCTCGGAAAGATTCTTTGATTAGGTTTTCTCGCCCCGTTACTGCAAAGACGAATTGAATGTATAATTGCGTATAGGTATTTGCCATTGATTTTATGATGTCAGGGGCTACGCCCCTGTGTTTTCAATTTATTTTTTATTACAAAGATTTGTGGACTACGCCCTCTTTTTGTTTTATTTTTTATTACGAAGATGTTTGGGCTACGCCCTCTTTTTATTTTATTTTTTGCTACGAAGATGTTTGGGCTACGTCCTCTTTTTATTTTATTTTTTATTACAAAGATTTGTAGGCTACGCCCTCTTTTTGTTTTATTTTTATTACGAAGATTTGTGAGCTACGCCCTTCTTTTTATTTATTTTATTACAAGAGGCTTTTGTACGCCCTCTTTTTGTTTTATTTTTTGTTACGAAGATTTGTGAGCTACGCCCCCTTTTTGTTTTATTTTTTATTACAAAGATGTTTGGGCTACGCTCTCTTTTTGTTTTATTTTTTATTACAAAGATTTGTAAGCTACGCCCCTGTGTTTTCAATTTTATTTTTTATTACGAAGATGTTGGGGCTACGCCTCTTTTTGTTTTATTTTTTATTACGAAGATTTGTGGGCTACGCTCTCTTTTTGTTTTATTTTTTGTTACGAAGATGTTTGGGCTACGCCCCAATATTTTATTGACGCCAAGGGTTAGGGGCATAGCCCTGTTGTCTTCGTAGAAAAATACACGTTTATAACAATTAAGGGGCGTTAGCCCTGCTATTTTTTGTTTGTCATTGAAATTCATTCGTTTATTCATTCATCTTCGGAAACAAGCCCTGCATCAAGCCCTTTGTCTGAACATTAATTTGCTTAATTTTAGGACTATCCTGATTTCTATTTTGTTTTCTTTTCATCATGGTTCATCATTTCATCACAAAAATCACAGTTCAGACAATCTTCGGAAACAAACCCTGCATCAAGCCCTTCTTATGCAACTGCAATTGCGCTATTTGCTCCGCTTGTGCCGTGATGAGTGCATCTAAAGCAGAAAGACAGGATGCAATTTTTTGTTGTTCTTTTAATTTAGGGGAATCTGACTTTGAAATCTTTTAATTTGTTGAGCACTAATGTGTGGTATTCTGAACTTGTGTTTACTGTGTCAACATAATTTCTAAACTTGTCAGATATAAAATATTGATAAAGAAAATGAGTACCTGAATTTTCATTTGTTCTTATTCTTGCGACCCTTTGTATCAAGATTGAATTTTCATCTTCTTTTCCTACAAGAGCAACATTTTTTCCAACCTTGGAACCATCCATTCCAATTACAATATCATTTTCCTTAACAAGATATTTTTCCAAATTTTCAATTTCTCCCAAAAAGTATTTATCAATGTCTTTTGAATGTCTGATAATCCTTCGGTAATATTTATACTTCTTAAAATTGGTATCCTGATTCATCTTCACTAATTTCTTCACTTTTAAGAGCTCTTTCCGGAAATTAAATCAATGTACTTTCCCAACTTCTTCTCCTCCCACGCCCCATCTTTCTCAAACTCCTTAAACCTCACCTTCGGCACCCTTTCCCTTCTTGCGGGAAAAGATTTTGCATCAAGCCTTTTTTATGGTCTTTTAAGGCTGCTAATTTTTGGCGGTGGGCTGCTATCACTTCATCTAAGGAAGAAAGGCAGGCGGCTATTTTTTGTTGTTCGTTGAACGTAGGTCTTGAAAATATTTGAAAAAATCTTTACTATTTTCCTAAGTGCTCCATTTGATCTTCTATATTTCTATTAAGATCCGCAATAAATGGAATTGACTTGAAGTAGTGACGATAAAAATCATTTATAACATTATCCTTTTTTCTTAATATGATGTAAGCAGGACTGCATAGACCTTTAATTTGAATATTGCAATTCCTCCTTCTGAAATGACCTTAAACTTGATTATAAAATCACCAACTTCAATGATTTTATAGCTATTAATCTTTTATCTGTAACGGAGACATGATAATCAATCATTTCTCTTGGTATAGCACCTTGTTATGTGTAATTGCAAGTATTGGTACTTTCAGAACTGTGATTTTTATTAGATATTGGTTCAAATATCTCATCACCATTAAAGTATTTCCATTCCCTCCTTCACAAACTCCGGGAAACGCAATTCGGGTATTAGTTTTTTCTCCTTACTCATTTGTCTGCACGATGATTTTTTTGATGTATTGGATGGCTTTGATTTTTGTTTCTTATTTTATTATAAATGCTTGTTCTTAAATAGCCATAATTTTTATTTGGAATAAGCTGGTGATCTTTAATATTTTGCAAAATGGTCAATTACTTATATCATCGTCTATCATTTTAATCATACCAATCATAGTTTAAGACTATTCATAAGCCGCTAATCCACTTATCTCCCGCCCCTGAGCAAGTTTTTTTAATTGGGGCACTAAATCTTCCATCAATGCCAGTTCTTTTAGCCTGCGTTCTTTCCAACTCAATTCCAATGGTTCTAACAAGTCGGTTAGTTTTTCTCCGTCAAAGATCATTCGGCTCATAATGTTTTCTACAAAGCTTTTCAGGGCTGCCGTTTGTAAGCCATGCTTATGGGCAATGGCTGCCAGTTCTTTATTGTATTTATCGTCTTTAAAGGTATCATAACTTCTTTTAAGCTCATCTACTGTTTGACCTACCGTCCAATTGACTTGATTAATAAATTCGGTGAGGTCTGCTTCCTCATCCATCAGGTTGGAGTTCGATTTTAGCAAACTGATGACTTGAGCAGGCGTCATTTTTTGTTTACTTGGTTTTTTGCCCAAGTTTTCTGCCATCAGGTTCATGATATAGTCGTAATCAATCACCGCAGAAGCAAAGAGCACGAATTCAAAATCCAGTTGCTGGATTTCGTCGGGTGCTTCCGCTCCTTCTTTTTGCTGTATTTCCCGGAGTTGTTTGGCGGTTTCTATATACGAACTTCTGAACGCTTGCAAGGTGTCCTGTGGTAAGATAGCTTCAATCTGGGCTTGCTGCTCTTCGTTGATGTCGGTGTATTGATCCAGTTGGGTTTTGAGCCGTTGTACTTCTTTAAAGTTTTTTACAAAGGCAATGCGTGCCGCATCTCCTTTCAGGTTATATACTTCCTGTGGTTCGTTTACCAAATTATGCTCTTGCATAAATACACCCAATGCCTCCACTGCTTTTTTGTATTGATCAATCACCACCGGTGCAGGATCCACCAGCCAGATTTCTTTTGCAGTGCCTTTATCTTCGCCCGAAAAGAGCGCAATGGCTTGGTTGACGGCTTCTTGTTGCGAACGAAAATCCAAAATATTGCCATAAGGTTTGGTATCGTTTAATACTCGGTTGGTTCTGGAGAATGCCTGAATCAATCCGTGGTATTTCAGGTTTTTGTCCACATACAATGTGTTCAGGTATTTGCTGTAAAAGCCAGTCAGCAGCATATCCACCACAATGGTAATGTCTATTTTATTTTTGTGCGGATAGTCTTTGTTGCTGTATTGTTGGTCTTTAATTCGTCTTTGCACATCCTGGTAATACAAATCAAATTCATTGATGCTATGATTCGTACCGTATTGTTTGTTATAATCTGCAATGATTGTTTTTAATGCTGCTTTCTTTTCTTCGGGGTTTTGCTTATTGTCTTCTTTTTCCTGTGCTAAATCTTCCTGAATCTGCTGGATGTCTTTATTTCCTTCGGCAGGCGGAGAGAAGACACAAGCGATATTTAATGGAATATAATCTTCGTTTTCGATTTGTTTCTTCTTTTGAATTGCCTTGAAAAGTTGATAATATTCGATAGCATTATTGATAGAAGCCGTTGCTAATACAGCATTGAATCGCCTTAAATTGGTAGCGGCATGGTGTTTGTCCAGAATGGCTTCTACGACTGCTTGTTGTGCAATGGGCTCGCCTGGCTTTGGATTTTGACTGCCTTTTCCTTTGAAATAATCAATGTGAAAACGCAATACATTTTTATCGTCTATGGCATGGGTAATGGTATAGGCATGGAGCTGCTTTTTGAAGATGTATTCAGTGGTTTTGTATGCGCCATAGTCATCTTCTCTAATTTTATAGCTTGCATTTTCATCAAAAATAGGTGTACCGGTAAATCCAAATAGTTGGGCATTTGGAAAAAACGCTTTAATAGCATCGTGGTTATCGCCAAACTGCGAACGGTGGCACTCATCAAAAATGAAAACCATCCGCTTTTTGCTCAATGGCTCCAGGCGTTCTTTGTAGTTTTTCTTGTAAGTTCCATCAAGGGCGAGTCCTAATTTTTGAATGGTGGTCACAATGACCTTGTCGGCATAGTCGGTAGAAAGCAAACGTCTTATCAGGGTTTCGGTATTGGTGTTTTCTTCCACACTACCTTTCTGAAATTTATTAAACTCTTCGCGGGTTTGTCGGTCAAGGTCTTTACGATCCACTACGAACAAACATTTTTCAATATCAGGATTGTCTTTTAGCAAGGTAGAAGCTTTGAAAGAAGTCAAAGTTTTTCCGCTTCCTGTAGTATGCCAGATATAGCCGTTTCCTCTGTTTTGATGGATGCAATCTACAATCGCTTTTACCGCATAAATCTGATATGGTCGCATCACAAGCAGTTTCTGTTCGCTCTCCACCAGCACCATATACTTACTGATCATTTCAGCAAGCGTACACTTGCTTAGAAATTTTTCAGTAAAATATTCCAGATGGGTAATTTTCTTATTGCCTTCGTCTGCGAGTTGATAGATAGGCAGAAATTGTTCGTCTGCATTGAATGCAAAATGCTGGTTTTTATTATTGGCAAAGTAGTAAGTATTTGTTCTATTGCTCACAATAAACAACTGCATAAAGCAAAGCAGTGAATTGCCGTAACCGTTGCCCGGTTCGTTTTTATAATCCACAATTTGCTGCATTGCCTTTCGTGGCGAAATGTCCAATTTCTTTAATTCTATTTGAACTACCGGCAAGCCATTAATTAGTAGAATGACATCGTAGCGTTGGTGACTGTTTTCGGTATTGATGCGCAATTGATTAATCACTTCAAAATCATTCTTGCACCAATCTTTGTTGTTTACCAAGGTGTAATGCAAAGGCGTTCCGTCTTCTCGTTGAAAGTATTGTTGTTCCCGCAGCAGCTTGGATGCAGCAAAAACATCAGGATTAATAATTTCTTCCCGTAAGCGTAAATATTCATTATCGGTAAGTCGAACGCGATTGAGCGCTTCAAATTTTGTTTTGAAGTTTTGTTCAAGCGTTTTCCTGTTGATAATATCAGGTCGATAGATGTATTTAAGCGCTGTTAATTGCTTGATTAGATTTTCTTCTATTTGAATTTCTTTTGTCATTCAATTGCTTAGCTTTAAATCTACCTATTTTTTGATTGACGAACAAACTTAATCATTATTGGGTACGTCTGCGTTAGAATGAAGAGGTAAATAATTTGAATTATTGTTGAGCGCTTTTATAATTATTTATTTAAGCTAAAATACGTTCTCTTTTTAATTTTGTTACATCAAAAATAATCTGATGTAAATATTTTTTAGTTTTCCGATATTTTTCTTTGCTCCCCTCTTTCGTTTTATCCCTGGTACACAGTATATTTGTGTATCATTCTAACCCAAACACTTCTTTTTAGGACTTTATGCCAAAGGCATCTCCTTGAGAGACATTAGACTTTAGATTTTACATCTTACTACATTATTCATTATTACATTTTCCAAACAATTAAGCACTTCCGGCTTGAAGCTCGTTTTCAAGTAATACATTCCATCTGCATCATTACACAAACTGCCTGAAGATTACCGTGCATCGCTTATGCGGGCAGGTGTATTTATTTATTTTTTAATCTACTAAATTATAATCAATGGAAGTAACTAAAAAGAAAACCAAGTCGAAGTCCGAAACCGGACACATGAAGAATCTCATGAATTTTGAGGATTTAAAAGCGCGTCTTATTGCGCTGGGTGGGCGATACAATCCTTCGCGCCCGGAATTGCAAATCAATCAGTTGGAACAGTTGCATCAGGAAGCACAAATGGTGTTTGATCGGCTCACCACGGCGAGTACTTTTTATGATGCCGCGACCAATGCACGCGCTGATTTGTTTGAAAAACTCGGCCCTATGGCTACAAGTATTGTCAACACTTTTATTGCCAGCGGCGTGAGCGCCAAAACGGTAGAAGATGCGAAGGGTTTTCAGCGAAAAATACAGGGTACGCGGCTCAAGGGCAAAGATACGGACGCCAACATCGATTCGACGGAGGCAAATGCAGAAGAACCAGCGACCAACGGCACCGAAAATGGCGAAACGACGGAGGATAAAAGTCGTTCGTCTGCTCGCTTATCGTATGATTTGAAAATAGATCATTTTGCAAAACTGGCATCGCTGGCACAAAATGAACTTTTGTACCAACCCTATGAACCAGAACTGCAAGTAGGTGCTTTGCTGGATTTTTTACAGCAATTGCGTACTGCCAGCACCAACAAAACCTACGCTGACACGGAAATAGAAGCGGCGCGCAGCGAGCGGAAGCGGGTATTCTATCATCCTGAAAACGGATTGGTGGCGCGGGCGCTGCAAGCAAAGGCTTATGTGAAGGCAGTTTTGGGTACAAAAAACGAAGATTTTAAACATATACGGCGGATTAAGTTTCGGATGATTGATTGACCAGCGTTTGTATGCTTGAAGATTCTTCAAGTTTTGAGATGGAGTAATGGAAGGTTGGATTCTTGGAATCAAGCTTATTTCCTTACTCCATTATTTTTTTACTCCACTTATTTTACTGATCGAAAATCGTATTCTTTTTGCGGACGCACGATTTGAATGAGGAGGCGTACGATGTAATTTAACATGATTAATGGATTAATTTATGCGACCTCTTCGAGGTCGAGACCGGATTTTACCAACTTTTTCTATAAACATTTGACCGCTTCGCGGTCAGGCGCTTAGCGACGACTTCGTAGAAGTCAAATGTTTGTAGCTGCAGCAAGTATAAAAGGGGATACGACCTCGAAGAGGTCGCACATTATTGGTTATTAAAGACTTACGCGATTATTTATCCATAACTCGCGTTGAACGAGCGAACGCATGATTTGAATGAGGACTAATATCAACAGAATATCATAAAATATCCAATTTTGTTATTTTGCAGTAAGTTAAATGGAATACACTGCGTGGCGGCTGCCTGGCAAATCACTGTTCGACGGAGGAGTTTTTCCAAAGGAATCCCTTCGGAGATTTGTCTAGCGTTTTTTGGTTCTTTTCCCCAAAGGGATCACTATGTGATTGGGCGATGCAAAAAAGAACATAATTACAATGAATGTATAAGAACTGATAGGTTGCGTACCTACGGCACGCTCCGGTATGGGGGTTCCTAGTTCTACCAATATAATGTCCCTATGGGACAATACAGTAACTCATGATTCTTATTGAACGAGCAGGCACACGATTTGAATGAGCGGACGCACGATGTAATTTAACATGATTAATGGATTAATATATGCGACCTCTTCGAGGTCGAGACCAGATTTACCAATTCTTGCTATAACTATTTGACCACTTTGCGGTCAGGCGCTTAGCGACGACTTCGTAGAAGTCGAATGTTTATAGCGGCAGCAAGTATAAAAGGGGATACGACCTCGAAGAGGTCGCATATTATTGGTTATTAAATATTTATGTAATTATTTACCCATAACTTGCTTTGAACGAGCGTCCGCACGGTTTGAACGAGCGTCCGCACGGTTTGAACGAGCGTCCGCACGATTTGAATGAGCGTCCGCACGATTTGAATGAGCGGACGCACGATTTGAATGAGCGTCCGCACGATTTGAACGAGCGGACGCACGATTTGAATGAGCGCACGCACGATTTGAACGAGCGCACGCACGATTTGAACGAGCGGACGCACGATTTGAATGAGCAGGCGCACGATTTGAATGAGCGCACGCACGACTTGAATGAGCGGACGCACCGCACGTGCGACGCACGATTTGACAGCGCACGCCGATTTGAATGAGCGCACGCACGATTTGAACGAGCGCACGCACGATTTGAACGAGCACGCACGATTTGAATGAGCAAGGCGCACGATTTGAACGAGCAGACGCACGATCTTTCTAGTATCTAAACCGATATTAATTATTTAGCAAGCTCATTCTGCCCGCATTTTCACCATCGTGAGGATCGTTGCGATGGCTACCGTCTCGCCTGTTTCGTCATAAACATCCACTAACCATTTGACAATCCCTTTGCGCACGTCGTTTTCATCGCGTTTTTCTTGTGCAGCTTTTTCCTTACAAGTAAAACGGACGCCAATGGTCATGCCAGGATAGACTGGTTTTGTAAAACGACATTCTTCCAAGCCATAATTCAGGAGTACCGGGCCTTTTTTTGCATCTACAAACAAACCAGCCGCTTTTGACAAGACAAAATAACCGTGTGCTACGCGTTTTTCAAAGATCGTACCTTCCAAAGCAGTCGCATCCATGTGTGCATAGAAGTTATCGCCGCTTATATTGGCAAAATTGGTGATATCAGCTTCTGTTACGGTGTGTTTAGCGGTGATAAGCGTTTCACCAATAGTGAGTTCTTCAAAGTATTTGCGGAAAGGATGGATCGTATCTTCTTTATATTTCCCTCCATACTGGTACACTTTGGTTACTTCTGTAAGCATGGTAGGGTTTCCTTGTAATGCGGTGGTTTGCAAATAGTGCTTCACGCCGCGCATACCGCCCATTTCTTCGCCACCGCCTGCTCGTCCGGGGCCACCGTGCATCAGCAGCGGCATAGGCGAGCCATGACCTGTACTTTCCTTCGCACTTTCTCGATTTAAAATGAGAATACGCCCGTGAAAGGCGGCTGCATTCATCACATATTCCGTTGCAATCTTTGGATCGTAGGTACAAATGGTACTTACCAGCGAACCTTTGCCCATATTTGCCAGTTCAATCGCTTCATTCATGGATTGATAGGGCATAATCGTGCTTACCGGGCCAAAAGCTTCGATTAGATGTGTGCCATACTGCTCAAAGGGTTTTCATTGAGTAGTACAAGGGGTGCAAAGAATGCGCCTTTGTTTTTATCTGCACCAATCACTTCAAAGTTTTCCAAATCGCCATATACAATACGCGAGCTTTCCATCAGTTTTTCAATCTGCTGGCGCACTTTCTGCTGTTGCGGTTTGCTGACGAGCGCCCCCATGCGTACGCCTTCTGCCTGTGGGTCGCCGATGACGGTTTGCATCATGGATTTGCCGAGTGCGATTTGTATATCTTCAACTAGCTTTTCCGGTACAATGATTCTGCGGATTGCGGTACACTTTTGTCCGGTCTTGGCGGTCATTTCCCGGCGTATTTCTTTGATAAACAAGTCGAATTCAGGCGAGTCCGGCGTCACATCTTCACCCAGCACGGCAGCATTCAGGCTATCGGCTTCCATATTGAAGGGTACGGCGTTATTAATAATTTGTGGCAGGCTTTTTAATTTCTTACCCGTTTCTGCTGAACCCGTAAAGGTTACTATATCTTGCGATGTTACAAATTCTAAAATGCCCTCTCCCCTACCGTTGACCAATTGCAACGCGCCTTCCGGCAAAATGCCGGAGGTAATTATGTCACGCACCATTGCTTCGGTAAGAAAGGACGTGAGTTCGGAAGGTTTTACGACTGTAGGAACGCCTGCGAGTAGGTTTACAGAGATTTTCTCCAACATTCCCCAGATAGGGAAATTAAAAGCATTGATATGAATAGCGATACCTTGCTTTGGCACCATGATATGTTGCCCAATGAACGTACCTTCTTTCGATAACTTTGCCGTTTCCCCATCTACGTAGAACGGACTATCCTGAAACTTTCTCCTTAGGCTCGCATACGCGAACAATGTACCGATTCCCCCGTCAATATCGATCCAATTATCGGCTTTAGTAGCGCCTGTCCAGTAGCTTAATTGGTAATACTTGTCTTTTAATTCGGTAAGGTATAATGCTAATGCTTTCAACATTCTTCCGCGTTCGGGAAAGGTCATTTTTCGTAGGGCTGGGCCGCCTATCTGCCGCCCATACTTCATCACTTTTTCAAAATCCACGCCTTCGCTGCTACAAGTGGCGACCACTTCTCCCGTAATGGCGTTGTATTGTAATAATTCCTTGCCTTCATATGGCGTCCATTTGCCAAGGATATAATGCTCTAATTTCATTATTCGGTTTTATTTGATAAAAAATTGTACCGCACTTTGAAAGTGCGGTACAATTAGAAACGCTTTAAATCTGCCACATCTTTAAGGTGCGGCAGATTTATTGTAAACGAATGTTTGTTCGCAAAAGTAAAGAATTAGCAAAGAATTGAATGAGAAATGGAAGACTAAAATCCTCGAAAAGAAGTTCAAGTACGTAGATTCTTTTAATTTAAAATACGAAGAGGGAACATGATGCTCCCTCTTTACAAATTTAATTCATATACTACTTGCCAATTGTTTTATTTACATTTTTGGTAACAAAACCTGATCTACTACATGAATTACACCGTTGGATTGTACTACATCATAAGTACTGATATTTGCTACATTTCCTGCTTCATCTTTTACTGTAATATTATGTGCGCCGTTCATCATCGCCGTTAATGTGCCTCCACTTACTGTTTTTAGTGTTGCTTTTCCTTTACCTTTTTTGATTTGAGCAGCAATAGCATTATAATCATATTTACCTGCTATTACATGATACGTTAATACCGTTGTCAAAGTCTTTTTGTTTTCAGGCTTGAGCAATGTTTCCACCGTACCGTCTGGCAAGTTTTCAAACGCATCATTTACAGGCGCAAATACGGTGAATGGGCCCGCACCTTTTAGTGTTTCTACCAAACCGGCCGCTTGTACCGCAGCTACCAGAGTGGTATGATCTTTAGAATTTACAGCATTTTCTACAATGTTTTTCTTAGGATACATCGCTTCATCGCCTACCATTACAGTGTTTTCCGCCATTTTGTTTTGTGCTGATAAACCGCTAACACCAATGCAAAGAAATAACAGCGCAGCGATTGCTACGAATTTTACATTCGATCTCATATTTGAATTAATTTTTGTTAGAAAAAGAGTGATTAATTGATTTGCTCTTATCTACGTGGCGGTTTTGTGATTGGATTTTTGCTTTAAAAATCTTAACGAAACCTTAACGAAAGAAAGGAAAGAATTTAATGCAGCGAGCCTTTGATTTTTTCAAGTAATTCATTGCCTAAGTTTTGATTAAGTATATCGTTTTTTTCTAATTTTATAAAAATAATCTGACAAGAATAAATAGCATCACTTCCTGAAGTCGGCTTGAAAGGTACTGGTGGCAAATCATGCAGGCCCTTTACTTTTGGATATATCAAGGCGCTGTGAGCCGCATCAAAATATTGATTATACACAAACATTTGTCGAAGGTCTTCCATCTCAGGGTTGACTTTTGTTAAGTGTTTCCATTTGGTATCCAGCACAATACGTTTGTTGTTGATCGTTAATAAAATATCCGGTTGTAAATAACGCTGCTCCCAAAACGAGCGTCGCACTTGTCGTTGTACAGAAATTGATTCATTAGCTGCTTTTTGTAATTGACGGAATACAAATTCTTCAAACAAAGCATTCATATCAAATAAAAGCGCCAATACAGGCAGATTTCCTGCGCGCATATCGGGCTGAAAATGCTGTAAAATCAATAGCGCCATACGCAAAGCTGAAGCGTAGCGATTGTTTTGTCGATCAAATTTTAAAGTTTCTATTGCAGGATAAGGTCTTGACCAACGAGATAAAGGTGGAAAACGATGTAATAATTCTTGCACTTTAAAAAGTAAAGCAGGATGTAATGAAATATCTTTTAAAATATGTAATGCTTCATAAAGGAATTGATTATAAGGGTGATGATAATTAAAATCATGATGCGCTGTATAAAAACGCTCTTGATGCCAGGCATTATGCGCCAATTGTTTATGTAAAAGCAATCGCCCTTTTAATACAGGACGATTATTAGTAACAAGATGAAAAGTTTTTATTAAACCTTGATGTAATAAATTTTCTGTGTCGGATAAAAATTGTGCAATATAAAGATCGAGTAAATTTCCTTTCCTTGAAGATAAATTGCTTACATTCATCGTTTCCGGCTGTAAAATTTTACATTCCCGAAACAAATCCAATAAGATTTTTTGTACCGTAGCGCCCTCTGTTTGATCGGTTTTAGGTAATATTTCAATCATTAAATTACCTACTTGCAATGCGCCCACATAATGCGAAAAGCGAATACTTTTATGTTGAATGGAAAAATATTTTTCCGAATACTGTTCAGCAAAAGCTGCCAATGCCTGGAAATGTTCTTCGTTAAATACCACACCATCCACTTCACCGATGCGAAGCAATTGATGTTCAAAGACTTGGATAATATGTTTATTAAATAATTCCATTTTTAAAATTTGATAAAAATAGAAAAATATACGTATTGTAAAATTATTTTATTACATAATAATAAAAATGAGTTCTAAACTCTACATAAATAGAAAAAAAACAATTTAGAATAATGATCTAAAATAGAAAACGACTTGCAATTCTCGCTTTGCAGTGTACTAAACACCCCTTTATTTCACGCCTTTTTACTTGTAATATTTAAACTTTTCGTATTACCTTTCGCTTTATAGTGGAAAAATGGAACAATAGATGATTGGAATGTTGAAAAGATTAAGTGAAAATTGTTTTAAATTAAACCAACTTTTCAAATATCCAAAAACTGAAAGAATCCAACATTCCAATACGCCATTATTCCGAAAAAGAATAAAGTATGTTTTGGTTGTTTCAATCCAATCCTGATGTTTTTCGACTCAAAGATGCGCTGCGTGCAGAGGCTTTAGCAACGTTTGTAGTCACTGCACATAAACACGATATTCATTCCGGCGATGGGATCATCCTTTGGCAAAGTGGTAAAGAGGCAGGTTGTTATGGTTTGGCGACTGTCATTTCTGAAGTACAGGAAATCCCAATTGCAGAAGCAGAAAAACCTTTTTTTAAAGAGTTTCCCGAAGAACAGATGCGCGTATCGCTCAAAGTGGAATACAATCTCTGGAATAAACCTATCACCTGGGAAATGTTGCGCGACATTCCTCCTTTTGAAGAGTTCAATGCCGGACTACCGGGCAGCAATTTTATTGCAACGGAACAGCAATATCGAATACTGGAAGATCTTGCCAAACAATTGGACGTGCTTGCCGAACCGCAAGTACCTTATGGTGTGCCACCGTTACCTGAGTTTCCATTAAATTTGATCTTATACGGCCCGCCGGGCACCGGTAAGACTTACCAAACGATCAATTACGCTTTAGCGATCATCGAAAACCGTTCGTTGGAAGAGTTAGCATTGGAAGATAGACCTTTATTGCGGCAGCGTTTCGACGCTTACACCGCGCAAGGACAGATTGCTTTTGTAACGTTTCACCAATCCTTTAGCTACGAAGACTTTATCGAAGGTATCAAACCGCAAATCTTAGAAAATGGAGCGATCAACTACGCTATTGAACCCGGTATTTTCAGAATGTTGAGTTATAACGCGCGGCGTTGTGTGCTGGAAGCTTTGTTGCGAGAGCAACCGCAAGAACAGCAAAAGGTTAAATTCAATCAATTATACAAAGCCTTTCTGGAATTCCTCGATAGCGAGAATTTTGAATACTTTGAAACACCCGATGCCCAGCATATCTATATTCAACAAGTGCTTCAAAACGGTGATTTGTCTTTACGCCCTGCAATAGCATTCAATACCTATACGGTTGAAAAGAATACCCTGCGCAAGTTCTACCAACAATTTCCAAACATAGAGGATTTACAAGCTGCGCAGCTGTTTATCGATAAAAATATACGCGGTAGCGAAAGTGATTTGTACTGGACGGTATTTGTTAGCTTGAAAAACTTTGAAAATTTTTACAAACAACAACAACAGAAAGCGCAACCCAATGAAGAAGTAGAGATTCTTTACGAACCGATAACCGATATGCCGTTGCTTCCCAATCAAGTATTGGCGAAGTGTCGTCGTTATGTATTAATTATTGACGAAATCAATAGAGGGAACGCCGCTGCTATTTTTGGTGAACTTATTACGCTCTTGGAAGCCGATAAACGCGAGGGACGAAGCGAAGCCCTCACCACCATTTTGCCTTATTCTAAAAGTTTTTTCTCTGTACCGCCCAATTTATACCTGATCGGCACCATGAATACCGCCGACCGCAGTGTGGAATCGCTCGATATTGCTTTGCGACGCCGCTTTGCGTTCCGAGAAGTGCTGCCCGATCCAAAAGTGATTGCAAAATCAGCCAATAAGTCTGTCATTCAAGGAATACAACTGCCCAATTTATTAAACGCTATCAACCAACGTATCGAACGATTGCTCGACCGCGAACACTGTATCGGTCATGCATATTTTATGGACATCGATTCGTTTGACGAACTCAAACATACGTTCGCAGAACGCATCATCCCATTATTACAGGAGTATTTCTATAATGATTATGCAAAGATCGGATTAGTATTGGGCAAAGATTTTATTCGTGAGAAGCCTTCCCATATTGAATTTGCCAATTTCGATCATCCATACGCCGCAGAATTTGCAGAAAGACGCTTATTTGAAATTGCCAATATTGCAACCCTGGACGAAGAAGCCTTTATCCGAATATACGAGCGCTAATGATTACCTTGCGATCCGCTCCTATTAAAAGTAGATCGCCTCATCCAAAGTGATGACGCTGCATTCTAAAGTATAAGTTGCCTGTTCTTAAATGCAAGTCGTTCATTCCGAAGTGTAAGTTGACTGTTCCAAAGTGTAAGTTGATCATTCCAAACAAATAGTTATGCATTTCAAAGTGTAAGTTGACTATTCCGAACAAATAGTTGTGTATTCCAAAGTGTAAGTTGACTATTCCGAACAAATAGTTGTGCTATTCCAAAGTTGCAGTTGACTGTTCCAAACTAATTGTTGGCTATTCCAAAGTTGGCTATTCCAACAAAGTGTTGCTATTCCAAAGTGGATGACTATTCCAAACTAATTGTTAGCTATTCCAAAGTTGCGGATGACTATTCCAAACTAATTGTTGGCTGTTCCAAAGTTGCGGATGACTGTTCCAAACTAATAGTTGGCTATTCCAAAGTTGCGGATGACTGTTCCAAACTAATTGTTGGCTATTCCAAAGTTGCAGAGTTATTATTATTGCATTAAGTAATAAAAACTCCTTGTGATATTAAGAGTAACACAGGTAAGTTTTATTGCCCCATCGGGGCAAATTATGGGTAAAATATTAGCCGCTTTTGGGGTGTGCCGTAGGTACACTTTATGCTAAAATCCAGTTAACAAAAAGCGTACCGCTGGCACGCTATTCCCAAAATTAGTCTCCTCAATTTGGTACAGATTCCCATTCAAAGAAGCCGGTTTCTCCGGTCAAAGTAAAAACAAGTTGCTTTACAGCATGATATTCTTCATCTATCGTTATTGCGGCATAATATTGCGCTACTAAATTGCCGATGGTGGGTTCTATTTCTTGCAATAATGGGATTCTTTCCTTGATTCTCGGTAAAGGGTGTTGATTTTTTGCAAAAGTAAATTCTATTGCTTCCAGCACAATCTTACTCATGATATAATGTAAAGTCGTTTCTTCCTTTACCTCCAGCAAATCTGTCACATCTTCCAGCAGATTAGCCAAAGTATATCGACGAATCAATAATTCTTGTTCCGTTAGTGGTTTTGACAGCCGCGCATATTTTTTAGCGTCGTCCAGCAATGTAATAATTTCTTGATTTTCTGCACCCATGTAAATCACACCCGTAGAAAGGATATTCGCAGTAACAGGTCGGTTATTTTTAAGTTCGCTATCAAAATACGAATAAATATGATCCAGGTTATTTACAAAAATCTCACAGGGAACATCATTAAAATATTTTTGCACCCTTTGCCGAAAATGCTGATTGTGTATAACATAAATATCAAAATCACTGTTTTTATCAGGATTACCCCTGATAATGCTACCGCTCACAATAATACCAATCGGTTCATACTGCTCCGTAATCCAATTCAAGGCTTGACCAAGTGCTAAAGCATAAAAATCGTTCATCGATTCTAATGATTAAAGGCGAGCGTAAATTACTTTTTTATTTGGTTTTGACTAGACCACTTATGAGTACCTAAAAAAGACTATTAATAAAAACTGTATGAAAACTATCGAATAGATTATAAGATCAAAATAATAATATATTCGTGCTTTCCTCCTCCATGAAATTCTTTTTTTAATTGTAAATATTTTAAATCTATAAATTTTTTTAATAAAATCAATTCCAATTGTTTCTTTTCTTGGAGTTGGTAATGGTATATAGAGATTAATTCTTATTTTATTATTAAATACATATTCAAATTCAATAAATATCCCTATAGCTGAAATGATGATAAGAATTATTCTAAAAGTACTAATTAGGATGCCTACATATTCTCCTGTAATTCTAAATTCGGCAGAAACTGCTAACATATAAGCTAAAAAGGTTAAGTATAAGAGTCTTCTACTTTCTTTAAGATATCGTCTGAATTTTTTATTATCAAAATTATAATCATAATCCTGTGGAAATATGATAAAAGCTGTGCAGGCTAAACAAGCTAAACTAAGCATAGAAACCAAGCTCAACTCATAAACATATATACCTTTTACTTTATCTTTTATTGTATCTACAACAGTCGTAAAATCATAAATATATTGCCACAAGAAAAGGAGATAACATAGAAATAATAAAATGGGGAAGATTTATTGGTTTACCACTGAAAACAACAAATAATTTAAATATTCCATAAAATATATGTGCTAGGATTATGCCTCCAAGAATATATACCAGTTCTTTAACAGTTTCCATTTGTAACTTGATTATAGATATAATTGCATAAACAAAAATAGACTAATGCTAGTTTCTTGATATACATTTAGTTTCATCCCGAGATATAATTTTTTTCCGCTGCCGCCGTGCCTGCTCCGATGAAGTCGGAGATTGCATCCGGTGATTATTATTGATCGGTCTAAGACTATTGCTATCAAGTATATTGTGCAAAATCACTGAGCATGGTCTAGTCTTAGCGATGTGCAGAAAAATCTGGGATGGTTCTTTCATTTCTTCTTGGTTCTTCTAACCAATCAACCAACCATTCTGTTATTCTCTCCTCTTTTATATGTAGATATTTCCCGGGTTCAGGCTCGTCAATATACTCTCTTTGCAGGATCAAAGCTAACGGTTCTTCAGCTCTTTATGAGTTTCCGAAAAAGTTTTGCCTCCTCAAAGATGCAAAGACATAATAGTAATCATCCTCATCCTCTGTATTTTCTGCTCCCTAACTCTGGATGACACCAGACTCTATATTCTAACACCTCATCCCAAACATATCCTCCTCCAGATTTTACTAATGGAGGATAACTTCCAATCAAGTCAGGATTCAGCACTGAAGGATATTGCTCCATTTCTTAATTTTTGATTTTATCGATAAAATATTTTATTGAATTTAATATTTCAATGACATCTTCTTTGCTGTTGATTTCTTTTGATAACAAATTAAAGAATTCTTCTTTTGGTATATTTTTATAAACTTCCGAAGGCCAGTTTTCATATAATTCTTTATACACCCTGATCGTATCTCCCTTTGTATCAAAAAAAGGAAAAACGGGGATATTTTCTTTGATGGCTAATTTATAAGTCGAATAAGTCCCGCCAATTCCTCCTATTAAAATTACATAATCTGCCAGATTTAAAGATTTTGTCCACTCATCGATTCCTTCATTCACATAAAAAACGTTTCCACTTTCAAACATTGGTTTTTTATGCTTGGGGATGATTTGGAACAAACGTTTGAAGAGATTTTTTTCATTACTTTCTTCCACCGCTTTGAAAACTCAACTGCTGTGTAAAAATCTACGCCTTCCCAACCTCCCGTTATTAAGATATAATTATTGATACCTAAATAATTACCCAACTATTTTGGAAGAGAATATTTTCGGTGATGCTATCTGTACCGGTGCCGGCAACTAAAATAGATGGAGAAATTGTTTTTAAAGGAGAGCCAATATATCTTCTTTCGATTTCATGAAGCAATTCTAATGTAGCCAGGGTTATTTTATTACTTTCGATCCTAAAATCTTCTTCTCGCATCAATCCATTTAAATAATTTCTGTAAGCACTATTATATCTTGAAGAAGATAATAATAATTCACTCCTTGTTTCATTATTAATAATCTCCCATTTTAAAAAGATCGATATTGCATTTTTTAATTCGCCATCCCCTAACTTCTTTTCAATTAAATCCTTCATTTTCTTTGCGTTTCTAATATCGTACTTATTTGTACGTCAATACCTAATAAAACAACAGTAAAATTAATGATTATCTATAAGATAGTCTTTTGCAAAATCACTGGACGAAGTCCAGCTATAGTGATGAGTTTATTTTTGAATATTGCCATAGTCCTTTATCAATAGTTCTTAAATCTAAATTTGTAACCTTTGATAAATTTCTGCAATAGTTTACGTATTCATTCCAAAATTCAAAGGTATACTTTTGTGTTACAGGTCGATTCCTAAAGAAAATAAAGTCAAAATCTAAAATTGGGAATTCCTCCTTATGACAAAAATGAAGTATAGTTGATGCAGTTGGCCAACCTACCCCATTTAACAGAGTCAAAATCTCAATTTTTAATTGATCAGAATTTGTTGTAAATGAAATACTAGTTATTTCTTTAATGTATTCCTCTGTATTCTTTGCAACTTTTAATTTTGATCTTGAGTTTCTCCAGCACAAATTCTAACAAATTCCTCTTTGTTAAGTAATTTTTATTCTTTCACGGCATTTTCAATTTTCTTTTAGATCACTATCATCTTGATACTGATACTGATCCGCATAGTATTTAATCTTGGTGATGTCAAATTTTAAATTGAATTCATTCATTTTTATTTTAATTTACCCACAACAACGGTTCATGTAGCTGATGTGCCGTCCTTCGTTGCGGCATGACAGATTGTGCAAAATTTCTTAGTTTTTGATTTCGCTAAATGCTTGTTGGGTGCTGGCATTCTTATTTCTTCCTTCTTTTAATTGTTCCTCATTGTTCATGTTGTCAAATACTCCTGTCTCAATAATAAGCTTTACTAGTATATCAATTACAGGAACAGAAACACTATTTCCAATCAATTTCATCCACCTGGCTCTGCTTTCAGGCAAAATATAATCTTTGGGAAAACCTTGAATCAAACATGCTTCTTCTTTAGTTATTCTCCTATATTTTTTGATCTTGTAAACCTTGTCTATAAATTGTTTTTTATGTTCAGATTCATTTTTAGCTTTAATGATTTCTGTCGTTACAAAATCATTTGTATCACTAGCTACTAGAGTAGGAAAAATATTTGAACTTGGAAGAAATATTCTATTTACACCATATAAACCTGTACTTATTTTGGTGTTTTTAAAATCATACCTTGTTTCAAATAATGATAGGATAGATTTATCCAAAGAGAGACTCTATTGTTTTAGTTGGAAATTTTTTTTCAGCTTTAGTACTCTATTAGCTTTAAGTTTGTCAACCACTAAAACATCTCCTTCGCACTTGTCTAAAATTATTTGTTCATCTTCGATAAGTTCCTTGATGTTTTCAGGATTTATTTGAAATGCGTAATCAACTTTTTTAAGTATTTCAAGTTCTACCAATTCTTCAAGCTCACTTTTACTAATTGATTTATCTAAATCTTGAAAGTGTTTTAATGAGAGTGGATTTCCATCTAAACAGCCATAAACACTTTTTCTTCTATTTTTTAAAAGAAGATAGCATATTTCTTTTTGTCTTTCTGTTGTTTCTTTAATATCCCAGGAATGTATTGTGGAATGACCGTTTCTTAAATCGTTAAAAAGAAAATAGTCATTTAGTCCATTACTTGTGGATAAACTCATGCTTTTCTGAGTTATAACATTTCCAAATAAGTCTCTAGGCAATTGACTCTCGTCTTCGACTATTTTTCTGCGAAATCAGTTAGTATATCCGCTAGTTTTACTTTTTCATCAAGAGGCTTTGGCTTTTTGGAAAGTTCAGCAAACTTTTTATCCTTAAACCCAATAATGTAAATACGGACTCTGTTTTTTGGGACACCGTAGTCAAAAGAATTAAGGACGTAATAGTTAGCGAAATAACCTGCTTCTTTTATTCTTTCAAGAATATATGCCAATGCTTTTTTATTCCTTGGGTCAACCAACCCTTTTACATTTTCAAAAATGAATGCGTCAGGTTTAGATTGATTTAAAAGAAAGATTGTATCATTCCAAAGCTGTCCTCTATCATCATCAAATCCCAAATTTTTGCCTGCAATAGACCAACTTTGACACGGAACACCTGCTGTCAATAAGTTGTGGGGTGGAAGGGATTTAATTTTTGTAATATCCCCAAGGTTTTTTTCTATTGGTTCGTGAAAGTTTTCACAATATGTATTGATCGCATCCGTATTTATTTCGCTAAAATAAAGGCACTCTCCACCATTATTTGCCAATGCCATTCTAAAACCTCCAATTCCTGAAAAAAGGTCAATGAAGGTAAATTTTACATTCTTCATATATCCTTATTTTAGAAGTGAATCATCCATATTATGAGGTGGTTCTATTTCCAAAAATTCTCTATAAATTCTTTCTCGATAATCTTTCCCAAGCTTATTAACTTCAGCAATAAAAGTCTTATAAGTCCTCAGCCACCAATTAAATCCCAAAATTCGTTCCCAATCAGGACAGATTCATCTTCGTGCATATTAAACCATCTCATTGGAAAAGTCCATCTATAATCAGATTTTTTACCATACGGATTGTAAGCAAGTGCATAATACGCAAAATCTACTTGCCTCGGATTCATCGCTAACAGTTTAAACATTTTCTCCTTGCTTACTTTTGTTTGGTCACTATTGGGTAATGGAGCTTTTAATTCAAAAGCGTATTTTGTGTTTGTTTCTTGATTATGAATAAAAATATCGCAAGTTACGCTTACTGGTATTGGCTTTCCACCTCCTTTTTTAATGTAGTCAAGTTCTTTAGACCAATCTGGTTTTGCTTTTTCTTTTCCCTTTGTTTTAGTCTCAAGACTATTTAGAACTTCTTGAATTCTTCGTAAACTCTCACGGCCAATAACTCCATCAATTTTATGTCCCATTGAGCAATGACCGTGTGCTTCAAGTGCGACAACTTGTGCGAGTTTTTCCCAAACACCTCCAAATGGTGTTACAAATCTTCTTTCAAAGTGTGAACCTTTAAATATTTCGTCAGGTACTAATGCTGCATATAGTGGTTTAGCCGAATGGTGTTGCTCTTTTATAAATGGGTCGTCAATAAGAACTTTGTTCATTACTTTATCCATCATTCTAGTTACGACATCTTTTATTGCTTCACCAATTCGTTTTTTATGATTCATATTTATCAAATTTTCTGCTTCAAAATTACGGATAATATAAACAGCCCTTCACAATAGACAAACAAAAATCATCCGCAACTACTCATAAGCTACGGATGATTTCTTTAATATTATTTTACGAATCTCGAATCTGCTATCCCAACACCTGCTTATCTCCCAGGAAAGGTTGGTTGTAGAATCGCTTGCCTGTGGCTTTGTATAATGCATTTGCGAGTGCGCCAACAATCGGCGGATTCAATGGCTCACCAAGACCCGTCGGGTCTATATTATTTTGCACAAAATGTACTTCGATAGACTTAGGCGCTTCTGTATGACGGATGAGCCGATATTTATCAAAATTGCTTTGATCCGGTACGCCATCCTTGAAGGTTATGGCGCTGTATAGTGCATGACCAATGCCATCCACGATGCCACCTTCTGCGAGGTTCGTAGCCGCAATCGGATTCACAACAATACCGCAATCAACCGCGCAATGCACTTTTTGCACGACTGGTTTGCCGTCTTCCATCACTAAATCCATCACTTGTGCTACGTAGGAATTGTGACAAAAGTAAGCAGATACGCCTCGATGAACGCCATTTTGTTCTTTGCCCCAGTTTGATTTTTCGCGTACCAATTCGAGTACGCCCGCATAGCGAGCGGCATCGTAATCATTTCTTTCACCAACCGGCTTGTTCTTGGCACGATTCAATAATTCCAGGCGGAACTCAATCGGGTCTTTGCCTACCGCTTCTGCAACTTCGTCTAAGAAAGATTGCTCAGCACCTGCAATAAAATTGGATCCCGGCGCGCGCCATGCCCCAGAACTGATATTGGACTCCAATGCCCATTCCTCTGCAAGATAATTATCTAAAGTACCAGCCGGAAAGCGATTGGCAGCGAGTGGGCTTTCAGGAATGCCGCCTGCCCGCACATGAAAGGCGATGAGATTTTTATTCGCATCCAAAGCAGCTCTGTAAGTGATATGGTAAGCCGGACGATAGTTGCCAAAGGTCATATCATCTTCGCGGGTGTAAACCAACTTGATCGGCGCATTCGCTTTTTGTGAAATAACTGCTGCTTCTACCAGGAAGTGACCGTAGAGTCTTCGTCCGAAACCGCCACCTTGCCGCGTCATCTGGATATCAATCTTTTCGAGTGGCATTCCGAGTCGATCCGATACACTTTTTTCCATGAACTCCGGTGTCTGAATCGGGCCGACGAGTTCCGCTTTGTCCGCCGTTACGTGGGCAAAGAAGTTCATCGGTTCCATGGTATTGTGCGGAAGGAAAGGAGCAGTATAAGTACGTTCGATGACTTGTGCCGCATTTTTAAATACACTATCAGGATTGCCATCTTTCCGAACCACTTTTGCCAGTTTAGCAGACAATTCTTCCATTTTCGCGGTATGGCTAACGGTATTTTCCAGTTCCGATGCTTTTTCCCACTCGATTTGAAGCGACTTCTTAGCATTCATCACTTCCCAAGTGGTATTGCCAACTACAACTACCAGTTCTGTAAAGGCGCTGGTGTCGCACCATTGCATTTCGTAACCATCGTTGTAGGTCTTAATGGTAAACACATCCTTAATGCCTGGCATTGCCTTTGCAGCAGCGTCGTCCACCGATTTCAGCTTCATACCAAATGCAGGCGGATGGACCATCATGGCAATCAACATACCATCTTTTTTATAATCCAATCCAAACAATGATTGACCTGTCACGATTTTCAAGCCATCTACATTCTTGCGAGAAGTACCTATGATTTTAAAGTCTTTTATATCTTTTAATTGTACTTCTTCCGGTACAGGAATATTGGCAGCAGCAGAAGCCATTTCGCCATAGCCTGCTGACTTGCCGCTCTTTTCATGCTTCAAAACGCCTGCCTCCGTAGTGATTTCTTCTACCGGCACTTGCCAAGCTTGCGCCGCCGCCTCTTTGAGCATATGCCGTGCAGACGCGCCTACCATACGTAAGCTTTGCCAGCCCTGCCGAATCGATTGGCTACCGCCCGCTAATTGCCGCGTAAATATAGTGACATCAAGTGGTGCTTGTTCGACGATCACATTTTTCCAGTCCACATCCAATTCTTCGGCAATAATCATGGGCATGGAAGTTTTCACATTCTGTCCGATTTCAGGATTCGGAGACATAATAGTAACAACACCATTCTCGCCAATTTTCAAAAAACCATTGATATCGTACCAATTTTCGGGCATGCTCAAGGCTTCTTCTACATTGGTAGGCTTGCAACCTGCCAGCCAGCTAAAACCAAGCACCAAGCCGCCGCCTGCTGCTACACTAGTCTTTAAAAAAGAGCGTCTATTATAGGAAGTTTTTATAAGTGTCATTTTTTCAAGATTTGAAATTAGATATTGGGATATTATGATATTTTAAACTTTGGAATTTCTGAATATCATAATATCTTAATTTCACTTTATCCATTCGCAGCAGCAGTCTTAATAGCAGCCTTGATACGTGTATAAGTTCCACATCGACAGATATTTCCGTTCATAGCGGCTTCAATTTCTGCATCGCCGGGATTGGGATTTGCTTTCAACAATGCAGCCGCATTCATGATTTGTCCTGCCTGACAGTAGCCACATTGTGGCACATCATGCTCCAGCCATGCTTCTTGTACCGGATGATCGCCTTTTTCGGAAAGTCCTTCGATCGTCGTGATTTCCTGATTGCCAACTTGCGAAACAGGCAGTACGCAAGAGCGCATCGCTACGTCGCCAAGATGAATGGTACAAGCGCCGCACATAGCGATACCGCAGCCGTACTTCGTGCCAACGAGATTGAGATGATCGCGTAACACCCAAAGCATAGGCGTAGCAGGATCTACATCTACTTGTTGTTTTTTACCGTTGATATTTAAGTTGAAGATAGCCATGATGAATAGGATTAGGGTATTTTAATAATTCTAAAACGTCAGAATTGATCTTGTGTTTTGGAATGTTGGAGTTTCCGCGATTTTCTATAGATTGAAAGTACCTTTACTTATCGTGTTCCAAATATGATTCAAATTAAGCGTTTTATTCCTTAATAAAAGGTTAAAGTCAAATCGTATTCTATTAAATTCAAATATGCTCTACTGTTGAACCCGCCAAGTAGTTTTATGCTTGCAAGCAATGACGCTATGTTTGCTCAAAGTTAGTAGATCATGTTTTGTTATTTGTTTAATTGCGCAGCATGGGTTTGCATTATTGGCTATGGTATTAATTTTTTAGCCTTATGCAAGTTATTATAGATGTACACATTTAATTCTTTAAAGAATACATCATATCTACAAGCTGTTGTAATGTATTTTTAATGTTCGCAACTTGTTGACAAGTGACTTTTATTTGTAAATAAGCAACTGCATTTTTTCAGTAAGCAATTGTAAGTTGTCAGCAAGTGATTGCAAGTTATCAACAAGCGTATGCAAATAGTTTTTACACGACTGCAATTTGTCAATAGGCGACTTCCAGTTGTAAATAAGCGGTTGCAATTTATCGGGAAGCTTATGCAATTTGTTTTTTAACGACTACATCTTGTCGATAAGTGATTACTATTTGTCAATAAGTAATTACATCTTTTCCACAAGCTTATGCAAGTTGTTTTTTAATGACTACATCTTGTCTGTAGGTGATTACTATTTATCAATAAGCGGTTACACCTTTTCCACAAGTTTATGCAAGTTGTTTTTTAGCGATTCCTTTTATGTTTCAAGTCTATGCAATGAGTATAATTCTTAATGCATCGGTATTACCGTAAGTGGTTTCTTTTACAATTTTTGGATTTACAAAGGAAATTGTATTTTTAGCCATCTGACCAGTGATGTGTCGGAATGCTTGGATCAGCTTTGTTTATATAAACTTTCTAAACCTATGTCGAATCGAACAAACCGCCGCGATTTTCTTCAAACCACTGCTCTTGCGGGGGCAGCATTGCTTACGAGTCCGAATATTTTTGCTTTCAAAGGTTCACCTGCTGAGAAAGTAGTGGTAGGTGTTGTGGGTACGAATAGTCGCGGGCATTTTTTGGCGCAAATGTTTTCTAAAGTTCCCGATGTGGAAGTCGGTTATATCTGTGATGTGGATAGTAAAGTGTTAGAGAAGACGGTTGCGCATATTGAGAGTTTGACAGGAAAGAAACCGAAGGGTTTTACGGACGTTCGTAAACTATTGGAAGAGAAAGACCTGGATGCGATTGTGATTGCTGCACCTGATCATTGGCATGCGCCTGCTGCTTTGATGGCAGTGAAAGCCGGTAAACACGTTTACGTCGAGAAACCTTGCTCACACAATCCCGCTGAAGGCGAAATACTGGTGCAAGCTGCTGCTCAATACAATAAATTAATCCAAATGGGCAGTCAAAGACGCTCTTTCCCAAGGATTATGGAGGCAATGAATGAATTACATAGCGGTATTATCGGTCGTGTTTACTTTGCAAAGGGTTGGTATGCCAATGCCCGCAAGCCGATTGGCTTTGGTAAGCAAGTTGCTGTGCCTGACAATCTTGATTTTGAATTATGGCAAGGGCCTGCGCCGCGTCGCCCGTATCAGGATAATTTAGTACATTATAATTGGCATTGGTTCTGGAATTGGGGCACCGGAGAAGCTTTGAATAATGGCACACACGAGTTGGACGTTATGCGATGGGGTTTGGGTGTTGATTTTCCCAGCAAGGTTACTTCGCTTGGTGGCAGGTTTGCTTATAAAGACGATTGGGAAACGCCTGATACCCAGACAATTTCTTATATATTCCCGAATAATACGATGATTGAATGGGAAAGCAGAAGCTGTAACGGTTATAATGTAGAAGGTAGCGGCCGTGGTACGATCTTTTACGGCGAGAAAGGTACAATGGTCATTCCTGGTGGCGACGATTACAAAGTATATGATTTGGATAACAAGTTGATCCGGGAGGTAAAGACAGGATTGCAAGAAGCAACGCGCACCAATACAATGGGTATGGGCGAATTATTAGATATTCAAATCATTAATAATTTTATTGACACGATTCGTGGTAAAGCAAAATTGACTGCTCCGATTTCAGAAGGACATAAATCAACGCTACTGCCGCAATTGGGTAATATTGCTTATCGTACAGGAAGGGTATTAACTTGTGATCCAAGCAATGGACGTATGTTAAAAGATAAAGCGGCGATGAAACTTTGGTCGCGCGAATATGAAAAAGGCTGGGAAATGAAATTATAATCTGATCTGATGACTTTAAGTCACCAGATCAGATGTATTCTTTACAAAACCCGACTCTACATGATTACCCTGCATCAATTCTGGACGCTGGCCATTTGTCTTATTGGCGCAGTGCAATGCTTGTTCTTGAGTAGTTATTTTGCTTTGTTAAAGCATGGAAACGTACGCGCGCATCGCTTATTAGCGCTGCTAATGTTATTAGTGGGCTTGCGTCTGAGCAAATCTGCTTATTATATTTTCGAGGGTGATCGTATGCCGCTTTGGTTACTCAATACTGGTTTTGCTGCGCATTTGGCGGTGGCGCCATTGCTGTTTTTATACTTGCGATCCGTTGTTCATCAAAAAATATTTACATGGAAACAGATTTTACATTTTATACCGGCAATTATTATTATCATCTGCTCTCCATTTTTACAAGTAGAAACCTTCTGGTATAGAGGCGGTTATAGCGTTTTATTAATTTACTCCATCATTTATTGGGCTTTGGCAGTACAATTATTATCATCTTCTTTCAAGAATAAAGAAATAAATATCAAATGGCTCATGCCTCTATTCTTTGGTGTAAGCGTGTTTTTATTGGCTTATTTTTCTAATTACATGCTGAGACTGATTCCTTACGAACTCGCTCCAATGCTATATTCCATCGCCATTTTCCCTGTGAGTTTTGCGGCTTGGCGCAATTATGAATCAAGTTCTACTGCTGTTTTAAATAAAGTAACAAGAAAATATCAAAATTTAGAATTGTCGGTTAATGAAATCGAACGTCAGAAGAGTCTCATTTTGAACTATTTACAGGAAGCGAAGCCTTTTCTTAATCCTGAATTTTCATTACAAGAATTATCTCAAAAACACAAATCCCCACGCATCAACTGTCGCATGTATTGAATCAACATTTACATACTAATTTTACATCACTTATTAATCAATACCGCATTCAAAGAGCAAGCGAAATGCTACAAGACCCTGCCTTACAACATTTTACAATTGCTGCTATTGCTTATGAAGCGGGATTTAATTCTTTATCCGTTTTTAATCAAACATTTAAAAAAGTGAAAGGTATTACGCCTTCTGCTTATCGCAAAAGTCATCAAAAAAGTAAATAGAATTCCTAAAACACTAAGCTTTTAATTATTTTTTACATAAAATTTCAGGTAAATTATTTAAGAATCATAAAACTTCTATCATCTTTTGTCGCAATTTTGCATCAGGTAAGCGTCCGTAAAGCGCGCCCATATTGTCTTCCATATGTTTTATTTTGGAAGTAGCCGGAATTACACAAGTCACCGCCGGATGAGAAATAATAAATTTCAGGAAATACTGTCCCCAACTTACAATATCATAATCTTTCGCCCAATCGGAAAGGCTTTTACCTCTTACTTTTGAGAAAAGCGAACCACTCTCAAAGGGCTGATTAATAATGATTGCGACGCCTTTATCTTGTGCCAACGGTAGTAATGTTTTTTCAACATTACGACTTTGTAAAGAATAATTAATTTGTATAAAATCGAGTTTTTCTGTTTTTATAAGTCTTTCCAAATCATCGTGCGCGTTGTCTACGTAATGCGTCGCGCCGATATAACGAATTTTACCTTCCTCTTTCCATTCTCGTAATGTTTTGATATGTGTCTGAAAATCAACGAGATTATGTACTTGCATCAGATCGATCGGATTGCTGCGCATCTCTTTCATCGAAGTATTCATCTGGCGAATGCCTGCATCTCTACCACTTGTCCAGACCTTCGTAGCCATAAATAATTTATCCAAAATCTTTAGTTCTGCTGCCAAATCGCCCACCACTTCTTCAGAAGAGCCATACATCGGCGAAGAGTCAATCACCGCACCGCCCATATCCACAAAGGTTTTGAGCACTTGTTTCAGACTTTCACGTTCTGATTGGTTATTCCCGGCATCAAAAGTTTGCCAAGTGCCCATGCCTACTGCTGGAAGCACCTCACCTGAAGAAGGGATTTTCCGTTTTATAATATTTTTATTTTGATCACTCATAAAATCAAAGTTAGTAAAAGGCAATAACAACGCACCGCTGCTCATGGCAGAAAGTTGCAGCATTTGTCTGCGGGAAATGTGATTTGTTTTCATAATCTTTATTTTGAATGTAAATAAAAATCGTGATTCGCCAGCTTTCGACTGTTTTGAACCCACCATATTCCTAAAGGTATAACGGAAATTAATAAAAATTTTATTCCCAATCCTTCTGCAATCAATCCGCACCACCAACTTCCCGCCAAATCGCCACCTCGTGAAAAGATTGTGTCAGCAAAATTTTTCGCGCCGAACTTTGCATCCGTTGTAATATTTGTATAAAGTATCTCACGTAAAGGCTTGATAATTGAATAGTTACCTGCCCGATGGATAGTAATACTTAGAATAAGTAATATAATAGAAGGTTGCCATATTAAACATACAAATGACAATAATGTAAGTAATGGAACAGCTGTTAGCAAAAAATTTGATCTTGAGTGAGCGATCAATTTTTGAAATAAAAATAATTGTATTATTAAAGTAGTCGTATTTATTATGGTTGCGATTAACGCTAAAAGTGTTGTTTTTTCTATGTAATCTTGAGAAAAATTCTCTACTAATGAAAGTTGCTCATAATATAAGAAGGTATTCATGATAGCATAAATAAAATTACTTGCTGCCATCGCCCCGAGGAAAGAAGACTGAAAAATATAGCGAATCGGTTGCCAAAAATGTCGAAACGAATAGGGTTTGAGCTTGATGAAATATTTAGACTCTTCTTGTGAAAGATATAATATTTTATTCTGATTATAAAGAAAAAGAAATAATAATGCAGAACCAATTAATAGTAAAAAAGAAGTGTCTCCCCAATGAGATACAAAGCCCGCCAATGCTGATCCTGCAATAGCCCCGGCGCTCCCGCCCGCAGCGATGTACCCGAAGCTTGCTTTGGCGCGATCTTTATCTAATAAATGCACCATCAAGCTCCAATATAATGAAATACTAAATAAATTGAACACGCTCCATCCAATAAAAAAAGCCCATTGCAGTAATGGCTTAGCGCTCAAATCATCATAAGAACAAAAAAGAATTAATAACATAATAATTAAAAAACTGTATAATCCATTTAGAATAATTCTCAACTTTATTCTCTTGATGAAGAAAGCAAAACACAAAGAAAATAGCAATAATATGATAAAAGTACCCGAGAATAGCCATTGAATATGCGCTGTACCAATAGTAATTCCGATTTCATCCCGCAAGGGTCGCAGTAAAAAATTGCAGCAGTTGATTAAAAAAAATCCTGAAATGCTCCTGAAAAGCCAAGGCTTTAAAATTTGCTTTTCCCTATCCCTTTTGGTCATAAATGCTTGTACGTTTTCTACAAATCAAGGGTATTACAGGCAAAGCATCTACCGAATTAATTAAATCATCATTATTATTATTTGAAAAATGAATAAAATATTAAATCGAAATAAAAAATGGCAATAAAAAAAGGAAAAATCCGAGGATAAACAGCGCTGTCAAGATATGTATTGAATAATGATTAATCCGTAAAAAAATAAATTGTTCAATAGTGCGTCCGAGCCAAAACAGCGCAAAACCCGCTAACAGAAAGTGTCCTAGCGAGGTTTCATAAAGCGCATTTGTAAAAAAGAAACAAAGCGCTGCCATTAAGAGAAAAACATATATTATACGAATATTAAGGATTTGCAAAATCGCTTGATTCGAGAAGTGCAGTTTGGGTAATTCACTTTTCCAGCGAAATATTTTCCAAAAATATAAATGAAAAACGGCGAAGCCCAACGCATGGACTCCGCCGAGGAGAATCAATATTTTTGCGAGGTTTTCCATTAGAATTCCTCGATCAATTTCTTTTTCATCTGTTCAAATTCTTCTGCCGAGATAATGCCTTGTTCTTTCATGTCTGCCAATTGCTTGATACGTTCGATCACTTTGCTTTGATCGGCAGCCGCAGGTTCTGGATCACCTTTAGGCGCTGCGGTTTTGGCTTTTTTGGCTACTTCTTCTTTTCTCAATTCTTCCGCAACTTTTTTGCCTTTTTCAAATTTCTCTTTGTACGATCTTCTCACGCGCTCTACATCAAAATCAAGGATTGTACCGCCCAATTCAAAATGTTTTTTGAAAACTTCACCCAATGCATAGGTTGAAGCGCCATTAAACACTGCCAGAGTTACCCCGCCAATGATCGTACCAACTCCGGGAATCAGCTTCAGCGCACTGCGCACGCCCATTTTGGTCAGAATAGAAGTTGTCAAAGCAGAAATCACTGCTTTACCTTGATTTTCTTTGAATTCTACATCAAAAACTTTACATAATTGACGGATCATGTCCAATTGCACTGCGCCCGCGGCCAGTACATCCATCAAGGGCAATGGGATAAATCCAACACCCATTCCGATGAGCATGTGGTTGCGAATGACACTGTCGGCGTGTTTCGACCGTTCCTGCTTGATATCTTCGCTCATAAATTGTTTTTTTACCTGCTTTGCAGCGTAGTTGATTATTTGCTTTTTGTCAAACATCGAATTTACGAATTTGTATCCAAATTTAATAGTAAAACAAACATCGCGCATTTTTTCTCGACTATTCCCTCCCTTTTTTGGATAAAAAAGAGCAGCCGACCATTATTGGCGCTACTCTCTGATTAAAATTGAATTATTATAAAAATATTACTTGACCTTTTCAGCCACCACGCTATTCTCGTTCTTGCCTATTTTTATTTGCATTTTCCCGTTTTTACTTTTTTCAAAAGTCAAGGTTTTGCTATTGCTTGGAGAAAAAAACTTCGTATCTGATTCTTTTTCAAATACTTTATCCAGGATTGGCATATCCCTTACACCCATCAGTTGATCATTTTCCCAAATATACATCAGGAACAAGGGCTGTTTTTCAAATTCAATTTTCGCAAAACTAATCCAGGCTTGCGGGCGCTTAAAAGTGCCAAGTGACTTTATTTTATTGACCTTACCAAACATTTCTTTTTGCGCATTCCAGAATGGCGCGGCACGCGGCTGCACTTCTTCCTCTGGCTCTCCCCTGGCTTTTGCCAAAGCTGAAAAATCATTATTCAAAACTTTTTCCAAAATATCTTTCGTACGATTATCATATTCTTGACAAATTTTACAAGACTCTTCATTATCATTATTACCAATTAATAATTTTACGGCGTCCGCATCTTCAAATGCTGTAATTAATTCATTATTCTCATTAAAATGAATCTGAATTTTAGAGCCGGAAGCCAATTGGTAAACACCTTGATATTGCGCTATGAGCTTCGCATCCAATTCCTGGAATTGACCATGCAAAATATCATTAATGCGCATCGCCAAATCATCAGAAATTTTACCTGAAATATTACTCGAAACAATAATATTTATATCCTCATCCAAATCCATGCCCATGAAGGCATTATAAACACCGTTGCCGCCGTTATGCCAGATTTGAGTAGTGTTGTAGGGTGATTTCTGATTGACCCAGCCGTAACCATAATAAGAATTACCATCTTCATATTCTTTGATATGCGGTGTAAAATATTTTTCTTTTGCGGCAGCAGATAGCACGGTATTATTTTTCAAAGCCAATGCCCATTTGTGCATATCGCCAACGGTAGAAAGGATGCCACCATTCGCACGCAAATGCCAGCCCGGGCCATCCTCGCGCCACGGCCGGTCAAGCGCTGTACCCCAACGTTCACCTTGCCGATAACCCACTGCCAATTGTTCTTTATTATATTTTGGGCGCAGGTAGCCCGTTTTTTCCATGCCAGCAGGCTTGAAAATATTATCATATAAATATGTTTCATAATTTTTACCGGAAACTTGCTCAATGATAATACCCAATAAACTATAACCAACATTGGAATATTCATATCGTTCGCCAGGATTAAAAAGTAAAGGCGAATTCATTGCAAGCGCTGTAAAATCCTGGGTGCTAATAGCATCATAATCATCGCCAATAGCACCTCTAAAACCGGCGCTATGCGTAAGTAAATGATGTAATGTAATATTTTTTTTATCTTCCGGCACATTTTTAAAATATTTAGTAATTAAATCATTCGTGCTTAATTTACCTTGCATTTCCAGTTTGAGAATTGCTGCACCTGTGAACTGTTTCGTGATGGAGCCAATCGAAAAAACCGTTTCTGATGTTTGTAACCGTTTTGATTCTTTATCAGCAAAGCCATAGCCTTTCGCCAGCAAGATGTCGCCTTTTTGAGCAACCAAAACCGAGCCAGTCCAGCCATTATCCCTGGCTTTTTGAAGATAATTATCAATTTTTTGCCCCATGCCGGGTTTTATTATCTCCTGTGTAAACACGCTTGTAAAAACAAATAATAATAACAGTACAAATGATACTCTTTTCATAATATTTTTATTTTTTCTGAAAATTAAGTTGGCATAATGAGAATAAAAAGCAAACGGGATAAGGCATCCGGGTTTTGTGATGAAAACAGGTTTTTATGTTTTGAAAGCTTTCGTCCCTGAAATGATAATATTCATAACATCAAAAAAAGCGTTTGTCACAAACACTTCGTAAGTGTCAGAAAGAATTATTATTTTTAATAAATATTCAGGAAATGAATCATCATAATGCGTAAGTATTTCGAGTTTGTTTTGCATTTATTATTTTGGATACTCATTACTTGGAGTTATTTCCAAAACTCCCTTAATGACGTAAGAATCGTAACCGCAATCACGGAAGGCATTGGTAATCAAGGTATTCCACTGGATAGCTCAGTCGTAACTGTTAATTATATTGGAAAAGAGGCCATTATGCAAAAGGAAACGGTTACAGATAGTACCATTCTTACACCACCTGATCAACGTTTTTCAAAAGATATTATCGTTTCTGAATATCAAAAAAAATGACCGTATTGAATTGATTCGTTTTTATGATCGACAAATTGTAATATTACTTTCCTTGGGCAATATTATAAAAGCATTACTTTTTTATGGCGTTGCATTCTTACTGATTCCCAAGTGGTTAGCACGTCGGAAATGGTGGGCTTTTATAGGATTATTAATATTATTTATTTCTGTTACTTTTGGTTTGGAAATGTTAATGAATACGATTTATTTACAATATAGAGGTCAGGTAATATACCCCGATGGCGTCCGACCTAATAATTTCAGGCATTTATTAAATATTAATCTTCGTCTTTATCCTTTGTTTTTAGGATTGGCATTTACCTATCGCTTTGCTAAAGATTGGATTCATAATCAATACTTGCAGAAAAAATTAATAGAAGAAAAATTAATTACGGAATTAAAATTTTTAAAAGCACAGGTGCATCCGCATTTTTTATTTAATACATTAAATAATTTGTATGGGATGGCACTTGCCGATAATAGTGAACGCACCGCTGAAGGCATCGCCAAACTTGCGCAGCAAATGCGCTATATGCTGTATGAAAGTAATGAAGATTTTGTTACACTTGATAAGGAAATTGCTTATATTCAGACCTTTATCAAACTACAACGATTACGCATTACGCCAGAAGATAATATTATTATAAAATTTGAACAAGATGGTGAAACCATTCATAAACAAATCGCGCCTATGCTTTTGATTCCATTTGTCGAAAACGCATTTAAACATAGCTTGACATTTAAAGGAAAAACCGAGATTTTAATTAATTTAAAAGTACTTGATAATCAATTGTTTTTCACTGTTCAAAATACAATTAATGCACATCGAACGCAACAGGAAGAATCGGCATCTGGCTTGGGTTTGCAAAATGTAAAAAGGCGATTAGAATTATTATATCCAAATCGATACGAATTAAATATCGACCATCAGGAAAATTATTTTACTGCTCATTTAATGATACAATTATGATAAAGTGTATTGCTATTGATGATGAGCCATTTGCGCTGGAAGTGATCCGAGTCCATAGTGAAAAAGTGCCATTTTTACAATTGGATGCTACATTTCGCAATGCAATACAAGCCCTGGATTATTTACAAAAAAATCAGATTGATTTAATTTTTCTTGATATTCAAATGCCCGATATTAATGGAATGAATTTTTTACAATCGCTCACAACGAAGCCAATGGTGATTTTCACAACTGCATATAGTGATTATGCTGTGGAAAGTTATAATTTTAATGCTGTCGATTATCTGCTCAAACCAATTGAATTCTCTCGTTTTTTAACGGCAGTAAATAAAACGCACGAACTTTTTAATTTAAAAAATAAAACACTTTCTGAACAAACCGCACAATCAACTGAAAAACAAGACTTTGTTTTCATAAAAAGCGGCTCCATTCAACATAAAATAGGAATAGCCGATATTTTGTTTTTACAAAGCGAAGGTAATTATGTCAATTTTCATTTACATAATAATAAAAAAATTCTCGCCCGCATGACCATTCCTGAAGCATTAGCACTATTGCCAGCGCAAGATTTTATACGTGTACATAAATCATATATCGTTGCTTTTCAACACATTGAGTGGGTTGATCGTCATCAATTAAAGATAGGTCAACATCTTATTCCCATCAGTAAAACTTACAGCGAGGACTTAATGAAAAAAGCGTTATAAAATTTTAAACAGATATAATATTTTAAATTATCTATATTTTTAAAACATTGATTAACAAAACTCTACAAAAGCATTCCCGCGATAGCTGCCGTTAAAAAACAAGCAATCGTACCTGCAATAAGCGCCTTGATGCCCAATTCGGTCAGGTTTTTGCGCTGCCCCGGAGCGATCGCGCCGATACCTCCGATTTGAATGCCGATAGAAGCAAAATTGGCGAAGCCGCATAAAGCATAAGTAGCAATGATAACCGATTTTTCACTGATTTGTCCTTGAATATTATCCAAAGCAGCGTATGCAAAAAATTCATTAAGCGTAGTTTTCAATCCTAAGACTTGACCGACTAGCATAGAATCCTGCCAGGGTACACCGATCAGCCATGCAATCGGAGAGAATAAAATACCAAGTATATATTCAATATTAAAAGATGTAAACATACCGCCAGTGCTGGTTGCCACGTAATCATTGAGTCCTGTCCAGCTTCCTATAAAATGGGAGCAAATATAATTTAGCATGGCAATAAAAGCAGTAAATACCAGCAACATCGCACCCACATTGACCGCCAGCCGAATGCCATCGGTCGTGCCGCGCGAGATAGCATCCAACACATTATTACCCACATCCTGCCTCGGTATATCCAATTTTTGCTTCTCCAAATCTTTTTCTTCGGTTTCAGGATAAAGCATTTTGGCAGCAAGAATCGCCGCGGGCGCCGACATAATAGACGCTGTAAGCAAATGCGTGGCAAACTGTTGCTGCGCCACTGGGTCATCACCTCCCAAAAAGCCAACATAAGCCGCAAACACACCACCTGCGATAGTCGCCATGCCACCAGCCATCAAACATAATAACGCTGAGCGCGACATCCCCTCCAAATAAGGCTTTACGACTAAAGGCGCCTCGGTTTGTCCAATAAAAATATTGGCTGCGGCGGCCAGGCTTTCCGCACCTGTAATGCGCATGGTACGAGCCATCACCCAAGCAAAACCTTTAATAATCAATTGTAAAATACCGAGATAATATAATAAAGAAGATAAAGCCGAGAAAAATATAATGGTAGGAAGCACCTTGATCGCAAAAACGTAGCCCACTTCAAAAATTTGAGGACTATCTTCTGCACCAGTAAAAATTTTGGCATTATCGGGCCATTTTCCAAATATAAAATCTGAACCTGCTTCTGTAAATTCTAATAACACCACAAAAAAACTGGAAACAAAATCAAATCCTTTCCGAACAAAATCGACCTGAAGAATCAACACGGCCAGAACAAATTGTAATGCCAATCCGATGAGTACCAATTTCCAGTCAATGGCTTTGCGATTATTGCTCAATAAGTAGCAAATGCCCAGCATCACTACGATTCCGAGAAGCCCCGTAAAATATCCATCATAATAATATGCCCTTGTTTAAAGTTTGCAAAACGTTCCAAAAGTAAGAAAAACAAGGCGCAAGATACAATTTACATGACATAAGCGGTTAAAAAGTAAAAACTTATCCTTTTTCTGCAAGCAAAATGTGTAACTTTATGTCCCGGAAATACCAATCAGCATGAAACGCTTTATTATTGGCATTACCGGGGGTAGCGGCTCGGGGAAAACTTCGTTTATCCGGCAATTAAAGTCGAAATTCGACGAAGCCGACATTTGTGTGATCTCACAAGATGATTACTATCGCCCGATTTATGAACAAGAAGCTGATCAGCAAGGCATTCATAATTTTGATCTTCCCAAATCGATTGATAAAAAGGCATTTATACAGGATGTAAAAAAATTATTGGAAGGGGAAACCGTGACCCGCGAAGAGTACACATTTAATAATTTAGAAGCCATTCCTAATATGCTCATTTTTCATCCGGCGCCTATTATTATTGTGGAAGGCATTTTTGTATTACATTTCAAAAAAGTACGAAAACTGCTGGATTTAAAAGTTTATTTACACGCCAAAGAAAATCTGAAAGTAATTCGACGCATCCGCCGCGACCAGGTGGAACGCAACTACCCAATCGATGATGTGCTATATCGCTATCAACATCATGTTTTGCCGACTTATGAAAAATATATTCAGCCCTATCAAGATGAAGCCGATATTATTATTAATAACAATCATCATTTTGAAAGAGGATTGGAAGTAATGTCGGGTTTTATAAAAAATTATTTACTGCAATGGCATCAGGAAGAAGAACAAGTTAATAAAATTGCTTCAAATGGAAAAGGAAATCACGACTAAGCTTTCTGTTGCTGTATTTCTTCGATCTTTTTCATAATTTCCTCTGCCTCTGCTACTTTCAAAGCGTACCCTTTTATATCACCATTGCGTTGGATATGCATAGCTTCCTCCATCAGCTTTTGATAATGCTTTTGTAATTCCTTGACCTTATCCTTTTTAAATAATCCGAACATAATATAATATTTTGACAGCGAAACATTATAATTGCAAAAAAGTTGTCGATTTGCAATAATTTCCGGGGATAACAAACAACTAAATAATTTCTTCAAATTCTTCGCGCTCCTCCTGTGGCAACGTTCTTTCCATCGCTTGGTTTTTAATCATATGCATTTGATTCAATATTTGTAACACGCTTTCACAGAAAGTATTATCTATTATTTTTTGACATCACCCAGATTAGAAATTGTATCGCCTGAGCGAAATTTATAGGTTTGCTCGTATAATCCCGATTCAAATTTGATCGAAATTTTATTATCCATTTTAAAAACGGTGATCTTCAAAACCGGATGTTCGATGTAACCGATGATTCTCATGTTGTGATATTGTGATGTTGTGATGTCGAATTTTATGGTTTTTTAATGCTTTTAGTTAACAATTCGTATAAAGATTGATATTCCGGGAATTTTTCTAAATATAATAAATGTCGTTCAATCGTTGCTTCATCGCCACGAATGGCAGGCCCTGTCTGCATTTCAGCCGGTGGATGTTCTTGAATTTTTTCTGCTGTTTCGAGAATGAGTGGGCGTAATAAATCAAAAGACAAATTCTCTTTTTCTAAAATATTATATCCAATTTGAAATAAATGATTTGTAAAATTATTTACAAAGACCGCAGCCACATGAAGTATAGCGCGCTGCTCGTCATTAATACGATATACTTTCGGGCTGATTTTTTTTGCAAGATTTTCTAAGAATATTATATCTTCTTTATTATTGGCATGAATACAAATTGGAATTTGCTCAAAATCAACCTCTTTTGAAATAGAAAAAGTTTGCAAGGGATAAAAAATTCCAAATCGCTGCGCATAAGGCTGTAAAACAGTAGAAGGCGTGCTTCCTGAAGTATGTACTATAAGCTTTTGATTTAGAGACAGTTGAGATGCTACTTCAGGAATAGCGTCATCGTGAATAGCAAGGATATATAGATCGGCATTGGGATCAATTTTGGAAAGATTCGTAAGCGCTTCTGCTTGGATTTCAGCTGCTAAGGCTTGGGCTTTTTCTTTAGTACGACTAAATACTTGTTTAATATGTAAACCTTTCTCATACAGCCGTTTACCAAGATGATGCCCGACATTTCCCGCACCAATTAATATGATTGACCATTGATTATTTATCACTTGATATCATTACCCGTTAATAGCATATTTTTGACGAATACGATATAACATACTGACTGTCAATCCAATCATCATAAGCGTCGTACCAATCCAGAAAAAATTAATACCAGGAAATTCAATCGCCTCCAATACAATATAATCCGAACGCAGCGAATCGGTGGCAATCTCTATTGGCACTAGAAAATCCTTTGGCTGCTCCGCTTGTGCCATGAAAAACTGTGCAGTTTCGGTCGCCGGATCAAATTTTGAAAAACCAACATTCAAACCAAGTTCTTTTATTACATCCTTGATGCCCAATCCCTGGCTTCCTCTAATTAAATAAATCGGCTTTACTAAATAAGTTTTGCCATCCTTAGTCTTTACATTTAGCATAGCACCAAGCGCAATATCGCCTTGTTGTGGCTGATAATCAGGATGTTCTGGGCGAGGGACTAATTGCATTAGTTCAATTTCCAGGTCGCCCATTATTACTTTATCACCTTGCTTTAAATTATATTCTTTATAATTTAATTGTCCATCAAATATAAAAGCCCTATTAAAGATTGCATCATTTAACCGCAGTTTTGTACTCAAATCATTAATTTGTACCGGATAGCTGTAAACTAACTGCCCACGCGCGGCCAGCATGGGTTCTACGATATAAGTACTATCTTCGTCTTCTCGTTTTATGATAATGCTTGCGCCGATTGTTACATCACCTTGTTGCGGTTCATAATCATTATTACTCGGATTATAATTAATTTTTTCAACCTGTACATCATAACGCTTCAAAACAAATGTATCTTGATCTTTGATCTGAACCGTATCATAAAAACTAAATGTTTCATTAATATTCGCTTCATATAAACGATAATGAAGGCTGTCCTCGCGCTGTCGGCGGAATTCCATATCAATTTCTACTTGTGGCAGCGAGCGGATATGCGTGAACACGTCCTTGTTCCAGTATTGTTTGGTCGAAGGATTAGACGCGGCA
Organism: Saprospiraceae bacterium; assembly: GCA_016714085.1. Taxonomy (GTDB): domain Bacteria; phylum Bacteroidota; class Bacteroidia; order Chitinophagales; family Saprospiraceae; genus JADJNW01. The sequence continues at coordinate 454,118 of JADJNW010000003.1, forward strand.
ATTTTAGTAAATGATTTATCGTATAAAATATTTGGATATAAATTAAATTCTTCAATAATATTACCTTCTTTATTACGTCGTTTATAATTAACAGTAAATGTTCGCGTAAAATTCACCAGGGTATCTTCGGTATAAGTCACTTCATAACCACTCATTAACGTGGTTGAGCCTTTAAATAAAAGGATATTGCGCTCCATGCTTTCATCATCAGCCCCTTCAATAATTCCATTCATTACAAAAGGATTAGAAGAAATATATTGTTTATTTAGTCCGGAAGCCATGATGCCAATAATCATTAATCCAAAGCCCAAGTGCGACAATGCTGAGCCGCCAATTTTTAAATTACCTTTCAAATATGTAATAATATAATCAAGATTTGCTATCGCTGTAAAAATCCCTGAAAATAATAATAACCAATATTGCCATGCTTTCGCCTGAATCCATTGGGTTATAAGGAAAGTTAATGCGATTGAAACCACTAAAGCGATGCCGGTATGAATTGAAAATTTACGTAAATGTTTTGTAAAATTAATTTCACGAAAGCGTAAATATTGTGTAATGCCTGTCAGCAGCCAAATAAATACGCCTATCCAAAGTTGATATTTATTATGATGCGTCACCTGGTCTGTAATTACACGCCCTTCAAATAAAGGGTCGAACAGCTGCATAATTTTATTATAAACAGGTAAAGAGGTAGAAGCAGTAATAATTAAAGCAGAAAATAATAATATTAATGTACCTATAAACATCCAGAATTCTTTGGAGGCGGTTGGTTCTTCCTTTGCAGGAGTAGGAATTTGGCGATAGCGCATTGCCAGCAAAACAGCTGATAAACCTAAGAAAAACAGAATGAATAAAACCAATTGCGTTTCCAAGCCCATTTCTGTGAAAGCATGAACCGAAGTTTCACCCAATACACCGCTTCGTGTTAAAAATGTAGAATATAATATTAGTAAAAATGAAAGAATGTAATATACATAAGTGCTTCTTACTGAATGGCCTGTGCTTTTTGCAATCAAATTAGTATGAATACCGCCTACTAGAATTAACCAAGGTACCAGCGACATGTTTTCGACAGGATCCCAAGCCCAATAACCACCAAAACTCAAAGCTTCATAAGCCCAAGCGCCACCCATCACAATGCCTGTACCCAGAATCGCTGCGCTCATCAACGCCCAGGGCATCGCTGCCTTGAGCCATTCATTGTGTTTTTTTGTCCAAAGCCCTGCAATCGCGTAAGCAAATGGAATCGTGGTAGAAGCAAACCCAAAGAACAAGGTCGGCGGGTGAATGGTCATCCACCAATTTTGTAATAATGGATTCAAACCATTACCTTTTATTAAACTTACATAATCTGCATTAGCAAAAATAGGCGCGTCCATCGTATCACGGAGCAATAAAGTTGGGTTAACCCCGATCTTTACACCAAAGAAATAAATACCCAAAATCATGGAATTGATAAAAACCTGCACGAGCGCCAGCACCGCCATCGTGGGCGATTCCCATTCTTTTGCACTGATAATCAGCAAAATACCCAGAATAACATGCCAAAACATCCACAATAAGAAGCTTCCCTCCTGTCCTTCCCAAAAGGCTGCAAAAACATATTTAAATTGCAACTCATCTGATACGTGCGCCCAGGCATATTGATATTCATAATATTTATTTACCATTACATAAAAAATCACACCGATTATAGCAAATATTGCTGCACCATGCGCGATAAATGCGCCCCGGCCGATACGCCGCCACGATTCAAATTCCGAGGTTTCTGATCTTTGAGTAGCAAAAAAATACGCCACCGCTGCTGTCAAGCTCGCTACAAAGCCCAACACGATTGCAAAATGCCCGATTTGGCCTGGCAATAAATGCTCACCGATATATTGAATTTGCTCCATTTTATTTAATTATAGCGAATAGGAAGTATTTCAAAAGCCCCAATCGCCCCATTATCCAATCACCCTTCCTTTTCGCTTTTGATATAAATTTCCTCATCTTTATATTTAGATGGGCATTTCATTAATAAGTCGGTCGCGACAAATTCATCTCCTTTCATCTTGCCCGTGACCACAATTTGCTCTGACAATTCAAAATCCTGGGGTTTGCTCGCCAGCAATACGACTTTGCGCTCATCTCCCTTGCTATCCTTGATATAAAAACTGAAATAATTGGGATCTTCTTCAGGATTATAATACATTTCTTTGTCTTTGGAAAGCTGTCCGGCAATTTTTACTTTTTGCTCGGTTTGAGTCGCCTCTGCGAAAGTTCCGTAAGTACTTACATCCTTTGCCGTGCTCATCAGTAAAGCGATAGCAGCGACAACCATGACTCCAGCGATAATATAAATCTTTTTCATATTGGCATATTTTGTACAAAAGTACATCCAATCTACTGTTTTGTCATAAAACAGCAGTCAAATTGTTGTCATAAAGCAAAAAGCCGGATGCCATTTATTGCAAATGACGCCCGGTTTTCCGAATAATTAGGTGATTATTATTACAATCCGAACTCAATAGCAGCTAGCAAAGACGCCATATCCGACAAGGTTTCCGGCACATATCGCAACTGTACTAATCCTGTTCCTTCTCTTCCGCCATAATTTTTCACCCCAGCGCTGGCATTACCACGTTCGTCGGTAGCAAGTACAGTAGAGACCTGATCTGGATTGACTGAACAGCAGCGATTGAGCCATCCGCCTCGCAAACCCCATTTTTTTCCTTCTTCTGTCACTCCTGCGTAGTAGGTACCGCCGTGTCCGCGCGTATCATTCCCATTGTATTGAATATCAAAAATCGGTTCCATCTTTGAAAAATTAATTGCAACAGGTTGCCCGGTAGCAGGATCGTACACATAAACCAAAGTCGGCAGGGCATTCAACAAGACCACCTTTCCTCCTGCATTCAAATATTGGCGAATCAAAGGTGTATTAACAGAATCAATAGCGACAGAGGCAGGAATTAATTGCGTTGGAAAAACTATTACACTTGGTTTATGATCTTGGATTCGCTTCCGCAGAAAATCTTCTAAAATATTGGTATCCAAAACGGTATATCCTTCGCCATTTAAATAATCTTTGATATAATTTTCAAAAGTATTTGCCAGCCCTTTTGTTGTGCTTTCCTTCCAAAAAACAGCTTTTTCTGGCAGTGTATAAGCAGGATCGGCTTGGCTATCGCCTGTAATCGCATATAAATAGCCATCATCACTGCCACAATATACCAATCCGTCAGCTACTATCGGTGTACCCAAAATACGCGCATTGGTACGAAAACGCCAGATTTTTTCACCCGTTTCAGCATTCAAAGCGTAAAGTCTATTGTCTGCACAACCAATATAGACAATGCCTTCGGCCGCCGTCGGAGAAGACCAAACAGGAGCGGTCACTTTAAATCGCCAAAGTTCTTGTCCATTTTTTAAATCTACTGCTTGCACAAACTGCCCGTCGGACGAACCTACAAAAACCTTTCCATTTGCGATAGCAGGAGAAGACATCACCCAGGACACTTTATGATCCATACGCCAAACTTGCTGTCCACTTTTGCGATCAAGCGCATACATAAAGCCATCGCGACAACCAAAAATGACCAATTCATCGGTCAGTACAGGTGAAGAGATAATCGCTTTTCGATCGAAGCCCCAGTCTTCATTTTTAAATTTTACACCTTCTGTCTCAAACGCCCATATTTTCTGCCCATTTGCAGCATTCAGCGCATAAAAATAACCTTCGGTATCGCCGATATAAAGAATATTATTATCAACTGCTGCTGAACTACGCACTCTTCCTTGCGTTTTAAATTTCCATTTTATTTTTCCTTGTTTGCTATCAAGCGCATAAACATATCCATCTCCACTTCCCACATAAAGCATTGCGCCAGCAATTGTCGGCGAAGAAATGATATTATCAAATGCCCAATCGTATGGAAGCTCTTTGCCAAGATGAAATTTCCAAATCAATTTACCAGTTTTTATATCGACAGCATAACAATGCTGATCCCGACTTGTAAAATAGACCACATTGCCCATTACAGATGGGGAAGAAGCTATAGAAGCATTGGTTTTGAAATGCCATTTTTCTTTCCCTGTTTGTAAATCATTAGCATAAAAATTGCCATCGGCACTACCAAAAAATATCATATTATCTTTAATAGCAGGCGCAGATTGTACGCTGCCTTCGGTTTTGAAACTCCATTTCAAGCGTGGGCTGTGGTGTACTGCTTTTGTTTGATAATAGCCAGGGTGACGTGGCCCGCCTCGAAAGCTTGTAAAATCAGTAGATTGAGCCTTAAAAACAATTGGAAATAACTGAAATAATAAAGTACAAGTCAAGAATAACAAGGTTTGGAAGTGTTTGATTTTCATCGCTACTGAATTTTTATTTCCCAAACAACGATACTTGAGCTGTAAATGCTGGGCGTAGCCCAATGTCAAATCCTGCTTTTTACACTATTATTAACTTCAAAACTAAATATATCCTTCCGATTATAATGCCCTGTCACATCCAAAGTCATACGCTCACGGTAGGTTTGCATTAAATCAGAAATATCAACATATAAAATTGCTTCCCGATCAAATTGCGGTTCTAATAAATATTTTCCATTCGGAGCAACGACGCAGCTCCCGCCATTCAGCAAATAATGCTCCGGTTGATTTTGTAAATCCTCAGGAAGTTTTAATACGCTTGGTAAGTCCTTCACTTGCAATATTTGACCGATTGCAATTACAAAACATCGACCTTCAAAAGCGTAATGTCGACTTGCCACTTGATGCATCTCGTGTACTTTTGGCCACAGCGCTAAGTGAATATGCTCTCCAGCCAAGTGTATCGCCTGACGCGTGAGCGGCATCCAATGTTCCCAGCAAATCAGTCCACCGATATTGCCAAAAGGTGTTTGAGCAGTGCGCAAGCCAAAACCATCACCTGTGCCGTAGAGCAGTTTTTCGGTGTAAGTGGGCATCAATTTTCGATGGTGGATAACGAGTTCTCCTTGTTGGTTAAACAACAAAAAACTATTAAAAATAGTACCTTGATTAGCGCCTCTCCGTACCACTTCATTCACGCCAATGCCAATAATCACTTGGTTTTCTCTCGCCAAACCACCTAGTTTCTTCGTCACCTCCTCTCCTACCTCCACACCATTTTCGTGCATTTGCTGAAACACTTGTTTGGTAGGTTCATGATCCCACATTCCCATTTCCGGGCAGTAGTCGAGCCAAGATGGGTAGCCACAAAGCCAGGTTTCGCCAAAAGCGATGAGTTGTGCGCCTTCCGAAGCAGCTTCTATGATATATTGTTCTGCTTTTTGTAAACTTGCTTCCAGGTTTAGAAAAGTCGGTTTATGTTGAATAACAGCTATTTTTATTTTTGCTTCTTTCATTATATGATATTTATTTACTAAAATATTACATCCAAACTCAACTAATCTTTCAGCTCACCACTTTGTTATTTGTAGAAATTCCAAAGATAAATACTATTTTTGGGCAATTTGAAAGTGAAAATCTGCTCATGCAAAATTTCATCGTCCAACTCAAGGATGTTAATATTTATCAGCAAGGAGTTTTGATCTTGCAAAATGTAAATTTGAAAATCGCCAAAGGCGAATTCACTTATCTCATTGGCAAAACCGGCAGCGGCAAATCCAGTTTGCTCAAAACCTTGTACGCGGCGCTTCCCCTCACCGAAGGCAAAGGCGAAGTAGCAGGGCATGACCTGACAAAGCTTGATCGGCGCTCGATTCCTTTGCTTCGACGAAAATTGGGTATTGTTTTTCAAGATTTTAATCTCCTGATTGACCGGACAGTAGATCAAAACCTTCGTTTTGTGATGGATGCTACCGGCTGGCGCGATGAAAAAAGTATCAAACGCCGCATCAATGAAGTGCTGGAGCAAGTTGCGCTATCAGATAAATTGTACAAAATGCCGCATGAACTCTCCGGCGGAGAGCAACAGCGCGTGGTGATCGCTCGTGCTTTACTTAATAAACCTGCGTTAATTGTCGCTGACGAACCCACCGGTAATCTTGATCCTGAAACCAGCGATGATATTTTGTTGTTAATGAGGCAATTAGCTTCGCAAAATAATTCTTCGGTACTTTTTGCTACCCACGATTATCGTATTTTAGAGCATTTTCCGGCGCGGATTATTCGTTGTTTAAATGGTAAAATTTTGGAAGAAGAAGGATTTGAAGTGTAAAATTCAAGCCATAATATGAAAATTACATTTAATTTTCTCGTCAAAATGATTTATATTCAAGCCGTTAAGTTTTTTTTTTTATAACCCTCTAAAATTATAATATTATGGCTATCGTAAAAGTAATCGAAGTGATTGGTTCTTCCGAAAAAAGCATTGATGATGCTATTCATGCAGTAGTAAAGGAAGTATCAAAAACTGTTCGCAATGTTGATTCGGTGTATGTAAAAGATATTAAAGCGCACGTAAAAGATGGCAAGGTGACTACTTTTGGAGTCATTTGTAATGTTTCTTTCCGCATAGATGATGGTAATGTTGGCTGAAACAAGTTTAACAATTTGTAAGAAAAAAGCTGTTCGTGCCGAGGCCGAGCAGCTTTTTATTTAAATTTATGTAAAGATTTTATTTAAAAATTTTAACTCGTATTTAGTATTGGGTAATCAGAAAATAAATGAAATGTAATGACTAAAAAAGAAAAAGCCGCTGATATCGCCAGAATTCTGGATGAATTGTACCCCGAAACGCCTATCCCGCTTGAGCATGCCGACCCTTATACTTTATTGGTGGCAGTAGTGCTGTCGGCGCAATGTACCGATGAGCGCGTCAATCAAATCACGCCTACCCTTTTTGCGCGCGCCGACAATCCAATCATTATGAGCCAATTAGATGTAGAGGAAATCCGTGAGATTATTAAACCCTGCGGTTTGTCCCCGAGTAAATCAAAAGCAATTAAAGGCTTATCAGAAATTTTAGTAAATAAATATCAAGGTCAAGTGCCACAAACATTTGAGGAGTTGGAAGCCCTGCCTGGTGTTGGACATAAGACCGCTTCGGTGGTGATGAGTCAGGCATTTGGGCATCCGGCTTTTCCAGTAGATACACATATCCATCGCCTGGCCTGGCGTTGGGGCCTAAGTGATCGCAAAAATGTTGAGAAAACCGAGGCAGATTTGAAAAAAACTTTTACAAAAGAAACCTGGAATAAATTACATTTACAAATCATTTACTTTGGCCGACAATACTGTCCGGCTCGTGGCCACAATCCTTATCAATGCCCGATTTGCAGCAAATATGGGCGAAAAGAAGTGTTTGAGGAATTTGATAAAATAGTAAATAACAAGAAAAAATAATGTAAAATTGTACACTAAATAATAGTATATTTTTATTACATCAATATTATATCATCTGCTACCGGCTACTTCTCCTCCACTACTGCTATTCCGCTGAAAACCAATGCTTTTCTTAGTGAAAATGCCTTCGTTTTTATCCAATTTAAAATTGCTGACATCTTCTATCGTCAAAATTTGTGTGGAAGTATGATCGCGTTCTTCAATCGGCGTAGCGGACAAGCGTAGATTCTGATTCTTGATCGCTTCCATGACGATGCTGCGCACAGAGCGGGCATTGCCAAAATATTTATCCCGATAATCATGCACAAAAGCTAAGTATTTTTTCAAATAATCCGCTGCTTCCGGCGTCGGTACAATCCCTTGTTCGGAGAGCATCAACAAAGCAATCTGACTCAGCTCTTCCGGAGTATAATCATCAAATTTCAGAATTTTATCAAAGCGAGAACTCAAGCCGGGATTGGCTTTCATGAATGCTTCCATATTATCGGGGTAGCCGGCAACAAAAACAAAAAATTGACCCCGATGGTCTTCCATACGCTTGAGCAAAGTTTGAATGGCTTCGTCTCCAAAATCGCCGTGGCCGCCGCCCGTATTCATCGAAAGCGCGTAAGCCTCATCAATAAATAGAACACCGCCAAGCGATTCGTCCACTTTCTCAGCAGTTTTAATTGCTGTTTGTCCAACATAACCGGCCACTAATCCTTGACGATCGGTTTCCACCATGTGCCCGCGCTCAAGCACTCCAAGGGCCTTATAAATTTTGGTCAGAATCCTTGCTACCGTTGTCTTTCCGGTACCCGGATTACCAACAAAAACGGTATGTAAAAAGAATCCATTGAGTACATCTTTGCCTGTTTCTCTGTAAAAACGCACCAAACGCACCAATTCATTGATCTGCGCCTTGATCTTGTCCATACCGATCAGGCGATTCAACTCATTCAGCGAATCCTGCAACAACGCTTCATCCACTGGAATATGAGGCAATTCGCGGGCAGATGGGTCATAAATTTTAGCCACATCTTCATATTCAAGCGTAGCGAGATGTTCTTTATCAAAAGTACGCGGACTCGTGGACGACATCACGCGCAATCCAAGATTAATCTTGGCTTTTTCGATCAAATCATAGACAAATCGGGCATTCCCGAACGTGCGATCGCGCTTTCGATATGCCTCTACGATGATTTCATCCACTTTTACGCTGGCTTCTTTTGTCAGCTTAACGCTCTTTTCCACACAAGCATATTCAGCAATATGCGACAATTCCTGCGGCAAGTAATCTTGAAATTCAAAATATAATTTGAAACGAGATTTCAAACCAGGATTAGAATCCAAGAAATGCTTCATTTCTTTGGGATACCCAGCCACAATGACTGCCAGATCGCCTGAGCCATTAGATAATTCTTTCACCAAAATCTCAATTACTTCTCGCCCAAAATCCTTGCTATCATCATTGGAACGCGCCAAAGAGTAGGCTTCGTCAATAAACAAGACACCTCCACGCGCCTTTTCGATGGCTTCTTTTACTTTTGGGGCGGTCTGACCAATATATTCACCCACCAAATCCACCCGATCCACCTCATGGACGTGGCCTTTCGTCAGCAAGCCCATTTTTCGATACAACTTACCCATCATCGTAGCCACAGTAGTTTTACCTGTGCCGGGATTGCCAATAAATACAGAGTGTACATTGATTTCTTCTTTCTCTTCAAAGCCTTTTTCCTTGCGCAATTGCAAAAACTGAATATACTTGGCATGATTGCGTACTTGCACTTTGATGTCGTTCAACCCAATCAAGGCATCGAGCTTCCCCATCACCTGCTCAAAGCTTTGAGCCACCTCATTTTCAGGCGAAAGCACAATCGTGGATTGTCGATCAGGCAACAGTACTCCTGCAATTCCTTCTTCAAAATCCTCGCTTACTTCAAAAGGAATAATCGCCAATAAACGATCCATAAACACAATTTCCGCGCTGTAGCGATCTTGTCGCCAGGAGCCCTTGACATTAGAACCCCATCCGGCAGTGATTTTAATCAAATCATCTCGCTTTTCAATACGCTGAAGACGCACCACCTGGCCTTTGAGTTCGCGGGCATCATTATAAAATTTAGTAGATAATTCGCATTGCCAGGGCTTAGTAATATTTAAATTATGAAGACTAATTTCTACATAAATATAACGAGTTTCTTCACTACTGAATCGCTTGTAATACAGACGTTCATCTTCAATGACATCATCATAAGGTCCTTCGTACAAACGTAAAGATTGTACCTGCACATAAGCATTTTCACCGGGCAAAGCATCTTTACCGGCATCTTCTATATAAAAATATTTAGTCGCCACTTTTTCGCCCTCGATCCAGGCTTCCCAATAATAAGTACCGCGCTTCCAGAATGCACCCTCGCTTTTGTTGCCCCAGCCTTCGCGGATGTAAACAACACTATCATATTTGCTGACTTTTTTCTTCAACTGCAATGAGCATAGCTCTTTCTTACCCTTTTTTAGTGCAAAACACTTGAGCGTCACATCAATTTCCCAATCGTCTTCATCGAATAATTTATTATAAAAAGAAAGCTCCGCGTAGATAAATGATGTTTCATAGCGATCAAATACCTGCCGATATTTTTTCTTATTATCCGCCAGCCACTCGGTCGAGTCATATACCTTCAATTCGCGGAATTTGTATTTCTTAAACGCTGGTAACGAGTATCCTTCTAACATACAGTTCAAATGTTAATCGTTTACAATTGCCTGTTGTTCAATTTTTTACTTAGATAAAAAAATTTAAAAATGACAATAATGACGGGTCGGTGCTTTTTCAAATAAAAGAATTGGCGGCAAAACTGAGCCAAATCAAACTTCTAATTTGGTACTTTTTGCGCAAAAAGTAAACATCTTTTTGTTAAAAAACGCATCAAAAAACGAAAAAGCCCGCCAACACTGGGTTAGCGAGCCTTTTAATTCTTAAAATACCGTTTGAAAAAGATAATTAATCGAGTGTCTGATTTCCAATCTGAATTACTTTGCGCTTTCAGCGAATGTATCTAATTTAAAGCCCTTAAAATAAATGGGACTATTGGAATGTTCACAATCTTTTCCAGTTTTCCAAAATTTCAGTACTCCATTATTCCTTTGAAGCTGTTCTTAACAAAAAAGAATTTATTCGCAAGAATTGCTATCAAAAGTAAAATTTAAGCGTAATCTGATACATGGCATTAGTTCGCCTCAAAATACCGGTGCTGGTCAAAAACTCGAAGGTAGAAAATCAAACCTACTACCACGTACGACCACTGTTTACAGGGCATCCGGTAGCATCTCATCGTAGATTAGAATTAGCCTTGGCTCGACTTAAGGACGAGGTGCGGCAGTTTTTCAAAGGTTTTGTGCTGGAGCGACAGAATGCAGATCAATTGCTCTGGTATTTGTTTGATCCTGAACAAGATTATCAATTATTTCATTATGAATTCCACAGCGGTGATACCCAGGTAAAGGGGGACTTTGGCATCACAAGCTTTATGCTGCAAGGGCTTACTTTTGCTTGCTTGCCGAATCTTCATAATTTTATGTTTATCGCAGGGGAAGGAGAATTTCATAAATTTGAATTGCGTGAAAAGACGGAAAAAGTGCTCAAACGCTTGTTGCCCCAACTCAAGAAAGAGCAGGGAGAAGACTTTGATATGGAGGCTTTGTATTCCGGGAATCGAGAATTTATTACACATCTTGATGTAAATATTAATATTTCTTTCGGACCATTTCAATATGAAATATTGGATAACAGCTGGATTCTCACGCGTTTGCGCGAAGATGCTGATTTTGATGGTTCTTTGGAGATCGAAAAAGTCGGCTTTGATTTGAATAGTCGCTACCCGGCGGAATTGGGTCGGGCATTTTATCAGGATGAACTCATTGAAAAAATATATCATATTATATATCAGGAAGAAAATACACCTTTAGTAATTGTCGGTGATGAAGGCGTAGGCAAGCACGCGCTGATGCACGAGGTGGTCTGGCGTTATCAAAGCGGATATTATAATAAAATAAAAGGCGATCCTGAATTATTATGGCATATCGACCCGACGCGAATTATATCGGGCATGAGCATTCAAGGGATGTGGCAAAAACGTTTTGAGGCGATTATCAGCTTTGTCAGAAATCCGCTCCAGGAAGTAAAAAAATCTTATAAAATACTGATAGACAATTCGGTAGCTTTATTACGTATTGGAAAATCTGCTAATACGAATATGACCCTGAGCGATGTGCTCAAACCTTATTTGGAAAAGCGCCAATTGCAATTAGTTCTTATCGCTACCCCCGAAGAATGGAAAGTTGTTCAAGAGAAAGACAGAAGTTTTGCCGACTTATTTCAAGTAATCAGAATCGCTGAACCTGCTGCTGAAACCAGCGCCAGGATTGTGTTGGAGCAACGAAAATTATTAGAACGAGCGCATGATTGTATCATAACGATTCAAGCTATTCACGAGTTATTTACTTTACAACGTAATTTCTTTCGCAACCAGGCAATGCCCGGCAGTATGGTGCGAATGCTGCGCTTGCTGGCAACTAAATATCGTTTTAGTAAAATTGATTCTTTACAAGTGCGCGAAGAATTTAAAGTATTGAGTGGCTTGAAAGAACAAATGCTGGATGCCGGGGAGCAGTTGGACGGGCAAGCAGTGCATAATGCTTTAGCCCAGGAATTAGTGGGGCAACCCCGTGCCGTTGCTGCCCTGGAGAATGTTATTCACTTGAGCAAAGCCAAATTAGTAGATCGCTCGAAGCCCGTCAGTTCATTCCTGTTTATTGGGCCAACCGGTGTTGGTAAAACGCAGGCTGCCAAGGTGTTATGCAATTATTTAATGGGGAGTGAAGACCAGCTTTTGCGTTTTGATATGAATGAATATATTGATGGGACGGCGGTGCAAAGATTGATTGGCGATTTTTATAACCCTGAAGGGCAATTAACAGGCAAAGTGCGCTATCGCCCGTTTGGTGTGCTGTTGCTCGATGAAATCGAAAAAGCGCATCCCAAAGTTCATGATTTGTTATTACAATTATTAGATGAAGGTCGGCTGACCGATAGCCTCGGACGCACGGTAGATTTTTCTAATACGATTATTATAATGACCTCCAATCTTGGTGCGCGCGAGATTGGATTGCAATTAGGATTTAATCCTTCCCCCGAAAGCGAAGCAGGAATTTATCGAAAAGCGGTAGAAAATTTCTTCCGCCCGGAATTTGTCAACAGGATTGATGAAATCTTGATTTTCAATCCTTTAGAATTGGATCATATTCTTAATATTGCGCGTTTGCAAATCCGCGAATTGCTTCAGCGCGATGGCTTTGTGCGCCGCACTACGATTCTCAATATTTCCAAAGATGCGTTGGAATGGGTGGCGCGGCGCGGCTTCGATGCACGCATGGGCGGCCGCGCACTCAAGCGCCAGATCGAGCGCGATTTGACGACGCTTTCTGCGGAACAACTGGTTTCTACGAATTCGGATAGCCCCATTATTTTTGATATTACTTTTGAAAACAATCGATTGAATCCACGCATTCAGCCGCTGGAATTTTTATATCCTATCGAAGAAGAATGGTTGCCGGAATTGCCTGATGAGAAGCACGGGCGTGCTTTCTATGGGCGTTTGCTAAATGCTGTGGAACGATTGGAACGAGAAATTGCTACGATGGAAACAGATTTGAATGAAGATGACGGATTTATTGTGATCGGAGGGGCGCAGCGCAACGAACTTAATTGGCAATATTATGATTATAAAAATAAAGTGGTAGAAGCTAAAGATAATTTGCGTGATATGATGCTGAGTTTCCGGGAGCGTTATATGCGCGAGGCGCCAGCATTGCCGCTGCGTTTGAAGCATGGCCATCTTGTGCCGCGACGCAGCGATCGCGTGGTTCGGGAGCATTTTCGGGATCGTTTGTTCCAGGAAGAAGGCCTTCGGGAAATACGAGAATCCTATCAATATTCGACGGTACAATTTGATACGATTCAAACCGATTTTATTCACCATTTTTTAAATGTTGTCTTTTTATTATTATCTGCACGCGATTTTTTACGCGGGCGAACCGAGGAAATCACGATTCGTTTTCAATCATTGATCACGGGGCTTGGGCATTGGGAAATTGATTATTTAATGGATCAGTACACTACTTTGCTAAAAGCACTTGATATTCAATACGAAATAAATAAAGAAAATTCCGAAATTAAAGCCGAAGGATATTCTCTATCGCAATTATTACAAGGTGAAGTGGGCATTCATTTATTTTATATCGCGCATCAAAATCCGCTGCCAATTTTATTAACATTACATCAACATGATACGATTCATAAAAATCATTCATCTTATAAAGTTATCCGTATTTATGATGGCTCCAGCACTTTGACCGACCTACGTACCAGCTTTGCCAATGCGATGAATATGACTTCCAGCGAATTAAAATTATTAGTATATGCGGGCTTGGATGAAAAATTGAGAAAAGGATTATTAAAGTATTAAACAAATCTTTAAAATCCCTTTTCAATAATAAATGTTTAGAATAATTCTAAACTAATGCAAAACGTAGTTGTTTGAATGAACGACAAAAACTACATTTGCGGAAAAATTCGGTTCATGATTAGCGGAATTTAACGTAATCACTAATAACCGATAACAAGATTTTATATGGCCACTGTAAAATTTACTTTTGAAGATAAAAATATACAGCCTGTTACCGTTGAAAATGTGGAAGAAGGCTATTCGCTCCTGGAGGTGACTGAAGATAATGATATTCATTTGAATCATAATTGCGGCGGCGTATGCGCGTGCAGCACTTGCCACGTCTATATCGAAGCGGGTGAGGAATATTTGGAAGAAATTTCGGATAAAGAAGAAGATTTTATAGATCGAGCGATTAATCCTCGCGTGGAGTCGCGCCTGGGCTGTCAATGTGTAATTTTGGATGAAGAGGCGGTGATCGAAGTGCAAATCCCGGATCAATCCAGAATCATTGGACACGAACATTAACAAATTTGAAATATGAAATGTAAAGTTTGAAATAAACTAAACTTCCAAACTCCAAACTTTTAAACATTAAACTTAATAAATATGGCTTTTGAAGATATTGACAATTTACCGATCAATTGGACTGATTATGAGGATATTGCGATGAAATTATACGATCGTTTCGGCGATGAATTTGGTGAAGGTAAAATATATCGCATTCGTTTTACTGATTTGATCGAATGGGTACTGGAAATTCCTAATTTTGAAGGCGCACGCGAAGATTGCAGCGAAGGTCATTTAGAACAAATCCAGGCAAAATGGGTGTATGAATGGAGGGATAATCAGTGACGAGGAGATTGGGAGAAAAGCGCCAGATAACTATTAATTGATAACTACTTTTATGAATCAGCTCGAAAAATTCCGGGATATTCACACTTTTATTTTTGATGTGGACGGGGTATTAACAAATAATGAAATTCTTATTACAGAAGAGGGTGAACTCCTGCGCAAAATGAACGTACGCGACGGCTACGCTTTGAAATATGCAGTAAATAAAGGATATAATATTTGTATCATAACCGGCGGTAAATCTGAAGGTGTACGCAAAAGATTGGAAGGTTTGGGCATTACTGAAGTATTCTCAGGGCGTTCCGAAAAAATGGAAGCTTATGAGGAATATATTCACGAACATGATTTAGATCCGCAAGGAATTCTTTATATGGGTGATGATATGCCCGATTATCCTGTGATGTGCCGGGTCGGGTTACCCACTTGTCCGCGCAACGCTATCCCTGAAATTCTGGATGTTGCAGAATATATTTCCCCTTATAATGGCGGCGAAGGCTGCGCTCGGGATGTGATTGAAAAAGTATTGCGCCTGCAAGGCAAATGGCATGACGAATAATTGCTAAATTTGGGAGTTTATTGTTGGAATTTGCTTTTGGCAAAACTACATCCCAAATCATAATGTCATTACTTCGCCTCATCCGATTGCCTAACCTCCTAATTGTCGCTCTGACACAGTATCTTTTATATTATAAAATTATCCTATCTGCATTACAAAAAAATAATATTATCCCTGCATTAGAGTATCATGAATTTGCATTATTGGTTTTTATTACTATTCTTATTACAGCAGGAGGCTATATTATTAATGATATTGTGGACTTACGAATTGATCGTATCAACAAACCCAATCGTGTGATCATTGGTAAATACATCGCGCATCAGACCGCTTATTGGCTTTATTTTTGTATTAATATTTTTGGCTTTATTTTATCGATGTTTCTCGCCTATGCTGCTAATCGAACCACTTTATTATTCTTGTTTCCAGGGGCAGTTGCAGGCTTGTTATTATATTCCGTAAAGCTCAAAAAGCAACCGCTTTGGGGTAACCTTTTAGTATCTTTTTATTGTGCCGGAGTCGCTGCTATTGTGTGGATTGCCGAGCAACCGACGATTGAAAAATTACCTTCTTTTCAGGCTAATATTATTATAAAAATATTAAGTTTTTATGCTGTATTTGCTTTCTTTTCAACACTTTTCCGAGAAATTGTGAAAGATTTGGAAGATGCACACGGCGATGCCCAAGAGCAAGCTCGCACGATTCCTGTAGCTTGGGGTGAGCATACAGCTAAAATAATTGCTACTATTTCTGCGCTATTTTTATTATTATCCTTGATATATGCGGCATTTGCATTGCGAGCCAATCTGAATTTTTGGGGATTAATATTTATTATTCTGGTAGGAATATTAATAGTTACATCCTTATTATTGCTTTTCAAAGCAAAAGAAAAGCTCAATATCATAATTTGAGTCAATTTGCAAAAGTTATTATGTTTTGTGGAATATTATTGCTTTTATTTTTTATTTAATTTTTTTAAGCCTCATTTGTTTCTTCTAGTTTTAACGATTGCAAATATTTATTCAACCGTTCCATTGGCCGCACGATGGCGACGCGCCCGGAGCGAACAAATTCATAAATACCGATTTCCTTGAGTTCTTCGAGCAAAGCCTCGGTTTCGTGCTCATGCCCTGTTTTTTCTATTACAATATATTCTTGTTCGATTTCCAATACACGCGCATTATAAGCACGAATCAACTTTTCTACTTTATTATTATTCATAAAAATAGAAGTCGGAACTTTATATAAAGCCACTTCCTGATAAACAATCTCATCGCGTTCATAATAAAAAGCTTTCACTATATCTACTTGTTTTTCAAGCTGCGCGACGAGTTTTTTGACCATATCTTCTTCTACTTTGACCACAATCGTGAAGCGATGTATGCCGGGCAACGAGGATTGAGAAGTTGTCAAGCTTTCTACATTAATATGGCGACGCGTGAAAATAGATACAACCCGCGAGAGCAACCCAGTCTGATGCTCTGTAAAAACCGTTATGGTATATTCTTTTTCCTGATTCATTTTCCTTTAATTAAATTACAAACACT
The DNA here is from genome assembly GCA_016714085.1 of Saprospiraceae bacterium. Classification (GTDB taxonomy): domain Bacteria; phylum Bacteroidota; class Bacteroidia; order Chitinophagales; family Saprospiraceae; genus JADJNW01. Next base: position 470,881 of record JADJNW010000003.1, read on the forward strand.
AAATAATTAGTGAATAAATGTAATGGTTTTTCTAATTCATTAACTATTCTAACACAATTTCATCTACTGCTGCGCCGCTTGGCACCATCGGGAGGATATTTTCTTCTTTTTCCACCTCCACGTGCAAGAGATAGGGCCCATCATGCGCCAGCATTTCGGCAATGGCATCAGTCAATTCCTCAGGTTTTGAAATAGTTTTACCCGCTACACCAAAGCCTTCGGCTATTTTGACAAAATTTGGATTTTTTAATTCTACTGAAGAATAGCGCCGATCAAAGAACAATTGTTGCCACTGACGCACCATTCCCAAGTAATTATTGTCGAGTAAAACAATTTTTACACCGACATTCCACTGTGCACACATTCCTAATTCCTGAATCGTCATTTGGAAACCGCCATCGCCAATAAAAGCAACCGTTTCGCGTTCCGGATTCGCCAGTTTCGCGCCAAAAGCAGCTGGCAAGCCGTAGCCCATGGTGCCTGCGCCACCGCTGGAAACCCACTGGTTCGTACCCTTGAATTGGTAGTACCGAGCCGCCACCATTTGATGCTGACCGACATCGGTAGCCACGATCGCCAGTCCTTTGGTTTGATTGGACACTTCGCGCACGACCATCCCCATTTTGAGCTGACCATCGGCAGTAGGTTTCATGTCCTTGTGAATTACTTTCTCGTACTCAATCGCATCGTGCCTTTTGAATTCGGTGATCCAGTCAGGATAAGACTTTTCGTTTACCAAAGGTAATAAAGCCTCTAAAGCTAATTTTGCATCTGAAACTACTGGCACATGTGCAAACACATTTTTGCTGACCTCCGAAGGGTCAATTTCGATATGAATAACTTTTGCCTGCTTAGCATAATTGCTCAAGCGCCCCGTCACACGATCGTCAAAGCGCATCCCGATCGCAATCAAGACATCGCATTGATTTTGCAGCATATTTGGCCCGTAATTACCGTGCATTCCCAGCATTCCCATGTGCAATGGGTGATCAGAAGGAATTGTGGACAATCCATGAATCGTACAAGCCAGCGGAATTCCTGTTTTTTCTACAAATGTTTTAAAAACTTCCTGAGCATGAGCAATTTGAATACCGTGCCCGGCAAGGATCAGTGGGCGTTTGGCTGTATTGATAAGCTCCGCAGCATCTTTTAATGATTCAGGATTAGGTTTTGGTTTCGGATGATAGCTTCGTATAATCGGACGGCGTTGGTATTCAAACTCCATCTCTTCAAATTGAGCATTCTTAGTAATATCAACCAGCACAGGCCCGGGTCGACCAGAATTCGCTATATAAAACGCTCTGGCAAAGGCATCAGGAATCTCCGAAGCTTTCGTCACCTGAATATTCCATTTTGTCACCGGCATTGTACAGTTGATCACATCTGTTTCCTGAAAAGCATCCGAGCCTAGCAAATGCTGCACTACTTGCCCTGTAATCGCTACAATCGGCGTAGAATCCAAGAGTGCATCTGCCAGCCTGTGACCAGATTCATCGCGCCTGCCTGGAAGACGCCATACATACGCCCGTCTTGCGCGTCACACGAGCATAACCTTCGGCAGCGTGGATAGCGCCTTGCTCGTGCCGAGGTAAAATATGTCGAAGTCGATCTTGATAATACCATAAAGCATCATAGACCGGCATAATCGCACCTCCAGGATAACCGAAAATAGTATCTACGCCTTCTTCCAGCAAGCAACGAAGTACTGCTTCTGCGCCTGTTATTTTTTCTTTTATTACTGGTGCTTCCAACACTGGCGCTTCTTCTCTTGAATGATTTTTTCCCATTGGTTAGGATTTTTGTTTTCGAATGCCTATGATATTAATCTTATGTAATTATATGATAAAGCATTTATAATATAGATAAAATCAATAATTTCAAATTTCATCCGTTACACAACCCTCGCTCGCCGAGGATACGATTTTTGCATATTTGCGCAGCCAACCTTGTGTGGCATTGATCGCTGGGGCTTGCCAGTTAGCTCTTCTTTTCGCAATTTCTGCATCGCTCAACTCCACCTGCAATTTATTGCTATTTGCATCAATCGTAATTTCATCGCCATCTTGTAAAAGTGCAATCAAACCGCCTACTTGCGCCTCTGGCGTAATGTGTCCTACCACAAAACCATGCGTTCCACCGCTAAAGCGTCCATCCGTGATCAAAGCTACTTTATCGCCCAAGCCTTCACCCATAATAGCAGAGGTCGGTTTGAGCATTTCGGGCATACCTGGCGCACCTTTCGGGCCACAGTAGCGAATCACAACCACATCTCCTGGTTGCAATTGCTTATTTGTAATTGCTTCATTAACAGCTGCTTCGCCATCAAAAACCCTAGCTTTTCCGGTGAAGGACAAACCTTCTTTTCCTGTAATTTTAGCAACTGCGCCTTGTTCCGCAAGATTTCCGTACAAAATCTGGAGATGTCCTGTTGGTTTAATAGGATTATCCAGGGAATGAATAATATCTTGTCCCGCCTTTAAATTCGGCACTTCTGCCAAGTTTTCTGCAATCGTTTTTCCAGTCACGGTCAAGCAGTCGCCATGCAGATAGCCAGCTTCCAAAAGCATTTTCATCACTGCAGGAATACCGCCGACATTATGCAAATCTTCCATCACATATTTACCGCTGGGTTTTAAATCAGCAATAAATGGCGTTTTGTCACTAATTCGCTGGAAATCAGCGAGCGTAAGCTTCACACCTACCGACTTTGCAATGGCGATCAAATGCAAGACCGCATTCGTCGAGCCTCCGAGCACCGTTACCAAGGTAATAGCATTTTCAAAAGCTTCGCGGGTCATAATATCGCGTGGCTTGATATCTTTTTCTAGCAGATGTAAAATTGCCTTTCCTACTCTTTGGCAATCACCCTGTTTTTCAGCATTATTAGCAGGATAAGAGGAATTGAAGGGCAAGCTCATCCCCATCGCCTCAATCGCGGAAGCCATGGTATTTGCAGTGTACATGCCGCCACAAGCGCCTGGCCCGGGGCAAGCATTACGCACCACACCTTTGAAATCAGCTTCATCAATTTTTCCTGCAATTTTTTGTCCCGAAGCTTCAAATGCAGAGACGATGTCTAATTTTTTATTTGCATGACAACCCGCACTAATCGTACCGCCATACACCAGGATTGACGGGCGGTTCAGGCGCCCCAGAGCAATCATTGCCCCCGGCATATTTTTATCGCAACCCGTCACTGCCACCACTGCATCGTACCACTGTGCCCCCACCACCGTTTCAATCGAATCCGCAATCAAATCGCGCGAAGGCAAGGAATAACGCATTCCCTCAGTCCCCATCGACATCCCATCGCTCACCCCAATCGTATGGAAAATCAAACCCACCAAATCGGCTTCTTGCACGCCTTGTTTCACCTGGACTGCGAGCTCATTCAAGTGCATATTGCAAGTATTCCCTTCCCAACCTGTACTCACGATGCCCACCTGCGCCTTTTTCAAGTCATCTTCGGTCAATCCAATTCCATACAACATTGCCTGCGCACCAGGCAGTGTATCATCTTGCGTAAGTCTTCGACTGTATTTGTTCAGCATTGAATGTTTTTTAGTTTTAACCTATTCTCCTATCACCCCATCAACTTCTCCTTTACGAGTCCCCAAAAGTAGGCTCTTACATCATGCAATGTAAAACCAAAAAAATATATTGTTACGAGCTTTAGGCGATCAATAATTTTAAGAAACCGCTGAAAATCAAATGTTTACAAAGCTTTATTTACGAAAGAAAACCTTTCGAATTATGGAAAATCAGAAAACCACAGCAGCCTGGAAATGACACAAAATAAAGCATTCTTACGAGCCATAGCATCTAATATTTTTTCATAAAAATCTGATTATCAACGAAATAAAATTTCTTTTTTACGACCAGAAAATTCGCAAGCAATTCCTTGAAAATGAATAAGTAGTATGTTTTAATAAGACAAAAGGACTAATTTCGCATTCCAATATCGGCGAACTAAAATCGCCACAATTTAGATATTTCCTTAATTTCTGACAGATTATCAAAATGTCTAAGTAACATAAGGAGTCTGACATTTGGTATCTGGCATCTAAAAATCTTAAATAGCATGGCAAAACTGAATTTTGGCGGCGTAGAAGAAAATGTGGTGACCCGCGAAGAATTCCCATTGGAAAAAGCCCTCGATGTATTAAATGATCAAATCATTGCCATTATTGGCTATGGTGTGCAAGGCCCAGGTCAAGCGCTCAACCTGCGCGACAATGGTTTCAACGTTATCGTTGGACAACGCTATCCTTCTAAATCCTGGGATAAAGCGGTAGCTGATGGCTTTGTTCCAGGTGAAACCTTATTTGATATTGAAGAAGCAGCCGCCAAAGGCGATATTATTCAATACTTACTCTCCGATGCAGCACAAATTGCTATGTGGGACACCATTAAAAAATACTTGACACCCGGAAAAGCCTTGTATTTCTCGCATGGTTTTGGCATTACTTATAAAGACCGTAGCGGCATTATTCCACCTGCAGATGTTGATGTAATCCTTGTTGCACCTAAAGGATCGGGCACGAGCTTGCGACGGATGTTCCTGGAAGGTAGAGGTTTGAACTCTAGCTACGCCATTTTTCAGGATGCGACAGGGAAAGCCTGGGAACGTGTGGTTGCATTGGGTGTAGGTATTGGTTCGGGCTATCTCTTTGAAACGGATTTCAAAAAAGAAGTATATAGCGACTTGACAGGCGAACGTGGCACTTTGATGGGCGCGATTCAGGGCATTTTTGAAGCGCAGTATAATGAATTGCGCAAGCGTGGACACTCACCAAGTGAAGCTTTTAATGAAACGGTAGAAGAACTGACCCAAAGCTTGATGCCACTTGTTGCTGAAAACGGCATGGATTGGATGTACGCCAATTGCTCTACGACAGCTCAACGCGGCGCATTAGACTGGAAAAATAAATTCCGTGACGCCGTAGCGCCCGTCTTTACGGAGTTGTACGATAGCGTTGCCGCCGGACACGAAGCACAAAAGTCCATTGATTCCAATAGTAAAGCGGACTACCGCGAAAAGCTGGAAGAAGAACTCCGTGAACTCCGCGAAAGCGAAATGTGGCAAGCGGGGAAGGTGGTGCGCAGCTTGAGACCGGAGAGACAAGAAGTTGAAGAAAAAGTATAATATTTCATAGAATGATGGAATACAGGAATGTTGGAGTATATAGGGTTACCCGTTCCAACATTCCACGTTTCCATATTCCATTATTCCAATTTTACATCATTCCATTCCCATTGAACAATGACATCCAATCCAAAAACGATCACGCCTGTTATCTCCGTCGAGAATATTTACAAAGCCAAAGTGCGCTTAAAAAGCGTTGCCGAGCAAACGCCACTGCTCTTTAATCCCGCTTTTTCCGAGCGTTTTGGAGCAAATATTTTATTCAAACGCGAAGATTTACAAGTCGTGCGTTCTTATAAAATTCGAGGAGCATATAATAAAATGGCGACAATGGATCATGATTCCTTGTCACGCGGCATTGTGTGCGCCAGCGCGGGCAATCATGCACAAGGCGTGGCTTTTGCTTGTCAAAAACTAAATGTAAATGGCAAAATTTATATGCCTGCCGTTACACCATTACAAAAAGTAAATAAAGTCAAGCTTTTTGGTAAAAACTGGGTGGAAGTTATATTAATCGGTGATACCTTTGATGATTCTTATCGGGAGGCGCTGCGCGATGCCGAAGAAAGCGACAAAACTTTTGTACATCCCTTTGATGATGAGCGCATTATAGAAGGACAAGGCACGGTTGGGCTGGAAATCTTAGAAGATTGCCATAACACCATAGATTATGTATTTGTGCCGATTGGGGGCGGGGGCTTGATTTCTGGCCTGGGTAGTTATTTCAAACAATTGAGTCCTAAAACAAAAATTATTGGCGTAGAACCCGCAGGTGCCCCTGCGATGCATGACTCGCTGAAAGCCGCGCAGGTATTGACGTTGGACAAAATTGATACCTTCGTAGATGGGGCCGCCGTGCGTCGCGTAGGCGATACCACCTTTAAAATTGCACAGCAAGTAATAGACGATGTAATATTAGTACCCGAAGGTAAAGTTTGCACCTCGATATTACAATTATATAACGAAGAAGGCATTGTTGTAGAACCCGCCGGAGCGCTCACCATTGCTGCATTGGATTTTTATAAAGATCAAATCAAAGGAAAAACAGTCGTTTGCATCATAAGCGGCAGCAATAATGATATTTTGCGCACCGAAGAAATCCGCGAGCGGTCTTTATTATACGAAGGTTTAAAACATTATTTTATTATAAAATTTCCGCAACGCGCAGGCGCTTTACGCGAATTTTTAAATAATGTACTCGGCCCAAATGATGATATTACCCATTTTGAATACACCAAAAAGAACAACCGCGAATTGGGCCCTGCCCTTATCGGCATTCAACTCCAGCAGCGCGAAGATTATGATGCCTTAATAAAAAGAATGGAGACATATCATATTAATTATCGCACGCTAAATGATAGCCAGACCTTGTTTGAGTTATTGATATAAAAATGGCGCTATCACTTTAAGCAATAGCGACATTCTTAGTATTCATTTTTAGCATTATTTTATTATTTTTTGTAACAAAGCAGCCAATTGTTCCGCATTTACATTTTTGGCAATAATCTTTCCTTCTTTATCTATTACCAAATTTTGAGGCAGGGAACTAACGCTGTATAATTTTGAGATGGTTTCGTCGCTATCCAAAATATGCTTCCAAATCTTGATGCCATCTTTATCCATCGCTTCCAACCATTCTCCTTTTTTCATCTTTGGAGATGCTTATTATTTCAAAATCACGATTATGATATTGATTATAAAGATTGACAAACTTAGGATTTTCAACACGACAAGCACGACACCAACTCGCCCAGAAGTCAATTAACAGGATATTTCCTTTGAAATCATCCAATGTAATAAGCTGATTATGAATATCTTTTACTTCAAACAGAGGCGGCATTTTCCCTACTGCTGTTACAGTTGCTTGATAAATTTGTTTCTCCAACGCTAAGGTAAATTCACAATTTGGCGCCTCTTTTTTGAATACTTTCAGTCGCTCTTGTAAAAAATCCAATTCTTTATTAAAATCTGAAAACTGAAGCGCATAATATCCAGCGGGAGTCGCGCCAAAACCTGTAAGCTTTTTTCTGAATTCCTGTAAAAATTGTTCCAGTGCAATATCAGCTGCTTTCATCAAGGCTTGCGTCTTTTCTTCATCCTTGTCCGCCATTGCTTTATCCAAATCGGCTTTCAATTGACCAAAATATTTAGCTTGCAAGTCTTGATTTTCTTTTTTAAATGCCCGCATTTTCAAGGTCGAAGAGGAGCCCTCAATCACAGTTTCCTGCTCTTTTCTGGTCACGGAGATAGTTTGCGTATTATCCACCGAAAGGGGAAGCACTACTTTATCATCGAAGACCAGTTGATAAAGATTTGCATACGTAAAAGGTGTTTTAAAATCAAAAGCCTTATCCGCTTGTAAATACTGCGAATCGAGGCTTACGTAATCCATGATTACATGGCCGAGGGCTTTTAAAGTCACTTTCTTATTTTCAGGAAGCGCATATCCTTTAATAGTTACCTGTTGCTGTGCCCAGATTTGAGTAGAAGCGCACATAAGGAGCATTATAAAAATTGAAATTTTCATTACATCTTTAGTTTTGAATTTAACAATGCTCAAAATTAGCGCTGTGTATGATGATAATCGTTCGAGAACAGGAATCCGAACCTTTTAATTATAATAAAATCGGTTCGAATTTATACAAGCATAAAATCGAACTCCACTTTACGCTTGTCTTCTTTTAAATTCCGTTGGCGTGAATCCAGTTTTTTGTTTAAACAGCGTATTAAAAGAAGATTTGGAATTAAAGCCCACTTCATACATCACTTCAATAACCGTTTCTGTATCATCTTTAGGATTGGAAAGTCGCTCCTGAGCAAGCTCAATACGATAACTATTAATAAAAGCCATAAAACTTTGATCTAAGTACTTATTTATCAAATAGGAAAGTCTTCTTGGAGGCATTTGTAATTGTTTGGCAAGTTCATGTAGTGAAAGATTAGAATCAGTAAATGGTTTATGTAATTGCATATAATGACGAATCTGATCTAATTCTTCTTTTACATCTTCTTCTATTTTATTTACATTATCATCATTTTTAGGTGTAATTGTAATAAGTTGGTCAGACTGTGTAATTCCCATAAAAATCTGTGGTTGTTTTAAACCTTTGTAAAACATACCATTCACTAAAAATAATAAAACTAAATGAACGAATGAAACGCCATAAGCGGTTGTAATATCAAAAAAATTATGATCTATAATATCAGCAAATAAAATAATAGAAAAAACAATCATCGTCCATTGCAACCACTTTAAGTCAATCAAATGGCTAGAAGAGCGGGTATTTTTTACCACTTTCCGATAGGATAAAATCGCTCGAATAGAGAAAAATGTATAAACTAAAAGGCTTACATATAATAAAGCGCCAATTTTAGGACAGACATCTAATCCCATCAAAATACCAGAGGCAAGTATTATTATTGGTAAAAAATGGATTAAATTACTGATTTTCAAGGAAAAATAATTAAAAATAAGCGAAGTAGCGTACAAATAAAGTAAGGGTCCATAAGCAAAACCAAATACGCACATCCAGGGCTGTATAGCTTTAAAGTTTTTGGAATATTGTTCACTTATAATGAGCGCCATCTGAATACCCAACGATAATAAAAATAATGCCAATAAAAGATTGCTCGTTCTTTTTGGGCTTTTTCCTGTCACGAGTATAAATGCAAATAAAATGCTCTGGAAACAAATAATAACAAGAATAATATTAGTTGGATTAAAAATCATATTGTCCTTTTGATGCAATAGTCAAATTTTGTTTTGATATAGGCAGTTTTTATAAATAAACGGTTACATTTTGCTATGATACTTCACTTCGCTGCTGCTTCCCAAAACAATTGCTTGATGGTAGCGGGTTCTGAGAATTGCAGCGCGTGGCCGCGGCCGGGCAATATGATCATGTCCACCAGTGCATTTATTAATTTTTCTTTTGCATAATGCGCATTTTCAGGATAAATTAAATCATCGGCATCGCCTTGTATAATAAGCACCGGAATTTGAATATCTTCCCAGCATATCATTTTTTCCAGTTCTTCTTTATGCGAAAATTTTTCATAAGTCGCCAATCTTAAAAATTTTGGAAAAATATATTTAATAATGGGCGTTTTCATTAAGTGTGAAATGCCATACACTTTCTCCGCGCCCGGTTTTAAGGATGCCGACAATAATACTGCCCGATCTGCAATGCCGGGATAATCCATCAGTAGCCGCGCCACGATTGTGCCGCCATAAGACGAGCCGATGAGCGTGACAGGCTTGCCGTTATCAATTTGATTAAATAAAGGTCGAATCAGTGCTGCTTGTTTTTCCAAATCCGTGACAACTTCTCCAAAATCAGATTTTCCATAGCCCGGGCCGGTCGATGCTTACCATTCTAAAATGTGATAGAAATAAAGAATCGGTGTAATAATTTGCCCAGCTTTTTAAGGAACTCGGCGCGCCGTGAATAAAAATCAGGGTTGGTAAAGTGTCTTTGCCTACTTTTAAGTAGCGCATCGTTTGCCCATTTGCTTTATAGCGAATGAGTTGTCCTCTGATTTGCCTTCTTTCTAAGGGCTCAAACACAGTAGAATCGCGGGTATCCGTGAATCGCCGAATACCACAACTGGTAAACCCATAAGCAATGAATAATGCAAATATAAAACCGATGAATAAAGTCCTCTTTTTCATAATCTTATCAATTTGGGTGCGTATTCTTTTAAACGAATTTTAAAACCTTTGATTTTTTAACCCCTGAATTTTGAATTTGTTTGTTATTTTTCGGGCGATTGGCAAATTGCTATTATTCTTTCCTAACCAAATTATAAACAGACAATGACCGACCTCGACATCGCAAAGTCGGTCACGCTTCAGCCTATTCGCAATATCGCAGCAAAGCTGGGCGTGACAGAAGATCAACTGGATTACTACGGCCGCTACAAAGCGAAGCTCCCGCTCGACTTGATCAACAAAGAAAAAATCGCAAAAAGTAAGCTTATTCTTGTTTCTGCTATCTCCCCTACCCCTGCGGGCGAAGGCAAAACCACTATGTCTATTGGCTTAGCGGAGGGTTTGAACCGGATTGGCAAAAAAACAACGGTGGTGCTGCGCGAGCCATCTCTGGGTCCGGTTTTTGGCATCAAAGGTGGCGCTACGGGCGGCGGCTATTCTCAGGTATTGCCAATGGAGGATATTAATCTGCATTTTACAGGCGATTTTGCAGCGATTGAAAAAGCGCATAATTTACTTTCTGCGTTGATTGACAACAATTTACAAAATACAAAAAATTCACTAAATCTCGATCCGCGCACCATCGCCTGGAAACGCGTGATGGATATGAACGACCGCGCTTTGCGCAATGTGATTGTAGGCTTGGGTGGCACTTCGGGCGGTGTACCTCGCGAAACAGGCTTCGATATTACGGCCGCGTCAGAAGTGATGGCTATCCTTTGTCTTTCTGAGAATTTGGAAGATTTAAAACGCCGTCTTGGCAATATTTTTGTGGGTTTCACCTGGGATAAGCAACCGATTTTTGCGCGTGATCTCAAAGCAAATGGCGCGATGGCTGCCCTTTTGAAAGATGCGATTCGACCAAACCTAGTACAAACGATTGAAGGCAATCCCGCTATTATTCACGGCGGCCCTTTTGCTAATATTGCGCAAGGCACCAATACCATCATTGCTACCCGCATGGGCTTATCCTTGTCGGATTATGTCGTCACGGAGGCGGGCTTTGGTTTTGATTTGGGTGCAGAAAAATTTATGAATATCAAATGCCGCACGGCCGGGCTTTCGCCAAATGCGATTGTAATTGTGGCTACGATCCGAGCATTAAAATATCACGGCGGCGTATCACTTAAAGAACTACAATCCTCTAATCCTGAAGCAGTTGCGAAAGGTTTTTGCAATTTGGAAAAACATTTAGAGAATAGTAAATTATACAATGTTCCGGTTGTTGTAGCTATTAATCGTTTTATAAATGATAGTAATGAAGAAATTAATGTTTTAAAAGAAAAATGTAATAAAATGGGTGTACCCGTCATCCTTGCCGAAGGCTGGGCCAAAGGTGGCGCAGGTACAGAAGAATTGGCGCATAAAGTAGCAGCATTAGCAGATGTAAATAACACTCCTTTTACACCTTTATACGATTGGAGTTGGAGCGTGGAAGAAAAAATCAAAGCCATTGCTACCAAAATTTATGGCGCTGCTGACGTAGAATACACGCCAAAAGCAAAGATTGATTTGAGAAGAATCGAAAAATTAGGCTTGGCACAGTTGCCTGTCTGCATCGCCAAAACGCAAAAATCTTTCTCCGATAATCCTGATTTGATTGGTCGCCCGGAAGGTTTTACGCTGGCGGTTCGAGAGATCGAGATCGCTGCCGGCGCTGGGTTTCTGGTGCCGATCACAGGTGAAATGATGCGGATGCCCGGCTTGCCGAACATTCCTGCTGCCGAAAGCATTGATGTAGATGCCGAAGGTAATATTACAGGTCTGTTTTAATTTTAACTAATGGATTCAATTTACGATTTTTTAAAATATTATATACCAGAAAAGGATGTTCCCGAATTAGCAAAAGGCTTTTCTACTCGAAAGAATATTGCCAAAAACGAGCTGTTGCTTGCGCCGGGAATATCCTGCGATTTTCTGGGATTTATTATAAAAGGGCTTTTCCGTGTTTATTTTTATGATTATGAAGGCAAAGAAATTACCGTTTGGTTTTCATTGGAAGGCATGGTAATTACGGATATGCTTGCTTTTTACTCAGATACCAAGGCCCAATTTTATGTACAAGCAATTGAAGATAGCGAAATTATTATAATCACTAAAGAAAAACTGGAATCATCATATGCTCACTATCCTTCCCTTATAGAATTCGGTCGAAAATTTGCGGAAGAAGCCATCGTAATGCTCATGGAACGCACCTTGACGCTGCAAACCAAAACCGCCGAAGATCGATATAAAGATTTATTAGAACAACCCGAATTATTACAACGCATCCCGCTCAAGCACCTCGCCACTTATCTCGGCATTACGGACACCTCTCTCAGTCGCATCAGAAGAAATATCAAATAAATCTTCTTTCTTGTCAAATGACAAGAATTCTTCACACATAGCGCTGTTTCTTTGCTCGAAACAAAATAAATTTATCATGAAAAACGCATTTTATGATGTTTCTTTATTTCCTTTTAAAGGAAAACGCATCACTATTGATGGAAATAATATTTTTTATGTGGACGAAGGCAAAGGGCAAATCATTCTCTTCAGTCATCCGCCGGTGGCTTCTTCCTTTATGTATCGAGAATTTATTAAATTATTAAGTGCTCATTATCGCTGTATTGCATTTGATTATCCTGGATTTGGGTTATCAGAAGCAGCAAAAGATTATCATTATAATATTATTTCACAAGCTAATTTTCTGAAAAAATTCATTCAGCAACTTAATTTAAAAGATGTAATTGTGTTGGGCCATGATACGGGCGGACCATCTGCATTTTTAGTCGCATTAGAACAACCTGAATTATTTAAAGCATTGATATTGAATGACACAATTGTGTTTCCAGTTAGTGAATATCCCAGAATTGATAAAATGCTTGGATTTGTAGGTAGTACTTTTTTTCAAAATTTTAATGCCTGGACTAATTTAATAATCAATGCTACCTATCGTTTCGGCATTCGCAATCGAAGGCTATCGCGGGCAGAGCGCCGTCAATACCGACAACTATTTGATACATATAATAAAAGAAAAAGAATTACACAATTATTATATAGTTTAAAATCAAATGAACCTGCTATGCTACAGATCAAAAACGCCTTTCAAAAGCAATTGAATACCAAGCCTTTATTATTAATTTATGGTAAAAAAGACCCGGTCAATGAATTGGGCATTCCACAAAGAATTCAGCAAATGACTCAAAACGCAAGCTTACATTTGATCGCCAATGAAGGACATTTTCCGCATGAAAGCGCCGCCGAGGAGATGTGCACTATTATTCATAGCTGGATTCAGCGACATTTATAAGCTAAAAAGCATTTTTATCAAAAATTCGTCAGGAAATTGACAATCTTGCAGCGCCGCGAAAAATATTATTTTCCGATTTAATTCATTACATTTACCATAAAAATTTGCTATGAAAAAAACTCTATTCCACCTGTTCACCATGCTCAGCGTTATTGCGCTAATTACTGTTTTAAATAGTTGCTCAAGTACTAAGAATACTGCCTCCGAGAGAAGCGCCGCCGACCCAACCGCCGACTACCAGACGCTCAAAGATTACCTGCGAAGAGACCCTAAAGTACAGATCAGAGGTGGCGGCGAAAGCATTACGGTTATGATCAGAGGCGCTAATTCCTTTTCCGGGGGTGTGGAACCCGTTTTTGTTTTAAACGGAACGCCGATTGCTAATTCTTATGTGCAAGCTTCACCGATGGTTGATGTAAGTGCTATCAGTTCTGTAAAAGTATTGACACCCGGCGAGGCTACTGCTCAGTTTGGGCAAAGAGGGGAAAACGGTGCGGTTGTTATTATAACAAAAAAATAAGTAATATCCTTTCAAAGTAGTCTTCAAAATGAGGAATAGACTCACATTGGACAAAATAGTCTAATGTGATAGGTTAGTTTATTGCCTTTTGTTATCTTTACAAAGAATATAATCGGCAATTAGTATGAAAAACAACACCACTAACTCGAAGCATTTAAAAAGGGCGGTTTTTACGATTTTACTTTTATTTACATTCTTTATATTTTCATTTAGTCAATCTCCTAAAAGCGCTCTGGAATTCACGGTTTCTATGGAGCAGCCCAATTCCCATTATTATCATATTACACTTCATTGCGAAGGTTTTAAAGCAGAAACTTTAGATTTTAAAATGCCTGTATGGACGCCCGGTTATTATTGGATTCAGAATTTTCCTAAAAATGTAGTTAACTTTCAAGCACAAGACAGCAATGGCAAGCCTTTAACATGGAAGAAAACAACTAAAAATACCTGGCAAGTATTATCTAATAATGCAGAAATTATTACATTGACTTATGATGTATATGCATTCACGCGCTCGGTAGCCGATCCTTTTCTTGATGCTGGCAGAGGTTATATTTCTACGTCCGGACTTTGTATGCACCCTGCTGAACATCTCGGACATCCCGCCACTATTACATTTAAGCCATATCAAAATTGGAAAATTTCGACTGGATTAGAGCCGGTGAAAGGAAAAGAAAATACTTTTTTTGCCGCCGATTTTGATGAATTATATGATTGTCCTATTTACATCGGTAATCAAAAAATATTTTCATTTGAAGCCAAAGGACTTCCACATTATGTAGCTATTGAAAATCCTGATGCTTTTAATGGAGATAAATTTATTGCCGACCTAAAAAAAATGGTAGAAGCCGGTTCTGATATTATTGGTGATATTCCTTACAAACATTATACGTTTATTATAATGGGGCCGGGCGGCGGTGGCTTGGAGCATCGCAATTCTACAGCCGTTTTTTCCAGCAATACCAATTATAATCAACAAAATCCTGCTTCTTACCAAAGATGGCTATGCTTTCTGGCACACGAATATTTTCATTTATATAATATTAAAGCGATTCGCCCGATTGCTTTAGGCCCGTTCGATTATGATCAAGAAAATTACACAAATATGTTATGGGTATCAGAAGGTATTACAGCATATTACCAATTTTTGATTGTGAATCGTGCCAATATGATGAATCGGGAAGAAACTTTACAAGAATTACAAAAAAGGATTAAAGCTTATGAAAATATTCCGGGTCATTTATTTCAATCTGCAACCCAATCGAGCATGGATACCTGGGTTCAATTTTTCAATCGCAGCGAAAATGCTTCTAATACAACCATTTCTTATTATGATAAAGGTTGCGCGTTGGGAATATTATTAGACCTTAAAATTCGGCACGAGACCAAAAATCAACGATCGCTCGACGATGTAATGCGCACATTATATCAAGCATTTTATAAAGAAAAAAAGCGCGGCTTTACGGATGAAGAATTTCAAACGGTTTGTGAAAAAACAGCAGGCGTTTCGCTTGCAGAAGTTTTTGAATACGCTTCTACGGTTAAAGAAATTGATTATCCTAAATATCTGGCTTATGCCGGTTTAAATATTGATACGACTTCGCAGCCTTTGCCTGGCGCGTATTTGGGAGCGGTCACACCTAGTCGTGGCGACAATTTGACTATTTCAAGCATAGAATGGAATTCTCCTGCCTGGCACGCTGGCTTGAGCGCTCAGGATGAAATTATAGAAATAGATCATATTAAAGCCAATCCACAAATATTAAAAGATGTATTAAATAATAAAAATTCTGGTGATATTATAAAGTTATTAGTCTCTTATCGCAACGAGCAACGCGAAGTGAGCGTAAAACTTGGTCAAAAGACAGAAAAAAGTTTCCATATTACGCCTATGGCAAATCCGAATTCATTACAAATGTCTATTTTAAATGCCTGGATCAAGAATTAATTTATTTTTATAAAGTTTTAATTTTACATAAGCGTTTTGCGTATCTTCGCAGCATGAGCTATCAGGATATTTTAAAAGAGTTAAAACAAAAAAAATACCGCCCGATATACTTTTTGCACGGTGCGGAGGCTTATTTTATTGATGCGATCTCTAATTATATTGAGCATGAAATACTAACCGAAACCGAAAAAGCTTTCAACCTCACGGTTTTATATGGTAAAGAAATTAATCATTTGGCGGTAGTGGATAGCGCGCGGCGCTACCCGGTGATGGCAGAGCGGCAAGTGGTGATGGTGAAAGAAGCGCAAGAAATGAAATCTTTGCCGGATTTATTTACTTATATAGAAAAGCCCCTCGACTCGACCATTTTAGTTATTTGCCATAAACATAAAACGCTGAATCTCAATTCTAAATTTGGTAAATTGCTCAAAGAAAAAGCCTTAATATTCGATGCAAAAGAATTATATGATAATCAAGTCCCGGATTGGATTAAAGAATATTTAAAGGATAAAAATCTGAAAATAAATGCGAATGCTGCTAATTTGATTGCTGAATATCTCGGGACAGAGCTATCTAAAATTGTGAATGAACTTGATAAACTTGCGCTCAATCTGCCCGCCAACACAGAAATAAATGAAAAGCACGTAGAAGAAAACATTGGTATCAGCAAAGATTATAATGTATTTGAATTGCAAAAAGCGCTTGGCAGCCGCGACATACTCAAAGCCAATCGCATCGTACAATATTTTGCTGCCAATCCGCGCAAGCATCCATTGCCAGTAGTGATAGGATCATTATATAATTTTTTTAGCAAACTTTATATTTTACATTTTGTACGTAATTTGCCGGAAAAAGAGATGCTGGAAGCATTACAACTGCGTTCTGCTTACTTTTTAAAGGATTATCGCGCAGCCTTATTACATTTTCCATTACAAAAGACGGAGCAAGTTATTGGTTTTTTAAAAGAATATGATTTAAAATCAAAAGGCGTCGATTTTATAACGACAGGCAAGGAAGACGGCGAATTACTCAAGGAAATGGCATGGCGAATATTACATTAATCGATCCAGTTTATTTATATAAAAACAGGGTTTACGAAACAAAAAAAATCGTATCTTTGCACT
The DNA here is from genome assembly GCA_016714085.1 of Saprospiraceae bacterium. Taxonomy (GTDB): domain Bacteria; phylum Bacteroidota; class Bacteroidia; order Chitinophagales; family Saprospiraceae; genus JADJNW01. The sequence goes on from JADJNW010000003.1 coordinate 487,622, forward strand.
CGCTCAAAAAATAGTAGCATTAATATCAGCGGTCATTTAGCTCAGTTGGTTTAGAGCGCCGCTTTGACAGAGCGGAGGTCACTGGTTCGAATCCAGTAATGACCACCAGGGGAGTTGAGGCTTAGCATGGAATTAAAAGCAGTATGAATGTTTGATTTCGAGAAACTCGATGTGTATCAGGAGATTAGGTCTTTAAATGCGAAAGTATTGCACCTGCTTTTTACTCGAAAAGACTTTGATATTTATGTAACGGAGCAGTTCAAGCGAGCGAGTTTAAGTTCTTTATTAAATTTGGCAGAAGGCACCGGTCGAATGACCAATACAGACAAAAAACGTTATTACATCACCGCCAGAGCCTCTGTATTCGAATGCGTAGCCATTTTGCAAACATTATTGGATTTGGGAAGTCTTGAATCCGATTTTTATGAAGAACTTTATAAAAGTTATGATAAAATATCAAGGATGCTGCTAGGAATGATTCGTTCTTTAGATAGCACGCCTTAAACACGCACACGCACACACATATGCTTCGGGGTGTAGCGCAGCCTGGTAGCGTACACGTCTGGGGGGCGTGTGGTCGCAGGTTCAAATCCTGTCACCCCGACCAGTATTCATAAGGGTTTTCAGGTTTTTATCTGAGAACCCTTTTTCTTGGTAGTGAAATAGTAGTGATATAAGAACTTTTCAGGTCGAAGATACAATTTTTTTGTTATCCCGCTAGCCTAAATTTCATCATCTTTACCATATTGACATATTATTATTTTATGGTCATAATTAAGCTTTCAACAAGTTGATAGCGGCACTCAGATTTATCTACACCTTTTCATTGTACCATTCGCAAAGTTTCTCCACAATTCTCTCATAGATATTAGCAGCAATGAGGTTAACAGGCGTCGGACGACCATCAAAAGCAGGTCAAAGTTCGGGTTCAAGCGTCGCCAGGGTTAAATCACTCAACGCAACTTCGAGTAGCTGATTTGTCCTCCTTTCTGGAAATACTTTCTAAAGATTTATTGTATTATAATTCTTAAAGTCTTTACAACAGATTAATTTAAAACGAGACATCCTTTAATATTTTGGAAAATATTTGTGCATAACACAAACTCAAGGCAAAAACGTTTTCTTCAATTTTATCCATAACTAGTTTGCAAATCATGTCCATGATCGGACATTCACTGAAGGGCTGCTAAAGGTTCATATTTAAATTGTGTTAGAATTGGACAGTTTCTCTGAGAACTCTTAAATATTGCAAGTAGAAAATCCTACAATGATAGAACTCAGTTCGTTTTGAATTCATGGAGTCATATAAATTTTTGTTTTGTGAGCACCAAAATTTGGTAGCTATTTGGCTCAATAAAAAATATAATTGTAATTTTAGCAATCGATTGAATAATTTTTCTCATTTTGCTTGTCTTGTAATTACAAGAATACTGGAATTAGATTAACGGTAATGTATATGCTAAACAATCACAACCAAACACTGCTAACCCATTGCACAAGGGTCTTCTTTATTGTGTTATTATCTCTGACTGTTTATACAGGCTGTAATACAGGCTCTTCCGTTGCCGATCATACTACCTGGACTCATTATGGTTGAAGCCCTGATCAGTCAAAATATTTTGTGGCACCGGAAATCACCAAGGAAACCGTCGGGCAGATGCAGGTGGCATGGGCCTATCCTTCCGGAGATGATCAATCCTACTTCTTCAGCCCCATTGTAGTGGATTCTATGATGTATGTGTTAGGAAAAAATTATTCGCTTATTGCGGTAAATGTGTTGACGGGTAAGGAAATCTGGATTCATGCCAATCTGAGGGGAATAACCAGAAGGGGCATCAATTATTGGGAGAGCCAAAACAAAAAGGACAAACGTTTGATCTTCACCCTCAATAATTCTCTGCAAGCTATTGATGCGGTGACAGGGAAATCTATTACGAGTTTTGGTAAGGAGGGATATGTGGATATGCGCGAAGGATTGGATCGTAATCCTACCTCCATTCGAAGAATGCAAGCCATGATGCCCGGCGTGATTTATAAGGATCTTGTAATAGTGGGTTCTGCTCCTGGCGAAGGTTATTTCTCACCACCTGGCTATGTAAGAGCGTATAATGTAGTAACGGGTAAGCTGGAATGGACTTTTCATACGATTCCTCACCCAGGAGAGTTTGGCTACGATACCTGGCCAAAAGACGCTTATAAGTATGTAGGGGCGGTGAATGTCTGGAGTGAAATGTCCGTGGATCAGGAAAGAGGGATTGTTTTTTTTGCCGCTTGGTTCTCCAACGTATGATTTTTATGGTGCCGACCGCCTGGGAAGTAACCTTTTCGGGAATAGTCTGGTCGCATTGAATGCGCGTACCGGCAAACGTTTGTGGCATTACCAAACCGTGCATCATGATCTTTGGGACTATGACCTGGCAAGTGCACCACAATTGTTAACGGTAAATCGCAATGGCAAAAGCATTGATGCAGTAGCAGTGGCTACCAAACACGGATTCGTCTTTGTATTCGACAGAGAAACTGGTGAACCCGTATTCCCTATTGAAGAAAAACCTTTTCCAGCCAGTGAAATGCCTGGTGAAGAAGCATGGCCTACGCAACCAATATCTTCCCTTCCAAACTTTACCAGGCACGAAGTAACGAGAGAAACTCTGAATCCTTATTTTCCCGATAGTATTAAACAGCAATGGTACGAAAGACTCGATGCCTGCCAAATCAGGATTATATATTCCACCTTCAGATAAATATGAAACCATCATGATGCCTGGTGCGTTAGGGGGTGCCAATTATGGCAATACGGCCTCCGACCCCAAAAATGGCATTCTATATATATTGACGCAGGAACACGCATCCACTTATCGTCTGAACAGAGTGGAGCCTCCGAAAATTGACCTTTCAGAGAATCAAGTCGCACAAATAAAATCGTTTTATGCATCTACCTGCCAGTCTTGTCATGGGAAAGATATGGAAGGAGGCATCGGTCCAGCTTTAGTAAATGCTGGGCAATATATTTTCTACACTGAATTTAAAGACGTTATCATCAGTGGTAAAGGACAAATGCCTGGATTTACTCATGTTAGTGAAGAGACTGTCCAAGCCCTTTATCGTTATCTTGGTGGCATCCCTCGGAATTTTAATTTCCCACGAGGGGCTGGCGAAGCAACCTTGCCAGAAGGTCCTGTTGTGGCCTCTGGTGGCGCTACCATTCCACCTGATGCCCAAAGAGCCGCACCGATGTTAGATTACCCTAAAGGTGTAGCGCATCCAGCAGATCGCTATATTACAGATTATGGAACGGAATGGACGGGATTAGCGGCACCACCCTGGTCTTCCATTCTGGCGTACGACCTGAGCGAAGGAACTATTAAATGGAGAAAACCGGTAGGACAGGATTCTTTATACGTGCAAGGAGATCCAACTAAAGGCGCCCCTGGAGGAACTCTAAGAAAGGGAATGGTCATTACCTCAACAGGCGTTGTATTTGCCACCGCAAAAGGTGGCAAGCTATATGCATTTGACGCCGATAATGGTAATATTTTATGGGAAACGACTCTAAGCCATGAGGTAAATGCCCAACCAATCATGTACACACTAAATGGAAAACAATATTTGGTGATCAATGCTACTTCCAATTTTACACGCGATAGCTATGATCATTCCAAAAAGCCCGGGGCATTACCGAGAGGGTATGTAGTCTATACGCTCCCGAACAAACCGTAATCTCAAAACAATTGATACATTTTTCAAAAATTAACTAAACCAAATTTAGATTATGAAACAATTGCTTGCAATATTCCTTGCCATTGTAGTGATGCAGGCTACAGCTCAACCCATTAAAGACCGCATTAAACCCAATGATCCTGGCAAATACCGCGAACTCTCTGCCGTGCACGCCGGCGCAGGAAAAATGGGCTTCACCGAATTAATCGGTCGCCGGGATATGTCCAGCAATTTTCTTTATCTGCATACGGGCGTTATCAATGCGAAGTCGGGCATTGGGCATCATTTTCATCATAGTATTGAAGAAATGTATGTGATTCTCAATGGCGAAGCGGAATTTACGATCAATGGTCGCACAACGAAGATCAAAGCGCCGGCTGTTGTCCCTTGTAAAATGGGCGATTCGCATGCCATTTATAATGCGTCCAACGAACCGATTCGCTGGCTGAATTTTGCGGTAAGTTCTAAAAAAGCTATGGGTGATGCGTTTGATTTGGGCGATGCCAGAGTGGGTGCAAGTCTTGATGCGGTGCCTGCGTTTGTATCAGCTCGCTTGGAGCAAGATAAGCTTCGATCCAATAATCGCAATCCTATTTATACGGGTGAAGGAGTGCTTTCTCGTCGGGTGGTCGGATCGGAAGTATTCCGTACAGATTGGAATCATGTGGATCATGTCGCCATTTCTAAGGGAAGCACTGCTGAACCCCGCACGCTCGAAGGGATCGAAGAAGTGTATTACGTCATAAAAGGCAGCGGAGAAGTTACCATCAATAACGAAAAGGCAAATATTAAAGCGGATGATGCTTTCTTTGGGCTTTTAGGCGAAAAGCTAAGCATAGCGAGCAATGGAAGTGCTGACCTGGAATTACTTGTGATTGGCATTGCGCCTTCCAAGCAAAAAGGGCTGAGCATTGCCAAGCCTTTGATAGAGCCAAAAGCGATTGTTTTGCAAATGGACTTTGTCGTGCCGAAAGAAAATGCGGCTGCTTTTGAAAAAACGTATTACTCGATTTATGTACCGGCTATGACGGTGCAGAAAGGATACCTCAGTTCCAAACTGCTGCGCTTTTTTCCCGATGCGATTGCCAAAGAGATTCAAGCCGAGCCAACTACTTATAATTATCAGGTTCAAATTTCTTTTGCGACTGAACAAGACCGCCGGAATTGGGTCGCCAGCAAAGAGCACCAGATCGCTTGGCCCGCTGCTTCATCCCTTGCCACAGCATACAAATGGAGAGGTTATGATGTAATGGGCGATGATAATCAGCGTTGAGTTTTTGATATGCTAATTTGCCAATTTGATAATATGCTAATGATCAAGTATTTATTCTCAGTTAAATATAAATTTTCTTTTTTAAATAAAAAACTGATTTCCAAAACATAAGCCTGTTGGCTATCGACTAATAAAACGGTCTGACTATTTAAAATAAAATATTATGAAATCATATTCAATTGCAATCGTATTCCTATTTACCTTCTTTGTTTCGTTATGCTTAGAGCAAACAGAAAAGCCAGCTATTAAAGAAGACTTCAAACCTTCGACCCTGAATCAACCGGGGCAGGAGTACCCACAAGTAAATTCGCAAGGCTACGCACGATTCCGAATTGTCGCGCCCTCGGCGGACAGTGTCAGAATAAGCTTGGGACTAGGCGGAAGAGGCGGCACTAAACTTGCCAAAGCAGCAGATGGCTCCTGGATGGGTACAACGGAAGGACCGATGGATGAAGGGTTCCATTACTATCGCATTTATGTGGATGGCGGCGCATTTAACGATCCCGGCACCCTCAATTTCTATGGTTCTACCCGTTGGGAAAGTGGTATTGAAATACCTGCGCATGACCAGGATTTTTATGCATTAAAAGACGTTCCGCACGGTAATGTGCAGCAGGTTCTTTTTCCATCCAAGAGTACCAATACTTCGCGCCGCGCCTTTGTTTACACGCCTCCTGGTTATTATGAAAATACTTCAACGCGTTATCCGGTCTTGTACTTGCAGCATGGTTGGGGCGAGGATGAAACCGCCTGGAGCAACCAGGGGCACGCTAATTTAATCATGGACAACCTTATTGCAGAGGGAAAAATAAAGCCATTCATCATTGTAATGACTTACGGAATGACCAATGAAATCAGGCGGGAAGCTGGTGGTCTCAGAAATTTTGATATTAAGCCATTTCAGACGGTTCTTCTGGATGAGTTGATTCCTTATGTGGATAAAAATTTCCGCACCCTCGCGAACCAAGCGAACCGCGCTATGGCTGGTCTTTCCATGGGTGGTATGGAAACCAAAACGATTACATTGAATAATCCTGAGGTTTTTTCCTACTATGGGCTTTTAAGTGGTGGCACTTATGCTCCAGCCGATATTAAAGATAAGTCTAAAGTTAAGCTTGTCTTTTTGAGTTGTGGAAGCAAGGAAAGACCCGATGGCGTGAAAAACGCAGCAGCAGCCCTTAAAGAAGCAGGTTTTAATGCGGTTTCTTATGTTTCAGAAGGCACCGCGCATGAGTTCCAGACCTGGAGACGCAGCTTGTATCAATTGGCACCGCTACTTTTCAAAAATTAATTGCAAAGTACAAAGTTAGAGGTACGAAGTACGATTTCTCCAGTTAGACTTCGTACTTCCAACTTCGTACTTCCAACTTTCTAAAACCCATTTTCAATGAGAATTAAAATCTCTCTGATTATTACATTTCTATTTTTCATTCCTACTTTTTTTATGCCAGGCACAAGACCTACTGCCCATCGCTTCTTTGGTTTATCCCGGAACGGACGGTAAATTGACCTATATTCCTGATAGTCTGGGCAATACAATTCCTGATTTTTCAAATGCGGGGTATAAAGGAGGAGGCGTGCCGATTCCTTATGTAGCAGTCAAAGCAACGGTTTACCCCGTTTTGGGCGATAATGCCGATAGTATTCAAGCCGCTATTGATCGGGTCTCCGTCCTACCGCCGGATGCTTCAGGTTTCAGAGGTGCGGTACTTCTCAAAATGGGCATGTATCAATTGGATAAGCCGATTTACATCAAGGCATCGGGCGTGGTGCTTCGGGGAGAAGGGCGCAGTGATGTAGGAACTATCCTTTTTGGCAAAATTCCAAAACCTGCGGAAGGTACTGGTGGACAGCGATTTAGACGCCCTGCTTTGATCAATATTACCGGCGCTTCCGGGGTAAAACCGCTGGAAGATTCTAAGCAACTGATTACCAATGAGTACGTCCCAGTCGGTGCAAAAAGTTTTACCGTTGCATCCGCGAAAGCCTTTAAAAAAGGGGATAAAATTTTGGTGCGGCGCATTGGAAATGAAGATTGGATTAAAGCAATCGGACTCGACACCGCTACCGTTGGCAGGAATCGCTGGCGAGCTTTTGATATCAATTTCGACCGGATTATTGTGAATATTAATGGGAATACGATCACCGTTGACGCGCCAATTTTCACGGCAATCGACAAACGCTGGGGCGGCGGCGAAGTGTATAAGTATGAAGATGAACGTATCGAGCAGGTGGGCATCGAGAATTTGCGGGGCATTTCAGAATATGATCCTTCCGTGCGCACCAAAGATTATGGCAACATGGATCGGGACGATTTGGGGGCTAATCATCGCTATCAAGGCGAAGAATATTTCTCCGATGAAAATCATTATTCCAATTTTATCGACCTTACCAATGTCAAAAATGCCTGGGTCAGAAATATGAGCGCGCTTCATTTTGGAAGCAGCGTAATTCAAGCTAATGCCGGGACGAAATGGATCACCGTGCAGGATTGTGACTCGCGGGAGCCCGTCTCGCAGCGCTGGGGCGGCAGAAGATTTACTTTCCAAATGAATGGTCAGTTCATTCTGGTACAAAGATGTGTGTCTCAAAAAGGGCGACATTCCTTCGTTTTACAAGGTTCTGAAGCAAGTGGAAATGTCTTCCTCGAATGCGAAACTATCAATCCTTATTCCTCCAGCGAGCCCCATAATCATTGGTCAAGTGGCGTTTTGTACGATAATGTAAAAGCGCCGCTCACCGCGCGGTTTTGGGATTACATCATTGGTTGGGCGGGTGCAAATATCGTTTTTTGGAATTGTGAAGGTGATTATCTAATCCAGAGTCCGCCTACTGCCAAAAATTACTCCTTTGGGCATATTGGGGTAAATGCGGTTGTATTTAATGCAGCCTTGCAGGATTTAACCAAACCGAATGGGCACGTGGAATCGATGGATCGGCATGTGACGCCGAGCAGTTTGTATTTGACCCAATTAAAAGAACGATTGGGCGAGGAAGCGGTCAAAAATATTGCAAAGTAAAATCTTTAATAATATTATAGCATTAAATTTTTAAAACACATAGGCACATAGATTTTTATAAAATATTGTTTATTAGCGCACTATGTGCCTAACTTGTCTCGTACAGGGGGATGTGTTTCAAAACCAAGCCTCGAGGGCTGCTATACTTGTAAATAAATTTTTATTGAAATATATAAAATTATCTCTATATATGAAAAATTATTACATTATTTTTTTAATTCTATTTAACTGTTTATTTGAAAATTACTTAAACGCCCAAACCATTTCAAAAGAAGAAATGATTTTTCTGACCTCAGAATGGAAAGGTGCCAGATTTGAAGACGGCAGACCAAAAATTCCCGATGACCTTTTGGAAAGGGCGAAAAAAATCATGATTGACGATGCTTGGACGGTGCTGCGAAATGAAGGATACGTCAACCAATACGCGGGTGGCTGGAAAACCATAAATGATAATACCACTACCGGTCGGGCGGTCACGGCGATGTACCTGCCCAGTCGCCCCGATGTGGAGAAAAACATCAAAGACAGAGGCGCAAAACAAGGCAGAAAAGGCAATACCAATTCCTGGCCCATTGATATATTAACAAAAGGTGATTTGTATGTGGCTGATGCTTATGGAAAAATAGGCGGAGGACCTATCATGGGCGCGACGCTCGCCAATTCCATTTTTAGCAAATCCGGGAATGGCGTGGTGTTTGATGGCGCCGCCAGAGACTTACAGGAAATCCAGAATATTGAGGGTTTCAACGCTTTTGTCCGCGATTTTCATCCTTCGTTCACCGAGCAAATGGTGCTGATGGGACTCAACACCCCGATTCGCATTGGCGAAGCGATTGTGCTGCCGGGTGATTTGGTGATTGCCACCAGAGAAGGCGTGCTCTTCGTGCCGGCGCACATGGCGGAGCAAGTGGTGAGCACATCTGAATTTGTGGTCAGAAAAGATCAATTCGGCTTTGAAATGGTGAAAGCGGGTACCTACAGTACCGGCGAAATCGATAGCCAATGGACAGATGAGATCAAAACCGCATTTTTAAAATGGTTGGAAAAGCATCCTGAATTAGGCAAAATGACGCGTGCGGAATTGGATAAAGTGATGAGTAAAAGAACGTGGTAATACCATTTACGAAGTACAAAGTACGAAGTACGAGTTAGTCTGGACAGAATAGATTTGCTAAATCTTTAAGATTTAGTAAATATCTGGTTATAAGCAGTAAAAACATTTCATTATGAAAAAGACTTATTTACTCTTTATTATAATTATTACCATCTTTTATAATTCCCAAGCATTCGCGCTCATCAGCCTGCCACCCATGATAAGCAGCAATATGGTTCTACAGCGAAATTCGGAAGCAACACTTTGGGGATGGTCGAGTCCTTCGGAACGCATTATTATTACATCTTCCTGGAAAAATGAGGTGGACACCGTTGTAGCCTTCAATACCGGCAAATGGAAAGCAAAGATCAAAACCCCAGCAGCCGGAGGTCCCTACACCATTACTTTAAAAAGTCTGGCAAGATTTGGAGGAAATACCATCGTATTAGAAAATATTCTAATTGGAGAAGTCTGGATTTGTTCCGGTCAATCCAATATGGAAATGAGTAATAATCAGCAAATTAAAGATATTTTGCCCACTTGTGCGAATGATAAAATCCGCTTTTTTAAAGTGGCGCAAAAGACTTCCGAACACCCGCAAGACCGTGCGGATGGGGAATGGGTTTCCTGTAGTGCAGAAACTTTAAGACGATTTAGTGCAGTTGGCTATTTCTTCGGAAAAAAACTACATGAAGATTTGAATGTACCCATCGGTTTGATTCAATCCACCTGGTCCGGTACGCCCATCGAATTATGGGAACCGCAGGAAGTCATTGATACTGATCCAGTTATGCAGGAAGCAGCCGCCAAAATAAAGGACGTTACTTACCGACCGAACAAGCCCGGCTATATTTACAATGCCATGATTTATCCGATTTCAAATTATACCATTGCCGGTGCGCTTTGGTATCAAGGCGAGGGGAACACGCCACGAGCGTATGCTTACGAAAAGATGCTCAAGGGCATGATTGGCACGTGGCGCAAGCAATTTGAGCAGGATTTCCCTTTTTATTATGTACAAATCGCGCCCTGGACTTACGAAACGCCCTACGAGGCGGCGCTTCTCATGGAGCAACAAACGAAAACCCTTTCCCACCCAAAAACGGGCATGGTGGTCATTACAGATTTGGTGCCAGATGTAAAGAATTTGCATCCAGAAAATAAGCTTGATGTTGGCTTGAGGCTTGCGACGCTTGCCTTGGCGGATACGTACAAAAAAGATATTCTCGTTTACAAGAGCCCCGTTTTTAAAAAAATGGACATCAAAAAGAGCGAAATCCATTTATATTTTGACCAGGCGCCCAATGGTTTTATGGTAAAAGGAAATGAACAACCTACTGAATTTTTAATCGCTGGAAGTGATAAGAATTTTCTTCCAGCCGAGGTAAAACTTGAAAAAGATAAAATAGTGGTTTCCAATAAAACCATTCAAAATCCCGTAGCAGTAAGGTTTTCCTTTAGCAATACCGGCACCTCCAATGTCTTTAGCAAAGAGGGATTTCCGATTACGCCATTTAGAACAGATAATTGGGAGGTAAAGTAATAATATTATTTACAATTTATGAATTTTGATTTTCGATTTATTAAATAGTTTAAAATGAGTGATTTATATTAAATAAAATACTTTTATTTTAAATAAAAATGTAATATTTTAAAATATAATAATTGCTTTTTCTTCAAATTATTATAAACAATCAAATTAAACATTTATTTCTTATGAAAAATCTTATTGCAGTAGCATGCTTACTGATCTTCGGATGCCTTACCACCTATGCCCAAAGCGGCATTGATGGCGAATGGAAAGGTACGCGCGAAACGCCCAACGGTACGTTTGAGATCAATTACACCTTCAAAGTAGAAGGAACGACGCTAACCGGCTTGTGGAAAACGCAATTCGGCGAGCAAAAAATCGAGAATGGGGTAGTTGAAGCAGATGGTAAGAAATTTTCCTACAGCATTTCGTTTAATGATATGACCATCAAGAACACGGGGGAATTGGTAAGCGAGAACGAAATTGTGACCAAAAACGAACGGGGAGAAATGAAGCTGACCAGGGTACAAAAGTAAAAGTCATTTGCAGCTAAACCGAAAATCCTTCATGGTTTGAAAGCTGTGGAGGATTTTTATCAAAGACTTTATGTTGAATTATCGTAAGTGCGTCAAAGTAAAGCAATGGAAAATTTGTTGTTTGTTTAAAAAAAAAAGGGGGGGGGGGGGGGCGGGGACCCCCCGGTCGGTGGGGGGGGGGGGGTTGTGTGGTGGGTAAGGTTCTTTTGGGCGATGCAAAAAACGAAAGAAAAATTAACCCGAGGAACAAAATAAAAAAAAAAAAAATTCACATTTAATGACGAAATTTAAAAAATATCATATTTAATAAATTTTTCATATTATGAAAAGACTTCTGAACATTATCCTATCTGCAATAGTGCTTGCAGGCATGCTGTCAACGCCTATTTCTGCGCAAACATTGAAGGAAGCATTTAAAGATAAATTTTTTATTGGCGTTGCTGTCAATCGATTTCAAATTAATCAAAGAAATGAAGCGGAAACGAAGTTGATCACCTCGCAGTTCAATTCGCTGACGGCGGAGAACGACATGAAATGGGCGAATATCCATCCAAAGATAGACTCCTTTAATTTTGAGCACGCCGATAAATTAGTAGAATTAGCACAGGCAAACGATATGTTTGTAGTTGGTCATACACTGGTGTGGCACAGTCAGTTAGCGCGCTGGGTTTTTAAAAACGAGGATGGAAGTACCATTGATAGTGATGAATTAACCCGGCGAATGAAGGATCATATTCACACCATTGTCGGTCGGTACAAAGGCAAAATCAAGGGTTGGGACGTAGTGAATGAAGCGCTGGCAGAAGACGGCACTTTAAGAAAATCTCAATTCCTTGCTGTGGGCGGAGAAAGTTTTATAGAAAAAGCGTTCCAATTTGCGCATGAAGCTGATCCTGATGCGGAATTATATTATAATGATTACAACATGACAAATCCAGAAAAGCGGGATGGCGCGATTAGAATTATAAAAAATCTGCAAAGTAAAGGTATCAAAATAGATGGTGTAGGTATGCAAGGGCATTGGGGATTGGATTATCCGACGCTGGAACAGATTGAAACGGCGATTGAAATGTATGGGGCACTGGGCGTCAAAGTAATGGTTACGGAGTTGGATGTTTCGGTTTTACCGAATCCTTATCGCATGCGCACGGCGGACGTTTCCGCGAGATTTGAAAACACTCCTGAGATGAATCCTTATCCAGAAAGTTTACCGGATTCTGTGCAGACGCAATTGGCAAACAGATATGCCGATATTTTTAAACTATTTAATAAGCATGCGGATAAAATTAGCCGGGTAACTTTTTGGGGATTACATGATGGCGTGTCCTGGAAAAATAACTTTCCCATCAGAGGCAGAACCGATTATACATTATTGTTTGATCGCAACTTAGCGCCAAAAAAAGCTTATCATGCAGTAATAGCAACGGTTAAAGACTAAATTTTTACTCATTCAATTACATTATTATGAAACCGCCTGTAAATTTTTATACCCTAATAATATATTCAATTATAGGAATATTTACTTTGTCATTTACTAATTCTTATAGCCAATCGAACACATTACAAGTAAATAATAATAGCAGTTTTGAGCGGATTATTACATTGCCAGTAAATGATCCTTTTCCAGCTTCCTCTTTTTTAACAATCAATAAAGAGGATGGAAAATTTGCAGTGGTGGAAAATGGAATACCGAGTGATATTTTAATTAGCGCATCTGATTATCAAGGTGTTATAAAAATTGCCGGGCTGTTTCAAAAAGACTTGAGTCGTATTTCAGGGAAAGAGGCAAAGCTCATTGCAGGTGAAAAAATTACCTCTAAAAACCTGATTATTGTTGGCACGCTTGGCAAAAGTAAATTAATAGATCAGTTAGTAAAAAAAGGTAAAATTAATATTTCCAGGCTAAAAGGTAAAAGAGAGCAGTTTTTTATAATACCCATTAAAAAACCGATGAATGGCGTGGATAATGCGCTGGTAATAGTGGGTAGTGATAAGCGGGGCACGATTTTCGGCATATTTGAATTTTCCGAAAAAATGGGCGTTTCGCCTTGGTATTGGTGGGCGGACGCACCTATTAAATCCCGCAATAATATTTATGTAAAAGCTGGAACGCATACGATCGGTGAACCAAAAGTAAAATACCGGGGCATTTTTTTGAATGATGAAGACCCTGCTTTGGCTGGCTGGGCAAGGGAAAAATTTGGCGGATTGAATCATCAATTTTATGAAAAAGTATTTGAATTGATCCTGCGCATGAAGGGCAATTATTTGTGGCCCGCCATGTGGGGCAAGTCTTTGTGGGATGACGACCCTTTAAGTGCGCCTTTGGCGGATGAAATGGGCGTGGTACTCGCCACTTCGCACCACGAACCCTTAATGCGCGCGCACGTAGAATGGGATCGCTATGGAGAAGGAGCTTGGAATTACGAAACGAACGCCGATGTACTGCGCAAATTCTGGAGGGAAGGGATGGAACGTACAAAAGGGCAGGAAACAGTAGTCACGCTGGCGATGCGCGGCGACGGCGATGAAGCGATGAGCGCAACCACCAATATCGAACTCCTCGAAAAAATCGTAAAAGATCAGCGTAAAATTATTGAAGAAGTGACCGGAAAACCCGCCGAAGCAACGCCGCAGGTGTGGGCATTGTATAAAGAAGTGCAGGATTATTATGATAAAGGTATGCGTGTGCCCGATGATGTAACATTATTATTATGTGATGATAACTGGGGGCGCGTGCGCATTCTACCCGCTACGGATGCCAAGCCTCGCAAAGGGTGGCTACGGTATGTACTATCACTTTGATTTTGTGGGCGGACCCCGAAGTTATAAATGGCTTAATACGGTTCAAATTGAAAAAACCTGGGAGCAAATGCGCCTCACGTATGAGTATGGCGTGCGGGAAATCTGGCTGGTAAATGTGGGCGATTTAAAGCCAATGGATTTGCCGATTAACTTCTTTTTGGATTATGCCTGGAATCCGGATAAAATTACATCAAAAGATTTACCAAATTATTACACCCAATGGGCGGATGCGCAATTTGGTGGACAATATGCGGAAGAAATTGGTAATATTTTAGCGCTTTATACGAAATATAATGCCCGCAGAAAACCGGAATTGCTGGAGCCAACGACTTACAGCCTGACCAATTTTAAGGAGGCAGAACGCGTGGTGGAAGAATATAATAATCTGGTGAAACAGGCTAAAAACATTCAAGCGAAATTGCCAAAAGAAGCGCAAGATGCTTATTATCAATTGGTTTTGTATCCGGTGGAAGCTTGTGCGAATCTGAATGAAATGTACGTTGCCGCCGCCAAAAATAAATTGTACCGCACCCAGGATCGGGCTTCCACGAATTACTACGCAGACAAAGCAAAAGAACTCTTCTTTAAAGATGCGGAATTTACCAAACAACATAATGAATTTGCCGATGGTAAATGGAATTATATCATGGAGCAAACGCACATGGGACACGTAAACTGGAGAGACCCAGCGGTAAATAAAATGCCGGAGGTATCTTACATACAAACCAAAACCACGCCGGGCTTGGGTTTTACCTTGGAAAGCCCAATAATGCTACGTCAGGGACGATTCAATATGCCGAGCCGAAGCTTCACACCGTTCGACCCCGTTAATAATCAAAAATATTACATCGAAATTTATAATACCGGTACGGAATCATTAAAATATAATATTGCATCTAAAAATAATTGGATTAATCTTTCTAAAACCTCTGGCACCGTGCAATACAAGGAAAAAGTGTATGTAAATATTGATTGGAGAAAAGTGCCCAAAGGCGAAAAAGAGGGCGAGATTGTCCTTTCAAGTGGAAACGGACGGGATATTACCATCAAAGTTCCTATTCGCAGCGATGTACCCAAAGAAGCGATCGGTTTTATTGCAAATAATGGCATTGTAAGTATCGACGCTGCGAATTATCAAACTAAAAAAGAAGTCAATAATATTACATGGGAAGTAATTCCCAATTTAGGGCGCACCGCTTCTGCCGTTACCGCCAAGCCCGTCACCGCGCCAAAGCAAACGCCTGGTAAAAATAGTGCATATTTAGAATATAAAATTTTCCTGCTGGATTCTGCTAAATATAATCTCGAAGCCTGGTTTTCACCGACGCTGAACTTCCAAAAAGACGAAGGTTTGATTTATGCTTTTTCCATTGATGAAGGCGAGCCACAACTCCTAAATCTACATCAGGATGCAAAAGCGCCGGATTGGACCTATCCCAAATGGTGGAATGATTCCGCGACGGATAATATTATGAAACAGACCGTTACACAACGAGAATTATTACCAGGTGAACACACCATCCGATATTATTTAGTTGATCCGGGGCTGGTTTTGGAAAAAATTATATTGAAAAAAGAGGACGCCAATGCGGATAGTTATTTAGGAGCGCCGCAATCTGTATTAAAGAAAAATGTAAATATGTCAAGTAATTGAGCGAAATTATTTTAACCACAGAGTTGACAGCGTTTCACAGAGAATCAATCATTTAGCCTCTGTGTAACTTTGTGTCCTCTGTGGTTTTTAAATAAATAAATAAAAATCACAATGAAATATATTCAGTCATTATTTACATTAATAATATTATCAACTTCCATTACAACCGCCTTCGCCGATGTAAAACTCCCAAAACTCATCAGCAATGGGATCGTATTGCAACGCGATGCCGACATTCCCGTTTGGGGCTGGGCGGCTGCCAATGAAAAAATAACCGTCACGTTCAACGGCAAAAAATACAAAACCCAAGCCACGGCGGCGGGAGATTGGCGGGTGACATTGCCCAAAATGAAAGCGGGCGGTCCTTACACCATGACCATTGCAGGCAAGAATACGGTTGAGGTGAAAGACATTCTGATCGGGGATGTATGGCTCTGCGCCGGTCAATCCAATATGGTGCATCAGCTTGATATTCATGATGTTACCTATGCCGATGAAATTAAAAACGCCAATTATCCTGACATCCGCCATTTTAAAATTCCTACTACGACGAGCATTGCAGGACCGCAGCAGGACCTGAGCGGCGGGGAATGGCAAAAAGCCATTGGCGAAGAAGTACGTCCGTTCTCAGCCGTAGCTTATTTTTTTGCTAAAAAGATTTATGAAAAATATCATATTCCCATTGGTTTGATTAATGCCAGCGTAGGCGGCACGCCCATTGAAGCCTGGACACCGGCGGAAGGATTTAAAAATTTCCCGGATATTATAAAGATTATTGAAGAGAATAAAGACACCGCTTTTGTGAATAGCCAGACCAGAAATCGTCCTGCCTTCAACGGTACGCCTCGAGAGCCATCCGACAAAGGATTGAAAGGGGAAAAGCCTTGGTATGCCGTGGATTTTGTGCTAAAAAGAATGGCGCACCATCAACATTCCCGGTTATTGGGAGGATCAGGGGGTGAAAGATTTGAACGGCGTGGTTTGGTATCGTCGGGAAATTGAATTGCCGCAAACGATGGCGAGTCAAGCAGCGACGGTTTTCCTGGGTAGAATTGTGGACGCCGATGAATTGTACATCAACGGCACCAAGGTCGGGAATACCACTTATCAATATCCGCAGCGCCGATATGATGTGCCCGCTAATTTATTGAAAGCCGGAAATAATATTTTCGTAGTGCGCGTAACTAATAATAATGGCAAAGGCGGATTTGTGCCAGACAAACCTTATTACATCTTTACCAATAAAGACACGGTTGACCTGAAAGGCTATTGGCAATATAAAGTCGGCGAAGTCTTTGCGCCTGTTGACTTTTCGGCTTTTGCAAGAAACAATAATAATGAACCCAGACCCCGCCGCATCAATCCGCAGAATGAGCCTAGCTCTTTGTACAACGCGATGGTCGCGCCTTACAAACAACTGCCGATGAAGGGCATTCTGTGGTACCAGGGCGAGAGCAATGCCGGGCAGCCCAAAGTTTATGAAGACTATATGCACGCTTTGGTGAATGGCTGGCGCGCGGTATTTAATGCGCCGAATATTCCTGTTATTTATGCGCAACTCCCCAATTTTATGGAGGTGTCTTACTCGCCCACCGAAAGCAATTGGGCGGCGCTGCGGGAATCGCAATTGAAAGCCCTGCGCATCCCCAACACCGCGATGACCGTCAACATTGACCTGGGCGAATGGAATGACATTCACCCTGACAATAAAAAGACGTGGGCGAACGCATGGCGCTGGCTGGACTCAAGCTCGCTTACGGCGAGAACCTCGTTTATTCCGGTCCATTATATAAAGATCATATCATAGAAGGCAATAAAATGATGATATCCTTTCATCATGTCGGCAGCGGCTTGGAGACGAATGACGGCGAGTCGCTCAGTGAATTTGCTATTGCCGGGGAGGATAAAAAATTCGTATGGGCGAATGCCAAAATAGAAGGCGATAAGGTCGTGGTATGGAGCGATCAAGTGCCTAAGCCCAAATACCTGCGCTACGCCTGGGCGGATAATCCTGATAATCCGAATTTGTATAATAAGGAGGGCTTGCCGGCGTCGCCGTTTAGGATTGAGTGAGGGATTTTTAAATAATAGGACTTATACAGAATAACAACTTTTGAATTTTAAGTCATGTTAGCCTGAATACACGTTTGCTGTGCAAGTATTGATGTCAATTTTGCTTATTCTATCTGCTTCTTATTGATTTATTTCTTCTAAGTGGTCTGCTATAATTTGTGTGTTCTTATAGGTTTCTTCTTTGACAAATTTTTAAAATATTTAATTAGCAAGAATTCATCATTTAAGTCAAACCTTTTACATGGAAATATTCTTTAAGCCAAGGATTTAACAAAAGAGGTGTTCTGTTTTTCTTAGTTCCCATGAGGTTACCAAGATGCAAATGATAAACAATTCCCGTTTATTAACATTAAATAAACAAATTTGTCTTCAGTTGGACAGGTGAACTAAATTCAATTATCAAGGCATCAATCAATTCATTTGTCTTGATAGAAAGATCCTGATTGATATTAAGAATATTCAATTTAAATAGATTTCATATAACCTTTTTGTGCAGTTATAAATTGGTAGAAAATTGCCAATTTGAAAAATCATAGGTCAAAAAGTATAAAAGGACTGATAATCTTTAAATTTTTTAAAATGACTTTTTTTCTCCTTATTATAAATAAAAGGGTTAATTCATAAAATTCTAATCTGCTTTCAATGTTCTTTAAAATTTCTTTGTTTGACCCCATTTAAATAAAATTGATAAATTGTTATCGAATTGCCCTTATTGAATATTAAGGTTTACTTTGATTTTTTAATTTTGAAGTATTAACCTCTTTATGGCTTGTAATGAATTTCCTTTTTATATACCTCTTTAAAAACAATGTACATCAATGCTTAACTATAATTTTTGAGGGATTTTGTCAAATTATTAAGGTTTGCTAGTTCAATTCTCAACTTATCTTTGTTAGTTTCCAAACTATTTTTTTGAGTTCTATTGTTGCATCAAAAATCAAATTCTAACTGGATTACTTCTTGTTTATTAAATTTTGGTTGAATATTTGCTGTTGAGTGGGTATTAATTTTGAAAATCAATCACTTTATCAATGTTAAATTCTTTTCATCGGTATAAATGATTTTTATGGTTGCTTGAGCCATTTGAGATCAAACCATTCATTTTTTTTTTTAATGGACAACATTTTATGCCAATTCGTACCTATTCCTCATACCCCACCAAAATTAATAAAAATTGCGCCTCCCCATCCTTCCACGCTGTCGAAAGTTTGTGCCAAGGCATCCCTTCAGGGAAGCTCCGCTGTGTCGGAGCATGTAGCGAACGAGTGATTTTCTATGAAGGTACACGAGCGACTGTGCTTATTTGGGTTTAATCGTCACGATTACCCTTTTATATCTAGATAGATGTGGTTCGCCTTTATCCGTAACCTTCAAAATAAAATGTGCCGTCTCTTCTTTATCTACTGCGGGGGCAGTAAAATGAACCTTATATACATTCTCCGCTCCATTTACCTTAATCAATTTTTTATAAGTACCGGCCTCTGGATAGTTAAACCAAAGGAAACTAACATTATCATCGTCCGGGTCATACGTCTGGAAAGCATCCAACGTAAAATTCTCGCCTGATGTAACGGATAGTTGTTCGGGGTGGGATAAGACAGGAACGGGTGGATGATTGGCTTCCTCGTACGACTTAAGGCACCAGTCCATGCGGGCAGCAAAATCGTGTTGAAAATCAGCTCTCCAACGCCAAAGTGTTACTTTAAAATCCGTAAATGTGATCGTGTCCTGTTTTACCGACCGACCAAATTCATTTGGAATATAAGGGGTATAACTATCCACGGCATTCGTCCAAATTGCTCTGGTTTCAGGAGCAATGGTAACAATGGAACCGCCCTCTTTCACTTTTGAAAAATCGGGTTTATAAAGTTCATAGCGACCTCCCCAGCCTCCCCATTCGGGGTGTTCTGCATGGTTTAATCCATTGGGAATTAACGAAAGAAATGCGGGGGTATCCCCTTCCATGCCCCAGGCTACATCAGGATAAACGGCGCCTAATGGTCCATGATTTTGTTGAATGTTATGGGCAAGCCAACGATTACTAATAGTGGTATGGTCAATCCCTTTTATGTTGTTGGTCATAATACCTGTCCAAGTTGCATTGCCATAATCATCACCCGGACTTACGATATAAAACAATTCGGGAAAATTATTCCTAATCCAAATGCCACTATCGTCTTGGTCGGAAATGGTATATACTCGAAGTTTTGCAATTAAGCTTTTCGCATCTTCCTTACTTTTTGTCTTTTCAATCTTATATAAAGCTTGTGCAAGCGTGTTAGCACCTCCCCAGGTCGAAATCCATAAAGGACGCTCATCCTCCTTTTCAAGTACCTTTATAATCCAATCAGAACCTTCAGAGTCCATTCCGTCTCCCACTCCTTTCATGCCATATTTTGGCAAGCCCTTTTTTACTAATGGATATAATGTCTTTGCATCGGGGAAGTCGGGATGATGCGTTTTCAAGTTTAGCTGAATCTTTTCGTAAGCCTGAATAACTTTGGTAATCGATTCTGGATGCACCGCATCGGTCATCCAACAGGAAGTAGTTGCGACAATTCCCTCTATATCAATTTCATTGCAATATAGCAGCAAGCGAACCAAAGATTGTTTATCATCCGGTTCATTTTCTATGTCGGTTAGTACAATGGTTCGGTTTTTTTGAATGCTTTGTCCATAAACAAAATGAACAGTCAGGAAAAGCAGCATTGTAAGTAAGAATGTTCTCATGCTAAAAATATTTATCGATAAAACAATTGGTAAATTTATTGTTTTTTCGACAATGCCGCTAACGGTTAGTGTAAACGCCACATTTCGCATACATCCCTTACACCCCACCAAAATTAACAAAAATTGCGCTTCCCCTCCACCACGCTATCAAAAAATTTGTGCCACAGCATACCATATTTTAACTGGATTGATGGATAACAATATCCCGCAAGGCTATTGTCTATGCATTGTTCCCGTTTTTTCCCGTTCCCTCCTTCCAACTGGCAGATACGCCTGGGGTAAGTTATTGAACCTGTTGGGGTAAGTTAAAGAACCTATAGGGGTTCTAGGTTCAACCTATGAAGGTTCAATAAAAAACCTATAAAACCTATAAGGGTTCAATGGAGTACCTAAACAGGTTGTTGCTTCATGCTATAAGGGTTCTTGGTTCAACCTATATAGGTTCAATAAAGATGCTATAGAGGTTCTTGCTTCATGCTATGGAGGTTCAAGGTTCAACCTATATAGGTTCAATAAAGATGCTATAGAGGTTCTTGCCTCATGCTATGGAGGTTCAAGGTAGAACCTACATAGGTTCAATGGATAACCTCTATAGGTTCTTTATGTTACCTAAAAGGTTAAAAAGGATCAATTGGAATGCAGTGCGCGTTTGTGGGGAAATAAAGAAATTGGGAAGTATTTTACTGGTAATCAAAAGCTTATATTTGGTTTTATCCATAACTCCGGCTCGTGTCGTACATCAAGCGCATCAAAACCCCAAAGGGATGCCTATGGCAAAATCAAAAAAAAATCATGGTTCAGACACCTTCCCACGCTCTCAAAAATTTGTGACAAGGCATCCCTTCAGGGCAACTTTTGAGGTATCTATAAAGCAAGGGGTGACTTGCCATTTGACTGCCAAAGTTGCAACCTGCCAATAGCATAAGCTTGGAGGTAGGAAAATTATCCATTTAGTGGCTACAATTGTCCATTTTATAGCGCTTCTTACGCTTATACCTTTGTATCGTTCTTTTTAACCACATTAAAATCTTATAACGATGCAACAATTTAAAGTTCCAACCAGAGAAGATGTCTCTCCAGCGAACCAAGCGCTTTTTGATAATCTGAAAAATGCATTGGGTTTCGTTCCTAACCTGTATGCTACAATTGCTTACTCCGATAACGGGTTGAACAAGTATCTGGCCTTCCAGGGCGCGAAAACGTCTTTATCTAATCGGGAGAAAGAAGCAGTCAACTTAGTTGTTAGTGAGGTTAACCATTGCCACTATTGCCAAAGCGCGCACACGGTATTGGGAAAGATGAATGGTTTTTCGGAGGAAGAAGTACTCAGCATCCGCAGTGGTCACAGTTCTAATGCTAAATTGGATACGCTGGTACAATTGGCAAAGGCCATTACCGAAAATAAAGGTAAAATTGATGCGGGCGTTCTGCAAGCATTTTATGATGCAGGGTATAACAATGGTCACCTTGTAGATGTCATCCTGCAAATAAGCGATAAAATTGCGATGAATTACCTGCATAATCTGACTCAAATTCCGATTGACTTTCCAAAAGCCGTAGAACTAAATACCCTGGAAACAGTTTAAATTTTTAATGCTGCAAAGAGGGGGAATTATGTTTCCTCCTCTTCAAACCTAAGTGCTTATTATGGAAAAAAGATATCCAGTTCCACCATTCAATTTAGAAACTGCCTTGCAAAAAGTAAAAGCAGCGGAGGAAGCGTGGAATACTAAAAACCCGGAGCTAGTGGCACAAGCCTATACGCCCGATACAGAATGGCGAAACCGAACCGAATTTTTGCACGGCAGAGCCGAAATCACTGCTTTCCTGCAACGCAAATGGACAAAAGAATTCGATTACAAACTCAAAAAAGAATTGTGGGGTTTTCGGGAAAACCGCATGGCAGTTCGCTTTGAGTATGAATGGCACGATCACGACGGGCAATGGTACCGCAGCTATGGCAATGAATTGTGGGAATTTGATGAAAATGGCTATATGCAAAAACGTTTTGCCAGTATTAATGATTTACCCATCAACGAATCCGAACGCATCCTTTGATAATCAGATAGCATTATGATAGCATCCTCCGTTTCTACTTTAATTAACCCACAAAATGGGAATTTGGCGTTCAAAATCTTTCCTTTTGATGACGATAGCCATTTTGATCATTTGCAACGGCACAATTATTACACAATCATTCTCCTAAAAGAAGGGGAAGGCACATTAAAAGCCGTCCTTGCGGAGTATCAGAGTTTAATAATATTTATGAGCCTCCTTTTCTTAGCTTGGACGAAAAAGCGCTACCGCATTTTGAAATGTTCATCGAACAAATGAAAACCGAAATGCAAAACGCTGCTCTGGCACAATATGAATTGCTGGTGTCTTACCTAAAAATATTTCTCATTACCGCTTCCCGTATCAAAGCCGCGCAACATACTGGTGCTTTGGATGCCTTTGCCGATACTAAAGAGCCTTTTATTTTACAAACATTAAAAGATGCCATTGAGCAGCATTATAAAACCAAGCACAGCGCCAGCGATTATGCGGAATTATTAAATATCTCTGTCAAAGCGCTGGCTAGGATCAGTAAAACTCACTTTAATAAAACCTTAACCGATTTGATTGCTGAGCGCATTATCATTGAAGCCAAGCGTGAATTATACCTCAGCTCCAAAGCCGTGAAAGAAATCGCGTACGAACTAGGCTTTCACGACGAATACTACTTCAGCCGTTTTTTCAAAAATAACGCCGATGTTTCTCCCCAAGGCTACCGCGATATGGTCGGGTTTGCCAGAGCAGAAGTTTGAAATAAATTTCTCCCACGCTGTCGAAAGTTTGTGCTATAGGCGTTCAACTTTGTCTGAAGGATGATTTCCTCGATTTTTATGATAAATAGGATCGTGTATAAATCACACCCATCACAGTTCCGACAATCTCCCCAACCTTGCCAGGGACTTCCCCGAAAGCATTAGAAAACTTCAGCGGACAATCGAAAATTTGCAACTATCAGCGCATTTTCACCCGCAGCACATATAGCGTAGCCGTTATATAAAGGGTTTTACCATCGGGTGTCAACGCGCAATTGGCGGCTGTTACACCGTTCACTTTTATTTTGCCAATCAATTTTCCTTCCTTCGTAAATATCCAGACGCCGCCCGGACCCGTTGCAACTACGTTGCCTTTTTTTGTCTATCTTCAGTCCATCGCATCCACCCGGTTCTCTTATATCTCCAGGAGTATAAAATACGCGTCCATTTTGCAAGGAGCCATTCGAAGCAATATCGTAGGCATACCAACCTCTCTTCCTTCCCTGCGTCTCTGCCACCAGTAAAGTTTTACCATCAGGCAATATGCCAATGCCATTAGGAAATTGGAGGGAGTCAATCAAAAGGGTGACCTTCCCTGCTTTGTCCATTTTATAAACGCCTTGAAAAGCAAGCTCCTTCTTTGGGTCTCTCATTCCTCCTTCCAAACCATAAGCAGGATCGGTGAAATACAGGTCTCCAGTGGAAGACATAAATAGGTCGTTCGGGCTATTTAATCTTTTGCCATTGTACTCGCCTACAACCGTTGTGAAGTTTGGCTTTGGCGCATTGATGGGCGCATCCATGCTGGCAATTCTGCGGTCACCATGTTGGCAAATCCATAATTTACCATCTTTGGTTTTATAAAGCGCATCGGGTCCCATAAATCCACCTCTGGGTTCGCTACTCGTATAACCACCGGGTTTTAAGTACACTTCTTTGCCTTTGGCTTCCGTCCATTTATAAACCGTATTAGCAGGCACATCGGAAAACAACAACATTTTCTCCTTTTTCAACCATAAAGGCCCTTCCGTAAACTGACAGCCCTCGGCAATGACTTCGACCTTGGCATCTTTTTTTATGAGTTTATTAAGCTCCTCTGAAATAAATTCAATAGAACCCATCTCCTTATTGGATTCTTGTGCAAAACCCTTAAAAGATAGAGCTAGTGCGAGTAAGCATATAAATAACTTGATTCTATTCATGATTAATTTTTTTTGAAATTAGTAACCCTCAGGGCTTGGTTTTAAAACACATAGGCACATAGAAACTTATAAAGCATTATTTATCAGAAAACTATGTGCCTATGTGTTTCAAAAAATTAATATTACAATGTAATAAACTGTCTAACTATTTATAAATAATTAACATAACCCTCCATATTGGTGCGAATTTTATACACTTTGCTATAACTTACGATGTAAAGCGTTTTCATATCCGTATCGCCAAAGCAAAGGCTCACCGGAAAGGAAGGTAAATTAATCATGCCGACATAAGCGCCTTTGTCATTAAAAATCTGCACGCCATAATAAGTTGCTACATAAAGGTTGCCCATTTTGTCAATTGCCATACCATCCGCGCTGGAAGACTTGCCTTTTCTGTCCAATACATTATCTGTCAGGAATAATTTTGCAAACTGTCTGCCGTTGCTGATTGTACCGTCTTCGTTCACGTCATAAGCCCAGATATAATTATCCTTTTCACTGTTGACCGGAAACCAGGATTCGTCATCGTAGCAATTGTTGATGTAAAGGGTTTTTCCATCGGGCGATAATACAATGCCATTTGGCATGGCGAATTCGTTGGGTTCTGTGAGTCTGGTAACATTGCCCTCAGGTGAAACATAATAGACTGCGCGCCCAGGTTGAAATTTTTCCGCTTCCATCGTAAACTGTGGATCGGTGAAGTAAATGCCACCTTTCGCATCAGTGATTATGTCATTTGGTCCATCAATTGGTTTGCCATCGTATTTATCTACAACAACTCTAACCACTTGACCCGTTGGGGTCATTTCCACTACTCGGTGCCCCATCATATCACACACTAGCAAATTACCATTTTTGTAAGGATAAAGCCCATTCGTCTGCATCTTGCCTTGGGTAATATTCTTGTAAGTACCATCAGGACTTAATTCAACCGTAGAACTTTTCGAAGGATCAGCGCCCCAATTCTGGTCGAAATACATATTGGAAAAATAGATTTTGCCGTTCATCCATTTTGGACCTTCGCTGAATGTTAATGCTGGCTTCGTTTTCGTACCATCCACTAATAATTCCGGTTTTGAACTCTCGGGAATAATAGCACGGTAAGCAGTCATTCGGGCTTGTTCCTTTTCCATGTAGTCCGTGCGAACGGGCCAAAAAATGTCCAGCGCATCCGCGCCCATGTCGCTCATTTTGGCACCGTGCACCATGTTGCCGGGGATGACCACTGCGCTGCCGGGCGTCATTTTTTGTTCGGTGTCCAGCAAAATTTCATCGCATTCGCCTCTGAAAACCATCATCATTTGTTCTTCGGGATGAATATGATGCGGAAAAACCGAGCCAGGCTCCATTGAAATAAAACTAAGTTGCGTATTCTTACCCCAAACCAATCTGGAATAAGCGCCGGGCGCCAATTCTGTCAATTGAAAATCATACAGATCATACACCTCATTCGGTTCAACGTTTGGTTTTTGGATATTAGTAACGTCCTTCATTTCAGTCGGAAGATCGCTCACGCCTGCTTTTTCAAGATAATCCAGGCGGAATGGGCTATACACTTCAAGCAGTTTTGCTCCAGATGCGCCGGCAGTCACCGCACTTTTACTTCCTTTTTCAAGGTAAACAAAATCTGTCCTGGGCGTGCCGCTATGCGTTCCATCTTGTGCTTCCCGTTTTTTTGAAATCAGGTTAACCAGTGATCCATTAATCAATTGATCGACAGAGCCTTCCAGGACAAAAACAAAGCGATCAGCAGGTAAAGTCTCCTCCGGGATTTGGGCATTGGGCTCAAGTTGGAGCATACTCACCATCGTGCCGGTTCCCCAAAAAACAGTTGCATTAACACCAGGATATAAGTCAATGCTGTTGAGTTGATCCAGACTCTTGACTTGCCCAGCTTCCAGGTTGGATTCAATATTGTTTTCAGGCAATCCTGAAAGTTCCCTGACGGTCAAATTATGCTCCTTAATAAGTGCCTGGTTGACAGCATGCCACTCCGGTGTAGGAGAAGACTTGCACATGGTCAGAGCAATAGCAATCGCGGCAAGCAAAATATTTTTAATGAAGGTTTTAGATATTTTAAAATCCATAATTTGTTTTAGTTTAGTGATGCGATGAAAATAGTTATTTTATCAAGCAATTTTTACAATCGATTTCAGGAAATTTATCCTTGATACCGACTTTAATACATCCTTCTGCACTTTTGCCAAAGTGGACAACTGATAAAAGCGAAATCGCTGCCTAATTTCCTTTACTAATGCCGAGTCGAATTAAATGGATAGCATAAGGCTGCACTTCCACCCGATGATTCTTTAGAGAAATGTCGGTTTCCTTAATCTCAACCGCAGGGGACTCACCGGGGTTGTTATAAGCCATCAAGTCATTGTTTTGAATGAGCCATTGTTTTCCGGTGTTTTCGACTTGGCTGTCCCCAAAATCAAAGGCTATTTCCTGTTTTTCGGCTTTCTCATTGACGATTGCCAAAGTCAAATAAGTCTGATCCTCGCTAATGGCAGCTACAATGTCGAGATCGGTCGAACCGGCATCTACTTTTACAGGAATAGTCCCAAAATGCTGGCGATATAACTTTAGCGGTAGCCCGGTGGTCGCAAAACCAGCAGCGGTCGGTGTTGTTTTTATACAACCAATCACATTGACAGTCTGGGCGTAATTAGCCATAAAGAAAAGATCGCTGTTGCGGAAATACTCATGTAATCCTTTCGCTATACCCAAAGCATCCTGATGATAATAACGCACCCCCAATTCGCCATAAATATAATCGCCATACCAATAATTCCATTCATCCATAGCGATGCGGATATCCTTTTCTGCGAGACCAGGAATTGAATCCCGATATTTGCGATGAGCCTCTGCTACTTCTTTAATCAAATTTGCTACCAAGCCAATGTGTTCGGCAGGGTCTTTGGAACCGGTCGCATAAATATGCTCGCTCAACAAATCCATATGATCGCCGGAGCTACTAAGCATCGTTGCACTCCATTCACCTACATGTCCTACGCCAATCAAGTTCGCGTTCGGGTCAACTCTTAGAATGGCATCTGCCATATTATTATGCTTTTTTACATATTCTGATAGCGGCATGTGACCAAGTTGCCAGTCACCATACATCTCATTGCCGACCGCCCACCATTTCACGCCATAAGGTTCAGCATGACCATTGGCTGCCCGTAGCTTTCCCATCTCGGTATCGGCGGCGCCGTTGCAATATTCGATCTCTTCCGCCACTTCCTGTACCGTACCCAAGCCGGTGTTGACAGCGATAAAAGGCTCAGCACCAATTAGTTCCATCAATTCCATGTATTCATGAATGCCCACATCATTATGCTCAATGCCTTTCCATGCTGGGTTCTTCCGGGGTGGTCTTTTATCTCTTTCCCCGATTCCGTCGCGCCAGTTGTAGCCGCTCACGAAGTTACCGCCGGGCCAGCGGTAGATTGGGGAATTTAATTCCTTTAGTAAATCCACAACATCCTTACGCCAACCTTTGAGATTGTCTGCTGGCATCAAGGAAACGGTGCCAATGCGTAAACTGCCGCTTCCTTCACTGAATATTTCCAGGGAAGTGCTGTCACTGCTGAAAGAAGGTGTCAGTTCAAAAGGGTATGTTTGAAAATCGGAAGTAAGCTTGTCAATAGTTATAGATTCTGTCTCCCCTTCTGCTGATTTTAATTGGACGGTGACAGGCAATAAAGATGCCTCGCCAGCCAAGACGATATGTCCGACATACTTTTGACCAGCCAATACACTCAGCTCGTTTTGTCTGATGCCTGTTTGTTGACCATTAACTTTAATTACTGGTGTTTGGTCTCCAACATAAGCGTTCGTTTTATCCATGCGGACGCTTCCGCTTGAACCTATGATTTGCCAAGGAGAGCCGCCCAGATAAGGATATTCCAAAGGAGAACCATCTCCCCAAAAACTTTCATTCGCCATCGCCCAAGGATTATATTTATTAGTAACAGGAAAATAGAATTTCCGATCCAGCAGCATTTCAGCCCAGATGCCTTGGTAGATGCATTGCCCCAAATGTTCAATGAATTGACCATAGATGTATTTTTGGATCGGTTCTCCGCTTTGCTGAAGATTGACAGTAACGGAGGGACCTGAAAAGGCGGTGTCCTGTTTACAGCTATTCAGGAATAGAGCGCCTGTCAGAAACAGTAGTATAAAAAGTGGGAAAGATGTTCTCTTTTTCATAAGGAAAAATTTGAATTTGATGGAAACCAAAAAATTAATTTTCAAACACAAAACCAAAGAAGATTAGCCTTGCCGTTGAGGAGGCTTGCTATATTGTTTTTAATCAAAAGTTTATGGTAGTAAAATGAAATAGAATTTAAATCCGGTAAGCCTGTCGGGCAAGCAGCTTCCAACCACCTTTTTGTTTAGTCCATACGGTCAGTATGCCCAGGTTGACATGCGTACTTCCAAGGTCTGCAGACATTTTATGCCTGACAAGTGCAATTTTACCAACCACCGAGATAGTCTGATCCGAGATATCAATTTTAGTAAAGTCCGTTTTCCCGCTGGCTACCGCTTCTACAAATGCAGCTTTATCTTCGATAGCTCCGCTTGAGTGTCCATAGGTCAATTCATCTGCGGCTACAGCAGTAAGTGCTGCTCTGTCTCCACTCAATAGCGCTTCCGTTAGTTGATTAACTGCCTGATTCACAGCTACTTCTTGCTTAGATTGTGCAAATGAAAGCGTAGTACCTAATGCAAGACATACAATTATCAAATTAATTTTTTTCATAGTAATAGGATTTTTAAATCGATTTCAATAAGTCGTAAAACTACCCAAATCTTTAGATAAATGGTTCCTATCTAAAGAGAAAATCTGCCTTCCAGGGGAAAATTATTGTCGGCATTCAATTTGTAGAGGAATATAAAATTCCTTTTGTTTCAGTATATTTACAAAATAGAGAAAGAAAAACTGCTTTAGATTTGCGAAATAGAACTATTTTAGCCTTTTATAAAGCTATGCACTACGAATTATTTAATTGAAATGAGTCGAAAGCGAGTAACCATTTATGATTTAGCGAAAGAATTGGGTATTTCTGCCTCTTATGTTTCAAGGGCTTTAAATGACCATCCATCTATTAGCCAGAAAGTAATAGAAAGTGTAAAGAAAAAAGCCCAGGAATTAAATTATATTCATAATTCGCATGCTGCGAATTTGCGGCAAGGCTCGTCCAAAACGCTGGGAGTCATTGTACCTCGTATCAATCAAAGTTTTTTTTCTGATGTTATTGCCGGCATCGAAGAAGTTTGTTTTAAAAACAATCATAGTTTAATCATTTGCCAATCCCACGAGTCATTGATCCAGGAATGTAAAGCTATTGATACGCTTATTCAGCAAAATGTGGATTGTATTTTAATTTCCGTATCGGCAGAGACTCAATCTATTACACATCTGGAAAATATTAAGAAACATCATATTGAGCTTGTTCAATTTGATAGATGCTTAGATCAAGTCGATAGCTTTAAAGTTTTGAATGATAATAAAGAAGCATCTTATAAGGCTGCAAAAATCTTGATTGAACAAGGCTATAGAAAAATTGCATTTTTGGGCGGGCCGAGTCACCTTTCTATCTTCAAACGCAGGAAAGAAGGCTTTATAGCGGCCATAAAAGAACATGAATTAAGCATACCATACAATTTTATTGTGGATGACACCTTGTCCCAACCAAAAGCGGCAGAAGCTGCAAGGGAACTCTTATCCTTGAAAGAACCGCCTGATGCATTTCTCTCTACTTCTGACGATCAGTCTTTAGCTGTTTTACAAGTCGCTGAGTCAATGGGCATAAAAGTACCATCTCAATTAGGAATATTCGGTTTTGCAAATGAAGATTTTTCTTCCATTATTAAACCTTCCCTCTCTTCTGTTGACCAAAGGAGTAAAGAGATTGGAAAGCGAGCTGCACAAATATATTTTGAATTTATTTTAAGTAAAAAGCCCACATTATCAGAGCATAAAGAAGAAATTATTGTAAGTGACCTGCTAATACGCGATAGCTCTCAAAGGCAAGAATAATCGATAGTCAATCGATTAAATTTCCCCATCCGCAAAATTTAATTAAATAAGTGTAAAAATAACACTTCTAAAATTCGCTAAATTAATCGCAATTTATTATACTTGCCATAGCTTATTGAATTGCAAAGCTGATGCTGCAATTGGCCTATATTTTTATTTGGACATGCTTATCGTAGTTATTGAAAAAACCGCCAATTTAAAAGCAATCAATAAGGTATTTCATGCAACCAGACAGAATTTTGAATATAGAGTATAAAATTAAGTATATTTTTTAAAATCGAAAAATACAATCGATTGAACTTATTAAAAAGTATCACAACTCTAAAATAAACCAAATTATTTTGATATAATTCCCTTCAAATAAAACATAAAATCATATTAAAAATGAAAAGACAGGAAGTAATTTTATTATCCACTTTTATAATGTTGTTTTCCTTCGCTGGGTTTGACATTCATGCACAGTCAAAAAATGCCCCGGTGTTTTCCAAAGTGGTTTATCAGGGCAATGATTCGGTATATATAAAAAATCCACTTGGGGCGGATGAATTTTATAATCCCATTTTACAAGGATGTTATCCTGATCCCGCTATTACCCGAAAAGGGGACGATTATTATTTAGTATGCTCTTCTTTTGCCATGTTTCCCGGTGTGCCGATTTTCCATTCTAAAGATTTGGTCAACTGGACGCAAATAGGGCATGTGCTGGACCGCACTTCGCAATTGGATGTGCATGATACGGGCATTAGTCAAGGCGTATATGCACCAGGCATTACATATAATCCTTATAATGATACTTTTTACATGATTGTAACGGCGTTCGCCGGTGGTGCGGGTAATATTATTGTAAAAACAAAAGACCCCCGGCAGGGCTGGAGTGAGCCAATAAAACTGGGCTTTGGCGGCATTGATCCTTCTGTTTTCTTTGATGAGGATGGAAAAGCTTACATCGTACATAATGATGCGCCGGATAAAGGAAAAGAATTATATAATGGGCACCGGGTTATAAAGATTTGGGAATATGATATACAAAATGATAAAGTGATACCCGGCACGGATAAAATTATCGTGGATGGTGGGGTTGATATATCGGAAAAACCGATCTGGATTGAAGCGCCGCATATATATAAGAAAAATGGTAAATATTATTTGATGTGCGCGGAAGGTGGGACTGGTGGCTGGCATAGCGAAGTGATTTTTGTAAGCGACAATCCCAAAGGTCCATACAAACCCGCACCCAGCAATCCCATTTTAACCCAACGCCATTTCCCCAAAGACCGCGCCAATAAAGTGGATTGGGCAGGGCACGCCGATTTGGTGCTGGGACCGGATAATAAATATTATGGGGTATTTCTTGCTATTCGTCCGAATGAAAAAGACCGAGTCAATATGGGGCGGGAAACCTTTATACTACCGGTGGATTGGTCAGGAGAATTTCCTGTTTTTGAAAATGGGATGATCCCGATGAAACCGAAACTGAAAACGCCCAAAGGCGTAGAAAATAAAACCGCAAAAGAAGGCTTTTTGCCAAATGGGAATTTTACATACACCGAAGATTTTACATCCCAAAAATTAGATTACCGCTGGATTGGATTGAGAGGTCCAAGAGAAGCTTTTATTACAACTGGAAATAAAGGTTTGACAATCAATCCATTAGCGACGAATATTAAAGAATTAAAACCCACTTCTACGCTTTTTTATCGCCAGCAACATAATAGTTTTTCATTTATTACGACGCTTGATTACAAACCGAATTCTGAAAAAGATTTGGCTGGTATTACCTGTTTGCAAAGTGAAGCATTCAATTATGTGTTTGGTATTACTAAAAAAGGGAATGACTATATCTTGTTATTGCAAAAAAATCATAGAAAGGAAAGAAGAAGCCGGGAGGTTAGTTCCGAAATAATTGCCAGCACTAAAATTGATATTACAAAACCCGTGCAATTACAAGTAAAAGCCAACGGCGACAATTATGAATTTAGTTATGCTACCAACGGAACTGATTTTGTAAAGCTGGGAGGCACCGTTTCGGGTGATATTCTTTCTACGAATGTGGCGGGCGGTTTTACCGGTACTTTATTAGGATTGTATGCGACGGCGGCAAATGATGCGCTACCTGAATAATAAAGCTGTAAATAAAATTATGATAAATATAATTCGGCTAAATTTTTTAAATTCAATAGGATGGAAAGGCTGATGAGAATATCTATTTTGAGTTTAATACCGATATTTATTTATTTAAATGCCGCAGCACAAATAAGTAATAATTCTCCTGCTGTAAGTGCTACGGATAAACACGTATTTCGATATACCAATCCCATTACACGTGACACCGCTATCTCCATGCGAGACCATTTTATTATAAAAGTGGATCAAAAATGGTATTGTGTAGGTACTTCCAATCCCGTATGGACAGGACCCAATCCTGGCGTAAGACTCTTGGTTTCGGAGGATTTAATACATTGGAAACAACATTCCTGGTTGATTGATGCCAGCAAATTACCTGCTGATTGCCCTTATAACGGACGTTTTTGGGCACCCGAAATTCATTACATCCAAAATAAATATTGGTTAACGGTAAACAGTGGAAAAGTTACTAAAGAAGACCCCAAAGGCATGAGCACGCATAGTGTTTGGCTTTTTTCTTCCGATAATGTAACGGGTCCTTACAAATTGGTAAATGGACCTTTAACACCACAGTATAATAATGATGCAACTTTATTTGAGGATGAAGACGGGCAAACCTATTTCTACTGTAGTGGTAATGGCTTGTTTCAGGCAAAAATTGATTTGAATACAGGTAAGCTTACTACACCCATTCAGAAATTCCTGGATAAAAAACAACCGGGCTATCCTGAATGGATGGTAGGGGGCATTGAAGGACCTTTTGTGATTAAAAAAGAGGGTACTTATTTTATGTTTTTCTCCACGTGGACGCGCGGTTACGAGGTTGGTTTATTAAAATCAAAATCACCTTTGGGTCCTTGGGAATTGGTGTCGCGGGAGCCTATTTTTGGTACTCGCAAAAAAGGCTATCGCCCAGAACTGGCAAGTGATGGCGGGTACGCAGATTTAAAATTTCAGGATACACAAGACCCCTATTGCGAAACAGGTCACAATGCTTTGTTTGAAGGACCTGATGGGCAATTGTGGAGCTCCTGTCATTACTTTATGTATGACAAAAGACCCTATCCTTATAGCCAAACTTTAGAAGAATGGGAAAAAACACCGCAGTTAGGCTATGAACCTATTTATTACCAAGACGGAAGATTTTATATAAAAGGTCCCACTTGGACTGCGCAAGTTATAGAATATTAACTATTTTAATAAAGTAAATGATTTTTTTCGCTTATTTGAAATTGAATTTACAAAATATGAGGAATTTTAAAAATAAAAGAATATATTATTTAGTCAGTTTAATATTGATTCTTAGTCTATGTAATATTGCTGTTTTAAATGTCCAAGCTCAAATTCCGAAGCATAAATCAACCAATCCGGCAAAAAAAATCAGTCCGCATTTATTTGGCTTGTTTTTTGAAGACATTAATTATGCGGCAGATGGTGGCTTGTACGCTGAAATGGTGCAAAACCGCTCGTTTGAATATAATCCTACCGAACGCCGCGAATGGCTTCCGCTGTCATATTGGGAATACCTTTCGCCGGGCTTTTCTTATGGTAGAATCAGTGTGGAAACCGCTGCACCATTGCATCTTAATAATCCACATTACATCGTACTAGATGTAGAACATGTCGGACACGAGGAAAAACATACGGGCGAATCGGGCGTCGGGATTGAAAATTTGGGATTTGATAATATGATAATTAAAGCGGGTGAAAATTATAATTTTTCAATATTCGCTCGTCAATTATCAGAGACGCCTATCTCTTTGACAATCAGCTTGCAAGCGCCGAGAGGGAAGGTTTTAGCGGAAGATAAAATAACGATTGATTCAAAAAATTGGAAGCAATATAATAATTCTTTTACGACTACTGAAAGTAATGATAGCACCGCTTTGGTCATTTTGGCTACAACGGAAGGTAAATTTGCTTTAGATGTCGTTTCGCTTTTCCCGGAAAAAACTTTTAAAAATCGCCCGAATGGATTGCGCGCTGACCTGGCGCAAGTGCTCGCTGATATGAAACCCGCTTTTGTTCGATTCCCCGGTGGCTGTTTGGTGCATGGTGATGGTTTGGGCAATATGTACCGCTGGAAAAATACGATTGGACCCATCGAACAGCGCGTAGAACAGCGAAATATCTGGGGTTATCATCAAACGGGCGGATTGGGCTATTATGAGTATTTTCAATTTTGTGAAGATATTGGCGCAAAGCCCTTGCCTGTGCTGCCCGCAGCAGTAAGTTGTCAAAATTCCGGCGGCACCTGGCGCATTGGCGGCACGGGTCAGAAAGCCTTGCCGATGGAGGAAATGGACGAATATATTCAAGAAGTTTTAGATTTGATCGAATGGGCGAATGGATCTGTAAATTCTACCTGGGGCGCAAAACGCGCGGCAGCAGGGCATCCGACACCATTTAATCTGGAGTTTGTGGGCATTGGAAATGAGGATAAAATTACACCCGAATTTCAGGAACGATTTAAAATGATTTATAATGCCGTGAAAGCGAAGCACCCGGAGATTACGATTATCGGCACCTCCGGTCCTTTTCACAGCGGTGAAGATTATGAAAAAGGTTGGCAGTTTGCAACGGACATCGAGGTTCCCATGGTGGACGAACATTATTACACCCAGCCGGAATGGTTAATTTCCAACCAATATCGATATGATACTTATGATAGAAACAAAGCCCAGGTTTATTTAGGAGAGTACGCCTCCTGGGGTAATAAATTGAAAAACGCCATTGCGGAAGCCCTTTATATGACTGCCCTCGAGCGCAATGGTGACGTGGTGCAGATGGCTTCTTACGCGCCTTTATTGGCTAAAAATAATTTTACACAATGGAAAACCGATATGATATTTTTTGACAATAATAATATCTGCCTGACCCCTAATTATTATGTCCAGCAATTATTTTCTTTACATCAGGGCGATTATTATTATGATAATATTATACAAAAAGATGTAAGAGATTCAACACTGGCGGCTTCCTGCGTACAGGATAGCAAAACAGGAAATATCATGTTGAAATTGGTAAATGTTGGCAATACGGCTAAAGCGATGAAGATTAATCTTTCCCCTTTTAAAAAGTTTATACCCGCTGCGGAACAAATTATACTTGCTGGCGATGCAGCTGTTGAAAATACATTAGAAAATCCTAAAAATATAATCCCAATTAAATCAAGTATTAATGTGAGTAAAAATTTTGAATATAGTGCTCCGGCTATGTCACTTACGGTGATTAGAATTAAAACTAAATAGACCATGAAAAACTATTTATTCTTCTTAATAATATTGGCTTCATCAAGTCTGTTAGCGCAGGTTAAGCAAGCGCAAAACCCTATCATTCATGCAGATGTGCCGGATGCGTCTATGATTCGGGTGAAAAAATTATTATATGAGTAGCACTACGATGCATTTGAGTCCGGGCGTGCCTATTATGAAATCAACCGATCTGGTGAATTGGAAGCTGATTAATTATGCTTATGATACTTTGGGAAATGTGGACGCACTCAACCTTGAAAATGGCGCAAATGCTTATGGCAGAGGCTCTTGGGCAAGTTGTATCCGATATCATAAAGGTATTTTTTATGTCTCCACTTTTGCCGCTACCACGGGAAAAACGTACATTTTTAAAACCAAAAATCTGGAAAAAGGACCTTGGGAGCGCATTACATTCGAGCCTTCTTATCACGATCATACCATCTTTTTTGATGATGATGGTAAAATTTATATGATATGGGGTGTAAAGAAATTGACGATGGTTGAACTCAAGGAAGATCTTTCCGGCGTGAAAGAAGGCACGGAGCGCGTACTCATTGAGAATGCCAGTGCCCCGGCGGGAGATAATATCATGTTGGGCGCGGAAGGTTCTCAATTATTTAAAGTAAATGGAAAATATTATTTATTTAATATCACTTGGCCGCGAGGCGGTATGCGTACCGTTGTGATTCATAGAGCTGATAAAATTACCGGTCCGTATGAAGGAAAGTTGGCACTGCAAGATTTAGGCGTCGCGCAGGGCGGATTGATTGATACGCCCGATGGCACTTGGTACGCTTATTTGTTCCGCGATTTTGGCGGGGTGGGGCGTATTCCTTACATCGTTCCTGTAAAATGGGAGGACGGCTGGCCCATCCTGGGCGTGAATGGCAAAGTGCCGGAAACGCTTGATTTACCGGCAAGCAAAGGCCTGATTCCCAGCATTGTAGCATCCGATGAATTTACCCGGAAGAAAAAAGACCCCGCCTTACCCTTGGTTTGGCAATGGAATCATAATCCTGATAATAATCTTTGGTCGGTAAAAGAAAGAAAAGGCTATCTCCGCCTCAAAACCGGACGCGTTGACACGTCTTTTGTATCCGCAAGAAATACCTTGACGCAGCGCACCATTGGGCCTGAATGCTCCGGCTCAACAATGCTTGATGTTTCAAACATGAAAGAAGGCGACTTTGCGGGATTGAGTTTATTACAAAAGAATTATGGTTTAGTGGGCGTGAAAGTAAATAACAATGTTAAATCTATTGTAATGGTTAGCGCAGCATCCGGAAAATCGGTTGATATACAAACTATTACACTTGCACAAAATACCGTCTATTTTAAAGCAGAATGTAATTTTAAAGATCGTACGGACATCGCTCATTTCTTTTACAGTTTGGATGGTAAGTCCTGGAATCCGATTGGCGAATCGTTGAAAATGCCTTACACTTTACCGCATTTTATGGGGTATCGCTTTGGTTTATTTAATTATGCAACTCAACAGACAGGTGGTTACGCCGATTTCGATTATTTTCATATTGAAGATAAAATGTCAGAAAATTAATACCGCCATTTATAATAAAGTTGCAATTTTATTATAAAAAATCAAGAAGAATTACTAAATAATGATATAAAATTATGAGAAAATTTAATTTATTTACAAACTTAATTATTTATATCACTCTGATATGTAGCAATTTATATGCTCAAAATAAATTATATCCGAATAAATTTCCATTAGGCGATATTACATTACTGGATAGTCCTTTCAAGCACGCGCGTGACCTAAATATTCAGACGCTTTTACAATATGATGCGGATCGTTTAATGGCGCCGTATCGTGAACAGGCTGGCTTGCCCTCCAAATCTCCCAAGTATGATAATTGGGAAAGTATTGGCTTGGATGGACACACAGGCGGACATTATTTGTCGGCAATGGCGATGAATTATGCAGCGACTGGTAATGCCGAATGTAAAAAGCGCATGGAATACATGATATCAGAATTAAAAATTATTCAGGATGCGAATGCCACCAATCACCCGGAATGGGGCCTCGGTTATCTTGGCGGCGTGCCCAGAAGTAAAGAAATTTGGACTACCCTTAAAAATGGCGATTTTAAAGCATATAATAGAGCATGGGTTCCCTGGTATAATGTGCATAAAATGTATGCCGGATTAAGAGATGCCTGGATGTACGCGGGTAATGAAGATGCTAAGATCCTATTTTTGAAATTATGCGATTGGGGAATAAACATCACCGCTGCGTTGAGCGACGAACAAATGCAATCCATGCTGGATATGGAGCACGGCGGTATCAATGAGAGTTATGCGGACGCTTACCAGATGACGGGCGATGAAAAGTATTTAACCGCTGCAAAGCGTTTTTCGCACAAAATGCTGCTAAATCCAATGTCGGAAGGGAAGGATAATCTGGATAATAAACACGCGAATACGCAAGTACCAAAAGTGATTGGTTTTCAACGGGTTGCAGCATTATCGAAAGATGAAAAATATGCCGATGCCGCCCAGTTTTTTTGGAAAGCGGTGACCACCAATCGCAGTCTGGCATTTGGAGGCAATAGCCGGAGAGAGCATTTTCCGAGTGATGCTGCTTGCTCCGATTTTATTAATGATATAGAAGGTCCCGAGTCATGCAATTCTTATAATATGCTGAAGCTGACCGAAGATTTATTTGAATCAAATCCATCTGCTCAATACGCTGATTATTATGAACGGACATTATATAATCATATTTTATCTACACAACACCCTGAACATGGCGGTTATGTGTATTTCACGCCCGCGCGCCCGCGTCACTATCGCGTGTATTCTGTACCCGAGCAAGCGATGTGGTGCTGCGTAGGCACGGGGATGGAAAATCATGGAAAATATAATGAATTTATTTACACGCATCAAAATGATTCGCTGTTTTTAAATCTTTTTATTGCATCGGAATTAAATTGGAAAGATAAAGGTTTGAAAATCAAGCAAGAAACAAATTTTCCATACCAAGAACAAACGAAATTAATTATTACAAAAGGAACTGCTAATTTTACATTCATGATACGTTATCCAGCTTGGGTGAAAAAGGGCGCATTAAAAATTAAGGTGAATAATAAAAACATTAAATATAATAACTTCCCTTCTTCTTATATTGCAATTAAGCGACTTTGGAAAAAAGGCGATATTGTGCAAATTACACTGCCAATGCATACGACCCTTGAACAACTGCCAAATGTGCCAGAATACATTGCCTTGATGCACGGACCGATCCTGCTTGGCACAAAAATAGGGACGGAAGATTTGAAAGGATTACTAGCGGATACGGGTCGCTGGAGTCAAAACGCAAGTGGCACAAGGCTTCCGATCGACAAAGCGCCGATCATTATTGAGGATAAATTATCTAAAATCACGGGCAAATTAGTGCCTGTAAAAGGACGCTCCTTAACCTTCACTGCACCGAAGTTAAAAATGGTTAATCCGGTTGATGTAATATTTGAGCCTTTTTATAATATTCATGATTCCAGGTATATGATGTATTGGATGGCGTTGAGCAGCACGCAGTACCAATCGTATTTGGATTCAATCGCTATGCTGGAAAAAGAAAAATTGGCATTACAAGCACGAACGGTTGACTTTGTCGCTACCGGCGAACAACAACCCGAAGTGGATCATGCGATGCAAAATGCGCAGTCACGCACAGGTTCTTTTCTGGATGAATTCTGGCGCGACGCCAACAACGGCGGCTATTTCAGCTATCAATTGGCTACGAATAGCGAAACTGATTTGACTTTACGCGTGCGCTATTGGGGCGCAGAATGGGGCAGTCGAAAATTTGATATTTACATCGATGATGAAAAATTAATATCAGAAGATAATACCGGTAAATGGAATCAATCCAAATTTCATGATGTGGAATATAATATTCCTGCGTCAATGCTACAAGGCAAGCAAAATATTAGAATAAAGTTTCAGGCGTTACCACAAAATACAGCAGGCGCGGTTTATTATATCCGATTAATAAAAAGTAAATAAATGATTAATGATAGCGATTGATGTTTTATTTAATTATCAATTAGTTACGGAATCATTATTTGTAATCTTTGTTACCAGTATAGCGCCACTATTTACTACAGTAAAAAAACGCTGTTCATCCAACCAATAAGATTTGCGGGTATCTCCCGGAAGGTTTAAACCGGATTGCTCGTTCGGAATCGCTTGAAAAGCCCCGTCCCCATTGCCTTTGAGCAGTATGCCCCGCGACGCATCTTGCCTGCCCATGTGCGCTTCATTGGGATAAAAATTGCCCGTCGCCAGAGCATCCAATTTACCATCTCCATCAAAATCTTTAACTAAAAATCCAAAAATGGGAGAGCGTTGCGCCTCCAGTGGCAAGGGCTGGAGTACAAATTTGCCTTGTCCTTGATTTTCAGCATAGCAGCTGCGCAGTTCTTTCGCTTCAAGTTGTAGAGCATCTTTTCGATCCGTATCAGATAATAGATCGTTGAAATTCGCTTTGGCATAATCTGCGTAGTGGGTATATTTTTTGCGAAACTGTACCATTTGTTGGATCAAAACATCGCGCGGTAGAGCTGGCACACAGACATCCTGTAAAAAATGCCCCATGATGGGATCGACTTTGCCATTTTGATTAAAATCTTTAGCTAACATTTGTACGGGCTGCTGCGGGGAAGCGCGATAAAAAGTATTCAAACCTTCATTGCCCAAGAGTAAATCCTCGTCGCCGTCGCCATCAAAATCATCGGCGATCAAAGTATTCCACCAGCCTTCTGTGGCAGGCAATATTTCGACTTCAAATCGTCCATTTTGGTTTTTGAGGATCGTCAGTGGCATCCATTCTCCAACCAAGAGCAAATCGAGGTCTTTATCTTGGTCAACATCCATCGCCAGCGCATCACACACCATTCCAAAGTCCTTTAAAAATGGGGCAACCACTTGACTCACATCTGTAAATTGTCCTTGATCATTTCGCAAAATATAACTGGAAGCGGGTAGCGGATAAGCGCCAGGCATTTGGCGACCGCCCAAAAACAAGTCTAAATCACCATCTCCTTCATAATCAAACGGATAAACATTTTGACAATTGAAATTTAATTTCGGGAAAGTAGTAGAAAGATTGAAATTGGCTTTTCCATCATTGAGCCAAAGCTGCGGTTGACCAGCGGTGGCATTATTCAAACCCTGTTCGTTGTTATTAAAAGCCAATAGAATATCTTGATTTCCATCCTGATCGGCGTCAAAAAGAGCGATCGCGCCAACTTCCTGTTGCACTCCTTCCAGACCAGGGATTACTTGAAAATTCCCATTTTTTTGTTGCAAAAATAATTGCGTTAGGCTGCCTTGATAAGCGCCGCCAATTACCACATCATTTAGTTCATCACCATTGAGATCGCCCACGGCAGCAGCGGGTCCATTTTTGGACAGCATTTTATGCAAGGCGAAGGTTTCATTAAAATCGATATAATTAGACTCTTTGTGTTGATATTGAAGCACTTGCGCAAGCGATTCAAACGTGGGCGTTTGGGGAATTGTAATTTTTTTCCAGGGTTTGGCTTCGCTGATTTTGACCGTAAGCGTTTGATTTGCAGGAATTTTATAAAGTGTTTGTTGTTGATTTTGATTCCATAATACTTGAATAGAATCTATTAATTGGGTTTTTCCTAATCCAATCCAAATCCCTTTTTCTACCGAAGATAAGTAGCCGCGCACCGTCGAATGTTCAAATAATTGCATTTTGCCTTGCGACCAAATTTTTATGGTAGCGCCTAAGCCATCCAAATTACCTTGTGAACCTTCCAGTTTGACCCTCAGATAGTTGTGATGCTGGCTTTCCCTGCTTTGATTTTTAAAAATAGATGCTTCGCTATCGATATTATTCACCACCAAATCCAGGTCGCCATCTTGGTCAAGGTCAGCCCAGGCAGCGCCGTTGGAGTAGGAAAGCTCATCCAATCCCCATTTTGTCGATACATTTTCAAAATTTAAATTGCCCTTATTGCGATAAGCGTAGTTACGCAGTTTAATTTCTGGAACCTGGGTAAGAAGTTTTGCCCAAACTTCATTGCGAGAAGCATCGTCGCCAAAAAAGGTAGAACCCCGGTAATAATTGATAAAATCCATATCGGTAACGTCTTTGCGGTATCCAGTGGTGATGAAGATGTCTTTGTGACTGTCTAAGTCGAAATCGGCGAGCAGGGTAGCCCAACTCCAGTCGGTTCGGGCGATGCCGGTAAGTAAGCCTATTTCACTGAAAATTGGGACATTCGAGCTGTCGACTTCGTTGATTTGCAACATATTACGCATATACTGCAATTGATATCCGTACTCCTGCGAGATACTTTGTTCTTTTTTATCATAATCCGATTTGCCCAGCATTTGTTTTTGACGAGCATTATCCTCTGGTAGCATGTCGAGTTGGAAAATATCAACCTTGCTGTCGTCGTTCAGATCAGCGGCATCAATTCCCATTCCAAAAAGGCTGGTATGCGCCGTTGCCGATTGAATGACGTTTTGAAAAGTGCCGTTGCCTTGATTGAGATAGAGAATATCACTGCTTAGGAAATCGTTCGAACAATAAATATCAGACAAACCATCCTGATTTAAATCGCTGATTATCAGCCCTAAACCCAAACCCTCGAATCGAATACCAGTTTCAGTGGATACATCCACGAATATGGGATGCCCATTTGTACCAGTGCCTTCATTGCGATAAAGCTTGTCCGTAGAAGGATAGGTGCCATTATTGACCAAACGACGCAAGGTGGTGGGGTTTTGTAAATCCGGGGCGGTATTCAACAGGAAAGCGTCGAGATCGCCGTCTTGATCGTAATCAAAAAATGCACTCTGTGTCGTAAAGCCATCATAATCCAAACCATATTCTCGAGCAGATTCAATAAAAGTAGGGATTTCTGTTTTTTGATTGATAAACAAGAGGTTATGAGAATTTTTTAAACCCGGACCTTTGGCTACGCTGATGTAAATATCATCCCATCCATCCTGATTGACGTCCGCTACGCAAACCCCACTGCACCAGCGATTGGTGGTTACACCTGCCTTTTCGGTAATGTCTTCAAATTGAAACTTGCCTTTGTTAAGATACAGCGCCGAACTTATCTGGTTTCCACTAAAAAAAAGATCGGATAAGCCATCCTGGTTAAAATCGCCAATGCCTATACCGCCGCCATTATAGAAATTGGTAAAGGTGAAGGCGTTGAGTTCCGCATTGGGGCTGAGTTGATTGTTGAAATGAACGCCCGAACGAGCCGCAGGAATT
This sequence comes from Saprospiraceae bacterium, assembly GCA_016714085.1. Taxonomy (GTDB): domain Bacteria; phylum Bacteroidota; class Bacteroidia; order Chitinophagales; family Saprospiraceae; genus JADJNW01. Next base: position 530,781 of record JADJNW010000003.1, read on the forward strand.
TTTTCAAAAAGGTATTCTTCTTTTTTGCACGCCACCAGCGTAAGAGCAAACAGCACGAGGGAGTATAAACGAAACAGCATAAGGAAAGGGATTGCGTGAAAAAATCAGTATCCTCCTTCTTAAAAGAAGGAGGATACGATTCAAAAATAACCAAAGTAATTTAACTCACATTTAAGCAAAAGGACACTTTAAATGCTTAGTATCCAGGATTTTGATCTGACTGATCGATATTCGGGTTGTTGTCGATTTCCGATTGAGGAATCGGTAGTAATTCATGCTTGTTGGTTACAAAATAGGAAATCGGTTCACTTTTCAGCTTACCATTTTTCCGCCAGCGCAGGATGTCAAAATTGCGCGCCTGCTCAGCAGCTAACTCTACATAGCGCTCGTGCTGAATGGCACGGAACACTTCGTCCTTACTATTGCAAGGATAGTTAGCGGTTGGATATGGCGGCATATTGACAGACGCACGAGCGCGAACCTGATTCATCAAAGCGATAGCAGCAGCGGAGTTGCCTAATTCGTTTTCGCATTCTGCAAGCAAAAGTAGTACATCGGCATAACGCATAATACGCATATTGATACCACTGGTAAAGAAACCATTATCCACTTTATATAGTACAGAATATTTGCGCCAGCTAATCTTAACAGTTTCTCCATCTACAGTAGAGGCATTGCCCTGTACTCGGTCATCCGTCAAAACACTATTGCCATTATTGAACTTGTCTCCAGGTTTCCAATAGGACATATCGTAACGAGGGTCGTCCTTCGCATCTCCTTTGGAGGTTCTTTCGTAATCGTTTAATATTTTATCAGATGGAATCAAGTTACGCCAGCCCACCGCGGAATACTCTTGGGTGCGTACCGTTTCTTCCTGTACGGCGGTGCCGTCACCATCGCCACCCCAGTTGTAAGCGCCTCCAGATGGAGCATAAACCACCTCAAAAATAGATTCAGTGTTGAATTCTCCCTCCTCATTGGTTAAATCCAGGTAATTATCAACCAATTGATATAAACCAGAGCTGACAATTTTTTGCAACTCCGTTTTAGCATTGGTATAATCGCCTAATTGTAAATAAGTACGCGCCAGCAACATCTGTGCAGCAGCTTTGGTGGCACGGCCCAAATTAGTACCGGAATAACTAGCGGGCAGTGCAGTTTCTGCGGACTTAAGGTCGGCAATTACCTGACTGTACACATCTTGTTGCGAAGCGCGGGGCTTGGAGCCCTCTACCGACTTCACATATTCGGTGTACAATGGGACACCACCCCATAAGGTACCCAATTCATAATATGCCCAGGCACGTAAAAATTTGGCTTCACCAACAACCCTGGTTCGAATAGGTTCACTGATGCCTGGCTTTGCTTCTGCTCCGCTTTCAATTACAATGTTGGCGCGGTGAATCACCCGAAACCAGCCATTCCAAACCGCTCCCGATACGGAATTCCCAGGGTCATTTACGCCAATAAGCAACTGATTACGGGGCGTTTCCAGCTGACCGCCACCAGTAGCCATTTCATCACCACGCAAGTCATGCGTAAAAAACCATTCCCGAGAGACCAAGCTATTAGACTGTATCAAAGCATAAGTAGCGTTTACCCCAGCTATGAGTTCCGCATCGTTATTAAAATAAGTATCGAGGTCACTCCGTTCGGGTTGATTTTATCAAGGTCTTCTTCATTACAACTCAGGACAAGACCTAGGATCAAAAGGCATATTAAAAAAATATTTTTTTTCATAATGAGCTGATTTTATTGCCAAGCAAGAGCATTCTTGCAAGGTGATGCAATGCATTATTTTTTTAGTTAAAACCAAGATTTACACCTAACAAAATGGTACGAGCTTGAGGATATTGTCCATAATCAATACCATTATTGAGTAGATTATTAAATCTGGAAGCAACCTCAGGGTCATATCCACTGTACTTAGTAAAGGTTAGCAGGTTTTGGCTAGAAACATAAACACGCACGCGACTTACCACGTTACCACTGATTTGTTTAAGCTTCTCATTAGAGAACGTATAGCCAACGCTGACATTTTTAACGCGTAGATATGAACCATCCTCAATAAAGCGATCAGAAGTACGTGTATTTTGATTAGGATCGCCACTCACTGCACGGGGTACATCTGTGTCGGTATTCTGAGGCGTCCATGCATCCAGTACATCTGTAGTAGAATTGAAAAGACGGAGCATACCCTGCCCAATCACTTTTACGCCATTGTAAATTTTATTGCCTTGTACCCCTTGCAAATAAAGCGCAAAATCAAAGTTTTTGAAGGTACCAGCCAGTTTAACCCATAGGAAAATTTGGGTAGGTAACTTCCCAAGTAAGTACGGTCGTCACTATCAATTTTACCGTCACCATTCAGGTCTTTAAACTTAATGTCCCCAGGAGCAGTGCTGGCATTTTGGTAGGGAGCGCCGTCGTTACCCAACGCATTGGCTGCGGCTACTTCAGCTTCATTCTGGAATATACCATCTACTACCCACCCATAAAAGGATTGAATCGGTTGACCTGCTTCGGTACGGGTAATATCAAAGCCCCCAAAGTCAGCATTAGAGCCGGAATTAATGGTGGCATTTGGCGTAGATAAACTCAATACCTTATTGCGAACAAGGTCAAAAGTACCAGTCAATGACCAATTGAAGTTCGTGCTACGATAGTTGTATCCAGCGACCAATTCAAAACCACTATTTTGCATACTCCCTACATTAGCTAAGGGGCTAGAGGAATAGCCTACCGATGCGGGAAGCGGAACACTGAGTAACAATCCATCTGTTTCACGTTTGTAGAATTCAGCACTTAAATCAAAACTGTTATTAAACATAGAGAGATCGAAACCGAAGTTGGTCATTGTAGTTTCTTCCCAACTCAGGCCAGTGTTGCCTAAGCGATTAAAATAAGAACCTAAATTGGTAGTTTGATTACCAAATGGGTAAATCGTGGCATTAGCTGAAATGAGCGGCTGCCAGTCGTAATCGCCAATCGAGTTATATCCTGTTTGTCCAATACTAGCTCGTAATTTGAGGGAGGAAACCGTCGAAATCGATTGAAAAAATGGTTCTTCGCTAATGCGCCAGCCTACAGATACTGATGGAAATGTACCCCACTTACGACCAGGCGCAAATTTAGATGAACCATCTCGACGAATCGAAGCGCCGAGTAAATACTTATCGGCATAACCATAAGTCAAACGCCCCACATACGAAATAAGGGAGTTTTCGGACAGGTTAGAAGAACCATTTGGATTGGACACCCCTTGGATGACCTGGATATTGTTATCGGGCCGTTGGCCACTTGCAGAAATGTTTTCAACTCTTGCATCTTGCTTTTCGGTTACCGCAATAACGTTGATATTGTGCTTCCCAAATGATTGATCAAAAGTTAGTTGGTTTGTGAATACTTTTGAGAAAAAGTTGCTCCTATTTTCTGATAAGTTGGCAATAACACGACTGCGATTGCCATCGTTGTAAATAGGCAAGAAGCTAGTAAATTGGTTATTAGCAACATCGCCACCCATAACAAAACGATATTTCAACCATTTGGTAAAATTCACTTCAGCATAGAAAGTACCTAGTAATTTTATGCCATTATCAATCTGATATTGTTGCTCTTGTTCAGCGATGCGCAAGGGGTTCTCAGGATCCGTAGCATCCAAACCTTGAGCAGTTGTGCTGAAGCCACCAATCTTAGTTGGGTCACGTACCGGCCAATATGGGATCATACGCATCGTATTCATAATCAAGCTACGCCCACCTCCATCGCGTTCCAGTCGACGTTTGTCAGTACTTACAAGCAGGGTTTGGCCAAAAGACAAAAACTTTGCTACCTTATGGTCAGAGTTAATCCGTATACTTTTGCGCTCATAATCTGTGAACGGCATAATTCCATCCTGGCTGAAATAACCAAGAGAAGTATATACGCGCGATACATCGTTGCCACCAGAAAGAGACAACTGATGATCTGTAATAGGCGCAGAGCGAAACATTACATCCTGCCAGTCGGTATCGGTTTGAGCAAAAGTAGTGCTGGCACCTTCATATATGGGCGTATTCAGGCTAGTAAAACGACCCGGAACAGGTTGGCCAGAAGCCGTGAGTAAGGCAGTGCCATAGCGAATGTACTCATCTCGATTAAGCAAGTCCAAGGTCTTCCAGGCAGATTGTACGCCATAATAAGAATCAAGATTCACCCGCATTTTACCTGCTATTCCTTTTTTGGTTGTGATCAAAACAACCCCATTGGCAGCTCTTGAACCATAGATAGAAGCAGCACTGGCGTCTTTGAGTACTTCCAGCGATTCAATGTCTTTTGGATCAATATTGTTTAAACCACCTGCGGGTACTCCATCGATGACGAATAATGGATTGGGATTTAAACTGATAGAGCCAATCCCCCGGATGCGAATAATAGGGTCAGCCCCAGGACTACTATTGTTAGTGATAGAAACCCCAGGCACACGCCCCTGAATAGCTTGGGTTAAACTGATCACCGGCAGCGCTTTCAGATCTTTTTGGGTCACAGAGGATACTGCTCCTGTGAGGGAAGATTTCTTTTGAGCGCCATACCCCACTACGACGACTTCGTCCAATACTTCTCCTTCTTGTAGTATCACATCAATCGTAGATTGATTATTGATAGCTATTCTAACCGTCGTATAACCTACGAAGCTAAAAATGAGGTTGCCATTGCTTTCAGCATCACTTAAATCCAGGTTAAATTGTCCGTTAATATCCGTTACGGTACCTTTCGTTGTACCTTCCAGCAAAACAGTTGCTCCCACCAAGGGATCACCATTCGTGTTAGTAACTGTTCCTTTTACAGTGAGATCAGGTTTTTTAATAGGCCTCGGCGCTACTGCGGGTAAAGTTTCAAAGTTCTGATTTTCAAAACGCTCAATTGGCACTTTGCTTAGCAGAATTTGTTTAGCTCCAAAAACCTCGAATCGAATGCCCGTTTTTCTGAATACTTGATTCAGAATTTTTTCTAGGCTTTCATTTTCAACCTGAAGACTTACCTTTCGATCCGCTTCAATTTGTTTTGGCAAATAAGAAAAGTGAACATCGACTTTTTTTTCAATCATAAAAAGGAGTTCACAAAGTTTCTTATCCTCTACAGTGACACTGAGCTTTTCCGATAGTATTTTTTGGGAAAATGCAGAATTCGCATATCCCACACATACAAAAAGCCCAGCCAAAAGTAGTTGAATCAGTGAGATTCTCATGAGTTGAAGCAATTTTTCACGTTGCTGTAGGTGTTCTTTCATATTCCTAATGTTGGTTAAGTTAGTAAAAAATTTGATTATCCGCAAATAATCTCCATTTAGTTATTTTCATTTAAAATTTAATGACAACCCTCGCTTGAGATAACAATCTGAGCATCTATCATTTTGTAAGATGCATTTAGCAGTTTGCAAATGATGGCCAGTTTGTCGTGCAAGTTTTCTTCATCTAAGGAAGTAGTCATAGCACAGTCGTGCATTACTACTTCGTCGTAGATAATTTCGAGCCCATAGGCTTTTTCAATAGCTTCAAAAATTTGGGAGATGGGTGCTTCCACAAAACTGAGTTTTACCAATTCTTCTTTGCTAATAATGAACTTAGGCTGCGCTACAATTGACTTGACTAAGCGATTCTCAGCATTTAGGTATTTCACTTTTTGGTTAGGGGTTAGGATCACTTCAGGATTTTCGGATATTGAGTTTGTTTCGATACGGGATTTTTTTTCTGCATAAACGGAGACCTTTCCGGTGATGACATCCACTTCCACGTCTTTAAAGTTCTCTGCATTTTTGATGCTAAAAGAAGTACCTACTACTTCGGCGACCACTTCGCCAGCATGCACAATAAAGGGCTTGCCAGGATTTTTGGCCACTTCAAAAAAAGCCTCTCCGTGTAGGTGCAATTCTCGCTTACTTTTGTTGAAATCTTTATCGTACACTAGACTACTGCCAGGTTTTAATATTATCAGTGAGCCATCTGGAAGCGTAATTTTTTGATCCGAGGAATCGGTATTTTTTAGCTCAATACCATGCTGTGCAATAGCTGAAGGTGCTTGTTCCAAGTCTTTTTTAGGAAGAAGAGGTAATTCAAAACGGCTCAACCACACAAAAGCAAGAATCATTCCGATTGCAATACCCAATACCCATGCTGCACTTACGATTCGCCTTGTGGATGTCTTCCGAGCATTTTGAAGCAGCTTACGCTCAATCCTTTTGCCTACCTTTTGAAATACCTTGTCGGGATAGCTATTTTGATGAAACTCTGGTTGAGACTCATACCAAACCTGAATTTTCATATCTTCTTCGAAGTTGGTTTTTCCTTCAAGATAGCGTTTGGCAAGTTCATTGAACTCCTGTTGAGTCATTTCACACTGATTAAGTTTAAGATGATCAATTCTCAGACTGATATAGTTTCAAAGTATTTTTCAAATATTTAAGCGACTTCGTCAAGTGATACTCTACTGCTTTTTCACTCAAATTCAACTGTTTAGCAATTTCCTTGATCGGCTGATTTTCATAGCGGCTTCGCCGAAACACCTCAGCACTTTTTTCGGGAAGCCGATTGAGTGCTTCTTCTATGGCTATGCTTAACTCTTTAAAGTTTAAAATTTGATCCCCATCAGGAGCTTGTTCCAATTCTTTAAAAACCAAGTATTCCTGGTATTTACGATAACTAAGTTGCGATTTAAAAAAAGAATAAACCTGATTTTTGATAGATACAGCAAGGTAAATATCAAGGCGCTTGATCTCTACCTCCGCCCGGCGATTCCATAAACTCAAAAAGACCTCTTGAACCAGCTCCTCAGCATCTTGGACACCAATTTGATGAGAAGCCCATAGGTATAACTTATACCAATACCTTTGGTAGATTACCTCATAGGCTTTGAGGTTACCTTCACGAAGCAATATCACCAATTGTGTGTCGGCTAGCTCTTTTACACTCATATCATGCTCCAGTGAGTTAATACGTAGCACTCTCTTCTATAATAAGTAGGATAAAAAGGCAATATCCCTAAACGAAATGCGTAAAAAATTTTGAAAAAATCAAATTCCTTGCAATAAAATTTCATTCATTTTAATTGAAACGCTTGATTTTATTGCTTTTGATATAGCTTAAATTGCTGAAAAAAAAATGGCGATTCTCGTTACTGGATTTTGATTGTGCATCTTCTTACAATCGATTAATTAGGTTGTTGATTATTTTCAACTAATTTAAAATCAGTTCTCTAAAAAAATACAATATTTTTTATTGAGAAAAAATCTGCAATCGATTTCTAATGATTTATCTTTGGCGCTGACTTCTACCTTTTTGCGAAAGTGAACTATTAAGCTTTTTGCCATACCAATGAAAGCAAACACATTTCCTATAGAAGAATGATAGGATATATTACATAGGAAAATATTTTTTAAATGAGTACAATGGCTGATTTTATTATCTTTAAGAAAGAACATAGGCATAGAGAGAACCAATATTCCTGGTTTTTATAAAAAAATGAAAGATTAGCTTGTCTAATAGTTATTCGGAATGTAATCGTTTGTTTTTTTTTCAAAAACTAAAGTATCAATAAAATACTAAAACCTTTTTCATTATGAAAGTCTTAATCAAATTCTTGATCCTGCTTGCATTCTTTCCACTCTTACTGCAAGCACAGCAAGTCCAAATCGCTAAAGATGAATTAGTCGCTATGACGCCCGAATGGAAAGGGGAACGTTTTCCTGATGGCAGACCTAAAGTTTCCGACGATATTTTGAAGCGAATGAAATCAGTTACGCTAGAGGAAGCATGGGCTACCTGTCGGGGCGCCGGTTTCAATTATCAATATGAAGGAAATTGGATGCAAGTGAATCCAGAAGGTGTATTGGTTGGAAGAGCTGTAACTGCTACTTTTTTTCCGGGAAGACCAGATATCCATAAGGTCATACAGGACAAAGGGAAAACTGACGGACGCGTACTCGCGCCAAACGCTTGGGCAATCGATATGCTTCAGCCTGGTGACGTATATGTGGTGGATCAGCATGGCGCTGAAATTGACGGACCAACCGTTGGCGATAACCTGGCAAACTCCATTTTTGGCAGATCCGGCAATGGAATGATTTATGATGGGCCCGTTAGAGATGTAAACGGCATGAAAGAAATCGAAGGATTTACGGCCTATTTCAAAACGTATCATCCTTCCCATCACTTTGGCAGCATCGGCCCAAGTGGAAGGGCAATGAATTTAAATACAACATTGGTAGGCATTAATACCCCAACCCGAATTGGCGCGGCTACTGTAATGCCGGGTGATGTTGTTCTTGCAAGAGATGGGGGTGTGCTGTTTATTCCGCCTCATTTAGCCCAACAAGTAGTTGAAACTTCAGAAATCGTTCGACTAAGAGATATGTTTGGTCACCAAAGATTGCGTGAGAAAAAATATACCGCCGGTCAAATCGATACACGTTGGTCGGATGAAATTGAGAAAGATTTTTCTCAGTGGTTGAGAGATAACAAAATGAACCTTCCTGTGTCACCTGAGCGAGTGGAGGAGTTGCTGAAAACAAGAACTTGGTAATCGATTAACTAAACTATTATAAAATAATCATGAAAAAATTATCTTCAAGGCGTTCATTTTTGACCAAGGGCGCGCTGGCTGGTGCCTTTGGGCTAACCGGACTATCACAAACTTTTGGCAAAGGATATACCAATGCGGTGGATGACAATCCTAAACTGTCTGCCCCTACTGATCTAAAGATCACAGATGTAAAAGTTGCTTATCTGAGAGGCGGTGGGAGAATGTTTATTAAACTGGAAACGAATCAAGGTATTGTCGGATATGGGGAAGGCGTGGATGCCGTAGGTGGTGCTTATCACCTGGCAAAGCGATTTGGATTTCAATTAAGAAATCAAAATCCATTGAACGTCCATCGGATCTTTGATCAAATTAGAAAAGCTGGTGTGTTTGGAGGTGCTCAAGCAGGGATGTACATAGCCGTTTTAACAGCGATTGAGACAGCACTATGGGATCTGGCAGGAAAGGCACTGAATCTTCCGGTCTATCAATTATTGGGTGGTAAGTTCCGCGATAGTGTTCGGGTGTATATGGATACAGCGCTGTATCAGAACCAGTTACCAAAGCCTGAAGATTTTGCAACCGCTGCAAAGGAAGCCGTTGATATGGGGATGACCGCTGTAAAGTTTGATCTGGATCAAGGAAACGATCCTAATAAATATGACCGATATAACTGGACAGCAAGTCCTGCAGAAATCCAACGGATGTACGATCAAATGGCAGCTGCAAGGCAAGCCGTGGGACCAAACATTGATATTTGTGCAGACATGCACGGACGATATGACTTCCCAACTGCGCAGCGTGCAGCTAAAGTCCTGGAGCCGTTGAACCTGATGTGGCTGGAGGAGCCCATTCCAGCTGAAAATGTTGATGCTTACGTGGAAATCGCAAAATCTACCAGCACGCCAATTTGTGTGGGAGAAAACGTTTATCTCGGTTATGGTTTCAGACCTTATTTGGAAAAAGGAGCTGCTGATATCATCATGCCGGATTTGCAAAAAGCAGGTGGTTTGGGAGAAGGTCAACGCATTGCGAATTTAGCTAATTTATATTATGTTCCTTTTGCGCCTCATATGGTTGCGTCTTATTTAGGAGCAATGGCAGCTGCCCACGTGTGTGCCTCCGTGCCGAATTTCATGATTTTGGAGTGGCAGATTTATTACCACAAAGATCCAATGTGGAGAGAAATTGTCAATTTCGAAGGTGAATTTGTGGAAAAAGGCTTTATAAAAGTGCTGGACAAACCAGGTATTGGCGTGGATATCAACGAGGAAGGCTTAAAAAATACGCCGCTCAGGGTATTCCTTTCTTTGAGTACAAGTTTATACTAAATCTATGATTCGATGATTGGTCAAAAGTGTTGCATCAACCCTTTTGACCTACTGTGATAGAATATCCATTCATATTTCGCTTCGTATAGTTACCTCTGATACGAAAAATAAATTGTTTATACTTCCCATTTAAGAAAGAAAAATCTATAAAAAACTGATTTTTAAAAAAATATTGGCATTAAAGAGGTATTTATTAAAAAAATAAGTGTAAATTCGACACTTGAAGACAGGTGTCAACGTTGACACTCGAGAAAATTAAGCCGAGGTTTAGGCTTTTTCATAGTGCTATTACTCGTCTTGATTTTTTCATATCCCAAAGGACATCTAAAATAATTTTTGAAATCGATTACAAAGTTTTTCGAAGCCTCATTTTAAAAACAAGGACAGCGTACATGGCATTAAGCAATGGAGTTGCAAAATAAGTTTTTATAAAAAGAACTTATTTATACGTATCGTGAGTAAATAGAATTTGAGTACAAACTAAAGACATGGACTGCAAAATTTACCCGTTTTGTGAAGACCTTCCGCGACAGCACAGATATAAGTAGAGTTATTTAATAATATATTACCTATTGTTAGAGATAGTTTTATCTTCATGGGAGGCTAAAACTCACACGCAATATCGTCTGTATTAGGCTACATTATAATATCGGAAAACAGAAGTCTTACACTCATAATATTCTTAAAATTATTATATAACCTAAAATCGTTACTATGAAAAAAAGCGTATTTTATTTACTTGCGTTCGTTTCCATTATCGGGTTTTATGCTTGCTCAGAAGACCCTACCTTAGAGTCAGGAATGGACGATGCGAGTTTTAACACGGATCTTCTTAATGTCAATCCAATGGACGATCCTACTGGTCTTGTAGCCCCATTTAGTGTAGTGGCAACCATCGCAACGGGATTTAGCTTCACGGAAGGACCTGCTGTTGATAGCAAGGGAAATGTGTTTTTCACAGATCAACCCAATGACAAAATTTACAAATGGTCAGCGAATAAAGGCACTATATCGCTGTTTCTGCAAGGAACAGGACGCTCCAATGGGATGGCTTTTGATCGGGATGGCAACCTGATCGCTTGTGCAGATTTACATGGGGAATTGTGGAAAATATTTCCTGACGGCACCCATGAAGTATTGGTTGATAACTATAATGGTAAATTATTGAATGGTCCAAACGACGTATGGATCAACCCTGTAAACGGTGGAATTTATATCACTGACCCCATATTCCCAAGAGATTATTGGGATAATGATGATCCTCGGAAACAAAGCTGGCCCCCCACGCACTCGGAACAAGCCGAAACAGGTAAGGGCGGTCATGTGTATTACCTGGCGCCTGGCGCTACCGAACTGGTTCGGGTCACTACTTTGCCCGCATGGAATGCTGACTCGTGGCCCAATGGTATTGTAGGAACCCCGGATGGTTCAAAACTATACGTAAACCAATGGAATTTTGATGGGACGGGTGGAATTTGGTCTTTTGATATCAACCGCGACGGAACGATTTCCAATATGAAACCTTTTGTCCCTGGGCTGAACTTCTGCGATGGGATGTCCATGGATAAACGTGGAAATGTTTACGTAAGTGCCGGACAAGGTGTAAGTGTCTATAATCCAAGAGGGGTTAAGGTTTTAGATATTGTAACGGGTGGTGCAACCAATAATGTTTTTGCAGGTAAAAATAACAAAACCTTATTTATCACGGGTCCTGTCACTGGTGTAAGTACACTTGAAATGAGAGTGAAAGGCGTAGAGAAATTTAATAATTAACAATATTTAGTTTTTTAATGGTAATGTAAAGGATTAACTAAGCTCTTGCGTTGCAGGAGCTTTTTTATTTATGTGTTATTATAATTACACTCCTCTATTTTGATGTATTGTAATGGAATATTTATGATTTTTCATTTTGCAAAGTTATTTCTAGTACAAAAGATAAAGTATGTACACTTGCCGTTTAGAAAAGAAAAATCTCAAGAAAATTGATTTTCAGAAAAAAATATTAGCTTTTGATGCATTCCTATTAAAAAAATAAGTGTAAATTCGACACTTGTAAGAATGGTATTTTTTGAATGGAACGAATGTGATTTTTTGTGCCTCTTTTTTTACCCAATGATAGATTAAAACATGAAATGGAAATTACAACCCGTCCTCTTCTGGGCTTTTCTGAGCGTTTACACCTTAGCGTTCGCCCAGCCACCTCGCGGTCCTTTCGTCATTTCTCCGCAGGTCAATTCGGATAAAACCGTCACTTTTCGTTTCTTATCTCGCGCTGCCAAAGAAGTAAAACTGAATGCGCAATTTGAAAAAGCGCCAGTTGCTATGACCAAAGACACTTCCGGCGTGTGGAGCGTGACGCTTGGTCCGGTTAAGCCCGATATGTATCCTTATAGTTTTGTGGTGGATGGCATATCAGTAGCCGACCCTAGAAATTCTGCCATTTTTCCGAATGAAGGATTTCAAAATAGCATTGTAGAAATTACGGGCGATGTACCTTTGGTTCATACGATTCAAAACGTACCGCATGGCACCGTCTCTTACCGATACTATAATTCACCCGAATTAGGCACGAGACCGGTGGTGATTTACACGCCGCCCGGTTATGAAAAAGATTCAAAAACGAAATACCCCGTACTGTACTTGCTGCATGGCACGACCGATACCGAGGAAACCTGGACAAAAGTGGGAAGAGCGAATATCATTCTCGACAACCTCATCGCACAAGACAAAGCCAAGCCTATGATTATCGTCATGCCTTATGGCAGGGCGTATCCGGTTATTAGCAAATCTTCGGGTAGTCTCCGAAACTGGGAAAATTTGCAGGAATTTAAAAAAGACTTTTTAAATAACCTGCTTCCTTTTATTGAACAAAATTATCGGATTAAAAAAGATAAAGATAGCCGCGCCATTGCTGGGTTTTCTGGTGGCGGCGGCGAAACATTGTATCTCGGTTTGAATAATCCCGATTTGTTCAGTTGGGTTTGCGGCTTTGCGCCTGGCATGTTGAAAAATGAATTTGATCGTAATAACGCCGTTGCATTTGAAGATCCGGCAAAAACCAATCAACGCTTGAAATTATTCTGGATTGGCGTGGGCAAAGAGGATGGTTTGTACGCGGTCATATCAGATTACTTGAAAGTATTGGATGAAAAGAAGATTAAACACGAAACGTTCATTTCGGATGGTGGACATACCTGGATGAATTGTAAGCTGTATCTGACTACTATTGCTCAAAAACTTTTTAAGTAAACCGCAAAATGTAAAATATTAAATGTAAAATGTAAAAAGTACAGCTCTTCCGTACACAGTGATATTTTAAATCGAACAGTTATTTTTTAAGCGTTATTAAATAACTTTTAAAAATGCAAAAGAAAACCATTTTCCGATCATTGTCGCTCTGGATAATGCTTTGCATTTCCAACTTAGCCATCAGCCAGCCGCCGCGCGGTCCTTTCGTCATTTCCCCGCAGGTCAATCCCGATAAAACCGTCACTTTTCGCTATTTGGCGCCTTCCGCTAAGGAGGTAAAACTGAGCGCTCAATTTGAAAAAGCGCCGGTCGCTATGACGAAAGACGCGCAGGGCATTTGGAGTGTAACGCTCGGTCCGGTAGCGCCCGATATGTATCCTTATAGTTTTCAAGTGGACGGCGTCACGGTGATGGACCCTGCCAATGTCGCTTACTTTCCGAACGAGCGTTTTAAAGGCAGTATCGTGGATGTTCCTGGTGATACGCCTTTGATTCATGCCATGAAAGACGTCCCGCACGGCACGGTTACGTATGAGTATTATCCATCACTTGAAGGAAGTACCGGTTCTTTGGTGGTTTATACCCCGCCCGGTTATAACCAAAATCCTTCCAAAAAATACCCGGTTTTTTATCTAATAAGCGGCACGACCGATACCGAAGAAACCTATTTTAAAGTAGGGCGCACCAATCTGATTCTCGACAATCTCATTGCCGAAGGCAAAGCCCAGCCCATGATTATCGTGATGCCTTACGGAAATCCTGCCGCCAGAATCGCCGAGCAAACCGGCAAACCCAAGCCTGCTGATCCTTTTGGACGGGAAAGTGCAGATGCGGTCAATCGCGCAAAGCAATTTGAAGATGATGTAATAAAAAATATCATTCCTTATATAGAAAAAAATTATCGGGCGATTGCAAATCGGGAAAGCCGCGCCATTGGCGGGTTTTCACGCGGTGGCGGTCAGACGTTGAGAACGGCTTTTGGCAATATGGACAAATTCGCCTGGATTTGCTGCTACAGCGCTTACCTGGCACCCGCCGAGATGAATACGACTTACAAACACATTGCGGAAAATCCTGATAATACGAATAAACAATTGAAACTGCTGTGGGTAAGCGTGGGCAATGAAGATTTCCTGTACCAAGGAACCGTGGAATTTATGGATTACCTGAAAGCTAAAAATATCAACTTCAAAAGCTGGGTCAACGATGGCGGGCATACCTGGATGAATGTAAAGAAATACCTGGCTGCAACCGCGCCATTATTATTTAAATAAATGATCCTGAGTTTACTAAACTTTAAAAATTTAATAAATGTAAATAACTTTTTAATGTTAAAAACATGAAACGTATTATATATACTACTTATATTATTATCATATCAACAATTACGCTGGTCGCGCAACGTCCGCCCGCCATCAGTTCGCCCGATGTACATTCCGACCATAGCATTACGTTTCGGTATTTCTCGCGCAATGCAAAATCGGTGACCCTGAGCGGCGAATTTTTGTCGGCACCTGTGGCTTTGACTAAAGATACTTCCGGCATTTGGAGCGTCACCGTTCCGCCCGTCAAACCCGATATTTATCCTTACAGTTTTTGGGTGGATAGTGTACAAATTGCCGACCCGAATAATGCGTATATTTTTGCAAATGAGCGATTTAAGCGTAGCATTGTCGATGTGCCCGGTGACCAGCCTTTGATTCATTCCTTACAAAATGTACCCCACGGTAAAGTCAGTTATCGGTATTACAAATCCGCTACTTTGGGTACGACGCGCCCTTTACTCATTTACACGCCGCCCGGTTTTAATGCAAATGGCAAGACCAAATATCCCGTGTTGTACTTGATTCACGGCGGCTCGGATACCGAAGAAACCTGGACGAAGGTCGGTCGTGCCAATCTGATTGTCGATAACCTCATCGCGCAAGGAAAAGCCAAACCCATGATTATCGTGATGCCTTACGGAAATGTGCGCCCAAGCCCCATGCCTGATTTTACAAAGGATGTAATAAATGATATCATACCATTTGTGGAAGCGAATTATCCGGTTCATAAAGATAGCAAACACCGCGCCGTTGCTGGCTTTTCGGTGGGTGGCGGACAGACTTTAAATATCGGACTGACCAATACCGACAAGTTCGCCTACGTCTGTTCTTATGCACCATTTACAGCTACCGACGAATTCAGACAAAACTTTACCAACTGGACACCGAATGCCAAAGCAATGAATAAACAGTTGAAATTATTTACCATCAGCGTCGGCACGGATGACTTTCTGTATGAAAGCGTACAACAAAATATTGCCATGTTTCAGGAAAAGAAAATAAAGCTGAAGCCATTGATTGTGTCAGGTGGGCATACCTGGATGAATTGTAAGCTTTTTTTAGCAAATTCATTACAACAGCTTTTTAAATAAATAAACTAAAGATTTCCAAAAAGTTGAAAATGGATTGCCATCGCTTGCCCCTTATTCCCCCAAGGGGATGTCCACGCGCGGGCGGCGGTTCTCCTTGGGAGTTAGAGGCGCGGAAAGGCATTTTTATAATATTCAAGAATTTTATAAAAAATTAATTGGACTGATAATCAGGTTCTTTTATTTAAAAATTTTAATAATATTAAATAATGAAACAATTATTATTAACCGTAACCAGCATAATTCTATTCAATCTAAGCACCTACGCCCAACCCAGCGAAAAAGAAATGCCCAGAGGCTTCGACCAGGTGCGGGTAGGCATTCCCTTCGGTAAAATCGACACCATTCAATACGAATCCAAAACCGTTGGCTCGACACGCAAAGCATTGATATACACGCCTCCTGGATATAATAAAAAAACGAAATATCCAGTATTTTACTTATTACATGGCATTGGTGGCGATGAAAAAGAATGGCTGAACGGCGCTAATCCGCAAGCGATTCTGGATAATCTGTATGCCGAAGGTAAAATAGAACCCATGATTGTGGTGATGCCGAATGGCAGAGCGATGAAAGACGACCGCGCGGGTGGCAATATTTTTGATCGGGAAAAAGTGGAAGCTTTTGCCACTTTTGAAAAAGATTTACTAAATGATTTGATTCCTTTTATTGAAAAAAATATCCGACTTTAACGGATCGGGAAAATCGCGCCATTGCGGGGGCTTTCAATGGGTGGCGGTCAGTCTTTGAATTTCGGCTTAGGCAATCTCGATAAATTCGCCTGGGTCGGTGGATTCTCCTCTGCGCCCAATACCAAAACCCCGGAAGAATTAGTACCAAATCCGGAGGCAGCCAAAAAGCAATTGAAATTATTATGGATATCATGTGGTGATAATGATGGACTCATAACATTTAGTAAACGGACGCATGATTATTTATACAAATATGATGTGCCGCATATTTATTACATCGAGCCGGGTGTGCATGATTTTAAAGTCTGGAAAAATGGCTTATATATGTTTTCTCAATTTTTATTTAAACCCGTCGATATTACCTCCTTTCCCAAATATACCGTTTTAGGCACGCCCGCTGCTACGAATGTAAGAAATGCTAAATATCCGCAGATTTTACCGGACAATCGAGTGATCTTTCGTACCAAAGCGCCGGATGCTCAAAAAGTGCAAGTTGATTTGGAGAAAAAATATGATATGATGCGCGATACCGGCGGATTCTGGACGGTGACGACCGAGCCGGTGGGTCGGGGTTTTCATTATTATTCTTTAATCATTGACGGCGTTGCATTAGCGGATCCTGCCAGCGAAACCTTTTACGGCATGGGGCGCATGGCAAGCGGCATTGAAATTCCATATAAAGATGGCGATTATTATGCACTAAAAAATGTGCCGCACGGTGATATTCGCATCAAGCGCTACTTCTCCAGAGCAAGCAATTCCTGGCGCGAAATGTATGTTTACACCCCGCCGGGTTATGATATATCTAATGAAAAATATCCGGTATTATATTTATTACATGGTGGCGGCGAAGACCAACGTGGCTGGGCAACGCAGGGCAAAACCGATTTGATTCTGGACAATTTAATTGCCGAAAAGAAAGCAAAACCCATGATTATCGTGATGCTCGATGGCAATATGGGCGGCGGTGGCGGCATTGCCGGATTCAATGAAAATGTGTTGCGAGCTTTTGAAAATGAATTAAAACAAGGCGCGATGCCCTTTGTCGAAAGCAATTTCCGGGTAGAGACGGATGCCAAAAACCGAGCATTGGCGGGGCTTTCGATGGGTGGATTACAAACATTATATGCGGGTATCAAGAATACGGATCAATTTGCTTATTTGGGCGTATTTAGTTCGGGCTGGTTTGCTAATAATACGACCCTTTCCAATCCGCAATATGAATTTATGAAAAATAATGCGACCACGATTAATAATAATTTGAAACAATTCTGGATTTCGATGGGTGGCGAGGAAGATATTGCATATAATAATTGCAAAATTATGATGTCGAAATTTGATGAAATGGGTATAAAATATAAATACAGTGAATACGCCGGAGGACATACCTGGCCCGTTTGGCGGCACGATTTAATGGAGTTTGCGCAGTTGTTGTTTAAGTAGTCGAGTAGTTTTATCCCATAGGGATGGCGATGCCATAGTCAACAGTCGAAAGCCTTATTTTATTAAAACTGACTTTTAATGAAAAATGTAATAACAATTTTAATTTTATTACACAGTATTATTTACAACGTATTTGCACAGACTTTTTACAGTCCGAATAAAGATATTGCAGTTGCTATATCATCAGAAGCGGGCAAATTTTATTACAATATAAAATTTCAAAATAAAATTGTTCTTGAAAAATCTGCCCTGGGATTGGTGCGCCGGGATGCTGATTTCAGTAAAGATTTATCGCTGGTCAGCATAGATAAACCAAAGATTATCAAGGATAAATATATGCTGAAAACTGGGAAAAAGAGTCAAGTCAACTACCGAGCAAACCGCGTTGTCGTCCATTTAAAAAATGCAGCAAATCAACCATTGGATATAATATTTCAATTATCTAATGATGGCGTAGCGTTTCGTTATTATTTTCCAGAAAAATCTAATGATGTAAAATTCATTACCGAAGAAAAAACTTCCTTTAATTTTCAATCAAATGCAGTGGCTTGGCTGCAGCCGATGTCGCACGCCCAGACTGGCTGGGAGCATAGCAACCCTTCTTACGAGGAGCATTATCAAAAAGAAATTCCAGTAGGCACGCCCTCGCCTCGAGCGGGCTGGGTATTTCCAGCACTATTTAAAATCGTTGATAATGTGTATGTTGCTGTTACAGAAGCAGATTTAGATGGTACGTATTGTGGTGCCCGCCTTAAAGTAGAATCGCCGGAAGGGGAATATCAAATCGGTTTTCCCGAAGCACCGGAAGTATTCACGGGCGGCGAATTGTTGCCCAATGCTGCTTTGCCCTGGTATTCACCTTGGCGAATTTTAACGATTGGCAGCCTGAAAACGGTGACGGAATCTACTTTGGGGACGGATGTTGCCAAACCTGCTATAAAATTACCAAAAACAGATTGGATACAACCGGGCATCGCCTCCTGGAGTTGGATTTTATTAAAAGATGAATCCATTAATTATGATACGACTAAATTATACATTGATTATGCGGCTCGTATGCATTGGAAATATTATTTAATTGATGCCGATTGGGATCGACGCATGGGCTACGAAAAAGTGAAGGAATTGTCCAAATATGCAGAAAGTAAAGGGGTAAAGCTGTTGCTTTGGTACAACTCTGCCGGTGCCTGGAATACCACGCCGCAACATCCGAGAAATATGCTGCTCACCGCCGAAAGCCGTAGAAAAGAATTTCAGCGGGTGAAAGACATGGGCATTGCTGGCTTGAAAATAGACTTCTTTGCGGGCGACGGGCAGTCCATGATACAATATTACATTGATATAATGAAAGATGCAGGTGAAATTGGCTTGCTCTTAAATTTTCACGGCGCTACTTTGCCACGTGGCTGGCAGCGCACTTATCCGCATTTGATGACGGTCGAAGCCATCCACGGGCAGGAAATGATTACGTTTGGTCAAGGCTCCGCCAACGAGCAGCCCCGCCATTCCGCTACGATTCCGTTTACGCGCAATCTCTTCGACCCGATGGATTTTACGCCAATGGTGTTGGACAGCATTCCAAGGATAAAAAGAGTGACCACGCAAGGTTTTGAACTGGCGCTCACCGTGTTATTTACTTCCGGGATTCAACATTTAGCGGAGACGCCTTTCGGCATGGCAAAGCAATCGGAGGACATTATCCATTATTTACAAATACTGCCTGTGCAATGGGACGAGACCCATTTTATCGATGGCTATCCCGGTAATTATGTAGTGTTGGCAAGAAGGGCTGGTAAAAAATGGTACTTGTGCGGTATCAATGCCGAAAAAACGGAAAAAACTTTAAATCTTGATTTGGCTTTTCTAAAAGGAAAGCAAGGTTACAGCTTTGAAGATGTTGGACATAATCAAGTGGAAAAGAAAATGATGAATGCCGGTTCAAAAACCATGATAAAACTGCTACCGAATGGCGGATTTGTGGCAGTTTTTTAATATTTATGTAAAAAATCCAACTAAATTGAAATAATTCATTGTTTTATTTACTTTATTTTATAATTTAATATGAAGTAAAATATAATTCACCAAATTAAAACCTATATCATGAAAAATTTAATTTTATTAATCATTGTTGTAATAATGAGCAGTATTGTCGCTGCACAACCTCCTCGTGCGCCACAGGTAGAGCCGCTCCCAGAAGGATTTAAGCCCGCTTCCACCAATACTTTTATTTCGCAGTATCCCGCTGTTAATGCAAAAACGCGCCAAGCCATGTTTCGAGTCGTTGCACCAGAGGCACAGAAAGTACAGTTGCAGCTAAGTGGTACGCACGATATGAAGAAAGACGAAAAAGGTGTATGGTGGATTACGACAGAACCTCTGGTAGTAGGATTCCATTATTATGCTATTCTCGTGGACGGGGTTGCAGTAATGGATCGAGGAAGTGAATCTTACTTCGGAAGTAACTGGGAATCAGCAGCTATTGAAATTCCTGAAGGGCCGGAAGGTGATTACTACCGATTTAACAAAAATATCGCTCACGGACAAATTCGCTCCATCGACTATTGGTCGGATATTAATGGCAAAGAGCGTCATATCAATGTTTACGTGCCTGCTGAGTATGAAAGCAATCCAAACAAAAGATATCCGGTGCTATACCTGGTGCATGGCTGGGGTGAAGATGAAAACGGATGGTCTATCCAAGGTCATATGGCAAATATTATGGATGGTTTAATTGCTGCTGGTCAAGCTGTTCCAATGATCGTCGTGATGCCGAGTGGCGATATCAAAACTAATTCTGATGTACGGGAAGCGTCAGGAGATGTCACCGATATTTTTGCAAAAAATCTTGTTCCTTTTATTGACAAAACTTTCCGAACCAAAACGGATAAGCAAAATAGAGCAATGGCGGGATTGTCAAGAGGCGGTTTTCAGACTTGCATCACAGTTTCAAAAAACATGGATCAATTTGGGTGGATGGGCACGTTCAGTGGATTATTTGTTCGCGGAGACGATGGAATTGAAAATGCTTTTAATGGCATGTTTAAAGACCCGACTGCATTCAATAAGCAGATGAAGCTGTTTTTCGTCAGCACTGGCACGGAAGAACGCAGTCCGAAGGAATTGGTTGAAACACTCAAGAATAAGGGTGTAAATAATATTGTCTATCATGAATCACAAGGCACGGCGCATGAATGGCTAACCTGGCGAAGAGCGCTTTATGATTTCGCTCCAAGATTATTTAAATAAGAAAATTATAGTTTATACAATTATTCTTATTCAAGAATAAGTAAGTTCTTGTGCTAAATTATTTAAGAAGCAAATTTTTTTAATATGAGATTATACAAAACCGCAAACGGCATCATTATTGAAGCTGACGAGGCTTGTTTTCAAGTGCCCATTCAAGATTGGGACGCCTATATCAATCGGGATGATTTGTACGAGCAAATGCAAAAAGATATTGCAAGCCTTCAGCCTGCAGGCAATTTGGAATGGCTTCAAATGCAATCGATTGTAACACCTATTGAAAGCCAGGAAATCTGGGCAGCGGGCGTGACTTATTTGCGCAGCAAAGTAGCTCGGATGGAAGAATCCAAAGAGTCCGGGGGAGATACTTTTTATGATAAAGTGTATGACGCCGAGCGCCCGGAGTTATTTTTTAAAGGCACTGCCTTACGCGCAGTGGGCGATGGCGGCTACGTGTGCATTCGCAAAGATTCTACCTGGGATGTGCCCGAACCGGAATTGACTTTATTTATTACTTCTTCCGGTAAAATTGTCGCTTATACCATTGGCAATGACATGAGTTCGCGCAGCATTGAAGGGGAAAATCCCTTATATCTGCCACAAGCAAAAGTGTATAATAATAGTGCTGGCTTGGGTCCGGGTTTGTACGTGTCTGAAAAGCCGATTTCACCGGATACCAAAATCAGTCTGGAAATTCATAGAGATAACGCATTGGTTTTCAGTGGAGATACGCTCATTTCTCAAATGAAACGCTCCCACGATGAATTAGCTGAGTTTTTAATGCGAGAACTAAGCTTTCCTAAAGGTGTTTTCCTGATGACCGGCACTTGCATCGTACCAGATCTTCCGTTTACCCTGCAAAGTGGCGATGAAATTTTTATTACAATTGATTCAATCGGAACCCTCAAAAATATTGTAGCTTAATGGAATTAACAGGTCAACAATTAATTGGTAATACTTTTTCAAAAGCAGGCAGTCAATCTTTCACTGGCTTCAATCCCACTACTGGAGAGCCGCTTTCTCCATTTTTTTATGAAGCGACCGCAGCAGAAATTGATCAGGCGGTTACTTTAGCAGATCAGGCTTTTCTGAAGTATCGTAAAGTTAAAGGAACTGAAAAAGCGCTGTTTTTAGAAGCCATCGCCGAAGAAATCCTGGCATTAGAGGACGAGTTAATCAAAACAGCATCGCTGGAAACTGCGCTACCAGAGGCTCGCATCACTGGCGAACGCGGCAGAACCGTTGGTCAGTTGCGCTTGTTTGCATCGATGCTCCGCGACGGTAAGTGGGAAAATGAAATCGTTGATCCGGCACAACCCGACCGTCAGCCATTGCCGAAGCCAGCCCTGAGGCAGGTGCAAATTCCTATTGGTCCGGTCGCTGTTTTTGGAGCGAGTAATTTTCCTTTAGCTTTCTCGGTGGCAGGTGGCGATACCGTTTCGGCGTTGGCTGCTGGTTGTCCAGTAGTGTTCAAAGCGCATCCGGCGCACCCTTCCACTTGTGAATTGGTCGGGCGAGCGATTTTAAAAGCCGCTGAAAAAACAGGAATGCCCAATGGCGTTTTTTCGATGGTACATGGCATTTCGCATGAAGTCGGAGGACAATTAGTGCAACACCCATTGATTAAAGCAGTCGGATTTACTGGTTCTTACCGAGGTGGAAAAGCCTTGTACGATCAGGCGGTGCGCCGCCCGGAGCCGATTCCGGTGTATGCCGAGATGGGCAGTACGAATCCGGTTTTCTTTTTGCCAAGAATTTTGCAACAAAAAGGGGAAGCCCTAGCGCAAGCTTTTGCGGGTTCAGTGACCTTAGGAACGGGGCAGTTTTGTACCAATCCCGGTTTATTTGTTACCTTAAAATCGGATGAGGCTTTTGTAAATCAAACCGCAGAACAATTAAATAATATATCGGTAGGAGCGATGCTGACTTCCGGCATTCGCCAAGCGTTTCTGAATGGCATTCAGCATTTGAAAACACAAGAAGGCATTACGAGTTTGACAGCTTCTCAAACAGAAGATGTAGCGCCCACCTTGCTGGTGGCAACGGCGACACAAGCTATTGCTAATCAGGTTGTTACGGAAGAGGTTTTTGGCCCTTCCACAGTAGGAATTTTGGCGGATGAAAAAGAAGCGGTGCTGGCTTTTGCAAAAAGTTTACAGGGACATTTGACTGCTACTATTCACGGAACGGATGAAGATTTGGAAGAATACAAAGAATTGATTGACATTTTGACTTTGAAAGTTGGAAGATTGGTATTCAATGGCTTTCCAACCGGCGTGGAGGTAAGCCCTGCAATGGTGCACGGCGGACCTTTTCCTGCTACGACCGATGCAAGAAGCACTTCGGTGGGTACGACTGCCATTTATCGCTTTACACGTCCGATTTGTTTTCAGGATATGCCGACGAGGTTACAACAAGAGAAATGGTAAATATCAATTCCTGTTTTTCAAAAATGATATAGGATTAGGAAATTTTAAAAGTTTCCTAATCCTGTAAATTGAAGTATGCTAGCTTTATTTTATAAACTCCGCCTAACTGCTTGTGCTCAACTCCTCCTTAACAGCGCCTTTTTTATCTCTGCCCCACCAGCCCGCTAAGATGGAGCCAGTAATATTCATCATGGTTCCAAACAATGCAGGGGCTAAACCCATTGTTGCGATTTTTCCCATTTGATTGGCTAAACCCGAGGCGAGACCTCCATTTTGCAAGCCTACTTCAATAGCTACGGTGCGGCAATCGGCTTCATTCATGCGGAATAATTTTGCAGCGCTGTAACCCAGAACAAAACCTCCGAGATTGTGCATTAATACGGCAACTATGAGTAGTCCTCCTACATTTAATAAAGATTTTTGGCCGGCAGCTACAATCACCATCAGAATGAGTGCAATACCTGCCATTGAAATAAAAGGTAAATAACTTTGTAAAGACTTTGCCAGTTTTTTGAAATATTGATTAATAATAAAACCAATAGCGAGAGGGATAATGATCATCTTTATAATATCCCACATCATCGTCCAGAAATTGATTTCTATTAACTGCCCGGCTAATGTTTTCATTAACAATGGCGTCATAATAGGCGCTAGTAAAGTCGCAAATGTTGTAATAGTGATGGATAAGGCGACATTCGCTTTGGCAATCAGCGCCATAACATTGGAAGCCAAACCGCTTGGGCTACGGCCAATTAGAATGATTCCGGCCGCAATTTCAGTTGGAAAACCAAATAAATTAGCAATGCCAAAACCCAAAAAAGGCATAATTGCAAATTGACAGCATAGACCAATAATAACTGCCTGCGGCGTTTTAATAATACCCAGAAAATCATTAAAAGTCATGGTAGTTCCCATGCCAAACATGATAATTTGTAATAAGGGTATAATAAGTCTGGATAATTTAAAATCACCGATTTGCACTAAATACTGCGGATAAAACATCGAGGTAGCAACTGCTGCAAAGATGACAATCGGATAGGTTAATCCTTTTAAAGTATCAAATCCGCGCATACCAATCGCCAATGCAAACAAACCCAAAATCATCAAAGGACCGATCCAGTTCACTGCATTAGCAAAATAGGCAATCGCTGCACCGCTTAAGCCTACTAAACCTGCAAATAATAAATATTTGTAAAAAGAATTATTCATTTTCATTAAAATTAAAATGGTTATTAGCTTTTATTTACAATAAAAAAATTATTTAGCTCCACAAGCGATCCCAGGAACGAATGTTGTCCCATTCGGGCGTTGGTTTAAAATAACTCTGGTCTTCCGGGTCAAGATGTTTTTTTACCTCGTCGTCGTTGAGTTCTACGCCAAGTCCCGGGCGCTCAGGCACTAGTGCAAAACCTTTTTCTATCAATGGCTTATCGGTTTTCTTCACTAAACTTTCCCAATAATCCAAATCAACCGAGTGATGCTCAAGCCCAACAAAATTTTGCGTAGCAGCGGCGCAATGTATATTCGCCATGAAGGAAACAGGGGTTCCCGCAAAGTGCATTGCCATTGCAACACCACGCTCCTCCGCATAATCCCCAATTTTTTTGGTTTCTAACAAACCGCCGGAGCTTGCCAAATCAGGATGTACGAGGTCAACTGCCTGATGATCAATTAATTTGATGAATTCTTCTTTTAGATAAATATCTTCGCCTGTAATCAAAGGTGTTTCAATTGCGTGCTTGATTTCCTTCAACTGCTCCGTATATTTCCAGGGGATCATATCTTCGAGCCAAGCCAAACGATATTTTTCTACTGCCCGGCCGAGGCGAATCGCATTATTTACATCAAAATGCCCGTAATGATCAGAAGCCAACGGAATATCATATCCAACCGCATCGCGTACACTGGCAACGTATTGTGCCATGATATCCAAGCCTTTATCCGTGATTTGAATTTGCGTAAACTGATGTTCTGTGCCACCATAGGTCATTTGGGTATTCTCCCATTGTCTGCCGATGTCCCAGAAATTACTATTCGCCACCGTGCCAGGAATTTTAGCTAAAGATTCTACGCCAAAGTCCATTTTCAAAAAAGTATAGCCTTTGTTTTCGACGCGGTCTTTCATTTTAGCTGCAAATTCCTCCGGCGTTCTGGCACGAGGGGTATCTGCATAAAGCCTTATTTTATCGCGATATTTTCCTCCTAATAATTGATATGCCGGCACATTATATGCCTTACCAGCCAAGTCCCACAGCGCCATTTCAACTGCACAAACACCACCAGCTTGCCGAGCATGATATCCAAACTGTTTAATTTTTTTAAATATCATTTCCACATTACATGGATTCATACCCATGATGCGACTCTTTAAAAATAAAGCATAACGCCAGGTTGCTCCATCACGCACCTCACCCAGTCCATAAATGCCTTGATTGGTGTCAATGCGAATGACCGGGCAACGTGCACCGCCATTCATCACCACAGCATAGCGCATATCCGTGATTTTCAGATCATTGGGGGCAGAAGCGCGATTCACTTTTTGGGTAGAATATTCCAGTGTTTCTGCGATAGGTAAATTGATAAAAGCGCCCAATGCTAGGCCTCCAAAACTTGCATTTTTAATAAAATCGCGGCGATTATGACCATTTGATTGATCTTGATGCTCCCTGGGAGTAATAGAAGGTTCGGTTAGCCCGAATTTTTTTAGGAAATTATGGGATGGAGTTGTCATTTTATAATGGATTTTAGGTTATTTAATAATTTGCTGATGTGCCGATTTGCCAATGTTACCATACAATAACCAATGATCGGGAGAGAATTAGCACATTAGCAAATCAGCATATTGGCAAATTGATTTACCAATTTCTTTCTTTCATAAAAGCATCGAGTTCCGTACGAGTCATGGGAAGTTTATTCGGATTCTCATTGATCCAAGCTAAAAAATCCTGTTTAATGTTGTCCGTCCACTGGCGATCAATTTCTCCGGGTGTGTATTTACCTTCGCGCAGGCGTTGATGTCCAAATTGGTCGCGCAGGGCAACAAATTCCGAGTTAATTACTAAATCAGCCAGTAGATGCGGTGGAATAGCTACAATACCGCCTTTTTTCGCCAGAATGACATCACCAGGTAATACCGTTGCTCGACCAATACGAATAGGATTATTAATAGAAGCCAGCATCATTTGCTGTATATAAGAAGGGTCGTAACCTTTGATCCAAGCGTTGAAACCTTCTATTTTTTCCAAGCCTTCGATATCGCGCACCGAACCATAAAAAATGACCCCGTTTTTAGATTTTGCATAAATGGAATTACCGAGATTATCGCCAATAAGCGTGCCATCTACGATTTTTCCATAGCTATCTGCAATATAAATATCACCGGGCTTCAGCACATCAATCGGCCAGGAATTAGTTCCTCCAATGCGGCCTTCCTTTTCCCCAACTTCTTTTACAATTTTGTCCCAATCTGGGCGCAAAGGCATATACTGCGCGGTAACCGCACGGCCTACCATCACTTGCTCTGGACACATCACCATCCAATCCCCTTCAAACTGATTTTGATACCCTTTGTTACGCAAATAACCCCAGGCTTCTTCTATTGAAACATTTTTCAAACGCTCCAAGAGTTTTTCACTCGTTTTAGGACGACCATCGGGTAAGCGCTCCCCTTTCCATTCTGGCGTCAAAGCTGTAATTTGTTCTTTGGTAAGTGTGATTTGTTGTGCCTCAATTGCACTGATAAAAGAAAGGAGAAATAGAATTGGGAAATAGATTTTTTTGATCATACACCACCTATTTATTCAATATATATGCAAATTACCACAATTATTTATCTCACCAAACTCTGGTATCCAATTTATCTCTACTCTTTCACCGAATAAAATCGCCGCTAATGTCTTTACTTGGAAATGAATTGGATGCTAACGACAAGAAGCTACTTTGGAATAGAAAAACTGTGGGTTCAAGTCTAAATTCCATTTTTTAAGAAAGTAAAGCCAGGCTATGGAGTAAAATCTTTAAGCATCT
Source organism: Saprospiraceae bacterium (assembly GCA_016714085.1). Classification (GTDB taxonomy): domain Bacteria; phylum Bacteroidota; class Bacteroidia; order Chitinophagales; family Saprospiraceae; genus JADJNW01. The sequence continues at coordinate 558,160 of JADJNW010000003.1, forward strand.
TTATCATAATGCTCATTCACTCCATAGCTGGCTTTTATTTATTATTCCAAATAAAATCTATTGTTTATCCCAGAACACTCTTGTTGTCAAATCATCCTTTCCACCTATAGCCTGAACCGCATTCATATAGTTTTCTCGGTTTTGAGCTAATTCATAATCAGGATAAGACAATCTTCTAACAAATCCACCATTGAGCAAATTATTAAAAAGATTAGGCTGCAAAGCAGGGAAGCCACTCCTTCTGAAATTGGCCCATGCCTGTGTCCCATTTCTAATATAGGCAATCCAAAGTTGTGTATTGATCAATTCAAGCGCATCCGTTGCATTATATGCTACACCTGGATCCGCAAGAAAAGTAGCTATGTCGGCATCTGAAACCGTTGTGGACTTTGGATACAACGCATATCTTTTTATATCTGCGGTTATTCCAGCTTCATAATATTGCTTGGCAGCAGCGTCTCCGCCAGCGATCCAGCCTCTGTGTGCAGCCTCTGCCAAAAGCAACGCAACTTCTGTATAGGTCACCCAGAAATCAGGAGCTGTTAAAGATGCAACAACATTCACGTTCATCTGTGAATAATTATATCCTCCACCTTTTACACCTCTATAAGGCGCATTCACAAGAGCCGTATTGAGAACTCCGATAGGAACTCCAAACTGATCTGCTATATTGGTATTAGGGTTTGGATCAGCCAAAGGCCCAGCCGGGTTGGCAAGAGTAGCTACAAGAAATGGTGTGCGAGGATCGCTCGTCGCTTTCAGTTGATCTACGAAAGGTTCGGCTGCATAATAAAAATAAGGATTGTTATTTACAAGTCCTCCGTTAGCACCATTTGTAAATAATGTACCGTCGTATTTTACATATGCATTATCATCATTGGAGGTCATTACGCCGCCACTAAAAGCAGCCGATACAATAGACTGAGCTTTGGTAGGATCAACCTTTGAGTAGCGCATTCCCAATCTCAACAAAAGTGAATTACCCAATTTTTTCCACTTGTCAACCTGTGCTGCAGCATTACCGGTTTTAATCGAACCGCGATCGCCATAAAAAAGGTCAGCAGCAACATAATCACCATTTGGATTCAGGGCAGCTACGGCTTCTTTGAGTTCTTTCTCTAGGTCAGCGTAGATAGCTGCATCATCGTCATATTTCGGATAAAAATAGTCACTACCCTTAAGGAATGCTTGACCTGCATCGAAGTACGGAATATCTGCATAGCTGTCCACCAAACCCATGAACACCTGGGCTTTCCAAATGCGCAACATACTAAGCAAGTTTCCACGATCGGTTTTTCCTTCTAATAGCGCTATGGCTTGCACCATGTTTTTAATAGCATTAGGATAGGAGCCATCCCATTTTCCATTATTGAAATTGTCATTATCTGTATTAAAATTATGACCCTCCGTAGCTCCTGAGTTGTGCGGATTCACAAATTGCTGCGCAATCGTGTGTTCTGTTTCCCAGCCTCCAAGGTGCGTGCGTTGTGCTCCAGCAAACAAAAGTGCGGGATCAATATCTGTCACCGCATAAGGATTTGTATTAATATCTACAAAATCCTCGTCGCATCCTCCAAGTGCAAGGAAGACTTTACTCATCAACAAAAATATTTTTATATTTTTCATAGTCATTAGAATTTGGCATTTAAACTAAATTGATAATTGCGGGTGGTTGGTAATGATGTATTCTCATAACCAGCCCTAAAATCTCCAGAAGATTGAATAGCTTCAGGATCAAGGTCAGGTAAGTCTTTGTAAAGAATTGCCACGTTTCTGCAAGAAGCAGTTAACGATAACCCCTTGATGAATCCTAGTCCCCTTGTTTTATTGAGTAGGCTTGTAAGATTATAGGAAACCGATACGTTTCTCAACTTAACAAAATCTGACTTAAATGTCACGATATCCCCCATTTGATTATTTCTGTAATCAGCATAGAATGCAGCAGGGTCAACCGCTTGGGTATTAGGCTCCCCACTTGATCTGTAGAAACCAGGGAATACAACCCCTTTCTCTCCCTCACGACGACCAACTAAAGACTGCTTGGAGTGTCCTTGTCTGTTAGCATTTAAAGCAGTAGAAGATATTACATACCCGCCCAGTTTATAGTCCAAGTGTATTCCGACACTTAGGTTTTTATAATTTAGGGTATTAGCCCAACCACCTGTATGCTTAGGAATCGAACTACCATAACTTACATAGTCGGCCGATGGAATTAAACGTCCCTGGTCTGTAAGGAGAATCCTGCCTTGATTATCCCTTAAATAGGTTCTTGCATAAATTTGGTTCATCGGTAATCCTACTACGTATCTCAATTGCCCAATAAATTCATTTCCGGTAGCACCCCAGTTAAGTACTATGATTTCATTGATATTTTCGCCAACTGAGAGCACCTCGGTAGAAAGGAAAGCATTATTCCATGAAGTCGTCCAACTAAAATTCGGAGTTTCTACTGGTGTAACTTCAACTAAGAACTCCACACCACTATTCTTTAATGAACCGAGGTTTCGCTTTGAACTATTGTATCCGGAGGTATTGGATAATTGAACATCCAAGATTTGATCTGTTGTTACTTTGTCAAATGCCGAAACATCAAGCATTACTTTATTGCCAAACAGCCTCAATTCCAGACCAATTTCTTTTTCTTCTACACTAAATGGTCGTAAGAACTGGTTAGGCGCAGAGTTTCCTGAAATAGTAGCCGTTGACTGACCATTAAATTGATTTTGAGCAATACCATAAGTAAGAAGTCCATCATAAGGATTTACGCCATTTGAACTTCCAACCTCTGCCCAGGACGCCCGCAGTTTACCATAAGAAAGCCAAGTCAGGTTTGGCAACAACTCAGAGAAAACAAAACTACCGGAAATCGATTGGTAAAACTCGCTGTTATCATCAGGATTCAAGACGGAAAACCAATCCTGTCTGCCTGTAAAGTTTACATATAACATATTTTTAAATCCAAGTTCCGCCCAGCCATACAGAGAGTTAACTCTGAATTGGGAAAAGCCATAGCCTTGGTTTCTAACGCTACCATTTCCAATGGAATAAAGGTCTCGAACAATAAAGTTGGAGGCACTCTGATTGAAGTTATTATTTTTAACTCTCCAAGTGTTTCCGCCGAAATTGGCATCAACCGAAAATATGCCAAACTCTTTGCCGCCACCGATCAGGAAGTCTGCGTTGACATCTGTCCCTTTGCCTTCTGATAAATTATAACCTCCTTTATACGTACCGTCTGCATTCGTTGGTACGCTGGTGCCTATACCCCCGGGATCATGAGACTCTACAAAACTAAGGGAATAGTCATAGTTATATCTACCTTGCAGATACAACCATTCTGTCAGATCATATCTTAATGTAGCGGTGCCAAGAAAACGGTCTCTTTCATTTTCATACCTTTGTCCTGCTTGTATTGCATAGTAAGGATTTAGGAGTGTACCCTGAAAACCGGAAGTCAAGCTCTCCGTGCCATTAGCAGCTATTGCACTATTTTTGAAAGCCGATAAAGGAATGGAAGTAGCCATTCTGGTGAAGAAGTTTACAGCACCTGGACCCTGGGTACCGATTTGGGGTGGATTAATCTGTCGCTCATTGGTATAGTTGATGTTAAACTGCAACTTGAGCTTTTGAGTAATGTTTTGATTAATCCCCAAATTGACGATATTCCTTTTATACTCATTCGTCGGAGTAATACCTTCAGCATCCGTGTTTGAAAAAGAGGCTCTGAAGCTCCCTTTTTCGCTGCCGCCAGAAAATGCAACAGTATTGGTAAAATTTGTTCCCGTTTGTAAAAAGTCAAAAAGGTTATTTGGATTCGCAGAATAAGGTTGCAATGATCCATCAAAAATAGGTGTGGGCACCCCATCTAAGCGCTCGCCCCAGGCAAACTGACCGGTAGTAGCAGCATTTGCGCCACTAGTTGGTCTTTTTCCGCCCGTACCTTGACCATATTCTGTTTGGAAATCAAAGAAATTCAAGGCCTCCTGCACAGTATAGTTAGAAGTAAATTCAACTCCAATGCCTTGATTCCTTCGACCAGTTTTCGTGGTGATGATGATAGCACCATTCGCAGCTCTGGAACCATAGATTGCAGCAGCAGTTGCTCCTTTCAATACAGTCATGCTTTCAATGTCATCCGGGTTAACATTTGACAAGTTATCCCCGAGATCTCGGTTAGTACCAAGACCATTCACACCTCGAGCTCCCTGATCAATCGGAAGACCATTAATTACAATAAGAGGAGCATTGTTTGCACCGGCAAACGCCACTTGTCCGCGTAAGCGAATCTGCATACTGGAACCAGCACCGGCAGCCGGGGGCGTAATATTAAGACCTGCGACCCGCCCTTCAAGAGACTCTATCACATTGGTCGTTCTGTTTTGCAGGAGTTCATCCGTATTAACGGATGTTACGGAATAACCAATTTCTTGGATTCCTTTTCAATCCCTAGCGCTGTCACTACTATTTCATCCAAGCTTTGAGCATCTTCCTCTAAAGCTATATTCAAATTGTTTTCATTGCCAAGCTTAATCTCAAGCGTTTTAAAACCGATGTAACTAAAAACCAAAGTGTTACCTGGAGAGGCAGCAATTTGAAATGTTCCATCCGTGTCTGAAACGGTACCTGTTAAACTTTCTTTTACAGTAATATTTACCGCGATGAGCGGAGTACCATCTTTGGAAGAGGTAACAGTGCCGGTTATCTGCTGTGCCTTCGCCGCAAGGCTGCAAAGCAAAATAATCAACACCAGGGCTGGTTTAGTTAGTTTCAACATGTGAGTTAAAGTGTTTTAATTAAAAAATAACTATTCGTTTATATCAACAGTAATCAGAAAATCAGTTGTGTTTCATACATTTTGATTTATCAAAAATTTTAAATGCAAAATATATTGGTGTAAAGTCTTAAGTTTTTTATAGCAATACAATTATTTTCAATCGATTGAATTTTTGATTAAAAAAATAGTACTCGAATCCTGACCATATTTATGTAGACTGCTAAATAAACTTTGGGGCACATAACCAATTGCGTGATTTAAATTTTAAAACATTGATTAACATAATGCTTGAATATAGTATTAATGGTTTAGTTGAACTTTAACAAAAGGCGGACAGCATTCCAAAAATTTAAAAAGAAGTTTCTACATCCAGCCTCATTTTCTTCATTAAATTAAATCAAGTGTCAAATTTACACTTCTTTTTCTAATCCCCTATTTTAAACCAATATTTTTTTGATAATTGTTCTTTTTTAGATTTTTCTTCTTCAAATCACAGGTATTTACGCTTTATCTTTCGTATTTTAAACAATTGTACAAAATTTCCTGTAAAAATTTTGTGCGTATTCATTCTGAAGTATGGCATGGCTAGCTAAAGATACTTTTTAAAAAAATATCGACAAACAACCTGCCATGAGATTATTGGAGCATCATGAAATCTCCAACCGCAGGATTTTTTAAGTAAGATTTTTAAAAATGAGATAACTAAATGATATTTGCACTTATTTTAATACAAAGAAATGGATATTGATAGCTATAAAAAACATCAAAAAATTCTTGTTGCAGTTGACTGTATCATTTTTGGGTTTGATGGAAGTGAATTGAAAGCGCTTCTGATAAAAAGAGGATTTGAACCGGAAAAAGGCAGGTGGTCACTAATGGGTGGTTTCATTCGAGAAAATGAAAGTGCAGAAAAAGCTGCTATCCGCATTTTGTATAAGCTCACTGGAATGAAGGATATTTACATGGAGCAGTTGCACTCCTTTAGTGATGTGGATCGGGACACTGCGGACAGGGTCATCTCTATTGCTTATTTTGCTTTGATCAATATTAAGGATTATAGTGAGCAGTTGCAATTGGAGCACGAAGCCAAGTGGTTTCATTTGAGTAAAATCCCGCCGCTGATCTTCGATCACAAACAGATGTTGAAAAAGGCACAGAAAATGTTGCAGGAAAAAGTAGCAACCCATCCTATCGGATTTGAATTATTGCCCGAAAAATTTACGTTACCTCAATTACAAAGTTTATACGAAGCCATTTATGAAATGCCTTTAGATAAAAGAAATTTTAAGCGTAAAATCCTCTCACTCAATATTTTAAACAAGCTCAACGAAAAAGAAAAAGAATCCTCCCGCAAAGGCGCTTTTTATTATGTATTTGATGAAGTTAAATATGAGAAATTACAGTCTGCGAATGGTGTAAAATGGTATTGATGAATATTGCATAAGTGCATCATTATTTTCATATTAATTAAAAAACAGGATCAGAAAGGTACTAAAACCTCTGATCCTTGTAAAATATGAAATAATGTATGAATCTTACGTTTTTATTTTAATTCCAGAACAACTACCGAAAATGGCGGCATAGTGACCATCAATTGATCTCCTTTTTTTGTAAAGCCCCTGAAAGTAGCAGGTTTTATTTTATTCGGATTATCAAAAGTATTATGATCCTGTAATTTCGGGGAACTTAAAATACTACCACTAATATTTGCCAACGCCGCACCATGCATGGTCAGATTCACTGTATTGCTTTTAGTCGGATCCACATTTACCAGCGAAATGTGAATCGCCCCGTTCTTATCCTTAGAAGCAGAGGCAGAAATAGCAGGCAGTTCGCGGTTGCCGTTTTTATACATGATATTCTTTACATCCAATGGTAATAATGCTGCATCTTGATGTACATTATACATTTTCATTACATGGTAGGTCGGCGTCAATATCAATTTTTCTTCATCTGTTAAAATAACCGCTTGTAATACATTAATCGTTTGCGCCAGATTTGCCATTTTTACACGATCGGCATGATTATTAAAAATATTCAGCGTAGCGCCGGCGAGTACGGCGTCGCGCATCGTATTTTGCTGATATAAAAATGCGCCATTTGTACCGGGTTCTACATCGTACCAGCCGCCCCATTCATCCACGATCAGATCGACTCTTTTATCAGGATCATACCGATCCATGATATTTTTATGCTTTATTATTAATTCATCCATTAATAATGCTTGCCGCATCGTGCTAAAATACTGATCCTCAGAGAAATCGGTTGCCGAACCTTTATTACCCCAGTTAATAACAGAATAATGATGCAACGCGATCCCTTCAATCAAATTTTTGGGGATATCCCGCATCATTACTTCCGTCCAATGATAATCGGCATCGCTGGCACCTGACGCAATGCGTTGTATTTGTTTACTATTGGTCCAATCGGAAACAAAAGTTGCATATTGGCGATAAATATTCGCATAATATTCCGCCGTCATATTACCACCGCAGCCCCAGGCTTCATTACCCATGCCCCAGTATTTTACATTCCAGGGCTTCTCCCGACCATTTTCTTTGCGCAAATTAGCCATCGGGCTTACCCCATCATGATTGACATATTGTACCCAATCCGCGACTTCCTTTACTGTGCCGCTGCCCACATTCACCGATAAATAAGGCTCCGCGCCTAATAATTCGCACATATTCAAAAAATCGTGCGTACCAAAACTATTATCTTCGGTCACGCCGCCCCACCATTGATTGACCATCGTTGGGCGATCTTTCTTCGGTCCAATGCCATCTTTCCAATGATAGGTATCCGCAAAGCAGCCACCGGGCCAGCGCAAATTTGGTATTTTCAATTCTTTTAATGCTTGAACTACATCATTACGAACACCATTCGTATTAGGAATTTTTTGATTATTTTCACCTACATAAAAACCGCCATAAATACACCTGCCGAGGTGTTCAGCAAAATGCCCGTAAATATGTTTATCAATCGTATATTTACCTTGATCGGCATTAATAATAATACTAGCATCAGCAGCTTGCTGTCCAAATGTAACTATTTGATTTAGAAACACATAAGTAGCCAATAAAAATATCCGCATCTTTTTCATATAATAATGGTCTTAGTTAGTTCATATAAAATTTTAAGTCTGTTCTCATTGTATTGACATTCAAAACGCTGGGAAAAATAGTTTTTTACTTTAGGCTATATGGCTTTGTGAGGCATACATAAAAAATTAAGTGTTAATTCAACACTTATCAAAAGTAGCAATTGTTTTTTTAAAAAGAAATTTTTTCTGGCAAATTTCTTTTTAAAGTGATTTAAATACTATGCAAACGAATGATGCAAAAGAGGATCATGAGAGCGCTGTGCGGACAAGAGATTTGAAAGAAAGAAGGAAGTAGGCATAATAAATATAAAATAATTTCTACGTATTTTGTAAATAAAACTCTTTTTGAGTAGTTTTGTTACTAAATTGTGTAATAAAAAGTAATGAAAGAAATAAAGGATATTATCCAATCATTCGACGAAGCGAAAAAGCAAGGTAAACGAACGGCATTGGCAACGGTAGTGCACGTGGATGGATCGTCGTACAGGCGTCCCGGCGCGCGGATGCTGATTACCGAGGAAGGATATTTGACAGGCGCAATCAGTGGCGGCTGCCTCGAAGGAGACGCGCTGCGCAAGGCTTTGCTGGTGATGTCGCAACAACGGTCAATGCTCGTCACTTATGATACGATGGACGATGACGATGCAAAAATGGGGCTTGGTCTTGGTTGTAATGGCATTATCCAGGTTTTGATCGAGCCTATTGATATTCATGATCCCAATAATCCTATTGAGCTTTTAAAACTTATTGCTGCCAAGCGCCAAAAAGCGGTTTTAATTACATTATTTTCCCTGGAAAATAAAAAAGCACCGCAACCAGGCACTTGTTTGTTACTAAGAGAAGGCGAACGTATCGAAAGAAATGATATAATATTAAAAGATATTCTCATACAAGATGGGATGCAGATTTTGGGCAGTAAACAGTCAATATTCAGGGCGTATCATTCTGAAAATCAACACTTAACAGCCTTTATTGAGCTGGTAGAACCGACCGTTTCATTAGTGATAATGGGCGCGGGAAATGATGTAATTCCAGTAGTAGAAATGGCTGATATCTTAGGCTGGGAAACGACTGTGATAGACGGAAGAGCCAATTATGCAAAACAAGAGCGATTCACGCCCTCTTGCCAGGTATTAGTGGCAAAACCGGAAAATGTAATAAGCCAGATTGTAATTGACGAACGAACCTTTTTTCTTTTGATGACGCATAATTACAATTATGATATTGCTATGTTACATCAGTTGACGCAAAAAAATGTTACTTATATTGGGATGCTGGGTCCTAAGAAAAAACTGGTGCGAATGCTTGGAGAGCTAGAAGAACAAGGAATTCAGCTGACAGAGGCGCAGCGATCGCGCATCCATAGCCCCGTCGGACTTGATATTGGTGCAGAAACACCCGAAGAAATAGCCTTATCCATCATATCAGAAATAAAAGCCATATTAAGTGGTAAACAAGGATTATTTTTAACCAAAAATCAAGGGACGATACACGCGCGTAGCGAATCTATTATTGAGCAAGTAAATATTTCTGATAAAAAGTAAAATTTTATAAAAATATTATATACTATTTACATTCAGTATTTTATGCCATAGGCATCACAATGTGATAAAAATTATTATATAGTTTAAATACGCGCTCATTTACTCAAGATGAAATAACTTAAAGTTGCTCATTTCCAACTCACTACATATTCTTTTTTTCCGACACCTATCGTGCCGTCTTCGCTTTGAGCTACGATTTCAATACGAAAAGTGCTGATGTCGTCTGACTGAAAAAATTGAAGTCTCGCTTGCCCTTGCTCATTCGTTTCCACGCTCGGATTCCAAAATAGTTGCGGGCGAAAGAAAGGCTGATGCGCGTTATTATTTACTTGCTCCGGGCGGAACTCAGGAAATGCAGCAGGATATTGCAATCCATTAATTTTGAATATATCTTTTTCCTCTTCTTCAGGAATCAAAACGCCGGATTTGGTTGTAATGCTAATTACACCGCTACTGCCAATTACTAAAAAATTTTCAAAAAGCTTATCAAAATTATAATATAAATCGATTTGCTCGATTTGATTTAGCTTCAAACGAGCCGCAAAATCTGCGTTTCGGGTCACTTTACCATCTATAATAAACATGGGGTCATTGGGATAAAAAGTCTGAGCGGCAGGATTATACATTCGCGCCGAGTAAAGATTTTTCTTTCTATCCAAAGTAAAAGCCACAGGCGAGGAAATCTCCCGAATGAACGTCGCTATATCCTCAAACGATTCATATTCCTCAGTGCGAATGGTGCGATCGGGCTGAATTGGTTCGATTTCTTCATCAGCTTTTTCATTATTCAAGTTGGTTTCCAGCGTTTTATATAATTGAAAAATCTTTTTTCGTTGCTGACTTAGTTGTAAATATTTCAAAATACCTTCGGTATAAACCAGCGGCACGGCGGGCGCTGATTTGATTGGTTCTTCCAATTGGATATTAATATCGGGATTGGGATAACCCAAAAATTGAATCGTTTTGTCGCCATAAAAATGGGGCATCGCAATAAAGAATGTACCTTCTTTATCGGGTGAGGCATAAAACATTTGCCAATCCTGCGCTGCGTAAATTCCAATTAAATTTTCATTTAATTTTTCCGCAGCAAGTTTCGTTCGAGAATAAATATGATCATCGAATGCCGTCGTTCCAAGTGGATAGCCTTCTTGAACAGTCGCTTGATTCAATACCTCGCTTCCCGTTAAAGCCCAATCGCTTACGGCGACCGACAAATTGGCTTTCATCGGCTTTCCATTTTTATCTTTCACGATGATATTTGCCTGCACAGTTTCCCGACTTTGATACGAAGACTTATCCAGGATATTTCTATTTGTAAATCGTTAGTTTCCAATGACTTCTCCGGCATTTTTGCAACCGGTGTAATTTCTGAAATATTTAATTTTTCCAGATCATTATAAATCGGCACGGCCACCTTTGCCAACACAATCGGGCGTTTGCTCGTTTGCTCTTGCCCCATAAATACGAGATGGTGAATGCCCGATGGACGATCGAATGGAATTTTGTAGTAGCCGCTGGCGTAGGTTTTACCTTCCGTTTGCAGGAAAAAATAATCAGCCACCTGTCCTTGTTGATCCAACAAACCAACCCGCATGGTGAAAGGATTCCCTTTACTTTCAGAAGGTAAATAAATTTTGAACCAAATTACTTCACCTGTTACATAAAAAGATTTATCCAAATGAACGACACATGGATTAGTATTTAATCCGCTGGCCAACAAACTATTAGAAATAACAAATAATATTAATATTATATTTAAAAAGTATTTATTTTTTTTCATAAAAAGAGCATTTTATTTACTCAATCCAGTAAACAGGTTTAATTAAAGAACTATTGGAGCGCAGTAAGCAATCGTCACAAAAGGTTGGGCCGGGAAGCGGCGTCCGCGGCGGCGGCAATGGGCAGTAGGTTTGAGGAAAACCAACCTCTTCGGGGCGAATGTATTGACGAACCGTGTCTTGCTCCGTGGCATAAAAATAACCAAAGACTTCTTCTTTCGGATCTTTGATATTCTTTACATTGCTCGAAACTTTCCCTGCGGGTGGGTCGAACATATTGCCATTGCGTTCTGCCAAAGTTTTGACTTGATTCCAATAAGTAAATGCGCCTTTACTTAATGATTCCTGGACAAAAGTCACATAAAATCCCTCTGCGAAACGATAATTGAGCAGCACATCCGCAAGCGGAAAGGTGTCCAGACGTTCCAATCCAAAAGTTTCGCCATTATAAATAAAAATCTGCTCGCTGCGCAAGGGCTCAGGATAATAGCAGATATTACCGGGATCATCCGTCAAGCGAATATCAGCAAACAATTCCCAACGCAAACGCGCCTTTTCCTCGGCATCGCTTGATTTTAAAGGTGTTCCCACTTGCGTGCGCACATATTCTCTTGTGACTGCATCGTCCTCCTCGTTCAATTCTGTCAATTCGACAATATCAAAATCCGTCTTATCGATTTTGGGAACAGGTAATAATGGTTCGGGAATAGAAGCGTATTGATTTCCATTTAATAGGCTGATTTCCAGATGATAAGAACGGCCGGTTTCCACCTTAAAAGAAGGGTTATTCTCAGGAATAAAAGCTCGATATCGCTTATTGATCAATTCTTCGGTCAACTGAATAGACGTGCCATCGTCATTTACCAGAAAAACTTTTGCGCCGCTGATATGCACATCCGCCTCAAAGCCATCAAAATCGCCGATTCTGCGCACGTTCACTTCCACCAACGAAGGCGAACCTTTCGCCAGTCGCCCTTGAATGATGACGGCTTGGGTTTCAAATCGCTGATCTTTGAGTGTAATATCTTCTAAACAGCCTGTAAAAAGTATAATAATAATTAAAACTCTTGTAATGGTTCTCATATATATCTTGAAGTTTTACATCATTCAATCCAAAAATCAGGTTTTTGTAATGTGCTGCCATTCACGCCCAAACAATTATCGCATAACTCATATCCATCTTTGGGAAACTCTATCGGACAAAGCGTTCTCGGTGAATTCAGTTCTTCGGGGCGAATGAATAATCGCATCGTGTCTTGTTCGGTGGCATAGAAAAATCCAAATACCTCTTCATCCGGGTTTTCCAGATTACGCCAATTTCCTTCGATTTGACCAGCTTGTGGATCAAACATATTGCCAGTGCGATTGATGATTTTCCTTAAATTATCCCAGTAAATAAAACTGGTTTTACTTAATGATTCTTGAATAACAGTTAAATAATATCCTTCCGCAAAACGATAATTAAATCTGACTGCCCCTAAAATAAAAGTATCTAAATATTCTAATTGAAAAGCTTCAGTATTATATAGCAATACCTCATAGTTTTCAATAGGTTCTCGAAGATAACAGGTCTGCTGCAAGTCATCCGTGAGCCTATAAACACTACTTACTTCCCACCTGAGACGCGGTTTATCGTTTTCTGTATTTATTAAATTTGTATTAATAGAATACTGAATATAATCGGCTGTTTCTATAAAATTATCTTCAAGAAGCCTAGTTTGCTGAATTTTTTTATAATTAATTTCTTCGATTTTAGGTACGGCTAGTAAAGTTTCCCAATCCGATTCATAATGCCGTCCATCCGGCAAAATGGCTGAGACCCTATAAGATACGCCTGTTTGTACCTGAAAAATAGGATGATTTTCAGGAATCATTGCTCTATAAATCTGATCCGAAAAATTCTCTACTAAATTAATAGACACTCCATCTTGATGTAATAGTTTTATTATAGAGCCACTAATATGAACATCCGATTCAAAGCCATTAAAATCTCCAATTCTTCTTACAGTAACTTCTACCGAAGCTGGCGAACCTTTTACCAATTTACCCTGAATAACCACCGCTTGAGTCTTAAATTGTTGACCCTTGAGCGTGATTTCTTCTAAACAACTGGAAATCAACACCCCGAAAGCTAATGATATCAAGTAGTAATACCGTTTCATTGCGTTTCCAGATTAAAGGTGATTGCAGGGAAAATACTCCCCAGAATAGAGAGTTGATTAGCTTGCGCCGATGTAAATGGCGTCTGTGTGAAAAAGACCGAAAAGGCATTTTTCCGTCCATAAACATTATATAATGAAACCGTCCAACTTGTTTTAAATTTTTTATCTTTTTTATATCCTTTACCAATGGTATAAGCCAAATCAAGCCGATGATAATCAGGGATGCGCAAAGCGTTGCGCTCCGTGTAAATAGGCACTGGCAAGCCATTCGGTGTGCGATACCCTCCAAGCGGAGGCGTGGTCGGGCGACCCGTACCGTATGTAAAATTCATAGTAAAGGTATGCCGTTGATTATATTGATAATTTAATACTAATGATACATCATGAGGCTTGTCAAAATTGCTAGGATACCAGTTACCACTATTAATTCCTTCTATCTTGCGCTCGGTGCGCGACATCGTATAACTCAAAAATCCATTAAAAAGTCCTTTATTTTTCTTGATACTCAATTCCATTCCATAGGCTCTACCGACGCCACTGAGCAATTCGGTTTCTATGTGTTCATTCACAGCAAGTTCCGCAAAGTCCTTGTAATCAAATAGTTGATCAATAGAACGTCCATAGATTTCCAGAGAAGTTTCCCAGAGGTTTTCTTTAAAATTTTGAAAATAACCTAAAGAAACATTATGCGAACGGGTCGGTTCGATATAATTAGTGCTTAATTGGAACTGGCTCGTCGGTGTAGGCGAATCAGAATTAAAAATTTGATTAATAAATTGCGCCGTACGACTATAACCTGCTTTGATGGAAATATTTGGCGAAAGCCGATAACGCGCTGATAATCTTGGCTCTACACTTGCATAAGAAGCAATAACTTTGCCTTTATTATAAAAATTGGTATCAATAATTTCTTCAATATTTGGAAAATCAGGATTCGCATATTCAAAAACAGTCTTTTCGCCCAAAAATTGATACAAGCCCAAGCGCAAACCTCCCGAAATCTGAAAGGCCGCTGAAGCTGACCATTCCGCATTTAAGAAAGCGGCAGATTCCAATCCGCGTTCTTTTTCAAGCGTTTTAGCAAAAATCCGCGACAGATCGCCATGAGGATTGCGTTCACCGGGTTCTGTGATATAATAAATTGCTGAAAGTCCGGCATCCAACTGTAAATCTTCACTTGGCGTATAAGTAAGATGTTCCTGAGCTTTGAAATAAGCGATATTATTATCCAAACGCGCCGCATCAATATCTGTAAAATCGTACTGCGTACTTTCGTAGCGGCTAAAATTAGCTGATAATTGCGAAAATAATTGATCCGAAAATATTCTTTTGTGAATGGCTTGTCCGCTCAGGGTTCTGTAATCAAATCCAAATTCTTGATTATATGTAAATTCATCCTGCGAAGCATATCCTGATAAAATAATTGTATTTTTATCATTCAAACGATGCGTGTAACGGAGATTCGCATCATAAAAAAAGACCGAACTATTACGCACTTCCAGGTTATTTACTGCTCGTAAAATCCAGTCGGAATAAGAGGAACGAAAACCCGCGATAAAAGAACTTTTCTTAGGAATCACAGGCCCTTCGAGGCTAATCCTTCCAGAAACAGGGCCAACGCTGGCTTTTACTTTGAATCGATCAAAATTGCCATCGCGCATTTCCACATCCAACACGGAAGCAAGGCGGCCGCCATATTGCGCAGGAATAATGCCTTTATATAATGTTACATTGCTAATCAAATCGGAATGAAAAGTACTAAAGAAACCCAAAGCGTGAGAAGCATTAAAAATAAAGCCTTCATCTTGCAAAACAAGATTCTGATCGACTTCGCCGCCGCGCACATTAAAACCGACCGCCCCCTCTCCTATCGTGCTTACTCCGGGCGAGAGCAACAAACTTTTGATCACATCAACTTCACCCAGAAAAGACGGTAACTTATTGATACTCTTGAGATCTAAGCGCGTAACGCCGATTTGTACGTTCTCTACATTCGCATCCGGCGCTTGCGCTCCCACGATTACCTCATCGAGATTAACCGCTGCGCTTTCCATCTGCAAAATAATATCGCCATCGCTGAACACTTGAATTTGCTGGCGCAGATCGGCATTTCCAACAAATTGCAATAATAATTCATGCGTCCCCGTCGGTAAGTCCAGTTGAAATTTCCCATCAGCATCGGTGGCTGTACCTTGATTTAGATTTGTCACCAATACGGTTGCACCTATCACCTCTTCCCGTGTTTCCTTGCTGCGCACGGTACCTGTTACTTTGGCACGGCCAGAAGGCTTTAATTTACTGATGTCGCCCACCGTCAAAATCCTTTGCTGCGGCTTTTCTTCTTCTTCTTTATTCAGACTTTGTTCCAAAGCAAGATAATAATTAGCCGAATAAACTTCGCTTACGACATCTCTTGGCGCAATAATGACAGCATAATCCCGATAAATAAAGAAACCCAAGGTAGTCGTTTCAAGCAGTTTTTGCATCACTTCCTCCAGTCCAGCGTCTTGAAACGCAATGGTATAGGGCATTTTCGGTAATTCTTCTGTTTTGAAATAAAATCGAACGGGATGGCTCTGCTCGATGCGGGTAAGAATATTTTGCAAAGATTGTTGCTCAATCCGGGCGTTGATCTTGATGTCTTTGACAGCCTGGGCGTTCAGCAAGTAGGGTATAAGAATAGCAACACTACAAGCCAGAATGGTTTGATAGTAACGTTTTTTCATACTAACGGTCGGGCGCTTATTTGCCCTATACTAATCCAATTTTGAAATAAAAATTTCCAAGCGACGAATATAATCGAATTCTGCCTTTGCAAAATGCTAATATTAGCAGAATCTCGAATTTATCGCAATAGCATTTTGCCTTTTATACGAAATTAAAAACAATTACAAATATCAAGGTTTCTTGGTCAACATAGGATCATCGCGCACATCGATAAATCCAACTGCTGTTTTGTTTCCAACCTTTACAGTCACTTTATACCGACCTGCTTCCGCTTCATGGAATGCTATTTTCTCACCAAAAAAAGGCTTGCCTTCGGCATATGCATTAAAATTTTCAACCAATTGGGTACGCACTTGATTTAAATTTCTAATATTATTTGCTTTATTATAATCGTTTTGAATAGTAGTAAGTAAAGTTTGTAATGCTGGCTTTTTTACTTTTTGCTTCAATATTTCAATAACGCCGCCCAAATGCGCTTTATATTGAGTTACTTCTTCATCGGTTGGTTGGAAAATAAAATTCCAATAAGCACGGTTAATTCCTTTATTGACGGGCGTTTTGAAAATTGTCTTGCGAGCGTCGGTAAAAGATTCGACTGTCACCAATGCTGTGTCAGTAGCTACTGCATCTTTCAAATAAAAATTGATATAAGCGCCGGGACGAGGGTTTTGTCCTCGAAATTCAAAATAAGGTTGCTTGCGCCCCGTGTTGATACTCAACCAATTAGTGGCAACACGGTTATTAAATAAGTAAATATCTTTTTGTTGAATCTCCGGCGTCATCTGACGCAAAGGTGTAATATCGTCCAAAATCCAAATGCTGCGCCCATGTGTTCCAATGATCAAATCGGCATCGCGCGGATGGATCATCATATCATAAACCGCCACCGTCGGTAAATTTTTCATTAAAGGCATCCAGCTCTTACCCCCGTCAACACTGGCGTGCACAGCATTTTCACTCCCGGCAAATAATAAATTCGGGTTAATTAAATCCTCTTTTATTACATATAAACTCCATCCATCGGGCAAATTATTACTAATATTCATCCAGGTTTTACCAAAATCGGTTGTTTTGAACACATAAGGTTTGTAATCATCCAAACGGTGATTGTCAAAAGTTACATAAGAAGTGCCAGGTTCATGATGCGAAGGCTCTACGCGGCTCACCCAAGCATTGGCGGGCACGCCAGGAAAATTAGGCTTTACATCTGTCCATGTAATACCGCTATTTTGAGTGACTTGCACATGCCCATCATCGGTACCGGCCCAAATCACGGAAGGATCAAGCGGAGATTCAGCGATTGTTACAATTGTATAATGATTTTCGCCGCCTGTTACACTCCTTGTAAGATTGCCACTGTAAGTTGGGTTGCGTCGCTTAGGATCATTACTGGTCAAATCGGGTGAAATAATGCGCCATGTATTGCCGCGATCCACGGATTTAAATAAATGATTTCCACCAAAATATAAAGTATGCGAATTGCTCGGCGACATCACCAAGGGGCTATTCCAGTTAAAACGGAATTGCGGTGGTAGCTTCGGTCGCTCTTCCCGTCCACTGAAAAACCACTGCTCACCAGGATCAATCGTATATTTGATAGGCGTTTCAGGATAATCAGGATCGACAAAATCTTTAAAATTTATAATCGTTTCCGGTGTAGGTGTAATATATTGATATTCACGCGTATAAAAATCCAATCTTGCTGCAAAGCCAACATGATTTACTAAATATAATGTTCGATTATCAATCGGATCGATGGCACAATAAAATCCATCCCCCTCTCCTACCCAGGTGTTATGCTCGTTTAAAATGCCTCGATATTCACGGCTATTGCTAGGCCCCATCCACAAGCCATTGTCCTGCAAACCACAGATCACCCAATACGGATCGTGCATATCAGCATTAATAGCATAATATTGTCCAATCGCCATATTATTATAGGATAGCACCGTTTTTCCACGATCAAGCGTTAATTTTAAACCCTGATCGGTTGCCAAATACATAATATTATTATCATAAGGAGCGATCCACATATCATGATCGTCACCGCCATCCGTGCGCCAACGCCTTTCATTAAAGGTTTTGCCGCCATCATTCGATATTTCAAAACCGCGACTCACGATGTAAATATTATTCGGATCGATAGGATCGATTTCAATTTGTCCATGATAGAAGGGTCGAACCGCGTGCTTGTAAAGCCAGCGCCAGGTTTTGCCACCATCATCGGTGCGATAGACGCCTGTGCCGGGGTTATTTTTATTATAACCTTCCTCTTTATGTCCGGGAATTTTTTCATCGGCTTCTACTGCTGCTACTATAACATTAGGATTTTTACGATGTATAGAAATATCAATCATGCCCGTCGCGCCTTTAGGCAAGCCATTTGTCAACTTCGCCCAGGTTTTACCGCCATCGGTACTTTTGAAAATGCCGCCATTGTCGCCACCGCTTTTATAATAATAAGGTTCGCGCAAGCGCTCATAAAATCCTGCATATAAAATATTTGGATTTGTTGGATGCATCTTGATATCCGTACAGCCCGTTTTGCCATCATCGGGCAAGCCTTTGGTCAATTTTGTCCAAGTTTTGCCGCCGTCGATTGTTTTGAATAAACCGCGCTCGCCATTATATCCCCACAAATGCCCGACAGAAGCGACATAAGCAATATTCGGATCGCTGGGGTGCGTCGCAATGCCTGCGATATGATGCGAATCCTCGAAACCCATGTATTGAAAGGTCTTCCCGCCATCCGCAGATTTAAATAAGCCATTGCCCCAGCCACTGGAATTGCGATTAGCGGATTCGCCCGTGCCTACCCACATAATATCAGGATTTTTTTGATATAAAGCCACCGACCCAATAGAACAAGCACCATATTTATCAAATATTACATCCCATGTAATACCGCCGTTTGTAGATTTATATACCCCGCCGGAAGCTGTGCCCACCACCACATGCCGATAATCAGTATTTAAAGCATCGATCATAGCGATGCGTCCCATCATATTTGCCGGGCCGATATTGCGCCAGGGAAGACTTTGCGAAATCCAATTATCTGTAAAAGGCTGTGCAAGAATGGAATAGCTAGTAAAAAAGACCAGAAATAGAGTGTTTAAGTATTTTATTAACATCTTCGTTTGTTTTTCATACTTAATATTTGGACATCCTTGAACTGTCTTCTTTTCCAAGAAAAATCCCAAACACATAAATTATTTAATAATCACATGATTAAAAAGCATAATAAAATGAGCGTTTAAAAACAGGTGTTATTTTTTTTCTGTGGATATCTACTACCAGAGCCTCTAAAAATTCAACCGTTCGCTTGCTTTTCTTGCATATCCCATAATATTAACAGGCTGTTCGCAGATTTTGCGCGGTTTCTTCTTATCTTCATGCTCGAATAATAAGACAGCCTCTAAAAGAGTACCGACAAAATTTACTTTGGTCATGGACAAACTCTTTAAAGGCTTTTTATATGGTCTAGTATTTTTCTTCCTGGGTTATATCGCTTTTCTTTATCAAAGAGATATACAAAATTATATTATTGGTATCGCCCAACTACCAATAGTGGCGGAGCTTTCAAAAGATTTTAAAACGGGGCTTGAAATAGCCGGGCGCGATTTTCAACAAAAATTACAAAAAGAATTTGGTAATAAGAATGTAAATACTTTATTAAATAGTAATAATAAATGGGCTTGGCGTCGATTGGATATTGAGCAAAAATTATTAAATTCATTGGGCTCAAGGCAATTAGTACAAAGGCAAAGATATTTAGATTATATCGATCATCATGCTTTAATGGCTTTGCAAGAAATGAAAAAAAGTCGCATACCCGCTAGCGTCACGCTTGCTCAAGGGATATTGGAAACCAATGCCGGCGATAGTTTCATCGCGCGTAAAGCAAATAATCATTTCGGTATAAAATGTTATAAATATAAAAATTATAAAGCCGACGGTTATATCGATGATAATGATTTTTATCATCACCAACTGGCTTATGATTGCGTCCAAATCAAGGATGACAACGCCTGGGATCGCTTTCAAATGTATCATTCCAGCGCCGAAAGTTATGCACATCATACCCTCTTGCTTGCTAAAGAACCGCGCTATAACTGGATGATCGGTAAATATGGTAATAAAATAGGTTATAATTGTCAGGTCGAGTCAACCTGGTTTGGTCAGGAAATGGTGCCTTATTATGCGGCCTGGTGCATTGGCTTGAAAAAAAGCGGTTATGCTACCGGTAAATATTATGCTCAAAAATTGGCTTTTATTATAGAAACCTATGAATTATGGCGATTTGATTATGCTATGGTTATGAGTTAAGATGTTGGTTATCTATTATTAATAATTGGTTATTTTTTATAATGTAAAAATTAAGAATTTACCTTGCCAATTCATACTTATTTAGTAAAGATACTTATTTTAAATAAATCAGGATTTTATTAACCAAAACCACTTACATGATGAAAAATTTACCTACACTTATTGGATTTTTAATTGCAGGATTCTGCTTTTTTGTGTGGTATGGCGGTCGCAATGGCGCGCACACAGAAAGCATGACACCTGTAGAACAAGGCATGATTACTGATGCCAGCCCTTTGGATGCTCAAGATTTTGGCGCTCGCTCGCTCGAACGCCCGGATGAAGTGAGTCGGAATAAAAATCGCATGAAAATCACGGATGCCCCGGAAAAATTAGCGGTGGTGGGCACGCCAAGTGCCAGTTCATCTTCAAGTAGCTTAAAAAAGCAAGTCGAAAATCTCTCAGAGGCTGCGGTTTCCAATGCACTCGACCATCAAATACCAGCGGGAGCCTCTTTGGCTTTGCTGATTTATTCCGCACAGCGTGGCAAGCAATTGACAATCAGTAACTTAAATCAAGTTATTGAATATTTACTCGGCGTGAAGCATAGCGCTGCAAAAGAAGATTTGCAATCCTATTTTAAATATGCTTCCAATTCGGAGAAATGGTTTCAGGGCTTAGGTTTAGACCGCAACGGCAGTCACCCGAAAGCGGATTTATTAAAGATTTATCGCGATTATGATTTGAAACGTTACGACAAAAATGTCCTGGCATTTGTTGCGAGTCCAAGCACTTCGCGTCTAAAATTTGATAAAAATATTGAACCTGAATCGGAAGCTCCTGCTATGTCGGGCGATGCCGACGATGACGAAGTGCGCCGCAATCACGCTTTCGCAAAAAATCGCTGGGTAGAAAAAGTTGGCAAGAATACAGATGCGGATGTCAAGTTTGTACCTGCAAAAGATATGAAAAATCCACTATTAGTAAGGCTCGGCAAGAGGTAGAACGCTTGGATATTGGAGAATCGATGACTTTTGACAATCCCGGCGATTATCATGCTGCGGTGAAAGAACTCGTTGCATTGGAAGCAGGGCATGAAAGCTGGTCGGATTATGAAAATGCGGAAGGGAAATCTAAAGCAGAGAAAGTTTTTAGAAAAAGAGCAGAGAAAGGTGGCTTTATGGCAACCGGGACGCTGAAAGTGACGAGGGAGAAATAATGATATTGTGATATTGTGATATTGTGATATTGTGATATTGTGATATTGTGATATTGTGATATTGTGATATTGTGATATTGTGATATAATATACCGGAATGATTGAATATGATAAATCGTTCCGGTATTCCTTTTCAAATAATCGTTTCCGTTGGAAATACCAGCCTATTAAAATGCTTAATAACATTGCAATTCCAAAAATAAAATACACCGCATTGGGATTCCGATCGAAAGGCAGATCGACATTCATACCATAAAAACTAGCGATCAAGGTCGGCACCATCAAGATAATCGTAATTGCCGTAAGGCGTCGCATGGTGTTGTTCAAATTATTGGAAATGATGGAACCATAAGCATCCATTGTGCCGTTCAAGATATTCGTATAAGTATTTGCCATTTCAAGCGCCTGCCCATTATCGATGACAATATCTTCAAATAAATCGCTTTTATCTTCATCATCGCGGATTTGCAAAAAATCGGTACGCTTCATTTTCATCTTTAGTAACTCATTGGCACTCAGTGAATTTACAAAATAAACCAAGCTTTTTTCGATGCCCAAGAGTTGACGCAGCTCACGATTTCGGCTGGAATCAAACAACTCGGCTTCGATGAGATTTCGTTTCAAATTAAGCTTTTTCAAGCAAGTAAGAAATCGATATACATTTTGCTCCAGGATTTGCAAGACAAATAAACTCTCGTCAGAAGGGTCAAAATTCTTGACTTTATCTTCTAAAAAGAGCTGTAATACAGGGTTTTCCAAAGATGAAATCGTGATCACAAAACCGGGAATCAAGATAATGCCAATGGGAATCGTGACATAAATCGTATCGCTGTCTTCCTCGGCTTCATTAAGAATAGGCGTACTCACCAGGATAAAACGAGCGTCTTCTTCGCGTTCGTAGCGCGGGCGCTCCTCAGTATCAAGCGAATCGGTCAGAAAATCCAACGAAACCTCAAATTGCTGGGCAATTTCTTCCAACTCCTCCGGCGTGAAGGGCGGGAGAATAGATACCCAACTGGCGTTTTCCACGCTATCGAGTTCGCGCAAGCGTCCATCTTCTTTGGCGTAGTATTTGACCATTGGTTTCGAGTTTTCTAACAAACGCAAAATCGGCGCAAACTTACATAATTATTCTGGATACTTGTTGCTGGATATCGGTCAATGGTAAATAATCAATGATTAATATTAAGCTGTTTTGCAAAATGTGCATAAATGATTAAATCATTATGAGTGGCAGATCCCCATGATGGCCGAAGCCCTATCAATAAACGAAAGTAATCTTCTATAATATCGGCTTGTTGTTCATAATTAAAATCTAATAATTTTTTATTATTATTAATAGCTTCACGCAATGCCGTTATACCGCCATAATTATAACCATCCCCCGAACGCTGCGCTGCTAGGGCTCTTGGAATATAAATAATCCCTACATAATGATATTGCCAGATATGTGTCAACTCATGTATTAATAATGAATCCGACATTTTTCCCCAGCTATTAATCGTGTAAAAACTTACATAACAAAACTTGCCTTGCCGCGGCCCCAGCCAGGCGCTTTCATCTATGCGCACACGCTCGTAGGGCAGGCTTTCGCCAAAAATGGATTTCGCAAGCGCAATTTCCCGCTCATTCAAACGGCGGGTAGAAAATTTAATAATATTAGAAGAAGTATCATAAAAATCGCCAACACCAAGCAATTCAAGCAATTGAAATAATAATTCCAGTGTCCAGAATGAAAAATTATGATATTGAACGTGAATAAAATGTCGGAGCAAACGCTTGCCGCGAATAGGAAATAATTTTACAATGTCAAATAATCTGATGTTCACGAAGATTGAAAAAGTTTATAAAATCCATAGCATCAATAGTACCAATAGTACCAGCTACAAGCAACTCGCCTCCGCTAAAGCTACTGCGAGCAATGCCAGAATTTAATTAAATCGAATCGCTTTTACAGGGCTAATTCTTGTTACTAAATAAGATGGCACAATCAAGAACAATAGCGTTACCAATAAAGTCCCGGCATTGATTATCAAAATACTCCACCATTTTAATTGCACCGGCGCGACCGATAAATAATAATTCTCTTCTGAAAGTTTAATCAATTCAAATTGATCTTGTAATACGCAAAGTCCAATTCCAATAAAATTGCCCCAAAATAAGCCAACAATTACAATATAAGCTGCATGATATAAAAAAATCCGACGGATGCTCCAATTGGTTGTACCCAAAGCTTTGAGCGTCCCAATCATATTGGTGCGTTCGAGTATCAAGATTAATAAAGCGGTTATCATGTTTATAATAGCGACCACCACCATCAAGCCCAAAATTACAACTTCATTAATATCTTGTAATTCCAGCCATTCAAAAATTTCGCGCAGCTTATCACGAATGGTTTCTGCATAAAGATTATTGGGCAATTGTTCATAATAAATATAATCTGTAATTAATGACAAGTCATCAATATCATCTAAAAATACTTCAAATCCGCCGACCTCATCCGCCTGCCAGCCCAGCAAACGCTGGATTTGGCGAATATCCACCAATGCAAAAACCTTATCGTATTCTTCTAATCCTGTTTTATAAATGCCACTCACCGTGAAGCGCCGTTTGAGTTGTTCGCCTTTTTGTACAAAATGCACGATAAAACTATCGCCTACTTCAATGCGCAAGCGATTGGCGGTCTGCTGCGAAATCAAAATATCCGAGGATATTGCCGTATCGGGTAAGTTCAACTTCTGCCCCTCTACCAGGTAGCGTTTCATAAATTCCCAATCGAAATCCTTACCAACACCTTTGAGTAGAATACCCTCAATCTCTGATTTCGATTTAATGATGCCGGGCTTCACCGCGAACACTTGTATATGTCGGATGCCGCCTTTGGTCTTGGCAAATTCCTCCCATTCCCACCATAAAAATTTGCGGGTTTGAATATATTCTACATGCGCAACGGTGTCGAGATCAGGATAGAAAGGTTGTTGCGTTTTGATCGGATAAGCCTCTAATAAAGAAGTACTTATATCGGTATCAGTGATATGAATATGCCCCCAGAAACCAAAAATCTTGCTGCTGATTTCTTTTTTAAAGCCCGCGATAAGCGCATTAGTCGTGATCATCACCGCCACACTAAGCGCCACTGCTATCACCGCAATGCGAATAATTAATTTGGAAAAGGAGCCTTGACTGGTCAGCGCGACCCGACGCGCCACAAAGTATTCAAAATTCATCAGGGGCAAATTTACACCAATAACGCGGAACTTCCTTATTCATGGTTTTGTTAATCAAAAAAAAAAAAATTTATCGATAAATTAATGTCTTATGCAAACCATACAAATTCATCGAAAACATTCTTTTGCACCGGAAATTGCCACAGATATCGACTCTAATCGGGAAGAATTTAGACATTTTATTCCTAAAGGGATTCCTCTGACATTTTGCGTTTTTATTCCGTAAGGAATGGAATCCATCGGGGAACCATTTTCATGATTACATTTCAAATCACTGATAATGAACTTTTTGGAAGAATTGGAATGGCGGAATATGTTACAAGACATGACGCCTGGCTTGGATGAAGCACTGAATCAAGGGATGGTCACAGCTTATATCGGTTTTGACCCGACTGCTCCTTCGCTGACGATTGGGAATTATGTACAAATTATGATTCTTAAACTATTTCAACTCTCTGGGCATAAGCCAATTATATTGATGGGTGGCGCGACGGGCCGCATCGGTGATCCTTCTGGCAAAGACAAAGAACGGGAGTTGAAAAGCTTCGATGAGTTAGATCGGAATCTGGAGTTCCAAAAGCAACAATTCTTTAAATTCCTGGATTTTGAGAAAGGTCCGAACAAAGCCGAGATGGTCAATAATCTTGACTTTTACAAGGAAATGAATGTACTGATTTTTTTGCGCGATGTCGGTAAAACCCTGACAGTCAACTATATGCTCTCGAAAGAATCGGTACAAAAGCGCCTGGATTCCGGACTTTCATTTACCGAATTCAGCTACCAATTATTACAAGCTTATGATTTTCAAGTCTTATTTCAAAAACACGGTTGCACCTTGCAAATGGGCGGCTCTGATCAATGGGGCAATATCACTTCGGGCACCGAATTTATTCGTCGCAACTTAGGCGAAAAAGCTTACGCTGCCACCACTCCCCTACTGACCAAAGCCGACGGAACGAAATTTGGTAAATCAACCGAAGGTAATATTTGGCTCGACCCCGAGATGACCACGCCTTATAAATTCTACCAATTCTGGATCAATGCTGATGATGCTGACATCCCAAAATTCATGCGTTATTTCACCTTGAAGTCGAAAGCAGAGGTAGAGGCATTGGAAGCCCAACACGCCAGCGATCCGCGCGAACTCAAGCGCATTCTGGCAGAGGAATTGACTATTCGAATTCATTCGGAAGAAGCGTACCAATCGGTTTTGAAAGTATCAGAATTACTTTTTGGCAGAAATGCAGATAAACAAAGCCTGCTCGACCTCAGCGAACGGGAATTGGAAACCGTAGCGAATGAAATTCCAACCTTTAATATTGAAAAATCGATAATTTCTAATAATTTGAATATCATCGATTTACTGTCAGAACAAACGCAGATTGTCGCTTCTAAAGCCGAAGCCCGTCGCGCTATTCAAGGCAACGCCATTAGTATTAATAAAGATAAAGTAAGTAATATTGAAACTATTATTAATCCTGCGTTTTTATTACATAATAAATATATCATGGTAGAAAACGGAAAGAAAAATAAGTATCTTGTCATTGCAAAATAATTGCAATATGGAACTTACGATTTATCAAGTAGATGCGTTTACAAATGAGCGTTTCAAAGGCAATCCTGCTGCGGTTGTGCCTTTAGAACGCTGGCTTCCTGATGATTTGATGCAAAATATTGCGCAGGAAAATAATCTTGCCGAAACCGCTTTTTTTGTGCCGGAAGAAGACGGCTTTCGCTTGCGCTGGTTTACGCCTGCGGTGGAAGTGAATCTTTGCGGACACGCGACAGTTGCCACGGCACACGTGTTGTATGAGCATTTAGATTATAAAAAATCTAAAATTGAATTCCTATCCAAAAGCGGCTTGCTTACTGTACAAAAGCTTAATACACAATATGTTCTGAATTTTCCGACCGATACTTTAATGCCTATTCAAAATTTGCTCGACATTGCACAAGCATTGGGACGACTACCACAAGAAGTGCTAAAAGGACAGACGGATTGGATGGCAATTTTTGAAACACAGGAAGAAATCGAAAATCTGAAGCCGGACTTCCGCAAAGTCGCAGAACTAGGTGGGCGAGGTTTAATTGCTACAGCACCAGGCAATGAAGTGGACTTTGTATCGCGTTGTTTCTTTCCGCAAAGCGGCATCGATGAAGACCCTGTGACCGGCTCAGCACATACTACCTTAACACCTTATTGGGCTAAACGATTGAATAAGAACGAATTAACTGCCAGACAACTTTCCTCGCGCGGCGGGACTTTGCATTTGAAATTATTAGATGATCGTACCGAAATCGGCGGCGGAGCGGTGACTTATTTAATTGGTAAAATTTTTATTTAAATATTCAGTTATCGGTTATATGTTATCAGTTAACATTATTTATACCCAAAAACGGTTAACAAATAATAATTTAGAATGCAACGCTTACCCCATATTTACTTCGCTCCCAGCACATTAGGTGGTCGCGGTATCTTTACATCAGAATTTATAAAAGAAGGATCTTTAATCGAAATCTGCCCGATTATTATATTACCCGAAGAGGAATTACCTATTATTCACAAAACTTATTTACATGATTATTATTTCCTCTGGGGAGAAGATGAAAAACGATGCGCTATAGCTTTAGGTTTCGGTTCATTATACAACCACTCTTATTTTGCGAATGCCGAGTATATCTTTGATTTAGATGAGAATACGATTGATTTTTATTCCGTACGCGACATCGAAGCGGGAGAGGAAATCACCGTTAATTATAATGGATTACCCGATGATCCCGAACCTGTCTGGTTTGATAATCCTGATTATCAGCGGTAGAATAAATATTAGTTTTTAATAATTTCATCAAACCATTGTACCACATCTGGTATATCCACGATCTCCCAGGAATGCGGATGCCGGCTGCCATCCGAGCGATAACCTTTGTCAGTAGTAGTGACCAATTCCGCATTCTGATTACCATGAATATTTAATTCATTTATAAAAGCTGCCAAATCTATTGAGTTCATACTGTAATACTCCTTGCGGCGAGTGCTCATCCACCAGTTTACATCGGGTTCGTGATAGGCTTTAATATGCACACCATCAAAACATTCAAGCTTTTTACTGTCCACAGCGGTATAAGAATAAGGTGAATAAACTAAATATTCTTGCAAATTTGTAAGTGGTGTTCCCTTTAAATTTTTTTCCAAGTAAGAAGTAATCCAAGTACCTTCATTAGCTGTTATCTGATTGAAATTCAAGCGTTTAGCTTTATCGCATTCTTTCCAGAATCGCACAAAATCCAAGGGCGAATCACAAAAAAACAATGCTTTTTGGTTTATAATGATAATTAGAATCAGCAGATTGAGAAAAAATATTAAACTTCAAGGCCCGCGTACCTGCCAGCGACATTCCCATGTACATAAGATTCGCGGAGATATGATATTTTGTTAATACTGTATGAATGTAATTTTCAATTTGCTGCATTTTGACGGTTTCAAAGAAAAACTCCAATGGATTTCCAGTAGTCACGTACAGCACGCCTATATCTCTTGGGATTGAATAATGAAAGGTTTTATCGATGGTATCCCGATCGGAATTAAAAAAAATGATTAGCCCTTTTGCAGTTTTATTATCGGGCAAAACCAGTGTATAACCCGCATTTTCAGTCGGTATAGAAATAGAATCAGAAAGCACAATAAGTCCTTCCCTTTTTTCAATATGCTGTTCAATATATTGGGCATCAAGACATAAGGAACTTATCAAGAAAGTAATGACAAGGAGGATGATTTTCATATTACAGCTTTAAAATTTTATAAAATTATATAATAGCAGTACTCCAGCGTTCAGCCCCTATTTTCCATATTTCTGCCACTTTAAAAATAATAAAAAAAGTGGTTTTTGAAATATCAGGTTGATCAACACGCACGATTGCCAGCCTATTATGAAAAATATTTATATGTATAAGTAGCTTAAAATCAATAGGATTTGCTTTTTGTTCGCTTTTAAATATCCGATTAATAAAATCCTTTTTAGACTCGATTTGTAAAGTCGAATTTTCAGACAAATATTTAACTTCCCAGGCATCGTGTAATATTTCGTTTAATGTGTTGGCATTTGTATTTGATATTGCTTTGTAATAATTTGCTACCAATTTTTCAATTTCTTCAAAATAACTTTTTGAAGATACGACTTCCATCGCCGTCCCTATTGGGTTCACCCAAATTTTATCCATTATTTCCCATTCATTATTTATTTTAAATAATGAAAAACAGGTGGCATTTCTACTTGGATTTTTATTTACCTGCACAAATGCAAGTGTATCATAAGCTATGCTAATACTCACAATGGCTCTATCCGTGGCATAATCCTGATAAGGCCCATGATTGGCGACTCGATCAATAAAAGTTGCTTTATCTTCTATATTTAACAGCATAGCATCAGGATTATCGGTATCTTTCATTAACCACTCGGAATGAAAAACTTCTTCCAATAAATTTATTTTGGCTTGATCTACCCCTTCATAATATTTTGCCAAAATGGCATAAATATTATAAATATCGGTCGTGTTTTTAATAAATGTTTCTTGTTGATGTAAATCGATCATAATTGGATGTCTTATTTATTAATTTTCATCACAAAAAACGAAATTTAATACTGTTGTTCTTGTTTATTTTTGCTAATTATTAATTCTTTCGTGATTTACCCCAGCCATAAATATCTTTTAAACGAATGGTATCCCCTTCTTCATTTATTATATTCAAATCATAACGAAAAACGACCTTCGTGCCAATCGGTGCATAGTAATAAATCTGCCACATATCGCCTTCGCGGGTACCGATGCAGCCATTGGAATAGGCTCTGCCCAATGTTTTTGGATTCGTCGTCGGATGTATCAAGTGCCCATAACGATGCCCATCGATTTCCGGTTCGATCCAGGGAATAAGCGGCATAATGGTGGTCTTGCCATCATCGCGGCGGGTATGCGTAAAGGGCTTATTATCAGCAGGATTAATAAAAGTCGGATTGCGATTCAATCGAATAATTTTGCCAATTCCAGGCTTCGTGCGAAGGTCGGTCGTGTGTCCACTCATAGCCAAGTACTTACGTTCATTGCGTCCCACGCGCACGAGGAAGGTATATAAAGTATCCGTGCCATCCCAGATGCGAAGTTTATATTCAGGGATATTTAAATCTAATACAATTTGTTGTTGATAATCAAGCATTTCCAGTGCTTTTTTTTCATTAGGAATATAAATAGTATCTCCTTTTTTTAAAATAATTAGATCACGTTGGTCATATACAAAAGAATCATGTTCCATCATAATATAATAATCCGTATTTACCAAAGTATCAATAATCCAGGGATTGGCACGCACGATGAGATGCTCAGAAATTGGATAGGATACCAACGAATCATATTCGGAAACCAGGCTGTCCAAATAATCAAAGTAACAACTCATGCTCACATCAAAAGGCATAATTATTGTATCAAAAGGCGCTTGCAATTTCTCTGTTTTTATAATTAATCCAGGCATTTCAGCGCTTCCTTGTGAAAGATCAGGCTGTTCAATCGTTTGTTTACAACTTGATATAAATATAAAAGAAATAATAATAATATTGATTGTCTTGAACATAGCTATTATATCTGTTTGATTTTCAAGGTAAAAGATTTTTATTATAATTTTGATGATAATTATTGCTCCTATTTTCTGATTTTTATCAATTCTTTGCAAATTTGACACAATCGAACAGTTTCCCATCATTAAGCATTCTTAGCTCATAAATTCTACTTCCCTCGAAAGAACTGGTCATGTATTATGCTCGATTTCATCTAAATATTCGTTCTTTGTGCCTGAAAGGTTGACATTTAGCCTTTGAAATATGAAAAAATCATTCTCAAAGACAAAAAAGACGCTTCGCTGCGCCGCTTCCATCCCTGGGTGTTTTCGGGTGCTGTTGACAAAATGGAAGGCAAAGTGACCGACGGCGAAGTCGTAGAAATCTATTCAAAATCAGGCGATTATCTCGCCACCGGGCATTATCAAAATGGCAGCATTTGCGTGCGGATTTTTTCTTTTGAAAAAACCGATGCAAACCAGGAATTCTGGACAACAAAACTCCGAAACGCCTATCAATACAGGGGAAATCTGAACTTAATCAATAATCCCCAAACCAATTGTTACCGCTTGGTACACGCCGAAGGCGATGGCTTGCCGGGCTTAATTATTGATATTTATAATAAAACGGCGGTGCTGCAATGCCATTCTATCGGGATGCACTTGGAGCGAGAAAAAAATTTGTAAGGCTTTGTCAGAAATTTATGGAAATCATTTAGAATCTATTTATGATAAAAGCCATGATACGCTGCCCGATCAATATGCAAAAAATGTAATAAATAACTATCTGTATACCAAAGATGAATCTATCAACCTTTCAAACCATCAACCTATTGTTATAGAAAACGGAAATTCTTTCTTCATAGATTGGGAAGGCGGCCAAAAAACCGGTTTTTTTCTCGACCAACGCGATAACCGTCAACTACTTACGCATTATGCAAAAGATAAAACTATACTAAATACTTTTTGTTACACAGGTGGATTTTCGGTGTATGCTTTAAATGCCGGAGCAGATTTTGTGGAATCAGTGGATGTTTCACAAAAAGCGATTGACTTAACGAATAAGAATATAGCATTAAATGGAAATTCAGAAAAACATTATGCTTATGCCCAAGATGTAATAAAATTTTTACAACAGACAGAAAAATATTATGATATAATAATAGTAGATCCGCCGGCTTTTGCTAAAAACATTTCTAAACGCCATAATGCCGTGCAAGGCTACAAACGCTTGAATGCTTTAGCTTTGAAAAAAGTTAAGTCGGGAGGAATTTTATTTACTTTTTCTTGTTCACAAGTCGTTGATCGTCAGTTGTTTTACGATACAATTGTGGCGGCTGCCATCGAAGCGGGTCGTCAGGTGCGCGTGATGCATCATTTGAATCAACCAGCCGATCATCCCGTGAGTTTATTTCACCCGGAAGGAGCGTATTTGAAGGGCTTGGTGCTTTTTGTGTTGTGATATTGTGATATTGTGATTTGGTGAGGGATATGGGTTAAATGTGACTTTAAATTAGGGGTATCGTCCTAAAATAAAAGACCTGGAAATGATGCCTCAAGAGGAATTTAACGAGTTATTTCGGCAGCGTACTAAACAATTGGCGCTTTCGGTGATAAAATGGTACAGCAATCCACAATTGAGAAAAATAGGAGAAGTGCGGATTTTAGGAGAGCAATTAATCCGCTCGGTCACTTCCACTGCTGCTAATTACCGAGCTGTGTGCCGCGCCCGCTCTGAGGCTGAACGCTTTTCAAAGTTATGCATTGTTGTAGAAGAGGCCGATGAAACCACCTTTTGGATGGAAATGTTCATGGCTTTAGAATATATTGATTCCTCCAACCTGAAACCACTTTATGAAGAAGCGATGATTATTTTAAAAGTGATGGCAAAAACCCGAAAAAATCTAAAAAATTAATTCCTATCATATCACTACAACACCATATCACAACATCACCACATCACTAAATTCTTTTCAATAATTCAAATTTCCCATTTCTAATAATAAAAACTTCTTTACCGATTTTAACTTCTTGTCCTTCGTTCATTTCCAGTAGATTATATATATCTTCTTCTATAGTATGTACCGAGCCGCCTGTTTGCCGCGCCAGATTAAGATAATCGACATTAATGCCTTCATCTGTACCGCAGAGTATAATACGAATCGGTTTATTTACTTTTTGTAATAATACTATATCACGCGGGGTCGCCCAATTATCAGCAATCATGATCGCTTCATTACATTGTGGGCATAATTCTAATCCATATAATAAAGCTTCCATATTATTTTCAGGTTCGTCGCCACCGCTGCCTTTTTCAACCACTTGATTGGCTAATGATGCAATTTCATCAAAGTCCTTGGGCTTGACGCCATAAACGCCGCCGGTTTTGCCAATAATTTTTAAAGAATCTGATTTATTATCCCCGTCATTAAAAAAGACCAATTGCTCTACCCGACCAGTATTTTGAACTAATTTAAACCAAAGTAATAATTGCGCTGTGAATGGCGACATACTCCCTGTCAAATCGGTCACCACGAGCATTTTTTTCCAATCTTTATTGCGTTCTAAAGTTGTAATAACAGTAGAATCACCTTCAATCATTTCCACCAGTTTATCTTCTTTTGTAAAATCTGTTACATCATGTGGCTCGGTAAATGTGAGCAAAAAACCATGCGGCAGCGCGCGCGCGTTGGCTTCGTTGGCACAAGCATTTTGAATAATAATCCACCAGTTTTCAATCGGTAATTCTGAAATATCAGGATAATTCAAGCTCAATTCCTTGATGCGATTGAAATTCAGTCGATATTGGCGTCTTTCATTGTTTTGTGGGAATGCGGTATAAATCAAATCCACTCGCTCTATCGTCAATCCATAAAAAATATGCGCGCCCGGAAAGTGCAAAAATTGATGCCCGGCATAAGGCATCGGAATAAAAAGTTGGCGATCACTCAGATTTTCCAGGTCGAAGCGAGTCGTATAAGTTTTATCGGCATTTTTCAGGATTTGTTCGGCTGGTTGCGCCCAAACGCATACCGTTCCTATCAAAATCAAAAAGAAGGTTGTAATTAGCTTCATAGTAGTTGAAAAAATGATATTAATAAAATTCGTGCAATAGAATATGGTCTAAATTAACTTTTTTTACATTTACACCAATGCTTTGTACAAACCTTAACGAACGCCGTTCAAATGGATAAAATAAACTATCCCTTGCTGTATTTTGAAATGCAAGCAGATATGGTGCTGGGGCTGCTCGTGGGCACTGAATACGAGGTCATTGACCGAGATGTACGCGCAGTGAAAACAACACTCACTCGGCACTTGCAAAAGCATTATAAAAAATATAACAATTATATCCCTGCTAATATTATCGAACCGCGGCTCAAGGTAGTGAAATTATCTGTGAAACCTTCTTTCAGTGATCAGTGGGGCTCCTATCCTTTGTCGCATTCTGTTCAAGTACCTGTTGTCGCAATCTATGGCGAAACCGCTTATAATGATTATGAATGCTTCCTGCCTCTGGTCAATCGGCGATTTTATTATTATGATCCCGATCAATTGGATACCTTGATTCAACATTTTGCTACCGGGATTTTCAATCAAATGCAGCCGGATGAAATTTATAGCTTATTACAATTGCCACAACCTCAATTAGATATAATTGAATTAAAAATAAAATCTGATCGAACATACGAATGGGATGGCTTTTTCGCTCGACGCGAACTCAAAACCCTGGACAGCCTCACCGAACGCTACCCTTTCAGCAAAGGCATTCGGCGGAGGTTAAGTCCATTGCCCGATGCAGCCTGGGAACTCGAAAACAAGGTGAGTGAGGTCATCGATAAAGTTATATCGACTCGTTCTAATGTATTAATCATTGGTAATCAGAGTATTGGCAAAAGCGCCATTTTCAAACAAGCCATCCGAAAAATTACAACTCGATCCAAAGAACAACAATTTGATTATTCCTTCTGGCGCATTGTACCGCAGCGCATAACTGCCAGCGCCAAGTATCTCGGCGAATGGGAACAAACTTGCGAGAATTTGGTGGAAGAATTGGCGGTTGTGAATGGTATCCTTTGGGTAGAAAACTTGATTCAATTGCTGCAGAGTGGCGGGCAAGGCCCGGAAGATAGTGTGGCAGCTTTTCTGATTGCTTTTATGCAACAAGGGAAATTGCAGATGATCGGCGAAGCGACGCCGCAGGAATTGGAGAGTATGCGCCGTTTGTTGCCTGGTTTTGTTGCTTGCTTTCAAATTGTTTATGTGGACGAACTTCCTGAAAAAAGTATTCAAAATATCCTGGATCGTTTAGCGGAATATTCCCAACAAAATCTGAAAATTACAATTGAAAAAGAAGTGCTCAGGCTCACGTATCGCTTGCTTTTGCGCTATTATCCTTATGAAAGTTTTCCCGGTAAAAGCATTAAATTTCTGGGGCGATGCATTAATGAAATTCAAATTCGAGAAGAAGATCGAATCAATAGAAAAATCGCAATCGAAACATTTATTGAACAAACGGGGCTTCCTGAATTATTCCTCCGCGATGATTTGATACTCGATCAGGTAGAACTTAGGCAGTTTTTTGAATCGCGCATCATCGGGCAACCCGAAGCGGTCAAACGCATGAGCGATATTGTAAAGATTTTCAAAGCTGGATTAAATAATCCTTACAAGCCAATTACCACACTGATTTTCGCCGGCCCGACTGGCGTAGGGAAAACCGCTTGCGCAAAGGCTTTGGCGGATTATTTTTTTGGGAAAGGGCAAAAACAATCCCCACTTATCCGCATTGATATGAGCGAATTCCAGCATCCAGGGCAGTTGAGTCGCTTCATCGGGCAAGGCCGCGAGGTCGGGCAATTGGTGAAAGACATCCGCGAACGCCCATTCTCCGTGCTTTTGCTGGATGAAGTAGAAAAAGCCGATCCTTCTGTTTTTGATGCTTTGCTCACGGTTTTAGATGAAGGTATTCTGGTGGATGCTTACGGACGCGTGACGAATTTTCGCAATACGATTATCATAATGACTTCAAACTTAGGCGCTTCCAATCGCCAATCCCTGGGATTCCGCAATACCTCAGGCGAGGATACCGCTTATTTTTCAGCGATTCAACAACATTTCCGGCCCGAGTTTTTTAATCGAATTGACGGCGTCGTTTTATTCAAACCGCTTGAAAAAGAAGATATTCTGCAAATTACACATAAGGAATTAGATGAATTAAAAAAACGCGAAGGTTTTGTCAAACGCAATTTGAGTCTTCATTTTACCGAAAAAATCATACAAAAATTAGCAGAAACCGGCTTCGACGAACGCTACGGTGCACGACCGCTGCAAAGAACCATCGAGCAAAACGTGACCAACCCTTTAGCCAATTGGCTATTAGAACATCCATCAATTGAGAATCAAAAGTTATTTATTGATTATGATAATGGGATTAGAATAAGACTGGGAGACAAGGAGACGAGGAGGTTGGGAGAGCAGGATAATTAAGAGATATATAGATAATTTTCGATATGATTTGGGGTATAATATTAGTAATTATAATATTCGTTTTTCCTTTTTTCGGCAAATGGCTTGCACGAAGAAAAGCTTTGCAAAACTGGCTTAGCCCAGTGGTGATTTGCTATGCAATGGGCATCGCCTTAGGCAATTTTGAACCTTTCCCGATTGATCGTGAACTTGCGCGCACCATCAGCGAAGCCGCTATTTTATTTGCCATTCCGCTCTTATTATATTCTACCAATTTAATAAAATGGATGCGCTATGCCAATAAAACCCTGCTTTCATTTGCTTTATGCGCTATCAGCGGTTTTATTTCAGCAGGAATAATGGGATTTCTTTTTCAGGAAAAAATAGCCGACGTGTGGCGAATCTCAGGAATGGCGGCAGGTCTGTACACGGGCGGCACGCCCAATATGCAGGCAATCGCCTTTGCTTTACAAGCGCCGGAGGAAACGATCATCTTGATGAATGCTGCGGATATTTTCACGGGAGGTATTTTTCTTGTTTTTCTTACTTCCATAGCGCATCGTTTTTTCGGTCTATTTTTGCCTGATTTTCAATCTGGTAGCACACACGAATCCTTGAGCAAAGATCTTTTTTCCAATCAGTTTTCCTGGCTCGATAGTTTGAAAGGAATCGCGCTAAGCCTTGGTATCATTGGATTTTCATTGGGTTTGACTTGGTTGATTTTTGGCAATTTGAATCAAACCATCTTTATTTTGCTCATGCTGACAACATTAAGCGTAAGCGCTTCCTTTGTAAATAAAGTCCGCAACTGGCGAGGTACTTTTGAAACGGGCGAGTATTTTTTATTGGCTTTTTGCGTAGCGATTGGCGCGCTTGCTAACTTCCGTGATATTATAAGCGAAGGACAATATATCGTTGCTTTCCTGGGATGCGTGTTGATTGGAACAGTAACATTACATACTCTATTTGCTCGAATATTCAAAATTGATCGGGATACTATGATGCTTACTTCTACGGCAGGGCTTTATGGGCCAGCTTTTGTCGGGCAAATCGCAACAGCTATTGGCAATCGGGAACTTGTTTTTTCTGGGATGGCGATGGGCTTACTGGGCTACGCAATGGGCAACTACTGGGGAATTGGATTGGCTTATTTATTAAAGTTATTTATATTGTGATATTGTGACCTGCGCCCGCCGAAGCTTTTGAGCAGGCGAGGTATTGTGATTATAATAAAATATCAGTTCCGTCAGAAATATTTACTTTTAAATGTTCTAAATCAATTCCAAATCGTTGATAATAAGCAAGTTTTGCTTTTTCAACAAAATCATTTACTAAATCATCCTTTACTAAATTAATTGTGCAGCCACCAAAGCCGCCGCCCATCACACGCGCACCTGCTACGCCATTAAAATCTTTTGCAAAGTCCACCAGAAAATCAATTTCCGCACAGCTTACCTCATAATCGTTACGCAATCCTTCATGCGTTTTGAAAAGCAATTGCCCAAGTGCCTGCATTTCACCATTTTGTAAATATTTACAAGCTTGTAATGTTCGATCATGTTCATTTACTACATATTTACATCGACGAAAAACGGTCGGATTCATTTCATTTTGATGCTTTTCAAGCATAGATACATCAACATCGCGTAAACTTTTAATATCTGTATAATATTTTTGTAAAATTGCTACCCCGGCCCTACACTCCGCAACCCGCTCGCTATAAGCCGAAGATGCCAATTCATGATGCACTCTTGAATTCAATAAAACAATTTGATAATCGCCCAAATCAGCAGGGATATAGCGATGCTCCAAAGAACGACAATCCAATAAAATAAAATGGTTGGCTCTGCCCATGATACTGGCAAACTGATCCATAATCCCAGACGGAATCCCCATAAAGTGATTGGAGGAATGATGCGCTACCAAAGCAATATCGGATTTGGAATACCCGGCATTAAATAATTGATTGAGTGCCCAGCCAAAACCACATTCCAATGCAGCGGAAGAACTCACGCCCGCCCCGATCGGCAAGTCGCCACCAAAAGCGACATCAACGCCGCGAATATCTTTCCCGTCTAATTGAAATTCTTGCAAAATTCCGCGTAAGTAATTCAACCAGAGCTGATTACCTTTGATTAAATTTTTTAAATCTGCTTCGCCAGCTTCTTTTATATCCTCCGCCCAAAAGCGGCAAGTAGAGGTTCCATTTTCAGCAATAGCGAAATACAAATGCTTGTCAATCGCGGCCGGTAGCACATAGCCGTCATTATAATCCGTGTGCTCGCCAATCAAATTGATACGCCCACAGGCTCGAATCATCAATATTGCCTGTCGTCCAAATTTTTCTTGAAAAATCGCTTGAATACTTGCGTGGTTTCCGTTTTGCATGATTTCATATTCTCCTTGAGAAGCCGAAAATAAGAGAATTTCAAAAAACGATTCGCTTTGCCGCAAAAATTTTAAAATTTAGGTGGAATGCAATGGAAATGACAATTTGGCGTTACTATAACAGAAATCACCGCAAAGCACCTTATTTATGAAGGAAACCCTCGGAGTTTTAATCTTTAGCCAGTCTTGTATTTCAAATTACTTGCCTACGCAAGCCCATGGATACAATGCTTTCCAGCATTATTATATATCAAAACAGAATAAATTTAACACGGAAAACAAGTAACTTTCTTGAAGAAAAGTAGTCTTCAAGTATAAAGATTTATATTTTCATCATCATCCTCTTGTTTGGCAGGCTATTTGGTCTGCCAATTTTATTTTTAGACAGTAATTATTACTATATTTTTCCTTGAGGGAATATTTTGCTTATAAAGAGGAATGCAAATGAATAAAGTTGCACAGAAAATAGCCTTAATTTCCATATTGTTTTTCATAATAATGCTCGTAAGTTCCAGAGGTGACGCGTTCCAGCCAATCGGCATTGGCAAGATACCATTCAGCTGTGCGGCGCAAGCCTTCTTCGGGTTGCACGGTCGGTGACCAGCCGAGTTCATTTTTTAATTTTGAGGCATCAATCGCATAACGTTTATCATGTCCCGGGCGATCTTTTACAAATGTAATTAATTCTTGAGATGTGCCGACCGGGCGTTGTAATAATTCGTCCATAATATTACAAAGCGTATGCACCAATTCTATATTTTTACGCTCATTATTACCGCCAATATTATACGTCTCTCCTACCCTACCCTTCTGAAAAATCAAATCAATCGCTGCCGCATGATCCTCCACCCAAAGCCAGTCGCGCGTATAATTCCCATCGCCGTACACCGGGAGTGGTTTGTTATTTTTAATATTATTAATCATTAACGGAATTAATTTCTCCGGGAATTGATAAGGTCCATAATTATTCGAGCAATTGGATATAATTACAGGTAAATTATAAGTATGATAATACGCTCTTACTAAATGATCAGAACTTGCTTTGGAGGCAGAATACGGCGAACGCGGGTCATACGGCGTTTCCTCAGTAAAATAGCCCGTCTCGCCCAATGAACCATAGACTTCATCGGTAGAGATATGATAAAAAAGTTTATTATCAAGATTTGTCCAGGCTGCTCGGGCCGCATTCAACAAGCACATCGTGCCTATGATATTCGTTTCTAAAAAACTTAATGGATTTGTAATAGAACGATCCACGTGCGACTCTGCTGCAAGGTGAATAACACCATCAAATTGGTACGTATTAAATAATTCCTGAAGTAAATCCTGATTTAATATATCACCTTTTATAAAAGTATAATTTGCTTGATTTTCAATACTTTTCAGGTTTTCCAGGTTACCAGCATAAGTCAGTTTGTCCAAATTTATAATATGATAATTCGGATATTTATTTACCAATAATTTTACCAGATGTGTACCAATAAAACCTGCGCCGCCGGTGATCAATATATTTTTTTCAAAACTCATTTAGCTCGATTATTAATTATAAAAACGCCTCTCAAAGACAATACAATTTTCTAAGTACCTAAAACATCAAATTTCAATTTTTAGTCTTCTACTTTTACGACTTCTTTAAAATATTCGTAGGTTTTTACCAACCCTTCTGAGCGTGGTACTTTTGGCTCCCAGCCCAGAATTTCACGCGCTTTCGTGATATTTGGCTGGCGTATCTTAGGATCATCTACCGGCAGTTCTTTATAAATAATTTTAGCTTTCGGATTTTGCACCAATGCCAAAGTCTCTTCTGCCAATTGTTTCACGGTAATTTCATCAGGGTTGCCAATATTCACCGGAAGGTGATAATTGCTCAACAACAAACGGTAAATGCCTTCTACCAAATCGTCCACATAACAAAACGAACGAGTCTGTGAGCCATCGCCAAAAACCGTAAGCCCTTCACCGCGAATCGCTTGTGAGAAAAACGCCGGCAATGCACGTCCATCTTCCACGCGCATACGCGGGCCGTAGGTGTTGAAAATGCGGATAATGCGTGTTTCTACACCATGAAAATTATGATACGCCATCGTGATTGCTTCGAGGAAACGCTTGGCTTCATCGTATACGCCACGCGGACCAACGGGGTTCACGTTGCCCCAGTATTCCTCAGATTGCGGATGCACCATCGGGTCGCCATAGACCTCTGAGGTAGAAGCTACCAGGATACGCGCTTTTTTAGCCAAGGCTAACCCCAGCAAATTGTGTGTACCCAAAGCGCCTACTTTCAAGGTTTGGATAGGCATTTTGAGGTAATCAATCGGGCTGGCTGGCGACGCAAAATGCAGGATGTAATCTAAATCCCCAGGCACGTGCACGAACTTTGTAACATCGTGGTAATAGAACTCAAACTCCTTGAGTGGAAAGAGGTGTTGAATGTTGTTAAGGTTACCCGTCAGGAGATTGTCCATCCCCATAACGTGGTATCCTTCGCGGATAAAGCGGTCGCATAAATGCGATCCAAGGAAACCGGCAGCGCCGGTAATCAGGATTTTTTTCATTTCGTGGAATTTTTGTCGCAAATATAACCTAAAACCTTTCAATGAATCATCTTTATATTGCTTGAAGCTGTTTACTTTTGCAAAAAATAGGTGATGCGGACGTTCGTATTATTCTTGTTCTTGCTTTACGGAAAGGCATTTTTTGCGCAAGTTTCTGATCTGAATAAAGGCAATGGTCTTTTATTTAGTGTGGGTTTGGGTGCGCAGTTGCCGGGCGGTGATTTGACGGATCGTTTTGGCCCGAATTTAAACGTTGGTGGAAGCCTTGATTTTATTACACAAGAAAGCAATTTTATTTTTGGGTTCAATGGTTATTACCTTTTCGGCACGGATATAAAAGAGGATGTAATCGCTGCGCTGCGAACGCCCGAAGGACAAATCATCGGAAACGATAAAAGCTACGCCGATATTCAATTGCGCGAACGCGGTTTTTACATTGGCGGCTCGGTTGGTAAGCTTTTTACGCTTTCAGAAAAAAATGCTCGTGCAGGGCTTCGGGTTACTTTGGGCGCTGGTTTATTACAACATAAAATCAGGATTCAGGATGATCCTTTCCGGGCGGTGCCGCAATTATTTGATGATTATAAAAAAGGATATGATCGCCTGACCAATGGATTGGCGCTTCATCAATTTATTGGTTATCAAGTTCTTAGCACGGATAAGCATACCAATTTTTATATCGGATTGGAATTAACACAAGGCTTCACGCAAAACCGCCGCGATTTTAATTTTGATACCCAAATGCAAGATACTTCCAAAAGATTAGATTTATTATTCGGCGTCAAAGCCGCATGGATACTGCCTTTTTA
Organism: Saprospiraceae bacterium; assembly: GCA_016714085.1. Taxonomy (GTDB): domain Bacteria; phylum Bacteroidota; class Bacteroidia; order Chitinophagales; family Saprospiraceae; genus JADJNW01. Next base: position 599,822 of record JADJNW010000003.1, read on the forward strand.
TATTGGAAAAGCCGCTTCTGAAATTTATTATTAAAATGATTGTCAGGAATTATTAAAAATGCAAGAATTATTATATAATATAAGTATTTTTCTTTATCATTTTTTTATTCAACTTGCAGCTTTTTTTAATCAAAAAGCTTCGCTTTGGGTGCAAGGCCGTCGCAATTGGAAAACACAATATACGCAGGATTGGCGCAATATAAATAATAATAATTCTTTATGCGTTTGGGTACATTGCGCATCGTTAGGTGAATTTGAGCAAGGCCGCCCCATTATCGAAGCTTTAAAAAAAGAAAATCCCGGCATTAAAATTTTATTGACATTCTTTTCGCCATCGGGTTATGAAATTCGCAAGAATTATGCTTTGGCTGATTACGTTTGTTATTTACCGATAGATTCCAAATCAAATGCGCAGGCATTTATTAAAATATTTCAACCTTCTTTAGCCATTTTTGTAAAATACGAATTCTGGGTTCATTATCTCAAAACCCTTTATCTACAAGACATTCCAACCTTTTTGATTTCCGCTATTTTTCGGAGAGATCAAATATTTTTCAAAAAATATGATACATTATTTAAAGACTTATTACCAAAATTCCGGCATATTTTTCTGCAAAATCAAGCTTCAGCCACATTATTAGAAAAATTACATTTGAAAAATTTCAGCGTTGCCGGAGACACGCGCATCGATCGGGTAGCTCAAATCGCAGCAGAAGCGCCGACTTTTCCAGCGGTAGATAATTTTGTGAAAGACGCACCGATTCTGGTTGCCGGGAGTACCTGGCCGCCGGATGAAGCCATTTTATTACCTTTTATTAATGAATATTTACCAGATGATTGGAAAGTTATTATTGCGCCGCATCAAATTGATGAATCGCATTTAGTAAATATTGAAAAAATATTAAATAAAAAAACAATTCGTTATTCTCTGATCATCAATAAGGAAGAGATAAATGCGCAAATTTTATTAATTGATAATATTGGAATGTTATCATCATTATATCGCTATGGCCGCATGGCGTATATTGGCGGCGGCTTTGGTGCAGGTATTCATAATACATTGGAGCCTATCGCTTTTGGTTTGCCCGTGATTTTCGGGCCGAAATATCAAAAATTTGAAGAAGCATTATATTTAACTAAATACGGCGGCGCTTTTACTATTGAAAATATAAATAATTTTAAAAAAATATTTAAATTATTACAAGAAGCTGATTTTTATGAAAAATCATCGAAGATTGCGCATCAATACATTACAGAAAATCGTGGAGCGAGCGTTAAAATTCTTGATTTTATTAAACAGCATGAATTATTACTCCAAAGATAAACGCGCCAAGCCCGTTTTTTCTATTTTTGTTCATCTTATGCAAAGCCAATAAAATGGAGCATAAATCCAATATTTTTGAAGCATTCGACCAATTAAACGTACTCGTGGTCGGAGATGTAATGATTGATCGCTATATGAGCGGTCAGGTGGAACGCATTTCGCCGGAAGCGCCTGTGCCGGTGGTTCATTTGCAAAAACGAGAAGATCGACTCGGCGGAGCAGCCAATGTAGCGCTGAATATCAAGGCTTTAGGCGCGACTCCTTATCTGTGTAGCGTGATTGGAAAAGACCGGGATGCAGAGCGGATGCTAGAATTATTGCCCGATGCGGGCTTGTCGATCAAAGGTATTATCCAGAGTAAAGAACGCGTGACCACTGTAAAGACGCGCATTCTGGCAGGCAGTCAGCAATTATTACGTGTTGATGAAGAAACAATCGAGGATTTATCAAAAAATGAAGTCACTTTAGTTTTAGACATTATACGTACTATCCTGGAAGAGAAAATAATACACGTTATCTTATTTCAAGATTATAATAAAGGGGTGTTGTCACAAGAAGTTATTCGCAATATTATGCTGGAAGCCATCAAGCGCGATATTCCTACTGCTGTGGATCCAAAATTTAAAAATTTTTGGGCTTACAAACACGTCACTTTATTCAAGCCCAATTTGAAAGAAATCAGAAGTCAAATGCCCGAGCCAATACTGACGGAATCTGCTTCCCTGAATAAAGCCGCAGAACTTGTACGGGAGAAACTCGGCAATCAATACACGCTTATAACTTTATCTGAGAAAGGGCTTTTTATAGATCATAATGGCGAAAGCCTGCTGGAAGGTACGCGTCCTCGGCAAATTGCTGATGTAAGCGGCGCCGGCGATACGGTGATTAGTGTAGCCGCTTTATGCCTGGCAATTTCTTTAGATATGCAGGAAATAGCAACGCTTTCCAATCTTGCCGGAGGGCAGGTCTGTGAACGCCTTGGCGTCGTACCGGTAGATAAAATTCAATTACAACAAGAATATGAATATTATAAAAAGCTAAAAGTACCAAACGATTAAAAAGATACCCCTATCTTAGGGTTGCTTTTTTGTAAAAAAATGATCGAAAATGTCAGCTAATTATCTTGTGCGGCTTATTTTTTGGTGATGTCGCACAAAATGCCTTACCTTTCGCTACTATATTCAAACATTTAAAACTATTCAATATGAATCAAAAAATCTTTACCCGATTTTTTTACACAATCCTCCTACTGTCTTGCTTTACGATATTGGCTACAGGACAAGCTTTTTTCACAGAAACATTTGATGGTGGTTTGCCTGCTACCTGGAAAGCTCAAAAAGTAGTAGGTAATGACGCTGCAAGCGCCAACTGGGTTCATTCCACTACTGGTCCTGGTGGTTCTTTTGCGATCAGTCCGCTTGCTTCCACCACGGCAGGAAACGGATGGATGATCTTTGACTCTGACTTGAACTGCAATGAAGCAACGGGTCAGAATGCTTGGCTGATTTCGCCAGTTGTTGACGCTTCTGATAAAACTTCTGTCTTTCTAGTGTTTGAAACTTTTTATCGAAAATTCAATGACCGTCCACAAATCCGCATTGGTACAGATTTGAATGACCTGAACAGTTGGGCTACCATCGAAGTATTTCCTGGTATTAACAACAATGAATATGGCGGAAAACTGGAAAGCAACGAGCAATTGAATCCTCAAGTGCTTCGTATTGATATCACTGAACACGCGGCGGGGGAAGCTGCCTTCTATTTTGCATTTCAATTCCTTTCTACCAGTGAAACGATTCAGGCAGGTACTTCCTTTGGATGCGCTTATGCCTGGCAGATTGACGATGTGCAATTGACCTCTGAATCCAAGCCAGATAATGAGCTCGTTGCCGTCGATCCATTGCTGCCAGATAATTATGCAACACCGGTAAGCCAGGTTGATTCAATATTTTTCGCATTGAGTATCATTAATAATGGGAAGTTGCCACAAACCAATGTAAGTGTCACAGTAGATATAGCTGGTGATAATGGCGATACCCTCACGATTATGGAAGATATTGGAGATATTGATCCTTCTGATACATTAGATATCATATTTGATGAAACATTTGTTCCTTCTGGTACTGGTATTTATACTTATGATTATACCATTACACAAACAGAAGTGGATAATGTGATTTCTAATAATAAGCGTTCCGGAGCATTCATCATTTCGGAAGGGCTTTATTCTAAGGATGATAACCGTATAGCAAGTGCAACGCAGCCTGGCACGGTAAGTGGTGAAAACTGGGAAATTGGTAATTATTACTTTGTTGTGGAGGAAGGATTTGAAGCTTATGAAGCCGATTTCTCGGTGGCAAGTAATGATGATGCGCATCTAGGGCAATCGGTAACAGTATTTTTGTATAAAGTAACCGGCGATATTTTAGATGGTCTTGAAGATGATGAATTGGAAACCGTTGGTTTTGGTTCTTATGATTTTACGAATGAAGAAAATTTTGATCTTGTTAGTGCTGAATTATTCCCATTGGATGGTGAGTTGGAACCCGGCGTTGAATTGACGCCTGGCGAATATTTATTGATGGTGCAATATACACCCGATATGTTTGTGCCATATAGCGAGCTAGCCTATAATCTAAATTATCAAATCGCTACAGTTGTCAAAAATGGTGGCTGGTTCTTGGGAGGATTTGGTTCAGGTGTGACTGCTCAGGTTCGTATGCGTATCAGATCCACTACCACAAGCACAAAAGATCCACAACTTACAGATAATCAGATCGATATATATCCAAATCCGGTACAAAATACGCTGAATGTGAAGATTGATCTACAAGAAGTGACCACACAGGCTCAAGTAAGCGTCATGGATGCTAGAGGTAGAACGATGATGGTAAGAAGCTACGAGGGTGTGAAAAGTCAGACCATTCCGGTTGATGTAAGCCATTGGGCTTCAGGCACTTACTTCCTGCACGTTCGCACGGATGAAGGTGTGAAAACCGAACGAATTGTTGTACAACATTAATAATCATAAGCGTCCTACGGATTCAGTTTCGTAGGACGCTCCCTTAAATTTTGGAAAAAGATACTTGATCAAGTTGGCAATGAACAAAATAAGACTGGAAAGAAAATTCAAAGAAATAATTAACACCAAATTGCAAAATTTGTATTGTGCATACCCACGCCATTTGCATTGAACTTAATTGCCCTTCAGTTACAAGCTATAAACTACATAATAAGTATCATTCCACTTTTCAAACATTCCTAAATTTGGAAGGACTCAATTCTTGATCTTTCTCAAAAAAATTATTATAATGCTTCACTCGTTTGCCCATCCAATTCATTAATCTGCTTTTTATGCATTACAACAAACTGACCTTTTAAACAAAGCATATTCGGACGTTTGAACAAAGTCAGCAGGATTGATCGCCTATACCTTTGTCCCAACAAAAAATAATTAAAAAATGGGACAAAACAATTATCAAGGCGCGTTACAACAGCCGATAGGCTCTGGATTCAACGCAACATCCACCACCAATGATGTCATCAAAGGTATTGACCTTACAGGAAAAATCGCCATTGTAACAGGTGGCAATACCGGCATCGGTTTAGAAACAACCAAAATGCTTGCCGCCGCTGGTGCAATCGTAATCGTGCCTGCCAGGGACACAGCAAAAGCCAAGAAAAATCTACACGGAATTGCCAATGTTGAAATAGAAGCAATGGATTTAATGAATCCTGCGTCCATTGATGCGTTTGCCGAAAAATTCCTGGCATCCGGCAGACCGCTTCATTTGCTCATCAACAATGCGGGTATTATGTGGGTACCGCTGCGCAGAGATAGTCGGGGAATTGAATCGCAATTAGCAACCAATTATTTAGCACAATTTCAGCTGACCGCAGGACTATGGCCCGCCCTTAAAAAAGCAGATGGAGCAAGAGTCATTAACGTTTCTTCTCACGGGCATCAGTTTGCGCCTTTCCATTTTGATGATCCAAATTTTTTGTATCGGACGTACGAAACTTTACAAGCCTATGGACAATCCAAAACCGCCAGCAATTTATTTGCCCTTGAACTGGACAGTCGCGCCAAAGCATTCAATGTAAGAGCCTATTCCCTGCATCCAGGCTCTATTGGTGGCACAGAATTAGCCAGAGAAGCGCCCGTAGGATTATTTCAGCAAATGGGCTTTTTTGATGCCGAAGGCAACATAAAACCAGAGGTAGCCGCATCGCTCAAAACCATCCCGCAAGGCGCAGCCACTACCGTATGGTGCGCGACCAGTCACATGCTCAACAACATTGGAGGTGTGTATTGTGAAGACGCGGATATTGCAAACTTAGCCATTGACGCGTCAAGCGGCGTACAGCCTTATTCATTGGATGAAGACAATGCCAAACGATTATGGTCTTTGACTGAGGAAATGATTGGAATAACATTCCACGTTGATTAATCTAACGTTTAATTTTGCACGGTGTATAATGAAACAAAAATTCACGTCATCCGTGCCGCGTTCCAACATTACGGCTGTTAAAATTGATTTAAAAAACTATTCACATTATACTAATTTTTATCTTTGATAAGAGTGGACATATTATGTTTTAAAACAAATATAGGCTAAGTAATTGGATTTTAAACAAATAAGACTTTCGACTATTGACTATCAAAACGGTTTGACTATTTAGAATATGGAATACAAAGCAAAATATATAACGGACGATATCAAACTATCCTGCTATGAGGATAAATTTTTCAAATCGGATATAATGTTCGATCATCACATGCTGGTATGGTTCATTTCAGGAGAAACAAAAATTGTGCAGGCGAATGCGACTTATTTCTTTAAAAAAGGCGATATTTTTTTGATCCCCAGAAATCAACTGGCAACGATTATCAACTATCCCAAGGACGGGCAGCCGCATAAAACGGTCGTCATGCACTTGTCCACCACGAGGCTGCGAGATTTTTATGCTAAGCTGAATGTAAAGCCCCAAACCGTCGCATCGCCGAAAATCTTTTGCTACAATAATCATCCCTTACTGGAAAGCTGCCTTGCTTCGTTGATTCCTTATTTTGACATAAAAAACCTTCCTGAGGATATTGCTTCCCTGAAAATCACCGAAGCCATTAGCATCCTCCGAACAATTGACCAGGAAATAGATCAGGTGCTGGCAAACTTTGAAGCGCCGTATAAGATTGATTTAGCGAGCTATATGGAAAAGAACTTTATGTTCAATATGCCCCTGGAAAAATTTGGTTACTTGACCGGACGAAGCCTCACCACTTTCAAACGAGACTTTCAAAAATATACCACACCACACCACAGCGTTGGCTCACCCAAAAGCGCCTGGAACTGGCGCATTATCATTTTGTAGAAAAGAACAGCAGACCCATAGATGTTTGCTACGAAGTAGGTTTTGAGAATCTCTCTCATTTCTCCTTTGCCTTCAAAAAACAGTTTGGTTACACCCCAACAGAGTTGATCTTACAAAGAGCCAATCGCTAAGATCGTGTATATGCAGAATGATGCTACGGGCTCGTGGAATGACTTTATGGGTTCGTGGAATGATGCTACGGACTCACAGGATGACGCTACGGACTCGTAGAATGATGCTATGGGCTCGCAGTAGAATGATCCTATGGGCTCGTAGAATGACGCTACGGACTCGCAGAATGACTTTATGGGCTCGCAGAATAACTCTATGGGGTCATAGAATGATTCTATGGACTCGCAGAACGACGCTACGGGCTCGCAAAATGATTCTACGGACTTGCAGAACGACGCTACGGACTCGTAGAATGGCAGAAAAAAGTCGCTAAAAGCCTTTGTTAACAAATAAAATGGAACAGCAGAAGCATTACAGTAAAAGAAAAAGCACTTCATTTAGTTTTTATATTAGCGCAATAAACATCCTAACTTGTTCGCCACTGACAGATGGTTTTCCTATAAATTTACGAAGGATTCAACAATAAGGATACAATGACAACAGATACCTTTCGTATAACCATACATATGGTTTCCAGCCTCGACGGCATCATTGCCAAAAAAGACAATAGCGTTTCGTGGTTTGAAACCGCTGACCATTACGAAAAAGGCGTTACCGGACAAGACCCGGAGGCATTTCTGAAAACCATTGATTGCTATGTGATGGGCGCTCGGACCTACGAACACGCCCTGGAACTTTCCAAATCGTATGGCTGGGCTTACGGAGACACGCCAACTATTGTAGTAACGAATAGAAACTTGCCGATTGAAAGACCCAACGTTGCACTTTATGCAGGCGACTTGAACAAACTGGTGAATGAACGTCTCAAACCAATGTACAAAAATGTTTGGATGGTCGGTGGTGCGGCGCTTGCCAAAGATTTCCTTCGTTTAAACCTGGCAGACGAAATAAGGATTTCCGTTTTGCCTATTTTGTTGGGTGACGGGCTATTATTTTTTGACCACCTCGGAAAAGAACAAGCCTTACACCTGAAAGACGTGATCGCCTACAAAAATGGCATGGTAGAACTATGCTATGAAATAAAAAAGGTATAGAAAGTAGCCGGCATTGAGTTTGCACCTTCGGCTATGCAAATGTAGAGCGTGAGCGAATGATTTGATGCGTGCGCCAGATGATTTGATACGTGCGCCAGATGACTTGACGCGTGCGCCGAATGACTTGACACGTGCATCAGATGATTTGACGCATGTACCGAATAACTTGACACGTGCGTCGAATGACTTGGCGGAGTCGTCAGATGGTTCGACACGTGCGCCGAACGATTTGACGCGTGCGCCCGATGACTTGATGCATGCGCCGAATGACTTGGCGACGTGAGCGAATCATTCGGCGGCGTGGTAAAATGACTCGATGGCGTCGCCGGATGACCGGACGACGTGGTCGAATGACTCGACAGCGTGAAAAAATGATTTGGTGGAGGTACAAAATGGTTAGTCAGGTCTTTAAAATCCTTTTTCAGTATAGCAAAAAGGGGTATTGTGAGATTGGGAGAAAGGGGGGGGCCCCCGATTTGGGTAAATATGTGTTTTTTGGGCAACCCCGGTTTTTTGGTTTGTTTAAAAAAAAAAAAGATGAAAAAAAAAAAAAAAAAGATTTTTCCCCCCGCCCCCCACGGGTAAATGGGTGTGTGTGCCAATTTTCCTATGCGGGGAGAGAGGGGCCCTTGCCCCCCCCGCACTAAACGGGGAAATTTTGGGTGATATTGACGAAAAAATATATATGGCAAAGCGACTAAACGGTAAAAGACACAATGCGCATTTTAGATAGTCGTTATTGCGGTAATGGGCTAAATAGTTAGCCACAAAAGAAAGGCACACTAAAAAATGAAACAGAACCAAATTACTACTAAGCGACATTAAATTATACACGGTTGTATTACTTGTTGCTGTTAAAGGCAAGAGCCAGATAATTACTCGAATTGAAAGTGTTCAGAGTCTTTATTTGGAGGTTTTCAAAGACACTGTCCTGTTAGGACGTGCAACGGGCTTTGTTATAAAATCAAAAACACAAAATTACCTGATTACAAACTGGCATGTTGTGACGAATAAAAATCCTGTTACTAAAAGCTGGTTAAATCCAACGCTGCAGGTTTCGCCGAATAGAATTGCTATTCTACATAATGCTAAACAATTGGGCAATTATAGTCTGCGGTTCGAAAATTTAATTAACAGCAGAGGCAATATAAATTACCGAGAGTTTACAATTGGGAAAGAAATGATTGATGTTATTGCACTACATTAAAGGACACATTAGGTGATATTACATTCTATCCAGTAAATTACACCAAGGGGTGTCCGAGAAACTGACTCTGGGCAAGTCTTATACAACCTGATTGACAGGTTATTTGTTACGTATGGTTTGCCAAAAGGAGTTCGAAAGTGCACCTTATCTACCAGATTTGGAAATCAAGACGGGTTGATTGCCTCTGGAGCCAGATGGATTGAGCAGGGCAAGGGAAAATAAGCCAATCAGTTTGGATGGAATATGACAAGGTGATCAATTTATCGCAGGAAACTGTTCTCAAAACGGCTGGCCAAAGTTGCTGAAGTATGATGGATCTGATTGGCAGGGCAAATGGCATAATAACGGCAATAGGCAGTTTGCCGGATGGAATATGAACAAAGGCGATCAATTTATCGCAGGAGATTTTGATCAAGACGGGCGTGACGAGATATTGGCGATTGCTCAAAACGGCTGGGCAAAGTTGCTGAAGTATGATGGATCTGATTGGCAGGGCAAGTGGATAAGATGGTGGCAAACCATTCATTTGGCATATGAAAATGATATTTATATTGGGCTGATTTTATGGTGATAATAAATCAAATCTCCTTGCAGTTTCTATAAATGGCTATCAAATGATTCAGATGACTCTTCCAATATTAATAAACAGAGTTGAGAACCCAGCGCACCATGCCCTAGATGGACAAATGGGCATATGCCAATCATTAAGCGCCATCCCTCACCCCACCCCCACATCCAGCGCCGCTATCTCCTTCTTATAATCCGCAGGCAGCAGTAGCGCCTTCAGCAGCCAGTCCATTTTTATCCAGCGGCTTACTTTATAGAGCGGCACCACCGGCGTCAGCAAAGAAAAATCGCTGAAATGCAGGAGCGCTTTTACCCGGTCGGGCACGACCAGTTTTTGCCCTTCGATCATTACTTTAAATCGCAGTGCGCCCAGGTGCTTTTTATACTGTTGAAACAAATCAAGTGTATAGGCGCTTTCTTGCAGGTCTTCTGCTAAGATGCGCGGCTCGTACCGGTAGCCATTCGGTATAATTGGGAGGTAAATCTTGCACGCCCATGCGGTCGCCCACGCGATAAAAAACATGATACACTTCTTCCTTTTCTTCGACATTTAATTTTCGCTCAAGCAACTCATAAGCGGCAATGGAATAATGAATGAGCATAAAGAGCACGTCGCGGTACGCCCAGTCGGGTATGGCATAGCCGCGTTTTTGTTCTACGGCAGTATGTATTTGTCGCATGGTATCAATGGCAGCGTGGGCTTGCTCGGTGGACGAAAAAACAATCCTGCGGGCGTACGTCACGGTAGAGAGCAGTCGCGCTAAAGGATCGGCGGGTAGCCTGCCAGTAAAGTATAGCCAATCCACGGCTTTATTCAGTGCAAATTCAGCAGCAGCACCCGCAAAAATGAACAGGATGGTGTCGCTCTTCCCCCAGATATATCTGACAATGGAATCTTTTTCAACGAAGTATTGCATACGATTCAAATGGTTTCCTACTAAAATACAAATTTTTGAGGATTGTGTTTTTGATTGCTGCGATTTTGATGCTTAATTCAAGTGAATGAGCAAACTCATTGTAGGATTGAGAGAAATTGCTTATATTAAGGAGCGTTTATGTAGTAAAATATACTTCATGCGCGTATAAAAATTATAATGCATTAATAAAAACAAAGAAAATGAAATCGAAAGTAAAATGGATAAGCATGATTTTTATCATAGGCATTATTGCTTTGATAATTGGCGCTTTCGATCCATTAGAAGGGTCGATTGTAATAGCGGCAGGTAGTATTCTTATTACATTGTCAACATTTTATACCCACGACCGACATCATAAATTATTCCTAACCTCAGCGATCATGATTATTTTTGGTGTCTGCTGCATGTTTTATATATCTTATCTTGGTGGTTATGACCCGAAGCGGGAGTGGTGGTGGAACGTACTTATTCTGCCTTATCCCGTAGGATGGCTTATTTCTGTGATAATACTCATTTATAGAGCTATTGGAAAGCTAAAAAAACAGCCGATTGCATAATGTAAAATTTTATCAACATTACATTAAGCTTCAAAAACATTAACCACCAACACAAAATATTTACTTTCCCTTTTCTCATCCAATTCTAAACTTCAACGGGCTTAACACTCAAATGGTCTTTAAAAGAATCATTTATATCTAGGATATTTTTATAATGAAAACTTTTTCTTTAATTTTAACATCAAATGCAGGAATTTTTGAATAGAAGTTTTTACATACCGCAAACATTACCTTTCAAAAATACGATTCAAGCCATTTGGCAAATGGAGCGCAATGCGCCTTTTCACAAAGAACTGATTATACCCAAAGGCATCGTAGAAATCATTTTTAACCTGAATGACCGTTTTCCTATTCTTTCTGAAATTAATGGCAAGCAATATCGGGTCTCGGATTGTTTTATCAATGGTTTTAACACCGTGCCGATACAACTTCAACCCTCGGGGCAACAGTTATTTTTCGGGGTACAATTTCAGCCGTTGGCGGTAAAGGAAATTTTTGGGGTACCGACCTCTGAGTTTTCAAATACCATTGTTGACCTGCCGCTGCTGAATTCGGCTTTCCGTTCCCTTTGGCATCAGCTCGCCGAACAAAACAATTTCGAGACAAGGGTTGCTGTTTTCTTGAGGTGGTTTGAAAGCAAAATGCCTCACTATGAGCCTAGAGCGTCTCTGATGAACGATTTTTTAAGCGGCACTCATCAACTCGACCTGCCAGTGCCAGCTATTGCCAACAAACTTTGTTATTCTCCAAGGCATTTATCTAGAAAAATCATCGAAGCAACAGGTATGAACACGGAAGAATGGATGCTCTACAAAAATACCTTTACACGGTTCATCTCATTCACCACAGCGGCCTGACCCTAACCCAGATTGCCCATGAAAGCTATTTTTCAGACCAATCGCACCTCATCAAATCGTTTAAAACTTTCACTGGCATGACACCAGGGGCATACAAGCGAATGAAAAGTGATTTGAAAGGACACATCTTTGAAGATGTCCGATAAATACAATTTTTGAGCATTCCAAGGCGGCTACCTTTATGGCAAAAAAGTATCATGAAAAGTATCATTTTATTCGCCTCTATCACCATGGCCGCCGGGCTGATGTTTGTTAATTTTTACAACTCTGTGGTGGACGCTAAATCATGGGGAAGTGACATTCCCAACTCCATTGCTGCGGCAAGGGAATATTTTAAAACAGTTAATCCCGGAAATTTTTTCCGATTGTATTCTCCAATCAATCAAGTACTTGCGTTATCGGTGCTGATATTATTCTGGAAGACAGCTCCCGGTGCTCGGATTTATTTGGGCGCTGCTTTGGGGATGTATGTGCTGTCCGAAATGTTTACATTTGCCTATTTCTTCCCACGAAACGACATCATGTGGAAAACAGCTCAACTGACGGACGTGGACACGCTCAGAAAAGCATGGTCAGAGTGGAGTACAATGAACTGGCTTCGCACCTTTATGCTACTTGTCGGGCTTTGTTTGTCCTTTCTTTCCTTGCACAAGATTTATTTGCTGCGGTAGAAATGATATACCGCCCTTTTCTCCATCATCCGCCCTTCAGCATAGCATAGATGCGGATGATGGGCTTTATTTATTTCTTATTTTTTTTGCAAAAAGTCACTATCCCAACACGCTTTTATCTCCGAGGAAAGGTTGACGGTACACGCGCTTTCCGGTTGCCTTGTACAAGGCGTTGGCGACCGCGCCGAAAATAGGCGGGAATGGTGGTTCACCCATACCCGTTGGATTTATTTCGTTTTGCACAAAATGCACATCAATCGCTTTTGGTGCTTCGCTCATGCGAATCATGCGGTATTTATCGAAATTCTTTTTTTCAGGAGCGCCATCTTTGAAAGTCATTTCACCAAACAGCGCATTGCCTACACCATCTGTAATAGCGCCTTCCGCCATATTGATTGCAGCGTCGGGATTGACTACAATACCGCAGTCAATAGCGGTGGTCACCTTTTGCACAACAGGTTTGCCGTTTTCCATAGTCAAATCCAGTACATGTGCCGCATAAGTGTTGTGACAAAAATAGGCAGCAACGCCGCGGCTAAAGCCGGATGGATTGCTTTTTCCCCAGCCTGATTTGTCCCGCACCAATTCCAGCACGCCAGCGTAGCGCTCGGGTTCGTAGTCGTTTCGTTCGCCGACCGGATTGTTTTTGGCACGATTTAGCAATTCAAGACGAAGTTCGATCGGGTCTTTGCCCATCGCCTCTGCCACTTCGTCGAGGAAGGATTGCTCCGCCCCGGCGATAAAATTGGAACGGGGTGCGCGGAATGCTCCGATAGTAATATTGGATTCAATCGACCAGTCTTCAGCGAGATAATTATCAATTGCTCCCGCCGGGAAGCGATTTGCAAACAGTGGGCTTTCAGGTACGCCACCAGCTTTCACGTGCAGGGCAATCAAGTTGTTATTCTTATCCAAAGCAGCCCGATAAGTCGCATGGTAAGCAGGGCGGTAAATACCGTTGCTCATATCGTCCTCCCGAGTGTACATCAGCTTAACGGGTACACCTACTTTTTGTGAAATGAGCGCCGCCTCCACCAGGTAGTGAGAATAAGCACGCCGCCCAAATCCGCCACCCATACGAGTCATTTCTATTTCGATATTTTCAACTGGAATACCGAGGCGGTCTGCCAATGTTACTTCGATTAGTCCGGGTTCTTGCAATGGACCAGCCACCTTTACTTTATCCCCCTTTACATCGGCAAAGAAATTCATTGGCTCCATGCAGTTATGGGCAAGATGGGGCGCCATATAACTGCGCTCGATGACTTTTGCCGCATTTTTGAATGCTGTTTCCGGGTCGCCGTCTTTGCGAACGATTCTACCAGGCTTAGCTGCTAATGTCTCCATTTTGGTGAAATGGTCGGTACTATTCTCAAGTCCGGCGGGAACAGTGACCGTGCGCGTGCCTCCAAAACCACCCACTGTTTCTGTGTAAGGTGCAAATGGCTCCCATTCTACTTGCAATGCCTTTTTAGCATTCATCACCTCCCAAGTTGAATTGCCCACGATAGCAACAAGCTCCGGGAAAGCATTGGTGTCAAAACCGCCTTTTGCGAAACCGTCGTTATAGGTTTTGATGGCAAAAACATCCTTAATGCCGGGCATGGCACGTACGGTCGAATCATCTACTGATTTCAATTTCATTCCAAAGGCAGGTGGTTGCACAATCATAGCGATGAGCATTCCTTCCACTCGATAATCCACTCCGAACATAGACTTACCCGTCACGATTTTTTGTCCTTCTACATTCTTACGGGAAGTGCTGATGATTTTGAAATCCTTCACGTCCTTCAGCTTCACCTCTTTCGGCACGGGGATTTTGGCAGCAGCCGATGCCATTTCGCCATAGCCCGCAGACTTGCCGCTTTTTTCATGCTTCAAAACGCCCGCCTCGGTGGAGATTTCATCCAAAGGAACCTGCCAAGCCTGAGCCGCTGCTTCCCGCAACATCTGCCGGGCAGAAGCGCCCGCCATACGGAGCGGTTCCCATTTTGACATGATACCACGACTACCGCCCGTGAACTGACCAAACATCGCATCCGGGTATTTGGTAGGATCATGAGGTGCCATTTCCACAAGAACATTCTTCCAATCTACGTCGAGTTCCTCCGCCACAATCATAGGCATAGATGTCATTACATTCTGCCCGAATTCCGGGTTGGGCGTAAAGATGGTAACGACGCCATTATCACCGATTTTCAAATAACCATTAATATCGAACCACTCCTTGGGCATGACCAGGGCTTCTTGTCCAGAGGGTTTGCAACCAGCCAGCCAGCTAAAACCAAGCACCAAGCCACCGCCCGCCATTGCAGTGGTTTTCAAAAAAGAGCGTCGATTATAGGATGTTTTTACGAGTGTCATATCGTTCATTTTTGAATTTTAAAATTTGGGAATATTATCCCAACACCTGTTGTTGTTCCAGAAAAGGCTGATTGTAGTAACGCTTGCCCGTCGTCTTATACAAAGCATTGGCGACTGCTCCAAAAATCGGAGGGAATGTCGGTTCACCCATGCCTGTAGGATCTATGTCGTTTTGTACAAAATGCACATCAATTGCTTTGGGTGCTTCACCCATGCGAATCATGCGGTAGGTATTAAAATTGCTTTTTTCTGGCACACCGTTTTTGAAGGTCATCACACCGTACAAAGCATTGCCGATGCCATCGACAATAGCCCCTTCCGCAAGGTTAGTGGCTGCATCAGGATTGACTACAATTCCACAATCAACTGCACAATAGACTTTTTGTATAATTGGCTTCCCACCTTCCAGCACTATGTCCAGCACATTTGCTGCGTAGGAATTGTGGCAAAAATACGCGGAAACGCCCCGGTGTACATTAGCTTGTTCCTGTCCCCAGCCCGATTTCTCCCGAACCAGTTCCAGCACACCAGCATAGCGGGCAGCGTCATAATCATTTTCTTCACCAACTGGATTTGTTTTGGCTCGTTCCAACAATTCCAGCCGAAACTCGAAAGGATCTTTTCCGGCTGCTTCCGCTACTTCATCCAGGAACGACTGTTCAGCCGCTGCAATAAAATTGGAACGTGGCGCTCTAAATGACCCAATCGTAATGTTGGATTCGATAGACCAATCCTCAGCTAGATAGTTATCTACCGCCCCAGCCGGAAACCGGTCAGGATACAGCGGGCTTTCTGGAATACCGCCAGCCTTCACATGGAAAGCAATAAGATTCTTATTTTTATCAAGTGCAGCACGGTAGGTGGCATGATAAGTCGGGCGATAAATGCCGGATGTCATATCATCTTCACGAGTATAGATGAGCTTAATCGGTACATTCATTTTTTGGGAAATGAGTGCTGCCTCTACTAACCAGTGGGCATAGGAACGTCGTCCATAACCTCCCCCTAGGCGCGTCAACTGGATATCTATATTTTCAACTGGTATTCCGAGTCGAGCCGATAACGCCTGTTCCGTCAGTTCAGGTTTTTGAAGTGGTCCGGCAAGTTCCGCTTTCCCATTCTTTACATCTGCAAAGAAATTCATTGGCTCCATGCAATTATGAGCGAGAAATGGAGCGGTATAGGTTCGTTCGATGATCGTTGTTGCATTCTTGAAAGCCGCTTCAGGGTCACCATCTTTGCGAACTACTCTTCCTTGTTTGGAAGCCATTTCAGTCATTTTAGCCATATGGTCGGCTGTACTCTCCACCCCAGCAGGAATGCTAAGCGTTTGCTTTGATCCTCCAAAGAAGGTTCTTTCCTCCGTATATGCTTCAAAAGGCTCCCATTGTACGTTTAGCGCTTTCTTAGCATTCATGACTTCCCAGGTGGAATTACCCACAATTGCAACTACCTCAAGAAAAGTACACGTATCAAAATGTTGCCTTTCAAAATCATCATTTAACACCTTAATTGTAAAAACATCCCGAATCCCTGGCATCGCCCTGGCAGCCGAAGCATCTACTGATTTCAATTTCATTCCAAAAGCGGGAGAATGGGCAATCATGGCAATCAACATTCCTTCTCGATGCTGGTCTATTCCGAATAGAGGCTGCCCAGTTATAATTTTTTTACCATCTACATTTTTTCGAGACGTGCCAATAATTTTAAAGTCTTTTACATTCTTTAGCTGCACTTCTTTCGGTACAGGTATTTTGGCAGCTGCGGAAGCCATTTCTCCATAGCCTGCTTTATTTCGACTTCTTTTATGATACAATACTCCTGCTTCTGTCGTTATTTCTTCAACAGGAACTGCCCATGTCTGTGCTGCAGCTTCCCGGAGCATATACCTTGCCGAAGCACCTGCCATTCTGAGGCTCTGCCAACCTTGTCGAATAGCTTGGCTTCCGCCAATAAACTGACGGGAATATAATGCAGTATTCAAAGGAGCCTGCTCTACTATGACGTTTTTCCAATCTACATCCAATTCTTCCGCCACAATCATAGGCATGGAGGTTTTCACATTCTGTCCGCCTTCCGGATTTGGGGAGAAGATGGTGACGACGCCGTTTTCGCCAATTTTCAAAAAGCCGTTAATGTCAAACCATTCCTCCGGCATGGTCAGCAACTCTTCCGGTTTGGACGTGCAGGAAGCCAACCAGCTGAAGCCGAGCATCATACCACCTCCTGCGAGGGCTGTAGTTTTCAAAAAAGAACGCCTGCCGTATGATGTTTTGACGATAGTCATTTTTTAGTTTTTGTAAATTAAGAAATTACGAAACTGGGAAATTGAAAACCGCTGAAAAGTTTCTTAATTTCTCAATCACTTAATTTCAAAGCTCAACCATTTGCCGCAGCAGTCTTAATCGCCGCCTTGATACGTATATAAGTACCACAGCGACAGATATTTCCATTCATCGCTGCTTCAATTTCTTCATCCCCGGGATTGGGATTCGCTTTCAATAATGCAGCAGCGTTCATGATTTGCCCGGATTGACAGTAGCCGCACTGTGGCACATCGTGTTCGAGCCAAGCCTTTTGCAAGGGATGATCGCCGTCTTCGGAAAGCCCCTCAATAGTCGTAATTTCTTGATTGCCTACTTGTGACACTGGCAGCATGCAAGAACGCATGGCGATGTCGCCAAGATTAATGGTACAAGCGCCGCACATAGCGATGCCGCAGCCGTACTTAGTACCAACAAGATTAAGGTGATCCCGGAGTACCCAAAGCATAGGTGTAGAAGGATCAACGTCCACTTGCTGTTTTTTACCGTTGATATTCAAGTTGAAGATTGCCATAATATTATGATATATGAAGAAAATTAGATGTTTCTAAAATTTCAAAGCTGAGGCATAATACAAAAAACAATGATTTTTTGACAAACAATTATAAAAATCAAATAGAAACTTACGAAAATCAAATATTTTCAGGCTATTTGCATCTTTACAAATTTATTATTTTGAATTTTATTTTCGACTTTCAAGTACGCGATTTAATATTTCCAATCCGATATCAGCTTCCTGCTTTCCGATCGTTATTTCAATGACCGATAACAAGGCTCTCAACTGCGCCGCTGTCATACCCAAATTCAATCCAATATTCAGATGCCCCTGTAGCATCGGTTCAACGCCTTTTAAACTTGCAAGTGCAGCAATGGTAACAATTTCCCTATCCAAATAAGGGAGTACATCCCGCCCAAAAATATCAGCGAATAAATGCTCTTTCAGAAATACATCAATCTCAGGACTATGCCAGCCCGCCTAGAGGAGTGTTGTGGGTGGCCCTTTTTCCGCAGGGAGGCTCCCATTTGTCCAGACCGAGTTCCTCGTTTCCAGCACGCATAATGTTTTACCCCGGAACCACACGCATACAGATGTACCAGCACTTCCTTGATTTCATTGACGGTAAGCCCTGCATTCAGTCCCTCGTTCAGCTTTTTTTAATTGTCATCCCTTTGCGTAAAGATGAATGGTGCTGATGGCGCTTTCAATCAGGGAGTTTGTTTTCTTCTCAAACCCATTTGAGCCTCTCTGCCGAGGCATGCACTCGCGCCGCCGTTCCCCGGGGACCCCCTCGCCCTTTCGTAGATTTGCTGCTCCTTTTCTTGATTAGCCCGGTCGCCGGTGTGGCCGCGGGCGTTCAAAATCACTCCATGGAGGCGGCACGAGTGGTTTACCCACCCGGAAATTACCCCCTTTATTTTGTCGCCATTGGAAATATAGCATCGAGCATATTGGGTGGAGTTTGTGCGGTTGAATTTAAACTATATAAGGTCAGAAGTAGGCATATTAAAATTCGTATCATGATTTAGGTTTTATTATATCAATCCAATCCTTTCTTCTTCAAAAAAGCAGAGAGGTGATTCGCAATTTCGAGGTTATTTAAATCAGACATCGGAAAATGGGTATTGCCTTTAACTGGAAGATGAATTAACGTAACATCGCCACCATGTTTATTTACTACATCTCTCCACAACTTAGCCATAGCAAGCGCAGCACGCCACTGCTCCTGCCCAGGGTTTTGTGTTGGCTCGCTAGGAATATAGTCGCCGTAATAAATGATAACTGGAATTTTTGTCAAACGCATAAATTCAGATATAGGAACACTCCTGGCACTCAGCGTACCCCCAAGATAGGGTATGGATTCGGGTACTTCCCCGCGAATGAGTAACCAAAATGCCTTGCCCAATTTTGTTGAATAATGCAGATACCGCATCCACATTTACTGCTATGTCTAAAGGACCTGTGTCTGGCGTTATTTGTCGGAAAAATTGATCTAATGCTTTGGGGTCTTTGGAAAATTGTACGTTCGGATAAATTGACCCTATACCAAGTCTAAAAATACCAAACCAGAGCTGATCATCCGGTGCTGCTGCAATGGTAATTGGTTTTGTACTGCGCCCAGCTTCACCTCGTCGTGGCTGGTCAATCAAATAAACAGGAAAGCGACGACGTAAGAAAATGCTTTGAACCTTCTCTGCTATCGGGCGTAGTTTGCCAGGTTTTCATGGACTGACCATATCCATGCCAAAACACCAATGGAAGTTTCGCATTTCGGGCTTTAGAATACAAAGCATGGTCACCATGCAGGTCTGCCTTCAAGTTGGCGGGATTATGCGCGGGTCGGTACCGGAGCAGTAATCACCGTGCCACCCACTGCGAAGCTGCCTTGTTCTTGAATGACCAATTTTCCATCGTTAGTATTTTCTTTTGTGGATGCACACGCGTAAAGAACTGCCAGCATAAGTATGCTCAATGGACTTTTTACTTTATACATAAATAATTTTTGAGTGATGACCTCCGGTTGGCGGCTACTTATAACTATTTAGATGCTTATTTAATTACTTTTATTTTTTGTAACCATTTCTTTATTTCTGCTTGTGCCTGTATTTCTCTTTCGCCTTCCATTACAAAATATATTCCATCTCTTTCCACGCCGCCTTTGATTGAAAAACCTTCCAAAATTGTGCTGTTGGGACATAATTTTTTTACGGTTTCGATGCTGCTTCCAATTCCATACCCTGCATTTGTATTGAAAGGAATCACCGTTTTTCTATTCAAATCATATTGATTTAGAAAGCTTTTCATAGGAGGAGGCAACTGCATTCCCCAAGTGGGAAAGCCTACAAAAACAATATCATAGTTTTGAATGCTATCAATTTTTGTTTTTAAAGGTGGGAGGAAGCCCGTTTCATTTTCTCGCGCAACCTGTTGTACCGTAGCTTGATAATCCTCTGGATAAGGGTTTTGTAATTCCAATGCGACCAATGTTCCTCCCACATTTTTGTGAATGATTTCCGCTATTGCTTTGGTATTATTTGTTCGGGACAAATACACAATTAGTACCTTGTCTGTATCTACACTAGCTTCCACATTAGCATTACTATCCTTCACCTGGGAGGAAGAACAAGCTGAAATCAACAGAAAAGATACCAACAGCAGATGCATCATAGAATAGTTATTTTCATTAATTTTTATTTAAGTCTAATGTTTAATCTCATGGGTGTCCCGCACACTGCTAAAGGTCAGGGCTAACAATTTCCAATCCTTTTTTTGTTTTTTATAAACTTCGGTCACCGTAAATTCAGTTACTACGTCACTGCCCCGAACCTCCGCCGTCAGCGTGATACGATTCCAAACGATAGCGGTTTTATCCACAATTTCCACCGCCGTATCCTTTACATCCGCTTTTTTGTACCAAATGCTCCCGCTTTTTATAATTTCAAGTTACTCATCCTTTTTCCAGGTTGCGCTCATATGAACAAATTTTGACTCGTCGTGGAAGAGTGGCTCTAGCTTGTCCACGTTTTTATCTGCCATCCATTGCCATTTTTCTTTGGATAAATTGATGAGTTCTTGCTCTGTTTTAGAATTTTGTGCGAAGGACCATTGCGCACTTATGATTACTAAAAATAGTCCGAGAATTGGTGCTTTCATACCGTCATTTATTTTACAGGTTTAAAAAACATGGTTTAGAATGTAGTTATTAGTTGTTTTTACTGCCCTGGCTAGCCTTGAGAAAGAGAGGGCCCATTCCATTTACCGTTTTTTTGATACCTAGTCACCAAAGGGTTGACGATTCTTTCCGCCGACTACGGCTTCAAGTCAATGTCTTCAACAGAATGGCAGTGTTGCCAATTACTTTACAGACGGAATGGAGTTAGCTGTCTTGTCCAGATCTTCCGGTTTTAATTACCTCTTTTCCCGGCTCTTATCCCAGCTTCCGCCCATGTGCACAAACATAGATTTTTCATGGAAGAGGGTAGCCAGGGTAGCCACATTCTTATCTGCCATCCATTGCCACTTTTCTTTGGAGAGATTGATGATTTCCTGTTCTACGTCTTTATTACTCGTCGTAGCAGCGCTTACGTTTTTGAGGTGAGCAGACCCCTCACTACGAAGAAAAATAGTCCGAAATTTAATAATTCAGGTTTTTAAAACACATGGGTAATGTAAAAGTTACAACTCCTTTCAGGTTCAAATGTGAGCTCCTAGGAGACTTTTTTTGAGGTAGTTTCCCAGTGTGGCTTTCGGTCTTAAGGTTGGTTTACCATGGTTGGTGGGGGGGTTCTGTCAGGTGCTAGCAACGCCGTAAGGGCTTTGAGCCGCTTATCCTGAATTGTTGAAATTTGTGAATTCAAACATTGCGGCCTTCACGCAGGTAAGCCCAGTTGTGCCGCCCTTTGTATTGAGCAAGAAAGCCAAGGGTTTGCCGGTTTGTCAACAGAACGGGGTGTACCTCCACTGCCACCTTGGTAGGCTGCATCGGCAGTAATGGTTATATAGCCTTGCTCTGCCAAACGTTGTGACCGGCTACTGTCTTTTACGCGTTGGGATGCGCTAAACATTGCCGGATTTTTGGGCACGTTATAATTAGGTGGTGTATAAACGTTTGCAGCTATTGTAAATCTTTACCTTATACTACGGATGAATGTTCACCTTACCTTTTACATTTTCGGTAATTGCTCCCTCATAGACCAAAGTGTAAGGATTTTGTTGATTTGTCTTTTGAGCACTTGCAATATTTATAACTGTTGACATTACTAATGCCATTGATGTTATTTTTTTCATCTTTTTAAGATTAAAAGTTAGTCTTCAATTTTTGAGTAACCAGCTATTTTACCCTATCCGAATCACAAGGGCTGAAGAAAATGCTAACCCTTTAGTCTAACTTTCAAATACTTAAATTTTAAAAGAACTTGAGTACATATATTTTACCAATAAATAAAACATTACATCAGCCCTTATCTTCAAATTCATTCATATAAGGCTGATTATAAAATCGTTTGCCCGTATTTTTATACAATGCATTTGCAACCGCTCCAAAAATCGGCGGAAAAGGGGGTTCGCCCAAGCCAGTAGGGTCTATATCATTTTCTACAAAATGAACTTCGATCTTTTTCGGCGCTTCATTCATCCGAATCATTCGGTAACGGTGGAAGTTATTTTGTTCCGCAGCCCCTTCTTTAAGGGTCAATTGACCGTACAATGCATTCCCGATACCATCCACTACTGCACCCTGCACCATATTCACCGCCGCGTCGGGGTTAATTACAATACCACAATCCATCGCACTGAAAACCCGCTCGACATAAGGTTGGTCATCTCTTTTGACCATATCCACGACATGGGCAGCATAAGAATTGTGACAGAAATAAGCCGCGACGCCACGACTATATTTGTTATTTTCCGAATTATTCCAGCCCGATTTTTCTTTAACCAAATTCAATACGCCTGCGTAGCGATCCGGGTTATAATCATTGTTCTTACCTACTGGATTTTCTTTGGCTCGTTTTAACAATTCGAGTCGAAATTCGATGGGGTCCTTGTCCATTGCTTCTGCCAATTCATCCAAAAACGATTGCTCCGCAGCAGCATTGAAATTGGAGCGCGGCGCTCTGAACGCGCCAATGGTAATATTGGATGGTATCTCCCAACCTTCCGCCAGATAGTTATCAACTGCACCCGCCGGAAACCGATTGGCATGAATGGCGTGCTCTGGAATGCCGCCGCCTTTTACATGAAATGCAATTAAATTTTTATTCGCATCCAATGCTGCGCGATATGTAGCGGTGTACATGGGGCGATAAATGCCGTACGTCATATCATCTTCCCGGCTATATACGAGTTTGACCGGCGCTTTTACCTTTTTAGAAATAAGCGCTGCCTCATAGAGATAATGCCCATACGCTCTGAGCCCAAAGCCGCCACCCATGCGGGTCATTTGGATTTCAATCTTGTCGGCGGGCAGATTTAACAGTTTTGAAAGCGTCGGTTCTGACCAGCCCGGTGCTTGCAGTGGTCCAGCCACTAAGGCTTTTTCATCGGTCACGTGGGCAAAGAAATTCATCGGTTCCATACAATTATGCGCCAAAAACGGGGCATTGTAGGTACGTTCTATAATTTGCGCTGCATTTTTGAATGCTGTTTCCGGGTCGCCATCTTTTCGTAATTCCCGAGCTGGTTTCTTTGAGTATTCTTCCATTTTTGCTAATTGCGTAGGGGTACTTTCCAGTTCCCCTGGAACCATCACCTCTCTTTTTCCACCCCTGCCTCCCATAGTATCTTTGGTATCGCGACAGGCTCCCATTGTACGATTAATTTTTTGCGGGCATTCATTACTTCCCAGGTAGTATTGCCCACCACTATTAGCAAATCATTGAATGTGCGGGTATCAAAACCTGCCTGTTCAAAACCATCCTCATATAATTTTAGGCTAAAAACATCTTTGATGCCTGGCATTTTCAAGGTTTGAGCGGCATCAAAAGATTTAAGTTTCATGCCGAAGGCAGGCGGATGTTGGATCATGGCAATCAGCATTCCTTCGTGCGTATAATCCAATCCAAAAATCGGTTTCCCGGTTACGATATTTAATCCCTCTACATTTTTCTGGGAATGTCGTACTACCTTAAAATCTTTTACTTCCTTTAACTTCACTTCTTTTGGTATGGGAATACCCGAAGCTTTTGAAGCAAAGTCGCCATACGTTCCTGATTTACCGCTTTTTTCATGATAAAGCATTCCTGCCTTGGTGGTAATTTCTTCCATCGGTACACTCCAGGTTTGGGCGGCGGCTTCCATCAGCATCTGGCGGGCTGCTGCTCCTGCTTCGCGGAGCGGTTTCCAATACATCCGCACGGAATTGCTTCCGCCGGTAAATTGCGGTCCTAATTTCACATTGTCGTGCGGACCCATCTCTACCACCACTTTTTGCCAATCCACGTCCAGCTCTTCCGCTACAATCATTGGGAGCGAGGTCATCACATTTTGTCCAAATTCTGGGTTAGGGTTGAGGATTTTTATGATATTATCCGGCGTTATTTTGATATAGCCCGTTAACTCATTCCATGCTTCGGGAAGATTAAGTTCATTGGTTGAATCGGCAAGTTTGAATGCTGATAACCAGCTAAAACTTATCATCAGACCGCCACCGGATAGCATAGATGATTTTAAAAAGGAACGACGACTATAATTCGTTTTGATCTTTTCCATTTTTTAATGCTTTAAATTTTTAAGAATGGAGTTACCAACCCCTCTTTAATGCTACTTTGTCACAGATTTGATGGCATCCCTTATTCGCAAATAAGTGCCGCATCTGCAAATATTACCACTCATTGTTGCCTCTATTTGCGCATCCGTATGATTGGGATTGTTGTGCAGCAACGCTGCCGCAGTCATAATCTGACCCGTCTGACAATAACCACACTGTGCCACATCGTGCTCCAGCCAAGCTTTTTGAACCGGATGATCTCCATTTTCGGAAAGACCCTCGATGGTTGTAATCTCTATGTTTCCAATGGTTGAAACTGGCAGTTGGCAAGATCGAACTGCATTTCCATTTAGGTGAATAGTGCATGCGCCGCACATGGCAACCCCGCAACCATACTTTGTACCGGGCATATTAAGATGTTCTCTTAAAACCCAAAGCACGGGAGTTGTTGGATCAACATCCACCCGTTTAGTCTCTCCGTTAATTTTTAGATTATAAATAGCCATAGCATCGAATTCTTTTTATTTACAATTATGCGATTTAGTCAGGAATCATTTTCCAAGTGCTTTCACTATTGCTGGGGTAATAACTCCAGGTATTTTATTACCCATCCAATTGCGGATCGGACACAAAACTGCTAAAAAGAAAAATTCCAAGCGTTATTACTTATTTCTATCGCCATTATTGCCATAAGTTAAGCCACCAGTTTCCTCTCTCCCAACCATTTCACCATTGCAGGATCACGGTGATCAAAGAAACTACTCTCCTTTTTGTCCAATGTTTTAATGGCTTCCATATCTTCGGCACTTAGCTCAAAGCCGAGGCTATTGAAATTTTCTTCTATACGTTCTTTACGAACTGATTTAGGAATGGCTACGACACCTCTTTGCGTAAGCCAACGCAGCACAACCTGGGCAATGGTTTTGTCATATTTATTGCCAATTGAAGCAAGCAGTTCATTCTGAAAGATGTTGTTTTTGCCTTCTGCAAATGGTCCCCAAGACTCTATCTGTACCTTATTTTCCTTTAAGAATTGCTGTGTTTCTATTTGCTGGTGGAATGGATGCGTTTCAATCTGATTGACTGCGGGAACAACTTCATTGTGAACAATTAAGTCAATAAGCCTGTCAGGGTGAAAATTACTTACGCCAATGGCTCTAACGCTTCCTTCTTTGTACAAGTCTTGCATGGCTCGCCATTCTCCATACACATCACCAAATGGTTGATGCATCAGATACAAATCCAGGTAGTCTAATTGCAATCGTTTCAAGGAATTTTCAAAGGCTCTCTTTGTGCCTTCGTAACCGTTTGACTGTATCCAAAGCTTGGTGGTAATGAACAATTCTTCTCTTGGGATGCCGCTTTCTTTAATGGCTCTTCCTACTGCCTCTTCGTTTCCATAAGAAGCAGCCGTATCAATCAAACGATAGCCGGTATTGATAGCATCCAAAACACTTCTTTCACATTCTGCCAGGTCTGTCACTTGGAAAACCCCAAATCCTAAGTTAGGCATTTCTACTCCATTATTTAATATAACCTGTTGCATTGTTCATTTTTTTACTGTATAAAGTTCTTACCTTTAAATACCTCGTGATTGCAGACGATCCCGCTGCTTAAATGCCTTTTCAATCACATTAAATCTTGCTTTTCGGGGATCGGGCTTGCTGACTACTTTCCCTTCTAATTCAACATCGAGGATCTCTTCTTTTGTAGTATCATAGAGCTGCCAAACTGGAAGCCCTTTACCATTCGGATTACCTGTTTTGGCAAAATTTGTCCAATAGGTGTTCATAATCCTTGCTAATTCTTTCTCTTCAGGTGTTGGCTCAACAGGCGCTCCCCATCGGGCATTGAGGGTGTTGAATACAAACGATACTTCAGATCCATGACCGGCACCATATCGCGCACGCTCCCGCATTGGGGCAGAGACGTAACCGAATTGATACATGTAAGTTGGTGCACGTTTGGCTACAAAAGCGCTTGCAGTCATCCGTGCTGGTTCACCCCATACCCAGTCGGTGTTAAACTTAGTGATTACTTCAGCGAATTCTTTATTACCCTCAGGATCGAAGGCAGCTTTAGCCTCCGCTTCCAGTTCACCAAAAAGTGAAAATAGTGCTTCCTTTGAACTGGCGTTACTAACAAAAGCTCCGCCTATTTCTGCACTGCAATTGCCAATAATGAGTGGAACTCGTGCCTGCCTGCCCGCCTTGTATGCGCTCTCTGCGGTTTCTACCACCAGTTTACCATCGAGGATTGGGCCTGAGTAGATTCGAAGACCAGCACTATCACTTTCCTGACCTCCATCTACAATTTCCTCCACGCTCAGGGAGCGGAGTTTAGCCAATCCGGCTGCGTCCGTGCTTTCTATTTTATGTTTGCGGGCAAAGTTTATTCCTATTGTCTCTGCCGAAACGGCGTATAAGGGATCGGCATTTTCTTTATTAATCGGTCTGCCTGTAAGCACACCATCTCTGCCACCACCAGATTCACTGATTGCTTTATGGAAAAGTCCTTTTGCAGCTGGTATGGTTAAAAGTGAATGTACCGAGACGCCACCGGCAGAAAAACCAAAAATCGTTACGTTATTCGGATCACCTCCAAAGGCGGCAATGTTTTCCTGTATCCACTTCAGCGCGGCTATCTGATCCATATAGGCGTAGCTGCCTTTCGGTTCTTCCGGATGTTCTTTGCTCAATGCGGGAAAGGCAAAATGACCGAGGCGTCCAAGTCTATAATTGATAGTGATCAAGATGACGCCTTGCTTGGCAAATGCATCACCTGCCGAGCCGGGGCCAGAGCCGCTACCCCCTGTGAAACCGCCTCCGTGAATCCAAACCATCACTGGCAATTTGGATTTTTTCGTAGCGGTAGCCGGTGCCCAAACATTCAGAAAAAGACAATCTTCGGATTGGATTGCTGTCGAACCTGGCCAAGCTCGCTGAGGGCAATCCGCACAAGTCTTGGTAGCATCACGGACTTCCTTCCATGGTTTTACCGATTGGGGCGGGCGCCAGCGAAATTCGCCAACTGGTGGAGCAGCATAAGGAATGCCTTTGAAACTGGAGACATCGCCTTCCGTCACGCCGCGCAAAATTCCAGCAGTAGTACGAACCGTCGGCGCTTCAGCATTTTTAAGGGCTGTTTGCTGAGCGTGCAATGTGCAACTAAGGATGATGATGGCGAATCCTATCAGTATTTTTTTCATTTATTTTAATTTTTTATATTTTATGATTGAGAAAAAACTTCTCAATTCAATTGCTTTTTAAGAAAGCTTATGACTTTATTTCTAAGCTCATCCGTATCGAACATCACTCCGAAATGCGGTGCATCTTTTACGATGATCAATTCATTGGGAACACCTGCCACACTCAACCAGGCACTCAATAACCGGGATTGTTTTGTTGAAACCAGTTCATCTTTTTCACCATGAATAATTAAAAATGGAGGATCATTTTTATCTACATATGTGACCGGGCTGGCAGCTTTGGCTAAATCAGGACGCGCAAGCGGAGTTGCACCAATTAAAAGGCTTTCTGGTGACTTTTCATCATCCGCTCCTGGAAATAAAATCAATTCTGCCGGACCGTAAAAATCAACAACCGCTTTAAAGCTGAAGGATTTATTGGTGTTAGGCATAAAAAACTTTTCGACCTTATTATTTTTAGATAAGCCCACCAGGGATGCCAGATGCCCACCTGCCGAAAAGCCCATAAGAGCAAAGCGCTTTTTGTCAAAGCCATATTGATCGGCATTGTCATACAAAAATGAAATGGCACGATTGCAATCTTGTATCTGGGCAGGGAAAACGGCTTGTGTGGCGAACCGATAATCAATAGAAGCCAGGGCAAAACCGCTGCTAACTATTTCTGCCACAGTTTTTTGCATATAACCCATATCAGCGTATTTATCATTGCTTAACCAGCCGCCACCATGTATAAAAATCACTAACGGCAATTTCCCTTTTGCATTAGCCGGTAGATAAATATCCAGTAAGTGCTTTTGCAGGGTATCGTTATTGTAAGGCAGATTGCCGTGCAAAATAGTACCCTGAGGAAAAATAGTCATCACACGATTAGTTTGAGAAAAAACGGAGGTCACAGTTATAAAAAGCAGAAAGAAAAGTGGATGGACTTTCTTTTTCATGTGTAATTCTTTTTTCTTACCCTATAAAGGTCTTACCTTTTATTTGCTTGAATGTTATACAGATTACAGATTTACCTACCAATATTCCTGATTAGGGGATGCTTTTCAATTAAAAAATGTATAAAGCATTGAAATGCATGACTTACCTATTTTACAGTTTTACATACCATTTTTACGGGTTGTACTAAATAGATGAGATGTATTCCTGAATATATCGTTATTTTTGATGAAATATAATTTGGCATGAGTGAAATAAAGGATTTAGTAATGGTTAATGATTATTGTGCCGGAATTAGTCTGTCCGCATTACATCCACTAGTCTCCGTGGTGGATATTTCAGAAGGGAACTGGTCGGGGAAGAAAAATGTGGAGGCGGTTCGCTATAACTTTTATGCCGTTTTCCTCAAACAGGGGGAGAGTTGCGTTTTAAAGTATGGCCGTCAGAATTACGATTATCAGGATGGGACACTAGTGTTTATTGCGCCTGGACAGGTTGTAAACATTGCACATATTCCCTCAAATTACAAACCAGCCGGTTATGCGTTGTTGTTTCATCCAGACCTGCTTCTGAGAACCAATTTGGGGAAAGTTATGGATAAGTATTCTTTTTTCTCCTATGAGTTACACGAGGCCCTTCATATATCACAGCGTGAGCGGCAAATCGTGTTGGACTGCTTCAACATGATCCGTTACGAACTTTCACACGGAATAGACAAGCACAGCAAAAGCCTTATCGTCTCTAATATTGAACTATTTCTGAACTATTGCGTCCGTTTTTACGACCGCCAGTTTATCACCCGTGATAATGTTCAGAAGGGAATTATAGAACGGTTTGAGGCTTTGCTGAATGGATATTTTCTATCAGATAAACCACAGACAACTGGTTTGCCTTCTGTAGCCTGGTGTGCCAGCGAATTGAATTTATCGCCTAACTATTTTGGTGATTTGATAAAAAAAGAAACAGGAAAAACAGCGCAGGAATACATACAATCCAAAGTGATTGAGGTGGCGAAGGAACGAATATTTGACCAAAGCAAATCCATTAGCCAAGTAGCCTACGAATTGGGATTTAAGTACCCTCAGCATTTCACTCGTTTGTTTAAACAATGGGTTGGACAGTCACCGAATGAATTTCGGATGCTCAATTAATAAGAAAGGAATACTGCTTATTTTCCCAAATACGATCAGCGATCAATCATTTTTTGCGCACTTTCCGAATAGCATGCGTCTTAGCACTAAATTTCAACTTATTTAAACTTACTTTCATCTAAACGGAAAAAACGAACCGCATTATTAAAAAGAATGTCCCGTTTTTGATCGAAAGATAAATAATTTGCATTCTCAATTACACCAATAGATGTTTCCAGCAGTTTGGGCCAGATCATCAAATCCGTGCCATAAAGAATGCGCTTTCCGAAGCCCGCCTGAACAAGGCGTTTGATATAATCATTAACTTCTGCCAAAGGATAACTCCATATCATACCTGCAATGTCAACATACACATATGCGTTGGCGCCCATTAAAGCGAGCATTTCGTCAATCATAGGATAGCCTGCATGCATTACCCATATTTTCAATTTTGGATGTCGTGCCAGCAAATCTTCTAATAAAAATGGGTTACCTAAAGAAGCCCTGTATTTGGGGGAAGTAATATTTGCCATGCCGTTCCCGCCCGTCCCCATGTGAATACCAACCGGTATATTCAATTTTTCAGCGACAGCAAAATAAGCGTCCAGCGAGGTATCACTTGGTGACATACCCTGGTATTGTGGCGCTACTTCACCCATTACTTTATAAAAGCCTGAAGAGAGTGAATCTGTAAAAGCTACCACCGTCATTTCGTTAGATGAACTTATGGTGAGGCTGGGGATTACCCTACCTGGATCAGCTGCCTTTTGCCAGTTGCGAATAATGGATGCATCGCCACTTGCTACAATGGTCATATTCAACCGCTTCATCGTGGCTATTAGCGAATCCTGGAATTCCTTATCGCTTTTTGCTGCTTTTAGTGGATTGGCGCAATCCGTATTAATGAAAGCTGGCGCAGACTGGCTGGGATCCCCACCCGGCATATCACTCAAAAACCATGGGCACATATCCCTCGCAAATGCTGGGTTTACCCTCATGGCATGTACGTGCACATCAATGATGGGCAAATGTTTTGAAGTGGACTCCGGCTGTGAAGCTTGAGCAAACAGGGCATTTTGAATGAATAATAAAAAGAAAAGTATTCCTGCAAAGGGCAAACTCAATTTTTTCATAATATCAAGGATTGCTTTTGCATAAAGATAAACATTAAGATGTCTATTTGTAAAATATTACCTGTAAATGTTTTTGGATCAGCGATCGATCATTTTTTGCGCACTTTACAGGATAGCGTGCACCCTGCACCTCCATCTGCGCGGTCACTTCCGCCGTATCAAAAAAAGTGACGCCCAATTCGACGGCTTCATGCAGCAGCGCAATCATTTTCTCTTTATCTGACAGTTTGATTGTACAAGCTCCTCGTGGGATGGTTTTATGGACTCAAGAAGATCTGTGGACTGGGGGGGGGGCCCGCGGGGGCCCCCGGGAGGGGCCGCGGGGGGGGGGGGGGGGGGCCGGGGGGGGGGGGGGGGGGGGGGGGGGGGGGGGGGGGGGGGGCGGGGGGGGGGGGGGGGGCCCGGGGGCGAGGGGAGGAGTTGGGAGGGGGATGACTCTACGGACTCGTGGGATGACTTTACAGCCTCATAAAATGACGCTGTGGGTTCATATAATGACTCGACACGTGCGCCGAATGATTCGATACACGTGCGTCGAATGATTGGATGCGTGCGCTGAATGATTCGATACGTGCGTCAAGTGACTTGACACGTGCATCAGATGACTTGATGCGTGCGTCAGATAACTCGACACGTGCGTCGAATGATTGGATGCTGAATGACTTGATACGTGCATCAGATGACTTGATGCGTGCATCAGATGATTAGATACGTGCGTTAAATGACTCAGTGGCGTCGCCAGGTGATCCGGCGGCGTGACTGGATGATCGGATGGCGTGGTCAAATAATTCGGCGGAGTCGTCAGATGATCCAGCGACGTGAGCGAATGACTCGACAGCGTGGTCAAATGATCCGACGGCGTTGTCCAATGATTAGATGGCGTCGCCCGATGATCGGACGGCGTGGTCGGATGATCCAGCGGCGTGAAAAAATGATTTGGCGGAGGTACAAAATAGCTAATCAGGTCTTTAAAATCCTTTTTTAGTATGGCAAAATGAAGCGGCAGGGCATTGCAGGAATGGGAGAAAGTGGGTAAATTTGGAGGGTATATTGCAAAAATAGACGCAATAATGACTAAGTAAAACATGCAATGCGTATTTTACTTAGTCGCTATTGCGTTAGTACAAGGCCCAGCGGGGGTTTTTTTTGGGGTTTTTTTTTGTTTCTGTTAATTTTAAAAAATTTGTGGCAGCTTATGACCGATCCACCTAACCGCTGACATATCCCGACAGTTTTATCTTCCTGAATATTGGTGAAAATCCAAAAAAATTCGTTTATCAAAATATATTTATTGTAAATCAATAAATATTTATTATCTTTGCGACATCAAATTAAATATTGCAAAGATGTCAAAAACAAACAATCTCGTATTTAAGGGCTTATATGTTGTGGCTTGGCTTATTTTTGTCGGCTTGTGCATTGAAGCAGGAGGCTTAATAGTAAATTTCTTTTTCAGTCTGTATAAACCTGAATTTGTCCGAAATCTTTATCAAAAGTTGGACTTAGCTGAAATGTATAACGGCAGTAGATTAGCTTTCTTCGGTGTCTATAGCTTTATTCTAACCATTGCCATTTTAAAACCCTGCCTATTTTACACAGTTATCAGACTAATGCACACAATGAACTTGTCAAAACCGTTCAGCAATTTTGTTTCGAGACAAATTTTACTCATTAGTTATTACACCCTTATAATTGGACTGTTAAGTCACATTGCCAGACAGGTAACTAAAAATTTAATGCATCACGGTTTTGTTACTGACAATTTGAATCAGTTTTGGGAAGATAGCCAGGCATTTATTTTAATGGGAGCTGTAATTTATATTATTGCATCCATCTTCAAAAAAGGAGTGGATATTCAAGACGAAAACAATTTAACTATATAAGCTATGCCAATCATTGTGAATTTAGATGTGATGATGGCGAGACGTAAAATGTCGCTTAACGAGCTATCAGAAAAAGTTGGACTAACGCTTTCAAACCTTTCCATTCTAAAAACCGGTAAAGCAAAAGCCATACGCTTTAGCACTTTAGAAGCAATTTGCAAGGCATTGAACTGCCAGCCTGCTGACATTCTTGAATATGTTGAAGAAACCAAAAGATAATTGATTTATGAAAACGATATTTATTTCATCTGTAATATTAATGCTCTCTTTTTTTGTTAATGCTCAAAACAAAGAAAGTATTAACATAGGCAATAAGGAAGTCATTACATCCAAAGTATTAAATGAAACCAGAACCTTTTGGATTTACACTCCAAACATTACTGCTCTAAGTCTAAGTCCCGATAAACGATATCCAGTACTGTATTTTTTAGATGGTGATGCTCATTTTTTTTCAACAGTAGGCATCATTCAGCAGCTTAGTCAAGCCAACGGAAATGGCGTACTTCCCGAAATGATTGTGGTAGCTATTAAAAATACAAACAGATTAAGGGATTTTGTGCCTTCTGTTGACCATGCTAAATCCAATCCTTTTGTTGAGTTCTTAGCTGATGAGCTTATTCCCTATGTTGATAAAAACTATAACACAGCTCCTTACAAAATATTGGTTGGACATTCTTTGGGTGGACTTACTGCAATTGATATTCTAACAACTAAAGCAAACCTCTTTAACGCATATATTGCCATTGACCCAAGTATGTGGTACAATAACGAAATGTATTTAAAGAGTACTTTTACTCAATTACCCAAGCAAAATCTGAAAGGGAAAAGGTTATTTATTGGAACGGCTAATACAATGCCCAAGGGAATGTCCCTGGCGCAGCTTAAAAACAATAACTCAAATGAAACGCAACATATTCGTTCTATTTTCAAGTTGGATGATTTCTTAAAAACAAACAATAATGGGTTGGTCTATGCTCAAAAATATTACGAAGCAGAAAGGCATAACACAGTGCCATTGATGAGTGAGTATGATGGTTTGCGTTTTATTTTTGACTATTATTTTTATGATGCAAACGAAAAGGATTTTGCGGACTCAACTGCTTTAATTGCTTCAAAATTAAAAATACATTATAACAAAGTTTCAGAAGAAATGGGCTATAAAAATGCGGCACCCGAAGCATTTGTCAATTACTTAGCGTACGATGCATTGAGTAAAACATATTACAATAAATCAAAAGCATTATTTGAATTAAACATTGAATGGTATCCCGAAAGCAGCAATGTTTATGATTCGTATGCAGATTATTATTTGTCTCAAAAAGATACAATAAATGCCATTTCAAATTACAAAAAGGCATTGCAGATTCAAAGCGATGCCACGACCTTGCAAAAATTGAATGCACTTGCAAACTCAAATACCTCAAGTATTTCTATAATTGATTTACAGAAATATGCCGGCACTTATACATTGGTAGATTTCCAGTTAGACATAGCCTTGGTTGTACGTGACGGTAGCCTATGGGCGGTTGTACCAGGGCAGGCAGACGATGAATTTCAAATGCTATCAAAAAATATTTTTACTGTAAAAGGTAAGCAGGGCTACACCATTACTTTTGAAATGGATGATGATATGCCAAAAAGTTTTACATCAGTCCAGCCTAATGGAACATTTGAGGCAGTATTTAAAAAGAAGTAAAACTTTTTTTATAACGAATAACAAAAATAAAGGAGTGGCATTTCAAAATTTAAAGAATGAAGAATAAAATGACACATTTTGCCATTCACATTGACGACATTGAACGGGCAAAGAATTTTTATGATGGAGTTTTTGATTGGGGTTTCAACTCCTACGGGCAAGGAGACTTTTTGCAAATCAAGGCTGACAAATCCGAGAATGGAGAATTAATTGGAGCAATGCAATCAAGAAAATATTCTCCTGTTCCTGACAAAATTATTGGCTTGGAATGCACCATTGGTGTTGAAAATATTGACGAAACTATTGAAAAAATACAAAACAATGGTGGACAAGTAGTAATGCCAAAGACTGCTATTCCCTATGTTGGTTACATTGCCAAGTTTTTAGACACAGAAGGTAACTTGATTTGTGGAATGCAATACGACAATACAGCAAGATGAAAACATCACGACCTGTTCATCCAGACTTTCAATTCTTTTTGGACTTAAAAGACCAAGAAGTAATTGACTTATTTAAAGATTTGAGAGAATACATTTTGGAACTGTATCCCGACTGTAACGAGCTTCTTTATCATACCCACGCCCTGACAGCAGTTTTTTCAATCTCTGACAAGCTATCAGACGCTTTTTGTATGTTACCAATTTATTCAAACCACTTAAACTTAGGATTTAACAAAGGGACACTTTTGAAAGACACAAATAAACTCTTAACAGGGACAGGCAATTTAATTAGGCACATTGACGTAAAGAAAACAAACGATTACAGAAACCCAAAGGTAAAAGCATTGATACAAGAAGCCATTGACTTTGCAATTAAGGATATGGGCAAACCGACAAAATCAATCAGTAAGACCATTTCAAAAATTAAGAATAAATGAAAGCCGACCGCATAACAAGGTATTGGCAAAAAAGGGGCTGACGTGCAAAATTGAAGGTTCATGCTTCTATTTAGCATTTGTGCAGGTTGACAGTTCAGTTCTCCGAAATCCCCCACTGCGTTAAGCATGGGAACGTTATATGCAAATCAAAATGAATAACTAATAATGAAGGAGCTGGGTATTGAGAAATTGTTTGAGAGGCATATGTTTCTATTGATAGGAATATTATTAATTGCAAGAATTTTTTATTCTAAAAGCATCACATGGAATTTGAATAGGACAATCGGGTGGGGATGGGATTTAACAAATTTCTTTTGGTGGAATGCATTTAATATTAATTTAGTTTATCTTCTTGGTTATGGTGTATTATGGTTTCTTGAAAGAAGAACGCATTTTTATATTTCAGTGTCTCATTTTGTTTTAATAATATTGTTGATGGGGATAATAAATAAAAATTCGTCTCCTTTGATTTTTCAAATCATTTACCTCTTAGCAATTTTATTATTTGTTTTGAATATAGTAACTAATGAAAGTTAAGAATAAAGAATGCGGATGGTGTATATACAAATGTGTATCTAAAATTTCAATAACTACAAGCTATAAATAAGCTCACCCATTCCTAAACTTCGTCGGACTCTGTTCGGTATGTTTTTTAAAGAAATTATTAAAATGCGTCACTTCTGTAAAACCCAGGGCGTAAGCGATTTCCGTGACATTCCAGTTGCTATGCTTCAGTAGAATTTTGGATTCTTGCAAGAGGCGCTCGGCGATGAGTTGCGAGGTGGTTTTCTGCGCGGTTTCTTTCACAGCACGGTTTAAATGATTGACGTGAATGTTTAATTGTTTTGCAAAATCAGAGGCAGTGCGTAGATTGATTTGTGGATGGTTTTCTTCAATGGGAAATTGGCGTTCCAATAATTCTAAAAACAAGGTAGAAATTCTTTGCGAAGCATTATGATGCTGCTTATCAAACTTGGAAGAGGGCTGCATTTTCATGGCAAAATGTAATAACTCAAACACCAGATTGCGCAGCACATCATATTTATGAATATAATCGGAATTGATTTCTTCAAACATTTTTTTGTAAATGCCACTGATATGCTCCACTTGTTCATCTAATAACTCAAATACATGATTTCCAGTTGGTTGAAATACAGCATATTGATTCAAATCGCCGAACTTGTGGAAAAAGTGTTGATTGAAGATGCAATAAAAACCATGCTCGATTCTTTCCAGGTTTTCGCAATTATAAGGAATCTGGGGATTGGAGAAGAAAATAGCCTGTTTTTTAACGGAAACCACGCGGTCGGCATAATTCATAGTTATATCCCCAATCACGAGCATTATTTTATAAAAATCCCTTCGTTTATAAGGCAGTGGCTTCGTTCTTCCGGGCTCTACAGGTTCATGTTGAAACACATTGAAATGCCCAATTTCATTGCGGATATTATCCGGCATCCAACCGAATTTTCTTTTATAAAATTCTTCTAATGATTCCATTTTATCCATGCTTGGATAGTTACTTGTGAAATTCAAAACAAAGCTACTTCTTTATATAATCCTTTCCAAATGTGTAGTTCAAGCTCACATTCCAATCAAAATCCTTAGCAGGAATATCAGAATCAATTGCTTTGTTCATTAGCGTCGAAATTGAAAATGGGAAATTCTCTCGAGCCAGTGTCAAGCTGCTGGCGACATAGAAACCGTCTTGTTTGTCCAATTTTAAGTAATAAAACTGGGGATTGAACCGCATATAAAATTGCTTCGTAAGCGGAATATTGTTGAAATTGGGCTGTAAGGAGACAAAATGATTATTTTTGGTCAATTCCTTTTCCATACCGATGCTATACAAGTAATATAGGCCCAAGCTGATATTTGTGCTTACCTTATAGCTGGGAATCACCTCAATGACTGGGAAAAAACGACGTGCTTGAATTGCCTCTTGTTCCATTCCGTTTTTGATGACTGAACCCGATATGAAATTCAGTGCAGGCAAATGAGTACCCAATTTGAGTTGAAACTTATTTTTTTCAATCAATTTGTACCTCCAAATGAAAATAAAAGACCAGGGTTTAAACTCCATCGAGTATCGAAACTCCGGCTCAAAACTGAACCGTCCTTTGCCACTTATATTGAAAGTAGTGACCACGGCGGGCTTACCCAATGAAAAAGTCGGGACGAGCGAAAATCCATTGTTCGTTGCACTCAGCATACTCCTGAAATGGATAATTTGTTGAGTAGTATCCAAACTTTGCCCAAGAGATAAATGTGTAAAATGTAAAAACATCAAGCATAGGAATGCTTTACTAATAAGCGTTTTTATGAATATAAAGTCCATTAGCATAAAATTTAAAATAATTTCATGCTGCAAAGTAACCGGATTTGATGCGCTCTTTATAATGAATTTCAATCCATTACTTACGAAATTCAAACAATGGATAACTAATCAAAAGGTAATAACTCCGGCTCCAAATATTCCTTTTTGGCGCGCTCAGAAGTAAAGATGTTAGTGCTATAATGCGAAAATAATAATTCTTTGAAAGAAGTTTTTAATCTCGGATTTTCTATAATAAAGTCCCGGAAATTATCTGTTTTTGATCGCAACATAAAATGATACACCGCCCGAATCGCAGCAATGGTAACGGTTTCGTTGTATTTATCGTGCGCGCCAAGCGATGTTGCGTAACTCTTGATTTGCTTACAAATATTTTCAATAGCTTGATCGATTCCATATTGATGGATATGTATCCACGCAAGGCGCAAATGCGCTTCATGGCTGAAAAGAGTGGAATCGAGGCTGCAGTCGGCAAACTGCTGCTCGAATGTAAAATCGTTTAATTCAAAATGCTTTTCCATATTATTATATTTTTATATTGCAAATAACGAGCGTTTTTGAATAATGGTTTCTGAATTGTATAATATAATTTTCTGATAATGTAACATGAATGCTTTCTCAAGAGAATTTAATTACAAGCTCCGTTATTTTTATTAACAGACAGTCTGTAGCGTTGCAAGAGGGTCTTATAACGTTTTAAAAGGGTACTAGAACGTTGCAGGAGGAGGTTAGGACATTCAAACATGGTCTTAGAATATTATAGGAGGTATCTAAAACGTTCCAGAAGGGTAAAATGACATTCTAGGAGGGTCATAGAGCATTCAAATAGGGTACTAGAATATTCTAGAAGGGTCTTGTAACGTTCCAGAAGGGTAATATAACGTTCTAGGAGGGTCATAGAGTGTTCAAATAGGGTGCTAGAACATTCCAGGAGGGTCTTGGAACATTCTATGAGGATAGTAGAACGTTTTAGGCGGTATCTTGAACGATTTATTGCACAACCAAAACCTCCTGACCACTTCTTGGAGTATCCCTACCTTTCAACAGCTATTTATACCCGCAAGAAAATTGGCTGGAAGTTAATGCGCCAATCTCCGAGCAGGCTCATACAATTCAATAGAATAGGGGCGTTTAGAAAACATATATTGTAATTTTATTTAGAGAGAGACCAAAAACCGCCCTATGATTAATCACTTACTTACCTGCCTGGCAGGAACGCTATTTTTATTGCCTTTGGCAAACAACACTAAATTCGCAACTGCGATAGCACCTACCGAAATTTGCGACAACGCTTTGGATGATGATGGTGATGGATTGATCGATATTAACGACCCGGACTGTGAATGCGATGCACGTAAACCCTCTTCTTTGATTCCCAATCCTTCCTTTGAAGATCATAGCTGCTGCCCCAATGCACCCGGGGTATTGGGTTGTGCAGATACCTGGATACAAGCATCAGAGCCTACGACCGATTATCTTCACCCTTGTGGCTGGTTTGGATGGGACTATATGTCCGTACCCCTGCCCATTCCCGACGGGGAAGCCTGTGTGGGCTTTCGGAATGGCAAATATCGCACTGAGGTTGACCCCCAGTGGAAAGAATACGTAGGGGCTTGCTTGCTGGCACCCTTGCAGGCTGGTAAAAGCTACCGTATTCGCTTTCATGTAGGCTATTCGGATGCTCTATATTCCCCGCCAACCAATATTGCCTTCTTTGGTACGACCAATTGCGACAATCTACCTTTTGGGATCGGCAATGAATCTTTTGGTTGTCCTTCCAATGATCCCAATTGGCAACAATTAGGACAAGTGGCAATCAGTGGTACGAATGAATGGCAAGTAAAGGAGATCAACATTACGCCTACGCAGGATATTTATGCCATTGCGATTGGGCCGGATTGCACGCCGATTGATTCGGAATTCGATATGTTTTATTATTTTGACAATCTGGTGCTTGCGGAAGAGGCTGCTTTTGAATTATCCGTCACTACTGCAGGCATACCTTGCTCCCCTGATTTTACTTTGATCATCCCGCCTGCCGCAGATATCATAGGATATCAATGGTACAAAGATGGGATTGCGCTAATAGGAGAGACGAACCCTTATCTAACCGTGACGACAGGAAATGGGGTCTATCAAGCGCGGGTAACTAACGCCGAAGGTTGCGCTATCACGCCGCCTTTTGTTTTGGATGCCCCTGCTATTTATACCGATGTAGATGCAGAGATTTGTAGGGGCTCCAGCTATAATTTTAATGGTCAGATACTGACCGAAGAAGGCACTTATTTTGATACGCTCAAGACCGCTACGAATTGTGACAGCATTATTCAACTTAATTTAGCATGGGTAGATCGTATTTTCAGCGAAACCAGCGCCCGTATATGCCAGGGCGATACTTATAACTTCAATGGGCAGCTTTTGACAGCGGTTGGGACGTATCTGGATACCATCAGCACCGCTCAAGGTTGCGACAGTATTGTTCGGCTAAGCTTAGAATGGAGAGAAAATGTCTTTGGCGAAGCCAATGCAAGCATTTGCCAGGGAGATACTTATAATTTTAATGGTCAAATAGTGACCGAAGAAGGCACATATTGGGATACCATTAGAACCGCTCAAAGCTGCGACAGTATTGTACGCTTGAATTTGACCTGGAGAGACAATGTTTTTGGTGAAGCAAGCGCCAGTATTTGTCAAGGAGACAGCTATAACTTTAATGGGCATGTATTGACCGAACCAGGCACCTATTGGGACACTATTAGAACCTCCCAGAGCTGCGATAGTATCGTCCGACTCAATCTGGAATTGATGAATGGCGGCAGTGACACTATGGTGGTCAAGATTTTTGAGGGGGAAAGGTATCAGATGGGGCAACATCGCTTTGATAAAGAAGGTGAATACGATGTCTTTTTCTCCAGTGAAGCTGGTTGTGACAGCGTATTGCATTTGATTCTGGAGTTTTATCATATTTATATTCCCAGCGCTTTCTCGCCCAACAGTGATGGCAATAATGATGCTTTTACGCTCTTCGGTGGAGACGACCTGGTGATGGTCAAAGACCTTCAAATCTATGATCGCTGGGGTAATTTTGTATTCCGAAACAATAATTTCGTACCGAATGACCTCTCGCTTGGCTGGAATGGCTCGATCAATGGTAAGCCTGCACCCATTGGAGTATATGTCTATACCGCGCTCCTTGTGATGCACGACGGGAAAGAGAAAAGATTCTCAAAGGAAGTCGTGCTGGTGCGATGAGGAAGTTTGGATGCCTATCGTTCCTGTTATTTAGTAATCTGGTGACTTGAAGTCATCAGATTACTAAATCAGATCGCCTGTTTAATCGCCCCGAATGGGGGATTGACGATGCAAAGGGGGAGCTACTTTGTAATAATCGACATTTTGATTCTTGTGGCAGTCATTACAAGTATTAGTAAGCTCGATAAATTGCTTATCGAATAGAGCTACATCTTTCGCATCTAGTACTTTTTCCATCGCGGGCAAGGCCACGGTAAGATATTCCTGAGCCGGTTCGGCGCGCTTTGGTCGTCGCACGAGCGCATATTCCATTGCACTTTTGAGCTTTTCAAGCTGATAATGCGCATAACGCCAATTGGTATCCTGAACTGCCCAATAAAGCTCCTGATAGCGATACCCCGTCTCTACCATGGCCATATCGAGTCCCCGCAGCTGCCGCGAAACGGTTTCCAGCTTTTCATTGGTCGTACCTTTGAGCCATCCGTCGCGCCCGACGGGTTTGGAAGATTGACAGGCTGTTATTAGACTCAGCACGCAGAATGTAATAAGCGTAACAAAGGTTGATTTTTTCATACAATGTAATTTGTTGGTTTCATGATGTTAGACAACAAGAGTGCAGCAATTTATAATATGTCGGTGTTAAAACGTCAAATTTCTGCTATTGCCCGACAGATTGGTGCAATGCTTTGTGAGCGAGTATTTTGCAAATCAGATAAAAATACTACATTCGACTTAGCCTAAAACGATCCTATGACTATTCGTCTGCTTATCTGGATTGCTGGGATGCTATATTGCTCGTACTCTATTCGACTCGATTTCGGGATCGCACAGGCAGAGATTTGCGATAATGCTTTGGACGATGACGCTGATGGCTTGATCGATTTGAATGATCCCGATTGTGATTGTCCTGTGGTAAAGCCTGCTTCGCTTATTCCCAACCCCTCGTTTGAAATGATGGACTGCTGCCCCAGTGGCCGAAGCCAATTGAATTGTGCGGAAACCTGGATTCAAGCTTCGGAAGCCACCACTGATTATATTAATACCTGCGGCTGGATGGGTTGGAACAATCTGCCGCCACCGTTACCCTTTCCTGACGGACAAGGCATCATCGGTTTCAGAAATGGCCTATTCGGCGATACCATTCAACCCAATTTTAAAGAATATACAGGCGCTTGCTTGCTTTCGCCTATGCTTGCTGATACGATGTATCGCTTGCGCTTTCATATCGGCTTCCTCAATGAGTTTATTTCCCCGCCTACGAATGTTGTGTTTTACGGCACTGCTAATTGTAATAACCTTCCGTTTGGCATAGGAAACATCGGTTTTGGTTGTCCGCTCAATGGTACGGGTTGGGAAGAATTAGGGAGAGTCAGTGTGCAAGGTTTGAACGAATGGAAAGAGGAAAACATCACTCTTATACCCCGCAAGGACATCGTAGCAATCGCTATCGGGCCTGACTGTGAGCGCGTTTCGGCTGTAAATGACATCTATTATTTTTTTGATAACCTGATTTTAGGCGATCAACGCAATTTCGATTTTGATATAAGCGTGATTGGACATCCTTGTGCCGAGGAATTTGTGCTACAAATCCCGGGATATGATGATGTAAGCTACCAGTGGTATAAAGATGGCGTGGCTTTGATCGGCGAAACCAAATCCAGGCTTCAGGTAACGAGCGGAGAAGGCAATTATCAAGTCCGGGTTGCTACTGCTGCACAATGCAGGGTTACTGCACCTTACCGACACACCATTCCAACCTATATTACAGAGCTTGAAGGCAGTATTTGTAAAGATGAAAGCTATATTTTGAATGGTCGAGGATACAATAAAACCGGTGTCTATTGGGATACGCTTAAAACAGCCTTCAATTGTGATAGTTTTGTAAGGTTGAGTCTTCGGGTTGTAGATGAAAGTTTTGATACCGTAAGGGCGAAGATTTTTTCAGGCGAATTTTATAAGATTGGAAGGTTGCGTTATGATCAGAAAGGCGACTATAACGTAGTGCTAGCATCCTCGCAGGATTGCGATAGCCTGGTGCATCTTATTTTGGATTTGTATCAAGTTTTTATACCCAATGCTTTCTCTCCGAATGGCGATGGCAGCAATGATCGCTTCACTATTTTTGGTGGAGAGGACTTGGTAAGCATTAATAATCTGCAAATTTTCAATCGATGGGGAGGTTTGGTATTTCAAAAGCAGCATTTTCAGCCGAACGATGCCGCACTGGGTTGGAATGGTTTATTCAAAAACGAGCCTGCTCAAAGCGGCGTGTATGTTTACCTGGCACAATTGGAAATGGATGACGGCGTGGAGCGTCCGTTTTCGGGTTCGCTGGTCTTAATAAGGTGATT
Organism: Saprospiraceae bacterium; assembly: GCA_016714085.1. Classification (GTDB taxonomy): domain Bacteria; phylum Bacteroidota; class Bacteroidia; order Chitinophagales; family Saprospiraceae; genus JADJNW01. Next base: position 643,155 of record JADJNW010000003.1, read on the forward strand.
ATAAAGTATTGGTGATATGTTTTCAAGCTCTATTCACAATCATAATCGTTTGCTAATGAGCAATTTTTACGCTTTCTGTTTTATCTGGATTTTTTCGGGGCTGACCTGGCTGTGGGTGGGCACGAGTGATTCGCGTTTTCAGATGGTGGAGATTTGCGAAAACGCCAAAGATGATGACGGCGATGGCTTGATTGATCTTAATGATCCCGATTGCGATTGCCCGGTAGTGGAGCCTATTTCGCTGATTCCCAATCCCTCTTTTGAGAAAATGAATTGCTGCCCTATGGATCGGAGTCAGTTGGATTGCGCCGAAACCTGGATACAAGCATCCGAAGCCACGACCGATTATCTGCACCGCTGTGGCTGGTTTGGATGGCCGCATCTGCCGCCCCCGCAGCCGATTCCTGATGGAGATGCGGTGATAGGGTTTAGAAATGGGCGATTTGGCAATAATAATAATAGCGAACCCGGCTGGAAAGAATACACCGGCGCTTGTTTGCTCTCGCCTTTGAAAGCCGGTACGACTTATCGTTTCCGATTTCACATTGGCTTTTTGGATGAGTTTGTTTCGCCTTCTACTAATGTTGTTTTTTATGGCACCACCGATTGTAAAAATCTTCCTTTTGGCCTTGGAAATGCTGGATACGGCTGCCCTACCAACGGCCCCGGCTGGAAAGAATTGGGGAGAGCGCCTGTATATGGGCTTAATGAGTGGATTATCGTAAATCTTACCGTCACGCCCACCGAGAATATTACGGCGATTGCTATCGGCCCTGATTGCGTGCCAGTGTCGGCTACGGGAGATATTTACTATTTTTTTGATAACTTGATACTAGCGGATCAACGCGACTTTGATTTTGAAATATCAGCAGCAGGGCATCCTTGCGCCGAGGAGTTTTCTTTACAAATTCCGCCTTATGATTCTTTACAATATCAATGGTTTAAAAACGGTATTGCTTTAGTCGGTGAAACCAAGCCAAAACTGCAAGTAAAAACAGGCGAGGGCGATTATCAAGTGCGCATTCTGAGCAGTGCGCAATGTAAAGTAACCAAGCCTTATTCCTATCGAATTCCCAATACTTTTAATGAAATTAATAAAGTTATTTGCAAAGATGATACTTACGCATTCCAGGAAAGACGCCTGAATAAAACGGGCGTTTATTGGGACACCTTAAAAACGGTCTTTAATTGTGATAGCATTATAAAATTAAATTTGCGCATAGCCGATGATGAATATGATACCGTGCGTGTAAAGATTTTTCCCGGAGAATTCTATCAAATAGGGCGCGTGCGTTACAAACAGGAAGGGGATTATGATGCTGTATTACAATCGGTGTTTGATTGTGATAGCCTTATTTATCTCGAATTAGAATTATATCATGTTTTTGTTCCGAATGCTTTCTCTCCCAATGATGACGGGAGTAATGATCATTTTACTATTTTTGGTGGAGATGATTTAATTATGATTAAAAACTTACAAATTTTTAATCGCTGGGGCAATCAAGTATTTCAAAGAAAAGATTTCGCCCCTAATGATATGTCTAATGGTTGGGATGGACAATTAAATGGGAAGCCCGTGCAAAGCGGCGTTTACGTTTATATTGCTCAAGTGCTGATGGATGATGGCAAAGAGCGCCAATTGACAGGGGCTTTGACTTTATTAAAATGACAAATAAAAATAATATTATACAATTTAATTATATTCTGAATTATATTCTATAAAACCTATAAGGTTTTGGAAACCTTATAGGTTTATCAAAAAGATTATATTAATATTTTACTGCAAATAATTGATTATCAATTTAAACGCCTATTTTATTTAAATGATACATTTTCTTTCAGGGTGGCAGAATATTATTATATTCCTATTTATTTTATTCAAAATAGGAGTACAACGTCCTCATTATCAAATGCTTGAAATTTGCAATAATGCTAAAGATGATGATAGCGACGGCTTGATTGATTTGAACGATACCGATTGCGCTTGTGCACGCATCGAGCCTGTTTCTCTCATTCCCAATCCTTCTTTTGAAGAAATCAACTGCTGCCCTACGAGTAATGGCGAGTTAAATTGCGCCAACGGCTGGATTCAAGCTTCTCAAGCTACCACCGATTTTTTGCATACTTGCGGCTGGATGGGCGTAGCAGAACTCCCGCCACCACTGCCTTTTCCGCATGGTAATGCCTGCGTGGGCATACGCAATGGCAGTTCTTTTGTGAATTGGAAAGAATACGCCGCGGCTTGCTTGCTCGCGCCAATGCGGATAGGCGTTTCCTATCGGCTTCGCTTTCATGTGGGCTTTACACAGGCGAGAAACTCAGCAAAGACAACACTGGCGCTGTTTGGCACGAGCGATTGTAATAATTTGCCTTTTGGAATCGGTATTCCTGACTTTGGTTGCCCGACCAATGCGCCCGGCTGGAAACAATTAGGAGTTGTAATAATCGAGGGTGATATGGAATGGAAGGTTGCAGAAATTACATTTACGCCGCTTGAAAATATTCGTGCGATAGCGCTTGGGCCAGATTGTACGCCCGGGGTTTTGAATCCGGAGGCTTATTATTTTCTTGATAATTTAATTTTGGATGAACGATCCGATTTTGATTTTGCAATTGCCGCTACTGGCGCGCCTTGCACCGAATCATTTACTTTACAAGTACCCAAATTTGATTCTTTAGAATATCAATGGTATAAAGATGGTGTTGCTTTACTAAATGAAACGAAAGCGCAATTACAACCAAAACAAGGCGAAGGTAATTATGTAGTGCGTGTCAGCAGCGCGGTAGAATGTAGGATTACATTGCCTTATACATTGCAAAATCCTGTTACTAATGTACAATTAAATAAAATAATTTGTAAAAATGATACGTATCAATTTGGTAATCAAATACTAAACGAAAGCGGTATTTATCGGGATTCTTTCAAAACAGATTATAATTGTGATAGCATTGTAGAGCTTACATTAAGGGTTAGTGATGAAATTAGTGATACATTGCATATCAAGATTTTTGATGGCGAATCTTATCAAATCGGATCAAATTATTATAAAAAGCCAGGAAATTATGATATTCTACTTCTGTCCACTGCCGGTTGTGATAGTTTAGTATATCTTGATTTAGAATTATATCATATTTTCTTTCCAAATGTCTTCTCTCCTAATGATGACGGGCAAAACGATTATTTTACCATTTTTGGTGGAAACGAATTATTATTAATTAAAGATTTACAAATCTTTGATCGCTGGGGAAATATTATATTTTATAAAAAAGATTTTTTACCTAATAATGATTTAGACGGTTGGGATGGACAAACCAAAGGAAAGCCCGCGCCCACGGGGCTGTATATGTATGTTGCGCAGTTGCTCATGAATGATGGGGCAGCGCAAGAATTTTGGGGTTCTACATTACTCTTGCGATAAAATTATAAGTAAAAATTTGCAGGATAGCAGTTTTGGACAAAACCTATTTAAAAGAACAGGATAGATTTGGCCGCCGATACTTTGATATTCATAATTTATCAAAGAATTGTAACTCAATTTTCGTGTATCACGTCTTAAAGCAATAGTCTTATCAGTATTAATATAAAGTTATGAAAAACATTTACAAATATTTATCAATTGTAATATTTTTTTTCATTTTTCAAGCATCTGTACTTGCTCAAACAGATCAATATTCCTTAGCTCAACAGCTTGATTCGGTTTTTACAAAAGGGATTGAGCAACAGCTTACTCCCGGAGGCTTGCTGGTCATCGCTCGAGCAGATTCTATTTTATTTAGTAAAGGTTATGGTTATGCGGATGTAAATAATAAAATCCCCGTTGATGCTGAAAAAACTTTATTTCAATTGGGTTCCATCGGAAAAATTTTCACGGCCATTGCTGCATTACAAATGGTGGAGCAGGGCAAACTTGATCTCAATCATGATATAAATCAATATTTAGATACCTGGAAAATTAATAATCCTTATAATACGCCGCTCACTTTAACGCATTTATTAACGCATTCTGGAGGATTTGATGAGCGTGTCATAGGATATATGGCAAAAAGGAATGATGCAATTGAACCTTTGAATCAACATCTTAGCCAAAGAATGCCGTCTTTATATCAAGCTCCGGGAAAAGAAATTAATTATTCTAATTACGGTTATGGTTTGGCAGGATTATTGGTTGAAAAAGCTTCCGGGCAATCATTTACAACTTATGTAAAGCAGCATATCCTTGAGCCTTTGGGTATGCATCAAAGTACTTATCAATTGCCCGATGACTGGAATCATGCGCCCCAATTCGCAAAAGGTTATCGAACGCGTGAAACATTTGAATTTATTGCCTCTTATCCACGTCATGTGCCGCCCGCCGGTAGCATTCTTTCTACGGCTTCGGATATGGGAAAATTATTACAGGCATTATTACAAAAAGATTCATTCATTACACGGGCACATTTTGATAAAATATTTCAAAAACAATTTGCATCTCATCCTTTGTTAACGGGCTATAGTCTTGGTTTTGAGGCACAAACAGTTAAAGGAAATTCGATTATTTCAAAAGGAGGCAGCGTACCGGGTTTTCAATCGGAAATAATTATTATACCTGAATTAAATTTAGGAATTTTTATTACTATCAATACTCAAACCGATAATATATTGGATTCTTTGGCGCAAGCGATAAAGCTATGGTTGCCCGCAAGAGATATTGCTTTTCCTGCAATTATAAAAAATACTGATTTAGAGCGCTTTACAGGAGTTTATCGAAACAACCGCTGCAATCATAACACGGTAGAAGATGTATTAGAATTATTTCAAAGTCCAATAAATGTAAACAAAACAAAGGATGGAAAATTAAGTATTGTTTATAATGGTCATTATTTTATTTATCAAGCTATTAATGATTCTGTCTTTCAACAAACGGAAAATCCTGAACGATTCCTTGTTTTTAGCAATCTTGATAATAATAAAGCCCAATCACTTTATACTTCTTTGGAAATCAACGGCTGGAATTTGCCTGTGTCTTACGCACGCTTGGATTGGTATGAAACACCGCGTTTTATAAATGATGATTTTCCTGCTATTGTAATGCCAATAATCGGGGCTTATTTTATTATTCCTATTTTTTGGTTTTTTGCCTGGATTCTAAGAAAAATAAAACCGAATATCCTGCGAATTCCAAGGCTCAAACCAATACCTCATGCTGTTGCATTAATATTTACCGGCTTGTTTATCTGGCATTTAGCAGGGTTTTTCTTTCCTTTTCTGAAGCGTCGCGAAGAACTATTGTTCGGGATGCCACAAGATTTATACATTTACAAATATTTACATTGGGCAATGATTGGCTGTATTTTATTTATTTTATATTATAATATCCGCATTTGGGTGGAAAAACAAAGCTGGATCGGAATGCGCATTTTTTATAGCTTATTTACATTAGCAGGGATAGCCTATCTGTTGTTTTTGTATCGCTGGCATTTTTTGAGTATGGCGAATTAATAAAGTAAATATTAAATTTCAATATTAAACTCCGTTTTTAAAATATGTAATAACTGTTCTTCATCAGCAATAAATATTTCGCTTTTTTCGCCATTTTTAGTGATCATCAATTTATCATTAAAAACCGTAATACGCCCGTCAGCAGTGGCTTTGGTGCAGATTTTATTTTTTACAAAATGAGAATCCGGATTGTGTTGTTTATCATAACATTGCGGCAAAAAATTATTAACCGATTGTTCTTCCAAATTAAATGTATATTTTTTTTCAAAATTTTCACCATCTGAAGACATTAATAATAGAAATTGATCTTGATCAAATAATTCTATTTTAAAATAATTTCGGGAATCAAATTGAATCGTATCTGTTTGAATTTCAATTGGTTTTATAAATAAATCGCCAAAACCGACATCCGCCAGCCAACGTTTATCTTCGAGCGAAATCATGATACACATATGATCAAAAGGCGGCCCAAGCGCTCCTTCTTGATTAAAAACACGAGCAGAAATAATAGTGGTCGTAAATCCGATTTGTTGTAATAAAATATTAAATAAAGAATTCAACTCATAACAAAAGCCGCCGCGATAATGTAGTATTACTTTCTCAAAAAGTACCGGAGCGCCTATTTCGATAGGAATATTATAATGAATATTTAAATCCTCGAAAGGAATATGTAATATATGGCATTCATGTAATGTATCGAGCGTTTCTTTTGTTACATCCGGTATATCATAAAATCCAATTCTATTAAGATATTGATCAAGATTCATTATAATACTTGAATAACCAGTAATAATCTTTTAACGATGCTCCTCATTAATACTGTGCAATGCCGATTTTCCCGGATATAAGTCTTTCTCTCTCAATGTATTGAGTGGCTTTTCGGTTGTTTTTAGATAATCATGTAAATCTTGTCCTTTCGGATCAACGTAAATTAAACCTGTCAGAATCTCATTTTTTGCCTGAGAATCGTGCAATCTCCGTAACGAAGAGCGACGGTCGAGCGGATTCCAGTCAGGAGCAAGTTTATGTAATTGAATCACGGAGCCATCATGTAATTCTACATTTGCAGTTTTACCTGTGCCATATTCTACCGTAATCTCCTCTTTTTCAGGGACATAATCAACGGCGGCAGTAGCTTCCACGTGTTCCCTTACATAATCATAAGATTTCGTAGAGCCAAAATTATTATTAAATGTAACGCATGGCGAGACGACGTCAATAAAAGCAAAACCCTTATGCGACAAGGCTGCTTTGATCAATGGTATCAATTGTGTTTTATCACCTGAAAAGCTGCGCGCCACAAAGGAAGCGCCCAATTCAATGGACATACCGACCAGATCAATCGGGTGGAGTTGATTGGCAGAACCGGATTTACTGATCGAGCCAATATCTGCTGTCGCGGAATCTTGTCCTTTGGTCAGACCATAGCAACCGTTGTTCATCACGATATAAGTCATATTCAAATTTCTTCTAATAGCATGAACGAATTGCCCCATGCCAATGGAAGCGGTGTCGCCATCGCCGGAAACGCCGAGATAAATCAGATTTCGATTCGCCAAAATCGCGCCCGTCGCTACCGAAGGCATACGCCCATGTACAGAATTGAACCCATGCGAATTACTCAAAAAATAAGTCGGCGTTTTCGACGAACAGCCAATGCCGGAGAGCTTCGCCAGGCGATGGGGCTCAATATTTAATTCAAAGCAAGCTTGTACAATGGCGCCGCTAATCGAGTCGTGCCCGCAGCCGCCGCAGAGCGTGGAAATCGCACCTTCGTATTCGTGCTTGGCGTAGCCCAATTCATTTTTGGAAATAGCCGGGTGGCGGAATTTTGGTTTTATATAAGTCATTTGTTTATCTTTTTACAGGACACTGATTGTTATGATGATTATGATATAAAATGATCATAATTGCATTAAATATTAATGTGCCATTCCATTATTATTAGTCGTCGTAACCAAAATTTTATTTAAAATCTCTTTTTGTATAAAATCAGCAGTGATCGGGAATCCATCATAATTTAAAATTGGAATCAATTGTTTTGGATTGATTTCCAGCTCATTAATTAGTAAAGAACGAAATTGCGCATCCCGATTTTGTTCAATAACAAAAATCTTTTCATGCTGCTCAATAAATTCTATTACATTTTCCTGGAATGGAAATGCTAATACGCGCATCGCATCCATTTTCATGCCATCGGCTTCGAGCATATCCATTGCTTCCAAAGCTGCATAAGTCGTTGTACCAAAGAAGATTAAGCCATACGGGCTTTCATTATTTGTTTGATAAAATTCCGATTTGGGCACGAGTGTTTTGGCGGTTTCCCATTTTTTCTGCAAACGTTGCATATTGCGCACGTAAGGTGCGCCTTCTTCGGTGTATTTGGCGTATTCGTCGCGCGAGGTGCCGCGTGTAAAGAACGACCCTTTTGTTGGGTGCGTGCCGGGAATAGTACGATAAGGAATGCCATCACCATCCACATCCAAGTAGCGACCAAATTGAGGAATTTGCTCTAAATCATTGGCGCTCAAAACTTTACCCGTATCATATTTTCGTTTTTCATCCCATTCTAAGGCCGGCGATAAGTGATCATTCATACCCAAATCCAAATCTGTCATCACGAGGATAGGCGTTTGCAAACGATCTGCCAAATCTAAGGCATAAGCGGTCATTTCAAAGCATTCTTTTGGGTTGCTTGGAAAGAGCAAAATATGTTTGGTATCACCATGCGAAGCATAAGCGGCAAGCGTTATATCGGATTGTTGCGTGCGCGTAGGCATCCCTGTCGAAGGCCCCCCGCGTTGTACATCCACCAAAACGGTTGGAATTTCAGCAAAATAAGCCAATCCCAGGAATTCATTCATCAGGGAAACTCCAGGTCCACTTGTGGCAGTAAATGCCCGTGCGCCATTCCACGCCGCGCCAATAACCATGCCGATTGCAGCCAGTTCATCTTCGGCTTGTACGACTGCAAAATTCTTCCTGCCCGTCTCCGGGTCAATCCGTAGTTTATTTGCGTATTTTTCAAAAGCTTGTACCAGCGAAGTCGAAGGGGTAATCGGATACCAGGCAGCCACGGTCGCCCCACCATAAATCGCCCCTAAACCACAAGCGGTATTACCGTCAATTACAATTCGATCGCCAATCAAATCACACCGTTTTACCTTTAAATCAAGTGGATACGCATAATGATCGCGCACATATTGCATCCCCAACTCCAACGCTTTGAAATTAGGCGGAATGAGTTTTTCTTTCTTTTTGAATTGATCGGCGATGATGCCTTTTAATACATCCGCTTCAATTTCTAATAAAGTTGCCAAACCGCCAACATATACTATATTTTTCAGTAATTGCCGCACCCGCGGGTCTTGAAAATGCTGATTACAAATTTCCGTCATCGGAATGCCGATGTAATGCAAATCTTCACGAATAAATTCTTTATGTAATGGCTTAGTACTGTCGTAAATAAAATAGCCGCCGGATTTGACGGATATTACATCTTTTGCTATACTTTGGGGGTTGACGCAGACCATAATATCAATGCCATCGCGCCGACCGAGGTAGCCCTTTTCGCTCACACGCACTTCGAACCAGGTCGGCAATCCTTGAATGTTCGATGGGAAAATATTTTTTGCCGTAACCGGAATGCCCATTCGGAAAATGGATTTGGCAAACAAGTCGTTGGCGCTGGCAGAGCCGGTACCGTTCACGTTCGCAAAACGAACTACAAAGTCATTGGTTCCTGTAAGATGCTGCATGGATTTCCTGCTTTTGTAACCGAGTATAAAAATTGCTGCATATCCCAAGCCGCCGTCGGGCAGCGTTCCGCGCACAAGCCACAATGCAGGCACACGTCTTCGTCTTTGACCATTACTCGACTGGTGGGCAGCGTATCTGAAACATATAAATCTTGTTCTACATTTAATGCTGGAGCACTTAATTTTAGTCTTAATTCCTGTTCTTCACCATTATCTGTAAAAGTAATACAAGAGGTTGGGCAAATATCAACACACGCGTCGCACTCAATGCAACGGGATGTGTAAAATACCGTTTGCACGTCACAATTCAAGCAACGCTGGGCTTCTTTAAAACCGGTCGGTTGATCAAAACCCAATTCCACTTCCATTTTTCGGTCTTTCAGCGACACATATTTGTCGGCATGTGGCACCTGGAAACGCACATCATTCGTCACAAAGCTATCATAAGCCCACTCGTGAATCCCCATTTTTTGGCTCACTAAATTGGTAAATGGCGCCGGGCGATTGTGCACACTATCTCCCTGGCAAAATAAATCAATTGAAATAGCCGCCTGATGCCCATGCGCGACGGCCGTAATGACATTTTTTGGACCAAATGCCGAATCCCCACCAAAGAAAACTTTAGGGTTCGTTGATTGAAAAGATACTTTATCTAAAACGGGGATTTCCCATTTACCAAATTCAATACCCAAATCGCGCTCAATCCAGGGAAAAGCATTCTCTTGACCAATAGCAATAATCACATCATCCGCTTCGATAAATTCATCGGGTTCGCCCGTCGAAACTAAGGAACGGCGACCATTTTCATCATAAACGGCGTGGACTTTTTCAAAGATCACACCCTTTTAATTTGCCGTTTTCAATTACAAATTCTTTTGGCGGCATATTATTCAAAATCGGAATATCTTCTCGCATGGCGTCTTCAATTTCCCAGGGCGAAGCTTTCATATCCTTGAACGGACTGCGCACCACCACTGTAACTTGCTCACCACCAAGCCTTCGTGAGGTTCTACAACAATCCATTGCTGTATTACCGCCACCAAGTACAATTACTTTTTTGCCAATTTTTTCAATGTGCCCAAATGCAACATTCGCCAACCATTCTATGCCGATATGAACATGTTCCTTTGCGTCCCAGCGACCAGGTAAATTTGGTAAGTCACCACCACGTGGCGCGCCTGTTCCAACAAATACTGCATCATAATCCTTCTCTAAAATTTCCTTCATACTGGACACATACGTTTTAAAATGCGTATGAATCCCCATATCGATAATATATCCAACCTCCTCATTTAGAACAGATTCTGGCAATCGAAACGCCGGAATTTGACTGCGCATCATGCCACCGCCAAGCTCTTGATCATCATATAAATGAATTTCATAACCCAGAGGTGCCAAATCTCTGGCAACAGTTAAGGAAGCAGGCCCTGCACCGATCAATGCAATTTTTTTACCATTTTTAATTAAAGGTATTTCAGGTAGATATGAAGATATATCACCTTTATTATCAGCAGCCACGCGCTTCAAACGACAAATGGCAACGGGTTCTTCCTCGATGCGTCCGCGGCGACAGGCAGGCTCACAGGGGCGATCACAAGTACGTCCCAGCACCCCCGGAAATACATTCGATTCCCAGTTTACAATATATGCCTCGGTGTAACGCTCTGCTGCAATCAGGCGAATATACTCTGGCACAGGCGTATGCGCAGGGCAGGCATACTGGCAGTCCACTACCTTGTGGAAATATTCAGGATTGGAAATATCGGTCGCTTTCAATTCTTGTTCGTTTTACACTTTCTAATGAAAACGCAATATAAAACCGAAAAAGGGAAAAATCAAACAGAAAGGTTTGGGAAATTAAAGTGGTAACAGAAAAAATATTTGAAAAACAAAACCATTAAAGAAAGCCGGATTCGGCTTGGCATTATTTCGATTTTTAAATCTTTATTTTTACATAAAAATTCTATCGTATTTAGCAGGAATTACAACTACAATATTCGTTTTTTGCAAAATGAAGCAAGAAAAGCCATCATTGGATTTTGAACGCGTACTACCCCATGTTTCAATTGATTGCGTGATTTTTGGATTTCATGAAAATCAACTGCGGGTTTTGCTGCTGCATTGGAAAAATTCACATACCTGGAGTTTGCCAGGTGGACGGGTATTTCGAGATGAGTCGGTGCAAGCCGCAGTATATCGCATACTAGAGGAACGAACTGGGCTTCGGGAAGTTTTTTTGCAACAATTTTATACTTTCGGTGAAACCGATAGATTAAAAAATACTGATTTTCAAGCAATATTCGCAGATTTTGGGTTTGATTTGGAGGCGGGCAATGTATTATTCGATCGCACGGTGACAGTAGGTTATTATGCTTTGGTGGAATATTCAAAAGTAAGGCCGACGCCAGATTTTTTTACAGATGAATGCCGATGGTGGGATGTGCAGGAATTGCCGGAATTGATATTCGATCATAAGGAAATTGCAGAAAAAGCCTTGCAAACACTGCGCCGTCAACTGAGTTATCAACCTGTTGGATTGAATTTGCTACCTGAAAAATTTACCATGCCGGAACTGCAAAAATTGTATGAAACCATTCTCGATAAAGAATTAGACCGTCGCAATTTTCATAAGCGGATGCTGGCTTATGGTATTCTGGAACGCCTGGAAGAGCGCAGAAGCGGCGGTGCGCACAAGTCGCCTTATTTATATCGTTTTGATTTGCCCAAATATCAAAAAGCGCTGGAAGAAGGCTGGAAGGGTGATTGGTAAAAGGGGCTTTATTATTTTATTACTAAAATTTAGTAAATTATCCAAAAATAAGATTTGTTGCAAACTTACCCTTTCATTTTGATTTTATTTTGCAATTAAATATTTGCTGTGTGATAAATTTTATCTTTGCTGTTCTAAATATCGATTTTTAAAAACATCATAAAACCCTGATAATGAGCTACGTTCCTGCTTCTGATCGCTATCAACAAATGCAATATAATCGCTGTGGCAAAAGTGGTTTGCTCTTGCCCGCTATTTCATTGGGTTTGTGGCATAATTTCGGTTCGGTGGATGTTTTTGAAAATGGTAGAAATATGGTGCGTCGGGCTTTCGATAGGGGCGTCACGCATTTTGATCTGGCGAATAATTATGGCCCAAAACCTGGCTCGGCTGAGGAAAATTTTGGTCGGATGCTCAAAAAAGACTTCTCCGGTTATCTGCGCGATGAGTTGATTATTTCGACAAAAGCAGGTTACCTGATGTGGCCGGGGCCTTACGGGGAGTGGGGTTCGCGCAAATACTTAATGGCGAGTTTGAACCAAAGTTTGAAGCGCATGGGCTTGGAATATGTGGATATTTTTTATTCGCATCGCCCCGATCCTAATACGCCGCTCGAAGAAACCATGATGGCATTGGATGCTGCGGTTCGACAAGGGAAAGCTTTGTACGTAGGCATTTCCAATTATCAAGCAGAAGAAGCGAAGCGTGCGATTGAGATTTTGAAAGATTTGGGTACGCCATGCTTGATCCATCAGCCCAAGTATTCTATGTTTGTAAGGTGGGTAGAAGAAGGATTATTGGATGTTTTGGAAGAACATGGAGTAGGATGTATTCCATTTTCGCCGCTGGCGCAAGGAATGCTCACTGACCGCTATTTGAAAGGGATTCCAGAAGATTCAAGAGCGGCAAAATCGCATGGTTTTTTGAAAACTACTGAAATTACAGAAGAAAGACTCAGCCAAATTCAGAGATTAAATGAAATTGCCAAACAGCGCGGACAATCCTTAGCGCAAATGGCCTTGACTTGGTTGCTGAAGGACAAGCGCATTACTTCGGTTTTGATTGGCGCAAGCTCGGTCGAGCAATTGGACAACAATCTAGATGCCTTGCAAAATCTGCATTTTACGCAGGATGAACTTTCAAGCATTGAATCCATTTTAAAATAGTGATAAATGATTCTAACAGGGTTAAAATTCTGTTAACTTCATTTTTTTTGTAGGGTGCTTAAATAAACCTTGCATCTTATTTTCGTTCTAAATCGAAAAACCCAAAATTATGTTCAGGAAACACATCATCTTCTTGGTACTATTAGGAATTCTATTTACAGTACCCGCTTACAGCCAATTGAAAATCGGTCTTAAAGGTGGATTGAGCACAACTCAATTAGATGCCGAAGATTTCAATGTGACCAGGCCCGGCGGCTTGGATGATCTGGAAGTTGCATTCAAAGAAGCCAAATACGGCATTCATGGCGGTATCGTCATCAGGGCGCAGTTTAATAATTTCTTGTTTCAACCGGAGGTTTTGTTCAATTCTAGCACCACCGAATACGACGTTACGAATTTAAGCAGTCAAATCACAGAGATTAAAGAGGAGAAGTTCCAATATGTGGACATTCCAGTGCTATTGGGTTATAAATTTGGCCCATTGCGCCTAATGGCCGGGCCGGAAGGGCATATTTTTATAGATAGCGCTTCGGATCTATTTGACTTTCAGGATTATGATCAAAAATTCGATAACCTGACCCTGAGTTGGTTAGCAGGTGCCGGACTCGATATTTGGAATCTGATGCTGGATGTGCGCTACGAAGGTAATTTCAAGAAATATGGTGATCACATTCGTTTTGGTGATCAGCAATTTGATTTTGCGGATACGCCTTCACGTTGGACGTTTTCTGTCGGTTTCCTTTTTGGAAGATAATTCGTATGATGTTGGGGTATTGGAATAATGGAGCATTGTAAAGCTCTGTCATTCCAATACTCCAATATTCCATTAATCCCGCACTAAAGTGCACTCGTTTCAGCGCTCCGCTCTACTTTTTTCACAAAGCCTTGCAGCACTTTGCCGGTGCCGCCCACTTCAATAAATTCCATCACCCCATCTTTGAGCATATTTTGCACCGTTTGAGTCCAGCGTACTGGTGCGGTGAGTTGGGTAATAAGATTTTGCTTGATGGTAGCAGGATTCTTTTCTGGCAAGGCATTTACATTCTGATAAATCGGACAAATCGGTGTATTAATAAGCGTTGCTTCAATCGCAGCGGCTAATTCATCTTGGGCGGGTTGCATTAAGGGCGAGTGAAAAGCGCCGCCAACCTCCAATACGATTGCTCTTTTAGCGCCTGCTTCGGTGAGTTTTGCAACTGCTTTTTCGATGCCGCTCACTGTTCCAGAAATTACCAACTGCCCCGGGCAATTATAATTAGCAGGAACAACGATATCATCGGTGATGCTGGCGCAGATTTTTTCAATTACTTCATCTTCTAATCCAAGAATAGCAGCCATTGTACTGGGCTGCAATTCACAAGCTTTCTGCATCGCAAGGGCGCGCTGATATACTAATTTCAAACCATCCTCGAAACTCATCGCATGAGCAGCTACCAAGGCTGAAAACTCGCCCAGCGAGTGTCCGGCTACGGCATCTGGTTGGAAAGCGTCGCCTGCTAATTTTGCTTTGACGATAGAATGAAGAAACACCGCCGGTTGGGTCACTTTGGTCTGTTTGAGGTCTTCCATTGTACCTTCAAACATGACGTCGGTGATGCGGAAACCAAGGATTTCGTTGGCCTGTTCAAACAGGTTTTTCGCTAATTCGGAGCCTTCGTACATATCCTTTCCCATGCCTTCGAATTGGGAAGCCTGCCCCGGAAAAATGTATGATTTCATATATTGGGTTTAGAAAGTTGAGGAGTTTAAACTCAACTCATAAGCTCCTGAACATCTCAACTTGATTAATGCAAATTCGATCCAATCAGCGTCAGAAACTCGCTGCGCGTTTCTACCCGCCTGAACTCACCAGTAAACGCTGAGGTTGTTGTCAAAGAATTTTGTTTTTGTACACCACGCATCATCATGCACATATGTTGCGCCTCAATGACTACTGCTACACCTAAAGGATTGAGCGTATCTTGAATGCAATGTAATATTTCATGCGTAAGGCGTTCTTGTACCTGCAAACGTCGCGCGAATACATCAATTACTCTTGGGATTTTACTCAAGCCCACAATATAACCATTCGGAATATAAGCCACATGGGCTTTACCAAAAAATGGCAGAATATGATGCTCGCATAAAGAATACAGCTCAATATCCTTGACCAAAACCATTTCGCTATAATCCTCCCGAAACATCGCCGAACGCAAGATTTCTTCAGCATCCTGGTCATAACCTTGCGTCAAAAATTGCATTGCTTTGGCAGCGCGTTCGGGCGTTTTCATTAAACCTTCCCGATCAATATCCTCACCTATATTTTTGAGAATGGTTTCGTAGCTTTTTATCAATTTCGCTAAGGTAGCGCTGTTATATTCTTCGCTAATTTGGTACGACATGGTTAGTAAATTGGTCATGCAATAGAATAAATAACAACGGCTTATCCATTCAGTTTAAATCTATTATTCCCCAAAGTATTCGGCGTAAATATTTTCTGTTTCACAAAGTTTGATACAATGCAATTGACATCCCTCCAAATGTGGCGTCAACTGCTGCCAGAACAAAATCGCCAGATTCTCCGTGGTCGGCTGCATCCCTTTGGGAATAAACTCAACGTCCAGATTGAGATTGCTATGATCTACTTTATCCGTTATTACTTCTTTTATTAATTTACTCAATTTCTTTACATCCATTACAAAACCGGTCACCGGATCGGGCTTGCCCTTTACCGTGACGAACAACTCATAGTTGTGCCCGTGCCAGTTTTTGTTGGCGCATTTGCCAAAGGCTGCCAGATTCTTTTCTATGCTCCAGGCGTCCACCCAAAGCTTATGCGCCGCATTAAACGTTTCCCTTCTAGTCAGATAAACCATATACTTTTTTTAGATACCAGATGTCAGATTTTTATAATAAAATATAATGTTTTCTGCCTTTCGTCTTCTCTAATCTGACCTCCCAAAATAAAAACGGTGCAAAAGTACATAAACCTTACATCTTATTCAATGATAAATGGTCAATGATAAATGTAAACACATTTTTATCGAAATCATCCCGAAAAAAACTATTTTTATTGCTAAAAGCCAATTATGGAAGACGCTGGAACGATAGGAACAATATTAATGATATTAACTTTTTTTACTTCATATAAAGGACTCAGAGATAATCATTTCTTTGAAGAATATTTATTTGAAGTGGACAAAATTTTAATAGGTAAAGAGTACAAACGCCTTATTACTTCTGGTTTTCTGCACGCCAATTGGATTCACTTCGGCTTTAATATGATCGCGCTGCTGTCCTTTAGTTGGTCGCTTGAAGAGGAATTTGGATACTTGAAATTTCTTCTATTGTATTTTGTCAGTATGCTTGGCGGCAGCCTGCTCGCGCTCTGGATTCATCGTCATCATGGCGATTACCGCGCCATTGGTGCTTCCGGCGCGATCAGCGGGGTGGTGATGTCTTCTATCATTATTTTTCCGGAGGGTAGTATTTCTTTGATTCTTATTCCAATCCCTATTAAAAGTTGGCTTTTTGGATTATTATTTATAATCATTTCTATTTTTGGCATTAAAAATAAAAGTGATAACATTGGGCATGAAGCGCATTTGGGCGGCGCTATTACAGGGGTTTTGGTTACTTTAATTATGGCGCCCTGGGTAATAAAAGAAAACTGGTGGATCATTTTGGCAATTTTAATCCCCGTTATTGTTTTTTTAATTTTAATCGTGCGAAATCCGGCGGTTTTAATGGTTGATAAATATTGGGGTGAAAATGTAAAATCTGTGCAAAATAAAACGGCTAAAATCCGCTCTATAAAAAGCCAAACCCGCAAAGATAAAGAAGAAGAACTCGACGAATTATTAGAAAAAATCCGCAAGCATGGCATGAACAGCCTCAGCAAAAAAGAAAAAGAGCGATTGGATGAATTAAAAAACGATTTATAAGCGCCGGAAACCTTATTTTCGCCTAATTATTATAAAATATTTATGCAGTCACATAACATAATTCGCTTGATTTTATCTTTATTACTGGGTCTCATTGCCTGGGCGCTCATTATTTACAAGGCTTTTGCGATTCCTATTACACATGATGAATTATCAACTATTTTACATTATTACACATATAATGTTTGGGAAATTATGATGTATCCCGACCCCTGGCCCGGCAATCATATTTTAAATACTTTATTGACCAAGCTGAGTATGAATATTTTTGGTCAGGAACAATGGGCAGCCCGTCTGCCAAATATGCTATCTTTTGCGCTTTATTTTTATGCGGCATATCATATTTGTTTACAATTATTTAAAAATCATTTACTTCCCTTTCTGGGATGCCTGGCATTTTTTATATTTAATCCGTTTTTACTTGATTTTTTCTCCTTGTGCCGGGGCTATGGAATGTCGAATGCGCTAATGCTTTGCTCCGCAATGTTTTTATTAAAAGGCTTTGTAACCCAACAATGGCGGGCGGTTTGGTGGGGTTTTGCGTTTTCTATTTTAGCATCTTATGCCAATTTTACATTGCTTATTTACTGGTGTGCAGTAACTGCTATGATTGCTATTTTTGCCTGGAATGATTATTTAAATCATAAAAACACAAAGCAATTCTTTACTAAAATCGGTATTCTCGCTGGTATTGATCTGATTTATTTACTATTAATTTATACACCTATTCATAAAATGCAAAGCACCGATCAGTTTGTGTACTGGCAATCCAATGGCTTCTTCCGAGATACGATTATAAGTTTGATTGAAAATTCGCGCTACGGCTCAAAATGATCGATATTCCGCATGAATATTTTGCTATTATAGCCGTATTATTTTTCTTTATAGCGGGCGCTTTTATGATGTATTATTGGGGTCGCCACACTTGGAAAGAAATTGTCAAAACGCCTGTATTTATTGCATTTTCTTTGCTTGCACTCACCGTTTTTGTAAATATTATGCAAACTATTATATTAAAAACCCCAAATCTTACTACCCGCACTGCGTTGAGTTTTTATCCGCTTTTTGTTTTATTAATAAGCGCCGTTTTATATCATATTCAGCAATCGAAAAATCTTATTACACAAATAGCCGGAACATTATTGCTTGTTTTTAGCCTTTGGCATATGGCGCGGACGGTTAGTTATGATCGCGTGCGCGAGTGGTGGTACGATGCGAATACTTTTCAGGTATTAGGAATATTAAAAAATAATAGTAATAATAATACAATTTCTTTACAAACAGGCGGGCATGTTCAGCGTTCTTTGATTTTTATTTCCAAACAGGCAAAACGCCTTATTTGAAATTGGCGGAATATAATAAAGAGATTGAACCATCAGGTAATTATGATTTTTATTATATATTTGATTCTGATTACCCTGCTTTACAAGAACAATATGATATTGTAGAAAAATTTGATGGCGGTTCAAGGCTCCTGTTAAAAAGGAAAAATTGATTCATACATCACTCCATTACTTTTTCAAAAAAACTATTGCACATTTTCCATAGATTCTCTATCTTTGCGTTCCCAAACGAAAAAATGTTGGGAGTTTAAATTTTGATATAATAAATTTGTTTCGTTTATGCTGATTATCAATGTAAAAGACAGCGAACCAATCGACAAAGCGCTCAAAAATTACAAAAGAAAATTTGAGAGGGCAGGCATTTTGAAAGAACTGCGCCGCAGAAAACATTTCACCAAGCCTTCGGTCGAGCGTCGCAATGAATTGCTGAAAGCTGCATACCGCGAAAAGACTTACGGAGAGCATATTTCGCCGGAGTTACAATAAAATAGTTGTTGCAGCGGTATTGACTTTGTCCCGGAAAGGCTTATTATTGAAACATATAAGCCTTGAGTTAGGATTTAAATCGTGGGACATGATGCAAGCAAGCTTTTTGCAGTATTTACAATACGAAAAGCGTTTTTCCGAGCACACCGTACTGGCGTACAAGAAAGATACTGAACAGTTTTTTACTTTTCTGAAAGATATATATAGCCTTGCTTCCGCTGAGGAGGTGAGGCATTTTCATATCCGCTCCTGGGTAATTCATTTACTCGAACAAAGCTTTACGCCGCGCTCTACCCGCCGAAAATTATCAACGCTCAAAACGTACTTTCGCTTCTTACTCAAGCATCAACACATTCAAGAAAATCCGATGCAAAAAGTGACCATCCCGCAGATGGGCAAGCGCTTACCTGTATATGTGCAGGAACAAGAGATGGAGCGGCTTTTTTCCAATGTGGAATTTCCCAACGATTATAGCGGTCAGCGCGATCGTTTTATGCTGGAATTGCTTTATACCACTGGCATGCGTCGCTCAGAACTGATTCATTTAAAAACAACAGATATTGACTTGGGCCGAAGTGTACTGCGGGTGCTGGGCAAAGGAAATAAGGAGCGCCTCATTCCATTTGGGGAATCGATTCGCAAACAATTATTACAATATCTTGATATTCGCAAATTAACATTTCCAAATGCTGATACACATCTTTTTTTGACAGATAAAGGAACTCCTTTGTACCCAAAATTGGTTTACAATATAGTGAAGCGATATCTTTCGTTGGTGACGACAGTCGAGCAGCGCAGCCCCCATGTACTGCGGCATTCGTTCGCTACACATTTGTCGGATCACGGTGCTGATCTCAATGCTATCAAAGAATTATTAGGTCACGCCAATCTGGCAGCAACTCAAATCTATACACATAATTCTATTGAAAAACTTCGACAAGTCTATGAACAAGCACACCCAAAGGCCAAGCAGGAATAAGGACTGAGAGTTGAAAGCAATCCTTATCCCTGAATAATTACATTGTTTAACTGTAAAAATCATTAAGCTTATGAGAGTACACACCGAAGCAGTACAGTTTAAGGCAGACCAGAAATTAATCAATTTTATTGATCAAAAGCTGCAAAAAATGGAGCATTATTTTGATCGGATTATTGAGGCGCATGTGGTACTCAAACTGGAGAATTCCGGGCAGGTGCGCGATAAAATTGCAGAAGTGCGACTCAACGTTCCCGGAGAAACCCTGATCGTCAAAGAAACCCAGAAAACCTTTGAAGCTTCTATTAATACTGCTTTAGATACCTTGAAGCGCCAGTTGGTAAAATACAAAGACAAAGTGAGGAATTAACTTTAATCAAGTATTATATGCCAGAAGCCTGACTGCGAAAGGGCCGGGCTTCTGGTCATTACATCTATTTAAACATATTTTTAATAATTATACAGCAACCTTTACGCCCGTTTCCTTGTCCTTTCTAAAATCCAGTGCTGCGCATTTCAGAAATTTTCTGTAATTTGCTCGTGCTGCAAATGGGATTTTTCTAATCCCTGCTAAAAATCATTTTAATTATTTGAAAAACAGGTTCTTATGAAGATACTCCTGCAATATGTGGGTATTGCTGTGCTAAGCTCCATTTGTACTTTTTTTCTATGTCGGCATTTTTATCAACTCGATAATGCGACGCAAATAGCTGCAAACCTGCCCGTGAAATTGGTCAATAGTGAAAAAAACGCTCCAATAAATGCGAATCCGCGCGGCTGGTCGAATGCCGTGCTGCCAGATTTTACAAGTGTTGCAAAACAAGTGACAGGCGCAGTGGTAAGTATTTCTGCTTTTAACGCTACCGGTTATAGAATGTCTTCCGGCTCTGGCGTGGTCATTTCTTCGGATGGTTATGTCATTACAATCATCATGTTGTGGAGGATGGTCAGAAATTTGAAGTCGTATTGCAAGATAAGCGAACTTTGGTTGCGCGTGTCGTTGGGATTGATGAAACCACCGATTTGGCTTTGCTCCGGGTCAATTATAATGGCTTGAAAGCTTTATCCATAGGCGATTCCGACCGAC
This sequence comes from Saprospiraceae bacterium, assembly GCA_016714085.1. Taxonomy (GTDB): domain Bacteria; phylum Bacteroidota; class Bacteroidia; order Chitinophagales; family Saprospiraceae; genus JADJNW01. The sequence continues at coordinate 664,143 of JADJNW010000003.1, forward strand.
TCGAAGTTGGGGAATGGGTCTTGGCCGTTGGCAATCCTTTTGATCTTAATTCTACGATTACTGCCGGTATTGTAAGTGCTAAAGCCCGGAATATCAATATTTTAAAAGGGCAATATTCCATAGAATCTTTTATACAAACAGACGCAGTTGTCAATCCTGGGAATAGCGGCGGCGCTTTGGTGAATACGCGTGGCGAATTGATTGGCGTCAACACCGCGATTATTAGTGAAAGTGGCGGCTACGAAGGTTATTCTTTTGCAATTCCATCCAATTTGGTGCGTAAAGTAGTGAACGATCTCCGGGAATTTGGCGAGGTAAAACGCGCTGTTTTGGGCGTCAATATTGCAGATGTCAACTCCCGCATCGCTGCGGAATTGTCATTGCCGAGTGTAGAAGGGGTGTATGTAACCAACGTCAATCAAGGTAGTAGCGCTTTTGAAGCAGGGCTGCGGGCCGGAGATGTAATAATAAGTGTAAATAGTGCAAAAATTGCTTCTATGCCGGAATTACAAGAACAAGTAGCTTTGTTCCGCCCTGGCGACCGAGTCAGTCTCGAATATTATCGCGGCGGACGCAAGCATCGTATTGACAATGTCGTACTCAAAAGCATTACAGATACAGCGTCTCTGCGTTTTCGATGAAGATTACTATTGCTTAACGCTGGCTTTTATTTGTTCGATAATGATCTTTGCATCTTGTAAAGATGTAGTCAAGTTATTTACCTGGCAATAATAAGACATTATAAAATTCATATCAAAATATTCCGAAGTTAATCGAAAAGGGATTTCAAATCCTTCCGGCAGCGTTTCATCTGTACCGATGGCGATCAGAAAACTGCTTTTCCCTTTCAATTCTCTACCAAAAGATTTTTGAATAGTAACCAAATCGGTCAGGCGATCAAAGAAAACCTTCATCTGCGCGCTCATTGAGTACCAATAGACAGGCGTTGCGAAGATTATTACATCGTATGTAAAGATTTTTTCAATAATACTTATAAAAGTATCATCTACAGGATAATTAGCTTTATAATCATAAGGATAAATTGTATAATCCAGTAAATCAATAATCGGATAATGTAAATCACCAAAAGCCGATCCAATAACCTTCGCGTGTCGCTTTGCTTGCGGGCGCTACCCAGAATTATGATGGGCTGTTTTTCTTTCATGATACATCATTATCATGTAATTATAATATCATTTTTCAAAGCAAACGCTATTTTCCACGTTTTTATATTGCCCATAATTTGGTATTATTACATAATTATTTTTGGTATAAAGCGCAATCGCTTCGGGTTGTCGCTTGCCGGTTTCCAGGACACAGCGCGTAAAGGCGAGTTCTCTCGCCCAATTTTCTAACTCCAATAAAATCTTTGTTGCGACCTGCTTCCCTCTAAATGCCGGCGCTACATACATCCGCTTTACCTCCATCGTATCAGCGTCAAACGCTTTAATAGCGCCGCATCCCACGGGTAAGCCTTCCCAATAAGCAACCACCGCATGGCGAATCAGATCAATCTTATTGAATTGCGCATAAAACGAATGATCTTCCCCGTCTTTTTCTTTCAAATCCGCATCCAGTAGCTTTACAAGGCTTATAAAATCCGGGTGCTCAGAATTGGTTTTAAGTAATTGAAGCATATAATATAAAGATAGTTTAAAATATTATACAAAGATATAAAACCTATAAGGTTTTCAGAAACCTTATAGGTTTGGCAAACAAGTGTATATTGAAACTTCTAAGCATCGAACTGCATTTAAACTGTCACAATACCCTCTTAGAACGTTCAAGTACCCATCTAGAACATTATAGCACCCTCTTAAAACGTTACAAAACCCTCCCAGAATAGTTTAAGACCCTTCTAAAACGTTCTACTACCCTCATAGAATGTTATATGACCCTCCTGAACGTTCTATTACCCCTCTGGAATGTTCTAAGACCCTCCTGAACGTTCTAAGACCCTATCCGAGCGTTCTCTAGCACCCTTCTATAATATTCTAAGACCTCCTTGAACGTTTTAGGAGGCTATTTGAACGTTTTAGGAGGCTACTTGAACGTTTTTTTAACCAATAAAACAAAAAATAAAGACTCCTTATTAAATTTGTTTGCCCCTATTGCAATTTTCCTTTCTTTATATTAATTTTACGCTGGCTTTTATGCCAATTGAATTACACATCCAAAGGCTTACCGATCCAACAAAATAACACAAACTGCCGTGACGTATGTCACCCATACTTATAATGGGTCTGTTGATCTATTGTAAAAATATTCAGCCTACAAATAAACACAAATACAAAACGGTATTTTATTCATTTTAATAAACAAATTTATCACAGCTATGAAGTCAATTTCTATTCGTATTGTGATTCCTACCAATGTAGGCGAGTTAATCAGTCTGGCAAGCTTGATTTACGCCAGACACAAGGCCGATGGCAAAACGAGTCCTTTGCACGCCATTACGGATGATCCCTGGGACGAGTACGGACCCAAGATTCAGGAAGCGCTTATCAAGCATAACGAAGCGGAAGAGTACACCCGCAAGGCAGAGCAAGCTTACCGCGAGCGCGACCAGATCATCGGTGATTTGGATGGCTTGGTGAAGCGCACCCGCGACCTCTTGAAAGCCATATTCAAAAAGACGCCCAAAAAGCTTGGCGAATGGGGCTTCGAGGTAAACGACACGCCACGTATAGTAAAGGTGAAAAAGTGAATAGGAGCGCCCGTCTGCCGTTTGGTAGGCGGGCTTGTTTTTTTCTTTTGAAGAAAATCTTACCAAAAAATAATTTTACACATGCTAACTATTTAAAGATTTTATTAAAAATATGAATTATTAAATCTACAAATGAAAAAAGAGTCTTTTAAAGAATTAAATGAATTACCTGGCAAGATGATTACTTAACTTTAAAGAAGAATTTAATGAAAAAAGCTTACAAGAAAAGAAGATACAAAATCAAAAATATAATAGGTAAAATTTTCATGTGAACTTTTCAATTTATGAGGTTTCTAATTTGCACAATTATAAAGATCAATGGGAAGAAGATCAAGTTATATGGCTTTTCCATTGAAGGATTAATATAGTTATGAAATCAAAAAAAAAAATACCTCTATTGAAATAAGGTTTCATTTTCAAGGATTTTATATGCAGTCCTATTTTTGATTTTGAGCAAAAGCATTGCTGGATGATCAATTTGTTGACATATCTTAATCTTGGAGAAATCATGCGCAATTTTGAAATTTGAAATAAAGTGCTATTTTAAGTGGCAAGTATTGAAAAGAGAAAGAAAAATTGCTGAAAAATAAGTAAATAAAAGAATCTTTGAATTTTATTTAAACTAATTATTTCTCTACGAGTTGAAATACACAATAATGAAGTTATGAGTTGGGCATATAATCATCCGTTGGTCATTATGGACAGATTATGATTACTTTAATCAAAAATCCCTTTTGCTTTTAAAGATATATAGTTGAATTACTTACTTTGGAAATCTTCTAACTATTTAAGATAAGAATTTATTTTGATTAGTTCGATTTGATGAATCTAGGATGCATTTAACAGAATCTTAATTTCATTGAAAGGACAATAAACTTCTTATATGAAGCTTAGAAATTCTAATTTTCTAACTTTTCCTCTTCAGGAAAATTCTTTTTTATTTAAATGTCCAATCCAAAAACCCATTATGCAAAAGCTGCTACTCCTTAGCCTATCTTTTTTTGTTACCATAGCTTTATCTGCTCAAAAAACTGCCTCCATTTACTATCCCGGCCCGGGCGATGCCTGGGAGCACCGCACGCCGGAGCAAATGGGCATGAATCCTGCTAAAATACAGGAGGCGATTGACTTTGCGATAGCCCAGGAGAGCACTACGCCAAAGAATCTGGAAGTCGCGCATTACCAAAGTTTTGGGCGTGAACCCTTTGGGATGGGCGTAGGCCCTTTCAAGGAGCGCGGTGCAGCAGCGGGCATCATCGTATATAAGGGCTATATCGTTGCAGAATGGGGCGATGTGGATCGGGTGGATATGACGTTCAGCGTAACCAAGAGTTTTCTCTCTACAACTGTGGGTTTGGCCGTTGATAAAGGCTTGATTAAGAGTGTAAACGACAAGGTGTATCCTTATATGGCCCCGGTGGTTACTTTAGAACCCACTTCCGGCGATTTTCGAGCCTCCAAAATCGGTGAACCGCAGACAATGGATTTGTTTGCAACCGATCATAATAAAAAAATAAGCTGGGATCATCTTCTAAGACAAACGAGTAATTGGGAAGGAACGCTCTGGGGCAAGCCCGACTGGGCCGACCGCCCCGACCGGGACGTGACGAAGTGGAATCCCCGCGAATTGAAAGAACCGGGTTCGGAATACGAATACAATGATGTGCGTGTGAACGTGCTGGCTTTGGCAGCGCTGAATGTTTGGCGCAAGCCATTGCCGCAGGTTTTGAAGGAAAATATCATGGATCCCATCGGGGCTTCACCGACCTGGCGCTGGATGGGTTATGATAATTCCTGGGTGATTATAGACGGGCAGATGATGCAAGCGGTAGGCGGCGGCGGACACTGGGGTGGCGGTATGTTCATTAATGCAATGGATATGGCGCGTTTTGGTTACTTTACGCTGCGTCGCGGAAGATGGCAGGACAAGCAACTCCTATCGGATAACTGGGTGAACATGGCCCTCACCCCTACCCCAGCCAATACGAGCTATGGTTTTATGAACTGGTTTCTCAATACCGGCAAGAAGGAGATGCCAAGCGCCCCCGAAACTGCTTTTTTCCACTTAGGCAACGGTACAAACATAGTCTATGTCGATCCAGACCATGATCTGGTCATTGTAGCCCGCTGGATTAAGAATAATGAAAAGGATGGATTGGTGCAAAGAGTGCTGGCGGCTATGAAGTAAGCCAAGACAAGTAGTCTATTTGAAAAGCTGGGCAGTATCCAAGTCAAGATCAAAATATTGGGCTTTGGCGATTTCGCCAAGTTGTACTAATTCCCTGAATTTGTAAGCTTCATCAATTGGCTGCCAATGCGTATGAATTTCTTTTTTCTCCAGGTCAATGAGCCAGCATTCTGGAACGCCGCTCTCTGCATAGAGTGGAAGCTTGAATTTGCGATCATAAGCGATCGAACTATCGCCTACTTCGATGATGAGCAGTACATCCTGTCCATGGGGATGTTCATTTTCATAAAAATCCTCGCGGTATTTTAAAATTGCTACATCCGGCTCGGGTTCGGAAAAATCATTTGCTATGACGGGGTTTTGAATACTCACAATCGCCCTATTATTAAGCGCAACACTCAGTATTTGATTCAGTTTGTTGACGACTTTTGCGTGTTTGCTGCCTATTGGACTCATTTCTATGATTTCACCATTGATTAATTCCACGCCGCGCTCCGGCAAGATGCCTACCTCTGCCATTTTATGATAATCTGCCACCGAGATGCGCCGTTTCTTGAGTTCTATAGCTTTCATTCTTTACTTTTCAACGTACAACAAATATAATGTTTTTTAAGCAAAGTTATTGCTAAACAAATCTTTGACAAAAATCTCTTTCCAAGGATGAGTAACATCAGCAAAAGGGAATTTGATTGGGCGTATATTAGTAGCCCAATCAAAAGAAACTGCCATGAATGCTGTCTATAAATCAAAGATTGAAGCTTTTCTTCAATTGAAAAATATTGCAGTACTGGGTTATTCGAGCGAAGGCAATCAACCTGCGAATGCCATTTACAAAAAGCTAAAAGATAATGGATACAAGGTTTTTGCGGTGAACCCCAAGGCCGAGGCGATTAAGGATGTACCTTGCTATTCGGATGTAAAATCTATTCCTGAACCCGTAGAAGGAGCAGTGCTTTGCACCCCTGCAAATGCTACGGATCAAGCGGTACGCGATTGTGCAGCACGCGGCATCGCCCAGGTATGGATGCACACGGGCATGGGACCGGGCAGTTATGATGCGAAAGCCTTTGAAACCGCTAAAAAGCTTGGCATCGAAGTTATCCCAGGGGGTTGCCCAATGATGTACGTGAAGCCGGACTTCTTTCACAAGTGTATGGGTTGGCTAGCAAAGCTACCGGAATAATTTGGGTACTTATTTCCAATCAAAATGCCAAGCCAGTCTTGCAAAATAATTCCTTCCTGTTGCTACCGGGGTGGAGTTACTATTGCCATTATGCGCACCACCCTGAATACCAAGGGTATTTACATTACGAATATCGAACAGATTTTTTACACCGCCCGTTAATTGAATGCGATTTTTCCAGAAAGATTTAATCAAGGTAAGATCAGCCAAAACGAAGCCATCCTGAATGGATTGTGCGGTTATCGTATTGCCTTCATTGTCAAGTGTTTGATAATAACGAATAAATTTATCATTATATCTTGTAAAGAAAGCCGTGCGTAAGTCGATTTTTGTAAAATGATAACTTAATTGTCCATTAATTTCCGTTGCAAAAGTGTAAGTATCTACCTCTTCGGTTTCAGATAATGGATTGTAACGCCCCGTGGGAGCCACGCCAGCCGCGACTTCCAGGTTTTTGATACGATAATTTAATCGGATATTACTTCCTAAAGCTTTGAATCGATCTTGATTAAAATAAGCATATTGTGTAGAGATCTGTCCCAGGGAAGCCGCCGGTACAAGCTCGCCATCTACCACTACATAATCATATAAATCAATTTTATTCCGAATATCATTATAAAATCCGGTGAGTGTTAATTGTAAACGATGCTGATTCCATTCTTTATCAAAATCTACAACTAACTGAAAATTATCAGATGTTTCTGCCTGTAAATCAGGATTTCCGATGATATAATGACTCGCATCTACAAAATAAAAAAACAATTCTTTAATCGAAGGACTGCGGAATCCAGTTACATACGAAGCGCGTAATTGCCAATTTTTATTTATATCATATTTTATATGTAATGATGGAACAATAGGCGCCTCAAATCGCGTATTATAAGCTCCGCGTGCGCCCAACTGAATTTGTAAAGATGTAATAAGTTGATATTGCAATGTAATAAAACCAGCATAATCGGCAATTTTACTATAACGCGCTTTTTCAGCTTCGGGGTCGTTGAAACGCTGTCCGTAGCCATTTTCATAATTAATATCTAAACCAGCCTGAAAATTCCATTTACTATTTGCAAAACGACTTGCCAGTACAGGTCTGAAAACCAATGCATTATACTTGGTCGTATCTTGTTCGCCTGCCACTTGAGTTTGCTCATCCGTTTCTATATCCAAGCGAAAAGTATTTTTCTGCCGTCGAAAAGTATTATACCCTGATGTAATATTCCAAAAAAGATTACTCAAAAATTTGCCCTCGTAGGCTAAAGATTGATCAAAACGAGTGGTGTAATAATAATCATCAAACGCATAAGGTTTAAATTGTGGGCGGCGCAACTGTCCTAAATTTGTGATGTCTTCATCAAAATAAGCCGCCGAATAACGTAAATATTGATCTTCGCCAATATCATAACGCGCCATTCCATTTACAAACCATTGTTCCTTTGGATTCCATTGAAATGTACGAGTAAATAAACTATCGGTTGGTTCAATTGCATTAAATCCTTCAAATTTATTATATCCGCCATCAAAACGAAGTAATAATTTATCGGTTAATCTTGTGCCCAATTGCGCATTCAAATTCAAAGCGTCTATGCTTTCGTATTGACTAATTAATTGTGTATCATAGCGATTTAGCTGCGATTTTTTTGTAATTAAATTAATAACCCCACCCAAAGCATTTGTACCATAATTTACCGACATCGGGCCTTCCACCATTTCCACCCGCTCAATATTACTCAAATTAATCTGACTCAAATCAATATCATCCCCTACCCTGCCAATTACAGGCACACCATCAATCATAATCTTTACATTCTGACCGCTCACGCCCTGTAAACTTAAGCTGCTACCCAAAATCAAATCCTGCGAAATGCGAATATTTAGTTCCTGATTTAATAATTGCCCCAAATTTATTGCGCCGCGTTGCTCTATTACATCCCGCTTAATGGTACGAATTTTATATAACGCATTTCGGCTATCCGTAGGTGTGTATTGTGCGGTCACCACCACGTCATCCAAATCTAAAAACCACTTAATAGAATCCGTATCAGCAGGTTGAGCAGTTAATTTTACAAAACCATATAACAAAACTGGGGTTAAAACAAATAATTTCCATTTCATTTTATTAATAATTGGGTGATATATCATAATCAGTTAAAATTATAATTATCCTAAAAATCAGCGTACCATTTTATAACTCGCTCACCAAATCACGCCACGCTTGTAATTCAGGAATACCCGGTTTGCGTTTGCCAAAACAATACACAATCAATTCACCCTCAGCGTCAAACACTTCAATACCAGTTACAATACCATCTTTGGTCGGCTTCCGCGTTTCCCAGATTTCGGCGATGCCACCTAATTTTAAATGTAAATTAAATTCCGAATCCATTACATTGATCCAGCCTTCCATCGGCACAATTTTATTTACTTGTCCGGTGTGAATTTGAATACATCCGTCATTCCCAACAAATATCATAATCGGTAGCTGACGCTCAGAGGCGAGTTCCAACATTTTTACAATAGCATGATTATCAAGGCGACGCGTATAGCCTTCGGGCGCAAGGCGCATGGCTTGCGTGCGCGTTACTTTATGATTTTTTAGCATACCAAAGAAATCATGCGTATCTTGTAAATTAATCCAATCTTGCTGAAAATTTATTACATCAATATCATGATCTGGAAGCGCGTCTTCTTTAGCAACTGGATTTTTATTTACAATCGTTGGCGTAGTTTGATCCTGGGCGCGGTATTTCTTTACAATTTCATTATATGCATCCGGTTCGGATTTAGCAGTTAAATAAACTTTATGAATCGCATGACCCCGATCATTAAAAAACTGAAAACTATATAATGTTCTATTCAGACCAGATTGAACCTTAGCGGCATACGCATAATGCCATTCTGTCATAAAAAAGCGCAAGTCAATATCAGGATTTACCGCCACACCCATTTTACCTTCTGCCATGAAGGAAATATTATCATAAATTCCTTTACGTTCGTGCACGGCATATTCATTACGCGTTAAAGCCATTACATAACCGAATTGCTTCATATCTTTCAATATCGCTTTACAATCGCCTTCGAGGCGTACAACACCATCGCTGAGACTGAGTTCGAGTAATTCTAATTCACTGACTTTCAATTCAATAGCGGCATCACGAATATGCAATTGCGGTTTCATTTTTTTGAACTGCTGATATTCCAATTGTAATGTTATTGTTTCTTTTATCATAATTATGATGTATTTTATACTATTGTTGGATTAACTTTAAAGTAATACTATCTTTACCCCTGCCAACGCTCAATAAATACATGCCTTGTGGCAAATTCATACTGGGCAGTTGAATAGCATTCAAGCCTTGATTTCCGTCCACCAGCGTATTCCAGATCATGCGACCAGTCAAATCCCGAACGGCTAATTGTAGATTGTTTTGATTTTGTTTCAAAGTGAAAGCGAGGGTTGCTTCGCTCACTTTTGGATTGGGATATACAGTGGCTTCTTTAAAATTACTATTCGGATTATTAACCGAAGATAAAATACCCAAATCTGTTTTTTCAAAAGTACTGATGCCCGTCGTAGAACCTTCAAAATCAACAAAAACGAGTTTGTAAATGCGATTCTCAGCAGTTTTTACAAAATAAGCCAGGTCAGTCGGGATCACCCAACCCTGGGTAAAGCTGAAGGTTTTCCAATCGTAGCCGATGATGTCTAATTTGGTTTGAAAACTATCGACATAAGTGTTATATGTAACTGCATTAGGATCAATGCCTTTTACTTCTACCGTTTCTACATTGTGCCCTGAGAGAACACCCGTTACAGGATAATCTAATATGTTACCTGCGCCGTCATCCAATGGAGTGACATAGCGACAAAACATCAAATCCCAAGCGCCAAGCGGGGCGAGGGTTTCACCTGTTTCAAAAGAAAATAATGCTATTGGATTGCCGGAGAAATCTCCTTTTTTAATAGCGACTGTTTTTTCTTCAGAGCCATCAAAATTGGCGTATTTCAAATTGTAAGCACCACCGGCAAAGGATTCTATGATGAATTTTTTATAGGTATTATCCCGAAGCTTAACAGCAAAAATGCGATTGCCAGTCAAAGTATGATTCGATAAATTATACAAGCCCCAACCAAAATCAAAGGGATTCTCAGGGTCGGCAATAATATTTAGCGCACCGCCCTCTGTCCAGGAAGTTTCATCATTATATAATCGTTTTACAAATTTACTGGTGTCGATTGTTTCAGCGAAATTAGTCGCAGAAGTCAAGAATAAAGCCAACTCTGGAGCTGGAGCGCCGGTAACCGAAGTCGTTGACTCATTCACAGAAATGCCCACATCAATCGTGCCGGTAGTAGAAAAAGCCAAATCCCAGCTTTCATTCGCAATTTGGGTGACTGCATCATCGGAGAGGCGGTAATAGGCTTGCTTGCTATAACCCGCGCCAACAGCGACTTGTACATAATCTTGAGCAAAGATGGTAATAACGGTCGAGCAAAGTCCAAGAATAGTGAGTATTAGTTTATTCATTCTTTTGTTTTTATTTAGACAAAATCTAAAGATAGGTCAAAAGTACAGCAGAATAAGCTTCTGCGCAATCGCAAAAGTTAGTGAAAATCAATAGGTAAGAATTAGGTAGAGGCAAATACCAAAGATTAGGTAGGTGTGCATTTTGACTAATCTGGTGACTCCAAAGTCATCAGATTAATCAAGCTAAGGAATCGCCAAAGCGTTTCCCAATTTTTTCAGCTAAAACCTGGGCGTGGCCCAGCTTTGACTCCACCGACCAACCTGCGATATGTGGCGAAAGCACTACGTTTTCAGCTTGAATCAAGTATTGAAAGGCTTCTGGCAGTTGATCAAATTTCAAAAAATTGAAAGATGTTTCTTCATATTCCAGCACATCGAGCGCTGCGCCGAGCACTTTTCCGCTTTTTAAATGCTTTACTAAGTCAGCAGTATTCAAAATCAAACCGCGCGCGGTGTTGACCAGAAAAATATTCTTTTGGAACTTGCTTAGAAATTCGTCATTTATAAAATAATGATTCTCTGTTGAATACGGAATATGTAAACTTACAATATCACTTTCGCGGAAAATAGTCTCCAACTCAACTTCGGTTACATTCTCATCCGCATAGTCTTTTTGAATTTATCATAAGCGATTACTTTAGTATCAAAGCCCTTTAATCTTTGCGCAAGTGCACTACCCATATTGCCATAGCCAATGATACCAAGGGTTTTGCCTTTGATTTCGATAGCGCGATTGCCTTCACGCGTCCACGCTCCATTGCGAATTTGGCGATCGGCACGAGCAAGATTGTTCATCAAAGTCAAAAGTAAGCCCATTGTGTGTTCAGCTACAGTATCGCGGCTGCCTTCGGGCGAAGTGAATACTTGAATACCTTTGCCTTCAGCATAAGCCACATCAATATGCTCCACCCCTACCCCTTCGCGGGCAATGAATCGAAGATTTTTGCCTTGATCTATGAATGCTTGATCCGCACTGAAGCGGCTGCGCATTATGACCCCAAAACACTCAGGTAGTGCTTGCCAAATTTCCTCTTGTGTAGCTTTATAAAAGCGAAGCAATTCAAAGCCCGATTCGATCAAACGTTCTTCAAGAAAAACGTGGGGTTGGTCAATCAGCAATATTTTTCGGTTTTCCATATTTTATTTTGAGCTATTGCGCAAAGATAAGACTATACAAATTTGAACAAGATTTAAAGTATTTATGCACCCTTATTCGTCAGCTTTTTAAACAGCATTTTCCACAAGACACCTGAATACTTAGTAGCATTCATCGAATAAAAAGATGATTTCGTAGAAAATCACATTACTTGCACAAATTTTCTTTTGTTTCACGATCTGAGAAAGTTTTTTGCAATTTTTTTTTTCAAAAACCCCTGATTTTTAAGGGTTTTATAAAACTAAAATAAAAAAATTCATCTAAAATTAAACACTTTGTTTAGTTCGGTTGTTGCAGAACCAAATAAAACAAATTAAATTTGCCTTTGAAAAGATGCCAGATGCCAGATAATAGATGTCAGACAGTCCCTGATTAAATCCTGACTTCTTTACTCTGACTTCTGTCTTCTAACAAAAAAATAGACAGACAGGATGCAACAAGAAAGGGAAGAAATGCCTTCTTCAACATTTTTAAAACAGAAAGTAGAGGAAATTGGCGTAGCCTTTGACAAAACGGGCTTGGCGCCAATGATCGGGCGGGTGCTGGGATTTTTATTGCTGGCAGATCCTCCTCAGCAGACCTTCTACGCTATACAAGAATTTTTGGGCGCAAGCAAAAGTTCTATCAGTCATGCGCTCAATTCGCTTATGTTTAAAGGAATTGTGGAATACATCACGTTTAGTGGAGACCGGAAACGCTACTTTAAGTTGAATGCAGAAAATTGGCTGGAACAAGCGAAATGCAAGATGACCGATTTTTCAGAAGTGGATCGCGTATTGATGGAAGCTTTACAACTCAGAGACCCTAATAAGCATAAGGAGTTTCACGAAGGATTGCTCAAAATTTTTGATTTCCATCTATTTATGTCACAGGAAATGCCAAAGCTATTTGAAAAATGGGAGCAAAAATTGGCAGCGCAGCAAGCAGCATCTGCCAGGGATAATTAAACTTCGACGAACCGTAAAAAATTTTGGATAAAAAGTTCGCTTTGAGCCGAACTAAAAAAATCGAAGCTTTGTTTGCAGAAAATATTGTTGACCAATTGTTCAATGATAAAATCAAAACAACGAAAATTCTAAAATCACTCGTTATCATGAAGGATTTCCGATTATTATTTTGCCTTGCCTTATTACTCACTGTTTCAATAGGTAAAGCACAGGATTCTCCAAAGCCCATGAGCCTCAAAGATTGCGCGACCTTCGCAATCGAAAACAGTCCGCAGGTACAAACCGCTTTGCTAGACATCAGCAAAAATGACTACAAAATCAAAGAGGTACTCAGCACAGGCTTGCCGCAAGTCAATCTTAGCGGAAATTACACGTACAACTTAAAATTGCCAACATCTTTGATTCCCGGCGAAATTTTTGGCGGCCCGGAAGGCAGTTTTCAAGAGGTGCAATTTGGTACAAAAATGAATACCCAATTCTCAGGAGAAGTGAATCAGTTAGTTTTTAATAAGACCTTCTTTCTTGGATTGGATGCTACCCGCAAATTGAAAAGACTCTATACTTTACAAGTTGACAAAACGAAAGAAGACATCGCTTATAATATTGCGCAATTGTACTATTCGATACAAGTGACTCAAAAACAGCGTAATATCTTGCAAGCCAATCTGGATCAAGTGAAAAGCCTTTTGGGTCTCACCGAAAAGCAATACCAAAATGGCTTTGCCAAGCAAATTGACGTAGATCAGTTGCGCGTGAACCGCATCAATCTGGAAAATCAAATCGTAAATCTTGATCTTCAAGTAGAGCAGCTTAAGCAAACCTTGAAATTTTATATGGCAATGCCGCTGGATACGCCGATTACACTGACGGACACACTCAATGAATCCGCTTATTCTATCCCCGATGTGCAGATGTTTTCTGCTGATTTTTCGCAGAAAATCGACCTTGCTATTCTTGATACACAAGGTGAATTGAATGATTTGAATGTAGAGCAATATAGAGCAGGATATTGGCCAACAATCAATGCTTTTGCGAATTACAATTATCAGGCACAGGGCGATAAATTCGGCGATTTATTATGGTTTGATTTTGGTTCGATTGGTTTAAGCTTGAATGTACCAATCTTTGATGGTTTTCGCAAAAAAGCGCAGATACAGCAAGCGCAAGTCGATCAATTACAATTGGCACAGACACGGCGCTTGACAACCCAATCATTAAATCTTGCTTACAATCAAGGTTTGCAGCAATTGCAAGTGAACATAAACAATCTGCGCGCCTTGGATGAAAACCGCAAGGTAGCTGAGCAAGTTTATCGCGTTTCGCAAAATCGCTTCCGGGAAGGAGTAGCGCCTATTACAGAAGTGCTGCAATCGGAGACATCCATGCGCGAAGCTCAAACCAATTATCTCACCACGCTTTTGCAGCTGAAATTGGCAGAGATTGATATACTGAATTCCAAAGGAACACTCTTAAATTCTATTTTAAAATAAATTAAATAGTGTTATGGTCTTATGGTGCTTTGATATGATTGAAGTTTTGAAATCAGCATAATTAATAATGCGTAGCGCTTTAATACTTTAACACCCAATACAACAAAAAAATGAATACAAGACGTATCATCAGCATCACCTTGACTCTTCTGGCAGTTGTTGCAGCGGCAGTTGCTATTAGCTGGCGTTTATCGGATAATAAAGAAACGATGGAAGAGAAAGCGCAAATCACGCAAGTGCGCAACACAACAGTAGCGGTATCAACTGCTTCAGTCACCAAAGAAAGTTTTTCCAGCGATTTTATTGTGAATGGAACATTCCGTCCTTCTAAAGAATTGACAGTGACGTCCGATGTGAATGGTCGGATCACTAGCTTAAAAATTGACGAAGGCTCTTATGTAAAAGAAGGACAGTTAATTTTGACTGTTGACAATCAATTATTACAAAATCAATTGAAATCATTGCGTTTGAATCTGGATAAGTCAAAAAAAGATTTGGCAAGGATGCAAAACTTGTTGAAAGATGGTGGTGTGACAGAAACACAATATGAAGAAGCAAAGTTGGGAGTTGAAAGTATTGAAATCCAGATCGAATCATTGCAAAAGCAGATCAACGACACCTACCTAAAATCACCTTTGGCCGGTACGGTCAATCAAATGATGGTAGAAAATGGATCTTACATTGCTCCGGGCGCGCCGATTGCAAATGTGGTGAGCACCAATCCAATCGAATTGGAAGTATATTTGACTGAGGATCAGGTAGTAACCGTAAAAACAGGGCAGCGCGTCAATCTGACTGCCGATGTCTTTGGCAATAAAGAAATGTCCGGTTCTGTAGGTTTTATCGATGTAAAAGCCGATGATTCCAAGCGTTTTCCAGTGAAGCTGAAAGTTACGAATCCTGGTAATCTCAAAGCGGGGATGAACGGTAGGGCTACCTTCAGCGCTGGTAAACCAGTAGCTGCTATTGCCGTGCCCCGCGAAGCTTTTGTTGGGAGTGTACAAGATGGAAAAATCTTTGTATTGAGTGGCAATAAAGCTTCTTTGCGCCAGGTAACGCCAGGTAATGTTTATGGCAACAAGGTAGAAGTATTGAGCGGTTTGTCAGAAGGTGAAACAGTCATTACCTCTGGTCAGATTAATTTGCAAGAAGGTACAGAAGTAAATGTGATTAAGTAAGTCGGTTAACTTTTATCTGTTAGCACAGGATAGTAATCCTGATAAATGTTAACAGATAATCCAAAAATAAAGACATGATAAAACTATCAATAGATCGCCCGTCCTTACTGGTAGTAGTGTTCTCGGCACTTACGCTGTTGGGGTTATATAGTTACTTTCAATTAAGCTATGAATTAATTCCTAAATTTTCTGCGCCGGTATTGACCATTTCAACGCTATACCCAGGGGCAGCACCCGGTGAAGTAGAAAGCTCGGTAACGCGTAAGATAGAAGACGCTGTTTCTGGTTTGGAAAAAATCACCGATATCAATTCTACTTCTTTAGAAAGTTATTCTTTAGTTATTATTACATTTAAAGATGGGATCAATGTTGACTTGACTTTGCAAGATGCAAAACGTAAGCTTGATCAGGTTCAGAACGAACTACCAGAAGATGCTGAAATACCAATCATTTCCAAATTTTCTACGGATGACTTTCCGATTATGAATATTGGTGCATCTTCCAATATGGAAGGAACCAAGTTTTTTGATTTGATGGACAACCAAGTGAAAGTGGCGCTCGCACAGGTAGAAGGGATTGCTCAAATTAATCTGATTGGTGGTGAAGAGCGCGAAATTCGTGTAAGCGTTGATAAAAATAAGCTGGAGCAATACGATTTGTCCATCTTGGAAATCCAACAGGCAATTCAAGCTGCTAATTTGGACTTCCCAACAGGAAAAGTGAAGGATTCAGAAGAACAGGTGCTTATTCGCCTGGCAGGAAAAATCAAATCTGTTGAGGAACTTCGCAATTTATCTATATCTACCAATGAGCAAGGAGCTTCGATCAAGTTATATGAAATTGCACAAGTAAGTGATACGAAAAAGGAAACAACGACGCTGAATCGTGTGGACGGTAGAACAGCTATCGGGATGAATGTATTGAAACAAACCGATGCGAATGCAGTGGCGGTGAGTGCAAAAGTAAAAGAAGAATTAGAAAAACTGGAAGCACAATATAAAGCAGAAGGCTTGAAGTTTGATATTTCAACCGACTCCTCCGATTTTACACTGGAAGCAGTGGATGCGGTAGTGCATGATTTGGGTTTGGCGATTCTGTTGGTAGCAGCGGTGATGCTGTTGTTCTTACATAGCTTGCGCAATGCCTTGATTGTATTGGTCGCTATTCCCGTATCTTTGATTACTACGCTTTTTGGGATGTATTTGTTGGATTATACCTTGAACCTGATGACGCTTTTGGCGATGTCGCTGGTGATTGGTATCCTCGTGGATGACTCTATCGTGGTATTGGAAAATATTTATCGCCACCTGGAAATGGGGAAAAAGACTCGAGTAGCAGCCTTCGAAGGTAGCCGCGAAATCTTCCTTGCAGCCTTATCGATTACTTTGGTGATTGTAGTCGTGTTTTTGCCTTTAGCGGCTTTGACGGGGATTATAGGTAATATCATGCGCCAGTTCGCAATTGTGACGGTCATTTCAACCTTAGTAAGTTTGCTCGTTTCTTATACCATTACACCTGCATTAGCAGCGCGCTTCTCTCGATTAGAACATTTAAATAATAAGACTTTATCAGGTATCATCTTTGGTTCATTTGAACGCGGGTTGCAACGGTTGACTAATCTTTACACTGGTATTCTGCGCTGGATGTTGCGTTGGTATGGCATAGCATTAGCATTTATAGTGTCCTTTGTACTTTTTATAGCATCATTTATGTTGTTGGCGAATGGTTATATCGGTTTTGAATTCTTTACAGCCAGCGACCAGGGCGAATTTATTATTCAATTGGAATTGCCAAAAGATGCAACCATAGAAGAGACGAATTATACGACCCAAAAAGTAGAGGAATACTTATTTGACCAACCAGAAGTAACGGGCGTGTTTACAACCGTAGGTACGCAAACAGGTAGCTTTGGGGCGCAAGCCAGCGCTAACCTGGCACAAATGCAGGTAAAACTGGTAGGTAAGGAAGAAAGAAGCGTTTCTACACCTATTTATGCTTTCCAGGCCAAGAATAAGCTCGAGCAGATACTGCCTGGGGTAGAAGTTACCTCTGCTGAAGTTGGTTTCGTGGGTGGCGGTGCAAACGATGACCCAATCCAGGTGATCGTGAGTAGTGCTGAACTCGAAAATGCCAAGGTTTATGCTGATAAATTGCTTGAAAAAGTAAAAACCATTAAAGGTACATTGCAACCAGAAAATTCGCTTGAAGAAGGTAGCCCTGAATTAAACATCCAGATTGATCGCCTTCGCATGGCAGAGTTTGGTTTGACGACAGCTTCGGTGGGCGCTACGCTTCAAACGGCATTCAATGGTAATACCGATGTACAGTATAGAGATGGCAATAATGAATATGATATTAATATCGTACTGGATGAATTTGATCGAAAGAATGCTAGTAATATTGCCAATCTAACAGTAGCGAATAATGATGGTGACTTGATCAAAATCAGTCAATTTGCTACTATTGTGCCCACTACAGGCCCATCTCGATTGGAGCGCGCAGATCGACTTCCGGCAGTGAAAGTGAACTCAAAAGTATTGGGTGTGCCTTCCGGTACGATTGGTACAGAAATTCAACAATGGGTTGCAGAGAATCCGCCCCCTCCGGGTGTCAATGTGAAATACGAGGGTGAACTTAAAAACCAAACAGAGGACTTCATGACAATGATCGTTGCCTTATTCGCAGGTATCATTTTTATGTATCTCATCATGGTGGCCTTGTTTGATTCTTATATTTATCCTTTCATCGTATTGTTGTCCTTGCCTTTGTCTATCATTGGTGCATTCTTAGCGCTTGCATTAGCGCCTGCTACATTGAGTATTTTCACGATGCTTGGTGTAATTATGTTGATGGGTTTAGTTGCGAAAAACGCGATCCTTTTGGTGGATTTTGCCAATCAGGCGAAAGCAGAAGGTTTGAAAACAACGGAAGCATTGATACAAGCTGGTCAAGAGCGTTTGCGTCCAATTTTGATGACAACGATGGCATTGGCGATTGGTATGATCCCGATTGCGGTAGCCGATGGCGCTGCTTCTGAGTGGAAAAACGGTTTAGGTTGGGTATTGATTGGCGGTCTGATCAGTTCCATGTTTTTGACGCTGCTTGTGATTCCTGCGGGCTATCAGCTCGTGGACAATATATCCGATGGTTTGACTGCTTTATATCGAAGAATTTTTGGAATCAAACCAAAAGCCGCTGAAGAAGAAATGAGTTTAGAACCAGCGACTAACCATCAGCCGGTACATAAAGAACAAGAAGCGGAGATTTAATTACTCCCTTGTTTCCCAAAACAAAGTGAATACTATCCGCATTTTTCAATACAATTTGACAGGCGTTGGGCATCTTGCTCAACGCTTTTTTATTTTGAATTTCTTCAAAATAGACTCATCCAACAGCTTTTATCGAATGTTTAATGCATTTTTTCTGAAAAGGTTTGCAACAGACTATAATTTCTTTCTATTTTGACCCGGTAAATAAATGTGAAATTTGAGGTTTGAAATACGAAAAATTTTATTTTCATATTTCTTTTTCGATTAAAGCGATTTATGGATACAGTCATTAATCAGGATTGGCGTTTCAAGCTGGTGCGGTTCTTTAGCAACCGTTGGGTATATCATATTTTATTCTGGTTGGTGTTGCTTGTGTTGCTCACGGTTATAGAAGATACACGGCGAGGCTTTTTCTTTACATTTAGTAATGAAATTATTAATATTTTATTCTACGCAGCTATTGTGTATTTCAATTTATTATATCTTATTCCCAATTATCTTTCTAAAAATCGTTTTCTGACTTACGCTGCTTTATTGATTTTAGCGACGATTATTATTACACCCTTGAAAATGATTGTTTTTTATTTCAAATTCACTGGGCATCCAAGTTTACAAACACAACTAATTGCAAATCAAGGAAGTTATTTCATTCTCACTTTTGTCATTGCTACATTTTCTACCCTTTCAAAAATTATAAATGATTGGGTGCGCGCTACCCGCGAGAAACAAGAATTGGAAACTCGTACCATGCAAACCGAATTGCGTTTCCTTAAATCGCAAATCAATCCGCATTTTTTATTTAATACTTTAAATAGTCTTTATGCTTTAACTTTAAAAAAATCAGAAAAAGCGCCCGAAATTGTAATAAAACTCTCGGAAATGATGCGCTATATGCTTTATGAATGTAATGAAAAGCGGGTACCTTTGAGCAACGAAGTGCATTATATTCGCAATTATCTCGATCTCGAACGTTTGCGCCACGGCGATAAAGTGGACATTCGTTTTGAAGTCAATGGCCACATCAGCGATCAACAAATCGCGCCCTTAATGTTTATTCCTTTTATCGAAAACAGTTTCAAACATGGGCTGACCAATCAGATTTCTAAAGGATTTGTGGACATAAAATTAATGGTGGATGGACAGCAATTTGATTTTTACATCGAAAATAGCAAGCCCGACGCGCTTCCTGTGCAAGAACACCATCGCCGAAGTGGCGGTATTGGATTGGTGAATGTGCGTCGCCGACTCGACATTTTGTACCCTAAAAATTACGAATTAACGATTCACGACAACCCAAAATCGTACGCTGTGAATCTACACATCAATATGAATGCTTAAATTTGCTGAATTTGCAGTAAATTACTACGATTTTAGATTGGAAAACCACTTTTAAACCATACCATCATGATTAATGTAATTATCGTTGATGATGAGCCCTTGGCCCAGGATGTACTGGAAACTTATATCGAAAAAGTGCCTGAGCTCAAACTCGTCAAAAAATGCAGCAATGCCTTTGAAGCCAATGAGGCCTTGAAAAACAATCAAATAGACTTGATGTTTCTTGATATACAAATGCCCCAACTCACCGGCATTGATTTCCTGAAAACCTTGTCGAAACCGCCTTTGGTTATTTTTACAACGGCTTATTCTAATTATGCGATCGAAGGTTTTGAACTCAACGCCCTGGATTATCTGCTCAAACCGATCTCGATCGATCGTTTTATGAAAGCAGTTAATAAAGCGGTAGAACAGGTAGCGTTGCAGAGAAAAGATACGCCCGTTGGCAGCTCTGCTCCATTTGAAGAAGAAGGCCCGGATTATATTTTTGTAAAGGCCGATAAAAAATTGGTTAAAGTAAATTTTGATGAAATTCTTTACATCGAAGGGCTAAAAGATTATGTCATCATTCGCATGGAAGGCCAACGCGTGATTACCTTGCAAACGATGAAAAGCCTGGAAGATAAACTTCCACAAAGTCAGTTCAAACGCATCCACCGATCTTATATCGTTAATATCAAGCATATTGAAGCGGTGGTGGGTAATATGGTGGAAGTAACAGAAAAAGGGCAAGCCAAGCACCTGCCTGTTGGCAAGAATTATCGCGACGAGTTGCTGGATATGATTAACAAAAATCGCTTGTAATTGTGGCTTCGGGCTTACCCGAAAATGTACGAAAATCTTGCGAAATGCTTCTGGGTACAACCATCGAAGCCAGTTTTCATGTGGGCGATGGCGACATCAACGAGGCACGACGCCTGGAAACTTCTGGTGGTAGGTTTTTCCTAAAAATGAATGCTGCCCCGCAAGCCCATGAAATGTTTGCTGCCGAAGCAAAAGGACTTGCATTACTCGCCAAATCGCATACTTTGCGTATTCCGAAAGTTATTGGTCATAGTGAGCCGGGAGATAATAACAGAGGCTTTTTAATCCTGGAATTTATCGAAGCTGGTCATCGTCGCGCTGATTTTTGGAGTCGATTCGGTGAAGGATTGGCGGCCTTGCATAGAATAAGAAATAAATATTTTGGTTTGGAATATCATAATTTTATTGGTAGCTTATCACAATTTAATAAACAGCATAATAATTGGATAACATTTTACATCGAAGAACGCTTGCTTCCTCAAATTCAATTAGCAGAAACGCAAAATCAATTCTCCACTAAAGATCACGAAAATTTCGATTTACTATTCAAAAAACTACCACAAATCTTGCCCGATGAGCCGCCAGCGTTGATTCACGGCGATCTTTGGAGCGGCAACTTTCTATCCGACGAACAAGGCGCACCAGTATTAATCGATCCTGCCGTTTGTTTCGCCTCCCGTGAAATGGATATTGCGATGAGCAAGCTTTTTGGCGGTTTTGATCGTGAATTTTATCAAGTTTATCAAGCCGCATATCCACTGCTTCCTGGCTGGGAAGAGCGCATTGATTTATACCAATTATATTATTTATTGGTGCACGTCAATTTATTTGGCGGCGGTTATATACAATCGGTGCGACAAGTCGTGCGGCGGTATTTATAGTGTTTAATGCCCACCCGCCGCTGCTACCGGATTATTATTTCCTTTTATCGATTTTTTTATTATCTTTTACCCAAAGCCATAATATAGCGGAAATGCCTAATGCGATAGCGCAAATAATATAAATCGCACTTCTACTCTCTTGTTTTTCAATAAAACCGCCTAAAGATGAAGCAACCAATTGCGGCAGCACCACCGAAAGATTAAACAGCCCCATGTACAAGCCCATCCGCGCGGGATTCACTACTTCCGACATAATAGCAAATGGCAAACTTACCACCGCCGCCCAGCCAATGCCGGCTATGCCCATCAATATAAATAAGGATACCGAGGATTTGCCAAGAAAAACAATCGCAGCATATCCCAGCGTCATTACAACAAGACATAAAATATGCGTCCTTACACGACCTATTTTTTCTGCCAAAGGCTCCAGCACGAATGCCGGTAATAAAAATCCGACCGTATTTAAAATGGCAAAGGATATATTATTAATATCACCGAGTTGATCGTTTTGAGTCGCATTTAAAACATCACTAATATTATATCCCATTATCACTTCCTTAATATATCCAAAATTATAAATAAACATCGTTTGTACGCCCAGCCATGTAAAAGCGTGCGCCGCCAGTATTTTCTGAAAAGCAATCGCATCTGCTGCTGTTTCGGAGAGTCCGGGTTTATCTTTTCTTATTAAATTAGCAATTAATAATCCTGTTAATATTAAGCAAATAATTTCAGCCCAATAATGCTCCACTTTAATATTATTCATCCTTATTACAATGCGATAAACGGCGTAGAGCAGCAGTCCCCATAAAGGTTGTATCGTTTTCAAAACATCCATCCATGAAGTTCGAGTCGAAGATTTATTTACTTCATTATTAATATTTAATTGACGCGGTTCTTCAATAAAAAAAGGTGGTATAATAGAAAATAAAAATACAAGGATCGCGCCCAAGTAAATAAGCGTATAATTATCCCAATAAGTTCCAATTAAATAAGCCAGCACTCCAAAAAGCCAGAAACCGTCTGCATCCAGGTGTAACCTTTGGTGCGCAATTCGCCTTCGGGCGTTACATCTGCAATAATAGATCGGGTCGGATTAAAACTAATATTAATAGCTAAATCAAGACTAATCGCCACAGCAATCGCCACGCCAATCACGCCAGCCAACCCCAGTGTGTCACTAATAACGCCGATAAATGGCAATGCCAGGATCATCAAAGCTGCAAGAACGCCACCAATCAGGATAAAGGGCCGCCTCCGCCCTCGCCAAAACCAGACATCATCGCTAATCAAGCCTACAATTGGTTGCCCCAGAATACCTGCCAGCGGCCCTGCCAGCCAGACAAAGCCAATATCCTCAAGGTTTAAGCCAAATTTTGTATTCAAAATCCAGCTGAGCGCAGCGATTTGAACGCAGAGGGCGAACCCCATTGCAGTGGCAGGAAGACTCAGCAGTATGTAAAAAGAATTGGTAAGCCGTTTTTGAATATCCAGCATGGTTTAGTTCGTTTCATTTCCTAAAATTCTATAAATCTACAAAAGTAAGCTGGTTTGATGTATCATTTTTATAAAAAAGTAAAATCGCCTCGACTCAATATGAGCGAGGCAACCAAAATTACCCGAACTATATAAAATTATCGCGTTCTTTTACATCCTAATGATATAGAATATAAGAACTGTTTCTCACCGTAGGCAAGAATATTTTTTTCATAGCTTTATATTTTAGTTTTGTAAACTAGCTGTTATTTACGTTCTATTACAGAATCGTGAAATGAAGCGCGTTTCCAGATGCCATCTTCCTGTACCCAGGTATGTGTAAAGCGGATTTTTGTTTCAAATTGCTTTCCATTTTCTATTCCTTCTGCAATATTTAGTCCATTTATTATAGCTGTATTATTATATATCTTTATTACCACTTCTTCATTTTGATAATCATTTATATGTAAAGTGTTCTCTTGCAATGCTTTTTTGCGAGATTGAATATACTGAAGCCATGCGCTCTTACCGATTGGCGCTGCGCCATTATTAGAATGTAAATAATTTTCTGTAAGCATTTTGGAAAGCTGGGCAGTATCTGCTATTACAAAAGCTTTACTAAAAGCCTCTAAAGCTTGCCTAACTTGTACTTCTTTATCATAAATATTTACATCAGGAGGCAATTGAGCTGATAAAACAAAAGCGAAACTAAATAAAATCATCAAAGGCAATAGTTTTTTCATACTAAAGCAATAATCAGTGAATAAATCGGGTGATATTTTATGCTTTTTTTGAAGCTTTTATAGAAAAGACTACTACCTAATATAAAAGTTGCATTTTGCAAACAAAATTATTTCATCAAAAGACGAAATTAATCTTTCTTTCGATGAAAGTAAATAGAATCTCCGTTTTATAATATTTCTACCGCACCAGCACCAAGGCTGAAATAGCCGACATCATGATTGGAAAATCCTCTCCTCCTTTTACTTTACGAATGCCGGATTCATTAATTCCCTGATCATCAAGCACTACTGTCCATTCGCCGTCCGGCAAGTACAATTCACGCGGATTGCGATTGCCATTAAAAAAGACGATAATTTCCTTCCACGCATCGCCGTTGGCATTATTAGAAATCGTATAACCTACAATATTATCAGGGTGTTTGAATTCGAGGAATTTTAAGTTTTTCTGAATTTGCTCGGTCGAAGTCATCCGAAATGCCGGATGATTTTTACGTAAAGTGATCAAATCTTTATAATAATTATACACATCTTTATATTTCGACTTACGCGACCAATCAAGCAAATTAATACTATCCGATGATTCGAATGAATTTTCCACGCCCTGCTTGGTTCGCAACAATTCCACGCCCGCGTGTAAAAAGCTTACACCTTGTGAAGTCAACACCATCGCGCCTGCTAATTTGTGCATTTTGATGCGCTCGACTTCGCTGGCATCCGCCGCAGAAATGGAAAGCCGATCCCAAAGCGTATGATTATCATGACATGATACATAAGTAATAGTTTGATAAGGTTCTTTAGCCCAAGGTTCTTTTGAATAATTGACCGAATCGTACAACACCTGTGGGTGTTGGGTCGAAGCCACAATTCCAAATTTTACACTTTCTTCCAATCCTGGTTTACCGCTTATAAATGCTTTCTCCGTTGGTGTAAAAACATGACCTTTAATACCATCACGCATATCATCGCTGAAGGCAGCAATTTTATCCAATTTATAAGTAAATTTTTTCAAAGCGCGCTGTTCTTCAGGTAGCGGCGAATCTTTGGCCGTCCAGCCTTCGCCATAAATAAAGATCGTGGGATCAATTTTATGTAATTCAGCGCTTATTTGATTCATCGTTTCCTGATCGTGAATGCCCATCAAATCAAAGCGAAAGCCGTCAATATGATATTCATTCACCCAATATTTTACAGATTCTATTATAAATTTGCGCATCATCGGGCGCTCGCTGGCGGTTTCATTGCCGCAGGCGGCTGCATCCGAGAAGCTACCGTCTTCATTATGTCGATAATAATATCCCGGTACAATTTGATTAAAAACAGAAGCTTCGGTATCGCCCGTATGATTATAAACAACATCCAAAATGACGCGAATTCCATTATTATGTAAAGTTTTCACCATTTCTTTAAACTCGCGGATACGCACTGCGCCATCATAAGGATCGGTAGCATAACTCCCTTCAGGAACATTATAATTCTTGGGGTCATAGCCCCAATTATATTTAGGATTATTCTCAATTGTTTCATCCAATGATTTAAAATCAAATGATGGCAAAAGGTGAATATGTGTAATACCGAGGTCTTTGATATGATCCAAGCCTGTCATTTCGCCTATTGCATTTTTAGTACCTAATTCGCTCAAACCCAAGAATTTACCCGTATTTTTGATGCCTGAATTTGGATCAGATGATAAATCCCGGACGTGTAATTCGTATATAATAATGTCATTAAAATTTGATAAAGTTGGACGTTTATCATTTTCCCAGCCTTCGGGATTTGTTTCTGAAAAATCCACCACCATGCCACGATTGCCATTCACGCCAACCGCCTTTGCATAAGGGTCGGGTACTTCCGCCAACCAGTTATCCTCCACTTTTACTTGAAAAGTATAAAATTTTCCTTTCAAATCTTCTTTAAATATAATTTCCCAAACGCCATTTTTACTGCGTTTTAGATGATCGCTGCGTATGGGCTCGCCGCCTTCCCCAGCTTCGTATAAATGAATCTTTACTTCTTGCGCCGTGGGCGACCAGATTTTAAATCCTGATTTTACAGGTGTATAATTTAAACCAAGATCATCTCCATCATATACAGGATATTCGTCATAAGAAGCATAAGATGTCGGCTCGGTTGGTTGGCAAGCAAAAAGCATGAGCAAAGCGATTAACAAGATGAATATTTGTTTCATGGCAACGATTTAGCATAAAAATTAAGGAAAGATAAAAAAGCCTTGCATAAATTTCATTTAAAACTCTTACATTTAATCTTTCAGCAACATTTTATCCATTGACAATGTGGCACATTTGTGAAATGCACCACATTTATCAAAAACGAATAAGTCATGTCAAACTGGAACGAAGAAGAAGATAATATTATTTACGCGGTCGTAGTTAATCACGAAGAGCAGTACAGCATTTTGCCTGCCGACCGAGAGCTTCCATTAGGCTGGAAGACAGTCGGTGTGAGTGGTCCAAAACAAATTTGCTTAGACCATATTAAAGAAGTCTGGACCGATATGCGGCCGCTCAGCTTGCGCAAAAAAATGGAAGAAATGGAAAAAGGCGATCAGCAATAATTTTAATTTCTAACAGTTAGCTTTTTATTAAACTCTGCACCCATTACTTCCAAATCACTACGCACTTTTTCCAGCATTTCCTGGGGAGGCGTGGCTTCAGCATTGTAACGCACCAGCCAATAATTGCCCGTTGGCGAAATACGCTCGACAATTTCCATTTCATAGCGCCGATATTGGCGTGCCCACATCGCGCCATCCCTGCCATTCTTGAGTTCTACGATTATTTCATCCGTTATTACATTCGCCGGAAAACCATGATTATCGCCGCTTAATTGTTGCCAGCCTTCCGAGCGGGCAGCATCGTCGAGCATAGCTTCTAACTCTAGCACTTGATATGGCCGGCCGTCTTTTCCGACAATCGTTTTTACATCACCTTCTTCATAATATGTAATAGAAACCGTAGGTGCATCATAATATTCGCCACGATATACATTATTAAATTGCCATAAATTGGCTTTCCGAAATGCGCTTACCATCTCTTCGAGTTCATTTTTATCGAACTGCCTGGCCCACAAGCCCGTACGTTGGGTATAACGCTCCCCGCGAAAACTTGCAATGCCATCCTCATATATGGTGAGTGTAAAAACAGGGCAGGTTCCATAACAAGGACTCTTAGACATTTCAATGACCTTATTCAGCTTGTTCAGATCGATTTTGCTGAGATTGCGCGTAGTAACGCAGCCGCTCATACTGCATAAAAGAAAGAATAATGCAATAAAACCGAGGTTCCAGGGGTTAAAATGCGATTTCATAATAGATAGTGGTGTTTATGTGTTATGATATTTAATTATCAAAATATTATAATAATCACTTTAATTAATTAGGATGATTTTTTTAGTAAAAATGGTGTTACTATTTTGTAAAATCAAGAAATAAATACCATTTGGTAAAGTGCCAACATCTTTTGTCCAAATCGAACCATTGATCCACTTTTCTGTAAATAAAAGTTGTCCTTGTGAATTAACCAAACGAATAAAAATTTCTTTATTAAAAATGATGTTTGATTCCAAACGAATCGCTGATTTTACTGGATTTTCAATTACTTGAATCTGCTTCGACCAAAGCGGCTCTTCCCCGGCGCTGACGGGCGGTTGGCAGCCTATGGAACTAAGTAGTCCTGAGCGAATCCCATTCAAAGTCGCCAGCATCCGCATTTTTTGTCCTTTGGAAAACATCGCCAAACAGGCATCATCCGTGTAATTCATAAAATTCATAAACATACTCGCTGTGCCACAAAATACCTGTGGATGTGGCGGGCATTCGCCTCGAAAAGTCGAGGATTGGCGGGGGGTATCGCTCACTTCATCGTCGCTACTACAATCAGGATCATTCAAACTAATGCCCCAGGGATGTAATAAATTCAGGTAATGCCCGATTTCATGTGTAAGTGTGCGCCCCAAATGAAAAGGCTCAGAAACCGTGCCAGTCGTACCAAAATATGCAGGATCCATGCGAATTCCATCTTCACCCGGCTCTGCCATGCCCGGAAACTCGGCTTCTCCAATAAAAATGGGATGAGATTTGCCCACCCAAATATTCAAGTATTTTTCGGTGTCCCAGGCATCATGTCCACCCAAATCAGTAAAACATATCGCCCGCTTTGCGTTGATGAATTCTGTGCCGATTTGGGATATATTGGTTTTGGTGCGCGTGATGCCGTTCGTAGCATTCCCTTGTGGATCGCGGCTTGCAAGGCAAAACTCGATTTCTACATCTGCGACAGTGGATTTAAAAATAGCAGGAACGGTAGGAATTTCTGAATTCATGGCCCGAAAATCGCGGTTCAAAACATCCATCTGGGATCGGATTTGCTCGTCGGAGATATTTTCTTCTGTTTCTTTCCAGACGATATGCACCACGACAGGAATTGTAATAACGCTTCGAGCAGTTAATGAATTTGTAATATTAAAAATCCATTGTTGTGTAAATCTCTCAATTTCAGCATTTTCTATAATTAAATTAGGATTATTTATAATTCGTTTTTGAAAAAATTCATCCGTCGCACAGTGTTGTGCAATGCTCATGGAAAAACAATAAAAAATCGTCGGCAGTAGCACCAACAGTTTTCTCATAATCAAAGCGTTACGAATAAAAATCACCGATCCAGCAATTGGTATAATTGATCCAGCTTTGGCGACAAAATAATCTCGGTACGACGGTTTTGAGCTTTGCCCGTAGCTGTTGCGTTAGAGGCAATCGGTGCATACAATCCTCGTCCGGACGCAGTAACTCGCTCAGGTTCAATGCCATACGTAGTCAAAACTTTCACCACAGAAGTAGCCCGCATCACACTCAAATCCCAATTAGAAGCAGCGTTGCCCACATCGTCGGTATGCCCTTCTACGGTAATATCTATCTCAGGATTTTTTTTCAAAACATCGGCTAATTGTTTCAATGCTTGTCGCCCTTTGGATTCTACATTATCGCTGCCGCTACGGAAAAGCAATTCCTGACTCAAAGACACGTATAATCTGCCATTTTTCTCTTCCACCGTCAAATCGGTATCCGAAAAGCCAGTCAAAGCGCCGCTCACAGTAGTACGAAGATTTTGAATCACAAATTGATTATTTTGTAACATTGCTTCCAATTCCATGATGCGTTTATTACGTTCGGCAAGGCTGCCCTGCGCATTTTCATAGCTCCCTCCAAAGCGCTGAGCTTGCCTTCTCGAACATTAAGTTCGTATTCCATCACAGCAAGTTCGCGTGCGCGACGGTCGAGCTCAGCCTGCTGCGCTGATAATTGCTCTTGCAAACCCAATTTTTCGTAAGAAGAAGTGGTGAGCGTATTTTTATTTTGTTCTACAATTTGATTAAAACGATTCACCAAATCATTATAGCTTTGCTGCAAACTTTGATTGGCGATCGTCAATTCTTCAAGCTCTTGCGTAGATTCGCGTACCAAGGCATCACTATTGCGCAAGCGATTATTTAATTGTTGAAACTCATAGCGGATCGAGTCCACGCCTTTAGATTCCTGGACGTAGTAATCTTTTACTGCTTCCAGTTCATCATATTTTTGTTGCGTCACGCAGGCGCTCAGCCCGAGCATAAGTATCAGAAATATTGGTAGTGTCCATCTCATAGCGAATGGTCTAATTTGGTTGTTGAATTCAAAAAAATAAAAATAATAATTTTCTGCAAAATAAACTTACTCTAGATTAGAACGCAATCATAAT
Source organism: Saprospiraceae bacterium (assembly GCA_016714085.1). Classification (GTDB taxonomy): domain Bacteria; phylum Bacteroidota; class Bacteroidia; order Chitinophagales; family Saprospiraceae; genus JADJNW01. The sequence goes on from JADJNW010000003.1 coordinate 693,779, forward strand.
AAAACTTGTATAATGAATCTTCAAGCATTTCATATTTCCGCTTTCTCGTTTCATATTTTGGAATAGCATCCTATCTTTGACAAAAAATAATCACCATGAAGCAATTTCTAATCGTGCTGCTGGCCTTGGCGTTTTGGAGCTGCGGCAATCAACAATCCTCCCAACAACAGTCCGAAACACCTGCTAATACTGCTGAATCCAAGAATAATGCGCAAGCTACACCTGTAAGTACGGGCGGCGTTTCTGAAGAATTGACGATTTATTTTCCCAATATTATTGCCAAAACCGGTGATCAAATATGCGTGGATGTGCAGGTGAAGGGCTTCGAGAAATTATTGTCGATGCAATATACGTTGGCTTGGAACAAAGCGATTTTAAAATTTACAGAATTAAAAAATTTCAATTTGCCTCATTTGGATGCTGCTGATTTTGGTCAACACCGCACTGCGGATGGATTTATTACTGCTGTTTGGATAGATGAAACGTTAAAAGGCGTTTCTATGCCTGATGCTTCTTCCATTTACCAAGTTTGTTTTGAAGTGATTGGAAAATCGGGTGATAATAGTTTTATTAAAATTACCGATCGACCTACGCCCATTGAAGTTGCCAATCAAAGAGAAAAGCTCATTCCAATGAAAAAAGAAAATGGCTCGGTGAAGGTGGAGTGAGTTGGGTATTGGGTTTTAGGTGTTGTGATAAGCTTCCATTGCTTTGCGGACGCTGCCGTGTCGGAGGAGTTGCTGCTGCGCATCTTCGTAGTTGATTTCCAAAGCATTCATCAGGATTTTCGTGCCACGATCAACTAATTTACTGTTACTCAGGTGCATATCCACCATTTTATTATCTAATACACGCCCCAACTGAATCATTACACTGGTGCTAATCATATTTAATACTAATTTTTGGGCAGTTCCGGCTTTCATGCGCGTACTTCCTGTCACGAATTCTGGTCCCACGACTACTTCAATTGGATGATCTGCGTATGCTGATATGGGCGCATTTATATTACATGTAATACAACCTGTAATAATATTATTTTCCTGACAAGTTTTGAGTCCATGTACCACGTAAGGCGTTGTGCCAGAGGCTGCTATGCCAATCACTACATCTTGATGATCGATATAATGTTGTTGTAAATCTTCCCAGGCCTGGGTCTCGCTATCTTCTGCAAATTCCACCGCTTTTCGAATTGCTGTGTCACCGCCAGCGATCAATCCAATCACCCAATCATCCGGCACGCCAAAAGTTGGCGGACATTCCGAAGCATCAAGCACACCAAGCCTTCCGCTCGTACCGGCGCCAATATAAAACAAGCGGCCTCCTTCTTTCATTTTGCCGACAATAGCCTCGATGAGCGATCCGATTTGTGGAATCGCTTTCTCCACCGCGAGTGGCACCGTTTTATCTTCATTATTGATATTTTGCAGTAGTTCCTGCACAGGCATTTTTTCCAGATGCCTATATTTGGAAGGGGCTTCCGTTATTTTCTCCATCTACATAGCATTGATCGTAAGCGCGAAGTTATAGGATTTCTTTGTTTTATTCTGATAAAAATTGTAAATTCGCCTCGCTTTATAGAAATCTGAAGTGTGACCCGCTTTCGCTAAAGCTATTGCGGGCGACGGGGGATTAGCTCAGCTGGCTAGAGCGCTTGCATGGCATGCAAGAGGTCACCGGTTCGACTCCGGTATTCTCCACTACAATTTTCTCTGGCCCAACATTAAAATGTTGGGCTATTTTGTTTGCGGTTCTGCTAATAATTCATCCAAATTTAATTCTGCCAAAGAATTTACTATTATATCCGGGCTGAAGGCATAGCGAATCAAATCTTCTCTTTTGGAAACGCCTGAAAGCGTGAGAATCGTGCGATACCCTACCTGAATTCCGCCAAGAATATCGGTATCCAAAGTATCTCCAATCATCGTTGTTTCTGCGGTTTCCAAACCTAATTTTTTGCGCGCAACCCGCATCATTACTGGGCTTGGCTTCCCTACTGAAAATGCTTTCACACCTGTGGCTTCTTCGATCATGGCGATCACTGCTTTGATTCCCAAGTTTGTCCAGCCTTTCTTTTTGGGTGAAGGGTCAAGATTAGTCGCTACTAATTTCGCGCCTTCCAGAATCATATCCACCGCGTTATTCACCATTTCCAATGTAAAATTGCGTCCCTCTCCTACCACTACAAAATCAGGGCTTTGCCCAACCAAAGAATAACCGTTTTCGTGCAAACTTGTGATCAAGCCGCCCTCGCCCAATACATAAGCGGAGCCGTAGGGTTTCATCCTTGACAAAAACCAACCGGTTGCCATAGCGCTGGTAAATACGTCGGATTCTTCCACATCAATGCCCAAACCCGCGAGTTTATTGACCACATCGCGTGTAGTGCGTTGGCTATTATTGGTCAAAAAAAGAAACGGAATGTTCCTTTTTTTCAATTGCGCGATAAAATCATCGGCGCCAGGTATCAGATGATTGCCACCATAAATGACGCCGTCCATATCTATCAAAAAACCATGAGGCATAATTATTATAATTTTATATTAAATAAAATGCTTGAGCTTTATATGTGGCACATTTTAGAAATGCGCCACACTTTATTACATTATTATTATTTCCAAATAGATTTTATTGCATAAAAACTGGCGTTTATTAATTTCACTTCACCATTTTCGGAATAAATTTTTATTTTATTATAATCCTCATTTGGAAAGAAAATATCGGTCATCACTGTTGCACCATCATCCGCAAATAATTCGGCGGAAGCCACATCAAAAAACAGATGAAGTTTGACCGTATTATCGTCTAACCAACGCGGCCCGGTGTGAATTTTATCAGCAAAAAGAATCGAAAAATCTTCTTTCCCAGCGTCCAGGCGGTCGCTATAAAATTGTTTTTTAGCAGCATCATAACCAATACGATAATGCTCGCCTTTTGAGTTGGACAGCTCCAGCCCAATATCCGTAGCAGCACCTTGCGGCAATTCAAATTCTACAATCGCTTCCATCAGCGTAGGCGAAAAGCCTAATTGAGATGATAAATCAAGATCGCCTTGTAATGTTTGCTCATTCAAAGTAAATGATTGACCGCGCAATGTTTCCAACTCTTTCACTGGTGTAGAGAATAACCGAAGCCCCGCTGGTGTATTTTGCAAAGTAAGCTCCCGAGCCACGGTCATAGCGCTGCGCCATTTTTCAGTAGGAACTACTTGTGCGTATTGCCAATTGCCCATCCAACCCAGGAACAAGCGACGCCCATCTTCTTTTGGAATATTCGACCAGGTGACGCCAGCGTAATTATCACGACCATAATCTACCCAAAGTTCATTTTGTTTCGGGTCATCCAATGTAAAGTTTTTTCCATCAAAATTGCCAATGAAATATTGAGTCGCAGAACCACCATGCGGCCCGCCAGGATTGATACTTACAAATAAAATCCATTTCGATTCGTCCGTGCCTTCTATTGGCAACAAGAACAAATCCGGGCATTCCCATACACCGCCGTGTGCGCCAATGTCTTTACCAAAATCGCTTTCATGCGTCCAGCTTTTCAAATCGGGCGAGGAATAAAACGCAATATGATCTTGCACGGCCAAAGCCATGATCCATTTTTGAGTCGGTTCGTACCACATCACTTTGGGGTCGCGGAAATCGCGGATTCCTGGATTTTTTAAGACAGGATTCCCGGCATATTTTGTCCAGGTACGGCCATTATCATTACTATAAGCAATTCCTTGCGTCTGATAATCAACCTTTTGCGCTTTTTCGCCGTCCATATCATGATAAGTAAATATCGCCACTAAAGGCGGTTGTCCATCTTTACCCAAGTCACTTGTATTATTTTCATCAAACACCGCGCTACCAGAAAAAATCATCCCCAATGAATCAGGATATAAAGCAATTGGCAAGTATTCCCAATCCACCATATCCTAATGATTTTCATAATTTGCATATTTTATTTAGTTAGCCTCATTAAATATAATATTATTAAAGTTATATCCAATTATACTTTTTGAAAATCGTATTTTACAGAATCCGACTTCATTATAATTGGTGAAAATAGTACTTTTATAAAAAATAAAAAGATGTACTTTTAACAGAATTTACAATTATTTTGACCAAAATATCACAGGGTACATCAATTTTTACAAAAACGAATGGTATGAACACTAACAAAATCCTATTCTGGTCGCTTACCGTGGCCATGGCTGGCTTTTTATTTGGCTTTGATACGGTCGTTATTTCCGGCGCAGATTTATCCTTACAAAAATTATGGCCGCGCGGCGAAGTTTTTCATGGCTTTGTGGTGATGGCTTCCGCGCTTTGGGGCACTGTGATTGGCGCTATCTTCGGCGGCATTCCCACCGATAAATTGGGCCGTAAAAAAACCTTATTCTGGATTGGCATATTTTATACCGTTTCGGCGATCGGCTCAGCCTTTGCGGGCGATCCCTGGGTATTTGCATTTTTCAGATTCCTCGGCGGGCTCGGCGTAGGCGCATCCACAGTAGCCGCACCGGCTTACGTATCAGAAATTGCACCACCCAAAGATAGAGGCAGATTGGTTGCTTTGTACCAATTTAATATTGTATTTGGTATTTTGATTGCATTTGTTTCCAATTATTTACTCAGCGGTATCGAAACGGACGCCTGGCGCTGGATGGTAGGCGTAGAAGCCTTGCCAGCATTGATTTACACGCTGATGGTGCTCAGCGTGCCGGAAAGTCCCCGTTGGTTGCTCACCAAAAAGCACGACCGTGTAGAAGCTGCTAAAACGCTCCGATTAATCGATCCGACAATGAACGTGGAACAAGAAATGGAAAGGATTTTGGCGGCTGAAACGCAGACTACAAAAGGGGAAACCATTTTTATTAAAAAATATCAGTTCCCATTAATATTGGCTTTTTTGATTGCTTTTTTCAATCAATTTTCCGGGATTAACGCTTTTCTTTATTACGCCCCCAGGATTTTTGAAGCGGCGGGATTAGAAGCAAGTTCTGCCCTATTGAGTAGCATTGGCATTGGCGTTACGAATTTAATCTTTACCCTCATCGGGCTTTCACTGATTGATCGACTCGGACGTAAGCAATTAATGTATATATGTTCTTTTGGTTATATTATATCCTTATCTCTGGTTTCGATGGCATTTTTTATGGACTGGAAAGGTATGGCTGTACCCATTTTTCTATTTTTATTTATAGCCGCACACGCCATTGGGCAGGGCACGGTCATTTGGGTATTTATTGCAGAGATATTCCCGAATCATTTGCGCGCCAGCGGCCAAGCCTTTGGTAGCTCCACGCACTGGGTGCTGGCAGCGGTCATTCCATCTTTTATTCCTGTTTTAATGAGCAGTATTGGCGCAGGCGCCGTATTTGCAATTTTTGCATTTATGATGGTATTACAATTATTATTTGTCTTTTTTATGATGCCGGAAACAAAAGGCGTATCGCTGGAAGATATGGAATTGCAATTGCGTAAGTAATGAATGTAATAATTATTTAAAAATAACTAAAATAACAAGGACTCAAGAGAAAATCTTGAGTCCTTATAATTTGTAATATAATAAAACTAATTAATTACTTTTTCTTCAAAGTAACCGTAGCCATGTCATCATATCCATTCTTCCAGGTATAAGTAATCGTACCCGTAGATGGATCAGAAGTACCAGTTACTGTAACAGTTGTGCCAAAAGGCTCACCAAAAGAACCAGAAATTTTACCACAAGCATCTGATATGGTCTTCTTCAAGTTACCAGCGGCTACATAATCTACAGTAATACCATATACTTCGTACCATTCAAAATACATCCCTGCTGAAAAGTCAGAAATTTCGTATATACCACTACCCTTCGCCACCAGTGTAACGGTCTGATTCTCTAATGTTGTTTCATCAGGACAGCAATCATCCGTAGAAGTACCTGTAGTGGTAGCGATATACTCGCCAGCTAAAGATGAAGGACACACCACATTCTGACGCAAGAATACCATCGCCTGGAAAGCTGGCTGGTTGATCAAGTTGGCATCCGTGTTGCTGAAACTGTAGGAAGTGCCATCGGTTTTGGTCACCGTACCCAGGAATTCAAAGGTATCGCCACCATTGATTCCACCGATTGTTAAGCCCAGTGCAGTCAGTACCTGCTGGAAGGTAAATGTAAGCTTCGTGCCTGGCAAACCATTGGAATTCACCACAAAAGCAGAGGCTGGTACTGTTACTAATGGCACAGCGGCTTTGTTGTTCGCGCCATTATTGGTACGATCAATATAAGACACCGTCCAGGAGTAAGAAGCAACGTTTTTGCCTTTGTTTTCATCGTAGAACTCTACTTCAAACGAAATAGCAGAACCCGCCACGTTGAAGAAGTTAAATTCCCCAGTAACAGGGCCGATTCGACGAGCATAAGCGCCGTACTCTAGGTCCTTAAACTGAGGGAAAGGCGTTTCGATTTCTTCACAAGCAGTAGCAAAGATGAAGAAGAAACCCATTAATATATACGTTAGTTTTTTCATGCTAAATTCAATTTATTTTGAACGTGGGTGGTATCAAATTTTACAATCATTATGTATTTCATTAATACCACCCAATTTTTATTCAAAAATAATAATAATTCAATCCATTTATTACTTAATGAAGCCCGGAGGATTTGTATCCCAGAATACTTGCTTGGTCAATTCTTTTTGATCAGCAGCTGCATTCAAGTTTACAAAGTTAGATGGATACCACATCGAACGAGGGAAATCGCCAGGGTTTGGATCACGCATTGGCTGCATATTTGCTGGCTTACCCGTTCTACGATACGTGTTGTAAGCATCAATACCCATTGTGAATAATGAAATGTGATATTCCTTTATAATAATATTCAACTTGGCATCATTAGTAGGCGCTTCATCGTACAATCTCAGCACCTCTGTTACATAAGCATCAATATTTGCTTGAGTTGGTTCGAATGCAGCCGGAATGCTTAGCAAACCTTTTGAAAAGCTGATTACTTTAGCAATGTGCTTTCTTATCGCAGCTTCCAACAATGCGCGTGGATCGCCTGCTGTACCAAGTGTAAGCGCTGCTTCTGCACGCATAAAGTCAACCCATGCTCCCAATACAATCGGTTGAATACCAGCGCCTCTTGCACCATCTGTACCACTATTGCCAATACCTTTGAAGGAATCATCATCAAATTTTCCGCCTGCAGGATAGACACCCCAAGCAGTTCTTTTCAGGTTGTCCGGCGGGATACCATCGTCATTACCATGATCGCGGCCCCAGTAACCATCCTCAGAAGCCGTGCAATGAGGCATCCATTCCGGGAAGTGTGGTGGTTTTGGCGCGCCGCGGCAATCCAAAGTAAAGAAGTCTTCATCGTTGATATTGCCATCCTGGCGATAGAAATAGAAGCGAATTCTTGGATCTACTACATCTTTTTCACCAAACATTGACCACATAAAGTAGTTGGACTGATAAGCAGGTCCGCCCGTTTCATAACCAGCAGCATAATTCGGATGCCGAGAATCCGGGTTCGCGCGGTTGGAGCTATACGGGAACTGGAAGTCATCAGCTGTAGCAGAAATATATTCACCAGAAGCAATGATCGCATCAATTTGCGCTTTGGCATTCGTATTTACCAATCTTGTCTGCAAATAAGCACGCAATTTCAATGTATTCGCCAGTTTGCGCCATTTTACAACATCGCCACCATAGAATAAGTCATTCGTCGGTCTTGCGCCTTGTGTTTGCAAATCCTTGATAGCTTCGTCCAACAAAGCAATAGCAGCAGCGTAAACATCTGCACCTGGGTCCACTTTGGGATTCGGAAATTCCACACCTTTGCCTGATTCGCTATACGGTACATCCCCAAACATATCTACCAATGTAAATAATACATAGGCTTTCATAATTTTAGCCGAGCCGCCGTGTACATTTTGCCCACTTTCCTGAGCCAAACTGATAATCAAATTCAAATCTGGCAATACGCCGGCATAAGCACCACTCCATTCGTTATCGAAACTGTTTGGGCTATCTGCATTGCGATAGATATCGCCCCCACCCAAGGCAATCAAGCGCACGTATGGTTGTAGCTCTCCACTTGCATTCACTACAAAATTGCGGAAAGACAACATTACGTTGTTGTAAAGCAGATCTAATTCAGCGTTTTCAGGTGTTACTTCGTTGGGGTTGTTCAACAAATCCAACTCCGTATTTTCGCACGCTGAAATAAAAAAGAACAAGGTAGCCACCAGGGCTAATCGAAATATATTTTTCATCCTGAATCTTCTTTTTGGTTATTAAAATGTCAAACGAATACTACCACCATACTGACGTGCAGTCGGTACATTGATAAATTCAAAGCCTCTACCATTACCTACGCCAAGACTCAACACTTCAGGATCGTAGTTAGCACCTTCAGGTACACCCAATGCTCTGAACCAGATATTCTGTCCTGAGAACGTAATAGTGATATTACCAAATGGCGTCTTGCCCAGCAAGCTCTTAGGTAATACATAAGAAATAGAAGCTTCACGCAGTTTCACATAAGTAGCATCGTATGCCAACATTTCGTCCTGGAATACCCCACCGTTCTCCCAGTAGTGGTCGGTTGAAGTCATCTGTACATTATTCGGTTGTCCTTCCTGATTTACACCTGGTGCAATAACTGGCACAAAACGGTCGAAATCAGTTTCTTGCAAAATACCTCTACCCAACAAAGTGGAAGGTGTATGCGCCATGATCGTACCACCTTGCTGATACGTCCACAACATATTGAATGACAAGCCTTTCCAAGACAGTGTTGTACCACCATTCAGGTTAAAGTCTGGATTTGGATCGCCCAATTCTGCAATTGCACCCGCACCAATATAACGACCAGCAGCAGATGTTATGCGATTGCCATTCTCATCTCTCAGAACAGGTGTGCCATAAATTACACCATAAGGTCTGCCTGGAACAGCAAAGTTACCAAAGTCAGTATAACCGGCGAATGCGATCTGCTCGATACCTTCCCGCAGTTTATCTACGGTTGGCTCGTTAGCAGTGAAGTTACCATTCAATGTCCAACTGAAGTTGTTGGTTTGAATCGGTGTAAAGTCAATACCCAATTCAATACCCTTGTTGGTGATCTGCGCTGCGTTCACAATCGTTGAAGTACCACCAGTAGATGGGTCAAGGTTCAGGTTGATAATCAGATCGCTGGATACTTTTCTATACAACGACAAATCAACACCTACGCGGTTATTGAAGAAACGTCCTTCCAAACCAGCTTCCAATTCTTTGTGCAACTCAGGCTGAAGGGCTGCGTTACCAAAGAAATCATCCACACTGTTAGTATTCAACAGCGTTCCACCAGTTGTTTGGAATACGCGAGTAGAAGTACCAAGGATGTTTCTGGTAGAATAAGGATTAGGATAACCTGCTGATGTACCATAACCCAGACGCAACTTCATGTAGTTGAGTATCTTGCTTTCCTGCAGTGCAGCAAAAGCTTCCGTAGGAACGAAAGATACAGAAGCCGAAGGATACAGGATCGTATTATTCCCTTTTTCCAAAGTAGAAGTCCAGTCGTTACGAGCTTGAGCGTTGAAGTACAAGAAGTTTTTGTAGCCCAAAGTAGCTGACAAAAATGCGCCCAACAAATTTTCTTCTGCTTCGGAAGTAGAGTTAACGTGCTGGATGAAGTTGTCGTGCTGGAATAATCCATACACAAACTGCTGAGAACTGTTAGCAAAAGTTGATTCGCGCGTATCGCGACGGATATTGCCTCCTAATGTACCATTCAGATTGAACACTTCGCCCAAATCGCGATCAAAATTAAAGCTTAACAAGTGATCGGTGATCACATTGATACGATTGGAAGTATTCATGATACCATCTGGAGTATCCCGTCCGCCTTTGTTGAGTAGTGATTGCTGCTGCTGTCCATATGCATCCACACCCAAGCGGTAACCGACATTCAACCAATCGGTCAATTCATAGTTCAATGCGACCGTACCAAAGAAACGGTTGATTCTTTCCAGTTCCTTCGAGTTTCTAGTTGTCCATAGCGGGTGCTGGATGTCATTACCGCCACGATAGAAAATACTTTGGTGCGTACCCGGCGTTTCATACTCCAATCCCAACAAATCTACGCTTCTCGGTGTATAGAAAATATTTGAAAACTGAGAAGTAAATGCGGCCGGACCAGAGTTAAAGCTAATCGCCGAAGGAGGAGCAGAACGATCAGAAGTAACGAAGTTGAAAGAGCTATTCACTTTCAAACCATTCGCCAGTTGGCTGGTGATACCCAAACCAAAGTTGTGCTTGGTATAAGTACTGGTTTCAATAAAGCCATCTTCATCTCTGAATGCGTAGTTAAAGTTGAGCGAAGTACCATTGCTAAGACGATTGGCAATGTTCAACGAAGTGTTGTTGATAAAACCTTGCTTAAAGAAGTTCTGCAAATTGTCGTAAGCCTTGTATTGGTATCTTGCGCCCTGGTATTGAGGCAAAATGTCACGTAAAGCCGCCCGGCTATATGGGTGCAAGATTGTACCTGCTGCATCCAAACCGTTTTTACCAGGCTGATCAAATGGAGCACCCCAGTTGGAGAACGCCGCCGAAGCTGTGTTGTGGAAACCATTACCATACAAATCCTGGTCATCTGGCAACGAAGCGATCTCTGTTGCAAACAATTGCTGATCAACGGTAATTTCCATTTTCTTGTTCAAATTCTGGGTGTTACCGTTTTTAGTCGTGATCAAGATCACACCATTCCGACCAGCTTCCCCGTACAATACCGTTGCACTCAAACCTTTCAACACGCTCACTTCAGCGATGCTGTTTGGATCAAGATCAAGGAATCGGCTGGAAGCAGAAGCACCACCACCTACGAAGTTTCTATCGTTGTTGGTATCAGAGTTGAAAGGAACACCATCTACAACGAACAACGGTTGGTTTGTGCCTGTAATAGAAGAGTAACCACGAATGATTACGTTGGTACCAGAACCGGCGAGACCAGAGGTTTGAGTAATGTCCACCCCAGGCACCTTACCACGCAATACGCGCGCTACGTCTGCCTCAGGACGAAGCTCAAGCTCTTTAGAACCAAGCGTGGTAACGGCGTAACCCAAAGCCTTCTTCTCCTTGCGGATACCAAGACCCGTTACAACTACCTCGCTCAATTGCTCAGCAGCTTCTTCCATCGTTACATCGATTACGTTCGATGTGCCGAGTGCAATTTCTCGCGTGGAAAAACCAGTGTAGCTAAATACAAGGGTAATAGCGTCACTTGGTACGGAGAGAGAATAGTTACCATCAACATCGGTAACAGTACCAGTAGTTGTACCTTTTGCCAAAATACTGGCACCGATCAGCGGTACACCATTGGCATCAGCTACTTTACCACTAATAGTTCTCTGTGCTAAGGTCGCCCCAATAGCAAAGAGCACCAGTGTCAAAACTAGTGAGAGTTTTTTCATACTAATCCAATTTTGTTTTGCGAATAGAGTAAAACGAAGTCAAAAATAATGCTTTTTAGCAAATTTGGCCTACCCTGAATTTAACTTTTATGGTTTGGCTAAAATTTGTATGTTTCGTTATCTTGCTGGAAAGCCCAAAAAGGCTGGACTTTCCGTTAACATTTGGTTAAAAAATTTAACATTGTACTTCGTTTACTTTTCTAACGACAAGTTTACAAAAAATGCTGCTAAATACACAAAATAAAAATAGGGAGAAAAGCAGTTTTGCTCTTTTTCTCCCTATTATTTTATTTACAAAAGATATTATTTTTTACCTCTTGCGGTATTTCCAAAATATTATTTCATAAAAAATCAATATCCAGGATTCTGTGTCAAATTTGGATTTGCTTCAATTTCTCTCGCCGGAATCGGATATACCAAGTCATCGCTATTGTAAGGTAACCCAGCAATGTTTTGCTTGTTGCGCTTCATATCATGCACTTTATGCCCTTCATGAGCAAATTCCAAACGCCGTTCCAACAAAATATTATCCAAAGTAACTGCCGCGGCAGCAGGCAAACCTGCACGAGTATGCACTGCGTTGTAATCCTCCAACGGAGTAGCACCAGTCGTAGTGCCCAAGCGAAGATTGGCTTCTGCGCGAATAAGTAGCATCTCTGCAAAGCGAATCACCCCTACATTGCCAAATTGATTATTCCACTTACCAGTGTAAGTGACGCCACCATTGGCTTCAAAGAATAATGCCAGGCGAGCATCAGCAGGAGCGTACAGATTAAGATGCCCCGGCAAAATTTCGATATCGCCATCGCGGCCACCGAATTGCTGAATCGAGAAATAAGTATTCATTGCGTTAATACCGTCCTGCGTAGTAACCTGGGCTGCGAAAATATCCTCATTAGAATTCTCATCGCGTCCAAAGACATCAGCGTAATTATTTAAAAGACTATAATTACCTGATTGAATAACTCGATTCGCTGCATCGCGTGCATTAGCATAATCACCTTTTTGAAGATATACACGCGCCAATAACGCAGCAGCCGCACCTGAACTGGCTCGCCATTCGTTATCTTCGGGCAACTGGCTTTCTGCTTTTACCAAATCGCCAATCACTTGATTGTACACTTCTTCAACTGTATTTCTTGATACTTTATTTACATCACTAATACCGCGCGTCGGTTCTAGCACTAAAGGTACGCCCAACTGACTATTGGTTTGACCAGCTTCGTAAGGAAGTGCAAAGAAACGCACCAATTCAAAATACAATATACCACGTATAAACAAAGCTTCTCCTTCTACTGTAGCACGATCATCTTCATTTACAACTTCCAAAGCGCTCAGAACATTATTCGCAATATTAATAGCATTATAAGCACCCAGCCAAAAATCCTGTACATCATCATTCGCAGGGGTAATAGCTTTATTAAAAATTTCACGAGGAGAATTAAATGTTCCTACCCAAGCTATTTCGCCATTACCAGCCAAGAGTTCAGAATTGCGCATCACCTCTCCGCCATATACATCGGCATCCCCGATTGCATCATAAGCACCTACTAAAACAGCTTTCACATTATTATCGCTATCAAGCGCAAAATCTTCGCTAATGCTTTGATAAGGCTGCAAATCCAGTTCATCTTGGCAAGCATTTGCGCCCAATACCAACAGCATTGCAAGTAAATAATATTTAAAATTTATTTTTCTCATTTTCTTTTTCTTTTTGATGTTACATCAAATATTAAAAATTAGAATCCGACATTCAGACCAAAAGTAATTGTACGTGGTTGTGGTGCTGAATAAAAATCAAAACCGAAAGCGGTATTTGTCACAAAAGCATCCGCGCTTACTTCAGGATCCCAACCATCGTACTTGGTGAAAGTCAACAAATTCTGACCCGTCGCATATACGCGCAAACGCGAGAGTTTCAAAGTGCTCAAGGTAGATTTAGGAAACTCGTATGCCAGGGTCAAAGTACGCAGACGCAAGTAAGAGCCATCTGCCAAATAGCGACTGCTACGAGCTTGATCGCCATTACTCCAGCCAATACGAGCCTCCGGCACATCTGTAATATCGCCCGGTTGCTTCCAACTGTTAAGCTGATCTCTGGTCTGATTATCAAACCAACAACCATTACATGCCATGAAAGTATCGCCCGTTTTGTGAATATCGTTGCCATACACCCCTTGGAAAGTAACATCAAGACTAATGCCTTTATAAGAGAAATTATTCGTCAAACCGCCGATAAAATCTGGATTAGGATCACCACTACAAACTGTGCCTCGGTATAATCATTGGTGGTAGCACGCTCCTGCCCAGGTTTATTGATATACCACAAAGCATCACCATTGGCAGGATCAACGCCTGCGTACTCTGCACCATAGAACACGCCAATAGGCTGACCAACTTGTACTACGTTCATAAATCTGGAGCTACCTCCGTCGATCAAGGTTTGTCCCGGTGCCAATGCTTTTACTTCATTGACATTCCGCGCAAAGTTCAAGCTGGTACTCCATTTGAAATCACCGACCAAGTTATTACTGTTCAATACAACTTCAATCCCTTTGTTTTCAATCTCACCCAGGTTTTGCGTTTGCGTAGCAAAGCCTGAAGTTCCTGGTACTGGCACATCCAATAAGAGGTCGGTCGTATTTTTGACGTAATAATCAATTTCACCATTCAAGCGATCATTAAACAATCCGAAATCCACGCCGATATCCAGTTGAGATGTTTTTTCCCACGCCAAATCCGGGTTTGGAATTTGAGTAGGTTGCAAACCGGATTGTCCATTATAGCCTGCTGCTCCGTACAATCCCAACTGAGGGAAATTACCGATTTCAGCATTTCCGGTCAAACCGTAGCTGGCGCGCAGTTTCAGGAAACTCAAAGTACCGCCGCCTTTCAAAAAGTCTTCTTCGCTTAGCACCCAACCCGCAGAAGCAGCAGGGAAGAAGCCAAAGCGATTGTTTTCACCAAAACGAGATGAGCCATCCACACGGCCGCTCACCGTGAGCAAGTATTTGCGATTGAAATTATAGTTGATCCGTGCGAAATAAGACAGGAAAGAAAACTCGGTGATCGTAGAAGTACCAAGCGCGATTTCCGCAGCACTGGCAATTGTTTTCAGATCATCCAATGGGAATTCCTGACCTTCCACTCGGGCTACATCGGTAGCAGATTTTTGAAACTCCGTACCACCTATAATATCCAAATTATGCACATTTGACAAAGCAGTAGTATAATTCAAATATAGTTTGGAGGTATAGTTCTGCACTTGTGTGTAAAATGCTGAACCATAGCCATTTGTGCCATTACCACCATCGGTGCGGCGTCCAAAAAAAGCATTATCTTTCAAATTGTACACATCGATTCCGATGTCTCCATTCAGATACAAATTTTTGAGAATTTCAAAACGACCATAAGCGTTGGCCAAGGTTCTAAAGGAGGTTACATCGCGCTGTGCCTCATCCAAATCAATCAAGCCATTATAATAAGTCGTTGTTGGTGTATTATATAATACGCCATCCAAATCACGCGGCGGCGTGAGCGGCGACAAGGCAACCAACTGCATCGGCGTGGAGAAAGCGTTATCGGTAGAGACCTGGTCGGTGAAGGTACGAGCCAAGCTCATATTAAAACCAAAATTAAAGCGATCGCTGACGGCTTGATCGAGATTCAAACGACCGCTCATGCGCTCAAAGCCATTACCAATGAGAATACCTTCCTGATTGCTCCACGAAGCGCTAGCGAAGAATTTCGTTTTATCCGTACCGCCTCGCGCCGACAGTGTGGCTTGAGAAGATTGCGCATCCTGGAATGCCAGGTCTTGCCAATCGGTATTGGTTTCTAATTTTGTATAATCGGAATGCCCGGAATAGCGTCTAAAACGGTTGGTTGCTCTGTTTAGCAAATACCAATCGATTGCTTCTTGTTCATCTGTCCAGTCATCTGGAAAGTTCAGATAATCGTACTTAGCGCCTCCGATGGCGGATTGGGTAAAATAATCCACATATTCTTGCGCATTTAGGAATTCACGCTTGTTGGTCGGCTCACTGAAACCCGTTTGCACGTTCAAATCAATAACGGTCTTGCCTGCTTTACCTTTTTTAGTGGTAATCAGCACAACGCCATTGGCAGCACGCGAACCATAAATAGCAGCAGCAGAAGCATCTTTCAGGATTTCAATAGATTCAACATCATTGAAGTTAAGGTCAGCCAAAGGATTCAAATTTGCACCAGAAAGGTTCTGCGGCGCTGTGGTCAATGGCATTCCATCCACAATAAAAAGTGGCTGATTGCTAGCGGTAATCGAAGAAGAGCCACGCACCCTTACGCGCACTGCTCCACCCGGTTTACCATTAGAAGATTCAATAAAAACGCCTGCGCTACGTCCTTGCAAAGCTTGTTCTATACTTGGCACCGGCAAGCTCTGAATATCTTCCCCACTTACTTTGGAAATATTCCCGGACAGTGTGGATTTGATCTGTGTACCATAACCAACCACGATCACCTCAGAAAGTTGAGAAACAGAGGCTTGAAGCGTAATGTCTATCACATTGGATGCACCGATGGTAACTTCGGTAGTTGTATAGCCTGTATAGCTGACAACCAATGTGTTAGCGTCTCCCTGCAAAGCAAGAGAATAATTACCATCTATATCGGTTACTGTACCTACGGTTGTGTTTTTAAGTTGTACAGTAGCTCCGATGAGTGGATCCCCTTCCTCAGAGGAAACCTTCCCACTTATCGTACGTTGTGCTATTACGCTCCCAGCGAAGGATAACAGCATCATTAAAAGAAATAAAACTTTCTTCATAATTGAATAATTTTGTTAAACATGAGGCAATAAAATTTTATAAAAAAGAAGGGTGAGCCTTCCATTTTCCAGGGAAATAGTCATATGACACGGGATGTAGTCGAGTTTTACTTGGAATAGGATTCCAAAGTCGCTTTTTGTACTAAATCAAAAATAAAACGAATAAGACTTAATTTAGCTGCCTAAGGTAAAGTTGAATTGTATTTTGTAAACCATAATAGAGTGCATCGCAGATAAGTGCGTGACCGATAGATACTTCCAGAAGGTCAGGAACATGATCTTTATAATATTTAAGGTTTTGAAGATTAAGATCATGCCCGGCGTTGATGCCAATTCCAATCTCGTTTGCCAGCTTGGCGCAGCGGGCATGCGCCTCTACTGCTTTCGCAGGATTTGACAAAAACTCGTGCGCGTAATGCCCTGTATAAAATTCTATTCTATCCGCATTTACTTTCTTTGCACCTTCTACAAATCGCTCCGCTGCATCCACAAAAATGGATACCCGAATGCCCACTTCTTGAAGCTGTGAAATAATATCTGTCAAAAAATCTTTATGCTTGATCGTATCCCAACCTTGGTCAGAAGTGAGCGCGCCAGGCGCGTCCGGCACAAGCGTACATTGGTGCGGCCGCGCATCTAACACTAACTTCAGAAAATCAGGTGTAGGATTGCCTTCGATATTAAATTCAGTCGTTACTATTTTTTTCAAAGTAGGTACATCGGCGTAGCGAATATGGCGTTCATCGGGGCGCGGATGCACGGTAATGCCTTGCGCACCAAAGGTCTCGCAATCTTTGGCTACTTGGATGATGTCTGGCAAATTGCCGCCGCGAGAATTGCGAATGAGCGCTACTTTATTAATATTGACACTTAATTTTGTATTCATGTAAATATTGGTGTTATGGTGTTATGGTGTTATGGTGTTATGGTGTTATGGTGATGTAATATATTTATTAAAAGACATAATATTATGTAATAAATTAATATTATATAAGAAATCATAACCGATGAAATTGCAAAATGAAAAATTGAACTAAATTTACGAAAAACACAAGGAATGGATTTTCAGAATGAAACACCTCCTGCATCAAACAGTTTTGAATGGCCGCCTTTTGTTGTATTGCTACTGCTGGTAGTGGCGGCAATGGTGGGAGGCGCTATTGGCGGGGGTTTAGCCTATGGTTGGACGACGATGCAAGGAATAGATTTACAAGCACTTATCAACGATTTTGGTGAAAACAGCCCTCGTAACGAGCGCGACGCAATTAGAATTGTCAACCTGTTGAGTCATTTTGCTTCGTTTACTTTAACGTCTTTAGCCGTGGGGCTTTTGGTATATAGAAAACGCTGGATTTCTTATTTCATGCTGGAAAAATTTCCGAATAGCACCGTCCTCATTACAGGGATTCTCTTTATTATAGTGGCTTTTCCGTTGGTACAACTCTCCTATTGGATTAATAGTCAATTACCTATGCCGATTTGGGCTACCGATTTGGAAAAGGCAGCCGAAGAAATGATCAAAGGAATTCTGGTGATGAATGATCCCGGCGAATTTCTGTTAAATCTATTGATAATAGCGGTTTTGCCGGCTATTGGAGAAGAGTTATTGTTCCGGGGCATTGTGCAGCAGCAATTGCAACGAGCACTAAGCCGCCCGGCAGTTGCCATTTGGCTTACCGCCATTATTTTTAGCGCTATTCATATGCAATTTGCAGGATTCATTCCACGCTTGATTCTGGGTGCGACGCTAGGTTATTTGTTTTATTGGACAAAAAATCTCTGGATGCCAATATTGGCGCACTTTGCGACCAATGCTATGCAAGTGATTGCGCAATATGCTTCCGGAGGTAAACTATCGCAAGCAGAATTGGAAAAGCCGGATGGAGCGAATTGGCTTTTGGGAATTTTATCTTTAATGCTAACTCTGGGAATTGGTTATTATCTTTGGCGCAGGAAGAGCCAGCGTGACGCGGAGACCGAGCGGCTGAGCGATTTGGATAGATCATCATAAAATGAAAAGTCGGGTTTATACTTCTATTATTTTTGTTGCAGTCATGCTGGGCGGCGTTTATCTCAGCGAATATACCTTTGTGTTGCTCTTTGGCGTGATTGCCCTGCTTTGTCTGTGGGAATTTTATCATATCTTATTGATGGAGGGCGTTTTACGCAGAATTCTGAGTACTTTACTGGGAATTGCCACTTACGTCGTCGTTGCTGTATTTCAGCTCACCTCGATTGACGCAGAAGCATCTTCATTTGTCACTCTTCTATTGCTGTTTATCCCCTTAGTTTATACGTTCTTCATTTATGAATTGTACAGCGCTTCGCAAAGACCATTTCACAATATTGCCACTTCCATGCTTGGCATCGTTTATATTGGCTTGCCTTTCACTTTGCTGGAATGGATTGCATTAGACGATGGTTATCAACCTAATATCGTGTGCGGATTAATGATTTTAAATTGGATCAACGATACGGCGGCTTATTTGATCGGCTCCCGCAGAGGCAAAACCCTTTTGCTGCCGCGCATTTCACCTAAAAAAACCTGGGAAGGCACGATTGGCGGGGCTAATTTCACTTTAATTACTACCGTTGGCTTGACGATTCTAATGCCGCAGTTGCGCGCAATTGATTGGGTCGTATTAGCAATAATTGTAATAGTATTTGGTACACTTGGCGATTTGGTAGAATCAATGCTCAAGCGGAGCTTACAAACAAAGGATTCCGGCAATCTGCTGCCTGGGCATGGCGGCTTGCTGGATCGATTCGATTCGTTTATTTTTATATTGCCTTTTGCAACTTTGTACTTGATTTGGATTCGATGACTTCAAAATCGTATCTCGTACTTTTAACTTCGTACCTCCAACTTTATAACTCTTTTATCCAAAATCGAAGCGGCTTCGGCGTATCCTTCTCTTCATCCATATCTTTCCAAACCATATAGCAATATAGATCGGTTGGCTGAAATCCTCGTTTTCTCCAAAAATCGTCTAAAGGAATATAATTTTCAGGGCGCAAAGGATGCCCGAAAGGTCGAACGACGCCACAAAAGGTCAAATATTGAAAGCGATCGAGTTTGCGTGCTTGCGCCTCGCGCTGATTAAAAAATTCGACGCCAATGCCTTGACCGCGATAGTCTTTTTTCAAAACCGATTCGCCAAAATAAAAAATCTTGCTCGTGTCAAAACCCTTGTCTAAAAAGGGTTTTTGAATATTAATTGGCTCGTTTTCCATGGGCAATGCAGTGGACACGCCAATGACATTATCGCCATCAAAAGCAATCACCAACACGCTATCGGTCGCTTTTATATAAGTTTGCACGTAATCTTTTTCGTATGACAAATTTCCATCATATAAATAAGGAAAATCCCGAAATACTTCTACGCGCAGGCGTGCCAGGTCTTCTATATAAGGCATAGCTGCATCGCCCATGAACCTCTCCATCTTAATATTTTGCATCTTTTAAACCTTAAGTAGTTCGACGGAATTTTCAATAAGTTATTTTGATATTGAAAGAAATAGTTTGTAACCTCCTTTTAGTCAGTTACTTCACTATTTTTTTCAATATCAAAATAACTTATCAAAAATTTTATCCGTCACTTATTTTTATAAAATTAAAGGTAAAGGGTTTTAAATTAGACCGCCAACATTTTCAAAAAAAACTATCTTCAAGCCTTAAAAATCGCTGTTGTGAATAAAATCCTTGAAATTTGTGTAGATTCTATTACTTCTGCACTGCACGCCCAGGAAGGCGGCGCGGACAGAATCGAATTATGCGAAAATCTTGCCCAGGGAGGCGTGACGCCTAGCATCGGGAAAATTGCTCAAGCCAAACGCTTGCTCACAATTCCCGTTATGGTACTCATTCGACCTCGAAAGGGCGACTTCTTGTATTCTGATTTAGAATTTGAGCTCATGCTCGACGATATTCAACGCGCCAAAGAACTCGGCGTGGATGGGATTGTGTCAGGCGTGCTGCTGCCGGATGGCCATATCGACAAGACACGCACGGCTTGGCTCGTGGAAGCAGCGAATCCATTGCCTTTCACCTTTCATCGGGCATTTGATATGTGCCGCGAACCCTGGGAAGCAATTCAGCAACTGGCGGACTTAGGCGTGAAGCGCATTCTTACTTCCGGTTTACGACCAACGGCATTGGAAGGGATTAACCATTTGCGCACTTTTGTAGAATTGGCGGGTGATCGAATCTCCATTTTAGCTTGCAGCGAAGTAACGCCCGATACAATTGATCCGCTTCTGGAAATCCAAGGTTTGCAAGAGTTTCACGCTGCTTTGCGCCGACCTGTTTACAGTCAAATGGAATATCGTGGCGCGGCTACCATGGGCGATGAAAATCTGGATGAAGAATTTATGTGGCACGAAGCCGATTTGGAAATGATTAAAGGTTTGAGAAAAAAGTTGGAATGATGGAATCGTGGAGTGTTGTGAGGCGCTGTTTTCCAAAATTCCATTACTCCAATATTCCAAATATGATAATTATGCGTTGTATTGTTATACTTTTATTACTAATACCCTTCAAATTATTAAGTGTGAACATCATGGAACTTCACCAAAACTGGCGCTTCCGCAAAGCTGGCGACAATACTTGGTATGAGGCAACTGTGCCCGGCGTGGTGCAAATGGACTTGATTCGGCACGGCGTCATTCCTGATCCTTTTTATGGTACAAATGAGGATAGTATTCAATGGATCGAGCGCGAAGACTGGGTGTATGAATTGACTTTCGATTTACCGAATTTTGATAGTTCTAAAAATTATGAATTGGTGTTTGAAGGTCTTGATACTTACGCGGAAGTCACTTTTAATGGTGAAAAGCTCCTGGAAACCAGCAATATGTACCGCCGTTGGCGCGTGGATGTGGCGCGATTGCTGCGTTTGGAGCAGAATCATTTAGTCATTTATTTCAAATCTCCTTTGACGGTAAATGCCGATAAACTCCGAGGCACGCCTTATCATAAAACTGCTGAAAATGATGCGCTGAAAGACGAAAAAGTGAGTGTTTATGCGCGCAAAGCACCATATCATTTTGGCTGGGACTGGGGCCCGCGTATTGTCACTTCTGGTATTTGGCGGCCCGTAAAGCTGGTAGAATGGGACAATATCATATTAGATGAAATTCAAATTTATCAAAAAAGTCTTTCCGAAGAGCAAGCGATATTACAAGCCGATATAATAATTCGAGGAGATTTTGATGCTAATTATACAATTTTATTAAAAAATGCAACCAATAATGAAATATTGGCGCAACAAAATATTACAAATCCATTTAGTGAAAATGTAATAATTGATTTTACTATTAATAATCCGCAACTTTGGTGGACGCATAATTTAGGCGAGCCTTATCTTTATAATTTCATTATAGAAATAAGTAAAGATGGACAAGTTATAGATTCAAAATCAATGCGTTATGGCTTGCGCACTATTGAATTAGTTCGGGAGAAAGATAAATTTGGTGAATCTTTTTATTTCAAGCTAAATGGAATTCCTGTTTTTATGAAGGGCGCTAATTATATTCCTTCTGAAACGATGCTTCCTCGGCGTACCACTGCTGATCTGGATCGTATTTTGAATGACGCTAAAGCCGTGAATATGAACATGATACGCGTGTGGGGCGGTGGCATTTACGAAGACGATTATTTTTATGATAAATGCGATGAAATGGGCTTGCTCGTGTGGCAGGATTTTATGTTTGCCTGCTCGATGTACCCGGGCGTGGATTCAGCATTTTATGAAAATGTAAAGCAAGAAGCCATTGAAAACGTGCGCCGCTTGCGCAATCACCCCAGCATTGCTGCCTGGTGCGGCAATAATGAGGTGGATATCGCCTGGCATAATTGGGGTTGGCAGGTGCGTTTTTTAATTATTGGTAAAGAAGCGCAAGAAATGAAGGAATCTTATCAAAAATTATTTCATGAATTATTACCAGACATCATAAAAAGTGAAGACCCGCAGCGGCCTTACGTCCATTCCTCGCCCCTAAGCGAAGGTGGCAAATCTGGCAATCTTGACAACGGCTGTATGCACTACTGGAAACCCTGGAATATGAATGATGAATTTGATGGATATTAAAGGAATGTCTGGCGCTACATGAACGAGTACGGCTTCCAGTCTTTCCCGGAAATGACAACTATTAAACAGTTTTCTGCTCCTGATGATTGGTCGTTCGACAGCGAGGTGATGAAAAAGCATCAGAAAAGTTACATTGGCAATGGCCGCATCGGAAAGTTTGTAGATAAATATTATGCAAAATCGACTGATTTTGAGGACTTTGTTTATAAAAGTCAATTGGTACAAGCTGAAGGCATCCGCACTGCCATTCGAGCGCATCGCAAAGCCATGCCGCGCTGCATGGGCACCGTGTATTGGCAGTTGGACGATTGCTGGCCCGCGCCTTCCTGGTCGAGCATTGATTATTATGGTCGCTGGAAAGCCTTGCATTATGCTTTGAAAGAATTGTACGCCGATCAATTGATTGTGCCCTGGGAAGCCAATGGATTTCTGCATATCCAGATTATAAATGACCAATTGGATACTTTACCAATTCGGATATTTATTGAATCTAAAACCTTGGATGGCAAGGAATTATATAGAATTGAAAAAATGTGACGCTTGCGGCTAATGCCTCTGAAATTTACGCGGTCATTCCTTTGGAGTCCTTATTGCAAAATACAAAAAAAGAAGAAACGCTATTGACGGTTCGACTAGAGCGAGGTGATTCGCTGATAGCAAGAACCAATCATTACTTTGCTTTACCAAAGAATTTAGCTTTAAAAACGCCCGTAATCGATTTGCAAGTAAATGAGGAAAATCAGACAATACGTTTACGTGCCAATACACTTGTAAAAGGACTTTACCTTTTTACCGAGAATGATGTTCGATTTGAGGATAATTATTTTGATTTGCTGCCGAATGAGTCAGTCACCATTCCTTACAAGGGCGATTTGAGAAAAGAAGATTTACAATTTAAGTTTTTATAGATTCGTACTTAATTTATTATCAATTCATTAAAAATTAAAAAGAGAAAAAACGGGAATTTGAACGCTTATTGTCACTCGTTTGAAAACACTAATTTTGTTTAGAAAATTTTAACAGTTTATATCCAAATTTAGACATATCTTCGCCTCATAAAAATTGGGTTAGACTCTATTCAAAAACCCCGCCAAGCGGTTATTGCTACTGCTTGTCGGGGTTTTTGGATAAATATCACCTACGTTAACTTTTTTTCACTCAGTAATTCAATGTTTATGAAAGTTAAGTTTAACTACTTAGTTTTAGTAGTCTTTGCACTACTACTTACTTCTGTTACGCTTGTAGGGCAATCTACAGTGCGTGGCAGCGTCAAATCAGCCACCGAAGGCGAGCCTCTAATTGGCGTTACGGTTCTTGTAAAAGGAACAACTTTCGGTACCGCAACCGACATAGATGGGAACTTTGAAATTCAGGTAGATGATCTGAATGCAACATTAGTGTTCAGCTACACTGGTTTTGCCTCACAAGAAGTGGCACTAGGCGGTAGAACTACTGTTGAAGTTTCTATGGACTCTGAGTCAACCTTATTAGACGAAGTGGTTGTAACCGCTTACGGTACAACCCGTAAGGAGCCTTGACGGGTTCTGTAGGAAGCATCAAATCTGATGCCATTGCTAAAAGACCTGTCAACAACGTTACCACTGTAATCGAAGGAGCAGTGCCAGGCGTTGTGACTCAAACTGCAAATGGTCAGCCAGGTTCTGGTCTTTCTATTCGAGTAAGAGGTTTTGGTTCGATCAATGCCACTTCAGAGCCTTTGTTTGTAGTGGATGGCGTTCCTTATGTTGGGGGCACTTCCAATCTCAATCCTGATGATGTAGAAAGTATCAGTATTTTGAAAGATGCTTCTGCTACTGCATTATATGGTTCAAGAGCTGCCAACGGTGTTGTAATCATCACGACTAAAAAAGGAAAGAAAGGAAGAAACAGTGTTTCCTTGAAAGTAGCGCAAGGTTTTGCCAGTCGCGGTTTGCCGGAGTATGAAAAAGTGGATGCTTTTGAATACTATCCTTTGATGTGGGAAGCTTATCGTAACTCATTGGTGTACCCTGTTTCAGGAACTGGTATTTCCAGAGATTCTGCCGGCCGGGTAGCATCGGGTTTGACTTCAAGAACAAGCATTAGTGACCAACTTGGTTACAACCCTTTTAACGTTGCAGCGAATGCAATTGTAAGTCCTGATGGAACCATCAATCCGAATGCACAATTGATCTATGGCGATGATTTGGATTGGACAAAGGACTTGTTGCGCACCGGCGATCGCAAAGATTACGGCGTCAACTTTAGCGGCGGTGCCGATAAATATGATTACTTCCTGTCAGCAGGTTACTTGCAAGAAGATGGTTATACATTAAATACTGATTTTAAACGCTATACTGCAAGATTAAACGTAAACGTACAACCTAAAGACTGGATCAGAACAGGTTTAAATTTATCTGGAAACCATTCTGTTTCTAATACAGCGAGAGACGGTGGTAGCACCAACTTTGTAAACCCATTCTTCTTTTCTCGCAACATCGGTCCGATTTACCCGGTATTTGCGCATAATATGACTACCGGTGAATATTTGATTGATCCGGCTACGGGACAAAGATTCTGGGATTTAGGAAACTTCGGTAGCTCTAATCTTGGTATTCCTAACCGCCCAAGTGGTGGTTTTGCAGGTCGTCACGCATTGGCTGAAACCACCCTGAATAGTCAGCTATTCACAAGAACCGTAGTAAGTGCTAGATCTACTACCGATTTATTTTTCTTGAAAAACTTCAAGTTCACGAATAATATCTCTGTGGATTTTGAATATCAAGGTGATGAAAGCTTCGAGAACACGCTCGTAGGTGACGGTGCACCTGCTGGTAGAAGCCGCAGACGCTTCCAGAGTACCACTGGTTTTATTGCTAGCCAACTTTTGAATTATAATAATGAATTTGGTGATCACAGCATCGATCTGTTGGTGGGTCATGAAAGTTACAATGAAAGAGGTACTGATTTGAACGGCTTTAAGCAAGGACAATCGCTATCAGGCAACTCTGAATTGAATAACTTTACTACGATCAACTCCTTGACTTCTGCGCTTGACAGATACAGAATTGAAAGTTACCTTTCAAGAGCAAATTATAATTTCAAAGAAAAGTACTTGTTATCAGCAAGTTTGCGTACGGATGGTAACTCCAGATTTGCAGAAGAATCCAGATGGGGTACATTCTGGTCAATTGGTGCCGGATGGAACATTCACAAAGAGAATTTCCTGAAAGTTTCCTGGTTAGATCAATTGAAGCTAAGAAGCTCTTATGGTGTAGTTGGTGTAGCCGATGGTATTGGTTTCTATGCTTATCAAGGTTTGTATAGCTTTGCTAATAATGCCAATGAACCTGGTATTGTACAGAGTCAAACTGCTTTCTTCAATGGTGATCTTACTTGGGAAGAGAACGTACAATTTGATATTGGCGTTGACTTTTCTTTGTTTAAAAACCGCGTCACTGGTTCGGTCGAATTTTTCAACCGTGAATCCCGCGAACTGTTGTTTGATGTGCCTCAACCATTGTCCAGCGGCGCTTTGACGCTGACGCAGAACACGGCTACCATGTACAACAGAGGTATCGAAGCAAACCTGAATGTTGACGTTGTGCGCTTGCGCGATTTTATCTTTAATCTCAATATCAATGCTTCGACTGTAGAAAATCAGATTACCAAAATGCCGGAAACGGTTCAGGAATTTGTAACAGGTACGAAGAAGTATGCAGTTGGACAGTCTATCTTTGATTACTGGTTGCGTACCTACTATGGCGTAGATCCATCCGATGGAGCAGTTTTATATGTGGCTGATGACAAAACGATCACCGCCAACCGTCGATTCATCACCAATGCACAAGGTAGCATAGATACAGTGACTACAGCTGTTGCAAATAGTAAGTTTGAGTACAACGGCACCGTAATCCCTGATTTTTATGGCAGCATTAGTCCTTCTTTCTCCTTCAAAGGATTCACACTCAGCAGTTTGTTTACTTTCCAAGTTGGTGGTTTGACTTATGATGGTCTGTACCAATCCTTGATGTCAGTAAGCAATTATGGTGGTGCATTGCATAAAGATATTCTCAACAGATGGCAGAGCGAAGGTCAAGTGACCAATGTACCGCGTATGGATGCCGGTAGAAGCACTGATTTCAATGCGACTTCCTCTCGTTGGTTGATAGATGCTTCGTTCTTTAATATTCGCAACGTGAGCCTTACTTATGATTTGCCAAGATCATTCAATTCTAAAATCAAAATTGAAGGCGCTCAAGTTTTTGTAAGTGCTGAGAATGTTGCTTTTTTCTCTAAGAGAAAAGGTATGAATAACCAGCAAGCTTTCACAGGAATTACTTCCAATGCTTATCCGCCGGCAAGAGTAATTTCTTGTGGGTTCACTTTAAATTTCTAAATCAACAGACATGAAAAAAATGAAATATAATCTATTAGCTTTAGTTGTTCTACTTGTTTTTTCTTCTTGTGAGAAAGAATTTTTAGAAACATATCCTACTACCTCCGTTTCTGCTAGTGATGCTTTGGCAAGCACAGGCAATGCTTATGCAGCATTAAATGGCATTCATCGCATCATGTATGTTCAGTATGACGCGCAAGGTCAAGCTGGTGAAGGTTCGAACAATCTTTTCCGCGACTACATGGGTGAAGATATTGTATTCCCTCGTGCTGGCGGAAGTACTGCTTATGTAGGAATCATGCGCTGGCAGGATCACCGCAACGTGAATGATGGAGATACAAGATATGTTTACCGTTATTACTATCGTATTATTGCTAATGCGAATGTGTTGATCAATGGTATCGACGACACCCCTGGCGCACAGTCAGATCGGGACATTATCAAAGGTCAGGCATTAGCTTATCGCGGTTGGGCGCATTTCCAACTGGTGCAGTTATGGGGCAAGCGTTATGATGCAAATGCCAAGCCAAACAATCAATTGGGTGTTCCTTTGATATTGACCAATACATTGGAAGGTCAGCCAAGAGCGACTGTTGAAGAAGTTTATACTCAAATTAATCAAGATTTGGACCAAGCTATCACCCTCCTGGCTGGCTATACAAGAGCAGGTTCTGCGGCTAAATCCAATTTTGATGTAAATGTAGTGCAAGGTATTAAAGCGCGTGTGGCTTTGACACAGCAGAACTGGGCGGTAGCAGCTACTGCAGCAGCGGCAGCTAGAAAAGGTTATAACTTGATGGATAACAACGCTTATCTTGCAGGTTTTAATGACATTACCAACCCGGAGTGGATTTGGGGAAGCCGTCAGATTTCTGACCACAACACTTTCTTCTATTCTTACTTTGCTTACATCTCTGCCAATTTCAACTCCACTGTACTTCGTACACAACCGCGGGCAATCAATGCCAACCTCTGGGAAGCAATTCCTGATACGGATATCCGTAAGCAATGCTGGGATAAAACGGGCGCCACTGTTCCGATCCCACCGGGTGGAGCAAAGGTAGCTTATCAGAATAAGAAATTCCTTGCGGCAAGCTCCAGCTTGAGTATTGGAGATGTGCCTTTGATGCGCGCTGCCGAAATGTATCTCATTGAAGCAGAGGCATTAGCAAGAAGCGGCGACGAAGTTGGTGCACGCCAGGCGTTATTTACCTTGGTGAGCAATAGAGATGCAAGTTATGTTTTGTCCACCAAAACTGGACAAGATTTGATCGACGAGATCATGTTCAATCGTAGAATTGAATTGTGGGCGGAAGGTTTCCGTTTCACCGATCTGAAGCGCTTGAATTTGCCTTTGGATAGAAATGGTATTCCTAATCACCTGGCAGCAATTATCTCTGTTTATGATATTCCGGCAGGCGATGTACAATGGGAATGGTTGTTCCCACAGGATGAAATCAATACGAATGCGCAAATTGTGCAGAATCCGTTGTAATTTCATTGTATCTATTTTGAAATTATAATAAAATAAGAAAAGAAAAGGTGACGTCTTTATATAAGATGTCACCTTTTTTAATGGATTTGTTTAAAATCCAATGTTTGTTTAACTTTCCTGCAATATCAATAGCGGCACAGGGCTATTAAATACTTCCTTCGTAGTGATACTTTCATGAAATACTTCTGCTAAAAAACTGCGCCTGCGGCGAATCATACAAAGCATATCTGCATTATATTCTACAATAAACGCATTAATACTTTCATTTATATTATCTGTATCCAGTTCATAATGATACGTTCGTTCTACATCTTTTAAATATTTATCAACAGCAGCATTCAATCCGTCATTTGCTACATCTTTATGATATACACGAAGCATAGCTGCCTGGCTTTCAGCAATTTGAACCAAAGAAGACAGCATCGAATCACTAAAATCCTCCTCTTCATCTACTGCCAATACGATCGTTTGAATCGGTCGAAAAGCAAAATCAGCAGGCACTGCCAGCACCGGGATATACACATTCTTGATGACGCTATTTGCCGTACTGCCTATAAAAACTTCTTCCAAACCGCTTGCGCCCTGCGTTCCCATCACGATCAAATCGTACAAATGATGCTGCGCCAAATCCATTATGATGTCAACCGTATCACCCTTTATAATTTTACTTTCGAGTTGGGCATTATTTTTAAGGAGCGCTTCTGTCTTTTTCATGGTCTCCAGCATTGCCTTTGCGGCATCTTCTTTCATAAAAGACTCCACCGAAATAAAACTTCCTGCCTTATTATATACTTGATATGTATGTAATAATGTAATGGTGCTGCCAAATGCATTCGCTAAATTTACGGCATAAGCCAATGCATTATTCGCATGATCAGAAAAATCGGTTGGAACGAGTATTTTTTTCATCAACAATTTAGTGTTATGGTGTTTTAGTGTTATGGCGCTTTGGTATTATGGTGTTATTATATTATAATAATATTATATTAACCAAATATACGATAATACCATCGCACTAAAACACCAATTTTTACAAATCTCCGAAATTTTCACTATTATTACTATGGTTAAACTCTAATTTGAGTATATCCTTCAATACTTCTACGCTAGGTACTTGTTTTTGCAATAATACTTTCCCATCAAAAGATAAAGCCGGAATGCCACTAATATCATATTGCATCAGCTTTTCAAATTCTTCGATCTCCTCGATAATTACATTCAGCCCCAACTCCTGCAGCGCCAGCAACAGATTGGTCTTTAAAGCCCGCATCTCAGAAGAGCCTACTCCCAATAATTTCAGCCGGGGTATTTCTTTATGAAAATTATTCATTGTTATCACACTGATTCTCTTAGGTTTATCTTAATATAAAGTTTCCTGATACTATTTTCCCTCATTTCATGCTGACCAAAACTTCACCTGATACGCAAGGTATTGATGCCACGAAAGAGTTTGAATGATTTTTATTTTCTTTGGTAGTGATTTTTGTCATTTTTTTGTACTTTCAGACATCTTTCATTTGCAAATTCCTTATCGCTTGAAAAAAGAAGAACAATTGCAGCAGCATTATTCGGATATTGTATTGAAACTCAATGCTATCATTGACACAGCTACGGATGGTATTATTTCTATTGACGAGCGGGGTATCATGGAAATGGTAAATGCGGCAGCCGCAAAACTTTTTGATTATGAAATCTCGGAACTGATTGGCCGTAATATCAGCAGCTTGATGCCAGAACCCGACTCCAGCCGCCATGATGGCTATATTATGAATTATTTGCGCACCGGCGAGCGAAAAATTATTGGTATTGGCCGGGAAGTACGCGGCAAGCGAAAAGACGGCTCAATCTTTCCTTTGCGCCTGAGTATCAGCGAAGTAAACTTGCATAATCGGCGCATATTTACAGGTATTGTACACGATCTTACCGAACAAAAAAAGACCGAAGAGGCCCTTCGAAAAGAAAAAGAACGCACCCAACTTTATCTGGATATTGCCAACACGATTTTTCTGGTTATTGATAAAGATAAGAATGTGACCATGCTCAATCGTAAAGGCTGTGAGATAGTCGGCTATTGTGAAGAAGAAGTGCTGGGCAAGAATTGGTTTGATGTTGCTGTGATAGAATCGGAGCGAGCGCATGTGCGAACTTTATTTCGTCAGATGATGCCAAACGCACCTGAACAATTAGAATATATTGAATATCATATTTATAATAAAAAAAATAATGCCACGTACCTCATCGCTTGGCACAATTCTGTAATTCATAATGAAAATGGTGAATTATTCGCCATTATTAGTGCCGGTGTAGATATTACCGAGCATCGGAAAGCCGAGGAACGCATCAATCGCTTGAATGTAGAATTGGAACAGCGCGTAGAACAACGCACCGAGGAATTAGCTTCTGCTGTCAATCAATTGCTAAATACCAATAATCAACTCAAAAAAGAAATTGTAGAGCGCGAAGCCGCCGAAAACGCTTTGCGCGAAAGCGAGCAGGAAATCAGAAAAGCGCTGGAACGCGAAAAAGAGTTGAGCGAATTGAAATCGCGCTTTGTATCAATGGCTTCGCATGAATTTCGCACGCCTTTAAGCACGATTCTTTCATCTGCCGATTTGGTGGAAGCTTACCAAAAAGAAGAGCAACAGGAGAAACGCATCCGGCATACCGGCCGAATCAAATCGGCGGTAGCCAATTTGACTAATATTCTCAATGATTTTCTGTCTTTGAGCCGCTTTGAGGAAGGCAAAGTAGAGATAAGTCCGGTTGAATTTGATATTACAGAATTTTGTAATGAAACATTGGATGAGATCAAGGTTTTATTGAAATCCGGTCAGGAAATCCAGCATCAAAACAATCAATCAGGCGCTATCCTTTTTTTAGATAAAAAAATGCTCAAAAATATACTATTCAATCTACTTTCCAATGCTATCAAGTATTCCGGCGAGGGTAAAATGATTGATTGTAATTTACATATTACCGAAGAGACGCTCCTCATCACCATCATCGACCAGGGCATCGGCATACCCGAAGAAGAGCAGCAACATCTTTTCACGCCTTTCTTCCGCGCACATAATGTAGAAAATATTCAGGGCACTGGGCTGGGGCTCAATATTGTCAAGCGTTACGTAGATTTGATGCAAGGCGATATCCGCTTTGAAAGTGAACTGGGCAAGGGCACCACCATTTATATTACTTTGCCTTTACAAGAAGTAAATACTTAAATCCTGTAAAATAATAGAAGTAAAGATTTATTCCTTAATTTTGAGATTTACTGGTACAATTGTTTAAAGAAATCCTAAAATTCACCACCGTTACATGAAAAAAATTCTGGTTATCGAAGATAATCTGGAGGTTCGGGAAAACCTTGCTGAGATTTTAGAATTATCTGGTTATGAGGTAGTTGTTGCCGAAGATGGCACCGAAGGTGTTGATCTGGCTTTGAATCAGCAACCCGATTTGATTATCTGCGACGTAATGATGCCCAAGCTCGATGGCTTTGGGGTACTCAATATCCTGAGTAAACGAGCCGAAACCGCTGATATCCCTTTTATTTTCTTGACTGCTAAAGCCGAGAAAACAGATTTCAGGCGCGGCATGAATCTTGGCGCTGATGATTATATCACGAAGCCTTTTTACAAAGATGAATTATTGGCGGTCGTGGAGGTGCGGCTTCGCAAAAGCGATCAATTGCGCAAACGTTTTGATAAAACGGAGCAGGGATTGCACGCTTTTATTAATGAAGCCAGGGGTTTTGAAGAATTGAAAAAGCTATCAAACGAGCGTAAAACCAAGATATTCAAAAAACGCGAGATCATTTTTGAAGAAGGTGATTATCCGCGTTATTTATATTTTGTTAAAAATGGCAAAGTAAAATTATTCAAAACCAACGATGATGGTAAAGAATATATCATATCGCTTTGTACCGATGGCGAATTCATGGGCTATGTGGATTTGATTAAAGATACGAAATACAACGAAGCCGCGGCCGCGCTGGAAGATACAGAGATAAGCCTTATTCCAAAAGAAGATTTTCAAGCGCTAATGCACGCCAATCGGGATGTCGCTTCACAGTTGATTAAAATGTTGGCAAATAATGTGACCGAAAAAGAGGAGCAATTATTACAATTAGCTTATAATTCTGTAAGAAAACGGGTTGCCAATGCTTTATTATTATTACATGATAAAGAAGGTAAAAACGAGTTTAATATCCTGCGCGATGATTTGGCTCGCATAGTTGGTACGGCGAAGGAGAGTGTAATAAGAATGCTCACCGAATTTAAAGAAGATGGTTATATTGATATTACTGACGGTGCTATTATTATAAAAAATCGCCCAAAATTAGAGCATATGCCGGGGTAGGGAGATTTGGACTTGGCGACGTGGTGAGATTTTACAGGCTTTACTTTAAATCAAAAAAATGCTATTGCAGCGAAAGAATCTATTGATTTTGCTGGTTTTGCTCGTGCTTACGCATTTGTTCTATTTTCCCACCTGGCGAGGAGGATTTGTCACTGATTTTATTGGTTGGCAAGCTCGATTTGATCATGCTACATTTATTGATATTTTATATAATTTTAGTGTTCCATCTTTACATCAATTTTCCAATTTATTCTTTTTTTTATTGTATAAATGGTTTGACACGAGTGGATTAGGTTGGTATTTGATTTTTACATCAGCCCATGCTATAAACGGATTTTTATTATTTCGATTCAGTAAAATATTATTAGATCGTTTTCAGTCCAAACACGCTGATTTTATTGCCATTGGCGCTGCATTCATTTTTTTATTATCACCTTATCAAACGGAGGCAGTAGTCTGGAAAGTTTGCTTGAATTATTTGCTGGTTGGAATGCTAATGTTATCGGTGCTTACGAGGACTTTAGAATGGTTAGAAAACAACAAAAAACGCGATCTTTACTTAATTTATTTATTTTATCTTTTATCCTTATTTACTTTAGAGTTATCCTTAATGCTTCCTATTATAAGCACTACCCTACTCTTGTTCTGGACATTTAGTAAAAATGAAAATGCATTATTAAAAAATAGATTTTTACACCTTGTTTTACCTCAATTCGCTTTCATCTGTGTTTATTTTTTATTGAATCGCCTATCGTTTGGCTCGTGGATAGGGCATTACGGCGCGGAAACGCATTTAAAATTTCCATTATTTGATATTTTTGGTAATTATTTTAGATATTTAACGAAATACTTTTTATTTACTCGTTATTTTGAGCATCCTGTCAAAGAAGCGATTTTCCTGGCTTTCAGCAAAAAAAATATATTAATCCCCGCCGTCATCGGTGGATTTTTAACTTTAATATTTTATATCCTCTTTTTCAAAAGATTATCCTTGCGCCTGCGTGTAGGAGGCTGGGCGCTGCTCACTTTTTTTATTTTATTAACACCTATCATCAATCTTTATTTTTATTATTTACTTCACGTTGAAAATGACCGCTACGGCTATGTCGCATCTTTATTTTTTGCATTATTTTTAGCTATATTTATTTCCTTTTTACCAAAATGGGGGCGCTTTGCAGCATTAAGTATCTGGCTCATTATCAGCGGGTTTTACTTGCAAAAGACGAATCAATTTTGGTCGGAATCTACGCATATTTATAATAATTTACTAAATAGTTTTCAATGGCATAATCAAGATACCGCCTATATTTTAAATATTCCTGATAATTATAATGGTGTATTAATGTTTCGGGATTTATCTGGTAAAGATCGAGCATTTGAAGACGCTTTGCAATACATTCGGCGCAAGCCATATCATGGAAAATTATACGAAGTAGCGCAATATAATATGACCACGCCCAACGATGGCGTTAATGTACAAAGGGATTCTACCGGAACGATTATTACAACCTTCAATCAATGGGGTACTTGGTGGTGGTGGCGCGGACTCGGGGCTGGGCAGTACGAAAAAGAACATTATACCTTTGAAACAAAAGGGCAATCGTATGAATTGAGATTCAAACAAAAGCCTGATAATGGGGTGTTTATATATCAGATTGGAGATAAATGGGAAGTATTTATTATTCCACAATAACTTTCACACAGGATGTACTCAAATTTTGATATTCGTGGAAATTTAAAACCTTATGAAAAGATTGGACTTTCTTATGAAGATTTTCAAAAATTCTTTGTACATTCATTTGATGAAAGCGAGCAAAGGCAAGAGATTTTTGTCCAATACGCTCAATTTTTATGAACCGAGCTAAAAAGACTTTTCCGAAGGGATTTATTGAAATTCTGTTTGATAAACATTAAAGATTATTGATATGAGTGTAATCGAAGTAGATGAAAAAATTGCTCGAATCACTGATATTTTAGAACAAATCGAGCAACTAAATAAAATGGTTAATTTTCATAAAAAGGAATCTGGCGAAGCCAGCATGATGCGGCAATACGTGGAAATGCGCAAGAATTTTTTGATAGAATTGCAAGATTTGCTCTCGAATTTTGAGATAGAGGTAAAAATAAAAGATGTCGCCGCTTGAAAAATAATGCTACACTCCGCATCGGTATTTTCGCCGCAGTCATGTTATTATACATCTGGTTTCCATTTAATATGATTTGGCAAACCGAACAAGTGTTAAAAAATGGCACTGTGTACCGCTTTCAATTGCAACCAATTGACCCTTATGATGCTTTCCGAGGGCGGTACGTAAGTCTTTTTTATGGCAATCAGGAGATCCAGGTAAGCGATTCGCTCCATTACGGGCAGGAGGTTTATGTCACTTTACAACGCGATTCGCTGGGTTTTCGAATTTCAAAAATGTTTATACAGAAAAACCGACCCAACAGGACTACCTCACAACCAATGTTTTATACTTTAATAATGGTTTGGTTACCATTGAAATCCCTGAAAATATGGCTTATTATTATATGAATGAGCAATCCGCGCCGGAAGTAGAAAAATTAGTGATGCGTCCAATCCCATCTGACAGTTTGCAAGAAATTCGTTCTTCGGTAGATATCAGGATTTTAAATGGGACTGCAGTTGTAGAAGAATTGTATATCAATGACTTACCCGTTAAAACTTATTTGAAACAACAATAATATAATAAAAAACGGCGGACTATCATATATAGATAATCCGCCATTCATTCTTCCTCTTTTTGGATATGTGCATGGAAAAATTAATAGACGTTGAAATGCTGCACGTACTGGCTATTGGTTTGGTGATTGGAGACCAAATCCACATCCAAACGGCAGTTTTCAAATTGCAGCGCGTACGTTTGCTGTACATGGCTGCGGCTAAGTGGTGCGTCTTTTACCACGGACAAGCCTAAGAAATTGCCGGCTTCTTTAAAGCTCAGCATCAATTCTTTGATCAGGTTCAGGGCGTTGTTGTCCGACTGCGCATTGAGCAGTCCCACTGTTAAGCCTAATTTGATTTGGCGAATGTTCATGTTAGATTGTTTTTTTAGTCGGGTTTTAAAAATAATTGTTTCCTTTGGTATATTTATTTACGAGTAATAACTCCTTTTTGGTTTCAGATGTTGCTTCGCCTTGTTTTAAAGTATTGTTAAATCGCTTTAAGATTTTTAACAATTAATTCGGCGCAAATTTCATCGGTTTTGCTGCATTGGACGAATTATTCCGACGAAGGTTTAATCTGCTTCGACTATAAACGCAAAATGTGGCGCATTTTAAAAATGTGCCACATCTGTATAAGCTAAGGAAACAGAGATTTCCAGGAAAATCAGATAGAAAAAAACAAGATATTGTTTAATTCTTTTCCATATTAAAAGCCGCCGGTAAATCCAGAGCATCCATTCTTGTGCCGGGCCGAGTCGCGCTGCGCTTGACCATATCAAATCGATCTCCATTTTGTAAAAAATAGAAATGACCCGTTTTTTCCAGGATTTTATGATCATAAATCGCCACGTAAGAACGCCCAATTACTTCAAAACGATCACCTTGCACCATAATAGCAGCACCTTCATCCAAGCCGACACCGAGTAATTCCGGTTTTGCTTTGATTACTTCGATCAAATCAAATTGACGATTCCGTGCCAATAAATGCTGGTCAATGGCAATGTTCTTCACAAAACCAAAGCCCACTTCATGATCGCCCATCATAGTCGTATTATTTTTGGTATCACCACGAGCGAGGTACGAACCTTGAATCGTCGCGCCTGCCGATGTGCCGCCGATTGCGCCGCCGCGTTGCAGCAAATCCCAAAGAGCCGCCTCGGTTTTAGTACCGAGATAAGCATCCGCAAGCCGCCACTGTCGGCCACCACTGAACCACACGCCTTGTGCTTCGCGGATTGCTTTAGCAAATTCCTCAGAATCAGCCACTTTTCGATCATACGTATGTAGCATTTTCAGATTCGTAGCGCCCTGTGTTTGAAAGGGTTTAAACATACTACTTTCATCACCAATATCATAATTAGGAGCGCCGCCTGCCGTTGGAATAATAACAATACGCGCCTGCGGCCCGCCTGCCAGATCAATAAAACGCTGTACAACAGAGGGTTCGAGGCGACCGCCGCCTACGATGACCAAAGCGCCATTTTTAGGGCCAAGCTCTTGCGAATATAATATATTCATATCCAATATAATGAGCGTAATCATTATAAAGAAGGTAAATATCCTTTTCATAAATTTTATTTTATGATTAAATAATCCGAAAACTACTTCTTAGACAAGCGTTCGTAGATTTTTATTTCCTCCGGGAAGCGTTTAAGCGGGCGATAGTTCTTTTTTACATAAGCTGCAAAAGCAGAATTCAAAAATTTACCCTGATATATAATAAATCGCGGTTTTTGTTGTAATATTTTAAATAACTCTTTGGTTTGATTAATTTCCAGGGCATTCGCATTTTCCTGATCCCAGATCAGAGAGCGATGTATATAGTGCGTCAGGCTTTCTTTATTTAATAAATGGTATATAATTTGATGATAATTACCTGTGTAAATTTTATCTTTCGGTTGAATTTTATTATCCAGATATTCAGCCATTTGTGTAGCATAATCCGGTTTGTCCAAATAATCTTTTTTATAAAAAAGGGTATTAGCAATCATTAATATAATTAAAATCGGATAACCAATTCTGGGTGTAAATATTTTTTTCAACCAGCTATCCCATTGACGCCGTTCATCAAAAAAACTACCTGCCATCAAAGCAAAAGGCAGCATAAACTGAATAAAATAATGATCAAATAATTTTCCGGGCAAAATAATGATATATAAAACCGCTAAAGACCAGGTAATAATTAAAAATTTGAAGCCATTTAAATAAAAAGAACGCCCGAAAAGGCTGTAAAAAAAGAAAAATGTAATAAAAAAGAACCGCGCAAAGGCTTGTAAAATAAACTCCGCAAACTTTGTCCAATGCTGATCAATAAAGTAATTACCGCTTACTTCAAATGTATAAAACAGGAATTGCTGCGCATAATGCTGTGAATAATAAAACGCATAAACCGAAGTAAATGGAATCGCAAAACCTATCACACAAGCTATACAAAATATAACGATTTTTGAAATGATCCACTTTTCTTTAATCGCTTTCCACAGAAAAAAGACCGCAAAAGCAATCGCATCAAATAAAACGACGTATTTTATAATAAAACCCGCCCCCAGGCAAAGCCCGGCTAATAAAAAATGATGAATCTTTGGAGGCAATAATAATAACCAGAGCGCAATAATGGTAAAGAGATTAAAAAACAACTCTGTATTCGGCGAGATGCCATAATGCGTGTAAACAGAGGTCATCACAATATACATCACCCCTGTAGCGAAAGGAGCGTGCCCTCGGCCACCCAATTGTTCTTGCACTTTATGCAGCCCCAGTGCGGTAAGCGCGATCCAAAGCGTCGTCAAAATGCGGATGACAACAATCGATTTGCCAAAAAGAGTCTGAAAAATGCCAAATAAAAGAAAAATGCCAACCGGCTTAGTATCAATAACATCGATCAGGTAAATTTTGCCTTCGCGGATGGCATCGGCGATAAGGATATAGGTGGATTCATCGTGGTTGATCACCGACGGGAAAAACGACAAAAAGCGCATCAACAGCGCCAAAACAGCATACGCTGCCAGCGTTTTAGCCCAGGCTAATGGTTTATTACTCAAATTACTATCCGCATTTTACACAACAGGAAAGTGCAAAAATAGAAAAATATTGCAATAAGGAAGCGCTATTTTCCTATGCGCACTTTTGTAAGTTAAAAGCGTTATATTTGTACAATAGAAAATACAAATTATGTCCGTTCAAGTTACAAAAAGGTTGATTACAGTAGAGGAATACCATAAAATGGGCGAAGTAGGTATTTTGAAAGAAAAGGGTTTGGAGTTAATTAACGGAGAAATTATTGAGATGAGTCCAATCGGCAGCAAACATGGGGCAATTGTTGATCGAATTAATAACATATTGCCGCCGCAAATTGCAGGTAAAGCGATCTTGCGCATTCAGAACCCGATCATTTTGAGTGATTTATCTGAACCAGAGCCAGATATTTCAATAGTGAAATGGAGAGATGATTTCTATGATGCAGAGCTTCCTCATGCCAAAGACACTTTATTGGTAATCGAAATTGCGGATAGTTCAATTGTATATGATCGAAAATACAAACTCCCCTTATATGCAGAAAGCGGCGTACCCGAATGTTGGCTTATTGATTTGACAAAACAAGAAATCCATATCTACTGGCAACCTCATGGTAATGCATATAAATTCAGCGAATTGGTAAAATTGGGTGAAACGATTAAAGCGCAATATTTTGATTTACAGTTGGATACCAACCAAGTCTTCGCTTGAGGTCATTCAAGAGTCATAATATTTTATATCAGTCGCTGCCGAGCCTCTTAAAGAAAACTCGGCAGCACGTCCTGCTCATCACTCCGTCACTATCGGCGCTTCGTTATCTTCCTCCATTTCTTCGGCTTGAGCTCTTTTATTGAACTCATCCAGTTCCCGCAGGGCTTCATCGAAGATTGGATTGATTAGATTGGCGTTGC
The DNA here is from genome assembly GCA_016714085.1 of Saprospiraceae bacterium. Classification (GTDB taxonomy): domain Bacteria; phylum Bacteroidota; class Bacteroidia; order Chitinophagales; family Saprospiraceae; genus JADJNW01. The sequence goes on from JADJNW010000003.1 coordinate 732,961, forward strand.
GCAATCCATCGTGTACGATCTTGGTATAAGTCATGGCGTCGATGCCCAATGCCATAAGGGTATCACCCATCATTTCTCCAAGATCGCTAAGGACTGCCACAAGCGTACTAAATCCCTGATGTCCGCCTCCGCCCATGACTTGCGTAAAATGCGCGGCGTAAAAAGTACGGGGCATGACATCCTCGTGCAGCGTACCCCGGCGTTCGCTATTATTGGCATACGCGACGCGACGCGATCCCATTTTGCGCCTGCCTTGTCGCTCATCCAGCGAAAGACTCACCACATAGGGCTGTATTTCAGACTTGAGATTTAGGAGGGTCGCAATCCAGCTTTGGACTTGCTCGGGAGAAGGAAGTTCATCTGGGTTTACATAGAATTTCATAAGGCTTTTAAATTTAAAAGGTTATTAAATAGAAAATACATCCGCAACGAGTGCGCAAGCCTTATGGTGTAAATTTTGTAAAAACGTATGCAATTTAGTTGCAGAAGTATCCGATTTAACTACTTATTTTTGGCTTCATAAAGGATTGCAAAGTATTTTTTTCAGAGATTTGGAGATTCATCAACGAAACTTATCTTGATTGCAAAGCATAGATATCATATCTTAAATGTTCTATTTTGTTTATTTTTTCCGATTGTTGCGTTGTTCGCTCAACCCTATCATTTTAGTCCCATATACCAAGAGTTTTATACCCAAGACAATGGCTTCCCCAATCTTTGCATTACAAATATTTGGCAAGACCATAATGGTAAATTGTGGATGCAACTTTGCAGGAAGATAAAATTATCACCCTAGACGGTTACCAAATGCGCTATTGGAATGTGCCCAGCCAATACGGCAAGCACTTTTGGAAGGCATAAGCGATGAAGGTATCCTTTACGGATATACCATGGAACCGACAACCGATTCCATTCAATTATTCTCTTATAACACTATAAATAGACAAAAACACCTGCTGTCTTTTCCAAGAAAAGATAATGCGGCCTCTAAAATATTCCTATTGCCATCGGATAAGCCCGATACGCTACTGGTAGTCAAAGTGACCACTGATGTAGTTAAAATCTACCAATGGAACATCCATCAAAATAAATTGACTTTGCAAGCCGAAGTTCCCATCGTCACGTCCATCCACAAATCTTTGCTCGATAATCCCTATTATCGAATATACAAGCATGACAACCACTTGTTTATCTTTTTGTCAAATGGACAAGGACTCCCAATCGTCTATGATCTTAAAAGCAATGAAGTGGTAAAGACGCGGATGGGAAGTGACGTGCAAATGTTGAATGCTGACTTCAGCGTAGGGCTCTACAATCTACAAATCAATATCCTTTATCACAATGGCGCATTATTCTTATGTCATCCATTTTTGACCAATACGCTACTTCGCTTTGATAAAGTGCAACAATCTTGGCATCCCTATAAGTTGGGTAATCCGGGCGATCATCGTTTGAATATGTTCCAGGACGAGCGCGGTAATCTGCTCTGTATATATCGCAACGCCAAAGGAGAGCAGCGCGCACTATTGCAAGATACGTTGGGCGTACAACACGACTATACCGACGCTTTACCTCGTGGGGTTAAACTCAATACACTCGCCAGTAGAGATTTCCGGCAACAAGTTTTAGTCGGGACACCGACTGGGCTTCATGCCATTGAAGTAAGCCAGGATTTAGGCATTCAAACCTTCTTCAAGGACGCTTCCCTGCGCTGGTTATTTGAAAATCCTCAACAATCATCGGTCGTCGCAGGCTTGCGCTCTGTCGGATGGAAAAATATTTCCAGGCAAAATATAATATCTGATAATGAATTCCTTAATAATTGCGACCCAGCCATTGATATACCTTCTCATACGCTCGGTGACATCGTCAAAGACAGCGCTCAGCACTACTGGCGTGTATTTGAGCGGCGCTTATATCGCTATAATTTATCTCAAAATACCTGCAAATCTTATTTGCTCAATACATCGGATCAATTCCCTCCCAACAATCCTTTGGCTTATGTACCTGAACATAAAATAGCGCTCGGACATCAAGCATCAGGTAAGCTCTATTTTTTTGATATTGCCACCGAGACGCTCTCTACGTATCAGGAAAACGGATCAACCAAAATATTTCTGGGGCATCCCCGACAAATCAAACAAAGTTCCGAAGGCAATTTATTGGTAGCTACGCTCAATGGTTGGTACGAAGTGGACTACCGCAACCAAACCAGCACGCTCCACCACGAAGGCACCGAAATTATCTCCATTTTTGAAGACTCCCAGCAACGTATCTGGTTGGGAACGGCAGAAAATGGCTTGTACATCTACCATATTGACAAAGACAGCACCCAAATCGTCAATACCACTTCCGGTTTAGCCAACAACACCGTCGTTAGCGTCCTGGAAGACGACGATGGCATGTTTTGGGTAGGAACGTACACTGGATTATCATTAGTCTCGAAAGATGGCGAAGTCATCACCAACTTCTACACCCAGCATGGCTTAAGCAGCAATGAATTCAACCGCTTTTCCGCGTTAAAGGCAAGCGACGGCAGGCTTTGGTTCGGTACCATCAAAGGATTGAATGCTTTCGATCCTGCATTTGTTAAACAGCAATTATTCTGTGAAACTGCACCCCACATTTTTCTGACCGAAGCAACTTGGTTCGATGACACAGTGGGCAAAGAAGTGGTGCAACAAACCGATCTATATGCATTGCAGGGCATTACCCTTTCCCCCTGGCATCGCTATTTGTCGCTGCGTTTTGCCGTATCTAGCTACGTAAAGCCCCAGGAAAATGAATACGCCTACAAAATCGAAGGCATCCACAACGATTGGGAAGCACTCGGCGAACATCCTTTTTTAGATTTAAACAATCTCCCCATCGGCACTTACGATTCGCTGATCCGTGGTGCCAACTACAAAAACCGATGGACGGAAAATACCATCCGACTGACCATCGAAGTGCGCCCTTTTTTCTTCCAAACTTTGTGGTTTCGACTAAGCATTGCATTGTTGATAATCATTGCGCTTTACTTCATCATTCATAAACGCTGGCAAAAGAAAGTTTCCGTAGCAGTTGAAAATACATTCAATGAACTTCCCCCAACAAAACTACCTTTGCTCCAGCAAGTCCAGCAATTTATTGAGCGCAATATCCAGCAGGAAAACCTCAGCGTACAAAATATTTGCGATGCTTTAAATATCAGCCGCACCAAACTCCACAATGAAATAAAAAAACAAACCGGGTTTTCGACTACCCGCTACATTCGGCGCGTGCGTCTGGAGCGCGCCAAAACGCTCTTGAAACCACCGATCTTACCGTTGCTGAAGTCGCCCACCAGGTCGGCTACAAGTATCCAAAGTATTTCTCGCGGTTATTCTCAGAAGAATTTGGCAAGTCACCCAGCGATGCACGTAAGTCGGGGCAGTAGCATAGAAAAGCCTGGATCGTTTTCCAATTTTTGAGCTCATTTAGAATGTACTTTACGTACAAAGAACTACAAGATATGTAATGTCTTATCGAGGATTATGCTGAGATGTAAAAGAATGATGTAGTTTAGAATTGTTTTCATGTAAATAAAAGCCTTTTTCTTTCGTCATTTGATACCATACTGTAATGTATTGATGTATTGAAGTCAACATATGATTTTTCGTCGTCCACATTTGATTTTTGTCTTCGACATATCATGTTACGTCGTCCACATATCATTATTCGTTTTACTCACCTGGCTTTCTGGCATGAAAAATACCTTTTCCGACCTCGGAAAGTGAAAAAACGATATCGATATATGATATGTACATATCAAAAAATGAATAAAGCATATCATAATCTCAGTTGTTGACGACGACAAATGATATGTTGACAACGAAATATCATGTGACGACAACGAAATATCAAATGTTTTTGACGCCAACAAGGTTATTGATGCCGATAATGCCATTTCTTTTAACGAAAAAGTAAATTGGAATATCCTGAACCAAAAATTATTTCCCATTAAAACCTGAGTTATCCCAGAACTTTAAAAAACACTTTACGAAAAGAAAAATACCTCACCGAATAGCAATTTGGTCAGAATTCGATCATGCCTACCCCATTTGTGAACAATAGTGAACCATTTTGAACAATAGTGAACCTACAAAATCGGGCTTGTGGTCTTGTTCTTCCGTAATTTTGAGCAGGAAAAAAGTACAATAAATTGATACAAGACCTAAGAGACAAATTATAACAAGACGACCATGAAAAAAATAGTACATGTGTGGGCGGTGCTGCTCTGTACTGCGTTCGCTTACCCACAACTTTCTGCACAGGATTACTTATTGGAATTTATCGAAACGCCCACGGGCTATGATGATCCGAACCGTGGGTATCAAGGAGATCCTATTATTTATGATGGAAAGTTGTATTTGCGATATGCTGATAATAGCGGAAATAGACAGCTCTTCGTCTGGGACGGTGCAACGCTCACACCCATACCAAGTCCGTCGGGCTATGATGACCCTAATCATGGTTATATAGGCAATCCGATTATCTATGACGGGAAACTATACCTGCGCTACGAAGACAATAATGGCAACTATGATCTATTCTCCTGGAATGGTACAACCCTCACGCCTATACCAAGTCCAATGGACTATGAAGACAATGGCTACGAGGGGGAGCCTATTATCTACAATGACAAACTGTACCTACGCTATAGACATAATGATTTTCATGTCGATTTAATGGCGTGGGATGGCAGTACCCTCACGCCTATACCAAGCCCAATGGGCTATGAAAGCAATGGCTACGAAGGTAACCCGATTATCTATGATGGTAAATTATATCTACGCTATTGGTATAATGATTTTCATTACGATTTAATGGCGTGGGACGGCACTACGCTGACATCCATTCCCAGCCCGATGGGATACGATAGTAATAGCCATGGTTACTATGCCAATCCTATCGTATTTGATGGCAAATTATATCTACGCTATTGGCATAATGCTGGTCAATACGATCTGATGGCGTGGGACGGCAGTACCCTTACCCCTATACCCACCCCCGCAGGATATGATGGTTCTAATAAGGGCTATAATATTTAGGCAATGATAATAATTCCGATTTATTCTCCTGGAATGGCAGTACCCTCACCCCTATTCCCAGCCCTGCGGGATATGATATGCACCCATTTAGTAATGGCTATTTGGGTAAGCCAATTGTTTATGATGGTAAACTGCATCTCCGATACTCAGACAATGGTCGCAATTCTGATTTGATGATTTGGGATGGCAGCATGTTTACCCCTATTGAGAGCCCAATGGGCTATGAAAATAGTTTAAGAGGCTATTTTAGTTCTACTAGTATTCCTTTTATTTTTAATGGGAAATTGTATCTACAGTATCGGGATAATAGTAGCAACGAAGACTTATTCGTTTGGAATGGTAGCACGCTTACGCCGATTCCCAGTCCGTCAGGTTATGATACCGATGGCGGCTATTCTGGGAATCCGATTATCTACAATGGAGCGTTATACTTGCACTATGAAAACAACAATGAAACTGGTGTACTCGCCAAGCTCCTCACTTGCGAGAGCCCCGGCTCGACTGTCACCGTCACCACCACCGATGATGTAGTGGATGGCGATGTTTCTTCTATTGCCAATCTCATCGCTACCCCTGGCGCAGACGGTTTTATCAGCTTACGCGAAGCCATCTCTGCTGCCAACAATACCCCCGGCGCCGATGAAATCCTTTTTGATCCTAGTACCGACGGTACGCCTTTTGTGCTTGACATTGGCTCCAGCAACGAAGATATCAACGCCGACGGCGACCTCGACATTACTGGCTGTGGGGGCTTGACCATCACCGGCAATGGCGCTACCAATACCATCATCGATGGCAATATGACCGAGCGGGTATTCCATCATCGAGAAGGGAACCTGACCATCAGCGGCGTGACGGTACAAAATGGGAATGCCGATGAATCAGGTGGCGGCTTGCGCAGTTCAAAGTTGGAATCAATGGTAAATCTTAGCAATTGCATTTTTGATTCTAACACTGCTACGGAAAGCGGGGGTGGTGCCGCTTTTTTCGGTTCAAGAGAGAAGGTATTTATTATGAATTGTCAATTTACCAATAACCAAGCGACAGATAGCGGAGGCGCAATTTATACCTCTAAAACCGAAGGGGAAGTCACTATATCCAATAGCCAATTTATCAATAATAAAGCTGAAGATACTGGTGGTATCGATTTACAAGGAACAAGAGAGGTGATGTATCTCACGAATAGTACTATCGCCAATAATATGGCTACTGATGGTTATGGTGGTGGAATGTCCGTTGATGGGGTTGGCGCCAAACTCTTTATGAACGGTACGACTCTTTCCGGCAATATGGCAACTACCTACGGCGGTGGCATCGCTGTTAGAGGTTTTAGTACCGAGTCCATGCTCACCAATATGACGATTTCCGGTAACCGAGCCAATACGAATGGCGGAGGATTGGCAGCACTCACTTCTTCCAATATAATGATCAACTTAAACTTTGTGACCATCACCGAAAATATTGCTGATGATGATAATAATGACGATGGTAACGGTGGCGGTATCTATATTGAAAATAGCAGCACCAATAACATCAATATTCAAAACTCCATCCTACAGGGCAATGCTGATAAAAGCACACCGTCCAGTGATGACTGTGCGACTGCCGGTAGCAGCACAATTACAAGTTTAGGCGGCAATGTCTTCGGCGATAACACGGGCTGCTCTCCTGGTATGAATGATACGACCGATGATGCAGATTTGTTGCCTTTAGCTGACAACGGCGGCTTCACCCAAACCCATGCATTAGGTTGCAATAGTGCTGCAATCGACTTTGCCGTTTGCGGCGATGTGGATATAGACCAACGCGGCGAAGCCCGCAACGATGGTGCTTGCGATGCCGGGGCATTTGAAGCATATCAAAGCTCAGGAGTTCCCATCACCGTCACTACCAATAATGATGTCGTAGATGGCGACATCACTTCCATTGCCAACCTTATCGCTACACCAGGCGCGGACGGCTTTATCAGCTTGCGCGAAGCCATCTCCGCAGCTAACAACACCCTCGGCGCGGATGAAATTGTATTCGACCCTATTACCAATGGTACCCCCTTGTGCTGGACATTGGCTCCACCAATGAAGATGCCAATGCCGATGGCGACCTCGACATCACTGGCTGCGCGGGCTCGACCATCACGGGCAACGGACCGACCAATACTATCATCGATGGCAATATGACCGAGCGGGTATTCCATCACCTGGTGGGCGACCTGACCATTAGCGGTGTGACCGTGCGAAATGGTAATGCCATTGGCGGTAATTTATTCCCTGAAAATGGCGGTGGTGGCATTGTGAGTGATGCGCAAGATGCTACGGTTACGTTATCCGATTGCACTTTTGACTTAAACGAGAGCGATGATACCGGTGGAGCAGCTCTCTTTTTACCTTCAGTTGATGAAGTTATCATTACGGATTGTTTGTTTATGAATAATAAAGCAGCCAACCAAGGAGGCGCTATATATAGTATCGCTTCGACTATTTCTATCCTCCGGACGGTATTCACAACAAACGAGTCGGTATCTTCAAATGGGGGCGCTATTGCGCATCAAAAAACATTGAATTGCACCAACTGTGTTTTTTATAATAACAAAGCGCCCAACGGCGATGGTGGCGCGATTCGGACTGCAGGAGGGCTGCTAAATCTAATTAATTCGACGCTTACCGCTAATATGGCTGGCGATGATGGTGGAGCGATCAATATTGGCGGCTCTGATGCAAATATCTACAATTCCATTCTGTGGAATAATTCCCCATACGAGGTGCACCACGTCGTTGCAGACGCAGATAAAACGTTGACGATTGCCAACAGCATTTTGCAGGGCGGTATCGGCGCTGTGGTAGCACAAACCATCATGTTTGCTAATCCCATCGTCGTTGATGGTGGTGGCAATAAAGACGTCGATCCTAATTTCGTCAACGCCAATGACCCGGATGGCGCAGACAATGAATGGCGCACTGCGGATGATGACTTGGTACTGAGTGACGGTTCTCCCGCGATTGATATGGGGAATAACAGTTTTATCAACGAAATGATAGACATCATAAAAAATTTACGCATTGCCGCAGGTATGGTGGACATGGGCGCATACGAATTTGGCTCCGGCTGCACAAGTTGCGGCACGTTTCCGTGGAAGGGGAATTAAGTAATTGGAAACCAGTGTATCATCATGATGAGGGGGTACGCAACTAACAAATTACGACCATGAAAAACATTTCTCTTGTACTCTTTGCCTGCCTGCTTGTACTCACTTGGCAAGTAATGCACGCCCAGATATGCCAGGACGTTCCGGCTTTCACCCCCCTACCATCAGCACCGCAGCGGATGGCGCTTATTCCGTTTATGCGGCGGATGTGGACGGGGATGGGGATGTGGATGTGTTGTCCGCTTCTTTTTGACGACAAAATTGCCTGGTACGCCAATGATGGGTCGGGCAATTTTGGCACCCAACTGGTCATCAGCACCGCAGCGGATGCCGCTTATTCCATTTATGCGGCGGATGTGGACGGGGATGGGGATGTGGATGTGTTGTCCGCTTCTTTTAATGACGACAAAATTGCCTGGTATGCCAATGACGGGTCGGGCAATTTTGGCACCCAACAGGTCATCAGCACCGCAGCGAATGGCGCTCGTTCCGTTTATGCGGTGGATGTGGACGGGGATGGGGATGTGGATGTCTTGTCCGCTTCTTTTAATGACGACAAAATTGCCTGGTATGCCAATGACGGGTCGGGCAATTTTGGCACCCAACAGGTCATCAGCACCGCAGCGAATGGCGCTATTTCCGTTTATGCGGTGGATGTGGACGGGGATGGGGATGGGGATGTCTTGTCCGCTTCTCAAAATGACAACAAAATTGCCTGGTATGCCAATGACGGGTCGGGCAATTTTGGCACCCAACAGGTCATCAGCACCGCAGCGAGTGGCGCTCAATCCGTTTATGCGGCGGATGTGGACGGGGATGGGGATGGGGATGTCTTGTCTGCTTCTGTTAGTGATGACAAAATCGCCTGGTATGAAAATGACGGGTCGGGCAATTTTGGCACCCAACAGGTTATCAGCACCGCAGCGAATGGTGCTGTTTCCGTTTATGCGGCAGATGTGGACGGAGATGGGGATGGGGATGTCTTGTCCGCTTCTTTTAATGACGACAAAATTGCCTGGCACGAAAATGATGGTAATCAGAACTTTACGGCGCATACTATCACCACCGCCGCTAATGGCGCTCAATCTGTCTATGCCTTAGATGTGGACGGGGATGGGGATGTGGATGTCTTGTCCACTTCTTTTGATGATAACAAAATCGCCTGGTATGAGAACACCTGTACCCACTGTGAGAATACAACCTTTACCGAGCAGGCACCAGCCATCACCACTGCTGCTAATGGCCCTCGTTCCGTCTATGCGGTAGATGTGGACGGGGATGGGGATGTAGATATCTTGTCCGCTTCTGAAAATGACGACAAATTGCCTGGTACGAAAACGATGGCGTTCAGAATTTTACCGCCCATACCATCTCCACTTCGGCGGATTTCGCTACTTCGGTGTATGCTATAGATGTGGACGGGGATGGGGATGTAGATGTCTTATCTGCTAATGGCTTCAATATCGCCTGGTATGAAAATGATGGGAGCGAGAACTTTACCACGCATACCATCACCACTTTTGCTGCTGGCGCTGCTTCTGTGTATGCCTTGGATATGGACGGCGATGGCGATGTGGATGTGTTGTCCGCTTCTACCAATGAAAGCAAAATTGCCTGGTATGAAAACGACGGCAATCAGAGCTTTACGGCGCATACCATCTCATCCGTAGCGGGTTACGCTCAATCTGTGTATGCTTTGGATGTGGACGGCGATGGTGATGTGGATGTCTTGTCTGCTTCTCCAAGTGACGACAAAATCGATTGGTATGAAAATAACGGCAATCAGAGCTTTACGGCACATACCATCACCTCTTCGGCTGCTGGCGCTCAATCTGTGTATGCTTTGGATGTGGACGGCGATGGTGATGTGGATGTCTTATCCGCTTCCTTTAATAACGACAAAATAGCCTGGTATGAAAACGACGGCAATCAGAATTTTACGGCGCGTACTATCACCACTTCGGCGGATGGCGCTACTTCGGTGTATGCATTGGATGTGGATGGCGATGGGGATGTGGATGTCTTGTCCGCTTCTCCTCTAGACGACAAAATCGATTGGTATGAAAATGATGGGTCTGAGAATTTTACAGCACATACCATCACTACCACTGCTGATTTTGCTGTATCTGTGTATGCGTTGGATGTGGACGGCGATGGCGACGTGGATGTTTTGTCCGCTTCTTTTGGTGACGACAAAATCGCCTGGTATGAGAATACTTGCGTCACCTGTACAGCAGCCCTCAGCGGCGATGCTACTATCTGTACGGGCGGCACAGCTAATCTGGTAGTAACGGTCACCGACGGAATGGGTGACTACACCGTTGCCATTGACAACAACGGCGATATGACTGCCGACATCACCGTTAATGATTATAATAGTGGTGAGAATATTCCGGTCATGCCTGGTACTACGACTACTTATACTTTACTTTCCGTCATCGATAATGGCAATGGTAATGCAATATGTGAAGTGAGCGGTACGGCTACGGTTACCATCAACGACGCGGATGGCGGTGCGATTGGCAGCGACCAAACGATATGTTCCGGTGGCGATCCCACTGCTTTCACTTCCGAAACCGATGGCTCAGGAAGCGCGACATTATTTATCGTTGGGAATGAGTACCACCGATTGTAATAGCGGATTTTCCGAAATTCCCGATAGCGATAGCGAAACCTACAGTCCAGGTGCTGTGACGCAAACCACTTACTTCCGTCGAATCACCATTTCTACCTTGAACGATGTGCCTTGCGAAGCCATCAGCAACTGTGTGACAGTAACAGTTAATGATGTCACCGCAGGTGCGATCGGCAACGACCAAACGATCTGCTCCGGCGCTACACCACAAGCTTTCACTTCCGAAACCGATGGCTCAGGAAGCGGCGACATCTCTTATCGCTGGGAGATGAGTACGACCGATTGCAATAGCGGCTTTTCCGAAATTCCTGATAGCGATAGCGAAACCTACAGTCCAGGTGCTGTGACGCAAACCACTTACTTCCGTCGGGTCACCATTTCTACCTTGAACGATGTGCCTTGCGAAGCCATCAGCAATTGTGTGATCGTGACCATCAACAACAGTGCCGCAGGTGTCATCGGTAGCGACCAAACGGTGTGCATTACCAAAACACCCGCCCCCTTCACCGAAGTAGAAGCAGCAAGCGGCGATGGCGACATATCTTATCGCTGGGAAATGAGTACCGAAGGTTGCAATGGAAGCTTTGAAGTCATTGACGGAGCTACGGATGCAATCTACGCATTGAACGAACCCTTGAGCGAAACGACCTTTTTCCGAAGAGTAGCGATTTCGACTTTGAACGATATAACTTGTGAAGCCATTAGTAATTGTATTACTGTGGAAGTAAAAAATGTCGATTGCGGCACCTTCCCCTGGAGTGGGAATGAATAAAGGCGTAGAGGCGTAAGGCTTAGAGGTGAGCAGCCTAGTCTATACACCCTAAAGCCTTTACGCCTCTAAACCATAAAAAACTTTTTGGGTAAACACTTCCTACAGGCTGCTACGTACATGCGTGGTGGCCTTTTTTATTTTTTAAAAATCCAGCCAACTTATCTTTAAAGGTAACTTACTGAACCCCAATAGCATCTTTGTTGAACCCTTGGAGGTTCTCCATTGAACCCTAATAGCATGAAGCAAGAACCTCTATAGCATCTTTGTTGAACCCTCAGAGGTTCTTCACTGAATCTCAATAGCATGAAGCAAGAACCTCTATAGCATCTTTGTTGAACCTATGGAGGTTCTCCTAAGAACCCTAATAGCATGAAGCAAGAACCTCTATAGCATCTTTATTGAACCCTCAGAGGTTCTTCATTGAACCCCAATAGCATGAAGCAAGAACCTCTATAGCATCTTTGTTGAACCCTCGGAGGTTCTTCACTGAACCTATCTAGTATCTTTGAGTATGGAAAGCGCTTATGGCGTGTACCTTTCCTGCTTATTTGACGACAATATATTTTCCCACAATAAAAAAGCCGGAAGCCTCCTCAGCCTCCGGCACGAGAAAATGCGGATAGTATTTTTTGTTGGAAGGATGGAATATTGGAATATTGGAGTGTTGGAATGCCCGGTATTCCAAATTTCCCACATTCCAATATTCCATTTGTTTACACTAAATCCGTATCTTTTTCAATTTTCGGCGGTAGCAATTTATACATCACCGGGGTCACCAATCTTGATAACAAAGTCGAACTAATCAAGCCGCCAATCAGCACCAGCGCCAGCGGCGAGTACAAGGGGCTGTATTCAATTACTAATGGAATCAAACCACCAATCGCTGTAAGCGAAGTCAATAAAATCGGTACGAAGCGAATCTCCCCGGCTTCCTGGATGGCTTCGTTCAATGACCTGCCTTGTTGGCGGAGTTGATTGGTAAAGTCCACCAGCAGAATGGAGTTTTTCACTTCGATTCCAGCCAGCGCAATCAGACCAATCGTAGCGGTAAACGATAGCGTCTCGCCTGCAAAGAGCAATATCAAAACAGCACCGATGAAGCCCAGGGGAATCACCGACAATACGATCAATGTACTCTTGAAGGTTTTGAATTCCAAAATCAATACACCAAACAAGCCGAATACCGTGATAAGAATGATAATCCCAATACCAGCAAAGCTATCTTCCTGGCTTTCCACTTCGCCCGCCACTTTGTAGCTGAAACCTTCGGGGAATTGGAAGTTTGCAAGCTTTTCGGTCAATTCGGCGTTGATTTCACTGGTCAGGAATCCTGTTTGCACCAGCGCCGTCACGGTCACGTAGCGCTCTTTGTCGAAGTGGCGAATCGTATTGGTGGAGGTCTTGAACGCTACATCGGCTACCTGTCGTAAGGGCAAGGCTGTTCCGGCTAAGTTGTTGACGTACAGTTTATCAAACACGCTCATATCTTGCGCTTTGCCTGGTTTGGGTAGCGTCACCAAGATGTCGTATTCGTCACCTGCTTCGTTTCGAAATTTACCAATGTCCAATCCGGCGATGCCCATGCGCACCGTGCGGTCAATCTCCGCAACCGGTACGCCCAGCGCGGCAGCTTTTTCCTTATTGATATTGATCGACAGATCGGTTTTCTGTGTTTTCAGTGGATTATTCACGTAGATCGTTCCATTCGTATTGGCGATCATATCCTCGATCTGAGCAGCTACCGTGCGCAGCGTATCTAAGTTCTCACCAAAGACCCGAATAGCAATCGGCGCTTCAATCGGCGGGCCCTGCTCGAAGTTTTCTACCCGAATTTTGGCGTTCGGATAGTATTTGAATTCTTCCCGCAATTCGTCAATAAATGCCTCTTTTTCGGCAAGTTCCACTTCGTGCAGTTGAATAAAAATCTGCGCAATATTTTCAGCTTCTTCGTTGGAAATCACATTATAATAAACCCTCGGGTTTCCACGACCTACGTTTGTAGCGTAATATTTAATCAACTCTTTTTCGGCGAGTTTTTCTCTACATCGCGCACCACGCGGTTGGTTTCGTACAAATTCGTCCCTTGCGGCGTTTCTACATTGATTAAGAACATCGGGCGATCAGATGCCGGGAACAAGCTAAAACCAACGGATGGAATGAGCATGATCGAGCCGACAAAAATCAGTGTTGCAAAAACCAAAGTCAGCCAAGGGTAACGCAATGCACGTTTTAGCAGCGGCGCATAGCTCGCGTTGATGCCTTTTTTGAATGCGCGGAAAACGAAATTTCCTTCAGGGTTTTCGTGATTACTCAAAATTCTGCTCGACAGGAATGGAACAATCGTCAACGACACCGCCAATGAAGCAATCACCGTCGAAACCACCGCCATTGGCAGACTGCGAATGAAATCTCCGGCATTACCAGGCAAATATAATAACGGTAAGAACGCCAACACTAGTGTAGCGGTACATCCCAGCACCGCCAAGCCAATTTGTTTGGTAGCCTCAATCGCTGCCTTGCGTTTGGGGTAGCCCATGCGCAGATAACGCTCAATGTTTTCTACTACCACGATGGAGTCATCCACGAGAATCCCGAGGGCAACGATCATACCTGCAATGCTCAATTGATTCAGCGTGTAACCAAATAAATTCAACAAGGTCAAGCCAATCGAAAGCGACAACGGAATGGAAATCATCACCACCAACGAAGCGCGTGTGCCGAGTGGCAACAGGGTAATCAAGACCAAACAAATCGCAATGGCAAAGTCTTTGGCGAAGCGCGACAAGCGGTTTTTCACGCTGGTCGGCTGGTCAAAAACCTTGTAAAAATCCATGTTTTTCGGCAGTTGTGCTTCAAATTTGTCGAATATCGGCTGCACTTCATTGTTCACCGCAAAAATATCCTGCGCCGCTTTTTGCGAAACGGTGATAAAAACTGCACGGTGTCCGTTCAGTCGGGTGAGATGGTTTTCATTCTGATAATCCATACGCACCGTGCCGATGTCCTTGAGGTAAATCACTTGTCCGTTCCCTGAATAAACTACTGTGTTTTCAATCTCTTCAAGCGTTTTGTAATTACCGCTCGTTTTGACGTTGAATTTCTTGGTGCTTACATTTACATTGCCCCCGGGGATATTCAAATTCTCCGTTTGCAAAACATTCATCACCGCATTGGTCGGGATGCGCATCTGCGCCATTTTTTCCAAATTCAACTCCACGCGCACTTGCTGATCGGGGAAGCCCCAGGTATCGATATTCTTGAGCGATCGAATCTTTTCTAATTCGGTCGTTAATTTTTCCGCTTCCTCTTCCAATTGCGCATAACTCGCTGTTTCACTGATGATTGCCATTTGGAAAATATTCACATCCGTCGGGGAGATTTTCAAGACATCTATTCTGTAAATTTCTTGCGGCAAGTCGCGCTGGAGCGAACTCACTTCTCGGATGACCTCCTGATATTTTTCGTCCACATCCACGCCCCATTCATATTCTACGCGGATAATGGCGATTCCATCAGAAATGTCGGAAATAATTTGGTCGATGTCTTCAAATTCATTGAAACGCTTTTCCATGGGATCAACGACTTGCTCTTCCATATCACTTGGCGACGCGCCCGGATAGACAACGATCACCGAAAAGCCCGGAAATACTGGCTCTGGGTCTTCGCCTTTGGGCATGCTAAGCAAGGAAAAATACCCAATGCCAACACGCCGAGGAATATGACCAGCGTAAACTGGTAGTTTTTGACTGAGAAGTCAGCGATTTTCATTTCTTTGGATTTTGTGAAGACAGAGCAGAGAAGTCAGATGTCAGACAGTTGCAATTTCGTCCGACTTCTGTCATCCGTCTTCTGACTTCTAAAAATTAATTCATTACCTTGATCAAGGACTCCTCTGTCAGATAAGCCGAACCATCAATAATCACTTGTGTTCCAGGCTGAATGCCACTTGAAATCATTACTTTTTCATTGCGAATGAAAGCAACACGCACGGGTACTTTCTGCACCTTGTCGCCATTGGGTACAAAGACAAATGCATTCGCGCCGTTTCCTTCAATGATGGCATCCACCGGTACGCTGAGGTAAGAACCATTTTTCAAACCGTCAATTTTTAGGGTCGCAAACATCCCATAAGTAAATTTTTTACCCTGTGTATCAAATTTAAATTCAACAGGATACAAGCCACTCATGGGGTCGGCGCTCTGAGGGAGTTCGCTCACTCTCGCAGTAAAATTTTGATTTGGATAAGCATCAAAGGAAAGCGTAGCGCGGTCACCTATTTTCAGTCGAACAAAATCCTTGTCAGTCAAGCCTGCTTTCACGATCCAATCGCCAGGGCTGGCGGCGTGCATCATAAATACTGGGTTTCCAGGGCTTGTAAGTTCACCTTCGTTCATCAATTTTTTCAGGATTTTGCCTGCAATTGGCGCTCGGATTTCAGAATAACTCAAATTAAATTGGGCGATTTGCAAATTTTCTTTGGCAACATTCAAAGCGGTGGTCGCATTTTGCACTTGTTCTAGGGTTGCAACCGAGTCACGATAGAGATTCTGCGCCCGTTGCAGATCGCGTTCTGCTTTTTTCACACCTTCTTGTGCTTGTGTCACTTGCGCCTGGATTTCGGTGAGATTCAATTTTGCTAAAAGCTGACCTTTTTTTACGCTGGAGCCTTCGTCCACGAGGATGCGATCAATCACGCCACCGGTTTTGAACGAAAGCCGGGCTTCGGAGTCCGATTCGACCGAACCGGTAGCGGTGACTGCCTCTGAGGATGTAGATTGTTCGACAGTGGTTACTTTTACAGGGATTTCTTCGAGCGTACTGGGCGGCAGCACTTCTTCGGGCTTCTCTTGTTTGCTGCAAGCCATAAAGAACAGTACCATTGCCACAGCGATTGTCAGGGTGATTTGGATAATAGATCGAGTTTTCATTTTATTGATATTAGTTTTTAGACTTTTAGATATTAGATTGTTTAGGAGTTTAGTAGCTTAGAAGTTTAGTACATAAACTCAACGCCTCAACTCATAAGCTCCTCAACCAACTTCAAACCTCAAACTTCAAACTACTTCCCCAAGGCTCTTTGCACTTCAGTCCACTTTTGCCAGACATTGAAAAGGCTGATGGATTCTTGCAATTCGGCGTTTGTCAGTTCATTCCGAGCGTCGAGGTATTCGATATAAAGGACTTGTCCTTCGCGGTATTGCTTGCTCACATCATCGAAGTAGCGTTTCGCGGAAGCGACTTGCGTTCGGCTGCTGTTGAAGATTTGTAGCGCAGACTGGTAATCCCTTACTACTGTATTTAATTGCAAAGCCAATTGATCGGCAACCTGCTCGCGCTGCGTCTGCACGGTCGCCACGTCCATTTCTGCCATTTTGATCTTTTGCTTATTGCGGTTGCCATTATAAATCGGCAATTCAATCGAAACGCCACCCAGTGCATAGAATGAGCCATTGCCCACTTCAAAATTAAATCCTTGAGAACCAGCATCTACAAAGGCATTTACCTTGGGCATTTGGTAAGATTCATTGAGCTTGAGCGCCGTTTGGTTGAGTCCTTGAGCGACCGTCAGTTTGCGCAACTCGTCACGATTCTCCGTTGAACCCTCAAAACTGGTTTGGAAATTATAATCGATTTGTTGGAGCGATTCATCTTCGGCGATTGGCGTATCGAAAGGTTTGTTGAGCAAAAAATTAAAATAAGCGGCGGCGTTTTGCGCGTTGTTTTGGGCTTCGATTAATTGGGCTTCTACTTTAATGATTTCACTTTCAGAACGCGTCACCGCCGTGCGATTGACCATATCGTTTTCATAAAGTTTTTGGTTTACACGTAGACTCTCGCGCAAGAGTGTCAAGGCGTTTTGATAAATTCGTGTAGCTTCGCTGGCTTGCAAATACTGGAAATAGGCAAGACGAATGTTTTTTGATAATTCTTGTTTATAAATATCAATATCCACTTGCTGCAAATCAATCATTTGTTCCTTAATCTGCTTATTATATCGAATATCCTGATTTACAATCGGATACGCAGCGCGGATTTTGAGGTCATAAAAATTATTCGGATTAAAATTTTCCTGCACATTTTCCAACTGCGGAAATTGATTCGTACCGGTTAATTCATTCAAAGTGTTGTGCACAGGATTGAGCAAATCGCCAATCGGAATAGCGATCGAGCGACCGCCAGCCGCCAGGGTGTAAGTGCCATTCATATTGACAGAAGGTAAGAATAAGCCTTTGGCTTCTTCCAGCGCATAAAGACTTTTTTGCAATTGAAATCCCTGCTGCTTGAGCACGTCGCTATTGGCGACTCCTTCCTGAATGTAATTATCAAGAATACTACTTTGTGCTTTGGCGGCAATAAGACTCCAACAGAGTAAAGTGATTGAAAAAAGAATTCGGGTGCGTTTCATGGTTTTGGTTGTTTATTTTTTGAACACCGTTTATTAGCTCGATAAAATTTTTTATAATATAATAATTTGCCTTTTTTATTTAGTGATTTTTAATCATTTTGATCCATTCATTTAGCGCACGCCCCATCAAGTCCTGATTTTCTTCATCGGTTTGCTCCATCACGCGTACGCGGCAACTACTATTCAGCATCACCAATCCGTGCAAGAATGCCCAGGAATAAAAGGCATAGTCTTTGGCTGATTTGGCGTGTATCAATTTTTTATCGATGCACTCCTGCACCGTATTTTCCAGGAAAGCAAAGGCTTCTTGCCCTTTGTGCCAGGGTTTATGTTCTTCGAGTACTTCCATAGGCGCCATGAGCACGAACATCAAGCTGTAGTGCTGCGGATGCTCCATCGAAAAGCGGAAATACATTTCGCCAACGGCTTTCAAGCGCTTCAGCGGATTTTTAATTTGTTGCAAAGGAGCCATCTCCTCGCGCATGATGTCGAATCCTACTTTTTGTACCGCAAAGAGTACTTCATTTTTGTCCTTGAAATACAAATAAATCGTGCCGGGGCTATACTCGATGCGTTCAGCGATATTGCGAATAGAGGTTTTTTCATAGCCTTCTTCTGCAAATACCTCGGTAGCTGCTTCCACGATGCGATCGCGCATTTCTTGCTTTTCCCGCTCTTTCCTTTCCGTAATTCCCATTCTTTCAATACAATTTACAAAGTTCGAAATCCGATTTTGATTGAGAATGCAAATTTACTGAACACCGTTCATTAAGTCAACACTTTTTATTTAATTATCGACGAACATCTTTTTTTCGCCGTTTACAATACAAATATTACTTGTTTTCAATAGGAAAGCAAGGCGCTTGCCGTGAATTGCGCTGCGATAGGAACGAATTGTAAAAATGCGATGGTGAATTGTAAGCGCCTAATAATTGATTTTCACGTCTTTAATTTTCTGTGGAAGCCACACCTGCATTGGGTTCTGCCCGCGATTGGCCCAAGCGTAATAAGGAATGGCGGTGACTTTTTTCTTTTCGGTTTTAATATTCAATCCATCTTCGGAGACCGTGACGACGGGTACATCGGCTTGGATGGCAACGACGGATTCGGTGAGAATTTTGTGGGGAACAGTAGTAAAACGCGCATTATCAGGAAGAATCATATTCCAGGCCTGCCCATTATTATCTGCACCTTCTACGCAATAAACCAAAGGCCCGCGTTGCAAAGCAACCCGATCATTATTGTATTTCAAATCAGGTCTGGCAACTACTTTGCGCACCTCCATCGGCAATTCTAATTCCACCACGTCTCCCTTTTTCCACTCGCGGTCGAGGATAGCGTAGCCATTGACTTCGGCGTAAGCGACATCTTTTCCGTTAACGCGGATAATGGTTTTTGCATCAGAAGTATTGGCAAATTCATATAAGTCACCCGGCACAGCCTCTCCCCTCGCCCAACCCGGAATGCGCAAGTGCAGAGCGAATTTGGTTTTAGACTTAGGCTCTACGCTGATTTTCACCTTCCCATCCCAGGGATAATTGGTTTCCATTTGCACCGCGACATCCGTTTTATCGATCTTTACAACAGTATTACTACCCACAAACAGATTAACCCACAAACTATTATCGCTTTTGCCGTAGATATAATCGCCAACAGAGGAAACGAGCCGTGCAATATTGGAAGGGCAACAAGCTGTACCAAACCATTCGCGTCGGAAATGCTGGCCATTGGACGCTAAAGGATTGCCATAGAAAAAGCGGTCGCCGCTAAGGGAAAGCCCATCCAAAGCGCCGTTGTACAAACTGCGCTCCAATACATCCATAAATTTGGCATCGCCCGTAAGCGCGTTCATGCGTTGGTTCCAAAAAACCATACCAACCGAGGCACAAGTTTCGCAGTAGGCATTTTCATTGGGCAGGTCATAATCTATGCTAAAGCCTTCATTTCTACCAGAAGAACCAATGCCACCGGTGATATACATATTGCGATAAACGACGTCTTCCCAAACGGTTTGCATGGCGTTCACATAGCCAGCGTCACCTGTTACAGCGGCTACGTCAGCAGCTCCGGTGTAAAGGTACATAGCGCGCACGGCGTGACCCGTGATTTCCTTTTGATCTTTCACAGGTACTTCATCCTGACAATATTTGGGGTCTTTCCACTGATCCCAGATGACGCCTTTGCCATAGCCGCGACCGCGCTGGTCGAGAAACCAATCGGATAGCTTCAGATAGCGCTCGTTTTGGGTCACATGGTACAGTTTCATAAGCGCCAATTCGATTTCCTGATGTCCACTTACCCAGGGGCGATTTTGCAAACGGAAAGTAGCGTCGATATGATCGGCGAAGCGGATGGCAACATCCAGGAGCTTGCGTTTGCCGGTGGTATTATAATAAGCAACGGCAGCTTCTATCAAATGCCCGGCACAGTAGTCTTCGTGTTTTTCCATATCCGTCCAGCGTTTACTGAGATCACCGAGCGTATAATATGTATTCAGATAACCATCGGGCAATTGCGCGGCGGCAATTTTATCAATCCAGTCATCCGCTTTTTGTTCCAATGCAGCGTCGGGATGATTCTTTAAAGCATAAGCCATAGCTTCGAGCGCTTTATAAACGTCGCTGTCGTCGTAGTAAATACCTTCGTGTTGTTCACCTTGCTTGCGGGCCACTTTTTCAAAATTGCGGATACGCGGCGTTTTTTCTTCGGTCTGATGAATGCAGGCCTCCAAAGTAGCCGTAGCAACTTTATCCAGTTTTGGTTTCCAAAAAGCATCATTGATCGTAACCTGGGAGAAATTGACAGGTTCGTAATGACGCGTAACGGTTTGAGCGATGATCATCATATTGGAAAACAAAAAGATATTCAATAACAAGGCTTTGTAGTAGAATGACATGGCGTTTATTTTTGGTAAAAGGTAACTGGTTAGGATTTGTAAGAAGGTCTTTCAACTCCTTCTGAAATTTAATTCAAAGACAAGATAAATTTTTACCCTTAAATCGTAAAAATTTGCAACAAATTTCCCGAATGGATCGAATGGTCAGAAAAAATGGATGAAGACATCGATCATATGAATTAGAATACAAATGATGTTTCCCGTGTCGTCGTCAACGGCCCATGTCGTTGATGTTTCCCACGTTGTCGTCAACGTCAACGGCCGCGTCGTTAATGTTTCCCACGTCGTCGTCAACGTCAACGGCCACGTCGTCAATGTCTCCCGCGTCGTCGTTAACATCAACGACCAGACCGTCGATGTCTCCCGCGTCGTCGTACACATCTTCGGCCACGTCGTAGATGTCTTCCGTGTCGTCGTACACGTCTTCGGTCACGTCGTAGATGTCTTCCGCGTCGTCGTACACGTCTTCGGCCACATCGTAGATGTCTTCCGTGTCATCGTACATGTCTTCGGCCACGCCGTAGATGTCTTCCGCGTCGTCGTACACGTCTTCGGCCACATCGTAGACGTCTCCCGTGATGTCGTACACGCCTTCTATTTTATAAAGAAAGTGCCTATTTTACTGGGATACCAGGTGTTTTTGATGCTTATCGTATTCAATTTTACGGAAAGTGTTTTTGAAGTTTTTTTTATATTTTCGAGTTCTTTTTGCTTCATTTATATCTCTAAATAGAAAAAAGCTATGAAAAACATCCTTTTAGCGCTTGTCTGCGCGCTTGCCTTCCATACTGTCATCGCGCAGCAGGAATTCAAACTCGCCGATCTGGATTTCATTGTTGGTTCGCGCTACGGCGAATTGGACGGCGGCATCATCGAAGAACATTGGACGCCGCCTACGGGTAACACGATGATGGGCGCTTTCAAATATCATAAAAACGGGAAAGATGTCTTCTACGAATTTTTAGTTATTGAGAAGACCGACACCGCCGTCATCATGCGCCTGCGGCATTTTTCGCATGGTTTGATCGGTTGGGAGGAGAAAGATTTCGCATATCAATTCAACTTGATCAAAGCCGCGCCTGAATATGCGCTTTTTGAGCAACAAGACGGAAAAGTGCGCATTGCTTTTTTCCGGCGCGATGGCGTCTTTATTGGCACGCACGAGGTACTGAAGAACGGCGCCTGGGAAGTGGAAGAGTTTCCTTTTGATCGGGAGAAGTAGTCCGAAAAATCAGTGTACGCTTACGGTTAGTAATATAGGTACAATTTTTCCATCGCTTCTGGTGCTGACCTCGAAGCCCATAGTCTCTTGTTGATAAGTAATATCAGCAAGCGGAATCATATATTTTTCCAGTAGTTGGAACAGGTGTGTTTTAAGATTTTTTTTATTGCTGGAAAGCTGGGTACATAGGTACTCCAAGTATTTAGGTCTGACTTTTTGGGTAGAAAATAATACAATTAAATGGTCTTTACCAGGATGTGTAAACCGCAGCCCAGAATCTACGGCGGGAATGGTCAGGACAGACCCTCCGCTTACGAGCATCGCTGATTCTTCCTCTCCTTCAAACGATTCAATGTATTCTTGCGATTTTGGGAAATGGACTTCGGCTTTTCCTAATGGATCCACGCTAAACACATAGATATAACCATTTTCGAATCCGCTTTGCACGTACAATTGAAAGATATCACCTGCTTTTTGACTGCCTTCCAGTGTATAAAAGTTATCATCCAGGCGAACGCCAGCTTCTTCGAAGACATGGTAGCCCTCACTGCTTTTCCCCATATATTGGCGAAAGCCGAAAGAACCTGCCATAGGGTTCAGTTGTTCCCCTTCTTGCTCCTGCGTTCTTTCCTCGGCTTTTACGGCCTCTGTGGTCATATCCAAATTAAAATCAATAGGCGGCCCATCAGCAAGCATGATAGCATAAGCATGGCGGCAGAATTCGCCAAAATGGGCATATCTTATCCAAATAAAGCCATTTTCGCCCCAATTTTTCCCCCAACTGTTCATCAACTTGAAGCCGCCTCGCATTTCGGCAGAAATTTCCTGACCAGGGCGACTAAATCGTTCATCGTCATAACCGACCACCACCATGGCGTGGCCACCTGCATAACCGGTATTGCCCAGGGTAGGAAACCAACTTTCGTCGCCGGGCCGGATATTGTAAAAATTTTGTAACACCCGCATACCAACAATGACAGGCTTTTTCTGTGCCAAAACCAATTTTGTATTTTTGACCTTCTCTTCAGATGGGGCATCTTTTTGAAACAGAGGGATATAGTCTTCTATCTTATAGGAAGCTGCTTTATTTAATATGCTTTCAGAAATTTCTTTCACGCAGTTATTGGGATCTATATCAAAATCACGTGCCAGGCAATTTCCTTTTTTTTCATCAAATCAAGAGCTTTTGGCATAGTGACGCCCAGGTCACAGTTGCCTTCGATGATCTGATTGTAAATGAATAATGCGGAATTGGCATTGTCAGAAATGTATTTTTTATCGGTCCAGTTATTTTTGATTGCTCTTTCGATGGTCATCGCGGCATAACCCGCTGACCAGCCTACACAGGATGCGATATCGCCCTGGTGGCGAATATCAGGACAATAAGGGCTAAGATCTATCTTGGAGCTTATTGATTTTTGGCCTCGCCCAATTTGAATGTTTTTTGATACAGAAGGGAGGCGATCATACGCAGCATCATCCAGAATTAAGCCGGTAGGATAAACCTTTTGAGTATATCCCACCAGCGGAAGCAAATAAAGTAAACTAATAATAAGCGTGCCCGGATATTTCATGTTTTCATCATTTTGAGGGTATCGATTGATTATTGGTCATTATTTTTCTTCTTCGGCTTGGGCTTAGCGCTATTGGTTTCTTCTTCAAAAGGATTGACCTCTCCATTTTCTTGAGGGTAGTCTTGATTTTCCATGGCATGGTTATAAATATCGCCTTCACTTATTTCTATTTCTTCCCAACTTCGGAAACTATAAGGCATGAGAAAATAGTCCCGCAAATGCTCTTCTTTAATCCTGCGAGCTTCAAAATTCGCTGTTGCCAGATAATTGGTGAAATCTACTGCCAGTTTGATCAACCCAAAGATAGCAACTAAAGGGACTGCCGAATACAATTCGCTTCCTGTCGCTTCTGCAACGACTACCTGAAAATCCTGGGAATATTCATCTTTCAACTCACTCAATTTATACTGCAATGAATTAGAATACATATCAGGCTGGTCATGAATCGTTTTTAGCTTTTTTCGATCCATAAAGTCGTACTTTATTTCTACCAAAAACATATTGAATTTATCGGCGATTTTGGCATAAGCTTTTTTTACTTCCCGAACATCATCTGGAGCAAGTTTTTGAGAATGCGCTTTGAATGCCGCTACAAGTGTTTCGGCTTCTAATTTAATCTCCTTGTACTTTTGCATAAATTCTGTTTCCAAAAAGCCTTGAAGCGCTTTATCGATCTTCTTTTGAGATCTCGCGGTGGATGCCCGTTCATCTCCTTCCACCATAATTCCTCTGATATGGGTAAGTTTTTCTTCAAAGGTCAGTTTTTGTACAAATTCCTCTTCAGAAAACCCTTGGGCATGAAGCGAATTGAAGCATATACAAAAAGCCAATGTTAAGATGGTGATATAAAAAATCCCGGGTTTCATATCGTTTAATTTTTAGGTTATTAATAGGTAACTACTTTATTTGCTTACTGATTTTCAAAGCTTTGTTGTAATAAATATGATTTGGGTTAGCTTTTAAATTATTTAACAAGGCATTACAATCTGCTTCCTGAGCAAGGCAACTTAACAGTTCATACCACTCTGCATCTTCCAGATAGCGAATATCCTCGCTTGCGCGTACTCGAGCAAAGCTTGCCGCTGCTTTATCATATTGACCGGCAGCATAGAAAGCGTGCCCCAGGTAATACTGCGCTAAAGTGTAGTAAGGATTACTTTCCGGGATGGATTCCAGAGCAGTTATGGCTTTGTTATGTTGCCCGTTTTGAAGCGCAGTGATTCCATCCTTCAGCAATTCCTGATCCGGGTTGGTTGTTTCCGATCCTCTTACAGTTAAATCGGGCGACTCGTAATAAGCCGATGCCAACTCCGCATTAGACATTGAATTCTGAGGAATAATAAAGAAAAATGTTACGATCAACAAAATACTGGCAGCAAGGGATAAAATCACCAGGCGTTTTTGGCGATTTTTGTTGATAGAAACCACTTTCCCTTTGTTTTCATTTTCTAATTCTTGTAATTGCGCTTTCAAATTTTTGGCAATCAAATAATCCAGTGTAGTATGAGCCATCTGGCGACGTTGAAACTCATGGGCAAAGCTTTCATCTTCGGTCAAACGCTGGTCCAGAATTAGCTTTTCTGCGCTGTTCAATTCGTCGCTCAGATACCGCTCAATTGATTCTATGTCATTATTATTCTTTTTCACTGTAATTCAATTTTAAGACATTTTTTAAATCGGGTTCTTTGTCAATGGTTTCTAGCAATTTCTGGTAACAATTATAACGTTGCCTTCTTGCTATTCCGGCATCTTGCAGCCCTACTTCTTCTGCAATCTCTTCCATGCTGTATGATAATTTCCACAGTTCAAGAATTTTCTGGCATTTCTCACCTAGCTGGCTTAACAAATAATCAATAATTTGCTTTTGTTCTTCCACTAGCGACAAGTGTTCCGGAGTCTCAAAGGATACTTGATCCAGTTGTGTATTTTCTGCCGTGTAAGTCATGCGTTTATCTCTCTTCAATCGGTTGAGCCATAAAAACCGACAAATAGAAAACAAATAACCCTTTAATTGTCCTTCCCCTTTGTATTTATCCTTGCGAACATTTTCGTCAAAGGCAATGATGCCTTCATGAAATATATCAATGCCTTCTTCCTCATTACCACTATTGTTTTTTACAAAATTAATAACTTGGTTTTTCAATGCATGATCTTCATAAATCAACACGATTGCTTTCTGGCGCTTTTGCCCTCCGGCTTTGATATATTCTACAATGATCGCGTCAGAATATAAGGGTTTCATTTAATAGTGGATTTAATAAGGAAAATGTCCTTCTTTTTTGAGGATTTTTTTTCAGATGCCTAAAATTACCACTTTTTCTCATTTTTTTTCTTACCGACTTTCAAACAGGAATTTAAATCCGTAGATTTGATTATTCAAAAATGGGGCAACCAAACAAACCTTCACAATAAACCAAGAAAAGCTATGTTTTCGCAGCGTATTCTCCTCCTGTGTTTTTTACTTTTACTTCCTTTTACATCCTTCAATCAAGTATTGGATTATATTGATATTAATCTCAAGATAACTGAAAAAGTGGCCAATAAAAGCCAACCTTTGGCTAATGCAAAACTTAATATTTCGGACTATGGAGAAGTATCAACGAATGCGCAGGGGCAATACAAGTTTTCTTATCCCGTGCGGAAGAATGTTGACCCCAATCTGTCCATTTCTTTATTTTCTGAAAAACATAAAATGCTGAAGCCGCTGGATGGTCATATTGAGTTGGATACTTCCAGAGATGAAATGTTCATTGAATTGTTTGTAGTAAACATGAGCGAGCAAAGCGAGGCCTTTAAAAAGCGGATTAGTGATTTGGAAAGCCGAATGGCTCGGTTGAAGCGCAAAAATGAATATACGCAGCGGCAGTTGAATGAAATCAGTAATACTTTGTTAGATACAATCCTGCATTTTGAAACGCTAAAGAAAGAATTGGAAAGTGAAATTACCGATCTGAAAAATTTGACCGAAGAGCAAAAGAAGCAAATGGATGCTCAAAATGATCAAATCGCCGGTTTGGAAAACACGGTCGCAGAACTTACCATTCAACTGGAAGCAGCAATGGAAGAGCGTTATCATAAGAAAAATCAATATTTCAAGGATATTTCCGCTAATTTATTACCGTATGTGCGTAAAGCCAAAGACCTCAAAGATCACCTACCTTTTATAGAAACCTATTTCTCTGTAAGGAGTTTCGAGAATTATGAGCGAGATATAAAAGGATATAATGAACAGTACGAAAAATTTGATAATAATCAGATGGACTATTTGGAGGGGATAAAACACTATTGGGAAGACGAAGCACTATTGAAAAAAACCGAAGAGTTATTTAATTTTCTTGGGAAAGGAATTCATTATAATCAGATTTATAAGGTTACGCTTGATATAATGGCCGAAATTGGTAATCAAAAACCCAAAAAAGCCCAGAAAATTGCTTCGCTTGCACACGAAGACATGACGATCAACCTAAGTCGACTAGAAAAAGACATCAATAGAGTTTTGTCTGAATTAAGAAAAAACCTTTAATTTTATTACCGAAATTTTAAATCTAAAACCTGATGATCAAGAAAATCGCTACCCTACTTTTTTCCGTTGGTTTGCTTTTAGGTTTTCAGAGTTGTAACCCAGAGTGTGATACACTCCAAACATCCAACGTGTTTGTCCCCCCGGGGCCTTATGAAGAAGGGACAGAATTAGCAATAACAGCTCAACCAGCAAACGCTATAGAGGGAAGAAAAATATTTGTTTCTTCCAAAACGCAGACAGGTTCCAGTTTTACTACCGAATTGAAATCCCGTTTTATTGAAGAACTCGGGGCTGCAGTAGTTGAAATCCCTACGGAAACTGATATTGATGTCCAGTTTTTTATAGAGGATCCCGATTGTGGAAATTTGATTCCCATTGGCGAGACATCTAAAGTGGTTGATCCTTCTTTTTTTGTTGATAATCCTTTTTTTATCACGCCCACTCCCCCACTTATTATCATTCCTTCCCCTCCTGTTGCTCCGCCTCCAGCCGTAGTGAATGCTTGGTTTAGCCCCAATAACCGTGAGTATTGCATTTGGTTTGTTCCTGCGGCGGACACCATAAATGGCAAGCGCGTCGAATACTCTACACTGGTTCCTGCTGCCTTTCCGATTAAGGGAAGTGGGGAAGCAAGAGGAAGTGTTGAATTGGCTGCTGGGTGTAACCCAAGTTCCCAATTTAAATTATATCATAACAATCCGGTATCCGGGATTATTGATAGGGAAAAAAATATTATTAAGATTACAATTGACCGAACCAACAAAAATCTTGGAAAGGAGGATCTCGTTGGGCAGTTTATTAATCCTGAAAATTTACCTGAAGGAATGGATTATAACATAGGCGGCATATGCAATCCCGATGGGAAAGGACGCCCCAATATCATGTTTCTCACCTCTTTACAAACAGGTAGACAAGTGATTCTTTATCGACAAGCTGACTAATAATTGAGTAATAATTGACTGGGTTTTGAAGGCGTTTCTTTTCTTTATTTAAAAACGCCTTCAAAACCCTGCCCTCACACCCAAAGACAGGATAGAATAAGATTCCCGCACAATTTCCTGTTGGAAGCTTTCGACCTCAAAAATCAAAGGAATACCGCCTGTCAAAAACACATTGTATTTTATATTAGGAGCATACTGAATTCCTGCATAAGCAAATAAGAATTCCTGGGTTCTAACTAAAGATTGATCGCCAAACTCTGCAGGCTTGAAGTTCAAACCATAAGATAAACCAGGGTAAAAAGTGAATTTATTATTGCTCGTGCGCTGAATGAGAAAGAAACTGACATTTGTATTAAAAAGGTATTCATCCCGATATTCAACAGGGGTCGAATTTTCAACTTCACTTGGTAAAAATG
Source organism: Saprospiraceae bacterium (assembly GCA_016714085.1). GTDB lineage: Bacteria > Bacteroidota > Bacteroidia > Chitinophagales > Saprospiraceae > JADJNW01. The sequence goes on from JADJNW010000003.1 coordinate 761,560, forward strand.
CCATGAACATTCCACTAAAGAAATAATAGGTATTCTGATTTATACTTTTATAATAAGTCACGCCAATATCCGCCATATCCCTTCCAGCCCCTAATTGGTATTGCTCCTTTTCACTTTTAATGGTAGATATGGAATACCCCCCGTTGACGGTGAGTTCAGGGACGGTCTTTAAAGGTAATGCCCTAAATCGCAGCCCCACGCTACCCAAACCACCAAAAGTTTCGTCAAATATAACCCCGATAGCCTCCGATGCTGCATCCGGTGATTTTTCGTTATTTCCCATATTTTCAGATTCAAAAACTTTGAACATAGAACTGGTAGCAGCGTTGTCTTTGCGCGCTCTCAAGTACCTTAGTTGAATACCAATATCCCATCGGCCGGAGGAAGAAACACCATAGAACCCGTACAAATCGGAGATAAACTGTGTTTGTCGAATTCGATCGAAAATAGGAGAATTTTTTCCATTCTCGTGCAATGCTATCCAATAAGAGGCAAGGGTATTATTCCAAATCACTTCTGTCTGTCCGCTGCCAAGAACGGTTGATGCCCCGCCATTTACTATAAAATTTTGGAGTGAATCCAGACCAGGGATAGAATATTTAAATTTTGGGGATTTCTGGGCATGGACATTGGCACAAAACAACAAACAAATACTCAGGATCAATAAAGGGAACTTGGATTTAGCTAATAGGCTCATTGATATTAATTTTTATTTGAAGTTAAATCAGATTTTTGGCCTTCCCAGATGATCGCTACCTCTTCCGTTTCTTCTGCACAAAAGGCAATACATTTTCCCTTACCCTTGAATTCATTAGGGTTCTCCATCTTCAATTCAAAGGCTTCCTGCACAAAACCTTCTCGTATTTTATATGGATAAAAAAATGCTCCTCGGAGTAAAGTTTCATCTTCTGATAAAGCTAAATTTGACAATTCTATAAAAGTCGACCGGGTGCTCTTTGGAAGAAAAACTTCTAATTGCCCTTTTAAAGCGCCCTGAGTTTGTAGCTTCAGGACTCCTGTATAAGGAAAATTTGGGGCTTGCTCGTAATAGTAAGTAATAGTCCAGAATCCTTCCCAATCTTTCTTCGAAATGCTTTTATTTTTGTTCCAAAACCAGATGCAAATTATAGCTAATATAATTAACAATAGAAAAAGAGAGATTATTCTGAATGTTTTTCTCTTTCCAATGTTTGCATTCATAATTATTCATCAGGTGGTATTCAATAATTTCTTTGAGCCTCCTAAATTTATAAACAAGATAGTATTTAATATCAATTTACAAAAATAATAAAATGATTAAGCGATCGGAGCTTTAGCAAGGCGTTTATTTCTCCAAAAGTAAACGAGTATAAAAACCAAAAGTACGATCAAACTCCAAACTATTAGCGGTATTTCGTACTGCAGTTGAATTTGCTCCATATTACCAATAGGCACAAACGAAGCCAAAAATAAGGATGCGCTTTCCCTTGACCACTTTGCTGCAAAAAGGCAAGCATGGCGGCTTGCATAGCTTGATCCTTGGGAAGGCCTTCTTTTATTTTTTCAAAAAATAATTGTACTAAATCGTGGGTACTCTTATCATCTACGCTCCATTGAGTAGTTATCAAACTTTGGGCACCGGCATAAGAAAAGCTACGTGCAATACTGGCGATGCCTTCTCCTTTATGCAATTCGCCAACATTGGTTTCGCAAGCACTTAAAATCACCATCTCTGCATTGGATGACATATTGTAGATTTCTTTTACATATAATAGTGCTTCATCGTCTTTTGCATCTTCCGTTTCACTGAAAGCCAGGAAAGAATAATCACCGGTAGCGCTATTAGCCTTGCCATGTGTTGCCAAATGAACAATTTTATAGGCCGATTGCCGATTTAAAAAGTTTATTTTAGTGGCATCTACATTGTAAAGCCCAAGTCCGCCAACCAATTTATTCACCTGCTGTATTTCTTGTTGGTTGTATTTCAATTGAGATAAACCCTTTGCGTTGCCATCCCTGAATGAAGGCGCCAAGCCCAAATAAGGGCGAAGATGCTTCTTTGTTTTCCGTTCCTTCATCTCTTTTAATAGGCTTACCGAGTAATTATAGCTTAAAGCGTGATCCCTTATCATGTAATGATGGGTCTTAAGTTCATTATAATTTGCAGGATATTTCGATAGCAAGGCACTGAAAGATAAAAAACCCAATTCTCCATCAGGAATGATGATTAATTGCTCTTTGAGGAGTTCCTCAACCGGCTTGATAAGGTATTCGTAAAGTTTATAGGCTGAATACGTATAGGCTTCTAAATTTTGGCTGAGCTCATTCGTGGCAACATTCGGAAAATTTCTAATAGATTGGTTAAAGGCATTGAGCCACTGGAAAAATGGGGCATCCAAGTTTACACTTACAAGTTTAAAATCACTTTTATTAATAACAAAAATATGTAAAGACTCTGAACCGAGAAAATATTCCACAATTGTTTGGTTGGGCGAGAGTAATTCTTGCTGCACCATTTCTATGGGAATCGTTGTGGTTTCATAGCGCAATTTATAGTAATTGGGATAGTTTTGTCCAATTTTACTAATTTGTCGAGAAAGCAATTGTTTTTGCTCAAAAATAAGGCTGCTCAAGGAGTCGAGAAAAGCTTCATTCTGAAAACCAGGCTTTTGCAAAAGATATCTTCTTTTTTCCAAGTCACTGATCGTATTTTCTATCTCTTTTATCTCAGAAAGAATTTCCGGGGGAATATTGGAGAATGCTTCTGCTTTTGCTTTGTTCATAGCTTCTAAAAGCAAAATACCTTTGCTTTTTTCTGAAAACTTATAAGCTTCATGCAGGTATTCCTTTTTATTCGTTAGCCGATACAATACTAAAGACAGCTCTATCGCAAGGTCATACAAATCGTGAGCGGTATCCAGAAGGCGAAGCTTAGACCCCGTTGCTTCATATCGGATGCGCAAATAGTCGAGTAGCCCATCAATTTTCTGATAGTAATCAAGCGCCAGCAAAAGGTGTTGTAAATCATGGGATTCGCTATATGCCTCAATCTCAACATCCCCCATTATTCTAAATAATCTAAGTAAGGTTTGATGGTCTTTGACTTTATCAAAAGAAGATTCGGAATCGGTATAATTAAGGGATTGAAAACAACGGTCAAAAGCTTGCATTGCCTCTAACTTGGCACCTGAAAAAAATTGACTTACTCCAATATTAAAATGAGCCATAGCAACATCGGGATGGGTTTCGCCGTAATGATGAATCATAATCTCCAAAGCGCGCCGATAAAATTCCGAAGCTTTTGTAAAATCTCCCTGCCCATCGTAGGCGTTGGCTAAGTTGTTGTAGCACAAGGCAATGGAAGGGTGCATACTATCAAGGGTACGGCTATAAATTTGTAAAGCTCTGTTATACTCCGCAAAGAGCCGCTGATCCTGGAGCGTAAAATAAATATTGCCAATATTAAGATGCACATCAGCTATATCCTGGTGTTCTTTTCCATAATATCGGATATAAATATCAAGTGCACTTTGAAAAGCGGGCAAAGCCTCTTGGTAATCATCTTTATCCATCAAACAAAGTCCAATATTATTATAGCTCTGCGCGATTTGAGGATGCGGATTCGGTAATTGTTCTGAACGGATAGCCAGCGCTTGCCGATGATATTCAAGCGCTTTGTCAAAATCGCCCATGGAGTTAAGGCAAATGCCAATATTATTATAAAGTGTTGCTATTTGAAGATTTCTATTACTAAAGACTCGATTCGAGCGTTCCAGTCCTTTATTTAAATAATCCAGCGCTTTTTCAAAATCTTTAATTTCTCGATAATAATTCCCAATTTTATTAGAATTATCAACCAATAGCGAATCATTCTTAGGGCTTAATTTTTCAAGGACAAAGCTTGCTTGTTCATAAAATTTTATAGCTTCGGAATAATCGCTTCTATTCAAAGCACAATCTCCTAAAATATGGAGAAGCCCTACTTCCATTTCAATGTGTTGCGAGCTTGATTTTTTTAGAGCCTGGAGGGTAATATTGGCAAGGGTGGCAGCTTCTTTATAATTTTTTTCTTCATTCAAAGCACTTGCCTGCTCAAATTGCTCTTTGAGTTCGATGGTATCTGCCTTAAAACTTGTAGAGGTTTGAAAAAAAAACAGGAATATAATTACTGCATAATATTGCATAAATCATAAATAAGAGTACTGCCCTATGACTAATAAAAGACAATTGATATTCGTTGCAATATAGGCATTTTATTCGTTATCTTCTCACATGAATAGATTTAGCGCTTTACGGAGTTGTCATATCTTCTTATATTACCGATACTTTTGCTTTCTTATAATTTTTTCCCAAAAGAAATATGCGAAAATTCAGGACATTTTCTTTAACTTTTACACTTAAGAGTAAGAAGTAGCCCCTTTAAGAAAGGCTATTGAAGGAGCATTTACTTATCACTAAGCAACTTGATTGTAAGATAATTTTAAATACAGAATAAGATGAAAACGAATATTTATATCACGATTATAATTTTTTTAAGTGTCTGTTATTCCGCCTTCACTCAATCTGAAATTAACCTGCTCAGTAATTGGGACTATAAAAGGAAAGCTAAAACCTATGAAAAATTCAACAAGGTCATCGCAAGTACCAATGGTTATATAATAGCAGTTGGCGAAACACTCGGAGATAGTTATAAAGACCTGGATGGTATTTTTCTGGTGCTTGATGCAGAGGATGGGAGCCAATATCTGTGGAAGAAATTTGGAGGTAGCGGTAATCAAGCATTCCATTCCGTTGTCCAAAACCACGATGGCACATTTACGCTTGTCGGGTACAGCCAGATAGGGGCGAAGGGTGATGTTGACGGTTGGGTTGTAAAACTTGATTTGGAGGGAAATGTTTTATTCGAAACCAAACCCCAAAGCATGGAGGGCGGGAATGAGGAACTACTCGATGTAGCGATTAGCGATACAGGAGATATCCTTGCTATTGGTATGCAAAAGTCTAATAAATCAGAAAGTATCTGGGCAGTTAATATTGGAAATGAAGGTATTATCAAGAATTTTATGATGAATAATAATTTCCTGGGAGATGTCAAAAGCTTAACGACTGCGACCAATGGAGGGTTTGTCTTGACAGGAACAACCAGTGAAAAAAATCGAAATAACCCACAGGATATTTGGGTGACCAAAATTGACAAGGATGGTAATGATTTATGGGGCGGAGCTAAATATTTTGGCGATAAAGGTTTCCAGGAGAGTAAGAGCATTACACCTACTTTACAAGATGGAGGATTTGCTATAGTAGGAGGTACTAATTCCAAAGGCGCTGGGGTATCTGATATTTGGGTAATCAAATTAGACGAAAATGGCGATTTAGAATGGGATAAAACATTTGGCGGACACGCTGCAGATGTAGGAGCGGCTATCACCGAATTATCCGATGGTGGATTGGCTGTTTTAGGTCAAACCTGGTCTCATATGCCCCGTGCACAGAATTCTACCTTGAGGCTGATTATAATAGATGGAAGAGGAAATGAACTGGATTCTGAAAATTATCTCATCATTGGTGGAGAAGGAGACGAAATAGCCTATTCGGTAGTTGAATTATTGACCAATGATAATTTGGTTATTCTTGGCAATACGAATCCCGCAAAACAAGACGTTTTTCCCACAACTTATATCGGCGCGATCACTTACAAAGTACTTGAAAACAATGATTCCGCAGGATCAAAAAGTGATCGCTTTGGAAGTGAGCAAAGTGGAATGTTGTCCCTTTCTTCTGCAACTTTGAATGATCTTAATAATAATAACTTCCTGGAATCCAATGAACGAGGTTATCTTGAACTGGAGATTACCAATACAAAAACGATCAATCTTTATAATATAACGGCCAATATCAGCGGAAGCAATGAAACCTCCGAGCTGGGCTATTGGGAAAAAATTAAAATCGGGGCACTTAAAGCAGGGCAAAAAAAGAAACTCTTTGTACCTGTTTATGCACTCGGTTCTTTAACGGCCGGCACCTATGAGGTTAATATCAATTTAGATGTCAATGGGAAATATGCAGCATCAACAAAAGCCTCTATTATCTCGAATCAACCCAAGCCCCCATACCTGGCAGTACAGGATTCTGAATTTGTTCCTCATAGTTCCCCAAAAGCAGGTCAGCCAATTAGGTTTTCTGTCAGCTTGATTAATAAAGGGGGGCTGCCGACACCAATAACAGAAGCTTACTTTGAGCTCCCGAAAGGGGTTCAAGCCCTTGAATCTCAAAGCATTCGCATTCCTGCCATCAAACCTGAAGAGACATACCAGCTAACTTTTTCTTTTACTTATGACCAAAATTTCCAACGCAATGTCATTGATGTGTTATTGCAAATAAAAGGGCAAGGATTAAATTCCATTTTTGAGCGATACCCCTTGGAGATAGCGCCTCCTGCCCTCCAAAACCCTAACACCAGGAGCAGTGGCGATATGATGGTTTGGATGTCTCCCGATCCTGATGAACAAGGCTCAAGGACTTTTGCTACTAATGATAAGGACGTTGATATTAAATTAAAAATTCTGACTTCCCGACAATTAGAGAAAAATAGAGTTAGTGTTTATATAAATGGTAATAAACCACAGGGACAAAAGGCAGATGAAGTAAAACTCTCTTCGGAAGACACCGCATTAGGGCGATATAATTATCAGAATAAAATTCGGCTGAAAGAAGGAGAAAACAAGGTTAAGATAGTTTATCATGATGAAAATGGCAACGATTTTTCAAGCGCTGAACTGGTCTTCGATTATACCCCAAAAGATAAACCTAACTTATACGTCATTTCAATTGGCGTGAAACATCAAGACCTGGAATTTACGGAACAGGATGCCAATGATTTTGCAAAAATGTATGGACAGTTTCGTGATGACAAAGACAAAAGATATTCAAAAAGTAGAAGTATTGCAGGCAACACAAGATAAACTGACCACTACAACCAATATCAAAGCTGCTTTTATAGATCTAGAAAGAAAGAATATAAAGGATGGAGATCTGGTCGTGATTTTTATCTCTTCGCACGGCAAGATCAATCATAAGGGCGAATTTATTCTAATGCCATCTGATTATAATTCAGCGTATGAAGAGCTTTACTCAATTAATTTTAGAGAAGATATTCTGGACAAACTTAAATTGGTAGAGGGCAACAAATTAGTTTTTATTGATGCCTGTCACAGCGGTAGTGCCTTTAATTCTGGTAGTCGCTCCTTTAGTGATGCGGCAGCAAGTCAGATGCTAAATAAATTGATCCAAAATTCCTCTGGACTGGAAATTATAGCCTCTTGTGGCGAAAATGAATATTCTTACGAGGATAAAAGCTGGGGAAATGGTGCTTTTACCAAATCTATTCTCGAAGCATTTCGAGGTGAAACAATAGAAGTGGATGGCGGAAAAAAGATCTGCGCTGATATTTTTAATGAAGCGGAAGGCGTGAAGAAAAACGGTAAAGATGGCGTAATTACTATTGAGGAGCTCAAACTTTTTATTCAACAGCGGGTTCCGCACTTGGTTAGAACCACTAAGGTAGCTCCCCCAACCGAGCAGCGTCCTTCTAATAAAAGTACCGATCTTCTACCTCAAAACCTGGGGATTTTTGTAACAGGTCAAAATAATTAAAAGCACCTTATTCCGATATAAGCCTAAAGGCTACATTCAAAAGGTAATTGAATAGTTGACGCTATTCGATTACCTTTTTTCTTATATATATATTATTGAATATTTACAACATTTATTTTGAACAAATTACTGACCTTTGATTCTTTTGTGAAAAATCTTTGATTGAACACTTAAAGCGAGAGTAATAAATTCTGAGGGTGTTTCTAAATAAATCATTGCCCATCCCTACCTAATAAAATTTTGACTCCCACGGATGATAAAAAATCTGTTGTAGCACCAAACTGCCCGGAAACAAAGGAACATCAGCATTCATAGATATTCTAATAAAGTCCGCTCTTCAAATATTTTGTAGTAATGATTTCATCTTTTTGAAGTCAAAATGCATGCTTCCTTATTTTTAGAACCCTATTTTCTCATTATAAATACATATTTAGAAGAAATAATTCCATTTTTTAAAATTTCATCCCTTATCACAAATAATTGAATATCAACTGTTTAAAATTTAAATAGTTTCCACAAATTGAATAAAATCATTTTATTTGTTAAGAAAATGTTAAAATAACTCTACATTTAGGACAAATGATAGTGCTCAATTTACAGTAGTATGTAAGTAATCAAATTCTTGTACACGATTCACTAAAATAAACCTTAAAAAAATGAAAAACCTAGTAATTCTAATCATTGCAACCTTTTTGACCCTTTCAATGAACCTGGTGGCTGAAACGACAACCTATAGTAATTGCCAATGGGAATCATCATTCAAGTACCCGCAGAACAACGCTAGTTATGACGAAGGTAAAGACGTTTATGTAAAAATAGATCCCAAGAAATATCAGGACATTGAATACATGGAATTGTACATAGATAATAAATTTATTCGCAAAGAAACGCAGTATCCTTATGAATGGTGCGTAGGCAACGGTAACAGCGATAGCTATCTGCGCAATATGCCTGAAGGTACTTATAAGCTGAAATGCAAATTCAAGGATAAGTGTGGCAATTTTCATGAAATCTACTGTACTTTCTATGTAAAAGGGCACAACGGAGGCAATAATGGACATTGCAACTATACTGGATGGTTTAAGTATCCAGAATGTAACAAGCACTTCGAATATGGATCAGACGTATATGTCTATTTCGACGCCCAAAATCACCATAATATTGAGTATTGCGAACTATACGTAAACAATAAGTTTGTACGCAAAGAAAGCTCATATCCTTATGAATGGTGCCAAGGTAGTGGCAACAGTGATGGTTATCTGCGCGATCTTGAGCCTGGTACATATGAACTGAAGTGCCGAGTGTATGATAAGTGCGGCAACTATAAAGATTACCACTGCAAATTCTATGTAGATCACCACAATAACGGAGGAAATAATGGACACTGCGAAAGCGAAGCTTGGTTCAAGTACCCACAGAATAACGCTAGCTATGACGAAGGCAAAGATGTCTATGTAAAAGTAGACCCTAAAAAATACCAGGACATTGAATTTATGGAGCTGTATGTTAATAATAAACTTGTACGCAAAGAAAGTCAATATCCTTACGAATGGTGTGTAGGCAATGGCAATAGCGACAGTTACCTCCGCGACTTACACAAAGGAACTTACAACCTGAAATGCCGTGTGAGAACAAAGTGTGGGGAATGGTATGAATACTTCTGCAAATTCTATGTGAACTAATAAAACAATAAACCAAACGAAAAACAGTAGCTCCCTGTGAAGATTTTCTTTGCAGGGAGCTTTGTTTATATGCTTCAATTATTTATATTTTGATATTTCCTCAAAATAAACATGAGCCATCCTGGAATTAAAATATTGGGATGGCTCATGTCTTGCGTCTATTCCATTCAGGGTCTTGCGCTGCCTTTGACCCAGGCTTCGCGCAACGCGAGCTGCGCCACTGTTGGGTTTTCCGTTAATACTAGCTGGGGCTGTGTCTTTTTTGCCACTTTGAAAAGCTTGGCACGCAAGGTAACTTCTTTTTCTGCGCCGCTATCGTCGCGCCGTACTACGGTCGATTCAAACTCCTCTCCTTCTTTCATTTCGGCTTTTAATTGGTTGATAAACGCGCCGATTCCTTGCTTTGGAATTGCTTTGCCGTTGAATTTCAAAATTCTATCACCTCTCTTAAAGCCCATCGCCTTGCCAAAAGCATCCAGATCATTTTCATTAAACACCATCATACTGCCCGATGCAGGGTCGTAGCTCAAGTTGCCTACCGAAAAATCCATAAATTCTTCCGGGCCTTTGTAGTCAATGCCTACCAAGCTGAGAAACTCGCCGTAAGGGATCGGGGTATCGCCTTCTACATAAGTCTGGAAAAATGCTTCGATTTCCTTGCCGCGCATCTTGCGAATGTCCTTGAAAAGCTTGTCATCCTTGAAAGGTTTGTCTTTGCCGTATTTACGGGTTAAGTCGGAAATCAAATCTACAAGCCCCTCTTTTCCATTAGACAATTGGCGCAATTTAATATCAAGGCAGAGGCCGATCAGCGCGCCTTTTTGATAAACGTTGGCGTATTCTTCTGCGTATTTATCGGCGCATTGCTTGCTCATTTCAGTGAAAGAAAGATTGTCCGTGTAATAAGTTTGAGAAGCGACTATTTTTTGATTCATATTTGACAAATAGCGATCCATCGGCATGATGTCGCCTGTGATTTGCGCCTGATGCGCGAAGTATTCGGTGACGCCCTCGTATAGCCACAGGTGCTGGGAGAGTTTTGGTTCGTTAAAATCGAAATAGCGAATCTCCTCGGAATGCAAATTCAAGGGTGTAAGAATATGGAAAAACTCATGCGCAGCAATGTCCACCAGAAAAGGCATCATTTGATCAAGCGGGCCCTCAGTGAGATGGTACAAGGAGGAGTAAGAATGCTCCAAAGCGCCTTGCCCCACGCGGAATTCACCTGGTTTTTGGAAGTGCATAAGGAATGCGTATTTGTTGACAGGTAGCGTACCGCCAAGGAATTGTGCCTGCGCCGCAAGTAGTTTGCTGAAAGCCGCCGCGATCTTGGGTGCTACATTCCGATCGGATTCGTAATACACCGACACCAACACTTGGGTATTGCCGACCTGCACGGTTGCCGTATCGGGCTGGCAGTATAGCATCGGCGAATCGATGAGGCGGCCGTAATTTTCGAGTTGGTAAGTATCGGTGGTTTTATCAGCGCTTTTGGCGATCAAAGCGGTGGAACCGTAGAAGTCTTCGGGCTTGGAGATTTTCACCTCAAAGGGTTGCTCTTTCATGCCTTCAAAATAACCGAATAAGCCGGACACATCAAGTACGAAGTTTTCTTTGGCTTCAAAATTTGTACCCGACATTCCAAAGACGGTCGGCCCATCCACGTCCGCATCGAAGGTATCCATCACGCGGTAAGTGATTTTATGCAATTTTTTCGCATCCGCGATTTCCCAGGTGTTTCCATCGGGATGGCTTACTGTGAGGGCGTTCCCGCTTGCATCAAAGGCCTTAAACTCAGAAACAAAGCGACCAAAATCGGAAAACATATAAGTGCCGGGTATAATTTTAGGCATAAAGAATTTGATAGAAGATGCTTTAATCGGAGGTGTAATTAATTCGATTTGCAATTTGTCGTCCTCCACATTCCGCAAGTCAACGCTATAACGATAGATATTGGATTGTGCCAGTCCATTCGCCAGCAAGCCTACGGATAACAAGAGTGTAAACAGTAATGGTGATTTTTTTCTCATTATTTACTAAATTTTACAAGTTATAAAATGTCGGATGAAAAATATTTTTGTTGTAACCAACGATCCACTGACCAGCGGCCAGAGCCTTTTATCAAAATGGCAATGACCATCCCTAAGACCAGCAAATGAAGTTCAAAGCCTTCTCCGCGCTGCGGCTCGGAATACCAATTCATAAAAAATCCCCATCGGGCATTGACCAAGTACATCGCGCCAATCATAATGATGCCAATACTTGCTGCCATGAAGCGCCCTCCCAAGCCAATGATCAATGCCAATGCGCCGAAGCTTTCGCCCAGGATTACCAGTATTATAACGGCAGGAGGTAAGTCCCACCATTCTTGCCAGGCTTCGAGCGTCCAGGCAACGCCGTGACCACCGAACCAGCCAAAGAGTTTTTGCAAACCATGTGCCAGAATGACCGAGCCAAGCACAATACGGACGACGAAGATAGCACTATCGTCAGAAGTGAGGATGAGTTTTCGTAGCATTATGCGTCTTTTTTAGTCGAAGAATCAAAATTACGAGATGAAAATGCTACTTTTTTCTGTGAGCGGACTTGTCTATTCTTGCGGATTTTGAAATGCTTTTACAAAAGGCAGAATATGCACAAAAAACGCCTCCATTTAAATAAAGGAAGCATTTATTTATAAAAATCGAAAAAATTATTTACTAAATCAAAATATTATGTAATTTAAAATGAATAACTCCTTTTTCGTTTGTATTTTTAAATATTGCTTCACATCGCCATTTACGGCCGGCAAAATCTGTTTTCAGCCAAAGCGACTGGAAGCCATTTTGTTGCTGTTCTTTCACTTTTTCCCAGCCGGAACTACCCGCAGCATTTACAAACTGTTCGTAAAATTCAGCAAGCGTTTCCTGTCGCGGCACTTTGTATTCAGCCACCCATTCGGTATTAGAGCCTTTGTATTGCAAGGTTTGCCGATTCCATAGCGGCGGATTAAAATCCAATGCGCTTGAGAAAGGGAAGTCCGCTAATTGCGTACGCACATAGCCTTCGCCTTGCTGCCAATGATATTCCATATTATTAGCCACTTCTTGCGCTCGACCTACCCCGTGAACTTTGGACACAATATGCAAAGCGCCATCGATGCCAGCAGATAAGCCTCCTGCGGTGACAACTTTACCGGCTTCTACAAAGCGTTGATTATAAACAGGTTTCGTAGTTGGGGAAAACATATTCAAATGACTGATCATGCCAGCCGTTGTGGTCGCTTCTTTATCGTCGAGTAAACCCGCAGAAGTCAACCAAAAAGCACCATTGCAAACGGATAAGATATGGTCGGCTGTTCTGCTACTTTTTTTATCCAAACCACGGCAGGGTCGCTTTCAGAGACGCTGTGCGGTACGCGGCCACCAGGCAATACAAGAATATCCGGCGTTGGATGATCACTAAAGTCATAGTTTGGCACGACCTGCATACCCATAGAAGTAGTGATTTGCGTTTTGCTTTGAGCCACAGTAAAAACTCGAAACCCTGCTTGCCCTAATACCTCATAAGGCCCAGTATAATCAATGATTTGCACATCATCAAAAATGAGGATAGCCACCTGCTTGCGTTGTTGCGCCTGGATTTGAACGCTCAAAATGAGAATAAGAATCAAGGAGTATAAGAATCGGATAGATTTCATAAGTATCATAATTTTTGCAGAAGCAAGATGCTTATTGGTTTAACCTTCAATATTTGCACCTAATTCTTTTAGTAGCCTGGTAGCATTTGATTTCACTGCATCAGAAGGGTTCAGAGACAACGCCTTTTTAAAGCATTCAATAGCCTTTTCTTTATTGCCAATCGTTTTGTAACCTTCGCCCAGACTATCCCAGCCATTGGCATCATCGGGATGCGCTTCTACATTGAAAGTAAAAGCCGCCAATGCTTTGTCAAATTGCTTTTCCGTCAAGAATTGATACCCCAATGCGTTCATAGCGGATGCAACGAATAATTCATGCTCTTTGCCTTTCTTTCTGCTGCGCTCGAATAGCTTTTGTGCTTGCGCAATACGCTCTTCCTTTAGCACTTTAATTAAAGGCTGTGGCGGCGAAAAGGTAAGCTGCTTTAACTCCGTACCATCTGATTTGATAGTGAAAATCTCGACGAATTCGCCTGCGAATGCATTGAAAGTCAAGTATTTACCATCGGGAGACCAACTCAAAGTGCTGTGCAATGGACTAATATCACCGACTTGCCGAACGTTTGTACCGTCCAGACTCATAACGAAAATTCGATTATCAGCCTGACTTCTTGTACCTTTTCGATTGGAAATAAAAGCAATTGAAGAGCCATCCGGCGAAGGAGCAGGTCGGAAGTTATGAAAGGCGTCTTGCGGAAGTTGTTCTTCCTTGAGGTTGTTTATATGCTTCCTAAATAACTGACTAAGACCATTTTTCGTATAAGAATAATATACCCATTGATTATCAGGTGACCAGGTCACCGGGAAAACAGCTTCCTGATTTTCAGGAGAATTGGTTAGGTTGATTTGGTCAGAACCATCCGCATTCATCAACCAGATATCCCGTTTACCATTGGAGCGATCGATTCGACCAAATGCAATTTTTGCTTCATCGTGCGACCAAACCGCATCCCGATTACTAAAAGGAGCAACTGCTTCCGTCAGTTTTGTTAGTCCTTCGCCATTACGCTTGATTTGGTAAACATTGTCATAGCCATTTTCACCCCCACTAAATAACACTTTATCTCCGTTTTTTGAAAAATCGGAAAGTGTGCCCTGTTTGCCAAATAAAGACTTGATATTCCCGTTATCAGGCTTTACTAAATAAATCATGAATTTGGCTTCCTGATGCTCATAATCATAACTAAATGAAATTTCTTTACCGGAAGGTGACCAAATTGGGGCAAATTTATGCCCCAATAAAGCTGCTTTTTTTTGCGAGAAGCCAATCTGGCAAACCAGCATCAGTATTGCCATTTGCGACCAATATCCTTTGAGAAATGGCTTCATGCTATTTATTATTTTCCTTAAATTTTGCTAATAATTCGGTCGCGTGCTTGTTGTCAGGATTCAATTCCAGGGATTTTTTCAAATTCCATTTTGCTTTATCCATTTTACCCATATTATAATAAGCCTCGCCCAAACTATCATAAACATTAAATGAATCGGGATATGCTTTTACATTCATTTCCAAAACTTTAATAGCATTATCATAATCCTTGCGATTCACTAAATTATACCCCACCCAATTGATCGCGCTTTCCTTAAACAGCATCCAATTGGGATAAGCCTTTTTCACCTTATCAAAAATAGCAATGCCCTCGTCAACCTTACCCGCCAAAAGCATATCTACGAATTCTTCCTGCGTGGGCGGCGCATATTTTCCTTGTATTTTATATAATGCTGCCATTTCTTCATACATCTCTTGCTCATAAGGATATAATTCCAGACAAAATTCCATGATATGATTAGCCGTTTTATAATCTTTTTTATCAGCAAATTCCCTTGCTAAATTGCTCAGTTCACCCGCGAAAGGCTTTTTATTTGTTTTTAATAGATCATTATATTTTGTTTTTGCAGCTTCCAGCCCATTTTCTCTGGCGTATTTTATAAAATCCGATTCCTTATTAACAAGTCCGGCCTTTGGATCCCATTTATCATACATCATGTAATAAGCCACATCTTTATACCCATGTAATAACTTCGGGATTTTGATAAAAATTATTACCGCCGCCACCCGGTATCATAATAATATCAGGTTTCGGGCAATTTTTATAACTATAATTCGGCACTACTTTCATAAAACCCTGACTAACAAATGGTTCTTCTGTAAAACCTATTATATATGTATTAAATCCCGCATTGGAAAACACTTCTCCAGGTCCGGCAAAATCGAGTAATTCCGCGCCATTCGGTACAAAAAGTGCAACATTCAGTTTCTTACTCCGATCAATGGGTTGTGCTGTCATCAATGTAGTTGTCCAAATGCTTATAAGCAAGAGTATAAAAACTTTAAAGATGAATCGTTTCATAAGTCGAGTTTTTTATGGATGAAAAATTTCTTCAAAAGAGTAGCTTCTTCCGCAGGAATAATAAAATTGTCCTAAAATGACCTATATTCGTCTGTTGCTGTCTGAAATCACTTCAAATAGGGTTCTATTTCAAGCAAGTAAATTCCAAAATTTCCCGGCACATTATTATAATAAAGCCAACTGGCATCAGCATCTATTTTCCAATCCAGCTTTCCTGGCAATACTGAGGTTTGGAGCAATTGTCTTGAATTATTATTTGCAATATCATGGACATATAAATAATCTTTTCCATTTATTTTTTTGAAAAAAGCAATGGTTTTACCATCTGGTGACCAGCTTGGAAACACTCCTTGTATCGACTGAATCGGCTGAAATTGTTGAGTTTCAACAAGCCATTGGCCAAGATAATTATTGCCATTTTGAGGAGACCAGCACAAAATCGTATCTCCACTTATTGTAATATCAGATGGAAAAATAGCGTGCGGTAAATTACTCAAACGCGTAGCCTGGTTATGTAATAAAGAAGCTTGCCAAAGTTGAGGCGCTTTCCCTTTTTCTTCTTGTGAACTGATTATCAGGCTTTTACCGTCCTTCGCCCAGATAAAATACTCAACAGACCCAGGATGTTTGATTTGAAAAGTAGTATCGCCCGTCGTCGAAATTATCCAAATTGATTTGCTAAAGCCTTGCTGATAATCAAGACGCTCGCCTCTCAGCAAAGCAATATGCTTGCCATCGGGCGACCATTGCGGCTGGATAACTAATGAAATCGGGTAATCCGTAAGCTTTTTTATTACATTGGTTTGTATGTTTTTTATCCGGAGATTATCCGTGCTAATAAAGGCAAGTTCCTCGTTTTGAAGAATATAAAAACGATTATGAGCTGCTTCGTTCGTGATTTGCTCTACTCTATTGGTCTGAATATCAACGCGATACAATTGATTATTTGTAGGATTCCGCGCGAGCGCGATTTGCTTGCCATCGGGCGACCAGTCAGCGTAACTATCCGCACCACCAAAGGTTAATTGCTTCGTGTTTTTTACATTATTTACTTCTGTGAGCCAGGTATTATAACATCCTGACAGCGTATCTTCTGAAATATACAAAACCCAATTTCCATCAGGCGAAAGAGTTGGATGCCAACCTCTTATACCTTCTAATGTTTTAACATTTTTAGTTTTCCAGTCTATGATACGAATGGTATCCTGTTGCCCTGTATGATACACCAATTGATGCCCGTTCTTCGTCCAACGCGGCGCAAACTCATCACCATTCGTTGTAATTTTTTGAGGAATTTCCATCTCTTTTTGCCAGGCAAAAACAAAGGATTGTCCTTGTTTGATTCCATTAAAAAGGAAAGTCCCATCGTGTAAATTACAATCTATACCGTATGCATAATCAAGAGATTGCAAAGGAATTGTTAGTTTTTGGGTAAGTTTATTGCGTAAATCCATACTCCAAAAACCCGTTTTTCCATCTTGATTAGAGTTGTAAAAAACAGACGCTCCATCAGACGACCAAGTAGCGAAAGCATTATAAGTACCACTATCTGTAAGTTGCTCAATATGATTACTCTTTAAATCAATTTTATATAAATGTGTACTTCTATTTTCCGAATATTGAAACAAAAGGCTTTTGCCATCCGGTGAAAATCGAGGCGCATCCTCGTCTCCTGTTAAAGTTGTAAGCGGCAACAACTCCGGAATTTTTTCACTTTGATAACCAGGTACGGTCACCAAAATAGTAAATAACAAACTAAAGTACATAAAGCTCTTTTTCAGCATATTATAAGTATATATTAATTATTATGTAAAGCTTTTTCCATTTCCGCAAAATTTGTTACAGATAAATGCAATCCAAAAAATTGATTGACCTCCAGCTTTTGTTTCTGAACAGCGGTGACTACTTGTTCCAAAACGTGTTTGGTGTATTTTTCCCAGCCAGGAAAATTGAAAGATTGCCCTAATTCACTGGCATACAGCAATTTTTGATTAGGAAAATATGCTAATAAACGATTCGTGAATGTTTTGGAAGGAAATAACTCCATGCGTTCATCGCCCGCTCCAATTGTGATTTTTTCTTTTACAATTTGTAAAGGATATGTAATAAAAGATGGAAATAATTTAATAATATTTTCTTTACATTCTGAAAGGCAATAAATTTTAATATTCTTTTTGAAATAAGGCGCTAAGCCTGCTATATGAGATGGGATCGGTGAAGTTATGATTAAAGCCTTAATAGGTAAGCCGGAGAATTTTTGTTGAATTCTTGATAATATATCCTCAGAATACAGCGGCGATACTGGCGCTTCTAATATTATCAGACCATCATGTTGACGAATAACCGTTACATTATTTTGATATGGCAGCAGCCAAATATTATGTGCTATCTCTTTCCATTCAATATTTTCGGGTAGATGTAGATTAAAATTATTATTACGTTGTTGATAAGCGGTTTTAATATCATCAGGAATTCTAAATAAAGTATCAGAAATCGTAGGATTGATTTGTACTTTTTGCCAAACAAAAGTATAAGCCCAATCGCCATTTTGCATTACTTCCCATTCCATAGGGTAAAGCGCTCCATTTTCTAATGGTTTCCAGCGTTTAAATATAACCGTTTGCTTTACAGGTTCGATATGATACCATTCATAAGCCCTGGCTACGGTCATACTCATTCGTTCCGGTAATTTCGTATCAGGATTATACTCAATTGTAAACTTCTGATTTTCAGGAGAAAGAAAAGCATTTTCAGGAGCGAGCAACATATCTGCTTCGAGCATTGGCAGCCCTAAGCGATAGCGGCTGTTGCGCTGGGTCGCGCTTACACCGTCTGCAAAAATATAATCCAGTGTAAAATCATTATCATCTAATTCAGTGTCTTTTATATTTATGCATTGTTTTTGCAAATTTTTATTTACTTGAAGTAAATGAATCGCCCATGTTCCATCTTGTCGCTTGCGGATTTTACTGCCTTCTAAATAAATAGATTGTACATTATCCCATTTTCCTGTTTGCTGCGCAAAACACTGAATAACAAATAATAATCCAATTAAAAAAAGTAATATTTTTCTCATCTTCCCATTTGTTTTACTAAATGAAAAGACATAAAAAAATGATCATTGCCACCAAAATGGCTAATAATGACCGTTCCCTGTCCTAAAAAGCCTTGCGAAAAGCATTTGGGGAGACGCCATAAGTTGATTTCCAGATGCGGCGAAACTGGCGGGCATTCTCAAAACCGCAGCGCTGCGCGATTTCTTCGATGCTGAGTTGATCGTTTTGCAAAAGTGATTTGCCGTATTCCAATCGAATTTCGTTTTTATAAGCCTGAACCGTTTTGCCCGTATGCTCTTTAAATAAGCGCGTCAAATGCCGGGCGCTCCTATTTACTTTTGCGGCAAGCATATCAAGTGTATAATTTTCTTCAGGATGATTTAATAAAAGTTCTTGAATTTTATTAATATCGGGATGAAAATGCTGATGAATATTACTAAAAACGCCTTCCTGCACACGCTCGCCCTCGCGCCGATAACTGACCACCATTTCCTGCGCTACCCGCGCCACCACAAACGCCCCAAACCATTTCTCGAGCAAATACAAAGCCAAATCAATCCCTGCGGCCATGCCCGCTGAGGTGTAAATTCTGCGATCTTCGGTATAAATTTTTGCACCTTGCAAACGCGCTTTTGGATAATGCGTTTGGAAATAATCCAGGCATTTCCAATGGCAAGTATATTTTCGATAATCGAGCAAACCCATTTCCGCTAATATCAAAGAGCCGGAACAAATCGTAGCAATCGAAGCGCCCTGCTCATAAGCTTTTCGCACCCAGGCAGCAGTACTGCGGATGCTTTCATGCAACTGTCTGGTTTGGAACACTTTAAAATCAACACCCGGAATGCAGATCAAGTCACTTGTCTGAATTTCAATATTTTCCAAAGGTTTTAATTCGCAAAATGCCAAACCTTGCTCGCTGATCACTCTTGAATTTGCTGCTGCAAAAGTAATTTGTAAGGAAACTTTACAGAGATTTCGGGCCTCGTAGAACACTTGGATCGGGCCAGCGAGATCCATCAGATGTACTTTTTCAAACAGCAAAACAATGACTTGGCGGTGCAGCATGACACAATTTTTAAAATTTGGGGGTGATTTCCAAGAAAACTATTTTGCTAAAGCTGTTTTATTTCTCTGATACTTCCCGCACATTATAATTAGCACTTTTCAGTGTGAGCTTATAAATCAATTCTTCTTCCCATCCAAATCCGGCAGCACAAAATCATCCAGCGGACTAGGCATCGCCATCACGCGTTCGATTTCTTCAACAGTGCGAGGCGCACGAGCGGAGAGATTTTCCCAGCCATCGGCGGTGATGAGAATATCATCTTCGATGCGCACGGCGATACCCCACCATTTTTTATCACAGGGACTACCTTCAGGGATATAAATGCCCGGTTCTACGGTGATCACTGTGCCCGGCTTGAATTTGTCTCGGGTGCCGCGATCGTGCACATCCAAACCAAGATAATGCGAAGTACCATGCGGGAAATAAGAATGCTGTTCACCAGATTTGATAAGACCAAGCTCAGCCAGGCGGCGATTCACGACTTCGCGCGCAGCGCGGTCCGGCGCGCCGAAATCATTGCCTACTTTGCAAGCTTCAAAACCTGCATTCTGTGCTTCGAGGACGATATTATAAATCGCTTTTTGTTCTTCAGAAAACTTGCCATTGGCAGGAATGGTGCGGGTGACATCGGCGGTGTAGCCGTGATATTCTGCACCTAAGTCCATGAGTACCAATTCATTACCCACTTTTGGTTTGTTATTTTCTACATAATGCAGGATGCAACCATTCTGTCCGCCGCCTACGATCGAAGGATAACCTTCATACTCAGAACCGTATTTTTTGAAAACAAATTCGTGGATACCCTGAATCTCCGATTCCGACATCCCGGGATGCATCGCTTTCATCACTTCCATTTGCCCAACGCAGCTTACATCCACAGCTTTGCGCAAGAGTTTGAGTTCTTCAGCCGATTTGATTTCGCGGAGCTGATCCATGTAGCCGTCCAAAAGTTCAACATCAAGATTGTTGTTTGGAATTTTGGCAATGAGCTTCATCGCTTGTTCGTTATCTTTCACCTCCATGAAATCCTTGATAATAGGATCGTTCAAAGCCATTGGATTGAAGCGGGTCATGCGATAGAGCGATTCCTTTTTTTGTGTAAAATTCATTTTTTCATCCTTGATGATCTGGTGCATCCGATGAGTCATGCCACTAAAACCCGCTGGGATATTTGCTTTTTGCTTAAACTGTTGTTGCAAATCGTACAAATCGGCTTCGCCACGCTCATCTCGAATATCATTTTGGAAATCAAAAAACATTACTTTACTGAATTGCTTGAATTCCAAGCCATAATCCTTAAATTTTTGATGATCGACAGCAGTTTTAAAGCCAAGTTTAGTTTCTGCACCTTCCGCGCCGAGGCGACGCCCGGTCCACATTTCTGCTTGCGGATTGCGCGATTGCGTAAAAATGATCTCATTATATTTTTCACCTGTAGCCGATTCTTGCCAATCAGAGAAAATCAGGAGTACCGAATGCGGCTCATTATAGCCTGTGAGGTAATAAAAATCGGGGTCCTGATGGTATTGAAAGTCCACATCGTTGGCGCGGTTGCGCACTGGATTTGCAAAAAACACAGCCACAGCATTTTTAGGCATAAGCTTGCGCAGTGCTTCGCGGCGTTCTTTATGAAAATCGCCAGATAGGTAGTCTTTGGGCGTTTCCTGGGCAGTAGAAAATTGTGATATAATAAAAAGAAAGAGAAATAATAATGTTGCTCGCATCGGATGAAATTTTTATGATAATTATAATATTTTTTACAAAGTTATAACGACCATAAAATTAATCCATTTTTTGAATCGAACAAATCTTGGAGGAAAGAGGTGATGAGATGATGAGGTATGGGGTGATAAAGCTATTTAATCACCCTATGCCCCCATCATCCTATAATTCATTAGTAATATTCCGCTTGAAATGTTTTGGCTTTGCGGCCTTTCTTACCGGCGCGCTTGCCTTTGAAACCCTGATCTTTCTTGCGAAATTCGGGCTTGTTGTCATTCCCTGCTTTTTCTTTTGTTGGCTTCGGAATTGTTATTTCCGGCAAGGCCAATTTCAACAAGGCAACCGCCATATCATAAGTCGTGTAACCATCGGCACAGAAATCATTCACCAAAGCTTCATAGTTGCGCACTCTGCCTTCAGTAAGAATAGTCTTGAGCTGTTCGAATAGTTTTTCAGCATTATTTTCTAGCAATTCTTTAGTAGAAGGCACTTCGGTGCGTTGAATCTTGATTTTTGCAAATTGCTCGATGTCCTGCAATCGATAACGATCGCTTTTGCTGCAAGTAAAGCTGAAAGCCTTACCAGATTTGCCTGCCCGACCGGTGCGCCCGATGCGGTGTACGTAATATTCGGGATCCATCGGCAGATCATAATTGAATACGGCATCCACATTACTCACATCAATCCCCCGTGCTGCCACGTCGGTTGCTACCAACAATGCCGTACCGCCATTGCGAAAACTTTCCAGCACGGTATTGCGCTTGCGCTGATTCAAATCGCCGTGAATCGCATCAGCTTTAAATCCTTGCATTCGCAAGTCTTCTGTTATTTCATCTACACGCGCTTTGGTATTGCAAAAAACAATCGCCATTTTTATTTGGTGCAATTGCATCAAGGCGGCAATAGTCGGCAATTTTGCTTCGCGTTTAATATCGAGATAAATCTGCTCGATTGCAGTGGCTGTAAGCTTTTCAGTCGTTACTTTTACAAATTCGGGATTGCGCTGATAATTCTTGGTAATGTCCAGAATCGGTTTGGGCATTGTTGCAGAAAACAAAACCGTCTGGCGCTCATCAGGCACCGTTTTCAGAATCGTTTCAATGTCTTCGCGAAAGCCCATATTCAGCATTTCATCTGCTTCATCGAGTACCACCATTTGCACTTTTTCAAGCGAAATGGTACGGCGCTCCATGTGATCCATCAAGCGTCCTGGCGTAGCTACAATGATTTGCGCACCGCGCTTCAAGGCACGAATTTGCATCTGAATCGGCTCACCGCCATAAACAGCAAGAATGTGCAGATTTCGTTTGTACTTGGCGAGTTTTTTCAACTCTTGTGAGACCTGTAGTGCCAGTTCCCGCGTGGGACATAGCACCAATGAGGACACCGACTTTTCTTTTTCATTGATCAATTCGAGCAAGGGAATGCCGAATGCGGCGGTCTTACCCGTTCCTGTTTGCGCCTGACCTACTACATCTTTCCTCTTGAGAATCAGCGGGATTGTTTCGGTTTGTATCGGAGAAGCTTCAACGAAGCCCATATCCTTTACGGCGCTTTGCATGTCCTGGCTCAAGGCCAGGCTGTCAAAGGTTACTTTTTTCATTTAATTGTTCGCCATCGAAACGACCTTTCGCCTCGATGCTTGTACGAAATTTTTATTAATAAAACTTGATAGGCAGAGCAGTGAACTGAAGCATTTTGAAGGCAAGGCAGCTGACCGGTAGCCAATCCGAGGTGCAAATGTAAGTGTAAATTGGTGATATTGCAAATATAATAAAATAAGAAATTGTTAATTGCTGAGTTCAAAAACATTTACTTTTCAGCAATTAACAACTCATAATCAATAATTTAATTATTTTACTTGGTAAGTCGCTTTGGTCTCCAAATAATGTTTCTCCCAGCTGGCAATTTCCTTCGTTAAATATTTTGACTCGTCCGCGATATGCCGCGACAAACCTAACAGCGAAAGTTCCAGACTCACCATCGACAGTTCGGTGTTCGTGCCACTGAAAAGATCATCCATATTACCATTGACTTTGTAACCATTTTTTTTCAGAAAATCCAAATAATCGGCGCAAATTTGTTTGTATGCTGACCGAAGTTCGTTCAACACAGGGGCGTATTGTTTCAAAGCGCTGATCGCAAAAGCCCTATGTTTATTGGCGGTTTCCAATGCTAATTTTTTCACTTGCTCCGGGTCTTTATGTCGGCCCGCTTCATCAAAACTCAGCTCTGGAATTTTGTCATATTTCTGCTGGGAATCAGCATTAATCTCAATGTGGTTGCCTTTGGCATTATTGATCGCCTGGATAGCTTCGCCATATTTTTGAGCTACTTCACCAATTTTGATTTGAATATCCGTGATTTTTTGATTGATTACCATCGCATGGAGCACCTCGTTTTTGTCTTTCATCTGCTGCTCAAATCGCTGATGTTCTTGCGCCATCTGCTGCGGCGTCTTTGCTTGTGGCTGATCGTTGGACATGTATTTGCGGAGTTCAGCTTCCTTTTCTTTTTCGCTCATGTTTTGAAACTTCGCAGCATACGCAGGGTCGCTCACGATTTTTTGATACAATGCGGTCATCCCGGCCGATTGTACGCCGCTTCCCGCGAAAGGGTCTTGTATATATTGCGCTGCCGCTGCTCTTGCGGCCACTTCTGCTTCCTCCTGGCTCATCTTTGATACTTTTTCAGCGCCGCCCATTTGTCGCAGGATTGGATTCTTATCAGATTCGGCATAAGCTTTTTGTATCATATCTTCCTCACTTTGCGATTCGCCATAAGCCTGCAACTTGTCAGCATAAGATTTATACTGATTTTCAGCGTTTTCTACTTTGCTATAAAATCCTTCAAAGAATTTTTCCAAAGCGGTGACGTCGGGCTGAAGCGGATTCGCACCATAAGCGCGTTTGGCGGCTTCTTCAATGGAATTGGGCAAGCCCGGTGCGGCTTCGAGATAAGATTGAAAATCGGTTTTGCCGAGTGGCGAAGATTGTGCGAATACACTCATTAAACTCATAAATACGGCAACTCCTGACAATGTCAGTCGGATTTTGATTGTTTTCATTTCTAAACAGTTTTACGGGTAATAAAATCTTGTTACAAGCGCAAAACTCTTAGAAAATAAGGCTTGCGGGTATCGCATATTCATGCGATTGCCTTTTTTGAAGGACAGATCATTATTCCAAAACCACTAAATGGTGAAAAAACTCGACCAAAAAATCAAGGCATCCGATTCCAAATATCGAGATACATTTTCCAATCGCCGTTCACCTTTTGCCAAACGATAACATATTTGCCACGCCAACTCGACTCGGTGCCATCGGCGCGTTTAGTCTTGCCTTCGTACACGCCGTGATCGTGCGCAAACTCACCTAAAACTCTGATTTCGTGGGAAGTAGATTTATGATAAGTCGTAGAAACACCTTCGGGCAGCACCCAATATTTGCGAATGGCTTCGCGTCCTTCCAGGATTTCTAAATTATTCGGAAAAATTTTACCATCGGCGGTGTAAGCTTCGGCGATTTTATCATAATTAGAATCCATTACATATTTAGAAAATTGCTCCGAATTCTTCAGAATCTGTTGAATATCAGCCTTATCGCCGATATAATTTTGAGCATTTGATATAAAGGAAATAATAATTGTAAAAGTGAATGTAATAAACGTTTTCATAGCAATAATGTAAAGATGAGTGAAATAAAGCCCAAAATAAGAAAATTTGATAAAATGAAACAGGCTATCCGCCACCCTACGAATAGCCCTTTCCATCATCCTCTGGTTCCATCTATCAATTATCTTCTACCGCGTCCATCAGGTTTTGCCGAAGCAATATTGCAGATGCGGCATTCGCCAGCACAAATTTTTGCTCGGCGCTCAATGATTCATCCAGGATTACCTTGCCTTTGTTGATGACTTCCACAACGCCCAATACCTTGCCATCTTGTACAAACTTGAACGCCAGGGCCTGCCCGCCGATATGTGGCTTCTTTCCACCTGAAATATAGCGAGACTCTTCAATCTGAATCGTTTCTTGTCCATTGGAAATTTGACCATTGACTTTTTCCATAACGGTCTGTTTATTAGGATTTTCCAAATAAAATTCCCAGGGTTCTTGAGCGTGATTCACAAAAATAACCCCGGCAAAAATATCTTCATCGGGTAGCATCAAGCTCATGCTGCCATCAAACAGCGGCAATTCCTTGCGTTTCAATTCACTGCTCATAAATACTTCGGAGCTATTGCCTTGATCGTCAGCCAATTCAAAACGAAATTTTTCTTTCGCTTTGGCGAGTCGGACAACGAACTCGAACGAAGGCGCGGAAGTCCAGCTACGCTTCACTTTGCCTGATTGATAAGGCCCGAAAGATAAGGTTTGATTGATGAGCCAGCCGTTGCGACCTTTCACGATGTGGGTGGTGGCATTCTCAGGAAATTCAGCTTGTGCGGTAGCAAAAGTAGCTGTAAATAGTATAGTTGCCATTAAAAGCAACTTGCTTTTCAACATTGTTTTCATATTGGTTTTGATTTTTTATTAATAAAAAAATGTCTATATCAACAGCTGAGAAGACGCATGAATAGGGCTACTTGGTTTGCATAAAATGAAGATAATTCTACCAAAAGCAATGATTTGACGACCACGGTTTCTGATAAGCCGTCGTACAGAATTCTAAAGTACATTCGTAGTAATGCACTTATTTTTTATACTTTTACATTTAAAAAACAGCTTATGAAATCTACTTTCACCTTGATGATTGCTCTATTTCTATTCTTATTGACGGCTTGCAAAAACGAAAAGCCGCCTGTAACCAACGCGGCACCAGCCGTCACACCGCAACCGGCCAGCCCTACTGCGCCTACGCCCACACTTGCAGTGCAACATTATATTTGCCCGAATAATTGTCAGGGCAGCGGCGGAGCCCAAGCTGGAAGTTGCCCTGTATGTGGAACGGCATATCAGCACAACGATGCTTTTCACAATCAGGCAGTGCAACAAAGTATGCAGCCTCAATTACAAACGCAACCACAGTTACAAACGCAGCCTTTGCAAAACACGCAAGCGCCTGCTCAAAATGCTGCTGGTGTGTATCATTATATCTGTAGCAACGGCTGCTCCGGCGGAAGCGGTGCGGCGGGCAATTGTGGCACTTGTGGCAATGCTTTGGCGCATAACCAAGCGTACCATCAGTAAATACAGACGAGAAATGGCATTTGGAACGCGGATTTTGCAAATACTTGCGCAATTTAGTACGCTGTAAAATTGATTTTTTTACCACATAGGCACATAGATATCTATTAAGATGTTATACTTACTGGTAAACTATGTGTCTATGTGTTTAAAACAAGCTGTGAGGGCTGCTAATACTGTAAATAAACTTTTGTTACAGCCGAATGAATCACATTCATAAAAATCCGTGTTCCAAATAAAAAGAATTTTCTCCTAATCCAACTCTTTTAACAAACCTTCCAAATCTAAGGCAATCGTGTACATATCGAGTGCGCCATCGGGTGTGCTGGGCCACTGTTCCTTTGGTCGATCCCAATAAAGTTCTACGCCATTGCGATCGGGATCATTCAGATACAGGGCTTCCGACACGCCATGATCGGCTGCGCCCGTGAGCGGATAGCCAGCATCCAATAAACGTTTGTAAATCACCGCCAAATCCTTACGAGTAGTATATAAAATAGCCGTATGATACAAACCCGCGCTTCGCACCGGAGCAGGCGGCGCGCCCTTGCTATGCCAGGTATTCAAGCCGATATGATGATGGTAGCCTCCGGCGGAGATAAACGCTGCCTGTGCGCCGTATCGCATGGTCAATTCAAAACCCAGCAAGCCACAATAAAACTCAAGCGAACGCTCCAGGTCGGAAACTTTCAAGTGTACGTGCCCGATGCGCGTTTGCGTGGGGACGGTATAAGATGGATTCATAAGGAATCTGTTTGTATGAATATAGTAGATAAAGAACGCTGCGCTTTGCCTTTGGGTTTTAAGACTTTAAGAGGGTAAAATAAAGCTGATTTAGTCGTTTTTAAAACAAAATGAGCCGCTTATAAAACGAAAAAAGGTAAATTTTAAAATGAAAAATGCCATTTTTAAAACAAAAATGCCGAATTTAAAACGAAAAACATCGTTTTTAACTCGAAATCTATCAATTCAACATGAAAAACGCCAATCTTAAAACAAAAAACGACGTTTTTGACACAAAAATCGGGAATTTCATCTGAAAATCGGCATTTTTAAACAAAAAATCGATTTTAATACAAAAATTGAAGATTTAATGCTAAAGAGGGTATTATGAAATAAAAATCGTGGGATTTAAACAAAATCTACGATTTTAAAACTAAAATGTGCTTGTTTTATAATTAAAATCAGAAAGTATCGGATGCAATCCGGCAATAGCATGGGAAATCACAACCTTAATTCTTAAAAGAACTCTCACCAGAACTCACAGAGAGAGAGCCGTAAAGAAAAATGGATCAATATTTTCGATAGTACGTTTTCCCGTTTTTCATTACAAATACAACGTTGAATATAGTATTGATAAAATCAGTTTCTATATTTCCCTTTACGGCGATTAAATCTGCCAGTGCATTTGATTGGATAACACCTAACGAACTTTCCCTGCCCATGAATTTGCAGAATTATAGGTTGCAGCTTTTAAAACCTCTAATGGCTTCATCCCCCTTCGAAATAAGCAACCAGTACGTCTTTTGCAGCTTCGCCCTGCGGCATCTCCATATCAAATACATATCCGAACCAGCAACGATTGTCACTCCAGCTTTGATAGCACGGTTCAATCGATCGTATCCAAATTTTACAAACTGCTCTACTTTCTGATCTATATCAACGGTGTCTCCAGAAATCTGAAGGTATTTTTCGCATTATTTTGTCGAGCCGTCTGTGGAATCAAAGGAACTCCTTTCTTTGCCATTAATTGTAAGTGGTATCCTCGATCTGAAACCCATGGTCAATACCATCCACGCCAGCCGTGACCGCTTCCCAGACGGACTGATTATCAGTAGCATGCGCCGTTACTTTTCGTCTATATCGATGCGCAGTTGCTACAATCGCTCATTTCATCCACTGTCAAGGTCGTGTTATTAGGTGTGTTATTCGCTAAAATTTTTATAATGTCCCCCCGTAAGTAATATTTTCCCGAACCGCCGCAATGGCATCTTCTACTCCGCGCACTACTCTGTATTCTTCCTCTACCAAATGCCGATGCTGATAATTTACACCTGGAAATTGTCCACCCTCTGAACTAATGATGGGTCCTGACACAAACATACGAGGTCCTATTGCACTTCCTTCATTGATCGCCTGCTTCAAAGCAACATCTAAGAATTGTCCGGAATTACCCAAGTCTTTAACAGTAGTAATACCTGCCTCCAAAAATGTTTTCGCGCGTGCCGCACCGCGGAGCGCCCGCAATGCATCTCCTTCCATAACAACAGATCGAATACCCTCCATTGATAA
>JADJNW010000004.1 GCA_016714085.1 Saprospiraceae bacterium
TATATCTATCATTGAAAAGAGGAGGAAATCCTTTCTTTGTTCCAATAGTTGGACAAGTAGTTGACCACCCAAACGACGAAGCTAGGTCTAAGTAATTGATTTTGTTTTAAGCAGTTAGGTTTTCCAAATGAAGCAAATAAATTTTTTAACTAAATGGAACTCCTATACGGAAATAACTTCATATAGAATATCAGACGAATTCAAACATGCTTTCCTGATGAATTACTTGAAAAATGTGCGTGGGCTGGAATAAAAGCTACTCAAAGAATTAACTGCCGTATTGTTGAACCTAATAATTTTGGAGAAGCTGCAAAGTTATTGAATAAGGCATGGCAAAGATTTTAGCTTCTTCCTATGATTATTTGCAAGCTGAATCAAATGTCATTACATACTTAAAAAATGGTCTCCCAAATTAATTTATTATTAAGAACATGTTTAAAAATCGGTACTCAATAAAAAAATAGGAATCAGATACATAAACTTGTGGTCTACCACAACTACAAGCTATATGAAAACTTCCTTCGAAGCCTTATCTGATTCCCAGTGGGAATTTATTAAAGAATATCTTCCTATGCAACGAAAACGCAAATATGATTTGCGCGAAATCGTGAATGCCATTTTGATGATGCTACGAAGCGGTGTTCAGTGGCGCAACTTAGATAGCCAGTATCCACCTTGGCAGAGTGTGTACTACTATTTTCGCACCTGGCGCAAGGACGGTACATTGGAAAGGCTCAATGCTGCCCTGAATCGACAAGAGCGATTGCGCCAAGGCAAAGCGCCAACGCCGAGCCTGGTATGTATTGATACACAATCGATTAAGGTGGCACCTTTTATCAATCAGGACAAAGGCATCGACGGTAACAAATGGATCAATGGTCGCAAAAGACACCTCCTGGTTGACACCTTGGGCTTGGTCTGGGCGGTGGTGGTTCATGCCGCTGATGTGCACGACGGCACCAAAGCGCACTTACTGGTGGAACACTTGTTAGGTTATCTACCTCGGATGAAGAAAATTCTGGTGGATCAAGCCTATCGAAAGGTCTTCCACCAATGGGTACAGACCAATGTTGTGGGGCTGGAAGTGGAATTTTCCTCCAAACCACCAAGTACTCAGGGATTTGTTCCTGTTAAATGGCGATGGGTCAATGAACGTTCTTTTGCCTGGCTCAATTTCTTTAGAAGGCACTCCAAAGACTACGAGAAGACAACAAATAGTTCGGAAGCGTGGATTCTTTGGGCGAATTGCCAAATTTTATTGAACCGTTTTGAGTAGTAACTCGATTTAATTTTTAAACATGTTCTAAGATGCCTCTAAAATTATTTTAGTGTACAGCATTTTCTTAATTTTTAGATAAACTAAACTATGGTCTTGGATTAATTCAAAGAAACTGCCGATTCACAAATGGAAATAGAAGTCCGTACTTTTTGCTTACTGCTCTATGATGCTGGTTGTCGAATCAGTGAGGGATTGAACGTTCGAGTGATGGATATTGATTTTGAAGCAGAGGCTGTGATTTTTGAAACCTTAAAGAAGCGAAAGAAAAAAGTATATCGCCAAGTTCCTTTATCAGCATCTTTTTTTGGATTCCCTCAATCTCGCTCATGATCTACGTAAACGACAGCAGAAAAAAAGTGAGCGAGAAAAACGGATTTGGTGGTTTTTTCGTGCGACCGCTTCCCGCCGAGTTGACGAAGTAATGAAGCAAGCCAAAAGTAACTGGAATTCAGACTTGCCCAAAAGGCTTCGCCATGCCTTCATATTCATTGTTTGGAAAAGGTATTCCTTTAACCCTGGTAAGCAAATGGATGGGGCATAGTTCACTGGAAGTGCCCGCCATCTACGCCAATGCTTTAGGCGAAGAAGAATACTCCATAGCCAGTAGGGTGTGGACGTAAACTAAAAAACATAAAAAAGGCGCGGACATCTACCTTCCCGCGTCAATATGGTTAATTATTGTTTTCTGGTTGGAGAGCATATCCTAAAATTGACTTACATCGGATGGGTTCTAAGCTTGGGGTTAGATATGTAATAATATAATATCCATAGTCACATCCGCTTTCCATTTTTTCAAAGTTTTTCAAAATATCAATTGGTTCTATTTTGGTAGAGATTTTACCAAACTTTTTTAGTTTTTCAGAGTATCGGAGAACAAATGATTTTTCCCAATTTCTTAGAATAACCAAATCAGATGAATAACCTTTACTAGGGTCAAAACCCACAAATGGATATGATAAAACCAAAGCAATAGTATCAAGCTGAGTTTTCATTTTTAGCTCTTTTGATATTCGTCTGATTTCTTCAAAAGATGTTTTAATTGGAAACAATGTTATCTCATTCTCGTAAAAGTCCCTAGTATCTTTAATATTAAAACCAGGGCATTTCTTTATTATATTCTTAAGTTCTTTATTTACTTCTTTCAAAACAAATTTTTCCCACTTTTTCATGCTCTCATTAGTGTCTATAAATTTATTAATGGAGCAAGAAATTCCAAGAAAGAGAATAAAAATTACGATAAAACTTTTCATGCTTCACTTTTTTACAGGGTGTATGTATCTTGGTCTCAAATTATTCTCTGTAAATAATACTGCATCTTTATTTGGGTATTTAGTTCTTCCTGATTTTTTGCTGGATGCCCATTAGGTAATTGTTCTCCAATTACCCTTTGTCCTATACCAATAGTTTTTGCGTGTATTAATTCGTGTCCTGCGACAATAAAAGCGGGAGATATTGCTTTTTCTGTCTCTGAAATAAAGTATTCAGATTTTACATCTGGAGAATAATAAATTATCGAATTTGAACCAATACCATTAAAAGCATTTGAAATAATTTCCGGAACTGTTGTAGCATTATTTTTAAGCGAAATTGGCTCTCCAGTAATGGGATCAACATATTTTCCATTTGCATTGTCTGTAAAGGTTACAGTACGATTAATTACATCACCATTCTCCATTTGTATTCCATCAATGAAATCTCTTATCAATCCTGTTCCCGCCTCTTTAGTTACTTCAGACGCATATTTAACGATGGTGACCTTTCCAGTTTGCCTATCTAATGCCAATTCATCATTTGTTAAGGTTTTAGTTTTTTGGAAAACTTGGTTTTGATAACTTACTCTTGCATCTTCACTATCTGTATTTGAGCTGCGAATTATTATATCTTCAGGTTTCGCCCCATCTGGATCGTTAAATCGCAGGGGATTACTAAAGGCATAAGAATAAGCACTCCAGCTTTGGAACTTCTCCGCCAGTGGATCGATCGAATTCCACTTTCCAATATCCGGCATATACCACCTTGCGCCATAGTCATACCAGTCCAGTCCAAAGTCTTCATTCAGTTCTTTCCCATTATACTGATATTTATCCTCTCGCCCAGCATTTGCCATCCATTGCCCATTCATATTCATACCGAAGGGGTAGTAATGATTTTCTTGCAATATCTCATTGGTTTCTGGATTGCTTGTCACTTCTATAATGTCGTCGTTATCTTTGTCGGTGAATGTTAGTCTTATTTCCAAGGTGATCCCGAATATTAAACTCATAACGTCCAGTTCCACCTTCGTAGGAACGCTCCATAGCCAGTAGGATGTGGACGTAAACTAAAAAACATAAAAAAGGCGCGAGTCTACCTACAGCCCGCGCCAGATTTTATTCTGCGGCATTGCCGTCCCTATTGGAGAGTAACAACACTTCCTATGATTATCGCGTCATAGAGGCTTGAAATGACAGCCCATAACCAGCCACTGAGCTTGCTCCGGTATAATCGGAGCAAGCTCAGCGAGAGCATATGAGACAGACCAGCGCTAGCTTTGGAAGGTTAAGTTAATACTTAACATATATACCATATGGCTTCCGTTACAAAGAATTCAATTGATTAAAAATTTTTCAATTGCACTTCCACTTCCTTTATAAACTTTAACACAGTGAGCTTCTTCTTTGTTAGAAATTTCACATAATCTTATAAAAATGGATCAAATCTCCCTAAATGGCTGTCAGATTCCATGTGTTTGAAACTTGAAAGTATCGAAACATCCTTTTTTTGTAATTTTAAATTTTTCAATTTTTGAAATTCAATTCTATCATAGAAAACCCCATTAATACTGCAAATATTATCAAGTATTATTGTATCTTGGTCTTCTGCTAACCTAAATCGAAAGGCATCAATCAAACAAAAATTATTTTCAGTTAGTTGAAAAAAGTAAATATCTGTTGTCGCTAATTCTTCTCCTGCAATAAGATAATAGGGTAGTTGTTCTATACTCAACGAGCTTTCCATACCAAAACAAGAATTCAGGTCGCTATAATTTTGGATTATTATATTCTTTTTATCTTCCTCTAAAGGAGGCGTATTAATATTAGATGAGGTTTTATCGCCTATTTTCTTCACGAAAATAAATTAGTAACGACAAATAAAATCCAGAACCATCTATATTTTGATAATATTTGCTTTGGCATTGTTTTTATTTTACCAACGAATAAATTTATATATTGAGGCTCCATATATTGGACTCCCATTAGGATGTTTTTCTAGAGGATTATAATGTTCTCCACGAGAAAAATAGAATCCATCCGTTCCTTCATAATACCCTGATTTCATTCTAATGGCTGGGCTTGGTCTATGGATATTCATAATTGTACCTGCGTGTTGATATACAGTCAATCCATTGAGACTAGAGATTAGCCTAAGCCGCCACTTAAGCGATATACTTCTATTTGAATGCCACCCATGTCATTAAAAGCCCATAAGTCACCATCTTTTTCCCACCGACCTGAAGGTCGGTCGGTAGCATAGCCGTTGCCTCTCGGATGTATGCCAAGAACCAATAAATTGCAAACCTTCTGTATTTGAATAATTACCAAGATTTTGTAATCCTTCAATATTGTCATTTCCATTTGTTGTACAACCTGTGCATTCTTTTAATTGAAGTTCTCGATTTTCACCAACGTATAATAAGCCTCCCATTTCATGTCCAGCTTCTTCAGCCTTTTGTGCATAACTTTTCAATTGAGCTTGAGTATTTTGCCCTAAATAATAGCTGGAATTATTACGCACATAGGATTCATCAACATTATCTCCTTGATAATTTTTTCTATCTTTCCATGGGACGAAATGATATTCAGTTGGGAATCACTATAAATAGTATTAATATACCTTCCTCTCTCCGAAAAAAAATATGAGTAGTGTCTCCGAGTGGATCAGTTAAAATTATAGGATTATTCCCCATTCCAATAAAGGGACTTACTGAATAAGAATATTTTGGATCTACCTGTAACCATCTCCCAATTATGGGATCATATATCCTATATGAAGTTGTATAAGAATTAAAATCAAAGTCATCATTTTTCTCCATACCATTATACTGATACTTATCATCTCTACCCGGATTCGCTATCCATTGCCCATTCATATTCATACCGAATGGGTAGTAATGATTCTCTTGTAATATCTCATTGGTTGCTGGATTGCTGCTCACTTCTATGATGTCGTCGTTGTCTTTATCGGTGAAAGTTAGTCTCATATACCCAGATGATCTTGGATATTAAACTCATAACGTCCAGTTCCACCTTCGTAGTACACCCGCCCTTCATCGTGATAGATCGCTTCCAGTTCGCTGCCTTTTGTATTCGATACTACCAGATAATCATGCGTAACAAGCAGCATCGTGCCGTTTTTCAGGTCTTTTCTGAGTTTGTTGCCTCCGGCGTCGTAGGTGAATTCTATGGTTTTGCAATCTGCAAACTCTATCCGTTCCGGCAGGTTCAGGAAGTTATACACCACATCCATATCCTTGTGCGGGTCGAAGATCAGATTGCCATTGGCATCGTATTGGTATTCTTCTAAGGTACTTGCGGATACGTAAATAAAATGATGCGGACATCTACCTTCCTGCGCCAATAGGTATACTCCCTATGAGGTTTAACAACACTTCCTTATGATTATCGTATCATAGGCATTGTAATGCACAATATCCGCAAACAGTCTCAGATGCATTATAGATGGAGCACTAATTGCTTATATTTTTATAATATAAGTAAGTGTTCTTAAAAAAATATAGCCTTTATTTGGTTCAGAACGTTGATAGTCAAGTTATTAGCGTATGGTAAATGGTAAATTTTTCAATGATTAATTACTTAATCAAAAGCTTATACAAGTGTACATCTAATTTTTTTTACTTTGTTTCCTATAAAAAATATTCTTAATATACCAACTGCCATTTCATTTTCGGCATCCCCAAAGTAGTAAAGAAAAATTTTCCCTTTTTTTTCTAAATATAAAGGTTCACCAAATAATTCGATAATACATTCTTTAGACAAGCCAATATAGGATACCCATTTTCTTTGGAAGCATATTTCGCCTTGTGCATCAGAGTCTTTCCCAACAAATCCTTTTCCTAATCACCGGATATTTTAAATAGTCTAACTCGGCACAATTAGTAATATTAGTTTTAGGAATATTACAACTGCAAAGTAACAGAAAAATGATGCTATTAATGTAGATTGTTGCATAGGAACTTTATTTACTTTGTGTTATAATATAATTGATAACAGAGTCATTTCTTGGTGTTCTATACCTTGGATGGTGACGCAATGAGTTTGTAGTTATCACAGATTTATTGGACAATAGCTTAGATGGGTTGAGACCGATCCTGTCAATATCTCTTTGAGTAACTCCTCTTGCCCAACTAAGCATCTTTTTTTATCATTTCCGTAATAAAGAGAGCTAAAATTTGAACCTGCTTTTTTTGAATATTGTGGAGCATTTGATG
Organism: Saprospiraceae bacterium; assembly: GCA_016714085.1. Lineage (GTDB taxonomy): Bacteria > Bacteroidota > Bacteroidia > Chitinophagales > Saprospiraceae > JADJNW01. Next base: position 6,768 of record JADJNW010000004.1, read on the forward strand.
GGTCATTATACCAAGTGCATTCCCACCGTCAGGAATATTTGGGTCAGAGGAGCCTAAATAATCATGACTACCATACTCTGCTACCTTAAATTGTTCGCGATCATACCATCCCAACATATGTCCGAATTCGTGTGAATATCCTTATCCGATATCCCTCCTTCTCTCCAAGACCAACTCCCTGAATTCCCTCCTAGTATTCTGGTTTCTGAAACTCGGTCCGCCCTCAGATAAATTAATGTAATTATTCTCAGCCCCTCCGAATACTTTTCCAATCGCTGCAGTTAGCCCTGAAATTTTTTTACCTGTTACGTTGAACTGCACAGCATAAGTTTCCCCATCTATCTCAATAGCTCCATTAGCTGCATTCCAATCTTTTTGAATAGCTGCAGCAATTGCAATGGCGCGTTCATCAGTTGCCCCTGATCCATAAAAGTTTAATTGCGCATTAATTGTTATAATTTTATTCTTTTTATCAACCGTGGGAACTGCTGACTTTCCATCAGGATCAATAAATCTCATAGGATTATTAAAAACATTATTATAAGGCGTAAAAGAATAAAAATCATCTGCCAAAGGATCCACCTGCCCCCATCTTCCAATATCTGCCATATACCATCTTGCGCCATAGTCATACCAGTTCAATCCAAAATCCTCATTGAGTTCTTTGCCATTATACTGATATTTATCATTTCTACCAGGATTTGCCATCCATTGCCCGTTCATATTCATACCGAATGGGTAATAGTGATTCTCTTGTAATATTTCATTGGTTGCTGGATTGCTGCTCACTTCTATGATGTCGTCGTTATCTTTGTCTGTGAAGGTTAGCCTTGTATTACCCAGATGATCCCGGATATTAAACTCATAACGTCCAGTTCCTTCTTCGTAGTACACCCGCCCTTCATCGTGATAGATGGCTTCCAGTTCGCTGCCTTTGTATTCAATACTGCCCAGATAATCATGCGTAGCAAGTAGCATCGTGCCGTTTTTTAGTTCTTTTTTGAGCTTGTTGCCGCCTGCGTCGTAGGTGAATTCTATGGTTTTGCAATCTGCAAACTCTATCCTTTCCGGCAGGTTCAGGAAGTTATACACTACATCCATATCCTTGTGCGGATCGAAGATCAGATTGCCATTGGCATCGTATTGGTATTCTTCCGTCCCATTCTGCTTGAAGCCGTAGTCTTTGTAGGTGCTGGGGGAAGCGTACACGACAAACCAGTACCAGCGAGGATTAGTTGTGAATTCTCATCACAGCATCTATTACCGTTTTTGTTTTTGCATTGATATTTATATAATATGATGTGTTAGTGGGTACTCCACATCTGCCATCTTCTCTTATTTCAAGAGCGCTACAATTATATGAATAATGAATAATATTCCATTCTTTTGTGAAGGTTTCAATATCAGGTTTTCCAAAATGATATTCGATATATTCTATTGATTTACCTTCTAGTACATGATACTTATTTTCATCTATGTACTGTACTACAAATGCCCTATATCCTTTTATGCCACAGGTATCGGCTTTCCATAGCTCTCCAAAGTTAACAGGAGGTTTATTAAAAACCTTGTTGGTTTGACATCCTAAAGAGAATACTATAAAAAGGAATATTAATATAGATAAAATATTTCTCATTTTTTAAAATAATTTAGTGATTCTCCTAAGCTGTTAAACTTCCTAAAACTTGATTTCTCTCTGTAAATTACTTTCATGGTACTATTACCTTGTTTAGTGTTAAAATTACTACTGTTTAAAATAGCTTGTATTTCTGACTGTTGCACTCTGCGCGTATCTCGATCCAAGGGCTCACCATTCACTGTATTGGATTGAATAGACATCATATAAGGCTTATCTAAATCTTTTTCTTCAGGGTGATTTAATCGTAAAATATGACCAAATTCATGTGCAGGAGTAGTTGTAGATCCTCCAAGGAAAAATATCCCTGAATTAGTTCCAAGTCCCTCTATTACAGACGACTTTTCTCCATCTCCTCTTTCCAGTCTTATAAAATTATACTGAGCTGCTGAAAAATCTTTTTGATTTATTGCTTTGTATACCTCACTCATTTTTCTTGATATGTCATTTTCTGAAAGAGCTTCTCCTTTAATATCAAATTTAATATTGCTATAAGTATGCCCGTCTATTTCTATTGACATACCGTTCGCTGCTTCTTGCCAATATGATTGCATTTGTTGAGCAAATTCCTGAGGATTGAATCCTTGCCCTGCTAATGTGCCATAAAAATAAATGGTAGCAGAAATTGTTACAGTGTTTTTCTCTTTATCTAGTGTAACTATTGCCGATTGTCCATCAGGATCAATGTATGATAATGGATTATTATATACATAGTTGTAAGGAGACCAAGAGTAAAAATCTTCCGCCATCGGGTCGACAGCATTCCACCTACCCACTGTAGCATCATAAAACCTTGCCCCATAGTCATACCAGTCCAGCCCAAAGTCCTCATTCAACTCTTTACCATTATACTGATATTTATCCTCCCTACCCGGATTCGCCATCCACTGCCCGTTCATATTCATACCGAAGGGGTAGTAGTGGTTTTCTTGTATGATGTCATTCGTGCTGGGAAGTTATTGGAAAACGGGGCGATTCAGCTTTCGATTTATTTTAATATTAATATTACCATTTTTATCTTCGTAAAAAAGTAGAATGATATATCGATATATTAAAGGATATGGATTAATAGAATATGTTAACGTATCTTTAGTTTCTAATATCTTAATTTTAAGCATCTCCTTTTTTACGCATTTTTATGGAAAATTTTGATTTGCAAAATTCCTTCTTGCTCCAAAGTTTCGTTATAAAAAGATCGATTTTGAGAATAACATTCTAAATCTATGGGCTCATCGTGAGCGCTAATAAGAAAAACAGTAATTTCTCTTTCCCAGTTTATGAATAAAATTAATAATAATCCACTGCAAATAATTACAATGGCTAATATTTTTTTATAGATCGATAAATCATCAACTTATGGCTTTTTAGTTTGTATTTTTCTTGCTCTTCTCGCTGCTTCTACAGTTTTTACACCTACTGAACTCACATTGTATCCTTTATCGCTAGTAGCTCGAGGATATCTATATCCATCGCTATTTGTAACAAGAGTTGGACCACTATTTAAATTACCAGAAAAGCATTTTTAACAATATTGCTTCTGGCTTTGTCACCAAGTCCAGTGGAGAAAATACTGACACCTCCACCATAGTTTACCTCGGAAGATTTTTCTCATGCCCCCTAACATTGCATGTGAAATTAACTCATGAGTAGCAACCGTTGTGCCATATCCTGTTTCATAATCTAGTAACCCTGTCATTGTGTTAGCTTCAACCCACATTACCTTTCCTCCTTCCCCAGCGGTTACTCCATTCGCAACTTTATCCTTAGAGAAATCAGAAAGGACTACCAGGTGGTCATCCCCCAAAACTTCATCCAAAGAATTCACTCCTTCGAATTAAAAATCAAAATCTATAATTGCTTCTCCATTAATTTCATTGCCAGATGCATCTTTTACACCTAAACCAGTAACATCAATTGTTCCACCTGACATTCTTATACCTCTTTTATTAATTTCTTTTGCTACATTATTAACACTTGCAAATGGATTATTTGATAGATTAACTACTTTACCTGTTACTTTAAATGTTATTGTGGTTTTTCCATTATCATTGGTAGAAACAATAGGTTCAACGTGAGTTCCATCGGGATCAATAAATTTAATTGGATTATTTAAAGTATAATTATATGGAGAATGCGGGTAATATTTCTCTGCCAACGGATCCACTTGCCCCCACCTTCCAATATCCGGCATATACCACCGCGCCCCATAGTCATACCAGTTCAATCCAAAGTCCTCGTTCAGTTCCTTTCCATTATACTGATACTTATCCTCTCGCCCAGCATTCGCCATCCACTGCCCGTTCATATTCATACCGAAGGGGTAGTAATGATTCTCTTGTAATATTTCATTGGTTGCTGGATTGCTGCTCACTTCTATGATGTCGTCGTTATCTTTGTCTGTGAAGGTCAATCTTGTATTACCAAGATGATCCCGGATATTAAACTCATAACGTCCAGTTCCTTCTTCGTAGTACACCCGCCCTTCATCGTGATAGATCGCTTCCAGTTCGCTGCCTTTGTATTCGATGCTGCCCAGATAATCATGCGTAGCAAGCAGCATCGTGCCATTTTTCAGTTCTTTTCTGAGCTTGTTGCCGCCTGCATCGTAGTTGAATTCAATGGTTTTTCAATCTGCAAACTCTATCCTCTCCGGTAGGTTCAGGAAATTATACACCACATCCATATCCTTGTGCGGATCGAAGATCAGATTGCCGTTGGCATCGTATTGGTATTCTTCCGTGCCATTCTGCTTGAAACCATAGTCTTTGTAGGTGCTGGGCGCAGCATCGGTGATGGTTTGCAGGCGATTGCTGTTCCACCAATTGGTATAGCTCAGGCTATCTATCACGCCGTTCTGCCAGCAAGTGCCGCTCCAATACACCCCCTTGCGGTTGAGTTTGGAGAAATTGCCCCGCGCATCGTACTGGTAGCTGGTATTGTACCAATTATTGCCCCGCAAGGTATTGCTTTCGTTGATTTCATCGAAGGTTGCCGAGCGCAGGCGGTCTAAGAAGTCGTAAATATATAAACAAAAAATGACGCGGACATCTACCATCCTGCGTCAATAGGTGTACTCCCTATGGGAGAGAATATAATGGTATAACAACACTTCCATGAATATCGCGTCATAAATGCTGCGAATAACAGCCTACTAACCAACCACCGATGCAGCCTGTTTCTTTAGTTATGCTTGCACAGCCAAGCGCCAGTAATGGTAGGCTAGCTAATTGTAAAATAATTTATCTATTATTTGATATTGCCCACTAGTTATATTTATAACAACTTCTACATTAATACTATCTGGGTAAAATTCAGTAACAAGTATGTAGTCTGTAAAGCTTCTTGAGCTTCTATCATTCAGTTTACTTGAAACTTACGTTTGGAATTTAAATATAATTTATATTTATTATTGTCTTGACTACTGTTTTCTTTAAAATCTTCGCAGCACATAATAGTTATACACTTTTTACCCTTTATAAAGAAAAAAGAGCATCATCCATTAAAGTTTCACCTGAAATTGATAAATCAATCATCACTATTTTTCATACTTGAATTTTTGTAAGTGCCTATTTTTAACCTTTTATATAGTTTTTCTTTTTTGAAACATCAATGCTGTTAATAATTCCTGTTATCCTCTCGCAGATAGATGAGTCTAGTTCGATTATTTTTGAATCTCTATCTTTAGGAATATTCCTACATTCTTCTGTTATGGTTTTAACCACTGTAGATTTCCATTCATGAAAATCAGGTTCTAGTTGTTTTCCACTTGTACTGAAGTTTGTAGTAAATACTATACAAGAAAATAGGAATAGTGTTTTTTAATATTTGAAAATATTAGCATGGTTTAGATTTTTTAATTTGAAAGATTTCTACCAATAAGACTTATATTAATTGGAACTGCTCTCAATACTTCTTGCATTTGTTTTCTAATCTCATTTTCTTTTTTTCTTACATTAACTTCGTCTCTTGTAATACGATCGTGAAAACCTAAATGTTTGCCATCATCATTTAAATCAAAATCATAAAATCCAGCTGCTTTACCACCATCGTTCAATCCATTGGCGTTTGTCCACGCATGGATTAATTCGTGTGCTAATCCAATGTTTACCGATACACCTGTTGTACCATCGACATTTGAAATAGTATTCCCCTCCCTTTCTTCATTGAAATAAACCTTTGAAGCTGAGCCAACACCAGGTGTACCTTCCTCATTAAGGAATTTACCATCACCACTTTGGGTCCAGTTACCACCATCAGTTTTAAGAATGGTTATTTCTTTATCAGTATTTTCTATCAAATTTCTTAATAGTTGTGTACCTTCTGATAAATTTTTATCTTTATTAGCAGCATCTTTTTCAGCAATTACAACCTTATTACCGCTCCACTTTAGTTCATCATTAGTCAAAGTTTTCAGATATCCTAAAACAGCTGCCCTATAATTTTCTGTATTTTTATCATTTTTAGGAACAACAATATCGTTTGGAGCTGCGCCATTAGGATCAATAAATCGAATTGGATTGTTGAATGAATAGTTAAATTGCGACCAACTTGTCATTTTCTCTGCCAATGGATCAACACTACCAAATCTACCAATATCCGGCATATACCATCTTGCCCCGTAGTCATACCAGTCCAATCCAAAATCCTCATTCAACTCTTTACCATTATACTGATACTTATCCTCCCTACCTGGATTTGCCATCCATTGCCCATTCATATTCATACCGAAGGGGTAGTAATGATTTTCTTGTAATATTTCATTGGTTGCTGGATTGCTGCTCACTTCTATAATGTCATCGTTATCTTTATCGGTGAACGTTAATCTTGTATTTCCAAGATGATCTTGGATATTAAACTCATAACGTCCGGTTCCTTCTTCATAGTACACCCGCCCTTCATCGTGATAGATGGCTTCCAGTTCGCTGCCTTTGTATTCGATGCTACCCAGATAATCATGCGTAGCAAGCAGCATCGTGCCGTTTTTCAGTTCTTTTTTTGAGTTTGTTGCCGCCTGCGTCGTACGTGAATTCAATGGTTTTGCAATCTGCAAACTCTATCCGTTCCGGCAGGTTCAGGAAGTTATACACCACATCCATATCCTTGTGCGGGTCGAAGATCAGATTGCCATTGGCATCGTATTGGTATTCTTCCGTCCCATTCTGCTTGAAACCATAGTCTTTATAGGTGCTGGGCGCAGCATCGGTGATGGTTTGCAGGCGATTGCTGTTCCACCAATTGGTATAGCTCAGGCTATCTATCACGCCGTTCTGCCAGCAAGTGCCGCTCCAATACACCCCCTTGCGGTTGAGTTTGGAGAAATTGCCCCGCGCATCATACTGATAGCTGGTATTGTACCAGTTATTACCCCGCAAGGTATTGCTTTCGTTGATTTCATCAAAGGTTGCCGAGCGCAGGCGGTCTAACAAGTCGTATTTGAATCCATAGGTCTGTCGCTCGCGCCCGCGTACCCGCCAGATAATCTGACCGATGTTGCCGTTTTCTGGTCTTGTGCGCCGATGCTTGACCCATCTGTGTTATCGTATTTGAGCGCCATGTAGAATAAATCGTTATTATCCAAAGTACCGCTGGAAGTGGGGTTGGGTAAAGTATCCGAACAAGTTGGCATTGCTAAAGTGCCCCCGCCGAGGCTCGCGCTATTGATCGCACTCAAGAAACCATTGGGCAAGTAAGTATAATCTAAGCTTTGCAAAAAGCTCGAACCTACTTTTCCAAGATTTTTTTCGCTGATCTGATCTTTGGGTGTATAATGCAATTCGCTCAATTGTACTTTTGTACCACCATTGACCTGATGGTAATTTCCGGTCATCCGACCTACGTGATCGTACACCATTTCCTTGTAAACAGTGAGGTTACTAGCGCTTGCATCTTTTTTGTGTACACGGGTTTCGGTGGTTACATGATCGGCAAAGTCGTAGGTGTAGCTCACCACATCGCTTTGAAAATTGCTCAAATACAAGTGGTGATTGCTTTCTGACTGTTGAATGCGACCATAAGGGTCATACATGAAAGTGGTTTGCAGCCAGTCGCTTTGTGTACCCAGTATTTTTACTTTGCTGGTTTTGAGTTTGCCCAGTTCAATCGGCAAGCTGCCATCGTAGATATTGACGGTGAGCGGTTCGGTGAAATTTTTGGTGGCATCATTGCCATCTGATACCGTTCCATCCAAGAAACCTGTTCCTGTGGCTCTGCCATAAATATCATATTTTGTAAGCAGCCATTTATTTTGAGCATTCATATTGCCATCCTGCATCAAGGTAGGCAAGTTGCGTTCGTTGTATTTGTAAAGCATTTTAGCCTGATCCGCGATTTTCTTCTCGATCACACGGTCGCGCTCGTCGTACAAATAAGTGTAGATCAATTCTGGATGACTGAGTGTTGCACCAGGAGGCACTACCTTGGAAATACGGTCTTTATTGTCAAATAGGAATTCTGTGTCTGATTCATTAGCGATACCCACACTATCCCTGCGAACCAAGACCACTCTGCCTTTTTTATCTTTGAATTCAATAGACAGATTCCCGTTGGGATCGGTCACGGTAGTGGTCATCAAAGACCCGGCGGGATAGGTAATTCCGGCAGCAGTAATTGATCCAGTATTATTTCCATAAGCAGTCGTTGTGGCGTACCAGGATGGCGGTGTTACACTATCCACCCGATTGAGTGGGGAAGCCTCAAACTTTGTAATGGTAGAATCCGCCGTAGAGGGGATGGAGCTTACAAAAGCACCCGTTGTACCTGCGCTTTCAAATGGATCGTACTGTTTGTAGGGTCTTCCCTGCTTGTCATAAACAAGGGCTTTCACAATATCTTTATCATCTTCGGAGTAAGCTTTTTCCACTGTTTGAATAGGACGAGCCAGACCGTCAATGTATTGGAAAGTGTTCCTTTCTATAAGATCACTAAAGTTGACATCCGAAAAAGTGGTTTTGGTTCTTACATAATTATTGGGATTGCCTGTACCCTGGAATTGGTAAAAATATTCGGTGATGACACTATCCTTACGAGCGCTGGCTTTTTTAAGACGCATCAAGGAATCGTATTCGTAATTAACAAATTGTTTGTCCACATCCGTAATCTTTTAACCATCCGCGTATTTGGATAGTACTCGTATTCCCATTCAAAATCTTCAAAAGTTCGCTTTTTGATCAAATTATTCGTGTCATTCCATTCGTAGGTTTCCGGTGTCCAGCCGCGCATAGTGAAGGAGCTTGGAAAGCCATTTGCTGTATCTATGCTTGTGATCGTACCAATCGTATCCCACGCTTTGCCAATTTCTTCATCGTTTGCATCCCAACTCATTTCGTAGCGTTTGAATAAATGTGGATAAGGTGTGGTGCTATTGTCGGTTGTAGATGGACTGTCGCCAGTACTCGCATTAAAAAACGGAATTCTGTTCGAGAACCATCAACTGTATCCGTTTCCACTACTTTTAATGTTTCAATTGGGATACCGATCATGTTGCGATTAATCAGGGCATTCCATACGGCTGTGTCCGCACCTGTACTTGCATCTTTCATTTCGTAGGCATAGGCAGTATAATTAATGGTTTCCAACCCATCGCTATTGGTCATAGTAGTACTAACCGGATTAAAGTGCCGACGTGGAACAGCGTCATCATAGGTATAATCCATTGCTGTATTTACTCCATCAAGTACTGTTTCGGTATGTTCTGTTAAAATGGGGTGCAGTCTTAGGACGATAGGTAACAAATTGTGGTACTACAATAGGAATGGTAGGGCAGCTCACGGGCAGGTACATCGCCTGGTAAACCAGATCGCCATCAAACATATCGATATAAGGTGGTTCAATGTATGCAATGGTATCTTCCTGAATCAAATTATCATCCTTATCGTAAATCTTTTTGGAAGCCAATAAACCATCTTTTAATCTGGCAACCGGAGGTTTACTGTATGTAAAACCATTAAATGGGTCTAAGATATAATTATGTTCAATTCTTCCATTTCGCATTTTATCGCTTGTTGGACCAAAATATTCGATAACATGGTCATAGACGATATGCCTGCCATCTGCATTACCCATCGGCGTAATGCTAATATCCTTTACTTCCAGAAATTTGATCGGGTAAGGAAGATATGGATACGGAAAACCGTCAGTACGAAAAACAATTCTGTCTGTACAGAGCCTGTATTCAGGAATACCATTTAGCGAACCGCTCGATTCGGAAGGAGCATCTTTTTTGGTATATTCAAAGGTTCTGATAATATCATCATCCGAAGATGTATCATCTACACTATTGCGGATTTCCTTAATTCTAAGCCCGCCAACGTTTTGATTTGATAAACTAGTTGTAGTAATGCTGTAAAGCTGTAGCTCTGCCTGGGCGCGCCCATACAAAACAAGCTCAAAGGTATAATTTCCAGGATCACTTATATTGAGTCCATCGAAACTTTGCTCGTAGGGATTGGGATCATTGCCGATTGTACCATTAATGTTTGTTGTAAAAATAAGGTTCGTATCCGGGTCATATATGTTTAGAACCACATAAAAGCTAACTGCTTCCTCTAAGCAGTCCTCTACATCCCTGCCTGATAATTGCAGTGTAATTCCGCCTGTTGCGATTTGAATCTCATTTAAGGCAATTACCTCACTGCCAATATCCGTATTATCAAAATCCGTTGGACAACAGTCGTATCCGGGAGAATAAGGAGGATCATCGTAGCAGCCTGGTGGTAATTCGGCATATACAGCCTCAAAAACAGTTTGTTGATAATAATCATCAGGGGCATAAACAGAATGAGGTTCATAAGTAAAAAAAACGGCTCCTCCAGTAGGATAATGAATCGCTTCTAATGTACCCATTTCCATTACGTCAGCATTTGGATCGCGGTTGCTTTGTCCAATCGAAGCTGTAAATGGATCACAAGTTGTAATGGGAGGTACGTTTAGTAGATAATTGTTATTATTAACCCCACTTACGTTATAACTGTAATATCCCCAATGATCTATATTTTTATTCAAGCGATGAGGCATAAAGTCGCTTCCATCCACGTTCTCATCAGCTATATAGTCAAATCTGTAAGCAGGGATGGTATCCGCCTCCGTACAATTCATTTCCTGAAGTGATTTTAATTGCAAGCGCTTGCTTTCAGAATAACTTGAATAAGCGGGGTCTTTAAAATAATCATATCCAAACACCCATTTTTGCAAAATGTGCCGCTTTTGATTTCGATTCGCTCCAAACTCTTTGCAAAATCAACACCATAAGCCAAGTTTGCAGTTGTATCGAGGTCTTCCCGATCCGAAGAAGAAGCATAAAAAAAGATGCTATCTGTGCTAGTCGTAATTTTATCCAGTCTTCTACCAACCATCCGCTGATAGTTTACAAAAATATTTGAATTGATTGGATGGACATTTCCACCACAACTTGCAGCAGGAGCATTAATTCCATCTGTCCCACAAAGGGTAGCGGTATATTGACAGGAAGATAAATTGGAATACTTATAAGTCTCGGTTACATAATGAAAGTTAATTTCATGTTTGGAATCTGCGGATTCGATTTTAGTCAAATACCAACTACTGGTATATTCTAGTATAGCAGTGGGAGAAGAATTTGGGTATGGATGTGAAAATTCCTTTTCGCTATTGTTGCCAAAATGATATTTTGTACCATCGGGAGTAGTGATCGTAAAGCTTTCAATATTACTTGTAGAGTAGCTATATGTGATTTTCACGTCTTGCTGTGGAATAGTATATACTTTGCCTAATGCATGATTTACCTGGAATTTTCCAGCATATCCACCGACATTAAATGTAAAAATATCTGGTTCTGAATCCAAAACTCCATCCAAAACATCCACCAATTCTGATGTCAAACCTATAAGTGTATCTTCATCAGGATTGTCAGCAAGGCTTGAACCATTTATAAAATAACCACCCGATAGTTCATCAGGAAGACCCAGTACGGTTCTACTGATCATTCCACCTGCGCTCAACGACCATCCTAAGCCAACCCAACTGGCTGTTTCTCCAACTTTAACCCCGGAAGCATGGTAACTAATACTGATGGGTAAACTTAGCGAACCTTCTTGTACCTGATATAATGGAATAGAAATATTAGGCACGCCGGTATTATAACTAACGGGAATGTCGGCGTATTTCCCAAGCGCAGCAGCATTGGGTGCTGGCATCACAACATCATTAATCAAATTATTGACTGGTTGTGCTGTTACGATTGAAATAGACAATAGAAGGATAAGTATGATAGAAAGATCAAACTTTTCATCTGGATAAAATTAATGCTTTTTTAGAAGATGGTTTTGCTAGCTGGACAGAACAGATCGTATTACGCTATTTAATTTTTGATAATTACCAAGCGGCAATAATCATATTGATTTCCGATGTTTAGCTTGACAAAGTAAGTTCCGTTTGCCCAGGAATTCGTATTGATCGAAAAGCGTTGTGTATCTGCATTTGTATCGGTTTCTGAAGTGTACACAGCAACCCCTACTGAATTGTAAACCGTAACCCTGCCAACCCCTGTTGATTAAGCTCGGCTTCCAAAGTAACCTGGGTTTGCGCCGGATTCGGATAGGCATTGATTCGAATAGGCTTGGAGTCCTCTGTACTTGTATTTTGGTCTAAATCCAACCCTGCTAAGTTTAAATTGTCATTAATTGATTCTGGGGCGCATTTACTTTCTTGCATAAGAATTCCATGTCGCGGTCCGGGTGCTGTAAGCATTGCAAGCACCCGTGCTTTCTGCCCCTTGGTAAACATATACATCCATGCATCATCTGTATTGTCCATAAAATTCATGGTCATCTCCGTTGGGTAACCAGGACAACTGCTTATGTGACGATAGGGATAATTGAAATAGTTAGGAGCATTATGAATCGGAGTATCATTTACATAATCATCACCACATCGGATATTTTCATTCCAAAGCTCGTGCAACCCTAGATAGCTTCCGACCAAGTGAGTGAGTGTTCTGCCACTATTATAAGGAGTATTGATTGCTCTATTTATCCCGAAGTAATCATAATCAATAACAATTCCATCGGTAGCTTCCGGTCCTCCGGGTATTTGTGCATATCCACTTACCTTATCCGCCAAATTACCGACCCAAACATTTAAATATTTTTTAGGCTCAATTGGATTAGACCCACCTCTTGAAGATGATTTGATTGCATCATCGGTGTTCCATTCCTTCACATCGGTTGCAACAAACTGAATTGCTGTTCTATTAGCCGGAAGTTTGTCAGGTAAACAAAACGAGAGATGGATGATAGCAGCTTTTTCAGCAAAGCCTTCCAAAGTATCTGCCGGATGGTTTATTTGGATCGTGTTATCTCCATAATCCCTATTGAGTGCATCCAATTGTGCATTTACCTGCTCCAAATTTGGGTATTCCGTTCCGGGCTGATACAGGACATGGAAAACTACTCCGATAAATCCTTTTTTTTCTAAATCCCGCTTATTAAAAGTTCTTTCTTGATAGTTGATAATATGGCGTTCTATTTTATTACGTTCCTCGATAATCGCCGGGTATTCCTTACGGAGTCGTTTATCTACCTCTTGCGTTTTGAAAATACGGTAGGGTCTTTGCTGGGCGTTTGCTATACTAACTGTCAAGATTAATAGGAGAAGGAAGCTATAAAGTCGCATCGGTTTTGTTTTATGATTTTTAAGAATCGGGATTTATTATCTGATTTCTTCAACTTTTACACTTAAAGCCACCGCTTCAATCCATCCATTCTTTCCATAGAATTTATTCTCAAGTACCGTATTATCGAATAGAATGGCGTTTTTGATTGCTTCGGCATCCAAGTCACTTTTGAATTCAAAGGAGAAAAGGGTAAGTTCGTTTGCGATTGATTTTCCATTCGGATCGCGCTTAAAATCATTCACCCAAATCGTTTTTATCGTCCCCCCTCTCAGATTTTTCCTTGCCTGACCAAAATTCCTGGTTTCTGTGGCATCTAAATATTCTCTATTGGGTCGAACCTTATCAAATTCCAGGATTTCATCATCGTATTGAATCCTAATTGATAGCCTTCAACAAGTTCATCAGTAGAAGCTACGATTGAGACCAAATACTTCTTTTTGGGTGCTCGTGGTGTTATTCGGATTTCAGGCGGGGTATCTTGCAAGTCTATTCTGGCAGCAAATCTATTTTCATTATTATACTCTTTTGATGAAGAACCACCAGGCGCAGGAGTTGGAAAACTTGAATAATTCGCATTGGCATTTACATCACCACTTTTGATAATCAGGAAATCCCAATTACCAGGATATCAACTGACCGCAGGATCAAATGTCCAGGCATTCAGTTTTTTGAAGCCACTTATCGCTACCAATATATTCATAGTTTTTATCAGCGATGCGCAGATTTGCTTTAAATGGATAATCCTGCCCACCCGTATCCTCTTTGGCTCTATTCCAAAAATCAGCAAGAAACCGAGCATCCGGGTGCATATCAGAGGGAAAGTAATAGGCTTTGGAGATAAAACGCCAGTTCGGGGCAGAGAAAGAAGTGATCGTGCCTAAGACTATCTGATTAATGGTGTCTTTATCTGCTACATCAATATCACCATCATTGTCAACATCGGCAGCAATTCTTTGAACTGGACAGTCTAAATATTGAATATCCTGAATATGTTTATTAATAACAATCACGTCAGTGATGCTGACCCCATTATTATATGCAGTCGCATCTACATATGGACTGATAGAAATATTTCCATCGCTAATAGTATCCAAATAATTGCCGGAGGCATTGGAAACCGAAGAAGTAAGAATCGTTCCAGTATTTGCATCCCGAATATCAAAACCCACATTCTGAACATGGTTATTTGAAATATCATAATTGCAGCAGGCATAATATAAGGCATCTGAACATTTACCGATTATTGGAAATCCAACATGACCAGCAATAGTACCCGAAACCTGACCCGTACCAACTGTTAGCCACAGATCGTCAATTGCCATATCACTTCGGAAGCTCGTACCCGTTTTTGCATAAAACCGTAGTTTGATGATTTGTCCACCATAACTGTTCAAATCCACATTGACTGGATACCAATTGTCATCGCCCACATCTCCCGCTCTTGACCAAATACTATTCCAACTGGAGCCTCCATCTGTGCTCACTTCTAATCGTAGGCTTCCCATATCTGCGCCATACATATTGTATTGAAAGCGAAAATTAGCAATAGTATGAGCGCTTAAATCAAAACAAGGACCGACAACAATGGCTGTTTTATCTGGTGAGTTTGGACTACTTGCCTCGGTGAAAAGATAATAAGTTCCGGCAGCAGCAGAAGGTGGACTGTTAAACCGGATGATGTTGACCCCGAATTTCTTTGCCAGATATTCATAGAAACTTCCTCATCCCAGTCCCCCCAGCTACTTTCAAAGCTTTCGTTATAAGGAAAAGTTGAAATCGTTGTGGAGCAGGTCGTGCCACCGCTAATTGGAGTGGTGACCAATTGAATTGTATCAATTGCCATATCACTTGTGTAGGACAATCCTGTTCTCGCATAAAAACGAACTTTGATCGTTTCTCCGATATAAGCGCTCAAGTCAACATTGGCTTGATACCACAAATCACCTTGCTCACCTGTCCTTTCCCACAAAGTTGTCCAGGTAGTGTCCGAACTAATACTAACCTGCAAACTTAGTGTACCTGTAAAAGCCCCATACATATGATAATGAAACTGGAAATTAGCTTCATTCTCTTGAGTGAGATCAAAACACGGACTTTCAACAATTGCTAATTTGTCTGGATAATTTGGACTGCTAGCCTCAGTGAATAAGTAATAACTTCCATCGTAAGCGGCACTCGGCCCGGTGGATGTGGAAGGTGTTGCTACCGACAGGCGCTGCCAAATATTGCTAGATACATGCTCTGTCCAATTCCCCCAACCACTTACAAAGCTTTCTGTATAGGGGAAAGAAGAGATCGTAACCGAACAGCCTGTATATTCAGGTTTGAAAATATTATTTCTCAGAGACTCTTTTCCAAAAGAATAAAAAAAGGAAAACATTAATACTACGAACAACAAAGTAATAATTCTCATTTTATTTAATCGGTTTTGAGATATTACATAATAATTCCTAGGCTCTTATAATGATTTTATTATAGAGCTAATACATACTGATGCATTTCATTTTGAATGAAATAGGTAAAAAACTAAATCCTCCTGCTTAAACTGCTGTGTATAATCTTCTCGAAAGAAATAAGAAAAATGAAGTAGTGTTTGTGTTTTCTTTCTAAGGGATGAAAGAATTTTGTTTGGAAGTGTTGTTGATTACAAATGTCTATACTTATAAAATAAAATCCAAAAACTTTAACATTTTATATCATAACTTAATAATTATTTTACATTAACTAAACTACTATAAGTTGAATATCAGTATATTGGAATTGCACATCACATAAATAGGTGATAAGCGCTGTTTTTTTGATAAAATTGTAATGAGCCGACAAATTTTATAATTAATTCAGCGTCAATTGGAAGATATTGTCTAATTGATTCACTTCATTCCTATTTTTCTTTTCACCAGCAATCAAACCTTCTCACCAACCCACCCAGCTTTTCAATTTCCTCCTTACACCCCTAACTGTCACGGTTTTTATCGCCTGAAAGCTTTGCAAAAATCCGTTGCTGGTCAGGCACCAAGGGTGCAATCGGCAAATTGATGGGTTCGCTTCGAAAAAATCATTTCTTTGAGAAACTCTGTCTTTTGACCGCCACAGACCTGCCAAATATCGGATAGAAAATCCTCCTTTCGGTCTTTTCCTCCCTTTTGTTACGTCCACAAATTTAAAGTCGTCTTGCGAGTCTTCGGCAAGGGTCGTTTCCCTAAGCCCCATATTTTATTTGCCTTTTGACAAAAAAATAGTGTGGCTTTCCCTTGCCTTCGCTCTTGCCGCCATTTGCCATAGTTCCCGAAAAAGGGAGGAAGACCTCATTAGAGAATTCCAGCCTACCGTCAGGCAGGTTTGAATCTGCGGACTTGAAAAAGCTGCTTCAAAGTCATTTCCTCCGCTCCCAAGATAGGGAGTTTCCTATTAGCGAAATCACAAAACATTTAAAAACAGTGGATTATGGAACAGGCAAATTTTCAGGTGGCAGAAATTACATTAACCTACCGAAGCAAGGTAAAAGCTAAAGATCGTCCACAAATTAGAAGCTCTGCGGATGCTTTTGAAGTCCTTTCTACGCTTTGGAGCGACTTGATCGAATTTCAGGAAGAATTTAACATCCTGCTGCTAAACCGCGCTAACAAGGTGCTGGGCATTTTCAATGTCTCCAAAGGCAGTAGTTGCGGCACGGTGGTAGATGCAAAGTTGGTCTTTACCGCTGCTCTAAAAGGTAATGCCGCTTCTATTATTCTGGCACATAATCATCCTTCGGGTAATCTGCAACCCAGCCAACAAGACATAGACTTAACCGAGAAGCTGAAAAAAGCTGGCGTAATACTTGAAATCGCTGTGCTTGACCATCTGATCATTACTGCACATGACGGGTATTTCTCATTCGCTGATGAAAGCATGATTTGACTTAGGGCTTTGCCCTAGCGCCTGTCAAGGGGTGTTCCCAATCTTCCTGACGTGCAGACCGGGTAATTCCCTTCCCCTTGACACTTGCCACCCATTCTCGCCGAAGGGCAGAAGGTTAAAGGCACTTTAACCCTTGATTATTAACCAATTAAATTAATATAACCATGACCGCAACCATTCAACAACCAAGAACCACCAACAACGACCTTTATCAAAGGGTAAACAACCGCATTATTTCCATGCTGGAAAGAGGTGTAATTCCTTGGCGGATGCCTTGGACTAAATACGGCTTAGCCCGTAATTACGCGACTAACCATATTTACACGGGCATAAACCTTTTATTGATGAACCATACCGAACACCCGATACCGTATTTTCTGACCTTCAAACAGGTGCAGGAAGCAGGAGGACGAGTAAAGAAAGGTGCAAAATCTGAAATGGTGGTTTTCTTTAATGTGCTATTCAAAGACAAGGATAATAACACCGTCAACAAAGAAGATGCCTACCAAAACGGCAGATTGAAAAAAGATGTTCAGCCCATCCGCTTTATCAAATATTTTAATGTATTTGGCGTGCGGGACATTGAAGGCATTGAATTTACCTTTCCAGAAGTACAGTTAAAAGACCATCAGAGAATTGAAAAATGTGAAGCGATTTTAGAAAATATGCTCAATCCACCTGAATTTATTGAAGTGGATGCAAGCCGAGCCTTTTACAATAGTGTGCATGACTGTTTTAACCTGCCAGACATCCGACAGTTTGAAACGGCGGAAGATTATTACTACTTTATTTCATGAACTAAGCCACGCAACGGGGCATGAGAAAAGGTTAAACCGTCCGACTATTACCAACCCTTCCCAAAAAGGTGGCAAGGAATATGCTTTAGAGGAATTAATTGCCGAAATGTCAGCCTCTTACATTTGTGCCAGTGTAGGAATAGACTTTGACCCCATCATTGAAAATGCTGCCGCATACTTGCAAAAGCTGGTTGAGAGTGCTGAGAGAAGATAAATTCTTTATTTTCAAGGCAGCAGCCGAGGCACAAAAATCAGCAGATTATATCCTAAACTCAAAAGGAGGTAGTTTAGAGAAAGCCAAACAGGAATTTTCATTTATGTGGCAGGATATTCCTATCCAAGTGAGTTATTGCCCTGATTATTCAGAAGAAATTAAGAAAATTCAAGGCTATATGCTGGCACATATTGAGGTAAATGCAGACACCCGCTTGCCGATAACAGAAACGGGCTACCGCAGTATTTGGCTTTCTGATGCAGAAGTGCAGGAACAAGGTGGGGCAGTAGCATTAGTAAGGCTATTCTTAGACACAGCCGCAAAGGAGAAGGAATGGCAAGATTATATGAAAGAAAAAAAGCAATTAAGTCTTTTTAAATCGAATTATCCATTTTGAAAACCCTGCTTGAAACAGGGTTTTCTTTTCACTAATATATAACAATATATTTACATTATAAAATCGGCGGTTCGCCTTGGGGCCGGCGAACAAAAGCGGCAGAATCGATTATTCTAATGATTTTATATGTCTTATATAGATAAAAAATTGGATTACCTTTGTTTATATTCTAAATAATCTTTTTTATGTTACCATTACAACTCAGCAAGTAAAAGATTCAATCGCTAAAGGCAGAAATGATTTCAATTAAGTCTTTGATTACCTAAACAAGAACACTCTCTGATCAATATTTCTCTAATACAATTACGCAAATTTGCACGCTGGAAAACCAATGAAAGCTCATTCCATAATGGAAAGATTCTTCAAAATGAATATTCCATAGAGAAAAAATAAAATTCAAAATGCAATCCTGGCTTGTTGGTGAGGTTATCAGAGGAAGGACCTCATTCAAGACTCCCATTCTAAAAGTAGCAGTTTTTGGAGAAAATTAGGATACGTAGGAATTATTGCGAGCATTTTAGGAGGTTTTGCTGAATTTTTTAATTTCATTAATATTTTTCCGAATAGAAGTGAAAAATCGATGCAGCTTACTGTTTATGTACAAGGAATTAATGGAAAGCCTATACCTGAACTTCAGAATAAAGGAAAACTAATTGTAACTTTTGGTAATGATCTTCGAGACCCACTAATTGGTGAAAATGGACGAACAAATTTAGGTGAGATTCCAGAAAAATTTCTAGGCGATTCAATACCTATTGTCCTATATGCAGAAGGTTACGAACCAGTTGAATCTTCTAAAACCTATTTGTTAGATGGAAAACCCGTCAATTATATAGTGAAGCGTGATAATACTTTAGGAAACATTCGTGGCATTATAAAAGATCGCATTGGGAATAAATTTATCTGGGGAGCTTTAATAATGATAGATCAAGATACGACTACCTTTACTGACAGTTTGGGCGCTTTTTCTTATTTATGCCACTCAATAAGCATAGGATATGCCGTACATTGACTATCAAGAAAGAAGGTTATCAAGTTAAAGACGAGTTTTATAATCCTAAATCTGACCAATTGAAATACGTCTTGACAGATAAGCTTGACTATTACCGATTAAAAACTTATTTTTTAATATTTTGTAAACCGTTTTACACTTTTATATAGCCGGTGAGCTATCATCTTCTATAATCCAGTCTAAGTCGTCGTATCCTGAATTCAATGGCTTTTTTGGAGGATTTTAGTGCCTCTTTTATTCCCTAGCACTGCATAACACATAGCCCAATTACGATTAGCCTTCGCAGGATCAATTTTCAAATTTTCGAATGTTCTAAAAGCGATTTTTGCCTTCTCTAATTGATGATTGTTAGTATATGCCATTCCAATATTACTATAATAATAATCTACTCTTATAAGAGGATTAATTTCAACAGATTTATAATAACAATTAATTGCCTTCTCATAATTTCTTAAATAATAATAACAAAGACCGGCGTAATTACAATAGTCTGCGTCATTTGTGTAAAAGCTCAATGTATCAAAATAATTCACAGCTTGGGAATATTGTTTTGCATCAAATGCGTCATTAGCTAACTTATCAAAACATTCGATGAATTTTCCGTAAAAAGGGTCTAATTCTAAGTCCTTGTCTAAATACCAATATGGATTTATATAGTTTGTTCTTGCTTTTTATATGCTTCTTTCAAGTTATATGCTTCACTAGTTTGGATATCTTCGTTTGAATCAAGCCAAGAAATTGTGTCAATAAAATTAGTTGGTTCTGTTTTCATGTATGTAATAGAATCAATCATTAACTGATATTTTAATGCTTCTTTGTAGTTTTTGAGTTCAGAGTAACTCCATACTATATCATTATATATTTTTTTTATGGGCTTATTGTCATGAAAATCAATTTTGTTTTGTAACAACTCGATGGCTTTTTTATGATATTTTATCGACTCTTCTAAGTACTTTTAAATTAGCAGCTTTCGTAGTGGAGATAATCTATATATATAGACTTAAAACTACTATAATATTTTCATGTAGTGCAATTGAATCATTAGTTGAGATATTAGAATTTAATATTTCTTGATATTTAAAAGCTTCTTCAATATTGTTTAGGATTAGATTACATTTTAATAATTTTTTTTCGTATATAGGTAATTTCTAATCCTAAGGAATCATATATTTTTTAACTTGATGTTTAACGTTTTTAGATAATTATCTAAAGCATTTTTTATGAACATTGTATCATATTTGGAGTATGTTCGATAGTAAAAGTAATCTGCAATGGACTCATATGGTTGAGATAGGTCGTTAGGTTGTATAAATGAATGAATTAATTTTTCATATTCAAGTGTTTTTTCATAATTCCCAAGTGTAAAAAATGTATATGAAATATCTTTATAAATATCAACAAGAGTGGATTCATTCAGCAAAGATTTATTTTTGTAAAATTTTATAGCATTTACCGGGTAAGATATTTAAGTGAATCACTATCAAACCAATATTTAGCTCTTGTATATCTGGTCGTAGAAATTCTTGGAGGATCAATTTGATTGACATATTCCTGAAATTTAAATCCCTCTTCATAATTATTAAGCTTAAAATAAAGTGGCATATCCTCATAAATACCTATAGAAGTAATGATCATTTTCGGGGAAATTAGTTTTCTTATTTCTAGAGCTTTTTGGCTGTATTCAATAGCCATTTTATAATCCTTTAACTTGTTATAATAATGGACGATATCACTTATAATTATAATATAAATTTAAACTATAAGGGCTTAGTACTCTTTCCCTAATTTTTAAAGCCTTGTATGACCATTCCAGAGCTGATTGATAATCTCCTGAATCTGCATATATTCTACTAATGTTACTATAGGAATAGGTTAATTCAAGGTCATTATTACTAAGATGCCTTTCCAAAACCTCACATGACTTAATTGCATAAAATATTGCTTTTGAGTAATTCTTATCCTCCAAATATAAATCAGCATTTAATTTATTTAATTCTGAAAATCAGAAAAACAAGAATCTAAAACAAATTTGCTACATCGACTTTCAGCATCCATCAAAATTGAAATAGCTATCGAATTATCATCATATCTAAATTTTTCAAATCCGGCTTTAACCTTAGGATACAAAAATAAACAACAATCATTGGTATCTATCAAGGCTGAAATACTTTGAAGAGTCTTATCTGCTATACTTTTACAATTCCTAATAATTTAGAATTTTCTTCATATAAATCATACATTTAACCAATTCAGAAATGTTTTCAATCATGGATATGTACCCTTCGACCAAGACTTGATCGGAAGAGTCCGAGGATTAAATTTTTATCCATAAATAGACTTTTATAAATGATCAAAAAATCTTCCCAATCATCGTCCTCATTTTCTGTAATAATGCCTAAATCCTTTCTAATAGATATTAAAGAATACGGAATGAATTTAAGGTAGATTGAATTTTCCTTATCTATATCTTGGGTTTTTTCTCAGCAATAGATTTTGCCAATTCATAATATTTAATTGCGTTAGCGTAGTCTCCAAATTTTTCTAGAACATTTTGCAAAGTGATAATATATGCCTATTGATAAATTACCCTCTATTCTATTTTCTTCTAATATTTTAATTATTTTATAGTAATAATCAATTGACTCTTTGTAACGAAACAAGGGTTAATAAGCTTATTTTTAATTTATATCCTTCAATTACTTGCCCAACCTTACTTATGAACACTTCTTTTTGCTTTAATAGTAATAAATAGGAGCTTTCAAGTTTAGTATCAGTTAAAATTAAAGAATGCTATCAACGGCAACCCTTTTTCCATTTCTTGTATAGCTTCTTTTACTAATTCGGAGGCTTGATCCTTGTTTATAGAAGCAATAAAATTCGCCTGTTCTTCAATTTTGATAATGCATTATCTCTTTCAACTCAGTTCTTCCTTTTGAGCAATTAAAGCAGAAATAGCTTTTTCATCTAAATTTTTTTGTTTGAGTTCTGTTTCAATTTTATTTAGTCTTCTATCAAATTCTTTATTTGAAGCATTAACTAATATTCCGTAGTATCTAAGAGCAGCTTTCACCGTTCCCCAGTTATAGCAGATTTATAATTTCTAAAGGCTCATCATCCAGGATTTGAGATAATCTTAAAAGCTCTAATTGATTGCTATTAACAACTTCAATCTTTTACCGTTTCCGTCTGTGCTTCCAACTATAATTTTGACCTTATCACCTGGTTTTTTTTCAGGAAAGGATAGTTCAAACATGCCATTGCTGTTAGTATAAGAGGAGTTGGCTCCAAAACCACTTATTTGAACTCCTGATGCAGCTTTACCTCCACTATTTAGATAACGTACGATTCCGGTTAAACGATTTTGGGAATGTGTATGATGAAATATAAGAATTAACAGAAGTAAAATCCCAGCTTTTTCATAAGGACCTATTTACCGAGCAGTGAAAACTGTGTTTGATTTAATTTTTTGTGTTTGGACTAGCCAATTGCAAATAAGAATTTTTTAAATTCTGTTGCAATCCTTATGTAGGTACTTCTAAATTTACGAAGATGGAGTTGGCTAATATTTTTCTTTCTTTTTTTTAGAAGTTAAACTTAAAACCTATTTCCTTTTGGGAGTACGATATTTATTGCGATATTCAAGCAATTCACCTCTATTATATCTTCGTTCTTTCAAATGATAATAAACCGTAAAATGTCCTTGATCGGTCAGGATTTTCAATACTTTGGAACAAACACCCAATAAACGACAAGCAGTTCCGCTACTCACCAGATCGTCTTCCCCGATTACGCTTTGGATTTCTTTATTGACTTCCTCAAATTCGGCTTGAATCATTTCGAAGCATTTCCTTTAAATCAGCAGGCGCGATAGAATGCAGGATGATATTATTATTTTCCATGATGATAATTTTTGGCTTAAAATTCATTTCCTGCAAATTAGTATGATTTTATTTTATGTCCAAATTGCACAAAATCAGCTATTTACACTTTAAAATGAAAGACATTTGCAATCAAATGGAATAATAAAAAATTGAATATTCATTCAAATGGGATCAAATGAAATCTTCTGGGAAAATATGGGAAGATCAATTTTTCAAACTTTAACACTTTTTAACATTTCCGGGGTTTACTTGCTTTTGAAAAGATCGGAATGAGAGCCAGTTCGGACAAGAACGAGTTTTCCATTTTCAATTCTGTAAATCAATAACCAATCTGGTTCGATATGACATTCCCGATGGTTTGAATAATTCCCTTTTAAAGCGTGATCGAGGTATTGTGCTGGAAGCAACAAACCAGATGAAAGCGTCTCAATCAATTTCCTTATTTTCTGAGGATTCTTACCTCTTTTGATCATTCTTTTATAATCTTTACGAAAGCGTTTTCTCTGAAATCTCCAACAAGGACTAATCTTCCCTATCTAAATCGGCAAAATAATGCCTCGACACTTTCAAAACTTTCCAGATTTTCGGGATTCATGGAGGCTTCTATTGCAGCAATAGTCTCTTCATTTAGTTCCTTGCCAAAGGGATTAAAAGGTAAGCCCCTGTTTTTCTCAATTTCCTTGAAAAACATTCTCACCGCCTGTGAAATGGTAAGGTCATTGTCTTTCAAAATCAACTGAACTTTACTTTTTAAATCTTCCGGCATATTTACCCGAATATCGGTCATATAAAGAACTCCTATACGATTGCTATTGTATAGGAGTCATAGGAAAAAAGCAAGATCATTTTAAATCCTCTTCCAACAGCAAATGCCGAAGCAATTGCACCATAACAAAGCGCCGCTTATTATCTTCCATTGACTTTAAAATCAACTGATGAACAGGCTTTCCGCTATCTTCCCTTTCCGCATTTTTTTGAACAGAAGCAAAAAGACGTTCCTTGAAGCGTTTTTCCAAACGGTCAAGATTATGTTTTAAAAAGGGATCATTTTTATCCAGAACAACTCCATAGAAATTTGGAATTAAAGTCAGATTGCCCTTCTCCTCCCCGTTCAGAGAAGGGCTTTTGCAAGTTCCCTCCAAAGCTGTTTTAGTTCTTCCAGCAGTTTGGAGGATTTATCCTCCGGCGATTCTAATATTTCCGGTTTTTCAAGAGGAGCAAGCATTTTTTTAGGGCTTTTAATTTCCCCAATAAAACTCGCTAATTCCGCTTGTGCCAGGTAGAATTCTTTCAATTCTGCCCATCTTTCCTTGTTCTGATAGATTTCCAGATAGGTTGCGAATTCAGCTTCCCTGAGCAGCATAATTTCTATAATCCAGCCAATTATCATTAAAGTCGAGACAGAAATTAGCCATGATAAGCCAACCGGAGCCAGCACCAGTCCGGCTTCCAGTAAGGAAAGAATCAATAACACCGTTGCAGCAATAATCCCAAATGAATATTTTCGCTGGATATTGGCAGGGTTTAATTGAAAGAAAAACACCAACGTTCCCCTGCCCGTCTGAATCGCAAAAGCAATCAGGTAAGCAGCCACTTCGTATGCTTTATTGGGTGCTTGCTCCGAAATGAAAATACCCATGATGACGGCAGAAATCAAATAGGTGATTATTAATAAGCCGAAACTGAGGAACGGCAGCAGTGACCGCAGGCGTTCCACTGCACTTTTAAAATTATCATTGATAAGTATATTTTGCATAATGATTTGTCCTTTAAAGATTTAAAGAATTCTTTATTTCTTTTCAGCAGCAGATCAAAACTCAACTACTTTCTTATTATTCCTGGCAGAGTTTGTGGACTGGTGCTTTCGCCCCATAAAACCCATCGCAATGGCTTCGGCGTTTTCTTCCCCGTCAATACCGATATACTGCCGGAGTTGCGCTTCCGTAGAATGTCCGGTCATCGGCATAATCTGCGCGAGGCTATAGCCCATCCGGTAGAGATTATGGCGAAGCTACGCCGACAGGTAAGGAGGATATTTCCCCATATTTGGGCATATAGAATTTTTTGATTCTCGGCTTCCTACCCATATATTGTTCGACTCTCAATATCTGATTGTCGAATTTTGCCTTTTTGCAAATATCCTTGATCCAGTCATTGAGTTTCTGCATAGGCATTTGCGGAGAGTGATAATCGTACTTCTCAAGAATAGGAATAAGCCAGGGGAAAATGTTGAGCGGTACTTTGGCAGGGACATTCGTTTTTTGCGAGATTACGGAAACAAGAGGTGTTCCCTTCATTGTCTGGTAAAAATTATTCGGCACGTATTTGGAAAAGTCGCTGAATCTTTGCCCCGTTCCAGCGCCGATCAGGAATAAATCCCTCACCTTTTCAGCGAAACCGAATAATTGCAAATCGGCAAGTGTTTGCAATTCGACAGGGTTAAGTGTAACAATCTGCCCTTTTGCTTTTGTCTCTGGTACTGTCCATCCCCTGCCCTGATAATCAATGTTACGATGCAGTTTCTTGCGCCTTGCGCGTTCCATCAACTGCCGCAATACTTTCAGGGTTTTATTGCCATAGGCAAGCTGAACATTCCTTTTGGTAAGCCAGTCAATCAATTCAAGCCGCAAATTTCCAGTCCACATCATCAAAAGTAAGACCGCCTCTTTGCTCTGCAAATTGCTTGATTATTTTAGTGTGGAGTTTGAAGGATTTTAATGAATCGGAATTCATAAAAGTATCCTTCATTTCGATCATTTCTTCCTCGGCAAACTCAAAGAAGCCGATAGACTTTTTCGTTCTTTGTTTCGGCTTTTCGGTTTTAGCATTTACTATCTCGTTTTTCTTACCGGAAAGAATGTCCAGGCGATCTTTGAATTCTTCTACATCAATGTTGCCGTAATCCGATTCAATGTAAACTGTCTTACAGTAGGAGACCAGATTTTCAAGTTCCTGACTGAGAATCCACAGGTCTTTTCGCCTTTCCATTTCATAGGGGCGTTGTTCTCCTGAATTCCAATCTCTCGGAATAATATTCAGCCCTGTTGAATAAACCAGCTTCTTCCCGCGATAACGGTAAATCAGAAAAATGAGCGTCTCCGTTTTGGAGGTAGGAGATTTAAGATTAAATCTCGGTTTCGTAAATTTTGCCATAACCTTTGATGGTTTTTCCCAAAATACCGACCCGCTTCCGTAAAACTCCAGGTGTCGCTTTAGGTGTCGTTTTTGTTCCGATGTTTTCCCAAAAAAGAACTTTTCAAATTATTCTAAATAGCAAAAATCCTTTAAATTTGGGCTTTGTAGTGGAATACTTGGGAAAACCGAGTCCGTCTCATCTGACCAAGTGGGACCACTTCCATATTCGATAAAATAGCTGATTCTCAGAGATTTATTCTGTCTCCAGGTGCTGGCCTCTTAATCGGCGCATCGCATACTGTACTGCCAACAGTACCATCAACCCGATCAGATAGGAACTAATAAACATCAACCATTCGTAATCATCTTTTCTCAGGGCCTCGCGCTTGGCTGCTAAGCCCCAAAGATTGACTAATCCCTTTTTGACGAAAAATCGGGAAACCAAATTGGATGCGAGTAAGCCCGCCAGATAACCAACGGACAGGTTCAGCATTTCCTGGGAGAGGAAAATAGACAATTTTTTCATGAATATCGCCTAATTAATTTGAAGCCGAAATTAATGAAATTTTGATCACAATAGATCAAGAATATTATGATGTAATACCTTCTCGACAGGCTATGGCAATTCAATATCCTTTAAAGCGAAGGGAATTTTTTTGATTGCACCACTGGTTTCTTGCTTTGCCATTTTCATCTTCAAATTTTACATCTACGAGTTTTTCAACATCTCCATCCAATAAGAAAGTAAGTTGATTTTCATCTTCTCCCATATAGGCAAATCCTTCGAATGCTTCCAATAGCATTTTTGCTACCTGACGACTGGCTTCGGGTAGTTTTTTAAGTTCAGCTTCGGTCTTGTCTTTATTGGCTTTGTGGAATTCTTCGTAGGCCTTTTTATCCAAATAAACTATTTTGAGTGGCGCTTTGGCTGGCAGGAGATTGGTATTGGGCTTGCTTTGGAAGTTGGCGACTTTGAGTACCGCACCGTTAGCCTCCGTTGGGTTGAAGAGTGTGATTTCCCCGGCCATATCCTTGATGACAGTAGCCTTACGGCTGGTATTATTCATGCGGATGGTAAGATTGACGAAATTTTCTTCGATTTCATCATAATCAAAACGCAGTTCATCTTCATCTATCAGATCGATGCCTTGATCGTCCGTAGCTTTTGTTAATCCGCTGACTTTCACATACTTGTATTTGCGCACTTCTTCACCCGAAATTCTTAGTTCTACTTCCAGGCGATTGCCAAAGTAACTATCGCCAGTGGAGCGCGCTTCATCTACTTTACCGACCGAAATTTTTTGAGCAAACAAAGCATTGGCAAGCAATAATAGAATAAGACAGGACAGTTGATTTTTCATGGTGGTTCGATTTCTGAGTATTAATTTGGTTTTACCTCCTAAAATTATAGAAATTACTGAAAATCGAAGGAGAAATTTTTTTACTGATAAAAATCACCAAGGCATTTTGACGAAAGTCATAAAGCTTGACAGAGAGGAGTTTGTAATTTGAGCGTTCACTAAAACCCTTTTGCTATGTTTCTCATCAATTGGTTTCAGGCAAATGCTTTAATGATTTTCACAACGCTTGTTTTGATTGGCATCCCGGCGGTCATTATGCTTATGGTTTTCACCAAAAAATCAAATACAAATAAAGAAGAAAAAGTCGAATAGCGCGCAGGTTTAATCCTATTGCGGGGACTTTCCAATGGTCTCAAGTATTTGCTTTGCACGCCCCAACACCATGGCGCTATCCGTACCAATGGCAACAAAACCGCAGCCATCCGCTATTTCTTTGGGTGTGGCTTCTACATTCATTACAAAAATGCCAAAAGGAATTTTTGTTTCTTTACATTTTAATTTCACTTTATTAATTTCTGCCTGCACCAAAGGATGGGTCACTTCACCCAATAAATTCATGCTTCCTGAAAGGTCGTAAGGCCCAATCAATACGCCATCAATTCCGGGCACTTTTAATATGGTATCCAGATTTTGTACAGCGATAATATCTTCGATTTGAATAATTATAGTGGTCTCATTATTAGCATTTTGCACGTATTCGCTGAAATAATGCCCATAACCTTGCGCGCGCGCTGCCCCTACGCTGCGCTGTCCTTTCGGTTGGTACTTGGCGGCTTGTATCACTTGCATAGCTTCCTCTGCTGTATTGACATGAGGCACGATGATGCCGTCGCAACCAATGTCCAATACCTTTTTGATCCAAATCGGCGCATTCTCAGGCACACGCACTAAAGTATGGCACCTCCCGGCTATAGCCTGACAAAGTCTTTGAACGGATGCAATAGAAAGATTGCCATGCTCCATATCCAAAAACAACCAGTCGAAGCCAGCTAAAGCGAGGATTTCGACTACTTCGGAAGAATCAAGGGTCACCAAAGTGCCAATTAAAGCTTTGCTATTTGAAAGACTGGAGATAAAAGATTGATTCATAAGGAATTGATCTTGATAAAAGTCATTAAACTATGTGATTATCATCACAAAATAAGGATTTGTAATGGTTTTACTTTGTAATGAATTCCCCAACTATCCTTTTTGAAAACGCCAATGATTTTAAAACGAAAATTGCCACCATTATGAAACAGCAACACCATCAAATCGTCATTATAGGCGCCGGAACAGCAGGGATAACCGTTGCAGCGCAATTATTGCGTAAAGATAAACATTTAGATATCGCCATTATCGATCCTGCCAGCAAACATTATTACCAACCTGCCTGGACGCTTGTAGGCGCAGGTACTTTTGATTTTGATGCTACCGAACGCGATATGAAGGATTTGATTCCTCGTCGTGCCAAGTGGATCAAGGATTACGTAGAAACAGTTGATCCTGATAATAATAAAGTTATTACGCGTGATGGATCGGAAATTACCTATGATTATTTAGTCGCTTGCCCAGGCGTACAAATGGATATAGATGCGCTGCCTGGCTTGCGGGAAGCATTGGAAACAGACAGTGTATGCAGCAACTACACCGATCCTAAGCATACCTGGAAGGTTTTGCAAAATTTCAAAGGTGGAAATGCGATTTTCACGCAACCTGCTACCGCTATCAAATGCGGCGGCGCGCCTCAGAAAATAATGTATCTGGCAGAAGAATATTTCCATAAGAGTGGCGTGCGCGATAAAACAAAAGTGGCTTTTGTGACGCCGGGTTCGGTGATTTTTGGTACGGAGCCTTTCAAACAAACTTTGATGGAAATTGTGGATCGGAAAAAAATTCAACTGCGCTTTTTCCACAAAATCACCAGAATTGACCCTATAAATAAAATAGCTTACTTCACGATCGCCGCTCATGCGGACGAACCGGATAAATTGTATTATCATAAAGAGGACTTGGGCGAGAAGTTATTATCAGAAACCGAAGTAGCGATTCCTTATGATTTCTTGCACTTGGCGCCGCCGCAATCTGCTCCTGATTTTATTAAAAAGTCTAAGCTTGTATATCAGGAAGGCCCAGATAAAGGTTGGATTAATGTGGATATCAACACATTACAGCATAAGGTTTATCCTAATGTCTTTTCCTTAGGCGATGCTGCAGCATTACCGACAGCTAAAACCGGCGCGGCTATTCGAAAACAAGCGCCTGTGGTAGTGGAAAATCTTTTTCATGTGATGCACCACGATGCAAAACTTGATCCTGATTATACGGGCTATTCTTCTTGCCCTATTGTAACTGGTTACGGCAAAATGCTTTTAGCAGAATTCAAATACGATAACATAAGAGATAGCGATCCACTTATCTCGAAATTTGTGGATACCTCGAAAGAGCAGTACAGTATGTGGCTGCTGAAGAAATATGGATTACCTTTTATGTATTGGAATCTGATGCTCAAGGGTAAAGCTTGATTTTAAACGGCTTTTTTATGGTAATATCGATCTGCTAAAAAGATATTGGCAAACCTACAAACAATATTAATATCGATACACCTGTGATGGCAGGAACGAGATTGAACTCCCCTTTGGGCGTATTCGTGAAAGGAAGCACAACGAGGTTCATCACCAACCAAATGAGGATGCCGTAGGCGATGCCATTGATAATCTTATTTTTAGAGATTCGACATAGGATTGGATATGTCAGAAAAATAATGCTGCCCAAAAAGTAGCAATCAAGAAGTGAAAAAGTAGTCCCCAAAGCAGCCATTTCTGCACCGCCGATGAACGCCGCTCGCCCGTACATTCCACTGGCGATAAACTTGAGTACGCGCTCAGGGCTTACACCCGATGCAATATAGGCATTGGCAAAGGCGGCCAGTATATCCAGCGTGCCGGCGATCAGCCAGCTTTCAGGATGTGGGTAAATAGATTGAATATTTTGGCGCGATTTTGAGTAAGGGCTTGAGAACGCATATTTTAGGTGTTTTTTAGATGTCAGAATGGGAAGTCAGAGCTGGGACAAGAGGCATTAGAACACTAACACCTCTTGCTTTATCCCAGTTTTTTATCTCTGAATACTAACTTTTTGTGTAAACACTTCGCCTTCGCTGCGAAGGGTCAGGAAATACATACCACTGGCAAAGCCAGAAGTATTGATCTCCATTAAATTGATTGCCTGACCGTAGCGCTGACGTAGCAATTCTTGCCCGTGTACATTGTACATACTTAGCATTAACGAGCCTTTTGGTGCTTTGTTTAGGCGAACATTCAACAGGTCGCTGGCAGGATTCGGGAACAACAATACATTACTTTCATTCAGAATTTCATTCGTACCAACGGTCGCATTTTCGTCAATCTTTATATTGGCGCGTTGCGTAGCCAAAAAGCCGCCAGTGCCATCTTGCACTACAAAAGCAAAGCCATCGTTGATGCTATCATCGCCATTATGGGTATATTTCAAGCGTAAGTTGTTGACATCCAATTGTGTAAAAGTATTTCCAACTTGTAAGTTTACATTGTTCAATTTTAATATACCGTGCTGCGGCAAGGTGACTAAAGTATAAATGAGTTCAGCAGGCGCATTATCACTATCTTGTATCTCTAATTCGTTGATTGTAAAAGTATTAGTCAGGGCTGGAGGCACGAATAAGGTGTCATTTTTCACGATAAAAGGATTATTCGGAGCAAAAGTGCTGCAAAACTCTACCCCCCAACCTTCGAGCGCGCCGCCACCACCAAAGCCCCCTGTTACTACTTTCACGCGCAGCGTCCAGGTGCCGGCAGTATTTTCGCCATTAAACGCTGAAAGCGCCTGCAAGCCGCACCACCATTTTATCATCGGGCGGACAAATAATGGCGGTAGGTGAATCGTCATCGAAACCAGTTTCAAGCTTAATCGTGTTTCCACAATTTTGGTCGAATAAATTTACTTCCGTTCCGGCAGGGCTAATAAGACTGACGCGCAGGCTCTTTACAGGTTGATAATTCGCTTTGATCAAAGGAATATTGATGTCGCTGATAATGCCTTGGGTCGTCACATTCAAGGTTGAATTGATCGTCGGCAAACCTGAGCCAGAAATGTTCACAGGCACGTTGGTGCTTTGTGTTTGTTGGCATTGCACGGTGGCTGTGTGGAAAGCAAAAGGTTCTAAAAATTGCCCGGTATCATCGCAATCCTCATTATATGGACGGATGCGCCAGAAGTATAACTGATTTTCTTCAAAGAAAATGGTCGGGGTAAAAAAAGTATCCTGGATGCCAAATGCAGAAGTAATCACTGTCGCTCCAAATGCGGGGCTGGTCGCCAATTCAAAATCGTACCTGGCGGTTGCTGTCACTTTGTTCCAGCGGAAAGTCGTGGAAAGGACGATGCCGACCTGCCCATCGCTCGGCGTCAGCATTTTTGATGCCGAAAAATCATTAGAAATAGTCGAAAGGGAAACAGGAATGCTAATGCTTTGGCCGCCGCTGGTTGTGCCCTTCACTTGGATATTAAAAATACCTTCTATTTGTTTGGTGAAATTGATTGTTAAAACCGCACCTTCTGATGGAAGAATGCTTGTTTTGGAAAGCGAAATTTCCACGTCATTTGGCAAAGTGTCAATAATTTCTAATGAAATCGGACTATTAAAACCAAGAAATGCCTGGCTGGAAATATTGAATTGAAGCGGCGCAGGTAAACAATGCTTTTGAACGGTACGCGGCGCTACATTCAAAGTATAAGCAGCTTGCGTTGCTGCCTGAATCTGGAAATTTTGATTGGAAATATCGAAGAAGATATTGTCTGCTGCTTCCACGCGGATGCGCGCGCTGACGCTCATCACAGCAGGCACGGGCACCATCGCAGAACCATTATTTGGCGCAGCTTCTACCAGGGTAATCGGATAAGTCAGGCCGCCATCCAGGGATAATTTGATATTTACACTTTGGCAATTGACCAGATTGTTATTGGTTTTGGCTACATCCCAACGCACTTGCGCGTAGCTGCCTGCTGTCCATTTTACGGTATCTTCATTTGGATGCAGCACTAAAAAAGGCCCTGCTGATGAGGTAGAACGGAATTTCGCTTGTTGCCAAACGGAAACACCTGATCCAGGATGATTGTCGCGCACCGTGCAACGGAAGGTCAGATTGCGATCATAGGTAGGTAGCACCTCTACATTCGTAGAAGTATTATTTATAATATTTTGAATCCTTGGGAAGACGCGCGTTGGCGAAGCTATTGGTGCAAAACTACGGAAAGTAGGCGCATCGCCGTTGGGGCTTCCTATTGCGCTGAGCGGCCCAAGATCAAATTGTTCCCAGCAATAAGTCAGCATATCCTCATTTTCATCGGTAGCGGTAGCTGTTAACTCAAAAGGCGTACTAATCGGAATATAAAAATTAAAAGGATAATCCAACGTTACTTCCGGCTCATTATTATCGGTTTGTAATTTCGTAGCGCAACCAGCGCCAGTGCCTGTTCGGCTATAAGAAATAATCTCTTCCAGGGATTTGGTATGAAAATAACTATCCGCATCACCTTGGAAATTCTGGTCGCCACAGGCATTGCTATAAGACATAATCGTACTGCCCGCACCGGGTTCATACGCAGAGGCGCTTGCGAGTTGCCCTTCACTGCCAGGACAATTGCTCCAGGTATGCTGCGCCGAGAACTGATGCCCCATTTCGTGCGTAAAAACCTCGATAACAGAAGTACCTAAATTGAAAAAACAAGATGCGCCAAAGCCTTTAAAGCTACCATTATTCGCATTGTTATTGCAAACACGCCCACCGCCAATGCCCACCACGCCTGCACCACAGCCAGCGATAAATCCATGTCCCACATCATAATTATCGATACCAATATTGGCATTGAGGATTGCCGGCACTTGCCCGTAACTATCAGAAATGCTGGAGCCATCTACGAAAGGATCTGTAGTTGTATTCAAATAAAAGACATTATCCGTATTATTTATTAGCATCAATCTAATTGCCACATCTTTTTCAAAAACTCCATTTGCAATATTCAGAATATTCACAACTACATCCATCACTTGGGCCTTAGTGGTAGCGCCAAAACGCTGGGCGAATTCGCCAGACGTAGCCACCGCCAGCCGATACCTGTGCAATACAACTGGCACACCGCTTCGAGGTTGCAAAAGTTGCTGATCTAATGTTATAGGCTCATTATCAGATTCTTGTGTTTGATTATGCGCGTCGGTTACGCCGCAGCTAAGTTGATTTGCATCATCATCTTGAATAGCATCACGAGTATAATATGCTTGATAATACTGGGTTTGATTCTTAAAAAGCGGATCGATATAAATATTGCCTTGAGGCGACTGAATGGAAGCATGAAACCCGCGACCAGTAAGGCCAAAGCGCACGGTAGTCAAGCGATTGCTGACAGCTACACCTTTATAAGTTTTGATATGGGGATAGCGTGCCGCCAATTCCGATTCCATAATCGGGGATTCCACGATCTCAAAGGTCTCCAATGTACCATCGGGCAAAGGGAGCGTCATTAAAAGCGGATTTTGTGCTGCCTGGCGTGTAAATTCCATCGGCGCCTGCCGCAAAATATTAGTAAATCCTTCCAAATCAAGCGCCAAAGCTCGATACTGCGTCGCTTTGATGTCTCTGCTGGCTTCTCTGGGGAGTACTCAATTACTTTCGTCAATATCTTGCCAGAAGTTTGTGTTGGTTTGTGCCAGCGCCAGGTTTACCAGTAGCGCCAGGCATATTGTCATTCTTATTCTCATAATCAGAAATTGGATTTTTTTAGAACAGTCAACAAAAATAGCTTTCTGCACGCACTTCTTGAAATGGACTCGAATAAATTGTCGGATGATTGCGAAACCCTCGCTGGAAACTTTCACAATCGAATAGGCGTTATCGTTGCGATATGAAACGCGATTCTGTTTTTGTACAAATGAATAAGCTTGGTAAAAAAGGGCAACCTTTTTTATTTATTATTGATTTTGCTATGCAGCAGCCTGTGATGCTGCCCTTGTCAGAAGTTAATTCCGAAGACATTTTATATAGTATAAATGGTTTTAGTAATGCCCCTCCAATCAAGCCTTTGCCCAAAGCGGTCTTTTTTGAAAAATACCCTTTGGCTTTCGCCGAATACACCCCAAAATTTAATTTTGTAAAACAGCAAATTCAAATAGGCAATAGCTTTCTGGTCAATTTGACTTGCCCAACGCCAATTGCGACCAATCTTAGCTTGAAAGAAATTTTTTATCTTAGTCGGGCGCGTTATAAACTTTGGTATCAGGATCAATTTGTTGTCTTCTCGCCGGAGATTTTTGTGCAAATCCGCAATAACCAAATTGCTTCCTTTCCCATGAAAGGCACCATTGACGCGGCAATTCCGAATGCGGAAGCCATTATTCTAAATGACCTGAAAGAAACCGCTGAGCATCACACGATTGTGGATTTGATTCGCAACGACTTGAGCATAGTGGCTCGCAATGTGCGCGTGGAACGCCTGCGCTACGTGGAGCAAGTGCACACCAATGGCAAAAATCTGCTGCAAGTAAGTTCTGAGATCAAAGGTGATCTGGAAAGCAATTGGCAGGAACAAGTCGGCGATATTTTACTCCGCTTATTGCCCGCAGGTTCGATCAGCGGTGCGCCCAAGCCCAAAACGATTGACATTATCCGCGAAGCCGAGCAATACGAACGAGGCTATTACACAGGCGTTTTCGGCATTTTTGATGGACAAGAATTGGATTGTGGCGTCATGATTCGTTTTATAGAAAAAACAGATCAAGGCTTACTATATAAAAGTGGCGGTGGCATCACCGGATTTAGTGAAGCACAAAATGAATATCAGGAATTAGTGGATAAAGTATATCTACCGATACAAAGTAAACAAGCATTTCGCAAGAGCGCAGCATCATCATTTAATTCCTAAGCTCCATATCTCCTCCGCGTCTCCGCGTCTCCAAGTCCCATTTCATCCTTTCCGATTCATATCTTTTGGAAAAAGACTCGATTTTCCCCTTTTGGTGGACAATTCCCCCTTGCGATTGGTCTGTGCTTTGGCACTATCGTAGGCTGGACAGCCCGATTTTCGACTACAGGATGTTAATGTAGTAGTAGAAGCAACGAATATTGATATAAACAGCAGAAATACAAGCCTTTTCATGTGCAATTTTTTTAGTTATTAAACGTATTGATGAGGTAATATTGTGCTATTTTCGACGAAAAATACTCAAAACGCCCGTAAACATTGACATTTTTCTGCATTTTTGGTCGTAAAAAAATTGCATTATTCAAACAAACCTTTAATTTTGGGGCATGTTTCAATTTTTTCATCAAAAACCATTGAAATGAATAAAGGAGATTTGATTAACAAAATTGCGGAAAGCGCAAAATTGACCAAAGCACAAGCGGGTGATGCACTCAATGCAGTATTGGACAGCATTGGCGGCGCACTGAAAAAAGATGACAAAGTAACGTTGATTGGCTTTGGCACTTTTTCTGTAGCCACTCGCGAAGCTCGCACCGGTCGTAACCCTCAAACAGGCGCTTCCATCAAAATCAAAGCGAAAAAGTAGTTAAGTTCAAGCCTGGCAAAGAATTGTCAGATTCTGTGAACTAAAAAAAGGGCTTTAAAAAGAGATAAAAAGGGCAATTTGGGGTCACTCGAATTGCCCTTTTTCATTAGTTTTGCGCTTTATTTCCAACACCTTGCTAACACTTTATACTCGACTAATTGCGCTATGACGAAGGAGGATTTGCTGGTGCTCATCAGTACACCGATTTATATTATTATTATTGGATTGGAAATGATTTTGAGTGCATCCGAAGGGCGTCATTTTTATACGCTGAAAGACACGATCACCAATCTTTCTTTAATGGTGCTTAATTTGAGTCTGGAGACAGCTACGCGTTTTATCTCTTTTGCCGGCTTATTTTATTTTTTACATCTGTATCGATTTGAAATTCAATTGCGTTGGCTGTATTGGGTCATATTAATAGTAGGCGTCGATTTTTGTTATTATTGGTTGCATCGCTTGAGCCATGAAGTCCGCTTGTTTTGGGCAGTGCATGTCACGCATCATTCGTCGGATCAATTCAATCTTACTGTCGGTTTTCGTTCGTCGGTGTTTGAATCATTATATCGGTTTATTTTTTATATTCCTTTAGCATTATTAGGATATAACCCTTTTGATATTTACTTTATTCACTCCTTATTACAAATTTATGGAATTTTAGTACATACGCAATTCGTTGGCAAACTGGGCATTCTGGAATATATCTTAGTCACACCTTCGCATCATAGAGTACATCATGCGAGTAATATTCGATGTTTGGATAAAAAATATTGGGATGGCTTTTATATGGTGGGATAAATGGTTTGGTACTTTTGCAGCAGAAATGGCAGGGGAAGAATTGAAATATGGCTTAACCAAGCCTTTGCATAATCAAGGCCCTGTGAATATTGTTATGCACGAATGGAAATCGCTTTGGGCTGATGTGCGCAAAGCGCCGAGTTGGCGAGATAAATTAAAATATCTGTTCTATCCCCCAGGTTGGAGTCACGACGGCAGCACCTTGACTTCCAGAGAATTGCAAGCACAACTTCAATTGCAAAATACTGTGATTCAACAAGATGAGTCGAAAATTTCGCTTTCAATTTAAAAATAAAACCAAAATTATAACACATGAGCACTGAAAATATGAAATTCGCTACCAAAGCCATCCACGCAGGCGTTGATCCTGACCCAACCAGCGGCGCAGTGATGACGCCTATTTACCAAACTTCTACGTATGCCCAGGAAGCGCCAGGCAAACACAAGGGCTACGAATATGCGCGCACCCAAAATCCTACTCGTGATGCCTTGCAGAAAAACCTTTCAGCCTTGGAAAATGGCAAGTTTGGCATTTGCTTTAGCAGTGGCTTGGCGGCGATGGATGCGATCATGCGCCTCTTGAATCCTGGCGATGAAATTGTCAGTTGCAACGATCTTTACGGCGGCTCTTATCGTCAGATGGTGCGTGTGCACGAGCGCTACGGAATCAAGGCGCATTTTGTGGATATGACGGATTTGAAGAAAGTCGAAAAAGCGATTAATAAAAACACCAAGCTTGTCTGGATTGAAACGCCTACCAATCCGATGCTCAATATCATTGATATTCAGGCGGTTTGCGATATTGCGAAAGCGCATAAAGTGTTGACTTGCGTGGACAATACTTTTGCTTCACCTTATCTTCAGAATCCGCTCGATCTCGGTGCAGATATTGTGACGCACTCAGCAACCAAATACTTGGGAGGGCACTCCGATGTGGTTCACGGTGCTATCATTTTGAATGACGAAGCAATTGCACAACAGCTTTATTTTCTACAAAACGCCGTGGGCGCGGTGCCTGGCCCGCAAGATTGTTTTCTAGTGCTTCGAGGCGTCAAAACCTTGCATTTGCGGGTAGAGCGGGCTTGCAAAAACGCCAAGAAAATTGCCAAATATTTAGTGGGGCATCCCAAAGTGAAAAATGTCTATTATCCTGGTTTGAAAGACAATCCTTATTACGAACTGGCGAAGCGACAGATGCGGCACTTCGGCGCGATGGTTTCGTTTGATTTGCATGAGGATTCATTGGAAGAAGCCAGCAAAGTATTAAGCAATACCAAATTATTTTTATTGGCGGAATCGCTCGGCGGCGTTGAATCGCTCATAGGGCATCCGGCTACTATGACTCATGCCTCTATCCCACGTGAAGAGCGCTTAAAAGTAGGCTTGACCGACTCGCTCATTCGCTTGAGCGTAGGTATTGAAGATGTGGAGGATTTAATCGAGGATTTGGAGCAGGCATTTGTGCATTTGTGAGGAAAACCCAACTTTTTACACTATCCCCAAATGCAAAATCCGGCCGCCGGTTTGGTTGATCGGATTGACGCTTCTGCCAATGACGACGCCATCTTCCGGGGCGCAATATTCTTTTATTAAATCCCCAAAAATATTGCGTAGCGTGGCAATACGGTCGCCTTTTTTGACAAAATCGGTCACATTGGGTATTACACTCAATACACCACCATCGTCGGTATGCATCCAGTAAGATGTCTTGCAAAGTATGGGTTGATCGTTTATTTGCTCCATCCCATTTTTCACAATACCCAAGTAAGTCAGTAAGTTATGAATACCGCTTAATCCTGATCTGATGAGCCCTTTCTGAAAAGTATTCGGATTGCCAAGTTCCAGGGTTATAGCTTTGATGCCAAGCGCAGCAGCCGCACCGCGGAGTGTGCCATCAGAAGGTGGATTGTGAATAATAATTTGGGCGTTTTGGAGCATCGCCATTTCGCGTGTAATAGGATCGCCTAAATCGGTGCGGACATGATAAGAATTGACACGGCCGAAACTGGCGGTATGAATATCTACTAAATAATCAAAATGTTTTACAATTTGATTCATCAAGCGGTGCGCATATACCTCGCTTATATTGCCTTGAGCATTGCCCGGCATGATCAGATTGAGGTCGCAACCATCAATAAAGCCTCGCTGATTGCGCAGGAGCGCTGGAATATTCATAACAGGCACCCCAACAATCATGCCTTGCAATTCATGCACATCAATTTCGCGGAAAAGCCGCTGGATAAGCGCGACACCATTTAATTCATTGCCATGTATGGCAGCCGTTAGCCCAAGGATATTGCCATCTTCGTAGCCACGAGCTATGATTACCGGCACGCGAATAGGCATCCCTATGCCATTGGTTACGATGCTCAACCAGTATCTTGTAATTTGCCCTTGAGGTACTTCGTTCAGGTTTAATTCGGTGATGACTTGTACGTCTTCCTTGAGCAGTAGTAGTGTTTCTTCCATAAATCTCGTTTTTCACACAATACCAGCCAGTATCAATCGGTCGGTTCTGCGATTACAGATGTATCATTAAAATTTCTAATACAAATCGTATTGATCTTATTGCAAATAAAATCATTGGCACAACAAAAACTTCAAAACAATGTCATGACGCCATTACAAAGCTATTTTGTCGAATTTTCAGGTTATTAGGTTTTATTCTTGGCTAAAGTTTGACCTCCCGGATTGGGAATAGGCGATTTGGAGAGGATTTGAGCAAATATAAAAAAAATGGCCCATAAATGTGTGTTTCCAACACATTATTTGCAATTTTAACAATACCCAGCTTAATCAAACAACCAAAAATAAAGCTTACAGTAGGATTTCTTGTATCAAGGATTGATCGTCATTCAAGGAACTGAAATGTCGCATCCTGAATTTACCTTGCGAATTGACTAATGTTTTCGCCATTTTATCAATGGCTACCATCGATAACACAGTCTGAATATAAGCTTCGATCAGGTCATCGACGCCGATTCCAAGTTTATTAAAATCACGTCTATCCATTAAGATCAGGCGATTGGTGTCACTATCCCATCCGCCATCCTCGCGTTTGATAGATAAATTTGTACCGAGGATATCCCAGGATTCACAACTGCTTTCTAGTGTGTCTTCCAAGGGTTTGCGGGCTCGTCGCGCATAAACGCACAGCGGGCGAATACCTTGTTCCGTCCAACTTACCATCATGCGCAAATCGGCTACAAAAGTGAAGCCTTTATCGTTAGGGATTGTGCCTACATGATACAGTTTACCGGCAGGGCTCGTGGAACTCCAATGATAATTACCTATCAGGCTTTGCACAATAAAGCGATCATAAGGAAAATCCTTTTGCATGAATTCGTTCAATTCTTTCTGGGTGACGATGGTAAACACGCCCTGTCCTGCATTGCTGTAAGGGATTTTGACCACTGCTTGCCCCCCCATTTTCTCTACCCACTGCGGGATTTCATGTTTGCTTACATCCCAGATTGTTTCAGGGGTATTGATCTTTAATCCATTTTCTTCTAATTCCTGATTGAAAACATCGTAGGCTTTGGCAGCAACCATTTTGTTGCGACCTCCTGATAGACAAGCGATTATTGGATTTAAAATCTTGGTTTTGGTATGAAGCGGAATGCGATTCCAAGGGCGCTGCGTCACATAGCGGAAGGCGGCTCGTATCGGATGCCAGGCACCTGCCTCATCGCGCACTTCCATTACTCCATCGACAAAGCGAACAGAAGGATCAAGATCATATTGATAAAAAGAAGAATATAATACATCTTCATTAAAAACATCAGCTATAATAGCCGCATAACCAGAGGCTTCCATTGGATTTTTATCATAAATAACCGCCAGCTTTCCATGCACTGTACTTCGCTTGGCAATGAAAGGGGCAAAGGTTCGTTCGATCAGCGGACGATAACTGCCTTGTTCTTTGTGGTCATCCATCAAGGGCATCGACTTCTGTCCGGAAGGGCAGGAATTATTTTCGATTACAACCATTT
This sequence comes from Saprospiraceae bacterium, assembly GCA_016714085.1. GTDB lineage: Bacteria > Bacteroidota > Bacteroidia > Chitinophagales > Saprospiraceae > JADJNW01. Next base: position 48,119 of record JADJNW010000004.1, read on the forward strand.
GTCGTTTACCTCCAGCGGATGTAACATTGATCAAATCAGCGCCTCCCCACATGAAGTATTTGCATTCGTAGTTGAGCAATTCGCGCAGCGCAGCAGCATTCACTTTTGGATGTAAATGGCAATATCGAGTGATAATACGTTCCTGTTCTAAATTCAGAAAAAATTGACCATTGGATGAATGGTGGCATTCAAGGCTTTTGGATACCAATGCTTGTGAGCCTCAAATTCTCCCGGTTTGATGATCGAGGCAGCATTTGGCTTCATTTTTACGATGGTGTCAGGCATTGTATGTGCAATTTTTATGCGATTTCCGAATAAAATTTGAATTAGTCAACAGGGATTTGCCAAGTTGAAAATCACCACAATTCAACAGTTGAGAAACAATTAATAGCATTTCACCAAGTACGTCCTATTTCAATTGAAAATTACAGGTCGGATAAAATCAATATAACGCAAGAAGCAACCTAAAGTTAGTACTAAACGAAAAAAAGGCAGCTATCCTATAGAAAGGATGCCGCCTTTAGCATAATCCCAAAAACCAAAATTTTATACAGTTAATTCGATTGGATACAGATTCACTACCGTATTCAATTGACAAAGGTAAAAACTTATCTTCACTTTCCAAAAAAAAGTAATGTTTTCATTTGTTAAATCGACGAACGATCTTCATTTTTTAGCCAACCTGTGATGGTCAGACGCTCGCGGGTGGCGGGTAATACCTCGTGTTCGAGCAAATCACTGCGGAAACACACCAAGCGCCCACCAAAAGGTAACAAATCAATCATTTTTTCCGAGCCATCTTCTGTAGGAATGTACAGGCGCAATTGTCCGCCCTCTTGCTCTTGCCAATCCTTGTTTAAGTAGCATACTACCGAGATTTTGCGGGCTTTGGTATTTTGAAAAACATCCAAATGACGCTTGTAAAATGTACCCGCCGGATACATTGCAAAATGCAATTCCTGACTGCGAATGCCCAAGTAACAAGTACGGTTAAGGTATTCAGAGAGATCCTCTATCAAATCGAAAAAAAAGTGACATTGAGGCGAGGTATTATCGCGCTCCACCCAGCGAATATGATCGCCCCGTACAGCTGTATTCTGTTGAAACAATTGTTTATGACCTATACCTGCAACCTTAAAATCGCCGTGGTCATATTGCTGGAATAGTTCTCGACGAAGTAATTCTTGTTCAGTATCAGTCAGCGCGTCTTCTACCACTGCAAAAGCCTCGGTGGACAGGTTCTCGGCAATGGATTCAAACAAAGATTCCGGAAATGCTTTTCTGGCGCTCATACTTTCTTTAAACGCTGTTTTTAAATATTCTTTGAATTTTGAATCACAAAATTAATCGGAAAAATGATACCAGTAAAGAGTTCATATCCATTGTGATTAAACAATATTCCAGCTACTTTTGTAACAGTGTTATCCCTTAACGTTTGTATTCAACAAAAGATAAAGAATGGAAATAGCGACCACGATTAAATTGCGAAATCTGACGATAGAAGATTATCTTGATTTGAAAGAATCGATGATGGAGGCTTATGCCGGCATCGGCGGAGAATATTGGAGTAAAAAAGTGATCACCAAACTGCTCAAAATATTCCCGGAAGGGCAATTGTGTATAGAAGTGGATGGGAAACTCGTGGCAAGTGCGCTCTCGCTTTTAGTAAATTATCGCAGATTTAGCGATGACCACACTTATCAACAAATAACTGGGAACGGCACTTTCAACACACACGACCCTGACGGGGATGTGTTGTACGGGATTGATGTTTTTGTGCATCCCAATTATCGTGGAATGCGCTTGGTGGCGCTTGTACGACGCGCGCAAGGAATTGTGCGAAAATTTGAATCTGCGCTCCATCATGGCTGGCGGTCGTATTCCGAATTACCAGGATTTTGCCGATACGCTTTCGCCGCGCGAATATATTGACAAAGTAAAGCTCAAGGAGATTTTTGACCCGGTACTGACTTTTCAAATGTCGAATGATTTTCACGTAAAAAAAGTGCTAAGAGGCTATCTACCAGGCGATACCGAATCAAAAGAATTTGCTACGCTGCTGGAATGGAACAACATTTACTACCAGGAAAAAGAGCAACTCATCAATGCGCCCAAAGAAGTAGTACGCCTGGGGCTGGTGCAGTGGCAAATGCGTTGGTTCAAGAATTTTGATGCCCTGGTGGAGCAGGTAGAATTTTTCGTAGATGCGGTGAGTAATTACAAATCAGATTTCATTCTATTCCCAGAGTTTTTTAATGCGCCGCTCATGGCCGATTACAATCACCTGGGTGAAGCACTTGCTATTCGTGAATTGGCCAAGAATACCGAGCCTTTGCGCAAGAAATTCACAGAATTTGCGATGGCCTATAATGTGAATATCATTACCGGCAGTATGCCCATTGTAGAAAATGGTAGCTTGCTAAATGTTTCTTATTTATGTCGCCGCGATGGCACATGGGAAAGCTTCTATAAAATCCATCCGACGCCCTCTGAGGTGAATGCCTGGGGGATGGTGGGTGGCAGCAAGCTACAAGTATTTGACACCGATTGTGGTAAAATTGGTATCCTCATTTGCTATGATGTAGAATTCCCTGAATTGGCGCGGATTTATGCTCAACAGGATATGCAAATCCTGTTTGTACCTTTTCTTACCGATACGCAAAACGGCTACAATCGAGTGCGGCGTTGTGCGCAGGCGCGGGCTGTGGAAAATGAGTGTTATGTAGCAATTGCGGGCTGCGTAGGCAACTTGCCTAGAGTAAACAATATGGACATTCAGTTTGCCCAATCTGCCATTTTCACGCCTTCCGATTTTCAGTTCCCGACCGATGCAGTAGCTGCCGAAGCCACGCCTAACACAGAGATGACGATTATTGCGGATATTAATATGTCTTTACTCAAAGAATTGCATGAATTTGGCAGCGTACAAAATCTGAAGGATCGCCGGAAGGATTTGTATGAAATTATATTTAAAACGAAACAAAATGATAATGGCGAACTAAGTTATTAAAATTTTTTATAATAAAAATCATTTTCGACAAGTATAAAGGCTTTCATTAAATTATATTTAACTAATATTTTAACGGTTCTTAACAGAATTTTTTTTGTTATGATAGTAATTTTTTATAATTTATGCCAGAATTCGCCGTTACAATCCAGACTTGAAAGGTAAGATACTTACGCTTCGTTTGATAAACACAAAAATTTCAAGGTTTTAGTGCAACAAATAAGGCAAAATAAATGTCTATTATTTGATAATCAATAGATTGAAACACTTTAAATAATTTTTTAATCCATGAACGATCATGTCGAAGATGCGAAGAAGTAAAAAACAGTACGTGGAGCATTCCGAAGAGCACGTAGGCGAGGAGATGACCCCTTTTGTCGCGTTTCTTATGGATGAAAGCCAAATGAAAAAAAGTAAAGGGCAACAACAACCTGTTGACGCAATTTTAAACCAACTACCCTCCGGCAGCGATGCCAAAAAAGAGTACGTTTTTGGAGACGATTAACAGCTTTGTTCAGTTAATCTTACTTTCTTTTCATTGAAATTTAAAACACATATATCGGCTTCATAACACTTGACAAGCAAAGCACTTGCCCTGTGTAATCAAGTTTTTGTTAATTAAAATTAAGCTTTTGAACTTTATTTTTTTGTGGTCGTTCTTGTGATATTAGAAGTAAATTTTTCCAAAAATTGAACCCGGACTGTGACTTTCTACAAAATCATCGTTTCAAGACAATAGGGATGCAGAACGTTCGTTTAGGTTATCGCAATCTATCTCTTCTGCTATCTCCATAGAATAAAAACAAAACGATTAAAAAGCTGATTTTTAAATCTTTAATCATTATAATCTTTGAACATCCATGTTGACGATTGCATTGTTACTCTCTGCACGAGCGTTATTGAAGAGACCTGAAACCCAAAAATGGCTAAAAGAAAAATGGGCGCAATTTCGCCGCATCAAAATTCGAATGGGATTGCCATTTTAAGCAAATTCCGTATTTATCCTTCCCTCCATACTTACTTTACTTTTATTATTACTTGTTTTCCAAAAATATTTTATCATTGTATAAAACTGAAAACGCAACTTAGGCGTTATAGGGTGTTATTTGGAGCAAGCAAACAAGTTTGAAAGAATGAAATTGCAGATTTTGGCATTTTTTCCAAATTTTTTCAGACTTTTAGTTTAAACTTGCACAAAAATTCGTTTAACCAGCTAAAAATGCGAAGAAAATGTCAAGTACAGTTGTAAGGTATTCTGACGTAGAACTGGAAGAGTTCAGGCAACTGATCGCTGATAAGCTCGCTAAATCGAAGGAACAACTGGCCAGTTTGCAAGAGCAAATCCTGGACATTACAGAAAATACCAGCGATGAGCACGGCGGCGATTGGGTGGATGATAGCAGCATCAACAATGAAGTAGAAATGCTCAATAATATGGCCATCCGCCAACGAATGTATATCAAAGACCTTGAAAACGCTTTGGTACGCATTAAAAATAAATCGTATGGCATCTGTTCCATTACAGGTCAGTTGATTGACAAAAAGCGACTATTGGCGGTTCCTACTACCACCAAAAGCCTGGAAGCCAAGGCAGTAGAAAGCAAACCTACTGATACCGAAGCGCCGGCCAAGCCAAAACCACAACCCAAACCGGCAGTGGCAGCGCCTACCGAGCGAAAAGTGATTACGAAAGTAATTCGCAAACCGACCAATCCAGGTGCTAAGCCTGCTGTAAAAGATGACGATGAGGAGGAAGATCTGGAATTCGACAAGGACATCTTCTACGATGATGACGAGGACGATGATTCCATGACTCGCTCTATGGGCGATCTCGATGATTTTGCGGATGATGATAGTGGTAGCAATGACGATATTGATTTTTAGCCATTAATATTGTTAGGAAAAATAAAACACACGCCAACAATGGTAAACTGCTATTGTTGGCGTGCTTATTTTCTGAAAAATGAATCTTATGCAACCAAAACCCGTCAAAATTTTAAATCCGTCTGAGTATCAGTACCTTGAAGGGCCGGAGAGCCGGAGTTTTGAATTCCTTTTTGCTATTAAAGTATTCCTTCAGTTTATAAAAGGCTTTCGCTGCCTGCATTTTGTGGGCCCTTGCATCACCGTATTTGGTTCAGCACGATTCAAAGAAGGGCATCCGCATTACGAAAAAGCGCGTGAAGTCGGCAAAGCGATTGCACACATCGGTTTTACAACAATGACGGGCGGCGGCCCGGGCATTATGGAAGCTGCTAATCGCGGGGCATTTGAAAATGGCGGGCGTTCGGTAGGTGTCAATATTCAGCTACCACACGAGCAATTTCCCAATCCGTATTTGCATACCTCGGTAACCTTAAAATATTTTTTTGTTCGTAAAGTGTTGTTACTCAAGTATTCCTATGCCTTTGTAGTGCTGCCTGGCGGCTGGGGTACAATGGATGAAATGTTTGAAACACTTACTTTGGTACAAACCGGCGTGATCCACGATTTTCCGGTAGTACTCATTGGTACCGATTATTATAAAGATTTGATGAATTATCTCCATTTCATGGAATCACAAGGCACGATCTCTTCTGAAGACCTTAAACTAATAAAGCTCACCGACAATATCGAAGAAGCCATCGAGCATATTCGCACCTTTATAGCTGGCAATTATCAAGTTAAAACCAAACGAAAGCCCCTGTGGTGGTTGTTTGAAAAGAATTGATCCCGAGCGGCTTCGGGACTCAACGTGAAGGAAAATCAATAATATTTCTAAAAAGTTTTCAACAGAATGTTGAAAAATTGCCTTTACTCGCTTTGCTATTTTCTGTATCTTGAAAGCTGAATCGAAAAAAATCTTGATACACTATGCAAACCTTGGAGAAAACTTCCACAATTACCCCTGTGGCTTATGAGCAAGCAGTAAAAGCAGCTACCGAATATTTTAATGGTGATGAACTCGCTGCGACTGTTTGGGTAAGCAAATACGCGCTCAAAGATTCCTTCGGAAATATCTATGAACGCTCGCCGGAAGAAATGCACCGCCGCATTGCTGCTGAGATTTTCCGCATCGAAAGCAAATATCCTAATCCCATTCCCGAAGAAGAACTCTATCAATTGCTCAAGGATTTCAAATACATTATCCCACAGGGCAGCCCAATGGCAGGCATTGGTAATTCTTTTCAAGTATCTTCGTTGTCGAATTGCTTTGTCATTGGCAATTACGCTGATTCTTACGGTGGCATCATGCGCACCGACGAAGAACAAGTGCAACTCATGAAACGCCGCGGTGGCGTGGGTCACGACCTCTCGCATATCCGGCCGAAAGGCAGCCCGGTGATGAATAGCGCCCTAAGCTCGACAGGGATTGTGCCTTTCATGGAACGCTATTCCAACAGTACACGCGAAGTAGCGCAAGATGGACGCAGGGGCGCCTTGATGCTGTCGATTTCGATAAAACATCCTGATGTCGAGGACTTTATAGATGCTAAAATGACATCAGGTAAAGTGACAGGGGCGAATGTCTCTGTGCGAATTGACGATGCTTTTATGCAAGCCGTGCAGGAAAAGAAAAAATATACATTGCAGTATCCGATTGATGCTGATAATCCAAAATTTGTAAAAGAAATTGATGCAGCCGCGCTTTGGAATAAAATTATTCACAACGCCTGGAAGTCAGCAGAGCCGGGCGTTTTGTTCTGGGATACGGTCATCCGTGAGTCGGTACCCGATTGCTACGCTGATCTTGGATTCAAGACTATTTCCACCAATCCTTGTGGCGAAATTCCATTATGTCCCTATGATAGTTGTCGCTTGTTGGCGATTAATTTATTTAGTTACGTCGAGCATCCATTTACGAAAGACGCCTATTTTGATTTTGAAAAATTCGAGCAGCACGCGCAGTTGGCGCTTCGCATGATGGATGATATTGTGGACATGGAAATGGAGAAAATTGAAGCGATTTTAGCAAAAGTAGATGAAGACCCGGAAGAAGAAAATATCCGTCGCAACGAGCGCGAGCTATGGCTCAAAATTCGCAAAAAATGTCTGGAAGGGCGGCGTACCGGCGTTGGCATCACGGGCGAAGGCGATATGCTGGCGGCTTTGGGCTTACAATATGGTAGCGAAGAAGGAATTGATTTTGCAGTAAAAGTGCACAAAACATTGGCTGTCAATGCTTATCGAGCCTCCGTGAATTTGGCAAAGGAGCGTGGCGCATTTGAAATTTACGACGCTTCCCGCGAAATGAACAATCCTTTCGTGCAGCGCATCCGGGAAGCTGATTCAGCATTATATGAAGAAATGATTAAATATGGCCGCAGAAATATTGCTATGCTGACCATTGCACCGACAGGTTCGACGAGCATTCTAACGCAAACGACTTCAGGCATCGAGCCGGTTTTTATGGTATCGTACAAGCGCCGCCGCAAAGTAAATCCAAATGATAAGGATGTGAAAGTGAGCTTTATAGATGAAGTGGGCGATAGCTGGGAAGAATATCATGTTTTTCATCATAAATTTATAAATTGGTTAAAAGTAAATGGATTTGATATAAAATCTGTAAAACGTGCTGATAATGAAGAACTTGAGAATATCATAAAACAATCGCCATATTATAAAGCCACTGCGAATGACGTGGATTGGGTACAAAAAGTAAAGATGCAGGGTGCGATTCAAAAATGGGTGGATCATTCGATCAGCGTCACGGTCAACGTGCCGGAAGAGACGACCGAAGAAATGGTGAATCAGATTTATCAGACTGCCTGGGAAGCTGGTTGCAAGGGTTGTACGATTTACAGAGATGGTTCCCGCTCAGGTGTGCTCGTCGCTGACTCCAAAAAAGAAGAAAAACCAGATAGCAACGGTCGTTTCACGGAAACAATGCCGCCCAAACGCCCGGAAAGATTGGAAGCTGAGATTGTTCGATTCAAGAATAACAACGAAGATTGGCTCGCCGTTATGGGGGTTTATGAAGGGCGACCTTACGAAATTTTCACTGGTCGTGCCGAAGATACTTTCCGCCTGCCGGAATACGTGACCAAAGGTTGGGTGATCAAAGCTCGGGATGAAGATGGCGAAAAGCGCTATGATTTTCAATTTATGGATCGAGAAGGCTATCGCGTTACGATTGAAGGCTTGTCGCGTTCTTTTAATAAAGAATATTGGAATTATGCCAAGCTGATCTCAGGTGTGCTGCGTTATGGAATGCCTTTAAACAAAGTGGTAGACTTGATTGATGGTTTGAACGTAGAAGAAGATTATATTAGTACCTGGAAAAATGGCGTTGCTCGTGCCTTAAAGAAATTCATCCCGGATGGCACCGAATCTAAATCACCTTGCCCGAGTTGCGGCGACCCCGATGGCGTGATCTACAAAGAAGGCTGTTTGACTTGCAAGAGTTGCGGCTATTCGGAATGTGGCTAAAATCCTTATAGGCATAGGTACTTGGAACTTGTCTCCAAATGCCTGAACCTCCAAATAAAAAGACGGACGTTGCAAGAAGCAATGTCCGTCCGAAAACTATTCCCTAAAATCACCCGAATTGAAATTCTTTTGATAATGCAAAGAAAGCCCGCTGCGCTTCCATTTTCAGTGATAATTGTCACGGAGTACTCTGATTTTTATCATTTATAATGCTTGTATTTTCAGATATATTTGAAAAGAATAAAATCAAATCGCCATGAGACCTGAGAAAGATATTATGGAAATCGGCAAAGAAAAACTCCAGCAATTAAAAACGGTCTTTGATGAACTGGAAGTGCAGTTGGCATTGGGCAAAGCAGAAGCGAAAGAGGTTTTCGAACGCGAAAAGAAAAATCTCAATCAATTTGTCAACGAACAAAAAATCCGGTTCAAAAAAGAACAAAAAGTGGCTGAGGACAAGTGGGACGAGTTGCTGGCAAGGTTTGAATCACTGGAAGCCAGTTTAAGTGCAGAAACCGCTACTGATAAGGCATTGTACGATGCTCAAAAAGAAAAGACGCTTCGCAGTATTTATGAATTAGAACATACGATGAAGGAAGCCTACGGTGACTTGGGCGCTACTTTCCGCGAACAATTGGATGCTTTCAAAGCAAGATTGGACTCTTATCGAATTCAGTTGGCGCTTAGCGAGTTTGACAACGCCGCAGAAGCAGAGAATCGCCGCAATGAGTTGAAAGAAAAGGTAAATGAAATCCGAGAAAGAATGCAAAAAGAGGAAGAAGAAGCCAATAAGGTTGATGATTTTGTGAGTGAGATGTCCACTTCTTTTGATCATTTGAAAAAAGCATTTTCGGATTTGTTCGCAAATTAGTGAAACATCCGTGTAGAGTAGGACGGCGTAAGCCAAAATCACCAGGTTACTTCATCGGCTTGAAGAGGCGGCTTTTTAGGAGTCGCCTTTTCAGTTTTTAAATCCCTTTTGATCGTGCAAAATCCTGCCAAATATCAAACCAACAATACGCTCATCCGGCGCTACGAACGCGTGATAGGGGTACTGGTTAAATATGGCTTCGAGGATATTATTTCGCATCCGCCATTCAATCGCTTCCTGCCAAAGTCAAAAAAATGGATCCCAATCCGCGAAGGTCGCCCGGTATTTGCCTACACCCGTTATGAGCGAATGCGCATGGTTTGTGAAGAATTAGGTACAACATTTATCAAATTTGCCCAAATTGCTGCCAATCGCCCTGATTTGTTGCCGGAAGAGCTTATTTCAGAATTGGAAAAATTCCACGATCATGCACCTACCGTGCCGGAAGCGGACATTCGGGAAGTATTCTTAAAAGAGTTTCAAAAACCGCCAGAAGAATTATTTGAATACTTTGATTATCAGCCGATTGCAGCTGCTTCGATGGCGCAGGTACACCGCGCACGACTTATTGGAGGCAAGGATGTAGTACTAAAAATTCAACGCCCGGGAATTCGAGATACCGTCGAACTGGATATCCAGATTTTAAAACAATTAGCGAACCTCATTGAAACCTACTTCCCACAGTACGCAGCCTTTCAGCCAAAAGAATTGGTTGTGATGTTTGAAACCAGCATTCGTAAGGAACTTCGTTTTACCGTAGAAGCCGCGAATCTGGCGCGTTTTCAGGAGAATTTTAAGTTGAATCAAGATATTTACGTCCCCGATTGGTATCCAGAATTTACAACCGACCGCATCTTATGCTTGGAATTTATTGATGGCATCAAAATAACCGACCTGGAAGCGATGAAAGCCATTGGTATGACTGGCCCGGAGCTTGCGCTCAAAGGCATTAATTTGTACTACGAACAGGTTTTTGAATATGGCTTTTTCCACGCTGATCCGCATCCCGGCAATATTTTTATCCTGCCCGACAAGCGCGTTTGCTTTGTGGATTTTGGTATGATGGGCGTTATTCTCGACAATGATAAAGAATTGATGGCCAATCTTTTGTTGACCATTGCCGAGCAAGATGTAGATGGTTTGAAAAAAGCGCTTTTGAAATTTACAAAAGAAGAGAAATTTGAAGATGATAAAGATTTGGAATATGATATTGTAGAATTTTTGTCTTCCTATTCCGAAATGTCTATCGATCAAATCGAAGGCGCAGAAGTAATGGAAGGCTTGAATCGAATGTTTTTCAAATACAAAATCCGCGTTCCTCCTAATTTATTGCTCTTGCTCAAAGCGCTTATCATTATTGAGGGCGTGGGGCTTATGCTCGATCCAAGATATAATATTATCAAAAATATTGAGCCTTACGTGCGCCGCTTGCTTGGCAAAAAATACAACCCTCAGAAAATCACCAAAAGCGTCGTGAAAGCCCTTGGCGATCTCACGCGCATGGCGGTCAGCCTGCCGGAAGATGTAGAGCAAATCGTCCACAAGCTACGCGAAGGCAAGCTCCAAATCGAATTTGAACACAAAGGCTTGGAAGCATTATACCATAAAATAGAAACCGTTTCCAATCGGATTGCTTTTACTTTATTACTTACTGCGCTTATTATCGGCTCTTCCTTGATCGTCATTGCCGACATTCCGCCCCACGTCAATCATGTGCCAGTGCTGGGTTTTGTTGGGTTTCTTATTGCTGGATTGTTGGCTTTGCGCTTGATTATTTCAATTTTGCGACATGGAAATTTTTGAGCATAAAATCACTCCTTCATACTCAATTGCACGCGTTTCCTTTCAATGTCCACTTCTACTACACGCACGGTTACTTTTTGTCCTAATTTCAATACTTCCGCAGGGTCTTTGATAAATCGATTGGTAATTTGCGAAATGTGCACCAAGCCATTTTCTTTGATGCCAATATCCACGAATGCGCCGAATTTGGCGAGGTTCGTCACGATGCCCGGCAGCCACATCCCGGGTTTTAAATCGCTGATTTCCCGAACACTATCATCAAAAGCAAATACCTCGGCTTGTCCGCGCGGGTCAAGCCCTGGCTTCGCCAATTCTTTGAGAATATCTTGCAGGGTTGGTAAGCCGACTTTATCTGTCACATATTTTTTAATATCAATCTGCTGACGAGTTATATTATTTTTTATTAAAGCCTCGACCGATTCATTTACATCTTTAGCCATTTTATTTACAATATGATAACTTTCCGGGTGTACCGCGCTGTTATCTAATGGATTAACTGTGTTTGGGATTCTTAAAAAACCTGCCGATTGTTCAAAAGCTTTCGCGCCCAAACCTTTCACTTGCATCAAATCTTTTCGAGATTGGAACTTACCGTTTTCTTTTCGATACAAAATGATATTTTCCGCCATTTTCGGACCAATACCAGAGACGTATTGCAGCAAATGCTTACTCGCCGTGTTCAAATTTACGCCCACCTGATTCACGGCAGAAATCACCACCTGGTCGAGGCTTTCTTTCAATTTCGTTTGATCTACATCGTGCTGATACTGACCTACACCAATGGATTTTGGATCAATTTTCACCAATTCCGCCAATGGATCCATCAAGCGCCGACCAATGGAAATTGCGCCGCGCACGGTCAAATCCAGGTCGGGAAATTCTCTCGTGCTACATCCGACGCTGAGTAGATCGAAGCACCTGCTTCGCTTACGACGAAAATATCCACAGCCTCCCTAAATCCCTCCAAAGGAGGGACTTCCAGACGTAAGCTTCCCCCTTAGGGGGACGAGAGGGGGGCGACTGCTTTGCGAATGAATTGATCGGTTTCGCGGCTCGCCGTGCCATTGCCAATGGCGATTGCCTGGATTTTATATTTAGCAACCAAATCCTGAATGATTTCAGCAGATTCCAATACACGCGACTGCGGCGGATGGGGATAGATAGTAGTGTAATTCAATAAATTACCTTTGCTCATCCAAGCAAGCGACCTTACAGCCAGTTCTAAAACCAGGATCAAGCGCTAAGGTACGCTTCGGACCAAGCGGTGCTGCCAGCAATAATTGTCGAAGATTCTCTGCGAAAACCTTGATCGCTTCCTCGTCCGCTTTCTCCTTGGCTTTGTTGCGAAATTCGATTTCCAGCGAAGGCGACATTAATCTTTTATAAGCATCTTTCACCGCCAAAGCGACCTGATCGGCGCAGGAATTATTACCTTTTACAAACTGGCGTTCTAGTCTTTCCAGTGCTTGCTCTTCTTCAATATCAATACTCACTCTCAAAAAACCTTCTTCCTCCGCGCTTAAGATCGCCAGCAAACGGTGGCTCGGAACGTGTTTCAAAGGCTCGTTATAATCAAAATAATCGCGGTACTTGGCAGCTTCTTCTTGTTTGGTCAAAAACACTTTCGAGCCAATACTTGCGCTACGCTCAAAGATTCGACGCACGCTATTCCGAGCGTTCGCATCTTCATTCACCCACTCGGCGATGATGTCACGCGCACCAGCCAAAGCCGCCTCCACGTCTGGCACTTCATCGGTAAGGAATTGTTCAGCACGCAGCTCGATGTCGCGCTCGCGTTGCTCCAGCATGATCGTTGCCAAAGGCTCTAAACCCAGTTCTTTTGCTTTGGTGGCGCGGGTTTTGCGCTTGGGCTTGTAAGGCAAATACAAATCTTCTAACTCCGTAGTGTCCCAGCAATTTTTGATCTTTGATTCTAATTCAGGGGTGAGTTTCTCCTGATCAGCAATACTTTTGAGAACGGTTTCCTTGCGTTTGATGAGCGTATCCAAACGCTTCATCTCGGCATCAATAGCAGCCACTTGCGTTTCATCCAGGCTACCCGTTGCCTCTTTGCGATAGCGTGAAATAAAAGGAATCGTAGCGCCATCTTCCAGTAATTCCATCGTAGCAACTACCTGCCGCTTGCCAATCGCCAGCGCATCGCTGATCAGTTGGGTGATCGTATCGGTCATTGATCAATATTTTTTTGAAAGGGAAACAAAGATACGAAAAGGAGAAGATTAAAATGGCAGGTATTTATGTTTGTTGGACGTTAGGCTACTTTATAAACCAATTCATCAATATTAGCCACCTCGGTTCCTTTCATCCAGAGTTCATATTCACTTAAATCAATCGCATCGTTCCAAATCACCCCATAGCCGCCGCTCGCTACTTGCGCAGTATTGAATAGCGTTTCATCTTTTAACGCTTGAAAAGCGGGCGTTTGTAATCGGTCTTTTAAAGAATAAACTTTGATAATACCATTGTCAAAAATAACAAAGAGACGATAGTCAGAAAGCGGTTCTATATATTTGATAGTTAGGTAGGTTTCCATAATAATTCCCTTGATTCGACCGATAATTGGCAGGATGCACTCCAGCTTTAATAACTCCAAAAATAAGCATTCTGAATACTTAGAACAACCAGTAGGCTTGTTTTTGTTCCTGCGTTGATGGTTTGGTTATACCCGATGTACCGACCTTTTGAGAGGCATGGTAGGTATGCTTTGTTCACTTCTGTTTTCTTTTTTATTACTTTTTTCCGAATAAATTTGACCAAAATCCGCCTTTCTTTTTAAGTTTTTCATCTGGCTTGTTTTGATTATTAGTTTGTCTTTGGTCCGAGAAGTTTTCTTTCTTCTCAGGCATTGGTACTTCATTCAAATCGGTCAAATCATTCGTCATCTTTTTGATTCCCGAATACATTGGGACTGCCATTGGCATTAAAGGTTCTGTCGGTTCTAAGCTGAAAAATTCGTTATTCTTATTTAATCCGATTGGAAAGTTTGTTCTATCAATCCAATCTTTTTCATTTAAAGCGGGGAGAATTTCTGATTGAAGTTTCTGATTTAGGCTCTCTCTTGCTTTGCCGATTATTTGCTCTTCTACATTCTGCTCTCCTAATTTCAACACTGCTCGGCTGAAAAAATCAATTCCTTTGTATGGTATATGAAGAAGAAAAATTTGAGTGATCCCTTCTTGTTTATAGACATCTAATACTTTGAAATAGCTATTACAATTTATCGAATGGAAGCCCCATTTTTCAGTTGCTGGATTTACTCGAAACAATGGCGCTGCTTTACTTGAAGCAAAAATAAACCTACAATTCGTCGTTGGTTTTCCTGCATAATTTGACACATCAACAAAAGTTTGGGAGCGAAATATTTTGCTTACTTCGTATTTATTAATAATCGCTTGATTTAAATTTGAATCTCGGTAGTACATAGTCAATCCAGGTAAAGTCCAATTGACAATTTCTTCAATTCTTTCAAGCGGTTTATTGTCTTTTTCGTTTATCATTTATTTTTCTTTTTAATGGAGGCTAACGGTTGCATAGCCACAGGCCGACGTTTAGAAGGCTTGTCGGTTATGGAACCGTTAACGGTAGATTCGTTTCATTTCAGAGTAATGGATTAGATTTCTATTTGTTACCAAACTTGACTAACCCCAAACGCCTAACAGCCATAGTCCCAAAGCAAGCGCCAGAATATTTCCAGATTATAATACAGGGCTTGGGCAGTAATAAGGGATGGGATAGATAATATAAAAGCCAATCCTACCCACCAGGGCGCTATTTTTTTTCTCATTATCGCTACACCTGCAATAATCCAGGCGAACATAAAGCAAAAATTATATAGGAATAGTCCCGACAACCAAATTAAAGTAGCTTCCGATTCTAATCCATCATTTATCGCCTTCGGGTCCATCCCTGAAGCCACAAAGCCTGTAGCTAAAGCTCGAAAACCAGAAATAAAGGCAATAAAGGCTGCACCCAAAACACCCAGTACCGTTACCACTATTCCTGTGTTAGGAGACCGCTCTGCGATTCTTTGTCCAATGAAAATGAAAGTGGCCACAAAAAAAGGAACGCCAATCGACATAATCATACCTTCGTATGAACTGACCCAGTAAAGTTCTCCTGGTAGCGTCCCAATTCCAAATGCTCGTACTACCGATGCAATAAAAAAGCATAATGGCGCAACTAACGCCAGCATGGGCAATCGCTTTTTAAAAGTGCTTACCCATTTGTCATTTTGATTTCTCCATTTTGTTTTGTTTTAAATTATTTATTCCTGTTTCTTCTAATTACCGCTAACGGTTTGTAGCTGGCGTGGCGGCGCATAGCCGCCATGAACAGCCACACTTTGTCACTTCTCGCCTCTTTTTTTTTATTCTTTATTTTCTATCAACGACCTCACTTCTTTAACCAACTCGATAAATTCTTCTTCGTCGATTTTTGATTTTGCTTATCTCTTATTCAAACAATTTCAATCCCGCAATCGAGAATATGTTGTCTTTCGTTTCATCTTTTCCTTTTGCACCTTCTTCGTCATGCCAAACGCTATCCAATTCAAAAAATAAATTGGTTCATACTGATTGAATGGTTCAAAAACCACTAAATCTACCGATGCTTTGAAAAAAGAAATTCTTTTCATTTTGGGATAATCGTTCTTTCACTTTTTGGTAATCAATCAGACTGCTCAATGCGACATTTGGATAAATCTGATAAGTGTCGAATATTCTCTTAAATGCAAGAAACATCTTTTGTTCTTCGACTTAAATAACGAAATCCACAATCTTCTTCTTGAATTTGATTGTTGTGAGTTAGTTTTATATACCCACTTTGGGTGTGTTCAACCTCTTTCGGTTGGCTTGCCTCAAATTTTTCAATTATTGGTTGAGCAAATTCTTCATTCGGATATTGCTTTGCATATTGATACGCCCTTTTCAAATTTTCACCGCTTAATCTTATCAATATTTCAATCAACTCTTTGTGTTGGACATCTTCCATTTGAAAAACTTTCCTGCGTGTATCATATTTAATTTTTCGAGAATAAATATGAACTCTTCATCTGATTTTTCTTTTCCTTTCGATACCCGTAATATTTCTGTCACCGAAATCTTAGCGGCATGTATTAAATTTTGGTCAGATTTTATTGCTTCTTTTTCTCGATGAAGTAAATCAATCAATTTTCCATATTCCTCCTCACTTAACCATTTATAAACTTCTTCTTGATTTATCATCGGTTTGTTTTTTCTTTTTGGTGGAAGCGAACTATTCTACTACCGCACTTCGCCTTTACTTAGTCAGCCCAGGTGCGGGTATATTCACTTAGTCAGTTCGTTTGTTTTAGGATAGCAAAATAAAACAAAGGACGGTATCCCACAAATGGTTGCAGGATTAAATCTTTAAGGGCATCATTAAGTCTCTTCAAGGTATTAACAAGCATCTCCAGGAATCAAATTCCTTCTTCTTTTAGCTAATTCACAACCGTTCAAAGCTCGCTCATCGTACCTGTATAAGTATTTCCGATTGGTTAAAAGCTATTACCTAGCATCTAAGTAAGTACTTCTTATTAGCTCAGAACTACTTCACAGCAGTTATTTGCTACTTCGTAGAAGCTTTAACTACTTCCTAGAAGCTATTTACTCCTTCACAGTACCTATATAGCTACTTCTTATTAGCTCAGAACTACTTTGCAGTAGTTATTTACTACTTCACAGCAGCTTTTAACTACTTCCTAGAAGCTATTTGCTACTTCTTAGAACTACTTCCTAGTAGTTATTTGCTACTTCACAGTAGCTTTTAACTACTTCCTAGCAATTAAAAGGTAAAGCATAGAAGCTTGGAGGTTCTTTTGCTTAATAAATAGGATGTAAAAAAGGGATTTTTGTAGATTGGGAGCGTAAAAAAAATTATTGTTTAACCCTTTTTATAAGGCAAACAGAAATATACACCATGCGTGGATAAGGGAAATACACGCCATATGGCGTATACACAAATGTTGGCGGTAATTAAAGAAAACCGTTATAACAATCAACCAAAAGGATAAAAATAAACTGAGGGAACAACAGACAAATAAAAATTATGAGCAAAATAATCTTTGACAGCGGAATATCACTTGATGGATTTTTCGCAGGCGACAATAGAGCCCAATAATCGCAATGGGTGGAGTATCAGGAAAAATTCATATGTGGATGCTTAATCAAAAAAGCATTTTGGGAATACTTAGGAATAGAAGGAGGCAAAGTAGATAATTTTGAAGGGCAACTTATTAGAGATGTAAATGCCAGAACAGGTGCGTTTATTATGGGAAAATGTATGTTTGAGGAAGGTAGAAGCCAGTTGGCCAAAAGACTTATACAAAGCAGACGTTTATGTTTTGACACACGAAGAGAGAGAACCTTGGGTTCAGAAAGGGACAACAACATTTTACTTCATTAATGACGGAATAGAAAGTGCGCTTGAAAAAGCAAAAAAATCAGCAAAGGGAAGGAGATTGGAAGAATACAAGGTAGACCCAATACCATTCAACAATTTCTTAACGCAGGACTTGTGGACGAATTTTTCATTCACATCGCACCTGTTTTTCTTAGGCAGTGGAATCCGGTTATTTGACGGAATCGACAAAGACAAATATGACATTAAAATAGTAGAAGTAATACCGTCAGACTTGATAACACATATAAGATACAAACTAACAAAGAAATAAAAACAACGACCCGCTAACAGCACCTACCCAAAAGTGGCGTTTCAGTAGTTAAATCAAGCATAGTGCATCTATCAAAGTTCAGTGCTGGTTGACAGTTTTGTGCTTTGAAAACCCGCCGAACGCAAAGCCCGAAACCGTTAAACCTCACACCGCCGTTTTCAGCTTCTATTATTTTATAAAAGCTTTACAAGTTTTTGATGCGTGCACCGCCAGGTTGGATAACAATGAAATGTTGGATTAACTTTTGTGCAGCAACCGAAGCGATAGATCAATTCGCCGAAGTCTTTATCTCTGGTGAGTAAAATTCTATTTTCCTTATTTGCAAAATCTAAAATAGTCTCGTCGTCTGTGCTTTGCGCTTCTTCAGCAAAATAGAACACATCATGCCCTGATGCTCTAAGTAGCATTACTAAAGTCTTGTCCAAACCTTCATCAGCAATGAAGTTCATGCCACCTTAGCAATTGGGATTAGGACTTCATTTTTTAATGTGGCAGTTGCAAAAGCAAGCGCAGCAAGGATGTGTTCTTGTCGTAAGCGTGGATGCTCATCAAAATTTCTTGGAAAGATTCGCCGACGGAAAGTTTTTCTAAAATCAATTCTACCGTAATACGAGTTCCTTTAATAACGGGGCTTTCCCATCATCACTTTAGGATTGATTTCAATATATTCTTCTATTAGGTTCATAAAAAGAATTTTGATAAAAATAAGCTAAATTTTCAATTTATCACCTAATTCACTACACCGCCGTTTCAACTTCTCCCGCAGGGCAAACAACTCATCCCGATGTTGGGCTGCCGCAATAAAATCAAGGTCTTTGGCGGCTTTTTCATATTGCTTTCGGTATCGGCGATCATTTTTTCGATCTGGTCGCGTGTCAGGTAGCCGATGATGGGGTCGGCAGCAAGGCTCGGTGTTTCCGGCTCGATATAAGCTCTGTTCTTGCCGCGAATGTCGAGAATGGATTTTTGATTGAGGATTTCTTCGCGGGTTTTGCTTACGGTGCGCGGCGTGATGCCGTGCTCTTCGTTATAAGCAGTTTGCTTTACCCGGCGGCGATTGGTCTCGTCAATCGTGCGTTGCATCGAATCGGTTACTTTATCTGCATAAAAATAACTAAACCATTCACGTTACGCGCGGCACGCCCGGCGGTCTGCGTGAGCGAGCGGTCACTGCGCAGAATCCTTCTTTATCAGCATCCAAAATCGCTACCAGCGATACTTCCGGCAAGTCCAAGCCTTCGCGCAAAAGATTCACACCAACCAATACATCGAATTCGCCGAGGCGCAAGTCGCGTATAATTTCTACACGCTCCATTGTGTCCACTTCGGAGTGGATATAACGGACTTTGATATTCAATTTTACTAAATATTTAGTCAATTCTTCGGCCATTCGTTTGGTCAAAGTCGTTACCAATACTCGTTCCTGGCGCTTGATGCGTTCATCAATTTCTTCCAACAAATCGTCAATTTGATTGATACTCGGCCTCGCATCAATCGGCGGATCCAATAAGCCCGTCGGACGAATCAATTTGCTCCGCTATCTCGCCACCCGTTTGTTCCACTTCATAATCGCCGGGCGTTGCGCTGACGTAGATTACTTGATTGATCAGGCTTTCAAACTCGGTGAAATTTAAAGGTCGATTATCCATCGCCGAAGGCAGGCGGAAACCATAATTGACCAGACTCAACTGCGCGCGCGGTCGCCGCCGTACATCCCTCGCACTTGCGGAATCGTTACATGGCTTTCATCTACGATCATCAAATAATCATCAGGAAAATAATCTAAGAGACAGAAGGGCGCGTGCCTTGAATTCGACCATCGAAAAAACGAGAATAATTTTCTACGCCATTGCAATAGCCGAGTTCTTTCATCATTTCCACATCAAAAGTCGTGCGCTCGTGTATGCGCTTGGCTTCCAAGTACTTACCTTCGCGTTCGAAGTATTTTTCTTGCCCGTACAATTCATCCTGAATATCGTGAATGATTGAATTCATGCGCTCTTTAGGCGCTACATACAAATTCGCCGGGAAAATCGCAGCGTTTTCCATACTGTCAATCCGCTTGCCGCTTTCGATTTCCAGCATTTCAATCGCTTCAATTTCATCACCAAAAAACACGACTCGATAGCCGTAGTCCACATAAGGCAAATTAATATCCACCGTATCTCCTTTCACACGAAAGGTGGCGCGTTTAAACTCAATTTCCGTGCGAGCATAAAGGCTATCCACGAGGCTGTAAAGAAAGGCATTGCGCGAAAGCGTCTGACCTTTGTGAATGCGGATAATGCTGCTTTTATAGTCCTCGGGATTACCCATACCGTAAATGCAGGGAAACCGATGCCACAATAATAATATCTCGCCGACCGGAAAGCAAGGCAGGCGTAACCCGCAGGGCGCAATTTGTCAATTTCTTCGTTGATCGAAAGGTCTTTTCTATAAAAGTATCAGTTGCGGAAATATAAGCTTCAGGTTGGTAATAATCCTTAATATGGAAGCAAATATTCGACCGCATTATCCGGGAAAAACTCTCGAAACTCCCGTACAACTGGGCTGTCAGGGTTTTGTTATACGTCAATACCAGGTTGGACGATTCAAGCGCCGAAATGACGTTCGCCATCGTAAAGGTCTTGCCAGAGCCAGTAACGCCATAGCAGCACTTGTGCCGGTTCACCAGCAAAAGGATGCCCGCTGTTAATTGTTCGATTGCTTGCGGCTGATCGCCTGTCGGTACAAGGGAAGTAAGCTGAAACTCACGGAAATTAATGTTATTAGTTAGCTGTGATTTTGGAAAAGCAAAAAGTAAACACTTTTGCAGAGCACTAAGTTTCTTTTTTCCAACAGAAAGTTTTAAAATATATCTTCCGTTTTTGAGTAAAGCTGCTGAACAGGAATGTCGAGGTTCAGAGAATACAAATGAATATTTTCATGAAGATTAGAAACGGTAGAAATGCGCCAAAGATTGGATTCTTCACGATAGAAACTTTCAACCCAAATTTTGTTAGAATGAATCAGCACATACTCTTTGAAAGATGGCAAAGAACGGTAAAAGCTAAACTTCTCGCCCCGGTCATAAGCTTCAGTGCTTTCAGATAAAACTTCGATAATTAAAAAGGGATTTTTTAAACGCAATTTCTTCTCATCTTCAAATTCCCGTCTACCACAAACGACCGAAGCATCCGGGAAAACATAGCAATTGTATTTTTCAATCCGCACCGCTTGATCGCTGTCATAAACCACACAATCAGTTTCCCTTAACTTGAAATGTAATTCTGCTCGAAAATTCCCTGAAAGTATATTATGGTTAGGAAGGTGCGCCCGCCATTGCTTCGATGTAGCCATCACGGTATTCAATCTTGACTTCGGATGCTTCAATAAATCGAAATATTCTTCCTTTGTATAATATTGCTGCGTCTTTTCATGAAAATGCGGATTCGCGGCAATTTACTGCATTCTATTTACAATTCAAATCAGGAATTATCAAACCGCCACCGCTCCACCAATTCTCGCTTCACGTAATACATATCAACCGCGCCCATATTTTTAGCATCGACCTTGCCGCGATATTGACACTCCGAATCGATTGGCTACCCATTGATACGTCGTTTGAGAAATGTTGATCTGACCTTCTTCACGGTTGGCTTCCATGCGGGCAGCAATGTTCACGGTATCTCCCCAGATATCGTAAGCGAATTTTACACCCACCACGCCAGCTACTACCAGTTGATATGAATGCCAATGCGTGCCTCGAAGAAGAGCTTACCCATGCGGATGTTCTCTTGTTTGTGTTCTTCTAAAAACTGTTGCATCTCCAAACCAGCCCGCACAATACTATCAGGAAAGTGGAACGATTGGTCAAACCACTGGCGCACATATAGGCATCGCCGATGGTTTTAATTTTCTCAATATCAGGATATTGCTGAATGATGAAGTCAAAAGCCTTGAAGCATCTGTCCAATTCATTGACCAATTCCTCCGGTCAAGCTTTTCGGCTATTTTGGTGAAATTTTTAAAATCCGCCAGCAACACCGTCGCCTGTTCAAATTTCTGGGCGCGCGCCTTGCCAAATTGCTTTAGTTCATCTGCAATTGACTTGGGCAGGATATTGAGTAGCAAATTTTCAGAGTTTTCGCGCTCTTGCTCGATAATTTTATTTTTCTCTTCCAGGGTTTTTTTAGAGCGACGGCTTGAACGATAACGCCCATAAGTCAAAAGTGAAATCAGTAACAGAAACGCTGCTCCCCAATCGCCATATTGCGCATATTTTGGCTGCGCTCTTTTGACAATTCTGCTTCTGCCAATTGTACGCGCAACGTCAGCAGCGGCTTGCTGCTCTAATGCTTCGAGACAATTGCTTGACTTGTGCTTCTTTCTCTTGCGCAAGCGCGGTCCCTTTTCCTTTTCTTCCGAAATCGTGGTAAGCGCTTCCTCTTTTCGTCAGTTTCCTGTTCCACTTTTTGCTTGGCTTTCACCAACTCGGTTTGGCGTTCTTCAGTACCGTTTTATCGGTGCTCAATTGGTCTCCGCCTCGCTCATCAAAGCAGTTATATCCCCAGATTCCAACTGATTTTTCTGGGTTTCCAGGTCGCGTTTTTCGCGTTCAATCTTAGGATTTTGCATTTCGGACTTGCGCTCAAAATCGGTGATACTCGTTCCTTTTGAGCTAAAATACTCAAAAGCTTCCTCATAAATATTCGCCGCTTGCCTCGGATTCTCTCTTGTCCACAGCGTCCTCGCTTATCTACACTTTTGATAATCAGGTCAGAATCGCCCGCTTGCTTGGCATAGTTATAGGCGGTTTTTAACGAAATATCTACATTTTCGTGTTTCGCGCTGCCGCTCAAAAAGCGCTGGCGATCACAAAGGCAGTTTGCGCCGCCGTTCCATTGTTTTTCAAGCTGGTAGCCAGATTATGAGCTTGCTTGCCGTAGCCCTCTGCTTTTTCAGCATTCCAGACTCAGGGATTTGTTCGCCAATTCATAGAGGATGTTCAGGCGTTCTTTATTGTCAAAAGTTTCTTTGAGTTGCTGTTCCAATTCTTCCACCGTTTGCCCAAAAGAAAAAGAAGCGGTGGCTACGAACAACAAAATCAACAAATTTTTCATAAGAAAAAATTTCATTTTCCGTAGGAATCCTTCGGATATCGCAATACGACTATGTTATGAACGACAATATGATGGAATAGTTACATTCCAAAGCAAATTCAATTTAGCAAAAATAACAATAAGAAGCTTTGGAAAAGGGAACTGGGTTTAAATTTTGACAAAAATCTAAACAGGAACTTCTGAAGAAATGCGGATGGTGCGGAAGAATTGGAGCATGGGTTTTTCGTTTTATTTACTTTTTAGCATCAGCTACAATATGCGCTTTGATAGAATCAATCAAATCAAGATACCCATTCAGCCTATCTACTTGATTAGCAGCGTAGGAATAAACATCCATTACAATATTTTCAAAAAGAGGGTCTGCCATTACCTGCTTGATGTCCCATTCAAATTTACTGGCAGGTAAAACTTTAAATTCTGGATAAAATCTAATGGTTTGATAAACACTTAAATGATTCATTTTGTAGGGACTTATTATCATTTTCCAATAATCTATTCGATATTGATAGTCCTCCTCCAACTTGTGCAGCTGTGCCTGATAATCTGTAAGGATATTTTTGAGGCTATCATCTTGAATCAGTTGAAATTTATCAAATTAATAACCTCTGATAATATGGCATTTTCGGTGCAAATGGTGGCACATCTCCCATTTTCAAACCAGAAATAAAAACTATCTAAAACAATTGGCTCGGGTTTCGGACCTAAATAGCCCGCTAACTTCAGCATTGATGCTGTCTTTCTTACTTCAACTTCTTTAAAGTTTCTAAATATTGTCGATTGGCTTCCAATTCATTATAAATCGCTTTAATGGTTTCTTTTTCTTTTTTACGATCTATCCGATCATTATTCAAAGTATTAATTTGCAAAGCAATCAAAATACCAATAACTACCAGCAGGATTTCACCAATAGCATAAACGAGATACTTTCTCAAGCTGCCCGAATCGAGCAGTCGGCGACGGATGTTGCGGAAGAATTGGAGCATAGATGGAAGTGTTTTAGATGGTTATTGTTTTGTGCGTCTCAATATATCCTCGATGGTTTGTTGTACCGTTTGGCGATTGCTCTGGACAAGCGTATTGTCCAACATTGTTTTCCTGCGTTTGATTTGATTTTCAAATTCAAAGGTTTTGGAAAGAAAGATCCATTCTTGGGTCTTTTAGATTATACCCTCGCTCGTGATTTTGATTCCTTGGAAAATTTTTATCGCGGAAAGGATTGTATATTTGATTTAAATGTTCCATCATTATTTTTCAGTATTCATGTAATCACCAACAAGACCTTTCCATTTTACCAATAAAATTTTTTAATTCCTCGTCAGAAATAACCTCAAATGAAGAGGTATTAATTAAAGCGTCAATACTCCCTTCTGAAGGCTCAAATGTCCACCACAGTCCACTTTTTCCAATATACAGACCTAAGGAATCTAAATTAACCGTCGTCAGGTCAATCGGCATTAGATCAATGAGCTTGTTACAATAATCAGCTGTTTCTTGATTATAGGCAGTAATTTGTTGCAACTGTACTTTATTGATTTCAAACTCTTTATGAATTTGGTTGAGAAATTGATTCTCTCTTTGACGATCAAGCCTGTCTTTATTCCAGTTATTTACTTGAAGTGCTAATAAAATACCTACCATTACTAAGAATATTTCACCAATGGCGTAAACGAGATACTTTCTCAAGCTGCCCGAATCGAGCAGGCGGCGGCGGATATTGCGGAAGAAACGGAGCATGGGTTTAGTTTAGTTCCTTGTTAATCAATGATAGGATATTATCAATGTGCTCTTTGACAATAGCATAAGCAATTTTTCAAAGACAAAGGTGTCGGCGTACATTAGTAATAATAAATTGCCTGCTTCGAGGATTTGCAAAATATCTTTATTGGTAGTTGAAAATTTACCCATCTATCTTCTGGAAAGGGTTCACCTGTGCGATTTCCTTCATAGAGCCTCGTTTGTTGATTAATTGCAGCAATTCATTCCTGTAACCCAAATACTCCTTTTCAGAACCCTGCATATAGCTTGTTTTTGATTCCCATGTATTGAGATAAAACCTTAATTTCGGGTTAGAAATATTTACAAAATTCCCAGAGCTTTTGATCTCCTCTAGCACCGGAGTGCTCGCATTAAAAAAATAGGTGATATAAACGAAAACAGCATTATCGAGTAGTTTATTTATCGAATCGCTTGAGATGTCAGGAGTTTCTGTTCCGCATAATGCCATTAGGATTTCCTGGTCCCTAAGAACGCTCTGCCTGTGTTTTTTGACCCTCTCCAACTCTTCTAAATTCAACTGGAATTCCGTTTTTAAATTTAAGAGGTATTGTTTTTCTAATTGCTTTGTCTTTACATTTTGATTCCAGTTATTCACTTGAAGGGCAAGTAAAATACCTATCATTACTAATAATATTTCACCGATGGCGTAAACGAAGTATTTTCTCAAACTGCCCGAATCGAGCAGGCGGCGGCGGATATTGCGAAAGAAACGAAGCATTATGGTTCTTTTTTGATGAATTCATAAGTGTTTTGTGTCAAATGGAGCACGATATGATAGTTTCCCGCTTCTACTGAAATATCAGCGCCGTACCACACGGTAGTACCTTTGGGAAAGGTATCACCACCCCAATTCTGATTCCAGCTATTTCGGGTACGGAATTTCACGGTTCCTTGCTTCAGGTAAGTGTCGATTTCCCAAATACCTTCCTGTGCATTCGTCAGCGTCATTGGAATGGATTGATTATAGCCGGTCTCGAAAGCTGTGCCAAGTATGCCCATATCGTCAAAGCGCAAGCGCACTTCAGGATAATAAGCTTTTATGGCATTTATGATCGATTGACCATCTGCGATACTATTGTTTAAAGCGGCGGCACTGAGTTCTTGCTTTACGACTTTTAAAGATTTTAAAGCACTGCGGAACATGGTGGTTTTTACTAAAGCTCGAGCCGTTAAGAGATGCTGGTCACTAAAAAAAGTCGTATCTACATTTTTAAAATCCCAAAGTGCTGAATAGGCGAAAGAGGAGGGATAGGCTGGAATGCCTGCTTCTTCCAGTAGTGGAATGATAAAGTTCTTTGCCGCCCATTGATCTTTACTAAAATCCCAGGATTCATTATTTACATAACTGGTGATCTGTTTAGCTAATTCATTTTGCTTGGTATTATTTGGATTGAATTCTAAAGCCGAAAGAAGATGCTTAGTCTCGGAGCTATAAATACGCGGTTTTGCATCTAAGTAAAATAGAATATATAACAAGCTATAAGGATTAAACTTATCAGGATCAGTCAATATCTGGTCAATCAAATCAATCTGCTGTTGTTGCGTATTTAACACAAAACGTGCTATTTCCGTATCCTCTTTAATAGAGGTGTGTATCTGCTCCAGGGTCACTCGAAATCGTTGCTCATGCTTGCGCTTTTCATTCCAATTATTAATCTGCAAAGCAATCAAAATACCAATCACTACCAGCAGAATTTCCCCGATGGCGTAAAGCAAATAATTTTGCACTTTGCCCGAACCAAGCAGGCGGCGGCGGATATTGCGGAAGAATTTGAGCATTTATTGAATTGATTTATTGTCTATTAGTTGGATAAGTTTTTCAGCAGAGGAAGTAGCCGTTTCAAGTGCTTCAATCGTTCCATTCAGGTTATTCAAATTCATTTTTAAAGAAGTTAGTAAGGAGGGATCATTCAAAATTTCTGCATCATCGATTGGGATGGCTACTTTGTCGAAATCCCATTCTTTGAATTTTTCACGTACATAAGGAAGCCAGGCTTCTCTAAATTCAAAATCATCATCGGCAATTTCAGTTCCTATGTCCACCTGATTTCTGCCATAATATTTTACTAATGAATTTCTCAGCGTTTTATCATCCAGATTGCTCAATCCTATTTCCTTCAGTAAGTCAAATCCATCTCGAACTAAGTAAATTGTTCGTTTTAACATTACTCTAGACAAATCATGGTAAACTTGATCGGTAAGTGGCTGCTTTTCCCGAAGTACTTTTATGACCTTTTTTTGTGCTTCTAAATCTTGCTTTCTGATGGCAAGGCATTGTTTCAACGCAGCTGTATCCTGCACCAAATCTTCTCTTATATCCAATAAGGTGGAATCAATTTTTGCTTTTAATTGCCGATTGCCATTCCAATTATTAATCTGCAAAGCAATCAAAATACCAATAACCACCAGCAGAATTTCTCCGATGGCGTAAAGCAAATAATTTTGCACTTTGCCCGAACTGCGCAGGCGGCGGCGGATATTGCGAAAGAAACGGAGCATAAGGTTTTAGATTTTATTATTTATGATGTCCCAGCGGGACAAATTATTGGTAGAAAATATAATTATTCCCGGATAACCATGCCGTTAGGTATGGTCTATCTCTATGATGTGATTTTTTGTGCAAATATTTTCCATTACGAAATTTTATAATCCGTACCTAACGGCACGGTACGTTTTAAAATAATTCACCGCTACCCATAACTCGTCCCTAAGGGACGCTGCTGCCCGACTCAAGCAGGCGGCGGCGGATATTGCGGAAGAATTTGAGCATATATGGTTTCGTTTTTTAATTTAATTATTTTTCCTTTCTTTAAATAATGATCTACTTCCGCAATCATTTCTCTTAATTCAAGCAATTGTGCATCAATTGCAGGCAGCACGTCTTTAACTGCCCAATACCAATTCGCAGCATCGCTTTCTAATTCTGGTTTTAGGGCTTTTAATTCATAAACAGCCTCCTCTGAAATGTAGAGAGAAAAGACAGGTTTTTGTGTTTCTAAAAATTTAGCCATTCCCCGATCGGCGGTCAACGAACGATCAATCGGCATCAAAAATTCATTATTTTGAAATAATAATTCCTTTAAAAGACTCAAGTTAGAATACAAGACCAATATTTTATTCCGCAGCTTGGGGTCGGCAATAACACCAAGCTTTCCAGTTGACATCATTTCATTATAGGTTGAATTGTGCTCGACATAAAAAAGAGCCGCCCACACATGATTGATATAGTTTCGAAGAGCCAAATTAAATTCCTGCTGATTATCATCGGTATTCAGCTCTTTTACGAGAGCATTAATTAATGTATCAGCTTTTTCCATGCGTTTTTTTAGTCCGTATAATGATAAGCTATCCGCAGCAAGATCGCTCATAAGTTGGTGTAGAGAATATTTCTCATTAATGCGATTTATTCGGTGCTGATTCCAAGTATTGACTTGCAAAGCAATGAGAATACCAATGACCACCAGCAGAATTTCACCGATGGCGTAAACGAAGTACTTTCTCAAGCTGCCCGAATCGAGCAAGCGGCGGCGGATATTGCGGAAGAATTTGAGCATGGGTTTCGGTTTTGTTTTTATACTGTCCCGCTAGGGACAAATTATCGGTAGAAAAATATAATTATACCAGATAACCATGCCATTAGGTATGGCTTATGTCTGGAATGTGATTTTTCGTGTAAATATTTGCCATTGTGGAATTTTATAATCCGTACCTAAAGGCACGGGGCTGTGATTGAAAAATATTTTTCTACCCATAACCCGTCCTATATGACCGGGCGCTGCTGCCCGACTCGAGCAGGCGGCGGCGGATATTGCGGAAGAATTTGAGCATGAGGTTTTAGTGTTTTTATAAACGAATTTAATAATTAGCACCAATCCATGTCATTTTTCACGATAAGTAATTGAAAATAAACGATCAAGGATGATAAAGCTTTGGCTTGGATTCCTTTAAAGAGAAAATGGTATCTCAAAGAGTGCAATTGGATTCTTAGAGAGTCTAATTAGGCTCTCAGAGAATATAATTGGATGCTCGAAGAATCTAACTTGGTTCTTAAAGAGTGAAATTCGATTCTTAAAGAGTCGAAGAGGTATCTCGGAGAATGTAATTGGATTCTAGAAGAGTCAAAATTGGTTCTCGGAGAATATAAACCGACTCTTTTAGTATCAAGGAGTAGGAATGAACTTCGTTTTCAAATTGGCTGCAAGCATCAGCAATAAAAAATATTCTAAACAATGATGGGCAATTCTATCGCCACATTCCCGGCAGCTGTAAACTCCAACAATTCTGCTTCCGCAATTTCATTCAACAAGGCTTCGTCCAGCGGCGCTTCAATTTTGATATAATTATCGGTGAAGCCGGACATTAAGTTTTTGTCAGGATGCTGTTCAAATAATACTGGCCGCGTCTGACCCAAATGCTGTTCGTAAAAATAGCGGCGCTTTTTCTCGCTTAGAATGGTAAGCATTTGATTGCGGCGGCGGCGTTCTTCCATCGGCACGATGTCAAGCATTTCAGCGGCAGGCGTGTTCGGGCGCTCGGAATAAGTGAATACGTGCAGGTAAGAAATATCCAATTCGTTGATAAAACGATAGGTTTCTAAAAAATCTTCCTCGGTCTCGCCCGGAAAGCCGACGATCACATCCACACCAATGCAGGCATGCGGCATGAGCGATTTGATTTTGGCGACGCGCTCGGCGTAGAGTTCGCTCTTGTAGCGGCGGCGCATTTGTTGGAGTTGCTTGTTATTGCCCGATTGCAGTGGAATATGAAAATGCGGTGCAAAACGCTCGGATTGCGCTACGAATTCAATCACTTCATCCGTACATAAATTCGGCTCGATAGAAGAAATGCGAAAACGACGAATGCCTTCCACTTTATCCAATTCCCGAATGAGGTCAATAAATAGCGCCTCTTTCTTTGGTTTCGTGCCTTCGATAACTTCTGTTCCATTGCCAAAATCACCAATATTGACGCCCGTCAGCACGATTTCCTTTACGCCCATATCCGCAATTTTCTGTGCATTGGCTACTACGCTTTCCACCGTATCGCTACGGCTTTTGCCTCTGGCTAATGGAATGGTACAAAACGAGCATTTATAATCACAACCGTCCTGTACTTTCAAAAACGAACGTGTGCGATCACCAAATGAAAAGGCGTTCACAAAGTCCTTCACTTCACGAATTTCTCCGGCACGCATCATGCCTTTGCCCGGTGCTTTCGACAAATCATCAATATAATCGAGGATTCTAAACTTTTCAGCAGCACCCAACACCAAATCAACACCCGGAATTTCTGAAATTTCCTGCGGTTTTAATTGTGCATAACAACCAACAACGACCACATTTGCATTTGGCGAAAATTTCAAGGCCCGACGCACAATATTGCGGCATTTCTTATCAGCGAAATCAGTGACAGAACAAGTGTTGATCACGTAAATATCTGCCCCTTGCTCGAATTCTACTTCCGCATAGCCTGCCTGCTCAAAGAGCCTGCCGATGGCGGAGGTCTCCGAGTAATTGAGCTTGCAGCCCAAGGTGTGAAATGCTACTGTTTTTGGCGTCACTTTTTATTTAGTTTCAAGTTGGAAGTTTCAGGTTTGGGAACGCAAAGATATGACTTTTGGTTCGATTGACATTCAAAAGTTTCGGATATTCAAGGTTTTGTACCAATAGAATGGCACACTGAATTATTATGATTTTTTAACCGCCTAAGACACCTTAGTTCACCTAAGTCTGTAAAGCATTAAGTTCTCAGGTGTTAAAGAAAAAATCCTAAAAAATCTTCAATATCTTAAAAATCAGTGTCCTATCAGAAAACATCTTTCTAAAAAAATTCTACCTTCCATAAAACTTTTTTAAAACCACAGAATCTTTCAATCAAAGATTTTCACCCAGACTCTTAAAACGGATTAGTGGATAAGCAGACTCTACAATTGATCGAAAAAGCCCGGGACGGCAGCACACGCGCGATGAATCAACTGTTCAATCAGTGGTACAAGCGCGTGTATAATATCGCCTGGAAGTATTTTGCGGAAGAAGATGCGCCCTGGAAGTTTGCCAGCAGTCATTTTTGGCGATGCAGCGGCATTTTCATTCGCTGAATGAACCTGCAAAGTTTGAAATCTGGCTCTACCGCACAGTGATCAACCAATGCCATCAGGAACATCGGCGGCAGCGGCAACAGCGGGTTTTAAAAGAAGCCTATCCCGGAAACGTGATTCAAATATCACCGGAGGGCCTGATCAGGCATATCAGCGCGAAGAGGTTACTCGACTGGTTTTGAATGCGTTACAAAAATTGCCGGAAGACCAAAGAACCTTATTGATTATGAAAGAATATGAAGGATTGAAGTTTAGAGAAATCGCCGAAGTATTGGACATTTCTGAAAACACCGCGAAGTCGCGTCTGTACTACGGGTTGGAAAATTTAAAGAAAATTTTATTAAGCAATTGCGCCTCAAAAGAAATTTGCCATGGATAAAGAATTGATTAAGAGTCGATTGATGGACTATCTCTACGACGAACTGAACGAGGCAGACAAAAAAGAGGTAGAACGCTGGCTCAGGAATAATCCTGAAGCCCAAGAGGAATTGAATGCCTTGCAACAAACGCGTGAGGTATTGTCAAAACTGCCTGATGTAGAGCCTGTTGCACCAATCGTGAAGATTTCATCATCCCATTCGATACGTCGTCGCTGGTTGCCTATGGCAATCACGGCAGCAGCGGCGGCCATCTTATTATTGCTGATTGCCACTAATGTTAGCATTCAGACACACGAAGGCGGTATGGTCATTGCCTTTGGCAAAGCGCCAAAACAAGCTGATCAGACGGGAGCGCCTATGAATCCTGAAATAGTCGAAAACGCCATTGCCGCCAATAATCAACTTTTGTTTGAGCAATTGGATTCTATTCAGTCATTATTGCAAGCACAACTAGTTGCTAATCAGGATGCAATGCAAGCACAATGGACACGGCAGTGGTCGGCGAAGCAAGTGAGTTACGAAAATCAGCTTAAAACTATGGCCGGTGCAGAATTTAAGAAAAAATATCCCGAATTGGCAGCGTTCGTTCAGGATATGCAATTGTCACAGCAGCAGGAATTACGCTATATGCTGAATCAGCTTTGGAGCAACTGGCAGCAGGTACGGGCAGAAGATTTGAAAGCCATCGAAAACAATTTTGTAATGATCAATCAAAATATGGAACTCAATCGCCGAGGACGGAAGCTTTATTCAAGAATGCATTCGAGCGCACCGTTACGGGCGAATAAATTGACAATTATCTGGATTCTAACAATTAACAATTCTAAATTATTCAACATGAATACGAATATGAAAAATTATTTGCTTGGGATTCTGGTGCTCATCACGGGCATCAGTTACGCACAAGACAACGACCGCATGAAGCGCGATATAGAAGTGGCAGAGAATATTCTATCAACTTTAATGGATCAAGAATTTGGCTTGCATGGAAATAATGTAGAAGGCACTTATATTGAAGGACATGGCGCCATGTTTACCATTTATGGGGGAGTGCTTTCTAACCTGGCACTGGATAGGCAGGTTATCCTTCCTCCGACTTGGAACGAAGATGGGGTTTACAGGCTTGGAAAAACAACGGATAAACCTATTAATCTGGACAGCCTCAATAATGCTTTGCGTACGAAAACGAAAGAAGCGATGAAAATTTTTATCACAGACTACGCGCAGTTGTTGAGCCAGCTAAAGCCCGATGAAAAGGTACTACTGCGTTATGCCTTGCTTGGGAAACATCAAAGATTTGGTGGACTATTAAGCTTTCCAACCGTAGCTGCTGTTAGCCCTCTTGATTCGGATAAAGATAAAGAAGAGAAACCAGATAAAACTCTAAAGGAATTCAGTGCAGAAATCAGCAAAACTGCGCTTGATGAATATCGAACTGGTAAACTTTCTAAAACGCAGTTGGAAGGACAAATAAAATTCACCGAGCATATCGTGACAAATAAAAAAGATACAGAATTAGAGTTGCTGGGTTCTATTTTTCACAGATTGTATCAAGGTGATTTGTCTGAAACATTTAGACTTTATAACGATCCAAATTATGAGCGGATCGATGGCTTAGGGGTGGTTTATGAAATGAATTTTGGGCGTACATGGGGCAATGGGCGCAAGGGACTTATAACTTCACTTACACTCTTGAAGCTTATGAAAGGGCAGTTACAGGTAGAAAAAGTCAAGGACAGAATAAACCGAAACCTGATGAAAATGAAACAGATGAAGAAAAAGAATGGAAGGAAAAACTTACAACAGCCTACCCGAAATTCATCGAGGAATTTAAGCGAAATGTCATTGAGTATGGTCGGACGGTGCGCAAATTGCCTGCTAATGAATTACTTATATTCAAATTAGACTTGAACACTTGTGAGGATTGTGATATTCCCGACAGAGTGGAAATTTCCGTCAAAAAGTCTGTTCTTGAGAGCTATGATAGCAATAAAATTACGATGGAGCAAGCAATAGCGCAGATTACAATGAAAACAATACCTGCAAAAGATTAAATAATCATTTCGCTGCATAAAGCGCCCGGATTGGTGATTTCACTGATCCGGGCTTTTCATTTTCGAACTTTTCAAATGTTAAAAAACTAAAATTGCTTGCACATTTTTATAGATTGAGTAATTTTGTTACTCAAATGATAGAAACATTAATTTCATCAAAAACGCGCATAAAACTGCTACTCAAGTTCTTTTTGAATAGCAATGCAACTGCCTATCTTCGCAGCTTGGAAAGCGAATTTGGTGAATCTTCCAATGCGATTCGATTAGAATTAAATCGGTTTGAAGAGGCCGGGATGTTGGAGTCGCGCCTGGATGGAAATAAGAAAATTTTTCAAGCAAATACGCATCACCCATTATTCAAAGAAGTACATAATATTTTACTCAAATATGTGGGATTGGATCGCATCGTAGAAGAGGTGATCGAACGCTTGGGAGAGGTACGACAAGTGTTTCTCGTGGGTGATTTTTCTAAAGGATTGGATAGCAGGATTATAGACTTGATTTTTATTGGTAATATTGATAAATCATATTTATTAAATTTAGTAGATAAAGCCGAGGATTTGATTCATCGGAAAGTTCGATATTTGATTTATTCTGAAGAAGAAGCAGTGACGCTTGATTGGAGCAAGTACAATCCGAAACCGCTGCTGTTATGGTCGAAAGATTGAAAAACTGCTATGTATGATGTGACTATAATCGGGGCAGGAATTGTTGGTTTGGCAACGGCCTACCAATTGTTGGAACGACGACCGGATTTGAAAATTTGTATGCTTGAAAAAGAAAATGGTGTAGCGCGACACCAAACGGGGCATAATAGCGGCGTGATTCACTCCGGCATCTATTACAAACCTGGTGGAACGCGTGCGGTGCATTGCCAACGAGGATACAAGCTGATGCTTGAATTTGCTGAAAAGCAGGGCATTCCTTACGATATTTGCGGTAAGATTATCGTCGCAACGAATGCTGCCGAACAAGCCAAGCTCGATGAGATTTTGCAACGAGGCATCGCCAATGGGATGAAAGAACTCCGAAAAGTCGGACGTGAAGAACTGCTGGAAATTGAACCCTATGCCAAAGGTGGCGTGGAAGCAATATGGGTACCGCAGGCAGGCATCATCAACTATAAAAAAGTAGCAGAAAAATACCTTGAAATCGTTGAACAGCGGGGCGCGACGGCTTTTTTTGGTGCAAAAGTGCAACAAATTATTCAGGGCGACGTAGAATGCGTTGTGATAAGCCAATCCGCAGAAGCGCGGTCAAAAATAGTGGTCAATTGCGCGGGCTTGTATTCGGATAAAGTAGCGAACATGACCGTTTCGCACCATGCCTATCGGCAGGCAAGCCGAAGCATTCAAATACTGCCTTTTAGAGGGGAGTATTACGAGCTTATTCCAGAGAAGCAATATTTAGTGCGCAATTTGATTTATCCGACCCCCAATCCCAAATTCCCGTTTCTGGGAGTACATTTCACGCGTATGATTGAGGGTGGCATAGAAGCAGGACCCAATGCAGTACTAGCTTTCAAGCGCGAAGGTTACAGCCGATGGGATTTTGATCGGAAAGAGTTTTTTGAAACATTATCATTTCCAGGATTTCGGAAAATTGCAGCCAAATATTGGCGAGACGGATTGGAAGAGATGCGGCGCTCCTATTTTAAAAGCGCGTTCGTCAAGTCGCTGCAAAAACTCGTGCCGGAAATACAATCAGAAGATTTGCGTCCTGGTGGCGCAGGCGTACGCGCAATGGCGTGTGATGCTGAAGGCAATATAATTGATGATTTTTTGATATTTGAAGATAAAAATATCATCAACGTTTGCAATGCGCCTTCTCCGGCGGCTACCGCTTCGCTGGCGATTGGTGAGACAATTGCTCAAAAAGTGTTGCGAAGATTGAATGAGAAATAAATGAAGGTTTTAAAAATAAAGCCTTTCAATTTTATAAACTTATGATACCCATGGAAAAAACGGCCCTACAAATTCAAATGGTGGACTTGCGTACCCAATATCTCAAGATAAAGGATGAAGTGGACGCGGGTATTCAGGAAGTGTTAGATACAACTACTTTTATCAATGGCCCTAAGGTTCATGAATTTCAGCGCAACCTGGAGGCTTATCTTGGTGCAAAGCACGTCATTCCTTGTGCCAATGGCACCGATGCACTCCAAATTGCTATGATGGCAGTGGATTTGCAGCCGGGTGATGAAGTGATTGTGCCAGCCTTTACGTATGTGGCAACAGCTGAAGTAATTGCCTTGCTGCGTCTCAAGCCTGTGATGGTAGATGTTGATCCTGATACATTTAATTTGACTGCCGAGATTGCGGAAGCAGCCATCACGCCACGCACGAAAGCCATTGTGCCGGTGAATCTATTCGGGCAAAGCTGCGACATGGAATCCCTAATGGAAGTTGCGAAAAAGTATAATTTATGGGTGATCGAAGATAACGCCCAGGCGATTGGTGCGGATTATACCTTTAGCGATGGTCGGCAAGTCAAAACCGGAACCATCGGTCATATTGGCTGTACTTCGTTTTATCCTTCCAAAAATCTTGGTGCTTATGGCGATGGCGGTGCAATTTATACCAATGATGAAGAATTGGGGCGTAAGTGTCGCATGATTGCGAATCACGGTCAGGTGAAGCGCTACTACCACGATATGATTGGTGTGAATTCTCGTTTAGACACCATTCAAGCGGCAATTCTGGATGTGAAATTGAAACATTTGGACGAGTATGCAGCGGCCCGACAGGCAGCAGCTTCCTATTATGATCATGCTTTTCAGCATATTGAACAACTACAAATACCCAAACGGCAATATAATTCAACCCATGTTTTTCATCAATATACCTTATTGGTAAAAGATGGACGGCGCGATCAATTGCAAGCGCATTTGCAAAGCAAGGGGATTCCAACGATGATTTATTATCCTGTGCCATTGTACAAACAAGAAGCTTACAAAACAGCAATGGTAAATGAAATCAGCGAATTACCCGTGACAGAAATGCTTTGCCAATCGGTGATTTCATTGCCTATACACACAGAAATGGATGAAGAAATGCTGGCTTACATTTGCGAAGCAGTAGCTGAATTCTTTTGATTTTTGAAAGGTGCTTTCCTCCTTGTCTGAAGAACTATTTTAAGGTTTTTACAAACAAAATCGTTCAACAATGCACCAAGAGCTACTTGAAAAAAAGAAGAAAATTTCTGTAATTGGACTCGGCTATGTGGGCTTGCCGCTGGCCTTAGTATTTGCGCGTAAGTTCAGTGTAATCGGTTTCGATATCAACGAACGGCGGATTGAAATGATGAAACAAGGAATTGATCCTTCCCGCGAACTCGAAAGCGAAGCTTTTGAAGGCGCAGATATTGAATTTACTGCAAATCCAGAAGATCTTAAAAAAGCACACTTCCACGTAGTGGCAGTACCGACCCCAATCGACGAGCACAAAAATCCTGACTTGCGGCCCGTGCTCAGTGCCAGCAAGGCTGTGGGCAAAAATTTGAAAAAAGGGGATTATATCATTTTTGAATCGACCGTGTACCCGGGCTGTACCGAAGAAGATTGCCTGCCGATTTTGGAAGAAGAATCGGGATTGAAGCTTGGGAAAGATTTTAAAATTGGTTATTCGCCGGAGCGTATTAATCCCGGAGACAAAGAACATACCGTTGAAAAAATCCTGAAAGTTGTATCAGGTAACGACGAAGAGGCCTTGGAAGAAATTGCCAAAACGTATGAATCGGTGATTCACGCAGGCGTGTACAAAGCGCAGACAATCAAGGTGGCGGAAGCTGCAAAAGTAATTGAGAATACACAGCGTGATTTGAACATCGCTTTCATGAATGAACTATCGCTTATTTTTGATAAAATGGGCATCGATACCAAAGCGGTATTGGACGCAGCCAGTACCAAATGGAATTTTTTGAAATTCCAGCCGGGTTTGGTAGGGGGGCATTGTATTGGGGTGGATCCTTATTATCTCTTGCATAAGGCAAAAGAATTGGGCTTCAATCCTCAAGTCATTACCAGTGGTCGTCGCATCAATGATGATATGCCTGCCTTTATTGCAAAACGCCTCGTCCAAATGCTCATTCATCAAGGAAAAAATCCCAGCCATACAAAAGTTTTGGTCATGGGTATTACTTTTAAAGAAAATGTTGCCGATATTCGCAATTCAAAAGTGGCTGATCTCGTACGTGAATTGATGGATTATTCTATTCATGTGCATATAACTGATCCCCATGCGTCACCCAATGAGGTAGCACACGAGTACAAACTTACATTGGTGGACAACATCTCAAACGACTACGACGCCATTATTGTGGCAGTCAATCACACAAACTACAAGGCTCTGGACTTAGATTACTTTAAATCTTTAATGAATGGTAGCCCTATTCTTATTGATTTGAAAGGCATTTACAATAAACCTCAGCACAACGATCTATTGTATTGGAGACTTTAAGGATGATTTGATAATAATCAAATTTTACACAATGGCAGATAATCAAGCAACGGTGGTTAATCAATTGGATGAGCAAGAAGCTCGCTGGTTTGCTGTGTACACCAGGTTCAGACGTGAGAAACAAGTACTCAAATATTTGAGCGAACGCGGCATTCAAGCTTATCTGCCTATTCAATCTTTTACGCGACGTTATACCCGCAAAATCAAGCATGTACAACTTCCTTTGATCAATTGCTATATTTTCACCAAAATTACCAAGCAAGAATATGTGCCGGTGCTGGAGACCCCGGATGTAGTAAATTTTGTAAGGTTTGCCAAAGATTTAATTGCGATTCCTGATGCAGAGATGAATGTTATGAAGCGCGTCGTAGGTGAGGGCATCGAAATAGACGCACAGCCGGGTAGCTATCAATTGGGGGACGAAGTGGAAATTGTAGGCGGAAATCTCACAGGATTAAAAGGTTGGCTGGTAGAGGCAGCAAGCGATAAAAACTTTGTGATCGAACTGGAAAACCTGGGTTATACCCTTCGTATGTCGCTCGATCCTACGTTGCTGCGCAAAACAGGTCGCCGGGCTTCAGATAGATCAAAGAATAATCGGCAAGGATCAGCAGGCTTTGGTTGGTCGCTATTGTGAGAGGATTTTGATTGGAGTATTTGCAATACAATTGCTTTGAATAATATGCGATTATTTTATCGCATGGAGATAGCAGTTATTCATTTTATTTGAGAGCTTATTCTACATCGTTGACTTATTTCCTTCTGCCCTGTAAAAAGTGTCTGCGACTTTTTAATGGCGAAGCCGTTTTTAGGGTGATAAGGTTGAAAAGTTGATGGAATTTAAGAATAAATGAATGTATTGAAAAAGCTCTGATATTATGTCATACTACGTACATCCTACCGCCATCGTTGACGAAGGCGCTCAAATAGGCGAGAATACTAAAATCTGGCATTTTTGTCATATCATGCCCAAAGCTATTATTGGAAAGGATTGTAGCCTGGGCCAAAATGTTTTTGTAGCCAATGGTGTCACCCTCGGCAATAATGTCAAGATACAGAATAACGTCTCCATCTACGAAGGCGTCACTTGCGAAGATGATGTATTTCTCGGGCCTTCAATGGTGTTTACCAATGTTTATAACCCTCGCAGCGCGGTCAACCGCAAGAATGAATACATGAGAACCATTGTTGGTAAAGGCGCAACTATTGGCGCTAATGCAACGATTGTCTGTGGCAATGATATTGGAGCATTTGCTTTTATTGGCGCTGGCGCGGTAGTCACTAAAGAAGTGCCTGCTTATGCTTTGATTGTAGGCAGTCCTGGTCGGCAGATCGGCTGGATGAGCGAGCACGGCGAGCGATTACAATTTGATGAGAAAGGCGAAGCGGTATGTGCGGGAAGTGGGGAGCGATATTTTTTGAAGAATAATATAGTTGAAAAGCTTAGGATTGATTAGTTGAGGAGCTTAGGAGTTGAGGAGTTTACTTATGAGCCAGTCTTTTTATCAATATAGTTTTGAAAAACTGAAAGCTTGGGAGAGATCAAAAGAATTAGTGAAAACGATTTATAAAGCGGTGAAAACAATTCCAGACGAAGAAAAATTTGGAATGATTTCCCAAATGAAACGAGCCTCCATTTCTATTTCTTCAAATTTGGCGGAAGGCTCAGCCAGAAAAACATCTAAAGATCAAGCTTATTTTACAACGATTTCTTACGGGAGTTTAATGGAATTATTAAATCTTACGATTGTAGCATTCGAATTAGAGTATATTTCTGAAAAGACATATCTGGATATTCGAGCGCAAATTCAAGAAATCTCAGCCATGTTGAATTCGTTGAGATCTGCCCAACTCAACTCCTAAACTTCTCAACTCCTAAACCCAATAAACTTCTCAACTATATCATGAATAATTTCCTTCTCCTCGGCGTAGGTGGCTACATAGCGCCCCGGCACATGAAAGCCATCAAGGATACCGGGCATAACCTGGTAGCGGCTTTTGATACAAATGACTCTGTGGGCGTGATCGATAGCTATTTTCCGAATGCGGATTTTTTATTGAATTTGAGCGCTTCGACCGGCACGTAGAAAAACTCAAGCGCGAAGGGACTTCTATGGATTATGTTGCCGTTTGCTCGCCTAATTATTTACACGACGCGCATATTCGCTTTGGCTTGCGGCATCAGGCACACGTTATTTGCGAAAAACCTTTGGTGCTCAATCCCTGGAATGTTGAAGCTTTGAAAACATCGGAAGAAGAGACGGGTAAAAATATTTATACAATATTACAATTGCGCTTACATCCGGCTATCATAGAATTAAAAAAACGCATCGATAAGGAGCCATCTGACAAAATCCATGATATAGATTTGACGTATATTACATCACGAGGTAAATGGTATTATACAAGTTGGAAGGGCGATGTAGAAAAATCGGGCGGAATTGCTACTAATATTGGTATCCATTTTTTTGATATGCTTACCTGGATTTTTGGTGGCGTACAACAAAATACAATTCATGTGCATACGCACGACCGCGCTGCGGGATTGCTGGAGTTGAAAAAAGCCCGTGTACGTTGGTTTCTGAGCATCAATGCCGAGACTTTACCCGCAGAAGCGGTTGCCAAAGGCGCGCACCTTCCGAGCGATCACGATGGACGACGAAGCAATAGAATTCAGCGAGGGTTTCACCGATTTGCATACCTTGAGCTATCAGGAAATCCTTGCCGGAAGAGGCTTTGGCTGGATGATGCAATGGATTCTATTGAAATTGTATATCAAATTCGACAGACCAAACCTCAAGGTTTGAAAGGAGATTATCATCCCCTGGCGGCTTTACCATTGGCTGAACATCCTTTCCGTTCCAAACGCCAGCAGCCTGTTATTTGATAAGTGAAAATTTGGATCATCCGCAAGGGAATGTTCCTGAAAAAGCACCTCAGAAGGAATCGCACCTTCGAAGTGTCATAAAGAGTGTTAGTTGGCGCATTGTAGGTTCCATCGACACTATGTTATTATCTTATTTATTTACAGGTAGTGTGAAAATCGCAGCATTGATCGGCAGTACAGAAGTTATGACCAAAGTTATTTTGTATTATATGCACGAAAGAATTTGGCAAATCATACCACGAAATACAGTTCGTCATTGGTTTAAATCTAAGAAAAGTTGAATTCGTCTCAGGATCATATTTTCCCCGTCTTCACAGAGATATTGCAACGGTCCGAACGTGAGCGTTTCTTGAATCAACATAGTAAAGTGTTGTGGCTCACGGGTTTATCTGGTTCTGGAAAGACCGCCATTGCCAAAAGGCTGGAGCGAAAACTATTTGAGCATGGCTTCTTTACACAAGTATTGGATGGTGACAATATCCGCAATGGGATCAATAATAATCTTGGTTTCAGCCTCGAAGATCGGATGGAAAATATTCGTCGTATTGCAGAAATTTCTAAATTGTATTTAGATAGTGGTGTGATTGTACTTGCCAGTTTTATTAGTCCGACCGCGGAAATTCGGGCATTGGCACAAAAAATTATCGGCGCAGAAGATTTCGTTGAAGTCTATATCAATACCCCTTTGGAAGTCTGTGAAGCCCGTGATATCAAAGGATTATATGAAAAAGCGCGACGCGGGGAAATCAAGGATTTTTCGGGTATTAGTTCACCTTACGAAGCCCCTCTTCGCCCATCTATTGAGATCAAAACAACCGAAGTAAGTATCGGAGAAGCAGTGAATATCATTTTTCAATATTTAGAGCCCTTGATAACTATATAAAAAATTGAATGATTATATTATTCAAAATGAAACATTTACAGCGAGAATACGTATCATACCTGAACACGATTACTAGATGAAAAAATATTGGTCACCGGCACAGCAGGATTTATTGGCTTTCACCTGGCAAATCGATTGGTCGAGCGCGGCGATGAAGTAATTGGATTGGATATTATTAACGATTATTATGATACACAACTCAAGTATGATCGTTTGAAATACGCCGGGTTTGCACAAGAAAAAATTGATTATAATACGCTGATTTGCAGTGAAAAACACGCGAATTACCGTTTTATAAAACTCGCTTTGGAAGATCGGGAAGCAATAGAAGCATTATTTGCGCGTGAAAAATTTGATGTAGTTTGCAATCTTGCCGCCCAGGCGGGTGTACGATATAGCTTGGTGAATCCACGCGCTTATATCGATAGTAATATTGTAGGATTTATTAATATATTAGAGGCTTGCAGACATAATGATGTGAAACATTTGGCTTATGCCAGCAGCTCGAGTGTATATGGCTTGAATGAAAAAATGCCATTTTCTACCTCGGACAATGTCGATCACCCTATTTCGCTATACGCCGCCAGCAAAAAGAGTAACGAATTGATGGCGCATACGTACAGTCATTTGTTTGGATTGCCAACTACAGGTTTGCGGTTCTTTACGGTTTATGGCCCCTGGGGTCGGCCGGACATGGCCTTGTTCTTGTTCACTAAAGCCATTTTAGCAAACGAGCCGATCAAAGTATTCAACCATGGCAATATGGTGCGCGATTTTACTTATGTAGATGATATTGTGGAAGGTGTGATACGCGTTTTAGACAATCCTCCCAGCGGAAATGCGGACTGGACGGGAGCGCATCCTGATCCTTCTACCTCGAAAGCGCCTTATAAAGTATATAATATTGGTAATCAAAATCCTGTAAAGCTCTTAGATTTTATTGAAGCGATTGAACAAACACTCGGCAAAACCGCTGAAAAAGAACTATTGCCTATGCAATTAGGCGATGTAGCTGCTACCTCCGCAGATGTAACGGATTTGGTAGAAAATTTGGGCTATAAGCCTGCGACGAATGTAACATTTGGGATTGAAAGGTTTATTGAGTGGTATCGGGGGTATTATGGGGTGTAAAGGCATATAGGCATAGGCTTAAAGGCGAATAGGCTCAGGGTATAAGAAAGTTCTATAAAAGCGTAAAGGCTTATAGGCGTGAAGGTTTTAGGGTAGAATTGAAATGGGAGCTTTAGAAAATTATTGGTGTGGCAGAAGGCTAAAGAGATGGCAGTTGAGATGTACAGATTAGCCGATACGCAGCTTTTCAAAGGATTTTTTAAAAGATCAATTAACGAATGCTGCCATATTGCCTTGCTAATATTGCAGAAGGAGATGAATTAAACACAGATAAACAGAGTAGACACTTTTATATAGCAAAGGGATCAACTGCGGAATTAATAACTTTACTAATCATTGCATCAGAAATAGGGTATATAACGAATGAGATAGCAGATACATATGTTCAAGAATGTGAGTACATTTCCAGGATGCTGAACAAACTTATAAAAGCAAGGTCAACTGTATAATTTGTTATTTGGTTCAAAATTTTCTCAATATATCTAATTAAACCTAAAAACCTTACAACACCTAATGCCTATAAATCTTTAAACCCTTAAACCTATATGCCTTTACGCCTATATGCCTTTAAGCCAAGATAAGCCGAAAAAAATTACCATGTTCTCCCTATTCAAAAAACACACACAAAAACTCGTCAGCGATTTCGCGCATATTCAGGTGGACATTCACTCGCACCTTATTCCCGGTATTGACGATGGCGCGGATAGCATAGAAACCTCTTTGGAACTGATTCGCCATCTCCAGGCATTGGGCTACAAACATTTGATTACAACACCACACGTGATGTCCGATTTGTATCCCAATACCAAACAAGACATTCTGACCGGTTTGGAAAAACTGCAAAAAGCAGTAAAAGCAGCGGGTATAGACGTAGAAATGGGCGCTGCTGCTGAGTATTATATGGACGAGCATTTTGAAGCGATTATTAATAGCGACGAGATTTTGGCTTTGCCGGGCAATCGGGTGTTGGTGGAAATGTCCTTCGTGACCGCGCCACCCAATTTATACCACAATATATTCAGACTACAAACCAAAGGCTACAAGCCAATTTTGGCGCATCCCGAGCGGTATCTTTTTTTGAAAAATGATTTTAAACAATATAGCCGATTAAAAGAATACGGCTGCGCATTTCAGTTAAATGTACTTTCCTTGATTGGGCATTATGGAAAGCCAGTGCAGGAAGTCGCTTATAAGTTGTTGAAAAACAATATGATTGATTATCTTGGCACCGATTTGCATCACAGTCGCCACGCTGAATTAATGAAGGCGGTATTGGAAGATAAAAAAGCTTTAGAAATATTATCAAGCTATGAATTTGGTAATAACACCTTCCTGGAAGCCGCCTTTCCTCAGGAATCGGTAATAAAATTATAGATTTTCATATATTTAAGTGACTATTCTATAATAATTATAGCTTTAATTTGGAACAAGCTATTGATTTTTAATTTCTTACAAAATGGTCAATTATCAATTGCTTATATAAAACATCCCCGGTTTTATAATCATAATAAATGCGAAACGAAAAAAAAGCTCCCCTCGCCCGCATTGCGGTAATAATACTCTTGTTAGGATTAACCGCTTGCGTAAGCCATCAGGAATTAGTCAATTTTAATGAAGGTGCTGCCTTCCCGCCTTCCGGAATTGATTACCAATATACCCGAATTGCGCATCCAAAAGAAAGA
Source organism: Saprospiraceae bacterium (assembly GCA_016714085.1). Lineage (GTDB taxonomy): Bacteria > Bacteroidota > Bacteroidia > Chitinophagales > Saprospiraceae > JADJNW01. The sequence goes on from JADJNW010000004.1 coordinate 92,370, forward strand.
TATTTTGGCGATTTCGGTACAAACTACATTGGGATTGAACCCTGAAGATGTAGCGCCTTTCAACCTGCAAGGAGGTAATATTCCCGGGAATAGCCTGAATTATCAGGTAGATGGCAACGGCAATATAGAATTTCCGATGGTGGGGCAGGTGCATTTGGAGGGGTTGACCTTATACGAAGCGAAAGATACCCTCACGCAATTGTTGACCAGAGATTTTAAAGCCCCTGTTGTCAATATCCGCTTTACCAGTTTAAATTTACGATATTGGGCGAAGTATCAGCCGGGTACTTATACTTTACCCGATGATCGGGTATCTATATTGGATGCCTAGGCTTGGCCGGGGATATGACTTCTTATGCGGATCGTTATAATATCATGATCGTGCGCGAGCAAAACGGGCAGCGCGAATACGGCAATATCAATATCCACGACCGACAATTATTTCAATCACCCTATTTTTATTTGCGACCCAACGATTTTATTTACGTACACCCTTGAAAGAAAAAGTAGGCACTGTAAGTGATCAATTCACCAAAGTATTACCCTGGATTGGACTCGGTACCACCTTGCTCAACCTGATTATCATTCTTGACGCGCACCTGATAGCAATTCCCTCTTTTATTGACTCTAAATAAGAAATGCTTTGAATCAAACTGGCGTATATAGCACCCCCGATCCATTCCTCGCTGACGAGAAGCCGATAGACCTGCGCTTGATTATTTATAAATACCTGCTTCGCTATTGGTATTTGTATGCTCTGGGCTTGATCATTGCTTTGTCGATTGCCTTTGTTCGGCTGCGTTATGCCACCAAACAATATATGGTAAGAGGTACGATATTAATCAAAAACCCGGAAGGGGAAGCACCGAAAGTATTTCGCAGGAAGCTATATTGAGGAATTAGGCATTGCTCCCATTAATAAAAATGTAGAAAACGAAATCCAGATTTTAAAATCCCGTACCCTTATGACGGATGTGGTGCAGCGTTTGAAAACCTATATCATTTATGAAATGGAGGGGCGCATTGTGAATGGAGAGCAGTATTTGGATAGTCCTATTTTATTGGACACCTTTTCTTTGAATCCTGATCCATCGCTACAACGATTTAATATTGAAACAAGGCATATCGACGGGCAACGCTTTGCTATCGTAAAAGGGAAGAAATCGTACAGGAAATAGCCTACAGGATACTTTTTTGCGCAATGAGCGGGGAATGTTTGTATTCAAACGCAATCCACTGTCGGGTTGGGGCAATAACAAAATGATTCTCAAATTCCGTAACCCGGAGGATGTGGCTCAGAGTTATGCGAATAAATTGGGTGTACGTGTAGTAGGAGAATGGTCGAGCGTATTAGAATTAAGCTTGAAAGATCCGGTATCGCAAAAAGCAGCGGATATTATCAACGAATTGATTGAGTTGTATAACGAAGCGGCAATCAAAGACAAAAACAGCTCCGCCGAAAATACCTACGAATTTATTAACGAGCGACTTCGATTGATAACTTCTGAATTATCAGAAGCGGAGGGTGATGTAGAACAATTCAAAACCAGGAATATCATTCCTTCCGAGATAACTGCTAATGTTGAAAATTATTTGACAGACTTTAATACAGAATGATAATGAATTATCAAAATTGCAGTTGCAGCAAAGTGCTTTATCGAATCTTGAAAACAATTTAACTTCTGATCTCAATATTTCCGAGCTTCTGCCCTTAAACGCTATAATTGAAAGCACTGATTTAAGCGATCAAATCAACCAATACAATACACTGGTTCAAGAGCGAAAAAAACAATTAACAACCAAACAAGAAAGCCATCCCCTTATTATCCAAATCAATGATAAAATCGCTACATCGAAAGCGATTATTCTTTCTATACTACGCAATGCCAAAGCCAACCTGGATCGGAGTATTCGGGTATTGGAAAATAAGAATAAAGAATTGCAATCAAAATTGCGCAATATTCCTAGTATTGAGCGCGACCTGATCGAAATTACCCGCCAGAAAAATATCAAGGAAAATCTATATCTTTTCTTATTGCAAAAGCGTGAGGAGACGGCTATATCGATGGCGGTGACGGTATCCAACGCGCGGGTGATCGACGCGGCAAAAGCTAATAGTCGACCGTGGAACCGAAACCCAATTTGTATTATGCTATTGCTTTCTTCTTGGGATTAGGTCTGCCATTGGGATTTATAGTAGGCCGCGATTTGCTCAACGATACGATTCAAACCACCGACGATATCAAGAACAATACCAAAGTACCTTTGCTGGGAAATGTAGGTTTTAGCAAAACAGATAGCAATATTGTGGTTAACCCCAATAGCCGTTCGGCAGTAGCGGAAATGTTCAGGATGCTTCGCACCAACCTTCAATTTATGATCGCGGGGCAATCGCCGCAGGTGATCTGGTGACTTCGGGCGCCAGCGGTGAGGGCAAAACCTTTGTCACCATCAATCTGGCCATGAGCGTTGCGATTTCGGGTAAAAAAACAGTGATCGTCAGTCTGGATTTGCGCAAACCCAAAGTGGGCAGATACCTCGAGCAGGAAGAAACCAGAGCAGGTATGACCACTTACCTGATCGGCGAAACCAATATAGAGAATATCGTTCAGCCCTCGGGCAGCACTCCAATTTGTATTTTATCCCCAGCGGGCGATCCCGCCCAATCCGGCGGAATTGCTCATGCAAGACCGCACAAAGAACTATTTGATTATCTGCGCGCGCATTTTGATTTTATTTTGATCGATACCCCGCCTGTGGGTTTGGTCTCGGATGCTTTGCTTTTGAATGAATATCTGAATGGCGCTTTATTTATTGTGCGATTTGGACAAACCAAAAGAAACGTACTCCAGTTTGTAGAGGATTTGCAGCGGGAAAAGAAACTGAGTAAACTCGCTTTGGTATTCAATGGCGTCAAATCCAGAGGTAAGTACGGCTACGGCTATGGTTACGGGTATGGCTACGGGTATGGCTACGGCTATTATGTGGAAGACGATAAAAAAGGGAAAAGAAACGCCGTATAAAAAAGAGGAAACTTAATAAGTGAGTAGTTGGATAGTTTTTCCCGAAGATACAAAGGACTCCTACGGAGGATGGCTATGTCATAGTCAATAGCCTAAAATCTTATCTATTTGAAAATCAAATAACTATTCTGTGTTTGCACAAGTTTATTATGCCCACTCACTTATCTATATAGCCAAACATGAGTCGTCCCGAATTTAAAAAATGCCCCGTTACCGCGTGTCGCCTTAGCTTTAGCGGTGGTGCAGGGGCAAAATATGGGTAGGTATTTGCAATGAACCACGTCTTAGCGTGCCACCGGTACGCGTTATAAAGCATACCTACGGCATGCAAATCGAGGCAAATGATCATTGCTACCCATATTTCGTCCCGATTTCCATGGATTAAACAAGTTCAAAATTGATTTTAGGGTCAAAAAATTGATTTTTTCGGACTAAAGCAAAACATATCCGAATAATTTTATTTCGAACGGCGTTAATGGCAGCCATTTTGTTTTTACCATTTTGTACCAAACGTTGATAATATTGCGCCAATACATTTTTACCCTGAATAGCGGACATAGCAGCCAAATGAAGTAAGGTCTTGAGCTGTTTGTTGGCATGATTGGAGACCTTGGTTTTGGCTTTTACACTTTTGCCGGAGGTAAACTCAAAAGGAGCGACGCCAGCATGACAAGCAAATTGTTTAGGGTTTGTAAAGCGCGTAAAAGCATTGGTTTGAAGGACAATCTCGGTGGCTACTACTGTACCCACGCCAGGTACACTATCCAGTATAGCCACAAGTTCTTTGAGGTGCGGGTCGTTATTTAGCAAGGTGTTGATTTGAGTTTCTACAGCTTGAATTTGAGTATTTAAGGCATCAATACCAGGTTGAGTCAGGCGCTGCAACTGTTCAAAATCGGATGGGGCGCTGTAGTTTTGTTGTTCTTTTAAAGGTATCCAGAGTAAGTTACGACTTTTCAAAAGGCGGTCACGCAGGCTATAGAGTTGGGCTAATTGTTGTTGGATGGAATTGGGTGGTTCCCAGAGTCGAGCTTGGTCATGGTGGCGGCGGGCATACTCGGCAATGCGTTTGGCATCTGTTTTATCGTTTTTGCCCCGCTGAATACCACCGAGCGTTTAATTTGCTTGCCACTTTCTAACCATAAGGCATAGCCCTGTTGCTGTAAACGAGTCAAAGGATAGCTATACATGCCTGTATGTTCTGCACAAAACAAGGCGGTATTTAGTGCAATGGCTTGGTTTTGCATGCTTTCTAAAGCTTGTTGAATCCCTTGACTATTATTGGTGCTTTGCAAGGTGTGACAGACATGCCCTTGCTCCGTGAGAATGACCCAATCCAGGGTTTCTTTGGACACATCTACACCGATGAAAAATGCATACATCGTTTTCGTATTAAGAGGTTAAATAAAAACGCTTAAAATTTGTTCCGTACCATGATAATAGGCTCTAAAGTCCTAAATTTCCATTTGAACTGGCTATTTTAAGCTCTGGGTTGTTCCTATATCGGGACTTAGGCTCATTGTCCTCTGTAGGGACTAGATACAACCCATCACCTTTAAACGTTTTGAATACAAACCTAATGGTAGGGACTAGCACAGCAAAAATTCGGGATGATTCATGTTTTAATCAATTATCAACATAAAAAATGCCCTCTTTCGATCAAAAAAGAGGGCACGAAATCCTTTTTACTGGCACAAAGTGGTTTTGTTTTGAATCAATCGATCATCCAAAACCATTGTCCTGTGCTAAGCTGCCGAAGAAAGATCGATATCCTCGGAAAGTGGTTCTTCCGAATTGGTAAAACCTTCTTCTGCATTGCCTTGCGGGCCTTGACCTTCAAAGCGTACTTTCAGTTTGGCATGGGCGGTATCCATACCCGGCATACCAGCTTCAGCGGCGATACGAGTGAGTTTGTACAGCACCAAACTGGTCTGATAGGCTTCCGAACCTGCCAGCATTTGGGTGTCACGCACGCGCTCGTACAGCTGTTCTAACGGGAATAGCAGTTCGCTCAATTGCTGAAACAAGGTAAAATCTTGCTCTAATTCATGTACAGTCAGGTAATACGGCAGTACTTCGGGGTTTTCCCGCGCTACTTCGATGGCATCGCCCACGAAAAGCTTGTTGGAGCGGTTGATCTTGGCGAGTTTCTTTCGCTCTTCCAGGGTTAAACCCAAAAGGAACGGCATCCGCCAATGTTGCTCATTGGTGTGTAAATTTTAAAATTAAAAAATATTTTATTATCGATTTTTTGACGAACATCCTTTGGTAAAGTCACATTCCTGCCATTTATTTTTTTAAAATTTTCTCAAAAGCCCAATAAAATCAAATGAGTGATGGATCACGGATTTGTCCCGGCGGGACAATATATTGGTAGAATCGTATATATCGTTTATTATGTGCGCCATTGGTACGCTTTATGTATGCACCTTAAGCTTGGTAGTTCCACCGATTTTCAATATAAAAATGGGTTGGGACAGCATACATAGGTTCTATGAAATCAAGTAGGGTCAATTATCTTTCAGACATAATTAGGGGGATCTCCAAACATAGTTGAACTATCCCTTGCACCCTCCTGCATTCTATTTCAGATATAGTTGGGGGTACTTTGAAACATAATTGAATTATGTTTTGCGCCTCCCCCTCATTCTATTTCAGACATAGTTGGGGGTATCCCAAAACATAGTTGAACTATTCTTTACGCCCCTTCCAACTATGTTTCCAGATATAATAAGGGGTACTTTAAAATATAATAGAACTATCCGCCGCACCTCCCCTAACTATCTTTCGGATAGAATTGAATTATACTTGAAGGGAGGGTAAACTATGTTTTTCAGAAAAAAGGAATTAAAAACGAAACACTTGGTTAAATCAAACCTGCCCAATCCATCTTCCGAATATTCCACGGTCATTAAACCTTCCAAAAGGCTGGCAGTCGGTGGATTGGAAAGAATTGTACCGCTATAAAGACCTGCTGTATTTTCTCACCGTGCGCGGTATCAAGGCTCGATATGCTCAATCCATCCTTGGCGTAGGCTGGGCGGTGATTCAACCCTTATTTTACCACGTTGGTCTTTACCATTGTATTTGGCAATCTGGCGGGTATCAGTTCGGATGGCGTACCTTATGTTTTATTCAGCCTGACCGCAATGATGCCTGGAATTACTTCTCCGGCACGCTGACCGAATCATCCAACAGTCTGGTGCAAAATGCCAATATGATTACCAAAGTATATTTCCCACGTTTGGTATTGCCATTATCAGCAGCCCTTTCCAAACTGTTGGATTTTCTGATTGGTATGGTATTATTGGCAGGTTTTATGATCTATTTTCAATTCCTGCCGTCCATTGGCATACTGGCTTTACCTTTATTATTATTGATATTATTGCTTACTTCCCTGGGCTTGGGTATGATTCTCTCTGCGATGGCCGTACAATATAGAGATGTGAAACACGCGGTTACTTTTGTCGTGCAATTATTGATGTATGCTGCGCCAGTCGTATATCCTGCGTCAAAAGTACCGGAAGAGTATTTATTCTGGTACAGTTTGAATCCAATGGTAGGGGTGATTGAAGGGTTTCGGTCGGCACTGTTGAGCACGAATCCAATGCCCTGGAATTTGATTTTGGAGGGTGGCATTGTATCTGTTTTGTTATTTGTATTCGGAACTTTTTATTTCCGGAAAATGGAGAAAGTGTTTGCGGATGTGGCGTGAGGAATGGGGAAATTGGTGGAAATGGTTGGACTGGGGAATTGGAGAAATCGGTTGAATTGGAAATCCGCATATCCCATTTACCCCGCTTAACCCGATTGCCCCACTTACCCCGCTTTACCTACTAAAAAAATGAAAGACTACCAATTCCCATTTGAAAAGCTAACCATCTGGCAGGAGTCCAGAATCATGGTATCCAAGATATATAAAATAACAACGTCTTTTCCAAAAGAAGAACAATTCGGCTTGACTTCACAGATTCGTCGGGCCATTGTCTCGGTGGCATCCAATATTGCGGAAGGTGAATCAAGATTAGGATCAAAAGAGTAGCTGCGTTTTTTAGCAATCGCCTATTCCAGTCTAATGGAAGTACTGAACCAATTGATCTTGGCAACTGATTTACAAATGTTGAACCAAACACAATTTGAGGAAATCAAAGCTGATATCGGATCACTCAGTAATAAAATCAACGCTTTATATAATTATCGGAAAGAGAAAAAGGGTGGGAATGGTTGAGGTGGTGGAATCGGTTGAACTGGGGAATTGATGAAACTGGTGAAATCGGTGGAAGTTGTGGAACTGGGGAATCGGTTGAAATGGAAACCCGCTTTACCCGATTCCACCAATTGACCCATTTATCCCAGTTCCCCACTTAACCCAACTAACCCATTTATCACTTAACCCGCTTTACCCAACAAAAAAACAATGGGCAAAACCGTAATACAAGTAAATAATCTAAGTAAACGCTACCGCATCGGGCTAAAAGAAAAACGCCACGACACCTTTGCCGGGCAAATCCTTTCTACCCTCAAAGCGCCGATTAGCAATTTTAGGCAACTGCGCTCCATGAGTAAATTTGGAGAAGAAGATGAAAGCGTTTTTGGGCACTCAAAGACATCAATTTTGAAGTAAAAGAAGGCGAAGTCCTTGGTATCATTGGACATAACGGAGCTGGTAAAAGCACCCTGCTCAAAATATTATCTCGGGTAACCGAACCAACCAGTGGAGAAGTACACCTCAAAGGACGTGTTTCAGCACTGCTAGAAGTAGGTACAGGCTTTCATCCCGAATTGACCGGCCGCGAGAATGTATATATGAACGGCACCATTCTTGGCATGACCAAGCGCGAGATCGACGCCAAATTCGATGAGATCGTGGACTTCAGCGGCTTGGAGAAATACATCGATACCCCTGTGAAGTTCTACTCTTCGGGGATGAAGGTACGCCTGGGCTTCGCCGTAGCGGCGCACTTGGAACCGGAAATATTGATTATTGATGAGGTGCTGGCGGTGGGGGATGCAGAGTTTCAGAAAGATGCCTGGGTAAGATGCAGGATGTTACAAAAAATGAAGGAAGGACAGTATTATTTGTAAGCCATGACATGAATGCAGTCCAATATTTGTGTCAAAATATAATTTTATTAGAAAAAGGAAGCATTTCTTTGATCGGAGAATCGTCTATTGTAACCAACAGTTATCTTAATAAGATCACTGGAAAAAGAAAAAAGGGAGATTTATCAAGTCGCTATGGCAAAGGATTCATTTCAATTAAAGATATAGTTATAAAAGATAGTACAGGAGAAGAGGTTAATAGCATACAATCAGGAAGTGAGTACAAAGTAGAAATTTTTTTACAACAGTCATTTTGAGGATAACTTACCTGCTTTTTCTTTCTTTTATCTCTTTTTTAAAGATTATTCAGGTAAAAAACTTTTTATTTTATCATCTAAGTATAATGAGGTGAATTTTTCTCAGCTCTTTGCTGATGGAAAAATAACTTGTCACATATCTTCACTACCTATCCTGCCGGGGAATTATACAATTGATGCATGTTGTAAAACAGCGGGAGATATAGAAGATTATATTCAAGATGTTTTAAGTATTGAAGTTATATCTGGTAAATTTCCTGGATATAGGAGGTTTCCTTCTTCTTCTGCAGGACCATTTTTAGTTGAAAATTATTGGACTATCAATTAAATGAGAAACATTACTTTTCTTACCGGCTCCCGCGGAGAGTGGGGATACATTCGACCTATTCTGAAAGCAATAGAAGCGGATCCTACATTAGATTATAGGATCATCGTTACTCATATGCATTTATTGCCTGAATTTGGCATGTCTTACCAAGAGATAATAAAAGATGGGTTTAGAGTGGCAGAAAAATTGTATATGACACTTGATGGGTACAATAATCATACTATGGTTAAGTCTCTTGGTATTTTGTTAATGGAATTATCGACTGCCCTCCAAAGACTCAAACCTGATATCTTGCTGCTAGCCGGAGATAGAGAGAACAACTTATGGGAGGCCATTGCTGCAGGGCATATGGGTATTCCGGTTGCACACATCCAAGCTGGAGAGTTATCGGGTAATATAGATGGAATAGTAAGGCATTCAATCACAAAACTTGCTCACATACATTTTGCGGCTAATGAAGAATTTGCTGAACGAGTAAGGCGTCTAGGAGAGCAATCATTTAGAGTATTTAATTCAGGGGCTCCACAATTAGACGAATTAGTAGAAGGTGTTTTTACCTCTGTTGAAGACATAAATAGTAAATACAATTTCCTACCCGATGAACGTATTATTCTCGCTGTACAACACCCGGTAACAGAAGAAGAAGCATATGCGGGAGAGCAAATTGCGAATACACTGAAAGCATTAGATAAAATTGGACTAAAAACTATAATGATTTATCCAAACGCAGATGCTGGTAGTCACGAGGTAAGGAAAACACTAAATTCTCTGAGAGGGAATAAGGTATTTCTATTCAGGAATCTTCCAAGACGAGATTATTTAGGATTGATGCGTAGAGCAAGTGTTATTGTCGGCAACTCAAGCAGTGGCATCCTTGAAGCTCCAACTTTTGGATTACCTTGTGTTAATATTGGCAATCGGCAAAAAGGGCGTCCCCAAGCTTCTAATGTGATTAATTGTAGGCATGAGCCTGACGAAATAGTGGCTGCAATTGAGCAAGCTCTCTGTGATTCTTTTACAGCAAGCGAAGAAATGTGTAAACCCTTATGGTAACGGAAAGTCAGCCAATCACATAGTAGAAATACTAAAAAATATTCCAATAAACGATCAGCTTTTAAATAAAGAAATGACCTATTGATGCTAGATAATCTAATTATCTCTGGACACGCTACACTAAGAGATGCCCTCATAAATATGACCACGCATCGACGAGGACTATTGTTCATAGTTGATGAAGAGCAACATTTAGTAGGCGTTTTATCAGATGGAGACATTCGTAGAGCATTACTTCAAGATGTTAATATGAATTCTCCTATTGAAAAAATGATGAACCTTAATCCAATAAAAGCCTCTTCCGAACAGGAAGCATTTTTTTATTGGAGTCCAATCCTCACTTATTAGCCGTCCCAATAGTAAATGCAGAAGGGAAGTTATACGGTGTAAGTGTTTTGGAGGGGAAAGAAAAAGTAACTTTTTATAAACAAATATAATTCCGACACCTCTTTAAATCAAAAAAAAGGAATTGGCTTATTTGGCTATTATTCCAGCCAGAGGAGGATCTAAACGTATTCACAAGAAAAATTTAGCAAAATTAGGAAAACATTCTCTTTTAGGTTGGGCTATACTTTGTGCTCAAGGTACAAGAGATATTGATGATATATTAGTAAGTACGGATGATTTAGAAATCGCACAAGAAGCTCAGGGATATGGAGTAAAAGTTGAATGGCTTCGTCCAAATTCATTGGCTTCAGATGATGCAAAAACAATAGATGTCCTACTGTTTGAACTAAATGAGTATATTAAGCAAAAAAGCATCATACCTCATAACTGTGTGTTGCTAGAACCTACTGCGCCGTTAAGGACACCTGAAATTTTAAAAAGTGCAATAGAAATGTTTCCAATCTGTTCAGGCAGATAGTTTAGTTTCAGTAACTCAACTGCGACATAAGAGAAGTAAAAGCAAATAATTGGTTTTTTAATAATCCTTGGCGTAGACCGGAGTATGTGGATATGGTTTTTGGCGACTACTTCCGTTTTGCTACTAAACATATTGGGGTTTCACCCAAAAGTATTCTTGAAGTAGGTTCAGGGTTAGGTCATATGGCCCTTGAATTAGCTAGAAATGGACATTTTGTGACAGGAATAGAATTGTCGTCAGAATCAGTCAAAGTTGCTGAGACCTTTGCTTCCAAAAATACTCATAAAGCAAACTTTGGAAGTCTTAATTACATTAACTCAGATTTTTTTAAGTTGGCAATCAGAAAATCGATTTGATGTCGTCTGCTTCTTTTTAACTCTCCATCATTTTACTGAACCACGTACTATTATTGAAAAGATAAGCCGTTCGCTTAATCCTAAAGGAAGAATCATTGTAGTGGAACCAGCAAGGGACTTATTTTCTCGTCAAAATGCAGTATTGGTAGCCTTAATACGAATATTACTTTCAAAAGCAGGGATGTGGTATCAGGATATAACAATTCCGAATACCATAGAAGATTTGGAGTTGGTAGTGGATGAATATTTAAATGAATATAGAGAAGCTAAGGACAAAAATGAAGCTGAACAATCCCCTAACGATAACTCAACTTTTGCAAAGGATATGCTGGAAGTATTAAATCATTATTTTGATCAGGAAGAACTAACCTTTGGTAATTCAATAACGCCTAGAATGGTAGGGGGTATTAGAGGAAAATCTGAGGAAGAGACGCTTGAGATAGCTAGGTTTATTAAATTATTTGATGAATTTGCAACTGAAAGAGAATTTTTACAACCAGGAGTAATATATTATTCAGGAACTAAAAATAAAAAATCATTTTATGATTTCGACAATCAATATTAGTGGTAGACTAGTTGGATTGGATCAGCCATGCTTTATTATAGCCGAAGGATGTGATAATCATCTTGGAGATATGAAAACTGCCAAGGAGATGGTAAGGCAAGCTAAAGTTGCAGGTGCGGATGCTATCAAATTTCAGCATCACTTACCTGACGAGGAAATGCTAAGAGAGGGTGTGCCCATGAGTGCTAATTTTAATATGCCATTATATGATTTTCTAAAGTTATACGCCTTAACCTTGGAGCAGCACAGGGAACTAAAAACATATTGTGATGAAGTAGGAATAATTTATCTATGTACTCCATTTAGTAAAAAAGCGGCACTAGAGATATGTGATTTAGTACCTGCATTTAAAATTGGATCAGGAGAGTTAACTGATTTGCCTACTCTCAGCGTAATTGCTAAGTTGGGTAAGCCTATGATTCTTTCATCTGGTATGTCAGTTCTAGAAGAAATAGATGAAACAATTAATACGTTACGTCCTATTAATAACCAGTTGATGTTGATGAATTGTACATCCGAGTATCCTCCAAGGTATGAAGATATTAATCTGGGTGTTATAAAAATTCTTGAAGAGCGGTATCAAATTCCGATTGGGCATTCTGACCATACACCCGATATTTATACTTGCTTTGGAGCGGTGGCTATGGGGGCAAAGGTATTAGAAAAACATATTATTCTTGATCGTAAACAGCCTGGACCAGATCAAAGTGTTTCTATTGAACCATTTGAATTATATCAATTAGTTAATGGAGTGCGGAAGATTGAAGCGGCGATGGGAAATATAAAGAAAATTAATGATTTGGAAAAACCTATACGATCTTGGGCGCATCGTAGTATTGTTACCTTAGATGATATTCCTGCTGGGACTATTTTTTCAGAAGATAATATATGGACTAAACGACCAGGTACTGGTATTCCTGCAAAGAAATTAGATTCTATATTAGGGAAGAAAGCAGCAAGAAATTTGAAAAAAGATTATCTAATAGATTGGAATGATATAATTGAATAATGTCAAGTTCTCCTAGCTTTAGCAAGAAAAAAATTTTAGTACTAGCTTCCACTGGTTTTATTATCCGAAACTTAGTGCTTGGAAAATTTATAGACGCCTTACCTAAAAATGTAGAGATATTTGTGGCGGTGCCAGATCCAAATGATCCTGTGTTAAAAGAGATTTTTGAGTCGAAAGGAATAAAAGCTATCCCTTTCTTTAAAGAATATTCAGAGGCTCAGGATAGCTTAAAAATGATTTTAGGTTGGCATAATATATATTATCGTTTTAAGCAAGGGCAAAAAAAAACAAAGTCTTTTACACTTCAAATGAAATTATGGGAAAGCTCGGTTTCTTGGAAGAGAAGATTAGCGGAACAAATTCTAATAACTATCGGTAAATTTTTTACATTAATTAACTTATTTGATTGGGTTGAAAAACAATACTTGAACTATATCAGAAATAGGAGAACGACTAAACTGTGGAAGGATGCGCTAATAAATTTACAACCTGAATTATTACTATCAACTATGCTCTCTCATGCATACAAACGAAATTGTAGTATTGATCTTCCAGCAGTGATCGCGGCAAATGACTTAAAAATCAAAACATGTACTTTGATTCAGTCTTGGGATAATCTTTCTAGTAAAATAGCGCTACTACCACCTTTTTTAACAAAAGTATTTTCATGGAGTGAGAGTATGAATGACGAAATCAATCAGTACTACCCATCAATTCGGCAAGAAAAGATTAAAATCACTGGTGGACCACAATTTGATTTTCACAAGGATAATTTAATTTTAGAAGATCGTCATATTTTTTGTAATACATTAAATATAGATACTAACAGACCTTATATCGTTATTGCTACGGGTACAGAGACGTGGATGCCAGATGAGCCAGAAAAAGTTATAAGACTTACAGAAAAATTGAAAACTGTAATGCCAGAATTACAGGTTTTGATTAGATTACATCCTAAAGACTATGGTATTAGATGGAATAAATTCGATGGTATAATAAAAGAATTAGACCTAAGGCTACAATATACTCATCCTAATCAGCACATGGATGAGGGAGGATTTACACCTCCTATTGATTTCTATAAAGAACAGGTAAATACGCTTTTTCATTCTGCTGTGGTTTTAAACTCTTCTTCTACAATAACTGTTGATGCAGCACTCATAGACAAACCAGTAATTTGTATTGCTTATGATTTAAAATATGATACAAAATTTCCTGAAGGTAGATCATTTGCATTTACGCAATCAAATCATTACCAAAAGTTGATTGTAACTAGTGGTGTTAGATTGGCATATTCCGAACAAGAATGTATTGATTTGATAAAGTTCTGCTTAAATAACCCAAACGAAGATAAGTTTGGAAGAGAAAAAATTGTAGAAACGGTTACACAATTTTCAGATGGAAAAGCTGGCATTAGATTAGCAGAAGAAATCTCATCTTTATTAGGTTCTTCTATAATATTAAAAATAAGTGAATTTGAAGACAACACCAATAAAAATTTTATTTACACTAAATAATCTATCTACAGCTGGTCAGAGATATTTAGTCGCAGATATAGTAAAAGAACTTCCTAGTAATTATAACCCGGCGATAGCTGTACGAAAATTGAAAGGATCAAAGCTTGAAAAAGAATTGTCCGAATTCTGTCATGTTTTTGAACTTTCTTTGAAAATTGATCGCTTTCCATTATGGTCCTTTCCGTTTCGACTTATTCGAGCTGTGATGAAATTAAGAAAACACCGTTTTAAATTGGTACAATCTATGGATTATTCTTCCGATTGGTCAGAGGCCTAGTTGTGAGATTAGCTAGACTTCCTTGGATAGTTCTAAAGACAGATTTAGATTGTAATAAAGAAAAATGGAAGTGGCGATTAGGGCTTGCTAATCATATAGTTTGTATTAGTCGTGTACAGCAATCTCTCTTATCGAAATATGTTAACAAAATAAGTTTGATTATAATTGGGATAGATACCAAGGTATTTAGCAAAAAATCTCCATATAAAAGAGCAGAATTCAACTTGCAATTGGAGGATATAGTATTGGCTTGTATTGCATATCTTATTCCTGATAAAGGACACAGAGAGCTGATCCGAGCAACTGCTTTAATCAAAGAAAAAGTACCTAACTTGAAAATTCTTTTGATTGGCAAAGGAAATCCTGATTATGAAGAGGAGTTAAAAAGAATAATCTGTGAGTTCGCATTGCAAAAAGTTTTTATTTTTTTAGGTGCAAGGGACGACGTACCCCAATTACTTCCTCTTGCAGATGGAGGTATTTTAACTTCACAAAATTATGGAAGAAAAGAAGGATTTGGCGTTGCGCTTGTCGAAGCTATGGCTACTGCACTGCCTGTCATTGGTACACGAAGTGGTGGGCTAGAAGAAATTATTCAAGATGGAGTTAATGGCTGGTTAGTAGAAGCTGATGACTTGGATGCATTATCAAAAGCAATTCTAGACTTTACCAGAATCCTATTAAAAGGAAAAGATTAGGAAAGCAAGCACAGGATGATGCCAATGTAAAATTCGATCGTAAGAGGATGGCAGCTCAGTATGCAACGCTTTACAGTAAATTTGTAGGGACTAAAAATAGATAAAAATGTGTGGAATTGTTGGGATCATTGATTATTACAAGCAGACGCCTCTTAATAGAGACATTCAACGTATGTTGGATATTCAAGCTCATCGAGGACCAGATTCAGAAGGAACTTACATAAATTCGGATTTAGGTATTGCACTAGGGGCATCTCGATTAAGCATCCTTGATCTTAATTTGCGTGCATCCATGCCCATGAGTACTGTTGATAAGAAAAATGTACTCGTTTATAATGGTGAAATTTATAATTTCCTTACTTTAAAAAGTCAGCTAAAATCGAAGTACGAGTTTCGAACAACTTCAGATACAGAAGTACTTCTCTATCATTTATTAAATAAAGGCACCGTAGGGGTAGAAGATCTGGACGGAATGTTCGCTTTTGCTTATTTCAAAGTAGATTCTGGTGAATTGATCCTTGGGCGAGATCGCGTTGGAATAAAGCCACTTTACTACTATGAAGATGAGCAGTTATTCTTATTTGCATCTGAAGTAAAATCTATATGGGCGGTTTTGGGCAATAAATTGAAGCTGTCACAACGGGCATTTTGGGATGTTTTGACACAAGGATATAATTATGGAACGAGTACCTTATTCCAAAATATTAAAGTATTAACCCCTGGAAACTTGCTGCGAATTAAGATTGCTGATAGAACAATAAAAACTATTAATTATCATGATATTTTAGATAATATCCAAGTTGAAAGGCATGATTATTTTAATACTTTGCCAGAAGCCTCTATAAAAAATAGATTGTTAAACAGCCTAAAAGAATCAGTAAAAGCACATACTATTTCCGATGCACCTGTTGGAGTAGTATGCAGTGGAGGTGTAGATTCTAGCCTATTGTCTGTACTTGCAAATCAATATCATCAGGGTATAAATCTCTATCACGCTGAAATACAAGGATCAGCTAGCGAATTAAAATATGCACAAGCCGTTGGGAAAACAATCAATCGTCCGGTTTACGCTGTTCAGATTAATAAAGAAAATTTTATAACCAATTGGGTTGATACAGTTTTTCACAGCGATTTTCCTTCTTATCATCCCAATGATATTCCAATGTATCTGGTATGTAAATTAGCTAGAGAATACAATAATAAAGTATTAATCTCAGGAGAAGGTGCCGACGAGTTATTTGGAGGGTATCGTGTTAATTTGGAGTTGCAACAAAAACATAAGATTCGGAAATGGATCGAAAGGCTTCCCTAAATCGTTATTGAAAAGAATTAAAGAAAATGTTCCTTCGACTTCTTTTTTAGGACAGGATGATCTTTTGAATTATCGAGTGCTATGGGATTAAATAGTTATGAACGAATTAACTCAATCCTAAGAGTACAGTTTTTTTCCTTAGGAAATGGAGAAAGAGTGAATCAACTTTTACGTATAAGAGAAAAAATTAGAAATCTTAATTTAGAGCAGGAAGCTGCAGTACTTTATATACTTGAAAGGATGTTTAGCCACTTACCGACACTTTTGATGCGCAATGATAAGATGGGAATGAAAGCATCTATTGAGACACGAGTTCCATTTTTATCCAATATGCTTTTAGCGGACTGGAATTCAATGCCGATTAAATTTAAAATCAATGGGTCTAAAAATGATAATTTAAAATATATTTTAAAGAGCATAGCAGCAGATTACCTGCCAAAAGAAATTATTTATCGTCCAAAAGTTGGCTTTGCAGTACCGCTGAATCAATACCTTAAACCTGACTTGAAATTTTTGAGCATGGATTTCTTTTGGATTATCTTGGGATAAGAACAGATGCTTTCAACCTTTTGATAAGAAATAGTGCTGATTTTTATAAGTTTGCGAGTATTGAGATTTGGGGGAAGTTATTTATAATGGGTAAAGGGAAGCAAGAAGTTAACGAACAATTGTGTTTGTCACAAAAAATTCTTGTAAAAGAGCAAATATAAGTAGCTTTAAAAACTTATCGATTTACACACGACAGGTTTTAGAAACCTGTCGTGTCTTAGTATTTGAATTAAAGCTTTGTTTTCAATTCGGTGCATAATATATTCGTGATGAAAGCTTGTTAAATAAATTAAAGGAAAAATAAAATGGTTAGTAAGATTTCCCTCTTTGATAATTAAAGCAAAATTTTCTAAAAAAGTGATTGATTCCAAAGGCATAATATTGGATATCAAAGTTCTAACAACAGAACAGTTTGGCTATTATCACGAAATTATTAGAGCCGGATATACACCCTATTTTTCTTATCGATGCTTGTTCAGAACGTTTGATTTGTTTACTAGGCTTGAAACACCTTTAATTCTTTTTCCTTTTAAAAGCCAGGTATATAAAATATTTTCTGACCGGACTAGATCACCGAAAAGTTGTTCAAATTTAATAAAAGTAGAATATAACTATTTTAAAAAAGAAAATGAAAACGTTTTCCCTTACTGTTTTCACCCAGGGCATTATGCACAAAAGTTATACTTTGATCCCTCAAAAGAGAAATTAATAAAAATAGCTTTTTTGGGCAATGGGTCCGACAAATATAATACCCCCTCTATCAGAAAACTATGAATTATTCCAAGAAATGAACTTTTGCATTTTATTAGAACAAACTTTCCAGGAGATATATATGAGATCAAAAATGCTCGTCAAACCTTTGAAGATATTTATGCAGGTAAACTAAAAAACAAACTCCTGCTCTTTTGTAGAAATATGCATGATTGGCATTTTTCAAAAAAGGAATACAAGGAAATTTTAGAGATCTCAGAATTCGGATTAGTTCCGCCTGGGTTTGTTAATCCTATTGGTTATCAAATCATGGAATCACTCTCAGCAAATGCTGTGCCAGTACTGCAGCATGGTAAGCTCTTTAATTCCAGGATTGTACCTTTTTGTGTTAATTTTCAAGACAAAGAAGAATTATTAAAAATTATGAATGCAATTCTAAAAGATGAGATTCATGCAGCAGATTTTAATCTCGAAGAAGGTTTGGAAATAATAAGTATGAAAAAATTTTTAAACCAGGATATGAGTTTATGTTACATGGCTGATGAGTATGAAAATATAAAAGGATTGTAGATTTATATAAGTATACACGATCAAGCTGTCAATTTAATGAAAAATATATATAATCATACCAACATACTCCATAATTTAAAAGATCCGAACGAAATCGTTCCAATACTTTATAAAGTTTTAAACCCTCAAAAAGTAATTGATGTAGGATGTGGATTAGGAACTTTTATCCGTTGTTTCAAAGAATGCGGCGCAGAAAAAATAATAGGTATTGATGGAGGTTGGGTAGATAAGTCCTTGCTTTTTCAAAACATTTCTGAGCCTGAGTTCATCGAAGTAGATTTAGAACGTCCATTTAATATTCCAGAAAAGTTTGATCTGGCAATTTCTTTAGAAGTAGCAGAGCATCTCTCCCCTAATTGTGCTGATATATTTATTAAAAACCTTACTCAACTAAGCAATGTTATCGTATTTTCTGCCGCAATTCCTGGACAAGGGGGACAAAATCATGTCAATGAGCAATGGCCTGACTATTGGATCAAAAAATTTAATACTCATGGATACATTGTTCACGATGTACTTCGCCCTATTTTTGGAACAATTCAAATATCGCCTGGTGGTATAAAAGTATTTTTTGGTGACACACAAGGACTACAATTTTGTGGCTAATAATTTTCAGTGTTACAATAATAACGAATTCTATGAACTATGCTCATCCCCAATTATACCTATTAAAGGTAAAACGTTTAAATAAAATTGAGGGAGGGCAATTAAAAATAATTGATTATCTTAAGTTTCTTGCAAAGCTATTTTAATAAGGTTAAATTTACGCTAATGCTCTTACTAATTTGATTCTTATTATTCAATTGTTTTCTGTAAATCAGAAAAGTTGACCACTTCAATACTACCTATCTTACCTCATTTTTATGGCTTACAGGATACGCCTGATTTAGCTGCGATAAGTCTTTTGCTGCTCCCTGTTTTTTCCTGGAAAAAGATACTTATTATCAGAAGCAAACAGCCCTTCAGCCAGCTACTGAATATGAGTTGGATGAACAGGGCAATATCTGTAGGAAAACCCCTGGTGGCGCTGGCACTACACGCCGAGGGACATCAGCCTGAAGCAGGCGACAGAAGAGTTTGCCCATTTGTTTGAACGAATTACGCAGGAACAGGTAGGCAGTCAAAGGGTCATTCTTCCGCTTTCCGGCGGATTGGACAGCCGTACGCAGGCGGCAGCGCTGCGCGGCAATCAACCAATAAGTTCTTTCTCCTATGAGTTTCCGAACGGTATCCCGGAAACGCGCTTTGCCCGGGCAATCGCGCATGCAATGGGTTTTGATTTTCAATCTTTTACCATTCCGTGCGGCTATTTATGGTACAACATAGAACAACTGGCAGAAATTAACGGCTGCTACGCCGAATTTACCCACCCGCGTCAGATGGCTTTTATAGATCAGTATCCCACAATGGGCGATCTGTTTTACCTGGGGCATTGGGGTGATGTACTGTTTGATGATATGGGCGTACCCGATGATTTACCGTTTGAACAACAGGTAGAAGTAATATTGAAAAAGTAGTAAAAAAAGGCGGCATGGAACTGGGCAGCGCCCTCTGGCAAGCCTGGGGGCTGGAAGGCGTTTTCGGAGATTATCTGCACGGGCGCATCGAAACGCTGTTATGCGGCATTGATATAGACAATGCCAACGCACGTATCCGGGCTTTCAAATCATTATACTGGGCGCCACGCTGGACGAGCACCAATTTGCAGGTATTTGCCGCCGCGCGTCCAATGGCGCTTCATTACTACCACGACGAGATGTGCCAGTTTATCTGTACCGTACCGGAAAAACACTTAGCCGGACGGCAGATACAGATTGAATACCTGAAAATGAAAGCCCCGGAATTGGCAAGGATTCCCTGGCAGGATCACCGACCCTTTAATTTGTACAATTACCACCTGGATAAAACCCCGGAATCTGCCGTTCCGCATCTGGAATAAATCCAAAAGAATGATCAACCAAACCCTGGGGAAAAAAACTCATCCAACGCAACTGGGAACTACAATTTACCGGGGCGGACAATAAAAAGCAGTTGGAGCGGCATTTGTTTCAGCAGGGAGCTTTTACCCCGTTTATTCCAAGAGAACTTGTACAACGATTTTATACTGCCTTCCAATACGAGGATGCGGTTTATTACTCGCATCCGGTAAGTATGTTATTGACGCTGTCCACTTTCGCACAAAAAAATCTCCGGTGAAACCGTTGAAAATAGCTATTTATTCCGGCGCTATTCCTTCTACCACCTTTATCGAGAACCTGATCAAAGGGCTGGCAGCAGCCGGACAGGAGGTACTGTTGTTTGGTAAATTGCACAGGCAGGTTGATTATGGGACTTCCTCCATTCATTTGTACCCCACCCCGGAAGCAAAATGGCGGGTGATATTGTTTGTGCTCCGGCAGCAGTTGCAGCTAGGGTTGAAATCGCGGCAGCAGTTTCGACTCTTAAAACAACATATTCGTACGATTGAGTCCTCTCCCGGCAACGCTGGCGCCTATGGGCAAAATACCTGCCGGTGGTGCTTCATTTACCGGATATATTTCACCTGCAATGGGCGAAAGCAACGGAAGAATGGCTCTTTTTAAAAGAATTGTTTGCGGTAAAACTGATACTGAGTTTACGTGGAACACATATTAATTATTCTCCAATTGCAGATGAAGCACTTGCGATATCCTATCGGGATACTTTTCCAAAGTTAGATGGATTTCATGCGGTTTCCCAGGCGATTGCACAGGAAGCAGTCCGTTATTGCGCTGCAATAGAAAAAACGTCTGTTATTTATTCCGGCTTGCCCCTGGATCATATTAAAACCTTTGAAAAAAAGGATTATGGATTACACAAACCGATTCGACTGCTCTCAGTAGGTCGTTTTCATTGGGTAAAAGGTTACCATTACGCGCTCGACGCCATTAAAAGACTGATAGACCAGGGCGATGCAGTACAATACACCCTTATTGCGGGTAACATAACCGAAGAGATTTTATATCAGATCCACGATTTAGGATTACAATCGTACATACAAATAATCGATCAGCTACCACAAACCGAAGTCTTTCGCCACATGCAGGAAGCGGATTTATTGCTGCTACCGAGTGTAGAAGAAGGTATTGCTAACGTTGTGCTGGAAGCAATGGCAATCGGCTTACCGGTATTGAGCAGTGATTGCGGAGGCATGACCGAGGTAATTGAAGATGGGGTGAATGGATGGTTGTTTACCAATCGGGAGGTAGCTGCCCTGGTGGCGAAAATAATCCATTTTCTGAGTTTGTCCGATACCCAGCGGGATGCCATTACGCAAAAAGCGAAAGAGACCGTTCAACAGCAACATCCAAGCCACCGCCTTGCAGAAGATATGATAAACCTGTACAAAACTGCCTTACAGAAACCCTCTTTCGATGAAAATAGGATTAGTGCTTCCGGCTTTGCCGGGGTACACTGAGACGTTTTTTCGTTCCAAAATAAAAGGATTGACCAACAAAGGACATGAAGTGATCCTTTTTTATCGGCAGCGGGAAAAGTAGGCAATCCGATCTGCCTTGCCGGGTCAGACGACAAATGACTGTCTATTCTTCCCCTTGGTGAATATAGTATTGGTAAGTTGGACTCTGCTGAAATCTTTACTATTCCATCTTCCAACAATCCGGCAGTTTATTGCTCTGGAAAAAAAAGAGGGTACTGCCTGGACTGGTATCCTCCGGCGCATCTATTTGAATTATCCTATTTTAGCAGAAAAAAGCTGGATTGGCTGCATTTTGGCTTCGCGACGATGGCACTGGAACGGGAAAATATAGCAAAAGGCGTTGAAGGCACAAATGGCAACCAGCTTCCGGGGATATGATATCAGCATTTATCCTTTGAAAAAATCTGATTGTTATAAGCTGCCGTGGCAAAAACTAGATAAGGTGCATACCATTTCGGACGATTTACTTCAGGTCGCTTATACATTGAACTTACCTCCGGCAGTACCGGCGGAAAAAATAACCCCCGGCAATTGATACTGCCTTTTTCAAAGAGTGCTACCGGTCATAGATTTACCTGTACAAGGGGAACGCCCCTTGTCTTCCTGACCATAGCCCGCCTGCACTGGAAAAAGGACTGGAATACACTCCAGGCTTTGTTGGTGTTACAGGAACAAAAGATCGATTTTCAATATGCCATTATTGGTGACGGGGAGGAATACGAGCGATTGGTTTTTGCCGCACATCAGCTAGGTATTGGACATCGGGTTCATTTGCCGGGAAAGTGCCGCACGGGCAAATCAAACCTATTACGAAAAGGCTGATATCTATTTGCAATACAGTATTCAGGAAGGTTTTTGCAATGCCGTGCTGGAAGCGCAGGCGATGGGTCTGCTTTGTATAGTCTCCGATGCCGAAGGGCTGCCGGAGAATATATTGCATGGGCAAACGGGCTGGGTAGTACCCAAAGGAAACTGGCTTTGCTAGCGCAGCAAATAGAAGCGGTAATAAAAATGGACTCCGGTCAACTCCAGCGGATTCGCCAACAGGCTATGCAGCGGGTACAAGAGGAATTTAATCTGGAAAACAGCGGCAGGCGTTTGCAAAATTTTATGAAATATTAAATTAATGCTTTTCCCCTTTCTAAAAATACATTAACCCCACCTGGTACTTCAACCTGCCGTCTAAGGGAGTATTTGCCTACTTTCCCGATTATGAGCTTTTAGCGGAGTATGCACAGGCGCTGATGGACTGGGACAATGGGTATAGTAATACCGAAGTAGCAAAACTGGACGCCGCCTATCAGGCCTGGCATAAAGGCGTCATTGTATGCGAGAATGCTAACAAATTGAATACCGTGGTGATTCAGCCATCAGTCAGCGACAATTACCGGTTTATCCGCAGGTTTTATCATCCGCTCTGGAACTGGTATGTTTTACCTTTTGCGATTGCTGACTTTACATAATCCCTTCCGGGAAATCAGAAGTTTATCCGGCAATCCGGTGTGCAGCGGTACGGCTGTATGATCGGGTATATCCACACGAGGGGGAGTATCAATTATTTGATTCCGCTTTGGTAAAGCTGCGCCTAAAGTTTCAGTCATTATTCCTACCTTAAACCGGTATGCGTACCTGAAAGATGCCCTGCACGATCTGGAACAGCAGGATTATAAAAATTTTGACGTAATTGTGGTGGATCAGTCGGCACCTTTTCAACCGGATTTCTATTCTTTCTTTCACCTGAATTTAAAAGTAATCCGGCAGGAGAAAAAGCCCTGTGGCTGGCGCGCAATACAGCGGTAAAAACCTCGGATGCGGACTACCTGCTCTTATACGATGATGACTCCCGGGTAGAAATAGACTGGATCAGCCAGCATGTGAAGTGCCTGGATTATTTTCAGGCGGATATTTCCTCCGGCACTTCTATTTCCACCGTCGGCGCTAAAGTGCCGGAAAATTACCGTTTCCTTCGCTGGGGCGACCAGTTGGATACCGGCAATGTGCTGATTAAACGGGAGATATTCCGGCAAATTGGTTTATTTGATCGACAATTTGAAAAACAGCGCATGGGCGATGGTGAGTATGGCTTGCGGGCTTATCAGGTTGGATTTCGGAATATTTCCAATCCTTATGCTAAACGGCTTCATTTAAAGGTAGGGGAAGGTGGTTTACGTCAAATGGGAAGTTGGGACGCTTTTCGTCCAAAAAAATTATTAGCTCCGCGGCCCATACCAAGTGTATTGTATTTATATCGGAAATATTTCGGCAATAAAATTGCTATATATGCTCTTATCTTGGAGTATTACCATCTTTAATTCCTTATAGGTTTAAAAGCAATCAACGGTTGATGGTATTGGGGGTTCTTTTAGGATTGTTATTACTTCCAATCATTTTGATACAGGTTATACGTTCCTGGAATATTTCCTCCCAAAAATTAAAACAAGATGCCATCATTGAGTATCTCCAATAATATAGTACTTGTTGTTTCTGAGTTTCCACCAGCCTAGGGAGGGATCGCCCAACACGCTTATTCTCTATCAGTTTCCTTGGCAGCTATTGGGAAAAAAGTATTTGTGTTAACTGAATCAGACTATGCTTCGGCAGATGAAATCAAAGCTTTTGATCAACAACAGCAGGCTATGATTACGATTATTCGCAATCAACGATTGAGCAACTGGAGAATGTACTTAAATCGATTGCAAAATTTAAAGAAACTTATAAGACAATATAAGCCTGAAGCACTTCTAGTGAGTGGTAAATTTAGTTTATGGGCTGGAGCTTGGTTGAAATTACTTCAACACAGAACACCTGTTTGGGCTTTTTTGCATGGTTCAGAACTACAATTAAAACGAAGATGGGAACGCAGATTAACAAATTGGTCATTAGCGAGATTAGATCGCCTATTTCCCGTATCTCAATTTACCTGCCAATTGTTATCCCAATCTTTACAAGCTAAATCGAAGATTGTGCCTAATGGATTGATTACGAAAGAGTTATTATTTCATCAAAGTATTACGCCCTTTTCTGATTGGAAAGGCACCCCGCGCTTATTAACAGTTGGAAGTATAACACTACGTAAAGGACAGCATCGGGCAGTGAAAGCCTTACCTACTTTTGAAAAAAATATCCTGATTTGCATTATCATATTGTGGGTTTGCCAATACAACAACAGGAAATACTTGCTATTGCTAAAACCCTAGGAGTAGAAAATCACTTGACATTTCATGGGAAAATCCCTCAACGGAAAGACTTGTTTGCAGCATATCGGAGTGCTGATATATTTGTTATGCTCAGTGAAAACCAAGCCAACGGCGATGTAGAAGGCTTTGGCATTGCTATCCTGGAAGCAAATTTTTTTGGACTTCCGGCAATTGGCGCAAAAGGTTGCGGCATTGAAGATGCTATTCAAGATGGTAAAAATGGTTTTTTAGTGGACGGGGATGCCTTCGAAGAGATTTTGCGGGCTTTGGATGAGTGCCTACTACAACGAAAATATCTACAACAAAATGCAAGAGATTGGGCAATAGCCCACGATTGGAGTAAGCTCATTGATTCACTTTTTTTAATATGAAATTATTAGTCATTTCTCATACGGCGCATTACATCAATTCATCCGACAGGTATTGGGCTGGGAGCCTACTGTACGGGAGATCAATAATCTGGCTGATATTTTGAGGAAATATATCATCTCGCAGTAATACATTCAGAGGAAGCGCCTGGAAGTGCTGTTCCTTACCAGAAGACAAATATTACGTTTGTGCCTATCGCTCCGACTGGGGAACAAAAATCAGTGATAAATTGGGAATAATTCTACAAATTCCTGGAGTGATCAAAAAGTAAAAGAACTACTCTTAAAAGTAGATTACTTTCAATTCAGAGCTCCTACTGGTATCGGGGTATATTTGATTCCATGGCTAACTTGGTTTACTAAAAAAAAGTGGATGGTTTAAAATATGCCGGTAATTGGGGAGAACAATATGCTCCATGGAGTTTTCGCTTTCAACGATGGTTTTTATTAAATTATCAGCATCGAAAAGTAACGATCAATGGTAGATGGTCTAATCAGGCAAATCATTGCATTTCGTTTGAGAACCCTTGCATTACTGGACAAGAGTTGGAAACTGCCAAAGTACTCGGCATAAATAAAACATTCGATCATAAATTTACTTTGGCATTTGTTGGCAGCTTATCTCCCAAAAAAGGTATTATCGAATTGTTAGAAGCAATATCATTATTAAAAAATAAGCATTGCATTGAAAAAATAATTATTGCCGGAGATGGAATTATTCGTGTGGAGGTGGAGGCACTTGCACGACGAATAGGAGTACCAGTGGCATTACTAGGTTTTGTTAATAGAAATCAATTGAATGCTGTTTATGCTCAATCACATTTTATTTGTTTGCCCAGCCATAGTGAAGGTTTCCCTAAGGTAATTGCAGAAGGTGCTGCGTTTGGATGTGTCCCAATTGTTTCAGATGTGTCTGCCATAGGGCAATATATAGTCCACAATGAGAATGGTTTCTTATTAAAACAGGTGGATACTCTTACAATAGCTGACCTGATAGATGAGGTAGTCGGCTATGGAATAGCTCTCAAGCAAGTTTCGGAAAAAGCTATCATCTTGGCTCATTTATTCACTTACGAACGTTTTAAAACCAGGATTATTAAGGAAATTCTTAATTAATTAGATACAAGCTTGATAAATCGAAGGTATTTTAAGAGAAATGACTATGAAGTAAAAGTTCTCTTGCATATAGCGGGTGGAGTGATTTGTGCATACATACCTACATTAGTTATAGGTTGGTTTTTTTATGTCTTTGTTATTGAGGGTTAGTAAAGACTTTTTATACCTCCAATCGAACGGGTCAGGCGCACCGTATAGCAGCATACATTGGTGGAATGGAGATGATAATGCGAATGTCGCGAGTAGGATTACCTCATGGAGTTAGCAAAATACGCTACTATAGTCATCTTGTTTTGTGGAATTATTTTCATGCGTCGCTTTAGCAATAAAACTTGGATTTTAATTCTCTATTTTCTCTTCAGCTTCCTTCAATTATTTTACTGATACAAGCAAGTGAACTAGAAGAAGCACGACAATTGATTTCTTTTAATCTTTCTGGTCCACTTTGTTTGATGATTGCAGGTATTTATTTTCTTCATCGCAGATTTAAGGAAGAAGATATTACCGACATTTTAAAAATATTTTATTACCTGTAGCTGCCACCATTGGCTGGTTGTTTATTCGTACACCGAAGTTATCAGAATTAGAATTTTCGTTTGGTGCTAATTTTGCCGCAAGCGGGTATGGCCCTGAATCAAATGGCTCTGTGTTAGGGCTGGGTATTTTATTAATTGGAATGGCATTTTTGTTTCGAATTAAACTATTTCAAAATTCTCTATTTGGATTAGGCTTTATGATGCTATTGGCTTATCGAGCGTTACTTACTTTTTCTCGGGGTGGTATGGCAGCACCAGTATTGATATTGGCCTTCATGTTTCTATTTTTTATGTTCACAGAACGACGCTTTCAGCGAAAAATAGGACGTCAACTTATTATAATTGTTCTGCTTGCAGCCGTGACAGTTGGAGTTTATAACTATATCAATGTAAATACGGGGAATGCGCTATACAATCGCTTCCGCTGGAATTAGTTATGGTAAGCAAGTGGGGTTACTAGATATACATCAGGACGATTAGATATTCTAAAAATTGATCTTCAAATCTTTGCGGATAATCCTTTTTGGGGTATTGGTCCAAGGTTGGGGGAGGGATGTGCGAATAGAATATGGTTACCATGAGCGTGTAGCAGCCCATATTGAGTATTCCGCTTACTAGCAGAGCATGGTCTATTAGGAATAGTTGCATTGGGTATTTTAGTCGGTTTTCCTGCAATAGAATTTTTTCGACGGAAAACTCTAGAAGGGAAATTAATTTTATTAGCAGGTGTTTTGTTTTGTCTTTTCTTCATGTTGCATAGCGCTACTCGAATTGCACTGCCGATGTTTTTGTATGGATTAGGATTATGTGTGCCCATTTTCAGAATAAAAATGAACTAAAATTGTTACCAGTGTTAAGAATGGGTACTCAAGGATAGAAAAAACTATTTTTAAGATTGTTTATTATTAAAAGGAAAATAAAGCCCTGTGAAAATTATAATATATAGATTGGGAGTTCTAATTTTTACTATTATAGCATATTATTTCTAAATTTTATTTATTGACATATAAAGATGTTTTCTGTTTTATGAAGCAAATTTTATACATCGGCAATCATCTTTCACAAGATAAAGGCTATCCTTCAGTAGCCGAAAGTATGACACCACTGCTTTCCCCGGAAATAGATTTGCACTTAGTATCCACTCGTCATAATAAGTTATTACGAGTGCTTGATATGCTTTGGTCATTGATACGATTTGCACGTCGAGAACAACCAATAGTTGTGGATGTTTATAGCACATGGAATTTTATTATGCTTTAGCTACAGCAATCCTATTACGTTTTATGGGGGTTGTATATTATTGTGTTTTGCACGGTGGGAACTTACCTGCTCTTTTAAAAAAAAATCCACGACTTTGTCGTCTTTTGTTTGGTGGGGCATATTTAAATATAGCACCTTCTAGGTATCTCAAAGTTAATTTTGAGCAAGTGGGATACAATACACTTCTGATTCCTAATTTTATACCTATAGAAAATTATTCCTTCAATCAAAGAAAATCAATAACGCCCAAACTATTGTGGGTACGAGCTTTTGATATTACTTATAATCCAAGCTTAGCAATCCAGATTTTATATGGCCTCCAGAAAAAATATACGCAAGCCTCCCTTTGTATGGTGGGACCAGATAAAGATGGAAGCATGGAGAAGTGCAAAATACTTGCTAAGGAATTAGGTTTAAGCAATAAGATAAAGTTCACTGGAAAATTAAGTAAACAAGAGTGGCTTGAACTTTCGAGAGAGTATGATATTTTTATAAATACTACTAATGTTGATAATACTCCAATAAGTGTAATCGAAGCAATGGCATTAGGCTTGCCAGTCATTTCAACTAATGTAGGTGGACTACCTTACCTCATTGAAGATGGTAGAGATGGACTCTTAGTACCGCCAGATAATGCAAAAGCTTTTACTAATCAAATTTTTAGGCTTTTGGAAAATCCCGACTTAGTTTATAGTTTAAGTCTGGCAGGACGACAAAAGGCAGAAAGCTTTTCCTGGGAACGAGTCAAGCCTCTTTGGTTAGATGTTTTAGGTGCTTAAAAAGGCAGCTTCCTATTCTTTATAATGATATATAATAAGTTAATAGAGCGCATTGTTTTACCTATTGGAGACTCGATAATGAATACCGACTTTATGTCGGAGCTTCGTCGGTGGCGGCATATTCAATATATAGAAGCAGATGAATTAAATAAACTTCAGCAACACAATCTTGCACTTCTTCTTAAATATGCCTCTGATCAAATACCTTTTTACAAAAACTTACAAACTACTAGTTGTGAGGATTCTGTGATATGGCTTCGATCCTTTCCAATAATGTATAAAAATTTGATTCGGAATTATCTTGATGATCTTATTGAAGGGGATCGAAATAAGTTAGTTTGTGAAAAAAGTAGCGGATCTTCTGGCATACAAGGGGAAGTATATATGACGCGAAAAGAACAATATGACGCTATTGCCGCACAAACCCACTTATGGGAGTGGTCTGGTTATCGTCTGGGAGATTCAATGCTGCAATTGGGAATGACTACTAATAGATCGGGAATAAAAAAATGGAAAGATTATTTACTAAGTGTAAACTACCAACAAGCATTTAATATTAACGCAAGGAGACGGCAACGGCATTACAATCATTCAAAGGAAAATCATCAGCTTTTTTTGGTGGATATGCATCTGGTTTATATAGCTACGCCCTATTCGCAGAGCAGGAAGGCCTTAATGATATATCACTCCAGTCCGTTATTTCATGGGGAGATAAAATGTTTCCTCATTACAGAAGTATGATTGAAAAACAATTTAACACAAAGGTATTTGATATTTATGGAACGACTGAAGGATTTGTTATCGCAGGACAATGTGAACATGGGAGGTATCATGTTTTAACACCTCATGTATTTTTGGAATTACTGGATGAGCAAGGGAATGAAGTTGCTCCTGGAGAGCTAGGGCACGTAGTAGTTACCCGATTAGATGCTTATGCGATGCCATTAATACGTTACTATTTAGGTGATTTAGCGATAAAGGCGCATACAGACAAACAGTGCGCTTGTGGCAGGAAATACCCTATGTTGGAGATGATTATCGGAAGGGATACGGATATAGTTCGGACTCGCTCTGGTAAGATGCTAATTGTTCATTTTTTTACCGGTATTTTTGAGCATATTCCCGAAATTCAGCAATTCCGGGTGGTTCAAAAAGATTTGGACTCCATTTTAATAGAATATATACCCGCTCATTCTTTCTTTAATAAAGGTATTTTGAAAAAAACGGAGCGAATTATTCATGAAAAATTACAAGAGAATTTAACGATTTACTTTCAACAAGTGGATCGAATTGAGCCTACACCATCTGGTAAACCTCAAATTATTCAGTCTTTTTTAGAAAAACCCAATCTATCTAAATGAGACTTTCCATTATTATTCCCACACTCAATGAATCCTCTCATATCAAGAACTTGGTTAATACGATTAAAACCCTCGACAATACTGAAAAAGAAATATTAATAGTAGATGGAGGCTCTACGGATGATACGGTAGCTCAAGTAAAAAAATTAGCGGAAAATAGTTCTAATATCCGATTGGTTGAAAACCCAGATAAATATGTAAGCCAAGGATTTAACCGCGCCTTTCAACTAACCCGCGGCCAGTATATATCCTTGATTGGCGCGCATTCTATCTATCCTAAAGGATATTTCAGTACCTGTATTCAGGAAATTGAATCGGGTTCTTGTAATGTAGCAGGCGGTAGATTAGTGCATAAAGGCGATTCGAATATCGGAAGAGCGATTAGTTATTGTATGAGTTCCAAATTTGGAGTAGGTGATACGGAATTCAGAACTATGCGCAAAAAGATGTATGTGGACAGTGTTGCTTTTGCAGTATATCATCGGAGTGTCTTTGAATCAGCAGGACTGTTGGATGAGGAATTAATCCGTAATCAAGATGACGAGTTTCACTATCGTTTGAATAAAGCTGGTTTCAGAATATTGATGTTGCCAGATTTAGAGATTATCTATTTTGTCAGGGATTCCTTGGCAAAGCTGTTTTCTCAGTACTACCAATATGGTTTTTACAAGCCATTGGTAATTAAGAAGGTGCGTTCGGGGATGAGAGTACGGCATTTAATTCCATCTCTATTTGTTTTATATCTTTTTACTTTGCCAATAGCTATTTTTTGGTTATGGTGGCTCATTCCGATCATCATATATACAATAGGGGCATTTATATATAGTTTTTTCAATGATGCACCCCTAAAGATAAAGATGATTATGCCGCTGGTGTTTCCAGTTTTACATATTTCCTACGGAATAGGATTTCTGGCAGGTATTAGAAAATGGCTGATTTTTAAATAATGCCTTTGAAATTTGTTGATACAGATAAAGCTCAATTAATACAATTGGCAATCTGCCATAAACAGGCATTCCCAAAGTCTCTATCATCGGCTATGGGCAATGTATATCTTACCCGAATGTTAGGCTGGTATCTCAGCACCGATAAAACCTTCCTTTTCCATCTTGAAGAAAGCGGACAATGCATGGGCTATTGCGGGGGTATGGTAAATGATGGAATCTTGCCAACGGGTTCAGCAAGTGGAATGGCACAATACAGTTTTAAGGAGGCAATACAAGCCTTTTTACTCCGCCCTTGGCTTCTATTACATCCAGAAGTTCTTAAACGGTATCCTTTTATCTGGCGAAATTTATTGATGAAATTGAGATTAAAGAAAAAAAATCAACGCTCGCAGGTCGTACAAGTACAATTGGAACGAGAACCGCAGGTAGGTTTGGTAGTCATAGGGGTAGATCCAGCGTATCAAGGCAAAGGCTACGGTTCTATGCTCTTACAGGAATTCGAGCGGCAGGCTATAGAAGTATATGGTATCCACAAATTACAACTCACCGTCAAAGCCAATAACACTCAGGCGATCAAAGCATACGAGCGCAATGGTTGGTATAAGGGGGAATTGAAAGGGGAGAGTTTATCTATGATGAAGATTGTACAGTAAATCAGTGGGCGGTTTGTGGTACGCAGTAGGCGGTTTGCGGTAAGCGGTTTGCGCTGAAAGTTGAGTTATTCAAGATAGGTTCAATGGATTTTAGAGATTTAAAAGCGTATCAATTAGGTTTTGAGTTGGCGATGGAGGTTTTTGAAATTAGCAAGTGCTTTCCGAAGGAAGAACGGTATGCCCTGACGGATCAAATTAGACGAAGCACCAGGTCGGTTTTTGCAAATATCGCGGAAGCATATCGAAAACGGCTATATCCCGCCCATTATACCAGCAAATTGACAGATAGCGATGGAGAAAATGCAGAAACACAAGTTTGGATTGGATTCGCCTTATCTTGTAATTATATCAATCAAGATAAATATAATAGTCTGCTGCAAAAAAGTGAATCTGTTGGAAATTTAATTGGCTATATGATACGTAACCCTGAAAAATTCGGCGTTTCTAAATAATGTACCCACTGCTTACCTTACCCATTAATGCATAACCCATTACACCCATTAATCCATTTCACCCATGCAAATCCCCTTCTGTCTTCCTTTAATCGATCAGGATGTGATCGCGGAAGTAAATGACTGCCTCACGAATACAGGTTGGCTGACTACTACCTTAAAGTGCGGGAACTGGAATCCGAAATTCAGAAGATAACAAATACGCCCGTATTATGCGTGAATTCCTGGACGTCGGGGGCGATGCTCATGCTGCGTTGGTACGGTATTGGGGCGGGTGATGAGGTCATTATTCCGGCTTATACGTATAGCGCGACGGCGCTCTGTGCCATGAATATCGGTGCAAAGGTAATCATGGTGGATGTGAGGGAGGATTTTAATATCGATGTAAATAAAATTAAAGCGGCTATTACAGCTCGTACCAAAGCCATTTTGCCGGTGGATATTGGCGGCTGGATGTGCGATTATGATGCCATATTAGAATTGGTAAATGAGTCGGATATTATATCTTTATTTAATCCGGCAAATGAACGCCAGGAGAAGCTGGGGCGAATCCTGGTATTATCGGATGCGGCGCATTCTATTGGCGCTGTTTATAAGGGTAAACCCAACGGACAGCAGGCAGATGCAACGGTTTTTTCTTTACATTCTGTCAAAAATGTAACAACGGGCGAAGGCGGGGCTATCGCATTGAATTTGCCAGCACCATTTGATAATCAAATAGAATATCAGTTTTTAAAGGCCTTTGCACTGAATGGACAAACGAAAAGCGCGTTTGAAAAAAATCAACCCGGCGCCTGGCGCTATGATATTATTGATCAGGGTTTGAAAATAAATATGCCCGATATTTGTGCTGCGATTGGCTTGGCGCAAATCCGCAAATATCACTCCGAATTATTACCTGATCGGAAACGGATATTTGAACAATATAATAACGCCTTTTCGCAATATGATTGGGCGCAATTGCCACCCTATTATAATGAATGTAAAGTTTCCTCTTGTCATTTATATATGCTTAGAATTCAGGGTATTACAGAATCTCAACGCGACGAGCTTATCCTGGAAATTGCAAAGCAAGAGGTCGGTGTGAATGTGCATTATATTCCGATGGCGATGTTGACTTTATTCAAAAATAAGGGTTATGATATAAAAGATTACCCAATAACGTATCATAATTATGCACGGGAAATTACATTGCCGGTGTATAATGGATTGACGGAAGCGCAGGTGGAATATGTGATACAATCTGTAGTAAATGCTTATCACGCGGTAATTCCAGTACGGCAAGAGGTTTCTTAATCACTTTTCTTAGTAATTCTCTTTGATTTTTAACTATATTGTTTAAAAATCATTGTTTAATCCTTGGCTTTGTTACTTTTTGACATTGCCTCAAAAAGTAACCAAAAAACGCTAGTCCGTTAAACTCGCTCCGCTCAAACACGAACGGACAGCAGCCGCCACGCATAGTACTCCAAATGCTAATTAAGAAAACAACAAAATAAGTATTTCATTACGCTGATGCCGATTCAAAAGATTTATTGTAAAATAGTCAATACACACTCTCATTTTCTACCTAAGGGCACAAGCAATGTATAATAAAATTATAAAAAAAACAATTGACATTCTTATATCATTAATTGTATTATCACTTTTAATGATAATCTTTATGCCTATTATTATACTGCTCCGATTTACTGGAGAGGGCGAAATATTTTATTTTCAAAAAAGGGTTGGTTATAAAAATCAATATTTTTACATCTGGAAATTTGCGACGATGCTCAAAAATAGTCCGAATATGGGTACAGGCAGTCTTACGTTGCGGAATGATCCAAGAGTGACGCCTATTGGCAGATTTTTACGTAAAACGAAGATTAATGAATTACCGCAAATATTTAATGTATTAAAAGGTGATATGAGCCTGGTAGGGCCGCGGCCGCAAATGGAGGTTGATTTTAAAGCTTTTCCTGGAGATATTCAAGAAGTTATTTACAATGTAAAGCCCGGTATTACAGGTATTGGTTCGATTGTATTCAGGGATGAAGAAAAAATTATATCCGAATCGACGCTACCGCCGCGCGAAGTATATGAAAAAGTAATCGCGCCTTATAAAGGTGCATTAGAATTATGGTATCAAAAACATATATCATTATATACGGATATTATGATTATATTTTTAACGGCTTGGGTAGTATTGTTTCCAAAAAGCGAGCTTCACTTTAAAGTTTTCAAGGATTTACCAGCTCGCCCACTGGAAATATGGTCGCCGGGTCATTCCTTCACCAAGTCACCGGGGCTTTAAAATGGTACATCTTAATATTAACGATTTCATCGCTAAGCACGTCACCGAACGCTCGGAAAGTCTGTTTAAATCGGATTTGAAAATAAATCATGATGTATTGCAAAACCGCATCGATGGGCGATCTGTGCTGGTGATCGGCGGAGCGGGTACGATTGGCAGTTCTTTTATTAAAGCCTTATTAGAATTTAAGCCCGGGAAATTATATATTATTGATATTAATGAAAATGGTTTAACAGAATTGACGCGCGATCTGCGCAGTTCTCTGGGTTTACATATTCCAGAAGATTATAAAACCTACCCGATTGATTTTGGTGATAACGTTTTTGAAAAATTATTACATAAAGAAGGGTCATTTGATATTGTTGCTAATTTTGCGGCGCATAAACATGTAAGAAGCGAGAAAGATCATTATTCCATCGAGGCGATGATTGAGAATAATGTGCTGCGTACCAAGCGTTTATTGGAAATTCTTTCAGAAAATCCTCCGCGACACTTTTTTTGCGTTTCTACGGATAAAGCCGCCAATCCCGTTAATGTGATGGGCGCGAGTAAAAAACTGATGGAAGAGGTTTTGATAGCTTATGCGCAACAAATGCCAATTGCTACAGCGCGCTTTGCGAATGTAGCTTTTTCCAATGGTAGCTTGCCGGATGGTTTTTTGCAACGTTTGATGAAACGACAGCCACTCTCCGCACCTTTGGATGTGAAGCGGTATTTTGTCTCGCCACAGGAATCAGGGGAATTATGTCTATTGGCTTGTGTTTTGGGTGAGCCCAGAGATATTTTCTTTCCAAAACTCGCGGAAACCCAAATGAAAACCTTCTCGGATATTGGCACGGCGCTTTTGCGCGAAATTGGGTACGAACCTGATTTTTGCCAAAACGAGGAAGAAGCCCGAGAGAAGAGTAGGCAGTGGGCAGTGGGCGGTCTTCAAACTTCAAACCTCAAACCTCAAACTTCAAACCTCAAACCTCAAACCTCAAACCTCTACCCTGTTTATTATTTTGAATCCGATACTTCAGGCGAAAAGCCTTACGAAGAATTTTATACCGAAGATGAAACGGTTGATGCTTCCAGTTATCAGGCTTTGGGCATCGTCAAAGGTAAACCTAATTATACGCTTATTGAATTAGATTCGATCTTCTCGCAAATCCAACAACTTTTCCAAAGCAATACCACTGATAAGCATTCTATCGTGCAATTGCTCACCGAATTGCTTCCCAACTTCCAGCATATTGAAACTGGTAAAAATCTGGATCAAAAAATGTAAACTGGTTTTTATTCTCCATCTATAACGAAAAATGGTCAAGTGAATACGAATCACCTGACCATTTTTGTATCGTACAAAAAGTAAATTTATCTTTTGCTAACCCTTTGAGTTACAATCGTTTGATTGCTTTTGTCCAATAATTGTACCAAGTACAAGCCGCGTGCCAAATCACCTACATAGTACTTCTCACCGTTAAAAGCATCGAAGCGCTTCATTTCTCGCCCGGCCAAATTATAAACGACAATTTTAAGTACTTCCTTATTTTCCGTCAATTCGATATACTCGGTTGCCGGATTCGGGAAAATTTTGATGCTGGAATTACCATCCTCCAGAAATGTTTCCATAGTGACGGGGTTAAGTGTACTCGCTCCGCCTTGCATAAAGGTCGGAAGCAATAATACAAATAAAACGAAGGTATGTAGGTTTTTTTTCATGCAATAAACGATTAATAGTTTTTTAAAGCTCTTCTCAGATGTAAATTAAAAGAATATGTGCGAATAATTCAAGCACTAATTAGCTTCTTATAAAATATTTAACACAATAAACACAATAATCTGAAAATCGCCTACAACTATACAACAGGAATCGTGCCAAATTCGAGAAAATTTATGCCGCATTTTAAAAATGTGGCACAAATCCTATTTTTACAAAAGTGATTTAAAGTATTCCATAAAATCCGTCACTTCCATACTTCCTTTATCTCCCTCGCCTTGGCGGCGCACTGCCACCGTGCCATTTTCTACTTCTTTCTCACCAATAATGAGCATAAATGGCACTTTTTTTAGCTCCGTATCTCGGATTTTTTTGCCAATAGTTTCGTTCCGATCATCAATAAATCCCTGAATATCGTTGGCTGTCAGTTGTTTTTGAATTGCTTCACAAGTATCGATAAACTTATCACTGATTGGCAGCAAGGCGTACTGATCCGGCATGAGCCATAGTGGGAATTTTCCAGCGGTATTTTCAATCAAAATGCTGATAAAGCGCTCCATGGAACCAAAAGGCGCACGGTGAATCATCACGGGGCGGTGTGCTTGATTGTCGGCGCCGATATATTCTAATTGGAAACGCTCCGGCAGGTTGTAATCCACTTGAATTGTACCCAATTGCCAGGAACGGCCGATGGCGTCTTTAATCATAAAATCGAGTTTTGGGCCATAGAACGCGGCTTCGCCCAATTCCGTCACGGTCGTTAATTTTGCTTCTTCGGCCGCTTCAATAATGGCGCGTTCCGCTTTCTCCCAATTTTCATCCGAACCAATATACTTAGATGGATTGTCGGGGTCTCGCAAGGAAATTTGAGCTGTAAAATTTTCAAAACCCATTTTCGAGAGCACCGTCTGCGTCAAATCCAATACATTCAAAAACTCGCTTTTCACTTGCTCCGGCGTACAGAAAATATGCGCATCGTCTTGCGTAAAGCCTCTTACTCTTGACAAACCGTGCAATTCGCCGCTTTGCTCATAGCGATACACCGTGCCAAATTCAGCGATTCGCAAAGGTAAATCCCGGTAAGAGTGTGGCTTGTTGCCATAAATTTCACAATGGTGTGGACAGTTCATTGGCTTGAGCAAAAATTCTTCGCCCTCGCGCGGTGTGTGGATCGGCTGAAAACTATCCTTGCCGTATTTTTCGTAATGACCCGACGTTACGTACAACTCTTTTTTGCCAATATGTGGCGTCACTACCAATTTATAACCCCGTTTTTCCTGCTCGTCCCGCATGAATTTCATCAAACGCTCGCGCAATTGCGTGCCCTTGGGCAACCACATTGGCAAGCCAGCGCCCACCCGTTCAGAAAACATAAACAACTCCATTTCCGCACCAATCTTGCGATGGTCACGCTTTTTGGCCTCTTCCAGCATGTGCAGATACTCATCAAGCTCCTTTTGCTTTGGAAAAGTGATGCCATAGATACGCGTCATTTGCTTGCGCGTTTCGTCGCCTCGCCAGTAAGCGCCCGCGAGATTGAGTAGTTTTACTGCCTTAATTTTTTCTGTATTGGGAAGATGCGGGCCTCGGCATAAGTCAACAAAATTGCCCTGCTGGTAAAAAGTGATTTTACCATCTTCAAGGTCTTGTAAAAGCTCGATTTTGTATTCGTCCCCTTTTTCCTCAAAGTACTTGATTGCATCATTTTTGGAAACATCCTTGCGAACGTACTCACTTTTTTGTGATGCGAGATCTCGCATTTTTTTCTCCACTGCCTCCAAATCATTGGCACTCAGTACGCGGTCACCCGTATCCACATCATAATAAAAACCATTATCAATCGCAGGACCAATGCCGAATTTCACGCCAGGATACAATGATTCCAAAGCTTCCGCCATCAAATGCGCCGAAGAGTGCCAGAATGTCGTCTTACCCTCCTTGTCATCCCAGGTCAACAACTTCAAAGTCGCGTCTTCATTAATTGGGCGAGTGGCATCCCATACCTCGCCGTTGACCTTTGCGGAAAGCACATTCCTCGCCAAGCCCTCACTGATGGACTTTGCAATCTCCAGCGCCGTTGTACCTTTTGGGTACTCGCGTACGCTGCCGTCTGGAAGGGTAATTTTGATCA
Source organism: Saprospiraceae bacterium (assembly GCA_016714085.1). Taxonomy (GTDB): domain Bacteria; phylum Bacteroidota; class Bacteroidia; order Chitinophagales; family Saprospiraceae; genus JADJNW01. The sequence continues at coordinate 130,818 of JADJNW010000004.1, forward strand.
TTTTGAAATTTGAATTTTTAGTATGAATGTTTAATGCTAAATTGGAATACAAAAGTTCCAGCTAACACAAAACAACTTTTTAAAAAGTGCCGCAAATTTAGACTTTTGTAAAGAGATACCGAAGGATACAGATTCAATTTTCTGTTTTAAAAATTTAATATTATCAAAAGTTATTTCTTACCTTCTATTTTAAACCTCTTACCATTCCTTCGGTCAAATCCTGCAAAACAGACTTGGTGATGAGTAATAAAATAAAGCATCTTTATTGGCGTGCCGGCTTTGGACTTAGCCCAAAGGAATGGCAACAGCGCCAAAACTGGACAATCCAACAAGCCGTGGACGCGCTCTTCGCAGAAGCGAAAAAAATAAAACCTATCCCTGTGCCTGTGCGCGATCTTGACCTTGGGGCTTTGCGCCAAATGGATAAAAAAGAAGCGGCAGAACTTCTGAAAAAAGAGCGGCAGCTAGTAGCTCAGCAAAACATTGCCTGGGTGCAGCGCATGGCAAACCCCAATGAAAATAGCCTTTTGGAGCGGATGACTTTCTTTTGGCATGGGCATTTTGCTTGTCAATCGAAGTCAGGCATTCTGGCAGTTACGCAACTAAATACGCTCCGAGAATATGCACTTGGTAATTTCCGCGATCTTGTTTTGGCAATTGCCAAGGACCCTTCGATGATTCGCTTTTTGAATAATCAACAAAATCGCAAGGATAGTCCCAATGAAAATTTCGCACGCGAACTGATGGAGCTTTTTACGATTGGGCGAGGGCATTACACAGAGCAAGACATTAAGGAGGCGCGCGCGTTCACGGGATGGTCGAGTACAGTGCTGGGGAATTCATTTTCCGGGAGCGGCAGCACGATTTTGGTCAGAAAACCTTTATGGGGAAGAAAGGTAATTTCAACGGTGACGACATCATTGACATTATTCTTGAAAAACGTGAAACAGCAGATTTTATCACTCGAAAAATTTATCGCCATTTTGTCAACGAAGAAGTGAATGAGCAGATTGTCAAGGACTTAGCAAGCCAGTTCTATAAAAGTAATTACGACATTGGCAAGTTGATGCGTAGCATTTTTGAGAGCGAATGGTTCTATGCTGATGAAAATATGGGCACTAAAATTAAGTCGCCGATAGAACTTTTGGCTGGCATTATACGCACATTGGATGTGCAATTTTCCAACGACCAAGCCATTCTTTTCACTCAAAAAGCATTGGGACAGATGCTCTTCAATCCGCCCAATGTGGCTGGCTGGCCCGGCGGCAAAAGCTGGATTGACAATGCTACCCTGATGTTTCGTTTGAATCTCGTACCCGGCATCATCAATTCTACAGAAGTGAATTTCAAAACAAAGGAATTGGCAGAAGAAGATGATCTGAAAGGCGGACGCCGCTTTGCTGCAAATGTGGATTTACAATCCTTGAAAAGCGTGACAAATGGAAAAAGCGGAGTAGCTGCATTAGAAGTTTTGACAGCATACCTTTTGCAAACACCCATTGCCATAGGCAATGATAAGTTTGAGAGTATCATCGAACCAAGCCAGCAGGAAGATTTGCTGAAAACCGCAGTAATGTTGGTGATGACATTGCCGGAATATCAAATGTGTTGATAGGGTAATAGGGTGGGTTTTATATATAAACTTTTAACTATCTAAACCTTAAAGTTGAGTAGCTGAGGAGTTTAGAACCAAATTTTAAAGCAACAAAAATCAAGAAATATGAATCGCAGAGATTTTCTGAAATCATCGGGATTGGCTTCTACCTCGTTGCTAATTCCATCATTTTTGTCAGATTTCAGTGTAAATAAATTATTCAAGAGTCGTAGTGGTAAAGTTTTAGTGGTAGTGCAATTATCTGGCGGGAATGATGGTTTGAACACAATTGTGCCTTACCAGAATGATATTTATTACAAAAGCCGTCCAACGCTCGGTATTAAAAGCTCAGAAGTTTTAAAAGTAAGCGATGAACTCGGCTTTAATCCTGCGCTACAATCGCTACAAGGCTTGTACGATCAGGGTTACCTGAGCATCGTGAATAGTGTGGGCTATCCAAACCCCGATCGGTCGCATTTTCGTTCGATGGACATTTGGCACACCGCCAGTAGCAGTGACGAATACCTTAACACCGGCTGGTTGGGGCGCTATTTGGATAGTAATTGCGAAGGTTGTGCGACTACTTATCATGCCCTGGAAGTAGATGATAGCTTGAGTTTAGCCTTGAAAGGAAGTATCCGTAATGGTTTTGCAGTAAGCAACCCGGAGCAGTTGAAACGCGCTACCGGCAATCGCTTCTTGAAGGCTTTGGCTGAAAATGTGCATCCTGAGCATCAAGAGGAAAACGTGGCTTATTTGTATAAAGTGATGATTGATACGCAGCAATCTGCAGATTATTTGTATGAACAATCCAAAACCCATCGCTCGCGCGTGACGTACCCAATGAACGTTTTTGGTAAGGATTTGAAAACCATCGCCGAATTGATTACTGCCGATACAGATACAAATATCTACTATGTCAGTCTGGGCGGATTTGACACCCACGCCAATCAGAAAATCCAGCAGGAGCGACTGCTCCAGGCTTATGCCGATGGCATGAAAGCTTTTGTGGAAGATTTGAAGCAGAATGGTTTGTTGGATGACGTGCTGATTATGACCTTCTCGGAATTCGGTCGCCGCGTAGAGCAAAACGCCAGCAGCGGCACGGATCATGGCACTGCGAATAATCTATTTTTAATTGGTGGAAAACTCCAAAAACCAGGATTTTTTAACAAATCGCCAAATTTGATCAATTTGGATGAAGGCGATTTGAAATACGAAATTGATTTTCGGAATGTCTATGCCTCGGTTCTGAATAATTGGCTGGAGGCAGATGCGGCGGGGGTTTTAGGCGAAAATTTTAAGGCTTTGCAGTTGGTTTAATCTGCTACTTGGCTTTGCCTGACGTTTTCACTAAGAATAATATTGTTGTTAGGCGTCAGGCAGAGCCGCTCCAAGTCTAACTACGTGCCGTTGAAAACATTGAAATCTACATTCCCAAAAACGCCTTTAATTCTGCCGCGATTCCCATATTGCCAAAAATGCCAATCCCGGCCCGAAGCCAGTATAGGCTCGCGGAAGCTGTACCGAGCAATCCATACAGGGTAATCATTAAAATGCCCAGCCAGGATTTTATTATAAAATTTTAGATTTGTGTAAATAATGGGCTTTACATTATAACGAATTTCTATTTGATACAACCAAGTGCGAATGCCATTGATCAAAATCGTTTTTGAAACCCCATCCAAAACCTCCACATCCAGCACTGGCGGCATGTCTCCGTATTCCATTTCAACAAGGCGGGAAAAGTTATCAGCCTGTTCTCTGGCTGAGATTGTGGGTCGATAGAAATGATAAGCGCCCCGTTTGAGGCCTACGCGCTTCATCTCTGTCCAGTTGTGACAAAACATCGTATCACTCATCATGAGCCCTTCCGTTGCCTTCACAAAAGCAAAGTGAATATCTTGAGCTGCTACTGTGTCCCAGTTTACAAAAGATTGATAATGAGAGATATCGATTCCATGGACGACATAATCATAACGACGGGTAGTGTGTTGGTCACACGCCCATACCGTTGTCAAAAACAGCCCCAAAATACCTGTCCACTTATTGTTCATTTCATTACTGGAGAATATAGCATTCCAAAATTCTAAAGTCTAAAAATCGTAAAAAAAACAATTCTGTGAAACCGCTTTATGGCAAAACGTTGTTAGATTGACATTTTATTAACAATAATTTTTCCGTTTTCTACGAAATTTAACCTTTTGGATGTCAGACAAAGCTTTCAAATATAGGACTCTAAACAAAAAATATATCGAATACACAAAGTCAAAACCGAAACAATCTATTTCAACACATTTCTAAAATAACCCAGCATCCAGCATGAACCTCCGCCAGCTTTTTCTCCAACACATAGCTCAAACCAGCGATACGCCGCTTGCACTTGAAATTACTATAGCTGAAGGTATGTATTTATTTGATAATCAAGGTAAACCTTATATGGATTTAATTGCAGGTATCGGCGTGAGCGGACTGGGGCATCGGCATCCGCGCGTGATAGAAGCAGTTAAGAATCAGTTAGATAAATATTTGCACACAATGGTATATGGCGAATTTGTACTCTCACCACAAGTACAATTGGCCAAGCTTTTAATTGAAAACCTGCCTCAACCACTTGATAGTGTTTATTTTGTGAATTCCGGCGCTGAAGCGGTGGAAGGCGCAATGAAGTTAGCCAAGCGCTATACCAATCGACCAGAAATTATTGCTTGCAAAAACGCATATCACGGCAGCACCCAAGGCGCGGCGAGTCTCATGTTCCCAAAGGATTTTACGCAAGTATATCATCCATTATTGCCTGGTATTCAGTATATTGAATATAATCACGAAGCTGATTTGAATCTAATTTCTACCCAAACTGCCGCAGTCATAGCCGAAACGGTGCAAGGAGAATCGGGAATCCACCCTCCTAAAGGTGATTATTTGAAAGCGCTTCGTCGGCGCTGCAACGAAGTCGGTACATTGCTCATTTTGGATGAAATCCAGGCCGGCTATGGGCGCACGGGATCACTTTGGGCTTTTTTACAATATGATATTGTTCCTGATATTTTACTCCTTGCCAAAGGTATGGGCGGCGGTATGCCAATCGGTGCGTTTATTGCTTCGCGCGAGCTTATGCAAGTCTTATCTCATAATCCTGTGCTTGGGCACATCACTACATTTGGTGGGCATCCTGTGAGTTGTGCGGCGGCTTTGGCGACCTTGCAAACGCTCCTAAAAAGTGACTTTATTCAACAAGTGCCGTCTAAAGAGAAATTATTCCACGAATTGCTGGTGCATCCCGCCATTGTTGAAGTGCGTAGCGCTGGACTCATGATGTCGGTCGAGTTAACGAGTTTCGACTTTGTACGAGCGGTCATCAAAATTTGCTTGGAACGAGGCCTCCTGACGGATTGGTTTTTGTTCAACAGTCACGCTTTGCGTATTGCACCGCCGCTGATTATTGAGGAAGAACATATTCGATTTGCTTGTAAAGTAATTATCGAGGCGATTGAGGAAGTGACTAACGGTGGGCTTTCCCAAAGGATTCCCATGGAATAGCTGCCGAAAACAAATTTGCACCAAATGAGACTTTTTAGAAATCCAATAGAAATTTTACTCTCTGAATCCGATTTGGCGAAAGCTAGAGGTTTCGCGGATGCTGTTGTAAGCACCGTTAATTATCGAGATAGCAATCAATTCAATGCAAACAAAATTCGGGATGATCATTTCATCAGTAAACTTGGGGAAGAAGCAAAAAAAGCTTTTGAGCAATATCATTGCCAGGTGAAAGGTCCAGATTACACGATTTACGAAGGCAAACAAAAATCCTGGGAAGAGGATTTGTATGTAAATGGCAGTGGTCTAGCAGTGAAAACCCAGCGCCGTTCAGCAGCCCAGCGTTATGGCTTATCCTGGACGTTTCAAAAGTCCAAATTTCGTACCGATCCTATTTTGCAAAAGCCCGAAGCCTGGGTTTGTTTTGTGGAATATAATGATCTTAATGAAAAGCCTATTGCTATTGTATTTCCAGCTTTCCAGATGAAAGAATTGCCTTTGAAAGAGCCAAAACTCCCGCACCTCAAAGACAAAAAAGTGGTGGTATATGCGGAAGATTTATTGAGGCTTCTGGAACAAATCTAGAACGCCCGTTTCGGATCAAATCCTTCCAGGTAATCACCAACTCTGCGCAGGAACGAGCCCCCAAGAAAGCCATCTACTACACGGTGATCATAAGACATAGACAAAAACATCATATGTCGTACCGCGATCAAGTCACCGTATTCAGTCTCTACCACCGCCGGTTTTTTGCGAATTGCACCGGCCGCCATGATGGCTGCTTGTGGTTGATTAATAATCGGCGTACCCATCACGTTGCCAAAAGTACCTACATTCGTCAGCGTAAACGTACCATCCTGGATTTCTTCAGGCTTGAGTTTGTTGGCGCGAGCGCGGCCTGCAAGGTCGTTGACGGATTTGGTCAAACCAATCAGATTTAGTTGATCTGCGTTTTTAATGACTGGTACAATCAAATTGCCTGAGGGCAAAGCTGTCGCCATGCCAATATTAATATATTTCTTGCGAATAATTTTGGTGCCGTCCACCGAGATATTGATCATTGGAAAATCAAGGATTGCTTTTACAATCGCTTCAATAAAAATAGGCGTGAAAGTAATTTTTTCATTGAATTTCTTTTCAAACTCACCTTTTACGCGTTCGCGCCATTGCACGATATTGGTCATATCCACCTCTACGAATGAAGTCACGTGCGGCGACGTATGCTTCGACATCACCATGTGATCGGCGATGAGGCGGCGCATCCGATCCATCTCAATGATTTCGGTGTTTTCGGAGGTGGTTATTGACTGTTGACTATTGACTGTTGACTGCTGGCTGCCTACCGTTTGAGTTTGGGGCGCAGTTCCGCGGTTCTCGACATAAGCGAGAATATCTTTTTTCGTCACTCTACCATGAAGACCAGAGCCTTCCAATTGTTCGAGTTCCGTTATGCTGATGTTTTCTTCTTTAGCAATATTGCGCACCAAAGGCGAGTAAAAACGCTGCGTTGAGCTTGTTCTTTCTGTGGGGATTACGTCGGCAGCCTCCAGTACAAGCTCAGGTTTCGGGGCAACAGGTGTTTCGTTTTTGTTTTGACCATTACCGCTGTGGCTTCCATTTGCGGTCGATTTTTCTATACTGGGCGCGGGTGCAGCATCTTCACCTTCGGGGGCAATAATGGCAATAACTTTGCCAATTTCTACGGTATCATTTTCTTGAAAACGAATCTCTTGGATGACGCCACTTATGGGCGAAGGCACTTCCGAATCTACTTTATCCGTAGCACTTTCAAGGATGGTTTCGTCCACTTCCACTTTATCTCCAACATTTTTTACCCACTTGAGGATGGTGGCTTCCATAATACTTTCGCCCATTTTAGGCATGATCAATTCGACGAGCGCCATATTACTAAGATTTTATTTTTGGTTGTTATTTGGTTGGCAAAATTAAAGTACAAAGGTAATGGATTTTTTGGGCGATAACAAACGAAAATTTTGTCCGACTCCAAAGTCGATTCACTTTTTAAACTCTTTCTATTATATAATGTTCAACAACAAACTTCCGCAGCAAATCCATCGCCATGATCGCGGTATAATGAATGTTTTTCAATCGATCCTTGCCACTCATAATTTTTTTAGTGACGATCAAATCCTTGTTGCCAATAGCCAACCAAACAAGACCGACAGGCTTTTCAGGTGTGCCGCCACCGGGCCCGGCAATGCCGGAAACAGAAATGGCAATATCTACATTCAGAAATGGTAACGCGCCTTGCACCATTTCTATTACCGTTTGTTCGCTGACGGCACCGTATTGTTCTAATGTTTCTTCTTTTACAGCCAATAATTTCATTTTCAATTGGTTGGTATAAGGAACGACCCCACCCATAAAATATTCAGAAGAGCCTGAAACAGAGGTAATTCGATGTGCCAGGTAGCCACCTGTGCAGCTTTCAGCAAGACCAAGTTTGAGTCCGCGCTCGCGCAGCATTTGACCAACAGCAGATTCCAAATCTTCTTTTTCATGCCCAAAGATGATTTCCGGGATCAAAGACTCCAATTCGGCTGCCTTTTGGTCTAGGGCTTGGTTGAGTAAATTCTCATCATCGCCAATGCCAGTAAGCCGCAGCCGCACCTGGCCCAAGGCAGGCAGATAAGCTAATTTTATATTTTCAGGAAGCTGATCTTCAAATAGTTCCAAACGATTAGCAATTTCCGTTTCGCCTGTCCCAACAGTCAGAATCGTACGATGTGCAATGACTTGCCCTTGAAAACGCTGCTTCAAGCGCGGCAATACTTCATATTCCATGAGGTATTCCATCTCGTAAGGTACACCCGGCATGGACACCAGCACTTTTCCATCCACTTCAAACCACATACCAGGAGCTGTTCCCATTTTATTTTGCAAAAGCATAGCATTGGAAGGCATAAAACATTGAATTCGATGTGATTCTCGAATTGGGATATTACGTTTTTCAAACATGTGTACAATGCGATCGTAAGTCGGTTGGTCGAATACCAATTCCACTCCAAAAAAATCTGCAATTGCCTTTTTGGTTATATCATCCTTGGTCGGGCCAAGTCCGCCTGTCATCAACACAATATCTGCCTCAATAAGAGCCGCTCGAATACCATTCTGAATCGCGTCGAGCGTATCACCAACAGAAGTTTTTTTCATTACCCGGGCGCCAATCAAATTGAGTTGCTGCGCCATCCAGGCAGAGTTGGTGTCTATGATTTGCCCGATGAGGATTTCGTCGCCAATGGTCAGGATATGTACGGTCATAGTAGTTTCAGGTTTTAAGTTTCAGGTTTGGAGGTTTTAGAATATGATTTATTCCAGTGCAGAAAACTTGCAATATCCCACCTGAAACCTGCATCATTATAGAAAAGTTGTTATAAAAAACTAATTTCTTTGATCGAGAATGTTTCCTCGCCAAAAGCACTGTTTATCAATAGTTTACCGCTTGGCATAATGTCATTAATGCTGCCTTGAAAAACGCTGCCATCTGCCCGTCGGAAAGAACTTTCTTCACCGTAACGGTATAAATGCTGGAGGTATTCCTGTCGAAGTGATTCAAAACTGGTCGTTTTTTTCAAATTCAAATAGCGTTGTTCCACAAATAGGCAAAGATCATCGATGAGATCGTACAAAGGAAAGGTACGCGCAGTTTCTAAAGTCAGAGAAGTCGCATTTGGCGCATTTGTTGAAAAACTTGTTTGATTCACATTAACACCAATACCCACTACGCTTGATTGCAGCAGCCCATTGCCTATGGAGTTTTGAATAAGAATGCCGCAAATTTTGCGATTGCCGACATAAATATCATTTGGCCACTTGACTTTGGTCGTTTTTTCAACGTTTTTTGCAATAAAGTCCCTGACAGCTAAAGAAATTGCGAGATTGAGTGCAAAGGACTCATGCAGCGGCAGAAAAACAGGATGCAAAATAACACTCAAGGAAAGATTTTTGTGGGGTTCGCTTTCCCAGCTACTGCCAATTTGTCCTCTACCTTGCGTCTGTTGGAAGGTCGAAATGACAGTCCCTTCAATTGGTTTGCTTTTTGTTAGTAATTCCAGGGCATACAAATTGGTAGATTCCAACTCTGGGAAGTCGAGGAGAACCTTTCCGATAAAAAGTGTGTTTTTAGTATGCAAGTTGGAATTTATTAGTATTTTTAATAAACTTTGTGAAATATTTCAACCTTATTTGCAAAACTAATAAAAACTGAATTTGGATTCTCAAATTAAAGTACCACAACGCAAACTGACCGTCGAAGAAATAAATGACCTGATAATAGACGGTATTCAGGACATCAAAGGGAAAAACATTGTTAAGCTTGATTTACGACATATAGAGGACGCTCCCGCCGATTTTTTTATCATTTGCGAAGGAGAATCCAGCACACAGGTAAAAGCAATATCCGACAATATATACCGCCGACTAAAAGAGGAAGCCCGCAGCGGGCCGGTACATGTGGAAGGGCAGAGAAGCTCCCGTTGGATTTGTATGGATTATTTTCCAACGGTGGTGCATGTTTTTTATAAAGAAACGCGCGCTTTTTACGAATTGGAAGACCTGTGGAGTGACGCAATATTCACAGAATATGAAAATTTGTAGTCAAATTTGCTGTTTTGGTCGAGGATTAGCAACGAAAAGGCGTCAGCCACGTTTTAAATCGAAAGTAATTTTTTAGAAAATCGTGTGAATTTAGATGGAGAACAACAAAGAAAATAAACCAAGCGGGCCAAGATTCAATACTTTTTGGATTTATGGTATCATTGCATTGCTTCTCATTGCGCTGAATATCTGGAGCCTGGGGGATGCCAAGAAAGAGCCGATTGACTTCAATGAACTGCGGCAGATGCTTGTGCAACAAGATGTGGATCGAATCGAGGTGATCAACAATACAGTAGCGCATCTTTACATTAAAGAAGATCGCTTGTCTAAATATCCTGATGCGAATAAAAACAGCTTGAATGTAGGAGGTGATCGATATCATTTTCGCATGAATGTTGGCTCGGAGCAGTATTTCTATGAGCGAGTGAAAGAAATGCAAAAGGACATTCCTGCTGATCAAATTGTTGAGCCAAAGCCGGTGACGAAATCGAATTTCTTGCCGCAATTACTGAGTTGGATTATTCCTTTTGCACTCATTATCATTATATGGATTTTTATTATGCGTCGGGTAGGTGGTGGAGCTGGTGGGCCAGGGGCGCAGATTTTTAATATCGGCAAGTCGAAAGCTACACTTTTCGATCAGAATACCAAAGTAAGTGTGACCTTCCAGGATGTAGCAGGATTGGACGAAGCGAAAGAAGAAGTCATGGAAGTAGTGGATTTCCTGAAAAATCCAAAGAAATATACTGCACTCGGTGGCAAAATTCCAAAAGGCGTATTGCTGGTAGGGCCTCCAGGTACAGGTAAAACCTTGTTAGCCAAGGCCGTAGCAGGCGAAGCCGGTGTGCCGTTTTTCTCAATTTCGGGTTCTGATTTTGTAGAAATGTTCGTCGGCGTTGGTGCATCGCGGGTGCGTGATTTGTTCAAGCAAGCTCGTGAGAAAGCGCCATGTATTGTATTTATTGATGAAATTGATGCGATTGGTCGGGCCAGAGGCCGTGCAAGCCTTCAAGGAGGCAATGACGAGCGTGAGAATACACTCAACCAGTTGCTGGTGGAGATGGATGGATTCAGTACAGATAAAGGCGTAATTCTGATGGCGGCCACAAACCGTCCAGATGTATTGGATTCTGCATTGCTGCGCCCGGGGCGTTTTGACCGTCAGATTGGTATTGATCGCCCTGATTTGAAAGGACGCGAAGCGATTTTCAATGTGCATTTGAAAAATATCAAAAAATCACCAGATGTTACGGCTTTCGCACTGTCAGAAATGACGCCGGGCTTTGCAGGTGCGGATATTGCGAATGTTTGTAATGAAGCTGCTTTGATCGCGGCACGCCGCAACAAAAAAGCGGTGGACATGGATGATTTCAATTCTGCGCTTGATCGGGTGATCGGTGGCTTGGAGAAGAAGAATAAGCTCATTTCACCAGAAGAAAAGAAAATCATCGCTTTCCACGAGGCGGGCCACGCCGTGTGTGGTTGGTATCTGGAGCACGCCTCCCCATTGGTAAAGGTGACGATCGTGCCACGAGGCATCGGTACCTTGGGTTATGCTCAATATTTGCCAAAAGAAGAATATATAACGCGCACCGAGCAATTGCTCGATCGAATGTGTATGACATTTGGTGGTCGCGCTGCCGAAACCATTGTTTTTAATAAGGTTTCGACAGGTGCACACAGCGATTTGGATCAGGTAACGAAGATGGCTTACAGCATGATTACCGATTTTGGTATGAATGAAAAAGTAGGTCAGGTTTCTTTTTATGGTATGTCGCAAGATCAATTTATGCAACGCCCATATTCAGATGAAACGGCGACGCTGATTGATCAAGAAGTGCGCAAATTGCTGGATGGACAGTTTGAGCGCGCCAAAGCCTTGTTACGCGAGCGCCGCAGAGAACTGGAAATATTGGCGGATGCTTTGCTTGAAAAAGAAGTACTGCATAAATCCGATGTAGCACGGCTGATTAAGTTCTACGCCTTTCCCTGCTAATAATGATCATTTGCATCATAATGGAGTGCCGCCAGTTGGGCCGATACAAGAAGAAGCTGAAGCTTCTAAGGAAGCGTAAAATAGTTGATGGGGTGATATGTAGACAAAGATTGATATTTCAAACTTGATCACCTTATTACCCCATCATCTTATTATCCTTTTTATAAGCGGATAACTAAAAACAGCTGCGAGGATTATCACCACACCCCAATAAAAATGCCCACTCAATTCTTCATTTTCTTTCAATAGAACCCAAGCCATTAAGATGCCGTACACCGGCTCTAAATTAATTGTAAGATTCGCAGTAAATGCTGAAACGTGTCGTAACGATTTGATTGCCAGTACATAACCAAGCGTAGTACAAAGCAAGGCTAAAACAATTAGGTAAAACCAATCCATTTGTGTTGGCACAATCCGTATCTCATCTTTAGAAATAGCATAGTAAATTGGTAGTACGATACTCAAGAATAGCCAGGCGCTACCTAATTCTAAAAAAGTGATTTCCATTGCATTATGCTGTCCTATTAATTTTTTATTAAAAGTGGCAAACAATGCTACCAGAAATGCTGCCAAAATTCCTACCCAAAGCCCCGTCACCATTGATAATTGCATACCATTTACGATCAACACCATGCCGGGGACAATGAGCAATCCCAGAGCGATTTCGTACCAAATGACTTTTTGCCGCATGATAAGTGGCTCCAGCAGCGAAGTAAAAAAGGAAGTGGTCGCCATAGCTACCAGCGCGATAGACGCGTTTGCCAATTTGATCGAGCCGTAAAACGCCAGCCAGTGCAGCGCCACCAGTATGCCAATGCCCATAAATTGCAGGATTTGCTTACGAGGCAGCGTACGAAAAAGTCTGACAACCTTGATTAAAAATAATAGACTAAAACTGGTGAGCAACACACGCCACCATACCAACGACAGCGCAGGCAAACTGATTAAATCCCCCAGAATAGCAGTAAAACCAAATAGAAAGACCGCAATATGCAGTTCGATATAGGCTCTTGTGACAGGATTCATGGATGATATTTGACCAACAAAGGAACAAAATTTTATAATATTTGCACTCGACAAATCCAAACAAGTTTCGATATAAGGCGTTTGAACATTGGTGAGTTGATTTTGCTATCAAAAAATATTAAATATGTCGGTTAAGGTTGGCGAAAAAGCACCTGTATTCTCACTCTATTCTTCTGATAAAGAGCTGATTGCATTGGAAAATTTCAAGAGCAAAAAAGTGTTATTATTATTTTTTCCACTTGCTTTTACCAGTACGTGTACTGCCGAACTTTGTGCGATGCGAGACGATATTAGTAATTATAATAATTTGAATACTCAAATTCTTGCGATTTCAGTCGATTCGCCGCAAACGCTCAATCGTTTCAAACAGGATCAAAATTTAAATTTTACTTTATTGAGCGATTTTAACAAAGAGGTTTCCAGGATTTATGATGCTTTGTACGAAGAGTTTTCCCTTGGAATGAGAGGCGTATCCAAGCGTGCGGCATTTGTAATCGACAAAGAGGGAACGGTTCGTTACGCCGAAGTGTTGGAATCTGCGGGAGATTTGCCTAATTTTGAGGCCATCAAACAAATTTTAACAAAACTGAACTAAATAAGAAATATGATATGCGAGATTAATTTTTCAAATTTCATATATCATATCTCAAATTTCATAAAATGTTATACGATCTCTCTGTAGAAGAAATGGAAGAAGTGCTGGTGGAAGACGAAGTGTCGGAGACAGACATTGGAGACGTCGCGCATTTGATCGTGTATAATGACGACCATAATACTTTCGACTGGGTGATCCAATGTTTTATAGAAATTCTTGGGCATACGCCGGAACAATCAGAACAACTCGCCCTCATTATTCATTTCAAAGGCAAAGCCACCGTCAAAACCGCTCCCAAAAATGAGCTCAAACCCAAGAAAGACGCGCTTGTAGATCGAGGACTCTCGGCGGTAATTGAGGAATAATTCTATTTACAAGTTATTTAATTTATTTTATACGTTAGTAATAATACGCCGCTATTATAAACTTTGGTATCCATTAAAGATAAGGATACGCTCTTTACACTATTGCCAAAAAGTGGAATGCCACGCCCAAATAGAGCCGGGTTGAGCTTTATTTTTAATTCATCTACCATATCATGTTCCAATAAAAAACCAGCAAAAGTGCCTCCACCGCATAAGTAAATATCGCTTCCTTCGCTAGCTTTGAGCTGTTTAATAAAATTAATATAATCGTTACTAATAATATGTACATTTTCATGCGCTTTATCAAACTCTAAGCTTTCAGAAAATATATAATGTTTCATATGTGGATATGCAGGCTGTCCAGGCTGTAGCCCATACTGATAGCCGAATTCATAGGTATTTCTACCCATAATAACCGTATCATAATCTTTTAAATGCTCTAAATAATCAGGAATATGATCGCCTTCCTCCAGGAAACCTCCAATCGAGCCATCTTCTTGCGCAATATAATGATCAAGCGAAGTCGCTACGTGATAAATAATTTTTCGCATTATATTATGTCCCAGGTATAATTATGCTACTTCACCCATTTCCCTTGCGCAAAAATGCTATCCTTGTTCCAGGTTGGGCGCGCCGGGTCACTGGCGGTCAAATAACTTATTAAAAAATTCAGTTTTACATAAGTTTGCCCCCCTTCAAAATTAAAAGAATCATTTAGTTCGTCAGAAGGCTTATGATAATGATTTTGTGTAAAATCCTTGATTTTTGCATCAAGTTCCTCGCTAGAACCTTTTGCTTTTAAACCATATTTAATATGTAAAGCCGGAATGCCCTGCAATACAAAATTATATTGATCGCTACGTACAAAGCGCACTTCTTGCGGCATATGATCTTGCATTACTTCCAAGCCAAGTTGATTGGCAGCGGATTTTACATTTTCCATTAAGCTCGAATGCTCGGCACCCAAAGGCACCACACCCAGCAATGGCGCGATCAGCGTGGGCATATCGGTATTGACATCGGCGACAATTTTATCTTTAGGCACCGTAGGATTATTTGAAAAATATAATGATCCCAGCAAGCCCATTTCTTCAGCGGTGACCATCACAAATAAGACAGAACGCTTGGGTTTATTGGTTTTCAACTGCGTATATAATTTTGCAATTTCTAATAAACTCGCCACACCCGAAGCATTATCATGTGCACCATTATAAATAGAATCACCTTCTATAGGTCGACCTACACCAACGTGATCCAAGTGCGCGGTATGCACGACATATTCATTTTTTTAATTTTGAATCAACGCCAGGAATTTTACCAATTACATTATAACTTTCGATTTCTTCATAAGAAGTAACAGTATGTGCTTTCAATGTACCAGGAATTATTACATTATTATTACTATTGTATAATATAGCTGCCAATTCTTTTGCAGATTTATCAGGTTGCCCCATTAATTTTCCGAGTCCCTCCCAACTTAAAGACGCTACAAATTTTAATGCCGGATAAGGATTATAATATTTTTTATTAGATTTTACATTTGGCAAAACCACACCACGCGCACCACGTGCCGCCTGCTCGGCAGAGCGACTAAAATTACTATTACCAACATTAATAGAAGGCAGCAACAGCACACCAACCGCTCCATGCTTGTAAGCCATGTCCAATTTGGTATTTTGTCGACCAAGATGCGCCGTTTCAGTGCTGCCAAATTTATCTTCAGGTACTCGATCTAATAATATTACAATTTTTCCTTTTACATCAAGATTTTTATAATCATTATGACCTATTTTCGCCGCATCAATTCCAAAACCAGCAAATACAATCGGCGCTTCGACCTTATTTTCTTTTTTATTAAAATCGCCCCGAAAAGCATAATCCTTCCCATGTTCCAATGTTTGTTCACCATTTCCGGTTTTCAGTATCAGGGAAGAGGCGGCAGCATTAGGCTTCGCGGTGCGAATGATTACTTTTTGACGGTAAGAACCCTTTTCCCCGGCAGGCTGCAATCCTAGCTTACTATATTGAGATTCAACGTATTGTACCGCTGTCTCAAAACCCGGCGTGCCTGGCAATCGCCCAAGCAAGGCATCATCGGCAAGATAAGCAATATGTGCTTTCATCGCATCGCCAGAAGCTTTATCCAGACAGGCTTTCACTTCTTCCGGGATGCTTTTTTGTGCTGAAAGTGAATACGTGCAAAATAATGATAATAGGATGAAATATCTTGTCAATAATAGATTTTTCATGTTGTATTGGATTTGTGTATGAACTCCACAAAATATGGTAATTGTAAGACAGTTTTTATGTTCTTTTTTTTCCACTTTTCCCTACATTTGTCGCTATGCAAAATGTGGGACTCCGCATATCAAAATCATCGCAATGGCTATTTTATGGCTTCAGCGCTATTACGCTCTTGAGTCTTTTTATGGCTGTTATTACACAACTTTATTATATTATAGCGCTTCCGGCATTTTTACTATTGATATATTTTACAATCGTTGATTTTAGAGCTATTTTCTTTATACTCTTGGCATTCATTCCTTTATCTACTGAAATTATTCTACCCAATGGTTTTGGCACCGATTTGCCCACAGAGCCTATCATTGTTGGATTGATGATGGTGTACTTGCTATTTGTGTCTCGCCACAGCGAACGCATGGAGGCAGGCTTTTTTCGACATCCAATAACGACTTTATTATATTTACATTTTGGTTGGATATTAATAACAACGCTTACTTCCAGTCTGTTTTTTATTTCTTTTAAATATCTTTTAGCAAAATTCTGGTATATTATTACATTCTACTTCCTGGCAGGGATGCTGGTGCGTAAAGAACGCGACGTTCGACAAGTATTTTGGTTTATTTTTATACCCTTGATGGTTACGATATTTTATTCACTTGCCAAGCATTCAGCTTATGGATTTTCCTTTGAATCGGTCTTTCGGGTATTACATCCTTTTTATCGAAATCATGTAGCATATGCGGCGATCCTGGCAACATTTGTACCATTTCTTTGGTTTGCCCGGCAATGGTATCCGATATTTAGTTTCAAATGGTTATTATTGGCAGGATCATTATTAATTGTATTAATTGCGATTCAATTATCTTACACACGGGCGGCTTATGCGGCAATTTTTATTGCAATGGGCGCTTATTTTATTATACGATTTAAATTAATGAAATACGCTTTAGCTGCTGCAACTATTGCTGCTATTGCTTTGGTGACTTATTTAGTCGCCAACAACCGTTATTTAGAATTTGCACCGAATTATGAGCAAACCATTACACATACAGACTTTAATAATTTGCTGGAGGCTACCTATCAATTAGAAGATATTTCCACGATGGAGCGCGTATTTCGCTGGGTGGCAGCAGGTTATATGAGTAAAGAAAAACCAATTTTTGGCTTTGGCCCTGGCAATTTTTATAGTTTTTATTGGCCTTATACCGTGAATAGTTTTGAAACGTATGTAAGTGATAATCCTGAAAGATCAGGCATTCATAGTTATTACTTGATGGTGCTGGTAGAACAAGGCTATACTGGGCTTATTATTTACCTGGCGCTGTTATTTTATATTCTCATCAGAGGAGAGCAAATATATCATAAAATACAAAATATTCGTAAAAAACAGATTGTAATGATCGCTTTATTGATGATAATTATTATTTCTGCATTACAATTAATTAATGATTTATTAGAAACAGATAAAATCGGACCTTTATTTTTTATGGCTATGGCAATTTTAGTGAATATGGATGTGGAGAGTAAGGAGCAGACGTAAAGGGTTTTCATTTTCACCTCACTGAATTTCCAAAACAAAAGCCCCGATACTTTCGCATCGAGGCTTTTTTGCTGCGCCCCCTCTTGGGCTACCTTTTTCTTTTTAATTCGCTAATATACAATTGATTAAGCGACAAAATGTGAAGTTTTTGAAGAAAAAAAAGAAAAGCTATCATAGTGATAGCTTTTGCAATGAAATATCAAAGAATGTGAGCATTGGAGAAAATAAATTACTTCTTGACAAAAAGGAAGTATAAAACGATTAAACCCAAGACAATACCTCCACCGATCCAAAGCCATTTTGTTCCACTACCTCCTGGGCTGCTTTCGGGGTAATCTTCGTAATAATACCCTCCTGCATCTGGTAATGTACCATCTGCTTGGCTTCCGCCAGCACCGGGAAGTGGGAGGTACTGACGGAGATGATGGAGTGCGTTGGCGTTGGATTTCTTGAAATTGTGCATAAGTATAACCGGTATCAGGACATGGATCATATCCATATTTTAACATAAAATCAAGGTCACTCATATAAGTGCCAGAGCAAAGAAAATCTTCCCTTGTTAGCTCATGCCGATTATAGCAAGCATCTTTGCATGGATCGACTAATTCCGGCGCATTTGCGGAAAACCAAGTTCTACAACGCCCATAGCACTTATTTCTATTATCGCTCAAATCTTTTTTCTTGCCCATATTTTCAAAGCTTTATGTTTAAAGAAAAATTATTCTAAAAAGAAGCTACTTCTTATAGTCGAAGTAGCTCAAATAGCTTAACATGAGAATATTCGATATAGTACTAATTTCTTATTTGATTGTTTCGTAGTATCTTTTGCCTTAGCTCCTATTGATATTCCGTTTTTTGAAACATCGCCATTAATAATCTCCCTTGCATGGACCAGTCCGTTCGATAACTGTTGAAATACTTTGCAAGGCTTTTACCTCGGAAAGAACCATTTACCATCCCATAAACTGCAATTTTAGCAGCAATTTCCGACTGAATAGCCAAATTAGGGTTTCCAACCAAATCAATACCGAGTAACTTTGAAAATTTGTTATAATTACTTCTTCCCGTAATTTGAATATAGCCACGTCCTCGAAAACGATAGCCGTCACCAGGCTGTGTATTTCCTAAGTCTTTACGATTTTCATACTTATCAAAATACGAGCGATCTCCAAGCTCTGTCATCAAATCGCCTAAACGACTTTCGTGTTCAGCGCTTGCAAAAACGTACGCAAGTTTTCGTATAT
Source organism: Saprospiraceae bacterium (assembly GCA_016714085.1). Classification (GTDB taxonomy): domain Bacteria; phylum Bacteroidota; class Bacteroidia; order Chitinophagales; family Saprospiraceae; genus JADJNW01. Next base: position 149,576 of record JADJNW010000004.1, read on the forward strand.
CTCCATCTCCAATTCTTGCAAACTCCTTTGTTAGTAGCTCAATTGCCTCCAAATTAGTTGAGTTTAATTGTTCTACTGTCTTCATTTTTTCAACAATCCTTTGAAAATCAACATCACCCTTGCCAGTTAATGATCTTAGAAAAGAATCTATTTTTCCTAACCAACCCTCCCGATCAGCGAGAAATAAAAGAATAATCACGAAACCAAAAATTATAATATACTCATTAGTACGATTCATGAAATCATCTTTACAACCCCAGATTATTCAACCTTTCTAAGACCTTTTTCTTTTTGCCAACAACTTCAGTTCGGTAGAAAGCAATGATTTCCGCATCTACTTGCTTTCGTAAGGTATCGTATCTTTGACCCCGGTATTTTTGTAACCAAGCATTATGCACTTCACGAAGTTCATTGTCATTGTATGTAATAATAATATCAAAAGCTTGGACATCCTCTCCTAATCCATCCCATGTATTATTTAACAGTGTTCTAATTTTTACAGCTTCATTTGTAGCATTAAAGCCAGGGCTTTGGTGGCGGGCTATTGCGATCTGGAGGAACTTCTTCGGCTCCCTTCTTGCTCAGGAGGATATCTAATCGCTTTGCGATAAAATATAAAAGAATAAGAACCACAACAACAATGATGAAATTTGTTGCAGTTTTCTGATACGGCATTGGTATGAATGAAGGATAAAAACCTTGCATTTTTTATAGATTTATACTAAGTCAATAAATTTTAATGGAATCTGCGAATAACGTCTTAAAGAAATTTCAACTACATTTTTGACATTCCAAAGAGCGTCCTTTGTTTTTTGCCCAAAGATTCCATCTATTGAACCTACGGGGTTGAGCTTTTTTCCAGTTAAATTAAAAATCAACTTTATATCACTATCCAAATTCCTTTGAAGCTGTTTTACTTCCTCTCCTCTACTACCTGTTTTTAGCCATTTATCAACATTCAAGGCACTTGTATTGACAGGAGACGGAATATTACTTGATGGGATACCAGGTGCTTCATCCTCATGCGGAGGTAATTCTGCATCTTCTTCTTTCTTGCCCCACCATCCTTGAGACCTTCCTGCTAAGTAGATCACAATTGCTATGCCGATAACAACGAGAATACCAATTGTCCTCGTGATTGTATAGGCATAAATGGGGGATAAAAATTTTGCATAATGTTAATTTAATGCGCTGTTTTTTAAAAAGCTGCCCTTTCGAGCAGCCCAATTAAAATGTGTATCAATACAAGTTCTTAGTTCTTAGGATCAATGTCAATTTTAAATCTCTTACTTACGTAAGCAATCAGCACGATTGCGCAGATAGTGAATGCCAAATATTGTGCAGGCTTCGTTTGTAATATCAGAATTAACCTTTCCAAGATTTACGATTTGGACTTACCTATGGATGAAGCTTGAAACGATTCTCCCAGTTTCGCGGTTTCTGGATGCTTATAACCACCCCAAAATGAGGGTTGCGCACTTTCTACTAATTGTTCACCTATCTTGAACCGAAGCCAACTTTGAAGGTTTTTGAAAGGCTCTTCATTGTTTGCTTTTCGCTGACGGTTGACGTAGTCGAGCATATTGTCCAAATGAAAATATTCGCCTCGATCAAACACCATTTCAAAAGAACGACCGTTTACAAATTGCACGTTCTCGCAAATCATCTGCAAGGCGCTCGAAGAAAATTACTATTTCAGGTTCTTTTGCAACCCCTTTTACATCTTGAGTTTCATTGTACGAATCCACGATAGCACAGTTCAACTCACCAGCAGTTATAGATGAAAGTTGTTGGCGCACAGTTTGCTTTAAAACTTCACTTTCTTTTGGTAAAATTGGCGCAATAGCTTTTTCAACCGCGATTTGAATTTTTTCATCGAGCGTCGGCAAAGCTTCATATTCTTCTTTACTGAATTGAGCATCTGCGTCCTTGTCAAACGATTGAAGCACGATCCGCAGCAAATATTCATCAACTGAAAGTCCAGAAGCCTCGGCACGGGCTTTCAACGCATCTTTGATTGGCTTTGGAAAAGAGGAAGCCTCTGGCATTTTTTGTATCGCTGCCTGAATCTTAGCGTCCACCTCCTTTTGCATCAATTGCTTGAATTCAGTTTCACTGAATTGTCCATCGCCTTCATCATCAAGCATTTTTACAAAAAGCCGCTCCAAATATTCGTTCATTGAAAGCCCCGCAATATCTGCACGTTCTTTCAAGGCTTCTTTCACAGGTTTGGGAAACTTACCGCCGATAAATTCCAATTCCTTTGGCATAGCATTAATTTTTAGCCAAAGTTAGCGCTGTTGGTAGGTAGGAAACAAAGGAATTTGGATTGGTCATACTTCGGTAATGGTTCAGAAAGATTGGCTTAAGCAAAATTTAAAAGAATTATGACTTCGATTTGTCAGGTTTCTGGGAAGATTCGGATTGTTCTAAATGTTCAATGACTTTATGTAAAAGAATTTTTAAATCAGATTTCCCGCGAGAAACCCTTTTGGAACAGCTATTGTCATGCCAAAGTGTATGGCTTCGATTTGATTCAAATTCTTTCCCGCAGCCATTGCAAACCATCTCATAAACTTGTTCAGTACCCTTACCTTTCGTTTCTCTGGTAAAAGCTCTTTTGGTTATTGGTAGAGGTTTATGATTTAAAACATCATTTAGGGATTCTATCAACCGATTTAAACGCTCCTGATAAGTCATTTTTATAAAGTTAAACTTAGTTTTAATTCTAATTATCAAAAACTTAAATATTAGTATTTATAGTTATTTAAAATTGATTTAAATTTTGATACTACTGCAATTTATTTTCAGTAGTATCAACTTTTCTTGCGATTGGCGTAAGAATTAGTGTGACAATTGCAAATCTTTGTTCTTACATTTTGCACTGCTTTGCACTGCTTTTGCACCAGTGTAGTGCAAAAATATTCATTGATAATCAAACAGTTATAAAATTTTTGCACCGTTTTACATCAATTTACTAAATACTGTTGCAAATGGTCTTGCAAATTTCGCATGGCTTCTTACAGCGGTTGCAAATCATTGCAAATGGTCTTGCAAATTTCGCATGGCTTCTTACAACAGTTGCAAATCATTGCAACTGGTCTTGCAGATTTCGCGTGGCTTCTTGTAATAGTTGCAAACCGTTGCGAATGATTGTACAAATTTCGCATGGCTTCTTGCAACTGTTGCATTCTGTTGCATCAAGTTATTGATCTAAAAATATTTATTATAGGGAGCGTTCGGTAAAATTTCGCTTATTAGTCGCCCCCCGATTCAGTGATTTTGACACATTTTTTGACACGATTTGACACGTTTTGACACGATTCGTGTCAAAATTTTATACTGATAATCAATTAATTATGATTTTTTTGACACAATTTGACACGCCATTCTGCATTTGACTTTAAAGAACATTTTTCGATAGGGGATGTAATCACAAAAACTTTCGACCATCCCTATAAGCCAAAGTGATCAAACCGCATTCGCTCGGCATAACTCCTCTCGTTCAATAATTTCAATACTTTCTATGTAAGTGAATTCTCGACATCTAACAATGATCTTAGCCTGTTCACCTGTACATAACACAAGATCAACAAGTTTCCCTCTCTTTAAAAACTTCCACAACTCCTTCTTTCTGCTATCATCATTTAAAAAAGCGCATTTTAAAAAGATCGCCTCTTTATTTGGTTGATTGATGAAAACAGAGAAACAAGTAACTGTTTCTTCTCCCATTTTTTTTACAAGTGAATCCTGGGCGATTACGCCGATTGTTTTTAACTTTAGCATACTTTTGTGTTTAATTCCTCATCGTGGAGCTTGGCGGCAAACGATGGGGATTTTTTATAAATCATTCTCCCTTTAATGAAATCTTGACAACCTCCTTTGATCTTCGATCAATTTTTGCATCCTGTTTTTCCAGCCAGTCACGCCGATGGTGAAAATCAGCAATTCCAAAGCCCACTGAGCGCATTAACTGTCTAAGCTCATTACTATCTATAGTTTCCGCTATGCGCTTGGGCAGTTCACGGCGCACACACTCAACAATTGCTGGATTTTCAGCAAATGTTATCAACCCTTTGCTTGTACGCTCAGACAACCATACATCAGAGGGTTTGCGGACAATGGAAAGCCGTTGAAGCTCCGTAGTTTCCAGCCGCTTCCAGTCAATAAATTCAATTGTTTTTCTACGTGATTTTTTAGAATCGCCTTTGATTGGTACAAATTCAAACCAATTCTCAAACTGTGATTTTAGCACAGATGCCAAAAAGCTTGACTCTTGAAGCTTTAGTAGTGAATCCAAATTAAGCGGATGGCGGTATTCTCGGCGGACATATTTATTTTTTGTGTCATTCCAAATTTTCATTGTCTCTTTTGGCTGTTCAAAGCCAGGAATCGTTCTGATATTATCATTTTTTAGTCTCAATTCCAATAGTTCAAATTTTTCTCCAATACCATTCAATTTTGCGCACTCCGCAATATAAAACTTGTCATCTGCTTCAATTCGTTGCCATTTAAGATAACCACAAAGGCTTTTACCGCCACTTCCCACATAAAATCCCGTCATTCTACCACCATGTAAGATCGTTTTTGTGGCATCGGTCTCCTCTTTTTCAGATTCGATCACAGCAGGAAGTCCATTTTCACCCCATCCATTGCACCATTGTTCTTTTTTAGACCGCCCCAGTAATTCAATATCTCGTTTTTCAATCCGTCGCCGATAAATATCCAGCAAGTGTTCTCCATCAAGAGCAATATCAATCCGGACAATTGAATTTATTTCCAAATTGAGTTCGGACAGCAAGTAAACCAGCTTTGAGGCCCATCCAGCACCGTCACTATTTTCCCGATAGAATTCCCAATTATTGATTTTAATTTCGCAATAGTCATAGGGAAGAAGTGCCCCGCGTCTATCATTTGGCAAGGTCAGCAATTGAGCAAAAGGTTCGCCATGATCGCCAACATAAACATCGTATATCCTAGAATAGAACTCTGAACCTTTGGCTTATCTTCTTTGCCATTCCAGTTTTGACGAACCATTAGGATATGATCACCAATTTGAATGGCTTGTTCGTCTTGTAGTTGCTCGGTCAGGGTATAAAAATACGATTCTTTAATTTCCCGCAAAAGTCCCTCTTCGTTAGGCGAGAAATAAGTTTTAGCACGGAGCGTAGCAGCAAAATAATCCACGCAAACTATGCAATTCGAGGAATAAGATTTTATGCCTTTAACCCTTTGTTGACGTGGGTTTGAGCTATTATGCTTTGGCAAGTTACGGTACGTTATACTTGAAGTACCGTAACTGTCCGTTCCATGTTCAGAAAATGAACTTTCTGGCTTGGCTATTTCGTTATCCAAGCAATGTAATACATCATTATGTGACAAAGATTCTATCTTTGACATAAATTCAATTTATGCTCGTTTTTCGGGCGGTTCTTGTTTTAAATCGTAGTTTGGCACGGCTTTGTAGCTCTGCCTTTTTATCGTAGTTTGGCAATTTTCACTCATTATAAGTGGCGGCTGTGCCAGCCGCAGCGGATTTTGTAAGCGCAATCTGCTTACCGAGATTTTATAACAAAATATACACGATTGGCAGATTATAAAAAATTGCCCCATTTTTTCACGGACGGGGCTAATCCGCGCTCGTATAAGCGAGTTGCGCCAAGTGTTCGGAATCCGCTATAAACCATTCACCTGGCGGTCACTCTATGATTCAACAAGCTTGGCATCTTCCGATTGCTGATGCCGCAGTTCATTGACTAAATCTTCTGACACCTGGAGTTGAGAAAGCAACAGCTTCAATTGTTCAGATACCAGGTTTGTTCTTTTTGTTTCTACTGTTGTTTTAATTTTTTGCTCAATTGTTAAAAGACGAGCGTTATTCTCTTGGTACTGAGCCCGCAAAAAGTTAACTTTGCTGTTATACATTTTTAGAAATTTAAGAGGCGGGCGCTGTGTTGGTAGCACAAGCGCCCGTCGTGGTTAATAAAAAGTGCTTCTATTGGCAGTGGCTGCCTTTCAAAATAAAAAAGCCGCGCTCACTTTTGAGCAACGGCAGGCGGCATCACCGCTTATCTTTAATTGAATAAGTTCCAACTGATTATTAGAAATGATAAATAATTTTGTTGCATTTATTGCAACAAAAAAAGTTGACTTTCTTACAAAAATCCTTTAAATTTGCCATACTAAAGATTTAATACTGAATATTTTACCAGTTGTAAAGCCTGCGCCATTATGGAATCCAGGCTTTTTCTTTTTCTCCTATGCAGCTTGCAAAGCTTCCAGTTGTTTCATTGTTTTCTCAGCCTCCTTCATATTCATAGAATCTTCTTGTTCTAACTCAAGCAGAACCTCAGTAGCAATGCGGACAACATTTGAATCATGTAACCTTCCTTGTAAAATCGCAGTGACTGTGTTCCGGTGCTTACCGCTTCTCTCAGCGATTTTGCCAATTGCGCCGTAGCGCTTCCGAACGTTTTGATAAATTTCGATCAATTGCATATTGCATTTTTGTTAATTGCTTGTGCAAAATTATTGAATATTTCAATTTATTCAAAGTTTTTGAGTAAAAAAAATTATTCATTTTTTAAGCACTAAAACACAAAAAGCCTTCTTTCAAAATTTCATCAATTAAATAAATTTCGATATCAATTTCATTTTTTACAAACCCATGATTACTAAGTGTTTCCGTAAATGAATGTCTCCCATTTCCATATAGCCAATCCAAAACCTTCATGTTTTTTTCCTTTTTTAAAATTTGAAGCACAGAGCCTTTTGAATCTTTAACTTTGGTCAATTTATAACCTTTTTTAGCTATAATTTCATCTACTTCAGCTAAAACCGTGTTTCCTACAATATCTGACACTTTTCTTGAGTAGATTAAACAACGATAACCCAAACCAGTCAAAGAGAAGTTTTTTCCCAAATGTTCTATTTCAGATTCCACAACTTTCAAAATGTATTTTTTATATTTTTCCAGGGAAGACTTCAACTCAGGAACACTTAACTGACTTAAATCACTGGAAACAAGTATTGTTTCACCATTTATATCAACTTTAAACTGGGTATTATTCGCATCATAAATTACCATCACGTAAAGCGGAAAAACCTCAGTCAGGCTACCATTCCAAACTGATTGCTTAGGTTTCAATTTATTATTTGCATGAAATTGAATTGTAATCTTTTTTTCTTTATCCATGAGCTTTTACTTAAAAAATCCAAATCCTTTGCGGCTTTGGCTGAGTCCATGCCCGATCCGCGCAAGTAGAAGCGCAGAACTTCCGCGTTTTCCCAGCCGCCCAAGTCAGCTATAATTTTCAATGAAGTCCCTTTCAAATAAAGGTTAGTTGCCGCGCTCCGCCGAGCGGTGTGGGTGGTCACGAAAACACATTTTTGAGCCACCTTCTCCCCTTCTCTGGCTTCCTCTGTCAAACCTGCCATCGCCATGATGATTTTCAACTTTCGGTTTGCCTCCTGGTTGGTGTCGCCAGCCATAGAAAAATTGTATTTCTGCAAAATCTGCCAGGCAACTGGCTTCACTGGAATGATGCTTTCCCGATTGGTTTTCTGCGCAATATTTCGGTAGTAATACTGCCCTTCTTCCTCAAAAAACAAATCGCGTTGAATCCGCACACTATCTGAATAGCGCATGACAAAAAAGTAGGAAATCAGAAACCGATCACGTTCTCGCCCAAGCGCCGGCTGTGTGGAAAGGTCAAGGTCTATTATCTTTTGAATCTCGCTTTCTGTAAGGTAAATTTTGTTGGAAGTCCTTTCTTTAAAGACTTTGAAGGCTTTTTGCTTATGCGCTTCGTTCTTGTGCAAACCTCTGGTTCCGGCTTCATTCATCCACCTTTTGATAGCCTTGATATGATTAGAAATTCCCGGTCGATTGCATCGGCAGTGATCTTTAAAATTCGCTGTAACGATAGTAAAATTCAAGCGTGACGTCCTCAAAAGCAAAATCCTCCAAGTCGTTATTTCTACAATACATTCTAAGCCTGGACAAAGCGCCTTTATGTTTTTTATTCGTCGAGGGTTTAATCTCGTGCAAACCCTTTTCTATTTCATTGATGAAATTTTGCGCAAAGACAAGCAGAGAGCCGCTCTGTGGCGATTTTTTACGCAACAAACCGTTTAAATCTCCTCCACTGTAAAAGTGATTGGAGATTTCAACAATCTTCCTTTGAATAGCCGCATTTATCATTTTGTATTGCGGGTGAGTTTTTTTGACCTCGCCCCGTTCCTCGTCCCACTGCTCTGGCGCTACGTGGATGTCAGTTTTCAAATAGACATACCTCGAATTCTGATAGGCATAGATTTTTACATTGCTTGTGCCGTTTTTCAGCGTGAAAAACTTCCATAAAACCGCCTTTACTGTCATTTTCAGAAAATTTTTAGCGTTTAAGAAAATGAAAGAAAAAAGGCAGCCAAAAAGCCACGTAAAAGCACAATTAGAAACAAAAACAGGCAAGCTGACGAGTTTGCCTAAATACCACTGAATCAATGGAAAATCAGCTAAGACTCGTAAACTCGCCTATTTGTAAGCACTTTGCTAAAAACAAAATGTTTCAACTTTTATAAGCAAAAACATTTTCTTGCGCCCCCTCTTGGGCTCGAACCAAGGACCTACGGATTAACAGTCCGACGCTCTAACCGACTGAGCTAAGGAGGCATTTTGTATTTGATAACACTGCGTTCTTTTGTTCAGTTCCCGTCCTAATGTGACACTGTTTCCCAAAAGAGCGGTGCAAAGTTATGCTAAGCGCGATAAAAATGCAATATTTGCCGAAAATTTTTCAAAAAAAACAAATCTCATGAGTTTATTAGCAGTCGGAACAGTCGCTTTTGATGATATTGAAACGCCCTATGGCCGCGCCGAGCGCGTGATTGGCGGTGCTGCAACTTATATTACTTTAGCCGCATCTTATTTTACGGATGATCTGAAAATCGTATCTGTGATCGGCGATGATTTTCCGCAGACAGAATTGGATTATATGCAATCGAGAGGTATTGATTTGAGCGGCTTGCAAGTAAAAAACGGGGGAAAATCTTTTTTTTGGGCGGGACGCTACCATAAAAATATGAACGATCGGGATACCTTAGATACCCAACTCAATGTGCTGACGACTTTTGATCCGGTGTTGCCGGAATCATATAAAAATACGGAATATTTGATGTTGGGTAACCTCACACCAGCGGTGCAAATGCGTGTGTTGGAACAGCTTCCTGTGCGCCCAAAACTGGTGGCTTTGGATACGATGAATTTCTGGATGAATGTGGCTTTGGAGGAACTGTTGGAAGTGCTGAAGAAAATTGATATATTGACAATCAATGATGAAGAAGCCCGTCAACTCTCAGGTGAACACTCTTTGGTAAAAGCGGCACGCAAGATTTTTGAGATGGGGCCAAAGTATTTAGTCATTAAAAAAGGCGAACACGGCGCTTTGCTCTTCAGTGGCGACGATGTTTTTTTCGCACCGGCATTACCTTTGGCTGAAGTAGTTGATCCGACTGGCGCTGGCGATACTTTTGCGGGTGGTTTTATCGGTTATTTGGCCAGCACAGGCGATTTGTCGTTCGATAATATGAAAAGAGCAGTGATTTATGGCTCGGCGATGGCATCTTTTTGTGTAGAAAAGTTCAGTATTGAACGTTTGAAAGGTCTTTCCAAAGAGGACATCAATAAACGCGTAGCGCAGTTTGCTCGTTTGGTCAATTTTGATTACGAAATAGAGTTATAAACGTTTACAAAACGTTAAAACGTCCTTTATTCGCAGCATTCTTATTAAATTGCAGGAGCAAAAATAATTAATGTTATGAAAAGTATAATCGCTACTTTATTAAGTTTGTTTGTATTTTTAAATACATATGCTGCTGGAATTCAATTCTTTGAAGGCAGTTGGGAAGAAGCATTAGCTGCTGCCAAGGCTCAGGATAAAGTCATTTTTGTAGATGCTTATGCCGTGTGGTGCGGCCCTTGCAAAAAAATGGCTAAAGAAGTTTTTCCGAATGAAGAAGTGGGCATTTTTTATAATCGCAATTTCATCAGTATGCAAATCGATATGGAGCGCGGCATGGGCTTGGATTTTGGTAAGCAATACCCAGTGGCGGCATTCCCAACCTTATTTTTTATCGATGGCGATGGCAAAATAGTGCATCAGGTGCGCGGGGCGCAGTCTGTGGAAGCGTTTTTGAATATTGGGAAAAAGGTAATCGGCATGAACGATCGAAGCGAGGATTATGCTGCTGAATATGAGCAAGGTAAACGGGAGCCGGAATTGCTTTACAATTATATTCGCGCTTTAAATAAAGCGGGGAAGTCAAGTTTGAAAATTTCCAACGAATATCTGCGTTCACAAAAGGATTTGACTACTGAATTTAATCTCAATTTTATCCTGGAAGCTGCGACCGAAGCGGATTCCAAGATTTTTGACTGGCTGATCGAATATCGAAATCAAATTGCCAGGATCAATTCGGTGGACGAAGTGAACCAACGCATTTGGGATGCCTGTCAGGCTACTGCGCAGAAAGCGATTGAATTTGGCAGTGAAGACTTAGTGAAAGAAGCGATCTCCAAAGTAAAGAAGCATTATCCGGAGCGTTTATCTTCTTTTGAGTCGCAAACCTGGATGGAATTTTATTTGCAAACCAATGAAGTTGAAAAATATATAAAAACCGCCAAAAGCTACGCGAAAAAAGAAATTTACGACGACGCCAAAGCATTACAAACGCTGACGACTAAAATCGTCAGAAAATTCAGCGATAATAAAAATGCTATGAGCCTTGCGGAAGACCTCGCCAAAAGAGCTTCCGATATTGGGCAGGTGTCGATTTACCATCTCATCTATGCCGATGTGCTGTACCGCAACGGTAAGAAGTCACAGGCTTTAGAAATGGCACGCAAAGCAATGGATTTGGCACAAAATGAAGGAGAACCTGCTATCCGGATGGCGCAATCTATTATTCAAAAGTTAGAAGGATAATTGATGGCTGAAGAACAAAGTAGAACCGAAATAAGCAAACTGGGCGAGTTTGGCTTGATCGAGCGACTCACCAAGAATATTCAATTGCAAAATCCTTCTACGCTCAAAGGCGTAGGCGATGACGCGGCGGTGATTGATAATAATGATTTCCTGACGGTCGTGAGTACGGATATGCTGGTGGAGGGTATTCACTTTGACCTGATGTACACGCCGCTCAAGCATTTGGGTTACAAATCGGTGGTAGTCAATCTCTCCGATATCTATGCGATGAATGCCATTCCCAAGCAAATCGTGATTTCCATTGCTATGTCCAATCGCTTTTCGGTGGAAGCCTTGGAGGAATTGTACGAAGGGATTTATGCAGCTTGCAAATATTATAGTGTTGATCTGGTCGGTGGCGATACTTCTGCATCGAATAAAGGATTGATTATCAGCGTGACCGCAATTGGGCAAGGCGAAAAAGATAAAATTGTGTATCGGAACGGCGCTCAGGTCGGCGATTTGATTTGCATTACGGGCAACGTTGGCGCGGCTTATTTGGGTTTGCAAATTCTGGAACGCGAGAAACAATTGTATCTGGACAATCCGAAAATTCAACCCAATCTGGAAGAACAGGTCTACCTGGTTGGGCGACAATTAAAACCCGAAGCGCGCAAGGATGTGATTGAAATGTTTGCCCAAAATAATTTGATTCCGACCGCCATGATTGACGTGTCGGATGGCATCGCTTCTGATTTGATGCATATTTGCAAACAATCTGGGGTAGGGGCTTTCCTGGAGGAAAGCGGTGTGCCGATTCATCCCGATGCCCAGATGCAGGCAATTAATTTTCGACTCGATCCCATTACTTGTGCCTTGAGCGGCGGTGAAGATTATGAATTGCTATTTACCATCAATCCAAAAGACATAGATAAAATTAAATATCTACCCGATATTTATATTGCCGGAGAAATTGTACCTGCCGAAGATGGCGTTAAGCTTCACACCAAAGGCGGCAACATCCACGACATCACGGCGCAGGGCTGGCAGCATTTTAAATGATTGACCATTGATTATTACATTGATACTAAATATTTGAATAAATTATCAATAATCAATCAATAAAAAAAACGCCCGCAAGAATAAGGCTCACGAACGTGTAAAGACAGGATGTAAATTCTTTAGAATAAGACAAAATTAATTTGATCTTAAAATTTTGAAAACCCTTGTGCTTATTGCACGGTACTCAATTCCCTGTTAACAGTTAACTGTGTACCTGTGCTTAATTCAGAAAGTCGAAAGTCTGACTTCTCTATTCTCGCATCTGACCTCTCCATCAGGCAATTAGAATATCCTGCGAGGGCACGATACTGCCGGGTTTAATCGGCAAAGTCACTTGCAAAACGCCATCTTCGTATTTCGCGGAAATGTTTGCCGGATCAACGGTATCATCGATTTGGAATGTTCTTTCAAACGACACCAAGCGATATTCATAACGCACCCAATTTTGATCTTCAGTATCCTCTTGTTTGGGCCTTTTATATGAAATAGTTAATTCATCGCCTTGCACAGAAATTTTGAAATCCTCTTTTTTTCTACCGGGCGTTGCGAAGAAAAGCTCATAGCTTTCGTCGGTTTTCAGTACGTTTACCGGAATGCGGAAATGCCCGCCGTGCCAATGTTTGTGCCGGCCCCAGCTTTTCGGTCCACATGAATGATGGTGCATCATATTACAATTGATTTTTTTAATTTGATTAAAACTTTACAATAATATTTAGTATATTTTATACTAAATCTTTTTCACGGTACTTTGGTGTCAAGTCCTCTTGTCCTCGCTCAAATCTTCGCGCGTAGAATCGGTAATTGCCAGCTTCCAAGGGCTCTGGCCCTTCGTATAAGTAATGCGGATGCGGGTAGCCAAATCTTCGATGGTAGCGATGTTTGAATATAATTCCCACGATCAAGCGAACGATGAGAAAAAATACGACCAATCGAACCAGGAAAAATGGCATCACCACCAGCGCCAGGAAGCCAAGCAGCCCCAGCACTGCAAATTTTGGAACGTACATAGTCTTATGTTTTAATTTGAAATAACAGATTAAATCTGCGCTGTAATGATGAAGACGAGTAAGTAGAATTTTTACTTTAAAATTATTTAAAATCTTCTTCTCAAACTTTATTCTAAAAAGAACATAATTATTCCATCTACTTTTTAGCAAAATTTTGTAAAAAGTTTATATTTCAGATTAATTAGAAAGCGATAAGAAGAAACGCCGATAAAAATTTTATAAGGCGATCATCAAACCAATTTTACTATGGGTGTGACAATTCACTATCGAGGTCAATTGACCAATCGAGATACGGTATATTCAATGATAGAAGAAATCATAGATATTGCGCAAACAATGGGCTGGCAGTATCATCACATGGACGAAAGCTGGTCGAGTCTGCCGTCGGCGCATTTGGAAAGTGGCAACGAGCCAGGAATACATATCGTAGGTGATTGCGGACTGAAAGGCATACATTTCAAGCCGCACGAGCGATGCGAGCCGATTTGGTTGTATTTTAATGCCCATGGTATGCTGACTTCACCTTTTCGAGTGGCGCTCGATGCAGAAGAGGGCTATCCTATTCGGATGCCCTGGATTTCTACCAAAACGCAGTTTGGAGGCATCGAAATACATATTACAATTGTAAAAATTTTGCAATATATAAAACAAAAATACCTGCCCAATTTGGAGGTAGAAGACGAAGGCGGTTATTGGGCTACAGGCAATGTCGGGGAATTGAAAAAATGCTTTGAGGCTATTGAAGAAGGAATGCAACAAGTACAGCAGGCAACAGCAGCCATTAATTCCAATGATACTGTGGATGAAATTATACAGAAAATAGAAGATGCCATTCGGCGGGATGATTCTAAAAAAGAAAGAAATTAAGCCAAATCAAATAAATTATTCACTCCGGGTGTGCGGGCTGCATTGAAGCCTTCAGCATATTCAAATCCTGCCCCCCGCCCATAAGCGCGCGCTTTTGCATATAAAAAATCTATAAAATCTTTCCCGGAAATCGGGGTGCTTAATTCGTGTTTGTATTCCTCGGCATCGGGCAGATCAAATTGAGAGCGGAAAGCCTTCACCAGTTCGATTTTTTTCTCAATGTATGGCGCAATATCTATTACAAAATCCGGCGGAAGGTTATGATCTTGCACATAATGATAGACTGCTTTGGGCCGCCAACGATCTTGCAAATTCCCATCTTCGTCGTAAGTAGGAATTTTAACTAAACCCGAATAAAAACAAGCATCTGCGGTCAGTTTTGCAGCACGTCCATGGTCGGGATGGCGATCGCTCAACGCATTGGCAAGTACAATATCGGGCTGACACCAACGCAATACTTGAATGATTTTTATTATATTTTCGTGATTATATTCGAAGAAACCATCCGCCATATTCAGATTTTTGCGAAAAGCAGCGCCCATAAGCTCAGCGGCTTTGGCGGCTTCGCGGTCACGTATTTCGGCGGTGCCGCGTGTACCCAATTCGCCACGTGTAAGGTCAAGTAAACCAACGGTTTTACCCATTTCCAGATGTCGAAGCAACGTGCCGCTACAACTCAGTTCTACGTCATCGGGGTGCACTCCGATAGCAAGTATGTCAACTTTCATGCGTGAAATTTACAAGTTTTGACAACAATCTTTGCAACAGATAAGTTTGACCGAGCTGAAAAATATTGAATTTAGAGCAATTTTCGGATGGCTCGTTGTATAAGAAAGGATGTTGGACTAATAAAACTAAAGAAATGCGTCACGACTTTGCCCTCGCGATCGATCAAATATTTGTGGAAATTCCAAAGGGGTGGCGTATTGACTCGACCATTGATTTTTCGATTTGATAGAAATCGGAACAATGCAGAAGCCTTGCTCCCTTTTACGTGCGCTTTCTCAAAAATAGAGAAGGAAGTATTGTAGTTATTGACGCAGAAATACTCAATTTTCTCGCCATGAAGCGGCTCTTGCCTCAAGAAGTCATTCGACGGAAAGGCGAGTATTTCAAAGCCTTGATCGTGAAATTTCTGATATAATTCTTCCAATTTTTTTAATTGTGGTGTATAAATACATTTGGAGGCGATATTGACGATCAAGAGTATTTTGCCTTCGTATTGCGACAAATCAATGGGTCTGCCATGTAAATCGTGTACAATAAATTGATAAATAGAATCTTTGGCAATCACTTTTTCTTTTTGCATCGCTTCGGCTTAATTCAGAATACTTGTGTAACCGAATTTCATTTTAATAGTTCATTACATTTTAAGTAAATAAATTGAGGCGATTAATAATAAATAAAAAATTAGCGTCCGGCCTGCACCAGCTTGGGTTGGCGGGTTGTATTTTTACTTAAATCAAAGGTTTGGCGATAAACATTTCGCATTTGATCAAAATAAGTTAATTCGACTATAAAATTATGGGTAATTTTTTCCTGAGACGCGGTTTCCAAAAGAATGCTATAAGTTTTGCCTTTATCAAGCTGATGCCCGGCAAAAGCGTTTTTGAATACAATATCGCGGCGACCCTTCACGAATAAAGAAGTGAATGTAGCGCTTTCCCCGTTATTCTTGATTTTCAGAAAAGCATCCCGTCCTAAAGGTGAAACTTGAAAAGCTTCCAGCATCAATTTCGGTGCGACTTTATCGCGGCGCTTCTTGCGTCGGCGGCTACTGGCGAGTGGTAGGACGACGAATAGCAACAACAGAACGCCGCCTATGATTGCCCAGTGCATCAATGTGAAAGATTGAAGAAGTGTTTTGACTTCTGCGAATAATGTTTCCAGATTCATAGCTGAAGTTGGTTGGGTGTAGCTTCCAACTGTAAAGCTAAGGATTTTGAAGAGGCTATAAAAATTAAGCGCAGAAATTATCGCATAATCGGTATTAGGATACCATCTTCCGAAGCTTTTCCATGAGAGCTTCGGAAGATCGTAGTATTAATCTGTCCGCGGCACCCAGATTTCGTGCATTGGGTCACCTGCGCTGCTTTTGCCCTTGTGATGCCACTCACCTTCTTTTTTATCAAAATTGAAGGTCAGGCTCATGCCTACGCGCTTGTTGTCGCGTGAGAAAAACACTAAATTCTCAGTATAGACGCCGTCTTTAGCAGTGTACGTGCCACCGCCCGTGCCGGAGAATTGCTTGGTTGCGATATTGTACGCAATCCATTGGAAACGAGTACCAGTAAGGATTTTCATGGTTTTGCGCGGTACGGTAATGTCCCGACGACTTTCTTTGCCGTCTTCGCTTACGCGGCCTCCCATCAACCATGCGCCTGTAAGGTCAGTGTTTGCACCTTTGTCAATATTATCCCAAGCTAATTTGGCGCCTGTACTTTGACTTAACATCAATTTTTCCATTTCCATTTTTGCCATCCAATCTTCCGATTTGCCCACCATTGCTGTATCGGCCGTGTTGAATTCAAAATTCAAGGTCACTTTTTCGTCTTGCATTTGCCAGCTTCCGCCTTTGGTCGAAAGGAATTCGCCGGAAGCCGTTTTGTATTCTGTCCAGGAAAAATAGTCGCCGCTGAAAAGCAGCACCCGCGTCACCGCTTCGCCTTTCTCGGTTGCCGAGTTTTGCCAAGCGCCTTTCAGGTCTAATTTGTTCATGCCGAATAAAAATGCCGGACTTGCTACGCCGAGTAATAATACAAGAATTACCATCCATTTTTGGGTTTTCATAGGAATGCGTTTTATTGATTTGACCATTTAAAATAAGCTTAATATCCAAAAAGGGTAAATAATCTCACTCAATTTTTTGAAGCCTGTTTAGGATTCATGTTATTGGTTTCCTTAGTTCCGTTGGGCTGTAGCCCATTTTTTGTTTAAAATAGCGACTAAAATAATGAATGGATTCAAATTGAAGTTCATTACAAATTTCCTGAATATTTTTATCACTTGATAAAATGAGTTCTTTGGCGCGCATCAGTTTCAACTCCAAATGATATTGTCGGGGAGACACCCCGGTATATTTTTTAAACATTTTTCTAAAATTCGCATAACCAATATGATATTGGCTTGCCAATTCCTGCAAATCAATATGTGCTTCTACATTTTCCCGCATTTGCAAACGCGCTTTTTGAATAATTGCCTCGATGGTTTTGCCGGAAAAATCGCCCTGCTTTTGATGAGCAACCATGCTGCCCAATAATTTCAGGATAAGCCCCGATGCAATTTGCTGAAAACCAGGCTTTTCCTCTTGCACCAGTTTGAAAATTTCGTGATAGATGCCCAAAAACGAATCGCGAATACCGCATTCAAAATAAGGCTGAGAATTCAGAAATACTGCCTGCTCAAAAAAATGAGCAATCATATTACCATTAAAACCAATATAATTTTCTACCCAACCCGTTTTCAAAACAGGGCGATAGCGATGATATTCTCCTGGGCGGATGAGCAAAGTTGCGCCTTCTTTTACATTAAATTTTCCTTGTCTATTTTCTAAAACCCCCGCCCCTTCTGTAATGTAAATTAGCTGATATTCTTGTAATACCCTGCCTTTATTCCAAGTAAAAAAATAACCCGTTGGGTGTTCGGAGGAAGGATAGATGGCGTTCGGCGTTACGGTAGCCCTACCTGCGACGTTGAGATACAAGCCCCAGTTTTTGTCTGCCTCACCCGGCGTTAAATATTTGAAAAAATCTTGCATTCTGCTTCCCCATTTATTGGTACAAATTCTGAAAATCAAAGTACAAATACCACAAATTTTGAACCGATTTTATCCATTTTTGAAAAAAAGGATAAGAAATTTTCCCAATAAGTACAAATATAAACCCATTTTGTATAAATCAATATTTGTTTATCGGGCTATTTTTGTAATATAATTTTATTTTTGAGTACATTTAAAAAATGTAAGATCCTATTACCAATATGCTTATCGTATTGTAGCAAAAAATGCAAATAATACTTATTCAACCTTTCATATAAAATTCATTTGCTATGCAGAAAAGATTCTTACTGAGCATTTTCAGCATATACCTATTCTTGTGTTCACAGGTTTCATTTGCACAAAACGTAGCAACTTCTATTTTGGAAAATCGATGGCCGGCATTCTGGATCAGCGTTCCCAATTCATCTCCTGATGGCTACGGCGTTTATTTATTTCGCAAATCATTTGAATTAACTTCCAAGCCAAACGCCTTTATTATTCATGTATCCGCTGATAATCGATACAAACTCTTTGTAAATGAAAAGCTTGTTTCTTTGAAATGGCGCGTGGCGATCTCGCTCATTGGAACTTTGAAACGGTAGATATATCGCCGTATTTAAAAACGGGTAAAAATATTATAGCCGCTCAGGTTTGGAATGAAGGCGAATGGCGGCCCGAAGCACAGATTACTTTTAGAACAGGCTTTATTCTTCAGGGAAATACGGATAAAGAGTCAGCGATTAACACCAATAATTCCTGGAAATGCCAACAAGATAATAGCTATGCGCCATTAAGATTTAATGCTAAAACCTACTACGTTTCTGGCGCGGGTGAAATTATTAATATGGCAGCTAGCCCTAAAACCTGGGAAAGCGAATATTATAATGATAATAATTGGCAAAATGCGCATCAAATTTTTAATGGTTTGCCCAAAACAATTTTAGGGCCTTATGGTACGACCAACGGATGGATGCTTGTACCATCAGCAATACCTCAGCTAGAAATGAAAGATGAACGTTTAATAAAAATGGTGCATCTTGAAGGTGGAATTACAATACCCAAGGATTTTCCTGAGAAAAAAAGCGAATTTACCATCCCTGCCAAATCTTATGTTAATATTATATTAGACCAGACTTATTTAACAAATGCTTACCCAAATTTAATATTTCGTAGCGGAAAGGACGCTTCTATTTCAATAAGTTATGCAGAATCGCTTTTTACAAAATTCCCACTTAAAGGAAATAGAAATGAAACAAAAGATAAAGAATTCTTCGGTCGAACAGATAGTTTAATATCAGACGGAACAGATAATCAACGATTTACAGCTTTGACTTATCGTACATATCGATTTGTGCAAATTAAAATTATTACACAAAATGAACCGCTGGTTATAAAAGATTTTTATGGCACTTTCACAGGTTATCCTTTTGAATTGAAATCATCCATATCAGCTAATGATAAAGAAATAAATAAAATATTAGATATTGGCTGGCGTACGGCTCGCCTCTGTGCTACGGAAACCTATATGGATTGCCCATATTATGAACAATTACAATATATCGGTGATGCGAGAATTCAGGCTTTAGTCTCTCTTTATAATAGTGGGGACGACCGTTTGGTCAAAAACGCGCTGAATTTAATGGACTTTTCAAGGCAACCCGAAGGCGTCACGCTCAGTCGTCATCCTTCTTATACGCCCCAGTATATTCCTACGTTTTCGCTATGGTATATCGGAATGTTATATGATTATAGCTTATATGGTAATGATATTACATTTGTCAAGCATAAATTAAGCGGTACGCGTCAGATTCTTGAATATTTTAAAAATTATCAACAGACAGATGGATCTTTACAAAACGTTCCGCAATGGATGTTCACAGATTGGGTGGAGTATAAAGATTGGAATTCAGGCGTAGGCCCAATGAGCGCAAATGGGACGTCTGCTATACTCGATTTGCAATTGCTCTGGGCTTATCAAATAGCTGCCGATTTGGAAACAAAATTAGGAATGCCTGCATTAGCTTCTGATTATCAACGATCTATCGAACAACTAAAAAAGACAATCCGAGAAAAATATTGGGATAAAGACAAAAAAATGTTTGCCGATCGTGAAGAAAAAGATTTGTTTTCTCAGCACACAAACGCATTGGCAATATTGACGGGCATGTTGAGCCCTTCTGATGCAACAGCATTAGCTAAACAATTACTTAATAATCAAAATTTAGCGCCGGCTTCTATTTATTTTAAATATTATTTACATCAGGCATTAATAAAAGCAGGATTAGGTAATGATTATTTAAAATGGCTCGATAAATGGCGCGAAAATATGGAGATGGGGTTGACTACCTGGGCGGAGATTTCAGAAATTGACAGAGCGCGCTCAGATTGCCATGCTTGGGGATCAAGCCCCAATATTGAATTTTACAGAACAATCCTGGGAATAGACAGCGATGGGCTTGGATTCTCAAAGATAAAAATTGTACCGCATTTGGGTCAAATAACAAATATCGGTGGAACGATTCCACATCCAAAGGGCAAGGTATCTGTCAATTACCAACTCGTTGATAATCAATGGAAAATTGAGATTGAGCTTCCTAAAACGATCACCGGTACTTTGATTTGGAAAGGAAAAAGCATTGCACTAAAAGAAGGAATGAATCGCTTTACACCTTAATTAAAAAGTCTTGAGCCCGCATTATAATATAAAGATAAGATTATAGTTTTAATTTGCTCAAAATCAATGATAAATCAACGTTTTGAAAACGTAATGATATATCTGTTAAGTTCTAATTTTTATTACAAACGTTACTCGCTTCTTAAAAAGATTAAAATGAATAAGCAATTCTTAGTTATTATTATATTTTGTTTACTTACGGGGCAGCTTGTCGCAAAATTTTCTCTTCAAAAACTCCAAACTAATTACCAAACTACCCCTTTGGGGACGGACTTGGAAATGCCTCAGTTTTCATGGCAAATGAAAGCTTTAGATAAAAAGCGCGGCTACAAGCAAATCGCCTATCAAATTGTAGTAAAGGATGAAAAAAACAAGACGGTTTGGGACTCAAAAAAAATCAGTTCTGACCTGGCGCATGGCATACAATATGCAGGCGAAACGCTGAAACCCACCATGCGCTATACTTGGGCGGTTACCGTTTGGGATCGTTTTGGACAAAAAGCGACTGCTTCCTCTTGGTTTGAAACGGGCTTTTTAAATCCCCGGATCGAGGCGTGGTCGGGCGCGCAGTGGATTGGTGGCGGTGATGAGGACTTGATATTATATAGTCATTATCAATCGGTTTTTAAATTTCAATTTGGCATTCGCCTGGATAAAGCGAGCAATAGCAATAAGGCTTCTTTCCTTTTTGGAGCGAATGACAGCCGTTTGATGAATAAATATTTAAATATTATGGGGCGTGAAAATCGCCTCAATGAAAGTTATATCGCGCTGGAATTGAATATTTCTGAAGTAAGCGATGATACGAGTGGTTTAGCTAAATTAAATATTTACAGAGTTGGTTATACGAATGATGATAAAGTAAATATACCGCTTAAAAGTATAAAGATTCCCAGAAGTATTATTAATAATGTCAATAAATATGATGAACATTATATTATTGCAGAATGTAATTTCGGTGTTTTTGAATTTTATGTAAATGGAACAGATGAAGCACATCAACTAAAAGACCCTTCATTTGTGCCCACTTCGCGGTTTGGGCCGCGTGGTTTGAATTTGAATCCGGTTGGGGTAGGCAATAATTATATCAGCTTTCCGATGCTTGCTGATATTGGATTTAAAACCGATGCAAATCAAAAGGCTTATTTTTCAGATATTCAAATTAAGAATTTTCGCTATCCGTCTAATATAATATTTTCTGAAAATTTAAATCAGACACCTTATCGGGGCATTTTTAATCATGATAATATAAATATTATAAATAATCAGTATTTGATACAAGGCAATACAATGCTTACTGCGAATCCAAGCAGAAACGCTGCGCCTATGCTCAGAACAGTGTTTGATGTGGCGACAAAACCAATTAAAAAAGCTCGATTATATGTAACGGCGCGAGGGATTTATGAAATATTTTTAAATGGAAAGCGGATTAGTAATGATTATTTCAATCCGGGCTTGACGCAATATAATAAAAATCATATGTATCAAACATACGATATAACGGCTGCACTTGCGAAAGGCAAAAACGCAATCGGCGCTTGGCTTGGCGAGGGTTGGTGGAGTGGAAATATTACTTATAGTGGCGAAAACTGGAATTATTTTGGCGACCGTCAATCTTTGTTGGCGAAACTTATTATTACTTATTCGGACGGAACGGAACAAATTATTACATCCAATGATAAAGATTGGAAAATATTTACAGATGGCCCGATTCGGTGTGGTTCGTTTTTTCAAGGTGAAGTCTATGATGCTACTAAAGAAAATTTAATAAAAGACTGGACAATAGTTGCTTATAATGATGACAATTGCAAAAATGCGACTATCGTACCGTTAGAAGGCACCGCTTTTCAAGGCGCTTTTAATTATGATAATTTTAAGCTAATCGGTCAAATGGGCGACAACGCCACTATTGTGAAAACCCTTACCGCTCAAGGCGTAGAAGAGGCACGCCCGAAAGTTTTCGTTTATGATATGGGTCAAAATATGGTTGCTATACCGCAAATTATTATTAAAAATGGTAAAAAAGGTCAAATTATTACCATGCGCTTCGCAGAAGTAAGATATCCAAACCTGCCTGATTATCAAGGCAATGAGGGTATGGTGATGATGGAAAATATTCGCGCAGCTTTGGCACATGATATTTACATTTTAAAAGGAGGGGATGAAATAATACAACCCCGCTTTACATTTCATGGCTATCGTTACATGGAAATTACAGGTATTGAAAATCCTATTCCTCTGAGTGATGTAAAGGCTTTGGTGATTAGTTCGGTAAATGAATTGACATCAAGTTATGAAACTTCTAATCCTTTAGTAAATAAATTATGGGAAAATATTACATGGTCATTACGTAGTAATTTTCTTTCCATACCAACCGACTGCCCCAATAGAAATGAGCGCATGGGCTGGAGCGGTGATATTTCTGTTTTTTCAAAAAGCGCTACTTATTTAAGCGATGTTAATCTCTTTTTACGAAGACATTTATTGGCAATGCGCGATATTCAGGCTGAAAGTGGACGATTCACAGATGTAGCGCCGATGGGTGGCGGTTTTGGTGGCACGCTCTGGGGAAGCGCAGGGATCGTGGTGGCTTGGGAAACCTATCGCCAATATGGGGATGTGCAATTATTAGCCGAGCATTATGATGCCATGAAACGCTATATTCAGTTTTTGGAAACAAGAATTGATAAAAAAACCGGCATTTTGAATGAAGGACCTTTGGGAGATTGGCTCAGCCCGGAAGGCAATAAAAACGACAACACCTTGTTCTGGATGGCTTATTTTGCTTATGATTTGGAGATTATGAGTCAGGTAGCTACAATTTTGAGTAAGACTGACGAATCTGTTCAATTCAAAAGCCGTATGTCAGAGATTAAAAAAACTTTTAATGAAATATATATTGATAAAACCACGCATCGAACTGTCAAATCAGGCGTCAGGACAGGCTTTATGGGGCCGCCTAATGAGCAGGAAAGAGTGCAGCAATCGGACAAAGGGCAGTGGATAGATACGCAGGCTTCCTATGCGATTCCATTGGCTTTGGACGTTTTTGATGATGAAAATAAGCCTTATGCGATTCAATATTTGCGAGAAGCAATTCAACGCAAAAACAAGGATGACAATAGTATTGAGCGACCTGAATATTCGCTGATGACAGGCTTTATCGGCACGGCTTCCATTAGTCACGCCCTCTCTGAAAATGGCGGCGACGACCTGGCATACCGACTTTTGGTGCAACAAGAATATCCATCCTGGTTGTATTCGGTGGTGAATGGCGCTACTTCTATTTGGGAGCGTTTAAATTCTTATACGGTTGAAGATGGTTTTGGTGGCAATAACAGCATGAATTCTTTTAATCATTATTCCTTCGGGGCAGTCGCGTCGTGGATGTACGAGTATTCATTAGGCATTCAAAGGCATCCTTTGAAAACAGGATTCCAGGAATTCATTTTAAAGCCAAGTCCCGATCCGAATAATATAATTACTTATGCCAAAGGTCATTACGACTCGATGTCTGGCAGGATCACAAGCGAATGGCGTACAGAATCAGGAAAATTAATATATAAAACAAGCATCCCGGCGAACACGAGCGCTCAATTATATTTGTCGGCTAAGAATGCGAGTCAGATCAAGGAAAGTGGGAAATCTATTACAGAATGGAAGGGTGTTTCCGTTGAAGATGGTATGATTAGGATTCCACTTGTTTCTGGTGAGTATGTATTTGAAATTATGAATTAAAAATAACGTTGTTAAGTAATTGATAATGAGTATTTTGAATTTTATTTATTAAAATTAATATCATTTTAAAGTAATAATAAATCAAGAATATAATGTCTGTTAAAACATTTAATTATGTCGATTATCTTTGGGATGAGGCCAAAGCCGTTGCTTTAGGCGATGACCAAATCGCCTTATTTCTCTACCGTTCCAACGTATTGGGAGCGGATTTGAGAATTACCAACTATGGCGGCGGCAATACTTCCTGTAAAACCATTGAAAAAGACCCGCTCACGGGCGAAGCGGTAGAAGTAATGTGGGTAAAGGGTTCTGGCGGGGACATTGGCACGCTCACCCGCAAAGGCATTGCAGGGCTTTACACCGATCGCCTGAAAGCCTTGAAAAATGTATATCGAGGATTGGAATTTGAAGACGAAATCGTGCCTTTGTACGCGCATTGCCTGTATGATTTGGATAGCGCTGCGCCCTCTATTGATACGCCTTTGCATGGCTTGTTGCCATTCAAACATATTGACCATTTGCATCCTGATGCTCTGATCGCGGTGGCTGCAGCCAAAGATAGTCAGGCGATTACCAGAGAAATTTGGGGTGATACGATGGGTTGGGTACCCTGGCAGCGCCCAGGCTTTGATTTGGGTTTGCAATTAGAAAAATGCTTGAGTGACAATCCTGGAATACGAGGCATTGTATTGGGAAGTCATGGTTTATTTACTTGGGGCGATACTTCTTATGAATGTTATATTAATAGCCTGGAAGTCATTGAGCAAGCATCTTTATATATTGAAGAAAGAATTGGAAAAAAACGTCCGGTTTTTGGCGGCGTAAAAGTAAATAGTTTAGCAAAAGAAGAAAGATTATTACAAGCGGCAAAAATAGCGCCAATTCTACGAGGGCTTTGTTCCAGCTACCAACGCATGATTGGGCATTTCACAGATGATGATCGTGTAATGGAATTTATAAATAGTTATGATTTAACTAAATTAGCCCCATTAGGCACTTCTTGTCCCGACCATTTTTTGCGTACCAAAATTCAGCCCTTGGTGTTACCGCTTGCCGCGAATGAAGATTTATCATATAATGTAAAATCGAAAATTGAACCTGCTTTTGAGCAATATCGTAAAGAATACGCTGAATATTATAATGTTTGTAAGCATCCGGACAGCCCCGCCATGCGCGACCCCAATCCTGTCGTGATTCTTTATCCCGGCGTGGGGATGTTCACTTTTGCTAAAAATAAGCAGACAGCAAGGGTTGCTTCCGAATTTTATATCAATGCTATCAATGTGATGCGTGGCGCTGAGGCGATTTCAGAATACACGGCACTGCCACGTCAGGAAGCTTTTGATATTGAATACTGGTTACTGGAAGAAGCCAAATTGCAGCGAATGCCCAGAGAAAAACCACTTTCGCGCAAGGTGGCGCTCATCAGCGGTGCGGGTGGTGGCATTGGAAAAGCTATTGCCGATAAACTGGCAGCCGAAGGCGCGAATGTAGTGCTGACCGACATCAGCGAGGCGCGATTGCAGGAAGCAAATGCCACTTATGCCAGAGACATTTCAACTTACGCCATTTGTGATGTTACCAAAGTACAGTCGGTCGAGGATGCTTTTAAAAAAGCTTGCCTGGAATTTGGAGGCGTAGATATTATTGTACATTCGGCGGGATTAGCCATTTCAAAGCCTTTGGAAGAAACGACGCAAGAGGACTGGGATTTATTGCAAAATGTATTGGTCAAAGGGCAATTCAATTTAGCGAAAGCAGGCGCTGAAACCCTTAGAAAACAAGGCTTAGGCGGCGATTTTATTAATATTGCTAGCAAAAACGGTCTGGTCGCCGGAAAGAATAATATGGCGTATGGCACGGCAAAAGCTGCCCAGCAGCACATGACTCGACTCTTGGCGGCGGAATTGGGACCTGAAAAAATCAGAGTAAATACGGTGAATCCCGATGGCGTCATCATTGGAAGCAAGATTTGGGAAGGTGCATGGGCAGAAGGTAGAGCCAAAGCATACGGCATTACGGTCGAGGAATTGCCTGCGTTCTACGCAAAGCGCAACCTAATGAATGAAATCATTCGCCCGGAGGATATTGCGAATGCGGTCTTTGCATTGACAGCCATTTTAGATAAAAGCACTGGAAATATTATCAATGTGGACGGCGGCATGGCGGAAGCATTTGTAAGATAAGCCATTGGTTTTTAAATTGTAATGCTCAAAATATTATGCGAAAAGCTTTTAAAATGTATCTTTTCCCTGGGAAAGCGGAAGAATACAAACGACGCCACGATGAAATCTGGGCAGAATTAGGAATTTTATTAAAAGAAAGCGGCATTTCGGAGTATTCTATTTTTTTGGATGAAGCGACCAATATTTTATTCGGTGTAATGAATATATCAGATTCTAGTAAATTAGATGAGTTGCCACAGCACCCTGTTATGCAGCGCTGGTGGGCTTTTATGAGTGATATAATGAGCACCAATACTGACCATTCTCCGATTTCAGTGCCCTTGCAGGAAGTTTTTTATTTGAAATAAAAATCTGAATTTTTAAATAAATATGATGCAACTGACTAAAGATATTATACAGGAATATAATAATCGTTTGCAAGATCAACATAATGAGGCGTTTGCGTTTTTAAAATTACAGTTGGATAAAAAAGGGATCGCTGCAAATACACTGGTAGAAAAAATCCAGGATTTTCAGGTTGCCATTCCAAGTTGGGCATTGGGCGCTGGAGGTACACGTTTCGGGCGATTTTCCATTGGTGGAGAGCCCGGTAATCTGGAAGAAAAAATAGACGATGTCGGCATCATTCATGCCCTGACACAGTCCGCAGGCGCTATTTCATTGCATATCCCGTGGGATATTCCGAAAGATACGCTTGCTATCAAACAACGCGCTGAATCCTATGGATTGTCCTTTGACGCTATGAATTCCAATACTTTTCAGGATCAAAAAAATCAACCGCATAGCTACCAATTTGGTTCACTTTGCCATGTAGATAAAGTTGTTCGCCAACAAGCGATTGAGCATAATCTGGAAGTTATTGAATATGGTAAAGCCTTAGGATCCAAATCCATCACCGTTTGGCTGGCAGATGGCAGCTCGTTTCCGGGGCAGCATAATTTTAGAAAAGCTTATCAAAATACGCAAGCATCCTTGCAGGAAATATATTGCGGTATGCCAGAAGATTGGCGCATGTTCATTGAATACAAGCCTTACGAGCCTTATTTTTATTCGATGGTTATTCCCGATTGGGGTACGTCCTTGTCTTTGGCGGAGGGCTGTGGCAAAAATGCTTATACACTCGTGGATTTGGGACATCATTTGCCGAATACCAATATCGAGCAAATCGTGGCTATTTTAATGATGAAAGGCAAATTGGGCGGTTTCCATTTCAACGACAGCAAATACGGCGACGATGATTTGACCGTTGGCAGCATCAAACCATATCAATTGTTCCTCATCTTCAATGAATTAGTTGAAGGAATGAGTGCAACATCAAACCTCCAAACCTCCAAACCTCCAACTTCAAACTTAGCATGGATGATTGACGCTAGCCATAATTTAAAAGACCCGCTGGAAGATTTGATGCAAAGCTTGGAAGCCATTCGCATCGCTTATGCCCAGGCGCTTTTGGTGGACCGGGAAGCTTTGGAAGAAGCGCAATTGGAAAATGATGTGACTCGCTGCCAGGAAATTTTGCAAGCAGCGTATCGAACAGATGTGCGTCCACTCGTAGCCGAAGCCCGACGCTTGAGCGGCGGCGCTATTGATCCGATTGGGTTGTATCGGCAACTGGAAATCAGGAAGCAATTGATTAAAGAACGAGGTGTACATGTAGTAGCAACGGGCTTATAAATCGCTTGTAAAATGGGGCATACGCTAATTTTTGACATCGGAAAAACCAATAAAAAAGCCTTCGTCTTTGATGAAAATTATCAGGAATTGTACAAGGTTTATAGCACTTTTGAAGAACAAACAGATGCAGATGGTTTTCCATGCGATGACCTGGACGCTATTCAAAATTGGATACAGCAAACGATTCGAACTATTTTTCAAGAAGGAAAATATGCAATTGATGCCATCAATTTTTCTACTTACGGGGCAAGTTTTGTGCATTTGGATAAAAATGGTAAACCACTTACGCCTTTGTATAATTACCTCAAAATCATCCCAGAAGATATTCTACAATCTTTTTATAAAAAATATGGAGACCAATTAAGCATTGCCCGTGAAACCGCGTCGCCGCCTTTGGGAATGCTCAATTCCGGTTTGCAATTGTATTGGCTCAAGCATACCAAACCCGGCGTTTTTCAGAAAATTCGCTGGTCGCTGCACTTGCCGCAGTATCTGAGCTATTTGTTGACGGGCATTCCGCAGAGCGAGTACACCAGCATTGGTTGCCATACGATGCTTTGGGATTTTGCAAAAAACGACTACCACAATTGGGTTTATGCGGAAGAAATAGATCAAATTTTGCCGCCCATTCTGAACACAACCACAAGTATTAACACCTTTGTTCTCGAGAAAAAAGTGAAAGTAGGTATCGGTATTCATGATAGTTCGGCGGCTTTGTTACCTTATATTCGGTCAGATGAAAAGCCTTTTTTGTTGATTTCGACAGGCACCTGGAGCATTGCGCTCAATCCATTTAATGATGATTTGCTGGCTGATAAGGATTTACAAAACGATTGTTTGAAGTTTATGCGGGTGGATGGTAAGTCCGTCAAAGCGGCTCGTTTGTTTCTGGGACAAGAGTATAATATTCAGGTTCAAAAATTACAACAATTTTATAATAAAAGTAATAATAAGCATCAAAAAACGCCTTTTGATGAAAATATTTATAAAAAATTATTAAAAAATGATGCTCATTATTTTGCTTTTGAATACTTAAAAACGCCCTGGCAACAGCCGAAAACGAGTCAATTACAAGCATTTCAAAATTTTACAGAAGCTTATCATCAATTGATGTGGGAATTGGTGCAATTGCAAATTGCAGCAGCCAAAAGAGCCATTGGACAAGTAAATATTTACCAACTTTACATTGACGGTGGATTTGCGGATAATGAAATTTTTGTCCAAATGCTGGCGCGGCATTTTGTAAATATCAAATTGAAAACAACGCAATCGCCTTTAGGCTCGGCACTTGGGGCGGCGATGGTTATTTCCGATACAATAATCGATAAAGATTTTTTAAAAAATAATTATGCGTTGAAAAAGCATAATTAAGCAAGCATATTTTTCACGCGAAGCCGCGGAGTTAATGTCAACGTAATGGATTGAAATATGTATTTTGTTGTTTTGCAAAAGCTTACAATGAAATACTTGGTGTGGCGGCTGCCGGCAAATCACTGTTCGACGGAGGAGTTTTTCCATAGGAATCCCTTCGGGAGATTTGCCTAGCCTTTTTGCTTACTTTTCCCCAAAGGAATCACTATGTGATTGGCAATGAAAAAAGTAAGAAGACAAGTATTGTCGAAAAACTAAAGCGATAAATAATTAAAAACCAAGCTTATACACCTAAAATAAAGTTGGGACACACTTATGCGATAGATATTGGAATTGCGAGCTTTGTAGTTTATAGTTATTGGAATAACCTTAATTCAAAAAATGGCTGACATCAAAATCAATCCGAAATACCCTGATATTGACTATTTGCGGGAGCGAGCCAGACGCCGAATTCCTCGCTTTGCTTTTGAATACCTCGACGGAGGCTGCAATTCAGAAATCAATCTGCGCCGCAATACTGCCGAGATTCGGGATGTGCAACTCAAACCCTTCTATTTGCGTGATTATCAGGGCATTTCTATGGAAACCGAGTTGTTCGGTAAAACGTACAGCGCGCCATTTGGCATTGCACCTATGGGTTTACAAGGGTTGATGTGACCTGCGCTTCAGAGATTTTGGCGAAAGCTGCTTATGCGCATAATATTCCATATATTTTGAGTACCGTTGGCACGGCGAGTATTGAAACCATTGCGGAAATTACGCAAGGCAATGCCTGGTTTCAACTCTATCATCCAAAGGAGGACAAACTCAGAGATGACCTTATCAACAGAGCTGCTGCTGCTGAATATCAGGTTCTTGTCATTTTGTCCGATGTGCCTACGTTTGCGTATCGTGCCAAAGAAATTAGAAACGGCTTGGCGATTCCTCCTAAAATGACTTTTCTTAATATGTTGCAAATCCTGGGCAGTCCCAATTGGGCGATTCAAACATTGATTGCCGGGCAACCAGAATTCAAAACATTAAAACCATACATTCCTAAAGGATTGAGTATAAGTCACCTAGGTGTTTTTATGAATCAAACTTTCTCTGGGCGTTTGAATGAAGAAAAAATTAAACCCATTCGGGATAGGTGGAAAGGAAAACTAGTACTGAAAGGCGTTGTCAGTGAAGAAGATACCGAAAAAGCTATTGCATTGGGACTGGATGGGATTATTGTATCCAATCACGGCGGAAGGCAGTTGGATGCTGGGGAATCCACGATCAAGCCTTTGGCAACAATTGCAGAAAAATATAAAGGGCAAATCAAAATAATGATGGACAGTGGCATTCGCACAGGGCCGGACATCGCGTGTACGCTGGCTTCTGGCGCTGAGTTTGCGTTTTTGGGGCGCTCCTTTATGTATGGCGTGGCGGCGCTGGGAAAAGAAGGCGGCAACCATACGATTTCTATTTTGAAAAGACAATTTCAGCAAGTGATGGAACAATTGTGCTGCGAACGGATAGCGGATTTGCCCAATCATTTAATCAAAAAATAAAATAAAAATGAACGACCAAGCACCAATAATTGAAACCCATACCGAAGAGTTTGAACGCCAGCCTGTCCCAGCGTCTCATTTGAAAAACTGGAAAAGCTTTCTTGGTATGTATGCGGGTGAACACGCTGCCGGAACCGAATTTGTCATTGGTACTTTTCCTGACGGCTGGCGTTAGCGCCTTTGATTTAATCATCGGATTGCTGCTGGGCAATTTTCTCGCGGTGCTTTCTGGCGATTTTTAACAGCAGAGATTGCTGTCAAGAATCGTTTGACGCTGTATTACCAGTTAGAAAAGATTTGTGGCAAAAATCTGGTCGTATTTTACAACCTTGCCAATGGTTTATTATTCTGTTTTCTCGCAGGGGCAATGATTACAGTCTCCGCCACCGCCGTTGGCGTGCCTTTTAATATGGAAATGCCCAAATTGACCGATACGATGCCCAATAGCTCTACTTTTGTTTTGATCGTATTAATAACGGGAGCCATCATTGCCAT
Organism: Saprospiraceae bacterium; assembly: GCA_016714085.1. Lineage (GTDB taxonomy): Bacteria > Bacteroidota > Bacteroidia > Chitinophagales > Saprospiraceae > JADJNW01. Next base: position 180,903 of record JADJNW010000004.1, read on the forward strand.
AGTAGCTGCAAAAGGTTATAATGCTGTCGCAAAGGTTGCGAATTGGATGTCGCCTTTCATTGTATTAGCTTTTCTCGCAGCAGGTATCGTAGCTTTACGACAGTTGGGCGTAAGTAGCTTCAGCGAGTTTTGGAATATTTGGGGCGATGGAAGTGAACCTTTTCCGGGGCAAATCAAATACACATTTTGGCACGTGGTCATTTGGTCTTGGTTCTGTAATGCTGCTATGCACATTGGTATGTCCGACTTGAGCGTATTGCGCTATGCGAATAATGCTAAAGTGGGTTGGACGACTGCTGCAGGAATGTATGTTGGACATTATATGGCATGGATCGCGGCTGCTCTTTTGTATGCCGTTTATTTAAAAACGCCTGAAGCACAGACATTTTTGAGTAATGGTGCAGCACCTCCTGTTGCACCAGGGCGCTGGCTTATAATGCAATAGGTATATTCGGTATTATCGCGGTTATTATTGCAGGCTGGACGACCGCAAATCCAACTATCTATCGCGCAGGTTTAGCTTTTCAAGCCATTATTCCAAAAGCTTCTACTTTTTGGGTGACTATTTTAGCCGGAACAGTAGCGACTATTGCCGGAGTATTCCCTGCTTTTGCAATGAAACTGCTGGATTTTGTAGCGGTTTACGGGTTTATTTTAGCGCCAGTAGGTGCGATTATTGTGTTTGAACATTTTTTTGCGGATAAAGCAAGAATTGTTAAAAACTATGCAGCAAAAACAAGCATTTCCTTTAATTGGACGGTTTTAATAGCCTGGCTGCTGAGTGTTGGGTTTTTCTATGGAATATCGGTGAGTCAAGGTGTATTTTTATCATTTCTGACGTTGCCAGCTTGGCTGACTTGTGGCATTTTATTCCTGTTATTGAGCAGGTTTACGCAAAAATCGATAGGATAAAGTAGCGCGGGGGAGGCTTGAACTCCCGACCTCAGGATTATGAATCCTGCGCTCTGACCAGCTGAGCTACCGCGCCATTTTTTGAGATGTTCAATAATAGTCCAACTTCTCGGTTCTGATATCTCACTTCTCAAAAAGCGAGTGCAAATATCTGCTTTTATTGCGTTATTCGCAATAAGTCAAGTGATATTTTTCTATTGTTCATCATTATGGGCGATAAAATTAATGCTTTCGCCAGCGTTTTAGTTCCAGTGCAATATTTTTTTGGCTTTCGCCAAATTCGATCAGCGTTTCAGCAAAGGTTGGGCTGCGCCATTTTACAGCAGGATTGTTGGAAAATGCGTAAGGTTCTGTTGGAATACCAAAGGAATTTTTGTCCAATTTGCCATTTTCATTTAGATCATGAAACACCGCGATCGCGTATTTGCCGAAAGGCAATTCAGGAATGGGAATCTCGCAATTGGTTGTCGATATAACAGGAATAACTTTCCCAATCGCAGCTTTCTTCAAAAACTGCGATTCGCTTTCATAAATGGCGATGTGTAGCGCACCATTCGCAGCTTCCACATTTTTCACGATTAAGGTAAGCGTTCCTTTGTTCATAGAAATCAAGGGCATCCAAGTACCTAAAAGTACCAGCATCCATACCATTCGCATTCGCAATATAAATTTTTGAAGCCTTACAACAGCAGATGCGGATTTATGTTCACCCTTTTGTCCAGGTAGTGCCTTCCTTGCTGTCTTTTAGTTGAATATCCAACTCTTTCAACACATCGCGGATTTTGTCGGAAGTCGCCCAGTCCTTGCGGGTGCGGGCATCGGCACGCATATCGATGACGAGTTGCATCAAGCCATCCAGCACACCATTTCCATCCGAAGCGTGATCTTCATCTAATAGTCCAAAAATATGATATATGAAGTCGTGGAAAGTTTTTTTCAAATGCTCTAATGTTTGAACAGAAACCTCAGCAATATGGAGCTGTCCGCCTTTCAAAGCATTAATTTTAGTCACCAATTCAAACAAATTTGCCAGCGCCTTAGGCGTATTAAAATCGTCGTTCATATTGGTAAAAGCCTCTGCCAGCAAATCTTTGATCTCCTGATCTAATGCGCCAACTTGCACTGTTGATGGGGATTCCAAAGATTTCAACGTTTTCATAGCCTCCATCAATCGGCGGAAGCCTTTTTCTGCTGCTTGCAAAGCTTCATCGGTCAGATCAAGCGGACTGGCGTAATGCGCCTGCAAGATGAAAAAGCGCACCACCATTGGGCTGTAGCCTTTGCTTACATGTGGACTATCTCCTGTAAATAATTGCTGTGGTGAAATAGAGTTCCCATCTCGTTTCGACATTTTTTTGCCGTTGAGCAGCAACATATTCGTATGCATCCAGTAACGCGCAGGCGTGCAATTGCAAGCGCCATAGTTCTGGGCAATCTCGTTTTCGTGGTGCGGAAATTTCAGATCGTTTCCTCCGCCGTGAATGTCAAAAGTTTCACCTAAGTACTTGGTACTCATAGCGGAACATTCTAAATGCCAACCAGGGAAGCCGATTGACCAGGGCGAATTCCAGCGCATTAAATGTTCAGGCGAAGCTTTCATCCAAATGGCGAAATCAGCCGGATGTTTTTTCTCATCCTGATTTTTGAGATTGTCGCGCGATTCAGCGATTAATTCTTCAATAACACGGCCCGAAAGCTGACCATAAACTCCTTTATCTTGTGAAAATTTTAAAGTATCAAAATAAACCGAACCATTCTTTTCGTAAGCATAGCCATTATCAATAATGCGTTGCACCATTTCAATCTGCTCAATGATGTGCTGGGTTGCGTGAGGTTCGATACTTGGCGGCAACACATTAAAAATGCGCATCATATCATGGAATCCATTGGTGTAGCGCTGCACAATTTCCATAGGTTCCACCTGTTCTAATCGGGCCTTTTTGCCAATTTTATCCTCACCTGTCTCGGCAACATCGTCTTCAAGATGCCCAACGTCGGTGATATTGCGCACGTAGCGCACTTTGTAGCCCAGGTATGTCAAATAGCGGAACATTACATCGAAACTGATGAAGGTGCGGCAATTGCCCAAATGCACATCGCTATATACGGTCGGGCCGCAAACGTACATCCCTACATATCCTTCGTGCAAGGATTTGAATTCTTCTTTGTTTCGAGTAAGGCTATTGTAAATGAACAGATTATCCATAGTAGAAAAATTTCGCCGCAAAAATAACAACCTATTCGACTGTAAACAAGTTCCTGAGAGATTAGAAATGATAAGGATTTGTTAATTCTCTGGCAACATCAATTCAACAGCCACTGCGACATGATCGGAAAACGAAGTGCGCCGCTTTTGAAAACGCAGAAATTCAAAATCAGGAGAGGACAAAAGATAATCGATCCGCAAACCAGGAATATCGCCCACATAAGTAAAGCCCAAGCCTGCCCCTCGACGTTGGAAACTATCTTGCAAGCCCTTGGCAATTGTATGATACGCATAAGATTGTGGAATATCATTAAAGTCACCACAAACGATTACCGGATATGGGCTTTCCGCAATTACTGCCGCGACTTCCTCTGCTTGTAGTGCGCGTTTTTGTACGGCACGTTTGAAGCGGCCCATCATCCCGCGCACCTCACGCCAGGTTTCTTCTTCCTGAAGGTCGCCGTCTGTAGCTACTTTGGAAGCTAAAGATGACACCGCATTGCTCTGTAAATGGACATTAAACACCCGAAAGACTCTGCCGTGAATGTTCAGGTCGGCATACATATAGCCGTTGGAACGATTGAATTGCTTGAGCTTTGTTTGCAGAATAGGAAATATCGAAAAAAGAGTTAATTCTTGTTTGGATTTCCAACTATGATGGATATAACCTTTTTGTTGCAAATAATTAAAATATGCTTCTTGTGGTGCTCTTCTGACGGGAAATTCCTGAAAGCAGAGTATCTGTGGAGGTGTATCGCCAAAAATGTCAGATAGGGCTTCGGGCGGTGCAAATTCTAATTCGGCTCTAAACTTTTCTGACCCATGCGCATTAAACGATACAATAGAAATACCCTGGGGACTACTTTTACTATTGGCACTCAAACCTACAATGCTGCGGAAATGCCCCCACCCGAAAATAATGCAACTCAAAGATAATAAAAGGTAATATTTCTTTTGCAAGCCCCAAAAGATAACAAACGCGATGTTCAATAATAACAAAAGTGGGTACATTAATCCAAAAAAAGCCAAGGGCCAAAATCTGACTGGACTGACTTGGGGCGCGAGATATGCCAAAAAAGTGGCGAAAATCAGCATGACATTCAGCCATCGCAACAATGGGGAGATATTCCGCACGGTTTATTTTTTACTGGCGTTGAACAGAAACTTTTTTTCTTCTTCCGTAAGGCTGTCATAGCCATTCTGCTTGATCTTATCAAGGATTGCGTCCAATTGCTCCTGATAGGAGAGATCTTCCTCGTCTGTTACAGGCCCAGCTTTGTGTACACTGGCTCGAGCCTTTTTACTCGGATTTTTATATACGACTTTCGGACCTTTCGGCGCTCTTTGCAAGCCGCCTTTTTTGAAAATACTGCCTATTTTATGGAGAATATTATTGATTGGAAATGCCCAATCCACGCCATTTCGCAATTGTCGCACAAAAATCAAGCCCATAGCTGCACCGCCTAAGTGCGCGAACGAACCACCTGTGTTTTCAAGCCGCGTCAACGCTAATAAATCAAGCAATACAAGCACGCCCACAATATATTTTAATCTTACATCCCCAAAAAATAGCAATCGCATAATATAATCCGGTGAAATAACGCCGGCTGCAACGACAATTGCCATTACCCCTGCGGATGCGCCAAGCGCGTAATCGCCCATATTGAAAATAGGCGGTACTTGTTCTACAAAAATTGGAATGATATTCGCAATAAATAAATAAACCGCAGCGCCAGACAGCCCTCCAAGCAAGTATATAGGCAGCACGCGCTGATTGCCAATAAAATCGCCAACGATGCGCCCAAACCAATACAGGAAAAGCATATTCCAGAGGATATGCCAAAGTCCTTGATGCAAAAACATATGCGTGACAATAGACCAAGGCCGGAGTAGGACATATTTCCAATCAGAATTTAATGCAAATAAGCGTACAAAATTCACTGCATTGCCGCCATTAGCGCTGATCACCTGCATGATCAGATTCGCAAAAATAACAATGATAAACACAGCAACGTTGAGAATAATAATCCGCGTTACCATGTTGCCATAATTGAACTCCCGCTTTACATCTTCCAAAATTGACTGAAACATCACACTATGCTATTACTAATGACCTCCAAAATTATGACCTTCGCAGGTGATTTTCAAGTAAAACCGACCAGCTTCGAATGTTTTTTATTTAAAGTTTGCTTCCAAATTTTTTCCAATATAGAATTAACAAAAATCCAAACAAAGCACCCCCCAGATGCGCAAAATGTGCAACGCCACTATTGAAGCGGCTCAAGCCCATAAACAATTCCAGCCCGGCATAGATTAGAACAAAATATTTTGCTTTAAGTGCGATGGGTGGAAATAAAAGCTGAAGCACATTATTCGGAAACAACATACCAAATGCAGCCAGTAAGCCAAACACCGCGCCCGACGCGCCCAGCATAGGCACATTAAAACGATAAGGCGAAACGCCACCGTATTGAATTTCCAGATAAGTCACAAACAAATGCAATGCAGCTGCACCGAAACCCACGAAAAGATAATAAAACAAAAATCGCCGCGAACCCCACATCGCCTCAATCGGAGGGCCGAACATATATAAAGCGAACATATTAAAAAATAAGTGCATAAAACCATCGTGCATGAACATATGCGTGACGATCTGGAAGGGTCGGAAATATTCAGAACCGGGAAAAAACATTGCCAGCATCAAGCGTTTCCACGCATTAAAATCTACTGTTCTTTCATTGATGAGGTCAAACATTTCCTCTGGACTGGGCTCTCCGAGTAACTGTGTACCCAGAAACATTAATACGTTGATTATCAGCAAGTGTCTTACAACATCCGTTACCCGAAGCATCGTTCAAATTGATAATTATGGTTATAAAATTTCAAGTTCATTTTACCGAAACCTAAGATTCCGGTGATACTAACCAAACCGTTTTTCCAATTCGTCCAGTTCAAAGGTAATGAAACAATTTCGACCAGTAGGGCTTTTGTAAGGTAATTCGCAAGCAAATAATCTATCAATGAGCGATTGCATCTCGATGGAAGTAAGGGCTTGACCTCGTTTGATGGCTGCACTTTTGGCATCGCGCGCGCAATATTTTCTTTCGGCTTTAGCTTTAAGTCCAGATTACTTTTGTATTGATCGATCAAGGATTCTACTAAATTCGACTCATTTATGTTGTCCGCCAATTCAGAAGGAACGCCGTGAATCAAAAAAGTATTTCCGCCAAATTCCTGAATATCAAAGCCTAATTGATTAACTTCTTCTAATATATCTTTGAGCATCACACCTTCAGCGGGTGACAAGGACAAGGTACTTGGAAACAGTCTCTTTTGAGTTGTTGCCGTTTGTTCTTGCAAAATTTTCAAATATCGCTCAAATAAAATGCGTTCGTGCGCAGCCTGCTGATCGATGAGCAAAAAGCCGGATTTGATATGGCTTACAATATAAGCGGCATGGATTTGATAAGGTTCTTTTTGTTGGGTCGTATTTTTGGCCGGTTCGCCTGGACTAAATTGATTCGACCATTCACTTTCTACCGTCAGCGTAGTCGGTAATTCTTCTAAAAGCTCTTCCGAATTAGCAGAAGCCAGATTTGCATATAGTTTTTCCCAGTTTTCCAGATTCGATTGCTGACGCCGATCTTGCTCATCCACTTCCCGATTTACCTTGCTCGGTAACGTAAAAGCATTGCTTTCCGAATCTACTTTATTGGGCATGCCTGTGCCAATGCGCACAGAGGCCATAGAGGTATCGTCGTCAAAGTCGAGCGAAGGTGTAATACTATGCCGCCCCAATGCGTGCCGGATTGTAACGCGTAAGTAGTTGTAAATCAGTCGATCATCCTCAAATTTGATTTCCTGTTTAGTTGGATGGACGTTGACATCAATCATTTTAGGATTAATATCAATAAAAATAACATATAAAGGAAAATTCTCCTGTGGCAGCAAATCTTCATAAGCGCCCATCACCGAATGGTGCAGGTATCCACTTTTGATAAAGCGGCGATTAACGAAAAACATTTGTTCACCCCGCGTTTTTTTTGCGTATTCCGGTTTGCCTACAAAGCCCGACAAGCGCAATATCTCAGTTTCTTCTATGATCGGCACCAATTTTTTATTGCTATGATTGCCAAAGATATAAGTCATACGCTGCCGCAAATTCCCGGCTGGCAAATGAAAAATTTCTGCATTATTATGATGCATCGAAAAAGCTATTTCAGGATAAGCCAATGCGATGCGTTGGAATTCATCCATGATATGGCGCGACTCTACCGAATTGGATTTCAGGAAGTTGCGTCGGGCGGGGACGTTGTAAAAAAGATTTTTAACCGAAATATTTGTCCCTACCGGGCACTGGCAAGCTTCTTGCGTTTTGACCTCCGATTCTTCAATGACGATGCGCGTTCCCAGTTCATCCATCGGGCGGCGCGTGCGCATTTCTACGTGCGCTACTGCGGCAACAGAAGCTAAAGCCTCGCCGCGAAACCCCATCGTTTTTATATCAAAAAGATCTTGCGCATTGCGAATTTTGGAGGTAGCGTGTCGTTCAAAACACATCCGTGCGTCGGTCTCCGACATTCCACGCCCATTATCAATCACTTGAATGAGCGTACTGCCCGCGTCTTTCACGATCAGCTTAATGCTGGTAGCGCCCGCGTCGATTGCATTTTCCATCAATTCTTTTACCGCTGAAGCCGGGCGAACGATTACCTCACCAGCCGCAATTTTATTGGCAACAACGTCGGGCAACAATTGAATGACATCCGTCATTTTTATTTTTTGATTACCGATTTTTGAAATTTATACCGAATTATTATAGTTATTTACTTTTTATTCAAAAAACTGAATAAGTCTCGGTAAATAATTAGTCAACATGATAAATGCGATTAATAATAAGCCTACAACAATAGCAAATAACATTACATTGGAGCGCACTACCTGTTGGCGGCGATAACTGCCCAGGTTGCCATAGCTGCGATTGCGAAAACCAGCAGAGATGCGGCCTTTCATCGCTTCAGGATCATCCGTACCTACTGCCTCAATGCGTTTGAGTCGCTCATCCAATTCCTCTTTTTCAGGAGCCCAAAAGCGTGGTTTGTATTCAAAATGCTGATGTTTGGGTAATTTATTAAATCGTAATAATGCCATTTTTACTATTTTGGAATTGAAAAATCACATTTCTTTATTAAAAAACCTTGAAAATCTGAAAATTGTTGTTTCCTACAAAAATAAGCATTTTTCACTTGCTTACCTAAACGAATAGATGAGTAATCGCAGTATTATGGTGGAAGAATAGAAAAGAAATAGAAAGATGACACTCCATTTCTGGAAGCGTCACCTTTTTTTATTTATTGTAAATGCGCTTTTAAAAATGCTAGTGCCAAAGTGTTTGCTCCTTTGGTTGCCTCTTCGTTATAATCAGGATTGCTCGGATTTGCGAAAGCGTGAGCCGCATCAAATTGATGGATTTCTACGTTTTTACCCGTTGCCTTTGCCAAGTCTTCAAACTTTTTTGCGACTTCAGGCGTAATCCAGCCATCTTGTTTTGCAAAAATGCCCAAAACAGGCGCTTTCAAAGGTGCGAGTTCCTTCGCATTCTGTACAGGCATTCCATAGTACATGACACAAGCTTTCGCCTGGTCGCCTGCCAAAATGGAGGCTTGGAGCGACCAGCCGCCACCAAAACACCAACCAATCGTAGCAATCTGCGCGTCTTTGCCGACATAAGTCAATGCGCCCTTCACAATTGCCTCGCCGCGTACTTGCGATGCTGCTTGCATATATTTTCCTGCTTCCTCTTGCGTGGTAGCTACTTTTCCGTCGTACATATCCAGCGCAAGGACTGTCACATTGCCTAATGAATCGAACAGGCGCTCGGCTTCCTGTCTGATATGATCGTTCAAGCCCCACCATTCCTGGATGACGAATAAATACGTATTTGTCTTATTCTCAGGTGTTAATGTATAAGCATTTCCTTTTTTACCATCCGGCGTGTCAAATTGAATCATTGTGCCTTTGGGCTGAAAGACAATATCCTCCGGGTTTTCGTGTGCTGCCTGAAACGAAGAGTTTTCCGCAAATTCTGACATATCGCCTGATTGCTCACCGCCTTGCTTATTGCCACAGGCTGCCAGTATCAGGAATGCACTCAATAAAATTAGGGTTTTCTTTGCCATGCTATTTTTTGATTTAGGTTATTGGATTGAATGTTCTAAGAATGAAATAATTGAGTTGGCTTCCTGTTCAAAATGTAACAAAAAAATTTGCGCCAAGCAAGGAAATGTAATTTGTTTTACCTTTGCTTTTTAAAGATAATTAGACTTTAGACAATAGATGTTAGAGCTTATAAGTCTTTACATCTATATGCCTGTAAACCAATAAAAACTATGTCTGCAACTGCCCGATTAATGGAATTCAAACGCGGAAATCTGAGCAATGAAAAGCTTTTGGAATTATACGAATTATTGCTCAAACCCCGCATGATCGAAGAGAAAATGCTCATTCTTTTGCGGCAGGGCAAAGTAAGCAAGTGGTTTTCCGGTATTGGGCAAGAGGCAATTTCGGTGGGGGCTACGGCGGCATTATTGCAGGACGAATTGATTTTCACATTACATCGAAATTTAGGCGTTTTCACTACCCGCGAGGTGCCGCTCGATCGATTGCTTTCGCAATGGCAGGGCAAGGCGAATGGCTTCACTAAAGGGCGCGACCGCTCGTTCCACTTCGGTACGATAGAGTATGGCATTGTAGGAATGATCTCGCATCTGGGTCCACAGTTGTCGCTGGCGGCGGGCGTAGCATTGGCGCATAAGCTCAAGCAGGAAGGGCGTATTTCGCTGGCTTTCAGTGGCGAAGGGGGTACGAGCGAAGGCGAATTTCATGAAGCATTGAATACGGCAGCGGTTTGGCAATTGCCGGTCATTTTTTTGATCGAAAACAATGGATATGGGCTTTCTACGCCAACTAATGAGCAATATCGCTGCGAAAACTTGGCAGATCGGGCCATTGGTTATGGTATGAAATCGGTTATTATCGATGGTAATAATATTCTGGAAGTTTATAATACGATAGCTCAACTTTCTGCGGAAATGCGCGAAAATCCTGAACCGATATTGATTGAATGTCGCACTTTTCGGATGCGCGGACACGAGGAAGCCTCTGGTACAAAATACGTTCCGAAAGAACTGATGGATTTTTGGGCTACAAAAGATCCATTATCAAATTACGAAAATTTCTTATTGGAAGAAGGGATTTTGACCAAAACCAAGATTGAAAAAATTCGCAAAGACCTTAAAAAATGGATCGATCAATCCTGGGAAACCGCTAATAATGAGCCTTCCATCACGCCTTCATTGAAGCAAGAATTAATTGATGTATATGCGCCTCATCAACGGAATATTGTAAACCCCGCTTCTGCAAAAACGACCAATAAACGCTTCATCGATGCGCTTTCTGATGGTTTGCGGCAAGCGATGGAAAAGCACGATAATCTGGTGTTGATGGGTCAGGATATTGCCGATTATGGTGGGGTGTTTAAAATAACGGACGGCTTTGTGCAAGAGTTTGGAAAAGAGCGAGTTAGAAACACACCTCTTTGCGAAAGTGCGATCATTGGCATTGGCTTGGGCTTGAGTTTGAAAGGTTTTAAGGCGATGGTCGAAATGCAGTTTGCCGATTTTGTGAGCTGCGGCATCACGCAAATCATGAATAATCTTGCCAAACAGCATTACCGCTGGGGGCAGCTCGCCGATGTAGTGATACGTATGCCAACGGGCGCAGGTACTGGGGCAGGGCCATTCCATTCGCAGAGCAACGAAGCCTGGTTTGCGCATACGCCTGGTTTGAAAGTCGTTTATCCCTCGAATCCAATTGACGCGAAAGGCTTGCTGTTGGCGAGTTTTGAAGACCCCAATCCCATCATCTATTTCGAGCATAAAGCCTTGTATCGCAGCATTTCAGCGGATGTGCCGGATGATTATTATACCATAGAGAGTGGGAAAGCAAATATTGTACGCGAAGGCGAAGCAGTTTCGATTATTACTTATGGCTACGGCGTTCATTGGGCAAAGAAAGTCATAGAAGAATTGGGTGTGGATGCTGAGATATTGGATTTACGAACTTTATTACCAATTGATTATGAGGCGATTGAATCGACTGTGAAAAAGAACAATAGAGTGATTATTCTCCACGAAGATACCCTTTTCGGAGGCATTGGCGGAGAAATTGCGGCTTATATCTCCGAGCATTTGTTTGAGCATTTGGACGCGCCCGTGCTGCGCGCGGCAAGTTTGGATACGCCGGTACCATTTTCAAGCGCTTTGGAGCAACAATTTTTGCCGGTAGAGCGATTTAAGCAACAATTGGCAAAGATATTGCAATATTAAAATATATCAAGATCGCGGAGCGTTCTGTCTAATTCTTTTATAAAACAAAACACTTATAACTATGCGTTATTATCTTGTGCCTCTCTAAGTTATATAGGAATAGGATTATAGATTCATCGAATAAAATTTTTTACAATACTTAATAATTTAAAATTCAATGGTAAATCATTTCACCTCCCAGAAGTCAAAAACCATAAGCAAACAATCCCCTGTAAAATTCAGCGAGTTCGTATATGAGCGCCCAGATTTAGCCGCTTTTTCCTCAGGATTTCAACAGCTACTGAGCAAATTTGAACAATCCAACTCTTTCGATCAACAGAACGAAGTGATCCAAGAAGTCAATGAAATGCGCACGGAACTGGAATCCATGTATAATATCTGTTATATTCGTCATACGATTGATACAAAAGATGAATTTTACGAACAGGAAAATAACTTTTACGATCAGATGATGCCCAGTTATCAGGCATTGGTGAGCCAGTTTTATGAAAAATTATTGCAATCGCCTTTCAGGCAGGAGCTAGAAAATAAATGGGGCAAGCAACTTTTTGTGTTGGCAGAATTGGCGCAAAAAACATTTGATCCGATTGTGTTGGAGGATTTGCAAGAAGAAAATAAACTCAGCAGCGATTATGTAAAATTAAAAGCTGGCGCGAAAATTATATTTCGAGGTGAGGAATACAATCTTTCCTCCATTCAAAAACAAGAATATAGCCCCGACCGCGCTACCCGCCGCGAAGCCAGCGAAGCGAAATGGGCTTTTTTTGCTGAGAATGCGGCTGCCATTGAGCATATTTTTGATCAATTGGTAAAAGTGCGCCATCGCATTGCGACTAAATTAGGATTCAAGAATTTTGTAGAATTGGGCTATGCCCGGATGCGCCGTTCTGACTACAATGCAGCGATGGTAGCGAATTACCGCGAGCAGATTCGCCTTCATATTGTGCCGATTGCTACGGAACTATACGAGCGCCAACGCCAACGCCTCGGTGTGGACAAGTTGAAATATTATGACCAGGATGTGCGCTTCCTCTCTGGAAATCCTCAACCCAAAGGCAATGCCAACTGGATCATCGAAAATGCCGGGCAGATGTATGGTGAGCTTTCGCCGGAAACCAAAGCTTTTTTTGAGTTGATGCGCGATAACGATCTGATGGATCTCGAAACGCGCCCAGGAAAAGCGACTGGCGGTTATTGCACTTTTATTACTAATTACAAGGCGCCTTTTATTTTTTCTAATTTTAATGGCACCAGCGGAGATATTGAAGTTTTGACACATGAAGCCGGACACGCATTTCAAATATATTCAAGTCGTGATATAAAAATTACTGAATATCAATGGGCTACTTACGAAGCCAGCGAAATTCACTCCATGAGTATGGAATTTTTTACTTGGCCATGGATGGAACTCTTTTTTAAAGAAGATACCGATAAATTCAAATTTAATCACTTGTCCAATGCCATTAGTTTCTTGCCTTATGGCGTAGCGGTGGATGAGTTTCAGCATTTTGTATATGAGCACCCGGAGGCGACGCCTCAAGAGCGAAAGCAAGCCTGGCGGGCGATTGAGCAAAAATATTTGCCACATTTGAATTATGATGGCAATTCATTTTTAGAAAATGGCGGAATGTGGTACAAGCAAAATCATATTTTTACCGTACCATTTTATTATATTGATTATACCCTGGCTCAAATCTGTGCTTGTCAATTCTGGAAAAAGAATCGTGAAAATCACGAGCAAGCCTGGAAGGACTACATTCGCTTGTGCAATGCCGGAGGAAGTAAATCTTTTGTAGAATTGGTAAAGCTGGCGAATTTGTACTCGCCATTTGAGTCGGATAGTGTGGAATCGGTAGTGGGCGTTATCCGCGAATGGCTGGCAACGGTGGATGATTCAAAATTTTAGGATTGTTAATTCTTGGTTGTTAAGCCTTTAAATCTGTATGAATGAATAATTAGCAGATAGTAATTGCTTATTTTTGTGCAAAATGGCAGCTTATGTATGCGATTATCCTTGGTTTCCTTACTGCTTTCACGCTGACGTATTTTGCAATCCCTTCAATTATTGGCATCGCTAAAGAAAAACATCTTTTTGACGAGCCGAATGCGCGTAGTTCGCACAAAGTAAAAACGCCTTCGCTTGGTGGCATTGCTATCTTTGCCGGAACGATTTTTTCCATTGTCCTGTGGACGCCTTTCGAGCAGTTTGGTAGCTTGCAATATATTCTTTGTGCATTTTTGATTATTTTTCTGATTGGCGCTAAAGATGATATTTCTCCGATGTCGCCATTTAATAAAATGATTGGGCAAGTCCTGGCGGCGAGTATCCTGGTATTCAAATCCGGCATTCAATTCTCCAGTATGTACGGTATTTTTGGTGTTCATGACCAACCGGGCAATGCGTTTTTTATTTTACTGTCCATTTTTACCATTTTGGTTATTATTAATTCATTCAATCTAATCGATGGCATCAATGGATTGGCAGGGAGCGTAGGCGCACTCATCGCGGGTACGCTGGGTATTTGGTTTTTTATGGTGGATAAAATCGAATTTGCGATCGTCGCTTTCGCCACTGTAGGTGCGGTTATTGCATTTTTAAAATATAATTACACACCAGCTAAAATTTTTATGGGCGATACAGGCTCGCTATTGATTGGACTGGTTTGCGCCATGCTTATTATTAAGTTTATTGATCTGAATTATTACATGAATGATGGCAATCGCTTCAAATTTTATGCAGCGCCGGCCGTAGCCTTTGGTGTAATGATTTTACCACTTTTTGATACACTGCGTGTTTTTATTACACGCATTTTTCGAGGATATTCTCCTTTTACACCTGATCGGCGGCATATTCATCATTTATTGATAGATTATGGACTCACGCATATGCAAGCCACGACTTTGCTCGTATTGGTTAATATTTTTTTCATCGTTTTGGTTTTTGCTTTACATCAGCAGATGGAATTACATTTACTTTTATTTACAGTGCTTGGCATAGCTACGGCGCTCACGCTCTGGCTACATCTGACAGTGACGCGAAGGAAATTACATTTTAAAGCATAAATTTTATCATGAATTATATTTTGGTTTTTGTGGGCGGCGGCATCGGCAGTATGTGCCGCTATGCTATTAGTCACGCCTTGAATCGCTATCATTTCACTTTTCCCTGGGCTACTTTTATCGCCAATGCGTTGAGTTGTATTATTTTTGGAGTGATTGCCTCATTGGTTTTGAAAAACATGATATCAAGTCCGCAATATCGCTTATTATTACTTACTGGTTTTTGCGGTGGTTTTAGCACATTCTCTACATTTAGTAATGAAACATTTGTACTTTTTGCCAACGGCCAATGGGCTTACGCTTTCGCAAATATTGCCCTAAGCCTACTGGTTTGCCTCTTTTGTATATATTTGGGCATGAAAATTGCTTCATTCATTTACTAAAGGAGTAATAAAGATATAATAAAACAACAAAAACATTATACGATGCAATTGACGCACGAAATGCTCGACCGACTGGACCAATTGGAGCAAAAATATGCCGTAATGGGGCAGGATATGCTTTCCTATCTTGATGGCTTGCTTTATGCGGATTATCTTACCTATTGGGATTATATTCATCTTGATACTTTATTAAGTTTGCAAAGCCCGCGTACGCCGCTCCCGGATGAATATATCTTTATAACTTATCATCAAATTACAGAATTATATTTCAAATTAATCATTCAGGCTATTGAGCAGTTGATTTTTGCAGAAAAAGTCGAACCATCTTTATTTATAAGGCAAATGGAGCGTGTCAATCGCTATTTTGAGCAATTGATTCAATCATTTGATATCATGGTGGACGGCATGGATAAAGCGGAATTCCTCAAGTTTCGCATGAGTTTGCTGCCTGCCAGCGGCTTTCAATCAGCGCAATATCGAAAAATTGAAATTTTAAGTACAGATTTATATAATTTGACACATTCTACCAAGCGCGAACAGTTAAAGGAAACTTCTATAGAAGAATTATATCAACATTTATATTGGAAATCGGGGGCAACTGAACTCGCTACGGGCAAGAAAACATTGACGCTTCGGCAATTTGAGCAAAAATATTCCCAGGAATTTATCGCGCTGGCAGAAAATATTAAACATCATAATATTTGGCAGATATATCAAAAATTAAATGAAACGGATCAGAAAAATGAAATTATTATAAAATTAATGCGTGATTATGATTTTAATGTAAATGTGCGATGGGCTTTGTCGCATTTTCGTTCGGCAGCACGGCATTTGGAAAGCAAACCACAGGTGATCGAAGCAACCGGCGGTACGAATTGGCAGGAATATCTTCCGCCGCGTTTTCAGCGCATTATTTTTTATCCTTCGCTTTTATCGGAAGAAGAAATGGAAATGTGGGGACGGCGCACTAAACATTAAGAAAAGGCATTATTCAAAAAGCATCGCCGTTACTTTTTTATTTACTATTTTTTATAATAGTCTTATTATTATCTTGAAAAGCGCTCCAGTCTATAGTGTAATTATCAAATAATAAAGCCGCAAAAGCGCTGAAAATAAAGGCAATTGCGCCTGCGGCAATCACTAAAATCGAACGACGCGGACGGGATTTTACAATCGGGACTTCGGCATGTTCTACTAAAATAGTCGCTGGAATATAAGCATCATACACCGCTTTCCAGATTTTAAGGCGTTCCTTATCCTGGCTAAGCGAGAGATTCCCTTCAAAATATTGTTTTTCCAGCGTATTGATCGGTGCGATGCCTTGATTGAGTAATTCCATTCTTTGATCCAGCGTTTTCACCTCGCTTTCCAAGCCTTTTACCAGAGCATTCAGCATAACGATCGTATCACGAGGCACACTATTCGTGTTTTTTAATATCGCCAATCGGGTTTGATGGCGAATCAAATCAGCATTTGCTTCCGAATATTGGGCTGTCAAGGCCTCTGTTTGAGCTATTGTATTATACAAGCCATAATTTCTGCGTAAGGCATTAAGCGTATCGCCTAATATTTTTATTTGTTGTTCCTTTATTTTGATCTCCTGATTAAAAGTTTCTATGGAAAGTATTTGATTTTGCTTGATCAATTGTTGGGCAAGCGCATCAATTTTTTCTCTTGCTACATTTGCAATACGTGGCGCTAATGCTCGATCTTTATCTTCTACGGAAAGCTCAATAGCGTCTCGTTTTGTTTTTTCAATTTTATAAAGACTAAAAAATTTTTCCTGTACTTTGAATGGCGCACGCGGATTTTCTTTATCAATTTTATAATGATCGTATAATTTAAAAGAATCTACTAAAAAATCTACTAATTCACTCGACTCCGCAATCGTCAGCAAACGATCAATATCATTGGCATCTCCGTATTCATTTCTTCTTAGATTGCCTTGCCCAAAGAGCAATTCGGGTTTCGCCATATCCGGGCTTGCTGCGAGGAAAATAGTCGTCGCTTTAAAATAATTGGGCATGAATAAGCTAATAACGGCGGTGCCGATGGCCGCGCTCAGCGTCACGATCAAAATAGGTTTTCGCCATTTCCAAAGTGTTTGTACGACGCCCAATAAGTGGTCTTTCTGCTCCATGCTATGCAAAATTGTTCGTGCAAAAGTAAGTAAAAAATTATTCCAGGAACGATTCTATATTATTTAGTCAGGTCTTTCAGATTGCAATAAACCCAAAGCGTTTCGGAAGTTGATTAATCTCATTACCAAGGCTATTATTAAATTTGTAAAAATGCAGACGACAAAACGAGTCAACCAATCCGAGGGGATATAATAATAAAAAGTATAATTTGAACACAAACATAAGAATACGAATAAAAATAATTTTAATATTACATTCTTATTAAAATAGGCTTGCAATAAACGATGTGCGAGCATTACTTCTGCGACAGCTACAAAAACCTGGGTAAAGCAAGCAGCAATTCCTGCACCCAGCGCGCCGTATTGAGGGATAAGCAGCAAATTTAGGGTGATATTCAGCACGATAGC
Source organism: Saprospiraceae bacterium (assembly GCA_016714085.1). GTDB lineage: Bacteria > Bacteroidota > Bacteroidia > Chitinophagales > Saprospiraceae > JADJNW01. The sequence continues at coordinate 198,399 of JADJNW010000004.1, forward strand.
AATGATGAAAATGCGAATCATGGGCCAAAGATCACCATGAGCGGTAAGCAAAGTGCCATATATAAAAGTACAACTCATAGCTACAAAAGTGATCATCAAAATGCCCAATACCTGTCCGGCATAAGCATCGCCATCAAAATATAGCATTTGCATGATTTCCTGTTGAAAAAAGAAAACAGAAATGGCAATTGTCACAGCCCCTGCCCAGATCAATTGCAAACTGGTTTTCAACAAAGGCGTAAGCGCATCGCGGGTTTTGAGCAATTTTGCAAACATTGGCAGCAACAGCCCCGCAAAGAGAAATCCAAGCATATTCCCGGCATCGAGCAGGCGGTAGGCGGAAGCGTACACATCAGCCTCCAGGCGCCCTTGCGGATGCAAACGTTCTAATAATACCGCGTCGAGCCGAGTATAAACGCCCATTAAAAAAACCACTAAGGCATAAGGGAAACTTTTTTTCAAAATCAAACCCAATAATGCCGGGCGAAAGCGCACGCGAAAGGATTGCAAGCGCGAGCGAAAGGTCAAAAATGCGATCAATGCTGTGATGGATAAGCTTGTTGTCTGTGCATATACAAACCATTCGATTTTGAAAACAGGATTTGACCATAAAATAACGCCACAAATGCCAATTAATAGCAGTCGATCCAGCACCGAAATGATACTATCCGTGCGGTACATTGCTAATCCTGAAATATTGGAGCGCAAAAACAGGATCAATGAAGCCAGCAACTGATTCAATCCAATGAGCAACACTAAATGATAAACTTCTAATTCATATTTCCAAATCCAAGCCACTATCAACAAAACGATAAAGTAAACGAGCCCCAGCAATCCTTTGAGCAAGAGCATACTGGGGAAGTACTTGGATAACAGATGATTATGCTGTGAAATATTACGATTATTATAATATTGAATGCCAAGATCGTTGATGATTTGCAAAATCAAGGTGAGACTGAAAAGATTGAAATACAGTCCATAAGCGCCGTCGGCAACGCGATTTTGAATAGCCAGTTCAATGCCAAAAATGTAAAACGGCTTGATGAGCAGATTAACAAAAAGAAGAAAAATGATATTGATGAGAAACTCCCGATTCATTCGGCAATTGGTGAATGATGCATTGTGAGCAGGCAAATTAGAAAAAAGTATTCATTCCCATTCAAAAAACACCATTCACCAAACCAAATTTTATTCGTAACGCAAGGATTCGATCGGGTCTAATCTGGAGGCCTTTAATGCCGGATACAATCCTGAGACCAAGCCTACCGCTGTACAAGTGATCACTGCGATGGTAATCCATACCCAGGGGAATAGAAAATTCCCGCCCATCAGGTAGGTTACAATATTGCCAATCAAAACGCCCAGGATAATGCCAAAAATACCGCCCATTAAGGAAATCAGCACTGCCTCGGTGAGGAACTGCGTCATAATACTTTTTCGGGTAGCGCCGATTGCGTTGCAAATACCGATTTCGCGGGTGCGTTCGGTCACGGATACCAACATGATATTCATCAAGCCAATAGCTGCACCAATCAAAGTAATCAAGCCAATCCCGACCGCCGCCAATCGGAAGTAAACGGTATTTTCTTTGATGATGCCAATAAGGCTGTCGCTTTTTACAATTTCAAAATCGTTTTCTTCGGCGGCTTTCAGGCGGCGGATATTGCGGAGTAGCCCGGTCGCTTCTGCTATGGCGTTGTCAATTTCAGTTGCGTCATTAACAGCTACTAAAATATTATAATTTGTTCTATCGCTACCATAATAACGTTTTCCTGTTTGCAGAGGAATCAGAATACGGCGATCTTCGCTTTGATTCATGCTGGAACCGCGCGTTTTCAATACGCCAATAATTTTTAACTTAATATTACCCAGCGAAATCACTTGATCTATTGCTTTTTGGGCATTGCCATTAAAGAGCGTTTTCACTACATCCGTACCAACAATGGCGATATAACCACCGTTCATAATTTCACGGTAATTAAAATTACGTCCTACTTCCAACTCAAATCCCTTCGCTTCGAGATAATTTTCGTCAATTCCAAAAACAGAGACATTCGGATTGGTCTTTTCATCACCATACTTAATGGAGGCACTTCCTGTACAATTCATCGAAACCGACGAATGCGCCGGAAAATCGTAGCGTTCCTTGAATTCCATGGACTGTTTAAAAGTAAAATTCTCACCGGCACGTTCCTGTACGCCTCCCCGTCGTCCGCGACTTTGCTTGGGATCCACATCAAAAGTATTTGCGCCAAGCGAGGAAAGGTTATCGCTCAAAGAATAAATAGCGCTATCGATGGCTGTAAGGATACCCACCAAGGCCATAATGCCAAATGCAATAATCATGAGGGTGAGTATCGCCCGTAGCATATTGGAACGGATAGAACGAAGCGCCAATCTTACATTTTCCAGAAAATCCATGGAGATACGATTTATAACTACAATACATTTTTCCAAATGCACTGTTTGAAAAAGACCTATACAATTGCGGTGCTAAAATAAAAACTACTATTGAACCCAATGATTTTGTTCGATAAAAGTTCACCTACCTTAGACAGAAAGACTTCTTTTACAGTTAAAAATATTCGGAATCTTGTAAAAAGAATGACATTCCGATTGAATTTCCATGCCGAAAGGACTAATTTTGGAGCAAGATGAAATATTGGAATACAGAAATTTCGATATTTGCACGACACAGACTTCCACAAACGAGGCCAGCACCTATTTCCATCAAAAAATCATTGCACATGAAAAGAATTCTATTTCTTGTCGCACTTGTCGTGCTGCCCCAGTTGATGCTACTTGCCCAAATGCCGAATGGTAAATTTGGCAACGAATGGATTGGTTACGATCAAACATATTATAAAATTCCTGTTGCGCAGGATGGCATCTATCGGGTTTCTTTGGATGTGCTTGCGGCGCAAGGGCTGGAAATCAATGACTTATCCAATGCACAGCTGTATTGCCTCGGTGAACAAATCCCTGTTTACATCGGTGAAAATTATATCGAGTTTTTTGGCCGGAAAAATCGGGGTGAGCTTGATCGCTTTTTATATAAAAACGGTGAAGCCGATATGCTCAATCCTGAATATAGTATGTTCACGGATACAGCAGCTTATTATCTGACATTTAATAATGAAGCGCAATCATTATTACGATATGAAAATAAAGTAAATGATTTAAATAACTTACCCACTAAAGAAGAATGGTTTTGGCAAGAATTGAGTACGACTTTAGGCGGGAGCTTTATTGCAAATACGCGAGGCGATGTGAATCAATCTATTTTTGAACTGGGCGAAGGTTTTGGCTTTGAACCCGGATTGAAACAAGCTTATCAAATTCCATTACAACCAACCCAGCGCTATCCAGGCGTAGCCGCCGATAGTTTTCAGATTCGATTGGCGGGTATCGGCAGCAATCCTCATTTTATTCAAACTTCTATTAATAATAATATATTAAATGATCAAACTATTCAGTCTTTTAATAATCAAATGTGGGATTTACAATTTAATCATGAAACAAACCCTTCACAGCCCACCATTAATCTTACATTATTAGATACTTTAGGTAGAATCGCTATTGCTTATGCAAAATTATTATATCCGCATGCGTTTCATTTTGAAAATAAAAATCAATTTCTTTTTCATTTAAATGGCACAGGTGAAGCAAAATATTTAGAAATAGAAGGTTTTCAGCATAATAATATTGCGCCAATTTTATATGATTTAACCGCCAAGCAACGCGTTATTACTCAATTGGAGCGGGAAAAGTAAAAGTAAAGTTGGAAGCATTTACTGGCACACATGAATTTTATTTAGTTAATCCTGAAAACATTATTTTGACAAATGATGTAAAGAAAATCGAATTTGATAATTTCCCAAAAAGAGAGGAAAATGCTGAATTTATTATTATCTCCAGCCGAAAGTTGCAAAGCGATGCTTTAAATGATTACGCGGCTTACCGCAGCCAGCAATATCAAGTAGCGGTAGTAAATATCGAAGATTTATACGATCAATTTGCCTATGGAATTCAACGACATCCACTATCGGTTCGGAATTTTGGGCATTATATCAAAATACAATGGCCAAGCGCTAAATTTATATTAATTATAGGAAAAGCGCAAGAATTTATTAATATTGCTAAAGCTCGAGTTTATAATAATGATATTGATTCCCGTTTTTTTGTGCCAACTTTTGGCTCACCGGGTTCTGATAATTTATTAGTAGCAAGTAATGATTCGCAAGTGCCTGTGCTGCCCATCGGGCGCATCGCTGCAACAAAAGCAAGCGATATTCAACTTTATTTAGATAAATTAAAAGATTATGAAAATCCTTCCGATCAATCTGCCGAAAATCGCGCCTGGCGTAAAGAAATTATTCATTTAGGTGGTGGAAAAGATACAGAAGAGCAGTTGCGGATAGAATCAGCGATGAATCAAATGCAGCGCACGATCAGTGAAAATGGCTACGGCGCTCATGTGAGCACTTTTTATAAAATGAGTAATGATGTAACGCAGCGCCTGGAATCGGAAGAAATTAATCAATTATTACAAGAAGGCGTGGGCGTTATTACATTTTTTGGGCACGGCGGATATACGGTTATTGATATTAGCATCGGCGAAGCATCTTCTTTTACCAATTATAAAAAATATCCGGTGATGTTTGCTTTGGGATGTTACTCCGGCAATATTCATATTCCAAATATTAGTTATAGCGAAAACTTTGTTTTTCAATCCAATAAAGCTGGAATTGCTTTTGTTGGCACTTCTTATGAAGGAACGGTTTCTTCTTTAGGCCCTTTTCAAGAAACGGTTTACAAATTTTTAGGAGATAATAATGTAAAGAGTCTCGGCGAAATTATTCAGGCGAGTATTCAAGAATATGATACAAATCTTAATGCTTTTACCCGAATGTTATTACAACAATTTACATTACACGGTGATCCCGCTATTAAAATTCTGCCTTATGATGCCCCTGATTACCTGATAAATAAAGAAAGCGTTCAATTCAATCCGGCGCCCGTTTCGGTTCAAAATGATAGTTTTGATTTGAAATTCAATATTTTAAACATTGGAAAAAATGTTACAGACAGCCTTGCTCTTTTAGTAACGCGGCGCTTGCCAAATGGCGCTCAAAAAACATTTACTAAAAAGATAGAAACGCCTGCTTATCAGAGCGAACCGATTAATTTTACATTTCCTGTACGCGATAGCAGCAGCAATACCGCGGGTTTTAATGAATTTTATATCCAATTAAACCCTGATAATATTATTCAGGAAACCCCTTTACCGGAAGCAGAACTAAATAATGAATTAAGAGATGTAAGCGGAGTGCGCGGCGTTAAATTATTTATTTTTGATAAAAATATTACACCTATTCAACCTTTAAATTATGCGATTGTAAATACTGCTCCACTAAGGCTGAGCGCCTCTACCGCTAATGTTTTTGAAACTTCACAACGTTATCGAATGTCTATTGATACAACTAAATATTTTAATAGTCCTTTATATAAAGATACTTTATTTGCTACTACGGGCGGTGTACTTGATTGGAAACCCAATATTATTTTATTGGACAGTAATGTTTATTACTGGCGCGTCGCGATTGATAGCTTGATCGAAGATACATATAATTGGAGTAATCAGTCTTTTACATATATTAAAAATAGTTCATTCGGCTGGCGGCAATCGCATTTTCAGCAATTGCAGGAGAATGAATTGAATGAAATATTACTCCCCGACAGCACCCGATTTTTAAGCTTCGAGCCAAATACTTCCGATTTAAAATTTAGTATTTTTCGTTATCCTATTCCAGCTTATAATTATACAAATCTTTTTAATTATAGTAGTATAAATAATACGACAAATCAGTATGTAGGTGGTATTGGAAGTGGAGGCCTTATTATATGCGTATTTGATGGAGCTTCGAGCGACCCCTGGCAAAACATTCGCAGTGATGGTCAGCTTGGAAGATTTGGCAGCGTAATTGGAGAATCCTGGGCGAGTCCGCTTCCTTCTTTCCCTTTTTCTACGACAACATTAGAAAATCGTAATAAAGTTATTAATTTTTTGAAAGATTCAATTCCTAATGGACATTATGTATTTCTTTACACGATTCAGCATAGTACGGAAGGTACGGATTATAAACCCGAACAATGGGAAGCCGATTCTTTACAAAATAATGGCATCAATCTTTTTAATTTATTAGAGAATGAAGGCGCGGTAAGCCTTCGATCTACCGCTGCCGAAGGCGCTCGGCCTTATGCCCTGCTTTATCGAAAAGGCAGTGGAAAGCCTATTTTTGAAGAGCTGGCAGCCAACGTGCAAGACACTATTTTTGGAGACTTTACTATTCCCGGCTTTAAAACAGAAGGTAATATAAAAACGCATAAAATTGGCCCCGCAAGTAAATGGAGTTATTTACAACATGATCTTGATATTGATCAATATGATAATTATGGTATTAATCTTTATGGTATTCGGGAAGATGATTCCATGATGCAATTATTATCAAATTTTAATAATCCTGATACTTCCTTGCAATGGATTGATGCAAATATGTATCCTTATTTAATATTACAATTAAATACACGTGATACCATAAAGCGCTCTCCGACGCAGTTTGGCTATTGGCAAGTATTATATGAGGGGATTCCGGAAGCAGCATTAAATCCATTAGCGACATTTGAAGCGCCCAAAGATACCTTGCAACAAGGCGAACCTTTACAACTTAAAATTGCGATTAATAATTTAAGCTATTATGATATGGATAGTTTATTAATAAACTATGCTATTCTGCGCGAAGGGACGCAGGTACGATTAGATTCGGTGCGGCTGAAACCCTTACTAAAACAAGATACTTTGATTGCTTCTATTTATTTACCTACCCAAAATTTACAGGGCAAGCATCAACTACAAATCGAAGTAAATCCATTACAAGATCAACCAGAATTATTTCATTTTAATAATGTCGGTGTAATAGATTTTTATGTAGAAACTGATAAACGCAACCCATTGGTGGATGTTACTTTTGACGGTCTTCGCATCATGAATGGAGATATTGTATCAGCAAAACCTCAAATTGTGGTGTCTTTACAGGATGAAAATGTTTATCTGCCTTTAATCGATACTTCCACGATTGAACTTTGGATACAATATCCCGACCAATCGTTTGAAGATCGGCAACGTATTTCTTTTGACCAGGTAAGATTTGAATCAGAAAAGCCTGATAATAAAGGTATTAAAGCAACTATTTATTATGAACCGACATTCACTCAGGATGGTACTTATTTATTATATGTCAACGGGCGAGACGCTTCCGGCAACCGGGCAGGAAATATTGAGTATCAAATAGAATTTGAAGTAATTACAAAATCCATGATGTCTAATGTAATGAATTATCCCAATCCATTTAGTACCTCCACTCAATTTGTTTATACTTTGACGGGGCAGGAAACACCTGCTAATTATAAAATTCAGATTATGACGATTGCGGGCCGTATTGTACGGGAGTTAACGGAGTTGGATTTGGGACCTTTGCGTATCGGCACACACCGCACAGAATTTGCTTGGGATGGCACCGACCAATTCGGCGACCGACTCGCCAATGGTATTTATTTATATCGTGTAATAATGGAGCATCAAAATGGTGAGGAATATGAAAAATATGATAATGGTACGGATCGCTTTTTTAAAAAGAATATTGGTAAATTAGTTATTCTGAGGTGATTTTATATAAAAGAAGATAAGCATCTAAATAAAATTTTGCTGCCCAGTTGGGAAATTTAAAGCGTTGATACGCGCCCCATAAAGGATGCGAGCCAGAAATAGCACCATATAAGCCTTGCAACGGGATGAGCCATTGCTTTGAAAAAGTATCTTGAAAAATACGGACAGCGAATTGCTTATAAATATGATTATTCGTTAATTGAAAAAGTCGCGCCATTACGATTGCTAATTGCGCGTTTCCAGTGACACATTCAAAAGAATAATCCCCATTCCATTTTTCATCATATCGCCCTGCTAATTTACCTTTCGACTCGTATAATTGAATAATTTGGATAATAATATGCTCTGCTATTTTTATAAAATAGGGATCATTAAGTAAATATCCGCACTCCAAAAAACCGCGTATCGTATAAGCAATCGTGTGCGTATAAGCCATTTCTTGAGGCGCAAAACCCCAATGAATAAAGCTGTTTTGAACTGTTATGCTTTCTGCATATCGCTTCAAAACGCTTTGCATTAGATGATTGATATTCTCTATATTTAAAATTTGATTTGTTGCAAGAATCCCCCAAACAACACGTGTATAATAAGTTGGCTCATAATTTGATATATAAGCATAATGCTGCCAATTACCGTCTTTATTTAGATTATTTATTAACCATTCTACTGCTTTTTTAGCGGATTGTAAATATTTATGATCGCCACTTTCTTTATATGCTCGATACAAGCCAAATAAAATTTGCCCTGTATCAAAAACAACAGGCTCACCGTCAACGCCCATGCCGCCTGGAAGAGCGCCATCAGCCCTTTGAATACTACATAGCCAATCGGCACAATTAAATGCTAAATTTTTCCATTTATCTTCTTTTAAATATTCAGCATAATCAAATAATGTTTCTATGATATACCCTGTTGTTTCAGGATAAGCTGGCGACCAACCTTTAAAAACATGATAATAAGCAGCAGAACCATTATAATCAGTAGCTTGAATGCTTTGCTCCAGCCATTGAAGCGAAGCCAATGTTCGCATACTAAACGCTGATTTCCAGGCATTTTTATACATCTTTATTCAATATGATACTAGCTAAATAAAAGATTTTATTTTGAGCTTTGGTAATTTTAAAATGCGGTGTCAATACGCCTCCAAATGATCGCAATGATTCTTCAACCGGCTCTAAAATACTGCCACAAAGATCATAAGTATTGACTTTACCAATGCTATCCAGCATGGATTGCCATTGTAATAAATAACTCGCTCTTGATGATCGTTGTCGTGGGTCGGTGCCACTCAGCAGCGAATAAGCACAGCGCTCGTCCCAAACTAAATAAACACCTGCAATATAATGATCTGATGAATCTTTTGCTAAATAAATTCTTCGTAATTTTTTGTTATTCAGCTCGTTATCTAATTTTTGTAATGATGCTAAAGTATAAGGAATTACTTCCTTTTTACGAGCCAAAGAAAGCTCCAATAAATAATATAACTCTTTTAAATCATCTGTAATTTCGATCGTAATGGTTTGTTCGAGTTTCCGAAGATTTTTGCGAATCGTTTGACTTAGGTTTTCTCGAAGCTTTGTTTCGTCTTGTAAATCAAGTCGGTACGTATAAAGCGTTGTTTGGCGAAAGCCCTGCCAATAAAAAGGCAGCCAATTTGTAATAAAAGGGTGCCATTGCTGATAAAAAAATGCGGTTTTTGGTAATTGCGCGATTAATGTTTTGCAAACTTCTTTTTCAAAGGTGTAACGACTGGAATTCTTTTCCTGATTTAAAGGATAATGCAGCCACAAACCGGAATAATCTGTGAATGGCGGCATTTTTATAATTGGAAAACCGCGATAACGAGCAAAATGATACACCAAAAAACCGGTCACTTCCCCGCCCTGATCCCTTGCTACGCATACGTCCCAGCCCGCTTCGCCGCATACGGCATCCTGCCAGAATGGTCGCAACATCAACGGCACATAATGCTTATCGCAAAATTCCTTATATTTAGCTTTTTGATTCATAGGCTAATTTGCCAAAATGTCCTTCCAAAAAACATTTTTCGCGGGCATACGCTGGACAAGCATTTCCTCCTTGCTGAGCTTTGGTCTCGGGCTGCTCCAGGTTGCCTTGCTTGTTCGGTATCTCGAAAAATCTGATTTTGCCTGGGTTGCCATCGCTGGCGTTTTTGTTAATATCGGCATTCAACTGCAACAAGCAGGCATTAATACTGCTATTGTACAACATTCTATGCCAACCAAAATACAATTGTCCACCGCTTACTGGTTGAATATTATCTTCGGATTCCTTCTCTTTATGCTCGCTTGTATCCTTGCGCTTGCGCTTCGCAGCATATACGGCAGTCCCATATTATTACCAATTTTTATATTATATAGCTTAATATTCATGATTCAAAGTTTTACAGTGCAATATAAAGCACTATTGCAAAAAACATTTCATTTTCAAGCATTATCTATAGGCGAAAGTATTGGCGGGATTTGTGGCTTTACATTTGCAATTGCCACTGCCATCAAGGGCTGGGGCGCTTATGCTTTGGTGGGGAGCTACGTTATTAGATATTTGACCGAGGGCATTTGGATTGTGATCATTGGGAGCAAACAATTCAAGCCAACATTAGCGTGGAACTGGCAATCGGTGCAACCGCTGCTCCATTTTGGAGGCTGGCATCTGACGGAACGACTGGTGACGCATTTTAGTTCGCAATTAGATATTTTATTGATTGGCAAGCTATTAGGAAGTGAAGCGCTGGGAACTTATGATGTTTTTAAACGCATATTGGTTCGGCCTTTAAATTTACTAAATGAAATTTTTGAAAAAGTTACATTTCCTGTTTTTTCAAGATTAAAAGAAGAACCAACTTTACAAAAAAAGCTGTATTTGAATTTATTAAGTCATCTGGGAGCAATCAATTTTCCTTTGCTGGCTTTTTTGATTGTAGCTGTCGAGCCTATTATTTACTTAGTTTTTGGAGCAGAATGGATAGAAAATATAGCTATTTTCAGATTACTTTGTTTATTTTGTCTATTCCATTTTTTATTAAGTCCAGTGGATACATTATTATTATCGGTTGGAAAAATTCGACTTTGGCTTTTTGCAAATATAGCATTTATGCCGATTCAAGTATTATTTTTAATCATTGCCAGTCAATATGATATAGTTATTATAACGGGAGCAAATGTAATAGCCTATAGTGCTTTTACTTTCACTAGTTATATTTGGATTGTACTTCCTCAAATTCAGAGTAATACAGTTGAATGGATTCGATATATATTGCGTCCATCCTTGATTGCAGTTGTTGCGACCTTTGTTTTGATACCTTTTCTTTATTTTTCATTAAAACCTATCATATTAATACCAATGGCAATATTATTTGGAATTATTTACCTATTATTAACTTATTTTTATAATAGGGACTTTATAAATGTAATTCGGCAATTTTTCCTAATTAAATCCTGAGCATGCGCATTCTTATTATATTAACGCAATATTATCCAATGCTTAATCCTAATGTGTATCGTTGGTCGGCTATTGCGGAGCATTGGGTAGAACAAGGTCATGAAGTCCATATTCTCTGCACTAAGAGGAATAATATATTAAATGAATCTATAATGAATGGCGTGCAAGTACATCGGACGGGGTATGCTACTTTATTGGATTGGGCGTATAATTTGTTGGAAATTCGTCAGCGGCGCGCAGAAATAAATGAGGGCAAATTGCAAAAACAAAGCTTATTTCGTCGAGTACTGGAATGGCTGGTAGATCATACCTGGCGAATGCTTTATTACCTGATGGTAGTTGTTTATGGTATTTTCCTGGTAAAAAATGGGCTTTGCAATTACAGAAATTATATTCTTTTGATACTATTATTAGCGTTTCTTTACCTTTTACAGCTAATTTGATCGCAGCAGTAATAAAAAAACAATTTCCTGATGTAAAATGGATCATGGATATTGAAGACCCTTTTGCAATTTCTGAAGAATTTTGGGTAAATAATTTTAAAATATATCGCAAAAAGAATTTTCGTGCAGAAGCGCGGTTATTGGGCTTGGCAGATGCGGTGAGTGTAACGGTGCATTCTGCAAAAAAAGCTTATTTACAATATTTTCCTAATATTAATTTGGAGAAAAAAATAAAAATAATTCCACCAATTATAAATAACTTTCAACATATCGAACATCCATCGCTTGAATTTATTTCAAAAGATAAAATTCATTTAGCTTATTTTGGTACTTTTTATGATAATGTGCGAATGCCGGATGCATTTTTATTATTATTGCGGCAACTTTTTATTCAATTTCCTGATTTAAAGCATCAATTACAGGTGCATTTTTTTGGAGAAATCTCGACAAAAGCACAAATTATATTTGATCAATTTTATGATGTAAAAGAAAATCTTATATTTCATGGGCTGGTTGCCAGGTCAATAGTAGCGGCGGCTATTCAGCAGACAGATTTTTTAATTAATATTGGTAATACAACTAATTATCATCTTCCGAGTAAAAGCGCTGAATATTTGAGCAGTGGCAAGCCGATTATTAATATTTGTCAGCATCCTGAAGATACGTTCCAGGATTTTATGCAAGATTATCCACTGATTTGTAATTTATCGGTATATCATAAAAATTGGTCGGAATTATCAAATCAGATGGATTTATTTATAAGAGAAAATCAGGATAAATCGATGTCTCCATCCTTGATCCAACAACTCGTTCAACCTTACACCACTGTAAATATTGCAGATTCGTATTTAAAAATGATATTATAAACTTAAAAATAAATCATATAATTGCTTATTAACTAATTGATTATCAAGTTTATTTCGCTTTGCCCCGAGCATATCATGTAATTGTAAATATAAATCAGGATTTTCGATCAATTTTACAATTCCATTGCGAATACTTTCAGGATTTGGGTCTACCCAAATGGCTTCATGCTCGGGTAGCTGCTCTATTAAACCACCTATTTTGCTGAGAATCATAGGGATAGCGCTTGCGATACCCAGTGTAACAACGCCCGATTGCGAAGCCTCGCGGTAAGGTAATATCAGTATATCATGTTTATATAATAATTCTTGAATTTCTTCATCGCTTAACCATTTTTGGTGCAGATGAATCGGAAATTGCGTGATGGGCAAGTCTAAATCCATCATCGGAAGCCCGGCAATAGTGAGTTTGCTGATTTTTTCTTTGGGAAAATCCTTTACTGCTTCTAATAATAAATCGATGCCTTTATAATAAGCGATTCTACCCAAGAATAACAAGGATGGCTGCGAGGGCAATTTGCGAATTATTACATCTTGTGCTTTCATCAATACTGGATGCGGAATCACAATTGCTTTATTCTGAACGGAAGATGGTAGTTGACTTTTTACGAATTCGCTTAAAACAATAATATGATGACTCCATTTTATAGCAAGCATTTGAAACCATGATTGCGCTAACGCGCGCTCACCAGGATGGGGTTTTGCATCATGGACGGTAAGAATCGTTTTTGCTTTGAATAATTTTGCAATTAAAATGATAGCCGGATTCCAATGATGGAAGACAGGGAAGTAAATAATTTTATAATTATCGCGAATATCTTTACATATTTTAAATAAAAGAATCGGTAAATGAAATAAACTATTAAATAAAAAAGAAGAGGACGAATGAAAGGTTGGTACAAGATGGCTTTGCGAAGGCAAGGATTCTTCACAAAATTTGGAGGCATAAATTTTCAAATCCACGTCCTGTAAGCCTTGTAGCATTTCATTGGCATAAGCAATGCAACCTCGACGGGCAAGCATACATACAAGTACCTTCACGCTTTTTGTTTCTAATTCACGATTCCTGCCGTGCTACTAATTTGATTTGATAAAACTTCTTTGGGCAAAGGCTTCGCAGGAATCAACTCCGAAGCTTGCAATTCCGGCTCATCCGGCTTCACTCCATTTTCCATCGCATCGTACACCACGCTCAAAATGCGCGATCGAATCCCCAATCGATTGATTTTGTAATTGTCTTTGGAAGGATAAGTGCGATTGGCAAGAAACACATATACAATATTATTCACAGGATCTACCCAGGTACAAGTGCCCGTGAAACCGATATGCCCATAGGTACGGCCGGAGGCTTGTTCCGGCATTCCGCGTTTCATGTTGGGGTTGGTCTTGAATAAGTCAAAGCCAATGCCCGTGCGGGTACTCATGGGTTCGCGCCGAGTGAAAATACGCACCGTGCTGGAGTCGATAAATTGATGATTGCCATAACTTCCATGTTGCAATAGCATTTGCATCAAAACCGCCAGGTCATTTGCATCCGAAAATAAACCCGCGTGGCCACTCACGCCGCCCAGCATGGCCGCGCCCATATCATGTACATAACCGTGCACCCGTTGGCTACGGAAATAGCGGTCTTCTTCGGTAGGCGTAATTTGATCCGATTTAAATTTTTTCCAGGGATTATAAGTCGCTGTTTGCAAGCCAAGTGGCTCATAAAATTCATCGTTCATATACTGGTCAATGGGCTTGCCGCTTACTTTCTCTACAACCCGACTCATTAAATAAAATCCCAAATCGCTATACCGATAATTATTATTGGAATGTAATCTTGACGCATAAATTTGCTTCCACATGGTTTCTGCGAAATCCTTGCGCATAAAGAGCTTTTCTGTCACAGGAATACTATAACGGCTATCTTTTACTTTTTTATAATATTTTGTAGAAGGATACACTCGGCGACGCGACTTCACGATGGTTTGGGTATAAAATGGAATCCAACTAATGAGTCCGGCCCGATGCGTCATTACATCACGAATAGAAAGATTCGCCTTGTTCGTGCCGCGTAATTCCGGGATATAAAAACCTAATGATTGGTCAATATCTATTTTTCCTTCATCATATAATTTCATGACAGCCAAGGTGGTAGAAGCGATTTTGGTAACTGAAGCAAGATCATAAAGGTCGTTCAAATCAACCGGATTATTTCCAGAATAAGTATGCCCGCCAAAAGCTTTTTCATAAACAATTTGTCCGTCTTTAGCGATCAGCACAACGCAACCTGGCGTAGCCTTAGCAGCAATCGCTTCGTTGGCAATAGAGTCGATCCGCGCCAAAGTCGCAGGATTCAAGCCCATTTCTTCCGGCGTAGCATAACCAAATCGACTTGCTTTTTCAACCGAAACGCCAGCGCCATAAGCGCTTTTCGCAGAAGCGGTCACCGGCAGCTTGCCGTTGATAGGAATGCCTCCGAACAAGGCTTGTGCTGCTGCATCCTGCGCCATGGGGTCTTCTTCGTAAGCGATGAGCGGCCATTTGATATAATCAAAATAGGTCAAGCTATAAGGCGTGCCAAAGGCCACTAATACTACTTTTGTTTCTTTACTTAAATTTTCAATCAGATCACGAGCGCTTTGCGTGATGCCATATTCTCGACTGGCAAAAGCGCTCATATCATGTAAACTAATAATAACTATATCCTTGCTTTTCAATTGATTCAGTAAATTTGGCGATACTTCTTTTCCACTTTGGAAATGCTCGATTTTGGCGTAAGCATCCATTTTTGTTTGGAAAGGTGTTTTTGATTCTGAACCAATCGCCAGAGCGGCTATTTTAATATTTAATTTACTGAAAGGCAGCAAGTTTTCTTCATTCCGAACTAAAGTCAGGGCATTCTCGTATAATTTTTTCTTGAGCGCCAAAGCCTTTTTGTTGTTCAATTCTACCCGAATGCTATCGACCGATTGTGGCTTATAACTTGTCAAACCCAAGCGGTACTTGGTTCGCAACATTTTTCGGACGCTGGCTTCTACTTGCGCTTTGCTCAAGCGACCGTCCGCCATGTATTTTTTGATTTCTCGGATAGAAGCTTCTATATCTTCGGGCAATACCAGTACGTCATTACCAGCGACCAGCGCCTCTGCCTCGACTTGCCCATTGCCAAAATGCTTTGTAACGCCTTTCATTTCAAGGGCATCGGTAAAAATCAAGCCATCGAATCCCATTTTTTCTTTCAGCAAATTGGTCACCGTATTGCGCGAAAGCGTGGTCGGTCGATTTGGTCGAGCATCTAATGCTGGTACGTGCAAATGCGCTACCATCACACTGCCTACACCTTGCTGCGCCAACACGCGGAAAGGCATCAATTCGACGCTATCCAATCGATCCATTTTATGATTGATAACAGGCAAGTCCAAATGAGAATCTACATCCGTATCGCCGTGGCCAGGGAAATGTTTAGCGCAAGCCAGCACACCGTTATCCTGCATTCCTTTCATATATTCAAATCCTTTGGCAGCAACGTTTTCGCGGTTTTCGCCAAAAGAACGGGTATTAATGACGGGATTTTTCGGATTGTTATTGACATCAATATCAGGAGCAAAGTTGACCGTAATGCCTGTGCGTTTCAATTGATTGGCAATCTCCGCCCCCATATCATAAATGAGCTTATTATCCTGGATAGCCCCAAGAGTCAATTGTCTTGGAAAACTGATGGTACTTTCTTTCATGCGCATTCCCAATCCCCATTCACCATCAATAGCGACCATTAAGGGAAGTTTACTCAAAGCTTGATACCGATTGACCAATTCCAATTGCTTCTCAGGGGTGCCTTGAAAAAAACAAAGACTCCCAACCTGATAGGTCTTGATCAAATTTTCAACATGAGCAATATGGTCGTCACCCTTGTCGGAATGAGCACGAATCATAAATAACTGACCTAAGCGCTCGGCTTCGCTCATCGCATTATACACCGAATCCACCCAGCGGCGCTCGGCAGCATTACTATAAGTTGGGGCGTTACCATCCTGAGGTATGCACTCCTGTGTGCCGAGCATGAGCACTACTCCACAAAAGAGGTAGAGTAATTTGTTGCTCCATTGAAAAACCGAGGTTTTGGTCGTCTTTACCATTGTACTGCTTTTAAAAAGATGCCAGATGCCAGAAACCAGATGTCAGACGATTTTATTTTAAAATTTTCCGACGTCCGACTTCCCTCTTCCGGCTTCTCAAAATCATTGTCCTTGCCTTCTTTGCATTATTCCTGGCTCTATGGCCATTGCTTTTTGAAAATATTCATTTCCCTTCTCTTGTTGCCCCGCATTATAATAAGCGCTACCGAGATTAAACAAAGCATCGGCGTCATTGGGATTCAATGCTACTGCTTTGGTAAAAAACTCAATCGCTTTTGTCAAATTGCCAGCATTGCCATACGCCACGCCTAATCCTTGGATCGTACCGAAATCATTGGGTCGTAGCTGTTGCGCATTTTCCAGGTAACCAATCGCTGTTTGCCATTCTTGTTTTTCTTGGGCATAATATCTTCCCGCCTCAAAATACGTATTTGCCAACTCATTCGTAGCTTTTTCAGGATCGAGATCCATTGCTTTTTGCCCATATACAATAGCTTGATCATATTGCCCCAAAAAGCGGTAGCAAATGCCAAGATACAAATAAGCGTTTGCGTAATATGGATGAATCCTGATAGCCTCTAGCAGATGACCTGCTGCTTCGTTCAACATTTTCGAGCGTTGCTGCTCATTTTTTTCATCGACGGATCGCGTCACTAATTCGCTGCCTAAAGCGTTGCGTAGTTTTGCACTATTGGACGAAGTTTGAATATCGGTTGTAAAAAGGGTGAAATTATCTCTCCAGGCTGGGTTTCGGGCTATAGTTTTAATGCTGAATAGTAGTACAATCACTAATAAGACGCTCAACGCCGGATACAATTGCCCAAAGCTCGTTATTTTTTTCTTAAAAGTCAAGTGGTAAGCCAAAGCAGCAATCGCAATACAAAAACCAACCGAAGGCATAAACAGCAGGCGCTCTGCCATATTCGTGCCTACCGGGAAAACAATGTTGGAAACCAGCGAAAGCGTCAATAAATAAAACAAGATGCCATAAGCAATCGGATTTTTTTTGTGGAGGACTGCAATTGCATAAATACCAAGACCAATATATATCAATAAACTCAATAATACTTGCCAATCGCCGAAATTCATGATGTCAATTTGACGGGGATAGTAGTCATGCGTCAATGGATGCGGAAACACCAGTAATTGCAGGTATTTGCCCAAAGTAAATAGCACCGTTGCAAAGCGTTCTCCAGTACTAAAAGATACATAATGATTGCCTTCTACCTTTAGGAAAGGATTGTTCATCAATTCCGCGGGAGAATTGCCACCTCCAAATCCGATAATCGAAGTGCGAAGTACGAGGAACAGGGCCGCTGCCACAATAAAAGGAAGCGTTTGAACAAGAATTTGATTCGTTTTTGCCTTCGTAAAAAAATAAAACGTAAGCGGTGCAATTATTACAAATGTGATCGCATTTTCTTTTGATAAAAGCGCCAAAAAAAAGATAATTCCAGCTAAGACATTCAGCCAATTTTTTTTCGCTCGAAATGCCTGGAAAGAAAAGTATAATGCTGTCAAACTCCCCAATAAAGCCAGGATTTCATCGCGTCCTTTGATATTCGCAACCGCCTCCGTATGAATCGGATGCGTGATAAATAGTAAACTTGTTGCGATTGCAATAAAATAAGCCTTTGTCGGATCTTGTTTAGGGCGGAATAATTGCAATAACAGCCAGTACAATACGAAGCCCGTCAGTCCATAGAATAAAGCATTCATCAAATGCCCGACAAAAGGATTCCCCCCAAAGAATTGATATTCAATTGCAAACAAAATTAAACTCAATGGACGATAGCGCCCTCCAGCCACCAACGTTGCTTTGCCTTCTTCTTTGAAATAGCCATAAAATGTATCGTATTGCAAAATGCCTGGAATGCCTTGCAAACCATTGGTAGTGAGCATATTTTGTGTAATTACAATCGCATCATCTTGCGCGTAATCGTGCGTAAACGTATTCGCGTACAATAGGAATCCCAGTGCAAAAATCACCCAGGCGTGCAGCCACGTATTGGTAAACCAAGCAGGCGTGCTTAGAGATGCTGCATTTGGAGCATTTTTAGAAGTATGTTTAGCCGCTTTCTCAATTTTTGGATGCCTCTTTGCCATAGCTTTTACAAAACATTTAACGAATCTTCATCAAATCATCGGACACTATATCGCTATATCACCACATCACCAAATAATAGAGCCAAATTATTCATTTTCTTTTTTTGACAAAACATTTTAGCCTTGCTTTCCTAAAAAAAAATTGCTTCCCTTCGGAAAAAAATAAACGGCGATCGCTTTGTCTAATGCAATAATAATTCTAATGCTTAGAATGACGCACTATTATTGTTTATGACAATTTGTATATTTGAAAAATCGAAATCTCTTCATTCAAAAATCAAGTAACAAAATGAAGTATCACTTACTATTGATTGCGATGCTATTTTCGGCAGTTACGGCTACTTTTGGCCAATTTGGCCAGGTTCCAGCGCCAGCGGAAATAGTGACTTCTCCGGTTACCCGGACGATTGCCCTCAAAAATGCTAATATCATACCCAGTCCCGGTCAGATGATTGAAAAAGGTACTGTTGTTATCAAGGATGGTTTGATTTTAGCCGTAGGGAAAGATGTGAAAATTCCGATAGATGCTAAGGTAATTGACGCCGACTCGATGTACGTTTATGCTGGTTTTATTGATGGATTGTCGCACGTGGGTATTCCTGCTCCCCAGAACAATCAAGGACAAGGAGGTTTTGGTGCACAAGCACAACGTGGTCAGACTCAGAGTCAACCGCAGATTGATCGGGGAAACCCATCGAATGAAGTGGCTGGTATCTTACCTGAAAGAAGCGTAGAAACAGTGGTCAAAATGGACGACAAATCTGTCGCTGACCTCCGCAAATTGGGCTTCACGGCAGCGCACGTCGTGCCGCGCGGCAATATGCTTCCTGGCAAAGGCGCTATTGTTCTGTTGAACGAAAAATCACCTTATTTGCGCAAAGATGCTTCGTTTTTCAGCCAGCTTCAAGGATCGGGGCGTATGTACCCAAGTACCGTGATTGCTGTGATGTCAAAATATCGGGAATTGTACAAGCAAGCGGAGCAAGCCAAAATGCACGAGGCGATGTTTGCCAAGAGCCCGAAAGGTATGGAGCGCCCGAATTACAGCCCAACGCTGCAAGCGTTTTATCCTGTGATTGACAAGAAACAAACGGTTTTCTTCAATGCGGAAGATGTCTTGTCTATTTATCGGGTCTTTACTTTGCAAAAGGACTTAGGTTTTTCAATGGTTTTAGCGAATGTGAAACAAGGATGGGATCATGCGGACGCTATTAAATCTAAAGGGATTCCGGTGATTTTGTCATTGGATTTGCCGGAAGAGCCTAAAACAAGTGAGAATGCACAAGCGAATAACCCAAATGGAAGAACGCCGGGCAGATTGGTAGCAGATCGCAATGACCAGTCGAACAGCGAAGATGCTAAAAGAGAAGAACCAAAGGAAAAAGTAGCCGCCGACCCGGAAAAAGAAAAGCTCGAAGCGCGCCGCAAAGAGGAAATGAAAAAATATTTAGCGCAAGCAGGGGTATTTGAAAAGAAAGGCATTGAATTTGGCTTGGCTACTACGGATGCGGATAGCAAAAATATCCAAGGCAATTTGCGGAAAATGATCGAAAATGGCTTGACCGAAAAAGCGGCTTTAGCAGCTTTGACAACGACTCCAGCAAAAATGCTGGGTTTGTCCGATGTATTGGGTACAATTGAAAAGGGCAAAATTGGCAACCTCGTGGTGACGAGCAAGCCTTATTTTGATGAAAAAGCCAAAGTGAAATATGTAATTGTAGATGGTCAATTGTTTGAATACGAAGACGAGCCAGCCGCACCTGCTAATCGCGGACGACGTCCAACTGGAGGAGGAACAAATTAATTTTCAAAGTTTAATTTGTAGAAAAAATTCTTAATATGAAAAATTATATCATTCTCATCATAACCTTTTTTGCGGTAAGCGCCGTTTTCGCGCAGCCCAAAACAGGTAGCTTACTCATTAAAAATGGTACAATTCTCACTATAACCAAAGGGACTTTGGAAAATAGCGATGTACTGATCGAAAATGGAAAAATCACGAAGATTGGCAAAAACCTCACTGCTCCTCGTGGTGTGGAAATAGTGGATGCGACGGGTCAATTTGTAATGCCCGGAATTATTGATGCGCATTCGCATCAAGGTATCGCGGCTACTAACGAAGGCACAAATCCTATCACGCCGGAAGTTTTTATCGGTGATGCTTTAGATCCTGTGGACATTGGATTGTATCGAGCATTGGCGGGCGGTTGCACCAGCTCGCACGCGATGCACGGCTCTGCGAATGTGATTGGTGGCGAATGCGAGACTATCAAGCATCGTTGGGGTACTATGAATCCGCAGGGCATTGTAATGGAAGGCGCACCACGCACGATCAAATTTGCTTTAGGTGAAAACCCAATGCGCTCGCATGGCGAAGGCAGTGGCAAAGTACCTAGCACGCGCATGGGGGTTGAATTTGTAATCCGTGAGGCTTTTACAAATGCCCAAAAATATATGGCTGCCTGGGACAAGTACAACAAAGAAAAAGCGACAAACCCTACTGCCGTAGCCCCTACTTATAATCGTCGTATGGAGACTTTGTCCGATATTTTGAAAGGCAATATTATTATTCATTGTCATTCTTATCGGGCGGACGAAATTTATATGCTACTCAATGTTTGTAAGGATTTTGGCGTAAAAAAATTGGTTTTCCAACATACCAACGAAGGTTTCAAAGTAGCGCCCGAACTCGCAGCTTTTGGAGCAGGCGCTTCGGTATTTGCTGACTGGTGGGCTTACAAATTTGAAGTCTATTATTCTACGGCTTACAACGCCGCAATTTTGACCAAAAATGGTGTAGTTACTTCTATTAACTCTGATGATGCAAATTTGATTCGACATCTCAACCATGAAGCTGCTAAAACCCAGCGTTATGGCGGCTTGAGCGACGACGAGGCTTTGGCTTTGATTACAATTAACC
Source organism: Saprospiraceae bacterium (assembly GCA_016714085.1). GTDB lineage: Bacteria > Bacteroidota > Bacteroidia > Chitinophagales > Saprospiraceae > JADJNW01. The sequence goes on from JADJNW010000004.1 coordinate 220,043, forward strand.
CCGCGAAACAATTGGGCGTTGCTGATCGCATTGGTTCGATTGAAGTTGGCAAAGATGGCGATATTGCTATTTTCGACAAGCATCCGCTTTCAGTGTATTCGGTTGTGCAAAAATCAATTATAGAGGGTATCGTTTATTTTGATATTGCAAAAAGCCCAGACGATGCGCGGGTAAGCGTGAATCCTGAGGAAGCGCTGCCTGCCTTCTCGTTGGAATCTCATGGTCACTCAGAGTTTGATTCTTGCATGAAGGATATGTTTGAATTCCTCTTTGGCTCGAAAGAATAATGCATTCATGATTTTCATTTTTTATTCAAAAGAAAATTCTAAAATGAAACATATTGTAAAAATATCTTTAACGATATGCTTGTCAATCAGTACTTTACTGATAAATGCGCAAGTGGTTGGAAAATCAGCGAGAGGTACATTCGCTTTAACCAATGCTACGATTGTCACCGTCACCAAAGGCACCGTGCAAGGCACTTTGCTGATTCAGGATGGGAAGATTGCTGGCATCGGCACAAATGTAAACGTACCAACAGGTGCAACAACAATTGATTGCTCTGGTAAATTTATTTATCCTGGTTTGATTGATGGCGGTACTCAATTGGGCTTGAACGAAGTGGGCTCTGTTTCTCTGACGCAAGATTTCAATGAAATTGGAGATTTTACACCACAAATGCAGGCGCTGACTGCCGTAAATCCTAATGCAAGCGCTATCCCTGTGACCCGCGTAGAAGGTGTTACAACTGTTTTGACGCAACCGAGTGGCGGCGTTTTTCCCGGCACTGCTGCGCTGATTAATCTGGTGGGCTATACGCCAGATCAAATGTACGCTGGCTTTAAGGGTTTGGTACTCAATTTCCCGGAGGTGCGTCGTCGCCCATTTGGCAATGATACCCGCACCGATGAGGATTTGAAAAAAGAAGAAGAAAAACTCATCAAGCAATTGAACGAAATTTGGGATCAAGGAGCGCTTTACGCAAAAATCAAAGCAGATGGCGGCCAAACCGAGTACAACCCAGAAATGGAAGCCGTTTCAGCGGTTGTGAAAGGGGATATGACTTTGTTGCTAGAAGTAAATCGCAATAATGCGATTGAATCGGCAATCAAATGGGTACAAGATAGAAAGATTAAAAAAGTCGTTTTCACAGTCGTAGCGGAAGGTTGGAGAGTAGCTGATAAAATTGCAGCAGCGAATATTCCAGTAATTACGGGGCCGGTGATTGCCTTACCGACACGCGAGAGTGATCGCTATGACAAAGCCTACGCCAATGCTGGTTTGATGCAAAAAGCAGGTGTAAAAGTAGTGCTTCGCACCAATGACAACGAAAACGTGCGCAATCTGCCTTTCAATGCTGGTTATGCCGTTGCTTATGGCATGGATAAAGACGCTGCCCTCAAGGCGGTGACCATTACTGCGGCGGAGATTTTTGGTGTGGATAAGACGCTGGGTTCTTTGGAAGTGGGCAAAAGTGCAACTTTGTTCGTTTCTACTGGCGACCCATTCGAGACCAAAACCAAGATCACCAACTTATTCATTGATGGCTGGAATGTGGCATTGGAAAGTAGGCATACGCAATTGTATGAAGAGTTTTTAGATCGCAAGCCAGGCTTGAATAAAGGCAAATAATTCATTCATCTGATGACTTTCGAGTCACCAGATGAGTGAACCATTATTTCTACGCATCAAAGTGTAGGGAAGGATTCGTTCTTTCTCTACGCTTTGTTATTTTAAAAAAATTCTTCCTGAGAAAACAACATTGCACTTCTCCAAATCACTAAATTCACCACATCACCAAATAAAACCTGTGATGCTCAAAATAGATATGCATACCCATATTATTCCATCGGAGTTGCCGCGCTGGGCAGATAAATTTGGTTATAAGGGATTTATATATCTGGAAAAACATAGGACTGGCTACGCTCGCATGATGCGAGACGATCAATTTTTCCGCGAAATAGGCTCGAATTGCTGGGATCCTGTCGAACGCATCGAAGAATACGCAAGCCATAAAACCCAAGTGCAGGTTGTTTGCACGATTCCGGTTTTGTTTTCTTATTGGGCGAAACCGCAGGATACGCTTGAGATTGCTATGTTTCTCAATGATCATATTGCACAATTGGTCCAGGATAATCCACTGCATTATCTTGGTCTAGGAACGCTGCCTATGCAAGATACAGACTTGGCAATCAAAGAATTAGAGCGATGTAAAGAGATTGGACTACTCGGTTGTCAAATTGGCTCTAATATCAACGATCTCAATCTGAGTGAAGCACAGTTCTTTCCGATTTTTGAAGCTTGCCAAGCGCTTGGTATGGCGGTTTTAGTACATCCCTGGAATATGATGGGGATGCAATCGATGGAGAAATACTGGTTGCCCTGGTTGGTGGGTATGCCCGCCGAGACTTCCCGGGCAATATGCTCGATGATTTTCAGTGGCATTTTTGAAAAATTACCAAAATTAAGAGTTTGCTTTGCGCACGCGGGTGGCTCTTTCTTGCCAACGATTGGTCGCATCGAGCACGGTTACCATTGTCGACCAGACTTAGTAGCGATTGATAATCCTGTCAATCCGCGTAATTACCTCGGCAAATTCTGGGTGGATTGCATTACCCACGACCCGAAAATGTTACAATATGTGCTGGATTTAATGGGAGATGACAAAGTTACGCTCGGCTCGGATTATCCTTTTCCACTCGGCGATCTCGATATTGGCGCTTTTATCGAGCAAATGGATTTGCCGGAATCTATTGTTCAAAAAATATTTTGTGATAATACACTGAATTGGTTAGGATTAGATATGGAATATTTTTTACAATAAAATATTTTTCTACAATTATTACTTCGATTCTTTATTTTCTATTTAACAAGACTAAATGAAATTTTTATAAATCAATTATATTTGTAATGTACTTGAAAATGTGCTTATTGTAATAAAAAATTAAGCCACCGGAAAAAACCAACACATGAGCCAGCCAATCCATGTTTTTATTTCTTACGCACATAAAGATGAGGCTTTCAAGGATGAGTTAATGATTCACCTGAAACCCTTGGAACGCGGTGGTATCATTGATGTGTGGCAAGATAGAGAAATAGACGCTGGCGATACCTGGAATGCGGAGATTCAAGAGGCATTGCTTAAAGCCAGGGTGATTCTATTTTTGGTAAGCTCCGACTTTATGGCGTCCGATTTTATTCATCGGGAGGAGATGAAAAGAGCCATTGAAAAACATAAGCAGGACAAGGTTTCCATTGTGCCAGTCTGGATTAGGCCCTCCGCAAACTCCTATTCTGAGCTCGATCAATTTCAATCCTTGCCCAAAGATCGCAAACCCGTGTCGAAATGGGATGACCGCGATGAAGCCTGGGTGAACGTGGTGCAAGCCTTGCGCCGACTTTTTGATAAACTGAATAATCCTAATCCTTCTACGACGCCTGTAAATACTGACCCTGCGCCAAATGTGAGTCCGATTGTGCAAAATACAGCGCCTTCGCTAGATAAAAGCAAAATCCGCGATATGATTGTGAAAGGCAAGCTTAAGGATGCCCTGCAAACCGTCCTGGATTATGCTGAGAACAACAATCTCGACACATCAAACGAACTCACCCTCCTGCTGGGCCGACTCAATGACCTCGAACGCCAGGAACGACTGGGCTTACAGAGTTATTCTGAGCTGCAAATCGGTAGAAATAATGTGGTGAATGCTTTATTAGGAATATTAGGCGAATTGTAATAATTCAAAAATAAAATTATATTTTCTTTAAAATTATTACATCTTGAAAATCTTCGCAAGCTGCTTTATCTCGTCCACACCAATATCCATAATATGTTTGGGCGATTATTAATCCTGAGTTTGTAATTTGCGTTTGTAAATAATTTTCTTCAAACGCTACGTTAGCTGATTTTACTTGCTCGTCCATCAAGCGATAATGACCATAATTAAATGGAAAAGCAAACGCAGGATTGGTAGGCATCAAAGGCGTTGATTCTTCGTTTAACAAGAAAAAAGTTGCAATACAAGTGCCGTCAGGTTTTAAGGTTCTGGAAATTTCTTGCAAATAATTTTCAGCTTGACTCGGTAATAAATGTGTAAAGACTGAAATCACGATTGTAAAATCGAATGACTCATCATTATAAGGAAATCGAAACTGCGTAGCATCTTGCCCATCAGCACGATACAAATCATTGTTGATTGGAATATAATTAAAATGAAAATTTGGAAAACGAGTACTGATATTCTTTTGACACCAACGAACCCCTAATTTTATTACATCAAAACCTTCATAATGCGCATTTTTATTTAAATATCGAGTAAGCGGTGCTGCCATTCGCCCAATGCCACTGCCCACGTCCAACACTTTATGGTCAGGCTGGAGTCCACCTTTTTCTATAAAAAATCGAAGCATTTTCTCACCTTGTGCTTGGAAGTCGCCAGAACCCGTATAAATCAGGCCTCGCGGTGGCGTAAGCGGATCGCGTTTTCCTGAAAGAGATTCCCAAATATCAAGCGGTAAATAAAAAATCCTTCGAGCTAAAAAGCGCAGTTGAGGAGGCAATTTGTAAAAAATAGTTCGCAATATCATTCAATCCTTGATTTCTAGCAATGCCGGGCGTTGGGAAATTTCGTGATAACAGATAATATCCTTGCAAAAATAATGCGCCACCATACTTTTGCGGGTAGTGCCTTTATCTCGAATCGCTTCACCACCGTGAATCAAATTAGCGTGCCAGATCAATACGTCCCCTTTTTGCGCGATAAAATGCTTTTTTTGAAGGCTTTTCGCATTAATAATTTCTGCCATTTTATCTTCATATTGACGATTAGGATTTGATCCTAGCATCCATGCAGTATTCCCGGAAGGGAAATCATTCGCCAAAGTATAAGGTAAACGGTGGCTTCCAGGATAGAAAAATAGTGGGCCATTCCCTTCATAGCAATCCTCCAGTGCAATCCAGGCGGCGATCAAGTAGCCGCGCGGCTCGGTGGTCATATGAATAAAATCAGAATGCGCACGCTGTTCGCTTCCTTCAATAAAATTGATGGTGTGAAAAGGGATTATATTTTTCCCCATCGTAAAGCTGAGCAGCTCCAATAAGCGCGCGTCTCGAAAAAATTGGTCGGCGACTTTTGAGTGCCGATAGGATTCCATGATTTTTTTGCCTGTGTAATTAAATCCTACTTGTTGTTTATTTAATAAATTATCAATATCTGTATTTAATTGATTTATAGAATCTTCATCGAAAAAACCTTTTAAAATCATATAGCCATCGTCCACAAATCGGAATAACTCTTCCCGAATTTCCTTTGGAAATTGCTCGAATTTTTTGCTTGCAAATAAACGTTCTTTCGCATTGGGTTTGTCCAGCCAGGGGATATCTTCACTCGGATTTGGAAAGTCCTGACTTCCGATAGGCGCGTAAATGCTTTTTTTTAAGCCAAATTTCTTATATAATTTTACATTATGCTGTAAGTGCTTTTTATTCAGTAAGTTATTTACAACATAAGAAAGCTTGAAACGCCGCAGCAATCCTGTATAATTGCGAAAAAATTTACCCAGTGAAATCATATCGCAAAGATACCTTTCAGAGGCGAAAGGTGAGATTTGAAATTCAAGATATGAACACTTTTAGCGAAATTTCTCTTGCTAATCCAATTTTTCCAAGCGTTCGATCAATCTCGATGAAATCCGCAGGAAGTCCATTTCTGTGATGATGCCGATCAATTCTTCGTTTTGGACTACTGGCAAGCAGCCGATTCTTTTCTCGCGCATAATGCGCAAGGCTTCTACAATAGTCGCTTTCGGGCCAACGGTGATGGGATCTTTAATCATAATATCTTTGACCATAATAGGTACTTCCTGTCCATTCATGCGGCTTTTGCGTGCAAAATGGCGCAGCAATAAGCGAGATGTAATTAACCCGCTCAGCTGACCTTTAGAATTTTCCACTGGCATATAACGAATGCGCCGCCAATCCATTAGTTCAGCCACCAATTCGATCAGGTCATCCTTTTGCACGGTGAAGAGATCGGTTTCCATAAATTCCTCCACGCGGAGCTTGCCGGGGCGGTAGTCGTCGAGGTCGCCCAATTCAGGCATTTCCCAAGTATGCACGGGCATTTCGTTGTTTTGGTTTTTAATAATACTTGCAGTCATCACCGTGAGCGCTTCATCCCTGCCACATTCTTTGAGCAATTTGGTGTACGTGCGCAACTGCCAGCGAGCACCGGTCATGTGGTTCTTGGCGCGTTCTTCAATAATATCAAGATATTTGCTAATATCACCACTATCTACATTTCTGATTTCCAAGCCTTTACGAGCAAGTGGAAGTAATTCATGCAAAACGAGATCGGGTGCCGAGATTTTTTTGTCTTTGAACCAGTTGAATTTAGTATCGATGCCGAATTGCGCTGCTTTCGCAAAATTATCACGCACATCTTCCCAGGAAAGATTCTTTCGAATATCCTTACATTCAGTTTCCATACCAATCATTGCACCCAGCCAAAAAGCAGCATTTGCAATTTCGTCCAGCGTCGTTGGCCCGGCCGGCAATACTCGATTTTCAATACGCAGATGCGGCTGACCATTCGGGCTGATGCCGTAGCAAGGGCGATTCCAACGATAGACGGTAGAGTTATGCACTTGCAAAGCGCGTAATTTTGGTGTTAAGCCTTGTTCGATCAATTTTAAGGAATCTTCCTCCACATCGGCGCTGAGCAGTACTCGGAATCGAGCAATATCTTCTTTGTAAATTTCCAGGATTGATTCATCCAACCAATTCGACCCAAAACTCACGCGGGGACTGCGCTCGCGCATATGATCGTGTGTGGTACGTATGTCTAAAGCCTGCTGAAATAAAGCGATCCGACTTTCATGCCAGAGGCGTTTGCCAAATACAATCGGCGAGTTCGCAGCAATCGCCATCACAGGAGCGGCAAGCGTCTGAGCGATGTTGTACATGCATACAAAATTCCTGGGCGATACCTGCAAATGCACTTGGAAACTGGTGTTGCAAGCTTCCAATAAAGGCGAATCATGCTTCACTAATAGTTCATCAATACCCATGAGTCGCAACTCGTAAGCGGAGCCAATCAATTGACTATTAATGGCTTCCATCAAAGCATGGTAGCGAGGCTTATCGGTCAGGTTGCTCAATTCCAGATCGATCTTGCGCAAAGTGGGCAGGATGCCTGTGAGTACGACTTCTGCTTTCCATTTTTTGAGCGCTTTGCGAATAATGGCAAGATATTCCCGATTTTCCTGCTCCATCAGGCTCAGGCAATTCCCAGTAAATTCACGGGGTGTGAGGTTGGTTTCAAGATTAAATTTCGCCAATTCGGAAGTGAGCCATTCGTGCTCTTTCATTGTTTCGAGTACCGCCATATTGATGGGTGCCGGCTTAAAGGTTTTTGCATCTACCAGACACATCTCCTGTTCCGCACCAATGCGAACAATATCACTTTCGAACCAATCGTTTTCCAACATATACTCAAAGGCCTGCACGTCTTTGAGCAGATTGCGCACAAAGCGTTGCATGATTAAGTCGTCTTTTACCGCGAGTGTAACTTTCTGTTCTCCCATGACAAACCATTCGTTGTGTAACAGTGAAAAAATTCGGAATTTCAGATAAAATCGAAATAAAAATTATACTGAAGCTACCGAAAGTTAAGCAGAAATTTGAACCCAAAGAATATTTTACAATAAATCTTTTGATTTTTAAAATTGAGTGCGTTAAGAAAGTTGAGAAAGTCAGGTGTTTGCTAAAATAAGCCTCTCAACTCCTCAACCGCTAAACATTTTAAAACATGAGGAAATTACTTACTATTTGTACCGTGATTGTATTGTTTTTGTTGAGTTGCAGGGGCGATGGACGGGAACGTATTTTTGATATGTTATATCCGAATATCAATTTTGAATTACCTGCCGGACTAAGTTCTGCGATTCCCTGGGCGTATGAAGTACAAAGCATATCCAGCAATATTTCTTTTTATTTGAATGAAAACAACGTGGATACTGCCCTGATTGCAGGCATCAATCCTGTATCGGCAAGAATTACATCCCTGGATGGCGCTTTTGATTATGAGTTTATAGAAGAAGTGTCTATCCGCATTTGCAATGATGGCCGAACGCCCTGCACGCCTGCGGATGAAGTATTTTACATCGATGACCTGCGCGGCAAGGCCCGACAGACAATCAATCTTTTACCTTCTTTGCGCAACGCCAAGAAATCGCTCACGCGCAAACACTTTAGAATGGACATTGTATTTTTCTTGCGCTACTCGTCACCTTATTCTGTGAGTAGCCGTTTGGATATGACATTTGAAGCGGTGAAGTAATCAGCAAAAGGAATAATTGCTATAAAACAAGGATTTTATTACATTTGTAAAAATATTATTTCAATGCTGACGCCTGCACAAGAAGAAATTATTAAAAATATTTTAGCGCCATTCGAACCTGAAGAAATTGGTGTGTTTGGGTCTTATGCACGCGGAGATCAACATTCCGACAGCGATTTGGATATTTTGGTTACTTTCGGTAAGCGCCTGACACTGTTGGATTTAGTAGGCTTAGAAATAGAACTCTCAGAGCGATTAGGAATAAAAGTTGATTTGGTTACCCGCAAAGCACTTAGTCCGCTCATTTTACCATTTGTAGAAAAAGATTTGAAAATGATTGCATAATAATTAAAACAGAGCATCATTCGTAAAGTATAGTAGGAATGAGATAAATTAATTCATGACTATTTCGATGTAGATTACGAAATAGTCTGGTTTACAGTCGCTTACTTACTTCCTGACTTACAGGAAGAACTCGAATTAATTCTGACTAAAGAAAATAAATAAACTTACTTCTCCTCAAAACCGATACGCCGCTTTTCGCAATGTTTTTACATCATTAATAGTTTGCATGGGTTTTAAATGCGGGCTCAAGAATTTATAAATCTTTACACGTATTTCCTGAGCTATTTTAGTATCGAGTCGGTCAAAAGCGTGCCCACCCTCAATATCTTTATATATTTCGTAATCAAATTTCTTGTTTTCTGCTTTTAAGGCCCTTATTAACTGCTCCACTTCCAAAACATTTACATCTTCATCATTTGTATTGGTATGAATTAATAATGGCGTGTCCTTCATTTTTTCTACATTCCAAATAGGCGAACGCCTGCGATATTCCTTTACATTTTCTTCCGCCGATTGCCCAATATGATAATCCGCTTCATATAAATTTCGATAACCTTGACTTTTATAGCCCATCCGCGCCACGAGATCGCTCACAGGTACGCCCGCATAAGCTACCTGATAATCAGTAGGATAGTTAAAAATATTCATCAAGGTAATTAATCCACCATGGCTCCAGCCAATAATACCTACTCGTTTAGGGTCTATAATATCATAATTATCCACCATATAATCCCGGCTCACTTTTACATCCTCTATTTCCAACCCTCCGTAATCAATTTTTCTATAAAAACTACTGCCATAGCCTGTGCTGCCGCGATAATCCGCTGCTACTATGATATATCCTTGATATATTAATTCTCGTATAATATGCGCATAAGAACTTGTAAAATTGGAATGCACCCCACCATGCGGGAACACGATTAATGGATATTTTTTATTAGCGTCCACACTTTTAGGAATAAACACATACGACCAGAAAATCACCGGATTACCAGCACCTTGTGCATTAGGATTTTTTTCTTTCCAAACCGGCGGGCCGGTCATTTGCACCCGATCCACAAAAGCGACATCGCCGACTTTTTCGTACCAGAGTAAATCATCTATTTTTTTATTTATTACATCAAAAGTATGCTGATAACCGTCCACGCGGCTTTGTAATTGCTGGATTTCTTTTTGAAGATCATCAGTAGATTGTGCGAATATTACTATAGAAAACACACTAAATATAATAAAGAAGAGCGTCATTTTCATGGTGAATGCAAATTTCAGGTGTTAAAAAGCGATGTTTTGAAAATTGAGTGAAAATAGTCAGCCAGACGCATCTTTGCAAAATAAATCGCAATTTTCTAAATTGGGTGTTGCAAATTTCCGATATTCAATTTATGAAGACCAAGTACATCAATTTTATGCTGCTTAGTCTGCTATTATCGAGCGGTAACTTGCTTTCTCAGCAATATTTTAAGCTGTTGGAAAATCCAGAAAAGTCGTATCATAAAAAAATTACTCGATTCCCGAATGGGGATATATTATTAGGCGACTCACCATTAACCGTTGAAAATGGGGCAGTTGTGCTTTCAAAATTAGATCAATGCGGGAATGAACTTTGGACCAGGAGTTATCAGTGGAAGCAAAATTATTTGACATTTAAAGATTTTGAAATCAATGAATTGGGTGAAATTTTTATACTTGGAAGCGCTTATGAAGGATTTGATGAATTAATATTTTTATTAAAATTGGATAAAAACGGGAAAGTAATAAGATTTCGACTTTTTAATAGTGGTACGGTCGATCATTTTACTTATTCAATTGACTTACAAGGAAATAAAATTCTGGCTTATGGACTTTTGCTCGGCTGGCGTACTCAAAAACAAAGCTTTGTTGCTATTTTTGATGAAAAATTAAATTATATAAACGGCACTTCATTTACCCCTTTTGAGTCAGATGGGGATGCGATTATTACAAAAGATGGCGGATTTTTATGTCGCTCGGGCATTTATCTTATAAAATTAGATAAACAATATAATTTAGAATGGGCGACCAGTCTGGAAGGCAGCACAGGCTTGTTCCCGATCCTGGGGCCGGTGGAAGTTGAAGGTGGTTATTTATTTGAATTTTATAATGGAGACCATGCTTTTTTTTATAAAATAGACACCAAAGGTAATCTCGTCTGGACAAGCGATCAATTTCCTTCTACTTCGTATGCGGCTGATATTCAGGTGTTAAGCGATGGGCGATTGCTTGCTACTTATAATGCTCCTGACCAGAATGAAAATTATGTCAGCTTACTTTTATTATCAGCGCAAGGTAAAATATTAGAACAACGCAAATTGAATATTAGTCAGACATTACATACGGGGTTTATTTATCAATCTATTAATAAAAAAAGAATCATTAATATTATAGGAAATCAAGATTTATATGCTAATGATGCAGGTAATAATTTTGGCTTCCTGATGCAATTTTCTTTGGACTCTTTATCTGGCGAATGCTTTGATTGGCAAGGGTTTCATTCGGTGACTCCGAATGAGAGGGATATAAAATTTAATCCACAGGATATTACATTTTTTGATCTGGCTATAACAAATGTTCAAGAATTTGCGGAAGTAAAATCTGATACTTTATCATTTTCGTTTAAAGAAGTTTGTGATTCTATACCTAATAATATTATTCACATAGATACTACTTTATTATGTGGAGAATCCTGGCGGGTCAGCTTGCCCGGCACCGCATTTATTTGGGAAGACGAAGTAAAAGAGAACCCGCGAACGCTTGAAAAACCTGGAATTTATCGAGCTTCTGATCATAATTGCATTCTGCCGACTACTTATGAATTTACATTGCAAAGAGAACCTTGCGAATGTAATATTTATTTACCTACTGCTTTTAGTCCAAATTATGATGGACAAAATGATCGACTCGAATTATTTAGTAATTGTACTTTTCAATATTTACAATTAACAATTTATAACCGCTGGGGTGATAAAGTATTTGAAAGTAATGATCCCGAGGTGCATTGGAATGGCTTGTTCCGGCAAAAGCCAGCAGAAGCAGGCATTTACGTGGCGATGGTACGCTATCAATTATTAAATGAAAGTAATGAAATAGAGGAGAATTCGATCGTGCAGAATATCATGTTATTAAGATGAAAAATCGTATATAGGGCTTTTTATTTACTTACCGTCTGTAATATTAAACGAATATTTGCCATTGTATGATCGGATTGCATTTCTGTGCAAATGCCATTTTTATAGATATAGCGCGTGATTTTACCATCCGGCATTTCCAACTCGTAATGATGTTCGCTTGTTTTTCGGATTTTACAAAACTCGCCAAAGCGCTCAGAGAAAACACTGCTAATTCCTTCTGGTTCAATGTGATATAGCATGGAGACACTAAATATAATATTTTTCTTTAATAAATTTTCTTCGCCATCTGCGGTAATTCGATATTCCTCTCCAGCGCGCTTAGTCTGTGTAATGGTTTTTATTTTTCCATTCACTTTCTGCATATTAGATGCGCTCCAGAGTTGCCCATTGCGGTATTCTGCCTCCATCAATGTATAAATTTTCACCAGCGTAAACGCGGTGCTGGACTCCAGTCGCAATGTAAATAAGCCATTCGAAAGCTTGTCCATATTGGCCTTCAGCGTACCGGCCTGTTTTTTGCCGATAAAAATATGATAAGTTAAACTTTGTGCTTTTACTTGATTCGCAGACCAGCTTAATAAAATAATATAAAACATTATTTTGAAGGCCATATTTATATTTTTATTTTAACTTATTCATAATCAATGAAAAAGCGCCTCCGATTTAACGAAGCAATGCAGAGAAATTATATTCGCAAAACAAATAAATAGGGAGGCGCCGGATAAATTGTATAGCTATTTTTTATTGTAAAGGCTTAATTTTAAAGGTGTTTGAATGTAATTTAAAATTTCCCAGGGATTTATTTTTTAACATTTCAAGCATCTAAATTATTAAAAGCGACCGTGTGTAAAATATTATAAATTGATTTTTAAAATATAATAATTTACATTGTAAATAAAGTAAAATCTCCAGAATTACATGATTCTGATATAAAAAGGTTGCAGCTTTTTTTTGATAATTTTATTATAAAGATGAGATTATAGAATCCTACCCCTATTGAAGAAAGCAATTTTTTAGAAATGAGAATTGAATAAAAAAGAAAGTCGCTAATTCCGGAGACTAGCGACTTATGTATATGAAGGAAAACATGGTGTATTTCAAGTCTATATATGGGAGATGCCTTTAAAAAGAAAAACGTTGCCTGATACGGGCATAATTTTTCAAGAAATTTGACAATTTTAAAAAGCAAATGTGTATTGATTTGTTCAACAGCGGATTAAATTAGGAAGGAAATTTTTTAAATCCGTTCGATAATCGTGGCGATCCCCATGCCTCCGCCGGCACAAAGGGTCACCAAACCCGTACTCAGATCGCGGCGTTCAAGTTCATCGAGCAAAGTGCCGAGCAGCATTGCGCCCGTAGCGCCGAGCGGATGCCCAAAAGCAATAGCGCCGCCGTTCACGTTGAGTTTTTCAGGATCAATGTCCAAATCGCGTTGAAATTTTAAAAGCACCGCCGCAAAGGCCTCGTTGCATTCCCAAAGGTCAATATCTTTTGTTGTCATTCCGGCAGCTTTAAGCGCTTTTTGGGAGGCGGGTGTCGGCCCGGTGAGCATCAGAACAGGCTCTGTGCTGACATTGGCGATGGCAACAATCCTGGCGCGAGGCTTTAATCCGAATGCTTCTCCTTTTTCCTTGCTTGCCAGCAAAATCGCGGCTGCGCCATCTACGATGCCAGAAGAATTTCCGGCAGTGTGTACATGATTTATTTTTTCAACGCTTGGATAGCGGCGTTGCGCCATTTCATCAAAGCCTTCAGCGCCTATTTTTGCGAAAGCAGGAGGTAATTTTGCTAAACTTTCCAGCGTCGTGTCGGGCCGAAAATGCTCGTCTTTATCTAAAATTAATAAGCCATTTTGATCAAAAATTGAGACAATACTTTGAGCAAAATACCCATTTTCCCAGGCTTCTTGTGCTCGCTGCTGCGATTGCAGGGCGTATTCATCCACATTTGTTCTTGAAAAACCTTCGATCGTGGCGATCAAATCTGCCGAAATTCCTTGCGGAACGTAATTCAATTTGGCGATCACTTCAGGATCATACAACAAAGGCCCGCCATCGCTGCCCAATGGTACACGACTCATGCTTTCTACGCCGCCAGCCACAATCATATCTGCCCAGCCAGCGCGAATTTTCATTGCCGCCAAATTCACAGCTTCCAAGCCCGAAGCGCAAAACCGATTGATTTGCATACCACTTACCGCTTCGCTCCAGCCCGCATAGAGCAAAGCCGCTTTGGCAATATTAAATCCTTGATCATCTATCGGCGTGACGCATCCCAGGATGGCGTCATTTACTTCGCTTGTGTCCAAGCGGCAGCGCTCCCGTAAGGCATCGAGCACAATAGACATCAGCCGAATGGGTTTCACTTCATACAAGGAACCGCTGTGTTTGCCTCGCCCGCGAGGTGTGCGTAAAGCTTCGTAGATATAGGCTTCCGTCATTTTTTGGGTTGAACGATTCAGTAATTTTTAAAACATGATGGCAAAATTATCAAATCTTTGCGAAAGCGCACTGAAAGCCTTTAGAATCCTGCTTCATCCGAAAATTCCGCCTGTCAGTAGAAATACTGTGCTGATAAGGCTGTAAGAACTTATATTTGTAAAACAGGAAACTGTAAAAATTTGTATTCTTTTAGAAAGTAAATTAAAAATCATACTATAAACAATTATACAATGGCAAGAAGAAAAGTAACCGGGTTTACGCGCTTTCTGTTGGTGATGATTATCCTTGTACCGCTGGCGTTCGCGGGCGCGGCGCTCTATAATGGCAAAGACCCAATCGTGGAAGCCAAGCGTTTGTTGGGAATCGAGCAAACGGTAAGCAATGATGAGCCTGTAAGCGATGAGGTTCGCAATGTTAATCAACCGTCCGACACGAGTACCCGCAATCCAACAGTATCAAAGGATACCCGGGTGGAGATGGAAGCAATGCAGCGCCGCATCGAAAAATTGGAGCGCGATAATTTGGAATTGCAAAAGAGACTCAAGCAATATGATGCGGAGATCAAGGAATTGAAGCGACAACGCTCGAACTAAAGTCGTAGATTGCACATTCAATTCGCAAAATTTTGTAATATTGTTTTGCAAAATGAGCATTCATGACGAAAGGCGAGCAACCCAAAATAGACCTTCCAAATTCTGACGCGGAAGTTTGGCTTCAACGTATCACGATTCTTGCCATTGCCGCTAGTTTTGTGCTAGTTGGAATAAATTATGCGCAATTACCAGATGAGATTCCGGTGCATTTCGATTTATCGGGCCACCCCGATAGTTGGGGCCCGAAAATAATCATTTGGGTATTGCCTGGTATCATGAGCGCTACGGCTGGCTTCTTGCTTTGGCTCAGTACCATGCCGCATAATTTGAATTATCCTGTAAAAATCACCCCGGAAAACGCGGCGTTTCAATACAAAAAAACAAGATTAGTACTGCGATGGCTTAGCTTTGTGACCGCAGGGATGACGTTTTACCTGAGTTGGAAAACCATACAAATCGCATTAGGCAAGGCTTCTCAGCTCGATCCTTGGTTTTTGTGGGTATTCCTATCCTTGATCGGCGCTTCGGTGATTGCCATGTTCATTCCACAGAAAAAAGCGCACTAAATACATTGTGAATTACATTAACTCTTAGCCAAACCATAAGGTTTCAAAAAACCTTATAGGTTTATAGTGAACGATTTATTTTACAACGCACTAAGGCCAATAATCCTTATTTTTATACTCAAATCCCTGACCATGAAGCGAGTATTAATATTGATTTTATTACTTTTTATCCTGCCATTATTTATTTCAGGTCAAGCTATTAACAATTCCGTTACTTTTGAAAAGCGCTCCGTATTTGAGCTATCGGGATTTTTTTCAAACTATTCTTCTTTATTCGATCGAAACGGGCGGCCTTATATTTATTCTGCGAGCGCAGGCTTGGGGTTAATCATATATAATATTTCCGATATTTATAATCCAATACCAATCGATACTTTACCTCCGAGTAATTTTCATAATCTGAATGTCAATAATGTCCATCAAGATGACGATTATTTATACCTCTCGCTTGGTAATTTTCAAAGTGCTGGTCAAAATGCAGGTTTAGCGATTTTAGATGTGAGCGATCCCTCGAATATTTCTATTGTATCTATTTGGTATTCAATGACTTATACGCAAGGCTGCGCCATCATTCGTACACAAGGGAAGTACGCTTATCTCGGCGCGATGGAAGATGGTATTATCATTCTTGATATTTCGGATAAGGAAAATCCTATATTTGTTTCACAATTTCAACCCGATCCTTCTTGGCCAGGCGTAGCCAATTACCCACCCAATGCGCGTGGCATGGAAATCCGGGATGATATACTTTATCTCGCTTACGATGCCGGAGGCTTACGTTTGGTTGATATTAGTGATAAGCAAAATCCTGTGCAAATTGCTCAATACGTAAATACTGACTTGACTACCAGGGCTTTACCGGCTTATAATAATATCCGATTGGTCGGCGATTATGCTTTTATCTCGGTGGACTTTTGTGGACTGGAAGTTTTAGATATTAGCAATCCTGATAATATTCAATCGATAGATTGGTTCAATCCCTGGAATTGCAATGGTTTTTCCTGGTTCGGCAGTCCCGGGCATACCAACGAATTGATACTTGCCGATGAGAATCGCATTTTATTTATCTCCGGCGGCGATAGCGAAGTCTTGTCCTTGGATATTTCCAATCCAAATAATGTGGAAAAAATCGGCGAATATGCTTTTGTCAAGGATAGCGCTGCTACTTGGGGCGTAGATGTGTTTGAAAATCAAGTTGTTCTGTCTTTTATCGACAACAGTGGCATCCCTTTGTTTCAGCCGTTTTATTCCGATTTTGGAGGAATCCAGCTTTTGACTTGGGAAAAAGGAATGACTACGAGGACTAAAGATACGCATTTAAAAAACCATCAATTGAGTATTTTTCCTAATCCAATGCAGGAAACCATTCATATTCAATTTGTTGCGAAACAAAGTGAAGAAGCGATTATAGAAATTTATGATTCAAAAGGTGCTCAAATCCAGCGTTTTAAAACAAGCGTTATTCCCGGTGAAAATAGGATCGAACATTCTACGGAGAACCTTCATCCCGGCATTTATTTTCTCAAATTGATCGGAAAGGACTTTATTTACTCGAGAAAAGCTGTAAAAATAAAAAACAACTGACTTCTTTTTGAAGTCAGTTGATAGGTTGAATTAGTTTATGATATAAAAAAATTAAGCGATTTTATAAATCTCCTGGATATTCGCTAAAATGCTAGGGAAGTCGATTTCTAAGTCCTTCAAAACGCCGTTTTTCAAATCATACACCC
Organism: Saprospiraceae bacterium; assembly: GCA_016714085.1. Classification (GTDB taxonomy): domain Bacteria; phylum Bacteroidota; class Bacteroidia; order Chitinophagales; family Saprospiraceae; genus JADJNW01. The sequence goes on from JADJNW010000004.1 coordinate 237,206, forward strand.
AGCCGTGCACAATCGGGTATTGGTTTTTAGCAAAGCTTTTCTGTACGAAAGAAGTCTTGATAACATTGATACATTGCTCTTGTACGTTCAATTCGACGAGGCGGTTGGTGCGGGCTTCCATATCCTCGATAGCGTTAAGTTCCTTGCGATGTATGCGATACACATCGCGGATATTGCGCAGCCACATATTCAGTTTGCCCATATCTTCTTGTAGTAATGCGGCTTTCACACCACCGCAACCATAATGTCCGCAAACAATAATATGCTTGACACCCAGCGCGTTTACGGCGTACTGAATCACCGAATGCACATTGACATCAACGGTAGGAACAACATTGGCGATATTGCGATGTACAAAGACTTCGCCAGGCTCCAAACCCATGATTTCATTAGCTGGGACGCGGCTATCCGAGCAGCCAATGTACAAAAATTCAGGGCGTTGATCCCGCGAGAGTTTTTCAAAAAAATCGGGATCATTGGCGGTTTTATTGGCTACCCATTTTTTATTATTTTCAAAAACTTTTTGATAAAGACTATCTACACTCGTTAGAGCAGGGTTTGAATTGGTCATAATTTAAAAGTTTTACTATTAAGGATAAAGGTATGGCAAAATTTTCAAAAGAACTATTTTTTTCAGAATTTTACAAATGTGGATTTTTATGAAAAATACTTTTAGAAACATCAGCTTTGTGATTTTGTTGTTCATTTTGCAAATGATTATAAGTCAATGCAAAAGCGGAACAAACTCGGCACAGGAAATCAAGGAATACCTTTGTCGTGGCAATGAACCATTCTGGATGGTCGAGATCAAAGCGGCAGAAATTATTTTCCGAACACCCGAAGAAGAGATGGTTTACACTCGTTCAAATCCTATTAAAGAGAGTAATGCTATTATTTTTGAAACTCGGAATCGCAATCCAAACGACAAAACCAGCGTTTTGAAAGTGAAAATTTTCCCCCGGCTATGCACAGACTCTATGTCGGGTGAAGTATTTCCATATACAGCTGAGGTTGAGCGAGATGAAATATTCTACGAGGGCTGTGCCCGTTAGTGAACAGACCAATATTTTACTTATATTTGTACAAGCGAATGGGATTTTACGATCCGATGATTCGCCCTAACCAATTGCCACAAGTTTATTAGTTATGAAAAAACCGATTCTCCTGCTCGTTACAGGGGTTTTTATTGCAACTATCTTCCAGCAAGATAATTATCCTCACTACGTACCTCCGCCAGCGCCCACCAATCGAGAAGAAGGAGAAGAACGTATCCGCCGCGAAGCTTGGTTCGAGTTGATGCATCAAAGCGCCGCAGACACTGACTGGCGACAGATCGAATATGCCAATCGCTTCACTCAGCACCAACAAAAGACTCAAAGCCTAAGCCTTCGCCAGGATTGCGGTGTGATTACGATTGCCGACGGGCAAGTACAAGGACAATGGCAAGAACGCGGCAGCAATAATCAAGCGGGCAGTATTTTTGATACGGAATATGATCCTTCAGCAAATGAAATTTGGACTATTTCTGCGGGCGGTACGCTTTGGCGCGGGCCACGTGATGGTTCTCATTGGCAGGTTGTCAACCAGGATTTGCAGTTTAACCCCGGAATTTTGCAGTTCATCCCCAAAGCCAATGGCAGAAGATTAATCGCTTTTGCCGGGCGTATTCCGCATTATTCTGATGACGATGGTTATTCCTGGACGGCCGCGCATGGCATTCGCTACGCCGATAGTTGGGGGAATTTTTATAAACCAGTTATTTTGAATAATGAAGCGCGCACGTTTTATTTTTTTGCAAAACCCGACTATTGGAGCAATATCAAATTATATAAATCCATCAATCAAGGTGAAAGCTTTCAAGCGATCAAAACCTTTGAAACCTCTGATTTTACAATGCTTTCGCTTTGCAATCCGCATCATTCCAACGAATTGCTTTTGATAGAAAAAACAAAAACAGGCTTCGCCAAAATTTCCAGAATCAATCCTCAAAATAATACCTTCGAGCCACTTAATCAGGGTAATGAACTCAAGTTAGGTGACGCACCTGCAAATCTCGTTGGTTGGGCAGGTAATCAGATGATGCGATTGTACGCCTACACTAGTAATGATAACGGTCACAGGGTGCATTCCACCGAAAATTATGGTGTTACCTGGAATGCTAAAGGCTTCTTGCCTGCTGAACCCTGGGAAGTGGGGCTTTATGTACTGCCTTCCAGCCCCGACGCCTTGTTTATGGGCGAAGTAGAGTGCCATCGCAGTCTTGATGGTGGGAATATTTGGTCAAAAGTAAATGATTGGTGGGCTTATTATAATGATGTGGAAAATAAATTACACGCGGATATCATGAATTTTTCGGAATTCGTTGATAATGAGGGTATTCCATTTTTATTAATCAGTCATCATGGAGGTACAAGTATTTCTGAAGATTATTTCGATTCGCAGAAAAATATAAGCCTTACGGGTCTGAATACCAGTCAATATTATAGTGTAAGAACCGATCCAAATAACTCGACTTACGTGTACGCCGGTTCACAAGATCAAGGATTTCAATCGGCCAATGGTTTTAATACGCAGGATGTGGAAGCTTTTGAGCAATTGATTTCCGGGGATTATGGACATATTATTTTTTCTAATAATGGGCAATCGCTTTGGATGGTTTATCCTGGCGGAAGTGTGTCGTATTATGCAAATGCCCAAGCAGGAGATTGGACGGCAAATTATGAGTTAGAATCTGATAATGAATCGGTCTGGCTACCGCCGTTAATGCCGAGTCCTGTGCAATCTGAAAATGCAATTTATATGGCGGGGGGCAATATGAATGGTGGAAAAGGCTCATATATTCTTCGTTTAGAAACAAGTAATAATAATAGAATTGAAGCTTCGCAGCTTGCCTTTGATTTCAAAACGCAATCCGGTGGCGGTGAGGTTTCAGCGATCGCAACTTCGCAGATAAATCCTGATTGTTGGTACGCTGCGACTACCAATGGGCGCTTTTTTTATTCCAAGAATAAAGGTCAAACCTGGGAGCAAAATTTAAACTTCATACCTGCCGGGCATTATCTCTACGGTCAAACGATTTATCCTTCCAAAACGACTGTGAATACTGTATATCTGGGCGGCAGCGGCTATTCCAATCCCGGGATTTACAAATCGACCGACGGCGGCGCAACTTTTGTAGCCATGGCTGAAGGATTACCGAATACTTTGGTGTTTGGCATCACCGCCAATGCAAATGAAAGCTTGCTTTTCGCGGCGACCGAGGTTGGCCCTTATGTATATGTAGCAGCTGAGGAGCGATGGTACAATATGTCGGGCACTTGTGCTCCGGCGCAAACGTATTGGTCGGTTGAATTTGTGGAATCAGAAAACTTGGTTCGCTTTGGCACTTATGGTCGCGGCATTTGGGATTTCCAGTTGGATGCAACAGTGGATACAGACGACCTGGCGCTTGTCGCAAATGACTTGAAAATTTTTCCGAATCCTTCGGATGGAAAATTGTTTATCAATTGGATAAATATAGATAATTTTTTAATGCAAATCTGGAATGTAAATGGTCAGCTTGTTTATCAAAAGCAAGCATCAACAGAATCTAATAATATTGATCTATCTCATTTACCGAAAGGAATGTATGTCATAAAAACTAAATATAAGGAAAAAACCGCAAGCGCTAAACTCTTGCTTCGATAATGCTGAACGAAACGAATTTCCAACTGCTTGCTCTGGCGTGGATCGCAATTGCCATTTTGTTAGTGCCTATCCAATTGCACATTACTGCACCTTACGGTCGCCACACGCGCCGCGACTGGGGTTGGACGATGAATAATCGCTTGGCTTGGATATTGATGGAAATCGTTTCCCCGATTTGTTTTGCTTTGTTTTTTCTCACGGGCAGTAATGTCAAGTCTTTTGCTATGTGGATTTTCTTTGGTTTATGGATATTACATTATGTAAATAGGAGCATAATTTTTCCTTACAGAATCAAAACAAAAGGCAAAAGAATGCCCGTCATCATTGCGTTTTCGGCAGCTTTTTCAATGTAATAAATGGTTTCTTGAATGGTTATTGGCTTGGAAATTTGAGTGTAATTTATCCTGAATCCTGGCTCTTTGATTGGCGTTTCATCATCGGTATTCTACTGTTCATCACCGGATTTATTATTAATATCTATGCTGATAATATTTTGATTTATTTGCGAAAGCCGGGCGAAACCGATTATAAAATTCCTACAGGTGGCTTATTCAAATACATTTCCTGCCCGAATCATTTTGGTGAAATCCTTGAATGGTGCGGCTTTGCGCTGCTATGTTGGAATCTTCCGGCGCTTTCTTTTGCTATTTGGACAGCAGCGAATCTCATTCCACGCGCATTGGCGCATCATCGCTGGTATCGTACAAAATTTGAAAATTATCCATCAGAACGTCAGGCAGTTATCCCTTTCGTTTTGTAATTGCCAACTTTTCTATCGCAAAAATCATTATCTTTACCATGCAAAACAGCAGTGGTCAGATGGCAGCACGTCGTCTGACCATTGTCTGTTGAGATATTAGGATATTGAGAAATTGGGATCATGACTAAGTTCCTAAACGTTCTCAACCTCCTCAACTTTTATCAACTTTCAACCTGAAAAAATGTCCATCGTAAAAGAATTCAACGACTACCGTTCTAAAATGAACGAAAAAATATTGTCGGAAGACAATCTCGTGCTGAAACGCTTTTTCAACCTCGACACCAATGCTTATCAAGACGGCGCTTTAGACAAGAAAACCAAGGAATTGCTGGGCTTGATCGCTTCAATGGTGCTGCGTTGCGACGATTGTATCCGTTATCATTTGGGCACTTGCTACGAATTGGGCGTCACGCGTGCGGAGGTGTTTGAGGTGTTTGCTATTGCAAATTTGGTCGGCGGTTCGATTTGTATTCCGCATACCAGAAGGGCGGTGGAGTATTTGGAAGCTTTGGAAAGTGAGCAATGATGTAGTGATGTTGTGATATAGTGAGCCACACATTACATCACCATATCACAATATCATCATATTATTACATCACCATATTATATAAAAATAAAAATCCATGAGTAGGAACTACCTTCAAGAACTCAACGAGGTGCAAAAAAAAGCAGTCACTGCAACCGACGGGCCAGTGCTGGTGGTGGCGGGTCCTGGCTCTGGCAAGACGCGGGTACTCACTTATCGCATTGCGCATATCATCGAAAAAGGTGTGCCGCCCTGGGAAATTCTGGCGCTAACCTTCACGAATAAAGCTGCTCGTGAAATGAAAGAGCGCATCGCCAAAGTAGTCGGCGACCGTGCGAACCAAGTTTGGGCGGGTACATTTCACTCTATTTTTGCAAGGATTTTAAGGGTAGAAGCAGATAAAATCGGCTATCCATCAAATTTTACAATTTACGATACCGAGGACACCAAAAGTGTGCTGAATGCGATTATCAAAGAATTGAATTTAGATAAAAATGTTTATAATGTCAATGCCATTCGTTCGCGCATTTCTTCTGCCAAAAGCAATTTGATCACGCCGAAATTATATGCGGAGAATCAGGAATTAATGGAGCAGGATCGCCTTGCCAAACGCGGTATGACGGCTCAGATTTATGAAAAATATACGGCTCGTTGCAAGCGTTCCGGTGCGATGGATTTCGATGATTTGCTGTATCGTTTGTACGAATTATTGCAAAAAAATCCTGATGGTGTGCTGGATAAATATCGTAAAAAATTTAAATATATTTTAGTTGATGAATTTCAGGATACGAATTATTTGCAATACGCGATCGTGAAAAAATTGGTGCATTACGACGGTAGCCCGCGCAATATCTGCGTGGTGGGCGATGATGCGCAAAGTATTTACGCTTTCCGGGGTGCGACGATTCAGAATATCCTTGATTTTGAAAATGATTTCAAACCTTATGGCTTTCAGGTATTTAAATTGGAACAAAATTATCGCTCCACCGAACACATCGTACAGGCTGCTAATGAAGTAATTACGTATAATAAAAAACAGATTCAAAAGAAAATTTGGTCGGATAAAGGCATTGGACAGAAGATTAAAGTTATTAAATCCCTGAACGACAATGAAGAAGGGAAGCGCGTGGCGGATACCATTCTGGAACAAAAAAATCGCTTTCACCTTCGCAATAGCGATATTGCTATCTTGTATCGTACCAATGCGCAGTCAAGGATTTTTGAAGAATACCTGCGGCGTTACAATGTGCCTTACCGCGTATTTGGTGGTTTGTCATTTTACCAAAGAAAAGAAGTAAAAGATTTAATTGCGTATTTACGCTTGGCAATCAATCAATTAGACGAAGAAGCTTTACGACGCATCATCAATTATCCTAGAAGAAATATCGGGGATGCCAGCGTAGAAAAAATAAGCGCACTCGCCGGGCAAGTCGATCAACCGATGTGGAAATGCCTGGGACAAGCGAATCTCGGCGCTCGTACGCAAAATGCGATCAACGATTTTGTGGCTATGATTCAGGATTTTACTGCAAAAGCCAAAACAAATAATGCTTATGACATCGCTGCTTACATTGCGAAACGCTCGGGTTTGATTGATGAATTGAAAAACGACACCACCGTAGAAGGCGCGGGGCGCTTAGAAAACGTCAATGCGCTGCTCGATGGCATGAAGGCATTTGTGGAAGATGAAGTGCTACGAGTAACTGGCACCGATGAAGCCGACACGAGCCTTGCTGCCTATTTACAAAATATTGCGTTACTCACCGATTTTGATGAAAACCAGAGTGAAGTCGATCACGTCACGCTCATGTCGGTGCACTCCGCGAAGGGCTTGGAATTCAAATCCGTTTTTGTGGCCGGGTTAGAGGAAAGTCTGTTTCCTTCTTTTTTGTCGATGGATTCGCCCGATCAATTGGATGAGGAGCGCCGTTTGTTTTATGTTGCAATTACTCGTGCCGAGGAGTATCTGACGCTTACTTACGCGACCTCGCGCTATCGTTACGGGCAATTGCGCGGTGGCGAACCCAGCCGATTTTTATCAGAAATCCCGCATCATCACGTAGAAAGTACTTCTTCCATCCGATCTTTTTCTAAAGAAAGAGAAGAAACACCCGTGGCAAAAGTGATGGGCAATTTCGCTCGCACAGCGGTCAAACCGGTTGTCAAGATTGATCCTGCGACCTTTAAAGCCAGCCCGATTGATCAAGTCAAAGTTGGCACAAATATTCTCCATCTCAAATTTGGCGAAGGCAAAGTACTCAGCATGGACGGCAACAAAGATAATCCTGTAGCTACCATTCATTTCAAAGACATCGAAGAGCCGCAGAAACGAAGGATTATGTTGAAGTATGCGAAGGTGCAGGTTTTGGATTAATATTATATAATTATAATAAATACTTCAAGAATTTGATTTTTATTAGCTTTAAATGATATAAACCATATACAAATTATAATAAGCAAATAGACAGTTTTATCCCACAGGGATGGCAATGCCACTGTTGACTGTCGAAAGTTAAATTAATCTGATAATCAACTTCTTATAAGATATTTTATTTGAACTTAAAATTGTCTCTTTACTTAATTCGCAATAAAAGTGCAGTTATTCTCATCATAATTTTATGATGCTGCTTTTTTAGTTGGAGGATTTGGATTTTTATTTCCTTTTAAAATGCCTGCTATTGAAATATCTTCATCAATATCTTCCCAATGAATGCCTGAGCCATCGCTAATGAAGCGCCAATTAAGTCGTTCAGCGTCTGTGGCTTGTGCCAATCGCCAAAACCATTGATAAGGAACGCCAATTTCTCAGCCATCTTCCAGCCGAACATAAAATAATTCATGCTCGATGCGCACATCTACTGCAAGTGGGATTTGTATTTCAACCGAAGAATTCATACCATTTCTTTTTAAAATTTTCCTGTTCCTCTTTTACAATGCCATTTACTTTTTTCTCGTCTTGCTTGGAAAAGTCGTACATATATTCTTTTTGAACAGGTTCAATCCAGTACTTTCCGCGACCTTTCTCTTTTCAACGTGTACTGGGGTGGTTCGTTCCCTTCATTACTATAGAAAAAGAACCGAAACCCCAGTTTTCGCAAGATAATTGGCATCCGTTTTGATAACGAATATAGACCATTCTTATCAAGAATTCAATAACTTTAAAAGCAAAACCATTTCAAAGACATCGAAGAGCCGCAGAAGCGAAGGATTATGTTGTGGCATAGCCATCCTTATAGGAAAGTATGTGAAGGTGCAGGTATTATCATAAGGAGCTTTTTCCAGCGTTTTGGAGTCGCTAAAGGTGCGGGGGGGTTTCTGTAAGGTCTGGGGGGGCCTGTGTTTGAGGCGCAGCTCTATCTTATTTTTATTGCATAATTACAATTTCCGATACATAATATGCGCATCGACATAACCTTTTTCAAAATGATAAAACGCTTCAGGAACTGTACCAATGATCTCAAAACCAAGCGATTGCCAAAGATGAACCGCATTTTCATTCGTGCTGATGACCATATTGTACTGCATCGCGCGGAAGCCCGCTGCTTTTGCAGCTTGTAGCGAATGCTTGCCGAGTTTTCTGCCCAAGCCATAATTGCGGAAGCGACTATCCACCATATAAGCAGCATTGGCAATGTGCGCACCGTGCCCGGGCTGGTTGGCTTTCACGATGTAAGCGCCTGCGATTTCACCTTCGATCTCCGCAACATATACTAAGTTTTCTTCATTAATCCAGGATTTTTCGATTTGCTCGCGGGTGGTAGTATGGTCATAAGAAAAGTAAACTTTTTGATCAATCACTTCTTTAAACATTTCCCAAACGCGCAAAAAATCTGTTGGATTTGCTCTTCTTATCATTGGTTTCTCGTATATAAAGTGAGAGAAAGAAATGAATTAATTTGTATTTTTCTACTAATCAACTTCTTACGATAAATTTACTTTAACAGGAACAATCGGATTATATACTTTTGATTTATATAAAATTCTAAAAAGGCTTGTTTTTCAAATTAAAAATAACATATATTTGTATGATTATTCTCCCCCAAAGAGGAGTTGTTTTTAGTCCATGTGCTTAAATTGATGATAATCATAATAATAGGCATTTATTAAAATAAATGGACATGAATAACTGCTACCCCCAGTATAGGAAAGGTTTCTCATAACTATCACAAGGACAAAGATGCACAAATTAACAATTTTTACACTGGCTACAGTGGGGCTACTGGTGCAACAAACTTTCGCACAACGGGATTACAGCATTTCTCTACAATCCGGCTCCATTCCTGTTCCTGAGTTCTACCAACCCAGCGATATGAGCGCTCAGATGCTCGCGGCGCACCAGTTTAAGGAATATTATTACCTCGTTTTGCAATTTCACGATGTACCGCCTGCTGTGCATATCAAAAGTCTGGAATTGATGGGCGTTGAATTGCTCGAATACATTCCACATTATGCATATATCGCTAAAGTGCCCGTCAATATTGATCGGGCGGCGCTCGGTGCGCGTGCGCTTATTACATTAAAACCGGAATACAAACTCAGTCAGGCACTGGCATCCGGGAGTTATCCTGCACACGCGGTCACTACTTCTGGTATCAAAATACAGATTTTTCCATATAAAAGCATTACAACAGAAGCTTTGCAGGAAAGCCTCATACGGAGCGGTTTTATCGGTGGCGAAATTCAACAAAATAGCGTTCTCCTAACAATAGCGGAAGATCGCGTAATCGAAATAGCCAAGCATCCGGCGGTAATGCAGATTGATTTTCCTATCGCGCCTCCTCAACCCGATGGCTGGACAGCAAGAACTGCGCAACGCCTGAATTTATTGGGGAATGGGCCAAATCTTGGCTACGACGGCAAGGGGGTGGCGATTGCTACAGCCGATGATGGATCTGTGTTTCATGAAGATTTTAAGGGTCGAATTACAGATTTTAATAATACCTATGGCGGTACACACGGTGACATGGTAGCGGGAATTTTGGTGGGTGCAGGCAATCTCAATCCTTTGGCAATGGGCATGGCGCCTGGCGCAGATTTGTTTTTATATTCGATTGAAAATTATCCGCATATTGAAAATGCAGCGCAAAATTTGCTTCAAAATCGAGTGGTGATTACTTCTACCTCTTACGGCGAAGGCTGTGGCGGTTATTACGATCAGTACACGCGGCAAGTGGATGCGCAGGTTTTTCAAAATCCGGTTTTGCTTCATGTGTTTTCCGCAGGCAATAGTGGTGATGAGTCTTGCAGCAATTATAGCAATTTTTTAACTCCCGATGGTGGTCGCTTTGGCAATATTACGGGCGGCCGAAAAGCTTTTAAAAATGGGATTACCGTTGGAAATGTGGGCTATGACGACCATGTGATTACATCTAGCAGTCGCGGACCAACGCAGGATGGCCGCATCAAGCCCGACATCATGGCCCACGGGCAGGGCAATCTATCTGCCGATCAGAATAATGGCTATCAATATGGTGGCGGAACTTCAGCAGCAGCGCCAAGTTTGGCGGGTACAGCAGCTTTATTATATCAAGCTTATCGAGAATTGAATGGCAATCAAGACCCTTCCGCTGCACTCATCAAGGCGAGTATGCTCAATACTGCTGATGATCTCGGCAATGCCGGCCCAGACTATATCACAGGCTGGGGTAGGGTACACGCCGGACGGGCTTTGGAAACGCTGCGTGATAATTGGGTTTCAAATAGTTCGGTTGCGCACAATGCAATGCAGACACACAATCTTACCATCCCTGAAAAGGTGCAGCAGGTGCGCATCATGCTCTATTGGACAGATCCAGAAGGCGTACCTTTGGCTGGAAAATCCTTGGTGAATGATCTCGATCTTTCAATGCAATCGCCTTTTGGCGAAATCTATCAACCCTGGGTGTTGAGTAAAGCGCTACACAAAGATAGTCTCAATAAACCTGCGTATCAAGGCATTGACAGAGTGAATAATGTCGAACAAATCACCTTGGATAATCCATTGGCAGGTACATATTCGATCAAGATCAAGGGACATCTCGTGCCGAAAGGGCCACAAAATTATATTATCGTTTTCTATTTCCTTCAGAATGAATTATCTATGACGTATCCCAATGGCGGCGAAGGCTTTGTTCCTGGCGAAACCGAAGTGATTCGTTGGGATGCTTTTGGCAATTCCGGCACATTTTCTTTGGAATATTCTACAAACGAAGGCGCTACCTGGCAAGCCATTGCAGGCAATATTGCAGGCCATTTGCGTCATTACGATTGGCAAGTGCCTAATATGAATGCAAATAAAATGCGAATTCGCTTGAAGCGCAACGGCAAAAGCGCAGAATCTGCGAATCCTTTCTGCATTATGGCACTGCCCGATTTTAATTTTTTCTACGTGGCTCCTGGCACGGCGGCGGTACGCTGGCGCAAGATTACGGGTGCTAATTTGTACGATGTATATGCACTCGGCAATAAATACATGGATTTGATTGGCACGACCAGCGATACAAGTTTGAATTTTAATATTGCAAATTGGCAAGGAAATTGGTACAGCATTCGAGCTCGAAACACCAGCGGTGCCACGGGTCGAAGAGCAAATGCTAAATGGTATCAGCATCGCCCCTGCGAAGCCAATTTGACTTTGAAACTGATGTTTGACTTGTATCCCAGCGAGACATATTGGGATATTAAAGATTCGGCTGGTCGCGTCTGGGCATCCGGCGGGCCTTATTTTGGCGTTACACCCAACTCCACCGAAATCATCAATATTTGTCTGCCTTACGGATGCTACAATTTAAACCTTTACGACCGATATAGCGACGGAATGTGCTGTCAAAATGGTCAGGGAAGTTATTTGCTCAGCAATGAAGCCGGCACTGCGCTGGCTTCTGGTGGGCAGTTTAATGACTTGAGAAACAATGCTTTTTGTGTAGATCAAAATACTGTCAACGCGCCTTTGATCGTGCAGTTCAACAATATAGTACATGCTACTTGCTTTAGTGAACAAAATGGCGCAGCTACAGCAACAGCCTCAGGAGGTACGGGCAATTACACTTATGCCTGGAGCAACGGCACAACGGGCGCATCGGTAAATGGTTTGCAGGCGGGTACGTACAACGTGACGGTATCGGATGGTAGAAATCAGATTACAACAAGCATTACAATCAGTCAGCCTTCCAAAATCAATGTGCAATTGACACCTCGCAGCAGTTCCTGTTCTGAAAATAATACCAATTCAGTGACGTCGAGCGTGAGCGGCGGCACAGCGCCTTACACCTATCGTTGGAGCAACGGTAGTCAGGCAGCATCTATTTCCAATGTAAATCCTGGCAGCTATTATCTCACGGTCACGGATGCCAATGGTTGTACCCAAATAGCTTTCACCAATTTACAACCAAGCGCGCCAATGAATCTTAGCCTTTCGGCAAAAAATATCACTTGCTTCGGTGCGAATGACGGCACTGCCACTGCCAATGTTATCGGAGGATCGCCGCCTTATTCTTATGCCTGGAGTTCTGGTAGTACAAATGCAACTGCGACAGGGCTTTGGCCGGCGATTCACGCAGTGACGGTCACGGATGCACAGGGTTGTCAGGCTACGGCTGCGGTAAATATTTTTGCGCCCTCGGCGATTAATGTTTCTTATATCGCAACACCAGCTTTAGGTGCAAACAATGGCGCGATCAATCTTTCGGTGAATGGCGGTACACCAGGCTATACATTTAAATGGTCAAACGGCGCAACCACAGAGGATTTGAGTAATCTGGCTTCAGGAACTTACACCGTCACCATTACAGATAGTAAAAATTGTAATGCGATTCAATCGATTCGAGTAGAATATCAAAGCCCCACCGATTGCAGTGCACGCGGTAGCAGCACGCGGTTTGAATGGATCGAAAGTGTGGTAATTGCGGGATTAACAAATAGCAGCGGGAATAATAATGGCTATGGGAATTTTACAAATTTGACTCAAAATCTTAATGCCGGGAACAGCTATCCGGTCGTATTGACGCCAGCCTATGCTGCTTCTGCATTTCGAGAGTTTTGGCGTATCTGGCTGGATGTCAATCAGGATGGTGATTTTGCAGACGCAGGTGAGGAAATTTTTGTTGCCGATGGTTTTATAGGAAGTATCAGCGGGACACTGCGGTTACCTGCCAATACACTCCCCGGCGCGACCAAAATGCGTATAGCCATGCGCTACGGCACGCCACCATTGCCTTGCGGCACATTTGCTTATGGCGAAGTGGAAGATTATAGCGTGTTTATCGTCAGTGGAAGCAATATAAAGGCGGATTTAGTTAATGCCAGGAGTAATGAAATTCTCTCTTTGGGAACAACAGCAGCCACAAACGCAGAGATATTTCCAAATCCTACAGGATTAGAAACAAAGCTTCGCTATTATAGTCGAACGAATAACGCTTTAGAAATAATAATCATAGATGCCTTGGGGCGTTTGCAGTTTCAAAAAGCAATCGAAGTAACGGAAGGTTGGAATGAGCTTTCTTTAAATGTAGGACAATGGAAAACAGGTGTTTACATATTAAAAGGAAAAAACGCCGAAGAATATTTTGAAAAACAATTGATCATTAGCCGATAAAAAATAAGATTTGTACAACTGGCTTTCAAGAGAAAATGTTATCTAATCGCGTTTCCAAAAGGAAGCTGGAATTTGTCGAATGAAAGCCCTTAGTCTCCCTGCGTCTAATCGCGCGCAATTGATTGCTTCATTGCTGGTGTTTATCAGCGCTATTTGCTTTGCGGCTAAGGCCGTACTAGTTAAGCTCGCTTACCGATTTGACATTGATACGATTTCTATGCTGGCATTGCGAATGATTTTCTCCTTGCCATTTTTTATAGTGATTGCAATTTATTCTAACCGAAAGGCGAAATTACGTCAACAAACACCGATAACAGGGCGCGATTTGCTTAAAATTGCGGGGCTGGGATTGTTGGGCTATTACTTCGCCAGTATGTTTGATTTTATGGGATTGAAATATATCTCTGCCGGGCTGGAACGCTTGATTTTATTCATTTATCCGACTTTGGTTGTCATTATTTCCTATTTCCTGTTCAAAAAACGCATCACAAAAGCACAAGGCTGGGCATTGGGGCTGACCTATTTTGGCATTACCATTGCTTTTCTGGAAAACCTACTTCATAGAACAAATGCAAATTTTTTATTAGGTGTATCTTATGTATTTTTAAGCGCTTTTGTATTTGCATTCTATTTAATAGGTGGTAGCAATGTCATCCCGCGATTCGGTACCTGGCGCTTTACTTCACTAGCTATGATTTCGGCAAGCATTGCCATCTTGATTCATCATGGCATCACCCTTCAGTGGCGCTTGTGGCATTATCCAATGGAATTGTACGGCTTGATTTTTCTGATGGCGATTATTGCAACGGTATTGCCTTCGTTTTTGGTGGCGGAAGGATTGCGGGTCATTGGGTCGAGTAATACTTCCATTATCAGCAGTTTTTCGCCTGTGGCGACTATTATAATGGCTAATTTTATTCTCGGCGAGCAATTTGGCTGGTTGCAATGGTTGGGTACTTTTTCTAGTGATCGGTGGCGTGTTGTTGACGAGCTTGCAGAAAAAGTAGCGATGAGCGACAAGCTGCAAGCAAGAAGAAACAAGATTATCCTTAAAATTTATGCTCAGTAATACATTTCAATTCACTTCTGTTCATTTCAAATAAAATTCTTCTTTACAAAAAAGAGCAGCAAGGCATTCACCGTATGCGGATGTCGAAAAAATCCTGATTTCCAGCGTTGAAAAACTTCTGCCAAAGGCATCAATTCTACTTTCAGGTCTTCGCCCATATCTAGATGAAGTTCATGTGTTTGCTCCACATTCTCAGCGAGATAATGATGAATTCGATTAGTCATAAATACTGGATTGGAAGAAATATTACCAAGATAAGTCCAATGCTCACCGGAATAGCCCGTTTCTTCTCGAAGTTCACGGAGCGCTGCTTGATTATGGTTTTCGCCAGGATCGACAATACCGCCGGGCAGTTCTAGCATATTTTCACTTGTGCCAAACCGAAATTGACTCACAAATAAGATTTGCTGGTCATTCGTAACAGCTACAATATTTGCGGCATCAGGGCCTTCCAGCACGATCATTTTTTGAGTGAGACCATTGCGCGGATTTTTCATCAAATCGAAGCGCGCACTAAATAATTTCAAATCGCCTAATTTCTCAGAGCTGACACGCTCCCAATATGCGGATTGTTCGGACATCTTCAAATTTGCTTTTGCGAAAAATACAAAACCGGACTCGCCTGGAAGCAATATCCGGTTTTAAATTTATTTAAAAACTCCGATTCACAATCGGAGCTACTTGTCGTCAAGGATAGCATCATCAATGATTTCATCGCCGTCGCCATCCAAGTCTTCAAATCCAGGTACGGTGCCATCTTTCTTCTTCGGCTTCTGATCATCAGGCAGTTGCATGAGTTCCAATTTATCATCGGTTTTAGGATCAGGATTTCCTTTACCGTGATAGTCGCCTTCCGCATAGCGTTTTGCTTTGTCAAAAAAACTATCGAATCCGCCACCCAAGGTGCTGTCCGCGCTCTTGTCGGCGGCTTTTGCCTTTGCTTCGGCTTGTTGTTTCAAAGCTTCGGCTTCTTTGGTCATTTCTTCCAAGGATTCTTTTTCGGCTTCCTGCTGCGCTTTTTCGATTAAGTCACTTGCCTTATCCCAGAGTTTTGAGCCTGCTTCCTTTGCGCGGTCAAAGGCTTCGCCGCCTTTTTCTCTGATTTTCGATCCCAAATCCTCCGCTACATCTTTGAGTTTATCACCCAATTCGGCAGATTTTTCAAATACTTTATCACCAATTTCCTCAGCAGTTTTCAATACTTTCTCTCCTGTTTTGCTCACAAAATCATCAGGCTTTTCCTCGGATTCGGTAGCTTCTTGTTTGATATCTTCGGTTTCATCTTTTATTTCATCAAAATGCTATCGCCGTAAGCTGTGGATTGCTCTTCTGTATTGGTTTCAGCGGAAACCGTGCTTTTTGTTCGTCTTTTTCAGCAGCATTCCAGAATTTATCGGTGAAATCATCCACTTTATTCTTGGCTTTTTCATATAATTCGCTTGCTTTTTCAGAAGCCTGGTCGTAGAGCTCACCCGCTCTGTCTGACGCTTTTTCGATAAATTCTCCTGATTTTTCTACGAATTCTTCGCCGACTTCCTTACCGGTTTCAACCGCTTTATTCACAGCAGATTTGGCGACCGCCTTTTTGGCAAATAATAGTTTTCGGAAATCACTGAGTATGCTCATATTATTGAATGGTTGGGTTATTGAATGATTGATTGAATTTTGACAAAATATACATAAAAAATGCTTTCTAGGAAAGTTTTTTCGCTCAATAAAACAAGATTAAGCAACCCATTCTCCTTCTACCGGCCGATCTTTGATATTCAAAAAACGCTCTACTTCTTGCTCGATATAGCGCGCTTGTTCTTGATTTTTCAGGCCCCGAATAATCCGAATTCGCTTGTCAGCACTGCTTTTCAAGAGGGCTCTTACCGCATAAGCAAAATTGGGCTGGTTATTGGTGCGGCTTTCCACATATTTGTCAATAAACAATTGTTCGATATCGCTTACCGACGCTTGTCGATCAGGATAAAAAGGCATTTTGAACGGTCGATGTTGAATATTTAATTCTTGATGATTGACCCGAATATAAGTTGTATTAAGCAAAATACTCAACGTATAATATAATAAAGACAAGCCGACCAGCAGATGTAAACTGATGAATAAAAAAATAATCCATTCACCTTGCGTAAGCGCAATAATGATAAAAGGAATCAAAATCGCATTCCAAAAAATGGTAAAAAAGATAAAAAAACCAGCATTGGAAGTCTTGCGCCAACTGATTTCAATATCCAATTCGCTGAGGTAACTCATTGCCTCAATCCCCGGCGGCATTGGTACTTCGGGGCGATGGCGATCCACTTGCTTAAGCATCGTGTCAAAGCCAAAAAGCGTGTGGCATTGGCTACACTTCGCAATAAGCTTATCAATATTGACATCTTCGGCGCGAATGGAAGCTCCGCAGTTGGGGCATTCCAGTTGTATTTGCATGACTTTTTTCGGCAAATTACGAAAGTTTTATATAAAGCACATAAACCTTTTTATCTTCGAGCAGTTTGGACTAAATCAATCCTCCTACGGTCGCCGAAGGTTTGTTGCTGCGCCATAGCTTTAGCGACGGAGCGCCGCAGGTGAGTCAATCATGAAATAATGCAATACACTAATCTTGGAAATACCGACCTGAAAGTAAGCAAAATCTGCCTTGGAACGATGACTTTTGGAGAGCAGAATACCGAAGCAGAAGGGCACGAGCAAATGGATTATGCGATCGCTCAGGGTATTAACTTTTTCGATGCTGCTGAAATGTACTCCATACCGCCGCGGCCCGAAACGCAGGGCAGCACTGAACGCATTGTTGGCACTTGGCTAAAGCAGCGCGGCGGCCGGGATAAAGTAATCATCGCAACCAAAATCGTTGGGCCTGGTAATGCATTTTTGCATATTCGTAATCCACTGCATATCAATCGAGAACAAATTTCTCAAGCCATCGAAGGAAGCTTAAAACGACTTCAAACAGACTACGTTGATTTGTATCAAATCCATTGGCCCGAGCGGAATAATAATCGTTTTGGAAAATTGGGATATGAATACGATCCGAATGATCCCTGGCAAGAAAACTTGCTGGAAGTATTGCAAGCAATGGATGATTTGATAAAAGCCGGTAAAATCAGGAATTTTGGTGTATCCAACGAAACGCCCTGGGGCTTAATGCGCTTTATTTATCTTGCTAAGATGCAGGGTTTGACACATTGTGTAAGTATTCAAAATCCTTATAATTTGTTGAATCGAAGTTTTGAAATTGGCTTGGCTGAAATCGCTATACGTGAACAATCGAGCCTGCTGGCCTATTCACCGCTGGCTTTTGGAAAACTTTCCGGCAAGTATTTAAAAGGAACAGACGCACCCAATACGCGACTCAATAAATTCAAGCAATATACGCGATACAACAGCCCCGAAGCGGAAGAAGCGATCAAGCGTTATGTAGCCATAGCGGAGGAGCACGGATGGAGTCCGGCACAAATGGCGCTGGCTTTTGTCACTTCGCGGCCGTTCGTCACGAGCAATATCATTGGTGCGACCACGATGCCTCAATTGCGCGAAAACGTCGATAGTATTAACCTGGAATTATCTTCGGAAGTACTGAGCGCAATTGATAGCGTCCATAAAGCGATTCCCAATCCAGCGCCTTAGTTTTTAATAATTGGACGATAATTTTTAGTGCTATGAATATGTAATTAAATAATATTTTTTTAACTTTCAGGATGTAAAATCCTTCATAGTCTTGTCGCTCTACCCCTTTTATTAAATCTTAGACGCCACTCGACCATTAGTTAATTCCCCAAATGTACGCATTTGAAGAGACTTGGTATAAGTTTCTATTACATTCAGTTCATAAAAAATGAAAAAACCTAAAGATTATCTTTATCGGTTGATTGCCTCTATGACACCGCCCGAAAAGCGTTATTTCAAAATTCACTTTGGACAAATCGAAAGTGTACTTACCCAATTATTTGATATAGTTAATGGTCTAACCGAATACGATGAAACATTTGTAAAGAAACAGCTTCAGGAAACAGCCGCCAAAAATCTCAAAGTTCATAAAATACAACTCACAGAATTACTACTCAAATCACTTACGCTTTTCCATAGCCAAAAAACGGTGTACAGCAAAATTCGTATGGGGCTGGAAGAAGTGGACTTGCTGATAGATAAAGAACTTTATGAAATGGCGACGGATCGCCTTTTAAAATTAAAAAAACTTTGCCTTGAGTATCAAGAATATGCTTATTTGATAGAAGTTATTAATCGAGATTTTCGGCTAAATCATATTCGATATGATAAAATTGGACAATCGCAGTTGCCTATTTTTGAGGAATTGAAAAGCGCCATCGAGCATTTAAAAGAGCAATTTCGCTACGCCGAATTGGGCAACCGCTTGCTTGACACAAAGCGAAAACAGGAATTGAGCGGATTTTCAGAAGATGAAGTAGAATATTGTCGGCGACTATTTGAAAGCGATTTTTTGCAAAACGAAAATGAACCGCGCTCGCTTCGGGCCAAATTGGCACGTAATACTTTACTTACATTTTTACATGATATACTTAATAATAAAGAACAATCATTACACTATCGCCTGAATAGCGTGGCGCTTTTTCAGGCGCATCCTGATTATGCGCGTCATCATTCCTTTGATTTTATTGGTACTTTGCGCAATTTGGTCAATCTTTATCTCAAAGAAAACCATTTCAAGGAAGCGCGTTTAGTGATGCAGGAAGCCATTGATTTTGCTGAAAAATATAAAATTCACCGCGAGCAATTGGTTTATTTTCATTATTCTGAGTTGGTTATTGAGTATAATTTAGGTAATTTTGAGTTGATTGTAAATAATATCGAACCTAAAATCATAAAACATTTAGAGCAATATGATATTGCGCAAGATCGCATTGGAATTATCACATTTTTATACCTTTCTATTACACATTTAATACTTGGGAATCACAAAAATACGCAATGTTGCCTGCGTAGATTGTTCGAGTCCTCCAATGATTTGCAAGAATATTTCACGGAGATATTTACAATTGTAGAGTTTATTTCTCATTATGAAAGCAATGAGCATATTTTATTAAATAATATTTTAATTACCAGGAATAGAAAATCAAAAAAACGAGAAGAAAGTAATATTTTTTATAAAGTAATATTGAAATTATTTAAAAAACTAATAGATCAGCCTTCCAATAGTGCAGAAATAGCTAAAGAATTTTAATGCAAATGGAAAAGATGAAAAATGAAAAAACGCTTGGCATGTTTCTTTATTTTAAACTGGATCGATGGCTACATGCAATAGTAAAGCGGCGTCCGTTGCTGGCAGAGATGCTTTCCAAATAAAAAAGCCTGAAACAATCGCTTCAGGCACTCGTTTGTGTTTATTTGTTCAATATTAGATCTTACAAGAAGATAAATCTTGTCAAGTACAAAAAAGCAAGAATTATTTCGCTATTTCCAGGTAGTTTTTTCTAAAAGTTAATCGTTTAAATCAAAATATAAATTAATATATCCTTCCGGAAATATCTTGTCCAGCATATAAATGAGCATCATCGCTTCCCTAAATGGTTAAGTTTTAAGTTCTTTGTACCAAAGAAAAAACCATGCAACTCAAGCAAATTCAGTATCAACTATCTGTGTATAAGGACTTTATAAAGTCGTCAAAATCAATTGCCCGATTACACGCATGGGAATCGCAACGAATATTTCAAAGTAATTGGGAAATAGAGGCAAAAGACTTTGGCGAAATGTATGATCGCAGCTTGGACAATGCGCAAACCCGTCGCCTCTGGAAGCGCGAAAACTACGAACCTAAGCGCTTGATGCTTGATTTTATTGCCTTAGAACCGGAAATGGTGCGCCAGGCTTTTCAGGATTTGTTCAACGAAGAAAAGGACATCGAAGCACGCGTAGATCGATTCGTTTTTTATTGTGATGAATTATTGAATGCTTACAAAGAAAAATATCCACTTTCGGTGGAAAACAATCATTATCATGGCGATAACTATGCGATGATTTCGTTATATTTAGCTTTTCGCTATCCAAATATTTACACTTTATATGATCATGATGCTTTTATAATATTATTACAAAAACTTGGCAGTCCCGATATTCCAAAAGCTGCTGATTTTGGTCGCTTTTGTAAAGTGATGCGAACTTTATACAATTTTATACAAAAAGACCCGGAGTTATTATATTTACATCATAAACGTCTCGATCCTCGCCGACATTTTATGGAAGAAAGCTTGCTCGTGGTATGGGATTTCTATCAATTCTGCGCTTATTCTGCATAAATTGAGTGTACAACCAAATTTTATAATGCTTGGTCTATTATTCTTGGCAATGCCCGATTAATAGGGGTATTTTCGGCTCCTATTCATCTTGTTCCTGAAATCATCCGACTATGACCGACAATACTCGATTGACCAACCGTCTCGATGTGGTGGATGCCTTGCGCGGCTTTTCGCTTGCAGGCATTGTGATTGTTCACTTTCTCGAGCAGTACGTTGGCGCACCAACGCCCCATTCGGCAGGCGCTTATACCACGCAGAATGTGCTTGATCCTATCTTTGAAGGTATTTTTAGCTTTTTTATTCGCGGCAAATTTTTTGCGCTATTTTCATTTTTGTTTGGCTTGAGCTTTGCGATCCAAATGGAGAGAGGCGAATTCCGCGCTGGCGGCGACTTTCGACTGCGTTTTGCCTGGCGTCTGTTAATTTTATTTATTATTGGTTTTATTCACCACTTATTATATCGAGGTGATATTCTCACGGTGTACGCCTTGCTGGGCCTGCCTTTGATTTTATTTCATAAAATTCCCGATCGCTGGGTGCTTATTATTACAATATTACTATTTATCGGGTTACCAAGAATTTTGATGCAAGTCACTGGTTATGAACCTTTTCACGCGTATATTCCCGATTGGCAATCGCAAGAGGAAAATCCGCTCGTCGTCAGCTATTGGAACGCTTTAAAATCAGGCACTTTGATAGATGTTGCTCGAAGCAATGCGAACGAAGGTTTTCTCATGAAAATGGGATTTCAGTTTGGACAGACATCAAGAGGTTATCAGACTTTCGCCTGGTTTTTGCTGGGAATGCTGGCGGGCGGCGGCGTTATTTTGAAAATATAGAAGTAAATAAAATATTCACTAAGAAAGTATTTAAATGGAGTATTATTATATTTTTTAGTCTTTTTGTAATAGCAGCTATTATATTTGGATTATTTAGTAAATATATTCCCCAATCATTACAAATGCCGATTGGAATGACGGTGTATGATCTCTCCAATATTGCCATGACATTCTTTTTTATTACTACTTTTATGCTGTTATTCAACAAAGAACGCTGGCAAAAAAGATTAAATGTATTTGCGCCTTATGGACGTATGGCACTTACAAATTATGTGATGCAAAGCGTGGTTGGAGTCGTCATTTTATTCGGCTATGGCTTTGGGCTGTTGGCAGAAGTAGGAAGTACGATTACCTTGCTAATTGCATTGATAGTATGTGCTTTACAAATATGGATTAGTAAAATATGGCTGCAATATTATAATTATAGCCCACTTGGAATGGTTCTGGCGTTCGCTCACCTGGTTCAAATGGCAATCCTGGCGAAAGCGAGAAAAATTAAGCCCTGCGTAGAAATTCAGACAGGATTTTCGGCAACTATCTAAAATGCTCCGTACTTTAGTAGGTCTGTTTTAAAATGCTATGGAAAAAATCATCGTTGCCGCTAAATCTGATAACAACGTCATCGGCAGAAATGGCGATGTGCCTTGGCATCTGCCTGCTGATCTGGCATTTTTTGAACACACGATTTCCGACGGTTGGCTGCTCTCCGGGCGACGCTCCTACGAATCAGCTCAAGGCGATTTTATTTTTCAAAAAGGTCGCAAAACAATTATCATTACAAGACAAAAAAGATTATAAAGTTCATGATGCAATTATTGCAAATTCTGTAATGGAAGGCATTGAAAAAGCAGCAATAGCGGGCGCTCCAAAACTTTATATCCTCGGTGGCGGTGAGATTTACACCCAAGCATTGAGTCTTGCCGACCGTTTAATCCTCACTGAAATTCATACCATTATCAAGGATGGCGATACTTATTTTCCAGAGATTGATCTTGAAAAATGGCGCGAAATGAGTCGTGAAAGCCACTCCAAAGATGCAGAAAATCCTTATGATTATTCATTTGTCACCTGGGAACGGCGCTGAAGCTATTGGTAAAGTGGTAACTTTGTTGTATGTTTATCAGGTTCAAAGTGATTTTACTTACAAACTCACCCTGTGGTAGTTTTTCATAAAAAACATCGGCATATACAATTTTGATTTGCAATAAATTATAAAGACTATGTGCCTATGTGTTGAAAACAAGCGCGTGCAAGTAATTTCACTTGGAATCTTTTGTTAAAACCCAATCCGAATTTATGGAACGCCTAAAACTATTATTCGCAATCGCAATTGTCTTGCTTCTATTTTCCTGCCAAAGAGAGCCACAAACTTATGATTTGATCATTCGCAATGCCATGATTTATGATGGCTCTGGCAACACTCCAAAGAAAGGTGATATTGCAATTAATGCAGATACGATTGCTGCTATCGGCAATTTGAAAATTGACATTGGTAAACAGGAATTAGATGCGCAAGGAATGGCCGTAAGCCCAGGATTTATTAATATGCTGAGTTGGGCGACTAATCTCGCTAAGGATGGACGCGGCATGAGCGACATCAAGCAGGGCGTTACGCTCGAAGTCATGGGTGAAGGTAGTTCGCTTGGCCCACACAAAGAACCAACGATTACCGAGGATAGCGCTCGTCTGACCACTTTTGCAGATCATTTTGAATACCTTGAAAAGAAAGGCATTTCGCTGAACGTGGCTTCTTTCGTTGGTGCTACAACTGTGCGTGTGCACGAAGTAGGCTACGAAGATCGCCTGCCAACACCCGAAGAGCTTGAAAAAATGAAAGCCCTGGTGCGCCAATCAATGGAAGAAGGCGCGATGGGCGTGGGTTCTTCGTTGATTTATGCGCCAGCATTTTATGCCAAGACGGACGAATTGATTGAATTGTGTAAAGTTGCCAGCGAGTATGGCGGTATGTACATTACCCACATGCGCAGCGAGGGAAATCGCATCGAAGAGGCTGTAGATGAAGTGATTACGATAGCGCGTGAAGCCAATTTACCAGCCGAAATTTATCATCTCAAGTTTGGCGGCAAAGATAATTGGTCGAAAATTGATAAAGTGCTTGCGCAAATCGACAAAGCCCGTGCTGAAGGCTTGAATATTACCACCGATATGTACCTCTACACCGCCGGTTCTACTGGGTTAGACGCTGCAATGCCGCCCTGGGTACAGGAAGGCGGCTATGCAGAATGGGCAAAGCGCTTGCAGCAACCCGACATTCGCAAACGCGTAATCGAAGAAATGAAAACCAATGCGATGGATTGGGAAAATTTATACTATCTGGCGGGCGCAGATCAAGTGTTATTGGTTGGATTTAATAATGAAACCCTGCGTGATCAATATACCGGAAAAACCTTGGCAGAAGTAGCAAAAATGCGCAATCAATCACCCGAAGACGCTGCTATTGATTTGGTGGTTCAGGATGGCAGTCGGGTGCAAGTCGTATATTTTCTGATGTCGGAAGATAATGTAAAACGCCAGATCAAACTGCCGTACATGAGTTTTGGCTCTGATGCCGGAGCGCCCGCCGCTGAAGGCGAGGTCTTGAAATCAAGCACGCATCCGCGCACGTATGGCAATTTTGCTCGCTTATTGGGCAAATATGTCCGGGATGAAAAAGTGATTCCCTTGCAAGAAGCGATTCATAAATTGACGCATCTCTCTGCTAAAAAGCTGAAAATCAGCGATAAGCGTGGTCTCTTGAAGCCTGGCTACTATGCAGACATCGTTATTTTTGATCCGAATACGATTCAGGATCATGCCACTTTTGAAAAACCGCACCAATATGCGTCAGGCGTTCAGCATGTTTTTGTGAATGGCGTGCAAGTATTGAAAGATGGCGAACACACAGGCGCTACGCCGGGACGGTTTGTGCGCGGACCAGGATTTAAGAAGGATTGACTATTGGCCATTTACCAAAAGGAAATTTTGTAACCGCTCCAATTCATCGGTGTTGAGTAAATCTATGCCGATTTCTTTAAGCTTTTTCCAGACTTTCTCTTGCTCCGGGCTGGCCCAAAGGCGCACTTTCTGGCCATTGGCGTGAGCCGCGTTCACCCAATTCTGGAGCTTTTCTAATTCCTCTTTTTTGAGCTTGCCTTTTCCATTCCAATGCAAGTGATTATTATAATGATCGCTGATAACGGGCATAAAATGCGCATCATATTTCCCAATATCGCCGGGGCGACCATCGATTGCTACCATCCTAAAAGCTTCATTATGAACGGTTTTTATCGGGCGAGCGCCGGACAAGAAAATCGTCACCGCGCCTTGTTTTTTCTGACCATTTTTATAACTCGTCAATATTTCCGCATAGTTTTCCAGTTGTTTTTTTAAAACCGAGTATGTACCCTCCCCGTCAGCTTTGATGTCGATCATCAGAAAAAATTCGCCGGAATAATTCGGGTAAACTTTGCCCCCGTTTTGTTGTGCAATTTCTTGTAAAGGCTTTAAATAAAGGGCTTCCAGCGTTTTATCCTTGCTCTTAGAGGAAGGTTTATTATGAGATACATACAATTCGCCATCGATCAAATGCACATCCGCTTCCACGCTGGTGAAGCCATGCGCCAAAGCATCCAGCAGCGGTCGCGTATGCTCGTAGTCGTTATGCGCGTGCGCATTGGGCAAAGGCTTTATCTGGCTGTAAATATTATTTGCAAAAAGCAAAAACAATAATGTTATGAACCTCATTTTAAATGATTTCCTCTTTTTATTTAAATTTTTAGCTCGTTTATGTAAAATTTTACCCTAAACAACGTAAAGCTTTATCCCTGTCAACGTAAAATTTTAGGTTTACTTTGCAAAATTTTACCCTGAGTAACCTAAAATTTTAAACAGATAACGTAAAGGTTTACCCTGCTTACGTAAAATTTTACCCTCAGTAGCCTAAAATATTTAGCAGATGATGTAAAGGTTTAGCTTATTTACGTAAAACTTTACCCCTGGCAAGCTAAAATTTTAAGCACATAACGCAAAATTTTACCTTTTTGATGTAAAATCTTATATCATAACTATCAATCTTTCAAATACCATATTTTGGTATTTAAATCATCTGCGCCCTGACGCGCCACGGCTTCCTGATAACTTCTTGCATTCAATGATTGCTCGATGCGCGGATACGGAAAACGCAAGGGAATCTGGTCGTTATTCTGATTGCTTTCGGCGGGTAGCAATTCAGGATTGCGCGTGCGACGCCAGTCAAACCAAGCTTCCAGCCCTTGCATATACAAAGCAATCCATTTTTGAAAACCGATTTGCTTCAGCTTTTCTTCGCTCGGGCCGGTATAATTTGCTAAGCCCCCGCTCAAATACTTTTCAGGATTCAAACCATAATACGTAAAGGAAGCTGCAATGCCCTGACGATAAAATTTATCCGCAGCGCCAGTAATCATGCCTCTTTCAGCAGCTTCCGCTAACAAGAATTGTAATTCCGAATAAGTCATCATCACGCCTTTGGCAGCCTGCAAGCCATTGGGTAGAATGGCATCCTCATAAAACGGTCGCCCGATGCGCGATTGATGCTCCAATCCGCCATTATAAGCCAAAGCCTCATCATCCGACAAACCATTGGGAATGCCTGCATACTGTGGTGGTGTAGTGCCTTCTGTGGCTGGTGTCGGACGATAAAAAATATCCAGTCGCTCATCTTCATATTCGACCATCAACTCCAACAAGCCTTTGCTGGCGCGGAATTCATTGAAATTTCCTGTTTTTAAAATGTGTATCGGAAACTGATCGGGTGGCGTGCTGCGATAGTTGAACACCGCATTGTCAATATTGCTTTCAAAAATAGGTGTAGAATCAGGGTTATTTGTAATAGCTTGTAAATCAGCACTTACATCCATTTTTCCAGAGATGCGAATCAAGTATCGAATGCGGAGCGAATTGGCGAGTTTGCGCCATTTTTGTACATCTCCGAGGTAGAGTACATCGCCATTTACGATGTTTCCACTGCTATCCAAAAGTTCATTTGCTTCTTTTAAATCCTGCAAAATCCCTTGATAAATCTGCTCTTGCGGATCGTATTTTGGATAATTGATACCTTCTTTGGCTTTAATCGCTTCAGAATAAGGCACGTCGCCGTAGCAGTCGGTCGCCAATGAAAACAACCATGCGCGCAGCACCAGGGCAATACCTTTGTAATTATTTTCGCCGGAGGCTTCGCTCAATGTAATGATATTCTGCACATCGCGGAGATTGTCGTACACTGCATTCCAGATGACATCGCGCTCCGTCCATACATAGCGATCAGGAGCTACATTCTGACATTTAGCGGTGTGTTGAATCACCAAACTCCCGATATTCCAGCTTTCCAGCGTCAGCGCGTTCATCGCGTCGCGTATGATTTGCGGCAGCAACAACTCAGGTGTCGCTTCGGTGGAGGCGTTAGGATTAGTGCTGATTTCATCCAGTTTGTCCTGGCAAGAGAAAATGGAAAGCAGGAGGATTATTATAATGGTATTTTTTATTGATTTCATCTCATGAAGTGTTATGGTGTTTGAGTGTTTTCAAAAGTCTGACAGCTCGCTTCCTCCGGCATCTAATTAAAATTTAAAACTCAAATTAAAACCGATACCGCGAACCGATGGAATCGCTAAAGACTCAACATTAGGGGTAATAATTCCGCCGGAAAGCGTTGCCGTCTCTGGGTCAATATGTTGCACTTTATCATTCAGAATCAACAAGTTTCTCCCGACGACTGACACCGAAGCATTGCGAATGCGTACTTTCCCAAGCAACACATTGGGCAGATTGTAAGTCAGGCGCACTTCGCGCAATTTGATAAAGGTAGCATCAAAGACCATCGCCTCGTCAATCGGGCGACTTAGGGTATAAGAATTGTACCACTCGCGGGCGCTGATTTTGGTCATATTTTCTGCAAAAGTACCGTCGTCCATTTGCATTACACCTTTGCCAACGATGCCGTTGCCTTCGAGTGCGAGGTCGTAGCCATCGGCGCGGCCAGCAAGCGTTTCGGCGAGTACGCCTTTGGCTAAGCCCAATGCTTGCGTACGCGAATACAGCGAGCCGCCGAATCGAATATCGAACAACACATATAAACTAAAACCTTTAAGCGTAAGGGTAGAATGCAACCCTGCCATCCAGTCTGGATTGTAATTCCCCAGCAAAACCGATTCGTTTGTGGGAATTGGTTTCCCTTCTGAATCATATACAATTTGCCCGACGGATACGCCGGTAGAATCGTAAAACGGACTGCTTGAATCGCTGCTTACGCGTTGATAACCAGTGCCATAGAAATTGCCCAAACGCTCGCCGGGGCGGGCTTCCACGGTGATATAACGGTCGGCAAGGACAAAACTATTTGCTGAAGAATCCTTCGATAAACTCGTGACTTCTCCACGCCATAGCGCGAAATTCGCGCCCAATTGCCAACGAAAATTTTGGGTTTCAAAAGGAATCACAGTGAGCATCGCCTCTACGCCCCAGTTTTTCACAGAACCCGCATTTACTATTCTTGAAGTGTAACCCGTTGCCGTGCTTAATGGAATTGCCAGGATTTGGTTATCCGTCATGCTTTGAAAATAGGTCGCATCCAAACCAAAGCGATTTTTGAAAAAACGAAGATCGAAGCCACCTTCCAGCGAAGTTGTTCGTTCTGGTCGAAGATCGGATTTTGCCAAATTGGGCGATTCGGAAGAAGTGGGAATGCCCCAAACTGGCGTCTGTGCCATATAAATCGTTTGCAATTGGTAAGGGTCAGGATCACTGCCAGTATGAGCATAACTCGCGCGCACTTGCGCCAGCGAAAGCACATCGGATTGAAGGTCAAAAGCATCGCTAATAACAGCGCTCAGGCTGCCGGAGTAAGACAAAACGCGTCGATTTTCGCGGGACAAGGCACTTAGCCAATCGCTTCGACCAGTCAAATCAAGGTAAATGAATTTTTTTAGATTCAAATTTGCAAAAGCATAAGCGCTTTGGATGCGCTTTTCAGATTGGAAATTGTAGGATTCCAAAGGCAAGCGCGAATTGGATAAAGTGAAAATGCCCGGCAAGGTTAATTCTGGCGCACTTAAATCAGAAATCCTCAAATTCTGGTGCATATTACTCACGCCAAGCCCGGTGAATACGCTGAAATCAGGCGAAAACTCTTTCGTCACATTCAATAGCAAATCACCATTGAGTTCTTCGTACGAAATTTCTTCCTCCCGATAGCCGCCGCGCGAGAATAATTGAGAGCTGAAAGCCCTTTTTCGGGTGCGAAATTCACTGTTCACGTCCGTGCCAAGTCGCGTAAGCAGACTCAACCAGGGCTTGAATTGCCAGGAAAGCGAAGCATTTCCGTACAAACGGTCTATTTTCTGGCTATTTTCATTTTCAATCAGCGTAAAATAAGGATTGTTTTGATAGTTATAATTGAAATTGAATTGGTTTTGCCCACTGCGACCCATTTGCCAATAATCACGAAGCGCTTCCACATCTACACTTCGCGGCAAGCCGCCGTTGAACAAATACATTACGTTTTCAGTGCCTTCGCCGAGTGCAGGGCGGTTATAATTGTCGCCACGTAGGTAATTGATCGTGGCACGCGCCTTGATTTTTTCGTTCAATTCGTAGCCTCCAGTCAAAGCTAGCGAATTGCGCTGCAAGCCAGCATTGGGTAGTGTTCCTTTTTGATTGGCAAAAGTATAAGATAGTCGGAAATGCCCTTTTTCATTACCACCGGAAACCGCGAGATTATGCGCATGCGTGACGCCCGTTTCAAAAAAGTCCTTAACATTATCGGGATAAGCTTGCCAACGCGTAGAGTCAATCGCACCGCGCATCTCCAGTTGTTTTTCCAAATCAACTGTGCCGATAGCATTAATCAAATTACCCACATCGCCACCCCGAAAGCCATTTGCAGTTGGCGAATTAAATTGCCGAATGCGCTGCTCATTAAATGCTGGCCCCCAGCTTTCGTCTGCACCATCGTTCAAGCCGCTGCCGTTGCCATCTACAAAATCGAATTGCCCTTCCAAGCCTTGTCCGTACTGGTTTTGATAATTCGGCAAACGCAAAATATCTTCAAATAAAACGCTGGAATTAAAAGCTACACCAATGCCACGCGTGTTCTTCCCCGTTTTGGTGGTAATCGCAATCACGCCGTTGCTGGCGCGTGCGCCGTATAATGCTGCTGCATTCGCGCCTTTCAGCACCGTGACCGATTCCATATCGTCAGGATTCAAGAATCCAGCAGCATTGCCATAATCGACATCCTGATAGCCGCGCCCAAAGGAGCTAAAGGATTGATTGCTAATGGGTACGCCGTCCATTACAAACAAAGGTTGATTATTGCCAATATTCAAAGAACGCTGCCCGCGCAAACTCGCAAAAGCAGAATTACCAAGGCCCGAAGGCATGGAAATCACATTTAAGCCAGCGATTTTCGCGGAAAGTGTATTGACAAAATTGAGGTCACGAGCTTTGTTCAACTCATAAGTATTGATGTATTGTGCGGCGTAGCCGAGCGTCTTTTCCTTTCTTGCAAAACCAAGCGCCGTCGCAAAATCGGTATTGGTATTCATTAAATCCTCTTCCAATTGCACATTAATAATCGTGCGCAGCGAAGCTTCTGCTTCTTTGACACGGAAACCTGGCAAGGTAAAAACGAGTGTATATTCGCGGCGTTCGAGTTCGATGGAAAATTTTCCATCCACATCTGTGATTACACTCTTATTCTTCCCTTTTACACTGACAACCACGCCCGAAAGTGCTTCATCGCTGAAGGCTTCCGTCACTGTGCCTCTTACGATTCGCTGGGCTTGAAGGATATTTGTAAAGAGGAATAAAAGCAGGATTTTTAAAATAAAAAACTTGAAAAAGCAAGTGTAGCTTTTCCCAATTTGAAGTGGAAAAATGTGCATACATCGTCGGTTTTTGAGCATTTAAGCCGATTAATCCTCGGTGCTAATGCTGTGAAAGTACGTCAAAAGGCGACTTTAACAAGCGTGTTTTACGGATGTAACGTTTGAAACGGGGAGTGGCGTGTCCCAGAGAGGCATTGATTTTAAAAATGCATCAACCAGCAGTTGTTTTATAGCTTACTGATTGCCCGAATAACTCAGCAGCCAAGCCAAAAGACAAGGTCATTCCAGCGCCGCCTAAGCCGTTCACAATAGTGACCCCTTCCTCCGGCTGAACGATATATTCGGTTTTGCCAGGATTTTTAGCATAAATGCCGTGCCAGGATTCTTCGATTTCAGTGGTAGGCGCTTTGAGGAATTTCTTCAAGTATTTCAAAATCAGATTATTAACCAAAGATTTGTCGAAAGGGCTGAGGTCGAGTCCATATTCGTGGCTATCGCCAATGGTGAGTTCGCCGAGGCGCGTTTGCGACACGAGTACATGGATGCCCCAGCGATTGTAGTCGCCCATTTCACGAGCGAAGCGTTTTTTGAGCAATTGCAGGCTTTCGCAATGCGCGAAGGAAGCGTAATGTTGCAAAGTGAGTCCGGCGGCGAGGTTTGGCCCAAGCTGCCATTGGTTGGGCTGAGGTGCGGTGCGCATCATCTGCAATTTGCATTTAGTCATGCCGCTTTCCGCGAATAATGCTGGATAAAGCGTTTCAAAATCAGCACCGGAACAAACATAAATTTGCTCGGCTTTCCATTCACTGACACCACTTGTCACGCAAGGATATTCGATATTTGTAATAACCGTATTGTAAAAAATGTCAACATGAAGTTGCTGTATCAGATAACGATGAATCGCTTCGCTGGCCTCGCGGGGGTCAACGTTTACTTCAGTTGTGCTCCAAAGCGCACCCTCCAAACCTACTGGATTTACTGCATTGCTACGAGCAATCGTCTCCAAAGGAGTAAGCATTTGACATTGATAGCCAACTTGACGAGTAGTCGCCACAAATTCTTCCAGCACATGCAATTCATCTTCGTGATAAGCCAGATGGAGTGAGCCGCCTGGATTGGCCCAGAAGCCTGCCTTTTGCGCTAATTCTAACCAGATTTCTCTTGCCAGCATTGCTCGATGGAAAGTAGTAGCGGCTTGCCCAATGGGCCAAACCATTCCAAAATTGCGGATCGTTGCGCCTTGTGCTTTGGGGTGGCGCTCAAAAACAGCAACACGCAAGCCTTTTTGGGCTGCGACATACGCTATTGCCAAGCCCACTATTCCTCCGCCGACTACGGCTACATCGTATTTAGAATTATGCTGCTGCATATTAGGGTGATTTTTATGGAATTTGTTTACAAGCGATAAACACCTTTCATCGAAATTGATGAAAATCTTATTCCATAACAAAAATATATTATTAAGGATGAGTACAGGTAAAAGAGGCATTAAGTTATTGTAAAATAATCAGTTTCAGGCGCAAATGGGTTTACAAATGTGAAACAGAATTGTAACTTTGCTACCATAGTTTACATCAAGATGAGTGATTACCTCCTTACAGGCATTGGCAGGCGCATCAAGCAGGTGCGTTCGGAAAAGGGCCTGAAACTGACCGAACTTGCTGAAAATGCCGGCATTAGTAAAGGGCTTTTGTCGAAAATAGAGAATGGGCGCACCGTTCCTTCGCTTCCGGTTTTGCTCTCGGTCATCAAGGCGTTGCAAATGGTGCCGGAAGATTTTTTCAAAAATATGAGCTACGAACCGCCCCGGCGTTATATTCACAAGAGTGCGGCCGAGATTATCCCTATTCAAAAAGAAGAAGAAGCAGTCGGGTTTAATTATCAACATATTCTGGAACAAGCCTTTGAAAATTTTACGGTGGAAGCGGTGATTTTAGAGATATTGCCCAATTCTAAAAGAGAAAAAGTGAGCGTAGATGCTTATGAATTCAAATATGTGCTGAAAGGTGAAATCAATTATCAGATAGACGACGAGTTTATATTATTACAAGAAGGTGATACTTTATTATATGATGGGCGCATTCCGCACGTGCCACATAATAATACGAAGCAACCTGCGAAAATGCTGGTGCTGTATCTTTATTATCATTCAGAAAACGGTGAAAAAACTAAATAGAATTCCTAAAATTATTACATACTTTAAACCTAATATTTCAAACTTATAAAACAATGTTTCCAATTCAACTGGCTGTATTTGACATGGCGGGCACGACCGTCGAGGATAACAAAACGGTAGAAAATTCTTTTTATGAAGCGGCGACTAAAAGCGGATTGCAGGTGACGCGCCAACGCATCAACGCGATGCAGGGATTGCCCAAGCGTATTGTCATCGAAAGTTTTTGGGGAGAAGTGATTGGTCGGGATCATGCTGATTTCCAACAAAAAGTGGACGAAACGTATGCTGCTTTCCGGCAAATTCTTGAAAATCAATATCTTACGAAACCTGTATTGCCAACTGAAGGTGCATTAGAAACATTCGCCTGGCTGCGCGAGCATGGCGTAAAAATTGCATTGACTACTGGTTTTTATAGAGGTGTCACCAACATCCTTTTAAATCGACTTGGCTGGGATAAGGGATTGGATGAAAACTTTCGCGGCAGCGCCGATTCTATTATTGATCTATCCCTTACGCCTGACGAAACCGGCAAGGGCCGCCCGCATCCTGATATGATTCTCAAAGCGATGGAAATACTGGGCATTAGCGATGCTAAACAAGTTGTAAATATTGGAGATACGCCTTCTGATTTGCAATCGGGCCGAGCGGCCGGATGCTTACTTTCATTAGGTGTGACGAATGGCTCTCATACGCGGGAGCAATTGCTCATTCATGATAATGACGGATTGCTGGATTCAATGAAAGAATTCCCCAATTTTATAAGCGAATTTCTATCGAAAATGTCGGTTTAGTAATTTTATGATGGAACGCAGATTTTCGCGGGTACAACGGGTTGAAACGGATATATATTTCTTACTAAAAACAGTGTCAATCCGTCGCATCCGTATGAATCTGTGTGCTATCAATCCAATTCTGAAAAAGCTTCCAAAGTATCTTTTATCTCTTGTTCGGTGGTATAAATGGAGATTCCCAAACGCGTGACGCCGCCTTGCTCAAGTAAGCCTAAGACTTCGGTAGATCGAATCGCATAAAAATGACCATCCCAGGCACAAATATTGCGCTGTGCTAAAAAACGGCAGACTTCATCGGGACGTTTGCCTTCCACGGTGATTGCCAATGTCGGCGCGCGTACTGTCACATCCATCGGAGGACCAAAAATGCGGATACCCTTTATTTTCAATAAGTTATCGTATAATTTTTGCACCAATCGGCGCTCGTGCTGACCGATTTGTTGCATCGCATTTTTTAGTTGTTGCGACAAATTTTCTCCTTTGCCCACGCTGGCGATAAACTTTATTGCTGCGTCCACCCCAGCAATAGCGGCATGATTCAAAGTACCAGTTTCAATGCTATAAGGTGCGTGCTGATAAGTCGTGCGCAAGCGGTCAGCCGGAAGTCGATCTAATAAACCTGGTTTTGAATATAAAATCCCAACGTGTGGCCCATAGAACTTATAAGCCGAGCAAAGCAAAAAATCGCATCCCAAAGCTTGCACATCCAAAGGCAAATGGGGCGCATAATGAACGGCATCGAGCAATAACCAAGCACCTACTTGATAAGTCAATTTGCGAATGAGCTGCACATCATTGATTGTGCCAAGAATATTAGAGGCATAACCCATCGCTACCAAGCGCGTTCGTTCATTGATTTTTTGAGCAAAATCCTCATAATCCAGAATGCCTGTACCCAGCAAACGCACTTCGCGCACTACGATACCCTTTTCGCGCAAAGCGAGCCAGGGACCGCGATTGGATTCATGGTCGAGTTGGGTGATCAAAATCTCATCGCCGGGCTGTAAAACCTTACCAATAGCGCGGCTCAGAGAAAAATTGAGCGAAGTCATATTCTGACCAAAAGAAATAGTATGACCGCCCTCTGCGCCAATGAACGCTGCAATATTATTACGAGTCGTTTCCATTATGATATCTGTCTCTTGGGTCGTGACGAACTGCCCATGGGTATTAGCATTGGAGGTTTTGTAATAATCAGAAATAGCATCTATCACTATTTGAGGTACCTGTGTACCGGCAGGGCCGTCCAGAAAAATAAACGGCTTGCCATTGTGAATGCGCTGCAAAGCAGGAAATTGTTGGCGTATGGATTCGTTCATATCGATTATTTGAGCGGCAATTTATAGAGAAAGCCCGAAGCTTTGAAAAAAAATACCAACAAAAAATAATTCTGTGTAATATATAAAATGAAGTTGTCCAATACTTCAAGAGAAAACATGAAAAATAAAGGCATTTAGGCGTCAAAAAATAAAAAAATAGGTTGTCAACGTACAATTTTTTGTTAATTTTACTGGTGGAATTGCGTGACCACTCCTTCGATCCCTTCTAATCACGCATTGCCATTGGTTTCAATCTACCCGCAGTGTGTCACGCCACCAGCACTCATTGGTATTTTTGTATTATTGCAAAAGCATTTTCAAAATAGCAACCATCTTATCAAGAGCTTAAACGAAGGGTTATCTTCTATTTTTTCTATACCAAAAGTGTTACTAATAGACCAAAAACAAGTCATAAAATAACCATTTACGCAAAAGAATTCTACTATGAGCAAAGTATTTACGCTACTTTCCCTTCTGTCCTTTTATTGATAGGGAGCGTTGCGCAAGCGCAATCCATCTACCCGGCGATGTCAATAACAATGGTGTTGTGAATTGCATGGATGTGCTTTATTGGGGTATTGCTTATAATAAATCGGGCGCTGCTCGAAACCCTCAAAGCACCGCCTGGCAGGCACAAACAATGCCCGCTGCCTGGAGTTGGGCATTCCCTAATGGCGGGATGAATTATGCCTATGCTGATGCCAATGGGGATGGTACGGTGAATAAAAACGATGCTACCCAAGCTATTGGAAATAATTTTTTTAAAACACATGGTACACCGACTACCGATCAGTTCAGCCAAATTTCTGCTGCTGCCAGAGCTTCGCTAAAGATAACACCCAATACAACTGCATCCTCTTCTGGTGAAACCATCTCTGTACAATTAGCAATTGAAGAAGCTTTTACCTCGTCCACTAATCACAATGGTTTTGCCTTTATTCTTAGCTATAATCCTTCTTTAGTGATTGCCAATAGCTTTTCTTTTGAACAAGATAACGGATTAGATCAAACTGGAAATAATGCATTCTTATTAGTCAAGAATAACGCAACCAAAGGTGAGATTGAAATCGCACTCACACAAATAGGAAATGGAGACATAATGAGAAGGGGTTCTGGCAATATTGGAAGATTTACTTTTCAAATTGCTGATAACTTTGGTAATGGGAATTTGCAATTTCAGGTTAAAAATGTCTCTTATATTGATCAGGGTTTAAATTTCTACCCGGTTAATGTTCAAAATTCAGCTCAAATCACTGTCATTTCTGATAACACCCCCTGCCCCGATGTAATCGACCCCGTATGCGGCAGCGATGGTAAAGTCTATCTTAATGCTTGTTTTGCGGAAGCGGCGGGCGTAACCGATTATACACCGGGTGTTTGTAACCCCGATTGCGTTGACCCTACGCGAATTGATCCGGATGTTGTTTGCCCTCAGATATACGAACCCGTTTGTGGTTGCAACGGTGTGACTTATGCCAATGAATGCGAAGCAGAAGCCGCTGGCGTGCGAGAATGGACAACAGGGCCTTGCAGCAATAATAATAGTGATTGTTATGACCCTACCTTAATTGTGACTTCCAGTTCTACCGATATTAATGCGAATACGGGCGTTATCACAATTAACTGCCCTGAAAATCTTGACCCTGTATGCGGTTGTAATGGGGTTACTTATGATAATGCTTGCTTAGCAGAAGCCAATGGTGTTAAATTTTATACAAAAGGTACTTGCGGACTTACCTGTGTAAATCCCGCACAAATGAATCCCAACGCGGTTTGTACCTTAGAATATAATCCCGTATGTGGCTGTAATGGAGTTACTTATGGCAATGCTTGCGTGGCCCAGGCGGCGGGAGTTGTTTCTTACACGCAGGGAGTTTGTGGTAGCGTATCGCCTTGGTGTAGCAAGGCTGTCCCGCTTAGTTGTGGCGATTTTCTCTCAGGAGAAACGACTGCTAATGCAGGCAATAACATCAATCAATATCCTTGTAGTAACAAGGCTTATCTTGGCCCGGAAAGGGTTTATATTATTAATAAAACGAGCGCAGGAGATCTTCAAATTGGTTTGGAAATCCTCACGCAAGGTCTTGATTTAGACTTGTTTTTATTAGCGCCTACCTGTAGTCAACTTACGTGCATAAGATCAAGCACAACCAATAATACGCAAACTAATAACGAGGGAATTTTATTAGAAGATGCGCCCATTGGCACCTACTATTTAGTAGTAGATGGGGCTGCTGCCGGGCAGTATCGCCTGGAATTGAGTTGCGGATATTTGGAATGCAATGATGCGATCCAGTTGGTTTGTGGACAACCTTATAATGGCAATAATGCGAATGGTGAAGATAATGTTTCGCTTTATGGCTGCTCAAACAATGTGTTGAATGTTGAAAATAATGGCCCGGAGATGGTGCATTATTTCACGATTACACAAGCTGGCCAGGTCACGATTCAATTGACTAATTTATCTGCAAACCTTGAATTATTCTTGCTAAGTGATTGTAATCGAGGCTCTTGTGCGGATTTTAGTCAAAACAGTGGCACAAGTAATGAAACGATCTCAGCGTTTTTGCAACCCGGCACGTACTACGTGGTAGTGGATGGCTACAATGGCGCGACCTCCAACTATCGCCTCACGGTCAATTGTACTTCCGCTTGCAATATCGATTTGAATTTGAATGCTTCGTCTGCCAATTGTGGTCAAACCAATGGTTCAGTCAATGTCTCGATCAGCAATGGCTCTCCGGGTTATTATGTTTCCTTTACAGGCCCGATTTCTGGAAGTTATACTACCAATAGCAGCAATACTACAGTGAATGGATTGCCGGCTGGCACTTATAAATTCACGGTAATTGATTGTAAAAATTGCAAGATCACAAAGGAAGTTACCATCGGTTCTGGTGGCAACCTCACTGTCCAAACCGTCGTGACCGATGCCTCCTGCGGAGAAAATGGTAAAGTGAAAGTGACTGTAAATAATGGTACTTCGCCATATAAAATTTATTTAAGTGGAGCTGCGGATGGTGTTTTCCAAGCGATAAGTTCAACTTTTACACTTAGTGAATTGATTCCAGGCAATTACGAGCTCTATATCGTGGATGCGAATGGTTGTTCAATCACAAAATATGTAACCATTGAGCAGGGAAGCAACAATTTTTACTTTACGGCTACACCGAATCCGGCTGCTTGCGAAGCGCCGGGGTCTATTACTGTAAAGACTTTCAATGGCTCAGGCCCTTACAAAATCAAGGTGACAGGTCCGAAAAATGGCACGGCAACTTCCAATAGCTCTACGTTTAATATCGTGAATCTGCCACCAGGTACTTACACGGTAACGGTAGAAGAGGCAGGAGGTTGTTCGCATACCAAAACGGTCACTGTTACTACCACCGAGCTTACTATTAGTGTTTCCTCTTCTGAGAGCGATTGTACTACTTCAAGCACTGTTGTTGTCAATATTTTGAGTGGGAAACCAGGATTCATGATTATTTGGAACGGCCCAGTCAGCGACACCATTAATACAAATAGTACTTCTTATACACTTCCAAATAATTTGCCACCAGGTACTTACACGATCACGGTGAAGGATGCCAATTGGTGCGTGGTGAGTAAAACCATTCAAATCAACCCTTCCGGGCTTGGTCTGGAACTTACATCCGAAAATGGAATGTGCGAAGCCAACGGCATTATTCATGGCAATATCACAGGAGGTACTAAGCCTTACCAGGTTTATATCGTAGGCCCGACGAGCGAACAATATTATGTAAATGCCAACTGGTTTAAAATAGAAAATCTGGATGCTGGTAACTATGTGGTTACGGTGGTTGATGCCAATGGTTGTGAAGTGAGTAAAATGACTCAAGTTATTATCCAGGAGAGCAATCTTTCTTTCACTGCTTCGCTTACGGCTGGCAGTTGCGGCAGCAATAATAGCATTTTAGTCAATATTTTCGGTGGAAAGCCATCTTACGTAGTGATGTGGACAGGGCCAGTAAATGGGCAAGCTTCGACGCCCGGCACATTTTATGAAATTCCTGATTTGCCGCCCGGTACCTATAATATTCAAGTGAAGGATGCCAATTGGTGCATGACATTTAAATCCGTTACCATTCATCCAAGCACAACTAATCTTTTCACCACTGTCGTCACCAATGGCGCTTGCGAAAGCCCTGGCTCTATCAAGGTGACTTTCACAGGGGGAATGCCGAGCTATAAAGTGACATGGTCTGGCCCGCAAAGTGGTTCTATTACGACCAGTGCTAATATGTACACGATTGAAAATCTGCCTGCTGGAACTTATACGATTACCGTAAAAGACTCAAAAGGCTGCACCGATACTAAGACCGTTCAAGTGGTTGTCACCGAAGGTGGACTTATGGTAAATGCTTCTTTGATCGTCAATGAATGTGGGCAATACAATACGATCTGGATAGACATTACAGGCGGCACACCTACTTATATGGTCACTTGGGAAGGCCCTGTAAGTGGCTCCATGTCAACGAATAATCAAGGATTTGAAATACAGGATGTGCCTCCCGGCAAATACACGATTACCGTAAAAGATGCCAATTGGTGTATTGTTTCTACGATGATCATGGTGTTTGAAACGCCTGCAAGTTTATTCGAAGCAACGCCTACGAATAGGATTTGCGAAACCCTCGGTTCGATCAAGCTTAATTTTGTGAGTGGCACTCCTGCTTATCAAATCGTTTGGACAGGCCCGACGCCTGGTTCGGCTTCTACATCTGGAAATATGTTCCTGATTGAAAACCTCAGCGAAGGCACCTACACTGTCAAAGTTACCGATGCCAATGGCTGTATGAGTACCCAAACGGTCACCGTCGGCTACGAGCAAGGTGGCATTTCGATTGAAACAGCCTTGATTGTTAATGATTGTGGGCAGTACAACACGATTTGGACAGATATTATTGGCGGCATGGCGCCCTATGTAATCATCTGGGAAGGCCCTGAAAATGGCTCGGATACTACTCAAATCGATGCTTACGAAATCAAGGATTTGCCTCCTGGCAAATATACAATTACCGTAAAGGATAAAAACTGGTGCTACGCATCTACGATGGTAATGGTATTTGACACGCCGATCAATATCTTTTCGGCTACACCGAATAATCCTGCTTGTAATCAGGAAGGTTCTATTGCGCTGACGCTTACAGGTATGCCTAACTACACCGTGGCGTGGTCGGGCCAGGAAACAGGAATGACAACGGTTTCAGGCAATGCTTATACCATTCCAGACCTTTCGGCTGGTAATTATACCATCACCGTCACCGATATTAAAGGCTGTGTTGAGATAGAAAATATAACGCTCACGGGCGGCGGTGCTGGAAATTTAGTCGCTACCATCGCAGGCGTAAACGGTAATCAAAGCGAGCTTGGCAAAATTAATGTGAATATCACGGCAGGTACTGCGCCTTTCACTATTGCATTGAGTGGAGCGGCAAC
Source organism: Saprospiraceae bacterium (assembly GCA_016714085.1). Lineage (GTDB taxonomy): Bacteria > Bacteroidota > Bacteroidia > Chitinophagales > Saprospiraceae > JADJNW01. The sequence continues at coordinate 277,547 of JADJNW010000004.1, forward strand.
AACCAATGTAATAGCTAATAATCTTGGGCTTGTCGAAATCTCCAACCTCCCAGCAGGGCAATACAATGTAACCGTGACTGCCAATAACGGCTGTACGGTTTCACAGCAAATTACAATCACAATAACTGAAAATATTGTCAGCATTTCTACTTCGCAAACTGGCAATACTTGCAGCACGACTGGCGCAATTCTTGTAAATATCAGTGGCGGCACGCCTAATTACAGCGTTTCCTGGTCGGGCGCAGGCATTACCGGCTCAGCAATGACTAGTAGCAATAGCATCACCATTCAAAATTTGCCTCCGGGTACTTACACAGTAACGGTGAGCAGCGCCAATGGCACTTCAGATAGCGAAACCTTGCAGGTCTTTGCCAGCCCAAGCGCCTTGAGCATTTCAGCTTCGGTGACCAATGGCACTTGTGGGCAAAATGGTCAATTACAACTATCTATCACTGGCGGGGCAGGACCTTTCACGGTAGAATGGAGCGCCCAAGCAGCAGTTCTGCAACAGTGAATGGTTCATCTTATACAATCCCTAACTTGCCGAGTGGTACGTATACGGTGAAAGTGACCGAAAATGGCGGCTGTAGCCAATCCAAGACAATGAGTGTTACCAATTCTAATCAACAACCGGTTGCTAATTTCTCTTATTCGGTGAACGGCACAACGGTTACATTTATAAATCAATCCTCTCCGGGTACTTATGCTTGGGCTTTTGGTGACAATAGCAATGCTAATAACTCTAATCCTTCGCATATTTATGGCAATAATGCTTCTTATCAAGCTTGTTTGACGGTGACCAACACTTGCGGTTCGCAATCCATTTGCAAAACCGTGACAGTGGGAATCCCTGCCAATGCTGCGTTGATTGATGTGAAAGACCTTTCCGGTGCGACTGGTGCGATCATTTTTGTTCCGGTAACGATTGAAAATTGTGTTACAGGTTCACTCGTATCCTTCGCCGGATCACTAAACATTAGCAATCCGGCAGTGGCAGTTGTTTCAGGCATTATCCCTGGCTCCATGTCACCACAATACAATGCCAACAACCAAACCTTTAGTTATTTCAATAATAGCGGTAGCGGCGTTCCTTGTGGCCCTGGTCAAATCCTGTTTTATGTAGCAGTGCAAATACTTGGAAATCAAGGCGCTTCAGCGGTTTTAAATATTATTGGAACTCCGTTGACTATTGAATTGGGCGGCATGAATAATGGTACGCCTTCGACCGTACCGTATTCTATTTCTTCAGGAATTGTGAGCGTTGCCAATACAGCCAAAATCGCTGGAGAAGTAACCACTTACTGGGGCGCAGGCTTGCCATCCGTGGAGGTGACCGCGACGCATGGCGCGACTTCTCTGATGAAAGTGACCGACGAAAATGGGCATTACGAATTGCCGGCTTTAACGGTCAGCGAAATGTATCGCGTAGAACCAAAGCGCATAGCCCAAGCAGAAAATGGGCTTTCGACGTACGCCCTTTTTGCGGGACAGCGATTTATCTTAGGGATGGAACCTTTGGAAATTGTTTCGCCGTATCAAATTATCGCCGGAGATGCCAATTGCGATGGGCAGTTCAGCTCGCTCGATTTATTCCTGATTCAGCGGCTTATCATTGGCACTAGCCAGGATTTTGGACAATGTCCATCCTGGGTTTTTGTAAAAGCAGGTTCGCCCATGCCTACTGAGTTCACAGCAACAAACGTATTCCCTTACTACAATTGTGATACTTTGATGCTGACCAAGGATACGATTTCTGATTTTATCGGGGTAAAAGTGGGCGATATTCTGGGGCACGCCAATCCAGTTGCGATTGTGGGTAATCAGACTTCTCCAAGGAATAACGACATATTGCAATTTTCGCTATAAGTAAATTCTTGAATGCCAATGGTATTGTCGAAATTCCGGTGACGAGTAGCAATTTTGAGCAAATCGCCAGCTACCAAATGGGGCTATCTTTTGATGTAAATAAACTAGCATTTATAGACGTCGTACCATCGTCCAATCCTGCATTGGCAAAATTAGCAGTCGGTGCGACCGAAGTTGAAAATGGTGTACTGCGCTTGAGCTGGTTCGATTTGCGTGGCGAAGGCGTTTCAGTGAATTCGGATGAAGTGTTGTTTACCTTGCGTTTCCGGGTGTTGCATTCTATTGAAAATCTGTCGAATACGCTTGAAGTAAATTCAAGATTTATTCGCGCTGAAGCTTATACAAATGAAGCAACTCCGATGGATGTAGTTTTGACCATACAAGGCAGCGCCATTTTGAATCCTGGAAATGAGTCGGCGATCAGCTATAAGCTGTACCAAAACGTGCCGAATCCATTCGCGCAACAGGCATTCATTGGCTTTGATTTGCCTTCGGATATGCAAGCAGACTTGATTATCTTTGACCAATTGGGCAAAATGGTACGAAAATACAGCGGTAATTTTATGCGCGGGTACAATCGCATCGAAGTGCCCAAGCAATCGCTTGCTGATGGTGTTTATTATTACACTTTACGCACCGCCGATTTTTCAGATACGAAGAGTATGGTTATTATAGAATAGAGATGTCAGAGCAGAGATGTCAGACTGGTAAAAATCTGACATCTCACATCTGACTTCCGAGATCCAAAAAATTATCCCAAACCGAACGAACGGCGCTTTGCCTCAATAAGATTGCGTTTCAGCCGTTTAGAAAAATTAGAGGAATTATAAAGCGCTTTGAACAGGCTTATGAAAAAATTAAAGCTCATCGTCAACATTTGGGCTTTGTTGACATTTACACCATTATTTGCACAGCAGCCGCTCGTGCTGCAACTACCCGATACTATTGTAAACAGTGGCGATACGCTTCGTTTAGATATTATTGCGCGTCAATTTACTCAAATTGTCAGTGCGCAATTTTCTATTAACTGGAATCCCAATGTCATTCGATATGTTTCCTTTCAAGAGACGAATCTTCCATTTGTAGCTATTGGCAACTCGGATGCGGCCAATGGTAATCTTCGTTTTTCCTGGTTTGATGTGCAAGGCACGGGTCAAACGCTTGCCGATGGCAGATCTATCGTTCAACTCAAGTTTTTTGTGAACGGCAATGCCGGCGATCAGACGAATGTGAATATCTCGGGTACACCTTTGGCGATTCAGGTATTTCGAGCGACCAATGAGCCGAATAAATTTGAAGATGTCACGGTCAACCAGCAAAATGGAATTGTAGCAGTGGCGGGCGCTTTCAGCGTAATTTTCAATGTCAAGGATATAGATTGCACTGGTGACAATGATGGCGCAATTTCTACGACCATTGTAGGCAGACCTGATAACGCTTCGATTCGCTGGATGGGGCCAAATAATTTTCAATCCCAGCAGGAAGATATTGCCAACATGAGTCCCGGAACTTATACTTTTGAAATTCGAGATGGGAATAATGCGATTCTTTTGGATTCTACTTTGACAATTCAACAACCGGCAGCGGCGCTACAAATTCAGGATGTTTCCATAATGGATGCATCTTGCGATACGCCTTCCGGCTCAGTAACGGTAAGTGTTTCGGGCGGTACGGCACCCTATCGTTTTAATATCGGACGAGGATTTACCAATAGTAATCAAATAAATAATCTTGCTCCCGGCGATTACGAATTGATCGTGCGGGACACCAATGATTGCGAGGCAAATGCCGATTTTACAATCGAAGCAAGCGATGCACCAACTTTAAACTTAGCCGATACAATGTACCTCTGTACTGGCGAAAATCTGATGTTGGATGCGGGAGAATTTTCTAATTATCAATGGTCGAATGGTGCTACAACGCGCTCGATTTCGGTGAATCAAATCGGAATTTATAGCGTGACCGTGAGCAATTCGCCAGCCTGTACCGCTTCTGACACCATACGGATTTTGTCAGGCGCCAATATCCAAGCATTGATTCAGGTAGAGAGCAATGCAGTATGCCCAGGAGATTCCATCAGATTGACGGCTTCAGGCGGGGATCTATTTCAATGGCAGGATGCATCGGGAACACTTAGCGCATTAAATATTGCGAATCCGGTGGCTCGACCCAAGGTAGCAACTACCTATTCTGTGACCGTTTCCAGTGATTGTGGCTCGGATACCGCCAGCATTGCCATTCAAGTGTTTGAAATAACCTCCAGTGCCATGCCGGACACCTGTATCGGGCCCGGGGAAACCCTGGAACTGAGCGCCAGTGGGGGAGTTGAATATTTCTGGTTTTTGACAGAATACCCAGTTAGTGACAATCGAATCGCCAATCCGACTACGATGCCCGAGGATAGTACCAGTTATTTTGTGATGATTACCGATGTAAATGGTTGTGAAAAATTGGACACCATCAATGTAATGGTTGCAAATAATCCTTTGGATATCAAAGCGGTAAATATGATAACTCCGAACGGAGATGGCAAAAATGATACGCTTGAGTTTGAAGGCATTGCCAAATACGGCGTCAATTCATTGAAAGTCTATAACCGCTGGGGTGATTTGATTTACAACAAGCTGAACTACCAGGACGATGAAGAGCGCTTCGACGGCACCTACAAAGGTAAGCTTTTGCCAACGGGTAATTATTTTTACGTGCTGGCCTTCCGCAATGGCGAGATCAAACAAACACTAACGATCTTAAGACAGTAGCGTCGAGCCATTGGCTTCCTTATGGGAAATGGCATTCGGCGATTCGCAAAAACCAGAATTGACATGAAAAGAATTCTACTCTTCTTTATCATCCTCCCCGTTTTGGGTTATAGCCAACAGCTCCCTGATCTCAGCCCTTTTGGAGAATTAAATTTTGCCTGGAATCCAGCAATGACGGGGCTTTACGATTATTGGGAAGTATCCGCTGATTATCGCCAGCAATGGTTTGGCTTTGAAAATGCGCCGCGCACGGCGATTATCGCTGCGCAGTACCCATTTGAAAAAGAAAAAATGAGCATTGGCGGAGTGTTCACGCATGATAATATCCAGCCTTTGAAATTTTCCACGCTTGCTTTTAATTATGCTTATAAATTTCAATTAGGATTCAATCGCAACGATCAGGCTTCCATCGGAGCAACGGTCAACGCCAGTCAGTATTTCGTAGATGCTTTGGAAATTGTAGTCAACGACCCCGACGATCAATTGGTGCCGATAGGAGAGAGCAGCGCCCTGAGCTTCAATGCTGGCGCGGGTTTCTTTTATACCACTTATGCCGGAACACGTCGCAAAAGTTACACTTCTGAAAATGCTTTTTTCTTCGGCGGAGCGGTGCAGCAAGTTTTTCCGACAAAATTAGTGATTCAAGAAAGCAATACCTTAGCCAATTGGCAGCGTAAAATGCACATCAACTTTATGCTTGGCGCGCGATTGGTCAACGACAATTTTTTTATAGAGCCTACCGCATGGATGAATTATGGTGTGCCAAATCTCACTAATTTCAATATTCAAGCAAAAATGGAAAAGCCGGAAGCATTTTGGGCGGCCATTACTTATTCTACGAATCAAACAATCGCTATACAATTGGGGCTTATCACGGTTAGCAATTTTGCTAAGGATAGCTACTGGCGCATTGGAGCGTTGGGCTCTTATAATGTTGGCGATTTCGGGCAATATCGAGGTATGGGGCTGGAGTTTCTTGTCGCTTATCGACTTGTTCAATAAAATGATATAATTATTAATAAATATTGTATTTTTAACTCCAATGCATAATAGACTAAATAATTTATGCTTGACCGCAAAGCATTATTACAGCCGGAATCACTGCGTCATTTTATCGTTCGCGGCGGGCAGGGTCATCGCCTGGAAAGCTTGAGCGACGGGGTGTTTGCGCTTGCAATTGCCATTTTATTGATCGCCACCAGCGTACCTAAAAATTTTAATGATTTACTTCAATTTGTATATGATGCCGTACCTTTATTTATTTGCATGATTTTTATTTACAGTATTTGGCATCAGCAAACGGTGTTTTTTCTGCGATATGGATTGTATGATAAGCACACGATTCGGCTCAATCTAGTGCTGCTTTTTTTGACTTTATTTTATGCTTATCCACTCAAGTTCTTGATGACCTGGCTTTTACAGTTTATGTATTTTTTTGGAGGATGGCTGCTGGGCTTTGAAGGCTTTTGGCAAAAGATGGGTGAATTGTCTCAAATGATAAGCTTTAATGATATGCCTTTATTAATGATAATTTATGGATTGGGATTTTTAGGAATATTTTTCATTTTTTATTTACTTTATTTACACGCTTTTAAGCAAAAAGATTTATTAGAACTAAATGAAGTGGAAATAACTTTAACTCGATTTTCTATTATTCAAGTAAAAGTTGTAATGTTGGTAGCCGCTGTATCTGTTCTTATTGCTTTTATTGGTTTTCTTATGGATGCACCTTTTTCTGGCTTTTTTGCAGGCCTTGCTTATAATCTATTATGGATTATTTCCATTCCACTTAGTAAAAAACATGAAAAGCAATTACAAACTTTGTTGACAGGAGAAATGTAAGCTTTTAATTTTTCGCCGATTGCCAATCGGCGCTACTATCTTTTCATACCCACCGGCATTTTTTTATCATAATCGCCCATAATCACTGGTGATTGGCGGTAGCCTGTGTAATTACGCACATTATCAAATACAAAACTAAATAACTCCTCTACGCTTACAATATTATTACCATCATTATCCGCTTCTCCTTTCAAGCCTCGAATGAGAAAATGCGTGAACACGCCTTGTCGCAAACCGCTTGATTCCAGTGAAGTTTCCTCGGATTTGGACGACATAATAAGCGCGGTGCCGGGTTCGGCTTGCGCCAACGTTTCATAATAACTGGTAAGGATGGCTTGTGCAGAAGCGCTGCGCATCGCCAACAAACTCCCCGAATGACAAGCATCGGCAATACAAAGCTTATACTTGGCTGGGCTTTTCTTTAAAATGGCGGCCACATCTTCGTGCAAAAGTTTATTGTTAAAGCCGTCAAAATCAATGGGTAAGAACGATCCTTTCAATCCGTGGCCCGAGAAATAAAGCATCACCATATCATTTGGGCCGGCTTTCCCAAAAACCTCGTCCATCGCCGACTTGATATTGGCAAGCGTCGCTTCTTCGTCAATCAAAATGCGGATTTGCTCATCTGGCAATGCCCCACCCGCCGGGCTTTGAAGAAAAGAATGGATGCGGTAAGCATCATCATCGGTGTAGCGCAAAGCGGGCATATGATTATAAGCAGCTACGCCCACAATGACCGCCCAAATTTTCAAGCCAGGCCTCGGTTGAGTGATGCTTGGTTCGGTCGCATCATCACGCAGCACATAAGGATTATGCGTTCCCTGATATGCGCCATCGCGCCAATAGCCACTTACTTTGCCGCCGTCCTCCAGATAAAGTATGCCGAAGCCATTGAAACTTCCGGCTGCTATTTCGCCTTCGTAGCGTTCGCCATTCGTATATTCGACTATGCCTTTGCCATGCGGAAGGTTATTGAGAAAAGGCCCGGAGTAAGTCGCCCCATTTTTGAAAGTATAAGTGCCAGTGCCATTTGTACAATTGCCTGAAATACAGCCAGTTCGAGTTGGTTGCACGGCCATTGTTTCTCCGATGTATTCGCCATCACGCCACAAGCCTTTTTTGGTTTGTCCGTCCGCTTTGTATAAAATGCCATTTCCGTGCGGAAATCCAGATTTAAAACTACCCTGGTAGCGATCATTATTGATATAAAAGAAAGTACCAATACCTTCGGGCTTGCCATTGCGAAATTGACCTTCATACTTACTGCCATTGGGATAAGCAAAGATTCCCTGACCAGCATTGCAATTGCCAGAAAGGCAGCCTGATTGAATATCAGCGGTTTCGGAAGGCGTATCCTTGCCCAACGACAAAAGGAAATTGCCGGCATTATCTACAGGTTGCCCTTTTTTCCAAAGCCCCGTGCGCCGTGTACCATTTTGAAAAGTTTTCGTACCATTTCCATCGGGATAGCGAAATTGCCATTCGCCCTGGTATTTGCTGCCGTCTGAATAATAACAAACGCCAACTCCATGTATTTCGCCATTTTGAAACTCGCCAATATACACCGCCTTGCTTGGGTAAATATAAATGCCTTGGCCATTGATGCAATCGCCTGATATACAGCCTGTTTGATTGGAGTCGCGCCCTTTTTGTACAAATTCTTCTACGGAAATTTCCTCTTCTTTCATCAACTTGCCCTTGCGCCAGTCGCCCTCTTTGCGCGTGCCATTTTGATAAACCATCACCCCTTTACCATGTGGGTAGCCTTTGAGCCATTGACCTTGGTACACACTGCCATCTTCGTAATAACAAGCGCCTTCGCCAGTAATTTCGCCGTCTTTAAATTCGCCGATATACTTACCGCCATCGGACAAAATCATCGCGCCTTTGCCATTCTGGCAATCGCCCGAAATACACTGGGCTTCCGCAAAAGATATAGTGAAAAACGTTAATGCAAGTAGGGTAAAAATTGTCTTCATAAAATTCCTTCAGATAACTTAATGCATTATAATATTAGCTTTTGAATATATATATTGAATCTAATATGTGTGGTATGTTTTAGAAATACGCCACATTACATTATAAAATTATGATTCATAGTATATTCAATTCACAAATGTAGAATATCAAGCTTGGAAATTATTTTCATCTAAGGTAATGACAAATAACCTTTAATAGTTGAAGATTTTTCTAATTTCTTATCTCAAATTTCATTTTTTAAGTTTCAAATCAAGGTCTTCTTACCAAGGCCACAGGCATCTCCGGGTCGTACTTTCCTGAAATGGTAGGTGTTTGCACGTTGGCAGTATATCTCCGCACCTGGCGATAAACATAATTAAATAACTCTTGAATATTGACAATTTGATTGTTATTCTGGTCGGCTTCGCCTTTCAAACCGCGAATTACAAAATGACTAAACACACCGGAACGCAAACCCCCATCTTCCAGGGAATATTCTTCCCCTTTCGATGACATGAACAGCGCCATGCCGCCTCGGCTATCGTCAAAAGCCTTGTAAAGTTTCTGGATTTCCAATTGAGTCGGGTTTTTATATTCAAACAATCCCCCTGAGTGGCAGGCGTCCGCTATTACGATTTTGTGTTTGGCCCGACTTGACATCAGCAAATCGCGTACTTCGGTGTGATACAAAGAATTATTCGCACCGTCAAAATCAATTGGCAAAAAAGCGCCTTCGACGCCATGTCCAGAAAAATAAAACAAAATCACGTCATTCTCATCGGCACGTGTGAAAATCGAGCGCATTGCGTACATAATATTGCTGCGCGTGGCATCTTCATCAATGAGTAAACGCACCTGATTATCAGGCAATGCGCCACCTTCCGGGCTTTTCAGAAAAGCAAAAATCTGGTAAGCGTCGTCGTCGGTGTAGCGCAAAGTTGGCATATAACCATATCGTGCCGCGCCGATGACCACCGCCCATATCTTGACTTCGCGGTCATAGTCAATAAGTACGGCACTGCTTTTTTCATTGCTTACATCCCTGAAAAGTTCTTTTGTCGGTGTACCTGCTTCCCAGATAGCGCCCAGGATATTTCCGTCAGAATAGTGCATCACACCTTTGCCATTGGGCAAATCTTTTCGCCACTGACCTTCATAGCGGTTGCCGCTTTTAAAATAGACAATGCCAGTGCCTTCAGGCTTTCCATCTAAAAAATCCCCAACAAATCGAGTACCATCTTGATATTGATATTTGCCTAAGCCGGTAGCACAGAAGTTTATATTGCAGTTGCGCAAATTAGCGGTATCGCCTTGCACCGTCACGCGCCCCCATTCCGCCTGGTATTGGTCATCTTTCCATTCTCCTTTCAGCGTATCGCCATTGGTTAAGTGCATTGTGCCTTCGCCTTCGCGTTTGCCATTGCTCCAAAGCCCCGCATAATGCGAGCCATCGTTGTAGTACATAGTACCAAATCCTTCAAAGACATTATTTTTGAATGTACCCTCATAGCGATTGCCATTGATGAAGGTCAATTTTCCTTCGCCATGGAATTTATCCTGGAAAAATTCGCCGATGTATTCATCCCCATTTACAAAGACGAGCCGCCCGCGGCCCTGGCGTTGCTGGTTGGCCCAAGCGCCGAGGTACTTGTCGCCATTTTTGAACAAAAGGATACCTTGTCCCTGGATTTTACCATTCAGGAAATCCCCTTTATACTCATCTCCGTTGGGGAAAAGGTATTCGCCATAGCCATTCAGACAGTTGCCTTTGATGCATTTACCCTGTTGGGCTTGCAGAAATGTGACCGATGCAACCACCGCTAACATAGTTAGGAGCAATCTCATATTAAGACCGGGTTTTTGATTGTAAAAGCCTCCACCGAAAGCTTATCTGTGTGTAGTCAGGATTGCCCGCTTATGCAATTGGATTGGGTATCACCTGCTGTTTTCCTTTCCTGTTTTGTTTTGGAAACTTTCGGTTGTTGATTTGAATGCGTCCGAGCCATTGTTACCAAGTCTCCTTTTCACAAAGTCTCATCGTCATTAAAAGTGTAGCGGTTGGGTCATAGAGCGGCTTTTGGATTGATATATAATTTTTAATCAGATAAAATAATAAACAGGAAACTCGACGCATTATTGCGCACCGACGACGATTTAATGAATTTTTCAGATCAATTGTCGTAAAACTGTATTTTTGAAGTATAAATTAACTTTTGCAAAATAATTGTTAAGACGTTTAACTTTTGATTCAGAAGTAACAAATAGCTACGGATGCAATAATTTGAAGCGTTCAAACGTCTTTTTCTTTAGGTAGCATTTATTATAGTTTTTGATATATTATTTTAAAAAGAGAAAACAACGCCAAATCAAGCATAGCACCGGGGAGGCAACCTGGGGTGAGCTACGGCGCAACAAATTTCGCCGCCATGAACTATCATGCTGTTAAGGCTTTTATCCTGGACAAGCTCGAGCGAGAGCTTTCCGATCGGCTCACCTATCATGGTTTGCACCATACTATTGATGTGCTTTATACTACAGAAGAGCTTTGCTATTCTGAGCGCATTCCACCTTACGAAGCCATGCTACTCAAGACTGCTGCGCTTTTTCACGATTCAGGTTTTACGATTAGCAATAAAGAACACGAAACATTAGGTTGTCAATTGGCAGCGCAATATTTACCTGCTTATGATTATACCCTTGCAGAAGTTCATAAAATATGCGGTATGATCATGGCGACCAAAATTCCGCAAACGCCACGCAATTTCTTAGAACAAATCCTTTGCGATGCGGATTTGGACTACCTGGGCAGGGATGATTTTTACACGATTGGCGCTACTTTATACGAAGAATTAAAAGCTTATAATATTTTGGAAACCGAAGAAGCCTGGAATCGCCTGCAAGTGAATTTTCTTGAAAAACATACTTTTTTTACACGCACCAACCTGCGCCGTCGCACCCCACGAAAGCAGCGTTATCTGGAAGAACTCAAAAAAATTGTGGCGGATTATAAAAAATCTGAAAGATAGCAGGCAGCAAATAAAAAGCTTCGTTCGTTCTTAGGGTAGTTTGATGATATAGGCGTTAACACATCAGGCAGCCCTACTTTGCACTCACTAGTCTAATCGTACCAATAAATATTTCTTTCAAGAAGGGCTGCTTGTTTTTAACTGAAATGACCGCACGCTCGTCGAAAATATCCTCACTATTTGCTGTTAATCAACAAAATAAATACTACCTTTGCGATACGCTTCTTGATGCGGTGTATATCCCATCAAGTATTTACTCGTGAAAAATAAGACAAAAATCTTTACATCCTTGAAGGAAGTAGGCTTCTGGTTATAAGTGACCGAAGGTAAAATTGACTACAATCCTAAAATACTTAAGTTCCAAACAACACAATCAAACACAAATAAAAAAACATCAAGCACAGCTGCCCGGGAAGGCTATGCGCTTGATGTCTGGATTGTTTTGCCAAATAATTTACGTAGAGAAAAAAGAGGAAGAACGATTGTTCTAAATAACGCTCTTGTATAATCACAAACACAATACAAATATACAGGTGCTTTTTCTAAAAAGCAATACAAAAGCGCATTATTTTAACATAAAAGATTCTTTTTCTTTTTCCGAAAAGAAAAACATAAAAAACTGAAAATCAGTTCTTTGAATAAATGGAATGCACAGAATTATTGACTACTTTAATGAAGCGGTCAATATTCACAACATAGCACTTGGCAAAAAGCATCAGACCCATTGCCCGGTAAATAGAATGCTGCCTGATGCTTTGGCTGTTTTGCCAAATATTTTTTAGTAATAAGGAGGAAAAACCTTGTCCACTTGTACAAAGCGTTCTAATCACAAACACAATACAAATTTATATCACATAAACAATAATACCGAAACTGATAATTGCCAGATTTAACACAATAAAAATACTTGATTTTTCAAGTGAATGAAATTTAAACTATTGTTAATCAGTGATATATACCTATAAATATCTGCTGAATCTTGCTATTTTCTCGAATAGATTTTCCATGATCTATCTATTCTCATAGCTAATAATTCAATTTCTAAAGCAATACTAAATTCCAAGATCATCATTGACGACCATTTCAAGGTCATCATTGACACAGAATAATCAGTTGGAGTATAGGTAGTAGAACTGAGTCTTTGAGCTAGCGTTGTTAAGTGTAATTGGTGTAAAAGTTGCAAATGCTGCAAGGAATAATGCGATGATAGTACCCATTTTGTTATAGTTTTAAACTTTTTAAATTTTAGTTTAAAACTATATATATTGGAGAATAAGAGCTTAAACTATTTTCACATATTAATACAAATCAGATTTTTTTAAAATTGGACATAAATAAGTTTAAATATTTGTATTACAATACTTTAATTTGAGAGAAGTTTTTTAATTTTGACCGAAAATTTGCTCGATATGGAGGAATTAAAAGCACTTATTGGGTTCATCTCTAAGAATAAAGTCAAACAAATTGACGTAATAGGAAACCCTAAAAATCGACGAAGTCAATCCCAGAAACTTTATGAAAAGATAGCCGACAAAGAAATAGAAGATGATAATCAAATAATAGAGCATTTTTTCCGAGAAAGTGACAATGCCCAATTTTATAGCAGTAGACTCAAAAAAAAGTTGAAAAATAGACTAATAAATACGCTCTTTTTTATCGATATCAATCAGCCAAATCTTAGTGAATATAATAAAGCGTATTACACTGCCTATAAGCAATCAGCTGCCGTTAAGATACTACTCGCCAATTTTGCGAGGAAAGCGGCTATCCCTTTAGCAGAAAAATTATTGAAGAATGCTATACAATTTGATATCACAGATGTCGTATTTTCGACTGCACAAGTACTTAGCAGGCATTATGCAACTATTGATGGGGATTTGAAAAAATTTGAAGAGTACGATTTAATGTCAAAAAAGTACTTAGATATTTTACAAGCGGAAAATATTGCAAGCAGTTATTATAATCATCTTAGAGTGCATTTTACGAAAGCACAAGGCTATCGGCCTGGAGCTGTAGAGGATGCAAAGCGTTATTCAGATGAACTTAGAGTAATCACCCAAAATCCTGAAATTACTTCCTATACCTTAAATTACCTAGCCTATTTGGTGCATTCCATTCGGTACGAAATTGCCAACGAATACTCAAAATTATTAGGAATATGTCAAGAGGCTTTGTCTTATTTTGAAACAAAGAAAGAGATCGTTCCTGAGAATGTTTCTTTTTCATTTATGCTTAGAAAATTTATCTGTTATACACAATTAAAGATGTATAAAGAGGCATGGCAAACAATACCTGAATTCCTAAAACTGACTGACCAAGGATCGAGTAATTGGTTTTTGGCTTTAGAATATTCTATGATACTTTCTTTACATACAGTTAGATTTCAAGATGCCTATGATTGCTATATTGATGCAAGAAATAACTCAGAATATGACAAACTCCCAAAAAACTTATCAGAAAGATGGAAAATCTATGAGGCTTACATTTACTACTTTATTTCTATAAAGAAAATCCCTGATGAAAGAAACCCACTGAAAAAATTTCGCATCAGCAAATTTGTCAACGATGTGCCGATGTATTCCAAAGACAAACAAGGAATAAATATTTCTATCCTTATCCTTCAGGTCCTTTTTCTTTTGCATGAGCAGCGATATAATGAAATTATAGACAAAACCGAATCGCTCAAAACCTATACACACCGCTACTTACGGCGGGATGATACCTTCCGCAGTCATTGTTTTATTCGGATGTTGCTCACTTTGCCCGATGGCAGTTTCCACAAAAAAGCGGTATTGCGAAAAGCAGAGCCTTTCTGGAAAAAGCTTCAATCCAAACCCATTCAGGTGGCGAATCAAATAGCAGAGGTGGAGCCGGTGCCTTATGAGATGCTCTGGTCTTTTGTGCTGGAGTCATTGGATGAGCAATGGCATTGAGGGAAATCTACTCCTTATTCTTGGAATCCATTACAATCGTCACCGGACCATCATTGAGTAATCTTACTTTCATATCGGCGCCGAATTCACCGGTTTGTACGGGTATGCCAGAAGTTATTTGTAATATTTTTACAAAGCGTTCGTACATAGGAATGGCGTAGTCGGGCTTGGAGGCACGGATGTACGAGGGGCGGTTGCCTTTTTTGGTGCTGGCGTGCAATGTAAATTGACTCACCACGAGCAATTCGCCGCCGATTTCCATCACGGATTTATTCATCACGCCTGCTTCGTCATTAAAAATGCGCAACTGACTGATTTTCTTGCATAACCAATCTATATCTTCTTCATTATCAGCATCTTCTATGCCGAGCAATATTAATAATCCTTCTCCAATTTGAGATTTGATATGATGATTAATCGTAACGGAAGCTTCACTGACGCGCTGGATGACGGCTCGCATTTTTTTGCTGCAAAAAACGATAGATTTTGCGCATTTGACAAATCTATTTATAAAAATTTACAAGTAAATTATATTACAAAATAATCTAATGTCTATCGTCAAAAGCCTATTTTCTCAGAATAATTTCGGCGTCTCCGGCACGGGCTCGTGCAGTTCCGATGAGTTGTTGATGACCGAATTCACTTTTTCGGATACGCGATAAATATTGAGAATATCGTCTTTAGGCGTGTTCATTAAAGTGAGCACTTCGTCCACATCAATGTCTTCCAGCCAGCGCTGTTGCTGCGTTTTGTCAGTAAAAATGATCGGCATTCGGTCATGAAAAGGCGACATTTCTTTATTAGGCGGAGCGGTAATGATTGAAAAGCTTTTGATCGCGTAATCGCCCTTGTACCACACATCCCAAATGCCCGCCATTACTAAGAGTTCGCCGTTTTTGAGCAGGATGCGGTAAGGAATTTTCTGGCTGCCATCCTTGCGCCATTCGTAGAAGCTATCCGCGATCACCCAGCAGCGCCGCTTGCGAATCGGTAATCGGAATGAAGGTTTGGTGGCAATGCCTTCCATGCGAGCATTGATGAGCTTTCCAGTGTTTTTGCCGTCGTTCGACCAGTGCGGAATCAAACCCCAGGTAATGTATTGCAAGCGATTGGGGCTGTCGTTGGTCACCACATACGAATGCTGCGTCGGCGCTACATTAAAATTAATGCGCAGATTACTGCCTGTTTCGATCTCACCGAACTGCTGCTGCAATTTCTCTTTCGAGGTGGAAAATGAAAAACGTCCGCACATGAGTCGCTTTTAAATTCAAGGATTTAGCCAAATATGCGGCTTTATATGGAATTTTCCAAATTCCGTTTTTGAAGAGCGCTAGGACATTTTTATGTCAAATGCAGGTTTTTTAAAATATTACATAATGTAGTAAATTTTTATTTGCCTACTTAAAAAAAGTGCCAGCATTTTTAGCGCTGGCACTCAAATTTTTAAAGAATACATCATAAACTATTCAGGAATAAAATCATATTGGCGCAAAAAGTCAATAATTTCAATACTTCCATCAGATGCAACACGAGGATACTTGAGGTATTGCAGGTTTGTATTGAGTGTTGGATGAGTCCCCAAATCACGCATCAATCCGCGATGTCCTAAGTCGTGTCCGGCATTTGGCATCACCGCAATTCTATAATTTTCTTTGCCGCTTTCGCGGAAAATTTCTTCAAAACGCTTGATTTGACTCTGGTAAGGCACGATATCATCCGCTTCACCCAGGATAGACAAAAATGGACCTTTGAATGCTTTCAGGTCGGCCGCCGGATCACAGTCAAATCGCTGCACCCAAAGGTTTTTAATGTCCGCCGCTGAGGCCGGAATATCTGAACTTTCCAGCACAATATCCCAATGCTCGGCCCTGGCTTTTTTTAGTAATTCTTGCATTTCAGCGAACACTTGATCCAGATTATTGGTAGCAAACATCAGTTCCGTGTAATGCTTAGCATCTTTGATCATTTGCGCTGTAAATCCCTGATTCGCGCCATAGGCTTGTATGCAATCCAATTGCTGATCTTTAACGCTGGTGGAGGGCCCAACCATTGTCACTAAAAATGCAATATCAATTTTGGATTCGCGGGCTGCGCGTGGCACAATCCAGCCACCGGCGCTATTGCTAATCATACCGATGCGCTTGGCATCTATTTCTGGTTGCTCCGCTGCTTTTTTAATAACGGCCAACACATCACCGACAAGCATTTCGGCAGTGATTTTATTACAATCAAATCCCGTTACATTACTGCCTCGCTTGTCGAATGCAATCGTTGCGATCCCATATTCCGCGAGCTTTCTGGCTTGTCCAGCAAACGAATTGCGCGCACCACAGCTGCGACCGTGTACCAAAATGGCGCAAGCCAAAGGGCGTTCGTAATGCGCAGGAAGATAAAGCGTTCCACCAAATTCAAAGCCATTATTGTTGAAGCTTAGCTCGCGTTCGGAAATGCTTGGTCGATTGGGCCGCAAACTTTTTTTCAAGTGAAAATTGAGCAGGGAAGGTTCCCGTCCAGCTGTACCGAGCAGCTCCATGTATGCCGAATCAAAAAGCATCTCCGCAGGCCCGTAAGGTGTTTCAAAGCGCCAGATATTGCTTTCAACTCGTATATTGGATGCTCTGGATGGAAAAAAAACTCGATCCGGCGTGCTTATTGAAATTCGCAAATCGCTTCCTTGTTGAGTGATTTCCGCTTCTACGATCTGAATGGCATTTCCATTTCGGATAACTGCCCCTGTCCAATAACCAATTGGATCGTAGTTAATGTATTGATTTTGAGCGTAAAATATTTGAGTAATAAAGATAAATAGAATCAGGGTGATTAGTCGCATAATATTTTAATTTAATTTATTGAAATAGTCATACTGCGCATAAAGCGCGACTTGAAATAATAACTTCAAATTTGCGAGAAATAAAACGCCATGATTTGTCTCTATTTGCTAATTTTTCAAGGACGATTTGCTCTGCAAATTATTCAGGAATAAATAGTAGTAAAGGAAATTTAATTTTCATAAAGATTTTCATGCACTAACCAAAATATCGTATAAAAATGATGCGTTTCATGTAATAAAAAGAATTCCGTCCATTCTATGATATTCATGCGCCCGAATTTAGGATGCATGCCTGTTCGATTCAACTGCTGCTCGTTGAGATTGAATGTCTTTTCTACAGTCATATTCCTCATTTCCTTTGTTTTACGTATAATATCTTCTATTGATAATTGTACCCAGTTTTCAAAAAGATCATCTTCATCGGCATTATATCTTCCAAAATTTGGCTGCTCTTCGTTTATAATATTTTCAAGTCTATTTATAAAAATCTCTTGATAGCGCGCTAAATGAGCAATATTTTCATGGATCGACCATTTATCAGGCTTATGGCGTGTTTGTATAAAATTTTCTGATAAACCTTTAACTAAATTATCAAGTTGATCGTATTGATGTAAAAGCCTGAATTTTAATGATTCATTCATTTCTTATTAATTTTTTATAAGGCGTTGCCCCATATTTACTATTTCGGGTAAATTATTTACTGGTTTATCTAAATAAAAATAAGCAGTGGCGCAATAATCTTCTTCTCGATAAAAATTTACCCAGCCATCAGGAAAATCAGGGTCTGATAAGCTCGGTGCGCCGGGCTCTAGTAATTTGATTAATTTGCCGCCAATATCCACTGTAACAGCTTGTAACGGAATATCTTTTTTAACCATATTACGCACTTGATCGCGCATATAGCCACCCATCACTTGTATGGTTACTTTACAATCCTGTAAAATAAATTGGATCAGGAATATGAAAACGATATATCGACCATTGTCGAGTAGCCGTGTCAACCACAGGACATCCTTGATAATTATGAATAAAGGCACCCAAGCCCCAGCCCGCGCCAATGTAGTCTTCAGCGCCGGTACCATTGAGCGTAGGCAGGTTTTGATCACCATCCAAATAAACTTTTACTTCGCCCTCGCCCCACCAGCTATCGCCATATAATGGATTTGTAATAATGCCAATATTCGCACCCAGAAAACGGCCCTTGCCATTTACTTTTGGTAATATCTCAAAGTCTTTGCCCACAGTCGTTTTGGCTGTTCGATTCCAATAGCAATGAAAATATAATGCAGCTTTAGGCAATGATTTTAATATTGTAAAATTTATATCATAAAAAAGATGAGTCAAATCTTTATTTGATTCATTTGTAATAATAATTCGCGCGCCTTTACGGAAAGGCATGGGAATAATGCAATTGAACGAACGCCCTTCGGGGCTTGAAAACAGGGCATTTTCAAAAGCCAGGATTCGACCATGTGAAATGCTGAAAAAATCGCCCAAAGGTGCGGAGACTGCTGGCTTGCTGGCGCCATCCCAAAACATTTCAATCTTCAAAGAACGCAGCATTTCCGGGCTTCGATCTTGCACCGTCAACCAAATGCGATTAATAACGCCGCTTCCTTCCACATCAAGTAAAGCAATACTTGCGCCTGCTTTCAGACCTTCAAAAGCGTGGCCTTTGGCGGATTTGTTCTCCGCGCCGCCTGCGCCTTTTCGGGCCTTTGGATTTTCAAAACTCGACCAGCGGGTACTGCCATCCTTCGGCATTTGATATAATTGTTGGGCGTTTATTTTTATAATAGGCAGGAATAATATTAAGAATAGTAAATGTTTCATATGATTGGTAATTGAGCATTTCTGATTTGGATAATGCGAAATATAAGATTTTTAAATATCAAATCAAGGTTGCTAAGAACGATTTTCTCCTTTGTGTTGTTGACAATCAAGCAAATGAGTCGCCTTTTTTGTAATTTTGCAATCCAATTGGAAAAAGCTGAATAAAATATATGTTTCCAACATACGATGTCATAGTGGTAGGTGCAGGTCATGCTGGTTGCGAGGCGGCGGTAGCAGCAGCAAATTTGGGTTCTAAGGTGCTGTTAGCAACGATGAATATGCAAACCATTGCACAAATGTCTTGCAATCCGGCGATGGGCGGCGTGGCTAAAGGGCAGATCGTGCGCGAGATAGATGCTTTGGGCGGTTATTCTGGAATTGTGACGGATCATACAATGGTGCAATTCCGAATGTTGAATTTGTCAAAAGGACCAGCGATGTGGAGTCCGCGCGCGCAAAGCGACCGAATGTTGTTTGCGCATAAGTGGCGCATGATGCTGGAAGCCCATCCAAATATTGATTTTTGGCAGGAAATGGTTATCGGGTTATCGGTGAAAGGTGATCAAGTGACGGGTGTGAGGACGGGAATGGGGTTGACAATTCCTTGTAAATCAGTGGTTTTGACGAACGGGACGTTTTTGAATGGCATTATTCATATTGGTGAAAAGCAATTTGGTGGTGGTCGTGCAGGCGAGAAAGCGGCAACGGGCATTACAGAGCAGTTGATTCAATTGGGCTTTGAAGCAGGACGCATGAAAACAGGCACGCCGCCTCGCGTGGATGGGCGTTCGCTCGATTATAGTCGAATGGAGTTACAACCTGGCGACGAAAACCCAAGCAAATTCTCCTATACCGATACGCCAAAGCTTGAGAAGCAATTGCCTTGTCACATCACTTATACCAATGACGAAGTTCATGATTTATTGAAAGAAGGGTTCGACCGCTCGCCGATGTTTAACGGCAGGATTCAGGGGCTTGGCCCGCGCTATTGCCCTTCCATCGAAGATAAAATCAACCGCTTTGCAGATAAGGAGCGGCATCAGTTATTTGTAGAGCCAGAAGGCCGGGATACCATCGAAATTTATGTGAATGGTTTTTCCACATCCTTGCCGGAAGATGTGCAGTACAAGGCTTTGAGGAAAGTGCCGGGTTTTGAAAATGTAAAAATGTTCCGACCGGGCTACGCCATTGAATACGACTTTTTCCCGCCGACGCAATTGCAATTATCTTTGGAAACGCATTTGGTGAAAAATCTCTTTTTTGCAGGGCAAATCAATGGTACAACAGGTTATGAAGAAGCCGCAAGTCAAGGATTGATCGCTGGTATCAATGCCCATCAGGCGATCAATGACTTAGAACCCTTTATTTTAAAGCGCTCCGAAGCTTATATCGGCGTTTTGATCGATGATTTGGTGAACAAAGGCACGAAAGAACCCTACCGAATGTTCACTTCCCGTGCGGAGTACAGGATTTTATTGCGACAGGATAATGCGGATATTCGTTTGACGCCATTAGCGCAAAAGCTTGGCATCAAAGGCGCGGACGAGCGTATGGATAGGGTGAATGCTAAGATCGATGCAGCTCAAACGATTGCAAAATTCTTTGAAGAAACAAGCGTCGCTCCCGAAGATATCAATGGCTATTTGGAAAGTAAGGATAGCGCTCCAATTCGCCAGAAAGTAAAACTGCAAGGTATTTTATTGCGACCAAATATTGATATGACAGGTTTACGTCAAGTGTTACCTGTGCTAAATCAATTTATTAGTCAGTTTGAGGAAGAATTCACCGAATTGGCGGAAATCAATATGAAATACGAAGGCTATATCAAGCGCGAACAGGAATTGGTGGGTAAAATGAATCGCCTGGAAGAAGTACGCCTGTTGGAAAACTTTGATTATTCCAAAATTAATTCTTTATCCGCCGAAGCGCGCGAAAAGCTCAATAAAATCAAGCCTCGTACCATTGGTCAGGCGAGTCGTATCAGTGGCGTCACCCCGGCGGATGTAAGTGTGTTGCTGGTGCATATGGGGCGGTGATTTCAATCACCGTATTGCTTCAATTTCTGCAAGATGTCGCGTTTTTCTTTACCATAAAAAGCGCCCATGCCGAGATAGCCAAGAATAATGATCTTGATAACAAGCCCTTGATAAAGCGTACTTGGTTGATTGATACCAGCTAATATAAGTAATAAAATGTAAAGCGTAAAGCAGAAAAGGGTGGTGAGCCGTGTTGGCGTTTTTCGCTTCTTTTAGTCGATTTCTCTCTTGGCTGCTTCGGGCGTGAGCGGTTTCCGAAAATCCTGCGGGTGATCGAGGATATTTTCATTCATGATTTTACGGAGTTATTTTGTTTTAAATTGTGACTAAAATACACTTTTGCGTCAAAAGAACAAAGAGGTGTTAAAGTTTTGTTGATTACGCCTAATTTTAAAAATTATTGTTTTAAATTTGTGATGCCCAAACATTTTGAACAAAATATGTTTTCGGGCTTTTCGTTTAGAATTACTGTTTGCAAACAGTTGGATAAATGGCTGAAAAACAACGCTTCTCTTTCCATAAAACACTGGAACAATCCCGCGAATTCTTGCAAAACCTCCCCGCGTATGCGCGTATATGGTGGAAGCAAACTCGGATTTGGCTAAGCGAACCCGAAAATCGCAAAAAACTCTTTCGTTGGGGCGTCATGGCAAGTGCAGCAGGCGTTGTGGCAATGTTTTTATTGACAGTGCTGGTGTATTTTGGCGCTTTTGGCAGATTGCCAAGCTATGCTTCGTTGAAAGAAATTCAGAATTATACGGCCTCACAGATCATTTCGGAAGACAATAAAATCCTTGGAAAATACTATATTCAAAACCGCGTAAACGCTAGTATCGAAGAGATTTCGCCCGATGTAATGAACGCGCTGGTCGCTACGGAGGACGCCCGTTTTTTTGAGCATCGAGGCATCGATATGCGCGCATGGATGCGGGTGTTGGTGAAATCGGTGCTACTGATGGATGAATCTTCAGGAGGTGGAAGTACTTTGAGTCAGCAGTTAGCGAAGAATTTGTTTCCGCGTAAGCGCTACTGGGTACTTTCTACGCTTATCAATAAAATGAAGGAAACCTTTACGGCCCGGCGTCTGGAGCGCACTTACACCAAGGAGGAATTGCTCAATCTTTATTTGAATACCGTCCCTTTCGGCGAAGATATTTACGGTATCAAAGTTGCTTCGCAGCGATTTTTTTGGGGTTTCGCCAGCGAAACTAAGAACAGAACAAGCTGCTGTATTGGTTGGAATGCTCAAAGCGAATACTTATTATAACCCAGCCCGCCACCCTGAAAATGCACTTGCTCGTCGGAATGTGGTGCTCACGCAAATGGTGAAGTACAATTATCTCAAACAAGCCGTTTGTGATTCCCTTAAACAATTGCCGATTAAGGTGGAATATTACAAAGAAGGGCATAACGAAGGCTTGGCGACTTATTTTCGGGAGCATTTGCGCCTGGAATTGGAAGAAATTCTCAAGGATTTTACAAAATCAGATGGTACGCCATATAATTTATATACGGATGGTTTGAAGATTTATACAACGGTTAATAGTCGGATGCAGCGATACGCCGAAGAGGCAGTGGAAGAACATATGGCGAAACTACAACAGGATTTGTATGATAATTGGAAAAAGCGCACTGCCCCCTGGCAAGATGAAAATCTGCTGAAAAGTATGATGAAGCAATCTCCGCGCTATGAAACACTCAAAAAACAAGGCTATTCGGAAGCCGAAATCGAGGAAATTTTTACGACACCTGTGGCCATGCGCATTTTCACTTGGGAGGAAGGAGAAGTCGAAAAAGAATGGTCGCCCCTGGACTCCATCCGGCATTATTTGAGTATTTTAAATACGGGATTCTTGGTGACAGAACCCGAAAGTGGAATGGTGCGTGCCTGGGTAGGAGGCATTGATCATCAGTATTTTCAGTACGATCATGTGAAATCGCGCCGACAAGTAGGCTCTATTTTCAAGCCGATTGTATATGCTGCTGCACTCGAAAGTGGAATGTTGCCTTGCGAATATACTGCTAATGAACAGGTTACATATACCGAATTTAACAACTGGCGGCCACGCAATGCCGATAATGAATACGGTGGCGTTTACTCGATGGAAGGGGCTTTGAGCCAATCGGTGAATTCAGTGGCGGTAGAGATTATCTTGAGGGCTGGAGTCGGGGAAACCAAGGATTTGGCGAAGAAAATGGGGATCGATGGCTATGTACCTAAAGAGCCTTCGATTGCGCTGGGTACGCCTGATGCTTCCTTGTATGAAATGATTCAAGTATATAGCACGATTGCCAACCGCGGCCGTCGCCCTTCTTTGCATTATCTCGACCGTATCGAAACAGCTGATGGTAAGGTACTTGTGAAATTTCGTCGCCCAAATACAGGCAGTTTCCCACAAGTAATGTCGCCCGATCATGCCGATATGTTGATCAAAATGATGCAGGCAGTTGTCGATAGTGGTACGGGGAGGCGTTTGCGTTACGAATTTGGTTTAGGGAATGACATTGCCGGCAAAACCGGCACAACCCAGAATAATTCTGACGGCTGGTTCATTGGCTTTACGCCAAAATTGGTCGCTGGTGCTTGGGTTGGCGCAGAAACGCCGCAAGTACATTTTCGTAGCACTCGCCTGGGGCAAGGTGGCTATTCTGCGTTGCCGATTTGGGGGCGCTTTATGCGAAAAGTAAATAGTGATGGGGCTTTGAAAGACTGGCGCTGGGGCAAATTTACGCCTCCTGTGGATAGCGTCATGGCACTAATGCAATGCCCACATTTTCTACCCGAGATGCCCATGTTTGTGGATGATTTAGGTTTACCGGATTCGACTAATTTTTTCCAACGGCTATTTAAAAATTTGAAAAAAGATGACGAAGGATTCCAGCAAGAAGCGAGTTTGCAAATGCCAGAGCGTCTCCCAGATGAGACCGATGCGCAGTATGCTCAGCGCGTAAAAGCTTGGCGAGCAGTGGAAGAACAAAAAGATGGCCAACGCGAACAACGCAAAAACTTCTGGAGTAAGGTGCTCTTTGGAAAAGAAAAAAAGGAAAACGAGGAAAAGAATAATCGGGAAAGAAATAATTGATTCTTGCAGGCTTAAAGGTTTATTAGGTATGAAGGTGTAAAGGCATAAAGATAAATGATCATTAAATATGCTTCGCTTCTGCTGCTAAACCCAACCACCTATAAACCTTTCCATCTTCTAAACCTATACACCGCCCAAAACGTTTCTCTCCCAAAAGCTTGCAGCACGCTTTTTTACCCGTAACTTTGCACTTTCAATTCAATCAACAAACTACGATGAGTGAACAAATAAAACACGAATGCGGATTAGCCGTCGTTCGTCTGCTCAAACCATTAGAATATTACCAAGAAAAATACGGCTCTGCACTTTATGGCTTGGATAAACTTCGTTTGCTATTGCAAAAACAACGTAATCGTGGGCAAGATGGCGCTGGCTTGGCGACCGTGAAAATTGATACAGAACCAGGTAAAAAATATATTAGCATCAAGAAAAGCATAGCGAGTAATTATCTGAGTGATCTTTTTGAGCAAGTCAATTGGCATTTTAAAGACCTTCCGCAGGAGAAATTGAACGACGCAGCGTGGTTGAAAGAAAACAAACCTTATGTAGGGGAGCTTTTATTGGGGCATTTGCGTTATGGTACACACGGTGATAATTCTATTGAAACCTGCCATCCTTTCCATCGCCAAAACAACTGGATCAACCGCAATCTCATTCTGGCTGGTAATTTCAATTTGACAAACGTTGATGAATTGTTTGAAGAACTGGTGCATCTTGGGCAGTACCCGAAAGAAAAATCTGATACCGTGACCGTGCTGGAAAAAATTGGACATTTCTTAGATGACGAAGTGCAACGCTTGCATACTTGGTTCAAACCCGATGGATACAGTAACATCGAAATCAATGAACTGATCTTCCAAAACCTTGATATTCAAAGACTACTGCGTAGAGCAAGTAAAAAATTTGACGGTGGCTACGTAATGGCGGGCTTAATTGGTCATGGCGATGCTTTTGTGATGCGCGATAGAAATGGCATTCGACCAGCATTTTATTATTGCGATGACGAAGTAGTGGCGGTTGCTTCCGAGCGTCCAGCTATTCAAACCGCATTCAATGTCCATATCAAAAAAGTACGAGAAATTCAACCTGGCCATGCGCTCATCATCAAGCGCGACGGGCGAGTAGATGAAAAACCTTACGTAGAACCTGGCGAACGGCGAGCTTGCTCTTTTGAGCGAATTTACTTCTCGCGTGGCTCTGATCGAGATATTTATTTGGAACGCAAGCAGTTAGGCGAACAACTCACCGATACTATTCTAGAGGCGGTGGATTATGATTTCAAACGCACCGTTTTTTCTTATATCCCCAATACGGCAGAAGCAGCGTTTTATGGCTTGATGGAAGGAATTGAAAACCGCTTGAATAAGATCAAAAGTGAAAAAATTCTTGGTTTGATTGGAGAAGAAAAGAAAACCGAAGATGTGGACACCAAGAAGATTGAAAAAATCCTGGCCCAGCGTCCGCGTATTGAAAAGTTGGTGGTCAAAGATGAAAAGCTAAGAACTTTTATTACTGCCAAAGGGCATCGTGGGGAATTAGTTTCTCATGTTTATGATGTGACTTATGGTATTGTCGAAAATGAAAAAGATACCGTCGTTTTGCTCGATGATTCGATTGTGCGTGGCACGACGATGCGCGATAGCATTATCCGCATGGTGGCTCGCTTGCGCCCGAAGAAAATTATTATTGTTTCCTCCGCTCCTCAGATTCGCTATCCCGATTGCTACGGCATTGATATGTCGAAAATGGGCGAATTTGTTGCTTTTCAGGCTTTAACAGAATTATTGAAAGACGCCAAAAAAGAGCATTTGCTTGACGAAGCCTACGAGCGGGCCAAGGCGCAAAATTGTTTGCCAAAAGAAGAAATCAAAAACGAGGTGGCCTCGCTTTATGCTCAATTTGAGTATGAAGAGGTTTCCCAGAAAATAGCGGAAATAATGACGCCCAGCGACATTAAGCCCAAGGTGGAAGTGATTTATCAGACGATCGAAGGCTTGCATAAGGCTTGTCCGAACAATAATGGCGACTGGTATTTTTCAGGGAATTATCCTACGCCCGGCGGTAATCGCGTCGTGAATCGCTCTTTTATTAATTATATGGAGAAACGAGATGATCGGGCATATTAATACTAGTATGTAGTGAGTATTTCTTTATGTGTAATGTATTGATTTTTAATAAAATACGCAATTTGAATATGTAATTATGATTTTATTTTAGTATAATATTTAACAAGATATGACAGATTTTTAAAATCCGCCATGTCTATGATCAATTCAAAATCCGAATCTGGTCTTCTGTAATGTGAATTGCACGCAAGTCATTGGTACGTTGAGGAATATCCATAGCACTATTTTCTAATTTTAATACTCCGCGCGGACAAACCGCTGCACAAATGCCGCAACCAACGCAGGAGGCTCTGACAATATTTTGCCCTTTTTGCGCATAAGAACGCACGTCAATCCCCATTTCGCAATAGGTCGAGCAATTGCCGCAGGAAATGCACTGCCCACCATTGGTTGTGATGCGAAAACGACTAAAAAATCGTTGTTGAATGCCCAAAATTGCTGCCATCGGGCAACCAAAACGACACCAAACCCGACTGCCCATCAAAGGGTAAAAGCCTACGCCGATCACGCCCGAAAAGGCCGCACCAACACCAAATGCGTACCATTGACGTAGCTTCGCGCCGTTCACAAAAAATACTTCTTTTTGTTCGCCAAGATAAGCCCAGATTGTTAACCCGATTATTAATGATAATATAATAACTGTGCCAATCTTTACATTTTTATTTAAATTTTTTACATAATTTGGACGAAAAAACATCATTAATATTAAACCTCCAAAAATAATGCTTACTATTCCGACAAACATTTCTCGCGTGACAGCATACTTATCAGGATTTCTCACAAAAAAACTATAGCGTGTTGCAATCGTTACTATTACAATAAATAATAATATACTGTGAATCAACCAGCGCTCTATTTGCCAGGCTTTCAATGACTTATCCGATAAATGCCGATAAGGATCGCCCGTCGTTTCTGCCAAGCCGCCGCAGCCACATACCCAAGAGCAATACCAGCGTTTTCCATAAAAATAAGTCAGCACAGGGGATATAATAAATATCATAGCGATACCAAAAATGAGCATAAACTTGCCAATTGCGCCACTGGTGGTGAGTTGTTGAATATGCCAGCTCTCAAAAAAGTAATAATTCAGCGGCCACATATTCTTAAAATCATTAAAGGGTAAATTCATCAATAACAAGAACTCCGGCAATAAAAATGCAAAACCCAATTGGAAAAACATGACCGAAATAGTGCGTAAAACCTGGTAGCGATTGTGTCGATATTTTAAAATAAATTTATATCCAAGTGCCAGAATAACAACAGTATAAAGCGTTCCGTACGCAAACCACTGGCTCGCTACATTCCCTTCAAGCGCCTGGGCTAATGGATCAAACAAAGCAATAAAACCAGTATTGGCTTCGCCCTTGGCACCCAAGCCGAGATATGCCGGAAACCAGTATAATAATACATAAAAACCAGTGAGGATAATCGCTGATAACCAACCTATTACGCCGCGACTTGTCAGCGAATCGAACCAAACACGATTGTTTTTGATGCCTTCCGGCAAATGAAGATAGGTGCTACGTGCATAAATGGCTGTGCCAAGAATAATTGTTCCGATTGAAATGCTCAGAAAAAGCGCTGGATTTGGCAACGTAAGGCCGAAAATAGTGACAAAAAGTATGAGCAAGCCAATACCAGCAAGGGTCAAGCCTAATTTTTGACGGGTGCTCATATCGGCGTGGGCGACTGGATTGGAGAGGGAAAGGCTTGGATTTATCTGGCTCATGAATTTATTTTTTGATGCTTTTGATATTTATATCTTTTATTGAACTTTTGAAAGGAAGCGTAAAACATTATTTAGTTTGCGATCTTTTTTTAACTGTAAATCCTTGTTTTCTTGTTGATTATACATTTTTATTACATCTGCCTCATAAGTTTTGTAAAATTCTGGATCAAAATTAGCAAGACTCAAATTTTGTAAAACTTCCTCGATATGCGCGCCTGCGCGAAGCCATTTTTCACAAACCTCCTGGCGATAACGCACGCCCATTAGGTTGAAACCGAGGATTTTATGATTATTTTTATCATAAATTAAGCGAATACTTTTTTTGCCATCCGAATGTTCCCAATACAGCGAAGCGTAATGTTCAGGGGCTTTTCCGGCTGCGGGCACGTCGCCATACACTTGATATTCAATGTCCAAAAATTTAGCAGAATTAAACCAAATCCCAGGATTATATTCAATTTGCTTGCCGCCAATATTGTACGCCGCCGTTTCTCCGGCCATCCTGCCCGTGTACCAAACCGCCTCGATTGGCTTGCGTCCATGCTTAGGATTCATTACTTCCATGCAATCGCCTGCCGCATATACATCGGGAATATTGGTTTCCAAAAAGTCATTGACTTTGATGCCGCGCCCAATATCCAAGCCACTATTTTTCAAAAAATCCACATTCGGACGCACACCGGGCGTCAGGCCCACGTAGCCGCAATCGATGCGCTCGCCTTTGTTGGTGATGATCGCACAAGCCTTACCAGCCCCGTCGTCTATAATTTCTTTCAATTCGGTTTCCAAACGAAGATCAAATCCATGTTCCCGGATATGCCGACTTACCATCGCCGATTCTTCTTCAGGCAGCACATTATTCCAATATTCACTTTCGCGCACCAACAAAGTCACCGGAATATGCCGCGAATGAAACATTTCTGCCATTTCAATGCCAATCAAACCGCCGCCAACAATCACCGCTCGTTTCAAATCTTTGCTAAACGCTTCCATATTTTCCAAATCCTGGTAACTGTACAAACCGCTCACACCTTGTAAATCCTGGCCCGGCCAGCCAAATTTATTCGACTTAGAACCAGTGGCAATCAGCAATTTGTCATATTTTATGACGCTTTCAGGATTCAAATGCAACGTTTTGCTATCAAAATCCACTCTTTGTACTTGAGCGCGGAGTAGGTTGATGCGATTTTTTGTCCAAAACCAGTCTTCGTAAGGCTTGATATCTTTGAAGCGCATATGCCCCATGTACACATACATGAGTGCGGTGCGCGAGAAAAAATGATCGGTTTCGGCAGAAATGACGGTGATTTCGTGGTCGCTGAGTTTGCGAATAAAGCGCGCAGCAGTAATGCCCGCGATGCCATTTCCGATGATGAGAATGTGCATAAGTAAGGTTTGGCGATTTGGAAAATTTGTTACAATTTAAACAAAACCTGCTTGTTTCCTATATCGAATGCAAAGAAAAGAAGTGGCAGAAGCCTTTGCTGTCTTAGCAAAGACAAATTTCAAAGACAACACTGTTACTTTTTTGCTAATATGTCGTTAAAAGGATATAAGACTCAGATAAAGCGTTAATTAAAATTTAATACCCTGAATAGGGGTTGCATAATGCCTTTTTTGTCTTTTAATTGGCACTATTATTTAAAACAAGCATATTTTGCCTTTGCAATATAAATTACGTATATAAAAAGAAAACCGGTTCCCATGAAGCACCTTTTACTCTTGATTTTTTGATTTTTGTTCAAATGTCTCTGGCGCAAGCCCAGATGATAAAATTAGAGCCGGAGACGGTAACGCAGACTTTTGCTAATCAAGATTTATCAGATCCAACGCTGCAACTGCAGACTTATGCAAAAGTAATTAACCTGTCTGGTCAGAAAATCAGCCTGAGGTGGTCACGTGTTATTGTCGATCAGCCTATAGATTGGGAAACCCAGGTTTGTGATAATTCTCTTTGCTGGCTTCCTCATATTAGTTCTAATATAGATGCGATGACAGGAGCAAATCAACCTGCCGTGATAGAAGCGGATACTTCTTTTGAAATTGGCTTGTATGTCGTGCCGAATGGCGCATCCGGCAGAGGGAAATTTCAATTGGTTTTTGCTTTGGCAAGCAGCCCAAATACGCCCATTGATACGGTAACTTTTGACATAAGCGTGAACCAAACTACCAGCACCAACGATATTGCACTTAATGATATTCGGGTTTTCCCAAATCCGGCTGTAGATTACTTTGAATTAAATACAGTGACGAACGTAGATCGTTTGATGGTGTACAATTTGCTGGGGCGTGAGGTGCGTGCTTACCGTGCTTATTCTGGTCAACAATATAGCCTTACAGGCCTGCCCGATGGCTTGTACTTGGTGAGTTTAATCAATGATCGTAAAGGCGTGGTGAAGACAATTCGCTTGAATAAGCGCTCGTGGCGACCATAGACGGAGACTTGTCGACAAAAGATATGAGACAGAGGGATAGATTTGAGGCAAAGACAAAAATTTTGTCTAAAGTCCAATATCTAATATCTAAGTCTAAATTTAAGCTGGATATTCCACAAAATTTCTGGGCGTTTCGTATAACCTCACCTGCAATTCATATTTCTCATCCAATCTCTTGCGTAAGCGTTGCCAGATGACATAGCAAATATGCTCGGCGCTTGGGTTTAGCGTTTTGAATTCCTCTACTTCCAGGTTCAGGTTTTTATGATCCAAATAGAGTTCTATTTCTTCGTAAATGACTTGTTTTAAATAGCCCAAATCAATCAGATAGCCCGTTTCAGGGTCAACCTCGCCAGTGACTTTCACTTCCAGTTCATAATTATGACCGTGATAATGAGGATTATTGCACAAGCCAAAAACTTCTCGGTTTTTTTCATCCGACCAGTTTGGATTATGCAGTCGATGCGCCGCATTGAAATGTGCCCGCCGAAATGCCGAAATTCTCATGGAATCAGTTTTTGCAAGCGAAACAATAGATTCTTGACTAAAGTTGTGCCTCTGCAAAGGTACATGGAAACAATGCAAGCACGAAATCATACAAGAATGGAAAAAAAGTGTATTTTTACATTCAGAACTTTGAAAAGTAATGAATTGTGCATTCCATACACCAATTTAAGGTAAAAGGAATCGAAGGAGAAGAGATTGACTTTGCCCAATTCAAGGGTAAAAAAATAATGGTGGTCAATGTCGCGTCGGAGTGCGGCTTTACGCCCCAGTATCAACAATTGCAGGAGCTCTATGAGGAGTTTCAAGATAAACTGATGATCGTTGGCTTTCCTTCTGATGATTTTGGAGGGCAAGAGCCTGGGACGAACGAGGAAATACGAGCATTTTGCACCCGAAGATATGGCGTAGATTTTCCGCTGGCAGCGAAAATAGCAATTAAAGGTTCTAATACGCACCCTGTGTATCAATGGCTTACGCAAAAAACACAAAATGCTGTAGCCGATAGCAAAGTGCATTGGAACTTTCATAAATATTTGCTCGATGAATCGGGCCACCTCGTCAAAAACTTTCCTTCTTTAGTCAGTCCTTTGGATGATGAAATTCTAAGCTGGCTGCAATCTTAAATTGGAATGATGGAGTGATGGAATGATGGATTATTGGACACCCAGTATTCCAAAATTCCAATAATCCAGTATTCCATGTTCCAAAACGTCATTGGTCAGGAAAATGTGAAGCAATTACTGCGGCAAATGGTGCAAAACGACCGTACACCGCACGCATTGTTGTTGCTCGGTACGCCCGGCAGTGGCAACTTGGCATTGGCATTGGCGATGACGCAATACTTACTTTGTGAAAATCGCAGCGAAACCGAGGCTTGTGGCGAATGTCGGCACTGTCACAAAACTTCCAAATTCATCCACCCGGATGTGCATTTTTCCTTTCCAACCGTCGGTACCAACGCGGTGAGCGATCATTTTCTGAATCAATGGCGTAGCGCGCTGCTCAATAATCCTTATTTGGATGCAAACCAGTGGCTGCAATTGATTGGTGCAGAAAACAAGCAAGGCAATATCACCAAAGACGAATGCGTCAACATCGTCAAAAAGTTAAGTCTGAAAACCTTTGAAAGTGATTATAAAATCCTCATTCAGTGGTTGCCGGAATACCTTGGCAAAGAAGGCAATCGCCTGCTCAAAATCATCGAAGAACCACCAGCAAATACCATTTTTATTCTGGTAGCAGAACAAGCAGAATTAATTTTGAATACGATTCTATCTCGTTGTCAGATGGTTAAGGTCAATCCTTTGAGCGATGAGGATGTTTTGGAAGGGTTGATTCAAAAAAAGCATATCCCGCGAGAGCGAGCCGAAGCCGTCGCTTATCTGGCGGCTGGAAATTTCAATGAAGCCTTACAAATGCTGGATTACGAGGAAAGCGATCACGCTAATTTGTTCCTCGACTGGTTGCGCAAATGCTACAAAGGCAATGGTGTGGAAATGGTCACTTGGGTGGAAAAATTTTCTGGCATCGGCAGAGAAAATCAGAAGCATTTTTTGCGTTATGGTTTGCACTTTCTGCGAGAATATATGGTGCTGAAACTCACGGACAATGCTAACGTGCGGTTGCGTTCAAAAGAATTGACCACTGCACAGAACTTGCTGCCAATCATTGAATTAGAGCAAGTAGAACAAATGATGAATTTGTTTAATGACTGCACTTTTTACGTGGAGCGGAACGCCAATCCCAAGGTGCTGTTTTTGGATACTTCCATCCAGGTGAATCGGATTTTAAAGAAAAAAGTCGCTTTGAGCATTAGGTAGCTCCGAATGCCATTCGGAGTCAATATATATATCCGAGCATACTCGGAGTCATCATAAATAAATATTAGGAAATTATGGGATGTGTAGGATGTACTGTTAGCAAAAATGGAGAATCGGGCGGCTGTAGTGGTGGCTGTTCGACTGGCGGTTGCAATCGGTTGAATACTTATGACTGGCTCTCCGATATGGAGTTGGAAGATGTAGCGCCTTTTGATATTGTAGAGGTAAGCTTTAAAAATGGCTCTCGCAAAGCGTTTTATCGTAATCATGAATATATCAAAACCATCACAGGGGATTGGGTAATCGTGGAAACCGGTACAGGCTTTGACATTGGTGTGATTTCGCTTTCGGGCGAATTGGTGCGCTTGCAAATGAAGAAAAAGCGGGTGAATGAAGATGCTGTCTTGTATAAAATTTTGCGCAAAGCGAATGAACGTGACCTGGAGCGTCTGCAAGAAGCTCGGGAAATGGAGATTCCTACCATGATTCGTGCGCGCGCGATTTCTCGAAGTCTGGACTTGGACATGAAAATCGGGGATGTAGAATACCAGGGGGATGTTCGTAAAGCAACTTTTTACTATACTGCCGATGGGCGCGTGGATTTTCGGGAATTGATTCGACACTTCGCTCGTGAATTCCGGGTGAAAGTAGAAATGCGACAAATCGGTGCGCGGCAAGAGTCGGCAAGGATTGGAGGGATCGGCTCTTGTGGGCGGGAATTGTGTTGTTCTACTTGGTTGACGGATTTCAAATCGGTTTCAACAACTGCGGCGCGTTATCAGAATTTGGCGATCAATCAAGCCAAGCTTTCCGGGCAGTGCGGGCGCTTGAAATGCTGTCTGAATTATGAATTAGACACTTATTTGGATGCATTAGATCATTTCCCGGAAAGAGCCGAGAAATTATTCACCCAAATGGGGATTGCCGTTTTATTCAAAACAGACATTTTTAAAGGGATCATGTTTTATACTTTTGAACATGAGAATGGTCGGGGTAAGATTTATGCGCTTAATCTGGAGCAGGTAAGAGCAATCAAGAAAATGAACGACAAAGGTGAGAAGCCTGCCGATCTGGGAGAAGGCATACCTGTGCAAATTGTATCAACCGATCCTGATGATGAAAATGCGGAAATGGATTTTGAAGATGTGACCGGAGCAATCGAGTTGCCTGATGAAAAACGCAAGAAAAAGCGCAAGAAAAATAAAAATAGAGATCGAGGCGGAAATGAAGGAAATAATCGCAAGCCATCGACAGAGGCAAAGCAAGAAAAAAGTGAGAATCGCCCTTCAAATAATAGACCCGACAAGCCTCGGCAGGAAGGACGTGATGGTCAAGCTGCAAAAAACGAAGCTCGACGAAAAAAGAATAGAGGCCGGGACAACCGCAAGAAAGAGTAGTTGTTTGTAAGTTTGGCAGTTTTGGGTTATTATTTCTGAATTCCAAACTCCCAGACTACCAAACTTTAAAAACTTCCAAACTTTACGAAATGAAATACGACGTTACCGTCATTGGTTCTGGCCCGGGTGGCTACGTGGCTGCTATTCGCGCAGCGCAATTAGGCTTGAAAACAGCAATTATTGAACGATACAATACCCTCGGCGGCACTTGCCTCAACGTAGGTTGCATTCCTTCTAAGGCTTTGTTAGATTCCTCCGAGCATTATCACGCTGCACACGAGCGTTTTACAGAACATGGCATTGATCTGAAAGACCTGAAAGTCAATATGCCACAAATGATCAAGCGCAAAAATGACGTGGTGGATCAGAACGTGAAAGGCATTTCTTTTTTGATGAAAAAAAACAAAATTGACGTTTATCACGGACACGGCTCTTTTGTAAATGCCAATAAAATTAGTATTGTCAAGGGCGACGGCACGAAAGAAGAAATTGAAACCGATAAGGTCATCATCGCTACCGGCTCGAAGCCGATTGTTCCTCCCAATTTTAATTATGATAAAAAGCGGATCATTACTTCTACCGAAGCTCTGAATATTGAAGAAGTTCCTAAAAAAAGATGGTTGTTATCGGGGGTGGCGTGATTGGCTTGGAATTGGGTTCTGTTTTTGGTCGTTTAGGAACTGAAATTGAAGTAGTCGAGTTTTTAGATCGAATCATCCCTGGGATGGATGGGGATATGAGCAAAGAGTTGACAAAGGTGCTGAAAAAACTGGGCATGAAATTTCACCTAAAGCACATGGTTACTGAGGTTTCAGCTACTGAAAAAGGTGCAAAGGTGGAAGTACAAGAACGCGATTCTGATAATAAATTTACGCTTGAAGCTGATTATTGCCTGGTGGCGATTGGCCGTCGGCCTTATACCGATAATCTTG
Source organism: Saprospiraceae bacterium (assembly GCA_016714085.1). Lineage (GTDB taxonomy): Bacteria > Bacteroidota > Bacteroidia > Chitinophagales > Saprospiraceae > JADJNW01. Next base: position 312,660 of record JADJNW010000004.1, read on the forward strand.
GTTTGGAGAATATTGGCATCAAATTAGACGAAAAAGGTCGCATTCCCGTAAACGAGCATTTAGAAACCGCTGTGCCAGGCATTTATGCTATCGGCGATGTGATCGTCGGTGCGATGTTGGCGCATAAGGCAGAAGAGGAAGGTGTTTTTGTAGCCGAAACAATTGCTGGGCAAAAGCCGCATATCGATTATAATCTCATTCCTGGTGTCGTTTATACTTGGCCAGAGGTGGCAGGCGTTGGTCAGACCGAAGAACAACTCAAAGAAGCTGGCATTCCTTATAAAGTTGGCAAGTTTCCATTCAAAGCGCTCGGACGCTCCCGCGCCAGCATGGACACCGATGGCTTGGTGAAAGTACTCGCACATAAAGAAACCGATGAAATTTTGGGCGTACACATGATTGGGCCGCGCGTGGCCGATATGATCGCCGAAGCCGTAGCACTCATGGAATTCCGCGCTTCCGCCGAAGATGCAGCCCGCATGAGCCATGCGCATCCGACTTATACAGAGGCTTTCCGCGAAGCAGCCCTGGCAGCTACCGATAATCGAGCAATCCATATGTAGTGAAAGGACGAAGTCGGAAGTACGAGATACGCGTCATGTCGTACTTTCTCGTACTTCCAACTTCGTACTTCGTACTTTAAAACACCGTGATTGCTATTTTATGACAAATTTTTAAAAGGTGTTGTGCTAATTTGCGTTACAAATAGAAAAAATCCCAAACGCATGAAAAAACATCTCCTTTTGCTTCTTGTTTCCTTAGGTTTCCTTTCGGCAAATTTTGCTCAAAAACTCAATTACGTACAAGGCCAATTGATGATCAAACCCCGCGCCAGCGTTGATGTGCAAGCTTGGGCGAAGCAGTGGGGCAGTTTTGAAGGCCGAAAAACCAATTTTAAAATAAAGGAACAAGTTTCGCAGCCAATGAACATTTGGTTAGTCGAATTTGATTTTAACAAAGTGGGAGAATCTAAACTGTTGAATGCCATTCGCCAGGATAAAGCCATTGAAATCGCGCAGCTCAATCATATTTTAGAACGCCGATCTACCTTGCCCAACGATCAACTCATCAATTTGCAATGGCAATACCTGAATGTGGGACAAAGCGGTGGCTTGCCGGGCGCTGATTTTGATATAGATTTAGCTTGGGACATCACCACTGGCGGGCTTACCGCTTCCGGCGATACGATTGTTGTCTGCGTGATCGACGAAGGCATCCGCCAGGAGCACCCTGATTTTGCTGGTAATATTTGGATCAACCATCAGGAAATTACTAATAATGGCTTGGATGATGATGGGAATGGATTTGTGGACGACCGTCGCGGCTGGAACACTGCTCGCAATAACGACGAAGTTTATGAAGGTACCAAGCACGGCACAGCTGTAGCGGGCATTATCGGCGCGAGAGGCAATAACGGTATCGGCGTGACTGGCGTCAACTGGAATGTGAAAATGATGATCGTAAGAGGCGGAATTGGACTGGAATCAGAGGCGATTGAAGCTTATTCTTACCCACTTTCTCTGCGAAAATTGTATAACCAAACCAATGGTCAAAAGGGTGCTTTCGTAGTGGCTACCAATTCATCTTGGGGTGCGGAATATCTCTTTCCGAGCGACGCCCCACTTTGGTGCTCGATGTACGATTCGCTTGGTACACAAGGGATTCTGAATGCTGGTGCGACCTCCAATTTGGACATAAATGTAGATGAGGTAGGCGACTTGCCGAGTACCTGCCCCAGCGATTATTTGATTTCGGTGACTAATCTGAATTTCAATAATGAAAAAGTGGTTGCTGGAAATGGGCTACAGGGCGCTGGCTTCGGGGCATTGAATATTGATCTGGGCGCTTACGGACAGGACGTTTGGACGATTGATGGCGCTTCGGGTTATGGACCTTTTGGGGGTACTTCCGCGGCGACGCCGCATGTAGCGGGCACGATTGCTTTGCTGTATAGTGCGCCTTGCCCAGGATTTGCAGCTTTGTACAAAAGCGACCCGAAAGCCGCAGCCTTGTTGGTACGCGATTTTATTTTGCAAGGTGCAGTTGCTACGCCGTCTTTATCAGGGATTACCGCGACCGGCGGGCGATTGAATATCAATAATAGCTTGTTGCAACTGATGGGCGCTTGTTCCAATTGTTTTCCACCGACCAGCCTCGATGCGACAGATATTACCGATATGCAGGCCAAATTGACCTGGAATATCAACAACAATATCCAAAAAGTGGATTTGCGCTGGCGAATGCTCGGAAGTGATACTTGGACGGATGTTGCCAATGCGATCAGTCCACTTACTTTGAGCAATCTTTTTGCTTGTACAGAATACGAGTTTCAGCTAAAAGCGACTTGCGCAGATGAAGAATTGAAGTACACCAAAAGCTTTATTTTCAAAACCGATGGTTGTTGCGAAGCGCCCGCGGGCTTGCGGGGTACATCTCTCGGCAATACTGTTGCTGTTTTTAATTGGGATGCTGTGCTGGCGGCGGATCGTTATACATTGCAATTGCGACCTGAAGGTACGAGTACCTGGCGAATTTTTTCAGTGACAAACCCTACTGTTCCTGTGAATAACTTGTTCCCTTGTACCAATTATGAAATACAATTGAACTCAATTTGCAGCGGGGAGCCTTCAGAATTTAGCGATAGCTATTTCTATCGGACGCCCGGCTGTGGCGCTTGTCAGGATTTGGCGTATTGCATCCCCAGCAATCTCAGCGCGGATGAGGAGTGGATTGCTTTTGTAAAAGTGGGTTCACTTCAAAATACAAGTAGTTCCAACGGAGGTTATGGCGATTTCACAGGCATGATGCCTCCATCGCTCCAGCAGGGCAGTCGATATCCTTTAGAGCTTCAGCCAGGTTTCAGCGGCATTTCTTTTACCGAAGCTTTTACGGTTTGGATTGATTTTAACCAAAATGGGGCTTTTGATTTGAATGAAAAAGTGTTTGAAAAAAGCAGCAATACTGCATCAATAAAGGATTCTATTCAAATTCCTGTTACTGCGAATACCGGCATTACGCGCTTGCGTGTGGCGATGCAATTCCTTAGCCCTGGCGGGCCTTGCTCTTTTAATGTTGGCACAGAAGGCGGCGCAGAAGTAGAAGATTATTGCGTCAATATTACCGAGCAATCTACGGCTGTAGAAGATATTGCAAACAATTCAAAATGGAGGATTTATCCGAATCCATTTAGTGATGAACAGTTGCAGGTTTCCTGGCAATTTACACGAGCACAAAGCAAAGTGCAGCTTCGCGTTTTCAATTCAATGGGGCAACAAATTCAAGCTACTGTTTTTGAAAATTTATCCGCAGGGGAAAATACTCGAACGCTTGATTTGACGGGGCTTTCGGCAGGGATTTATTGGTTGCAATGCCGTTTGGAAGACGGAAGCATCTTTACAAAACGAATCGTGAAGCAGTAAAAATAAAAAACCTCGTAGAGATCCATTTCTACGAGGTTTTCTTGCAGTTTAGAACGAAGTTCATTCTTTGTCAAAGCGCAATTCCTGGATCAGGAAGTTGTTGCCCGAAACTTTCATGTACACATACACGCGGTACGTACCCGAAGCGGTCGTCATATTGCCGATGCAATATTGTGAATCCGCACCCTTGGAAGTACCCTGGTGCACCTGGCTAAAGCCTTTTGGTTGACTTTTAGCAAAAAATTGTTTCACAACGCTTATCGCCTGCGCTTTATCGTACACGTCTTCTTGGTCTAACACAGCAACCTCTACGGTTTGGTCAAAATATTGACCGAGGGCGTCGGCATCACCGGTGCTAATCGCGCGAGTGATGTCAGCCAAACTGGCATTGATCATGAGTGTCAACGCCATTGCAAACAAGAGATTCATCATAATACACCTATTTTAGGTTTCGCTTCAATATATCCTCAAAGTTTCAACAAACTTTTGATACAAAACATTCCGCCTCATTAGTTGAAACGCGATAAATCACTGAAAGTCACAAAAATTAGTGCTTTCGATCCAGTTTTTATACAAAATTTAACAGTCCGGGAAAGCTTGTAGAGGTGGTCGTGTCAGAATTTTTTGGATTTGATTGATTATAAAACGAAAAAGTATTTGGTAGAATTGTGTAAGTGATTGAAAATCTTATTAAAGTGCTTGGTGGCAAAATTACACTAAGTAGTTCAACCGCTTTATTCTGTGAATGTTCTATTTTTGTCGAAAGAATACGTATGCCGTATCTTCAAGATATGGTATAGGTTAGATAATTACAAAACAAAACGAAGATGAACGCTAAACGAGTTGCACTTATTATTTTGGATGGTTGGGGGCACGGCCCGAAGCCCGAAGTCAGCGCCATTGCTCAGGCCAACACACCTTTCATGGATAGCTTGTATCAAAAATATCCGAATACAGAATTGGTCACGTATGGCGAATTAGTCGGCTTACCCGATGGACAAATGGGCAATTCCGAAGTTGGCCACCTCAATATTGGCGCGGGGCGTATCGTGTATCAGGAATTGGCGCGCATCCATAAAGCTGTGCGGGAGAGGGAATTGCATCATCATCCTGTTTTGCTTAAAGCATTGAGATATGCCAAAGAAAATGGCAAACCCGTTCATTTTATTGGTCTGGTGTCGGATGGCGGCGTGCATTCGCATATCGATCATTTATTGGCTTTGTGTGATATGATTCAAGAACAAGGTGTTGCTCAAGCATACGTACACGCCTTTACCGATGGGCGCGACGTGGATCCTAGGAGTGGTAAGGGTTTTATTAAAACTTTGCTCGACCATATTCAACATACCAATACCAAATTAGCTTCCGTAGTCGGTCGTTATTATGCGATGGATCGAGATAAACGCTGGGAGCGCGTGAAATTAGCTTACGATCTTTTGGCGAAAGGCGAAGGTGATAAAACTTCCGACATTTTAACAACTATTCAAAATCGGTACGATGCTGACGAAACCGATGAGTTTTTGAAACCTATTGCTTGTGTGGATGAACATCAAAAACCGATTGCCACCATTAAAAATGGGGATGTGGTGATTTGTTTCAATTTCCGCACCGACCGCCCCCGCGAGATCACAGAAGTATTGACGCAGCAGGATTTTCCTGATTTTGGAATGCAAAAACTGGATTTATACTACGTGACGATGACCAATTACGACGATACTTTCCAGAATGTGGAGGTCGTTTTTGAAAAAGATAATCTGAATAATACCTTAGGTGAAATTTTGGCGAAAGCCGGCAAAACCCAAGTGCGCATTGCCGAGACAGAGAAATATCCGCACGTTACTTTCTTTTTTTCAGGAGGCCGCGAAGCGCCGTTTGATAAGGAAAGCCGCATTCTCATTCCTTCGCCCAAAGTAGCGACCTACGACCTGATGCCTGAAATGAGTGCCTTTGGCATCACCGATGCTGTTATCAAGGATATGGACGAGAACGAGCCTGATTTTATTTGTCTGAACTACGCCAACACTGATATGGTAGGGCATACGGGGATCTTTGCTGCGGCGGTGAAAGCTGCGGAAATAGTGGACGCTTGCGTGAGTCGCCTTGTAAAGACTGCTTTGGAGCATGATTACGACTTGATTATCATCGCCGATCATGGCAATTCCGATTATATGATTAACGAAGATGGCTCGCCGAATACGGCTCATACCAAAAATCCGGTACCTTGCATCTATGTGAGCAAAAATGCTGCTGGGGCTAAAGTCAAAGCTGGTAAGCTCGCAGATATTGCGCCTACTATTCTCACGCTTTTGGGAATGCCGATACCAACCGAAATGGATGGTGAGGTGTTGATAAGCAGGTAAGTATTTTTGATTCACGATTTTCAATGCGCACATGAGATATTCTACCTTTTTTTTGTTTTTGATACTTTTAATAAGCGCTTGCCAGTCTGCGAAAAATGAGACGCAACAAGCTGAAAATGAAGCAATTTTGGTATTTTTTGATTTGAAAGGCTATTTCAACGATGAAATCAAGCGATTAAACCAGGAAAACTGGAGCGTTTCAAAAAAAGTAGCCATCAATAACGAAAGTGAGGAAAAGACCTTGAATTCTTTAGATTTTGCCAAAGAACTGGATGTTTTTGTACAATCTGACATCAATCGCCCCGATTGGACGGACAAGTACCAAATTGATTCCACTTTGCAAGATGGAAAGCTCGTACGTCTGCATTATCAAGCATTAAGTGAGAAATTGCGCACCCGCGAGATCGAAATCGAGTTTGAAAATGAGCAAGTGCAAAAGCTTCATATTAAGAATGGTGGTAATAACTTTGTAGCTGGTTCTCAACAAGAATTGACATACTTGCCAAAGGAAGGATACACCATCAAAAGTCGCCAGTACACAGCTTTGTCGAAGGATAAAGAATTGAGCATAAAAGTGCGCTTGGGGACTAATCAAACCAAAGGCGATTAGCCCCAATTGCGTAAATTTGTACTACCCGGCGTTTAAAAAACATCGCCGGCGCATAGTGTCATAATGTGAAGGGTAGATGCGCACGCTTGTGTTGTAAGAGCACGACCACTGAACAAGGTTTGTTTTAATCTTTGTTTTTGGTAAGTAGCGGATAGCCTCGGTTTGGTAAGTTTGTTTGTGTTAGCCCGACACAAAAGTATAAAACTCCTTTTTATCACCAAACTTATTTGAAATCAATTTTTTAAAATTTATAAAAATATTTAATATTTTATTTTTTAGCGTACTATCTCCTTGATTTTCACTTCTTTTTATTGGGCCAAAAAAAAAGAGGCAGCGCATAAAGCACTACCTCAGCCCTAACCAAATAAAACCAAATTATATCTTATAGATGTTGATCTTGTCGCTTTTGTAAAACAAAGATACACACTTTGTGTAAAAAATACAATTACAACCTCATCAAAATTATCGCTTTTTTTTAAATTTTGTTACTACTAAGGTATCTTTTTTTTGAAAAAAATGCTACCACCAATGCCTACAAAGGCTTATCCATTGGGCTTCTTTTGTAAGAACATTTTAAAAAATTGTATAAATACGAGCAAAATGAGGCTTTTAAAAAATACCGTTTTGTCAGAAAATGAATAGGCAAAATTTTTATTCACTCTATAAGAATGTTAAAACTGGAAAATTTTTTTCGATTTTTCACCGATTCGGCTTCTGCTTTCACCTATTTTTACCGCTCATAAGTTCAAAAAAAATGCAAAGATTTATCTTATTTCTGCTTTTGGCTGGCTTTTGCGTACCAACGCTCGGTCAAAATGCCAATAACGATGACGCTTTTTTTATCCGAAAAATATACGATCAGGCGCTGACCGAAGGTCGCAGCTATCCCTGGTTGGAGTTTTTGGCAACTCGAATCGGCGGTCGGCTTGCAGGCTCTCCGCAGGCAGCGGCGGCAGTAGAATATACAAAGCAGATGCTTGATACGCTTCATCTGGATAGTGTGTGGTTGCAACCTTGCATGGTGCCGCATTGGGTGCGTGGAGATAAAGAGCAAGTGAAGATTGTGAGCTCCCGTAAAATGGGGGATGTCGATTTGCGCGCTTTTGCTTTGGGCAATTCGGTCGGTACAAGTGAAAACGGTATTGTTGCTGAAGTGGTGGAAGTACAAAGCCTGGATGAAGTCGATAAATTAGGCCCGCAAGCACTCACAGGAAAAATCGTTTTTTATAATCGCCCGATGGATCCTACTCAAATTAATACTTTTAATGCTTATGGCGGCGCGGTCGATCAACGCGGAGCTGGTGCGTCCAGAGCCTCAAAGCAAGGTGCAATAGGCGTTCTGGTGCGCTCGATGACGACTCGCAATGACGACATTCCGCATACGGGCGGCATGAGCTATGAAGCCGGCGTGACGCCGATTCCAGCCCTTGCGATTAGTACGAATGATGCGAATTTATTAAGCGAATTGCTCCAAGAAGAGGCTGTTCGGGTGTTTATAAAATGTAATCCGCAAAAATATCCTGATAAATTATCATACAACGTAATCGGCGAAATCCGCGGCAGCGAAAAACCGGAAGAAATTATCTTGGTCGGTGGGCACCTGGATTCCTGGGATGTGGGTCAAGGCGCACACGACGATGGTGCAGGCTGTGTGCAGTCTATGGATGTTTTGCAAATATTTAAACGATTGAATTACAAACCAAAACGAACGATTCGTTGCGTATTGTTTATGAATGAAGAAAACGGATTGGCAGGTGGGCGTGCTTATGCCGAGATTTCTAATAAAAACAAGGAATTCCATTTGGCGGCGATTGAATCTGATCGCGGCGGCTTTACACCACGCGGTTTTACTGCTGAGAGCCAGGCGACCGATTTTGAGAAAAAATTCAAGAATATGTCTAATTGGCTGCCTTTGCTGGAGCCTTATGGATTGACCTTGAGCCTGGGCGGAGGTGGTGCAGATATTGGGCCTTTGCGTAGTCAAAAAGGGATTTTGATTGGTCTGTATCCTGATTCTCAACGATATTTTGATTATCATCATACGGCGATTGACACGTTTGATGCAGTGAACAAGCGCGAACTCGAATTGGGTGCAGCAGGAATGACGGCATTGGTGTATTTATTGGATAAATATGGCACAGATTAAAACGAACGATATGGGATTTGAAAAAATGTATCCCATTTTCTGATTTCAAATCTCAATTTTCACACATGAAACCGATTTTTAAGGCACACGATCTTTCTTTTGAGGAAATGATAGATGAAGCCACCATACACGCGCGGGTGCAAGAGATGGGTACGCAACTCCAGGAATTGTATTTCGATAAAAATCCACTGTTTATAGGGGTTTTGAATGGCGCTTTTTTATTTGCAGCCGATTTAATCCGGGCATTTGAAAGTCCTTGTGAGATTGACTTTGTGCGAATGTCTTCATACAAAGGACTTCGATCCACGGGGCAGGTCACGATTACCTTGGAATCAAAAATCGAAATTAAAGGCAGGCATTTAATCATTGTAGAAGATATTGTAGATACTGGTAATACATTATATGCTTTTTGTCAGGATATTGAGAAGCAAGAACCAGCATCCGTTGCCATTGCAACTTTATTGATTAAACCTGAAGCCGTACAACATAATCTAAAGGTGGACTTCGTCGGATTTGAAATACCGCCAAAATTTGTAATAGGTTGTGGATTGGATTACAACGAACAAGGGCGACATCTGAGAGGGATTTATCAATTGATAACTTCCATATTTTGAAATTTCGCAAAATCAAAATTATTAATCACAAACAATCTACCTTTCAAAATCGTACTTCGTACTTCGTACTTCGTATCTTTGTAACAAAATCACCACCATGTCTGAAGACAAAAGACTCTTCCTGCTGGATGGACACGCGCTGGTTTATCGTGCCCATTTTGCATTTATTACCCGACCATTGATTAATTCTAAAGGCGTCAATACCTCTGCTGTTGCTGGATTTACGCGCAGCTTATGGGATTTGATTCATAATGAAAAACCAACCCATATCGCTGTAGCCTTCGATCCGCCAACGCCAACTTTCCGGCACACCATGTTTGCTGAATACAAAGCCAACCGCGAGGAACAACCCGACGATATTCGCGTGGCTTTTCCTTATATCAAAAGGCTTTTGAGAGCTTTCAAAATACCCATTTTGAGTGTGGATCACTATGAAGCGGATGATGTGATTGGTACTTTGTCAAAAAAGGCGGAAGCCCAGGGCTACAAAGTCTATATGGTCACGCCGGACAAGGATTACGGGCAATTGGTATCGCCGAATATCTTTATGTACAAACCCTCGCGCCAGGGCAATGGCGTTGAGGTCTGGGGTGAAAAGGAAGTGACCGAAAATTGGGGTATCGCAAGAATTGACCAGGTGGTAGATATGCTCGGATTGATGGGCGATAAAGTTGACAATATCCCCGGTATTCCTGGGATTGGCGAGAAAACGGCTGCGAAATTGTTGGAAGAATTTGATACGGTTGAAAATTTGATTCAAAATGCTGACAAGCTCAAAGGCAAGCAGCGCGAACGCGTGGAAGAATTCAAAGAACAAGCGCTTTTGTCGAAAGAATTAGCCAAAATTGACCTCAACGTGCCGATTGATTTTGAAGAAGATGCTTACACCATTGACCCTTTCGATAAAGATGCTTTAGCAGAACTTTTCAAAGAATTGGAATTCAGGACTTTAGCAAATCAAATTCTGGGCGAAGGCGAGGAAGAACCCGAAGCATCAAGCACCAGATCAAGCGCAAGTGGCAGACAAGGCAGCCTTTTTGATAATAACGAAGGTAATGCGCCTCAAGCTTCTGCGCCGCCTGCACATTCGGTGGCCGATAATAATATCCACAACACGCCGCACGAGTACTATTTGGTGGACACGGCGGACGCTCGTAAGCAATTGATTGACTTGTTGTTACAGCAAAAAGAATTTTGTTTTGATAGCGAAACCACCAATATAGATGCCAATCAGGCTGAATTGGTCGGGCTTTCTTTCGCTATCAAGGCAGGTGAGGCTTACTATGTGCCGATTTCAGCAGATCAAGAGGAGGCTCGAAAAATGGTACATGAATTCAAGGGAATTTTTGAAAATGAGTCCATTCGCAAAATTGGTCAAAATATTAAGTATGATGCAATTGTGCTGAAGTGGTATGGTATCGAAGTGCAAGGTGCTTTGTTTGATACAATGGTGGCGCATTATTTGTTGGAGCCGGAACTCCGGCATGGCATGGATTATCTTTCGGAAACATACTTAAAATATCAACCAGTTTCCATTGCTACCTTGATTGGCAAAGGCAAAAACCAAATCACCATGCGCGAAGTACCGGTGGAAGAAGTCAAGGATTACGCTGCCGAAGATGCCGATATTACACTGCAATTGCAGGAATTTTTAGAACCCAAGTTGCAAAAGGAAAATTTGGAAAAACTCTATTTAGATATCGAGGCGCCCATGATTAAAACCCTTGTGGACATGGAGTTTGAAGGTATTCGGATTGATCCGGGTTTTCTGGCGGATTATTCCAAAGAATTGGACAAAGAAATCCTGAAACTGGAGCAGATGATTTATGAAAAAGCTGGGGGCAAATTTAATATTGCTTCGCCAAAGCAAGTCGGTGAAATTTTGTTTGATAAACTGAAAGCGCCGGGAGGCAAAAAAACAAAAACCGGCCAGTACAAAACCGACGAAGATGTGCTGAGCGAATTGGCTGCCACTTTTCCTATTGTAGCAGATATTCTGAATTATCGAGGCTTGAGCAAACTCAAATCCACTTATGTTAGATGCCCTGCCCAAAATGGTGAATCCGCGCACGGGGCGCATTCATAGCTCATTCAATCAGGCGCTAGCAGCCACGGGCCGCTTGAGTTCTAACAATCCGAACCTGCAAAATATTCCCATTCGTACGCCTGAGGGTGCGCGTGTACGCGAAGCTTTTATTCCAAGAGATGAAAATCATTTATTGCTTTCGGCGGATTATTCTCAAATCGAATTGCGCTTGATTGCTGAAATCAGCGGCGATGAAGCGATGCTCGAAGCATTTCAGTCGGGGCAAGATATTCACCGCGCTACGGCGGCAAAGGTTTTTGAAGTGCCTTTTGATCAAGTGACAACCGAGCAGCGTTATCGTGCTAAAACCGTGAATTTCAGTATTATATACGGTGCTGGCGCAACGAATCTCTCCCGGCAATTGGGCATCAAACGCACCGAAGCAAGCGAATTGATCGAGCAATATTTCAAGCAATATCAAGGTCTGAAGCATTATATGGTGGACACGGTGGAGCAGGCTCGTAAAAATGGGTACGTGATGACCCTCATGGGACGTCGCCGAATCCTGCGTGACATCAATTCCAAAAGCTCGCTGGAACGCAGCAACGCCGAGCGCGTCGCCATCAATACACCGATACAGGGCACGGCTGCGGACATGATTAAAATTGCGATGAATAATATTCATAATGCATTAAAAAACAGTAATTTAAATACTAAAATGATCCTGCAAGTGCATGATGAATTAATTTTTGATGTGCCGAAAGACGAGGTAGAAAAAGTAAAACCCATCATAGAAGATAAAATGAAACACGCGATTCCCAATTTGAAAGTACCGATTTTGGTGGGCATGGGCGTTGGGGAAAGTTGGTACGAAGCGCATTAAGAAAGTACGAGGTAAGAAGGAGTACGAGGATTTTATGGTTCGATTATTTTATTTTTCAAAAAATATCGTTTATCAAAGGGAAAAGGGTTACTGGTACAGTTGTCATTTCTGGATTATAGAAAAGGAGGGGGAAGTTTTTCCCCCCGAAAAAAAAAAGGAGGGGGGGGGGGGGGCGGGGAGGGCGCCCCTTTTTAAACCAAAGAAAGAAAAAAAGGGGAAGGGGGCCCGGGGGGGGGGGGGAGGGGGCCCCGCCCGGGCAAAGAAATGATGAATAAAAACTAAATATTCACTAAAATCACAAAATCGGAACATCACAAAATCACCACATTATCATCATATCATAAAATCACCACATGAATCTCGACGCATTTGAAGTCATAGGAGGAAAACGTTTAAAAGGAGACATTGTCCCGCAAGGCGCGAAAAATGAGGCTTTGCAAATACTCAGCGCGGTGCTGCTCACTTCGGAACGCGTGACGATCAGCAATTTGCCTGCCATTCAAGACGTGCTGCTGCTCATTGATTTATTGCAGGGATTGGGCGTGGAAGTCCAAGAAAAACACAGAAGATTCCTACACTTTTAAAGCCAAAGAAGTTAATCTCGACTATTTGTACACCGAAGATTTTCGTAAGAAAGCCAATAGAATCAGGGGTTCGGTGATGCTCATCGGTCCGCTGCTGGCGCGCTACGGCAAAGCGGTACTGCCCAAGCCCGGCGGCGATAAAATCGGGCGGCGGCGCTTGGATACGCACTTGCTGGGCTTGGAAGAATTGGGTGCTATTTTTGATTATAATGAAACATTAAATTATTATGATGTAAAAGCGCCAAAGCTGAAGGGCAAGTATATTTTGATGGATGAAATTTCGGTGACGGGCACGGCAAACGTAGTAATGGCGGCGGTTTTGGCGGAGGGTAAAACAGAAATTTATAACGCGGCGAGCGAACCTTATGTGCAGCAATTATGTAAAATGCTCAATCGTATGGGCGCAAAAATTGCTGGCGTAGGGTCGAATTTGCTCACGATCGAAGGCGTGGAATCCCTCGGTGGTACGGAGCATCGAATGCTGCCTGATATGATTGAAATCGGCAGTTTTATTGGCTTGGCGGCAATGACCCAATCCGAAATCACGATCAAGGATGCGCAAGTCCATGAATTGGGGATCATCCCGCGCGTGTTCGAGCGTATGGGGGTACAAATGGAATTTCGGGGCGACGATATTTACATCCCAGCACAGGAAGAGTATGAGATTCAATCCTTTATGGATGGTTCGATCATGACGATTTATGATGCGCCTTGGCCTGGCTTTACCCCGGATTTAATGAGCATTATATTGGTGTTGGCAATTCAAGCGAAAGGCAGCGTCTTGATTCACCAAAAAATGTTTGAAAGTCGCCTGTTTTTTGTAGATAAGCTGATCGATATGGGTGCACAGATTATTCTATGCGATCCGCACCGAGCTACTGTGATTGGTTTGAACAGAAGATTTCAGTTGCGCGGCATCGAAATGACTTCCCCTGACATCCGGGCGGGCGTAGCCCTACTCATGGCTGCGATGTCGGCGCGTGGAAGAAGTGTTATTCACAATATTCATCAAATTGATCGCGGCTATCAAAGAATTGATGAGCGTTTAAATGCGCTTGGAGCAAGTATTACGAGGCTCTGAAAAATAGTTGATTAGACTGATAGGGTTTAAAAAATATTACAATATAATTTTTAAATCTTCTAAAATTTTTAAACTTTCTAAATAAAACCATGATATTATATAATGTTACTATCAAGATAGACCATAATTCTCATACAGAATGGGTACAATGGATGAAAGATGTGCACATCCCGGATGTGATGGCAACGGGTATGTTTTTGGAATACCGCATGGGGCGTTTGCTTGGCATGGATGAAGCCGATGGCGTAACCTATGCAATACAATACTACGCTACCGATATGGCGACTTTCGAGTTGTATCGAACGAATTTCGCTCCAAAACTACAAGCCGATGTAAATGAAAGGTTCAAAGGCAAATTCGTAGCCTTCCGTACTTTATTGGAAATCGTGGACAAAGGCGCGTTTTTTGCAGCGAATTGAATGATATTGAAGTCAAGGCTTCTACATAATGCAAAGCCTTGACTTTGTTCAATTTAATAAGGTTGCATCGGCGTTAGGCCCAACAATTTTCGAGCATAACCAATCGGTCCCAAGTGATACGCCTCGTGATAACTGAAGAAGGCAATCAGATTCTTGATTTCCACACCGTTACCGGGAATTTCGCGTTCTAAATCTATTTCGTTCAAATTGCCAATAAAATCAAGCAGTTTGGATGTAATGGTATCCCAATTTTTGGAAATAGTTTCTAAATTCGGATACTTCGCTTCATCGCTGATGGCGCTGAAATACAATTTGCCGTAAGGGTCTTCGATTTTCAGTCCGATTTGGTTTGCCAGCATAAAGCGACAGGTGGTAACGTGCCCCAGCAGCCAGTTGATATGATTCACATTACCAGGGCGTTGCAGCGCGATTTGGTCGTCAATGCCGTTCATTGCGTTCTCGAAAATGCCATTTTGCATTTGGAAAAGGGATACATAAGCCTCGGCGGTTTTGGAGGCGTTCATCGTTTGTTGTTCCATCATTAACAGTCGTTTTTGAATTATAAAAAATTTGAATTTAATTATCTAAAATCACTCTTTTGGTTTCATCTTCCGCGCTGCTGCGTCTGCGACGGGCGTTGCCCAGTTTATTATCACCCAATGAATAAGTCAGCGTGAGCAAAAAGCGGCTCTGGCGACGACGCGCGGAGAAGCGCAAATCCTGGGTTTGAAATTGGTTTCTACCTTGGAAAATATTGCTGTTCAGCACGTCATTGAAAGCCAGGCGCACCCGCAGGCGATTCTTGTCGAAAGACTTTTGCAAACCGGCATTCATAAGATAAAAATCTTTGGATTTGCCAATGCCCGCAGCCATCGGCGAGCGATAGTTGAATGACAGTTCTGCCCGGAAACCCCAGGGCAAAGTGAAGTTCTGATTCATACTCAAACCAAAGGAAATCAGGTCATTATCTAATGTTGCGCCCTCAAATTCCGATTTGTTGCGATTGTAAAAAACGGTTGCGTAATTGAACATAGTCCACCATTTTGTCGCTTCCCACTGCTGATTTACATTGAAATAAGCGTTGTACAAATGGTCGAGATTGGCATACGTGGCGATGCCCGTCAGCAGCGAATCAATTTGTTTGGTCACAAAAGACATGGCTTCGGTGGTGTGGCTATAACCCGCGCTGAAATTGAATTTTCCGGTGGAAAAACTGAGTTCGATATTGTCTGTGTATTGCGCTTGCAAAAAAGAATTGCCTTGCACAAAAGTGAAGGGATCCACAAAGAAAACGAAGGGATTCAGACGCTGGTAGCTTGGTCGGTCAATGCGACGGCTGTAAGAAATGCCCAATTTTTGCTGTTCACGCAGCGTCCAGTTGATGGCTGCACTTGGAAACCAATTCAGGTAATCGCGTTTGATGCGCTGGTCGAGTATCAGGGAATAGCCATCAGAGTTGGTATGTTCCACGCGCAATCCGACTCGGAATTCCAGTTTTCCGGAGATTTTATTGATTTGCAAATACCCTGCCGCGATTTTTTCATCGAATTCAAAGGCATTGGTTTTAGTAAAATCGGTCGTCCAATCGCCATTGGAAAGGCTGTCGAATTGAATGTCATTTTCGGTTTGCGCCAAGCTATATTTCAAACCCGCTTCCAATCGAGCATTTCCAGCCAAAGGCTTTTCATAATCGAGTTTGAACGCACTGATGCGAATGTCAGAACCTGTAAGGTTGCGCATTTGCTGCTGGCTCAAGACGGCATTGCTTGGAAATTCCAGCAAGCTGACCGCAAAATTTTCCTGGTCTTTGATATTGTAATAAATGTAATCCGCATCGGCATTGAGATTGCCGCCGGTCTTGCCAAAAGCGCCGCGATAATTCACATTAAAAGCGTAATTCGACAAGGGCGAATCTGCATCTTTTAATACGCGTAATTGGTTGGTCGCCAATTCATTATTTAATAAAAAATCCGAAACAGATTGCCCTGCATCATCGGTTTCGCGGAATTGCCCTTTGCTCAGAAAACCAATGGTATGGGTTTTATTCAAACTAAAATCCGCTCCGAATTGCGCAAAATGCTCGCGATTGTGCTGACGATAGTTCGCATATTGGTCAAATACAATGAATTGGTTAGGTTCACCGATTGTACGATTCAGTGTGAAAGATTGGCTGGCTTCGGCATCGTTGTAGGAATAATTGCCAAATAAATTGAGCTTTCCCGAACGGAAATTGCCATTTACACCAGGATTCAACTTTTCATTCCAGCCTGCACCTCTGGTTAGCGTGAACGCCAGAAAATAGCCTTGCTGGTCTGATTTTTTGTACAAAATGTTAATCACGCCCGCCGTACCCGCCGCGTCGAATTTGGCAAACGGATTAGTGATAATCTCCACTTTGTCAACGGCTTGTGAAGGCGTACTGCGTAGCAAAGCCGCGAGGTCGGCACCGGTAAGAGGTGTCTGTTTGCCATCAATCAACACAATAATACCCTGCTTACCTTGTATGCTGATGTCGTCGTTATTATCCACCGACACCCCCGGTGCTTTTTCGAGAATCTCCATCACGGTTCCGCCCGCGTTCACCACGCTATTTTCTACGTTGAGTACGAATCGGTCGGCTTGTCGTTCGATAAAAGGTTTGGTGGAACGGACAGTTACTTCGTTCAAATTCAAAGCGTTAGCATAAAATTGAAGCAATGGCAATTCCATTTTTGCTTGATTTTCATTCAAAACAAAAGTGGACGTAGCCGTCGTACCCATTCCAATCAGGGAAGCTTTTACAAAGTAATTTCCTGGAATAATTCGGTTAAACTCATAATTTCCAATACTATCGGTCAGCGTTCCTTTTACCATCGTACTATCGGCGCTGCGCATCAGTAGAACATTGGCGAAAGCCGCCGGAGCGCCGTCGGATGTTTGCAAACGCCCGAAAATAGACGTTCCTGTTTGTGCAAAACTATTTGTAAAAAGCCATGCGACTGCCAATGCCGTCAGCAGCAGGCTGCGGGTGATTTTTATAAGTTTCATGCTTCGTTTTTTAGAATGGATTACATTTTGCCTTTGGCAGGCTTCATTTTCTCCTTTTCAAATCGCTTGATAAACGCCTGGGTAACTGGCGCATTCTGTGGCGCGAGCTTTTCGGCTTTTTTCAGATAAGCGATGGCTTCGTCGTACTTGCCAATGCTACCATTCCAACGTGCCGCAGTGAATTGATTGGAAAATGTTTCGGTCATCGAGAGGGAAGTTTCAAGCCAGGGTGCAGCCAGGTCGCGGAACATATTGTGGTCGAGCGTCCAACGCACGCACATATCGTAGTAATCGGATTTCTTCTCCTTTTCGGCTAAAGCCACTAAATCGAATACTTTTTGAATGATTTGTTCCTTGTTGACCTTGATTTTAAAAGAAGCTTGCAGGTTTTCCCAAGCCAAAGTCAAGTCGCCGGAATCGAACGTCAATTCATCAAAAGTGTATTGTAAAGACTCTACCATTGTCGTCGCTTTTTTCACGGGTACAGTCAGGCGCAACACGTCGGTAGCATCGCTGTAGAAAAATGTACCAAAGCCACGTAGATTGCTATTGAAAACGAATGTCCATTTATCTTTTTCAGGTAGCACGAAAAGTCCATACGTCCCAGCTTGCATAGGTTTTCCTTCGATGGTGACATCGGTAGAGAAAGAAATGGAAGTAATGTTATTTGCTCCTGCGCGCCAGATTTCGCCATCAGGTACGAGTGCGCCCCAGATGTTTCGACCTTTTACGCTCGGTCGGCTGTACACGACTTCAATATCGGTCAAACCAATGGTTTGGAAGGTTTTAGCAAGTGGACTTGCCTCGTTCAGGTTGGTCGCTTCCTCATTTTGAGCAACAGCATTTAGCATTAAAAATAATCCTAATAACAGTGTCAGGTGTGCTTTTTTCATAATTGACATTTTTTGTTTTAAAAATTGACACTGCAATCTTACGGGTAAAAAAGGCGCAAGGAAAGCCTGGAATAGATAGGAAAAAATGAATGGTAGCAAAAAACGCGATGAGTGGTCGTAGAGGAAATAAAAAAAGCGCCATGCCAATGGCACGACGCTTTGCATAAAGATGTTTTGTGCTTAAAACCCGGTCAAGTTAAATGATATAGGCAAAACAACCTTGGTTGTGATGATATTTCCTGCTTGTTGTGCTGGTATCCAGTTAGGCATTGCTTTTACTACTCTGAGTGCTTCCTCATCGCAGCCATAGCCGATTCCAGATAAAATGCTTGCTGACTGAATATTGCCATCTGGCGTAACCACAAAGGCGAGCGTTCCTTCAACAGCTTTGGTGTCATCGGGTAAGTCAAATTTTTTGCAAATAAGCACCAATTTTTGGGAAAGCATGTCTTTTGATGCTTTTACCGCTTTTTTCGTATCGACCATTGCCATTATTGCATTTTCATTTGCTAATTGGATATTCATTTGTGCTTGAATTGTAAGAACTGCACTCAGAAAATGATCAAGGAAAGGATGTAGGTTTTCATGGTGTTTAGTTTTAGATGTTATTAAAATTGCTTGCTGTTGATAATACAAAGATGGGGTCAAAATTTTCCAGCCGCCTCCACTATTGTCTTATTGTGGAAGACCAATGTTTAATCGCCAATATAAAGAGAGGAATATTGTCTAATAAGAGGGGAGAATTAATTATAGATAACTGATATACAGATTGTTGAGCGTTTATTTACGCCTGTTGTTTTATTTAAAAAAATTTCAAAAGAATAGGATAAATAAATATTCCAAGCTCTATTTATATAGAAAATACCTGCAACCAATTTTTAAAAGCGCTGCTGCGGTAACGGCTCACGGTATGCGGCCCAGCGTGTCCATTGGCGATTTCAGGATTTAAATTCACCTGGAGTTTGCGATTGATGTCTTCTTTCACGCTGCGCACGGTACGCGCATGTACGAGGTATTGACGATTGATGCGGAAGAATGTGTCTTGTGGCAATTCTTTTCGACCTCGTTGAGCGAAGTAAATTGGGTAATGTGTTTTTGACCCTCAGCGGTAGTGAGCATTACCAAGCCATTGCTGGAATAAATCAAGCCGATTTCATCCAAATTCAAAATCAAAGAACGCTGCCCGCTTTTGATTAGTAAAGGTTTTTCTAATCTTTCAGACGGAGCAATTGTACTGGTTTCTATTTCCCGATTTTGATACAAATCATAAAAATCTTTCAACAGAAAGATGGCATTTTCCATACCCGAAATCCCCAACAATAACAGCAGATAACTCAAGAAAGCAAACCACTCGAACGGCGCTCCTTCCAGCCAATTAAAAATCAAAGTTAGAATTGAATAAATAATGGTCGTCGCCAACAATCCATGCGTCATTTGTAGCAACAAACGCCGTAGCGGCGCGGCTTTCAGAGGAGAAATTTGATTTAAATAACGATATACCAGTGCATTGGCTTCGCAGATGCAAATACCCCATAAAACAATACTCACGAAAGTCTGCAAGGGAAATTCGTATCCTTGTTCAAAAGGAAGTTTTTTATAGAATACAAAATGCGTCAAAACTAAGGCCAATAAAGGAATTAGCGTAAATCGTACTTGGCGGGAAGCCCAGGAAATCCTGGATAACTGTTGTAGCATGCGTCGGGTATTTGTACAAAAATACGGCAAAAGGGGCAGTTCGGCTTCTTCACAAAAGGAATTAACAAGACTTTAAATATTTCCTTTTAAGTTATTGAATATCAAATGATTTACGATTATCCTGAATTGCCGGAAAGTCTTCTATTAAAATGGTTGTACATATCCTTTGAATTGACATCCTTTCCAGTTGGTCGTTGTTAAAAATTAGCGTAAATTCGCTGGTGAATTATTTTACCACCTAACTAAATCATTATCAATATGTTTTTCGAGCTGAATGAAGAACACCTCGCGGTACAACAAGCGGCACGCGATTTCGCTCAGATGGAATTGAAGTCGGGTGTGATCGAACGCGACTCGAAAATGCAATACCCTACTGAACAGGTGCGCAAAATGGCGGAACTTGGCTTCTTTGGTATGATGTTGCCAGAAGAATATGGCGGAGGCGGCATGGATACGCTCTCCTATGTGCTGGCGATGGAAGAAATTTCTAAAGTAGATAGTTCTTGCTCGGTGATTATGTCGGTACAAAACTCCTTGGTCAGCTGGGGCATCGAAAAATTTGGCACAGAAGAACAAAAAGCAAAATACTTGCCCAAACTCGCTAGCGGTGAATGGATTGGCGCGTTCTGCCTCTCCGAACCAGAAGCGGGTAGCGATGCAACGAGTCAGCGCACCACAGCTGTGGATATGGGCGATTACTATTTGCTCAACGGCACTAAAAACTGGATCACCAATGGCGGCACTTCTAAACTGCATATTGTCATGGCGCAAACGCACCCTGAGAAAGGACACCGCGGCATCAATGCACTGCTGGTTGAAACCGATTGGGATGGCGTAGTCATTGGGGCGAAGGAAGATAAACTCGGCATTCGTGCTTCCGACACCCATTCGATTATGTACACCGATGTAAAGGTGCCGAAAGCCAATCGCATCGGCGAAGACGGTTTTGGTTTTAAATTTGCCATGAAAACCTTGGAAGGTGGACGCATTGGCATTGCATCTCAGGCGCTGGGCATTGCTGGGGGCGCTTACGAATTAGCATTGGAATACTCCAAGGAACGCAAGTCATTTGGCAAACCGATTAGTCAGCATCAGGCGATTGCTTTCAAATTGGCGGATATGGCTACCGACATCGAAGCCGCAAAATTATTGGTGTATCGCTCGGCTTGGATGAAAGATCAAGGCATGGATTATAGCACTGCCAGTTCGATGGCAAAACTCTTTGCTTCTGAAGTAGCGATGAAACATACGGTAGAAGCAGTGCAAATACACGGTGGTTATGGTTATGTAAAAGAATATCATGTGGAACGTTTAATGCGCGATGCGAAGATTACCCAAATTTATGAAGGTACTTCTGAAGTGCAGCGGATTGTGATTTCGCGCGCCATTCTTGAAGGGCAGTTGTATCAACCTATGTTTTCGAATGGCATGATGGAAAAAGCATAATTATTCTTATTTTAAATGTGAATAAAGCAAAATTGGGCAGCTTTTATAGAGCTGCCTTCCTTTTTTCAATTCCCTAAATTCTTCTGCATTACGATAATTTCTTTTTTCTGATTAAACCCAAAACTTGTTTTTGAGTCATACCATCATGTTTGCATTTTATAAAATGGTAAATGGTCAATTATCAATATTAAATGAAAAATTCGCCTCATTTCATCATAAAACTTTCAAACACATGAAAACCTACATGAAACTTGGATTTTGGAGCGTCCTAACTGCTTTATTTTTTACAACATCACTTCTTGCTCAAGAAGTTGATCCTGCGGACAGCACCGGTTTTCCCGGAGATCATTTTAGCCTCGAAGGCGCAATTGAATTGTTTAAAAAGCAGAATCCCTTGGAGGATTTTGAAAAACTGCTAAATACGGAAGGCAGTAATGTGAATAACCTCGACCTTAATGAAGATGGCGAGATCGATTACATCCGGGTGGTTGACAATATGGACGGCGATGTGCACGCCATTGTACTGCAAGTGCCCGTCAGTGCTAGCGAATCGCAGGATATTGCGGTGATCGAAATTGAAAAACAAGGCTCCGAAGAAGCGATCCTACAAATCATTGGCGACGAAGATATTTATGGCGAGCAGGTCATCGTCGAACCTTTTGAAGAGGAAGTGAACACGAAAGGCAAAGGCCCGACAATGGACGATGAGATTGCTCGTGTAGTGGTTAACGTGTGGGGTTGGCCTTCGGTTCGATTTGTATATGCTCCTGGCTATCGGGTTTGGGTATCACCATATAGATGGAGTTACTATCCAACCTGGTGGCGTCCCTGGCGTCCACACCCCTGGCGCACTTTCCATGTTAACGTTCGCCCATTTCATCGGCATCATCATGTAGTGACGACCCATCGCGTCGTTCGCGCACATAAAGTATATGCGCCGCGTCGCACTAGTTCAAAAGTGGTACATACCAGAACGACTGTTGTAAAAGGTAAAAGAGGTAATGTTGTCGGCAAGCGCACGACAAAGACAACTAAAGTGACAGGCAAAAGAGGTAATAGTGTTACGACCAAAAAAACAAATACAGCGGTGAAAAGAAGGAGGGGCGGATAAAAGATTTGAAATTTGAGATTAAAAATTTGAAGGTAAAACAAAGAAGGCAGTAGGAGTTTCCTGCTGCCTTCTCCATTTTTATAACAAAACTACGCCTTAATTAAGGTTTAATTTCTTTTCCGTTCGCGCTTCTATTCTTCACATTTTTATCCAACCAGGTATTCATTTCCCAGAGCATGTGCATGATAGACTCCTTTGCGCGATAACCGTGGCTTTCAGCTGGCAACATCACTAAGCGGGCCGTAGCGCCGTGCCCTTTCAAAGCTGCATAAAAACGCTCGCTCTGAATCGGAAATGTACCAGAATTATTGTCGGCTTCACCATGAATGAGCAGGATCGGTTCTTTGATTTGATCAGCATACATAAACGGCGACATCGTGTTGTACACGTCCGGCGCTTCCCAGAATGTACGTTCTTCGCTCTGGAAACCAAACGGCGTCAAAGTGCGATTGTAAGCACCGCTTCGAGCGATGCCGGCAGCAAATAAGTCGGTGTGTGCCAATAAATTAGCCGTCATAAAAGCGCCATAAGAGTGACCGCCTACGCCAATGCGATTGCGATCTGTCACGCCCATTTCTACCAGTTTATTGATCGCTGATTCAGCATTCATGCGGAGTTGCGCTACAAAAGTCTCATTTGGCTCTTGATCACCTTCGCCTAAGATTGGCATACTGAATCCATCAAAAATAGCATAACCTTGTGTAATCCAGAATAATGGCGAGCCCGAGCTAATGCGCGTAAATTCATAAGGTGAGCCCGTCACCTGGCTGGCAGCATCGGCGGTTTTGTACTCGCGCGGGTAGGCCCACATAAACGTTGGCAGCGGGCCATCCTTATCTTTGTTGTAGTCTTTCGGCAAATAGAGCGTTCCAGATAATTCGATGCCATCGGCGCGTTTGTATTTCACCAATTCTTTTGAAACACCTTCCAACACCTTGAAAGGGTTGTCAAAATTGGTCAACTGACGCGTTTTGCCGGTTTTCAAATCACGGATAAAATAATTAGGCGGTTCGGTGTTCGACTCGCGGCGCGTGATAAGTGTACCTTTTGTAACATCCACAATCGAAATCGGAATTTCGTAATAGGGTGCTTCCGAACGCCACAAACGCTTTGTCTGCTTGGAGTCTAACTCAAATTCATCTACAAATGGGCGATTGCCTTCTGCTGAAGCGCCTTGACCTGTAAGGAACAGCGTTTTGCCATCATTTGCGGTAAGCAATACATTCCGGCCATATTGATTGCGCTTGGTTTCAAAGCTTCCGGGATCGTTGTAGCGATCTTCGTACAAACGATCAAAAACCACTAACTTGCTACCCATCGGCTTATCCGGACTCCATTGGCTGACCACTTCCTGGCGCGTTGCCGTCCAACGTTCAAAAGCCATTGCCAGATTTCCATCACCCCACATTACGCCACCATAACGGAATTTGAAAGAAATACCTCCCTTTGCTTCGCCCGAAAATGGTGCTTCCAGATAAAACATTTTATCACGCACTGCTACCTCGCGCTTAGGGTCACCACCATCTTGCGCTTCTACCCAGTACAGGGTTGCCGGCGCATCGGCGCGCCAAGTGAAGCTGCGAGGTCCTTCGCGGGTTGCATTAAAACCTTTTGGGATATTTTCAGCGATTGGAATATCAGCAACCATGCGCACTTTCTTTCCCATTTTGTCAACAATAGTCCATTCTTGAGGGAAACTATTGAACGGCACGATATAGGAAAACGGTCTTTTGATTGTAGAAATAAGCAGATAATTCCCATCGGGAGAGGGCTCTACGTTGCCCACCATACTTGCCTCGCCAAATTTGGCGCTTTTGCCAGTAGCAACATTCAGGGTCATCAATTGCGAAGTCGTGTAATACTCAAATAAGTCAGCATCATGCGGATTTTGCAATAAATCCTGATAAGTACGCACGGGAGCAGCGATACCCTCATTCGCTTGTACGACCGGCCCCTTTGGCGCGGAAGGCATTTTAGGCGCTTCACCGCGATTTGTCAAAATTGATTTATACAAAATCGTCTGATTATCAGGCAGCCATTCAAAAGTGCTACCAATCGCATCGTTGATAATTGCTTCGGTCAATTTTTTCGCAGCAGCGGTAGCTACATCCACCATCCAAAGCTCCACGCCAGTGGCAGTATTATTGGTGAAAGCAATTTTTTTACCATCCACCGACCATTGTACATTCTGGATGCGTGCCTCTTGCGGCAAGCCAGTAATGGCGCGTGCTTTGCCAGAACTCATGGATTGCAATTTCATGCCATCGCTGTAGCCGGCCCGGCTGGAAGCATTATTTTTCGGATTGATGCGAATACCAGCGATGCGCAATTCTTCTTGCGATACCTCTTCGATCGAAGGATAACCAGGTTGGCTCAGTAACAAGATCGTTTCTTCATCAGGGCCAATGCTCACCGTAGGCGTCAGGGGCGCATCGATGAGATCAGCGATTGCTTTGGGCGGTGTTTGGTAGGTCACGTCTTTTTGGGCGACCAGCAGATTGGCAAGGCCAAGTAGAAGGATTGTGGTGATAAATTTCCAATTTCTCATGGATTAGCAGTTTGGTTAATGAATTTATATGATAAAACTTGTTCGGCTATTCCTATTTGACAAATCATTTTCCCGAAAATAAAAAAAGCTGCCCAGTTTTTTTAGGCAGCCTTCAGTCGGGTTTGAAAAAACATTCATTTTTCTTATCGATGGCTCTTTACAATATTATTATAATCCAGGAAATAAATCACTTTTAATGATAAACTATTGCTATTAGGCGCTCGGAACAATCCATTTAAATTATCAAAATAACCAAGCTGGGCCTCCTCATCAAAATTGAGTAAAGCATTTTTCCATATAATAAAAATATCACTTCCCGGCGCAAACCGCCAACGATATATCATATCAATATTAAAGGCATCAAAATTGCCATTATGATTTCCTGCATAATTTGTATCTGCTAATCCGCCATTTTCGAGCAGCAAATGATAACTATTATATTCTACTCTCGACCAATAATGACGCATCCTGAATGTGAGCGCCATATTTTGACTGAAATTATATGCGGTTGTAAAGATATTCTCCAACGTTAATTGATCGCGCCTTCCAAATATAATATCCTGGCTTCCGGTATCATTATTATTTACTCTATTTACAAAACCGACATCATTACCGAAATTATTCGTGCCAATCGAGAATTGGAAATTTAATTTATCATTCACTCTATATCGCGGCGATATGTACCAATTCCAGCGGTAACGCCCGGTTTCACTGAAGTTGCGGAAATTTGTTTCTACCGAAACACGGAATCGCTTGCGGCTATCGGTGTTAATTTCAAAGCCATAATTATTATTAGTCGGATAACGATAAAAACGCCCCGGTGTGCGCGCCTCGAAATAATCATACGTCACAAAAGGCTCGTGATAAGTAAAAATATTCAGATGCCAAAAGCCTTTGGTTTCGGCCCAAACATAAGTATTGAGTCCATAATCGCTATAAACATCAGGATTATAAATCCTTGCATAACGATTCCAAAAGCCGACACCGCCTCGGTTAAATTTCCAAAATGCTTTATAAACGTTGTATTCCGTCCAGCCTTGAAAGGCGCGAACATTATTATTAGGTAAATAGCCAAGATCATTAATATTATAGGTATCGCTGTCTTCGCTATAATAAAGTCCATAAATCCAATTGCCGCCAATTTTTCTGAAATTCAGATTGTAGCTGTGACCCAATTGGGTATCATCTTTGAAATATTGCTGGCTCAATACGCCTTTGCCAGCAAATTCATAAATATTTGTTTTGTTCCGAAGGCTAAAAACCGTGCCCGTTACATTCGCATCATAATCTTCGCCATTGCGCAAAACGGTTGTATTTATTAGGCTGACGAAAGAATTATATTTTAAATTTTGATCAAGTACAAATACATTAAAATTAGTCAACGGATCGGTTTCGATTTCGCGTTCGCTACCCTCCGCATCGCGTACACGCGCAAACGATCTACCCGAAGTGGCATTAAAGAATCCGATACCTAAGCCTTTGGTGGTGCGGCCCGAGATTTTGGTGGCATTGTACAGCTGCGCTTGCTGCGGATTTTCAACGATTGTTTCACCTTCATTTAATTTGCTGCCTACTGTTCCATAATGTAAGGGCTGCCCACCTATTCGTCTGGAATAGAACAAGTTACCTTTATTAAAAAGCTCGGTTCCTTCGGTGAAAAACTGTCGGTTTTCGTTGAATTGCACTTCAAAAGGGGAAAGATTAAGTACCTGATTGTCCGATTGTGCTTCGCCGAAATCAGGAATAAGCGTCATATCCAGCGTAAAAGCATCGTTGATGCCGTATTTGATATCCATCCCGCCGTTGAACGAGCGACCAAAACTATTGACCGGATTATTATTATTATCATGATACCTTTCACCATAGATCGCTACGAAAGGCGTCGCCTGCAAGCGCAATGGGGATTTAATGTCGCGCACCTCGGTGAGGTAGCCCGCTTGATTCAAAAAACCGTTTACCTGCGGATTCACTGGGCTCCAGAAGTTTTTTTGTTGCAATCTTCGAATCATCCGACCGAAGTTGATATGCCAGGTTTGCTCGTCCACTTTCGGAAAACGAATAGCGGAATAAGGAATCTTGATTTCCACGACCCAGCCTTCTGGCGTGATCTGCGTTTTGCTTTCCCACACAGCATCCCAGCCTTCATCTTCGCCCATAGTCGAATATTTGGCGTCAAACTGAACGTTGGCGGGCGTCACGATAAATCCAAATCCATTGATACCGTCGCGGTAAGCATCT
The DNA here is from genome assembly GCA_016714085.1 of Saprospiraceae bacterium. Taxonomy (GTDB): domain Bacteria; phylum Bacteroidota; class Bacteroidia; order Chitinophagales; family Saprospiraceae; genus JADJNW01. The sequence continues at coordinate 339,760 of JADJNW010000004.1, forward strand.
ATAAATAGACCAAACCAATCGGTATTGCCAAGTTGGTCGCGTTGCGAAAGCTCTTGCAAAATGCTATCGGGCTTCGTGTCATGCAGCATCGCGCCAATGTACAAACCAGTGTTATCGTACAAAATCTTCACTTCGGTAGGCTGATCGGGCATCGCACCAAAAGCAGGCTGATTCTGAATAAAATCAACAGCATTGGCGGCATTTTGCCAATCTTCTTCATTCAAAATCCCATCCAGAATAATGGGTTTTTCAGTACGAAAAGCGGAAACCGTTTTCTTGGAAAAGTCAATGGATTGAGCCATTACAAAATAGCTCGACGCGCATAGCAGCAGGAGCAAGGTTAATTTTTTCATCGGGTGATTTCTAAGATTAATAAAGGCTTATGAGCAATTGATTATTTTGTATTACATTAATAATCAATCATTTATTTTAAATAAAAATATATTTTATTTTGGAACAAATGCTTAATATTCAGAATTGTTAACATTTGACCGTCGGGGAGGACATAATTACTTTACCAAATACTCTGATAAGTTACAAAGATTACACTTTTAGCAGAAAATTTTGTTAAGCGCTATCACCATTAACCTAACTTTAAGGATTCTGACATTATCAAGAAGTTGCAAACTTTTGAAACTATTTCTCATCTGGCTTGTGCCAAAAAGGTGAGGGTAAATATTGTTTTTTGAGTAGGCATAGATTCGGCATGAATAAAGCCTCGGTGCATCGACATTACCTTACGGCAAAGACTCAACCCAATGCCCGATCCTGTTGGTTTGGTAGAATAAAATGGAATAAAAATCTTGGAAATTGCTTCCGGGATAATGCCCACGCCGTTGTCTTCCACTCGTATGATTGGGCGTTGGCGCTCGTCGAGCGTAGCAGAAAATATAATGCGCGGATTGGCTATATTTTGTAGGGCTTCAATGGCATTTTTCATCAGATTTATCAAAACGGTTTCGAGCAATTCCCGGTCGGCATGGAGGGTTAAATCAGAAGGATTAATTCTTATTTCTAAAGTAATTTGTTTCTCTGCAAGCTCGCTTTGGTAGAGGGTAGAAATGTGCTGAAACACTTGATTGACGGGCATTGTGGTAAAATGTGCCTCCGGAATTCTTGTGAAGGTGCGGTAAGCCTGCACGAGCCGAAGTAAGGCATCGCTGCGGCGGCGGATAATGTGCATGGCATCGCTCAGGTCGTTGCGACTTTCAAGAGAAAGATTTCTTTCGCTTTCCAGCAAAGGAATCACGGTAGAAACCGTAGAAGAAATCGGCGTCATGGAATTGACAATCTCGTGCGTGAGCACGCGGGTGAGGTTTTGCCACGCTTCTAATTCATTGATTTGCAGTTCGTTTTGAATGTTTTTAATGGAGACGATTCGATACAAAATATCCCGTTTTTTAAATTCAGAGACGGTGATCGAAAGGCGAATTTCGTCAGAGATGTGAAGGAGTGTTGTCTCTCGATTGGGCGTTTGGTACAAAGCCTGATGCAACTTTGGGTTAGATATTTCAATTTCTTTAATATTTTGCAATAAACCACTCCCAAGCAATTGCCGGGCAGCCTCATTAATGGTAATAATTTTACCGCTTTGATCGAAAACCAGCAGTCCGTGCGCCAAGTGCTGCACTTTTTTGAAAAGAGGACATCACCTCTCGCATAGCGCTCTCCAATTGCTCGAAGGACGTGCCTTGATGCGGCGCAGCAAAGGATTGTGTGAAATCACCATAGCGAAAAGCCTCGAAAAATGTGGCGAGTCGGCGATTTGTTTTTTCAACATAAAAAATAAGTTCAACGGTTTGTAGCATGACAATCGCTGTGAAAGCAAGCGGTGTAAAGAAATAAGGCGATTCTAACCAAAGCCAGGCTAAAACCAGGAAAGAAAGAACCAGTAGCACAATTCGACTCCAGACGTTGATTTTGAAGCGTTTATAAACCATATTTTTCTAATCTACGATATAGGGAAGCACGGGTCAAGCCCAATTCGCGCGCGGCTCGGGTGATATTGCCATCAAATTTTTTCACAACCTTCTGAATAACAGCCTTTTCCAAATCTTCCAGGTTAAAACTATCCAACGCAATTTCTTGCTGCGAAGCGGAAGTCTTGCTTTTTAATGAAAATGCGAAATCGCGGTTGCTCAGCGTTTCGCCATCGCTCATAATGACAGCCCGTTCGATGATATGTTGCAGCTCGCGCACATTGCCTGGAAAGGCATAACGACAGAGTCGTTGCAGCGCATCATGGCTGATATCCTGTACTGGTTTTCGATATTTTTTTGCATAGAAACGGATAAAATATTTTGCTAATAACTCAATATCTTCAGGGCGTTCACGCAGCGGCGGCAAGTGAATTTCGATGGTATTAATGCGATAAAGTAAATCCTGGCGGAACTCATTGCGGGCCACCATGTCGTACAAAGGCATATTTGTCGCGCATATCAGGCGAATGTCAATGGACTGATTCTTATTGGAACCGACCCGCGTAATTTGGCGTGTCTGCAAAACGGTCAGCAATTTGGATTGCAAAAGCATCGGCACATTGCCAATTTCATCCAAGAATAAAGTACCGCCCGAAGCCACTTCGAAGCGTCCGGCGCGGTCTTCACGGGCATCCGTGAAAGCGCCTTTGACGTGACCGAATAATTCGCTTTCAAACAAATTTTCGCTCAAAGCGCCCAAATCTACACGTACAAAAACTTCTTTCATTCGAAGCGAATGATGATGGATTGCCCTGGCCACCAGCTCTTTACCTGTACCGTTTTCTCCTAATATAATTATATCTGCATCGGTTTTTGCTACTTTTTGAATTTGAGTGAATACTTCCTGCATTGCCGGACTAATGCCGAGCAATTCGCCAAAATGAGCGCTCGTATCCGCGTCTAAAATACGAGTACGGTTGAGCAATCTTTCTACCTGAAGGCGCGAACGACGCAAATCCATTGCGGATAGCAGCGTCGCCAGCAGTTTGGCATTGTTCCAGGGCTTGAGCACAAAATCGGTCGCACCAGCTTTGATCGCACGCACCGCCATTTCTACATCGCCGTAAGCGGTAATGAGAATGACAATCACGGAAGGATTGATTTCCTGGATTTTTTCTAACCAGTGAAAGCCTTCATAGCCGCTGCTTACATCCTTTGTGAAATTCATATCAAGCAGCACAACGTCAAAGTCATTTTCCAAGTGGCGCGGCAATAGCTCAGGATTTTTTTCCAATACAATTTCGGCAAAATATTGCTTCAAGAATAAGCGCGCGGCCTGTAGCACATCTTCATTATCATCTACGATCAGTATTTTTCCATTCTTTAACGCTGGATTCTCCATGTATTAATTTCGATTGAAAAGTAAAGATAGATTAATATTTTAGATCCCAGGATTTTGTGTTCAAAATCGGACAGCGTTTGTTCGGAATCGCACAAACAAAATTATTAAAAAGAATTGATTATCAGGTTTTTAAATAAAAAAATCTTAATTGGCACAAAGATTGAACAAATTTGGTAACCAAAAATTATGAGACAAGTTTATTAAGACAAACCAATTTATCATGTTGAAGAATTATTTCAAAATCGCCCTTCGTAATCTATTGAAAAACAAGGTTTTTTCATTGATTAATATTTTTGGCTTGTCCATTGGGATGGCTTGTTGCATGACCATTTTGCTGTGGGTAAAGCATGAGTTGAGTTACGACCGACATCACGTAGATTCGGAAAATATTTTTAGGGTGGGGACTACTTTTGTAAGCGGCGGAGAAGAGGCACGGACTGCCGGCACGCCTGCGCCGCTAGGCTCCAATATGCTGATAGAGTTTCCTGAAGTTCAGGCAGCGACGCGTATTTTTATTTCTTTTAATGAGGATAAAAGTATCGTACAGCGGCTGAAAGAAGGCGTAGTAAGTGAATCTTTTTATGAAACAGATGGGTACGCCGTGGATTCTACTTTTTTTGATATTTTTCATTATGATTTTTTGGAAGGTAACCCTAAAACGGCGCTGACCGATCCCAATATGGTGGTGCTGACCGAATCCATAGCGAAAAAAATATTTCCCAATCAAAGCGCTATTAATCAGACGATTAGAATTAGTAATACGATTGGCAATCTTGATTATCGGGTAACGGGCGTAGTGAAAAATCCTAAAAATCCTTCCCATTTTAACGGGCATTTCTTTATGTCCATTTACAGCGGAGAAATCGGAGCATTTATTCGGGATGTAACAAATATGGCAAATAATAATTTTTTATATACTTACATTCGTTTAAAACCAGGAAGCGACGCGGCAGCATTAGAAAGTAAATTTCCTGCATTTGTAGAAAAATACGCAGGCAAAGACCTTGCAGGCGCTGGGTTTCAGAAGAAACAATTTTTGCAAGCCGTTTCTGATATTCATTTACATTCTGATGTTGGTTTTGAAATAGGTAAGCAAGGTGATATAAAATTAGTGTATATTTTAGCTTCTATTGCAATCCTTACTTTATTAATTGCTTGTATTAATTTTATGAATTTATCGACTGCTCGTTCGGGTACGCGTGCCAATGAAGTGGGCATTCGCAAAGTAATGGGCGCGGAGAAGGGCAATTTGATTTGCCAGTTTATTGGAGAGTCTATGCTCATCAGTTTATTGTCATTACTAATTGCTATTGTATTGGTGGAAATTATGTTGCCTACTTTTAATCGGGTGACGGGCAAGGATTTGAGCTTGATTTCGCAGCCCCTGGATTTGCTTTGGTTTGTTGCTATTGCTCTGATTACCGGGCTTTTAGCAGGTAGTTATCCGGCATTTTATTTATCTTCTTTTAATCCGGTAACGGTTCTAAAAGGCAAGCTCGCCAATACTCTTTCTGCACTTGTATTGCGCAGAGGTTTAGTCGTTTTTCAGTTTATTATATCCATTTGTTTAATAACTGGATCGCTTTTTATTAATAAACAAATGAATTTTTTACAAAATGAGGATTTAGGCTTTGAAAAAGATCGCCAAATTATCATTCCTTTGCGTACCCAAACCGCCAAACAGATCAGCGAAGCCTTTAAAAATGAGCTTTTGCGCAATTCTTCTATCAAAAATGTGACAGCTGTTACCTCGCATCCGGGGCAGATGGTAGTGAATGACCGAATGCTTTATAAACAAGGAGGTAGTCGAGATCAGGCAAAGCGGGTTGTATTGAATTTTGTAGATCATGATTATTTGCAAACACTTGATATTCAAGTATCTACGGGGCGATTTTTCGGAAAAAACTTTCCGGCAGACACGCTTGATCGCTTGGTCGTAAACGAAGCAACTATTCGGGAATTGGGTTTTAAAAATGCGCAGGAAGCAATTGGACAACAGGTATATACTGATTTTCAGGGCAGAACCTTTCCTTTTGAAATAATCGGTGTAATAAATGATTTTCATTATGAAAGCTTACATAATGCTATTACACCTTATGGCATGATGTTATTAAGCAGTGAAAATGTAACGCCTAATTATCAAATCGTGCGTGCCAGTACAAATGAGATGCAAAATCTTTTAGGTACTATAGAAAAAAAATTGGAAAACGCTCAATCCCAATGAGCCTTTTGAATATGAATTTTTGAATGAAGCACTTCAAAAAAACTACGAAATAGAACAGCGTATCAGTTCGATTTTACAATACTTTACATTATTTGCAATATTTATATCCTGTTTAGGCTTATTCGGTTTAGCTGCTTTCACTGCCGAGCGTCGCATGAAAGAAATTGGTATCCGCAAAGTATTAGGCGCTTCGGTGAGCAGTATCGTGACCTTACTTTCCAGAGAATTTTTGCTTTTAGTAGGTATTGCTTTTATCATTGCGACGCCGATTGCGTGGTACGCAGCGAATCGCTGGCTGGAAAGCTTTGCCTATCGTATCCCTGTGCAGTGGTGGGTGTTTTTAATAGCAGGCATTTTGGCATTGGCGATTGCTTTGTTAACCGTTAGTTTCCAAGCGATTCGGGCAGCGGTGGCGAATCCTGTGGATTCTTTAAAGACGGAGTGAATTTTTTGTACGATGGTGTTATCGTGTTTCGTGTTATAACACCATCATACCATAACACTATAAAACAATCGCATTATGCTAAAAAATTATATCAAAATCGCCCTTCGTAATCTGCTGAAAAACAAGGTTTTTTCATTGATTAATATCTTGGGATTGTCTATCGGAATGGCTTGCTGCATGACCATTTTGTTATGGGTAAAGCACGAATTGAGTTATGATAAACACCATGAACAAGCCGAGAACTTGTACCGCGTTTGGACCACCCTGCTAATCCAGGATGATGTGCTAGATTTTGCGGGTACGCCTACACCTATGGGCCCCACTCTCAAATTGGAATATCCTGAAGTGCAGACCATGACTCGCTTACTTGCGCCACTGGGGGAGAGCCAAAGCATCCTTCAATTGCGCAATAGCACGGGCGAAGTGACAGAATCTTTCTATGAGGATAATGGCTATATGGTAGATTCTACCTTTTTTGATATTTTCAAATACGATTTTATTGAAGGGAATCCTAAAACAGTATTGACAGAACCAAATACGGTGGTTTTGTCGGAAGAAATTGCGGAAAAACTCTTTCCTGGAAAAAACGCAATGGGCGAAATGGTTAGGATTAGTAATTCAAACGGAGATGTTGACTTCCGAATAACAGGTGTATTCGCTACCCCTAAAAAGCCTACTCATATTCCGGGACGTTTTTACATGTCGCTGTACAGCGGAAATATATGGGAATATATGCGTACAGTGACCAATATGGCAGGAAATAATTTTTTGAAGACTTACATTCGACTCAAACCCGGATCTGATGGAAAAGCCTTTGAAGCAAAACTGCCAGCTTTTCTTGAAAAATATGCTGCTGAAGACTTGAAAAATGCAGGCATGAATAAGATTCAGCACGTTCAGCCGATAACGGACATTCACCTGCATTCCAATCTAGAATATGAATTTCCGAATACAGGAAACATCAACTATGTGTATATTCTGGCGTCGATAGCTTTGCTGACGCTGCTAATTGCTTGCATCAATTTTATGAACCTTTCCACGGCACGCTCCGGTACACGCGCAGCGGAAGTCGGTATTCGCAAGGTAATGGGTGCAGAAAAGCAGCGCCTGATTCGTCAATTTATTGGAGAATCCATGATAATCAGTTTGTTTTCCTTGCTGATAGCCATTGTGACGGTGGAAGTATTTTTACCTGTTTTTAATCAAATGACAGGCAAAGAGTTGAGCTTATTAGCGCAACCTTCCGGTTTACTTTGGTTTGTCGGTATCGCACTGATTACAGGACTTTTAGCAGGCAGTTATCCCGCGTTTTATTTGTTTTTTTTCAACCCTACAACCGTTTTGAAAGGGAAGTTGACCAATAGCTTATCCGCAACAACGCTGCGGCGGGGGATGGTTGTATTTCAGTTTATCATTTCGATTGTACTGATCGCGGCATCTTTGTTTATCAACCAGCAAATGGATTATATCCAAAACCGAAATCTTGGCTTCAATAAAGATCAACAGGTCATCATTCCACTTCGATCTGGCAATGCCAAGCGAACTTCCCAAGCGCTGAAAGACGAAGTGATCCGTAGCACCCAGGTGAAAGCTGCCACTCTGGCTTCTACCTATCCGGGGATTCCCATCCCTTTTGATTTACCGCTTTTCGCGGAAGGACAAACCAATAATGATTTCAAAGTTGTACGCGTAAATCACGCTGATGCTGACTACGCAAAAACCCTTGCTTTGGAGATGGTTGCCGGACGTTTTTTTTCACCTGATTTCCCGGCAGATTCTACCAACCGATTGGTCATCAATGAAGCCGCAGTGAAGGGTTTTGGCTTCCCTTCATCAGAAGAAGCCATTGGGAAATCTTTATTTATTGAGTTCGGTGATACGCGTTTTACTTTTGAAGTAGTTGGTGTAATGAAAGATTTTAACTTCGAAAGCCTACACAAGGAAGTTACGCCTCACGGGATTATATTGCCCACCAATTCTTTTGCGCAACCACCAGGTTACTTGCTTGTAAATACCAATGCTGAAAACATAAGCGGCGCACTAAGTAAGCTTGAAAATGCCTGGCGTAGTAACAACCCCGATGAGCCATTTGAATATTCCTTCCTGGATGAAGATTTTCAAAAAAACTATGAAGCCGAGCAACGTATCAGTTCAATTATCTGGTATTTTACCTTCATTGCCATATTCATTTCCTGTTTGGGCTTGTTTGGTTTGGCTGCCTTTACTGCCGAGCGACGCACCAAAGAAATTGGCATCCGCAAAGTGTTGGGCGCTTCTGTGAGTAGTATCGTGACTTTACTTTCCAAGGAATTTCTCTTGTTAGTGACAATAGCTTTTCTCATCGCTACACCGATTGCCTGGTATGGTGCAAATCGCTGGCTGGAAGGTTTTGCTTATCGGATTCCGATACAATGGTGGGTGTTTGCTATTGCTGGTATTTTGGCATTAGCCATTGCATTATTTACAATAAGTTTCCAGGCGATACGAGCAGCGGTAGCGAATCCGGTGGAGTCTTTAAAGAATGAATAATTAAATAATGAAATAATAAGAAGTAAATAGAAATTCCTTTTTCTGGAAAAATTTATATTATGATAAAAAACTATTTTAAGATCGCCTGGCGAAATTTATTGAAAAATAAAGTATTCTCCTTTATTAATATAACCGGCTTGGCGACGGGACTTGCCTGCGCTTTTCTAATTTACCTATGGGTAAATGACGAACTAAATATTGATAAATTTCATGAAAAAGATAGCCAGCTTTATTTAGTAATGGCGAATCATACACACACGGATGCCACACAAACGATACCAGGTGTGCCGGGTTTGCTGGCACCAGCAATGAAAACGGAACTGCCGGAAGTCGAAAATGCAGTTAATACGACCGCTTGGCTGGAAGATTTTATTGTTTCTGCACAGGATAAACATATCAATGCACGTGGGCGCTATGCCGGCATCGGTTTTTTTGATGTTTTTTCTTATAACTTAATAGAAGGAAGTAAAGAACAAGTATTTGCCGATAAAAATGGCATTGTAATTTCTGAATCATTAGCAAAAAAATTATTTAATACTACTGATCATATTATTGGAAAATCCTTGGAATGGCAGTCTTCTGAGAAAAAAAATAAAGTGTTTATAACAGGCGTTTTTAAAGATGCTCCTGCCAGTGCCTCCGAGCAATTCGATTTATTACTTCCATTTAGTTATTTTGAAGCGGAGGTGATGCCAAGTCAATATGTTCATTGGTATAATTATTATGCCTACACTTATTTGATATTAAAAAAAGGTACGAATATAGCGGCATTTAATGCTAAAATAAAGGATTTTGTAGCGAAAAGAGCTGAAGGTTCTATTGTTACATTATTTGTGAAGCCTTATTCTGAAAATTATTTATATGGTAAATATGAAAACGGCGTTCAGGCAGGCGGAAGGATTGAATACGTTAGGCTTTTTTCTATCATAGCGCTCTTTATTCTAATTATAGCTTGCATTAATTTTATGAATTTATCCACCGCCAAATCCAGTAGAAGGATGAAGGAGGTCGGGATTAAAAAAACACTAGGCGCAGGGCGGTTCTCACTGATTTATCAATACTTGGGCGAGTCTTTATTAATTAGCTTTTTAGCCTTGATAATTGCTATTGTAATAGTTGAAATATTTTTACCGCAATTTAATATCATAACTAGTAAAAAATTATCACTTCATTATAATACGGGCTGATTCTGCCTCTATTGGGTATCACTATTTTAACCGGATTAATTGCTGGTAGTTATCCTGCGCTTTATTTATCAGGCTTTAATCCGGTGAATGTTTTAAAAGGAAAATTAAAAGCTTCTATTGGTGAATTATGGGTGCGCAAAGGCTTGGTTGTCTTTCAGTTCTGTATTTCTATGATATTGATTGTAGCCGTCATGATCATTTATAGGCAAATATCATTTGTGCAAAATAAACACCTGGGACTTGATAAAGAAAATGTAATAAACTTTGAAATACGGGGAAAAGTAAGCGATAAAAAAGAAACTTTTTTGACTGAGGTGAGAAAAATCCCTGGAGTTAGGAATGCAGCGGAGACCGGGTTTAAAGTTGGAGGTAATGGTTGGACGCAAGGAGTAGACTGGCAAGGAAAAGCGCCTGATGAAGATTATACATTTGAAGAAGTAATGACCGGCGATGATATGATTGAAACGCTTGGTATTTCTATGCTGGAGGGACGTAGTTTTTCCAGGGAATTTGGTACGGACAGCATGAGCATTATTTTTAATGAAGCTGCTATCAAAACAATGGGTTTAAAAGACCCGATTGGTAAAACCATTCGACATTACACCGGTGATAAGCAAATTGTGGGTATAATGAAAGATTTTCATACCAATTCTTTACATGAGCAAGTGAAACCTTTATTTTTTCTATATAAACCGGAAGAGACAACGAATATCATTATCAAATTAGAAGCTGGGAAAGAACGAGAAACGATTGCTCAATTGCAAGATTTCTATCGGCAATTCAATCCTGGATACGCCTTTGATTATACCTTCATGGATCAGGATTATCAGGCACAATATGAAGCAGAAAAGCGAGTATCAACGCTTTCAAAATATTTTGCAGGTCTTGCTATTTTGATTTCTTGTTTGGGGCTTTTTGGGCTGGCAGCTTTTGCCGCCGAGCAGCGTAGCAAAGAAATAAGCATTCGCAAAGTATTAGGTGCTACCACAACCAGCATCATTGGCTTATTATCAAAAGATTTTTTGAAGTTGGTCTTTATGTCGCTCCTCATTGCGTCTCCCATAGCGTGGTATTTAATGAATAAATGGTTGGAAAATTTTGCCTATCATATAGAAATTAAATGGTGGGTATTTGCTATCGCGGGTAGCGCTGCAATCTTTGTGGCTTTTATAACAATCGGTTTTCAAAGTATAAAAGCAGCAGTGGCGAATCCGGTGGGAGTCATTGAAGACGGAATGAATTAGGAAGCACTTATATAAAATTGCATAAAAATTAAATTAAAATCATGAAAAAAAGACCAATTGTTATTATTGGGTTCATTTTTTTATTCAAAATAAATTTTTGCCTTGCTGCAACAATTCCTGAAGGCATCTGGTCAGGCGTTCTTAATTATTCAGGTAGAACCTGGGATATTGGCATTCAACTCGAAGAAGCGAATGAAAAATTGATATGTAAATTTTATAGTACTGCGCTTTGGAGGTGGGAATATGAATTAGATAGTGTGGTGTATAAAGATAATCAACTAATGGCGAATCTACCTTTTGACATTGGAACCCTGAAAGCAAGGTTCTTGTCAGATAAATGGGAAGGAGAGGTTAGTATTTTGAATACAGATAAGAAGATTCCTATTACTTTATTTTCTATAAAAATAGAAGAGATTAATAAAGTCAGCACTGTAATTACAAATGGAGATACAAAAATCGGCGCTTCCCTTTTTACGCCTGGTAAAAAAGGATCTTACTCTTTAATTACGGTCATTCACGGTGCGGGGGATTCGTATCGCGAGACACCGCCAATCTGGTTTTTAGCAAATTATTATGCTCAACAAGGCTTTGCTTGTCTTATTTATGATAAAAGAGGAAATGGGGAATCATCAGGGAACTGGCGGACGGTAGATTTTAATACTCGAGCTTCAGATATAATAACTTGCTTGAAATGGGCAATCCAAGCTAACAAACAAATTGACAAAAACAAAATTGGCTTGATGGCAGTAAGCCAAGGAGCCTGGATAGCAGACTTAGTGGCGCAAGGATTTCCAGAGGTGGATTTCATTATCAATGTTGCCGCTCCTCTCTCTTCGCCTGCAATTGCTGATACTTATGCGCTGAAAAATGAATTACTTCGGGGCAATTGGAATATCAAAGATATAGGGGAAAGGGTGGAGCTTTGGAATTTAAGTGTAGATGTATGTCGAAATCCTGGAGATGATAAATATTGGAATAAATTGACCGACCAAATCGAATTTTATAGAAATCAAGCTTGGTTTCAGCAATCTCCTTACGAGCCTCAGCGGTATTCCTGGTTTAGAGACTGGTATAAATTAGTTGCAGATTTTGACCCGATGCCTGTTTTAAAACAACTCAATATCCCTGTACTTTGGATGTATGGGAATCGGGATACCCAATCAGATTTAGCAGATAATATTGCTAAGTTAAATAACTTAAAAAGGCAACTAAATAAAGATTATACTCTTGAAATATTTGCTAATTCCGGGCATGGTGTCATGGGACCGGTGGACGAGTATGGCAACGACCAAAACCCTGTCACAACGCCCGAAGATTTTTTTCCTACCATTGTTAAATGGATCAAGTCAAGAGAGTAGATGCACTGGTAATGATATTGGAACATTAATAATTCACAAGTTATGATAAAAAATTATTTCAAAATCGCTTTTCGCAATCTATGGCGGGATAAGGCTTTCAGCTTTATCAATATCCTGGGGCTTTCGCTGGGGATGATTTGTGTGATACTCATTTTGTTTTATATCATGGATGAATTGAGTTATGATAAACATTTTAAAGATAGTGATCGTATTCATCGTATTGCTATTGCTATTGAAAATGCTAATAAAACGAAGCTTACAACCGCGCCTGTGACGGGAATGCTCCCGCAGGCATTGGTGGAATACCCTCAGGTAGAGGAGGTTACGCGGCTTATTGGAAACTTTGCCCGAAAAACGCTGGTAAGTGTGAACGCCGATAAACAATTTTATGAAGACCAGTTTTATTGGGTAGATCCAAATCTTTATAAAGTATTTAATTATAAATTTTTGCGCGGAAACCCGGCTACTGCGCTTGAAGCACCTTTAAATATGGTCATCACCCGCGAAATGGCGGAGAAATATTTTGGTACGATTGATGCGCTTGGTAAAACATTAAAAACCCCAGGTAAAGAATATCAAATCACCGGCGTAGTAGAAAATTTACCTTCCAATTCGCATTTTAAGTTGGATTTTATGGCTTCTATGCTGGGCTTTCCCAATCCTGATGCGGAGAAAAACTGGCACGCCACGATGTTTCACACCTATGTAAAATTGAAGCCTAATAGTGATGCAAAGCAATTTGAAACCCAAATCCATGATATTGCTTATAAATATGTCGGGGAAGAAATTAAAAATAATGGACAGGCGTATCGCTTTTTCTTACAACCACTAACTTCTATTCACTTGCATTCTCATTTGGAGTTTGAATTGGGAAAGAATAATTCTTATCGCCAATTACAAGTGCTGGGTGTGGTAGCAGTAATAATTTTATTAATTGCCTGCTTTAACTTTATCAATATCGCTACGGCACGCGCCACGCGTCGGGCCAAGGAGGTTGGCATCCGCAAAACGGTTGGTTCCGGGCGCTGGCAGTTGGTCGGGCAGTTTTTTATAGAATCTTTACTGATGTCCACTTTTTCATTACTCATTGCTTTGGTGGGGGTGGAATTATTACTGCCTATTTTTAATCAAATTGCCGATAAAGAATTGTCGTTTCGCTTTTTGGCACAGCCCTTATTATTGCTCATTTTTATTACTGTTTTTTTGATAATCACTTTATTAGCAGGCAGTTATCCGGCATTGGTTTTATCGAAATTCCAACCACAAGAGGTACTCAAGGGCAGTTCGTCAGCGGTAGTGGTGGGCAACGCTTGCGCAATTGGTTAGTGACAGCGCAGTTTTCTATTTCCATCGTGCTAATTGTAGCAACCATAACGGTTTCAAAACAATTGCGCTATATGCAACAGCAGGATTTGGGCTTTGAAAAAGAGCAAATGCTGATATTACGAATGAATTCGGATGATTTAGGCAACCGTTTTCAAGTAATTAAAAATGAATTGCAACAAAATGCTTTTGTAAAATCGATTACTGCTTCCAACGTTGTGCCGGGTCAAACTTTTGGTAATAACCTGATTGTATTGGAAAAAGATAGAAGCAAAAAAACAAATGTGTTCTTGGGGCGCTTGGATGAAGCTTTTTTTGAAACATATAATATTCCGTTGTTAGCGGGTAGAAATTTTAATACCAGCGTTCCTGCCGATTCTACCGGGGATAATGTGATTATTAATGAAGCGGCGCTGCCATTTTTTGGCTGGAAAACGCCGGAAGAAGCACTGGGCGCGACTTTTGGCGGTGGCTGGGGTACGGTCATCGGTGTGATGAAAGATTTTCATTATACTTCTTTACAAACCAAAATAGAACCTTTATTAACCTGGTATTCGGATAGACGACTTATTTACTTTACAATAAAAATGAATACGAATAATTATCAAGCTGCGATGTCGCAATTGCAAGCGCAATGGAAAGAATTAGTACCTGAAATGCCTTTTGATTATTTTTTCCTGGATGAAAGTTTTGATACGCAATATCGCTCTGAATTAAGATTGAGCCAATTATTTACTTATTTTTCAGTCTTGGCGATTTTTATTGCTTGCCTCGGTTTACTTGGGCTTTCGGCGTATGTAGCGGAGCGGCGCACCAAGGAAATCGGCATCCGCAAAGTGTTGGGCGCTTCCACGAGTAGCATTTTATTATTACTTTCCAAAGATTTTATGTTGCGCATTGGTATTGCCTTTTTGATTGCGATTCCGATTGCCCTTTATGCAATGAATCAATGGCTGACCGATTTTGCTTATCGCATCAACTTGCAATGGTGGATGTTTGCGCTGGCAGGTGTGTTGGCGCTGGCGATTGCATTATTTACGATTAGTTTCCAGGCGATGCGAGCAGCAAGTGCGAATCCGGTGGAGAGCTTGAAGACCGAGTGAAATTTTGGTACGATGGGGTTATTTATGGTGCTATTGTGTTTTTGTGTTATAACACTATCGCACCATAACACTATAAAACTATTATATCATGTTGCAGAATTATTTCAAAATCGCCTGGCGGAATTTATTAAGAAATAAAATTTCTTCTTTCATAAATATTGTTGGATTAGCGGTTGGCATGGCGGTAGCGATGTTGATTGGATTTTGGATTTGGGATGAGGTGTCATATGATAAAAATTTTAAAAATTATAACCGCATTGCCCAACTCTGGCAATTTGTCACCTTCGATGTTGAAAAAGTACCCTTATAACGTAATGCCCATTCCGCTAGCGGAGGAGTTGCGCAGCAAATATCCCAATTTTCAGGCAGTAAGCTTATCTTCTAATCACGATTTCCACCGTACTCGCTTTTGACGATAAAGCATTTACTAAAACCGGGAATTTTGTAGAGCGGGTTTTCACCGAGCTATTTTCTTTGGAAATGCTCGAAGGTACGCGCAATGGGCTACAAGATATGCACGCTATTTTACTTTCTGAATCAATGGCAAAAACTTTATTTGGTTCTGAAAATCCAATGAATAAAATTATTAAGTTGGATAATAAAGAAAATGTAAAAATTGCCGGTATTTATAAAGATTTTCCTAATAATAGTTCCTTTAAAGATGTATTTTTTCTCGCTTCCTGGGATTTATTTACTGCAATGAATGCAAATGTAAAAAATGATAGCCAGGCATGGGATAATAATAACTATCAAATTTTTGCACAACCGAAAGAAGGCGCAGATTTTACGCAGGTATCCGCCAAGATCAAGGATATCCGAACGAAATTGGAGAACCCGCCTCGCTATAAACCGGAGTTTTTTTTACATCCCATGAGGGCATTTGTATAATTCTTTTAGTAATGGTATAAATAACGGCGGTCTTATTACATTCGTTTGGCTGTTTGGTATCATAGGTGTGTTTGTTTTATTGTTAGCCTGTATCAATTTTATGAATTTGAGTACCGCACGTTCGGAAAAACGAGCAAAAGAAGTCGGTATTCGGAAAGCCATTGGTTCGGGACGTGGGCAACTCGTTTATCAATTTTTTGGGGAGTCTTTATTAGTTGTATTACTTTCATTTACTTTATCTTTAGTTTTAGTAGAATTATTATTGCCGTTTTTTAATGGAGTAGCCGATAAAACCATTCGTTTGCCCTGGCTCAATCCTTGGTTTTGGTTGATCGGATTGGGTTTTAGTTTAATAACCGGAATTATTGCAGGAAGCTACCCAGCCCTTTATTTATCATCGTTCCAGCCGGTAAAAGTATAAAAGACATTTAGAGCAGGGCGTTTAGCAACCCTTACTCGCAAAGTGTTGGTCGTTTTTCAATTCACCGTTTCCATTACTTTAATAATTGGTACGATCATCGTTTTTCGTCAAATTGAATTTGTTGCAAAATCAAAAGTGGGTTTCGATAAAGGTTGGATCGAAGTGTATGTACCTGCGCGAGCCAATTGTGCATGATAGCCGTTGTTAAGACACGATTTGCTCAAAATACAGAGCGAAAGCAGTGTCCCAATCTCTGGCTCTACTCCCTCGGTGGGTGCGCGCCGACAGATTTATCATGGAAAGCAAACAGGCGGTCAGCCATTACTGGTGAACCTTGATTTATCGATGAATATGGTACAACGGTGAGTTGGAATTGTTAAAAGGCAGAAACTTTCCAAGATTTTGCATCTGATGTCTGAAAACATCATCATCAACGAAAGGATGTCATTGAGCGGATTGGCAGACTCCTGCGAAGAAGCTGTAAAAATACGTGTTGGATTAAGTTATAGGGAATGTTGGATTGAAGACATAGTCAAAGATTTTCCTTATGAGACGATAGCGCCCACTTATTTCACAATTAGTTTTAATGCCTGATTTTACAAGTTGTCAAGGTCTAGTCATTCCATTAAAGAGAAGGATTGAGCAAATCTAGAACAAACTTATTAAAAAATATGCACCGAATTCGCCTTTTACCTATCAGTTTTATGGATGAAGAATATGCCAATACATTGGAGCCGAAGAGTTCAGTCAGATTATGATTCTGGCGGCGATTCTGGCAATTTTCATCGCTTGCTTAGGTTTATTTGGCTTAGCTTCTTTTGCGCGGAACTTAGCACCAAAGAAATAGGCATCCGCAAAATTCTGGGGCTACCCCATTTTGAATCTTTGGAGTTTGTTGTCGGAAGATTTTTAATACTGGTTATGATTGCTTTTATTATAGCTGTGCCTTTGGAGTTATGGTATAATGCAGTTTTGGCTTGAAGATTTTACCTATCGCGTGGATATTCCTGGTGGATATTCCTGAGTCACGGGGGTTGGAGCATTGTGAATAGCCTTATTAACCGTGAGTTTTCAAGCGATACGAGCTGCGGTGGCGAATCCTGTGGAGAGTCTAAAAACGGAGTGAGGTTAATTGAATGATTGATTTACAGCGAGATCACTCGATTGCCATCAAAAATGCTTAAAGGATATATAAATTGGTTGTCCCATTCTCCGAATAGTTGAATCGGATGACCGCCGCTGATAGCAAGAATCTTCCACATATTATTTTCGGAGACTTGCGCAGGCAGTTGTTTCCCGGCATTATCGATCAGGAGCAACTGCTTGCCATCCATTATCGGCGTGGCATCATCTATCAAAACCGGAAAAGTATTGATCCAGGGATTTTGCGCAATTGCCTCGGCATAATTGTTGGCGAAAGCCGCCCAATCAGCATAACCAGATAAAGTAAATGCGCCGCTCACCGATTCAAAATTTTTGACCAAAGCCCTTTGTTGATAAGCTCCAGGATAGAATGCTATCTCGGCTCGAATCACACTTCCTATATTCCATTGTTCCATAAAATCGGCATTACCCCAAACGAAATCCAATAACAGCGCGGCTTGACCAATATCCTGACTCCAGAGCCAGGTGCGTCGAGTGCGAAGATTTTCTTCTGTTTTCTCGACTTGGGCAATAACGAACCAATTACTTTTTAAGCCCTGCTGCGCAAGTATTTCTTCTTTTTTAATATTTACACCAGCTTGGTTGAGTAATTCTTGTTGTAATTCGGTCGGGAGCTTTTCAGATTGCTGAAAACCCTTTACAAACAAGTATAATTCGGCGATTTCTGCCAATAGTTTTTCATGCGCATTTTCAAGGTTTTGCAAATTTTTAAAGCCGCGAATGCGTCGCCCGATTCCGCCCAATTTGGCATCTGTCATGCTCGCTGCGAAAGTATCCCAATAATTGGCTTCCCGACTCAATGCCGATGCCAGGCCGTGCCGCACCAAATCGAAAAGCCACTCTTGCAATTCAGCAATGCCAGCTTGCATTTGGGCCAGTGTTTTTTCGGGAGGAGCTATTTGAGCAGGTTTTTCAATCGTAGCAGCAGGCTTTTTCTTTTGTCGATTCAGCCATTTTTCTACCCAATCAGGATAATCGTGCCATACTTGAAATCCATCAGAACCATTTAAATACAGCAGTAGCAAGGCTAGTACGTGCTTACAAGGTCGGCGACGACTCGGGCAGGAGCAAGT
Organism: Saprospiraceae bacterium; assembly: GCA_016714085.1. Classification (GTDB taxonomy): domain Bacteria; phylum Bacteroidota; class Bacteroidia; order Chitinophagales; family Saprospiraceae; genus JADJNW01. Next base: position 358,040 of record JADJNW010000004.1, read on the forward strand.
GTGCTGGGGGTGATGCAGGTGTACTGCCGTACAAAAAGGATCGACTCCGGTTTTATATTCTCCCCAAAGAATTTGTTCGTTTCCAAGCATTTTTTCCCAACGAAAGACATAGGCGATCTCACGGGCGCGTTCGAGCGTAGCCGCATCAGGAGCGAAGGATTGGAGCGTGTGGGAATTCCAGTACATTCTGCTTGCACTTCGTGCAAAGATTTAGGAGTTGAGAAGTTTATATATTTAGATTACCAATATCAAATATCCTAATGTCTTAACATTCAATTAATTAATCATCATCAAATTCATCCTCTTCTTCAGGAATCATAATGCCGAGGGCAACCATTGCTTTTTCTGAGGCCATTTGCTCAGCGCTTTTTTTGTTGAAATCATCGGCAGTGGCAATTTTTTGTCCGTCCACCATCACAGCGACTTTGAAGCGATCGCGTTTTTCAAATTTGTAGCGTGCCAGGAGTTTATAGTTAACGGTTTGTCCATTTTTCTGACACCATTCGAGTAGCTGGCTCTTGTAATTGTCATCAAAAGATTCCAGATTATGTACATTCACATAATTACGCAGCATCTTCCGCACCACAAAATGCAGGGTTTCTCTATAACCACATTCCAGATAAATAGCACCTACCAATGCTTCTACGGCGTTGCCCAACATCGAGCGGCTCAAGCGGGTGTTATTATATTCTGATAAAAGCACATCAAGCCCCATTTTGTCGCCGATCTTATTGAGCGATTTTCGCTTGACGATTTTGGAGCGCATTTTGGTAAGAAATCCTTCGTTACTATTGGGATATTTTTTGAACAAATACTCTGCAACAATGGTGCCGAGCACTGCATCGCCCAAGTATTCTAAGCGTTCATTATTTTGAATAGCGTAGCCTTTTTCGGACGAACCAGATTTGTGCGAAAATGCTAGTTTGAATATGCCCAAATTCGCCGGAGTAAATCCCAGGATGCTCCGCAAGCGCCGAGCGAACTGCTTATCCGGTGATAAGTAATAGTTGTACAGTCTGAATAAGAAACGCAAAGTCGTTCATTTAGAGTTACCAGAAATCAGACCTACCCTACATCAGGTAAATCAGCCTTTTGTCGTTTGTGTAAAAAACAAGTGCAAATGCACCGAAGGCCGTCCTACAATAAGAAGGTAGGAGGGATTACGATTACCTCCGCCACATCAGCTGATAAGCCTCGTAGCTGTCTTGTAAAAGTATTTATTTGTTATGGCGAGTTTGGAAATTAAATAAGTCAGTTGAGCGCTCAAATGCGTGTCAAAGTAATATATTTAATTTTCAAACTTTTTTAAAATCAAGGTCGAGTTGTGTCCTCCAAAGCCAAATGTGTTGCTCATAGCTGCCCGGATAGGGCGCTGCTGTGCTTGGTTGAAGGTCAGATTCAGCTTGCTGTCAATTTCAGGATCATCCGTAAAATGATTGATGGTCGGCGGCACAAAGCTATGCTTAATTGCCAAAATACAAGCGATGGCTTCGATTGCGCCCGCTGCGCCCAACAAGTGTCCAGTCATAGATTTGGACGAACTGATATTCATTTTATACGCATGATCACCGAAAACTTTCTGAATTGCTTTTAATTCAGCTACGTCGCCCAGTTCCGTAGAAGTGCCATGGACGTTGATATAATCGATATCATCCGTTTTCATACCGGCATCTTCCAGCGCAAGCTGCATTACTTTGCTCACACTAATGCCCTCAGGGTGTGGCGCGGTCATGTGATATGCATCGGCTGTAGCGCCCCCGCCTACGAGTTCAGCATAGATTGTTGCACCACGGCGCTTGGCATGTTCCAGTTCTTCTAATACCAATGAACCCGCACCTTCGCCAAGCACAAAGCCATCTCGCTCGGCATCAAACGGACGCGAAGCGGTAGCATAATCCTCATTTCGAGTAGAAAGCGCTTTCATCGCATTAAATCCACCGACACCAGCTTTCATAACAGCTGCCTCTGAACCCCCGGTAACAATAATGTCGTTTTTGCCGAGGCGAATATAATCAAAAGCATTGATAATTGCATGGGAAGAAGAAGCACAGGCGGAAACCGTGGCATAATTGATCCCCCGGAAGCCATATTTGATAGAAATCATACCAGCGGCGATATCGATGATCATCTTGGGAATCATGAATGGATTGTAGCGAGGTGTGCCGTTGCCAGTGATGAATTCTTCGATTTCTTTTTCCAGGGATTGTAAACCGCCAATCCCGGCACCCCAGATCACTCCAATGCGGTCGAGATCAAGATTTTCCAATTGTTGATCCAATCCTGCCATAGCAACTGCTTCATCCGCTGCAATCACTGCAAATTGACAGAAAGGATCCATTTTGCGAGCTTCCTTCTTGTCAAGAAAATCTTCGGGGTTGAAGTTTTTTGACTTCGCAGGCAAACTGTGTCTTAAAATTGATGGCATCAAAACGCGTGATCAGATTTGCACCGCTTACGCCATTTTGCAATCCATTCAAGTACGCGTTGATGTTATTACCAATCGGAGTAATTGCTCCTAATCCAGTTACTACAACCCTTTTCATATTTGGAGAGGGAGATTTTTCAGAACTAACCGCATTATTCGTTTAGCAGACCAAGCATAAGCTTTAAAGAAATAGGAATATTTCTATATGCCTGGATCTACCTTGTCAAAAATTCCACAAACCAGGTATCAAGCCTGATTTGTGGAGTAAGTCAAAATAAAATAGGTCAGAAGCAATTATTTCTGAACAACGTTTGCTTCCAGATAAGTAATTGCGTCACCTACTGTAGTAATCGTTTCCGCTTTTTCGTCAGGAATGTTGATGTCAAATTCTTTTTCAAATTCCATGATCAGTTCTACCGTATCCAGTGAGTCTGCTCCCAGGTCATTTGTGAAGCTCGCTTCAGCTGTAACCTCTGATTCATCAACACCCAGTTTGTCAACGATAATGCTTGTAACTCTTTCTGCAATGCTTGAAGACATAATAAATTCGCTTTATTGGTTTTACGAATGTTCCTGCAAAGGTAAAATATAAGTTTCTTGATAACCAAAGTTTTTAATTTTTTTTTGCGGTCACTATGAAAACCATCCTCCTTGATTTGATTATTTTCACAATAAATGTACCTTTACCTTAGTATTATTGTAAATTTTACACTTAGCAGAAAATTTGGTTTTTTTCTATAAAATCAATAAAAAAAATTATGTTAGTGCACCCAATTGAAAAAAACATCGCTTCACGTATGAAAATTGTTGATCATCAAAATACGAAAATTGTCGCTACGGTTGGTCCGGCTTGTAGTTCTTACGAAATGCTGCTTGAATTGGTCAAAGCCGGGGTGGACGTGTTTCGCCTGAATTTCTCGCACGGCTCCCACGAAGACCACCTTCAGGTCATCAACCATATTAGCTATATCAATGAAAAATACGGATTGCACATCAGCATTCTGGCGGATTTGCAAGGGCCCAAACTACGCGTAGGCAAAATTGAAAACAATGCCTTGGAACTCAAGGAAGGTGATGTCGTCACTTTCGTGAATGAAAAGTGCGTGGGTACGATGGAAAAAATTTACATGAGTTATGAGCAGTTTCCCAAAGATGTACAAGTAGGTGAAACAGTACTGGTGGACGATGGCAAACTCGTTTTTCAGGTAGTGGAAACCAACAAAAAAGATACCGTTCGGCTCAAAACAATGTTCGGCGGAGTGCTTTCTTCTAATAAGGGTGTGAATCTGCCCAATACCAATGTTTCCTTGCCTTCGCTTACGGAGAAAGACCTGATTGATCTCGATTTTATCCTGACACAGCCAGTCAATTGGATCGCTTTATCTTTCGTAAGAAGTCCGGAAGACTTGACTGATTTGCGACAGCGTATTGAAGCAAAAAATCATCCTGCGAGGATTATTGCCAAAATTGAAAAGCCGGAAGCTGTAAAATGTATTGACGAAATCATCAAGCATACAAACGGTATTATGGTGGCTCGTGGCGATCTTGGTATCGAAATGCCGATTGAGCAATTGCCTATTATCCAAAAGGAAATTGTGCGCAAGTGCATTCAGCGGGCGCGCCCGGTGATTGTAGCCACGCAGATGATGGATAGTATGATTACCAATCCTAGCCCTACCCGGGCCGAAGTAACTGATGTAGCGAATGCGGTACTTGATGGTGCGGATGCTGTGATGTTGAGCGGTGAAACTTCTGTAGGCAAGCACCCTGTGAAGGTGGTGGAGTATATGAATAATATCATTGAAGAAGCCGAAAAGATCTTTGATATGAAAGGCCGCCACCCGGTATTAGTACCTAAGGCTCGCACTTTCTTGTCGGATGTGGTTTGTTTTAATGCTGCAAAGACCGCCGAGGAAGTAGGCGCCAAAGCAATTATTGGAGTAACAAGCTCTGGCTATACGGCTTTCAAAGTGTCAAGTTATCGCCCTAAGAGCGAGATTTATATTTTTTCCGACCGAATGCATATGCTTGCTACGCTCAATTTGGTGTGGGGTGTACGATGTTTTTACTACGATCGATTCACAACTACGGATGAAACCATTGTGGATGTCACGGATATTCTAAAACGAGCAGGAAAAGTCAAATCCGGCGAAATCATTGTTAATACAGGTAGCATGCCGCTGCATCGCCGCCATCGTACGAATATGCTCAAAGTAACCGTTGTTGAATAGCAAGCAACCTCTTGCCAAAATTTTCGTTATTTACTACAAGTGATGATACTTGCACAACTATTTCGTTATAGTAGTGGGTCTCTTCCTTGTATAGAATTTGATGAAAAGGTTGATTCTCAGAAGAAAAAGCACGATCTTAGTGGTTTCTAATCTCGTTTCTTCAGGGAGGCACTGCGGAGAAGCTTGATTGTCAACACTTTGAACAAAACAATTGCTGATGAGGAAGCTCAAGCTTTCAACTACACTGCCAGGCAAAAGACAAGCTGTGGCGTATCAGAAGTATCTTTTTTTGTTGATAGGATTGACGCTATTGACAAATATATCTCTTTTTGCCCAGCAGGTAAGTGAAAAGGAAGTGGCATTACAAGAGAAGTTTATCGATGCCAGCCGAGAGCATTTGCTGGGACATTATGAAAAAGCAGCAGCTATTTACGAAGAAATTTTGAAAACTGCTCCCAATAATGATGCCGCTGCGTATGAATTATCGCGGGTGTACAATGCGCAAAACGATGGCGAAAAGGCACTTCGTTACATCCGAATGGCAATCGAGTCGGCTCCTGATAATCCTTGGTATCGGCGTTATTTGGCAGATTTATACCAAAAGCAAAACAAGAATAAAGAGGCCGCTGACGTATATGGAGAGCTTAGCAAAAAAGACCCTACCAACGAAGAGTACTATTATACCTGGGCTTATTTTTTGGTGAAAGCCAATGAAATTAATGCTGCTTTAAAAGTATATGATGATTTTGAGAAGCGCATCGGCATCAACGAAGAAGTGATTCGGCGCAAGCACTCGCTTTATGTTGGCTTAGGCAATAATCGCAAAGCTGCGGAAGAATTGCAACGCTTGATTAATGCCTTCCCCAAAAGTGTAGAATATCGACATTTATTGGCTGGTTTTTACGAACAAATCGGTGAGCGTGATCTGGCATTGAATGTTTATAAAGAAACCCTTAAAATAGATCCGAATGATTCTCGGTCTGTGATGGCGCTGGCTGGTACGTCTGGTCGCCAAAGCGATGAAATTGAGTATTTGCGATCTTTACAGCCGATTTTTCAGAAATCGGATATTAATATTGATTTGAAAATCGCCAAATTGATGCCATTTATTACCAAAGTGGCTGATACTGGTGACAAAACGATAGCCGTCGCGGCCTTAGAGCTTACACAAACGCTGGAAACAGTGCACCCACAAGAGGCAAAAGGTTTCGCTGCTTCGGCCGATTTACTGTACTATTCTGGCGAACCAATAAAGGCATTGGAAAAGTATAAGAAAACGCTGGAGCTTGACGATACCGTCTTTTTGGTATGGGAGCAATTATTAAGTATTCTTCGGGAAACCAAGGATTACGCGGCTTTGCAAAAATATTCGGAAGAAGCCATGGACTTGTTTCCGAATAAAGCGCAAATTTATTATCTGAATGGAATCGCTAATCTGGAGTTGAATCGCCCAACAGACGCGCTGAGTTCTTTGGAACAAGCAACATTAATGGCGGGCAATAACGGCAATTTGCTTTTTGAGATTCAGATTCAGAAAGGATTGGTTTTGAATAATTTGAAAAAATACGACGCTTCCAACGAAACATTTGAACAGGCTTTGAAGCTCCATCCAAAATCAGCGGAAGCGCTCAGGCTTTATAGTCATTGCCTTGCACAACGCAGTGAAAATTTGCAAAAGGCTAAAACAATGGCGAAACAAGCAGTTGATATAGCACCCAAAAATCCTGATTATCAGGCGACTTATGGTTGGGTGATGTATAAAATGAAGGATTACGGCGAGGCAAAGGAATGGCTGGGTAAAGCCTTGGAAAATGGCGGTGCGAATGATCCGATGATTCTAGAACACTACGGGGATGTGCTTTTTCAGATGAACGATACAGAGGGAGCTTTGCAATATTGGGTAAAGGCGCAAGAAAAAGGCAATACCTCGGAAATATTGGAGAAAAAAATTACAGATCGCCGATTGTACGATTAAATATTTTTTCAACGTTTGAGTTGAAAACCTTGAATTTATAAATTATTCCGACGAATGAAGGTAAAAATTCCCCGCATCCAGCAGCTTTTGCTGGTGATGACCAGTGTTATGCTACTCTCTGCTTGTAGCGCTTCCAAAAAGCTTGGTACAACTGGCTTGGAGCGCGATAGCCCTGAATTTCTACTCAAAACGATGGCGACTAATCAGGTAAATGCGCAGTGGTTTAGTGCTCGCGCAAAGATTGATTTTGATGGTGATGATATGTCGGTAGGCGCTACGGCGACCATTCGGATGCTCAAAGATAGCTTGATCTGGGTATCGGTGCGCAAGCTAGGGTTTGAAGTGGTCAGGGCCAAAATCACCCGGGATTCAGTATATATCCTGGATCGCTTGAGTAATAGTTATGATATTAAAGATTTAAATTATTTACAAAAGACTTATAACGTGCCAGCTAGCTTGGAAATGCTGCAAGCTATTGTCTTGGGAAATCCTGTTTTTTTTACTACGAGTGGCTTTCAGTCGGAGCAAGTAGAACCTTTACTGCATCTTTTTGGCAAGAGTGCGCGTATGGATACGCATTATTGGCTGGATAAAAAGAGTTATCGTTTGCAAAAAATGAGTTTTGAAGAACCACAGGATCAACGCCTGGTACAAATGCAACTAGAAGATTATCAACAATTAGCAGATAATCAAAATTTTTCGTATTTTCGTATTCTTGAAATGAATAGCCGGGAGACCGGCAAGGTTAAAGTGGAAATGAAATATTCCCAGTTAGAAATCAATATCCCAAAGGACGTACAATTTGAAATACCTGACAGATATACGCGCTCTTCCTATTAAACGCTTCGCCCTGTTGCTTTTGCTCATGGGGATCGTATGTGGTACTATATTAGGGCAAAATCGCAAAGAACTGGAGGAAAAACGCAAGCAATTGCAGGCAGAAATCAACCAAACCTCCGGCTTGCTCGAGAAAACCCAAAAAGATAAAGCCGCTGCACTCGACCGTTACTTCGCATTGCAAAATCAAATTCAGAAGCGTCGTCAACTGATTCAGACCCTCCAATCCGAGATTGTATCAGCTGATACTGCTATTCTAAGAGCCAATCAAATACGTATTACGCTCGATGATGATTTGAATCGCTTGCGCCAGGAGTATGCTTCTACGATGCGTTATACCATGCGTCACCGCATTAGCGGAAGCTTTGCGCTATTCTTGTTTTCAGCGAGAGACCTCAACGATGCTTTTCAACGCTGGCAATACATTCGTCAATATTATAGCTATCGGCAGCGCCAGGCACAACGCATTCTTGATACACAACAAACGCTGACGCAAAAAACGGTTTTGCTCGAACAGGAAAAAACTGAAAAAGCAAGATTGCTAACCGCGCAGCAACAACAACAATCGACGCTGAACACCGAAATGTCTGATAAAGATCGGCTTGTAAAAACGCTGAAAGAAGACGAAAGTAAACTGGTAACAGAATTGAATCGCCAGCAGAAATCGCACGATCAATTGAATAAAACTATTGAAAACATTATACGAACCGAGATCGCCAAAAAGAAAAAAGAATCGCGCAAGCCAGAGGCGCTTACTGCTGCTAAAGGTGAAGAAGACGAAGCACTTTCGGGCGTTTCCGGTGAGTTTGTGCAGCGGAAAGGCAAACTGCCTTGGCCGGTAGCAAAAGGCTACATTACTCGCCAATTTGGTACTCAGCCTCATCCAACTCTACAAGGCATTAAAATCAGCAATAACGGCATCGATATTCGCACCGATAAAGGCTCGGAGGTACAATCGATTTTTGAGGGAAGCGTTGTTGGGACACAGTTTGTTCCGGGGTATCAAAATACGGTAATCGTGCAACACGGCATTTATTATACCGTTTATTCTAATCTGGAAGAGGTTTTCGTAAAAAGAGGAGATACTATCACTGCAAGACAAATCATAGGGAAAGTGAGCAGCGACAAGCCGGAGGTGCATTTTGAAGTGTGGCACGAGAAAGAACGATTGAATCCGGTGCTGTGGGTGAGTCAGCCGCAGTAAGGGGGATGGGAGAATGGGGTGATAAGGAGATGGGGAGATAGGGTGACCAAGGAGATAGGAAAATTGGAATAGTTGAGATTTCAGTTTTTAAAAAGAAAACGACGATTCGGGAAACTGTTAAAATAAAGCGACTGTTTACAAGTAAATAAACAAAAGACAATTTGCACCCATGAAGAATGGATGGACCGTAGGGGAGACTGGCAAAAAGGGGCTCAAAATACTTCAGGAGAAAGCTGTGCTGGTTGGATTGGTATATAAAGACCAAACGGAAGCCCAAGTGAACGAGTATTTAGATGAGCTGGAATTTCTGGCGCTGACGGCTGGCGCACAGAGCATTAAACGTTTTATTCAAAAACTACCGCATCCCGATACACGTACCTTTATTGGTAAAGGGAAAATGGAAGAAATCGGGAAATACCTTGATAAACATGAAGATATAAATATGGTCATTTTTGATGATGACCTGAGCGGCAAGCAAACCAACAACCTCGAAGAGTTCCTCAAGGTAAAAATCATTGACCGAAGTAGCCTTATCCTTGATATTTTTGCTTCACGCGCGCAAACTGCACAAGCCAAAACGCAAGTAGAACTCGCCCAAATGCAATATTTACTGCCCAGATTGCGAGGCTTGTGGACACACTTGGAGCGCCAGCGCGGTGGTATCGGGATGCGTGGACCCGGTGAAAAAGAAATCGAGACCGACCGCCGTATTGTGCGCGATAAAATTTCTTTGCTCAAAGAAAAGTTGCAAAAGATTGACCAGCAGAATATTACCCAACGCAAGAATCGGGGCGAACTCATTCGTGTTTCGCTCGTAGGCTATACCAATGTTGGCAAGTCCACTTTGATGAATATGCTGAGTAAATCGGAAGTTTTTGCTGAAGACAAGCTTTTTGCTACCCTTGATACGACCGTTCGCAAAGTTGTTTTTGAAGGTGTACCTTTTCTTTTGTCGGATACGGTTGGTTTTATTCGCAAATTGCCACATCACTTGATTGAAAGTTTTAAATCAACGCTGGATGAAGTCCGCGAAAGCGATATTTTATTGCATGTAGTGGACATTGCGCACCCGCAGCATGAAGAACATATTCGCACTGTTAATAATACATTAGAAGAATTAAAAGCACTGGATAAGCCAACTTTATTAGTGTTTAATAAAATTGATTTATATCGTAAAAAATATTATGATCCTTTTATTGATGAAGAGGCGAAGGAAGAAATTGAAGAAGGCTTGCGCGGCAGCTTGAAGCATCTTTTTGGATATGATAATATCTTTATTTCTGCTTTAAGTAAAGAAAATATTGAGGTTTTGCGCGAAAAAATTATTACATTGGTGAAAGAACAATATAAAATTCGTTATCCGTATCAAGTAAAACAATGGACTTGATAAAGGCTTGGAGATTGAGAGACTTGGGGACTTGGAGAATGGTTATTTGTTATCAGGAGACAATGGTACAATGAAACAGGAGAAGATGGACAATATGTTGAAAAAATATGCGAACTTATTGGTGCACTACTGTTTAAATATTCAGGAAAACGATAAATTGTACATTCGCACAACGACGCTGGCAGAGCCTTTGGTACGCGAAGTGTTTCGCAGTGCAGTGAATGCTGGTGGAATTGTAGAGATTGATTTCGAGTTTAGGGAGCAAAATCGAATTTTTTTGGAAGAAGCAAAAAGCGAACAATTAAAATATGTTTCACCTTTTTATAAGCAAGCCATAGAAAGTTTCGATGCCTATTTGTACATTCGTGCTCCTTTTAACCTGCGTGAAATGCAGAACGCAGATGCCGAAAAGTCGGGCATCCGGCAAGAGGCTTTTAAAGAAGTGAACAAAATTTATTTTGAACGTACAGCAACCAGGGATTTGAAGCGCAATTTATGTCAATTCCCAACACAGGCAAGTGCGCAAGAAGCGGGAATGTCTTTGGAAGAATATGAGGATTTTGTTTATAATGCTTGTAAACTTTTTGAGGAAAATCCAATAGAAAGTTGGTTGCAAGTGCGACGCGAACAGCAAGGAATTGTCGATTTTTTGAATAAGAAAGAGAAAATACGTTACAAAGGTGACGGGATTGATATTACATTTTCTACCAAAGGGCGTACCTGGATCAATTCTGACGGACAAACCAATATGCCTTCGGGCGAGGTCTATACTTCACCGATAGAAGACTCGGTTAACGGCGTGGTGCGATTTTCTTTCCCTGCGGCGTACATGGGGCATGAAGTGGAGGACGTCACCCTTTGGGTGAAAGATGGATATGTGGATCGCTGGGAGGCTCGACGCGGCAAGGAATTGCTCGATCATGTATTTGCGCTGGAAGGTGCGCGGCGCTTTGGTGAAGCGGCGATTGGAACGAATTACAGCATTGACCGATTTACGAAGAATATCCTCTTTGATGAAAAAATAGGCGGCACGATACACATGGCAGTTGGGCAATCGTATTTACAAACGGGCGGCAAAAATCAATCTACCGTTCATTGGGATATGATCGCCGAAATGCGCAACGGTGGAGAAATTTATGCAGACGACGAGAAAATTTACCAGAATGGCAGCTTTTTGCCTAACTTTTAATGCAAAAAAGCTTACTTTTTGATAAAATGTAAAATATTTATTGATAGAAATTTGTATGTTAGGTTTTCCCTGTTTTAAATTTATACATAACTTGCAGTTGAAGCACTGTTTTACACATTTAAGACAGACCAACAAAACCAATTTTTAACCCAAAACTAACGCTCAGAACCGTGAACACTAACATTGCTTTTTTAGAATTAAAGTATGGCAACATTTACGGAGGCTTCCCCAATTTTTACGCAATCAGTGAAATTTCCCTGCTGGTATTTGAAAAGGAAACCAACCGGATTTTTTTAGAGAGCTGGGTCAATAATGCCAATGTGGATGTGGTGAATGTATTCGCCAAAGTCAATGAATTAGGGCATACCACTGGACGCGGCAAAGAGGTCATCAACCTCCGCACGCGCCGGAAGAAACCATTTCAGGAAGATTTTAGGCTGGATGAACACCAAATCAGGTTTGCACTCAAAAATCTGCTGCCCACCCGAATGCCGATCAAAAACTTTTTGATGAAAAACCTGAAGAAATATCGCTTCCGGGACATCATTGTGTTCGATGGTCGCAGGGATATTTTCCTTTGCGAAAAGGCAGGTGTCAATTTTGATCGCTACAACATCGTTGATTTGCAAAAAGACCTCAACAAGGAAACGGAATACCTGTTTTCGTTGAACAAATTGGCGGTTGTCATCAATTATGAGATGGATAGCTCTTATTTGCGTTCCAACAATCTGGAATATTGGCTGCACCCAATCGCTGCGCGGCAGATCACGCCAAAATCGGCTTCTTATGATGCGGCAAGATTGATGATGGTGTATAATGAATACCATGAGTACCGCGATGACTTTATGCTCAAAGCAGCACTGATTATCAATAAGATACAGAATTCGAAAATATAAATATTATTACATCTTTCAGATGTAAATCTCCGCTAACATTAGGTCTATAAGATTTATTAAATCTTGTAGACCTAAGCCTTTTTAATAGAAAGGACGCGCATTTCTTCTGCTTACCGCTCCATTCTCAACTTTATTTGCAATAAGACGGAAATAATTAAAAAGACGGCCAACGCTTTTGCCTGGATTAATTGTCTATACAATCAAGAGCAGCTATGCCTGCTTCTTACTTTAAGTGTTTGATTAATAATTTCATACCGGATTAGACCCTGGTCTTTTCCGGTTTTTTATTACACTCCTTTTTAGCTAAGTCAAAAAAAAACAAAGCCGACACCTCGAAAGGCATCGGCTCGTCCTCAAATTGAATTAGTATGAAAAAACGCTCACTAATTGAGCACAATCTATTGTTTGCCTAGTATTTTCGCTTCTTCCAGCATACTGTTAAGGGTTGTTTCGTTGTAAAATTTTCCTTGGCGGAAAACGCCTTTAATAGACTTAGTATGTTGAATATTTTCCAATGGATTGGCTTTCAACAATACCAAATCCGCGTCTTTTCCTATGGAAATAGTACCTTTTCGATCAGAAATGCCAAGATAATGAGCGGTATTTATAGTGGCTGTTTGCAAAGCAGCATAAGGCGACAAGCCAGCATTCATCAAGGCTTCCAACTCGTAATGCACCGAAAATCCTTGCACAATAAACCACTCCGGCGAATCAGAACCGCAAAGCAGCGGAACCCCTGCCTGGTGCAAAGCTACGGTAATTTGATTGCGCAAATCCCGGAAGCGATCGCGTCGGGATTCGGTGGGTGCATTTTGCCAGAAAAAATTGCGCGTGTCGAACCGAGCTTTATGAAACGACTGTGGAATGTATTGAAAATCAGGAGATTGTCTGATATAATCCTCGCTTTGTCCTATGCTAAATGAAGAATGTAAAAAATGGCTTGTCGGTGAAACTGCGATGCCAGCATCTTTTATCCTTTGTACCAATGCCGGGATTTTGCTTTCTTCGAGATAATCCACTGTTGGCCATGCTTGTTGTCGATTCCAAATGTTTGTACCAGATACACTAATCTTTGATGAAGCCGTATCCGGCAGCAATTGCTCCAGAAATTCATCCATGTGCTCGTTTTGTTGCTTCGCGGCAAGCGATTTATCCAAGCCTACATCCGGGCCAACGTGCCCGGTAACTTTAATGCCAACTTCTTTCGCCGTTTGTACAATGGCATCGTACTGTTCAGGATAAACAAAAAAAGTGATTTTAATCTCGTCATAGCCTTCTTTCTTGAATCGGCGCACCGCATTTGCCGCATCCGCTCTGCTTTTGACGATTTGTCCAAAAAAAGGACCTGAGTAGCCCCATTTGCCCACCAATTGTGGACTTGCCACGAATAATTCCGGCCCAGCGATTTCGCCCTTTGCAATTTTCTTTTTTAAATCCAGATAAAGGGAGTCGCCATTCATCACACGAGCAGTCGTGACGCCATTCACCAAAGGGAGTTTGGCTTCTTCCGGCAAAAATTTTGCGTCTAAGCCCTGCTCGGTGAAAAAGTGCATATGCATATCCATCAAGCCGGGGATGAGATACTTGCCGCTTCCATCGACTACTGTTGCTTTACGTGGAATTTTTATTTCAGAAACAGCACCGATTTTACTGATTTTACCTTTTTCTATAATAACCGTTTGATCTGATAATACCCGCTCGGCATCCATCGGGATCACATTCACATTGCGAATGGCATACGTTTGTGCATTTACATAAACGATTAATAAAAAGCTAAAAATTGTAAAGAAAAGCGATTTCATTACATTATTTTTTCAAATCATTTACTACCATTTCTGCAATCGGATTAACAAAACGCCCAAACCCCTTTACTTTAGGCATTTCGTCGGTATTAAATTGGATTGCAATAGCAAACCCATGATCTTTAAAGTATTTCACTTCCGACACATAGCCCGGAAACCAGCCGGAATGCCCGTAAGTCTTGCCCTGTCTGCTTTCGCCAATGATGACGCCCAATCCATAGAGGTTGTTCCCGAGCTTGGAAGGTACACCTTGCAACATCATATCCAGCATTTCTTTATTAAAAGCTTTACCTTCGTATAAATATTTCGCCCAACGCGCCAGATCGGTCGGAGTGGTAGCATAGCCACCGCCCGTCCATTCCAATTGCGGATTGATGACAAATTTTCCATCTTTAATAATCGGGCCTTCGATCAGAAAAGGACTACCGGGTTGCGAATAGCCTGTTGCCATGCCTTTTAATTCGCGTCGATCCGACTGTATAATATTTTTCAAACCTGAAGGTTTCAAAATCAATTCATTAGCAAGATCGTAATATTGTTTGCCGGTAATTTTTTCCATAATCATGCCGAGGATGATATAATTGGTATCAGCATACCCCCAATCCTTACCAGCTTCAAATAATCCTTTTCCAAATATGTAACGAATGCACTCCAATGGCGTCCAGATTTTGTCGGGTTCTTGCGCCGTTCGCTTCAAAAATGCCTCATTTTGAACGTGTTCCGGCACACCGGAAGTATGATTCATCAACATTCGCACTGTAATCGAACGCGCATTCGGAATGCTGTCAAACCAAATTTCTTTGCCCAAATAAGTGCTGATCGGTTCATCGAGTTTTAACTTGCCTTGTTCCACCAATTTGAGCGCGGTGGCTGCCACAATCGTTTTGCCAATGCTACCTGCCAGCAGGAAATGCCTGGAATCCAGGGATTGATTACTTTCTAAATCGGCTTTACCTTTGGCGCTAGCAATTGCTTCCCCATTTGGCAAGATTACTGCGAGGCTTACTCCTGGAAAGTCGCTGGCTTTGTACAAAGAATCCAAGTATCGATCGATCGAGGTTTTCAGGTCTTGCGCCAGCAAGCCATTTACCAAAAAGCAGCATAACAAACCAATTCTAGCGATTTTCATAATAATCAACAGGTTATATATCGTAAAATAATTGAAAATCTATTCATCTCCTCGTCTCTCAGTCCCCCAGTCACCATATTATCCATTATTTCCCGCCCTTTGTTTTTCCTCTTCAGCGCCACCAACCCGACGACGAGAAGGAGCAACTGTGGTTTTGCCAAAGCGATAAGTGAACGTCAGCATTGCCATACGCGTAGGGCGACGAGCCTTCCAGACTTCATCTACATTCGCAAATTTAGTAACACCACGCGGATATCCTTTCCAAAATATATCATTTACATTCAAACGAAGCGTCCCTTTATTCTGCAAAATATTCTTTTGCAAACCCAATGAAAGCTGCCACATTGGTTGAATGGTGGTGATACCATAAGCCGATTTATTATGATAAAAGAAGGTCACTTCTCCAGAAAAGCCTTTAGGCAATGTAAGCCGATTGATGCTATTGATATAAAATGTCGGTAGCGCATTATCCAATTGCGTATTGGCAACCACGCCCGTGTAGCGCGAGTGAAAACCATTCAATTCGGTGCGATTGTTCCACCATTTTACAGGATTGAAAGTAGCGCTAAAGCTCAAGCCATAATATTCTAATTCTGCTATATTCGCAATGGATTGAACCATAATGCGTTGCTCATCATCTTGTAAAAATACTTGCGTTATTACATCATCCGTGATGCTATAATTAAAAGTCGTGGTGAAACGCTGCAAAAAAGTGTGTGACACCTCGAAAGAGTAGGTCAACTGTGGCAATAAGAAAGGATTTCCTTCGCTATAAGTCGTGCGATCTACAAAACCCCGGAACGGATTCAACTGACGGTAACTGGGGCGGTCGATGCGGCGACTCATGGAATAATTGAAACTATGCTTTTCCGAAGGACTCCATTGCACAAAAACACTGGGGAAAAACTGAAAATAATTTCGGTTGAACGAAGAATCGGTGGTCACTTGCAAGCCATCGGCAATGGTTTGTTCTCCGCGCAAACCGAGTTGCATACTCCAGGTTTTGCTGAATTCGTGGCGGTAATTCAAATACCCCGCATTGATATTTTCTTTGTAAATAAATTGATTGCTCCAGCCAGGATTATAAATATCTTCTCCGTTGATGCGATCAAAATATTGCAAATCATTATCTGTTTTTACAAAACTTGTTTTCACGCCTGCTTCAATCTTCATTTTTTCATTGATCGGATGCGTATAATCCATTTTAGCGGAGTAAATATTCAGATACCCATTAATATCGCCAATAAATATGCTTTGATTCATCAAAACCCGCTCCGGCGTGAAGTTTTCGGTCAAAAAATTCTGATCGGTTTCATTGCTATAACGCGCATAATCAAAATCAGCAGTTAGCTCTCGGCCCAAGGAATCAAATACTTGGCGAATATTGGTATTCAAAGAATAATTATTCCATTGATCCTGCGAACGGTTTTGTGTTGTGAAGCTGCCCGTGCGTTGCTCGTTGGCATCCAGCATAATCGTTTCGCTATCTCCGGTTGGGTTGAAAGCATTTGAAATGCCATTTGCCACAATGCCAATCGTTGTATTTTTACTAGGCGAGAAATCTACGCCAACGCGCGCTACATGATTGCTAAATGGGAATTTGACATAATTATCCTGCTTAAAGATAGCTGCAACTTCGCCTTCTTCTCTAAACTTGCGCGTCAAGATCAAATTATTATACCCCACCGTATTCGCATAGCTGTAATTGCCAAATAAATTCCATTTCCGATTGCGATAATTCAAACTCAAAGCTGTGTTGGCGCGCCAATAGTCGTTGTAACCCACGCTGGCGCTGAAATTACCGTTCGTGCCTACGCGCTGATCCTTTTTCATGCGGATATTAATGATGCCTGCATTACCGGCAGCGTCATATTTTGCAGAGGGATTGGTAATGATTTCAATTTTTTCAATCGTAGAAGAAGCCATACCGCGCAACATATTCGCCAATTCCTGCGATCCCAATTGCGTAGGTTTCCCATCAATCATAATGATGACGCCTTGTCTTCCGCGCAGACTGATATTATCGTTTTGATCCACGATCACCCCTGGCGAACGTTGCAATACTTCCAATGCAGACGAGCCTGCGCTTACAATACTGTTTTCGACATTGACAATCAGCTTGTCCAATTGCCTTTCAATAAAGGTTTTTGTGCACGCACGGTCACTTGATCCAGGGTTTTCGCTTCGGGCGCAATCGTCAGATCGCCCAATTTTACTGCGGGATTGGCGTCATCTAAAGTGAAAGGCTCTGTACTCAGTTGTCCAAAGCCTACCAATGAGACTTGCACAAAATAAGTACCTGCTTCCACGCTTTCGATTTCAAAATTGCCGGAAGCATCGGTGATACTGCCTTTGATCAAAAGCGAATCCGCAGCTTGCTTGAGGATAATGTTAGCAAACTCTACCGATTTTTGATTTTCATCTAGAATACGACCTGAAATTTTATAATTGGCAGCGTTTTGAGCAAATAATTGCGTGATTAGCAATACGAAGACGATTGTAAAGGTTGACTTTTTCATGCGATGAGGGTGATTTTTATTGGAATATGGTAAGTGGAGCATTGCAATATTGGAAATTTTCAACACTCCACTTAAAAAATGTCGGGTGATTAAAATTAGTGATTGTAATTCCAAATGGATATGGTTCAAAAATAAGCGCAGGGAGCGCCTTTGTTTCCCCCACTTTGGGGGATTTAGTACCCAACGGACAGTTTCCATCGACCAAACACCCATTTTCTTCGACTAAAGTGGCAAATTAAAAAGTCTGCCTCTGAGTGAGAGACAGACTTCTATCATTTTGCATCGGGAAAAAAGAAAGGATATCAATTGAAAATGGTCAACCTGAAAAAGTAGATCCATTTTTATAGGCCTGTAATATTTATCTTTTCTGTAAGATGGGCTTCCCCCAATTTGGGTGAAAATATTATAGCAGCATCCAAATTTTAAATAGGGACATCTATAAAATGTCTTTTTATGCCCAATGAAAGTGATGGAGTAATGGAATATTGGAGCAATGGAATATTGGATTGATGGAGTCTTGGCGATTTCATCAATCCATCAACTCCTATTTGAATCAGAATATGAAAGCATAAAATAGAATTTCAGGCAATTTCTTCTTTGGCAAAGATCAAATTATCCGAGTCAAGCCCTTGCATCGCAAGATAAGCCTCTACATATTCACAAACTTGTAAGTTTCCTGTCGAATCAATGGAATAAGAGCGATAACCAAGTGCTTGCAAGAGAGCTAAAGCCTGTCGATGCGCTTCGTTATTGCGCTTGGCGGCGAGAAATTCCATCGCAATAATGGGCGTATGGTTTCGCAACAGGCGCTCAGCGCCTTTGATTACTTGATATTCTGCACCTTCTACGTCTATTTTGATAAAGTTTGGTACGATGGAGGTTTCCATGAAAAAATCATCGAGGCATATTGCTGGCACTTCTACCCTTTGATGAGGAATTTTGTGAAACCAGTCGCTCTGCTCGAATTGCTGCGGCGAAAGCGTATTATATTCTGAATAATAGGTTGGAAATTCATAAAAAGAAATCATACCCGTTGCTTCGCTTACGGCATTATGCTTTGCTTCGATCTGTGGAAAAGCGCGCACATTCTCTTCTAATACTTCAAAAACCTTTGGTGAGGCTTCAAAAGCCAATACTTTTCCTCGATTACCCACCAAATACGCTGCCAGCAAGGTATAAAATCCAAAATGCGCCCCAATATCTGCTACTACACTGTCGGGCTTCAAATATTGAAGCATAAATCGCGTCAGTCGAAGCTCTGAATCATGCACTTTTGCCCCCAGCAGCACCAATTCAGACGCCGAAGGCAAGGCTACCATCATATTGAGATCAAAAAAGTGTGCGCTATAGTACGCCATTCTTTTTTTGTAAAAGGATAAACCAATTTTTGATGCAGCAACACCGGCAAATAGCGTGAAGGATTGTACCAAAGGCGTTGCCAACGCGAGCCTTGCGCCAGTGTTTCGATATATTGAAGGCGTTTAAGAAGCTTTGAATTCATACACTCGTAAAATAGGGGAGCAAAGCTAAGGCTATTTTAATGGGCATTGATCATTTAAGAAGCCCATTTTTTCTTGAATCCTCTTTAATAGCTGGAATAATCTCAAGTATTTTAAGATGTTATTGGATCAACTTAGCATTTTAAAGAAACGACTTGCCATTTAATTGAAACAAACTATCATTTTGCAAAAAAGACATTGCATAAGGTTAGCGTATTGCCTCATAAAGTAAAATGGATGCTGCATAAAGTTAATGCAGCATAATATAAAGTAAAATCAATATGGCATAATGCTAGAGTGTCATCTCATAAAGTAAAAGAGACATAGGATAAAGTTGATACATCACAGTATAAAGTAAGATTAGCATGGCATAATACTGGCGTGCTGTCTCCTAAAGCAAAAGTAACGAGCTATAGAGTAAGAAGAGCCTATTATAAAGTAGAAACGCCGTGTCATAAGTGAGACCTCAGGGGTAATAAATGAAAACACTCCCCTGCCTACTTTGAGTAAAACACAGTTGCGATAGATTCAACAGCGCATTTATCAGTGGATACTTCTGGTTTTTAATTGATAAAAAACTGCCCCGATACACGTTTGCCATCGATCATGGCAATGGTACGCCAGGAGCTTTCATCATTGGTCGATACCCAGCGGCGTTCTTCGGCGCGGTAGTGCATATCCTTGTCTTTTTGGTAGTACAACTGCTCGCCTTCTATTTCAAGGATTTTAAGGATTTCATTATCGTGATAATTGGATTCGTCATAGTCGCTATACGCACGTTGCGCCATTTCAGAATAGGATTCATTGAGCTTCAGCAATTGATTATTGACATCGTTATCTAAAGCTTGCACTTTCAAACCGATGCGTTGCGCCTCCCGAAAAGTAATCGGGTAGCCATGCGAAGGGTAAGCCGAATTGAGATGATGGCTAATCTTATCCGCTGCTTCCAGATCGTCCATGTGATAAGAGAGAATCTCGGTGGTCAGTTTGATCGAGAGCGAGCTCGCGCGATCCACCGAACCAAACACCAGCGGATGGATGAAGTGGTACAGCTTATCGTAAGGGTTCGTATCATTGGGCTGCTTGCTTTGTTCCCACAAGCGGATGACCCGATCCAGTTCGTTTTGGCTCACGCTCACGCGGTCGTTGTCCTTATCAATCGGCGACAAATCATGCGTGATCGAGGTATCAATCGCAGAGAGATACGCCAAAGGCCCCATGTGAATCACATCCGCACCGAGGGCAAGCATGGTGGCCGCGGAGGCACAGTCTAATGGAATCAGGGCAACGATCTCTTGATAATATTGTCGCAATAAATTAATAATGCGCAAAGCGCCCTGTCCGGAGCCACCATCGCTTTTCAAGAATAAAAACAGGCGTTCGGAAAGCTTCCGCTCTTTCAATAATTTAAAAATAGGAATCACATCTTCCTCCACAATATGGCTATTATCGGAAGTCCAATACACTAAAAAATCACCGTCCAGATGCTGTTTTAATTTCTGAATGATCGCCTGCGTTTGCTCAAAAAGTATCGGCGGTTTCTTGATCGTAATGGATTTCTCTTTCTTCTTGTTCGTTTTCAATTGATTTATTCCTATTTTAATATTAAATGAACGACCTTTTATTTACTACTTTTTTAATAAATCCCGAATTTCAGTTAATAATTGCTCCGCTGTAGGGCCTGGAGGTGGCGCAGGCGCTGCTTCTTCCTCCTTTTTGCGCATTTCCTGCATTTTATTATAACCTTTTACCACCATAAAGATGACGAATGCAATAATCAGGAAATCAATAATCGTCTGAATGAAAGCGCCATAACGAAGCTGAACGGCTGCTGCCGCTACCGAGCCATCGGCATTGAGCTGAGCATCCTTGAGTGTGAGCGCCAGATCACCGAAATCCACGCCGCCCAAGGCCAGCCCGAGTGGTGGCATCACGACATCATTGGTAAAAGAAGAAACAACCGCGCCAAAAGCGCCTGCAAGGATCACTGCAACTGCCAGATCGAGCAAGTTGCCGCGCATGATAAATGCTTTAAATTCTTTCCACATAGGTTTTCGTTTTTGTGTTTTGATTGAATGGATTGGGTAAAAATACTTTTTTGGCCCAAAACGGCAAAGCCCCGGCAGAATTTCCACCAGGGCTTTATTATTATGATATAAAATTTAAAGTTATTTATTACGCCAAATTCAATTAAACCGCCATTAAGCTTTCCCGAATCTTATTCAAAGCAGAACCAGCGCGTACCCAGGCAATTTGCTGCTTGTTGTAGGTGTGCGCTACTTCAAAACGATCTTCCGTGCCATCGGCGTGATGAAGCACAACGGTCAAATTTTTACCGGGCGTCATCGTATCAAATCCTTCAATATCAATCGTATCATCCTGGCGAATTTTTTCATAATCATCAGGATTTACAAAGGTCAAGCCCAGCAAGCCTTGCTTTTTCAGATTCGTTTCGTGAATACGCGCAAATGATTTTACAATTACTGCTTTCACGCCAATGAAGCGCGGCTGCATGGCTGCGTGCTCGCGTGAAGAGCCTTCGCCATAGTTTTCTTCTCCAAAGACCACTGTGCCAATACCGTTGTCACGATAAGCAATCGCAGATTCAGGAACAGGATGATATTGTCCGGTCACGTAATTGATGACCTTGTTCATTTCACCGTTGAAATAATTGATGGCACTGATGAAAGTATTCTTGGAAATATTCTCCAAATGACCGCGATACTCCAGCCAAGGCCCTGCCATCGAAATATGGTCGGTGGTACACTTGCCTTTTGCTTTGATAAGCGTGCGCATTCCTGTCAACTGCTGTGCAGTAATTGGCGTGAATGGATCGAGCAATTGAATTCGGCTGGAGGTTGGATCAACGTGGATTTGAATGCTGCCGCCATTGGCTGCAGGTGCCTGAAAACCAGCATCTTCCACTGCAAAACCTTTGGTTGGCAATTCGATTCCTGAAGGTGGGTCGAGTTTTACTTGCTGTCCATCTTCATTTGTCAGAGTGTCCGTCAGGGATTGAAAGTCAAATCACCGGCGATTGCCAGTGCAGTTACAATCTCAGGAGAAGCAACAAACGCACGGGTTTGGGCATTACCATCATTTCGCTTCGAGAAATTTCGGTTGAAAGAAGTGATGATTGAATTCGCACGATTTGGATCGTCCGTATGCCGATTCCATTGTCCGATGCAAGGGCCACAAGCATTTGCCAGCACAACACCACCCATATCCTCGAAGGATTTTAACTGCCCATCCCGAGCAACGGTATAGCGAATTTGCTCAGAACCAGGCGTTACTGTGAATTCGGATTTTACTTTTAGTTTCTTCGCAACCGCTTGTTTTGCAAGGGAAGCAGCACGATCCAAATCTTCGTAAGAAGAATTTGTACAAGAACCAATCAGACCTACCTCCAATTTTTGAGGATAGCCATTTTCTTTCACTGCTTTCGCAAATTGAGAAATCGGCCAAGCCAAATCCGGCGTGTAAGGGCCGTTGATATGTGGTTCTAAAGTACTCAGGTCAATTTCAATTACCTGATCGAAGTATTTTTCAGGATTGGCATAGCAATCAGCATCACCCGTAAGGTCAGCAGCTACTTTGTCAGCAAGGTCAGCAACCTCGGCACGATCGGTAGCACGTAAATAGCGACTCATGCTTTCGTCGTAGCCAAAAGTAGAAGTCGTCGCGCCGATCTCCGCGCCCATATTGCAAATTGTGCCTTTGCCTGTGCAAGAAAGTGAGCGAGCGCCTTCGCCAAAATATTCTACAATAGCACCTGTGCCGCCTTTCACTGTAAGGATTCCAGCGACTTTCAGAATAATATCTTTTGAGGAAGTCCAGCCACTCATTCTACCCGTTAGCTTCACACCAATTAATTTTGGCATCTTGAGTTCCCAAGCCATTCCCACCATTACGTCCACCGCATCCGCGCCACCAACGCCAATCGCCACCATGCCCAAGCCGCCCGCATTTGGCGTATGCGAGTCCGTACCAATCATCATACCACCAGGAAAAGCATAATTTTCCAGCACAATTTGGTGAATAATTCCAGAACCTGGTTTCCAAAATCCGATACCATATTTATTTGATACAGATGCCAGGAAATCATATACTTCTGCATTGACCTCATTCGCTGTTTGCAAATCTTCAACAGCACCGACTTTCGCAGTGATGAGGTGATCGCAATGCACCGTAGAAGGCACAG
Source organism: Saprospiraceae bacterium (assembly GCA_016714085.1). GTDB lineage: Bacteria > Bacteroidota > Bacteroidia > Chitinophagales > Saprospiraceae > JADJNW01. The sequence goes on from JADJNW010000004.1 coordinate 381,334, forward strand.
CAGTTTTATCGCGGCCGCAAGTCATGAATTGTAGCAAAGCCATTTGTGCGGTTGCATCCTGCATAGCTACGCGGTCGGGCGCGAAAAACACATAATCTTTTCCTCTGTTATAATTTTGGAGTGGAGAATCGGGATGGAGGTGAGCATATAAGATTTTTTCGGATAGTGTCAGGGGACGACCCAGCGATTTTCGGGCTTCGTCCACTCGACCGGGCAAAGACTCGTAATAAGCCTTTATCATATTAATATCGAATGGCATAGCGCTTGATTTTGAGTATGTTATAAAAACAGGTTTCTTTATTTCAAAGCGGCTCAAAGGTACAATTTTCAGCCAAACTTTCACTCATTTAAATAGCATTAGGCGTGTTTTTGTTTGGCAAAAAGCGTAAAAATTTCTATAAGTAAATACAATATTCGGTTAGAAAACAAGCAGTTATAAATGATTTACTTGGCAGGTTTCAAAACATTATTTGGAATTTATATAATAAACAACAGGATAATAAAATATAGCAGCAATTTGCCCAAAAAGTTTGGCTTCTCAGAAATAGACCCTACTCAATATAAAAATTCTCGACAGGAATTGTATTTTCGCACGAACGAAAAATTGTTAATCGCATACACAAGTCTTGCATTCATACGATGAGCCAAAACGCCAATTCTCTCAAACACATCGCCATCGCTGGCAATATCGGCGCGGGCAAAACGACTCTTACAACTAAGCTGGCCCGACACTTCAACTGGGATGTACACTATGAATCTACAGACGACAATCCTTATCTCAGCGATTTTTATCACGATATGCAGCGTTGGTCGTTTAATTTGCAGATTTACTTCCTCAACAGTCGGTATCAGCAGGTTTTGAAAATTTTGCAAGGGGAAAGAACAGTCGTTCAAGACCGCACCATTTATGAAGATGCTTATATTTTTGCACCCAATTTGCATGACATGGGCTTGATGTCCAGTCGAGATTTTCAGAACTATTTCGATCTGTTTAAAACGATGTCTTCACAGATTCAGCCGCCGGATTTGTTGATTTATCTGAAGGCAAGCATTCCTACACTGGTGGCGCATATTCAGTCGCGCGGGCGCGATTATGAAGGCAGCATGAGCCTCGATTACCTCAAACGGCTCAACGCACGCTACGAGGAATGGATTGGAGGCTATCAAGAAGGACGATTGCTTATCATCAATGCCGATGAACTGGACTTTGATATCAATCCAGAGGACATGGGCCGCGTCGTAAATATGGTGCAAGCAGAGTTGCATGGCCTTTTTTAATTGACCATTTAGCATTGACCTATTGTAACGTACTTCGTACTCCCAACTTCCAACTTCGTTATCAGGGTTTCAAAGTTCGATTATTCTTGTCAGATACAGCTTTCGCGGGGATTTTGTCTTTTGATTCCACCGTTTGTTCCGTCTCATCGGACTTCGCTTTGGGGGTATTACTAAAATTGAAATAATAAATACCACCGATAAGCGCTACATGAAATAAAAACGTCAAAAAGAGCGCAATAGCGCGGTTTTGGCGGGCACGTTGTGCTTCGAGTCTGCTGTTCATAGAGCGGGGGTTTTAAGGATTGACAATTGGATTTACAACTTACTTCCTTCCAGTACGATAATTGCAGATAATCAACGGTTTGGAAATTTGAAATATTTCTTACCACGCGTTAAAAATGTCTTAATGCGCAATTTTTTGCAAAGAAACTATTTGATTAGCAATTTTCTCCGAATCCCGATAAATCACTCCAAGAATACCACCGGGCACATAATTATCATAACCCAAGAAATACAAGCCTTGGTGTTTACCTTCGCCCATATAGGACTTCGCCAACCGTGTTCATCCAATACCTCCGAAGCATCTGGAATAAATTCGTCGAGTTTTGCAGAGTACCCAGTTGCTAAAATGACGGTATCAAGTGCATATTTTTCGCCATTTGTAAATGCTACACCTTCTTTGGTAAAATGATCAATGCCAGGCAATACCTTGATTTTTCCGGCTTTAATATGTTTGATCGTGCCAATGTCAATCACAGGCGTTTTGCCTGTAGTACGGAGTTGCTTTGCCGGAGGTACTTTGGGTGTGAAAATGCCATAATGCGAAAGATCGCCCACCATAACACGTCGGAGCTGTGTACCCAGCCAATCACCAAGCCAGGTAGGGAGTTTTGCTAAGCGAAGCGCCGTCAGTTGCGTTGGCCCTGCAAAGGTATCGCGGGGTACAATGTTCACTTCGCTGCGCACCGAAAGATAAGTTTCGATGCCATGTTCACTCAAATCCAAAGCGATTTCTGCCCCGGTATTGCCCATGCCAACTACCAATACTCTTTGATCGTGAAAAGGATCGACATTTTTGTAGATGCGGCTGTGCATGATACGTCCCTGAAATTTTTCTTCTCCTTCAAAAATAGGGCGATTCACTGCCCGATTCGTGCCTGTTGCTATTACCACTTGTTCCGTTTCCCATTTCTTGCCATTTCTGGCTTTGACCGTCCATTTATTATTAGATTTTTTAATAGAAATAATTTCTGTATCAAAATGTGGTTTTATATCAAAAGCTTTGGCATACATTTCATAATAATCTACCAACTGCTGCCGCGACACGTAGCGCGGGTAATCTTCTGGGAAAGGCAAATGCGGCAAATGCGATAATTCTTTTATGGTATGCAAATGCAGCCGATCATAATGCTCATGCCAGATACTAGCGATGCGATCACTCTTTTCTATAATATCAAATGGAATATTTAATTTTCTGAGTCTGCCAGCCATTGCCAGACCGGCAGGCCCGGCACCGATGATCAAAACAGGATTTTTATTCATTTATTTAGTATGGAAATTAGAATTTTATATAATTTTGATAGAAAATATTTACAAAACATAAAATTAAAACCATTTTAAAGCCAAATCATTTATTTTTTCTTTCAATTTAGTAAATGGTGGCATAAATAACTCAGAAGCGCCAAAAAAGTCTTGTTGCAATATTGCTTTAGCGTTGGAAAATGCCTCGAAGCCCCACCAGCCGTGCGATTTGCCGATGCCGCTATGATTCACACCTCCAAAAGGAAGATTCGTTTGCAAAAAATGTACAATATTTTGATTGATAGAAACTGCACCTGCACGGGTTTCTTGTAATATAAAATTAATATTCTTCCGGTTTTTACTGAAAATATATAATGCCAATGGTCGCTCTTTCGAGTTTACTAAATCAACCACTTCCTGAATATTTTTGAAAGTAACAACCGGCAAAATTGGCCCGAAAATCTCTTCCTGCAAGACCTTCGCGTCTATCGGCACATTTTCTATAATTGTTGGCTCGATATAATTTTTTTCAGCATCCATCGCCCCGCCAATCCTGATTTGTGCGCCTTTTTCCTGAGCCTCGTCTATATAATTTTTTAAGCGATTGAAATGCCGCTGATTGACGATATGCGTGTAGAAAGGCGAACTTTTAGTATCATTTCCATAAAACTTTTCCCAATACATTTGTATGAGATTCAATAGTTTATCTCGTATTTTTCATGCACCAGCAAATAATCAGGCGCCACGCAAGTTTGCCCGGAATTTGCCGTTTTGCCCCAGGCGATACGCCGCGCTGCCGAATCAAGATTCGCTGTTTCGTCAACAATGGTGGGCGATTTGCCACCCAATTCCAGCGTCACCGATGCCAAATGCTCTGCCGCTGCCCGCATTACGATTTTGCCAACCGCCGTAGAACCCGTGTAAAAAATATGATTGAAAGGCAATCGCAGCAAGGCTTCTGACACTTCAACACCGCCTTCAAAAAGCGCAATTTCATTTTCAGGAAAGGTTTCCCTAATTATTTTTGCCATTAGCGCCGAGCTATGCGGCGTGAGTTCTGAGGGCTTGAGCATTACACAATTCCCGGCAGCAATTGCAGAAACTAGGGGCCCGAAAGCCAGATTGATCGGAAAATTCCAGGGCGCAATGATAAGCACCACGCCTTTGGGTTCGTAATGAATATGCGACTTTGAACCGATAAAGGCCAAAAGCGCGGATACGCGTTGCGGCTGCATCCAACGTCGTAAATGCCGAATAGTGTGTCGGAGCTCATTTAATATTACATAAATTTCCCACATATCGGTTTCACCGGGATGCTTGTGAAAATCTTTATATAAAGCTTGTCGAATTTCTTCCCGATGTGAGAGCAAAGCTTTTTCGAGTTTTCTCAGCTTGGCGATGCGCTCTCTAGCGCTCGTGCGGGCTACCCGGAATTGGTTTTGTTGCTGGGCATTAAAAATGCCTTGCATTTCTCGGTCAAGCGTGGAGTTAGCAATTGGAGTTGCCTGGATAATATGTTCCATCTCTTTATTTCTTCATTCTAAACTAAGTAAAGTTAGTAAAAATAAATGCACCAACCCTTGAGTTTCAACGGATAAAAAGTACCTTTAAAAATATTTTTTAAATAAAAAACTCAAAAACCATGAAGAAATTAATCCTATCGCTCTGCTCAATGCTACTTGTACTAACACTTGTCGCGCAGACCAAACAAAAAACGCCCAACGGCTGGGAATACACTGTATTGCAAGAAAGTAAGGGCAAAAAAGTAACCCGCGACAATGCTATTGAATGGCATGTACGTTTTCTGAATGCGAATGGAGAATTGCTCCAATCAACTTACGAATTTGGTTTGCCGAATTATAGCAATCTAAAGGATGTACCGGATAGTACCTTTGTTTTTTCATCTGAAATGGGAGAAGGTGGCAAGTATGCAATTAAAGTGCCCTTAAAAGAGGCAGGCTTTCCTCCTGAGATGCAAATGCCCGGCGACCATGCAATTATTGAAATGGAAATTGTGAAAATACTACCGCCATTGCCTTCCATGTCTCAAGCGATTACTAAAATTTTAGAAAAGGAAAGTGCGGATGCGGCTTTTCAGCAATTTAATAAGTTTATTAATGAATCATCCAACGAAGTGTATATAAGTGAGAATGAAGTGAATGCGGTGGGCTATCTATTTTTGCAAGCTGAGAAAACGCAAGAAGCGATCAGTATTTTCAAGTATAATGTAAAAATGAATACTAACTCCGCCAATGCTTACGATAGTCTCGGCGAAGCGCTGGCCGCTGCCGGGGAGAAAAAAGCTGCGATTGATAACTACAAAAAATCGCTGGAACTCAACCCGAAAAATGAGAATGCAAAGAAAATGATCGCGGATTTGGAAAAACAGTAGAAATTTAACCGTAGGACGCTTCAACAAAGCGTCCTACGGCTTGCATCTAAAGCAATTGCTCCAGATAGTGAGATTCGATTCCAAATTGCTTTTTAATTGCTTCCACTTTTGCTAAAGCCTCGGCATTGGGCTTGCCCTTTGTACCTGTAATCATCAGGTTTTTGCTGGTATGTTCGGTAGAAATAAACTCGAACACCTTTGTTTTGTAGCCTTGTGCTTCCATTAATAAAGATCGAATGCCATCGGTGATGAGTTCTGCCTGGCGTTCTTCGAGGATGCCATGCTTGAGGATGGACTGCAAATCGCTTTCGCAGTGCATTTGTTTGCGGATTTGCTTATGACAACAAGGCGCTACTACGATGACTTGTGCGTGTGCCTGAATGCCTTTGGCAATCGCCAGATCGGTCGCGGTATCACAGGCATGCAAGGCAATCAGCATATCGATGCGCTTAGGTTGATATTCCTGAATATCCTGGGCAATAAAATGCAATTTTTCAAAACCCGCTTTCGAGGCCAAAGCATTACAAAAATCGACTAAATTCTGGCGCAATTCAATACCAACAATAGTCGGCGTCATGCCCAAGTTATTTTTCAAATAATCATATAATGCAAAAGTTAAATATCCTTTGCCCGAGCCCATATCCACGATATGCGCATCAGCAGGAAGTGACGATTGCTGCAATTGTGCGTCTATTATTTCGATATATTTGTTGATCTGGCGGAATTTCTTTTGTCCGGTGGGCAATACTTGACCATCCGCACCGATAATGCCCATTTCTCGAAGATATACATTATTTTTGTCGGCTTCGACCAACCTCTTTTTTTGTTTGTTATGCGCTGTAGGCTGGGAAGCTTGGTGGCTCGGAGGTTTAGTAAAAATACGCGGCTGTCGTTTTTTGTTGTATTGAATGAAAATGTCTTCTTCGGTGGTGTAAAGATCGCCGTTTAGAAAATCACTGCCCAGCCAAGACCCAATAATGGCAATAGCTTCCGCGATCGGATGGTTTTTGGTGACATCTTTGGTAGTATGGCGCAGTGTAAACGAAAGCATGGACTCGCCTTTGATTTCGACGAGGCGGGCATAAATATTTTTAAGTTCTTTGTTTTTATGCTCGGGTTTACTCAAAGTCAGCTTAACAAAAGTGCCTGTTTTTAGGCTGTTTTGTAGTTTATCGAGAAATTTGCTGCGCAATTCTTTTGTTTCCATGGCGGTTTTAAAAAGATTTTAACAATCGGGTAACAGAATTTGTTACAATTTTGCGCTAAATTGATAGTTTTTGCGATAAGCTCAAGATTTGCCATAAGGCGGATTGCAAATAAAATTAGAGGAATGAAAAAGTTAGTGCTGGTTATTGCCTTGCTGGGTTTCGGTGTTGCTTTTGGCTATGCCCAACAGGAAACGCGGATAAGCATGGCTGGGAAAATCTACCCTGCAATTATAGATGAATGCGGCGATACAATCATTGTTGCCAATTTGGAAAATGTGTCTATTTCCTCTCCACGCGCATTCGCTGATGACGAAGAATTTAAAAAATACCAACGCTATCGCCGTGCGGCCGCTATCGTGTATCCTTATGCGGTGGAAGCGATCAAAGTATTTCGCCAGTTGGAACAAGAGACGGAAGATATGAAACGCGGCAAGCGAAAAAAGTATGCCAAGCAATTGCAAAAAGACCTCAAAGATAAATTTGAAGATCCATTGAAAAACCTCACGCGCACACAGGGATTTGTACTTACCAAAATGATTGAACGCGAGCTTGGTACACCTACGTATTATTTGGTCAAGGATTTGCGAGGTGGTTTTACAGCAACTTATTGGAATACGCTCAGTAAATTTTTTGGATACAAGTTGAAAGAAGGCTATGTGCTGGGGGACGATAAAATTTTGGATATGGTGCTGGATGACTTTAATATTTCATACACTGTGCCGAAAAAATCGGATTAGTTTGGACAAATTATTGCAAAACGAAACATCCTTCTGAGAAAAAAAATACAAAAAACAAAATTTTTTCCAGAAAAAAATAATAGCATCGGGAAAAACGACGAGTTTTGAATGTCTAAAACAAGGAATACCCATTGAAAAGCTTCTCAACACCTTCGGATATCGAATTGGTGAAACGGGCTAAGCAGGGCGACAATGCAGCGTTCCGTATGTTGGTGCACAGGCACGAACATCAAGTGCGATCTATTGTGATAGGTATGCTGGGTAATACGGCCGAATCGGATGACGTAGCGCAGGAAGTGTTCATTCGGTTTTACCGATCGTTAGGAGATTTCAGAGGAGAAGCTGCGCTTTCTACCTATCTGAGTCGGATCGCTATCAACTTGTCGCTCAATGAAATAAAGCGTCGGGATACACGGCATAAGCGGTTGGCATTTTTCATGGAAATGAAATGCCAATAGAAGAAGCAGATAATTGTGTGGATCCTGAGCGCCACGATATACGCGATGCAGTACAGAAGGCTTTGCAGTTGTTAGAACCCGATTTTAGAATGGTGATTATACTGCGGCTTATTGACGGATACTCGGTAAAGGAAACGGCAGAAATGTTACAACTGCCACAAGGGACGGTAGCTTCTCGCTTAGCGAGAGCGCAAGAAAAATTGAAAGATATTCTGAAAAAATGGAACATTGTGTAAGATGTCATCGTTTTCAGAGCAAATTAATCCATAATGGACAAATCAGCGCTTGAACTATTAATTTCCTCATTAGACCAAGAACTTGCACCAAAGGATCAATTTCGCTTGGAAGAAGCACTTGCGGCCTCTCAAGAATTGCGCCAAGAGCGAGAAGAATTCTTGAGGATGCGCGAATTGGTTGCCGACTTGCGAGTGCAACGTAGCAACGAATTTGTAGATGAGCTTATGAGTAAGCTGCCCCAACAAAAAGAATCAGGCTTTTGGGCAGATATTGTATTTCTTTCACCTAAGGTTGCTGCGGCTTGTATTATTTTTGTAGTCGTTTCATTATTAGGTGTTTACATCATGGAAGGTCGCTTGAATAGTGAAATAATCATTGGAGTAGAACAACTCACGCCGGAAGATGCGTATTCGATTCAAGAACAAAAAGTGTCGAAGAAAAGGGAAAAAGAGGCTTTGCCTTTTGAAATGCCTAAGAAAAAATGATTTTGCGCAAATAGCATAAACATAAATCTCTATGAAAACATTCAAAATAGCATTGGTGATTGTCAGTTTGGTCGGGGCCGGATTCGTAGGAGGCTTTTATACCAATCGCTACTTAGTCAAGCAAAAAATTACTCGCATCGCCAATATGCGTTATGCCGACGGTCTCAAGCAAAGCATTTTCGAAAAAATCAATGCAACCCCGGAACAAAAAGAACAAATCTCGCCTGCTATCGAAAAATATGCTGATAAAGTAGCCCTTGTGTATCAAGAATCTCGAATGATTCGTCGGTCGATGATGGACTCGCTGCGTGCCGAGATCAGCACTTTTTTGCAGATAGAACAGGCAAAAGAATTGGAAAATTTCTGCGATCGCTATTATTATTTTAGCAATAAAAATCCTAGCAATCGCTACGCCGAAGAAAAGGGCAAATAGCCTTACAATCTCTAAACCCTTCAAAAGATAGGTGAACCTCTTGGGTGTTGGATGAAGTACATTCAACACCTTACTTATTTTTAATATGTTACATTTTCCTGCCTTTTGCGTCTTAATGAATACGAATTTACATACTGAACTAAATCCTATGTTAGTCAAAACTTTTGCCAGCGCTGTACATGGCGTGGACGCGCAGACGATCACCGTAGAAGTGAATACTGGTGGCATCGTAATGCAGGGAAAAAACTTCTATCACCTTGTTGGCTTGCCCGATAATGCTGTAAAAGAAGGCTTCGAGCGCATCGAAGCAGCTATGAAAAATGTGGGCTACAAGATGGAGCGCGTGAAAACGGTGGTCAATCTTGCCCCCGCCGATATTCGCAAAGAAGGTTCGTCTTATGACTTGCCTATCGCTATTGGTTGTTTGGCAGCTACCAAGCAAATCTCACCGGAGTTACTGGACAAATTTATCCTGATGGGTGAGCTATCGCTCGATGGTGGCTTGCGCCCAATCAAAGGGGCATTGCCGATTGCCATTCAGGCTCGGAAAGAGCGTTTCAGAGGTGTTATTCTACCTAAGCAAAACGCCCGAGAAGCCGCGATTGTAAACGATTTGGAAGTATATGGCGTAGAAAATCTGAGCGAAGCGGCCGGATTTCTGGATGGGACAGTGCAATTAGAGCCCGTTTTTGTCAATACCAGGGATGACTTTTTCGAGTATCAAAATATTTACAACGTTGACTTTTCGGATGTAAAAGGCCAGGAAAACATTAAGCGTGCTTTGGAACTCGCCGCAGCAGGTGGGCATAATGTAATCTTGATCGGCCCGCCCGGCGCTGGAAAAACCATGTTGGCTCGGCGGTTGCCTACAATTCTGCCGCCATTAAATCTGCATGAAGCTTTAGAAACCACCAAAATCCATTCGGTCGCTGGAGTCTTGCCACCAGAAGCATCGCTCATCACAACTCGACCTTTTCGTTCGCCGCACCATACCATCAGCGATGTGGCGCTCGTAGGGGGAGGCACGCATCCGCATCCCGGAGAGATTTCACTGGCGCATAATGGCGTTCTGTTTTTGGATGAGTTACCAGAATTCAAGCGCACGGTTCTCGAAGTTCTACGCCAACCGATGGAGGAGCGTCGTGTGACCATTTCTCGTGCCCGATCTACGGTGGAGTACCCTGCCGGATTTATGCTCATCGCCTCGATGAATCCTTGTCCTTGCGGTTATTACAATCATCCCGATAAGGAATGCGTTTGTGGCGTCGGCGTTGTAAAGAAATATTTGAGCAAAATCTCAGGCCCTTTGCTCGATCGGATTGATTTGCATGTGGAGGTGACGCCTGTGAGTTATGATGAGCTATCCAGTCAGACGCGTTCTTCAGAAACCAGCGTGGATATTGCGATTCGGGTTGTAAAAGCGCGTGAAATTCAGGTAGAACGCTTCAAAGATTATAAAGATATTTATTGCAATGCCCAAATGCCAAGCCGTCTGGTGCATGAAGTTTGCCAGGTGAACCAAGCCGGATTAACGCTCATCAAAAAAGCGATGGAAAAGCTCCAGCTTTCGGCACGTGCCTACGACCGCATTCTCAAAGTTGCCCGCACCGCTGCCGATTTGGATGGAAGCGAAGAGCTTAAAATAGAGCATTTGGCAGAAGCTATTCATTTTCGAAGCCTGGATCGGGAAGGTTGGGCAGGGTAAAAATTCAAAGTGATAAAATTTAATATTGAAAAATATTAAAAATATGAGCTTTTATTCCTTATAATCGTACTTTAGAATTAAGCTTGAAGTATGAAAAGGCTACAGTACAAAATGATGCTCATCGCATCCATATTATGCTATTTGGGTTGCCAAGCTCCACTTATCGAACGACCCGATGATCCTTTCCAAAAGAAAGAACCAGCTATCATTGTGCTTGATTTTGACTATCGGGAGAGCAATAGCAGTTCCGGGTATGTTCAATTTTCTAATCTTTCCAGCGGTTTTCACATTTTTAAGTGGAACTTTGGGTTTTCGGATCAAAATGGAATGCCTGTAACTTCTGATGATGCCCGACCCTATGTTTTTTTTCCCGCAAATGGCGAGTATTTAGTTCTTTTGACCGCAACGGATGTGAACGGCAATCAAAAAACGGTACACAAATATATATTGATTAAAAATAAGTGTTGCTGAAAAAAGGGCGCTAAGCCAGATTGACGAGTATAAGTAATTGGTTATAAGTTATTTGTTAAAAAGTAAAGATAAGGCTTTGCGCTACCATCGCTGCGCTCGTTTCGATTGAAAATGGCGTTATTGTATGGAATGTTGCGACAACCTCTAAGGCTTCCAATATTTTTACAGCGTGCCGTTGGCATTCAACCATCGCAACTGCGCCAGCAAATAATTTTGGCTTGCCGCTAAAAAATTCGTTTCCGATTCCCGCAGAGAGAATTCGGTATTGCGAAAGTCGGCGAATAACAATGCACCCTCCTGATAGCGCGTCTGGTCAATGTTTTGTATGGCACGCGCATTTTGCAAGTTTTGCGCAGCGTCTTGTAGTTGTGAAATCGCATTTTTCAGATCAATCGTTGCACTTTGCAATTCATAAGTCAATTCCTCGCGTAAGCGCGAAAGGTTGTTTTGGTTGATTTGCGTTTGCAGTTGAAAACCTTCTTTATTGCGATTTTTTAAACCACCATCGTACAAAGGCACACTCACTTGCGCACCTAAGTACGCGAAAGGAAACCACTTGTCCCACACCGCAAGGTTATTGCTCAAATGTTGCGCCGACAAATTACCATACAAGCTCAGGCTGGGCAAATACAATTTATTTTCTCTTTGCAACTGTAATTCATTGATTTTCAATTGCTGTTGTGCTTCTAAAATCTCTGGTTTTAAGTCAATTACAGCCGCATTTACAATGGGTATTTGAACGGTATCGGTATTGATATTCAATAAGTTATCTTGTAATTTGGAGGAATTTTCATAAGCAATACCCATTTGGCGCGCCAAATTTAGTCGCGCGCGTTCCAACACATTTTGTGCCTGGGTGAGCAAAGCCTGCGCATTTTGCACATCAAGTTCACTTTTTTGCACGTCCACCGGCAGCGCTGCGCCCAATTCCTGACGGATTTTGCTTACTTCCAGCAAATCCTGTGCGCGGCGTAAGCGATTGTTCGCTAATTCTACCTGTGTTTGTTGCAATAAAATTTCGTAGTAAGCGGTGGCTGCGTCGAGCTTGACTTGGGCGGTATTTTTTCGTAAAGTCGCCGATTGTACATTGGCTTCTGCTTGATTAATATCAATATCTGTTTGATAAACAGGGTCTAATATTTTATAATTTCCTTCTATGCTAAATAATACATTAAAGTTTGTACCAAACTTAATCCGCTGATCTTCTGTATTTTGTTGCCCAAAAGCATCACCAGGGATGACACTCGTTTGTAAAATCGGATTGTAGCGAAAATCGCCGTTGGCATTTACCGTCGGCTGGCGGCGGGTGCGGGTTTTAGCAGCGTCATTTTCCGACAAAGCTATATTTAAAGCCTGATTTTTTAAATCATAATTGTGCTGTACCGCTTTATTCATCGCCTCCTCGAGCGTAAGCGTCTGGGCCTGTATTTGCGACAAGCTTATTAATATGATTATAATGAATGTAATATTTTTCATTTTTTAAATTTGCTGATTTGACAATGTGCTAATGTGCTGCCGGGGATTGGCAAATTGACACATCAGCAAATTAGCATATTATTACCCTCTAAATACCGCCGACGGTTCCAAGGAAACAATCCTCCGAATTGCAAAAAAGCTACCCGAAAAGGCTATGAATAAGGTGATAACAAAAAATCCTATTTCTACCCATAATGGAAATTCAAAAAGCGTACCTGCCTGAGCAACACCCTGTTTGAAGCCTAACACGAGTAAAAATCCTAAGACAAATCCTACGCAAGCGATGAGAAATGCCTGCATGAGAATGAGTCGCCGGACGTAGCTGTTGTTCGCGCCGATGGCTTTGAGCGTGCCGTAGTCGCGGATGCGATCAATCACTGCCGAATACAGCGTCAAGCCAATGATGACAAAGCCCACAATGAGTGCAAAAATGATAAGTGAACCCAGTGAAAACGCGATGCCGCTGGTGGTGAGCAATTCGATAATCGAAGATTTGGACAATTCCTCAGCTTTCCAGGCGTGGATTCCGTAGATTTTGCTGGCGTTGATGTTGGCGATGACTTGCTCCCGCGACACGCCTGGCTTCCATTTTACCAAAAAAGCGCTGGCTTTATTGGTCGGAAAATTGCTAAGATACCGCGCCCGTTCAATCGTGGTGAACGCATATGTGCCGCCGAAGGAACGCACACCTTTCGTATTCGCTGCCAAAAATATTTTTTACCGTTGATTTCAAAATAATCGCCAATTTCTACATTGCCCAAGCCACTTTTATCAAAATAATCAGTGACTACTGCGCCATCGGTAAGCAGCACTTCTTTCGACGCATTTTGCAAACGCCAAGGCCCACCTGCAAACTCCGGATATTGTGTGCCAATCAGCACCAAGCCACTCGATTTGCCATTTTCAAACTTCGCAGAACCTGCCGCCACCACGATTGGATATACTTTTTCTACACCGGGAATACTTTCGAGTTGCCAACCCACGCGCGTGTCGAGATTGGAAAGGGCATTCACATTCGTGGTTTTGTTATCGGTCACCCAGATGTAATTGGTATTATTTTTTGCCAATGCACCCATCGCATCGAAGAAAAAGAAGAGCAAACCCACCTGCTGCCCAATAAGGAACACCGAGATGATGACCCCTGACAGCGCCCCGATGGATTTGGCTTTATCGAATATTAAGAATCGTAATGCGGTTCGGAACATGGTTTTTATTTTTGGCTGCAAGCCACAAGGGGCAAGATGCGCTCGGTTCTTGTTACTTGTTGCTTGATTCTTGTTGCTATTTTTCAATTTCAATTACACACTCCACCCGGCTGCCAATCAGCACTTTATCATTCGAATTCAACTGTATCCGCGCTTCGCGCACGCGGCGATCTTCCAAATTATCAGGACTATCTGAAAACAAGGATTTTTGACTCAGATAGGGCGCAACGTAAATCACTTTTCCCGTTGCCAATTGCTCAGACGACCCCTGGGGACGGACGTATGCATTTTGCCCAATTTGCACCTTACTGGCAAACAATTCATCTACTTCCATGATGGCTTGGTAAAGACCCTCGATGGCAAAATCACCCAACGCGGTTTCATTGCTAATATAATTGCCTGGCTTGATATTGGATGAAAGGAAAATGCCCGTCAATGGTGCTCGAATGACGCGGCGTGCGGATAGCGTTTGATAGTAATTGATGTCGGCATCCAATTCTTTTATTCGGCTTTGTTGCTCGGCGATACTTGCCTGTTGCGCAGCGATTTGCTTTTCGAGGTCTTCCATATTGAAGCGGCTGTCATCCAATTGCTGTTGGGTAGCGGCGTTGCCTTTGGCGAGGCGCTCGTTGCGTTCGTAGGTGTTGCGGGCATTTGCCAGCTTCACTTTGAGCGATTCGAGCGTGGCTTTGGCGGCCATGATGGCATCTTTTTGGGGCTGGACTTTGCTACGCGCCTGCTGTAATTGCGCTTGTTCCACGTCACCATCCAGCACAAGGAGGACGTCGCCCTTTTTTACCAATTGATTTTCCTGGAAACGCACCTCGCGCACGTATCCACCGCTTTGGGCGTTGAGGGTGATGATTTTTTCCGGCGGCTCGATACGGGCAATTCCTACGATTTCTTTTACAACAAAAGGCGTATCAGGTTTTATTTCTTCTGGGTTTTCAGTCGTAGCAGTCGCGTCGGATTTACTACCGCAACTTTGCCAAAGGGCAGCGATTATTAGTAAAAAAAACAGTTTTTTCATTTTATTTTGAATTAATACACATTGAGTCCACTTAATCTTCCATCTTTCCATTATTCCATCCTCCCAAAACCTCCTTCACAATCCCATTATTCACTTCCACAATCCGATGCGCGTACGCCTTGAGGCGGGGGTCGTGCGTAACGACACAAACCGCCTTGCCTTCATCCGCCAGGTGACGTAATTCACCCATCACCACGGCAAAGGAATCTTTATCGAGTGAAGCAGTCGGTTCATCACATAGCAATAATTTAGGATTCGTAACCAAAGCCCTGGCAATGGCAACGCGCTGCTGCTGCCCGCCAGAGAGTTGCTTGGGCAAATTGCGACGGCGGTCGCTCATGCCTACAAATTCCAGCGCTTCTTTGGTTTTACGTTTCGCTTCGCTGGACCCAACACCTTGCAATTGCAGTGGCATCATCACATTGGCTTCGGCGGTGAGCGGCGCGAGTAGGTTAAAATTTTGGAAAACAAAGCCGATGGTATTCAGGCGTAACTTTGCTAATTGCTTGTCTTTCAATTTCTTGATTTCTTGTCCGTCCACCCAGAGTCGCCCCTCAGAGGGATAAATGACACAGCCCAACAGCGATAGCAAGGTGGTTTTACCCGAACCAGAAGGGCCGATGATAAGCAATAACTCACCTTCGTGGATATCCATAGTGGTGGGTTGCAAGGCCACAATTTCCTGGTCGCCGACCCGATATTTTTTGCTGGCTTGTTCCAATCGTGCAATCATTTTAGTTCAATTTTGAAGTAAAACAATGCAATATTAATTTGGTTTTGAAATTTTTAAAACTTTTTTGCAATTATTTTCTTTTATTTGTTGCGATACTGTAATAAAATAGAACGATGGACAATCAATTAGTGGAATTGGTCAATTTGTTTCACCAATATTCCCAACAACATCCGAATACAAACATTGAAGCATTTTGCCGCAATTATCTGGCTATTAAAGACTTAGAGAAAGAGACGCCGCCGCAACAATTACCAAAAGACGTTTTGTTGTCCATCACGATTGGGCGCTTGTCACGCTTTGCGGATATGTATTCTAAAAAGGCTTTGGCAGGCTTGCCTGTTTTTAATACGGACGAGATTGTTTACCTTATGATTTTGGATGAATTGCAAACTCCGCGCAAAAGCGATTTGATTAACCAACATTTATCAGAATTTTCCACCGGTGTAGAAATTATCCGACGCTTGATAAAAGCAGGCTTGGTCGAAGAACTTCCCGATGCCGACGATCGCCGCACCAAGCGCATTCGCATGACCGAAGCAGGCAGAGCCGTGCTGATAGAAGCCTATCCTAAAATGAATATGGTCGCCAAAATCGTCGCTGGGTCGCTTACGGAAGCTGAAAAAGATTTGTTACTGCAAATTTTAGGGAGATTGGAAAAACGACACGACGAAGTGTATAGCCTGGTGAAACCAAAAACGCTGGAAGAAACGGCGACTGTGTTTGAGATCGAAGCGCATTAAATATGAACCGCATTTATCAACGGATAAACAACCATTTACCACCAACAAAAAATTTGTGGGATACCATCTAATTTCGTTTCTTTTGTCTGAAAATTAAAAATTCGGACAAATGAAACACCTTACCTTTCTTATTGTAATATTTTTTATTATACAAACCCTTGATGCACAGTCTTTAGAAAAATTGAAATTAGACGCGCTGGCAATCAAATATGCCCGCCAATCCTTGCCGGAATACCGTGAATTTCTAAGCATTCCTTGCGATGCGCACTTCCCTGCGGATTTAGAGAAAAACCGAACTTGGATTGAAAATGCTTTCCGCAAACGAAACTTCACCATCAAACGCTTGCCTACCAAGGGTTTTGATCTGGTGCTTGCCGAACGCCAGCATAAAGGCGCGACCAAAACTGTGCTGTTTTATGTGCAAGTAGATGGTCAACCTGTTGACCCGACTAAATGGGAACAGCCACATCCGTTCACGCCCGTTTTGAAAAAGCCGATCGTCGATGGCAAATGGGAGATCATTCCCTGGGAATCGCTTGATGGTGAAATTGATATGGAATGGCGCGTTTTCGCGCGTGCTGCCGCCGATGCCAAGGGCCCAATTAATATGCTCCTTGCGGCTTTGGATGCGATTGCAGAAGCTGGCTTGTCGCCAAATTATAATATGAAAATTATCATGGATTTTGAGGAAGAATTGGGTTCACCCAATTTGCCGGACGCGGTAAAAGTTCATCGGGATGCTTTAAAATCTGATATGTTGGTGATTCTGGATGGACCCATGCACGTATCGAACAAGCCTACTTTGGTTTTTGGGGCAAGAGGCATTGCCACCATGCGCTTGACCACCTTTGGACCGCGCGTACCGCAGCATAGCGGACATTATGGTAATTATGCGCCGAATCCCGCGCTGTTATTAGCACAATTACTGGCTTCGATGAAAGATGATAATGGACGTGTAATAATTCCCGGATATTATGATGGTGTTGAATTAAGTGATGATGTAAAGAAAATTCTGGCGCAAACGCCTGATAGTGACGCCGACATCATGCGCAAGCTCGGCATCGCCGAATTTGATAATATAGGTAATAATTATCAGGAATCTATACAATATCCTTCCTTGAATATCAGAGGTTTATCTTCGGGCTGGGTAGGGAGTCAGGCGCGCACCATTGTACCCGACGTAGCGGTTGCCAATCTTGATATTCGACTCGTAAAAGAAAGCGATCCGGAGCGACTCATTAAATTAATTCGTAAACACATCGAAGCGCAAGGCTTTCATATCATTGAAAATGAACCAACTGAGGAAGAACGCCTCACCTATCCGAAACTCGTTTCTATGGGATATGATATATCTTATGCTGCTTTTCGCACCGACTATGATACCGAAATTGGTCAATGGCTCGATCGCGCTTATACCCGCACTTTTGGTAGCAGCCCGATTCGCATTCGCACTGGCGGCGGCTCAATTCCGATTTCTCCTTTCGTAACTACGCTGGGCATTCCTGCGGTGATCGCTCCTTCCGTGAATGCCGACGACAACCAGCACAGCCCCAACGAAAACTTGCGCCTGGGCAATTATTTTGAAGGCGTGAGAGCGTATATGGGCATTTTGGTAGAGCCTTTGAAATAGCTTTATTTACAAATTGAATAAAATAAAATCGAAATATTAAAAATGGTATCACCTAAAACGAAAAGAAATATATCCCGTATCCTCCCGTTTGGAATCATCTGGTTGGTTTCCGGCTGGGTTTTCCTAGCTATTGAAGCTGCTGCAATAGAAAGCCCGGAGTACCTTCCTTCCACCGCTATTAATATGGATTTTAAAATCTTTATTTTCGCCAGTTTGGCTATTACGGCGGTCGGATTATTGGTTGGCATCATAGAATTGGTGTATTTGGATCGCGCTTTTGCGAAAAAAAGCTTCGCCCAAAAAATGTTCTATAAAATAATCATTTACGCTCTGCTCTTATCTCTGGTCATTCTAATCACCTTTCCAATCGCAGCCAGTTTCGAGTTGAACACCACTGTTTTTGATGCGCGTGTATGGGAAAAATATATTCAGTATTTAACCAGCCGAACCAACGTAAGTACCATGCTGCAAATGACGGTTTCTCTGGGCTTGTCGCTTTTTTATGCAGAAATCAGCGAAAATATCGGGCATGGCGTTTTGATCAATTTTTTTACAGGAAAATATCATAATCCGATTGAAGAAAAGAGAATATTCATGTTTTTGGATATGAAATCCTCCACCACTATTGCCGAAAAACTTGGGCATATCCGATATTTTGAATTGCTTAAAGAGTATTATGCCGATATATCCGACGCTGTCATTCAGTATTCAGGCGAAATTTATCAATACGTGGGCGATGAAATGGTGGTATCATGGAAATATAAAGATGGAGTTGCCAATAATAATTGTATCAAATGCTTTTTCGCTATGAAAAAAGACCTTGGAAAAAGAAGCAATTGGTACAACAAAAAATTTGGCTTGCAGCCCAGCTTCAAAGCAGGCCTCCACTGCGGAGATGTAACAACGGGCGAAATAGGTGTAATAAAAAAAGATATTATTTTCGCAGGCGACGTACTCAACGCCACCGCCCGCATTCAGGCACTTTGCAATACCTATCATGTTGAAATCCTTATTTCGGCTGATTTAATAAAAGATTTAAATCTAAGCTCCGAATTTCAAATCAAATCCTTGGGACAGAATGAATTAAGGGGCAAAGAAGAAGATTTAGAATTATTTACCATTTTGTAATATCAAATATCAAAATCAGCATCGGCAATATTGAAATCCTAATGCGCAAAAAGAATACTTCTATTTTATTATTGCGATAAGGTTTTGTAGGCTATAAGTAGTGTATTGAAACCGGAAAAGAGGTAATTGCCGCAATATTACCTAAACACAGATGTTTAGACCTCATTGTAAATCGACACGCTGTAAACAGACATTTCAAACAAAAATTGAAAGCAAAAAAAATTGAAAAAAAATTGCGAAACCGAAAAGTTGCGCATATATTTGCAACCGAATAGTTTCGTAAATTAATTTTAAGACGAAATGAGAAGAGATATTTTTCAAGCTATTGCCGACCCAACAAGGCGGGCTATTATCGCCTTAATTGCATTACAGGCAATGACACCAAATGCTATTGCCGAAAATTTCAACACAACCCGACAAGCGGTTTCAAAGCACCTTCGGATTTTGACAGAGTGCCAATTAGTGAAGCAAGAACAACAAGGGAGAGAAATTTACTATTCACTTGAAATTGAAAAAATGAAAGAAATGGACAATTGGTTAGCACCATTCAGGACAATTTGGGAAACTCGATTTAATCAATTGGATAATGTATTATCAACAATGAAAAAACAGAAAAAATGAACAACAATTTGCTATTTGATTTTACCGTTGACAAAACAACAAAAACTGTGTTTGTAAACAGAGAATTTGTTGCCGACCTTGATTTGGTTTGGGACGCTTTTACCAAACAAGAAATACTGGACCAATGGTGGGCACCTAAACCCTGGGCTTCAAAAACAAAATTTATGAATTTTGAAGTTGGCGGACGAAGATTTTATGCCATGGTAAGCCCCGAAGGACAAGAGCGTTGGTCAATTCAGGAATATACTTCCATTAGTCCGAAGACCAATTTCAAATTCTTTAATGCTTTTGCCGACAAAGATGAAAATCCTGAATTGCCAGGTTCAGATTGGGATTTAAATTTCAGCGAACAGAATGGCATCACAAAAGTTAGTATTTCTATTTACAATGACTCCCTTGCCCGTATGGAGAAGATGATTGAAATGGGCTTTGTAGAAGGATTTAAGATGACATTGAACAGCCTGGAAAATCTGTTGGCGACTTTATCGAAACGATAATAAAAAAATATACATTCATATTACGTAAAAATAAAGCGTCCCGATAGCTATCGGGATGAAAAGGTAAAGTAAGCAACGCGTAATTTTATATTTATATGAACGTAGAAGAACAAATCGAAGCGTATATTACCAGCCAACCTGAACCAAAACGGAGTGATATGCAAGCGTTGCACCGCATCATTCAGGGAGTAATGCCAGCATGTAAGTTATGGTTCTTGGATGGTAAAAACAGTGAAAATAAAACTGTTTCTAATCCTAATATAGGATATGGGCTTTACACCATAAAATATGCGGATGGAACAACTAGAGCATTTTATCAAATTGGTATGAGTGCAAACAAAACGGGGATATCTATTTATATCCTCGGGATCAAAGATAAAACATACTTAGCCCAAACGTATGGAAAAAAACTAGGTAAGGCAAGCGTGACAGGGTATTGCATCAAGTTCAAAACTATAAAAGATATAAACATTGATATACTTCAAGCGGCAATACGAGATGGGGTTGAGGTTACGAATGAAAATAAGGTGAGCTGATAAAATAATTAAAAATAAAACATTATTCAACGGACTTTCAGAAGGCGGTAAAATATTAGCAGACAAAACAACAAACACCTAACAGGGGTTTTAGAATAATGCTTAATTGAACATTTGTGCTTTTAATGCCCACCATGGTCAAGTTATATTAAATTAAAAAAATAAATATCTATATGGGATTGATCGTTAAATCAAAAAAACACCTTTATAGTAGAGTTCCAATTATTTTAATTTTGATAGTAATATTTGCTATAAGTCCAATTCTTATAAGTATGATAGGCGCTTGGATGACTGAATTAATTACGAATGAACCTTGTCATGAAGGAAACTGTTTCTGGGGAGCATTTGGATGGTACTTCCTACTAACCATTCCGATAGCCGGTGTATTATTTATAATCTTTATTATTATATTGATAACAGATATAACAAAATTACCTCAAAACTAATTTTTCATTATAGTAGTTGTTCTATTCATTTTCCTATTTACAAATTCAACCAATACGTCAGCTTCGCAACAATGGCGCGGTTTTTTACGCTGAAATCAGAGCCGTAATAATTATCGGTATATACCAAAAAGAAATCGGATACCGGCGCGAAGCGCCATTGCAGGCGGGCATTAATATTTACATTGTCAATTTGATCATTATATTGAATGAAAGTTGTTAAAAATAAACTTTTAGTAAATGTAATATCAATGCGCGGCCCGATTAAAAATAAGGAAGTCTGCGCATAAGGTTTTGGCAAATCAATATAACTATAATCATATCGCAAAGCAATCAAACCATAAGGTTGGAAACGATAATTGAACGAACCATTCACACCATAGCGATAGCCATTGGCGAACTCACCAGCCGTAGGCTGAATGTCAAAGGAAAACCTGGGCGTCTGATTCGATAAATAAAAAATCGAGAGATATGTAAAATTGTACCCCCTCATGCCGGGTAATGGCGTAGCGCCGGAGCGCGATGGGTCAAAATCTTCTAGCAAATAGACGTACTCATTGGTCAAGCCCACGTACATCTCGGCGGTATTGTTGAACTGCGCCTCCCAGGAGATTTCGATATTACGATCGGTATTGCCAATGCCGGGTGTCCAGAGCGAGCCATATTCCACGCCAATACTGTGTTGGTTGATGACTTTGCCTCGAGGGTAGAAAAAAAGTTTGGCTTCCGGGCCGCCTGCGAAGTAATTCTTGCGCGGCACAAAGCCTACTTCAGGATTGTAATTTTCACCTATCCATTGATGTTCCCAGCCCAAGCCGAATTTGTTGGCGCGATATTCCAGGCGCGTGCCATGCGCAAATTGTTTATCCGGACCTTCCGGCGAAAACCCTTGATGGTAAAAGGTTTTGCCGTACCAGCGATTGTCGGAAGAAGCGAGATTATAATCCAATCCTAATACCCGATTAAAGCGCTTGAAATCTGAATTTTCATCCAAATCCGAAAAAGTTTCTTTATTTACAAAAATCGCACCGATGTTGGAACGCGCGAAAACCTTGCGCTGCACAGCAGCCACAGTATAATTAAAGCTGGGCAAGCCGTTGTCATCGTCTTTGGCGGTTTGCATATTCAGCAATCCCACGCGCCAGTTGTTATCTAGTTTCCCACTCAAACGAGCGCCGAAAAGAATAGGGTTGGCAATATTTTGCCCTGTAGAAGTATCTCTCGAAACGCCGATGCGCCGCGAGAAAAAGGGATTGATTTCAGATGTACCGAAAGTGCCAAAAAGGTCAGCATTTTCCAAAAAGAACTGCCGTCGCTCCGGGAAAAATATTTCAAAACGATCGACATTGATAACTTGTTGATCCACTTCTACTTGCGAAAAGTCAGGATTGACGGTCAAATCGAGGTTTAGACTCGGCGAAAGCGCAATTTTTGCATCGCCCCCAGCATTGAAGCCATAATCTGGCGTTTTTTGACCTTCCTGGAAATCCTGGCTCATATCGCTGGTCAAGTAAGGAATAATGGATACGCTGGAACTCGCTTTTTTCAGAGGCTCTTCAAAGATCAAGCGTCCGGTGAATGCCAGATTGGCAATCAATTGATTTTGCGGCACACGGCTCCAAATCGTTCGCGTATTGGTCTGTGTATCAAAACGATAGCCATTAAAACGCCATTCGGTTGCGCCTTCTTTAAACCGCAGCGTTGTAAAAGGAATCGCAAATTCGCAAGCCCAATGATCTTCGTGGATTTTGGAAGTGCCTCGCCATTTATTATCCCAGGAATCGTTCCAGTCGGTATCAATATCTTGACACCCATTTGAAAGCAGCGCTTCTCGCAATACGCCAAAAGGATTTGTACCAAATACAAAAGCGTTTGTTCGGTCACTAAATGGATCGAGAATAAATGTAATATTATCATTGCCACCCGCCCTAAAATCGCGGCGTAGCGAAGGAATTACATAATCATGTTGAGATGAATAACATTTAGCAGCTATGTAAAGAAAATCATCATCATAAGTAAAAAAGATTTCTGTTTTTATATTTGCCCGAAGGCTATCGGTCGGAAAATATTCCCAAAAATCGCTGGCAGCAGTGCCACTGAACCAGGCTTCTTCATCCAAAATACCATCAAGATGGATGGGTTGGGAAGTTTTCTTTGCAAGAATAGGTGGTTGCTCATCAATTGGATTTGCCCAGGCAAAATAAAAGATCAGCAATAAAGACAAGGTGGATAGCAAGTTTTTCATCGTCCGATTAAGTCAAGGCGTTTGTCATTCAGGTGACAAAAATAGTACAATTCTCAATGCCCTTCAACTGATTTGGAATGAAGCGGTCAAAACTTTTTTTGATTCATCGGATGATAGCGCAGCACTGTTTCTCGGAGGTAATCGGTGTCCAAATGCGTATAAATCTCAGTAGTAAGAATGGATTCATGCCCCAGCATATCCTGTACTGCTTTAAGATCAGCGCCCCCTTCGATCAAATGCGTAGCAAAGGAATGCCGAAACGTATGCGGACTCACATTCTTTTGAATACCAGCGAGTTCGGCATATTCTTTTACGATCATAAATATCATGATTCTTGTAAGGCGTTTGCCTCGGCGATTCAGGAATACAATGTTTTCGTCTTCTTTGTGAATATTGTTTTGCAAGCGGCGCACGCCTTCTATATATAATCGAATATGCCTGGCTGCTTCTTCGCCAATGGGTACTATGCGCTCCTTGTCGCCCTTGCCAATCACTTTGATAAAGCCAATATCGAGAAATAAATTGCTGAGCCGAAGATTAGTCAGTTCGCTGACGCGCAAGCCACTGGCATAAAGCGTTTCGAGCATGGCGCGATTGCGCGTACCGTGTGGTGTGCTGAGATCAATGGCATAAGCATTGCCTGGATTTCTTCATACGACAGTACTTCCGGAATTTTTCTTGCCAAACGAGGGCCTTCGAGCAGTTCGGTGGGATTGTGATCAATCAAATCTTCAATCAGTAAATATTTATAAAATGCCTTTATTGCAGAAAGTAACCTTGCCTGTGAGCGCGCGCCGAGTCCCAATTCATTGAGCCAGAGGATAAATTCTGTCAGATGTTCGGTTTGCACTTGTTCGACGCTCAATTCATAACCGCGTAAGGAAAGAAATTCCTCAATCTTGCACAAATCGCTCAAATAGGCATCAATCGTGTTCTCTGCCAGTGAACGCTCTAGCAAAAGATAGGATTTGAAGCCGTTTAAAATGGGTTGCCAGTTCATTAAGAAGCATTTTCTATATAACTAACTCCACAACAAAAATTCTTGCAAGCTACGGTTTTTGAAAGGAGAAGTGCAAATTCAGAATCAGTTCCGCCGTTAGAAGTAATTCTATCAAAGCATTTTTAGATATTCATGTAGGCATATGTAATATTCTTCAGTAAAAACAGGCATTGTCATGCTTTTGTAAAAGTGTAAAAAATGGGTTTTAATTAAACCTATTATTCGATATGTTGTTGATTAATTCAAATAAGATAGTAAAGCTATCTTAAAACATATAAATACTATACACCAATCAAACCAACGCATCATGTCAAATATAGAATTCACTCAAAATTTCACTCAATTTCAAGGGCTCTTGAGCGCTTTTGCTTATCGGTTGACTAAAAATGAGGATGATGCACAAGATTTGCTGCAAGAAACTGCTTACAAGGCCTTTAAATATAAAAGTATGTATCAACCCAGAACCAACCTTCGGGCATGGTTGATGACGATTATGCGCAATACCTTTATCAATAATTATCGCCAGCGAAAGCGCCGGAGTACCTTGAATGACTATACCAATAGCGATTATTGGATCAATTCGAAGCCCCAGGTAGTAAATAATATTGGTGAATCCAACGTGCTGGCCGAAGAAATTCAGGCACTAATAGATGCCTTGGAAGACTGGCTCAAAATACCGTTTTTAATGTACCTACAAGGTTACAAATATGAAGAAATTGCTGAGAAAATGCAAATACCCTTGGGTACGGTTAAAAGTCGAATATTTTTTGCCAGGCAAAAATTGCAAAAAGCCATCTCCAAAATGTATAAAGATGTATCCCCGAGTGAGTTACTATAATGAAGCGAAAAATCTTGTTGCTTTGATAGTAAAACTATAATAATTATTTGATCATGCAATTATTAGCAATTGAGCTAGATGTAAATGAAAAACTCTGTATCCGCAATCCGCAGCGCACCGATTTAGGTAGGAAAATACTGAAAAACAGCATTTTATTATTGGACGAAATCGGATTTGAGCGTTTTACGTTCAAAAAATTAGCACAGCAGATGGACTCTACAGAGGCTTCTATTTACCGCTACTTCGAGAGTAAGCACTTGCTGCTGCTTTATTTACTTAATTGGTATTGGGAATGGATAAAGTTCAGGATTAGTCTGCGTCTGATGAATATACGCGAGCCACAAGAAAAACTACGCGCAGTTATTAGCACGATTGTAGATACTGCCAAACGCAATGCTAAGGTTGATTTTATTGACGAGGATATTTTACATAGCATTGTAGTAGTGGAAGGCACAAAAGCTTATCATAACAAGGAAGTGGATGAGCAAAATAAAGAAGGCTTTTTTTTATCCTACAAATCACTTTGCCAGAAAATTGCAGATATTTTGCTGGAAATCAACCCGTTATTCCCTTATCCGCGTGCCATGGCGAGTAATCTATTGGAAATGGCTAACAATCATATTTATTTTGCCCAACATTTACCAAGGCTTACAGACATAAAAAATGATAGTAATGTAATGCAAAAAGTGGAAGACTTACTTTTATTTTTTGCTTTCAAATTGATTAATCCAACGGGGGAGGAATCTGCCGTATTAAAAAAAGATGAAAAAAAGAAGAGAATGCTAATACAGGACATCAGCTAAGAAGCTAATAACAAGGTACTTAATGGTCATTAACCATCCTTTTGGTCTCCCAAGTAATTAAAAACTATTTAGTGTAATCAAATAGATCGAAACATCATTCATGCACCATGAAAGCAGAAAGTCTTTTGTCATCACGGAAAAGATTTTTCATTCATCAAAATTGCAGCCATTATGAAAAAAATAATTGTTAAAGGGTTTTTAATGTTAGTGTCAATAGTGTTACTATCATCATGCGCGGTTATCCGCGAAGGAGAAGTAGGCGTAAAGCGCAAATTTGGTAAGTATTATGACAAACCGTACACGCAGGGACTAAAGATTTTTAACCCACTTACGACCACGATTGTAAAGGTTTCGACCCAGACGAACAATATGGAGGTAGAACTTAGCCTGCCTTCAAAAGAAGGATTGAATATACAAGCAGAAGTTTCTATTTTGTACAATGTAGTCGGCAAAGAAGTGCCTGATATTTTGAGGAATATAGGATCGGACTATGAGCGCAACATTATTCTGCCGGTATTTCGCTCGGCTGTTGCCGATGTTAGCGCTCGTTTCTTTGCAAAGGATATGCACACGGGCGAACGAAGTTCTATTGAATACGCTATCCGCGATCAAATGACAAAATTATTGGAAGGGCGAGGAATCGTAATTGAAGCGGTATTGTTGAAGAGTATTATGCTACCAAGAAATCTCGCACGGGCCATTGAAGAAGTATTGGAAGCAGAACAGCAGGCACAACGTATGCAGTTTGTACTGCAACAGGAAAAGCAGGAAGCAGAACGTAAACGTATTGAGGCTGAAGGTATTAGAGATGCACAAACGATCATCGCTCAAGGGCTGGATGGCCGGATTTTACAATTCAAATCTATTGAAGCATTTCTGGAATTGGCAAAATCCCAAAATACAAAGATCATTATTTCCGATGGCGATATGCCCATGCTCACGCTTCCTGGCGAAGCCGAACTGACGCCAGCCACAAAAACCGGCATAAAAAATAATTGAGGCGAAGCGTAATTTAAACAGGAGTTATCCCAATTTTTTGGTCAGGACACAGATTCAACGGATATCCGCAGATAAATTATAATTATAAAGAGCACTAAATCTGTCTCATTAGTGAGAATAACTGTTCTAACCTGTTTTTTTGGGGAGAACCCGGGATAACTCCTGTTTTTTCTTAAATTGTAAAGAATTTTCAAAGGTACATAGACAAAAATGGAAAACATTGCCCAGCTTTCACCATTGCAACGATTCTTTCGGTTATTGGCATTAGATAAAAAAGATATTTATTATATCTACATCTACGCTATTTTTGGTGGACTCATCAATCTGGCGCTACCGCTTGGTATCCAAGCTATTATTGGGCTCATTGCCGGCGGCGCAATTTCTGCTTCCCTCATTTTATTAGTCACCATTGTCACTGCTGCAACCGCATTATCAGGCATTCTGGTAGTAATGCAATTGACCGTGACGGAAACCATTCAGCGACGCATTTTTGTACGTTCGGCATTCGAGTTTGCTTTCCGAATCCCGCGCCTGAAATTGGATGCCATGACCAAATACTATCCGCCAGAACTGGTCAATCGTTTTTTTGATACCCTGACTGTACAAAAAGGATTACCCAAACTTTTAATGGATTTCTCTTCTGCGGTGCTCAACATCTTTTTCGGCTTGATTCTCATTTCATTTTACCATCCTTTTTTTGTGTTTTTCGGCATGGCATTGCTGATTATTTTATTCATAATATTCAGATTTACAAGCCCAAACGGATTAAAAACAAGCTTAAAAGAATCAAAATATAAATACGAAGTGGCGCATTGGTTGGAAGAGTTGGCGCGGGCTATGAATACCTTCAAACTTGCTGGCAATACCCCTCTTTCTTTAAATAATACCGACGATCTGGTTTGTAATTATCTGGATAATCGGAAAAAGCATTTCCGCATTTTGTTGACGCAATACGGCAGTATTGTTGGCTTCAAAACGATTGTAACGGCGAGCTTACTCTTTTTGGGAAGTTTCTTAGTCATTGATAATCAAATTAATATCGGACAATTCGTAGCCGCCGAAATTGTGGTCATTTTGGTAATGAATTCGGTTGAAAAACTGATTCTATCGATGGACAATGTTTATGATGTACTCACGGCCTTAGAAAAATTAGGTAGCGTAACCGACCTGCCAGTGGAAGAAGAAGGCGGTTTGCCTTTTGAAGAAATTGATACAAAAAAAGGTATTCAATTGAATATCAATGATTTATATTTTAAATATGACGACGCCGAACGCCCTACGCTCGATCATTTGTCGCTACAGGTGGAAGCAGGCGAAAAATTATGCATTGCGGGTTATAATGGCTCTGGCAAATCTACTTTGATACAAATTATCGCAGGCTTATTTTCTAATTTCGAGGGCAATGTAAATTATAATGGCTTCCCAATGAAAAATCTTGATTTGTCAAGCCTTCGGCATCATATTGGGGATACTTCTTCCCAGGAGAGCATTTTCAAAGGCACGATCATTCAGAATATTTCATTAGGTCATCCTGATGTCAAATTAGAAGATATTATCAGAGCCACAGAGCAGGTGGGGCTAAGTGATTATATTCAACGCTTGCCGAATGGATACAATACCATGCTGCAACCAGAAGGCAAAAATATTCCACAAAACATACGAGCAAAAATTATTCTGGCACGAAGCGTCGTCTCTAAACCACAGCTATTAGCAATGGAAAGCTTCCTGAACAACTTGGAGCAAATTGATCGATCGGCCATCACCGAGTTTTTGACGGCAGCCGATAAGCCCTGGACTTTGATCGCAGTGACCGACGATCCGATGTTTGCTTCTAAGTGTCAGCGCATCCTTATTATGGAAGAAGGTAAAATAATCGAATCAGGCACATTTGATCAAATTCAGAAAAGTGCTCATTTCAAGAAAGTTTTCAAGGTAACTGATACCGAAAATAGATTCATTTCATCCAAAATTGAAAAGCGCTAGTACATGTTAAACATATCCCCTAATTCGGTGAGTCACAGGGTTTCTACGAAAGAATTCCCTTCATTCCAGCAGACGGGCTTGTCGGGATCGCACCGAATGTTAACCCGCTGGCTATTGACAGTGCTGGGCATGGTCATTTTATTTTTAATGCTCCCCTGGACGCAGAATATTCAATCAAAGGGCACGGTGACTACCTTGTACCCGGAGCAACGCCCTCAGACGATTCCTTCCACCATCGGTGGGCGTATTGAAAAATGGCACGTTCGGGAAGGCGAGTTAGTCAAAAAAGGCGATACAATTGTGTTTATTTCAGAAATCAAAGATGATTATTTCGATCCTGAATTGATTCCGCGCACGGAACAACAGGTAGGTGCGAAAGAAGGCGCAATCGCGTCTTATTCAAGTAAGGTGATTGCCTTAGAGCATCAAATCGTCGCAATGCGGTCAGAATTGGAATTCAAACAACGCCAATTGACCAATAAAATCAGCCAGATTGAGAATTACCTCGCCGCAGATGAAGCGGATTTGGCGCAAGCTATTATTCAAGATTCGGTAGCTATGCAACAGTATAACCGGACGCAGGAATTATTTGCAAAAGACCTGAAATCGCGGACAGATTTGGAAGATAAGCGCGTGAAGATGCAGGAAACCAGTGCAAAAGTCGTGTCTGCCCGCAATAAACTGGAAGCCCGAAAACAGGAATTGACCAATGCCCGCCTGGATTTGAGCACTGTCAGGTACGAATACAATCAAAAAATCGCCAAAGCTGAATCTGATAAATTCAGCACTTTATCTGAAAGATATGACGCAGAAGGCGCAGTAGAAAAATTGCGCATTCAAACCAGCAATTATGAGCGGCGCAGCAGTTTTTACTACATCACCGCTCCTCAGGATTGTTATATTACGAAAGCGATCAAGCTCGGTATCGGAGAACTCGTAAAAGAGGGCGATCCGGTAGTGAGCATTATGCCAAAAGACTATCAATTAGCAGTGGAATTGTACATCGAACCAATGGATTTGCCCTTGGTGAATGCAGGTCAGGAAGTACGCTTTATTTTTGATGGATGGCCCGCAATTGTGTTTTCCGGCTGGCCCGGGCAATCGTTTGGCACATTCAAAGGCAGTGTTTTTGCAATAGATAATAATATCAGTATCAATAACAAATACAGGATTTTAGTAGCTCCCGATGAATCAGAAAAACCTTGGCCCAAAGAGCTTCGCGCAGGTTCGGGCGCTCAAGGTATTGCGCTTTTAAACAACGTGCCGCTTTGGTACGAAATATGGCGACAACTCAACGGCTTTCCGCCGGATTATTATGATCGAAATGCTCAGGAAGACCCAAAATTAAAAGCACCTGTAAGATCATTGAAATGATGAAAAAGATTATATGGATATTACTTGGCATGGCGCTGGTAGGTAGGGCATGGTCGCAAAGTGTCGATTCGGCAAGCGTTTTCACGCAAGAGGCTTATTTTGAGTGGATTATGGCTTACCATCCTTTGGTGAAACAAGCAAACCTGCTTACCGCTGAAGCCCAGGCAAATCTGCGGATGGCACGCGGCGGCTTCGACCCGAAATTGTATGCCGATTGGCAACAAAAATCTTTCGATGATAAGACGTATTTCAATATTGGAGAGGGTGGTTTTAAAATTCCGACCTGGTATGGCCTGGAAGTGAAAGGCTATTTCAATAGTACGAATGGCGTTTTTTTGAATCCCGAAAACAAATTACCAGCGGCAGGGCAAGCGGTTGCCGGTATTAAAGCATCTGTAGGGCAAGGACTCTTTATTGATGAGCGTCGGGCGGATTTGCAAAAAGCAAAAATGCTGGAAAAAGCGAACGAAGCGGAGCGATTGAATGCTATTAACAATGTGCTACTGGATGCAGCCGCTGCCTATTGGGATTGGGTGAAAACCTACCAGGAAATGCAGACGATCGAACAGGCGCTACAAGTGTCGAGGCAACGGCTGCGCGGCATTGTGGAAAGTTTTTATTTGGGTGACAAACCTGGAATTGATACCCTGGAAACTTATATCCAGGTACAAACCTGGGAATTTGAACTAAATGAAGCACGATTAAATTATCGCAACGCCGGGCTGTTCTTATCAAATTATCTTTGGCTGGAAAACGATGTACCCCTTGAAATCACAGCGCAACTGCGTCCACCCCGATTGGATGAACTGGAAACGCAAGCGCCGCTTCCTGCACTCGATCAATATGTACAACTTTTTGATATAACGCATCCACAATTGCGCTTTTATCAAGTGAAATTGAGCCAATTAGAAATTGATCGCCGACTTGCGGCCGAGCAACTCAAGCCTCGTTTGGATATAGAATATAATCTGCTGGGTGAAGGATTCAACTTTAATTCGGCTAAAACGGATGATAATGGCGCTTTCAACGATCTTTTGTTACAAAACTACAAATGGGGGCTCAACTTCAGCTTCCCGCTTTTCCTTAGAAAGGAGCGTGGGAAATTGGATTTAACCAAGATTAAAATTTTGGAAACGGATTATACTTTGCAGCAAAAGCGTTTAGAATTAACCAATAAGCTGCGCGACGCCTATAATGAATGGCAAAATACACAGCAACAAATCGCACTGTATCAAAATGTTACGAATAATTATCGCCGTTTGCTGGAGGCAGAATACGAAAAGTTTTCCATTGGCGAAAGCTCCATTTTCCTAATTAATACACGCGAGCAAAAACTCATCGAAGCGCAGTTGAAACTCATCAAATTGCAAGCAGAATTTCATAAAAACCGAACCAAAGTGGAATGGGCAGCGGGGCGATTAGGAATATAGGGCTTAATCAGCGAGTTCGTAAAAAGTATCTTCTTTATCCTCGGTGGCAGTATGCTTGCAAGGAAAATCTTTTTCGATCAAAATATGCAGCGGGTGCAGTTTTTCCAAGCCAACTTGTTCACTATTAATCCAATTTAAGTATTGATTTTCAGGGATTTGAATCAGAATTCTCCCGCTTTCAAAAGTAGCGGTAATCTCCGTTTGTTGTGATATGCGCAATTCGTAAGAAAATGTTTGATCCACAGCAAAATGAACCTCTTCTTTCACAAAACCTTGTGCCCGCAGCAATTCTATATCCGACTTGCGCAGCCGCAGCCGTACACTATTTTCAGCACATCGAAGTTTCATAAGCAATTTGATTAAAGGATAATCGAAGTTACGAAATTTACTTTGCATTAAAAAAACACGTCACTTTTTTGTTTAAACCGTTGAATTCTGTACTTTTAGTCGCAATAAAGTGAGCTACAATATGAGAGCATTCCTCGTTTTCCTCCTTTTTGGTGTTTATGCCTTGTTTGCGCGCTGGTACTATGTGTGCCAAATCAAGCATTTATGCGATGAGGAAATAAAGGTAGAAGATGTCCGCCTTAAAACGCTGCGCCTTGTAGAAGCGGACACCGTGATCCTGGAAGGCTACGATCAGTTTGCATTTGATAGCACCAATGTGCGTCCGCGCATGAACGAGAATAATTCTGCTTTCCTAGATACCATTGCGGCATATTTAAAACTTTTTCCACAGAAAAACCTGACAATCACTGGTTTGTATCGCAATAACGAAGATAGTTTGAAAGTAGGATTTTATGAAAATATTGGCGTAGCCAGAGCAGCCGAAGTACGCAAATTGCTGATGCGCAGGAATATTGACGAAAAACGCATTTCGTTGGACTACCAGCGAACCCAGGATTCACTTTTGCAAGAGCCGCTGTTATTCAATATTTTATCAGGGACGCCCGAGGAATTTGAAATCGTGCAATTCTCTTTTACCAATATGACCTTTTCGGATGCTAATTTTGCTTTCGATTCGGATGAGTTCAAACCCGGCGAGCCTTTTGTCGCTTATGCGGATTCAGTGAAAACCTATTTGGCATTAAATCCTGAAAAAGTCTTGACGATTATTGGTCATACGGATAATGTCGGAACAAATAAATATAACCAGGATTTGGGCTTGCGCCGCGCCAAAAGCGCCCGCACTTATTTCAAAGACCTTGGCGTCATTGCTAAGATCAACGTTGACTCGCGCGGCGAATCGCGCCCGGCTGCTACCAATGAAAGCGATGAAGGGCGGCAGAAGAATCGCAGAGTGAACTTTGTTTTGGAATGATTTTTCATCTTGTGATATAGTCATCTTGTGATGTGGTGGTTTTGTGATAAAGGACAGATAATCGACACATTGTTAAATAGAAATATATTATGGATTTTAGTAAATTCTTTTCCAATTTTGATTCGCCGGATAGCATTGCTATTCTGTTTTTTCTCATTATCGCATTTCTTTTTGGTTTATTGGTGGGCTTTCTATTGCGAGGCGGCGCAGTGCGTCGTTTGAAGCGCGAATTAGAGCAAAAGCAAAAGGAACTCGCTGCTGCTCAAGCAGAAATTCCTCGTTTGCAAGAAGAACTGAATCTACGGGAAGCCGATTTGCGGAAAGTCCAGTTTGAAACGGAAGAAAACAAAACCAAAGTGGCACGCCTGGCCGATGAAAAAACAAAGTTGTACAACGAAGTATATGCCCTGAATACCGAATTGGAGAATTTGAAAAAATTGGGCGGTGGAGAAGTCGTAGATAACTCACAGGAAATCACCGAATTGAATGTTACGATTGATCGTTTGAATGCACAGATAACGTCTTTAAAGTCGCGCAACCAGCAATTGGAAAACGAATTGAAAGAAAAAGAACTGAGATCTATCATTCCAGACGAAAAAGACGAAGCTTTGGACTATTTGGCGCAATTCCAAAGTACCCAAAATGCTATGCGCAGCAGACTTGAAGCATTGGAAGAAAAACTCAATAAAGTCGAAGTCGAAAATGCCAATCTGAAAGGCACTTTGCAAGATATAAAAACGACAAGTGGCTCAGCGCCAGTTTCTTTTGAAAGAAGCGCACCATTAAATACGGTCGAAGAAATAGAAGAACCTGTATTTAATCTTGGCACAAACAAAGCGATTTTGATGGATCCGCTCCTGCAACAAAGCCATGAGCGCGACGACTTGACCAAAATCGAAGGGATTAGTCCGTTTTTGGAGAAAAAGCTCAATGAATCAGGCATCTTCACTTACGAACAAATTAGTCAATGGGATTCAGCGGATATTAACCGAATCGTACAAGCCATTGGCTACCTACCGGGCCGTATTGAAAAGGAGGATTGGATTGGGCAAGCCATCAAATTGCAACAAAAACAAAAAATGCAGCCGGAATCCTTTGAAACGCGTGGGTTTGGTTATCCTACTCAGAATGATGATTTGAAAATTGTAGAAGGCATTGGCCCGAAAATCGAAGGTTTGCTGAAAGCTGCTGGCATTCATACTTGGGAAGACTTTGCGCAAACGCGATACAAATACATCAAGGCTACGCCCAACCAAGATGCCTTCATCCTCCCAAACGGATTTTAGAATTTGATCTCGTTCCAATAATTGATTCTGATGTTGGCAAAAGAATTGCAATAGCTTGGCTTCCCGGTAGGTTAAATCTTTTTGAACGTCTTGTACCCACAGTTTTTGGTTGGAAATATCTAATATGGAGTGTCCGAATTGTAAACTCTTATCATCTATAATGAATTGATTTTTAATATTTTCCTTGATTTTTGAGCTCTTTTTCTTTTGCGAAATTTGATAAGATTGTAAAACGACAAAAGCACCCAATAGAATTATCCAAATGCCGAATTGCCAGTTCCCTTTTTGAGGGGCATCCAAAAACGTGACCGTGAGTTGATAGCAACCTGCTACGCGTTCGCGCCCGCCACAAGGTACTTCCTCGCCAGAGAGATACGTTTCAGAATTGTAGCCAAGCATTAAATCTTTTTTGTAGCAATCCAGCACTGTTACATTATAATTTACCTTAATATTTTGCACTGAAAATGCTCGATGCAGCAAGGCAGGCAAGCTATCATAATTGAAATTCTGCTCCAAAGGAATCAGCCAAGTGCTGGGAGCAGTTTGTCGCACAGGCTTAATCCTTGAAGTACTGTCTTCTTCTAACCGCAACAAGCCGTCCACCGTTTGCCGCAGGGCAAGATTCACGCGCTGGGAAAATTGTTCATCGGGCACCTCTTTCGACCAAATCGCCTGGATCGTAAGAAAACCTGTCACACCTAATAAAAGTAGCAATCCGAAATATGGAACGATACCTTGTTTCATACTTCAAAATTAACCGAAAAAAGCTTACAAAACAGACTTTTACATTTCATTTACACTGTTTTACAAGGGTTTAACCATTTGAATTTATTTCGGGCATAGCTTTGGAGCATTATTTCATCTGAAAATTTTTTTTGACATGAGAAGCTTAAAAACATTATTTTTTATCATCCTTAATTTATTGATTTTCATCAACTTATTCGGGCAGCAGGGCAAGGGCAATTTCTCCAACTGTGCTGCTATTTTTTTGAATCAAAATATGCTGGTGAATGAATACAGCCCAGAAGGCAAGTGTATTGTGGATGCCAACACCAAGGGCGAACTGAGCCTGCACGCTGCGGATATGTCAAATGACAAAGTAACCAAAGCAAGTGAAAAAATTACTTTTAAAGTTGCCATCCGCGACCGGGATTCTAAAACTTTAATGCTTTTTTCAGAGAAAAGCTATCAGGAAATCAACATTCAGGATGTGCTGGCACAATGTAAAAAAGGCGATTTCATTGTGCTACTGACATTGGAAAGATAATGGGCCTTGCCGCACTCGGAAATCCTGGTAAGTTCGGCGCAGTAATAATTCTATGGAGTAATGGAGCTTTGGAGTGGCTCAACTTTCCATTATTCCAATACTCCATTATCCAACTATTCCAAAAGCTGCAGCATGATGCATATCTTTGCGGCATGACCAATTATGACCAAATTCTTTACGACATTTTCCAAGCCGTGCAGCCGCTTTTTGGGCAAGGCAAAGTAGCGAGCTACATTCCCAATCTGCAGAATATTGATCCACGCAAATTTGGTATTGCATTAGTCACCTTGAATGGTGAAGAGCATATCATCGGCGATGCGGATGAGAAATTTTCTATCCAAAGTATTTCCAAGGTCTTTACGCTCGCTTTGGCGTTTTCAAAAGTAGGCGAAACGCTTTGGAAGCGCGTAGATATTGAGCCTTCGGGTACGCCGTTTAATTCACTGGTGCAATTGGAATACGAAAAAGGCATTCCACGCAATCCATTCATCAATGCTGGGGCGCTGGTCGTCACCGATGAATTGCTGAGTCAATTGTCCAATCCAAAGTCCTCTATCTTGAGTTTTGTGCGGCGCTTGTCGGGTGTAGATGATATTTATTACGATTATGATGTGGCACGCTCCGAGCGGGAGACGGGATTTTTGAATACCGCTTTGGTCAATTTTCTGAAAAGCCATGGCAATATTCACAATCATGTGGACAGTGTCCTGGATGTTTATTTTCATCAATGCTCGATTGCAATGTCCTGTAAAGAGTTGGCGAAAGCCTTCTTATTCCTGGCGAATCATGGCACGATTCCTTCTTCCGGCGAGCAAATCCTCACCGTTAGTCAAGCGAAACGCTTGAATGCAGTAATGATGACTTGTGGTTTTTACGATCAAGCCGGCGAATTTGCTTTCAGAGTAGGAATGCCCGGCAAAAGTGGCGTTGGCGGCGGCATTGTAGCAGTGATCCCCAATGAACTGGCAATCGCAGTCTGGAGTCCGGAACTCAATAACCACGGGAATTCTTTAGCAGGCGTCATGGCTTTAGAATTATTCACCACAATGACGGGCAGGTCGATCTTTTGAGTAGCGCCGATTGGCAATCGGCGATTACTGTTTTTCACCATCACAAACTCGGAGGTGCGTTCTTTTCCTTTGGAAATGCCCTCAATCCTGGCGTACAGCGTATCCATCCCTTTTGGCGTGTAAATAATCCTTTGCGGAAAATCGTGTTCTGGGTTTTCAAAAGTGACCCAGCGTTTTCATTGGATTTTAAGTAAAATGTTTTCGTAGGAAACCATATCGCCATTGCCAACTCTCTGCTATTTTGCTGCTAACTTTTTCATAGCCAATGGTTTAAAAAAAATTCAAGGCTACAAAAAAAGTTATCCGAAAAATAAATTTTTTGTTTTAAATTTTGTAAATTTGCAACATATAAAACAATAATTATATTCAAACAAACAGCATTCTATTATGAAAGCGCTTAAAACCATCGGAATTATTCTGGCAGTACTCCTTGTCATTCTTATTGTACTAGGATTTATTGCTCCCAAAGACTTCAATGTCGAACGTTCGATTGTGATTGACGCACCGAATGAAATGATTTTCCCTTACCTGCAATCCTTTGAAAAACAAAAAGAATGGACACCCTGGCAAGAACGCGATCCTGAGATGCAAACAGAAATCATCGGCACAGACGGCACGGTGGGCGCGATCAATCGCTGGAAAAGTAAGGTAGAAGGCAATGGCGAACAAGAAATTACAGTCATCGTACCGAATGAGCGCATCGAGTCGAAGCTACGTTTTAGCGGCATGGGCGAATCCAATGCCATTTTGATCACAAGTGATACCGATGGCGGCACAAAAGTAACCTGGAATATGAATGGTCGCTCTCCTTTCCCCTGGAATGTGGTGGGAATGTTTATGAATATGGATAAAATGCTCGGTAATGATTTTGATGAAGGATTAAACAAACTAAGAAATATGATAGAATCTATGCCTAAAACGTATCGCGGCTATACCGTACAAGAAATGGATGCGCCAGTCCAATATTTTATTGGCTACCGCGAAAAAATTAAGATGGATGAATTGACTTCTGAGCGATTCGGAATATATCTTCCGAAGGTTTTTGCAGCCGTAGGGGCAGCGAAAATAGAAATAATCGGCAATCCTTGCGGTTTATTCTTTATGTGGGATGAAGAAGCCAATCAAGTTGACCTCGCGTATGCTGTGCCAGTAAAAGCAAAAGCCGAAATAAAAGGATTTGATACTTTTGAAGTACCGGCTGGAAAATTATTACTTATTGATTATTATGGCCCTTACACGGGCACCGGCGAAGCCCATTTTGCGATGGATGATTATATGAAAGAGCATAACCTGGAACAAAACCCGCCGGTTTGGGAGCAATATATTACTGATCCAACGACTGAACCTGATACTGCTAAATGGCTGACAAAAGTTTATTATCCAGTTAAAAACAAATAATTTTTATCTGCTATATTATAATGTCATTAAATAATAACATCAAATTAATATGAAACATTTAAATCCTTATCTGGCGCTTCCGGGTACTTGCGAAGCCGCCATGAAATTTTATCAGGAATGCCTGGGCGGTGAATTGACAATGCAGACTTTTGCCCAATCAGGACAAGAAGTTCCCGACGATTACAAAGATAAAATTATGCACTCCGAATTGAAAGTGGAAGGCATTCAAATAATGGCGTCTGATACTATGCCAAATCATACCATCATTCCTGGAGATAATATTACGCTGAGCATTCAACTCACTGATTTGCAAGAGGAAGAAACTATTTTCAACAAACTTGCTGCCGGTGGGAAGGTGACGATGCCATTGCAGGACACCTTCTGGGGCGCGCGATTTGGCATGCTGATAGATCAATTCGGCATCAATTGGATGCTGAACTGCCCGACTCAATAAATAAGTTTTTACCCGATTGTTTGACGCACAGCATTCTGCAAATCCGTGGAATGCTGTTTTTTATTTTACAATATGTAAACTTTTATAGTCGTTACTTTGAACCTGTTTACGTTTTTCCTATTTTCACTGGCAATTTGAAGAATGCAAGATGGTAGAGACGCAAAATGCACTATTGGCGGATGCCAAAAAATATGTAGCCGAGTTTTACGAAGCGCACTTTTCTGAGCAATATGTATTTCACAACTTTCCGCACGTGATAGAAGTGGTGGAAGCAACCCGCCAGATAGCCACAGATTATACCTTGAGTAATAAAGAAATGGAGATATTACTCCTGGCAGCTTGGTTTCACGATATAGGATATGTGGAAGGCCCTGAAGGACACGAAGTACGCAGCGCGAACTACGCCAGAGTTTTCCTCGAAGAGCGCAATTATAATTCGGATGATATTGAAGAAGTACTAAAATGTATTCGGGCGACCAGATTGGATGCAGAACCGGAAACGCTTTTGGCTAAAATTCTTTGTGATGCTGATCTGAGCCATCTCGGTGGGAAAATGTATTGGGAACACTGCACGCGCTTGCGACAGGAATTATTTCTTACCCAAAACATTGTCATGTCAGAGCATGACTGGGTCAATTTTGAATTGGATTTTATTACTAATCATCATTATTATACCGAGGCTGCTCAAGAACTTTTTGATAAGCGCAAGCACAAGCATGTGCGGCAAATGATGAAGCATAAAATGCGACTCAATCCTGACACGGTAGATTTGATCGATGAATTGGAAAAAAAGGAGCGCAAGGAAGAGAAAAAACTCAAAAAACTTCAACAATCTATTGATTCTAGTGGGTTTCAACTAAAAGAAATTGATTTAGGTCGAGGCGTAGAAACGATGTATCGTAATATTTATCGCACGCATATCAACCTCAGTTCCATCGCTGATAATAAAGCGAATATCATGTTGAGCGTGAATGCTATCATTATTTCAATCGTTATTACATCACTTATTCCAAGGCTTAGTACGAATACGAATCTGATCTTTCCTACCATTATTTTATTAGCGGTGTGCCTTACAGCCTTGATTTTTGCGATACTGGCCACGCAACCGAAAGTAACCAAAGGCCAAGTAACCCGTGAAGACATCGAAAATAAAAATGCGAATCTGCTTTTCTTTGGAAATTTTTATAATATGAAACTCGAAGATTTTCACTGGGGTATGATGGAAATGATTCGGGATAGCGATTTTTTATACAGCTCCATGACCAAAGACTTGTATTATCTCGGTGTCGTATTGGCTAAAAAATATCAGTATCTACGTATTTGTTATTTGGTATTTATGTACGGCTTGATTATTTCTGTCGCTGTATTTGTACTCTTCTTGAGTTTAGGATAGGATTAATATTTTTTTAAAAATTCGATTACAACTGAACGAAGAGAAAGGCTTCCCAAAAAAATCATTTCTTGGGAAGCCTTGTAAACATTAGCCTCCCAGGCTTAAAATCTTGATTTCCACGCGCTGATTTTTTCTTCTACCTTCTCCTGTAGTATTTTCAGCAATGGCCTGGCTTTTGCCGTAGCCTCGGTATCGCACGCGACTACTGCTGATTCCTTTTTTCACAAGGTAATCATAGACCGCCTTGGCACGATTGGTGGAAAGTTCATTGCAGTAATTATCATCGCAAAGCCCATTGGTATGTCCTCCTACTTCCACACTTACATCAGGATTTCGGATTAGGAAAGTATAAATTTCATCCAGGGTCTCGAAAGAAGGATTGGTAATCACTGCTTTATTCACTTCAAAATATAATTTATCCAATCGAATGGTCGAACCTTCTTTTAAGTCAGAACGATTCAAATCGGAGATTTTTTTATCTTCGATCACCGTTGGTTTCTCCTCTCTTTTTTCAGGCGTAGGAGTGGTCGGCTTTGGTTTGGGCGGATCTGCTTTTACCACTGGCTTTTCCACTGTTTTCGGGGTCACTTCCGGCTCTTTTTCTACCAATTGTTCTTCGCAAGGGATTGGCTTGAGTTCAGAAGCATTATCCATCAAAAGATTGCCATTATAAGGAAAAAGGGTTGGCGTATTGTAAAAAGCTTCAAAGACGATATGCGTATAATTAGCAATCGGCTCGAATTTAAAATTGAATTCTATCCAACGGGTGTTAATCACAAGCTTGGTTTCACCCAATAAATATTGCTTGTCGCAATAATCAAAACCACCATAAACCCTGAGTTTTGCGGGTGTCACATAATTAGCTTGCTCTTCTGTAATCCTGCTGACGCTGATATAAGATTCTGAACGAGCCAGATAAATACTGAATTCGTAGCACTTATCTTTTTCCATCGGGCGACTTAGTTTTTGCGAAATCGCCTCCCAAGTATCGTTGTCGCGTACCACCATGCCAAGATAAGTATCGCCCTGTTGAGAGGCCTTACTTACCTGAAACATTGGATCGGGTTGCGTGTCGGGTGCAGATTCGCCGGGGAAACCACAGTCATACCAACCTCTAGGTACGTGGCTATGCCGGGGAATATCTTCAAAAGAAGCATTAGTCAAGGTAATGGCATCCTGACTCCAGCCGGAGAATGCCAGGAAAACGGATAGAATAATTAAAGCAGATGTGCGCAGCCTCATAGTCAAATTTGTTTACATTTTGATAAACAACGAATTTTTACAGCCTATTTGTTTTATGTGCTTCTAAAAAAAGCAAAATTGTACAAAAAAACAAAGGGATTAAGAAGACATTAACGCTTCCCGAACCCCTTTTTAAAGTATTTTTAGTAAATCGAAGAATTTTTTGTTCTTCAATCCTTGTTTTTTATTGATATG
The DNA here is from genome assembly GCA_016714085.1 of Saprospiraceae bacterium. GTDB lineage: Bacteria > Bacteroidota > Bacteroidia > Chitinophagales > Saprospiraceae > JADJNW01. Next base: position 422,596 of record JADJNW010000004.1, read on the forward strand.
AATTAGACAATTTAGCAATAAAAATCTTTCCAAAGGTATAAAGATCACGAAAATGCATTAAATCCTGTGACGTCGTGCCCGGTGATCAGCAAGTGAACATCATGCGTACCTTCATAAGTCAACACGGTCTCTAAATTCATCATGTGACGCATGATTGGATATTCGTTCGTGATGCCCATGCCTCCGTGCATTTGGCGCGCCTCGCGGGCTACCTGTAATGCGATGTGTACATTATTGCGCTTGGCCATTGAAATTTGTGCCGGAGTTGCTTTGCCTTGATTTGCTAAGGTGCCGAGACGCCAGACAAGTAGTTGAGCCTTGGTAATTTCGGTGATCATTTCTGCCAATTTTTTCTGTTGCAACTGAAATGCACCAATCGGTTTGCCAAATTGCATCCGCTCCTGAGAATAACGCAATGCCGAGTCATAACAATCCAAAGCTGCGCCAAGCGCACCCCAGGCTATGCCGTACCGCGCTTTTGACAGACAGGATAAAGGGCCTTTCATGCCTTGTACATTGGGCAATACATTTGCTTTGGGTACACGCACATCTTCAAAAACAAGCTCTCCGGTAATCGAAGCGCGCAATGACCATTTGCCATGAATCTCAGGCGCGGAGAAGCCTTTCATGCCTTTTTCAACAATCAATCCCCGCACAATGCCTTCCTCATCCTTTGCCCAAACGACTGCAATATCAGCCAGGGGTGAATTGGTGATCCACATTTTAGCGCCATTCAGGATATAAGCATCGCCATCGTCCTTGATATTGGTAATCATGCCAGCCGGATTCGAGCCATGATCGGGTTCGGTCAAGCCGAAACAACCAATAAATTCGCCACTTCCCAGCTTTGGCAAATACTTTTTACGCTGCTCCTCCGAGCCAAATTTATAAATCGGGTACATTACCAATGAACCCTGCACCGAAGCCATCGAACGAATGCCGGAGTCGCCGCGCTCCAATTCTTGCATGATCACACCATAAGCGATTTCATCCATGCCGCCACCGCCGTATTCCGTGGGTAAGCTCGGCCCAAAAGCGCCGATTTCCGCCAATCCTTTGAATAAATGCGTAGGGCATTGTGCTTTATCTGCATATTCTTCAATAATCGGCGATACTTCTTGCTTTACCCAGGCGCGTACCGCTTCTCGCGCAAGTAGATGTTCCTCGCTTAATAAATCATCCACATTATAATAATCATGATATTGAAAACGGTCTTCTTTTGCTTTTTTCATAATGGCTGCGCCGTTGCTATTTTCTTGCATTTGCTTTCTATTTTTGGTTAGGCTTTAATAAACCACAAAATTAGGCATTTAAACGGAATGTTTTAAGCTACTTTGTTTGTACTATTGAGATTTGGAAAAAATAGTTCCATAGAAATAAAATCCTTGTTCATTATGGCAATCATTGCACTCGAAGGAATGCATTTCCGCGCGTTTCATGGGTATTATCCTGAAGAAAATATCACCGGCACTGATTTTTTGCTCGATGTATATGTAGAAGCGGATATTGAAGAAGCCGCCGAAACAGATAATTTGTACGAAGAAGTGGAAGAAGATTCGGAGGAAGACGAGCATCCATTATCGGTCAATTACGAAACGATTTATTTGCTTTGCGAAAGCGAAATGCGCAAGACCTCAAAACTATTAGAGACAGTGGTGCAAAATATTTCTAATCGCATCAACGAATATTTTACATTTGAAAAAGACGGTAAAGAAATTGCACTGATCAAAGGAATGCGCATACGCTTGAAAAAACTGAATCCGCCGCTGCATGGCAAGGTGGACTGCGCTTTTGTAGAGCTTTCGACGGGCGTTTTTGAATTGCCTTCCGGCAAATCGCTGAAAAAATTGCGAAACTTGATCAAGAATTGGGAAGAGTTGGAAGATTTACTGTAAAAATAACATTTTGATAACAGGATGCGGCAAACCTTGAACGTTGGTAAAGGGTCTATAACGAAACCATTTAAACAGATTATCGCATTTAAAATTTTAAACATTATGCTTAAAAAATTATCCTTATTTCTGATAGTGATTTCAATGGCAGCTTGTGATTCCGCTACTTTGGGTCAACTTGGTTCTGCGCTGGGCGGCTCTGCCCTCACCGAAGCAGAAGTGGCCAACGGATTGAAAGAAGCCTTGACGAATGGCATCAGTAAAGGTTCTGATTTACTCTCGCAAGTGAATGGCTATTACAAAAGCGAATACAAAATTCTGCTCCCTGAAGAAGCGCGACAAGTGACGGATAGGCTCCAAAAAATACCTGGCTTTAAGAACGTGGAAGAAGAAATCCTGGAGCGCATCAATCACGGTGCGGAAGAAGCGGCCAAAAAAGCGAAGCCGATTTTTGTGAATGCCATCAAGCAAATGACCTTCACAGATGCTATGAAAATTTTGCTCGGCAGCGACGACGCGGCTACGCAGTACCTCGGCAACTCTACCCGTAATGCTTTGTACCAAGAATTTAATCCAGTGATTGTGGAGTCGCTCGATAAGTTTCAGGCCCGCAAATACTGGACGGACGCTGTAAATGCGTATAACAAAATTCCGTTGGTAGAAAAAGTAAATCCAAGCTTGGATGACTACGTAACGAACTCAGCCCTGGATGGCTTGTTTGGAATGGTCGCCAAGGAAGAACTCAATATTCGCAACAACTTGGAGGCGCGCACCAGCGAATTGCTGAAAAAAGTATTTGCAAAGCAGGATAATTAATTTGGCTGCTGGCTGCTGGTTTCTGGCTGCTTGAATCATCAAGTATCCAGAAACCAGTAACTAGCGTCTAGTGTCATTTCTTCAAAATCTTCTCCGCTGCTACTCTTTCACCGTCAGAAATTTGCACCGTGTAATGACCACTTGCCAGGCTTTGCACATCTAAATATTCTACATTTGCACCTTCCAAAAGCTGAATGGCCTTGCGTTGCACTTCTTTTCCACTCAAATCATGGATACTTAGAAAGTAGCGCCCACTTTCTTTGATTTGAATATTGAGATTTAACTGATCTTTCACTGGATTTGGATAAACGTTGATTTCAGCAGGAAGCAAGGCTCTGCCGAAAATAGCGCTCGGACTTTGTTCATTGATTGTCAAAGGAGAAGAAAGGGTAGTTGGAGAGTCCCCATCACTAGTGCCATCGCGATTGACCGCATTCCCTGAGGCAAAGAAGCGAACGGCGCCTGCACCTGCGTCAGGAGCTGTCCACTTGATTTCCAGGACGTTGCTATTACGAGGGGAACTATGCTCCACATATTGCCGATTGCTAATAGTAGTCAGGCGAAACCCGGCAGGGGCGCTGTCCCAAGTACCTGCATTAAGGTTGTCCGTGCCTCTTAATGCCACTGTATGAAAACCATAGCCAGATGGCGCATTTGAAGTATTGATGGTGAGTCGGAAGGTATAATCTTCTCCCGGTTCATATTGCGTGACAGGACTTCCATTTTTGAGTAATGTCGCAGCAATAGAAGATCCAAAATCACCGCCGTCATGACAACCCGGTGAAGAGCAAGTACCAGTACTAAGTGGTGAACCTGTGCGGTCAAGGCCTTGCACAACTCCCGGCCCACCGGCATTACTTAATAATAAAACAGCAAAAAACGCAATTCCAAAAAGCGCGTAAAGCAATCGGATTTTCATAAATAGGATATTTTGGTGATTAATTGTTATTTACTTTATGCATTAATGTAATATTATATTCATGTTTAATAAACCGGGATATAATCAATGCAGTGTAATATGCTGGTTTTCAGGCTTTAATTCAATAATTGTTAATTTATTGCATTTAAAGGATGAATGGAATTATATAATTCTTAAAAAAGAAAGATTAAATAACTGAGCAGTTTAGATCGCCAACGGTTGGGAATTATTAAACGGATAATCATGTTTATAAAAAATATGATACAATTTGAATCTACTCATTTAACTTATAGTGGGAATCGATGTCTAAACAATGATTTGATTGCACATTTATATCATAATGTTTAAATGTACATCATTGAAAATTAATCCGTTAGAAGAAAAATATAAAATAAAAAGAAACTTAGCCGAAGCTATTGGCAGCGTTTTTACCCTTCACACCCCGATAATATTGTTCAATGAACTTCATGTCCTCCCCAATACTACCACTTGGGTAAAAAGGTTGGCTGAAGCCGACAATTTTTTTTCCCCAATCAAATTTTACCATCACAATGGGGACTTGAGCGCCTAAGGCAATATAATAAAATCCGGTTTTTAATTTTTCAACCTTTTGCCGAGTACCCTCCGGGGCAATGGTAAGCGCAAATTTCTCTTCCCGATTGAAAATATCGACCACCGCATCTACAAAATTGCTGCGCTTCCTGCGATCTACAGGATAGCCGCCCAACGCACGAAAAATCCAGCCAAAAGGTGGCCGAAAGAGCGAGGCTTTGCCTACATATTTGATCTTGGCTTTCAAAGCGCTGCGAACAAATACACCCAGGGGAAAATCCCAACTGGACGTGTGTGGCACAACAATAATTACGAATTTTTTTAATTCGTGAGGGTATTGCCCTTCAATTTTCCAGCCCCAAAGCCGGAGTATCCATTTGCTGATTGCGCTGAACATAGTATTAACAAGGTGATGGGTGATGGGGTAATAGGTTTAAAAAAATATAAATTGATAAAATCACCCTATTCCCCGATGCCCCTATAAACTAATGACAGATTCAACATCCCAATTGGCACGCAAGGTTTCCAGCTTTTTAGTAATAATCACCTCCGGCTGGATTTTCATATTATAATTGCCGCTATCCCAGCGCCCATTGGCGTTTAAATCTACAATAATTTTTACAGAATAATCTCCCGGCCTTAGCCCTTTATATGCTTTTTCAAACGTTTCGACACCCGAAACCTGCAATTCATCTACCAAAGTTTCGCCTTGCAAAAGCTGCACCACATAATTCGTATCGGCCTGAAATCCTTCTATTTTCAAGTTTAAATTGCCAAATGTTTTGCGCAGCTCGGCCCGATAAACCGCTTTAATCGTGTCACTTTGCAAACCAAAAATATCCTGGAATGCACCAGGTAAAGCCTCGAATTCATAGGGCAATCCTTCTTTCCAGGCGGTTCTAAGTTTTACACTTCGAGGTTTGAGCGAATCAATTTCCAAGAACGCTTGAACGGGAATCCGCAGGGTATCTTCATACATTCGAATCAGTGAGGTGTCAACGTTAGCAACGGGATGATTAAGATCTATCGAAATAAATTGATCAGGATTCACCGATACAGGTGTAGAGCGGCCATTGGTCTGACTTAATTTTGCATTTTGCAAAAATTCGGTTTTCGCCAAAGCTTCTACTTTCACCGTATCATTCAAAATCGTGTCCTGCCGGATGTACAATTCCCATGCCTGCGGCGAAGATAAATCATACCATACGTTCACCGTATCCTTGTCATATTCATATAGAATCGTTTGCCCTACATCTTGAGGAGAAAAATTATATTTCGAGGTATTTTATTGAAAGTCAGTCGAATGCGACCAAAAGTACCTGCATCTTCGTCTAATAAACGCAACGTCCGTTCTTCCTCAAAAAGTCGAATCGAGAGCGCAGGCGTGCTGTCAGCCACCACGATCAAGCTATCGGGAAAGCCAATTTGCTCATTTGCAAGATTATATCTATAATTAAAATCTACATCTTTTAAAGCAAAACCTTTAAACGAACCAGTCCGCGCATTTTCGATGCGAAAATTGCCTTCTTTGTCGGTTTTAGCAAAGTAAAAAGGGCGTTCGGTGCGCACCACCGAATCAGCGAGATTATCGTACAGCATAAAAAGCACTTTCTCCAAGGGTTCGCCTGTTTTGGCATCTACAATTGTACCGCTAATCGACAGAGAATCAAGCATATCGCCCGTAGAAAAGACAAAACGAAGATTTTCAGCAGGATTTTTCTCGGTCAAATCTTTGACCGCTTCCCCAAAATTGATGGTATAAGTAGCATTTTCACGCAGAACTTCGCGGCTATCAAAATCAAAACGAACCGTGCGGCCTTTCAAATTAATCGTCGGACGGTACTGCAATGGTGGCGACACCACCACCTGATTGAAAATATCTTCCAGTGACACCCACTCGTTGAAAGTCAATTCAATGCGTTGTTTGGCAAAATTGGTCTGCAACGCAGGCGTCGAAGCCTCCGGCACCAATTCTGGGGGCGTCTCATCCTTTGGGCCGCCTTCGGGCGCGGTGACCGTAGCGCAGCGACTCAACAAAAAAACAGTAAACAAGAGCAAAAGGCAACGGGCCATTCTATTTCGTTCAGTTTTTCAATTTGCAAAGGAAAGAAAATTTTTAGACACTGGATGCTGGTTTCCCTTCGGTCGCCATGCTATTGACAATGATCGGCAATAAGCTTATTTTTGTATTTCAAATCTAAATCAACGCCGCTGGCTATTTTATTCTATTCAACGCTTTTCCTGCCTGATATTGCATAAAGACTTTTGCAATATTATTAATTCTTTTATCAAATTTTAAATATTAATATCATGTTTTTCATCGAATCTGAGCGTTTGAAATTGCTGGCGCTGGAGCATCATCAATTATTATTATTGCTGGAAAATCAATTATTATTGGAACAATCTTTGGGCTTAAACCCTACCAATTTGGAGGTTCATTTCGGTGATAATTTTATGAAAGAATTTGAGGAGGCGATGCAGGCAGTGACCATTCCGATGGTAGCGCAACATCCGGAGCATTATAAATGGCTGACTTTTTGGTTGATTGTTCATAAAAAGGATAATCTTTATATGGGCGGAATCGGCGCGTTTGGCTTCCCTGTAAAGCACGAGAGCGAGACGATGGTTGGCTATTTTATTGATCAAAAATACGAAGGACAAGGATTTGCCACCGAAGCGCTTGCTTGTCTGCTGGAATGGATGCTCTGTGAACCGGCCCTGAAAACAGTGGTCGCAGATACACCCGCGGCGCATTTTGCATCTCAAAAAGTATTGCAAAAAAATGGATTTGTATATGACAAAGAAGTAGAAGAAGGCATTCGCTGGCGACTGATGCGCTAAATAAACGGGGCAATATTTCATTTTTTATTGACAATTTTATATTGATTAATGCTTTTTATAAAATAATCAATGATCCATTATCAATAATCAATGAAATATTGCCTCAACTTTCTATCAAATGCTCCAACAAATCGGTTTCTCCTGCGCCTGTAGTATAAAGTTTTTGCTCAAAAGCAGCAGTTTCCTGTATCATAAAAATAGTTGCCAAAATGGCCGGTATTTCAATAAAAAAGCCCAGCGCATTCACAATAGAAGCATTGGTTAATTCTTCAATAGTATTGGATTCTAAACTAATACGCATACTAATATAACTAAATGTATTGGAAACTAAATATAATGCCCACCACCAGCCAACTAAATTTGCATTCTTGATATAATTATTACTTGTAATAGCGCGTTGCGTTTCAAGCCAGATTTCGCGCATGATTTGATACGGATATAATAAATTGACAAAAGGAATAAACCAGGCGCCGGCAGCCCAGCCCTCACTATATCGAAGCCCGCGCACGCCTATTTTATGCAAATTATAATAAGCGCGTCGAAACCATCGTATAAAAAATATAATGGAAAAAATAATAACAGCAAAGTTTAATAAAGCAATAATTCCCTGGCGCATATCATTAATAGTAGCGGATTGATCATCAAAATAGCCGCTGCTAAAACGATTGAGCAAATTAAGTTGTAACAGTTCAGAAATGAGCGATACAATGGTGATGCCAAGCAAAATCCAAAAAACAACGATGATTTGTTTGGCTCTCTGAAGGTTATGTTTCATGACAAAATCATGGCATTATTCATCTGCAAAATAGGCATATTTGTCTAAATCCAAGGTTTTTTTCTGGCGAAACCAGCTTTTTACTTTCATTATTTATAAAGAAACTTTAAATTATGAGTTCATATCCACAGAAACAATGAGAAAACGATTTGACGCTGTATTTTATGCTTTTCCTTTCCAATTGGTCATTTTACAAATACGCAGCAGCCAGCTTTTGCTGGGCTTGTGGCTCGTGATCGTGCTGTTCATCTCAGGGGCGATTGGGCGCAAATTAGGCTTGCAATATCTTTTCCTTGATCCTGAATACCTGGGCGGGGTTTATTTCGGCAGTTTTTTCTTTGTCGGCTTTACACTTGGCGGATTCTGGATGACCTGGAATCTTACTACTTATTTACTTACGGCACATCATTTCCCGTTTTTGGCATCATTATCACGCCCATTTACTAAATTTTGTATTAATAACGCTTTTTTACCTTTGGTTTTTATTATATACTATTTTATTGCGATTATTTCATTTGAAAATGGCTATGAAAAGCTACCTCCTTATATCATTTTTCAAAATTGCCTGGGTTTATTGATGGGAATATTATCACTCATTATGATTAATACGATTTATTTTTACTTTACAAATAAAGATATTTTTTCATATAATATTCCTGCAAAATTGCCGCCGGACCTTAGTAAAAACATTGCTCCCGGGCGGCGGGGCGTCGATTTGGATGCGATTAAACAAGATTCCAGCCGATGGAAAGTGACAACTTATCTCACTGAAACCTGCCAACCACGCGTGGTGCGCAGCGTTGCGCATTATGATTCGCGTATGCTGATGAATATTTTTAGACAAAACCATCTCAACGCTTTAGTCATTCAACTGCTTAGTATGTTGATACTCATGGGTTTAGGGCAAATGATTGATTATCCGTATTTTAGAATTCCGGCCGCGGCAAGCGTTTTTATTTTCGGGAGTGTAATAATGGCGATCATAGGAGCGCTGATTTATTGGTTTGATCAATGGTGGGTCACCGTTTTTATTGCATTGATGCTGATTTTAAATTATGCAACGAGCTTTGAAATATTAAGTTTTTATAATAAAGCTTATGGATTAAATTATAAAACCGAAAAAGCATCTTATACTTATGAAAAATTGCAAGATTTTTGCAATCAGGATCAAGTAAAAAAAGATAAAGCGCAAACCATTGCTATTCTTGAAAATTGGCTGCAAAAAACAAAAAACACCCCAACGACAAGCCTAAAATGGTCTTTTTGTGCGTGAGTGGCGGCGGCTTACGCTCGGCTACCTGGAGTATGAATGTGGTACAAACCGCTGATAGCTTGCTTCAGGGCGATTTGCTTCGCCAAACGGCGCTCATTAGTGGCGCTTCAGGAGGTATGATCGGCATGGCGTATATGCGAGAATTATTATTACAAGAGCAGCAAGGAAAACTGGTGGGACTTTATGATCCCGCGCATTTGCAAAGTATTTCGCAGGACTTGCTGAATTCGATTGCTTTTACCATTGTCACCAATGATATGTTTTTGCCCTGGGGCAGATTTAAATCTGGAAATTATACTTATAATAAAGATCGGGGTTATATTTTTGAAAAACAACTCAATGAAAATACGCAAGGATTGCTAAATAAAGCGCTTGGCGACTATCAAAAGCCGGAAGCAAATGCGCAGATTCCCATGATGTATATCACGCCCATGATTATTAATGATGCGCGCCGACTTATTATATCGCCGCAAAATGTTTCTTTTATGATGACTCCGCCCATTGGCACGCTTTATCCCGATGCGGTGGAAGTCGACGCCGTGGACTTTGGTTGGTTGTTTCAGCATCAAGATGCCCAAAATCTTCGCTTTCTCACTGCTTTGCGCATGAATGCAACTTATCCTTATGTGTTACCCAATGTTTATTTGCCAAGCAAACCGGGCATAGAAGTAATGGACGCGGGCTTGCGCGATAATTATGGCATCCTTTCTGCTACTCGTTTTATTCATGTTTTCAAAGATTGGATTCTCGAAAATACAGGCGGTGTGGTGCTTGTACAAATCAGTAGTTCTGAAAAAATTGAAAAAATCCCGCCCAGCGATCGGCAAGGCGTGGTGCAAATGCTCTTCAATCCATTGGGTATCGCCAATCAGATCATTATTTTGCAAGAATTTGAGCAGGATGCCAGCATTGGGTTTTTATATGATATTCTTGGGAAAGAAAATTTTGAAATTATTCGTTTTGTGTATCGCCCTGGCGACAAGAATCGGCGGCGAGCTTCGGTTTCTTTTCACTTGACCAAAGGAGAGTTGGAAGGAGTCATAAATGCGATCAATAATCCTGATAATCAGTCCAGTCTGCGACACTTAACGGAGGCTTTGCAATAATGTTTGAACAATGATGCTTCGAAAAGCATTCTTCTACAAAAAATTTGCATGGAAAATATCAGTCGCGCTGTGCTGGACGCTGCGATGAACTATCAGACCTACCGCCAATTGGGCGAGGATTTATTGACCGAAAAAGAAATTCCTTTTCGGGAAAATTATAGCGATTCGATGCTCGGCTACACCGAATTGAACAATGCGCGGATGAATCGTTTGGATAAAACCATTGAAATTACACAGGAAGCCCAGGAAAAACTGGCTCAAATTGAACAACCTGTCATTTGGCTGACCCTCACCGAGCCCTGGTGCGGCGATGCGGCGCAAATCGTACCGGCACTGAATAAATTGGCAGAAGCCAATGAAAATATTCAGTTGCGCTTTATCCTGCGCGATATGCATCTGGACATTATGGATGAATTCCTGACCGATGGTTCGCGCTCGATTCCAAAAGTTATTATATTGGATGCCAATACTTTAGATGTTCTTGATGCTTGGGGGCCGCGCCCATCAGTATTGCAAAGTATGCTCATCCCTATGATTCAGGAAATGAAATCTTATACAGATAAAGATTTGCGGAAGCAAAAATATCAGGCATACCAAATCGAGGCGCAACGCTGGTATAATAAAGATAAAACAGAAAGTATTCAAAACGAAATATTGGAAAATACACTGCAAGCTGTTGAAAATAAGGTGCAAACAATTGCAAAGGAATAACGAAGTATAATAAATTTGTAAAAATATTTACCAATTAATACTCATTTTGATATGCCATTCATCTACAAAACCTTTTATATACCATCCGCCGAAGTGAAACCTAAAAGCGCTTTCTCGACTGGTTTACCCCAAATCAACGGAGATCAACTCGCCCGCGATGTGCAGGCCACCTTGGTGGAAATGGAGTCCGAAGGTTATAAATTGCACAGCGTTTCTCCGGTTACAAATGCAAAGAGTCATCACGGAGGCTTCACTTTATAGCTATACGGATGGCATTTTAATGATATTTCAAAAATCAGAATAAAGATTGGGGCTTGTAGCTTGCCAATAAAAAACGTAAATTCGCTTCAAATTTTGGTGCAAAAGCGCCTTAGAAACGCTTACTTTGTCCTACACAAACCTTTGGCTGCCCGCATATTCCGAAGCCTTCAATTCTTATGTCTATGCCAAAAATAGCTGTTTATCAGGCGATTGTGAATGCCAAGCAACAAGGTAAAAAACAACTGGCAGTATTGATCGATCCCGACAAGGCGGAGCCGGCGCATCTTGAACGCCTGCTTGATCTTGCATTGCAGAGCAGGGTTGATTATTTTTTTGTAGGTGGCAGTTTGGTTATGCGTGACACGCTCGACGATTGTCTCGGTTTTTTGAAAGCGAATAGCAATATTCCCTGTGTTATTTTTCCGGGCAGTGTTCAACAAATTAGCCCTAAGGCCGATGCAATCCTGCTGCTATCGCTCATTTCAGGCCGAAATCCCGAATTGCTTATCGGGCAACACGTCATTGCTGCGCCTTATTTACGCGAAAGCGGTTTGGAAGTCATTTCGACCGGCTATATGCTCGTGGACGGTGGCGCACCGACTACTGTTTCTTACATCAGCGGCTCGAATCCGATTCCTGCGAATAAAAATGATATTGCGGTTTGTACTGCTATTGCTGGTGAGATGTTGGGCTTGAAAATCAGCTACTTAGATGCAGGTAGCGGCGCCAAAAACCCTGTTTCGGAACAAATGATGGCAGCGGTGAGCCAAAATGTAGCAACGCCAATTGTGGTTGGGGGAGGCATTCGCACGCCTGATAAAGCTTACGCCAATGCAGTCGCAGGTGCAGATATACAAGTGGTTGGAAATTTGCTGGAAAAAAATCCTTCTTTAATGCTGGAAATGGCAGATGCGGTGCATTCTTTGAATAAAATGCAAGAAAAAGGAATTTTGTAGCTTTGGATGTTGTTTGAGGATTAATAATAAAAATTATGGAATATTTAGCCGATAGAATTACAATTGATGAAGGGCTTTGCAATGGTAAGCCGACCATTCGAGGTATGCGAGTGACGGTGCAAACTATTCTGGAATTTCTGAAGGCAGGAGATTCGAAAGAGGATATACTTTATCAGTACCCGATGTTGGAGCCAGAAGATATTGACGCCTCATTACATTTTTCAAAATTATTCAGCATTTGAAAAAAGGAATTGTAATAAAATCCACCGGAAGTTGGTATCAAGTGAAAGTGGAGGACGGAGATTTGTGGAACTGTCGCATCGTGGGGAAGTTTCGCCTGGAGGGTTTAAAACTCACAAACCCAGTAGCAGTAGGGGATGAGGTGGAGGTGGAAATCGAAAACAAGGAAGAACAAACAGGCATTATCCGACAAATTTTACCTCGCAAAAATTATGTGCTGCGCCAGTCGCCGCGCAAAAAACATGATATGCATTTACTGGCAAGTAATATTGACCAGGCGCTGCTCATTTCCACGATTATTTCTCCGAATTTGAAACAAGGCTTTATTGATCGTTTTTTGTTGATGACCGAACCTTACGAAATTCCGGTAACCATTGTCTTTAATAAAGCGGATTTATATAGCGAAGAAGAATTGGAACTCTTTGGCGGATTGGAATATATATATAATGAAATTGGCTATGATGTACTGTTGGTTTCTGCAATCGAGAAATTGGGAATCGAAGAATTAAAAGCCGTTTTGAAAGATAAAATTACACTCGTTAGTGGACAGTCGGGCGTCGGCAAATCAAGTTTGATCAATGCCATTCAACCGCAGATGCATTTGCGTACCACCGATCTATCAGATTACTCCGGCAAAGGCAAGCATACCACGACTTTCGCAGAAATGTACGATCTTGACTTTGGTGGAGCGATCATCGATACGCCGGGCATTAAAACACTGGCATTCAATAATTTAGAGCCATTGGATGTAGCGCATAATTTCCGTGAATTTTTTATAGAGTCGGAAAATTGTAAATTTGGCGGCAGTTGTTTGCATCGCAACGAACCCGGTTGTGCTGTAAAAGCAGCCATCGAAGCAGGTGATATTAGCGAATTGCGTTATATTAATTACCTGACGATTTTGGAAGAAATCGAAGATCAAAATTATTGGGAACGACATAAAGAAATGTAAATTAGTGTTATGGTGTTTTAGTAATGAGTGGGCTGGGGGCTTGAGTTTCGGCGTATGAGATCAAGATTTTTAATTCACTGTTTAAACCAACCACCAAAACACTATAGCACCAAAACACTATAATACCATAGCACCAAATCACTTTAAAAATGCCCTATCAAAGTAGAATCCGCAATTATAAAACCCGCCGCGAGAAAAACGAAGCCATCCGACGCGTGACACTCAGAATATTAATGTTTGTAGACATCGGCTTGGCAATTTGGATTTACCTCAACCGCGTCAGCCTTTGGGACTGGATTAGAACTTATTTTTATTGATAGACGATTGATTATTAGACGCTTGAATTAATAATCGCTTTTGCGAATTTATAGTTTCTTACTCCAGGCAATTGAGGATCAACGCTAATATTAGCAAGCTTAAAGCTGTCTTTTATTTCATTAATCGGAGTGTCCAATTTACCTCGATGCAAGGCTTCATAAGTCGCATAATCTAATGCTTCACGATTTTCTAATTTGCCAGAAAGATTGAATTTGCTAACGACCTCTTGCCATTGCGCTTGCATTTCTCCTTCAAATACTTTCGATTTAGAGCCGCTGCCGTAAGCGAAAAATCCGAGCTTCTTGCCGCTTAAATCTTGCCCTTCCTGATAATCCGCTTCTAACAAACTCATTAAAGAAAGAAAAATCGAGCCCGTGTAAACATTGCCAACTAAGCTGGAAGCTCGCTCCCCTTTTTCAATGTATTCTTGTACAAATACTTGATAACCAGGCGTTTTTGATACTAATTTTAAATAATTTGCATCGTTCTTATCCGTAGGAATCGGTACACCTGTTTCTTGTTCGATTTGTAATTTTTTCCCGGATTTTATTGCTTCTTCCAAATAAATTTCTGCAAAAATACGCCGAGCATGAAAAGCATAGGGAAGGTGGAATATCAAACGCGCCCAACGACCTGAGAATGCCGGGCCAGTATGCCCATTCACGTAGCCCAGAGCCTCACTGATAAAGCGCTGATAGGCTTGCTTAATTCTTTCCTGATAGCAATCGTTAGAATATTGCCCATCAAAAATAGGCGTGTCGCGGTGCAGGTGCAAATAAGCATCGGTTGAATCAAATGCGCCGAGCGCAGGATTGGATTGGATTTTTCCTTCGGGAAAATTATTTACAGATCCTGAATTTGAAAACTGCAAGGCTTCATTGATCGCATCTTCACGCTTGATCTGGCGAACAGGTTTGAAAAAATCATGAACATCCGTAGTCGCTACGCCCCAGGCATCGCCCATCGCCAAAAGACGAGGATTTTGCTTTACCAGCATAGCAATAGCGCCTGCACCCTGCGTGTATTCACCACCAGAGCCAAGTTCATATTTTGCAAAATCCGTAGCAATGACAATACCTACGCGGTTTGGAGCGCCCTTCGCCCAATCAAGGGTATTTTGCAAAGCATCTACCGCGCCGATACACGCAAAAGTCAAATCCACCGCATCGCATTGCAAAAGACAATCTTTACCATATTGATTTTCAAAGTATTGCGTCAACATTCCCACCACGTAGCTGGCAATCGGCTTGGAGCCATCGAGTCCACTTTCGGTGCCCACGTACAAGCGACCAATACTTCGAGGATCAAGTTTGTTCCTGCGCATCAATTCCAAAGCAGCATTGGCAGCCATTGTAGCAGCATCCTCGTCCACATCGGGCATCGCCATCGCTGTGAGTCCCAAGCCTTTGTGGAGTTTCGCATATTCGATCGAACGCGCCTCCGCCAGCGTTTCAATAGGAAGATATAAATTCGGTATGTAGGCTGCTATATCGTCGATGCCAACTGTTATAGAATATTTTTCCATGGTTGAGTTATTTGGTCAAAACCTGATCGAACTAAGTAAGAGCGAATTGAAGAAAATGTTTAAGTTTTCGCTGAGATAAAAATGAAAGTTTTTACGATGGGTAAGCCCAAAAATTATTTTTTAAAAAGTTAATTTTTCTTTTAAAAATAGGGATTTTAATCTTTTAAAAATCCTGTTTTATTACACTTTGAAAAGTATAAGTGCATTTGTATTATCTGTTGCTCAACAATTCCGGTTTAACCCTGTTCACTACTTTGAAAAAGAAAAGGGAAAATCGTACCTTTGCGGCTCGAATTTGATTATTGTTTTCCAAAAAGCAATCATCAGCAATCAATTGTAAATAAAAAATAATAAGAATGCAAGCTGTAGAAACCAAGCTGAATTACAAAGTAAAAGATATCAACCTCGCGGACTGGGGGCGCAAGGAAATTGAACTGGCGGAAGCGGAAATGCCGGGTTTGATGGCCCTACGTGAACGCTACGGAGCAAGTAAACCGCTCAAAGGCGCTCGTATTGCAGGCTGTCTGCATATGACTATCCAAACCGCTGTTTTGATTGAAACACTGATAGAACTGGGAGCGGAAGTAAGCTGGTCTTCTTGCAATATCTTTTCAACGCAAGACCACGCCGCTGCTGCGATTGCGGCTGTCGGAATCCCTGTTTTTGCATGGAAGGGCATGAACGAAGAAGAATTTGACTGGTGCATCGAGCAGACGCTGTATGCCTTTGAAGGTGGTCAACCTTTGAATATGATCCTCGACGACGGCGGCGATTTGACGAATATGGTTTTTGATAAAAATCCAGAATTAGTAGCAGGTATCAAAGGCTTGAGCGAAGAAACAACTACGGGCGTGCATCGTTTGTACGAGCGCATGAAAAAAGGCACTTTGCCGATGCCTGCGATTAATGTGAATGATTCGGTTACGAAGTCTAAATTCGACAATAAATACGGATGTAAAGAATCTGCGGTAGATGCGATTCGTCGCGGTACGGATGTAATGATGGCGGGCAAAGTGGCATTGGTAGCAGGCTATGGCGATGTTGGAAAAGGTACGGCTGCATCCTTGCGTGGCGCGGGTTGCCGCGTGATCGTGACCGAAATCGACCCTATTTGTGCACTGCAAGCAGCGATGGATGGTTACGAAGTAAAGAAAATGGTGAATGCTATTCCTCGCGCAGATATTGTGATTACAGCTACCGGTAACAAGGATATTGTGACGGGCGAGCATTTCAAGCTGATGAAAGATAAGACCATCGTTTGCAATATTGGCCATTTTGATAATGAAATTGATATGGCCTGGTTGAAGAAAAACTACGGCAGCACCAAAGTTGTGATCAAACCACAAGTGGACAAATTCACGGTTGATGGTAAAGACGTGATCATCCTTGCTGAAGGCCGTTTGGTGAACTTAGGCGTAGGTACTGGTCACCCATCCTTTGTGATGTCGAACTCCTTTACCAATCAAGTTTTGGCGCAAATCGAATTGTGGACGAACGCTGATCAATACGAGAACAAAGTGTACGTGTTGCCAAAGCATTTGGATGAAGAAGTGGCACGCTTGCACCTGGCAAAAATCGGCGTGGAATTGGAAGAACTTTCTGCTGAACAAGCTGAATATATTGGCGTAGAGCAGCAAGGGCCGTTCAAGCCGGAATATTATCGTTACTAATTGGTTGATAGGGGATAAGTTAATAGGTAAATGAGATTTCTAAAAATCATCCTATTCGCCTATCACCCTGTCACCATTTCTTTTATTCATCCCGCAATCCATGCACCGGATTGGCAATCAATACCTTCCTGATCTGAGAAAATACCGTCAGAATTGCTGTGAACAGTAACAAGATCGCGCCTGTCATTACAAAGGTCATTTTCATTGGCATATGATAAATATATGCTACATCCAGAAAGCTTTTGATGCCATAATAACTTGCAGGAATGCCAATAATGGTAGCCAGCACAAGAACAATTAAAAACTGGCGATTGACTTGCTTGATTATTTCCGGTACGTTGGCTCCCAATACTTTACGAATACTAAATTCCTTCATACGAGCTGCTACATTCAAAGATACTAAGCCAAACAAACCCATACAAGATAGTACAATCGTGAGTATCGCTAAAAATGTCATTAACTTACCGTGTCCCCTGGCATTATTAAAATAATCCTGAAAGGTTTCATCCTGAAAATAGCCGCGATAAGCATCATTCGGGAATAATTTTTTCCAGGTTTGTTCTGCGTAAGCATAAGTCTGCGTTGCTTTTCCTTCGCGTACTTCCAGCGTCAAATAGCGATAAGCTTCTTCTGGCGCGAGCCGAATAAGGAGAGGTTCTATGGGGTTCCAAAAACTATAATAATGAAAATCCTGCACCACACCAATGACAGTATATTGTACACTGTCCAAACGGAATTGCTGCCCGAGCGGCGCTTGCCAACTCATTTCTTTCACCAGGGTTTCATTTACCAGCACGGCTTGTTTATCTGCTTGTATGTTTTCATCCAAAACACGTCCTTCTTTCAATCGTAAACCCATTGTTTCAAAGTATTCCGCACTTGCATCCAATCGTTGTACTTCAAATTTTTGGTCAGGAAATTCAATCAGGTTATTCACAGAATGCCTTCCTATATGATGCTCCGATCCAGCAATGGAAAGCACATCAGGATGTTGCGACAGTTCATTGCGCATTTGCTCAAAAGCGCTGAAATCAGGTACTTGTACGGTGATGCGCTGTTTTTGATTGTATCCCCAGTCTTTGTTTTGATTCCATTTTGAATTTTGTACAAAAGTAATCGCGCCCACAATAGCGATCATGGAGAGCGTAAATTGTAATGTTAGAAACACTTTTGTAAAGATGCTTTTGCCACCCAGTTTTAATTTTCCTTTGAAAATACTGACAGGCTTGAATCTCGACACTACTAATGCAGGATAAAATCCTGAAACGATCGTTAATGCTAAGAGCAAGAGAATCAGGAATATCCATAATTTCCAGTGATCGAATTTGAACTCGATGCCTACCGAAAATAGCTGATCGAAGCCAGGCACCAAAAGCGTCACCGCCAAGCCAAAACCAATCAACAGAGCAAAGGAAGTGAGCAGCGCATTTTCCATCAAAAATTGAGCAATTACCGAGCTTCGGTTGGCACCAACTACTTTGCGCACGCCGATTTCTTTCAGTCTTCTTGAAGCAGAAGAAACCGCGATATTGATATAATTCAGACAAGCCAACACGATCAAAATAATAGCCATGACAGCCAGCACGATGCGTCCCACCGGATCAGAATTGCCGCCAATACTGCTTCGGATATAATTACCAGCTTCATATAAATTGGTCAAGGGCTCCAGCGCATAAGAGGTTGCTTCCCATTCATCTTGCGCGGCATTGAAGCGTGCCACATAGTCATTCATGCCTTTTTCAATCGTTGATTCGGCGTCTGGATTGTTTAGTTCAATAAAAGTGGCACGTGTCATTGCTGACCAATCTTCAAACCTGATTTCAGGATCAACCACTGTAAGATTTTCAATATTGACCAAAGCATTAAAGCTGATGCTGGTACGATCCGAGAACTTCTCTGCCACGCCGCCAATAGTGAAATTTAAGCTGATTTCTTCATCAAAACGCATCGAAATTGCTTTGCCGACAGGATTGGTGTTGCCAAAATATTTAGTTGCTAAATCTTCACTCAAAATGATCTGATTTTTTTCTTTCAATGACGCCGCATTGCCCCATTTCAAAGGGAAAGTGAACATTTCCAGATAGCCGGGGTCAGTAAACCAGATATATTCGTTAAACACCAGATCTTCATAGCGCATCGTACCGCTCCTTCCGACCAGGCGGGCGAAGTTTTGCACCTGCGAAAAATCTTGCCCCAGTGCTGGCCCTAAAGTAATCGGAGAAGTGCCAAATTGATCGGTATCATTATTTTGTTTCATCAGGGTCGTGGTCATGAACACGGTTTTGTGCTTTTCATGTACATCATTCATACTCAAATTCCACTCCACAAATACAAAAGCGACCATGCCGCAACCAATCGCCATTGCCAAACCAAAAATATTGATAAAAGAAGCCAAAGGATTTTTTACAATGCTTCGCCAAGCTACATGCAGGTAATTTTTTAACATAGAGCCGGATGGTTAGATAGGTGAATAATAGTTTTGAGACGGAAATGAAAATCAATAGGTTACATCACATTAGGATGATTTCCGTCCTTCTATTTTAGGATGCAGAATTGTAGCAAATACCCCTATTTTTTATGTAGTTACTAACACCTTATTGAAAAGCTGAGCGTTGACTCCTGTCGGTGTTGAATTATGTTATATAAGAAAAAGAAGATATGATGCTATGATGCTTCTTCGATAAGCAATTTGATTTTACTTTTCAAATCGGGGATATTAATTTTGACAATATTCCAAATAGTAATATCATCAATGCCAAAATATTCGTGAATAACCAGATTGCGTAGCCCAATTATTCTTGCCCAGGGAATATCGACATTATTTTGAAGGACATTTTCTGAAAGGCGATTTGCAGCTTCTCCAATGATTTCCAGTTGGCGCAATGTGGCGTTGAACATCATGGAATTGGACACAAATATATCGAAGTCTGCATCGGCAATGTAGCTTTCGATTTCTTCAATAGCGAATAAAATATGCTGTAGTCTTACTTTATCTCCCAGCTTATCGGGCATAAATCAATTGCTTTTCACTTTCAATAATGGGTTTAATAAATTTTGACAAGCCTCTCGCGGAAACCAAATCTACTTTTTGAGATAATAGCTTTTCCAAATCAAGTCGCATCTGAATGAATTCTAATCCAATAGGTTGACTATAATCAAGTTCCACCAGTAGATCAATATCACTATCATTCGTTCCTTCTCCCCGCACCCGTGAACCAAACAAATATGCCTTTAAAACAGGTTGTTTTGAAAAGAAATCAGTGATGATTTGACGTTGTTTAGGAGTAAGTTGCATAGATAGCAATTTGATGTTTATTTTCCTTCGATAACTAAAAAACGGAGATATAGTCCATTTATGACCTCCTGTCACAAATATACACTCTCCGTTTTTTAATTGCAATAATATGAAAAATACCGCTCTTCTCCTCAATACCTCCACGCCTTTACATTCGTTCCCTTCGGCGCCATTTTTTCTACTTGCTTGGAGATGAGTTGCAATAGCTCTGTGCGTTCCGGGCCCCAGCAATGGGGTTCGCCATCGCCGTAGGTGACCGAACCGGCATAGTGCGGGTCGGTGCTTTCTAAGTAGGATTCCATTAGTTTCACGGCAGGATTGAGATAATATGTGTCCATATCGCCTGTGTAAATGTGGATTTTGTCTACTAAACTTTCACCGATCTTCGACCAGTTGCGCTTGAGGTATTCGTTCAAGTCATTATGCTCCAGCCAATATTGCGCGACGATTGAATCTATTTCACCGCTCATTTGATCGAATAGCGATTTGGCATAACCATCTTCACCGATTGGCCCGAAAGTCGCCTCGAAGATATCGACTTGCTCGCCGGAGCGATTTTTAGTGCCGAGGACGAGTTCGTAATGGTTGCGTTGCTGATAAGTCAGGTAAGAGATGCCATCGGTCGAGCGGTCGCTGGGCGTAGGCACTTTCACCCAACCCCTTTCTTTGTAATAAGCGTTTTTGTCTTTGTAAATATTCACTGCTTGAAAGTAGTTAAAATCAACAGGATCGGGGCAGAGCGAGAAAACACCGCCAAAAAACGTTGGCTCAAATAGCTGCATCGCCAGTGAAATCCAGCCGCCCGTAGAGCCGCCGGAGAGGATGCGTGCATAAGGTTCACGGATGATGCGGAATTGCTCCTCGACCGCTGGAATTAGCTCTTCCATGATTGCGTCGCGGTAAGGGCCGTTATTGGGCGAATTGATAAAATAAGAATCATCGTAGTAGGGACTTGGATGTTGGAAAGTGACCATCAGCATACGCGGCGTGTCGTCCGCATTCCAGAACTTGTAATATTCATAACCTGCCTTCTCTCGATTGGAAGCCTCCGCGCCAGGATCAACCTCGGTGAAACCATTTGGTGCATTCAAAGAGAAATGCCCTTGAATGTAATTAACCGGATAATAAGTGTCAGGATGCTCGTCGTAACCCTTTGGCAACAAAACAGTTGCCCCGAGAAAAATATCTTGCCCCCAGAATTTACTAAGGATATCGCTTTTGAATTTGATGCGCTTCACCCATTTGGTATCGGCGGGTACTTCGACGGGAGGAATTACGTTTTTGCAATCCAGTTTAATGGTGGTTTTCTTCGCAGGATCGATCGTGATCTTTTGCACATCGCTATATAAATTGCCGGGAGAGCGATTGAAATGCTGCCCTTCCCACTGGTCGTTATGCATCCAGAGCGTATGCCCATCGGAACGCTTAAATTCAGTATAAACATTCACAAATCCCTGAATAAAATATTCACCGGGAGGCAAATCTTTTAAATTTTCAATAGGATAACCGAAGGTGCTATGATCAATCGTGGCAGTAGCGCCGGCGGCTAGCGCCTCTACGTCTTTGCCAAAGAAAGGAATGCCTTGCGTACCGACTTGTAAGCGCGGTTCGCGGTCGTCTTTGTCCGAAATCATGACATAAACGCGGCCGGTAATTGGCCCTTCGTGCACGGAAGCCGGGAAAGAAATATCAAATTGCAGGCCGGCGGTATCAGTTGGCTGGCAGCCATCTTGCACGATGAGCAATGCAATTAGTATAATGGCTAAGACAGGGATAGCAAGTGTCCGTTTCATATAGGTTAGGTATTTTCGTATTGGACAAAAGAGGAGGAAAGTATTATCCCTAAGCCATAAAAGCAAGGAAAGCTCGAGTAACCCAAGAGTATTGGGCTACTCGATAAAAAATATGGTTTATTTGTTCTCTTTTTTCTTCTTAGCTTTTGGTGTATCGTCCACGTTGAAGCCCCAATTGCTAAGCGTCTTAGGATTTTTGGCATATTTGCCTTTAAGCAGGTTTTTAGTGGCTAAGATCAAGTCCATAACAAGTTTGAACTTGGCATCGCGCACCCGATACCTTTCCTCTGCTTGTGCTTTCAGGCTTTCGGCTTGTTGATGATCGGCAAGTACTTCCGGAATAATCAGGCCTATTTCATTCCAATTGGCACCTTCCAAATGATGTAGGTAAGAATCAGCACCATCTTCCTGGTGTTTTGCGTAAATTTTAGCAGCGAGGTCCAACATTTCTTCAATGTTTTTGGTAATGGCCACGCGTCCTCTGGTTGGTTTTACCATGACTATTAAATAATTGGTGTAAAAATGATTTTGTCGGTATAAATATAGGCAATAATTGTATATATATGCAAGAAGAAATGTACTTTTTTAACAAAATATATAATAACTTTTATTGTAATTTCTATACCTTATTTAAGAGATGACCATTTTAAAGCAAGAAATGATAAATCTATCATGAAAATCGCTGCTTTAGATATAAGAATTGCTTATTCTTAGATCAGAAATGACGATTCTTACATGAGAATTGTCATTTCTGATATGATAATTGGCTTTTTTTATAAAAGAACTTACCATTCTTTGATTGGAATCTTAGATTCTTGTATAAGAATTGGCAATTCTTATAAGGTAATGCGCTTATTTATTTTTTACTTTTCCAAGTAACATATATCCCACTACGTTTAATCCAGCTTTTTGCAAAGCAGCCTTCGAAGCCTGGTTGCTGATATTGCAGCGAGCGGCGGGTATTCTACCGTTACGATAGCATTCTTTTTTGATTTCCTGCAAGATATAAGTGCCAAAGCCTTTTCTGCGATGCGCACTACTTACTTCCATATACAAATCGGCGAAGGGTATATTATAATGCAATAAAAAGCCGCCGGTAGCGACCAATTCACCATGAACCTCTAAAATATAAATACCCATCTCTTCAGGTTTGATGCCCGATACTACTTCTCCTGCTTTTTTAAGGCGAAAGATGACATCAGGTATTGTATAATCGGTCGTTTTATCGTCGCCAAAAAGAATAACTTCCGAACGGATGCTCTGTGCAAATTCGTAGAGCATCGAAGAAAGTAACAAATCGTTGCTTTGACACTCGATATACATTGCGCCGGAGGCAGCTATTAGCTCAGAAAAGATTTGGCTTGCTTTAGCACGGTAATCGGGCATTACATAAAACTCAAAAATCGCGTCGCGGTGCGAGAGTTCCTCTTTGCCTTTGACCGAGCCGTAGCCGACGATCACCTTGTCTTTTTGGATAAGGTAAGAATCGCTCCAGCCACGCTCATGGCAAGCATTGTAGCGGACTTGGAAATTGGTTTCCTGTAGAAATAATTGACGAAAAGGAAGAATGTCCTTTAGTTCGGTTTTGATCGCTTTGAATTGATTAGCCATTCATAATTAACCATTTGCGTTGCTCAGGAGTTCATTTTACAAAATGGGCTCGACGGTTAATTTTAATGGCTTGCATTCGGACGAAAGAAACTGTACTTTTGCAATAGCAGTCTGACTTTTTTGCTTCTTATATTGAAACTATGGCCGATAATCCTAATATCTGTGAAGTACCGCGCTGGCATTTGCTCAAACAGCAATTGAATAATCTGACGCCGGAAGAATTTCAACGCGCATTGCAAGAAACGCCTGATGCCGTGTTGATTGATGTGCGTACGCCTGCTGAGTTTGAAGCCGGACATATTCCCGGGGCTGTGAATATCAATTATCTGGCTTACGATTTTTGGGATCAGATGGAGCAATTGGATGTGGAACGCACTTATTTTATTTATTGTCGTACGGCGCGGCGCAGTGTGCGTACCTGTACGCTTATGCGCAATAGTGGTTTTAAAAATATCTTTCATTTAGATGGTGGTTGGAATCTTTGGACGGAAAAAAGTGGAGCTTGGGCGACTGTGTAACCTGGAGGTATGGAAAAGGGGAGACAGGGAGATGAGGAGATTTGGGGATGCAAAGAATGATAAGCTTTATGCTCATATCAACTTTTCAATATATCAACCTTTCAACTATCATTAGTGATTATTATCACTTTTCTCCCCTTTGCAAAGTCGTAATTTTGCAGGAAAATTAGTAAGCATGAACCTGAAGCGTCTCATCCCCATCCTCGACTGGCTTCCGAAATATAGCAAAGAACAATTCAGAGGCGACTTACCCGCGGGGTTGACGGCAGGCGTGCTGCTTATTCCTCAAAGTATTGCCTTCGCCATGATCGCCGGTGTACCTGCTATTTATGGATTATACGCTTCCACGATCCCCATGTTCCTATACGCGATTTTCGGCACCTCCAGACAACTATCCGTAGGGCCTGTTTCGATTGTATCCTTGATGACTTTCACTGGAGTAGCAGCATTAGCAACACCTCAAACGCCTGAATTTGTAGTATTAGCAATCCTTTTGGCTTTAATCGTAGGTGTGGTGCAGTTACTTTTGGGTGTCTTTCGCTTGGGTTTCTTAGTCAATTTTTTATCGCACCCTGTTGTGAGCGGTTTCACCTCTGCATCAGCCATCATTATCGGATTAGGACAGTTAAAGCACCTTTTAGGCATCAAAATCGAGCGGAATGAGTCGGTTTTTCATATTTTATTAGAAACCTTTCAGCAAATCGGACAGATCAATTGGATGGCTTTTGGCATCGGCTTCACAGGCATTTTGCTTATTATCCTATTAAAAAAGATCAATAAAAAGATCCCAAGCCCTTTGGTGGCGGTTATTTATGGCATTTTGATTGTTTGGGGTTTCGGCTGGGCGGAGCAAGTAAGAATTGTAGGTGATGTGCCGAGCGGCCTGCCTTCGTTTTTGTTACCCGATTGGAATTGGGAAAATATTCGAGCCTTACTGCCTATCGGTTTAGCCATTTCTATTGTCAGTTTCACCGAAAGTATTGCCGTAGCCAAAGCCATGCAAGCCCGCCATAAGGATTATCAGGTGCGTGCCAATCAGGAACTGGTTGCGCTGGGGATTACCAATATCGGCGGCGGTTTCTTTCAGGCATTTCCGACTACGGGCGGCTTTTCGCGCACCGCCGTGAACGACCAGGCCGGTGCCAAAACCCAAATGGCTTCGATCATCAGCGCTTCCTTGATTGTTGTTACTTTACTCTTTTTGACCCCGCTTTTTTATTACCTGCCCAATGCGATAGTTGCGGCGGTCATCATGGTAGCGGTGTATGGTTTGATTGATTTCAAAGAGGCGGTTCATTTATGGCATTCGGACAAAGGCGATTTTGCAATGCTCATGGCGACTTTCCTGGCAACACTGTTCATCGGCGTGGAAGAAGGCGTGGCCATTGGCGTCATTCTTTCTTTAGGCTTGATGATTTATCGCACCACGCGCCCGCATCTGGCGGTATTGGGAAGGATTGCTAATACCGATTTCTATAAAAATATTAACCGTTTCGATGATTTGGAAGAGCGTCCCGATTTACTCATCATTCGTTTCGATGCGCAATTATATTTTGCCAATGTCAACTTTTTTAAAGAAACTTTAGATAAACTGGTGGAGCAAAAAGGAAAAGATTTACAGGCGGTCATCATCAGCGCGGAAAGTATCAATCGTATCGACAGCAGTGGCATGCACCTGCTGGAAGACTTGCATGAGGAATATGCGGCAAAGCAAATCGAAATTTATTTTTCCAATATGATCGGCCCTGTGCGCGATATGATGACCCGTGCGGGATTGATGAAAAAATTTGGTAAAGAACATTTCTTTATGAACATCCCCGATGCCGT
The DNA here is from genome assembly GCA_016714085.1 of Saprospiraceae bacterium. Lineage (GTDB taxonomy): Bacteria > Bacteroidota > Bacteroidia > Chitinophagales > Saprospiraceae > JADJNW01. The sequence goes on from JADJNW010000004.1 coordinate 448,447, forward strand.
AGAGTATTTTGATTCGAAAGCCAGCAAGAATCATTTGGATCAGTATATTTTGCAAACGAATGTAAAAAACAAGAAAGACGAGTCTGTTTGAACTCTCAAAATCGCCCAACTCATGGCTAACAGCACTCAAGATAAAGAAAAACTCGACCTCATTCTCCGCGATACGCTGGCGATTGAGCGCACGCGCTTAGCCAATCAGCGCACATTTTTAGCTTTTTTTCGCACGGGACTTGCGCTGGTGGTGACGGCTTTGGCTATTTTTGAATTCAAACACGACGATATTTGGTACATTCGAGTTGCTTATGGCTTGGCGATTTTCGGCGGCATTGTAATAATTGCCGGGATTATTAATTATTTTATGATAAGACACCGAATTATTAATAATTATTATAATAATCATGTAAATTACGAAAAAAAGGACGAGTAATTTTATATTGCCTCGCCCTCATTCAAATCACTTTGTTTAAGAAACTTGTTATTGAATTGTAATATCATTTTTATCTTCCAATTTGCCCTGAACGCCCCATCCACCAAAGTTTTCTGACACCGCGATCATAATTTCATTCTTCCCTTTTTTCAAAGGCAAATAAATTGAATTATAAAAACCAATAGTGCCCAGATGCCTGTAATCCTGCACTTGATTGTTGTTGTTGCCGCTGTAAAGAATGACACCATTGCAATACACCCGTGCTCGATCACTATAACCCAAATCCAGTTTTTTTAATTGATCCTTGGTTGAATTGATCTCTATTTTTGCCAAAACGGTATTGTTTTCATTGGTTTGCGCTCGTAATGTGGAAATATTTGCTAATCCTGAACGCTCTGCATTCAGCACCTCCCATTTTCGATTTTTCAAAAAAGTAGCCGTCAATTCTGTCAGGTTTTCCAGTTCTTTTTCGCCAAAAGCATCAGAAATCATCCATTTAGTAATAAGATTAGGGGCTAAGGCAGCTGGCTTGGGAGCCGTTTTCATCAAAGTGATATTATCCGTTTTTGTATAAGAAAAATTGGCAAATCGCATAGGCGACGTACCCGATTGAATGCCAATGGATCCAGTCGTCAAGCCATGTTTCAATTCATTGATGTGTAAAATGGGCTCTTTTTCATCATTTAAATAAAGTTCTGCCTCTGTACCTGCTACTACCAGCTTGAAATGCATCCATTGCTCAAAAGGAAAGACATAAGGGGTGTTGAATCCGCCGACTGACTCCATTTTCCAATCGTTCAAATTTGTTGACCCAGGCTTACCTTGATCGTGATACAACTGCCAGCCACTCATGCCGTTTATCACAGGCGTGTATTGCATAGCGTCGGGCTTACCTGATTGATGTGGACGCAGATAAATTTCTTCATAATTGCCGCCTTCTCTTATCCTGAAAATCACACCCGCAAAAGCGCGTCGTTCTATAAGATTAATATCAAATTCAATAATCCCATTTTGAAAAGCAACATCTTTTAGATAAGCAACGCCTTGTAAATAAAGGCTTGGCTTGCCCTGGAAATCTTCAATTGTTTTAGTACTTGTATTAAATTCCCATTGCTCGGATGTAAAAGGAATGACTTGTGCAAAGGTATTTTGCAAACAAAAGCAGCAATAGATAAATAGCAAACAGAAATTTTTACTAACTTTCTTCATGATAGTCGGTGTTTAGATTTTATGGATTAAGGAACAAAAGAAGCAACACCAGGCTTATCAAGCTTATACAAAGGCATACAAGTACATACAAAAAGCTACAAAACCCGACTTTTTATAAAAACAATGGCATGGAAGCAAATTGGAAGGAGGAGCTTTATTTTTTGGAGGCATACAAAAAAGCGATTGCAACGCAGTTGAATTGGGGCGATAGTGATCATTGGCGACATAGCGATTTTGTTAATTTGAGTGAAAAGATATTTGAAAAAACCGGATGTTTATTGAGTCATACTACGCTCAAAAGAATTTGGGGCAAGCTCAAATACGACAGCCTGCCTACGCCCAATACGCTCAATACTTTAGCACAATACTTAGGATATGAAACCTGGCTGGCCTTCAAATCAGGGATTGAAGAAAAGCGTACGGATTCCAGCAACGGGCACTTAGGCTCACTAAACAGATTGAATCTTGCACCTGAAAGAAAAATTACATTCAACCGTCAGGCTGTGCTGCGCTTTATCATTGGCTTTGCTTGTATTGGAGGCTTACTTGCGATGTTGATCGGTTTTATTTTTGCGAAGCATAAATCGGGATTAAGTCCAGAACAAATAGCGAAAATCAAATTTAGTAGCCAGCCTATTACCGAAGGCATTCCAAATACGGTTATCTTTAATTACGACTTGGATGGTATCAAGTCGAATGATATTCAAATCCAACAATCCTGGGATTCTACTAAGCGCTTTCGCATTACAGAAATCACGAATGAAGCAGCTTCTACTTATTATTATCCTGGTTATTGGCGAGCTAAACTCTTGATTGACAGTAAAATAGTCAAAGAACATGATATTTTTATTAAATCCAATGGCTGGTTAGTCACGCAAGACTTAGAGCCTAGTCCTCGCTATTTTCAACCATCCGATTTATTGGAAAAAGACTATCTTGGCGTAAAACCAGATGTATTAGAGCCTTTGTTCAATAGCAGCACAACGCCGGAGTGGTTGAGCTATCACTTTGTGGAAGATTTGCAAGGATTGCGGACTGACAACTTTACTTTTGAAACTTCTGTCAAGAATACTTATATCCGGGGCGATGGCATTTGTCGCGCGACTTATATTCTTATACTTGCCCAAAATAGTATCATAAGGATTCCTTTAGCTATTCCTGGCTGCGTAGGCGACCTTCGTTTTCGGGTATTCGATTATATAGAAGATGGCAGCAACCGCGATATGTCTGCTTTTGGCTGCGATTTCTCAGAATGGCAACACATAAAATGCGAGGTTAAAAATAAATATGTAAAACTTTTTCTCAACGATCATTTGATTCGCAAAGTGTCCTTCAAAGAAGATGCAAGTGACATTATGGGTGTGCGGCTAAGTTTTTTTGGGGCTGGTATGGTTGATAATATTGCCTTTTCGGATGAAAATGGAAACCGAGTTTACGAAAATACCTTTGATTCAAAGGATTGAACTTTACTTCATTCCATCTGTAAAATGTTTTCGTGCTTTCTCCTGCGCAAATTTATCGGCATTATATACTTCCGATCCGCCTTTGGGAATAGAGAGCGATTTCCAATCCTCATTTGCTTGTAAACGAGCGAGATACACAATTTGACCAACATGATATGGATAGTGCGCTAACTGTCGATTGATCGCCTCCATCACCGTATGCCCTTCATTTCGGATGTAAATAATGCGTTCCAAATCTGCTTCGGTCAAGGATTCAAGCGCCTCAAACAAGCATTTCCAGCCATGCTCCCAATGTTCCAGCATCGCTTCCCGACTTGGGTAACTGCCTTCAAATTCTGATTCCCGATTGCGCCAGGGCTTCTCGCCATCGGAAGTAAGAAAATCTGTCCAGCGGCTAAGCATATTGCCAACCATATGTTTCACGATGATCGCAATGCTATTGGATGCCTCATTGGGCTGCCAGTCGAGTTGCGCGTCGCTTACTTGCGTTATCGCTTTATCAGCAAGGCTTTTGTAATATTGAAATTGTTTTTTGACGCTGCTTAGATAATTTTCCATTTGTAAATATTAGAGAATAAGTTCATAGAAAGAGGCATTTGGCAGAGGGCTTTTGTAATAAGCGGGAATTTGGCGGAAGCCATTTTTTTCGTACAAATGCATGGCATTCGTCATGGTAGAATCGGTGTCTAATAGCAAGCGCTTGCCGCCCATATTGCGAGCAGTGCCGATTGCCATATCCAGCATCGCCTGGCTATAGCCTTTGCCTCGGTGTTGCGGATCGATATACATTCGCTTTAGCTCAAAGTCCTCGGGGGAAAGGCGTTTAACAATGACACAACCTGCGGCTTCACTGCCGACAATGAGCAGAAAGAGCCTGGAATCGGGCGGGCTGTAGAGTTTTTGCAATTGCGCAACCTCTTTTTCGATGGCTTGGAAACTCAGGCTCTCTCTGAATTCTTTGGAATAGTCAAGAATAAAATGCCCGGCAGTGGCAAACTCTTCGGGCGTGGTAGCCTGAAGAATGCTTACTTCCCATGTCTTCATTATTCGTTTACTTCTGGATGATTGTATTCCAGAAATATACATCTTTTTCCATTCCGGTGCGAATAGCAGTCAGACGTTTTTTTAGTTGATTGCAAAAACTCTGCTCATTATAATCTGAAACACTATAATCTTTGCCTTTGATATGAATGGTTTGAATCGGAGCAGTCACTGCGGCCGTACCTACGCCAAAAGCTTCTTTTAAAATATCTTGCTCAAAAGCTTCTTTCAATTCAAAAGCACTGATACTGCGTTCCTCCACTTGATAACCCAAATCCTGCGCGATAGTCAATAAAGAATCCCGTGTCACACCATCCAGGATCGTATCCGAAAGCGGCGGTGTTACTAATGTATTATTAATCAGGAACATAACGTTCATTGTGCCTGATTCTTCGATATTTAATTCTGGCGAACCATCTGTCCAAAGGACTTGATCAAATCCGGCTTCTTTTGCTTTTTGAGTCGGGTAAAGCACACCGCCATAATTGCCGGCGCATTTGGCATAACCCACGCCACCTCTGGCTGCGCGGATGTAATGGTCTTCCACTTTCACTCGAAGCGGTTGAGGATAATAGGGTCCTACCGGCCCTGTGAAAATGATAAATTTATATTCGTTGGATGGCCCAACCCCGTAGCGTTCTTCCGAAGCAAACACGAAAGGGCGGAGATATAAAGAACTGCCCTCTTGACTTGGAACCCAATCAGCATCTACTTCAACGAGTTTTTTTAAGCCTTCCATAAAAAGCTCTTGCGGCAGCAAAGGCATGCAAAGACGCTCCATAGATTTGCACAAACGATCGTAATGTTTTTCCAATCTGAAAATAGAAACATTGCCATCTGCCATCCGAAATGCTTTCATTCCTTCGAAAACGCTTTGTCCATAGTGCAAAGCCAACATCGCCGGAGGCATTGAAAGGTCGCCGTAAGGCAGGATTTCAGGTGCTTGCCATTCGCCATCGCGATAATCCGCAACGAGCATATGATCAGAAATGTATTTGCCGAAAGGCAGGTGATTCATATCCACTTGTGCCAGACGGCTTTTCGTTGTTTTGTGAACGGGGATTTCCAATGTACTTATCATAATTTGATTTGGTTTAAAAATAAGGCAATTTATAGTTCCGGGCAAAAATGAAGATAATTTAAAAAATAAAACAGATGCAGATCAAAGAATTTATGGCATAACAGATTGAAAGGCAATAGAAAAAAAGCTCATCTTCGTTCTATGGAGCTTCGGCGGAGGAAGAGGGATTCGAACCCCCGGTACCGTTACCAGTACACCGCATTTCGAGTGCGGCCCATTCAACCACTCTGGCATTCCTCCAAAAACTTGTCTAATGCTGCAAAAAAAGAGTATGCAAAGTTAAGACGAATTCATGTGTAAGCAAAGCCATCATTCAAAATTGACAAAAAAATACCTCATCTTTACCTCACTTTTTTAATTTTTTTTAAAAAGCGCTTGCAATTGTTGTTCACTTTACACTATCTTTGCCGCACATGACTATGAACAACTTGTGCCTGGCGCTCTAATCACAAACACACGGGAAGTAGCCAGGCTTTTTTTATTTCTGCTTTTTGCTCTTCAACAAAAAACTTACCTTGGGTTGTTCCTAATTTTTTCAAATTTATGCTTCACACGGATATTTGTATTCTTGGCGCGGGCCCTGGTGGCGCAGCAACTGCACTAAAATTAAGTTATTTGGGCATTCCTTGTATGCTGATTGATAAAGCTACCTTCCCGCGCGATAAAGTTTGCGGCGACGCCATCAGTGGTAAAGTGATCACGCTGCTCAAGCGACTCGACCCAGCGATTTTGCAACGTTTTGCAGCTTCTTCTACCCAACAAGGTATCAATGGTATCACTTTTGTGGCACCCAATGCAAGAGAAATTCATATTCCTTTCCGGCCATTGACATGCAGAAAACATTCCCAAAACACCAGGCTACGTCTCGCGCCGAATGGATTTCGATCATTTTTTAGTGGAAGAGGTTAAAAAAAGAGATAATATTCAATTCTTTGAAAATGTTGCTATTGAACGATTTGAAAAAACAGAGAACGGTTTTTTGGTAAGTACAAAGAATGAGGATTTTCAAATCAATACACGCTTGCTCATCGACGCTTCGGGCGCACAATCGCCTTTCAGTCGCAAAATTGCCGGTTTAGAAAAAGACCCTAAACACCATGCTGGTGCGATACGCGCCTATTATCGAAACGTGCGCGGAATGCGTGAAGATGCCATCGAATTACATTTTATCAGATCGATTGCGCCCGGTTATTTTTGGATTTTCCCATTGCCCGGAGGCTACGCCAATGTGGGCTTGGGGCTTCGTACGGATGTATTGAGTCGCCGCAAAGTCAATCTTCGAGCGGAATTACAAAAGTTATTAAAGGAACATCCTATCATGCGCGAACGCTTTGCGGATGCAGCCTTAGAAGGTGATATTAAAGGTTTTCCTTTGCCTTTGGGTTCAAAAGTGCGCCCCATTTCTGGAGATCATTATATGCTGGTAGGTGATGCCGGACATTTGATCGATCCGCTTACAGGAGAAGGCATTGGTAATGCGTTTTACAGTGGTTTTATCGCTGCCGAACTGGCTCAAAAATGCCTTGCAGAAAATAATTTTTCGGCGGCTTTTCTGAAGCAATATGATCAGCGGGTGCGGCGCGTGCTTGGCTCCGAAATGCGCTGGAGTTATCGATTGCAGCAAACATTGGCTTATCCCTGGTTGGCAAATATTCTGGCGAATATCATTGCTGATAATGCTTATTTTGTGCGCTTTTGCTCGGAATTGATTGTGGATTTGCGTAATTTAGAACAATTATTCAAACCCGGATTCTGGTGGCGGGCGTTAAAACAAAAAAGAAATCATTGACGATGTCAAAGTACGCTTTAATAATAATAGTCGTATCAATAATGTGGAGTTGCAATCAGCAACCCAAAACAGCAATCCATTTGCCCAGCAAGAATTATCACTACACCGAGCTTGATCTTGCGAGTCTCCATCGCCAAGAGAAAGTTTATGTTCCTATTTATTCTGACATTTATCATAGCAGCGATGCCCGTCGATTCTTGCTTACAGCGACTTTAAGCATTCGCAATACCAGCTTGCGCGACTCGATGTATGTTGCCAAAGTCGATTATTACGATTCACAGGGCAATTTAAATCGAGCATACCTTCAACAAACGATCTTGCTAAAGCCTTTGGAATCAGTCGAATTTGTCGTTGAACACAAAGAAGATGAAGGTGGCGCCGGTGCAAATTTTATTGTGCATTGGGGGACAAATAGTGCTGATATTCAACCTATTATTCAAGCGGTGATGATTGGAACAGCTTCACAGCAGGGGATTTCTTTTGTGACGGAAGGATTAGTAATAGAAAAATATCAAAAACAAGATTCAAGCACCATCCTTGATTAGCCTGCTATCCTAAATAAAAATGCCCCGACTTTTTGGGTCGAGGCGCTCAACTTTTATCTGAAGGGCAACTGTAAAAACAGTTAACTATAAACGAAGATACAGTCTTCCCTGTCTTTTTACAAATTTAAACCGAAGTTTCGGATCCAATCACCGACTTGAAATACTCGCGATTGAGCATAGCAATATTTTCTACCGAAATCTCTTTTGGGCATTCCGCTTCGCAGGCCGTTACATTCGAACACATCCCAAATCCTTCGGCGTCCATCTGTTTTACCATTGCTTGTACCCGACGCTTTCTTTCTACTTGACCTTGCGGCAATAGTCCTAAATGTGCCACTTTTGCAGAAACAAACAACATCGCCGAGGCATTCGGACAAGCTGCTACGCAAGCGCCACAGCCAATACACGCCGCCGCATCAAATGCTTCTGAAGCCAAGTCTTTTTCGATAGGAATGGCATTTGCATCCTGCGCCTGACCTGTATTCACTGAGATATAACCACCCGCCTGAATGATGCGATCAAAAGCGGAACGATCAATCGAAAGGTCTTTCAGCACCGGAAATGCTGCTGCACGGAAAGGTTCAATCACAATAATATCGCCATCTTTGTACTCGCGCATATGCAATTGGCAAACCGTGGTGCCGCGCCAAGGCCCGTGCGGACGACCATTGATGACCATATTACAAGTACCACAAATCCCCTCTCGACAATCGTGATCGAAAGCAACCGGGTCTTTTTTTCTCAGCAATCAATTGTTCATTAAGTACATCGAGCATTTCAAGGAAAGACATATGTGAATTTGCCTCTACTTGATACGTCTCGAAGCGCCCTTTATCTTTTTCGGTTTTTTGTCTCCAGACTTTGAGTGTGAGTTTCATGGTTTTGGTATTTGGTAGAGGGTAGAAGGTAGAGAGACTTGCTCACCATGCGTTCGTCTCTCTACCCTCTACTTGATACTCTCTACTATTTATAACTTCTCGCTTTTAATTCTATATTTTCAAATTTCAATGCTTCTTTATGCAAAACAGGATCTTCGTTCCCGCGGTATTCCCAGGCTGCAACAAAAGTGAAGTTTTCATCATCGCGTAGGGCTTCGCCTTCTTCGGTTTGATATTCTTCACGGAAATGACCGCCGCAGGACTCGTTGCGATTCAAGGCATCTACCACCATCATTTCACCTAAGTCAATAAAATCAGCAACACGTCCTGCCTTTTCCAATTCAGGATTAAACTCATCGGCAATGCCTGGTACAAATACATCTTTGTAAAATTCCTCGCGCAATTCCCGAATCATCTGTCGCGCTTTGGTCAAGCCTTCTGCGTTACGCGCCATGCCGCAGTATTCCCACATGATTTTGCCGAGGCGGCGGTGGAAACTTTCGACCGATTGATTGCCTTTGTTATTAATAAAATGCTCAATTTGATCGCGGGTTGCTTTTTCTGCTGCTTCAAATTCAGGCGAATTGGTATTAATCATTGGCGTGCGAATTTCATTCGACAAAAAGCTACCGATCGTGTAAGGCAATACAAAGTACCCATCCGCTAAGCCCTGCATCAATGCGGAAGCGCCGAGGCGATTCGCACCGTGATCAGAGAAATTACATTCGCCAACAGCAAACAAGCCCGGGATATTCGTTTCCAAATTATAATCCACCCAAAGACCGCCCATCGTGTAATGCACTGCCGGATAAATTTTCATCGGCGTCTTGTAAGGGTTGTCGCCAGTGATTTTTTCGTACATATCGAAGAGGTTGCCGTACTTTTCTTTCACGATTTCCTCTCCCAGTTCCCGGATTTTCTCTTTGCTGGCATCGTGTAATCCTATTGTATTCGCCTTGGATTTTCCATATCGTTCAATCGCCGCCGCAAAATCTAAGAATACCGCCAAACCAGTAGGCGCTACGCCATGCCCTTTATCGCATTCCGTTTTGGCAGCACGAGAAGCCACGTCACGCGGTACTAAGTTTCCGAATGCCGGATAGCGTCGCTCCAGGAAATAATCGCGGTCTTCTTCAGGGATTTCATTGCCTTTCTTTTTGCCTTGCTGGATTGCTTGAGCATCTTCGATTTTCTTAGGCACCCACACACGACCGTCGTTGCGCAAGCTTTCAGACATCAGCGTCAGTTTCGACTGATACTCACCGGATTGTGGAATGCAAGTTGGGTGGATTTGCGTAAAGCAAGGATTTGCCATATAAGCCCCGCGCTTCACTGCACGCCAGGCCGCCGTTACATTAGAACCCATCGCATTGGTAGAAAGGTAGAAAACATTGCCGTAGCCACCTGTTGCCACCACAACGCAGTGCGCACCAAAGCGTTCGAGCTTGCCTGTGAGCAAGTTACGAGCGATAATGCCTCGTGCTTTACCATCAACGATGACAAGATCAAGCATTTCATGGCGATTGTACATTTGCACCGAACCCAGCGAAATCTGCCGCGAAAGCGATTGATAAGCACCAAGTAATAATTGCTGCCCTGTTTGACCGCGCGCATAAAACGTACGACTCACCTGTACCCCGCCAAAGGAGCGGTTTTCAAGCAATCCGCCATATTCTCTTGCAAAAGGGACACCCTGCGCCACCGCCTGATCGATAATGGCGGCACTTACTTCCGCCAGACGATACACATTTGCTTCGCGTGAACGGTAATCCCCACCTTTAATGGTATCATAAAATAGGCGATAAACGCTATCACCATCGTTCATATAATTTTTAGCTGCATTTATACCGCCTTGAGCAGCAATGCTATGTGCTCGACGCGGGCTATCATGGAATGTAAAACACTTGACATTATACCCCAATTCTCCAAGCGAAGCTGCTGCCGAAGCTCCCGCCAGACCTGTACCAACTACAATCACTTCGATACGGCGCTTATTAGCGGGCGCTACCAGAGGCATAGTGGAGCGATATTTCGTCCATTTTTCCTCAAGCGAACCGGGAGGTATTTTACTATTTAATTCCATTTTATTAAAATTTAGAGCTTTCTTTAAATTTTGCTTACTATTTCATTAAATACATATAAAGAGGAATCAGCGCAAATAAAGCTGGTATAATAATCGAATAAGCTTTTCCCAGAAATTGGATCACAGGTGTGTATTTTTTATGATTCAAACCCAGGGTCTGAAAAGCACTTTGAAATCCATGCCACAAGTGGAAGGCAATCACCAACATTGAAACCACATAAAATATGACAAACCACACATTTTCATAAGTCAAAGAAACAATCCAGTATAAATCTTTATATTCTTTCCCTTCGATCGTCATGTATGGCAACTTGTCGAGTTTCATTTGCAGCCAAAACTGATATAAATGAATGAGGATAAAAACAAAAATAATTGTCCCCAATGCACCCATACGCGTAGAGGCGAAAGCGCTGGTTTTCACAGCTTTGGTCACTTTTACAGAATAACCTACTGCGCCCCGCGCTTTGCGATTCTTCACCCAGAGCATCCAACCTTGGATTGCATGAATAAGTATAGAAATGTATAATATATAAGATACTGTCTTAATGATGGGATCGGTCGTCATTTTTTTTGCATATAAATTAAATGCCTCGCCACCATCATCCAGCATCAACTGCAAATTTCCCAATAGATGTATGACCAGGAAAAGAATCAAAAACAATCCCGTCAAGCTCATGACCACTTTCTGCCCGATGGAAGAGGTAAGAAAATTGGTAAACCAACTCATGTTCTTCGTTTTTATCGTTTTGTTACCTTTGTGAAAATTGGCGTCGCCGTTTAGGGCAATGCAAATCTAAGTGTTAAAGCCGTTTTGCCAAACGGATGTTCGCTGTTTATATAAGAATAGAAATTATTTAGAATGAATCTAAAATTAGGCTTAAAGATTTATAGCCTCAAAGGCTTCCCTAATTATACTTTCATCCTACCTTGTGCCTTTGGGCCATCATGCCTATATCTAAACTTATATGACAAAGAACCGATATAAACTAATTTCAGCAACCAAAGCATAAGGCTTTGTGTTTTATCTTGATAAAATTTTTTAAATGCAAGAAGTAAATCCAAAGATACCCATCGTTCGGTTTGATACTTTTACATAACATTTTCCGTCGGTGCAACTGCCCGTCACTTTGAATGATGAGGTTCACCATGAATTCAGCAATCGCAATGAGCCCTTGCCTCCTTTGATGATTGAGCAATTTATCCTGCCTTTTGAACTGGAAGAGATAGATGATATGACCGAGTATATCGCTTGTTTTAGAATACCAGAAACGCATGATTTTCATGCAGTTGTGATCTGGCGAGCAGGACTGATGGATTATTCTTATAATATGTTAACTTTTACCAAAAAGGGCGAATTAATTGACAAACGCGCCATCGCCGGAACTTTTTATGATGGTCAAAACCTTACACAGTCGGTGGCTATCATTGACGAAGATTGGGAAATCCTCATTACATCCGGTCAATCCACAAATGGCAAAACTTATGACCCCACGACAAGTCGAGTAACAAAGATGGAATTATTGCCTGAAGGTCAGATTATTGATATTGATAATTGATTATTTAATTATTGACCATTAAGCATTTATCATTTAACATTGAGTATTCAAAATTTATATGTCAAAACGAATAAAAAGATCCCAAAACAACAACAAACTTACCGCGAAGCAACTCCAGGAAGAAGTCCTGAAGCTGTTGGAAAAAGAACCCCGCAAACGCTTCAATCCTCGCCAGATTGCTAAAACGCTGGAGATCAACAATAATAAAGACTCGGTGCTGCACGCCCTGGAGCAATTAGTCGAAGCCGGTAAGGCCTCCGCGCTGGGCGATTTTAAGTTCAAACTCAAGACACAATTAGGTGAGCAATCCAATCGCAGCAACAAAATGTACGAAGGCTACGTGGACATGACCCGTAGCGGTGCCGCCTATATCGAGAGCGAAGGTTTGGATGAAGATGTGTTTGTACTTGCCAAAAACCTCAATACCGCCTTGCATGGCGACCGCGTACTCATTCGCGCCTGGGTGCCGCGTGGTCGGCGTCGCGCGGAAGGTGAAGTGGTGAAAGTGATCGAACGTGCCACCGAATATTTTCTTGGTACGATTCGTTTTTTTGAAAAATATGCTATTGTCACGCCGGATCAAAGCCTGGCTTTGGATATAAAAATTGATCTCGAAGATACCAAGGATGCTAAAGAAGGTGATAAAGTAGTGGTGCGCATCAAAACCTGGGGCGAGAAACGCGGCGAAACCTTGCAAGGTAAAATCACCACTGTACTAGGAAAGGCAGGCACCAGCGATATTGAAATGAAAGCTATTTTGATCAATCATGGTTTTAATCTTGATTTTTCGGAAGAAGTGATGGCAGAAATTGAAAAATTGGAAGAGGAGATTACCGAAGCAGAAGTCGCGCGGCGCCTGGACTTGCGCGAGGTGACTACTTTTACGATTGACCCTTTTAATGCCAAGGATTTTGACGATGCGATTTCGATTCGCTACCTGGAAAATGGAGATTGCGAGGTGGGCGTACACATCGCCGATGTGAGCCATTATTTAAAACCCGGCAGTAAACTCGACATTGAAGCCTACAAACGCTCTACTTCGGTTTATCTCGTGGATCGGGTGCTGCCGATGCTACCTGAAAAACTCTCGAACGAGCTGTGTTCACTGCGTCCGAACGAAGATAAACTCACCTTTTCGGCGATTTTCACTTTTGATAAAAACGATAAAATTGTCAATCGTTGGTTTGGCAAAACCATTATTCATTCCGATCGGCGCTTTGTGTACGAAGAAGTGCAGGAAATTCTGGACGCCGGCGAAGGCGATTTTATAGAAGAATTGAAAAAGGTCAATCAATTGGCGCATAAGCTGCGCAAAGAGCGCTTTAAAAATGGTGCGATTAATTTTGAAACCGAGGAAGTGCAGTTCCGATTGGATGCCGAAGGCGTACCGATTGAAGTTTTCGTGAAAGAGCGCAAAGACGCGCATTTGCTCATCGAAGATTTTATGCTCCTGGCGAACCGAGAAGTAGCAACTTTTATTTCTGAAAAAGGCAAAGAGCAGGAAATTCCATTCGTGTATCGTGTACACGACGAACCAAATCCTGATAAAGTAGAAGCCCTGGCGATGTTTGCTCGTGAAATGGGTTTCAATATGCGCGTGGACACGCCCAAAAATATTGCAAAATCTTATAATGCGTTAGCAAAAGCTGCTGAGGACAATCCTGCGCTGCAACTCTTGGAACCGCTTGCTATTCGCACGATGGCAAAAGCAGAATACAGCACCAATAATATTGGGCATTACGGCTTGGCGCTTGAGTTTTATTCTCATTTTACCTCGCCGATTCGACGCTATTCGGATGTGCTGGCGCACCGCATTTTGGAATTGAATTTAAAAATTGATCAATTTTATCGTGTTGAAAAAGACCCACTTGAAGAGCGTTGCAAACATATCTCGATGCAAGAGCGCAAAGCGATGGAAGCCGAGCGCGAGTCGGTGAAGTATAAGCAGGTGGAATATATGTCGAAGCACGTGGGCGAAGACTTTCCGGGCTATATTTCTGGCATTTTGGATCGGGGATTTTTTGTTGCTTTGCAAGAAACCCTGGCGGAAGGTTTTATCGGTTTTGACACGATGAGTGAAGCCTTTGAAGTCGCCGAGAGTCGCCTGCGCATGAAAGGTACCCGCACCAAGCGCGAAATGAAAATGGGCGACGAAGTAAGCGTCCGTATTATTAGAACCGATTTGGAAAAAAGGCAAATTGATATGATGCTAAGCGAGGAAGCCGAGCAGGCGATGGTCGCTGCGCCCATTAAACCCAAAGAAAGAAGACAACAAGAGCGAAGAAAAGGGCGGAGAAAGAACTAATGTAAATATTCTGTTCGCGCCGTTTGCTTTCATTTTTGATGAGACGGGAATTTAGTAAAGCATGGCATCCTCTTCTCCAAGAGACAAGTGAAAATATAAGTAGCTTTTTTCTCACCAATTTATTATATTTGTAAAAACAAAACTATGCTCACCATTTCAGACCAATGGCTCCGCCGGGCAGATATGACGGAAGCCGAAATACGAAAGGAATTGGCGCTGTTGCTCTTGGAACGGCAGCGAATTTCTTTTGAAGAGGCACGGGAATTGGCAGAAATGGGAACGCTCGATTTTCTGGCTTTGATTAAGGAACGTGGTATCGAATTGGAATTCACTATTGAAGACCTTGAGCACGACTTACAAACTTTACGCCGCTTGAATCAGCTATGATTGTTGTCAGCGACACTTCCGCAATTAGTGCACTTTTCCTTATTCAGAAATTGGAACTATTGTCGAAATTATATGGACAAGTAATTGTTCCAACTGTAGTAATGCAAGAATTACTTTTATTGGAAACTGATTTTGAACATGATCTTTCTTCTCTAAAATCTGCCGATTGGCTTTCTGTTGTCGCTATTCAAAATGAAATACTTTTCCAAAAATATCGTGCTGTATTAGATGAAGGAGAATCCCAAGCCCTTGTTTTGGTAAAAGAGTTATCTGCTGGCCTACTGTTAATAGATGAAATGCGGGGACGAGCCGTAGCTCAAGCTGAAGGAATCGCCTACACTGGCGTACTCGGAATTTTGTTAAGTGCAAAAGCCAAGGGCATTTATCTTTGATAAAGCCAGTTATAGAGGATTTAAAAATGATCGCCGGATTTTATATTAGTGATAAAATTTATAAGAAAGTATTAGAAGAAGCCGACGAGTGATGGAGTACGAACAGCCGATGTCAGCGATGCCAATAAAATCCAAAGGATAAGAAAGAACACCCGAAAGGGAAGAGAAGAAAGAAGCGATATTAAATATTATGACTTCCTTTAAAGTGAAATTACCTATTAATCAGCACTCTTTTTGTAAAAATGCCCTCTTCTGCGCGGATTCTGACGAGATAAATGCCTGGCTCTAAATTTGTCGTGGACAGTTGCACATAATCACTACGAATGGGCTCGAACCGAACAAGTTGACCTTGCGCATTAAATAATTCCAATTCTTCGCTGCGCAGGTTGCGAAGATTGATATGTATCAGATTGCTTGCCGGATTTGGATAGATTTCTATACTACGCTCTGCTAATGTACGATTGCTGCGAGCAAGAATATCATTTATCAGCAGAATCGTATCGCCATCTGGGTCGCTCTTGAAGCGCAACGCATCGCCTTCTGCATTGAGCAATTGGATCGACTCCAGCGCTCCGTTGAATGGCACTTCCTCGATTTCTCTGCTGCCGATGATGTCGCTCACTGTAATAAACTTAACCGTTCCAATCTTGCCAAATCCGCTCACATTTTTCCCGTCCACTCTGCTGATTGCTATATTAAGTCGCCCTTTATCAGAGGCTTGCGTCTTGCTGGAAATCGAAATTTCGGCGGCTGAACCTAAAAATGATTGGGCATTATAGGAAAATAGAGTAGAATCGGCTATCACCAAATTAGCATCAAAAACGATATCGAAAGTAGTGGCGTAAATATTGGAAGCAGGGACGTTTTCATCGCCAATAAAAACATCGGCGGTGAATTCGTATTTTTGATTGTCAACGATGTAAACCTTGTCAGAAGTGAATTTCAGATAGATCAAAGGCTCTCCCCCTTGCGCGAAAGTGTGAAGCGAAAGTGAAAAAACAAAAATAATTCCCGCGAATAGTGATAGAAAGAAACGCATTCTTTGAGCCTTAGGATTCTGATTAGATGCTACAAAATTGAACAATTTTCACTACAATAGAAAAAACAAAATTCTAAATTTGTTCTGAAAGGTACGACTTTTTTTGTTCAAAAAGCGCCTGTTGCTCAAGTTTTTATTGCAGCTATCTGACATTTTTTGTTTCTCTGTTTAAATTTGGAGCACCGCAAAAAAATATTTTGTAAATCGCCATTGACCAAAGCTAAAATATGCCGAGCAAAAAGCTTGCGACACTTCTCAGCGCCCTTTCGGGACACGATCTAAATCGATTCAGGAAATTCCTGTCCTCTCCTTATTTTAATGAGCATCAAGAATTAGTAATATTACTTGATTTATTAATTAATACTCCAGATGAGCCTTTAGAAGATAGCGCTGCACGAAAAAAAGCAATCTGGAAAAAACTTTTTAACAAAAAAGCCTATAATGACGGGTATATGCGGCGCTTGATTTCTGAGTTAATCCGGTTATTACTCAGCTTTATGGCTTTGGAGCGCTATCGCAAAAATCCGATTCAGGAGCAACTTCTTTTATTAGATTTACTAAATGAACCAGCATATAAATTACATTTTGCAGGGGTATTGCGCAATTCGGAAACGCTTCAAGAAAAATCAAATTTTCGGGATAGTTATTTCCATTTTTATCAATATTTGCTTGATGAACAGCTATATAAATATATCGAAAAATCAGATCGAAACCCGGAAATGCTAAAAAATCTGGAAGACGCCGATTATCATCTTGATTGTTATTATATCACAAAAAAATTACAACATTATTGCGATGCTTTAGGGTATCGAAATTTTTTGCCGGTGGAGGAGAATATTAATTTGCCGCCCGATTTTATGAATTGGCTACAACAAAGTGCTTATATCAAAGAGCCTGCGGTAAAGTCTTATTTTTTGGTTGCTCAGCTTTTTTTACATCCCGATGAATCAACCTTTTATTATGAATTAAAAAATTTACTAAAAGAAAAAGGTCATTTGTTTCAAATAAATGAATTAAAAGCTATTTACATTCACTTGATTAATTATTGCATTGATATTAAAATAAATAAAGGATTCACCGATTTTTTTAATGAATTATTCGATATTTATAAAAATATGCTAAATAAAACTGTGCTTATTGAAAATAATATGATTGATCCTCAACATTATAAATTAATTATTTCTGTCGGATTGCAAGTAAATGAATTTGATTGGGTGAAAGATTTTATTCAAACTTATACTGACAAACTACCACCTGAAGAGCAAGCAAATGCGCGCATTTACAACCTTGCCAAAGTACACTTTCAGCAGCAACATTATAATAAAGTTATTGAATTATTACGAGAAGTGGAATATGAAAATATTACTTATGCGCTTGGCGGCAAATTGATGTTACTCAAAACGTATTATGAACTAAATGAATTCCTCGCGCTCGACTCATTAATCGATAGTTTTAGAATTTATCTTCGACGTAATAAGCTCATTTCCAAAGAAGTACGTCAGCAATATCTCAATGTACTCCGCTTCGTAAAAAAACTTTCAAATACCCGTCCTAAAGATCAAAAGGCGATTGCCAATGTCCGGCAGGAAATTGATGCTTGCAGAGCGCTTGCTGATAAGAATTGGATTTTGCAAAAGTTAGAAGACTTGAGTAATTGATGATCAATATTATAAGTTTTAAAGTCTTTTTATTGGTGATTTTCATCATTTATTACAAGTTTTAAGATAGATTACATTTGCCATAAATATTACCGAAGTCTTTCATCTAATATAAAAAAAATGCACACCGAAGGCTCTACCGAAGAAGCGCTCTTATACTTGTTCCTGGCGGCGGCGATTGGTTCGTTCATTGGCAATCTCAAGTTTCGTGGCAATAGCTTGGGCGTAGCGGCGGTGCTATTTGTAGGGCTGGCGATTGGAGCGATTCGCCCAGAAGTAAAATCCCGGATGTGATCAAAATGTTGGGGCTGGCGATTT
Organism: Saprospiraceae bacterium; assembly: GCA_016714085.1. Classification (GTDB taxonomy): domain Bacteria; phylum Bacteroidota; class Bacteroidia; order Chitinophagales; family Saprospiraceae; genus JADJNW01. The sequence goes on from JADJNW010000004.1 coordinate 466,618, forward strand.
TTGTGTATAGCATTGGCTTGAGTTCGGGGCCATCGTTTTTCAGTTCGCTCAAAAGTCGTGGCGTGACTAACTTGCTGTTGGCACTGACGCTGCTTACCGGTTTGTCCGTTTTCATTGGTGTAGCGTCTTTTTTCTTTGGATTTGATGCTTCCGGGGCAGCGGGATTATTGGCGGGCATTACCACCAACACCCCAGCATTGGCGGGGCTTTTGGACGCTATTCAGAAAAATGGCGGCGATCATATTGAAGTTATGTCTAATAATGCTGTTGTCGGCTATTCTATTTCTTACCCTATGGGTGTGCTGGGTTTGATGATTGCGATGGCTGTTATGCAGCGGCTTTTCAAGATCAAATACGAACAAGAAACACAGCAACTCGGCAAAGAATTTCCTACAGGACAACCCATTGTGCATCTGACACTTGCGGTACAAAATGAGCCTGTTTTGGGGATAACGGTTCGAGATTTAAAGCATCAGCATCAAATGAATGTGCTATTCGGGCGCTTGCGACGAAATGGGAATGACACGCTTTGCAATTGGGATACTACTTTTGAGCAGGGCGATTTGGTCGGCGTTATCGGCGAAGAAGAAGAAGTGGCGCGGGTCGCAGCGATTTTAGGGCAACTCACAGATTTGGATTTATCCGAGGATCGTTCGGTGTTTGACATTCGGCGCATTTTTGTGTCCAATCCTGAAATTGCAGGAAAAACGGTCGCTTCCCTTCATTTAAATGAAGAATTCCCAGTCATTCTCACCCGCATCCGCCGCGGCGACGTGGACTCGATGGTTTCTGCTGATACCGTGCTGGAATTGGGCGATCGCGTGCGCATCCTTGCTCGTAAAAAAGATATGAAACAAATCGCCAAGCTTTTTGGTGATTCTTATGAGCATATCAGTCATATTGATTTGCTTTCTTTTGGTTTGGGAATGGGCTTGGGCATTCTCATCGGGTCGATTGAAATGACCTTGCCGGGCAATATTCTGTTCAGCTTAGGCTTTGCTGGTGGGCCTTTGGTTGCGGGCTTGATCTTGTCTTTTTTGCGTCGTTCCGGCCCCATTTTATGGACGCTGCCTTACTCTGCTAATCTTACCCTTCGTCAGATTGGCTTGATGTTGATGTTGGCTGCTATTGGCATCAATTCCGGTGCGACTTTTCTTTCCACTATGCTTAGTTCGGTCAGGCACTCATGTTTCTATCAGGAACCATCGTCAGTTTGCTCGGCGGAATGCTGATTTTATTTATTGGGTATAAATGGATGAAAATTCCATTTGTATTATTGATTGGTATGATTAGTCACCATCCGGCGAACCTGGATTTTGCAAATAATCAGGCACAAAATAAAATTCCGACTTATGGCTATGCTTTGGTCTATCCTTTGTTGCTGATTGGTAAAATTATTTTTGTACAAATGCTTTGGCAAGTATTAAGACTCATGGGCTAATACTAAGAAATTGATAATTAACCATTGATAATTGATCATTTTATAAAATATTAAAAATCAATAGTATTTTAAATAAAAAATATAACTAATTTAGGACAGACATTTAGTTTTAATAAAAATGATGTATTTTATATTATTTAAATGCTTGATTTTTAAATATCTATTAACGCGTACTTCCGACTTCGTACTTCTAACTTCTTACAAGGCCTTATCCTAGATGAACTCTTACCACAGAAACGATCTTTTTGAGTGCCTGCTTCACGACTTCGGTTTCAGGATGTCGAATAATGATATAACCCTCGCCTTCGTAGCTCGGCGATGCTTCCTGCCCAATCTGTGGCAATTTTACATCCGTCACCAGATGCCCGATTTCCTGTTCCAACTGGTCTAATCCATGAATCGCAACTACCTGTTTGCCTTGACCTTGCCCGCGCAGATAGGCAGCACCCGCAGCGTATTTCCGTTCAGGCGGATCAAATTGTCCAAAAACCATCAGGTTTGCCCAGGCATCCAGCGCGTTAAAATCATTTGCTCTGGAGATCAAAGTTGGGAACTGCGCTCCCGGCGGCCGTGCCGCTACTTCCGAAATAGCAATGCTTCCATCCTTGCGGCGAAACCATTCCAGATGGCTGAATCCTGTTTGCATTCCCAGTACTTCCAGCGTTTGAAAGGCATAGCGGCGAATATCATCGTATTGAGCGGAATCCACTTCTCTTGGCAACACCACTTGCCATTGAATCCAGGATTCTTGCATCACCTCCAAAGGATTTGGATAATAATGCGTCAAGGAATGAAAAACGGGCTTTCCATTCAAAGAGAACGTATCAAAAGAATGCTCCGCACCAATGATAAATTCTTCGAGCAGCACAGGTTGTGCCGTGCTTACATTCAATGATCGCAAGGCTTGTTCCAGCGTAAAAGGATTTCTAACCTTGAAAGTTGACTTAGAACCAGCGCCATCGGGCGGTTTGACGATAAAAGGAAATCCAAACTCTTGCGCAAACAATTTTGCTTCCGCCAAACTTGATACCATCCGATGTCGGGCACAAGGAAGCCCCGCTGCTCGCAACAAATTTTTCATCCGCGCCTTGTCTCGGAAATTCATCGCCGTTTCTACCTTCATCCCCTCAATACCCAAAAGCTCGCGCACTTCCGCAATCGGTACCTGCAGTTGCTCTACCGCTCCAATAATGCGATGCACAATTCCAGTTTCCTGAACTATTTTTTGAACGGCATTAGCCAAAGCTTCAGCCTCATACACGCTTTGCAATTCTTGATGAATCCTTATTTTCTGTTGCAATTCGACAGGTAATAAAGTCAAGGGTTCTTCAGATAGCAATCCCAGCGTGACTTCTGGTAGCCCAGCAAAAGCGCGGATAAAACGCACAGCGTTTTCCGTGAAATTTGGTGCGACAAATAGTACAAGCGGCATTTTTGAAATATCAAATATTGAAAATCCTGCTGATAGAACCTGTTAAAGATAGGCATCACAAAGCATAATTTGAAATCCCAAATACAAGGATTTTACGATTTCTTATCCTTCCCGCTATGCGATTGACAAAAATCAAAGCCGGGAGTGACCCATATCATCAGCTTAGTGTGAAAAAGTCCCTAACTCTGTAACGTTTTTGTACCTGATCAGAATTAAATTCCTAAAATAAACGCTCCAAATCATGACAAAAGATGTTGCAATTGCCACAAAGTATGTGTACAGCTTCGGCGGTGGCACAGCCGACGGAAACGAAGCGATGAAAAGCCTTTTGGGTGGAAAGGGTGCTAATCTTGCTGAAATGGCCGGGCATCCCGATTTGATGCTGCCGGTACCCCCTGGTTTTACAGTGACCACCGAGGTTTGTACGCATTATTATACCAACGATCATGTTTATCCTAAAACCCTCGAAAAAGAAGTACGCGCTGCCTTGACCAAGGTTGAAAAACTAATGGGTAAAAAATTTGGGGATACAACTAATCCGCTTTTGCTATCGGTTCGTTCTGGTGCACGTCGTTCTATGCCGGGCATGATGGATACCGTTTTGAATATCGGTTTGAACGATGAAACTATTAAAGGATTGATTCAACAAACTGAAAATGAGCGATTTGCTTATGATTCTTATCGCCGATTGATTATGATGTACGCCGATGTGGTGATGGAAAAAGCCGCTGGCATTGAGATAAAAAATGGTAAGGGTATTCGCAAAGTATTGGATGAAAAATTGGAAGCCGTCAAGCATAAGCATGGTTACGCAAGCGATACCGATTTGACGGTGGATGATTTGAAAAAATTGGTAGTCGTCTTCAAACAAACGGTGGAAAAAACCTTGGGCAAACCTTTCCCGGAAGATCCAATGGAACAACTCTGGGGTGGCATTAGCGCCGTTTTTGCCAGTTGGAATGGCAAGCGTGCTGTGGAATATCGTCGCATCGAAAAATTCCGGATGAATGGGGCACTGCGGTCAATGTACAGGCAATGGTCTTTGGTAATATGGGCGAAGATAGCGCTACTGGTGTAGCTTTTACGCGCAATCCGGGCAATGGCGAAAACAATTTCTATGGCGAATTCCTTGTGAATGCTCAAGGCGAAGACGTAGTAGCAGGTATTCGTACACCAGCGCCAATCAACGATTATTCCAAAAACGCGCAAAGCAAGCATTTGCCAACGCTGGAAGCGCTGATGCCAGAGATTTATAAACAACTCGACGGTTATCAGAAGCGTCTCGAAGTGCATTATAAAGACATGCAGGATATCGAATTTACGATCGAAAAAGGCAAGCTTTATATGCTCCAATGCCGCGTAGGCAAACGCAATGGTATCGCTGCGGTGCGTATGGCCACTGAAATGTATAAAGAAAGCTTGATTGATAGAGAAACAGCGATTATGCGCGTTGGGCCGAATCAATTGGTCGAATTGCTACTCCCAATGCTGGACATGAAAGCGGAGCAAGCTGCTACGCCTATCGCCAAAGGCTTACCGGCGGGGCCGGGCGGTGCAAAAGGTCGCGTGGTATTTTCTACCGAAACAGCAGTAGAATGGGCCAGCAAAGGCGAACGTGTTATCCTGGTGCGCGAAGAGACTTCGCCCGAAGATGTGGATGGAATGTATATGTCGCAAGCGATTCTCACCAGCAAAGGTGGTATGACTTCGCACGCGGCGCTTGTAGCGCGGGGTTGGGGTAAATGTTGTATCGTCGGTTGCGGCGATATTGAAATCGGTATAGAGCATAAATTTTTCAAAGCCAAAGATGGCGTGACCATTCACGAAGGTGACTGGATTAGCTTGAATGGTACAAGAGGTTTGGTGTACGAAGGTAGCTTGTCATTGGTAGATGTGGACTTGGATGATAACAAATCCTATAAGGAGTTGATGAAGCTGGTGGACGAAGTGAAAATCCTCAAAGTACGCACCAATGCTGACACACCTAAGGATGCCACCCAAGCCTTGCGTTTTGGAGCAGAAGGTATTGGTTTGTTCCGCACCGAGCATATGTTTTATGGCGAGGGTAGCGAAGAGCCTTTGTTCCTGCTGCGCAAAATGATTGTGAGCAAAAGCGAAACCGAGCGTCGTCAAGCATTGGATGATCTCTTTATCTATGTCAAGAAAGACATTAAAGAAACGATGACTATTATGGACGGTCATCCTGTGACGATTCGCTTGCTCGACCCCCCATTGCATGAGTTTGTACCGCACGATAGAGCGAAATTGCAGTTGCTGAGTAAAGAATTGGGCATCAGCTTGAATGTATTGAGAAAACGGGTACTTGCGCTACATGAAAACAATCCAATGCTTGGCCACCGCGGCGTGCGCTTAGGCGTGAGCTATCCTGAGATTACAGAAATGCAGATTCGTGCGATCCTGGAAGCCGCTTGCGAATTGACAGAAGCAGGTAAAAAAGTCTTCCCGGAAATCATGATTCCAGTGACCTGTACGGTGAATGAACTCAAGCATCAACGCGCTATTGTGGATCGGGTACACGCTCAAGTATGCGATAAGGTTTGCAAAACCAAAGTGGACTTCGCCTACGGTACGATGATCGAAATTCCGCGCGCCGCGCTCAAAGCCAACCACATGGCCATCGAAGCCGAATTCTTTAGCTTTGGTACGAATGACCTCACACAGATGAGCTTTGGCTTTAGCCGCGACGATATTGGAGGCTTCCTGCCCAATTACTTAGATCAGAAAATCCTGAGAGCCGATCCATTCCAGACGCTCGACCAGGACGGCGTAGGCGAATTGATTCGCATCGGTATCGAACGCGGGCGCAGCACTCGCCCCAACTTGAAAGTAGGCATTTGCGGTGAACACGGTGGTGACGCTGAGAGCGTTAAGTTCTGCCATAAGCTGGGCATGGACTATGTGAGTTGTTCCCCCTTCCGCGTACCAATCGCTCGTTTAGCTGCGGCCCAAGCCGCCATTGAAGCGAAACAATAGTTGATTCGGAAATACTTCTTATTCTATGTCACACCGCCCTGGATGAAAAATTCGGGGCGGATTTTTTTGTAGGCTTGGTGCATACAGCTTCCTACTTCACCTTTTAAAATAAAGATTTCTAACACGACCACTTGATACCTTGCATCCGGTAATCACATTATTACTATCTCTTATAAATTCAATCTGCCCAAAAAACCAAGCCTGACTTGAGAACATATCTTTCTTGACTGGTTGCAATGCAAAATCGCTTAGCCTGTTATGTTTTGCTATTAATTTATCTTCCACCACTACAAAATCGTAGGTAGTGGATAATTCTTCGCTATAAAAACTGCCGGAAAAATCGGATAGATTCACTGCGGTTTTATCAAATTCCTTTATACGCGGGGCATCTATGATCTGTCCGCCCTGATGAAGTTTAATTAATTTGATCTTGTCTCCGCCATTAGGGACGAATTCAATCTTGGCATCCACTCCTTCCACTTTAAACTCCGTAGCGGATAAAGGTTTTAAAGGAAACGCCGATTGTCCTGTGGCCTGACCTGATAACTGCCCATTATTTATAGTGATGCGAATCGAAAATCCTGGTTGCAATTCAAAATCGCCAACATACGTGTTTAATATCGTTTCATCCACTGAAATAGCAGGCTCATTTGTATTCTCCTCCTTTTTACTTCTGCTTTAGGTTCTGTTTTGATCCTGTCTTTCAGGTAAATGTCAACTATCTGGTGCGCCATTCCTCCTGAGTTGAATTCAGCAGCATTACTCAATACGATTACCGAAAATTTTTCATCCGGAAAGCGCGTCAAATAAGAGCGATAGCCCGCATCAGCGCCGCCGTGCTGGATTTCATTCAAGCCTTTATATGTACCTACAAACTGACCCAATGCGCCACCAAAGGTTTTTCCATTATTCAGCACTGCCAGTGTATTCATTTTATGGATCATATCGGAATCACCTACTTTTATATTCTCAAAATTCAATGCCCAAAGGCTTAAATCTTCAGCAGTTGTAAACAAACTGGTAGCGCCGACATTGGCATAACTCAACACACTTTTTTTATAACCGCCACTTGTATTATAATAAGAATAGGCTCTGTTCTTTACAATTTTTTTCATGATCATCATAAAAAAGCGTATTTGCCATTTTCAAGGGCTCAAAAATATTAGCTTGGGTAAAGGCTGCAAAGGATTGACCGGATACCCTTGCGACTACTTCTGCCAGCAGCGTAAAACCAGTATTACAATATACAAACTCATCGCCCGGATTGAAATTCAGTTCTTTTTGTTTGCTGACCAATTTTAAAACATGCTCTTTGGTGATGACATCATCAAGCCGCCAGCCCGCCATCGCCAGCAAATTCCATTGATCCCGCATGCCGCTGGTGTGAGAAGCCAAATGCCGCAGGGTAATCGTCTTGCCAAAATCAGGCACTTCGGGGATGTGTTTTCTAATATCATCGTCTAAGCTTAGTTTGCCTTGCTTTTCTAATAGCAAAATTGAAAAAGCCGTAAACTGTTTTGACACAGAAGCAATATGGAACACCGTTGATGGGCTATTGGGAATGTCATACTCCAAATTAGCCCTACCATAGCCTTTCTTATAAATAATAGCGCCGTCTTTGACTACGGCAACCGATGCTCCGGGCGTATCCTCATTATCCCAGGGCGCAAACAACTCGTCCACCTGATCGTTAAGCGAAACCGCCTTCGGCTTCACCAATTTTAAGGTAATATTATAAGCACCGCTGGGTTCATTTTCATCCAGTGGAGCAACCTCCACCATATAGTTCCCCTTTTCATCCGATTTTAAAGAAAAAAGCTCCGCTCCATTTCGCCCATTTGGGCTATCAAATTCTTCTATTTTCTTGCCTTGCGCATTATACGTTGTGATTTTTATATCAACACCTTCTTGCATCAGCTTAAAAAAGGCGAATTGATTTTTATCTAAGTTGACGATGTATTGATGCCGCTCCTGAGGCGCGATTTTCATGGCAACCGTTTTTCCCTTCATCAATGCTCCTTTCTGAACTTGAGCGGCAGGGTACTCAATTGGAAGAGCAAGGAAAAGATAATGGCAATGCAAATGGTTATAGGTTTCATGCTTTTGATTTTAAAGTTATTGATTGCAATTAACGGTGAGTGCAGACGCAGTAGCGACCGCAGGAAGGCAGGCTTTTCTGCACAATGTTCTATCCAGTTTTCCTAAATTTCATATTTGATCAATTGAATGTCTGAAATCTTTTCAAATCCTTTATCTGCTGATATCAAAGGAATGTTCATGTACTTTGAGGTGGCCGCAATAATAGCATCTGGAAGTTTGATTTTATGATTTCTTTTAAGCTCGATCGTTATTCGCTTGATGGATTGGTTTAGTTCCACAATGATGCAATTACTAAGAAAATCCTCGACCAGAGGAATCTCTTCTTCTCGTAAATCCTGAAAACCAAGAAGTTCCAATTCTGAAATAAAAGAAAGGTAAACGTCTTTGCCGTTTAGTATCTCGGCAATAGTCTGATCTCCGTTCAATAGATACAAGGCAATATTCGTATCAATCAGCAGGTTATTCCCACTCATCTCTCATTGACTTTTGAATATCAATAGGAGATTGACTGAGTTGTATTACCCCGCAAAAGCGATAGGCGTCGAATTTGCTAGTCCTCGACAAGGTCTCAAGTTGTTTTTCTATAATAGCTCTGTCGCTTGACCGCTTAATTATTACTGTCATAACTAAATTTTCTTTAAATATACGTACTTATTACCAACATTCCTTATTCCCAATTTGGTTCCTGCTCATTTGCCTAAATTCGTTTCTTTTTTTCAATAATTTCTTTGAATGCTTGTGCTGTCAGAACTTCTATTTTTGGAAATGGAATTTTATCAAGACTATTGAAGTGTTTATCATCACTTACCAAATATTTTGCATCGCACGCAATTGCACAATCAACGAATTTGTTATCATCTGCATCCGCTTCAATTAAGTTCCATTTATAATATTTTGTTATCCATTTATTGGTATCAAGGACGATTTTCAAAATGATTAGTTTTTAGGATTGTAAGGCGTTCTTTTATGAGTCTTTAATAATCTTTCCATATCTTCATTTGTCCAATTGTTTTTATCCCATATCTCATCAGCCATTTTAGTAATCTTGTCTGCTAAATACTTAACAATCAGTCTCTTGATTTCGACCAAATCATTCTCATCCAATTCTCGCGTGAACAATTTTAATATTTCTAATTGATGCTGATTTAAGTTTCCTATTTGCGATGTCGAATTCATATTTGATTTAATTTTGTTCCTAATCTGATTAGGGTTGCTAACTTCCTATCCTAAATTACCATTTTTTTGGGTTTTTGGTTCATTTTTTAATGACCGCTAACAGTTTCGGGCTTTGTGTTCGGGCGGGGTATCAAATCACAAGAGTCCAATTCATTACGAAAGTTAAAAGTAGCACTTAGACTCAAGTTTGCACATCAGCTCGCTTGACGCAAAACCCGTATTATCAGTAGTGCTTTTCTGTTTTAACTATTCTGGCATCTCATCTTCGAAACTTTTTGTCAATGCTTCCATTTCAATCCAATGTATTGTCAAGTCAATCAACCTCTTTAAATCATCAAGATTTTTCCCTTCCCATTTTCTAATGTAATGTGTTTCGTCATTACCCAGCCACACTGCACGTTTTGATACGGCTTTTAATCTGCTATCAGTTACGTATTGGTCAATGCAAGCTCCTAATAGCTTTTTTTCAATTTTTTCTTTGTCCTGTGGGTTGCTAAGTATAGAATAGTCTTTTATTAAAAATTCTAGAGCCTTTCTATATCCAACTCCACAAATTTCATTTAATCCATTTTGTTCGGCAAAAATGGCTTGGTTGTAAATAGTGGAAAAGGAAGGAGAAATTGAGGATATCGTCTCGCTAAATACTTTGTTAATTATGTTCCTTTAGTTAGTTTACCTGAATAATTCCATCGCTTTGTCTGTGAATCATAGATATAATATCCTATAAAGGACTGCTTGCATTTTTCATCTGACACCACATAAAAAACATCTATTCCTTTTACCGATTTATGCCCAGATACGATATGTGGAGTGATTGATTTATGACAAAAAGGGCATTCGTTTGGATTACCATTAATCTCTATTTGTCCTAATGTTGTGCTTTTTTTTTCATTACATTATTGGTAACTATCGTATTAACGCATTGCATATTTTATTGAACGAACCTGAGTTGCGCTAATATCCGCTTTATATATATAAAATACCGCCCTCAATTTACAAAAACCTTCTCAAATATCGCCTTGCTTGCCTTAAAATGAAGCTTATACAAGGTCGCATCAGTCTGCGAGGTAAGTTAATCAACCTATAAGGGTAAGTTAAAGAACCTATAGAGCATCTTCCTTGAACCTATATGGGTTCTTAGGAGAACCTATCAAGCATCTGCATTGAACCTACACAACATCTTTATTGAACCTATTGGGGTTCTTCCTTGAACCTGCACAGCATCTTTATTGAACCTATATAGCATCTTTACTGAACCTTAATAGCATGAAATAAGAACCTATACAACATCTTCACTGAACCTACATAGCATCTTTATTGAACCTATATAGCATGAGATAAGAACCTATACAGCATCTTTGCTGAACCTCTATAGCATGAGATAAGAACCTGTATAGGTTCTTTATTGAACCTGAATAGCATCTTTACTGAACCTATACAACATCTTCATTGAACCTATGAAGCATACAGGAAGCACCTGCATAGCTCGCCCACGGAAGCTACGGCGCATCTTCACTAAACCTATAAAGCTTATTGATCTTAGGTTGGCGGTATCAATCTTTACACATCGTAATTCAGCACCGGCGCGAGCCAGCGCTCGGCTTCTTCAACACTCATGCCTTTGCGCTCGGCGTAATCCTCGACCTGGTCTTTGGAAATTTTTCCAAGCCAAAATACTTCGACTCCGGATGCGAGAAGTACCAGCCACTTACGCTGGCGGCAGGGTACATGGCGCAGCTTTCGGTGAGTTGGATAGAAATATTTTTTTCAACTTCTAATAATTGCCAGAGCGTTCGCTTTTCGGTATGCTCCGGGCAAGCAGGGTAGCCCGGAGCAGGGCGGATGCCTTGATAGTTTTCAGAAATGAGCGCATCGTTTTCGAGATTTTCATTGCAAGCATATCCCCAAAATTCCTTGCGTACGCGCTCGTGCATGCGCTCGGCTAAGGCTTCAGCGAGGCGGTCGGCGAAGGCTTTGAGCAGGATGGCGTGGTAATCGTCGTGCTCTTTTTCAAACTTTTCGACCCATTTTTCGATACCAATGCCAGCGGTGACGGCAAAGCTTCCAATGTAATCTTCAGCTTGCCCTTTCGGGGTAATAAAATCGCTCAGACAATAATTTGGCAGTCCGGGCGCTTTTTCATTCTGCTGGCGAAGATTTCTTAAAATCGCTTTTAATGTTGATCGATCTTCGTCTGTATACACTTCAATATCATCGTCGTTGATGCTATTAGCAGGGAACAATCCAATAATAGCCTGCGCTTGCAGCCAATTTTCATCAATGATGCGGCGCAGCATACTGCGGGCGTCGTTATAGAGTTTTTGCGCCTCGGTGCCCACGATTTCATCTTCCAGGATTGCCGGAAACTTGCCAGCCAATTCCCAGCTTTGGAAAAAGGGCGTCCAGTCAATATAATTGGTCAATTCTTCAATTGAATAATCATCGAATACTTTGATACCCAGGAACTTGGGCTTTGGCGGTGTGTAATTACCCCAATCAATTTGCGCCTTATTCTTACGAGCTTCTTTGAGGGTGCGGTATTTTTTAGAAGACTGCCGCCCGGCGCGCTGCTCGCGGATTCTTGCGTAGTCATCCTTAATACTCAAAATAAAATTGCTGCGCTCATCCTCATTTTCGCTCAACAAATTGCTGGCGACCGCCACGCTGCGCGAAGCATCCAACACATGGATAACAGGGCCTTTGTATTGCAGTTCGACCTTGACGGCGGTATGCGTTTTGGAAGTGGTAGCGCCACCAATCAATAATGGAATTTTGAAACCTCGACGCTCCATTTCTTTGGCAACGTGCACCATTTCATCCAACGAAGGTGTGATCAAACCACTCAAGCCAATAATATTTACATTTTCTTCAATAGCGGTATTCAAAATTTTATCCGCAGGCACCATCACACCAAGATCAACAATATCATAATTATTGCAACCCAGCACCACCCGACGATATTTTTGCCAATATCATGCACATCGCCTTTTACCGTCGCCATCAGGATTTTACCTTTGGGCTTGCCAGCATTACCACTGATTCTTTTCTCTTCTTCAATAAATGGAGTGAGATACGCCACGGCTTTCTTCATCACACGGGCGCTTTTCACCACTTGCGGCAGGAACATTTTACCCGAGCCAAACAGATCACCCACCACATTCATCCCATCCATTAACGGCCCTTCGATCACTTGCAATGGCGCAGGCAATTTTTGTCGAGCCTCTTCAGTGTCCTGTTCTATGAAATCGGTAATCCCCTTTACCAGCGCGTATTCCAGGCGTTTTTCAACAGTAGCGTTGCGCCAGGCGAGGTCACGTTCAATCGTTCTACCACCATCGCCTTTTACTTTTTCTGCAAAAGCGGTCAAGCGTTCGGTCGAATCTTCGCGGCGATTGAATAATACGTCTTCCACCAGTTCCAATAAATCCTTTGGAATTTCTTCATAGACTTCGATCATGCCTGCATTCACAATGCCCATATCCATACCCGCGTGGATGGCGTGGTACAAAAATGCCGAGTGCATCGCCTCGCGCACCTTGTCGTTGCCTCGGAAAGAGAAGGAAATATTGCTTACGCCGCCGCTGATTTTGGCACCGGGGCAGCGTTCTTTGATCTGGCGGGTCGCTTCGATGAAGTTGATCGCGTATTCGTTATGCTCTTCGATGCCCGTTGCCACTGCAAAAATATTCGGATCGAAAATAATATCCTGTGGCTTGAATCCAACTCTTTGAGTGAGAATATTATAAGCGCGTTCGCAGATTTCTACCTTGCGTTCAATCGTATCCGCCTGCCCCTTTTCATCAAAAGCCATCACGACCGCCGCTGCGCCGTAACGCCGCACCAGTTTGGCTTGTCGAATAAATTCCGCTTCGCCTTCTTTCATTGAAATGGAATTCACAATGCACTTGCCTTGCACACATTTCAAACCCGCTTCGATCACATTAAACTTTGAGGAATCAATCATGACAGGCACTTTGGCGATTTCCGGCTCTGCCATCACAAGGTGTAAAAACTCGACCATCGCTTTTTCTGAATCCAGCAAACCCTCGTCCATATTCACATCAATAATCTGTGCGCCGTTTTCCACCTGCTGCTGCGCCACCGACAATGCGCCTGCAAAGTCGCCTGTTTTGATCAATCTGGCAAAGGCCTTAGAACCCGTGACATTCGTGCGTTCGCCGATGTTGACAAAATTCATTTCCGGCCGAATGACCAATGGCTCTAAGCCACTCAGCATTGTAAGCGCAGGCTTTTTCGGAATTTTTCGAGGCGGAATATTCTTGACGTGCTCAGCGATATGGCGAATATGGTCTGGCGTTGTACCGCAACAACCACCCAGGATATTGACAAAGCCGCTTTTCGCAAATTCTTCAACGAAACCGCACATTTCATGCGGTGTTTGGTCGTATTCACCAAATTCATTCGGCAAACCGGCATTGGGATAAGCGCTCACATAACATTCCGCTACTTCTGACAAATCTTCCAAAAACGGACGCATTTCTTTCGCGCCAAGCGCACAATTCAAGCCAACGCTCAATAAAGGCATGTGGCTCACCGATACCCAAAACGCTTCCACCGTCTGCCCGGAAAGCGTGCGGCCACTGGCATCTGTGATCGTACCTGAAATCATAATCGGCAATTGCACGCCACGTTCTTCGTACAATTGGTCAATCGCAAAAAGTGCTGCTTTTGTATTTAAAGTATCAGTGATGGTTTCGATGAGCAATAATTCCGCGCCGCCATCCATCAAGCCTCGTGCTTGCTCGTAGTACGCATCTTTCAACTCATCAAAAGTGACACCCCGATAGCCAGGATTGTTCACATCTGGCGAAAGCGAAGCCACTTTTGTTGTTGGACCCATTGCACCGGCTACATAGCATGGACGCTCAGGATTTTTGGCAGTGTATTCATCCACAACTTTTCGAGCGATACGCGCCGATTCCAGGTTCATTTCATACGACAATTCTTGCATATCGTAATCCGCCTGGGAAATAGCATTGGCGCTAAAAGTGTTGGTTTCTATGATGTCTGCGCCGGCATCGAGGTAAGCTTTGTGAATCGCTTCGATGATGTCAGGGCGCGTGATTGAAAGCAGGTCATTATTACCTTTGATGTCGGTATGGAAATTGGCAAAGCGCTCACCGCGGTAGTCAGATTCTTGCAGTTTATATTGCTGAATCATCGTACCCATTGCCCCGTCAATAATCAGGATGCGTTCGTCAAGTGCCTGGCGGATGTCTTTTTTCATCATATTCTAAAATAGTCATTGTTCAATTCGGGAAGCAAAATTAAGGATTTCATCATCCTTTTGAAAATTTTATAGCTTTCCATACTAACAGCTTACGCACAAAAAAGATGATTTGAGTTTTTTATTTTACAATCCACCTGTTGAATTTTACAGTTCAATACTAAAACTCTATGCGCTATCGCTTGGGAATGGCGCAGGTGTTATAAATTTTGTAATTTGCTGACGCAAAGCAAGATATACCGCATGGCGACTGAATACAAATACAAGGATGTGTTGGGTTTTGATGATCGGAAAGTCATGGTCTTTGTCATTCCTTTGGTCGGATTTTTAGCGCCATTATTATTTTTTAATGAAACTTTATCCAATGGGCTTTGGGCTTATATGCCAAAATTCTTAATTTCTTTGCTTTATACTATTGTTTATTGGGCTTCTATAAGAGGTATTTTTATTTACATTCGATTAAAATTTCCGAATTATAAAGATACTCGCAAGCGAATTCTCTACACGATTTTATTTGTAACGCTGGCTTTTTTTATCCTCAGTGCCCTATTGGAACTCGTACACATGAGCCTCAACGATGTTGGGCATTCCCCTGGCGTTACCGAATTTGATTACCACGTAGCGTCTTTTACCATTATCTGCTTAGTATCAGCTATTTATGAAAGTGTGTTTTTTTATGATCGTTGGAAAAAATCTATGATCGAAGCCGAGCGCTTGCGCCGCGAAAATGTAGAATCTCAATTGGAGGGTTTGCGAAGTCAGGTCAATCCGCATTTTTTGTTTAACAGTCTGAATACCTTGATTTATATCATTCCTGAAGACCCGCAGCGCGCGGTGCGCTTTGTGCAAATGCTATCGAAAGTCTATCGTTACATCCTGGAAATCAGGGAGAAGAAGCTGATTACACTGGAGGAAGAACTTAAATTTTTAGAAGCTTATATCTTTTTATTGAAAGAACGTTTTGGTGAAAATCTCAGGATTCACCTGAACGTTCCGCCGGGTTTTGACCATTTTCAGATCATTCCACTTTCTTTGCAAATGCTGTTTGAAAATGCGATTAAACATAATATTATTTCCGCTGAAAAGCCCTTGAATATTGAAGTTTTATAGAAAATCAGCACTTAGTGGTGCGCAATAATTTGCAAAAGAAAAACAAGTGATGCCTTCTACTAGAGTTGGTTTGGAAAATATTCAGCATCGCTACGCCTTCTTTTCTGACGATGAGGTTAAAATAATTGAATCGGATGCCCTTTTTTCGGTTCAGTTGCCATTGATTCCTGCCTCCACTGCTGCGCCCGTCGCGTTATAAGTATGTAGTACTCCAAAGTTTATATCCGTTTTCAAGCAAAATATTTAGTTTTTTTTGCAAGTGCTGTAAAAAGTCTTGATAGCAAAAAACATTAAAGATTAGGCGAATCCCCTTGTTAAAAAACGATAGATTTGTATCTTGTCTGCGAATAAAATTATTATCCCAAATAGATAAGTGCAAAGGCTTTTCAAGGCAAAAGGTAAAATGATAAATGTAAAAGGCAAAAGAGGGGCGAGCCTTTACATTTAGCTTTTGAAATTTTACATTTTAACTTAAATAAGATGGAAAGTCAAGCTATAATTTGGAAGAAAGACTTATCAAATTTGCAGTGATGATATTACGAATTGCGGAGGAATTTCCGTCCACATACGCTGGTAAACACTTGTCAGGGCAGATTACAAGGTCTGGCACATCTCCAGCACTGAATTATGGAGAAGCACAAGGTGGAGAATCACACAATGATTTTTACACAAGATTAAAATCTGTCTAAAGGAGTTGAGAGAAACACAAGTAGCTTAAAATTGCTGCCGATGTCCCCATGTTATCCCCAGAAAAGATTGCCCCGGTGCAAAGAATGCAGCGAATTGGTAGCAATCTTTACGGCAAGTGTAAAAACGGGCGAAGCCAGGAAAAGGCAAAATGTAAAATGATAAATGTAAAATGTAAAAGTGGGCGAGCTTCTTTTACATTTTGCTTTTGAAATTTTACATTTTAACTTTTAAAACCTAAGACTCTAAAAAATGAAAAGGAAGATCAAATGGGCATGGTCGGCGGCGGCATTGGCGCGTTTATTGGCGCGGTGCACCGTATGGCGGCTAATCTCGATGGCGAAATCGAACTCGTTTGCGGCGCTTTGAGCAGCGATCCCGCCAAATCCAAGGCTTCTGGTGAAGCATTGTATCTTGATCCGGCTCGCGTTTATGGCAGTTATGAGGAAATGATTCTCAAGGAAAAAGCGCTGCCTGAAGATCAGCGTATGGACTTTATTTCGATTGTGACGCCGAATCATGTTCACTTCGGACCGGCTAAGATGGCGCTGGAAAATGGTTTCCATGTAATGTGCGATAAACCCTTGTGTTTCAATCTGGAAGAAGCGTATGAACTCAAAAAAAGTTGTCGAAAAATCAGGATTGCTTTTTTGGTTTGACGCATACTTACACCGGCTATCCAATGGTGAAGCAAGCGCGGGCGATGATTAAAAATGATGAATTGGGGAAAATTCGTAAAGTGGTAGTCGAATATCCGCAGGGCTGGCTGTCGCAAAAATTAGAATCCGAAGACAATAAACAAGCATCCTGGCGTACCGACCCAACAAAATCAGGCATTGCCGGGGCGATGGGCGATATTGGTACACATGCGGAGAATCTTGCCGAATATATTACAGGTTTGCATATCACCGAAATGTGCGCCGATATTAGCAAAATGGTGCCGGGGCGCTTGCTCGACGACGATGGGAATGTGTTGCTGCGCTTCAATAATGGCGCGAAGGGCGTACTCCACGCGCGCCAGATTTCTGCCGGAGAAGAGAATAGCTTGAAAATCTTTGTTTACGGTGAAAAGGGTGGTTTGGAATGGCATCAAATGGAGCCGAATACCCTGTGGGTCAAGTGGTTGGATAAATCTACTCAAAAATATCGTACAGGCGTAGGATCGCTTCACCCGGAAGCCCAAGCGCATACGCGCATTCCTGCGGGACATCCTGAGGGCTATTTGGAGGCTTTCGCCAATATCTATCGCAATTTTGCTTATTGCATTCAAGCGCGCTTGGATGGTAAAGAAGTGGACGAAGTGTATAAAGATTTCCCCGGAGTTGACGAGGGCGTGCGCGGCATGGAATTTATTTACAAAGTAATAGAATCTGGTAATAGTGATGTAAAGTGGATTAAATTATGATATTGGGAGATTATGATATTTTCCCTCATGGCAATTCTAAATATCTCAATTTCCTAATATTTTAATATCAAAATATCAAAGCAAATATCCTAATATCTTAATATCATAAAAATGAAGACAATAAAAGGACCCGCTATATTCTTAGCACAATTCATGGGCGATACTGCGCCATTTAGCTCCTTGGAAAGCATTTGCAAATATATGGCCAATCTTGGTTATAAAGGAGTGCAAATCCCTACTTGGGACAGCCGCCTGATCGATCTGAAAACCGCCGCCGAAAGCAAGGATTATTGCGATGAATTAAAAGGAAAAATCAATTCTTTTGGACTGGAAATCACCGAATTATCTACGCATTTGCAAGGACAATTGGTCGCCGTGCATCCAGCGTATGATGTCATGTTTGACGCTTTTGCAGCAAAAGAAGTACAAAACAATCCGAAAGCCCGTCAGGAATGGGCAACACAGCAGGTGATTTATGCCGGTAAAGCCAGTAAAAATTTGGGGATTGATCGGGCGGTGACATTCTCCGGTGCTTTACTTTGGCAGACGGTTTATCCTTGGCCCCAGCGCCCAAAAGGCTTGGTAGAAACGGGTTTTAAAGAATTAGCTGCGCGTTGGATGCCGATTTTAAATGAATATGATAAAGCGGGTGTGGACGTTTGTTATGAAATCCATCCCGGCGAAGACCTGCACGACGGCGCGACGTTTGAGCGCTTCCTGGAAGCTACCAATAACCATCCGCGGGTAAATATTTTATATGATCCTTCGCATTTTGTTTTAATGCAATTGGATTATTTACATTATATTGATATATATCATGAATTTATAAAGATGTTCCACGTCAAAGACGCAGAATTCAATCCTACCGGGCGTTCCGGCGTGTACGGCGGATATCAAGATTGGATTGACCGCCCCGGTCGTTTCCGTTCTTTGGGTGACGGACAAGTGGATTTTGCTTCTATATTTAGTAAATTATCGCAATATGATTTCGACGGTTGGGCAGTGCTCGAATGGGAATGTTGCATCAAATCGCCGGAGCAAGGCGCGCGCGAAGGCGCTCCATTCATACAGGATCATATCATCGAAGTAACCGAGAAAACCTTTGATGACTTTGCTGGCGGCGCTTCGGATGAGGCGACGAATCGGAAGATTTTGGGCTTGGATTGATTTTATCGAAAAATAGCTGCAATTTCGTGATTATAAAAATCACAGGAATGACATATTACATTCAAGTAAAAGATGGAAATCGGAAAGATTTTTGCAGATTATTCAATCCTTGAAAAATCTGGGCATCATTGAACGCTATGAATCCATTGAGAGTCTGGCGCGTGAGGGCGAGTCTATTTCTTCTGAGGCATTAATGAGTATTCTGGAATACGCTCAAAAAGAAGCAGCTGAAGGTAAAGTATTATCAATAGAAGAAGTAAAAAAACAAATTGCACTGTGGACGAAAAATTAGTCAACTGGACATTTCCTGCAATGGAAATGTTGGCAGAGATTTATGAATATCTATCTGAATACAGTGAATCCGCAGCAGACAAGTACATTAAAGAGTTAGTTGAATATACGGAGCACTTACAAAAGCATCCTGAAGCCTGCGCTCCTTGCCGAAATCAAAGATTAGTTGAATAAAAATTAATACAAGACATTTTAAACGGCGCTTTGGATGAGGCGACCAATCGGAAGAATTTAGGATTTTAATAAAAGGTAAGAATATTATGCTTTTATGATGTGCATTGATCAAAATTAAAATTTTAATTACATAAAGCTAATATCATGAAAACGCCTCCTATTATAAGCGATCAACTTGCCTGGTCTTTATTGCGTCGCGCGCTGGCGCTGCTGCTGGTGGCGCACGGTGTGGCTCGGATTTATTTAGGAACGGTGGATGATTTTGGCGGTTTTTTAAATGCAAAAGGCTTTCCATTAGGGGTAGTTATTGCATGGAGTATCACTATTTTTGAAATATTGGGTGGAGCATTATTATTTTTTAATTATTTTACTCGATGGATTGCAATTTTATTTGCTATAGAACTTTTAATGGGGATTATTTTAGTACACGCCCAGAATGGTTGGTTTGTAGTTGGTGCAAGTACAGGTGGCGTAGAATATAGTGTTTTGCTTATTACTTGCTTTAGTTTAATTGCATTGCGACATCATGATTTGGATGTAAAAAATTGACTATCAACACTTTTGAATTGTAATGATATGAAACAAATATTACTTTTTCTCTTCCTTCTTGCGTTCCTGCCTCTTTTGGCACAGCCGAAGATAGATGTAAAAAAAGAATTTGAACTGGCGGCGATGCAATATGAAAAAATGCTCGCGGCGCATCCCAATACCGAGTGGCAGCCCTTTACTTCCAAGCCGGACGGCACTTTGAAAGATGCAAAATCGGATTGGTGGACGAGCGGTTTTTTCGGCGGTTCGCTGTGGTATTTATATGAATTTACAAAAGATAGTAAATGGAAAGACGCGGCGCATCAATGGTCGATGGCAATTGAGAAGGAACAGCATAATACAGGGACGCATGATTTGGGATTTATGTTGTATTGCCCATTTGGTAATGGTTTGCGGCTGACGAATAATAATGCTTATAAAGATATTATGCTCACGGGCGCTCAATCTTTAGCGACGCGCTTTGATCCTAAAGTGGGTGTAATAAAATCCTGGGATCGTTTTCAAAACTTTGATTATCCGGTGATTGTGGATAATATGATGAATCTGGAATTTTTATTTTGGGCAAGTAAAGTTTCAGGAGATAAGCGTTATTATGATATTTCTGTTACACATGCAGATAAAACCATTACAAATCATTATAGACCGGATGGCAGCAGTTATCATGTCGTTTGTTATGATAATAATGGAAATGTAATAGCGAAAAAAAACAGCGCAAGGCGCAGCGGATGAATCTGCCTGGGCGCGGAAATGCTTGGGGTTTGTACGGTTATGCCGTGATGTATCGCGAAACGAAAGACAAAAAATATTTACAACAAGCGCAAAAAGCGGCGAATTTTTGGATACATCATCCCAATTTGCCAAGTGATAAAATTCCTTATTGGGATTTTAATGCGCCCAATCTTCCCAATGAAGAGCGCGATGCTTCGGCGGCAGCGATTACGGCTTCGGCATTATTTGAATTGAGTAAATATTCCAAAGGAAAATTAAAAAAGCAGTATTTACAAACAGCGATCAAAACGTTGGAAAGCTTATGTAGTGGGGCTTACAGAGCAAAATTAGGAGAGAATAATAATTTTTTGATCAAGCATTGTGTCGGGCATAAACCCGCTAAATCGGAAGTAGATGTGCCGCTTGTATATGCCGATTATTATTTTTTGGAAGCATTATTGCGATATGATGCTTTGAAAAAGAAACCATGATATTTATAATGTCAAAATGCGTTTAATGCAGTTAGTAAAGTGAAAATTTCTCAAATAAAATAGAATAGTTATAATATCGTTTTATTCCAATTATTATTTTGTACGAGCACTCTTATAATACATTTAACAGAAAAATAGTAGCATTTTGGAAAAAACTTTACAAAAGTGAATAAAAATAAACCAATTCTTATTAAAAATACGTATCTTTGAGCTACATGACTATGAAATTCGTGCCTGGCGATTTCATTGAAACATATAAATCGCCGGGCATTTTAGAACGCATAAACATATTTTACTCATTTAGGGCATTTTAAATAAACCTTTCTTTCTTCGCCTTTTCAATGGCTTCTGCTTTGGAATGAACTTCCAACTTCCAATAAATATTCTTAATGTGTGTGCGAATGGTTTCCTTATCCACATACAATTCTTGGGCAATGGTAGAGTAGCTTTTGCCTTGGGCGAGTAGTTCCAGCACTTCTGTTTCGCGGGCCGTGAGCGGCGAATTATGATTCTTTTGAAAAGAAGATACGACCATGCGAGCAATATTGGTGCTCATCGGCGCTCCGCCTTCCATGATTTCGCGGATGGCTTCGATCAAGCGTTCCGGCTTCATATTTTTAGTCAAATAACCGCCGGCACCTTCACATAAGCGCCTTGAATACCAAATCATCATTCTCATAAACGGTGACCACGATGACTTGGGTTTTGGGACGTATTTTTTTAATACGATTAATACCTTCGATGCCATTGATACCGGGCAATTCAATATCCATGAGCAATACATCGGGTCGGACGGATTCTACTGCTGCAATCGCATCTTCGGCATTGCCGTAAGTACCTACGATATCATAATTATCAATCGCACCGATGAGGGTAGCAAAAGCTTCCCGAATCACATGATCATCTTCGACAATACATACGCGCGTGACATTGGGGCGATAAGAAGAATAATATGCCATTTTTTAAAGGTTGAAGTACGAAGTACAAAGTACGGTTTATGAAGTACGATTCATCATTTTGGCTAAGACGGTATTTAGTTCTAATTTTACACTTGTTCCATTTCCAGCGTCAGAATCAATAGTGATTGCTGCGTCAATGCGCTTGGCTCTGCTTCGCATATTTTGGATGCCATTGCCCGCATGATTATTATTAGCATCAAAGCCTACACCATTGTCTTTCCATTCAATTTTTATCCTGTCATTTTCCAAAGCAAACCGCAGGCAAGCTTTATCCGCCTGAGCGTGTTTGAGTGTATTGGTCATCGCTTCTTTGAAGAACATCACTATATGGCGACTTATTCCCATAGGTAAAATCATCGTTTTGAGGTTATTATCAATACCTTTTACTTCAAAATTAATACCAGTGGTATCAAAAGCATCATCGGCAAAATCTTTCAAGCGAATGGCTACTTCATAAAAATTATCATGTTCAGGATTAATAGACCAAATAAAATCTTTAGTACCCTGATACATTCTATTGGCATTATGGCTTATTTTATTTATCAGAGTGCGGGCTTCGCCATTACCATTTAAAGATTTGGCTTTGATCAACTCGGTGAGTAGTGAAATGCGCGTCAAGGTATTTCCAAATTCATCGTGAAGGTCTTGAGCTGCCAGCTTTCGGACACGCTCGTTTTCTTCGAGTTTCACGCGCTCCAGTTCCACCGCGCGTTGCACCTTCATTTGCACCCGATAGCGATACGCCGAAATGACGAGCGCTCCGGTGAATAGGAATGCCAAAATATAAAACCACCAGGTGCGCCAGAAAGGCGGGGTAATAATGATAGGAACCTGGAGAATCGCATCATTGTTCCAACGCCCTTGATTATTAGCACTTTTCACTTCAAGGATATAATCGCCGGGAGCTAAGTGCGGAAAACTGATATTGCGACGATCTTCCATATAAATCCAATTGTCAATCAATCCTTTAAGTCGATATGCAAGTTCGTTTTTATGGGGATTGGTAAAATCGAGCGCTGCAAGATTAAAAGAAAGAAAATTATCCTTATAGCGCAGTCGAATAGCGCCAGCATCAGCCAGGATCTGCTGCAAAGGTTGTTCCATTTCCGCTGTTCTGAAAGAGGTAATAGCCACTTGCGGTAAGTGCTGATTTTCAATCATTTGTCCAGGATGAAAACTGACTAAGACGCCCAAGCCTCCAAAAAAAAGCTCTCCATCAGCGCTTCGATGAAAACCCCCGGAGTTGAATTCACGGCTTGCGAATCCATCATTGGAATCATAATTTCTAAATTGATCGGTTTGTGGATCAAAGCAAGATAAACCTGCATTTGTGCTCAACCAAAGCCGATCTTGTTCATCAGGCAAAATGCCATACACAAAACTATTCGGCAATCCCTCTTTTTCTGTGTAATGCTTGAAAGTGGCTTTGCCATCTTCCCAGATCAATTTGCTCAAACCCCTTGGCCCTGCTACCCAAACCTGACCTTTCGGCGAACAATAAAGATCCATGATTGCATTATCAATCAAGCTTTTGGGGTTTTTCGGGTCGTTAAAATAGTGCAAAAATTCACCGGATTTTTGAATATAGCGCATCAAGCCTTCATTCGTGCCAATCCACAGCTGTCCATTCATGTCTTCCTGCATCGCAGTGATAGCAATACGACGCGGGGCGGCTTCCTGATCAATCAATTTACTCAATAGCAATTTTTGTTGCGAATCCCCATTCTTTTTGAGTAAATATTCCAAAGTGCCTATCCAAAGATTCGCTTTGCTATCTTCATACAAGCAAGTGACGGCCGGTTGCTTTCCTCTTGGATCAGCGGGGATTGTAACTTGTTGAAAAACATCGTTTTGCCGATCATATTTAAAAAGCCCCTCATTGCTTCCCACCCAAAGATTTTTATGATGATCTTCTATAATGGATTGAAGCTCGCTCATGGGCCGATGCTGGGGATATAGCTTATATTTTTTATAAGATTTATCATGTTGATTGATTCTAAAAATGCCCTCGTAAGTGCCGCCCCATACATAACCATAGCTATCCGTACAAAGGCTAAATATAGAAGAAGCCGCTATATTATTATCTCTTGACAAAATCTGATCCCACTGTCGAAAGCTATTTTTGGAACGGCTGTACAATTGCACACCGGCTTCTCTGGTACCAATCCATATAATATCTTCTCCAATTTCTTTACTTTCATATAAAGAAGTAATAAAATTACTTTTCAAACCATTCTTTGCAAAAGGGTTTTCTTTAATATGTTCTTTTAGAGTTAAACGCTTGTTTTTCAATTGATAATGAAATACGCCTTCGTTCGCTGTGCCCAGCCACACTTCACCAAAACGATCCACCAATAAATCAGTAATATTCAGGCTGCTATCTACTAAATTAGGTGTAAATTCTTGAATAGTAGTGTGTTGACTATTAATACGGAAAAGCCGATTTCTGGAAGTAAACCATATTTCGCCATTGCGGCCGCAATAAATCCAGTAAATTGGCAGGAGATTGATGTTTTTGAAAATATCGTCTTTACGATTATTATAATTTAGGAAGTGAATTTTTTGCTGCTGTGGAATTTGATTCGGATTTTCTACCTCGATTTTATTCAAACCAGTTGCCGATGCCACCCAAATATGACCATTTTGATCCGCTCTTACTCGTCGGCTTGCGCTGTTGCTAACAGCGTATGTGTCGGTGCTGTCAGCTTCGTAGCGTATTTTTAAATAACTATCCCCCAGGGGAATAAAGCGCCACAAACCATTCAAAGTGCTGATCCAAAGTGTATTCCAGCAATCTTCGGCCATGCTTGTCACAACTGTGCTACCGGGCAAACCGACCGCCGAAAAAATCGCATCGTAGCGAACGAAACGCTTTTGTAAAGGATCGTAGCGATTCAAGCCGCCTTCCACGCCGACCCAAAGTTGTTGACGAGAATCTTCAAACAAAAAAGTGATATTATCTTGCGAAAGTGTGGTAGAGTCGAAAGGATTATGATAAAAATGCTTCATTTCGAAGCCATCATAACGATTCAACCCATGCTGGGTGCCAAACCATATAAATCCCTGGCTATCTTGCAAAATACAGTGCAATTGGCTTTGACTCAAGCCTTCTTCCAGTGAAATACGGTCGAGAAAGCTTTGGGCCGACAAATTGCCCAAGCAAAAAAACAGCAAGAAAATAAGCTTTTGAAATGATTTCATAAGTTTATAACGCAATCTTCAAAACAAAGATATTGGCGCATCATTTGCCTCCCCCAAATTAGGTTAAATTTTGATTTTAAGAAAAAGTATCTATTTTATTGATTTTCCATGCAATCCTCCTTAATTTTGAGTGTCTTATTAAAAAGGTGATTGTATTCCAAGTGGGTTTTTATGATGCTCGTCCTGCATAAATACGCGTAAGGGCGAGGATATATTTTTTTGTAAACGATCTTTAAACTCACTAAAGATGAATCACCTGAGTGTAATAGAAATTGATGACCGCAACAAGCATTTGGTCGAGCAGCCTTCCAATGCAAATCGCACCTACTTTTCTCGCTTGTATCAAGCCGAATCCAGAAATGCTTTCCGCAATGTCAGCATCAAGTATGTGATCGAAGGGCTTGAATATTATCGTATTGGCAAAGAGGAATACCCGCTTACGGCAGGTCAACTGCTATTAGCCAATCAACAATCGGACGGCGAGGTTTATTTTAATTCCAATGAAATAGCGCTGGGCATTTGTATTGATATTCAACCAGATATGATGTTTGACGCGCTGCAATCCATGTCGCGTTTTCATCGGCAAGACCCGGATCGACTATTTGAACGCAAAACCGAAACCACGCTGGTCTTTGAGCAAGTGTATCATGTGAATAATTCCTTGCTTCGCCGGAAAATCTTGCCTTTAGAGCGCGCATTACTAAATGAAAATGTGATAATAGAACCTTTAAATGAGGAGTGGTATATGGAGCTGGCGGAACTCATTGCAATACAAGAATGCGAGCACAACCGCGCGCTGCGGGCGTTGGAATCGGTAAAAACGAGCACCCGACAAGAAATTTATCGCCGCTTATTGCAAGGTCGTAGTTTTATGGATGAGCATTTTCTGCAAAGTCCGCTTATCAGTGATGTCGCTCAATATTGCTGTATGTCGGAATTTCATTTTTTCCGCAGTTTCAAACAAGCTTTTCGTATTACACCGCATCAATATATGTTGCGAAAACGGCTGGAATTAGCATCTTCTTTGATTCGGCATGGAGATTTAAATCTATCTCAAATTGCTTCTGAATGTGGCTTTCCTGATTTGGCGGCCTTCAGCAAAACATTCAAAAAGCATTTTCAGGTAGCGCCTTCGCATTATGCAGCAGCGTTGTGATAAGTTTTCAGATTGAAGGTTTTAGGTTGGAAGTTATCATCAAGCATCAACAATTTCTTTATCTTTGGTGAAAAACCTTGAAAAGTATGCTTGGTCGTACCCCAATGTTTGCCGAAGAATGGTTTTCCTTATTCATTCGCAAAAAAAGCGCGCCGCCTCGATACAGCGAATTGAAATGCGACTTGATTCTGATGACGCTCGAAAAGTTGGAAACGCGCATCCTGGAACGATTCCCGGGTTCAGGATTGAGTCAGGTTTGTGGCGAGTTGCGACAGGTAGGAGCAGGGGTTCAGCAATTGATCTCACGATTGCAACAACCCATCTGGATTGTACGCATTTTGGTCGTTTTGACTATCCTCGCTTTGGTTTTCCTGGCAGTTGCCGTTTTTAGCGCTTCTTTGAAACAAATGTCGCCTCAAGTGGATGGTATTTCCGACTTTCTGCAAGGGGTGGAATCAGCGATCAATGAACTGATTTTTCTAGCAATTGCTTTGTATTTTCTCGGCACATTGGAAGGAAGACTCAAGCGCTATGCAACTTTACGAGCCTTGCACCGTTTGCGCAGTATCGCGCACGTGGTAGATATGCACCAACTCACCAAAGACCCCGCTTACTTACTTGTTCCTCCTGATAATACTGCCTCTTCGCCCGCCAGAACGATGACTGCTTATGAATTAGCGCGTTATTTAGATTATTGTTCGGAATTACTTTCTATCACCAGCAAGCTGGCAGCGTTGCACGCACAATACCTCAGCGATACCGTTGTACTTGATGCGGTGAATGATGTAGAACAATTAGCACATGGACTCTCGGGCAAGATTTGGCAGAAAATTATGATCCTGGATTTGGCGATTCCCAACGAGGTGAGCAAAGATAAATAGCATTAAATATAAAAACAAAAAGTTTTTTATTTAAAATAATCCTTGCGTAATTGTTTTATTTGTTTTAAATTTGGCTCGATTTTTAATTCATCCGATTCTATCATCTTTCAAACAAAAACAATGGAAGTACCAGTAAATGCAATTAGTTGGATCGAAATTCCAGTAACTGATTTCGCGCGCGCGAAAAAATTTTACAGCACGATTTATAACTATGAAATGCCTGAAATGCCAATGGGGCCTGTCAATATGGGCATTCTACCTTATCAGCAAGGCAATGGTGTTGGCGGCGCAATTTGCTTCGGCGAAGGCTATGAGCCTAATGATAAAGGCGCGAAAGTTTATCTTAATGGTGATCCTGATCTCAACATCGTCCTCAACCGTGTAGAAGCAGCCGGAGGTAAGGTTGTACTTGCTAAAACCGATATTGGCGAAGGCTTTGGATTTTTTGCTGTTTTCCATGATACCGAGGGCAATTGGATTGGTCTTCACTCGATGGGATAGTTTTGAAGTACGAGGTACGAAGTGGGTCACAAAGGACTCCTACGGAGAAGTACGAAGTCAGATAAATTCAATTTCGTACTTCTTGCTTTTATGATATAAGTATCAGCTAAAATTAATTTAGCATTAAAAAAAAATCAATCAAATAATTGATTTTCAATCGAATACAAATTTAACTATCGACTAAAAAATTATCACTATTTAATCATTTTCATAAATGTACCAACAAACCAATTGGAATCGGATTTGGTGAGCGAATCCAATGTAGAATCGGCCTTGCTGGCGAAGAGTTTCACGTCTTTTATCACTTTGCTAAATTCACTTGATTCGGCATCGGTCGCCTCCACATCCGAGAGTTCGTCGAGCACCTTGAGCATAGGCTCCAGTTCTTTTTTCTTGCGCTGACTGATGATATTTTTGACCACTTCCCACATATCCTTTTCAGCCACAAAATACTCCTTGCGCTCGCCAGGTTTTAGTTCTTTGTACACCAAATTCCAATCCATCAGCGCCCGAAGGTTCATATTGGCATTGCCGCTTGAAATTTTAAGCTCGTCTTTAATTTCTTCTGCACTCAAGGATTGAGGTGAAATCAGCAGCAAGGCGTGTATCTGCGCCATGGTGCGATTGATGCCCCAATTAGAACCCAAAGCGCCCCAAGCTTGTATGAACCGATCTTTACCTTCCTGGAAATTCATTTGCTTTGCCAACTTTCAAAAGTTTCTGAAAATAAAATCCGTTCAAGGTAAAAAGAAATTTTACATTTTTATTCAAATAAGTGAGAATATGACTGTTCTTTGAAATTTATCCTTGTTTCAAAAATGGCAGTTTTGCTACTTTGGCTGCGAGTTTCTTGCCGCCTGCTACAATCATAATTTCAGTCTCAGGGGCAGCAAATTCGCTTTGTACATAACCCATTCCAATCGGGTAACCCAATGACGGCGACTGCGTACCGGAAGTTACTTTGCCAATCACATTCCCATCCAAATCCTCAATCGGATAGTCGTGGCGCGGGACACGGCGATCATTCACTATAAAACCAACCAATTTGCGGCTCAGTCCTTCCGTTTTTTGTTTTTTCAGGAAATCTGCATCTATAAAATCGCCTTTTTGCAATTTTGTAATCCAACCCAAGCCTGCTTCCAGCGGAGAAGTCGTATCGTCAATATCATTGCCGTATAAACAATAGCCCATTTCCAGGCGAAGCGTATCGCGTGCACCCAAGCCAATTGCTTGAATATCAAGGTTTTTACCTGCTTCAAAAACCGCATCCCAGATTTGTCCGATATTATCGGCATCCGCGTACAACTCGAAGCCACCCGCACCTGTATAGCCGGTCGCAGAAATCAATACATTATCACAATCCGCAAATTTTCCTTTGGTAAAAGTGTAATATTTAAGACCTTTCAAATCCACGTCTGTCAATGATTGCAGGGCTTCTGTGGCTTTTGGGCCTTGTACAGCCAGTAGTCCGGTTTTATCAGAAATATTAATTAATTGGGTATCAAAAATATTATGACTGCTGATCCAATTCCAATCTTTGTCAATATTGGAAGCATTGACCACCAGCATAAACGCCATTTCGCCTTCGGAGCAATAATCCTGAGGCAAGCGATACACGAGCAAGTCATCCACGATGCCACCTTTGCCATTGGGCATACAAGAATATTGCGCTTCGCCGATTTCGAGTTTGGAAGCGTCATTTGAACTAATTTTTGCACCAAATCCAAGGCCTGCTTGCCTCGCACGATGAATTCGCCCATGTGCGATACATCGAATACGCCTACGCCATTGCGCACCGTATTATGTTCTTCTATAATGCCTTTATAAGAGACCGGCATATTATAACCAGCAAAATCGGTCATTTTTGCGCCCAGGGCGATGTGGCGTTCCGTCAGTGGCGTATTTTTCATTTACTTATTTGTGTTAGGGTATTAATATTTATGTAATAATTATCTTTTTTATTATAAAAAGTAAATAAAATATTTACTGAATTAAAACTTTATCAATCGTATCTCCAATTCTAATTAAGTGCATTTTATCCATGCCTTCTACCACGCGCCCAAAGATAGTATAATTCCCATCCAGATGCGGCGTCGGGGAATGCGTGATGAAAAATTGCGTGCCTTCAGTATGATTTCCGGCAGAAGCCATGCCCACATAGCCCTCGCGGTCGTAGTACATCGGTGGCAATTCGGATCGAATCGAATAATCCAGACTGCCGTAGCCATCACCTCTTGGGCAACCGCCTTGTATCACAAAGTTCGCTACCACCCGATGAAAGGTCTTTCCATCATAAAATCCATCTTTGGCTAATCGGACAAAATTGACCACCGAACCCGGCGCAATTTCTGGCAAAAGCCGAATCGTGATGTCGCCGCGATTGGTGCGCAGCAAGGCTTTTGGCTCAGGACTTAAACTTGTAAATACGTCCCAATCGATTGGATGATTGTAGTCGAGTTTTTGGGCTTGAAAATCGGTTTTACCTTGCAAAAATTCGATAGTGTGCTTCAAATCATTATAGGTCTCGATTTCGCGGGGTAGTTCCAATTTCGCCAAAGCATTTTCAAGAATATTCAGGCTATCAATATGCATTTTAAAATTCCGCTCCGGTATGCGCAATGCGCCCGCCGCTACTGAAATCATTCCCGGATCGCCGGTTTGAATAATTTGCATAAACATAAAAGCCAATTCCTTCGTGACAGCAGCGCTTGAACCAAAATTCCGACGAAAAGCGGCATTCTGACAAAGACCAGCTAAAGCCTCCACGCTCGCAGTGCGCACCTCCGAATGCTTGGCAGCCAATCCTTCCCGATAAATAAACCGAAGATTCCATCCCCATTCGCTCAGAGCACGCAGCGTCGCTGCTTTATGGTAGGGCGATGTTGCTTGTGCGAATCTCCTGCGCAATTCATAATTGATGCCATTGCGATAAGATTCATAAGTAGGTGCTAAATGCCGCAAGGCTGCTGTGTACAATTCTATCGAGACCTGCCAGGCGGCGCTATCTTTTGCCAAACGCCAATAAACAGTGGCATCTTCGGGGATTCCGCTTTCCACAAAAAACTGCGCGGCCCGCTGCGCTACATGGATTTGCGGGTCTTTCAATGCCTGTATTACTGTGGATTGGACATTGACATAAGGAAAATTACTCAAAGCCCGAAGGATATTACATTTGACGCGATAATCGCTTTCTTTTTGATATAATTGTAATAAAGCATTTAATGCCGTAGTCGTTTTTACTTTGCCCAATCCTATTGCTAAAGCCATGCGAATGTCAGGATTAGCCTCTGTATCAATAATTTGTACAAGAGGAATACTTTGAATACTATCGATTTCAATATTTCTAACCCGAGCTAAATAATTAGCAGCAATATAGCGCACGCTCTCCGGGTAAACCGAGTTGCCAGCCAATGAAATCATCCGTTCGGTGCCTTCCGGCGCAATACTATCGCGCAAACCAAAGCGATAAATGCCGTAGGCTTGTCCTTCGAGCAAGAGGGTATCTTTGGGCTGGTAGGTTGTTATTGTACTCAAGAATTTCAGGCTTTCTTTTGTACCGCATTTACCAATAGCTTCGAGGATGGCGCGATTTGCTTTTCCGTACGTTCCAGCGGTATCCGTTGGATCAAAAGCTTGAATAAGGAAAGGTTCTGCTTTGACGTCATTGGTTTGTCCTAGTGCGTAAGCCGCAGCTGCACGCACTTCCGGCACTTCATCCTGGAGCAAAGTTGCCAATTGGTCGATGGTTTCTGCTTTTCGAATTGAACCAAAGGCTACTGCTGCGAGGTAGCGATAATTCAGGTTGTCATTTTTGAAAAATAGATAAAGGCTGTCCAAATTCTGGCGATCTTGCAGATCGTGAATTTGCTGAAAAACAGGGTCTTTCAAGTCGATATTGACATCCGAAAACCGTTCATCGCTTGGGGGCTTACAAGTTGCGAGCCCCACTGCTAAAAACAGCAAAGTATAGAATGTAGATTTCCTCATGGCAAAAGCTTTCATTTTCAGGTGGTAAAGATAGCGGCTTTTTGGCAGGATAATGATAAATCGACCAGGAGAAATATGTAATATCAGTGATTTTCATCACATTGAAAGTGCTTTGAATTATGTATTTTTGCAAAAATTTCGAGCAAAATGAAAAGAATCCTTTTTTTCCTAATGATCGCCTTTTTCTCAGCAGTTGCTTGCCAATCGCAAGATAAAACCAATAAAATGGCTTCTGATGCGAAGCATGAAGTCTTATCTGTGAGCGATTTCAAAACAAGAATTGCGGATGGTGATGTACAATTAGTGGATGTGCGTACGCCGAAAGAATTTGAAGAAGGTAGTATTGGTAATGCGCTGAATATCAACTATCAAGCTGAAGATTTTGCTGCAAAAATCCAAGATTTGGATAAGAACAAACCCGTGTATATTTTTTGTCGTTCCGGCGTTCGCAGTGGTAAGGCTGCCAAAGTGATGGAAGGACTGGGTTTCAATAAAGTCTATGATTTGCAGGGAGGCTATTTGGCCTGGCCTCAAAAGTAGTAACTTCCTTATTTACATTTCTTTTGTTTGACGATTTCTTGATAAAAGTAAAAAAAACTTAAACAAAACTTTTGCCTTGCTGTTGAACTCGGTGTTCAAAAAGTGACTGGGTGATTTAGAGCCTCGGTAACTTATTGAATGTGAGATTCAAAAACTTTAAAAAACAGCATTGGCAAAGAAAGTTATCGTCATTGGTTCAGGATTCGCGGGCTTGTCCGCAGCTGCTTGCCTGGCGCAAGCGGGTTATGATGTGACCATTCTGGAAAAGAATAGCACGCCGGGCGGTCGCGCGCGCCAGTTTGTGGAGCAGGGTTTTGTTTTTGATATGGGGCCAAGCTGGTACTGGATGCCCGATGTATTTGAGCAATATTTTGCACTTTTTGGTAAAAAGCCTTCTGATTATTATGATCTGATTCGACTCGATCCTTCCTACTGCATTTACTTTGGCAAAAATGATAAGATGGATGTGCCTGCTAATCTGGAAGATTTGTATGCGTTATTTGAACAATATGAACCAGGCAGTAGCATTCATTTGAAAAAATTCTTAGCCGAAGCCGAATACAAGTACCAAGTTGGGATGAACGAATTTGTCCATAAGCCGAGCCTTTCGGTTTTGGAATTCGCCGATTGGCGCATTCTGGCGAGTTTGTTCCGGCTGCAAATGTTTTCTTCTATCTCTAAATCCATTCGCAAACTATTCAAAAACAGGCAATTAATTCAAATGCTGGAGTTTCCGGTCTTGTTTTTGGGCGCTAAACCTGCGCATACGCCGGCGATGTATAGCTTGATGAATTATGCCGATTTGGCGCTGGGCACCTGGTATCCGATGGGTGGGATGTATAAAATCATAGAAGGGATGGTGGCGCTGGCAGAAGAAATGGGTGTAAAAATTTTATTGAATCAGGAAGTGAAAAGTATTTATGTGCCGAATGGTCATGCAACGAAAGTTATTACACAAAACCAAGAATATGATACTGATATTATAATAGGCGGAGCGGATTATCATCATATTGAGCAAGAATTATTACATAAAGAAAATCGCCAATACACTGAACAGTATTGGGATAAACGCGTAATGGCGCCGTCCTCTTTGCTTTTTTATTTAGGTGTAAATAAAAAACTAAATAATCTGCAACATCATAATTTATTTTTTGATGCGGATTTTGATCAACACGCCATAGAAATTTATGAACAGCCGCAATGGCCCAGCAAACCTTTGTTTTATGTCTGCGCACCTTCCGTGACCGATGCGAGCGTCGCGCCTGAGGGCTATGAGAATTTATTCGTTTTGATACCGCTTGCGCCTGATCTGGAAGATACAGAAGCTTTGCGTGAACAATATTTTTCCATCGTGATGGATCGCCTGGAAAACCTCACCGGGCAAGACATTCGTAATCATATTATATACAAGCGCTCATTTGCACATAATGATTTTAAAAAGATTATAACGCATATAAAGGAAATGCTTACGGCTTAGCAAATACGCTATTACAAACAGCATTTTTAAAACCGCGCTTGCGCAGCAAAAAAGTTAATAATCTTTTTTACACGGGCCAGTTGACGACTCCCGGGCCAGGAATGCCGCCATCATTGATTTCCGGGCAGGTGGTAGCAAAAGAAATTATAAAAAGAATTAAACTTTAAAATGGAATAATAGAATTTTGGAAACAAGGAATACTGATCTCATGCAAAATTCCATCCATCCAATATTCCAATACTTTTGACCATGACCCAGATGCAATTATATTACAAAACTTGTATGGAGTGCAGCCAATTGATTACCAATCGGTATAGCACTTCGTTTTCAATGGGAATTCGGGCATTCGATAAGAAATTGCGCGGCCCGATTTATGCGATTTATGGTTTTGTGCGCTTTGCGGATGAAATTGTAGATACGTTTCACGATTACCCAAAAGCCGCGCTGCTCCAGCGTTTTCGGGAAGAGACTTATCAAGCAATCGAAGAAAAAATCAGCTTAAATCCTGTATTGCAAGCATTCCAACAAACGGTGCATGAATATCATATTGAAATGGAGTTGATTGATGCTTTTTTGGATAGTATGGAAATGGATTTGCATTTTAATACATACGAATCAATATTATATCAACAATATATCTACGGTTCCGCGGAAGTGGTTGGCTTGATGTGTTTGCGCGTGTTTGTGGAGGGCGACGATGCTTTGTATCAAAAGCTGAAAGCTCCGGCACGCAGTCTTGGCGGGGCTTTCCAGAAGATTAATTTCTTGCGCGATATGCGCAGCGATTTTGATGAGCGCGGTCGAGTCTATTTTCCTGGCGTGGATTTTACTAATTTTACCATCGAGGATAAACTGCAAATCGAAGCCGATATTAAAAGAGATTTTGATGATGCGCTTGTGGGCATTGCTCAATTGCCAAAAGGCGCGCGTTTTGGGGTATATTTGGCTTATGTGTATTACACGAAGTTGTTTCAGAAAATCAGGAATGCGCCGGCACACCGCGTCACAAAAGAACGAATCAGGGTGCCTGATAGTAAAAAAGTGATGCTGATATTTAGTTCTGCCTTGCGTAACAGCTTGAATATGTTGTGAATGCGTCAAATTTTTCCTAAAAAAAATATAATAAAAACATTCATTATCCTCCTGCCTTTGGTGCTGGTAGCTTTGCAATGGATAACTGACACGGTGAAAACGGATAATCTGATTTTTGAAGTTCCAAAAATAGCTGAAATTCAAGCATTTGAGACACGCTATCTTTATTTTTACTTGCATTTGTTTGCATTGATCCCCGTACTTTCGATGAGCTTCGATCGGCGGGTGCATTTTTTATACTTATTGGCGGGCACTGTTTCCGGCCTTATTTCTTGTCGCTATTTTCTTTTGGATTTGGGACATTTACAAAACGGCAGTAGGCGTTTGGGGCTTTAATCCTGCACATTATACTGCTCTAATATTGAATTTGCCTATCGAAGAATGGCTGTTTTTCTTTACCTTCCCTTTTGCAAGCGTCTTTATTTATGAATGTTTGAATCATTATTTTCCAAAGGATCATATCGCGCTCATAGAGCCTTATATCACGCCAATACTCATCTTATTCTTCTTTATAATTGGAATTTTATTCTGGAGTCATGCGTACACGGCTACTACCTTTTTGCTCTGCGGCGGATTTTGGTTATACCATTATATATATGTAGCGCCGATTTATCGCAACCGCTTTTACAAAGGCTTGCTGGTCGGTTATATTCCTTTTATTTTGGTAAATGGCGTATTGACGGGGGCTTTCACACATCAACCAGTAGTCGTTTACAATCCTGAAGAATATCTCGGCTTGCGCTTTATCTCTATTCCGCTCGACGATTTTGCCTACAATTTCTTGCTGCAAGCGATGGTTATCACCTTGTATGAAAATTTTAAGAAAAAACTTGCTGTTTTGGGAACAAATTCAAATTTACAGTAGTTATAGTTTTTGCGACTTTACGAAATACATAAAATTCCCTAAAAAATTTAGTATCAATTTCTACATGACTTCTCTAAAAGAGAGAAGCGATAAATCTTCGTCTCAAAATTTTATTTTGAATTGAAGCTTATTTTCAAAAGCAGGCAAATATAATTTTAGGAACTATCCTTTTTTTTGAAAATTTTTTTTGAAAAAAGCTTGCGCAAATTTAGAGCGCGAGTTATCTTTGCAATCCCTTTTGGAAAGAGTGCTGTTGAAACGCGCAAATTTCTAGGAAAAAGGGACTATGTTTTAAAATACAATACCTGAAAATAGCTGCCAACGGGCAGCACAAAATTACAGGAATCAAGGCAAGTTCATTGAAACTGGGGAGAGAATAGAGGTAAGGAAAGGAAAAGAGAAAAAGCGAAGCGAGACCTTTTAAAATTCTTTTTAAAAGAATGAGAAGGAGACTTACTCGACATTGGAAGATACGGAATAATTATCGGAAGATAATTATTAAAGATCTATACTATGGAGAGTTTGATCCTGGCTCAGGATGAACGCTAGCGGGAGGCCTAATACATGCAAGTCGAACGCTCTGATTTCGGTCAGGAGTGGCGCACGGGTGAGTAACACGTACGCAACCTACCTTGTACAGGGGGATAGCCTTGGGAAACTGGGAGTAATCCGCCATGGTATCATAAAATCGCATGGTTTAATGATTAAAGCTTTCGAGCGGTACGAGATGGGCGTGCGTCTGATTAGGTAGTTGGTGAGGTAACGGCTCACCAAGCCAACGATCAGTAAGGGGCGTGAGAGCGTGGCCCCTCACACGGGTACTGAGACACGGACCCGACTCCTACGGGAGGCAGCAGTAAGGAATATTGGACAATGGGCGGAAGCCTGATCCAGCCATCCCGCGTGCAGGATGACGGCCCTATGGGTTGTAAACTGCTTTAGAATGGGAAGAAAGTTATGGTTTTAACTGTAATTGACGGTACCATTAGAATAAGCACCGGCTAACTCCGTGCCAGCAGCCGCGGTAATACGGAGGGTGCAAGCGTTATCCGGAATTACTGGGTTTAAAGGGTGCGTAGGCGGCTTTATAAGTCAGAGGTGAAAGCTTGCCGCTTAACGGTAAAATTGCCTTTGATACTGTAGAGCTTGAAAGAGGTTGAGGTCAGCAGAATGTGGCATGTAGCGGTGAAATGCATAGATATGCCATAGAACACCGATTGCGAAGGCAGCTGACTGGGCCTACTTTGACGCTGAGGCACGAAAGCGTGGGGAGCGAACAGGATTAGATACCCTGGTAGTCCACGCCCTAAACGATGTTCACTCGATATTCGTTCTTCGGAATGAGTGTCCAAGCGAAAGCGATAAGTGAACCACCTGGGGAGTACGCCCGCAAGGGTGAAACTCAAAGGAATTGACTGGGGTCCGCACAAGCGGTGGAGCATGTGGTTTAATTCGATGATACGCGAGGAACCTTACCTGGGCTAGAATGCGAGTGCCGATAGGTGAAAGCCTATTTTCCTTCGGGACACAAAGCAAGGTGCTGCATGGTTGTCGTCAGCTCGTGCCGTGAGGTGTTGGGTTAAGTCCCGCAACGAGCGCAACCCTTGTCCTTAGTTGCCAGCAAGTAAAGTTGGGGACTCTAAGGAGACTGCCGGCGTAAGCCGTGAGGAAGGTGGGGATGACGTCAAATCATCATGGCCTTTATGCCCAGGGCTACACACGTGCTACAATGGTGCATACAGAGGGCAGCGAAAACCGCGAGGTGGAGCCAATCCCACAAAGTGCATCCCAGTTCGGATTGGAGTCTGCAACCCGACTCCATGAAGGTGGAATCGCTAGTAATCGCGCATCAGCCATGGCGCGGTGAATACGTTCCCCGGACCTTGTACACACCGCCCGTCAAGCCATGGGAGCTGGGGGTGCCTGAAGACGGTGACTTAACGGGGAGCTGTTTAGGGTAAAACCAGTGACTGGGGCTAAGTCGTAACAAGGTAGCCGTACCGGAAGGTGCGGCTGGAATACCTCCTTTTAAGAGTACGCAAGTACAAATGACAAAACGGTGTTGGGTAAGCCAATCGCGGATTCAATTTTCCAGGAATTACAAATTCTCCCCGGTGCAATGACAAGACAAAAGAAATAGGTAGAAACAAGAAAGCTTGTTTCTATTTTTTGACAAAAGGCAAGCCAGAGCGTCCCGGACAAGTTACAACGAGGGGCAGAGGAAAAATCAAGGAGCAAGCGTTGTAAGCAAGAAGGAAGCACGGGACGAAGCGTTGAGCATTTAGCATTGAACCTATACCAGCTTTAAAGACAAAGAGGTAAATGGTGAATAATAAATGGTCAATGGAAAATGTAAAATAGTCTCGTAGCTCAGGTGGTTAGAGCGCTACACTGATAATGTAGAGGTCGGCAGTTCAAGTCTGCAGGACTACAAAAAATAATTATGAGTTTTGAATGATGAACGTTGAATGTATTCCAAGAGCAATCCGACAAGCCATTCATCATTAATAATTCAAGATTTATAATTGAGATAAACCGGGGGATTAGCTCAGTTGGCTAGAGCGCTAGATTTGCATTCTAGAGGTCAAGGGTTCGACTCCCTTATCCTCCACTTTTATCCGCCGAAGCTTTAGCGGAGGTGGAATCATAAAATTGACAATTGAAAAGCTAGATACAGATAAAGCTCAAAGTCGGATGAGAAAAGACTTGGGAGCAGTGATTGGTTCGAGACCAAATTTATCTGCAAATGGGCAGCTTTAAATCGAGATTAAAGAAGCTTAATCAAGAAAGATTAAAAGCACAAATCCCAGGAAGAGTTCATTGACAAGGAAGGAAAGAGAAGAAAGGCAATTTAACGAGAGCGCCAAAAAGAAAAGAAGCTTTTAAGGGCGCACGGGGGATGCCTAGGCTCTCAGAGACGACGAAGGACGTGGTAAGCTGCGAAAAGCTACGGGGAGGTGCAAACGACCTTTGATCCGTAGATGTCCGAATGGGGAAACCTAGTGCCGTGAAGCGGCATTGCGAAAGCGAAGACCCAGGGAACTGAAACATCTAATTACCTGGAGGAAAAGAGAACAAAAGTGATTCCGTAAGTAGTGGCGAGCGAAAGCGGACGAGCCCATTAAGCTATATATTGTCAAGTGGAATGACTCTGGGAAGGTCAACCACAGAAGGTGAAAGTCCTGTACACGGAGAGAATATATAGTGAATTGAGTAGGGCAGGGTCGGAGAATCCCTGTCTGAATATGGCTGCACCATCCGCCAAGCCTAAATACCACTGGGAGACCGATAGTGAACCAGTACCGTGAGGGAAAGGTGAAAAGAACCCTAAGCAAGGGAGTGAAAAGACCCTGAAACCGTGCGTCTACAAGCGGTCGGAGTCCGCAAGGACTGACGGCGTGCCTTTTGCATAATGAGCCTACGAGTTATCCTCTTTAGCAAGTTTAAGCCCCTAAGGGGCGGAGGCGAAGCGAAAGCGAGTCTGAATAGGGCGTCAGCTAGAGGGGATAGACGCGAAACCGAGTGATCTACCCATGGGCAGGTTGAAGGTTGGATAGTCTCCAACTGGAGGACCGAACCAGTTAACGTTGAAAAGTTTTTGGATGACCTGTGGGTAGGGGTGAAAGGCTAATCAAACTCGGAGATATCTCGTACTCCCCGAAATGCATTTAGGTGCAGCGTTAGGAAGAATATCATGGAGGTAGAGCTACCAATAGGGCTAGGGGGCTTCACCGCCTACCAACCCCTGATGAACTCCGAATGCCATGATATTGCACTAGCAGTGAGGCAGCGGGTGCTAAGGTCCGTTGCCGAGAGGGGAACAACCCAGACCAACAGCTAAGGTCCCTAAATCTATACTAAGTTGAACAAACGAGGTGGGAATGCACTGACAGCTAGGATGTTTGCTTGGAAGCAGCCATTCATTTAAAGAGTGCGTAACAGCTCACTAGTCGAGCGTTCCTGCGCGGAAAATAATCGGGCATCAAGTATAGTACCGAAGCTTTGGACTTGAAAAAGTGGTAGGGGAGCATTCCAGTGGCGAAGAAGGTGTGATGTGAGTCATGCTGGAGCAACTGGAAAAGCCAATGTAGGCATGAGTAACGATAAATGAGGTGAGAAACCTCATCGCCGTAAGACTAAGGGTTCCTAGATCGATGCTAATCAGATCAGGGTTAGTCGGGTCCTAAGGATAAGCCGAAAGGCGAAGCCGATGGCAAGCTGGTTAATATTCCAGCACCTGCTATGCGATGAAAGTGACGCAGTCATGTAGCTGCTACGTGCTGACGGAATAGCACGTTGAGCCGAGCTCGCAAGGGCGAAGCGAAGTAGTGAGTTGGCTGCCAAGAAAAAGCGAGTATAGCAGCCCGTACCGTAAACCGACACAGGTAGTCGAGGAGAGTATCCTCAGGCGCTCGGAGTGATCCATGGCTAAGGAACTCGGCAAATTAACCCCGTAACTTCGGGAGAAGGGTCCCCGCGAGGGGGCGCAGTGAAGAGGTCCAGGCGACTGTTTAACAAAACACAGGACTCTGCTAAATCGAAAGATGAAGTATAGGGTCTGACACCTGCCCGGTGCCGGAAGGTTAAGGAAGGGGTTAGGGCGCAAGCTCGAAGCTCTTGACTGAAGCCCCGGTAAACGGCGGCCGTAACTATAACGGTCCTAAGGTAGCGAAATTCCTTGTCGGGTAAGTTCCGACCTGCACGAATGGTGTAACGATCTGGACACTGTCTCAGCCATGAGCTCGGTGAAATTGCAGTATCGGTGAAGATGCCGATTACCCGCAACGGGACGGAAAGACCCTGTGAACCTTTACTATAGCTTCACATTGTGCTTGGGTATAAGATGTGTAGGATAGGTGGGAGGCTTTGAAGCGGAGACGCCAGTTTTCGTGGAGCCATCCTTGAAATACCACCCTTCTTATACTTAGGTTCTAACTCCTGCAAAGGAGGACATTGTGTGGTGGGTAGTTTGACTGGGGCGGTCGCCTCCTAAAAAGTAACGGAGGCTCGCAAAGGTACCCTCAGCATGGTTGGTAATCATGCGAAGAGCGTATGAGTAAAAGGGTGCTTGACTGTGAGATCGACGGATCGAACAGGTGCGAAAGCAGGCTCAAGTGATCCGGTGGTTCTGTATGGAAGGGCCATCGCTCAAAGGATAAAAGGTACTCCGGGGATAACAGGCTGATCTCCCCCAAGAGCTCACATCGACGGGGAGGTTTGGCACCTCGATGTCGGCTCGTCGCATCCTGGGGCTGGAGAAGGTCCCAAGGGTTGGGCTGTTCGCCCATTAAAGCGGCACGCGAGCTGGGTTCAGAACGTCGCAAGACAGTTCGGTCCCTATCTGTTGTGGGCGTAGGAATATTGAAGGGAGCTAACTCTAGTACGAGAGGACCGGGTTGGACGTATCTC
Organism: Saprospiraceae bacterium; assembly: GCA_016714085.1. Taxonomy (GTDB): domain Bacteria; phylum Bacteroidota; class Bacteroidia; order Chitinophagales; family Saprospiraceae; genus JADJNW01. The sequence continues at coordinate 507,659 of JADJNW010000004.1, forward strand.
TAGTGTACCAGTTGTGCCGCCAGGTGCAGTGCTGGGTAGCTATATACGGTGAGGATAAGCGCTGAAAGCATCTAAGCGCGAAGCCCTCCCTAAGATGAGTATTCCCTTGAGGGTCGTGGAAGATGACCACGTTGATAGGCGACAGGTGCAAGTGCAGTGATGCATTGAGCCGAGTCGTACTAATTACCCGATAGCTTCTTGATAAGTCTTTTTAGCGCTCTTGTTAATGCCTTTCTTCTCTGTCTTCCTGTCGATGATTTTTGTTCTAAGAACAAAGTCATAGAAAACATTACTCTTCTAAAGAAATATAGACGATTCTTAACAATCGTCCTCAAGACTAAGGTGGCTATAGCGAGGGGGTTCCACCTCTTCCCTTTCCGAACAGAGTCGTTAAGCCCCTCTGCGCCGATGGTACTGCTTATTGCGGGAGAGTAGGTCGCCGCCTCCTTTTTCTATTCTTATTGGCTCTCTTTGAGAGCCTTTTTTGTTTTACTCTTCAATTTAAAAATAAACTACCTCTTTAGGCTTTCACTTTTCAAAATTTTATTATACTTTAGCGCCAAGTTTTTGAAATTCAACATCTCTGCATCTATTACACATCAACATTAGACTTGCCAGAATAAAAATCTATCATTTTTAACGATTTTCCTTTGACTTTTAAATGCCGGAGTATGTATCTTTTCGTACAAAACTGCGTCATAATTATTAGAGATAGCCGGATCAACGAATCCAGCTTAGAGAATTTACACATTTTGCATTTAAACCTAACACCTATTACCATTGAGAGCTGGTTGTACTAAAGAAATGCGCGATCTTGAGGTCATCAATAATTACCTTGAGACACAAGCTACGAAGTGCTTTAACCTTCTGTATAGCAGGTATGCCTCTAAGATTTATGGCAAATGGCATACCATTTTGAAAGATGAAGCCTTGGCAGAAGATGCGACACAGGAAATTTTTATGAAAATATTTTTGAACCTATCAAGGTTTGAAGAAAAAGCCAAATTTTCAACTTGGATATACTCGATTACGTATAATTTTTGCATTGATTACTTAAGGAGAAAACAAAAACAAGAGAATGTTTTTTCGGATGATGAAATCGAAAAAGCGCCCGAAATAGCCGATGAAATTTCTGATGAGGCATTGATAGAAATGGAAGTAAAACACCTGAAAAATGTACTCGATAGTATGCCTGCCGGCGATCGGGCAATACTGTTGATGAAATACCAGGATGATATGTCAATTAAGGAAATCGCTGATACCCTGAACCGATCAGAAAGTGCTGTTAAAATGAAAATCAAGCGCGCAAAAGAAAAGGCACAAAAGTTGAAAGAAGAACTTTTTACCCACAACTAGGCACACATGCAAATAAACAATTTTAAAAGACTACAAGAGGAAGAAGAGGTAGTTTATAAGGAGCGGCATGAGGAAAAGGTTCGTTCTGGCTTGTTGAACTCGCTCGGAATGTTCCGATTTGTCGGGCAAGTCGTGGATATGTATTTACCCAAACTATTTGATTTGTTGATTATGGCTGCTGGCGGAAAAACAGATTCGAGCACAACGCGCACAAGATCAACTCCGCCTTCACAAGCCCCGGAAGGCACGAATGGCAAGCGAAGACCGGGAGAATCAATGGGCGAGGATATTTCAAGTAGATAACACTAATTATACTATAAAACACCTAAAATGGAATTCAACGTCTTAGAAATCGTAAAAGAAATGCTGCTGAGTTTTGCAGCGGTGATACCTAATTTTTTCCTGGCGCTTATTGTCTTTTTGATCGGGTGGATCATTTCCAAACTCGTCGCCAAATTTGTACGCAAGCTACTTAAAACAGTTGGTGCAGATAAACTGGCCGAACGGCTCAACGAAATTGAAATTATTCATAAATCGAAGCTAAAAATTGTACCTAGTGTACTGCTTTCCAAGATTTTATATTATATCTTATTATTTATTTTCATTTTTGCAGCAACGGATGTGCTGGGCATGGAAGCGGTCTCCAATCTCATGGGGGATTTGCTCAACTATCTTCCCAATCTGATCTCCGCGTTTTTAGTACTTGTCATTGGCATTTTCTTTGCTGATTTTATAAAAAATATTGTTTTGACTGCCTGCAATTCCCTGGGAATTCCCGCCGCCGGGGTCATTGCGAATATTGTATTCTATTTCATTTTCCTCAACGTGGCGATGATTACGCTTTCCCAGGCTAAAATTGATACCGATTTTATTCAAGATAATCTTTCTATTATCCTTGCAGGTGTGGTGCTTGCTTTTGCGATTGGTTATGGCTTTGCCTCGCGCGAGATGGCCGCCAATTTTCTGTCATCGCTTTATAGCAAAGACAGAGTGAAGGTCGGCGATGTGATTGGCATTGAAGGCGTCAAAGGAGAAATTATAGAAATTGATAATGCTTCTTTCACGCTGAAGGCAGATGATCACACCATTATCATTCCGATTAGCAAATTAACTTCTGCAAAAATTGAGATTTATAAAAAAGCTGCGCCACCTATTTCTGAAGAATAATATTACATCAGGAATAAAATATTTAAAATAAGGAAGTTTAAATGATTGAAAATCAGCTAAATTTGTAATTTTTAGCTGTAAATGTTATTCAACCCAAACAAAGTTTAGTTTTTTGCTATTTCGATAACTAAAGCCGAACAAAATGAACAAAAACTACTTTACCCTCACTATTGCTTTACTATTTGTATCCTTTTTTACTTTTGCTCAAGACACTACTGCCATCGAAGAACCTCCTAAAGCCTGGCAAACCGGCGCTGGCATGGGGTTGGATTTCGCGCAGCTTTTCCAACTTAATCCGCGTCAGGGCGCAGGTCAGAACCGAGTTGGATTGGGCGGAGCCGTCAATTTCTTTGCGAATTATAAAAAGGACCGCATCGCCTGGGATAATCTTAGTTCCTGGCAATTTGGCTTGCAGCGTCTGGGATCTGGCGTGATTGCACAAGGCGCAACCGAGAAAATCCCATTTCAGAAAGCCATTGACGAATTGCGCCTGAATTCTAAGATAGGCTATAAAACCGCGGAAGACTCGAAATTCTTTTATGCGGCAAACTTTTCTTTCTTGAGCCAACTGCTTTCTACTTATAATGACCCGGGATTACCAGGGAATTTTCCGAAAGCATTGAGTGATACAAGCATTTTTCTTTCCAAATTATTTGCTCCGGCCACGATCACGATCTCGGCGGGTATTGATTTCAAGCCGACTGAAAAACTGTCGCTTTACTATTCACCTCTTGGCGGAAAATTTATCATTGTGGGCAATGACATTATTGCATCGACGGGCGTGCATGGAAATCCTGTGGATAAAGACGGTCAAGGAAATATTATAGGATTTGATAATGTGTTGGCGCAATTGGGTTCGCTACTTCGGGTCAATTATTCAAGCAAGTTTATGGAAGACCGTCTGGCTTTTTCTTCTGCAATTCTGTTTTTTTCTAATTATTTGGAAAATCCGCAAAACATTGATGTAGACTGGACGAATGAATTGGCCATCACGGTTATAAAGAACTTGCAACTGTCCGCTACGCTTAATGTTTTTTACGATGACGATGTCATGGTGCAAGTGACTGATTATGATGCCCCTAACGGCGTGAATGGACTTGGCAAGCGCGTGAGCCTTACCCAGCAATTGTTGTTGAAGTATAATGTAGTATTTTAGGAACTCCGATTGCCAATCGGAGTTACAATCTTTTGCATTTAATCTTCTCTTTTTCAGAGAAAAGATTTACCTTTGCAGCCGCTTTTTCATTTTATTTAAATTATATGTCTGATTCAATGAAAAATTATGAAGTAACTTTCATCGTGGACCCAGTGCTGTCGGGCGATGAAATCAAAGCGACAGCTCAGACGTATGTTGATTTGCTCAAAAACGAGAATTGCAACATCGTACACGTGGACTAGATGGGGCTCAAGCAATTGGCTTACAACATCAATAAGCGTCAATCTGGGGTTTACTACTGTGTCGAATTCGAGTCATCGAATGGTGAGTTTATGGGTAATTTGGATCTTTCGCTGCGCCGCGACGAGCGTATTATGCGTTTTCTAACCGTTGCATTGGACAAATACGGTGTCAAATACAACGACGACAAGCGCAAAGGCTTGATTGGCAAGAAAAAACAGGAAAGTAAAAGACAGGAAACAGAGCAGGTAAGAGAGCGTGACACAAGACAAGCGCCAAAACCACCGGCGCCAAAACCTGTCGAACCAACCCCTGTTCCTCCGCCTGCACCTGCACCTGTTGTCGTACCACCACCTGTGGTAGATGCAGATGTAAAATCAGAGGAAGAGTAATCCATTTTATTCAACCAAAAAGAACAAAATCATGGCTAATAATAGAGATGATATTAAATTTTTAAGTAATCCCAATATTGGGCAGAAGCGCAAGAAATACTGCCGTTTCCGCAAATTTGGTATCAAGTATATCGATTACAAAGACCCTGATTTCCTCTTACAGTTTGTAAACGAGCAGGGTAAAATTTTGCCACGCCGCATTACTGGTAACTCTTTAAAATACCAACGCAAAGTGGCTACCGCTGTAAAACGCGCACGCCATCTGGCGATGATGCCTTATGTGTCTGATTTGTTGAAGTAAACGCACTTCAATTTTTCAACTTTTAAACTTAAAGAAATGGAAATCATTCTCTTAAAAGATATAGAAAAAGTCGGCGAAAAACATACCGTTGTGACGGTAAAAGATGGGTATGGTCGCAACTACTTGATTCCACAGGGCTTTGCCTTGGTTGCGAATAAATCAAACCGCGATAAACTGGACGACCTCAAGCGTAAAGAAGCGGAAGTAGAAGCTAAAGTAATCGCTGAATTCCAGGTAATTGCTGACAAGGTAAAAGATGTAATCTTAAAAATTGGTGCCAAAGCTGGTACCAGCGGCAAGCTGTTTGGTAGCGTAACCAACGTCCAAATTGCTGCTGCACTTAAAGACCAGGTGGGTATCGAAATCGAACGCAGAAAAATCCTCATCGAGGATGATATCAAAGAATTGGGTACTTACACTGCTACGCTTGATTTGCACAAAAAGGTGGATGCCAAAGTGCAATTTGAAGTGGTAGCTGAATAGCTCAATCACAAAACGAAAAAGGAGCGTCTTTTCTGTGTTTCAGGAAGGGCGCTTTTGTTTTTAAGTTATGAGTTTATAAACACTTTTGGTATAAAAATTATCCGTCTGAAAACTTAACCATTTGTTTCCCAATTATTTACTATCAAATATCCCACCTCCGACCTCCCACTTCCCACTTCCTATTTGGTAATGGTGTATCTGTTTTCTATTTTTGTAGAAGCATACAAACAATTGTTCGTCACCAACTTGATCCAGAAATGTATCCCGACTTATCATATTTTCTGCACGCTATTTTTGGAACACCCCCAGATAATTGGGCCTCCATTTTTAAAACCTTTGGCTTGTTCCTGGTTTTAGCAATCCTCGGCAGTGCTTATTTATTGTACATCGAATTGAAAAGAAAGGCGCAGGAAGGTTTATTCAAACCAGAAAAAGTGAAAGTGGAAGAGAATAAACCCGCTACTATGTGGGATTTGATTTCCAATGCGGTGTTCGGATTTATCCTGGGATTCAAATTGATTTACATTGTTCAGCATTTTGCTGAATTTCAAATGGATGCAGCAGACGTTGTGCTTTCGCTCAAAGGTAGCTGGTTGGGTGGTATATTGGGTGCAGCTTTTTTCGCAGGATTTCGTTACTGGGAGTCGCAGCGACACAAGAAGAAAGCGCTAAAAATTTATACTAAAGATGTGTACCCACATCACCTTATCGGGGATATTACAATTATTGCAGCCGTAGCCGGCGTGATTGGTGCGAAGATTTTTGATGTTTTAGAACACTTGCCCGACTTTTTTGAAGACCCTTTGGGGACGCTGCTTTCCGGCGGCGGACTGGCGATTTATGGTGGATTAATTTTTGGATTTTTCTCGGTTGTATGGTATTTGCGACGCAAAAAAATTCCGGTTATCCATGTCATGGATGCGGTTGCTCCGGCACTGATTATTGGTTATGGCATTGGACGCCTGGGGTGTCAGTTCTCCGGCGATGGTGATTGGGGCATTGTAGCAGCGGCACAGCCTGGATGGTGGTTTTTGCCTCACTGGCTTTGGGCTTTTGATTATCCGCATCACGTTTTGAATACCTTACGCACCGATCCTGTGCCGAGCATTCCGATCGAAGGCTGTACCTGGGAATACTGTATGAAACTCTCTAAGCCCGTTTATCCTACACCCATTTATGAAACGTTTATGGCCTTTGCAATCGGCGGCATTTTGTGGGCCTTGCGCAAGCGATTGCAAGTGATTCCAGGTATGTTGTTTTTTCTTTATTTGATCTTGAATGGAATCGAGCGCTTTTTTATAGAAAAAATCAGGGTCAATATCAAATATTCCAATTTTGGTATCGAATACACGCAAGCAGAGTTGATTGCGGTGGGATTAGTATTGCTTGGAATTGCCGGATGCGTTGTTCTTTGGCGAAAGCGTAAAAAATTGTGATTCTTGTTCTTGAAATATATGAAAATATTTAGTAATTTGTAATGTCCGTTCGTTACAACACGTTTCAAGGATTCTGAAAAAGCTGGCCTTCTCCATTTTAAAAGAAGAAATAAAACCCGCCAACAATAGAGAAACGATTTGCTTGTGGATTGTCGAGATAATTCAAGCGCCAGAGCGCATCTATTCGAATGATTTTCAGAATATTCTCGATACCGATGCCCGCTTCCATGTAAGGCTCGCGCGACGGTGCACGAAAGCCATTGTAATTCTCGGTTTCATTTGGATTGAATAAATTAAGTTGATTCGCAATGCGATTTTCTTCAGACATACTGCCTATAACTGCCTTAAAGCTTGCCACTTCCCGCCATTTTAGTTTTCTGAAAAGTGGAACTTTATTAAAAAAGAAACCATCAAAATGATGTTCTAAAACCAACTGGGCATAAGTATCGCTGGCAAATTCATATCGATTCATCGTATTGAAAATACCGCGCGACATAAAGAACCCTTCGTTGCCAGGATGCACTTCTGTCAGCAAAAATGGCACTTTTCCAAAAACCTTCCCTGCTTTAAAGCGATAAGCTAACCAACCAATTGGATTGATATTGACATAATGGCGGTAACTAAGAGAAAGCCTGTGATAACTATAATCCCCACCAAGTAATCCATTCACACCCAGCCCATATTGCAATTCGATGATCGGGTATCTTGTTCCTGCGCTTACCCGCTCAAAATTGCCATCCAGCACAGTTTCGTCATAAGCGAAGCGCGTTTAAAAATGAATTCAGTCGTCGAAATCGTCGTATCTGCATCAAAAGGTGCTTCCGTATCATTCAAATAAGCATAATTAAAGCCGCTTTCGGGGATGCCGCCATAAGGATCCATCTCGCGCTTGAGCAGGGTGATTCGATTCGAAAAGCCCTTATTCCAGTAGCGTTCGTAGTAAAGTTTGCCTTCTTCTACCCTGATAAGTTTCATTGGAACATTGCGCCGCAGCGTACCCGAAAAAAAGTCGCTTTCTACAAAATCTTCGCTGCTTTCGCTGTTCAGGCTAATATCATTTTTATAAGCACCGCCGATCACTTTCCGAGGGTATTTATTCATTACCCATACAAAATCTCCACCATATTTAAATTCTTCATCCTTTGTGCCGTATGCAATATATCCTCCGAAACGAAGGTCTTTGCTGAAATTAGTGCTGGTGCGCATTCCAAAACGAAAGCGATTACCTTCTACCGGGTTTACACTATAAACCGAAGCGTAAGGCCCCAACTCCACAGAGCCGGTGATGAAATAACCGTTGACGATGATTTCAATAATTTGGGTATAGGTTTTATATGCGGGCACATTCTTGATGCTGTCCACCATCGCGTACACGGTTTCCTCGGTTTTGTTGAGCGGTACGTGGCGGGCTTTCGCCCAAAATTCCTCGCTATCCACAAAATTGGGGTCGCGCAGATTGTCTTCGGGACTTGTTTTCTCGTATTGGGTCTTGGTTTGATCGTGATTGATCACAAAATTTCGGAAAGTCTCGGTGCGCCGACCGATCATGCCGGGCACTTTTTCTGCTGGTGCAAAATCGACAATCATTTTCTGCGTTACGGGAAGCCAAAGACTATCAGACGGTTTAAATTCTTGATAAATAATAATGCGCTTGACGAGATTGATATTTACATCAGGACTCATACGCATATTGACGCGCTCAATAGCAAAAGTGCTATCCTCCACCCAAAAGTCGCCGTAAAAAGTGGTTTCCTGCTTGCGTTTTGGCTTGAATTTCAGCTGATAACGAAGTTTGCCATCCACAAGCGTGCTGTCCATGATATAATATTCGTAGTATCCCAAGCCGCCATTCGCAAATGGACTGATAAAACCTTTTTCTAATACGTAAATCCAATTATCATAGATGCTAAATGGTGCGTGAATTTTTTTAATATATTCTACAAGCGTTGGATTATCTGTACCGGAAGTACGTTGTGCACGGATAAGATTTTTTGGATTGCCTTCGCCTTTTACATAATAGACGTCTTCGAGCACTTCATTGATGTACATTGGCAGAAAAGGCTTTTCGTCGGAAGTGCTGTCGATATTCTCAAAAACAAACTCGAAAGGCTTGAGTAGCTTGCTATTGCGTAATTTTTCGTCAATATTCTCCAAATCCAATTCCACTTTTGCATAACTCTCATATTGAAAGGCATCCTGCGCCTCGATACGATTTTTATCTTTATTTGCAATAATACCTTTGACGATACGATTAGCAGGATTTTCGCCAGCCAGCACCACAATTTCTTGCAAATCAAATTGGGAAGACGAGAGGTAGAAATCTACTGTTTGCTCAGGTTCACGTGTCAAAGATTTGCTGAGAATTTGGTAGCCCAAGGCCGAAGCGGTCAGGGAATCATACGGCTGTTCGGTCGTAATTTCATAATAACCGTCCAAATCAGTAGGTACACCAATGGTCGTGCCTGCGAAATAAACATTACTAAAAGGCAATCCCTCTTTAGTGTCAGCATCAAGTACGCGCCCTTTGATGGTGTAGGGTTGCGCCCAAGCCAAGGTGCTTATGCATACAAAAATAAATGAGTAGAGCCAGCGACCCATCTTCACAGTTTTTATTGTTTTCGCGGTTTTTCGGTTAGAGGCTGAGGCATATATCTTTTGACGCAAAATATTCGATTTGTCACCTTTTCAAAATTTGAAATAAGAAATGTGGAATATGAAAAACTTACATCTCAAATTTCACCTTTCAAATTTTACCTTTGTCATATCTAATGTACGAGTCATTTCCTGATAAAGATGCCACTATTATTGTCATATAAAGACAAAACCGCAATTGAAGCAGGTTGCGACGAAGCAGGTCGGGGCTGCTTGGCCGGCCCTGTCTTCGCGGCAGCGGTCATATTATCTCCAGATTTCACTCATTTGTTGATTCAAGATTCTAAAAAACTCACTGAAACACAACGCAATGAAGCCCGCAAAGTTGTCGAAGCCGAAGCCTTAGCCTGGGCGGTTGCCAGCGTATCGCCGGAAGAAATTGACCGTATCAATATTTTGCAAGCTTCTTTTTTGGCGATGCATCGAGCGATTGAGCAACTTGCAGTACTGCCGACTTCTCTTTTGATCGACGGCAATCGATTTAAATCTTTTAATAATATTACACATCACTGCATTATCAAAGGTGATAGCAAATACGCTTCCATCGCTGCTGCTTCGATCCTTGCTAAAACGCACCGAGACGAATATATGATGCAAATTGCTAAAGCCTACCCCCAATATGATTGGACAAATAATAAAGGTTATCCGACAAAAAATCATCGAGAATCGATTAAAATACATGGCATGACGCCTCACCATCGACGCTCATTCCGGCTGTTCCCGGAGTATGTACAAGGGGAACTCTTTTGAGAAATCAGATATCAGAATAGAGAAGTCGGACTTTTCTGGCATCTGTCATCTCACCTCCGACATCCTACAAAAAAGGATTATGTAATCGCTCAAAGCCAATGTTAGTGCTGGATCCGTGGCCAGGATAGACTTGTACCCCATCTCCAAGTGGCAATAATTTTTGGGTAATGCTGTCAATCAACGTATCATAGTCGCCGCCCGGCAAATCCGTGCGTCCGATGCTACCGTAAAAAAGGACATCGCCGGCGATCAAAAAGTTGTGTTCCTTGCAAAAAAAGCAAAGACTGGCAGGCGAATGCCCGGGCGTAAGAATCGCTTCCAGTTTGGTATTACCAAATTCAATAATATCACCTTCCTCAATGAAGCCGCCGGGTGCAGGCGATAGCTCAGGATAAGACACACCATACAGCATAGCCGCCTGAGGGGCACGTTCGAGCACAGGAATTTCGCCAGAATGTATTTCAAGCGACAAACCGTATTTTTCTGCGACAAATCGATTCCCAAAAATATGATCGAGATGACAATGCGTATTGATGAGCCGCACAGGCTTTAGTTCCAAGCGTTGTATCGTGTTTTCCAATTCATTTTTTTCTGCCTGATCGTAGCAGCCAGGATCAAAGATGATACACTCCTTAGTGTCGTCGTATAGCAAATACGTATTTTCCTCAAAAGGATTAAATGTCAGACAAACAACCTCTGCCATGTTTTTCTGTTTAAAGGCTATTGAATTTCAAGAAAAAATTTTATATTGAATGCCATTAAATCGACGCTATTGCGTTTGATTGAAATGAACGGTCAAAGTTACTTGATTTGCTAAAAATGGAAGTGTGCGAATTTTCTACTTTCATTTTAATTAAAAAGGAGAATGACGATTGTAAAATAATGATAATTTTTAATACAAGCTATTGATTTGTAATATTTTACAAAATAATCAATGGCCAATAATTAATGATCAATTACTTATATGCAACTATATCGCTACATCCTTCTGTTATCGGCTACAACATTGATCGCTACGTTAGCGCAAGCACAAGGTACGCAGACGACCTACGGCAAAAATCGTGTGCAATATCATCAAGATTTTGATGAGTGGATGCAATACGAAAGCGATAATTTTATTACGTATTGGTACGGTGAAGCTCGCAATATTGGGCAAGCAGTGGTGATGATCGCTGAGGAAGAATTCAATAATGTGCAGCGAATTCTGGAGCATCGTATTAATGAAAAAATTCAAATCATCGCATTTACCGACCTGACCGACCTCAAACAAAGCAATATCGGTAGCGAAGAGACTTTCACCAATACCGGCGGGCAAACCAAGATCGTCGGGAACAAGATTTTTGTTTATTTCGATGGGGATCATAAGCATCTGCGGCGTCAAGTGCGCGAAGGGATCGCCTCGGTGTATCTGGATGCGATGTTGTTTGGCTCCAATTTGCAAGAAATTGTGCAAAACGCAGTAATGATGAACCTTCCGCCCTGGTTCAAAGATGGTTTGTCGTCTTACGCCGGGGAAGAATGGAATACAGAATTGGACAATCAGTTGCGGGATGTCATTATGAATGAGGATTTTGAAAACTTTGACAAATTCGCAGAAGAGAATCCAAAACTGGTAGGGCACGCTCTTTGGTATTATATCGCTGAAAATTTTGGGAACTCAACGGTTTCTAACTTACTGTACCTCACGCGCATCAATCGCAGCATCGAGAGCGGCTTCCTTTATGTATTAGGAAGTTCTTATAATATCATCACAGAGAGTTGGTTACAATATTTCAAAAAACGTTATACGGTAGAAGATGGCCAACGCGATCAGCCTGTGGGGCAGGAGATTGCTGTTAAAAATAGACGCAACCTGCCGATTTCGCAAGTGAAAATTAGCCCTAACGGTCGCCAAATAGCGTATGTGCTGAATGAAATCGGGCGCTTTTCGATTTATTTGCAAGATGTTCAAACGGGAGAACGGAAATTAATTTTGAAAGAAGGATTCCGCAATCCATTTCAAGCCACCGATTATAATTATCCGATCATTGCCTGGAGTCCTACGAGCCAGGATATTGCGATTCTTTATGAAAAACGCGATGCGCCAAAATTGATCACTTATGCGATTGCCAGCAAAAAATTCAATACAGAAGATCTTTCGACGCACTACCAGCGCGTGAATAGTGTGGAATATATTGACCCCAATGCTTTAGCCTTCTCGGCAACGGTGCGCGGTTATTCGGATATTTACATTTATTATCAAAATACGCGCCAATCACAGCGCATTACGAATGATTTTTATGATGATCTGGACGCTACCATTGTAAATATTCGCAATAAAAAAGGGATTCTTTTTGCCTCCAATCGCCCGGATTCATTGATTTTGCCGATGAATTTGGATACGATTCTTCCAACGGGAAATTTTGATATTTTTTATTATGATCTTGAAAACAGGACAAATGAACTGGTACAAATAACCGATACGCCCTTTGCGGATGAACGCGAACCAGAAGCCGTTGATACTACTTATTTTACATATTTAAGTGATCGCTCAGGTGTTAATAATCGCGAGATGGGTTATTTGGAGGATTACGTGCATCACATGGAACAGTTGATTTCATTGACCGACGGCACCGAGATTATTTTGCACGCGGATTCTACCATGGCAGCATTGGATTCAACTTTGATTGATACGATTATTATTCGCCCCGTTATCAAACAAAGAGCGATTAATCATCCTAGTTCTAATTATAATAGGAGCATCATAACCCAGCATACTTCGCCGCGTTCCGGTCGGATGGTCGAGATGGTTATACAAGATGACAAATCACATTTGTATTGGCTGGAAATGGACACCGGCAAAGTGGTAACGCCGCTTCTCAGTCGACATAGACAACGGGAAATCAATCAATTACGTCGCCAAGGAGAGGAAATATCGTCCATGCTGTTGCCTGTAGCACCTAAGCCACAAGCAGTCGAACAGCCGCCCGTAAAGCAGGATACAATCCCTAAACCTCAGGAAACAAAGCAAGACACAAGCAAAATTGATATTGATAATTATTATTTTCAAACGCGATTTGAAGAAAAAGAAAAGCCGGCACAAGTACAAGTAGAAGAACCCAAGAAAGAGGAAAAACAAGCTGAACAAGTAGAAGAGCAGCCAGGAAACATCAGTATTGTGTTGCCGGGTGAGCTACCAAAAATTAGCATAGAGCCTGAAGCAAAACCCCTGTATCGATTCCGTCCTGCGCGCATTACGCCTTACCGTTTGCAGTTCCGCACGGATTTTGTCACTACGCAGTTGGATAATAGTTTGCTCTTTGAAGGGATGGAAACCTTTGCTGCCAATCCCGATGGATTCAACTATCCACCTCCGGGCATTTTGATGAAAGCGAATTTTAAAGACTTATTCGAGGATTACGAATTTGAAGGTGGCATTCGCATTCCCACTACTTTCAATGGTTCTGAGTATTTTTTGGTTTTTCACGATAAGAAAAAACGCTTGGACAAGCGCTACGCTATTTATCGCCGTAATAATCGCTATACCGAAGAAAGCAATTTCTATGTACCCGACCGCCGAGAGGTCAATATTTTGCTGGGGCAAGTTGGATTGCGCTATCCGCTCGACATTTTCCGCAGCATCCGTGCCACTGGAACGATTCGCCGCGACCGCGTGACGCATTTGGCGACTTATGCCGATACCTTGGGCGGGCAATTTGTCTTAGGCGACCCCACTCGTAGTGATCAACGCGCCGGACTCAAGCTGGAATATGTATTTGACAATACTTTTGACGTTGCTTTGAATATCAAAAATGGTACTCGGTACAAGATTTTTGTGGAAGCGGTGAAGAAGTTCGACCTCAGCATTGGAGGCAACGAAGGCACTAGCCTTGATTTTGCTAAAGGCGCAATGGGTATCGTCGGTTTCGATGCGCGACATTATCAACGCATTACAAAATATGGAGTGCTTGCCACAAGGCTTGCAGGGGCTGCGTCTTTTGGCTCTGAACGCATGCTTTATTTTCTTGGCGGGGTGGACAATTGGTTGTTCCCTTCACAGGAAGATGATATTCCTATCCCTGCTTTGGGCAGCGATGCCATTTCTTTCCAAACGCTGGCGACCAATCTGCGCGGCTTCGGTACGAATATTCGTAACGGGAATTCTTACGTGGTGGCTAATGCCGAGTTGCGTTTCCCTGTTTTCAGAATGATTTCCAATCGGATCAAATCGCCATTCTTGCGCAATTTCCAGTTGGTTGGCTTCTTTGATGTAGGCACTGCCTGGACGGGTACCGATCCATTTAGCGAAGATAGTCCCTTGAATACCAAGATCATACCGAATGGCAATGATATTACGATTAAAATTAATTACTTCCGCGACCCAATCGTAGCAGGCTATGGCGGCGGCGTGAGAAGTGTGCTATTTGGTTATTTCATCAGAGTGGATTACGCCTGGGGCATTGAGACTCGACAGGTATTAGATCCTCGACTTTATATTTCGCTGGGTATGGACTTTTGATCATAATAATTCTAGATGTGGCACATTTTGGAAATGCGCCACATCTCTATGGTATACTAAAATCCCTCTCCTTTTCGTAATAGCCTTTGCAACAATTACAAATGCTATGAAATATTATTTTTCACTTTATTTACTATTATTTACATTTCAAGTAAGTTTTTCACAAAATTATACTACTAAAAAAACAGCTGATAATAAGGTAATTAAATCCTGGGAACGTGTGGAACACTTCACGGTGGCGGAGCATTTTGAAGAGGCCTTAGAAGAATTGGAAAAGATTTTTAAAATAGATTCCACTTTTATTGATGGTCATATTCGGTGGGCAGCGATTAAATACACACAAGATGCTTATTCTGAAGCGGAAATAGCTTATAAAAAAGCTTTATCCTTGAATGAAAACTACGATCCCGCTGTGTTTTACCAATTGGCTTTGACTTATTATAATCAAGATAAATTTGCAGAAGCCATTCCCTGGTTGGAACGTTTTTTACAATCCAATGCTCGGAATGAGCGTCAGAAAAGTCGAGCCAAAGGATATTTAGGAAACTGTCAATTTGCTGTCGAAGCCGTCAAACATCCAGTACCATTTGAACCTAAACGATTGAATTCCAATATCAACTCGCCAAATCCTGAGTATTTACCTTCGCTTACCGCCGATGAGCAGTTTTTAGTCATTACGGCTTATGTGAATGGTCAGGAAGATTTTTACTTCAGCGAAAAAGTGAATGGCGAATGGCAGAAAAGTCAACCAATCGAAAATATCAATACACCTTTAAACGAAGGTGCGCAAAGTATTTCAGCCGATGGCAAACTGCTCGTATTCACTGCTTGCGAGCGGCAAGGCGGCATGGGGCGTTGTGATTTGTACTATTCAGAATCAAAAGGAGGGAAATGGACGAAGCCTCAGAACATTGGGCCACCAATCAATTCTGGTGCTTGGGAATCGCAGCCTTCGCTTTCAGCTGATGGCAAAGCGCTTTATTTTGCAAGCAATCGGAGCGGATCACTGGGAGGAAACGATCTTTGGGTGAGCTATCGGCAAGCAGATGGTCACTGGGGTCAGCCGCAAAATCTGGGTAAAAATATCAATACCACAGAGGACGACCAGGCACCATTTATACATCCAGATGGGCAAACGCTTTACTTCATGTCGAAAGGGCATCCCGCTATTGGCGGCTTTGATCTATATGTTGCAAAAAAACAAGCCGATGGCACTTGGGGAAAGCCGCAGAACTTGGGCTATCCCATCAATACCCGCGCCAATGAAGGTGCATTTATCGTGAGTTTGGACGGCAAAACCGCTTACTACGCCAGCGACGAAGCTGATGATAACAGCAATAATCCTTCGATTATCCTCGCTCGGAAAAATTCGGATATTTTTACTTTTGAATTATACGAGGCGGCACGCCCGGATCCAGTGACTTACGTGAAAGCCAGGGTTTTTGATGAAAATACCAAAACACCGCTTGTCGCAAAAGTGGAGTTCACGGATTTAAAAACCGACCAAATATATGCTTCCTCTGAAACGGATAGCGAAGGCGAATTTTTAGTGTGCTTGCCTTTGGGAAAAGAATATGCGCTTAATGTAAACAAAACCAGATACTTATTTCATTCGGAAAACTTTAATTTGATAGAAATAAAATCCAGCGCTGAACCTTTTGTATTGGAAATTGGATTGATCCCTATTCCCGAAGGGCAGCCCGATGCGACAGAATCCCTGAAAGCCAAGCCAATCGTGCTACGCAATGTATTTTTTGAAACTGCTTCTGCAGCGCTACTTTCTACATCGAAAAATGAGTTGGATCGCCTGAAATCCTTGCTGAGTGAGAATCCTCAAATGAAAATTCGTATCAATGGCCATACCGACAATGTTGGCTCTGATTACGCCAATTTGAAGCTTTCTGAGCAGCGCGCTAAAGCGGTGTACGATTATTTGATTCAAAACGGTATTGAAGCTAATCGATTGAATTACAAAGGTTTCGGTGAAAGTGAGCCGATTGATAGCAACGATACGAAAGAGGGGCGGCAACGGAATAGAAGGACGGAGTTTGAGGTAATGTAACGCCGATTGTCAATCGGAGCTGCTAAATTAAGCCCCTCGACTTCAATTCCAAATATTTATTAATCGTATTGATCGACAAATCCTCCGGTGCGGTGAGTACCGCCTGGATGCCATATTGATTGAGTACTTGCACCATCTGTGATTTTTCGGCGAGGAATTTTTGCGCAACGGTCTGATGATAAATATCTTCCAAGGTTTCTACTTTGCTTCGGGCGAAGTCGCGGATTTCGGTATTTTCAAAGAAAATTACCACCAGCAAATGGAAGGTATTGATCTTGCGCAGCAGCGGCAGCACGCGTTCCAGCGCGTACATGCTCTCAAAATTGGTGTACAAGAGCAAAGAGACTTCGGCGATTCACCAGTTTGCGTACCGCATGATACAATAATTCGTAATTGGACTCCAGATGTCGCTCTTTTTCTTTGTATAACGCTTGCAAAATTTTATTTAACTGTGTTGGATGGTTATCTGCTTTTACCGTCGAACCGATTTTATCAGAAAAAGTAATCAAGCCGGCCCTGTCGTATTTTTGCAAAGCAATATTGGAAATCACCAACGAAGTGTTAATAGCATAATCCATCAAGCTTAAACCATTGAAAGGCAGGCGCATAGCTCGACTTTTATCGATTATGCTGTACACTTGCTGCGCACGTTCATCCTCGTATTGGTTCACCATTAAATCAGAGCGTCGGCTGCTCGCTTTCCAGTTGATGCTTCGGTAATCGTCGCCGCGCACGTAGTTTTTGATCTGCTCGAATTCATAACTATGCCCGATGCGGCGCATTTTTTTAATGCCTTGAAACTGCGAAACTCGATTGAAAGCCCTCAATTCAAACTGTTTCATCTGTAAAATCGAAGGGTAAACAGGTACTTTTGCATCCGCTTCAAAACGCAAGCGACGCTGTATTAATCCTATGGTCGAACCCAAGTATAAATTAATCGCCCCAAAAGCATACTCTCCGCGCTCCGTCGGGCGCAATTCGTATTGAATGCTGCGCTTTTCATCGGGTTCTAAACTTATTTTTTCTTCAAAATCGCGTATTTGAAATTGAATCGGCAGTTCATCTATGATACTGATATTTAGTTTTATGTTGGAATTATTATATAAATGTAATTTCACAGGATTTTGATCGCCAAGATTAAATAATTTCGGTAATTCTCGGCCAGCATCTACCTGCACATTTTTATTAAATAATATCCAAATATCTAATGCAATGATTGCCAGGAATAATACGAACAAAGCCTGCACCATCGGAAACAAATAAAGAAAGGCGAAGCTCCCCGCAAACAGCACGATCAACGCGCCCAGCAGCCAGAAAAAACGATTGGTGAGGAAGAGGTTTTTCATATTTAAAGCTGCAAGCCACAAGCTGCAAGAAACAAGAGGTCTTGTCGCTTGCGGCTCGTGGCTTGTTTTTATCTCGGCACTTCAATTTTTTGAATAATATCCTTGATTACATCTTTAGTATCATAGCCTTCCATTTCGCGCTCCGGCGTAAGGATAATACGATGATTTAGAACAGGATACGCAACGTATTGAATATCATCCGGCGTCACAAAGTCGCGTCCGTAAAGTGCAGCCATTGCTTTTGCCATTTTTAAAATCGCCAGTGAAGCACGCGGCGAAGCACCCAGGAACAAGTCGCCATTATTGCGCGTGTCGTGTACAATGGCAGCGATATAATCCAACAGCGTGTCGCGGATAAACACTTTTTCTGTCAATTCCTGACTTTTGCGAATATCTTCAGCGTTGAAAACGGGCTTTACATCTTCTTTTTGCTGGATTTTAAAATCATTGCGGAAGCGATATAAAATGGCTTTTTCCTCGTCCAATTTTGGATATTCCATATTGATTTTCACCAAAAAACGGTCGAGTTGTGCTTCGGGGAGCTTATACGTACCTTCTTGTTCAATAGGATTTTGCGTAGCGACCACAAAAAATGGAAAATTCATTGGGTAAGTCGTGCCATCTACCGTGATTTGATATTCCTCCATCACCTCGAACAGCGCGGCTTGCGTCTTGGCTGGCGCGCGGTTGATTTCATCGATTAGTACAATATTTGAAAAAATCGGGCCGTGATTAAACGAGAATTCCGAAGTCCTCATATTGAACACAGTCGTACCCAACACATCGCTTGGCATTAAATCTGGTGTAAACTGAATTCTCGAAAATCCGACTAGCATTGTTCTGGATAACAGCGAGGCTAAGAGGGTTTTAGCAATGCCAGGTACGCCTTCCAGCAGCACATGCCCACCGGAAAGAATGGAAGCCAACAACAAATCGATGACTTCATCCTGCCCAACGATAATTTTCTGAATCTCTGCTTTGATCGCGTCCACGCCCTGCCGGATAGGACTCAAGTCAAGCCGATTCTGCAAAATAGATTGCTCTGCGCTTTCGCCCAATGGCGTAGGTGTTTCCTGGGCTTGTGATTCTGCTTGGTTTTCCAGGTGTTCGTTGGTATCAAATTCTTCACTCATGATATTTTTATTTCATATTATCCCTCGTTAAAACCAGGGGCTAAGTTATTTACACGTTTTATAAAATTGATCCATTAATTGATGAAAATCAATCAAAGTATTTTCGGTCATCATACTGGAATTAGTAATGTTTCTGTGCATCAGCCAGATTTTATCAATCAATTCGCGCGGCACTTCTGATTTGGCGATCAATTTTTGTATAAATTCTTCATCCAATTCCTGCCCACGCAGGTGGTATCGCTCTCGAACGAAGTTCAGAAACAATTTCATCTTTTGCAAGGCCAGTTTTTTATGACTGTTTTGCATAAAATATAATCGTCCGATAGTAGAAACAAATTCCAGCGAAGTATTCGCATTCGGCTCTAACACAGGAATGATGCGCTGCCTGCGTTTGGTGCGAAATAAAAGAAATAATAAGCCTATCGCGATCAACAAATACCAAGCCCAGGTAAGCGGTGGCTGACTCAAAATATACTGCAGAGGACTTTCCTTAGAAAGACTCCGACTCCAGGGATCATTGCGGTAGCGCCCAAGCGCTTCAAAGGTTTTGCTGTACTCATCCCAATAAATCTTGCCTTCCGGCAAATATGAAAATACCCGATGCGCATATTCCAAACTATTACTATCCAATAAATGATAATTAGTAAATGTGATGGGCACAGTATGTAAATAAAATACACCATCACCATAATTTATTCTTGCAAAATGAATAAGCGTATCATTTAAATCGCCAAGCGGCTCAAGGTCGCCTTCACAGAAATAATCATTATTAAAATGAGACCAATCATAAACCCTTGGTTTATTGCGATAAACATATTTGTAATAAAAATTATTTTTTGTGTGTAACTTCGGATCATATAAATTTAACTGAACCATCGTATCTTGGAAGATATTATAATCCGACCATTCTTCATAATGACATTCATCATAATATAAATAATCCATTAAATCTTTTGGAATCGTGAGGCTGGAAATAAATGCCGTATTCCCATTTTCAACGAAGGCCAGCAAGGCTTCCATATCCACCGAATCCATATATAATGCTTCACCTATAAAAATATAATTTGCATGTAATAAACTATCTTCAGGCAGGTTGCCATTCACGCTGTCGCGCAATATTTCAAAGCCTTTGTCGGGGAAGTAATTCTTGAGTAATTCGGCAATAATAAAAGCGCCATAAGGTTGCTTGTTTTCGGCTTTATAATTAGGTTGCCAGCTAAAACGATTGCTTGGCCTTGGCCACAGCAAGAAAATCAGGATGGCAAAAACGGCAAGGATGCCAAATATGATTAAAATATGGCGTTTATTCATTTGATCGCTGGGCTTGAAATGGCGTGGATTTGTTGCATTATCGCTCGGAATTTCGGTTCTAAGCGCTGAAAATCAGGCGCATATATTGGGCTGCCACCATACCAAATACGCTCAAAAATGGCAGTTGTTTCCCGAAAAGGTGTAAATAATGTTGATGGACGCATTTCGCGGAGGTAATCTTTATTCGTTTTATCTTTTTTCCAAAATATCATATTTTTTAATGATAATTCTTTTAAAATAGCTAAATAATATAAGCGAACCGCTAATGCAAAATCTTGATTTTCAATTGCTTGTTGAATAAAATCATCCAGATTGGCTTCGTGAATATTTTCCTCAATTCGTTGTAAATCTATTGCAATAACTTTTTTGCCAATTTTTTTATTTTTTGGATTATTTAAACCTAATAAGCTTCGTATCAATAATAATAAAACCGCTGCACCGATTATAATAATAATGAATTTCATGATACCCGAAGCATTGCCGCCTTGAAAAAAAGAATTATTATTTCCTTTTTCCTTTTCTTTATTTTTTTCTTCTTTTTTGCGCTCTTTTTCCCGATCCGCCGAGTAATCAATACCTTTTTTTGCACGTTCCCAGTCGGTTTTACTGAATTCATGCGGTTCGACTTCTACTTGCAAATAAGATTCTTCCGATGCTTGTGCATCCGCACCTATCGGAAAAATAATTAATATTATTATCAATATTATAAAAACTCTTGAAATCATTTCTTGAAATTTAAATTCACCCTATCACCCAGTTTATTATGCCTCCTGCTCCAATCCTTTAATTCGCTTTGCTAATCCAATATCTTGAATACGTTCACGCAGGTGCGTGGCTTCGGCAATTTCTCGCAGGGTATAATACATCATACCGAATCCGCTAAGAAAAAGCACCAGCACCAATTGCAATACCAGCATAGCAGTAAAAGTAAGTAAAATCGCACTTACTTGCTGCATCATTACATCGTCTAAATAAACAACCCAGCTCACCAAATCAAGATAAAACCAAAGCACCATCGTATCGTTGATAAGGAAAAATAGTAGTCCTACCAATAAAAGCACGACCAATAAACCAAGGGTTTTGCCCAAATTATTTTGTAATAATAAAAAAGTACGTCGAAGCCCTTGAAAAATATTAATATTTTCGACTTGCATTACATAAGCCCATAATAATGATATAGGAATTAATAAAAGTATTAAATAAGGTGTATAAAATTGATAAAAATACAGGGCTATTAAAATTGGACTAATTGCTATCATGTTTTTAGCGAAAGCAGCAAAAATCTCTGCTCGCGTACTTCTCTGTCCTTTTTTGTTTTCGCGGCGCAGCCAGGCGTAAGTGCCTGTGAGCAAAGCGCTTAATACAATAAGATTTAAAAAAGGAAGCCCCAATATTTGATCAGATTTAAAAAACTGTGGCAATGCTTTAAATGTGCCGAATAGTTGTGCCGGAAAAATGAACTTGCCAGACAAATCAAATCCTGATAACAAGAAAGCGCCTGCACTAAAGAAAAGTGCATTAACAAAGGATAGGAATGCGATTTTGCCAAAATACTTAGTATAAAAAATGAATACGTCCCCAAAGATTTCACCCGAAGATTTCACCAAAGTAAAGTCCAATTCTTGCGCACGATCGGCTGGGATTTTAACATCCAATAATTTTTGATCAACCCTTCTGTTTCTGGCTTTTACAAATGGGTACCAGACAAAATATATCAAAACAAATAGAAAACAAACCAGAATAAATAAGCCTCTTACAAAATCAGGCGTGTCCGTATGCCTTGTCAAATAACCTTCGATGAAACCTGCCAAAATAATGATCGGAGCAATGCCCACCATAATCTTTACGCCTCGTCGCGCTGAACGCTGGAAAGCTTGTGCCCGCGTATGCGTGCCCGGAAATACAAGCCCTTTGCCCATCGTAATGCCGGCTGCGCCTGCAATAATGATCGCTGAAATCTCCAAGGTACCGTGTATCCAAATGGTGAGAAAGGATTCCCAGAACAAGCCTTTTTCGATAAAAAAATACTGAAAAGCCCCTACCATGATGCCGTTTTGAATCATAATAGCAATGCTGCCTACGGCAAAAAAGACGCCCATCACAAAAGTGAGAAATGCTACCCAAAGATTATTGGCGGTGATGCCCAATGACATTCCGAACTCCCCGCGCTGCTTGTACACACGCATCGGGTCGCCCGATTCAATGTTTTCTAAGGTCATGCTGACATAACCTTCGCCAAGAATCACTTTTACAAATTCCGGATCCATTGCACTCGAAAATGCGCCAATGCCAAAGGAAAGTAAAAAGACTAAAAACGCCAGCAGAAATTCGCGCCGGGCTTCATACACTAATAAAGGCAATTCTTCCAGCCAAAACTGCATAAAACGCTTGAGCGGCGAGCGGCGACTTTTGTAAATGGTAAAGAAAATCCTTTGCGCCAGGCCATTCAGATAAACGCGTACCGAGCGGTTGGGGTAGAACGTGCGGGAATACGATAAATCATCGGTGATCTGGATGAATAAATCATTCAGTTTATCGGGATCGTGGTATTGCCCATCGAGCACAGATTCAAACTCTTGCCACTTTTGCCTATTTTGTCGAATAAAACTTGTTTCTCGCATTTTTTTTAGATGTCGGAGTTTGGAGCAGAGAAGTCTGACATCCCACTTCTGACTTCCCTCATCTTAAAGTTAGAGGTGCATTTTATGAAAATATTTTCGCAATTACAACACTCTGCACCAACCCAAAAACCTATTTTTGTAAAATAATATTACTTTTAAGAAAAGTCTGACCGCTTGTGTCTGGCTTCTGTCATCTCAACAAATTATGCAAACCATAGACATCCGCACTACCCAAAACGTGACTATCGAATACGAACTCGCCTCTTTACGCGAGCGCGCTTTGGCCTTTCTGGTGGATGGGCTTATCGTGCTGGCGATTTATTATCTTTTATTGATTTTGATGATCGGCGCTTTCGGGGACTCACTTTTGGGAGGTATGTTGGGCGGCTTTATTTATGGCTTATTGCCAATTGTAGGATTTATGGCATACCAGTTTTTTTCGGAAATATTTGCCAATGGGCAATCCTGGGGCAAAAAGGCACTGGGAATCAAGGTGGTAAGGGTAGATGGCGCTGAGCCGGGCCTGAGCGATTATTTTTTGCGTGCTATATTTCACATGATCGATAGTTTGGCTTCGTTAGGTGTGCTGGCAGCTTTATTGATTAGCTCTTCCCCTAAGAATCAACGCCTTGGGGATATGACGGCCAATACAACTGTCATCAAAGCGCGAACCCAGGCGCGATTTCGATTGGAAGATATTTTAAAAATCAGTTCGATTGAAAATTATCAACCCGTTTATCCTGAAGTGCGTCGCCTCAGCGAACAAGATATGTTATTAATCAAGCATCTCATCGCCCGCTACCGCCAATATCCTAACCCCGCGCACGAACAAGCCGTCGACGAAGCCGTAGTGCATTTGACCACTTTGCTCGATATTTCTGACAAACCCAAGAATAAAATCGAGTTTTTAAAAACCTTGATTCGGGATTATATCGTTTTAACGCGCTGATTAAAAAGTACGAGGTACGAACGACGATTTACGATGGAATTGTTCGACTTTTGCATCTCTAAAATCTTAAATTGTCAATATTTAAAGGTGAATGAAGTCAAAAAAGAAAAAAGTTTTACAGCATATTGAAATTACTGGTATTGCCGATAAGGGCAAAAGCGTAGGACGAACGACTGATGGGCAAGTAATTTTTGTAGAAAACGTTGCTCCCGGCGATATCGTAGATGTACTGGTGCTGCACAAGAAAGCAGGATTCATGCAAGGTAAGCCCTTACATTTTCATCGATATTCCAAAGATCGGGTCGAGCCTTTTTGTGAACATTATAACCTTTGCGGCGGCTGCAAGTGGCAACATTTGAGCTACGAGGCGCAATTAAGGCATAAGCAATTGGTCGTAGAAAATGCGCTTCAACGCATTGGCAAAGTACAAGTACATGATTTTCAGTCGATTTTACCTGCATCAGAAACGCAATATTATCGAAATAAATTAGAATTTGCTTTTTCCAACAAACGCTGGCTGACCAGAGAAGAAATCGGCACAGGCGAGGATTTAATTCATCGTAATGGCTTGGGGTTTCATCGCCCCGGCGAATTCGATAAAATTGTGGATATTCAGCATTGTTGGTTACAGCCTGACCCGTCTAATGAAATTCGGAATGAAATTCGCCACATTGCATTCAATCAGGATTTAAGTTTTTATGATACCAGATCAAAGGAAGGATTTTTGCGCAGCGTGGTGGTTCGTACAACTACGACGGGCGAAGTGATGTTGGTGTTTAGTTTTGGTGAAGAAGATAATAAAAAAACGAAGCTTTTTTTGGATGCTGTTTTAAAACGCTTTCCGGATATTACAACTATTTGCTATTGTATTAATACAAAAGTAAATGATTACTTAATGGATTTGGAAATGTTTACATGGGATGGTAAAGGTTATATCGAAGAAGAATTGGGGCATGTGCGATTTAAAATTAGTCCAAAATCTTTTTTCCAAACCAATACTCGCCAGGGTAAAGCTTTGTATGATACTGCGGTGGAATTTGCTGATTTACAAGGTAATGAAAATGTATATGATTTATATACGGGTGTAGGAAGCATCGCTTTATACCTCGCTCAATATTGTCGGCAGGTAGTAGGCATCGAAGAAATCGAGGCCGCGATTGATGATTCTAAAGAAAATGCACAACTAAATAATATTAATAATACCGTTTTTTATGCCGGTGATGTAAAAGATATTTTGACTGTTGATTTTGTAGAAAAATATGGCAAACCAGATGCATTGATTACCGATCCGCCTCGCGCCGGAATGCATCCACAAGTAGTAGAAATGCTGCTTCAATTGGAATCCCCGAAGATCGTGTACGTAAGTTGTAATCCTGCCACACAGGCGCGTGATCTACATTTACTAAGTATTAAATATGATGTAATAAAAATGCGTCCTGTTGATATGTTTCCGCATACGCATCATATTGAGAGCGTTGCTTTATTAGAATTGCGATAAAAAGAAAAGGGGTTGGCAGCACTTGGCTGCACAACCCGTAATCATAATCCCAAAAACTAATCTTTATGAAAAATCTTTAAGCTTTTTCTTCTTCCTTTACAAGCAACTGAAAACCATTGCCATGAATATTAACGATTTCAATATTTTCGTCGCGCTTTAAATATTTACGCAGTTTTGTAACAAAAACATCCATACTACGCGCCGTGAAATAATTATCTTCTCCCCAAATCCTCGTCAAAGCCTCCGATCTCGGCAAAATATCATTTAAATGTACTGCAAACATACGCAAAAGTTGCGCTTCTTTGGGCGATAATTTGATTTTTTCTTCTTCCTCGCCACTAAAACTAAACGTTAAGATACGCAAAGGATAATTAAAATGATACTTTCCTATATAAAATTCTTTAATTTCATCCTTAGGATCGGGTTTTTGCTGGCTGCGCTTCAAGATTGCCTGGATTCGATATAATAATTCTTCCGAGTTGAAAGGCTTACTGATATAATCATCGGCGCCAATTTTGAAGCCTTTGAGCACATCGTCCTTCATGGTTTTGGCAGTCAGAAAAATAATCGGCATTTCGGTGTCTTTTTCCCGAATTTCTTTTGCCAAAGTAAAGCCATCTTTTTTAGGCATCATTACATCGAAAATGCAAAGATCGAAATTTCCTTTTTTATAACTTTCCAATCCCTGTACCCCATCGGTGGCTAACATTACTTCATAATCGTGCATTTCAAGATAAGACCTTAATACATCGCCGAAGTTTTGGTCAACTTCCACCAATAGGATTTTGTTGTTTGCCATCTTTTTCTTTTGGGTGACTGTTTTTGGATACCGGTTATTAATTAGCTTTGAATAGAATAACAAAACAGAATTAATAATATGAAAACGAATTACACCCGATAAATAATATCCGATAACCAATTACATCATCACTTATTTTCTACTTTAAAAGGGAAGAACAATATAAAACTACTGCCCTTGCCCAATTCGCTTTTTACATCAATATTGCCCTTGTGGGCGGTCATCATGGCTTTCACATAGCTCAAGCCCAGACCAAAGCCTTTTACATCATGCAAATCACCTGTGTGCACCCGATAAAATTTATCGAAAATATGCTTTCTGGCTTCTTTGCTCATTCCCATTCCTTTATCTTCTACGGTTACTTCCACGCCGCCGGATACGTTACGAGAATGCACTGTTATTTCTGGATTTTCGGGGGAATACTTATTGGCATTATCCAATAAGTTGTTGATGATATTTGAAATATGCGTCAAGTCGCCTTGTACAATAGGATTGGTAGCTTCCAAAACCGCTTTGGCCATGCCGGAGCGCTTTTCTACTTGCAACCCTATATTTTCAATGGCGTATTCGATCACTTCATGCAAATTCACTTCCGCCAGTTTTAGGGAGAAATCCTGTTTTTCAATTACTGCCATCTGCAACACTTTCTCCACTTGATTATTCATACGAATATTTTCCTGTTTTATTATGTTGGCGAATCGCCGCACTTTGTCACTATTATTAGAAATCATCGGGCTGGTAATCGAATCTGCTGCCAGGGAAATCGTCGCAATTGGCGTTTTGAATTCATGGGTCATGTTGTTGATGAAGTCATTCTTCATCTCCGAGATTTTCTTTTGCGTCAAAATGACATTGATTGTATAGCTGAAACACAACAAAATAATAGCAGTAAAAAGCAATGTGCCCACAAAACTTAGCCAGGCGGAGCGCCACACATAGTTATTTTTATTAGGAAAATGCACCATGAGCAAACCCGGCGAAGGTGTTTCTTTTGGAAACATATTCGCTCGAAAACTCGAATTATATATATTTTTATAGCCCGGTAGGATTTCAGTTGGCTGTGCCTCTTCCACTACATAATGCCCGTCCACAATTACAAAACTGCTGGTTTCTTTAGAAAAAACACCAAAATTATAACCAATATCAATGCCTCTATTCGCCAACTCCTGCCGCAAGGTCATTTGTAAATGTTTAAGATCCACGCGCTCCGCCAGCGGAATACTCTGCATCCCTTGTTGATAATAAGCTAATAACGTTTGAGAGGCTTTATCTCGATTCGTAACGCATTCAGGACAATTGCATGTATTATAAAAATCCTCCAAGAGATTATCCAAAATATTATTAGACCCGAAAGATTTATCGGTCAATTCATCCAGCTTGATCCATCCTTCCTCGAAGCCCGCTGCCGCTATTTCTTTTTGAAAATAACTTTTAGAAAAACCATTCCAGGAATGGCTGAAAACTTCCCGTCGCTCCTCTTCTTCCAGGTAGCGTACCACTGTCTTGAGGGCATCCATTACATCTTTTTCAAATTTATCCTCATTGACGCGAATGGACGTAAAAATAAGGCTCATCTGCAGCCATAATACGCCTATGACGGCAGCACTCATCAAACCAATAATCAGCCAGATTGCCTTTTTATTCATCGAATTTTTTTTGCACAGGAGTGAATCTCAAATGTTAAAATTAACGTTTTTTACAAATTTAGAGATTCAAAGGATGCTCCGTTGTACTTTAACAGACATTTAACGCCTGCCAATCAAGCAATTGCCAAATCAACAATCGATTATCAATTGTTAAATTTTGCACACAAAAAACGTCTGTTCGTATGGAAATGTTTTGTGAGGACGAGGTTTTTGAAGAATGAATGATTGATTGAATGATAGAATGATCGATTAAGATAATGTATATTCGATCATTCTATTATCCAGTCATCCAATTATTGCAACTGGAAGCGCACCACTACACCACCGGATGCCTCGGTACGCGGGAAACCCGCAGAAGTCTTGGGCACATTCCGATTATAATCGAAGAATAACCGCAAGGACAAACGGCGATTGATTTTATACTCTGCCGATGGTGAAAACCGCAGTTGATAGCTGCCGCGCGTAGGTTCTACGACACCTTGATCCAGCAAGTGATTAAAAGTTACATCATCGCGCAATGAGAAATTAAATTGAATATCTAGATCATTATTTTGCAATTGCCCACCACCACCAGGTCTCGTTTGCGTATTCTGGTTTTGCGGTTGTTCCTGCTGTTCATTATTGCGATTTCGTTGATTACGCTTGTTTTTACTGCCGGTCAGGAAGCCAATATTCACATTTTGCAAGCGATAACCAAAACCAAAAACGGCTTCCTCTACTTGCGTTTCGCTCAATTGGTTACTAACGAAGCTCATGGCAAGCGTCCGAGATTTTTTATAATCGAAATTCATCGACATTCCGTTTTTCAAAGTAGCCGTAATCGCCAATAAAGGCTGGAAACCTTCCTGAATCGCAATTTCTGGTATTTCCAAACGAGGATAAAAGTTGCCGTTCAATTCATTAATACCGCCTTGATCGCGCGTGCGAAGATAGTCCAAACCAGTATTGAAGCGGTTGACCGTCAAAGTGGACTTGTAACCATGTGTCAAACTAAAATTCTGGAAAAGCTCCTGGAATAGTGGCAAGCGCGACAAACCATTGTATGTCACGCGCCAGTTGGGTGCCGGTTGGGTTTTAAAGACGTCTAACTCAATAGAATTAGGGTCTTGGTCGGTATAAGCTGCCAAAAACGCAGGAACAAGCACATCTTGCTGGGTGCGGCCATAGCCGTCGGTATAGCCTTGATTGGCAAGGTCCGGATCAATGTGTTGCCCTGTGCCGATTCTTTGCGAAACCGCAATCCGATTGGTTTCAAATGTATTAAATAATTCTTTAATGCCTTTTTCGCCACCGCTGAAAAGCGTATTCAAAGCGTAGAAAGAAACATTCATCGAACCAATGTCCTGTGGAATGGCGTGAGAAAAATCTGCGCCCGATTCAAGCACTTTAAAATATTCGGAATGCGTTTCTACATATTTTTTATTGGCATCCAAATCGATCCGAAAATCCCGGAATGGTTCCAGCGTCACTCGGGCCTCAATTGTTTGGTCATATTCTTGTACAACTTGTTGATTTAGAAAGACATTTCCTGAAATCCAGCGGCGATTCTGATAGAGCCAATCCTCGCTACTGCCGTATTGATCTTCTCTAAGATTGCGAATATTTGGTTGCAAACCTGCCACAAAATCCCAGCCCGGTCCATCAAATCCTGAACCCAAGCCCAATAATTCTGCCTTTGGCGTGAAGCCAGGAATAATTGTGCCCAGGCGTTCGGTGTAATTGAAACGAGCACTTCTCAAAAGTAATAGCGGTCGAATCAGAATTTTCTCTAAAGTGCTGGGTTCACCTTCGGCGCGTTCTCTTCGCCTTTTGGTGGTATCCGCAGGTTCGGGTCGGGTAGGGGGGGCGCCAGGTCGAGTACGCGTGGCACCTGGGGTAGTCGCAGGTGCAGGGCGGTCTATCTTTTTAAGATAATCAAACTTATTATATAGATTAGCAAAGTTCAAATCGACTGAAATCTGGCGCGTCTGGTTGTTTTGAATAATATTTCCAAGGCTATCCACATTCAAGGCAGCTGCCGTCCAGGAATAATCTGCCTGATAACTGGCGCGTGCTTGCACCCAATCCATAAATGGCAGGAGGCGAATTGGCAATTGATAGCTCACGGTTATATTATGGCGGTAATTTTTCATACGGCCTAAATCCTTGATATTGTTCCAAATACTATCGCGGCGGAATTGCTTGATATTCGCACGATCCACATTTTCCAGCATCCAGAGTTCATCTGGTTCATCAATTACTGAAGCAGCTAAAGCGTTAAAGCTCAAATTCAGGGATTTGCTCAAATTCCATTGCAAACCATAATCCCGATCCCAGGTAAAGCGCTTATTGAAAAAAGTATTATTCAGATCATCCAATCCTGTGAAACGATAACGGGTACGGTCGAATCGACGATCCATTATGGTGCTGAAAGTGAAGGAGTTAGGCAAAGGATTGAAATTAAATTCCTTGAAAATTTTCAGGTATTTATCATCCTTGATCAGATTTTTAAATGGCTCAATGTACTTGGCATCGTGCGAATAAGCATAATCCAAACCGC
Source organism: Saprospiraceae bacterium (assembly GCA_016714085.1). Lineage (GTDB taxonomy): Bacteria > Bacteroidota > Bacteroidia > Chitinophagales > Saprospiraceae > JADJNW01. The sequence goes on from JADJNW010000004.1 coordinate 537,994, forward strand.
CCGTGTAGCGTTTCTGCTCATCAAATTCGATGATCGGATCGCGCCGATTGGTTTCGGTGTAACCATAAGAAACACTGAAATTTTCAATATCCCAGGGCATTGGCTTTTTCTGACCTCCACCACCGCCGCCACCTCCGCCGGTTCGATCTTTGCGCACATTCGTGAAATTGAAACTCTTGATGGTCGTTACATCCTGCGCCAATTCACGGATAGAGTCGCGCTCGGTCGAAGTTTCGGTATTTTCAAGTTTCTGTTTTAATGGAATATCCAGATCGTAAGGATCGTATTCAGGAGACTTGATTTGTTGCGAAACCTGTCCCAGGAATGGCAAACGAATACCCCATTTTTCAGGAAAAAATTTACCTAATTCAAAATTCCCGGCAAGGTCATAACCAAATAACTCGTTTCGACTGCGCTGTTGTACTTTTTGATCCAATGCTCCAAAACCAATGCTGCTATAGTTTCCAGCCGCAGTGATATTACCAAAATCAGCCAATTGTAAATCGATGCGCGCCACCGCTGCCACACCGCCGCGTTCGTCTAATCCCAGCAGGCGCATCTCATTGATCCAGACCTCAGCATTATGAGATATATTGTCGTAAGTCACTCGATTTCGCACACCTACCATGGCGACTCTTACATAACCAATATTTGGATTTCCTTTTACGCGAATAAAATGTCCTTGATCGGTCGTATCCGAAAATACTTGTGTTAAAGAAAATCCTTGATTATTGCGATCTTGCTTCACCTGCCGCAGTTGCTCAAAAGCAAAATCAAAATTATTTTCAGGTTTCCACACCTCTAGTTTGTAGTCTGTAGAATTTGGATTGCCGTTCAATCGGGTCGAATCCGACATGGTCAGCGGAATCTCATACTCATAATAATTATTCTTAATATCACTACCCAAGCGAATGAATACGCTCATTTCACCGTTCTCAATTTTTTGTCCATCCAATGCTTCGGCGTGTACGAACATCCGCAAACGCTGGTACACTCGCATATCAAAATCAAGATTTTTGAAGATCGCCTTGTCCTCACCATCGCAGAGGCCGCGTACCACCATCGAAAGCGATTGCTCGTTTTGCAAAGCATTGAAAACGCCCAATGACTGTTCTCTCTGGATGCCTTCTGGCAAAACATAATTAAAAGGTGTACGGCCACTATTCTCTTCAATATTCACCGCGTCCACGTCAAATTCTGCCGGATTTTCACATTCGTCGATACCAATTTGTCCTTCTGACAAATCCTGAAGATACCGCCGCCATTGGTTGCGCACTAATTCAAGCGTAGCAAAACGCAACGTCGTTTGCGACTGGAAGCCATGCATATACATCCGCATAAAGCGAATCGAACGGAAATCGCGGATACCGCCTACTGCCGTGCGGTTGGAAGTGTTTAATGGAATTCTAAAGCGATACCATACGCGGCGACCATCCTCGCTTTCGCGGCGGTCGGTGATAAAAGGTGTCTGATTGACATCAATCTCACGAGGATTGGCAGGATTCGCTTTCAGCGGAATTCTATATTGAAAATACGATTCGGTCTCATTCAAAGTATTATCCCTGTCCAAATCTTCGGCATCAGGAATATTCGTAGAAGAAGAAACAAACTGAGAACCGTCATTTTCGCGGGAATTACCCTGTGGATTATTGAAATCCCGATAGCGACGCAAAACACCAGCCTCCGTTGGAAAAGTTTCATCGCGGTAGTAGCGATAGTCATCATTGGCGGGGTCTTGGGCTACGATAGCAGCAGCGTTTGGATTGCTGGCGCTCAGTTGAGCAATATAGTCGGTGAATTTGGAACGCTCCGCATCATTATCCAATCCATCTAAACCTACATCTTGCAGAAGACGGGCTTCAGGATCATTGTCAAATGCACGCGTAATCTGCTGCCCGATAGGTACTCTCGACCAGGATGTTTCATCCACACGCCGATCAGGATTGGTGGGTGCTGGCAAACCATTTTCAAAAAACTTGCGCGAGTCGCGGAGAATATCTTCTGAAATGTTCCCTAAGTTGATGTACAATTCGCCTTCCTTATCCTGATAATTTTGCGCCGGATTTTGAGGATCGTTTTCATCCAGGAATGGACTGAGCATCCAAAATTCCAGGAATTCGATATTAGAAGATTGAACATCATTGTTTTGTAAAGCGCGCATGATCCCACCCCAGCGCGTCTTCGGATCATTCAGAACAAGCGGCTGGTTGGGATCTCCCAGAAGCGTCACCCCTCTGGAAATACCAGGGTAACCACTTGGTATATCGAAATTGTAAGGGCCTCTTTCATTCGGGAAAAAGGTCATATCCAGCGTCTGAATATTCGGCAGATCGGTTGGCTGGAGTTGCACATTCGGGAAGACCTCGATCTGTGGCACCAGACTTGTATAAGGATTCGCGCATCTCGACTGTTTCGAACACTAGGATCGATCAGATACCAACTCAATTTTGCGCGGTTAGCTCCTGAGCGCAAGTCGTTGACCAAATTTGCTTCGGGGAAAAGGGGATTCCGATCCTCGGCATCGTTTTGCGGCACACTCGCCAGATACCATTGATTCACTGGCTGACGCAAGTCAAAACTGCTCGCACTGCCTTCAAAATCATCAAGATACACAACTCCTTCTTTTTCATCCTTGCTTTGATTGATCGCGCGAGCGTGGCCAGGCTTCAATGCTGCCATTTCAGCGCTGACGGTAATAGAAGAAGGCGCTTTGGTATCAATCAGCGGAATGGCGTCCACCATTTTGGTCAACCAATTGGCTTCTCGTGTAAGGTTGAGGTCTAAACCATAAATTTTATTATTAATCGGATCTTCGCCAATATTTACTTTTTGTGTAAAAGGCCGTTCAAAAAGATGTAAATAAGTAGCACCGATTGTAAAGTTTTCGTCTATTTCATAATCTGCGCGAAGCCCTACCATTGTTTTAGTCTGGAAACCAAATAAGGTATTGTCTTCAAAAGAAACATTGATCGGCACACCGGAATTAAGGATGGCATCGTTCAGGATTTTTACTCGTCCGATATTATAATCAATTTCATAATCCGCACCTTCTTTCAGCAATTGCCCTCCGGCGGTCACGCGCACCGAGCCTGGCGGAATGTTGAAGGCGCCCAGCGAAATCTCTGACGATACGCTTGATTTGTAGCTACCTTTGATAACGTAGCGGTTCTTCTCAGGAAATTCTCGCGCCAGGAAAAGGGTAGAATCATATAATTCTTGATAGACATATTTTCGTTCAAAAGCAGCATTATCAATTTGTGTCCGAAGGGCAGAACCAAAAGGCTCCAGGACTGGAAACATGATGCGACCATTACCCAAATTAATCGTTATCCCCGGCACAAAGTCAAAAATCCCATCGGGCTGAGGGTCGCCTTGTGTATTTAATCTATCAAGATTAAAAATTCTAAGTAAAGGTTTTCCGGCAATGTCTGTTTCCGGCAGAAAACGCTTTTGTCCCTTACCGGGATCATCATAGAAAATATCCAAACGGAAATCCTGCTGGCTCACTTGAAATGCACCAATAGAATAAACGTTTTTCATCATCAAATCCCAGGTTGGCACATCGGTACGTTGGGTTGTGCTTTTTAACAGTTTGACAAACAGCACATTAAGCGAAGTATCAGGACTGGTGGTTTCTTGATTCTGAGACAATTCCCCCACTTTGTAAGTCTGCCCATTATAAGAATATTGGAAAGCTACACCTACCACCTGATTGGGTTGTACGTTGATATTCAATGAAATAAAGCCCAATTCCGGGTGGAAATTATATTCCGAAGGTTGCAGTTTGCGGGCGCTTACCTTTTCAAAATCTTTGGCTTGTTGCAGTCGAAACTGATTCTGCAAAGCGTTGACCGATTGGTCGATGCTGCGGGTATCAGGATTATTCAATAAATCTTGATACAAACTATTGGATCGGTTGTCGGGCAACAAGCGGCCAGCGATGTCTCTTGGAGCACTTGGATTGGGCGTGATGACATTCGGGCTTACCAGATTACTCGGTTCGCCAAGATCGGCGAAAGCAATAATGTCGCGCACATTGTCCACTTCATTCCGATTATTGGTAATCCAAACCTCAATATTTTCAATTTTGAATAAGCTCCTGATTTGAGGCATATTTGATAAGCCCTCTTCAAAAGTATTTCTATTATAATGCGAGAAAAAGAAGTGGCGGTTTTCGTCGTATTCATCGGCTTTTACCTCAAATTCTTGCAATTGGCTTCCGTTTTGAATTTGCAAATTTTCCCTTTGCGAATTTTGTTGAGATAGCACCGTTGTCAAGCGCAAATGCCCGAATTGCATTTCGGTTTTCAAACCAAACAAGCTCTGCGCACCCTGGATGAGCGTTCCGCGTAAAGGCAAGCTCACGTTACCCGCTTCTATTTTTTTCAGAATTTCATCTTCACTAAACAAATCGCTGTTATAATCAATCTTGATTTGGTTGTCAAAATTAAAAGTAGCGCCGGTATTGTATCGAGTAGAAAGATTGAGTTTTTCACCAATTTTACCCGTCACATCCATTTGGATATTCATATCAAAATCAAACAGCGGCCCTTGTCGTTGCTGGCGAATGGGCAGGATCGGATTTTCCACTTTTTGATAGTCCAAACCAAAGGTCAAGTCAATATTACCGCGGGGTTTGATGTCCACCGTAGTACCACCAAATAAACGATCGATCAGGCTGTTTTTTACATCAATTTTGGCGATGGGATCGAGCGCGCTTACGCCGCTGCCCGTGTTCACGCCATTCAGTTGCTTAAAATAATTATCCATATCCTGCTTGCGCCGATACTCCATATATTCCTCAAAAGTCATATATGTAGGCATCCGAAAGAACTCATCACCGATTTTTTCGGTGACGATGTAGCGGCCCGTCACAGGATCATATTCTACAGTCTGTTCGACGCTTTTTGGGTCTTTCAGATCGAAAGGATTTCGCGGGCCGGAATTGAGAAAATCGCCTGTGCGATCTTTGATCGGTGGCAGGGTATCTTGTTGCACAATCGCTAACGCATAAGGATCGTCCAGATTTGTATTACCTCCCTGAACGCTCAGCGCTAAAGTAAAAATTCCGATGATGAGGCTGAAGGGTAAAAGTACTCTACTCATAGTTTTGATAATCTGGCTTTTACAAGCTCGTGAAAGGTTAAATATATTCATGGTTGTCGGGTCTCAAAATCACTTGGTCACTAATTCACCAAGTCACCCAATCTCCTAGTCACCAAGTCACCGAATCTCCCACTCTCTAAGTTCCCAATGCCAGCATAAACGCCGCGACTTTTTTCTTTTTGTCTGAAAATCAAATTTTAACATTAGAAAAGAGCGGTCAGAAGTCGGAAGCCAGATTGCTTATTAACTTTCTCTGACATCTCTAATCTCTATTCTATAATCTTAAAACAAAGTTTTTGGGCGGATTTTAGGCAATAGTATATCTTTTCAGCAGGCGCTGATAGCCATGTTTTCCCAGCGTTGTATCAGGATAAATGCTTGAGTGCCAGTTTGATTAACGTTTCTACGTTCGTACCGGCGGGTTGCTCCTTCAGAATTTTATTGAGTGTTTTTTGCACTTCGATTCTGGAAAATCCCAGTGCAACTAATGCAGATAACGCCTCCTCCCGAATTGTATTGTCTTGAGGCAAAATTGTTAAGGGCGCCTCGCCTGATTCTTTTACCAATTTATCTTTCAAATCAAGGATAATGCGCTTCGCGGTCTTGGGACCAATTCCTTTTACTTTGCCAAATGCCGCATCGTTTTCGCCAATCACCGCAGCCCGTACTTCGTCTGGTTGCATCGAAGAAAGCAATAATTGTGCCGTAGATGGCCCAATGCCCGATACCGAAATCAAATGCAAAAAAAGCGTACGCTCGGCCTCATCGGCAAAGCCGTACAGGGTGTGGCTATCTTCGCGGATGATAAGCTGCGTAAGGATTTTGACCGATTCTAATTTTTCGACTTTAATATAAGTATTCAGGCTAATATGAACGTGGTAGCCCACTCCATTTACTTCTACGACTATGAAAGTTGGCGTCTTATGGGTGATAATGCCTTTCAAATAAGTAATCATGCCTCGGTTTTATGTCATTGATCATTAGTCATCGACCATTTGTCAAAAAGCTGAAAATTAATGGATTAAGTCGATATAATGCTATAATGGTTTTGAAACAGTGTTTACTAAAATCGCTGCAAAGGTAAAAATTGTTTCTTGTTTCTGATTGCTTGTTTCTTGTTCTTCAATAACCGTTACACCGATAACATTTTTAACTTTGCCAAAACATCGTCAATGAACATTCTACTCCTCGGTAGCGGCGGGCGCGAGCATACTTTCGCCTGGAAAATGCGACAAAGCCCCCTTTGCGAAAAATTGATTATTGCTCCCGGTAATGCCGGTATGACTGACCTTGGTATTAATATTAATATCGATCCAATTGATTTTCAGGCAGTTAGAATATTAGCTATCGCCGAAAAAATTGATATGATTGTGGTGGGCCCCGAAGAGCCTTTGGTGCGGGGTATTTATGATTATTTTCAACATGATTTATCGGTGGAGCATATTGCTATTGTTGGGCCCTCCCGAATGGGCGCTCTGCTTGAGGGTAGCAAGGCTTACGCCAAACGCTTTATGCAGGAATTTGATATTCCAACTGCCGCTTACCGCGAATTTTCTAAAGAAGATTTGAATGCCGGATTAAATTATATCGCGCAACAAAAATTGCCGATTGTACTCAAAGCAGATGGCTTGGCTGCCGGAAAAGGCGTTATCATTTGTGCCACGATAACCGAAGCGCAGCAAGCATTTCGAGAGATGCTCGACGGAAAATTTGGCGAAGCCAGCGCTAAAGTAGTTATTGAAGAATTTTTAACAGGAATAGAATTTTCGGTCTTTGTTCTTACCGATGGAAAAGATTATAAAATCCTGCCCGTAGCCAAGGATTATAAGCGTATTGGCGAGGGTGACACCGGCCCGAACACTGGCGGAATGGGCGCGGTTTCTCATCCGCCGTTTGTAGATCAGGTTCTGATGCAAAAGGTCGAAGAACGTGTGATCAAGCGCACGATCAAGGGTATTCAAAAAACGGATTTAGACTATAAAGGCTTCATTTTCTTTGGGTTAATCAATGTGAATGGCGATCCTTACGTCATTGAATACAATTGCCGAATGGGCGACCCCGAAACCGAAGTGGTTTTTCCGAGATTGAAAACCGATTTAGTAGCTTTAATGCAAGCGATGTGCGAAGGACGGCTTTCAGAAATCGAAATCGAAGAGGACGAGCGCGCCGCAGCTACTGTTATTCTGGTGTCTGGCGGCTACCCCGATGCTTACGAAAAAGGCAAAATGATCACAGGTCTGGAGCAAGTGGAAGGAAGCATTGTTTTTCATGCAGGCACCAAAAGTATGGGCAATCAGATCGTCTCCAACGGTGGACGGGTGCTGGCTATTACATCTTATGGTAAAGATTTTCACGAAGCTTTACAATTATCTTATAAAAACGCTGAAAAAATTCAATTTAATAATAAATATTATCGTAAAGACATCGGTTTTGATCTTTAAATATTAAACTTCTCAACTCATTAAGCTCCTCAACTCATAAACATAGAAAATGACAAATATTAAAATTCAATCAAAATTACCCAGCGTCGGCACCAATATTTTTACGGTGATGTCAACTTTAGCCAATGAGCATAATGCGATCAATCTTTCGCAGGGCTTTCCTGATTTTCCTTCTTCGGAGCGACTCAATGAACTGGTGTCTTATTATATGCAAAAAGGTTTTAATCAGTACGCGCCAATGCCCGGTTTGCCTGTCTTTCGAGAACAAATTTCGCATAAGATTTCTTCATTATATGATATTTCTATTCACCCTGATGAAATAACAGTAACAGCAGGTGCAACTCAGGCATTGTTTACAGCGATTGCGACATTCGTGCGCCCCGGCGATGAAGTGGTTATTCTGGAGCCGGCGTATGATTCTTATCGACCTTCTATTGAAGTAAATGGCGGTATTCCAGTTGTTTATGAATTAAAAGCGCCTGAATATAAAGTGGATTGGCAAGCGGTGCAAGGACTTTTCTCTCCTAAAACCCGCATGATTATGATTAATACACCGCATAACCCGACGGGTACAATTTTAAATAAGGAAGACTTAGAATCTTTATATAATATTTTAAAAAATACTAATATTATAGTTCTGAGTGACGAGGTTTATGAACATTTAATTTACGATGGTGAGTCTCACCAAAGCGTTTTGCGCTATCCCGGCTTGCGCGAGCGGAGTCTGGCCGTTTATTCTTTTGGCAAAACTTTTCATAATACCGGCTGGAAATTAGGCTATTGTGTAGCGCCGCCGGCATTAACGGCGGAGTTTCGCAAAGTGCATCAATTCAATGTTTTCAGTGTGAATACACCGATGCAATATGCATTGGCAGATTTTTTACAAAATCCTGAAGAATATTTAGTACTAAATAACTTTTTTCAAGAAAAACGCGATTATTTAGTAAAAGTAATGGAAGGCTCACGTTTACTGCCTCTTCCAAGCAAAGGCACTTATTTCCAATTATTTGATTATAGTCAAATTTCGGATGAAGCCGATAGGGATTTTGCGAAGCGCATGACCATTGAGTTTGGCGTGGCCGCTATTCCGGTGTCCGTATTTTATAGTAGTAAAAGAGACGATAAAGTTATCCGGCTTTGTTTTGCAAAAAAAGAAGAAACATTACAAAAAGCAGGCGAATTGCTACGAACCAAAATCGGTTAAAGTTTTACCAATTTTTTCACCAAAATCTTTTTTCCACTTGGTTCAAAAAGATTTAAAAAATAAACCCCTTTCGGAATGTTACGTAGATTCAATATCGCTTCGTTATTGTAAAATGAAAGTGCTTTCTCCTGTAAAAGCTTGCCTTCTATACTATAAAGCCGGGCATTGAGTACATCGGCATTTTGAATATGAATTACTAAATCCTCGATTGTCGGATTTGGAAAAAGGTGAGCATCTATATGGGCAAAATCGCTCACATCGGATACGACATTATCTACTAAGCCATCGCAGTTATCATCCAAACCATCTATTATTTCCGTTGCACTCGGATTCACCATCGCATTATTATCATCGCAATCTTCATAATTAACAAATCCATCACCGTCATTATCAATATTGAAATAACGCTCTGCAAAATGAAAAGCGTTAATACCTACTTTTCGACCAATCAAGCGTCCTGGCATATCGTCAGCTGGTGGATGGATGCCGCCCCAAATGCGTGAAAGACTGCATTGGTCAGAGGCATCGCGGTAGGTTGCCCATTGTAATATTAAATCCTGGCTCGGACCTTCTTCAAAGACTAAGAATTCATTCTTTTTGGCAGAAAACTCGCCAATCCCGCCCGGAAAATAAGGATCGCCGGTGAGCAAGGTAAGCACTTCTGCTGCTGCGCGTGAAAAAGTAGAATGCCCCGAAATATAGCCCGCAAAAGGCGGCGTGACAAACGACGGGCGCTGATAGCCACCAATTCTCTGCTAAAATCCAGTCAACACCTGCGTTTTGGATCGCTGGGTTTTCGATATAAGTTGGCCCACGCCAAGCATATAATTTAATTTTGCCAACATTTTCATTATTGTTTCCTGCTAAGGGATCGCCTGCTTTCACCAGATCAATGTATCCGGGTACTAATGGAATGCCTCCAGGATGGTAGTGAGGTAAATTGGAATCTGAGCTTTGCCCCAGCCGCGCCATATAACGAATCGCTGACACAGGACGGGTATAATCGTACCAACCTTTGATGCCCCAAGCCGACACTGCAGCGTCGTGTACTGCTCCGCCAAGTATAAAATAGGCCTTTATATCCCATTCTAAATCATCAAGCACAGGGCCAATGCCCTGGAATTTTTTCTCAATTAATGGGTGATCATTCACATAATTTAAAATCGTAAACCAATGCCCGGGAGGGGTTTCTGAATTGGGTCCATCCGCCCAAAACTCAGCCAGCACGCGCGTGTAGTCACCTCGAGGTACAATTTGTGGGATATAAGATTGTCCGGTAACAGGATTGACATCGTGTCCTTCGCCAATATCGCCACCATTTTCACGGTCATAAAAATTGCGCAAACCTTCGATGGTTGTTGGGTATTGATTCAATTGAATATTGCCAATGGACGCTGGAGATATGTCCCACATCACGCTATCCGTTGCTGTAAGTTGACCCGACCAAGCCGGAACCAAAGAAAAACTCCATTTGTATTCTTCCGATAAGCCGCCAACAGTAGTCGTATCCAAATGTGGTGGCGCGCCTGGATCATTGTAAACCCAGTATTCTTCATTGTCGCGCTGGTGAATCGTAAGGTCTTCATCTGTAAGCGCAAAAGTACTTACCTTTCCCCATTCAGGACTCAGGAAAGGCGGCGTATTGAGTGGAATTACATTGCCATTTTGGTCAATAAAAATAGTAAGCGTCAATGGTTGCCATCGATTTGGATCAGTGATATTCGGATTACCAGGTAGTGCCATCACTAAAGGCGGATTGATTGGTTGATAGTAAAGATTTCTATACTCATTTTGCTCATTAGCATTATCCTGCATTCCAAATCTGATAAGCTCGTCAGCAATATAATTACCAAGCGCAGCAGGAGAGCCGGTTGCATAGTGTTTAGAAACAAATGAGATATCGTAACCCAATTTCATCATCAAAGAATCTAATCGAGCTAAGCTTGTTTCAGCGCCAGGTGAATTTTGAAAACGATGCTCTAATAAACGATAAGCCGCATAACTAATGGCTTCCTCCTGTGCTGCTTTCTTATCGGTAGGAGCGATAATTCCATCGAAAGGGCAGGTGAAATTATCTATAGTTTTACCTAAAAAATAAGTGTCCGCCCGATCATCATAAGCTGCCCAAGCGTCATACATGGCAATAGAAGTATGGAAAAGGTTGCGCGCATGCACCGTGGGACGGGCTAAATCATTGCGAATAGCACTCAATAATGCTTCATTCCATTGGCGAGCGACCGAATGTTGGGCAAACGTTGATTGCAAACTCAAGATCAAGAAGAGAGAACTTGCGAGCCAAATTGTACATCTACTTTTCATCGGAGTTCATTTTTCAATATGACCTCAAAGTAGATAATATATCCAAAAAAGCAATTTGTTTTAAGAATAGATAACGCTTTTTGTAAGCTATTTTACGATTTAGCCTTCATTGCTTCATCTCGTAAAGCACGGCGAAGAATTTTTCCGACGTTTGTCTTAGGCAATTCCTTCCGAAACTCCACGGATTTAGGCACTTTGTAGCCGGTCATATTTTCACGGCAGTATTCGATCAACTCTTTTTCAGAAAGCGATTGGTCTTTTTTTACCACAAAAAGCTTTACAACTTCACCCGATTTGGCATCAGGAATGCCTACTGCAGCTACTTCCATTATTTTCGGATGCCCTGCTACAACTTCCTCAATTTCATTCGGATACACATTAAAACCAGAAACCAGGATCATATCTTTCTTCCGATCTACAATCTGGAAAAAGCCATCCTCGTTCATCGTGCCAATATCGCCCGTGCAAAGCCAGCCATCTACAACGGTTTCAGCAGTAGCATCGGGGCGATTGTAATAGCCTTTCATCACTTGCGGGCCTTTGATTTGAATCTCACCGACGCCGCCTATACCCAGCACATTATTTTGTTCATCCACGATCCGCATATCCGTAGAAGGAATAGGCAAACCAATCGTGCCGAGCCGTCCAAGCTTTGCATCAAAAGGATTCGCCGAAGCCACCGGGGAAGATTCGGTCATTCCATAACCTTCGGCGAGGAAACAACCTGTAAGTTGCTGCCAACGCTCGGCTACCGGACGCTGCAATGCCATACCACCTGCCACCGTTACTTTAAGTGCACTAAAATCAATCGTTTTGAAATCATCGTGATTCATCATCGCATTAAATAAAGTATTCAAACCTGAAACCACCGAAACCGGATAGGATTTCAAGGCTTTGAGTACAGACGCAATATCCCGTGCATTGGTTACCATTACATTCATGCTGCCGATGCCTAGCATCCCAAAGCAATTGACCGTGAGCGCGAAAATATGATACAATGGCAAAGCACAAAGCGCCACCTCACTCCCTTCTTTCAGATAAGGTGACATCCAGGCTTTCATTTGCAGCATATTGGAAACGATATTATAATTCGTCAGCATCGCGCCTTTGGCTACGCCAGTCGTTCCGCCGGTATATTGCAAAAAGATGGTATCATCGGGATGTCCCTGAAAGTCCTTTATCGTGAATTTTTTACCTTGACTCAAGGCATCGCCAAAGGAAACCGTGTTGGGAATATCGAATTTGGGTACCATCCTTTTGATGCTGCGCACCACAAAATTGACAATATTCCCTTTAGGAAATCCCAGCATCTCACCAATACTAGTAATAATAATGGTTTTGATTTGTGTATCGGGAAGAATTTTTTGGAGATTCGCCGCAAAATTTTCAACGATAACAATCGCCTTAGCCCCGGAATCATTGAATTGGTGCAACATTTCTCTTGGGGTGTAAAGCGGATTTGTATTCACTACTACCAATCCTGCCCGAAGCGCTCCAAATAAAGCAATCGGATATTGTAGCAAATTGGGCATCATAATGGCGATCTTATCGCCGGGCTCCAAGCCACGAGAATGCAAATAAGCGCCAAAACTCTGCGAAAGTTTATCGATCTGCGCAAAGGTCATTTCCTTACCCATGCAAGAAAAAGCAGGCTTGGCAGCATATTTTTTCAAGGATTCATCCAATAATTGTAGCACCGTAGCGTATTCCTCCGGGTTAATATTAGCAGGGATTCCGCTTGGGTAGTTCTTGAGCCAGGGGCGCTGTTCACTCATACCTTTCTTGGTTTTAAATCTGGTTTTTATTGTAACAACAAAACTTTACAAAATTTCATTTTAGAAGGTGTTAAAATAACAATTTTTCTTTTGCAATAGAAACCCTTCTTAACATTTTTGCATAGAGCCGCAAATATAAGCTTCCCAAAGCTTTATTTTTCAAATCCTTTCTTTTTTTCCTGGAATTGTTATACCTTTGCCCCGCTAAAAAATATTCGTTCACCTTTAAAAGCATTCTTTCAATGCTAGAAGAAAAAGATTTAACCGACGACATCCAGGAAAACGAGGAATCGACGCTGGATGATGCCCTCAAAACAGAGGAAACAGAAGTGGTAGAAGATACCCCTGAGGTAACAGACGAAACAGAAGATGTAGTAGCTGGAAATGATGAAGAGGAAGTAGAAGTGGAAGTGGTCGATATTGAAGAATTGATTGAATTGGAAACCGCTTCTGGTGCACATGATGATTACGACTGGGCTTCGAGTAGTAAGCGGGGTCATGTATATTCGAAGGATGAAGCTGCTAAATATGTTCAGCAGTACGAGTCAACGATGACCGCTGTATTGGAAAATGAAATTGTGGCAGGCAAGGTTACCTCTATTAATGATGGCGATGTTGTGCTTGACATCAATTACAAATCCGATGGGTTGGTCCCGCTTTCTGAATTCCGCGATATTCCGGATTTGAAAATTGGCGATTCGGTAGATGTATATGTAGAACAGCAAGAGGATGCACGAGGTCAATTGGTACTTTCTCGTCGCAAAGCGAAGTTGCTGCGCGCTTGGGAACGTATTGTAGATTCTTACGAAAATGGTACGGTGATAAAAGGCACGGTGATCAGCAAAACCAAAGGTGGTTTGATCGTGGATGCGGGTGGTCTGGAAACTTTCTTGCCGGGTTCGCAGATTGACATCAAGCCGATTATCGATTACGATTCATACGTGGGTAAAACGATGGAATTCAAGGTGGTGAAAATCAATGAAACCATCAAGAATGCTGTTGTTTCGCATAAAGCGCTTATCGAAAGCGATCTTGCTGAGCAGCGCGAGCAAATTATCTCCGGCCTTGAAAAAGGTCAGGTACTTGAAGGCTTGGTCAAGAATATTACCGATTTTGGTGCGTTCCTTGATCTGGGCGGTGTAGATGGTCTCTTGTACATTACCGATATTTCCTGGGGTCGCATCAGCCATCCGGGCGAAGTATTGCAACTCAACCAGAAGATCAACGTGGTGGTGCTCGATTTTGACGAGAATAAGAAACGTATCTCATTGGGCTTGAAGCAATTGCAACCACATCCTTGGGAAGTACTCAATGCCGATATTCAGGAAAGTTCTACTGTAAAAGGCAAGATTGTCAATATCGAAGACTACGGTGCATTCCTTGAAATCCACCCAGGCGTAGAAGGTTTGATCCACGTTTCGGAAGTGACCTGGAGCAACCAGCCCGTCAATGCGCGTGAATTCTTCAAACTCGGTCAGGAACACGAAGCGAAAGTGGTTACGATTGATCGAGAAGAGCGTAAGATGTCCTTGAGTCTCAAGCAATTGCAAAGAGACCCTTGGAGCGAAATCGAAAATACCTACCCACTCAACAGTCGCCACGCCGGCGAGGTGAAAAACCTTACCCCTTATGGCGTATTTGTTGAATTGCAGGACGGTATCGGTGGTATGGTGCACATTTCTGACTTATCCTGGACGAAGCGTTTCAACCATCCTTCGGAATTCACGAAAGTGGGCGAGAAAATCGATGTAGTTATCCTTGATATTGATAAAGAAAATCGCAAGTTATCGCTCGGGCACAAGCAAATCGAAGAAAATCCTTGGGATACCTTCGAAGCAGTGTTCCCAGTAGGTTCTTATCACGAGGCAACCATCCTGCGCCGCGACGATCGTGGAGCGATTGTACAATTGCCTTATGGTTTGGAGGCTTATGCGCCAATCAAGCATATTCGCAAAGAGGATAATACACTCGCAGAAGTGGAAGAAACGTTGACAGTGAAAGTGATTGAATTCAACCGCGACGACAAGCGCATTCTGGTATCGCACTTGCGCTATCTGGAAGACATTCGCCGCGAAGCGGAAGAAGAAGTGAAGAAAGAAAAAGACGAAGAAAAACAGAAGACGCGTTCAGCAGTGAAAAAAACACAAGATAGTGTAGAACGCTCGACGCTCGGTGATCTGGATGTGTTCTCGCAATTGAAAGAGCAACTCGAAGGACAGGAGCAAAGTGAGGACAAAGACGCTGAATAATTTTTGATATAACTGAATAATTGCAATGCCCTAAAGCTTCTTGATTGAGGTTTTAGGGCAATTTTTTTGAGTAGAGCGGTATTGTGGATTTTATTTAATTATTGTAATATTTTTAAAAATTATAGCAGTGTAATTAATGATAAATAAATATTTCATCCAATTTATTCACTTAATTTGATGCATCCTTATCCACATCTGTAATAAACTGAATCACGCCATTCATAAATACTTCCTGATCATCCCACATAGCGAGGTGGCTACCATTTGGACAATATAAATAACGCCCGTTCTGCACCAATTTGCTCATTTCTTCCATTTCTTCAGGGTTCATCGTGTCGTACTTCGCACCAACGGTAAGCGTGGGCACGCGCAGTTCTTTCAAGCGATCCCATACGCTCCAGCCTTTCAAGATGCCGCCCGGCACAAATTCACTTGGGCCTTGCATATATTCATATACGAACAAATTAGCATGTTTCAAACTGCGCATAGCAGGGTCGGGCCAAGGATTCAAGCGACAAAGATGCTTTAAATAATATTCATTAAAAACCATTTCCTGGTACACCGGATTATGATAATCACCTTTATCTTCATACGATTTTAAAGAATCGATCAAACTCGGACGCATCTGGCTTCGCAACTGTGCATTGTATGCTTCGTATTTATTAAAATCTGCAGTCATATTACAGATAATCAATCCTTTAAGATTGTCTTGATATTTTAATGCGTATTCCATCGCCAGCATACCGCCCCAGGAATTGCCAAGTAAATAAAAATTGTCAGGCGTCAATCCCAATGCTTTTCTGACCTGCTCCACTTCCTCCACAAAGCGCTCGATCGTCCAAAGGCTTGTATCATTGGGCTGATCGGAGTAATAAGAACCCAATTGATCATATTCGTAAAATTCGATATTTGCTTGCGGAAAAAAGCTTTCAAAGCATTCCATATATTCATGCGTCATCGCCGGGCCGCCATGCAAGAGTAAGACTTTGATATTATCGTTTTTACCAAAACGTTTCGTCCATACTTTGTAGCCGCCATCGATGTCAATCATCTGAATACCAGCCATTTGGAATGCTCCGGGCGTTTCAAAATCGAGATAATCACAAGCGCTGGAATCTGCTGGATCGGTGGAAGTTTGCTGACAAGAAAAGAGTGCAAAAGCCAGCAATAAGAATGGCATTAAATTGGTTAGATACTTCATACTTAAAGGGTTTTAAGGCTTGGAAAATGTGTTGTTCTGATAAAGTATTAAGTGAAATTAATAAAGATTTTTGAAATTTATTCCCGAATCAAAACTTAAAAGCGCTGGATTGCATTATTTTGTAAACAATCCTGAAGAATAAAGGAATCATTAAGTACATATTATGAATCGAGATAAAAACATCTTGGTAGTTGAGGACGATCTGAATCTGGGATTTCTACTAGTAGAATTTCTCGAAAGCGAAGGTTTTTTTGTGAAACTCTGCAAAGACGGGCAAATGGGACTCCAAGCCATCCAGCGCAATCGCTTTGACCTCTGCATCCTGGATGTAATGATGCCTCGTATGGACGGGTTTACGCTCGCCGAGCAAATCCGCAAGCAGACCGAGCAGATGCCCTTTGTATTTCTTACCGCCAAATCGCGCAAAGAGGACAAACTCAAAGGTTATGCCCAGGGTGCGGAAGATTATATCACTAAGCCTTTTGATGAACAAGAATTATTATGTAAAATCAATGTAATTCTGCGCCGAAAGCATCAAAATGCAGTCGTTGAGCAGCCTGCTCACCAATTTCAAATCGGGGATTATTTCTTCGATTATGACCTCCAGGAATTGCGTTATCACGATGAAATCACGCGTCTTACCGAGAAAGAAAATGAGATTTTGCGCTTGCTTTGTCTCCACCAAAACCAAATCCTTCGCCGCGAAGAAGCCGTCGAACAAGTGTATGGCCGCAAAGACTATTTCCTGGGCCGCAGCTTCGATGTATTTATCTCCCGCCTCCGCAAATTATTGCAGCACGATGCCCGCATCAGCATTGAAAATGTGTTCAAAGTGGGGTTTATTTTGAAGGTGGAAATTTAAATTCAAATAATAATTTATGCGTATTTATTTTAAAATCAAGCCTCTCTCTTTTTTATTTCTGAACTAATGCTACCCAAAATGCCTGATATAGGCGCGATAATCGCAGTTAAACTCGCCAATGGAACAACCAATAGTGTATTACTGGATTTCCAGCTACCGTTGGCCATGATATATATCACTATTCCGGCATAAATAAGTATAATAGCGCCCAGCGTGTAAACAATTGCACTTATCGTTTTCTTCCTAGATTTTAATTCATCTATAGAATAATCTTGCAATTTCTTTCCTGCCATGATATAAATATAATAATTTTATTAAAATATTAACCCAAATCTTTTAATGCAGCTACAAAAGTGTCCAGTTCTTTTAAAGAAGTGTAAACATTTGGCGTGATGCGACAACCATGCACACCCGCGCCATTAATCGCTACCGTCCAGATGCGATACTTTTTCAAAAGCGTTTCCGCTAATTCCGCGGGTTTCATGTCTTTGACGCCCACATTCGCAATCGCACAAGAACGCTTGGGGTCTTCAGGTGTATTTAAAATAATATGCGGTAAGCCGCGCACTTTATTCGTCCAGTAATTTTGCAAATAACGCAGCCGCGCTTCCTTGCGCTCTGGCCCGAGGCGGAGGTAATATTCAATGGCATTCCCAATCGCCAGATCGGTATGCACCGGATGCGTGCCCGTATGATTTAATCGAAGAATATCGTCTTCTTTGCGTCCCATTTCACCGAAAAGCTGCCAAATCTGTGGAATTTTCTCTTTTTTTACATATAAAAAGCCCGCGCCCAGTGGCGTACTCAGCCATTTATGCAAACTACAGCCATAATAATCGCAACCTAAATCCTTGACAGAGAATTGAATATGCGCGAAAGCGTGCGCACCGTCCACCATCACCTCCACGCCTTTGCTATGCGCCATATCGCAGATTTTGCGGATGGGCAGGATATGTCCGGTAATATTGATCATGTGACAAACCATGAGCAGCTTGGTCTTTGGCGTGATCGCTTTGGCATACAAAGCCACGATTTCTTCGTCCGATTTAGGATGATTCGGCACGGAAACTTCCTTCAATACGACGCCGTGGCGTTTTTCAACCAATTTGAACATATCGCGCATCGCGCCGTAGTCTTGCTCCGCCATAATTGCCTCGTCGCCTGCTTTCCAGGGGAAACCGCCGATGATCGTATCCAAGGATTCCGTCGTATTGCGCGTGATGATTAGTTCATCCGAAGAGCAACCCGCCAACTCTGCAAGCCTTGCGGCCACTGCTTTTTTGTTGTCCCACTGAACCGTGCGCATATAATGCGAGCCTTGATAATTGACTTCCCGAACATGATGGATAAAATTTTCCAGCGTTTCCTGAGGAGAGATGCAATAATAGCCATTTTCGAGATTGATATAATCGGGTTTGAGGCGATAATCGCTGCGGATTTGCATCCAAAAGTCCTCATTTTCAGCAGCTTCCGCCGGAGAAAGATGTTTTACGGAACGCGTCCATTGATCCAGATTTTTAAAAATGACGGGTGCGCCAAGACCGAGAACAGGCAATTGCCGCAGGAAAGTACGTTTATCCATGACGAATAGAGTTTTACGCTAAGTTGGAAGTACAAGGTACGAAGTTGGAAATTCAATCAGTTGAAAAACAGCTAGTTGATTCTTATTATACCTTGTCTTCGATTGAAATTATTTTTCTTGGGAATGAAAATAGAAGTTTTGCGGGACTTTGAGAAGAAGGTGCGGATTAATCTTCTATTATCTTTTTTAAATTGGGATTAAACTACATTTTTTAACCCCCAATCGTGGACATCGATTCGCTCACGGGTAAGCCAAACTGCCTGTTTTTCTCTGCTTCCCAGCCATCCTTGGCGCGGTTCCCAATAGCTTCTACGAAAGCGGTTTCCAGCTCGGCATCGTTAGCGCCGGCGCGCATCAGGTCGCGTACATTGAATATGCCGGAATCGTACAAACAAGTCTTCAAGCCTCCTTGTGGGGTGATGCGAATGCGATTGCAAGTACCGCAAAAGGTGCGGGTATAAGCAGCAATGATGCCGATTGTACCTTGATGCCCGGGAATTTGATAATTATAAGAAGTAGAATGCGGTGGATCGGGAATTTTATAAATAGCTGGGAAATAGGATTTTAAATAATCAAGAATGGTTTTATGATTCCAAACCAACACAGGATAATGACTACCCTCACCGTTAAAAGGCATTTCTTCGATAAAGCGCACATTTACAGGGTATTGCTTCGTGAGTTCTACCATCGGCACCAGGTCTTCGATGTTTTTGCCATCCATCACCACTGCGTTGATTTTGGTAGGAAATATCATGTTTAATCAATAAATGGAAGGTTTCCATCACGGTGTCAAACTCGTCTCGCCTTGTGATTTGATAAAAGCGCTCCCGATCAAGACAATCCAGGCTCAGATTGACGGAATCAACATTCAAAGCCTTGAGTTCAGGAATAAGCGGCGCAGTTAGTGTTCCGTTAGTCGTAATATTAATTTTGCGAATGCCTTCGATTTGGCGCAAAGCCCTCAGAAAATCCATCATATCCCTTCGTACAAAAGGCTCGCCGCCAGTGATACGTACTTTTTCAATGCCCAGATTGGCAAGAACTTGCATCAAACGAAGCATTTCCTCGTAAGTCAGCAGGTCGCTCTTCGGCACATATTTAATGCCTTCCTCCGGCATACAATAAAAACAACGCAGATTGCAACGATCGGTCACCGCCAATCGCACGTAGTTGATAAGTATGCCATGATTATCGTAAAGCTGCTGCGCCATGCCTTTTTGATGATAGGGTGATAGGATGATAAGAGAATCTTTGAGGGGCAATCACCCCATACCCTTATCACCCCATCAGCCAACTTTAATATCGCCAGGATTTCAAATCCGCTCCTTGTGGCGCTCTGCTTTTTACTTCTTCTGCCCATTTCGGGATGAACATTTGATTGTAACGCAGGCGCGAGATAGCATTGGGTTGTGTATGGTCACCGTTCCAACAATGCTCGGCGCGGTCACCATAATCCACTTCGCCATCATAATAAGGATCGGTTGATTCCAGCATTTCCTCTGTAAGATAGACAGCATTATTGAGATAATAGTTGTCCATATCGCCACAATAGATGTGAATCTTGCCTTTAAGCTTGGGGCCTAAGGTTTTCCAATCGCGCTTCATGATATAAGACAAATCATAATTTTCGCGCCAGAATTCGGCAACTTCTTTATCAATCTCACCTGTTATCTTATCAAAAATCCGCTTGGGATAACCATCATCGCCCACAGGCGAATACACTGCTTCCCAAATGTCAAACTGCTGCCCGGAGCGACTCTTCGTGCCCAATACCAATTCCCGATAATTCATCTCCTGAACCATTGCTGATACATGACCGAGGTAATTCCGATGCCCGGGACGCAAGGTTTTTTTGAAATCGCTATCCAGATAATAAGCATTCTTTTCATCATAAATATTCATCGTCACATACGCCCGGAAATCAATAGGATCGGGGCAAGCCGCATAGCAAACATTGTATTCGTCGGGGTAGAAAACTTGTGCTGCCAGCACTTCCCAACCGCCCGTAGAACCGCCATACATAAAACGCGCCCAACCTTCGCCAATGCCACGAAATTCTTTTTCGATATAAGGAATCAACTCATAGGTAATCGCATCGCCATAAGGCCCAATATTTTCAGAATTGACGGCATAAGAATCATCATAATAAGGATTGGCGTGTTGAATTTCAATGGCAATCACGCGCGGGAAGTTTGGCCCGGTCCATTGTTTGTAAAATTTATACGCTTCTTCATCTTGAATTCGATTATAACATTTCAAATTAAAACGCTCACTATCAACGCATGGCACAGTTGTATCGGCAGGTTCGGTGCGCCAGCCGCCAAAATCGTACGGAAAATGCCCATGAAAAATCGCTAATGGATATTTCACATTTGGATGCTCGTCAAAGCCTTCGGGCAGTAGCACGTGCGCGCCAAGATACATATCACGCCCCCAAAATTTGGAAAGCCGCTCGCTTTTGATTTGAATATGTTTGACGTATTTGGTATCCTTCGGCGGCACAATCGGTTCAATCTCCTGGTCTAATACGATACTAATTTTATTTCGATTTTTCGGATCAAAACTAATTTTGATTGGCTTGTTGTACAAATTCCCCGGCGCGCGATTCCACTGCTGCCCTTCGCCACGATCCATAGGAAGCTTCACGGTTTTTCCATCAGCACGGTTAAAGGTTTCATACTTATGCAACAAGGCCTGCACATAATACTCACCCGCCGGTACATCGGCCAAACTGTGCATGGGATATCCGAAAACAGAGGCATCGATCTCTTTCACTTCACCCGCTTTCCAGTTTTCCACATCGATACCAAAAGCTAACTGCGTATTGGGCCCGTCCTGGATTTGGTAGCGCGGCTCCCGCTCTTCGTTATTGGATAACATCAGCAATAAGCGACCATCAAATTGTTCGCCTTTTTCTCGTGGAAATGTGATAGAAAAAATGGGAGAAGATTTTTGTGTTTGATCGCTCGTATTACAAGCAAATAGCAAAAGCAATAACAAGCTGACCAGCGCAGTATTTTTAAAAAGAAAAGAGGGTTTTAGATGCATAATTCAAAATATTTGTGTGCGAAAATATTTTTTTCTTCAAAATTGATACAGAATCTTCTCGTTAGACAAAACTTCTTTATCCCATCATCCACTTTTCCAATAAAAATTCACACAAATAGATCCAAAATCAAGCACCCCGCCAGCCCTATCACGGACACAATCGTTTCCATCACCGTCCAGGACTTCAGCGTTTCTATAATACTCAAGTTGAAATATTCTTTAAATAACCAAAAACCCGTGTCGTTTACCTGAGAGCAAGTAAGGCTACCCGCGCCTGTGGCAAGCACTAATAATTCAGGATTCACGCCGCTCTGACCCACCAAAGGCACGATAATGCCCGCCGCCGTGAGCGCGGCCACCGTGGCCGAACCAAGCGAAATGCGCACAGCTGCTGCAATGCTCCAAGCCAGTACCAACGGTGAAATGCTCGCCCCCTTCATCATATCCACGATATAATTGCTGATGCCGCTATCCACGAGCACTTGCTTGAACGCGCCGCCCCCGGCGATGATGAGCATAATCATAGCAATCGCTTTTACAGAATCGGTCAGGCTATCCATAATATCCAAAACGCGCCGCCCACTGCGGATGCCCAGGGTATAAATAGCAATCCAAACAGCAATGAAAAGAGAAATGACAGGGTCGCCGAGAAACTCAATAACCTTGTAAAACATGCCTTCATTGGGCAAGGTAAGCTTGGCAATGGCGGCCGCAGCCATCAGAATCACAGGCACCAAGCCAGTAAATACGCTAATTCCAAAGGAAGGCAATTTATCGGCAGGAATATCCTGGGTTTTGAATAAATCCTTGGGTGCTTTATATTCCATATTTTTAAACACCCGACTGAAAAGGGGACCGGCAATAATCACCGTAGGAATGGCAAGAATCAAACCATATAATAAGGTCAAATTAATATCCGCATTATAAAATCCGGCAATGGTCGTCGGCGCAGGGTGGGGTGGTAGGAAGCCATGCGTGACCGAAAGCGCAGCAATCATGGGGATACCCACATATAGAATTGGCAGGCGCGTGGTTCTGGTGACAACAAATATAATCGGAATCACCATGAGAAAACCCACCGAATAAAACAAGGGAATCCCAACAATAAAACCTGTGAGCAGCATCGCCCATTGCACGTTTTTAAGTCCAAATAATTTAATCAGACGGTCGGTAATCACTTGCGCAGCGCCGCTTTCGGCAATGAGCGCACCGAGCATCGCGCCAAAACCAAGAATAAGGGCCAGATCGCCCAACGTACCCCCTACGCCCGACTGGATAGACTTTACAACTTTCAGCGGTTCCATCCCAATGGCAATACCTACGCCCAGCGCCACCAGAATGAGCGCCAGAAAAGTGTTGATACGCCAATACAAAATAAGGAATAACAGAATAGCGATACCGAGAGCAACGATGAGCAGAGGCATTTCTTTTCAGGTTTTAGGTTTCATACAATAGGAAACAGCAATCTAAGAGCCTGAAAAATAGGAAAGTCTATCGTCTAAAGTCTAATTTCTATGATCTAATTTTTCAAAATCGTCTTTCAGCTTGGGGTAAAGGCTAATAAAAACAGCAAAAAGCTGCTGGTAGCGCTCGTGGTTTACCGCATCGGGCATATAGGTTTTTTGAATGCGAATCATATTTTTAGCTTCCGCAAAATCGCCCAGCAAACCCAGCGCTTTCATACCCATCAGAAAGGCCCCAAACGCAGAGCCTTCTTCATTCTCCTGAATATGAATCGCCTTGCCGAAGATGTCCGCCAGCATTTGCATAAGCACCTCGATATGCGCCAGGCCGCCGTTCACATAAATCGTTTCCATGCTACCCACCGTTTCTTCCAGCGCTTTACCGATTTGCAAAACGTTCAGAAAAATGCCTTCCAGCACGGCTTTTTGAAAATGCAATTTGCTATGATTTTTGGTTACACCGAAAAAGACTCCTTTCGCCTGCGCATCCCACATCGGCGCGCGCTCGCCCGTGAGATATGGCAGAAACAACAAACCCTCCGAGCCAGCGGGAATTTTTCTGATTTTTTTGATGCTTTTAAAGGCCTTGTCTTTGGAATCAATATCCAAAAATTGTTCGGTGAACCATTGATAAACGATCCCACCATTATTAGAAGCGCCCCCGGCGATGTACAAATCCTCCACGAGCAGGTAATTAAAAATGCGCTCCTGCGCATCGTATGTGGATGCCTGCGTGGTCATGCGAATGGCGCGCTCGTACCCAGCGTGATGACGGTTTCGCCTTTTTCCAAAGCCAAAGCGCCGAGATTGGCGAGACAGCCATCGCTTGCACCCATGATGAAAGGTATTTGTGAATTGAGTCCTAATTCTTCCGCAACTGCTGCTTTTAAAGGATTCAACACAAAAGTAGGCGGCACCAACTCGGGCAAACGCGCTGCGGTAATGCCTGCAAATTCCAGCGCCGGAGCGTACCAATCCAAAGTCTGCTTATCGAACATACCCATCGCCGAAGCAATCGAATAATCGACCCGCCACTGCCCAAACAAATGGAATAAGACGTATTCCTTGATGCCAACAAATTTGTAAGCCTTGTGGAATACCTCCGGCTGCTTGTCGCGGAGCCAGGCAAGCTTGCAAAGCGGACTCATCGGATGGATCGGCGTACCCGTATGCTTGTAAATTGCTTTGCCAAGCTCGGTATTTTTGAGTTGAGCGGCGTAGCCTTCGCTGCGATTATCGGCCCAGATCATACAGGGCGTGAGCGCCTCCCCTTGCTCGTCCACCGCCAATAGGCTGTGCATGGCCGCACTCAGACTGATGCCAAGTGGCGCTGCGCCTACGCTTTTTACTACTTTTTGAACGGTTTTGATGACCGCATCCAGAATGCTCTGAGGGTCTTGCTCCTGCCAGCCGGGCTGCGGGCTTTGGATAGGATACGACACGCTTTTGCTACACAGCAATTGCCCCTCGATGGAGAAAGCAACGCTGCGGGTGCTGGACGTACCAATGTCGATGGCGATGAGATAATTCAAGGCTTTTAGGTTTAAGGCGTTAGGCTTGAGGGGTTTTGGGTTTCAGGTTTTGGGTTTTAAGTTTCAGGTTTCAAGTTTCAGGTTCAGAAATTGGAAGCTTGATACCATTTTCAGTTAGTTATCTGTTATCCGGCATCCGACTTCTGGCATCTATAATCTTTAATGATTCAAATATACTTGATTCGGGGCATAAGAATTGTGCGAAGGGAAAATTTTAGTTGATACGCTCTTGAAAAATGATTTTATAAGCTTGCTCAATGATTGGTCAGGCTTGCCCGACGCTTGGTCAGGGTTGCCCAAGGCTTAGTCAAGCTTACCCAAGGTTCGGTCAGGCTTGCCCGATGGTTGGTCAAGGTTGCCCGACGGTCAGGGCTGTCCGATGACTGGTCAAGGTTGCCCAAAGCTTGGTCAGGCTGACCCAAAGATCGGTCAGGCTTGCCCAACGGTTGGTCAGGCTTCCGATGACTGGTCAGACTTGTCCGGTGCCTGGTCAAGCTTGTAAAATGAATTTATAGGGCTGAAAAATAATTCTATAGCCCTTTAAAATAAATGAATACGCTTGCAAAATGAATGTAACAGCTAAAGCACGCCGATCCCAAACTGATATGCTATGCCAATCGGTATGCCCATACAATGCCGAAGGCATGACAAGATGATAGATAAATGGGAGATAGCGTGGCAAACCCTGAAAGGGTGACAGGATATAAAAAATTTATATCACCCTTTCAGGGTTTTGCGTAAGGGAATCTATGAATATGCTATCATTATGACATCCCTTCGGGATTCGTGGGTTATTCGATGATTATTTAATTTATTTCCATAAGCGCGGCGATGCGTGCGCGTACCCCATCCAAATCTTTTCTTGATTTCCGGTAACTCGGTCTGCTCCCAAAGCGCCTGCCAGCCGGCGGCGGCTTTTTCGTAGAGGGCTAAGGCTTCTTCCTTGCGGTCTAAAGCAGCTAAAACCTTTCCTACATCACGCCAGGAATAGCAAAGATTGTTTTGCAAAGTGAAGCTATGAGGATTAGCAATTGCCAGTTCTTCAGTGAGTTGTAAATCCTGTTGTAAGTAGGGTAGTGCTTTTTCATAAGCATTTTGTTCCAGCCATAGCAACCCCAATCTATTATAGGAAATGGCGAGCCCGTTTTTGAGGTTTTCGTTCTGTGGATTGTCGCGGTAGAGTTCTTCGCAAAGCTGATTGTTTTTTCAAAGAACTCGAGTGCGCGGTTAAAATCACCTTTGTTTTTCCAAAATGTGGGGTATAAGGTTTTCGTTCTGTGGATTGTCGGGGAGAGTTCTTCGCAAGTGGGTTTTTTTCAAAGAATTCGAGTGCGCGGTTAAAATCGCCTTTGTCTTGCCATAAATCGCCACGCGGGAGTTCTTGTTTTTCAAAGAACTCGGCGGGTTGAAATCGCCTTTGTTTTGCCACAAATCGCCTAACTTGGAATAGGAAATGGCGAGGTCATTTTTAATTTTTCTAATGAGGTTGGCAAGCCAAAATTTCGTTTTCTGTGGGGGGATTGTCGCGGTAGAGTTCTTCGCCTAAGTGGGCTCGTTTTTCAAAGAATTCGAGTGCGCGGTTAAAATCGCCTTTGTTTTGCCATAAACCGCCTAACTTTTCATAGGAAATGGCGAGGCTATTTTTAAGTCCTTCTGATTTAGGATTTTCCTCCAATAATTTTTGAATAGTGCTGTTATATTGTTCAAAGCTTTCCAGCGTTTTATCAAAATGACCAAAGCTTGATAAATATCGCCTAAGCGTTGATAAATTCTTGCGACATTATGTTCATTCCTAAGAATCGAGTAGCGCCTTTTAGCTTCTTTGGCAAACCACATTCCCAATTGCAAATTGCCCAGCTCGCTGTAGCGGTCGCAAGCACTCAGGCAGAGGCCCGCCAGCTCGGCGTCGGGCAGGCGCTGCGCCAGGCTCTGGGCGTAGGGCAAGTAGGGTATCTTCTCTCCGAGTTTTATAGTCTCATCATCCAGTAGGTTTTCGAGGGTATCCGCGAGCTGTGCAAAGCGGGCGTAGGTAGGGCGGTGCTTGTCGCGTACGACTTCGGCTATGAGGGTATGCAGGTAGTAGGTATCGGCGGCGCGGTCGTGCTCCAGCCAGCCGGTGGCGCTGAGTTTTTTTAGTATCTGGTCGAACTCGGCTTCGATCTCCTCCACGATGTTGAGCAGCTTGCGCAGGTGCTCGTAGGGCAGCGGCTCGGCGGGCAGCATGGCCAGTTCCAGCAGCAGGCTCCGGTAGTTATCGGGCAGGGTAGAAATATCGAATATCGCGTATCAGGTCTTTTGGGTTTACTTCGATCTTATTATGGTAGCGCTCGGCGTCTATGGCGCGGGTGTTGGGCAGTTGCAGCACACCGCGGGTTTCGAGGTCATCGCAGAGATTCTGCAGGCTGTAGTTGCGCAGTTCGGCTAAGTTCTTGGCCAGCAGTTCGATGGTGAGGGTATGGTAGCCGATGGCGCGGAGCAGGCGGCGCAGAAGCTCGTCCTGACCTTTGGCAGCTTCGTAGTAGGCGCAGAAGAGTTGGATCGCAGGGCCTTCGCGGAGTTTTTCTACGGGCTGGGTGGGCATATTGGGCACGGTAGCGGTAGAGGTGACGAGGATCGTCCAATTGGGTATCGATTTTAGGTAGCGCAGCACTTCCTCCCGGTCGTTGGCATTGTCGAGTACCAGCAGGTGCTTGCCTTGCTGGTTGGCGAGTTTTTTCCACACCAATTGGTAGTGGCGTTCCCAGTTGTCGCGCTGCGCTTCGAAGCCGAGGCTATCGTCGATGGTGCATTCGAGCAGGCCTTGCAGGATGCCGTTGGGGCAGTTGACCCAAGCCATGCACTGGTAGTCGCTCTGGTGCTTATGGAAGTAGGCTTGCGCCAGCGTGGTCTTGCCGATGCCGCGAATGCCGCTGGCCAGGAGCAGGCGCTGTTGGCTTTGCAGGCTTTGGTGCAGTTGTTCCAAGGCTTCCTCCCTACCCACGAAGGTCGTGGGCGGCTCTGCCGGGGGCACGGTGAGGTACTTGGGCACGCTGCGCAGGCCGTGCTCAGCATCCTGGATGATGATATTATTGTCGCCTGCTACGTTGATGCGGTTGTCTTTGTTTTGCATGGGGTTGTTCAGTTATTCGTTCATTCGATGGTTTTGTTCTTTTAACTAAGATGTTTCAATCTTCAAAAGCTTTACCCTTTTTGACGCGCCAAAAAGGGTACAAAAAGCGCTTGGCAAATCAAACTCCTCCGTCGAACAGTGATTTGCCAGGCAGCCGCCACGCCGGGTATTTCAAAGTAAAGTAGTATCAAAATTGCTCTATACTGGAGTACTTGCTGTATCATTATTTTATCTATCTATGAGTCTGACATATGGCATCTGACTTCTCTAATCCTTCTTCGGCGGATTGTAATTATAAGAACCTTGCACAATCTTATTACCGCTGCCTTTCACTTGTTCGATTTCGTTGAGGGTTTTGCTACTGTCGCCAGCGTTTCCGGTGCCTTGCTGGATGTCGTTGTTCTCGCCTTCCACTTTGCCGATGCGGTTGATCACGTCGAAGTATTTGGCTTCGAGTGTATCGAGGTCTTTTTGCAGCGTTTCCGCGAAAGCGCTGTCCTCATTGAGCTTGTCTTCGGCGATGCTTTTGACGGCGGCTTCGTTGGCGTCGGGTTTGGCTTCGTACTTTTCCCAGATTTTGGCGGCCGTCGGGTCTTCTTTGACGAACCAATGCTTGAAGCGATCGTATTGTATCATCACTTCGTTGCTAAAGGCGTCGGATAGTTCTTTACCGATGGCGGTGAAGGCTTTGCTCTTAAAGCCACTGAAAAGCTGGAGCGCTCGGTCGAGCAGTTGTAGTTTATCCATTGGGGTATTTTTTATAATGATATAATGATTTTGCAATATAAGGAGAAAAATAATAGCACAATTTGGCTTTGCCTATATTGCTGATACTTCGTACAAATCCAATACAATTTCTTAACATCTTTAATATATAATACCACATTAATTTAACTAAATTTGCATCTTTCAAAAAATAAGATAGCCATGAATATAGCAGTCGTTGGTACCGGATATGTAGGATTGGTAACCGGTACATGCTTTGCCGAAACCGGCAACCACGTTATTTGCGTGGACATTAATGAAAAGAAAATCGCTCGCCTGCACAACGGCGAAATCCCAATTTTTGAACCCGGTCTTGATCTGCTTTTCGAGCGCAATACCCGCCAGGGACGATTGAAATTTACCATTGATCTTGCCGAGGGTATAAAGAATGCGGAGGTAATTTTCCTGGCATTACCTACACCGCCAGGCGAAGATGGTTCAGCCGATCTCTCTTATATCTTGGGCGTTGCGGAGCAGTTATCAGGCATAATTACCGATTATAAAGTTATTATAGACAAAAGCACGGTGCCAGTGGGTACTGCTGAGAAGGTGCACGCTATAATGGCGAAAAAGTTGGACGAGTCGCTTTTTGATGTTGTATCGAACCCTGAGTTTCTTCGCGAAGGGGTAGCCGTAGAAGATTTTATGAAGCCGGATCGGGTAGTGATTGGTACGAGTTCTGATCGTGCTCAGCGCGTGATGCGCGAACTGTACGAGCCTTTTGTGCGTCAGGGCAATCCGATTATCTTCATGGATGAGCGTTCGGCAGAAATGACTAAATATGCTGC
The DNA here is from genome assembly GCA_016714085.1 of Saprospiraceae bacterium. Lineage (GTDB taxonomy): Bacteria > Bacteroidota > Bacteroidia > Chitinophagales > Saprospiraceae > JADJNW01. Next base: position 567,438 of record JADJNW010000004.1, read on the forward strand.
CAATTCTTATCTTGCTACGCGTATTTCTTTTATGAATGAAATTGCCAATTTGTGCGAACTTGCCGGTGCGAATGTGGATATGGTGCGAATGGGCATGGGTAGTGATTCGCGCATTGGTAAACGCTTCTTGTTTCCTGGCGTAGGTTACGGCGGTAGTTGTTTTCCAAAAGACGTGCAGGCTTTGGCCAAAACCGCAGGCGAATTTGCGTATGATTTCAAAATTTTGAAGTCGGTGATGAATGTGAATGACAGGCAACGCTATGTATTGGCAAAAAAGATTAAAGCTTTTTTTAATAACGATGTAAAGGGTAAAACGATCGCAATGTGGGGATTGGCCTTCAAACCCAATACCGACGATATCCGCGAAGCGCCAGCCTTATATATCATTGATGAATTGCTCGAAGCGGGTGCGATGGTCAGAGCTTTTGATCCAGAGGCAATGGAGAATGTCAAAGCTATTTATGGGGATCGTGTTCAATTTACAAGCGATCAATACGAAGCGCTCATCGGTGCGGATGTGCTGGCCATTGTGACCGAATGGAATATCTTTCGTACCCCCAGCTTTAAGGTGATGAGGCAATTGCTCAAGACCCCTGCGATATTTGATGGTCGCAATTTATATGATCTGGATCGGATGGCGGATGAAGGATTTTATTATGAAAGTATTGGTAGGGAAGTGATTAAAGTGTGAGGTATGAAATGAGAAATTTGAAATATCCGTTATTTCAAATTTCTCATTTCAAATTTCTTATTTACTTCACCTCTTCCACATCATAAATAAAATAATTGGTGTCGCCTTGCCAGGGCATAGCTTTGTAGCGCTCTTTATAATGGAGTTTCACTTGCTTGCCCTCGTGTTGCTGGAGTTCTTTATAGATGTCGTTTTTCAAGACAGAAAAATCCCAGATATTCCCAACTACGCCCCCTGATTGCGGATTGGACTGAAAACCGCCAAGATTGAGTTGCCCTTCATACGTCTTGAAAACAACGCCTTTCTTGGAGATTTTAATCAGCGTACCAGCGCGTGTCCCTTCGCTGAATGTCCAACTCATCACCCAAAGATAACCAACAGCGCCAATAACCGCCAGTATAGAGATACCCAGCAAAATGCGCTTGGTGCCGCGACAGGTTTTTTTGACGATTTCCTCTGCGCCTTCTTTTACAACTTGACCAAATTCGCTCATGTTTTTTGGATTTTCACCTTTAAAATTAAATAAAATGATTGATTAGATTATAATATCGATGTTATATTTATAAATATTATCTAATTATCCTATAACCCCATCACCCAACCTTCCATTTAATATTACAACCACCGCTTGGATATTGGGTTTCACTCACCGATTCACCTGCTAATACTGCATCTAATGCTGCGCGCAAATCTTTACCTGTCAAGGGGTTATCGTTTTTGGGGCGGGCATCGTCCAGACGACCACGATACACTAATATTAAATCTTTATCAAATACATAAAAATCAGGGGTACAGGCCGCATCATACGCGCGCGCAATTTCTTGTGTCTCATCGTATAAATAAGGAAAAGGATAGCCGACTTCGGCAGCATGAATTTTCATTTTATCCGGCCCATCCTGGGGATAATTTTCTGCATCATTCGAGCTAATGCCAACAAAACCAACGCCTTTGGCTTGATAATCTTTGGCGACGTGCACGATTTCGGGGTTGACGTGAATGACATAAGGGCAGTGATTGCACAAAAACATGATTACGGTTGCTTTATCGGATGCAATATCTTTTAAGCTAATATGTTTGCCGGAAACGGTGTCCGGGAGTGTGAAATCAGGTGCTTTGGTGCCCAGTTCGAGCATAGTAGATTCGGTGAAAGCCATAATTTAGTTATAAGTTTAAGGTTTGAAGTTGCAAGTTTCAAGTTTGACAGTTCACTTCTTCTACAAATCCTACGACTGATTGGTTCAAAGATTGGAATTACATTTTTATAAAAGGGACGGATTTAATTTGCACATTAGCGCTGGTACTTGCTTTTAGCCAATAAATGCCTTTGGGTAAATGCGCCATTGTAAAAAAAATATCATGTTTTCCTGTGTTTAAATTTCCTTGAAAGATAGATTTGACAAGTCTTCCGGCATTATCGTATAATATTATTGTAATATTTTCATTTTGCAATAAGTGTATATTAATAAGAGCATTTTCATGAACTGGATTTTGCTGCAAAGCTATTTGCAAAGTCAATAAATCCGGGCCTTTTACAGCGGTTGTTTGCTCCGTTTGTATCAAACCGTTGCGCGTATTATTACCTTTATAAGTATTCCAAAGTACGCGATCCGGGCTGTAAGGAACATTCAAATTATAAACATTCAAATAAGTAGAATCGCCACCGGGCATGCCTTGTGTGTAAGAAAGCACCGTCAAATCCATCATGCCATCGCCATTTACGTCGCCAACATTCGCGCCATTCATAAGCGTCCAGCCGCGCGGGCGCAGCGGGAAACCTTCTACCTGGCCCGTCCCGTCAAGATTATAAGCATGAATAAAACCATAGCCATCCGAGCCCAATAAATTGCTTCCGAAAATTACTTCCATCTTGCCGTCATCGTCTACATCCGCAACGGAAATAATGCCTTCCTGCCCGCCAGACTCCACGATTGGAAAGCCTTCCAGGCTATTTGCATCTTTATCCCAACCAAAAATTACATTGCCTGCATTAAGCCCAATCGGGCGACTCATCATAATAGCATTATATTCATCAAATTTTATAATCGAAGGCGTACTGAATGTCCAATTCCCATCGGGTACTGGTATCGGCCAGCCACTTCGAAAGCTGCCATCATGTTGTAATACAAAGAATTGCGGCACATTCCCATGCGTCGCGCCCACGATTTCTTTTTTGCCATCCTGGTCTAAGTCAATAATGACAGGCGATTGATAGCTATAGCGCTGCCCATTGGGATTTGTAATTTGTTTCTTGACTTGTCCATTCAGATTTAAAATATAAAAAGATTCGGTAGAAGCGGCCATAATTTCCATTTCACCATCACCATCCAAATCACCCACAGAGGGCGTCACTGCTGGGGTTCGATCTAATGTATAAGGAAAAAATTGATTATAAGATTGCCCGTTCAATTTTATAATATGAATACGCCCTGCGGGAGCGACTCGCTCACAGGCAATGATTTCCCAAGCACCGTCGTTATTGACATCTGCCAATGCAGGCGCAAGCAGCATCCAGTTATTATTAAAATTCAAAGGAAAATTGGGGAAATCCTGTCCATTTTTATCCAAAAGATATAATCTGCCGGATTCATTTGTTCCGCCCGTCAATTGCACAATTTCAGGAAGCCCGTCATTATTCATATCCGCTACCGAAGGCGGGTAGATCGCTATGCCCGTCAAGGGTTTCGACCAAAGTAAAGTATCATTTTTATAAGCAAAAAGCGTTCGGTTCGTTGCTAAAAGAATTTCTTCAATGCCATCGCCCGTGAGGTCGGCCAGTGTTACATTTCGGAAGTTTTTAAAAGCAGAATGCGCAGTTGTAACTTTCGGAAAACCAGGTAATTGTGAAAAATTATTTTCACGAGATGTAATAATATCAGGAATATTAGTTTGTTCAATTTTAATTGTGAAGTCCTCTTGTACAATAGCGCGTTGCATTTGAGCTTGCAGCCCAAAACTAAATAAATATTTATAATAAAAACTAAATAAAAAAAATTCGGCATAGAATTAATTTTGAAATCATCAAAAATACAGAAAACGGTTAAAGGGGTTCTTTTGAAGCATTCCTGGTTGATGCCCAGTACATATTTCTTTACAATCCCAATAGATTTAGCTGTTTCAGACCCTTTAAATCCTTGAATCATTTCGTTTTTGAGCTCCTCTTTTGCTAAAAGCGTCAATTTTTTTGAAACCGGCATATACGACCAATGCCATTTTTCTTCATTATAACCATCAGGACGGTCAGCACCTTTTGGCGAATAGGGCTGGCAATAGCCGTACTCATGCGCGTGTGCGCGTAGCCATTCATAGACTTTTTTGCCTTCGCCTGACAGGAAATGCCTGTCGTTCAAATTGTTCAAATCAATATCCGTACCCCAATGGTGGCGCGAAGAGCCGGGCATGGAGCTGTATTCCAGGATTTTCAGTGCGCGTTGTCGCGAATCCGCAATCGTTTTGGAAATATCTTCGTCATCCACGAGCCGAGCGCCTGTCCACTTGGCTTCCCAGATGCCTTTTTGCGATTCAAAATTGCGGGTAGCAGAGATAATCGTGAGTTGGATGCTGTCTTTCAAAGCCGCAGCGTGCATACGTTTAAAGGCCTCGTAAGCGTCTTTGCGCAAAAAACGCTCGCCATTATCGGCATATTTGGCATCAATACGAGTAAAATCAGGGTGTTTGGCGGGATCAAATTTCCCCATCAAATATTCAATCGTAAAATCCTCGCTCAACGAAGGGCTTTGGTTGATGCGGAGCGGTTCTTCTTCAGTTTTGCGTTCTTCGAGTTCTACTGTTTCTATATTTTTATCAGGAATATCAAGTGTATCTTTTTGATTATCAGTTTGTTTACAATTGGAAAAAGTAAGCGCCAAAAATGGCAAAATCATATATAGTAATTTCATAATTTTTAATTTGTAATGGAGATGACATCTTGCAAAGACGCCACCTCCAAATATTACATTTTAATGGTGGCACTTTTCCATAATCTCATGGAAACGATCGTGCAATGCGAAAATTGCTTGCTTCACCGCTTCTTCCGACTTGCCTTTTTTCACCATTTTATCCAAAGCTTTGGATTCTTTGGTGAGCAATGCCAGGCTTTTCTTGATGTCTGGCTTGTCAAATTGAGTAGGAAAGGTTGACTTTTTCCAGGCTTGCGCTTTTTGTACCAACTCGCCGGAGCGCGTCATTACTGGCTTCAAGTCGCCTTCCTCCGCAGGGTGGAAAGTCGCTGCCATGATGGAATGATACTCGTCCATTTCCTTCCATTCATCTGCTTGTGCTTGCGCTGCGAAAGCGCCTAATAGAAGTGCCATTGCAATTAATAAACCCTTCATTTTCATGATATTGATGTTAAATTTAGTGAATAAATTTGGTTTACAATTTGATATTGGGTAATAATATAGGGATCGTTTTTAATATTTAAACTCCATCTGTTCAGAAGGATAACTAAATAAACATTTTTCTTTAATTAAAGCCGATACTTTCGGAGGTACCATATTTTCCCAACCGGTTTCACCTTGTTGCACCATATGTAATATTTCTTTCGAAAAAATATGTAAAATGCTCAAATCAAAGTCCGAAATATCTACAATTTGCTTGTTATCAAGTAAATGTTGGTATAAAAATTTTACACCTTCGGGAAGCGGCAGATTCTGAGCCGTCATCAACTCGTCGCTTCCTTCCTGCATCGCCGGGTACACATAAAAACGCACGATGCGCGTGAATAATTCTCCAAAAGCAGTGAGCAAACTGCCATCGAGGTTATCATAATATTTTTTGTGAATGAGTTCCAATAATTCCCGCGACCCAAGCACCAAGCCCAGTTTCTGAATTCTGTAATCCGCGAGATAAGCGATCAAGCGTTGGTATTGCTGGCAATTCGACACCATCACCGTCTGCCCCAAAGCACTGAGCAAATCGGCGCGATCCAAAAAAATCTTTTTCATCCAGTTCGCCTTCGGCACTCAAATTATCAAGTGTAATTTCGGTGAGCAAAAACTTTTGCCGGAAGCTACTTCCGGGTCTTCCCGAAATTGCTGGTATCCTGATTTAATCATGTCCAGATTTACCAGCGTTGGCGGTCGGAAACTGCCACGCACAATCATCAAATGCCTTTTATACAAAAATTCGGAAGCGTGCAAAGGTTTACCATCTGGCCCGAAAATCGCCACATCGGTCAGTCCATTTTTCACCGAAAGCAAACTCAGCAAGCGATTGTCCACATGCTCAAAATCAGGCCCCGTAAGGCGAATCATATCGATCATCACGCGCTCGTGAAGCCCGTCCATCAAGGATTGGAGCATCACTTCAGGATTATCATTATAACGAAAACAAGCATGAATAAGGTTTACACCCAAAATGCCAATTGCCTGCTGTTGCAAGCGATTATCGTTATCCAGCATCCGCACATGAAGTACCAAATCATTGGTTTCGCCCTCCGCTTTTAATTGAAAGCGAATGCCCAGCCAGCCGTCGCCTTTCACGGTTCGGGAAAAATTGACCGCAGCGATTGTATCCGCAAAAACAAAAAAACTGGTATTCGGGCGTTCCTGGCGCAAGCGTGCGCCCATGAGATCGTATTCGTGATCGAGCATTTTATACAAACGCGATTCGCAAACGTAGCGGCCACTGGGCTCCGGGCCATAGATTTGATCAGAATACACCTTATCATAAGCCGACATCGTCTTGGCAATCGTGCCTGCTGCACCACCCACCTGGAAAAAATAGCGCGCCACTTCCTGTCCGGCACCGATTTCAGCGAAAGTGCCGTAAATGCTATCATCGAGGTTGATTTCTAAAGCTTTTTGTTCGGTTTCTAATTGTTGGCGCATGATATGTTTGAAAGTTATATGTTGGAAGTTTAAGGTTTGGGGTTTAAGGTTATTTTTGAACAAATAAACTCCTTTTAGATCAGGAATATTTTGATTTAAAAATTCTATAATATGTTCTTGCATTGCGCAAAATGCTTTTCTGCAAAGATACGGAATTCTCCGCCGATATAAAATTAACCTTGATTTGCAATTATTAACCTTGATTTGGATGACTCTTGCCAACCATTGAAATAAAGACGCGTTCTTTATTCTTAGTATAACTAAAAAATTAGACATGAAAAAATTCTTCACCCGATCTTTATTTTTTACACTCTTTATTTTGCCGTCCTTGCTTTTGGCGCAGCGGCAGGTGACGATCAACGGTACGCTAGTCTCCGCCAAGGATAACAGTCCTGTGATTTATGCGCACGTCTATATTCCTAACACCACTTATGGCGTGTATAGCGACGATCGAGGAAATTTTTCTTTGGAAGCCAGGGTTTGGGAGTCTTTTGAATTGGTCATTTCTCATATTGAGCATGAAATTACAATTTTACAAATCAATGATAATCAGGATAATATTCAATTGCAAACCACTCGTTTGCAAGCTAAAGCGTATGATTTAAAAGAGGTTGTCGTCACCGATGACAAGGATTGGAAAAAAAATTATGAGCTTTTTGAACAAAATTTTATAGGCACTACGCCCCATGCAAATCAATGTAAAATTCTTAATAAATTGGTGCTCAATTTTAATTATGATAAAAAACGAGTAAATTAACAGCTTGGGCTACGAGCCGCTTACCATCGAAAATCGAGATTTGGGTTATCGAATTCGCTACGATTTGGTGTTGTTTGAATTTGACACACAACGCGGAAACCTTATTTATAAAGGCTTTCCATTTTTTGAGCCCATAAAAGATGGAAAAAGGCGTCAGCAGCGTCGTTGGGACCGAAATCGGGAAGAAGCCTATCAAGGATCCATTATGCATTTTATTCGCAGTTTATATCATAATACTTTAAAAGAAGAGGGATTTGAATTAAGTGAAATAGTAAAAAAAGCGGAACAATCCGGGAATGTTGTTATGATGCGCATGACCGAAGAACCCGTTCCTCGCGATACCGTCGTTTGCCCTGATGATACCGCAGAAGCCCTTCGTTTTCAGATAGATAACCGCATACAGGTACGCTACACAGGCGAGTCGGAATCGACTGCTTATTTTGAACAACATCGTAGTATGATGCGCGCTGATGCGCAACGCGCCAAATTTCAAACTTCCGGCATTACATTAAATGTTGATTTTATACGTATTTATAGCGACGGACAAGTGTATGATGGTGTGGATATGCTGATAGATGGTCATTTTGCCTGGGAAAAAATAGCAAGAATGCTGCCTTATGATTACGTTATGAAGTAATTATTAAGCAATTGATCATTTACCATTGATTATTTTATAGTGATTTGAAAATTTTAAATAGAATTATTTATTTTAGAATGAATTATTACATTTTAATAATCATATCGCTATAAGAATGCGTTAATAAGTCGGTTTCTTTAATATGAAGTAACTGCATATAATATTCGCATTGGATTAATAATTCTTGTTCTGTTGTATCACCATTTTCAGCAATCGCCTCGATTTCTATAAAATGGCCCAATTTATTTACACGATCAATATGAAATTTTACATTATCAATAAAGAAGATAGCGCGGCGCTTATCCACTACCGCCAGCACGCCCAAAGCCTTTGTCAGTAAGGCTTTTAAAGAAGAATTTGGCTGGGATTGATATAATAATACCTCCGATTTTTTCGGGCCAGACTGATCAATTCTATTATAATGAATCAAGGCATTTTCAATATTGCCCTCGCGGAGCTTGAGTCGGCCCGTATTTACATTAAAATAAGTATCGATTTGATGATCTTCTCCAATGAAACGAGCTTTATTTTCTAATAATATCGCCCGGGCCTTTTCAGGATCGGCGCAGTGGGCCTTGATTTCTATATTCAATCGGTGCATCGTATTGAACAATTTAAGGTGTTCTGTTTTTAATGTAAAAAGCTTTGGCGAAGTGCTACGCTTTTTTCAAAACTGCAAATAAAATTTAAAAATCTTTAATGAAGTCTTATGCTAATTTTTTGCGGTTGCAAAATATTCATTCAATTAACTCGTTTTAGGTAGCATATTCTTAGACCCCATTCAAAAATGATTTCCCCAGCCTAAGAGCGTAGCAGCGCTGCCATTATTCGTAAACACGATTCTTTAACCAAAAAAGTTTATACAATTATGAATTCCCTGAAACTATCCTTCAGGAGCTTCGCGCTTCTGATAGCAGCTATCTTTTTGTTTGTAAGTTGCGACGATGATAATAATTCTTCATCTGATGGCAATGTAAAATTTGAAATCACCGATGCACCGATTGATGATGCCAATATCGAAGGCGTTTTCGTGACGGTTACGTCTGTAAGGGTGGACGGTGAAGAAATCAGCAATTTTAATGGCAAACAAACCATTGACCTCATGGCTTACCAAAACGGCAAACTCAAAGGTTTGGGTTCTGCTGATCTGGCAGCCAGGGCTTACACCGATGTAGAATTGGTGCTCGATTTTGATAGCGATCAAAGCGGAAACGCGCCTGGTTGTTATGTGCTGACAGACGATGGCACAAAACACGCTCTGAAAAGCGCTGCCAATTTATCCAATACCATCAATGTGAACGGTAATTTTACTGTGCCGGAAAAAGGCTCAACAGAAATGGTACTCGACTTTGACATACGCAAAGCCATTACTTACAGGGCAAATAGTACAGCTTCTGAATATTCGTTTGTGACTGATAGCGAGTTGAATAGCACTACGCGTCTTGTAATGAAGTCCAACACTGGTAAAATCGAAGGTGATTGTATGACCGACCAAAGCCAGGAAGACCTCCGCATTGTGGTGTATGCCTACAAAAAAGGGACTTACAGCGCTACTGAAGCCCAACCACAAGGAACCAGCGGCATCCGCTTCAAGAATGCTGTGAGCAGCGCGGTCGTTGCTGATAATGGCACTTACACGCTTTCATTTCTGGAACAGGGGGACTACGAACTTCATTTTGTAGGATATGAAGATACCGACGCCGATGGACAAATGGAGCTAAAAGGTTCTTTGCTCTTAGACTTGCTCAGCAATGCCCTTGATTTGAATGACATCAGTGTTGGTGCGGGTGCTAGCGTTAGTGTCGATGTAGAAGTAAAAGGTATTTTGCCATTTTAAAATCCAATAATCATCTATGACCTTGCCCTCGTGAGCATTCGGCTTACGAGGGTTTTGCTTTTGGTAAAATGCGCCCAACAATTTTTCCAACCGTCAATCCTTGTACAATAATAGAAAATACAACAATCACATAAGTAATGGTGAGAATCAAATCCCGTGGCATATCGTTCGTCAAAGAAAGCGCTAATGCAATAGAAATGCCACCGCGTAAGCCGCCCCAAGTCATGATAAGCCCTGTACGCGGTACGAATCCTAATTTTTTGCTAAATAAAGCAATGGGCAAAGCCAGGGAAGCATAACGTGCCAGCAACACTACCGGGATTGCCAATAAACCTGCGAACAGATATTTTCCATCGAATGAAAGAATTATAATTTCTAATCCTATTAGAACAAAAAGCAATGCGTTTAGAATATTGTCAATCAATTCCCAGAATTTATCTACGTATGTCTCTGTTTCTTCTGACATCGTGGAGGTGCGGAAACGCTCGTGTCCAATCACCAAACCCGCTACCACCATTGCCAGGCCCCGAAAAATGCAATTGACTTGCCAGTAAATAGCCACCCATGACTACTGCCAGGGTAATCAATACTTCTACTTCATAATCCTCAATGCGCTTCATCAGGTGATAAGCTATAAATCCTAAACCCAGCCCCAAAGCAATGCCGCCGCCTACTTCTTCAAGAAAAAGCAGCCCGATTTCGCCCCATTCAATTTCTTGGTTGCTGACACGCGCCAGTTGATAGATGGTTGCAAACACTACGACGCCAATCCCATCGTTGAACAAACTTTCACCAACAATCTTGGTTTCCAATCTTTGCGGTACACCCGCTTTTTTCAAAATACCAAGCACCGCAATGGGGTCGGTCGGAGAGATCAAAGCGCCAAAAAGCAAACAAAAAATGAAGGGTACGGTCAAGTCTAGCAAAGAAAATACGCCATACATCATGCCTGCCACCAAAAATGCGGATACGACCACTCCCAGCGTCGCAAAAAGAATAATTGGTAGCCGTTGCTGCTTCAACTCGCCAAAATCTACGTGCAGCGAACCCGCGAAAAGCAGGAAACTGAGCATTCCTTCCATCAACAATTTCTGAAAATCGATTTGCCTAACCAAGTCCGCCTCTAGCGCGAGTACTTCGGGAGCAAATGATCCAATAACCAGCATTGCCATCGAAAATACAATCGAAACCACCATCAAGCCAATGGTGGTGGGCAATTTCAAAAAGCGTACGTTGATATAGCCGAACAAAGCGGCCAGCACGATTAAGATGGTCAGAACGGGGAATAAATTCATGGTTTTGCGTTCGTTGGTTTTTACAAATGGGAAAATAGGAAAGCTTAGAGCAATTTTCCAAATTCCGGGCTTTAAATAAATTTTCCGAAATATTTCAAGTGTTCTTAACTTGCACAAAGAATAGCATTCAAATACATGAAGGTCAGGCATTTTGTCTTTTTTTCTCTATTATTTGGCATTACAACTTGTCTTTTCGGGCAACCCGGCTCGATCTCTCTGGTGCATTACACCACCGATCAGGGGCTTTCGCACGATGAAGTAAATTCGATCATCAAAGACCGGGATGGTTTTATGTGGTTTGGCACGAGTGGCGGGCTGAATCGCTTTGATGGCCGGCATTTTAAGATTTATCTACACGAACCTGAGAATCCGAATTCCTTACCGAACAATGATGTTGTGGGTGTCACCGAGGATGCCGAGGGCATTCTTTGGTTGGGTACGAGCGGCGGTTTGTGCCGTTTTGATAAGCATAGGCAAAGTTTTCAATTGATAGATTTGCCGGAACACCATGACGATATTGAAAGCAACGAGCGGGTATCTCGTATGGCTATTGATAAAAAAGGTAATGGTTGGGTTAGTAGTATTCATCATTTGATAAAAATCGATCTTAAAACCCTACAGACTCAGCGCTTTCCGCTTCCGCACGGGCAACCCGACCGAGGTCATGTTTTTATTGATCAACAGGGGCGTATTTGGGTAACAGTGGATATAGCATTATATCGTTTCGATGAAGCTACCGGAGCGCTGCAATATATGTTTGGGCATATTCGGGGAGAAAAAGAAGACGTAGATATAGGATTTGTATATCAGGAAAAAGATGGCACGCTTTGGTGCGGCAGTTGGGCGAATGGCTGGTATCGTTATAATGAACAAAAAGGCATATTTGAAGATTATCCCGATCATTTGGGTATTGCCATCAATTTTCAGGCGGATCAAGATCAAGAAGGAAAAAAATTCTATTGGGTGGCCGGAGGCTTGGATGGTTTGTTTTTGTATTATCCTGAGGAAGATCAGATATATCGAATGTCGCCCGATCCGCGCGAACCCTATAGTCATAATGGCTCTATTGTAACGAACTTTTTACAAAGATGAAACATCGGGCATCGTTTGGATAGCAACCAAAAATGGCGGGGTAGAAAAATATGATCCAAGAGCCATCAAATTTCAACGCGGATTAATTCCTTTAAAGACGAGCTTCAGTCAGTTTAGTTTTGTTTCCAAGGCAGTACCCGATCGACTTGATCCTGACGGAAACCTTTATTGGATGGGTGTTTGGGGCAGTGGACTATATGAATGGAATCGACGGGATAATACTTTTCGCAATGTTGATATAAAAGATGGGATGATGAATAACGAAGTATTTGACATCGTCCAGGATCAACAAGGCGTTTTATATCTCGCTACCGCCGGGGGCGTTCATATTTATCATCCAAAGACCAGTAAATTTGAGTATCTGAAAGGCTTTATGAACTACCCGCACGTTTCTCAGAAAGTATTGAGCCTGCTGATGGATCATGCCGGAAAGCTTTGGATAGGAACAAATTATGATGGTATTTTTTGTTATGATCCGCTCAAGCGCGATTTGCGGAAAATCCCATTTTATGATACCACCCAATTCAAAACAACCGGCTATGTAACTTCAATGCAGGAAGATGCGCAACACCGCATTTGGATTGCTACGCACAGTGGTGTGTTTCGCTGGAATCCGAATACTGGGGAGCGGCTTTATTTTAATAAGAATGGATTGCCCAATCGCTATCGCAGTGACCGGCTATGTCTTGGACGCAATGGTACTATCTGGATTGCCACTACCCAAGGCTTGGTGCAAATGGATACTTCGGGTAAGGTTTTATATCGTTATACAAAAAAAGATGGACTGCAAAGCGAGCATATTTTTGGTGTAATTGAAGATTCACAAGGGATTGTGTGGATGCAAACGACCAATATGCTTTACCGTCTTGATCCTGAAAGCAAGGAGATTACACATTTTGACAAAAGAGATGGTTTATTTGGTAATAGTATGACGGATGGGTTTAATATGACAGATAAAGGCGAGATTTTTATTGGCTTTCAAAATGCGTTTAATTATTTCCAACCGGAAAAATTAGTATTCAATACCGATCCGCCTACGGTGAAGGTCACTTCAGTAAAAGTACTCAATCAGGAACACGAGTTCAATTCTGGCGAACCGTTCGTGCTGCAGCCGCGCGAAAACGTTATTTCGATTGAATTTGCGGCATTGAATTTTAGCCAATCCGAGAAAAATCGCTACGAATATTTGCTCGAAGGATTTGATCAAACCTGGCAACCCACGGATCAACCCATTGTCACCTATACCAATCTGGATGGAGGAGCATATACGTTGCTCGTGAGAGCCGCCAATAACGACGGGGTCTGGAGCCAGGAAATAGGATTGGCGACGATCAAGGTAATTCCCCCTTTCAGCAAAACCTGGTACTTCGCTTTGCTCTTGGCATTCATTGCCGGCGTAATAGTGATGGGCATTCTGGCGTATCGGCAGCAGCAGGAGCGGAGAGTAGCTGTCATTCGAGAGCGCATCGCGCGCGATTTGCACGATGATATGGGCTCTTCGCTTAGTAGCATTCGTTTTTTCAGTGAATTTGCCCGTTCTAAAGTGGCGAATCCTGACGTATCGCCTGTTTTACAGCGCATTAGCGAAAGCGCGGCGGCTTTATCGGAATCAATGCAAGATATTATTTGGGCTATTAATACCAAAAATGATCAATTGGACGATCTCGTCACGCGGATGCGGCAATTTGGATTAAAAATTCTGGAAGCACGAGGCATCGAATTTAAAGTACAAGTTTCGGAAGGTTTTCGCTCCGGGCGACTAAATATAGGGCAAAGACGTAATATTTATTTGATCTTTAAAGAAGCGATTAATAATGTCTCAAAATATGCTGATTGTAGCCAAGTAGAACTTCGTATCGATTTGATTATGAATCAATTGAAAATGATTATTACAGATAATGGGAAAGGATTTAATGAACAGGAAGTGGAACTTGGGTACGGCTTGAGCAATATGCGCAAACGTGCTGAAGAGATTGGAGGTGTGCTTGATCTGGAAAGTCACATTAATAAAGGAACTAAGATAGAATTAAAGGTGAGGCTATAAGCGGGAAGAAACAATAAACAAGGAACAAGTAGCAAGAGACAAGTAACCAGTATCAAGTTTCACATCAAAATGCGATTTCGTATGGGCAATATAAGGCGTACCTTTGCTGGCGATATGGAAAAAGTAATAAAAGTAATTATTTACGAGGATAACCGCGACTTGCGGGAAGGGATGACCTTCCTCATTCAAGCGACGTCCGAACTACAATTACTGGGTTCTTTTGGAGATTGCCTGCGAATAAAGGAGCAAATCAGCAGCCTTCAACCCAACGTAGTGCTTATGGATATTGACTTGCCGGGGATTACCGGCATTGAAGCAACGGCAGTGGTGAAAGCGCTTGCGCCTCAAACCCAAGTGATGATGCTCACCGTTTTTGATGACGAAGAAAAAAATTTTCCAGGCGATTCGAAATGGTGCAAATGGCTACTTGCTAAAGCATACGCCGCCTTCTGAAATCATTCAGGCGATTTTTGATGTGTATCATGGTGGCTCTCCAATGACAGCGAATGTTGCCCGCAAGGTATTGCAATTTTTTCAGCATCAACCCAAGTCCAAAAGCGACGATTATCATCTCTCTCTGCGCGAACTCGACATTCTGCGCGGCTTGATGAAAGGATACAGTTATAAGTTGATTGCCGACGAACTCGATATTAGCATTGATACCGTGCGCTCGCACATTCGCAGCATTTACGACAAACTGCAAGTGAATTCCAAAACCGAAGCCATTCTGAAAGCGATTAAGGAGAAATTACTGGATTAGGATGATATAATTTTATTTCAAAAATATAGAAAAAACAAGCCTTTCGGTACCGCCGAAGGGCTTTGTTGTTTTTGGCGACCTCAGGACGGTTCTTTTTTCAAAAGGGTTGGAAAAAAGAATAAAAAATGTCATCGCATGAAAATGCTACTTTTTGCAATATTGGTTGAATAAATGCGACATTCTGCAAAAAAATTAGTCGCCGAATTTCACATTTCATCGAGGAAAAAAGATGTTTCAGCTACAATTTATGCGGATTCACCAGTAAAATAAGGGCTTCACACATTGATGCGATTTCGCAGCGAAATTTTCTTTTGCAACTTTGCTATGTCAAATGAAAACAAAAAACACCGAATCACCCGAAGTATTTTATCATGAAAAACTTAATAATTGTTGCAGTAGCGTTGAGTGGATTTATAATAGCCAAACACCTGGAAATCACCCGACCAGTATCATTACAATACCAAGCTCATATCGCTGGTATTTATTATATTGGTTCACTGCATATTATGCAAAAGGATCGAATCATCTTTACACAAACATTATGTAATACCGTTCCCCCGAACGCATTATCCCAGGAATTTTTTTTTACACAACTCAACATTGGCAAGCCAACCGGGCTTTACCGCGCCTCGCTGGCATTGCAAATCGGTTTTTTAAAGCATGAAAAAGTACCCCAAAATCCAAATGAAAACAATTACAATCATTTACCAAAAAACGCTTCTTGTATCATGGTTTAGTAAATAACAGGAAGTATTTTTCCCCAAAAGCCAAATGAAAACAATCACCCGAATTAAAAATAACACGAAAACACCAACTGAAAGCAAGCTGTCAGAGCAGAGAAGTCGGAACAAAGATGTTAAGCTGACTTCTCGCTTCTGATCTCTGACTTCTCAAAAATTATTATGAAGGATTTTAAAAATTAGCAACTAATGTCACTGCAGCTATTCTGGATGTGCTCGGTCTGCTCTAAAACGACGAGTTATCAGCAGACGAGCACACTTTTAACTGGCAAACCCCGCAAATGCCGGCGGGTACCTATCAGTCGATGTGTAAAACTTCGCAGGGCATCGTGACAAAACCCATCATAAAAACTAAATAAATTAAAAGAAATTAATCATAATAATATCATAAAAACGAAATGATATAACAAAACGAAAAACCAATTTTTATTCACCCGACCCACATGAAAACAACCGCTTGCCGGGAAGCGGCTACATTCTCGGCACTTTTATTTAGTATTCCTTTACTCTTTATTAATGATTTTATCCGATTGTTTAACAAATTTAATTTAAAAACCATTATGAAAACATTCATTCGTGTAAAAACTGCCCTTGTGGCGCTGGCTGTATTGAGCATTACATTTGTAAGCTGCGAAAAAGACAAAGATAACAAGCCTGATAATGCGGGCTTACTCACGGAGAAGAACTGGAAAATTTCGGCGGCAACCATTGATCCGGCGATTGACTGGTTTGGCAACGGCACTTTAGTGACTAATCTTTATGCGCAGTGGGATCCTTGTTCCAAAGATGATCTTGTAATCTTTAGCAAAAACGGCACGGTAAAATTTGATGAAGGCTTGACGAAGTGTTTCCCAAATGATCCGCAGACGGTTACTGGTCTTTGGGCATTCAATACCGACAAAACCGTTATTTCTATTACACAAGATGGCGACACCGAGAGTTGGGAAGTAGTGGAGTTGACCAAGGACAAAATGATTGTGGAATATAAAGAAGTCAACGAAGGTATTACATACACCATTACAGGTACGTTCAAGAAGCAGTAAAATTTTAAGCCAAATGAAACCTGAAAGTCCCGTTGGCTTTGGCTGACGGGGCTTTTATAAACAAAAAACATTATATTATGAAATCACCCAAAATATATTATCAAATTAATCCCCGAAGCAATGGTATGCCCGAAGTCCCTGCCCATTTTCCGGGTGGGCTGGCAGCGCTCAACCAATTCATTCATGCGCGTTCTACTTATGTAGCAAAAGAACGCAGTGTAATGGTAGTCACCTTTTTAGTAAATGAAAATGGCGAGGTAGAAGCCCCAAAAATCTTGAATTCAGTCAATGCAGAATGCGATCAACAGGTGCTCTATATCTTAGCTTCGATGCCAGATTGGACACCCGCGCGCAACGCAGGCGCAATCGTGCCTGTGCAAGTGAACCTTCCGATCATTTTTGATGTGGCTCGTAATTCGGTTAAAAAAGAAACAAGCATAAGGCAAAGAGCAGCAGCTTAAAGCCTGACATCAATGATATACGAAATCAGTAGGGTTTTATAGTTTCATTAGTGAGTGTAAATGATGGGAGGCCCTTGCAACGCTTATGTTGCAGGGGTTTTATTCATTTGAGTTTGCTTTTGCAAATGTGTAATCCCATCTTTCAAAATTTCCAGGCACAAATCCACTTCTCGCAAATGCGAACGAAAGCACAACACCGCCAATCTTATCCAGAAAATGCCATCAATCATGGTGGAGGACAAAAATACGCGCCCGTCGTGCTGCACATATTCTACCAATTTTTCATTGAATTCATTGGAATCATTGTCTTTCGGTACATAACGATAAATCATAATAGATAAATCAGGATAAGGCCCGACTTCAAAACCAAGTTCCTGTACTTTTTCATAAAAATAGCGGCAGAGCCAGATTTTTTCCTCTAATGCTGCTTTGAATGGTTTCAAGCCCAATAAATGCAACGGAAGCCACATTCGCAGTCCTCGAAAATGCTTGGTCAATTCCGGCGAAAGGTCGGCAGGAGAAAGCTCATCAGCGAGTTTCAAGGCATCTTGCATATAATTAGCAACATAATGATGCGATTGGAAAGTCGCTTCTACATTTTTTACCAAAATAGCACCAATGCCATAAGGCAAAAATAAACCCTTGTGTGGGTCAATTGCTAATGAATCCGAGCGTTCTATGCCTTTGAATTTGTGTTTCAAATCATCCACCAAAAGGAAAAAGCCACCATAGGCCGCATCTACATGAAACCAAAGTCCATATTTCTCTGCAATATCTGCTATTTCGTTTAAAGGATCGATTGCGCCCGTATCGGTTGTACCCGCCGAAGCCACAATTAGAAAGGGTTTAAGCCCATTTTGCAAATCGACTTTCACCATTGCTTCCAGTGCCTTTGCGTCCATGCGGAAATGCGCATCCATTGGCACGTAATGGATTTGAGCTTCTCGCAAACCCGCAATACGCAAGGCTTTTTGCACGCAATGATGCACCTGATGCGTGAGATAAATCACCGCATTTTCAACATCTTTGGACTGGATTTTTTTGAAATCGCGGGCAGTTGTAATGGCAATCAGATTCGCAATCGAACCGCCGGAAGCCAGGTTTCCAAGTGAACCTTCGGGATAACCAATCAAATTACACATCCAGCGGATGAGTTGATTTTCCAGGCGCACTGCACCGGGGCTACCAAAAAAAATACCGGCATAGCGGTTGCTCACCGCCGCCAAGTAGTCACCTAAAGCCGCCGGAAACACCCCACCGCCCGGTACGTAACCAAAATGCCCGCTGGCTGCGGGATTCAGGCCGACGCCATCCACATTTGCTTGCAAAAGCGGAAGTAAGACTTCCAAAGCTTTTGGCTCTTCGCCAATTTGTAAATGAAGTAAGGGGGCGCCGTAATCATCGGAAGTATTAAACGCTTTTTTATCGTAAATACCATCCAAAAAATCATCGGCATACTGCTGGACACGAGTGTTCCAGGCATTTCTTTGTAAGGGGGACGGTTCCAGTTTTCGAGATTCTTCCTCGAGTTTTTTTATTTGGTCGAGCATTGGAATAAAATTTCATTTACAGAATTCAAGCCTGCAAGTTTGAAATTCCAATTCAAATGCAAAAATATCGGGAACAAAAAATCAGCATTTTACCAAGTTGCGTCGATGCAATTCCAGGTCGATCATATCGCCTACAAAAGCCAAGTGTCCGTTGCCTTTAAAGTTGCGCTTTACTAAATGTAATCCCCAGAAACAAACGATCAGGGAAAATGGAAAAAACACAAGCGATAAAAGCGCCAGAAAATCAAGATTCACTTTGGAAAATAAAAACCAAGCCACCAACCATACAGGCGAGAACAGCGCAATGCGCACGAGTAATCCTTGTAATTGGGTAGATAATTGATTCCTAATTTCCCACTGACCCTTGAGGCGGATGAGATCTGCAGTAGTAAAGTATTTGGTGCCAACAGATTCTAAGTACGACAACTCATCGGAGGTCGTTTTTTCCAGATAGCGGAGGACGCTATCCGCGTTGCGTTTTGAGGTTGTGTAAATCATGTGTGTAATTTGTATATAATAAAAATATTTAATACATGACTATGGTATCAACTTTTATGAAGATACCTCTCTACGACAATTACACAAACGTAAAGAAATTAATTGTTATTAGCAAGTAATTCTATTTTATTTCTACCAAGTTTTACATAGCCTTCTTTTTCCAATTGCTTGAGTAAGCGGGAAATAGCTTCGCGCGAGGCGTTCAGATCGTAGGCAATTTCCTGGTGAGTAGCATTCAATTCTTTTGAGTTGGTGACTTCTGACTTGCGATGCAGATATTGTAATAAACGTTCATCCATTTTCTGAAAGGCAATGCTATCAATGGTTTTGACCATTTCGAGCATTCGATTATCGTAGGAAAGCATGACAAAGTTTTTCCAACTTTGATAGCGGGTCATCCAATCGTCCATGTGGCGGGTAGGAATACCTATGAGCAGGGTGTCTTCTTCTGCAATGGCATGTATCTGGCTTTTTTTATTCATCAGGCAGCATGTAAACGACATAGTACAGGCTTCACCAGGCTGCAAAAAATATAAAAATAACTCTTGACCCTCCTCACCCTCGCGGGTTACTTTAATGCTGCCTTCCAACAGGAGCGGTATGATTTTTACATAGCTGCCAAAATCAATAATGGTTTCGCCTGCTTTGAAAAAAAGCAGCTTGCCCACTTGGATAATCTCTTCCTGCAAGCCGCGCTCCGCCAATTGCGGATAGTATTTACGCAGCAATTCTGACATTTCACTTGTAGAAGCGCTATTGGCAATCATAATTTAGTTGAATGTTTGATGTTTCAAGTTTGATGTTTCAGGTTTGATGTTTCAAGTTTGAACTATTAACCAGAAATCTTTTTAGAAGGATCGTATTTCACATTCAGATTAATCCAGATCGATCGGGCTAATCGGAAAATATAAACAAAAAAGAAAGCGCATACGGCAATAAGCAACAGGAATGAAGCTTCCGTACTCCAACCAAAAACCCAGTGAAATAAGGCAACGAAACCAATACAAAACCAACCCATAAAAATATAGGAGATGAACATCGCACCATAGTAAAAACCAGGTTCCGGCATGTAATTCAGCCCACAATGTTCGCACCTGTCTTTCATATCAAAAGGGCGTTTGAATGAAAAAGTAGGCGTTTCAAACATATCTGTTTCGTGGCACCTGGGGCACTTGAATCCAGTAATACTGTAAGCTTTGCTGCCTTTTTTATAGATACTCATACCTTTAATATAAATCTAAACTCGAAATATGATGATTTCTTCATGTATTTTTATAAAAAAATGCCGAAAAATCGGCTTTACATATTGCATTGGCAATTTTCCAAACACTCTATAATCAGTGATACATCGCGCTCCTTGAGCGTATAAAGCATACTTCTGCCGTCGCGTTTCACACTCAGGATGCCGTTGAGGCGCATATTTTGCAGGTGGTGCGAAGTCAGCGACTGCTCTGTGCCCAGCATTTCACAAATCTCTGTCACTGATAGGCGCGGGTGTTGCTCTAATACGTGCACAATTCCCAAGCGAATAGGGTGAGCAACCGTTTTGAGGATATTCACAATTCGCTCCAGCCGGTCGGCCTCTACCTGATTATTCAACATACCACTTTTAGCTTCCATATTTTTTCAATTCAGATGTCTTGCAAAACTGCAAAATAAGAAATTCTGGGTAGTTTTAAAGGGGGTGACGTGATCTTCTGTAACGCATTTAATTTTCTTGAAACCGTTTTCCAACGTCGCTTGCAATTCTTCTTCGCGGTATTGCTTGATTTCCAGACCACTGCATTTCTCAGGACCTTTATCTGAAAAAGTGCCAATCACCATATAAGATTGCACTGCGTTTTTAGCAATAGCCAAGTATTTTTTAATTTGTTCGCTCGTTGTCAGAAAATGAAACGTAGCGCGATCGTGCCACAGATCAAATTGTTCATTTGCCTTGAATGTTGTGACATCCGACACAATCCACTTTACTTTGTCAGCATTTTGGCCTAGCCTGTTTTGGGCTTTTTCCAAAGCTTTTTCAGAAATATCCAGCACTGTAATATTTTCATAGCCCTCTGCCAGGAGATAATCCACCAATTTACTGTCGCCGCCGCCTACATCAATAATCTTAGCGCTTTTTGGCAGATTAAAAGCATGAATAAAATCCAGCGAAGTTCTTGGTAGTTCTTGCGTCCAGCTTACCTCATGTGCTTGTTTGGTAGCGTACACTTGTTCCCAGTGTTGTTTTCTATCAAATGGCATTACTCGTGAAAATATTTCTTTTAAAATGCCGTGAAACGCCAAATAGTTGTGCTTCACAACAAAAAAGGAACTCCGCGCATTTGTCGAAATTCCTTTTAGATATTTTGGTGCCCAGAACAAGATTCGAACTTGCACACCCTTGCGAGCACCAGCCCCTCAAGCTGGCGTGTCTACCAATTTCACCATCTGGGCGTTTGTTAGATATCAGAATAAAGACTGTTGACTTTAGACCATAGACAGTTGACTAATACATAATGGTTTGAGGGTTTATTTATTAAAGTCTAATGTCTAAAATCTATCGTCTCCCGAAGGGATTCCCTCGGTCTAAAGTCTTTCCATTTTCAAAAAGTTCCACAAAAATACAGCGTTTTTATAGAAACACAACTCCTGGCGAAAAAAAATTGCGGAATCTCCATTCTAATGGTTTTTGGAAAAATTCATCATTTGATAAAAGGTGAAGCGTTACCTTCGCAGAAAATGACGTTATAATAATAGCTGCGATTCTTAACCGAATCAAATTCAAATTGTTTGACACAATATTTCGCTTGTCAAAAGTGTTTACCGTTTTATCAAAATGCGATGATTAATGAGGATAGTATTGATTTGCAGTCTCACCATTGCCTATTCTATATTGGTGGCTCAAAGCCCTCAGTCCTTGCTATTAATAGACCCGCAATCTCAGGATTCCATATCTAGGAAATTCTGCAATCCAGGCATTGCCAATAAGTCGCGCTCGCGTGGCTTGGAGATTACCTATAATTTATCTGGCGGCGGTTTGATCGAAGAAGAAGGCCTTGAAGGAGAAGAAGAGCGGGTACTTGGGCACATGAAAACCCAGGAGAGCTTCACGCTGAAAATTCGAGTACCGGTGCTGCTGCGCAAGGATTTCAAGGTGTTGATTGGATATGACTATCAGCCGGAGCGCTATCGATTTGGAAATGTAGATCCTGAAATTATGCCTTTGGTCGGGGATTTGAATGACCGCCTTTTAAAAAGCAATGGCTTTGATATTTTTATGACCAAATCGCTGAATGATAAGCTTTATACTGCTTTTCGCTTCAAAGTAGGTTTTAATGGCGACTACGACGGTTGGATTGATTTTGATCGTCAGTATGCTACTTATAATGCTATTGGCTTGTTAGGCTTCAAAAAAAGTGAGAACTTTGAATGGGGCGTGGGGGCCGTTTATTCTCAAAATATGCGCCGCACTTTGGTCTTACCTTTTGTAATGCTCAATAAAAACTTCAACGATAAATGGGGCATTGAAACCGCACCACCCGCGTATTTGCTGGGGCGATACAATATGAATCCTCGAAGTATTCTGCTATTTGGTGCGGAATACAAAAGCCGGATGTATGCCATTAGCCCTAACTCGATCAGTTTTATACAAAACCGCCCCAATCCTACCTACAATCACGCCGAGTTCAATGCCGTAGTAAGTCTGGAAAAGCAAATTGTTCCCTGGATTTGGTTCAACCTCAAAGCAGGATATCAGTTCAATCTCAACAGCCGTTACGAAACGCAAGTGCCAGGGTCGCCAACCTTGAGCATCCGTCCACCCAATGCGCCTTTTGTACAGTTTGGCATCTTCCTTTCCCCGCCGGATAAGTTGATGAGTAGTTAATAAACAAGAAAATTATTGGCTTGATCAGAAAAAGCGACAGTTTAATAAAAAAGAATTAGGATTTTAGGCCTATATTCTTGTACTTTCACACCTTGAATTTTACAAGCGACTGTCATTTTAACAAATTGAAGAAGTATGAAAATTTTAAAACTTTATTTTCGTAACCTCAGCTTATTTTTGCTGATGGGTGTCCTCCCTGTTAGTCCAATTTTTAGTCAAACCGGTTCTAATCATGGCAATAAATTTGAACAATTAGGAACGGTTTTACCACCGGGTAATGATATTCGGGGTATGGATGGCGCGCCTGGCCCGGAATACTGGCAACAGCGTATCGATTATGACATTCAATGCACTTTGGACGAGAAGAATCTGCGTCTGGATGGTAGCGAAATGATCACTTATTACAATCAATCGCCGCATACCTTGCGTTACTTGTGGTTGCAATTGGATGAAAATGAGCATTCTTCTGAATCTGCCGGCATTCAAAGTGCCTGGGCGGACGCGGCGGCTATGAGTATTTTGAGAAAGATGGCAATTATTTATTTACCATGGCACAATGGTATCCGCGCCTGTGCGTCTATAGTGATTTTGAAGGTTGGCAGAATAAACAATTCACCGGAAGAGGCGAATTTGCTTTAAGTTTTGGCAATTTTATTGTAAAAATGACCGTGCCAGAAGACCATATGGTAGGTTCTACGGGCGAATGCTTGAATTATTCAACGGTTTTGTCACCAACGCAATTGCAGCGCTGGGAACAAGCAAAAACAGCCCAAGAGCCTGTGGAAATTGTAACATTGGAAGAAGCCAAGAAAAACGAAAAATCAAAGCCTAAAGGCAGTAAAACCTGGATTTATAAAGCCGATAATGTGCGTGATTTTGCTTGGACTTCCAGTCGCAAGTTTGTCTGGGACGCTATGCCCCACATTACCGAAGCGGGTAAGCGCGTGATGTGCATGAGTTATTATGCCAAAGAAGCCTATCCTATTTATAGCAAATATTCTACTAAAGTAGTAGCACATACTTTAAAAACGTATTCCAAATACACTTTCCCTTATCCTTATCCAGTAGCAATTTCCGTAGAAGCTCGCAATGGTATGGAATATCCAATGATTTGCTTTAATTATGGTCGGGCAGAAGAAGATGGCACCTATACTGAAGGTACAAAATTTGGTGCAATCGGTGTAATTATTCATGAAGTGGGACATAATTATTTCCCTATGATTGTGAATAGCGACGAGCGCCAATGGACTTGGATGGACGAAGGCATCAATAGTTTTATGGATGAAGTGACGATGCAAGAATTTGACAATAATCGCCGACCAGGATTCCAGAATATTACAAGTTATATGCGTCTGCCGAAAGACCAGTTGGAACCGATTATGACGAACAGCGAAAATATTGTCAATTTTGGTTCCAACGCATACGGAAAACCCGCGGCAGGCCTGAATATGTTGCGCGAAACAATCATGGGGCGCGAGCTTTTCGATTATGCCTTTAAAGAATATGCACGCCGTTGGATGTTCAAGCACCCGACGCCGGCCGATTTTTTCCGCACAATGGAAGATGCCAGTGGTGTTGATCTGGATTGGTTCTGGAAAGGTTGGTTCTATGGCATTGAGCCCGTAGATATTGCTTTGGATAGTGTGAAGTGGTACAAAGTGGATTTAGAAAATAATCCAAAGCCCCAAGAGCGCAGCTTCCCACGCAGAAGCCGTGAGCCGGAACGCACCTTGACGCAAGAGCGCAACCGTGAAGCTGGGATTGAATTTGCAGTTGAAAAAGACCCAAAGTTGCAAGATTTTTATAATGCATATACACCTTGGGAAACAGAGGATTCTGTACAGATGTCAAAAACAACGCTTTACGCCGAAACTTTTACCGAGAAGGAAAAGCAAGAACGTTTTGGCGATAAGAATTACTACGAATTGTTCTTTAGCAACAAAGGTGGTCTGGTAATGCCCGTCATTATTGAGTGGACGTTCAAAGATGGTACAACCGAAATTGAGCGCATTCCGGTAGAAATTTGGCGCAAGAACGAGAAGCGATTCACCAAAGTTTTTCTGAAAGAAAAAGAAGTAACCGCTATTCGAATCGACCCATTCAAGGAAACAGCAGATATTGATGAAAGTAGCAATAACTGGCCTGTGAAGGAGTTGCCAACGCGATTCCAGGTGTTCAAACAGAATAAAACAGAACCACAACCAAACCCAATGCAAAAAGCAGCACAAGGCAATAAGAAGATCAAACCATAACGGCGTATTACATATCATTATAAATATAAAAGCCTTCTGCTAAAAAATGGCGGAGGGCTTTTGTTTTTAAGGTAAGAGATTTGCCATGAAACTTTTTCCGCAATCAGAGAGTTATTTCCTTGCTTGCAAAATATATTTTGAGGAAAAAAATACAAGCACATTTGCTGTTTATTCAAAAAGTTATATCTTTGCAATCGCTTTTGGAAAAGAGTGCCGAAAAGTTGTTTGAAAGTGGTTTATTTTTCTGCGAAAGTGGCTGTTTTTGGGAGCTTCCCCGGGTCAATCATGCCAGCATAGCTCAGTTGGTAGAGCAGCTGATTTGTAATCAGCTGGTCGGGGGTTCGAGTCCCTCTGCTGGCTCATTTTTAATTTAGAATGGACAATTGATTTTTTCAATTGGAATGTTTTGAAGAAGAGGGCAGCAGCAATTTTGGCAGATTTGATAAATTGTCCATAATCAATTATCAATAGTAATTTCCCGGGGGTGCGCCGAAGTTGGAGAGACGGGGCAGACTGTAAATCTGTTGCTTATGGCTGAATAGGTTCGAATCCTATCACCCCCACCACTTGAAATATGGAATGCTGAATTTTTAATTGTTTGATGCTATATATTGATACGTATTCAAAATCAGGCATCGGGCATTTAAAAATCGTTATAACTGCGGGAGTAGCTCAGTTGGTAGAGCATCAGCCTTCCAAGCTGAGGGTCGCGGGTTCGAGCCTCGTCTCCCGCTCAATGCTGGATACTGGATGCTGGCAACTGGACACTGGATAGAGCATCGGATTGTTGAGTTTTATGGAAATCCAGAACCCGGTAACGAGTATCCAGATACCAGCCAATGTAGCTCAGGGGTAGAGCACTTCCATGGTAAGGAAGGGGTCATGGGTTCAATTCCCATCATTGGCTCCAAATAATTGTTAGTAAATCAATTATTTAAATAAAACTTTTACATAAAAATCATTACCGATGGCTAAGGGAACATTCGAGAGAACCAAGCCGCACGTCAATATTGGAACGATCGGCCACGTAGATCATGGTAAAACTACGCTGACTGCAGCTATTACCTACGTCCTTTCCCAGGATGGTTTTGCCGAGAAAAAAGATTACGATTCAATTGATAATGCGCCTGAAGAAAAAGAAAGAGGTATTACCATTAATACAGCACACGTTGAGTATGAAACGGTTAACCGTCACTACGCTCACGTGGACTGTCCTGGTCACGCCGACTATGTGAAAAACATGGTAACGGGTGCTGCCCAGATGGATGGCGCTATTCTAGTAGTGGCTGCTACCGATGGTCCTATGCCTCAAACCCGCGAACACATTCTGCTTGCTCGTCAGGTAGGTGTACCTAAAATCGTGGTTTTCATGAACAAGGTTGACCTTGTTGATGATGAAGAAATGTTGGAATTGGTAGAGATGGAAGTACGCGACCTGCTCAGCCAATATGAATATGATGGAGACAATGCCTCAGTTATCAAGGGCTCTGCTTTGAAAGCCTTGGAAGGTGAAGCTGGCGGTGTAGCAGCAATCCGTGAATTAATGGCAGCTGTTGACAATGATATTCCTCAACCAGAGCGTTTGATTGACTTGCCATTCTTGATGCCGATTGAAGACGTATTCTCGATCACTGGTCGTGGTACGGTTGCTACAGGTCGTATCGAGCGCGGTGTGATCAACGTAGGTGATGGTGTAGAAATCGTTGGTATGATGGCCGATGGTCAGAAGCCATTGACTTCAACTGTGACTGGTGTGGAAATGTTCCGCAAACTGTTGAATCGCGGGGAAGCTGGTGATAATGCTGGTTTGTTGTTGCGTGGTATTGAAAAAACGCAAATCAAGCGCGGTATGGTTATCTGCAAACCTGGTTCGGTGAAGCCACACAAGAAATTCAAGTGCGAAGTATATGTACTGAGCAAAGAAGAAGGTGGTCGTCACACCCCATTTTTCTCCAACTACCGCCCACAGTTCTACTTCCGTACCACTGACGTTACCGGCGATTGCAAATTGCCTGATGGCGTAGAAATGGTAATGCATGGCGATAACGTATCACTTGAGGTGACTTTGTTGAACACCATCGCTATGGAAAAAGGTCTTCGTTTCGCTATCCGTGAAGGAGGTCGTACCGTAGGTGCAGGTCAGGTTACTGAAATTCTGGAATAATACGTTTTGAAAATAAACCGTTTTTGAAGGATTAAGTGAGCCAAGTCTTGCTTAGTCCTTCAACTGCACACGGGAATAGCTCAATTGGTAGAGCGACGGTCTCCAAAACCGTAGGCTGCGGGTTCGATTCCTGCTTCCCGTGCTTATCTTACAATGCGATGGAAAGAATAAGATTATATCTGAGAGAAAGTTATAACGAATTGGTACACAAAGTGACTTGGCCAACTTGGTCAAATCTGCAAAGTAGTACCGTCGTTGTGTTGATTGCTTCTGTCATTTTCGCTTTGTTGGTGTTTTTGATGGATGTCATTTCTAATGGCCTACTGAGCCAGATTTACAAGCTATAATTAATAATTATGTCGGAAGAAGGAAATAATCTCCAGTCATCGCAGACGGAATCACCGTCGGCGGAGGAGAAGAGGTGGTACTCGCTGAGAGTGATCAGTGGGAAAGAACGTAAAATCAAAGAGCGGATTGAATTTGAAATCAAGCAATCCGGTTGGGAGGATTTTATCACGCAGGTAATTGTGCCGACAGAGAAGATTTATAAAATTCGCAATGGTAAAAAAGTGATCTCCGAGCGAAATATCCTACCGGGATATATTTTGTTGGAGGCAACGCCTTCCAAGCTTTCCGCGGAGGTGGTGCAAGTGATTGCTAATGTACCAAATGTGATTCACTTTTTAGGGAAGAACACGCCGATCCCGATGAGACCTAGCGAAGCCAATCGGATGCTGGGTAAAGTAGATGATTCACAAGGAGCAGGCGAAACCTTGATTGAACCTTTCATCGTGGGTGAGACGGTGAAAATTATTGACGGGCCTTTCAGCGAATTTGTGGGCGATATCCAAGAGGTAAACGAG
Organism: Saprospiraceae bacterium; assembly: GCA_016714085.1. Classification (GTDB taxonomy): domain Bacteria; phylum Bacteroidota; class Bacteroidia; order Chitinophagales; family Saprospiraceae; genus JADJNW01. The sequence goes on from JADJNW010000004.1 coordinate 595,818, forward strand.
GAAAAGAAAAAGCTGAAAGTGATTGTAAAAATCTTTGGTCGAGGTACCGAAGTAGAGTTGAATTTCATGCAAGTTGAAAAACAGTCTTAACTTAATATTGAATATAGATAATTTATTCATAGATAGCTATTTATCAATAATAAATTGTCCATATTCAATGTATTTAATATAAGCATTGCGGCTTTAATTCCACAAACCTTCTCCACCAGTGGAATGCTTCCTTAAAGTATGCGATGGCAGTGCATCATTTTTTAGTGTAGAAAAGCAAAGAAAATGGCAAAGGAAATTGAAACGTTTATAAAAATACAAGCCAAAGGTGGTCAGGCTAACCCTTCTCCTCCTATCGGGCCTGCTTTGGGTTCTAAAGGGGTGAATATCATGGAGTTCTGCAAGCGTTTTAATGCTGCAACCCAGGATAAGCAAGGACAGTTATTGCCGGTGATTATTTCCGTTTACAAGGATAAATCCTTTGATTTTGTAATCAAAACGCCGCCTGCCGCGATCCAGTTGATGGAAGCAGCCAAGATCAAAAAAGGCTCGGCAGAATCCAATCGCAAAAAAGTAGGCTCGGTTACTTGGGATCAAGTACGCACGATTGCGGAAATCAAAATGCCCGATTTGAATGCTTTTACGATTGAATCGGCTATGAAAATGATCGCAGGAACAGCGCGAAGCATGGGTTTGAATGTAACTGGTACGCCACCTTGGGGTGGCTCACAGGATAGTGATAATTGATTTTTTCAGATGATAGAAGTTAGACAATAGACTTTAGATTGGTGTTGTCATTCTCAAAATTCTAATATCTATAGTCTAACGTCTAATATCTTAATTAATAGGGAGTTCCAGACTTTAAGCCTGGAATGTTATGACCTAAAAACATTTTATAAAATGGCAAAAGTAAGCAAAAAGCGCGCTGCTGTTAATACTAAAGTAGATCGCACTAAGCTCTACTCATTAGATGAGGCAATGGCGCTGGTAAAAAACGTAAACACCACCAAATTCAATGCTTCGGTGGATTTGCACGTTCGCTTGGGGGTTGACCCACGTAAAGCAGATCAAGCAATCAGAGGCACCGTATCGCTTCCACATGGCACAGGTAAAACCAAACGCGTATTGGTATTATGTACGCCTGACAAGGTAGATGACGCTATCGCTGCGGGTGCTGATTATGCTGGATTGGATGAGTATATCACCAAAGTACAAGGCGGCTGGACGGATGTAGATGTAGTGATCGCGATGCCACAAGTGATGGCGCAAGTAGGTAAAATTGGCCGTATCCTGGGGCCTCGTGGTTTGATGCCGAATCCGAAAACTGGTACAGTTACGCAGGATGTAGGCGCGGCAGTCAAAGAAGTGAAAGGTGGTAAAATTTCTTTTCGTGTAGATAAAGCTGGAATTATTCATGCTTCAATAGGCAGGGTTTCTTTTGAACCGAATCAATTGGTCGATAATGCCAACGAATTGTTATCTGCGTTGGTAAAATTGAAGCCATCTTCGGCGAAAGGTACTTACATGAAATCCGTTGCGGTGGCTAGCACCATGAGTCCTGGCATCAAAGTGGACGCCAAAAGCATTCATTAATTGTTAATGTCTAAAAATTTTAAAGGCAATGACCAGAGAAGAAAAAACGGCGGTTATTGAAGCATTGAAAGAGAAATTTGAGAACAACCCGTTCTTTTACCTCACGGATTCTTCAACGCTTTCCGTCGAACAAGTCAATAAACTAAGGAGGCTATGCTTTGAGAAAGGGATTGAAATGAAGGTAGTTAAAAACACCTTGGTAAGAAAAGCCCTCGAAGCTGCTCCTGAAGAAAAGAATTACGAACCATTATATGAAGCGCTCAGCGGTCCTACGGCAGTGATGTTTGCGGAAGTAGCGAATGAACCAGCGCGTTTGATTAAACAATTTCGCGGCGACAATGAAAGACCCTTGGTAAAAGCGGCTTACATTGATACAGCGGTGTACATCGGCGACGAACAAATAGAGGCACTTGCCAATCTTAAGTCGAGAGACGAATTGGTGGGCGATTTGCTTGGTTTGTTGATGTCTCCGGGTGCCAACTTACTTGGCGCATTGCAGTCGGGTGGTGGTAACGTCATGGGCTTGCTCAAGGCGCTTGAAGAACGCGGCGAGTAATTCATTGATTATTGATTATGGACAATTGATTAATAAGCTTTAAAATTTATCAATAATCAATTGCCAATAATCAATCAAAACTAAGGCTTCCAAGCTCAACGCACCATAAAGCGTTAACTTTTATTTGTAAGAAACTTTTAAAAAATTATCAAAATGGCAGATCTGAAAGCTATTGCGGAACAGCTGGCTAATCTTTCAATTAAGGATGTGGTAGAATTGACCAACATCATGGAACAAGAGTACGGTATTAAGCCGGCTGCTGCAGCTGTTGCTGTTGCTGGTCCTGGTGCAGGAGGCGACGGAGGTGGAGCTGCTCCTGTCGAAAAGACGGAATTTGATGTAATACTAAAATCGGCGGGCGCTCAGAAATTGAACGTAGTAAAAGAAGTGAAGAACCTGCTTGGTTTAGGTCTGAAAGAAGCCAAAGATATGGTGGATGGTGCACCTAGCGTATTGAAGCAAGGTGTGGCTAAAGAAGAAGCTGAAAGCATCAAGGATACTTTGGAGAAAGCAGGCGCTGAAGTCGAATTGAAGTAGTAACTGTATCACGCTAAAAGCCCGGTAAATTTGAATACAACATTACAGAAACGGGACTTTTGGCAACGCAAAGGCTTAGCAGGTTGCATAGCAATCGGCTAAGCCTATCGTCGTCTAAGATAAGTTCTGAGCATTTTGAACTTTTTGCAGGATTAAGGGTATATATAACCATAAATAGGTATTTGGAATAAAGATTTCAACTGCCGAATATAAATATCTATCGCAAATGACGTCAAACGGTAAGGTTATCAACGCTGAAGATACAAGAGTACGCTTCGGCAAAATCAAACTCCCTTCTCCGTATCCTGATTTGCTTGAAATACAAATAAAGTCCTTCCAGGAGTTTTTCCAGTTGGAAACAACACCTGAGAATCGTATCAACGAAGGGCTTTATAAAGTGTTCCAGGAAAATTTTCCAATCACGGATGCGAGGAACATTTTTGTACTTGAATTCTTGGATTATTATATTGACCCACCGCGTTATACCATCGAGGAATGTATGCAAAGAGGTCTGACTTACAGCGTGCCGCTGAAAGCCAAATTGCGCCTCTCTTGTAATGATGAAGAACATGTTGATTTTCAGACTATTGTACAAGATGTATTCTTGGGCAACATACCTTATATGACGCCCAAAGGTACATTCGTGATCAATGGCGCGGAACGCGTGATCGTTTCTCAATTGCATCGCTCTCCGGGGGTGTTTTTCGGTCAGACTTACCACCCGAATGGTACTAAAATCTATTCGGCAAGAGTAATTCCTTTCAAGGGAGCTTGGATGGAATTTGCTACCGACATTAACACGGTGATGTACGCTTACATTGATCGTAAGAAGAAATTTCCGGTAACAACGCTGCTGCGCGGTATCGGTTACGATACAGATAAGGCAATTCTTGATCTTTTTGATCTTGCTGATGAAGTACCTGCCGTTCGGGAAGAATTGGAGCAATGCATTGGTCGGAAATTAGCTGCGCGGGTACTGCGTAGCTGGACGGAAGATTTCGTGGATGAAGATACTGGTGAAGTAGTAACGATCGAACGAAACGAGATTATTCTTGAACGTGATATACAACTAGACGAAGAAAACATTGAGGCGATTCTGAGCGCTGAGGTGGATGTCGTGATTCTTCAAAAAGAAGATATTGATCAGGATTATTCCATTATATATAATACGCTGCAAAAAGACCCGACTAGTTCTGAAATCGAAGCGGTGACTTATATCTATCGCCAATTGCGCGGTACAGATCCGCCCGATGAAGAAACGGCTCGTGGTATTATTGATAAATTGTTCTTTTCTGATAAGCGCTACAACCTCGGTGAAGTTGGCCGTTATAAGATCAACCGCAAACTGGAATTGAATACTTCAGAAGAAGTATTGGTATTGACGAAGGAAGATATCATCGCTATCGTCAAATATTTGGTCAGCTTGATGAACCAAATGGCGGAAGTGGATGATATTGACCACTTGAGCAATCGCCGTGTGCGTAGCGTAGGGGAGCAATTGTATGCTCAGTTTGGTGTAGGTTTGGCGCGTATGGCACGTACGATTCGCGAGCGTATGAATGTACGTGATAATGAGGTCTTTACGCCGATGGATTTGATCAATGCGCGGACTTTATCCTCGGTGATCAATTCTTTCTTTGGTACTAGCCAGTTGTCGCAATTCCTCGACCAAACCAACCCATTGTCTGAAATCACGCACAAGCGTCGTATTTCAGCGCTTGGGCCTGGTGGACTTTCGCGTGAGCGTGCAGGCTTTGAAGTACGTGACGTACACTATTCGCACTATGGTCGTCTGTGTACGATTGAAACACCCGAAGGACCAAATATTGGTCTGATTTCAACGCTTTGCGTACACGCAAAGATCAATAAAATGGGCTTCCTCGAAACTCCATATCGTCGAGTAACAGATGGTCGTGTGGAAGTGGAAAGTAATGTTATTTACTTGTCCGCAGAAGGCGAAGATACCAGTAAAATTGCGCAGGCGAATGCCCCAATTGATGAATCTGGTAACTTTGAAAATGAACGTGTAAAATCACGCGAACATGGCGATTTCCCAGTATTGACGCCGGATGAATTGGAATTCATGGATGTAGCACCTAACCAAATTGTAGGTGTTTCAGCTTCTTTGATTCCTTTCTTGGAAAACGATGATGCCAACCGTGCCTTGATGGGCTCGAACATGCAACGTCAGGCGGTGCCACTCATTCGACCAAGCTCGCCAGTTGTAGGTACTGGTTTGGAAGGTAAGGTAGCACGGGATTCGCGGATGCTGATCAATGCCGAGGGCGATGGTGTGGTGGAATATGTGGATGCAATGGAAATTGTGATTCGCTATGATCGCACCGAAGAAGAGCAATTGGTTTCTTTTGAAGATAACCGCAAAAAGTACGTCTTAACGAAGTTTTTACGTACCAATCAAGGAACTTGTATCAACCTGCGCCCAATTGTGCGTCGTGGGGATCGCGTGAATCGTGGACAAATTCTTTGTGATGGCTATGCTACAGAAAAAGGCGAACTGGCCCTTGGTCAAAACCTGAAAGTGGCGTTCATGCCTTGGAAAGGTTACAACTTTGAGGATGCTATTGTATTGTCGGAGCGGGTTATCCGTGAGGATATTTTTCTCTTCGGTTCATATTGAACATTTTGAATTGGATGTGCGCGATACCAAGTTGGGCGAAGAAGAATTGACCAACGATATTCCAAACGTCAGTGAAGATGCGACAAAGGATTTAGATGAAAATGGTATCATTCGTATCGGCGCTTGGGTGAAAGAAGGTGATATTCTCATTGGTAAGATCACACCAAAAGGAGAATCTGATCCAACGCCGGAGGAGAAATTGCTTCGTGCAATCTTTGGTGACAAAGCTGGCGATGTGAAGGATGCTTCTTTGAAAGCGCCCCCTTCTACAAGCGGTATCGTGATTGACAAGCAATTATTTGCTCGTGCCAAGAAAGATAAAGTCCAGAAAGGCGAGGAAAAAACGACCTTGGATAAATTGGACGATCAACACAAGGTGGCTCTGAATGAGTTGAAAACGATTTTGATTGATAAGATGCTCATCTTAGTGAAAGACAAGATTTCGCAAGGGGTTAAGAGCATTTATGGTGATCCGGCGATTCCAAAAGGCACGAAGTTTACACAAGAATTGCTCCGCGAATTGGATTATTCTACCATTGACTACAGCAATTGGACGAACGAACCGAAGACGAACGAGCAAATCGCGCGGCTGTTGCACAATTACAGTATCAAAGTCAATGAAGAAGTAGGTCGCTACAAGCGGGAGAAGTTCAACGTAAGCATTGGCGACGAATTACCTGCCGGTGTCTTGAAACTCGCCAAAGTTTATATGGCGAAAAAGCGCAAGCTTCAAGTGGGTGATAAACTCGCTGGTCGCCACGGTAACAAAGGTATTGTGTCCAGGATTGTACGTACCGAAGATATGCCTTTCCTGGAAGATGGAACTGCGGTGGATATTGTACTAAACCCATTGGGTGTGCCTTCGCGTATGAACTTGGGACAGATTTTTGAAACGGTATTGGGTTGGGCAGGTGAGAAGCTTGGTGTGAAATTTGCTACACCGATCTTTGATGGTGCTACCCGCGATGACATCGCCGAAATCGTTCAAAAAGCAGGTTTGCCGGATCTGGGGCAAACCTATCTGAGCGACGGAGAAACGGGCGACCGTTTCCACCAGCAAGCGACGGTGGGCGTGATTTATATGCTCAAGTTATCACACATGGTGGACGACAAAATGCATGCGCGTTCGATTGGTCCATACTCGCTCATTACCCAGCAGCCGTTGGGTGGTAAGGCGCAGTTTGGTGGTCAGCGTTTCGGTGAGATGGAGGTTTGGGCCTTGGAAGCATTTGGAGCATCCAATATCTTGCAAGAATTGCTCACCATTAAGTCGGATGATATCAACGGTCGTGCGAAAGCATACGAAGCAATTGTGAAAGGTGACAACCTTCCAGAACCAAACGTTCCTGAATCCTTCAACGTATTGGTACACGAATTGCGTGGCTTGGCTTTGGATGTGAAATTTGATTAAACTTCAGACGATAGATATTAGACGATAGACGATAGGCTTTTTGTAAGTCTAAAGTCTATTGTCTAAAGTCTTGAGTCTCAAAAATTCAGATATGCCATTTAGAAAGAATAATCTACAGGTTCAAAAACAGGACTTCGACAGCATTACTATTAGCTTGGCGTCGCCGGATGAGATTCTGGAGCGTTCTTATGGTGAAGTGTTGAAGCCAGAAACCATCAACTACCGTTCGTACAAGCCGGAGCGCGATGGTCTTTTCTGTGAGCGTATTTTTGGCCCAGTGAAAGACTACGAATGCTATTGCGGTAAGTACAAGCTGATTCGTTACAAAGGCATTGTGTGCGACCGTTGTGGAGTAGAAGTAACCGAGAAAAAAGTTCGTCGGGAACGCATGGGGCATATCAAGTTGGTCGTGCCGGTCGTGCATATTTGGTTTTTCAAATCGTTGCCTAACAAGATTGGCTATTTGCTTGGTTTGTCTTCTAAAAAACTGGAATCCATTGTGTATTACGAGCGTTATGTCGTGATTCAACCAGGGGTGAAAGGCACAGATGGATTGTCAGAAGGTGATTTGCTTTCAGAAGAAGAATACCTGGAGCACTTGGAAACATTGCCATCTGAAAATCAGATGCTCGATGATTCCGATCCGAATAAATTTATTGCCAGAATGGGCGCTGAAGCAGTGCGTGATATGTTGATGCGATTAGATTTGGATCAGCAATCATACGACCTGCGTCATCAGGCAGCGAATGAAACTTCGCAGCAGCGGAAGTCAGAAGCTTTGAAGCGTCTGCGTGTGGTGGAAGCTTTCCGCGAAGGACTTGAAAGGATCAACAGCCGCCCGGAGTGGACGGTGATTCAATACCTGCCTGTCGTGCCGCCGGAATTGCGCCCTTTGGTGCCGCTGGATGGTGGTCGTTTTGCAAGCTCGGATTTGAATGATTTGTATCGTCGTGTAATTATTCGGAATAACCGTTTGAAGCGACTTTTAGAAATCAAGGCGCCGGAAGTGATCTTGAGGAATGAGAAGCGGATGTTACAAGAAGCGGTGGATTCTTTGTTCGACAACTCGCGCAAATCCAACGCGGTTAAAGCCGAAGGTGGTCGTGCACTGAAATCCTTGAGCGACATTTTGAAAGGTAAGCAAGGTCGTTTCCGTCAAAACCTATTGGGTAAGCGTGTGGATTACTCGGGCCGTTCGGTTATCGTGGTTGGTCCAACCTTAAAACTGCATGAGTGCGGTATTCCCAAAGGAATGGCGGCGGAATTATTCAAGCCATTCATTATCAGGAAGTTGATTGAGCGCGGTATTGTAAAAACAGTGAAATCAGCGAAGAAACTGGTGGATCGTAAAGATTCGGTGATCTGGGAAATCCTTGAAAATATTTTGAAAGGACATCCTGTATTGCTTAACCGTGCCCCAACGCTGCACCGTTTGTCAATTCAAGCGTTCCAGCCGAAATTGATCGAAGGAAAGGCAATACAGTTGCACCCGCTTGTGTGCGGTGCGTTCAACGCCGACTTCGACGGTGACCAAATGGCGGTACACGTGCCGCTGAGTCAAGCTGCTATCCTGGAAGCACAGGTACTGATGTTGTCTTCGCATAATATGCTCAACCCACAAGACGGTTCGCCGATCTCCCTGCCTTCGCAGGATATGGTTTTGGGCTTGTATTATATTACAAAAGAAAGACGCTCTACCGATACGATCAAGGTAAAAGGTGAAGGCCGCACTTTCTATTCGGCGGAAGAAGTGATTATCGCTTACAACGAAGGTCAACTCGATCTGCACGCAATGGTCAAGGTAAAAGCAAGAGTAGAAGATGAAAATGGCAAGCTGGTTAAAAAAATAATTGAAACGACTACTGGTCGGGTTCTCTTCAATGAAGTAGTACCCGAAACGGTGCCGTTCATCAACCAATTGCTGACCAAGAAGAACTTGAAGAAGATCATCGGTGATGTCATTCGTCGTACCAATTTCCGTGTGACTGCTGATTTCCTTGACTCTATCAAAGAGATGGGCTTCATGTGGGCGTTCAAAGGTGGTTTGTCGTTCAACCTTGGGGATTTGATTACGCCAAGTATCAAGCAAAATATGCTCGAAGAAGCGCAATCAGAAGTAGATGAAGTATGGGATAACTACAACATGGGTCTGATCACCTATAACGAACGTTATAACCAGATCATTGATAAATGGACTTATGCCGATAACAGGATCACGGATACATTGATGCGCGAGTTGGCGGAGCACAAGCAAGGCTTCAACTCGGTGTATATGATGTTAGACTCCGGTGCGCGTGGTTCTAAGCAACAGATCAAACAGTTGTGCGGGCTTCGTGGATTAATGGCTAAGCCAAGAAAATCAGGTGATACGGGTGGAGCAATCATCGAAAACCCAATCCTGGCAAACTTCGTGGATGGTTTGTCGGTATTGGAATACTTCATTTCTACACACGGTGCGCGTAAAGGTTTGGCGGATACCGCTTTGAAAACGGCGGATGCTGGTTACTTGACGCGTCGTTTGGTAGATGTGGCGCAGGATGTAGTGATTATGGAAGAGGATTGCGCAACCTTGCGTGGTATCGAAACTTCGGCTTTGAAAGACAATGAAAAAGTCATCGAGCCACTGACTTCACGTATCGAAGGTCGCTTTACTTTGCACGATATTTACCATCCGACTACAGAGGAATTGATCCTGAAAGCTGGTGAATATATTGATGCGAAATTAGCGGATTATATCGAAGAAGTTGGAGTGGAAACAGTCAACATCCGTTCGGTGCTTACTTGCGACACCAAGCGCGGTGTATGTACCAAGTGCTATGGCAAAAACCTTGCAACTGGTCGTATCGCTGAAATGGGTGACGCTGTAGGCATTATCGCTGCTCAGTCGATCGGTGAACCTGGTACTCAGTTGACCTTGCGTACCTTCCACGTGGGTGGTATTGCTTCGGTATCGAAAACGGAATCGGAAATTATCTCCAAATTCAATGGTAAAGTAGAATTTGATAGCGTTCGTGTAACGGAATCATTAGATGATCTTGGCAACAAAATCAATACCGTACTTTCCCGCACAGGTGAAGTTCGGATTATAGAGTCCAATGGAAAACAGTTGGCTGCACACCACGTGCCTTATGGCGCTACTTTATATGTGAAAGAAGGTCAGGAAGTGAAGCGTGGCGAGCAGATTTGCGAATGGGATCCATTCAACGCGGTTATCGTTTCCGAATATCCTGGTGTTGCTAAGTTTGAAGACATTGAAGAAGGCATTACTTTCCGCGAAGAGCGCGACGACCAGACGGGTTATACCGAAAAAGTTATCATCGAACCGAGAAATAAGAAGAAAGTACCGACAATCAAAATCGTATCAAAGGATGGCGAAGAATTAAAGCTATACAACCTGCCGGTGGGGTCTTACATTTCTATTGAAAATGGAATTGACATCAAAGCCGGTCAGCGTATTGCAAAGATTCCGCGTAAACTCGGTAAGATTCAGGATATTACGGGTGGTCTGCCACGTGTAACGGAATTATTCGAAGCTCGTAACCCGACCAACCCAGCGGTCGTATCTGAAATCGACGGTGTGGTATCCTTCGGCAAGATCAAGCGCGGTAACCGGGAGGTAATTGTAACTTCGCGTGATGATCAGAAACATAAATACCTGATTGGATTGTCGAAGCATATTCTGGTGCAGGACGGTGACTTTGTACGTGCCGCGACGCCACTTTCCGATGGTTCGGTAGCACCCAAGGATATTTTGAATATCAAAGGCCCATTTGCGGTGCAAACGTATCTGGTGAATGGCGTTCAGGAAGTGTATCGTTCGCAGGGTATCACCATCAACAACAAGCATATCGAGGTGATTGTGCGCCAGATGATGCGCCGTGTGATGATTGAAGACCCAGGTGATACAACCTTCCTGGAAGGCGAAGCAGTTGAAAAATATGACTTCATCGAGCAAAATGACTGGATTTTCGATAAGAAAGTTGTGACCGAGCCTGGTGATTCTGGTAAGCTGAAAGCGGGTCAGTTGGTGACTTTGCGTCAATTGCGTGAAGAAAATTCTTATCTCAAGCGCAACGACAAGAAGTTGGTGGAATACCGCGATGCAGTGGCGGCTACGTCCAGTTCGATGCTGCAAGGGATTACGCGCTCGTCATTGGGTACAGATAGCTGGATTTCAGCGGCTTCGTTCCAGGAAACAACCAAAGTATTGAGCACGGCTGCGGTGGCTGCGAAGAAAGACGAACTCAACGGCTTGAAAGAGAACGTAATCGTAGGTAAGCGGATTCCGGCAGGTACGGGCTTGCGCGAATACGACACGCTCTTTGTCGCGCATAAAGAAGCGCAGGCTGAGTACGAGGCGCGCCATGCACAACAATACGAAGAAGTAGAAGACGAATTTTAACGAACAAAGTAAATAATAGTAATAAAACCCCTTTCGGTGTAACGCTGGAAGGGGTTTTTCGTTTTATTTTATACAAACGAGGATAGTAATTGGATATTAAAGGTAAAGGATTAATGATATGGTAAATAAAAATTATTATCAATCTAAGTCAAATAGATATAATATTACCTTGCCAGTAGGTTGGGTATTTGAAGAAGATAAAAACGTAGCATCAATATTTGAGCCCAATAATGGTAAAGGAGTCCTTCAAATAAGCAGTTATGAAATTCCAATAGATTATGATATAAATGTAAAAAAGAGTTAGCTGAATTTGTACAAAGCTATTTTGAAGATTTGAATATTATAGAAATTATTGCTGGCATACAAGATCAATCTCAATACTCATTTTTGAGTTGGAAAACGAAAATACATACTTGCCTTTTGGATATTATACGAACCTTATAATTTATTATTTATTACATACAATTGTGAAACGTTAGATAAAGATAAAGAGGTAATAGAAATTCATGATACATTAAGTTCTATTCAAATATTTCATAAAGCTTGAGAAATATGTATTAATACAGAATTGCTTATACCACATAACAAAAGACCGCTGTAATGAAAATATTTATCAGTAGTATTATATTTAATATTCCTTTTATGTTTCCTGACCCTGAAGATTTAAGAAAGGAATTGGGAGAAAAGATTTGCATAGCAATCAATAACTCGGATAAATTTATTAAAAAATATAATAAAGCGAATTTAGCATTTATTATTGCTTTTAGATAGAAAAAAAAAGAACTCCATATTATAGGGCCTTACTGTCGACTCAGAATTAGTGGATTACGATTATGGTTTCCTTTATCAAAAAATCAGAAATAGTAAAACTATAGATTAGCCTACTTGAATTATTTAAAAGAAGGTATTATTCAGTACTTACTAAATACGATTTTGATGTAAAATTAATTAGAAGAAATTTTTTTAGAACTTGAAAATAAAGAACTTAAAACAATTATCTAAGCAAAGGCTTATAAGAATTATTAAAATTTTATAGAAGCATAAAAATTACTATACCATTATTACTCCTCGCTTGCTCCCAAGCCCAGGCGCTGCGCATGATGTCTTCGATATTATATGCTGGTTGCCAGCCTAGTTTATCGGCGGCTTTGTTGAGGTTGGCGTAGATGGCTACCACGTCACCGGGGCGGCGCTCACCGATGCGATAATTTAAATTTTCACCTGTCACCTTTTCAAATGCGTGGATGGCTTCCAATACGCTCACGCCTTCGCCAATGCCAAGGTTAAAGACTTCGACTTGCTTTTCATTATTATTTTGTAATAAATATTGTAAAGCCAGCGTATGCGCGTGCGCGAGATCCATAATATGAATAAAATCCCTAATACAAGATCCGTCACGGGTAGGATAATCCGCACCAAACACCACTGTTTCCGGGCGTTTGCCGATGGCGGTTTCGGTGATGACGGGTACAAGATTGCTGGCTACATTGCGCGGTGACTCGCCAATTAAAGCGCTGGGATGCGCACCAGCTGGATTGAAATAGCGCAGCAGCACGCTTTGTAAAATGGGATTGCCTCTTAGCACATCATGGATGATTTGTTCGCCCATTTGTTTGGTGCGAGCATAAGGCGATTCGGCTTCCTGCCAGGGCGTGTCTTCGGTGACAGGTAATTCGGTTGCATTACCATAAACAGAACAAGAAGAGGAAAATATGATATTCGATACTCTAAATTGTATCATACAATCCAGAATATTTAGTAAACTATTTAAATTATTACGAAAATATAATAAAGGTTGTTCTACCGATTCACCGACCGATTTTAAAGCTGCAAAATGAATAATGCCAATGATATCCTGATTTTCCTGAAAAATTTGTTTGGTCGCTTCGAGATCGCATAAATCCACTACATAATTTTTGATGCGCTTGCCCGTGATTTTTTCGATTCCGTCGAGGGCGCTTTCGTCAGCATTATAAAGATTATCAACAGAAATAACTTCGAAGCCATTATCTAATAAGTCAATAATGGTATGGCTTCCAATATAACCGCAGCCGCCGGTGACAAGGATTTTGTTCATGTTTTATATGTTGATTTTTTGATATTTGATATTCATTTTTTGAGTTTATAAAAAACGGGATCGCCAACTTTACATTAGGAAACTTTGAACTTCGGGTTTGCGAAATTACCTTTGCGAAGGTACTCGAAAACACCTATTCATCAAATGGACAAACAAAAAATAGTAGGCGAAGTCGCCCTAATCGCCCGCCGAGCCGGAGCCGCCATCATGAGCGTGTATGGCAATGTAGCAGAAATGCCGGTGGAACTCAAAGACGATCAATCGCCGCTAACCCTGGCCGATAAAGCTTCTAACGACATCATTACCAGCGGATTGGTGCAGTTGGATGTAAAATTTCCGATTATTTCGGAGGAGAGCAAGCAGATTCCTTACGAGGAGCGTCGCAACTACGAATATTGCTGGATGGTAGATCCTCTGGATGGCACGAAGGAATTTTTAAAACGCAATGGCGAATTCACGGTGAATATTGCATTATTATATCGCAATGAGCCAATCTTAGGCGTGGTGTATGTGCCTGCTTTGGATGAAATGTATTGGGCGTTGAAAGGTGAAGGCGCTTATCTCGAATCAAGGATTGGGAAAATGCGTTTGGAGGCAGCAAGCTTTCAAATGGCTGATTCACAGCTAAATGTGGTATGTTCGCGCTCGCATTTGAGTGATGCAACCAAAGCATTTATTGATCAATTGAATGAACCAAATCTGGTGTCGAAAGGCAGTGCTTTGAAATTTTTGATCGTGGCCAGAGGACAGGCGCATATTTACCCGAGGCTAAGCTTAACCAGCGAGTGGGATACCTGCCCCGCGCAATTGGTGCTGGAAGAAGCCGGTGGCAAAGTCATTGATCAGGAAACGGGTGAGCGGATGCTATATAATAAGGAAAGCTTATTGAACCATTTTTTTATTGCTTATGGGAAGGTAATTATGTAGTGATGTAATTATGTGGTGATATTGTGAGGTGGTGATGATGTAATGATAATAAAATTAAAATTATATTTTGTATAAATGGTTTAATCATCAAGTACTTGGTATTATCAGTATTTTAATGGTACTGACGGGTTTATTATTTTCAGAAATGCTGATGAGCAGCGGGATGATTGGTTTGATGATCATTGCAGTATTCAATCGAAATATTAAGCATAATTTTTATACATTCTTGCAGAACCCCGCACTACTTGGGCTGGCGGGGATTTTTGGAATCGTTTTAATGAGCGGCTTGTGGTCATCGAATGGAGCCTGGTTGATGAATCGCCTGCAAATGAAATTACCTTTTTTGCTTTTGCCTTTTGCCATTCTCGCTATTCCTAAATTTGATAAAAAAGTTTATTTTCCCATTCTCGCTGGGTTCTTTTACTTGGTATCAGTCGTTTGTGCCTATTCTATTATACATTTTATATTGAATTATGATATAATGATTGAGGGTTATAAGCAAGGGCACGTATTATTTACACCAGTAATGCATATTCGCTTTAGTCTGATGGTGGTGATTTGTGTAGCAATTGGCTGGTATTTATATCAGGAAAAATATTATTTAAAATACTCTATTGAGCAGATAATTATACTAATTATAACCATTTTATTAATCCTTTATTTACATATTTTAGCGGTGCGCACAGGCTTGGTATCATTATATGGCGTCTTAGCTTTTTTTATAGTTTATTATATTTTGAAGACAAAACGTTATATTTTAGGTATTGGATTAACTGTTTTTATGATAGCGGGATTGGCTTTGGCGATCCGATTTGTGCCAACATTATGGAATAAAACGGGGTATATGCTCTGGAGTCTGGAACAAATCGCACAAGGCAAGCGGCTGGCGGACTTGTCGGATTCGTATCGATTGGCAACGGTGGAAGCGGGCATTCAGCTAGGCAACCAACATCCAATAATTGGCATCGGTTGGGGCGATATTAAAGACGAAACACAAAATTATTTACAACAAAAATACCCTGAATTATTAAGCGTTATTTACACGCCGCAGAGCGAATATGTCTTATTTTATGCGGCTTCGGGTATTATTGGATTATTAATATTTATCTGGGCAACTTTACAAGCTTTATTTTATAAAAAAAGTTATCAAAATTTATTTATCGGTGCTTTTCATATCTTAATGATATTATCTTTTATTGTCGAGCAAACCATTGAAACACAGCTTGGTACAGCGATTTATATCATTTTTGCTGTGATGAATATTCGCTTTCAAATGGAGTCCGATAAATAGATATAATATATTGATTTATTATTTTTTTATACAGTGCTTTCTAAGCGCCTTTTTCTTTTTTCTAAAATCCAACTTCCAATAAATATGAGCATTCCAGCTATTACCATTATATAAGTCAGCGCTTTATTAAAATCATAAATAAAAATACTACTGATGATAAATAAAACACCGATTCCCCACAAAAAATCTGAGCGTAATGATTTTCGCGTTAATGGAATCGTTTTAATACCGCCGGTTGATCGGTTAATAAAAATTTCAATTTATGATAATCGGCTAATAATAAAATTGCATTTAATAATAAAAAAAAGCCCAAAACATAAGGCGTACCGCGCCATTCTAATGAAATAGTAACCATTAAGGTGGTTGTAATAATTGGAAATAACATAACTGCCCCGACCGTAGCAAAGCGCTGTGACAGCACCAGCAAGCCAACAATCACCTGACTAAATGCAATAAACCGAGCGAATAAGCCCAAACCATATTCTGCAAGCCTTTCTTCGAGCCAAACTGGGCCAATGATGCCCGGGAACTGCCCGTCGAGCAATTTCGCCATTCCGGCGGAAAAGAAAATATAACCCAAAAAAATGCGGATGGAAACGATTACAAAATTCCAGAAGCCTTTGCGAGAAAACATATTCAATTGATTATGGACAATTTACAATTGTGCCGAAGGCATCCCTTCGGGAATAATTTGACGCAATGAAATTCCCGCAAAGGCTTGGTTTACACAAAAAAACTCTACTAAATATCCATTTTATTCTACCATGGGAAATTAAATGACTAAATAATACCATGATGAAAATGATTAGACATGATTTTCTTGATTGATTCCCCTAATTTACAAGGATTTTACACGCAACAAATGCACCATCATCAATTGAAAATGGTATAATATTTTATCGATCCCCTGATATTAGTTTAATTGCATTTCTTTTCAAATCATCATAAGCGCCATTATTTTGATTGGAAAATACAACCAATGTAATATCTTGCCCAGGAAAATAACGAAATTCAAAATTTACACCATCGGTTGTGCCGCCGTGCCCATAAGTAATTTCCTGCGCCGATTTTTGAATAATGAAGCCATAGCCATAATCTTCTGTAATATCCAGCCCTTTATTTTGGGGCGTAATTATATTTTTAAATGTTTTTTCGCCGATTAATGCATTATTCTTTAAAACCCGAGAAAATTTTAATATATCACGCCCATTGGAATAGGCTCCGCCAGCAGATGAGCCTTTAATGCCGTGCCTGCCTTCTTTCCAGGTATTTTCTTTTTCACCTCGTGCCAGTGAAGTAGCTGTATTTTTTGAACCATAATTAAAATAACCAGAAGCGCTCATGCCTGCTGGATTAAAAATTTCGGATTGAATAATATCATAAAAAGATTTTCCCGTTACTTTTTCTATGATAGCTCCAAGTAAAATAAAATTAGAATTACAATATTGATATTGCGTTCCAGCTTCAAAATCAAATCCGGCTTGATATACAATCTTTAAGTGATCATTAATATTGGTAGCGCTATAAACGGCTTTGTTATTTTGCCCTGACCAATACTCTGCTATGCCCGAAGTATGCGACAATAAATGATGAATCGTAATTTTATCAGCTTTTGATTTATCGGCAAAACCATTAAGGTATTTTGTAATATTATCATTATAATTTAATTTGCCTTTTTCAACTAATTGCGCGATCGCAATAGCAGTAAACATCTTACCTCCTGATGCAATATTAAATAATGTTTGATTACTTATTTTTACTTTTTTATCAAGATCTGCGTAACCAAAGTATTTCTCATATAAAATTTGCCCTCTTTCCGCAATCAAAATACTACCGGAGAGATCAAAATTGGTATTCAGATTTTTAACATATTCATCAAGCCAATCGAGCGTTTCTTTTTGTTGGATGGCACCATTGGGCAGATTAATTGGTTCTGAAACTTCAGCAATAAATACGAATTGTGTTATTTTCTGATCAGGCGGCGCGTTTACATACATTTGAAAATCTTGCCACATGACACTTCCTTCTTTTTTTGCATATATATGCATAACATAAGTGGCACCACCGGGCTTATCATACTTATTAATTTCAGAATGATGCAAATCCATAGGAGCATACCTTTCATGGAATGATTGAAAAAGCTGGGCTAAAGCACTCACTCCTTTGCTTGCAATTAATTCTTCTGAAAAAACCAGCAGCGCTACTTCTTTTTGCCTTTCGATAGAAGTTGAATTTACTGCTTCGATAAATAATTGATCAATTTCCTGATTATTATTAGGCGAATTATTTACATCATTTTTATTTTGACAAAAAGAAGTGCTTGATATCAAAATAAAACCCAATAATAAAGTTGTAATTTGTCTCATATGTATTATATTAAAGTGGATAATATAATTTTTTGGTGAATAATTTAAGTAAAATACTGACTTATTATTAGTAATTATAGCAAGACTTGAAAGTCCTTGTCCCTGTATTCGGAAGGCGGCAAACCAACTTCGCGTTTAAAGGTTTTGGAAAATGTGTACACATCCGCATAGCCTACTTGAGATGCAACTTCAGATACCGATTTTTGATGCCTGACGAGTAGTAATTTGGCTTCTTCCATCCTTTTATTGCGAATATATTTCGCAGGAGTGATGCCGAATGTATCGCTGAATAAACGATGAAAATGATATAAAGAAATATGAGCGACTTTCGCAATATCCTTGTTCAAAAGTTGTTTATCAAGATTATTAAGAATATAATTTCTGGCACGCAATAATTGTGCGTAATGAGGACTGCCTGTTTGCATAAGGAACAAATGTCGAGTGATAAATAAGGTACGTCCTTTAATTTTTCCGCTCATTAAAAACCTCATTCCCGTCATTTTGTATCAAGTAAAAACCATTGATTTTTCCTTGTGCATCACGCGCAAAACGAACGCGGGGCTTGGGCGTCACCGCAATATCCAAATCATAAGTCTCTTTGCCCGATTCGATCATTTTAATTTTAGGGCCATTTTCCCGACTAAACATTAATTCGTCATTTTCTACACTTACGGTGCGAATACCATAATTCCCGGCATATTCTTGTAGATTTTTAGCTCCGCCGCCAGACTGCATTTTCTGGATTTGATAATCAATTTTAGTTACAAGTGACTGATATTGAGTTTTTTGTGTTTCTGATTTTTCGCCTTGCATTAGCTTTTCCAAAGCCTTTTTATGCGCCGTTTCCAAAGCAAATTTTGCCGAAACGGGAATGTCAGGTTGTACGCCAACGCCTTCCCAATTTGATTTTGTTATTACATTCTCCTCGCGCATATCAGGCATCAGCACCGCCACGTTGCCTTGTTTGTTCAAGTTTAACATAACCGGTGTGAAGCCATGCGCCCCTCCTACGGTTTTTTCACCAATGATAGTCGCTTTTTTAAAAGCCTGTAAATCATAAGGAAAGGATTCGCCACCAGAAGCGGAAGTAGGACCCGTGAGGACATACACCTCCTTGCCCAGGTATTTCGCGCCGCCTGGCTCGGCAAGGGTAGTGAATTTTGTCGTAGTGTTTTCGGTACGATTATAAATTGTGTTTATCAAGGTCGGTTTTTCAAAAAAATAGCTCTCCGCGAGCGAAACATATTCCGGCAAACCGCCTGTATTTTGGCGCATATCCACAATCAAAGCTTTGGTGTGTTGCAACATATTAAATGCTGCCGCTAACTGAGGCTTGGCGCCTTCTAACGGTGCATTGAAACTACTCAAATTCAGATAACCGATATTCCCTTCCAGGATTTCCGCTTTTGTAATGCCAAAATTATTGAGTTTTGCGCGGTTGAAGGTCTCATCTTCTGCCGCTTTTTTATCTTCTTCGCTGTCGCCTGGTTGCACCCAGTTCATATTAGCCGTAGCTGGAATATGTAATAAATTAAAATGCGAATCGTGAATAATGGCTTGAATATCAGTTGTTAACTGCTCTAATAATTTTTTAATTTGAGAAATGTCTTTATAAGTATCTTTACGCGCTATTTCATTTAATTTCGTTTTTACGGCTTTTCCTTTATCAGGAAATACGTAATTAGATTCAAATAAATCTCCAATAGAATTGATAATATCCGCGCGTTCTTCCTTCGTCAAAGGCGGCGTTTCCGGCGCTTGCGCCATTGAAAATTGTTGAGCAAACAAGTTTGAGTTTAATAATAATAGTAATATTACAAAATATAATGTTTTCATAAGTCAGCTAATGTTTTATTGTGAAAAGATGGTCAAAAATATCTGCACAAACAGCACTTTCCAAACGCGCAACGCAGAGTTGCTGCTACTTTGGTGCGGATCGCCGAAATTCTGGGACGAACGACTGGCGCTGGATAGCAGAAAGGTTTAACTTTGAGGGAATTTAAATGTGAGATATGAAACGAGAAATATGAAAGTAATCTTTACCCTTTTATCATAATAATATGATGCAATTGGTTAAACAAAACTTATTAAAAGCATGGCAAGCCCCGGTTTTGCAGCAAGCCGCTTTTGTCGGCGCTATTTGGACTTTGATGGCTTTATTGCCATTATTAAAGCATTTGTTAGATTATTGGCTTGGTAATCAGCCCTTTCAGGGGAATACATTTATCTTAGGTATTCTATTATCCTGGAGCATTGGCATCATATTTTTGACGGTATTATTAATTGGAATACATTATTTTAAATGGTACGGCATCCGTTTTGTAATATTAAATATAATAATTGCCGTATTGGTGATGTTTCTTTATGAAACATTAAAAAAGGAGGAAACGTTTGAAATCACTGTCCAGGACATAGATGGGCAGCCCGGGCTGGGAACTTTTTATACTACAAAACCTTATTTTGGAGAAGGTATTTACATTAATAATGTATATAATTTGCTATTAATGCAATTAATGCTCGCAGGATTAATTTATGCTGTACATTATTTTATGTTGGCTAAAAAGCGTGAAATTCAACAAGTTCAATTGGAAAAACAGCTGGCTAAGGCGCGTTTATCTTTATTAAGTAATCAAATGGAGCCCCATTTTTTATTTAATACATTTAATACCATTGCTGCGCTGATTGACATCGATCCTTCGCGGGCACAGGAAACACTGGAGGATCTGGGACATTTATTGCGTATTAAACTGGAACAACATCAACAACAGTTTATTCCATTATATCAAGAAATTGATTTTGTAAAAAAATATTTAAAAATTGAGCAGACGCGATTACAAGAACGTTTGAATGTACAAATTCAAATTGAACCTGAAACGAACTCCGCGAAAGTTCCTAATTTTATATTGCAACCTTTGGTTGAAAATGCGATTCGACACGGTATTAGCCAGAAAAAATCGGGCGGAAGGCTTGAAATTATAGCAAAAAAGCAAGAACAATCGTTATTACTTATCATTAAAGATAATGGAATTGGTATTCAATCAAGTAAAAAAGGCGTGGGCTTGCAAAATACAACCGAGCGATTACAAACTTTATATCATAATCAACATCAATTTTTGGCAGAAAATTTACAAGAAGGTGGCGTGCAAATCACAATTACATTTCCTTTCGAATTAATGGTCGGCGATTTGATTTTACAAAACAAAGCAACCAGCAGCTATGCAAATTCGGGCCTTAATCGTTGACGATGAACCGCTTGCGCGTGAACGTATTCAAACTTTACTGCAAGTATATCCTTTTATCCAGGTAATTGCAACTTGTGAAACAGGCAAAGATGCATTACATTTTTTATATCATAACTCGGTCGATTTATTATTTTTAGATATTCAAATGCCGGAAATGACGGGCTTGGAAATGCTTCACCACCTGCCAGATTTAAAACTTCCGTTGATTGTTTTTGTGACTGCTTACGATCAATACGCCGTCGAAGCATTTGAGTATTTTGCCGTCGATTATTTGCTGAAACCCTACAGCAATGAGCGTTTCCGGCAGACTGTCAATCGCGTATTGCAGCGCTACCAATCAAATTCAACAGCGCACTGGGATGAATTATTGAGTAAACTCATACAATATTTTCAGCAACCTTCGGAGAATCTTTTAGCTCATAAAATAAAAATTGAATTAGCAGGTAAAATATATTTCATTGATATTGAGTCAATTGAATATATTTGCTCAACCGGTAATTATATCGAATTAAAAGTAAGGGATAAAAAACATTTACTTCGCCAAACTTTGTCCGAAATTTGCCAAAGACTAACGGCATCTCATTTTCTGAAAATTCATCGTTCCACGCTTATCAATCTTCATTTTTTAAAAGAAATCCATCGCACGCCGCACGGCGAGTATGAAGTAAAGATGCAGGACACCAGTGTTTTCAGGGTTAGTCGGAGTTACAAACAGGATTTTATAGAAAAATTAAAACTTTAAGCCCTTATTATATTTTTACTGGCAAGGCCGCCCAAGCTTCATTTATTTCTTTACCAATTGCATTTTCCCATTTTTTATTAGGATTTTCCTGAATATATTTTCCTAATTCTATTTGCTTCGGAGAAAGTACTTAATTCGGCGATTTGCCTTTGCCTACTAATGAATTGGCGCGCGTCGCTTGCATCGGCGTCATTGGCACATACCTATAAATCGTTTTAGAAAGGTAATATTTGCGATCGTTGTCGAGCCTGAAATTATTTATATCAGCAACGCTATTTTTACCTAACACTTTTTCTGCAATTGTTTTCTGCTGATTATCATTGGTAAATACTTGATCGGCACATTGTACTTGACTACCAGTTTTTACTAATTTTTCAAACGATATAATATTAGAATTAAATTTAACTTGTACGACTTCCCGACCATTCATAAAGCCTGGTTCGGTAGCGACCACACCATCTAATTGACCCAATTGCCCTTCGCCTGTCCAGAAGCAATACATCGAAAATGTTGCGGTTTGCGCGCCTGCCGCTTCGGCAGTTAATTCTTCGCATAATAAATTCAGGTAGTTTGGCGCTTTTTCACCCAATACTTCGTTCATGGCTTTCACCACGCCGAGTTGACTGTAATTACCACTGATTCTTGAAGTAATATCTTCGCCATCCGCATCAAGGATGCGCACGACCGGATTATTCCAGGATGGTTCATTATATAATTTTAATACTTTAGCATCATCACCGCCTTTGTTATTATATACAGCTAATGGAATGAATTCATTTTCAATGGCTTCTGCAATCAAAGGATGACTCAAAACATGATGCCCGTAATTACGACA
This sequence comes from Saprospiraceae bacterium, assembly GCA_016714085.1. Taxonomy (GTDB): domain Bacteria; phylum Bacteroidota; class Bacteroidia; order Chitinophagales; family Saprospiraceae; genus JADJNW01. The sequence goes on from JADJNW010000004.1 coordinate 618,423, forward strand.
AGTCGCGCAACCCGGCACTTCCTGGAAAAGGATAAAAACGGGCTTATTCTTTTGTTTGGCTAAAGTCAAGGCTTGGTCATAATTGCGCAACCATTGCACTTTGCCAAGTTCTTCGGGTTGGGAATTTTGGGCTTGTATTGTAAATATTGCTAATACGGCGAGAATAAATGCTGCTATTTTCATGATAATACTTATTTTATTACAAATGTAATAACTTCTTGATAGAGAAAATGTCTTTTGCAGGTCGATTTAGGCAGGCTAGCGTACTTTTAGCCCTAAATAAGTAACGAAAGGTTCAAAATCTTTATCAGTATGTAAAAGTGGCAGATTTTGATAAATGCAAAAAGTAGCAATAAGAGTATCTATTGTTTTACGAACTGTAATACCCTTCCTTCGTAAGAACCTAAAGTTTTCGGCACTTTTCAGTGCTATTTCTTTTCCTCCAAAGTCAAAAAAAGCAAGCATATCTAGCAGTTGCTTGCCGCGTTGAAATTGAGCATCGGATCTAAATCCTTGCAAAATTTCGGCATAAATTAAATCCCCAATACCAATCGGCTCTGTGCCCAGCAAATTATCCAGCAAATCCGTCTCAGGAGTTATTACACCATTAAAATAATTTATCCAAACCGAAGTATCTACAATGGTCATTGATCGAGGCGCATTTGTTCCAAATCACCTTCCCATTTTAACTTGCCGCGCCACTCACGGATGGTAGCTTGTTGATGAATTTGAATAAGCAGTTTCAACGCTTCTTCTACAACGTCTTTTTTTGTTTTTAAACCTGTCAATTTTAATGCTTTCTGCATTAAAATGTCATCGATTACTATATTTGTTCGCATTTTATACACCTAATTTTGCACAAAAATACACATAAAATAACTTATAGTCAATATCAAATTGAAAACGCACCATTATATCTCGTGAAAATTTATATTTGTAAGATAACTTGGAGTTATCTATTTTGTCAGCATTAAATTCAAAAAATAGAAATATGAATCCTATCATAAACCTCTCAGATTTATTAACACTTCGGCAAAAGCAAAATCTTATTCTGATTGACGCACGTTCTGGCCCGAACGCCAAAGAAAATTACGAAAAAGAGCATTTAGCAGGCGCTTTATGGGTTGATTTGGAAAACGAGCTTTCTGAAAAAACAGGCGATGCCGCGCAGGGCGGGCGTCATCCACTTCCAACTGTACAAAATTTTGCAAAATTGTTAGGCAGATTAGGCATTACGCCAAAAAGTCATATTATAGTGTATGATGATAAAAATGGCGCAAATCCCGCTGCTCGATTCTGGTGGATGCTTCGTGCCATTGGTCATCAGAAAATTCAAGTGATAGATGGTGGTTATCAGGCTGCTATAAATGCGGGTTTTCCTACAAGTGTTGTAAATGAATCTTCAAATCCAACATCAGATTATCCCGCCGGTTCCTGGCTGCTACCAATAGCGGATATAGACGAAGTGGCACAAGTTGCACAAGCCGAAGACGCCGTGGTTATTGACGTTCGGGAATCAGGACGCTATTTGGGACAGTTTGAGCCGATCGACTTGATAGCAGGGCACATTCCCGGTGCAATTAATATTCCATTTTCTACTAATCTGAACGAAGATGGCACTTTTCGTTCCTCTGCTGAATTGAAAGCAAAATATACCGAAGCCCTCGCCAATATTGATTCTGACAAAATTATTGTGCATTGTGGTTCGGGCGTTACGGCTTGCCATACGTTGCTGGCGATGGCGCAAGGTGGCATAGAAATCCCAAAATTATATGTCGGTTCCTGGAGCGAATGGTCGAGAAATGATCGACCTATTGCAACAGATAGTAAATAACAAGATTTTTTATTTAGTTTATTTTACATTACTCTTTTTTTCTTCCCAAAATCCGACGAATGTAAAGACTACAAAACAGGCTAGGCTCAACCATTCAGCGCTTGTGAGTTTCCAGAATTGCAACATTCCCGTAGGTTCATTATGTGGACCCAATTCAAGCCCAACCAAACCAGCGTAAGCATAAGGGAAGTAAATAGCCATATCATATTTTTTAGCAAGCAATATAAAAACAGCAATAATAAAGCCCAACAGCCCAATACTCATAGGGAGTATGAAGTTTTTCCAACGAATACTCATCCAATAATGCAATGATGTAATACCCAATAAAGATAGATAAGAATGTCCCAGTGTACTTATAAACCAAACAAAATCAGGGGCAGTTTTTTGAAACCCATAAACAGGACGTATAAAATCCAGTAAATATCCAGTAATAAACAAGCTTATAAAATAGACGATATAAGTCACTGCAATTAAGGAGATTACAACAAAAAGCTTTGAGAAATAAAAATTTCCTTTTTGTAAAGGTAGCGTATATAAAAATTTCCAGGTATTGGAATTATGTTCAAAATATGTAATGGAACTGGTGACCAATACAATATAAGGCATCGCAAATAATAAAGAAATCATGGTAAATCCAAACCTAAAATATAAATTCCAGGGATTGCCTTTAACATTTCCCAGATTTTCAACGCTGAAAACGTAAATAAGAAAGACAAACCCCGAAACAAATATGCCTCCAATCAAGGCGATCCATAGCAGTGGCGTTCTTTTTAACTTAAAGGTTTCGGCTACGATGCTTCGGGAAAAATAGGATATAGCAGTATTCATGATGTATAATATTTAATTTTCGGTTAAATTGATAAATAACTTTTCCAGATCATTTTTTTGAGCACTCACTTCATATAATTTGATACCTTTATTTACAAAAGTTTCAATAATATGAGGCAAATTTTCTCTGTCTTCCAGCAATATTTCAAATTGAGTGGCTTCAGTAATATTTGTTTTGTACTTCCCGTTGAGTACTTCTATCGCTTTTGTAGCATCTTGGGTAACCACATTTACGCGCAAATTATTCATTTTAAGCGCCTCTAATTCTTGAATCGTGCCTTGAAATATCATAGTTCCTCCTTTTATGATGCCGACTTGGGTGGCTATTTTCTCAATCTCAGAGAGTAGATGGCTGGATAAGAAAATTGTCTTACCTTGTTGATTCAGATTTTGTAATATATTTCTAATTTCTCTAATGCCGGTTGGGTCTAAACCATTTGTTGGCTCATCTAATATTAATAATTCAGGATCTGGTAATAAAGCCATCGCTAATCCCAGGCGTTGCTTCATGCCGGTCGAGTATTTTTTGCTGATTTTATGCGCATTTGCAGTCAAATTCACTAATTCCAGCACTTCATCAATTCTGGAAGTAGGAATATTTAAATATTTACAAACAATCTTTAAATTATCATAACCGCTTAAATGTTTGTAAAGAGAAGGCGATTCTATTAAAGTTCCTATCTTGCTCAATACAGCCAGGCGTTGGGATTTTATATCTTTTTCAAATAATTTGATCTTGCCGGATTGTGGACGCAGCAAGCCAAGAATAGCGCGGATAGTAGTGCTTTTACCGGCGCCATTTGCACCCAAAAAACCATAGACGGAAGCTTTGGGAACAGCCAGATTTAAATGCTGAAGCGTTAGTTGATTTTTATTATACCCAAAGTTTAAATTTTCTACTAAAATGATAGACTCTATATTCATACTTTTTTGTTTTATTATGATCGCTAAAATAGATGCTATAAAAAAGCGCGCCAATTATGAATGACGAAAGGAGTTGAGAAGATGATGAAAGTTCAATTTTCTGATGCCAAATGAAATACTTGCTTTAATCAGGTAATAAGCATCTTTGGTCATCGAAATTTGACTAAAATGCGCGTTTTGTTTAATTTGGAATTTTATTAATAGTAGGTAAATGAAAGCTTTGCTTTATCATATAGAAAGATTTTTCACTACCAATACTGTTTGGATATTTCTAACCGTATTATTAGTGGTAGATTATATATTCTTAATAGAATCTCCAAAAAATAGCTTAAAAGATTATATTTATAATATTTCTGTGCTTTGTTTATTATTCGCACCTGTTTTAATCTTTTCAGGTTTTAGAACTTGGATGCAAATGCGCTTAAATCAATGGATTATTATAGCGTTTTGGGCTTACAGCTTTATATTGCATCCCTTATTATTAGCTAATGTCCTTAAAATTTATGTAGAAAATGATATTATATTTTCTAATATTAATGTCCGCAAAAATGTAATTTATGAATTGACATTGACAATAGGAGGTGCTTTATTTATAACAGAAATTGCTATTCAGTTTAATAATAATTTACTTCAATGGATCAATAAAATCAAGTGGATACAACGGTTTGGGTTGGAGAGAGGTATTATATCGGTCGTTTTACTCTTAGCTTTTATTAGCGGGATTAGTGGTGTAATGGAGTTAATAGAGATATATAAAGTAAATAGTTTTTCTTCCGTATTATGGTATATTTTTAAATTAATTTCCTTTACAATCCAGTTTATGTTAATTGGCTTGACTTATTATTTCTTTTATTATGCCAATCATTATGTGTTGATTCCCAAGTTGTTAAAGCAGAAAGGCTTGATTTATTATGGATTCTCTGTTTTGACTTTAATTCTTGTCTTCTATCCTGTTTTTGTATTTTTTATTCGTTATTTACCTGCTGTAAATGAATTAAAATTAGGCGCATTTACTGCAAATGAACAGATTTTTGCAACAGATGGCGGAGGTATGCCATTCCTTATAATAGTTTTGAGCGTTCCGATCATCATATCTAATCAATGGTTTAAGCAAACGGGCGAAATTGCTATACTTGCGAAAGAAAAATCGGAAGCAGAATTAAATTTATTAAAACAGCAAATCAATCCACATTTCTTTTTTAATACACTAAATAATTTATACGCGCTGAGCTTAAAAAATGATACGGCCACGCCCGGAGTTATTATGCAATTATCAGAATTGATGCGTTATGTAATATATAGAGGTAAAGAAGAAACGGTTTCGCTATCGGAAGAAATAAAGCATATCGAAGATTATATTTATTTACAACGACTCCGTTTATATAAAAAATTGGATTTACAATTTACTAAAGATATTACAGATGAGAATTTACAAATTCCGCCGCTATTATTTATAATTTTAGTCGAGAATGCTTTTAAACATGGCATTGAACCAGCTGAAAATGAATGCTTTCTGCATATTTGTATTAAAAGCGATCATCATAATTTGAGTTTTTCTTGTAAAAACTCGATGGAAGAAAAATCACCAAAAGAGGCCGGGATTGGATTGAACAACCTCAAACGGAGATTGGAATTGAAATTTCCTAATCGCCATGAACTTCAAATAGAGAAAGATAATAATATCTTTAAAGCGCTATTGAAAATAAATCTATGACAAAATTTCGATGCTTAATTATTGATGATGAGCCACTTGCGCATGATATTATCTTAACGTATGTCAAGGATATTTCTTTTATTGAAGTCGTAGGACAATGCTATTTAGCTACCGAGGCTTTAACGTTTTTGGGCAACCAGGAGATTGATTTGATTTTTTTGGATATTAATATGCCTAAAATAAAAGGCTTGGATTTTTTAAGAACATTACATAAAAAGCCTCTGATTATTATTACATCGGCTTACGAGGAGTATGCCCTGGAAAGCTTTGAACTGGACGTTTGCGATTATTTATTGAAACCTTTTCGTTTTGATCGTTTTTTAAAAGCGGTTAATAAAGCTTTGGAAATCCATCAGTTAAAAAATAATCAAGGAATTTTATCTGCAATAAATAAAAATTCGGTCTCTGAAGAACAGCAGCAGTTATTTATTAAATCGGATAAACGATTCATTCACATAGACTTAGCGGAAGTTTATTATTTGGAAAGTTATGGAAATTATGTAAAAGTTTGGTTGGAAAATGATTTTCATTTGGCAGCTCGCACATTGGGTAGTTTTGAAGAACAATTACATAATACGAGTTTTTTTCGTATTCATAAATCATTTATTATCAATCGAAAATATATTGATTATCTGGAAGGAAATACGTTAGTAATGAAAAATAAAAAATCTTTACCTGTTGGTAAAAATTACCGAATGGAAATAAAAAGATTCATGTAATAAATAAGTCGGATATTTTATACCGCCATTACCCGCGCCGTTTGTAGCAACGATTCAAATAAAGCCCTTCCATCGGTATTGCCCAATTCTTTTTCAGAGGCGCGCTCGGGATGTGGCATCATGCCAAAAACATTACGTCTTTTATTACAAATGCCGGCAATATTTAATAAAGCGCCATTCGGATTAGCTTCTTCGGTGATTTTTCCAAAGGGATCGCAGTACTTAAAGAGAATTTGATCATTTTTTTGCAAATCTTGCAAAGTTGCATCGTCAGCGTAGTAGCGCCCATCGGCGTGGGCTATCGGAATTTTCAAGGCTTTATCAGGGTGGATCGTCGCTGTAATTGGACTATTATTAGTCTGGACTTTCAGGTAAATATTTTTACATACAAATTTTTGATGCCCATTGCGCAGCAACACCCCCGGCAGCAGTCCAGCTTCACAAAGTATCTGAAACCCATTGCAAATGCCCCACACACAGCCACCTGCTTTGGCGAATTCAATGACCGAGTTCATAATTGGCGAGAACCGAGCAATAGCGCCCGCCCGCAGGTAGTCACCATAAGAAAAGCCACCCGGCAGCACGATGCAATCACTGGTCTCAAAATCGCCAATATTTTCATCTTTATGCCAAAGCCGCACGGTCTCCTGTTGCATCACATTGCCCAGCACATGCAGGATATCATCATCGCAATTAGAGCCCGGAAATACGACTACGCCAAATTTCATAGCATTTAATTTTAGACCGCAAAGGTACTTAATTTTGATATTAAAGTCATCTCAATCGTATGTCTATATTATGTTGGCAACAAAAAATTCTGATATTGAAAGAATAATATAATAATTAAAATCAGCAGATGAAAAGTTTCTGCCCAGCGATTTGCAATAGACTGAAAATTGAGCGAAATCATCATGCCCAACGGAACTGCCAGTATTAATAAGTGATCCAACTGAATATCCGATTGAAAAAACAAGGTAAAACCACTCAGAAACAAGCCCCAGTACAGCACGTTGATTTTCTTTTGTACTTGCATTACTTTTTTGAAAACGTATAAACTATAACTAAAGATGGCTATTAATAAAAATAAATCATAAAAAGCGATTTTGAAATACACTTCATAACCTTCATACGTTTTAAAATCAAGTAAAGCATATTGACGATTGAATTGCAAATTAATCAGCGTATCAAATTGACCAATCCAGAATGTGTAAGTCCCAATTATTACATAAGGTACTAAAAAACCTATCAATACCATCAACCATTCTTTGATATTAAACGCCCGCAAAACATTGACCCCAATCAGTCCCAAAGGCAATAAAATCAGGTAAGAAGGATAAAATAAAGTGGCAATCGCCAGCCAAAAACCCACGTTAAAAATATTATTAGCGCAGGATGGATTTTTATAAATCTTTAATAATTCTGAAATGGATATAATATAAAAGGTATTTGCTATGAGTAACGGTGATAAGTGTAAAAATTCAGGTCAAGCGCTGGCAATCAGAATGTAAAAAAGCCCCGGGAACAAATTAACGCTATCGGCTATGCGATGATTCGCCATAATTACATTAATCGCTACGGCTTGAGCAAACAATAACAGCGTAGCAAGGATATCAGGCACGAGTCCGGCACTCCCGAGGGCATCATATATCCACTGACTTAATAATCCGTATCCACTTGGTTGCCAGGATATTGGGTTTACAAAAACGCCAATATGGAGGATTGCCGCATAAAAAGAGCAGCAGTGCGCTGAATAAAAGCTGGTTTGTTCGAAAAAGAGTTAACACAAGTGTCTCATTGGTTTAGTTCTAAAAACCGTCGAGTCAAAGTTATCAAAAAAATTGATTGTGTGCAGCGTGTACGAAAACAAACGTTTTGCTTCAATCGGAACTTTTCTGCAATAAGTATAGTTTTTCAATCATTTTCTACAAAATTCTATTAAAATGATGTCGAACGCACCTAATCCCAATCAGGCTTTTCCAATGCCTGGCTATAATCGGCTGTGTTTTTTGAAAAACATTATTAAAAATCAAAATATTATCGTTGGTGATTATACCTATTACGATGATTTTGAGAATGTTGAAAACTTTGAGCGGAATGTAAAATACCTTTTTGATTTTAGTGGCGATAAACTTATCATCGGCAAATTCTGCATGATTGCCTCGGATGTGAGCTTTATTATGAATGGCGCCAATCACTTGACAGATGCGGTTTCTACTTATCCTTTCGCGGTCTTTGGACATGGCTGGTCGCAGGCGATGGACGGTAAAATTTATCCGCATAAAGGCGATACTATTATTGGCAATGACGTTTGGTTAGGACATAAAGCAGTCGTTATGCCGGGCGTAACCATCGGCGATGGTGCGATTGTGGCAGCACACGCAGTGGTCACAAAGGATGTAGCGCCTTATGCTATTGTAGGCGGCAATCCTGCCAAGGTTCTGCGAATGCGGTTTTCAGAAGCACAAATTGAGCAGTTATTGGCGATTCGCTGGTGGGATTGGGAGGTAGAAAAAATCACGCGCAACGTTCATCTGCTTACTGCAAATGACCTGGAAGCATTAGCAAATTGCGAATAAAACTTAATTCAAAGAAAAATTTGGCGCAGCTACGCTCAGCGTGCTATAACTGGTAAGCAAACTCACTTCCACTTGTGTAAAACGCGTGAGCGGGAAGTCATGAAGCATTTCCAGCACTTCCAGTTCGGAATTGGCGCTAAAAATCGCCCACATCTTAGCATTATCAAGGGAAATCGCGTAATTGACCAATTTTCCTTGAGCAAGGTATTTATTCACCACGCAATCCTGATAGGATAATAATTCAAAAAATTCTTCTGTCAGTTCATTTGGTAACGTGAAGTCCACCATAAATTGATACTCCTGATGCATCAAGCCGATAAGTCTTTTAGGTTCAAATAATGCCTCAAAAATAAAGGGAAAAAGCATTCCAGTCCAATAGAAATGGGAATTTGTCAGGAAATAGCCATCACGAAGTTGGAAGTATGAAGTACGAGGTAAGAAGTGGGATGCCAGAAACCAGAAATTATATTCAGTTGTTTATCAAGAAATAATAAACACTCGATTGAAATGGTAGCTGATAGTTACGCAGATTTTATGGAGAAGGCTTCGCCTTTATTGGATACCCTACACAATTTGGGCGTGGATTGCATTCCTTTCAAAACCAGGCTTTGCTTTGCCCCGCTTATTCAATATATCCGACAATGTGCCGATAATAATAATTTTGGTGATTCTTTTCTGGCTAAAGCGATTTTGGAAAGAGTTGACCAAGCCCCGGAGTTGTCCTGCCCAATTGAAGACCTTAGCATTCTCGAAAAGCACCGCGATACCATCGAAATGATGATGACCATGTTGATTCCAGCGGCTTTGCGGCATTCGCAGTTGTCGAAAGTGAGTGCGCCGTTTGAATTAGCCCCTTTTTATGTGACGCCGGCGGTAGAAAAAATGATGTCGCAACAGCAAGTGCATTTCGAGGTCAATAAAGGAGTCACCGAAATGATGCAAAACACGACGACCGTGATGGCTTGTAGCTTGATTCTCAATAAGTTTTATGGAAAGAATTTGAATATCGAGCCCCTGGTTTCTTTTACTATGACCTTCCCGGAGACAGGCGTTGTGAAGCATTATAAGGCGCAAATGAACACGGATTATGTCGAGATTTATGCAGTGGAAAAACCTAAACCGCTTAGCGAAGAGCAAATCAATCAGCTGCTGAGTAATATTTATGACCTTGATCTTTGGTTGTATCATTTGCCACCCGAAAACTTTGCTTTTCATGGCATTGTGACGACGACGATGGTTGATATCACTGAAGAAGAAGCGCTTTCGCGCATGAAGCAGCAATTGCTTAGCAAAGATGCGATTATCCAGGAGGGCAATTTTACAGAATTGCAATGTTTGGTAAAGACTTTTTTTAATATGCCTGATTTGCGCCTGGGCATTACTGCTATTGATTATCCGATCGAAGATTCGATAGCGCATAAGTACAAAATTCGATTCGATTTTTTGTCGGAAGAATTTGAACATTTGCTCGACCCTCAATTTGCGGGTTCGATCTACGAAAAAATTTGCAAGTATAAAGAAACCTTGTTGATAGAAGATTTGGAGCGATTTAATCCAAAAACACCTCTGGAAAAAGCATTGGTAAAACAAGGCATTCGCAGTATTATTCTGGCGCCATTACTTAATAAGGATGAAAAAGTAATTGGTTTGCTCGAAATCGCTTCGCCGCGCTCTTACGAATTGCACAGTTTTGTAGAACTCAAGCTCAAAGAAGTGGTCAGCCTCTTCACGCTTGCAGTAGAGCGCAGCCGCGAGGAGATTGACAACCGAGTCGAAGCAGTATTACGAGCGCAATTCACAGCAGTACATCCTAGCGTAGAATGGAAATTTGTAGATGCCTCCTATAATTTGCTGGAAAAGCGCGACAAAGGCGATGCACAGGCCAGGGTAGAACCCATTATTTTTCAAGATGTCTATCCTTTATACGGGCAAGCTGATATTGTTGGGTCTTCTACGCATCGCAATCACTCGATTCAGACGGATATGCTGGATAATTTAAATCTGGCAAAAAAAGTGCTGGAAAAATCCAATTCCGTTGCGCATTATCCTTTGGTTAACCACTTGCAAATGAAGCTCAATCGCAGAATTGCTCAGCTTCAGGATGAATTTAATTCACAGGATGAAACCGCGATTGTAGAGTTATTGCACGAAGAAGTACACCCGATGTTGCAGCATTTGCGCAAGCGTTATCCTGATTTAGCGAGCCCGATTGCTCGTTATTTTGATAGCCTTGATCCTGATTTGGGCATTATTTATAATAAAAGAAAGGATTTTGAAGAAAGCGTGGCGATGCTTAATAGTCACATTTCCAGCTATTTAGAAAAAGCGCAACGCGATTTGCAACAAATGTTGCCGCATTATTTTGAAAAATATCAAACCGACGGTGTAGAATTTGAAATGTACGTGGGGCAATCGCTCTTGCGTATGGACGAGTTCAACTCGATGCATCTCAAAAATTTCCGCCTGTGGCAATTGACCGCGATGTGCGAGATTACGCGTCGGGTAAGGAATTTGCAAGATCAACTACCGATACCGCTCACCACCGCGCAATTGATTTTTGCTTACACTACGCCTTTGTCTATTCGTTTTCGCATGGATGAAAAGCGCTTCGATGTAGATGGGGCCTACAACGTACGCTATGGCATTTTGAAAAAGCGCATCGATAAAGCGACGATCGAAGGCACAAATGAACGCCTCACGGTAGCCGATAAAATTGCGATTGTGTATTTGCAAGAGAAAGATCGCCAGGAATATCTCGAATATATTGAATATTTACAACATGAAGGTTGGATCACCGATGAAGTGGAAGATTTACAAATTGGCCGGCTGCAAGGCGCACAAGGCTTACGGGCATTGCGGATTACAGTGAAATATTGAGCAATTTTTATTTAGTATTTATTTACTTGATTTTATAAAGAGCTTTCTCAACCATTATCTTTTAACAAATATTAAAATTATTTATTTAGTGAAAGACTTGACATATATTAGAAATTATTCTAATTTTGGAATGCATACCTGATTTTTTCCATTATTCCAAAGAGAGGCATTTAAAAAGCTTGTAAAAACGAGCCGTATAGATATTCAATCGAATTGATGTGTCTATTTTATTTATTGAAACTAAATAAAATAGATTTTGTAAGACATTTTATGTAATAAGAAGTGAATATTGTCATTTTTTTGTAAGCTTTAGAAAACAAAGTAAAAGAAATGGTAGCGCCGCTCTTAGAGAGCGTTTTATGTGATTATTCCCATAAGAACCTTATTTCATAGCCTTCTTTGTCTCTCATGCTCAGCAAAGAAGGCTTCTTTTATTTCAAAAAAACATAGCTTATTACAAAAATTAAAACCGTGAGCACCATGCCAAACATGAAAATATTATAACAAATTCTAAGTTGATTGTACTTCTTACCCAGTGATTTACCAAGAAAAAAGAGATCGCGCATAATGGAATTATTCAAATCTGCTTCATTTGCCACTACGTATGACATCCCTTCTTGATATTCTTTAAATGTCATGCTGTAAAAATTGCCAAAGAAAAATAAATTGGATTCTCCTTTTTCAATTTGCTCCTGATTGGTATAGCCAAGCATACGAATAGGGCGCGTGGCAAGCGTAGCAAAGATCATAGAAGTAAGGCAACAGGCGAGGAGCGAAGCCATCGGATAAACTAAATATGGCACTGTTTTCATATATGATGCGACCATCGGAATAGCAACCGTGATAATTAAAGCATTTACGCTCAGCATAATATTCGCTTTATTATCAGCTAAATTGCTTAAATCCAGGTGATTACGCAGAGCGGTTTTGAACATCATTTGAGCGCTGCGGCTATCTGAAATGCTGGTAATCAGATTTGTTGCAATGCCTGCTTTTTTTACTTTTTTTCCATTTTTTACAATTTTTTCAATTGCTTGAGATTGGCTTCTTTTTGCGGCTCAAATAATTCGCGTGCTGCCGGCGTGATATATTGGTGATTTTTCAGAAAATCATAATTCAAACGATACCACTCACTATCATTATAGGTTTTGTCCAAAAACACTTCCCATTCATGCCGCAATGATTCAATTGCTCCTAAATAATTTTCGCTCGCAAGATGCACATAATCAGCATCTTTGATGATTTGCTCTGTAATATTTTCAGGATGAGCGCCAGGATAAGTTACATCAATATAATGTAATACAGCTTGTAATTTAGCGGCTGGATATTGATGTTCTTTCAAAAATGCCTCCGCTATTCGCCGACTTTCTACCTCGTGCCCACTGTAGGTAAGGGTATAGCCCACATCGTGAAATAATGCTGCCAACTCCAATGTTTCCAAGTCTTCAGCCCCTATTTCCAGTTTTTGCGCCAATTGCTTACAAGCATTCCGCACCGCCTGCGTATGTACGATGTCATGAAAGCGATGATCATCTGTCAGTTCTCGTTCAAACAGTTGATGTATATGGCTTTCCGCTTCTTGTAGAATCGTGTTTTTTGTCATGCTGGGCTATTTGACTATCAATGTAAGGCTTCGCCCACAAATTTTACGTTTTTTCTCGGATTTTATATCAAATTCAACTTCTAAGCTCCTCAACTAAAAAAAGAAACCAAAGGAATATCCGCCATTGTTTGCAAACCGCTCTGAGCGCGCAATACTTGAGGGATCGCATTCAACACAATTGCACAAGTTGCTACGTCGCCATTTACGCCGCCGGGTATTCTTGAAATAATATCCGGATTCCCTCTTATAATAATTTCATCATATGATTGTGGCTCACCTACAGTGGCTTGAAAGACCAAATGCACTTTTATATCCTCACCCACATAGCCATTGCCTACTTGCCGTACGCCACGCGCCTGTCCTTTCTGAATGCTTAAATCCTTGGTTTGCAAATCCGCTTCCGCTAATATAGGTTCAATAATATCCTCGGTTTTGGTCAATTTCCAGCCCATCCGATGCGCGATAAACTGCATAGATTCGGTCAAACCCACGTGCCGCAAAGAGCCATCCTGTTTCTTTTGTTCAAATTCTGTTGGGGTCAAGCCTGCTCCGATTTTTTGTTGGAATGGCAATCTTCGGAATTGTGCATCCTGATAGCGATTGACTTGCACGGATGTTACGTCCTGGCATACCGCCGTTAAAAATGTTGGCAGCGCATCCATCAAAAAACCAGGATTGACGCCTGTTCCCACCACTGCAACCTTATTTTGTTTAGCTGCTTCATCAATCCTTTTTGCCAGGGAAGGCGCGGCATCCCAAGGATAACACAATTCTTCGCAAGTGGAAACGATAGGAATGCCCAAGGCTACAATCTCCTCGATTTGAGGCGTGATTCTCTGCATATCCGATACCGTCGTGAGTACCGCAATATCTGGTTTTTCTTTTGCAACAGCTTGATTGAGTTCACTTTGAATGAGGATGCCCGAAGCTTCGCCTCCACAAATGATGCCCAAATCTTTTCCTGCTAAATCTGGATTTTTATCAACCGCAGCTACGGTGGTCAAACCCCTACGTTCCTTGATAAAATTAGCAATCTTGATACCCAATGGTCCAAGACCAATTTGCAGAATCTTAATGTCTTGCATTTGTCCTGTTCGTTTAGTAGCGGGCGTTTGCCCATTTGATTAAAAAAAATGATACAAAAGGCGAGCGCATCGCCTGCTACTATTGCTCTTTTCGATATATTTTTCCGTTTTTCATAACAAATATCACTTGACGAATATTCTTAATATTTTCATCTGGCTGGCCTTGCACGGCCACCAAATCCGCTAGAAATCCTAGCTTGATTTGCCCCAAATTAGTCAATTCGAATACTTGAGCGTTGACCGAAGTGATCGAACGAAGTACCTCCAAGGATTTCATGCCATATTCGACCATCAATTCCAATTCGCGTGCATTTTCACCGTGCGTAAACACACCAACATCGCCGCCGGCCACAATAGTGACGCCACTTTCCAGTGCTAACTTTACACTTTCACGCTTGGTGCGAATGCGCTCAGGCTCAGGATCTACTCCTCTTTTCCAACCTCGATATTGCAGAATCGCATCACCTGCTGCAATCGTCGGACAAAGCGCTACACCTTGTTTTTTCATCAGATCAAAAACTTCTTTCGTACCACCATCACCATGTTCAATAGTTTTGACGCCTGCCAATGCTGCTCGACGCATTCCTTCAGCGGTAGCAGCATGAGCAACCACCTGTCTTCCGCTACTGGCAGCGGTTTCCACGATCAATTTTAATTCTTCTATCGAAAAAGTAGGTCTGGCTTCACCATTCAAACCCCAGCGATAATCGGCATAAACTTTGACTACGTCTGCACCTTTCCCAATTTGATCGCGTACCACACGAATGAGATGATCCACGCCATCGGCTTCTTCCGCGCCTAGCGGTACGGTTACATTTGGTGCAAAGCCTTTCGGGCCGTAGCTTCCAGTTGCTACAATCGCCCGACCTGCCACGAGCATACGCGGGCCAGGGATGACGCCTTTTTCAATCGCTTGTTTGATGCCAACATCCGCATAATCAGCGCCTTCCGAACCTAAATCCCGAATTGTAGTGAAGCCTGCCATCAAAGTAGCTTTAGCGTGAACTGTGGCTGAGCGACTCGCTCCGCTTGTGATTCTAACAAAACCTGATCATTCCAGGAAGTTTCGTTATAAGGATGAAGGAGAATATGCGAATGCCCTTCGATCATGCCAGGCATCAAGGTTGTGCCAGGAAGTTGAATAATTTCGGCATTGGAAGGCGCTTTGACAGAATTTGTAGGGCCGACTGCAGTAATACGTTCACCTTCAACGAGTACCGCCCAGCCTTCATGCACATTTACACCATCGAAAACTCGATCTGACCGGAGCAAATAAACATTTTGAGCTGCCATTTGCAAAAGCAATAGCAAGAAAAAGAGGGTTGTAGGTATTTTCATACTGCAAAATAAATTCCAAAAACGGAGATTTTATGCCAAATCTTTCAGATTTCGAGCAAAGCCCTTCACGCCGGCAGCTTCCATTCGTTGTTGCAAAGTCTTGGCATCGTTAGCGGTAGTGAAAGTACCGACGACCACTTTATAAACGGTTTTTCCGTCTAACTCATTGATATTCACCACGACAGGTTGTCCAAATTGGCTTTGCAATTTTTCTGCTTGAATCAATACATTTCCATAATCATAAAAGGCACCAATTTGAACGCCACAGCCTTCTGCTGCTTGTCTTTGTACATTAAATCGGAACAAACCTTTACCACTTGTGACGCCGCCTGTCACTTCGTCCTTCACAGGTGTGCTTCCCTGGTCTTTGCGTCGTAGAGCCTCTGCCACGGCGCGGTCAGCATTCACTCGCCCATAGCCATATTTAGTAGAATGACCATTTGAATATTCAGAAGGCTTACCAATTTTATCTGCCGTTTGTTGCAAAATTTCCTTCACTTCTTTGGCTGTCAAATCGGGATTTGCAGAAAGAATTAAAGCGCAAATGCCCGCCACCAAAGGCGTAGAGCTGGATGTGCCACCAAAATGCTTGTAATGTTGCCCGCGAGAACGACCGTCATACCAGAATTTTTGATTGCCGGAAAAGTTTGCCAAACCTTGATCCCACCAGGCACGTGCTGCTATGATTGGCCAATCCCCATTGGAAGGCGCACAAATACTCACTTCCCGACCTCGGTTGGAATAAGGTGCATGATCATCCTGACTAGTGCAAGCCGCTACTGCAATCACATCAGGATGCGCCGCATAAAAACTGACAAAATCAAAATCATCATTACCAACAGCAAATAAAATAATGCAACCCTTTCCTTTGCGGCCTTCTTTAGCAGCGCGAGCAATGGCTTGTTCTTTAATTGCACCCAGACTGAAATTAGCATCGGTCGTACCCCAACTACAACTGATAATGTCTGCGCCATTTTTTACACAGTAATCAAACATTTGCTCCGTCAAACTATTACTGTAAGAAGTACCACTTATCGGCATAAATTTAGCATTTGGCGCAGAACCAACGATACCCTGACCATTAGTAGAAGCTAATGCCACACTGGCGCAGGGCGTTCCGTGCGTGTAGCGCGTATCTCCCTGTGTCACTTCCGAGGATTGATTCCAAAGATCAAAAGGCTTGACTACCTTTGATTGTAAATCAGGGTGCGATAAATCAAAACCATTATCAATAAGAGCAATCGTAACATCTGACGAACCCGCATTGCCCAAGCGTTTCCAAGCATCCAATACTTTAGCATCTGCGCCTTTTTTGAGTGGGTAATCCACATCGGCCACAAAGCCGGTATTTTGTAAATGCCATTCATGAGAGACGAGGTTGTCAGCTGGGATCATAAAAGCATATTCATCAAGTATCGTATCGAGATCGGGCTCGGCAAATTTGACTAAAGAAAGTCCTTGTAAGGCGCTGGCTACTTTGATGGGATTGGGCGAGTTGGGCGTCACTTTTACCAAAAAACGGCCTTCTGTTCGCTTTTCGATCACTTCCAAGTGATATTCGTCTAAAACCGCTTGTTGGTTGAGATCGCTCACACCATCATGAAAAGTAATATAAATCTTGCCAGTAGCTACAAGAGGGCGATTACTACCTTCAGCATAATAAACGTGCGTACCTAATTCTACTTCATCCCGCTCACGCACTTCGTCGAGTTTTTCATCCACGCTGGCACCATCTTTCTTGAGGGTAACAATATTAAATCCTCCTAAGTTTTTCATTACTTCCTCTTCGATGAAATCGGGTTGTTCCAAACTTCTTTCCTGGGTTTCCGTTTTTTTAATACCGACAAGTTGTTGGCTTTTGCGGAGCGTCAATTCGTTTTTGCCGCTTTTAACGGTTAGTTTGCTCATATGGTTGGTTTTATTGAGAAGTCGGATGTCAGAGCAGAGATGTCAGACGATTTCTCATAAATAAATATACTTTGATCTGTCATCTTATGTCTCTTTTCTGTCATCCAAAATAAATAAGGGACTAAAAATAAAAAAAGACCAGACATTGTACAAATGCCTGGCCTTTTTTTGGTTGCAGCTTGGAAGTTTTATGTTTCAAGTTGGGGGCTAAAAATGAAAATAACTTGAAACTTTCAACCTTCAACCTTTCACTTCAAATTATATTAAGCTCTTTCTCGGTAATTATCCTCGTATAATTTTTGCAACTTCTTGCGTGCGAAGAAGATACGGCTCTTGATCGTACCTAGCGGTGAACCCAATTCCTCAGCGATTTCCTCATACTTATAGCCTTCATAAGCCATCATAAAGGGCTTTTTAAAATCTTCGGGCAAGGTATCTACCAAGGCCATTAGTTCATTAAAAGTGACATTGGTTTCGCCATCGTTGTCCACAGCTTTATCGCCAGAGTTAAGATAGTAGTTATTTGGCGTTTGGTCAATGATCATGTTGCGGCGTACTTTCTTGCGATAGTTGTTGATGAAAATATTCCGCATAATGGTTACTGCCCAAGCCTTGAAATTCGTTCCAGGATTGTATTTGTCAGCATTGGTAATGATTCTCAAAGCTGTATCCTGGTACAGATCCTCCGCATCGACATTATTTCCAGTCAACTTCAACGAAAAGGCGCGCAAAGCGTTACTTATTCTGTCGAGTTGATCTGAAACCTGATTTTGATGGATTGCATATATCATTAGTAGGTGATTTTATGGTTGTTGAATCTTTTTTCTCAATTGTAATTATTATTTACAAATTTAGTACCAAACTTGGATTTTTGCAAATTCTATTTTCTATTTAGACTAGTTTTTTATAAGAAAACGCCGCAGGAAGGACATTTTGACATTCGGATGATATTTTTTGTTAAAACTTTTAACAAACTAAAACTAAACAGAAGCGTTTGTTGTATATAAATCTAATGTTCGTCGAATAATTTATTGCGTTCGTCGAGCAAAATCAGGAGAAAAGCGGAAAAGTATGGAAGTATTAAATGGAATTTCAATTGATTTTCTAAGTCAAAACATTCGTCATCTTCGTAAACAGTTGAATATCAGCCAAGAAGAATTGGCGGCAAGAATTGGCTTAAACCGAGGCAATATCGCTTCTTATGAAAATGGCACCGCGGAGCCAAAAATATGCAACCTTTTGAAATTGGCGCACATCTTTGGTGTATCCATAACTGATTTTACGCAGAAAGACCTCACGCGCGACGAAAATTACCTGGAAGCACAAATTACTTTTCAAGCAGAACGAGACGAAGAAAATGAAGTACTGGAAGAGTACCTACAGCGTGCCACAGAACTTCGAAAAGTCATAGAAAGCCTACATACTTGCCATAGTTTCAAGATGAAATCCACAGAAGATTTATCAAAAGATGCTCAGGTAATGAACACCAATTTTGAGCAGATGTACGAGTTAGCCTCTAAGTCGCTCCATGAATTGGAAGAATTTCTGGATTTTATCAAATGCCGTTCTAAGTAAAAAATTTTAACACGACAAATCTGCCGATTGACTGCCAACTTGTCAAAGTTTGTGCTATTTTTGGCAGCTATGGCAAAGGATTTTCCCGCAACACTCGTTCAACTTTTTCAACAAATTGGACAACTCACTCCCACCGAAACAGATCAAGTCTTGGATTTGTGGCAATACGAATTTACACTTCGTCGCAATGAATATCTTTCTACGCCCGATCAGCGAGATCGTTATATATATTTTGTAATGAGCGGAACACTCCGTATTTACTGCGTTGATCAACAAGGAGTGGAAGTTTGCCTTGGTTTTTCTTATATTAATTCGTTCGCAGGTTCTTATCCTTCGCTCATCACCGGCAAACCTTCTGAATTGTATGTACAAGCATTGAGCGATTGCAAACTACTTGGGGCAGTTTGGGAAGATTTTGTCGAACTTTCCAAAGAAATTTCAAATATTGAACGTTTTCGCCGCATTTTGGCGGAGGAAACCTTGCTGGGGCGCATGGAACGCGAAATCGAGATGCTCACTTTATCACCAACCGAGCGCTACGAGCGTGTATTGAAGCGCAGTCCGCATCTTTTCAATTTGTTCCACAAAAATATATCGCTTCTTACCTTGGCATAACGCCGGAAACGCTGAGTAGAATTCGGGGGAAGAAGGGGGGATGAGGTGATAGGGCGATAAGGTGAATCCGACTTCTTTTAAAAATTCTTGATTTGAATCAATTTTTTTCTATCAAAACCCACCGAGATTTGCAGTAAAATCAAAATTAAACATCATGCAAAAGACAAGCGAATACCTGAACCAATTGATTAACAGCGTTGAACATATTATTCAAACCGTTGAAGAAATCACTCGAACCTATTCCGTAGCGCAATTGGCGCAGCGCCCTACGCCAGAGCGTTGGTCGGTGCTCGATTGTTTGGAACACCTTAGTTTATATGGCGATTTTTATCTGCCTGTTTTTGAAAAAACGATCGAAAAAGGTATCCAACAAAACAAAGCACCGCGCCAAAATTTTAAGCCGGGCTGGCTGGGCAATTTTTTTGTAAATTCTATGAAACCCAAGGGAACAAAGATTCCCAACCCAATGAAAACATTCAAAGACAAGAACCCCGTTCTGACTTTTGTTCCTGACAATGCAATGGAACGCTTTCTAAATCAACAAGAACAACTGCTAATTTTGCTCAAAAAAGCACGCCGAACCGACATCCAAAAACTGCGCATTCCCACGACGCTGGGGAGTTTTCCAAAAATTAATTTGGGTGATGGTTTTGCATTTTTAATCGCACACGAAGAGCGGCATTTATTGCAAATTCAAAACACTTTGGCAGCGCTTGACTTTCAACCCAAAGTGCAATTGAAGTGGAGTTGATTTGGAAGCGAGGAAAAAGGGAGATGAAGAGACTGAGTGAAATGCTTTTTGGTCTTTATGTCACCACTTCCTTCTCAAAAAGAACCATTCCCTAATCTTAACTTTACTTACATCCTTTTTTCATATACATTGCGTTACAATGTTTTGAGCGGCATTTGGCTTTGTTACATGAAGTCAAATGCCATTTTATTTTCAACAAATTTATAATCCCGAGAACATGATTAAGCAACTGATCTTACCGTTGCTGCTATTGCTGTATTGCAGAATGGCGGCTCTTGCTCAACCCATACACTTTTTGGATGGCAACCTTTCTATGGTGCAGGAACGTGCGGCCCGTGAGGGCAAATTGTATTTTCTACATTTTACGGCGAGTTGGTGTATGCCTTGCCAATGGATGGAGGAAAATACCTTTACGGATGCGGTTTTGAGCGATTATGTGACTGGGCATTACCTTGCGGTGAAAATGGATTTTGACTCAAAAGAAGCGGAATCGTATAAAAAATTGTACAATGTGACATCCCTGCCTTCCTTGTTGATTTTCAATGCAAAAGGTATATTGATTGATCGACATCAAACTTCATTAGACGCGACTACCTTGCTTAAAATTTTGTACGAAAATGAATCGAAATATCCGGCTCAAGCGATAACTGTAAATATTGAAGTTTCTAATAATAACGAACAAATTTCGCGCCCGGCGCTTATTCCCGATGCATCTTCAAGCGTTGATTATCAAACAGCAAGTTACAAGCCGCAAGCTACAAGTAGCGAGCCACCAGCCACCAGTTACCAGCCACCAGTAGCCAGTAGTCAGCATCCAGTGACTAGTGACCAGTCCGCACCCCGCTCACCAGGAAAATACGGCATACAAATTGGCGTTTATGGCGAGCTTGCTAATGCCGAAAAATCTCAAGAACGAATGGAACGGCAGTTCAAAAAAGTAGTTCAAATCGATGAAATTCTCCAGAATGGTCAAACTTTATATCGCGTGATGCTTGGTGCTTTCGAGAACAAAGAAGCCGCCGAAAAATATTTGCTATATTTGGACAGCCAATCAGTGCGCGGTTTTGTAAAAAATATTGACAACTGATTCTGAGATGTCAGAAGTCAGGACAGAGAAGTCAGACATTCTGAGATCTCTGCTTCGACTTCTGTCTTCTCTGTTCTCAAAAATGCGAAAACTATTCAAACATATTAAAACTTTAGTGCAAGTCGAGTCCTCTCCTCGGGCAGTAGTGAAAGGTAAGGATATGGCGCACTTGCCAAGTATTGATAATGCCTGGTTGTTGATTGAAAATGATCGGATTCGCAGTTTTGGAGAGATGCAGACTTGTCCAATGAATGTTGACCAGGAAATCGATGTTTCTGGAAAAATGATTTTCCCGTGCTGGTGCGATTCGCATACGCATTTGGTGTACGCAGGCAGCCGCGAGGCGGAATTTGTAGATCGCATTAAAGGTCTGAGTTACACAGAAATTGCGCAGCGCGGTGGCGGCATTTTGAATTCGGCGAAGCGATTGCGAGAAACTTCGGAAGAAGAATTATTTGACCAGGCGTACGCGCGATTAAAGGAGATCCAAGGATTTGGCACAGGGGCCATAGAAATCAAAAGCGGCTACGGGCTAAGTGTAGAGAGCGAACTCAAAATATTGCGCGTCATTCGGCGCTTACGCGGGAACAGCGATTTGACGATCAAAGCGACTTTTTTAGGGGCACATGCCTTGCCTTTAGAATATCGGGAGAATCGAAAAGGGTATATTGATTTGATTATCAACGAGATGTTGCCGAAGATTGCGAATGAAGGATTGGCAGATTATATTGATGCTTTTTGCGAAAAAAATTTTTTCAGCGTTGCCGAGACCGAACAAATCATTGAAGCAGGCGCAAAATATGGGATGAAAGCAAAAATTCATACCAATCAATTCCATTCAATGGGCGGGATCGAAATGTGCGTCCGGCATAAAGCGGTTTCAGTGGATCATTTGGAAGTGCTAAACGATGAGGAAATCGCGGTTTTGCTAAAAAGTGACACTATGCCAACTTTATTACCGACTGCGCCTTTTTTTATCAACGATGAGCATTATCCACCTGCCCGAAAAATGCTGGATGCCGGACTTCCTGTTGCCTTGGCGACGGATTATAATCCTGGCACAACTCCTTCAGGTAGAATACCTTTTGTATTATCTTTAGCTTGCATAAAATTGCGGATGACGCCAGAAGAAGTCATCAACGCTGCTACGATTAACGGTGCTCGTGCGATGGAACTCGAAGCAACGCATGGCAGCATCGCTCCTGAAAAAATTGCTAACTTTTTCATTACCAAGCCAATACCTTCGATAGCTTTCTTGCCTTATGCTTTTGGCAGCGATCTGATCGAGCAAGTTTTTATCAAAGGAAAACTTGTTTAAAAATATTAAAAAACCGTTTCCTGTAATTTTCGACACACTTCCTGCGTTGTTAACCCGTACCGCCTCTTGTCCGAAATACTGCATTTTGCACAAAAGGTTGATTATTAAACTGGTGTGTAATTGCCGAATCCGGCAAAAATAATGGAATGAAGGAAAAGAATGGATTGTATGCACTCCACTCAGCCTGTTCCATTTTGCCTTTTAAATAAAATGAACCAGGTAATTACTCATCTGCTCGGCTTTATTCTTTGATTGAAAATGGCATTTTCTAAATGAGGATGTCTATTTTTGCAGGCGCAAAACGCGCTTTTCCCAAACAAATCTCAGTTGTAAAAAATATTAAATTTCTAATTGCTTATTATAATAATTGCTTCAAAAAAATATAATTTTTATTGAAGATTAATAATTGAATTTCAGTTAATTACAAATTATAAACTAATAATTATTAAAACGAATTAATAATTTATAATAAACAATTAATAATTCCAAAGCGTAGCGATTATCCATTCATAATCCTTTGAAACAATGATTAAATACCTTCTTCCAACTGCCTTATTCTTGATGTTGATTGTAGAACAATCCTTTGCTCAACGCCCGGCCAATATAAAACTGGAGGGTAACGTTGGCAAAACCAACAGCGCTCGCGCCAAAATGGATTGCAACGACGCCGGAACAATTCAGTTTGGACCGCACCGCGGGCAAAGCAATGACGTCGCGCCCGATACGATTTATCTCTGCTTTGGGGATGAATTAGATATCCTTCATCAGGGAGGTAATCTAATGGGCGATCCGCAGTCTGCGACCACTCCTGGCTTTGGGTACGTTTTTTATGATTGCCAACCCAGCGTTACCGGGCCAGATTTGGCGACTATCCTCACGGATTCTTGTATTAATGATACGGATCCGATTGTGGATGAAAACGGGAATCCAATTTTACAGGGAAGCTTTGATATTTGGGTGGCTACGGAACAAGCCAATGGCAATATTACCTTTATAAATGATGGTTTTTTGCAAGCTGCCTTTAATAATAATGTTCCAAAACCGATACAATTCTGGTTTGCACCGATTACATTAGATGATTTTGCAACGCAAGGCTTCGAAAATGGAGGAAGTTGTGTAGATGTAGCTGTGGATCAAGCTTTTGCAGTGGTTTATTTGAATGCGATAGAAGCAAGTGACATCAATACCAACGCCAGCGCTACGGGCTGCCGGGGTTCTTTTATCTTGAAAGGCGGTTTGCCGGAATTAGACCCTTTGACACGCTATAACATTGACATTTCTTTAGCCAGCGACCCTTCTGTAAAAGGAAGATTGGAATCGGTACCCATGCATAACGATACGGTCGAGTTTTTCGTGCCACAAGCTGGGATGTACAATATCACTATCGCAGATGGCAAAAGCTGCGGCACAAGTTTCACAATGGATATGTCGGGCTGTACGGCTGTGACTTTTACATTGCCGGCGGTAAGTGCTTTGCCCGGGGATAATGTTTGTGTGAATGTAAGCGTGGAGAATTTCAATGGTATTGGTACAGCACAATTCACTGTTCAATGGGATCCTACGGTATTGGAATATGCTTCCGTTGGAGGATTTAATCCGGAGCTTACCGGCTTGGAAAGTGGCAGTTTTAATCCAAATCAAACCAATGGAGTTTTGACTTTTGCCTGGTTCGATACCGACCTGAACGGCGCGACCGTGCCCGATAGTAGTTCTTTGTTTGAAATCTGTTTCAATGTGATTGGGGCACTCGGAGAGGAAAGCCCTTTGACATTTACAAATATGCCAACCGAGATTTTGGTGGGCGATACAAGCCTTAATGATGTGGGATATATTCTGCGGAATGGGATTGTGGCAATTACGACAAATGAAATTATTACCCTTTTTGAGCAGGATAGCGTGAGTTGCCCGAATGCCACCGATGGTGGATTTACAATGTCTTTATTCGGTGGTACGCCGCCTTATTCTTTTACCTGGCGTCCTTTGAATCCGCCGGGCGCAGCGAATGGGCCATTTACGCTCGCCAATGCAGGTCAAACCTTTAACGCCCCCAATCTTGGCGCAGGCCGCTACGAAGTAGTGATTCAAGATTCTGCCAATCCAGCCAATAATCTCACAGATACCGTGCAGGTGCTGCGGGGCCGTTGGTTGGGGTCAATTTAGAAATTGTAGAACCCTCTTGTAATGGCGAGAGTACTGGTTCTTTGAGGGCTAATGTCACTTTGGACGGGGTTCGACAGACCAATCCTGAAAATAATTTTACGTTTACCTGGAATTTTCCGGTGAACGGCAATACCGCATTTGTTGATTCAATTCCTTCCGGGAATTATGCAGTCACCGTCACCGATGAGAATGGGTGTACGGCTTTAGCTAGTACAACGTTGTCTCAACCTTCTGCGATTAATGCAGTTCCAACGGTGACTAATGCTACCTGTACTGGCTCAGGAAATGGTGCGATTAGTCTGGCAGTTACTGGCGGCATTGGCGCTTATACTTTCCAATGGAGCGACGATGCTACCATCAATAGTGCTAATCGGACGAGCATAAATCCTGGCCCTTATCGTGTGACAATAACGGATGGAAATGGTTGTGCTCAGGCGGCAGGGCCTTTCACCGTCGGTGCAGTGAAAACGCTTTCTATTCAGCAATTGACATTGAGTGATGTGACTTGTAATGGTGATGATAATGGTCAAATAAGTGTGCGCGGTGTCACTGTTCCTAATGCTTCGCAAAGTTTGCCTTATACTTTCAACTGGCAAGGGCCGGGCATTATTAATCCGACCAATACGCAGACCGAAAGTACGCTGACCAATCTGATTGCAGGAACTTACATTTTAACCTTGATCGACAGCGACCCACAGGGTTGTCAAGTGTCTGATACATTTGAAATCATTGAGCCGGCAGCCTTGGATGTAACATTAGCGGATTCGCAAAATGAAACCTGCCTGGTAGGCAATGACGGTAGCGCTACGCTTACTGTGACTGGTGGTACGCTGCCTTATATCTATAGCTGGTCAGATGGACAAAGCGATTCTATTGCAACTAATTTATCAGCAGGTACTTATGTAGCTGTAGTGACCGATAATAGCGGTTGTATGGATTCGCTTAATGTGGATATTTTAGCACCAACGCCCCCTACTATTCAACCTATTGACACGGATACGGTTAGTTGTCAAAACAGCACCGATGGTTCACTTACAGTAACTGCTACGCCAGTTTCGGGTACAACGATCACAGGTTATCAGTGGAATAATGGACAAAGTGGTCAAACGATTAATAATCTCAGCCCTGGTGCTTATGTCGTGAACGTGACTGCCAGCGATGGTTGTACCAATTCAGATACTGCATTTGTAGTTGCGCCGACGCCTTTGGTCATTGACAGTATTGTCACGGTTTCGCCTACTTGTGTTGGTTTTGATAATGGAAGACTGACGGTGTTTGCGAGCGGCGGTACAACACCTTATCGTTATATTTGGGCGAATACGCCTCAAAATGATACGCTGAACGCCAATGTTTATGGGCAATTGACAGCAGGGACATACCAAGTAACCGTTGTCGATGCCAACAATTGCGCTCCGGCTACAAGTTCAGCTACATTGACCGATCCACCAAGCATTGATATTACATTCAGTGGAGTAGGCGGTGTAAGCTGTTTTGAAAATACTTGCGACGGTACAGCGACGGCTACGGCTATTTACAGCGATGGTACGCCTGGAACGTTTATATTTAGTTGGCAATCAGGCGAGGTTGAAAACGGTGTAGCCAATTCAACTGCGATTCAACTTTGTGCAGGCGCTCAAGTGCTTGTAGCAACGGACGCTAATAATTGTTTTGGTATTGATACCGTAAGCATTCCAAGCCCTCCGGCGATTACAGTGCAAGTAAATGCAGAACCTGTGACTTGTAACGGGCTTTCAGATGGCGCAATTACACTTGTTCCTGGAGGTGGAACGCCACCTTTCTCAATTCAATGGGTAGAAAATGGCGCAACAGGCGATATGATTAGTAATTTAATGGCAGGTATTTATAATGCTATTCTTACCGATTCTAATGGCTGTACAAAAACGCAGATTGTGGAACTGAGCGAACCAGATGCTTTGGAACTCACGCTTGATCCAGCAGGTACAACAACTTCCGTCACTTGCAACGGCGATACCGATGGGCAGATCACAGTGCAGTATAATTCTGGTGCAAATATCAACCCAGTGGGGCCAGATCCATTCACATGGTCGAATGGCGCTGCTCCAGCGACTTCTCCTGTTGCAAGTAATTTAGCGCCAGGCACTTATGGGGTCACTATCACCGATGTAAAAGGCTGTACTGATACGCTTTCTTATACTATTTTGAATCCTGAGCCAATTGTAGCGATCATTCCACAACCGACTGATCCTCTTTGTTTTGGAGAATCAACCATTATTGTAATTGACACGGTTTATGGTGGTACAGGGACTACCTTATTTGATTATACTTATGAACTCAATAATAATGGCTTGCGATTTACTCCCGATCAACCTGCTACAGTTTTCGCTGGTATTCAGATCATTACAGTGGAAGACCCTGGCGGCTGCGCTTTTATTGATACCATAGAAATTAATCAGCCTGATGAATTACAAGTGGTCTTTGATCCTGCGGAAATTGAAGTAGAATTAGGCGATTCCACTACTTTAGAACCTATTATCAGCTCGTCTTTGCCAATTGATTCTTATTCTTGGACTCCAGATACTTATCTCTCCGCTACGAATGTGGAAATACCAGTAGTAAGTCCACAAAGTGATGAGATTTACACCCTTACGGTGGTGGATGTAAATGGTTGTGCAGGGGTTGGAACGGTGCGGGTTGACGTAGATTTCAGTCGGAATGTCTATATACCAAATGTGTTCTCGCCCAATGGTGACGGGCCGAATGACGATTTCCGAATCTTCACTTGCAATGGGGTTGAGAATATCAAGACCGTGCATATTTTTGATCGTTGGGGCAATCTGATGTTTACAACCAATGACTTGGCGCCGATTTGTTCTGGCGTAAAACTCTGGGATGGCCGCTTGAATAATAAACTTGTCAATCCTGGCGTGTACGTATATGTAATCGAAGTAGAATTTCTGGATAAAATCTCGTTGACTTATCGCGGTGATGTGACGTTGATTAGATAGAATATTTTTTAAAGAAAATATTGAACGGAGTGTTATTTGATTCAAAATAACATTCCGTTTTTTTATTCATATCTTAATTTCGGCCTATCATTATTGAAGCAATTCGATTTGGTAAATCAGCCACTATTTCACTCCGATTTTCACCTTTCCCCCAAGTATTAGAAGCAATGGCAATAACCAATTCGTCATCGGGATATACCTGAATGGCTGCTTGTGCTCCATAAATCGAGCCGCTAATGTAAATGCGCCGTTTCCCTTCAATACCAGGATAAGAATACCATCCAAAACTAAAATAAGTAGGATCACCTGTTGACGTAATAGCTGCGGGTGATTGGTATAGAAGATCAAGTGAGGAAGCCTTCAATAATCCTGGTGTAATGAATTGCCTGCCATATTGCGCTAATTCCTCAGTAGTAGCAAGCATATTACCGCCGCCAAAATTGTAACTCAAATCCCAGGCCGGCATGCGAAATAAAGTATCACTTAATTGTGAAGTTTGAGGATGAAAAAAACTATAATTACGCGCGCGATGCGGTACGATAAAACGAGTATCATAACATCTTGTCCTTGTTAACTTTGTTGGCTTTAAAAGCAATTGCTCGACTAATGTTAAATAAGGCGTATCAGAAGCAGCTTCCATCAAAGCCGCCAGCAGATTATAGCTGTAGCTTGAATATAAATAACGACTCCCGGGATTGGCTTCTAAAGTATCATTTTGAAAAATTGTAATTACACTTGACGGACTATCATAATGAATAGAGAGGAAATCAGGAGTGCGCTCGCCTTCTTTATAATGGCGGATTCCGCCTAAATGGTGCGCTAATAATCGAGGCGTGATTGGCAGCGCTGATTGTTGAGGGAAATTTGGTAAATATTTTTGAATAGGGGCATCCAAATCAATACGCCCTTGTTCATAAAGCTTTAATAAAGTAATGCCTGTGAAAGCCTTTGTTACACTGGCGATTTGAAATAAAGTTTTATCAGGCATTACAGGTATTTGATGTTCGGCATCTGCCCAACCAAAACCTTCACTAAAAACTACCTTACCTTTATGTAATATAGTTGCTGAAATTCCAACCAATTGGTGTCGTTCTTTTACATCGATAATTGCTTGGCGAATCGCTTCTTGCTTGGGTTGTATTGCTTTGGGTTCATCTTTGCCAGCACAAGCTAAAATAATACAAAGCAGAAAAGAAAACCATTGGGAATTTTTCATTAGTTATAATTTTTGTCAATTCTATTCATTTTTCATTACTAATCCTTGTTTGATACGTAATGAAATTCTTTTTACATTCTGAAAATCCGCTGAAGGATTCCCTTCCAGCGCAAGCAGACTACCTTCGTACCCCGGCTTCAAAGTGGCAATTTTTCGCTTTGGGAAAATGGCTTTTGGTGTATTTTCGCACCAAAGCTTGAGTAATTCCAGATTTGAAAATACTTGAAGATAATGTAAATAATTTACCTCCGATTCTGTAAAACCACGATACATATCGCAACCTATCGCCAAAGTGACGCCTGCGTTTTTTAATAATTTCAGATTGGTTTTATGTAAATTAATAATGCTCCTATTAATAGAATCAGCATAGTCATTTCGATTGGGAACTCCCCTTTCAAGCGTTGTCACTATTGTAATGTCCTTCCTGGCAGCCATGACAGCATCTTTCTCTTGAATCAAATAACGAGACAAAGGAATTCCATTTTGAGGTCGAAATCCAGGCATATGGTTGATTTCGTCAACGCCCGCCAGTACCGCGTAATGAAAGTCCATCCCCGTTTCAATATGACAGGAAACCCGTAGGCCCGACGTATGCGCTTTTTTTACAATCACTTTAAGCAATTCAGGATTCAACCCTTTCCAGCCGTTATAGGTCGTATCCGCTTTTCTTTGTTCAAATTCCTCTGAATACAAAAGGTAGGTTTTTACAAAATCGGGTTTTGTAGCAAGAAATTTATCCCATTTTGCATCGAGTTCTGCTTCCGATTCAATGGTATTATAAAATGCGCCCTCTCCATCGGCAATAGTGAAATTAGGGTTGAGGCGGATATTGCGTTGCATCATAGCCCAAGGATGCCCGCCGAAAATAGTAAACCCGCCCGTAGCAAATATTACATCCAAGCTTTCAGGAGTATTAATTTTAGAGGCAATTCCATCTCTCAAGCGAGGCAAAATATTTGGGTTTTTTAAATAAAATACACCTAAACGCAGGTATTGCTGAATCACCACATCCTCACCCAAAATGCTGCCTTGTTCTATATTATGATTATGGGCTTCGCCAAAAGGTGGGATTACATATTTTTCAGCTAAATCAATGAGTGTATCCGGCTTTTCTGTTGCTTTTGATGAAAACTTCCCATCAAGAATGTAAGTCGTTGCCCTCTTTGTAAAACCTTTACCGTCAAACCAATATCCATTTTGTAATTCAATAATTTGATATGGCGCATTTTGACAAAAAACGATGATACACTTTAATAAAATGATAGTAATAGTGATGATTATAGCCTTCATTGCTCTTGTTTGAATTTTGATAGAAAATGAGCAACAAAAGAAGCCAGCTATTCAAATAATATCTATCAGATTTATAAATCAGGTATCGTTTTTGAGTAATTTTATTGTTTTCGGAATTGAGAAGGCGTTAAACCAGTAGTCTTTTTAAAAGCGCTGTTAAAAGCAGAAATACTGTTGAAACCACAATCATAAGCAATCGCCAAAATTTTATCATCAGAATTACAGAGGCGCAATTGAGCCTCTTTTATGCGATAGGAATTGATTAATTCTGAAAAATTTACACCAAACTCTTGATTAATAATCTGTGAAAGCTGGTAGAGTGGTATGTTGAGGTGATTTGCGAGATGGGGTAATTTAAGATTTGCATCTTGATATAATTTTTCAGCTTGTAGAGCTTGCTCTATCAAATTACTATAATGTTTTATATCTGCTTTTGAAAGCGAGGAGTTGCTATATTTATTGACATTTGGCTGGGAATGCGAGCGTGATTTTGCATTTTGCAAAGCTATAAAGCCAATCACACTTACGAAACCTGCATATAAAAAAGCCCCCTGAAAATATACTTGCCAGCCGAAGCCATTCAGCAAATACAGCCATTCAACCAATAAAATAGTAAGTAGTAAAATCCCCAACCATTTTGATTCAGAATATAATTCATTAATAACAGCTTGATAATTATTATACCATAATTTAAAAGCAAGTCCGGTATATAATATTTCAATTATAATGATACTGCGATACGTCCAAATCCACCATTGATAATCAATAAGTGGTAATATTAAACAAGTGGAATATAAAAATATTGCAATGCCAAAATGCCACCAATAGGAAGGCTTCCAGTGGAATTTCGAATCTAAAAAAGCTTTAATAAGAAAATAAGAAAGTGGCCCCAGGGCAACAAAAGCAATGAAACCAATGCCATACAAATGATGCTCATAATTCAAATAATATCGGACGAAGGATTTGCTCAGGCGGACTGTTACTGCCAGAAGTAAAAAAGCAAGTAATTTATTTTTAATGCTTTGTTTTTGCAAAAAAAAGTAAATCGCAAAAAACAGGCTTTGCAAAATACCGAAGCCAGTAACTGCTGTTAGTATTTCTCGATACATAATCGGGTTGATTTCTGGCACTAATTTACAAAAGAAATAGAAAAAGCATACATCATCGCATCACCGTCACGCTCCCCGCTGCTACTTTTTCTTCTCCTTCGCATATATATCGGACTCGATATAAAAATACCCCGGAATTCGTATCTGTATCTTTGAATGCACCATTCCAATGTGCGAAAGGGTCGGTTGTAAAAAATACACGGCCACCCCAACGATCAAAGATTTCAAAAGAAATCAGTTCGCGGAGCGCAAAAGGATTGCTAATGCCGTAGGTATCGTTGAGTCCATCACCGTTGGGTGTAAATGCTTTTGGCAAAAAGACAGTGCCGCAATCCAGATTATCAGGATCAACCACATTGATGCGGATGGTATCGGTGGCAACGCAGGAAGCAATATTATCAGAAAGTCGAAGCGTATAGAGTTGAATACCAGGCTTATCGGGCGTAATTATTGGATTTGGATTGCTTGGGAAGTCCACACCAGCCGAAGGCGACCAGCTAAAGCCAGAGGCGCAGGTATTGGAAAGATTGATCTGAACCGAACCGCCAAGATAAATCAAGGTATCCCGATTAAGGATCATATCTGGTGCAGTGTACAAGCCGCGCGCTTCCAACTCATCCAAGGCACGGAAATATACGCGAAATTCATCGATAAGCCCCGAAAAACGAGACTCATTCGCACCAATACAATCGCTTCCGCCCACAAATAATGGCCCATCGTTCAGAATATTGATACGGCTATTGGAAAACAATTCCTGACGAAGTTGCCCGTTGATGTACAAACGTACGCGCGTACTTTGGCGCACAATGGTGACATGATGCCAACATAAATTTGGGTCTAATTTTTCTACAAAAGAGACACTTTTGCTGGCGTTTTCACTCAATAGCACATTCAAAGTGCGGGAACTCGGCACATAACGTACATAAAATGAATTATCTGCACCACAGTCAGAGCGACGTTTGGAAACCAGGTATTGCGATCCGCCAATTCCAATAGATTTAAAATAAAAGCTAAGTGTAAAATCTTCGGTATCAAATTCTTGGGTGACCGGCCCGAGAAATGCCACCTGATCGTTCGCGCCGTTCAATTGCAATGCGCCGCCCAAAATACCACAGCCATAACTGGGATTGCCTTCGGGAATGCCCGCATTGGCAGTGTTGCCGGTGGCATCGGCTACGCCCGAATTGAAAGGGTAATATGCGACCAAGCCTACGCTGGTTTGTGCAGATAAAAAGCTGAAAATGAGCGAAAAAAGAAAAATAAATCGGTATTTCATGGGAAATTTTAAATGATTGACCATTGATAATCCACCCTTGATGATTCCTAAAGGGCAATTAATTTTACCGTAAGATTAAACGAAGAGAGCGAGGCAATATTTTTTCAACCGAAAAGATTAGAAAGATCGCCCATGCCCGGAGGCATCATTTTTTTGAGCATATTCTGGGCTTCAGCAGCTTCCTTTTCCGCAGCCAGTTCTAGCGCCCGATTAATGGCTACCAACAACAAATCTTCCACTTGTTCTGTGTCTTCCCAGTCGAGTTTACCTTTGTCAATAGCGATATTCATAATTTGCCGATTGGCATTAGCCACCACTTTTACAGCGCCATCTCCGGCCTCCGCCTCCACGGTAATGCTTGCCAATTGCTGTCGCATTTCCTTTTGCTGCTCTTCAATATTTCCAAACATATCTGCTAACATGATCGATTGTTTTTTGGACTCAAAACTACTTTCTTTTGAGGAGAATTTCTCCATTTCCAAATTTCTCTATTTCAATTTTTATCGACCAAATTTACCGCCAACCAACTCTTCCAAGACATAAAAAAGACTAATGCCAGTAAAAAAATACCAATCATTGGTTTTTGGGTTGCCATTTTTACTCACACCGTCGAGATAATCTGAAAAAATAGCACGCGAGCCAAACTCGGCAGTCACCACAAAATCCTCGGTAATATCGAGCCGCAAACCTGCACTAATTGGCACTACCAAAAAAGTAGAAGTGGCATCGGGTTCGGGTATTTTATTGCGATCATCCGAAGGTACAATCAAATCCATATTCGCCAGCGCCACGCCTAGTCCTACGGAAATAAAGGGGCTATACTGACGAGCATACAAGCCGGTATTGTTGTAGCGCGTTGTACCAAAAAAATTCCATTCGGAGTGCACTGCCAGTTCCAGAATACTGCCACTGACGCTCCAGTCGCGTTCTCCTTCAATAAACCCTATGCGGTTACGATCTTGACCAGAATATTTTCCCCAGGTGGCTGTGCCGCGAATGCCAAAATTGGAATTAAA
Organism: Saprospiraceae bacterium; assembly: GCA_016714085.1. Taxonomy (GTDB): domain Bacteria; phylum Bacteroidota; class Bacteroidia; order Chitinophagales; family Saprospiraceae; genus JADJNW01. Next base: position 652,229 of record JADJNW010000004.1, read on the forward strand.
TAAATAACGATAAGCCCCACCAATGGCAGGCTTGGTCTCATTAGCAGCTATCGGCGATGGCGCCAAATCTCCCTGATACTGCGAAACGCCTACAAAAGCGCCAACTTCTTTACTCCTTTGAGCGGTAAGGAGCAAGGGAAAAATAAGCAAAAAAGTAGTTAGTTTGAGCGTGTTCATTTTGTTTGAGTTTTGTGTTTTTGGGAATAAAAGTGAGAAAAGTTACTCCGAATAATTTAATTTGGCAAGTTGCCTCTATTTTTTTAAATCTACATTGCAAAAGCGCGACATTTTCGACGAGATACAAATACGCTGCAACAAAATGTCAAATAGAAAGTTTTCATTCAAATGTGCCTTCAAGCCATTTTTTTTACTTTTGCAAGGTTTGGTAAAAAATTGCCGACATTTTATAACAGATTATTATAAATTTGAATATCATGCCATTGGATCAAGCAGATGTTGACAATATGGACTCGAATGGAAGTGGTAAGGAAATGTCCTTTCTCGATCATTTGGAGGAATTGCGCTGGCATATCATTCGCGGCTTGCTCGCTATTGTGATCGGAGGGATTGTATTGTTTATTTTTCAGGATTTTCTGTTTAATACTGTGATTTTTGGCCCTACCAAGCCGACGTTTATTTCGTATCGCCTATTTTGCCAATGGTCGCAACCTTAGGACTTGGTGAAGCTATGTGCATAAAACCTCCTGAGTTTATCATCCAATCAGTGGGTGTAGGTGAACCATTTATTACTGCAATCAAAATATCTATGATTGGCGGCTTTGTGGTCGGGTTTCCTTTTATATTCTGGGAAATATGGAAATTTATTCGCCCAGGCTTATACCAAAAAGAGCGCAGCGCAACCAATGGTGCGGTATTTATATGTTCGGTCTTGTTTTTTAATAGGGATTTAGTTTGGTTATTTTATCGTTTCCCCTTTTGGTATTCGCTTTCTAATCGGCTATTCGATTCCGGGTGTAACGAACAATCCTACACTTTCCTCCATGATTAATTATATGATTATGTTTACTTTGCCCAGCGGTTTGATCTTTGAACTGCCGGTAGTGGTGTATGTTTTGTCAAGGATTGGGTTGGTAACACCTGCCGGTATGCGCAAGTATCGTCGGCACGCGATTGTGGCAACCTTGATTATTGCAGGGGTGCTGACGCCGCCGGACGCTGTCACGCAGTTTTTGGTTGGAATTCCATTATTAATTTTGTACGAAGTGAGTATTTTTATCTCGGCAAGGGTCGCTAAACAATTAGCAAAAAAGGAAAAAGAGGAGTCGCTGACGTAGGGTTTGAATGATTGGATGAATGAATGATTGATTAGATGAATAAGTTTTATGCAAAGAGTTTCCACAAATTTGACTTTATTTTATAAACTATTTATTCCGGTTTTTTGGTTGTCTTTTGCCGGAGCGGCTACGATTGCTACCTTAGCACTTAGCAAGGACAGTATATTACGTATTATTATACCCGCGATTTATTTATTTAGTATTATATTATTATACTTTACTTTATTTCGTTTGAAACGCGTAGAAATGAGCGATGAGACCGTTTATGTAACCGATTATTTCCGGCATTTCCAATATCCATATAATAATATTGAAAAAATTACCCGCCAAAATTATTTAATATTACAAACCGCTACCATTCACTTACACACGCCCGGTTCTTTTGGTAAAAAAATGACCTTTGTGCCCAGCAAATCTTTATATAAAATTTTTTGGGAATCGCATCCTGAATTAAAAGCAATGCTTATAAAATAAAAATGGAATGTGCTACTTGTTTTTAAAAGCGACACATTCCATTTACTCAATTTTATTATTTTATTAATTTTCCGAATCACAGCCAATCGGCTGCCCGTCAGGCATCGCTTGAATCGTTGGCAATTTATATTCGCCCGGATTATTTTTAAACATCCGAATCTGCTCTTTCAAATAAGCAATATGCGCCTGCTGTTCCGAGCTGGAACCCACTTCACTACTCATTTCAATTTTATTAATTTTTAATAATGCGGTGGCTCGCACTTGCTTCATTATATTATTATCACCCGCAATATTTAACAAATGATGTAATAATAATTTTTCATTATTACGTGCAATTTCTTTTTCATATTCTGAATATTCACTTTTTACTTTTACCGCTTCCTGCAATTGATCAAAAATGCCATCCAGCGACAAGCGTTTGCCGTCTCTCGCGTGCTGCTCTACTACCCGCGCCATGCGTTGCGGATGTAATAACATGGTCAAAGTATGATTCGCAGAACTCTCGGCTGCTGCTAATGGATCAAAAACATTACCAGTATAAACTTTAAATAACTCCCGATCTCGCTGATAACCAGGCGGTTGTGGCGGGATTAATTCTGTAATATTTCCCGGTAGGGCAAGGAAATTTGGATGTAAAGTTTCTGATAAAATACTTAATGCATCGCGCTGCATTTTGTCGTCCACCATTTCATTGGGTTTCGCGCCATCGCCGCGAACAGCATACGTGAAATTCGATCCGCCCACCACTTTTGATGCGGCTTCTACTTGATACCGATGCGATAAATACAGGGGCACTAGCACATTTTCCAACGTCGCCATAGGCGCATTCACCGGAATATTTTTTTCGCTGAATTTGCTCAAGGCCATTTTACGATTATTCATCATGCGTCGCAATTCACTCATCGGATCTTTTCCATTGTCCCACAGGTGGTTATAAGGATGTGCCGAAGATGCCGGGCGTCCGTCCTGGTCTGTGAGGTATGCCAAATTCATTTTAGAATAGGTCTCTGTAAGAATATCGCGTAAAGCTTTCGTTTCGTCCGTTCCTTTCTGAAAATCTTGATATCCGTATATAATAACGCGCTTGTCCCACTCACCAATGCCCACTGCGTAAGCTTTTGAAAAGTCGGCTTCGCCTTTATCATTAATCGTCACCAACGGGTGCGGATAATCCATCACCGAAGCGCGATCATTAATGCTTGCCGCAAAATTATGCTGGATGCCCAGGGTATGCCCCACTTCGTGCGCCGACAACTGCCGCAAACGCGCCAAAGCCATTTGCTCCAATCTTGGATCAGGTTTATCGCCATTCGCATAAGCTTCTACCAATCCTTGCGCAATCAAAAAATCCTGCCGCACACGCAGCGAGCCTAATAAAACATGCCCTTTGATGATTTCGCCTGTGCGCGGATCGGTCACGGTGCTACCATAACTCCAGCCTCGCGTAGAGCGATGCACCCAGTTGATCATATTATAACGCACGTCCATAGGATCAGCATCTTCTGGCAATACTTTTACCTGGAAAGCATCTTTATAACCCGCCGCTTCAAATGCTTGATTCCACCAGGATGCGCCCTCGATCAAGGCTGAACGGATAGGCTCCGGCGTACCGCGATCCAGGTAATAAATAATGGGTTCTACCGCTTCGCTTATGCTGGCGTTTGGATTCTTTTTCTTGAGTCGATGGCGAGAAATAAAACGCTTTACCAAGGATTGATCAATCGGCGTGGCATAATCCGCATAGCTGATACCGAAATACCCGGCACGAGGATCGAACATCCTGGGTTGATAATCGCCATCCGGCAATTCTACTAAGGAATGATGTATTTGTACTGTCACTGCGTCCGCCGAAGGCGTCACCGACCGCACCAGCCCGCCACGTGGCTCGCCAGCAAAAGTAATCATTGCTTCAAATTCCGAATTTTTTGGGAAATTTTTAGTGCGATCGAGTTGAATCGCAGAGCGCGATTCGTCCAATCTATAAGTCCCTTGATTATTGCTTGTCAAGCGACCAATCACGCCGTGTGCATCGCGCAACAGGAAAGGCGTGAAGTCAATCAAAACCTTGTTGCCGTCTTCGGCTTCCACTTTGAAACCCCAGATAACCGATTTGGCGAATGCCTGTTCCACCGACTTGCGCTCGTCGGCATTATTACTGATAGCGCGGTACTCATAGTTTGGCTGCATCAGCATGACTTTTGGGCCATTGCGCGTGAATTTTACAATCCGATCTGAACCCAACTGATTCCTGTCCAGCCCAATATCATTGGAACCAAGCCCTTCGGTCAAGGAATTCACATATAAAAATTCCGTATTCCATTTATCCACTTCCAGCCAGATTTTCCCGGCTTTTTCATCCCAGTAGAATTTGAAATAACCATCAAGGGCCTTCATCCCCGCGGTCTTGTCGGCAATTGATTTAGGTTCGGAAGCGGTAGGCTGCGCCAGCAAAGCACTACCGACCAGCAGTAAGCATAGCGTAAAAAAATGTCGCATTGAATTGGTGTTTTTATTTTTGGACAAGATAGGGAATTTTATTTTTCCCTTTATTTGTATAATGTATATTCATTCGATCAGTTATGAGAATTCTATTACCACTACTGCTTATTTGTATCTCATGTCAAACCAATAGATTATCATCTAATGGCAGCTTAAAACAAGAATTGGATACTGTTGCAGTGCAGCTAAGTGAGCATTTTTTTTCAAGTCCGAAATACATGATGTACGAAACCAATTTCCTTCACGCAATTCATTATGCGGAGGTGTGTATGGCGTATGGATTGTCAAAATACGCACAAAATGCTGAAAATAAGGCGTTAATGGATAAATTATTAGAGCGATATGAATCGGTGAAGGAAGATTCTATTGCCTGGCAGCATCATCATGTGGATGGCAATGTGTATGGCATTTTGCCGCTTCAATTTTATCAACACACGCAAGATCAAGTATTTCTGAAGCATGGGCTGTTTATGGCGGATAGTCAATGGGAAAATCCATTACCCAATGGCATGACCCAGCAGACAAGATATTGGATTGATGATGTTTTTATGGTGTCTAGTTTGCAGGTGGAGGCATTTAAAGCGACAAATGATAAAAAATATTTAAATAGAGCTGCTTTATTTACTGCTAATTATATTGATAGTCTGCAACAACCCAATGGATTGTTTCACCATGGCCCGGAAGCGCCTATTTACTGGGGTCGCGGCAATGGCTGGATGGCGGTAGGAATGGCAACTATTATTTCCACATTACCTAAAAACGATCCTTATTATAATACTATTATAGAAGGGTATCAAAAAATGATGAAAACTTTATTAGAATATCAAGATGAAAATGGGATGTGGCGACAAATTATTGATTACCCTGCTGCCTGGGAAGAAAGCTCTTGCACGGCAATGTTTGCTTACGCCATAGCAGAAGGTGTGCGTACGGGCATATTGAAAGAATCGCAATATAAAAATGCCATTCTAAAAGCGTGGGAAGCATTGAAAACAAAGGTGAATGAGCAAGGAGCGGTGACAGATGTATGCGCCGGTACGGGACAATCAAAAGATATTCAATACTATTTGGACAGGCCCAGAATAAATGGAGATTTTCATGGTCAAGCGCCTATGGTTTGGCTAATTGATACGATGAAAAAGTTATAAGTAATTAATCATTAAGGAGTGAGTATTATTGGAACACAGATGAACGCTGATGCAACGGATTAAGACTGATTTTTTTAACCAATCCGTGAGAATCTGTCGAATCCGTGAAAACCCGTGTTCTATCATGCTATTGCAGACCTTATTTTATTTATGCCCATCCCTCAATTAATCATTGAAAAATTTACCATTTACTGTTCGCTAATAATTTGAATATCAATGATCTAAGTTAAACAAAAACTATATCTTTTTAATAACACTTACTTAATTAAAATAAAAAGCGCCCTACAACTATTTAGTCGCAGGACGCCCTTCAATCGGGAGATTTCAGTTATTTTGTTATTTTAATTTTCGTTAAATAAATAATTATTTTCCAATAAAAATGCACCCGTGAGCTGCCATTGCGGTTTTTCGGGAAGTGGATGGAAGGAACTCGCTTGCACATCCCTGAAAAGGCGCTCGATCTCTTGGCTACGGAAGAAGCTTTGCCCACCGACGGCATCCATTGGTTTTTCTACAACTTTTTTACAAGCATTGGCAACCAAAGTTTTACGACTCAATATAGCGTGGCCATTGACATCCGTTGGTTCAAACTCAAAATTATTACAAATGGATATCATATCTTTTAATAAAACTTGCGCCAATGTTAATTCATTATTCATTTCGCCTAATATAAATGTAATATGTGACTCAATAGTATTTTTCTGCCTCAATTTATCCAAGGCGATTTGTGCCGCTTTTTCAGCAATACCGACATACACCGACATGATTAAGGGCATCGCTACTGTCAGTACAATATTCCAAACGCTATGATACTGCCCGGCGGGACGTTGTAGTGCAATAGCATTTTCGGGTACGAAAACTTTTTCCAATTTTACAGTATGAGAGCCTGTACCGCGCATACCCATTGTGTACCAATTATCTAGTACCGATAAGCCTTTTGCTGTAAAAGATATTGGGAAGTGCAGCACCTGCCAGCCTTGCTCTGGATGCTTATAGCGGGCACTAGTGACCAAAATATCACCTACTGGCGCTTGACTTGCAAAGTTTTTTTGCGCAGTGACAAGATAGCCGCCTTCCACTTTTTCCATATTCCCATTGGATTCCAGCCAATCGCCAGCACCAGTACTCACTAATACCAGATTGTTTTTGCCACTTTTAGAAGTGTTTCTTCACCGCCTTTACCTTTTTTATACTTCCAAATATTGGCGGCCAGCAAATGTTGATGCATAGAAAATGCCAGTGCAGTGGAGCCACAGGCCTGTGCCATCACGCGTATCAGGTCGCACATTTCGGCATGAGAGATGCCCGCACCGCCTAACTCAAGTGGAATCATTGCTGAAAAAAAATCATTTTGCTTGAGTGTCATATAATTAGCAGTTACAAAAACGTCGTTCCAGTCGTGTTCAGTGGCTCTCTGAGAAAAATCTTCGCTAAGGGAATGAATCAATTTCATCCAGCTTTTTTCAATTGTTTGTTCCATTTTCAGGTGATTTTAGAAATAGTGAATTTATTTTCACCCACAAAGATGAAGGGAAAAATGGAAAAGCAATTTGCTGAAAAGTTTAAAAAATGTGCTGAGCAGGTCAAACTTGATTTAATACAATGTGAACTAAATCTTTTACTATAAAACCTATAAGGTTTCCAAAACCTTATAGGTTTGACCAAAATATAATGTATTAGAATTTAATTCACATTGTACTTAATAGACTAGATTTTTGATGCTGAAGGGGTGTCGTACCGAAAGTATCTTTAAATTTTTTAATAAAATGCGAAGTATTTTCAAATCCGCTTTCAAATGCAATATCATTAATGCTTTTATCGCTGGTTTCCAGCATATTCCTTGCAAATTCTAAGCGTTTCTTTATCAGCCATTTGCCGGGCGGCATTTGATATAATGTTTTAAAATCTCTTTTAAAAGTAGTTAAACTTCGATGGCTCAGGCGGGCGAAATCTTCCAGCGTTAAATTAAAAGTAAAATTGGCTTCCATAATGTCTTGTAAAGAAGACTTCGATTCATAACATAATAATTTAAAATAATGACATAGTCCAGCGTTTTTTTCAGTAGAAGCCAGATTAAGAATCAATTCCTTGAACTTGATTTCCAGTAAATTAGCGGAAGGGTTTTGCTCTTTCAGGAAATAAGTATATAATGATTGGAAGTAAATATTTAAACTTTCATCTAAATGTAAAGGGATCACCGAATCAGATTCTTTAGGACTTGTTTTGGCAATCGAATCGGCATTTTGTTGAATTAAGTTTTGAATAAAATGATCAGGAACAAAAATAATGAGTGCACAAAATTGAGTCTCAAAAAACTTATGAATAATACTCGCTCCTTTTTTTACAAAAACGGCTTCGCCCGGGTATATCATATATTCCGCCTGCTGGCTTTTCCATTTCTTTTTTCCGCTCAGTACATATACAAAATAATTTACATTCGACCAAATTTTAAATATTGACTGCTCTTCCAGGCATTTATACTCCGTAAAAAGGGTATCCGACACTTTCATCTGTTTGAAAAGTGGGTTTCCATTCGCAAAATCAAAAAGGTTGATCATAAAAACCATATCTTATTAAATACAAAAACTAAAAAATGGATAAGTTATTATATTTATCAAGAATAAGATTATTATAAGCATAAACGAAAAACCCCGCAAACGCAAGCGCCCACGAGGTTTCGTATGTTTGAATAGCCTCTCATTTGAAGTTGGGAATATGCAGCAATTCATTTAATTTTTTGATGCTGTAAATCCTTCTACTGCTCTTTCTTCCAAATCCATCGTAATTTTTGAACCATCGATATTGGTGAAGTTCATTTGCACAAAACCAAAATCAGGATTGAACAAAGCGATCATCTCGGTATTGCCGATTTCATTCTGGGCTCTGGCCGTGACTTCGTAGCATTCCAACTCGCCAAACTGCGTGTTGACTGTTTTGAAGTCAGTAATTTCGTATTGATAAGTGTTGATCAGCAAGCCGTCCCATTCTGCCCAGCGCTCATCGCTCCAAAAACTCCCAACCATCTTAGTCCAGTTCCATTTATTGCCCACGGCGTAAGGTGCTTGAATAAAGGGCGCTGGGTTCAATTCGAGAATGCGGAATTGCTTGGAGCGTGGCGGATTCATCCAAATATTTTTGGCATTTTCCACCAATCCGGTCACTTCGCTGTAGTTGGCATTGCCCTGCGCGGTCAAGTAGTCGTATTGTACCACCGTGCGATTGTAGCCGGGTTTCATCTCGTCTAAGCCTTGCAAACCATATAGTACCGTCATTTTCACCGATTGTACCGCCGAGCCATCGTTCTCTGCAAATGGCACCAATTCCCAAGCTTTATTGGCATCCAGGTCGGTTCCTTCTACGTTGCGATGCAGATATTCCTTGCCTTCGCGGTCGAGGAAGCGGTAATTGTAAGTAAAGCTCACGCCGGCCGTGTAAGTCACATTGTCTTCGGTGTAGCGGTTGTCACTGGTGTTGAATGTAGGGAATTGCTCAACAAATACGCCATTGTCCTCAATGATTTTGTAACCATTCGATACTTTGTGTACAGGTTGCGCTACCAAAGTGAAAGACAGTCCGAGTAAAGCAATTGCTAACAGAATGATTTTAAAGCGTTCCATAGGATGTTAGAATTTAGTACGGTTATCAGATAAAATTTATTAATTCATTAAAGCCAGTTATTCAATCATTTTTGAATTTGACTTCATTGATATGTATCAAAAAACCGTGCCAAACTTTTTTTGAACAGGTAAAAAATGGATGGTGTTTTTTCTAAAAGCCTTGTCAAATGCAACTTTCAAGGATATTTTTTATCTTTAAATAAAAAGGATTGGTACAAAATGCTCAAAAAATTGTCTTCTATTCCCTGGAAAACACTCTTGCTCGAACTGCTGATCGTATTCGTGGGTGTGTTTCTCGCTTTTGAATTCAATACTTTCAGCGAAAATCAAAAAGTGCGCAGCGAGAAAGAAAAAATCATGACCAGCCTCAAAAATGAGCTGGACGTGATTGGATTGTCCTTTGGTAATATGGGCGCATTTCAGAAAAGTAAAGTAGCAGAATGGGATTCGCTTTTGCGGATAGAGCAGTTTGGAGATTTTTATGATTGGCGCTACATTCAGCCGCAATATAATTATGCTGTTTTGGAATACGCACTGGATACGCGCGATTCTCGTATCATTGATTTTCAATTATATGAAAAACTGGTCAAGGTTTACCAGGAAATCAAAAAGCTGGAATATGCAGAAAACTTGATGACCGAATGGGGTGGGCAATTTAATAATATGCCAACAAATATAGATGCGAAAGATGCTGATTATCAATATCGTGTTGCCGATAACCGTTTCGCATTTTATAAATTCACCAAATATGCTGCCGATCGCGCCAGTATTTTACAGCGCTTACCAGAATATGCACGAGCGGCGCTGGAATTGGTCAATAAAGAATTCAGTCCAAAACAAAGATTGGAGCTCGAAAAAGAGGTGCTTCGCACCATAGCAAACAGAATAGGCACGCTCAAAGATTCTGAGGTGTGGGAGACCGTGCAGAATATGGCAAGCACCCATTATACACATATTTCTGAATCGGAATGGGAAGCATTAAGGCAAGAATTATTGGCTGAATCAGATTGATAACCAGCGCTTTATTTATACAAATCTTTTATATCCGCTTTCGTAATATCTACTAAAAGCTGCGCGATTTTCTCCGTCACATCCTGAAAATATCTCATGCCTTTCTCCGCTGAAGCTTTTTTAGGATTGCCAACCCCCGTATCCGCCGTAATTTGCGACCAACGACGCTCCGCCCAAACCCAACCTTCCCGGAATTGCTTCATCTTGATTTTTCGCTCCTGCCCAAGCCCCGCTTCTTCCAAAGGCCTTACCAATGCTGGTTTGAGATGCAAAATCAAACTCGTTTCCATTTCATCGGCGTGGTCACCACCTTCTTCAAAATATTCTTTTTTAGGCAAGGCCTGAAACCAATTGCAAGTAGAAAGAAACATTTGAGGATATTTTGCACCCAATTCTCGTAGCATCGTACGAAAATCATTGCCACCATGACTATTTAAAATCAATAATTTATAAACATGATGTCGATGTAATACTTCTATTATATCGTTTAAAATAGCAGCTTGCGTACTTGGGTAAATATTAATATCCAATTTTATATCGGTCTGCCCCGTATTTACACCAAAAGGAATCGTCGGTAAAACGGTAATTTTAGCGCCTCGCTCCCAGGCAATCCGCGCAGATTCGGCAGCAATGCTATCCGCTTCAAAAATATCGGTGCCATAAGGCAAATGATAATTATGCGCTTCCGTCGCGCCCCAGGGCAACACCGCCAGATCATAATGTTCATCTTTTACCGTTTTCCAATTGGATTCCGCAAGGATATAAGGGCGCATTATTATTATATTTTAAATATTACATCTTATTTTGCAATAATAGCCGTCGCGTCTATTTCAATCATTACATCTGCATTATAAAGCGATTGCACGCCTACTAAAGTGCTGGCCGGTGGATTGTCTTTTGATACATATTCATTGCGAATATCCCGAAAAACAGGAAGTTGCGCAGGCGTATAATCTTTAATATAAACACCAATCTTTACAACATCATCAAAAGTTGCGCCGGCCGCTTGCAGCGCGGTTTTTAGGTTTTCAAATACCTGTCGCGTCTGCCCAGCCAAGTCATTTTTATGCACCAATTCTCCTTTTTCATTCACAGGCACTTGCCCGGAAATAAAGATCGTTTTAGCACAATCGCTTACCACCACGTGCGTATAGCCTGGCGGCTTGCTACCAAAAGGATTAATAAATTCTTTTTTTACAGTATTACAAGCTTGCATAATAAGCCCTATCATGATTATAAAAAATAATTGCTTCATTGTGTAATAATTGGATTAGTTTAATATTGAATTTTATCTGTTTTCCTCTGATAACCAATGAAATTGGCGTTCTGCCAATTGGAAATGACGCTTGCTTCTGACCAATTCCAAATATAATGAATCACCTCTGACGACCGTCCACAGGCGCATCGTTTCTTCACTTGGCATTTCATATTTCATTGTAAATAAGGCTGCCGTATCTGAAGGTAATTTTTTAATTGTAATAATTTGTTTTGTAGTATCGGGTTGATAATAAAAATAACCCCGCCTGTATCTTTGTCTGAATAAAGTATCGGTCGTATTAATACTACCCATACCATTTTTATCAAATATCATATCTTTCCAATGTAAAGTATCGGTCACTAATGATGGAATTGTATCATGATTTCTTACAAATGTTACAATATCATAAATGCCCGATTTGATAGGCTTTACATCAGCTTGGCTCTTTACCATTTTATATCGATTCCAGGAATTATAAAAAGGCATTATAGCAAATAAAATAATAAATGCTACTTTGCCCACAATCCTTGCGATGCGCTGCCATTTTTTATTCAAGACAATATCATAAGATCGATCAGGCTCGGTCGCTTTATTGAGTAGAAAGAAATTAATAACTCTTTTTGAATCATTTAGCACCAGGAAAATACAACTCGCCAGTAATTGTATGGAATAAATTTTAACAGGTATATCATAACTCAAATTCATCATCGCTACGTTCGCAAAAACACCCATCCCCATTAATGCACCCAATGTAACGGTTTTTCGATTGAGTAATAATATTCCAACGATGGTTTCCATTAAACCTGAAAAAAACTGATATGAAAAAGAATAACCAATAAACATCCAGGAAAACCGCATAGGCAAATAGTCGCCGAGTGGCGTGGCCAGTTGACTGAGATTGGGGAAAGGCATTTGCAAGGCAAATAATTTAATCGTGCCATAAATAAACGCAACTAAAGACACATAATAACGAACGATATTTCTTAACCAAAAATCAATTTTGATATAATTAATATTTTTGCGATCTATGATACTCCATATCATACAACCGATGAAAGCCAATAATAAATGCGTATAAAGCGTCGCCCAACTATACGACGTATCGCCGCTACCATTGAATACGGGCGCGACTTCGTCTTTTACATGTAATAAATAACGATTAAAAAATTGTACCACCCAGGTTTCCAGAGCACTCCCATATTGTGTGATATAAGATACGCCGGGTATGCTGTCGAGCCAGGTCCAGGGTTGTGTAAATAATAAAAAGTAAATAAAGAAAAAGCGGAATGTAATTTTTCGCCAGGTAGGCCAGGTAATGATTTGGGTCTCTTCCATGGTGTTCGTTTTGTTTAATAATAGGGGCTTAAAAATACGTCATTTTTTCTATTTTTAGTCTAAGAATAGGATACTATCATATTACGCATCTTAAAAAAAATCGGATTAGATTGTAAGTTCCTCTGCATTCGGCGGTCACCATCAAATGGAGCTTACTTTCATTTTTTTTCTGATTTATGGCGAATCGTTCTTATTTTTACTTTCGACTCATATTAAAACACCACCTATGTTTGCGTTTTTAAGCTTTCTTCTTTTCACGGGCTTTGTTGCAATTTTTGCAACCTGGAAGCTCCGTAAACAAGAATTAAATTCTTCCGATGGCTATTTTCTGGGTGGCAGAAGCCTTACAGGCGTTGTGATAGCTGGTTCTATGCTATTGACAAATATTTCAACCGAACATTTGATCGGCATGAATGGCTCCTCTTATAAAAATGGCGCCATCATCGTCGCCTGGGAAGTGACTTCTGCTATCGCCCTGGTAATAGGCGCTTTGTATTTTGTGCCGCGTTATTTAAAAATGGGGTTGACCACTATTCCTCAATTTCTGGAAAAAAGATTTGATGGTATTACCAGAACTATTATAGCATTATTATTAATTATTTCATTTGTAGCGACTTTATTACCTATTGTATTATATACCGGTGCAATTAATATTGAATCTATTTTTGGAATTTCGGATTTATTACATATAAGTTTATCCTCTGGTATTTGGCTAACAGTTATCGTAGTAGGTACGGTTGGCGCAGTTTATGCTATTTTTGGCGGGCTGAAAATGGTTGCTTATACTGACACTTTAAATGGATATGGGCTTTTAATAGGAGGCCTGTTGGTGCCCATTTTAGCCCTGTGGGATATCGGCGACGGTAATATTATTACAGGTTTAGTAAAAGTTTTTGAAAATAATCCTGAAAAATTTAATGTAATAAGTCAGGAAGCATCATACGGGCCAAGTGCAAGAGATGCAATATTGCCTTTTAGTGTATTGTTTACGGGGTTGATAGTGAATCAGTTATATTTCTGGACGATGCACCAGTCTATTATTCAGCGGGCTTTAGGAGCCGTAAGTTTGAAAGAAGCCCAAAAAGGGCTACTATTTACTGGAATTTTAAAAATATTAATTCCTTTAGTCATTGTATTACCCGGAATAATTGGCTTTTACTATTTTGGTGATTCTCTTTATAATGAACAAGATCATGTTTATCCGCTTTTAGTAAAGAAAGTTCTTCCTTTCTGGTTGACTGGATTTTTTGTTGCAGTAGTAATGGGTGCTATTTTAAGCACCTTTAATAGCGCGTTAAATAGCGCTGCTACCATATTTAGCCTTGGCATTTATAAACGATACATATTTAAAAATGCGAGTGAATTAACATTGGTCAGAATTGGTAAAATAACTTCTGCAGTTCTGGCTGTTTTTTCAATTATTATAGCGCCTTTTGTAGCAAAAGCCCCCGCCGGATTATATCAATTATTACAACAACTAAATGGAATCTTTTTTGTGCCGATCGCAACCGTTATTATTGCAGGATTCTTTTTTCCTAAAGTTTCAGCGATGGGCGCTAAGGCCGGCCTGCTTTTCGGCTTGCTTTTTTATATTATTACTTATTTCATAATAAAGATCGATTTACATTTTGTACATATATGGGGTATCGAATTTATATTGAATTTAGTTGTCATGCATTTAGTATCTTTAGGATTCCCTAATGATAACGAATTTAAAATTCAGGACATCGGCGTGGTAGAGATGAAGGAGTGGAAATATGCTAAAGCGCTGGGCTTGACGTTAATAATTATTACAATTGCTATTTATATTTTATTGGGTAATGTTGGCTAAAACTTAAAATAATGGAAAACGCTGTGGAAAAAAAATTTCGGAATTATGATGAGTCTGTTGTTAAAGCTGCCGTGCGAGAACACTATCGAAAAATGCGCCAAAATCAGACTTATGAGTATGTCAATCGGATGAAAGAGAAATATCAAACGTTTGATAAACCTATGATGCTGTGGGATGCCATGGAACGATTGAACGCCCTGATTGATGTAAGCGATCCCGATTTGGATTTGCCGAATGTGCAGCATTTGATTCAGTCAGCAGAAGCATTGCGTGCCGATAATCGCCCTGATTGGATGCAACTGGTGGGATTGATTCATGATTTGGGAAAAGTAATGTATTTATGGGGATCAGATGATGATGGGACGAGCCAAAATGAGCAATGGGGGCTGGTAGGAGATGTATTTGTGGTCGGTTGCGCATTGCCCGATACCTGCGTTTATCCTGAATTTAATGCCCTGAATCCTGATATGCAGGATGCCCGATATAATACTACGATAGGTATTTATGAGCCGGGATGTGGGTTGGATCATCTTACATTAGCCTGGGGACACGATGAATATTTATATCAGGTATTACAACATCATAAAGAAAATAAAATTCCGGAGGAAGGAATGGTTATGATACGGTATCATTCTTTTTATCCCTGGCATAATGGCGGTAGCTATGAGCATTTTATGAACGAACGGGACAGATTGTATAAAGAATGGATATTGGATTTTAATCAGTATGATCTGTACACCAAATCACAACAAATATATGATCTCGATGATATTAAATCTTATTATATGCCGATCGCAGAAAAATACCTGGGCAAGAAACCGATTATGTGGTAGATAGCAGAAGATCATAATTTTCTTTTATTCCTCCCAATGCTGCTTGTGCCGCTGGAGATATGCATCTTTTTATTCATGATTTTCATCATAAAAATCATATTTTTTCATTTCTTTTAATATTTCATTCGGACTCAGATACATATCGCCTTCTTCTTTTTCAATGGACTCCTCCGATTGACCAAATGCCCGCCGCACAAAATAAGCAAAATCATACATTTGATAACCCAAGCCATGCGCGACCGCCCTTTTATCCGTTTCTCGCTCGAATGCTGTCGAAAAGCGCTCGTTATATTGATATTTGTAAGCAATAACCGCCAGTTGCAAAGCGCTTTTATCCTGATAGAAGAGCGTATGCCCCAATTCGTGCCCGACAATCCCAATCTGGTCATTAAAAGGCGTATTCTTTAAAAGGATAGGTTCAAAAAAATCCTTCGATTTATTGCTGATGATCACCAAATACGTACGTTTTTTCCATGGAATCAGCAAGCTCAGCGGATCAGGTCTGGAAGCAAGCGGCAAGAATGCAGGCTCCACGCGAAATTCCATGCGCGTATCTTTCAATTCCGGGTAATGCAATAAAGCCAGCAGGCATTGGAGTTCAAAGCCCGGGGCAAGCGTCTTGTTTTTACCATAAATGGCTAATAAGGAATCATAATGGCTGGATTCAATCGTCTGGTCGAACGTCTTTTGCGGTTGGATGGCTTTTTCTCTGCTTCGCTCAAAGTCACAGACCGCGCGCCATTTTCAAATGCGAGCAACAAAAAGACGAGAAATAACAACCCAAGCATGCTTAATGCCAGCCATTTCAAAATGCGGAGGGTGATTTTCATTTTTGGATGATTTTAGGTGCTTAAAGCCGGGTTTCTGAATCAGATATGATCCAAAGATAAATATATTATTGGCACAAATGACGCTGCAAATGCCTCCTAAAAAGTGATAGCTCCCGTTTTTGAAAGCAAAATAGGCGAAAATGACATTGCAACAGGCGATTTTGACTCGCTATGCTACGCCACGAAGACAAAACTTGTAAGTATCAATCCCACAGAGACAGGATAGGAATAGTAATGTGCCGTAAATCATATAGTATTATGTCTGCGAGATGCAAATCCATCTTAACTTACATTCTATTGCTGTTTTATCTTTTTATATATCACTTTATGTCATTTCATTGCCTGTTTCTGAACATTCGTCCATGCTACAATTGTTAATGCAAGGAGTTCCGCAACTGTTCTTATGATATGAAACGACCACCATTTGTCCCTCAACGTTGTCCAATCATTAGGTATAGAATCTGTTGTCCACGTCATCATTTCTTTTTGTATGGGCAGATTGCCAAATCTTGATATGATAATGCAACATGCAAAACTTGCGTTTATTTTTTCTTTGGAGATAGGCTGAGACAAGGGTAACAAATGTTGCAATCACAACAAGTGAAACCATTAAAGTATTTAAAGAGAGAACAAGGTTTTGTTGCTGCTCAAGATAAGTAGAATACGAATAGTTCTTAGGATTGAACCCAATCCATATTCCAAAGCTCGTTCCGGCAAGTAATGCTGCAAGAATAATATTGGCAAATCGAATAATTGAAGTGCTCATTTTTTATCAATTTGAAGTGCTTATAGTTCTATTGATTCTGTTACATTTAAGATTTTGAGTTGAACTCCAAACACCAATGTTCCTTCAATTTTGGGAAAATGTTTTGTAGTGCAGTTTTCGTCGCTTGTGCGTGGTCAAGGCTGTCAAAGTCAAGGTCAATAAGTACAAAGTTAGTATCGTCTATTGGGCGATAAATGCGGTAGCCTAACACACCAGATTTTTTTCTATTGATAGGGTCATTGTCAAAAGCTTTTTTCCATCCATCGTAGTTAGCGATTTTGTGTTCAATCCTAAGCGTTATCATCTTTTTAATTATTTTGTAGTTAAATTGAATATTTGTTTTGTTTTCATCGCGTCATTTTCCTCAAAATATTTGCAATTGCTGAGCGTTCGTAATGTTGCTCCAAAATGGTAAACAACATTTTTACTTATACAATATTGCTTCGTTATCTAAAATATCCACTCTAAATATACCTCTTATTTCACATTTTTCTACTCCAAAAACGACCTGCCTATTCTTTTCTTAGCAGAAGGATAGGGACGGTCTTCATTGGGCCATGTTACGGATAAATTGATGCTATTTTTTTTGATCGTTTCGCAATCGGGTTTGGTTCATTCGATGGATATGACCTGGTAGTTTACCTTGTTGATAACAAAATAGCATCTGGATCGTTCTCGACCACGAGGTGGTCGTACCCTGGCGCTTACAAAGCCTTCTGATATACGACCTTTTCAAGGTCGGTGTATCTTTTGCGTGATATGAATTATAAATATGTGACCGCTTCGCGGTCGGGCTTGTTTTTTTTGATGGATTTAATTTGGTAGCTTATCTTTTTGAAAGCAAAATAGGCAATAATGACATTGCAACAGGCAATTTTAAAACGCTATCCTACGATATGAAAACAAAATCTGTGAACCTTTGCCCCGTAGAGGCAATATATCGGTAGAAAAATGTGAAACACCACACCCCAGCGTGCCATAGGTACGCGACAAAAGGCATATCTATGGCATACACCTCCATTTTTGTTACATATTTCTATTATTGGGTATTATTAGCCAGCATTTTTGACTATTAGGTTAATTAAATTTAATTTTGTCTCTTCGTGGTAATTTTTGTGCCAATCGAAAAGTTGGGCTGATTCAAATGTATAGCTTGCATATTTTTCATATTCTTTTTCATTTATTTCAATTAATTTTTTGACGTTTATTAAAGCATTGAGTTTTGGTAGGCTTTCATATAATTTTGTTTTATGATTGTAATTTCTTGTGACACCTTGATTCCACGAAGCAAATCCTGCTATTGATTCATTTTCTTTTAAATTTTCCTCTCTTCTAATTAGACCATTTAATACTGTTTCAGGATCCGCTTTCAAAAAAATTGTTAATGGTTTACATTTATCATAGTATTGTTTCCAATTTCCTCTGATGTGGATGTTAGGTCCTAAAGCAGCTATATAAGGTTTTGTATTATTAATTAGCTTTTCAAGAAATTGATTTTCTTTATTGCTAATTTATCTAATTTCTTTTCTCTCGATTGGATCACAAAGATCAAATTTTCTCAAGTAGAGTTGATAAATATGGTTATTGTATTCCTCTGATATTTGATAATCAGAATCCAATAATTCAATTTGGAATCAATCACCCTCTCAATATCTTTAAGAATAGTTGATTTCCTGTAGTTGAAAACCCTAATAATATAATATTCATTTATTATAGTTTATTAAACAATGATGAACATTTATAACTGCAAAATATTAAATTGTTATTACATACACCTTCACTAAATCTTATCTTTATTTACTATTTTCCTCTTTAAAACCTCCCCAACCCGCCCCCTTCCCAGCAGGCGGGCTGGGGTACGTCTTACTTTGCCTTGCCCGGGCGCGGCGTATCGTTGACTTCAAAGCCCCACTCGCCTAATTTCTTCGGCGATTTGCGGAAAATGCCTTTCAAAAGGTCGCGGGTGGCACGAATCAGGCCGGATACGTCGCCCATGAGGCGGTCGCGCTCGCGGTAGGCGATCTCTGCAAG
The DNA here is from genome assembly GCA_016714085.1 of Saprospiraceae bacterium. Classification (GTDB taxonomy): domain Bacteria; phylum Bacteroidota; class Bacteroidia; order Chitinophagales; family Saprospiraceae; genus JADJNW01. The sequence continues at coordinate 671,157 of JADJNW010000004.1, forward strand.
GCGCGATAGCTCTTCTGCTTCTTCGTGCTTGGCGGCTGCCAGTTCCAGATTATGGCCAATCTCGTCCCAACGGTAATCCACGAGGCTGTGCAAAAGACTGGTTTTACCATCTGCCTGATGCTTTTTGTAAACCCGCGTTGCTAATTTCAACAATTCTCCAATATTGGTTGGAATAACCACTCTTACAGTGAAAGATTTCATAGAAATTATATAATTATAGTGAACAAATAAAAGAACATCCGTTGCCGAACGTGTTTATTTGTGGGTTCTATATTGCCTTTTTACTGTGTTTATTTGCGTTTAGGCTGGTTGTGGTTGCGATTGGATGTAATTGCCTTAATAATTCTGGGGCTAAAATTACGGGAAATGATTTAAAAGTGCAATAGTTCTTATATTTTTCTTTATATGGGCTGTTTTGGTATGATGAAAGGGTGTTTTGGTGTGATAGTGTTTTTGGTGTGATGGGTAAATGGGTGATTTTTGTTTTATAATAGGCGTTTTTGAGCTTGATATAGGCTTTTCAGAAGCCTGGATTTAAGTTGTTAAGCTTTTGTTTTTATTACTTTTTGGCATTGCCCCAAAAAGTAACCAAAAAAGGCTAGGCAAATCGAACTCCTCCGTCGAACAGCGATTTGCCGGCCAGCCGCCACAGATATTACTCCAAAGAAATATAATTACTTCAACCTTTAAATGATAGGTGAAAGGGTATTTTGGTGTGATAGTGTTTTGGTGTGATGGGTAAATGGATGGTTTTTGTTTTATAATAGGTGTTTTTGATTTTGATATAGGCTTTTCAGAAGCCTGGATTTAAGATATTAAGCTTTTGTTTTTATTACTTTTTGGCATTGCCCCGTACCAAGGCTAGGCTGAACTCCTCCGTCGAACAGCGATTCCCACGCCACATTTCCAAAGAAATGTAATTACTCCAACCTTTAAATGATGGTGGGGTGTTTTGGTGTGATAGTGTTTTGGTGTGATGGGTAAATGGGTAGTTTTTGTTTTATAATAGGCGTTTTTGATTTTGATATAGGCTTTTCAGAAGCCTGGATTTAAGATATTAAGCTTTTGTTTTTATTACTTTTTGGCATTGCCCCAAAAAGTAACCAAAAAGGCTAGGCAAATCGAACTCCTCCGTCGAACAGCGATTTGCCGGCCAGCCGCCACAGATATTACTCCAAAGGAATATAATTACTCCAATCTTTAAATGATAGGTGAAAGGGTGTTTTGGTGTGATAGTGTTTTGGTGTGATGGGTAAATGGATGGTTTTTGTTTTATAATAGGTGTTTTTGAAGTGGTAAATGCCGTTTTGAAAATAAAAAAAGGTGCTTTTTGTTTTAAAATAGGGATATTTTGTTTGATAGATGCCGTTTTTCACTTGAAATCCAGGAATTTCGTTTTAAAAACGTCGTTTTCTGTTTTAAATGTGGCATTTTTAAGTTGAAATTGCCGTTTTTCGTTTTAAATATGGCATATTTGTTTTAAAAAACGGGATATTTCGTTTTATAAACGGCTATTTTACTTTTAAATACGGTATTTTTTGTTTTAAAATAGGGTATTTTTATAGGACGGGTATCGGTAGCGGATAAAATAAACGGTAATTATCTCTGAATTTCATTATATTCTTTAAACGAAATCATGCGCTGCGTTTGCTCATCCCATAATTTGGAATGAATACATTTCAAACTTTCCCGAAAGGTCAAAATATTGGTAAAACTATTCAAGGTTGGATTTGCGTTTGCGCATGCTTCCAGGTGATAATTTGGAATGCGGGAATTCAAATGGTGAATATGGTGAAAGCCAATATTTCCTGATAGCCACTGAAACATTCTGGGAAGTTTGTAATAAGTGCTGCCGCGAACGGAAGCTAATAAATGATCCCAATTATCTTTCGATTCTTTATAGTTTTCTTCGTGCTGGTGTTGGATATAAAAAAGCCAAAACGAAATCATTCCGAAAAACAAGATAATAGGAATATGCACCAGCAAAAACTTTTGCCATCCGAGCAGAAATGCCAGGATACCGTAAAGAACGATCATGGATAGATTATTAATGATATGCGGCCAGTGGATATTCTTCCTTTTTTTCAGATGGGTATAAAGGAGTGGAATGCGAATAGCTACGCAGAAATAGATAATGGGGATGATAAAAAACTGTAGAATGGGCATCCGGCGAATGCGATAGTTCATTTTCCAGAAATTAGAGCGCTTGTCGTATTCCTCGGTGGTCAGAAATTTGATGTCTCCGAGTCCCCGGTACTCGATCTGCCCGTTGTGCGCATGGTGTATGTCGTGCATCATGCTCCAGTATTTGAAAGGTATCGTACTAAAGAAACTTGAAATAAATCCGATAGCGTTATTCCATTTCCTGAATTGCAAAAAAGATTGATGCCCGCAATCATGTTGGATAACAAAGATGCGCAGCAGGAAAAAAGCGGTAATAAGTGCCAGCGCAATGGTAATAAGGTAAGACCAATCGAGACTAAAATACATCAAGACCCAGAGCCCAAGAAATGGAAGGAAGGAATTGAGTAGTTGGACGATGGCTTTTTTGGTATTAGGCTTTTGATATTCTTTAAGCATTCCTCGCCAGTCTTTCAGGCTATCTTTCAGATTATTATTTTGCATGTCGAAGTCATTTTGTTGCTATAAAAAAGCCTGTTCCTATTGTCATTTTCACTGACAAGCCTAAAGCGTTTTATGATAAATATCAAAATAGGTATTTAAACCCAATAAAGGCTTGCCTTTTGCTCCAATACAAATAGTACAAAGCATGGAAGACAATCGCTTGCCAAAGGATAGAATCAACAATAGTAGAACTTAACGAGGAAATTTTGATTCTTACGAACAGCGAGTAAGGAAGAGAAAATCCACTTGTTAAATAATGCTTATTGCCAGCACAAACACAATATTATCGCTAAAGTTAGACAAATTAATCGGAATAAAGTTGCTCCGACGATCACTTTGAAAGGATTATATATATAGGAATCGGTTTTAGTTTTGCCTATAAGCAATGCTCGATAGGCTATGCAACATATCAAAAAGGATAATTTGACGCTCCATGCGCCTATTTTTGGTTTGAAAACGGCATATTTTGGTTTAAATTCGACGATTTTTATTTTACAGATGGCATTTTCAAAATAGAAACACCCTGATTTGGTATCAAATCAGGGTGTTGGTGGTTTAAAATTGGCGGTATTGGATCAATAGTGTTAAACTTCAATGCCAATAAAGGGTTATTTTCAAATCATTCATCCCTATTTACTCAAATTTACTTCTCTTGCAAATTTCTTTAACTAACAAGCTAAGTAACTTTTTAGGGGCATTTTCTTCCTTTTCAATTAAATTTATTGCCCACTCACAGCCAGAGAGCTCAAAATGTTTTCTCCAATTGTTATACCTTTTCAATTCCTCAATAGAAAGAGGTTTAGTAGAACCTCCTCGATCACCAAGTCCTCCTGCAATTGATTCTGCAAGACGGAAAGGGTTATTAATATTAAAGGGATAGATAGCTACTTCATAAACATGATGCGTTTTATGTTTATTAGTTGGAGCTTGATTTTTATAATCTACTCTAAGGGATTGCCTTAGTAATTCATCTTTCGGTATGTCTTGCGATTTTTATACAAAAGATATTGTCCAGTCTTTTCCTTTCTCCAAACAACTTCCTTACTTGTATTTTCAAATGATTTTAATTTATTTGGATAAGCAAGGAATGAAAAATCTTTGTTCTCATAGAGAACTTTGCATGAGAATATTTTAAAACAAGAATCATTAAATTCAATTATAAGTTGCCCATTATCATTTGGAACAACGCTTAGTATATCAGGTATAATGTTAGTCATAAAAAATCTATGCTGTATTATTCAATCTGTATATAATGTAATTTTTACTTCACACCCTCCCATCTCTTCACCACTGCCCCCATCACCTCCTGCAAACGCTGCACCCCTTGCATCGCCTGCGGCGTAGGGCGGGCATCAGCGCTTTGTAGCACAGTGAGCATGTGCAAAAACTTTTCCTGCAAGGCTACGATGGTTTCGCGCTCGGCGGGCGTTTCGGTAATGCTGCCGTAGAGGATGTCGCTACCGCCGGGATTGCCGTTGCCGCGCAGGGTTTGCAGGGTTTTGCGTTGATCTTCGGTGATTGTTCCGGCGAGTTTTTGGTCAATGGCTTCGCGAATGTCTTGTAGTTTGTGATACGCATTGTAACAAGCCAGGGAATAATCGGTCTGCAATTGCGCATCTTCTGCGCTGATTTGTAAGCGCGGATCGAGCTGTACGTCAATGGTTTGTTCAAGTATTTTGCCATCTACCGTGAGGCGGATTTTGTATTGCCCGGGGTGTACAAAAGGACCGTTGGGACTGGTTGGCGTGTTGTGATAGACGGCGGAAATCGTGTATTCGCGGTCGCTGCCACGCGGCGGGGCGTAGCGCAAATCCCACACGAAACGATGATGCCCGGTGGTGGTAGCAATTTGCTGTTGCGGGCGGAACCAGTAAATAGGATATTGAAAAGCGTTGGTATCAATGGCTTCGGGTTTGTCGGTGCTGGCATATTTGCGTACGATATTGCCTGCTGCGTCCAGAATTTCCAAGGTAACGGTTCGGGCGGCTACATCGAGTTTGTAATCAATGGCAGCGCCGTCGAGCGGGTTTTGACCAGTGGGCTCTTCCGGGGGTATAGGCGTGTCGGAGAACATATTCCAGCGTACGCGCACGGCTGCTGCGGGTTTGAAAAGGTAAGTTTGCTTGTTCGAAACGGCTTTTGCCATTTCCCGAAGGGGAGAAATATCGTCCAAAATCCAGATCGAACGTCCGTGGGTGCCAATTACCAAGTCATTTTCGTGAATCACGAGATCGCGAATGGAAGTAGCGGGCATATTGAGGCGCAGCGATTGCCAGTTTTCGCCATCGTCGGCGGAGAAAAAGACTTCGCGCTCGGTACCGGCGAAGAGTAAGCCCGGCTGTTTGGGATCTTCGCGCACTACATTGACGGGATCATTGGCTATACCGTTTGCAATTCGTTTCCAGGTTTTACCGCCGTCGTGCGTGCGATAGACATGCGGACGCAGGTCGTCGCGCCGGAAGGCATTGATGGCAATGTAGGCGGTATTTTTGTCAAAATGTCCGGCGTCTATTTGGGAAATTTTATCCCAGGCGCGGAGTTCTTTTGGCGTCACGTTGGTCCAGCTGGCACCGCCGTCATTAGTAAGGTGTACCAAACCATCATCCGTACCTGCCCAGATCGTTTTAGCATCTAAATGCGAAGGTCCAATCGAGTAGATGACGCCTCGTCTCGCCATTTTTTCTAACTCCGGGGTTCTAAAACTGCCAATGCTTTCCGGGACTTCGGGTTGCTCGCGGGTGAGGTCAGGACTGATAATCTGCCAATCGTGCCCGCCGTTGACGGTTTTCCAAAGCACATTCGTACCAAACAATAACATTTTCGGATCAGCCGGATGAAAAAGCAAAGGCATGGTTCTTAAAACCCGATACTTGCCGGAGCGCAGCGCTTCGGGAGCTACGTTTTGCGTTTGCCCGGTTTTTTTGTTGAATTTTAAAACCCGACCGCCGTAAATGATGTCTGGATTCAAAGGATCGGGAGCCACGTAGGCGTACTCGTCGGCACCGACGCCCATCCAGTCGCGGAAGGAGATTTGCCCGCCATTGCCGCGGCTCGACACGCCAATCGCGCCGCTTTCCTGCTGCCCGCCATAGACCCAGTAGGGAAATTGATTGTCGGTTATCACATGATACAATTGCACGGTGGGTTGATTGTACCAGAACTCCAGGATTTGCCGCCATTAACGGTGACAACCGCGCCCTGATCGGCAGCAAACAACATAATTTCGGGATTTTGCGGATTAATCCAGATGCGGTGATAATCATCGCCGCCGGGCGCACCTTTGAAAGCGTACCAGGTTTTGCCGCCATCGATGGATTTGTACGCCGCAATGTTGGCAGAGTAAACGATATCGGGATTATTTGGATGCACTTTAATTTCCGCAAAGTCAGAACCGCGACTCCACACGCGTCGGTCGGTTGCAATCAGATTCCAACTCTCGCCGCCATCGTCGCTGCGATAAATGCCGCCGTTGCTGCGGGCATCCACGGTAGCGTACATGCGCTGCGAATTGCTCGGCGCAATGCCAACGCCAATGCGCCCCAGGCCTTGTTCAAACGTAGGCAAACCTTTGGTAATCTTGCGCCAGGTTGTGCCGCCATCGGTGGATTTGTACAAACCGCTATTCGCACCAGAGAAACTTGCATTTTCCCAGGGGCCTTCGCGGTGTTCCCAGAGATCAGCAAAAATTATACTTGGATTATTCGGATCGTATTCTACCTGAATCGCGCCGGTATTTTCATTGATGTACAATACTTTATCCCAGGTTTTGCCGCCATCGCGCGTGCGGAACACGCCACGTTCGGGATTCGGACCGTAGGGATGCCCTAAGCCCGCCACAAAAACCTCGTCGGGATTGGTTGGGTGAACCGTAATCCAGCCAACCTGTTGCACATCTTTCAAACCCAGGTGTTGCCAGCTTTTGCCGCCGTCGGTTGATTTGTAAATACCATCGCCCACGCTCAAGTCCGGGCGGTGCAAACCCTCGCCCGTACCGACGTAAATGACATTTGGATTGGTCGGAGAGACCGCAATGTCTCCAATAGAGCCTGTTGGCGCGTCATCAAAGATAGGTTTCCAGGTGCGACCGTAATCATCCGTTTTCCAAACGCCACCATTATTTACGCCGATGAAAAAAACATTCGGCTGCGAGGGTACACCAACCGCCCCAACGGTGCGTCCCGCACGGAACGGACCGATCATGCGGTATTTTAAATCTTGATAATTGGATTTTGCAATGGGTTGTGCGATGAGGGTGTATGCCGATAAGAGCGTAAAGACAGTGGCGGCAAACCAGCGCCAGCGGCGTGTAATGCGATTCATGCGAAATATGGGTTTTAGGTTGTTTGAGAGGTGAATTTAGGAAAAATTCAGATTTAAAACCACGAAAAGGAGTTGATAACTACCTTTTTAAGTGATTTAGATATCCAATTAGGTGTTCCGAACTCCCAATGGAGTTCTGAGTTTGATGTTCTGCACTCAAAATTTGCGTTTTGAAGTCCGACTTTGGAGTTCTGAACTCCAAGTTTGATGTTTAGAAGTGTGAATTTGAAGTTCTACGTTCTCAGTTTGGAGTTCTGAACTTTAAATTAGAGGTTTTGAGCTTCGGTTTCAGCGTTCTAATATCCAAGTTTGGAGTTCGGAACTCCAAATTAGTCCTCTGAGCTTCGATTTAGGGGTGGGTAAATTAAAGTAGCGAAGGGCATTGGTTGCAAACAGCGCTAGCAGATAACTTATTATAAATGCTTTATAGAAAGACCAGGGAGTATTTGAAGTAAGAATAGATATTAAATAATTTCCCATAATTATGTAATATCTACCAAATTATATTGAGTTCTTTATCCAGGTATTCTTTGAAGGATAATAACAAAAGTTTTCTGGCTTCTGAAGTTGTCTTTTTCCCTGATTCCGGTGCGTAGTCTTTTAATTTTTCTTCAAATAAATCTATTAAAAAATTAATTTCGCCTCCCAATTTGCTTTCAATGTAAAGTAAAAAGAATATTTTTTGATCACTACTTGCATATTTTCTATTGCTTTATAAGTTTTTTAATATCATAATATTTTTTAATTACATTTGTGCTTTCTGTAATTTGAAAATTACCCTCACCAAAAACTTCGTCATAGAATTTATCAAAAATATGTTTCTTTTGATTTGTAGCCTTGTGTGGGTTTCCTTTTAATGAATATAAAATTTGACCAAATCGCTCCATTGATATTTTATGAGAATACTGTTTCGTATCAGATAATCCAGTATCCCCTGTTTTCTGGAATATATAATGTTATGTTCATCTAAGAATTGCTCTAATTGAATTTGTTCAATACTTAATGATTTAAGATCTATTATTGAAATAGAATTTTGACTATTAGTATATTCAATTTTATTAGTCAGATTAGAGTCTGGAGGGGTTTTAAAAATCCTAACTAATATTTCACTATTTGCTAAATTGTTATTTATATTTTGATCCTCTTGATTATAGAGAACGGCCCCTCCTGTTCCTTTTTATTAGCATTGATAGGGTCTGCTACTATATCATCGGCAACTATTGTAACCCCGTTATTGTATAAGAAGAACTTTGAAGGTTCTTCTTTTAAACTTTTAGAAATATTGGGATTTATTTTGGATCTTAAGACTAAGCCTCTAACGTTATCAAATAGGATGGAATAATCTATATCCCTTTTTGACAGAGGTAAATAATCTTCAATATTATATTTATCTCTTAATTCACTATCATTACACGTTATCCTTACAAGTTCACTAATTGAAAGCCGTAGGACATAAGATTTTGATGATGATATTGAGCTTTCCGAAAATGAAAGTACTGCATCTTTGTCAACTACTAATTCACAACTTACTGGACTTGGTCTAATTGACATTATTTTAGAAATATGCGGCAAACCGATAGGAATAACTTCTAACCCATATATATCTTCTAATTGCTTTAAATGATGATCGTTTTTATCAAGTTCAATATTTTCATTGCTAACCACATAAAGATTGAGTTTCCATATATCATTAGTCTTCAGAGTTTTTCTAACACATTACCTGCTTTTGATTTTAATTTCCTTCTAAACTTTCAACGTCTATTTTAACTAATAAATTTTATTGATAAAATAGTTTTTAATACTTTGTTTTTTATTGCTGTTAAATGCTTCTCTGTATTTAAAGCTAAATAAATTAATTTCCAAAGTTTGTTCTCTAAAACCCAAAACAACTATCCCCAAAAAAAAAAAATTTATAAAAAAAAAAAACGAGTTGAAATTGGTATCAGTAATCATATCTATTATATCAAGAGTTTCTTTGACACCACAAATATTTTTACAATAAGTCCCCTCCTTAAGTTTTCTCGTCAAAAAAAAAAAAGAGACTCGGGTTGGTTTAAAAGTCAAATATTTTCGCTTTTAATTCCAATAGTTTAAAATCATTAATATTAGCCAATACTTAATTTTATTTTCTGAGAACATTTGTAACTATACAATATTACGTGGTTATTCCAAATATTTTTTCAAAATTACCTATTTCCTTTTATTTCTCAAACAAAAAATCCCCGCGCAAACACTGTTGCGCGAGGGAATGTAATATGCGGATAATTTGGTTTTATTTACTCTATTACGATTGTTGCTTCTGCGACCGCCGATGCACCGAAGAAGCCCAGAACTTTTACTTTTGGCTCGTCCACGCGGAAGATATTGCCTTTGATGGTTGCCGGAGGCGTATCAAATAAAGAACCGACAAAAGCGGTCTGTTGCTCGAGCAAAAACAAAAAATCATAAGCCGCTCGAGAGATCGACATTTGCTGGACTCTGTAATGATCGCCGATTTCCAATGGATCAAAATTCAATTCATAACCAATGATTGGATTACCATCTACGAATTCATCGCTGGCGTATAATAAATCGAAAGGCTCGCTTTTATATTCATTATTTACAAATTGTCGCCAACGATAATAATTACCGACGCCTTGGGGTTCGTATGTATCAATTTTTACATAATAACCTTCGTCTTCAAAAATGGATTCTTCTTTAAACTCCGCATAAATACTGTCGATTTCGGGAACAAATTGTAATAATTCCGGCTGCGATTCATATTCTTCGCCTTCTTTCGTTTTGATATAAATATGATACGTCGAGCCGATTTTGCCTACGTGTTCTGTAATATAAACGCCTGCTTCTTTTTCATTCAAAGTATCTACTACGCCCGTTTCATTATATAATATTACCAATGCACCGCTTACTTTTGGCGTTTCTTTATTATCAAAATAATTCGCAGTATTGGTAAGTAATACGCGTTTTTCGCCTTCCTGATTGGTGATCCAACCGTCCACCACGAGCAGCACATCGCCCTCCGGCAAGTCAAGATTTACAACATCCTGACAGCTTGTAATGAATAAAGCGAGTAATGATATTAAAAGAATTATATTTTTCATGATATTATTTTTTAAATAGGTGTGGCGCATTTTAAAAATGTGCCACATATAAGGGTTTAAAAAGAAAAATTATATGTTACATACGGCAATACACTCCCGAAAATAGAGAGCCGAACCGCCTCTGTTTCCAAGGGATTATCCTCATTTTGACGGAAGAAAATAGAGTAAGCATTCCTGCGTGCATATACATTATACGCTCCAAAATCCCAGGAACTTTTCCATCTTTTCTTTGAGTTTGGATTCGGAATATACTGTGCGCCAATGTCTAAGCGATGATACTCAGGTGTGCGCGCGCCGTTGCGGTTGCCATAATGCGGCACTGTGATGCCATCCCAAACATATCGTGACTCAGGATAAGTGATCGGACGCCCTGTAGCGTAAGCAAAATTGGCAGAAAGATTCCATTTATCATTGAGTTTATAGGCGCCTGTAATCGAAAGATCATGGGTCTTATCATAATTCGAAGGATAATATTCACCATCATTAATGCCAGGCACTTTTCTTTCCGTGCGGGAGAGCGTATAACTAATCCAACCTGTAATAATGCCTTCGTTTTTCTTTACAGATAATTCCAGACCATAAGCGCGGCCATCACCTCTGAGCAATTGCGTTTCCAGCGTTTCGTTTAGTAATAATTCTGCACCGTCTTTAAAATCAAGTAAATCCTGGAAGTTTTTATAATATGCTTCAATTGAAGCTTCGTACATATTTTTTTGGAAATTGCGGAAATAACCAACTGCAAATTGATCCACCGTAGCAGGCTCTACGTAAGGCCCGCTGGGCGTCCAAATATCAATCGGCGTTGCCGAAGTTGTATTAGAAACCAAATGAATATATTGCTTCATTCGGTTATAACTAAATTTTACAGAATTCTGATCGTTTATTACATAATTAGCGGAGAAACGCGGCTCAGGCGCTGAAAACGTTTTAATCTTATCCCAGGAATCGTAAGAAATACTATCAATAATAGCGTCTTCGCTGGTTGGAGCGCCATTTTCATACAAATAAATCGTCTCCTTACCCAGGCGTTGGAACAAAGAATAGCGCAAGCCGTATTGTAAGGTCAAATTGCGAATGGGTTCATGTTCGTAACTTACATACACCGCGCCTTCAAAAGCGTGATTATGCTGGATGTCAATTTCATTAAAAATAGACTCCTCGCCTACGCCTACGGCTCTACCGGGATGAAAACGATAGTAATTTCCTTCTGCGCCAAAGTCTAATTTACTTTTGGGTGTAAAGAAATAACTCAAATCGCCTTTTATTACATGATTAAAAATATTGGCATCCCAATCAAATGCTTCGGAGCCTTCGCGGATACCAAAGGAATAGCCATAATCGCTGTAAACTGCGGTGAAATTGGAAAATAATTTGTCGGAAAATAAGTGATTCCAGCGCAAAGAGGCTGTGCCATTGCCCCAATCGGAAGTGAATTGATCGCCAAAATTGAAGACATCCCGGCCGAAGTAGCCGGAGAGATACAAACGATCTTTTTCACTAATATTAAAATTAGCTTTTGCATTTAAATCATAGAAATACACGACGTTATCTTTCAATTCAGGATCAAATTTTAAGAATAAATCCCCATAAGAACGCCGACCTGCAATCATAAAAGAACTCTCGTCTTTCTGAATCGGGCCTTCCAAAGTCAAACGACTCGAAATAATGCCAAGTCCGCCCGCCATTGCAAAGTTTTTCCGGTTGCCATCGCGCTGGCGCACATCGAGCACTGAAGACAAACGCCCACCGTATTTCGCAGGAATGCCACCTTTATAAAGCTTGGAATCCTTGATAGCATCGACATTAAAAACGGAAAAAAGCCCAAATAAATGAGAAGAATTATACACCGTCGCTTCGTCGAGCAAAATCAAATTCTGATCCACATTACCGCCGCGCACGTTGAAGCCCGTCGCACCTTCGCCGACCGAGCTAACGCCGGGTAGCAATTGAATACTCCGAATCAAGTCGGCTTCACCTAATACTTGTGGAATTTTCTTTATTTGTACCGCGCTGAGGTTCTCCACGCTCATCTCCACGCTTTTGACGTTGCGATCTTCCTCTTTCGCCGTCACGACTACTTCTTCGATCAGCAGCCCTTCGGGTTCGACTTCAATGTCTAATGTTTTACTTGCAGTAAGCGAAACATTCAGCGTTTTGGTTTGAAAACCTAAATAACTAATAAGGATTTTGTAAGTGCCAGCCGGAATCGAGATCGAGTAAAAGCCATAAGCATTCGTGGAAGTGCCGGTTTCTAATTCTTGTACAAAAACGGCGGCGCCGATGAGTTCTTCGCCATTACTGGCGTCGCGGATATGACCGCTGAGGGTGAATTTTTCCTGAGAAAAGCCAGTAAAAGCTGACATCACCAGGAATAACAACAGGTGAAGTTTCAACAAATTGTTCATTAGTTGTAGATTGTTTTAGATGGTTTCAAAAGTAAACTCGAGGTATTGATACCTAAAATCGGTGTCAACCCCCACTTGGAGACGTCATATTTAAGTTAATAGTTTCTTTGATTCTACCAATGGCTTATAAAATGAGATCAACGTATTCATTTTTTCTACTATTGGTATATAATAGAAAGGAATCCAATGTTAAATAAAAGTAAATTATTTAGTTGGCATATAATATTTTACCCAAAATAGCCCACGCCTTTCGCCATGAGCGTGGCCAAGAGTGGAATAATGATTACCAATAACAATTCCAGGCGAATAAGCATTATGATATTCTTAGGTATATCCACCAGTTCATCCATATCCTTGCCCTTACGGTTGCGCAAAAAGAAAATGGTTGGATAAATAGATAAAAGCGCCATGATAATAAATAAAGTAATTTTGGTATGGAAAATCCAGTTTTTGGTATAGAATTCGGCAGGCTTGCCTACACCAAACCAAAGCGTCAAACCCATTGCCACTACTAATATTGCAGAGATACCATATATTGCGTCCACGATAGAAATGCGCAAAATTTCGCTGCGGGTCATTTGCTTTTTGAGCATTAAATGTTCAGCAACAACGGAACTTACCACCGCGAAAATGCTGATAAAGTGTAAGTAACGAATGAGGATTTCGAGTGTCATGATTGGAATTCAATTGGATATGCGCTCAAGATAGAAAATCTTTATAAATTTAAGCGATCAAGGATGTAGATCAAAGCTTGTTTTGTTATTATCAAAATGTAATATTATATTTTAATTAAAATATTATAATTACTATTTAATATCATGAAAAACATTCAAACCGAAATTATTATTAATGCCAGCGCCGAAAAAGTTTGGAATATTCTGACCGATTTTGCAAAATATCATGAGTGGAATCCTTTTATTAAAAATAGTAAAGGTGAAGCGAGAGTAGGGGCAACGCTTGAAAACTCGATGCATCTGGAAGGGCAAAAGCCGCAAATATTCAAGCCAAAAGTACTGGAAGCAAGGCCCAATCAATCTTTCCGCTGGCTGGGCAGTTTATTTATTAAAGGTTTATTTGATGGAGAACATTACTTTCGTTTAGAGCCACTAAATGAAAATCAAGTAAAGTTAATTCACGGTGAAAATTTTAGCGGCATTTTGGTTGGCATGATTTTGAAGATGGTTGGTGAGGCTACGAAACAAGGATTTGTAAAAATGAATGAAGCGCTAAAAGCGAGGGCAGAGAACAAGTAAAGGCAGGCGAACAAGTTTTTGCTAAATTCTGCGTTTGTAGAGGATGAATTTTAAGATGTAATGCAAATTTTTCATATAAGGTCTTTACTCATAGGGATTTTCCTGGGTTTGTTGTCGAATGCGCTTTGGTTCGCTGAAATCAATTGGATCGTAGGTTGGGAAGGCTTCGACTGGGTATCACATATTCACTATTCTGTATTTATAATCGCTTTATTATCAGTTTTTTCTTACGTATTGCCATTTCGTTTTATCCGAAATATTTCTTTGAAACAATTTTGGCAAGCAACGCTTAGAAATGTACCCTGCTACGCTGGTGGCTTTTTTCCTGGCGAAAACAATTTTATTCAGCATTTATACCCAATTATATGGTTATTTAAATGGCAATGCATTACTAGCATTGCTCCTCGTGGTGGTGCTGTTGATCGCCTTTTCTATACATTTTGTCACCAAAAAAACATTACATCGCGTTCGCTGGGGTCACGGTTTTTTTATTGCCCTGGGCATCGTGACGGTCGTGCCGCTCAGCATACTCACCGTTCGGCTATTGCCGGGTTTTGGCGAGCATAAAAGTTTTGTAGATGCAGTCAAAATGGGGTATCCGTTCTTCTGGATCACAGTAATGATGGGGCTTCTGGGAATGCGCACCGCTATGTGGAAACCCGAATCAGATGTGACCGTGACGCAGGAGGATATTCTCGACGATTTTTCGGAAGAGGATTAATGGGAATATTTACTTGCTATTTTCTTCAGAAATTTGCTTAAATTTCCAGCAGAACCAACGCTTAAACAATGCGATTTTCCTATTACTTTCCGATACTCCTGCTGGTATTGCTCTTGATGGCTTGTAATAAAAAAAGCGATTCCGTTGATACCGCAGAGAAAAATACGACCCAGCCGCTCAACCGCGACTCGATCCGACAAGTCTATGAATCCTTGATCAAGACGAAAAAAAACTTGCTTCCTGCCGCGCAAATTGTAGAAACCGGAAGGCTTCGGCCGGTGGATGAAGGCCCGAGCGATACGGTTTTCTTCGTTTTCCGGGAGGAAATGCTAAAAGTAATCGAGCAACGCAACGAATTTCGCTTGCTGGAAATGGTGCACCACAATATTCATAATGGTTTTGGCGGGGATGGTGGCATTGCAGGTTTTGTAGAAGGCTGGAAATTGGATACACAACAAGATAGTTCGGCTTTGTGGCAAACCTTGAAAGATGTGCTGCTCACGGGGGGCACATTTAGTCCTGATCGTCAGACCTTTACAGCGCCATATTATATTGCAACTTTTCCTAATGCTTATGAATCGGATGTCTTTGGCGTCATTATTGGCGAGGGCGTGCGTGTACGCGCTGCGCCGGGCTTGAATACTCAAGTATTAAAAACGATTTCTTATGCAGTGTTGCCAGTACTCGACTGGAAAGGCGAAGAGGCGACGATTGATGGAGAAACTCATCCCTGGATAAAAGTAAAACTAACTGATAATCAGGAAGGTTATGTATTTGGTAAATTTATTCGATCACCCCAGGATTATAGTGCTATTTTTACACGCCAAGCCAATGGTAGCTGGCTCATGACTTCTTTTGGAAGTGGGGATTAATATCAAGTTGGGGGTTAGAAGTCGGAAGTACGAGTATCCAATTGGTTGACAACCAGTTATTTGAGTTATGAGAATCATGTCTCCTATTCTTGTAAATAGTATAAATGTTGAAATTAAAAACAAAACCAAGGGGCTTGATTGTTATACCTTCTATTCAAATCTTAATTTCACCTGCATGGCCGATATCTGGAATTACTTGAAAAATTTGTTTAATAAATCCGAAGAAAGCTCGCCTTCGCAGCCTTATTTACACGAGATGATCGAGCGCAGCGAAGAAGAAAAATCGGATTATGCGCATTGGAAAGAAACACTGGTGCGGCGTCGCCTCACGGATTGGTTGAACGATCAATACGCCATTTTTCGGGTGCTACCAAATGATATTGATGAGGCGATGGATTTTCTGGATACGCCGTCTTCCAAGGGTTTTGTGATTCATTTTTATAAAACGAATTATAGCCGCCGAGATGTGACACACCTCTTGGATTATCTGAGAGAACAAGTATTGGGATTGGATTATCGGACTCAAATTTCGGATAGTCGCACTTTTAATCGCCCGAATTGGGTAGAAACCATTGAGCGTCATTACCTTAAACCTAAGCCTGATTTTCAGCATGAAGGAAAATTCAATCAAAAATACGGCAACATTACCATCGAAATGAGCTTGCGCAATGAACAACCGCATCAGCTCAAATTTCAAGCGACGAGTTATAAAGACCATTTATTTAAAGACGCCCATGATTTTGAAGAATTAATGCAGGAGGTTTTGATTTAATATTAACTCTTTATGCTTATTTTTTGAAAAATTTATATGCTTCAAACCAAAAAACACTCACAAACGCTACTGCTGCAGCAATCAACCAATCGTGCCAATCGAGTGGTGTCAAATGAAATGTTACTCTAACAAAAGGAATAAATTGAAGGCACACTAGCAACACCATAGAAGCAACCAATACCACAGGTAATAGATTATTTTTGTAGCGAATCGTATTGATAATCGTTTCCTGGAATGAGCGATTGACTAAGGTTAAATATACATTACTGATAATCAATGTAATAAAAGCCATTGTGCGTGTCACATCTTCATCATGTCCAGTAGTCATTGCCCAGAAATAAACACCCAGTACCCCGATAGAAATGATTAATCCTTGTAATATGCTGCCCGACAGTTCCCGCCATGAAAATAGTCCTTCTGAGCGGCGGCGAGGTCTTCGCTTCATTGTTCTTATCTCCATAGGTTCATTTTCAAAAAAGATCGAACAGGTCGGTCCCATAATCATCTCAAGGAAAATGATGTGTACTGGCGTGAAGATATTTTTAAATGGCCAGTTTAATAGCAAGGGTATGAGCACCATCAAAATAATTGGAATATGAATAGAAATAATATAGCGAATGGCTTTTTTGAGGTTATGATAAATCTTTCGACCATTAGCAATGGCATCAACCATTTTGTCCAGATTATCATCAGTAATCACCAGAGACGCTGCTCTTTTGGCAATATCCGTGCCACGGTTGCCCATTGCTACGCCAATATTGGCAGCCTTTAGAGCAGGCCCATCGTTCACGCCGTCGCCAGTCATGGCTACCACTTCGCCATTATTTTTTAAAGCTTCAACTATTTGCAGTTTAGCTTCGGGAAACATACGCACGAACAAATCCACCTCTTTTACTACTTGTTTTAGGTCGGTCGCCGACATTGCCATCGTTTCATCACCTGTAATAAACTTTCCATTATTGCGAAAACCGCTTTCATTGGCAATGGTAACTGCGGTTTCAGCATAATCACCTGTTAGCATTTTTACTTGAATACCCGCCTCATAAAACTGCTCAAATACTTTCCGAATACCTTTTTTGGGAGGGTCATATAATGCGACCAATCCCAGGAATTGCCATTCAAAAGAATCGTGATGATCAGGAAAATCAGTAATTTTTTCAGTAATATTTACCTTGGCAACACCAAGAATTCGATACCCTTTGACAGCAAGCTCTCCAGTGATTGCCAGGATTTTCCTTTCTTCTTCTTTACCCAGACTGGCATTTCGCAGAATTCGTTCTACCGCGCCTTTGCAAGCAATCACTTGATGATCAGCGTTTTCCCAAACATGTGTCATCATTGGCGGCTTGCCTTCGAGTGGATACTCATGTACCATGCGATACTGATCTCTTACGTCTATCCGAGTATTTTGGAGATAAGCTTCATGCAAAGCCTTTTCCATTGGGTCAAAAGGAGAAGCTTCGCTAGCCCACATTGAGTAAGCAACTACCTCATTATCAGCTATATTCGAAGAATCATTTATTGTGATAATTTTATTTGATTTAAAATCATAAACTGCAGCAAGTGACATCGCATTTTCAGTAATTGTACCGGTTTTATCCAAACAAATCACGCTCGCCGACCCCAGGCTTTCTACTGTAATAGGCTGCTTTACTAATAATCCAATGCGACTCATGCGATACGCGCCTATCGCCATGAATGAGGAGAAAGCGACAGGAATCTCTTCAGGGATAAGCGACATAGTCATTACTAAGCCAAATAACAAGCTGATAATCAAATCATTCGTAGAAAAATAATTAATACCAAATACCACCAAAAACGCTACTAATCCCACCAAAGCCATCTGTTGAACAAAGCGATTGACCTGACTTTGAAGAAGCGATTTTTCGGGTGCAATATCTTCCATGCTTTTGCCAAGCTTTGCTAAAGCTGTTTGATTGCCAATTTTTGTCACCTTTGCGTAGCACATACCAGAAGTAATGGTCGTGCCTTGTAGTAAAGTACTGTCTACATTTTTGAAAACTGAGATCGATTCACCTGTCATAATCGCCTCATCCACAGAGCAATCGTTCTGTTGCAACACGACTCCATCCGCAGGTATTTGTTCGCCTTCCGAAAGTAACATTATATCGCCTGGCACCAATTCTTCGGAAATTACTTCAACTTCTATCCCATCGCGAATTACTTTAATATTACCTTGGGTATACCTGCGCAAACCTTTGATAGCATTGGCACTGCGCAATTCCTGATAAAGCGAGGTCGCTATCACCATCATCATTGCAAATAGCATGATTCGCCCTTCGTACACATTTCCAAGGAAAAAATAAATGCCACATACCACTATAAGGATCATAAACATTGGCTCGCGCACCACATCCCAAAACATCAAAAGCAGATTACGTGTCGTACCAGTATAGAAAGTATTTTTGCCAAATTGCTTTTGCAATGCAGATACTTCATTGGAAGTCAATCCTTTAAATATTAATTGCTTTTCTTGCATTTATACGACTAAATCTTATAATGATTGATTAAAGTTAGCAAACTTCTTTTGACACTGTATGATTTTAATCAACTCAATAAAGAAATTTATTACATTCGCTCCATCAAATTTTGCTAGAAACATGATTACACTTGCTTCTTTTCAAGATATTCCTGAGTTAGTAAATCTTATCAATAGCGCCTATCGCGGCGAAGGCTCCAAGCAAGGCTGGACGACCGAGGCCGATCTGATCGGTGGTTTGCGCACGGATTATGATCATTTACAGGAAATTTTTAATGATCCTGATACCACTTTTTTAAAGTTTATCGATGAAACAGACTCTATTATAGCTTGCGTCCGTTTGCAAAAGAAAGAAGATAGAATTTATCTTGGAATGCTCAGCGTTTCACCAAAATTACAAGCAAAAGGTATTGGAAAACAATTACTTACGGCTGCGGAAGATTACGCTCGTCAACAAAACTGTCGGGCTATTTTTATGACTGTTTTCTCGGTACGTCCGGAGTTGGTCGCCTGGTACGAACGCCATGGCTATCACAAAACTGGCGAAACCATTCCATTTCAGCCCAATGAAAAATTTGAAGTGGTGATGACGCAGGAATTGGAGTTTTTAGTATTGGAGAAAAAATTGAACTAATTCAATTTTTTCTTAGTTTTAGAGATAAAATCTTAGAAGGAATGAGAGTTGTATTAGAAATAAAGCGATTACAAGATTTAGAAATATTGTTGCCACTTTTTAAGCGGCTGAATATTCGAGTTAAATCAGTGCCAGAAAATCTATCGGTAATGACAGAACCAGCAATAAAAAAAGAAAAACCACCTTTATCAAAACACATTGGCACTTTGCCTAACTCTGATGTGGAGGCTTTTGAAAAATACTTGAAAGAAACCCGCGAGGAATGGGAAAGAAATATCTTTTAGACACGAACATTGCTATTTACCTCAAAAAGGGCGTGTTAAATATTGAAAACTCTTCTATTATCGCAGATGCGGCTAAATTTCCTGCGCAACTATCCATTATTACCAAAATTGAAATATTGGATGGAATGCATCAACAAAAGAAGAAGCAAACGAATATAAAAAATTTGTATATGATGCGGAGATTTTTTGGCTGACAGAGGAAATTGTAGAGAAAACTATCGAAATTCGCAGATTAAAGCGTATCAAATTACCAGATGCAATTATCGCTTCCACCGCTATTATGCATGACCTTACACTACTTACCAATAATACAGGTGATTTCACACAAATACCTGGATTGAACTTTGTAAATCCAATGGTGTAATAAATGGGAAGCTTAGGTTTATAATTTAAGAGCAGCCAGACACGCCTGCAAACTCTCTCTCCAGTGCGGAATTTCAATACCAAAAGCATTCTTTATCCTGGATTTATTTAACACACTATACGGTGGGCGGGTAGCCGGCGTAGGGTAATCTTTGGTTTCAATGGGAATTACTTTACAATTCATATCACTCATTTCAAAAATCGCTTTTGCAAAATCGTACCAACTTGTTACACCTTCGTTACTATAATTATAAAGATCATGTAATAAAGACCGATTTATTTCGCCACTTTCTACCTTTTGTATAATATTTAATATTGTTTTTGCTAAATCCCGCGCATAAGTAGGCGTACCAATCTGATCATATACCACGCCCAATTCCGGGCGTTCCTTGCCCAAGCGCAGCATGGTTTTTACGAAATTATGCCCAAAACTCGAATAAACCCAAGAAGTTCTAATAATCATCGTATGCTCGCAAATTGCCAGCGCTGCTTGCTCTCCATCCAATTTAGTTTGAGCATATACGCTTTGCGGAAACGTAGGATCACTCTCTGTGAGCGGGGTGCAGTTTAAATTATGATATACATAATCTGTTGAAAAATGAATGAATGTTGCACCCGTTTTATTACAAGCTTCCACTAAATTTATTACACTCTTTACATTTATTTGATATGCTAATTCCGGTTCGCTTTCGGCTTTGTCCACCGCGGTGTAAGCGGCGCAATTGATACAATAATCAAATTTTTGCAAGTTAAACAGGTTGTCAATCAGCGTTTTATCAGAAATATCCAATTCATTTCGACTCACAAAATGAAAATGAAAATCCGGGAATTGCGAAGCGAGTACTTGCAATTCTTGCCCGATTTGGCCAGTGGCGCCGGTGACTAAAATGGTTTGAGGTTTGAGGTTTGAGGTTTGAAGTTGCACCTTGGACAATATTTTGGTAAAAATTTATATCTATTTCAAATGCGCACCAAATGCTGGAAGCCCCTTATCTTTTTCTGATAAAATTACTTTATCCAATTCAATTTCCCAATCAATATTCAAACTCGGATCGTCCCAGCGGATGCCACCTTCGTGAGCTTTGGAGTAGAAATTATCACATTTATAAAAGAATTCTGCCGTTTCACTCAGTACCACATAACCATGCGCAAAACCCCGTGGCACAAAGAGTTGACGCTTGTTTTCTGCGCTCAAGCGAATGCCATACCATTTGCCATAAGTCGCCGAATTTGCTCGAATATCTACCACAATATCAAGCACTTCCCCATGAATCACACGCACTAGCTTCGCCTGCGCAAAAGGTTCTATTTGATAATGCAATCCGCGCAACACGCCGTAAGTGGACTTTGCCTGGTTATCTTGCACAAACTGCACATGGATGCCAGCTTCCTTGAAAACATTGGTGTTGTAAGCTTCATAAAAATAACCGCGCTCGTCGGGCCAAACTTTCGGTTCAAAAACTTTCAGGTCGGGAATTCCGGTTTCTTGAAACATTGTGTTCTGGTATTGATGTGTTCGAGTGTTCAAGTTTTGCTGGCTTTCAGTCACTCTTTCACTCGGTCTCCAAGTCTATTTTTGGCGAAAGAATATTTCAATCGGCACGCCTGTAAATTTAAAGTTTTTGCGCAACTGATTTTCCAGATAATTCTTATAATTTTCTTTCACATGCTTGGGATGGTTGCAAAAGAAGGCAAACGCCGGATAATACAATGGCAATTGCATGACGTACTTGATTTTAATAAACCTGCCTCGATGCGCGGGCGGCTGGTGGCGCTCGATGACTTCAAGCATCACATCGTTGAGTTGAGAGGTTTTGATTTTGCGAATGCGGTTTTCGTGTACTTCCAATGCTGCTTCGATGGCTTTGAAAATGCGCTGTTTTTCTACTACCGAAACAAACAAAACCGGTACATCATCAAAAGGTGCAATTTTATCTCGAATTTCTTTTTCTACATCTCGTGCTGTATTGGTCACTTTTTCTACCAAATCCCATTTATTTACAAGGATTACAATGCCTTTATGCCGTTTTTGCGCCAAGCGAAAAATGCTCATATCCTGCGCTTCCATGCCGGTCTGGGCATCAATCATTAACATGACAACATCGCATTCGTCGATGGCCTTGATCGCACGCATCACAGAATAAAATTCCAAATTCTCCGAAACCCTTGACTTCTTGCGGATTCCAGCCGTATCTACAATAATAAATTCTTTATCAAATTTATTATATTGGGTATGAATCGTGTCGCGGGTCGTGCCTGCCACGTCCGTCACGATATTGCGTTCTTCGCCGAGGAGCGCATTTAGCAAAGAAGATTTCCCAACGTTCGGTTGACCAACGATGGCAAATTTGGGCAATTCTGATTGAATTTCTGCTTCTTCTGCGATATGCTCAGCAACCGCATCGAGCAATTCGCCCGTGCCACTGCCCGTAAGCGAGGACAAGAAATACGTCTCTTCAAAACCCATACTCCAGAATTCATTGGCTTCCATCACGCGTTGCGAGTTATCGGCTTTGTTTACAACAAGAATGACGTGTTTTTTAGAACGACGCAGCATGTCCGCCACTTCTTCATCCAGATCAGTAATGCCCGTGGTCACATCGGTCATAAAAAGGATGATAGCAGCTTCTTCCAGTGCAATTTTTACTTGCGAACGAATCGCTTTTTCAAATACATCCTCCGAGCCTTCTACGAATCCGCCAGTGTCCACCACTGTAAAATTCTTGCCATTCCAGAAAGTCGTACCGTACTGACGGTCGCGCGTCACGCCGGGTGTATCGTCAATAATGGCTTGCCGCTCACCGATCAAGCGATTGAAAAGCGTTGATTTTCCTACGTTTGGACGACCCACAATGGCTATTATACTGCCCATTTTATTTTTGTTTGGAGGTTTGGTAGTTTGGAGTTTTTTGTAAAAAGGATGCGAAGTTACTCAATTTCAATGGCATTTCACAAAAATAAGGATTGTTTTGAATTTTAGGAGCCACAAGAGTCAAGCGACAAGAAGCAAGAATCATTCTTGATAGCCAAATCGTCTGAGCATTTGCTCATCGTCGCGCCAGTTATCGCGCACCTTTACGTGCAGTTCGAGGAACACCTTGCGGTCGAGGAAAGTTTCAATCGCTTTGCGTGCTTCGGTGCCGAGGCGTTTGATGGCATCGCCGTTTTTGCCAATAAGAATGGCTTTTTGTGTCTTGCGGGCAGCGTAAATAGTAGCGTTGATGCGGGCGAGCGGCTCTCCGGTCTTGGTTTCGGTATCTTTAAAATCTTCGATGTCCACTTCGCAAGAGTAAGGTATTTCTTGTTCGTACAATTCCAGGATTTTTTCTCGAATGATCTCACTTGCAAAAAAACGCTCGGTTCGGTCAGTGATTTGATCTGTTGGAAAATAGGCAGGCCCTTCGGGCAGGTGTTCTAAAATTACCTTTAATAATTCTTGAGTGCCTTGTTGGTGCAATGCAGAAATAGGAAGAATTTTCGTAAAAGAAAGCCGCGATTGCCATTGCTCGATTAATGCCAGGATTTGTCCTTGCGAGGATAAGTCTATTTTATTGATAATCAGAAACAAAGGCACTTCGATATGCTGCAAACGCTTTAGAATGGGATCATCAGCTTCATAAGTTTCATTGGGCTCCGTCACAAGCACCATCAAATCAGCATCTTCAAAAGTAGAGTGCGCGAAGCGATTCATGGCTTCCTGCATTTTGTAAGCCGGATTTTTAATCACGCCGGGTGTATCCGAAAAAACAATTTGAAAATCATCACCGTTGAGAATGCCAAAAATGCGATGGCGTGTGGTTTGTGGCTTATTAGTAATAATAGACATACGTTCGCCGACCAAAGCGTTCATGAGGGTTGATTTTCCTACATTCGGGCGACCAATGATATTTACAAAACCGGATTTATGCATTTTTCTCGATTCAGATTAGAAGTTTTACGTTGCAAGTTACAATTATTATAACTTTTGAACCTGAAACCTCCAAACCTGAAACCTCCAAACCCCAAACTTAAAACTCCCTCAATCTTTTCGTTCCTCCCTCCACCATCGCTTCTATCGCAGCAAACACACGCCTGGGCGTATGCGGACGCCAATTGACCGCGCCAAAATCATCGCCAAAATTGACAAAAAACTGCAATCGCGTGGCTTTCATTTCATCAGATACGTGATTGAGCGTATTCAATACACAAATCCAGCCGCCGTCGTCGCGGATATCCTCATACCATTCTTCATAATAAGCATCATCCGAACCATGAAAATTTAATACATTTTCACAGATCAAAATATATTTATAAATACCTTGCTTAATGAGCGGATCTATTACATCACGCTTGAGAAACATGATATCGTTATGAAGGCAATCGTTCCATTCACCAATAAATTCAAGGATCGCGTAGCCTTCATCATAATCTGCGAAAATGAGTTTAGTATAAAGTGTATCCGAGCCAAAGTCATCCCACTGAGGATGAATGTAATAATTATAAATCTTGTTCGT
Organism: Saprospiraceae bacterium; assembly: GCA_016714085.1. GTDB lineage: Bacteria > Bacteroidota > Bacteroidia > Chitinophagales > Saprospiraceae > JADJNW01. The sequence goes on from JADJNW010000004.1 coordinate 695,500, forward strand.
GTAATAAAATTCATCGTGCCGACGCCCATAAAAAGGCGAAAGCTCGTCTTCAGAAGCGACATAATAGTCGCGCCACCGATGGAATGGCTCTATATCGTGCATCTTAGGTAGAAATTGCTTTTTAATAATAGAGTGAAAAACGCCTGAACCAGGCTCCTAGTTTTGAATAAAAGCTCTTACTGGTCGAAATTAGCAAAATGATAAATTTTATCCATCGTTTGCGGACGCTTCGACTGATTTTTGGTACTTTGGAGTCCAGTTGAACGTCTTCAAATATGAAAAAACAATATTCTTTTAGCGCTTTATTAATATGTTATTTACTTTTATTTATTGCTTCTTTTATTTATTATCCCAAGTGGAAACAAGGGCGCACCGAGGCAACAATCAGTTGGGATGTAGCAGGTTATTATGCTTATTTACCTGCATTTTTTATTTATAATGATGCTAAAGAACTAAAGTTTGCACCTGAAATTATTGAAAAATATTATCCCGCTCCAAACCTGGAGCAGCAAGCTTTTTCACACGAAAGCGGTAATTATGTAATGAAATACTCCGTCGGGCAAGCGATTCAATGGCTGCCATTTTTCGGGATCGCTCATATTTACGCGCTTATTAATAATACCTACGAAGCCGATGGTTATTCATTGCCATATCAATTTATGATTAGTTTTGGGAGTTTTATTATAGCTTTTATAGGATTATGGTTCATGCGTAAAAATTTATTGGAATATTTTTCTGATAAAGCAACTGCATTAGCCTTATTTTTCTTGGTTTTAGGCACCAATTACCTCGATTACGCTTCTATTAACGGCGCGATGACGCATAATAATTTATTCACTATTTATGCAATTTTAATTTTTATCACCATTCAATTTTATAAAAAACCTACTTTTGGTAAAGCCCTGGGTATTGGACTTATGGTCGGATTGGCAGGCCTGACGCGCCCGACCGAATTAATTTCTTTATTCATTCCTTTATTATGGGGAGTCCAAATACCGATATTAAAATCTATTTCGGAAAGGTTAATATTTTTTAAAAATCATTTACCAAAATTAATAGTAGCAATCGTAGCTTGTGGCCTGGTCGGCAGCATTCAATTGATTTACTGGAAATACATTACAGGAGACTGGTTGGTGTATAGCTACCAGGATCAAGGATTTAGCTGGCTACACCCGCATTTTAAAAACGCCCTGTTTAGTTATAAAAGTGGCTGGTTGGTTTACACACCTATTATGGCTTTTGCAGTGTTAGGTTTTATTCCATTATATAAAAAATATAATTCCTTATTCTGGTCAACATTATTATTCTTTAGTATTTTTATTTACATCGCCTTTGCATGGGACATTTGGTGGTACGGCGGAAGCCTTGGACAGCGCACCATGGTACAATGTTATCCGATTTTATTATTCCCATTTGTCGCATTTATAAATTTTACAAACTCGAAAAAATATTTACCTTTTATTATTTATCCGATATTTATCTTTTTTAGTTATATCAATCTTTGGATCACGCATCAGGCGCATCGCGGCGGCCTGTTTATGCCGGAGCAAATGAATCGGGCTTATTTTCAAAAAATATTTTTGAAATATAAAATAAATGAAGAAGCCCTTTTATTATTAGATACCAACGAAGAATTTCGCGGCACGCCTAAAAATATTAAATTAATTTATCAAAATGATTTTGAAAATGATACTACTTTAATTAATTGTGATATAGCGCCCATCGCCGGTCAGCGTTCTTATTGCCTGAATGCCGAGCATCAATTGAGTCCTTTATGGGATGTAACGGTTGATCCTCAGCAACTTGATTGGGTGCGCGCCACTGCTACGTTTCGCTGCAAAAATAAAGAATGGAATACCTGGAGTCAAACGCAATTTGTTGTGCGATTTTATAATAATGATCAAGAAGTAAAAGCAAAATTAGTAAGGGTTTATCGCCTGCTAAATGAAGGGGAAACCCGAACCATTACATTTGATGTAAAGAAACCACGACAAGCATTTAATAAAGTAGGCATTATATTTTGGAATGCGCAAAGCGATAAACCAATATTAATTGATGATTTAAAATTGGAAATATTTCAAGAATAATTATTGAATTTTTTCACTGGCAATTAAATAAACGATCATAACAATAGAGAGTGTCAACATTAATATGATATAGCTGAAGAAATAAGTGAAAAAATATTTTACAAATGCTTGAAGCGTACCGACCTGATAAAATTGACGAAACACGTAAGTGCCATAGAATAAGCTAATTATAATTACGCCTACTAATATGAGAGAAGTATTCAAGGCAGGTAAAAAACCGCTTATAATAATCATGGGTGTTCCGATAACCGCCATTTCTCCCTGAGCAAAAGAATGTAATACCAGATTTTCAGCATAATTATACTTTTTCTTACGAAAGAATAGATAGGAAAACAGCGCCAATACGGGGATCATTAGCATTGGTATCAAGTTCAAATATTTTTTTACTTCCTGATTAATTCTCTGCTGCATTGCGGCAACTTCTTCATTTTGAGGCGTTTGAACCAAGGATTGAATTTCAGATTGTTGTCGATCGAAGACTCCCAAACTCAAATTGATCGCTACTGATATAGCAATGGTCAATATAAGGAAACGCAAAGGATGATAATAATTTCTGGTTTGTCCATTAAGGTAATTGCGGATCATATCGCCCGGTGTAAGTAATAACATTTTTATCGTGTGTAAAAAACCGCGATCAACATTAGTAATAATATTAAATAACTCACTAAATATATGGCGAATTGTGATGCGTTCATTTATCAGTTTTTGACCACAGGCGCTACAATACGCTCCTTGTAGGGCTTCACCACAGTTTTTACATTCCATAATAAAATATTTAAAGGCTTATATTTTGCTCAAATATCGGACACCATTGGCGCAATACCAAATTTATATTTTACTTTGCTTTCTGACAATATTTACCGACGAATGCTCAAAATTGCTATCACAGGGCCTGAATCTACCGGAAAAACGACACTTGCACGTCAGCTTGCTGCGCATTACAACACGCTTTGGGTGCCTGAATATGCCCGTTTTTACCTCCATTTACTGGATCGATCTTACACGCCTGAAGATGTAATAAGAATCGCCAAAGGTCAGGTTCATTGGGAAAATGAATTGGCAAAATTAACCGATCATTTACTTTTTTGTGATACAGATTTAATCGTTGCTAAAGTTTGGCTAAAATTTAAGTATGGCATTGAAAATGAATGGATTGAATCAAGATTAAAATCGCAATATTATAATTTGCATTTGCTTTGTGATATAGATTTGCTCTGGACGGATGACCCTTTGCGGGAGCATCCTGACTTGCAAGATCGGCAGGCTTTATACGAATTGTATAAAAATGAATTAATATTATTAAATGCGAATTTTATTGAAATTTCTGGTAATGAAGAAGAACGATTAAAGCAAGCAATCGCCGTCATAGAATTACTAAATGCCGAGGGCAAAAAACTCCAGGTTTGAGATTTTTGCTTTTGAATTTCACATTTCAAATCTTATCTTTGCACTTTCTCATTTGGGGTGCCTTACTTTGAAGTATGAGGTACGAAGTTAGAAGTACGAGCGTTTCTACTAAATCGTACTTCGTCCTTCCAACTTCTTACTTCGCAACAGGCTGAGATCATACCCATTGAACCTGCCCGGGTAATGCCAGGAAGGGACGGAATGCTGGGATTGATGATTCATTATTTTAAAATTTTATTTACTTGATATTTACTTTTTAATCATCAATTATCCAAATTTAATTCCAAATTCAATGGTTATTTAGTGGAGTAAAACACCGTTCAAACCCCTTGAACAGTGGATTTATTCATGCTTAAATAACAAAATATCATGAAACAGACAATTGCAATGGCAGTTGCGCTATTATTTACATTTATTATTCAAGCACAAGCGGTGCTTACCGGAAAAGTCACGAACGAAAAAAACGAACCTTTATTTGGGGTGAATGTAATGATTAAAGGAGATCCGCAGACTGTCACGGATCAAGATGGTAAATATGAATTCCATTTGTCGGCAGGAACTGTAAATATTACAGTTTTTTATCCTGGCTATCAAGTTATAAAACAAGTAATTGAGCTTCAAAAAGGCGTAAACGAACTCAATTTTACATTAAAAGAAATTAGCATTCAACTCGACGAACTCATTGTAAAATCTACCCGCGCTGGTGCAAAGACCCCCATGACTTTTATTAATTTGAATAAAGAAACATTAGAAAAAGTTAATTTGGGGCAAGATGTTCCTTTTTTATTACAATGGACACCTTCTACGGTCGTCACGAGCGACGCAGGCGCTGGCGTAGGCTACACGGGCATTTGGATTCGCGGGAGCGACCCGACCAAGATCAACGGCACGATCAACGGCATTCCTTACAACGACGCCGAATCGCAAGGCACGTTTTGGGTGAACCTGCCTGATTTTGCTACTTCTACCAATGATATTCAAATCCAGCGCGGCGTCGGCACTTCCACGAATGGCGCAGGCGCTTTTGGCGCAACGATTAATCTGAACACCTCCAAATTACAACCCGATGCTTACGCCAATATTAATGGCTCTTACGGTTCTTTTAATACCTGGAAAGGCAATGTACAATTCGGTACAGGATTATTAAATAATAAATTTACAATCGACGGGCGCTTGTCACAAATAAAATCCGACGGCTGGATTCAGCGGGCCGCTTCCGATTTGAATTCTTATTACATTTCGGGTGCAATGATTAATAATAAAAGCTTGTTGCGACTAAATGTTTTTTCAGGACATGAAATCACCTATCAAGCTTGGAATGGTGTGCCAAAAGATTATTTAGAAATTGAGAAATTGAGAAATTACAACTCTGCCGGAACAGAAAAAGAAGGTGAACCCTATGATAATGAAGTCGATAATTATCGCCAGACGCATTATCAGTTATTATACAATAATCAAATTACAACTAATTGGAATCTGAATACCGCATTGCACTACACACACGGCTTGGGCTATTTTGAGCAATATAAAGCGAATGAAAATTTTACAGATTATAATTTTAATCCGATTATAATAGGAAATGATTCTATTACATCCACGAATTTAATTCGCCAACTCTGGTTGGATAATCATTTCTACGGCGCGGTATATGCTTTGAATTATAATAATAATCGGCTGGACGCCACGATTGGCGGGGATATCATATTTATGAAGGCGAACATTATGGCAAAGTGATATGGGCAGAATTTGCACCGAATGAATTGGGTGATGAATATTATAATAATGATGCTCGAAAAGCTGATTTTAATATGTACACAAAATTTAATTATGCATTTACAACTAAATGGAATGCGTATTTGGATTTACAATACCGCCAGGTTGATTATACTTTTTTAGGTTTTAATAATAATTTAGAAAATGTAGCGCAATCAGCGGATTTACATTTCTTCAATCCCAAAGCAGGCGTTTTTTACAAACCCCTTGAAGACATTGACTTATACTCAATTTTAATTGGCTGGAACAGCAAGCAATTGAGCGTAAGAACACAGATTTATCCTTCTCGCCCGCCATTATCGCGGGAGCAGAAATCACCTGGAATCCCTTGCAGCGCTTGAGTTTGACGCTATCCAATAAATACATCAGCAAGCAATACATCGACAATACATCCGATGAAAGCAATATTATAGATGCATATACCTTCACCAATGCGCGCCTGCGCTACGCCTGGAAGCCGGCATTTGCAAAGGAAGTCGCTTTGACCTTATTAATACAAAATATCTTTAATGCCCAATATGAAACCAACGCCTGGTCGTACCGCTACATCTATGACGACGCTACCGCGATCGATCAAGGCTTCTACCCGCAGGCAGGCACGAATTTTCTGCTGGGATTGAATGTAGGATTTTAAATAATAGTGTGGCACATCTTGGAGATGCGCCACACTTGATATTTTATTAAAAACATGGACAAATCCAAGCAAAACGCTGTATTTTTGGAGGAAATAACAGCATTCATTGATAACAGCATTACAAATATTACCTACAACACTTCTTATTGAATACGGCCAAGCGATCAGCGAAGCTGACCTGGAACACTACAAGAGCCTACAAGAAAGCGAATTATCGCAAGACAGTTTTAGCTTTTACACTTCTGTAGCAGCGGTTTTTTCTTCCAAAATTGAAGGCGAACCCATCCAACTGGATTCTTACGTCAAGCACAAGCGCTTTGGCGTAGAATTTTTGCCCGATTACACCCGAAAGATTGACGATTTGTACGATGCTTATCAGTATGCCAAAAGCAATCCCTGCAACGAAGCCAATATCAACACTGCCCATCAAATCATTACGCAACACATTCTGCCCAAGCATAGGCAGGGGAAGCTAAGGACGAGCAATATGTACGTCACGACGCCCGATGGCAAGATAGAATACGTGGCGGCTTCGCCCTATCTCGTACCGACGGAACTGGAAAAATACTATCACGATTTGGAAACATTACTGCAAGCGGATTTATCCCTTCGGGAAGTATTTTTATATGCAGGAATGCTACACCTGGTCTTTGTCAAAATACATCCTTATGACGATGGCAATGGAAGAACCGCGCGCCTACTCGAAAAATGGTTCTTAGCCGAAAAACTCGGCAACCAGGCCTGGCTCATCGAATCCGAAAAAAACTATTATCAGCAGCATGCCACTTATTATCAGCACATTCGCCTGCTGGGATTGGAATACGATACATTGGATTACAGCAAAGCCTTACCTTTCTTATATATGCTACCACAAGCACTCACTAAAAAAGACCCATAAAGCAATGCTAAAAGCGCTTGAGTTCCATGCAATAATAATAAGTATTAAAAAATAATACACCAACACTTTACTTATTTACCTTTTTTATGTAATATTGTAAATAATTGAGGCTATCCGTTTACAGACCTAAATGAGTTTGTAGGCGGATTTTTTTATATCTTGAAATATTGAGAAGCCTATATAAAGAAGTTAATTTAGTAATTAGCTATCTATCTTCCCTAAGTGGATTCTTATTCTTTGCAATTATGTTAGTAATTGTTGAAATAATAAAATCTAAAATCATGGAAAGACTGAAAGTATTTATTCGTGAAGCAGCCCTCATGTGAAGAATGGCGCCATTGCTTTGGAATAGATAATAGTTATTGAAAAATTGAACTTTAATAGGATAGAGGGCATGGGGGTTCGAGTCCCCCGCTTCACGTTCTCTTCAAAGAGTTTTTAATTATGGCTATTAAAGATTTTATAGAATTAGCTTACTTGGACTATTTAGAGCATCAATTTGAGCAATAGATACTTCATCCTCACTATCAATATGTTGTAATCAGTACTCTTTTATATTAAAATATCGTGCATAATACATTTCGATTTGTCCCAGCGGGACAACCTATCGGTAGAAACATTTACGATCGTTCCGGGCGTGCCGTAGGTACGCTACCTAAATCATAAGGTGTACCTACGGCACACCCACCCCTTTCCCTATTTTTTCTACCGATATTTTGTTCCTACGGAACAATTCATCCACCCACCCTTACAAAAAAGCGCCGCATTTATACGATTAATTAATAAAAATGCCCAATCATATCATGCAATGATACGATGATATAATGCAGACGCACGACGATGTAATACAGAGACACGACGATATAATACAGATGGACGACGATATAATACAGATGGACGACGATATAATGCAGAGACACGACGATATAATACAGACGCACGACAATATAATGCAGACGCACGACAATATAATGCAGACGCACGACAATATAATACAGACACCTGTGCATATAATGCAGATGGACATGAATATAATACAGACGCCTGTGCATATAATGCAGATGCCTGTGCATATAATATAATACTACAAATGGATACTACAGAAAGGAAAATGAAGCAGGTAGAAGTACGAAATCGGAAGCACGAGGTACGAAATATGATTTTATGATCATTTCGTACCTCGTATTGCTCACTTAGAAATTACGCGTAAAGCCGATGCGGAAGCTAAATGGTGGATTGATATCGTTTTCAGGTTGGAGGGTATTGAACAAAAGCAGGATTTCGTAGCCCCAGGTGCCGCCGCTATTGTACCCACCACCCACGTAGAAATTATTACGCTCGCGGCGCAAGGCCTCTAGCCCGCTCAAGGCATACGAGAATACCGCTGCATTCTCAAATTCGTATTCAACATGGGCAAAGATATTGCGCACAATCTTATAACGCGTGAACACCCCCGCCGACCAGGACACGGCATTCGCCGATTCAATATCGCCGGAGAAATTAATGCGGTAATGCGAATACAATAGATTGACGCGCGGCCCCACCGAGAATGGCTCGAATATTTTATAGCCCACCATTGGCGAAAGCCCTATCTGAAACAAGGACTCATTCCCACTCGACGTGAATCCAAGCGTCAAACCTCCGCCATACCATAGGCGACTGGCGAATTCACTCTGCCTGCGATCGTTTTCTCGGCTGCGGTTTTGTGCTTCAGCTGTGCTTTGCATGGTAAAAATGGCTATGAGTAGCAAAAGGCTAATCTTAATTGCATTTTTCATTCGATTCGTATTTTTTTGTAAAAATAATGTAGATTATTGGAATATTGGAGTGATGGAATTTTGAAGTATTGAAATATGCTGTATTCCAACATTCTAATATTCCAGCATTTCATTATTCAATTGTAAACGAACAGACCATCGTTTTCGCTGAAAGGTTTATTTAAATTCGCTACCATGAATGTATTTTACCAGACGTTTCGATTGATTTTATTGCTAATATTATTGCTATCGTTGGCTGCTCCTGCAACGGCGCAGGCTGTTTTTAAAGTTTCTTCGGTTGAAAATGCTTATTTACCTGTACTTCAAGAAGAGTTATCGGATTATCGAGTAATTCATTTGGATAGTCGGTCAATATTGGACTTGATGCAAAAAAATTCAAATGATGCAGAACTAATATTCTTATTTAATAATAATCAAAACTGGCATATACGATTGCAGGAAGAAGACATTCGCGCACAGAATTATCAGGTGCAAATACAGGGTGAAAAAGGGGTACAAAAAATAGCAGGCAGTCGAGCAAAAACCTTTGCCGGGCAAGTGCTATCGCCTGAAAAGGGCGCTTGCAGATTGACTTTGGCAGCAGGATTTGTGTATGGCGTATTTGAAATAGGCGAGGAGACTTGGTTCATCGAACCTGCGAAAAGATTTAATCAGGATGCTGGATTTGACGCTTATCTTTTGTATAAAATGGAAAACGTATTACCCAATTCCAATGGGCATTGCGCGGCGATTGAATTGAATGATATTCAAATAAAAGCCGATCAGCAAAAATCAGCAGGGAGTGCTACGCAATCGAGATTGCTTTGGCAGCGGATTATCAGATGTTGCAATTATTTGGTAATGTGGAAACCTTGGAAAACTATGTCCTCGGTATTCTAAACAATGTGCATACCAATTACGACGAGGAATTTGAGCATACCATTCGCTTTAAGGCGGTGACATTATACATTTCTACTTGTGCGACTTGCGATCCCTGGGCGCCATTGACGGATTACCTGCAATTACTGGCGAATTTCAGGGATTGGAGCAACGGTGGTGGCTTTGAAATTATTTATGATCTTGCAACTTTGTGGACAGGACGAGTACTCGACAATAATATCGGTGGTGGTGGCTATTTTGGGGGGCTTTGCAGCAACCAACGTTATCAGTTATTACGGCGCTATTCAGCAAACGCAGGCTTGATGCGGGCGCTACAAGCGCATGAATTGGGTCATAATCTCAATGCCCGACACGATACCGACGGTTCGCCTTATATTATGGCACCCAGAATTCAGGATGTACACGAATGGTCTTCTGTATCGCTGAACACGATTAATACTTATTTTAATAATGTTGTAAATGCGCAGAATTGCGTCTCCGCTTGTGATAATCTAACCGCGCCACAAGCTGCATTTATTACCACATCGACCAGTGGTTGTGCACCATTGACGGTACAATTTATCAATCAATCCGCTGTGAATGCAAATAGTTGGCAATGGCTTTTCCCGGAAGGGTTAACTTCTTTTGATAAAAATCCCGTGGCGACTTTCACTGCACCCGGCACTTATAAAGTGCAATTAGTGGCCAGCAATCCGATAGGATTTGATACAACGGAGACTTTAATCCTGGTGAAAGACAGACCCGATGGGGCTTTCAGCATTAATTCGACGGAAGGTTCAGCGATGATCACTACTACGAATAGCTCCGCAGACGCTACGAATTATCTTTGGCGCTTTGGTGATGGAAAAACCAGCACAGATGCGAACCCTACGCATATTTATACTTCGGATGGGAATTACACAGTGACCTTAATCGCGCAAAATGAATGCGGGAACGATACCACAACTCAAAGCGTTAATATTTCCACCGCGCCAACGGCTGATTTTTCTGCGCAAATGACCAGTGGCTGCGCGCCTTTGACCGTGCAATTTCAAAATAATGCTTCTGCGAATGCGACTGCTTTTGAATGGCAATTTCCAGGCGGCGTACCTTCGAGTTCTGCTGCTCAAAATCCAAGCGTAAATTATTTGCAACCAGGCGTTTACAAAGTAATATTGATCGTGCGCAACGCTACGGGCAATGCCATGATCACCAAAAATGACTTTATCACTGTAAAAGGCAAACCCGGCGCGGCTTTCAGCTTTAGTCAGTCAGAAAATGTAGTGACTTTTACCAATCAATCCTTGAATGCGCAGAGCTATCTTTGGAATTTCGGAGATGATAGCATTAGCAATTTGCCAAACCCTGTTCATACTTTCTCAAATCCAGGTACTTACGCGGTGCAATTAATAGCTATGAATGAATGTGGTAATGATACATTACAACAAAACGTAACGCTTAGCGGCGCAGCGCCTTTGGCGAGTTTTAATAGCAATATTCAAGAAGGCTGCGCACCCTTTACGGTTCAATTTTCTGATCTTACCAATGGAAATGTGACGCAACGAAACTGGTTTTTCCAGGTGGAACGCCATCAACTTCGCAAGCAGCGAATCCAATGATTACTTATGCCCAGCCAGGCAGCTATTCGGTTACATTGATCGCAGAAAACTTCTGGGGGAAGGATACGCTCATATTGTCTGATTATATGGAAGTTTTTGCGCAGCCCGACGCAAGCTTTGAGCATACGGTGGATGGTCAGGAAGTGACTTTTCAATCGGTTTATGCTTATCCTGATTGGCAGTATGAATGGCGATTCGGCGATGGCGCGACTTCTAATGAAATGAAGCCAAGCCATTTTTTTGCACATCCCGGCGAATACACAGTGGAACTGCGCGTTACCAACACTTGTGGAACAGCTATGAGCAGCAAAACGGTAGTGATTGTGATAACAGCTACGACAAATACAGATTTCTTAGACATTTTTCAGCTTTCACCGAATCCGGCGTCAGGGCGAATAGAATTATTCTTGCAAGGCCGCTCGCAAAAAAAATTGCAGGCTCGGCTAATTAATGTGCTGGGTCAGGAATTAAAGCATTGGCAAATTGATTTTTCGTCAGGCAATTATAAAGAAATAGTTGATTGCTCAAAATTAACGTCAGGTACGTATTGGCTTGAAATCATTGGCTTGGAAGGCGCTGCATCTCGTGCTTTCATTTTGCAAAAGCAATAGGCTTGCTTCAATTTTTAACAACGCATCCCAGAATTTTATGCTAATTTTGAACTTTAAAGTATAAAAACAAGCATAATTTACGTTGTAGCCTAAAGCCGAATTCTGCCCTTCGAACATTCGAGTGATTTACCTGCTTCTGAAGATTTGAAAATGGCTTCGGAATGAGGAAACTGTTTAATCCCAAAATGATGCATCGAAATTTTTCTTTTAGACTTGAGAAAATAGATTCTAGATTTTAGACGGATTCGAGTCTAAAGTCTATCGCCTAACATCTAAGGTCTCAAAAAAGAGATTTCGACATCCCATTGTTATGAGACGAGTTTTAATCCTGTGGCATATCTTCATCCTTCCCTGGCTGGCCTACGCCCAGAACTGCGGAATTGTAGATACCATTCTGATTGGTACCAATCGAACGGTGACTTACAATTTTGAAGTGACGGATGTAGTGAACGACGATCTTGCCGACCCTAATCAAGGTATTTGCGGTATCGAAATAGAGTTTTTGCATCAGTTTTCTGAGAATATGGAGTTGTGGATCACCTCACCTTCCGGTCAAATGGTGCAATTGATTGGATCCAACACTTCTGATGCTTTGGCCTTTACTTTTGCGGCTCGATGGGATATTACTTTTGTGCCTTGCGCTGCTACGGCGATTCCTGACAGTGGTTATGTAGCACAGTGGGATAACAATCAACCCCGCAATTTTATTAGCGGTGGGCGCTATACAGGTTCTTATTATCCTTATGATGGCTGTTTGGAAGATTTTGACACCGGCCCTGTCAATGGGCAATGGACGATCACGATTCGGAATAACCCTTCGGTGTATCAAGGTGCGGTGGTGGGTTTTCGCTTGCGCTTGTGCGATGAGCGTGGCTTTTTGTGTTGCTTTGCAGATGCGGGGAGTTTGGCTTCCTATCCTGATGTGACGAGCTGCGAAGGTAATGATACATTGCAATTGAATATTCCGCCAGTTTATACCGGCTTGCCGCCTGATACCGCCGAGTACGCTTATACGTATCTGATTAGTCAAAATGATATTCTTTTAGCTTATGATTCTGTACCAGATTTGCGTGGCTTGGCGGCTGGAACGTATCAGGTTTGTGGTTTATCTTATAAAAAAACAGATATTGATAGTTTCCCATTGCCTAATAGTGTGCAAACGCTTAGCCAGCTTCGGCAGCAATTGAATGGAAATCTTCTGTTGTATTGCGGAAAAATCACAAATGATTGTATAAATGTCACGATTACACCGCAGGGCGATACGACTTTTGTAACCGAAACGATTTGCCAAGGCGAGTCTTATGCAATTGGAAATCAAACTTTTACCACAACTGGCGAATACGACGTCACGATCACGGGCGCGGATGGCTGTAGCAGCACAACTCACTTGAGCTTGACCGTGCTTGCCTCGGATGTAATAAATTTGAACGAGACCCTTTGCGTCGGCGATTCGATTCAAGTTGGTAATTCGATTTATAAAACCAGCGGCATTTATCGAGATACACTTACCAATGTGGATGGCTGCGATAGTATTATTAATTTGAATTTGACGGTGTTGGATAGTATTATCACGAATATTAATGCTAGCATTTGTGCGGGCGGAACATATACCGTTGGTAATCAAAATTTTACAATTGCAGGAAGTTATACGATTCCGCTTACTTCGGCATTGGGTTGCGATAGTATTGTCAACCTGAGGTTAACCGTATTAAACCCAAGTGCTGTTATTGCCAGTTTTGGCACGTTGGATTGCTTCAATGCCTCTGTTACTCTGGATGGAAGCGGCTCAACTCCCGCAGGAGTTACATTTCGATGGCTCAATGCTAGTGGCGTTGAAATTGGCAATACCTCGACCGTTAATGTGACTTCACCGGGCACTTATTTTTTGGAGATCTCCCAATCTTCTGATGGCATCATTTGCAGGAGCCAAAATTCTGTAATAGTTAATCAAAACACCCAAAATACGATCGTTGCAGCTGTTGCCAATCCACCTTCATTAAGTTGCACGAATGCGCAGATTACATTGAATGGCAGTGGTTCTACGCAAGGCGCAGGCATTACTTATCTTTGGAATGGGCCGGGCATTCTAAGTGGCGGAAATACGTTGATGCCGGTTGTCAACCAACCAGGAACATACCAATTGATCGTTGCTAGTTCTAGCGGCTTATGCGCTGATACTGCTACAGTTACGGTCAATCGAGATGTAAATACGCCCATCGCTGATGCCGGAAACGGAGATACGTTGAATTGTACCAAATCAAGCGTCACAATTGGTGGCGGCACGACATCAACGGGTCCAAATATCACTTATCGCTGGCAAACCAATGGTGGCAGCTTTGTTGGCGCAACGAACACGCGTACCGTTGTTGTCAATGCACCGGGAGATTATACTTTGATCGTAACCGATACCAATTCTGGTTGTACCGCGAATGATATTACCACGGTCATTAGAGATACCATTGCGCCTATTGCAAATGCTGGTGAACCCGACACGATCACTTGCAGCCGCCCCGATGCTTTGCTCAATGGCAATGGCTCTTCCACGGGGCAGAATTTTCGCTATACCTGGACGACCCTTGCTGGAGCGCTTATTGGCAATGATATTACAGAAACGGTCACTCAACCAGGTAAATATGTATTACAAGTTTTAAATGTGACCAGCGGTTGCTCAAGTCGAGATTCGGTGGATATTGCAGTAGAATTAGGTGTTCCCACGATCACATTTGGCGAAAGCCAGATTTCTTGTGACTCCAATTTCCTGAATTTACAGGCTTTTGTCAATCCTGCCAATGGAACTTACGCTTATGCCTGGAATGGCCCGGGACTTCAATCACCACCCGATCAACCAACAGTGCGCGTGAATGCAGCAGGAGATTACATCTTGACAGTCAGGAATTTACAAAACGATTGTATTGTAACAGATACGATATCTGTAACCGCCCAGAGTTGCGACGTATGCGTTCAAGGGCTTGCGCCAGATACGCTTAATTGTTCAAATGCAGCGGTGACGCTGCAAGCGACACTTTGCGATCCAATTTGTACCGATTGTACCATTACTTGGATGACGCTTGATGGTAACTTTGTTTCTGGCACGGATGGCTTGACGCCAATTGTGGATGCGCCTGGGACGTATACGATTACCCTGACGAATAGTTCTAATTTTTCTGCTTCGGTTTCTTTTGTAGTACTTGAAAATATTGAATTACCGATAGTTGATCCTGGGAATGATGCTACTATTACTTGCACACAACCTTCGGTGACTATTGGTGGAAGCGGCACTTCTTCTGGTGCTCAATATACTTATACCTGGACGAGCGCAAATGGCAGTGTCATTATGCCAAATAACTCGACAATAAGCACTGTTAATCAATCAGATATATATTATTTAGAAGTGTTGAATACACTAACTGGTTGTCGTGCAATAGACTCGGTGATCGTGCGAATTGATACCTTTCCGCCGATCGCAGAGGCTGGGCCGTCTGCGGCTTTGACTTGCAATGCTTCCCTCGCAACGCTTGATGGCACAGGCTCATCGACGGGATCAAACTTCACTTACGTCTGGACGACTTCGCAAGGAAGTACGATTTCTGGCGTCAATACGTTGATGCCTACTGTCAATGCTGCCGGAACGTATTTTTTGATCGTAACAGATACCTTGAACGGCTGCTCCGCTATGGATAGCGTCATCGTTACATCTGACGATTTGCCTGTTATTCCTGCAATTGCTGACACAGCGCTGAATTGTATAAATGAATCTGTTCTTTTGAATGGAATTTTGCCAAATAATGGTAATTTTTCGGCTCGCTGGTGCGAATTAGACAATAATGACAATCCAATTAATTGCAAAGATAGCTTAAGTATAACGGTTTCAACACCAGGTCGTTATCGTTTTGAAGTGACCAATACGGACAATGGCTGTAGCGCATCCAGGGTGGTAAATGTTCAAGACAACCGCGTTGTGCCAATAGTAGATGCCGGGACAAGTGATACTTTGGGTTGCAACCAACCTGATTTGACGTTGAATGGAATGGTAACTCCATCAAATGGAAATTATACTTACCAATGGTCAGCCGGCAACGGCAGTCCGATTCAAAATCCGACAACGCTCGCACCAACTATTTCTTTACCAGATACTTATATATTAGTAGCAACCAATCTTGACAATGGTTGTGTTAGCACGGATAGTGTTGAAATTTTGGCGAATACCGAAGCACCGGTCGTTTTTGCTGGTTTTGACACAACACTGAATTGTGCGACTACTAGCATTCGTTTGAACCCACAAGTCATCGGCAATAATTTGCAATATCAATGGACAACGCCTGATGGCAATATTTCGTCAGGTGCAGATTCGCCCAATCCAACTGTGGATGCTCCAGGATTTTACATATTAAATGTAACCAATATAATTAGTGGTTGTAGTGAACAAGATACAGTTCAAGTAAGTCAAAATGCTGATAAACCGACTGCATTAATCGCAAATGCCAACAATCTCTCACTAGGCATGACTGCTGCACTTGTTGGTGCGGATTATAAAAACCCGGAGGTAGGCACACGCGCAGTGACACCGCTTACGTGTACACGCGATGAAACCATCATAGATGCTAGTATTTCCTCAGCAGGTGGGGATTTTGTAGTTCAATGGACGGATCCAAGTGGTGTGGTTTTATCAGATACAGATTTAATGCTGAATGCTACTCAAGCAGGCAATTATCAATTGCGCATCACCAGTCTTGTCAATGGTTGTAGCGATTCGATCCAGGTGAACGTGCCGATTGACACGATGCCTCCAACAATTTCAATAGCACCGCCTACTTCGCTTGATTGTGAAGTGACGGAAACTCAATTGGTAGCAAGCGCTTCGGGGGGAAATAATTTTACTTATGCCTGGACGACCCAAAATGGAGAAATCCTCACGGGTCAAAATAGTGCCAATGCTACCGTTGGTAAAAGCGGAAATTATACGGTGGCAATCACCAGAGCCGATAACGGCTGCACCGGCGAAGCCAGTATTCTGGTAGAAGCGATTGAAAGCGCGATTGAACAAGTATTTTTCACCATTCTCAAACCCAATTGTTTTGAGCGTGGCAGCGCAACGGTGACAATTGATTCTGTGCAGGGCGGCGCAGCGCCTTATTTATACTCTCTTTTTGATTCTCCTTTTACCACAAGGAATGTATTTGAAAACCTCGCTACGGGTACTTATGATCTTGCTATTCAGGATCGAAATGGTTGTGAATGGGAATCGCAAGTGACTATTCCTGCACCCGACACGATCCAGGTGCAACTGAGCGAAGACGTAGAAATTGATCTTGGCGACTCGACCGAATTGGTGGCGACGATTATTCCCGCCGATTTTATTTCCATCGTTTGGAAAAGTGCAGGTGAAGCGGATACCTCTAATTTGCAACAAAGAATCGTAACGCCGCCGCGCTCTACGACTTATTTTGTGGAAGTGACAGGCACTAATGGCTGTGTAGCTATTGCAAAAGTGACCGTTTTTGTAAATGAGACGATAGATTTATTTATTCCTAATGTCTTTTCTCCCAATGGAGATGGAATTAATGATGTTTTTATGCCTTTTGCCGGGCAAAATGTCAAGAATATCAAAATGTTTATGATTTTTGATCGCTGGGGCGACCGCGTCTATATAGCTGGCCGTTTCAACCCAATGATATCAACTTTGGCTGGGATGGCAATCACAATGGACAGCCGATGGATCCTGCGGTTTTTGGCTACTTTGCGGAGGTAGAACTCAGTGATGGACGCATCGAAATTATAAAAGGGGATGTAACGCTGGTACGATAAAGCTCAATTTGCAAAGAATTCAAAAAGTCCGTATCTTTCAACACGATAAAAGAACCATCTATTTTTAGATTATGTTTTAGTTCTATATAATAAAGGATATCATGACTGCGACGCTTCCAAAGCGACTTTTTACGGTAGAAGATTTTTATAAAATGCTGGAATCCGGCATTTTAAATGAAGATGATCGCGTCGAATTAATCAATGGCGAAATTGTAGAAATGAGTCCAATTGGAAGCAAACACGCGGCTTGCGTAAAACGCCTCAATGAGTTACTGAAAGATTTGCTGGGCAAATCAGTAATTATTAGTGTTCAAGACCCTATTCGGATAAATGAATTTTCAGAGCCGGAACCGGATATCGCCATCGTTCGTCGTCGCGCAGATTTCTACGCAGATTCCCACCCCGAACCGCAAGATGTGTTGCTTTTGATTGAAGTTGCAGACAGTTCATTTCCGATTGACAGAAAAGTAAAAGTGCCGCTTTATGCTGAAGCGGGCATTCCAGAAGTTTGGATTGTAGATTTGATTCAGGAAAAAATGCTCGTATTTCGACTGCCCAAAGGTAAAAAATATCAAGAGGAGCAAAAATTATCAGCCTCAGATGCACTCACCATCCCAGCCGCTTCTAATCCCTCCATCGCAGTAGCAGATATTTTAGGCTAAGTTATTTTATTGAAAATCAGCTATTTATTTCACATGTATTCTCATCAGTATCTCAATAGATTGTAATAAAAACTGTCGCTCCGATAAACCCGAAACGACAGCGCTGTCAGCTATTGCCGACTTAAATGATTGAACACCCAATTGACCATGATATTATCAAATAATATCAATTCTTCGGATGTAAATTTATCTCTGCTCCGCTTGCCAAATACTGACAATTCTCATCTTGGCACGGTGACTTTTATCAATCGAATCCTTAGCATTTAACCTCGTTTTAACGTTTTTCCTCCAATTTTAAGCATTTTTTCACAGGACAGATACGTTATAGCTCCATCTTTAAAACGAGAAATCTGATTATAAAGAAAAAAACAAAAACCATGAAACAACTACGTTATTTGACAGTCACCTTGTTAGCTCTCTTGTTTGTAAGCGTGAGCCTGACGGCGCAAGTACGCATCAACCCGAAAGTGGGAGTAAACGTATCAGCAGTAGATGCCAAATTGAAAGACATCCGAGCAGAAGCTCGTGTCGGCTGGAATGCTGGTCTTGATCTTCGCTTCGGTGAAGGCGCGCTTTACTTCACGCCGGGCGTGCATTATTTCAACTATACTGCTCGTTTGATCAAAGATCTGGATGATCCAAATGATGTGGAATTCAAAGACGAAACCACGATCCAAAACCTGAAAGTGCCCGTCAATATTGGCTTGCGCTTAACAGGAGAAGGCGGATTGCTCCAGCTTCATGCCAAGGGCGGTGTCACGCCGAGCTATGTATTGAGCGTGAAAGAAAAAGCGGGTTTTGCTTTTGATAAAGACAGTTTGAAGGATTGGACTTTCGGTGCAAACGTTGGCTTGGGCGTGGATGTACTGTTCCTTACCGTCGATTTGAATTACGAAATCGGTTTGTCCGACTATTTTGAAGGCGCAGAAGGCAAGAATAATATGCTGACCCTAAGCGCGGGGATTAAGTTTTAAGCTGGAGGATGGGGTGATAAGAGAATAGGGTGATTTTTTAAGTATGCTCATAAATTCATCCTATTTATCCTATTACCCCATTACCCTATATACCAATTTAATTCTTATCAATCTCCATCACCATTCCGACTGCGGTTTTATCTTTTGCATCGGCGCTAAAAGATACCGTATTACTTGCTTGAAATTGTACTTGTGTAATACGCTGATTCGCAAGGGCGTCTCTCAATTTTCCGGCATAAGTGCTTTGACGGCTAGCGGTCATCGCTCGATTTAAAGCGTTGTAATCCAATTCTTTTTTCGATACGACAATCGCAATAAAATCTTTATTTCCAACTTCATCCGGCGTCATCGAATAATCTTTCGGGAATAAGCGCGTACCAGTAATGCCGCAGTACGGTGAATGTTTTTCGGTGTAAGGAAAGAGGACATAGCTTGAGCCATCAGTCTCCTGACCAAAAACATAAGTGTAACATTCAATCGAATTGGCGATCAACACTTTGAATTTACTTCCTTTGCGCATCGGCGTTACCGTGCGAAAGGTCATATCATCTTTTTTAGCTAAAGCGATAATACTTTGTTTATCAGTATCATACAAGCCAAATTCCACTTGCATTTTATCCGCATTTGCTGCATTGGCGCTGCCCAATGGCGACAAGCCATAAGCCTCTTTTGTAAAATGCTCAAAATCGCGGTAGCGTACCCAGCCAATGCCTCGGTCGCCCCAATCCTCGCCCCAGCTATTCATAATCTGAAAAGCGCCACCTTCCAGATTGTCATCATAACCGATTACACACATAGCATGACCACCGAATCCGCGCATCGAATAATCGCTTTGCGTGGGATACCACATTTTCTGCCCCAGCATTCGACTCATAAACGAGCCGCCAACCATCATACCAATCACTACTGGAGCGCCTTGTGCCAAATTTTGCTTAATTGCCAGTATATCAGGAGCATATTCATCAGCACCCTGCGTGAGACGGTTATAGCCTTTGATGCGGAACTGACGTCCTAATTCAACCAATTGACCATTCGGCGCGCGCGAACAATCACGGTCGTCGTAGCGGAATTGTTGAAACGGTACTGCGCCGTTTTGCGACATTGCCTTCATTGCATCCACCATATAAGCGCCTTCACAGCCACTCAATGCAATTTGATTATACAAATACGCCGGACTGAAGGCTAATTGATCTGGCGATTGCCCGGTAGCTTTTGATTGCAAGATGGTACGTGCAGCATAGGCGCTGGCCCAACCAACACAAGAGCCTTGATTGCCTTGATGCAATCGTCGTGGCGCATTTGAGAGCAATGAAACTGAGCGGGGTAGGGCATTTCCGCTGAAACCATAAGCCAAAGGCTCGAAGACTTGTGCCTGGTCAAATTTTTCTTCACTCAACGAAGCACCTAGCGAAAACTGATCAGATGTACTTTCTTGCGAAAAACCGCCCAGCATATCCTTGCCTCCCAAAAAGAAATACCACACCGCTGCCACAAGTAGCAACGGAATGAGCAATTTAGGGCGTTTGAACAAAAATAACAGAATAAAAGGCAGGAATTTCAGTAATGCCTGAGCCCTCCACCAGAAGAGCGACCGCCGCCCCCACTTTGCTGTTGGGGGTCTTTTTCCATTCTTACAGGCATATCTCAATTGTTTTTTTGTTAGTCATAATGATGGCTCAAATTAGCGAAAAATCGACATTTTGACCAAAACAATTTTGCAAGCTTTATTTGAAAAAACAATACTTTGAAGAAAATTTGAATACGAAAATGGTAAGAATCTGGATGATGGAAATGAGAATTTAACTGATAGAAATGTCGTGCGTAAAGTAAATGTTAACGATTCTGCCGAATTTTTATTGGATAAATCCTATAATTATTTTACCTTTGAAAGATTATTTCAGTGAAAACAAATTTTTCACCCATGGACACTTGGAACACTATATTGAAGAAGCGCACCAACGCGCTTGAACAGGCAGTTTTTGTATTGGAGACACTGGCTCATCCTGAGCACATTCCCATCCTGGAGTACCTCACGGAGCATGAGGACGCTACTTTACTTGACTTGGCGATCGATACCCGTTCAGATGTTGTTTTTATCGAAGAACAACTTGAATCTTTAATTCAAACAGGGGTCGTATGTGTCGATGCAAATATTTACGGTAATAAATACCGCATCAATGGCAGGCGTATCGTCAATATTAATGCCATCGTAAGGCAATTAGTGAATGGCAAGTAACATCATTTTGGCTATTTACATACCATTTCCTTTGGCAAAGTAATGCATACTTTTGCCCTGATATTCTTTTGTTATCTCGCACTTTCATCGAAAAAATCTCCTCTTTGGTAGAAATCGCAGGTTTATCAAATCATATTTAGCTACAATTTCCTTAATTTTCCTATCGTTTACACTAAAATTATATTAATAAATCAAAACTAATTCATAATTATGAAGAAATTATTCACATTAGCAGTAATGCTTTGTGCTATTACATTTTTATTAGCACAAAGTAAACCTACCTTTAATCCGAATGATATAGACATCCCTTACAAGAAGTATGTGCTGGAGAATGGCTTGCGACTTATTGTACACGAAGATCATAAAGCTCCGATTGTGGCCGTGAACGTTTGGTATCATGTAGGATCTAAGAATGAAAAGCCTGGCAAAAGCGGTTTTGCGCACTTGTTTGAGCATTTGATGTTCAATGGTAGCGAAAATTTTAATGATGATTATTTCAAGGCACTCGAGAAAATAGGCGCGACGGATCTGAACGGCACCACCAACAATGACCGCACGAATTACTTCCAGAATGTGCCACTGGCAGCCTTGGATCAAGTGCTGTTCCTTGAGTCGGATCGCATGGGGCATTTATTGGGGGCAATTGATCAAGCAAAATTAGACGAACAGCGCGGTGTGGTGCAAAACGAAAAGCGTCAAGGCGAAAACCAGCCTTATGGCAAGCAGGGCGATTTGACTACGAAAGCGATGTTCCCTAAAGGGCATCCTTACTCTTGGACCGTTATTGGCGAAATGGAAGACCTCAACGCCGCTTCGCTGGAGGATGTACACGAATGGTTCAAATCTTATTACGGCGCAGCCAATGCTGTATTGGTGATTGCTGGCGATGTAAATGCAGAAGAAATATATCAAAAAGTAAAACTGTATTTTGGTGACATCCCATCCGGGCCGGCTTTGTCAAGACCCGATGTAAATATTCCTGTTCGTACCGCTGATACCCGCGAAAGCTATCAGGATAGAGTACCCGAAACGCGCATTGTACAAACATGGAACACGCCAGAATGGGGCACGCGCGAAGCCGTTATTCTTGATATTGCTACCGATGTTTTGAGCATAGGTAAAAGTTCGCGTTTGTATAAAAAACTGATTTATGAAGACCAGACGGCAAGTTTGGCAAATGCTTATGTATCAAATAAAGAAATAGCAGGAAATCTTTATGTACAAGTAAATGTAAAACCTAGGCAGGATGTAGCGGTTGTTGAAAAAACGATCAACTAAATCATGTCGGATTTTATCAAAAATGGGCCGACTCAGGAAGAACTCAACCGCGCCAAATCGGCTTATTTTGCTAATTTTATTAAAGGATTGGAACGAATTGGCGGTTTTGGTGGCAAATCTGATATTCTGGCGCAGCACGAAGTATATGGCGGTAGTCCCGATTATTACAAAACAATCCTCAAAATGGTGTCTGAAATTACACCGGAGGATATGAAAAAGGTTTGCCAGGAATGGCTTTCCAATGGCAAACATACTTTGGTTTGCACACCTTTCCCTGATTATAAAACAGCACCATCAACCGTTGATCGCAGCAAAGGCTTGCCGGAATTGGGACAACCGATGGCTGCAAAATTTCCTTCTTTGCAAAAAGCAACTTTGAAAAACGGAATGCAAGTGGTGCTTGCACAACGCGAGGACGTACCCACCATGGCTATGAATATGGTGTTTAATGCTGGTTCTTCTAGCGATGTGAATGGCAAACCCGGCACGGCTACGCTGGCTATGGGCATGATGGATGAAGGAACAAAAAACAAATCGGCGCTTGAGATCAACGAGGAATTGCAGGTTTTGGGTGCTTCCTTAGGAACGGGCGCGGATTTAGATGCTTCTTATGTCAGTATGAACACGC
Organism: Saprospiraceae bacterium; assembly: GCA_016714085.1. Classification (GTDB taxonomy): domain Bacteria; phylum Bacteroidota; class Bacteroidia; order Chitinophagales; family Saprospiraceae; genus JADJNW01. Next base: position 718,748 of record JADJNW010000004.1, read on the forward strand.
TCAAGCCTACTCTTGACGCTAGTCTTGATTTGTATGCTGATGTAGTATTGAATCCGGCATTCCCAAAAGATGAATTTGATCGTCAGAAAAATCAACGGCTTGCATCTATCCAACGCGAAAAATCAAATCCGGGTGGCATGGCTTTCCGCGTGATGCCCAAGATTCTTTATGGCGAAGGTCATCCATACAGCACGCCGAGTTCGGGCTATGAAAAAAGCGTACAGGAAATGAGCCGCGAAGATTTGGTAAAATATTATAATGATTGGATCAAGCCTAATAATGCTACGCTTGTGGTTGTTGGAGATGTAACGATGGATGAATTATTGCCAAAGCTTGAAAAAAGATTTGGTAACTGGCAAAAAGGTACGACGCCGAAAAAGGATATTGCCAAAGTAAAAGACGCTGCTTCCATCCAAGGTAAGCTTTACTTGATGGATCGCCCTGAATCTCAACAATCTGTAATCGTTGCCGGACATTTAATCGATCCTTACGGTCAGGTTTCTGAAATTGCCAAAACGACGGCCATCAATGTTTTAGGTGGGGAATTCACTTCCCGTGTGAACATGAACCTGCGTGAAGACAAGCATTGGTCTTATGGCGCTTTTACTTTTGTGAATGAAGCCAAAGGCAACCGCCCATTGATTGCTTATGCGCCGGTACAAACCGACAAAACAAAAGAATCCGTGCAGGAAGTGATGAAGGAATTAAATGGTTATGTTGGTGATAATCCAATAACAAAAGAAGAATTTAATAAAACAACGCAAAACACGATTATGCAATTGCCAGGGCAGTGGGAAACGAATGCCTCTGTATTGGGTGCATTGATAGATCAGGTAAAATATGGCTTGCCGGACGATTATTACAAAACGTATGATAGCAAAGTACGCAATCTTACATTGGAAGAAGTAAGACAAGTAAGTAAGAAAATTGTACACCCTAATCAACTGACATATTTTGTAGTAGGAGATAAAGAAAAAATCCTGCCGGGCTTGAAAGAACTGGGTTTCAAAGAAATCATTTTTGTGGATGCAGATGGCAATCCAATTCAGGATGCTAAAAAAGCAAAGCCGTAACTATTTTGTTATTGCAATAGTTATTATTTAAATGTAATAATTATTTGCAACTAATATAATATTTTAAGAGTAATTTTACAAAAGAGGCTCATGGAATCTTAGGATTTGATGAGCTTCTTTTTATATTTCAATGTTTGTAAGCCTCTACACCCTTTGCCTGTAACCTTCCCAACTTTTCAAGCCTTCAATTTTTCAACCCTTCAACTATTTTTCCTAATATTGCTTGTGAAAATCCAATTGCCTAACCAAAAGGCATTGACCATTGATAATGTCATTGGCATCCCTTCGGGATTGACTATCAGTAATAATAGTTGAAATGGAAATTATCCTGGTACAAATGCTTACTTTTTAATACGCCTATAAAATATGAGAAATCGCGTCATTATTGAAAATCTCAAGCCGGAAATCGATGGCGGTTCATTTTTCATCAAGCGCGTCGTAGGAGAAAAAGTGGACGTGAGCGCCGATATTTTCTCGGATGGACACGATACCTTGCGCGCCTCGCTTTGGTACAAACACGAAAATGAAAAAAAATGGAGCGAAATCTTTATGAGAGACCATCCAAATGATATTTGGACGGCGAGTTTTACAGTCGAGCAAAAGGGTTTTTATACTTACAAAATTGAAGCCTGGGTCGATCATCTGATGACTTGGCTCAAGGGTTTTCGCAAAAAATATGAAGATGGGCAGCAAATGAGCGTGGAACTGCAAATTGGTGCTCGCCTCCTTCGCCAAACCGCGAAAAGTTATGCCAAAACCAAAGCAAAAAATATTGTAGAAATCGCACTTTCTTTGGAGGAAGACACCTATGAACACGCAGTGGATACGGTGCTGAGCAAGGATTTTGCGCAATTGGTGCACGACCATCCGATGAAGCAATTTCAAACCGAATACGATAAAAATCTTCGGGTACGTGTCGGGCGTGAAAAGGAATTATTTAGTACCTGGTACGAATTATTCCCGCGTTCGGCCAGCGTAGAACCCAATAAACATGGCACTTTCAAGGATGTGGAAAAACTGTTGCCCCGCATTCAGGAAATGGGATTTGATGTACTATATATGCCACCGATCCATCCGATTGGCGAATTAAATCGCAAAGGCAAAAACAATTCGGTGACAGCATTGGACGGTGAACCCGGCTCCCCTTGGGCGATAGGCAGTAAACAAGGCGGTCATAAAGATATTCATCCTGAGCTTGGTACACTTGCAGATTTTATACATTTGATTAAAGAAGCGGCTAAATATGATATTGAAATAGCGATGGATATTGCCTTCCAATGCGCACCCGATCATCCCTGGATCAAGGAGCATCCCGATTGGTTTCTTTGGCGCCCCGATGGCACGATCGCTTATGCCGAAAATCCGCCTAAAAAATACCAGGATATTGTACCCATCAATTTTGAGTCGGACGACTGGGAAAATCTCTGGAATGAACTCAAAAGTGTCTTGATTTACTGGTGCGAGCAAGGCATTGAAATTTTCAGAGTGGACAATCCGCACACCAAACCCTTCCGATTTTGGGAATGGGCGATCACCGAAGTACACAATCAATTTCCCGATGCGATTTTCTTATCAGAATCTTTTACGCGTCCAAAAGTGATGGCAGAACTCGCTAAAGGCGGCTTCACGCAAAGTTATACCTATTTCACTTGGCGCACCACGCATAAGGAAATGGAAGAATATTTAACCGAGTTGACTCAGACCGAGTTGCGTGAATTTTTCCGACCCAATTTCTACAACACACCCGATATCCTGCCTTACGAACTCATGGGCGCGGACTCTAATGCTTTTGCTTTGCGCTATGCGATGGCGGCGACATTGTCGAGCAATTATGGCTTGTACGCCCTGCTTACGAATTTCTTGAAAATACAGGTAACGAGGCGACCGGCAAAGATGAATATTATAATTCGGAGAAATATGAAATGCGTCATTATGATTGGAATGCTCGCAATCGGCTCACCGATTTGTACACCGCTGTGAATCGAATTCGCAAGGAAAATAAGGCATTACAGACTACCTGGAATATTCATTTCACGCGCACCGATAATGAACAATTAATGAGTTATGTAAAATTGACGGACGATAATAGTAATATTATTTGGTGTATTGTAAATTTTGATACAAAATTTAAACAGGCAGGTTGGATAGAAGTTCCTAAGAAGCTGCTTGGCATCGAAGGCCGCGTCAATCTTAGGGTGACAGACCTTTTGATTAATGAAACTTATTATTGGTTTAATGATTGGAATTATGTGGAATTAAATCCTTCTAAATATCCGATTCATATCTTTAAAGTGGAGAAGAATTAATTATTACACTATATAATATTTTGAATTTTAAAAATATGAATCGTCGTTTACCCGCAGAATGGGAGCCGCAAAGCGCGGTGCAGTTCACTTTTCCGCATAAAAACACCGATTGGGCGGAGGTATTGGATTTTGTAATTCCCGGTTTTGTAGAAGCGATCGAAGTCGTGAGCCGCTACGAAAAAGTATTAGTTGTTTGTGATAATATCGAAGATGTAAAATCGAAATTATTACACGTTAATAAAGAGAGTTTAATATTGGTCGAAATTCCTTCCAATGATACCTGGGCACGCGATCACGGCGGCATCACCATTTTTGAAGATGGAAAGCCCGTCCTGCTTGACTTTGTATTCAATGGCTGGGGCTTAAAATTTGCAGCAGATAAAGATAATTTAATAACACGTCGTTTATTTGATAATAATATTTTTTAAAATCCATGATATTCGGCACGGTGGCCTGGTGCTGGAAGGCGGTAGCATTGAATCCGATGGGCAAGGCACTTTATTAACAACAACGCAATGTTTATTATCTCCCAATCGAAATCCGCATTTGAGTAAGGAAGAAATTGAAGCTAAACTGAAAGACATATTCGGATTAAAACAAATATTATGGTTGCATCATGGACATATCATAGGCGATGATACCGATGCGCATATTGATACTTTAGCACGATTTTGTAATGAAAATACGATTGCTTATGTGCAATGCACCGATTATGATGATGAACATTACACTTCTTTAAAAAAAATGGAAGAAGAATTACAATCTTTTCGTCAATTGAATGGTGAACCTTATAAGCTCGTGCCGCTTCCTCTGCCCAGCCCGACTTACGATCCAAAAGATTTACATCGATTACCGGCTACTTATGCTAACTTCTTGATTATCAATGATGCAGTGCTAATGCCTTTGAATGACACGCCCGAAGATGAGCTTGCCTTGGCGCAATTACAAAACTGTTTCCCCGATCGCACCGTTATTGGTATTAATTGTAGCGCTTTCACTTTGCAGCATGGTTCTTTACATTGTGTGACCATGCAATATCCGACTGGAGTGCTTTAAATTAAAGGGTTTTGGCGTATTTTAAAAATGCGCCAAACATAATATGATATATAATTTTGAACTTGAAATATGAAACCTGCAACCAAAATAAAAATAGGATTAGTCCAGCAAAAATGTGTCGAAGATAAAGCAATCAATATTGCTAAAAGCCTGGAAGGCATCAAAGCTTGCGTGGCGAAAGGCGCGGAATTAGTGGTATTGCAGGAGTTACACACAGGAATTTACTTTTGTCAGGCAGAAGATACCAGTATGTTTGATCTCGCCGAGCCGATTCCCGGCCCTTCCTATCATATTTTTGCAGAAGCGGCAAAAGAACATCATATTGTATTAATAACTTCCTTATTTGAAAAGCGCGCACCAGGCATATATCATAATACGGCGGTTGTTTTTGATAAAGATGGCTCGATGGTTGGTAAGTACCGCAAAATGCACATTCCTGATGATCCGGCATATTATGAAAAATTTTATTTTACCCCCGGCGATTTAGGATTCAAACCCGCAGAAACTTCCCTCGGAAAGCTTGGTGTGCTCGTGTGCTGGGATCAGTGGTATCCTGAAGGCGCGCGATTGATGGCGCTGGCAGGCGCGGAAATGCTCATTTATCCGACCGCGATTGGCTGGGAAAGTACGGATGCACAAGAAGAAAAAGACCGTCAATTCGGTGCCTGGCAAATCAGTCAGCGCGGACACGCCGTGGCGAATGGCTTACCCGTGATTGCTGTGAACCGCGTCGGCTACGAAAAAGATTGGACCGAAGTGACCGGCGGCATTCAATTCTGGGGACAAAGTTTTGTAGCAGGTCCCCAGGGCGAAATTTTATATCAAGCCCCGGTAGATCAAGAAGATTTTGCAGTAGTAGAAATTGACAAACAACGCACCGAAAACGTGCGCCGTATCTGGCCTTTCTTTCGGGATAGAAGGATTGATGCGTATGGGGATTTGGGGAAAAGGTATATTGATTAAAATTTTATCAAGCCACTTCGTATTCAAATTTAGTGGGCAAAGGCATTTTCTGAGAAGCGTTTAAAATTTCAATCGCCACAATCGCTCCATTTTCATCATAATCTATTATAATGCCTGGTTTTTCTGAATCGCTTTCCTCTATCGGCGCATCACTCAAACGAATGTACAAGACATCTAAAGATTGATCATATTTTATTTTCATTGCCAGTATTTATTAATTTTGGAAGTTTTATAAACCGTTATGACTACTGGAGGAACTTTATTTGTATTAACGAAAACGCGCAACAGATAGTTCTTTTCTCCAGATTTTAATATAGATTGATACACTTGCAAGCCATCTTCCTCCACAATCTGGTCAGGATTTTCTACCACAGCCAATACTTCTTCTTCCGAAATTTTCCGAAAAGCCAATTGATCGGTGGCGTGTAGCGAAATACTTATCTCCATACCAAGTACACTATTTTTACAAAAATATAAAGAATTACTATTGAAAGAAAACTTTGCAATATTATAAAACGCACCGAAAACGTGCGCCGCATCTGGCCTTTCTTTCGGGATAGAAGGATTGATGCGTATGGGGATTTGGGGAAAAGGTATATTGATTAAGGGCCGGGATATGTAATAATATAATGTTATTTAGTTTTTATTTTTCCAATTCCAGCTACGCTTTTCGGACAAATTCGGATTTCAATGCCATCGGGCCAAATCCATCAATTTTACAATCAATATTGTGGTCACCATCTGTCAAACGAATGTTTTTCACTTTCGTTCCTGCTTTAATGGGTTTAGGAGCTCCTTTTACAGGTAGATTTTTTATGATAATCACCGAATCTCCATTATTTAGTTCGTTGCCGTTTGAGTCAAGCACTTTTAATGTCTCCCCTTCCATTTTTTCAGCTGGATTCCACTCATTGCCACATTCTGGGCACGCATAAATTTCATCCCTTAACGAATAGCCGTATGGGGAGTTACATTTTGGGCAAGATTTCATTTTTATAATACTTTTAATTGATTATTAATGGTTTGCGTATGTGTGCATTATGTAATTCATCTGATTACGAGCGACAAATTATTACATTTCAATAAATTAAGCAAATATTATTTAATCGAATTCAACCATTCAAATGCTTTATACACCGCTTGATGATAAATCGTAGCGTGATCTTTATCCGGGAAGTATTGAAAATGGGTGTGTAAATATGGATTTTTTTGTAATGTTTTATATAATTTTTTAGCGTCGCGCTTCATGACTTTACCTTCTTTACCAACCGCGATGTAAATTTCTAGTTTTTCGGAAACGCCTGTAAATGTTGGCGTTTTGGCTAAAAGCGATTCTTGATCCCACCATAAGCTTGGGCTTATTATGATATATTTATTAAAAAGTTTGGAATGATTAAATAAAATCTCCGTAGCTAAAAGCCCGCCAAGCGATTGCCCAATAAGGGTTTTGGAATTATTTACTTTATATTGCTTTTCTATAAAAACTTGTAATTCTTTTTCAATAAATGTAATAAATTTACCGGAGCCGCCCGTGGTTGGATAATCTTTTTTATCTTTCTCAATGGTGGTAGGGTAGGTGAAATCTCTTCTCCTGTCCACATTGGCGATGCCCACTACAATGGATTTTGGTAAAATATTCACCCACGAAAAATTACAAAATTGCACCAATCCAACAATATGAATAAAATCTTCATCCGCAGCGCCATCGAGTAAATAAATAACAGGATAATTAATAGTATCATCTTTATTATAACCTTCAGGAAGGTAAATATTTAATATTCTTTTTTCAGCAAGTATAGACGATTCAATTTCAAGTATTTCGCCTAAAACAAAAGGCTCGCTTTGCAATAATTTTATATCCGTTTGCCCGCTCAGAATTTGCGTTATAGAACAAAAATATAATAAGGTGATAAATATTTGCTTCATATTATTTTTAAAATTAAAAGCTTGTACTGCAATGATCTGCTGCTGCTTTCAAGGAAACATTTACAAATATATTGAACATCGACTTAATAAGTCCGTTTTACCAAAGTTATTATGTATTTCATTAATTTTATTCACAAAACGAAATAATTAGCTATGAAAAGGAGTATAGGTTTTTTATTAATCATAGTAGGTATAGGGCTTGGCATCTTTGGCTTTACAAAATTGGATGATAGCGAAGCAGGCATAGAAATTGGCAACCTGGAGATTAAGGCGGAAGATCAGGAAGCCAGGAACGATGCGTATGTTTGGATCGGATTGGGCTTTGCAGGGTTATTGGGAGGTATATTTCTTGTTAATAAAAAGAGTTGATATTTAGCTGGGAAAGGTAATCATGATATAAATATTATTCGCTTTAAAATTTTTTAATAAAAGGGTGTTATCTTTAGAAAGAGGACATCCTTTTTATTTTGCTTTAATAAAAAAAGGTCGGCACGAATGCTCGCGCCGACCCGAAATAAACACCTAAAACCCTATTAACTAACCTTATTCTTTTGAATCATCAAAAGTATTTGATTCTCAATTACTTACTTGATCTCAATCGCACGCACTGTCTCGACTTTCGTTGCCTTCGTTTTAGGCAGCGTGAGCTTCAACACGCCATTGGCGTAGGTCGCAGCGATGTCGTCAGCTTTTACAGTTTCCGGCAGCGCGAAGCTGCGGCTGAAGGAAGTGTAATTAAACTCCCGGCGAGTGTATTTGCCGTCTTTCACTTCGTCGCTTTTCTCTTTTTTCGCTGCAATGCTCAGATTTCCCTTATCCACACTGATCTCAAAATCCGCTTTATCCAAGCCCGGCGCGGCTACTTCTACTTTGTAGGCGCTTTCGGTCTCTATCACATTTATAGACGGCGTATTGTATGTAAAATCACTTCCAAAAACGTCGGCGATGTTCCGATTGAAAAAATCATCAAAGAAACCCCGGAATTCTTTCGCCGAAAATGTCGGTTCAAATTTCACAATGTTCATAGTATTATACGTTTAGATGAACAAATTTGTTGCACAATAAGACTCCCTGGAACGTCACATTTAAGTCAATTTTAACAATTTTGCTTACAGAATCTCGATAGTGCGCGCCGGTTTCGGCTTTGCTTCTTCTTTTTTCGGCAAAGTGACGTTCAAAATGCCATTTACATAAGTAGCGTCAATCGCGTCGGTCGATACGGTTTCCGGCAAGTGGAAGGTGCCGCTAAATTCGCTGTAGCTGAACTCCAATTTGCGTACTTTTTCGCCTTCTTCGCGTTTCACTTCTTTCTTAGCAGCAATCGTCAACACATTTTTGTCCACATTCACCGTGAAATCACCTTTTTCCAGGCCCGGTGCAGCCACTTCGATGCGGAAGTTATCAGCGGTTTCTACTACATTCACATTCGGGCTGTTTTTCACGCCGTTTCCGTTCGCAAAAGTGGGCAAATCCGTGCGCAAAAACTCATCAAAAATGCGGTCAAACGTAGGTGTAGCAAAGCGTGTACGTCCGTTGGCCGGTTTTACATTTACAAGTGTCATGGTTATACTTTTTTTTGGTTGTTTTTAAAAATCAAATGACAAACTCATCTGTACAAACCATATTCCAATAGCGTTTTTCGGAATTTTTTGCAGTAGAAATGTAAAAATGAAATGCCAAAAAGTCAGTTTGATATGATTTTTAATGACAAATTGACAAAATTGGGCATGAATGACACGAACCTTTCCAGAATTTCAATGGATACATATTGGAACGATCAACTGATTTGCCAGTTTTATAGTGAAAGATGCCGCTTAAAAAGTATAAGTCGCCATATTTATAATGAAAGATGTCATTTAACAAGTGTTAGCTGTCATATTTATAATGAAATATGCCACCTAACAAGTAAAAATGCATCAATGTTGCAGATGCCATCTTATGTTGTATCTGGCAAGTTACAACATAAATCTGCAGATTCTGCGTTGTATTTGCCATCTTACACGTAAAATATGGCAGATTCAATATTATAGATGGCAGCTGCGGAATATTTTTTGGTAGAAAAATAAGGGACATTACAGATTAAAACAGCAGGTAATACTACTAAAGCGGCAGCCATAGGGTAGGAGATGGTAGATTATTTATAAAACGAACTATTGCTTTTGATAAAACCCATAGGGTTGAAATAATTATACCCCTTAACAATCCTAATCTTCTCAAACCCTAGCAGGGTGGCACAATCAAAATCCTTGACGGTGTCACCTCTACGAGGTTCTAGATTCTTGTTTTAATTTAATGCTATAAATATTTTACCCCTTCAGGGTTCATCCTTTCCGACTTCTAACTTCGTACTTCCAACTTCCCCTTACAACCGCTTCACACTCGGCTTCAAGTCCGTCAAATCTGCAATTTTCACTGGCTTGCCGCTTTCGATGGTATTGCGGGCGGCGATGCCGAAGCGTTTTATGTTTGCATAAGTTTGAATTTTTTCGCAATTTTCGGTGTTTTCTACACAAAAAGAAAGATTATGGACTTAGTAATTCCAGAGCGCGTATTGGAACAGGCGCATATCAAGGCGGAAGATTTGCGTGTAGATATTGCGGTGTATTTGTACGACAAAGGCAGACTTACGATGGGGCAAGCGCGTAAGCTTGCGGGGCTTGACCAGTTGAGTTTTCAAAAAGAACTGGCAGAGCGCGATGTATATATTCGCTACACGATTGAAGATTTGCACACGGATTTGAAAAACCTGGAATCGCTTTAGTAAATGGTGATTGTAAGTGATACTTCTGCTATTACTAACTTAATTCAGTTAGATAAGCTGGATTTGTTGCATGATTTATTCGGAGAAGTGTTTCTTGCCGTTTCTGTGCAGCGAGAATTGTATCAACTTCCTATTCAAAAAACAATCTTAGAGTCCTGTGAATGGATCAAAGTAGAGGCAGTTCAAAACCGATCTTTACTGCAAAAACTGTTAATTGAATTAGATGAAGGCGAAGCGGAATCCATTGTCTTGGCTATTGAAAAACATGCGGATTATTTGATTATCGATGAAAGCGAAGGCAGAAGAATAGCGCAGGAATTGGATCTAAAAATTACAGGTTTACTAGGTGTATTAGTTCGTGGAAAAGAAAAAGGTTTGATCGCAGAGTTGCGTCCAATTATGGAAGAACTGGTGTTACAAATGAAATTCCGTATTCACCCCAAATTATTCGAAGAAATTCTCAAACAAGTCGGTGAACTGTAAGTATTTCAACAACAAACAATGCCAAGCCTCCCGACCTGGCATCATCTGCCTCCGTAATTCTAACTTCGTACTTCCAACTTCCCCTTACATCCTTTTCACACTCGGCTTCAAGTCCGTCAAATCTGCAATTTTCACTGGCTTGCCGCTTTCAATGCTATTGCGGGCGGCAATTCCAATGAGTATAGACATAGCGCCGTCGCGGGTACCGGCAGCGTGGCGGAGTGGGTCGGGTGCTTCGGGGTTGCGGAAGATGCGGTCTTGCAATATTTTGTCGCCGCCGCCGTGTCCGCTGCGCACTTGTGGTATTTTGATGGATTCGTAAGTGCCGAAGTTGTCCATTGCGATGATTTCGTCGTAGGCATCGACTTTTTCTTCCTGCTTCTGCGACATCTCCTGGGCGTGGCGCTCGGCTTGACTCATAGCATCGTATTTGCCTTGCTGGAATGGAATGCCTTCCCAGGAATCGAGGCGGCCTTTCATGCCGTTGAAGGCGATACGCCAACCTTCATAGGGCGAGTACGTGGTGAGCGAGTAGCTGACTTGCACATCATTCGCATAGCGAATTTGCACCGCCATTTTATCGTAGATATCAATGTTTTCACGCCACACGCAGCCGTCGCGGAGGTAGCCGTCGTGTTGTTCATTGTCGGCGTACAATGCCATGAGATGCTTGTCTTTGGTCATGTCCCAGTAGAATTTGCAATTGCTTTTGTGCGGACAAGGGCGACAGTGGGTGTGCCGGAAGGAATTATTCTTGCCGTAATGCTCCAATTTGCCATAAGCGAATACTTCGACAGGGTCTGAGTCGATCCACCAGTTGAGCAAATCGAAATGGTGTGTGGCTTTGTGGACGAGGAGCGTACCACCTTTGTCTTTGAAAGCGTGCCAGCGGCGGAAGTAATCGGCACCGTGATAGGTATTGAGATACCAATGGAAATCGACGGAAGTAATTTTCCCGACGCGCTCTTGCGCCAACAATTCCTTGAGCTTTGTGAATTGCAAGCCGTAGCGATAGTTGAATCCGACGATGACTTTTCTTCCTGCTTTGCGCTCTGCGTCTAATATTTTCTGACATTTTACTTCGTCGGTGGTAAGTGGCTTCTCGGTGATGACGTCCACGCCCATTTCGAGGGCTTTCACGATAAATTGGTCGTGGGTTGCGTCTACGGTGGTGACGATTACCACGTCAGGTTTGACGGTTTTCATCATTTGATCGAAGTCGGTAAAGGTTGGGCAATTCGCGCCGATGAATTTTTTGCCATATTCGACCCGACCCGGATTGATGTCGCATAAACCGACAAACTCTACTACGTCGCTATAATTTTCTAGCACTGTTTTACCCCAAAGCCGGTTCCGCGAATGCCTGTGCCGACCATCGCCAAGCGTTTTTTTGCAAATGGAGCTTGTAATACAGAAGCGTTGAGCGGGTTGGAGAGTAAAGTGCCGGCGGCAGCCATGCCTGAAGTGGCAATAAACGTTCGGCGGTCGATCGTTTGTTTCATGATATGGAAGTTTAAGTGTCATTGGAATGTATTCCCTGCGCTGGAACGTGTTCAGCGGCTATGGATTTCCAAAGATAAAGATTAGGCATATGATTTTATAATCCAATAGAATATGTAATAACTGGAAGGAATGAATGCAGACCGCTGGTTTGAGATAAAGCTTATTTTAAACACATAGGCACATAGGTATTTTTAGTAAGGCGGAGCCTGTGCATATAATTCGGTTACCATGGTCTTCTGGCCTTCTCGGAAGATATTTTTACAATTAAAGTTTATCAATATTCCTTTTGGCTTGTCAAGCAGTCGTAGATAGGTTAGTAGTTGTGCCTCAAACACCGGATGCATCTGCTCTACCGCTTTCACCTCTATGACAATTAAATCATCAACCAACAAATCACATTTGAGGGTTGTGTCTAATATTACTCCCTTGTAATGAACTGGAACATCCTGCTGTTGTTGCACATGAAATCCCTGTAATTCTAACTCATGTTTCAAGCAACGATCATAGACTTTTTCTAACAAGCCTGGTCCCAAAGTACGATGTACTTCAATGGCGCAACCAACAATTTTAAAGGTGAGATCATCAAGGTATCTTTTAGTGATTTCCATATTTCAAGTTTTTTCTTTCTTTGACTATGACTTGTGAAAAAAGTCACAACTCAAAAAGCAAAACTCTATGTGCCTATGTGTTTGATAAATTATTTTGCAATAAGTGGCAATGACACATAAAAACGACTGCCATTATTGACTTCGCTTTCCAATTTGATGAAGCCTCCGTGGCGCTCGACTACGCGCTTAACATAAGCCAAACCTAAGCCGAAGCCTTTTTGATTGTGGATATTGCCGTGCACCCCGCGGCGGAATTTTTCAAAAACCAGGCGTTTCTGATGGTCGCAAATGCCGATGCCATTGTCAACAAAACTCAGGAAAGCATAATGCTGATTTTGCTCGATCTTGATGGTGATATCGGGTGCGTGTTCGCAGTATTTCAAGGCATTATCGATCAAATTGCGAATGGAATTACTTAGATGTAAGCGATCGCCCTGAATATTTAATTGCTTGATACCATTTGCTTCAAAACGGATGATCCCGTTTTTTTCGCTTGCCTGCATTTTCATATTGGCTACCACTTCTTGTACAAGTGATTGTAATTCAATGTTTTCTAACTCCAGTTGATACTCACCTTTTTCCAGTTTTGCGATGTGCAGCATTCGTTCTACTTGCTCCAGGAGGCGCTTGTTCTCGGTTTGTAAAATCTCCAGATACTTACCTTCTGATACTTCGGATTGTCGTTTTTAAATAAGTTAATTGCCAATTGCATATTGGTCAAAGGGGTGCGGAACTCATGCGCCATATTATTAAAAAACTCTACACTTAATTCATTCAGTTGCTTTTGCCTAAGAAATTTCATGAGCGTCATGAGCAACATTGAACTAATAAAAAGTAAAATAAAAATGGAAGTGCCGGTCATAAAACCCATTTGCTGGATAATGTATTGCTCTTTATCCGAAAAGCTGACGTGAACTGCTTGATTATCAACGGAAAGCGGTGTATCGGCGGCGCAATAAGTAGTCGGCATCAATTCTGTGAGGCTGTTATTGACGATGTCAAATTTAAAATCCAGATTAATATCATAACGCGCCAGGGATGTTGCTAACGCTGTGTGCATTTCTGTTTCAGAATGATCAGCGCTGAGGCAACTGGCGAAGCAGTTTTCCCGTGTTTTTGTGCAAGATGCTTCCGAGATGGTGCCTGAACTTTGCGGCATTTCAAGCGATTCTACTGCGCTGCAAATCGCCATCGTTACTTTCTGGTCGAATTGCTCTTCGATCAGCTTTCGGGAATGCCGAAGCCAGTTGACCTGAAACAGGATTAAGAGAATCAGCGCCAGACAAGACGCGCCAACCAGCCACACTGTTTTATTAATATTCATTGTCAAACACTTATCGTGAAAATTAACTACAAAAAAAGCGAAAATCCGGCGCTCTTGCCAGCCTTTAACAAGTAAATAACAAGTGCCTAACAAGCATTTCACAGCATTAACAAGTGCTTAGACTCATCTTTGCAGCGATACTTTACTCGCTAACTCGGCGATTCCGGTGAATTTTAAAAACTCATTTTCCATGAAATCTTTGATTTTATCCTTGGGGTACTCTTTTTTATTGGTGGTAAGCGCAGAATTTGCTTCTGCACAAACGGCAAGCTTGTAAACCAGAAGATTGTGCAAAAGTATGCACGCCTGGTCCAAACTGTAATCCTGGGATTGCGCTAAAATCTGTGCGGATAAGCCTAATTGTAAGCCGGAAAATTGCGCTACAACCTCCGAAAAAACTGCCAATGCAACTTCTACTACCAGCGGTGTGGCTGCTGCTATTGCAATTTTGGTAAACAACAAAAACGGCAATACCAAAACTTCTTGCTGTTCAAAAGCAGCGAGCGTTCAGGAGGCTTCCTGTGCATCTACTGCCTCCACGAAGATTGCGGCTGTTCAAAAGGAAGCGAAAATTAATTAATTTTGAAAATTACATCATTAGGGCTTTGCTTTTAGTAGGCCCTGTTTTTTTATTATAAATATAATATTGACTAAATGAAAAGCTATTATCTTATAATGATTCTATTTGTAATGATTGCTTGCGCAAATCAAAAAAATATGATACAAACTTCATCCGGATTAAAATATCAGATTCTCAAAAAAGGTAACGGCCCAAGAACTCAAGCAGGGCAAGCGGTTTTAATTTATGAAACAACGACATATCTTGATGGTACAATATTATATTCAAATGAAAATACGAATAATCCAGTGAAAGTGCTGATCGGCGGGAATCAAGCTACAGCTGCTGTGGATGAAGGCTTGAGAGGAATGCGCGTCGGGGAAGTACGAAAATTAATTGCACCACCTTATTTAGTAAAAAGAAAAGAATATCCTGATAATGTATCACCCGATTCTACTTTGGTAATTAAAGTTATATTACATGAAATTTTACAAAAATAATAAAATCGAAGAGCGTTATTTTATTTATGATGAAACCTGTAAGGCTTTTTAAAAACCTTACAGGTTTTCTTTAGAAAATTATTCATACCGCAAGGATTCCACCGGATTGGTTCTTGCACTTCGCAACGTATGATAACTCACTGTTCCTAAAGCTATTATAAAAGCTATAATTCCACCAATTAAAAACACCAAAGGATTAATATCGATTCGATAAGCGAAATTTTCCAGCCATTGTTGCATCACCCAATACGTCAGCGGACTAAATATAACAAAGGCTATTATAATTAACACCATAAAGTTTTTAGATAATTGCATCATAATTTGCCCAACCGAAGCGCCCAAAATCTTGCGAATACCGATTTCTTTTACTTTCTTTTCTGTAATAATAGCAGACAAACCAAACAGCCCCATGCACGCAATAAAAATTGCCAGGATTGCCATGATCGTCACCACGGATTCCATCTGCTGATCGGAACGATATAATTCTGCAAAATGCTCATCCAGAAACGAGTATTGAAAAGGCCAATCAGGCACCAAATTATTCCAAATGCGCTCTATATCACCAATCGCTGCTTCTATATTATTACCATTAATTTTGACGGATAATTCTTCATAACCCCAGTCGGGATGCACCACCATCGCTAAAGTATTAATATCATAATGTAAAGAATTAAAATTAAAATCTTCCACCACACCGATGATCGTGCCGAGCGAATCGTCGGGATACCAGGAGTGCCCGGCCGCAACGCCGACGGGGCTTTCCATATTCATTTCTTTAGCAAACGATTCATTAATCACAAATGCATAACCATTATCGGTGCTATAATCTTTTGAAAAACCGCGACCATCTTTTAATTTTATATCATAAACATCCAAATAATCATAATCCACATTTACATTACTTGGCGTTAATCCTTGTATCGTATCCGTTTTTAATTTAAAACCCCACTGATGAAAATTATTGCCCAGGCGCTGTCCCGCTGCCGTCACGCCTTTCACGTTACTGCTTTTAAGCAATTCTGTTTTAAGCGTTTCAAATTTTTCATTTGCAGTTTGATTCATATTTACTAATAAAATATGATCTTTATTTAGTCCAATATCTTTATTTTGCATATAATAAAGCTGCTGTACCACCACCAGCGTACTTACAATCATTGCAATTGCCAGCCCAAATTGTAATATTACCAGCGAACTACTAAATACGGATTTCTGGCCTTTTACATCGCCACCTTTCAAAACTGTAATTGCATCATAAGAAGCTAAATAAAATGAAGGATAAACGCCCGCCAGGAAACCCAGTAAAACCGTGAGTCCGAATGCGCCCAACAACAAACCAGGATGCTCCAGGAAATAAAACATGGATAATTGTCTGCCAATCAATTCATTAAGAAAAGGTGTAAATATTAAATTAATTATAATTGCAACTGCAAAAGCGAAAACGCCCAGCAGCACCGATTCAAAAGCAAATTGTGTAAATAACTGCGATTTGGAAACGCCAACGGATTTCTTCACGCCCACTTCTTTCCAGCGATGCGAAGCGCGCGCCGTTATTAAGTTCATAAAATTAACCGAAGCGATTAATAAAATAAAAATACCTACTAAAGCAAAAACATTTAAATAACTGCCATTAAATTTTCTATAATTTTGATAATCATGTTCAATATTCATCGATGTCAAATGCACATCTGGCAAGCGTTGGAAATAAATTTTATAAAAATCATTTACATTCCTGGGGTCATCTTGACTTGGCGGCATATAGCGCGTCAGGAATTCCGGCATTTTCGCTTCAAACGCTTTGATATTAATATTTTGATCAAAAAGTAAATAAGTGACTAAAAAATTGCCGCCAAAACGATTATTAAAATCAGGATTTTGGCTGGTAACCGTTGCAATGGAAAGCAGTACTTCAAATTGTAAATGAGAATTTTCGGGTATATTTTTTATTACACCTGTAATTTTATAAAGATCGGGACCCCATTTTAATGATTGACCGATTGGATTTTGATCACCAAAGAATTTTTTAGCAATATCCTCATTAATTACAATCGAAAAAGGCTCGTCGAGAGCGGTTGTGCGATCTCCGCCAAGCATTGGAAAATCGAACATTTCCAGGAAAGTACTATCCACCGACACCGTTTTTTCTACCAGCAGACGGTTCTCTCCCTTCTCAAAAAGCTGCTTGCCGCGCCCCCAAAAACGCGTAAAGCTTTGTATTTCAGGATAATCCTTGGCTATATTCGGCCCCATGCCGGGCATTGATAATGCTACATTTTGCGTGTTCGTACCAGGAAAACTCTGCACTTCATCCAGCCGATAAATTTGATTTTTCTTGCTGTGAAAAGCGTCAAAACTCTTCTCTTCCTGGATAAATAAATAAATCAACAAACAAGCGGCAATGCCAAGCGCCAAACTAAAAATATTAATAAAAGACATGAGCTTTTGCTTGCGCGTATTGCGCAGGGCGAATTTCAGGTAGTTCCAGAGCATTTTAGGTAGTTTTATTCTATAAATAGACTTTTACTAATCGAAATGGTTACATAGAAAGAGTGTTTTTGCAAGTTATAGTTGCAAAATAAAAAATTTTACCTTTGTCCGCAAACCTTAATCAATGACCAATCCAGTATTAATCGAATGCGTACCCAACTTCAGCGAAGGACGCGATCTGGCTGTTATTCAACAAATTACAGATGCTATAAAATCCGTAGATGACGTTCAGCTATTAGATGTCGATCCTGGCAAAGCGACGAATCGCACCGTTGTGACTTTTGTCGGTACGCCGGAAGCCATTATTGAAGCGGCTTTTCGAGGCATTCAAAAAGCAGCGGAATTGATCGATATGAGCCAGCACAAAGGCGAGCACCCGCGCATGGGCGCGACCGATGTCTGTCCGCTGATTCCGATTTCAGGCATTTCGATGGAAGAGACCGTGCAATGGGCGCATCGACTCGCCAAGCGCGTAGGGGAGGAGTTGAATATTCCCATTTATATGTATGAAAATGCTGCGACTAAGCCCGAGCGTCAAAATCTTGCCGACATCCGAAAAGGAGAATACGAAGCCTTGCCCGATAAATTGAAAAAACCAGAATGGAAGCCTGACTACGGCCCTGCACAATTTAATGCAAAAGCAGGCGCGACGGTCATTGGGGCGCGGGATTTTCTCATTGCATATAATGTGAATTTGAATACAACTTCGTCGCGGGCGCGCGAATGCGGTGGCGTTTGATGTGCGAGAACAAGGGAGACTGGGGGACAAGGGGACGGGAGACCGCGTGAGGATACCAGGTACTTTGAAATTTGTGAAAGGGATTGGTTGGTATATTGAAGAATATGGCATTGCCCAGGTTTCGATGAACTTGACCAATATTCGGGAAACGCCGATTCATCTTGCTTTTGAGGAATGTTGCAAAAGTGCGGAACGCCGAGGTATGCGCGTCACAGGCTCAGAATTGGTGGGCATGATTCCATTGCAAGCTATGCTGGAGGCCGGGAAATATTTTTTGCGAAAGCAGCAACGTTCATTGGGCGCTTCGGAAGAAGAAATTATCAAAATTGCAGTAAAATCAATGGGTTTGGACGAGTTGACCCCTTTTGATCCCAATCAAAAAATTATTGAATATAAACTCCAGGATAAAAGCAAAACTCCACTTATTCACTTGACATTAAAAGCATTTTCTAACGAGACCGCTTCCGAAAGTGTCGCGCCTGGTGGCGGTTCAACGGCCGCTTATGTCGGCGCGTTGGGCGCTTCTTTGGGTACGATGGTTGCCAATTTATCTTCGCATAAGCGCGGCTGGGACGAGCGTTGGGCATTTTTTTCCGATTGGGCGGAGAAGGGGCAAGCCATTAAAGATGAATTGCTTCGACTCGTAGATGAAGATACCAAAGCATTTAACCAAATTCTGGAGGCATTTCGCTTACCAAAAGGCACGGATGAAGAGAAAACCAATCGCAAGCAAGCCATTCAGGATGCCACCAAATTCGCCATCGAAGTGCCCTTTAAAACTTTAGAATTAGCTTTCCAATCATTTGATTTACTGAAAGTGATGGCGCAAGAAGGTAACCCGAATTCCGCTTCGGATGCTGGGGTAGGGGCGTTGTGTGCACGAGCAGCGGTGCATGGCGCTTTGCTTAATGTACAAACCAATGTTTCCGGCTTAGATGATAAAAATTTTGCAAATGATATTTTGCAAAAAGCAATAAAAATGGCGCAGCAGGCAGATGAATGGGAACAAGAAATTTTAGGAATTGCTCGATCCAAAATGCAATAAAATATCCCCCAAATCGCGGGATTTGAGATTTCTATCTATTTTGGAAATTGCTTCGCAGATTTGCAGGAGCTAAAGAAATCTGTTTTTCTCATTCAAAACCTGACTCTCCATGAAAAGTTTATTTACAATTTTATTTTTATCGCTGGTAATCAATCTGTTACAAGCACAGCCCGGCGATGTTTATTGTGCCTCACACCCAACTTTAACCCCTGATGCTCAAGCGATTATTTTTGCTTATGAAGGCGATCTTTGGCGTGTAAATACCAATGGTGGTATGGCTTCGCGCCTGACCGCGATGGAAGGGAACGAAACCTATCCGCGCGTGTCGCCCGATGGGAAATGGATTGCGTTTACCAGTTCGCAGTACACCAGCCAGGATGTATTTGTGATGCCCACAGAAGGTGGCGAGATTCGTCAATTGACTTGCCATGAAGCCTTTGATCAAGTGGATAGCTGGTCTTGGGATTCCAAATTCATTTATTTTACTTCCAATCGTTATAATCGTAATTCGGCTTATAAAGTTGCCCTCGAAGGCGGTACGCCGATGCGCATATTCGGCAATTATTTCAATACCGTGCACACCGTAGTGGAAGCGCCGAATGGGGAAATTTTCTTCAATGAAACCTGGGAAAGCCGCAGCAGCGCTAATCGCAAGCGCTATAAAGGTGCTTACAATCCTGATATTCAATCTTACAATCCGAAAACCAAAGAATTCAAGGTTTATACCGATTGGATCGGCAAGGATTTTTGGTACACGATCGACCGAAAGGGCAGTGTTTACTTCGTTTCTGACGAGGCTAACGGTGAGTATAATTTATACGAATTGGATGGCAATAAGAAAAAGCAGTTGACCAAGTTTGAAACGTCGATCAAAATACCGCAGATAAGCGCTAATGGCGACAAGATTGTTTTTGAAAAAGATTATCAATTATGGATATATGATGTAAAATCGAAGCGTAGCGAAAAAGTTAAAGTGCAAATTTTTGATAATGAAACTTTAGCAAAAACGCAAGATTTTCAGGTAAAAACAAATATAGAAAACTTTGATGTATCACCTGATGGTAAAAAACTCGCATTTGTATCGCGCGGAAAATTATTTGCTGCTGATATAAAAGGCCAGTTTGTGCAAATATTGCCGACCAATTCGCGCGGTAGAGTACTGGAAGTCAGTTGGTTATCGGATAATAAAACTTTAATTTATAATATGACCAATGCCAATGGTTATAGCAATTGGTTTTCGATTGCCGCCGACGGCTCCGCTGCTGAAAAGCAAATCACCAATGTAAATAAGAATGATCGCCAAATGGTGCTGAATCATAATCGCAGTAAGGGTGTCTATATCAGCGGACGCGACGAAGTGCGGCTGATGGATTTGAAAAATATGATGACAGAGCTATTGGTCAAGGATGAAATCTGGGGATATCAAAATCCGACGCCGAGTTTTTCGCCCGATGGTGAATATGTCATGTTTACCGCGCATCGCAATTTCGAGCAGGATATTTTTGTATATCATTTGAAAAGCAAAACCACTACAAACCTTACCAATACTGGCGTTACCGAAACCAATCCTTTCTGGTCGCCCGATGGTAAATCGATTTATTTTGTAAGCAATCGCCTGAAAGCATCTTATCCTTACGGCAACGCGGATGCGAAGATTTATAAAATGCCTTTGGAAAAAATGGATGACCCTTACAAAAGCGCGAAATACGAGGATTTATTCGTGGCAGATTCTCTGAAAAAGAAAGAAGAAAAGAAGGATTCGGTAAAAATTGTAACGCCTGCAAGTATTAATCCAGAGGGTTTGATGCGACAATTGGAGCAGGTGAGCCCTAATTTCGGCACGCAGGCCGCGGTGTATATCACTCAAAAAGACGAAAAAACAACTGTCATTTTTACTTCCAACCACGATGAAGGGCGCTTCAATTGGTGGAAAGTGACTTATGAGCCTTTTGAAAATCCCAAAACCGAGAAAATCGAGGGCGCAAGCACTGGCGGCATTAGTATTGTTGAGTCTTCGGGCAAAATGTATGCTTTGATTAATGGAGACATTTGTACGGTGAATCTGGATGGCAAGAAGGTTGAAAAGATTGACATTTCTTACACTTTTCGTAAGAACTTGGCGGATGAATTCACTCAAATGTTTTATGAAACCTGGGCCAATATGGAAGAGAATTTCTATAACGAAACCTTCCACGGCACAGACTGGGCAGGCATGAAGCAACGCTACGCTGCGCTATTGCCACATTTGGATTCGCGTTCGGATCTTCGGGTGCTTATCAACGATATGCTCGGCGAGTTGAATTCTTCGCATTTGGGTTTTAATTCTTCTGGACAGGAGGAAAATATTTTCTACAAAACCCGCACCGCAGAAACAGGAATTATTTTTAAAGAAGATGCACCTTACACGGTACAATACATTGTTAATAATAGCGCTGCCGACAAAAAAGACAAGGATATCCGCGCTGGCGATGTACTTGCAAAAGCGAACGGAACGCCTGTCAATCCTGCGATTGGGCGAGAATTTTATTTTACACAACCTTCTTTGGATGAGGAATTGAGTCTTACATTTAAAAGAGGCAGCGAGGAATACACTGTAAAAATCCACCCACAGAGTTATGGTTCTCTAAATAATTTATTATATGATGAATGGATTGATAATAATCAGCGCATTGTAGATGAAAAGGGCAAGAAACGCGTCGCTTATGCACCTATGCGGCATATGGGCGGCGGCGAATTGAATAGTTTCCTGATCGATATGACCAACGAAGCCTACCAGCGCGAAGGCTTGATCCTGGATTTGCGTTTTAATACAGGCGGTAATGTACACGACGATGTGCTGCGCTTCCTGAGTCAGCGCCCTTACTTGAAATGGAAATACCGCGAAGGCGCTTTTACATTACAATCCAACTTCGCGCCTGCGGCCAGCCCAATGGTGTTGTTGGTCAACGAGCAATCCTTGAGCGATGCGGAGATGACAGCTACTGGCTTCAAACATCTGGGCTTGGGCAAAATCGTTGGTACGGAGACTTATCGTTGGATTATCTTTACTTCCGGCAAAGGCTTGGTGGATGGTTCATTCTATCGCCTGCCATCCTGGGGCTGTTATACTTTGGATGGCAAAAACATAGAACAAGAAGGCGTGAAGCCTGATATTTTTGTAAAAACGACTTTCAAAGATAGACTCGAAGGACGCGACCCGCAATTGGATCGTGCGATTGAAGAAGTGATGAAAGGATTGAAATGATGTAAATAAAAAGTAAAAGTTAATAAAAGAATCAGGCATCTTGATATAATATCAGGATGCCTTTTAATTTCTTGTAAAGAGCCTTACATAATTGGTATGTAAGGCTCAACAAGTGGTGTATTGAATTATAAAAAAACGCGGATATTACTTCACTTTACCCAAAACCCAACCAATCACGCCGCCTGCGAGTGCGCCAACTGCCGTATTGCCAAGAATATCAAAAACCATCATTTGGACATTCATTCCGGTAAATGTGGCGAACATCCACATATCAAACCAAAAGATGAGTAAAAATGAAATCCAGGCTGCGGCAGTGAGACCTCCCTTGAAAGTACTGATCCCGAATTTGTTAAGTATTAGAGAATACATTAAAGCCATTGCAATATTCGCAAATACAATAAACTGCATGGGCGGCACCGGATGAGCGCAGGCTTCAAATGCTTTCATAAATTCCGCCATCGGCGCTGCTAAAAGGACTCCAAAAATAAGTCCGCCTAATAAAAAGAGCGTTACAGCACCTGCTAATGTTGAGAGAATAATTTTCTTTGTCATGATTATAACGAGTTTAGTTATTTTAATAAAATTATTTCACTTCCATGATTTGGCTCATCATCACCATTGGATCCTGAACGCCCCAACCGGCTTTGATTTTTCCCGTATCATCAAATTCGTAAATATTTACATCCTTGAAAGAGAAAGATTTATTAGTGGCTTTCATCCCCATGAAGTCATTTTTAAAGGTGCCACTCATCTCTAATTCTACCCAAACCATATTGCCTTCTGCTACAGCACGTAAAACTTTCCAATTCAAATCTGGAAATGCAGCTACAAATTGATTGGCATTTTCACCTACGGCTGTTTTACCTTTTACAGGCTCTGGTCCCATGCTGTAGTCAATATAATCATCAGCGAGTAAATCAATCCATTCTTTTAGATCATGTGATTGATTGTATTTTTCATAGGCTTTTAAAACAACTGCTTTATTTTTTGCAGGTGTTTGTGCCTGAATACCAATTGTTAAAAAAGAAAAAAACAGAATAATGCTTAAAATTTTAAGTGTTCTCATTGTAAATGATTTTTTAATTTTTAGTAAATGTTTTTTGTTAATTATTATACCGCAAAGTTATACACTCAAGCACCCCTGTCGCATCGGTATATTTTTGTAAAATCACTACGCAGATTTGCGTATTTTTAAGCATTTATAATTTGAATCGGTATGAAAAAACGAATACTCCTGATTTGCCTTTGCATTCCTATCCTTGGCAATGCGCAAAATTTGATTGATAGCCTGAAAAAAATGTTGCCGCTACCGGCAGATGATTCCATTAAAGTGTTGCAATTCATTGACTTAGGATTGGAATACTATCGGATTGATGTGGATTCATCGCTGCTATTTATTGAGCAGGGTTTGGCATTAGCGAAAAAAACAGCGGATAATTATTTAATTGGAGCGGGCTATAATTCGATGGGTGTCGCTTATTATTACAAACGCGATTTTACACAAGCGATGGATTATTATATGAAGGCTCTGCCTTTGGCAAAAGCGAGTAAAGATGATGATTTTATCGCCAGAGTGCTTGGGAATATTGGCATTTTACAACAGGAAACAGGTCAAAATCAGGAAGCGATTCAAACGCAATTAGAAGTTTTGAATATTTATAAGGCGCGAAATGATACCATGGAAATCGGCAGAGCTTATTTGCATTTAGGCGCTATTTACTTTGCTTTACAAAATTATAATAAAACGCTGGAATATTTTTTTCAGACATTAAGTGCCTTTCAACAAGTAAATTCTATTGTAGGGCTTGGTATTATCCATAGCAATATCGGCGAGGTTTACCTTGCCAATAAAGATTATAAAAATGCTCAAAATCATTGGAATCAGGCACTTAAATATCAATTACTTTCTAATGATAAAGGCGGCGCCGCCATCACACGCATGGGTTTGGGCGAACTTTTATTGAAGCAACAAAATCCACAGGCTGCCATCGCTGAATTCAATCAGGCTTTGCAATTGGCACAGGAAAGTGGCGATAACCGTACATTAATTACATTATATAAACATTTAGCAGAAACGCATCAACAACTAAATGATTTGCCAAAAGCTTACACATTTCTTTCTCAATATGCCACTTTGAGCGATTCCCTGAATAAAGCTGCTTATAATGAGGATTTAGCAGAGATGCAAACAAAATTTGATACCGAGCAAAAAGAAGCAGAAATTGCGCAACAAAAATTGGAATTGGCGCAAAAAAATGCACAGATATTTCGGCAGCGTACCAGTATTTGGGGGCTGATTTTTACTATTTTGGCTTTAGGCGTTTTTGCTTATTTATTTTATAATCGCTATCGGCTGAAGCAACAACAAATTCTAAATGAGGCTATTATATATGAACAAAAATTAGGCTTGAATGCCGTCATCGAAGCACAGGAAGCCGAACAACAGCGCATTGCCAAAGAATTGCATGATGGGATTGCACAAGAATTGATCGCCATCAAATTGGGATTTGATCGACTGGCTTTAAAAACTAATAATAATATATCAAAAGAAGCAGAAAATATTAAAGAATTATCAAGTTTACTAAATGAAACTTGCACAGGAGTACGAACGATTTCACACCTCATGTTGCCGCCCACCCTTGAAAAAGAAGGCTTGGTGAGCTCATTACAATTATTATTAGAAAATAGCTTGAAAAGATTGGGCATCGTACATGAATTTAATTATTCGGATGTAAATGAGCGATTTGATTCTAAAATAGAACTCACGGTCTATCGTATCGCCCAGGAATTAATTAATAATACTCTCAAGCACGCGGAGGCAACACGAATTGCGATAAAATTACAAAAAGCAGATAACCAATTGATTTTCAAAGTAGAAGACGATGGAAAAGGCTATGATTTTGAAGAAGCCCGACGCAAAGGAAGTCTGGGATTACTTAATATTTTAAGCCGTGTAAATAATTTGGGTGGTACTTTTATTGCCGAGCCAAAAGCACAGCGCGGCACGATTTCGCTGGTGCAAATTCCTTTATGAAGTCAGTTTGTGCTGCATCGCAAAGCGCACTAAGGCTGCGATGTTTGGCAAATCTAATTTTTGTAAAATATTATTGCGATGGGTATCGACCGTACGAGGTGAAATGAATAATTTTTCACCGATCTCCGTGCTGGAAAGTCCTTCTGCCACTAAGCGAATAATCTCGATTTCACGCTCGGTAAGCCCCATCAATGCTGGATTTCCCTGGTTTTGTGAATGTAGAAGCATGGTCACTTCACTCGAAAAATAGGTCTGTCCGCTTGCCACTTTTTGTATCGCTTCCTGCAATTCCTCCGGCGAGGTATTTTTGAATAAAAAGCCACGCGCGCCGTTCGCCACGCTTTGTTTCACAATGGAAGCTTCGTTGCGCATTGTAATCATAATCACTTTGGTATCAGGAAATTGCGTTTGAATTTTGCCGCAAGCCTCGATGCCATTTACATTGGGCATTTCTACATCAAGTAATGCTATATCGGCCGGAGATTTTTGTAATAATTCCAATAATTCTAATCCATTGGCTGCATCACCCACTACCGTTATGCCAGAAAGCTCTTCCAGCAAGGCGCGAAACCCTTTTCGTACCAAGTGATGATCATCGGCGATGATAATTTTGATTATCCTTTCCAAGTTTAGATTTAATATTTTGAACAGTATTATTATTACAAAAATAAAAAAAGATTAATATTATTTATCTGGTCATTTTTAGTTCTTTATATAAAGAATCCAATAGAATTAAAAACAAAACAGCTTTCCGATTTTTAACGAAAAGCTGTTTTTAAAAATATTTTGAATAAAATATTTTGAATAAAATATTTAATCAATTTTTAATCGGCGTTACGCCAACTTCTGCTTAATTTCTATAATTTCAAAGCCTTCGATGATATCGCCGACTTTAATATCATTGTAATTTTCAATGGAAATACCACATTCCATGCCGTTTTTCACTTCTTTCATATCTTCCTTGAAGCGTTTGAGGGAAGCGATTTTGGCGGCTGCGCCTTCGCGGGTCGGGAACACAACGATACCATCACGGATAATGCGCACGCTGGTGTTGCGAGTAATCTTGCCTTCCTGCACATAGCATCCTGCAATCGTGCCCACTTTACTGATTTTGAATACTTCGCGTACTTCCACTTGCGATATGATTCTCTCTTCTTTCGTCGGTTCAAGCATCCCTTCAATCGCCATCTTGATTTCCTCAATTGCCTCGTAAATAATGGAGTATAGCTTGATTTGAACGCCTTCTTTTTCTGCAAGTTTGCGAGCATTGGAAGAAGGACGCACCTGGAAACCAACAATAATTGCATCGGAAGCCGAAGCCAGCAATACATCTGATTCGGTGATCGCACCAACTGCGCGGTGAATCACATTTACCTGTACTTTTTCAATAGATAGCTTGATCAAAGAGTCGGACAAGGCTTCTACCGAGCCATCCACGTCCCCTTTCACGATCAAATTCAATTCTTTGAAATTGCCCAAAGCTAAGCGGCGACCAATTTCATCCAAACTAATTCGCTTGGTTGCGCGGTTCATTTGTTCCCGAGCAATCTGAGCACGCTTGGAAGCAATTTGTCGTGCTTCCTGGTCGGTTTCTACTTCTTTGAAACGCTCGCCAGCCTGCGGCGCACCACTCAAACCCAGCACCAGTACTGGCGCTGACGGCCAACGCTTAGTACGCGTTTGCCTCGTTCGTTGAACATCGCTTTCACTTTACCAGAATACTCTCCTGCAACGACCACATCGCCAATATCCAGAGAACCATTTTGTACCAAGACTTTAGCAACGTAGCCGCGGCCTTTATCCAGAGAAGCTTCCAACACCGTACCCATAGACATTCGATGCGGGTTTGCTTGCAATTCCAGGATTTCCGCTTCTAATAGAATTTTTTCCAGTAGCAAATCGACATTTAAACCTGTCTTTGCTGAAATATCTTGTGATTGATACTTACCGCCCCATTCTTCTACTAAAAGATTCATACTGGCCAATTCCTGTTTGATCTTTTCAGGTTGAGCACCTGCTTTATCAATTTTATTGATAGCAAAAATCATCGGAACGTTGGCAGCTTGTGCGTGGCTAATGGCTTCGCGCGTTTGAGGCATGATGCTATCATCCGCAGCAATTACAATAATCGCAATATCGGTAATCTTAGCGCCACGAGCACGCATAGCGGTAAAGGCTTCGTGACCAGGCGTATCGAGGAAGGTAATTTTCTTGCCATTTTTTTCTACCTCATAAGCACCAATATGCTGCGTGATACCTCCAGCTTCACCTGATACCACATTTGCTTCGCGGATATAGTCAAGCAAAGAGGTTTTACCGTGGTCAACATGACCCATCACCGTAACGATAGGTGCGCGCGGTTCGAGGTCTTCAGGGGCATCGATAATTTCCTCTTCTTCTTCGTCTTGTTCTTCAACACTAATGAATTCTACTTCATGTCCGAATTCTTCGGCAATCAATTCAATAATTTCAGCATCCAATCGCTGATTGATAGAAACAATCACGCCCAGATTCAAACAAGCTGTGATAACATCTGTAACTGCTACATCCATCAAGCTTGCCAACTCAGAAACAGAAACGAATTCTGTAACTTCCAGTTTGCCAGTTTGACCTTCTTGTTCTAATTGTTCTTGCCGTTCGCGTAGGCGTTCACGGTTGTCGCGGCGCATCTTCTGGCGCTTTTTCTTTCCACCTCCGGAGAGGCGCGCCATCGTTGCTTTGATTTGTTCTTCTACTTGTTTTTGCGATACTTCTTTAGAATCATCGCGTTGAGGTCCGCCGCGATTGTCGCGGTTTCTATCATTTCCACCACCTCTGCGATCTCCACCGCCACCTCGGTTTTATTATTGTTATTATTATTATCCCGATTGTCACCGCCTCTTCTTTCCCCACCGCCTTCTGTGGCTGTGGTTATTTTTTTGCGTTTGCGTTTGCGCTTTTTGCGGGCGTCTTCGCTGTTGTTATTGTTCTGAGGAGTGCCACCTTGACGATTTCTATTTTTATCATCACCTGGAACAGCAGGCTTATTCTTGTCTTTACCATCCGAAGCAACTTCTGTCTTGGGCTTATCCCGATCTTTGTTATCCCCACCACGATTGTCGCGGTTATCCCGGTTATCTCGATTTTTGTTGTCGCGATTATCTCGAACTTCCTTTTCTTTTTTCTTCTGCGGTTTTTTAAATTTATCGGTATCGATTTTACCCAAAATCTTTAATCCGCGTAATTCCGGCGCTTCTGCTCGGAAGTATTCTTGTCCAGCAGGTTTTTCTTCCCCATTGCTTTCTTTCTCAGCCGGCACATCTTGTGCAGCAGGCTTCTCGTCTGTTTTCGCTTCTACTTTGGGAGCAACAGGTTTCTCTGGCGTTTTTTCCTCTTGCTTTTCTTTTTCCTTTTGTTCTTGTTCAACTTTCGGAGGCGTTTCAGCAGCAGATTTGCTGGCTTCGATGGGCGCTTGTTTTTCTGCTTGGGGTTCGACTTCAGCTTTTTCCTGCGGTTTTTGCTCGACCTTCGATTCTTCGATCGGCTTTGGTTCCGGCTTGCCTTTTTTGTTGTCGAGGTCTATTTTGCCCAGTATTTTTAAGGTAGATTTGAGCAAACGAGGTCTTTCCTCTATTACTTCTTCCTTTTTTACCTCTGATGAAGGAGTCGCATCCGTCTGCTTAACAACTTCTTCTTTGGGTGCAGGCTTTTCAATTTTTGACACCACAGGCTGCGGAGGTGTATCTTTCTTGGTGAGCGGACGATTCCCAATGATCAATTGGTCGGCCTGTTCTTTGATATCCCGATCTTTATAAAATTCTTTAATCAGGATATTATGCATTTCATCGGTAACTTTAGCCGAGGGCTTGTCTTCGATTTCAAACCCATGACTATTAAGGTAATCCACAATGGTGGACGTACCCACATTTAACTCTTTTGCTATCTTAACTAAACGTAATGTCATTCTTAGTTTTTAGTGCTTTGACAACGCTTGTTGATAGACAAAAGCTTATGCACATTAATGTCCTTTACATATCTTACTATCTTTTTTGGATGAATAAAATCAAAAGGTTCATTCTTAGAAAGCTTTCGCCAATCGAACAAATAAAATAAAGTTGCTTCGCGT
The DNA here is from genome assembly GCA_016714085.1 of Saprospiraceae bacterium. Taxonomy (GTDB): domain Bacteria; phylum Bacteroidota; class Bacteroidia; order Chitinophagales; family Saprospiraceae; genus JADJNW01. Next base: position 748,461 of record JADJNW010000004.1, read on the forward strand.
TTCCGGCGCAAAGATAATAGTAAAAACCATGTATCGGTAACTCTTTCACAAAAAACGATTGTTTCTTTGCTTTGTTCGTGGGCTGAAACAATTACTTTTCAGAAAGAGTTCCCGACTTTTTGGCTTATTATTCTTCAAATTCTTCTTCCAGGATGCGTACTACCTCGCGGATTGTTTCTTCTTCCAGGTCGGTGCGACGTGCTAATTCTTCAACGCTCAAAGCCAAGACGCTACGCGCAGTGTCGCAGCCAATGGATTTGAAAGCATCGATTACCCATTCATCAATTTCATCGGAGAATTCATCCAATTCAACATCGTCGATTTCAATTTCCTGTGTATTGCGGAACACATCTATCTCAAATTCAGTTAATTGGCTAGCCAACTTGATATTGGTACCACCTTTGCCAATGGCCAATGATACTTGATCAGGATCAAGATACACTGCTGCTCGGCGGGCTTCCATATCCAGGTCAATATTGCTCGTTTTTGCAGGCGTAAGCGCCCTTTGTATAAAGAGCGAAGTGTTATTAGTATAGTTTACAATGTCAATATTTTCGTTACGCAGTTCTCGTACAATACCGTGAATCCTTGAGCCTTTCATGCCTACGCAGGCGCCCACAGGGTCAATGCGGTCATCATAAGATTCTACTGCCACTTTTGCGCGTTCGCCGGGCAAGCGTACAATTTTTTTGATGGCGATCAGACCATCTTCAATCTCAGGCACTTCCTGCTCTAATAATTTTGATAAAAATTCATTATCCGTGCGCGATACAATAACAACCGGGGTATTGTTTTTCATTTCCACCTTTCTGATCACACCGCGTACCATGTCGCCTTTTCGGAAAAAATCACCTTTAATCATTTCGCTGCGCGGCATAATCAATTCATTACCAGTAGCATCGTCGAGCAAAAGGATTTCTTTTTTCATTACCTGGCTTACCTCACCAGCTACCATATCACCCACGCGCTCGTTGTATTTGCGATATACTTCATCCTTTTCCAATTCCATGATTCTGGATATGAGCGTCTGGCGAGCAGCCATAATGGCGCGGCGTCCAAAATCTTCCAGGAACAACTGCTCATAGCATTCTTCGCCAATCTCATAATCCTCATCGATAGACAAGGCCTCAGAGATAGAAATCTGGCTACGGTCGTCAGTCACCTCTCCATCTGGTACAATCTCGCGTACGCGCCACAATTCCACGTCACCCGTGGTCGTGTTCACAATCACATCGAAATTTTCATCCGAGCCATATTTTTTGCGAATCAGGGTACGAAATACATCTTCCAATACGCGCACCATTGTTGGGCGGTCTATATTTTTACCCGCTTTAAAGTCCGCAAAGCTTTCTACTAAATTCATAAAATTTATTGTTATCGGTTATCTATTATTTGGTCACCAGCAACACCCTGATAACCATTGACAGATAAGGTTTATTTCAAAATTGAATTTTTATAATTGCCTTTTTAATATCCTCAAACGGAATAATCGTCTGTACGATTTCTTTTTTCTTTTTTTTGCCTTCTTTCGTCACCACCAATTCTTCAAGCGTGGCTGCAAAATCATTTGCTTCTATCAATTTTCCCGTCTTTATTATGCCCGCTTTGAGCGTCACTTCCAAGTCGCGCCCAATATTTTTGCGGTATTGCCGGGGTAATTTGAGCGGTCTGCTAAGACCCGGCGACGAAACTTCGAGCGTATAATTATCACCCAGCATCAAATCCTCATCCAGAAATGATTCCAAATAACGGCTGATCCGCTGGCACTTTTCAAAAGTCACACCACTATCGCTATCGATAAAAACTTCGAGTTTATTGGCTTTTTCCGAATAGTTAATATCAATCAGAAAACAATCGGCAAATTCCGGTTCTTTAAACTTTTCATCCAACAAATCGGCGATTCGAGCTTCCACGGTCGTTCAATTGCGTACAAAAAAAAGAGGGAACATCACGTTCCCTCTGGTCTCTTTTCCATCGTTGGCGCAAAGATACAACCAAAAACAATAAAATGCAAGTATTGGTTTGATGCTTCTGGTTTAAAGAAATGAAATTATTGAAACTAAAATGAATAAGGAATCGTTTTAATGCCTGAAATCACCAAAAATAATCGAACACCCGACTGAATCATGAAAGTACAGACCTTTGAAGGTTTGCAGCAAGAATTGAAGCTGCACTTCACCCAATACCGCACTTGTGAGGTGGATGTAGTCACGCCGACTCAGAGCAATATCCACATTCGCACCGAACGCTTTGCCGATTTTATCATCTCTCACGGCATTTATCAGACGCAGGAAGAAGCCTTTACTTTTACTACTCGGCGGGAAGACCCTGTGATTTGTATGCTTTTCCATCTTTCTGGTAGTGCTTTTTTCGGAAAAGATTTGCTCGAATTTCCCAGCAATCACTATTCTCTTAATTTTTACCCAAGTTTTGAGTCACAAATGTTTTTGCGGGAAAATCATCATGTAGAAAAACTAATGATCAAGCTGCAAGTGCCTTTTGTACAAAAATATCTCGAACAGGGCGATGAATATACGCGTTGGTTTTTTGATCAGATTGAAAACAGCACTTATTTTGATACGACACAGAATGGACGCATCATATCGCCGGAAGTACGTGGTATTTTGATGAATATCATTCAATGCCCTTTTGAGGGGACGCTCCGTTTGTTGTATTTAGAATCGCAACTCAAATTGCTGTTGAGCTTTCTGATTTATGAATTTCGCACAGCGGCATCACAAGACCTTCGTATTGATCAATTAAATACAAAGGATATTGAGGTTTTGCATGATATTCACAAATATGCTTCTACCCAATTTCTAGATGATGTTTCGCTGTATAGCGTTTGCCGCCAGTTTGGTATCAATGAGTTTAAATTAAAATACGGGTTTAAAAAACTCTTCGGTACTAGCTTGATGAAGCTCGTGCAGGAAAAACGTATGTCGCACGCGCGCGAAATGCTGCTACAACCCGACCGTATGATTACAGATGTCGCTTTTGAAGTGGGTTATAGTTCTACCGCTAATTTTTCCAAGGCTTTCCGCAATTTTTATGGCTTCGCGCCAAGTATGGTACGTTAACTGAACTAAAAACCATAGCATAAAATACTGCTGGTTGTACAAATCAGCGTTGACCTAGGGTATCTGATTGCTGATATAGGCTATCCGAACTTACCAATAGGGGCATTGAGCATTTGAATAGGATACTACAATATTCTAAAAAGCTATTTTATGCTTAAACAAGTCTAATTTATCATTCCAGGATGGTCATTGAATATTCTAAGGAGGGTATTTAACAGGGTTGAATGTTCTAGATGGGTATTTGAACGTTCCAGGAGGGTCATTTAATGTTCCAGGAGGGTACTAGAACGTTATATATGGGTTCTTGAACATTCCAGGAGGGTGTTGTAACGTTTTAGAAGGGTATCAGAATATTCTAAAAGGGTAGTATAACACTCCAGGAGGGTATTTGAATGTTCTAAGAGGCTATTTTATACTTGGATGACCCTAGTTTATTCTTTTTTAAAGCTGCTTGATTAGTAAAACAGGCATTTTTATCGATCAAAACGACAACCGAATTTTCCCACTTCTCGTTTTGAATAATCCTTTTTGGAAAAGTCTTCCTCCGTTTTGGCAAAGCACGCCTTTGGCAATGCCGCTACCTTTGTGTTATCAAAATCACCCAAGACTTTTTTTAAAAATTGTTTAATCAAAAATCACTCGACACATGAAAACTTTTCGTTTTTTCATTGCATTATTGACACTCTTGGTCGTTTTTACGGCTTGTAAAGAGACCAATGCTATTAGCGCCCCTGAAACAGATCAGGAACTAGCGAAGTACTCGAATCAGCTTATCCTTGACTGGAATGTAACTGCCTACGACGCTATGGGCGGGACTACCTACCAACACTCTTTGCTGGCTTCCAGAATCAATGCCATGACGCACCTTGCTATGCACGACGCACTGAACGCCATTGTGCCGAAGTATCAGACCTACGCATTTCATCAGAAAGATAAAGATGCTGATCCAATTGCAGCCGCAGCAACCGCCGCTTATGAAATATTGGTCAGTTCGTTTGTCAAAATGATGGGGCATTTGATGATCCGATTGCTGCCGTTCCAGTATCTTCAGAACCAGGTGTGTATCAAGCTGTTCCACCATTTGATTTTGTATTCGCGCCCCAATGGCGCACCATGCAGCCATTCGGATTGCAAAAACCAGCGCAGTTTCGCATTACACCGTTCCCTGCTTTGAATAGCGAATTGTACACGCAGGATTTTAATGAAGTGAAACGCATCGGACAGAAGGACAGCCCTTATCGAAGCGCCGAACAGACAGCAATTGCTAAATTTTGGTATGAATTTTCGGAAAGCGGTTGGAATCGGGTAGTTCGTGCAGCGTTGGTTTCGCAGAATTTAGACTTGTGGGCGACGGCTAGACTGTTTGCACTGGTAGATATGGCCTTGGCGGATGCTTATATTGCAGGATGGGATTCTAAATTCCATTATAATTTCTGGAGGCCTTACACCGCCATTCGCGGCGCAGAAAACGATGGTAATTCAAATACGGAAGCCGATTTGCAATGGGAACCAAGCGAACCTACACCGCCCGTGCATGACTATCCGTCCACGCATAGCGCGCTGGGCAGTGCTGCCGCCACCGTATTAGCAGAAGTATTGGGAGACAATGTTAAGTTTACGTTTGCATCTCCTACCGCAAGCCCCGCTGGTTCTAGTCGTACGTTCGAGCGTTTTAGTCAGGCTGCTAATGAAAATGCCGAATCCCGCGTGTTAGCAGGCATTCATTTCCGATTCTCTTGTACCAAAGGATTGGAGTTAGGTAATAAAGTAGGTGAATGGATTGTGAAAAACCATTTAGCGCCATTGGATAAATAGATTAATTTAATTGTAGATAGGTTATGAATTGCTGCAGCGCTACTAAATATGGGCTGTAGCAATTTTTATTTATATATCGAGCTAATTACAGGAGGTCGTTTTCTAAACTTTCAGAATTTTTTGAAAAATATTTGATTGCTTTGTCAACTCTGCTTTCTTATCTTTGTTGTGTGAAAAACAAGCGACAAGCAAGCTTGCTTCTTGTAGCTCATAGCTTGCCGCCAAATTCAAAAACATGAGTATCAACGATTTACTACATAGCGCTTTAAATCTGGAATTTCTCAGTGCGGAGGAAGGCGTGTTTTTGTTTGAAAATGCGACGACCGCCGAATTGATGTACGTGGGTAATGCCTTGCGCCAACATCATGTGCCGAATAATGTGGTGACCTGGATTATTGATCGCAATTCCAATACGACCAACGTTTGCATCGCCAACTGTAAGTTTTGCAATTTCTATCGTCGGCCAGGACATGAAGAATCCTATATCACTTCGATTGACGAATACAAACAGAAAATTGACGAACTCTTTGAATTTGGTGGCGACCAATTGCTACTGCAAGGCGGGCATCATCCTGATTTGGGTTTGAGCTTCTACGTTGATCTTTTTAAGCAATTAAAAGCATTATATCCGACTTTGAAGCTTCATGCGCTCGGCCCGCCTGAGATTGCGCACATCACAAAGCTAGAGAAATCAACACATTACGAAGTATTAAAAGCTTTAAAGGAAGCAGGATTAGATTCCTTGCCGGGTGCAGGTGCGGAGATTTTGAGTGATCGGGTTCGTCGGTTGATTTCCAAAGGAAAATGTGGCGGTCAGGAATGGCTTGATGTGATGCGTGCCGCGCACCAATTGCGTTTGACCACTTCTGCTACCATGATGTTTGGTCACATCGAAACCAATTTGGAACGGATGGAACATTTGGTCGCTATGCGCGAAGTGCAATCCGAAAAACCAGCAGATGCCAAAGGATTCTTAGCATTTATTCCTTGGCCTTTCCAGGATGAAGACACGATTTTGCGGAAGCTGAAAAGAGCGAGAAACACGGTGACAGGTGATGAATACGTGCGTATGATTGCTATGAGTCGTATCATGTTGCCAAATATTATTAATATTCAAGCGTCATGGCTGACGGTGGGTAAACAGGTAGCGCAGTTGTGCTTACACGCTGGCGCAAATGATTTTGGTAGCATTATGATCGAAGAAAATGTAGTATCGGCGGCGGGTGCGAATTTCCGTTTCACGGCGGATGGCATTCAAAAAGCGATTCAGGAGGCAGGGTTCACGCCACAATTGCGCAATCAGCAATACGAATATCGAGCCTTACCAAAGCAGATTCGCCAACAGGAATTGGATAGGGCAACGATGGTTGTTGATTGAGTTGGAGGTTATAGGTTATAGGTTAGAAGTTGTAGGTTAGAAGTTGCAGATTAGAAGTTGGAGGTTTTTATTAAACTTGCAACCTGAAACCTTCAACTATGCTATTCGAACAAATACAAGAAGCAGTCGCTTTTATTCGGCAACAGACTGATTTTCAACCAAATTACGGGATTATCCTTGGCACGGGCTTAGGTAATTTGGCTAATGAAATTGAAGTCGCTGCGACTATTCCATATAAAGATATTCCGCATTTTCCGGTTTCCACAGTGCAAAGTCATAAAGGGCAATTGGTCTTTGGATACCTTGCTGAAAAGCCTATCGTTGCTATGTCCGGGCGTTTTCATTATTATGAAGGTTACTCGATGAAGCAGGTGACGTTTCCCGTTCGGGTTTTAAAATTTCTCGGCATCCAGCATTTATTCATATCCAATGCAGCAGGTAGTACGAGTCCGCATATTTTTGGTGGCGACCTTGTCTTTGTGAAAGATCATGTCAATTTGCATGCTGAAAATCCACTCCGAGGAGAGAACGACGAACGCTTAGGCCCGCGCTTCCCTGATATGCTAAAAACATACGATAGGACTTTGAATGCCAGGGCATTACAAATTGCAGAAAAAAACGGCATTCGAGCGCACGAAGGCGTATATGTAGGCTTGCAAGGTCCGAATCTGGAGACGCCTGCGGAATATGTATTCTTGCATCGAATTGGTGGTGATGTGGTGGGAATGAGCACGATTCCTGAGGTCTTGGTGGCAAGACATAGCGGATTGCCCGTATTTGTTGCCTCCGTGGTGTCGAATCAATCTTACCCGCCGGAAGTGATTAAAGAAGTATCTTTGGAAGATGTGATTGCTGTCGTAGAAAAAGCAGAACCAAAATTAACCTTGATTGTCAAGGAGTTATTAAAAGAATTATAAGCGATATCACCATTTAAAGTAATGATATCGCTTTTCTTTACATCTTTATAATCGCGTATTCACGACACTATTAAAAGCAGAACCAAAAGTATAATTGATGCCAAATCCCATGCGCATCCTGAAATTGGTAGCGATTTGTCGTTGCTGAAGCAATAAATCTTCGAGCGAAGCACTCGTAGCAGGCAGACTGATTTGGTCGCGGATCAAGTCCACTTCTGTTGACATTCGTACCGCAAAACCTTTAAATACGCGCACCGAGATATGACTATCCAACTCGACCCGATTTTTTGAAAAATCATGTAAATAATTAGAAGCACTCAGTGTGGAAAAAATATCACCCCAGGGTTGGCGAAAACGCGCTTCCATTGATAAGGATTGATTAAAAAGATTCTCTCGAATTTCATTGTAAATCGTACTGTCTAAATAATTATTTTGCACATACCCAACTTTATACGCAAGTGTAACTTCGCGCCGAATAACTTCGCGGTAGGGAAAACATTATACTCTACCGCAGGCCTTATATTATATGAAAGATCAATATTATTATAAGTATTATGCCCCATATAACCAAAAACGCCTGCCGACCAATGATCGCCCAGGCTTTTGACGATGCCTCCGCTCCAATAATGATTTTTTCGTACGCTGACGATCTCATCGTCGCCGCTATTAAAATGCTTCTCGGTGTAGTTGATCCCCACATCGTTGCGGATGCGCCATTCTTCGGTTACACGCTCTCCATTAAAGCCAAAATTAAGATCGGTATTACTTTGGTTCGATTCTTTACCAATATTGGCGCCCGCGCGTACATCAAAAATCCAATAATTCCAGGAATCGCTTTGCACCGGTTTGATACGTTCTTCTTTTTTGAGTGGTGTCACCGAAAGTTTCAGCGCATCATCCATACCCGATTGCATCAGATAAGACACTAATCCCGCTTCAATATATTTGAGCAAGCCCGACCGTACTTCATCGCTGGTCATAGTGCGTGGGGTATTGTACGTCAATTCCTGATGGATTTTTTCGTAGCCATTTTTACCACTAAAGGTCAATTCATAAGTATTGCCGCCGCCATTATTGATCCGATTGACAAAAAGCTCCACATCCGCCAGGGCTTGATCGCGCACATGATTTACATAGCCCAATTCCTGGCGCAGATAATTCATATCGCAAGCATTGCAATTGATATGCAAATCGACCTGATCTGTTATTTCATTTTGAGCAAATAGGCTGGAAACAAAAAGAAGGATACAACCGAGGGAAATAGAATGTTTTTTCATACTTCTGTCTTATTTTTTCAAAAAAGTAACGCGTCCTACCTATTTTCGACACAAATAGATGGAATTTTTCCCACAAAAAAGGTTGTGTTTTACGATGCCTAATACTACTATATTGGCAGTGATCTGTCGATATATACCTTACTACACAGAATCTATAAGGTTTTAAGAAACCTTATAGGTTTGAGGAAAAGAATAATGCCTATTTACTTTAGCATTATTTTTTTATGCTTTCGATAATAAGCCAAGCTTTCAAAAGCGGAGCATTCGTTTTTCGGCAAATGCTTAATGATTGCTATGTCCATAAATTTAGCCTTTCTAACTTCATTTTTATCGCCTATTTTTATGGATCCTTCCCATTTATTTGAATAAAACTCAACCGTAAAATATTGGATTTTATCTCCATTCATATATTCAACGGTCTCTGTGTCAGGATTGGAGCTGATGCCTATTACTTCCAGTTCAATTAATTTTAAACCGGTTTCTTCTCTTACTTCCCTTATGATACATTCTTCAATCGTTTCATTTTCTTCAAGCGCACCCGCAGGTATGCCGATGCGGCCGTTATCTACTCTTTCTATGACCAATATCTCTTGATTCTTATTTTCAATTATGATTCTTGCTGCCGGATGAATGAATTTTTCATTTCCAAGCTTCGATCTTATTTTTTTGATATATTCTTTCATCTGATTCTATTTCATCTCAATAATATTTACATTTTAACCAGGCTTCAATGGAGACGGGAATTTATAATTCCTGGAAGATATTTACGCCTTTCACCATTTCTGGAAGCCCAGGAAATGCTCCACCAATCTAATCTTTCCATTATGTAAGAATACATCGCATTCCGAATTTCCATTATCCATTTTTCCATCTGTCTGCAATTGGCAATAGCTAAAAACCAATTTATCTTGATGCAATGTGCCGACCAGAAAGCCTTTAAGGATTTGCCCACCCGAATAAGCGGCAGAAACAATATGATCCGTTTGTGAAAAAGTGAAAATAGTGGATTGATTTACAACGCCATTGCCAGCCCTTTCAATCACATTCATTTTTACATTGTTCAGATTCATTATTTTATATGATTAGAGATGATAGTGAGCGATTCAGTTAGCTGCTGGTCTGCCTCTATGGCTACATTGTATTGATAATAACTAGTCTATTATGTTGTGACTTCTTAACCAATTGATTATCGTATCATAATAACTATCACAAGCTTGCCATTTTAATGTCGATAAATCTTCCTGATAGCCACAGGTAATACATTTTTGCAAACTATGATTACAATTCTCGAATGTTTTTATTGTCAATACGGCGTTTGGATTCGTTCCAATCGTTGCTTCATATAATTTTTTTGTTTTGCGCCAATCAACCTGTGAATCATTCTCCCCAAATAATGCCAAAACAGGACAATTTATTTTTTGCAGGGTTTTATCAAAATGCTCGATATAAACCCACAAGCCACTTGTGGCATCAAAATATCCATTCCTAGTAAATAATTCCTGTTGCTGTATATAATTTTTGCGGTCTTCTTCCGTAATCGTTGATTCGTAGGTATAACCAAATAATTTTCGGCAAATGCTATCTTGCCTTAATGGTTGGACGGCATTTAAATAATCCTCATAATTACCATTGGTACAAAAAAGTCGATGCCCCAGCATCCAAGCCTCGAATAATTGTTCAGCTTCTTTCTCAGAGTATGTGTATGTGCAGGTATTTCAATAAATTCCCTGTTGATTGCCTCCGCATCTTTAGTAGGGATAATTTCGTCTGAAGGATGATCTAAATGCCCTTCGTTTGTATGGTCTGTCATTTATTTTTGGTTGGTTAAGTTAGGAGCGTCTTTAATCGTATGATGTGCAACGTTTTCGGGCTTTGCGTTCGGGCGGGTTTGGGAGCACAAAACTTTTAACCTGCACTACACTTGAATAGAAGCACAAAGCTTCAAGTTTGCACGTCACCCCGCCTGACGCAAAGCCCGTGTTATCGGTTGTTTTTTCTTTTCTGTCCGTTAGTTTTCATTGTCGTCTTGTTCAACGTGTAAGA
>JADJNW010000005.1 GCA_016714085.1 Saprospiraceae bacterium
GAAGCCACGCGCACCGCCGTGCTCAAGGCCCGATCCAATAACTCGGACTGCCCGATGATGCCAAAACGTTGTTTTATAGATTGTAAATTATCCATTTCTTATTTTAGATGCCAGATGTCAGATGTCGGACTCATTCAAGTGATTGACAATCAGCAGCATTAATTAATAATTATTTTATACAATCTCCCCCCTTAGCGTCGCGCTCGTCGCGTCGGTCACGCGCACGGTCACATAATCTCCGGGTCTCAAAGTCGCCTTTTTCGGGAAAACAATCATTTTATTTTGCGAATTGCGGCGTTGAATTCCTGGTCGGAACGCTTGGAATCGCCTTCGATTAATACTTTAAAGGTTTTCCCAATATCGGCAAGATTATGCTTGTACGATAATTGATTTTGCAAACGAATCACTTCATCTAAGCGGCGTTTCTTGACTCCCTCTGGTACATCGTCTTTGAACTTCTTCGCAGCAGGCGTGCCCGGGCGCTCGGAATAAGCAAACATATACGACATACTGTAATGCGCAAACTCCATCATACTCAGCGTATCCTGATGTTCCTCTTCGGTTTCGCCGCAAAAACCTGTAATTATGTCAGAAGAGATCGCGCAATCAGGTATGATTCTATAAATAGATTGCACGCGCTCCATATACCATGCGCGGTCGTAGGTGCGGTTCATGCGATCCAGCACCTGGCTATTGCCACTTTGCACCGGCAAGTGAATATAATTGCAAATATTTTCGTATTTGGCTATGGTGTGCAACACCTCGTCTGTAATATCCTTCGGATGGGAAGTAGAAAAGCGAATCCGTAGATCAGGATGTACCAAAGCTGTCATTTCCAGCAATTGCGCAAAGTTGACGACCTTACTGGTTTCAGGGTTTTCCCATTTGTAAGAATCCACATTCTGACCCAGCAAAGTCACTTCCCGATAGCCGCGCTCGTACAATTCGGTCGCTTCGGCTACAATACTAAAGGCATCGCGGCTGCGCTCACGCCCACGCGTGAACGGCACGACGCAAAACGAACACATATTATCGCAACCCCGCATGATCGAAATGAACGCTGTGACGCCATTACCATCCAGGCGCAGCGGACTGATATCAGCATAGGTCTCTTCTCTCGAAAGGAAAACATTCACGCCTTTTTCGCCGTCTTCAGCGCCAGCAACGAGATTGGGCAGGTCGCGGTACGCATCAGGCCCAACGACCATATCCACCAGCTTTTCCTCTTCTAAGAATTTCTTTTTCAAGCGCTCGGCCATACAACCCAAGACGCCGACCATCGTGCCGGGGCGCTGTTGCTTCATTTTATCGAATATCCGCAAGCGCTTGCGCACGGTTTCCTCTGCCTTTTCGCGGATGGAGCAAGTATTGATCAGAATCAAATCCGCCGATTCGATGTCGCGGGTAGCGCCATAACCAATCTCCGACAGAATAGACGCTACGATCTCACTATCGCTGAAATTCATCTGGCAGCCGTAGCTCTCGATATAAAAATGCTTGCCATTCGACAGCTTGTCCACTGGTCGTTCGTCAAAGAACACCTCGCCCTGCTTGCTTTCGTCGATCTCTTTTTGGATGCCCACCAGCGTTGGGTTATCGTCGTACAACATCTTTTAAAATTGCTAATTGTTATGCTTTTTTCAAGTATAAAAGCGAATATTTCGCAAATCGGTTCGCAAAGATAAAGATTTTTTATCAGCAAAAATGACATTTTGGCAGTTAAAGCCGATGTTAAATTTTTCTTTCGTTTCGTTGTGCTTTTTTCGTGAAAAGTGCATCTTTATCAAAAACAGCATTTTATGAAAGCATTTATCGTCTGTTGTTTAGCCCTGATTTTATTTTCCTGTGATCAATCAAATAAATCTGATTCTACAATTGGTCTGCAATCCAGTGGTGATTTAAGTGGAGATATGGATATGGCTGGTGCTGAGAATGATTTTGATATCGAAGCTCCAAGGTCTATGACCCCGTCCACGCCACCTCAGCCACAGTTATTGGCTTACGCCGACGAACAGGATAATCAAAAAATTGAGTCGAAAACTAACAACAGAAAGCTTGTCCGAAGCGCTCAGATCGATATCAAGGTCGAAAATTATGATAAAGCCCGGCAGCAACTCAATGAAATGGTAGCGCAATACCAGGCGGAGATTCGCAACGAAGCCCAAAACCAAACTTCCGATGGTTATCGCTACCATTTTAGTATTCGGGTCTTGCCGTCTGATTTTGATGCTTTTCTGAGCAAGCTGGAGCGGATCGCTTCCTTCGTTTATGGCAAAAGCATCAGCGTGGACGATGTTACTCGTCAGTACGTCGATCTGGAAACCCGCCTTGCCTCCAAACGCGCCGTGATCGCGCAATATCGCAGCTTGTTACAATCCGCCAAAAATGTGGAAGACGTGCTCGCCGTGAGCGACAAACTGAATGAAGAAATCGAAGAAATGGAGTCCACCGAAGCGCAACTGCGGGTGCTTAAAGATCAAGTGCAATTCAGCACCATAGAACTGACGATATTTGATGAATCTGTTTTGCCCAATGTAGAGCGTGCCAACTTTTGGGGTCGTGTAGGCGAAGGCATTTTTAATGGCTGGCAATTATTGTTAAATCTGATGATCGGCTTAGTGACGATTTGGCCGGTCGTCTTGATTATGGCTGTTATTTTCTGGGCTACCCGAAAATACTGGCAGAAAAGAAAATTAACCCCCCCCAATCTCCCAAAGAAACAATTGAAAATCCTATAAAGACATAGTATCATTACAAGGCTTCGGAAATCTTCAAGATTTCCGAAGCCTTCTTTATCAACGCCCAAGCCCTATTGCATCTAATTGAACTTTATTATATATTTGTCCTACTTATTTACATCTTCTTAATACCCACCCAATAACACAGCGACTACAATTAGGTGAAATGGTCATTTTATTACTTCACCATAAAAAAAGTAGTTGGCTATGGCTCAACACAATCAAATCTCGGTTACGCTAACCGACAAGGCTATGCGGGAAATTATGGACGCAGTCGCTGTAATCAGCACAATTTGCCTTTCTTGGTCAATATGACCCTCGATGAACGCCGCGCCCATCCCAAAATGGGCGACCGCAGTTTCCTTTTGTGGACAAATCGCTCGATTATTCCAAGAGCAATACCCATCTGGTGCCGCCTTTTCTAAATGTGATCGAGTTCGACAAAGACCTCACTCATGGATCAACTTACCACCATCGAGCGACCCCTGTTAAGCTTGATCGAAGGTATTAACGACACCAAACTGCTGGCGGGTAGCGAAGCGTATAGTACTGCTTTGCTCTTTTATCAATCGGTAAAACTTGCCGCTGAGATGAATATCCCCGGCGTGAAGACGATTTATGACGACTTGCGTGAACGTTTCCCCGGCCGCGGACCGCTGCGCCCCGGCGTCTTCCCGGATGATACCGACAATGGCGCTTCCACAGAGGACGTTGGAGTTTACTTACGCTAAATTGCCCTTTTACTACTCGACGTCGGGTAGCGGGAGGGCAAAGTTTCTCTATCTGATAGCAACCTTTCTATCCCAGATAGCAATTTTCCATTCCGCCATAGGAATTTTTCTATGTCAAGTAGCAATTTTCCTATCTCGCATAGCAATTTTCCCTTGTCAGATAGGGACTTTTCATTGTCGCATAGGAATGTTCCTTTGCAGAAGAGGAAGCTCGAGTAGTGGAAGGGGAATGACAAGTAATGAGGGAAACTGCAAAAAGCTTCCAAAGTTTTTAATCTTAATACTAAACCCATTTATGTTGAATCGGATACTCTTATCTAAATATGACTATTTTCTTGCTACCTTTTTGAAACTCTCCAATTACCTCAACTATATACTGACCACTCGGTAAATTTTCTAAATTTAAAGATTCTTCTAATTTACTGGATTGCTTTTGTAACGTTTTTGAAAAAACTAGCTTACCAGATTGGTCATAAAAATTTAAATTAAACTTTGTATTTTCCTGATTTGATATCTTTATAATAAACTCACCCGTATTGGGGTTAGGAAAAATTTCAATAGAATTAGAGATATCAAAGCTTGAAACACGTGTAGTTAAATTTGAAACGACTATCTCTTTCGTTTCATTACCACAATTATTTTGAACAGTTAATCTAGCAGTAAATGAACCTGAGTTTGCATATTGATGCAATGGGGAAGCTTCAATACTAGTTTTTCCATCTCCAAAACTCCATAGATAAGTAGCATTCAATCCTTCATTTTCAGAGGTGTTAAGAAATTGAACTAAGTTATTTCCCAAGGCACTATAAGTGAAATTTGCTTTTGGCTTTGTACCCACTGTAATAAATCCACTTTTTGTTACTGATCTACTAATGCCTTGAGTGTTTCTCACAGTCAGTGATACAGGGTAAGTTCAGGAGTACTATAAATGACAGTTGGGTTAGGAGCAGTTGATGTAGATGGAGTTCCTCCTGGAAAAGTCCAGGTAAAATTAGTTGGATTACCAGTTGCTTGATTGTTGAACTGAACAACCAAGGGGGCACATCCTTGAGCAGTAATTGCATTGAAATCAGCTGTTAGGCCTGAAAAAGGAGTAAATCCAAGCTGAAATAAATAGGGAAAGCGCCAGCTATTTTCAGTAGGAATACCGCCAATTTCAAAAAAATATTTCCCTGATGTTAAATTAATGTCTAATTCCAAGTTGCTCTTGCCTTCACTTTGTAATTCATAAATAACATCATATTGCTCGTTTAAAATAAAACCAGCAAAATCATTCACTGGAATATTCCATATTCGAAGCTGTACAGTTCCGCTCTCCTCCAAAGTAAATTCGTAATCGTCGAAATCAATTTGATTACTCGGCGGGGGCAAGGGATTATTATTAGCTTGCTTTGTAATAAAACCCATACTAGGTGTATTTAACTTTATGGGATAGGCTAAATCATAAAGATAAGGCTCATCAAGACCTTGGATGAGCGTAGAATGGTTTTCTTTGTGAATATTTAAATGATTTGTAGTTGTCTCAAATTTATCAGCATAAATAACAGATAATGGAGGCTGGGAAAGCAAATAATTATTTATATCTGCCCTGTTAGTAAATACGACACCATCCGACCCTAGTCCTGTATAGTCTGATACAATACAAGAGTATGCAATATTTGATGGGGAAACTTTTTGATTTAAACCTGTTATATTATCTCCAACAAAGCCATTACAGTTTACATCATCATTATAGTACAATGAAAGAGAATTTTCAATACCTCCAAAAAGAAATAACCCAGGAACAAAAGCTGAAGGATAACGCAAATCCCTCACCGCCTCTGAAAGTTCATCATATCCAAAAAAACTCCCTAGGGCTGCTCCTGATGCATTACTGCCTCCATTTGGAGTGCCTATAGTAAGCAATTTAGCGACTTGATGTCCACTAGCCTGCCAATTAATAGGATTTTGAATATATTGTCTAGATGCTAGACCTCCCATACTATGCCCAACTAATATTACTTTTTCTGCACCTGTTTTTTCCAAAACCAATTTAATAGCTTCTCTAACCGCCCATCCCTGTTTTACCACTGCCGATTGATTGCTATAATCATCATTAAAAGGAATTCCATCATTTCCAACAAAGAGTTCCCCATCTGTAGCAATATCGAAATTGACATAGTAATAATCCCCTACCGTAATATTGGAAGCTTTTGTAAGATTCAATATATAATTGTCAGAATTTAATTGGGTGCCATCAGGATTTAAACAAAAATCAAGTCTCCCACCAAATGTCCAGCCATAATATCGGTTAGCTTCATTAGTAAAACTATCCCAAGTACGGCTATCCCCTGTCCAACCGTGAGTAAAAATTATCGGATATGGCAGCTTACGCCTCGCAACCGTTGTATTACTTATCGTAAATTGTGCGCATTGTCCACTGTTGCTGACGCAGTAAATATTTTGTTCGTTATTTTCATTTACAATTTTAAATGGATCCAACTCTAAGCCGATATAATACTTTCCTGCATTTAAAGTCAATGGAATTGGATAGACAAAGGAAATATTTTGTGTTTCACCAGGTGTTAAGCCTTTTATAGAAACTCGACTAATAATCTCGCTGGCTTCCACATTTAAATCAGGAGTAAAATAGATAAACATGAAATTTGCTTGCGAAGGAATATTACCAATATTAGCAACTGTTGCATTGACAGTGATATAAGCTCCTTTAGAAATAGTCGTTGGGGGAAAATGTAGTGGCTGTCACAACTAAATCTGCTAATGCCTTAGCCTTAAATCCTAAAAGAAGGATAATTAAACTTACTAGGGAAAGTTTTTTGAAAACCATTTCTTTGATTTTAGAGGTTTACGGACTTTTCAAACATTATATTCCAATAGTAAATATGTTTTTTAAGTTTAGTATTTTATTTGCAACCTTTATTTGTCAAAAGTATAAAACGGCGACTGAAGTGCGCCGATACATTTTGTAAATGTAATGAATTTGGGAAATATTATATATTCCTTTAAAGGACAAAAGCGTTTTGAGTTGCTTTATTTTTGTTGGCGGCGCTTGCTGCTTTTTCCATCCGAATCGCTATCTTTGTAGCAGGAAGCTTCGATTGTTTTGAGCCTGCCTTTTGCAAACCACCGCTGCGCTTGGGCGCAAGTCATCTGTTTTTTGTAATTTGTTTTACACAAAGATTCATTACTATGTATCGATTCTATCAAACACTTATTCTCGGGCTGGTATTTCTTATTATTGGGTTTTCTGCAAAGGCACAAATCAGCAACGGGGGCACGCCGCTCACGCTTACGCCTGCTTTTCAGGCGCAATACAATCTCGGACAGGCGAAGACCGTCACCCTGCGCGATTTCGATCTTAAAAAGGCAATCCAGGAAGACCGCGAGCGACCCGGCGAGCGTGTAGCCGCACCGATTCAGGTGGATTTGGGCTTTGAGAATGCGGGCGAGTGGTGGGAACTGCCCAATGGCGACCGTATCTGGCGCTTGCGCATTCGCTCACAGGAGGCGCAGGGCTTGCTATTGCTGTATGATCGATTCTATCTGCCGCCTGGGGCTTCGTTTTTTGTGTATAATGAAGATGCCAGTCAGGTGCATGGTGCTTACACTTTCGAGAGCAATACGCCGAACTATACGTTCATGACGGGCTTTATCAAAGGGGAAACCGCGATTCTGGAGTATTTTGAACCGAAAGCGGTGCAAGGGCAAGGCGCGTTGCATATTTTTCGGGTGGATCATGCTTATAAAAAGACCGAGCTTCAAGAGAAAGATGTGCAAGACATCAATGGTTTTGGGGATGCGGCGGCTTGCAATAAGAATATCAATTGCCCGGAGGGTACGAATTGGCAGCAGCAGAAGCGCGGCATTTGCAGAATTATTGTGGTAGTACAGGAAGGCACGGGCTTTTGCACCGGCAATCTAATCAACAATACCGCGTTGGATGAGAAGCCTTATATTTTGAGCGCTTTTCACTGTCAGGATGGCTTCACGCCGATGTACGATTTCTGGCGCTACGATTTTAATTACGAATCACCGAATTGCAGCAATCCCGTGGCCGAGCCTGCGTTTCAGTCGGTGCTGGGTAGTACCTTACGCGCCAGTCGGCGGGAGAATGATTTTTTACTTTTGGAATTACCCAACGCGATTCCACCTTCTTATAATGTCTTTTTTAATGGTTGGGATCGGAAGACGACACCTCCATTCACTTCGTTTAGCATTCACCATCCGAAAGGCGATATTAAGAAAATTGCTATTGAGAATCAGGCGGCTACGGTGTTTCCAAGTCCATTTATTTGGTTGAATAGTAATGGCGATACACTTTCAGTAAGTTCGCAGAGTCATTTATTGCGTGTGAAATTTGATGCCAGCACAGTGGAATCGGGTTCTTCCGGTGCTGCTTTATTCGATCAAAACGGCAGGATTGTAGGGCAATTGCATGGTGGTACAGACTTGGGTGATTGTGGTAGTCTGATTACAGCATATTACGATCGCTTTACCCTTGCCTGGGAAGGCGGCGGCACACCTGAAACGCGTTTGAAGGACTGGCTTGATCCTGACACGAGTAATGTTGCTTTGCTAAATGGGCTGGAACAAGGTGGTGATGGCACAGGCGCTATCAGTGGCTTTGTGCGTGACGCCAAAGGCCAGGGTGTGTCGGGCGTGAGTCTGAGTTTGGTCGGTGGCAGCAGCGCTACCATCGTGACCGATACTTCCGGGGCGTATAGTTTTAAAAACCTGGCTTTTGGACAAACTTATGGTTTATCGCTTAATAAAAATTTTAATGCACGTAATGGAATTGGTATTCTTGATATTTTATTAATTAATCGACATATTCTGGGGGTCACGCCTTTGGATACGCCGCTCAAGCTCTTGTCGGCAGATGTGGATGATTCGGATGCCTTGAGTATTATTGATATTATTAGAATTCGTAAAATGACATTAGGGATTGATATAGAATTTGAAGGTGTTCCCGCGTGGCGCTTTGTGCGCGATAATTATACTTTCGCAGATCCGACCAGTCCCTGGAAGGAGTTTTTACCAACAGTTTTTCAAGTGCCAACCTTTAGTAGCAGTATCAATAATTTGAATTTTATTGCTTATAAAATGGGGGATGTGGATGTAAGTGCCGATCCGAAGCAGTGAGGTGGCTTGGGGAATAGGTGACTGGGGAGGGCACTGATTATTATGATGTTAAACTTAAATATCATAATAATCAGTGTGTCATTTTATGAAATTATTTAGTTTGTCTTTAAAATCTTTATAGTATTACTTAATTCGCCATCTGCTTGAATCCGAAGTAAATAAGCGCAGCTATTCCATTTATTACCAATTGTAATATTTCCTTCATTTATGGCAAGTGGAATGCGCTCTATAATTTGACCTATGGCATTGTAAACCAATAATATAGCGTCTTTCGTTTTACTATCCAAATGATAACTTGCGGTTAATTCGGAATGAAAAGGGTTCGGGTATGTTTGAATTTGTAATTGCTGAACTACAGGCTCTTCCGTAGGGGTTGTGCTACTTTCTTTGACTAAGAACGCATCTACAGCAGCTTTTACAATATGATTATCTGGTGGAATATCAGAAGTTTCAAAAATAACGCTCATGTTTTCGGTCAATTCTATAAAATTGCTCAAAACAAATTTTGATTGATCGCGCCATCCGCTCAGCGATTCGCTAATCGTTTCCAGGGTTACAACTCTTTGACCGTTGGAGATTTTTACTAATAATTTATCATTTGGTATATTATCACCGCCATCATTAAAAAACCAGGTATAATAAGATAAAATCGGATTATCATAATCGCTTAAATCCATCAGAGGCGATACTAATCGCACCTTGCCGTTGTCCACATCGCTATTGGCGGCATTACCACCGACGTTGCCTGTTATATAACAAGAAATTCCAATATCACTTTCAATATCCTGATTAGGAGAAGCTAATGTATTATTATAAAAAGTACCTTGTGGAATGCCCAATTCCCAGAAACCAGCAGTCGCAGTATCTTTCTGTGCTTGCCAGCCCTGGTCAAAAATAAAATCATCTTGATACCCTTCGTCCAAAGCGATGGTAATGGATTTATTATTATCAATATTTAAATTATTAATAACTTTATGTAAATAACCCCAGGCACCAATCGTAATATTATACGCTCCGGTATAAACGCTGCCCAATGAAAAATTACCATTATTATCAGCTGTTGTTTCAAATTGATAATCGGCATTGGCAATGATAACTTTAGCGCCAGCAACGGAACTTCCAGAAACGCTGCTCACGGCTTTGCCCGTCACGCTATACGTGGAAAGCGGCGTCAATGCTGCGTTTAAGATTGTTACGACGCCATTTTGGAGCGTAGCTTGCACCGTTTTGGGTTGATAACCTAATTTTTCAATAATTACACTGAAAATGCCTGCTTGTACTTGCCCGGTTTTATAATTTCCACTGATGTCGGAGTTTGTAATATTGGTTTGATCTGATAAAATGCGGATGCTTGCGTCAAAAATGGCTTGGTTACTCAGTGCATCCGTAATTTTGCCTTCCAAATAACAGGCTCTTTTTAAGTTCGGTTTTATAACAAATAAACCATTTTCAATATCTGAAATCAACACATTTCCAGAAGGAAGGAAAGGATACAAGCCCCATGCACCATGAAAACCGACTTGAGGAATGGCATAAGTGTCCCAGTTGGCGACTTCGACCAGATTGCTCGGGCGAGCAGCATCTACAATCACACCCCCGGCAGTGTAATAAGAAATTAATAAATAATCATCTTTTACATGTACATTATGTGGAATCGTGCCGGAACCAATGGTATAAGCAGGTTTGAATTGATTTAACTCTTTAATATCACTAAGATTGGAAATATCATAAGCGCCAACGGTGGCGTTGCTGCGTTCGTCGGTGGTAAATATTACTTTTTCATTATCAGAAAGCCAGGCATTATGCGTAAAGCGGAAAAGCGTATTTTGAGAAGCTAAAAAACTTGGATTGGATTTATTGGAAACATCATAAATACTCAACCTTCCTGCATAAAGTTCTGATGCATACATTTTATTATTACGTACATACACATCATGTGCATAAATATTTGGGCCTTTGCCAATAAATGCAGGCGTACCGGGTGTCGTGGCAACATCTACAAACAGCACACCACCTCCATTGATATTACAACCTGCTAAATAACAAATCCCATTTTCATCGATATATAAATTATGACAGGTCGTTAGCGTTCTTTCATCAATAGTCGGTTTCCAGTTGGAATAAGTCACATTATTGGGCAGGTCAGATAGGTCAATTACTAATAAACCTTCGGTTGTTCCTGATTCATCTGCTGTTACATATGCAAAATTGCCCCATGTTTTAAGGTCGCGCCAGCGTGAAAACGGCCCTGGGACGAATGCTACCTCTTCGGGATTTTGTGGATTCGCTAAACTGACAATAGAAACACCATTTTGAGCGCCTACCAGCGCGTATTCTGTGCCATCCGGCGCTACCCAGCCCCAAATATCATTCAATTCTGCATCATAGGGCAGGTGGGAAATTAAAGTGGTATTCAATTGTGCATTCAGCAATAGGGTGAAAGTACATAATACAAACGTGTAATAAACTTTTTTCATATTATCGGTTTCGGATAAGTAAGCGTGTCAAATTTTCGTACTGATAACGCAGGACTTAGAATCTTGGTACAATCGCAATTGTTATTCGGCTGACACAAATCAATTTTTCGGCTTCATCCTTGATTTCAATGCTCCAAACGTGCATATTCCGACCAACTCGAATAGCCTTGACCGTGCCAAAAACAAAGCCATCAGTGGCGGGACGCAAATGATTCGCATTGATTTCTACGCCGACAGCCATTGATTTATTAGTATCTTCGATGCATAGCACAGAAGCCACGCTGCCCAGCGTTTCTGCCAATGCCACGCTTGCACCGCCATGTAATAAGCCCATCGGTTGCTTGGTACGCTGATCTACGGGCATTCGGGCCACAATAAAATCTTCACCAAAGTCAACGAATTCGATACCGAGGTTTTCAGCTAAAGTATTCTTAGAAATTTGATTCATTCCTTCGAGGGTAAAAGATTGTTTCCAAAGCATATAGTTGTTTATGTGGTGATATAATGATATTGTGATGTAGTGATATTATGATATTATGATGTGGTTTTTAATAAATTGAATGGTTTCATTTAATTGTTGAGGATGAAATATTTTCCAAAAGCCATCGCGTCGCCACCAGGTGAGTTGGCGTTTGGCGTAGTTGCGCGAGTTTTGCTTGATTTTTTCAATGGCTTCTTCCAGCGATATTTTTTCATCCAGATAATCAAATAATTCCTGATAGCCAACAGTTTGAAGCGTGATAAGGTTTCGATGCGGATATAAAGATTTGGCTTCATTTAATAATCCTTTTTCCATCATATCATCCACCCGCTGATTGATGCGTTCGTATAATGCTTCCCTTGGCAAATCCAATTGAATGTAAATAGGAATAAAATTTCTGGGTTGCAATTGCGCTTTGCGAAAAGCGGAGAAAGGCTTCCCGCTGGCAATACAAACTTCCAAAGCTCGAATCAGGCGATGCGGATTTTGCTGATCGACGATTTCATAATAATCCGGATCAAGTTTTTGAAGCGCTTTTTGCAAACCTTCCAAACCTTGCTCCGCGTAGAGTTGGCGCACTTTCTGGCGAATATGTTCAGGTACATCCGGGAATTGATCTAAACCTTCACATAAAGCTTTGATATACAATCCGGAACCGCCGACCGCTACTATTATATTATGATTTTTATATATATGATTTAGTAAAGCCAGGGCATCTTTTTCAAAATCACCAACATTATACATATCAAAAATGCTATGGCTATCAATAAAATGATGCGGAATGCCTTGTCTTTCCTCGATTGTAGGCTTGGCTGTGCCGATATTCATTTCTTTAAAAAACTGACGGCTATCACAAGAAAGAATTTCAGAATTAAAATGCTTCGCCACCTCCACTGAAAAGTTTGTCTTGCCGCTGGCAGTAGGGCCGCCGATCACGATGAGGTGTTTTTGTTTGTTCATGCGGCCAAATTATAAAATTGATTTTGGAATAAAACATAACAGATTTGCAATAAATTCTTCAGGAATGCCTTCGGTACTGCGAGCAATTGATAAATTTGCCCTTTAAAGACTTTTTAGCACATAAAAATATGCTGTATTCGATTGTTCGACCCATTGCTGCGCTTGGCATCCGCGTTTTTTATCGGAAGATTTATCTTTCCAATGTCCAGCATATTCCCAAAATAAGCCTGTTATTCTTGCTGCTAATCATCCTACGGGCTTTATGGAGCCTTGCATCCTGGCTTGTCATTTGGATCGGCCTTTGTATTATTTGGTGCGGGGCGATTTTTTCAAAAAACCGTTGTATCGCAGTTTATTACAATCTTTACACATGCTACCGGTATATCGTGTAAAAGATGGTGGGCTTTCGGTCGTGAAAAATAATTATGAAACTTTTGATAATTGTTATAATGCTTTGCGCGAAAACAAAACCTTGATGATCCTTGCCGAAGGCAGCGCCGAGCACGAAAAACGCCTTCGCCCACTCAAAAAAGGCACAGGCCGCGTGGCGCTTGGTACTTTGGAGCGCTATCCTGATCTGGAAGATGTTTATATCGTGCCGGTTGGCGTCAATTATACGTATGCGGAATTCTCCAGGAGTGAGGTGATGATTGACTTTGGCGAACCTATTCTTGCTCGGAAATTTCTTTCTACTTATAAACAAAACCAGAATCAGGCGATTAATGATTTGACCGATGAACTCAGCAAACGCATGGCGGAGCGCATTGTTATTATTGAACAAAAGAGCGACGAAGAATTAACCGAATATTTATTACAAATGGATCGCTCGAAGCGCCCAATTCCTGTTTTTCCGATTGTAGGACATCAAGAGAATCGTTAGAAGCGGAGAAAAATATTGCAGATAAAATAAATGGGCTAAGCATAGATAATAAAACAAATTTACTAAATAAAGCGAGGACTTATTTCAAAGAATTACAAAAATTTGGCATAAACGATGCCGTTTTATTACACAATAAACGATTTTCTTTAATCGCTGGATTGTTTTTATTACTTGGTTTTCCAATTTTTTTATTGGGCATTTTATTGAATGCTTTACCAATTGCAATTGCCAATGCTATTATGCAAAAGCAGGTGCGCCGTCCCGAATTCAAAGCGCCAGTTTTTTGGGCGATTTCTTTGGGTACTTACTTGGTTTGGTGGCTGTTATGGATGGTTTTATTATTTATATTTACACCTTTGATCGGATTATTATGGCTTATTATAATGCCCATTTTAGGTTATATCGCCATTTTATATGCTGAATATTATAAAAAAGCGCGACAGCAGCTTAAACTAAATAAATTAAATAAAAAACAAGAACAAGAATTAATCGATTTGCGATCGCAAATTATAAATAGTTTTAAATCGCAATCAAGCACAAATTCATGAAAATCAAGGAAAAACCAATATTGACAGCACTTATATTGGCGATATTTATGTTGATTTCTTTCGCTTTGCAGGCAAAGGAACTTCCGCCGAATGCCCAAAAAGTTTACACGGGTATTTACTTGATGAATTTATATGATTTGAATGTAGATGAATTCTCTTTTTACGCTGATTTTTACATTTGGTTTAAGTGGAAAGGCGAGCGCGACCCCACGAACATTGAGTTTGTGAATGCAGTAGAAAAATGGGGATTTACAGAAGAAATATTTAACGAAGAGCCGCTCCTATTGCCGGATGGCTATCATTATAATGGAATGCGCGTGGAAGGGCGATTTTATCATTCTTTTATATTGGATGATTTTCCCTTGGATCAACATAATTTAGATATTCGCATCGAAAGTGTAGATTTTCCGCTGGATTCTTTAGTGTATGTTCCTGATACGAGCACGGTTTTCTTTCGCAAAGATTTACTCATTCCTGGATGGGAAATAAGTGGTGCAGACATACTTACGAATGAGAATTTTTATAATACAAACTTCGGCGAACCGGGCCGTAGCGGTGCGGCTTTTAGCAATTTTACATTTCATTTAAATATTAATCGCCCATTTAGTTATTTTGGATTAAAATTGATGCTGCCTTTAATTGTTGTAATTTTGGCGAGTTTGGGTGGCTTATTTGTACATCCTAATTATATAGATGCCCGTATTTCCTTGCCAATCGGCGGTTTGTTGAGTTGTGTTTTTTTGCAGCAAGCTTATAGCGATGCGCTTCCTGATGTAGGTGAAATGGTATTAATGGATCGGATTTATTTACTTTCTTATTTACTAATTGCGCTTATTATGTTAAGAGTAATTATTGTGGGTAATAAAATTGCTCGGAATGGTAAAGAAGAGGGGCAAAATCTCAAGCGCTATGATCGTCGTCGGGCAGTGTGGTACTTCGTCGCATACCTCGCCAGTATTGGTGTTTTGATACTGCTGACTTAATGATAAATGTCATTTTTTATGATGTTGTAAATCATTTGAAAATTGAAATAGATACATCAAATTGGGCTTGATTCATCAAATATTTCCCGACTATGTATCTGCAAGAATATTTTATCCCGTATCTTATTTCCAATTTAATTGCTATCCTTATTTTATTGGTCGCCTGGAAGGCGCCGCGTTGGGCGCGATGGTCGATCGTGTTGATTTTTATTTGGGCGAGCGCCGTGAATGCTTACACTGCTAATACCACGCCTGAAGTCTATCTCGAATATGCGCCGATGACAATTCCGATTTATCGCAGCTTTATTAATGGTTGGTTCGCTGCACACGTCCAGATGATGGTGACCTTGATAGCGATTGGTCAATTGACTATCGCATTATTGCTGTCTTTAAAGGGATTTTGGTTCAATCTTGGCATTTTGGGTGCGAGCATTTTCCTATTAGCAATTGCGCCGTTGGGCGTAGGCTCAGGATTCCCGTTTTCTTTAATTATGGTGGCTGCTTTATTTTTATTATATAAATATTATAATCGAAAAACGAATATTATTACAACCGAAAGCCTGCCAATATGAAAACGGTCGCTTTAATATTTGTTTTCTTTTTTAATATCTACTATGCTTTTGCACAAGTAGATAGCCTTATTTTACTGGATTTGAATCAAACGCGCATAGAAACGACGCGCATCCACGCGTATGTACTGGGCGGCTGGGCTTTGGCAAATATTACAATTGGTGGTTATTTGACATATAAATTAGAAGACGGCGTACCAGAGTCTTTTCATCATATGAATGCTGCCTGGAATATGATTAATCTCGGCATTGCCTGGGCGATATTGCATAATGCAAACCACGCTGATCCAATGACTTATGATTTAGCAATTTCTATACATAAACATTATCAAACGCAAAAATTGATGATGCTAAACCTCGGTTTGGACGTCAGTTATACTTTGGGTGGCTTATTATTATATGAGCATCATAAAGTAAATAAAAAATTTGATTATGTTTTGCGCGGTTTTGGTAAATCGCTGATGTTTCAGGGCTTTTTTTATTGGTGCTCGACTCTACATTTTACACCATTTATTCTTCTCAAAATGATGAATGGCGAGAACTGCTCAAAAATATTATAATTTCACTCAACGGAGTTGGAATGGTGATTAATTTTTGATGTAAATTTTTACATTTTTATAAAAAAAATATCATTAGGGCTTTGGCAATTCTTTTAAAAAATAAAGATACACCGGGAAGTGATCGCTATACCCGCCCATATAATTAGAACCGACGAAAGTACGTAAGGGATAGCCTTTGAATTGCCCTGTGGACTGCGTCAAATAAGGCTTGTTGTAAACTTGTGCCTGATAAAACTGGTAACCGCCGGCATCTTCGTTTAGCCAGCCTGAAGATAAAATAACTTGATCGAACAAACTCCAGGCGTCTTGATATGCCAGCGTTCCTTGACCTTTTTTATAAAAATCGTACATCGGATTGAACATAGCACCAGGCCTCACCTGTTCTTTTTTGGACTTCGCATTCAACACATCTTTCACACTAGGGCTGGAGGGGTCATCATTCAAATCGCCCATAACCAAAATCTTGGCATTGGGATCAAGATGAGTGAGTGAATCGGCAACCGATTTGCATAAGCTCGCTGCAAAATTGCGCAATGGCTGGGTCGCCGCTTCGCCTCCGCTACGAGAAGGCCAGTGATTGACAAAAATGTGCAGAGGCTCACCATCAAATATCCCCGAAACGAGCAAAATATCGCGGGTATAAATTCTTTCGCCTTTATCGTTGTAAAGCGGCACAGGAATTGGGCGACTGGAAGTCACTTTGAAATATTTAGGATTATAAAGTAGCGCTACATCGATGCCACGTAAGTCGGGCGATTCGTAATGAACGATTTGATAATTCCGACTTTTGATAGCTGGCTGCTGCACAAAATCTTCCAATACTTTGCGATTTTCAATCTCGGCCGTGCCAAGGATAGCGACTCCATCAGGAGAGATTTCCATGCCCAATTCAGAAACGACCTGTGATAAATGATTCATTTTATCCAAATAAATCCTGGTGTCGTAGCGGTTAGCACCTTGCGGGGTGAATTCCTCGTCTCGTTTATCGGGAGTGTCCAGCGTGTCGAACAAGTTTTCAAAATTGTAGAATCCGATGCAGGCGACTTTGTATTGTTTTTGCTGGGCGGAGCAGATAATTGGAAGAATAGCAAGCGCCAAGATATAATAAAAATTTCTCATAAGTGGTTTGCATTTAGTATTTGAGTTGTGCAAAATTAGCAACTAAAAAATCTTTGGCGCAAATTTAACAGAAATATTGGGCTAGAAATTGTTAGAAAAGCCAAAAGAAAAGATAGATGATAAAAGTTTTTATGTCTCTTTGCTATTAAATGTATGAGTACCCGGAGGTGTTATAACACCTTCATTATGAAACAATTCTGCCCCCGCTGTTCACACCCCAGGTTCTAAATATGCTGTTGTGCGATGACACCCTTTACAAACCCAAAGGGAAATCTTTTACATAGGAGCGTCCAAAATATATTTCCCTTGAACATTTCTAAATTATTGGCACTAGTATTGTAGGAGATAAACTACAACGAAGCATCAAACAAGATTTGAATGAGGAAAGGTAAAGCCGATTATTTGCAATTTTTTCGCCTGATTTTCAACACTTTACTGTTG
Organism: Saprospiraceae bacterium; assembly: GCA_016714085.1. Classification (GTDB taxonomy): domain Bacteria; phylum Bacteroidota; class Bacteroidia; order Chitinophagales; family Saprospiraceae; genus JADJNW01. Next base: position 17,630 of record JADJNW010000005.1, read on the forward strand.
ATTCTGGTAGCAGGCATGACTTTATTTGCACAACCTGAACTTAAAGTAAAGCTGAAGGATTCTGTAGTAGTGAGCCCCGCTCGACCAAATGATACTATTTTTTATAAATTGGATATTGAAAATATAAGCAACGAAGATATTAAACAACTGCTGCTCAATCGCAGTGGCGATCCTAATACTTCCCTCGTGCCCGGTTCTTTCCAGAGTACGCCGATTGCCATACCACTGGCTGGCTTGACTTTGCTTGAAGATCAAGTTGCAACCATAACCTTGGGTGGCTTGGATCCTGATGGCGATCCATTGACTTTTACGATCATCCAGGCACCTCAAAATGGTGCATTGTCAGGATTAAATCCATCTTCAATAACCGAGTCAACCATTGATTATCAACCAAATACAGATTTTATTGGCAATGATATGTTTGCTTTTGCTGTGGAAGACGACGATGGAAATCGGGATACATCTTTAATAGAGCTGATCATTCAATCAGTGAACGATGCGCCGAGTTTTACTGCTGATGCCGACATTTCAATTCTGGAAGATGCAGGCGCACAAGCAATTCCCTGGGCAATGGACATCAGCGCAGGTCCGGCGGATGAAATCGGACAAGCTTTGACATTTAATATATTGAGTAATAATAATGCAGATTTATTTGAAAATCAGCCGGAAATCGCATCAGACGGCACGTTGACCTTCACCGCAAAAACAGATTCGAATGGGGAAGCGGAACTGGTGATTCAATTGATGGATAACGGCGGCACAGCGAATGGTGGCATTGATACTTCGTTGCGGCAAACACTTTTAATTAGTGTGCTTTCGGTGAACGACGCGCCGAGTTTTACTGCCGATGCCGACATTTCAATTCTGGAAGATGCAGGCGCGCAAGTAATTCCCTGGGCAACGGACATCAACGCAGGTCCGGCGGATGAAAATGGGCAAGCTTTGACATTTAATATATTGAGTAATAATAATGCAGATTTATTTGAAAATCAGCCGGAAATCGCATCAGACGGCACGTTGACCTTCACAGCTAAAGCGGATGCAAATGGGGAAGCGGAATTGGTGATTCAATTAATGGATAACGGCGGCACGGCGAATGGTGGCATTGATACTTCGTTGCGGCAAACACTTTTGATTAGTGTACTTTGGGGGAGGGCGGGCCGGGTTTTTGGCCGCGGCCGACCCTTCCCTTTAGGAGGAGGGGGGGGCGCACACCCCCGGCCCCGGGCCCCCCGGCACCCCGGGGGGGGGGGAGGGGAAGGGCAGGGCTTTTAAAAAAAAAAAAAAAAATAATAATGGGTTGTTTGAAAATCAGCCGGAAATCGCATCGGACGGCACGTTGACCTTCACCAAAAACAGATGGGAGAGCGGAACTGGTCATTCAATTGATGGATAACGGTGGCACGGCGAATGGTGGCATTGATACTTCGTTGCGACAAACACTTTTGATTAGTGTACTTTCGGTGAACGATGCGCCGAGTTTTATGGCAAGTAATGAAATCTCGATTTTAGAAGACGCAGGTGCACAAGCAATTGCTTGGGCAATGGACATCAGCGCAGGTCCGGCGGATGAAAATGGGCAGACTTTGACATTTAATATATTGAGTAATAATAATGCAGATTTATTTGAAAATCAGCCGGAAATCGCATCAGACGGCTCGTTGACCTTCACCGCAAAAACAGATTCGAATGGGGAAGCGGAATTGGTGATTCAATTGATGGATAACGGCGGCACAGCAAATGGCGGCATTGATACTTCGTTGCGGCAAACACTTTTGATTAGTGTACTTTCGGTGAACGATGCGCCGAGTTTTACTGCTGATGCCGACATTTCAATTCTGGAAGATGTTGGCGCACAAGCAATTCCCTGGGCAACGGACATCAGCGCAGGTCCGGCGGATGAAATCGGACAAGCTTTGACATTTAATATATTGAGTAATAATAATACAGATTTATTTGAAAATCAGCCGGAAATCGCATCGGACGGCACGTTGACCTTCATAGCTAAAGCGGATGCAAATGGGGAAGCAGAACTGGTCATTCAATTGATGGATAACGGCGGCACGGCAAATGGCGGCATTGATACTTCGTTGCGACAAACACTTTTAATCAGTGTATTTTCGGTGAACGACGCGCCGAGTTTTGTAAAAGGTGCTGATATTTCAATCGAAACTAACACAGAACTGCAAACCTTCACGGCTTGGGCAAGCAGCATCATGCCCGGGCCATCTGATGAAACATTACAGACATTAACTTTTATTATCGAAAGTAATGATAATGAGGTATTATTTGAGATGCAGCCTTCCATTGCCCCAGACGGAACGCTCACTTTTAAAGCGAACCAGGATGCGACTGGAATTGCTAATATTATTGTAAAATTGCAGGATAATGGCGGCACGGACAACGGCGGAATTGATATATCTGCAGCGCAGGGTTTCACTATTACATTGACGCCTTCGGGAGGATGATTTGGAGACTCGGTGACTTGGAGATTTGGAGAATGAAAGAAAAATATCATAATATCAAAATATTATAATAAACAACCCCCATTTTTAAATAAATATTCAAACGCTATGTAGCAAAACAGTATCATTGGATTGAGAAATTAAAGACGACCAGATCATGAAAAGCCTGAAATTCCTAAGCTTGTGGGCTATTCCCTTGCTCCTCTGGGTATGGGAAAGAAACTATGAGTTAAAAACCGACTTCACTGTAAAAGAAACAGTTATAGGGTCTTGTCCTTTGGGGTGTAAAGATACCGTCAATATTACATTGGATGAAAATTGCGAGGTCAATCTGAATCCTTACATGGTGTATGGCGACACGATAGCTGCTTGTTCGCTTCAATTGAAAGTTGAAATTTTTGATCAGCAAAATCGCTCACTTGGCACGCGCATTACAGCTGAATATAAAAATCAAGTATTGCGATACCATCTGACCAATTTGAAAAATGGTGATAATTGTTGGGGAAATATCAAAATACAAGACTACGCGCCACCTGCAATCGTTTGCCCTGAGCCTACCAATCAAGCCTTGCTTACCGTTTATGCCAATCGTCTTGAAGGAGAATTATCAGATGAAGATCAAGCATTTAATCGCAGCGCCTTTACTTGTTGGCTTTCCAATCAAACCCAAGAATCAGGATTATATTATTTGGATACCATTCCTTTTCATGTTGCGAAGGACGGAGTTTATACTTTTATTTTACTGGCTGATTTTACAGAAACCGATCGCGGCGCTGGTGGTATTTTTCATCAAGAATTTTATACCGAAAATCCTTGTCAAAACATCATTGGCTTTACCGAAGGTGGCAGTTTGGTAAATAATTGGCAAGATTTACAAGATTGGTGGATTCAGACGCCAGGATTAGGTGACTATCTGCCTTGGCTGAATGGCAATCATAATCGTCCGGCATTGCGTATTCAATTGGAATTAAAGAAAAACGAAAAATATTATTTAGCCACTACTTCGCTAAAGCCCGAAGATACTGGTGATTTCGTATGGTTGGTCTTTCGGGATGAGATTACGCAACAGCCTAACACCGATATTCTGGTAGGGGAGACCATTCATACCATTCCCTGGCTGACGAGCTTGGTTTGCGACGATATTGATCGCATCAAACTATCTGGAAATCAATGTTATAAGACAGATGAAAACGGGATTGTATTATCTATCAGCGATCAATTGAAGAATATTTTGCAAATGACGGGCTATCCGCATGAAGGATATGCTTGGTATGAAAGGGGCGGAAGTGTGATGGATAATTGCGGCAAAATCGAAGTATGCGTAAGCGATCTAGTCCACGATGGCTATGGCTCTTGCGATGATGTAGTGTTGCAAAGAACATTTACGGCCAAGGATGAATTTGGAAATACCACTTCCTGTACGCAGTCGATCACCGTGCGTCAACCGATTCATGCTGATATTGTACTCCCCAATTTTACTGCCTATATCGAATGCGATGAGACGTATCCCCTTGATTCTCTGGGCAATCCGCATCCTTCCATGACGGGTTATCCTTTTATCAAAACGGCTTTTGGTTTGCATGACTTGACCAAACCGTTTTGTAATATCAGCGCATCTTATAATGATAAATCTCGAATTGAACATTGTGAAAAAGCGTTTTCTTTTATCCGCGTTTGGACGATTATTGACTGGTGCAACCCTGGTAATACCTTCTTTTACAATCAGTTAATTAAAGTTGGTGATTTTACACCGCCCGAAGTTGTGTGTAAAATGGATGCCGATGGATGTATTCCAACTTTTTCTACCGGGCCATTTACTTGTAAAGCGGCTATCATCATTCCAGAACTGGATACGATTACTGATAATTGCTCGGATTGGAAAGTAACGGTGGATGTGGTACTTGTAAAAAGAACACCGATTTATGATGAAAATAATGAAATTATTGATTACGAAATAGAAGAAAATGTAATTATTACGAATAAAAAACCCGGCGATGTAATAAATAATCTTCCATTGGGTGTGCATTATTTCCGCTATCGAGTGGAAGATGGTTGCAAAAATGTACGGATTCAGCATTGCGAATTCGAGGTCTTGGATTTAAGTCCGCCTGTTGCAATATGTAAAGATACACTAAATGTTTCACTAAGTAATTTTGGACAGCTTACTAAATTATATGCTGCTGATGTAAATAAAAATAGTTATGATAATTGCTCCAATATCAAAATTGAAATTCGTCGGGTCGTAGATTCTATTTGCATCGAAGAATATGAATTATTGACTTTTATGGATGAGGGTGAAGATAATGGTGATGGCGGAGGCGAGGATGGTGGAGAAGGTGGAGAAGATGACGGTGAGGGAGAAGATGGAGAAGAGGGAGATGATATGCCAATTCCTGTAGATGGCGATGGTGGCGGCGAAGAAGATACCCTTTATTACAGCGAATGGGGCGATTTTGTTTATCTTTTGTGTTGTGATGTCGGAAAAGCGGTTCGAGTAGAAATGCGCGTTTGGGACGATGCCGATGGCAATGGTATTCCCGGAGAGTATGAAAATTTGGACTATTGCCAAAGAGAAATCCTTGATAATTACAATATCTGTTGGATGGATGTGCGAGTGGAAGATAAATCCAAGCCTCAATGTAAAGCACCTGAAGATGTGACGCTTGATTGCATTGACCCGAGGGTGCAGTACCGACCCAGTTTTACTTGCGCAGATAGCATTTTGATGGATTCTTTATTTGGAAGATTTACAGGAATTGATAATTGTAACACTTTTTTAATATGTGATGACGTACTTGATCTTCGGGACGATTGCGGCGTCGGAAATATTATACGAAGATATCACGCAGAAGATGAAAGTGGTAATGTTTCAGGATATTGCGAACAAATTATTACAATCAAATCAGCACATAATTACGAAATCAAATTTCCGGCGGATGTTTCCGGTCAATGTGATGTAGTGCTGGACACGGTTTTGGAGTTTAAGGAGATTGGTTGCGATCTGTTAGCTTTAAGCGTCTATGATGATCGTTTTATCGTGCGTGCCGGCGAATGTTTCAGGATTGTACGTACTTTCCGGGTTATCAATTGGTGCGAATATGATGGCACGTCTCAGCCCGTCATTATTGGTCGAGACGAAGATTGCGATGGAAATTCAGGTGATGAAGCGGTGTATGTATTGCGGCGACCCGGCGCGAAAAATGAAATGCCGGCTTTTATTGATCGGACTAATAATGAATTAGACAATAATCCAAAAGCAGGCGAACGTGCTTGTGGCGGCAACCCTAAAGGCTATTGGCGAAAGTCCAACTCTAATGGTTTTTGGCAATATACGCAATGGATCAGCGTGTATGATAACAAGCCTCCCCAGATTATTTTGAGTCCGGTGGATTTGTTTTGTGCTACCAGAGGTGATTGTCAAGGAGATATCGGCATTCCATTTTTGATTGGTGAAGATTGCACGCCCGGAGAAGTTGATTTTGAGGCAGTTATAGATTTATATAATGATAGTATTGATTTAATTACTTTAGAACGTGCGAAAATTAAAGGGGTATATCCCAAGTTTCGTTATGAGGATACCCATCCGATTGGCGATCACACACTGGAAATAAGAGTAAGCGATGGTTGCGGAAATGTCACGATAAAGCGGATTCCTTTTGGCGTGGCCGATTGTCAAGCGCCTAGCATTGCTTGTATCAATGGGCTGGCAGCAGAATTATCGCCCGTAAATCCGGCGACAGATGTGAATGGTGATGGTACGCCCGATAGCGGTGTTGCGGAGATTTGGGCTTCCGATTTTGTCAAAAGTGTTTCGGATGATTGCGGCAGCATTGTAGCGTATTCGATCAACAGGGTAGGAGAGACCCCAGATATTGATCGCAAAAGCTTGATTCTCACTTGCAGCGATGCAGGCAATACGCTTCAAGTGGAAATTCATGCTTGGGATGATGCTAATAATCCATTGGTTATCAAGCCCGACGGCACGAGAGGCGGAGCCAATTCCTCAAGCTGCGTTACTTATATTTTGGTTCAGGAAAATCTTCCTGGAATTTGCGCGGATGGCGCGACAATCGAGACCATTTCAGGAACAGTTACCACCCCAGAAGGAAAGCCGATTTCAGGTGCAAATATTAATGTTGTTAATCATACGACTTCAACCAACGAAAATGGGCAATATTCGGCGCGTGTGGCAATGTTTGCAAGCGATGTGCAGGTTTTACCTTCTTTAAATCGGAATTTTTTGGAAGGCGTTTCCACGTATGATATTGTCTTGATTTCGCAGCATATTTTGGGCACAAAAACCCTGGATTCTCCTTATAAATTGATCGCAGCGGACGTCAACAATTCTGGTAGCGTATCGATTCTGGATGTTATTTTATTGCGAAAATTGATCCTGAGCGTTCAGGCAGGCGTCGAAAATAATCAAAGCTGGCGTTTTGTAGATAAGAACTATCGTTTCCCAATTCCGCGCAACCCTTGGCATGAAATTTTTCCTGAATATTTGAATTTCAAGCAAGTGCTCGGTCCGATTGAAAATGCCGATTTTGTTGGCGTTAAAGTTGGAGATGTTGATTTTAGTGCCACTCCCAATAGTGCTAGGAGTAGTGAAACCAAAGATGTGTTTTCACTGGATGTAAAAGATGAATATCTCGCTGCGGGGCAGCAGATACGAGTACCTTTTGCAGCGAATTTGCAGGAAATATTGGGCTATCAGTTTACCCTTGCTTTTGACACGGAAGCGCTGGAAATGGTGGATATTGAATACAATATCGCTGAAGCGCAGCATTTTGGCTGGGATTTGCTGGATCAGGGGCTGATTATGACGAGTTGGAATATTTCAAATGAAGATAATAAAAATGTAATAAATGCTTCCAATTTATTTAGTTTGACATTCAAAATTAAAAAATCGGGTCGCCTGAGCGATTATTTACATTTGCATCCGCGTTATTTAATTCCTGAAGCATATAATAAAACGGATAATGTTTATAATCTTGAATTAGAATTTGATAAAATCGTAGATCGAACTGAATTTACGCTTTTGCAAAATATTCCAAATCCTTTTGATAATGAGACGATTATTCCATTTTATTTACCAAAATCGGCGAAAGTAAGCTTGCAGGTTTTTAGTAGCGACGGGCGATTGATGCATCAAGCTTCGGGCAATTTTGATAAAGGCTATCAGCAAATGATGATCAATCGGAGCGATTTGCAAGGAGATGGCGTCTATATTTACACCATAGAAGTGGAAGGTGAAAAAGCGATCAGGAAGATGATTTTATTATAAAAGTATGATAGAATAATGTAATAGTAAGTTAATATATTTTGCCTGCTATTACATTATTCCTCTCCTTTGAAATTGGTTTGCGCCAGGAAAATAATGACGATTCCGACAAGAATCATCGCCAATCTTGCGACAAAGCCAAACAGCCGGCCCGGCGCGTCGATCCAGGTGAGAAAAGATAATTGAAGACCAACCAAGCTCAATACGAGTGCCAAAAATCCTGTTCCGGCAAGTAAGAAGCCAACCAAAGTGACGAGTCCTCTGTTCTTTGTCATAAAACTATTCTTGTTTTGGATGGAAACGCTGTTCTTTGGCAAAAGTTTGCCGAGAGACAAATTTATCCAAAAAATAAGTAATTCCGAATGCCAATCGGAACTACTTATTGCTCAAATCGTTTAAAACATAAAACCCATTACCCGAAAATGGTAAAACTGATAGAGTGTCCGCGTGATGCGATGCAAGGACTGAAAGATTTTATCCCGACCGAAACAAAAGCTACATACATCAACCAACTGCTCAAAGTGGGGTTCGATACCATTGATTTTGGGAGTTTTGTGTCACCCAAAGCGATTCCCCAGATGCGAGATACCGCAGAAGTCTTGAATTTGTTGGGTTTGAGTGCTACAACATCCAAATTATTAGCGATTGTTGCCAATCAACGTGGAGCGGAGGATGCCGCTCAATTTGAAGAAATTGCTTACCTCGGTTATCCTTTCTCCATCTCTGAAACTTTTCAATTGCGCAATACCAATGCCACGATCGAAGAATCGCTCGAACGCGTGGAAGAAATTCAACATATTTGCAACCGAACAGGAAAATCGCTGGTGCTCTATATTTCAATGGGATTCGGCAATCCCTATGGCGATCCCTGGAATGTGGACATCGTGCAGAAATGGGTCAATCGTTTGGCAGAAATGGGGATTTCTATTTTTCAATTGTCTGACACCATTGGCGTGGCAAGACCCGAAAGTATTGGCTATTTATTTAGCAATCTGATTCCGGCGTATCCAAAGCTTGAAATTGGAGCGCATTTTCATACCACACCACAAAGTTGGAAAGAAAAAATTGTAACCGCTTACGAAAATGGTTGCCGCCGCTTCGATGGCGCGATTAAAGGCTTTGGAGGCTGTCCGATGGCCAAGGATGACCTTACAGGTAATATGCCTACCGAAAATATGGTTTATTATTTTAATGAGATTCAGGAAGAAACTTGCCTGAACTTAGAAGAATTCAGCAAATCCGTGCAAATGGCAGCCCAGGTTTTTCCTGAACATTGACTTTTATTCGGAATTTTTATCGGCTGACAGCTATTATTCCTGCTAAAATTTTCTATTTTTGAAGAATACAAAAAGAATAATAGCTATGGCAAAAACAATGCAATGGTTTCTCGATAAGTACGGCGAAAGCCATCAAAATGCTACCAATAAGCTTATTCACTGGGTTTGCGTGCCGAGTATTATGTTTAGTTTATTGGGCTTAATATATGCAATTCCATTCCCGGTAGAGCGCAGTTTGTTTATGAATTGGGCGGCGGTATTCTTGGTGTTTGCGCTGTTATTTTATTTGCGTCTCTCTATACCAATGTTTTTGGGCTTTATCGTAGTTGTCGGATTAATGTTGCTCGGCAATAATGCGATTTTTGAAGCCGTAGGCAGAAATGGCGGGCAGTTGGCCTTGATTTCGCTGATTATCTTCGCGGTGGCTTGGGTTGGACAATTTATCGGACATAAAATCGAGGGGAAAAAACCTTCTTTTTTTGAAGACGTGCAGTTTTTGTTGATCGGGCCGGCGTGGCTGCTGCATTTTATTTATAAAAAAATAGGCTTAAAGTATTGAATAATAGATATTTAGCTAAAATAAGCCATGTAAAAAGTTAAATTCATTTATAATATTTTTGTCTTTTCTATAAGTTTTTAGCTTTGTAAATCGTTTTACAAGAGCAAACATCTATTTATCTCCTTTATTACTCCCTTTTGTGGAAATTAAAATTTTTCCACCCTACCTTTCGTATCTAAAACCTATATGTAAAAATCACATTATCAGTACATTAAACCCTGAAAGGGAAAACAATGAAGAACTACACAACTGGATTGACCATCATTTTTGTGATGTCGCTTTTTACTACTGCTCAAGCCCAGCATTGGCAAGCGCTCATTGAAGTGGATAGTTTTATCGAAGTTCCGTTTTGTCAAGCTGTAAACAATGGCCTTGCTCAAATTCCACCAGCAGTAGTCAATCGCTCGGATTATCGTACCCGTCTTTTATTAAAAGATACCATTTTTGTCAACAATAATTTTGTGTTGGAAGCTCGTGTCCTCAATAACGAGGCAATCGGAGGGCTAACAGCCTTTGATCCAGGCGTTTACATTGAAGGATGCAATATCGATGCCGGCGCTTCCTTGATGGGCGCAGAATGGGCATTGCCTTTTACTTCGATGTATGTGGGTACAAGTTTTGCTGGTGCGCTGCCTCAATTTGTACAAGATTTTTCGGATTGGCGGATTGTTCGTTATGTTTTTCGAGACAATGTATTTTACTTACTTTTTGATAATCAACTGATTCACAGCTTGCCATATACAGGAAGCCTTGATTTTATTACCGAAATCTTGGTACGTTTCAAAGGCTCAGGTATGGTCGATTGGTTAAAGCTGTATGATGGGAATGCACAAGAAATCTGGTCGGAAGAATTTATCGATTGTAATAGTTTGACTCCTTTTCCTGATATTCCTCAGCAAACTTCTTTTGCAATTACCTCAGATACAATAGTTTGTAAAAATCAATCTTTACAAATAACAGCTTCTGCAAATGTGCCTGCTACTTATGCCTGGACGGGCCCGAATGGCTTTTCCTCGGATGATCCCAATTTTACATTAAGTAATATTAATAATCAAGATACGGGTTTTTATTATGTAAATATTCAGTTTGTTAACTGCATTGAATGGCGCGATAGTGTATATATTGGCGTGTTTCCAGAGGAAATTCCGCAAACAAATTTTTTAGGAAATGATACAACTTTATGTCCCGGCGCTACGCTTTTGCTGGGACGGGCGTATTCCTGTGCAACTTATTTGTGGCAGGATGGCTCCTCAGATTCTACTTTTATTGCCGATAGCCCCGGATTTTACAGCGCTGAAATAATTATTAACGGTATTACATATCATGATACGATTGAGATTTCGTATTTTTTATTGCCGATGATCAACTTGGGAGAAGACACAACGCTTTGCCCTGGCGAAACGCTTGTATTGGATGCTTCTTTTCCAACGACCGCTTCCTACCTTTGGCAAGATGGTAGCACTAACTCAGCGTTCACGGTAAATTCGGATGGGATTTATTCGGTTATGGTCACCGATGCTTGTGGCAATTCGACTTCTGACACCATTCAAATTAATTATTTTAAAGTATTACAACCGCTTGATTTAGGGGGAGATACAACGCTTTGCCCGGGTCAATCGCTTTTATTGAGTGCGGCTGATAGCGCGGCTATATCCTATCTTTGGCAAGATGGAAGCACGAATTCGACTTTTACTGCCAATGCAGCAGGTGTTTATTTTGTTATAATTGAAGATAATTGTGGTAATGTTTTGACAGATAGTATTGATTTACAATACTTTGAATTGATCGAATCCGTTGATTTAGGGAATGATACGACGCTTTGCCCCGGCGAAACTTTGCTCTTGGATATCACCAACGGTGCAGCTGTAACATACCAATGGCAAGACGGAAGCAATACACCAATTTTTAATGTACAAGAGCCTGGAAATTACACAGTTAGCATTAGCGACCATTGTGGAAATACAGTGAGCGATGCGATTGAAGTAGTTTATTTTCAAGTGCTTGGAGCGCTTGATTTGGGCCAGGATACCAGCCTTTGTCCAGGTACCTCAATTCAATTGGATGCAACGGATCCGGCAGCGATTCATTATTTATGGCAAAATGGAATTACGGGCCCCATATTCACTGTGGATGAGCCGGGAATTTATAATGTTGCATTGTCAGATAATTGTGGAAATACATTAACCGATAGTATAGAAATAGCTTATTATCAATTGATTACGTCGCTTGACTTGGGTAATGACACGACGCTTTGTGTAGGAAATTCTTATTTACTCGATGTGGCTACGGAGGCTGCAGAATTTTATATTTGGCAGGATGGCAGCAATAAATCTGGATTTTTGATAGATCGACCCGGGATTTATTCGGTTACGATTGCCGATTATTGTGGGAATGAAGTGACCGATTTGCTAAAAGTTTATTTTGAAGAACCTCCTACGGCGGATCTTGGCTCCGATACGATTGCCTGTGAAGGTGCTGTTTATCGCCTGGATGCAAGTGGGAAAAATGCGACATATTATTTTTTGGCAGGATGGCTCGATAGAATCTTCTTATCCTGTGACCAAACCTGGCGTGTATTCTGTTGTGGTTGGCAATGCTTGCGGCTTTACCAATTATAGTGTAAATATAGACTTTGAATATTGCGGCCCGTGCCGAACAGCAGTGCCTAGCGCCTTTTCGCCCAATGGTGATGGGGTAAACGATCTCTTGGAAGTTTTTTCGGAATGTGGTTTTATAAATTATGATTTTCGTGTATTTGATCGTTGGGGGGCGCAAGTGTTTTTATCAAAAAATCCTACGTTTTTTTGGGATGGAATATTTAATGGAAAACCCTCACAATCAGGAGTTTATATTTGGCGATTAATTTATGAAGCAGAAGATGGAAGCTCGGCGACGCTTTCAGGCGATTGCGCGCTACTTCGATGATTTACAGCCTTGTTAGTAAATTTTTATTATGATATAAAATAAATTAAAATGATGATTATTAATCATTTTAAAATTAAAAATAATAAAATATTTATGCCTGTTTAAAATTTTATTATCTCCGATTTCATTAACGTTGATATTCGGAAGGTATCACGCCGAATTGTTCTTTGAAGCGTTCGCGGAAGTATTTTAAGTCAGAAAAACCAACTTTATACGCTACTTCTGAAATGTTATACCGTTGTGTTTCAAGTAATTGCGCGGCTCTTTTCAAGCGAATGGTACGAATAAGGGTATTGGGTGTTTCATTGGTCAAGCCTTTTATCTTGCGATACAATTGCATTCGACTCATCGCCATTTTATGCGCGAGGTCGTCAATCGTGAATTCGTTTTCATCTAAATGCTGCTCGACAATATCGAGGATGCGCTGCAAAAATTCTTCATCGAGTGAATTGGCCGTCACCGCGGATGGCGTCAAATCAAATGTTTTACCAAATTTTTCCTTCAGCTTTTCCCGTATTTGAATTAAATTTTTAATGCGTATTCGCAAGAGTCTCATGCTAAAAGGCTTAGTGATATAATCATCCGCGCCCGTTTCCAAACCATCGATTTTGTAAACCAAAGAAGTGCGAGCGGTCAGCAGCACCACCGGAATATGACTGGTAATAATATCGCTTTTGAGACGGCGGCATAATTCGATGCCGTCCATACGAGGCATCGCCACATCACTCAATATCAAATCCGGGGAAATTTCTCGCGCTTTTTCCAATGCTTCCGCCCCATCTACGGCTTCTGAAATGTCATATTCGGTTTGTAAACTTTCCTTTAGATAAGTACGAATGTCGGCGGTATCTTCAACAATCAGCAAATGGGGTTTCGTTTTGGAATTCGATACCTTTTTACTTTCGTTAATATCCTCTGGATGCAAATTATCAGGCAACACAAAGTGCTCAACAGCAAGCATTTCCATTTTATTATCTAATAATTCCTGAGATTTAAAATGCGTAAATCCCTGGCGAAACTTCAAGCTAAATGTGGCGCCGACCAAAGGATTATTTTCAGCAATTACTTCGCCATGATGTTGTTCCATAATCGACTTTACCAAAGAAAGCCCGATGCCTGTGCCTCCGAATACATTATGTTTAGGTTAGTTATCACATTGCTGAAAGGGTTCAAAAATATCCTTGATTTGCTCCGCAGGGATGCCACAACCAGTGTCGGATACTTTGATGATAATTTGCTCTTCCTTAGGTAGTTCTGAGAGATCGACCCTTACTTTGCCACCATCAGGCGTGAATTTAAAAGCATTTGACAATAAATTGAACAGGACTTTTTCTACCTGATCACGATCAATCCAGGCGATAATTTCCTCTCGACTGGTCATAAAAGACAAATCAATTTGGTGCTCAACCGCAAAGGGTTGGAATGACAGTACAATTTCCTGAAGAAAATAAGTCAAATTCGTTTTTTCCGCTCTGATTTTGGATAAACCCGCTTCGTTCTTACGAAATTCGAGTAACTGGTTGATCATTGTAAGCAATTTCCCAGCATTTTGATGCATCATAGAAAGGGTGCGAAGCAAAGGACGCTCGGATATTTTTTCTCGAATTAGTTCTTCTAAAGGACTGATAATCAGTGTTAATGGCGTGCGAAGTTCATGAGAGATATTCGTAAAAAACTGTAATTTGAGGCGATTGACTTCTTCCAGTTTTTCACGCTCGACACGTTCCAATGCAAGCCGATTGCGAAAGGCAGCGCGCATATGGGTCACCCACCAAACGCCATAAAGCAAGGCTACGAATAGGACTGCATACAAAGTATAAGCCCACCATGTCAACCAGAATGGCGGTTTTACAGTAACTTTAAGCTGTACGGGGGCGCTCCAGATGCCATCACCATTGGAAGATTTTACCATGAAGACAAAGTCGCGGTAAGGTAAATTAGTGTAATGGGCATAACGTTTTTTGGAATCTGTATAGACCCAGTCAGGATCAAAGCCTTCCAGTTTGTATGCAAATTTGTTCTTTTTGGGTTCTGCAAAATGCATACTTACAAATTCAAACGACAGTACATTTTCTCGATGATTCAATATAATATGATCGGATTCCGAAATATAATTTTTTAAAACCGTTCTGCCATTCGATCGTTTCCCGATTGGCACTGATTTATTAAAAAGCATAAAATCGGAAAGTGCGGTCATAGGTGGTGTAGCGTCTATTTTGATTTGCTCCGGCTCGAAAATATTAATCCCCTCTACACCCCCAAAGCTCAATAGCCCCGATGGCAGCCGAATGCCGCAGTTATTATTAAAAAAGTTATCCTGTAAGCCATCCAAAGCATCATAACTGCGAATTTGTAAATCACCATTTTCCCATTTCAGGCTGGCAATTCCATTCGTGGTGCTTGCCCAAATATGTCCTTGCTTATCTTCCAAAACGGTTTGAATCGTATTATCCGGTAAGCCATCATTTTGCGTGAATTTTTGAAAGGCATTGGTTTTAGGGTCTAACATATTTAAGCCTTCGCCGGTGGAGACCCAAAGCCGTTGTTGGCTATCGAGGAGTAAGCTGTTGATCTTGTCATTGCTCAAAGTACCTTCTTGACCAGCTTTGAAGCGATAATGCCGATCCAGATGTAATTTGTTTTTATAAGGATCATAATTCAATTTCAACACCCCATTGCCGCGTGTGCCTATCCAAAGAATAATTTTTCCCCCTTCCTTTGTTTCGATGATATTTACATTCGGAAAAGCAGTCAGACTTATTTCATCTGCAGTTTGAAAATGATGAATGATTCCTGTTTTTTTATCATACAAATCAATACCGCCGTCCCACAAGCCAAACCAAATGCGATAAGCATTCGTATTATGCAAATGAATAACATAATCATCATTTAATCGTCCCGATGATTTAGTAAATTGCTCCAGGCGAATCAACTTACCTCCATGTGCAGGAATAGCTCGCGCTTGAATGCGCATGACGCCAGCCCCTTGCGTAGAAACCCATATCCAACCATCCGCATCCAAGGCAACGCCTGTGGTGAAATTGGCAAAATCGGCAAGGCTTAGAGGCGCGAGTGTATAATGTTGGACATGACTATTATCCCCAGCAAAATCAAGTTTATTTAACCCACCATTTGTTCCAACCCACAGCTGATTGACTTCACTACCTTGACAGACGGCAGTAACCGTGTTGTTTGTAGCGTGCGTTCCTCCTTCTAATTGTATCGTGTGAAAAGGTTTATTCCGCAAGTTCAATTTATTAATCCCTTTTCCGGTGCCAATCCAAAGAATCCCTGAATGATCTTGAAACAATTCATACACCCAATTATTACTGAGACTATAGGATTCATGAGGCTTTGAGACAAATCGGCGGAACTTTTTTGTTGCCGGATTGAAAAGATTCAACCCATTATAAGTTGCAATCCACACATTGCCATTATCTTCTTCCCAAATATCAGAAATTACATTATTGGATAAACCATCAGGATCGCTCGGCTTCGCGCGGTAGGATTCAATTTGCAAAAGCTTTAAATCGCTTGTACTGTATTGCACTTTTTTCAGACCCGCCTTTGTACCAAGCCATAACGTATTATCAAATTTCGTAGAGGGTCTTACTTGATAAATAAAATCGTCCAATGAAAGCCCATTGGGCAACGGCGTATTTTGTTGATAATGTTCTAAATGATAAGTTTGCGCATCCTTAAATTTGATACGATTCAATCCGCGATTAGTCGTTGACCAAATCGAGCCGTCGGGTGTTTCGCAAATCGAATAAATATAATCAGAAGTATAGCCTTGTTCCACTGGATCAGGCACTAAAATATTTAAAAAAGTATTACTGCGTGGATCGAAACGATTCAATCCTTTTTCGGTACCAATCCAGATATAGCCTTTGCTATCCGCGAATAAACTCCATACATCGTTGCTAGACAATGAGTTAGATGCATCGGGATCGTGGCGATAATTAATAAATTTTTCTTTCGCGCGATCAAAACGATAAAACCCGGAGTTAATCGTACCAATCCAAAGTTGATTGTTTCGGTCTTCAATAATGGAAGTGATTTGATCGCTTTGCAAACCGCTGGTATTGCCGGATTCTTGTCGAAAAATCTTTACTTCGTAGCCATCATAACGCCCCAGTCCCGACCAGGTGCCAAACCATAAAAATCCTCGATGATCTTGTAAAAAACAATTAATAATGCCATGCGTCAAACCAATCTCCGTAGGCAGTTGCTCGAAGCGATAAAGCGCTTGCTGCGCCTGTAAAGACAACATGAAGAGTGAATTAGCCAGTAAAATAAGGCATCGTAAAAATTGCTTCATACATTACCAATCTATCTTATTTGGTTTAGTTATTATTATTTTATATAAAGATTAACAAAATATTGTAAAAATCCAAGCTTTATGACTCCAGACGCTTGATCATTTCCATACAAGTCCTGCTATTATGATAAGGACATTTCCAGGGCCCTGCTTTATCATTCCAGGTATCTGGTTTTCCATCTGCATTCCAAGCCCAAAACCACTCGCCATTTTTAATATCCAGCAAATATTCTTGAATAAAATGCCAACTATTGATCGCTGTATTCAAAAAATATGCTTGTTGTGAAATTTTCCAGGCATTCAAAAAGCCAACGACTGCCTCCGCTTGCGGCCACCAATCTTTATTAAAATCTTTCGTCGTATTAAAAATTCCATGATCCTGGTCAATGCCTTCTGCTAAGGTGCGCCCGGCTATAGCAATCGCTTTTTTTTGCACATCATATAATAAATTATCATTTTGTAATATTTCTGCTGCTTCGCATAATAACCAACTGCATTCTATATCGTGCCCAAATGAAATTTCGTCGGATCGTAACTGCCAGTTTTCATCGAAAAACAAATGCAAATGGTTGGTTTCTAAATCAATAAATTTTTCTAAAAATAGTAATATTAAAGAATGAAGCGCCTGATGCACTTCAGCTGTCGGCATAATGCGATATAAAGAAGTATAAGCTTCCAGCACATGCAAATGCGTGTTCATGGTTTTGGCTTCGTTAGCATCTTTATCACTTAATCGCAAATCATTGATGGTGTTCCAATTGCGAGAAAATGCTTCAAAATAACCACCGCGAATTTGATCGTGACTGTATTGCTCCATGAGCCAAAAGGTTTCTTTCGCTTTTTCTAACGCTTCCCGGTTATGTGTTAATTCATAATATGCTGATAAAGCATAAATTGTAAAAGCTTGAGCATAAATCTGTTTCTTATCCTGCGATGGAATACCGTAACAATCGAGCATCCAAAAAACGCCGCCTTCCTTGCGATCCCAAAAATAGTGTAACAAATAATCGAAAGCCCGATCTGCCAAATTTCGCCACGTCGTTTGCTCAGGATATAATTTCGCTGCCGCTGAAAAAGTCCATAAAATGCGGGTATTCAGAATGACAGATTTATCTGCCAAAGGATGCAACTTGCCTTTGCCGTCTATTCTACCATAAAAACCGCCATTATTTGTATCAATCATGCGCGTTGCCCACCAATTCAGAATATTATTCAATTCACTTGTGGCTTCTGCTTTCAAGGATTGTAAAATTTGCTCCGTATTTTTATCATATAATATAATATTTTCCATAGTGTCTCATTTTCTTAACAGAGTCAGATTCTTGTCTATCAGTTGATAACGTTGTTCTACGGAAGCCGCTGAACGCAAGCCATCCGGCGGCGTATTTTTAACATAATCAAGGAGTTGCGTAATGGTAGAAGTCGCTACGTGCATCCGCGTATCCGAAGAACCATAGTAAATAAATATATCATGATTTTCATTTACAATCCAGCCATTACTAAATACGACGTTTGATACATCGCCAATACGCTCGCCACCTTCGGGGGCTATAAAATAACCTCCCGGCAAGTAAATAACTTTCCAGGGTTTATTTAAATCGGTCATAAATAAATATAATACATAACGCAATCCTGCAGCTGTATTCCGCACGCCATGCGCCAGATGCAGCCAGCCTTCTGGAGTTTTGATGGGTGCTGGACCCTGACCATTTTTTACTTCTTTAATGGTATGATATAATTTACCGTCCAATATTACTTCATTTTTAACTTCGGCGCGTTCCATACTATCCGTTAAGCCCCAGCCAATACCGCCGCCGCTGCCGACATCAATAAATGCGTCTTGCGGACGTGTGTAAAGTCCATATTTACCATTTATAAATTCAGGATGTAATACAACATTACGCTGTTGACCAGAATAAGAAATTAAATCAGGCAGGCGTTCCCAATTTATTAAATCTTTTGTTCTGGCGATGCCACACTGCGCTTCGGCTGCGGAAGTATCATTGGGGCGGGTTTTATCTTTGCGTTCGGTACAAAAAAAACCGTAAATCCAGCCGTCTTCATGCGGGCAAAGGCGCATATCATATACGTTCGTATCAGGATTATCGGTCTCCGGCATCCGAATTGGATAATCCCAAAACTGAAAATTATCAACACCATTCAGGCTTTCCGCAATTGCAAAAAAGGATTTTCGATCCCAGCCTTCCACACGAACTACTAACAAATACTTGCCTTTCCACAGCATTGCGCCGGAATTAAAGGTCGCATTCACGCCCAAGCGCTCCATCAAAAATGGATTCGTTTTTTCATTCAAATCATAACGCCAGAATAGCGGCGTATGCGCCGGTGTAATAATGGGATATTTCCAGCGCGTATAAATACCATTGCTTACATATTGCGGCTCATTTTTACAATTAATTAATATTTCGTGCTGTGTTTGTAATGTTTTTAATCTCTGTGAAAAATCGATTGCCATATCTTTACATTATTTCATTTTATCATCAGGATAATCCTGCAATTTATCATACCAGTTTACTTTCAAAATCCAGGTACAAATAGCAATAACGACCAGCGTTATAAAGAATTTATCGAATTCTTGAATCACTAAAAAAATAGGAGATGCAGTAATAGCGGTTTGCCAAATGATGCCTACTATTACATTGAACATATCTCGCCCAAAATCTTTATTGGGTTGAATATTAGGCTCTTGCGTGGCTAATTTATTGTGAATCGGTTTCCAGAAACCCCAGGGGCGCACTTTTTTGTAAAAATTGATTAAAACCGCTTCATCATCGGGTTTGGTCATTAAGCTCCCTATAACACTTCCGAGTAATGATATAATAAAAATAATCGGGAATGTGTAAATAACGGTAATATCAGGAAATATAATTGGAACAATCATAGCAGAAGCAATGCCGCCCACCATACCCCAGAAATAGCCGTATCCATTGAATCGCCACCAGTACCATTTCAAGAAATTAGAAGCGGTGTAACCACCATATAAAGCTGCTACGATCCATTGTATAATATCATTTAAAGAAGTTATATATAGTCCAATTAAAGTGCCAATTATTACAAATATTATAGAAATAGCATAACTCCAATAAACATAGACCTTCTGTGCTGCATCGGGATTGATAAATCGTTTGTAAATATCATTTACTAAATAAGCCGGCGCTGCATTTACGGTGGCAGCGAAAGTGGACATAAAAGCTGCCAGCAAGCCAGCGATTAATAATCCGAGTAATCCCGCAGGCATAAAGTTTTTCATTGCGAATGGCAAAATGCGTTCAAAATCAACATTTTGCCCCATTTTATTTAGTTCGGGCATAAAAAATGCTAAAGCAAGCACAGTTAAGCCCGCTACCAATAAATATCTTGGAAATAATAATACGATATTCACCACGCCACTCATTTTAGCTGCCTCGATTGGGGTTTTAGCAGATAAAACTCTTTGCATATCATAATTTGGGGCAGGGCCGGCCATACTTTGCAATGTACCTTTAAATAATAGCATCATCCAAAAAGCGCCAAAGAGCGTCCAGCCATCTGCTGCAATTTTTTCATTAGCAGCAGGTAATATATTCGACCAATCTAAATGTAATTTCCATGTAAAGAAAATATTATCCCAATCAGACGGCACAATTTTTGCCAATATTTCAGGTGAAACTTGTTGCATTGCAATAACTCCAACTGCAATACAGGCGATCGTCATAATAAAAAACTGCATCACTTCTGTAAAAACGACGCTTAGCATTCCACCTTTTACTACATATAATGTGGTGAGCGCGGTTATTATAATTCCATATAAAATTTCATTCGTATGCGCATCTGATGATAATTGCCAGGGCAGAAATACTGCTGCAAATTTGCCAATTCCAATAAATCCGTACGCCAGAAACCCTAAAACATTTAATAAAGCAAATATAACAACTATAAAATGTGATAACATTGCCCCGCGCGTATCGCCAAAGCGAAATTTAATCCATTCCGCGCCTGTCATCACGCCTGATCTTCGTAGCCAAACGGATAAAAATATCATTAAAAAAATTTGATTAAAAACAGGCCAAAGCCAAGGAATCCAGACACTTTTCAAACCATAAATAAAAAGTAAATAAACCATCCACATAGTCCCGCTGATATCAAACATCCCGGACGCATTAGAAATGCCAAGCATATACCAGGGAATTTTATTACCTCCCAGGAAATAATGATCCATGCTTTGCGAAGCGCGTTTGGAAATCCAGAAGCCAATGCCGATGCTCGCGGCGATATAAGTAAAAATAACTGCAATATCTAACCAATTGAGATTCATGTAAGTCGGTTTAACAGTTTATTGGTGCTTTAATAGTTATGATATTGGGATATTATTAATTTAGCTGAATATTATATTCGTTATAAAACTATTAAATTTTACAATTTTTATCGCTTGGTCACTGAATCTCCAAGTCCCTTGGTCTTTAAGCCACCCTGTTTAATTTTCGGCATTTTATACATATTTGGCAAACGATCATTAAACATAACACGCTGATGTCGACTGAAATATACAAAATTTGGTGCACTGATTTGCCCGGAATAAGGCGCATAATAATGATTTTTTCTATTGAAAGCATTGCGCCATACAAGTACATAAGCGATCTTACCGGAGAGGGGCGTAGCGTTGATTCGATTCAGCAATGCTTCCGTCCACCATAATTGGTCTGGGATTGTTTCTAATCCCGTCTCGGTCAAAGCTGAAATTTTATTATGTTCTTCCGCTAATTCTGTAATAATTTCCAGTTTTTTAGTTAATTCGTCACCTCTTTTATTATTATTTGCAAAAAAATAATGATCCAGTCCCAAAATATCTACATATTCATCACCGGGATAGGTTTCCATGTATTCTTCTTTACTTTGAAACGGATCAGGTGAATAAGCATATAATAAATGATGCACATTTCTTTTATTGCGAAGATAATCAACTGTGAAACGCCAGAATTCCTTGTATTCATTGGGTGTGCAGCTGTTTTTACCCCACCAGAACCAGGAGCCGGTATTCTCATGCCAGGGACGAAATATAATAGGGATATAATGTTTGAATAAATCTTTACTTTTTAAATCCAATACAAAATCAGCAAATACATCCAGTTGTGTAATTAATTTATCATGAT
Source organism: Saprospiraceae bacterium (assembly GCA_016714085.1). Classification (GTDB taxonomy): domain Bacteria; phylum Bacteroidota; class Bacteroidia; order Chitinophagales; family Saprospiraceae; genus JADJNW01. Next base: position 39,608 of record JADJNW010000005.1, read on the forward strand.
GCGAGCCGCCTGGTAATAACTGCCGAATGGCTGCCGTCGTATCCCAGGAGTTTCCGCCAGACACTAAATTATCAATATGCCAGCTAATCGTATTAATGCTTCCCATTTCATAAGCCTCTCGTATCCAGCGCTTCATATCTTCAAAATGCACAGAATCTATATTATACATTCTATTTTTTTCTAATTTGCCTACATCCCAACCAAAAACGGCCGGATATACGCCAGTTACTTCTTTTACATCGCAACGATCCTGTTCCCGATTCCAGTTGACGCCGTACGCCAATGCATCCTGATGACCGAATAAAACAGATTTTCCGCTGATAGCTTTCAGGTTTTCAAAAAGCGCTTTCGTGTGTCGAGTAGCATTTGGGTCGGAAATGCCTTGTGCTATTATAAAATAATTAAAATTAGATAATAAAATTAAAAAAATAACCCATTTTTTATATAACCTATTATTCCAGAACATGATACCCATTTTTTAAATTTAAAGAAACGCCAGGGAAAGTAAATATTCCCTGACGTTTGAGCTTAGCATAAAGTAGTTTCTGTTCATTTGTTTGAGATAGAAAATTGTGCTGTTTTCAGAAACGAGCATTACAATTTATCTTTCCTGCCAAATTTAAATCAGCCGTTAAAAGCGTAGGGGAGACATTTTTTGCAAAATAGGAGGGCATTCTTTTCAGAGGTGTCAGAAACGATGTTTTATTTGGATTTTTGTTACAAATCCCTCCTTTTTATGAAAAGTTTGTCGCTATTTCGGAAAATTCTTTTTGTTATTTTGTGATAATTTTATTTCATAAAAGATTTTTAAGACCTTATCAAGCGCTGTTTTCACTTTAAAATTTATTAAAACTAATAGCATGAAAAAATATTACATTTATTATATTACATTTATTTTCTCTTTTATTATATTTTCTTTTAAAACGATACACGCCCAAATGCCTGTAATTAATGCGGTTGAGCCAGTTGCCACGACTGTAGCGCAATATGAAAAATTTGAAGTAAAGCTGAATCTTACCGCTACTTATAATAATCCTTATGATTATGAAGAAATTATCGTTTCTGCTGTATTTACAGGACCAAATAATGAGAATATAATAGTGGACGGGTTTTTTATGCAAGATTTTACGATCACCAGTATGCAAACTGGGAATATTAGTTCTATTAATAACGGTATTTTTAAAATTCGTTTTTCGCCTAATCAAACTGGGGAGTGGCGTTATGTTGTTTCTTGTAAAACAGCCTCAGGAACAGCTACTTTCGATGAAAAAATATTTCTATGTGTTGCGTCATCCAATCCGATTAATAAAGGCTTTGTGCGCAGCAGTGAAAGTAATTATTTACAATTTGATAATGAGGAACAATATATTCCGATTGGCGAGAATATGGCTTGGCAAAATGGCAATCCGATTGTGGATTATCATAAATGGCTAACCAAACTCAGCGAAAATAAAGGGAATTTTTTTCGTCTGTGGCAGGCGCACTGGGGCTTGGGTATCGAATGGCGCAATGGCACGAGTGGTTTCCAGGGGCTTCGTAAATATAAGCAAACCAGCGCTTTTTATCAGGATTGGCTTTTTGATTTCTGTGCTGAAAAGGGAATTTATATCATGCTTTGCATTCAACATCATGGACAAGTATCAAGTAATGTAAATCCGAATTGGAGCGAAAGCCCCTATAATACTGCCAATGGTGGACCTTGTGCAAATACCTGGGATTTTTTTATTAATCCTGCGGCTAAAAACTTTACAAGAAATCGCTTGCGTTATATCATAGCACGCTGGGGCTATGCACGAAGCATCATGGCCTGGGAGTTATTTAATGAAGTGGATTGGACGGATCAATTTATGCAGCGTAGTAATGATGTGGCTACTTGGCACGCCGAAATGGCCGCTTATTTAAAAGAAATGGACCCTTATCAGCATTTGGTTACAACAAGTTATGCACAAGATCATTATGATCCGATCGTTTGGCATAATCCTGATATTGATTTTACACAAACGCATTATTATATTAATATTCCTAATGTAGAACGTACGCTTTCCGCAGGCATTAAAAAATATTTAAATGAATATAATAAGCCAACGCATAATGGAGAATTTGGGCTGGGTGGCTCGGCAAGCGGGCTTGGTGCGCTTGATCCTGATGGTATTCATATTCACAATTCCCTTTGGGCCGCTTTGTTTTCAGGGAGTATGGGTTCCGCGATGACCTGGTGGTGGGATAATTATATCGAACCGCAAAATCTTTATTATCATTTTACATCATTAGCTGAAATTACGAATGAAATTAAATTTAAAGAAGATCATTATACGTCTATTACATCTAAAGTAAATGGCGCACCTGCTGATTTATCGCTCAATCCGACCCAAGGCTGTGGCGCTTTGGCGGATACGTTGCTCACGATTGGTGAAGGTGGAATTGTTACGCCTGCTGATGCCAGGTTGAGTTTTTTTCTATACGGTTCATTATGGAATACAGGATTGCGGCGGCGCCCGTTTTTGTAGTGAATTATCCTGTTGCCGGAAAATTTATAGTAAAAACAGCGGATATAACCGGCACAAGCCCTAAGATTGCTATATGGTTGGATGGGAATTTGTTGATAGAGTCAAATGCTCAAGTAAATAAAACTTATACGATCAATGTTCCGGCGGGCATGCACCGCATCAAAGTAGATAACACCGGCACCGATTGGATTTCGATAGCTTCCTATAATTTTAGTGGACTTGGTTCAGCGGTAGATGCTTATATTTTAGCTTCGGCGGATAAAAATAAAATAACAGGTTGGATTTTAAATAATAATTATAATCATGATTATATAAAAAATAACGGACAGCCATTAGCAGCCTCAGGAGCGATTTTAACAACAGAAGGCTTGCAAGATGGTATATATCAAGTGAAATGGTACAATTGCTTAACCGGAGCAGTCATTACAACAGAATCGGTAAATATTAATAATGGCAAATTAAATTTATTAATTCCCAATACTTTATGGGATGTAGCCTTTGTTTTGGAAGGTCAGACGGTAGGAATTGCAACAACCAAACAAGCATTCCCGTTTAAAATTTATCCGAACCCAGTAACGACAGGTCAAATAAATCTATCTTTTGAGCTGACAGATCATGCTGATGTGCATATAACTTTACTTGATGCCGCAGGGCGGGAAGTGCAGGAATGTTTCAAGCATAAATTACATTCAGGAGAACAGGTTGTTCAAATAAATGTTTCTAACAATTTAGCCGCGGGTGTTTATTGGGTGAAAATAATTGCCGGACAGCATATTGCGACTCAACCTTTAGTAATCGTAAAACCTTAAAAAGGAAAAGCCCTGTAAATGAGTCACTTACAAGGCTTTTTGTTGTACCCGGAGTGGGACTTGAACCCACACGGGCATTACTGCCCACAGGATTTTAAGTCCTGCGTGTCTACCATTCCACCACCCGGGCTAATACTAGTTTCAAGTTTGACAATTGAAAGTTAGCAATTTTTTGCGTCAACTTTGAAACCATCGTATTTGCAAAAATAAAAAAAGGTGTGAAACTTTCCACACCTTGGAGCGGATAACGAGACTCGAACTCGTGACCCCGACCTTGGCAAGGTCGTGCTCTACCAACTGAGCTACATCCGCTTATTTGCCTTTTGCTTTAGCGAATGCAAATATACGGTGATTGAATGCAATGAAGCAATACTTTGAAGAATTTTTTTTATCAAAAATCAAATCTTTCAGATAGAACGTTGATTATTAGCAAATTTTACTTGCTTTTATTATTGCTTATTTTGTCTGCTCGCTTTTTCGTTTAATGGCGTGATAGATTTCCAACTGTGAACGGATGGCAATATCTGAGGTGTTCTTGCGATATTGATTTGACAGGTTTTTATTCAAAACGCGTGCTTTGACGTTGTCACTAAGCTGGATTTGGATATAATGTTTAATTTCTTTTTTCAGATTTTCATCGTAAATTGGGAATGCCGTCTCCACTCGATAAGTTAAATTGCGCACCATCCAGTCGGCTGATGACAAATAAAGCAATTCCTCACCACTATGATGAAAAATGAATACCCGCGCGTGTTCCAGATAACGATCCACAATGCTGGTTGCTTCAATATTTTCGCTCAATCCCTTTACGCCCGGCACCAAACAACAAATCCCTCTGATAATCAATCGAATCTTGACGCCGGCCTGGCTGGCTTCATAAAGTTTTTGAATCATGGGCATATCCTGAAGGCTATTCATTTTCAGGATCATTTCGGCGGGTTGTCCTTTTTTTGCTTGAGCTATTTCATAATCAATTAATTGTTCCAATCCTGACCGTAAATTAAATTTTCCGACCAATAAATGCTCAAAATCGAGCTCTGGCAATTTGATTGTTTCTAAAAATGAAAATACGCGTGCTACCTCACTGGTCATGCGTTCGTCGGCTGTGAAAAGACCGAAATCGGTATAAACTTTGGCGGTATCTTCATGGAAATTCCCAGTGGACAAATAGGTGTACAGTTTTGAGCTTTGCCCTTCAATTCGACGCACCAGCGCTAATTTTGAATGCACTTTGACACCGGGAAAACTATAATGCACGCTTACGCCTGCTTTTTCAAGCTTTTCGCCCCATTCCAAATTAGCTTCTTCATCAAATCTTGCTTTCACTTCTACAAAAACCGATACTTGCTTACCTGCTCTGGCGGCATCCATAATGGCTTGCATAATTCGAGAGTTGCGGGCTACTCGATATTGAATAATTTTAATATGCGTTACTGACGGATCTTGAGCAGCTTCTTCAAAAAATCGAATTACAGAATTGTAAGAGTGAAAAGGCACATGTATCAAGTGATCGCGTGTAGTGAGTGCCTGAAAAAATCTTTTACATCCTCCAAAGGTCGATAAGTCAATGGCGGCAACGGTATATTTTTTAAGTGCGAAAGTCCAAAATCAGGAAATTTGAAAAGTCAAAATTATTATGATAGCGCCCTTCTCGCAGCAAATCGTATTGATCCAAATCAAAAACTCCCATCAGAAAATTCTTTAATTCGTTAGGAATCTCCCGATCATACACAAAACGAGAGGCTGGCCCGACGTGCCGCTTCGACAGACTTTCCTTGATTTTCTGAACCAAATCGCCCGAAAATTCATCATCGATATACAATTCTGCATCCCGCGTCAATTTGATGGAATAAGTATCCAGAATATCATAACCCGGAAACATCCAGGAAATACTATGCCGAACAATATCATCAAGAATAATTAAATCATGTCTGGAGCCGGAGGAAGGCAATTTGATAAAACGAGGTAAATGATCAGAGGGAATTTTTACAATCGCGTACTCATTCGGCGCATTCGACTCTCCTTTGGTACGCATATTCACTGTTAAGTATAACGCCGCGTTATTGAGAAAAGGGCGAATTTTTTTACCGACTAATAATACAGGCTGCACGAAAGGCAACATATGATCCTGGAAATAACTTTCCACAAATTCCTTTTGTTCTTCATTCAAATCCAGACGCCGCAGGATGTAAATATTATGTTTTGTTAATTCAGGTATAATTTGTTTTTCAAAAATCCGATTAAAATCTTCTTGCTGTTTATTAACAATTTTTTGGATTTCCCGAACGATCACTTTTGGCGAAAGCCCTAATTCGCGCTTGGTTTTTTTGTTTACTCGTAATAAGTTTCGATGGTTGGCCATTCGTACCCGGAAAAATTCATCCAGATTGGAGCTATAAATCGCCAGAAATTTAATCCGTTCAAAAAGCGGCACGCTGGAGTCCATTGCTTCTTGCAAAACTCGATAATTAAATGATAACCAACTGATATCCCGATGAATATATGGTAGATTTTCTTCTGCTATGAGGAGTTCTTCACTGATTTTTAGATTGGAAGTAGCTGCTGTTATAGTTTTAGCCTGCGATATCATAACTCGATTAAAGGATTTTTCAGAATAAGCTCATTTGTTGTGCCTGGTCGTCCGGGAGTTTTGGACCACGGGTGACGATGTGCTCAAAGTTACTTAATTCTTCACAAAAATATTGCGCGATTTTAGGCGCCTGGATATTTTCTGGCTCGTGCGTGAAAAAATAAACTTCTGATAATCCTTGTTCCGCCCAATGTTTTAGGCGCTTTGCCCAATCATCCAATCGAGTGTAATCGCTGGGATGCAATTCATTTCCTACAAATCGGATCATAGCAATATTGGTCGTCAGCCTCATGTGCAAAACATCGCGCCGCCCCGCTACATCTGTGATAACCGTTGAAATATTATGATTTTCTAACAACTGAAATAAACGCTCCGAATTTTCATTATTTGCAAACCAACTTTCATGGCGCACTTCGACAGCCAAAGGAATGTTTTTGGGGAAATTTTGTAAAAATTTTTCTAAAATCTTTATTCGATCTTCTCCAAAATAAGGCGGCAATTGTATAAAACAACAACCCATTTTTTCTTTTAAATGCTGAATGGATTCGCAAAATAATTCAATCTGACCGCTGCCAATGCCAAGATTGGCGCTATGGCTAATGTTTTGAGGAATTTTCGGACAAAATTTAAAATCGGCGGTTGATTCGGCGTACCATTTTTCAACGGTTTCTATTGTTGGAATGCGGTAATGCGTGGTATTTAATTCTATCGTGTTGAATTGCTGGGTGTAATACTTTAAATAATCTTTTGATTTCGCTCCGGCAGGATATACCGTGCCTACCCATTCTTTCATACTCCAGCCCGTACCGCCTATGTAAATATGTAATTTATCATATTGACGAAAATTTTGATGCAAAATCGCCTTTGTTTCAGGCGGGTCGAGCGGCAAGGTAAAATCTACATTGGAAATATCAGGCAATTTGCCAAATTTCATGATAAGTGGTTTTTACAAAAATAAGATATTTTATATTAATAAACCCTTTAATTTTGTTAAACATTATTATATCTAAATAATAATAATCAGGCATCTATGAATAAAAGTATATTCGTAACAGGCATCGGCACGGAAGTAGGCAAAACGGTCATCTCTGCTATTCTCGTTGAAGCGCTTCAAGCCGACTATTGGAAGCCCATTCAGGCTGGCGATCTTGACAATTCTGACGCTATGAAAATCCAGCGCTGGATCAGCAATTCCCGTACGCGCATTCACCCCGAAGCTTATCGTTTGCACACGCCTATGTCGCCCCACACCGCCGCCGAGATAGACGGGATACGCATCGAACTTCCAAACATCAAACTCCCAAACTCTCAAAACTTTATAATAGTGGAAGGCGCAGGCGGCTTATTTGTGCCATTGAATAATAAAGATGATATCATAGATTTGATTCAATATTTACAAATGCCTGTAATTTTAGTATCAAAACATTATTTAGGCAGTATTAATCATACTTTATTAAGTATCGAAGCATTATTACATCGCAATATTCCCGTCGCCGGGCTAATTTTCAATGGAGATGAAAACCCCAGCAGCGAATCTATTATTCAACAGCGCAGCGGGGTGCCGATATTGGGCAGGGTAGGGGATTTGGGAGAAATGAATAAAGATAAAGTACGGGAGTGGGCGGAACGATTAAAACCTGCGGTGGAAAAGTTGCTTTTGAACTAAATTGCTTGTAAATTCGGTTTTACTAAAAAAGCAAACATGGAAGCAACTTTGCAAACGCCACTCTCCAATCTGCAATTGGAATTATTGAAACTCTTTGCACAAAATGTGGCTGAAGAAGATTTGATTGCCATCCGACAATTAATTGCACGATATTTTGCTGAAAAAGCAATGGATGCAGCGGATAAATTATAGGATGAAAAAGGCTGGACTGCCGAAGATGAAAAAGGCTGCTGAATACTTATGCGTACACCTTATAATCCATACAATGAATGAGAATCGTTCTTGATATCAATATTTTAAAACGTATTCCTTTCCCAAAAGTAAAGGTGGTGAATGTGGTAAAGTTTAAGGAAATTTTGGAATAGCGCAAATTATTTAACTTCATAACCCCATTTCCATAATAAAATCCTCCATTAAGAAACCATTTCCGATGGGAATATCTTCCTGCCCAACTTTAATAAAGCCCAGTTTTTCATAAAAATGAATAGCAGGATTATCTCTATTTACATTTAATGATAAAATAGTATCATGGTTTTGCTTCGCTATTTTACTTATTTCATGAATGAATAATTTGCCGATGCCCTTGCCTTGGGTATTGGGAAGTATGTATAATTTATGAATTTTTGTTTTGGTTAAGCCCTGATAATGAGGCTCATACGATGCATAGCCCAAGCAATCGCTGCTCTCTTTAGCAAGTAAAAAACGATGTTGTTGCTCTTTAATCTGCTGGGTTAAAGAAGGGATGCTGTACATCAAATCCAGCATATAATCGATTTGTGCTGGTGATAAAATATTGCCAAAAGTATGAGGCCACGTATATTGCGCTATCTGTCGCACTGCTGGAAGATCGCTTTCGCTTGCTTCTATAATATGTATCATATTAAATAAATGTCGATATAATTTCGTCCGAGCCCTTTTATATAAATTGAAGCTCGGACGAAGTAAAATTACGACTTTATATCTAAATTTTTCAGCACAGCCAGTAGTAAATCGCTGGAAATGCGGGACTTGTACTCCGGGCGAATGTATTCAAATAAAATTTCGCCTTTTGTGTTGAGCACCATCAAGGTGGGTACAGGCAAGTAGCCAGGATTAGTGCCATCGGAATACTCAAATAAGCGCTGCTTCGAGCGATCCGGCGCTTTGAAGGCAATACCTGTGGCGGTGGCCAGCAAGCCTTTGCCATCAGATACTAATTGATAATTGACTTTGTTTTTCTCGCCCGTGGCTTGCAGATGCTTTGCATCATCAGGACTAACGGCGATGATTTGATAGCCTAATTTTAGGATTTCTGCTTCTGCCTGCCCAATTTCCGCTAAATGTGTATTGCAATAAGGACACCAGCCGCCGCGATAAAAAATCAAAACGGTCGGTTTTTCTTTGATCAGATCGTGAAAAGCAATCGATTTTCCATCTAAAGTTGTTACCTGTTCGTTTGGAATGGTTTCACCAATCAAAAGCGGCGATACATCCTCCGGTTTTTCCGGTAATTGAGAAAATAGTAAGGAAGTTGTTGATAAACATACAGTTAATAATAAAATAATTTTGTTATTCATATTAATTCATATTAAAAAGATGTGATTTAAAACGGCAAATTTCTATATTCTTATCGAGTCCTTTCATCGTGCTGCCGACGTTTAACTTTTCTAGTTCCTTTGATTCAAGAGCATGTTTTCTATTTTTGAGCCACTTTGTAAAGATAGTAAATCAAAATCCCACAATGATGACCTGGCTGGAGAAAGACGCTCGCTACATTTGGCATCCTTATACACAGATGAAAACAGCTGCGCCTTCGCTGCCCATTGTGCGCGGAGAAGGCGCACTTTTGATGACAGAAGATGGCAAAACCTATATCGACGCGGTATCCTCCTGGTGGGTGAATTTGCACGGGCATGGGCATCCTTATATCGCTGAGCGAATCGCAGTACAAGCGCGAACACTGGAACAAGTCATTTTTGCTGGCTTTACGCATCCACCTGCAATAGAATTGGCGGAGCGCTTGCTACAAATTTTACCTTTTAATCAGGCTAAGGTTTTTTATTCGGATAATGGTTCTACTTCGGTGGAAGTTGCACTTAAAATAGCGATTCAATACTTTCATAATCAAGAGATTCCGCATAAAACAATTATTGCTTTTGAAAATGGATATCACGGCGATACTTTTGGAGCGATGTCAGCAAGTGGCGATTTGTCTTTCAATATTGCTTTTCAAGATTATTTATTTCAAGTAAAGCATATTCCGCCGCCACTGCCAGGACAAGAGGAAGCCAGTTTGCAGGCGATGAATAAAGTTTTATTAGAAAATAAGGTTTGCGCCTTTATTTTTGAACCCTTGGTAATGGGCGCAGGCGGTATGCTCATGTACGAACCTGAAATACTCGATCAATTGATCGAAATGGCTCATTATCAAGGTATTATTTGTATCGCCGACGAAGTGATGACAGGATTCGGGCGAACAGGCAAGCTTTTCGCGTCGCATTATTTAAAGCAGCAACCTGATATTTTTTGTCTTTCCAAAGGTTTGACAGGGGGCTTCCTTCCAATGGGCGTCACCACTTGTACACAAGCTATTTTGATGCTTTTTGGTCGGATGACAAATACAAAGCGCTTTTTCACGGGCATTCTTATACCGCTAATCCGTTGGGCTGCGCGGCGGCATTGGCAAGTCTGGATTTGTTAGAACAAGAAGATTGTCAGCAAAATATACATAGAATTACGCATCAACATCAAAATTTTAAGGAAAAGCTTGTTTCTCATCCAAAAATTCTTTCAATCCGTCAAACCGGGACGATTCTGGCGATAGAATTCAAAACATCGGAAGGAACTTCTTATTTTAATAATCTACGGGATCGACTTTACACTTTTTTTATCGAACGAGGCGTATTGCTGCGGCCCCTGGGAAATGTGATTTATATTTTGCCACCGTATTGCATTACGGAAGAAGAATTGAATAAGGTATATGGAGTAATTGAAGAAGCACTCTTTATTCCTTAGGAAGTAATCGAAATAACTTATCTTGCGCCCAACTTTTAAAACCCAGACTTTAGGTAAGAAGATATATCTTCATGTCGTATAAATCTAAAGTCGATCGTATAAAGTCTAATCAAAATGTTATACCGCTTAATAATCGTTTTGGGCTGTATCGTTCTGTTTGTCAATAGCTGCAATAGCATTATTTCCAGCTTTACCGGCACGCATAAGCTGCGAAAATTCACTATGGAACAGATCGAGCAAAAAGGTGTCGGTGACTCCGATTTTGTAGAAATTACGGGCGTTTGGGTGCCGGGTGATTTTCGACACGCGCCTCCGCGCCAGGGCGAACGCAAGGGCGTGGTGCAATATCCTGCCATGAGTCAAGAGCGCTACCAGCAATGGCAGAATGGCGATTCGGTGCGTACTTCAGTTATTATATGGACACAAGGTTTTGATCCAAACTGCGTACAGCGCGGGGATTGCATTACTCCCGGTCAGAAAACGATTCGGGGTATTGTAAATAAAATGCCAAAATCCAAGAATAAATTGAAAGAATTGCCTGCTAAATATCAAATTCCTGAAAGAGCCATTTTTATCGAAACCGAGCGTGCACCTTTGGTTTGGTACTGGCATTTGGCGTTGATGGGTGTGGCGGTTTTATTGGGTTTGGGCGTTGAGTTTATTTATAATAGGAGAAGGAAAAAAGCGAGTTAATTATTATTTGAAAGATGAATTATTACTAATAATGAATAAAATCATCATGATTGAAAATAAAAATGAGTGGACATTAGAAAAAATTTTAGCTATTTATAATACTCCACTTTTAGAATTGGTTTATCAAGCAGCAACGATACATCGGGAATATCATAATCCGCAAGAAGTTCAAATTAGCACTTTATTATCGATTAAAACCGGCGGTTGCCCGGAGGATTGTGCCTATTGCCCGCAGGCGGCGCGGTATTTTACAAATATTGAAACAAATGATTTATTGTCGAAAGAAGTGGTACGTGAAGCTGCCAAACGCGCCAAAAGCTTTGGTTCATCGCGCTTGTGCATGGGGGCTGCATGGCGTAATGTGCGAGATAATGAAGAATTCGATCATGTAATTGAACTGGTGAAAACAGTAAATGAATTGGGCATGGAGGTGTGCTGCACGCTGGGCATGGTGAGCGAATCACAAGCCAAACGCCTTGCAGATGCTGGGGTGTATGCTTATAATCATAATTTGGACACTTCCGAAGAATATTATACAGAAATTATTTCTACGCGCGGCTACGAGGATCGTTTGAAAACCTTGGAAAATGTACGCAAAACGAATATGACCGTTTGTTCCGGCGGAATCGTTGGCATGGGCGAAGCCGTAGAAGATCGATGTAAAATGTTATTGACCTTGTCAAGATTAAATCCTCAACCCGAGTCGGTTCCGATCAATGCTTTAGTCGCGGTGGAAGGCACGCCAATGGAAGATCAGGAGCCTGTTTCGATCTGGGAAATGATTCGCATGGTAGCAACGGCGCGGGTTGTGATGCCAAAGTCGGTAATCCGCTTGTCGGCTGGCCGCACCAACATGAGTACCGAAGGTCAAGCCTTGTGTTTTATGGCAGGCGCGGGTTCTATCTTTGCCGGCGACAAATTATTGACCACCCCGAATCCTGCTATTTTTGAAGATTTGGAAATGTTTGATTTATTAGGATTAAAACCAAAGAAACCATTTGCGGATGCACCAAAACCAAAGACTAAGGAAATGCTTGATTATCAAGAAAATAGGAACGAAAAATGGACTCGCCCAGGGCATATAATTGAAAAGAATGTGCAGTATTCGGGATTAGCGAAGGAGAAAAGAAAGGATAATAAGGTGATGGGGGAATAGGTGATTTTTTAAGTTGAGAAGGTTAGTGAGTTGAGGAGGTTAATTTTATAATGATAAAAATATCATAATATTCCATTATCAAAACTTCAAATGATAAACTTTTAAATAATTATGAAAAAAAGACAACTCATCGTTGCTGGTAATTGGAAAATGAACAAAAACTATGAAGAAGGACGAGACCTGGCGAAAGACATCGTCGAGCGTTTGCAGCCTTCGCAAGTCATTGTTATACTCGCAACGCCATTTATTCACTTGAATAGTATTAGTAATATTATAAAAGGTGTTTCTAATTTAAAATTAGGCGCGCAAAACTGTCATCAAGAAGAGAGTGGGGCATACACAGGTGAGGTGTCGTCGGGGATGTTGAAATCGGTTGGCGTGGATTATGTAATCGTAGGGCACTCGGAACGGCGCGAATATTTTGAGGAATCGGATGCCCTGTTGGCAAAGAAAGTAAATATAGTTTTGGAAAAAGGTATGACGCCGATTTTCTGTTGTGGCGAAAAGCTTGAAGTACGCGAAGCGAATCAACATTTGGAATTGGTTGAGAATCAGATTAAAAATGCCTTATTTCATTTGTTGCCGGAGGAATTTGAAAAAATAGTGATCGCATACGAACCAGTCTGGGCTATTGGTACTGGTAAGACCGCTTCGCCAGAGCAAGCGCAGGAAATGCATTTATATATTCGCAATTTATTGGCAAAGCAATACGGCGAAGAATTGGCGCAAGCTACTACGATTTTGTATGGAGGTAGTGTAAATGCTGGCAATGCGAAGGATTTGTTCCAACAAGCGGACGTGGATGGCGGTCTGGTCGGCGGCGCGTCGCTAAAAGCAGAAGATTTTGTTATGATTGTGAATAGTTTTTAAAGGTTTTATCGTGTTTAGGTACGATACTATTATCGTTTTAAAAACTAAAACACTTTAACACCGTAACACCAAGAACCACCTCAAATGTCACTTTTTTTGAATAAAAATTGGGCAGGAATACATTTTATGAACAAAATTGTTAAATTTGTTTAATACCTTCATAAAATGTTGTATGCCAGATGAATAGCATTGTCACCCAACGGTTCATCAAATGCCACGATAAGCTACGCGAAGACAACCGCGTCCGCTCCAGTCGTCAGTTTGCCATTAATCTTGATTATTTGCCCCAAAGTTTGAGCGAAATCCTAAAAGGAAGAAGGGATGTAACCATCGAATTGATACGCAAAGCGGTGGAGTTGTATAGCATGAATCCTGTTTATCTATTCACTGGCGAAGGCCCGATGTTTATGACCGAAGAAAATCACCAGGATTTCCGGGTGCTGACAATTGTTACCAATTCGGTTGAGGATGAACGCATTGTGCACGTTCCGGTGCCGGCGCAGGCGGGCTATGCCGGAGAGATTGCTAATCCTTCTTTTATTCAGGAATTACCTACTTTTACATTACCGGATTACAAATATAAAGTTGGCACGCACCGCTCGTTTGATGTCTCTGGCGACAGCATGGAACCAACGCTTTTTGAAGGAGACAAAGTAGTATGCAGCTACGTAGAGCCTACGCTTTGGGAAAGCAGCATAAAAAATAATCATGTCTATGTCATTGTTACACATGGAGATGTAGTGATAAAGCGAGTCATAAACAAGCTTGCGGAAGGCAGGATTTTGGAATTACATTCGGACAATGATTTTTATGATTTGTATCGTATTAATGCTGCTGAAATCCGCGAAGTGTGGTACGTGCGAGCAAAGATCAGCCCATTTTTACCTGCGCCGCCCAATTCCAAAAATCATTTACATGGAGAAATCAGCGATTTAAAACTCACGGTTGGCGAGCAATTGCGTTTAATCCAAAATTTGCACACCAATATCGAAAAATTATTGCCGGGTCAAGGATTTTGAATTAATTTGTTGAAAATTGAAACGCAATTATGAAAAAGCATACCATCACAGGTAAAATTGTTTTTGAAAATATCGGCCCTGGCGTGTGGGGAATCGTTGATAATAAAGGCAAAGAATGGCGCCCGATCAATATGCCCGAACAACTCAAGCACAAAGGCCAGCAGGTCACGGTGACGGCCAAAGAAGTGGACGATGTGTCTATTTTTATGTGGGGAACACCCGTTAAGATTATGTCTTTTCAAACCATTACCCCATAATTTTATTTCCTGATTAAATATATGCTGGTTGTAAATTTTAACCCTTTTCCAATTCTTTCTACCGAACGCCTTATTCTGAGACGGATTCTACACTCGGATGTGGACGATCTTTTTGTGCTTCGCGCTGATAAAGAAATTATGCGATATATTCCTCGTCCTTTAGCCACATCCAACGAAGATGTAATAAAATTGATTCAAATTATTGATGAAGGAACGGATAATAATGAACGGATCAATTGGGCTATTACATTAAAAAATGAAAATAAATTAATCGGAACGATTGGTTATGTAAGAATGAATAAAGAAGATTATCGGGCAGAGGTCGGTTATTTACTTCACGCTGAATATCAAGGAAAAGGCATTATGCAAGAAGCGCTTGCCAGCGTAATTGATTTCGGTTTTTATGATATGAAATTACACTCAATAGAAGCGGTCATTGATCCTCATAATATTGCATCCGCAAAACTTTTGGAGCGTAATAATTTTGTAAAAGAAGCGCATTTTAAAGAAAATTTCTTTTACGAAGGTAAATTTTTAGACTCGATTCATTATGGTTTATTAACGCCTTGTAAATAAATCACAATATCACAATATCACAATATCACAATATCACAATATCACAATATCACAATATCACAATACTCCTATCTCAAAACCTTCCACCACGGTGAAGGCTCTACATGCGGCACTTTTAGACGTTTTTTATCATCAAGATATAATTGCAAAGCCAAGCGGGCCGCGATTTCTGCTTCTTCTTGCTCTTTTTGTTTAATTAATTCTGGTGTAAAATATTCTTTTACAAAATTAGTATCAAAATGACCTGTAATAAAAGCATCATGTTCCATGACAAATTTGCCAAAAGGCAGGGTCGTAGCAACACCTTTAATTTCGTATAAACTAATGGCATCCAGCATTCTACGAATAGCAGCATCACGATTGACACCCCAAACGATTAATTTGGATAATAAAGGATCATAATAAATAGGAATATCCATTCCTTCTTCGTAGCCATCGTCCACCCGAATATTTTCACCCACCGGACGTTTGTAACTAATTAATTTCCCGACGTTTGGTAAAAAATTATTTAACGGGTCTTCGGCCGTTACACGCAATTCAATAGAATGCCCATGAATGCTGAGTTCTTCCTGCTTAATCGATAAAACTTCTCCTTTTGCAATACGAATCTGCTGCTCCACCAAATCCAAGCCCGTAATGAACTCAGTTACAGGGTGTTCCACTTGCAAGCGCGTATTCATTTCCAGGAAATAAAAATTCAATTTTTCATCCACCAGGAATTCTACGGTGCCAGCACCCAAGTAATTACAAGATTTAGCAACCATCACCGCCGCTTCACCCATGCGCTGGCGCATATCTTCATCCACCACCGCCGAAGGTGCTTCTTCTACTACTTTTTGGTGGCGACGCTGGATACTACACTCACGCTCAAAGAGATACACCATATTGCCATGCATATCCGCCAGCACCTGAATCTCGATATGGCGTGGCGAAGTCACAAATTTTTCAATAAAAACAGACCCATCCCCAAAGGAAGATGTCGCCTCACTAATGGCGCGCTCCATTTGTTCCTGCAATTCTTCCTCGCGCTCTACCACGCGCATCCCTTTACCGCCGCCGCCCGCCGAGGCTTTAATGAGAATTGGATACCCGACTTCTTTGGCAATTTGCTTGGCTTCGTTCACATCCGTCACCGAGTGATCGACGCCTGGCACCATTGGAATATTAAATTTTTTGGCAGCTTCCTTGGCTGCCAATTTGCTACCCATCGTTTCAATCGCTTCGGGGGTTGGACCGATGAATGTGATTCCATTATCCTTGACCAATTGCGCAAAGCCAGCATTTTCACTCAAAAAACCATAGCCCGGGTGAATGCCATCTACGCCCAATTCTTTCGCTACTTCGATGATTTTGTCACCGCGCAAATAAGAATCCTTGGAAGCAGGCGGACCAATGCAAACGGCTTCATCTGCATAACGCACGTGTAGGGCCTCCCGATCAGCTTCTGAGTAAACGGCAACGGTCTTAATCCCCATTTTGCGGGCAGTACGCATCACGCGCAGCGCAATTTCACCTCGATTGGCTATCAGGATTTTCTTCATGTGTTTTCGATTTGACGGCTAAAAATAGGAATTTTTGGAAGGAACAAGTGCTGATTTATGTCATTTATAAAATAGACTTTAGACATTAGACGATAGACATTAGAATGTTTATAAATGTGACTTTTTAGAGCCAACTCCGTCTGAGAAATTAAAGAATATGAAGTACAAGCATAATTTTCGGGAATTAAAAGTTTGGCATAAGGCACGTCATTTGGTAAAAGAGGTTTATTTGACGACTCAAAGTTTTCCTAAAGAAGAATTGTACGGTTTAACTAATCAGATTAGACGCTGTGCAGTTTCCGTTCCATCCAATATCGCAGAAGGTTGTGGTAGAAATAGTGACAATCAACTATCTCATTTTCTGGACGTTGCGCATGGTTCGAGCTGCGAATTGGAAACGCAATTAGTATTGGCAAACGATTTAAATTTTTTACAAGAAAAAAATTTAACTGAATTGATTCCTAAAGTCCACGAGGTACAAAAGATGATTTTAGGTTTCAAAGATTCACTAAATAAATAAAGTCTATCGTCTAAAGTCTATCGTCTAAAGTCTCCTCCAAACCCATCCAATAATTCCTGAGGCAACTGCTTGAGGTCTTCGCGCCCAAGGCTTTGATTTTCTCGGCCCTTCCGAGTAAGGTATGTCCGTGTTTCCGCGAATCTACTAATTTATTCATGGCATCATGATATGCGTTTTGGGCAAGATCAAGTCGCTGCCCAAGCGCGCGCAAATCCTCTACAAATGCACATAATTTATCATATAATAATCCGCTCTGTCGGGCAATTTCTATTACATTATTTTTTTGTTTTTCTTGCTTCCAGATGTAAGAAACGGTGCGCATCGTGGCGAGTAAGGTAGAGGTGGTCACGATCACAATATTACGGTCTAATGCATCTAAAAATAATTTATGATCATATTGGGTAGCAATATTAAATGCGGGTTCGATTGGAACGAATAATAATAAATAATCCGGCGAATTAATTTGATATAAATGCTGATAATTTTTATCACTCAAATCCTTTACATGCTTGCGCAAACTGTCGCAATGTGCCTTGAGGCAGCGCTGTTTTTCGTTATCATCATTGGTATTATAAAATTGTTCATAAGCAACCAATGAAACTTTTGAATCAAGTATTAGGTGCTTATTACCAGGCAGTTCGATAATAAAATCAGGACGTTTTTGCTGCCCATCTTCATCAAGGAAACTCGGTTGGGCGCGGTAGTGAATATCTTTAATAAGTCCGGCTTTTTCTAATAATAATTCCAGTCGAAATTCCCCCCAGTCGCCCTGCGTTTTATTATCGCCTTTAAGCGCGGTGGCGAGATTATTGGCGTCCTGGCTGAGTTGTTGATTGAGTAATCTTAAATTCTCAATTTCGGTTTTTAAAGAAATTCGATCTTTGGCTTCGTCAATAAATTTTCGTTCAATAGAATCTTCAAAATCTTTAATTTTTTCGCGTAATGGATTTAATAAATCATTTAGTTGTTGGGTATTTTGTGATGTAAATTTTTGACTTTTTTCTTCCAATAAACGATTGGCAAGGTTCTCAAACTCAATCCGGGCCTGCTGTTGAAGCTTTTCAACTTCCTGTTGTTGATTATTTAATTTTTCATGTAAATATTTCAAATCCTGCTGCGCGGTCGTCAATTGCGTCGCCAAGCCCCGAATTTCCTCTTGTTTCTCCTGCAAATCTTCTTTTGTACATCCGTTTGCTGTTGCAAATGCTCATACAATTCCCGCAGCACATAACGCTTTTCCACTTCTGATGGAGACAATAAACCTTTGGTAAAACGCAATTTGGCCAGCAGCCAGGCGATCAAACCTCCAATGAGTAAACTCAGCAAAACAAGCGGCAAAAGGAGTGCATTTGACATATTTTTGTTTTTCTGTTCGTGTAAAATTGCAATATTATTGCCAGCTTGTCAACCTTTTAATGAATTTTTTGAAACAAATTGGTTTTAAAGTCGATTATTTTAAATAAAGACTTAATAATTTTATTTAGCTTTAAAGATTTTTAAAGTAAATGGCATATCATTCACTATAATTTTTACAAAATAAGCGCCAGTTGCTTGATTTTTTAAATCTAATTGAAATTGATTGACTCCATTTGCCATTTTATTATATGGAGTAGATTTTATTAATGCTCCTTTTATATCATATAATTCTATTTTTATGAAAGCCGCTTTTTCGTTTTTGATTTGAATATTCAGTAAATCCGTTGTTGGATTCGGATAAGTGGAAATCTCGATTTTATCTCTAGAAGCCTCTATATCTTCAATCCCGGTCAGCATTTTTTGAATCGCCCAGCTTACTATATAAAAATGTAAAGTCGAATGCCCGTCCACACGCAGGAATTGCGTTGTATCTTCGACAATAGCGCTTAATGTATTTGTGCCGGATATTAAATTATTTACATCGAGTATAAAATTAGCAGTATTTGGCATCACAAGCGTATTCCCATTTAAAATCCATTTTACTTTTAATGTATTAGGCGTTGGCGCGAGTAAATTCAGCTTAAATTCAATCGGATCGATCGTTGCAATAATCGACTGATCACTTGGGCTAAACTGCTCAATTGGATCGATTAATGCATGAATTTTTTCAATAATAGCTTCTCGACAGATCGCGCAAAACGGATTTCCCAATGCCCGCATTTTACAATTTTGATGAGGGCGATACCACATCGCAGAAACGCCTCCACAGCAATGTTGATAAATACCAATTCCTTCAATATTATACCAATTTTTCCATTTTATTAAAGCCGGATCGGTTTGTTGACTCATATTAATCGCTTCCCCTGCATAAGCATCGCCTGCCCAATATTCATCGGCAAGATGCACAAATGAATGACCTAATTCATGGATGGCAATTTCGCTGGAAGATGACTCTGTGGATGCAACAGGATTCGTGCCGCCGCTCCCTCCATAATATGGACTATTTGTTAATATAAAAGCTTGATCATAAAGCGGAAAATTTTGCGCCAAAACATTAGAAATCGCAACAGCGCCCCGTGGCCACCAATAAGCGATGAATGCCACCAAAATCAAACGTAGAGCCGAAATAATTATTCACCGTACCCACTGATGCGCGGGTTCTGACACATCAGTAGCGTACCCGGATGGCTGGCGCCGCTTTGATTGGAAGGTACTTTTATGATAAAAACATTAAAATACTTTTTATATGATATAAAAGGTTGCTGGGTAAAAAGTTCATCGGAAAAATGTTGCGCATCATTTACAAATTTATTTAGTTCATTTGCTTGATAACCATCGCTTAAAATTACAATATTGATACGGCTATTAATGTCACCATTATACAATAAGGTATCTTTATCAAAAATCTGTGCATTAATATTATAATAAGTGAATAAAATGCTGATGAAGAAGATTAAAGTTTTCATTTTTGTTTGAGGTTATGCTTTAATAATAAGGTACGGTTTTCTGAAGTATCAAGTATTTTTTCAAGCGTTATATATACAGTATTGATTTCTAATTGTGTACGAATAGAAAATTCCGCTTCACTCAGGTGAATCGTTCGGGTAGTCAATTGCCCATCGGCAGACACAGCTTCTACGGTTTTATGTAATGGATGATCCAGAATAATTTGCTTAATTAATTGCATATCCGTATCAAAAAAAGAACATATTAAATTATTCGATTCTGCATTTATACGTTCACTAGCAATATCTTGCTTTAGTTTTCCGGCAGTAATGATATGATTGACCAGCACGGCTTTTTCGGTGTTTTTGATGCTGTCTTGCTCGATTTTAAAATTCAGGAAAATAACCTGCGGGCCTTGTTCTACTTCAGCATTTGCTTCAATCGCAGCAGGCGCACTCTGCTTTGTAGTTTTGCAAGATACAAGCCAAAGCGAACTAAATAATATCAATAAAATATGATACCTCATATCATTTGTTTTGGGATTCGTATAATTTGGATTCAATATCCGATAAAAATATTGATCGCGCAATGTGTTAGACTGCTTTCCGAAGGAAAAGGTTGGGGAAATTAGATTTATTGGATAGTTTTTTCGTATCCCAAAATTTTATACTTATTTACTTTTATTAATTGCGATTTAAAGAAACAACGCCTCCCGCATCAAGGCCGGCGGCATATTCCCAATTTTTAATAATTTTTCATGAAATTCTTTTAAAGAAAAGGCATCGCCTTTCGCTTTTTTATATTCATCACGCATTTTGAGGATTTCGCTCATGCCCATGAAGTAACCAATAAAATAACCCGGGCGGGAACTGGCGGAATCAATCTCCAATTGCGCGGCCCAGCGCAGGAAGCCCACGCGATCGGTCATCAGTTGCACGGCTTCTTCGTAACTCATGCGACCACTGTGCATCCCCACATCATAAATCACGCGCGCGTTGCGCCAGAGCCGAAGTTGTAATTGCCGTAAGTGAATACGTTCATTCGGGAAGAATCCTGTTTCCTGCATGAGTTGTTCGTTATATAAACCCCAGCCTTCGCTGAAGATCGAAATGCCATTATTCTTGCGCAGCGGGCGTGGATGGTGCATTTGATACAAGCCTTGCACATGGTGGCCGCCATAAGTTTCATGCGGCGCGGTCACGATAATGACGCCCCAATCATGTTCTACAAGGTATTCCTGTTTGGTCTTTTCATCCCATTGATGTTCAAAAGGATTAATCATCCATTGAGAAGTAAAAGTGCTGTCGGCATCCTTGCCACGAGCGATGGAGAAATTGCCATAATAACTCGTCTTGCGCAGATACTCGGCGCGAGGCACAACATTTACGCGCTCTTGCCAGGGAATGGGCATGAGATCATTTTCAATAATATGTTGCTTGGAGCGATCCACCCAGTATTGATGCGCCTGGATCATGCTATCAGGATGCGGATAATCATTCTTGATCTCTTGCGCTAATTCCTGCCAGGTTTTCGTGGCATCAATTGTTGCAGCGACTTCCTCCAATTCTTTAACAGTAGCTTCAAATCTTTCCCAACCATAATTCCAGAGGCTTTCGGCATCATAATCGAGTAAATATTGCTGCGTAAGCATTTGATTATAAGTCGTTTCGCCAATAGGGAAATCGCCTTTTTGACGCTTGGGGAGTTCATTTTTTAAAAAATCAATATAAGATTCCAGGGCAGTTTTTGCTTCCGTATTTAATTTATTTAGCTCTTCTTGATTGTTTTTATCGATTATTGTAATAAAATCAGGCAATTCTTTATCAAATAAAGCGCGACTATTTTCCGCCATAAAAAGCCCCAATTCCTGGAATCGGGGGATATAAAATTCGAGCTGCGCCGCACCGTTCTTGAGTTGCACAGGAATCATTTTTAATCTTTCTGTAATATTATCGACTTTACTTTCCGTACTTCCAGGGCGATTTATAATATTCGACAAGGACCGAAAACTCATATAATCCCTGGGGTCGCGCTTCCAGGATTGAATGGATTCCTGCTCAATTTTACGTCCTGAAAGGATGCTATGCGCAAATTTCCAATCGATAAGATCATCGCCGGATAGTTGGCTGGTGTCAATAGCATTAAGTTGCTTTAATAATTCCTCCGTTTTATTTAATTCGGCTTGAAATGAAGCGGCGCTCAGATCATTAATGCCTTGATTTTCATCGAAATTAAATATTGTGATAAAATCATTTAGCTCTTGACTGGCATCCGCGGTTTGCTTGGGGTTTTGGCAACTTAATAAAAATAAAAATGCCAGGAATAGAGTTGTGTTTTTCATACTTTAGGTGTTTTTATAGAATTATTATATTTTATTTACCAGCTATAATGTTTTTATTGCTGATTTGATGATCTTTTTATTTGTTCAACGCCCAATACAAAGGCAATGCCCAGCGTATAAGCTAATAAATCCGCCCAAGCGAATGATGTTCCGATAATGATATTGGCGATGTTTGAATGCTGTAATCCAAGTATTTTAACGATTTTAAAATATTGTAAAATTTCTACTGCGTATGAAAAAATTAGAACACCAATCGCTGCTTTAAAATTAGAAATTTTTACAAAAGATTTTACAAAACAATAAATTAAAATGACCACCAGAAAGTCGCCACCATAAGGTCGGATGATGGGATCATGTAAATATAAAGCGATTAATATTTCAATAATTAATAAAATAATCGTCCAGATGAAATAAGTGCTGTTGAATTGGAGCATATTGTGTAAAGAATCTGATTTTAGTTATGTGTAAATGATATAATAAACGTGTAACGGTTGGCTTTGGTGCCGTCTCCGTGGCGGTGTAGGCAGCTATACTGTGCCTTGCAGCTTTATGTTGATTCATTATTTTAATCTTCAAATATTTTTGCAATTTCCAATTTTTCAGTTAATCACCTTCTAAAAGTCTTGTATCTATATCACCAGCTTGAAAAGCAAATGTGCTTCATACTTTGTTGTCTCAACACATTACAATCCTCAATCTTTAATTTATTATCTTCCAACATCCAGATCCTGTTAAAATCCTAGCTTCTTAAGTGTTTTACTGATCAAGTGTTATACGATTCACCATCAAGTATATCCTTATTTTATCTGATATGCCCCACTAGATATTGAGCTGTGAAAGGGCAAAATATAAATGGGGTATATCCATAACTCCTTATTTGCAAACTGTGACTATTGATAAAAAATTATCATTTGAAGTGTTTTTCAAATGTTCTTCGATTATTTTTGTTAATGTCATTTGATTCTCTACATTAAAATTTTCAAAATAGAAATTTACCCTTTGTTCGGCAAGTTAAACTGTGGATACATATGCTTTGTCAGTATAAAAGTGTGTTTTGTGAAACATACTGCTAACCTGATTTCAATGTTGCACATCAAATGCCAAATTGGTCCTGATTTTTTATTCTGGATAAAGGTCTTGCTTCAATAAATTCTTCACCACCATCGACAGACCTAGCAAAGGGCATATGAGAAAGACGAATAATCTTATTTCTTTCACCCCGGAATAAAATTTTATCAATGAAGTTATATTTATCCTTGTTCAAATTTTATTTTTTCAATTTTCGAACATCTATGTACACGCCATATGGCGCATATTTTATAATAAGCCGCTATTTTTTAATAAAAATATAAAATCTCCATCATCTCAATTCATAAGCGACTACTGTATGTTTATTAAAAGTAGGAACGTAAATAATGCGCTTTTTGGCATCATAACCAATATCAGCGAGATTTATTTTAAGGGCTTGGGTATCAAGTAATTGGTGGACTGTTCCGTTGGTTTGCACATGATAGACCGCACCTCCCCAACTGGACACAATAAATTCAGTGGCGCTCACCCGTTCGATGCCGTCGGTACTTCCAAGCATGCCTTCGGCAATGGTAGTGAGTTGCTTATCGCTATTCGCTTTCAGGAGCTTCCCGCTATCAAGTATATAAAGGTCTTTGCCTATCGCAAGTACGCCATTTGGTCGCCGAAAATTTTCGAGATAAGTGCTGACATTACCATCTTTTACTTGAAACACTTTTTTCATATCCGAATCGGAAGTATAAATGACGCCTTTTTTGCTGATAGTCAGATCATTGAGAAATTTTGCGCCTTCAATTTTTACACGCTGCGTGATCGTGCCTGTTTTGATGTCAATGGCTACGAGTTCGTCAATATTGTTCACCCACAAAGTGTTTTTGTACAAACCCAGTCCTTTGGGCGCGTTCAGACCAGTAACCCAATCTCGATTAATAATCTTGCCGTCGAGCCCCACTTTCGAGATAGAACCCTTGCCATCCTTGGCTGCCGGCACGCCTTCGATATTAGAAACGTAAAGTAATTTTGTTTGGCATTATAGAAAACGCTTTCACAAGTAGTCAGGAGCGTGTCGGTTTCCCAAAGTTTAAAAGTGTTGGTTGCTGAGCGGATAGCGTAGCTGTAAATGAGCATAAAATTGCAAAGCATAAAAAATGGGTCTTCATGGTTGGATTATTTTGGATGGTAAGATAAATCATTCGCCGCATTTTTTCAAAATTTAGTATTTAATATGATTATTCTGACTTGGCGTAATGTTTTTTATAATAAGCTCGTTACCAGTAATTTAAGGATTAATTTTATGATTTTAATTCGATTACAAACGGCTACAAACGATTACAAACGGCATTAAACGTTTATTCAACGAATAATGCTTGACAAGGCCCACATCTTTGCACCGTAAGTTTTTTGATTCGTTAACAATTAAATTTCATGTGTCATGAACAACTTGAGAAACAAAGTACAATTGATCGGGCATCTGGGCAAGGATGCGGAGTTTAAGCAATTTGACAATGGCAATACGATTGCGCGGGTATCGATTGCTACAAAGGAAATTTTTCAGAACAGTAAAGGAGAGAAAATCGTGGATGTGCAATGGCATCAACTGGTAGGCTGGGGTAAGCTCGCGGAGATGATGCAAGTGCTTTGCAAAAAAGGGAAAGAGGTGGCGGTGCAAGGAAAATTGACGCATCGCTCTTATGAAGATCATGATGGACAGACAAAATTTTTGTCGGAAGTGGTAGTAAGTGAATTTATGTTACTTAATTGATAATGTATTATTTGTGAATTAGAATTTGTAGTAATATTATATGTCTGACATCTTTAGTCAGACTTCTAAAAATCTAATAAAATGAATGGAATTAAAAATAGCGTCATGCTAATCGGAAATTTAGGCAAAGACCCGGAATTAAAACAATTGCAAAATGGCTCTTGGGTGGCGCGTTTCTCATTGGCCACTAATGAAACCTACAAAAACCAAAAAGGTGATAAAGTAACCGCTACGCAATGGCATAATGTAGTGGCTTGGGGCAAGACCGCCGAGACGATGAATAATCTGTTGAAAAAAGGTAAAGAAGTTGTCGTTCGCGGCAAGCTCACTTATCGGAATTATGAGGATAAAGATGGCGTAAAACGGATTATTTCAGAAATCTGGGTGAGCGAATTCGCATTATTGAATTGATACGCATAACATACTGTCTTTTGGTACACCTGGCTCGTCAAAAAGTTGATGAGCCGGGTTCTTTTTTCTACGTATTTTATTTTAAACCCTTCTGCACTTTGCATTGTATATTAATCATGGCTTTGTAAACACCTGAATTAAGAATATGAAAATACTCGAAAAATCGCCTGACCTACTTACAATGCTTCAATCCTTTCCTATATTCCAAAATATTTCAGAATTGGCGTTGTCATGGATGATTGAAAAATCGAGATATGTTTTTTATGGACTGGATGAGTATGTGTTTCAGCCTGGACGCCCTGCTGATTATATGATGACGATTATACAAGGCAAATGTTCAGTGGAGTTTATGCAACAGGGAGAGCTGCGTATCGGAGGTGCTTGGGAAGCTGGTGAAGTGACAGGCATTTTGCCCTTTTCCAGGATGAAAGAATCGAGGGCTTATGGACGCGTATTAGAACCTTGTTATATATTAGAGCTTCATCGTGAGTGCTTTGTAGAAATGGTAAACGTTAGTTATGAGTTGACGCAAGCGCTCGTAGGGGTAATGAGTGACCGAGTGCGAGATTTTACGCAAATGCGTTCGCAAAATGAAAAACTGATTTCGCTCGGAAAATTGTCAGCTGGCCTGGCACACGAATTGAACAACCCGGCCTCTGCAATGGTGCGCATTGCAGACGAATTGTATAAACGGCAACATCAAACACCAGAGCGGTTCAAAGCAGTAATTACCATGCGGGTGACGCCAGAGCAAACCGATGCTGTTAATGCGATTTTATTTTCAAAAATGGCGGATTTAAATAATATTGAATTGTCATTATTGGAGCGGGAATCGCGTAAAGATGATATGATCGATTGGCTGGAAGATCAAGGGGTAGAAGAGGCTGAAGAAATCGCTGAAACCCTTGTGGATTTTGGATTTGAGCAGGATGATTTGGAGCAAATTTCAGATATTGCACATGGGCAACATTTGGCTACTATTCTTTGGTGGATCGAAGGGGCTTTAAGTAGTGAAAAACTACTATGCGAAATCAAGGAATCTGCTAATCGTATTGCAACTTTGGTGAAAGCGATAAAATCTTACTCCCACATGGATCGGGGCAGCGCGGCAGAACCGACCGATCTTTATGAGGGCGTGAAGAGCACCTTGATTATGCTCAAGCACAAGCTAAAAGAGAAACGCATACAAATTGAAAAGAATTTTCAAGAGAATCTCCCGAAAGTGATTGCTAATCCTGGCGAATTGAATCAGGTCTGGACGAATTTGTTCGATAATGCGATTGATGCAATGGACGAAGAAGGTATGCTGAAAATTAAGGCTTACGCGAATCATCGTTTTGTAACGATTGAAATTACAGATAATGGTGCTGGGCTTCCGGAGGAAAATATTACCCGAATTTTTGATCCATTTTATACTACTAAATCCATTGGCGAAGGCACTGGAATGGGCTTGGATATTGTGAAAAAGATCATTGATCGACAAAAAGGCACGATAGGGGTAATTTCCAAACCTGGTGAAACGACTTTTACAATTTGTTTACCTATTCCAGGTAATTAAGATGATTAATCGCCTTCAAAATTAATAAACAACTTTCCCTAATATGGCTGACGATAAAAAACCGATTATCCTTTCGGTAGATGATGATTTGCAGGTGTTGCGCTCTTTGAAAAGTGATTTACGCCAGGAATTCAAAAACGAATACCGAATCATCAGCACCCATTCTGCCAAGGAAGCACTGGCGACTTTGCCAGAACTGAAAAAGCAGGCGAAGCAGTAGCCTTGCTACTTTCTGATCAGCGAATGCCGGAAATGGAAGGCGTTGCTTTCCTTGAGAAAGCAAAAATCATATACCCCGATGCCAAGCGAGTATTGCTCACCGCCTATTCTGACACGGATGCCGCGATCAAGGCCATCAACGATGTGCAGTTGGATTATTATTTGATGAAACCCTGGGATCCGCCTTCTGAGAAATTATATCCTGTATTGAATGATTTACTTGATGAGTGGCAAATGAATTATCGGCCTGATTTTCAAGGAATTAAATTAGTTGGGTATCAGTATTCTCCCAAGTCTCATGCACTCAAGGATTTTCTGGCAGGAAATCTTCGGCCCTACCAATGGTTTGATATTGATTCTAATCCAAAAGCCCAGGAATTGCTGGATTTGCATAATTTGGATCGCAAGGAATTGCCGATTGTCTTTTTTGAAGATGGAACACATTTACTTTCGCCCGATCCACGTGCTTTATCGGCTCGGATTGGTTTGAATGCGAACGCGCAATTAGATTTATATGATGTGGTGATCATTGGTGCCGGACCTTCGGGCTTGGCAGCCGCGGTTTATGGCGGTTCAGAAGGATTAAAAACATTACTGATTGAAAAACGCGCTCCCGGCGGTCAGGCTGGCACCAGTTCGCGGATTGAAAATTACTTGGGCTTTCCCAAAGGCTTGAGTGGCGCGGAATTATCGCATCGAGCAATTACACAAGCAAGGCGGTTTGGTGTCGAATTTCTTTCACCACAAGAGGTCAATGCTATTGAAAATGACGGACATTATAAAATTCTGACCTTGAATGACGGCAGTAAGATTACTTCCAAAAGTGTCGTCATTACAACCGGTGTGGACTATCGAAAACTGCCCGCGAGTGGCGTGGATAATTTTACTGGAGCAGGCATTTATTATGGCGCAGCGATGACCGAAGCCAATTCTTGTCGCAATAAAAAAGTTTATGTGATTGGCGGCGGCAACTCTGCTGGGCAAGGCGCGGTTTATTTATCGAAATTTGCAGAAAAAGTAACTATTTTAATTCGACGAGAAGATTTGAGTTCTTCGATGTCGTCTTATTTAATTGATCAAATTAATGCTATTGATAATATTGAAGTAGTTGGTAAACATGAAGTTATAGAAACCTGCGGCAATGGGCATTTACAAAAATTGGTGATTCAAAACGTAGAGGATCATTCTACTTATGATATGGAAGCTGATGCCTTGTTTATTTTTATTGGCGCTAAGCCTGTTACCGATTGGTTGGATGATAAATTAATCCGGGATCAAAGAGGTTATGTAATGACTGGTAGAGACTTGCTACTGGAAGAAAGTTTTAAAAAGCTATGGAAGCTAGAACGCGAGCCATTCTTGCTGGAAACTTGTGTTCCCGGTATTTTTGCTGCTGGCGATGTACGTGCCGGGGCAATGAATCGGGTGGCTTCGGCGGTAGGAGAGGGAGCGATGGCGATTAAATTTGTGCATGAGTATTTGGCGGAGATATAGAATGATTGATTGGATGAACGAATGATTGAGTTATTGAATAATAGAATAGGATTATGGGATGATTGAATGATAGGATGATTGATTTTTTGAAGATTGGATTCAATTTTTTTGTTATTAAATCGTTATTAGGCTCGAAGTTTTAGCTTCTTAATTGTAAAGTGCTGATATTTGCCCTACAAAAAGTTTATAAAGCATGAAAAAGCTTATTTTACTGATTTCTACGCTGTTTTTTGTTATTGCTGCCTATGCCAATGGCGGCCACACCATCAAAGTTCAAATCAAAAATTTTACAGGCAAGGAGGTTTATCTTGGTTATCCTTATGGGGATAAAGAATACCTGCGAGATACGGCGGCACTGGATGCGCAGGGTTATTATGTATTTGCTGGGGAAGAGGAGTTATCAGCAGGGGTTTATTTAGTTGTAATGCCTCCGAGTAATGAATATTTTCAAATTTTATTAAATAAAGGCGAGCAAAATTTTACAATTATTGTAAATGATTTTAAAAATCCGTCTAAAGATATTAAAATTGAAGGATCATCTGATAATAAATTATTATACGGGTACTTGAATTATCTTGGAGAATTGCGTCCTCAGGCAGACACCTTGCGCGCCCAAATAGCACGCGCCACCGATGCTCAACAAAAACAAGCTTTGGAAAACAAGCTCAATGCAATGAATGATGAAGTGGTCGCTTATCAGAAAAATTTTGTAACGAAGCACCCGAAAACATTAAGCGCTGCCATTATTAATGCAAATATTCAAATGGATCAGCCTGAATTTCAAGGAGATACACTGGAAGTGCAGCGTCAGCGCTGGCGTTATACCATAGAACATTTTTTTGATAATCTTGATTTAGCCGATCCTCGTATGCTGCGTACACCTAAGTCTATGTTTTTTGATAGGATCGATTTTTATGTAAATAAATTGCAGGCTCAGCATCCTGATAGTTTTGCGCAAGCCGTTGATTATGTGCTAGAGAAAATGAGACCTGCAGAGGAAACTTTTAAATATTATTTAATTCATTTTTTGAATTATTATGCGCAATCGCAATATGTAGGCATGGATGCAGTCTATGTGCATTTGGTAAATAATTATTATGCCAAAGGTCTGGCGCCCTGGACGGATCCAGAATCATTGAAAAAAATAGTAGAAAACGCTAAAGCACTGGAACCGACATTGATTGGTAAAATTATTCCTGATGCTACTCTTGAAAAACGCGACGGTTCAAAGATAAGCTTGCACAGCGTGGATGCGGAATACACCATTCTTTATATTTGGAGTTATTCTTGTGGCACTTGTAAGAAAGCAACCCCCGTGCTAAAAGAATTTAATGAAAAATTTAAGGATAAAGGTGTAAAGATTTTCGCAATTTGTAACCATGCCGGAAAAGAAGTAGCCGAATGCTGGAAATATGTGGATGAAAATGGCAACCAGGATTGGATTCATACCGCTGATCCTTATAGAACTTCTAATTATCAAGATAAATTTTATGTAAAATCCACACCTACTATTTACATACTTGATAAAAATAAAGAAATCATTTCCAAGCGCATCGGCGCGGAGCAACTGGATGAAATAATGACTCGCATCATCGAAGCTAAAAAGTAAAGAAAGCAGATAAATCAGAAAAATAAAGATTTACCTGGCAACTTCCGGTTTGAAATTCAGGCGTTTGACAACGAAAGAAAAGAAACCCGGTAGAAATCGTTTCACGTAAATGGTCAGGATTTCTTTGCCACCTATGTAAACTTCTTCTCTTTCCTTGCGAATGACGCGCATTGCCTTTCGCACAAAATAAGCTGGCTCCATGCCTTTGCTGGTTTCTACGGCCATAGCGTTGTTTTTAGAACCATCTCCTCGCAATGCGTTGATTGTGACATTGGTACGCACATAGCCAGGACAAATAATTGTTACTTTAATATTATCTCTAAAAAATTCAGAACGTAAAGAATCAAAATAGCCATGCAATGCGTGCTTTGAGGCCGCATAGGCCGAGCGATAAGGTACGCCAGCTTTCCCCATTACACTGCTTATAATAACAATTTGCCCTTCTTGCTGCTTTACCATCACCGGAAGCACGGCTTTGGTCATAGCAATTGTACCTAAGTAATTGATAGACATGATTCTATGATCTACTTCAAAAGTGGTATCTTTAATCAAAGAGCGTTGCGATACCCCCGCATTATTAATCAAAATATGAATGCCTCCAAAATGAGCTACTGCTTTTTCAACAGCGGCGGGTATGGTGTCGAATGCTGCAACATCCAATGGGATAATTAAAAAATCGGAATTATTATTACAATTATTTTTTACCCGCTCTAATTCTCGCTCATTGCGACTAGATAAAATCAGTTTCGCGCCCTGATCAGCCAAGGCATAAGCAAAATGTTCGCCAATTCCAGAAGACGCGCCGGTGATCCACACCACTTTATCTTTAAAATTCATAATTGATGGTTTAGTTACGATGGAAACATTTTTGATGTTTGGAAATGTTTCCATTTTGGTTGATTGGTAC
Organism: Saprospiraceae bacterium; assembly: GCA_016714085.1. Taxonomy (GTDB): domain Bacteria; phylum Bacteroidota; class Bacteroidia; order Chitinophagales; family Saprospiraceae; genus JADJNW01. Next base: position 70,998 of record JADJNW010000005.1, read on the forward strand.
AGCGCGAAATGTACTATATTCACCGCATTTAGCAAACAAATTAAGACATGAAAACAGTGTATTTTGTTCGACACGCCAAATCAAGCTGGGATAATCCGGGTTTGAAAGATCGGGAACGACCACTGAATCAACGCGGAAAGCGCGATGCGCCCTTTATGGCAAAACTCCTAAAAGGACAAGGCTTGCAGCCTGATAAACTAGTTTCGAGTCCTGCTAATCGCGCTTTGACGACAGCTACTTATTTTGCGGAAGCTCTCGGGCAGGAACGCACTGATATTTTGGTGATCGATCGAATTTATGAAGCTTATGCCGATGATATTATTAATATTATACGCCAACTATCGGATGAATGGAAAATAATCTTAATATTTGGACATAATCCAACATTTACGGAAGTTGTGAATCGTTTTACCAAGAATTATATTTCCAATATTCCAACTTGTGGAATAGCGCAAGTAGAAGATTCAGTGGAAAATTGGAAGGATTTCGGATCGAAAGAAGCAAAAGTAAAGGCGTTTTATTATCCAAAACAGTATTTTGAATGAGTCGATGGTTCAGCATCATGAGTATTATACTTTTTGTGGCTGCTTGCACACCCAGAAATGAGCGATTGCCGATTGATGAACCTAAATTGGTGGCTATTCTGGTGGATGTTCACCTTGCAGAAGCGGCTATGCAAGAGATGCCAAGCATTATACAGGATAGCGTGGGCAGGATTTATTATAATCAAATTTTTAGAATTCATCAAGTGAGCGAAGCTGATTTTAATAAAACAATTTATCTGCTGAAAATGAATCCTGCCAAAATGGAAAGTGTGTACAAAAAAGTATCGGAAACCTTAGATAAAAAGGTAGAAGAATTGCACTAATTTGGGCAATGCAGTGTTAAGAACTTAACAATTAATTAATATAGCCTGGAAGCGCATCCTAAAGTAAAGGTGTAATTTTGCTCTTGATTTTAAAACCGATTGAAATACAATGGATTCTGTTACGATTCTTATTGTTGATGATGAGTTAGATATTCTGGAATTTCTCCAGTACAATCTTACCAAGGAAGGCTACAAAGTGCTAATTGCATCAGATGGAGAGGAAGGCATTAAAATTGCGGAGCGCGAGCACCCCCAATTAGTTATTCTTGACATCATGATGCCCAAAATGGATGGGGTAGAGGTGTGTCGCTATTTGCGCAGCAAACCAGAATTTGATAAAACATTAATAGCCTTTCTAACTGCTCGGGAGGAAGATTATTCTCAAATCGCTGCCTTGGATGTGGGTGGCGACGATTACATTACAAAACCGATTCGCCCCAGAGTGTTTGTGAGTCGCATCAAAGCGCTCTTGCGAAGGAGCGACCGCGAAGATACAATTGAAGACACTTCGGATGTCATAAGGATTGCAGATTTAGCCATTGATAAGGAGCGAGTGACGGTTCAGAAAGGAGAAGAAATAATTGAATTGGCAAAAAAAGAATTTGAATTACTATATTTGTTAGTATCCAAGCCGGGAAAAGTTTTTTCTCGGGAAGAAATTTTCAATAAAGTTTGGGGAACGGACGTTATTGTTGGCAATCGCACGATTGATGTTCATGTAAGGAAGCTTCGGGAGAAAATAGGAGATCACTATATAAAAACCATCAAGGGGATTGGTTATAAATTTGAATTTTAATGTTGAAAAATCCAACACCTAATCAAATAGCCGTTTTTACTTCGCTGTTAGTCACCATTTTATCTACGCTTTTTCTGTTCGTTTTTTCCTTATTCAGCAGATTTCCCATTCATTTTATGCTTTATATTTGTTGGGCCGTTGTTATTTTTTCGGTTACATACCTTGTCACGGTTTACTACCTCGAACGCTATATTTATCGGAAAATCAAGGTGATTTATAAAACTATCCGCGACGAACGACTCCAGTCTCACGAAAAAAATACTTCTATTGATATTAATCGTAATATAATTGACGATGTAGAACGAGAGGTGACCGAATGGGCAGCCAATCAGCGCCGTGAGATTGATAAGTACAAATCCTGGGCAGAGTATCGTCGACAGTTTATGGGCGATATTTCACACGAATTAAAAACGCCGATTTTCAATATTCAAGGATATTTGCATACGCTTTTGGATGGGGGCTTGCAGGACGAGGATATTAACGTTAGCTTTTTGCAAAAGGCTGCAAAAAATGTAGAGCGATTGAATACGATTGTTGATGATTTGGAAGCCATCGCCCGACTGGAATCAGAGGAATTGATTCTGGAAATGCAAACTTTTGATATTAAGAAACTTACGGATGAGGTTTTTGAAGATATGGAAATGAAAGCCAATGTTCGTAATATCAAATTGGAATTCAAAGAAGGCGCTGCACAAAGCTACAAAGTGCGGGCAGACCGAGAAAGCGTGCGACAAGTGCTGATGAATTTGGTGAGCAACTCGATCAAATATGGCAATCCTGATGGACGCACGAAATTAAGTTTTTATGATATGGATCGCTACATTCTCATCGAAGTGGCGGATAATGGAATCGGGATTTCCAAAGAGCATTTGAAGCATATTTTTGATCGCTTTTATCGTGTGGATAAGCACCGTTCGCGTGATCAGGGCGGCTCGGGGCTCGGTTTGGCGATCGTAAAACATATTGTGGAAGCGCATAATCAAACGATTCATGTGCGCAGTACACCAAATGTTGGTTCTACCTTTGGCTTTACGCTTGAAAAGGCCTGATTTTCAAGTATTTAGATTGCGATGCTTGGACATTTCGTGCGCAATTTTTATTGAATTTTCGTCCCCGCGTTTTTGCAATTCCTGAATGACATTTTGATAATCCTCATCCTTGCGATTTTGCGAAAGCTTGTAATTGGCTTGCATCTCTTCGATCAAAATTTCAAAACCAAGAATACCGCGCATTTGGGCTTGCACCAATTTTTCGGTCATCGTTTCTAAACGCATTGGATTTTCAGAATAAGCTTCATATTTGTCCATCAATTTTTTCAAGGATTGATAAAGCGCATCGCCTTCAATAATGCGGATTTTGCCATAACAATGCACCGCGATATAGTTCCAGGTTGGCACGTTTTCATGGTTGTACCAGGACGAAGAAATATAAGCATGATGAGCAGTGAAAATTGCTAATACATCAGGGTTTTCTGTAAAATTTTGCCATTGTGGATTTGCTCGTGCGATGTGACCAACCAAAATGTCCTGTCCGCTGTCATTTGTTTCGAGCAATATTGGGATATGCGTTGCCCAGGGCTTTCCGTCAAAAATATTGACAAGAATGCCGAAGCTATTAGATTTTATAAAATCCCGAATTTCTTCGATATTTTCGTTGCGATTCTGATTTGAAGTGTACATAAGTTAGGTTTGGTGTTTAATGTTTGGAAGTTTAGAGGTTTGAAAGTTTGGGCTGTTAAAAACTAAACTTCTCAACTTCAAACTCCTCAACTTTTATATGCAATTTTACAAATCGGTTACCGTTATAGTTCCACAATTTTAGAAATTAGTAGCTTTGCTTTTTTAAGAGGTCAGAGCAGACAGACCGTCCAACTCCTGACATCGCTCTTCAAAGAAAAGAAATGAGTGTTGTAGTAAAAAATCTAACCAAAATATACGGCGAGCAGCACGCGGTCGATGATGTAAGCTTCGAGGCAAAACCTGGTCAAGTGCTAGGCTTTCTGGGGCCGAACGGCGCTGGCAAGACCACGACTATGAAAATTGTCACTTGCTTTATTCCTCAAACAGCCGGCGAAGTCACGGTTTGTGGCAATGATGTATTGAAAAATCCGATGGAAGTGCGACGTAGCATTGGCTACTTACCTGAGCATAATCCTTTATATAAAGACTTGTATGTCAAGGAATACCTGAGTTTTGTGGCGAGATTGCACGGGGTATCGAATATTAAACAACGGGTAGATGAGATGGTGCAGATGACAGGATTGGAGCGAGAACAAAAAAAGGTAATCGGCGCATTATCAAAGGGTTATCGTCAAAGAGTGGGCTTGGCCCAGGCGATGCTGCATGACCCGGAAGTATTGATTTTGGACGAACCGACCTCAGGATTAGACCCCAATCAATTGGCGGAAATTCGTAATTTGATTAAGCAATTGGGACAAAAAAAAACGGTGATTTTTTCTACGCATATCATGCAGGAGGTGCAAGCCTTATGCGACCGTGTCGTGATTATTAATCGCGGAAAAATTGTAGCGGACGATCCAATAGAAGCATTGCAAAGTCGGGTAAAAGGTGAATCCGTGGTGACGGTGGAGTTTGCTGAAAAAGCAGATAAAAAACTACTTGCAAGTATTCCTAAAGTACAGAAAGTGAATGATTTAGGCAAAAATCGCTGGCAACTCATTGCTGCTGCTGATGTGGATGTGCGGCCGGAAGTGCATAAGTTCTTGGTGCAGCATCATTTAACCTTGTTGGAAATGCATAAAGAGGTGATTAGCGTGGAAGATATTTTTCAAAAATTGACCAATGGCCTTTAATTCTAATTACTTAATCGGATAATCGTCGAGAGTCTTATTTTGTTGAAAATCAAATGTTTATTTTCTTTATACTTATAATATTATCTTTTTACTTATATTATTGGAAGTATGAAATTTTGGGCTTGTTGTTGCTTGGGAATATTTTTGCAGATAAGTGCTTTATCGGCGCAGTTGGATAGTTTGTTATTGACGAAGAACTTCAAATTTAAAGATGGTATCTATCTGAATTTCAGTGATTTCCAACAAAATAAACCAGCCTATACCTGGGATGAAATGAACGCTAGAATGGCGACGAGCGATGAGGGATTTGTGGCGCAGGTAGAATTTATCAAAAAAGGACAGCAAACACTTGATTTACAGCAAGTTTGGGGTATTTGTATCGGCGGTATTCCTTATGTGCGCCTGCCCAAAGGCGAGGTGACGGATGCGGCGACCGTTTTTGCAGGTCTTCGTGTGCGAGGAAGGATTTGCTATTTTAAATATAAAAATGAGGCGATTGATTCCGTGGAGGTGAAAGCCATCAATCCAATAAATGGAAGAGCTTACCGCCAGGCGAAAGTTCCCGTAGAGCGTGTTGTTCAGCAAGAACGAATGCTACATTTCCAAACTGGAGAGATTGTAGATTTTAATACACAAAATTTTCTCAACTGGATTCAGGATGATCGTCAATTGTGGAACACCGTGCGCGATCTGTCAACCGAAGAAGCCGATGAGAAATTATTTCGTTGTTTATTAATTTATGTGGATCGAAATGAAGTTTATTTAAAATAAGAAATACGAAATTTGAAATAAAAGATTAAATATTTAAATATTCAGTTTTTGTATTTTACACTTCACATCATATATTTAAAATATGTTGAGTATTTTTTTAAAAGAAGTAAATACATTTTTTAGTTCGTTGATTGGATATATCGTGATTGGTGTGTTTCTAGTGGCGTTAGGGCTGGTCTTATTTGTTTTTCCTGATACGAGTTTATTGCAATATGATTATGCTACGCTCGACCAATTATTTGATATTGCACCGATGATTTTTGCTTTTTTGATTCCGGCGATTACTATGCGTTCCTTTGCGGAAGAGCAACAGACAGGCACAATTGAACTATTAGCAACCAAACCAGTAAGCGATTTGGCTATTGTTTTGGGTAAATTTTTTGCTTGTCTGACGCTGGTAGCTTTTGCAATTTTACCAACATTACTTTATTATTATACGGTTTATCAATTGGGTGCACCCAAAGGTAATCTCGATAGCGGCGCGATTATGGGGTCTTATTTTGGACTTATATTCCTGGGGGGCGCGTTTGCAGCGATTGGTATTTTTGCATCTTCATTGACCAATAATCAAATTGTAGCTTTTATAGTTGCCACTTTTCTTTGTTTTTTAATTCACTGGGGATTCGATTTATTTAGTCGGTTACCTGTGTTTATTGGCAAATCGGATGTTTTGGTACAAATGCTGGGTATGGAATATCATTATAATTCTATTAGCAGAGGCATTATAGATTCGCGTGATATTATATACTTTTTATCGGTAATTGCAATTTTTATGATACTCACTTTAACTTCTTTGGAAAAAAGAAAATGGTGAAAATCATTGATTATCGGTAATTTATAATTGATTATTTTTTAGGATATTATGACTAAAATAAAACATAAAAATTCCAGACGTACGCAGTCTCTTATAAACCTGACGCTTTTTGTCGGAATTCTTATATTCATTAATATTTTGGCGAATGCGCGCATTGGCGGGCGCTCGTTTTTTACAACCCTGGATTTGACTGAGGATCAGCGATTTACGCTGACCCAGCCAACTAAACGACTCTTGCGCAACCTCGATGATGTGGTGTATATCAAAGTGTTATTGGATGGTGAATTTCCTGCCGGATTTAAACGTTTGCAAACCGCGACCCGCGAATTACTTGAGGATTTCAGAGGAATTTCAGGGTATATCGAATATGAATTTGATGATCCTTCAAAAGGTACAATCGAAGAAATCAATGCTCGGCGGGAAGAATTGAGCAAGGATGGCGTGATTCCGGTATCGCTGCGAGTGAAAGATAACGACCAAATAAGCGTGCAATTAATTTATCCTTATGCCCAGATTTTTTATAAAGGGCGTAGCATGAATGTAAAATTGCTCGGCAACGAAGTGCCCGGAATGCCGCAGGATGTCGTGCTGAATAACTCGGTTTCTTTATTGGAATATCATATTGCGAATGCGATTCAAAAACTGCAATCACCTACCAAGCCTGTCATCGCCTTCACGACGGGGCATGGCGAACTTTCACCGATTGAAACCGCAGATTTAGAAAAAACACTTCGACAATTTTATGAAACCGGTCGCTTGCGTCTGGATAGTTTGGTGAGCATTCCGCCCGATCAATTGTCGGTTTTGGTGGTGGCTAAACCGCGTGCTGCATTTTCCGAGCAAGATAAATTTAAAATTGATCAATATGTAATGAACGGAGGCAGTGTGCTTTGGTTGATTGATAAGCTGAATGTGGATTTAGATAGCCTTCGAGGCGGAGAATTTTTTCCGCAGGAATATGCTTTGAATCTGGATGATTTATTATTTAAATATGGCATTCGCATTCAACCAAATTTAATTTTGGACGTTCGGTGCTCGCGCATTCCGCTGGCTACGGGGATGTTGGGCAATGCGCCTCAATTTGATTATTTCCGTTATCCTTATCATTTAACGGTGTCGCCGACTTCTAATCACGCGTTGGTCAAAGGATTAGGCTTGACGAATTTTTTGTATGCGAGTACGATTGATACGAATGTACGCACCAAAACCGAGGTAAAAAAATCGGTTTTATTAGAATCCTCTCCGAATAGCCGCTTGCAGTATATTCCGCTGGAAATGAATTTCGATTTTTTGAAATATGATATTGACCCGACAAAATTTGATAAGCCCGGACAGCCAATAGCCATGCTGCTTGAAGGCAGATTTCCATCCTTATTTGAAAACAGGGTAACGGAAGATTTATTATCAGGATTAAAACAATTAAATCTTGAATATAAAGCAGAAAGCACGCCTACGCGCATGGTTGTAGTGTCAGATGGAGATATTGCAAAAAATGGAATTAACCCTGAAGCGCAATCTTATAAACCTTTGGGTTTCAATGAGTTTGAACAATATCAATTTGCGAATAAAGACTTTCTCATCAATATTTTGGAATATTTAGTGGATGCCAATGGTGTGGCAGAGGCGCGTGGCAAAGAAGTGAAACTTCGACCGCTCAATACGGTGCGTGCGCAAGCGGAAGAGCGAAAGTGGCAGATTATTAATCTTGGATTGCCGCTGGTATTTTTGATGGCTTTTGGCTTCATTTTCAATTGGATACGTAGGAGGCGCTTTGCTTAGATAAATTAGTTATCGGTTATCTGTTATCGGGAAAAAAGCTCTAAGCAACCAACAACCGCTAACTGATGACCATTAACCGCTAACCGATAACAACCTTTACAGATGAAAAAAACTTTAATTTTATTAATATCTTTTGCTTTGTTTGGCTCGGTCACTGCCTGGTATTTACTTACACAGCAAGATGATAAAACGACCTTATTGGCTAAGGATCAGCGTTTTTCGATTGAAGATTCTGAAAATATTTACAAAATATTTATTGCCAGTAAAAAAGGAGAAAAAACGACTTTAGAACGTAAAGAAAATTATTGGCTTTATAATGGCGAATACAAGGCGCGCCCGAATGCGATAGAAAATTTGTTGGATGCGATCACGCGGGTGCAAGTAAAATATAAACCGCCCACTGCCGCTGTTGATAATATGGTCAAAGACCTTGCTACCAATGGCTTGAAGGTCGAATTATATAATAATAATAATAAATTACTCAAAACTTATTATGTAGGCGGCTCTACGGCCGATGAGCGCGGCACGTATATGATTATGGAAGGCTCGAATCAGCCTTATGTAACTTACATTCCAAGTTGGGAAGGTAATATAAGATTTCGTTATAATTTGACAGGCGAAGATTGGCGCGATAAGACTATTTTTACTTACAAACAAGATGACATCCAATCCGTTAGCATTGAATATCCGAAGCAGCGGAATCAATCCTTTCGGCTGGAACGCAGCGGAAATGGCTTTGAAATAAAGCCTTTTTATGAAACAACGCCTATCGTCAATCAACCGATAAGCGAGGGTAAAGTTGAAGCATTTTTGGAAGGATTTAAAAGCTTGGGTGCGGAGGCCTTTGAAAATGAAAATCCGCGTCGGGATTCTATCTTAAAATTGATGCCTTTCAGTATTATCAAGATTTCAAGCAAGGACGGGGACTCAACAACCGTGCGCCTGTTTCCTATTATCCCGGAATACGATCCGGCAGTGACGCGCTTGCCCAATGCAGACGCCGTCGAGCGCTATTTTTTGGATTGGAATGGTCAGGATTTTATGCTGATTCAGCATCGGGTATTTAGTAAAATACTTTGGGGCTACGATTTTTTCTTTGAAAAAAAATAGTCATGCAGGAGCTACTTTTCTTTATTGCCGTGCTTCCCGATGCTATCATTCAGCAAGAAGTGACTCGATTTAAAGAATATTTGTCCGAGCATTTTGGCGCTTCCCACGCGCTCAAATCGCCACCACATATCACGCTTTTTCCGCCTTTCAGATGGCAAGAAAATAAGCTAAATGAACTTATATCGATATTAGATAAATTTGCAGCGGCAGAGAAAACCTTTTCCTTATCCTTGAAAAACTTCAATGCCTTCGCGCCTCGCGTCATTTATGTAGATGTGGAACGCAACGAATCTTTACAGGAATTGCAAAATAAATTAGAAACATTCCTGGAATCAGAATTGAATTTGAAAAATGAGCGTGGTCATCATGGCTTTAATCCGCATATGACGATTGCTCATAAAGATTTAAAACGCGAGCTTTTTCCGAAAGCCTGGCAATATTTTTCACAACAGGAATACGCCCGTACGTGCAAGATTGAAAACATTACTTTATTGAAATATAATAAGAATCGCTGGGATATTTTTGAAGCATTTCCGCTGGGTTTTTAAGCATTATTATTTTTGAAAAACATTATTTAACACTTTATAAAAATCAACATATTAGAAAAAAGTAAATTAATTCCACTTCATTTATTACTTTTGTATTTCTGTCGAACAGACGCATCGCGGAAGTTAGGATGCAAGCACATAATTTGCGCCCGCAAAATACGTTTAGAATTACACACAAAGCTTGCAAATCATAGACCAGACGGGAGGCAAAATAACGAAATCCGTTCAGATTATTGGAGCTTATGAGGATAAGATGGACAGTGCTATGGCTTATCTACTGGAGTGTTGTCGCGCACGCACAGCCGTATTTCCCTGTGAAATTGAATAAAAAGTGGGGTTTGATCGATGCGGAAGGTAAAATGGCCTTGCAGCCGGTGTATGACGCTATCGGCGAATTCAAAGAATTTGGTTATGCTGTCATGCAACGCAATGGCGGCGTGGGTTTGCTCAATGCTCAAGGTAAAGAAATTATTCCTCCTCGTTATGATGATCTCAAAGTGCTGGATTCGCTGCTGATGGCTGTGATGGACAATGGAGAATGGCAAGTAGTCAATCTGCATGGCGAAATCGTATTACCAAAGGGCTACGAGCGGCTGAAACTATTAAATGACCGTTATATTGCTTTTCGCAAAAATGATAAATGGGGATTGGTCGATAATCGCGGAAGGCAAATCAGCCCACCTAAATATGATGATCTTCGGTTGGAAAAAAAAGACGTTTTTTTAGTCAGAGAAGGTCAAAAACTAGGATTGCTCTCTGCTGATGGCGATGAAATGTTGCCCGGCATTGCTGATGAAATCAATATTTTCAATGATAGCCTGTTTTTTTACAAATCTGGCAGTAATTGGGGCGCAGTGGATGAAAACGGCGCCAATATTGTCCCTCCCAAATACGAGGCTTACACAAAAATTTCTGACACATATATTAAGCTGATTTCCAATGGGCGTATGTATGTGTATTCGATTGCATGCCGCGGCGTCATTACACAAGGCGATTACGATGATTATTACGCTTTTTCGCGTAAGTATTTGATTGTCAAGAAGAATCGGCAGCTTGGATTGATGGATTGGTGCGGCAGTATTGTTTTGCAACCGCAATATCATGAAATTCAAGAACATGAAGGCGAGTTATTCCGAGTTAATTTTAAGGGTAAATGGGGCATCGTAGAAACAAATGACAAGCCGGTTGGGACGTTTCAGTATGATTATATCGCGCCATTACGTGGCAGTATCGGCGTAATCAAAAAAGGAAAAGTATTTGGGATTATTAATTTTAAAGGGGAAGAAGTAGTCGTTCCGCAATATCAACGCATCGAAATAGAAGATAACCGCGCCAAAGCCTATACCTCTAATCCTGGCGCTTCGGGCGAAGAAGCCTTGACTTTACTGGACTTTGACGAAAACGGACAATTAACAGGACATAGTAGTTTTGAAAAACACTTCGTGTTGCGCATCAGCGGTGATGGCGCTGCAAAGCGACGTTCGCAAACAAATAATTATGTGCTGGATCAATACGAATGGTTTTACTCGCCAGGCAATGATCGTTGGGGGCTTCGTCGTTTGGCGGATGGAGCGATTCAAATTGAACCGAATTTTTCTACAATAAAAGTTTATAAAGAGCTGGGTTTCACGCTGGTAGGTATTGAACAATCTAATAAGTATGAGTTTGAGCGCACTACTTATCGCTTTAGCATGGTATATGGAGTGGTGCGAAATGAAGTTGGTTTATTGGTGACAGATATGGATTTCTTGTCTGTGCAATTTGAGGATTTTGAAAAAGGTAACCCGACCGCGCGTTGCGTCTTTTCCAACGGACGTCACGGATTGATGGATCAAATCGGACGGATTATATGTAAAGATTATGCATTTATTGGTGATTTTCAGGATGGTGTAGCAAGAATTAGCATTAAGGGAAGACTTTCAGGAAGTATGAAACATAGCTATGCATTAGGTAATTTAAGTGCTTATCTCAATAGCTTACAAAGCGGTTACGCTATGCTTGATTACACACAGTACGACCAACTTTTTAAGCAAGAAGCGGTCTTGATTTGTGAAGGATGCGAATGGGGATACATTGATTCAACTGGTCGAGCTACGGTGACGCCTGGTTATACTTTTGCACAAGATTTTACCAACGGTGTAGGGATCGTCGCTTGTGATGGCAAATGGGGTATGGTGAATGCAAAAGGTCAGCCTGTCATTCCTTGTCAGTACGATGGAATTGAATTTCTTAAAAATACCGATAACAAAATTGTGCGATTGTATGTGCAGACTCCAAAATACGGATTGATTGATACGCTTGGGCAGTTGGCAGTGGACGCGGTTTATGATGAGTTGGGTTTCTTTAGAGAAGGCAGATTGGCGGTGAAACGCAATGGATTGTGGGGTTTCGTGAATGATGAAGGATTGGAAGTGATTCCTTGTCGCTTTCGGGAAGTGTCTAATTTTTACGAAGGATTGGCTGCCGTGAAGATAGGGCGGTATTGGGGCTTTATTGATAAGCAAGGCGATATCGTAATTGATTTCAAATATACCCGAGTCGGCAATTTTCAGGAGGGATTAGCTTGGGTCGGCACTTCTGAAGGTACTGGATTTATTAATCGAAAGGAACAATTTGTTATACCGCCGAGATTTGAAAAAGCAAATGATTTTGATCGAGGCGTAGCAAGGGTAGTCGTCAAAGGAGAATTTGCTTTGATTGATCGCGAAGGTAAATATATTGCTAAACCTCAATTTGTAAGTATTGATGCTTTTAACGAATATGGTCTGGCGCTTGTCACTTATGGTAAAAATTGGCTTCGGCACGGGGTCATTAGTTTAGAAGGCAAGTTGATAACGACGCAAGCATATAATGAAATTCAACCCTATTCAGAAGGCTTTGCTGTTGCAAAACTCAAGGATAGCTATGGCTATATTGATACTACCGGGCAATTGGTGATTCCTTGTACTTTTTCTAAGGCTTCCGCATTTTTTGAGGGGCGGGCAGCGGTGCAGCGCGATGGCTCTTGTGGATATATTAATAAAACCGGCAATGAAGTAGTGCCTTTCGAGTTTAGTAAATGACTAGATTATGACGGTGGTAAAGCTGTAGTTTATCAATGTATTCGTCGCGCCGGGTTGATTTATTTTCAAGGTAATTTAGTCATTGAACCTAGTTTGGATCGCCTTATTACATTCCGGGAAGGCCGAGGATTGGTGCGCGATAATGAATATCGTTTTTATTACATCACCGAACAGGCGGGCTTGTATAATGGTTTTTATGATGAAGCGACTGAATTTCAGCATGGTGTGGCGGTAGTACAAGTCAATGGCAAATGGGGAATCATTAATCGGAAAGGAATAGAGATTATTCCTCCAAAATATGATAAAATTGAAACTTTTGAGAATGGCTACGCTAGAGTTCGAATACAAGGATTTACTGGCTTGAGTAATCTAAATGGTCAACTCATAGTCAAACCTAATTTTGAGTATATCAGTTACGCTGGCGATGGCTTATTCCGGGCGGAACAAGGCGATAAGGTTGGTTATTTCGATCAAAGTGGCAATTGGGTTTGGTCGCTTACCAAATAAATGGCTGTTGAATAGTTGTCTTTCGATTTTCTTCCTCTCATATTATTATTAAAGTCTATTTCAGATTATGAATCTTCTTTTTAAAGAGGATAATAATTTTATTAAACAAAAATTAAAACCATTTTAAATTGATAATAATATATTGGTTAATGTATTTATTTTCAACGTTTTAGATTTTAAGATTTCCTCTTTTTTATTTTCAGCTTGATATAAAATATTAATTCAGAGAATCGCATATCAATAAAAAAGGCTGAAGCAATTTGCTCCAGCCCTTTTATTTCCTTATCTAAGGATTGATTACTCAATCATAATCATCTTCTTAGTAGCTGTAAACTCGCCACTTTGTAAAGTATAAGTCAACACGCCGGTCGGTAAATCTCTACGGTTCAGGGTAATTTGGTTGTACCCCTTCGTAAAGTTACCACGAATCAGCTTGATCGTTTTGCCAGTCACATCGCTGATCGTGATGATTGCTTCAGCTGCCGCTGGTAAATTAAATCCGATCATCGTTTGATCCTTGAATGGGTTTGGAATGTTCTGATACAATTCAAAGTTCAAGCCAGCTACTGTACCTGTACTAAATTCGATGGCGACGTTCATCAATTCATCGACATTATTATAAGCTTCAGCTACCGTGTAACGGCTGCTCACGCCAAGCACTTTGCTGATAGTTGTTTCGGCATTGGCACGGAATACAAGGCTAAACATTATTTCATCAGCATTAGCCCCACCTGCTATGCCTTTTGGTGAATTCCAACTGGTCGTGATCATACCTTCATCAATGAAACGCAGACCGAAGTTTTCTACACCGGCTACACCAGCAATGATATCTACCAATTCTACTGCTTTATTGTCAAAGGTCAATGTACCCTGATAACCTTGAATATCCACAATATCCCTGGCTTTGAAGTCAATCGTGTACTCATTGCCAGCTACCAATTGTGCATCTGCTACCTGGAAGTGGAAAGTGCTATTGATATTACGTACTTCAGCACCTGCAATGCTACTTGTTCTGGCATTGCCATCCAAATCACCAATTTTTACAGCAACGAAGTCCACATTATTCATGGCTGTTGCCAAATCATTGATGTTCTTCACTTCCGGGAATGATTGTGACCAAGGATTGGTCGGCACTGGGAAGACGTAGGAGGCATCGATGAATCTCCAACTGGTATTGTTCGGGAAGTCCGTATCTATACTCAAAATCAGCTTACGCAACGCAATCAAATCGAGGATTGAAATAGTCTTCGAGTTATTGATATCTGCTGCGATCATTTTATATGGGCTGTTAAGCAATTGCACGCCCAGGATATGCTTGGTAATCAATACGATATCATAGGTGCTAACCCCATTAAGTGGATTGATATCCAAAGATGGAACTACCGTATAGTCATATCCAAGCTCTAAACCGGCGAAGCTATAAGCGCCTTGGGCATTTGTCAATTTGGTTTGTGGACTCTGTCCACTTAATTGTACATTTACATTTTCGACAGGCTCTGTATCTTCTGTGTTGATCACCCCTGCTATGGTGCCAGGTCCTGCTATTACATCGCAAACCCCAAACATATTATCCTGTAATAATACATAGGTACGGCAGACATCATAATTCGGGCCACCTACTGTGCCATCGGGTTGTATTGCAATTGGATTATAAACAGAATCCCAAGCATAGATTTCAACTTCTAGTGTTGCCGGATCATCACAGGTTACAACAATACATTTTTTGTCGAGGCTCGGTGTCTCACCAACGCGGTTGATAGAATAACGAATTGGGCCATTGCAATCATCAATTGGGCTGGCTACAAAATCTGTAGCGCAAATAGTCATTGCACCTGAATCTTCGTCACCATCTCCATCTACATCTGCCTTCGGATTAACAGGCATTAGTTCTATTGCTAGACCGTGTGTACAGATCGGTGCCGGTGCCTTGCAGTCAAGTACAGTAACTTTGAAGGTCTTGATGTCTCCATTGGCACAACCATCCTTGGCATGTACTTCAATGAGGTGTGCTCCCAGACCCAATACCTGATCTTCGATCACGAAGTTTGGTGCAGTGCCTGTTACTTTACTTGTACGCTCTACTCCATCTACAAATACTTTCACAAATACATCATTCGGTGTACAGTCATCCACTACGGTGAATGGAATGTCAATAGTCACCGGACAGTTCTTCGCAATATCTGAAGAGTAGCTGCAAGTATCGATGTCTTCCACTGTAATGATTGGTGCGGTGTCATCGTATACTTTGAGTAGTTGAGTGTACTGCCAGTAACCTCTTCCCCAGTTATTATTCTCAGTTACATCTATGATCGGGTTGGTATTGATATCCAGTGCATTACCACTTCTTACCTTGTCATCCCAGAATCTGCGGCTGGTCGATGGTATGCCATCTGTCTCGCTTGGCAGGGTTGGGTTGCCACACAAATCCTGTGTCCAGTTCTTGGAAGATGTTCCTGCTCTGTCGATATAAGTGTTGCCCGGACGACGGATCAACCATACATCCTCATCACCTGGTACACCATCTCCATCCACATCTCTTCCGATCACCACCGGTGCGGATTGTCCATCGTATTCACACCAGTTCAGTACTTCAAACGTACGGAAGATCTTGTAGCACTCATCGCCTGTGGCGGTGAACTTCTCATCCTTCACTTTGATTGCCAATAGATCGCAACCAATTTCATTGATGTAGATACAAGTATCCAGAATGTTATCACGGCATTCTCCTTCCTTATCAGCCGGGAAGCCAATGATGTATTCGTGGTGTTCGGTCACCCAAAGGGTCTGGCAGCATTCGATCGTAAATTGTCCATCAGTGAACTCCAAACAACGGGTGATATAACCTACACCGCACTCATCTCTGTCATCATCTACCGATACACATTCGCCTGTCACCACGCAGTTATCCAGCACATAGCCTCCTTCGATCAAATCTTCGGCGCTACCTCCAAATAATTCATCCAACAGATCTGCATATTCCACACATGGATCTTCTACATCGTTCAAATTATTCAGGTACTGGATGCGTGGATCGTTGCAGTAGATTTCCTCCGGCTGTGGCAATTTGCACACCGGTGGTACTTTGTCTTCTACCAATACTTTTAACCAACAAGTATTGTAATTATCTGGCATCCGATTGCATTCTGGCAAGCATGGATATTGATAGTCGCTCTTACCCGCTTCAATTTCAACATTACATCCATATTGATCTTGTAACCACAAATACACATCATCATTTGTAAAAATTGAAGCACTATCACCAAAAACACCACTCATGTTAGCATCATCCCATACTCTAAGTTGAAGCTCCACAGAATCCTGTACATCGCAGCACAAAATATCTACATAATCATCCCAACAAGAATATAGGATAGTGTCTTGCTCAACCAAAAATACTTTGAGGGTATCTTCAGGAGTGAAATAAGCGCCACGCTCGGGATCATAGAAGAGGTCATCTAAAGAAGAGTATAGACCTTCAGTAATTAACGCTACATATGTATCAACACATTCTCTATCGTTAAATCTACGTCTGATTTCCAATGCGATCGGTCCGCAGTCATCATAAGAGCCTTCATCGATGTCCTCTGCATAAATGCGCGTTGAACCATCAATGGCTGTGCCACTCAAACTTACATTCAACTGGTCATCACACACCGCTACCGGTGCACTTCTGTCCACTACCTGGAACCAGTAGTACTTCACCACTTTGTTCTTACAACCATCCTCTACCGTATATTTGAACAGGTGTACCCCTTTTGGTACGTTTCTGGCGGTCTTTGCATTGGCGCCTCCCAGTGGGTTCAAGCCGGCTGCAAATACGCCTTCATAATATTCGCCTGTCAAAAATCCATGATCGTCATATTCCGGTAAGAACGTAATGATATCCACCGAAATCGAACCAATACCGGAGCAGTTATCTGCCAAGCCCTGTGGTACCGGTACGATGAACGTTGCTTTGCAATCGAATGGTCCTGTGGAGTAAGTCGGCATGCAATCCCATGGATCATAAGCCAATTCTCCTACCGTCGGTGCAGTGAAATCACCCACTTTGATCAACTGGTTGTAGATGATCGTTCTGCCCGGGTTACACCAGTCTACCACCGTCCACTCTCTGATGAAGTAGAACGAGGCGGTACATACATTGGTCAAAGACTTGTCTGTGAAAGTCGCTGTCAAATGGCAATATGGTACATCCGGTCTCAGGTCATGGTGTCCAAATGCACTTACTACAAATGGATAGCCTGTTGCTTCCGGACTTGGTACTTGCTTACCACCTGGCCTGCAATCGTCGGGAAGCTCTGTCCGCATTCCAGATACGCCGTGTAATGTGGCAATACCACATCTTCCATCGTCGGCTGGCGGATATACAGATACTGATCGCAGTAGTCACTCAAGCCACTACACTCATCTCTTGCGATGAACGTCCGCTTGATCACCCGGTAATCACACTCACCCAGATAATGTCCATCAAAATGATCCAATTCCACATCGCTCACCCAACTGGTGATGTCCCCGCAGTTATCACTCACCCAACCATTGAAACGACCACCATCAAAATGTGGATAGCCTGTGCGCTTCAATACCGTCAACAGATCACTTGGCATACTCAATACTTTACCATCTCTGTCGGTGGTGTAGCACTTGTTTGCCGGTAGTTTCAAATAATCGATATCATCGCAGATCAATGGATTGATCTCCTGGAAGTCTTCATCAAATTTCGGATATTCATTCGCCGATGCGGTGCCGCTTCTGCCACTGAATACACGACCACCCGCTGGTGGGAAGATCAACCACTGATAGTCACCCTGATCGGCTGTCGTTGCATTGCCATCTCCACGAGTCGATGTCGTCAACAGGGTGTATGCCACACCTGCTGTCAATCTTACCCGGATTACCGGATCGGTGTCCCCTTGTCCGCCATACAACTGGCTCAAAAGATCGACCAGCCGTTGATATTACCCAACAGATTCAAATACTCGCCCAAACCACTCCATGGTCCCGGTGCAAATGTATAATCTGCAAAAGCTATGATATCCACACATGGCTGATAGGGATCAAATGGTGCTACCCCATCATTGATGTCCGGTAGATCCTTGAAACCCTGATAGATCACGCCCAATCCACTGTAATCAAATGGTTCCGCTACATCCTGCGTGTTCAATACAAAGGTATAGATACCTGTTGCACTTACCCGGAATTCATGCAAATCAAAATAACGTGCATTACCCAACAAATCCAAGGTCGGGAAACCGGCTATTGATGTCGTTCTAAAACATGTCTGGATCGTCGGATCGAATTGGTAGTCATAACCACCACTATTGTAATCATCTGCATCTGCCACATCGTCATTCTCGCCCAAATCGCCCACGATCTCATATACCACCGATGAACGCTGACCGTAATGCTTATCATCCGGACAATAAATCTCCGGTGCTGTCTTATCTTCTGCATTTACATAACCCCAGCATACTAATTCGCCATCGTGATAAACACGATAGATGAACTGGATGCAAGTCTTGTCTAAATCAATATAACCACCATCATGGTAGAATGGGTCAGAGATTTTACCATCGCGGTTGATATAAGAGCGGTTGCCCACTACATACACCACGTGTACATCAAAGTCTTGATCGCAAACCAATGCACCATTCAACAATTGTGTTGCTGATAAGTATGCCTCGCAGTTCTCATCCAATTTGACGTTCACCTGACCTGTACATGATAAATCCTGATAATCTGTCGTCGGTTGCTTCGCTAAGATCGTTATCAAAATCGTCATGCTTGCTCCATTGAAATTAATAGTAACTGGATAAACACCTGGAGCCAAACCACCCGGGCCATCGACGTCGTGTAAAGCATCTTCTGGTCCAACACTTAATTCATACTCTACAAAAAGAACTCCACCTACGAGTTCAAAGCGTACAGGTGGGATTTCACTTGCAGGACGCCCGTTAGAGAGGACTAAATTATCTTCTAAGTCGCCAAAATCAATATCTAACAAATCGAGATCTAAATCATCTTCTGTACAGCCAGTCAAATTAAAATTATAAAGAATTTTCACAGCTTCTTGACAATTCGGAATTGTCCATGTAACATCCTTTGCAATAATACCGCACTTTATTACGTAATCGGCATTGCCACAGACTATATAACACAATCCTGCAAGTCCCATATCACCATCAACGCCCACATTGTCAATAATAGGTTGAATTGGATCTCCAATTTCTAAAAAGTCGTTAATTTGATCTTCTTCCTCAGAGCAATAATTGATGGCATAAACGCTATAATCCCCATTTGGAAGATTCATAAATAAGCCAGTCATATTGACTTGTAAAATATTGCCATTTTGAACCAGGATATATTTTTGTGTCTGGCCACTTGTGCCGCCAGTCATAAAGGTGCCAGGCTTCGATTGTGACATAATCGCACCTGCATAACGACGGCAATCTACATCGTCTGGCCCGGTACAATCAACGCCATCATCTTCACAATTGCAAAAAGCTGAGTTTTGAGGATAACCGCAAACAACTTCTACCACTTCCACACATACCGGAATGCCATTTGCATCTTTTATTTCAACAACTTTAATTGCTCCTCCGATGCCAGAGTGATCATAACTCGCGCCATTATTGTCGAGAATAATATCATCAGTACCATTATAAGCTGCAATTGTTTCTATAACTGTTCCATCTTCTTCCTTCACTGTAATCATATAAGGAGCACCTACCCCACCAGAAATTTCTGAAACAGCAATGTTATATTTATTTTTTTCATCATTTGACGTGCAAGTAGCAGCAATATCAGTTACCAAGGCAGGAGCAGGGCAAACGCGGATATTATCCAAACCAAATTCATCTCTGCTACCTGATCCACCGGTATCGTCACTATCCCATCTCAGGTAAACACACTCTCCATCTGCAAGATTTGCACCGTTGATGCAAGCTCCCTGAGGTGCAATCTGGAGTCCAAGTGCATCCATTGGCCCCGCAGTACCATTTTCAATAAGCGGATTATAGTCAGCACCATTCATCGAATACATCAAAGAGTAGCCAAGGTCGAAAGAGCTACCTTGGTTCTGATCGTTCAAGAATAAGAAATCAAAGGCAACACCGATATTTTGAATAGGAGCACCACTATTATTACAAACTTTAAGCGTGATGCTGCCGGGAGTAAAATCATCACTCGAAGGTTGAATCCATAAAGCAGTATTACCGCCTCCATATTCCAATGCGTAAATACCACCCGTACTTTCGCCTGTTCCATCTGTTGTACCACGCGTATAGTCGGTGCCTGAGGCTGTTTGAGTGCCACCAAAAGCTAGATTACCATTGGAGAAGCCAGTAATCGCCCAGTTGTTGGAGCAAAGCTGACCAGCGGAAGGTAAAGGAGAAAAACCTGCACCAGAAAAACCTGTAAAATCGACAACTGGCTCACTGCAATCATTTGAAATATATAAATCATCGCATGGGCCTACTACTGCGATTTGAGTGGAAGAACCAGTAAGTATTGGCATAGCACCACTGGAAGCTGCAAATCTTATGATGTCATCACCTGCACCCGGAGTAATCATATAAGTAACGCAACCACTTATAGGATTAAGTGTTGGCATCGGCATGATGGTTGCATTATTTAAACCCAGATTCTGCATCAATGTAATCGCTGTGGCATAATCTGTTTGAATCGCAGGCATAGCGTCTGTGGCACAGACTTGAATATTAAAAGTTTCACCTTGATTCACAGAAGCAGGGACATTGAAAAAAGTGAGCCGATCGGCAACAACAGGTGGGCCTGCTAAAGTCAACCCCAAAGAGAAATTATCAATGGCAATTCCATTATCTGCACCAGTTACATCTGTGGTTAAAAAGGACAGGGAAAAGCTGGCGCCATTTGCAATATTAACGCCATTGAGCATTATGTTTTTGGGTGTGACGGATACAGTGCCATTTGTACCAACGTTTGTTCCATTTTGATTCAGACCAGAAACATCGGAAGCACCAAGACCAGTTTGGCTAACAGCAAAACCAGAAGCATTAGCAAATCTCCACTGTTCAAAATCATAAGCAATGGCTATATCAGTGATGGTGCTACCTGTGTTATTTACAAAACTTGCCGTAAGCGTGATATTACCAGGCGTACCAGAACGAAGTGCCCCAAGTGCGAACTCAGCTGCACTGCCATAAGCCCAGACACCGCCCGTATTTGAAGTACCAGTACCAGTACCATTGAATGTGGAAGTACCACTGAATGCAACTGTCCAGCCTGTAGGCAAGGATATTTGAGTTCCTGCAAAAGTGTTAAAATCCTGAGAATAAGTCGGGGTGGTAAGACTCACCTGCGCATTTGCTGCTGTGAAAATCCATAGCGAGAGCGCAAAAAAAACAGCCAATTCCTTTTTAAAAAAGGCAATTGGTAGACTTTTTAAATAAGTCGAGTAGAAATTTTCCATGCGATTATGATCTGTTAGTTTTTACAAATTTGTTGATTATGATCGTCTATATCGTCGAACAAGAAAGATAGCCATTTGCATATCTTTCATTGTCAGAAAATGCTAATATTCAAGACCATAGATAAGCCCGACACAGAAAACAAGCGTCGGTATGTGAAAAACTAACAATCGGTAAGTAAACGATAGAAAGGAAGCAAGTCGTTACCCTTACTTTCGTGAGACAAAAACTGGCAAGCTTTTTGTACAGTTTTGATCATGCGAAATACGATTTGTTAGCGTTTTTTATATATGGTCGTCAAAATGAATTGAAACTATAAGTGACACATCAAAGCAAATTTGTATATATGCCTGAATGCCAGACTAATAGCTTTAAAACTACTAAATCGCTATAATAAGGGTAAACACTTTTCGCCTCAAATATAGCGATAAAACTCTTTGCATCAAGCTTTGGCTACAAATAATTTCTTTTTTACAAATGTTATTTTGGGTTTAGAAATCAATTACATACTTAATTATCTCCATTCCAGGGAAATACGCCGCAATTAATTTTTAAAATTCTAATATTTACTTGATCACTCATCGAGTTACATAAGTCTGAATACGCACCAGAGTTTAGGACCAAAGTAAAATAACCTCTTTGAATATCAATGCTGCCAGGATTAAAAAATGCGGCTTCACCAAATGCACCGCTACTGCCCAAGGATTGCATATTCTCATCCATGAATTCGCCATCGCTGTCCGCTTCTTTAATGCTCCAAGTTCCTGTATATACTTGACCATCAAGCAAAATGAAAGCGTCGAGATCGTTTAAATTCAATTTTTTGTTGAGACAGATTGTTTGGGCATCTCCGGCCTCCACTTCAACGATAGGACAACAATCTTCAATCGTCAATAAAAATGAACCGTCGGCAATCCCATTGCAGTCATTCGCATCCTGAACACTCATTAGATTAATCTGATAAGTATTTCCTGCTATCAGCCCGGTAGTTGGAATGAATAATTCATCATTGAAAATTTCTGAAAATTGTGGATTACCGCCGTCAATTGTGTAAGTAATCATCAAAGGAAGCGCTCCTGCCTCAATGTTTAACGGAATATTTGCAATCAAACCTTCGCAGATTTGATTTGAACCGGAGATGGAAATATTAGGAATTTCATTAACTTGAACTAATGCGGAACCATTAGCCGTTGCAATGCAATTGTCGCTAACACTTACACCAATTAGCTCGTATTCACCCGATATGCCAGCATTTAAAATATAAGGATCATCCGTAGTGATAATAGGAGCTTGCGCAATCCCATCAATATTATAATCAATTGTAAAACTGGGCGTCCCGGTATAATTTTCAAAATCAATCGTCAAGGGTACAGTATTAGGTGCGCAAGCTAAAGCACTTCCGCTAAGCGTAGCAGCCGGGCAGGAAACGTTGAAAGATAATGCTTCCAAAGTATAATCGCCGGCCGGGCTACAATTATCTGGCAAAGGAGAAATGCGCGGACGCAAGTAAATGGTGCTATTGCAGGCATCATCTGGAATAATATAATCACTGCAAACAAGCTCCATTTCATTTATTACATTCGTATTAATAACCAAATCATCCAATCCTATTAAATGGTCGTTGCCACTGTCATCGGTGTCGGTCCATCTCAGGCAAAAAGTTGTTCCATCTGTAATGTTCAAGCCATTGATGCTGCCTGTTATCATTTGGCTTTCTGTCAAACCGGTTTGAAAAGCACCCGTTCCACCATCATTAATGCTATGAATATCTAAATCAGTATAACTAGTGTAAGAACCACCGCCATTTTCTGACAAAGTAAAACTGGTAATATGATTAGTACTAATTGCTTGATTACCAGCCATATATTGTTCTGCTAAAAAAGAAATATCAAGATTAGTAATCGTTTCTCCTGTGGTATTTTGAATACAAAGCGTAAAAGTCTGCGTACCGGTACTGCTTGAAGACCTTCCACCGAGGGCTCGATCTGTACTTCCTGCTGCTCCCATGCTCACGATTGCGCCATAAGTGGTGCAAGTTCCATCATCCGCAAGAAAGTTATTGTTGCTGCTGGAAAGTGTCCAATCGCCATTCAGAATGCCTGTTTGAGCATTAACAGATGAAGAAACACCATCTAATAAATTACCCTGGGCAGGGGCGTCCATACTAATTTGAGCAGCGCAGGTGCCACCGCCACCTTCTGGCGTATTCATCAGGTTATCAAAGTTTTGTGTATAAAGAATTGTTGTATTTGTCGATGTAACCGGAATATTTTGCGTTGCAACTACTGTGCCGCTTGTATAAGGATCATCCATTGGATTGCTAACTTGTACCCACTCGATCAAACCTCCTTGAGGAAGATCAACACCATTTAGTCCAAGAGTAATGATATCTCCGGGGCAATAACTGCCTGATTCTGAAGCGCAATCGTCATAAGCTAAATTGCTTGGGCATGGTGGCATAAATACACAAATAGCACCAGCAGCCTCTAAAGGCCCACCGCATCCGCTATTTTGAGTTACACGGATAAAATAATTCTCTGTTGCTGTTGTCGTCACTTGAAAGATGCCTGTAGTATTACTTTGTACAATATTTCCACCGATTGCTGTGAATGAGGCTTGATCCAATAATTCGTAAACCAATCCTGGCGCATTCGCTGGCGTAGGGGTGACTACTATTAATCCATTCTCGCAAGTAAAGTTAGTGCTAACTAAAGGTTCGGAAATAATAATTTGATATTGAGCAACTTCGTAGCAATCTGATAAAGTAGTATTATTCACAACTGAAGCGGGTGAAGCAGAACCCGTTGGCGTGGAAGCTAAATCCGAGCTTTTGTCATCATCCCAAACAACGCTCAAAGTCGTATTGCCGGAAGGCATAAAAGTGTAAGTCATTGTGGTAGTGCCGTTTGCGTCATTTCGGTTGTAAGTTGCCCACGGAATAGTTGTTGCGCCACCATCAAGGCTGATAAAAGAACCCACACCACCTTTGGCATTAATAATTCCAGGTGTGACAGCCTGCCAGTTATAAACTTCCAGTGTAATAGTTATTTCTTGCAGATTATCAGTGCATTGCGTAAGTGGGGCGGAGAATGACACATTATAAGCTAAAGCATTATTTGCCAATCCTGGGTTTGGGTGATCCGTTTTGCGCCAGGCATTTGTCATTGGATCAAAAATAAAACTGGAATTACAAGCTTGCAAAACCGTAGCATTGATCGCCTTTCCAGCAGAATTTGGGGTATTTGTTAAATCTTCATAAACCAGATCGGAAATCATTGGCATTATATAATTGATGCCCATTTGATAGCAATTACCACCCGGCAATAATGCTTTTGGCAACTGAGCGGAAGACAACCCAGTGCCACCTGTACCCGGCGTTCCGAGTGCATAAGCGCCCAATTGCACAGCGGTATTGTCAAAAACACTGGTAGCGCCGCCGCCCCATTTTACAGCTTGTACGATAGTGCCATTTAGATCAAATAAAATAATTTGATCGCCATCTGTATCGTCTTGATTATCAATGGTAAATCCTGTGACCGCCCAATCTACGAAGTCGGAATTAGCAGGATCGCAAACATCAAAATCGATGGGCATATTCGGAAAATCACAAGCCGCGCAAGTCAAGCCAGAACCCGGAATTGGATTCAGATTCGTGCCAATATTCTGTGCCTCACTACAGGCAATCAGAAAGACTTCGCCAGGTGCAATGATTGTGCCAGGAGGCAGCACCACCACCCATTCGGCATTGGAAATGACATAACAACTTGCATCAAAATTGGCAACACCCGTATTAATAAGCTCTACGATACCATCATTTGTGCCATCATTATTGCCGGAATCGCCGGAAACTTCGCTGAAGCGCAATTGTGCACAGATATTGGACTGTAGTCCGATAAATAAGATAAGTAAGATTATTTTTTGCAAATAAATAATCCTTGAAAAAACGAAGCATTGTTTTTTCATAATATGATAGTTTGCTTTTGTGGAAAACCGCCTTAGTTTTTTGTGTTTAATTGCTTGATAGTCAGCCTAAAGAAGTTTGTGCGAGTAAAAAGAAGTAATGTGCAAATATAAAAATTGATTTTGAGTAATAAAATATAAAAGTAAAAATATTATAAAAAATTAACTTGATGGTGATAACTTTAAAAAAGACAGGCATTCCGCGTCAACGGAATGCCTCGTCAATTTATGGGTCAAGGCAAAACAATCATTTTCTTCATAGCCTTGTAAAGATTAGTTTCCAGGGAGTATATCAAGACGCCATGCGCGTTTAATTTTTCCTGATGAAGTTTCATTTGATGATATCCTTTATTAAAATAACCGTCGAATCGCCAAATTTCTTTTCCATTCAGATCATGAATGCGCAGCGTCGCTGCTGTTGCTTCGGGTAGCTCAAAAGCAATAGTCGTCTCGCTTTGGAAGGGATTCGGCGCATTTTGATATAAAATCGGCGCATTATTTTCTGTTGCATATTGCTCAAAGCTCAGATGTACGGTTGCAATGTTTTCATTTTTATAAGCTGCGGGAGCAGCCCATCGCGCATTTAATCGAATTGCCTGATCTAAATTTACCGATTCATTAGCTTGCAAAATCAAATAGAACAAAGGTTGATCTTTATCGATTGGCGCTTTTTCTAAATTATCCCAACTAATGTGAATCAACCCGAAAGCATCTTGTCGTATAATATTATGAGATTCTATTATGTCTGACTCAATGCCTTTCAAATCAAGCTTTTCGGAATTATACTGTAAGGAAAATTGTAATGCTTCTACGTTGGTCAAGTCAGCAAAAACAGGAATTTTGACGATTGCACCAGATGTAAGCAATTGGTTTACTATGTTTAAATTCAAGTGCTCATTGCTTCTGCTTTCGATGCTCAAGCGATCGGCAACCACGCTGCCATTGATGTCTCCAATTTTTATGGCAACAAAATCGCCATAATTCTCTGCATTATTCATTCTGGCGATGCTGATGTATTCCGGGAATTCCTCTTGCCAGGGATCGAGCGGATTTGGGAAGAAATAAGACGCATCTACAAATCGCCAACTGTTGTTAGCTGTGAATTCTGATTGAACTCCAATTAATACATTCCGCAATTCTATTACATCATCATTATCGATTCGTCCATCTCTATTAATATCAGCAGCAATGAGGCGATAAGGCGAGCGAATCAACTCTATGCCGAGTACATGCTTTTGCAGTAAAATAAGATCAACCAGGGAAATGCCTTCTCTTGTATTACTATTCAAACTCGGTACAACTTTGTAATCCGCCAGCATCGGAATGCTATCAAAACGATAAGAACCGCTTTGTTCGGTCAGTAGAAAAGCGCTATCATTGCTCACCAGCATTATGTTTACATCTTTGAGTCCGTAATTCCCTTCGGTGTGTACGCTACCGCTGATGGAGCCTATACCCGGGCCAGCAAGATCGCAACGATTGTTATTGATTTGTACCAGAATATAAGTTTTGCAATGCGTGTAATTAGGCCCGCCAACGCTGCTGTCTGGCTGTATCGCTTGAGGATTATAAGCATTATCCCAGGCATATACTCCTATATCCAAAGTGCCAAGATCATCGCAAGTAAGCACAAGCGATTTTTTATTGATATCAGGCGTTTCGCCAACGCGATTGATAGAGTAGCCTGCAAGACCTGAGCAGTCGCTGGTTTGACTCTTGAGAATATCGCTGACCCATACTTCCATTGCGGCAGGATCAATGTCGCCATCGCCATCCGCATCGGTATCAGGAGGCGTTGGCATAAGCGTAGCAGTAATTCCACTCAAGCAAATGGGCGCGGGCGCTTTGCAATCAATCACAGTAAAACTCAATTTTTTTACAGTAGAATTGCCACAGCCATCGGTGGCATGGATTTCCAGTTCATGTGTTCCCAATTTATAACGACCCGATGCCGTGTAGCTACCACCTTTACTGAATTCTGCTGTTTTTTGTCCATCGAAAAATACCTTAATCTTGATATCATTTGGGGTGCAAATATCATCCACCGAAAAAGGAATCTCCACCAAAGCGTCGCAATTGTTATTGATGCTGCAAAATGGTTGCGGTTGCGTTGTTGAGATAGTCGGCGCAACATTATCCCCAATTTTAATATGCTGGGTATATTGCCAAAAGCCTTTGGAATAGGCAGTACGCCAGTAACCCTTGGGGTTGGAAGGCGAGCAAGTGCGGCGCTCACCAGCCTTGGGATTTGTATTTTTTTCATTATCATCCCTATCAACGTAAGCGTGGTATTCCGGGCGTCGAATCACCCAAACATCTTCATCGCCGGGCTTGCCGTCGCAATCTTCATCCCTGTCGATTATCACAGGTTGTGATTCGCCATCATATTCGCACCAGTTGATAACCCGAAACGTGCGAAAAATTTTGCCGCATTGACCAGTACCCGTTGAAAAAAAATGGTCCTGAATGCTTACTACCAAAAGATCGCAAGCGGATTCTTCAATAATAATATCTCTGGGATTTGCGGAGGCAGGACTTTCGCCGCAGGTCAATTCTTCGTCAGCGGGGAAGCGCAATTTATAATCGAATGCTCCTTCAATTGTCACTGTCTGCTCGCAATAATCGTAGCTGCCGTAATTATTAGATGCTTGAAATTTTCTCACGATCGTACCGATGCCACAACTATTGAGATACACACTGGGCGTGAGTTCTACCACCAGCCCCGCATAACACTTATTCTCTGCTTTGCCAAATAAGGATTGTAATTGGTAAGTATTTTTCGGGTCGAAATTATAAGGAAGTTGATCACAACCGACCCATTTGTCTTGCGGTGGCTTGCAACAACCGCTGTAGATTTCTCCATTTCCAAAGGCGCTGACTATATGCCAGCTACTTATCAAAAAGAAAGCAAGGAAAAGGCAGTAAAAATGCTTTTTCATATTTTGGGATTTTAATTTGTTTACAAAACCAAAACGATAAGGATACTGCCTGCAATGGGGGGCGGGTACAGGTTTGGATTAGTTGTGATTCAGATATAAAATTTTTACAATAACAAAGTTACGACCTGCGATTGGTAAAATCAAATGCTTTTTGAAAAAAGTAGTTTAGATATTTGTTTTTGGTATTGGATTGATATGTTATAACCATTCTTTGAAAATTATTCTTTGCACATAATGGAATTATTTCAACTCAAGCAAGCTGCTTTTAATTATTGCCAAACGGCTATTGCCAAACGAATTCACACGATTGAAATGGTTTTAAAATCATTGGAAGAATCGAGAAATAACGAATCCAAAAGTAGTGTGGGCGATAAATACGAGACGGGACGCGCGATGCTGCACCTGGAGGAGGAGAAAAATAAAATTCAATTGGCAGAAGCTTTACTTGCCAGATCGGTGCTAGAATCTATTCACTTGGAAAAGACGATTAATAAAGTAGAAATCGGAAGTTTGGTTATTACAAATTCAGGCAAGTATTTTGTTGCAATTGGCCTTGGTAAAATATTGATTGACAAGGAGTTGATCTATGGCATTTCACTGGATTCACCTATCGGGCAAGTCTTAAAAGATAAAAAAGTGGGCGATCAATGCTCATTTAATGAGCGATTGATAAGAATAGACGC
Source organism: Saprospiraceae bacterium (assembly GCA_016714085.1). Taxonomy (GTDB): domain Bacteria; phylum Bacteroidota; class Bacteroidia; order Chitinophagales; family Saprospiraceae; genus JADJNW01. The sequence continues at coordinate 100,091 of JADJNW010000005.1, forward strand.
AATCGTGTAATGCGCTTGCCTTATTGCCTTGCTACTTGATACAGAATGATTTGCTAATCAATGATATTTTAAATTTTTTGTTAAAGATTGAAATAAATTAGTACATCATCTTTTCTTTTCCGAGCTTCGTGTTATAAGTACACAATGATTCTCAAATCAAATTATTTATATTTCTAATAAAGTCTAATTGATTTAAAACGAACACTTAAAATATAGTAAAAATGGGTATGCGAAAAAAACTCTTCCTGCTGACCTTGCTCTTTGCAGCTACAGCAACAAGTTTTGGTCAAACCACTACTACCGAAAATAAAGGCGATTTTATACTGGTACGCAATCAGAATGGACAAACTTTGGGCTATGCTCCAAATTCTGGTGTTAAAATTTTGACAATTAACGGACTTGCTTTCAAGGATTTGAATAAAAATGGACAGTTAGATACTTATGAGGATTGGCGCTTGCCGGTGGAGCAACGTGCACAGGATTTGGCGAAACAAATGTCTGTGGAGCAAATAGCCGGACTCATGTTGTACAGCGCGCATCAAGCTATTCCTGGCGCTGGCGGCAGGTTTGGCGCTTCGACTTATAATGGAAAGCCTTTTGCCGAAAGTGGCGCGAAGTCAAGTGATTTATCGGATGCACAAAAAAAGTTTTTACTTGAAGATAATTTACGGCACGTATTAATTACTACGGTCGAAAATCCTGGGGTTGCCGCTGCCTGGAATAACAATGCCCAGGCATTCGTAGAAAGCATCGGTTTGGGAATTCCAGTCAATACGAGTTCTGATCCTCGGCACGGTTACGATTCTTATGCAGAATTTAACGCCGGAGCGAGAGGGAAAATCTCCAAATGGCCCGGCACGCTTGGCATTGCGGCTACTTTTGATCCGGCTATTATGAAAAAATTTGGCGAGATTGCTGCAACCGAATATCGGGCAATGGGCATCGCTACAGCGCTTTCTCCGCAGATTGATTTGGCAACCGAACCCCGCTGGAGCCGCTTCGACGGCACGATGGGGGAAGATCCGGATTTAGCAACTGACCTCGCAAAGGCTTATGTGGATGGCTTCCAAACTTCGACAGGCAAAGATGAAATCAAGAATGGTTGGGGTTATAAAAGTGTAAATGCGATGGTCAAGCATTGGCCCGGTGGTGGGCCCGAAGAAGGCGGTCGGGATGGGCATTTTGGCTACGGCGCTTATGCGGTTTATCCTGGTAATAATTTAAAAGATCATTTACAACCTTTTACAGAAGGTGCCTTCAAACTAAATGGTGCAACTAAAATGGCATCAGCCGTAATGCCTTATTATACAGTCTCTTACAAACAGGATACTAAAAATGGTGAAAACGTTGGTAATGCTTTTAATAAATATATCATAACGGACTTATTGCGTAATAAATATGGCTACGACGGCGTGGTTTGTACCGATTGGGGCATTACAGGAGATGTGCAAGCGGTTGACCTTTTTCAAGGGAAAAGCTGGGGCGTAGAGAAGCTGACCATTGCAGAAAGACATTATAAAGTAATAGAAGCAGGCTGCGACCAATTTGGTGGGAATAATGTAATGAAACCCGTAGTGGAAGCTTATCAAATGGGCGTTGCAGAACACGGCGAAGCCTATATGCGCAAGCGTTTTGAGCAATCTGCGATTCGTTTGCTCCGCAATATTTTCAGGGTGGGTTTGTTTGAAAATCCTTACCTCGATCCGCAAGAAGCCGAAAAAGTAGTTGGGAGTGAGGAATTTATGAAGGCTGGTTACGAAGCACAAGTAAAATCTATTGTATTATTAAAAAATCAAAATAAAACGCTTCCACTAAAAAAACAACTTAAAGTGTATGTGCCACAGCGCTACAGTCCCGCCAGCAAAGATTGGTTTGGCAGAGAAACGCCAGAAAAATGGGATTATCCATTTAGTTTGGATGTAATAAAAAATGCATTTGAAATCGTAGAAACGCCCGAAGCCGCTGATTTTGCGCTCGTTGGCATTGAAAGCCCGCAGGGTGGCGTTGGTTATAATCGCGATGACCTTACTAAAGGCGGCAACGGCTATGTGCCCATCAGCCTTCAATATGGCGACTATACTGCCAATGATGCCCGTGCCACGAGTATCGCAGGTGGTAGCCCATTGGAAACATTTACGGACAGGAATTATAAAGGAAAAACCGTGACCGCGAGGAATAATTATGCCTTAAAAATGGTAAATGATACCAAAGCTAAAATGCCAAATAAACCTGTCATTGTAGTGATTGATGCTTCTAATCCAATGATTCCCGCTGAAATAGAAAAGAGCGCCAGCGCTATTTTATTACATTCAGGTGTACAGACGCAGGCGTGCCTGGACATCATTACCGGGGCTTTCGAGCCTTCGGGTTTGCTGCCTTTCCAAATGCCGATGGACATGAAAACGGTAGAAGCGCAGAAGGAAGATGTACCACGTGATATGCAGCCATATAAAGATTCAGAAGGCAATATTTATGATTTTGCTTTTGGTTTGAACTGGAAGGGAGTTATCAAAGACAAGCGGGTTGCGAAGTATAAAAAATAATTGTTTGATATTCTTTTAAGCAGTACGGCATTCTTCTCAGAAACAGTTGAGAGGAATGCCGTTTTGTTTTTTATGGAATTCCCTTGCATACAAATAAATATCTTCATTCCTCTTTTTTATATCAACGTCGATACTTTGGATAGAAACATTGACTCGTCAGATAGCAACGTTCCTATGTTACACAGCAAGGTTCCTATGCCAGATAGGAATTTTCCTATCCGAAGAAGCAAATTTGGTATTACAGATAGCAACTTTTCTATGGTAAATAGGAATATTTCTATAAAAAACAGCAACGTTCCTCAGCTGATAGGCAATGTTGAGTAGAAAAGGAGGAATGTTGACTTGAAGAAAGATATTTTTAACGGCGAGCTTCAATAATCGTGTAATACAGTCGGTCGCAGACCGATCGAATTTATTTATTCACTGTGTCCAAACTTCATAAAATTCTTTCGGCGTACAAATATTAATACCTCGAAACTCACTTATCAGAAAATCTTTCGTATTGCCAGTCACAACGAAGCTTGCATCTGCTGCAACTGCTAATTCCAAGAATTTATCATCATCTTCATCCGGTAAGACTTGAATCGTTTCAGTGGGTTCTACAAAAACAGCAATTTTTCGCAGCGCCGCAATCAATTCCTGTGCTTTGGCAACAAAATTAGGGTACTTTTTAAATTTTTCTCGTTCGGTCACTTCTTCGTACTCTTCCAAAACCGCTTGCGACAGGCAGATTTTTACTTCACCACTCAATACCAATTCATCAAAGATCCGTCGAGGAAAGCCGCTCTGCCCGATAAGGGACGCAATCAGCACATTGGTATCAATGACTACGTTCTCTCTTTTCACGACGATAATCTTTGATTTCGTTGATAATATCATCCATCGTCATTTCGGAAAGTTCTGTTTCAGCAGCGATTTCATTCACTTCTTCCAATAACTGCCGCGCCTGTTTATAATCATCCAATTGCTCGACCGATTCTACAAAATCCAGTGCTTTCAAAATTGCGATGAGCGAATCGGTCTTGGCAGGTTCTTTGATTTTGACGAGTAAAGTATCCATCTTCTCTGATTTTCTTTAATAACAAAGATAGAAAAAAGAACGTTCCGCGCGCGGGTAGGGGTGAGCTTTAGTACATCGCTGAGTCCCGCTAGGCGCAGGCGTGGGAGACTCAGAACGAACTGAGTTCATTCTATTGCTATTTGAATATACTTTCCAATTACATAAAATTTATAAAGTCCCATCAATAAATGATTTAATCGCGCTAAAAAACTGATAGGAATCAAATAATTGTGCTTCATAGAAATAAGCTCCATTATATTATTGTAGTAAAAGTCCCAAATATTAATATGTGTTTTCTTGTTATTATCCTCTATTTCCAGCCTACGTTTTTCTTCATGTTCTAATTGAAATTCAAATAAATGTATTAAAAAATCAATTGTTTCTTGTTGAGTAATGTCATTATTTACTAATTTATCTAAATAAGAATATCTATCATAATCGACTTTTAATGCAAGAGGAATATCATGAAAAGAAACCTCATCAACTTCCACAGACATATTTTTCTCTAAATTAATTAAAAATAAATAAAAATTATCCCACCGATTTTCTTTTGCTACGTGTATTTCTTTATTGACTACTAGTAGCAATTTATGATTATTTGGGTTGTAAAAAACTGCTGAAGGGAACTTTGTAACAGAGCCTAATACCCTACTTTTCTCCTTTAATAAAATAATACTCCTAAAATTATTTACTAACTTCTCCTTTTCCTGAATATCAACAATTTTCAGAACCTTTTCAACTTCCATGTATTTTAAAAACAATAATAAAAAGTCAGTTTTTTTTAAACTAAGTTCTTTCTCCTTTTCATTAGATTTCAATGCTAAATTTGTTCTCCAAGTTTTCAATATTGAGTTAAAGTCATATGACCATTTATTATTAAAAAGAAAAATAGCGTAGCTGATTAAAGAAAAAAAGCCACAAAACAAAAAAGCACAAAGGGATAATATGACAAAATTTATAAAATAATTATATTTATTTGCGGAGTGTTCCCAATTATTATAAATGTCAAATGAATAAATGGATAGTATTAATACAATGATGCTAGATACAAAATTATGATATCTTCTTTTGATAACAGAGGTAGCATTAACACCGAAGCATGGAGAAATCACTAATACTAAAGCACATATGATAAAAAGTAAGAAGTGTATCGGAGAATCAAATATAATATTAATAAAATATGATACTCCTTTTATGATGTTTTTTGGATAAAACAAATTGTAAATAGTTTCCATTTTGTTTGGTAATTTACATGAAACTTGCAAGGTTGATTTATATGTATTTTACGTCACAACGTCGGCATCAAAACATTCGCCTTTTACTTGTATCCATAGTTTTTTGCCGACTTCGGGTTCTATCTCAAATATTCGAGCAAGCCAGTTGGGTTTAACTGAATATGTATTTATCTAATCAAATGATTTTAATTTTGTTTTTGGAAAGAAAAGGAAGGTAGTAGCGCTATTTCAAAGATTTGTAAAAGTAAAAATGTTATATGATATATGTTAGTGAAATTCAAATATATTTTTTATTATGAATTGTTTTAAAGAATTACATTTAAACTCGAAGCTAACGGAACTCTCCCCTTCCAAATTTGTTTCTAAACAATGTCGAAAGCCGAAAATGAAAAGGCTTTTGTAACTTTGCTATTCGGAGCTACAAGCGATAAGCTGCAAGCCGAAGCGTAAACAATCTTGCTGCTTATGGCTCGTAGCTTGCCGCCAAAAAGAAAACGATGCTGTTAGAACCCAAAGATTTATACGAGCGACTGGAATTTGACAAGGTGCTGGAACTGGTGGAGCACGAGTGCCTGGGCGAGCTGGGGCGCGAGGCGGTGCGGGCGATTGTGCCGGATACGCGGCGGGGCTCTATTGAGCAGCGTTTGCTGGAGGTGCGGGCGTTCAAGCTCACGCTAGAGAAAAGCGATGTGTTTCCCATCACCGAATATTTTGATATTGCAGAAGACCTGCGCTTCCTGGCGGTGCCGGATTATGTGCTGTCGGAGGAGAGCTTCAAGCGTATTGCCATTGTGCTGCGCTTTGTGCGCGATATTTTCTGGTATTTCAATGCCACGCGCCGCGAGATTTATCCGACGCTGTACAAGATTATCCAACCCATTGTGTTTGAGGATTTTCTGATCAAGGCGATTGAGAAAGTCATTGACGATCAGGGGAATATCAAGCCCGATGCCTCGCCGGAGTTGCTGCGCATTCGCAAAGCGATTCTGGAGAAGCAGCGCGAGTTGGACAAGCGTTTCCGCAATTTGGTGAATGAATTCCGCAACAAAGGCTGGCTGACGGATAATGTAGAGAGTGTGCGCAACGGTCGTCGTGTACTGACCGTGCCATCCGAGCACAAGCGCAAGATTCGCGGTATCATTCACGACGAAAGTACGACGGGGAAAACCGCTTATATCGAGCCGGATGCGATTATTGAAATCAATAATGATATTTTTGACCTCGAAACCGATGAACGGCGCGAGATTTATCGCATTTTGAAGGAGTTGAGTGCGACGCTGCGTCCGTATGCGGAGCAGATGCAGACTTACATGGACTTGCTGGTGCGCTTTGACGTGATTCGCGCGAAGGCGCGTGTAGCCATGCGCATGGATGCCAAGATGCCGCAGTTACAGGATAAACCAACATTTGCTTTTAGAGAAGCGTATCACCCTTTACTACTCTTGCGCAACAAGCAATTGGGTAGGAAAACCGTGCCGTTTGATCTGGTATTATATGATGATAATCGGATTGTAATGTTGAGTGGTCCGAACGCAGGCGGTAAGTCTATCACGATGAAATCGGTGGGTTTGATGCAGTTAATGTTGCAATCGGGCATGTTGATTCCCGTTCGGGAGGTATCGGAATTTGGTATTTTTAACAATATCTTTGCCGACATTGGCGATCAACAATCCATTGAAGATGACTTGAGTACGTATAGTTCACATTTAGCAAATATGCGCAATTTTGTGCAGATGGCAGATGATCGGACGCTGGTGTTGATTGATGAATTTGGCGCGGGGACAGATCCGAAAATTGGCGGCGCGATTGCAGAAGCGATCTTAAATGAAATGAATCGAAAGCGTGTATTTGGTGTTATTACAACACATTATTCAAATTTAAAGATTTATGCATTCAAAACGAAAGGTTTAGTAAATGCTTCGATGACATTTGATAAAGATAGCTTGTCGCCGACCTACGAATTTAAAGTAGGCAGACCGGGAAGTTCTTATGCTTTTGAAATTGCACAAAAAACGGAATTGCCAAAGAAAGTGCTCGACTACGCCAAGCATCGCACAGGCAAGAACGAGAAAGCGGTGGACGAATTGTTGATTGATTTGCAGCGCGAACGGCAGGAATTGCAAGAGAAAATTGCGTCTTTGACCGAGCGCGAGCAGATGGTGGAGAAGTTGATTAAGAATTATGATCAGTTGCATAAAGATTTGGAATTCCGGCGCAAGAAATTGAAGTTGGAATTGAAAGAGAAAGAATTGCAGCAGATTGCAAATGATAATCGCCAATTGGAGCGCCTGATGCGCGAAATACGCGAAGAAAAGAACCTGGAAAAAGCGAAAGAGTTAGCTGCAAAGGTCAAAGAAGAACGCAAGCAGGTCGAAGAGCAAGTAGCGACCGTTTCGGAAGAAGTGTATGAACATTTAACGACCAAAGTTGCCAAGCAAGAGGCGATCAAGGTAGGGGATTACGTACGTTTAGTAACAGGAAGTGCGACGGGCAAAGTAGAAACGGTTGACAAGAAACAGGCGGTGATTATGATTGGCGATATGCGCATGACGGTGAAAATCAGGGACTTAGAGCATTCTAAAGAACCTTTGGATGTGAATACGGTTCGCAGTGTGCAAACCAGTATCAGTCAAGCTTCCGCCTTTCAATCCAAATTAGATATTCGCGGCTTACGCCCGGAAGAGGCTCTAAAAGTGCTGGAAGATTTCTTCGATCATGCATTGATGACCAATACAAATAACCTTAGGATTTTACACGGTAAAGGTACTGGCGCTTTGAAGAATGTAGTGCGCACGAAATTGAAAGAGTATAATGTTCCGATGCAAGTCAGCCATCCGCACCCGGAATTTGGGGGAGACGGCGTAACGATTGTGCAGTTTAGTTAGTGCTTGCTTTTTTCGACTTCATATCTAAGGTTAAGGAAATGACATGTGAAAAGGTATTATCCTGATCGCCAATATCGGTGAAAGCGTAGTCCAATTTTAAAACGGAAATCTTCAAACCCAGGCCAATACTGGGGCGTACAGCAAGAATTTCTTTGTTGTCAAATTGTTTTTCTTTTTGAAATTGGCTGACACCAGCTCGCAAAAACAGAAAGCTATAATCCGCTTCAATGCCAAACGCCGGATCGATACTGAATGGATTCGCAGAAATCAAGGTGTTGCGCTTGCCATCGGTGGTGATATTAAAATCTAATTCTGGCGTGATGCCTAATTTATTGAATGCGAAGCGACGAGCGATGCCCAGTTGCAATTGAGGCTTCGTAATTTCTACACTGCTGATCGGGATTTCGTTATTCGTTAATTCCAATACTTCTTTTTCTTCTTCGGTAAAATCAAAAGACCAGGCATTGAAGGTACTGGTGACATCCTTTGCCACTGCGCCGAAGCGCCAATTGCCAATCGAATACTGCCCACCAAAATCCAGGCCAAAGCCCCAAGCTGTCGCAAATGGGCCGATACGTCGATGTATAACTTTCACATTTCCACCGAGTTGTAACTTTCCGGCTTTAGTGCGAATAGGTTGTGCATAGCTGATCAGAAAAGCATAATCTGCTGCCGAAAATTCGGTGACATTGTCAAAATTAACGGTGCCATCGCTTTCGTAAAGGCTCAACGTATTAGGAATTTCATCAATACCAAAACGAATCAGCGAAACGCCCAATCTCCGCCCAGGCTGCGACATTGGAAGCGTAATGCCGAGATAATCGAATTTGCCAACACCGCCAAACCACTCCGAGTGCATTACTCCAACCTGGAGTCCTTGCAACTCAATCGAAGATAAACCCGCCGGATTCCACGCTGAAGAAGTGACATCATCTACAGTGGCAACGACCGCGTTGCCCATGCCTTGTGCACGCGCACCTACGCCAATCGAAAGGAATTCATTGCTGTATTTCTGGGCGAAAGCATGATTTACAATTGAGATGCAAATTAAAAACAGAAGTATTAATTGTCTGGATTTATTTAGCCGAATGCCATTCGGCGCTACGGTTTGTATCCTTGATTTCATTCAATTTTCAATTTTAGCTAAGAACGCTGGTATCCATTTCAAAGTGTGTTGCAAATTAAAGGATAAACTCAAAAAATTCTGTAATGAACAGAAGTGTAATCGCCGCGTCTAAAAAAGAAAATGCAGAAAACGAAGTCAATATCCTTATTTTTGCGATTATGGACATCAAAGAAACGGTTTTCGTAGGGAGTTTTCCGAGCGAGCATCAGTGTCCGAAAGACGGACTGCCGGAATTTGCTTTTATCGGACGATCGAATGTAGGAAAGTCTTCGCTCATCAATATGTTGTGCGGGCGGAAGAATCTGGCGCATATCTCGAGTAAACCAGGCAAGACTCAAATGCTGAATTATTATAAAATCAATCATGAATGGTATATTGTGGACTTGCCAGGATATGGTTATGCTAAAATTTCCAAGAAAAAACGTCAGGAATGGGAACGCATGATGCACAATTATTTGATGCACCGGGTGACTTTGCAATGCGCGTTTGTTTTGATTGATGCCAATGTGCCCCCTCAACCCAGCGATATAGAATTTATCAATAGTCTTGGAGAAATGCGCGTTCCATTTGTGATTGCTTATACAAAATTGGATCGTTTGAAAGATGAGGAAGCGTGCAAGCAAAATATTGGATTGATTCAACAAGAATTATTACAATATTGGAACGAGTTGCCGCAGCAATTTGAAACCTCGGCAGAGCGTGGCTGGGGTCGAACTGAAATACTGAAGTTTATTGAAAAAGTAAACACGCAAACGCTAAAGTAAAATGAAATCGCAGCATAAAATTTATCCACATGTATTGCCGGAAATCGAAGATTGGCCAATTTACAAATTGAGTGAAGACCGACGCAATTTTGTTCGAGAGATTACCTCTAATACGGTTCGGCATTTTTTCAAATTGTCGCCTGCTGCGCTACGTGATGTGATTGCCAGATCAATTTATATGGAGCGCATCCGAATTAAAGAAGAACCCTGGAAAGTAGATCCACCCAAGGAACGTCAATTCTGGAAGAAAATTCAACGACAATTAGCGAGCCATTCTTTGGATAAAAATGAAGCAGAGGCGGCTAAAGTCAACGAAGAAATTTTGCAGCAAATCGCGCTCCGTTATAGCGAAGAGATTGTCGGCACTTTTAATATCCGCACCTTTCGGTTTGCCCGGAAATTCCTGACCATGTTTTTTACACGCTTGCTCAATACCGCTGCAGGCAGAAGTATTTGGGGTAGCAAGCATCGCTTGTACGATCGAATGTTGGTAAAAGGACAGATCGAAACGGTGCATCGTTTGTTTGAAAAAGGCAATATTGTAGTGGTGCCGACCCATTTTAGCAATTTGGACTCTATTCTCATTGGCTACGCGCTGGACACCTTTGCTGGCTTGCCTTCCTTCTCTTATGGAGCGGGATTAAATTTATACAATGCCGGTTTTGCTGCATATTTTATGAATCGCTTGGGTGCTTATCGCGTGGATCGGCGCAAAAAAAATCCGATTTATCTGGAAACGCTCAAGATCATGTCTAATCTTTCCATCCAGCGTGGAGTGAACAGCTTGTTTTTTCCGGGCGGTACGCGCTCGCGGTCGGGTGAACTGGAATCCAAGCTTAAAATGGGCTTGTTGGGTACGGTATTAGAGGCGCAGCGGGAGTTGTTTGCGAAAGGTGAAGACACCAAAGTATTTGTGATTCCGATGGTCTTGAGTTATCATTTTGTTTTGGAAGCGCCATTCTTGATCGAGCAGCACCTGCGCAATATGGGCAAGGAAAAATATATGAAATCGAAAGATGATTTTTATAATCCCTGGAAAGTATTACAATTTGCCTGGAAATTTTTTGCAGAAAGCAATACCATTACGGTTTCTTTTGGTCAGCCGCTCGATGTACTTGGCAATCCGGTGGATAGCGAAGGCAATAGCTATGACAAATATAATAATTTAATCGATGTAAAAGAATATTTTTTATCAGATCATAAAATACAGGAAGACGAGCAACGTGAGGGTGAATACACTAAAATATTAGCGGATAAAATTATAGAGCGATATCATAAAGATAATATTGTATTAAGTAGTCATTTAGTTTCTTTTGCGGCTTTTCAATTATTGAAGCATGAAAATGCAAAACTTGATTTGTATGGCATTCTTCGATTGCCAACGGATGATTTTGTTTTTTCAAATAATGCTTTGAAAGATGTAGTAACGCAGTTAAAGAATCAGCTGTTAAAAATGGAAAAAACAGATAATATTAAACTTTCCGAGCAAATTTACTGGGATGTAGATCAATTGATTGTCGATGCCGTTAAACGATTGGGTAATTATCATTTACAAAAACCACTTCGATATAATAAAAGCGGACAAATCGTGAGTGAAAGTTTTAAGTTATTATATTTTTATCATAATCGCCTGGAAAATTATGGTTTGCAGGAAGCTATCAAATGGAAAAAGCCTGAATTAGTGGAACTTATATAAGTTCATTTATTTGCATTTAGAACGAGTTGTACCCGATGAAGAATTTGAGACAGATTTTCCTTTCGGAGCGCATAGTAATGGTGGTCATTTTGCTGAATGCTTTGATCGTATTTATGATGTACTTTCCGGCATATAGTAATAATTTGACGCTTGAATTAATCGATCATGCATTTCTTTTATTTTTTATTATTGAAGTTATTGTAAAATTATCTATTTTTAAGCCCCGGCAATATTTCTCCATTGGCTGGAATCGCTTTGATTTTGCTATTGTTGTGGCGAGTTTGCCCTCCGTCCTGGTTTATTTTTTACCTGTTCCGAATACCTCTTTACTTATTATTTTGCGCTTATTTCGCCTTATTCGCCTCATCCGATTTATTCGGTTTATTCCTGATCTGAATAAAGTAATGCTTGGCTTGGGGCGTGCACTGCGAGCCTCTGTTTTTGTGCTATTGGCATTGGTCGTACTCAATTTTTTATTAGCAATATTTACCTGCCATTTTTATGCTGGTATTGCACCTGAATATTTTGGCGATCCTTTATTATCTGCATATTCTATTTTTCAAATGTTCACAGTGGAAGGCTGGCACGAGATCGCGGGTACCATCGCTGAAAAAACAGGAAGCCCTTTATTGATGGGCATTACACGCTTTTATTTTGTGCTGGTTGTATTGGTAGGAGGCATCTTTGGAATGTCCCTGGCAAATGCGGTTTTTGTGGATGAAATGACTATGGATAATACGCGAACCCTGGAAGATAAAGTGGACAAATTACATCGTGAAATCATGGAATTAAAAGAAATGCTAAAAAAACGATAAATAAATGTAATGAAACTAATATGCCGATAATAAAACTTGATTAATTTATAATATTAAAACTAAGTTTATACTGTGAAAGCATTAGTTCTCGAAGGCAAAAACCAATCCTCGATATATAAAAATGTTGAAGATGTACAAGTTGCTGAAGGCGAGGTGATTGTACAAATTAAAGCTGCGGCACTTAACCGCAGGGATTATTTTATTACACAAGGATTATATCCGAGTATCAAATTTCCTTGCATTCTTGGATCGGATGGCGCGGGTTTATATAATAATCGAGAAATTATTATCAATCCTAATCATAATTGGGGTAATAATTCTACTTTTCAGTCTAAAGAATATCATATTTTAGGTTTGCCAAAGCAAGGAACATTGGCTGAACGCATTGCTGTTAATCCTGATCGTTTAGTCGATAAACCTTCGCATCTCACCTGGGAACAGGCGGCCGCGCTGCCTTTGGCCGGGATGACCGCTTATCGGGCTTTGTTTACAAAAGGTCAAATACAGGCTGGTGATAAAGTTTTGATAACGGGCATCGGCGGCGGCGTAGCTTTGTTTGCGATGCAATTTGCGATTGCAGCAGGTGCAAAGGTTTTTGTTACATCTGGTTCATCAGAAAAAATTGCGAAAGCCATAGAAATGGGCGCTGCGGGTGGCGTAAATTATAACGATAAAAATTGGAATCAGCAATTAGTAGAACAAGCCGGAAGCTTTGATATCATTCTGGATAGCGCTGGTGGCGAAAGTTTTGTACCCTTACCAAAATTATGTAATCCCGGCGGACGAATTGTAATATATGGCGGCACTTTAGGTAAAATTCCTGAAATAAGTCCTCAGATTATTTTCTGGCGACAGCTTTCCATTCTGGGAAGCACTATGGCTACGGATTCGGAATTTAAAGATATGATACATTTTGTAAATAAAAATAAAATTATTCCTGTTGTAGATTCCATTTATGATATAAAAGACGGCAACGCAGCGTTTGAAAAATTAGCACAGAGCAATCAATTTGGAAAAATCGTTATTACTATAAATTAATATGCCGCACTTTTAAAGTGTGGCATATTTCGACAGGAAGTTGTGCCACATCTTAAAGATGCGACACAAGTCTTTATGATGAAAAGAATCGGCTTACTCTCTGATACACATAGTTTTTTAGATGAAAAAATATTCGACTATTTTGCTGAATGTAATGAAATCTGGCATGCTGGTGATATTGGAAGCATAGAAATTGCGGATCGACTCGAAGCGTTCAAGCCCTTTCGTGCTGTGTATGGCAATATTGATGGAGGCGAAATCCGACAGCGCTATCCACTTGATTTACAATTTAATTGTGAAGAAGTGAATGTTTTTATGACACATATCGGCGGCTATCCCGGAAAATATAATAATCGTGTAAAGAATATCATAAAAACAACTGCGCCCAAACTCTATATCTGCGGGCATTCCCATATTTTGAAAGTAATATCCGATAAAGAATTCGGTTTATTACATATCAATCCTGGCTCTTGCGGAAATGAAGGTTTTCATAAAATAAAAACGATTGTAAGGTTTACTTTAGATGCAGGAAGTATCAAGGATTTGGAAGTAATAGAATTGGGTAGGAGAGGGGATATGTCACCTCCATTTGAATCATCTGATGACTTTGAAGTCACCAGATGACCCAAAATGAAGCATGAAGTTTATTTTTTTCGAATGTAAATATCCCCATTCCAGGTTTGCATCGAAAACTCCGGCCCGCCGCCATTTATAGAGCCGCTGATCCAATTATCAACCACCGTTCTTTTCCATTTGTCGCCTTCGTTTTTGATCGGATTAGGTGATTTGGTAAGCTGCATATCAAAGTCGGTGTACATATCACCTCGCTGAGTTTTCATTTTGAAATTTGCTTTCGCAGCGCTCGGTAAAGTAATATCTACTTTTCCATTATAAGTTACAAATGTCATGGGTTCATCTGTACTAATCTTGTTGAAAGTCACCACAATTGGACCGTTATAAGTATTGGCAACCACAGAACCTTCGATATCCTTGGCGGTGATGTGTCCATTATACGTTTCAATCGCAATTTTTCCGACAATATTTTCCACCACAACATCTGCATCATTATAACTTTCCAATTGTAGATCAAAGTTGCGCGGCACTTCGATGTTCAAGCTTAAGCCTTTGTTCCAATCTTCCGATTCTACATAAACCTCGTTGCCTTCCTCGACGACTTCCAAGCTTGGAAAGCCGCCACTGATTTTTTTCATGCCATTTTTAGCTTCGGTAATTTTGGTTTCGCCACCCGACAGACTTTGATATTTGACCAATACATCCTGTCGATTGACGCCCTTTACCGTGATCGGACCTTTGTGAATTTCCACATACAGGGTTCCTCTTTTCCCAGGATCGCTGAGCGGGACGCTAATGTCCTGGTTTTGTTGCGCCATTACCCAGGTGAAGGAGAGTAATAGCATTGCTAATGAAATATTACATCTGTATTTCATGTTGTTAATATTTTAAGATTGTTGAATTGTTTTGATCGTGATAATCAGGAAATTGTGAGTAATAAATTTTTTATTGTTCTTTAATATACACATCACCATTGAAGGTCTCGAATTCTAATTTTGGGCCACCATTGCGCACTTTGATGCCTGCTTTACCGCCAACTTTATAAGCTACGCCCTTACTTTCTTTCGCTTTTTCAACTTTTAGCGGAAGCGCTTCGATAGCGGAATCGTCTATATCTGTGTAAAAATCACCATTAAAGCTTTCAAAGTATAAATTGGACGATAATCCTTTTTTGAATACAGCATTGATATCTCCGTTCAACGTGTAATAACGGGCATCAATACTGGGGTTCTGGCTAAAAACAAGTTTTACATCTCCATTGATGGTATGCACTTCTTTTACATTGCTGACATTTTCAAGTGTAATTGCACCATTTACATTATTCGTATTTAATTCACCTTTGGTGTTTTTGACAATAATATCGCCATCATTCACGGTTGACACGTTTAATAAGATTTGATTCGGCACTTTTATTACATAATCAAACTTCGTATCTTCATAATCGGAATCCCAACGGCAATTATTTTTGTACAATTGATTCCATTCGCCCCATTCTTCTGTGTTTACCGTTGAAATATTTTCATTGCTGCAAGGCGTTTTATGATATAATAATACTGCGTCGCCTCTTTGTACAATGCCGAGTTCATTTTCTGCCCAGGCTTTTTCCATGTCGGTTTCCCTTCTTACTTTGACTGTATTTTTTATTTCCAAAATAATTTGATTGCCCTCATACCCTTGAATATCAAGCCCACCGCTGATATTGCGGATGTAAAGCTTGCCGGATTCAGAATTATTAACTGTAAATTCTTTTTTAATAATTTCGCTGCGTAAGTTTTTGGACGATTGTCCTGGCAAACCACAAGTGGTCAATATTGCCAAACTAATTACAAGTAGCCAATTTTTCATGGTCGGATGCGTTTTATTGATAAATGATTGAATAAAAGAATGAATGATTGATTGAGTATTATATAATCTTTAGATCATATTTGTAAACCTTTACACCTGTAAACCTTTACACCTTTATATCTCCTTTACATCAAAATCTGAATACTGCTCTTGATTTGTTGTTTCACTTCCTCCGGGGCGCGGCCACTTTTTATCAATTGTTCAAATTCTTTCACCGAGCGTTTTTCCTGTAATGCTGCCATTATTTCTGCCAATGCAAGCTGCACCAATGGTGAATTCTGGTTTTGAATAGAGCGAATCAGACCTTCGCGCACTTGCGGATACCCCGCATACTGATACAAGGCTTCCAGGGCAGCAAGCCGAACGTTTACATTTTTGTCGTTATTCAGCGTTTTGAGCAATGCTTCGGTTACTTCATCACTGGCGTCATCGAATTCCTCACTTATTTTCACTGCCTTCAAGCGGTCGTGAATGGATGGTTTTTCCAATAAGGTCAGCATCATCATTTCCTTCATGGATTTGAGTTCATCCTTGACTTGGGCAATATCTTCTCGCGGCTCATTTGCAGATGGTCGAAGCCAATAGCCACCACCAAAACCTGCCAGTAAAGCCAATACTACAATCGCCGCTTGCAAAACCGGCGAGGATACCCAACGTTTCTGGAAAAGTCTAACTACAAAGGCTTCTGGCGATTTTTCTGCTTTTGCGCTTTCTTGTGCTAATAATTCTTGGAAATTCTCACGGAGCACATTTTCTGATTGTAAATAACTCATTGCTTCCAGATGCTTGCTCAGATTGCTCAAATCTTGCAATACTTCCAACTCTATCAAGCCCTCCTCAATACATTGCTCTATCAATGCTTCCTCTTCGGGCGTGGCGATGCCTTGATTGAAGCGTTCGATTAATTGATCGATGGTTTCCTGTGGTATGTTCATGATAATCATTGTTTTAAACTAAAAAAAACTTCGCGTAAAGCTTTTAATGCTCGAAAAACGCGCACTTTCACTGCATTTTCCTCACAACCGAGGATGTCTCCAATTTCTTTGTATTTCATACCTTGTAACTTGCTCATTACCAGTACTTCGCGTTTGTCTGCTTCCAATAATTGAAGCGCACGTTTGAGCAAATCCAGATCGTCTTGCTCCATCAGTTTTTGAATTTGGTTAGGTGTTTGGTCTTCGAGGCGTTCCTGCCAATTTTCGATGGTTTCCAGCGTCTGCGGACGTTTTTTCTTGAAGCGATCCAGTCCAACGTTTTTGGCAATATGAAAAACCCAGGCTTTGAATTCGCCGTCACCTCGAAACTGATGCCGATATTTTAAAATGCGATAAAAAACATTTTGCACCAAATCTTCACATTCAGCCGTGTTGGATGTCAATTGATAAAAATAGCTAAACAATGAGCGATGGTATCGTTCGAATAACAAACTCAATTGATCCAGATCGCCATCTTTCACCTTGAGCATCAAAAAGTTGTCGGATATCGCATTCAACGTTAACGGTTTTTCGTGCATGGTTGTGGATTAAAACTCTAGGTCTTTTGAGAGGTTACCCAAAAATGATATTTTTTTTCTATTGATAAAACCATTCTGATTATTACACCCGTAGTGAAGGATAAATCATAATTCCAAAATGATATTTAGATAGTCATTTTTTAACCCAAAATAGAAGTACATGAAGAACGTATTACAATGGCGCTTTCTGCCGTCGCAGAAAGTGATGCTGATTTTTTTGCTTGTATTAAGCGCGAGCTTTGTGCTGCAAGCATCTAGCCACAGAGAGGCGCCACTGATCGCCAACGACCCTTTGGCTGACAACACCGATCTCTACGCATTCCGCAGCCCTGACAATCCTAACACGATCACGATTATCGCGAATTACATTCCTGGAGAATTGCCTTTTGGTGGGCCGAATTATTTCACTTTTGGTGAAAATATTCGCTACGAGATTCATATCGATAATGATCTAAGTACTCCCGGCGATGACATCATCTATCGCTTTACTTTCCAACAAGTAAATGAAGATCCAAGCACTTTTTTCAATATTCGGCTCGGTAAGCAAAACCTGAAGACGACGTTCACAATGGAACGCAGTATCAATGGCGGAATGAGTTTTCAAACGCTCATTTCTAATGGTATCGTGCCGCCAAATAATATTGGGCCGCGCTCTATCGAAGGTGGTACTGGTTTGGGTGCAACGAATTACGAAAGTTTGATTCAAGCAGCGATTGCAACTACAAGTAATGGCGAAAAAGTTTTCTGTGGGCCAGTGGACGATCCTTTCTACGTTGACTTGGGCGGTATTTTTGACTTAGGCGATTCACCTCGTCAAACCAGCAAAATCAGGGATGGATTGGCAAAGTACAACGTACACAGCATTGCGATTCAAATTCCCATTAGCATTTTGCAAAAGGATGGAAAGAATGTTGACCAGGCAGCAAATATTCTGGATGGCGATTTTGTGATAGGCATATGGGCTTCGGCCAGTCGTCGCGCGATTCGCACTTTGAATACGGATGGCACTGCTCCCGATGATATGGGGGATTGGGTTCAAGTGTCTCGCTTGGGAATGCCTTTGACCAATGAAGCAGTGATTCCGGTTGGATTTAAAGATCGCTGGAATTTTGAAACACCTTATCAGGATTTGTCAAACCTAAATGTGTATGGCAATTTCTTCTACAATCCTGAATTAGCATTGTACATGGACGATAGCCAATTTGGTGGCGCGGTGCCAGCATTTGCAGGGCTTCGCATCCAAAGCAAATCTCTGGGTTCATTTGACTTTCGCAATGGAAAAGATGGCTTGTTTGGCTTGAAAGGCAATCCAGCATTGGCGGGTACGGCTTTAGATGATGCGGTTTTTGGCACTTTATTGCTTCCTGCTGCGGCCTCTCCGCGTGCGGTAGATTTATGGCCGATTTTCCATACGGGTGTACCAAATTTAGCACCCTATCAATTGGCTACGGGTAAAAATGGTAATCCATTAGCTGCTGGTAAACCATTCATTAACAACTTCTTACCTAACGGGGGCGATATGCTTCGCTTGAATATGGCGGTGCCGGTGACACCACGCAACGATCCTAATTTCAGTCCATTAGGCATCGTACAGGCAGCTGTTCTTGGCCTGACGAATTCGACTTATGCTGGCAATACAGATATTCAATTTATTCCTAATATGGATGGTTTTCCAAATGGCCGCCGACTCGAGGATGATGTGACACGTATTGAATTGCAGGCAGTAGCTGGTGTAGCCCTTGCTGCCATTGGCTTGTGGTACGATGATTATGTGCCTGGAAGTACACCTTCGCCAGTGACCAATCTTTTGGTGAATGTCTTGCAATATTCCACAGGCGTAGAAGCAAATGACGCGACATTCAGAAGCGAATTCCCTTATGTGGCAGCACCCTGGCGCGGTACAGAGACGGGACAATAAATTAAATGTAAAGATTTACTAAATAAAGTAAAAGATTTGCTAAATATTAAAAATTTAGTAAATCTGAAAAAAACAATAAAGAAACAATGAAAAAGCTAAATATAATTTTATTTCTATGCTTAATGGTGGCGCAAATAGCCTGGGCTTCCAGCCACCGAGAAGCACCCTTGATTTCTAATGATCCGCTCGCGGATAATACCGATTTATACGCTTTCCGCAGCCCGGACAATCCTGATATGGTGACAATTATCGCTTGTTATGTACCGATGCAGTTACCTCACGGTGGCCCGAATTATTATGGTTTTGGTGAAAATATTCGCTACGAAATTCATATTGATAATAATATTGCTACTGCTGGTGATGATCTTATTTATCGTTTTACTTTTAAGAAGGTTTATGAAGACCCAACTACGTTTTTTTATATCCGATTGGGTAAACAAAATCATAAGACAACCTATACATTGGAGAAAAGCACCAATGGCGGCGCTACTTTCCAAACGGTGGTGATGAATGGTATCGTGCCTCCAAATAATATCGGCCCTCGTTCAATTGAAGGTGCTGCAGGCTTGAATACAACTTATGAAACCTTGATGTCCGGTGCAATCAACACGGCAAGCAGCGGTGAAAAAGTATTCTGCGGCCCTACGGATGACCCTTTCTTTGTTGATCTGGGTGGTGTCTTCGACTTAGGTGATCTACCTCGCCAAGGTAATGCGCCTAGAGATGGTGTTAGTTGTTTGAATGTTTCAACGATTGCTATTCAAGTGCCGATTTCGATGTTACAAAAAGATGGCAAAACCGCTGCGCAAGCTGCTAACATTCTGGATTCTGACTTTGTAATCGGGGTTTGGGCTTCTGCCAGCCGCCGTCAAATCAGAACTTTGAATCCTTCAACTTATAACGAATCTTACGATGGCGATTGGGTACAAGTATCTCGCCTTGGAATGCCTTTGACCAATGAAGCGGTGATTCCTATTGGCTTTAAAGATCTGTGGAACGCAACGACACCTTATCAAGACTTAGCGAATCTTGCCACTTTTGGGGACTTTTTTTACAACCCTGAGTTGGCATTATACATGGATGACAGCTTATTTGGAGGCGCTGTTCCAGCGTTTGCACCCTTGCGTATCCAGCGAAATTCCTTGCAATCCTTCGATTTTGGTTATGGTCAGGATGGTTTATTTGGTTTGAAAGGCAACCCGGCATTGGCGGGTACAGCTTTGGACGATACGGTTTTTGGTACTTTATTATTGCCAAAGGCAGGCGCTGCACGTGCAGTAGATTTGTGGCCGATTTTCCATACAGGTGTACCAAATTTAGCGCCTTATCAATTGGCTACTGGCAAAAACGGTAATCCACTAGCGGCAGGTAAACCCTTCATTAACAACTTCTTACCTAACGGCGGCGATATGCTTCGCTTGAACATGGCAGTGCCGGTGACACCACGCAACGACCCGAATTTCAGTCCATTAGGCATCGTACAGGCCGCTGTTCTTGGCCTGACGAATTCGACTTATGCCGGTAATACAGATATTCAATTTATTCCTAATATGGATGGTTTCCCGAATGGTCGCCGACTAGAGGATGATGTAACAAAAATTGAATTGCAGGCGGTAGCAGGCGTAGCCCTTGCGGCCATTGGCTTGTGGTACGATGACTACACTGCTGGAGGGACTAATCCAGTGACCCAGGATTTACTCGATGTATTGACTTATGATACGGGCGTTAGCGCGAATGATACGACTTTTAAAGCGTCATTCCCTTATGTACAAACGCCGTGGTCGGGCACTGGCGAATGCTCAGGCGAGGAGCGTGACTACACGCAGCCAGATATTTTGCCACCAACAATGACTACGAGCGTAACGGGCTTGGATGCGCCGGATGTATTTGCTTATAACTTCCCGAATCCATTCAAAAATACAACGACATTCCGCTACCGCGTGCGTGTTGGCAGTAAAATCGGAATTTATATTTATGATATCAACGGCAAATTATTACAAACGATACTAAATGAAAATTTGCAACCTGGTGAATATCAGACCGATTGGAATGCATCAAAATTAGCAGCAGGAACTTACATTGCGAAAATTACTTCTGACAACAGTATTTTACAGTCAGTAAAATTGACGAAGACAAATTAAACGGTTTGGCGCATTTTTAAAATGTTCTAAACTTCTCAAAATCAAAATTTTAGGTAAGAGGGAATTATAGTTATTTAACTTTTATGAAGCGCACTTATTTTTTATTAATAATAATTTTATAAGTGCGCTTCTCTTTAAAATTATATCAAAATGAAAAACATTATACTTCTATTAACTATATTAAGTATTTGCTGGTCATGTAATAATGATAATTCTCAAAAAGCGATAGGATCGCCAGAAATTCCTGCGCTTTTGCAACGCCAAGCGGTTATTGGGCCTACCGAGGAGATGGGCAATGTGAATGATTTATATAATGGTTTGGTAGCAAAAATTAAAGCCAATCCCAAAAATTATGATGCAAGATTAAATTTGGCGGAGTTATTTATGCAAGAGGCTCGTATTTCAGGGGAGCATGGGCATTATTTTCCCGCTGCATTGACGATTGTTAACGCAGTATTAAATGAGAACCCGGAGCAAGGATTAAAGTATCGTGCAATGCTCGATAAAGCTTCGGTGTTATTATCTTTGCACCAGTTTGCGGAAGCTAAGAAAATAGGGGAGGAGGCAGTAAAATTAAATCCTTATGATGCAGGTATTTATGGTGTTTTAGTAGATGCGAATGTAGAATTAGGTAATTATGAAGAAGCCGTTAAAATGTCGGATAAAATGATTTCGGTGCGCCCGGATATTCGTTCTTATAGTCGCATTTCTTATTTGCGCGAGATTCATGGACAACCCGAAGGCTCGATAGAAGCAATGAAATTAGCCGTTTCAGCGGGTTATCCTGGTCTGGAACAAACCGAATGGGCACGATTGGTATTAGGAAATTTATATAAAAATTATGGTTATTTAGATAGCGCTGAAATACAATATAATATCGCACTTTCCATGCGTCCGAATTATCCGTTTGCAGTAGCAGCCTTGGCGGATGTAGAAGCATTGAAAGGAAATGAGACCAAAGCTAAAGAATTATTAGAGAAGGCTTGTACATTGATTCCAGAAGTTGGTTTTTATGTTGATTTGGCTAAAATGGAAAAAGAAAAAGGCAATACCGAGCGCGCCAAAAAATTGACCAACGAAATTCTGGTGATGTTGGCGGATGATGAGGCTTCGGGACACATGATGTCACTGGAATACGCTGAAGTATATATGGATTTGCTTGATAATATGAATAAAGCTTTGGAATACGCGAAGAAAGAATATGCCGCCCGACCAGATAATATTGATGTAAATAAAAGCCTGGCAGTTATTTACTATCGTAAAGGAGATTATAATAAGTCGAACGAACATTTAATAAAAGCTTTAAAAACCAAGTCCAAAAATCCTGAATTATTATGCCTGGAAGGCTTGCTAATGCTTAAAAATAGCGCCAATATAGAAGGAAAACAGTTGATTCGGCAAGCATTTTCTTCCAATCCAAATTTGAATTGTTCCTATTGTAATGAAGCGAAGCAATTATTATAATCAAAATATGGCGCATTTCCAAAATGTGCCATATTTATAAAATAAATCATTATTTTTTTATCGCAATAAAATGAAAAAAATTATTACATCCGTTTTTGCTATTTTCTTAATAGCTCAAATACTATCAGCGCATAACGGCAGCATTCGCGGAAGTGTTCAAGATGCTACTACCAAAAGCCCTTTGTTTGGTGCGATTGTTACACTAGAAGGCACTGAAAAACAAGCATATACAGATGATCTTGGCTTCTATCAATTCAATGATTTAGAAGCCGGTACATATAAAATTATTATTAATTATCTTGGCTACGAACTCCTGACCGAATCGGTGGAGGTGCGCGATAGCGAGACTTCTACCGTTCGTTCTTTTTTTAAAGGTACGCCGATTGAATTGCAAGCCGTAGTGATTTCGCCAGAGCCGGAAGTGAATCGCCGCATTGTATCTTCCTTGGATATTCATTTGCGCCCGACCAATACTTCGCAAGATATTTTGAGAATGGTGCCGGGCTTATTCATCGCGCAGCACGCAGGCGGCGGCAAGGCCGAGCAGATTTTTTTGCGTGGTTTTGATATAGATCATGGAACGGATATTTCGCTCAATGTTGACGGTATGCCAGTGAATATGGTCTCTCACGCGCACGGACAGGGTTATGCGGATTTGCATTTTTTGATTCCTGAAACGGTGGAGCGAGTACAATTTGCAAAAGGCCCATATTACGCGCCTTACGGCAATCTGGCAACCGCCGGTTATGTTGGCTTTCAGACTAAAAACGCGATTGATAAAAGCATGATTAAGCTACAAGTGGGGCAATTCGATACATATCGCGCGGTGGGAATGTTCAACTTGTTGGATCAATCCCAGTCCAATCGATCGCAAAATGCTTACCTGGCAACGGAATATTTCTTTTCAAACGGCTATTTTGATAGTCCACAAGCTTATAATCGTTTCAGTGGTTTATTGAAATATAATACCGCGCTAAATAATAATCATTATTTATCGGCTTCGCTTTCTTCTTTCAGTAGTCGTTGGGATGCCTCCGGGCAAATTCCAAACCGTGCTGTGGAAAGCAGACAAATTGGGCGTTTCGGCGCGATTGATGATACCGAAGGTGGCAATACGAGTCGTACAAATGCTAATTTTCAATTGATTTCCTTGTTAGACGATGGAAGCTCGGTGCGCAATCAATTTTATTTCAGTCACTACGATTTTGAATTGTATTCCAATTTTACCTTCTTTTTGAATAATCCTATTGATGGTGACCAGATTAAACAGAAAGAAAATCGTAATATCTTTGGTTATAATGGCGCTTATCAACGCAGCGATGAGTGGGCAGGCACACAATGGCAAACAGAACTTGGACTGAATTTCCGACGAGATGGTGTCAAGAACAATGAGCTTTCCCGTACTAAAGGCAGACAAACAACGCTGGAACGCTTGGCTTTGGGCGATGTGGATGAGATGAACGTAGGTGTTTATGTGGATGAAACGATTCGGATTGGTAAGTTTTTGACTTTGAATGCTGGGGTTCGTTTTGACCAATTCCAATTTTTGTATGTGAATCGTTTGAAAGAAGGTTATGATCGACAGATTGCTTCTGCAAATATTGTAAGTCCAAAACTGAATGCCTATTTCACTATCAACGACCGTTTGCAATTGTTTGCGAATAGCGGTTCTGGTTTTCACTCGAATGATACCCGAGTGGTTGTAACTCAGAATGGTAAAGAAATTTTGCCAAGAGCAATCGGTGTGGAGGCAGGCGCGATGTTCAAATTGACACCCAGATTTTTGTTGAGCACGAGCGTTTGGAATTTGGATTTGGAGCAAGAATTTGTTTACGTCGGCGACGAGGCAGTGGTAGAACCCAGCGGCGAAACCCGTCGGCAGGGTCTGGATATAGCAGGGCGTTGGCAATTGCTCAACTGGCTGTTCGCGGATTTTGACGTGAATTACACGTTTGCGCGTGCAAAAGATGCTCCTGAAAATGAAGATTTTATTCCTTTGGCAGCAGAAATAACCAGCATTGGCGGCTTGACTTTTGAAGCTAAAAATGGCATGAATGGTAGTTTGCGTTACCGTTACCTCGGCGACCGCCCGGCGAATGAAGATAATTCGGTGATTGCCAAAGGTTATTTCTTGATGGATGCGGTGATAAATTATACAAAATCGAAATATGAAATCGGTTTTAGCATACAAAACCTGTTGAATCGAGATTGGAACGAAGCACAATTTGATACCGAAAGTAGATTGTTTAATGAGGCAGAGCCGGTGTCGGAGATTCATTTTACGCCCGGCACACCGTTTAATTTGAATGTGTATTTTTCTTATTTTTTCTAAGCGCTAAAGATGTGGCACATTCTGAAAATGCGCCACAATTTTTAAAGGCGGCAACTACCCATATTCCCCATAAACCAATATCTTTGCGTTACACAACTATATAAACCAAAGTTTGAACCGCCAAAACGCCCATATATCAGATGATAAAATTATCCAGTTGTTACAAAACAGTAGCAAGGAAGGTCTATCAATATTGTACGACAAATACGCGGGCGCTTTATATGGTGTAATCCTTAGAATTGTTCAACAACAAGAGGCGGCGGAAGAGGTTTTGCAGGATACAGTCCTTAAAATCTGGAACAACGCTTCCAAATTTGATGCTTCAAAAGGGACGCTGCCAGCGTGGATTATTAATATTGCTCGGAATGCAGCGATTGATCGGATACGACTCAAAAAAATTAATACCAAAACCCAAGAACTAGAACCTATTTCCAATACGCTGGAGCAGCAGGCGTTGAATCCTGATGTTATTGGTGTAAAGGAATTGACAGAAAAGCTAAATCCTGAGCAGAAAGCGATTATAGATTTGATTTATTTTAATGGATATACCCAGTCGGAAACGGCGGAAGCATTAAATATTCCGGTTGGCACAGTAAAAACGCGGCTTCGAGCTGCTATTATAAAAATGAGAGAAATGTTTTCATTAGAATAAAATGGATGTGAAAACATATATAGAATCTGGTGCTTTGGAATTATATGTCCTGCAAGCTTTGTCTCCTGCCGAAAGCAGAGAAGTCGAGTTATTGGCAGCACAATATCCTGAGATTCAAGCCGAAATCGAGCGCATTGAGCAAGCGATGAATGCTTACGCTATGCAACACACACAAATCCCAAGACCAGCACTGAAACAAGAAATTCTATCAAAGGTTCAAGATATATCTAAAGAAAAAAAAGTTTTTAATCTTTGGCGAACAGCGATAGCTGCTGCTTTGATTCTTGCTCTTGGAAGTAGTATTTGGCTCTATTCAAAATGGACTGAAAGCAAGAAACAAATAGAACAAATGACGATTGCTCAACAGACGTTAGAAGCTGATTGCCAGCTTACCCGCCAGCAATTGAATATCTTGACCAATCCACAAACCAAAGCGATTGTGCTGAATGGTTTACCGATTGCCCCTGAATCCCGCGTGAAGTTTTTGACTTGAATACGAATGTATTGCAAACTATGGAATCTGTGTCTGGTGCCGACCAGTTCGCTATTACCCTCGAAAAAGCAGGCGGCAGCCCTACGCCTCAAGGAAAGATGTATGCAGCCGGCAACGTATGAGTTTCTAAAAATTCCTGTTGAAAATTAAAGGTAGGTATGTATATTAGCGGATTGCCAGGATTCAAATTGTGGCAATAATAATATTATATATCCAATAAAATAAGGCGTGTTAATGAAAAACGAAGAAACTTACCGTCAAGAAGAAGAAGTCATTTACAATGTAGAATTGAGCATTTGGGAAGCCTTGATTCCGGTCATCGCTTTGATTATTATGTTATTTTATAATGTTTTTTTCGCTTTTGGCGATGCTGCCCTGGGCGGGTCTAATCAATTTATTTTATTAATGGGTGCAGCCGTAGCAGCAATTGTTGGGTATTTCAATAAAGTTTCCTATCATAAAATGCTGGAAGAGGTTGCGGAAAATGTAAGATCCACAACAGGAGCTATTTTGATTTTATTAATGGTGGGAGCATTGGCTGGCACATGGTTGATAAGTGGCATTATCCCGACCATGATTTATTATGGTTTACAAATATTAAATCCGCAATGGTTTTTAGCAGCCTGCGTAGTTATTTGTTCGATTATTTCGATAGCAACCGGAAGTTCCTGGACGACCTCAGCTACGGTGGGTATTGCTTTGATTGGTATCGGCGGGGCTCTTGGAATTCCTAGTGGCATGATTGCCGGAGCGGTTATTTCCGGGGCTTATTTTGGCGATAAAATGTCACCGCTTTCAGATACTACTAACTTGGCTTCCGCTATGGCTGGCTCTGAGCTTTTTTCACATATTCGTTATATGGCTTTAACGACTACCCCTTCTATTTTATTAACATTATTAATTTTTGTTTTTATCGGTTTTGGCTTGAAAACAGAGGGAACGCCTGATATTTCCGACAAATTAATTGCAATAGATGCTGCATTTTACATTAGTCCCTGGCTATTTTTAGTGCCTGCGGTAGTAATCTTTATGATTATTAAAAAATCGCCTCCATTGGTGGCTTTATTAGTTGGTACATTATTGGGGGCGTTGCAGCGCTTATCGCCCAACCAGATATTGTTGCAAAAATTGGAGGAGGAGATAACCTGACATTTCTTTCCGGGTATAAAGGTATAATGAATGCGATGACGGTGAGTACAAGTGTGGAGACTACCAGCACAGAATTAAATGACTTATTTAGTGCAAAAGGAATGGAAGGTATGCTCGGAACGATTTGGCTCATTATTTGTGCAATGGTTTTTGGCGGAGTGATGGATGCGATAGGAGCGTTGTCACGGATTAGCTCGGCATTACTGAGTTTATCGAATTCTATCTTTGGATTATTTGCAAGCACAGTAGCAAGTTGTTTGGCTCTGAATGCTACTGCTTCCGATCAATATTTAGCAATTGTAGTACCGGGTAAAATGTTCGCTAAAGCTTATGAAAAGAAAGGCTTAGCGCCTGAAAACCTGAGTAGATCCTTGGAAGATTCCGGCACGGTGACTTCTGTATTAGTGCCTTGGAATACCTGTGGGGCTTATCAAAGCGGCGTATTAGGAGTAGCAACCTTTGAGTATTTTGCATATGCCATTTTTAATTGGTTGAGTCCATTTATGACTTTATTATTTGCAGCGTTTAAAATTAAAATCAAGATGTTAACGAAAAAAGAAGCAAATGCTTAATAAGTAATTAATCATTGAAAAATTTACCATTTACCGTGCGCTAATAATTTGAATATCAATAATCTAAATAAACTAAATAAAAACTATATTTTTTAAGAAGGATTACTTATTTTAAATAAAATATAAATTTTAAGTAAATAATCACCCGAAATTATGAAAACTTTATTAATCGGCATCCTTGCCCTATGCACATCTATTATATCCTATGCGCAAAGGGACACCTTGCCTGATCCAGAAGCTTTCTTTTCTGCAATTATTGTCAAAAATATTGATACTTCTATTGTCTGGTATGCCGATATTTTAGGATTTAAAGTTTTAAACCAAAACGCTAATAGCGAAAAAGGATTCAAACAAGCGAACTTAAAGCGCGGAGACGTACTGATTGAATTAATCGAATTAAAAACTTCCCTTTATCCTGCAGATATTTTATCCAATCAACCAAGAGGCACGCAAATTGGAGGATTTTTTAAGTTTGGTTTCTTAGTCGCCGAATTTGATAAATGGATCAATTTTTTATCCGATACAAAAGTATAATTTCTCGGAACAGTTGTAACCGACAGTATTTCAGGTAAGAAAATGATTATTATTAAAGACCCGGATGGAAATCGAATTCAAATTTTTGAGAAATAGGTCTTAGCAACGCTATTTTTCTGATATTTTGAGTATCAAAATTTGATTAATATAATTCCACCATTGCTTTGATCACGCCATTTGCCGGATTTAGCCAATTTCCAAATTCCTGTTTTACCGCATCAAAAATTACCCGATGTGTAATGTAAGTCGTGGGCTTTACATCGCCTCTTTTCATACAAGTTATTACATGCTCAAAATCCTGGCGTGTCGCATTCCGGCTACTCATCAGCGTACCTTCTCTTTTATGAAATTCAGGATGGCTAAATGAAATATCGCCTTTTTGTAAACCAATCAATACATATCGGGCACCATGTGCCATGTACTGAAAGGCGTTATTGATCGCTTTCAAATTGCCAGTTGCGTCTATGACAACGGTGGGCATATCACCGTTGGTGATTTCTTTTAATTGCTCCGCAATATCAGTTGAAAGAGCATTGACGGTATGAACAACCTGCAATCTATCCTTGCAAAATTGAAGGCGTTTTTCATTGATATCCAATGCAATAACTTGAGCACCTGCTATTCTCGCAAATTCCATTGTTCCCAAACCAATCGGACCAGCGCCAATTACTAATACAAATTCACCCGGCTCAATAGCTGCCCGCCGTACCCCATGCGCACCAATTGCTAATGGCTCTACCAATGCCAGTTCATCAAAGCTCAATCCTTCGCCATGCAACAAGGAAGCAGACGGCACCGACAAAAATTCGACCATGCCACCGTCCACATGTACGCCGCAAACCGCTATATTTACACAAGAATTCGGCTTTCCAGTACGACAAGCTATGCAACTACCACAATTAAAATAAGGGATAAACGTGACCGCTTCTCCTATTTCAAAACCAGGCGCATTGTCAAATTCTACCAACGTTCCTGCCAGCTCATGCCCCAAAATGCGTGGATAATTAAAATAAGGCTGAGTGCCTTCAAAAGCGTGCAAATCCGTGCCGCAAATGCCGATGCGCTTGATTTTGATAATGGCGCGACCTTTGCTTAATACTGGTTTTTCAGCGGTGTTATATTCAAAATTTCCGGGTTCTGTGCAGATTAATGTTTTCATGTAAATAGTCGAAAGTTTTATAGTCAATAGTCTTATAGTCGAAAGTCTTCTAAAACAGATAATTATGAATTGTTTAAATTTTTAATATTATTTAATGGTGTTTATTTATTTCTTTACAAATTATAAAAATATTTAGCGTTTAATCCAAAAAACTGCGCTTGTTCGTCCTTTGAAAAAGCCGAAAAATAATCTTTTACAATTTTTATTACATCCTCATAAGTAGCGGCGACCTGACACACCGGCCAATCAGAACCAAACATAATTCGGTTTGTGCCAAAGGCATTGACAACCACCTCCATATACGGCTCGAAATCTTCCTGTTTCCAGGTTTTCCAATCCGCTTCGGTTACCATGCCGGAGATTTTACAATATACATTTTCATAAACTGCAATCGCCTCTATATCAGCCTTCCACGCTGCAATTTCTTTGCGTTTGATATAAGGTTTAGCAATATGGTCAATCACAAATTTTTGATTTGGAAAAGCCGCCACTAACTCCGCTGAGAACGATAGCTGGTCGGGAAAAATGAGAATATCATACGTAAAATTATATGCTTGTAAAGCAGCAATTCCTCGCTTAAAATTTGGATGCAACATCAGATCACGCTGTGGCTCTCCTTGCAGCACATGCCGAAACCCTTTTACCACCGGGCATGACTTATAAGTTGCTAATCTTTCGGCAATATCTTCTGCCTGCAAATCAACCCAACCAACCACACCTCGGATAAATTCATGTTCTTTTGCCAATGCAATCAAAAAGTTATTCTCGGCTTCCGATTGGCTGGCTTGCACCGTCACACAAGCATCCAAGCCATTTTGCACCAACAGCGGCAATAAATCTCCTGGTAAAAAATCCTTTTGAATGGATTTCATATCCTCCTTGATCCAGCTATCTCGTATCAGATCAAACTGCCAAAAATGTTGATGTGCGTCAATCTTATTCACTTGTTCTATTTTTTAAATATCTAATTTTATTCTAAACAGCCTACAACATATTTGATATTATATATTTTGCAAACGGCAAAAAATGGATATGCATATATATATAGGTGGACGTAAGCAATTGATCATTGATAATTTCCAATTGGGATGCCTTTGGCAAACCATTGACCATTTTGTAAAATATTAAAGATCAGCAGCTTATTCCAAATAAAAGTTATAGTTATTTTAGAACAAGCACATAAAGTTAATGGAAGGTATCAAAAAAAACTTGAATTAATGATGAATTAAACTAGAAAGAAATTCGACGCAAACTTTAAATTCAAAGCCTTTAGATTGTAACATTACCAAGAAAAGCTCATCCTTTCAGAAATTTTAACGAAGAGAGAAGAATTTTTTCTTGAGTACAAATGGCGTGAAAGAAAAAGCACTTACAACAAATTGTTATAAGTGCTTGATTTTCAGTGTCGGGGCGGAGGGATTCGAACTCTCGACCCCCTGCTCCCAAAGCAGGTGCGCTAACCGGACTGCGCTACGCCCCGAAGTAGTATTAAATATGAAATAAGAGATTTGAAATTTGAAAAATTACCGGGTTTATTTCAAATTTCTTATTTTACATCTCACATTTTGAGTGGCGGTGAGAGCGGGATTCGAACCCGCGGTACCGTTTCCAGTACGACAGTTTAGCAAACTGTTGGTTTAAGCCGCTCACCCATCTCACCAACGATAATTTCGCTTTCTTTAAAAGCGATTGCAAATGTAGGTAAACCCTTTTTAATTTGCAAGGCAGTTATCCGTATTTTTTTGCGAATAACTGCCTTGATTTCTTTTACAAAGAATTAGGTGCAAAAAAAGTTCCTTGGAGTCTATTTTTCATTTAAACTCATCTTAATTTTCTTTTCCAATTCAGACACTGTATCCTTAAACACAACATCGGTTTCCATCAAATCTTGTACGGTTTTGCAGGAGTAGATTACGGTACTGTGGTCGCGTCCGCCAAACATATCTCCTATTGCCTTTAATGATTTGTCGGTCAGATTTTTGGCCAGATACATTGAAAGTTGGCGCGCAATTACAATTGAGCGTTTGCGGGTCTTGCCTTGTAGCTTTTCTACTTGCACATTGAAATGCCCGGCCACCAATTTTTGAATAAAATCAAGTGTGATTTCCTTATTGATCTGGGAAACGAAATTTTTAATAACTTCTTTAGCTAAATCTATATCTATTTCTCGCTGATTGAGAGAGGATTGTGCTACCAATGATACAAGTACACCTTCCAGTTCGCGTATATTGTTTTGAATATTGTAACAGATATATTCTACTACATTCGACGGAATTTCGATGCCTTCTTCCCCCATTTTGGCTTCCATAATGGCAATACGTGTCTCTAGGTCTGGCGATTGTAAATCAGCGGATAAACCCCATTTGAAACGAGAGATCAAGCGTTCTTCCATACCATCCAAATCCTTGGGCGGCCGATCAGACGTCAATATAATTTGCTTGCCTCCTTGGTGCAACTGATTGAAAATCTGGAAGAAAATATCTTGTGTTTTTTGTTTATTTGATAAAAAGTGAATATCATCTACGATCAGTACATCAATCATTTGATAGAAATTGGCAAAATCATTGATGGCATTGTTTTTCAAAGCCTGAATAAACTGATTGGTAAAGCTATCCGAGGTCACATACAAAATCGTTTTGTCCGGGAATCGCATTCGCACCTCGTTGCCAATGGCATGAGCTAAATGGGTTTTGCCCAAGCCTGTATCACCTTAAATGAATAATGGATTGAAGGAAGTGCCTCCGGGTTTTTTGGCAATAGCCAAGCCTGCCGAACGCGCTAATCGATTGCAGTCTCCTTCGATATAATTGACAAAGGTGTGCTGAACGTTGAGCTGTGGATCAATCCGTGTTTTTCTAATGCCGGGAATTACGAATGGATTTTTGATATTCTCGGTATCCACGATTCCTGGGATATAGGCATCAGAATGCTGAACACCATTGCCATTGCTGCGGCTAATGTCTTTTGGGGCAGCTGTCAAAATTTGATACTCCAGGCGACCTCTATCGCCGAGTTCTTTACGAATAGAAGTTTTTAATACATCTACATAATGCTCTTCCAGCCATTCGTAAAAAATAATGCTCGGGACTTGAATCGTAAGTGCGTTGTTCTCTAAGCGCACAGGTCTAATGGGTTCAAACCAGGTTCTAAAACTTTGTGGGTTTACGGTGCCGCGTATTGTTCGCAGACAGCTATCCCAGACTGTAGAAAAATCTCTTGTCATTCTTCCAGTGATTGTAAAATTTGACAAAAACAAATAAATTTAAATAGGTTGCCCTGCTTAGTTTACGTAATTTTGGAAGTATCAGAAAGTTAGACATAATGCAGATGTTGCTGCATTTAATTTGATAGGAGCTCCAATCATGAGATGCTTTTCAGAAAAGCGAAGGACTACAAAGGTGAGAAAAAAAATTTAGAATTGAAACCCCTGTGGAAAACTTTCCTTTAGATTTTTTTTTTACTTATTTCAAAAACAGAAAAAGCCTGGAACTGTTATTTAACAAAGGTTTTTCGATATTTTGAATATGTGTTAGTTTATGTTAATTAATTGAAAGACAGGCAATTTTATTTTAATTGTTAACTTTTCTTGCCCTTGTGCTTACAAAGATATTTTGACAGCTTTCGCAACGATTCTTGCGATTGCGCTCAAAGAAAATGTCGAGCCTGCCCAGCATAATGCCTGCCCAACCAGCTTGATTCACAAGCACCGGCGCACTATCTTGATTGCTAATGAGATCGGGTTGATCCATAAAAGTATGCGTGTGTCCACCCAAAATCAAATCAATATTTCGACTATTCTGCGCCAATACAATATCAGAAATCTTGCTGTCACTATATTTATAGCCCAAGTGCGAAAGGCAAATGACATAATCACATTTTTCATCATTTTTCAGCTGAGCAGCTACGCGATTGGCATTGGCGAGTGGGTCGAGATATTGCGTTTCTTTGTATAAAGCCTTGGGTACCAAGCCTTCCAGCTCAATACCAACCGCCAAAACACCAATTTTTAAGTGTTCAATTTTGAATATCTTATATGGTAAGGTTTTACCATTCATAATAGTATTGGAGAAATCGTAATTGCTGCTAATTAATGGAAAATTGGCATTCGGTAATTGTTTGTATAAACCATCAATACCCGCGTCAAAGTCATGATTGCCGATGGTTGCAGCATCGTAGCCCATTTGTGACATGAGTTTCAACTCTAATTCGCCACCATAAAAATTAAAATAAGGTGTTCCCTGAAAAATATCGCCAGAATCAAAAAGCAAAACGTGTTGTTCTTGCTCTCGGATTTTCTGAATCAACGCTGCTCGACGTGCTGCCCCTCCTAATCCCTGATTGCGGCTGCCATCCATTGGGAATGGTTCGATGCGACTGTGTACATCATTGGTATGAAGAATGGTCAATTTCAGCACCTCAGGATTAGCTGCAAATGCCTGTAATGGAAAAGCACCAGCGCCTGCGAGCAATGTACCTGTACCGAATTGTTGAAGGAAATTTCTTCTGTTCATGCGTGTTGAGCTTTGTGAGTGCAAGGATTGAATTGCTTGCGTAAAGTTACTCCAATTCAGCGATTTTTTCCATCAGCCAACTGTGGCTCGCTATATTTTTTGTGGATTCAATTTCTTTTTCACCTTTTCCAATATTTTCGTGTCGCCTGGATTGATACTGGTTAGCTTTTTGGTAAATTTAATCAGATTTGTATATAACTGTCGGCGAGATAAAGGTAAATCTTTGTGGCGATTCAAGTAGGTACGAAAGCTCTCAAAAAGAGAGTACAAAGGTTCAATCTCATCTGTTTCATAATAAGTAAGCAAAAGCATTACTTTGGAATTGAGATTATAAGAAAAATCTTCAAAAACAACTTCTTGTAACAAGGATTTTACTTCGTCATATTTTTTTTGATAAAAATACACCTGCGCAAGATTATACTTCACAGCATTATCTCGGAAGGCCTCCGGCAAATAAAACTGGTATTTTTCGATAAAACTAGCAACCCAGTCATACTCGCCCAAACGCAGCGCGATGGTGCTGATATTCCTGAAATCCCAGGGAGAAAGTTCGCCTTCTACGATAATAATTTCCTTAGAAAGCGAATCTTTATAAAGGTCAAATAATTCACTCTGAAACTGAAGATCACCCTGATTGATTTTGCTTACGCAATAATTAAAGGCAAAACCATACATACTCTCTGCTTCTTCGCGAGGAAATTTCAAACCATTGATTTCCAGTAATTGCTTGAGCGTAAAGTAGTGTTCCAGATTTTGTCCATCTTTTTCCATCAACAGAATTTGATAATACACCGCGATAGAAGGTATATTTTCAAAACCGCCGTTCCGCACATACTCAATGATTTCTTCGATAAATTCGATATTATAAGTATGCGCAGCCACTTTTTGTTGACCAAGGCTGAGGCAATAATAACGCAGTTTTTCGGAAATGTAAAAGCCATCTAAATTTCTGTTGATTTCTTCGATATTGGTCTTGGATGTCCGATCGTGCTTGTGAAGTTCGTAGTAGTTTTTTTCGAAATGAAACTGGTCGAGATAATAATCAGAAGACCTCAAAAAAGTAAGGTCTGACAATCGTTTTACATTCTTGATAGCGCTGCCCCTGATGCGATCCAACTTTCTTTTGCCAATTGCTTCAAGTAAGTTTACCGCCTGGTTAAATTCTCTGTTTTCATAAACCTGTAACGAGAGAAAATCTTCAATTAATTTAAAAAGATCAGAGCAATATTTGCGGAAACGCACATCGTCATAACAAGCATCCGGATTAATTTTTTTCCATAAGTTTTCTTTCTCGATTTCGGCTTCATTTTGATCGTTGATATGCTCGGTTAGATGTTCAAACAAAGCAACAATGGCTTCGCTGCGATTAAAATATGGTGACTGCAAAAATTTTCTGAGCCGATTTTGCTCATATTTGTCGAATTGTTGAAGAATCCAATACAATTTGCTATTGCGCATATCGGAAGTTTTTTCTTATCTTAGCGGTGCGAAAGTATTTTTGCTTTCCAAATATACAACACGAATAAGAATAAATTCACATTTGGTGGTTATCTGGTTTCTCTTTTTATTTTGAACTGGCACTATTTTTGTAACGATATTTCAAGAGAAACAATATGAATAAAGCAAACTTTTTTTCACAAATGTGAAGCTATGGGTATTTTAAGTCGAATAGAAAAGCCACGATTATAAAATAGCAATGACAAAATCCACGAACCATGAATGTATTTTTACGACGAAAGCGTTTTTTATTGTTCTTTTTCTTAGCGTGTTCGCTCTCGGCATGGGGGCAGTTAGATCGAGTTAGTCTAACTACTTTTGAAAACCAAGCTGTGAAAGATACTTTCACTTCCTACTTTCCTCTTCAATGGGCTACACCGACCCCTCAAAATGGGAATGCTACATGGAGACAAATTGCAAGTACCAAATATGAATTAACTTATACTCCTATTAATGGGTTTGTTGGTACAGATCATTTTAGAATATCTTATTTTCCAGTATCTTTTGCCTCCTATATCAGAGATTATACCATTGAAGTAAAAGCTGCGCAACTTATTGCTAATCATGACTATGCCTTTGGAGCAGAAAATACATCTCTTTCAATTAATGTACTCGGTAACGATATTAGCAGCAATGGTGTCAAAAATCTTACTGTAATTCCACTGACTAATAACGGTAACGCTACTTTCCAACCGGGTGCTTCGACGATAGAATTTACACCAGAACCTGATTTTGAAGGAGTTGCATATATCAATTATGTAGTTTGCAACGGCGCAGGTTTGTGTGATAACGGGACGGTGACGATTCAAGTGTTAGGAGACAATACGAATCTGAGTGATACGCTTCGGGTTTTCACCAAAAAGAATAATGCACAAGTAATACTTGTTCCGAATAATTTTAGTGTTACCAGCGCCCCTGGTAACGGTGCATATGATGATAGTGGCGATGCACCTCAATACTCTCCTAATCAAGATTTTATTGGCAAAGATTATATCGGCTTGAGCAACGGCAGTGTAAATAAAGTAGTAGAAGTAATCGTCATTGATGCCGAGAAGAATATGATGGCGTTTGATGATGAAGCTTATACCTCGCCGGAAACCATAGTCGAATTGAATGTATTGGAAAATGACCTTTATGGTTACGACTCTGGTTGTTTCACAATTAAAGACCAGCCACAAAATGGCACCGTAGAAGCATCGGATGGGATTGTGACTTACTATCCTGCTTCAGGATTTGAAGGGGTAGATTGGTTTACCTATTCTATTAATGCGCCAGGTTGCGGTGCGGAAGAAGAAGTGGCAACTGTGTATGTATATGTAAGTAATTTTGAACCTTCACAGACGAAATTCTTCATGTACACGCCTAAGCACACGCCGTTGGTGATTGGTAATGATGTGCCAATTTCCAATTTTATGTACAAAATCAAGGCACAAGGACAGCTTGGGAAGGCTGTCATATTGGAAGGGCAGCGTGATACCACCATTAATAATCAAACCATCGCCGGGAATAATCTCATTTTGTATCTACCTAATGACAATGTGAATGCCGGTGTGGATGAGTTTGAAATTACTTATTGCGTGTACGATGATGCCGGAAGATGTGCATACGAAAAATCTATCAAGGTCGAAATTGAAATTCTAGATATCAATAGAAATACGCAAGCTTCTTCTTGCATTGTTGACTGCATTTGGCCGGGTGACACCAATCGGGATGGCGTAGTGAATATGGAAGACCTTTTACCAATTGGTGTTGGGATGGGTGCAGTTGGTGTGCCGCGTTCTGATGCTGATTTCTCTGAATGGTATGGGCAGCAGGGTAATGATTGGACTTATGAAGAAGGAGAATTGAATTTCAAACACGTTGATACCAACGGAGATAGTATTGTTACAGCGCTTGATACTGCAGCTATTCGAAGCTTCTTCGGTTATACGCACGATCTTACTTCGGCTAAAATACCTTTCTATAAATATACGATCGAGTTACACGGAGATGTTTTCTACAATCCGGGTGATCTGGTAGAATTAGATATGGTGTTGGGGAATGAGGAATATCTAGTAGTTGATTTGTATGGATTCACTTTCCCATTTGAGTATATTCCAGTGATAATTAAAAAAGAAAGCGTTCAAATCGATTATGCACAATCAAGTTGGTTGACCTACAATTCGCCTTTCTTGCAAATGTCGCACAACAACGAACGCGGCTTGATTGAAACTGGATTTACTCGTACTAGTGGCTTGGCTGCTAGTGGCTTTGGAGAAATTGGTAAGATTCGATTTGTTGTGAGAGATGATATTGCTGGCATCCGCCCTGGTGATGACCCAATGGTGATTAACATAGGAAGCGGTACCTCTGTAGCTTCCAATAGCGCAGGGCAGACTTATGGAATGAATATCCAGGGATTGCAAATTTATATTATTCCTCAAAGCGAAGAAGAAATCGAAAACGCTCCTTTGACAGATGATCTGCTAAAAGTATATCCTAACCCCGCTCAAGATTTATTGAATATTCATCTGAATGGGGGGCAAGAATTTGAACAAGTAATTGTTTATAATATAACAGGACAGGTAATTTATAACTCTGGTAAAACGTTGGCACGCAAGACACAAATAGATGTAAGCCAAATGCAAAATGGTATTTATGTGCTGAGTGTTGTGACACCAAAAGGAGTCGTAAACAAGAAATTTGAAGTGCTGCGATAATAAAATCAGGTATAGTGTCGGAAATAGGCTTAAAAAAAGTTTGGTTCTGTATCTTTGATTTTATAATATTGTAGAAACGAAATTCGTTTAGAGGACTGACATTCATTGCTTTATTCATATTCGTGGAATTATAATCATTGCTAGTGAGTCGTCCCGCCGTCAAGGCGGAACGGCTTTTTTTTTGCATTTAATTTATCCTATTAATTTTTATTATTTTTCACAAATTGATACTTGAAATTATTTAAAATAGTAGCTATTATGTATTTTATCAAAATATTTTTTTCACAAAAGGAAAATTTTGTCTTTGTTCTAATGTGCAGAAATTTAAATATTTGTATCGTGAATGTGAGCAAATGGTGGATGCGAGTAATGTTTCGGTCAAAAGGACTGAATTTCAGAATTGAGATATGTTCATGGGATTATAAATTTGTTGGTAGTAAGTCGTCCTGCCAATTTTCGTAGGGCGACTTTCTTTCTTTATAACCTCTGTGTTAGATAGCAAAGAAGAGAATGAAAAGAGGTTCATCACTATCGGATATGTTCATGGGATTATAATTATTCGTACAGTCTTCCCACCTTATGGCGGGAAGACTCTTTTATTTTATGCTAAAGCCTGATCCAAGTCAGCGATAATGTCCTCCGCATTTTCAATTCCTACCGAAAGCCTTACCAAGCCATCTGTTATGCCATTTTGCAGGCGAATTTCCTTTGGAATATTAATATGCGACATTGAAGCAGGATGCAATATCAATGTATCTACGTCGCCGAGGGTAGGAGCGAGTGTACAGAAACGAATTTTATTCATAAAATCAATTCCTGCTTGCAAACCGTCCTTCAATTCAAAGCTCAGCATTCCACCAAAATTGCGCATTTGCTTTTTGGCTAATGCATGATCGGGATGGGAGGAGAGTCCATTGTAGTTCACTTTCGATACTTTTGGGTGTTGTTCTAAAAATTGAGCAATGGCAAGCGCGTTCTGACTGTGGCGATCCATGCGTAACTCCAAGGTTTTCATACCATTATGTATAAGCCAGGCATCCCAAGGGTTACAATTTGTTCCTGCCAGCTTCATTGTTTGCCAGATTTTGCCTTTCATCATGTCAACATCTCTACCAACTAAAGCACCTGCAATAGAATTGCCGTGTCCGTTCAAAAATTTAGTCGTGGAATGCACAATATAATCTACCCCGAACTCGAAGGGTTGCTGCAAATAGGGCGTGCAAAAGGTATTGTCCACCGCGCTGATGCGATTGTATTTTTTTGTAATATCTGCTAAAGCTTCCATATCTACACAAGCCATCGTAGGATTGGCGGGCGTTTCAAAATAAAGCATCCGCACCGAAGTATCATTTTTTATAATATTTTCAACCGTATTTAAATCTTTTAAATCTGTCAGAATAGTCTCAATACCAAGCGGTTGGAATACTTTTGTAAATAACTCGGTGGTGCCACCATAAAGATTACCTTGTGTAAGAATTTTATCGCCACTTTGTAAAGTTGCCATTATCAGGGTGGCGATTGCTGACATCCCGGAGCTAAAGAGAATTGCTTTTGCTTCCATATTCAGCCCATGCGTTTCCAGCAAAGCGATTTTATCAGCAACCGCTTCTACGGTAGGGTTGCCATAACGGCTATAAACATGCCCTTGCTCTTTGCCCAGAAAAATGTCAATTCCTTGGTTAATCGATTCAAAAGCAAAAGAGGAGGTAGCATAAATCGGGAGCACATGCGATTCGGTCGTTTTTTTGCTTGGTAATTCGTGTACACACAGCGAACCAAAACCAATTTTATCTTGCATTGTTTTTAATATTTTGAATGTTAATTGATTATTAATAAGGGTTTTATATATAGGGTTCTATACTTTTATTTGACTCAAGTTGTTATTTATTCAAGTGTGAAATTCGATATCTCATTTCCAGCAAGAGCCAAAAAAACAAAAAAGTTCATTGCGAAGTAGTAAAGTTCCTTTAATTTTGTTAATTGCACTAAAACTTCCGGCATAGCTTGAGTAAGGAACGAAGCCGGTATAAAAGACTTGGAGTATGCAGGAAGACGAAAAACTAAATGATGACCTCAACTCCGACGAGTTCTACGATCAATATGATATACACGTTGATCCGAAGCAATCGCCTATTCGTATTGATAAATTTTTGATGGATAGAATTGAAAAAGCTACCCGCAATCGAATTCAAAATGCTATCAAATCCGGCTCTATTCTTGTTGATAAAAAAGAAGTTAAACCTAATTTCAAGGTCAAACCGGGCCAGATTATTTCGGTGGTTATCCCGCGCCCGCCGGGTGAAGGCATGGGCGTCGTTCCGCAGCGTATTCCTCTCGATATTCGCTATGAGGATGAAGATTTAATGGTCATTTACAAACCCGCAGGAATGGTGGTGCATCCTGGCGTCGGGCATTATCGCGGCACATTGGTCAATGCTTTGGCGTATCATTTTGGGCAGAATCATTTACCCATTATGGATGGCGATTATCAAGATCGCTTGGGTTTGGTGCATAGAATTGACAAAAATACTTCAGGGCTGTTGGTCGTCGCCAAAAGCGATTATGCGATGACTCATTTGGCGCGACAATTTTTCAATCATACGATTGAGCGTACTTATTATGCACTGGTTTGGGGCGAACCAGAAAAAAATGCCGGCACCATTACTGGCAATGTAGGGCGACATCCGCGCTTTCGGCATCAATTTACGGTTTTCCCGGAAGGAGAAAGCGGGAAATGGGCGGTCACGCATTATAAAGTTTTAGAACGAATGTATTATGTGAGTTTGGTGCAATGCAACTTGGAAACCGGGCGTACCCATCAAATTCGAGTGCATATGCAGCATATCGGGCATCCGTTGTTCAATGATGAGCGCTACGGCGGCGACCGGATTGTAAAAGGAACTATTTTTTCTAAATATAAAGAATTTGTTGAAAATACATTTACTGTTTTGCCCCGGCATGGTTTACATGCTAAATCCTTGGGATTTATACATCCGGGCACGGGTAAAGAAATGTTTTTTGAATCAGATTTACCAAGAGATTTTGAAAATGCTTTAAACGAATGGAGAAATTACATCGCGGGACGCAAGGCAGCGCTGGACAGCAACGTGAAGGAATGGCAACAAACCAATCGATGAATCTATCAGAACGCATAGCCGTTTTAGCGGAATTGGGCGAACACCTGCGCGGCGAGGACGAGTACCTTCGGGCGGTCATGCATCGCAGTTATTATAATAATAAATGGTTTACAATTGAAAATCAGGAACAAGCAATAAAAGCGATTGCTGAAAATTTTTGGATGAAAATAAGCTTCGCCAATGGCTCGATCATTATCATATTGATGATAATATTATACCGCAAACCATTGGTTTAGTAATGGCCGGCAATATTCCGCTGGTGGGTTTTCATGATATTTTATGCGTTTTTGCCGCAGGACATAAAGCGTATATCAAGCTCTCTGATAAAGACCCTTATTTGTTGCCATATTTATTTAAATTATTAGAACAATTAAATAAAAAAACTAAATTCTATTTTGAAATTATCGAATTTTTAAAAGATTTTGATGCGGTTATTGCAACAGGCAGTAATAATTCGGCACGCTATTTTGAAGCGTATTTTAATAAAGTCCCTAATATCATTCGCAAAAACCGCAATGCTATCGCTGTGCTGACAGGCTCGGAAACACAAGAAGAATTACAGAATTTAGGATATGATATATTTCAATATTATGGATTAGGCTGCCGGAATGTTTCTAAAATTTATGTCCCAAGAAATTATGATTTTACATTATTACTGGAAGCATTATATGAATTTAGAGAGATCGTACTCAATGATAAATACAAAAATAATTTTGATTATAATTTTGCACTTTATATTTTAAATCAAACGCCACACCTGGCAAACAGTTGTATCATTTTGACCGAAGATAAATCCTTACAATCGCGCATTGCAGGGCTTCATTATGAATTTTATGAAGATATAAAAAACGTTGAAAAAGAGATCGAAACCCATGCAGAAGAAATTCAATGCGTAATAGCGAAAGATAATTTGCTCCAAATTCCTACACTGCCTTTTGGCAAAGCGCAAGCCCCGGAATTGTGGGACTATGCAGATGGCGTGGACACCATGCAGTTTTTGTTATCTTTGTGATGCTGAAAACGACACTATGGACTGGATATTGGCTATCCACGTTTTTTTGACATTTTATTTGACGGGTGTGATCTGGTTTGTACAAATAGTACATTATCCTTTGATGTCAAAAGTTGGTTATGACCGCTTTAAAGATTACGAAAATTCGCATACTTGGCTGACTACCTGGGTGGTAGGGCCGCAAATGATCGCCGAACTGGGTACAGGTGTCTGGCTATGGTTGGCAGATTTTTATAATCCCGAGCATTGGATGAATATTGGACTGCTTCTAATTATCTGGCTATCAACCTTTTTTATTCAAAGTAAACTCCACAAAAAACTAATTCAAGAATTTAAACCTGAATGGCATCGACAGTTGGTTCGCTCTAATTGGATACGAACAGTAGCCTGGACGGCGCGAAGCTTGTTATTGATTTGGCTCTTGCTTTAATCATTTTCAAAAAGGGAATTGACGCGATCTTCGGTCTGGCGCAGTTTTTCCTGGCAAAAGCGAATCAATGTGGTCGCCCGCTCCGTTTTCGCCGATAATTCATCGATTCCGATTTCGCCGGATTCCAGGGCGGTTACAATTTGTTGCAATTCCATTAATGCTTGCTCGTATGTAATATTTTCCATTTACTCCTTTACTTTTGATTTGATATTGCCATCTGCAAAGCGCGTCGTTATTGCGTCTCCTTTTATAATATTTTTTGCGGAATGTAATATTTTTCCTTCCTTTGATGTAATTGTGAAGCCTCGTTTTAAAGTCGCTTCCACGCCCATTAATGCTACAATTTTAGAAAATTTTTCTAATTCTTGTTCTGAAGATCGAATTTGAAATGACGTTAAACGCGGGATTTCTATTTTAATAGCATTCAATATTTGATTGGATGCTGCAATTTTTCTTTCCGAGCGTAGCTGTAGTCTTTGTTTCAAATTTTGCAATAAAAGTAATTGATTTTTAACGTTTTGTAAAGCAAAAATGCGCAAGCGTTGCCCATAATTGACCAAAGCACTTTCAAAAAGTGCGTTGCGATTAATCAAAAAATCGGCTACGGCGGTTGGTGTTTTCAAGGATGAATGCGCCACCAGATCAAGCACCGTTTCATCCACATCATGTCCGATGCCCGTGAATACTGGCAATGCGCATTCTGCTACTGCTTTGCATAAATTGAAACTGTCAAAAGCTGCCAAGTCCAGCCGCGCCCCGCCGCCGCGAATAATGACCACGCAATCAAAATTCTCTTTTTGCCGCTCGATATTCTTTAATTGCTTCAGCATTTCCGATTCAACTAAATCGCCTTGCATTGCCGTTGTAAATAACTTATAATCAAATTTATATCCATGAGGATTCTGATTTAAGTGTTGTAGAAAATCCTGATAACCGGCCGCTCTTTCCGAACTTAATATTGCAATTCTTTGTAATGCTAAAGGTAAGGGTAGGGTAGCGTTTTTGCTCACCAAGCCTGCTTGCTGCAATGCCTCAATCGTTTGCTGGCGTTGCATTTCGAGCTTGCCAAGGGTGTAAGCGGGATCAATATCTTCGACGATGAGTTTTAAGCCGTAACGCTCATTAAAATCTACTTTGGCTTTGATTTGCACTTCGATGCCTTCTTGGAGTAAGTCGTTGATTATCAGTCCAATCTTACTGCGCAACTGCCTAAAATTGCGTTGCCAAATCACCGCTGAAGCTTGCGCTACAATTTCATCGCTTTCCTCTGATTTTTGCACCAATTCAAGAAAATAATGCCCTCGCGCTTCGCTCACTTGCATAATTTCACAGCGAATCCAGAGTGCTTCCGGCAGATTGAGCGCCAGGATGCGGCGGATGTATTCGTTGAGTTCGTGCAGGGAGTAGGATTTCATTAATACAAAGTTAACGCCGAATGCCATTCGGCGCTACTTTACCATAAAATCTTTGATCACAGGCAGCAATCCATCTACACCTTCTTCGAGCGGCAGGACAACTGGAACGCCCAGTTTTTGTTGGAGATTATCTCGATATGATTTTAACTCTTCCAGAGTCATGTGTTCACCATTCAAAGTGACAGCAATGACTTGCGAGCCATATAATTTGATCAATTCGATTTCGGTTTCAATGGGTTGGATTTTGCAACCCCACTCTTCGGTGCCTTCGTAGCATTCGCGTCCAGGGGCATGGTGTAGAATCACGCCTTTGGCATTGGCGGAAAGCAAATATTCAGCGCCAGCCGGACCCGTAGGATTGCGCAATGCGGATTGCCCTTCAAGCAGAATCAAATCAGGATTGGATACTAAGGAACATTGAACTACTGCGTGTTCTAACTCGCCGCTAATAAAATCATTGACCGTAGAATCAAAAATAAAACCGTGTTTGTAGCCTTGCATCCAGCCCGTTTGGCCAGTGTAAATCATTTCCGCGTAGATGCTATTTCGTTGACACATTTCCATGAGAAAGCGACAGGTAGTGCGTTTGCCAATAGCGCAATCCGTGCCTAACACAGCAATGATGGGTTGTTTGACAGCATAAATTTCACCGCTCCAAAAGTGGAGTTCATGGCGAGGCTTGGGTTTGCGTACATCGAATAGTTGGACGCTGTGTTCTTTTGCTAAGGCTATAAATTCTGGATCTTC
Organism: Saprospiraceae bacterium; assembly: GCA_016714085.1. Lineage (GTDB taxonomy): Bacteria > Bacteroidota > Bacteroidia > Chitinophagales > Saprospiraceae > JADJNW01. The sequence continues at coordinate 145,046 of JADJNW010000005.1, forward strand.
GCTCAAAAAAGTATGTAATCCGCAGACAATAGAGCATTTATATCTTATAGCATTTTTTAATTCTCCCCGAAAATCCGCAGGCAATTTCCCTCCGGGCAGTGCCACGCCAATTACACACCACACAGGCTGTTCACCGTCCTTTTCAAAATATTCTTGAACGGAAGCATAGACCGGGACATTGCGATGCTTGCCATCCATCACTTCGCCCGCGTCTTTTCCAGCGTGTTTGTAGTCAATTACTGCCAGGATTTCAAATCGCTCGGTGCCGCGAAGCAGTCCGTGCGCGGTTTTGGCGAGATTGATCTCAAGCAGACCGTTGGTCAGAACAATTGCTTTTTCCTTTTGCATAGTAAATAAAGGCTGCAATAGCCAATGGATTAAAAATCAAGTAGTTGTCAATGATTTATTTGAATTATATTATAATAAATATCGACTAATGACTAAATAACTATTGGTTATTTTTAAAAAGGACGCTCGATCAATTCCACTCCTAATCCTGGTTTGTCATTTGGGTAGAGCCATCCATCCTTCAAGATGAAGCCACCGGTGGCCAAATCCACAGCAATATCGAAGCTTCCATCCAAATCAAGATAACGAGTCGCAGGACTTGCCAATGCTACGTGCAAGGCTGCTGTAATGCTTACTGTGCTTTCATCCATACAGCCCCACATCAAGCCAATATTATTACTATGGGCAATGTCTGCAATTTGCAAACCACCCAGGATGCCACCGCATTTGGCGAGTTTGATATTAAAAATACCATAATAATTCCCATTGGAAGTGAGTGCAGCTGCATCGCGCCAATCGTGAAGGTCTTCGTCTGCAGCGCATATTTGTCGAATTTCAGGCGACACTTGAAGCATTTCTTCCAGATGACCCGGCGGGAAGGGTTGTTCGATAAATTCTACATCCAATCCTTGTGTGGCTTTTACAAATCGTTCTAATTCATCTACCCCGTAACCTTGATTCGCATCTACTCGAATTTTAATATGTTTTCCTACCGCTTCCCGCATTTTGCTGAAAATCTCGATATCTTTTTCAACTTCTAAACCTGTTTTCAATTTAATGATTTTGAATCCTTTAGCTATATTTTCTTTGGCTTCCGCAATAGATTCCTCCAAGGATTTGATACCAATCGTAATAGAAGTTGGAAAACCTTCATGTTTTTTGCCCAGCAACTCTACCAGAGGTTTTTCAGCCATTTTTCCAAACGCATCGTACAAAGCAATATCTAATGCAGCGCGGGCAGCTGGAGTTTCAGGCATTAGTTCTTCGGAGGAACGAATAAGCTCTTGAAAATCCTCCAAATCTCTACCAACCAATAGTTCCGAGGCATTGCCTTCGAGCGATTCCAAGGATAAATCCATGGTTTCTCCAGTCACAAATTCGGTAGGAGCACTACAACCAACACCATACATCCCATTTTCTAACTCAAGATAGACAAAGACATTCTCCGCCGAATCAATCGTATGCACCGCAATGGTGTAGGGTTTAGTGAGCTGGAGATTGGCTTGCCAGCATTTGATACGTGTTATTTTCATATATGCAATTCAGTATTTATTTTTGAAAGAATCAGAAATATTTGAAATGAGTTGTTCTCAATATTTCAATATTTAAGCTTTTCAATGCTCCTGAAAGATTTGGCAAATATATCAAATGACTTGGCTTTTCAATGCGAAAAAAATCCTTTCTTTGCGGCTGTTTGCAAACAAGTAATGCCGAGAAGTGTTGCAATGGTAAACGCATTTCAAATTTTATTAAAATCGTTTTTGGCAACGCTTTTTTTGCAGTATCTTGTAGCGGCGAAGCCACTGTTGCTGGCGAATTTTCGCAAAATCGGATAAAGAACTCAAATATGGTTGCAGAAAAAAAACAAAGGACAACTAAAAAAAGTACTTCGACTTACAGCAAAGAGCAATATCTTTTTTGGTATGAACTGATGCTACGCATACGGCGCTTTGAAGAACGAGCTCTGGTAGCTTATGGGCAGCAGAAAGTACGCGGTTTTTGTCATGTTTACATTGGACAAGAGGCAGTTGCGGCAGGAATTGAATCTGCTTTAAAGCCGGGTGATGCAATTGTGACAGCTTACCGTCAGCATGGCATAGCAATTGGTCGAGGCGTCTCTACCAAGGCGGCTATGGCGGAATTATTTGGCAAAGCGACAGGGATTGTAAAAGGCAAGGGCGGTTCGATGCACTTTTTCTATGCTGAAAATAAATATTTTGGAGGTAATGGTATCGTTGGGGCACAAATTCCGATTGGTACGGGTATTGCTTTCGCAGAAAAATATAGAGGCACCGATAATCTTTGCGTGACTATGTTCGGCGATGGTGCTGCGCGGCAGGGCGCTTTGTACGAATCTTTTAACATGGCGATGACCTGGAAATTGCCGGTATTATATATTGTAGAGAATAATGGCTACGCGATGGGTACTTCGGTGGCACGCACGAGTAATGTACAAGATTTATATAAAATTGGTCTGGCTTTTGATATGCCAAGTGAAGCAGTAGATGGCATGAATCCTGAATCGGTACACGAAGCCATTCAAAAAGCAGCGGAGCATATCCGTGCCGGAAAAGGGCCTTACTTCCTTGAAATCAAGACATATCGTTACAAAGGGCACTCCGTATCCGACCCAGCAAAGTATCGTAGCAAGGATGAGGTGAAAGAATATCAGGATAAAGACCCTGTCAAAACGACCGAAGCCAAAATATTGGCTAATGGCATTGCGACTGAAGAAGAAATCCAGGCGATCAAGGATAAAATTAAAGCAGAGATCGAAGAAGCGGTACAGTTTGCAGAAGAATCTCCCTATCCTGATCCGTCTGAATTGTACACCGATAATTACACGCAACAAGATTATCCATATATTAAGGATTAAATTTGAACTTTTTACATAGAAGCCTTTCTGAAAAAGTGGTGGAAGATGAAGCAATGCCTTTTCCACCGCTTTTTTTTATACAAAACAATTATAGAAACAAAACTTTCTCTATCTTTGCGTGGCTTTTTAAAAACCTCTTTTCAGAAGCTGGAAAAGGAAAGTCAGATCAGAGATTAGAAAGAAAAAATAAGCTGATTTTGAATAGTCTGACATCCCACCTCTGGTCTCTGACCTCTAAAAGAAACGTGAAAGATGGCAAAAAGAAAACAAACAGAAAAAGATGATGTCCTGATTGACGTAGTCGAAGTGAGAGAAGGCGCGCAGGATTTTTTTGAAAAATATCGCAATTTTATACTTGGCGGCGTTGGATTGCTGGTTTTGGCGATAGGTGGCTTGTTCGCTTACAATCAATTTTATCTCAAGCCCAAACAAACAGAGGCGGTAGAACAAATGTTTCAGGCGCAAGTGCAATTTGAGCGCGATTCTTTTACGCTGGCGCTGACCAATCCTGGCGGCGGATACACCGGATTCCTTGACATTATTGACAACTACAAGGGTACAACGGCTGCTAATACTGCTAATTATTATGCGGGTGTAAGTTATCTTCGTCTTGGGCAGTTTGAAGCTGCAGCTTCTTATTTAAAGGATTTCAACGCAAAAGGCGAAGTAATGCCGATTATGAAAAATGGCGCTTTGGGCGATGTTTATTCCGAGTTAAATGACTTGAATCAGGCAATGAGCTATTATAAAAAAGCGGTGAGCGCTGGTGAAAATGAAGTTTTGACGCCTTACTACTTGAAAAAAGTCGCGATGCTGCATGAAAAAAATGGCAATGCCGCCGAAGCGCTCAAAACGTATCAACGCATCAAGGATGAGTATCCAACTTCCCCGGATGCCCGTGATATTGACAAATACATCGCTCGGACGAGTCCGAAAGGATAATCGTATGAACATTTTATAGGTATCACTAAAAGGTAAGGTGTGGTTATTCTCATCTTACCTTTTGTATTTTATATTATCTTAATATCTATCGTCTAAAGTCTCAAAAAATGGCAAGCGCATTAAAAAACCTGTCTTCTTATGATGAAGCCTCCATCCCTTCGGTTGAAGGCATGAGTTTTGGGATTGTGGTCGCCGAATGGAATGCAAAAATTACGCACGCTATGTATGAAGGGTGTTATGAAACATTAGTTAAACATGGCGCAAAAGAAGAAAACATTCATACCATTCAAGTGCCGGGTTCATTTGAATTGCCAACCGGCGCAAGGTTGATCGCAACTAAGCACAAACTCGATGCAGTCATTTGCCTGGGCTGCGTGATCAAGGGCGAAACCAAGCACGATGAATACATCAACAACGCAGTTGCAATGGGCTTGACTAATCTAAGCATTGCCTCCGGGCAACCCTTTATTTTTGGAGTGCTGACGCCGAATAATGAAGAACAAGCCCTGGAACGTGCCGGCGGCAAACATGGTAACAAAGGTATAGAAGCTGCAGTTACTGCAATTCGTATGGCTGCTCTGAAAAAAGAAATGACCTCGAACCCTAAAATTGGATTTTGAGTTGGTAGATGGACAAAAGGTAGAGGATAGAGATTTTTTCCATTTTTGACCTTTTATCAATAACTTGTCGCTCTACTATATACACTCTACTATGAAGATTTCCACCATAGAAACGGGTTTTCTTAAACTCGACGGCGGTGCAATGTTTGGCATTGTACCTAAAAGGCTTTGGCAGAAACTGAACCCACCTGACGAAAACAACCTCTGCACTTGGGCGATGCGTTGCCTGCTAGTAGAAACGGACAACCGAAAAATTCTGATAGATACAGGCATTGGCGACAAGCAAGATGCGAAGTTTCGCTCTCATTTTGAACCACATGGGGATAAAACATTGCTTAATTCGCTGTTAGAGAAGAATTTACATCCTGAAGATATTACGGATGTATTATTGACGCATTTGCATTTTGATCATGTGGGTGGCGCGGTGAAATTTGATTCCGAGGGAAAATTAGTACCCACTTTTCCGAATGCCACTTATTGGAGTAACGAAATCCACTGGAATTGGGCCATGCAACCCAACGAGCGCGAAAAAGCTTCGTTTCTGAAAGAAAATTTTGTGCCTTTGCGAGAAGCAGGCGTTGTGCAATTTATTGATATTCAAGAAGAAGATATGGAATGGCTGCCCGGCATTCACTTGCGCTTTGTCTATGGACATACCGAAGCCATGATGATTCCTATTATAAAAATTGCTAATAAAACTTTAATTTATTGCGCGGATGTGATGCCTTCCTCTTATCACATCGGCATGCCTTATGTAATGAGTTATGATGTGCGCCCTTTAGTGACTTTGGTTGAAAAAGAAAAGATTCTATATGAGGCCGTTACAAATAAAAATATTCTATTATTTGAACATGACCCTTTTATTGCTGCTGCTACTGTAACTCAGGATGATCGCGGTAGAATTGTACTTGAAAAAACATTTAATAACTTAGAACAGGCTTTGCTTTCGATGTAATTTCATTTAACACAACATTAGGTGTAGCGCCTGCAAATTGCTTGAAATCGCGGATAAAATGAGCCTGATCGGCATAATCATATTGCTGTGCCAATTCTGCCCAATTCAGTGCTTCTCTTTGTAAAATAGAATTATATGTATTACTAAAACGAATAATACGTTGATATGTTTTGGGGCTAAGCCCAAGGTTTACTTTGAAAGCGCGTTGCAATTGCCGTTCGCAGACATATAATGTTTTACTCAATGTTTCAATTGAAATATTACCGTTCGAGCTGCGAATTTTTTTCATCGCTTCAGTAAAATAATTGTGCTTAGGCTTACTTTGCTTTAGCTGCGAAATCAAAAAATACTCCAAAATAGCGATCCGTTCTCGATCGGTCGCAGCGTTTTGAATATTGTCAATCAGCGCTTTAGAGTCGTAACCAAAAAAGTCTTCTACCAGCACAAAATTATTGAAAAAATAAGCCAATGGACGCCGGAAGAGTTGAATCAACCCCTCCGGCTTCAATCTTGCACCAAAAATGCTACTTGCCCCAGGCATTTGCCAGAGTACCGACTCATCCATCATGCCTTCTATGTATGCCTTTGGAAAAGGATTTCCAATCTCGTCCACAATCCCCAATTGATGGATTTCGCCCACCTGAAAAATCAGTTCGGACATGCCGAGTGGCAGGCAGCGCTGCATAGAAGAATATTCTTGCGGTGTACCATCGGATTGTTGCGACCAATAGCATTCTACATAAGGCTTCAGGATCGGAGAGACCGGGTATTCGCGGGAAGTAACTTTCATGGCTAATTATTCATTTTTCTTTACATGAATAGATACAAAACTGCAATTTTTTGAACCAATGTGTAATATTTTTAGACCTATTGCGCAATATTCTCCATAGGTATGGGCGCCGGAACGACATTATTCACTGGCTCTGTAGATTGTAAATAGGTGAAAATAGCGCGCAAATCTTCATCGCTCAAATTTTTGTACACAAACCAGGGCATTGGCGGGAGCAGTGGTCGAGTGCCATCCAGTCCTTTGGACTTACCTTCACGAATCGCTTTTAAAAACTGTTTCTCCGTCCAAGTACCAATACCTGTTTCATCAGAAGTAATATTGGCAGCGAAGGAAACACCCCAAGCACCTACTGTTGCTGTAAACTCAGGCCCAAAAAGTACCCAATCGTTTATGACTTTAGTGTCAATTTTACCAATTGGTGCATCTGAGCGATGACCAGAAAATCGGCGAGAAAAGTCAACTTCAGGGCCATTTGGTCCCATTACTTTAGGTGAATGACAATCGTCGCAACCAATCGCATTGACCAAATATTCGCCTCTAAGGCGCAATTGTTCTTTTGTGGGCGCTACTTCGGCGACTTCTTCTTGCGTATTTTCATTGCAAGCTAAAAGCAGCATTGAAAGGTTTGCCACTACGACGAGGGCGATAATTACATAATTTTTCATGTCAGATGATTTTTGTTTTCATTTGTTGATACAAAATTATACAGTTTTCATTCACGAGTATTGAAAAAAAACGACATCGAGATCGCATAATGATGTGATGGTTTTTGTTATCAGAATCATTTTTTCTATATTTTCAATTGTCTAATGTTAGCATTAGCTTTATTTCACATAAAAACTCTATTCTGATGATAAGCAAACGAATCTTCCTTTTTTTGCTAGCAATGTTTATGAATGGCGTTGCAAGCGATTTATTTGCACAGCCAACTACTTCAACCAAACCGGTTTTTGATTCCAAATTTTACAACAAGATGGAATGGCGCAATATCGGGCCCCTGCGCGGTGGTCGTTCCTTAGGTTGCACGGGGAGTCCCGGTCGCCCCAATGAATATTACTTCGGTGCTACAGGCGGTGGTTTGTGGAAAACAGTAGATGGTGGCCAAAATTGGTTTCCCGTCACCGATGGGCAGGTCACAAGCTCTTCGGTAGGCGCGGTTGCTGTGGCTGAGACCAATCCTGATATTGTTTATATCGGTATGGGCGAAACGCAATTGCGCGGTAGTATCACACAAGGAGATGGGGTGTATAAATCAAGCGATGGAGGTAAAACCTGGCGGCATCTGGGTTTGAAAGAAACGCAAGCAATTTCAAGAGTCCGTGTGCATCCTACCAATCCTGATATTGTTTATGTAGCGGCTTTGGGGCATCCTTATGGCGATAACGAAGAACGCGGCGTGTTCCGTTCCACAGATGGTGGCAACACTTGGAAGAAAGTTTTATATGTAAGCCCAAAAGCGGGCGCTGCCGATTTGATTATTGATCGTAATAACCCGAAAGTAATTTACGCCACGACCTGGCAAGTATATCGAAAAGCCTGGAAAATGTGGGGTGGTGGCCCGGATTGTAAACTTTGGAAATCGCTGGATGGCGGGGACACCTGGATTGATTTAACCAAAAATCCCGGAATGCCCAAAGAGCCAATTGGCAAAATCGGGATTACGGTTTCACCTGTGAATTCAAATCGCCTTTGGGCAATCGTAGAAGCCAATGATGGCGGCGTTTATCGCTCGGATGACGGCGGCTGGACTTGGAATCGCACGAACGAAGAGCGGAAATTGCGCCAACGCGCTTTTTACTATTCGAGAATATACGCCGATCCTTGGGATGAGAATACCGTATATTGTCTGAATGTTGATTTTTTTAAATCCACGGACGGCGGTGTAAAATTTGATATTGAAATAAATCCGCCGCACGGCGATAATCACGATCTCTGGATTGATCCAAACAACCCAATGCGCATGATTAGTTCCAATGATGGCGGGGGTTGCGTTTCTGTCAATGGAGGTGAAACATGGACGGAGCAAGATTATTGTACAACTCAATTGTATCATGTTACGACCACCAGCGATGTACCTTATCACGTAGCAGGCGCACAACAAGATAATTCGACTTTGGCCATTCCCAGCGATGGCTGGAGAAATATGCTCGCCGGAGGGCCGAATCACGGCTGGTATTATGGTGTAGGTGGCGGGGAGAGTGGTTACATCACTCAATCACCTACTGATCCTGATATTTTTTATGCAGGTAGTCAAGGTGCATTATTAACACGGTATAATCGAAAAACTGGACAAGTCCGTGATATTCAAGTATATCCGCGTTTTTTCTCGGGCGAACCAGCCAGTGCCTTGCCCGAGCGTTGGCAGTGGACTTATCCGATTGTTTTTTCTCCGAAAGACCCTAATATATTATACACTTGTTCTCAACACGTTTGGAAAACGACCGACGATGGACAAAGTTGGGAAAAAATCAGCCCTGATTTGACTTACGCCGACCCTGAAACCCTTGGTCCAACAGGCGGTGTCATCACAAATGATATGAACGGGCCAGAGATTTACGCGACTGTTTTTGCGCTGGCGCCCTCTTTTCACGATGTGAATACAATTTGGGCGGGTTCGGATGATGGAAAAATCCATATCACCCGTAACGGTGGTAAGAATTGGACCGATATTACACCCAAAGATTTGCCGAAGTTTTCTCGTGTGAGCATCATAGACGAATCGCGCCACAATCCAGGCACAGCCTACATTGCAGCCAATCGCTACCAGGTAGATGACCGCCAACCTTATGTTTTCAGGACGACCGATTATGGTAAAACCTGGACGAAGATTATTACAGGCATTGCCGATGGGCACTTTGCGCGCGCGGTACAGGAAGACCATGTGCGCCCGGGATTGTTGTTCTTAGGAACAGAGCATGGTGCTTATATTTCATTCAATAATGGTGACTTTTGGCAGCCTTTACAATTGAATTTGCCTGATACGCCTATTCGGGATTTGGTAGTAAAGATGACGATGTGGTACTCGGCACGCACGGTCGCGGTTTTTGGATTTTGGATGATATCAATCCTTTGCGGCAATTGACGCAAGATATTGCTAAACAGGAGGTTATCTTTTTTCAACCTAGCGATCCGATTCGAGGTGTTTATAACTTAGTCCTGCAATATTATTTGGAAAAGCCTTTGGATTCTTTGAAAATCGAAATTTTAGATGGTCAGAATCAGGTTATTGAAACTTTCATTGGCAAAAAAGCAGAAGGAAATCGTCGTGGGCAAGGAGGCTCATCACCTGCTGTCACTGCCGGATTGAATGATTTTAGTTGGAATTTGCGATACCCTGGCGCTACGACTTTTGAAGGCATGATTATTTGGAGCGGACGCCCGCAGGTTGGCCCAAAAGCACCACTCGGCAATTATCAAGTGCGTTTCACAGCTGGCAATTATAGCAAAACCTATCCTTTTTCGATCAAAATAGATCCGAATCTAAAAGGCGTGACCGAAGCTGATTTAAAAGAACAGTTTGACTTGGCTGTAAAAATTAAAAATAAAGAAAGCGCTGCAAATGAAGCAGTTATCCGCATTCGAGACATTCGCAAACAAGTGAATGCACGTGAGAAAGAAGCTAACGACGCCGCTCTTTCAGACATGGCTAAAGCGATGCTGGAAAAACTGCGCGTGATCGAAGAAGATTTGTACCAAGTGCGCAATCAGAGCGGGCAAGACCCACTCAATTTTCCGATCAAACTCAACAACCGCCTGTCCTCTCTACGACGGAGCATAGAAACCGGCGATGCTCGCCCGACCAGTGGCGCGTACAAAGTCTTTGAGGAATTGTCGAAAGAATTGGAAGGGCATTTGAGCAAATTGGATGCCGTGATAAAAACGGATTTGCCGAAATTAAATGGATTATTGACTGCAAAGAACTTTAAAACAGTAGCCGATACGAAGAAATAAGTTGTATATAAGTGTCCTACGGCTTCAAGCCGTAGGACACATTGGTGTCTAATTCTTAATCCTTCCATCAATTGGTGCGCGGAGTTGCCGACCTTGAGCGGTCTCTTTTTCTACATATTCTATAATCGCATCTCGCAAGAATTTGCCAATGTCTTCGTGCTTTTTGTCTATAAAAAACGTACAGTCGTCACCGCCATTCGCTACGTAATCACTCACACCGATTTTATAAATCCGGCCTTCTTCGATAGGCTGACCTTTGATTGTAATATTCTGTGGCTTACCATTTTTAATTACAAAACGTAAATGTTTGCTCACTGGAATGCCTCCATCTGCTGCAATTTTGTCAATAAATAGGCGTAAAGTAGCAGCGTCCACATGCACCACCGTTATCATATTATCAAAAGGCATCAATTCATAAATTTTTCCACGTGTTATTTCCCCTTTTTGAATTTCAGGGATGCGAATGCCCCCGTAATTCACGCTTGCAAAATCAAGATCAGATTTGGTATATTCATAAATTTGCTCATACAGTAAATCTGACATCCAATTCCCCAAAGTGCTTTCTGGCTTGGCTTTGTACATAGGCTCAGCCGCTACGCCGATTACTTGATTCATTTCAGCATCCAGTTTGACTTTGTACGGCGCAATCAGATTTTCGATGGAAGCATCAGCAGCAACCACGGTCGTATCAGCCATCCGATAGCCTTGCGGCTGAATTTCAGCTAAATGATTGGTCTTACAAGCAGAAAGCGAAACGATGACAAGTAGTATAAAGAGCAATGCACGATTCATATTAAGTGGATTGTGTTGCAAAAGTAACGACAAATGCCTAAAAGAAATGTTGTTTCGGATTTAAATTACTGTAAAAGTTCAAAACAATTCTCTTGAACTTTAGTGTTTTCTTATTTTTGCCTTGGTTTTTGGAGATGCCGGAACAGAAAAGTAGGGAAGTCGAACTTCCATTTCTCAGCTCTAAAAATCAGGTATGACATATAGATTGCATGAAAAACGAACGACTCCAATATTCACTCTTATTCGCTGCGCTTGGCGCGATTTTTTACATTCCATTCCTGGGCGGGGTGCATTTATTCGATTGGGATGAAGTTAATTTTGCTGAAATCAGCCGCGAAATGTTGGTGCTGGACGAATACTTGCAGGTGCATGTGAATTTTGATCCATTTTGGGAAAAGCCTCCATTTTTCTTTTGGCTGCAAGCTTTGGGAATGGCGGTGTTTGGGGTGGGAGAGTTCGCTGCTCGACTGCCAAATGCAATTTGTGGGGTACTTACTTTGGTGCTGCTGTTTAATATTGGAAAAACGATAAAAGATACACGTTTCGGGATTATTTGGGCGGGGACTTATTTCGGTTCGATCTTACCATTTTTATATTTTAAATCCGGGATTATCGATCCATGGTTTAATCTATTCATTTTCTTAGGCTTATACTTTTTTATTTTATCTTATTGGAAAAGAGAGAAAACGGAAGGCATTACCCTTAACAAAAGCCATTGGTTTTACCTCTTGATCGGGGGCTTGATGATTGGCTTGGGCATCCTGACTAAAGGGCCGGTTGCTTATCTGATTGCTGCGCTTACGATGGCGGTGTATTGGGTATATCAGCGATTTCGTTTTTATGTGAATGTGCCTCATTTTCTGTTCTTTACGCTGATTTCTTTTGCTATTGCCGCCATTTGGTATGGATCATTTTTTATAGATCAATTTGAAGCCTTTAATAAATATCAATATCGCCTTTTAAGTACGCCAGATGCAGGGCATAAAGGCTTCCCAGGGTATCATTTTGCTGTAGTGCTGGTTGGATGTTTTCCGGCTTCTATTTTTGCAATTCGTTCCTTTTTTAAAGGCGTGGAACAAAAATCAAGGGCTGTGCAAGATTTCACCATTTGGATGAAATTCTTGTTTTGGGTGGTACTTATTTTATTTACCATTGTAAAATCCAAGATCGTTCATTACTCTTCCATGAGTTATTACCCGCTTACTTTTTTAGCGGCGTTAATAATATATAATATTATTGAAGGAAATATTACATTGAACCGCTGGATGCGTATTGGATTATGGACAACTGCAAGCCTTTATTTGATTGTGGTTTTTGCCTTACCTTATGCCGGATTTAATATTGAATTAATTAAACCTTTATTTAGTAAAGATGCTTTCGCTTTAGCAAATCTTGAAGCGCAGGTGCATTGGACGGGCTGGGAAGTACTTCCCGGAATTGCATTACTGGCATTAATGATTTTTTTTATGCGAATGGTGTTGAAAGGCAATAGAATGCAAGGGTTTGCAGTGCTTTTCGGCGGCACGGCGATTTTTGTAATGCTTACCCTTTTTTCATTCGTAAAGCGCATCGAAGGCTATTCGCAACGAGCGGCGGTGGAGTTTTTTGAAAGTAAAGCCAATGAAGATTGTTATTTGATGACCTACGGCTATAAATCTTATGTCCATTTGTTTTATGGAAAACCGCAAAACGGTAATAAATGCTGCTTTAAAGAGGAAGCTTGTACGCAAAAATTATTACACGAGCCATTGGATAAACCCGCTTACATTGTCACCAAAATAACCAAAGTAAATGAATTAAAAGACTTGCCGGGCATGATAGAAATTGGCCGTAAAAATGGCTTTGTGTTTTTTAAGCGGGAATAATATTATTGTAATAAAACATCACGAAATACATCTTCCATCGGTAAGTCAAAATCATCGAAGATGCCAATCTTTGCAGTATCTCCAGCAACATAAGGGCGAGGATCACCGATGTAATATCCTTTATTATTTAATCTGTAAATAAGTAAAGTTTGCTCGTGCGGATGTACCACCCAATATTCTTGTACGCCGGCGTGTTCATATATTTCAAATTTTTCTTTCAAATCCTTTCGGGAAGTGCCAGGAGAGAGAATTTCAATAATCCAATCCGGTGCGCCCAGGCAGCCACGCATTTCCAATTTACTGCTATCGCATACGACACATATATCCGGCTGCACTACGGTATCAATTTCATTATCTTTTTTTCGTTTGGGCGGTAATGGTAAAATTACATCGAACGGAGCGTGAAATACCTGGCAAGGTTTACCGTACAAATAATGAAAAATTAACCCATGTAAGTTACTGGAAATCTTTTGGTGATAAAGATTTGGCGCTGGAGACATCTTAAAAACCTTACCTCGAATCAGCTCGACCATTTCGTCAAACGTCCAGGTAACATAATCCGCGTAAGTATATTTTTTGGATAAATCTAAATCCTGAAACTTCATTTTTTATGCTTTTATTAAAGCAAGTTAAGCTTTTTTATAATAAAAATCACAAGCTTTGCCTAATTGCTTCTACTTCTTCAATCGTTTTGGGGATTGGATTACCAAGTATTTTAGAGCCGTTTTCGGTAATTAAAATATTATCCTCGATGCGAATGCCTCCAAATGTACGGTAAGCGCTTAATTTATCATAATTAATAAAATCTTTATATTTATTATCTTTTTGCCAAAGATCAATTAACTCGGGAATAAAATAAATGCCCGGTTCTACGGTCAGAACGAAGCCTGGGTGTAATTTTTTAGCTAAACGTAAAGATTTCAAACCAAACTGCGTACTGCGTTGCACCGTATCATCATATCCAATATAATTCTCACCTAAATCTTCCATATCATGCACATCCAAGCCCATCATGTGACCCAAGCCATGCGGAAAAAATAACGCGTGTGCGCCTTCGCTCACGGCATCATCCACATTTCCTTTCATCAAACCCAAGTCCTTCAAGCCCTCAGCGATGGTTTTTGCAGCTTGTAAATGAACATCTAAATATCGGACGCCAGCGCGCGAAGCTTCAATGGAAGTAATTTCCGTTTTTAATACAATATTATAAATATCTTTTTGTTGGGAAATAAATGTTTTATCCACCGGAAAAGTACGTGTAATATCACCGGCATAACGACTCGGCGACTCCGAACCAAAATCGCCTAATACCAACTGTCCGCTCTGTAAAGTATTGCCATAATAATGATTATGTAATGTTTGTCCATTAATTGTAAGAATAACAGAATACGCAGGATAACCTTCATTGGACATGGAAACGCCCTCCACAATACCTCTTAATTCTGCTTCTTTGATGCCCGGACGCGCGTGGCGCATGGCTGCCAGATGCATTTTCCCGGAGATATTCACTGCTTTTTCAATTTCGATGATTTCTTCGGGTGTCTTTATAGAACGCTGCGCAATTACAGCTTTTATTAATTCAATCGAAGCATGATTATTAATTTCATTAACCGGAATGCCCAACCATTCACTTAATTTTATATTATTTTCACCGCGATAAGGCGGGAGATAATGAATATGGCGATTTTGTGATTGCGCAATTTGAAGCGTTTTTATAATAGCGTTATAAGATTTAGTATCCGTGATGCCACTTTTTGAAGCTATTTCAGCAATAGTTGGCTGCGGCCCCATCCAAACGATATAATCAATTGAAAAATCGTCGCCGAATAAAGTGGTCGTGCCAGCGTCCACGTCAATAATAGCAGCAAGGTGCGGCTGATCAATGCCGATATAATATAAAAAACTGCTGTCTTGCCGAAACGGATAATAATTATCAAGATAATTGATCGGGCTTTCTACATTGCCGGGCAATAGAATAATGCCCGAACCAATCTGCTGTTGCAATTGCGCTCGGCGATTGACATACGTTTCTTTATTGAACATTTCGTTGAGTTTAGGAACTTGTCTAAAATTTAGGATTTTTTTGCACGATTATTGAGTTCGTCCCGAATTTTTGCAGCTTTTTCATACTCTTCACTGGAGAGCGCTTCGTCCAGAAGTTTTTCCAAATCCCTTGTAGAATAAGATGACAAGGGCGAACCAGGACGCGGTGTCGAAGATGCTTCCCCAACCAATTCGTCTTCTTCGTCTTCCACTGCAATGGCTGCTTCATCGAGTACGCTTGCATTAGCAAAAATCGGACAACCAAAACGCACTGCTAATGCTATCGCATCGGAAGTACGCGAATCCACTTCAAGCGTAGAACCATCGGGTTTTATATATACCAAAGTAGCATAGAAAATGCCTTCCTGCAAGCTGGAAATGATGATTTCAAGCAAATAAACCTCCAGAGAAACCAAAGATTCTTTGAATAAATCGTGCGTCATGGGGCGGTTGGGCTTGATGTCTTGCAAAGCCAAGGCAATTGCTTGTGCCTCAAAGCCGCCAATGACTACCGGAAGTCGCCGATTATCAAACTTTTCCTTTAGAATTACGACAAAACTGTTGGGCTGTGTTTCACTATTTACAAGCGCCAGTATATCCATTTCGATTTTTTCCATATCGTCTTGTGTTCAGCTTTAACTACTTCAAAATCAGTCCAATTACTGCGCTATCATTACAAATGCGCTTCAAAACGAAGACTTAATTTCGCCCTTTTATCGGAAACTTCAAAATCAAGACAAAGTTTTATTAAAACTTTGTGATTAAGAAAATTATCCTTTTTTAGTAAATGATTCGGACGCGAGTTCCCGAATCGCCTTTACGAGCCAATCAAGATCATTAGTAGTTGTATAGACATTAGGTGTAATGCGTACTCCACTAATATTCTCCCATTCAATACCAACGGCATGGATGCGGTGTTTGTTGAATAGATAGCCTGCAACTTCGCCTGGTTTTTTGCCTTCCACCGAAAGCAATGCAATAGCGCATGCCCATTCTGGCTTGAGCGAAGTTTTCACAGATACACCCGGAAATTCCATCGCGCGCTCCGACCAGTAGTTCTTGAGATAATGCAAGCGTTTTTCTTTGCGTTCCATTCCAATCATGTGGTGGAAATTGATGGCTTCGCCGATTGCTTGTTCAATAGCAAAAGATCGTGTACCCAGGTTTTCAAACTTGCGAATATCTTCACTTTCTGGGTCTGCGGCAGCAAAATGCGGATATAGATTTTTGATTTTGTTTTTGCGAACATACAACATCCCGCTACCAAAGGGTGCACAAAGCCATTTGTGCAAACTGGTGGCGAGGTAATCGCAGTTTAAATCGTTGATTTTGAAGCCAAAATGTGCAAAGGAATGCGCTGCATCTACCAATACTTCGATACCACGTTTGTGGGCTTCATTCGCTATTTCCCGAACAGGTAGAATTTGTCCAATCCAGTTAATCATTTGAGTGATATTCACCACCTTGGTTTTGCTTGTGAAAGCTTCTACGAATTTTTTGACAATCAAGGATTTATCTTCAATTGGAAAATCAAATGAAATCCATTTTAATACAATCCCGTCGCGCTTTTCGCGCTGCTTCCAGGCATTGATAACGTTTGGATAATCTTGCTTGGTGAGTACTACTTCATCCCCTTTTTCCAGGCGAAGCCCAAAAATGACCGTTTCCAAGCCTTCCGAAGAATTTCGATTAATAGCGATTTCTTCAGGATCACAACCTGCAAGATCAGCCAGGCGCATCCGCAAAGGCTCGCGCCCTTGATCGAGGATATGCCACATATAGTGAGAAGGTGCTTCGTTGCTCATGCGATTATAGCGTTCTACCGCTTCCTGCACCACTTTTGGTTGAGGACAAACCCCGCCGTTATTGAGGTTCATTATATTTGGGGATACGCTATAAGCTTGTTTGATTTGATACCAGAAAGTTTCGTCGGTCATCATCTCTTCCGCAGAAGCGTTTTGATAATCGTCCAAAAGATGGAGGAAATTTTTGCCTTCCAGCGTATTAAAAAAAGGCGTAATCGCAGTGATACCAGCTAATCCGCTGAGTTTTTGCAAGAAATTTCTACGATTGGTAAACATAAGCGTAGGGTTTAGGTGAAGTGCAATAAAATAAAAATACCGTATTAAAATAAAATAGCTGCCTCTTTCTTAATGGCTATCAGGGCTTTATCTATGGCGGTGACACCTCGTTTTTCAAGGATGCTCATAATGGCTTGGGCCAGTTCTTCGCTTTCAGCTTTCGGATCCACCAATTCATAAGCAAGGCTAATCGTATTCATCGAGTCGTCGCGGGAGAGTTTGATGATTTCCCAGAGCTGTTCTGACACATATACTTGTTGTGTAATATTATATTCATATTCTTGTTGAATCGCCAACATCAAGGTGGCACGAAATTGCGCGGAAGAAGTCCCTTCCTGGCGCAGACGCAGAATCAGACTGGGCAAAGCTATTCGTTCACAAAGCAAGGACAAACGTTCGTAGGCCTGCAGGCGTAGAGGTGTTGTCGTATTTTGCTGATTTTGCTTTAGTTCGATTTGCTTGATGGCCCTTTGATTATCCAAATACTGCTTCAATAAGAAGTAAGCTGTTGCCAAAACAATCAATCCGGGAATCGTCAATTTAAAAATTTCGAGTACGGTGTCCATTCAGTCTTTAATTTGTCAATCAACAAAAATACGTGCTTGCGGCGCTTTTCCAAATTAATTTGATGGATTATATCATAAGTCTTGAACCAAAAGGACTTTTGCGTCGTTAATTTTTTGCTTACTTTTGTAGAATGATTTTAAATAAGTTCTTTTGTCATTAGCTTTTACTCAATAGTTTTAAAATTTTAAGTTCTAAAATAGAAGTGATGATTGAAGTAAAAACAGCATTGCAACCAATAACCCTGACCGAAGGCGCTGTGACACAATTGATGCGTATTCGTGAAAACCAGGATGTACCCGCTGACTATGGTTTGCGCGTAGGTGTGAAAGGCGGTGGATGTTCAGGATTTTCTTATGTGTTGGGCTTTGATGCGCAAAAAGATAACGATGAAGTACATGAAATCAATGGCTTGAGGGTGCTGATGCAAAAGTCGCACGCGATTTATTTACTCGGCATGGAAATTGATTGGGTAGAAGGATTAAATAATCGTGGATTTTCTTTTAGTAATCCAAATGCCAAGGAAACCTGCGGCTGCGGCACTTCTTTCTCTGCTTAATCTTATATAATCATTATATAAATTTTAAAAAAGGCAGCCCTGTGATATTTATTCGTATTTACGAAAATCGCAGGGCCTTCTTAATAGTATTGTAATAAAACCCTCTAGTTATTATTCATTTCTTAACGCGCGCACAGGATTTGTATTAGCCGCTTTAAACGCTTGAAAACTAACAGCTATGATAGCAACCAGCATTGCTAATATGCTCGTCATCGCAAACAAAACCCAGCTTAGCTGAATACGATAAGCAAAATCATTTAGCCAACTTCTCATCAATAAATAACCAAGCGGTGCGCCAATAAATAAAGCTATCAAAACCAAGCGAGAAAAATCCTTTGACAAAAGTAACATGATACTGCTCACCGTAGCACCTAATATTTTCCGAATGCCGATTTCTTTGGTGCGATTCTCAGCGGTATAAGCTGCGATACCAAACAATCCTAACGCCGCGATAATCAAAGATATAATTGTGAAATAACCAAGAATGGTGCCCAGGCGCGCTTCTTTTTGATACATTTTATTAAAGAATTCGTCAAAAAACTGAAATTCAAAAGGATAATTACTCACTTGTTTTATTGTGTTTTCGATATGCGCAAGCGTACGTGGTAATTCACTTGTATTTATTTTTACAGATAAAAAACCGTACCAATTAATATTGCCATATAACATCAAAGGTGCAATCGGCTGGTGCAAATCATGCATATGAAAATCTTTTAATACGCCAACAACGACGCCACCTCTCATTCGTTTGCCGATAGGAGATTCCCAACCCAAAGCTTTTGCAGCGGTTTCATTAATAAGGTATCGCCTTAGGCTATCCTGAGGCATTTGAGCTGAAATATTTTCACCAGCTATCAATTTTAAACCATAAAGATTAATAAAATTTTGATCTATAATCGCTTGATAGATATCAATATGTTCTTCGCCTTTGCGACCTTCATAATCCAATAAAGAAGTTTGAGATTGAATATTTGCAGGCGTATGAGAAGACACGCTTACCGATTGAATCCCGCTATTTCGCAGTAGTTCGGTTTTGATCGTCTCCAGTTTGGCGTCCATGCTTCGATCCTTCAAAGGCACTATAATAATTTGCTCTTTTTGATAACCCATTTCTTTTTGCTGGATAAAGCGCAGTTGTTGGTATACCAAAATACTTCCTGTAATAAGGATAACAGACGCTGCGAATTGCCCTACAATCAATGCGCTTCTTAGCCAAGAATGAGAACGGCCTTTCATTTGATCTTTTAATACTTTTGAAGGAAGCAGTGCCGACATAAAAAATGCAGGATAACTACCCGCCACTAAGCCTGTAAATACTGCAATTGCAGCCAAGATTGGCAGTAACCAGAAATTTTCAAAAATTGTAATAGAATCAAATGGACGATCTAATAATTTACCTAAACCAGGTAATAAAGAATGCGCCAGTCCTACTGCTACTGGCAATGAAATAACAGTAAGTAAAATAGATTCGCCTAAAAATTGTCCTGCAATTTGTTGTCGATTGGCACCCAGCACTTTACGCATGCCTACCTCGCGTGCGCGCTTGAGCGAACGGGCAGTAGCGAGATTGGTATAATTGGTACAAGCAAGTAATAAAATAACAATCGCTATTACACCAAAAAAATAGACATATTTAATATCCCCATTTACAGAGAGTTCGTTAAGGGTTTTCGAGTGAAGATGAATATCTGTTAAAGCTTTTGTATAATATTGATAATGTTCATGGGCATCTTCTCGTCCGGTGAATTTTTGCACAAATGCCGGCAATTTGCTCTGAAAAGCAGCAATGTCTGTATTCGGATTTACTTTAATATAAGTTTTCCAGGAATTATTATTGATATAATTCAGATCGCGTAAATAATCTTGACTGGAGTAAATAGATGTAATATAAGCAAAAGTAAAATGTGATTGCGCAGGCACATCCTCGATCACGCCCGTGATTTGATAAGGGACAGCGCCTTGCCAGTTTTGATGCGTAAGTATCTGACAAACAGGGTTTTGATTGCCAAACAATTTTTCTGCTAAAGATTGTGTCAGTACAATGGTATTTGTCTGATTCAATAAATTATTAATATTTCCACTTTTTAAAGGAAAAGAAAAAACATTAAAAAAATTAGAATCTGCGCTGATACCGTCTTCAAGAAAGTTTTTGTTCTCCTTGCCCAGAAGCGCATTCGACTTGCCAAAGGTCGTAGCTTTATCTATTTCAGGAAATTCCTGCATCATACTTCCCGCCAAACCAGCTGCTGTATTAGACAAATAAGGATTATTCATCATTGTTTGCCCCGGCTGATACTGTTCAATTCGATAAATTAATTCAGCTTCTTGATGAAATTTATCATAACCCGTTTCAAATCTTATAAAAAAAGCAATCAGCAAAAAGCAGGTAAGCCCGAGCGTAAGCCCAATAAAATTAATGATTGTGTACAATTTTTGACGACGTAAACTGCGAATAGCAACGGTCAAATAGTTTTTTATCATAGCTTTAAATTTTTGGTAAAAGGTGTTAACTTTTTAAAAGCGCATAGCTTTTAGTTAGAATGCCAAATGTATGCCGATTTGATTATCTATTGATAATCAATTTTTTGTAAAAAAACTTTGACTTTATTGTTCGGATGCGAACAGTTTTGGTACAGAAACGAACACTTTTGAGAAGACAAATCGCTTGATTCTCGGAAAATTCAAAAAAACAACCGAACTTTCGGGTACGAACCAAATAGAGCCAGATTATGAAATACAGGAAACTGTTGGCAGCGTAGCGCTGCTAACGCCGATAATATTGTTATCGCAAAATGCTTTTTATCAGGTCGTTACAACAAAATATGATACACTAAAAGGTATCTTAATTGAGCAGGATAACAGACTCACCCTTGCAGTTCATCCAAATCAGCATCGTGTTTCTTTTCAGCCCAAGGAAATTTTGGAGTACGCAGTTTTGCATTCTGACAAAGAAAAAGAGCATTATCAATTTATTACTATACCGGGTACAAAAAAACTGAAACCCATGCGCCGCGTGGTTAATGGCGAATTGAAATTATATGTGGATAAAGTTGAATATACCTCTAAAGTCAATAAGGGATTGCCCAAAGGGCCTACACTTGTACCCAAAGTGGATGTTTTTTACATCGCTCATTATAGCGAAGACGCGGAAGAAGTTACCCGATTTAATTGGAAGGAGGTTTTGCCCCAGGCGGCTTGCAGGATGTCCTCATCTGGCTGAAAAAATTGGACAAAAGGATTATAAGTTCAAGCATTTAGAGAGCATTATCATTGCTTATAATCTATGTGTAAAAAGAACATGGGAACTTGGAAGCCAATAAAAGCATAGTAGAACAAATGTTTGTATGCAAATCGTAAAAATCTTAAAATTTTGTTTTTTTAGAAAAAAGTATAGCTTTGCCCTTGCGGTGAATCGAATAGATAGTTACATTTGCAACTAATTAAAGAAATGAGAATGAAACAGCAGCAATATTCGCCTTTTTATTTTGGTTTTTACTTTTATGGCAAACCATAAGGGGCGACCAAGTTTTGTTGTTGACAAAAATAAAATGTGGAAGCTCCGTAAAACGGGGCTTTTTTCATTTAATCATCTGATGACTTTAAGCCACCAGATGACTTACAAAGAGCCAAATTATACATTATGATACCTAACCGTCCATATTTTTATTTTTACTGGTTTTACTTTTATGCCAAGCATAAAGGAGCGATCTGATTTTGGTTTGAATCAAGGATAAATCAACACAGAAAGCTCCGCAAAGACGGGGCTTTTTTATTCAAACGTGGCGAGTTTTCAAAACCTGTCGCGTTTCAAAACGACAAATTATGATACAAACAGCGACGACCGAACAAGACATTCTACCGCATTCTTTGCCACCCTTGCGTGTGTGCATTCAGGGAGGTGCGGGGGCATTCCACGAGATAGCTGCTCGCAAAATTTTCAATGAGCAGAATCTGGAAATTGTGCCTGCCATTACTTTCCGCGAACTGATTGACAAAGTAGAGCAACAGGAAGAAGCCGACTTTGGCATTATGGCAATCGAAAATACGATTGCAGGTTCGATTTTATTTAATTATCGCTTGATCAACGAGTCCAAATTGCGCATTATCGACGAAGTTTATCTGCGTATTCAACAAAACTTAATGGCTTTGCCCGGTGAAAAAATTGAAAATTTACAAGAAGTTCATTCTCATCCAGTTGCGATAGAACAATGCCGGGAATACTTTCGTAAATACCCTCAAATTCGCCTGATTGAAACCGAGGACACCGCGCTGAGCGCTAAAAATATTTTGAAGCACAATCTAAAAGGCGTAGGTGCAATTGCCAGTGAACTTGCTGCCGAAATGTACGATTTGGAAATCCTGGCTCACAGCATCGAAACCAATAAAGAAAATTACACGCGATTCCTCCTGCTCCAGCCGATCGATCGTAGCAAATTGCCACCAGAATCGGATAAAGTTTCCTTATGTTTTGCCGTTGATCATACTATTGGAAGTCTGCATAAGGTATTGGCGGTATTGGCTGCTTACCATGCAAATTTGACCAAAATTGAATCTGCACCAATTATTGGTAAACCTTGGGAATACCTGTTTTTCCTGGATTTTGTGATGGATAGCGATCTGACTTATCAACAAGCTATTGAGGCTATCCGACCGATTACACACGATTTGAAAATTCTGGGGATTTACAAACAAGGCAAACATTTTGATTAAAGTACGATTATGAGATACGACATTTATGTAATACAATTTTAAAATGTTAGTATATGTTATTTTGAACGGAGGCGGCTACTTACGGAGGAGTTTAAGGAATCCTTGGTTTGCTAACTTGGCTTTGGGCAATGCCAAAAGTAACAAATCAAATGGAGAAAAATATAAAGCAATAAAACACGAATAATCAGACAAATAAAAAAACTAGGAAAGCAGAAATATGTTACAAATAAAAACCGCCAAACGACTCGATCGCATTCAAGAATACTACTTCTCCCAAAAGCTCCGCGAAATCGCGCAAATGCGTGCGGAAGGTAAGGAAGTACTCAATCTTGGCATCGGCAGCCCAGACTTGCCGCCCTCGCAAGAGACGATTGATGAATTATCAAAATATAGCAATCATCGAAACAATCATGCCTACCAAAGCTACCAGGGCGTGCCTGAACTGCGCCAAGCGTTTGCTGAATGGTACAAAATGTGGTTTAATGTAAACTTGGATGCGAATAATGAAATCCTGCCATTGATTGGCTCGAAGGAAGGGATCGTGCATATTTGCATGACCTATCTGGATGAAGGGGATGTCGCACTCGTGCCGAATCCGGGTTATCCGACCTATCGCGCGGCGGTGACCTTGGCGGGCGCACAACCGCTTGAATATGAATTAAATGAAGCGAACGGCTGGTTGCCGGATTTAGACGCGCTTGCCCAACAGGATTTAAGTCGGGTGAAAATCATGTGGGTGAATTATCCGCACATGCCGACGGGAACGCAAGCACCTCAACGTTTTTTTGCAGAACTCGTGGCTTTCGCCAAACAGCATAACATATTGATTTGCAATGACAATCCGTATGCTTTTATCTTGAATGAATATCCGATGAGTTTGCTGGCGGTGGAAGGCGCAAAAGATGTAGCATTAGAATTAAATTCCCTCAGCAAATCGCATAATATGGCAGGTTGGCGTGTGGGCATGCTCGCGGGTCGCAAGGAATTTTTGCAAGATGTGATTCGCTTCAAAAGCAATATGGATTCGGGAATGTTTAAACCTTTACAAATGGCGGCGGCGCGGGCTTTGCAAAATCCGCCGGAATGGTATCAATCCTTGAATGTGGTGTATCGCGAGCGCCGGGAAAAAGTGTTTGAATTGCTGGATTTGCTGGAATGCACGTACTCGACGGAGCAAGTGGGGATGTTCGTGTGGGCAAAAATCCCCAATTATTATAAAAACGGCTATGAATTATCGGATGAAATATTATATAAAGTAAATGTTTTTATTACACCGGGCGGCATTTTTGGTTCGCAGGGGGAGGGGTATGTACGAATTTCCTTATGTAGCGATGGCGCAATTTATGAAGAATCGATTCGTCGTATCAGATTAAATATTGAAGTAAAGGATAGAACAATCGTACACTGATTGGGCTGATGAGTAGGATTTTTATGATCTTGGGTGCCTTCGGCACGATTTTTTTTAACCACATAAGGCACATAAGGACACCTAAGATTATATCAGTTAACATCAGTTACATCATATCCCGAAGGGATGCCTTCGGCAATAATCAGTGTACCATAAATCAGTGTACCATTATGACGATTACAATTGTTGGCATTGGCTTAATCGGCGGATCACTCGCCATTACCTTGAAAGAAAACGGCTTCGCGCAGCGCATCATCGGCGTGGATGCGAATCCTTTAAATATTGACAAAGCCATTCGGCGGCGCTTGATTGACGAAGATTTGCCCTTGGAAGAGGCGATTGCGCAAAGTGATATTATCATCGTGGCGACCCCGGTGGATGTAATGATGCATTTATTGCCGCGAATCTTAGACCAAGTGGCTGGAAATCAGGTGGTAATGGATGTCGGCTCGACGAAGGCGTGGCTAATGGAGTATTTGAAAAAGCACCCGAATCGGGGACGCCTGGTGGCGACGCATCCGATGGCGGGTACGGAATATTCGGGTCCGGAGGCAGCAATTCCAAATTTGTTTGACCATAAGTGTACCGTGCTGTGCGATATTGAAGATAGCGACGCGGATGCGGTGGATGTAACGCGACGCTTGTACGCAAGCATCCCGATGCGGGTGGTAGAACTGAATGCAGCGGAGCACGACGTACACACGGCGTATGTGTCTCATATTGCGCATATTAGCTCGTTTGCGCTGGCGCTGACGGTGCTGGAAAAGGAGCGCGATGAGAGCCGGATTTTTGAGTTGGCGAGTGGGGGTTTTGATTCGACGGTGCGGCTGGCGAAGAGTTCGGCGGATATGTGGGTGCCCATTTTTCGGCAAAATCGGGATAATGTGCTGGATGTGCTGGACGAGCATATCAATCAGTTGTCGCGCTTTCGGAGTTTGTTGATTAAGAAGGACTTTGAGACGTTTTATGAATTGATTTTGGAAGCGAATCGGATACGACCGATTTTGAATGCAAAGGCACAAACGTTGAAGAAGGTATAGAATATGAGAGCATTCAGAACATTTCGCCTGAGTTTATAAATATGCTTTTTTGAATGGTATGATATTAACTCGAAATTTTAAACTCTAAACTTAAAAAAGAAGAGATATGGAAATGACTTTTCAACCGACATTAAAGAAGCGCCCGTTCATCATTGCGGGTCCGTGTAGTGCGGAGACGGAAGAGCAGGTGCTGGAAACCGCGCGGGGATTGGCGCCGCAGGGGATTGATTTGTTTCGGGCGGGCATTTGGAAGCCGCGTACGCGTCCGGGGGAGTTTGAGGGCGTGGGTACGATTGGCTTGGGCTGGCTGAAGAAGGTGAAGGAGGAGACGGGCTTGAAGGTGACGACGGAGGTGGCGAATACGCAGCACGTGTTTGAGGCGCTGAAGTACGGCATTGATGTGCTGTGGCTGGGCGCGCGCACGACGGTGAATCCTTTCTCGGTGCAGGAGGTGGCGGATGCGCTGAAGGGCATCGATATTCCGGTGCTGGTGAAGAATCCGGTGAACCCGGATTTGAAGCTGTGGATTGGCGCGATTGAGCGGATTTATAAGGCAGGTATTACGCGGATTGCGGCGATTCACAGAGGTTTTCGCATCATAGTCCGACGAGCTACCGCAATGTGCCGCGCTGGGAGATTGCGATTGAATTGAAGCGGATTTTCCCGGAATTGGAGATTTTGGTGGATAATAGTCATATCTGCGGTCGGCGCGATACGCTGCTCGATGTGGCGCAGAAGGCGATGGATCTGAATTATGATGGATTTATGACCGAAGTGCATCCCACGCTGACGCGGCTTGGAGCGATGCGGCGCAGCAGATTACGCCGGTGCAGTTTGCGGAATTGGTGTCGAAATTGCATATCCGGCAGGCGACGTATGATAGTTCGTATTTGCCGACGCTGGAGCATTTGCGCCACGAGATTGACGAGATTGACGATGAATTGTTGACGCTGCTGCAAAGCCGGATGAAATTGGCGGAGCAGATTGGCGAGTACAAGAAGCGCAATAATATTGCCATCTTGCAACCGGACCGTTGGGGCGAGATTTTGGAGCGCAGCGTAGCCAAGGGCAAGGCGAAGAGTTTGACAGAAGATTTTGTGTATGCGTTTTTCAAAGCCATCCACGAGGAGTCGATCAATACGCAATCCAGAGTCATGGAGGCGAGTGAGATTTTGAAGGAGGAGTAAAGCCCCCTAAATCCCCCAAGGGGACTTTGCCTTCATGACTTCCAAAGGGACTTACATCATATTTTGGTTAGTGGGTGGTGGTTCTCCCATGCGGAGTTAGAGGGCTTGGAGAGGAAAATTGCCGTTTCGATTGGGTTCGGGAGGGCAATTTTCTTACCTAAAAAAACTATATAGCCTTGCTCAATTTTTCTTGCGCTTCTTGCATATTCTCTACAAAATTGATTCTTCCCACTTTATTACTTTCAAAAATGAAAGCTTGGAGGCTTTTGCTGGTGTATTGTGAGAAGCCGCCCACGATCGCAAGCTGCGTTTGATAGGTGGAAAACTTTTGCAAGACTTCGCCAGCCATGCCTGTTTTTAGATCAAAAAAATCGGGATGTATATGTTCCGCGTGGACAATGATCTTTGAGGCACCCTGATAATTGCAGGAAGCCAGCAAATCCAATGCATCCTGCATATCGCCGATGATAAGCTGATCCGATTCGATCAACGCTAAATTCGTGCCGTTTACATGGATGATATTGATTTGCATAGGTGCTTTGTTTGTACGCGAAATGATCTCAGAACATCTGAAAGAGTGATTTAATTCCTAAAAATGATTCAATTTTTTGCTGAAAGCCTTCTCCCATTGAAAAGTAGCCCGCACACTTCTGCTCCAGGGAGGCTATTTTCTGAAGAAAGCCTTCCCTGATCGAAAAATAGCCTTCCCAATTTGGTTTCCGGGGGGCTAATTTTTACCGAGAGCCCTCCTTGTCTCAAAAATAGCCGGCTATTTTTTGCTCCAGGAGAGCTATTTTTTGCTGAGAGCCTTCCCGAATTAAAAAATAGCCCGCACACTTTTGTTCCAGGAAGGCTACTTTTGTTTGCAAACCGGTATTTAACATTAAAAGGTTTGTGTACTTTTACATTTAAATTTAGCTTTTACATTTCAAATTTAAGATTATGACCTACGAAAATCTACTTTTGACAGAAGAAGATGGCATTTTAATTGTCACCATCAATCGCCCGCAAGCGCTCAACGCTTTGAATAATCAGACGATGGGCGAATTGCAGCAATTTTTCGGAGAGGATGCACCGAATCGCGCAGACGTGAAAGGCATCATTCTGACAGGGGCAGGCGACAAAGCCTTCGTAGCGGGCGCAGACATTAAGGAGTTTATGGGCTTGGATGCGGAGACAGGTGCTATGATGTCTAAAAGAGGTCAGGATGTTTTCTTCCTGATTGAGCGATTCCCCAAACCTGTGATTGCAGCGGTGAATGGCTTTGCGCTGGGCGGCGGCTGCGAATTGGCGATGGCCTGTCACATTCGGGTGGCGAGCGAAAAGGCGAAATTTGGACAACCTGAGGTGAATCTGGGGATCATTCCGGGCTATGGTGGAACGCAGCGTTTGATTCAACATATTGGCAAGGGCAAAGCTTTGGAATTAATCATGACAGGAGACATGATGGGCGCATCAGAGGCATATCAGCGTGGCTTGGTGAATCATGTGGTGCAGGAAGGGGAGGAGTTGGCAAAAGCCAGAGAAATTATTGAAAAAATAGCAACCAAAGGCCCTATTGCTATTGCAAAAGTGATCGAAACGGTAAACGCATATTTTGATAAACAACAGGATGGCTTTGCGCGGGAAGTGCAGGAATTTGGCAATACCGTCGGCACGGAAGACGCGAAGGAAGGCGCAAGCGCTTTCGTGGAGAAGCGGAAGGCAAGTTTTAAAGGGGAATAGGATAATGGGGGAATATGGGGAATTGTTATCTGTTAGTTGTTATTTGGTACTTCTGGTGCGGTCTGGCATCTCAAAATCTGGCATCTTTATAAATAAAATGATAAAATGAAAAATCTTCTTTTTGTAATAATACTGTTTTTAGTGGGATGCAAAAGTTCGCAATTCACCAATTTAGGCAAGGCAACTTCCGTAGAGGGTAGAATAGTGCAGACGAGTTTGTTGAATTGCTACCCTGAAGGCATGAAGATAGATTCGGTAAATTATTTATACGCGGAGACCTCAGCGGCGTTGAGAATGGGAGACGAGATTCTGATTGCGATTGACAAACCCACGCCCAATACGGTGTCGCCAGTATTTACGATACCGCTTGGCTTTACCAAGAAATCAACTACCATAAATACAGTGGAAAATTATGTGATGACTCCGCCTTTCCCACAGGTTCTGAAAATCGAAGCATTCACCAAAAACCCGAACGATAGCCTATATTTTGCGACGACCAGTTTTGACCGAATTCGTGGAAGCTCAGCAGATTGGGATGGCTATAATTCGCTTTTGGCTTGGCGTAAAAAAGATTTTTCGGATGTACAATACGTGGCAGGGACAGAACGCAATGGCGTGACCAGTTCGCGCGATTTGCGTATTTCCATTCAAAAAACTTTGCCTACGACGCAATTCCCGCAAGGCGCGCCGTATTTTAAAATCGAAGCATTGGTGGCGCTGCCTGGCAATCGCCTGATTTTCGGTGTACGCGAAGTAGGGGAGAGCTATCAAAAATTTGATTACACTTTTACTTTGTTGGAAACAACATATACAGATGCTCAAAATGGTATTCAAATCAACCCCACTTTCAAAAAAATATATGAGTACAAACCAGTGGTCAACGGCAATATGACTGCTATTTCTGATTTGGTGTATCATGCGCCGAGCAATAGTTTGATCGCATCTACTTCCCGCGAGGAAGGCACGGATGAAAAAACGAAAACCCTTGCTTCTTATCTCTGGATCTTATCGATGAATCGCCTTGAGCGAGGAGAAGCGCCGCTACTCGTAAAAAATGGCGATCAGCCCCTCGAAATTCCTTATAAAGGCGAAGGGCTTTGCTTCCTGGATGAACGCACGATTTTCATCATTTGCGATGAAGATCGCAAAGACAGCAATATTGTTCTTGACGGCAAAACCGTAATCAAGAAGCCTAATCAGACTGTTTTTTCAATTGTGCAATTGCGATAAATAAAGGCTAATAAATTTTCATTTCATTTTCGTACGCTTTGAGTTGTTGGCGCATTTTTTCGATCACATTGCGTAGCGCATCTTCGTAATTTTTGGCGCATTCGGAAGCATATAGTACCCGCCGCATGATATGCACCTTGAGTGCTACCTCTTTGCTACTGAGCTTGGTTTGCCCGGCAGGCGTTTCTTGAAAATACACTTCCGTAGAAATAATGCGATCGAAAAAGCGCTGCAATCGCTCCGCTTGATCATTGATCTGCTGCTGTAGTGGCTCGCTTAATTGAAAAGGCGAATGGATGCGAATAGTCATGGTTTCGGAATTAAATGGTTAGAGAAATTGGCTGTAGTCTAAAAAATAATATTAGTATGGATTCACTTTTTCCTTATGTTTAATCAGTTGACGGCGCATCTTTTCTACTGTTTCCGCAAGGGCTTTTTCATAAGTCTCGTCGCTGAATTCAGCATAAAGGATATTGCCCGGTACATGCAGTCTAAGTTCTACCGTATTCCCTTTTGGGGCTTGTTGATTTGAATTTTCTTCATCCTTGAAAAAAACTTCGGCCTCGTGGATGCGTTCGTAAAATGTTTCCAGTTTTCCAATTTTGTCTTCAATGAGTGCCTGGAGGTTGTCGCTTATTTTGAATGGGGCGTTCACTTGTATGGTCATAGTTTACTGTTTTTATTAAAATAATTTCAAATTTGCAATGCAAGATATGATTGGCTTTTTTGAAGGTAAAATGATAAGCATCACATAAGGGAATGATAATTATCATTTTGACGTTAGTACTATTAAATTAACGGGTTTTATTTTCCCTTAGTTCATATCCTGGCGGTACAATGAAAAAATTAACATATTTTATTTTTTTTATACAAATAATCGCTGCCTCAGCCCAAAACTTGTCGGGGCAATGGAAAGGCGTGTTGACGCAATCGGGCAAAGCCGATACATTTTATTACGAAATCAATATTTCCCATAAGGATCAATCCATCACAGGCACTTCGTACTCGCGTGCGCCCGTTGGCAGGGATTCGGCTCGATTCGTAATCACAGGCTTTTGGGATGGCAAAGAATTGGTATTGCAAGAGTTGGAACAAACGATGCCCAAAAATGGCGGTTGGTGCTCTGAAGTACATCACGCTACAATGGTCGAATGAAGGAGACTTGGAATGGCTGAAAGGCAACTGGAAAGCGGATCGCTGCACGCCCGGAAATATTGCACTTTCCCGAAAAAGCGCATTTAAAGAAACGATTCTGGAAAAAGAAGAGCCTTTCACTTGGGAAGGGCGCTGGACGGGTCATCTCTCTCAATCTGATCGCGATTATGGATTTTTTTATGAATTAAACTTGGATGCAATTTCTAAAGGACGATCCAATATAGTTTCCGAAGATAACGGTGGTAGCGCCAATCATAGCCTGGAATGGTCGTTTAATGCTCAGGATAGCATTCTGACAATCAAAGAGTTGGCAATAATTGATAAAACGGATTCCAAATGGAAATGGTGCATTAAATCAGCAAGGCTAAAGCTTCGGCGCGAGGGAAGTCGTTTTATCCTGGAAGGTAATTGGGAAGGTTATATCGAAGGGCATACGCCAACAACAGGTCGCTGTGCACCGGGTACAGTTTATCTGGAAAAGCCAGTAGTGACGCAGCAATTCAGACAATTAGAAGCGCAAAATTCCGTGAATTATGAAACCCAAGAACATCGGGAAGTACGCATCTCTCGAGTGGTGGAAGTGAAAAAGCCGAACGTTCGCATTCAGGTATGGGACAGCGGCACGGTGGATGGAGACGTGGTGACCTTATTTTTGAACGGGGAACGTATTCTTAGTCGGCATCGGGTTTCTAAAAATAAACTCGGCATTCCGGTTACGCTCAAAGCAGATAATAATTTTCTAATTCTTCATGCAGAAGATTTGGGAGACATCCCGCCCAATACGATTGCGGTTTCGGTGGATGATGGCACAAAGGAGCAAATGATTGTGCTGAGTTCAGATTTAAAATTAAGCGGCGCTATCCTTATCCGCCAATTCAAAATAGAATAAGGCATCACGGTACAGTCGGGTGATGCCTTATTGTTAAGCAGTAAAAGAAAAAATTCTTAATTCTTTGCGCTGTTTTTCGTTTTAATGATGATCACACCGCTGTTGCCATTTTCGCCCCATTGAGTTAATTCAGAAGCACTTCTCAGTACTTTTACATCGGTAATTTCGTTCGGATTGACCAAATTATTGGCCGAAGCGTAGTCATTGCCAATAGGCACACCATCTACAACAAACAAAGGTTGGGTATTCAATTTGATGCTGGAAACACCACGCACCAAAATCTGTACATTATCGCCGCTACCCATTACTTGCAATCCAGTGTTTTTGCGCAAAACATCGGCTAAAGAATTGTTGAATTGCTGATTCATCGGGCTGGAGTCGGCAGTAGTTCGGCTACTTGTGTCACAAGCGGTCGTGAGTGCAAGGCTTGCTATCAGCAAACCGAATAATAAAATTTTTTTCATGGCTAATTCAATTTTGATTTAATGGAACAAATTAGCTAATTCTTTTTGCGCTGACAATCAATCCGCAAGGATAATTTTTGCTAATAGATGACATTCACAGGCTAAGTAATAACTCGCAATATTTGTTGCACCTTTTCAGCCTTTTTGCTTAGCCTGCTCCATTCTTTCCGCCAGCACAGTTACATGCCCCATTTTCCGGAAGGGTTTGGTGTTGGCTTTGCCGTATAAATGAATTTTTACACCTTCTATCTCTAGGCAATCCTCTAAACCATCATAAAATGCTGGTCCACTAAAGCCTTCTGCGCCAAGTAAATTCACCATAACCGAGGGCGATTTCATTTTGGTGCTGCCGAGCGGAAGATTCAGAATGCCACGCAAATGCTGCTCAAATTGGGAGGTGAAGCAACTATCAATCGTGTGATGCCCACTATTGTGCGGACGAGGCGCTACTTCGTTGATTAATAGTTGATTATCCTTGGTTAAAAACAATTCTACCGCCAGTAAGCCACAAATGCCATACGCTTCAATAACTCTTTTTGCCAAATCTTCTGCCTCCTGTTCGATCTTCGGATCAACATCTGCGGGGCATACCAGCCATTCGACCAAATTCGCCTCAGGATTAAAGTCCATTTCCACCGTAGGAAAAGCTGCCACTTCTCCATGCTCGTTGCGCGCGACAATCACCGCCAATTCCTTTTGAATACCCACCAATGCCTCTATTACACTGGCTTCTGGCAATAATTTATTTTGCAAATCCGCCTCTGAGCGAATAATCGCCACACCCCGACCGTCATAACCTGCGGTGCGGGATTTTTGTACAAAAGGAAACTGGAGTTGACCCGCCGTTATAGCATTTTTAATGGCTTCGCCGCTATCAAAAAATTGAAAGTCGGAGGTTGGAAGTTGATGTTGTTTATAAAATTGTTTTTGGAGGCCTTTATCCTTGATAATGTTGAGAGCAGAGGGTTGAGGGAAGATTTTTTTGCCTTCTTTTTCTAATTGTAAAAGCGCATCTGTATTAACGTGTTCAATCTCTATTGTTAATATATCTACTTGTTTACCAAAATTATATACATCATCATAATTCTTAAAAGAACCCTCGGTAAAACCTGTTGCAAAAGGCCCGGCCGGAAAATCCCGGGATTCATCCAAAAAATAAATAGGCAAATGCCAGTTGCCTGCAGCCAGCGCCAGCATTTTTCCCAATTGACCACCACCCAAAACACCTACTTTTGTTTGCAGAATATCTTTGTTGTGTTCCATTTTTAAGCTTATTTTTCAGACTTGCAAAAGTAGTAATATTTTTAGATGCCAGATACCAGACATACCCCACGAGAGCAGTGAACGAATAAACTATAATTGCAAATGACCCAAGCCAAAACCAAAACAACTTATTTCCACTTGTTTCTAAAATACTTAAATAAATATCATAATAATCAGTGTACCATATCATGAAAACGATCTTAATTAAAAACGCTCAAATTGTCAACCGAGGAAAAATCATTTCCGGCGATATTTTTATTAAAAATGGTTTTATTGAACAGATTGATAATCAGATTGATAGAGCCGCTAACTTAGAGTTAAACTGCGAAGGTAAATATATAATTCCAGGAATTATTGACGATCAGGTTCATTTCCGTGAACCAGGATTAACGTATAAGGCCGACCTTTACAGCGAGCCGCGTGCCGCCGTTGCCGGGGGCGTCACTTCCTTTATGGAAATGCCCAATACAAAGCCGCCGACGCTAACCCAGCAGTTATTGCAAGAGAAATACGACCGCGCTGCACAAGTATCGCTGGCGAATTATTCCTTTTTTATGGGAACTTCCAACGATAACCTGGAGGAAGTTTTAAAAACCAATCCAAAAACCGTTTGCGGCATTAAAGTTTTCATGGGTTCAAGCACAGGAAATATGCTTGTGGATGCACCAAATACCTTAGAAACCCTGTTTTCTCAAGTACCAATGCTGATTGCTACGCATTGCGAGGATGAAGCGACTATACGTGCCAATGAATTGATTTTCAAGGAAAAATACAGTGAAGATGTGCCCATTGAAATGCACCCGCACATTCGCAATGCAGAAGCTTGTTTAAAATCTTCGACTTTGGCAGTAGAGTTAGCCAAAAAACATGATACCCGATTACATATTTTACATATTTCAACTAAAGATGAACTCGATTTATTTACAAATGATATTCCTTTGGAGCAAAAACGCATCACGGCGGAAGTTTGTGTGCATCATCTTTGGTTCAATGCGGATGATTATGCTCGTTTGGGCACTAAAATTAAATGGAATCCGGCTGTGAAAGGTAAAGAACACCAGCAAGCGTTGCTTCCGGCTTTATTGGATAATCGCTTGGATGTAGTGGCTACTGACCATGCTCCTCATACCCTTGAGGAAAAACAAAATAAGTATTTCAGTGCGCCATCAGGCGGGCCTTCAGTGCAACATTCACTAAATATTATGCTAGAATTTTATCATAAAGGCTTGATTTCGTTGGAACGAATCGTGGAAAAAATGTGCCATGCACCAGCGATTTGTTTTCAAATAGACCGACGCGGGTTTTTGGATGAAGGTTATTGGGCAGATATTGCAATATTTGATATTAATACTAAATGGAAAGTAAATAAAAGTAATATTTTGTATAAATGTGGATGGTCGCCATTAGAAGGACAGGAGTTCACTGGAAGGGTTGAAAATACTATTGTCAGTGGACATTTGGCGTATCAGAATGGACAGTTTTTTGAAGATAAAAAAGGAGAAAGATTGATGTTTAAAAGATGAGGAGTTGAGTTGATGGGTTTAGGAGTTGAAAGAGGCTAAGCTGATAAACTCCTAAACTTATAAGTTCCTCAACTCTTCTTAGCAAATCGTTTTTTCAATTGCCGATCCAATATTACAAAAAATAAATAACTGAAACAAAGGACACCTAACATTACCCAAACTTGAGTAGGCAATCCCGCCAAAGCATTGCCGACAGCTTCTACGCCGGGCAAGGAAATCGAAGTTGTTTTTTCAGTACTTTGCATATATTGCACGACCGCTCCGGCATAAGCGATTGCTAATGCTCCCAAAGTATAAAGAAATCCTTTTACCCAAATCGGCTTGACCAAGGGTTTTATTATAATTTTTTTATACAATTGCGGCAGCTTGTCCATTACATTCATCATAAAGCGCATGGAAGGTTGCTCTGTTTCCATTTGCTGCAAGGCATGATTCAATTGCTGGCGCGTTTGAAGCTCCGCATTAAACGCTTCATCATCGGTGGCACGCTTTTGCAATTGGCCTCGCTCCGAAGGCGTTGCTTCGTTATCAAGATATTTCCAAATATGATGAATGTCCTGCTCTTTCATATTAAATCTTTCACTTCTGCTTGAAGTTGTTCGGTCAGATGCTCTCGCAATACTTCGCGCGTTCGGTGTAGTTTGGTTTTTACATTGGTTTCGGTTAAGCCTGTAATTTCGGTTATTTCTTTAACGCTTTTTTCATTCAAATAGTACAAAGTAATCAAAGCCGCATCCTCCGGTTTCAGTTTTTGAATCGCTTCCTGCAATTGACCTTGCAAATCATGTTGTTGAACATCCTGCAAGGGCGTATTTTTTGAATCCTCCAATTGTAAAAAAGCCTGATCGTCGTCAATCGAATCGGTCAAAAGCTGTTTTTTTCTTGCTGTGTCAATGGCTGTGCGATATGCAACCGTATATAACCAGGTGCTAAATTTCGACTTTTTTTCAAAATTTCCCAGCGTTTTATACACTTTTATAAATACATCCTGGGCGGCTTCCTCCGCTTCTTCCCTCGATTTCAAAATGCGCAAAGCGATTGTAAAGACAAAATGCTGATACTGCTCCACCAGTCGCTGAAATGCTGCCTGGTTGCCTTGTAGAACCGCCTCAATCATTTGAATATCGTCCTCCATGCTTGGATGCTTCCTGAAAAAATTCGCCCTAAAGTAAAGCACAAAAGTAGAAGCACCTATTATTTTCGACCTTTGACGATGGGAAGTGGGATTGGGTTGCATATTTTTCCGATAAAGATTGTTGCGATGCTCCCAAAATTCTTGCAACACGAAGTTTTCAGCGCTGCGTTTATCGCTTTTATGAAGCCTTGCAATTCTGAAGTACGCATAGATACTGGCGACCAAATAGCTGCGTACGATTAATGAACTTAATCTTGAAAATTTTTGTTTTAAATTTATATAACTAATTGATTATCAGTTTTTTTTTGTAAATCAATTTTAATTGAGGGATGACTATATGTCTTGCACCTTTAACTAAAAAAACACACTTGAAAATATACATCAAACATATGGTTTCGATTCGCTGCAAAATGGTCGTAAAGGCTGAATTGGATAAACTTGGAGTACATTACGGTGCAGTAGATTTGGGGCAGGTAGAGTTGCAGGAAGACCTGAGCGAAGCACAACGAAAGCAACTTAAAGCAGCTTTATTAAAATCCGGGCTGGGTTTGATGGACGATAAAAAAGCGATACTGATTGAAAAAATAAAGAATGTAATTGTAGGGATGATACATTATGCTGATGAATTACCACCTATAAAGAACTCGGATTATCTGAGTGAAAAACTGAATTATGATTATACCTACCTTGCCAATCTTTTTTCAGAAACAACCGGTATTACGATCGAACATTATATAATTGCGCATAAAATTGAACGCGTAAAAGAATTGCTTTTATATGATGAATTGAGCCTTACCGAAATAGCCTACAAACTCAACTACAGCAGCGTGGCGCATTTGTCTAAACAATTCAAAAAAGTCACCGGATTGACGCCTACTTTTTTCAAGCAACTCAAAGATAAAAGACGCATCACTTTGGAGGATGTGTGAATCATGCAACTCTTTCCTTTAATTGTATAATGCTTTCCGATTATAAAGAGCGCATCTTTGTAATGTAAAATTCCTTCACATTTTAAACGAACTATTAACATGAAAAGATATACACTATGTGTTGCGGTAGCATTTATGCTATTCTCATTTATTCCAATGCAAATGAAAGCAGTGATCGGAACAAACCCCGTTCCAGTAGCTGCGCCTGTTGAATCGGCAGAAGTAAATGCCTTAACCCTTAGACTAACTGAAATCCAGGCAATAAATAAGTCAACATTAAGCTCGGACGAAAAGAAAGAATTACGCCAGGAAACGCGCTCGATAAAAAAACAATTGAAGGCGCTTAATAGAGGCGTGTATATTTCGCTTGGTTCTGTAATAATTATCGTGCTATTATTAATTCTTTTGCTCTGAAATTATTATAACATAGATCCGAGGAGTACATCAAATGTGCCAATTTTAATTTTAATAACTAAACTATAAACATCATGGGAAACTTATTGTATATCATTGCAGCTATATTGGTTATTGGGTGGCTGGTCGGATTTGTAGGTTACAATGCCGGAGGCATCATCCACATTTTGCTTGTTATTGCAGTCATTGTAGTACTGCTCAGGGTTATTCAGGGCAGGAAGATTGTTTAAAATCTGTTCTTACAATATAAAAATACAGCATATTATATGATATGTAAATGGTTCAACACCTTGTTGGCCTTGTATTTTAATTCATTTCTAATAAATTAATGATACTATGAGAAATCTATTTATTGGTATAATGTTATCCAGCACTTTATTAGTTGGGTGCAAAAGTGCCCAGAAAACACAAACGGAAGGCAAAACCGGTATGAATAAAACGGAAAAAGGTGCTGTAATCGGCGCTTCTTCTGGCGCGGTTATCGGTGGAGTGATCGGTAACAAAAGCAAAAACACAGCATTGGGTGCTATTCTGGGTGCAACGGTCGGCGGCGCAATCGGCGCGGTGATTGGCAATAGAATGGACAAGCAGGCTAAAAAGATGGAAGAAGAATTAGGGGAAACAGTAACCGTGGAAAGGGTTGGAGAGGGTATCAAATTGACCTTTAATAGCCAATTGCTATTTGACTTCGGCAAAGCAAATCTGAAAGAATCTAATAAAATAGACCTTCAAAAATTTGCAGAAACCCTGAAAGAAAATCCAGAAACGGATTTAATGATTGTGGGGCATACCGATAATGTGGGCAGCAAGGCATTCAATCAAAATCTATCCGAAGATCGGGCGGCTGCGGTGTCGAACTACCTTGCATCCCAGGGAGTTAGCAATACTCGCCTTCGTATTCAGGGCGATGGCGAAGGTCAGCCAGCAGTTTCCAATAATACCGAAGAAAACCGTTCACAAAATCGGCGAGTTGAGATCGCTATTTATGCGAATGAAAAAATGAAATCGGAAGCGAAAGAGGCGGTGAATTAGCAGGGTGAAAATTATTCATCATGAAGATAAAATTTTTATGATGAATAATTCAAGGTTTTTAACTTCATTTAATTTCTTTAAAATTTAACATTATTATGAAAACGCAATATGCGAACATAGCTGTTTTGATGGTTTTAGCCTTACTACTGTTACCTTTGGTAGCTCAATCTCAAGCTAAGATTGGAATAAGAGCGGGTTTGAATGTCTCCAACATATCATTTGATGGATTACCCAATAAAAGCGAAAAGTTTGGCTATCATGCCGGTATTTTTGCAGATTTACCAGTGGTATCCAACTTTATGTCGGTACAACCCGAATTGAGCTACTCGCTTAAGGGCGCTGATTTTGAGCCACTTGGCGAGCGTCAAACGCTGGAACTGAATTACGTAGATTTCTTTTTGCCGGTGGCTTTTAAGTTAGGTAGCGTTGATGTACAGTTGGGCCCCTTCGCTTCCTATTTGATCTCTACACCTGATTATAAAGTGTATAATGAAAACACGGTTGTTGTAGATGCCTTTAATAAATTTGATGCGGGTCTTACAGGGGGATTAAGCTTTAATTTCAATAAATTTTTGATTGGGATTCGTTACAATCAGGGGTTTTTGAATGTGACAGAAGAAAATGCCAAACCATTTTTGAGCGAAGGCAAAAATTCTGTGGGTCAAGTTTCTTTGGGTTATAGATTTTAATGGCTTGCATTAAAAAACAAGGATCACTTTTACTAATGATGAGGTAAAAGTGATTTTTTGTTATATAAAAGATACTCTAAATGTGTGAATCATACAACTCTTAACGAGAATTATGTAACGATATAAAGTATCAATTGAATTAACTTTGACTTTAATCATTATTAAATTCATTACCATGCCTTTATTAAATATTTTACTCATATTGGTTGTTGCAGGAGTTGTCCTTTGGTTGGTGAATACTTACATTCCCATGGATCGCAAAATTAAAAACATCCTTAATGGGGTTGTTGTAATTGTCGTCGTCATTTGGCTACTCCAGATATTTGGGCTTTTAGAAACTTTAAAGAATATAACGCTGTAAAATAATACGGTTGTGTAAATTATTTACTTATGCTGAATTTTTCATTCAGTAACTTTTTAATTAATATCAAAAAATAAGAATCATGAGTGCAGGAAAAGTATTATTAGGTGTATTGGCGGGTGTTGCTGTCGGCGCTACTTTAGGCATTTTATTTGCGCCAGATAAAGGTTCTTCCACGCGGAAGAAAATTTCTAAAAAAGGCGAAGATTATGCAGAAGAATTAAGCGCCAAATTCAACGATTTTATTAACAGCGTTGCTCAGAAATTTGAAACAGTGCAAGAAGAAGCAACCCGCATGGTAGAAAATGGGAAGAAAAAAAGCAGAAAAAGTTGCAGAGGAACTGAGCTCCGATACAAACTATAAAAAATAAATGTATGGAAACACCGGCAAGCTCCATCGAATTATTATTTGAAAGAGTGGAAACATACAGCAGGACGACCTATGAACTTTCCAAGCTCAAACTATTGGAAACCATTACGATTGTGGTGACTTCATTAGTATCACGGCTGAGTGTTATTATTAGTATTTCCTTATTTGTCCTTGTATTGAATATAGGTATTGCGCTGTGGCTGGGGGAGTTGTTGGGTAAATATTATTATGGCTTTTTTATTGTGGCAGCATTTTATTTAGTAATGGGGATCATATTACATTTTTTTTCTTCATAAATGGCTTGCAAAGCCCGTTAGCGGTTTGATCATTAAACAAGCGCTTCAATAATATTAAGCATCATGCAAAAAATAAATTCAGAAACCGATCTTAGAGCCGCCATTCTCCTATTGGAAAATAAGCAGAAGGAGGAAGGAAAAGTAATGAGAGAACAATTCCATATAGCCTATGATAGCATAAGACCCATCAACCTCATCAAAAGCACTTTCAGAGAAGCCGCTGCATCCCAGGAAATAAAAGACAATATCTTGACTGTATCCGTCGGGCTGACCGCTGGTTATCTCTCTAAAGCATTGTTTGTGAATGTATCGAATAGTCCATTTAGAAGATTGCTCGGCACTGTTTTGCAACTCAGCATAACAAATATAGTTGTGAAAAATCCCGAAGTCGTTCAATCTTTAGGTAGGGGCATTTTGAGAATTATCAAGCACAGACAAAGTAATAATATAAACGAAGCCCAAGATCACCAAACCAAATAAAACCATTTGTTAAACAGTTTTTTTTCTGCATAATCCCTGAACATGGCCTCTGGTAATAACACTGGAGGCTTTTTAACATGATACACGCTGCGCAAAATGTAAATGTGTGAATCATGCAACTCTTTACTATAATAATGTAACACCTTCCAGACATAAAGAGCGCATCTTTGTATTGTGGAAGTTCTTTCACATAAAAGTAAGTAAAATGGACACTAAAGGAGTAAAATCAAACTGGAACGATCAGAAGGCAAAGCTTAAGGTGAAATTCCCAGTCTTAACAGATCAAGACCTGACCTTTGAAGATGGTAAGAAAGGGGAGATGTTTGAAAAAATTCAAACCAAACTTGGTAAAACCAAAGAGGAATTACAGCAAGTTATCGCGGCGCTTTAATTAGCTGCTTTCATTAAAAGCTACCGTTTAGCGGTATTTTCGTTAAACGGTACTTTAAAAACAACTAAATAAAAATATCAAGAAATGAAAAAGAATAACTTGATTTTTTATGCTGGCTACCTTTGTTATGGCAACAGGTATCCTATTAGCTGGCTGCAATACTTCTGCCCAAAATGTGGAGAAGGCTCAGGAAGATGTGGAAGCGGCAAATAAAAAATTGGAAGAAGCCAATGAAGCATATTTAGCAGATGTAGAAAATTATAGAAGAGAAACGGCGGAGAAGATTGCTGCAAACGACCAGAGTATCGTGGAGTTTAATACCAGGATAGAAAATGAAAAAGCAGATATTAAAGCGGATTATAAAAAGAAAATAGCGGAACTGGAACAAAAGAACACAGACATGAAAAAAACGATGGACGATTACAAAGCGGATGGAAAAGAACAATGGGAAAATTTTAAAAATGATTTTAATCGTAACATGGATCAGCTTGGACAAGCCTTGAAGGATTTGACAAGTAATGACAAAAACTAAAAAAATGAGTAAAGATAAAGGTTCTAAAAACAAGAAAAAAGCGCCGGCAGACAAAAAATCGGGCAAAACAAAAATAAAATCTTCTTACCAGGAAGAAAATAAAATCGGAGAAAAAGACCCCACCCTCGAAGCATTTGCACCCAAGCCGGACGCAAAAGGCCGCGGAGGTAAACATAAGTCTTGATAGACTTCATAAATCAATATAATGGAAACGCTTGAAATTGAAAAGGCCAAAGTGCATATCACAGTGGAGATCATAGAATATCTTTTAAATTCCGTCGTGATTAAAACAATTTTAAAAAAATCAACCGGAAATATCAGCGTGATGTCATTTGACAGTGGAGAAGGCTTAACCGAAAAAACAACGCCCTTT
Organism: Saprospiraceae bacterium; assembly: GCA_016714085.1. GTDB lineage: Bacteria > Bacteroidota > Bacteroidia > Chitinophagales > Saprospiraceae > JADJNW01. The sequence goes on from JADJNW010000005.1 coordinate 186,688, forward strand.
GACACCTTTATTCAAATCATTGAAGGGCAAGCAGAAATCGTGATTAGCGGGGTATCCCATATATTGGCAACCGGCGGATCCATTGTCATTCCTGCTCATGCCTCCAATTTTGTAAAGCCAAACGGGCGGTTTAAAATGATTCTTACCGTCATAAAAAGCGGATACGAATTATGATACGGCTGCAAGATCAACTCATGAATGAAATTCTGGGCGTTACGATGATGATTCAAAAGAAATTTTCAGAACGCTACCATTTATTAGGCGAAACACCTTTGTTTCTTTCTGATAATGGAAAAGGCATTTATATCGTTGATTTTGAGCAATATCTGGAATCTATCACCACTCAACTCACCACTTTTGAAGAAGCTATCACGTAGCCAAAAAACTGGGAATTGTATAAATCATTTTAATAATTGTATAACGCTTTATTTTATATAAGAAGGTATTTTTGAAGAGAAGTGATGAATGCAAACGCAGTAAAATTGAAAATCAATGTTTACTAATATCTGTAATAAAAAATCAGGAGGCATTTTGCTCCATGATTTTCTAAAATTAAAATCCAAATGAAAACGATCGATGTAAATTCTTTTATAAAGAATGTGTTCCGGGGACTGTTGGCGATAGGGTTACTATTTTCATTTAGTGCGTGTAGCCAAAAGGTATCATTTTTAACTTCCTCCGTTGTACCGGCCGCGCAAGGTTATGTAAAGGTAGATAAAGATGATAATAATAATCATACTATTCATATAGAGATAACAAATCTCGCAGAAGTATCAAGACTTCAACCACCGAATCAAACCTATGTGGTGTGGATGGTGACGGGTCAGGAAATGCCTCAAAATATAGGCCAACTAGATAGCTCCAGCAGTACTTTTTCAAAAACATTGAAAGCCTCTTTCAAAACTATATCTTCCTCAAAACCAAATAAAATCTTTATCACAGCAGAAGACGATCCAAGTACGCAGTACGCGAGCAGGCAAGTTGTATTATCTACTAATACGTTTTAAATCAAACACATTGACTTACAATCAAATAAATATAATAAAAAACAGAAATGAAGCAACTTCGAGAAATCATAGATACGCTAACAGGTATTGCATCCTGGCTCTACCGAAGACCGACTAATTATAATTTTTTAGTACTTATTAGAATCAAAACACCTAAAACTGATAGTTATGGATAATACAGAATTTCATGATATTTTTAATAAACTTCGAAGTTCCTTATTTTATTTTGCCCTCAAATTAACCAAAAATAAAGAGGATGCCAAGGATCTTCTTCAAGAAACGGCTATGCTGGCTTACTCCAATTTGCACCGTTTTGAGCCTGGTACGCATTTCAAATCCTGGATATTTACTATTATGCGTAATTCTTTTATCAATGAATATCGGAGAACAAGAATCCGTAATAAAGTAAGCTTATCAATCGAGGAAATTAAGTACGCAATGGAAAATAAAACAGTTGCTAATCAAGCTATTTCCAGGATGATGCAGGAAGAGTTAGCAGCTATAATAAATAAATTATCGCACGAGCATAAACTATCATTTTTGATGTTTTATCAGGGCTATCATTATATAGAGATTGCTGACCATATGAAATTGCCTATTGGCACCGTGAAGAGCCGCATTTTCTATGCACGCAAGCAGTTAAGGCAGATGGTCGCCTCCGAATATGGTACTTCCACGATCCAAAATTAAAAATAATACCGCTTCATAAATCGCTTTTCTTGATATAAAAGAAGGTGTTACATTACAGGTAGTGTAACGCTTATTTTTTTTAGCAATAAAATGCTCCTATAATAAGAATGCAAATTTTGCTACTATGCTATTAAAATCCAGAGCCGTATCACCGAATCAACGCTGCATACATCTTGCCCTGATAGCGAGAAGGCATTTCCCCAAGCTTTTCGACAGAAGAAAAGCCAGCATTTATAAATAATTGCTTCAAAGCCTGAAAACGAATAGGGTAGGGCACCCAGGGATTCGCGCGGTCGGTTTCATATTCTATAATCAAAAAACTGCCGGATTCTTTTAAATGCGTACTTAACTTATTAATTAATTTTACTTTATTATTTACATAATGTAAAGCATTTGCCATCAAAATGCCATCTAAACTGTCAAAATGTAAATCATCTTCCATGAAATCACCGATATGTTTTTTAATATTTATATCATTATAATGATTTGGGATTTTATTTAGTGCTATTTTATCTTTATCCAAAGCATAAATAAGCCCGGGTGGAGCTAATAAAGCCGCCAATGCCAACGTAAATGTGCCTGTACCGCAGCCCAAATCCGCCCAAACTTGCTCCGTAGAGTGGGAGAGGAGCGGATGCTGGATGAGGGCGATCGCTTCGGAGGGTTGCATATGGCTTTATTAAAATTTTATAATTTCCATCAAAATTTTATTCAAATTTTCAATCGCTAATGGAATATTCCAATTATCGCGGTTGCGGGATTCTACATAGTTGGAAATGGCGCGGATCGCCAGGAATTTTTGATTTTCTATTAAGCAAGCATAAAAAAATGCTGCGCCTTCCATCGTTTCTACATCAGCCGGAAAACGTTGGCGAATGGCTTCGATACTAGGCTCAAAACCATGTACTTTATTGACACTGAATCCTTTAACTGTGGGTAAAAAATTACCAGGATTCGGATTTTGCAATTCACCATTTTGAAAAGGCGCTTGATTTGGATCGATCAAGCCTAAAGTATGAATATCGGTAAAGCTGCCGTCTGCTTCTTCTACGCCAAGATCGGCGAAACGATCGGACATCACTTCTACGACTTCTCCAATTGGCAATTCTCGATTAAAAGCACCCGCAATGCCAGCATTAATAGCCAAATCATAACGCTTCGTTGTCAACACTTTCCCCATCGCATAAGCTGTCAACGGTAAGCCCACGCCCGTGATCAGAACGGCTACACTTTTTTCGCCTTTCTGAAAATGAAATGGTTCGTGTTCGATAAAATTTTTTTCAGATAATCCAGCAAAGGCGCAATTTCAAACGCGGTAGCAGTAACAATTAAAATATTTTTCATATTTAAAATCACCAATGGTCAATCGGCGCTACGATTTTTTTCTTTGAAAAGAAACGCTTACGGTCGGCGTGAAGCCGAGGAATTGATGATATACAGAAGCAAGGTCAAATATCAAGCCATTTTTGAGACCATAGCCCACGCCAAAAGCGAGATTGGTAGGGTTGGTGGCCGCGCCGACTCGAAGATTGAATTGCTCAACTAATTGATATTCAATGCCAAACTTGGCGCGCGCAGGGAAGTCGATGTCTTTTTCCACCTCCGCTGAACAAGTGACGCGCTCGGATGGCAGATATGCTAGACCAATTTTAAAAACCGTCGGTAAATTTTCACCTTCTACCAATTCGATTTGCATAGGGCTATAAGTATGAACCCCAAGTCTCAATTCTGGCAGGACTTGCATCAAGAACCCCAGCTCGAAAGTAAAACTTGCCTTGCTTCCATATTCCGGGATTCGAGTATTAAGCGCCAGAATTTGCGCACCAATCGAAAGCTCATCCAAGAGTTTGCGTGCATACGCGACGCCGATTTTTTGTTGATTAAAACCTTCAAAACCAAAGTGATTAATGGTTAACCCAAATGTGCCTGAGGCAGTAGGCAAAGCTGCTGCTACCGAAAGTGTTTGCAATTCACTAATAAAAAAGCGTTGTTCAGCTAAGGCTGTGAAAGAAAGGCTTTGCAAGTTTGCCAAACCCGCTTGATTGCTGAAAGCGCTATTGATGTCGGTGAAAGCGACGGAGGCATTACCCATTGCAGCCCCGCGAGCGCCGCCAGTTAAGGGAGTTCCGTTTTGTGCAATACTGATTAATGTATTGAAAATCAATAAAATGAATAGTATTTTTTTCATTTACATTTGGTTTGATCCTATTTTTACTTGGTAAAATTTCCGACTTCCCACTTCATATTAAATGTCCACTGCATTTTCTTGGGTGATATTGGCATAAAAACGTCCGGCTTCAGTCATGGTGCGGTCTTTGGTGAAATTGTTGACGTGTACCAAGCCAAAACGATAGCTCGGGCCGAGATTCCATTCAAAATTGTCCCAGGTACTCCAATGAATATAGCCTCGAATGTCAACGCCCATTTGCATGGTATCATAAATCACTTTCAAATATTCCTTAATGCTTTTGATTCTTTCGGAAGGGTCATCTGTACAAATCCCATTTTCGACTAGAATAATCGGCATTCTGCGCCATTTAAAAACTCGTTTTAATAGAATGCCCAGCCCATCTGGGTTGTAGCCCCACATTTTATCATGGCGAATTTTGAGCTTATCCAATCTACCCGGATTGTCCAATTCAGTAATCGGGAAAGGATTCATCGGCACGTAAGCATAATAACTAATGCCCCAGTAATCCATTTTCGACAGGAAAACCTTGGCGCTGCGGCGATTGTACCACCAATCGGCAAAACGTGCAGGAATGTATCCGGCGGTGTTCAAATGCTTAAAATAGGACATATTAAGCGAAACGCTTACCCAGTGATCCGGGAATTGCTGCTTTATCAAATCATAGACAATACTATGCGCCATCATTATATGGCGAAGCGCTCGATTGGCTTTGATATAATTTCGCTTTTGAGGCGGAAACATTCCGAGCAGATAAGAGCAAATCGCGTAAGCATTAGGCTCGTTGAATGTATTCCAGTTAAATACAAACTTTCCAAAATGCGTAATACATTGACGAGCATAGTCTATAAAGGTAGGAATATTGTCGCGATTGAGCCAGCCACCATTTTGTTCAAACCAGTAGGGATGGGCAAAGTGGTGTAGCACGAGCAGAATTTTTGTGCCACTGTTATTCAGTTTTGTAAAAAAATCCTGGTATTCAGCGACCGTAGCCTCGTCAAAATCGGCATAAGGGGCGCGTTGCAGCCGCGACCAATCTATGCCACAGCGATACACCGAGCCAAATTGCCGGATGTATTCAATATCCTCCTCTCTGCGCTTTTCATGGTCGGTGGTACGTTCAAAAACGAACTCGTCTCTAGTAACAAAACCTTTCCACTGATGGTCGAAAGCAGTTTCCGTCTGAGCGGCAGAAGTGGACGTACCCCAAAGGAAGTTCTTAGGAAATTCAAGTTTCATGCGCAGTTTGCAGTTTGCAGAAGCAAAATATGGATTTTTTCTAAAATCACCGACTGCTTCTGCGAACTGTTGCTGCAAATGCCATTTAATCTACCCAATCGGCGATGAAGACATTCGTGTCGCGCGTGCCGCCGTTGTTGCGATTGGAAGCGAAAACCAACTTTTTTCCATCCGGTGAAAACATTGGAAAAGAATCAAAAACAGTGTCAAATGTAATTTGTTTCAAGCCTGTTCCATCGGTGTTGATCATAAAGAGATTGAATTGACGACCGCCTTGGCTGTGGTGATTTGATGCGAATAAGATTTTTTTACCGGAAGGATGAAAAAACGGTGCCCAATTGGCGCCACCTAAAGTTGTGATTTGGCGAAGATTAGAGCCATCTACATCGCAGATATAAAGCTCCATATCAGTTGGCTGCACCAAACTTTGGGCTAATAAATCTTTATAGTTTTTTTGAGCTTCTTCGGTTTTGGGTCGAGATGCTCGGAAGAGAATTTGTTTACTATCCGGTGAGAAGAAGGCGCCGCCATCGTAGCCCAAACCATTTGTAATTTGCTTTACATCTGTGCCATCCAAATTCATGGTGTATAATTCTAAATCGCCGGAACGCACGGAAGTAAATACCATTTTTTTCCCGTCGGGCGAGACAGTTGCTTCTGCATCATAGCCTGGCGTATTGGTCAGTTGCTTTATAATTTTTCCATTCAAATCCGCGACAAAAATATCGAAGCTCTCGTACACTGCCCATACATATTTGCCGTTCACCACGCGCGGCGTTTCCGGGCATTCCGGACTTGCTAAATGGGTAGATGCGTAGACAATTTGCTTGTCTCCCGGTAAAAAGTAGGAACAAGTAGTACGACCCTGTCCTGTACTTACCATTGGAGGACGTTCATCTGTATAACCTGAAATCGGTAAGTAAAAAATCTGATCACAAGAAGTTCCCCATTTGTCACTAGTTGCTTGCAGCGTGAGGTATTTCCCATTGAAACTAAAGTAGGCTTCAGCGTTGTCGCCACCGAAGGTGAGTTGTTTTACATTGCGAAGGTTGCCTTCCTGGGCGTATTTCAAAGTGTCTAATGTAGCATCGTAAGTACTTGTATCCTTGACTTTTTGGGTAGTATTGCATGATAATGCAATGATAACAGCAATAAAAATTAGGGAAATTCTCATGGTGTAATTTTTTGCAAAAATAAAATTACACCTGAAAGGCACTACCAATCAGCGTATCATATTATTGTCATAATATCATTTTCAATATTTTAAATACACGCTTTATTTTGCATTAAAATCAAGATCACCCACTTTTATTGCAATCACGGAAATAGGAGGAATAACTCCTTGCGCAGTAATTGGGAACGATGTCGCGTTCCCTGAATATGCTTCAACAAAAGGGTTAATCTGATTTGAGAAAGTATAATTACCATTGATGAAAAGCCAGGGTTGAAAAGTCGGCAACGATGACTCGATACTCAGTACTAATTTTCGCAGATGGATAATGTCGGCAATGCTGACGCTGCTAGAGCGATCAACATCAGCGGCTAAGTATTCATAGGGCGATTCAAAAGGTTCAATACCTAATAAATGGCGCTGTACTCTTACGATATCATAAGTAGAAATACCATTAGTAGCTATTTCTTCTGTTTTGGTGAATCGGGCGGTATAAGCATCTCGAGTTACTAAATGGGCAGCAAAATCAAACTTGCCGGAGGTATCTGTTGTAATAATATCGGTATCCACATTTCTAATAGATGGGCGCACGTTTGCCATCGATATACCAATAGGGTTTTTACTTCGCCAATAATCTGAAATGGAAGGGCCGGCTTAGCAGTTATACTACGTAGAGCCGCATCAAGCGAATCAATCGTTTCAGGGTAAGAACTTCCACGCACATCGTATTGCACGGTGCTATCGGGAGCAATGACAATAAAAACGGGAGTTCCTAAATAAGGGCCGAAACTACCATTGGTATAAGGCTCAATCGCTTCTCGCGCACCACCATCGCTACCGGCCCCAGGAAAAGTAAAATTCCTTAAACCGATATAACGATCTACATCTAAATTATCATCTGTCGTTAAAATACTGAGCATCAAGAACTCAACTGGTCCGTCGCCGCCGCCCCATTCCTGATAAAACGGTTCTAGCAAAGGCGCAATTTGATTGCATAAAGGGCAAGTCGTGAAAAATAAGTACAGAACAACCGCTTTTCCCTGATTCAGATAATCATTATACAATTGACGCTGTACGCCATCTGCAGTGGTCACCGTGAAATCAGGAGCAGTTGTTTGGGCCTGCGTGAAAGACAATGCCAGGCATAACAGGAGTGTAGTTGTTGGGATTTTCATATGTTAGTAGTTTGATGTAAATTTAAAAAAAATGCTTTTCAAAATATATTGATTCATAGGAAATTAGAATGAATTAGTCTTGTATAAAGGGTCTTGTGTTTGATTTTTTGCAGGCGATTGTATGGGAATTTATAGTCCAAAGCTAAGGCTTTTTTTGCAAATAAAAAACAGAATTCTCTTGTTGGAAACGCTTTAATTTTCATTATTATCCTTACCTTTGCGGACATTTTTGAAAAGCATGGAGCGCGTGATTTTTCAGGATTTGGGTTTGATACGTTTTAGCGATGCCTGGGCTTACCAGGAGCAGCGTTTGCGAACATTAGTGGAGACCAAATTGCAAAACCGCACCCTTCAAAAGGAAGGCAAAACTACTTTGGCGCAGCAGCATTATCTATTGTTTTGCGAGCATTCGCCTGTGTTTACTTTAGGTAAAAGCGGATCGACAGATAATCTTTTGTTAAGCACGGGAGAGCTTGAAGACAAAGGCTTTGAGTTTTTTAAGATCAATCGGGGAGGAGATATTACTTATCATGGGCCGGGTCAAATTGTCGGGTATCCCATTTTTGATCTGGAATGTTTTTTCACGGATGTACATCGGTATGTACGTTGTCTTGAAGAAGCGGTCATTCGCACTTTGGATGAATATGGGTTGGAGTCGGGGCGCGTGAAGGATTATACTGGAGTGTGGTTGCAAGCTACTGATAATAAGCCTCTTAGGAAGATTTGCGCGATAGGTGTGCACCTGAGCCGCGGGGTGACGATGCATGGTTTTGCTTTTAATGTGAATACGAATCTGGAGCATTTTCGCTACATCATTCCTTACGGTATTAACGACGCTGATAAAGATGTGACTTCACTGGCCATTGAACTCGGATACGAAGTGGAAATGGATGAAGTTAAAAACAAGCTCAAAAGACATTTTGCACAAGTATTTGATTTTGAGTATGATATGGGGACTTCGATCAATGAAGGATGAAATGTGTATTGTAAATTGTAATGGCATTGCATGAAAAAAGATATTCCGATTCATAAAGTAGAAGATTTGGCTATTGCCATCGCGCCGCGAGAAGATCAGATAATAGAAGATGAAGAGGATCTGTGGGATGTATATTTGTTAAATTTGAAAGATGAATCGATCTCCAGTGTACTTGTGAATTCCCGAGGATACGGCAGTGTGAATGGTGAAAAAAAGCGTACAACGATTCTTCGGCATTTTTTTGAAGAAATTGGGCCATTGGCTTGTGTTCAAATCGAGCCGATACAAGTAAAGCTTTTTAATATAACCAATGAATACTGGGTAAGCTTTGTATATGAGGGATATATGTATGATAAAAAATACATTTTTGTACAGGGCAGCATTGAAGAATCTAATTTTACAACCATTCCTTTTCTTGAATCGAAAAGGCGTAATGATCAGATAAACCCAACACCCGATGGAACATAATAGAAAAATGTCTCCTAAAAAAATAGCTGACTCTAAGGCTATTATGACTGAAATGGTCATGCCCAATGACACCAATCCGATGGGCAACCTGATGGGTGGTAATTTGTTGCGCTGGATGGATATTGCTACCAGTATTTGTGCTGGCAAGCATTGCGAAGCCCACGTCGTTACTGCCTCCGTGGATCATGTTTCTTTCCAGCGCCCGATCAAAATGGGTGAAGTCGTTACGCTCGAAGCAACCGTCACGCGTGCTTTCAATACCTCAGTGGAGGTCTATGTGGAAGTTTTTGCTGCTGATATAAAAGGTTTGAATTCTCGCCGTTGCAATCACGCCTATTATACTTTTGTAGCCTTAGATGGAGATAATGGTGAACCCATTCCTGCTATTCCGGTGCTTCCTTTGACCGAAATAGAGCAACAACGCTATGATAGCGCCATCCGTCGCCGCGAACTACGATTGGTGCTAAGTGGTAGAATGAAGCCAGAACAAGCCACAGAGCTCAGAACGTTTTTTGCGCAAATGGGGTGAGCAGCGCGAAGGCTCGTGGTTGAAAGGTTTAGGAGTGGAGAAGTTTAGGAGATTGTCAAAATCGTGTTATTCAACTTTTCAACATCTAAACTCCTCAACTATAATTAAATTTGATTAAAAAATTCATTATCTTTTAATGGTAATTTATATATCCGTTTGCCGGTAGCAGCATAAATCGCATTGCACAGCGCAGCCGAAATCGGCGGTAATGTCATTTCTCCTAATCCTTCAGGATTTTCGGTGCTTTCCACTAAAAAGGCATCAATTTTTGGAGACTCTTTGAATCGAATCATCCGATAATCATCAAAATTGCTTTGTGCTGCCATGCCATTGGCAATCGTCACACCGCCAAACATCGCCGCGCCTAAACCATCTACAATGCCGCCTTCTAATTGATTCAAAGCATTGGATTTATTGATAACAAGACCACAATCCACCACCGCATAGGCTTTTTCAATTTTCGGCATTCCATTCGATAATAGCGAAATCTCTACTACTTCAGCGACATAAGCCCCGAACATAAAGTGGCAAGCAAAGCCACGATAAATGCCTTTTGGAGCGGGTTTAAACCAATTTGATCTTTCAGCAACGAGATTGATGACGTTTTTCAAGCGCTTGGTGCTATATTCCGGGCCGCCATGATCGCGGTAAGGCATCATTTTGTCTTCTTCACCAAGTAATTCAAGCCTTTGTTTTATAGAGTCTTTGCCTGCTGCAACTGCCAGTTCATCCAAGAATGTCTGGTCAACAAAAGCAGTCGCATTATGCCCCGGCGCACGCCAAGCCCCGCGAGGCACTAGGCTATCCACTTTTGTATATTCCATTCTGAAATTCGAAACAAAACCTGCTGGAAAACCATCTGGAAAAACCTCGGTCGTGTGTGCTGAATCGCGCGAACCGCTGAACGCGCCGCGAGAGGTAGTAGAAGCATTGATATGCCAGGCAGTAATATTCCCATTTTTGTCCAAACCGGCTTTCAATTTGTACATTCCTGCCGGACGAAAAAAGCCATTGTGCAAATCATCTTCGCGTGTCCAGACTACTTGCACAGGCGCTTTTATCGAATGCGAAATATAAATGGCTTCAGCAGCGTAATCAGCCATTAAACGCCGGCCAAATCCACCACCTATTCGACTTTGGTGAACGATAATTTTTTCTCTGGGAATACCTGTAATCCGAGCACCAAGCCCTGCTACACTCCCCGGCACTTGTGTAGGTCCCCAGCATTCTATACTGTCTTCTTTTACATCAGCAATATAATTCATGGGCTCCATCGTGGCATGATACAAGAATGGCGCTTCGTAGGTGGCTTCAATTATTTTGTCGGCATTAGCAAAAGCTTCATCCACGTTGCCATCTTCCCGAAGTTGGATTTCGCCTTTTTTATTGATATTTGTAATGAATTGTTTATCAATGTTTTCAGAGCTTTCGGTTGCGCCATCGCCCAATTCCCATTCTACTTTTAAAGCATTGCGCCCTTTCATTGCTGCCCAGGTATTTTTAGCAACAACAGCTATACCTGCCACTAAAACGGTAGGACTAGTAGGTTTGATTTCAATTACATCCACAACGCCTGCAATTTTCTTCGCTTCCGTTGCGTCAAAGCTTTTGATGGTTCCACCATACACTGGTGCACGAAGCACTGTTGCCGTTAGCATTCCTTTGGGTTTCGCATCCAGTCCAAAAATAGGCGCTCCTGTTACAATCGCTTTAATGTCAACATTTTTAATCGGCTTGCCAATGATTTTATAATCTTTTATATCTTTTAAAGTGGGATTCTCTGGCACGGTTAATTGAGCGGCAGTTTCTGCTAATTCGCCATAGCTTAATTTATTTTTATTTACTTTATTATATACAAATCCTGATTCTGCATAACAATCAGTAACCTCTAATCCCCATTTTTCAGCAGCGGCTTGTACCAACATTTCTCGTGCAGCAGCACCCGCTTTGCGCAGGGTATCAAAATTGGTTTTTATGGAAGTACTTCCTCCAGCGAATTGCGCACCGAATTGCGGATTTAAATCTGCATGACGCACTTCAATTTTATTCCAATCGACTCCCAATTCTTCAGCAATAATCATAGGTAGCGAGGTTTTGACGCCTTGCCCGATTTCAGGATTTTTCGCAAAAATAATAATGCTGTTATTCGTGTTGATTTGCAAATAAACATTAGGGGCAAAGGTTGCGTTTTCGCTCAAACGCTTGCTGGCTTTAGCTACCAGAGGAATTTGTAATAGCAAACCAGCGCCAGTAATACCTGATATTTTAATAAAGTTACGACGATTTATATTTTGAGTCATTTTATTAGTGTTTTGGTGCTTTGCTGCGATAGTATTATGGATTTTGTAATCATTGTATCATAATAATATAATACCATTGCACAAATTATTTGGAAAGCTCAATCGCTTTTTCAATCGCTTGCTTAATGCGCGGATAGGTGCCACATCGGCAGATATTGCCCGACATAGCGGTTTCGATTTCAGCTTCTGTAGGATTTTTATTACCATTCAATAATGCAGCAGCGCTCATGATTTGCCCAGCTTGACAGTAGCCACATTGGGGAACATCTATCTCCATCCAGGCGCGTTGTACAGGATGCGAGCCATCAATGGATAGACCTTCAATGGTAGTGATTTTCATATTCTGCAAAGCAGAAACAGGAATGGAACAGGAGCGCACAGGGTTTCCATTCAAATGGACGGTACAAGCGCCGCACAAGGCTTTACCACAACCAAACTTGGTGCCTTTCATATCCAATTCATCCCGCAGCACCCAAAGCAAAGGTGTGTCCGCCTCGGCTTCGACTTTAAGAGACTGGTTATTAATGTTAAGGGTGTAAGTTCCCATAGCTTTATTTGATTTTAGGTTGGAAATGTCCGATTAGACGTTTGAGGCTTTAATTTCATTATAATCATATAAAGAATTTTAAAACCTCAAACACCAAATTTTAAGTAGAAAGTAATAATATCATTTCTTTTTCTTTTTTCTTTCTTTTGCCACTTCTTCCACAGTGACAATTTTGCCTTTATTGCCCCAGGTATTGCGCACATAATTGAGCACATCCGCAACTTCCTGATCTGATAATGAGCTAAAGCCCAACATCGGCACATTATAGGTTTCACCATTGACAACCATTTCTTTATCTGCGCCATTAAGCACTTGAGCAATCGAACGCTCTTTATCAGCCATCAAATAATCAGATTTTGCCAAAGGTGGAAACACTTTGGAGATACCTTTGCCATCAGCTTGATGACAGGCTACACAATTAGTAGTATAGACATCTTTTCCGCGTTTGATGCTGTCACTCAATGGATCAGCCAATCGGAAGGCACTTGCCAGTAAAATAATACAAACGAAAACCGTTAGTTTTTGCGACATAATTTGGATGTTCTTTTTTATGATTCAAAAGTAAATCAAATTCTCTGTGAGGTCGAGCAAAATGCTGCTTTTTAGAATTTTTTAACATCAAACGCCATTATATAATGTTTTTATTGCTCACTCTCCAAGCGACATTTCCACTTCTTCCCCCCATAAATATTTGTTGAACCACTGCCAATTATGCCATATCGCTGCAAGGCGCTCCTTTGGTTTGTTGATGCCGTGCCCAAAGCCTTTATAAACAATGAGTTTGGCCGGCACATTATTATCTCGCAAGCCTTGTAGCAATTCATAGGCATTCGGAATGGGTACCCGCCGATCAAATTCGCCATGCTGAATCAGCGTGGGCGTTTTCGCATTTTTGATATTGGTCATGGGCGAGGTTTTAAGATAAACTTCGGGATCATCCCATGGTGTCGCCTGCAAATACTGGCGTGTGAAAGGATGAATATCTGTATTTACATAATATGTCATCCAATTAGAAATACCTGCACCTACTGAAATTGCTTTAAAACGGTCGGTATTCGTAGTAAGGAAAGCAGAAATATAACCACCCTGACTCCAACCCATACAGCCCATCCGATTTTCATCTACCATACCTTTGGAAATCAGAAAATCTACACCAGACATTACGTCCCACATATCGCCGACGCCGAGATTGCGGACATTTAAAGCGCGAAATTTTTCACCATAACCCGCTGAACCTCTGTAGTTTACACGCAAAACCAAAGCGCCTTTTTCCAGCCATTGCAACACTGGATACACACCACCCGGCACGGGTTGCGGCATATCAATTCCCGTAGGGCCGCCATGAATCATTACCAAAAGCGGATATTTTTTATTTATATCATAATTTTGAGGCTTATGCAAAACCCCTTCAATCTCTGCGCCATCCTTGCTTTTCCAGCTAATCACTTCGCTTACAGCCGTTTTCCAATCTTTGACTTGAGCAGTCATATTGGTGATTTGTATCGGCTTGAAATTTGCCACAGATGTTTTAAAAATTTCACTCAAAGAATTGGCATTGGAAGCGCTATAAGCCAATGTTTTAGCATCTTTTGAAAAACTATAGCCACCCAGAACTTCATTGGAAGTAATTACCGATTTTACCTGCCCTGTGGTTGGATCGATTCGGAATAACTGTCGTTTGGTGCGTTGTAAGGCTGCAAAATAGATGCCTGACGCATTCCACTCAACGCTACCGATGTCTTCGTCAAAGTCTTGTGCAAGTCGAGTTGGCTTTCCACCAATAAGATCAGCAATGAATAATTGATCATTTTTATAATAATAAGAAGTTGTGTTATCTAAACTGCTGAAAAACAATACTTTCTTAGAGTCCGGCGACCAGGCTGCGAAGTTATCGACCGAAGGATTATTTACTAAAGATGTAACTTCTTTACTCGCAATATTTACAATATCAATATCGGTATATAAAGAAGAATTAATCAACGGATTGGGTTGACGATTGAAAGCAATCATCTTGCCGTCGGGCGACCATTCAAAGCCACTCACCGTAAAATCCCCTTCGGTTAGGCGTGTGGACTTTGGATAGGTAATGCAATCACTTTTTTTGGTAGAATCTTTTTTCTCCTCGTAGCAAGGCATTTCATTTGGGGAAGGCATATCGGGTTTAAACTCTAATAACCATAGGTGTGAGAGCCGATATTCCTCATCGTCAACTTCCCATCCACCGTAGCGTTCTTTACGTTTTTTATTTTCTTTACTTTCGGGTTCTTGTTTGGTAAAAGCAAAATGCTTGCCATCGGGCGACCATTCAAAACCGCCCACGCCTTCATCCTCATTGCTCACCTGCTGCGCCTCGCCACCATTGGGTCGGATGACAAAAAGTTGGTTTTTATCGTTGCGATTTGCCGTAAAGGCGATCCATTTACCATCGGGCGACCATTTGGGCGAACCACTACTGCCTTTGAGCGTGCGCGTAAGCTGGAAAGGTTCCTCACCTTCGCGGGCCAGCCAGATTTCGGTATCGTAGCCATTTTCTTTCCAATCGGTGCTCGTCACTGTAAAAACAATATGTTTGCCATCAGGAGAAAGAATCGGACTACCGACATTGCGCAAAGATAATACCTGCTCGAAGCTGATACTTGCGCCTTCCTGGGCAAAACCACTGTAAATAAAGGACATTGACAAGATAAAGGTCAAAATTTTAGGTAGGAATTTGTTTTTCATATTAAGTCGGATTTTAAAATGTTGAAAATTACGCAAATCTTTTATTTCTTCAAGCAGAATTTGTAGAAGCGGTATCGAACTTTTATCTTGCCCTATAAGTCAACGCTAAAACCGATATTCATGAAAAAGGTTACGCCGCTATTGCTTGTCATCAGCGTCATTATTATACTTGTTGCTTGTGATGCTACCAAAAAAATGACTGCTGCTGTTGAAGTCAAACGCCCCAATATCGTGATCATCATGACCGACGACCATGCCAAAAATGCCATGAGTCTGTATAATAATGCTTTGATACAAACTCCTAATATGGATCGCATTGGAAAAGAAGGCATTACATTCAAAAATGCGTTCGTCACTAACTCCATTTGCGGCCCGAGCCGGTCGGTTATTTTAACTGGTAAATACAGTCATATTAATGGTTTCCGCGATAATGGCGATCGATTTGATGGCAGCCAATGGACTTTTCCAAAGGAATTGCAAAAGCATGGTTATTACACTGCGATGGTGGGCAAATGGCATTTAAGTACTGCGCCAACGGGCTTTGATTATTGGAATATTTTAATTGACCAGGGGCAATATTATAATCCTGATTTTGTGGAAATGGGCGACACCGCTCGTAGAGAGGGCTATTCTACGAATTTGATTACGGATATTGCGATGCAGACCCTCGATCAGCGTCCAAAAGACAAACCTTTTATGATGTTATTATATCATAAAGCGCCCCACCGCAATTGGATGCCCGATACGACTCATTTACATTTATATAATGATAAAGATTTGCCGATTCCATTTACCTTTTATGATAATTATGATAATCGCAAAGCGGCAGCTGCGCAAGATATGGAAATTAAAGATATGTTCCTTTCCAGTGATATGAAACTCTACCTGCCCGAAGGCGCGAAAGATACTGGTTCCGGGGGCTCTGGCCCAAATAGCAGGTACAATCCTCAACGCGATTGGGAAAGTTTGTATGGTCGAATGAATCCTGCTCAGAAGAAGGCTTGGGACGATTATTACAAGCCTATTTCCGATGCTTTTTATCGCAATAATCCGCAAGGAAAAGAGCTGGAAGAATGGATGTATCAGCGTTATATTAAAGATTATCTGCGCTGCATCGCTGCTGTTGATGATAATGTGGGCAGGTTTTTGGATTATCTCGAACGCACAGGAGAATTGGATAATACGCTCATTATTTACACTTCTGATCAAGGATTTTATCTCGGCGAACATGGCTGGTATGATAAAAGATTTATGTACGAAGAATCATTTAGCACGCCAATGGTGATGCGCTATCCAAAGAAAATTAAAGCGGGTATAATAAATAATAATTTGGTACTCAATCTTGATTTGGCTTCCACTATTCTTGATATTGCCGGAGTGCCTGTTCCTGCTGACGTACAAGGCGAATCGCTCGTTCCGTTATTTAATAAAAAGAATTCAAAAGATTGGCGCAAGTCCATTTATTATCATTATTATGAATATCCGCATGGCTGGCACAGCGTGAAGCGACATCTTGGAGTTCGCACCGATCGTTATAAACTCATTCACTTTTATCATGATATTAATGAATGGGAATTATATGATTTGCATAAAGATCCGCATGAAATGAATAATATTTATAATGATCCTGTAAATAAAGAAATAATAACAAACTTAAAACAACAACTGAAAGATTTGGTAGAAAAGTATAAAGATACAGAAAGTGTAAGTTTGATAAAGTGAAATTACGAGTCTTCTCTTTTATGAAAAATGTTTTATAATCTTCAGATTTAGAGAGAAATCTGCTCTGCAAATTTATATTTAACAAAAAATATATATATCAAATAACATCGAAAGCTTATCTTTGGACTTGAGAGAGTTTTTATATTCCAGCTTGGAAAAATAGCAACAGACATAATCCTGAAAATATGCACCTAAAACGCTACTGGCATTGGTTTTTCCTATTATTGCCATTCTTATCCTTTCAACTTTCTGCTCAGGATTGCGGAAATCCATTCCTTTCAGATGAATGTGGGCCGTTAACTGCTGCCGGTGGACTTGATCCTTCGAGACCCAATATTTTTTGTGAAGGTGAAGAAGTAGAATTTATTAATAATAGTATCGGAATTGATTCTACTATTTATTGCTGGGGTGATGGTTCGTTCGATAAAGTCCCTGGAAATCAGAATGTAAAACATATTTATGATTTTCCAGATGATACTTGTGTAACAAATAATCGCCCACTTGATATTGATATTGTAATGATTGTAATTAAGCACTGTGGAGACGGAAAAATCAGCAGTCATAGAATTTCTACTCCCGTTAGGATTCGCCTGAAACCCAAAGCAGACTTCATGGCGAATGCACCATTATGTAATGATAAACCAATTCAGTTGGATAATACTTCTTGTCCGAATGATGTTATGCCCACGTATCTTTGGAATTTCGGCGATCCGGCATCTGGAGCAGATAATACTTCTACCGAAGCTGAACCCCAGCATTCCTTTTCTGGCGGTGGCGATTTTCCTGTTACCTTATCCGTGGCCAATCAATGCGGTACAGATACCGAAACCAGGATTATTACAGTGATAGCTCCACCAATAGCTCAAGCTAGTTCGACCTTGTCTCCAACTTCAGGTTGCTTGCCGCTGCGTGTCAATTTGAGCAACGAATCTACGGGAGTAACTTTTTTTCAATGGAAAATTTCACCGAATAGCGGGTATAGCTTTTTGGACAGTACTTCTCAATTTGATTTTCGTCCTGTTTTACTATTTATAAAAGCTGGAACATATACGATTACATTAGAAACTGAAAATGAATGCGGCAAAAGCAACTGGACACAAACGATTGAAGTATCAGAAGCGCCCGTGGTTACCTTTCGACAAGCGCCCATTGGCTGTGAAAGCTTGACCTATACGCCTGATGTAGATTATGCCGGTTCGATTAGTTCCTATCGCTGGACTTTTGAAGGAGGTACACCAAGCACTTCTACCGAAGCAAAACCCCAGAATATTCAATACAATCAGCCAGGCAGGTATAATGTTACCTTGGTTGTGAATGGCGCTTGCGGCGAACAAACTTTTGTACAAACCGTCGAAGTTATTGGGCGTGAGAACATTATAATAGAGCCTGTTGCGCCTCTTTGCAGTAGTGGAGATACCATTCAGTTGAAAGCAAATGTGCTCGGAGGCACTTGGTCGGGCTCTCCTGCGGTAAATGCGCAAGGATTATTTAATCCCGCGCAAGCCACGATTGGTATGAATACTATTCTTTATACTTATGGCCCGGAAAATTGTCGTTCGGAAGGTAATATTGATATTTTGGTACAAGCTGGTACAACTTTGAATGTTGGGCCAGACACAACGATTTGCATAGATCAAGGTAATTTGCAATTTAATTTCTCCCCAAATGGAGGCACTTGGTCGGGGTCAGGAATTACAAATACTTCACAAGGTATTTTTGATCCAAATCAATCTGGCGCGGGTACTTTCAATTTAAAATATACTTTCCAGGAAGCAGGCAGTGGCTGCGTTTCAAGCGCAAATAAAATGGTGACGGTCGTTGGGCTGCCGCAGTTGACCTTACCTGATTCCACTTCGATTTGTGAAACCGCTGCAAATATTAATTTGAATGATCTTTTTCGACCGATAACTAATCCTGGTAATGGCAATTTGACTTGGAACGGCCCGGGCGTAGATGAAAATACTGCCATATTTAATGGAGCGCAGGCTGGTGGGGTGGGTGCTTATAATTTGATAATAAATTATTCAATTCCTCCTGGTTGTGCGGTTTCCAAGACGGTACAAGTGCGCGTAACCCCTCTGATTCAAGCAATGGCTTCCACGGATACAACGGTATGCGGTAGCGATGGAACATTAAGATTAATAGGCATACCAGCAGGCGGGCAGTGGTCAGGCCCAGGCATTAATGTTCAGACTGGCGAGATTGATCTTGCGCAAGCAGGTGCAGGTATGCGCGCATATACCTATGTAATTCAAGCAAATACGACTTGCGAAAGTAGAGATACGACCAATGTGCAAATCATTGCCGGAGGCAGCGTAAATGCTGGAATGGATATTTATGTTTGCGAAACAGAAACAAGCGTGACCTTGCCAAGCGCCAATCCTGCGGATGGCTCGTGGGCAGGGCCTTTGCCTGTGAATGACAATCAAATTAATATTGCTTCGCTTGCCCCGGGCAATTATAATTTTACTTATACAAGCCCTTCTTTACCAGTTGCTTGCAATTCGGATGTGCTTACATTAAATATTTTATCTTTACCAAATGTAGATTTTAATAGCGATTCAACTGCTTGCATCGGTAATGAAATTAGTTTTACGAATAATACGACTAATGCGCAGCGTTTCGCCTGGAACTTTGGAAATGGAGGAACATCTGCTGAACAAAATCCGACTCATATATATAATGTAGCAGGTGCGTATTCAATTGTTTTAGAAGCCTTTGTTTTGCATCCTGTTACAAATCAGGCACTTTGTAGCGCAACAAGCGCCAAGCCTATTAAGGTTTTTCAAGCGCCAACTTTGGTAGATTTTACAATGGATCGGGATAGCGGCTGCGCGGAATTGGCGGTTACGGTTGATAATATCAGCATTGGCGAGGAACTCCAGTTTGTTTGGCAATTTGGGAACTTCCAAACTTCTGATATGCCGGAGCCGGGTACGATTATTTTTCCACAAGGAATCGAAGATACCACTTATCAAGTGACACTGGCAGTTGCCAATGGCTGCGGTAGTTCTAACGCTACAAAAACGATTCACGTTTCTCCAAAACCGCAAGCGAATTTTGGGATTACTTTTGAAGAACCTTGCAGCGGTGATACTTTGTTAGTCAATAATATCAGTACGGGAAATCCCGGGAATTTTCAATGGTTTCTTGAGCACAGGACAAAGCTTTAATGCGGTCAACCTCCCGCCAATAGTACCTTTCACCGATACTTTGCCTTCTGAATTGTCCGTGACTTTAGTAACACGCAATACTTGCGGTATTGATTCTTTGACCAAAACAATTACTATAAATCCTACAGATGTTAGAGCTTTATTTAATACCTCAAACCAACAACTCTGCATTGGCGATACGCTTCGATTGACTAATTTCTCCACGCCTGGCGCTCCAATTCGTTGGACGATGGGCGATGGTAATACTTATACTTCTAATCAAGTTAATCATGTTTTTCGAGAAGATGGCACTTTTGAAGTAGTGTTATATGCTGAAGGCTGCGGATTTGATAGTTTGGCGATGCCCATCGAAGTTTTCCCTTTACCGGAGCTTACTTTGGAATTTACACCTGCTGTTTGTGCTGGAGAAGACGCTGAATTTCAGGTAATTACAGCTGCGCCAGGCAGTACCTTATTTTTTGGGGATGGCGATTCTACAAAATTCAAAATTAGCAGGCATAGTTATGATAATGCCGGAAACTATTCTTTACTGGCGATAGCGGAATCTATCTACGGTTGCAAAAATACGACCAATGCGAATATTGAAATTGTGGCGAGACCCACTGCTATTATGGAGGCGACAGATTCGATTTGCATTGGGGCGACGGCTACTTTCGCAAGCGCGAGTACGGGCGCAGAAAGTTGCCAATGGTTTTTTGGCGATGGCGAAAAAGATGATGCTTGCAATGCTGTACATACTTATAATAGCACTGGAATTTTTCCAATTACCTTGATCGCTATTTCTGACCTCGGTTGCACCGATACAATACAGCAATTGCTATTCGTGCGGCCTACGCCGAAAGCGGATTTTACTTTTGATATCATCGAAGCCTGCACGCCTGCTGCGGTTCAATTCCTGGATCGTTCTGAAAATGCGACTGGCGTAACCTGGTTTTTCGGAGATGGCAATAATAGCAGCACGATTAATCCGGCTCATACATACGCGGGGGCTGGCACTTTTGAAGTAACCTTGATTGCTACCAATGATAATGTTTGCGAAGGCAGTATTACAAAAACGGTTACAACCTTTGCTACGCCTACGATTGAAACCGAATTAAAAGATAATTGCACCGTAGCCGAAGGTGTAAATCTGTCTATTTTCAGTACACCTGGAAGCTTTGTTACATTGACAGGTAAAAATTATGTAAAAGAAGGAACTTTTCATGAAGGTTTAGCAGCCGGAGATTATAATATTCATGTAATGACGCCACAAGGTTGCGAAGCGAGGAAAGATATAATTGTATTGAAACCCCAGGAATTACTGGTGTCCTTGGCGCAAGACAGTTTCTTTATTGATTTGGGCGATTCTATTCATTTAGATTTACAACTTAATCAAGTTGATCTTGATATTCAATGGTCGCCCGACTATGCTTTGAGCGATGCAACCAGCGCCAATCCTATGGCTAAGCCATTTTATACAACGACTTATTTTGTGACAGTAGTGAATGAATTAGGTTGTGTGAAAATTGATACCGCTTACGTCGAAGTACAAATTCGGCGGGATATTTTCTTGCCAAATACTTTTACCCCGGATGGCAGCGGTTTTAATGATATTTTCCGGGTGCGAAGTAATAATCCTGCGGTGGTGGCTGTAAAAATGTTTGAAATTTATGATCGCTGGGGCAAATTATTATTTAGGAAAGAGAATTTCCCACCCAATGAACTCGAATACGGCTGGGATGGTACGTCTCCTGGTGGCGAATCTGTTCAGCCTGGCGTTTATACATATTATGCTCAAATTCAATACATTGACGGTGTGGAGCAGCTCTGGGAAGGCAAGGTGTTGCTGGTTCGATAAATTTATATATTTAAAATGATTAATATTATATATTAATTAATATTTAAAATGATACTGATGAAAAAACTTTACATTCTTGTTGGTATTATGATATTTGGTGGGGTTTTGGTCGCGCAAGATTTTCATTTTTCGCAGTATCAATGGTCGCCCTTATCTCTCAATCCCGCATTGACGGGTAATATGAGCAAAGGCGCGCATCGGGTTATTCTGAAACACCGCAACCAATGGTCAAGTGTGCTAAATAATGGTAATACAAATTTCCTTGGTAATCAAGCTTTTCAGACATTTATGGCGTCTTATGATGGACGGCAGTGTGGCAAAGATTTTCTTGCTTTCGGCGCAAATGCAGTGGCAGATATTGTCGGGCAACCTGCTTTTCGAACTTACCAAGGACACGCTTCCATGGCTTATCATCTAAGTTTGGAAGATGATGCCTATCTTTCTGGAGGCTTTCAAATTGGCGCTATTCATCATCGTTTTGATAATACGCGTCTTTCATTTGATACACAATTTGATCCACAAAATGGCTATAATCCTGTCACTCCCAGTCAAGAACAATTTAACGATCGTCCTAATATTACATTTTTTGATTTGGGCGGAGGCTTCACTTTTTATCGCCTCAGCCAACGAGCGAATAGATATAAACTTGGTTACACATTGGGCGCAAGCGTGACCCATCTTGGGGCGCGGCGCGATTATTCTTTTTTAGCAGTGAATAATCAAGATCCAAATATTGTATCAGATCGTGGCGAACGCCTTTTGCGCTGGGCAGCCCACGCTACCTTGATTTTGTACAAGAATAAAGGAAATAACAAGCAGGATATAACTATTCGTCAGCTTTTTATGCTGCAAGGGCCGCACTGGCAGTACGTGCCGATGGTAGAATATGGAATGGGATTCAAAGGCAATAACTCCTTTTTTCAAGATGTATCCTTTGGTTTGGGCACTCGAATTACACGTAGCGTTATGCCGCAAAGCCCTGTGGTTGATGCCATTCTATTGAATCTTCAGTCGGATATAACCGAAACGATGGCGATCAATCTTGCTTATGATGTGAATATCTCGCCGCTCCGAAGAGCATCCAATGGCTTAGGCGCTTTTGAAATCTCCTTGCTCTTGAGTTTTCAAAGAGATACGAAGTGTACAGAATGTCCGGGATTGTAGTTTTGTAATTCCCGCCTTTACTCTTATGTTTGTGAAAAGACTTTTAAACTCATTTTAATACACTTTTCACAATGAAAAAACTCCAACTCCTACTACCCTTATTCCTGCTGTTCACTTTGCTGAATGCGCAGACACAAAAGGATTTCAAATTATTCGATGAACGATTAGCGTATGAGCCGAATCTGTCATATGATGCCAATATTCCATCACCAGAGAAAATATTGGGCTATCGAATGGGCGAGCGTTTCACGGTGTATGCCGAAGTGGTGAATTATTTCAAAGCTTTGGATGCGGCTTCTAATAAGTTGATTATCAACGAATACGGAAGAACCTATGAGCATCGTCCGCTGCTAAATGTTGTAATCACTTCAGAAGCAAATCACGCTCGTTTGGAAGAACTCCGTACTCGACATTTAAAATTGACCGACCCTACTACAACCAGCAACGCCGAAGCCGAACAAATCATTAAAAACGACCCGATATTTTTATCATATAGTTATAATATTCATGGAAATGAAGCTTCTTCTACCGAGGCGGCGATGCAAGTGGCGTATCGTCTGGTAGCGGCTACCGACGCGGAGACAAAAAATATGCTTGATAATATGGTGATTGTCTTGTATATATGTATTAATGCTGACGGGCGCGACCGCTATGTGCAATGGTATAATTCTGTGAGGCGAAATGTGACAGGCTACGAGCCTAATGATATGGAACACTTCGAGGAATGGCCGGGCGGGCGTACCAATCATTATTGGTTTGATTTAAATCGGGATTGGATTTGGGGCGTCCACCCGGAATCACGCGGCCACGTTGCGGAGTACCAAAAATGGATGCCGCAAGTTCATACCGATTATCACGAGCAAGGTTATAATAGTAATTATTTCACGATGCCAGGTACGACGCCGCGCAATAAATTGTTACCCGATAGTTACGAAGCCTGGAGCGATACTTTTGGCAAAGCCAATATCCGCGTATTTGATCAGTTTCAAATCAATTATTTTACCCGCGATGCTTTTGATTTTTTCTATCCTGGTTACGGTTCGAGTTATCCAAGTGTGCAAGGCGCGATTGGAATGCTGACGGAGCAGGGCGGTGGCAATTCCGGCATTGCTGTTGAGACCGATGATGGTACTGTTTTGACTTTGCAGCAACGCGTATTTGATCATTTTTCAACCTCTATTGCCACGATTAAAGCAACATTAAATAATAAAGAGGCTTTATTACGATATAGTTATGATGCCTGGAATCCTAAGAATAGCAAATCTCCTACGAAAGCTTATTTCCTGCCAGATAATAATAACGGTTATTTATATGATGTAATTGCAATATTATTACGTCATAATGTAAAAGTGGAGCGTACTACAGCAGATATTACCGTTACGGATGCTAAAAATTTTAAAACAAACAAATCCGAACGCAAGGTCTTTCCTAAAGGAACGTATATCATATCTACCAATCAGCCACGATATTTATTAATTAATAGTATCATGGAACGCAATATGGTGATTGAAGATTCGGTGATGTATGATATGGCAACCTGGTCAGCGCCAATTGCTTATAATCTCGATGCTTATACTACAAATACTACTTTAAAAATTACATCTGAAGAAGTAAAAACTGCTCCAACTCATGTTGGCAAAGTAAATAATCCGAATCCACAGTATGCCTATGTTATCGAGTGGAAGCAACGCCATGCGCCACGCGCCTTAGCCATGCTTTGGGAGAAGGGCTATCGCGTTCGAGCAGCATCTGAGCCTTTTACCGATGGTACTCGAAAGTATGGTGCAGGAAGTTTGATTATTTTACGTGGACGAAACTTGGAGAAAGCTGCTGATATTCAGAAAGATATACAAGAAATTGCAGAAAAAACCGGCGTTGTTATTGATGGACATAACACAGGCAGAATGCTCGATGGTTATGATTTGGCTTCTACGCGCAATCGACCTGTCAAGCAGCCGAAAGTGGCTCTCATGGTAGATCGGCCGTTCAGTAGTTATACCGCGGGGCAGATTTCATTCTTATTTGATCAGGAAGTTCAGTTGCCAGTTGAACGCATAAAGGCTTCCTTATTAAGGCAAACGGCGATCCCTAAATTTGGTGGAGGCGTTGATTTGAATGATTACGAAGTGCTAATCCTGCCTGGCGGTGGCAATGGTTTGAATCAACTCTTTGGCAAGGATCAATTAGACCAGATCAAAGCCTGGGTACAGGCAGGTGGCGTTTTGATCGCAACCGAAGATGCTGCACCGTTTTTCACGAACGAACGCTCCAAAATGACGACTGTAAAATTACTGGAAGTGAAGCGCGATTCCAGTGAAGCCGCGTCGATGTTGCCTTTTGCGGATCGCACCGATTTTAATGGCAAGAAACGCGTTCCAGGCACGGCATTCCATGCTGATTTGGATGTGACGCATCCTTTGGCTTTTGGTATGGATAAAGAATTATATACGTTAAAATATGATAATCTTGCATTTAAACCGAGTCCTGATTTGCAAACGGTGGGTGTTTACAACAAAGATAATCTGTTGGTGGCCGGCTATGCCAATGAAGAGAATCAAAAAAATATCGCTGGAAATACCTTTGCCGGGGTGCTACCGATGGGGCAGGGGAAAATAGTATTTTTATTAGATAACACACAGTTCCGGATGTTCTGGCGCGGCCCTACGCGCATGATGGAAAACGCCGTGATGTTATTAAAGAGTTTTTAAAATCGTTTTTATATTTACCGTTGACGCAAAATATGAATAAATAAATGCCGGAATCTGAATCAACATCGGAGAGCGCATTGAATAAAACGAGCGAAACGCAAAATGCTGTAGGGCGCTTGTTATATAGTGGGCGTGTAATTCTGCGCGCGGTGCGGATGTGGTTCAAGGATTTGATCAATCTCGAAGAAGGCTTAGATCGGGAAGGAACGGTTGTTTCGATCAAAAGCGGCAAGGTTATGCGTGGCGCTAATGCCTGGTTGCTGATGTGTTCGATCATGGTGGCTTCGCTGGGCTTGGATTTGAATTCCGCTGCCGTAATTATTGGTGCCATGTTGATTTCTCCTTTGATGTCGCCTATTTTGGGGATAGGATTGGCGGTTGGTATTAATGATCGAGACGCTTTGTTTTTGGCGATCCGGCAATTTTCGATTGCAATAGCTATTGCATTGTTTACCAGTACTTTGTATTTTTTAATTACACCGCTTGGCGAATTAACTAAAGAGATTGAAGCGCGTACTGCGCCTACGTTTCTCGACGGATTAGTGGCGGTTTTTGGTGGTTTGGCGGGGATTATTTCTACATCACGGAAGGAAAAAGGTAGCGCTATTCCGGGTGTAGCAATCGCTACCGCTTTGATGCCGCCGCTTTGCGTGACGGGTTTTGGCATTGCCACCGGCAATTGGCAGATTATGCTTAATTCTTTTTATCTTTTTTTCTTAAACTCCTTTTTATCGCGCTTACCACTTTTTTAATTATACGCTTATTACGATTTCCTTTAAAAGAGAAGCTCGAAGAGCAAGAGGGGCGGCGCACACGATTGATTATTATTATATTTAGCTTAATTATTGTAATTCCGAGTATCATAATTTTAACCGATATTTGGAGTCAACGACAAGAGCAGCGCAAAGTGGAAGTGTTTTATAAATATTCATTTTGGTGAAAACGCAGCAACTTCTTGTGTCGGATATAAACTATTACAAGCAGATTCTACTAATAATAAAATCCTGGTTTTACAATTATTAGGTAAATATATTTCTAATGATTCGATTTATTATTATGAACAGGAATTGCAGCAAAAAGGCTTAGATGCTGTAAAAATTAATTTGATACAAGGCACGGCAATGAATTTGGATCAAGTTAATAGAATGCAATTACAACTTTCCGATATTAATCGATTAGTAAATAAATTGCAAGAAAGCGAAGCAACGCAAGTGGAACAAAATAAAGCATTAGTTGATTTGAAAGGTAGAGTAGTAACTTTACAACAGGATTCTACTTTATTTAACGATTTAAGTAAAGAAGTAAAAATTTTGTTTCCGAATGTAAATGAAATGCGCTTTGCGCGAATGCAAAAGACTGATTTTCAAGACACAATATTGCAAATGCCGACTTATTTTGTGCGTTGGAAATCTGCTCGACTACAGCGAACCGAACAACCGAAATTATATGATTTCCTGAAAGTTCGAACTAAATTAGATACATTGGAATTAATAAATTATTAAAAATAATTAAATTTTATGAGTGTTTTTATTCATTTACATGATATTCCCGAAAGAGAAATTATTCCTGGTTTTTTTGCCAAAATGATTCATACTGAAGGACTTACAGTAGCTCATTTCAGGATTTTAGCAGGAAGTATTTTACCGGAGCATCATCATATTCACGAACAAGTGACGAATGTTATTTCCGGTGAACTGGAAATGACTATCGGCGGGGAAACCCATGTGTGTAAAGCCGGCCAATGCGCAGCGATTCCTTCCAATATGCCGCATTCTGCTCGTGCGCTCACGGATTGTTATGTGGTGGATGTGTTCCGACCAACGCGGGATGATTATAGGTAGCTCCGAATGATATTCGGATGAAATAATAATAAATTTTATGCGGAAACTTGCTGTCACCGAGCTTGGTCGTCCAAGCATAGAAGTATTTAAAAACCAGCCCAAAACGCCTATAATATTAGTGTTGGATAATGTAAGATCCGCGCTGAATGTTGGCTCGGCCTTTCGCACGGCGGATGCTTTTGCGATTGAAAAAATCATACTTTGTGGCATTACAGCTCAACCACCGAATAAAGAAATTACAAAAACCGCGTTAGGTGCTACAGAATCAGTGGATTGGGAATATGAAAAAGATCCGATGGATGTAATAAAAAAATTAAAATTAAATAATTATAAGATAATTGCGATTGAGCAAGCGGAAGGTAGTATTTTATTGCAAAATTTCGACTTGCAGCAAGATTATAAATATGCATTAGTGTTTGGAAATGAAGTAAATGGCGTAAGCGACGCCGTTATGGAAATAGCAGACGCCGCAATTGAAATCCCCCAGTTTGGCACAAAACATTCGCTCAATATCTCGGTTTGTGTAGGAATTGTTACATGGGAATTATTTAGAAATATAAAGTTTAAGAACTGAGGAATTTAAAAGATGAATAAAAACATGAACGAACTATATCATAAACCCAATATTTTTAATCAATTCCCAAATATTATTGCAGCTCAAAGCACACGCAATGGCGGCGTGAGCGAAGCACCTTTCGGCAGCTTAAATTTGAGTTTTCGGGTAGGTGATAGCGAAGAAAATGTAATTGAAAATCGGAAACGCTTTTTTAATGGACAAGGGATTGATTTACAACAACTTGCCACCTCTCACCAAGTACATGGCGATAAAATATTATATGCAATAGAACCGGGCGATTATGATGGATTTGATGCTTTAATTACAAACAGACATCATGTTTTTGTGACAGTAAGCGTTGCCGATTGCACACCGATTTTATTATATGATGCTGAAAACGAAGTGGTTGCAGCGATACACGCGGGCTGGCGCGGTACAGTGGACGGTATTGTATATAAAACCCTGGAAACGATGCAGGATCATTTTGGTACAAATGCGCAAAATTGTTACGCTTATATAGGCACTTGTATCGATGAATGCAGTTATGAAGTAGATGCGGATGTAGCCGATCATTTTCCCAACGAATTCAAGCGTTTTGATGCCAAGCTAAATAAATTTTTTGTTGATTTGAAAGCTGGAAATAAAGATCAGTTGTTGGAATTTGGCATTCCCGAGTCGCAGATCGAAGTCTCCCCATTTTCAACGGTTTTGCATAATGAACAGTTCTTTTCACACCGTGCAGAAAGAGGTAAAACGGGTAGAATGATGGCGGTTATTGGAATGCATTCAATGTAATTTTAATTCAAAAACATTTACTGGAATATTTACACCTCCCATCAAAGGTTGTACGTAATAAATAAATTTATTTTTTGTAAAACCCTCTTTTTCAATTGAATCGAAGAAGATTTTAGCCACTTCACGGCTCGGGTCGCTTATTATAATAATCCCACCGGGCTTACATAAAGTTCTAAAAGTATTGGGTAAATACTCAAAAAAACGTTTTTCATACGTTATATCTGATGCTAATATTATATCTGCTGCAAGAGTAGGGGAGGGATTGCGCCAATCCATTACATCAAATTTGATTTCATTTAAATTATTTAGTTCGCAATTATTTTTTGCAAAAGTTAAAGCTTCTTCCAGATAGTCCGTTAATGTTACTTTAGCGCCCAATTTCGCTGCAATAATTCCCGGCAAACCCAAGCCACAGCCTATTTCCAGCACGGTCATTCCAGGTTTTATTACATTTGATTTTATTAAATGTTCACTTAATCCAATCGCCGCCGGCCAAAGCTCTGCCCAGTAAGGAATGCGCTCATCCTGCACGTCCTGGTGCTCCTCGCCTTTGGCAATTAACAATTCATACAAATCATCAATATTCGTAATTTGTAATATTTTAATAGGAATTCCAGCAATATCAAGTTCTAATTCTTCTGTTTGATATATACACATTTGACATCAGTTAACCGCTTATAAATAGCAAAATTACACTAGAAGTCCCTATTTTTGTGCAAAATCCAATTTTCTAAATTTCTAATTTCCCAATTTCTAAACATGAACTACTGGCTCGTCAAATCAGAACCCGAAACCTATGGCTACGATCGACTTGAAAAAGAAGGTAAAACCATGTGGGAAGGCGTGCGCAACTACGCTGCTCGAAACCATCTCCGTGCCATGAAAATGGGCGATTTAGTATTATTTTATCACAGCGTGACCGGCTTGGAAGTGGTCGGCATTTGTAAAGTTTCAAAAGAAGCTTATCCCGATCCAACCGCAGAAAAAGGCGATTGGTCGGTGGTTGATCTTGTGCCTGTAAAGCGATTGAATAAACCCGTTTCTCTGGCAACGGTAAAAGCCACACCGGAATTGCAAAACACAGCATTGGTGCGCATCGGCCGCCTTTCGGTGATGCCTTTGGAAGAAGTAGAGTTTGAGCAATTTTTGGAATTGGGAGAAACAAAGCTTTAATTCCGCTATCAAAGATGCAATTTTTCCTTCCGCCCCAGCAGTATAGCTTCGCTCTCAACGCGCTCAGGATCAGGCACACAGCAGTCCACCGGGCATACAGCAGCGCACTGCGGCTCTTCATGGAAACCTACGCATTCTGTACATTTGTCAGGAACAATATAATAAAAATCATCAGAAACCGGGCTTTGTTTAGCATCTGCATCTACCGATCTTCCATCTTCCAGCACATAACTTCCTTTCACTGTATTTCCATCTGAAATCGCCCATTCGATGCCACCTTCGTAGATTGCATTGTTCGGGCATTCTGGTTCACAAGCGCCACAGTTAATACATTCGTCGGTTATCATGATTGCCATAGCAAGTCTCTTTAGATTCCAGATGCCAGACTCTGGATATATATTGAATAAATTTTTTTAATCGCTACACTGTTAACTTGTATTCTGTCAAAATTGTTCGCAGTGCGCCGCAAAAATAGGCTTTGCAATAGAATGTTCCAAGTTTAATGTTTTATCTTCAACTTCTAAGTTACAAATTGCAACTAATATTAACATAAAATCGTAATTGCGCATTTAATTTTTATATTTATTTGCAAATCAAAACATTATAAACTGTCGACTGTGTACTGTTGACTGCATACTGGTATAATTATGAGTGGTTATTCTGGAACACCTTTGATAAAAAAGCTTGGTATTAAGACAGGATTTAAAGTGCAATTTATCCATCCACCAGCTTATTATCTGGATTTGCTCGGTGAACTCCCGCCCGATGTTTTAATCGTGGAAGAAAATATGGAAGCGCTTGATTTTATTCACTTGTTCGTGAAAAGTGTAGCAGAATTAGAAGCGCAATTGCCCATTCTGAAAGATCAAATTGTTAAAAATGGCACAATTTGGGTATCCTGGTATAAAAAAAGCGCCAAAATTCCCACTGATGTAAATGAAGATATAATTCGTGATACTGCCTTGGCGCTTGGTTTGGTGGATGTAAAGGTTTGCGCTGTCGATGAACAGTGGTCAGGATTGAAACTCGTTTGGAGGAAGGAGAATCGTTGATGGGTTGTAGGTTAGAAGTTTCAGGTTTCAGGTTAAAACTTGAAACCTGAAACTTCCAACCAAATCACTGAACCTTTTTCCAGATTCGGAACAATAAATACCCACCAGCTGCCGCTACGACTGTGGCGATGAGCGCAGCTGATACATTCCCATAAATCCAGAATCCCACTGCAAACAAAGCTGCATAAACCGAAATTGAGCCAATGAGCATGCCTCCAATTTCCAATGGAAGCTTGCCAGTTGTCACTTCAGAAGCTTGCAACTCGCCGCTAGCCAACGCTTTATCAATCACCGGTTGCCAACCAATGCTTGCCGGTTTTACCAATTTGTAGAAGCTTACCAATACTTTATGATCTGCCGGAGGGGTGAGTAAAGCTACTGATAACCAACCAATTGTGGTAATTCCTACACCGGTTAATAACTTTTGATAATCCAGCATTGGCGCAAATCCCAAAACGCCTGAATGAATAAATTCAAAATACACTGCCACTAAAAACGAAATTACCATCGCTGCCAATTCGCTATAAGAATTCACGCGCCACCAAAACCAACGTAAAATAAATAATAAGCCTGTACCTGCACCAATCTGTAATAATATATTAAATGCTTGTAATGCATTCGTTAGGGCTAAGGCAATCAGGGCCGCCAGCACCATCAATAGAACGGTCGAAATGCGTCCGATTGTAACTAATTGTTTTTCAGATGCTTCTGGCTTTACAAAACGCTTATACCAATCATTTACCACATAGGATGAGCCCCAATTTAAATGCGTCGCAATCGTGGACATAAATGCTGCAATCAGTGATGCAATTATTACACCCAATAAGCCGCTTGGTAATAAAGTCATCATAGCAGGATAGGCCAAATCGTCATTTATTACATTCGCATTTACATTTGGAAAGGCTTTTTGTAAAGATGCAAAGTCCGGGAACACGATAATCGAAGCCAAAGCCACTAAAATCCAAGGCCAAGGACGCAAAGCATAATGTGTAATATTAAAAAATAAAGTAGCACCCATTGCATGATTCTCATTCTTGGCTGCCAACATCCGTTGCGCGATATAGCCACCACCGCCTGGCTCTGCTCCTGGATACCAAACACTCCACCACTGCACCGCCAAAGGCATTAAAAATAAGGGAATCAATACATTACTATCATTAAAATCCGGTAATACGTTAAGTTTCGAGCTGACCTCTGGATGGGCAAACAAATTATTCAAACCGCCAATCTCCGGCATATTCACAATAAAAATTGCTGCCGCGACCGAACCAATCATGGCAATCACAAACTGGAAAAAATCTGTCCAGATTACCCCCGCGAAGCCGCCAATTACAGAATAAATCACCGTCACGGATGTAGCAAGAAGTAGTGTTTGTGCTGGTGACAGACCTAACATTACCCCGCCAATCTTGATGCCCGCCAGACAAACCGTCGCCATAATCATTACATTAAAAAAAACACCCAAGTATATCGCCCTGAACCCCCGAAGGAAAGCTGCCATCGGGCCGCTATAACGAATTTCATAAAATTCCACATCCGTCAACACGCCACTGCGCCGCCATAATTTTGCATAGACAAATACTGTGAGCATACCCGTGAGCAGGAAGGCCCACCAGGCCCAGTTGCCCGCTACGCCGTTCTTGCGTACGATGTCTGTCACAAGATTAGGTGTATCCGCTGAAAACGTAGTCGCTACCATCGAAAAACCCAACAGCCACCAGGGCATACTGCGCCCAGATAAGAAAAATTCGGAAGAATCCTTGCCCGATCGTTTGGACACAATAATTCCAATTGCCAAGGAAAGCACAAAAAATGCGGCGATGATCGCCCAGTCTAAAGTCGCTAAGTTCATTTTGTTTTGTTTTAGGTGTAGTTAGTATCAGTTGCTCCATAGCTGCCCCAATACGCTGCGGTGACTAAAGCCCGCCAATACAAAGGAACAAATTTTTTGGAATGTGAAGATACTTTGGGTGGGAAAGTTATTACGACTCTATATGCTTTGAATCCTATTTCCCAAAAATGTCGCCACTCGTATTTTGTAAATCACTACTTGTAAGCGTTTGAACCAATTTGCACGAACTTGAATCGCCTTTCTCAGCGATGTTCTCGTATTTCGCATCTCCATCGAAAACGTATTTCTTTATTAATATAAAAATTGATAATATAATGAATTACATTTCATTTCTCAGCTCTTTGCTGACTGCCAGCCTAGCATTACAAACGCATGCAGAATTACTATTTTCAGAGGATTTTGAACATGGGCTGAACCAATGGGAATTAAGAGGTGAACGAGCAATTAATATCATTGAAGGAGATCATGCACACGGCAAAGTACTTAAGATGGACTCGGAAGGCACTGTTTATGCTTTAATTAAGGGGTCTGATAAATGGGCATCCGTAGCCATTACAGGAGAATTTTTATTTCCTGATGATGCTGATAATTATTTAGGCTTTATATATAACCAAACCGAAAACAAATATCGGAACGATTTTGGAAGTGTTTACATCAAAGGTAATGACAGTTATATCAGGGTTAATCCTTTCCGTGATGGTAATGCTTCCAGGCTACTTTACGAAGAATATAAAACGCCATTAACGGGTGACTCCAAAATTATTACAGGAAAATGGCATCAATTTAAACTGGAAGTGAGAGATCATCGATGTCATTTATATGTAGATGATATGTCTTTGCCTAAAATTACATTTTTATTATATGAGAAAAATGCTGGTAAACTTGGTTTTCAGACTCGTGTAGTGGGATATCCTGTTTGGCTGGATAATATTAAAGTAAATAAAATAAAAGATTTTACATATCAAGGAAGACCTATTCCTGATATTGCTTATGATACAACACATATTATAACCAACTGGGAATACGCAGGGCCATTTAATAAACCTATTCGCAAGATTGAAGAAACTAATGTTGCCTTGCAAAGCGCTTCAAAAATAATCGATAAAAAGTATCAATGGAAGCCTATAAGAACAGATGCAAGAGGTACCTTAGTGACGGCAAGAGTTACTGAATATGAGGGAGATAGAGAACTCGCTTATTTCCGCACAGCTATTTACTCGGACCAGGCCAAAGAAGTCATTTTGCACTTTAGCACTACAGATGAACTTGGATTATATGTAAATGGATTATTTCAAGGTTTCATTTATCGCCAGAGCTATGGCCCGGGAGCCGGTTCAGACTGGAACGCCTGGTATGATTTCAATAAAAATGAAGCGCATGAAGGTACAAAGGTTGCTGTGCGATTAAAATCAGGGGTTAACTATATTATGCTTAAAGTCAGAAATGGGCAATTTGCTTGCGGTGGCTTTTTTATGGCAATAGAGTAATTATAAAATTTTATAAAATAAGCCTCTACTATAAAAATCGCATTTTGATTCATATCCCAAAAACCAAATTCAGTGATCTTCCAAATCTTATTGGCGTGGGATTTATCAGTGCTGATTGGGCGCTTTTCAAAAAGATATTTTATTCCTTAATTTTATTTCCTTTTGTATCTATTAAAAACCAACTATCACTTTCCATCTTTGTATGTTCACCATCTTTGACTAATTCACAATTATAGGTAACTTGTGCTTTCCCATTTTCAAAAGGAGTAGCGCATTCAAATTGTGGCGGAATTATAATTGCTCCATCTTCATTCGCATATCCTATTTTGTTATTCTTTATGATCCTGAATAAGCCATCAACGATATAATCTGGGCCATTATCATACCAATAAACTTCATAAAGTTCGTTATCATTTTTATCAATTCCTATGCAAGTGCCATCATGTTTTTTTACAACAGCAAAATTTTTTAAAGTATCGGTGTAACAATAATAATATTTACCTAGCGCAATCACAGTGTCTCCGCGCAGATTGATATAGCCACTTTTAACGCCTATTTCATCAAATTCACCCTCATAAACTTTTATTAAATAATCGTTTGAATTTTGACAACATAAAATAAAAGCAATTAATGAGAACAAAGCTGTTTTTATTACTTTCATATTGATTTATTATAACAAAGTTATATTATAAAATTGCACATCAAAAGAAGCCACTTATTTTTGATCATTCCACCTCCTCCACAATAAATATCGCATTTTGATTCAAATCCCAAAAGCCAAATTCATTCGTACCCCACGGCGTATTGGCGCGGAATTTATCAACACTGACTGTGCCGCGCTGAACGAATTCTTCAAATATCGGTTGGATATTCTTTACAAAAATCCTGATAACCGAACCGCCCAATAAAGGGTCATTTTCCGTATCGGCATGCCATTGCAGATGCAAATAAAAATTATCACGGCGCAATCCTGCATACATTTTATCGAAAAAAAAGGCTTCAAAACCTGTCTTTTCTTTATACCAGGCAATGTCTCTCTCAATGTCAGCAGAGGGTAAAACAGGAACAATCGTTAATAAAGTTGTCTTGTCAGACATTTAGTATTTATTTAGTGGGTGATTAAAAATCATAAATATTATATCAAAAATACTTTTGCTTTCGCTTGCGCAGATGATATAACGGGTATAATTTCAAATGCTGCCAAATCGTTCCAATTATTAATCCATTCCTGCAGTTTTTCTATCGATTCGCTTTCCATTACCTGGTAACAAATTTCGACTTTTTCATCAATCCAGCTATTAATATACTGAACGCCAGTGGGTAATAACCTTCCTTTTTCCTCAAATCGCTGATACAATTCTTTCACTTTATCAGGATAGAATCGTTCGATTATCATATAAATCATCACTTATTATATCCTTATTATATTAAGTTAATGGAATTCGCTTTCCTGTTTTCGCTGCTTCATAAATCGCCATCAGGATGCGCATATCTTTCAAACCCTCTTCGCCAGTAATATGGCTTGGTAAAGGCTGACCATCCAATAATATTTTACTAAGGCCTTCCATTTGTGCGGTTTGATGATTGACAATTGGCAAATTCAGATCACCATTGCTGGTGCGGCCTTTCAGCGGGCCGTAACCATAAGCGGGTCGCAATTCAAAATAACCTCTTTCGGCAGCAGCATAAAATCGCTCTACATTTGCATTATAAGAAGTCGTGGAATTAGAGATCGCTCCGCTCGGAAATTCCAATTGCCAGGTAAGCGATTCTTCTACTTCTGCAAATTTTGCTTTATCCGTAATCGGACCAAATTGCGCGGTGACAGCGATTGGCTCTTCCCCTAAGGTATGACGAATAGCTTGCACACAATAAATGCCAACATCCATCAGCGGGCCGCCACCAGCCAATGCTTTTTTGAGACGCCATTGGGCAGGATTTCCAGCTCTAAAGCCAAAAGAAGCTTCGATGACTTTGACTTGTCCGAATACTTTTTCTTGTCCCAAACGCTTGATTTCCAGATTGTAAGGCTCGAAATGCAAGCGATACCCCACCGCTAATTGCACTCCGGCGTCTTTGCAAGCTTTGATCATTTCTTCGCATTCTTGCACGGATGTAGCCATTGGCTTTTCGGTTATTACATTTTTACCTGCTTTTGCTGCTCTTATTACAAATTCTTTATGCATTGAATTGGGTAATGTTATATACACCAAATCAATGTTTTTATTATTTACAATGGAATCGAAATTATCATAATTATAAATACTTTCTTTAGGAATATTATATTTTTTACTCCATTCATCAGCCTTGGAAGGCGTGCCGGTCACAATACCTGCCAATTGGCAATATTGCGCATTTTCCATACCACGAGCTACCAGATTCGCATAAATGCCTAAGCCTACGAGTGCTACATTTAACTTTTTTCCATCATAAGGCTTATCATAAGCAGGAATAAACGAAGGTAAAGCTGCTGCACCGATGCCAATGCCCAAGTGCTGCAAAAACGTGCGGCGGGATAAGTCTTTCATTGTTTTTTCTCAAATATACAAGAAAGGCATGGAATTTTCAAAATTATAATTTCGAGATTCAATATAATATAAAACCCTGACAATCATTATAATTGTCAGGGTTTTGAGGGATATTATGATAGCATTATTTACTTTTTGAAAAATGTACCCGATCCCGGGAAGTTCTGCGTCCAGTCGGGTAACCAATTATATTGCATGGCTTGCTTATCGCCGTTATCTTTATCCAAAATACTTACATTCAGGCGCAAATTTTTCCAATCGCCGCCTTGCATTTTATTCAACAAGGCAATAGGCACAGCATATTCGACCATATAACCCTTAGCTGTTTTTTTACCTTTACCCATGACGCCTGGCGGCAATAATTCTTTGAAGCCCAATTCAAAATTATCAGCAGTAGGATTCGCCGATAAGAAAAACCATTCCCCATTAAGCGCGCCGCTTTCTTCGCGGCGGTTGTAGGCGCTGATTTCTATGGGACGTGCATCAAAAATGAAAAAAGCACCGTCTTGATCTAAATGCGAATGTCCAAAGCCAGCCTGATAATCTTCATCTTCTACATCGATTCCAACGTACAAGAATTTACCATCTTCGCGCACATCAAAACTAAATGTGCCGTCGCCTTTCTCGCTCGTCTTTGTAAAGCGCAACTTGCCCCAATCTTTCAGGTCACCATCAATTTGGGGTGCGGTTTTAGTTTTATTTACATAATATTTTTTATTCGGTATGATATTTAATTTAGAATCCCATTCATATTGATCGCCTTTTATCAAAACATTTGCTACCAAAGGCTTCATTTCACCTTTGCCTATTCTATTCATATTCAGTGTCCATTCTTCCTGCTGCCCGGGCTGTAAAGTCTTTTCAATCATTTGCTCAGACGTCATGAGCGTTGAATTCGATTCAAAAGCAATAGCATATTTCTGCACTTCCTGCAATTCATTTTTTAATAATATTTTTGCAGATAAATCGGCAGCTACAGCCTCGTCATAAAAGAATGGTAATACTTTCACGGGCGGATTTGCATCTAATTTTCGCAGCCAACTGATCTTATCATAAGTCGCAATATTTTTATCTTCGATGCCGTCCAACATGATATTAGCATAATAAGGCCCATTATCCGTCATCGTTACCCACATGATATGATCAAATTCGCCACGCCGCTTGCCCCGCAAAGGTGTACCACCACCCGTCGTTGCCAGTACAAAATAATCGGTGCGATTGCGATCGTGCAGTGCATATTGATGCAAATGGCCAGTAAATACAGAGTGTTTGCGTGTCGAAAGCAATTCCTCAACGCGCAGCCAGTTTTTCCCACTTTCACGGAGCCATAAGGGTTGGTGCATAAACACAAGCGTCCAGCGCACATTTGGATTGGCGTCCAACGTCTTTTTTACAAATGCCACTTGCTCGTCTGTAAAATCAGGATCTTTCAATGCGGTTGCGCCTTCTTCAGAATTAAGACATAAAAACAATACATTTTTATATACAAAATGATAATAATCCACCCCAAACTGCTTGCGCCACAAGTTTACCATGGTAGGATTGGTATAATCATGATTTCCGGCGACATAAAAGAATGGCATTTCCAAATCATTAATAAAGCCATTGAATTCCGTCCATTGGCGATTCAGTTCCGTTGTATCTTCAGTATAACCCTCAATCAAGTCGCCTACACTAAGCACAAATTCTGGTTGAAGCAGATTCAGTCGGCTCACGCCATACTCAAATACGCCCGGGCGATGCCCGCCGGTGCGGTCGGTCACGATAGCAAATTGAAATTTATCCGGATCGTTGTTCAGCGGTAGTTTACTCCAGGGCTTATTCGCCGATGGAATTTGTTGCAATTTCAATTCGTTTTGCCCGATAGCCAACAAATTGAGACAGCTAAAAAGGACAATAAAAAGTAGTTTTTCATGGATGAACTATTTTATAGAAAGATAAATAACCAAATATTCGCGCCAGTCCAGTTGTTATCAACCGTTTATCATGTCATGGCGAAGAAACAAAAAATAATTAAAGCGAATGTTAAGTTAGGATTAAGATTGGAACAAACCAAAATCAATTTGAATCGCTTCACAAATCACAATAAATGACTCAGTTTTATAAACGGATTCTTTTTATTAGATTTACCTCTTTACCAAAAGGAGATTGTTTTAATTGACTTGCTTAGAATGCATGAAACATTGAAAGGCAAATTATTAACTATCATAATGCCACTAAAAGGCGTGAAGCGAATATGAGCATGAGGTGATAAGAAAAAAGCAATTTTGAAAGAACGAGGGAATAAAATGAATTGAAAATTTAATTAAAATATAAAGATTTGAATTAATTATGAAAAGAATCTTCTTTTGGGCCTGTTTTAGCTGTATTTGCAGCGCCTTTTTAACTAATAAGCCTAAGGCAAACTCACAAAATATTGTTCTGATTTTTGCAGATGACCTGGGCTATGGAGATTTGAGTTGTTACGGAGCCTTGCAATACCAAACACCGCATTTAGATCAACTGGCGAATGAAGGAATCCGTTTTACTAATTTTTTGGCGGCACAGGCGGTGTGCAGCGCTTCGCGCGCGGCATTGCTGACAGGGTGTTATCCAAATCGAGTAGGTATTTCGGGAGCATTGTTTCCGCGTGCGACGATTGGACTGCATCCAGAAGAGCAAACGATTGCTGAAATTTTGAAAAACAAGGGTTATGCTACCGCTATTTATGGCAAATGGCATTTGGGAGACCACCCTGATTTTTTACCAACGAAGCAAGGATTTGATGAATACATAGGATTGCCTTATTCTAATGATATGTGGCCCATTCATTATGATGGAAAACCTATTACGGATGACTCAAGCTTTCGTAAGAAAACCTTTCCTTATTTACCTTTATTACATAATACAGATACAATCCAGGAAGTCAGGACGCTGGAAGATCAAGCAAAGCTGACAAATCTTTATACACAGCACGCAATTAGTTTTATTACAAAAAATAAAAAAAAGCCTTTCTTTTTATACCTGCCACATTCCATGCCCCATGTGCCAATTGCGGCTTCCGCTAAATTTAAAGGCAAAAGCAAGCAGGGATTGTACGGTGATGTTATCATGGAATTGGATTGGTCGGTGGGTGAAATTATGAAAACATTAAAGGAAAATAATTTAGATAAAAATACACTTGTAATATTCACCAGTGATAATGGTCCCTGGCTCAATTATGGCAACCACGCCGGCTCCTCGGGCGGATTGCGCGAAGGCAAAGGAAATAGTTTTGAAGGAGGACATCGAGTACCTTGTATCATACGCTGGAAAGGGACGATGCCGGAAGGCTTGATTTGTAATAAATTGGCTTCAACTATTGATCTCTTGCCAACTATTGCTACGATATGCGATGCAAAATTGCCCAATCGAAAAATAGATGGCGTAAATATTTTATCTCTTTTACAAGGTGATATGGAAGCGACACCTCGAAAGTATTTTTATTATTATTATCGAAGAAATCATTTAGAAGCGGTTCGACGCGACGATTGGAAACTGGTACTGGAGCATACCGGTCGTAGCTACGAAGGACAATTGCCTGGTAATGAGGGTTTTCCTGGAGATGCGCCTGAAAATCATCCCTTCCCGATGGGACTTTATGATCTCCGACGCGACCCGGCAGAGCGATACGATGTAAAAGAATTGTACCCGGATATTTATAATGAATTACTTCAATTGGCAGAAACAGCGCGAGAAGACCTGGGTGATGAAATTACCAACCGAAAAGGAAAAAATGTGCGAGTAAGTGGGCTCGTTGAGAGAAATTAACCTTGCATTACATAGCGTCCGATCTTTAAAATTTGTTTTATTCAAATATTGAAATTCCTTGCCAGCGTTACATTTTGAATACAATTGGTGAAAAAATGCAACTTTCTTTTTCACTGCTTCCAGTATCATTGCAGTTACGATGATTGGAGACGAAATTTCCGTATCGAATTTCTTCTAAACTTATCTAAATGTAATGTATGCAATTCTTTAATCGCGCTTTTTATTTAATTCTATTTACTTATTCTATCATAGAATTTGGATTTTCACAAGAAAATTATATTTCAAAAGTATGGGTCTCTGATAATGGCGACGGCACTTACACCAATCCTATTTTACATGCTGATTATTCTGACCCTGACGTGGTTCGGGTAGGCGATGATTATTACATGACCGCTTCCAGTTTTAATTGCACCCCCGGTTTGCCGATTTTACATTCTAAAGACCTGGTAAATTGGAAACTCATTAATTATGCTTTAACTAAGCAATATCCGCTCGATGTTTTTGATAAACCGCAACATTTTAAAGGCGTTTGGGCGCCTTGTATAAGATACCATGACGGTGAATATTATATTTATTATGGCGATCCCGACTTCGGAATTTATATGCTGAAAACGACAGACCCGGCAGGGGAGTGGTCAGAGCCAACTTTAGTCAAGGCGGAGGCAGGATTGATTGATTCTTCGCCATTATGGGATGATGATGGAAATGTTTACCTCGTGCACGCCTGGGCAGCAAGTCGAGTGAATGTAAATGCACTCTTGACGGTGCATCGTATGAATAAAGAAGGTACAAAAATGATAGATGAAGGAAAGCATATTTTTGATGGACATGATGCACATCCTACATTAGAAGGGCCAAAATTTTACAAAAGAAATGGGTACTATTATATTTTTGCGCCGGCTGGGGGCGTGGCTACTGGCTGGCAACTCATTTTACGATCTAAAAATATTTACGGGCCTTATGAGGAAAAAATAGTATTGGCTCAAGGCGATTCGGAAATCAATGCCCGCATCAAGGTGGTTGGGTGACGACACAAACAGGTGAGGACTGGTTTATTCACTTTCAAGATAAAGAAGCCTATGGACGAGTTGTTCATTTACAGCCAGTTACGTGGGTGAATGATTGGCCCATGATGGGCATTGATAAAGACGGTGACGGTACAGGCGAACCAGTTGTAAAATATAAGAAACCGAATATTGGTAAAACCTATTCAAAGGTGATGCCGGAGGAAAGCGACGAATTTAATACCGACCAATTGGGTTTGCAATGGCAATGGCACGCCAATCCGCACCTGGTATGGTCAGCGCTGATGCCTGGAAAAAATTACTTGCGATTATTTGCATTGCCTCGCTCCGAAAGCTTTGTGAATCATTGGGAAACACCGAATTTGCTGTTGCAAAAATTTCCCGCGCCTGATTTTACCGCCACCACAAAAGTAACTTTAGAAACGACAGATACGACGCAAATGGCTGGACTTATTATTATGGGAAGGAACTATTCAAGTTTGAATTTTACAAAAATTACTGATGGATTTGAATTAATGCAAGTGATTTGTAATCAGGCAGATAAAGTTAAAAAAGAAGAAATCATCGCAACAAAAACGATAAAAGAAAAGACGATTTATTTACGCGTTCATATTGCTTCACCTGAGGCGACTTGCACTTTTAGTTATAGTACAGATGGAAAGAATTTTACATCCATTGGCAAAGCGTTTACTGCTGTTCCGGGTGGTTGGATTGGAGCAAAAGTAGGTATTTTCAGTAGCAAAAATGCGCGTTCTGCAAGGGGTGGTTACGCTGATTTTGACTGGTTTAGAATTGAAAAATGAGTTTAAATGAAGGCATTTTAGCGCTTTTATATAATATTTTTATAAAATAAGCCTCAATATTATAATGCAGACGCACGATGATATAATACAGATACTCCATTAAGCGATATGTAGCAATGATTGCTTCCAGTTATATCAAGCATTTACATCAAATTCAATCACCTATGATTAACACGGACATGATGAGAAAGTGGCTTTTTTTGACAATTATTGGTTTACAGTTTTTATCCTGCCAATCTACGGAAGCACAACCTTACGATTTTGTCGTAGCTCAGGACGGAAGTGGCGATTTTATGACCGTACAAGACGCGATTAATGCTGTACCGCATTTGCGCAGTAACCGCACGATCATTTTTATAAAAAAAGGCAGGTATAAAGAAAAACTAATGCTGCCCTCCACAAAAACCAATATCACATTCATCGGCGAAGATGTAAAAGAAACGATTTTAACGTATGATGATTATGCCAGCAAGAAAAACAGCTTCGGCGAAGACATTGGCACTTCGGGTTCATCTTCATTTTTTATTTACGGCGATGGGTTTGAAGCGCGCAATATTACGTTTGAAAACTCCAGTGGGCCGGTAGGTCAAGCCGTAGCAGTGCGTATCGATGGGGATAAGGTAAAGTTTGAGAATTGCCGGTTCCTGGGTTATCAAGATACCTTGTATCCGCATGGCAATAAAAGTCGGCAGTATTATAAAAATTGTTACATCGAAGGCACCGTGGACTTCATTTTTGGCTTGTCAACAGCAGTTTTTGAAAGCTGTGAAATCTTTTGCAAATCAGGTGGGTATGTAACGGCCGCATCTACCGAACAAGACACCGAATATGGCTTTATTTTCTTCAATTGCAAAATCACAAGCGACGCAGCAGCGAATTCTTTCTATTTAGGTCGCCCCTGGCGCAACTATGCTAAGACGGTTTTTATCAATTGCTTTTTAGACAAGCATATCAAGCCGGAAGGCTGGCATAATTGGAGCAAGCCCGAAGCCGAACAAACAGCCTATTATGCCGAATATAATAATAATGGCCCCGGCTTTGTTCCTGCCCAGCGCGTAAGCTGGTCGCATCAACTCACAGAAGAGCAGGCTAAGCAATATACCTTGGAAAATATATTCAAAGATTGGAAAGTAGAGTAATAGACAAGAAGTGTGGCGCATTTCAAAAATGTGCCACAAGTATTAGATAAGTTATTTCTCGCGCCGCATTTGTTATTTTCGGAATAGCCTTTTGATCGTCGAAACGATACTTTTGATTATCAAAAATCAGCGCTATGGCCCGCATTCTATTATTAGTTTCTCTGCTAATTAGCTTAGGATTTTCGCTTCAAAAGAAGCATCCGATTACCATTTATATGGCCGGCGATTCTACAATGGCTTATAAACCAAAAAAGGAACATCCCGAGCGTGGTTGGGGTATGTTATTGCCCGAATTTTTTGATGATAAAATTATTATTAAAAACCATGCAAGGAATGGACGCAGCACACGAACGTTTATCGAAGAAGGTCGTTGGCAGGCAATTATAGATTCTATTCAAAAAGGCGATTACGTAGTCATACAATTTGGGCATAATGATGGCAGCATTACTCATACCGATCGCTACACGCCACCCGATCAATATAAAACCAATCTGATTCGCTTTGTAAATGAAAGTCGCGCAAAAAAAGCGCAGCCTATTCTTTGTACGCCGATTATGCGTCGCCGATTTGATAAAGAAGGGAAGTTTTATGATGTGCATGGTGTCTATCCTGACCTGGTTCGGCAAGTAGCTGATTCTCTGAGAGTTCCAATAATTGATATGCAGCGGAAAAGCGAAAAGGTAATTATAGCGCACGGACTGGAAGGATCAAAAAAACTGTTTTTGCACATTCAACCAGGAGCATACGAAGTATTGCCAGAGGGTTTGAGAGATGATACCCATTTCTCTGAATACGGCGCTCGAATCATGACAGAAATCTTTGCCGAAGG
Organism: Saprospiraceae bacterium; assembly: GCA_016714085.1. Classification (GTDB taxonomy): domain Bacteria; phylum Bacteroidota; class Bacteroidia; order Chitinophagales; family Saprospiraceae; genus JADJNW01. The sequence continues at coordinate 231,172 of JADJNW010000005.1, forward strand.
TCTAAAAGAAACAAAATTAAAACTTGCTAAACACTTGAAAGACAAATAATAGAATTATGCGGATTTATTTATTCAGTATCAGCCTTATTTTATTCAGTATAACGATTGCTTACACCAATGAGCCTTATCGTGACATCACAGTAGCTACCGACGGAAGCGGTGATTATAAAACGCTAACCGATGCCATTCATAACTTGCCCATGTACACTTATGAAAGGGTAATTATTTATATAAAGAAGGGCATTTATAATGAAAAGATTCGCATAGAGCAAGATAATATTACATTACTGGGGGAAGACAAAGACAGTACTATCATTCAATACAGCCAACTGCGCGAAGACTGGCAAAAAAATAAAGATTTTATTGGGCCTGCGGTGATTAATATTCATGCAGATGATATCATATTAAAAAATTTGACGATTATTAATACCCAACCGCAGCTTGGGCCGCACGCATTCACGATTTATGGCATCGGCACACGCACTATTTTATACAATTGTAAAGTTTTGAGTAAAGGCGGCGACACGGTTTCGTTGTGGAATTATAAAGAAGGCATGTATTATCACGCTAAATGCGAATTTGAAGGCGGCGTGGATTTCGTTTGCCCAAGAGGTTGGTGCTACATTACAGACAGTCGCTTTTACGAATTGCAACGAACAGCAACTATCTGGCACGCAGCAACCACCGAGGAGACGCAGCGATTGGTCATTCGCAACAGCTATTTCGATGGGGTAGAAGGTTTCCATTTAGGCAGGCATCATTATGACGCAGCATTTTACTTGTTGAATTGTATTTTTTCCAATGCAATGGCAGACAAGCCGATCTATCATGTCACTTACCCTGACGAGCCAGAACGCAATCGCCCTTATTTTTGGGGAGATCGCTATTATTTTGATAATTGTAAAAAGGAAGGAAATGAGTTTACATGGCTTCAAAATAATTTGAAAGAGACTGGCGTATCCGCCAATAATATTAATGCCTCCTGGACTTTTGATGGAAAATGGAATCCAGAATCCATCGAAGCACCGAAGATTAAAAATTGGGAAATTAAGAATAACAGCCTTTTATTACATTTTTCAGAGCCATTGACGATTCGTGGCAAGCCGATTTTAAAAACTTATAATGGGAAGGAACTTATTTTCATCGAAGGGCGTGGTAGAGATACCTTGCGCTTTAGTAGTAATCTGCCCGTTACCAAAAAAGATTTTAAAAAGGAATTGCGCTTATCTGGTGGAAAAATCCTTGCAACGCAGGCGAGTCTGGAAGAAAAATTCTTGCCAGAGACAATCCAACTATCCAGTAATCATTGAGGTCAGGAGCCAATATTCATATAGAAAAAATTCGGCGCAGCATTTGTTAATTCTGGAATAGCCTTTTGAAAAGCTTACCGCTAATTTTGGAACAAACCAATGATTTAGAGTAATCAGTTATTACATTTCTGATGAACTCAATTAAAAATGGATGTAATGAAAAAAACGCTTTCGCATATAGAGCGAACTAAACCTTTTTGGGGAATATTACTACTTATTCTAATTGCAATTACTACTTATCGCTGCAATCGTGTTGATGCAGAAAAAGATACCGCTCAAACAATAGCAACCGTTGCTGACATTCCTACCTCGCTGCCCTGGTCAGAGCGTATGGCTAAATCGGTGATGAAATTGAATCCAGAAGCATGGATGACCGATTTCCGCGAAAAACCTCGATGGACTTATACGAATGGGTTAGTACTGATTTCTATTTTGAAAGTAGGCGAACAGACTGGTAATCAGGCATATATTGATTATGCAAAATCTTATGCCGATACGATGATTGATAGCAAAGGAACAATCCGTGACTACAATTTGCCAGACTTTAATATTGATCATGTAAATGCAGGGAAATTGCTTTTTCCTTTGTACGAAGCTACCAAAGACGAACGCTATAAGACAGCGCTTTTTACACTTCGGCAGCAATTGCAATGGCAACCACGTACGTCTGACGGTGGATTTTGGCATAAATTGATTTATCCCTGGCAAATGTGGCTCGATGGCTTGTACATGGGCGCCCCATTCTATGCAGAGTTTGCGCATACTTTCAATGAACCAGCAGCATTTGACGATGTAGCGAAGCAATTTATTTTGATGGAAGAACATGCCAAAGACCCAAAAACTGGCTTGCTCTATCATGCCTGGGATGAAAGCAGGGCTCAACTTTGGGCAAATCCTGAAACTGGGCAGTCGCCAAATTTCTGGGGACGTGCCATGTGTTGGTATATGATGGGATTGGTAGATGCATTAGATTATTTTCCTGAAGATCATCCAAAACGAGCGGAACTACTCGGCATTCTGAAACGCACAGCAGATGCAGTTTCCAAGTATCAAGACGAAAAAACGGGACTTTGGTATCAAGTTTTGGATCAAGGCGATCGTGAAGGTAATTACTTAGAAGCGACCGCTTCTTCTATGTTCGTCTATGCGTTTGTGAAAGGTTTCAATAAAGGCTATCTGCCAGAACAATATTTTAACAGCGCCAGGAAGGGCTACCAAGGATTGATCGACAATTTGATCGAGGTGAAAAATAACGGGGAAGTGCATATTCACAAATGTTGTGCCGTAGCTGGATTAGGTGGGAAACCATACCGAGATGGCTCTTATGAATATTACGTCAACGAAGAAATACGCAGCAACGATACGAAGGCAACAGGGCCATTTATTCTGGCGAGTTTGGAGTTTGAAAAATTAGGAACAACTTCCAGACAGTGAGTAAGTGGATAATACAGTTAATGAAGACGAATTGCATGGAGCTAATGTTAATGTAGGCTATTCCAATGTGAATTCTTGCATAGCGCTATTTCTCATGCGATCCATTTCCGCAAGGTAGATTTGTAATAATATTTTGGTCATTGTATGAAATAACGAAACTATTAGTTTATGAAATTCAAAATCTTAAAAGAATCATTCAGTTTACTTGTTTTTCTGCTACTGGTGGGGACTGTCTCCGTGTACGCACAAAAAAACATCACGGGCAAGGTGGTCTCTAATGAAAATGAACCCCTGATAGCAGTAAACGTACAAGTAAAAAACAGTAGCGTAGGCACTGTGACCGATGTAGATGGTAGCTACGAAATCAGAGCTGCTACTAATGATACGCTAGTATTTTCCTACATTGGTTTTACTTCCCAGGAATTAAGGGTTGGCAATCAAACGACGATTGATGTTATTTTATCGCCAGATGCGAATGTACTCGATGAGGTGGTAGTGATTGGTTATGGCTCAGTGAAAAAATCTGATTTGACAGGCTCCGTAGCTTCTCTATCCGGAACACAAATCAGCAAGATTCCTTTAACCAGTGCCGCTCAAGCCATTACAGGACGTCTTCCTGGTGTGAACGTGCTCACAACCGATGGTTCGCCCGATGCAGAAGTCGTGATCCGCGTGCGTGGCGGTGGGTCTATCACACAAGATAATTCCCCGCTCTATGTAGTGGATGGATTTATAGTGAACAGTATCCGAGATATTCCACCTTCTGATATTGAAAGTATTAGCGTATTGAAAGACGCTGCTGCTACTGCTATTTACGGCGCACAAGCTTCTAATGGTGTGATTGTAATTACAACCAAGCGACCCGTTGCAGGCAAAATCTCGGTTTCTTATAATGGATTTATTCAATCCAAAACCTTGCCCGAAGATCGTCGGTACGAGGTGCTTTCACCTTATGAATATGTATTAGCGAATTACGAGCTTGCCAAAATCAGATCCGAAGCGGATTTACGGAATTTTGAAAAGTTTTTTGGTAAGTACGATGACTTAGAATTGTATCAATACAAGCGCCCAACAGATTGGCAAGAGGAATTATTTGGTGAGCCTCGCTTATCGCAATATCACAATATCAGCTTGAGCGGCGGTACCCAGACAACAAAATTGAGCTTAAGCCTTACCAATAATACCGACGAAGGTCTGTTGATTGGTTCTGGTTACACCAGAAATGTAATCAATTTCAAGTTGAATCAAGAAATAACAAACAAAGTTACACTTGAAGCTTTTGCCAGGGTAACAAATACAGTAGTAGATGGTGCAGGTACATCAGGTAATGCGCAGATCAATATCAAGGATGCAGTACAAACGCGCCCTGTGAACGGTATCGCTGATGAATTGGAAATCGACCTGAATGCAATAGATCCGAACGATGATTTCCAGGCATTTCTGCGTAGTTTGGTGAATCCAACCGAATTAGTGAAACAGGATTGGCGTGAAAGAACTACCAATGATTATGTATTCAATGCCGCATTGAATTGGGCGGTGTTTGACAACTTGAATTTGAAAACTACGTTTACGACTTCAAGTCATTTGATAATAATCTTCGATTCTACGGCCCGCTCACTGGCGAATCCTTTAATAACGGCGGTAACTTGCCTTTAGGTGAGAAAACGCTTCGTGAATTATTTTCTTATCGCTGGTTGAATACAGTTTCTTATGATGTAAAGAATTTGGGTAATCATAAATTAGATTTCCTTTTTGGCCATGAAATTTATTCTGATGGCGGTACGTATGATTTGCTCCGGGCAGAAGATTTCCGCTTGTCCATTACACCTGAAGAATTATTTGCTAACATGACCTTTGGTAGAACCGATCGTCACGAAACAGCTGAGTTGACCAATTCTAATCGCTTGTCTTTCTTTGGAAGAGCCAATTATCAGTTCAACGACCGTTATTTAATCACTGCAACTGTTCGCTCAGACGCTTCCAGCAAATTTTCTGAGGATAATCGATTGGGAATTTTCCCTGCGGTAGCGGTAGCTTGGAAATTATCAGAAGAAGACTTTTTATCAGATGTGAGTTTCCTGGAAGAATTGAAATTGCGCGTGAGCTACGGTGCCACCGGAAACGGTCGGATTGATGCAACGGCAACACAATTCTTGTTTGTAGGTTCTACACTGCGCGGCCCTGGCTTTGGTAATGTAGATAATCCTTATTATACGCCCACGGGTAGCACTTTGTACAATCCAAATATTAAATGGGAAACAACGGTCAATCGCAACGCTGGTCTTGATTTCGCTTTGTATAAAGGAAAGGTTTCTGGTAGTTTGGATTTTTATAAAAACACAACGAAAGACCTGTTATTGCGTTCTGCAATTCCATCCAATACTGGTTCAGTACACAATGGAATAATATTGGTACAACTTCTAATGCTGGAGTTGAATTGGGTTTGAACGCTTTTCTGATTGATAAAGTAAATTCTCTTTTAACTGCCAGCTTCAATATCGGTGTCAATAGAGCAAAAGTAGAAGAACTGGATGGAATTAATGAGCGCTTTTTCCAGTCTAACTGGGCAAGCACCGACCTGAAAGATCAGGATGACTTTTACTTGCGCGTGGGTGGAACACTCGGACGATATTTATGGCTACGTGACAGATGGTTATTATTCTCCCGATGATTTTGTATCCTTTAGTGCCTCTTCTAATAGTTACATTTTGAAAGAAGGTGTGCCAAATGCCAGTGCTACGATAGGGAATACTAGCATCGCCTGGGGTTCTTAAAATTAAAAGATTTGAACGGCGATGGTTTGGTCAATAGCCAGGATAGAACAGTAATTGGTAATACTTTGCCCAAGCATCAAGGGTGGTTTCGGTTTCGATGCTCGTTTTGTGGGCTTTGACGCTTCCGTTTTCTTCAACTGGTCTTATGGAAACGATGTCTATAACACTGGTAAAATTCAGTACAATCAGTTCCGCCGAGTGACTTATGGCAATATAAATACGATGAATTCATCTGAGCGCTTTACTTATATTGATATTGATGGCGCTTACACTGGCATACCAGGTGAAGTAGTAACTGATTTGAGTCAATTGGCAGCGTTGGAATGCGGACAAGGAAATGTGGTCGCACCTCAGCGCTTCGGCGTAGCGCAAGCCACCATTCACTCCTGGGCAGTGGAAGATGGTTCGTTCTTGCGATTGAATAATGTAAATATTGGTTATTCATTACCAGCAAGATTAATATCAAAATTGGGATTATCTCAGTTCCGTATTTACGTTACTGGTAATAATGTGGCGCTTTGGACTAAATATTCCGGCTACGATCCTGAAGTAAGTACCACGAGAAGTTCGGCATACTCTGCGTTGACACCAGGTGTCGATTATTCCTCGTTCCCGAGAAGTCGTTCTTACACATTTGGATTGAATGTTACATTCTAATATAATATTATTTTAAAACTAAATAAATATGAAACTAAGAATTATCATCATAACGGCGGTAACCTTTATCATGTCCGCTTGTACGGATTTTTTGGAACCCGATTCTATTTCTACGTTCGATGTCAACTACGTTTTTTCCAATGTAGATGATGCTCGCCGTGGGGTAAATGCGATTTACGTGCAATTTGGCGTGGACGGCTTCCGCTCTCGCTTATCGAACAATATGACTGGCAACACCGACATCGAGCGCCAAAGCGGCTGGACAAGCTCTGGTGATCGCTATCAAATCTGGGATTTGAATGCTTTAGCAAGCAATGGTGACCTTCGCCAATTCTGGAATGCCGCTTATGCCATTCGGGATGCGAATATTGCTATTGATGGCATTGAAAGTAGCAAAGCATTGAGTTCCAGTGATGTTGCCACTTCAGAAAATGTATCATATGCTGAGGAGGCTTATACCTTGCGCGCTTTCTGGTATAGTATGCTGACTTATTATTTTGGTGATGTGCCGAATGTACGCGATGCGCCGAAGCTGGTAATGACTTTCTTGCCGAAGGAAGATCGGAATGTAATTCTGACGCAAGTGATTCAGGATATGATTGATATTGAGGAGAATATGATGTGGGCGGATGAAGCGCAGTACGGCATTGAACAATGAATCGGGAATATACATTGGCTTTAATTGCAAGGATTGCCTTGCAACGAGGAGGTTACTATTTTGACGCCAGGGCTTGAAATGCAAAGAGCGAGCGATTATAAAGATTATTATCAAATCGCTAAAACTTACACGCAGAAGTTAATGAATTTGAAAGATAGAGAATTGCCAAGCGACTATCGTCAGGTATTTTTGAATCAAAGTAAATTCATTTCTCCGGTCAATGCAGATGTCTTGTTTGAAGTGCCCTTCGCTCTTGGCAATGGTGATGTGGGGTGGAATATTGGCATCACTGTTCAAGGTGGCGCTACAGCTACGCATGATTATGGTTCAGGCAATAATTATATGTCTATCCCGCCATCCTATTACTATTCCTTTGATACTGCTGACGTTCGGCGTGATGTGACTTGTGCATACTATCAAGTCAATACTAGCTACGTAGAAGAATTTGTTTCTGGTGGTATTTCTAATATTGCTCAAGGTAAATGGAGCCGCTATTTCCTGGAAAAAGGACAGGGTGCTTCTTCCGCTAAAGGTACTGGCATCAACTGGCCGATGTTGCGTTATGCTGATGTCTTATTAATGTTCGCAGAAGCTGAAAATGAAATCAAAGGCCAGACAACTGCTGCTCAGGAAGCATTTAAGCGAGTGCGTCAACGCTTTTAATCAAAGTGATTGGGCTGAAAAAGTAGATAATTATGTGGCTAAAATTTCCGGATAGCAAAGAAAACTTCTTTGACGCGATTGTGGATGAAAGGGCTTCGGAATTTGGCGGTGAAATGATCCGCAACTACGAGCTAATCCGTTGGGGTATTTATTCTGAAAAAATGGCGGAAACTGTGCAAACATTGAAAGAAATGGCAGATGCGGCATTCACTGGAAGTGGTAAATACTCTGATTTGCCAGATTATATTTGGAAACGAGATGTCAATGGGCGTTTTTACGGTGTTGAATCAAATCAGAAATCGCTGCTGCACCATGAAACCTGGATCAGACAACCTTGGTTGTTGGGTTTGCATAATGATGTTACAACCTATCAACAATGGATTACCAAAAGTTGGAGAAATTATGACGAAGGTCGAAGCCGGGGTCGTTCGTTTACATTTCCCGATCCCCAGGGAAGTCATTACGAACAACAAAGACACTTTGAAGAATGATGGTTATCAATTTCAGTAATAATATTTATGAAATTTGTGAATAACAAAATTTCAAGAAAAATGATTAATATGAATATTAAAATAAATAAAACTCTTTTTTTATTACTTGCGAATTCTATTAATTTTTGCAGCTTGTGAAGAAGAAAGTTTATCCAGAAACCCGGCTGTTCAGTGGTATGAAACGAAGAACTTCGTTCCGGAACTGAATACCATTATTGTCAATATGGGGAAAATTCATGAAGTGAAGTCGTACACATTGGAAATCAGTCGAGATACCTTTCAAACGATTGATTATGAAATTGAAGACGGACTCGCATTATGTCGTAATTAATGAAGAATTATTGAATGGTGATCCTTTGTTTTGGAATACGCTTTATCAAGTAAGAGCAACTGCGCATTCCGCTGATCCTGTGTATGATAGCAAGCCTTCTGATTTGGAAGTGTGAGAACGCAGCGTTTTTCCGACGATTTTGAATATTCCCAGTACGGGTGATGTATTGATGTGGCTGCAAGGCTTGGCAGGTTTTGGGTGCACCAGTCACCAAAAAAAGAGGTTTTCTCGATAGACTGATCTGAAATTGACTTCCCCCTTGCCGAGAGAGATGTGACATCTGGCGAGCAAGCTTCAGAGTAATGGCTATTGTGAGTGGACTGAATCCTGCTACCTTATCAGATCGCTATTTATAGTGGTAGCGATGGAAAAACAGCACTACGCGGCTGGGAGACTTATATAACCGGCCTTACGGAAGCCGCAGTAGATTTGACTTCTCCGAATGTAATAAATCTGACCGAAAGCGAAGACCCAGATGCCGTCATTACTGCGGTAGCCACTGCTAATGATGGTGATGTGATTGTAGTAAAGAAAGGCGTACAGTATAATTTACCATCACAAAATTTGGATAAATCCATTACTATTCGCGGTTCTTTACGGCTTTGGTTCACAAAAAGCATTCTATTTACTACAGAGCAAGTTTGGAATATTGCGAATGGTGCGACTAATGATCATATTCGATTTTATTGATCTGGAATTGCGCGGCGAGGATATTGGTGGTGATTATGTGCTTTCAACCCCAGTAGTTCAGATGCTACCAATGTAAAATGAATTGACATTTGATGGTTACATTATTAATAACTTCCAGTATTATTAGAATCGAGTAAAGTTTTTATTACTAATTATAATATTTTGAATTCCGTTGTTTACAAAATTGGTAACTACGGCATCACTACCACACAGATACTGATGGCGAAGGAAATGCTACTATTAATAATATCGTATTGAAAAACAGTACTTCAGTAAAGTCAATACTTTCCTCGTTTCTCGTCAAAACATGCAATCCATTCTGATTGATGCTTGACCTTGAGCGAGGTGGCAGCACCAAATGGACTTTTATTCCGATGGAGAAGGCACGGCTAGTAAACGCACCAATGTGCTGAAGGGCATCACCAGTACCAATACAATCTGGGGTCATACCTGGGATGGAAAAGCATCCACCGGAAACTTGAGTGTACGCGGTATGGAAGGATTAGAAGTAGCTTCTTTTACGATCGTGAATACCTAGCCTTCCGATTTTAGTTTTGCAAGTGGCGCTATTGCTGGATTTCCGGCATTGCAATACAGTGGTCGGGCGCTAATCTTTGGGTAGATCCATATAATAATCTGGATTTCAATTTCCAAAGATTCAGGATTTGCTGAGTAAATATGATGCAGGTGATCCTCGTTGGAGAGCAAATTATAATTTATTGATAATAACTATGGCGCATTTTATAAATGTGCCATAGTTTATTATTTCTATTTAATCTATATTAACTATTTGGAAAATGTCTGCTAGAAAATTACATCTTCCTATCTTGTCATTTATCTTCCTATCTTTTTTTTTTATTCAATGTCAGGATGCCAAATCCCAATCATAATAGTGGACGATGAAAAGCCAGTGCAGATCAAGGAGAAGAACCTTTGGCTTTCCCCAAAGTGCGGGAAGGCTTTAGTAGGGAATGCGACGAATGTAAAGGCGGTAAAGTTATCTATTTCGCCAATTTAAACAACAACAAGATCAGGTAGTTTGCGAGTCAAGTGGATTCAGACAGTTAGTTACGCGTTATATTCACTAAGTATCGGTACTAACAAATTAAAATCGGTTGGGTGTGAATTTCGGGAATATTACTATTGCGGGACGGACCGATCCTAGCGGTGGTATATTGCATCAAAGATTATCCCGTTACGGTAAACGTGATAATGTTATTATACGTTTTTACGTTTCGTATGGGCGATGAAGCGCAACAGGAGGGTGATGCCTTGGGTGGAAGATTTCACAAAAATATTATAATTGATCATTGCTCTATAAGTTGGTCAACCGACAAATGCGTTTTCTTTATGCGAATGAAAATACGACCGTTCAATGGTACATCATTTCTGAAAGTTTGCGTAACTCCGTGCACGGCAAAGGCGCGCGGATACGGCGGGATTTGGGGCGGTAAAAGCTTCTTTCCATCGTAATTTATTGGCACATCATAATAGTAGGAATCCGCGACTCGGCGAAACTTTGGCGGTGCCTTTGCTTTAACGGATTTGACCGATCTCAGGAATAATGTAATTTATAATTGGGCGGAAATAATAGCTGCTACGGTAGTGAAGCTATGAATGTAAATATTGTAAATTATTATAAAAGATAATTACTGCCCTCAAAAACAGAGTGAATTATATCAATTGATGAGAAATAAAAACAGAGGAACAGTAGTATATAATATTTTGGAGTAATATTATATCAATGGAAACACCTTTATCGACAGCAGCACCCGTGCCACAAGATAACTGGACTTACGGCGTTTCCAATCAATTTCATTCAGCTATAGTACGGTTTCTGAGGCGGATAAGCTGCTATAAAACAATCAAAAGAGCATCCGATTAATAATGTCAAGACCCATACTGCGCAGGCTTATGTAAAAGTAATGGAAATAGGCGGCGCTTCATGGTTCGTGATGCGGTTGATGCAAAATTATGAAAATGCTAAAGAATAAAACCTTTTTCATTTCCGAGTTCAAACGGAGTACCAAAGGGATTATTGATACGCAAAGTGATGTGGGTGGTTGGCCCGGACTTGATCTGGGACGCCTCCGCTTGATTCTTCTGGTGATGGGATGCCCGATGAATGGAAGTTGCAAATAAGTTGAAGGTTAAAGAATATGAGGCCAATGGTAAGATTTGAGTTCCGCTTATGATAATGTGGAAGTGTATATGAATAGCTTGGTGAAAGATATTATAGCTAAACAAAGTAATATAAAAGATTTGCTAAATTTCAAAATTTAGTACATCTAAACATAAAATACCAAACGTGAAATTTAACATTAGTTATATAATACTATTTTTTTTTTCTTTTTAATTTTAAGATGCGGACACAAATTCCGCGATACAACTTATAATATTAAAAGCAATTATATAAAATTAAAAAATTATCCTTTTGTAAGTCCTATTGCGCCTACATTACCACAAAGGTGTGCCGCAAGGAACAGATGTTGTTTATAAAAATATTAATGAGCGAACTTTACATCTTGATATATTTATCAAAAAAGGAAAAGGAAGTAAATATCAGGCATAATTTTAATTCATGGTGGCTGGCTGGAGTTCCGGCACCAAGCACATTAATTACCGATGGCGCAGCAATTAGCCTTCAAAGGTTACGTCGCAGCGGCAATAGAATATCGCCTAAGCACGGAAGCTAAATATCCCGCTGCGATTCGCATGATTTGAAAGAAGCCGTTCGCTGGATGCGCTCATGCAGATGATTGTGGCTTGGATACTAATAAAATAGGGGCTTTAGGCGCTTCCGCAGGTGCGCATTTGGCATCTTTTTAGGTACGACTAATAACATGATGCAATTTAGAGGAACAACTAAATATTCTGATTTTTCATCAAATTAGCCTGGCTATTTGTAAATGTGGATGGTATTGTTTCCTTTATTCCCGCAGAAGCTTCGGCAGAAGGCGACGCTGCCGGCAGATGGCTCCGAGGCTCTGAACCAAAGCCTATCATAATTAAGGAAGAAGCTTCCTTTAGAATATACGAATGCAAAACGCCACCATTTTTATTTATTAATAGTTCTTCCTCGTTTTCATGCTGGGCGAGATAATATGATGATTATTAAATGAGTTGGAACTTATAAGCTAAGACTTATACAATTGATAATTCTCCACATTCCTTTTTGGTTGGTGCATCCTTGGTTTTTGAAACAACTTTAGAATATGCTTATCAATTTTGAATAAAGTTTTAAAATCAGTTATCAGATTGATACTGTTGCTGAAAGAATGTTGGTCTATCAACGCGCTAATGGCGGCTGGCCCAAAATCTTATTTTACAAAAGAACGTAAAGAAATCAGAATTGACTATAATAAACCTTTAACTTGAGTTACATTTGATGAAATTCAGGCGGATTCATTAAAACAAGACTTGACTTATGATAATAGTTCTACGAGTCAGAAATAAATTATTTAATAAAATCTTATAATAAAACTAAAAAATCCGGCGTATTTAAAAGCAGTTGAAAAAAGATCCGTTATATTCTAGCTGGGCAGTATCAAGATAGCGGCTGGCGCAGTATTATCCATTTGCGAAAAGGTTAGTACTGGTGTATTACATATAATGATAACGCAATGA
>JADJNW010000006.1 GCA_016714085.1 Saprospiraceae bacterium
GCTTGGGCGTCTTAGTCAGATTTTTCATCTGGACAAATGATTGAAAATCGCGCTTGCCGCAAGTGGCTATTACCTCTTTCAGAACAGCGGAAATGGAACAACCTTTGCAGCAGATGCTGGCCTGATGCTGGCGCTATTCGACTTTGCGCTATAAGGATAATTTCTTTCTTTTAATCTTGCAGCGCTCGATTTTACCAATCCCCATAAAAACGAACTTGCATATCGACTTAAAGGATTGATTGACAATTGGATTTATATATGGAAGATCGTCGCAATATCAGTTTTTCCGCATAGCTCCGGCGATTATATCCTTGAGTAAAGCGCTAATAATCAAGGGCGTTGGAACAATGATGCAATTCTCCAGGTTCCTATCATTATTACCCCGCCTTTCTGGCGCACCTGGTAGTTTTTATGATTTGGCATTCCTCTTCACCGGAGCGCTCGTCATGTCGGCCTTCCTTATCAGGTGCAAATGAAAGGTGCAACGCGCGGTGGAAGTGGAGCGCGTGAAACTCGGAAAACGGGCGTGTGTCCGAAAGCTGGCAGATCAAGACCTTCACGATGAATTTGGAAATACCCTGACGCGCATTTCACTACTCACCGAGTTGATAAAGCCAAATCTTTAAATAGTAATGGCGAGAAGCCCGCAATTTGCTAAATAAAATAGGCGATAATGCCAATAGGGAATGTATCAGGGTACTAAAAAGATTTTATTTGGGATATTAATCCTGAACATGATAATTTTCATGAAGTAGCCATTCGGCTGAAAGATTTTGCTGATGATGCTTTGATACCACTGGTATTAATTTTGAAGTAAAGGTATTGATAATAACCTCAAACGATGATTTTACCTATGGGAATAAGTCGCCATATAGTGATGTTCTTCAAAGAAGCGATGACCAATACACTCAAACACGCTCAGGCGGATAAACCTGCCTGCGGTTTGCTTTGGAAAATGACAGGATAAAATTGAATGGAAAGACAATGGTGTAGGCTTTGATGCTAATAATAATCATGCGGGCAATGGCATCCAAAATATGCGAAGCAGAGCCAAGCGCATTGACGCGCAGCAATCACTATTGATTCTGACGCTGGAAATGGAACAAGTGTAAAATTAGAACTAAATACCGTCTTAGCGAAAATGATGAATCGTACTTCATAAACCGTACTTTGTACTTCGTACTTCAACCTTTAAAAAATGGCATATTATTCTTCTTATCGCCCCAATGTCACGCGCGTATGTATTGTCGAAGATGATCATGTGATTCGGGAAGCTTTGCTACCCTCATCGGTGCGATTGATAATTATGATATCGTAGGTACTTACGGCAATGCCGAAGATGCGAGTGCAGCAGTAGAATCCGTCCGACCCGATGTATTGCTCGTGGATATTGAATTGCCCGGTATCAATGGCATCGAAGGTATTAATCGTATTAAAAAATACGTCCCAAAACCCAAGTCATCGTGGTCACCGTTTATGAGAATGATGATTTGGTATTCAAGCGCCTTATGTGAAGGTGCCGGCGGTTATTTGACTAAAATATGAAGCCGGAACGCTTGTCGAAGCCATCCGCGAAATCATGGAAGGCGGAGCGCCGACGAGCACCAATATTGCTCGCATGGTCGTATCTTCTTTCCAAAAGAATCATAATTCGCCGCTCACTGCCCGCGAAACAGAAGTGCTGGAATTACTCGCTCAAGGCAAAAGCTACTCCACCATTGCCCAGGAATTGTATGTGGATAAGGAAACCATTCGCACACACATTAAGAATATTTATTGGAAGTTGGAAGTTCATTCCAAAGCAGAAGCCATTGAAAAGGCGAAGAAAGAAAGGTTTATTTAAAATGCCTAAATGTGTAAAATATGTTTATGCGTTCTAAAATGCCCGGCGATTTATATGTTTCAATGGAAATCGCCAGGCACGAACCTCATAGTCATGTAGCTCAAAGATACGTATTTTTTAATAAGAATTGGTTTATTTTATTCACTTTTGTAAAGTTTTTTCCAAAATGCTACTATTTTTCTGTTAAATGTATTATAAGAGTGCTCGTACAAAATAATAATTGGAATAAAACGATATTATAACTATTCTATTTTATTTGAGAAATTTTCACTTTACTAACTGCATTAAACGCATTTTGACATCATAAATATCATGATTTCTTTTTCAAAGCATCATACCGCAATAACGCCTCCAAAAAATAATAATCGGCATACACCAGCGGCACATCTATCTCCGATTTGGCGGGTTTATGTCCTACACAATGCTTGATTAAAAAATTATTATTCTCATTTAATTTTGCTCTGTAAGCCTCGCCGCATAAGCTTTCCAGCGTTTGAATCGCTGTTTGTAAATACTGCTTTTTTAATTTTCCTTTGGAATATTTACCCAATTCAAATAAAGCCGAAGCCGTAATCGCTGCCGCCGAAGCATCGCGCTCTTCATTTGGAAGATTAGGTGCATTAAAATCCCAATAAGGAATTTTATCACTTGGTAAATTGGGATGATGGATCCAAAAATTCGCCGCTTTTTGCGCTTGTTGTAAATATTTTTTGTCCTTCGTTTCCCGGTACATCACGGCATAACCGTACAAACCCCAGGCATTTCCGCGCGCCCAAGCCGATTCGTCCGCCGCACCCTGCGCTGTTTTTTTTCGCTAATACATTTCCATTATTATCATAACAAACGACATGATAACTACTGCCGTCGGGTCTATAATGATTTGTAATGGTATTATCCGCATGTGTAACAGAAATATCATAATAACGCTTATCTCCTGAAACTTTACTTGCCCAAAATAAAAATTCCAGATTCATCATATTATCCACAATCACCGGATAATCAAAGTTTTGAAAACGATCCCAGGATTTTATTACCCCTACTTTAGGATCAAAGCGCGTCGCTAAAGATTGAGCGCCCGTGAGCATAATATCTTTATAAGTATTATTATTTGTAAGCCGCAAACCATTACCAAATGGGCAATACAACATAAATCCCAAATTTTTTACATCCAAATCATGATGTCGCAATGCAATTAAACTAAAGCAAGTAATAAGCAAAATACTATATTCTACGCCACCTGTACTTGCACCAACTACAAACCAACCATTCTGGGCGTGTACTAAAATAATACCCATTAAAAGTTCTATAGCAAATAAAATTGCAATCCATCGAGTAAAATAATTAAAAATAATAATGCTCCACCCAATATTTCAAAAATAGTGATACTCCATGCAATAACTACCCCCTAATGGAAAGCCTTTTGCATTTAAAAAAGCCGCCAAAATCATCAACTGTTCCTAAATAAATCCGAGCCACACCGTGCGCCACCAGCAGCAACGCCAGCACGCGCCGCATTAAAGACCAGGCAAGTTGATCGCTTATAATAGGAGACGTTTTCATGATATTAGCTTTTTATGTAATAAAAAAATTAAAGTTGTAGTATCAACTATACTAATTTTAAGAAAATCAATTTATTGTAAGATTTTAAAATCTTTATACCCATTTATAATGAAATCAGATTACGCATTTTGGTCTCCAGCATTCGATCTACATCTTCGTCTGTCCAGCCCTTTTCATCCCATACTTGATTGGTTGCCTGAATTGCTCGTTTTGCAAAAAATTGAACCAATAATTGCTTGAGTTCCAATAACTCTTGCTCTTTCAAATCATGTGAAAAAACTTTGAGCAATTCTAACTGCATATTTGAAAGTGGTTGCTGTATAGCTTCCATGTGATTTTACTTTTTTACAAGATAAAACAATTTAAAAAGTATTTCAAGTTTCAATTCGATACTAAAATCTTGCTCTATTATATACCAAGTTTAAGCATTTTCTTTAGCTCAAACGGCGCAAGGATAGCTTTTATGGTTTGTTGTTTGAGTAAGTGAGAGCATATTATAAAATTTGTTGTTTACTAACTCAAACTTATCTTTATGTAGTTTAATTTCAAACACCTTTGCATCAGGGAATTACTTTCCGCAATTTTATATTTCACTCTATCATTTTCTGGCATTTTGCTTCCCAAGATGATTTCTTCAACACATTCTTGAAAAATTTATAATTCTTTGGGAGGGTTCATATTTTATAATTCTAAATTCATCTTCATATTCCCAAATTAAGGATTTTGTAAAAAGATGTTTCTGAGTAAACTCTATATCATCATCAAAAATTCCATGAGTAGGAAACTCTTTTTGATATTTTACTTTGGATATCATCCCACCAATTGTTTTATATAAACTCATTGAATTAAATCCTACACAAAAACCTCCATGAAAATTTGAATAATGAGACCACATCAAAATACCATTTCATTTTTCGCTAATGAAAATATTCAAATTCTGTACTAAATTTCTGTCATAAATTCAGACTGCTGTTCATAAGTAATTCATTTTTAAATAATTTCTTGCTGATATGCTCCAGAAGTGCTAATTCATGGATTTCATAATCAGCTTTTGCGGATAGCTGCTTTTAAAATGTATAGAAATGTTTTCCAGTGTTAAGTCTTCTTCGTTTATTTTATAAGGTAATGATGCGTCAAATGGATCATTAAATTGCGACGAAGATGCTAAATAAATTTCATTATTAGTTAATATTCTTTTATGATATTTATCATCCCAATTCCTATATTTATAAAGATATCTGGGATTTTTTTCTGACGTATCCATTTTATTTAAATTTAGACTCTGCAACTCTATTAATATTTTAAAGGAGGTACAGAGTCTAATTAATAACATATTATAAATTAATACATTATCCTAACCCCAAAATCTTCCGATTGGTCGCCTCATCCGAAGCGCCGTTTAAAATCTTTATATTAATTCTTCAAAATCTTTTGGATTTCGGCAAGGAGCGCAGGCTTCAGGATGCTTTTGTAAGTGCTCCGTATATTCAACTAACTCTTTAATGTACTTGTCTGCTGCGGATTCACTGTATTCAGATAGATATTCATAAATATCTGTCAACATTTCCATTGCCGGAAATGTCCAGTTGACTAATTTTTCGTCCACAGTGCAATTTGTTTTTTACTTCTTCTATGGATAATACATTACCCTCAGCTGCTTCTTTTTGAGCGTATTCCAGAATACTCATTAATGCCTAGAAGAAATAGACTCGCCCTCACGCGCCAGACTCTCAATGGATTCATAGCGTTCAATGATGCCAGATTTTTCAAGAAGTTGAATAATCTGCAAAAATCTTTCCGATTTCCATCTTTCCCAGATGTAATACGTCATTCCTGTGATTTTATAATCACGAAATTGCAGCTATTTTCGATAAAATCAATCCAAGCCCAAAATCTTCCGATTCGTCGCCTCATCGAAGCGCCACCAGCAAAGTCATCAAAGGTTTTCTCGGTTTGCTTCGATGATATGATCCTGTATGAATGGGCGCCTTCGCGTGCGCCTTGCTCCGGCGATTTGATGCAACATTCCCATTCGAGCACTGCCCAACCGTCGAAATCATATTGCGATAATTTACTAAATATAGAAGCAAAATCCACTTGTCCGTCACCCAAGAACGGAAACGACCGGGGCGGTCAATCCAATCTTGATATCCGCCGTACACGCCAGAACGCCCGGTAGGTTGAATTCTGCGTCTTTGACGTGGAACATTTTTATAAATTCATGATAAATATCAATATATTGTAAATAATCCATTGCATTAAAACAAAATGCGAAGGATCATATAAAATATTTACCCGCGGATGGTTATTGGTAGCTTCCAGGAAGCGCTCAAACGTCGCGCCGTCGTGCAGGTCTTCGCCGGGATGGATTTCATAACAAACGTCCACACCCGCTTTATCATATTCATTTAAAATCGGCATCCAACGCGCAGCTAATTCTTTAAAACCCGTCTCTACCAAACCCTTTCGGGCGCTGGGGGTCAAGGATAAACCGTCTGCCAAAGTAAAGCACCGGAGAATGTCACCGCCCGATCAATCCCCAGATTTCGACTGGCTTTACCGGCATAAATCACCTGCTGTGTCGCCCATTCCCGGCGGGCTTTCGGATTATTTGTACTTCTTTTGCTGCAAAAGCGGCGTCAAACATGACATCATACGCTGGATGCACGGCGACCAATTGTCCTTCCAAATGCGTAGATAACTCGGTGATTTCCAAACCAAAAGAATTGATTTTTCCTTTTAATTCATCGCAATAATCCTTGCTTTCGGCGGCGGTTTTCAGATCGATCAGGCGGCTGTCCCAAGTAGGGATTTGCACTCCTTTATAACCAAGATTGGCCATATATTTGCAAATGCCTTCCAAGGAGTTAAATGGCGCGGTATCGCCCATGAATTGTGCTAAGAATATAGCGGGTCCTTTTATTGTCTTCATTTTTATGATATTAAGATATTAGGATTTTGCTTTGATATTTTGATATTAAAATATTAGGAAATTGAGATATTTAGAATTGCCATGAGGGAAAATATCATAATCTCCCAATATCATAATTTAATCCACTTTACATCACTATTACCGGATTCTATTACTTTGTAAATAAATTCCATGCCCGCACTCCCTCGTCAACTCCGGGAAATCTTTATACACTTCGTCCACTTCTTTACCATCAAGCGCGCTTGAATGCAATAAGCAAAATTGCGATAGATATTGGCGAAAGCCTCCAAATAGCCCTCAGGGTGTCCCGCAGGAATGCGCGTATGCGCTTGGGCTTCCGGGTGAAGCGATCCTACGCCTGTACGATATTTTTGAGTAGATTTATCCAACCACTTGACCCACAGGGTATTCGGCTCCATTTGATGCCATTCCAAACCACCCTTTTCACCGTAAACAAAGATTTTCAAGCTATTCTCTTCCCCTGCGGAAATCTGGCTCGCGTGGAGTACGCCCTTCGCGCCATTATTGAAGCGCAGCAACACATTCCCATCGTCGTCGAGCAAGCGCCCCGGCACCATTTGCTAATATCGGCGACATTTCAGTGATATGCAAGCCTGTAATATATTCGGCAAGATTCTCCGCATGTGTACCAATATCGCCCATCGCCCCAGCAATACCTGATTTTGTTGGGTCGGTACGCCAGGATGCTTGTTTATTGTCTTCGGATTCTAATTTTTGCGACAGCCAGCCCTGCGGATATTCGACTACCACTTTACGAATTTTCCCCAATTCACCATTTTTAATCATCGCCCGCGCTTGCTTCACCATTGGATAGCCGGTGTAAGTATGCGTCAAACCAAAGAGCAATCCTGATTTTTCGACAACATTTTTGAGTTCATACGCTTCTTCCAGATTGAAACACAAGGGTTTATCGCACATTACATGGAAACCATTTTCCAGCGCCATCTTAGCCGGTCAAGTGAACATGATTCGGCGTCACAATCAGAAATAAAGTCCATACGCTGATCTTCAGGCAGCGCTTTTTCCTCGAAGAATCATTTCCTCATAACTGCCATAAACGCGAGCTCGGATCAAGGTAAGTCGCTTCACCGGAAGCCTTGGATTTGGCGGGATCGCTGCTGAAAGCGCCGCAAACGAGTTCGATTTCGCCATCGAGATTAGCCGCCATACGGTGCACCGCGCCAATAAACGCGCCAATGCCGCCGCCGACCATGCCCATTTTGATCTTCCTTTTCATTTTTAGAGTCTTAGGTTTTAAAAGTTAAAATGTAAAATTTCAAAAGCAAAATGTAAAAGAAGCTCGCCCACTTTTACATTTTACATTTATCATTTTACATTTTGCCTTTTCCTGGCTTCGCCCGTTTTTACACTTGCCGTAAAGATTGCTACCAATTCGCTGCATTCTTTTAGCACCGGGGCAATCTTTTCTGGGGATAACATGGGGACATCGGCAGCAATTTTTAATGCTACTTGTGTTTCTCTCAACTCCTTTAGACAGATTTTAATCTTGTGTAAAAAATCATTGTGTGATTCTCCACCTTGTGCTTCTCCATAATTCAATGCTGGAGATGTGCCAGACCTTGTAATCTGCCCTGACAAGTGTTTACCAGCGTATGTGGACGGAAATTCCTCCGCAATTCGTAATATCATCACTGCAAATTTGATAAGTCTTTCTTCCAAATTATAGCTTCGACTTTCCATCTTATTTAAGTTAAAATGCTAAAATTTCCAAAAGCTAAATGTAAAAGAAGTTCGCCCCTCTTGCCTTTTACATTTATCATTTTACCTTTTGCCTAGAAAAGTCTTTGCACTTATCTATTTGGGATAATAATTTTATTCGCAGACAAGATACAAATCTATCGTTTTTTAACAAGGGGATTCGCCTAATCTTTAATGTTTTTTGCTATCAAGACTTTTTACAGCACTTGCAAAAAAAACTAAATATTTTGCGAAAACGGATATAAACTTTGAATTACTACATACTTATAACGCGACGGGCGCAGCAGTGGAGGCAGGAATCAATGGCAACTGAACCGAAAAAGGGCATCCGATTCAATTATTTTAACCTCATCGTCAGAAAAGAAGGCGTAGCGATGCTGAATATTTTCCAAACCAACTCTAGTAGAAGGCATCACTTGTTTTTCTTTGCAAATTATTGCGCACCACTAAGTGCTGATTTTTCTATAAAAACTTCCAATATTCAAGGGCTTTTCAGCGGAAATAATATTATGTTTAATCGCATTTTCAAACAGCATCTGCAAAGAAAGTGGAATGATCTGAAAATGGTCAAAACCCGCCGGAACATTCAGATGAATCCTGAGATTTTCGTCAAAACGTTCTTTCAACAAAAAGACATAAGCTTCTAAAATTTAAGTTCTTCCTACAGTGTAATCAACTTCTTTTCCCTGATTTCCAGGATGTAACGATAGACTTTCGATAGCATTTGCACAAAGCGCACCGCGCGCTGCGGGTCTTCAGGAATGATGTAAGTGAGTGTATTCAGACTATTAAACAAAAAATGCGGATTGACCTGACTTCGCAAACCCTCCAATTGAGATTCTACATTTTCGCGGCGCAAGCGCTCGGCTTCGATCATAGATTTTTTTTTTTTTTTTTTTTCCAACGATCATAAAAAAACACACTTTCATAAATAAGCTGATACTAAGCAGATAATGGTAAAAGACGCTACGTGGTAATCAAATTCGGTAACGCCAGGAATGCCCAACATCGTTGAGGCTCATGTGTACGAGTTCCAATAGGGCACTGAGGATAAAAAAAAGCCAGCGTTACAAATAAAATCGTGTAGAGAATTCGCTTGCAGTATCTTTATAATTCGGAAATTTTAATCAGATGTAAATAAAAATACCTCTTATAGAAGCCCAATAAACAATAGTATAAAGCAAGAAATTAAAATTTTTGCATATAAGCCCAAAGCCCATTGGATAAAGTTTCATTAAAAAATAATAATGGCGCTAAAATCCGACCAAAGGAATGACAAAGACCATGACTTTCCGATCATCAAAACCCAACACATCCTTGTATTTGTATTCAGTCGCCATGCGGTATATCTTGCTTTGCGTCAGCAAATTACAAAATTTATAACACCTGCGCCATTCCCAAGCGATAGCGCATAGAGTTTTAGTATTGAACTGTAAAATTCAACAGGTGGATTGTAAAATAAAAAACTCAAATCATCTTTTTTGTGCGTAAGCTGTTAGTATGGAAAGCTATAAAATTTTCAAAAGGATGATGAAATCCTTAATTTTGCTTCCGAATTGAACAATGACTATTTTAGAATATGATGAAAAAAAGACATCCGCCAGGCACTTGACGAACGCATCCTGATTATTGACGGGGCAATGGGTACGATGATTCAGCAATATAAACTGCAAGAATCTGACTACCGCGGTGAGCGCTTTGCCAATTTCCATACCGACATCAAAGGTAATAATGACCTGCTTTCAATCACGCGCCCTGACATCATCGAAGCGATTCACAAAGCTTACCTCGATGCCGGCGCAGACATCATAGAAACCAATACTTTTAGCGCCAACGCAATTTCGCAGGCGGATTACGATATGCAAGATTTGTCGTATGAAATGAACCTGGAATCGGCACGTATTGCCCGCAAAGTAGTGGATGAATACACTGCAAATCCTGAGCGACCGTGCTACGTAGCTGGTGCAATGGGTCCAACAACAAAAGTGGCTTCGCTTTCCCCGGATGTGAACAATCCTGGCTATCGGGGTGTCACTTTTGATGAATTGAAAGATGCCTACTACGAGCAAGCACGGGCTTGATGGACGGCGGTGCAGGAATTATTGCTCATCGAAACCATCACCGATACTTTAAATACAAAAGCAGCACTGTTTGCGATTGACCAATTGTACGAAGAACGCGGCGTGCAGTTGCCGATCTATGATTTCAGGTACGATCACAGATGCCAGTGGCCGCACGCTTTCCGGGCAGACGGTGGAAGCGTTTTGGGTATCGGTGAGTCATATGCCTTTGTTGAGCGTTGGCTTGGATTGTGCGCTTGGCGCGAAAGAAATGCGTCCGTTTTTGGAGGATTTGTCAAGTAGCGGAATGCTACGTGAGCGCTTATCCCAATGCCGGTTTGCCGAATGAATTTGGCGAATACGACCAAACCCCGCATGAAATGTGCGGTTTCGTTGAAGAATTTGCGAAAAGCGGCTTTGTAAATATCCTGGGTGGTTGTTGCGGTACAACGCCCGAACATATTCGCCACATCGCTGAGCACGTGAAGAATATCCCACCTCGAAAAGTACCCAAAAGCCGGGAAATCGCCAAAGTGCCTGTCATGATTGATTCCTCAAAGTTTAATGTGATCGAAGCGGGTTTGAAATGTGTGCAAGGCAAGTGCATTGTGAATTCCATTTCAATGAAAGAAGGTGAAGCCGAGTTTATTCGACAAGCCAAACTGGTGCGGCGTTACGGCGCAGCGGCGGTCGTGATGGCTTTTGATGAAAAGGGGCAGGCGGATACGATTGAACGCAAGGTAGAAATCTGCGAACGCGCTTATAAAATTCTCACTCAAAGAGTTGGATTCAAGCCACAGGATATTATTTTCGATCCCAATATTTTCGCGGTAGCAACGGGCATCGAAGAACATAACGAATACGCGATCAACTTCATTGAAGCGACCCGCCAGATCAAAGAACGCTGCCCGGCGCTAAAATCAGCGGCGGCGTAAGCAATATTTCCTTCTCTTTCCGAGGCAACGACAAGGTGCGCGAGGCGATGCACTCGGCATTTTTGTACCACGCCATCCACGCGGGTATGGATATGGGCATTGTGAATGCAGGCATGATCGAAGTCTATGAAGAAATTCCGAAAGATTTGCTCGAACTGGTGGAAGACGTTTTGTTCAATCGCCGCGAAGATTCGACCGAACGCTTGACCGCTTTTGCAGAAAAAGTGAAAGGCGATGCGGTAGAACGATTCGAACGCGACCTCGCCTGGCGCAATGCTACTGTTGAAAAACGCCTGGAATACGCG
Organism: Saprospiraceae bacterium; assembly: GCA_016714085.1. GTDB lineage: Bacteria > Bacteroidota > Bacteroidia > Chitinophagales > Saprospiraceae > JADJNW01. Next base: position 11,376 of record JADJNW010000006.1, read on the forward strand.
CTGGTAAAGGGGATTACCGATTTCATAGAACAGGACACCGAAGAGGCTCGACAAAAAATTGCCTGCGCCCTTGCAAGTGATCGAAGGCCCGTTAATGGATGGCATGAATGTGGTGGGCGATCTGTTTGGCTCGGGTAAAATGTTCCTGCCACAAGTCGTGAAAAGCGCCCGTGTGATGAAGAAAGCCGTGGCGTATCTCACTTCATTTATTGAAGAAGAGAAAAGAATCAGTGGTAATGCTGGCAAGCCCAAAGGTAAAATCCTGATGGCGACGGTAAAAGGCGATGTGCATGATATTGGCAAAAATATCGTCGGGGTGGTGCTGGGTTGCAATAATTATGATATTGTTGATCTTGGTGTGATGGTGCCCGCAGATAAAATTTTGAATACAGCTATCGAAGAAAATGTGGATATTATTGGCTTAGTGGTTTGATCACACCTTCATTGGATGAAATGGTACACGTTGCCAAAGAAATGGAGCGTCGGGGTTTCAAAATTCCATTATTGATCGGTGGCGCTACCACTTCCAAAACACATACCGCCGTCAAAGTCGAACCGCAATACAAAGGCCCTGTTATCCATGTGTTAGATGCTTCGCGCAGTGTGGCGGTCGCCAGCAATTTGTTGAGCGAAAATGAAAACGAGCGCAGCAATTTTATCTTGAGTATTAAGGATGACTACGCAAGAATCCGCGAGCAGCGTGGCAATCGCCAATCTTCTAAAAAATACCGCACGCTCAAAGAAGCTCGTAAGAATAAGGTGCAAATTGATTGGGGCAATTACACACCACCAAAGCCCAAGTTCCTGGGTATCAAAGTATTCAACGATTATTCGATTGAAGAATTGACCAATTATATCGACTGGACGCCCTTTTTCCAAAGCTGGGAATTGGCAGGTAAATTTCCGGCAATTTTAGAAGATGAAATCGTGGGCACGGAAGCGCAAAAACTCTATAACGACGCCCGCAGTATGTTGCGCCGCATCATTGATGAAAATTGGCTGCAAGCGCAAGCCATTATTGGATTGTTCCTGCTAATAGCGTCAACGATGATGATATTGAAGTGTATGCAGATGAGGATCGCTCAAAAGCAACATTTGTATTGCACCATCTTCGCCAGCAGAATGAAAAAAGCGCCCGGCTTGCCGAATTATTGTTTAAGCGATTTTATTGCCCCAGCCCCGTCCCCCCAAAGGGGGGAAGCTGCGTCTAGGAAGTCCTCCCTTGGGGAGAATTTAGGAGGGCTGGACGGGAGGAGGGCTGACTATATCGGCGCGTTCGCCGTCACCGCCGGCATTGGCATCGAAAAATGGGTAGCAAAGTTTGAAAAAGAGCACGACGATTACCACGCCATCCTACTCAAAGCCTTAGCCGACCGCCTCGCAGAAGCTTTAGCCGAGCGCATGCACGAGCGCGTGCGCAAGGAATTTTGGGGATATGCTTGCAATGAAAATCTCGAAAACGACGCACTCATTTCTGAAAACTATCAAGGCATCCGCCCGGCTCCGGGCTACCCTGCTTGCCCCGAGCATACCGAAAAGCGAACGCTCTGGCAGTTATTAGAAGTCGAAAAAAATATTCCTATCCAACTCACCGAAAGCTGCGCCATGTATCCTGCCGCCAGCGTAAGTGGCTGGTACTTCTCGCATCCGGAGTCGAAGTATTTTGGCTTGGGCCAAATTTCCAAAGACCAGGTCGAGGATTACGCCGAGCGCAAAGGCATGAGTATCGAAGAAGTGGAACGTTGGCTCTCGCCTGTATTGAATTATGATGTGTAAAGATTGATACTGCCAACCTACGATCAATAAGCTTTATAGGTTTTAGTGAAGATGCGCCATAGCTTCCCTGGGCGAGCTATGCAGGTGCTTCCAGTATGCTCCATAAGCTTAATAAAGAACCTCACAGGTTCAATGCAGATGCTTCATAGGTTCAACAAAGATGCTATATAGGTTCTTATCTCATGCTATTAAGGTTCAATGAAGATGCTCTATAGGTTCAATAAAGATGCTGTGCAGGTTCAAGGAGACCCAATAGGTTCAATGCAGATGCTTCATAGGTTCAACAAAGATGCTATATAGGTTCTTGCCTCATGCTATAGAGGTTCAATGAAGATGGTGCATAGGTTCTCCTAAGAACCCTCATAGGTTCAGCAAAGATGCTATGGAGGTTCAAGCAAGAACCCCTAAAGGTTCAATGCAGATGCTCTATAGGTTCTTTAACTTACCCTTATAGGTTGATTAACTTACCTCTCACGGTGATGCGACCTTTTATAAGCTTCATTTTAAAGGCAAGCAAGGCGATATTTGAGAAGGTTTTTTGTAAATTGAGGGCGGTATTTCTGGAATATCATTATTACACAACACATATTAATTATAAATTTCTCTAACACAAATTTACACACATTACTTTACCACCACATCTTTTTTTACATATTTTATTTTAAACAACCACTATATTCTTTAATTTAAAATTTAAAACTAAACTAACTAAACAACACATAGAATTTTGAAAAATTTATTTACAACACAAAACAAAAATATAAATAAAACATCTACAAGAATCAATGTTAAAAAAAAAAACAAAACACAAAACGCACCCTGCCTGATTTTTGTTTTCTGGTCCCCCCCTTAGGACACACCAAAACACACTTGCACTTTTTTAAATTTCAATTATGCTTTGGACAGACAAAAATCAAAAAAAGTCAAGTTAATACAAAAAAAAAATAATAACGCATTGAAACTCAAAAAACAATGGGAAATTTCACGGACAACAATTTTGCACACTAAACCTGAACTCGCCACAATTTATGGTGATATTATCTCAAAGCCGATATACCCGCACCTCCAACTGACTAAGTAAAAGGCGAAGTGCGGTAGTACAATAGTTAGCATCAATTAAAAAACATATGAAGAACTTTAAAAAGTGCAATGTACATTTTAGGATTTCTTTTGCTTTCAGTAGTAAATGGAAATTCACAAACAATTAATTACCCACCTCCTGGAGAGCTTGTTGATATTGGAGGTTATAAATTGCATTTAATGGTAGAAGGTAAAAATAGATCTGGCCCAACTATTGTTTTTTTTCACGGAGCTGGAGATATAGCTCTTATTTGGAATCTTGTTTTACCTAAAGTTGGAGAATTTGCCAAGGCTGTAGCAATAGATCAGGCTGGTGAAGGATGGAGTGATCATGGTTATGGCATGGCATTGAATCAACAAGTATATGACAGTCACGAAGCACTTCGAAAAGGCGGATATGATCCACCATATGTAATCGTTGGGCATTCACTAGGTGGAATTATAGCCAATCTTTTTGCAATAGAATATAAAGACGAAGTTAATGGAGTAGTATTAGTTGATGCCACTCATCCAGATGTTGTTTTAAAAATATATAATAAGGAAACCAAAATACTTGAATGGAAAAAAATGAGATTGACGGCTGATGAATCCATTCCACAAATAAAAACAGAAATCTTAACTGAATCAGGAGAAACATCATCATATCAGATAAAGAAAGATTTTGGTGACAAGTTGAATAAGTTTTCTGAAAGAGACCAGAAACTGTTTAATTGGATTTACAACGAACGACCATATACTTATATAAAAGGACAAGAGGATACATATGAAGCAGAAATATTCGATGAAATGTATAAGAATCCGAAAAATTATTATCTGGGCGAAACCCCTTTAATTGTTATAACAGGAGGTGAAAAAAGTTAAAAAGGAGATGAAAATTGGAGTTCAGAAGATCTTATGAATCACTCCATTTTATTACAGAAAGACTTGCTCACTTTGTCTTCCAAAAGCGAACAAATTATAGCAAAGAATAGTGGACACCATATTCATATTGATGAGCCTGAAGTTGTTGTAGCTGCTATTAAAAAATTGGTAAATCAAATAACTGATGCTAACAAAAAATAAACGCCATTAAAACAGGCGTTTATTCAATCAGTTAGCTACAATTAATAACTTTAAAACTAAACCATGAAACCTATAACCATTTGCGTAGCCATTATCGTTTCCTTCCTGTTTCAACTGAATACCCTGCCAGCTCAAGTTCAGAAAGGAGCATTGATGAAGGGGAAAACGGTTGCCATGGAAATCGCGCCTCAGGAGCGACATCAATACGCAGTCAACTTAGATAAAAATCAATTCGCTTTTTTTAAGTTGATGCAAGAAGGTGTTGATATAAAAATCACAACGTATAATGCGCAAGGCAAGAAAATAGAAGAGTTTGATAGCCCAAATGGGAGAAATGGGGCGGAGCTTTTTTCTTTAAAATCGGATGAAAAGGGGAAGTATATGGTGGAGGTTGCTCCACTGGATGAAAATGAACCCAGCGGTGCTTATAATATTACCTTAAAATTGGTGAAGCCGAAGGCGGTTTCGCTTAACGATCAGGTGGACGAGCTTTTTGCGCCCTGGGATAATGAGGATACGCCCGGCGCATCGGTTGCCGTAGTCAAAGACGGCGCTATTATTTATAAAAAAGGCTATGGTAGGGCTAATTTGGAATATGATATTCCGAATAGTCCATCAACGGTGTTCCATATTGCTTCTGTGTCAAAACAGTTTACTGTTTTTTCAATTTTGCTATTAGAAAAGCAAGGAAAACTAAGCTTAGACGATGATATTAGAAAACACATCCCCGAAGTGCCTGATTTTGGCAAGACGATTACCCTGCGGCATTTGGCTTCTCACACCAGCGGCATGCGGGATCAATGGAATTTGCTGGCGATGGCGGGCTGGCGGCTTGATGATGTCATCACCAAAGAGCATGTTTTAAAATTGGTCAGCAAACAAAAAGAACTGAATTTCAATCCGGGCGATGAGTTTGTATATTGTAATACTGGTTTTACGCTGCTGGCAGAAGTAGTCGCAAGGGTATCCGGTCAATCCTTTGCAGCCTTTACCCAAGCTAATATTTTTGAGCCCTTGAAAATGGCAAATACGCTTTTTTATGATGATCATGAAAAAATTGTAAAGAACAGAGCCTATTCTTATTATAATACAAGTGGCGGTTATAAAAAAGCGTGCTGAGTTATGCCAATGTCGGCGCCACCAGTTTGTTTACAACTGCTGAAGATTTAAGCCTTTGGGCGCTGAATTTTGAGAATATAAAAGTAGGTGATTCCGATATGATCCATAAAATGAATACGCTGGTGATGCTGAATAATGGAAAAACCTTTGGTGGCGCATTGGGGCAGTTTGTAGGTACATATAAAGGCTTGAATGAAATCCAGCACGGCGGCGCTGATGCAGGCTATCGCTCTTATTTGACGCGCTTTCCGGATGAAAAATTTTCGGTAATCGTATTGAGTAATGCTGCTGAATTCAACTCAGGAGGAATGGCGCACCAGATAGTTGACATTTACTTGAAAGACAGGATTAAAACAGAACCTACAATAGAAGTAAAAAAGGAGGAGAATTCAAATGAGCCTGCCATTTCAGTGGATGAAACGATATTAAATACTTATGTTGGCGATTTTGAATTGCAGCCAGGATTTGTCATTCGTATCACTATAAATAATGGGCAGCTATCTGGTCAAGCAACAGGACAATCGGCGTTTGCTTTAAAACCTTTATCCACCACGGAGTTTAAAGTGGAAGGAGTGGATGCCAAGATTGAATTCGTCCCTAATGGCGGAGACAAGATCAAATTGATTAAACTTCATCAAGGCGGACAGATCATAGACGCCCCGCGCATAAAGGAATTTGATAAAACCGCAGTGAATCTATCCGATTTTTCTGGCAGTTTTTATAGCGAAGAATTATCCACTACCTACGATTTTGTAGTGGTGGAAGATAAATTAATAGCAAAACATAACAGGCTAAGCGATTTTGCATTGCAACCAGTCAAGAAAGATATGTTCTCAAGCCAGGCTTGGTTTTTCGGGCAGGTTGAATTTATAAGAGATAGTAATAATGTGATTACCGGATGTAAGGTATCAAGTGGTCGTGTTAGAAATTTATATTTTAAAAAGATGAAGTAGGAAGCTGCATATTATAATTGTGCATTGGAGTAGCGTGACCGAGCTATGCCTGATGGTGATTCTAATATTTCAGGTTTACCTCCTGCAAAGTGTAGATGTCGAAAGGGATGTTTTGGGTCTGATCTGCTTCTGCGATGGGAACGATTTTATAAAGGCTTGGTAATGAAATCTGCTGAATCAATGGGGCTGTGATGAGGATATTTTTCTTCCAAATCAAATTTGCCGTGCAATTTTTCTATAACAGAAAGCTGATATAGCAATTCTCCATGATACACGATTTGACTCTTGATATCGCCGATTTCGCCAGTAATGACGCGCCCGCTATGAAAACTTGCCGAAAACCGAGGCATAAAACCGTATTGAAGAATGTATTTTCACGCAGCGTTTTGAGGTGGTTCTTGATGTAAAAATAAGTCTTGAGGCAATTAGCATTATGTAGTCCATTTCTTAAAGTCCAAGTCACCACCACCTGGTCACCAACGTACCGATAAATATTACCTTTGCTAATAAAATACTGCTGGTAATATCATAAAAAAAACTCACGAATAAAATTATGAAAATTGATCTCGCCCAGTTTTTCAGCGATCGTAGTGGAAGAACGAATATCCAAAAACATAAAGATGCGCTCTACTTCTTGAGGTCGGTGGAATCGACCCAAAATGTAATTCAGTAAGACTCCTGTCCGAGCTTTCGACTCATCTGTCGGGTAAATATTATAATAACAATAAAGATAAATGAATAAATCAGGATAATTTTATAATCCTCTTGAAAAAGGAAATGCTGGAATTGCTCACTTCTTATATGTTCCCAAAAGCCGCGATGATAATAAATGGACTCATTAAATGCCATAATAAAGGGAATCAGCAAGGTAAAAAAGAGGAAATAAATGAGTGTTTTTAAGGTAAGCGTAAAAAGAAAAGATCGTCTTTTCCTTTGAGGATCAAATATTTCTAACTCAATAATAGATACTACAACTCCTCCAACCAAGCCAATAAAAAAGGCATTAATAAAAGCAATCGGTTTATTCCATTCTTCCGCAAAAAGAGGGTATATCATGGCAATGCCAATGCCTGAGGCTGTAATGATTATTACATGTTTTAGTTTTTGCTTTTGAGTGACAGATAATTTCATATCATGTTAAATGATTTCTTTTTCTCGAATTGTAAATAAATCAATTTTATTGGCTTTCCCTTTTAAATCAAATACTCCAAAGGAGGATGCTTCATAAATAACAGGCATTTTCAGGTTTTGAATAATATCTTTAGAAGCTATAAAATTATTTTCTTTATTAGCCAATCCTAAAATTCGGGAAGCAGTATTCATCGCATCGCCATGATATTTAATCTCGCTTTTAGCTCGCCAATTTCTCCCTGAATCACCTTTCCGCAATGAAGGGAAGCCAAAAACTCTGGAATAACGTGGTATTTTTTCGTAGAAATATTCTTTCGCCGCGCTTGCTTTATTCTTTATTTCAAAATAAGTTCTTATACAATTAGCATTTTCAATCCCCGTATTTAATTTCCAAACCAGAACAATTTCTTCATCTACATATTCATAAATTTCTCCTTTTCGATTAATAATAACCTCTGTAATTTCATATATCAAGTCGTTAATATATCTGTGGAAATGTAAGCGTCCGAAGCCTTCAATCAGCTTTTTACCATGCTGTATTTTTAAAAACATGATAAGAATATCAATATTTCTTGGCTGATAATATTTACCTGAAATAAACCCGGGAATGACGCCGAATTCCATTTTTCGGTTCATTTGCATTGTAAAATTAGCGGCAATTATTAAAGCAAGTGAATAAGCATGGGCGATAGTAAAATCTTTACTGCGGATATAATGATTAAATTCTTCGCTAATCAGGACATTATAAAAACTGACGTCAAATTTGAACATCCTATAAATAATAAGTATTAGAAAAATAATACCGAGCGTAGCAATAAAATAGCTAAATACTCTGACAATCAGCAAATTAAGAAAGGGAATTTTGCGGATTTTTCCGGAAAAAGTATAAATTCAAAGAAAGCAACCGACGTAGCAATCATGATGCCTATATAATGGCAACTAAAAACGAGCACTATCATTAAAACCATGAGCAAGAACGGAATAAAGCGCTCCCAATATCACGCCTGTGACCAGAAGAAAGCCCGTAGCTCTTAGTTTTCTGGATTGTTCAATCGTAAGCTCCATACTGTTTTGCTTTCAATATAGATCAAATATAATTAACTTTTAAAGACAATAGAATTCATAACCAATAGATTTTCAATAACATTAGTAGAATTAATTTATTCTTATAAAATTTCGGATAAATAAAAAATCCGCCCCGAAATTTTCATCCAGGGCAGTGTGACATAGAATAAGAAGTATTTCCGAATCAACTATTGTTTCGCTTCAATGGCGGCTTCAGGCGCAGCTAAACGAGCGATTGGTACGCGGAAGGGGAACAACTCACATAATCCATGCCCAGCTTATGGCAGAACTTAACGCTCTCGGCGTCACCACCGTGTTCACCACAAATGCCGACTTTCAGATTGGGTCGGGTGCTGCGCCCGCGTTCGATACCGATGCGAATCAATTCGCCTACGCCGTCCTGGTCGAGCGTCTGGAATGGATCGGCTCTCAGGATTTTCTGATCTAAGTAATTGGGCAGGAAGCCTCCAATATCGTCGCGGCTAAAGCCAAAGCTCATCTGTGTGAGGTCATTCGTACCAAAGCTAAAGAATTCGGCTTCGATGGCCATGTGATTCGCTTTGAGCGCAGCGCGCGGAATTTCGATCATCGTACCGTAGGCGAAGTCCACTTTGGTTTTGCAAACCTTATCGCATACTTGAGCGTGTACCCGATCCACAATAGCGCGTTGATGCTTGAGTTCATTCACCGTACAGGTCACTGGAATCATGATTTCCGGGAAGACTTTTTTACCTGCTTCTGTCAATTCGCAAGCGGCTTCAGGATCGCACGAATCTGCATTTCTGTAATCTCAGGATAGCTCACGCCTAAGCGCACGCCGCGGTGGCCAAGCATTGGATTGTTTTCATGTAGCGCAAGTACCCGTTTTCTCAATACATTCAAGCTGATACCCAATTCTTTACTCAGCAACTGCAATTTCGCTCTATCGTGCGGTACAAACTCATGCAATGGGGGTCGAGCAAGCGAATCGTCACAGGATGACCGTCCATAATAGTCATCGTTTCTTTAATGTCTTTCTTGACATAGATAAAGAGATCATCCAATGCCTGACGGCGCTCGGTTTCGCTTTTGCTCACAATCATTTTGCGCAGCAGGAACAAAGGCTCTTCGCTACCCTCGCCATAGAACATATGCTCGGTGCGGAACAAACCAATACCTTCTGCTCCAAAACGCAAGGCTTGGGTGGCATCCTTAGGTGTGTCAGCATTGGTGCGTACTTTGAGGATTTTCACTTCGTCCACCAGCTTCATCAACTCCTTATAGGATTTGTTATCATCCAAGTCCACATCTACCAATGACAAGCTACCTTCGTACACCAAACCTCTTGTGCCATTCAGGCTAATCCAGTCACCTTCGTGAATGGTCACGCCATCTTTGGCTTTGAAAAATTTATGCTCTATACCGATTTCAATATCGCCGCAACCGACGATACAACATTTACCCCAACCCCGCGCTACAAGCGCCGCGTGCGAAGTCATACCGCCTTTGCTGGTGAGAATCGCTTGCGACATATACATTCCGTCCACATCTTCGGGCGAAGTCTCTTCGCGCACCAGGATAACACGTTCGCCTTTGCTGGCCCATTCTACTGCTGTTTCGGTAGAAAATACTACACGACCTTTTGCACCGCCCGGCCCCGCCGGTAAACCTTTGGCGATAGGCGTAGCAGCTTGCTCCGCTTTCATGTCAAGCATTGGGAGTAGCAATTCGACCAATTGATTCGGCCCAACGCGCATAATCGCTGTTTCTCTATCAATCAAGCCTTCTTTATACATTTCAGTGGCCATACGCACCGCAGCGATACCATTGCGTTTGCCTACGCGGCATTGGAGCATATAAAGCTTGCCTTTTTCGATCGTAAATTCGATATCCTGCATGTCTTTATAATGCACTTCCAGACGCTTCTGATAACCGTCGAGTTGTTTATAAATCTCTGGCATCAGCGCTTCCAGCGTTGGCAAATGCTTGCTTTGCGCGTTTTTGGAATAATCGTTGATTGGCGCTGGTGTACGAATACCTGCTACTACGTCTTCGCCTTGAGCATTCACAAGGAATTCGCCATAGAAATTGTTTTCGCCATTGCCCGGATTGCGCGTAAAAGCTACACCAGTAGCGCTATCTTCGCCCATATTACCAAAGACCATTGCCTGTACATTGACCGCAGTGCCCCATTCATCCGGAATTTTTTCGATGCGACGATATTCCACAGCACGCTTGCCATTCCAACTGGCAAAAACGGCGCTAATGCCACCCCAGAGTTGTTCCATTGGATCTTCCGGGAAAGGTTTGCCCAAGGTTTTTTCCACCGTTTGCTTGAAAACAACGACCAATTTTTCAAATCATCCACCGTCAAATCGGTATCGCTTGCGTAACCATGCTTATGCTTGACGGCTTCCAATTTTTCATCCAATACTTTGCGAATACCCTTACCATTTTTATCTCAATGCCAGCGGCTTTTTCCATCACCACATCGGCGTACATCATAATCAATCGGCGATAAGAATCATAAGCAAATCGCTCATTTTCAGTTTGTTGAATCAATCCTTTAATAGTTTCATCGTTCAAACCAATATTCAAAACGGTATCCATCATGCCCGGCATAGAACGACGTGCACCAGAACGAACCGATAGCAAAAGCGGATTAGTTGTATCCCCAAATTTTTTACCCATTAGTTTTTCAACCTTGGTCAAGGCAGCGCGTACTTCTTTTTCGAGGGTTTTAGGATAAACATGATCGTTGGTATAATAATGCGTACAAACCTCGGTGGTCACTGTAAAACCAGGGGGTACCGGCAGCATCAAATCGGGATGCCCGGCCATTTCGGCAAGATTAGCACCCTTGCCTCCCAAAAGGTTTTTCATCGCTTCGTTTCCGTCGGCTGTGCCACCGCCGAAGCTGTACACATACTTTGTGGCAATTGCAACATCTTTTGTCATGATTTGGAGCGTTTATTTTAGGAATTTAATTCTGATCAGGTACAAAAACGTTACAGAGTTAGGGGACTTTTTCACACTAAGCTGATGATATGGGTCACCCCGGCTTTGATTTTTGTCAATCGCATAGCGGGAAGGATAAGAAATCGTAAAATCCTTGTATTTGGGATTTCAAATTATGCTTTGTGATGCCTATCTTTAACAGGTTCTATCAGCAGGATTTTCAATATTTGATATTTCAAAATGCCGCTTGTACTATTTGTCGCACCAATTTCACGGAAAACGCTGTGCGTTTTATCCGCGCTTTGCTGGGCTACCAGAAGTCACGCTGGGATTGCTATCTGAAGAACCCTTGACTTTATTACCTGTCGAATTGCAACAGAAAATAAGGATTCATCAAGAATTGCAAAGCGTGTATGAGGCTGAAGCTTTGGCTAATGCCGTTCAAAAAATAGTTCAGGAAACTGGAATTGTGCATCGCATTATTGGAGCGGTAGAGCAACTGCAGGTACCGATTGCGGAAGTGCGCGAGCTTTTGGGTATTGAGGGGATGAAGGTAGAAACGGCGATGAATTTCCGAGACAAGGCGCGGATGAAAAATTTGTTGCGAGCAGCGGGGCTTCCTTGTGCCCGACATCGGATGGTATCAAGTTTGGCGGAAGCAAAATTGTTTGCGCAAGAGTTTGGATTTCCTTTTATCGTCAAACCGCCCGATGGCGCTGGTTCTAAGTCAACTTTCAAGGTTAGAAATCCTTTTACGCTGGAACAAGCCTTGCGATCATTGAATGTAAGCACGGCACAACCTGTGCTGCTCGAAGAATTTATCATTGGTGCGGAGCATTCTTTTGATACGTTCTCTTTGAATGGAAAGCCCGTTTTTCATTCCTTGACGCATTATATCAAATCCTTTGGAGGTGATGCAAGAATCCTGGATTCAATGGCAAGTGGTGTTGCCAAAGAGGAAGTGGATTCCGCTCAATACGATGATATTCGCCGCTATGCCTTTCAAACGCTGGAAGTACTGGGAATGCAAACAGGATTCAGCCATCTGGAATGGTTTCGCCGCAAGGATGGAAGCATTGCTATTTCGGAAGTAGCGGCACGGCCGCCGGGAGCGCAGTTCCCAACTTTGATCTCCAGAGCAAATGATTTTAACGCGCTGGATGCCTGGGCAAACCTGATGGTTTTTGGACAATTTGATCCGCCTGAACGTAAATACGCTGCGGGTGCTGCCTATCTGCGCGGGCAAGGTCAAGGCAAACAGGTAGTTGCGATTCAAGGATTGGATCATTTAGAACAAGAGATCGGACACCTGGTGACGGATGTAAAATTGCCACAGATTGGGCAGGAAGCATCGCCGAGCTACGAGGGCGAGGGTTATATCATTATCCGGCATCCTGAAACCGAAGTCGTGAAGCAGGCACTCAAAAAGATCGTTTCTGTGGTAAGAGTTCATCTAGGATAAGGCGCTTGTAAGAAGTTAGAAGTACGAAGTCGAAGTACGCGTTAATAGATATTTAAAAATCAAGCATTTAAATAATATAAAATACATCATTTTTATTAAAACTAAATGTCTGTCCTAAATTAGTTATATTTTTATTTAAAATACTATTGATTTTAATATTTTATAAAATGATCAATTATCAATGGTTAATTATCAATTTCTTAGTATTAGCCCATGGTCTTAATACTTGCCCAAAGCATTTGTACAAAATAATTTTACCAATCAGCAACAAAGGATAGACCAAAGCATAGCCATAAGTCGGAATTTTATTTTGTGCCTGATTATTTGCAAAATCAGATTCGCCGGATGGTGACTAATCATACCAATCAATAATACAAATGGAATTTTCATCCATTTATACCCAATAAATAAAATCAGCATTCCGCCGAGCAAACTGACGATGGTTCCTGATAGAAACATGAGCGGCCCGACCGAACTAAGCATAGTGGAAAGAAAAGTCGCACCGGAATTGATGCCAATAGCAGCCAACATCAACATCAAGCCAATCTGACGAAGGGTAAGATTAGCAGAGTAAGGCAGCGTCCATAAAATGGGGCCGGAACGACGCAAAAAGACAAGATCAAGCCCGCAACCAAAAGCCCACCAGCAAAGCCCTAAGCTGAACAGAATATTGCCCGGCAAGGTCATTTCAATCGACCCGATGAGAATGCCCAAGCCCATTCCCAAACCAAAGAAAGCAAATCAATATGACTGATATGCTCATAAGAATCACCAAAAGCTTAGCGATTTGTTTCCATATCTTTTTTACGAGCAAGGATGCGCACGCGATCGCCCAATTCCAGCACGGTATCAGCAAAACCATCGAGTCCACGTCGCCGCGGCGGATGCGGGTGAGAATGACTGGGAATTCTTCATTTAAATGAAGGGAAGCGACCGTTTTCCTGCAATTTCAGGATTGGACACAAAAATGCGCCGAATGTCAAACACCGAACGATCCTCGGATAAATCCAAATCTGTGAGTTGCCCTAAAATCGCTGCGACCGCGCCACTTCTTCTTCTTCGCCGATAACGCCGACCAAATCGCCCTGCTCAAAAGTAGTATCCCAATTGCAAAGCGTGTCATTCCCATTTCGTCGCAAGCGCCCGAATAGCACATTTATTTGATGCTGATGCTTTAAATCTCGAACCGTTATCCCCAAAACAGGCTCATTTGTACCGCAAGTGTCAGATGCACAATGGGTTGTCCTGTAGGAAATTCTTTGCCGAGTTGCTGTGTTTCTTGTTCGTATTTGATCTTGAAAAGCCGCTGCATAACAGCCATCGCAATCATCAAACCCAGCACACCCATAGGGTAAGAAATAGAATAGCCGACAACAGCATTATTAGACATAACTTCAATATGATCGCTGCCATTTTTCTGAATAGCGTCCAAAAGCCCCGCCAATGCTGGGGTGTTGGTGGTAATGCCCGCCAATAATCCCGCTGCCCCGGAAGCATCAAATCAAAGAAAAGACGCTACACCAATGAAAACGGACAAACCGGGAAAGCGGCGTCGGTGCCAACAAGTTAGTCACGCCACGACTTTTGAGCGAACTGAAAAACGATGGTCTGAACTCAAGCCAATACCATACACAAAA
>JADJNW010000007.1 GCA_016714085.1 Saprospiraceae bacterium
AACGCTGATGCAACGGATTACGACGGATTTTTTTTATGCTCATCCGTGAAGAACGGTCGCATCTGTGAAAATCCGCGTTCTATCATGCCAGTGTAGTTGTTATTTATTTATGCGCCTTCTTAAAATAATGAACTTATATTTTGGAATGCACAACAATTAGTTTGGAATAGTCGTCCGCAACTTTGGAACAGCTAACAATTAGTTTGGAATAGTCATCCGCAACTTTGGAATAGCTAACAATTAGTTTGGAATAGTCATCCGCAACTTTGGAATAGCTAACAATTAGTTTGGAATAGTCATCCGCAACTTTGGAATAGCTAACAATTAGTTTGGAATAGTCATCCGCAACTTTGGAACAGCTAACAATTAGTTTGGAATAGTCGTCCGCAACTTTGGAATAGCTAACAATTAGTTCGGAATAGTCATCCAACTTTGGAATAGCCAACATTGTGGAATAGTCACACACTTTGGAATAGTCAACTATTTGTTCGGAATAATCAACTTACACTTTGGAATGCACAACTATTTGTTCGGAATAGTCAACTTACACTTTGGAATGATCAACTATTTGTTCGGAATAGTCAACTTATACTTTGGAATAGCACTGCAACTTTGGAATAAGCAACTTATACTTCGGATGAGGCAATCTATTTTAGAAATAGACAACTGCTTCTTTGGAATAAGCGATCCTTACCTTGTAAATGTCTTTATACATTAAAGGAATGGCAAAATGCCGGCAGTAAATGACCTTCGCTAATAGCGATCTGAAGATTGATTTTAAAAATCCATGCGATTGCGGGCGATATTCATGCGAATGCCGCCGGTAAAATAATTAAGCGAGTTACTGAGCTTGGGATCATCGCTCGTTTTTTTGCGTCGGAAATAGCTGAGATCGAGAAATACATTATGAAAAAGCTGATAACTCGCGTCGAATCCTACAATCCTAATATCGGCGGCTACTCCTTGTCCGATTTCGTTGCCATAATCCTGAAAACGGGTGCGATTGGCTAATAGAATATTGTTTCCCCAGTTGATACCTGTGGCATCTTCGCCCATATTTGCGCTGATGATACGCGCTTCAAGGCTTAGTTTTTGTATAGGTTGGTATCGCGCCAGCAGGATTACCTCTCGAAAGTTTGCACCCAAAGGATGCGCCAGCGTTTGATTGTAATGCGTGTAATTGGCAAGGCTATCGGTATGCGTATAAGTGTAAGGCCGCACGATATTGAACTCTGCTTGCAGATCAAAATGGTCAATGCCCAAGGCATCGATGTACTTTGCGCCGAGTTGTACGCCAAATTTATTGGCCCACCAGCCATTGCGTTCTACAAAAAGCTCATTGAATTTGAATTCATCCATCATCAGTTGACCATAGAGCTGAATTCTTTTGAAGAGATTCCATTTGGCATCGATACCGACGAGTACGTTGTCGGGGCTACCGAATGCTTGCTCGATGGTGCGGTATAAGATAATCGGGTTGAGGTATTGCAATTCAAAACCTTCGTTGCGACTGAAAATAACGGTCTCAAACAATCCAATATTAAAGTTTTTGGTCACGTTAAAACTCAAATGATGCGCCGCCATATACTTCTTTGGCACTAATTCTTCGCCCGGCACATCTCGAGCAGATTGTAATGATAATTCGGTAAACAGGTTTTGATAATGGAAGCGCCAAACGTTCCAGTTGAGCTTGAAGTATAAATAATTATTACCAAAATCACTTAATAATAAAGAGCGATAACCATTGCCGACGAAATTGCGGCCATAACCGAATTGCCCTCCCAAATGTCGGGTAAAGCTAAAACCCAGATAACCCTGGCTATTCAGAAAATCGTAAGCTTGTCCATCACCAAAAAGATTGCTATCAAAATCTTTGTAAAAACCATTCCCCGGAATGGAGCGGTCTCTCGTGATTCGATCATTCACATATTGCGGAAAGCGCGCTTGTGTCTCTAATATGTTGAAATAAAAATACACGCGATCATCCACGCCTGCACGGAGTTCTACGCCCCTTTGATTGAAGTATAAAGAACTCGGTTCTTCATTGGAAGCACTGAGATTTATATTTAAAATGGGATTGACGCGCAGATAAAAATATTTATCGTTGACTTCGAGTAAATTGGCGGGAGTTTTGTAAAAATATTTTAAGATTGGACGTTTGCTCTGCACATATCGCGGATCCTGCATACTGGCTTGCGCTTGCGTAATAAGGGTATCCTGATTCGTAATTCTGATTTTTTCTCTTTTACCTGCAAGGGTGGTGTAAAATTCGCCGGGTACGAGCCATTCATTATTATCTTTGAAAACATATAATAAATCTTGCCGATCCCGCAAGGAAAGCGCGTCGAGATTCATCGTGTCGAGCATAGACGCGTAGCGGTAGCCGCACCTCTGGTATAATATTTTAAAGAAGAATGAAATGGAGACGGTACACCTGATTTGATTTCCAAACGATCCAGGATATGATAGGCTTCATTACCTAAAGGTAAATGTGTACCTTGCGCGTAGAGATGTAATGAAATTATAATAATGCTTAAAGAAAGTGTAAATTTTTTCATATTATTATAGGGTGTTTATATCTAGGCATCATAAATGTGGCACACTTTGAAAGTGCGCCATATCTTTTATTTAGCTAAATAAGCTTGAAATGTTTTGCATTCGCGCACCACGCGATTATAAAATTGCGTATTGGCATAATTATCTCGCAATATCTGAAAATACTCATACGTGCGTGGCGTGCCGCGCACTCGATTGACGTACCAGGCATTGCGTTCGCATTTAGCAGCCCAATAAGTTGCGCGTGCCGTTAATTCAGGATCGGTGCTCAGTTGCCGTACTTTTTCAAAATAAAATAAAGCTCTGGAACAATCAAACATCTCTTGATTACCAAGCGGATACGTATTGTTCGACACTACATTGGTGCCGGCTCTTAATTTTGTAAGCGAAAGACTGGAGCCACTTCTGAAGAAATCCATTGCCTGCCATTCATAACTAAAATAAGTCATATTATAATAAGCAACACCCAATTCAAAATAAAACTCCACTGCTTGGTCACTGCCGCCTCGCGCCAGAGATTCCAGGTCTATCAGACGTTCCATGAGTTCGCCGCGGTTATACATATTGGCGGTATCCGGCAAAGGACAATTCACACAATCTTTGAAGCGTGCAATAAAAGGATTAAAAACGCCATAGTTATCCCAAATAGCCCGATCCATTTCCTTGAGTGTCTTTAGCGCTTCTTCGGTACGAAATTCGCTGAAAAGAAGCGTGGCTTTCAGGTTGAGTAAGTCTTTTTCAAGGGTAGAGCCGTCAGACTTTGTGATAAGTGCAGCTTCTAAACTATTGCGACCTGTCTTGCGACAAAGGGCGATCAAATCATCTATGATTGCGATTTCTGGATTTGCTTTCAAATCGCTGAAACGATTGTTGCTGAGATACGCCTTACCCGGCGAGTTGCCTTGAGCATAGAGCACGCCCATTTTATCGCTGATAAAATCAGAGAAATCGCGGTATTTTATAAAAGTATTGCTTTGGCGAATCTGATTGACTGCTCGCTCGGTGGAATCATTTGCTACCGTGAAAGAACTAATGCGCATCACCAGCTCAAAAGCGGCAAGTTGATCGCGCAGGACTTTATCCTTGACTTGTGATTTTGCAATTTCAAAAGAATTAGCAGCATCATAAAAATTGCCTGCGAGGGTTTCGATATAAGCCAAAGAAATCTGCCAGAGCGCTGGCCGAGCTACTTGTTTGTCTTGTAAAACTTCTTGTACAAAGTCTTGTAAACCAATAATATACTCGCCTGCTCTTGTGCGCGGATAACCCAGGCGACGGTTATGCATTTTTTCATCATTAAAGCTAAGTCCCAATAAATCTTTCTCCAATTTGCGGATTTCATTGACTAATAAAATTTCCAAATGCCGATTCTCCGGATCAAGCGCATAAACCTTGCGCATCTCTTCCAATGCTTTGCTATCAGAAATTTCGGCACGCATCACGTACAAAGTGGCGCGTTCTTTATCGCTTTGGCATAATTTTTCGCATTCTTTCCACTCTTCGTCGGTGCTGATTTGAAAACTCCGAAATGCTGACTCTGCTTTGCTCGGACAATTTTCAAATACTTTAGAATAAATATATGATGCTTCTACATTGCGCCCCAGCGCCAGCAACGCGCCTGCCCGATGCCCTTCGATCCAGTATTCTACAATGCTGGGATCAAAATCGATTTGCGGCATCAGAAAATCATATAAACTAAGGACTTGTGCATATTTTTTTGCATAATGTGCCAGGCGAATAATTTGATATGCATAGCGTAATTTTATATAATGCGACTCGGTTTGCTTAAATAATGATAAGCCATTATCAATCAAACGGCCCATATCAGATGTATCGCGCTGCGGCGTTTTCCAGGGGTCTTCGCCAGGAATGGCGTGCGGTTCGCACATTTTGGCATAAATAAAATAATCGACCGTTTCTACACAATTATTACGTTTGATATAACGCGCAAAACTATTATCTGTAAAAGGGTAGGAGAGCCGCGGATCGCTCATATTCATTTCGGTGCGCAATTGTTCAAAATCTGTAATATCGGTATCATAAATAAAACTGCGAATATCATCAACGGTAGCGCGATTGCAATAACGATCGCGCCATTCGGTCACATTATCGCGCTCTTGAGCGACTTGTTGCCCACCGAAATATTCATAAATCGCTTTTATATCAAGAAAAAGCGGCGCCGAAGAAATATTAGCATTTATGATATTAGGATTAATAAATGAATAACCACGAAATCCATAAGTACCTGGTGTGCAGTCGCTTGAGAGTTTTATTGGAATCAATATAATGAATAATAAAAGGACATTTTTTATAAAAAAAATGATTTTGACACGATGAAATAGCGAGTTATTTACTGAATTTTTCACAAACCGATTCCAAAACATCATATGGGAAATATTTTATAGTAGCGGTATCTAAATGATAGAAAGCCACCGTCAAATTATGATTTTTTAATTTACTTTTTATTAAATCGGCCGCCTTGTGGAGTAGTGTTGTGTCAATTGTTTCGGTGCGAATTTGGTCGCCCTGATATAAATAATAGCCCTCAAGATACGTACTTTTTGTCACCTCAAAACGGTTGTTCGTCATTTTCTGAAAACGAGTCGTGTCCGTGAGTTGCGCTGCTCGAAGATTATTTATCAATCGAATCATGCGCCCGTCGCGGAAAAGCACGCCCCAAGCGAAAATGGGCAAGGCAATGTCTAAAGGCATCTGGTAAACTTTTGAAGTCGGAAGTTGGTAACGAAGGACTCCTACGGAGAAGTTGGAAGTCGGAAGGTAATTTTGAGCGATTTCGATATTTAAAATGCTGTTTTCTTCGCTCCAGTTTTCTACATTTCCGGTGTTGTAAAACATCAACATTCCACGATCCACAGGTGGCACGCCGGTATTTTTATAATCTCGAATTTGATGCAAACGAATCGTCGCTGAAAGCTGAATACCAGCGTTTTTTGCTTTAAAATTTTCTATAAATTGAAAAAAATCGATCCTTTGTAGAAACTGTCCAATCGCAATCAAATTGTACTTCACGTAAAGTTTGATCGGGTAATTCTTGCCATAATTCTTGTAGTTTTTCATCGACGCGCGCCGCGAGCCACTCGATTCTATCTTCTGACAGATTTTGAAAAGTTTGATTCGTAATAAAAATGGTTGGCACAATTTCCTTCGGTCGCCAAAGGCTTGCCGCAGGCGATCCTATTCCCCTATTCCCCAATTCTCCAATTCCCCAATTTCTAATCTCCACTTCCGCCAATGGAATCGGCATTTCTCTCGTTGCATCCCATTCTATATCAAAGAATTTTACATACAATTTTTCTACATTTAACGAATCGAGATAAATTTGTTCCTTTTGTGAAAGCGATAATTGTGTTTGCCAATGATAGAATGCAGGATGGACTTGGGTTTCTTTTTGACAAGAAATGAAGACCAGGAGACTCAGAGACCAAGTGACTTGGAGATGGTGTGACAAAAAATTATAGAATTGTAAATTCATATCTTGCGCAAAATCAAAATTATAAATATTAACCTCCTCCGTCTTTTCTTTCGCCGAATAACATTCGGCGCTACTATATCAATCCTTCTCGAATCAAATCATGCAAATGCAAAAACCAAGATATATACCGTTTTCGTCCACGACAATCAATTGGGTAATGCTGTATTGCCGAAGCATTTCTAAAGCATTCACCGCCAGTGTATTGTGAAGAATTGTTTTAGGGTGCGCGCTCATAATATCCTTGGCTTGTAAATTTGTAAAATCCTGACCCTTGGCCAGCATTCTACGCAAATCTCCATCGGTGATGACACCGCATAATTTGTCGCTTTTGTCGAGCACAGCCGTCGCGCCGAGGCATTTTGAAGTCATTTCTACAATCGTATTTGGCAGATTTTCAGTTAGATACACAGCAGGTTTTTCGTTATTGGGATAAATGTCGCTTACACGAAGGTACAATTGCTTACCCAACGCGCCGCCCGGATGGAATTTTGCAAAATCATCAGAAGTAAATCCGCGCAACGCCAATAAGGATACGGCTAAAGCGTCGCCGAGTACCATTTGTGCAGTTGTGCTGGCGGTAGGCGCGAGATTATTGGGGTCGGCCTCTTGATCAACAGGCGTGTGCAGCACGAATTGCGCATTTTTCCCAAGATAAGAATGCGGATTGCTCACCATGCCAATGATTGGATTGCCAAGATTTTTAACCAAAGGCACTAATACTTTGATTTCAGCGGTTTCGCCGCTTTTGGAAAGACAAAGCACCAGGTCATCTGGTCGGATCATGCCCAAATCGCCGTGAATAGCATCGGCGGCGTGCATAAATAAAGAAGGTGTGCCGGTAGAATTGAGTGTCGCCACAATTTTTTGGGCAACGATAGCGCTTTTGCCAATTCCAGTCACGACCAATCTACCCTTCGACGAAAAAATCGCTTTCACGCAAGAAATAAAATCTTCGTTTATGCTGATTTTCAAAGCATTAAGTGCTTCTAATTCGATTTCCAAGGTTCTTTGTGCTGTTTTTACAATAAGTTCTTCGGATTTCACAATTTTTTTTCTTATTTTTGGCTGCTTTTTTAAAAAAGGTGTCTCGTTTTAACGCAAGTACCTGAGAAAAAAAGCATTAGAAATTGTCTGAAATATAAATTCTTATTGGTACATTGAGATGTTCAAGCCGAAGCTACAAGCCATTAGCCGCAAGATCGCTCCGATTTCTTGTAACTTGTTGCTCGCAGCTTGTCGCTCAAAAAAGAAACTATCTGCTAACGACGGCCGAAATTACGTCAAAATTAGAAAAGTGAACCATGACTGCAACGAAAGAAACTTTGCGGGAAGCCCTGCAACTTTATTTCGGGTTTGACAAATTCAAAGGTAACCAGGAAGCGATTATCAAAAGTGTATTGAATGGCAAGGACACCTTTGTGATTATGCCTACCGGCGGCGGTAAGTCGCTTTGTTATCAACTTCCTGCCTTGATGCTCGATGGCACTGCCATTATCATCTCCCCGCTCATCGCCCTCATGAAAAATCAGGTTGATTCGATTCGTGGCTACAGCCAAAATGATGAAGTAGCCCATTTTCTCAACTCTTCGCTGACAAAAGCGCAAATGAAATTGGTGAAGCAAGACATCAGCGATGGCAAAACCAAGCTTTTATTTATTGCGCCGGAGACCTTGACCAAAGATGAAAATGTTGAATTCTTCCAGCAAGTAAATGTATCGTTTGTTGCGGTGGATGAAGCGCATTGTATCTCGGAATGGGGGCATGACTTCCGTCCGGAGTATCGCAAAATCCGCAATATGCTTGATACCATCGGTGAAGATATTCCTGTGGTGGCGCTTACTGCAACTGCTACACCGAAGGTGAAGTCCGATATTATGAAAAATCTCGATATGGAAGAAGTAGATATGTTCGTATCTTCCTTCAATCGGGAAAATCTATACTACGAAGTGCGCCCCAAAGGCAAGCACGATCAGGTGATGAAAAGCATTGTGCAGATTGTGAAAAGCGTACCGGGGCAGTCGGGGATTATCTATGTACAGAGTCGCAAAGCCGCAGAAGACATCGCCAAAGCATTGGTTGTCAATGATATAAAAGCAGCGCCTTATCACGCCGGCTTGGATGCAAAAACCCGCAGTCAGACACAAGATGACTTCCTCATGGAAGAACTCGATGTGATTGTGGCGACGATTGCTTTTGGAATGGGCATCGATAAGCCTGATGTACGCTTTGTTATACATTACGATATTCCTAAAAGTATCGAAAATTACTACCAGGAAACCGGCCGCGCCGGCCGCGATGGACTGGAAGGTAAGTGTATCGCCTTTTATTCTTATAAGGATATTTTCAAGCTCGAAAAATTCTTGCGCGATAAGCCTGTAGCCGAGCGTGAAATGGGCGCTCAACTCATGCAAGAAGTAATGGCTTATGCCGAAACCACCGCTTGCCGCCGCAAGTTTTTGCTGCATTACTTTGGCGAAACTTATGATGACTCAGAATGCGACAATATGTGCGACAACTGCCGATTCCCAAAGGAAAAAGTGGAAGTAAAAAAAGAAATGCTGCACGCGCTTCAATCCATTGTAGAATTGGATGAGAATTTTGGCATTAAACCGATCGTGGATTTCCTGAGTGGAAGGGAAACCAAAGAAATGAAAGATTATCGCTTTGACCAAAAGGCATTATTTGGCGTAGGCAAAGACAAGGATGAGAATTTCTGGGGTTCGGTATTGCGACAAGCAATGCTTAATGGGTTGATTTTGAAGGATATAGAGAGTTATGGTTTGTTGAAAATGACGGATAACGGGCGCAAGTTTATTGAAAAACCTTACCCTTTTCAGATTCCGTTGAATCACGATTACGACAAGCAAGCCGCCGATGCTGACGAATCGGGAGGCAGAACCGCTGTGCTGGACGATACTTTGCTCAATATGCTCAAGGATTTGCGCAAGCGCGAAGCGAAGCGCCAAAACGTGCCGCCTTATGTGATTTTCCAGGATCCTTCGCTCGAAGATATGGCTACGCAGTATCCGATCTCGATGGAGGATATGACCAAAGTGAGCGGTGTGAGTAATGGTAAGGCTTTGCGCTATGCTAAACCTTTTCTTACTTTGATTCAAAAATACGTGGAAGAGAATGAAATTGAGCGTCCGACTGATTTTGTGGTGAAACAGGTGGCGAATAAGTCCAAGTTGAAGGTGAATGTTATTCAAGGTGCAGATCGCAAGACGCCATTGGAAGACCTCGCCGATGCCAACCATATTACGATGGAAGAACTGCTGGAAGAAATGGACGCGATCGTCAATTCCGGCACCAAGCTCAATATTGATTACTACATCGAAGAAGTGGTAGATGAATATACCCGCGAGGAAATTATTGAGTACTTCATGGCTGCCGAAAACGACTCAGTAGAAAAAGCATTTACTCAACTGCGCGAAGATGATGTGACGATTGAAGAAATCCAATTGGTGCGTATCAAGTTTCTTTCTGAAATGGCTAACTAATGTTTTAAGTTCCAAGTTGGAAGTTTCATGTTTCAAGTTGCAGGTTTAACCTTAAACCTACAACTTGAAAATTTTAACAAAAAAAAGCAGCCCAACGGATCGCGCCAGGCTGCTACAAAAACCAACTTCAAAAAGGGGTTTAGCGTAGATCTTTAGTTCGTGGAATTATTTAATAATCTGTCCCCTCTATTTGATATTTTCAAAAAAAGATAGAATACATATTCTTTTGTGATTAACTCACAAAGGGTTAAGGCATTTGTCTTGTAAATGTGGGCTATCTTTGAAACCGATTTTTTCAAAATAGCAAACATTGCACCAAGGTGATGGTACATTTTTGTAGTTGCTAGTTCCGGAGGAGTCATAAGTGTCCTAATACAAGACTTTTAGTACAAAAGGCAAGAGGTAGATGATACATATTCTTTTTTTAAAGCGTAAAAGAATTTACGGAGCGGTATTCTTTAGGTGTTGTGCGGTCGCGTCGAGTGTTTCGTAAAAAGCTTCGCCGTACTTCCGAATCAAGGCATTTTTCACAAAACGATACACCGGCATTTGCTCTTGTTTGCCAAGTTCACAAGCGGCCGAGCAAATATCCCAACGTTCATAATTAATAATTTCCAATTGATTTTCATCACGCGGCGTTATTCTTAAAGGATATAAATGACAAGAAACCGGCTTTGAAAATCAATCGCGCCAGCACGATATGCCTGCTCAATACCGCATTGCGCAATGCCTTTATCATCGCGGGTCATGTAAACACAAGCTCCACCATCCACCAGCGGTGTGCCAAAGTCCTCGGCATCTTCATAAAATGTATAAACGCCTTGTTTTTTAATTGTTTTTCTACCCTCCTCGGTGAGAAAAGGCGCTACATCAGGATAAATATTTTGTAAAATATTCAATTCTTCATCCGACAAAGGTGCACCGTAGTCGCCTTCCCAGCAGCAAGCGCCCTTGCAAGCATTTAGATTGCATAAAAACTGCTCTTCTACCACTTCATCACTCACCAACACATCCTGAATTATTAACATTTTTTCAAAAATTTGATAAAAATCCGCTGAAACAGACTTTTTTTGGGTAAAAAATTACAAATGCCTCGTTATAAAAAAGCAAGAACCACTAAAAGTTGTATTTTAGCGAGGTTTTCACAGCAAAAATATCCCAAAATTATGAAAAGAATTCTGATTGTTTTAATAGCAAGTTTTACAATAACTGCCACAGTTTCAGCGCAATCGAAGGTGAATGCTCGTGAAGTGCAGCAAGCGACCAATGCGGTGGCGGCTTTGTATCAATTGGATGAAACGCAAAAAGAAAAAGTGTACGAAATTCAAGATCGCCGTCTGCGGAATCTCGCTCAGATAGAAACGATCAAGGCTACTGATTATGATACTTATGTAATCAAACGCAGGGCTATACAAATTGGCACGGATAATGCGATTAAACGTTTGCTCAACGAAACGCAACTCAAGATATACGAGGCTCAAATTGCTGTGCGCCGCCAAAAAGAAGTGGATAAAATGATCGAATTGAAAAAGCAAGGCGCGTCGAAAGAAGAAATCGAAAAAGCATTGCTGGAAATCGAATAAGTACCAGAACAACAATAGCTGCGCGGTTGTTAGCAAATTGTGATAGGTCTCTATTCCAAAAAGGAAATTTTATTTTGTCAACATAAACTAAGTAAACACATAAATGGATCCCCTTAAACAGAAATTTATTGAGAAAGCTTCTGCATTGCGCGATAAGGTAAAAGCGATGCTGAAGGAACACGGCGAAATGGTCGTTGGTAATGTAAATATGGGCCAAGTATATGGCGGTGCCCGCGATATTAAAATGATGGTATGGGAGACTTCTGAACTGGATGCGCAAGAAGGCATTCGATTTAGAGGTTATTCGATTCCGGAATTGCAAAAACTATTGCCGAAAGGCGATAAAGAAGTGCGCCCGGAGGGCTTATTCTGGTTGATGCTCACTGGGGAAGTGCCCACGGAAGATGAGGTAGAGTGGCTTCGCAATGAATGGCGCAAGCGCAATGAAGTGCCGGAACACGTTTTTTCGGTGTTGGAGGCTTTGCCCAAGGATACGCACCCCATGACGCAATTCACCATTGCCATCAATGCCTTGCAAACGCAGAGTATTTTCGCGCGCCGCTACGATGAAGGGCTTTCCAAATCAGAGCATTGGGATCCGACTTATGAGGATAGCATGAATCTTATTGCCAAACTGCCTCGTATTGCTGCATATATTTATCGTCGTACCTATCATAATGGTGATCATATCGAACCTAACATAAATGAGGATTGGGCTGGCAATTTTGCACATATGTTAGGATTTGAAAATCAGGATTTTAAAAATCTGATGCGTTTATATTTGACCATTCATGCTGACCACGAAGGCGGCAATGCTTCTGCACATACGGTTCACCTGGTTGGCTCTACTCTGAGTGATCCTTATTTATCTTTTTCAGCAGGTATCAACGCTTTGGCGGGGCCTTTGCATGGATTGGCAAATCAAGAGGTGATTAATTGGATTTTTGAAATGATTGAGAAATTGGGTACTTCCAGCCCAAGTAAAGATCAAATAGCGCAGTATGTGAAAGATACACTGGCAGCAGGAGTAGTCGTGCCAGGCTATGGCCACGCGGTGTTGCGGCAACCCGATCCAAGATTTATGGCGCAGAAAGCATTTGCGGAGCAATATATTAAAGGCAGCGATATCGTACAGATCGTTTGGGATGTATTTGAGGTAGTGCCGCCGATTTTACAAAGTTTAGGAAAAGTGAAAAACCCCTGGCCCAATGTAGATGCGCACTCTGGCGCTTTGCTGGTGCATTATGGCTTGAAAGAAGCCAGTTTCTATACGGTGTTGTTTGGTGTATCCCGAGCTTTAGGCGTACTGGCAGCTACTTGTTGGTCGAGAGCATTAGGTATGCCATTGGAACGCCCGAAATCAGTGACGAGCGACTGGGCTTTCGACTTTTTGGCGAAGCAAAAGCAGGAAGTAGGCGTGAACTAAATGTGGAATTTGAAATGAGAAATTCGAGATAAAAAAGGAGCCGCAGCGAGCATAAA
The DNA here is from genome assembly GCA_016714085.1 of Saprospiraceae bacterium. Taxonomy (GTDB): domain Bacteria; phylum Bacteroidota; class Bacteroidia; order Chitinophagales; family Saprospiraceae; genus JADJNW01. Next base: position 12,615 of record JADJNW010000007.1, read on the forward strand.
TTTGTTGCGGTTTATTTTTTTCTGAAAAATTAGGCTTCTTTTCTGCTGACTATGTTTGAAATCATTATTTTTGAGCGGTCGCTAACCAAAGAAAATTTGATTATATCACCAAGTCAAGCGTTTTAAATTATGGAATTTCCAGCAAATTTGAAATACACGGAAGAACACGAGTGGATTAGAATAGAAGGCAACACGGCTTATGTAGGCATCACGGATTTTGCGCAGAGCGAACTCGGCGAGATTGTGTATGTAGAAGTCAACACAGTTGGGGACGAATTAAAAATAAATGATATTTTTGGCACGGTAGAAGCAGTAAAGACGACTTCTGATCTGTATATACCGATATCTGGTAAGGTGCTAGAATTCAACAGTCGCCTGGAAGATGAGCCAGAATTGGTCAACGAAGCGCCCTATGGAGATGGTTGGATTATCAAAATGGAAATCGGTGATGCCGCGGAATTGGAAAAACTGATGGATGCCGGCGCTTATGAAGCAATGGTTGGGTAGAAAAAGTTGAAAGTTTTAGGTCGGAGGTTTCAGCTTGAAAGTTTTTTAAAAAATTTACACCCATCACCCACCAAAAAATCGATGCAACGCATCTATGTCGAATAGAAGGATCAATTTGAAAGCATATATCCCTGCAATTGCATGGGCACTGACGATTCTGGTGCTTTCGCTTGTGTCAGGATTGCATTTGCCGAAGATTGCTGAAAAGATAATTTCTACTGATAAACTGGCTCATGCCGCAGCATATTTGGTGTTTTGTACCCTTATGATGTATGGGCTTCGCCGGAATAAAGTAGCTTTTTCAAATGCAGCATTGGTGAGTGTAGCAATGGGTTCTACATACGGTGTGTTGATGGAAGTATTGCAGTATAGCTTTTTTCCGTATAGATATTTTGAAGTGTGGGATATTGTTGCTAATATTATTGGTTCATTGATAAGCGTATTAGTATCTTATTTTTTTATAAAGTAAAAAATTTGTCAGTATGATTGATATTTCCGTAGGCTCAGCTACGCTAGGGTTGTCAATCTTGGGAATAATTGCGATTATCGTCGGTATTGTAATTGCCGTGAAGCGCAACTATACCAAGAAGGCTGAAGGCGAGTTGATCGAAAAGTACAAAGGTAGAACGCATGAATCTAACCTTGAAGTACGCAATAAATATCCGGAAGTGGATGTCTTCAACATGAGTGGTACCTTTTTCAACGTCGGTTTGGCGTTGGCATTGGGACTAATCGTGCTGGCGTTCGGTTGGACACAATATGAGAAAGCGGTTTACATTCCAGATGATGCTTTGGTTATGGACGAAGACATCGAGATCGAACCGCCTCGTACTGCCGAACCACCTCCACCGCCACCTCCACCGCCACCTCCAGTTATTGAAGAGGTGCCGGAAGAATTGATTGAAGAAGAAGACCAGCCGGAATTCCTGGATCAGTCTATTACAGAAGAAACCATAGTGGAAGCCCCCGTGGTGAAAAAAGATGCGCCACCGCCACCGCCACCGCCACCACCGCCACCACCAAAGGAAGAGGAAATCTTCAAAGTGGTAGAAGAGATGCCGCGTTTCCCAGGTTGTGAAAACCTGCCAACTGCCGATGAAAAGAAGGCTTGTGCAGACAAAAAGATGCTGGAGTTTATTTACAAAAACATCAAGTACCCTGCCATTGCTCGTGAAAACGGGATCGAAGGTATGGTAGTTGTGACTTTCGTTGTGGAAAAAGACGGTACGGTGACTGATGCTCGTATTGTACGTGACATTGGTGGGCAGTGCGGTTCAGAAGCATTGCGCGTAACGCAGATGATGAATGACCAAAACTTGAAATGGACACCTGGTAAGCAGCGTGGACGCCCGGTACGGGTACAGTTCAACTTGCCAGTGCGATTCAAACTTGAGTAGTACATATATTATAATCTTTATAAAATGGCTGTATCAGAAATGGTATAGCCATTTTTATTTTATGTAAATACTTGATTTTTAATAAAAAACTTTGAAAAAATTATATTCTTACCCACCAAAAAAAAGATTTTCCACATCTTAATAAATAGATCGAAAACCTACCAAAAGTGGAAGCCTGCGCTTCTGCAAGTATTTTCAAATTCAAAGATATTCTTCCTGTTTACGGGCGCTCGTAGCAGTTGGATTGGTATTTTATTTTTTACAATCTAAAATGATTTGCTATGATTGACATTTCCGTAGGTTCGGCTACGTTGGGCTTGGTATTCCTAGCGGTAGCGATCGTTATTGTCGGTATTGTAATTGCCATGAGGCGAATTTTTTCTAAACGCGCTCAAGCATTTACCGCGAAACAGTCCGAGAACACAGTCTTAGAAAGGCGCAACAAACACCCGGAAGTAGATGTATTCAAGCTAAGTGGCACATTTTTTAATGTAGGTTTAGCGCTTTCGCTGAGCTTGGTAGTAGTAGCTTTCGGTTGGACGCAGTACGAACGGCAAGTTCATATCCCGGAATATGATATGACCGTAGATGCTGATTTTGACATCGTGCCACCAAGGATACCGCCGCCACCAACGCCACCGCCCACTTTGCCGCCGCCTGTGATCGAAGAAGTGCCCGAAGATTTATTAACTGAAGACGAGCAACCTGAATTTCAGGATATCAGCGTGGATGCTAATAGTGTAGTAGTAGCGCCTGCGGCCGTGAGAAAAGAAAGCCCTAAACCTCCGCCCGTGCTGTCGGCTCAAGTAGATGAAGGCCCAGGCGAGATTGTAAAATTCGCTGAAGAAATGCCTCGTTTTCCTAATAAAGATTGTGAAGGACTGCTTACGATCGCAGATAAAAAAGCCTGCGCAGATAAAAAATTACTTGAATTTATTTACAAAAATATTAAATACCCCGCTATTGCTCGTGAGAATGGCATCGAAGGCACGGCTTTTGTCACTTTTGTGGTAGAAAAAGATGGCAGGGTGACAGATTTAAAAATCTTGAGAGAGCCTGGTGGGCAATTGGGTCAAGAAGCGTTGCGAGTAGTGAATTTGATGAACGAACAAGGATTGAAGTGGGAACCCGGCAAGCAACGCGGGAAGCCCGTTCGTGTGCAATTTAATATGCCGGTGAAATTTGTTTTGGAAAAATTAGATGGTTCAATTTTGTCAAAAAGATGGTTGTGCGCAGTTTTTGGGCATAACCATTTTGTTTTTTAGGAAAAATGTAACAATTTATGGCTCAATTGACAGCTTTCGCCAAGCAACTTTTGGGTGCAAGCTTCGTTTTTAAAAGAGCGGCTTAAATAATTGCCTACATTGCAACATTCAATGAGTAGTTAACAATTTACAATTGTAATCTTATGCGAATTTTATTTTTGGTAGCAGCCTTGTTTGTGAGTTTCTCCACTTTTGCTCAGGACGCCCGACTTGCACAGCAATATTTTCAGAACGGTGAGTATGAAAAAGCGGCAGTTTTGTACGAAAAATTGTTCGAGATTAATGAGGATAATGATTTTTATTTCGCCCGCTATATTGACTGTTTATTGGCAATCGAAAATTTTGATGATTGTGAGCGCGTGATCAAAAGACAAATCAAGCGCAATCCCAGTAATGTCAATTTGTACGTTACTTACGGCAAGCTGTACGAACGGCAGTATCGAGATGAGGAAGCGCTGGAGCAATACAAAACGGCTATTGCCAACATGACCAGAGATCCTTTCGTGATTACGCGCTTGGCTAATGCCTTTGTGGTGCTGACAAAGTATGAGTTGGCGATTGAAACCTACGAGAAAGGCGCGACATTGCTGAGAGATAATAATATTTTTTCATATAACCTTGGAGAATTATATCGCAGAAAGGGCGATATGAGTAAGATGGTAGAAAGCTACTTGAACGCAGTGGACGCCAATCCCGATCGCCTGGGGACGATCCAAACCATTTTTCAGCGTTATTTTTTGCCCGAAGATTTTGTTGAATTGCAGACACAACTCTACGCCCGGCTACAAAAAAATGAGAATGCGGCGCATTTTATAGAATTGCTCACCTGGGTTTTTATTCAACGCAAAGATTACAAAAATGCCTTGAGACAGGTGCGGGCCTTGGATCGGCGCTTGCGCGAAAATGGCGGACGCGTATTCCAATTGGCAGAAGTCGCCGCCAATGACAAGGATTTTGATGCCTCCATCGAGGCCTATCAATATGTAGTGGAAAAAGGTAATGATTCGCCTTTCTATATTGATGCGAAGCGCGAATTGTTGCGCACCAAGCGTAGCAAGATTGTGGAAGGCTATGCTTATACACAGGCGGAACTGTTGCAACTCGAAAAAGAATATGAAAGTTTCTTGCAGGAGTTTGGCCGCACGCGGATTACGGCAGGTATTATCTTGGAATTAGCAGAGCTGGAAGCCTTGTATATCAATAACTTAGATAAAGGGATCGCCTTGCTCAATGAATTAATCAACTATCCGAATGTCGATAAAAATATTGAAGCGAACGCCAAGTTGAGTCTGGCTGATTATTACCTTATCAAAGGCGAAGTTTGGGAAGCGACATTATTGTATTCACAAGTGGATAAGGCTTTCAAAGAGGACATTTTGGGACACGAGGCGCGCTTCCGCAATGCCAAGTTATCTTATTATTCCGGCGATTTCCAGTGGGCACAAGCGCAATTTGAAGTGCTCAAAGCCTCTACTTCAAAGCTCATTTCCAACGATGCGATTGATATGTCGGTGTTTATTATGGACAATTTAGGACTGGATACAACGGCTCAAGCGCTGCAAATGTACTCACAAGCGGATTTATTGGTATTCCAAAACAGATTCGATGCAGCTTTCCAAAAAGTGGATAGCTTGCTCGTGCTTTTCCCGAAACATTCTTTAGAAGATGATGTACTGTATTTAAAATCAAAGGTTTATACAAAAAAACGGGAATATCTTAAAACGGCGGAAGCTTTGCAGAGAATCATTGATAACTATGGCGATGAGATACGGGCTGACAATTCGCTTTTTGAATTAGCCCAATTGTATGAAACCCACTTGAATAATGTGGAAAAAGCCAAAGAATTGTACGAGAAATTGTTTGTAGAATTTTCAGGAAGCACCTTTGCAGTAGAAGCCAGAAAAAGATTCAGAATCCTGAGAGGCGATAAAATACAATAGAAGTACGAAGTTAGGGGTACGAAGTACGAAGTATTTCTAACGTACTTTGTACTTCGTCGTTCGTACTTCCTTAATCCTTCAGTCTTTTCTCGTCAGAAACGCTCAATTTATGGCGACCTTTGCGCGGCGGCGCGACAATACTTGCGACCATTTTTCGTAGCCATACGCGAGCGGAAGCCATGCTTGTTGGCGCGCTTTCTTCTCGAAGGTTGGAATGTTCTTTTCATTGTACCTGTATTTTAAACCCCTTTACGGGACAGCTTTTCAAAAAAGTGCGACAAAGGTAAGGCTATTTTTGCAATCGAACAAATGTATTTATGCACTTTTCTCAAAAAAATCTTTAGAAAGCTATAAGATAAAACGACCAAAGGAATTTCACACCCTTCGGTCATTCTTCTTTTCAAATCTTACATTATAAATTTGACTATACTGTCAAAATATCTTTTCCCTTGCTTCGATCAGATGGTCAATCTTTTCGCTGAATTTATCGGTGAGCGTCTGAACTTCTTGTTCTTTGCGCTTGCCAGCATCTTCCGGGAAGCCATCTTTCACCGCTTTCTTGATGTGTTCCATCGCATCACGACGGGCATTACGCACGCTGACTTTTGCATCTTCGCCCAGGGCTTTCGCCTTTTTTACCAAATCCTTACGACGCTCTTCGGTAAGAGGAGGTATAGAAATACGCACCACTTCTCCATCGTTTTGTGGCGTCACTCCAAGATTGGCTTCAAAAATAGCCTTTTCAATGGGCGCTAATGTGGATTTCTCCCACGGTTGGATGACCAAAGTACGAGCGTCCGCAGCGCTGATATTGGCGACTTGATTGATAGGCGTAGGTGTGCCATAATAAGCCACCATGAGCCCTTCAAGCATAGTAGGTGCGGCTTTGCCGGTGCGAACCTTCACCAATTCTTTTTGCAAATGATCAATCGCGTGATCCATGAGCTCCTCGGCGTGTTCGACGTATGAATTAACTTCTTCGGTTTGCATGGCTTTATCGGTTTTAATATAGAATGCGCCTGCAAATGTAGGAATTGTATTGAAAAAGACGAAATGTAAAATATGAGATTTGAAAAGCACCTTTACCAGATGAGCATCAAATTTTCATATTTCACATTTCAATTTTCATATTTGAATTTAATCGTTATTCAAACGCATTAATAGATAGAGCAAAGTAACCAGTGCAGATAGTGCTGCTGCTACATAAGTCATCGCAGCCCACCAAAGCGCGTCCTTCGCGCCGTCGTATTCTGCGCCGCGTGCCACGCCAGATTGGTCGAGCCAAGCTAAAGCGCGACGACTGGCATCAAATTCTACTGGCAAAGTTACTAAACTAAACAAGGTTGTAACGCTGAATACACCAATGGTAATCATCAAAAGCAAATCACTCGATCCGATGCCAAATGCTCCCAATGCAAACAACAGCAAATATTGCTGTAGCCCGGCTGCAATATTCACAATCGGTACAATAGCCGAACGGAATCGCAACATGGCGTAGGAGTTGGCGTGTTGTACCGCGTGACCGCATTCGTGCGAAGCAACGGCGGCCGCTGACACACTCCTGCCATTATATACATCGGAGCTCAGGCTGACCGTTTTAGTCATTGGATTATAATGATCGGTCAAAAAACCTTGCCCTTCTACGATTTTTACATCGCGGATATTATAATGACGAAGCATCGTTTCGGCGATTTCAGCGCCACTCATACCAGAACGAATCGGCACGCGGCTGTAATGTGCAAATTTGCTGCGCAAACGACCGCTAATAATCATACCAATTACAGAAAAAACACCTGCAATAATAATATATCCAAGCATAGTTGAATATTTGATTTCAGTTTAGTTAAGAACTTGTTTCATGACAGTGTGGCACATTTTGTAAATGCGCCACACTGAATTAATTACATTTAATTTATAACTTCAAAACCCGTATAAGCCTGTAAAGCTTTAGGTATTACAACGCCCGAAGGGGTTTGATTGTTTTCTAACAATGCGGCTACAATGCGCGCCAAGGCCAGGGCACTTCCATTGAGTGTATGCGTGAGTTGTGTTTTTTTATTGCTGTCGCGGAAGCGCAATTTCATGCGATTACTCTGAAACGTTTCAAAATTAGATACCGAACTTACTTCCAACCAACGCTGCTGCGCCGCCGAATAGACTTCAAAATCAAAAGTCAGCGCGGAGGTGAAACCCATATCGCCACCGCACAAACGCAAAATCCGATAAGGAAGTTCCAATTTTTCCAGTAACCCCGATACGTGTACGAGCATTTCTTGCAAAGCGGCATAAGATTTATCGGGATGTTCGATCCTTACAATCTCCACTTTATCAAACTGATGCACCCGATTCAAGCCGCGCACGTGCGCTCCATAGGAACCTGCCTCGCGCCGAAAGCAAGGCGTGTAAGCAGTGAGCTTTATAGGCAAGGCATTTTCATCCAGGATTTCGTCTCGATAAATATTGGTCACAGGAACTTCAGATGTAGGGATGAGATAGAGATTATCGCGTTCTACGTAATACATTTGTGCCTCTTTATCAGGCAGTTGTCCTGTACCACGAGCGGTATCTTCATTCACCATCAGCGGTGGTATGATTTCTTCATAACCTGCTTTGGTCGCTTCATCCAGAAAAAATGCTATCAATGCGCGCTCTAATTTTGCACCTTTGCCGCGATAAACAGGGAAGCCAGCTCCGGTAAGCTTTGTGCCCAATTCCAGGTCAAAAATTTTATATTTGGTCGCCAATTCCCAATGTGGCATTGCGCCAGCATCCAATTGAGGGAAGGGTTTATCCCAGGATTGATACACTTCATTATCCTCAGCGGTTTTGCCGAATGGCACGGACTCGTTCGGTATATTGGGTACGCGCAACAACAGTTCTTCGAGTTGCTCCTGGGTTTGCTTCGTCTTATCTTCCAAAGGCGAAGCACTATCTTTCAGAGCAGCTACGCGGGTTTTGATTTGCTCGGCTTCCTCGCGTTTACCTTGTTTCATCAGGTCGCCCACTTCTTTCGAGAGGCGGTTGCGTTCGGCGAGTGCATTGTCCAATTCGGTTTGAATCTGCTTGCGAGTGTCATCTAATTTTAGAATATCATCAATGATTTGCAGATCGTTTTCCGAAAAATTTCTTTTTTTTAACCCTTCAATAACGCGGTCTTTCTGGCTGCGTATGAAACTGACTTGAAGCATAGATTGTTATGAATTACAGCGGATAAAATTAATCAAAGCCATCAAAAAACTTTTATTGGAAAGTTTTCGTTATATTTTTTGCAAAGATACTATTTGAAAACAAAAAATTTAATGTATTTTTGCGGAAACACAACCTGAAGGCATACCACCATTAGCAGCATCTGAGTTTCAACAAGTCTGATAAGGTGTTTTAAATCTCAATTCCTTAAAATTAAATTTGGTTCCCACTGGAAAAGAGGTTGGCGGTCTGGGCGGTGAAATTTATCGTATAAATTGCGCTGGAGATAGGATAAATCCCCACACATATTTAAATCCACATTGATTGGCAGTTATTACGTATCAAGTTTTTCTCACGGTTTAAATGAAACCATTCTAACAAAAAAAAAATAACACACCAAACTGTTATGTACGACATTTTGCAATTAAATGATATGCTTGTGCCAGAGCTGCGAGATATAGCAGAACGGCTGGGGCTGGCAGGTTTTAAGCGACTTAACAAACAAGAATTAATCTACAAGATTCTTGATCATCAGGCGATTAGTGGCAATGATTTTCCCGGTCCTGATGACGATGACTTTATCCCTGTTGTGGAAGACGAAGATGATGATTATCCTCGGACTTATTCTAACGTGGTAGAGAAAGAGGACGCATTTGAAGGAACTGATAATGCACAAGTTAACGCCCCTAATTCCCAGGAAGAAGAGGACGAAGAGGATCGTCGCAGACGCGTACGCAGGCGCGTTAATCCACAAGATCAAGGCAATGATTCTGAAAATAATTTTAGCGATCAGCCTCGGAGAAGACCAGAAATAACGCGAGAAAGAGAAATGCCTAAAGAAAATATTAGAGAAAGAGAAAATATTCGCGAAAGAGAAAATCCACGCAATAGAAACGAAGGAAATGAAGATGCTCCGCCAGTTCATCAAAGAAATGGTGCGGATAGCAGATCACAACAACGCAAAGGCGGTGATGATTTTGATATTGAATTGGATGGCATTATCGAAGGGGAAGGTATTTTGGAAATGATGCCTGATGGCTATGGATTCTTGCGCTCTTCTGATTACAATTATCTTACTTCGCCAGATGATATTTATGTATCGCCTTCTCAAATCAAGCTTTTTGGCTTGCGGACAGGTGATACCGTGCGTGGCGCGATTCGCCCACCGAAAGAAGGTGAAAAATATTTTGCCTTGCTGCGCGTATCCAAAATCAATGGTTTAGAGCCTCAAGATATTCGGGAGCGTGTACCTTTTGATTATTTGACGCCGCTCTTCCCGAATGAGAAATTTAATCTTCAAACAACCGCTAACGGGCGCGACTATGGCAATCGGATGATCGATCTTTTCACGCCGATTGGTAAAGGACAACGGGGCTTGATCGTGGCGCAGCCCAAGACTGGTAAGACTTTCCTGTTGAAAGATGTTGCCAATGCAATTGCTAAAAACCACCCTGAATGTTACTTGATCGTGCTGCTCATCGACGAACGCCCGGAGGAAGTAACCGATATGAAGCGCAATGTAAAAGCAGAAGTCGTAGCTTCTACTTTTGATGAACCTGCTGATAATCACGTACGTGTGGCTGGCATCGTGCTGGAAAAAGCAAAACGTTTGGTAGAATGCGGTCACGATGTGTGCATCTTGCTTGACTCCATCACGCGTTTGGCGAGAGCTTATAATACGGTTGCGCCTGCCAGCGGTAAAGTGCTTTCTGGTGGTGTGGAAGCCAATGCATTGCATAAGCCTAAGAAATTCTTTGGGGCGGCGCGTAATATTGAAGGTGGCGGATCTCTGACGATCCTTGCAACTGCCTTGATTGATACGGGTTCTAAAATGGACGGCGTGATCTTTGAAGAATTTAAAGGTACAGGTAATATGGAATTGCAGTTGGATCGTACTTTGGCGAATAAGCGCTTGTTCCCGTCGATTGATCTTACGAAGTCGAGTACGCGTCGCGATGACTTGCTGTTGGACAAAGATACCCTTCAACGTATGTTCATCTTGCGCAATCACTTGGCAGATATGAAGCCCGACGAAGCAATGGAGTTCTTGTTGAAGCATTTGCAATCAACCTCCAGCAATGAAGAGTTCCTTATTTCGATGAACGGATAATTGTTCCAAATAAAATATGCCACGCTTTTGAAGCATGGCATCTATAAAATCTGATTGAAAATAATCCACATTGCCCCGGGCCGAAAACCCCGGGGCTTTTATTTTCATAGCCTCATATTTACCAATCTTTTTCTGACTTATTTTTACCCAGCTGAAAAACGCGGGAAATATTAAATCCAAAATAAATATCTCCGTTGCTCCAATCGCCAGCTGTTTGTGGAATAAAAAATTTCTCGATCATCCCTTGCGAATTCGTTAAGTGGAGTTGAAATACATGCCCGCCGGTTTCAATATCAAATCCCAACGATAATGCATTGAATTGATTATCAGTCGTTTCGCCGGGCAAAAGATAAAAATATTCAGCATTGATGGAAACGCGTTTGCTCAGTTTGAAGCGCCCCGCCGCCCCAATGGCATACACATTATTCTCGTCATTTCTGGTTGCCACCAGATTTCGATGGATCATAGTGGGCGCTATTTGCAAAGAAAATGCTTCACTGAACTTGCGCGCCAGGAGCGCCTGATCTGTTAACGTCAAGCGATGCTGAAATTCGCGCTCAGCTTTCGCGTATTTTACCGTATTGATGGCAGTACTGGCAAACAAGGCAAGCGAAATGGGTATTTGTTGAGCGCCGCTGCTTTGTTGTAATAATCTGATTTTTTAAATACCCATCATACGTTTTTTCCAAAGAATTTCTTCCAATCCCAATAGTGAAGCGCCTGCTGATGCCATAATCCAGCCCCAAACGAATGGTGGATTGATCCAAACCGAAGAATTCATAAGCGCCGTCATTGATTTTGCCAAAACGGTGCGAGATCAAGAATATCAATTCCCCTTTGCCGGGCGTTTCAATCGAATGCCCATTGATCACGCGCGTTCCTTTAAAGGTGCCGATGGCATAGTCGGTCAGCGTACTATCCGATCCCAGCAGCTCTAATAAATCATCTTGAGCCTGGCTATATAATGCTATTGTAAAGAAAAGCAGGGTTATTATGAAGTGTTTTTTCATAAAATGTAATATCAAAGATTGATAATAAAATTTTTAAATAAAAATAAAGTTATTTACTTGTTATACGCTTCCAATGTAGCATCTACGTTTATATCAATTATTTTTGCAATTTTATCGCGCACCAGAGCCGGAATTTTAATATCATAATCCTGCGGCGTTACTTGAAATTTTGCTTTCACGGTAGGCTTCCCGCCTTTAACGACAATCGTTCCGGGCACTTGAATACTTTTCGTCACACCATGAATGGTCAATTCACCTTCCACATCGAGTGAATAAATGCCATCTTTTGATATATTTACATCACCTTTATATTTTCCTTTAAAAATTGACTTTGGATATTTATCCGATTCGACATAATTCTCGTTGAAATGCTCTTGCATCAAGGCTTTCGGAAAAATAAATGCTTTCATTAATAATGAAAAAGCGACTTCTTTTTTATCAAAATCTATGATGCAATTAGCCTGGCTATTTTTAGCTTCTACATTTTCAAGCGGCGTACTGCCAAAGAATTCAACCGTTCCGTTGCGCGTAAGGTATCGAGATTGGGCAGAAAGATATGATATAGAAATTATAATGCAGATAATAATTAATAATGAGCGTTTCATAATAAAGAATTTGATGAAATAATTATATTACAAATTAATTATTCAGTGCCCCGGCGTCGATCCAGGCTTTTATTTTCTGAATATCACAAGCCGGCAATTTTGCTAAGCCATACGGCATTGGCGTGAAGCCGGGCGCATGGCTGATTGCACCATATAAAAAACCATTTTGCGCATAAATCTTTACATTATTATAACCTTCCATATTAATACCTGCTGTTTGTATGTTTTGCGCATGACAAACCAGGCAATTGGCTTGTATAATAGGGGCAACGGTTTGTGAATAAGTTACATTCTGTGTATCACAATCGCTATCTGGAAAAAGATCTTCTTCATTATCATTTGTGCAAGCATACATTATAATAAAAAGCACAATTGGTAATAATTTTAACAGTTGTTTACTCATATTTTTTAATATTTTGAATAATACAATCAATTAATACAACATCCATTAATTTACCGGTGCAGCGTCCTCGCAATATGATATAATCATTTACCTGTATTTCATCTGCAAAAGGAGAATTAAGTTTGTCAATCGTACAACTTACACCCGATAATTGATCGGCTTCACCCAGGAGCAAAGTCAGCTGGGAATCAGTATTTTCAAGTATTTCAGCCACATTTCCGCTCACTTCCAATACTTTATCGAGGTACTGCTGGTCGGCGTTTGTCTCATTTGTTTCATATTGGGTATAAAGATCAAGCGCGGTGATTGTAAAATCAGATTCTTTATTTTTTAATGATTCAGGGGCTTTATTATATAAATAAAAACCAACCCCGGCAGCAATCGCAAGCCCAATACCTATCAGGATAGCGATGAAAATATAAATCCTGTTTTTTTTCATTTGAATCTATTTATCAGATAAATGATTGTTAATCTTTTTAATACATTGTATATTAAATTTCAATATATTATATTTTGATCAAACCTATAATGTTTCCAAAACTTACGGTTTGTACATATCTGCATTTACATTTTTAAGGCATTGGCAATCAAGCCGTTAAAACGGCTTTGCAATCACTGTTTTTCATTAGCCACCGGTTTAAACCGGTGGCTAATATGTTGATAATCAATCGAAACGGTTTTAACCGTTTTTCTTATGACGCACTTATGTACAAATCGTAGGTTTCCAAAACCCTATAGGTTTTATAGTAATAAGATTTAGTTCACATTGTATTTAATAGGGCTTAATAAAATAATGTTGAAATGATGTAATATTAACTACAGTCGGCGACGCAGGGAAAGCGCCAAGCCTTTAGAATACAACTCTACTTTGCCATGCCCCACGCCTTGTAAAGGAATTTGCATAAATAAATCTGCCTGAATGCTTAATTTGGATGTAAGCTTTGCTTCTACGCCAAGACCAGCTTGAGCAATCGCCCACCAATGCGCGAGCGTTTCTTTGCTTTCCCATTCATAAATTAATCCCGGATAATGCCGATCATATTTATAATAATATTCTTCCCGCAGCATCCACCAGGTGGCTATGCCTGTATTACCAACTAAATTCCATTTTGGTTTTTGTAATAATTCGCTGTGCAATGTAATAGTAGAACCCAAAATATTACAATCCCCGGTTGTTTCGATAGGCGAAATTTGATAAGGCCAACCGCCAGCTCTATTAAAATCGCCTTTACCTGCGATATAATGTTTTTTGGCGTACATCCCCTGCGCATTTACAGAAAAGCGTTTTGCAAATTGATATTCTATTAAAAAGCCAAAACTGTAGCCCTTGCGTGAAGGATCATTAAAGCCTACTGAAGCGCTTTCCGGCGCACCAAATAAGCCCAAAGTCCAGGGATGCTGTTGTAATCTTTTAGTTCTTATTACATGAAATTGCGTATTGGTTTTTGAAATTTTTTCCTCCAAAGCAATGTTATTATCAACTTGCTGATTTTGAGGTTGTTTGTGTAATTTTGATGATGGTGATATAATTAAGTCTGAATTATTATATACGCTTTTATTATTATCTTTTGCAATAACTTGTTCTCGATTTTTAGATTTTTGGAACGTCGGCGATAATTCTTGGTCGATCACTTCATCATCCGGGCAAAGTTCTTCGGTCGTATTGGGCGCTACTACAATAGGTATTTCCGATTGTTTTGGTTGGGGTTTAGTTGAAGGGGCTGTTATTTTATACCACAAGAATCCTATGATAAATAAACTTAATAATGCGAATCCTGCTCGGCTGAACCACAAGATTATCAGTCGTTTGCGACGTTTTTGATCCAATTTTTTTTCCATGCGTTCCCATGCCTCGGGGTTGAATTCAAGATCAAACTCCTCTGTCGCCCGCTGGAAAATATCTTCTATAAAATCCTTGTCAGCCATAAGCCATGCCCTTTTAATGCTGCAGTTGTTCGATCAAAAGCTGGCGAAGCTTCTGACGTGCTTTTGATAAATTTGATTTGGAAGTACCCACCGAAATACCCAGAATCGTAGCAATTTCTTCATGCGTGTAACCATCAATGACGAACATATTGAAAACAGTGCGATAAGCCAAAGACAAGGAACGCACCATTTTCATCAGTTCCTCAAACCCGATGCGGGCCAAGATGTCCTCGGTGCTGGGGATGTCAAATTCTGCGTCCATCAGTTGTGTCCATTTAAAGCGTCGCTTCTTTTTCACCTGATTGATAGCGGTGTTAATCAGGATGCGCCGGAACCAGGGTTTGAAAGGCAACGAGTTATCATAGCGATTTAAATTCATAAAAACCTTGAGAAACGCGTCGTTTGCGATTTCAATCGCTTCGTCTTCATCATCAGCGTAGCGCAAAGTAACAGACATAGCGTACCCGTAAAATTGTCGGTACAACTCCTTTTGGGCCAAGCGTTCTTCCCTTTTGCAGGCTTTAAGCAGTTCGTCCAGTTCTGCTGTGCTCATACGAGATGCTTCTGATTTGGTATGTTGCAAACTTCCCCCTATACAAGTGCTTGTAAAAAAGGGTTGCCTCTGATGCTCAAAAAGTGTTCAAACAATGATATTTAAATATAAATCTTTTGACGGATACAAGGATAATAAAATTGGAGGCTGGTATTTTATTTGCATAAATCCATACCGTTTCACCAGCAAGGACAAAATATTATGATTGTAAGCAACTTGCTTGCCTTGGGATTCGACTTCTAAAAAACACTTTTTATTTAGTCGGATATTATTTTCTATTGATCGTCAAATCTTGCAAAATGCTTACCTTTAAAATAATTTCCATTATAATAAAGCCCAGACCCTATCATGAGACGATTTTTCAAAAACGGAAAACCCATCAACTGGCGCTACGCCATCGGCGAAGTCGCTCTTATTTTTATCGGTATCACTTTAGCGCTTGCTTTTGGCAATTGGAATCAAAATCGCCAGGAGCGGCAAACGGAAACCAAGCTGCTACGCGAGATGCACGCCAACCTGGATGAAACGGCAAAAGTTTTGAAGGCAATCTCAACACTGATCGAGCAGCATAATTTCCCAAGAGGTAATCATAAAAGTAATTACCGAGGAATTGTCTTGGAACGATAGCTTACAAGTACATTTTAATGGCTTCTTTTATCTTCTTGATTTCGCTCCGAATATGGTTGCTTATGAATCTCTGAAAAACTGGGGCATACAACGACTTTCCACTGATAGCCTTCGCAGCAGATGTCAATTTATTTGAAAATGGATTTAAATATTTAGAGTCTTTAAAAAATACTGAATTTGAGTTTTGGTACGGGTATATGAATAATGAATTAACGGTAGTGTTAAATTTTGAAAACTTAGGAAAGGTTCAACCATTTGATTATCAACAATTTATTAAAGAAAAAGTACTCGCTAATAAAATGCGATTACAGAAGACAACCAAAGAGTTCAATACCTATCAAAGAGCTAATTTCTTGCAAGGATCATTTATGTGCGCGACAACATCGCCAAGGAACTCGAGCAGCTGGAGTAAGGATATGGCATTTTTATCTCATTAAAAACTAAAACCCATGAAACTCTTCCCAACACGCCGCCTGATCGGGAAAGGCAGCTACCGACGTCGCTCCCCGCAAAATATTAAGGTATAAAAACAAGCTTAAACACTTCTCCTTTGCTACTCACCACCCAGCCCGTTTTTCCGCTCGGACTGATGCTAATACTATTGGAATCAATATTATTCAAGCTTTCCAACTTTTCCCGTTGTCGTATGAAATGTCAGAGCCATTGGTGCCAACGGCAATCGCTATATTGCTTTTAGGAACAAAGACAACCCCAGAGCGAAAGCCAGCAGGAGCTTGATTTTCAATCAACTGCCAACTCATACCGCCGTCTGAGGTGATCGCGCAATGTCCTTGCGCCAGCGGAGGTTGCTGATAATCCCCACCTACCAGGATGCCTTGCTTGTCGTTTTTGAAAGCTACTGAAAAAATGCCCTGAGATGCTTGTCCGCAAAGGATGGGAGTATCAAAGATATTCCAGGTTTGCCCCTGATCCTCTGATTTCAACAAACGCGCTTTTGCACCGCCCGTGCCGAAGTAAACCGTTTTTTTACCAAAAGCAAATAGACAAGTACCGCTTGCCGCAAATCCTGCTTCTCCCGCTTGCGCTTGTGGGGAGGTGTTTAAATTTTGCCAGGTCTTTCCGCCGTCTTTGGTGAGCAAAGCTGAAAATTGACCATTTATCGGATCGCCAAAAGCCATGCCTTTGTTCTTATTCCAAAATGCCAAGGCATCGAAGAAAATATCGGGCGCAGTATTGCTGTATTGTTCCTGCCAGGTCGCGCCACCATCGGTAGTTTTATAAATTTTAGCAGGGCTACCTGCAGAAATCACGTAAGCAATATTATTGCCAAATGCTTCCACATCTCGAAAGTCTAATTTTTCAGTACCAGCAATGGTTAATTTTTGCCAAGTCGCGCCGCCATCATTGGTTTTAAGGATAGTGCCTTTGCTACCGCTTGCCCAGGCGATTTTGTCATTAACTGTGCAGATTCCGCGCAGGCTGCTTCCGGTTTGCTGGTGCTGAAGCTTGAATTGGATAGTCTGAGCCTGGGAGAGAATTGCCATACAACTCCATAGAAGCAGAAGACTGAGGTTTTTTTGACTGTTTTGCATCCTGTTTTTGGCAGTGCTAACGAATGTACGATCAGGTAAATTTCAAATTTTCAGAAAAAATCTGAAGGATCATTCGTGTGCGGGACAATATTGCCAATGAACTGGAGCGCTTGAAATGATTTATGCTCAAAACATTAAGTCTGGTTATAATATTTGAATAAATTGCCATGCGATATACCCACATTTTGAAAATTAAATCTCTTTACATTTGTCTTATCTCCAAATCAAATTTTTGAAAGGCATGAACAACAAGCACCTTATTACTTTTATTATACTTTTTTTAAATATTATAGAATGGTCGATTGCCCAGAATTTGACTGGCTTTTCGAGCATTCGCCATCAGGAAGAACAAAAAATAGAAGCGCTTTTTCTAAAACTGCCGGAATCCGAAAATTTTAAAAATCATCTTCGACAGCTTACTTTGGAGCCGCATCTTGCTGGAACACCTGAAAATAAACGCGTCGCCGATTATATCGAACAATCCATGGCTCGCGCCGGATTCAAAGTGGAAAGACCACCTTATGATATTTACTTGCCGACAGGGCCGGGCGAAGTGGAATTGGAACTCGTTACGCCGATTCGTATGCCCTTGAATATCAAGGAATTTATTCTGGAAAATGATTCTTTTTCTGCAAATCCCAAAAATAATCACGGCTGGAATTCTTATTCCGGCAATGGCGATCGCACTGCGCAGATTGTGTATGCTAATTATGGTACAAAAGAGGATTTCGAACGATTGGAAAGCTTGGGTATTTCTGTGAAAGGTAAGATTGTAATTGCCCGCTACGGTGGCAATTTCAGAGGTTATAAAGCAAAATACGCCCAAGCCGCAGGTGCTGTGGGTTTGATTATTTATCCCGATCCTGAGGATTCCGGCTATATGCGTGGCTTGGTTTATCCTGAGGGAAAAATGTTTAACGAAAGTACGATTCAGCGCGGTTCGGTGCTGACATTGGATTATACGGGCGATCCCTTGACACCTTTTGAACCGGCGCTACCGCTTGATGCTGCGCAAAAAGTGGAACGCCTGAAGCCGGAGGATGTAAAAGGATTTCACACAATTCCGGTGACACCGATTGGTTATGGCGCTGCGAAGGAAATTTTGAGTAGAATGACGGGGCAACCTGTACCGGAAAACTGGCAGGGAGGATTGCCATTTACCTATCGACTTGAGGGCGGTGAAAAACTCACCATGCGTCTGAAAGTCAATCAGCCAAAGGGTTTTGTCAGGGTTGAAAACGTAATCGGCACTTTGGAAGGAAGCGAATATCCAGATGAATGGATTATCCTCGGTAGCCATTACGATGCCTGGGAATTTGGTGCAACCGATCCCAACAGCGGTACGGCTATGTTGTTGACTTTGGCGGATGCTTTAGGAGAACTAGCAAAACAGGGAATTCGGCCGCGCCGCACGATCAAGATTGCGCATTGGGATGCTGAAGAACATGGCATTCTGGGCTCGACCGAATGGGTAGAACAGTTCCGCGATGAACTCGATCAAAAAGGTGTCGCTTATTTCAACGCCGATGGCGCTTGCTCCGGGCTTAGTTTTAATGGCGCAGCCGCGCCTTCGCTCAAGTCCTTGCTGGTGGATGCTACCAAGGTTGTTCCTTACCCGAAATCGGATAAAACGGTCTATGATCATTGGCTGGAACGCGCGAGCAATAAGGCAGAGGGGCCGGGCATCGGCAATCTGGGCGGCGGTTCCGATCATTTAGGCTTCTATGCGCACGTAGGTATTCCGAGCTTGAGCGCCGGTATGGGCGGGCCGACGATGTATCACTCGGTTTATGATAATTTTCATTGGTACGAAACGGTAGGCGAACCCGATTTCGTTGCAGGGCCAACCGTTGCCAAAGTAATGGGAGTCATGGCTTTACGTATGGCAAATGCCGATATTCTTCCTTTTGATGTGGCGCGCTACGGCAAGGATTTAAAAACGCATTTGGCTTCCGCCGAAAAGCAGATTCAAGGCTATTCAGCAACTTATTCTGCAAAAGCGATGCTTGCCGAAGCCGACATATTATTGAAAAATGGAGCGGCTTATCAGCAAGTATTATTACAAAAGCTAAATAGTAAAGGACTGAATAAGAATGTTTTGCAAGGAGTTAATCAAAAACTTTTAAAATTAGAGCGCGCTTTTATCGATGCAAAAGGCATGGCCTATGGCGCCTGGTATCGCTCCCTATACGCTTCGTCCGATCCTTACAGTGGCTATGCTTCCTGGATGTTGCCGGGATTATTATATGAAGCATCTTTAAAATCGACACAAAATTTACCAGATTTGGAAAAACGTTACATCGATGCAATGAAACGATTGAATAATTCTATCATGGAATTAAGCAGTACATTAAAAAATATAAAATAAATCTTATATTATATTTTGGATAAAATTTTATTCAAAATCTTTAATGTAATTAAATAAGTCGGCTTCACGCCATCGAGGCCCAAGCTGCCGGAGGCAAGCGTATGCCCACTGATAAGCGGATTATCAGAAGCATAATAAGCATAGCGCAATTTTACATCGCTGCGAATACTTTTGCGGATTTTGGATGCCGCCTGAATCGCTTTTTGATAATGCGCGCCTTCCATTTCCAGACCTACGGCTCGCCAGGATGAATTTAAAAAGTATCGCAAAATCTCTTTATTTTGTAAAGAAGTACCCAACACGCTTATCATAGGTCCTTCATAAACGCCTAATCCTGAGTCGATAAAGTCGGCTTTTGTAAAATCATTTTCCAAAGGATAATTGTCGGCAGTACCTTCAAAAATATGGGCGGTCGGCACCATGATATCGCCTTTGCCACCTTCCAGAATCCCCGCTTTGCCCATGATCGAAATGGATGTAATATTTAGTAAATATTCCTGCTGATTTATTTCATAAGGCCGAATCAATTCATCCATTGTTTCATAAGCCTGTTCGCCAAAAGCGTAATCCATTACCAAAATAATCGGTTGCTGTTCCTTGATAAATGCTTCATTCCATTGAATATCAGGCGGTAAGGAAGTTGAATCAATCTGCGTAGTGTCAAAAAGCTGCACGGTGATATTCGTGCCACTGGTATCGTCGAATTGGTACATCCCATTTTGTAAAGCATATTTGCGCACCTTGCGGCGGAGTTCAGAATTATTTTCCTGACTGAGCTCTCGCGCCAAATCTTCTAAATCTTCATTGGATTTTTGTAATGCCGCTTTTGCATAAAAACAATTCATTACGCTATGCGGATTCGCGCTAATAATATGAATCGGGCGGTTCAGCCAATTTTTCTCATATAAGAAAGATTTAATATTATTTGCCCATTGCTCTCCATAATGATGATGCCCGACGCGTTCGCGCAAAGCGGAAGAAAAAGAAATTTCGCGGTCATTTTTATCCTCTAATTCTTCAAAAGAAAGTCGCCCCAGCCAATAAGTGATATGGAAAATGCTATTAACATTGGGGTCTGCGGAAAATCGCCTGAAAGCCTCCACCGTTTCCTCGTAAGTACGCCCCAGCAATGTGCTCAAGTAGGTAAAAGCCACTTCACGATCAAAATCCTGATCGGTATCTTCCTTATTTAACACGATTTCTTCCAATTGTTTCCACTCGCGGCGCTTCTTTTCTTTTTGATCCTCACTGTTATTGCGGATTTTCTCGGCTTCAATATATAAAAAAGTTAAATGTGTAAGAATATCATAAATATCACTTCGTCCGCGCGTCATTTCAATAAACATTTGTTCCTGATCGATGCGATAACAATTGCGACGGCGCTTCGGTGGTACAATTACCTCAAAATCAGAGTTTTCGAAACCTTCTCTGGAAATTAATCGAATATAACGGCACTCTTCAATGCCTTTCGGCAAACGCTGAAAAACATATAATAAACCTTCTAATTCTACCCGCTCTGGGTCGGTGATATCGCCATAAATCTCTGGTCGCAGTATTTTTAAATTATCGATCATTGCTTGACCCGAGACTCCCAGCGGTTTGTACACGCCCCGAATAAACAGGTGACGCATAGCCACATATAAGCGTTCGATGGCAGCACGGGATTCTTGAGCGCGGGTACGATGGGTGGCTTGAGACATAGCATTTTTTTATGCCCCAAAGATAAGTCGTCGCTTCTGTAAAGCCAAGTAGCATAGCAAGATCGTAAAATCCTTGTTGAATGATTTTATTATTATGATAGATTTTATTGTAATTTTGTAATGAAATTATTAAATAAATGATAGGGCTATGTCAGAAACCAAGCCAAAAGTATTACCCAGACTGGAATTGATTATTATTGCTGTATTTTTTATAGGATTTATGTCTTGGGCGGTTACTAAATGCAATGCCACCCGTGCCAAATATGCGCGTTTGGATGCAGCGGATCAAGCCGCCGATTCCCTGTCCAATGCCTCTAGTAGTGCCGCGCTTCCGCAACCCAAACCCCCCATCGAGCCTGTAGATAGTACGCCTGTTAAAGTCGAAACCCGCACCGTTCGGGAGAAAATAACACCGTTATATGCGATTGTAGATGGTGTAAATGTGCGCAGCGAACCAAAACTCAATGGCCGCATCCTTTATCGACTTAAACTGCACGAAGAAGTGACTTTTCTGAATGAAGTGACCGATTTCAAAGAAGAAATTGATCTCGGCGGCGTCATGACGAATGAACCCTGGATCAAGGTGCGTACGCCCAAAAACCAAGTAGGATGGGTGTACGGCGGCACCGTCAGTTTTTACAAAACCAAATTGGAAGGGGTGGAGTAGTTACTGGACGCTGGTTTCTGGATACTATTGATGCTGTAGATTCTTTGGATGCTATAGTATCGCGCAGCGAGTATCCATAGAATCAATAGAAACCACAGCACCCAAAGATCACTCATCGAGCTTGCTCAATTCATACTGCTCAATTATTTGAATTAACTGCTTTGCGTAATCTTTTTCTTCAGAAAAATCCTCATTTTCCAAGGCTTTTGCCCAAGCTTTATAGTCGTTCCGATCGAGTTTCCGCAAAGCGGCGAAACTGCCGGTCGTAATATAAAAACTATGATCGCGGAAGCTGGTCCAAGCATTTTCATAAGCTCGATAGCAATTACCGTCGGATTCATATTTTTCAGCTTGCCAATCCTGGGTGCAAGGCAAAGCGAATTGATTATTGCTTTGCTGCGCTAGGTCGCTTGTGCCGGCCATGCTTTGAAGCATTGCATTCGCTAGAATAATTGAAGCCGGAATATTAAATTTGCTGCTTTCGCTCACGGCTACTCGTGCAAAACGCTTGAGATAAGCTTGTTTGCTTGCTTCTTCTACTTGATGGAGTTGCGCAATAGCCTTGGGCTGGCGATTTTTTTTACCGAACCACGATACATCAAACAAATCTTGCTCCGGCGCAGTGCTGGCGGTTTGTTTGGAAGCACTTTCCGTCAATACTTCTTTGCTTTTTTCCTTGCGACTCTGCGGCGCAGGTTCTTGTTGTTGCGGTATGGTCGTTTTTATTGGCGAACGGAGATTGATATTAAAAGTCAAATCCTTTTTGATCAAGATAAAAATCAGCACCAATACGATACCTATCTTGAACCAATTTTGGCGCACGTATGCCGTTATTCTTGAAATAGTATTCCCAGCGATCATGGCATCTGAATTTTTTAAAACAGAAAGTTTATTTATTTAAATCAAATTTAAAACAAAAAGTTTCAATAAACAAGAATTTTTCTCTCTCTTTTTGAAAAAAACAGCCGACCTTTTCGTCTTTTTGCATTTTATTCATCATTTACAGTAAAATAGAAGCAGTGGCAAAACTTTATCCCAATTTGGTATCGGCAGTTGCAGAGGCATTGCAGGGCATTTTTCATGAAGGTTACTATGCCGATAAGGTGATCGAACGTTTGCTAAAAAGCAATCCTAAATGGGGCGCGTGACCGGGCCTTTCTTGCCGAAAGCATTTATGAAATGGTGCGCTGGTATCGACTTTTGTATGAAATCAAAGGGGAAGAGCCGAAAAATCAAGCGGATTGGCTACAACTCTTTGGTATTTGGTGGCTGATAAAAGGTGAATCCCTGCCGGATTGGGAGGCGTTTGAAAATATAGATCGATCAAGCGTTTTACAGAAACATCAAGAATTCCAGGGTATTCGCAAGATCAAAGAATCTATTCCAGATTGGTTGGATGAAGTTGGTGAACAAGAATTGGGCGAAAACTGGCAAGCGGCACTTCATGCTTTGAATGAGCCTGCAAAAGTTATTATTAGAGCTAATCGATTGAAAATCAAGGCTTCTGAATTACAAAAATTGCTATCAAAAGAAGGCGTTGAAACCAATCTTTTAGATGGAGAAGCCATGCTGGTGACCCAACGCAAGAATCTCTTTGCGACCAAAGCTTTTCGGGAGGGTTTATTTGAAGTGCAAGATTATGCTTCGCAGCAAGTAGCGCTTTTTTTGCAAATAGAACCGGGAATGCGCGTAATAGATGCTTGCGCCGGCGGTGGTGGCAAATCCTTACATTTGTCGGCTTTGATGCAAGATAAAGGCAGAATCATCTCGATGGATACCGAAGGCTGGAAGCTCCAGGAATTGCGCCGACGAGCCAAGCGGGCCGGCACTTCTATCATTGAAACCAGGACAATCGAAAACAGTAAAGCCATCAAAAGGCTCGAAGGCAGCGCCGATCGGGTCTTGCTGGATGTGCCTTGTTCCGGGCTGGGGGTCTTGCGTCGCAATCCTGATGCCAAATGGAAGCTAAGTCCCGATTTCCTTGAAAGCGTGCGCAAGACGCAAGCAGAAATACTCGCTTCTTACAGCCGAATGTGCAAACCCGGTGGTAAACTCGTGTACGCTACCTAGTATCCTGCCTTCTGAAAATCAAGAACAAATACAAAAATTTCTTTCTGCAAAATCGCAAGACTTTCAGTTAGTTCGAGAAAAAATCATCGCTCCAACCGAAGGATTCGATGGATTTTATATGGCGCTTTTAGAGAAGCAGTAGCTCCGATTGCCAACCTGCCCGTCCGGCAGGCAGGTCGGAGTTACTTTTAGAGGGACTTAAACCACTCCTGGAATTTATCGCCTAATACAGGAACGGTTTTCATCTGGCCTTGTACAGCCGAGATAAAGCCCATTATCCACAATACCAATGCGAATATTCCTATAACGATGCCAACAAAAGGAATCCAGCTGACAAAAGATAGCAAGATCAAACCCAGCATTTGGCGAATGTGGAAAGACGCAAATTCCGATTTTGGATTATTTAATACCAATGCGACGATCCAGCCAATGAGGGTAAGATAAGCAACGATACCGATTGTCTTCGGATCCATTCCTCCTCCCGGAGTGCCTTGATTTTGGGAGTTTTCCATAATGAAGTTTGTTTATATAAGTTATATCTTGTAAAAGTAAAGATTTATAGGCATAAGCCCAAGATACAATGTAAATTTTTGATTAAACTTGCTGTCTTTCGGTTTCAGCATATATATTATTCGACTAAAATATGCGCCACAACACTTTATCCTTCTTTACGTATAAAGAAGCAGCACTGCCATTTGATTGATTATCAAGCAAGAATCAAGAATAAAATTGGTACATTCGCATAAGATTAAGTCTTTTCATTTACACAAAACCGCTTGCGGATAATGGAAAAAAGTCATGTAGATAAACTCTCCAAAAATCGGGAATATGTCTTGCTCAAAGGCATCAATGAAGCATTTTCGCAGTTGCTCCATCATGAAGATGAGACCACAGCGCTTTTCGAAGCGTTCAAAGTAATTTGTGAAATTTTCGGATGCGACGGTGTTTATCTGCTTCATTATCTTTCTTATACAGAAGAAAAACTCTCTACACAAGTCTATTTCGCAATGCGGCAAGATGGGAAAGAATGGAAAATACTTCCCAAAAGTCGAATGGATTTTCCGTTAGAAGACGAACAGGTTCGAACGGGTACTTTCAACTTCATCAAAGAAGATGACACGATCATCGCGCATCGACAAAATGCACCAGAGCAATTCAATTCGATATTAAAAGCGATGGAAATTGAGTCTCATTTTGTTCATAAAATAATGATTAATAAAGAGCTATGGGGGAGTATTTCATTTGTAAGTAAAACTTTCCAAAATCAATGGGTCAAGCCACCCATTAAAACACTGATTCCATTTATTAATACACTTGCTAATTTTTTGGCGCATAAACAAGCGGAGAACCTCCAATTGCAACAAAAACATCTCAGCGAAACGATTACTTCTACCATTCCTGACTGGATTTTGCTAGTAGACGTTAATAATCAAAAATTTACGTATAATAATATATCATATCCATTAATTGGTTTTTCTCAAGAAGAGGTGCCTGATCTTTTTATTTTTCTGATGAATAGATTGCATCCGGAAGATAAAAAAACTACTTATGCTTTCTTTGAAAGATTGGCAAATGCTTCTGACGGAGAAATTGTAGAGAAACGCTTTCGGCTCCAGCATAAAGAAGGCTATTGGCTGCATTTCCAGGAGCGGGCAAAGGTTTTTAGTCGCCTCCCCAATGGCAATATGAGTGAATATCTTGGTATTGTTCAGGATATTACAGATAACGTAAAAGCGCAATATAAACTCGAAGAAAGTGAACAGCGCTATCGCAATTTTATTTCACATAGTTTTGATGGCATTTATTATATGAGATTTGAAAAGCCGATACCACTCAATTTAACTATTGACCAACAGGTAGATATGTATTATCAATACGGCTATATTGAGGAATGTAATGTTTCTTTCGCCCGAATGTACGGGTATGAAGATACATCCATATTAATAGGCTTGAGAGTGATAGATGTGCATGGTGGTGAGTATTTTGAATATAATAGAAAATCTACATATGACTTTATTAAAAGCAATTATCAAGTAGCTAATTCTGAGACTGTTGAACATGATATAAATGGAAAAGAGATTTATCTTTTAAATCATGCGATTGGCGACATAAGGGATGGACACTGTTTTGGGGTGTGGGGAACCCAGCAGGACATTACCGAACGCCGGAAAGCAGAAAGAGATTTGATAGAGAGTGAAAACATCTTACGAGCCATGATGAATGCTATCCCCGATTTAAAATTCAGAATGACCAAAGAAGGATTTTATAAAGGTTATTTTGAGTCGGAATACGAAAATATTTCACCTATTTCATCAGCATCCAGGTTCATAGGCAAACACCTCAAGGATGCCTTACCGCCTGATTTGGCTGAAGATCATTTGATTTTAATTCGTAATGCCATCCGAGACAAGAAAATTCAGACGAATGAGTATTCTTTCATTTCTCCCTCGGGAGAAGTGCGGTATCGTGAATCGCGCGTAGCACCTATTAATGATAACGAAGTAGTAGCTGTGGTAAGGGATGTAACGGATCGTAAAAAAGCAGAGCAAGAACTAAAAGAAAGTCAAGAATTATTAAAAGCTATTGTAAATGCCTTGCCAGATTTGAAGTTTCGGATTAATAAAGATTTTATTTTTCTTGATTATTATGAGTCAGAAAACGAAAACGAGCCAACTTTGATCCCGCCCTCAGCCTTTTTGGGAAAAAGGTTGGATGAAGTACTACCTGATTCTATTACAAAATCCGGCATGAAGGCGATTGAAATGGCGCTTCTGTATAAAAATATTCAAACTTTTGAATATTTTTTGCCGATCAATGGCAAAATGCATTACTATGAAGGCAGGGTAAGCCCTATGAGCGAAGGCGAGGTGATCCTGGCAGTGCGCAATATTTCTGATCAAAGACAAACGCAAATGGAATTGCGCGAGAAACTGCGCGAACTTGATGAAAAAAATAAAGAATTGACCGCTTATATCGAATCCAATTCTCAGTTGGAAAACTTCGCTTATATCGCTTCGCACGATCTCCGCGAGCCGGTGCGCACCATTCATAGCTTTGCACAATTGATTCAAAAAAATTACAATTCGATTTTGGATGAAAAGGGGATGAATTATCTTCAGTTTATCATTAACGGTGCAGAAAATATGAATTTCCTGATCGAAGACCTGCTGACCTATTCACGAGTGAGCAGTGAAGAAATTGTTTTTGAATCGATTGAATTACCTAAGCTGGTTCATGATGTTATAAAAAATCTTACATCTTTTATCCTTGAAAATGAAGCAGATATTTATTTATCTTTTATGCCAGATAATATAATCGCTAATCGCATTCGCATCAAGCAATTATTTCAGAATTTGATTGTGAATGCCATTAAGTTTCATCGAGAAGGCCTATCTCCTAAAATTCACATCAGTGGCGTCGATCACGACGAATACTGGCTTTTTGAAATGAAAGATAATGGAATCGGCATTCCACCGGAAATGCAAGACAAAATTTTCCAGTTATTCAAGAAAATTCATCGACATAAGCAATATCCCGGCACTGGCATTGGCCTGGCGCTTTGCAAACGAATCATCGAGCAGCATGGCGGCGAAATATGGGTGGAATCAACTGTCGGCAAGGGCAGTTCGTTTTATTTTACCATCAAGAAAAGCTTGGGCTAAATCCTTGAAATTTTTTAAAAATCAGCAATGGCAATTGTTGCCATACTTAATTTTGTTCCCGGTATCTCCAAAATCCGCATTCCACAGGCTTCGAGCGTAGCGCCAGTCGTCATTACATCATCCACAAGAAGAATATGTTTGTCTTGTAAGGCTTTTGAATCGTTGACTGCAAATACTTCCAATACATTTTCCAAGCGCTCGGTGCGTGATTTATGGGTCTGCGTTTCTGTAAAAGCCTTGCGTATCAAGGCATTTTTCATCCAAGGTTTCCCCATCGCTTCTGCCATGCCCATTGCGAAAAGCGCACTTTGATTATATCCCCGCAATCGTTCTTTCCTGGGATGCAGCGGCACAGGAACAAGGAGGTCAATCGCTTTGAATTGCTCGGATTGCTTGAGCTGAGCGCCATACCATTGCCCCAGCCGAATACCAATTTCTCGTTTGCCAAGATATTTTAATCGGTGAATCAACTCTTGCACCCTGCCGCCTTTGATAAAATGATACAAAGCAGCGCCATTTTCTATGGAAATTCTACCCCAAAACCGCTCTGTGAATGGGTTTTCTTTTTCCAAATGAAAATTCGTTTTTGGCAATTTGTGTTGGCATCGCAAACAAATAATTTCCCCATGTGCAGGCGCGTGATCGCTGCAAGCCATGCAAAGATTGGGGTACAGCAGACTTACCAGGTCATTTAAATAAGATATAAACGGCGTCATAGCAAAAACAATTTTAATTTTTGGAACTTATCGCTATTTTTGACGCGTAATGAGGAGTTTGTCACAAGAAAATTTGGCAAAAAGGGATGAAATGCAGTTTCTATATGGTAAAATGCAAATTTGAGTACACAAAAAACGTCTGCCCTACAAAAGCAAGACAGACGCATCAAAACAAAACGAAAAACCAACTTTAAACAAGTCTTTTATAACGAATTAACTATTATACCAAGATTTTTGTTGCAAGTTAATTGTTAAGAATTTCTTAACGGGGCTTTGTACTATCTGACTTCAGTTTCACAGGAATTTCTTTTACTTTGCCTTGACGGTTGACTGTCAAGCTCAACACATCACCTACTTTCGCTCTTCCTACAATTTCCTGCAATTCTGGCACATTTTTCACAGTACGACCATCTACCGCAGTGATCACATCTTTAGGCAGGATGCCTGCATACTGCGCGGAACTGCCGTCCATCACACTATCAATCACCACGCCTTGTGATATGTTCAATCCAAGTTCTTTAGCATAATCACTGTCCAAGTCGCCAATATTGACGCCGAGTAGCGGGCGATGGTATTCACCCGATTCGATGATATCATCTACGATGCGCTTCATCAAATTCACCGGAATGGCAAAGCTATAGCCCTGGAAAGAGCCAGTACGCGTAGCAATGGCAGTATTGATACCAAGCAAACGACCTTGTGCATCTACCAAAGCGCCGCCACTGTTTCCGGGATTTACAGCTGCATCTGTCTGGATAAAGGCTTCAATGGCTGAGCCGCCACCTAATAGGTTGATACTCCTGCCTTTAGCGCTGATGATACCCGCAGTAACGGTAGAAGTCAAATTGAAAGGATTACCAACAGCTAAGACCCATTCGCCCACTTTGGCATTATCGGAATCTGCTAAATCGATTGCAGGAAAGCCATTCCCTTCGATTTTAATAACAGCCATATCGGTCTTCTCGTCGCGGCCAATAAGTTTTGCTTTAAATTTACGATTATCATAAAGTGTAACTTCCAGTTCATCAGCAAATTCTACCACATGATTATTTGTAATAATATAACCATCGGAAGAATAAATGACACCTGAGCCCGTGCCTTGCTGGGGCCCTTCGCGCAAGAAATCATCGCCAAAGAAGAAGCGGAAAGGATTGAAATCCTCGTCTTTTGGGGTATCTCGCTGAGCAGTTTTTGCGAAGCTGAGGCAGCGATATGTACTACAGAGGGCATCGCCTTGGAGGCAGCTTCTGTGAAGTCAAATGGAATATTGTTAATACTTGGTTTTACGTTGGAGTAAGCCGGCAGATTTACTTGTTGTGCAAAGGTGTCGGATATTGCTGGAGTCGTTTTTGGTAAAAGGTACACACCACCTAAGGTGACCAATCCACCGATCATGCCGGCGATTATCAAAGAAAATATCTGCTTCATATTTTCGTTAGTTTTGTTATTTTGACCAATATTTGCTCTAAAAAATTTATTTATTTTCAGAAAATAGACAATGAAAATAACCACAAATCCCAAACCATTGTTACCCTTAAAAATCTATTTAACAGGAAATTAACAGCAGCTTGAATCAAGGTGAAAAACAGCTAGTGATAATACCTTCGGGTGAAACAACAGCAGGAAATCATTCCAATCATATTAACGTAAATCTGGAAGCAGAATTGCGCCCCGAAACTGCGCTTGAGCGACAATTGCTACAAATACCCGATTTTGTAAAAGGTTTGCTTTGGGGAATTCCACGTTATGGGCATCCTGAAGGAGAAGTGTATAAGCACGTACGAGAAGTGTTGGATAATATTGATAAGCTCAAAATTGACCCAATTTCCAGAGAACGCTTGCGTCTGACAGCCTTTGCTCATGATACTTTCAAATACATAGAAGACAAAAGCATACCCCGCGATTGGAGTAAGCATCACGGCATTTGTGCGCGACGATTTATGCAGGATTTTACAAATGATTCTATCGTACTCGACCTTATTGAGCATCACGACGAAGCCTACTACAGTTGGCGCTGTATTCATTTACTAAATCAAAGCACCGAAGGCACTACGCGGCTACTACAGTTGCGGGAGCATATGAGTGAAAACCTTCAATTGTATTATCTTTTTTTTAAATGCGATACTCGTACCGGAGACAAGAATCCTGCTCCACTTCGCTGGTTTGAGAATGTAGTCAAGGATATTGAATTGGTACATTTTTGATACTGGCTTCTGCTTGCTTGCTTCTTGTCGCTTGCTGCTTGCGGCTGGGTCTAATAAACTCCTCAATTTTTCAACAAAATCAATATTTCCAAAGAAATTTTATTCATTTTATAATATTTAGGAAACTTTTCTTGACCAAATGAAGTTGGACACTTCGTCAATGTAGCGTCCTAATAAATTAACGAAAAAACCATACCTTTGCCATGGTAATGACGCAGGATAATCAAACTAAGCGCTACGAACGTGTTTTTGAGGAAGAATTCTTACCTCAAATAGACGCTTTGTACACCTTCGCTTACCACCTAACCTACAACGAGGAAGACGCCAACGACCTGGTACAGGAAACGTACATGAAGGCCTTTCGCTTCATTGACAAGTACAAAGAAGGCACCAACGCCAAAGCCTGGCTATTCAAAATCCTGAAAAATGCCTTTATCAACCAATACCGTCGCCGCACCAAGCAGCCGACGCAGGTGGACTATGAGGACATTACCAGCTACCAGGAGGGCGATGAAGATTCCAACATTTCCGGCTACGCGGACTTGCGCGAGGAGATGTTCCAGACGATGATGGGCGATGAGGTGACCAACGCGATCAATGCACTTCCAGTGGACTTTCGGGTGGTGATTCTACTCTGTGATATTGAAGGCTTTACGTATGAGGAAATTTCCAAAATTCTGGATATTCCGATTGGTACGGTTCGGTCAAGACTGCACCGGGCTCGTAATATGCTCAAGGATAAATTGCGGGAATACGCGCAATCATTGGGCTACGGCAAGGAAGAGGAGGAATGATTCGGGGACTTGGAGACTCAGAGGCTAGGTGACCCAGAGAGCAATGACTCGGAGATTTAATGATTTGCAAGAATTGATTGATTTATGATATAATTATTAAATTATTATTAAAATAAACCCTTATTATTAACGCGCTGCTTCGACAGCATTTATTCGTTTTTAAAATAATATAAAAATATATGCTGCACCGACGGATACAATACGCATGGTTTCACTGCTTCTGTACGTTCGCGTATCGAGGATGGCGACCACCGTTTGTACCCGACGGTTGCACCTGTAACTGAACGAATGGATCGCTCGAGTAGCATAAAATTTCAATAATGATGAGAGATCATAACTATCAGGATCTGGTCAGAAAAGTGACGATGTACTTGGATAATGAGCTGACCGAAAGCGCCGAAATGGAGCTACTCAAAGAGATCAAAGCCAATCCGGCATATTTGGAAATCCTCAGTAAAGAGCAATCATTCCGAGAATTTATCAAGAGCAAAATCCACCGCCGAAAACCCTCTCCCGCGCTCGTTCAATCCATCAAAGAGAAAATCCGCATCGCCCCAGCCTGAGTTTCTCGTCAAATATTAATCTTTAGCGATCATATAAGCGTATCTGTTGTTGAGTTCGTCAACAGCACAGGTATTTTATTGTGATTGTCTGTATTTTGTTAATTTTTTAGTTGACAACAAGCTCTTTTTGTTAAAATCCAAGAATAAAGTTGTTGGATTACGGTGTAATTTTCTATTTTTAGAATAAAAATTGCGCCATGAAAATCAGAGTCTTATTTATAATAATCATTGGATTATGCGCGCAGCATCTTATCGCGCAAATCGAATTTACCGATAACTTCCGCCACCTTATTGAAAATGCCGGAATAGACTTCTACGAACCGACCGAAGGCAGCTATAAAGAAGTCAAATTGCAAAAACATACCTTTCAACCTTGCGATTTTGGTATCCGCTCGCGCCGCGAAAAGCTGGAAATCCGCTATTTGGTAGCGCCTTACAGTGAGCATAATATTGCATTCAAAGCGCCTCATGTCGAGTGCTTTCGGATGGTGAGCAATCTTGCTACCAATGAAGAAGATGCTGCCATTACTTCCCTGATTATCAGCGAAGATGAATTGAAAGAAAACTTTAATGCGGATTGGGGCAAAATTTATTTTTCCAACCCAAAGATAGCTTCAGCGATCGCGCCCATTGCAAAATGCTGGCTCTTTATTCCGAAGGCAAAGGCATGGCTTTGGTATTCTTCTTGTTCGACGAGCCTTCCAGAGATTTGGACAATCGGTCTTTGGCGCTGCGATTCAAGGATGAGGCTAATAATTGATGCTGTTTTCTGATTATTTTACTTGAAATAAAATGATAAATATTGGAATGTGTTGTAGCTTGATTTAGAACTTCTTGTAAAGAAAAATCTAAGAACTAATAACCAACAACCAGTGACCGGCAACAAGTAACCGATTTCCAAATTACCTTTACTCCCTAAAATCACCTAACCAATGGAACCTATCAGCGTATTCGATATGCTCAAGATCGGCGTAGGCCCATCCAGTTCGCATACCCTCGGGCCTTGGCGTGCCGCCGAGCGTTTTGTACAAGAATTGCAGGAGCAAGGCTTACTCGAACAAACCAGTCGTGTGGAAGTGGATTTATATGGTTCGCTGGCGCTTACCGGCAAAGGTCACGGCACCGATGTAGCGATTATGCTGGGTTTGAATGGCGAAGACCCTGTCACGATTGATCCATTAGAAGTAAAAAATATTCCTTTTCAAATTCAATCCGAGCAGCAAATCCATTTAGGTGGCAAAAAGATTATTCATTTCGAGCCGCAACATGATATTCATTTTCATTATGCTAATGCTCTACCTTTTCATCCAAATGGCGTAACATTTACTGCTTATGATAATTCTATTCACTCTTCTTTACATCAAGCTACTTATTTTTCGATTGGTGGTGGTTTTGTAGTAAAAGAAGGCGAAACCTCAAGTCGGGAGCCAGTGCAATTGCCTTGCCCCGTTAATCATGGTCGGGAATTATTAAAATGGTGTGGTCAATACGAAGGCTGTATCGCTGATATCGTTTGGAAAAATGAGCAAACCTGGCGCAGCAAAGAGGAGATTCGACGCGGATTATTACAAATTTGGGATGTAATGTTACATTGTATTTACATTGGGTGTCATACGGAAGGTATGCTGCCTGGCGGTTTGAATGTAACGCGTCGTGCAGCGAGTATTTACAAAAAATTAATAGGGGATGTAAATTATGATAGAATTGATGAATGGATATATCATGTTAAAAATTGCCGCCCGGAATTTTCCAGGATTGTAAAATGGATTGGCTGCTTTGCGATGGCGGTGAATGAAGAAAATGCCAATTTCGGTAAGGTGGTCACTGCACCTACCAATGGCGCAGCGGGCGTCATTCCTGCGGTTTTGATGTATTATTATTGTTTCTCAGGTGAGGAAGTCGGCGAGGATGAAATCATCAAATTCTTGCTTGTAGCAGGCGAAGTGGGCAGCATTTTCAAAAAAGGCTCGACCATTTCAGCGGCGATGGGCGGTTGTCAGGCAGAGATTGGCGTCAGTTCGGCGATGGCGGCGGCGGCGCTCACCGAATGCCTTGGCGGTAGTCCGGCACAAGCCTTGATGGCGGCGGAGATTGCGATGGAACATCACTTGGGCTTGACCTGCGACCCTGTGGGCGGACTCGTGCAAGTGCCTTGTATCGAACGCAACTCGATGGGCGCGGTGAAAGCCATTACTGCTGCGAATATTGCCTTGGACAGCGATCCCGCCAAAGCCAAAGTCTCGCTCGACGATGTAATCAAAACCATGTGGGAAACCGCGCAGGATATGCATCATAAATATAAAGAAACCTCGCTCGGTGGACTGGCAGTAAATATTCCGATTTTTGTGCCGGAGTGTTAAAAATGATATTAATAGAATAAAAAAATCTTTAATTTTGTAAAAAAACTAAATAACCAATCATGGAAAATAGTAATAATAACCTTAATACTTTCAGAATATTATTCTTGGTACAAGGCATTCTAGTTTTGCTTTGCTCCCTATTTTTTGTTTTTTACGCATTTATGGGCGTATTCTTTACTGATATTATTGAATCAAGTGGAGAGGAATTAGATACGATGCCGTTTAACCCCGGCTCTCTCTTCGTGGCCATAGGCTCTATTGGCTTTTTCATTACCATTGCGCTTGGGATCGTGACTTTATTTGCATCCAAGTATCTGAAAGAAATTCGGAATTACAACTTTATATTTGTAGTCGCCATTTTAAATTGTTTCACAGGCGTTCTTGGCATTTTGTTGGGCGTATTTACACTTGTTGAATTAAATAAACCGCATATCAAAGCATTATTTAATAGTGTGGAAGCTGATAGCTTTCAAGTATAATTCAAATATATATATGCACTTTCTAAATAAATGGCAGTGAGTACTCGAATTTTTGTATTGGCATGTTGACATCCTTTGTGTGGTATAGAACGCTGGGATATAAAGAGAAAAAATAGTAGCTATAATAGAAGTAAACGCCATATAATAACGAAAGACCAACGTGAGTGTATATGTTTATGCCTTCCATTCGGTCGGTACAGGCATACAGTTTCGCGGTATCTGTTAAAAAATCAGTAAAAATGATATATGAACAGTTGTTGGATTTAATTGGACAAGATGAACTTGAAGAGACGATAGCATTATTGCTTGATTTTGTGAGCAAGCGCTATGCACGTTTTTCCCCCGAAGTATATCTTATTTCAGGTCGTTTCAGTCAAGTTGAAAAAGAGAAAAGGCAAAATACGATACCAAGAAGTGACTATAATCTTGAAATTAATTCTATCCGCAAAAGTTTGCTGGAAATAATTAACTCACTAGAAGGACTAGGAGAGGAAAACTTCAAAAGAAAAAAAGAGGAAAAAGAAATTATTGCCCAAATACAGGAACTTGAAAATAGATACTTTCAATGCAGAAAAAGAGCAAAGAGTATTCAATCGAATCCAACTAGATTGAGAGAGAAAAACGAGATTACAAGAGAGTTGAGTCAGATTTTTATTGACTACCCGGAATTAATTCAAAACTACTTCGGGACTAATAATGAAGGAATAATTTCTGGTATTGCTAACAGATATAAAAGGCTTCCAGAATTGCCTGGAATTGACTTTTTTGAATCAATCTCCAAAGGAGATTTAGGAAACTTTACAAAGTGTTGTATTGCAAACGCTTTGGCTGAAATTCTATATTCGGGACAATTGCGCATGGGAGACGATAATAGAATAAGCAAAATTTTGGATGATTTATACCCAAATTCTTATCAAACAGTAAGACTAAGTATTACCCGAGTGAGTG
The DNA here is from genome assembly GCA_016714085.1 of Saprospiraceae bacterium. Lineage (GTDB taxonomy): Bacteria > Bacteroidota > Bacteroidia > Chitinophagales > Saprospiraceae > JADJNW01. The sequence continues at coordinate 48,228 of JADJNW010000007.1, forward strand.
CAGAATTAGACTATTTTTCAGGCAATATGCTCACATAAAAACCGAGAACACTGCATGTTCATCCATGCTGCTCAAAGCCAACGCAGGGTAGCACAGTCTCCATGCTCCCGTTAACCACTAATTATTAAAGAAACCCAAATCTTCCCTGGTTGGCTACATCAGGAGCAGTAGCTTTTTAATGATGTGTTGCTATATAATATCCTGACCTCATCTTTTATAGTTTACTCTTTAACTCCCCGCGAAAGGTGTGCCGAAAATGCCGACTGCAAGTTCCACCCAAATGAGGAAAAATACGCCTAAAATAACGGCAATTATGATGAATCGGCGCTCGAAATTTTTGATATTCCTTAATACAAGCTCACACGCGAGACCAGTGCCAAGCAAAAGGATGCCCATGACTACAAAATCCGCAAGTGTCCAGTTTACTTCATCTGTGAACTTCATCGCTATGAATGGTATGAGCAATAGAATTGCTACGGTGAGCATAATGCCAATTAATCTTTTGTTCTTCATGGTTTTATCTGTTTCTTGTATTTGTAGCGTAAAGCTATATAAAGTACTTTGTTTTTCAAAGTAAATTGTAGAAAAATTTTTATCTCCTGTTTTTTCAAAAAAAACTTGCATCTTTCCAACGGCTTATTTATATTTGTAAGTAATTACTCACTTTGTGAATGACAGACAAAAAAGAAAATATATTAAATGTTGCTTTGGAACTCTTTGCCAACGAAGGGTATAACGCGGTTTCCACCAGCAAGATCGCCAGGCAGGCGGGCGTGTCGGAGGGCTTGATTTTCAGGCATTTCGAGCATAAAAAAGGTTTGTTGGATGCGATTGTAGCAGACGCCGAGCGAAGATTAAATGAGGTTTTTTCGCATATTATATTTGAAACCAACCCAAAAAAAGTGATCCGAAAAACGATTGAATTGCCTTTCTCTATTGATAAATCGGACTATGATTACTGGAAATTACAATTTAAATTAAAATGGGAACAAGAATATTATAAACCTGAAAAAATGAAACCTTTGAGGGATAAATTAAATTGGGCGTTCTCGGAATTGGACTTCGAATCGCCTGAGAATGAGGCAAAATTGTTAGAGCAAATTCTAGATACAATCTCGATTGGCATCTTGAGAGATGGCGTTCAGCAACAAAAACAATTCAAATCATTTTTATTAAAAAAGTATGAAGTTTAAAAAAATTTCTCAAAATAAAAAGTGATTACTCACTCAAAATTAAATAAAATGAGCAATAAAAAAGTAATTCTAGTCACAGGTGCATCTTCGGGCATGGGGAAAGAAACTGCCTTGCAATTAATCAAGGAAGGGCATATCGTTTATGGCGCTGCACGCAGAGTTGAAAAAATGCAAGATTTGGTAAAAGCTGGAGGTTATGCTTTGGAATTGGATGTAATCGATGAAAAGCAATTGGAAAATGCTGTTAATCAAATTATTACAGAGCAAGGAAAAATAGATGTATTGATTAATAACGCCGGTTATGCCACTTATGGCTCGGTAGAAGAGACGCCGATTGCTGATGCCAGAAGGCAATTTGATGTCAATATCTTTGGATTGGCGCGGCTCACACAGCTGGTGATTCCTTATATGCGTGCCCAAAAATCTGGGAAAATCATTAATATCTCTTCGATGGGTGGCAAAATCTATTTTCCGCTTGGTGCTTGGTATCACGCGACAAAGCACGCGCTGGAAGGCTGGAGCGACAGTCTTCGTCTGGAACTGAAGCCATTTAATATTGATGTAATAATTATTGAACCTGGCGCGATTGCGACCGAATTTGGTGATGTAATGACTGAGCCTATGCTCAAACGCTCTGGTAACGGGCCTTATAGCGCGGTCGCACAATCGATGGCAAAAGCAGTCAAGGATTCTTATGAGCAGAAAAATGCTTCATCTCCACCTTCGCTTATTGCCAATGCGATTGCTAAAGCCATTAAATCTAAGCGCCCCAAGACGCGATATCGGCTAGGAAAATTAGCTAAGCCTTTGGTTTGGATGAGAACTTATCTCGGTGATCGGATTTTTGATCGGGTGGTGATGAGTCAGGTAAAATAATAAATTTTTAAGCAGCATAAAGATCTTATAATCAAATTACTAAGATTTTTATGCTGCTCATCAAAACAAGGATAAACAGCTCTCTCTCAAAATGCCCACCTCAAAAGTTAACTTGCTTCCAACTTCCAACTTCCCATTTCCAACTTCCAACCTCCAACTTCCAACCTCCATTGTGTTAATCTTTTATTAATCGTCCGCGTTGCGTCGGCTGAAACGATATAGCAAGTGTATTTTTGTGAAAATCATCACCAACATAATGAAAATTACATTCGTATTTTTGTTTTGCATAATATCTTTAGCAGCTACAGCGCAATTGGATCCTGTGACGTGGTCATATAAAGCGAAAAAAGTGAACGCCACCGAATATGATTTAATTTTGACAGCTGAGGTTGAAAATGGCTGGTATATTTATTCGCAGTTTTTGGAGTCCGACGAAGGCCCTATCGCCACGAGCTTTACATTTGAGGAAAATGAAAACTATGAATTAGTGGGCGAAGCCAAAGAAGAAGGCAATAAAAAAGAGGGTTTCGATGAGATTTTTGGAATGAAACTCGTTAAATTCAGTGGAAAAGTGAGCTTTATACAGCGCATTAAAATGAAAGGGAAAACCGATAAAGTGACCGGCAATCTGGAATTTATGACTTGTGACGATGAAAAATGCCTGCCACCCAAAATGCTTGAATTTGCTATTGTTTTGAAATAAACGGACCCCTTTCCCTTGAACAAATATTCAATTTTTTGATTATGAAAAAAATAGTGTTGCTAATCTCCGCATCGGTATTGGCTTTTAGCCTTTCGGCGCAAATCCTCACGCCGGTATCTTGGAGTACTTCCTATAAACAAATCAGCGAAACGGAATTCGATCTTATTTTCACTGCTACGATCGACGATGATTGGGTGATTTATTCGCAATACCTAAGTGGCGATGATGGGCCTATCCCAACCCATTTTTATTTTGATGAAGGCGATCATTTTGAATTCGTTGGTAAAAATAAAGAATCTGGTAATAAGAAGGAAGCTTTTGATAATGTGTTCAAAATGAACCTTGTAAAGTTTTATAAAAAAGCAATATTTACACAGCGTGTAAAGATAAAAGATTTCAGTAAGCCGATTAAGGGCTACTTAGAATTTATGACTTGTGACGATCAAAAGTGTTTGCCGCCTACCGAAGAGGAATTTTCCTTTGAATTGGTTTCGACTTTGACGAAAAAAACAGAAGAAAAAAAGGAGGATAAAACTTCGACAATCGCTGGCAAAGAGAAAGCAGCCAAGGATTTGAATACACAACCAGCAGAAGAAAATATTGCTTTGCAATTAAATGAGACCCCTCAAAGCGGGGGTATTTTTAATCCTGTAAAATGGACAGGAGAGGTAAAAAAAATCAGCGATACCGAATTTGATTTGATTTTCAAAGCTAAGGTGGACGATGCCTGGTATATTTATTCTCAATTGATTGGTGACGACGGCCCGATTCCTACGGAGTTCGATTTTATTGGAAATGAACACATTACAGTTAAAGAAAAAGCCAAAGAAGAAGGCTCGCAGCGCATCGAAGGGATGGATGATATTTTTGGTATCAATGTTATCAAATTTAAAAAAGAAGTCACATTCACGCAGCGCGTGCAGGTGAGCGACGTGAATAAAATAGCGCAAGGTGAAATCCATTATATGAGTTGTAATGAGTCGAGTTGTATTGCTTTTGATGAACCTTTCCGTGCCGATTTTGCAAATCTGACTTTGGGCATCGGCGATGAAATGTCAATAAATACAGGCGTTGCAGCGAGCGATAATTCCGGTTTATATGGCGATTTTCCAAAACCGGATTTGAATAATCCTGTTGCGGATTGCGGCGAAACCGTCGAAGCCAATGAGGGCAAGGGTTTTTGGGCTATTTTTATGCTGGGGTTTCTTGGAGGATTTATCGCGCTGCTCACACCTTGCGTGTTCCCGATGATTCCCTTGACGGTGAGTTTTTTTACAAAAAGCAGCAAAGACCGCAAAAAAGGTATTGCGAATGCTAGCTTTTATGGATTTTCGATTTTTGCGGTGTATCTCGTGTTGAGCATTCCGTTTCACCTGATGGATAGCATTAATCCCGATATTCTCAACGATATTTCCACCAACGTGTGGCTCAACCTCTCGTTCTTTGCCATTTTCATGTTTTTCGCATTCTCGTTTTTCGGTTATTACGAATTGACTTTGCCAAGTAGTTGGGCGAATCGCGTGAGCAACGCTGAAGGCATCGGCGGGATTTTGGGCATATTTTTTATGGCGGTAACGTTGGCTTTGGTATCGTTTTCTTGCACCGGCCCAATTCTGGGTTCGCTGTTGGCGGGTGCTTTGAGCGCTGACGGCGGCGCGATGCAACTCACGGCGGGCATGGGTGGCTTTGGTTTGGCTTTGGCTTTGCCGTTTGCTTTGTTTGCAGCTTTTCCAAGTTGGATGAGTTCGCTACCAAAATCTGGCGGCTGGTTGAATACGGTGAAAGTAGTGTTGGGTTTTGTAGAATTGGCTTTAGCTTTGAAATTCTTGTCGAATGCTGACCTTGTGAAGCACTGGGAAATCCTGAAAATCGAGCCTTTCCTGGGCGCGTGGATGCTCATTTCGATTGGCTTAGCCTTGTATTTGTTTGGAATTATCAAATTCCCACACGATTCACCGATTAAAAAATTGTCTATCACTCGAATTGCGTTGGGCGTAGCTTCGGTGGCATTTGCGATTTATCTGGCAACGGGATTTATTTACGACGAAAAAGCAGGTTCGTTAAAGCCCTTGACTTTATTGAGCGGGATGGCGCCGCCGGCTTGTTATAGTTGGTTTTATCCTTGCGATTGCCCGCAGAATCTGAACTGTTTTAAAGATTTAAAAACAGGAATGGCTTACGCCAAAGAAGTTGGAAAGCCCGTCATGATTGACTTTACGGGGCATGCTTGTGTGAATTGTCGGAAAATGGAAGAAAACGTTTGGCCCAAACCGCAAGTGTATAATTTATTGAAGGATGAATATGTATTGATTTCTTTGTACGGCGATGAAAAAATAGAACTACCTGAAAATGAGCAGATTGAAGTGCCAAAAGCGACTGGCGGTACACGCGTTTTGCGCAATGTGGGACATAAATGGCAGCATTTTTCTACCGAATACTTTGGTACGAATACGCAGCCTTTCTATGCTTTGATTTCGCCGGATGGGCAGCTATTGAATTATCCCGTCGGCTACACGCCCGATGCCAATGAATACGCCAGTTTCCTGCAATGCGGATTGGATGCGTATAAGCAATTGACTCAAAATCAGCAAAATACATCTAAGCAAATTGGAAGTAAATAAGAGATTTGAAATAGGAATGATGAAAGCCCGATCAGGTGGACTGGTTGGGCTTTTGTTTTAGTATTTAATCTCGCATTTTACTGATAACAAATGTTTTATGTATTCAATATCCTTCGCAGAAAGCCGATTAAATAATAAAGTCAATTCCTGAAGATTACTCAATTTTCCTAGAAAATCCCAGCGTTCATCGGGCAATTGGGAAAGTTGGTTGTAACTCAAGTCAAGGATTTCCAAATTACTCAGGCGAGCAATCATTGGCGAAAGTTGGTATAAATCATTATGAATCAGGTTCAAATGCTTGAGATTATTTAATTGCGCGACACTTTCGGGTATTTCAAATAAACCATTAGCACTCAGATCAAGCGCCTCCAAACGCTGCAACCGCGCCATTTCCAGCGGGAATTTAGATAATTTGTTGCCGCCCAAATCCAGGATTTTTAAATTTACAAGCGTGCCGATTCCTGTCGGCAATTCGCTGATTTGATTATCGCTCAGATCTAAATTTTCCAAGTTATTTAGTTTTTGAATGGCGTTGGGATTTCTATAAGCTGATTGCCTCGCAATCTAAGTTCTTCTAAATGAGTTAGTTGGAAGACTTTAGCGGGTATAATATTCAATTGATTATAACTTAAATCCAAAATTTTAAGCTTGGGCAAACGGTCAAAAATTGCCAGTTTTGCGCGGATATGTCCTCTAATTCGTTATCACTCAAATCCAAATAACTCAATGTTGATAATTTGGTCAATAATTGCCAGTTTTCAGCTTGTGCTTCCAAAAGTCGATTCTTGCTGATTTTCAGCCTTTTAATATTGCTTAATCCTTGAATTTCCTTTGGAAAAAAGTATAAAAAAAGAGCATTTGCTTCGTCGCCACTGAGATATAAAGAATCTATCGCCGACAATTTTCGACTCCCTAAAGCCCGCTGCCATTGAGTTCTGGAGGATTGAATCTGCATCAAACGCTGCGTTCTAAAATCGGTGCTATCCAAAAAATTAACTTTCGCGTAAGCGACAAACGCACTGTCCAAATGCCCTTGCTGCGTAAGCCATTCGGCGCGCATCGCTTGCCACACTTGATTGATCCAACGTAGGATTTCCTTATTTTCTTTGGTAAATCGGGCAATCGCAAAATCCTGCAAAGCCGATTGAAAGTCGCCTGTTTTAAACTTTTCCTTTCCCGATTGTAAAAAAAAAGCATAGGTTTTATCCCCTTCAAGGTAACTTTGGAGGGTATCTGCTTTGGCTGCCAGGCGTTGAGCTTTGAGGCGGGCGTCATTGAGCGCTTTCACCCATCGATCCTGGGTTTGTTTGATCAATTCATCCAAATCATCCTTGGCGGGTTTGTTAAGACAATATCGCGCCGCAAAAAAATGATTGATCGCATCTTTATAATGCTGGCGCTCCAGAAAACGCAAGCCCATAGCGCGAAGCTCGCCGTAGCAGTCGTTTTGAGCGGGCAACCCGAAAGCACATGATAATAAGACTATGCACAACAAAAATTCCTTCATCGTTTTTGGGCAATAGATGAACCTCTAATTTACTCCGTTGCCTTCATCCTGAAATGGAAAAACATATATTATTTTAAAAGAAAAGAAAGTCCGTCGCCTATTGGCATCTGCTCAATGCTGCTTCCACTTCGGCATCGCCGGGTTTGAGTGTTTGTGCTTTTTGGAGATAAGGCAGCGCAAAAGGACAGCCGGAGAAAGATAAAATATTCAGCGCCCGATCTTTATAATTGATAAAAAGTTGATTAATCTGGTTATTAATTCGATTAATATTTGCTTGTAATATATTATCAGGACTTAAATCATAAGCTTTTTGGTATTGTCGAAGCGCATTCGGCAATTCTTCTTCGATCCGTGCCAGACTATCCGCATTTTCTACAAGTGTGGCAATTTGTTGTAATATATTAGCTGTGCTATCCAGGTTTGTTTTTAATGTCGGATTGGCGTCACCGATCAAGCCTAATGCTATACGAATAGGCTCTATTGCTTCGCGGTAACGCCCTTCTTTCTTGAGGTTATCCGCATTTGTCTGATAGTTTTCTACGACCCGCTCTGTCAATTGATTCGTGGCTTGCACCGCTTTTTGTTGCAATTGCAATGCCCACACAAAAAGCCCCAATGCTACGGCCGCTACCAAGCTCACCACGATCAAAAATTGCCGGGTTCTTCTCAATTCCCGTTTTTGGCGGGCGCTTTCCGCTTGCTCCTTGGCTTCTATGTATTGGCGACTTTTTTCTATAAAATTTAATATCTCGTTATCTAATTGTAATATTGGTATAAATTCTTCATAAATATTTAATTGCTTTCGTGTAAGGAATTCCTTGGTTTGTTGAAATCCAATAAAATTATTAATCAAGCTGCGCCTTATTTCATTTAGCCTAAGTTGTTCGGGGCTACGCTTTTTGTTAATCAAATCCGCCAGACTATCATGTGCCAATTCAATATTTTCATCGGTGAAACGCAGCAGGCGATTATGTTCCAGCGCTTCGAGGCAATTTGTAAGTAAATGTTCTGGTAAAGAAGGTAATAATTCCTGGAATTTTTCTTCTAATATGATATGCTTATTTACTCGCTCAAAACGGATGGGTCGTTTCGTGCCTTCTTCGCTTACAAAAACATCCAAAACCTGACGCACGATTTGCGGCGGCACATCGCGGTGTTCTTGCGAAAGCTGTACTTGAATGGCGGTTTCTTGTTCGCGCAGAAACTTTTCCAGCACATTTTCAATCTGTCCAAAGTCTTGAATTTCCTGGCGCGTGAGGTTTAATGGCGGCAATTCATCCTCCTGGCGCTCGCGCGCGTAAGTACGTTGAAAATCCTCGCGGTAGAGCATATCAAGATACACCTGCAAATACGGCAACTGAATGCTCGATTTTTGCTCGCTCAAATTGTCAATCATAATTTGTAATAAATCCTTCTTAATATCTTCATTATCAATATCTTTTATATCTTCTAAAAAAATATTAAACCGTGCAAACGATTGCTGCACCACGTCGCGCACCTTGGCATTATTCATCGGTTCTACCCGCAGGCGAAAATCAAAAAGGGTAGGAATCACTTTTTCAAAATCATATAATTGCCCGATGTATTCCTCGCGCATAACAAGAATAATCTTGAAAGCGGTCTGATTTTGAATTAATAAGGTATTAAGATTTTCTATAAATTGTCTTCTCTCTTCGGCACTTCCGAGTATAAAAAGTTCTTCAAACTGGTCGAAAATGAGATAGATCGGACATAAATAATAACGATGTAAATAAAATAAATCCTCGTTCAACCCACGTGGCGCGCGGCCATTCAGCGCTGTATTTACTGCTTGTTGTAAAGATTCATTAATATTATTTTGCCGACGAATAAATAAAGGAAACCAATCAGGCCCGTCAAATTTATTGCCCAAGCCACATTGAATCAAACTCGTTTTACCCGTGCCGGAAAGCCCGTACACCAATAATAGCGGGGTTTTGAACACCAAACGGAATAACTCTTCGGTTTCGTCCTTGCGCCCGAAAAATACATCGCCGTCGTTGCGCGTGAAAGCATCCAGAAATTTGAAGGGGCTTTTCATAGGGCTTTCATCGGTTGGTGAAACAACAAATCTGCCAGGGCTCCAAATTGCTCTTTGATGATGGCAAAATTTTCCTGATTGCCAATCATCAGCTTCATTTTGTCAGGTTTATGTATTTGTTTAAAACAATATACGTCGGCTGCTTTTTCGTAGCGTTCAAAGAAAAAAAGATTCGAGACGGTCGCACTTTTCACAAATGCATTTTCATCGATCACAAAAGGGGAGAGGTTCAGGAATTCATTTTCCCGATCCTGGCGATACATCACCACCGACGAGCGGTCGAGCAAATATTCCTTTTTCTTTTCCTTGTCGCCCAGACCGCCGAGGCGTTGCACGAGTTCCACCACTTGATGCCGATAAGTGATTTTATTGGAATGACGATATTTTAATACATCTATATCCTTGATTGACGACATTTTATACAAAGCCATGAAACTTGCTTGCTTCAAGATAAGGGCCAATTTTTCTTCTGCAACTACGCATAATTGAGCAGCTTCTTGTTGCTCGATTTGCACGCGCTGCGCGAAGCGACGCTTGAGCGTTTCCATAAAAAAACAAGCATTATAAAAATCGGATTGCTCGTTGAAAACTTTACTCACTTCGCTTAATTCCTGAATAAAATAAGGGATTTTATTTTGGTCAAAAATATCGCGGATGGTTTTAATTAATGGAAAAAAATTATACGTTAAGCGCTCATCATAGCGCAATTGAAAAAAATAACTTAGCAATTTTCGTTGATCTTCCTCGATGTTTAAATCCTTATTATCCTGGAGCGCGTCCCATAATTGAGAAAACATTACAAAACTGATTAATTCGATAATTGTGATATAAGTAGCTGTTAGCTGCTCCAATCGGTCGAGTCCGGGTTCATTATAAAAATTTAGCATCCGAGCCGCCTTGCCGAGGCGCGAAAAGATTGCTCAGTTGCTCGCTCACAGGATTCGGTAAGCTTTGCAAAATGGCGTCGCGTTTGTCGAGATCGTCTATGTCTTCGTTATTGGCTTCTTTCGTTCGGATTTTTTTTACATCCTCACTGCCTAAAGCATCAATTAAAGTACGTATTAGTAATTCATTTGATTTATAACTATCAGATAACCTGGTGTATACACTTGGAAGTTTCCATTGCAAATTGTGCTCACCCGCCGGAGCGTAGTACAATCCCCATAAGGGTTCGTCGCTTTTTTCAGAATTAATTTCTTTTCGTCCGGCACGAATTTCCCTGGATGCATTCATTTTGGCTGCGCCCAATCCTGCTTCAAATGCTTTTTCAATCGTATCAAATTGAGCGCTTAGCGTTTGAAAAAAAGCAATCGAAAATTGGGTCGCCGCGAAATCATTGACTTCGGCGCTGGTGGCGACGACGATTGGGTGATTGGGTAATTCGATTAAACGTTGCACTTGTGCAGCTGTGGAGCAGCCATTGAGAATGACCAATTTTAAATTCGGGCATTGCCCAAGTAAATATGCAAGACCTTCTGCGTTGGCGGCTTCCTCTTCTAAGAAAAGCGCATCCCGGCCTGCATGGCCGCTGAACAAAAAACGCTGAGAAAATCACGATAAAGGATAAGATAATCGGTGATTTTACGAAGGGTAGAAAAGAATCGCGGTGAACCGTGAAATGCTGTTGCACCTGGCGCTGCGCAAGGGTCGCATAGACCTGGTCGTCTTCCATACTGAGCGTAGGCAGGCGGTTTTCGGAGGAATTGGCGAAAGCCAGAAAGACAGCACTCATGTGTTTTTAGGTTCAAGGTTTCAGGTTCAAGGTTTTAGGTTCAAGGTTTCAGGTTCAAGGTTTTATAATAATTGAATACAAGTATAACGCAAAAATTTGCAAATCATACAAAGTTCATTATCAAACATCAAATATTCGAAACCCTATATCAAATTTGGAGGGAGGATGTTAAAATTTAAATAATTAATAATCAATAAGTTATTTAAAAATATTACACTATTATTATTATTTAAAAACCATATTATTCCATTTCAATCAATAAATAGCCTTTTTCTACGGCAGCGCCTTTTTCTACGTTAATTTTTTTCACAATACCATCGCCCGGCGATTTGATCACATTTTCCATTTTCATGGCTTCCAGAATGAGCAGCGCGTCCCCTCGCTGAATTTGTTGTCCCGGCTCGACATTTACACTTAGCACCAAACCCGGCATTGGCGCTTTGATATCCTTGACTTTGTAATGGGTTTGCTTGGTCAAGCCCAGGCGATTGATGAGCTGATCGTATTGGTCTTCCAACTTGATGTCATAAGAATTGCCGTTGATTTTGATCGTAAAACTCTTGTTTGTAAAATCAGTATGAACTACTTCTGCCCGGAAGGATTGATTATTTTTTAGAATATGAAAAATATGAGCGTTTTCTACTATGATATCCAATGCGCCTGCGCCGAGTTCAGAGAATTCAAACTGTGCATTGACGGTGGCTTTATAAGTATGATTTTCCATATGATACAGACTTATAATGATTATTTTATCTTAGATAACTTCATCAGGAAGTAGGTTTCAAAAATAGTATAAACGACGTAAATCCCCAAGAGTATAAACACAAAGCGATTGCTGACATTTGTCACCGAGGCTCTGTAAGCCACTGCGATAGCCACGCATAAGACCATTTTGGACAAGGTAAATCCCATGGACAGGGCAATAAATCTCGATTTGTTCTTGCTTTTAACTGCTTGATTAGCAATGAAATACATTCCAATTGTTAATATAACAAAAAACAATAAAGTCAACCAGGAAAACAATTTATCTTGATTGGAAGTGGAGAAGAATAAAGTGCTGCCTAACACCAATGCGACGATGAGCGTGATGAGGCTGAGTTGCGCAAAAAAGGGACGATGGCTCATGGCTTTTTTTTCAAGAAATCTTTGACCGCCAGATACATAGCTGCGACGGTGAAGACCAAAGCGAACAATGCAGTAAAATAAGCCTGTTCGGTGTGCAAGCGGCGATCAAGGAATCTACCCAATAAGACGCCTATGGCAATCGTAGCAGCCATCTGGAAGGCCATACCAGTGTATTTCATATATTGGACAGGCTGGCTGCGTTTATCCTCATCTTCTGGCGAAGGGGTAGCCATATTTTATATTTAAAGTCAAAATGTCCCAAAGGGATGCTATGCCATAAAACCGCAAAATATCACGTAGCGATGCCTACGGCATAAAATAATAAAGTTGTTTTATATTTAAAAAGTTCATTATCCGCGCCTTATATAATTGTATAAGGGTTAATGATAAATAGTCAATGGTTAATCCTTACTTCGCTGCTTTTAGCGTAGGTTGTTCCTCGTCTTTTTCTTTTTTCAGATTGAACGTATTTTGAATCGGTTGCGATTTAATCTCGCCCATGGAGCAATTGACATTGAAGGCTGCGCCCGATTGTACAATCAATTTATTGGTTTTTACATCCCCGTTTACGTGAGCGCTATCGCGGATATTGAGCAATTCAAACACTTCCAAATTCCCCTGGAATTTACCTTCGATTACTGCATTTTTGCATTTGATTTCGCCATCTACCATACCCGCAGGGCCGATTACGACTTTGGCATCGCAGATGAGTTTGCCTTTGATCGTGCCATCCACTCGTATATCGCTTTCCGATTTCACCGTACCTTCTACCAGCGTACCTTGTACCAACGTATTGAACGTATTGGAACTCGGTGCGCCATTGGTTTTGCCTGCCTCCTTTTTTGAAGTAGAATTGTTACCAAACATGTCTTTTTTGTGTTTTTTTGATGAATGAGATACCCAGTGAGTCTCTGATCCTATCCGTTTTCGCAAAGTTAAACAATTCGAGGGGGCTTAGTGCATAAAAATTAAGTTAGAAATTTCAATTGGTAGTTTTCTCTCACTTTCTTGAACGTTCTAAGATAGGAATTATTTTTGAATTAACCTTGCAGGCTTTCCGAAAAACCTGCAAGGTTTTTGATTTTAGAAATTAGGGCAATAGACACCGCGGCGCGCTTGGTTACAAATTTTATAAACCATTGCAAACTCGAAACCGCCATTGGAATTGCTCGCTGCTTTGAGTGGGGAGATGTTGATATCGTAGCTAAAACCAAGGCTAAAATTATTATAATCAAAACGAGTAGAAATAATCGCTGCATCACCGAGGATACTCACTTTTTCAGAAGTGCCTTCACCTGCCGGAACAAATTTATTGCCCAGGCGGCCCCACAAACCAATCTGGAAAGCTTGATATTCCAAACGATTGCCCAATAAAAACTTGAGGCTTGTTCCTGCATTTACTTCCAGGGAAGGCCCTTGCTTCATTACGATGGCGCCCGGTACCAGACCAAATTTGTCACCAACCAGGAACTCGCCACCAATATGGCCCGTCACACGGCTGTACAACAAATCATTATCCTGGCTGCTGAACGATTGGTCAGCGCGATTCAAGTGATGGAACGAACCACCTATATAAAAATTGGTATTTTCGTCTTTGACCATAAACCACAGTAAACCCGCCGCCACATCAGCAAACAGGAAGTTATCGCGATCAAATCGGGTTTCTTGTGTTGGCAAATTAGGATCAAATCCGCCCTCGCCGTCGTGCTGTGTGCCCCAGCGGAGATTCAGGAAGTCGATGCTGCGCTGCGCCAGGCCAGCCTCTGCGCCTACCACGAGGTAATTGCCGAATTTGCGCGTACCGCCCATGCGCTTACTATAAGAGCCTGAAATCTTGCCAGTTAGCGTAGCAAAATTAGATTCACCTGCGCGGTCGCCCCAGAATGTGCCACCTACGCCAAAGTAATCGTACCGGCCAACCGGGATTTTTTGATCGTAGGAAACCGAGTAAGTGCTAAAAGCATTGGAACGAAGAATACTTCCCCATTGATTGCGATAATTCGACACCAGGCGAATATTACAATTCATTACCCCGGTCATCGCGGGATTCAAGTTTAATGGGGACAGATAAAACTGTGAAAAGTGGATGTCCTGCGCATGGAGCGATAAGGTCATCAAGAATAAGAAACAGACAGCGAGTAGATTTTTGAGATTTTTCATAAAGGAATTTATCTTAAAAGGTTCAAGGGTTTGATATTTTATGCTTAAAGTTTGATTTTCAATAATTTCAAACTTCAAACGGTCAATACTCAAACTTTTGAAATACAATATTAAGGAATGTCCTGCATTCGCAGGAAAAATTTATGTTAAAAGATAATTTTAACAATACGTATAAGCCGAATCCCTGATATGTTGTGTGGCGATGCAGTGAAGTGCGAATTAGAGAGTCACCATATCACCATGTTTTCCCTTAGCGTTAGCTACTTTTCAACAACGTTCACTTTTTAGAAAATATTATTCTCGCCATCGCTTTTAGGAAATCAAACCTCTTCGCGTTTCCACAGCGCACCGTACTCTTCCACTAGAATATTGTCATAAAAATCAGCCTTGTCAAATAAATGACTAAACAAGCGAAAGCCGGTTTCTACATTCAAATAGCGATCGAAGATAAGTAAAGAAAGTATAATATCTTGCTCCCTGATGCTGAAAGTCAAATTTTCGGTGTAATAATTTTGTCGGAGCAAATATTCGTATAAGGGCTTGATATTTTCCTTGGGCAATACACAAAGATAAGCATCTCCAGTGATAAGTCCGGTTTTTTCGTAATAAGATATATTGATTTTGGCGCTGCCTTTCAAAATTTCCCATTTATTAGGCCCAACCCGCGCCAATGCTACATTATAGCCTATTTTTTCTATGATTTCTTCGAGCGTTTTTGCAATGCCAATTGGCTCGTATGTTTCCACTTGTGTCGGCAGTTGAACTTTAGCGCCGCAATGTGGACAATATCCTTGATCGACGGTATCTTCAAAAACAAGATTGGAACAAGAAGCACAACGCGCACCGATTTTGCCTCCGGCTTCCCGGAATTCCTGGATGGACGTATCCAGATACTTGACAGGCAAGGAAAATCCAATGCTATTGCCGTCTTTCATGATAAAAGTATTGACACCTACCACATCACCTGCCTCATCTACAAGCGGGCCGCCGCTATTGCCGGGGCTGAGCGCAGCATCATGCTGGATATACAAAATATCGCCTTGCTGATGCCGGGTACTCGACACAATGCCTTTGGTCGCAGAATATTTCAAACCGAGCGGATGCCCAATCGCAAGCACCTGATCACCTTCGCGCAAAGACTTGGAAGCGCCCAGTTTTATAGAAGGAATATGAGCATTGACGGGGGCTTCCAGGAAGGCTAAGTCATATTTGGAATCAATATATAATACCTTGACCAGTTGTTTTTGAAAAGCATCACCATCTACTACCACCTGCGCATTGTCGCGCACTACGTGCTCGTTGGTCACGATCAAATTGGGTTCTTGCAAATAAAAACCCGTACCCGTGCTGTAAGGGGTTGCAATTTGAATAACGACGTTGCGATACAAATCAATGATATCATTCATCCCGGTGACTTTTGGCAGGCAACTCGCGTTTGATGATTAAGGTGGGCAAATTACTAAGGAAAAATCGAAATATAAAATTCCGACTTATAAAACTTGATTAAACCTAAATCGAAGCACGAGAATTTTTTTGCACTTTTTGGAAGATTAAAAATATTTAGCAAAAATGGACAAAAGAGTAAAGTTTTTTATATTAAAGAATAATAAAGCTTAACTTTATTTAACTTACTTTAACCGATATTGATTTTTTATTACATTAATTTTGCCAAAAGTAAAAGTATTTATTTTATAAAAACATAATTATTATGTCATTGCAAAAAAAGTTTATTCTTCTCTTGATGATTTTATTAGGGGCTCAATTGGCTAGTTTTGCTCAGAAGCATGATGATATTTCGCAATTTGAATGGATGGTAGGTAAATGGAAATATCAAGAACAAAATAGCATTTATGAAGAATATTGGGAAAAAATGGATGAAAAATTAGAATGTACAGCATTCAGTATCAATGGAAAAGATACCGTTTCAAGAGAACATTTCCGTATTGAAAAACTCAACAATCAATGGACTTTTGTGGGTATAGTCGAAAATGGAACGCCTTCTTTTTTTAATTTGGTAAATACCAAGAATAAGCTTTTATCTTTTGAGAAAAAAGAGGAAAGTTTTCCTAAAAGGATTAATTATGCTCAAAAGGGAGACTTATTAACAGTATGGATTGAAGGGAATTTGAATGGACAGCCTATGAAGTTTGAATATCCAATGAGAAAAATAGAGTAGCTTAGGAGATAAAGGGATGCGAAGATGTAATTTTACCATTTCATATTAGGATAAGCGCGCTGCATAAACTGCATATCTGCAAGGATATAGCCCAAATGCTCGGTGTGTCGGCCAACTTTTCCACCACTTTGCATCCAGGTATCGGCGGGCTTTTGTAAAGTCGCTTCTTCCAGAATTTCCTTGATTTTTTGATCGTATAAAGGTTTTATTATATTCAAATCAACGCCAATGCCTTCGGCAAGCATAATTTTATCGACTTCATTCATCTCCGTCAACTCGCCAATGTACATCCACAAATCATTTACGGCATTCTGCATTTTTGCATGACTCAACTCTGTGCCATCGCCCAAGCGAATCATCCACTCCGAACTGTATCGCAAGTGATACGTGATTTCTTTCAAAGATTTTTCAGCAATAGCAGCTAAATGCTCATCCTTGCTTTTGGTCAATTCTTTATGAAAATAATAATTAAAAGTATCGAAAAAAAACTGCCGCGTAATCGTATAAGCCCAGTCGTTATTGGGTTGTTCTAATAATAGCACATTCCGAAAATCCCAGGCATCGCGCAGGAAAGCCATTTGATCTTCATCTCTGCCTTTCCCTTCAAGCTCGGCGGCGTATTGCATCAGGCTGCGGGCTTGTCCCATTAAATCCAATGCAATATTCGTAATGGCAATATCTTGTTCCAATACAGGGCCATGGCCGCACCATTCGCCCAGGCGCTGACCGAGGATGAGGGCGTTGTCGCCTATTTGGAGTATGTAGTTTAGATGGACTTCTTGTAATGTCATTGTGTTTTGGTGTTATGGTGCGATAGTGCGATGGTGCAATAGATTTTTTGACTATAAAACCATAACATTAAAATACCAAGAACCATCAAATATGCTTCACCTCATCGGGCAAGTTGTAAAAAGTAGGGTGGCGGTACACTTTGTCATCTGCCGGGTCGAATAAAGACTCCGCTTGGTTAGGGCTGGAGGCAGTAATGTGCTTCGATTCCACCACCCAAATGCTGATACCCTCATTGCGACGCGTATAGACGTCGCGGGCGTTTTCGATAGCCATTTGCGCATCGGCTGCATGCAGGCTACCAACGTGCTTATGGCTTAGTCCATTTTTGCTTCGTATAAAAACCTCCCAGAGAGGCCAGTCTTTTTTCATTTTTTTTATTATATTCGTATGTTGATATGTTTGAGTGCTAGTGTTACGCTCGCACTTGGTCACTAATTTTCTTCGTCTCCAAGTCTCTTTTCTGGCGTTTTTCAGCATAAGCCATCGCCGCTTCTCGCACCCAAGTGCCTTCTTCATAAGCTTTCACGCGATCTCTCAAACGTTGCCGATTGCAAGGACCATTACCTTTTACCACATTCCAGAATTCATCCCAATCAATTTCACCAAAATCGTAATGCTGGGTTTCTTCATTCCATTTTAAATCAGAATCGGGGACTTTTATTCCCAGGAAATCTGCTTGCGGAACGGTCATATCTACAAATCGCTGCCGCAATTCATCATTCGTAAAACGCTTGATGCGCCATTTCATACTTTGCTCGGTATGCTGCGAATCCTTGTCGCTCGGGCCGAACATCATTAGGCTTGGCCACCACCAACGATTCAGGGCATCCTGTGCCATGCATTTTTGTTCTTCCGTACCTTGACAGAGTGTCAACATGATTTCATAACCTTGTCTTTGGTGGAAACTTTCTTCTTTGCAAACCCGCACCATTGCTCGCGCGTAAGGCCCATAAGAAGTGCGACAGAGTGGAATTTGATTCAGAATGGCGGCGCCATCCACCAGCCAACCAATTGCACCAATATCCGCCCAAGTAAGCGTAGGATAATTGAAGATGCTGCTGTATTTAGCTTTGCCAGAATGTAATTCGTTAATAAGCGTATCTCGTTCAATACCAAGCGTTTCGGCAGCGGCGTACAGATATAAGCCATGACCTGCTTCGTCTTGTACTTTTGCCAGGAGCGCCACTTTCCGACGCAGAGACGGAGCGCGTGTGATCCAATTGCCTTCTGGCAACATACCAACTATCTCAGAATGAGCGTGTTGGGAAATTTGACGAATCAAGGTTTTGCGATAAGCATCTGGCATCCAGTCTTTTGGCTCGATTCGTTCGTCGCGGTCAATTCTATCTTGAAATGCTTGTTCTAATTGCATTAAATCAGGCATAGCAGTCGATTCTTTTCATTTGCAAAGATAAAGTCTTTTGCTATAAAACGAACATTTGTTCGTATTGTTTTGGATTACAAAAGCAATTCTGGACAAAATTTACTCAAATAGATACGCCATCTTTCAAGCTGATATTTCTAAAACATTGACTATGAAAATATTAAAATTATTTGTAATTCTATATCTTTTCGCCTCAGGAAGTCTTCTTGCCCAAAGGCAAGGATTGACGGCTTCTTTCGGGGATTCTTTAAAGATTTTTAATGCCTTTTCGTTTTCACCCGATGGAAAGAAGCTTTACACTTCGGAGCGCATTTTATCGCATTATAATAATGGCAGACCAGTTTATAAAACTTGGGGTAGCGGGCGACCTCAAATAACGCTTTATGAATATGACTTGGAGGATTATAAATTATCTAATAAGCATCAGCTTTCGTTTGCAAACGATTCATTGGATAGCACACCACACTTGAATTTTAGCGGCACGAGATTATATTTCAATTCCCGGCGCGCCATACCTGGCTCAGATACGCTTGATGGAAAATTACATATTTGGTTTTCGGAAAAAACGAAAGATGGTTGGACGGAAGCGCAATATTTACATGAAGTCAACTTTCCGGGATTTCATAGCGCCTACGCTCAAGAATTGGTGGATGGAAGCCTTGTGTATCAGTCCAATATGTCTGGCTCAATCCCTGGAACGGACGGAGTGAGTAGTCTTGATTTTTGGAAATCAGAATTGAAAAATGGTGTATTTCAAAAGCCAGTGAATGTGTCGGCGCTAAATTCGGCATTTCACGAAGACCAACTGGTGATTGATAAAACAGGAAAAATAATCATATTTACTCGTGTAGAAGGCAATGAAATAGAGCCTTACATCAGTATAATGGAAAATGGGCAATGGCGAAATCCTCGAAAATTACTCCTGACTAATGTGCCGGGATTCACGGAACAATCGCCTCGACTATCCTCAGATGGCAAGATTTTCTTTTTTGCTCATGGATCACTAGTAATGCATATATCATTACAAGAGTTGCTCACGGAAGAAGAGATAGAAATATTGCGATGATTAAAAAATAACAAGCCTGCTTATCACAGGCAAATGATCGGAAGGAAATCTTCCACTCCAGGAGTCAGAAAGGATCGCGTGTTTCAAAACCTCGACTTTGTTTTTTACAAAAATAAAATCAATCCGACGCCCCGGCACGCCAGGAAAACTAAATCCGCTCCAGGTACTCAGCGGCCCGTGATGCGGCATTTTGGAAACCAGCATCGCATCTTGCAGATGGCGTTTGTCATTTTTATCGGTGATGACGCGGTAAGGCGTCTCGGTTTCGTTGCAATTGAAATCGCCCGTCAAAACAATAGGCGCATCGCCGGCAATTTCCGCCATTTTTTCCAGAATAATTTTGGCGCTTTCCTCGCGTGCTTTTGTACCGACGTGGTCGAAATGGGTATTGAAATGAAAAAATTCCTTGCCCGATTGCTTGTCGCGGAACTTCGCCCAGGTGACGATGCGCGTGATGGCGGCATCCCAGCTTTTGGAGCCAGGTTTTTCGGGCGTTTCGGAGAGCCAAAAAGTAGCGCCATCCAAGCGTTCGAAGCGATCTTTTTTATACAAAATCGCAGAAAATTCATTGTCAGGATTAGGATTTGTAGTGCCATCTGTACGACAGAGTCCAAACCACTCATAATCGGGTAGCATTTTCGCTAAGTCATCTAATTGCACTTTCATGGCTTCCTGCAAACCAACAATCTCGGCTTCATGGTATTGGATCATACTACGAACCAATTCGGTGCGATTTTTCCAATAATTATAGCCATCATCCGTCGTAGCCAGACGGATATTGAAAGTCATAATATTAAGTGCTTCTGGTTGAGCATAAGTGAAAGAAGCCATACATATAAAGGAAATCAAGCATAAAAGAACTTTCATAAGCGGTGAGTTGAATGTTTGCCTCAAAAGTAGGATATTTCTGTTGGTTTAGATGATAGAGATTAGACGATAGACGTTAGATTTTATTGCGGTATACCAAATTGTCTAAAATCTTGACTTATGAATCCTTGTCTCGATTATATTTACGAACTCGAAGGTGATCAGCAGCAAGTTATGCTGCGTCTGCATGAATTAATCACTTCTTACCCCGAGGTAACCGGAAAAATTCGCTACAAAATCCCATTTTATTACCGAAAAAGTTGGATTTGTTATCTCAATCCGACCAAAGATGGGCGCGTGGAGCTTGCCTTTACGCGCGCCAACGAACTCTCCAACGAGCAAGGGGTACTTGATTTCAAAAATAGAAAACAGGTAGCGAGTATTACTTATACAAAAAGTATTGATATTCAAGATGATGTATTGCATGAAATTTTACAAGAAGCTTTGTTATTGGATGAAGAAGTAAAATACGCGTCGAAACGAAAGCATACATAAAATTCTGATCGTTCTATTTCTAAAGTTCATTGCCGGGAACAAATCGGCGCTTTTTTCCAGATTGACACTTCCAATAGCCTCTTGATTATTATTCAATTGCAAAGACTTTAATAAGCGCTAGCACTACCAAACAGCTTAAATTTGTTATTTTTAAGCGGTCTTATTTAAAATGATAGGAGCAATCCCTTAACCGATTCAAATCAGACACATGAAACCCAGATTTTGTCAATTGCTGCTGCTATTATTTTCGATGTTGCTTTCTGCCAATGAAGTTCTTGCCCAGCAAGTTCCTCCCAAAGATATGCCCCTTGACTCCTTAATGACCTGGCTTCAAAGAAACTCGGATGGAGTTTATAAAAGGGATAGCGCATTTTATCAGTATGCTCATATCGCGCTGAACCGATCCATTCAAGAGAAAAATAATCAATTCATTCGCGCTTGTCATTACCTAATGGCACACTGGCACTACGGGGCAGCTTATCGACAGCAGGATTCTATTTTATATCATTTAAAACAATATGTGTATCATGCTTCTTTAATAGATGATAAAAGATGGCTGGCTGCGGCTTACATTGATTATGGTACCATACTAAAAGACTTGGGTAGATATAAAGAAGGTGAGAAACAGTTATTCAATGCGATTGATATTTATGAACAATTGAAAGATCAGGCGGGCATTGCCGAGTGCTACCGGCGGCTTTGCGATTTTGCACGGCATGTGTCGGATTTTCAGGAAGCGATTCGCTGTGGTGAACTGGCGGTGAAAATGCACCGTGAAAATAGCAGCAGTATGGAACAGCAGATGGATCCTTTGATGTGCCTGATGACGGCTTATAATGAAGCAGGGCAGCCCGCAAAAGCGATCGAACAAGCTAATCGGCTGTTGGATGCTCGAAAAAAGGGCTTAATTGAGGACGATGTGTACAATAAAATCTATATTTATCAACAACGTGCGCTGGCATACATAGCACTCCAACGCTATGAACAAGCAATTGTCGATCACCAAGCCCAACTGAAATTATATTCGGCCCTAGATAAAAAAGAAATAAAAGAGGGACCAAACTACGAGAATATTGCCATGATTGCTTATTTGAAAAAAGAGTATGCTGCTGCGATTCCTAGTTTTTTAAAATATATTGAGTATGAGCAATCTCAACAAAATGAAATATCCATCATCGCGGCACGGTTGAAACTGGCAGACTGTTATGACAAAACGGGCAATCCTGAGGAAGCCTACCACCAGGCATTGGAGGCGGCTGCCATACAAAAAAAGGATTATGAAAATAAATTAGCCGCCATTCGCACCGAGTTGCGCGACAAATACGAAGCCGACCAAAAGGAAGAGACCATTCAGCAGCAGCAGTCCCGCTTACAGGAACAGCAAATCATACAATGGCTCAGCCTTGGAGTAGCGGGTTTGCTCGCGCTCCTACTCGCGGGTTTGTTTTTGACGTATCGCAATAATCGCCGTCGTAGCTTACAACTCCAGTCTTTGAATGAAGCTCTGGGACAAACCAATGTTCAACTCGACCAGCGCAACGTACAAAACGAAATCCTGCTCAAGGAAATTCACCATCGGGTGAAGAATAATTTAGAAATCGTTTCGAGTCTGTTGGCCTTACAATCGGCACAGATAAAGGATGCCGAAGTGCAGGATGCCTTGCAAGCCGGTCAAAATCGGGTACAATCCATGGGCATTTTGCATCAAAAACTGTATCAAGGGGAAAACCTGGCAGCGATTGAAATGAAGGATTATTTTATTAATTTGAGCGAAGGTTTGCTCGATACCTTCAATGCCGAAGACCGCGTCAAAATTGAATGTGCGATGCAAGAACTGGAACTAGACGTAGATACTGCCGTGCCGATTGGATTGATTGTCAATGAATTGCTAACTAACGCTTTGAAATATGCATTCCCGGAAGGGCAAGCCGGAACGATCAAATTGAGCTTAGAATCCGTAGATGCAGCAACCTTGCAATTGCGAATCGCCGATAATGGCGTTGGAAAAGAGATCGGAAAAGCGGCACAAGGCACGGGATTTGGCACCCAGTTGGTCAATTTGCTCACCCGACAGCTCGAAGGCACCATGACGCAAGAAGTCCACAATGGAACGATTATTTCCTTTCAGTTTAAGAAAACAAAAGCTGCTTGATGGATACACCCATTAAACTCCTCATTGTAGAAGACGACATGATTATCGCTGCAAATATTTCTTTACAACTCAGCAACCTGGGTTATGAAGTGACCGCCATTGTGCCACGCGGCGAAGAGGCCATCTTGCAACTCGAAGAAAATCAGCCCGATATCGTCTTACTCGACATCCACCTCAAAGGCGCGCTCGATGGAATTGCCACTGCGCAGGAAATGCAAAAAAATGCCGATATTCCTATCATTTACCTCACTGCCAATGCCGACGAAGCGACTTTCAATCGTGCGAAAGCGACCCGCCCCTATGCTTTCATTTCCAAACCTTTTAAAAAATTGGATTTGCAACGCGCTATCGAACTGACGATCAGTCGAATGGCGGAAAATCAAGACATTGCAACCGAACAGGAAAGCGCCCGCGAAGCGCCGTTTATCTTGAGCGACCGTATTTTTGTGCGGCACAAAGACTCGATGGTCAAGATTTTTTTGGAAGATATTTTATACATCGAAGCAGATCGCAACTACTGCCGCATTTTTACTAAAAATAAAGAATACCTGCTTGCCATCACCCTTAAAATCATGGAAGAAAAACTCCCGCCACAGCACTTTATTCGGATACATCGCTCTTACATTGTCAATATAGTTCAAGTGGATGAAGTCGCCGAAAGCCACGTCGTTATTGCCCGCAAAGCCATTCCTTTGAGCAAATCCTTGCGTGAAGAACTCCTGAAGCGAATTCAGACAATTTAAAAAGAAGTCGGAAGTGATAATATTTTTATAAAAACACCCACCACATATAATAGCGATGTAATATTTATACTTTTCGACTTTACATTTTATAATAAAATCCTCCGCTCAGAATTTCCTATCCTTCGGACAAGAAAACTACCCCTTCGTCCTCACTTGCTTGTTTTTTGGCTGGTTTCCTTACTTCTTTGTGTTGTAACAACCAGTCAGGACTACCTGGGGAAGCCGATGGCATAAGCCATGCCTATGGCAAAACCGACCAGAGTAGGCATCACCTAAAATGAGTTCAACAAAATGAAAACCTTTGTTTTTAAAAATCGCATTTCCGCTCTATTCCTTTTGGGAGCGCTCACTTCTTTTGCTTATACAGGATGTCAAACCGAATCAGTGGAGCTGGATTCAACCATTGAAAGCCAATTGGCAGACCACTGGCAAGTCACTTCTTTTCATCTGGATGGTGCGGATATACTGGGCAAAGTAGTCGTTTCTTCCCAGCTCCATTTTATTCCAGGTCAGGCTGGTTTCAAAGGTAATTTCGACTGGAACATTATCTATCACAGTAACAATGCTGTCGAAAATATATCTGGTAGCTACGAAATCAACGAAGCCAATCATGAAATCACCTTTACAGGTACCGCAGGCAAGCTACTAAAAATGCGCTTCGCATTGCAAGACAATCAACTCGAATTATCCGGTATGCATGACGATGTCCCACTTTTGCTGAAAGCAGAAAAAGAAGAGCAGTTTTTACAAAAGTGAAAATAAATCGCTAAAAACCGAATAGAAGTAATCACATCATAAATTAAACAATTTATAAAATGACAAACAAAGAAATCGTAAAAGCATGGTATATCGCTATGGATGCACAAGATTTCGGCACTCTTAAAAACTTAATGGGCGGGAAATATCAATTCCATAATCCTTTTACCCCTGCACCAGTTGGAAGTGATGACCACATTGGAATGAGTAAAATGATGTCATCATCATTTGGGAATGGAAATCATCATGTGGAATTCACGGTTGAGGAAGGAGACCATGTTGCTATAAGAGCAAAATGGTCTGCAAAACACACCGGGGAGTTCAATGGCATTCCTGCAACCGGAAATTTAATCGAATTATATTTTCTGGGAATGTTTCATATCGTTGATGGCAAGGTACTTAGTTGCCATATCGAATTCAATCCTGCTGCAATAATGACACAGGTAAGCGCTACACCTGCTAACCCATGAGCAGGTAGATTGTGCAAAAGTGAAAATAAATCGCTAAAAACGGGGCAGCCGAAAACCAATTAGAGTAGGCAAAAACAATTTAAATTAAAACAAAATGACAACAGTAGTAGCACGGCACAAAGTCGGCAATTTTAGCACCTGGAAAGCGGGTCACCAGGATCGATTGGATGTATTTGCTCCTGCAATAGCAAGCTATCAAGCTTTTCAGGACATGGATGACCCAAATTCAGTCGTATTGGTAATAGAAGTTACCGATTTAGAATTGTTGGGTGCGATCATAAATGACCCCAAAAATCAAGGCTTGAAAGACAAACATACGGTATTGGAGCCTATTACTATGTCCATGAAAATTGATTATTAAAATCCTTCCTAAAGTAAATAAAAACTGTAAAAGTGAAGTAAAATGGAGTCCGGCAACCATTGTAAAAACGGGGCGAATCCTACCAGCCATAAGAGTAGGGTAAATTTTAAAAAAATAAATAAAATGGTAATTGTAATGGTTCAACACGAAGTGAAAGACTTCGCAGCATGGAAAGTAATTTTTGATGCGGACGAACCCAATCGTGCAAAAGAAGGCGTTAAGCTTGCAGGCCTTTATACTGCGCTCGAAAACCCAAATGATGTAACCATGGTGTTCGAAGCGCCTCATGCAGGAATTTTCGACATGCTGATGAGTGATCCTGAAAGGCAAGAGAATATCAAAAAAGCTGGCGTAATTAGTGCGCCTGTTGCAAAGATGTTCAACAAAGTTTAGATAACCATATAATAAAATTTTTCACCTAAATCACATTCACGCCATGAAAACCGTACATTTTATCTTGCTGCTCGTGGCAGCGCTTGGCACTACATTGGCTACTGCACAAACGAAGGCGGATCAAAACAAAGCCAATTATCTCAAAATTGTGGAGGGCATTAACGCTAAAAGTCTTGCTGCATTTGACCAACACTGCACCGCTGATTTCCAAGATAATTTTCCTCCAGGTTTTTTAGAAGCGACCGGATTGAAAGGGCTGGCTGCTAGTAAAGCATTATTACAAAGCTTTTTCACTGCTTTCCCTGACTTAAAATTTGAAGTGAAAAATGTACTCGCTGATGATAAAACCATCCTCGCTTATATCGTGATTAGCGGTACCATGAAAGGCGAATTTATGGGCATGAAACCCACCGGCAAATCTTTCAAACTGGATGGGGTGGATATCATTTGGGTCAATCCAGAAGGAAAGGCATTCAAGCACCTGGGTGTGCAAGACAATCTCGATTTCTTTGGGCAACTGGGCTTAACGCCTGGCAATTAAAATATTCAAACACATTCTTTTTGTAGTGCATTTACCTTTTTGGCGGGTGCACTTTTTCTTATTTTAACCGAGTCGCTCTCGCACCTACCCGCCGGACGGGTATCTTTTAACAAAAATAAGTAATTTTTCACTTCTAATTGCGAAGGCAGCCAACTGAAAATCATGCTGCATTTACATAAGCTCATTACGGCTTACCCCGAGGTAACTTGTAAAATTCGTTACAAAATTCCTTTTTACTATCGCAAAAGCTGGATTTGCTATCTCAATCCACCCAAAATGGCGGCGTAGAACTCGCTTTCACTCGCGCCTTTTACCTATATGCTTATTAATGCTGTAAAAGAGCAGGATAAAATTATTCAGGAGCAACAGGCGAAAATTAAAGATTTAGAGGCAAAATTGAATAAAATTAGTGCTTTAGAAGCTCGCTTGAATGCGCTGGAAGCACAGGTGAAAAAATGATTTGGCAAGGTCTGAAAACAATTCTTTTTTCACCAAAATTGTACAATTATGAAATATATCTTTTTCATGCTGTTAATGGGAGTGCTTTCATTCACTGCAACAGCACAGTTTTACATAGCTCCTGGCGCTACGGTCACCGTTAAAGGCACAGGAGATATTACATTAGAAAATATTTCTTTGATAAATGATGGTACATTGGATGCTGCCGGAAGTACCGTGAATTTCCTGTTTGTCGAAAGGGCTGGAAGCACCGATCAATTATTGGGCGGTATCGGTGCAAGTATGCTCCCCGATATTACATTGCAAATGAATAATTATAATTTATTGCTAAATGGGAATATTGATATAAATGGAAATATTACATTCGTAAGCGGTCATTTTGATTTAGCGGGTTATAATGTTTTGCTTGATCCAAATGGGCAATTGGTTGGCGAAACCGAGTCCAGTTCTTTCATCGGTAGTTTAGGCGGCGAAATTATTCTTACAACGGATTTAAACAGCCCAAACGCAGCAAATCCGGGCAATCTGGGCGCTGAAATTACTTCAGCAAGTAATCTGGGTAGCACGACGATCAAACGCGGACACCAAATCACTACCACCGACAACGGCATGAGTATTGCCCGATATTACAACCTCAGCTCTACCGAAACCGCCGACCCAAACGCTGTTTTTCGATTTTATTATTTGAATTCAGAATTAAATGGCATTCTTGCCAATGAACTGAGCCTTTGGCGCGATCCTGATGGGAATAGTGATTGGATTTATCAAGGTTTTTCGCAAAGAGATGAAGCTAGGAAATTCGTTGAACAGCAAGGCCTGACGGCGCTCTTAGGCATCTGGAGGCTTGCTAATGAAGCATTTGCGACGGCAGTAGAAGAGATTTCCGTTGATGATCAAAAAATAAGAATTGGTGACTTGTATCCCAATCCTGTTTCAAGAAATGCTCAGATTTATTTGCCTGTTATTGCAGAGCAGAGCTTAGAAATTTCGATTCGAATCTTTGATAGCCGGGGGCGTTTGATTCGTAATATTGAAAGAAGGGACTTATTATCTAGGCATAATTTAATCAATTTACAAGTGCCGACGCTAAGCGCTGGAATGTATATCGTGGAAATACGCGCAGGAGAAAAATCATTACTTAGAAAGCTCATTGTGCAATGATTTACAGAAAATATTACTAAAATTTGATAATTAAGTTATATTTTATTAAAAAAGAGAGTAAACTACTTATAAAGTGGTTTGCTCCTTTTTATTAGTTTTGTTACTTATTTTTCTTCTCTCCTTTTTCATTATTCACTCTCAAATCCAAAATATTCCCCATGTGATAGCAGGTGCGGCAGCGCGGCTCGTAGCGATCTTTTTCACCTAAAACAACGGTATCTCCTTCATCGGTGAGGCGATAAGAATGCGTAGCCAAATTGCCACAATGCGGGCAGATGGCGTGTACCTTGGTAATATATTCGGCAATTGCGAGTAAATTTGGCATCGGTCCAAAAGGACGGCCTTTAAAATCCATATCCAAGCCGGCAATGATAATTCGCAAACCACGCAGGGCAAGCTTTTGCACATTTTCGGGCAAATCCATATCAAAAAATTGCGCTTCATCAATGCCAACTACATTAACGCCTTCGGTCAGCAGCAAAAGCTTGGAAGAATGCTCAATTGGTGTGGAAAGAATGGAATTGGCATCGTGTGAAACCACGTTGGCATCGTCGTAGCGTTTATCTACTTTCGGTTTGAAAATTTCTACTTTTTGATTGGCAATCTTGGCGCGCTTGAGTCGCCGGATCAATTCTTCGGTTTTGCCCGAAAACATAGAGCCGCAGATCACTTCGATCCAGCCGCTGCGTTGTCCTTTGAAATGTGGTTCGAGAAACATTTATCGTTTGAAAGTTTGAGGTTTGGTAGTTTGGAGTTGGTTGAGGAGTTTTATAAGTTGAATTTGCTTAGTTTCTAAACTCCTAAGCTCCTCCACTCCTCCACCTCTAAGCTCCCAAACATAAAATAAATCAAAATTCGTTGAAAAGCTAAGTTAGATGTTCTTTTAGAATCATACAACTGTTTATATTTGAGCATTCAAGAAGTCAGAGCAGAGAAGTCAGATATCAGACAACAAAATTTCTTCTGACATCCGACTTCTGACCTCTAAAAGTCTAAAAAAAGATGGATTTACAACAAGCCAAAATTCTATTAGAAAAAATTGCTTCATTGCAAAAAAGTATCGCATTGAACAAAGGCCCGATGGCAGCGATTGAGCGCGATTTGATGCTGAGCTATATTCGCCAATTATATGAAGTATATATGGATTCGGATGAGCCGACGCTTTCCGCGAAAACAGGCGGTAATAATGAGGAAGTGAAAGTTGCACCAAAACCGATAGAAGTGGAGCAACCCCGCACTACTTATACGCCACCTAAAATAGAAATACC
The DNA here is from genome assembly GCA_016714085.1 of Saprospiraceae bacterium. GTDB lineage: Bacteria > Bacteroidota > Bacteroidia > Chitinophagales > Saprospiraceae > JADJNW01. Next base: position 77,288 of record JADJNW010000007.1, read on the forward strand.
CGAGCCACCCAAATATACTGCTCCGCCAAAACAAGAAACACCGCCACCACCACCGCCAGTACCTAAAGTGGAAGAAATCAAACGGGAAATGCCGCCGCCAGCGCCGCCAATACAGCGCTCTTCGAGCAATAGCCAACAAAATTTTGCGGCTTTATTTGATTTTAGACAAGCGAAAGAACTATCTGAAAAACTCGGCGAACGCACTATCACCGATCTTACAAAGGCTTTTTCTATCAATGATAGATTGCTGTATATCAATGAATTATTTGGCAGAGATAATAATGCGTTCAACGATTCGCTGCTGCTGATGAATAAATTTGAGAATATGGAGGACGCGAAGAGTTTATTGATAAATCTTGCGGAGCAAAACAATTGGACGGATGAGGAGAAATTGGAAATTGCGCAAAGCTTTATCAAAACGGTGCGTAGGAGGTATGTTTGATGTAATAATGTAGTGATATGGTGATATAGTGATGTGGTGAATAAATGGTAAATAAATCAATGAAAAAAATCGCAGTTTTTACTTCGGGTGGCGACGCGCCGGGCATGAATGCTTGTATTCGAGCGGTGGTGCGTACAGCTTTGCATTATGGCATTGAAGTGATCGGGATTAAACGAGGGTATCAAGGAATGATTGACGGTGATTTTGTGAAAATGGAGGCGCATTCTGTAAGTGGCATTATTCATTTGGGCGGTACGATTCTCAGATCGGCGCGGTGCAAAGATTTTCATACGCCGGAAGGCAGAAGACAAGCCTACGAACAGCTTAAAAAAGAGCATATTGACAAAATCGTGGTAATCGGTGGCGATGGTTCTTTTAGAGGGGCGCTTGTGTTTATGTCCGAATATCCTGATATTTCTATGGTGGGCTGTGCCGGTACGATTGATAATGACCTCTTTGGTACGGATTACACAATTGGCTATGATACAGCGATTAATACCGCGATGAATGCTATTGATAATATTAAGGATACTGCTAATGCGCATGATCGCTTGTTTTTTGTGGAGGTAATGGGTCGAGATGCCGGATTTATTGCATTGCCTGCTGCTATTGCTACGGGGGCGGAAGCAGTTTTGATTCCGGAGAGTAAAACAAGTATCGATGATTTGGTGTCAACTTTGGAAAAAGGGTACCAGAATAAAAAGAATTCCAGCATTGTAGTAGTGGCCGAAGGGGATGATGTAGGCGGCGCTTTTAAAATTGCGGAAGAAGTGAAAAAACGCAGCTTCGAACGCTGGGAAATCAAAGTCACCATTTTGGGGCATATTCAACGCGGCGGACGCCCCACTTGCCTGGAGCGCGTACGTGCCAGCCGAGTCGGCATGGTAGCTGTGAAAGCTTTATTGGAAGGCAGAAACGCAGTAATGATTGGAGAAGTTAATAGTCAGATTACTTACACACCTTTTGAAAAAGCAACAAAACATCATATGGACATCAACCCTATGCTACTTGAAATGGTTGAAATATTATCATAGGAAGTCAGATGCCAGAAGCTAGATGCCGGACAAAGTTTTAAAAATATCTGACTTCTCTGTTCCTACATCTAACTTCTAAAAAAGATTATGTTTAAAAATTTATCCATAAAACTCCGCGAAAGCTTACTCTGGCCGGCCTATGCCATTTTATTGCTTTGGATCATTCAAGGAATGCAGGCATTGCTGGGCCTGGATTTGGGATGGCTCGGCGTTTTTCCTCGTGAAATATGGGGATTGAAAGGCATCCTGTTTAGTCCTTTGATTCACGGAGGCTGGGGGCATTTGCTATCCAATACAGCTCCGCTTTTTGTGTTGAGCGCTATGGTTTTGTTCTTTTATCGTAGAGTAGCGATTCCGGCATTTGCTATGATTTATTTGATGACGGGATTAGCAGTATGGGGCTTTGCGGATTTATTTGAGTTGAGCCGACATTTTCATATCGGCGCGAGCGGCGTCATTTATGGGCTGGTTGCCTTTGTATTCTGGAATGGCATTTTTCGTAGAAACCTTAAATCCATTGCGCTGGCGCTGATTGTAGCCTTGTATTATGGCTCCATGCTCATGGGCATTCTACCTGGCAAAGAAGGCATTTCCTGGGAAAGCCATTTGATGGGCGGCTTGATAGGCATTTTTACTTCTTTTTGGTTTAAAGAGTCGATTGAAAAAGACGAAGAAAAAGCCAAATATTCTTGGGAAGAAGAACCACAAGAAAAACAATTCTACTTCGAGCGCGATATTTTTGATACGCCCAAAGCCGAAAAACAAAGGCGGGACGATGATTATTGGTATTCCAATAGGAGTTGAGAGCGCGCAAATGCTCGAATAAGCACTTTGTCATTTTATCAGCGATTTGATACTGGGTCAAATGGGTGGATGCGATTTCGTAAATCTTTGAGATTTGCGAAATCTGAATTAGAAAACAATCGTTTTGACCCAGGGCCAGCGATTTTATAGATGTAATGTTTTTATTTCAAATTGTAACGTTTTCAGCTAATGACAGTATTCTCCAAGAAAAAATTAGCTATGAAAATGTTCTCTACGCTCTTGGCGACTGTACTTTTGGTAAGTTGCCAAACTTCAAAGTATTCCTTGCCATTCCCGAAAGGACAACAATATCAATTATTACAAACTTGGAACGGCCCTTGGGGGCATCAAGACAAAACGGCTTATGCCTACGATTTTAATATGCCCCTTGGCAGTGTGATCACGGCGGCTCGCGATGGAAAAGTTATCAAAATAGAAGAGCAATATACCGATGGCAACAGGACGCCCGGACAAGAAAATTATGTTTTTATCGAACACAAGGATGGTACTTTCTCAAGATATTATCACCTCACTCAAAATGGCGTTTTGGTTGCAGTCGGCGATACCGTCGGCGCAGGCGATACAATCGCTTTAAGCGGCAATACTGGCGCGAGCGCAGGGCCGCATCTGCACTTTGATATTACAAAAGAATGCCCGGATTGGGGTTGTCAAACCATACCCTTTAAATTTAAAGAAATCAAAGACAGTCCTTTGCAGTTGAAGACCGCATATAGGTCTAAATATGTTGTTTTTTAAAATATTTGTTTTAAAATTTAAAGTTTTTGTTGTAAAAGTGTTTTTTGTTTGCTAATTTTCAGACAATTAACAAACAAAATGCTTTAGCCACCATGATTCTTGAACTTTATGCACCACCACCGCCTTTGGGCGCGTATGTGGAAATGTTCACTTTTTATGAAGATTATGACCCCGGCTACTCTGTAGAACGCTTGCTACCAGAGGGTGTCATTGAGATTATTATTGATCTAACCGAGACGCCTAAATTTATTTTTGATAATGATAAATTGACCGAAATCCAGAGTTGTCGCACCGCTTGGGTGTCTGGTATGCGCAATCGTTTCATTAGCATCAGCGCGGGCGGGCCGCATTCTTCGATGTTTGTTATTCGCTTTCGGCGCGGCATGGCTTATCCTTTCCTGCAAATGCCTTTGCAAGAATTAAATTATCAAGTGGTAGATGCCGATTTGATTTTTTGTCGGGAATTGAATGGTTTGCGCGACCAATTGCTTGCTGCTGCTACACCCCAGGCGAAATTTGCGCTTGCCGAGCATTATTTACTTCAACGCGCCAAAGGGCATTTGGAAGACATTCCTCCCGTCATTCGCTTTGCGATACAGTGCATTTCCCAACATCCGGCGACGATTGTCATCAGCGAAATGGTGCAAAAGATTGGCTATTCGCATAAGCATTTCCTAGCGCTTTTCAGCAAATACGTGGGGCTTACGCCCAAGCAATTCCTGCGATTGATGCGCTTTCAAAATGTAATTTACAATTTGGAAAAGATGGATGGCCAGAATGGTCGCGCGTCGCTTACGAAAGCGGCTACTACGATCAGGCACATTTTATCAATGATTTCAGAGCGTTTTCGGGCTTCTCACCTTTAGAATACATGAACGCAAAAGGGGAAATTGTAAACTATATTCCGATTCGGTAGCATAAAGTCATCAGATGATTGCAATCATCTGATGACTCAAAAGGTAAATTTTTTCCAATACTTTTTGTTGCAAGCGCCCTTTCTTTGTTTTAAAAAACAAAAGTTATGGACTTTTCAACAATTAACTGGCTGGCTGTGATCGTCGCGGCTATAAGTTCTTTTCTGATTGGAGGCTTGTGGTATTCACCAATGCTATTTGCTAAACCCTGGATGAAAGCAAACGGCTTCACCGAAGAAGACCTGAAAGGCGCAAATATGGGCAAAGTATTTGGGCTCTCTTTCTTATGGGCGCTTGTCATGTCGGCCAATTTGGCAATGTTTCTCAATGACCCTAAGACAGATGCGGCTTTTGGCGCTTTCGCTGGCTTCGCGGCAGGATTTGGTTGGGTAGCGATGGGTTTTTTTATTGTGGGTTTGTTTGAGCGGCGCAGTACCGGCTGGATGTTGATAAATGGAGCTTATATGGTAGTCGCCTTGACGGTGATGGGCTTGATTCTTGGCGCTTGGCGGTAAAAATGTGAAGTCATCAGATGAAAGAAATTCATCTGATGACTTTGTAAAATAGTCCGTGGCACTCAGCACGACGGGGTCGTAGTAGTCTGCCTCATCATCCATATCCATGTCAAAAGCTTGCTTGCGATCGCTGATGACAGATACGATATTGCCAAGGTGGTTGCCGATTTCATATAACTTACAACCGAGATACCACGCCGAATCTGCCGCAAAATAAGGACTCGCGGGTGTACCAGAGCTGGGATACCATCGCACCCTGATCCAAAATTAGTATGTCAAAGAACTATTGCATAAACGTAGTTACTTTACTGCAAAGAGAATTAATCCTATGGTACGGTTTTACTCCCATGCTATTCGCAAGCAAGCTATAATTAATAATAATGAATATCAATTCGATTCAACAATAAGAGCAGTAACAATAGTATCTTCTTTAACTTTCGTTAATTCAATGACGACTTTACTCATGACAAAATAATTATTTTTTTTTTGGTCAAAGTCTCTGGAATAAAATAGCCGATTGATTCATCTTTACCACCTCTTAGTGTATCATCTTTGTCGGGATAAAGCTTTCTTAAATCTTTGATATTCATGCCAATAGATAATCCATCCTTAGTGGTACACTTGGGATGATTGCAAACGATTGTTGACACTAAAGCCCAATCTAGGGAGTTTTCATTATAGTTAATATATGCTATTTCTTCATTTCCTTTTTTTAGGATCAATTGCATAAATTCAGTCCCGTACGATTGAACTTTTCTAGTCTCCGTCGAATAATTTGTATTTCCTTCTATTATATGTAGTACGGAATCTCCGATAGAGACATTTGGAATGCCATCATATGTCACTAAAATTTTTTCTGTATCGACTTTATTCGTCCTAAAGCAGGATAATAAAATGATAAACAAGCCTAAAATCAGTATATATTTAATTTTTAGAATTTGATTCATATATTTCAATTTTTCTCTTTCGCTAAGAGAGGGGAACGTCATTTTTGTTTCTGAAATACTAGTTGAAATTTTAGAGCCGAAAGAAATATTTATCCCCAATCCTATCGCCGCACCCGTCCATGTACGATTACCATTTTCATCAAAAGACCATGTAACTGCTTCAAGAATATCCGTGTCAAAAGCTTGCTTGATGACTCCCAGTCACACCAGATGACTAAACATCAAGCCATTACTTTTCGGCTTTCGATATAATGTATATCATGTTCGTGTAATAATTTTCCAAGCAGGAGGGTCACTTCGCCGGGTTTGCCGTCGCCGATGATATGATGGTCGATTTGTACCACGGGCATCGCGCCTTTGGTCGTGCTGGTGATGAAGACTTCTTTTGCGGCAAGCAATTCTTGAGGCGTTACATCGCGTTCTTCCAAAGTAAAATGCTGTTGCGCAAGCGCTATCGTGTTCTTGCGGGTAATGCCATGTAATAATTTATCTTTTGGCGTTATAATAATATTGTCTTTTGTTATAATAAAAAAATTGGAGCGAACCCCCTCGCGCACAAACTGTCCATCGTGGTATAAAATTTCCACCGCGCCTTGTTGTTTCATATTGCCAGCCAGGCGAATGCCGGTGAGATAATTAATTGTTTTGGCTTCCGGCAATTCGCGTTGGTGCTGATGTAGCAATACTTTCACCCCTTTGGTCAGCACATCATTATTATAAATCAGCATTGGACGCCCCAGCATAAGCAAGTTCGGTTGCACCGGTGTGTAGCCATCTTCGGCGTAGCCGCCCGTCAGCACTAATTGAATGGCAGCATCATCCAGTTTATTTACTTGAATTAATGCTTGAATTTGTTCTTTCAATGCTTCTTTTGAAATCGGCAAATCCAGATTCAAATGGCCCGCCGAGCGCTCAAAACGCGCTACGTAATCATCCACGTACATCGGCACGCCGCTGCGCACCAGGAAAAAGTCGAATACCCCGTAGCCGCGAAGTGTTGCTAAGTCGGTCACTTTGAGGCTTGCTTCGACAGCGTTGACCAATTCACCATTGACGTTATAAAATTGAATCATATCGACAATTTTGCAGCAAACTTACTAAATTCATCGGGAATTAAACGCCAATACATTATCTCATCGCTAAACCTATAATATTTCCAAAACCTGATAGGTTTTACATCACGATATTGACAAAACGTCGGAAATTCCTGTCGTTCAATCTTTCCAAATAGTGATTTTAACGTAGTTTTTTTAACTTGCGCTCCAACATAAAAAAGAACATTGCCCATGACTATTCTCTTATTGCTGTCAGGATTTGTATTGCTCATTGTCGGTGCGGAGGCGCTGGTGCGCGGCGCTTCGAAGATAGCGGCAGCGGTAGGCATTCCTTCTTTGATCATCGGGTTGACGGTGGTTGCCTTTGGCACGAGTTCGCCGGAATTGGCGGTGAGCATCATGTCAAGCATGAGCGGGAATGTGGACATTGCGGTGGGAAATGTAGTGGGGAGCAATATTTTCAATATCCTGTTTTTATTGGGTTTGACGGCCTTGATCGTGCCTTTGATCGTGGCGCAGCAATTGATTTGGTTTGATGTACCATTGATGATTGGCATTTCGATTCTGATGTTGGCGCTGGGCTGGGATGGTCAGATTAGTAAGCTGGATGGCTTGATTTTAGTGGTTTTATTGATTGGCTATAATGTTTTTCTCATACGACAAAGTCGGAAAGAGCGAAGCGCTTTGGTAAAAGCTGAATACGAATTGGAATATGGCGTTGGTAAAAGCTGGGGACTAAAAGAATGGCTTCTGAATGGAGCATTGATAATCATGGGTTTAGCAATGTTGGTCTTGGGTTCGCGCTGGCTGGTGGATAGCGCTACTTCCATTGCCAGATCGCTCGGCGTCAGTGATTTGATTATCGGGTTGACAATTGTAGCGGCGGGTACATCCTTGCCCGAAGTGGCGACTTCGCTGATCGCCAGTATGCGTGGAGAGCGCGATATTGCTGTCGGAAATGCGATTGGAAGTTGTGTTTTTAATATCCTGGCGGTGTTGGGTATTTCTTCTTTGATTGCGCCCGGCGGCATTCCGGTTTCAAGGGCCGCGCTTCAATTTGATATTCCCATTATGATTGCTGCTTCCATTGCTTGCTTGCCGATTTTTTTTACGGGTCACCGCATTGTACGCTGGGAAGGCGGCGTATTTTTCGGATATTATATTGCTTACACGATTTATTTAATTTTAGCTTCTATAAAACATTCTTATTTACAAGCTTTTGATACGGCGATGTTCTGGTTTGTAATACCGCTTACCGTTTTGACGGTGATTGTAACGGTGGTGAGGGCGATTCGGAATGGGAATCCAATTGCTGAATAACTTTCTGGAAACCAGTTTTTTATTTTCAAAAACAAAATATCAATTCATTTGCTACAAGTGAATCTTTCTTTGCTAAATTTCGCAAAAAATTAGCACATGACTATTTTATTATTACTCGGCGGATTTGTATTGCTCATCGCAGGCGCAGAAGTGCTCGTACGCGGCGCATCAAAAATTGCAGCGGCAGTTGGCATTTCACCTTTGGTGATCGGCTTGACAGTGGTGGCTTTTGGTACGAGTTCGCCGGAAATGGCGGTGAGCGTGATGTCGAGCATGAGCGGCAATGTGGACATTGCGGTGGGCAACGTAGTGGGTAGTAATATTTTTAATGTATTGTTTATCCTGGGATTGACGGCCTTGATCGTGCCGTTGGTAGTGGCGCAGCAGTTGGTTTGGCTTGATGTACCACTCATGATTATTGCATCTTTGCTGGTACTGTGGATGGGTTGGGATGGCAATATCAATCGCTGGGAAGGGATTGTTTTGTTCGGAGGAATCATCGCTTATACCGTTTTTCTCATTCGTCAGAGCAAAAAAGAAAAAAGCAAAGCTGTACAAAAGGAATATGCTGAAGAATACAGTGATGGTAAGGGCTGGACGGCAAAGGAATGGCTATTCAATATCGCTTTTGTGATTGTCGGTTTGGCAATGCTGGTGCTGGGTTCACGCTGGCTGGTGGATAGTGCTACGACGATCGCTAAAAGTATGGGTGTCAGCGATTTGATTATCGGTTTGACAATTGTGGCTGCGGGTACATCTTTGCCGGAAGTCGCTACTTCCGTAATTGCCAGTATTCGCGGCGAGCGGGATATTGCAGTAGGGAATGTAGTGGGCAGCAATATTTTTAATCTTCTTTGTGTGTTAGGCATTTCGGCGCTGGTTTCTCCGGCGGGAATCCCTGTGTCAAAAGCGGCTTTGCAATTTGATATTCCCATTATGATTGCGGTGGCGATTGCTTGTTTGCCGATCTTTTTCACAGGCCATACCATTCGACGTTGGGAAGGTTTTGTTTTTCTGGGATTTTATATTGCGTATGTCGTTTATTTGATCTTGGCAGCTTCACAGCATAGCGCTTTGCAAGCTTTTGACGTGGCGATGATGTGGTTTGTATTGCCAATTACAGTATTGACGCTGATTGTGACGGTTGTTTATGCTTTGCGCAAAGGCGAACGAATAAGAAGATAAAAATGTGAAGCACAGACGCATCCGCATTTCACATTTCTTATCTTACATTTCATATTTGATTACTCTCTTGGCGCTCGCGCTACTTCATTTTTCAAAGGCGGTACAGTGCGCAAATACGCCCAAATTGCTTTGATCTCAGCCGTATCCAATATAGCATAAGGTACCATCGGGTAGCGCAAAGGCCCATTCGGAGTTTGCCCAAATTTTACAGCGGTGAGGAATTGTTCCTCCGTCCAATTACCAATGCCGGTTTCTTTATCAGGTGTGATATTCGCACTTGGGATCAAATTTCCATCAAAATCCAGCAAAGGATTGCCACCGCCGTAGAATCCACCTGATTTCTCTGGCTCTAAGTCATTTACAGTCGCAAAATCTTCGGAATGACAACTATAACAACCATAAGTACCATTGGCGATGTAACGCCCCCAGGCAACTTGATTGGTCGTATCTGGTAGTGGGATCGGCTCAGAAGGTAATGGATATGGTTTGAAAACAAACCTCACCAGGGCTTTGGAAAAGAGCGTCAACTCATGCGGATGGGATTCTTGATCAGAGGACTCCAGCTTAGGGTCGTCAGAACGCATCCATGCAATAATGGAGTACACATCTTCATCTGCCATATGAGAAAACTTTGGCATAATGGCATTGAAAGAGCCGTCTTTGCGAAGTCCTGTGCGGAAGAAGGTATAGAACTCTCCATCTGTCCATTTGCCAACGCCTTTATCTGGATGCATTGTGATATTTTTCGAATAGATTTTACCGAACGATTTGGGTACATCCAGCATCTGTTGCCCGCTCAATTTGCCATCTTTCCCTGCGTGACACTGCACGCAGAGCAGGGAAGCTAACTTTTTGCCGCGTGCTACTCGCTCGGGCGTTACTTCTACTTTTAGTTCAGCAATAGTGGGTGGATCATAAGTAGGGGCAGGAGCGAAGCCAACCCAGGCGACCAAAGCGCCAATGATAAGTACCAGAATACCCAATATCCAGGCAGTGATCTTGAGGAATCGTTTCATTTTGATAAAAGTTTTAGTGTTTAATAAATTATAACTGAAGGAATTATTTTTCGGACGTTTCCAGTTTAAACTTTCTCAAAACACCACCTGTCATTGCAAAAATGGGAATTTAATTCTTATTATACAAATGTTAGGGATACCAAAATACTGAATTTTAGGTAGCCATGAGTTGTTTTTAAACTTTTTGTTTTAAATTTGAAGCAAAATCACCTATGCAAGAAACATTTCAGCTCCGAGATGTCTTTAATCCTCAGGTAATCAATGATTTTGCTGCTGCCATCAAGTCCAATTGGTCGGATTTTGATGAAATGAATTTTAAAAATGAGATTATCCCAAAATTCCCGGAGCTTAGCTACGGCGGTCGCTCGAATCTCATCATGGAAAAGCTCCGCGAATTCTTGCCCGACGATTATCCTTCGGCGATTGATATTTTGCTACGCTCCTTGATGCCAGAATTGGAAATTGAAGAAATCAGCGGTTTCGAGCGTTTTATCGTGATGCCGCAATGCGCTTTTGTAAGTCGCTATGGCAGAGATCATTACGAGGTTTCGATTAAAGCATTATACGAAATGACCAAGCGTTTCACGGCTGAAGGCGATTTGCGCACTTTTATTGAATTAGAACCCGAACGAACGATGGCGATGCTGCACGAATGGTCACAAGATTCCAACTGCCATGTGCGCCGACTCGTGAGCGAAGGGGCGCGCCCGCGCCTGCCCTTGGGGCGAAGATTGAAAATGTTTATTGAGAACCCGAAACCTTTGATGGCGTTATTGGACAAGCTTGTCCCAGAACCAACCTTACTGGTGCGCCGCTCGATTGCGAATAATTTGAATGATGTTGCTAAAGATAATCCCGATATCGTGGTGGAAACGCTCGAACGCTGGCGACACAAGCATCCAAGTGAGGAGATGGAATGGCTCATCAAACACGCTTCGCGTACTTTGATCAAGATGGGGCATCCAGGAGCATTGAAACTGCTGGGCTTCAGCGATGGCGCGGCCGTCAGAATGGAAAACTTTCGAGTAGTACGACCCAAGATTAAAGTCGGCGATTATCTCGAATTCTCATTTGATCTGATTTCTGAAGGAAAACAGGAACAAAATTTGGCTGTCGATTTTGTAGTTTATTTTATGAAATCCAATGGCAAGCACGCGTCGAAAGTGTTCAAATTGACAACCAAAACTGTTCAGCCCGGCGAAAAAATCCAACTCAAGAAGCGCCATTCCTTCAAGAAAATAGGCATTCGGCCTTATTATGCCGGCGAGCATCGCGTGGCGATTCAAATCAACGGCAAGGAAAGTGAAGCGTTGAAATTTTGGTTGGAAACTAATATTTGAATAATTACCTTAGCAGCAATCAACTCGTCGTTAATTTTGCTGTTTCCATAGAATATTTTAACATTTTTTAACTATTCCAAATTATATTCATCCCGGAAAAAACAATTCAACACCTATGAATATTCTTCGTTTAGACCAGGTCGTCAAAACGTACGACAAGTACGTTGCCGTTGACAGGGTTAGCTTTGAAGTGCCGAAAGGCAGTATTTTCGGGCTACTCGGACCCAACGGCGCGGGCAAAACCTCTCTTATTCGCATTATCACTACCATTACACAAGCAGATACGGGTACCGTTCATCTCGATGGTGAAAAATTAAACAGCCGCCACCCGGAGCAAATCGGCTATATGCCTGAAGAACGCGGCTTGTACAAAAAAATGAAGGTGGGCGAGCACTTGATGTATCTGGCGCAACTCAAGGGATTGTCCAAAGCGCAAGCGCGTCAGGAAATCGATCATTGGTTTGAAAAATTTGACATCAAAGACTGGTGGTCAAGAAAATTGAAGAGCTTTCCAAAGGGGATGCAGCAGAAAATTCAGTTTATCGCTACCGTCATTCACCGCCCGAAATTGCTTATTCTCGACGAACCTTTTTCCGGCCTTGATCCAATCAATACGAATCTGATTAAAGACGAAATTTACGAATTGCACAAAAACGGCACGAGTATTCTCTTTTCGACGCACCGCATGGAGCAAGTAGAAGAAATTTGTGAAAAAATTGTGCTGATTAATAAAGGAAAAAATATTCTGGAAGGAGATGTAAAAGCGATCAAGAATCAGTTCAAAGAGAATTTGTTCAGAATTGATTACGAAGGGGCATTGCCTGCCGACTTAGATCAAAGGGTAAGTATTGTTAAGCAGAACGACCATTCAATCACAGTGCAATTGCCCGAAGAGCGCGAGTCGAATCGATTATTGCAATATCTCTTGCAAAATGGGATTTATATTCATTCTTTCAATGAAATATTACCCACTCTAAATCAGATTTTTATAAAACAAGTAGAAGATTCTAATATGACGAGGTGACCTGGAGCAATGGAGACCTGAGCAACAAGCAACAAGAAACGAGCGACAAGAAACCTCATTCCTCATTCCTCAATCCTGAATAAAAATGAATAAACTCGGACTTATCATAAAAAGAGAATACCTCACCCGCGTCACGCGGCGTTCCTTTATTCTGGCTACTCTGCTTACCCCGCTTGGCTTTGCCGTGTTTTTTATTGTAGCGGGCTTTATTTTTGCTTACGAAAGCGATGACTCCAAGCGCGTAGCGGTGATTGATGAAAGCGGCATCCTGAAAGGGAATATTGCTTCCGAAACCAATCTTCATTTTGAAAAAGTGACACTTTCGCTGGATAGCTTGCGCAAGAATTTTGGGCAATCCAAATACGATGCCATTCTTGTGCTACGGCCGGTAGTCAATTTGATGGAAAAAAGTTATACCGTTTATTATTACTCTGAAAAACAACCGACGCTGGATGTAGAAACTTTTATTAAACAGCGCATTAGCAACAGTTTACGCGATTATAAAATCGATCAACTGAAATTGGAGCGCCGACAATTGGAAGCATTGGATACGCGTATCGAGCTTGATCCTGAACCGATTGACCCAACTGGCTCTGATTCTACCAAATTGACAGGAGCGATTGCTGCAGGAATTGGCAGTATTATGGGGATTATTATGTATATGACGGTGCTGATTTATGGTATGATGGTGATGCGCAGTGTGATGGAAGAAAAAACAAGCCGTATCGTAGAGGTAATGATTTCCAGCGTAAAGCCGTTCCAACTCATGCTTGGCAAAATCATTGGGGTAGGAGCGGTAGGCCTTACGCAGGTAGCGATTTGGGCAATTTTAATACCCTTGATTAGCGTTGCGGTTAATCTGATTTTCGGTTTTGACAGTACGCAAGTGAACACCCCGCCGACGGCTGGCAATATGAATCCTGACGATACAGAGGCAATGATTACCTTAGCGATGAATGAATTGACGGGGCAAAATTGGTGGCTGATTCTACCCATGTTTATCGTGTATTTTTTGGGTGGTTATTTCTTGTATTCGTCCATGTTTGCGGCGGTCGGCTCGGCGATGGGCGATGACCTGGGAGAAGGGCAAACCCTCACTTTGCCGATTATGATTCCGGTTATTCTGGCGTTTTATATCATGTTTGTGGCAGTGCAAGCGCCCAACTCCAGTCTGGCGGTGTGGTCTTCAATATTCCCATTATTTTCACCGATTGTAATGCCCGCGCGCTTGGCCTTTGAGCCGCCGCTTTGGGAAATTCTATTGTCGGTTGTTATCTTGATAGCAACTTGTATTTTCTTTATCTGGCTATCAGGCAGGATTTATCGAATTGGTATTTTGATGTATGGCAAAAAAGTGTCATTCAAAGAATTAGGTAAGTGGCTGTTTTATAAGGATTAAAAAGTGTAGCTCCGAATGTCATTCGGAGCTACTTTCGTTTACGTTAGGCGTTCTCTCAGGGTATGTCAGAAACACCTCTCAAAGTTGTGTTTGTTCTTCCTCTTTTTATTACGGAAGCAGTATGTAAGATAAAAGGATATACAATTAGAAAATGATAAAGCGTAAATTTAGATGAAATTTTTCATATACAAAATTTTTTGATAGTTAAAATTAAAATCTAAGCGCCACAAAGCTCGCCTCTCATCACTTCTTCGGTTGCTACAGAAAAATTTTACTTTCCTTTCCGCTATAATGTTTTGTATTTTTCCAAGATTTCCATAATTTCATTGCGAATAGCCTTTCAGGCTTGAAATAACATTCTGATCTTTTGAAAGCGACTTTGGATTAATTGCTTTAAAACGCTGCAAATACAGTGATTTTTGGCATTGGAATTCAATAATTCCCGATAGACATTGTAGCAATTGTTGAGGATCAAATCCTCAACTGACGTATGCATATTTTTTCACCATTCAAAAACCAGTCTCTATGGACTTCGACACCAGAAACATTAGAAACGTTGCACTTTTAGGACACTCCGGCTCGGGCAAAACGACTTTAGCAGAAGCAATGCTATTTGAAGCAGGCGAAACGACCCGCCGGGGTACAGTAGAAGATCAATCTACAGTTTCGGATTATACCGATCTTGAGCACGAGCGCGGCAATTCCATTTTTGATGCGTCGATGCACGTCTCCTGGAAGGATTCCAAAATCAATATTATCGAGACGCCGGGTTTTGACGACTTTATCGGCGAGGTGAGTTCAGCGATGAAAGTAGCGGATACGGCAGTGATGCTGTTGAACGCCAGGAGCGGCGTGGAAGTTGGCACGGAGCTGATTTGGGAATACGTGGAAAATTTTAAAACGCCCACATTATTTGTAATCAATCAAGTGGATCACGAAAAAGCGGATTTTGATATGACGCTGGAGCAGGCGCAGGCTCGCTTTGGCAGCAAGGTCATTCCTATTCAATATCCTTTAAATCAAGGTACCGGATTTAATAAAATAGTGGATGCACTGCGCATGGTGATGTATGTATTCCCTCCCGAAGGTGGCAAGCCAGAAAAAGCACCAATACCCGACAGCGAAAAAGCTCGGATAGATGAGATGCACCGTGTTTTGGTAGAAACCGCTGCGGAGAATGACGAGGGCTTGATGGAGCGCTACTTTGAAGAAGGTACGCTCTCGGAAGAAGATTTGACAAAGGGTTTGCGCATTGCCATTGCCCATCAAGAAATTTTCCCGGTCTTTTGTTGCTCTTCTACCAAAGATATGGGTAGTGGCCGCGTGATGGGATTTATCAATGATATTTGTCCTTCTCCTGCCGACCGCCCTGCTGCTGATTTGGTGGGCGGGAAGACCCTGGCTTGCGATTCTAAAAGCGATGCAACGGTTTTTATTTTTAAAACGGTGTCAGAACCAAGAGTCGGAACGCTTTCTTACTTTAAAGTTTTTTCTGGTACATTACATACTGGGGATGAATTGATTAATTCGTATAATCGTACTGCCGAGCGATTTGGAACGCTTTATGTTGCAAATGGCAAAGATCGTCAGATTGTGAATAAATTATCGGCGGGCGATATAGGCGTGACCGTCAAATTAAAAAATACACATACTAATAATACGCTGAATATTAAAGGAGTAGATCGAGAAATCGAACCAATGCACTTCCCGGAGCCACGCATTCGGGTAGCCGTAAATCCACCGAGCAAAGCCGAGATGGAAAAACTGATAAAAGCTTTGCATTCGATCGCAGAAGAAGACCTTACCTTATTGGTAGAACAATCTAAAGCGCTGAAACAGACCATTTTGCACGGACAAGGGCAATTGCATCTCGATCTGATCAAACATCGTATTGAAATGGTACACGGCGTGACGATGGAGTTTATTCAACCGCGCATTCCTTACCGCGAAACGATCACCAAAGCTTCTGACACACAATATCGCCACAAGAAACAATCGGGCGGAGCCGGGCAATTCGCTGAAGTGCATATGCGCATCGAGCCTTATTATGATGGAATGCCCGACCCCAGCGACCTGTCAGTGAAAGACAGGGAAGTAGATGAATTACCCTGGGGTGGCAAATTGGTTTATTATTGGTGCGTCGTAGGCGGCTCGATTGACAAGCGTTTCTCTAGTGCCATCAAAAAAGGGATTTTGCAAAAAATAGAAGAAGGGCCGCTGACTGGTTCTTACTGCCAGGACATTCGGGTCTGCATCTTTGATGGAAAAATGCACCCGGTGGACTCCAACGATATGGCCTTTATGCTGGCTTCGATTCAGGCGTTCCGACAAGCATTTGATGGTGCTGGTGCTCAAATTCTGGAGCCGATTTATGATTTGGAAATCCTTTGTTCGGATGATGTGATGGGCGAAATCATGGGCGATTTGCAAACCCGCCGAGCGATCATTCAAGGTATGGAAGCCTCCGGGCATTACCAGAAGATATTGGCGAAAGTGCCTTTAGCAGAATTACATAATTACTCATCTACGCTGCGCTCGCTCTCGCAGGGGCGCGCGAAGTTTATTCAGCGATTCGCAGAATACAGCCCTGTTCCGCATGATATTCAATTGCGATTGATTGAAGAACATAAAACGGAAATGGCGGAAGTGTAAAAATGCAGACCTGGCAGGTTTCAAAAACCCGCCAGGTCTATCCATTCTCAAAAACAACCATCCGCAGTAGCCACGCCTGCTCCCAGCCAAATATGCATTTGGGTATTGGGATAATCAATTTCTACCCTTTTGCAAGTAAAGGCGTCAATGCCGATCAGCCCATCCACTCGCAAGCATTTTCCTGTAGGAATTTCAAATTCGGTTAACACAAGCCCGGGTGTTGTCAAGGTCAAGACACCATCGATGACCATTTCTTTGAAAACCATATAATCCGCTTGTTTGCTGCCTGTTGCTGCGCCCGTGAAGCTGAGTTTATCTTGTCGAAGTGCACGTGCAGCCGCTTGTTTATGCCAGCTTTTATCCAAAACATGGACCGAAGCGCCAGAGTCCAATCCAAGATATACTTTCTGTTTCAACCCGACGTCGGTTTCAAGTACAGGGATATGCCCACAAAGATTAAAATCCAAGGAATAATCGGGCTTTGTATCTGACGATTGCTTTGATTTATCTGGGTTCTTCAATGTGATAATCTGATCGACGTAATTGATCTCCACCACATAATCCTTGAAAATATCAAAACCAATCAGACCCCAAAACCGGATAACCCAATTGCTTTTCCAGTGCAGAAAGATCGGCTACGGGGCAAGACATTTTCTCTCGGACAATGCTTCCCCATTGAAACTGATTGACTTTGGCAGCTTTAAGCGGTGCATTGCTTTCCAGGATATTACTGGTTTGCCCTGCATTTTCGACTATTTTTTTATGCTTGAAATGGTGTTGGTTCAAAGTCAAATGCGAGGCGCCGGTGTCAAATAGAAACAGTCCCTTCTGCCCATCCACGCTGGCTTCGGTGAGCATCAAGCGCTTGGAGATACCAAAATCCACGATCGAAAATACCTCTTGCTCGTCAGGAGATAAAAGATTAGATGGCTTGCCCAGCAATAGCAAGGCAGACAGCAATACGAGTGATTTCATAAGGTTTACTTGTTTTTGTTTGTCAAAAAGTAGGATGCCGGGTGTTTTGGGGCCGAGTGATATTATACCAAATCAGGAATATGAAGTCGGAAGTCGAAAATTGTAAAACATTGTAAAACAATGAATTGAATCATCCGAAATGCATCTTTTTTAGCTGAAATGATACTAAATTTGGGCAATCGAAAAAAATGATGCCGCTTTCTTCAATTTACTCAAAATTTAAATGCTTGTTTACAAAAAGACACCACCTTTTGCCGATAGTTGTAATCGATCGTCGAGCAAAAATTTGTCTTTGTCGAGGTTTTATAGAATAAAATAAGGCGATTGAGAAAGCGCGTCATACGGTCTATGCTTGAACTTTTCCTTTTCCATTCTGTTTTAATATTAAGTTATACCAAAGTGTTACCACGCTGCTCTCACATCTGATCTATTTCGTACGGATTTTATCGAATATGGAATCTTAACTGCGCAGTAGGGTTTGCGTCTTGTATTGCCATTAGAAAATTTGCCAACCAGTGAACTTGTCTAATAAAAAATTCTAGAAAATAATTTATATCATCATAAAAATCAATTACTTATGGTATCTGAAGGTATGTTAACGACAGAAAAAGATGAACGTTGGCTAAAGAAAATTGTAGATAAAGTCGTTCGTCCGCGAGGATTTGACGATATTCGCGCCAATATAGACGGTTACGAAGCTCCGGCGAAGTTGAGTCGCCGTAATAATGACGATGCTTATGTGCCAGATGTTACGGCTGTGATGCGCGGGCGCAAAAGTTATTTTGAATTGGCCATGAAAACGGAATATATCCGTGAAATGGTTTCTAAGTGGAAGCTAATCAGTCAGTTAGCGAGGATTAAAGCCGGAAAATTCTACCTTATCGCTCCGCGTGGTCATGTAGCATTTGCCGAACGATTACTCAAGAAACATCATATTTCAGCCGAGTTGATTCGCATCTAATGCGAAAAAAATAGTATTCATTTTTAACTAAAAATAAATTGCTTATGCTCATTATTGATGTAAAAGACAATGAAGGAATTGACAAAGCACTGAAGCGTTATAAACGTAAGTACCAGCAAGCGCAGATTATTCAACAACTGCGTCAACGCCAGCACTTTACGAAGCCCTCCGTGAAACGCCGCAACGAAATCCTGAAAGCGGTGTACAAACAACACAAACAAGAGGAAGAAGGGGAAGCAATTTGATGCACCCTACTTCCGCTATTTTTCTTTTCTACGTATCTTGCCGACAAAAGGCCAATGTCTGTCAGAATCGACACATGGTTGACACAGCATAAATACTTCGAATCGCGCGAGAAAGCACGTATTGCAATAGAAGAAGGCGCGATAGAAGTGAACGGAACACCTGTTTACAAAGCTTCTTTCAAGGTTACATTGCACGATCAAGTAGAAATTAAAGCCCCAGCCTTGCGCTATGTAAGCCGTGGCGGACTAAAACTGGAAAAAGCAATTCGTGCATTCCAACTCGATTTTGCTAATAAAATAATCCTGGATGTGGGCGCTTCCACTGGAGGCTTCACCGATTGTGCCTTGCAGCATGGTGCAGCGAAAGTTTTTGCTGTGGACGTTGGCTCCGGGCAATTGCATCCTTCTTTACGTGCGCATCCACAACTGCGTTGGTGGGAGCATTTGCACATTCGAGATTTGACCTTGGAAATGCTTGGAGAAGCAGTGGACATTATTCTTGTGGATGTTTCTTTCATTAGCCTTCGGCACATCTTTCCTTATTTAAAAACTTTTTTGAAAAAAGGCGGATTTATCATCACCCTCATCAAACCACAGTTTGAACTCGAAGAAAAAGTGCGGTTGAAAAAAGGTATAATCAAGGATGAAAAATTGCGGCAGCAAGTTTTGGAAAAAGTGACCGCAACTGCTCAGGAACAAGGCTTTGTACTGAAAAGACTTACCAATACGGACGCAGAAGAAGATAAAAAAAACGTCGAGTATTTAGCCTGGTGGGAGTAGCTCAACTATTTTTACATTTTCCTACCTTGTCGTAGAATCTCACCGAATATGCAAAACGAAAAATGGTTTGTTATCGTCAATCCCGCGGCGGGCAATGGCGCTGGCGCAAAGTACTGGAAAAAAATAAAACCCTTTCTCCAGGCGCATTTGCCGAATAGTGTTTTTGTGCTAACAGAATATTCCGGTCATGCCATCCTATTAGCAAAAGAAGCGATTCAGCAAGGCTTTCGTCATTTGATTGGCGTGGGTGGCGACGGCACGAACAACGAAGTTATAAATGGGATTTTCGCGCAAAGCGAAGTGCCGATTGCAGCAATTACTTATACGCTTTTGCCTGTGGGTACTGGCAACGACTGGGTCCGAACGCATCGAATTCCACGAAGTTTAGAAGCCTGGTTTCAAATGTTGAAAAAGGTAATACAATTCTTCATGATGTAGGGCTTGTTTATTATCAAAATGAAGGACAAGAGCAGCATCGCTATTTTGTGAATGTGGCAGGCATGGCTTATGATGCTTTCGTTGCAAGATTCGCAGAGCGCTATAAAAAATGGGTTGCCCATAAAATTCTTTATCTGTTAATGGTGATTCGCTGCTTGTTTTTGTATCGTTTGCCCAAAGCAAAGGTCATTTTTGATGAACAAAGCGACGAAGATTTTTATTATACGATCAACGTTGGGATTGCCCGTTACTCCGGTGGTGGCATGCAATTAGTGCCGCACGCCGATCCAACCGATGGTCTGCTGGCGCTTATGCTGGCACGGCGTTTAACAAAATTAGGTGTATTGCTCAATACTTATCGCTTTTATAATGGCACTTTGCATCGGCATCCGAAGATTGATATTTTTCAAACCAAGCATATAAAAGTAACGTCTGATGAATTTATTGGATTAGAGGCAGATGGTGAATGGCTCGGCACAACCCCAGTGAAATTCAGCGTTTTACCTCAAGCTTTAAAAATTCTTATCCCATAAATCTTAAAAAAGTTGCTCTCTTTGCGTTACCTCTTGCCCATCTTCGCGTCAAAAGAATAAAACCTTTACAATTCAATTTACATCCAAAAATTAAAAGCAATGAAAAATCTGATTATCGTCTTATTATTATCGTTCGTATTTATTCAATCCGTATCTGCACAATTGACCCCAAAAGGAGGCAGCATGGTGATGGAAAGAAATGAAAGCATGAGCCTGGGCAGCAATAGCGCACTAGTGGTGCAACTGAACGGTGTTGATGATAAACTCGCCGGCAAGGTCTGGGAAAAATTTATTGATGATTATTATAATGGTAAAACCGAATGGCAGCGCAAGCAAAAAGAATGGTTTACGGACAATATCAATATTCCGGCGATCGGTGGTGCCACTCCTGTAGATCTACACGCTCGCACCGAAGGCAAAACCGATGTGAAATTCATTGTTTGGGTCAATATGGGTGCTAGTTTCTTGAATTCCAGTGCATATCCTGAGCAATATGCAGAGGCAGAAAAGATCATGAACCAGTATCTGGTAGAAGTGCAGAAGGAAAAAACACGCCTGGAATTAGAAGACCAGGAGAAAGAGCTCAAAAAGCTGGAAAAAGAATTGGAAAAGCTAATTACTGCTAAAGACCGTGCGGAAAAGGAGATTCAAAAAGCAGAAGAAACGATCAAAAAAGCAACAGCCGAAATCGAACAAAATGTGAAAGATCAGGAATTGGCTCGCCAAAAGATCGAGACACAAAAGCAAACAGTTGATACAGTGAAGGATAAACTTTCCAAGATCAACTAATACTCACAGATTAGGACTATAGCTTAGGAAACCAAGTGAGATGCGGGTCGCCGGAGGGCATGACTCGCATTTCTTTTTTTAAGAAAACAGTATTTAGAATTTTCTCCACAATTCTGAAGCTTCGCTCATTTTTGATTCTTACATTTTATGTGTAGATTTATAAATTGAAAGCAGTTCAAGAACAGAAGTAGTAGATATTTAAATTTTCATAATGAATATTATTTTTATTTGATTTGATAACTTTTGCTTAACAGCTGTTTCAGAAATTAACACCTTATCCACATTTGGAGCCTTTGTTATCCACAATTGTTGAAAAACAGGTAGTTTTTCGCATTCGCAAATCTCCAAAAGAACCCGTAGCTTTGTAGGTAAAGCAATTATATCGGCATTTTATTGAGAAGACTATGGCTGAACCCAAAAATATCAACAAGAGTGTGAGTAGTACTTCGAGGGGCTTGAGCAATCGAAGACGCAGCGAGGATTTGTCGGATTATGTATTTGGCAAAGTGCCGCCGCAGGCCTGCCTTTGGAAGAGGCGGTGTTGGGTGCCATTATGCTCGATAAAAATGCTTTTTCAACCGTTTTGGATATTTTACGTGCCGATAGTTTTTATTCCGATGCCCATCAATTTATTTACAAAGCGATGCAACGCCTTTTTGAACGCTCTCAGCCGATAGATATGCTGACGGTGATGGAGGAATTGAAAAAGTCGGGCGATTTAGAGACGACGGGCGGCTTCCCGCTTATCTGGCAGCATTGACCAATAAAGTAGCTTCTGCCGCCAATATCGAATATCATGCGCGCATCATCTCCCAAAAGTATATGCAGCGCGAGTTGATTCGGGTATCGACCACTATTATCCGTGATTCTTTTGAAGATACCACCGACGTATTTGATTTGTTGGACACGGCTGAGCAAGGATTGTACGGTATCATTCAGCAAAACATGAGCCGTAGCTACGAGGCCATTGGCTCGCTTGCCAGCAAGGCCTATAAACAGCTACAGGAATTGCAAGAAAAAGAAGATGGGCTGACAGGTGTACCCACTGGTTTTACAGATTTGGACCGTATCACCTCTGGTTGGCAACCTTCTGATTTGATTATTATAGCGGCAAGACCGGGGATGGGCAAAACCTCGTTTGTGCTTTCTATCGCTCGTAATGCATCCTTGGATTATACAAAACCCGTAGCGATCTTTTCCTTGGAAATGTCGAATGTACAATTGGCGCAGCGCCTGATTTCAATGGAAGCGGAAGTTTCTTCTTCCAAATTGCGGAACGGAAAATTGGATAACGACGAAATGGCAAGGATTGTGCGTGCAATTGATCGCATCAGCGACGCGCCAATTTATATCGACGATACTCCGGCAATCAATATTTTTGAACTGCGTGCCAAATGTCGCCGTATGAAAACCCAACATAATCTGCAATTGATCATCATCGACTATTTGCAATTGATGAGTGGCGGCGGTGAAAATCAGCGAGGTAACCGCGAACAAGAGGTGAGTGCTATTTCTCGCGCTTTGAAAGGTTTGGCAAAAGAACTCAATGTTCCAGTCATCGCACTATCGCAGTTGAGTCGGGCGGTGGAAGTACGTGGTGGCAGCAAGCGACCGCAGTTGAGTGACCTTCGTGAATCGGGTTCTATTGAGCAAGATGCTGATATTGTGTCATTTATATATCGTCCTGAATATTATGGGATAACCGAAAGCCCGGAGGGTGAATCCCTCAAAGGCATTGCAGAAATCATTATTGCCAAGCACCGAAATGGCGCTTTGGCGGATGTGAAGCTTCGTTTCAAGAATGAACTGGCACAATTTGCTGATTTGGATAACCTGGATTTTGGCAATTTTCCAAGCGATACCTTCCAACCCGATACTGGCAGCAGCGTTATTACCATTCAATCCCGCATCAACGAAGATGAAGACATTCCTTTCTAAATACATTTGTAGCTTTGCGGTGTTTTTAGAAATCGGATAATTGCTGACAATGGAACATAGAAAGAAAAATCAAGATAAAAAGCGTAGTAATTCTAAATCTTTTCGCCCAAAGCGAACTGCTTCATCGAATACGCAGATGGATGTGGAAGGGATGCGCCTCAATAAATATGTGGCACACTGTGGCGTTTGCTCGCGTCGCCAGGCTGCAGATTTTGTCAAAAACGGCGATGTGACCGTGAATGGCGCAGTTATAAAAGAACCTTTTTATCAGGTTCAAAAAGGCGATAAAATCCAATTCAAAGGCAAACCCATCAAGCCGGAAGGCAGGAAAGTGTATATTTTGATGAATAAACCCAAGGATTTTATTACCACTCGAAGTGACGAGAAAGGGCGCAAAACGGTGATGGATTTGCTCAAAGGCAAAATCGAGGAACGCATTTTTCCGGTTGGAAGGCTTGATCGTGCTACTACCTGGCTGCTCTTGCTCACGAACGATGGTGATCTGGCCGAAAAACTTGCCCATCCCAGCCATAAGGTGAAAAAAGTGTACTACGTGATCTTGAATAGACCTTTAGTGAAAGTGGATTTGGAAAAAATTCAAAAAGGGGTAGAATTGGAGGATGGCATCGCGGAAGTGGATGGGATTGATTATGTAGCGGGAGCGCCTAAATCGGAAGTGGGCATTGAAATTCATCTTGGCAAAAACCGCATTGTACGGCGCATTTTTGAGCATTTGGGCTACGAAGTTGAAAAATTAGATCGCGTTTATTACGCGGGCTTGACTAAAAAAGACCTGCCGCGGGGCTTCTGGCGGCATTTAACAGAAAAAGAAATAATTATGCTGAAGCACTTTACGTAAAATTTGTCACAAAATCGAAGAAATTAGGTATGCTATACGACATTTTCAGCTTTAAGAAACAGAAGTATTTTGGAAGGAGAATAAAGGTATTTTAAAATTGGTTTTTCATATAATACAACTCCTTGTTTATAAAATATTTATGTATTGGTTTTTTTATCAAACGTTATAACGAAAATAACATTTAAATTATAGATTCCGATTGACTTATACGTAGAGCATATAGATTGATTTTTTCTATGTCACAAAAAAAATAAAAAAAAAATGCAAAAAAATTATTAAATAATCTCATATTAACCTAAATTTGTATTGCAAAAATAAGATTCTCCCCTTACATTGCGTTCTATATTTTGATTCTATGCTAGAATTGAGCAAACCCGCAACCATTTCGCTGAAAATGCATACTTGTAATTAGGTTTATTTGTATGTATTGATTTACGGGTAAAAATATTGAAACACTAACAAAGTTTTAGAACAACACTATATCAACATGAAAACTACGCACAGTCTTTGTTCTTTGCGAATTGCAAGGATTAAACAGGCTAATTTTAGGGTATTTCCCTTATCTGTAAAAATTTCCCTTTATTAAAGTCAGGTCGCCTTGCGCTGTCACATTCGTGTGAATATGAGCGTTTTATAAACTGACTTCCTGTAAAAATCAAAGTTCGTACTCATGTAGTGTAAAGTTGTTCTCGACGAATAGTTGATACTTTTTATATTATTTTCAAAAGGTATTTGTTAACTTTGTTGAGTATAAGTGTTTTAAGAGAATTTCGTACTAGCGGAACGTTTTTGGTTGTATTTGAGTTATTTTTAATACGAATTGTCATAAAATAAAAGATAAAAGTACCTGAGGCATCAAGAAAAGCGTTGAGAAAGAGGTACTTCCATAACATGAAATGGAGATTGCCACTTGCAAAAGTGGGGATTCCAGAACGATATTTAAAATTGTGTAAATTTGTTTTTGTGGAGGGGTTGGGGCGAAAGCCTCAGCCCATCTTTTTGCGTTACACCCCGCCGCTTAGTGCGGCTGCTTTTACTGCTGCTGCTACGCGCCAGGCCACTTGTTCATCCAAGCTTGGTGGAATTATTAAATCCAGACTCGGATTGGTTATACATTCTGCTATTGCAAATGCAGCTGCCATTTTCATCGCCGGCGTGATGCTTTTAGCCCTGGCATCCAATGCGCCTCTGAATACGCCGGGGAAACCCAGTACATTATTCACTTGATTAGGCATATCGCTCCTGCCGGTACCTACAATCGCTGCGCCGCCTTTGTAGGCTTCATCGGGCATGATCTCTGGAGTTGGATTGGCTAAAGCCAAAATAATAGAATCCTTCGCCATTTTACTGACATCTTCTGCTGTCAAAAGCTTACCAATGCTAACGCCAATGAATACATCCGCGCCCACCAATGCGTCTTTCACCGAACCTTGCAAGCCATATTTATTGGTGAATTCCAGGGCAGCACGTTTCGACTCATTCAAATCTTCTCGCCCGGCATGAAGAATGCCCTTTGTATCGCAAATAATGATTTCTGCTACTTCCACATTGTGGCTGTTGCCAAAATAATCTACGCTTTTTAGCAAGCGAGCAATCGCAATGCCTGCCGCTCCTGCGCCATTAATTACTACTTTGAGATCGGACATTTTTTTGCCAACGACCTTCACCGCATTCAACAAAGCTGCCAAGACAACAATCGCCGTGCCGTGTTGGTCATCATGGAAAACCGGAATACCTAAATCCTGTAATCTTGCTTCTACTTCAAAGCTTCGCGGAGCAGCAATATCCTCCAGGTTAATCCCGCCAAACACCGGCGAAATGAGCTTCACCGTTTCTACAATCTTGTCCACATCTTGGGTATCAATGCAAATAGGGAAGGCATCAATATTGGCGAATCGCTTGAATAACAAGGCTTTACCTTCCATCACAGGGATAGCAGCGTGCGCGCCTATATTGCCTAATCCCAGCACTGCCGATCCATCGCTGACGACGGCTACTGTATTATTTTTGATCGTGTATTCCCAAACCGATTCAGGATTGCGTTGAATTTCGAGGCAAGGCTCGGCAACACCAGGGGAATAAACAAGCGACAATTGCTCGTTGGTTTGTACGTCAATTTTGGGCGTGATCGAAATTTTTCCTTTCAAACGCTTATGCAGAAGGAGGGATTCTTTGAAATAATCCATTTCCATGATGAACTTGGTTTTACTTTGGTAATTGAATAGGCTTTGAACAGGAAAAGTAAGAAAAATTTGAAATCTGAGGTCGGAAAGATGAAAACTTATCTTTTTTTATTTACTAAAAGCCCAGCGCAAAAACGCAGGCATCACCTTTGCCCAGGTCGGCAGATTATGTTGTCCGCCTTTCATTTCCACATATTGAATGTCATTACCTTCGCGGTAGCCCAGGTTTTTCAAGGCTTTGATGATGTCGAGCGTATCGTCAATAGCATCGATAATGCCATTATTGTTGCGGTCTTCTTGCTCGTCTTCTGTGCCCGTTTGCAGCCAGAATTTTAAACCAGCTTGCTTTTGACTTTTTTGTAATATGTCATGCAGGATGCGGTGTGCGTCGGGGTCTGCGGGATCAACGGGCTTCGAGCGCCACCAAAAAGAGCCAGAAAACACGCCCGCTTTGCCAAATATATGGGGATGATGCCAAACAATATCAAATGCCGAAAGCCCGCCTAATGAAAAACCGCCGTATGCCCAATCTTCGATTTTTTCGCTGCAACGGTAGCGTTTTTTTATATTTGTAATCAATTCATTTAAAATAAATTGTGTGAATAATCCAGCTTTAGCGCCGCGGTTTTTGTAATCCGCTTGACTGGCGATGCCGTACTCGTTCATGCGTTCGTGGTTGGCATGGATAGCGACGATAATGATTTTCGGAATTTGATTTTTTTGATATAATTTTTCAAGAATATTTGCCAATTGGATCGCTTCCATATCCTGACCGTCGTTAAAAAAAAGCACAGGATAAGCCTTGGATTCATCAAAATAGCCAGGCGGCAAAAAGACATCTACGCGCACTTCGCGCTGGAGCGCTTGCGAAGGAAAGTTTTCAAAGTGTTGAATTTCAATGTTTTCGGCTGTTTGAAATAAAATTCGATTAGAAATTCGAGGCGTTTTTCGAGCAGCATTTTTAAAAATCGCATAGATATCTTTTGTTTGAACGAATTTTTCAAACCGCAAAAATAAGTGCTTTGTTCTGCAAAACGCTTACTTTTGCCTAAGTGTATTTTTTACAATTTCTAAAATAATGAAAGAAACATATCACAGGTGGTATTCGCACAGCGTAGGTAAGGAGATGGAAATGCTTATTTTCGGGCATCAGGGCTATCCTGTAATCATTTTTCCATCTTCGATGGGGCGGTATTACGAATCAAAGGATTTCAAGCTGGTAGAATCTGCGCGGTGGTTCATTGAACGCGGTTTTGTGCAGCTTTTTTGCTTGGATAGCGTCGATATTCATAGCTGGTACAACAAAGGAATTCACCCGGCGCAGCGCGTGATGAATCACATTTGGTACGACAAAATGGTGTACGAAGAAGTGGTGCCGAGCATTCGCTGGAATACACCAGTAGGCAAAGTGGCAGTAGCCGGAGCGAGTTTTGGCGGGTATCATGCGACGAATTTTGCACTCAAGCATCCTGACGCGGTGAGCCATTTGTATAGCATGAGCGGCGCTTTTGATATTAAGATGTTTATGGATGGGTATTACGATGATAATGTGTATTTTAATAACCCGGTAGATTTTGTTCACGGATTGAATCATCCTGATATTTGGCGCATGAAAATTGTGCTGGGCACTTCGGAATGGGACATCTGTCGGCCTGCAAATGAGCATTTATCGCATTTAATGAATCAAAAAAATATTCCGCACTGGTTGGATATGCGCGGCTGGAAAGAGCACGATTGGCCGCTCTGGCGCGAGATGTTTCCGCATTATTTGAGTTTGATTTAAGGAGATACAAGCTGTGAGCGACAAGCTACAAGAAAAAAGAGATGATACTTGCAACTTGCTGCTTGTAGCTCGTGGCTATAAAAATATTCCTGAAAATATTTATTGGACAAGTCATCGGAAATGATATATTTGCTTATGATTGAATACCAAACGCCAAAACAACTATAAATCCCTATGAAAAAAATTGGAGTCCTCTTTGGTTGGGAACGTTCCTTCCCAAATGCTTTTGTAGAAAGAATCAACGCCAAGAACATAAAAGGCATCAGCGCGGAGCCGGTGAATATTGCTCAAGTGCAACAAGGCGCGCGGACGGATTATGCCGTTATTGTGGATCGCATTTCGCAGGATGTGCCTTTTTATCGCGCATATTTGAAAAACGCAGCATTGACGGGCACTGCGGTCATCAACAATCCCTTTTGGTGGAGTGCCGACGAAAAATTTTTCAATAATGCCTTAGCTGTGCACATTGGTGTGCCGGTGCCCAAAACCGTGATTCTGCCTTCCAAGGATCGTCCTGATGATACGAGAGCGGAGTCTTTTTCCAATTTGGCATTCCCGTTGGATTGGGATGGAATGTTTGAATATATTGGCTTTCCGGCGTTTATGAAACCCTTTGCCGGAGGTGGCTGGAAGCATGTTTACAAATTAGATACCGTTAATGATTTTTTTGCAAAATATAATGAAACCGGGCAGTTGGTGATGTTGTTGCAAGAAGCGATTGATTTTGATTCCTATTTCCGTTGCTATGGAATTGGCGGGAAATATGTAAGAATTATGCACTATGAGCCGCGTAATCCGCATCATTTGCGTTATGCAGTTAAGCACGATGTGCCGAATTCGCTGATTAAAACGATGGAGGAATATACCTTGCGCTTGTGCCGGGCTTTGGGTTATGATTTTAATACCGTCGAATTTGCGGTACGCGATGGAATCCCTATCGCTATTGACTTTTGCAACCCTGCGCCAGATGCAGAAGTAAGTTCTGTTGGTCAGGAAAATTTCGACTGGGTCGTCGAAACCGCTGCTGATTATGCTATCGAACGCGCTCAAGCACACCAGGATGGGCATAACAACTTGACTTGGGGTACTTTTATGCAGGATGCAGTGGCTGGAAAAATGTCTGCGCCGCCGGCTGCGGAGAAGAAAGCGACGAAGAAGACGAAGTGACAGAGAGACTTGGGGATAGGGTGACCAGGAGAAGGGGAGTGCGTCATAAGATGTAGAACTTCTTATTTTAGAATAGTGTTGAAAACTTAAAGCCTCTTGGGGAGGCATACAAACATACTTACCAAAACCGATTAAAACGCTTAAACAAAAGAACGAGGCTTCTTTTGGGGTCTTATTGGTTTTGAAAATAGAGAAAACAATGCAAAAGGTAAGATTGGCAATCCTTGATATGTATAACGATGAACCAAATCAAGGAATGCGGGCGATCAAGAGTATTGTCGGTCGATTTGATGGACAAGTGGACTGGGAGTTGTTCAACGTACGCGCTAAAGCAGAAGTACCGGGTATGGATTTTGATATCTATATCTCAACTGGTGGACCAGGCGATCCGCATGACGGGAACGGATATTGGGATGCCAAATATTTCGATTGGGTAGATATGGTTTGGAACTGGAATCTAATGCCGGGCAATCCGAAAAAACACGTTTTTTTCATTTGTCATTCGTTTCAAATGGCGTGTATCCACTTCAAAGTGGGCGAAGTTATTCGTCGTCGGTCTCGATCTTTTGGTACGTTTCCAGTGCATAAAACAGATATGGGGATCATGGAACCCTTATTTAACGGGCTTCCGAATCCATTTTATGTTGCTGATTTCAGGGATTGGCAAGTGGTGCAACCAGATTTAGAAGCGCTGGACGATATGGGCGCAGAGATTTTATGCCTGGAAAAATTCGACCGCATGTGCCGCTGGAACGCGCTTTGATGGCGATTCGTTTTTCGAATGAAATTATTGGTACACAATTTCACCCGGAAGCTGACCCTGATGGAATGCTGGTGTACTTTCTCGACCCGGAGCGCCGCAAAACGGTGATCGAAGAGCATAGCGAGAAAAAATATTTGGAGATGATTGACCATTTGCGCGATTCGGACAAGATAGAGCTGACGCATAATATTATTCTGCCTTTGTTTTTGAGCAGGGCAATAAGAGCTGTGAAAAGAGAAGCTGTTTTGGCTTAATAGCCTGGCTATCATTTAGTTAATATTGATAATAAATTATCAGGTAAAGATATATTTCTAAGTTCGTGCCTCGTACTTCAAACTTTGTACTTTAAAAATGATAAAGCATCTTAGAGAGCAATTCAACCGCAACTTCAAGCAAGAACAGTACGATGCAATGCTCGACTGGATCGAAGCACAATACCATCACCGCCCGCCTTTTCATGTGTGCGAAACGCCGGTTTTTATTCCTAATGAGTTGAAAAATAAGCTAATAGAAGCTTGCGATGAAATTACAAATTTCTTGATACGTCCTGATTTTAAGGCTTATTCTGGAGGTGCGTTGCAGCCCGGGCAGGTCGTGCCGAATGAAACGCCGCATACCAATTTTTTGGTGATTGATTTTGGAATTTGTCAGGATGAAAATGGCGAATTAATTCCGCAATTGATTGAAATACAGGGCTTTCCGTCGCTTTTCTTTTGGCAAAATATGGTCGCAAATGCTTATCGCCAATTTTTTGATATTCCCGATCATTTGACGCATTTGTTTCACAATTTGGATGAAACCAACTATTTAAATAAGCTAAAGAAAATTCTCTACGGCGACAGCGACCCGGAAGGCACGATTTTACTAGAGATTGATCCTGAAAAACAAGGAACGGCAATCGATTTTTTTGTGGCAAAAAAGCAAATCGGATTACCGTTTGTGAATGTGTCCGACTTGAAAAAAGAAGGCAGAAACCTTTTTTATATAAATGATAATGGAAAGAAAATCAAGGTAGAACGTATTTATAATCGCGTTATATTTGACGAATTACTCCAACGCAAGGATTTAAAAATGGATTTCGCTTTCACCGATGACCTCGACGTGCATTGGGTGGGGCATCCCAATTGGTTTTTCCGCATCAGCAAGCATACGCTGCCGTTTTTGAAGAGCAAATACGTGCCGGAATCTTATTTCTTGAGCGATTTGACTGCCATTCCCAAAAATTTGGACGATTTTGTACTCAAACCCTTGTTTTCTTTTGCTGGCATGGGCGTGATTATTCATCCAACGCAGGCGGATATTGATAAAATCGAAGATCAATCTAATTTTATACTTCAGAAAAAAGTGCAATATGTACCCGTTATTCCTACACTCGACGACCCCGCCAAAGCCGAAGTGCGGATGCTGCTCGTGTGGGAAGACGATGCGGAACGCCCGGAATTATTGACAAATTTGGTGCGCCTCGCCAAAGCCGAGATGATCGGTGTGCGCCAGAACAAAGGCAGGACTTGGGTAGGAGGGAGCGTTGGCTTCTTTGAGACTTAGGTGACGAGAGACCTGGTGACTTAGAGAGGTAAGGCTTTAGAACTATTTCAGTTCGTATATTTCGATGCTGTCTATCTTTTTTACAAATAGTCGATTTTGTTGATTTTGTACTTCATCCTCTGCTGTGATGCCTTCCGGCAAAGGCATTTCAGATATTAAAAAAGATTTTAAATCATAAACTTTCAAATGATTTCCTTCTCGGAAAAAGATTCGATTTTCTATCATTTGAAACGCTGAAACGCCTTTCAAATCAATGGTTTTGTCGTATTGCCCAAAATTATTAAACACCAAAATCCCCAGGCTTGGATCGCAAAGATAAACCCAATTGTCGCGGGCAATGAGTTGCGTGGGCTTTGGCGCTTGCGGCAGCAAGAGATTCAGGTTTTGGCTTTCGGATAAAGTTTTACCGTCCTGAGCTACCTTTCGGAGTTGGAAAGTCGCTTGATCGTACAACCAAATATTACCATCATTACTCATGCCTATAGTGCTCACTTGCAGGGCATTAGCATTCAATAAATTCAATTCACCCGTTTTATTTAAAGTACGGTCGAGTGTAATAATAATTTGATAATCTGTGTAATATAATAGTAAATTAAAAGGATCGGTTGTATCAAGATATATCAAATCACCTAAAGTATTATTACTATAATGATATAATTTTATACCATCAGGTGCATATTTTATAATTTCATTCTTGGGCGTGACGGCATAAATTTGCTGGAGCTTGTCGGTGGTGAGAAATTTCGATGTAATCGAAATTTGGGTGATTAGGTGATAGGATAATGGGGTGATGGCTTGGGTGAGTGCGAGGGTAGGCACAGCCCAAAACAAAATACATATAATATTAATTTTATATTTATTCACGCTTATTTTTTAATCGGTTGCATCCATTTTTTTATTGCTTCGCTTACATCCACGCCTGTTCCGTCTTGAATGAGCTTTGGCAAATTCTCAAACGTGATAGGTTGTGGGTCTTTTTGAAAACGCTCAAACAGATAACGAATCGCGTCCTGAAATGATTTTTTATCCTTGGTTTTTTCTTTGATCATCAAATTAATATCATGCGCCATGAGCGCGCCGCGCGCGAAGCAATTTTGTCCGAAAATAAAATCTTCCGAATAATGTGAAGACGCCAATTGATTCAATTCTTGCAAGGAAAGCCGCTGCACGGCTTCAGGGGAATTGTAAACAATATCTTTGAAAAATGGAATGCCGCGTTGCGGAAGCTTCAGAATTTCTTCGGCAGTAATATACCAGATAAAACCTTCATGCAGCCAGATATACTCAATGATGGGCGCGAATTCCCAGGCAAAAGGGCGATAGCCTTTGCCGTAGCAACGTAAGGGAATCCAGGCATGCCCGATATGATGCACCAACCCGAAGAGCCTGCGCTTGAATTGAGCTTCATTCAAAGGCGCAGTGATAGCGGTCGAAACATCAGCAAAAACAGTAGCGCTGTTCAAATGCTCCATCGAAAAACCATACTCATGCTGTTCATCCAAGGGTTTTAAATATTCTTGATGTATCGTATAATGTTGGAAAGGAATAGTACCAAAATAATCTTTCAGCAAGCGAATAGATTCTACGCCAAGCCTGCCGACTTCATCGAAATTGGTTGCTGTTTCAGCATAACCAACCACAAAAAGCGGTACAAGTGCCTCATATTCTTTAATATACAAATCAGGGCCAAGCATAATTTGACCGTCCGCAAGAATTGCAAAGTTCTCTATTTCCAAAGTTAATTTTCCGGTAGGCGGATGCGCGTTTGGTTGCAAAGTGCTAAAAATCGGGTAGTTGAGTGGCGCTTGAATCGTGAGTTGAATTTTATCCTGAACGTGTTTGTCGATATACCCAAAAATGGAATATCCCAATAAACCAAGATACCCTTTTCTAATTTTTGAAGAGTCAGAAGCTTGTAATAACTCGGCTTCCATCTTTTTCAGATTGACCCGATAACTGATGGAATGCAATATTTGAGTGGAATCCCCCAGCATCCAGCGGGAGCCTTCGCCTTTTTGAACTTGAATGGTAACACCTTGATTGTCAATAGCTTTAACCTCTTCCACGAATCGGTCGTAAGGGATATAACCATAAGTACCTGGCGCGGAGCGGGGCATAATGAACATAGCAGGGCAGGGGATAGGCTGTGAAGATGTAATATTTATTTGAATATAATGGTCGCCGGAGGCTTTATATTGTAATTGATAATCAAGCGATTGTGTGAAAATTTTACAAGAACATAATATTATAAAAAATAATAATAAAACCTTTTTCATGGCGTTTATTTTGGATGTTAGACATTCAAATATCGAATATCTAACACCCAAAACCAACTATTTTATATCAAGATTGCATCGCTTTGCGATAACCCGGGTCGCGGAATGCAACCAAAAAGGCAAGGATAATCACAAAAGCAATGCCTGCCGGAATGAGCCAAATGCTGCGCCAATCGTGCCCGCTATCGGTAGCATACACATCCACGATATAACCCGAAACCAACGAACCAATCAGCATTCCGACGCCGTAAGTCGCCAGTGTTATCAAGCCTTGCGCGGCGCTTTTGAATTTTTCACCCGCGAGATTATCCGTGTAAATTTGCCCTGTTACGAAGAAGAAATCATAGCAAATGCCATGCAATACAATTCCAAGAATCAGCATCCAATAATTCTCACCTGCATCACCAAATGCAAAAAGTGCGTAACGCACAGCCCAGGCCGCCATGCCCAGCAAGAGCATTTTTTTCACGCCGAGGCGCACAAAAAACCATGGCATCACCAATAAAAACAAGGCTTCTGACATTTGTCCCATCGCCATTTTTCCTGTAGGATTGGTCATTCCTACTTCGCTGAGAAATGGATTCGCAAAGCTGTAATAAAATGCCAAAGGAATGCAAATCAGGACTGAGCCGATAAAAAATGTCAGGAATGAGCGATCCTTGAGTAATCCTAAGGCATCCAAACCAAGAATATCGCTAATGCTGAGCTTTTCATTTTTGTCGCGGGCTGGCGGCGTATGCGGCAATGTAAAACTCATCACGCCTAGAATGGCCGAAACAATCGCCGCCATTTGAAAAGTATTCTCTAATTTATTACTGCCGTCAGGTTGAGCATCCCATCCTAAATAACTGATCGTCAATCCGGCTACAATCCAACCTAGTGTACCAAATACGCGTACACTGGCAAATTGTTTCTCCGGGCTTGCCATTTGACGAAAGGAAATAGAATTTACTAATGCCAATGTTGGCATATATAAAATCATGTAGATCAGGATATAAGGATAAAAAATCGAAAATGCAGGTGCTGTGGAAGCCAAATACATCAAAGCTGCTCCAGCCAAATGCAAAACGCCCAAAATACGTTGCGCCGGAAAAAAGCGGTCGGCAATCAAGCCAATGATAAATGGCGCGAGAATTGCTCCAATGGATTGCGTTTGATAGGCAATACCAGTTTCTACACCGCTGGCTTTCAGGTTGTTACCAAGGTAAGTACCCATAGATACGAACCATGCGCCCCAGATAAAAAACTCCAGGAACATCATGATGGACAATTGAACGCGGATGTTAGATTCCATAACTTTTGTTCAGTATTGTGTAATAAAACTTACCTAAAATATAATAGTACACCGATTTATACTGGTTTTATAATAAAGGATTATGAAAATATTATAATAATTCCAGAAAATCAGTGTACTATTTTATATTAATTAAGGATTTCGAAAAGATAAATTATCCCAATCTGCCTACTACATCACCCATCTCAGGATCTCCTACGTATCTGCGTTCTTCCAGTTTTTTGCGCATAATGAATAAAATCCCAAAAGCCACAATCAAAATAGCTGGAAAAATCATCAAATTGGTCAACGTTGCTTGCCCCGCGATTCGGTCGGCCTCCGCAGCTACGGCGCCTGCAGCTCTGCCTTTGGCGAGCAGCATCAATCCAACCACCTACAATCGGTTGCGCAATGCCCGTCGCAAACATCCCTGCACCGCCTATCAACGACATACCCAAAGCACCACTTTTAGGAATATATTCGCCTACAAAGCCCACCATTGTTGGCCAGAAATAACAAACGCCGATGGCAAATAAAATAGCGGCTACATAAATCATTGGCCCTTCCGCTCTGCTCATCATGAAGATGCCTAAAAAAGCTACGATAGAAGAGAAAAACAACACCCCAATAGGATTGAGTCGGTGTACCACTGCCCTGCAAAGAAGCGCCCACTGCCATCAAACCTGTTACCATCGCCAATACCAGCATACCAGGCGCACCTGCTGAACTTAGCAAACGCTCAATCCATTGCTGCGTACTCAATTCTGTATTCGCAGTCAGCAGCATACAGAAAATCATAAACAAGTATAAAGGTGTGAAAATCCCTTTCAAGTTGGATGAAACTTTGGCTTGACCAGAATCCTCCGCACTTGGGAAAGTTTGTCCGACAAATAAATAAGCATAAATCGCCAACGGAATCAGCATTACTGCGACCTGCATCTGCCAGGTTGCGCCGGCGCTACTCATGAATTGGGAAATCAATGCCCCTAAGAAAATACCACCGGGAAACCACACATGAAAGCGGTTGAGCATGGTGGTTTGGTTGTTCTTGTACATATTGGCTACCAAAGGATTACAAGCAGCTTCTACTGTACCATTACCAAATCCGATGAAGAAATTGGAAATCAATAAGATAGCAAAATTGCCAGCAAAAATAGTAGATACAATCCCCACCAAATGAGAGATTAAAGCCAACCAAATCATGCGCTTAGCGCCAAATACATTGTACAAATAACCGCCAACAATCGTCGCAATCGGGAAGCCCAGGATCGCCATTTGATTGATATAGCCTAATTGGGTATCCGTAAGACTTAGCTTTGTAGCAAGTTCCGTCAAAATTCCTGCTCGAATCGCAAACGCGAAAGCCGTCGTGATAAGCGCGAAACAACTGGCATTAAAAAGCCGTTTTTTGTTAATTTCTTGCATTGTCTTAGGTGTTAGTTTAGTTAGTTGATACCGTTTAGTTTTATCTTCCAAAATTATATAAAAATCAATGCTGTATTAATATTTAAAGCCTTTTGATTTTAATATTTCTGAACCAAACGCGGTCGCCGTGATCTTGCAGCACGATCAAGCCTATGGGCGCAAGGCTAAAATCAGGATAATCTTTCCATTTACTCGCTTTGAGCAAGGCTTTCCATTCCTCGGTTCCCATTTGTACGTCGATGACTTTTTCACCGTTTTGCCACTGTTCTATATGATTGCCTTTTGCCACGATACGAATGGAATTCCATTCCAATGCCGGCTTTACATTTTCTTTCGAGCTTTTTACAACATCATAAAAATCACCGGCGCGGTGTTTTTCGATTTTCGCATCCGGATGGCAAGCATTGTCAACAATTTGCATTTCAGGGCCGGTTTGCCAGGGATAATTGTATTTTTCCGCTTCTATCGCGCGATAAATGATACCACTGTTACCACAATTGTCAATTTTCCAATCCAATTTCAATTCAAAATCAGCGAATTCGCCACCCGCCGTGATGTCGCCACCATTGCCTGGGATGCGCTTGCCACTGGCATCTTTTTGTTGCTCAAGTACAATCGTACCCTCTTGAACTTTCCAATCCGAACCAACCGTCTGGTTGTTGTAGTAGCGCCAGCCATCAACCGTTTTGCCGTCAAATAGTAATATCCAGCCATCTCGTTTTTCGGCAGCGGTAAGCATATTCATTTCTCCACCTGCACCAGAAGTAGCTTTGCGGGCGCTATTACAAGCTATTAATGCTATTAAACTGCTTAAAATCAATATTTTAAAGGCGTTTTTCATGTATATTTTGTTTTAAGTTTTAGCAATTTTTTTTAACACATAGGCACAATAGGAAGACCTAAAGAAAAAGTTAGCTATGTGCCTATGTGTTTTATAATCAAAATTCCTTAATACGTATATTCCTGAACCACACGCGATTGCCATGATCTTGCAATACGATATGCCCTTTCTTGGCTTTGCCAAAATCAGGATATGCTGTCCATTTACTTTGCGAAAGCAACTGATTCCATTCTTTGCTGCCGACCTCAGCCTCCACGATTTTCCGACCGTTCTGCCACTGCTCTATTTTATTGCCTTTTGCAACAATGCGTATTTCATTCCATTGCCCGGCGGGCTTGGCATTCGTGTATTTGCTGCTTATCATATCATAAATATCTCCCACCTGATGCTTCTCTGTTTTTCCATCGGGGTGGCAGGCATCATCCTGGATTTGCATTTCCGGGCCGGTATGCCAAGCATGCTCGTATTTACTGGATTCTACTGCTCTGTAAATGACGCCGCTATTGCCGCAAGGATCGATTCTCCACTCTAAACGAAGATCAAAATCGCCGTATTCCTTGTCGGTCGTAATGTCGCCGCCGTCAGCGGATTGCCAATTGCCACTGGGATCTTTTTTCGCATCCAGCAAAATCGTACCATTTTGCACCACCCAACTCGAACCAATGGTTTTCTTATTAAAATTGCGCCAACCGTTCAGCGAATTGCCATCAAAAAGGAGTTTAAAACCTTCTTTTTGTTCGATTTCTGAAAGTGTATTCGCTTGTAAATTAGGCGCTTGTGTCTTAAATCCTGGATTATCCGTTGGAATTTGATTCATCGTGTACCAGGCTTCGGTTGACCACAATTCCTGATAGCTATCGCTCGTCCAATAATTAGGCAAACGCAAGTAAATCAAGTGATTCGGCTTCATGCCTTGTAATTCCAGAAAGACTTTTTTGCGATCATTGGAAACATTAACGGAAAGGATTCTCAAATCTTCCAAATCCACCTTTGGACCGCCATAATTATTTGTTGGCACATACTGCCACTGTTGCACGATATAATCATTTGAATTCCAACCCAAACCTTCTGCTAGCGGCTGCGTAAATTCTATTTCCACCCCATTTGATTTGGCGCGCACCGCCAGCATTTCAAATGTAGGATTTCCATTATATTTTAATCGTTGTAAACCATACCAAAACTTATCGGTTTGTTGCCAGTTGCCGGGATTTCCGACACCACCGATATACAAAGCGCCATCCGGCCCCCAAACCATACGATTGACGCCCGCTTCCAATCCCTGGATGAATCGGAACACCACACCTTGATACTCGCCATTCACTTTCTCAACAAATACGCGCTTTACGCCGCCATGCGTCACTTCGCCATGAATCATTTGCCCTTTGTACGGGCCATCATTCAACGCCAAAGGCGTCGAGGGCGAATTCCCAATTTCATCCTGCGGCAGCCAGACAACTGGCAGCTTCACCGGAAGATTAGCAGTGCCAACAGAATCAACCGAGCGCGAACCAAAAAATGCACCTTCTGAAATATGCACAATTTTGCTCGAAGGCAACCAATCTCCTTGATTATCAGCGATAAACATTTCATTATCAACACCAATACCAATACCATTTGGCGTGCGCAATCCCTGGGCTATAAATTCTAATTTTCCATTATCCTTGTTAATTTTTATGACCTTACCCCGATCAGGAATCTGAGGCTTAGCGCTCGCGCCACCCGGCAAAATTGCTGTTGCCAAAGCCGCATAGAAATGCCCATTTTTATAAGCCAATCCGAAACAAAACTCGTGGAAATTCGCGGAAACGCGCCAGGCATTGCTCACGGTGTAATATTCATCGATAATTTCGTCTTTATTATGATCGATGAGTTTGGTAAGTTCCTGCTTTTGCAGCACATAAATATTGCCATCAACCACTTTTACACCCAAGGGCTCTGCTAAACCACTGGCAATTTTCTTATATGTAATCTTGGAAGGATCAGTATTTTGTACGCCGTCTAATAAATAAACCGCACCGTCCGCATCCCAGGTAGAAACCACCAAACGCCCATCAGGTAGAAAGTCCATGCCACCTACTTTTGGCATAAAATCATCGGGTCGCGCCTGGCTCAAATCATAACTCGGATGCACCGCCGTCAAGGCAGATTTATCACCGGGAATGCGCTTTGCTTTCGCAAAAGAAATCGTTGCATCAGAGATAACCTCTTGATTTATAGTATGTTTGAAAGCTGTTGTCGGAACAATTTGAAATTCTCCTAAATCGGGCGAACTCCATTCCAATCGCAATAGCTTGCCGCCACCGCCCTGGAAATATTGAATTTTGAAAGGATGATAACCTTCTGCCAGGATCAATTCCGCATCGCGCGGCTCGGCGCCATGCAAACCGTCAAAATTGATAACTTCTTGATCGTCAATGGTTAAAATACTTCCGTCATCCGAAGAAAGCCGGAAGACGTAATTATTTGTTTTGGGAATACTCAAATAGCCCGAAACCTCGACCGCAAAATTATCTTGCAAACCTTCAAAATCAGCATCGGCCATGGACACCATCTGGAAAACGCCCGTGAATGTTGGCTTTTGACTAAAATTAACGTCCGCCAAAACCTGAGGCATTTGACTCAAGACAAAAACTTTACCAAATGCGCCCGGAAGCAAATCTTCTGTTGCCACTCCTTGTGCAGCGGGCACTGCATCATCCTCTGAAACCGCCGCCGTGCTTGAGTTTTGGGGTTTTGCAACTGCTTCTTCCTCCGCATCCAATTCCATAATATATTTAACCATTTCCGTGATGTCGCGCTCGTCCAGGTCAGGGTGTGCGGTCATTGCCGCTTCACCCCACACGCCGCTACCGCCGTTTTTTACTTTCCCGACCAGCATAGCCACATTGGCGGAGGTATTTTCATATTTTTTTGCCACATCTACATAAGAAGGACCGATGGTTTTTACAAAAGTATTGTGGCAGGTTTTACAGTCGCTGCGAGAGATTAGGCGCATTCCAAGGGGTAAATCTTCTTCTTCTGCGCCGGCAATTTTATTCTGATTTTCAATCATCGGCTGATTCACGAAATAAGTCGTAAAAACGGTTTTGCCCTTTGGGTTCAAGAACAATTGTCCTTCTACCGCCATCGCCATCAAGCCATTCTTTTCATAAGTTTCCGTTTTAGAAATCTGAAATTCGCCACCTTCCGCTACAATATTGCTTTCGAGAGCAATAGAATTCAAATTCGCTTTGAACAACAACTGCGCACCGGAAGGAACGTCTTCCAATTCAAAAGTACGCTCAAATCCTTGCAAACCTTGCTTATTGGTCACGTATTCCGGCGTTTCATGCACCTTGATCGTGACGCCATCACTGAGTTGAAGCTCATAATTAATAGTCACTTGTCCTTTCTGGAAACGGTGTCCGCGAAACTGAATACCTGGTTGCTCGGCTTTGTTATTGCGAATGATCGTCCACGGCTCAGAAAACTCATTTTCAAAATAAGCATCGCCCAAAGTACTTGGCTGCGGGCCATGCGCAGTCGTATAGACCGCACCATCAAAATTGACGCTGCCCTTCCAAACTTTATACAAAGCGCCTGTTTGAACACTGTAAGCCGCCCAAAGATTGTCATTCAGGGCTACGGTCAGCATTCTTGGGATGCTATCCAACACCGAGCGGAATACCCAAGGATCATGCGCGCGTGTATAATCCGATTTGGTTGCTTGTTTACAACCGACTGAAAGTAAGATAATTGCGATTGCGAAAAGTAGGAGAACTTTTTTCATGGATGATTTTAGTTCGTTTCTATGATTCCCAATTAATTTTGTGCTAAAGGTAAAAAAAATAGGATTTATT
The DNA here is from genome assembly GCA_016714085.1 of Saprospiraceae bacterium. Classification (GTDB taxonomy): domain Bacteria; phylum Bacteroidota; class Bacteroidia; order Chitinophagales; family Saprospiraceae; genus JADJNW01. Next base: position 118,304 of record JADJNW010000007.1, read on the forward strand.
CAAAGCTCATTTTGGGAAGGCAAAATATAATTTTGTTGCGACTTATTGTAATTCAGACAATAAGAATTGTAAAACTTTAATAAAATGGAGGATAACCTTACATTTGCAAGCAACCATTGAGGAAGAAGTAGCGTTGAATTTCCAAAAAATTAGACCATGAGATTGTATTGGAGTTTGTTAATGCTTAGTGTTTTTTTCTTTGCCTGCAATCGGACGCCGCAGCCCTTGCCCATTCTGGGTGAGCGCGACTTTGTAAATGGAGATACGATCTTTCACACGATTCCTGATTTTGCTTTTGTGGATCAGGATAGTAATTTGGTGACGAATGAAACATTTGCCGGAAAGGCTTATGTGGTGGACTTTTTCTTCATTTCCTGCCCGACGATTTGCCCCAAAACGGCAAAGCAAATGCTTCGACTTTATGAACGGTTTGAGAATGATAATCGGGTGGTCTTGCTCGCACATACGGTTGATCCCAAGCGCGATTCGGTGGGCGCTTTGAAAAATTATGCCCGTAATTTAAATGTGGAATCCCGTAAATGGCATTTGGTGACGGGTGAGAAGGATTCGATTTATCAAATTGCTGAGGATTATTTCAGTATTGCAAAGGAAGACCCCACTGCTCCCGGCGGCTTCGATCATAGCGGACGGTTTATTTTGGTGGATAAAAACAGGCGCGTGCGCTCGTTTTGTGATGGCACCGATCCAGCTTCGGTCGATCAGTTTATGAAAGATATTGATTTGTTGTTGGAACAAGAATATGGCGAGGGGAGATAGGGGGATGGGTGATAGGAGAATTTTCACCCTATCACCTCGTCTCCAAGTATTACGGACGGATTTGCTTTCCGCCAATAGGCACTAAGAAGCCAACGTTGAATGCAATGCCTTGGTTTCTGATTTTTTCATCTATAATAGGAATATCATATAATTCGGTAAAACCTCTTGAGTAGCGAGCATCTGCGAACAATTGTCCAAAACTAGTATTCACGGTCAAGCCTGCGCCTGCCACCGCGCCTACTTCAAAACGCTCATAATCAATCGCATCGAGATTAATATCGGAGTCGGAAACTTTAAATTCTACCAAAGCATTGGCTCTGGTGATGAGTCGGCCGCTCAGGGCATAGCCAAGCGTAGGGCCTGCTGTGATGTATCCTCCTACTATTTCGTTGCCAAATTTTACTTTTGCCAATACAGGCAATTCCAGGTAATTGAATCTTGATTCAGCAGTGACGCCTACAGGCAAAGGAATATTGAATAAGTCAAGCGCGAAATCTTCGGCGACTTTAAATCCTTTGCCGACATAGGCAAATTCAGGTTGAATAGCAAAATGTTGACCGAAGCCGATCTCCGCAACCGCGGCAATACTGGCGGCTGTGTAACTTTTAAAATCGGGTGTCAAATTTTCAATCCCATCGGTGACATATACATTCGGAAGGTGAAGCCCTCCGCGCAGACCAATCGAAATATTTTGAGCGCTGACAGCAGCAGAAATAGTCAATAACAGAACTAACAGGGCAGACATTTTGGGTGTCGTTTTCATAATTGTAGATTGTTTTGGTTCGTGAATAAAGTTTTTTGTGCTTTGATGAAGCAAAGATGAGCGACTTGCTTGTTAAAAGGAGTTAAGCCGTGGTTATTATAATTTTAAAGATTGTAAATAAAAACTTCATTTTGGTGAAGAATTCTTAAAAACATAAAGCTTTGGTTAAAACTGATAACTTTAGCAAAAGCGAAAAGCAAATGGAAAGATAAAATAAAGGAGGCATCACTAATTTTGGGGATTATTACTTATCAAGGAATGATGCAATTTTTCAATATGGTATAAAAAAAACAGGGGCAACGTAAAACGCTGCACCCTGTATAACCCCAAAAAACCAAATGAAAACAATCTACATATGAATATTCTATATCATAAAATGATATTATTCCCCTATTCTCATCTTTCGACAACAAAACATTCTACACGCAGTTGAGAATCTTATTATTAATTAACACAAAGTTAACGCATTCTTCGCAAATATACAAGAGGATTTTCTTTAAAATCTTTGTATGGACACGCAAATAAAATACTTTTGTACGAAAATATGCAAGTATTTTTCTCTATTTTTTGTCCAAATCTGCAAAATTCCTTTTATCCTTACTTTTAAGGAACTTATTTATGACGGTCTATTACATCATAAAGTCACAACTTTTGACAGTCTAAGTTGTACTTTTTTTGCATAATATGCAAACTTATGTTGTTAAAGTTGTAAAATAAGCATTGGTTTGGTGTGTAATATTCTGATAAACAGGCTTTTAAAATAAAAAATCTTGGCAAAAATTAAAAAAATATTTATCTGTGCCAACTGCGGCTCGGAATCTCCCAAATGGGTTGGGCAGTGTCCATCTTGTGGCGAATGGAACACATATAGAGAAGAAGTAATTTCAAAAGAAACGACGCAGGAAGAAAAGCGCCGCGCCTGGAAAGGCACATCTGACGGGCGATCCGGCCCTAAACCGGTGTTGCTGGAAGAAATTGTGGCGGGCAATACCCAAAGATTGATCACGCCCGACAAAGAATTGAACCGAGTTTTGGGCGGTGGCATTGTTTCGGGGTCATTGATTCTGATTGGCGGACAGCCCGGCATTGGTAAGTCCACTTTGATGCTGCAAGTAGCCTTGAGCGTCAATGCGAAAGTGCTCTATGTATCGGGTGAAGAATCAGAAGAACAAATTAAAATGAGAGCAGATCGCATAAGTGATAAAAAATCAGATTGTTATATATTAACAGAAACCAATACGACAAAAATTTTGACACATTCGCAAGAATTGGGCCCTGATATGATTGTTATTGATTCTATTCAGACCCTGGCTTCCCCGCATATAGAAAGTACCCCTGGCAGCATTTCGCAGGTACGCGAGTGCGCGGGCGAGCTCCAGCGTTTTGCGAAAGAAACCAATATTCCTGTTTTTATTATTGGACATATTACGAAAGATGGCTCGATCGCTGGGCCAAAATTACTGGAACATATCGTGGATGCAGTGTTGCAATTTGAAGGAGATCAACACTATACATATCGTGTTTTGCGTACATTGAAGAATCGTTTCGGCTCTACCGACGAATTGGGTATTTATGAAATGCAATCCGTGGGGCTTCGGGAAGTCTCCAACCCCTCAGAATTACTTATTTCACAAAAGGATGAGGATTTGAGCGGTAGCGCTATCGCTGCCACCATGGAAGGCATGCGACCGATGCTCATCGAAACCCAAGCTTTGGTGAGTAAGGCCGTGTATGGCACGCCCCAACGCTCGGCGACGGGCTTTGATTTGCGCCGACTGAGTATGTTGCTTGCCGTGCTGGAGAAACGCGGGGGCTTTGCTTTTGGTCAAAACGATGTTTTCCTCAATATTGCCGGGGGTATCCGCGTGGATGATCCTGCTATTGATCTGGCCATTGTCAGCGCCTTGATTTCTTCGCTCGAAGATATTGCGATTCCAGATAAATACTGTTTTGCAGGAGAAGTGGGGCTTTCCGGCGAAATTCGCGCGGTCAACCGCATCGAACAAAGGATACAAGAAGCGGATCGCTTGGGCTTTCGCCAAATTTTTATTTCAAAATATAATATTAAAGGCTTGGATTTTAGTAGATATAAAATCCAGGTGAAACCCATTGGCAAAATTGAAGAATTGTATAAAGCGCTTTTTGAGTGAATAAAACATCTGATGACTCCATAGTCACCAGATATTTTTTATTTTCAGTTAGTTTTACATAGCTGAAATTTGATATGGGTAACCTGGAATGGAGAGTTTCTTATCCGGAGCACCTTGAATTTCGACTCCCGTTTTAAAAATTTCATTACAAAATTTTGGTTTGCCGCCAGTTTGGTCGCCGATTTGTCTGCCTCGTTTGAATATTAATAACAAGCCCATTTCGTCGCCGATGGCTCTGAAATTCTCATCCCCATTGCGATATTGCACTAATCCAAATGCCGTTTTTACCAATTCTGCTGTATTCGTTGCGTCATCCACCACAAAACCGATTTCGCTGGCACAAAGAATATCTTTGCCGCTGAAGTCGCCAGAAGCCTTATTTTTCAAGTCGTGCCGAGCGATGTATTCCAGGATATTTCCAGCAGGATCCCAAAAGAAAACCGAATGCGCATTCCAATTCCGAAAATGTCGAATATCATCAGGATAGTCGGGATCGATCATGTGCGATGGCGTAGCGAACAGCGGCGAACGCTCTTTTTGCCAAATTCTGGCAGCGATGATTTTATTCTCAGGAATGTTGAAAGCAAAGTGATAAAAAGGTTGCTGCGATGCATCTATTTTCAGAAAAGTAATATCCGTTTCACCCGCGCGAACGCTTAATTCCTTGGGTTTTTCATTTAAAATAGGCAGTTCCAGCAAGTTATGATAAAAATGTTTCATCTCTGCCAAAGGCGCAGCAGTTAAGAGATGCAGACTTTTGATGCGGGCGGTAGGCTTTGCCATTTTTGGCATTAAATTACAAAATGCAAAAGAAGGATGCAAGGCAGTGATTAACGCGGTGGCCGCCATATTTTGAGTGAATTGACGCCGCGACATTAATTTATATAATGAGTTATGATTCATAGCTTATATTTTTATTTACTTTGTTATAATTTTATAAGGATAATCTTTTGGATACCAGTTATTTATTATATCAGAACGAATATGGACAGTTGTATCAAAAATATCGGTTTTATTTACTTGTCCCGGATGGCTCGTCCACTGCCCGCCTTTTTCGAGCAAAAGTAAAAGTCCATATTCATCGCCCATCGGCATAAAATTGCCAGAGCCTCGGTAGGGGGTCAATTTAAATTGGTCTTCAATTAAGGCACGAACGGATTGCACATCGTTCAGGATAAGCCCGATTTCACTGGCGTACAGAATATCATTGGCTGAAAATGAGCCTTTTGCATCGTTTTTCAAATCATGCCGAGCGATATATTCCACCAGATTTCCCGCAGGGTCTAAAAAGAAAATAGAATGCGCATTCCAATGCGGAAAATGAATAATATCTTTGGTTGGGTCACCTGGCATTCCCGGGCGCGGATTGACCAGCGGTGTCTTTGCTTGTTGCCATTTGAAAGCCGCTTCAATTTTATTCTGCGGAATATTGAATGCAAAATGATAGAAAGGTCGAATATCTTTCTCATTGATTTTCAAAAAAGTAAGCTCCGATAAGCCGGTTTGTATGGTCAATTCTTTTGCATTTTCAGCAAGAATGGGCAATCCAAGCAAATCGCCATAAAAGGCTTTCATTTCGCGCAGTGGTGAAGCAGTGAGCAATCGCAGCGCTTTGATGCGCGGCTTGTCAGATGTTGGAGACGTAAAAGTATTCGATCCAGCAACTAAATAATGCGCATTCAGCATTGTCAAGGCAATAGCGGATGGTGTCAGGTGAATAAAATCTCTTCTTTTCATAGCTTTTATTTAAAAAGTTGGGTGATTTTTTTAGGTGATGCAAGCTGTAAGCCTCAAGCTACAAGCTCGTCATGGACTAAATATTCGCCAAAACTTGCTGCTTGAGGCTTGTAGCTTACAACCATTTTAATACTTGGAAAAATTATTGATAAATCTTACCAGCGCTATTCCCAATAAAGTCTTCTTCTGTCAGTTTTTTGCCGTTGATATTGTCCACATCCCAGTCTTGCGCGATTTTCCAAACGCCGTCTATTTTTTTTAGCACCACGTCGAAACGCCCATATCCAGTGCGTTCTTCGCCATTGCGGGCGGATTTTATTTTGTAATACCCCACTTCATAAGCAATAGAATCATTGGCGACGCGATGCTCAAATCGAAAAGCGATGCTGCGAGTGACACCTGCCTCTTTGTTTCTTTTGCTGCCTTCCACATTGCCTTTCCAATATTCTTCACCAACCTGGATGCCCCAAGGCAGCACGGAGCACATCTTTGGTGTGCAAAGCATTAAAACCCTCGCCATCAAAGGCATTGAATGTTTTGATAAAAGGCAACCAGACTTGCTCGTCAATTTCTTTTTGAATGGCGTTGTCTTGTCCGAAAAGGTAATTTCCTGCTAAAAGGAGTAAAAATCCCAGCCAGGTGATTTTGTTTTTCATTGAATCAAATTTTAAGGATTAATAAATCTTGACGACAAATCACGCGGTCTTTATCGAAATTGGCTACCAGAATTATAATTTCAGGAGTGTTTCAGGCATTTTTTAATCCTGAAATTTGTTTGCGATAAGCGGAAGGTGTCATGCCGACTTGCTTTTTGAATAAAGCGTTGAAAGTTGCTAATGAATTGAAGCCGCTGTCAAAAGCGAGGCTGGCAATTTTCAAAGCATGATAATCGGTATTGGTGAGCATTTCTTTCACGGTTTCAATACGATACGCATTAATAAAATCGGAAAAGTTTTTGCCAAATTGCTCATTGATAACTTGCGACAAATAATTGGGCGAGGTATCGAGTTGCTTTGCGAGGCTTGTTAATGTTAAATCGGGATCAAGATAAGGCTTGTTCATTGCGATGTGTGCTTCTAATTTTGCCTTTAGTTCATTGGAATCTCGTGGACGCAGTGCTGAACTTTCATATTTTTCTTTTTTTCTATTTAAAATAATCGGATTGCCCAATAAAATTGAGGTTGCGAAATAAATACCAATTGTATAAATCAGTGCGCCATTGATATAGCCCATATATTTAAATAAAGCTGGAGAGTAAGCAAGCATCATTATGCCTGCAAGTAGCAGCAGATTGCGCAGCCAGGACTGCGTTTTTGTAGATAATTCTTTTGCATTTCGGTATAAATGAAGCGAAAATAAATAATAAATTAAAATATGTATATACGAGACCCAGAGCCCACCGTTTTTCCAAAAATTCCATTCGATTACAAAGGATAGGGCCAAAAGCGTTGCAAAAGGAATAAAATGAAGCAAATATTGCTTGGGAAAACGGTTTTGGTTTTGAATTCTAAACAAAAAATATAAAAAAAATAGCGGGCCGATAGCGAATTGATGCGTTAACCCTATATTGACCAGCATACGCCAAAGGCGATAAGGCATCGAAAAGTCAGGATCAATTTCACGGATATGCACGACAATATTCTTGGCGATTCGGATGCTCGTGACCAATAATAGCAAAGCTAAAACTTTGTTAAACAATTGTTTATGATTTTTTGCCAAAATAAAAATAGCAAAAAAAAGCGCCTGGGCAATGCCCAAAACGGCGAACAGGGTCAGCAAATCAATATGCAACATCGCGGTCATTTCTTGATTCTAAATTGCGCCAATTTTTTCACAAAACAAAACCCGTTCTTTTTCCTTTTTATTACAAATGGATTTCTATGCAAACAGATGCATCATTAAATATTGACCATCCCAAATTAAATATTCCAAGGGATAAGCCAATTCTGCTATTTGATGGGGTTTGTAATCTATGTAATGGTTTTGTGCAATTTGTTATTCTGCGCGATCCAAAAGCGAAATTCCGATTTACCGCTTTGCAGTCAGAAGTAGGGCAAGAATTATTGCAAGAAGCCAGGATGCCGACAAAGGATTTGAGTACCGTCGTGTTGTGGGAAAATGGCAAATTTTATACGCATTCGGATGTGCCGCTGCGCGTGGCGAAAGGTTTGGGTGGCTGGTGGTCTTTGCTCGTAATTTTTAGAATTATTCCAAAATTCGTTCGTGATAGTATTTATAATTGGATTGCGAAGAATCGCTATCGTTGGTTCGGCAAACAAGAGAGTTGTATGATTCCTACGCCGGAGCTGAAATCAAGATTTTTATAAAAAAGCATTAAGGATAAATGGCTTAAAATGCAATAAAAAAAATTGGCATCCTTGAAAGGAAAGGAATGCCAACCACGTCTTGAAATTAGACCTAAAAATATTATGTTTTAGCTTGATAGTGTTGTTCATGTGAGGGATCTTTGTTTTTGGGGTTGTATAAAAAAAAATCGCTCAGCTCGCTTTTTTTTTGTGCAAACTGAGCGAAAAAGGTATGCTTAAATGGGATTTAATTTTAGAGGTACTCAAGAGTCTATTATAAAGCGCCAGCTTTCAGGTGTTTACATGACTAATGAAACCGTGCCAAACGAAATAAATATTTGGTTCTTTGAAGCCACGATGCAAAGATCGGGTACATCAGGAAATTCCGCATCACATAAATAGGTAATATCCTGAAATAATTTTTCAATTTCGGGAAGCTTAGGGGGAATAGTAAAGCATTTTACAATGACTATGAAACCCGTGCCTCATTAATAAATTTGGTTTTTTGAGACACAAAGCAAAGTTGTGGTATTTTTTTTTATCGCGCATCACATAAATAGGTGAGGCCGCTAATCTAATTTCACCAATCCTTCTTCAAATGCTTTGCGAACCGCTCCGGCCTTAGAGTTTACCTGCAATTTGTCATAAATCTGCTTGATATGAGTACCAATGGTATCGACGCTTACCTTGAGCTGGGTAGCGATTTCCTTATAAGAGTAAGCTTTGGCAAGTAAATTCAACACTTCCTGTTGCTTGGAAGTCAAGCTGTATTCTGCGGTTTTGAAGTCAGGTTTGGAAAGTAATTGCATCGCTTTTTTGGCAACAGATGGTGTAAGGTGTCCTTCGCCATCGGTAATAATTTTTAATGCTTTTTCCAGCCCAAAAGGCAGTTCTCCTTTTAGCATATAGCCGTCGCAGCCCAATTGAATCGCTTTGAGGATGTATTTATCGTCATTGAAATCGGTCAGCATCAATACCTTGACGGATTCAAAATTTTTTTTGATGATGTTCAAACCTTCTAATCCATTCACATTGGGCATTCTGATATCGAGCAGAACAATATTGGGTTTTAGGCGCTTTACTTCTTCCAAAATATTGCTGCAATCAGGAAAGTCGCCAATAACTTCGTAGATTTCTTTTTTAGTATCGAGGATGCTTTTGATGTATGTTCTGAGATCGTCATTGTCCTCGTAAACGAGTACTTGATATTTTATCATGGTTCGTATCAATTTTCAATCGTATGCAAAAATAAGCTAATTAGATACTGCGCACATCACCTAAACAAGTGGGTAAATGAGATTTATTAATCTTTTTGTAGCTCGAACAAATCTGATCCAATACGATTCGCGCGTAGGAAAATTTAGTAACACGGTCACACCTTTTTGGGGCTTGGATATGATCTCAACAGTGCCATTCAATTTTTTGGCGCGGTCTCGCATATTGCGCAATCCGTTGCCTCCACTGGTGCTGCTCTCTTCCGGTTTTTCCTCTGGAAACCCATTCCCATCGTCCGCTATTTTTAAAATAAGCTTGCGTTGTTGTTTAGTGAGGGTCACTTTTAAGGTGGATGCTTCAGAATATTTCACAGCATTGATGAGTGCTTCTTTAAAAATGAGGTGCATATGATAGCGTTTATCACCAGGCAACTTTTCTTTCAAAGGCAATGTACTCGAATCTAACTCCAACTCCATACTTTCAGGCAGGATGCGTTGAGCATCAGTGCGCATTCGCAATACTACATCTTCGAGGAGATTATTCTCAGGATTATTAGCCCAGATAATGTCGCGCATTTTATCTAAAGTTTCGCTGGAAATTTCTGCAACACTAGTCATCGCTTTTTTATAATGACCGTTTTCAGGTGAGCCAGAAAGGGATAGCTGACTGGCAATTTTTACTGCAGTAAGCGCTGAGCCAATGTCATCATGTAAATCTGCTGAAATGCGCTGACGAACTTCCGCTACTGCCAATCTGGGGCGCAGGATAAAGTAAATAATCCCAAGAAAAATTACAATACCTAATAATATTTCCAGGGTGCGTGCCCACCAGGTCGCCCACCAGGGTTTTTGAATCGTGATTTTCAGATCGGTGGTAGCAACACTGGGCACACCATCAGAATTAATGACTCTTATTTTGAAAGTATAATTCCCGGGTGGAAGATTCGGATAACGCACTCGGCCTTCCTTAATTGGGCCAACCCAGGCTTCTTCATAATTTTCTAATATATATTCGAAGCGACTGTTTTCGGGGTCGCTGTATTCTAAGGCAGCAAATTCAAAAGTGAGGATATTCTGATTGTGTTTTAATACGATTTGCTTGATTTCACTTACGTTCGTGGCATCCGTTTCCTGACAAACCAAGTCATTTAATACCTCATCGTTTACCATGATTCCGGTGATCTGGGCTTTTTGGTTAGGCGGAAGCAACTTAAAATTTTGTGGATCAACAGAGGTAATACCGCTCACCGAACCAAATAATAGCTTGCCATTCTCTGTTTTCAGAGCACTAAGCATATAAAATTCTGTTGATGATAAACCATCGGCACGGCTGAAATTCTTGACTTCTTTGGTTTTACGATTAAACCGGATCAAGCCTCTCGAAGTACTCAACCAAAGATTGTCCTGGTCATCTGGTAGTATGCTTTGAATCGCCTGACTGACTAAGCCAGCATCTTGATCATAAATCCTCATTTTCTTGGTCTTGAGATGGTATTCAATCAACCCATTTGTATTGGCAAGCCACATGATTGAATTATCGGGATCCTCATAAAATCCAGTCGTTATCCCTTTGATAGGTAGCGAATCAATTATTTTATAATTATTTACTTGGTCAAATATCACAACGCCTGCAGAGTTTTCACAGGTCCATAGCAAACCATTTTTGGCTGGTAAAGAGGAAAATATGGTTTTTGACTCTTTAAAGATTCAATTTTCTTTAGTTGAGGATTTTGATCGGATCTTTCCACTAACTCATAAACCCCACCTCTATAAGCACCAAAAAGTATTTGTCCATTTTGCAATTGAGTCGCATGATAAAACACTTCATTATTAGGTGTTACGGACTCAAAGACCCTGGACTTTACATTGTAAAGCAAAATCCCTCCCCAGGTCATTATCCAAATTCTGTCTTGATTATCAGGCAGTATAGAAATGATCGTATTATAAGTACGTTCAGTATTTTCTATCTTTAAAATGCTGTTCAATTTCCCTTCGGGTGTAATCGAGAATATACCTTTTCCATTAGTGCCACACCAAATATTTCCGCGTTGGTCTTTTGCTAAAGCTGTGATCCTGCTTTCTTTCCACGGTACATCTTCGGACGGAGGGAGTAATAAGTCGAATTTGAGATTATCAGGATGCGCAAAGTCAAGCCCTTTATTATTTACGGATACCCATATAATGCCATCTCTGTCTACATATACGCTAGGCAACGAATTGCTGCTCAAGGAATGAGGGTTATTTACTTGTTGGCGATAATTAGCTACAACTTGCCGAGTTCTTTTATCAAAAAGTATTAATCCGTTTTCTAATGAAGATAATAAAAAGTAATGATCTTTAAATGGCTCAATATGAGTTACATTTGGGAATTGATTATAAAATTGAAGCGATTTTTTGATGGGATTGAGCGCTATGATATTATTTGGCGTACTTACCCAAACCAAGGTGTCTGATTCGGGGAGGACGTCAAAAACGATCATACTTTCAAATAGTTTCTCTTTAGAAGATCCATCAAAAAAAATTTGAGTTTGAAATTTACTATAGTTGTTAGGATCCGGATAGTCAAAAACTTGCAGCCCTGCTATCCCCTGTCCATAAACAAATGAGCGACTTATCTTTCCACTTGCTTTATCTGCATAAATTTTTAGTCGCAGTGCTGGATCAAAAATATCATGTAAATGTTTTTTTTCCTTTGTCTTAATATTATACTGAAAGATACCCTCCTTTTGTATCATTAGCCAAAGATTATTATTAGCATCAAGATGGGCTATATAATATCCTTCTACCGACCTACCATTTACCATTATTGTATCATGAATGAAATGATCGTGCTTTCGAATATAACAATTGATGCCTTCATAAGTAGAAAACCAAATATTTTCCTTAGAATCCTCATAGAAAGGACTTTGAATATTATTGCCAAACATACTATAAAGCGTGTCAGGGGTATTGGATGAATATACCTTTACCGTGTGCCCGTCAAAACGGTTGAGTCCATTAATAGAACTTACCCAAAGAAAGCCTTTAGAATCTTTAAAAACAAAAAAGTTGGTCGCTTGAGAAAGCTCGCCTTCTCTTTCTGCTGCCAAGTGGTGGAAATACAATCGCTGCGGTTGGCAAAAGGCTGCCAAAAATGGTAACAATACAATGGAAATGCTCAATAAACATTTTTTCATATCCAGATTTTTAGCAGCCTCCCGAGTTGAATATCAAGGATAGCAATTCGGCGGACATGGAGGGAAGTAATCCCCGTCATCGCGCGTGCCTGGACCTTGGTATGCACCTAAGGTAATACGTACCGAACTTCCCGGGCTGCCCAGTTCTTCCTGGTTGAAATATACAGAAAAAACATCATCGGTAGAATTTTTTAATAAATTCTCGATGTAAGTTCTGGAAAACCGCCCAAGATAAAGGTCGGGATCATTGGTCTCTGTTTCGCTAAATTTAACCGAAGCAATTTTTAAGTAAATCATAGGAAGTAAAATTTAGGTTGTAACATAATGATATATCCTTCCCAAAATATAACCTATTTATGGTATAAAATATCACCCATTTGGGTGATATGCATCAAGGATTTAGTTTTTTTGAGAAGCAGGTGAGTGATAGAAAAGGAAGCCGGGCGATGAGATTGACCAGGAAAATTTTTGAAATGTCCTCTTTTTTCTCTGGCAACATTTGGCTAAACAGGATCACACAGAGCAATCGTCTTTCTGATTCGAAAGATTGATTAAAAACACAAATTTATGTAATAAATCCAGGGATGTAAATACCACGTTTGGGTGAAACCTAAATTTTCTGCTTGCCTTTAAATATGGCAAAAACAAGCTCTATTTTGGATTGGATACCCAATTTGCGGAAAATGCCTCGAAACTGGGTTTTCACAGTTTCCACACTTTTGTTTAAATCTTTGGCTACTTCCTTGTATTCCAGGTGCCCATCCATTACAGATTCTACTATATGTTGCTCCGCATTGGTCAGCCCATTCAGCAAAAGCCTTTTTTTAGCTTCATTTTTTGCGATTTCCTCGCCCATTTTTCGAGTCACTTTCCCATTCATGTACAAGCCGCCATCAAAGATTATATCTATTGCTTTAAATAAAGTAGAGCCCAATTCGCTTTTTAGCATATATCCGTCCGCTTGATTCTTGACCGCCTTCATGATTTTTTTGTTGTCCTCTTCTATTGTAATCATGAGGACTTTTACCTTAGGAAAGTTTTCTTTGATGAGGCGTAAACCCCTTAAACCTGAAGTATCATCATTATTCATTCGAATATCCATCAAGACGATATCTGGCATCAATCTATTGATATTTTCTTTTAGATTCTCACAATCAGAAAAAACGCCAATTACATGATAATCAGTCTTTTTTTGCGCAAGAATGCTTCGGAGGGCTTCTTGAATATGTTTCTCATCATCTACGATTAAAACGCGGCGCATGGGCTTAGGCTTGTATAGGTGTAACAAAATCAAGTATCTACATTAAAAGCAAATGTAACTAATTTTTTTATGGTCACATTTACCCCAAATGGGGGATATATAATTAAGAAAAATATTATATAAAAATCAAGATGCAGCCCCATCAATCAATTGTAAAAACTCGTCTTCGGTCAAAATTTGCACCGTACCCAATTCTTGCGCTTTCTTGAGTTTGGAACCAGCGGCCTCGCCTACCACCAAAATATTGAGATTGCTGCTCACCGCGCTAATGTTTTTCGCACCGAGAGATTCAGCCTTTTCTTGCGCTTCCTTGCGACCCATTTTTTGCAAAGTACCTGTAAATAAGATCGTTTTCCCTGCAAATGGGCCTTCGGTGACGCGCGCTTTCGGTCGATCTTCGTCGGTTTGCTTCAAATTCACACCCAATGCTTCCATTTCTTCCAGCAGCGCGATATTTTTTTCATTTTGAAACCAAAGCATCACATTTTCAGCGACAATCGGGCCGACATCCTTGATATGGGTAAAATCTTCTAATGTCCAGTTTTTTAAATCCAAAACGTGCTGAATTTCAGCTGCTAACAGTTTAGAAACTTTTTTACCAAGATGGTGAATGCTCAAGCTATGCAATAATCTTTGAATCGGATTTTGCTTTGCTTTTTCGATATTTTTGCGCAGATTTTCAGCAGATTTTTTACCAAAGCCTTCTAAATCAGCAATTTGTTCATAATCTAAATTGTACACATCTGCGATGGTTCGAATCCAGCCCAAATCAAAGAAACGCTCAATGATAGACTTGCCCATTCCTTCAATATCCATCGCATCCTTGGAAACATGAAAAATAATGCGTTGCAAATCTTGCGCGCCACAGACACAAGTCGGGCAACGCCAGGCGGCTTCATCCTCTTCGCGCACAAGCGCGACGGGCGTTTTGGTGTCATTGATCGGGCAATATCTTGGAAACTCAATCGGTTGCTCGCTGCCATCACGCAGTTCTTCCATCGGTTTTACAATATAAGGAATCACGTCGCCAGCGCGTTCTACCAGAACCGTATCGCCCAAGCGCAAGTCTTTACTCTTGATAAAGTCCTCATTATGAAGCGAAACCGACGAAACGGTGACACCTGCCAACTGCACAGGCTCTAATTTTGCGACCGGTGTAATCGAGCCAATTTTCCCGACTTGATATTCCACATGAATCAACTTGGAAGTCGCTTGCTTGGCGCGGAATTTGAAGGCAATCGCCCAGCGCGGATGGTGCGCGGTATAGCCGCTTCGTTCCTGGATTTCACGACTATTAATTTTCACCACCATGCCATCGATTTCGTAAGGATACGTGTCGCGTTTTTCCTGCCATTCGTGACAAAAATCCACCACTTCTTTGATATTCTTGCAAATCTTTCGTTCAACAGCTGGCACTTTAAACCCCAATTTATCCAGCAAATCCAGGCTTTCCCAATGCGTAGCAAAGCGATTTAATACATTATTTCCATTTTGATCAACGGCGTAGCCCAGGGTATAAACAAAAGCTTCCATGCCGCGCTGCGCCGCTTCTTTCGGGTCTTTTATTCTTAATCCGCCGGCCGCTGTGTTGCGCGGATTGGCAAACAAAGTCAAGCCTTGCTCGGCTCTTTGTATATTCATTTTTTTGAATATATCCTTGCGAATCAAGACTTCGCCGCGCAATTCCACTCGAAAAATGCCGTATTCCGAAAAATTAGCTTTCAAAGGAATCGAACGAATCACACGAGCATTGGCGGTCATTTCTTCACCCATCACACCATTGCCGCGGGTGGCGGCACGAACAAGGCGATCACCCTCATACACCAAAGCGATGCTACCCCCGTCAAACTTGGGTTCTACCGCATATTCAATATCCGCATCTTCCGCAAAACCCAAGAGGCGCTTGATTTGTCCGTCAAAATCAAATAAGTCTTCTTCGTTATATGAATTCGCCAAAGACAACATCGGCGTGAGATGCGCCACTTCCGGAAATTCTGAGTTCAAATCGGCAGATACGCGCTGGGTAGGGGAGTCGGGCGTCACCAATTCAGGATGCGCTTCTTCCAGTTTTTCCAACTGTTTATACAATTGATCGTACTCAAAATCACTCACGACGGGATCATTAAGAATGTAATAACGCCATTCATGATAAATAATAAGGCGGCGCAAGCCCTCCATTTGCTGGGCTGTAGGCGTCGCAGCGATTGCGCCATCCTGGCTCAAATATTTTTTGGAAAGCTCAAAAAAAGCACGTTGTTCGTCTCTGGTGTACATTGAATTATGGACTATTTCAGCGTTAAAAATAAGCAAAGATTCCTTGTAAATACAGGTCAAAATATAGAGCCTGTTTGAATTTTTGCTGCAATTTTGTAAATTGTGGAAAAAAAGCAATGAGTACAGTCGTAAATATTGATAAAGAAATTTTGGGTGGCACCCCAGTTTTTGCGGGAACACGTGTTCCGATCAAAAATTTGTTTGATTATTTGAAGAAGGCGATTCAATTGAAAAATTTCTATGGATTTTCCAACAGTAAAAGAAGAGCAGGTAGAACAAGTGCTGGAAATGTCTTATCAAATTAATCGCCGCCTCAACAGAGATTTTACATGAAAATTTTGCTGGATGAATGCGTTACGCACGAGTTGAAAAAGCTACTCTCTGATTTTGAGGTTGCTACTGTCGCAGAAATGGGTTTTAGTGGACTTAAAAATGGAAAGTTGCTGAAAGCAACGGAAGAAGCGGGATTTGATATGCTTCTTACAATTGATAAAAATATTGATTATCAACAAAATATTGCCAAATTCCAACTTTTCATCGTCATCTTTGATGTATTTCGAGCAACATTAAATATTTAGAAGAATTACTGCCTTCTTTTCGACAGCAAATCCTTCTTTTCAGAAAGGACAAGCAATCAGAAAATTAAAAATCATAATATTTTTTAGAAACCAGAGTATTACTTTGTTCTCAATCGTATCACCGGACAAATCATTTCTTCTAATGATATACCGCCGTGCTGAAAAGTATTTTTATAATAATTATTGTAATAATTATAATTATTAGGATATAAGAAAAATTTATCCTCCTTCGCAAAAATGAAGGTAGAGCTTACATTGGGTCGTGGAAGCCCCGCTTTTTCCGGGTCGCGCACTTCGAGTACGTCTTTTCGATCATATTGTAGATTTCTACCAACTTTATAACGAAGATTCGTAGTCGTTTCGCGGTCGCCCACCACTTTGGAAGGTGTATTCACGCGGATGGTACCGTGATCGGTGGTGATGATGAGTTGTATATCGCGTTCGGCGGCGCGTTGCAGGGCAGCCCACAAAGGGGAATTGACAAACCAAGAGCGCGTCAGCGAACGATACGCTTTTTCATCGCCAGCCAATTCTTTCAGCACTTCCATCTCCGTGCGCGCGTGCGAAAGCATATCAATAAAATTATATACGATTGCCGTCAGGTCATTATTCAAATAATTAAAAATATTATCTTGTAACTGTCTGGCGTAGTTGACATTGGTTACTTTTATGTACTCATGCTTGAGCGGTTTTCGGAATACCCGACGGATTTGTTCCGAGAGTAAATCACCTTCGTGCAAATTCTTACCACCTTCATCGGAGTCATTTTTCCACCAATCAGAATGATATCTTTCAATTTCAGCAGGCATCATGCCCGCGAAAATCGCGTTGCGACTATATTGCGTGGAGGTCGGCAGAATGCTGTAAAAATAGTCCTCTTCTTCTACTCGGTACAATTCTGAAATAATGGGCTCGATGACTTTCCATTGGTCGTAGCGCAGGTTATCCAATAACAGCATGATGGTTGGCACTTCTTCTTTTAATTGAGGAAAAACCTTGCTGCGCATCAGATTATTCGACATCACCGGGGCATGTTCGCTATTGCGTATCCAATCCATATAATTTTTGAGGATAAACTTGGAAAACTCGTTATTCGCTTCGCTTTTTTGCATCGAAAGAATGTCCCACATTTGGGTCGAATTCGATTCGTCAATCTTGATTTCCCAACCAATGATTCGGCGATAAACTTCCACCCATTCCTCCGTGTTCAAGCCACTTTGAATCCGTAAAAACAGCTCTCGAAATTGTTGCTGATAATCGCTCGACGTTTTCTCCCGCACCAGGCGCTTATTGTCGATAATCTTTTTGAGCGTCAGTAAAATCTGATTGGGATTTACAGGTTTTATCAAATAATCAGAAATCTGCGAACCCAAAGCTTCTTCCATGATGTCTTCCGCTTCGTTTTTGGTAATCATTACCACCGGCATCAAAGGATTATCCGCTTTTATTTTGCTCAAGGTTTCCAAGCCCGTCAGCCCGGGCATACTTTCATCCAGGAATACTACATCAATATCATTATTGGCTTCACATTCTTCGAGCGCGTCGTAGCCGTTACTCACCGTAATGACATCATAACCTTTTTTTTCGAGGAACATTAATTGGGGTTTCAGGAGATCAATTTCATCATCCGCCCAGAGTATCTTGATTTTATCCATTTTAAATTTTTGTTATCTGTTATCTGGCATCTGATAACCTGTGTTCGGTATCCAGATCGCCATTTTTAAATAGTTTTTTATTTGAAATTATTGCCCAATCCTGCTGCGGTTTTTCACCTTTGCGGAAAATAGAAATTTACGATCAATCTTAACACTTTTTGCCCTTTTTCTTGTTCTAAAAATCGAGCATTGATAATGTCAGCGTATATTTAACAATCTGCAATCAAAAATTCCATGCATCGTAGCAAAAAAATATTGAACGACCCGGTTTATGGCTTTGTGGGCATACCAGATGGCATTGTATTTGACATCATCGAGCATCCTTATTTTCAGCGCCTTCGCCGCATCAAACAGACGAGCCTTACGCATTATGTATATCCCGGAGCTTTGCATACACGTTTTCATCACGCGCTGGGTGCATTTCATCTCACGAATCAAGCCATTGATGTACTCCGTAGCAAGGATGTGGACATCAGCGACGAAGAGGCTGAAGCCCTGCGCATCGCGATTTTGTTGCACGATATTGGGCATGGGCCTTTTTCGCATACTTTGGAAAACGCGCTTATCCAAGTGCATCATGAAACATTGTCTGTGCTGTTTATGCAAAAACTAAATGATGAATTTGGCGGCAAATTAAATTTGGCAATCCAGATTTTTTTAGATGAATACCCTAAAAGATTTCTAAACCAATTGGTTTCCGGGCAATTAGATATGGACAGAATGGATTATTTGAATCGGGATAGTTTTTTTACAGGGGTACACGAAGGTGTGATTGGTTATGATCGAATCATCAAAATGCTGGCAGTGAAAGATGGCGAATTGGTAGTGGAAGAAAAGGGATTTATTCGGTCGAGAAATTCCTGATTGCCAGGGCGATTAATGTATTGGCAAGTGTATTTGCACAAAACGGTGCTGTCGGCGGAACAAATGCTGGTGCAAACGCTGCGCCGCGCCCGTGATCTTGTTGAGTCCGGCTTCAATCTTCGTGCTACTGAAAATCTTGAATTTTTTTTGCATCATCATCTGACGGAGAAAGATTTTGAATCGAAACGGGACGAACTCTTGGATCGCTTTGCCCGATTGGACGATTACGATGTGATGTCCGCTTTAAAAAGTTGGATGAATGCGGATGATTCTTTGCTGGCTTATTTTTCTAAGTGTCTGATTGACCGTCGTTTGTTTAAATTGGAATTGCGGAATGAGCCATTTGAAGCAGATTATATTAAAGAAATTCGCCATAAAACAGAATATTGGGGCGCTTTTTCTTCGGAAATGACTGATTATCTGGTATTTAGCGGTATGGAAACGAATAGCGCTTACAGTACATCTAAGGATGAAATCAAGATTTTGCACAAGGACGGGCGCGTGCTGCCGATGTCAGCAACGGCGGATTATGGCATTCAATCAAAAATTGTGACCAAATATTATTTGTGTTATCCGAAGGAGATTTTGAGATAAGGAGACGGAGTGACTTAGAGATTAGACTAAGGGTAAAACCTTTGACTCAAAGCCATTTTCAGCGGCTTCGCGGAATTGGCTGCTGGTTTCAGCGATGGTTTGTCGAATCGGTGTGTATTCAAAATCAAATTGACTAAGGGATTTTTTATTTTCATACTCAAACGAGCGCATCGCCAATCGAGCGACTTCCCTCGTAATAAAAGGCTTTTTGCCAAACAGGCGCGAACGCAACCAATCTGCTCGCCAAGCCAATTGCTGAATGAAAGGCGTTACTTCAATTTGTGGGCGTTTTTTATTCAAATTAGTTGCAATTTCATTCATAATGGTTTGATAAGTAAGGTTTTCTGCATTTAAAATATAACGCTCGCCCGTTTTATCGCTTTTCATTAAATGAACCATAAACCGAGCCACATCGCGCACATCCACAAAGCCGGAAGTACTTTTGGTATAAAAAGGAAAATTTTTCCAGACAAGTTTAAAAAACTTTAATGGCCCGTCATCCCAGCGCCCAGCACCCAAAATGACCGAAGGATTGACGATCGCAACGTTTAAACCCTCCGCCAGGCCTCGCCAGGCTTCATTTTCACTCAAATATTTACTAATAGCGTATTCCGAATTGAAATTATTTCGTTCCCATTTTGTTGCTTCATTCACAATATTCGACCCCTTAGTGCGCCCAATAGCTGCAATGGAACTGACGTGTACCAGTTTTTCCACTTTCGCGTGAAGCGCCGCGTTGATTACATTTGCAGTACCATCTACATTGATTTTTCGCATCCGGTCAAATTCGCGCGCATCAAAAGCAACAACCGCCGCGCAATGATATACTTGCTCTACGCCTTGCATCGCATCTTCCAGCCCAATAATATCAAGCACATCGCACACGACCCACTCAATTTGGTTTACGATATCCGCCACCAAATCCATATTGCTATCTGCCCGCTTAAGCGCACGTATCCTGGAATAGCCTTCGCGCACAAGATAGCGCAACAAATAAGAACCGAGAAATCCTGTACCGCCAGTGACCAATATTTGCTTATCTTTTATTTTGCTCATAAAGTATCGGCGAGCTTCACTCGCCGTCCATTTTTCGGTGGATAAAGTCCGCCGTTACAAACTCCTTGTCCGGCCGCCATCTACCACCACATTTGTGCCGGTGATATAGGAAGCTGCCGGTGATGCCAGGAATGCTGCCACTGCTGCGATCTCTGCCGGTTCGGCGAAGCGCCCCAAGGGAATTTCCTTTTTCATGCGTTCGGAAACGGTTTTAGAATCTCCATTGCTTTTATTTGCTGCATTTTGGATGATTTCTTCCAGGCGCTCGGTAGCTGTCATGCCCGGTAGTACATTATTCACCGTGATGCCGTAGCGTCCCAGTTCATTGGAAAGCGTTTTAGACCAATTGGCTACTGCTGCCCGGATGGTATTGGAGACGCCCAAATTGTCTAAAGGCGCTTTTACAGAAGTGGAAATCACATTGATCACGCGGCCGTAACCTGATTTTATCATCCCTGGCGAGAAAGTCTGCGCCAGTAACTGATTGCACAATAAATGCTTGTGAAATGCTTTTAAAAACGCTTCCGAAGTCGCTTCTACAATCGGGCCACCTGCCGGGCCACCTGTGTTGTTCACCAAAATATGAATCGTACGCTCTGAGGCTAAGCCTTTTACTTTCGCGCTTAAGTCTTCTAAATCAGCATAATCTGCTACCAAAAACTCATGATCCTGCCCTTCCTGTCGAGGCAACTCGTGCAGCACTTGCGCCATTTTATCTGCCGATCTCGAAACCAGAATTACATTTGCACCCAGCATCGCCAATTCTATCGCTATCGCTTTGCCAATGCCTTTGCTGCTGCCGCCAACAAACGCATTTTTGCCTTTTAAATTTAAATCCATTTTTCTTTTTTGAAATTTTCGGCTAAATTTAGTGTATTTAGTGAGAAGGTGAGGAGCTTAGGAGCTTATAAGTTTAGAGAAATTCAACTTCAAAACTTATAAACCAACTTCCAAACCTCGAATATAAAACCTCCAAACTTTAAAATTATGCCACTAATCAAACCATTTAACATCAAAAACTGGATTGAAGAAAATCGTCATTTGCTCAAACCTCCCGTTGGTAATCAACAAATTTATAAAGGTAACGACGACTATATCGTAATGGTGGTGGGCGGCCCGAACGGTCGCAAGGATTATCACTGGGAAGACGGTGAAGAATTATTCTATCAACTCGAAGGCGACATATCTCTAAAAATTATCAATGAAAATGGCGAACCCGAGACTATTCCTATCCGCGAAGGCGAAATGTTTTTATTGCCTCCGCGAATTCCGCATTCGCCGCAACGCCCCGCCAATACTGTAGGAATCGTGATCGAGCGCTACCGCAAGCCCGGCGAAATGGACAAATTGATTTGGTTTTGTGAAAATTGCAATCACCAACTCTACGAAGCAAGCTTTGCTTTGAAAGATATTGGCACCCAAATTAAAGAAGCTATTCAGGGATTCATGGCGTCCGAAGACTCGCGCACCTGCAAAAATTGCGGCACGGTGATGATGCCATAGGGTTACAGTACGATGGTGTTATGGTTCGTAGCGTTAAAACACTGTGTCAAAGATTACTTTCTATTTATATTGCGATCCGTTACCAAAACACGATAACACCCTAACACCAAGTACTATAAATGAATACTTATTTCGCTTCCGATTTTCATTTGGGTGTAAACGCCAAACTGAGCAGCGCCGAGCGCGAGCGGCAGATTATACGTTGGTTAAACTTTATTAGTAAAGACGCCGAAGCTATTTACTTAGTCGGTGATGTATTTGATTTTTGGTTTGAGTATAAAACCGTGATACCCAAGGGATATACTCGACTTTTAGGCAAACTTGCAGAATTACGCGATCATGATATTCCTATTTACTTTTTTACCGGAAATCATGATATGTGGGTGTTTCATTATTTTGAACAGGAACTCGGCATCCCGACTTACCGGCAGCCAATTATAAGAGAAATCCATGGCAAAACCTTTTTCATTGGGCATGGCGATGGCTTGGGCCCTGGCGATCACGGCTATAAATTCATTAAAAAAGTTTTTGCAAATCCTTTCTGTCAATGGTTGTTCGCAAGATTTCATCCCAATTTTGGCATTTGGCTGGCGAATTATTTCTCCGGCAAAAGCCGCGCATTGTATCCCGAAGCCCCCGGTTTTCTTGGCGAAGACAAGGAATGGCTCGTCGCTTACGCTAATTATAAACTTGATATAACGCCGACGGATTATTACATTTTTGGGCATCGACATTTACCAATCGATCATATTTTGAAAAATAAAACAAGTCGTTATATCAATCTGGGTGAATGGCTACATCATAATTCTTATGCAGTATTTGATGGGAAGGATGTAAAGATTAAGTTTTTTGAAAATGAAGGAGGGAAGGTGTGGGGGAATAAGGGAAAACATTATAAGAAATTTGGAAGAATGTAACATTGAAATAAAAATCTCGTAAGTATTAGAAAATATGCTTATTTATGAAAGAGTTCAATTATAAATATGATGAGCTTTTTAATCCAACAATACAAGCAATTCATAATCTTGGAGGGTCTGCCTCTGTTAATGAAATCGAAGAAGAAATATCTAAGATTCTAAATTTATCTGAGGAAGAAATAAATGACTTTCACAGAGGTAGTACATCAAAACTGACCTATATAGATTAGCATGGGCAAGAAACTATCGAAGCCTATGGAATTTTGGAAAATTCACCGGGGTTGGGGCATTGACAGAAAAAGGACTAAAAACCGATAAAGTTGATAAAGAGAAGGTGAAAAGATTTGTTGCAAAACAAGAAAAAGAATCAAGTGAAAAACAAAATGGATTATCTCTTACAAATATCCAAGAAACGAGTGAAGAGTTGATTGAATTTACATGGCAAGGGGAATTATTGGAAACATTGAAATCTGTTACACCTGAACAATTTGAGAGATTATGCCAAAGATTTCTAAGAGAATTAGGATTTGTAAATGTTGAAGTTACACAACGCACAAATGATGGAGGAATAGATGGTGTCGGTGTTTTGAAATTAGGGGGCGTATTATCTTTCACAGTTGTTTTTCAAGCAAAAAGGTTCAAGGGTAGTGTCGGAGCATCTATAGTTCGAGATTTTAGAGGTGCTATGATAGGCAGAGCTGATAAAGGCTTAATAATTTCGACTGGAACTTTTACACGGGAAGCAAAGAAAGAAGCCCAAAGGGATGGTGCTCCACCTATTGATTTAATTGATGGTAACGAATATGCTGAAAAGCTAAAGAATTAGGATTAGGAGTAGAGATTGAAATTATTGAAAAAGTAAAAATTAAAAAAGACTGGTTTAAAAATATATAATTCAATTAATTATGTATAATAAATAAATTGTATTTTTATCTCTCTTTCCTATATACAAAAGATTCTTTAATAAGAAGAATATTCTAATACTATCCTTTTATGTAAATTCCGCACAAATTTTGAATTTATGAACTTACAGGCTTTAGCCGCTCAATTGGAAGGCGAATTGCACACGGATAAGCTTCATCGCACTTTATATGCCACCGATGCCTCTATTTATCGGGAGTTGCCGCTGGCGGTGGCGTACCCGAAAGGCGCGGAGGATATACAAAAATTGGTGCGATTTGCGCAGGAAAATCAAGTGTCTTTGATTCCGCGTACGGCGGGCACGTCGCTGGCGGGGCAGTGCGTAGGGCCGGGGATTGTGGTGGATGTGTCGCGTTATATGAATAAAATTTTAGAAGTGAATGTCGAGGAAAACTGGGTGCGGGTGCAGCCGGGCGTGATTCGGGATGAACTAAATGTTTTTTTGAAGCCTTATGGCTTGTTTTTTGGGCCGATTACAGCAACAGCAACGCGCGCGATGATTGGCGGCATGGTGGGAAATAATTCTTCTGGTACAACTTCGATTAAATATGGTGTGACGCGCGATCATGTAATGGAATTGCATACGATATTAAGCGATGGCTCAAATACAGTGTTTAAAAGCCTTTCGGCGAATGAATTTCAAGAAAAACTAAATGGAAATACTTTAGAATGTAAAATTTATCAGCAAATTTATAATGAACTAAATGATTCCGATGCTCAGGAAGAAATTCGGAAAGAATTCCCCAAACCCAATATTCATCGGCGCAGCACGGGTTATGCCGTAGATGAATTATTAAAATCCAATATATTTACATCCGGCGGGCCGGATTTTAATTTTTGTAAATTATTAACGGGTTCGGAAGGAACATTGGCCTTTACTACCGAAATAAAATTGCATTTGAATCCACTGCCACCACCTGAGGAAGCCACTGTTTGCGCACATTTTGCTACTTTATCCGAATCTTTGGAGGCTACGCTCGTGGCGATGCGGCATCAGCCTTATGCTTGTGAATTGATGGATAAATTCACGCTGGATTGCACCAAAGAAAATATTTCATTGCAAAAAAATCGCTTTTTCCTGCAAGGCGACCCGGAGGCGATTTTGATTATTGAATTTCGAGGCGAGACACGCGAGGAGGCGACCGCATTAGCCGAGGCGATGATTGCCGATATGCATATAGCGGGATTTGGTTATGCGTTTCCCATTGTTTATCCGCCAGATGCGAAGAAAGTGATGGCCTTGCGAGCAGCGGGCTTTGGGGTGCTATCGAATGTAAAAACCGATACGAAGCCGATTGAATTTGTAGAGGACACAGCAGTTGATTTGCCGGATTTGCCTGCTTATATTGAAGAATTTCGGAATTTGATGACCGAATTTGGGCAGCAAGCGGTTTATTATGCGCACGCAGGGGCAGGCGAATTGCATATTCGTCCATCCGTGAATTTGAAAACTTCGGAGGGCGTTCGCCAAATGCACGCTATTGCAGAGGCTTCTGCCAAATTGGTGAAAAAATATAATGGTTCGCTGAGTGGCGAGCACGGCGACGGTCGCGTACGCGGCGAGTTTATTCCTTTAATGTTAGGTAATAAAAATTTTGAATTATTAAAAAGAATTAAAGAAACCTGGGACCCATATCATATTTTTAATCCGAATAAAATAACAGGCGCGCCGCCGATGGATCAGGATTTGCGATATGTACAGGACGTTCCAAAACCAGAATTTGATACGGTTTTTGATTTTTCTGAAACGGGCGGAATTCTCAGAACCACTGAAAAATGTGGTGGTTCGGGTGATTGCCGAAAGCTGGCGCACGTGAGCGGCGGCGTGATGTGTCCCTCCTATATGGCGACGCGCAACGAAAAAGATACGACACGCGCAAGAGCAAATACATTGCGGGAATTTTTAACACGAAGTGAAAATGGAGAGAATCGTTTTGCGCATGAGGAGTTAAAAAATGTAATGGATTTATGCCTTTCATGTAAAGGTTGCACCTCGGAATGCCCGTCGAATGTGGATATGTCCACTTTGAAAGCTGAGTTTTTACATCAATAGTTACAAGTAATGTAATAAAACAAATTTTGGGCGTAGCGCCAAAGCGATCTTTGCCGGAGCTATCCAATATTACATTACGTAAATGGTATAATAAATATTATCGCCGATTGCCAATCGGCGCTACCCGTAAGGTTTATTTCTTCTGCGATGAGTTCACCAATTATAATGATGCGCATATCGGCATTAAAGCAATTGAATTATTAACAAAATTAGGTTACGATGTAATAATGCCGAAACACGCTGAGAGCGGACGAGCGCATATTTCCAAAGGTTTATTATTGGAAGCGCAAAAAATGGCAAAGCAAAATGTAACTATTTTTAAAGATTTGGTAAATGAAAATAGCCCTTTAATCGGGATAGAACCTTCGGCAATATTAAGTTTTCGAGACGAATATTATAAATTAGTTGATAAAGAAAATCAGGCAGCAGCAAAAGAATTGGGTAAAAATGCTTTATTAATCGAGGAGTTTATTGCACAAGAAATTCAAAAAGGAAATATTACATCTGAATTATTTACATCAGCATCAAAACAAATTTTATTACATGGTCATTGCCATCAAAAAGCCTTGTCGAGCGTGGATGCGAGCGCTTGGGCCCTGGGTTTGCCCGAAAATTATGTAGTCGAAGTGATACCTTCCGGCTGCTGCGGCATGGCGGGTTCGTTTGGTTATGAAAAAGAGCATTATGATGTCAGCATGCAAATTGGAGAATTGATATTATTTCCGGCTATTAAAAAAGTTAATAATGATGTAATAATCGCTGCTCCGGGTACGAGCTGTCGGCATCAGATTTTGGATGGCACGGGCCGGAAAGCCTTGCATCCTGTGGAAGTATTATATGACGCTTTAGTGTAATTGAATGAAACTCATTTTTAAATAGAGATGTTATAATAAATATAACTTTATTGATATGACAAAGCAGTTTGAACACATTATGACTAATCCTAAAATTTTAGGTGGAAAGCCTATTATTGGCCGTGTGAATTTATTAATTTTGCGGCGCCGGTCAATGTAGAAGCGCATCCTGTAAAGGGAAGGGTTGGGTTCAATAAATTAATAGAATCTTTATTAGTTTTATTTCAAAAAGAATTGAAAGCCAATATTAAAATCCAAGAATTTAGGAGTAAATTCTTCTTCAATTTGTCGCGCATTATAACGAAAAATGCCTTCCAATGCTACATTCGATGTAATAAAAATATCCAAACCCAATCCTGCTGTAGCATTCAAACCAAAAAAGCTGGATTCTGAAAATTTATCTGCAAACTGAAAACGCGTGCCGAAACCCGCGGTAGCAAAGGGCTGCCAGCTTGCGCCGTTTTTACCCATGTAATAACGAATGAATGGTTCAGGATTTACAATCGCATTTTGATCGGAGAAAGCGAGTTGAAAACTACTGCCAACAGCAAATCGATTGGAAATAAAATAAGCAGCGCTTGGCATAAAAGAAGTGGAAATATTATTACCGTCGCCAATATTAAACAAGCCGCCGCTTGCGCCCATGCCTATTAACCAGGTGCCTTTATTGATTGCATTTGACTCATCTAAACTTTGAACATCTGATGGCGGCGGTAGAAAAAACTGCAAGCCGATATTATATATAATATGATGTTGGTTATTATCTTCGCTAAATAAACTTCGATATTGCAAAATGCCCTCCAATGCTATGTTCTGATGAATAAAATAATTCAAGCCACCGCCGAATGATAATATATAATCATTATTTTTGTCAATACTTTCTATATTATTTGTAAAAGTATTGATTTGACTGAACGCAGCATCAAACTCGGTTTGCAAGAAATATTGCAAAACATCATAATTTTTCACAGGGAAATAATAACGTATAAAAGGAGAAATATTATAAGAATTAGAGGTAAACTTAAAATCAAATCCGGGTGATTCCGATTCGCTGAATGATTTTGTGAATCCTGCGCTTGTACCAATGAGCAGGCGGTCATTCAGAAAATAGCCTATTTTCGGGGCTGCGGAGAAATTATAATCATTGACATCATCGGAAATGCCCATAAAAGCACTGACATTACCATCAATCAGCCAGGTACCTTTTTAGATTTGAGCAAATGTAATATCATAAATAAAGCTAAATAAAATGACGAGATAAGTAAATATTGCTTTCATGGGAACTTTATACATTTATCATAAAGCTCCAAAATAAGCAAAATCTTTAGTCGTAAATGTTAAACTTTATTTGGTTGGTACTTTTTTATATAAGCCATCGAAAATTCCCGTCCAGGTTTTGCCATCATCTTTGGTGATTTCCCAGTATTGGCGCACCGCTCCGTCGGCATTGGGCGTCCAGGTGATGCGATTGCGGTAAGGCGTACCTTTTTGGTCTTTCATTACATCACTCCAAAGTACCATGTTTTCCTTCTCTAAATTGCCCGAAAGCAAAAGGCTGCCGCCTTGATTGTCCACCCAGGTTTGATGCCATTTTCCGGTCTGAGGATTGTAAAAATTATAGCTCGTTCCAGTGTATCCGGGCGCTGCGGAAGTCCAGTTTTCTTGAATAACACAGCTATCTTGCACGAAGACAATGAGATTACGACCTGCTAATTTGCCATCGGGCTGATAGGTTTCCCAATTGCCCACCCAAAAATCGAATTGACGGAATTCCGCTGCACAGCAAGGACAAGGATTGGCGGCAGTTTGCGCTGATGCCTTAATTGTAGTTAATGCTCCAATAATCGTCAAAAAAAGAATTTTCATAGCTTCATGTTTCATAAAAAAGGGTGATTTCTGTAACATATAACTGATTGCAAAATAGCGCATTTCAGCATTCGAGTCGTTTGGTGAAAATTGGGATTTTGATCAAAAAAATTGTTTAAAAAAAGCGCCCGAGCTCGAAAAATCTCTCATTTCTCTTGCTCTAAAGCGCTTCAAACAAAATTGGATTTAGTACAAAAAAGTAATCAACTGGCGCTCTTTTGGAGCAACCGGCTCAAAAGTAGGCGAAAATGAATGTAATGAATTGGCGAAAACTGGGAAAATGCTTTGCGCTTGCACAAGGTTATGTAACTTCGGCGATCTATTAAGTTTTGAATAAAAAATGGACAACAAATTTTTTCTTTTTGAGCATTTTCCTGATTGCCGACACCCGGCTTTTGATTGGGAAAAACATAATGAGATTTTTAAAAAACGGAATGTAATTTTCCGGGCAAAGACGCATTATTCGGAATTTCCGGAGCATTGGGGTTGTTTGTCTGTGAAAACAGTTTCGACAGGTGTTGAAAGCTTTTTTATTGAAAATGAACACTTTGTATTGAATCAAGAGAAATATTTAGTTCTGAATGAAGGTCAATATTATGGTTCGCATGTAGAGTCGGAAAAAGAGGTGGAAAGCTTTACGATCAATTTCTCGCAGGAATTTGTAAAACAAGCCGTGAATACATTATTTACCCATGATGAAGAATTGATAAATAATCCTTCTTTCGAAACGGTTGCTATTCCTGAGTTTGTGCAATATTTTTACAATCATGATACTATTATTACACCATTAATTCAAAAAATAAAATTGCTTTCGGATCATTTTTCTGCTAATCAAAATCAAATCGAAGATGCTTATTATCAGTTATTTAGAGCGTTAATGCTTAAAAAAAAGGAGGTAAATCAATTGATTCAAAAAACGCCTGCGCTTAAAAAATCGACCCAAATAGAATTATATCGGCGGCTGACGCGCGCTAAGGATTATATAGATTCTCATTTTGCCAAATCGATTTCGCTCGACGATATTGCGCAGGTGGCTTGCCTTAGTACGTTTCATTTTTTGACTTGTTTTAAGGCTTTACATGGCTTGACGCCTTATCAGTACTTGACTCGGGTGCGATTGCAGCAAGCAAAAAAATTATTGAAAACCAAAGATATTTCGGTTCAAGAAGTATGTCAAATGGTTGGTTATGAGGATATTAGCTCTTTTAGCAAATTATATAAAAAGACCTTTGGAGCGTCGCCTTCCAAAACAGAAAAAATCCTTACCGATTAAGGAATATTCAAAATTTTATGCGTTTGCAGGCTGAGTCGCCATTTCGGATATTGCATACAGTATTGAAGTGTTAAATATGTATTTTGCTCACGTTCAGGACTATCCATCGGTTGCAGGAAAAAATGCTGGAAGTCGAAATGCTCATAAAGATTTGGCGCTGCCCCTGGCTGCGGGAAAACAAGCTTGAGTTCATGCCCGCTGGTTATTACAATTTCCGTTCCGGCTTTAGGGCTTACACAAATCCAGTCCAAACCCTTTGGGGCTTCTACCGTTCCGTTCGTTTCTACTGCTACTTCAAATCCTTTTTTATGAAATGCTTCAATTAATGGTTCATTTAATTGTAATAAAGGCTCGCCGCCGGTGCAAACGACATAGGGCTTCCCCTGATGCAATCCTGGTTCCCAAAGCGAAGCGACTTTAGCTGCCAAGGCTTCCGCCGAGTAACGGCCGCCATTTACGCCATCCGTTCCCCAGAAATCCGTATCACAAAATTGACAAATCGCTTTGTGCCGATCTTCTTCACGACCCGTCCAGAGGTTGCAGCCCGTAAAACGACAAAACACTGCCGGACGCCCTGTCTGCGCGCCTTCGCCTTGCAACGTATAAAAAATTTCTTTGATTTTATAAGTGGTACTCAAACGTTATATTATTATGATATTATATTTTGATTACATTGCGAAATAAATCTTTCATTATAAACCTATAAGATTTCAAAAACCTTATAGGTTTGGTTAAGAAATCATGTATTGGAATTTAATTCACAATGCTTTTATTAATAGCGAAATTTTGATTGTATTAACAGCAAATATAACTTGGGAGTTTCTTTTTAGTTTGTATTTGATTTTATTTTACTGCGTGTTGCAGAAAAACTTGTTTATTTTTGAGCTTTCCAAATGAAATGAAACACGCTGTTCCGTATTTCAACACCACAATAGCAAAACTATGTTCAATCGCAGAAAATTTATCACCAACGCAACGTTAGGAACGGTAGCAGTAGGCACTGGTTTGATTGCTTGTCAGCCTTCTGAAAAAGCACCAGTTCAAAAGAAAAATCCTAATTCTAAAGAAGGTTTTCCGATTGTGATTGCTACCTGGAAGCCAAATACAAAAGCTACGGAAGCAGCCTGGCAAACCCTGGAAAATGGTGGCACTGCGCTTGATGCGGTAGAGGCTGGCGCAAAAGTACCAGAAGCTGACCCTAATGATACGAGTGTGGGCTATGGCGGTGCGCCAGACCGCGATGGTTTTGTGACGCTCGATGCTTGCATCATGGATAAGGATGGAAACGCCGGTAGTGTGACTTTTTTGCAAGGTATCAAGCATCCGATTTCGGTGGCGCGATTGGTGATGGAAAAAACACCCCACGTAATGCTGAGTGGCGATGGGGCTTTGCAATTTGCTTTGGAAAATGGTTTTCAAACGGAGGATTTATTGACAGAAAATGCGAAAAAAGCCTGGGAAAAATGGCTTGAAACAAATAAATACGAACCCAAAGCAAATATTAATCAACACGATACCATTGGCATCCTGGCGATTGATAAAAATGGCGATATTGCTGGCGCTTGCACCACGAGTGGCATGGCGTACAAATTGCACGGTAGAATAGGGGATTCACCGATTATTGGAGCAGGAATGTATGTGGATAATGAGGTTGGAGGCGCTTGTGCCACTGGCGTTGGCGAATTGGTGATGAAAACATTAGGTTCTTTTTTGATTGTGGAACTGATGCGTCAGGGTATGACACCTCAAGAAGCTTGCGAAGAAGCGACGGCGCGCATTGCCAAAAGATACGGTGACACTTTGCCGGAAGGCACGCAGGTAGGCTATCTGGCGATTAATAAAAAAGGAGAACACGGCGCATTTTCTTTGGTAAAAGGCTTTAATTATGCTTTGTATCAAATGGGCGGAGAAAATCTATCATTGGATGCCGATGCTTTGAAATCTTAAATCATTCTCTTAACTTGCTGACTATTAAGGGCTAAACTCAAGGATTATATGTCATTTTTAGAAAAACTAGAACGAATACCAACTAGACAAGATATTGCCGAAACACATCAGGCTATCTCGGAATTTATTCACTACACCCCAATTCTTACTTGCGAAAGCTTGAATTTAATCTCGGGTGCGGAGCTTTTTTTCAAATGTGAAAATTTTCAAAAAATAGGCGCTTTCAAAATGCGAGGCGCTGCCAGCACTGCGGTCCGCCTGGAAGATGAAGAATTGGAAAAAGGTTTTGCAACGCATTCTTCCGGCAATCACGCACAAGCGGTGGCGCGTACGGCAATGTTACTGGGCGTTCCGGCGTATATCGTGATGCCCGAAAATGCTCCTCCTGTCAAAGTGGCTGCTACCAAAGGCTACGGCGCAGAAATCATCTTTTGTAAAAATGTAGAAGATCGTGAACCCACCTTGCAGGAAGTAGTGGAACGGACAGGTGCTACTTTTATTCATCCTTACAACGATTATAATGTCATTGCAGGTCAAGCTACGAGCGCCTTGGAACTTTTGCAAGATGTAGAAGAACTCGATGTAGTGATTGCCCCTGTGGGGGGAGGTGGACTTTTGAGTGGTACGGCTTTGAGTACGCGCTATTGGTCGCCGAGTACCAAAGTAATTGGGGCAGAACCTGAAGTGGTCAACGATGCTTGGCGTTCCATGCAAAGTGGACAAATTGAAGTGAATGCGACGACTAATACGATTGCGGATGGCTTGCGTACGAATTTGGGTGAAAAAACTTTCGATATTATTCAGAAACACGTAGATGATATTCTCACCGTCTCTGAGGAAGAAATTATAGAAGCGCTGCGCCTGGTGTGGGAGCGCATGAAAATTGTGATTGAACCCTCTTCGGCCGTGCCTTTAGCTGCGATTTTGCAAAATAAAGAAAGGTTTGAAGGAGAAAAAATAGGCATTATTCTTACTGGTGGTAATGTAGATTTGAGTAAGCTACCTTTTTAAAATCTAAATGAAAGGTTAAAAACCAATCCCTGTCGAACATTTCATGCCGCTTGCCGAAACCATTGGTAATAAAAGACCGTTGCATTTAATATAGTGTAAATATTAAACCCATGAACCATGATTGCAACAATCTTTGTTATCGGTG
This sequence comes from Saprospiraceae bacterium, assembly GCA_016714085.1. Lineage (GTDB taxonomy): Bacteria > Bacteroidota > Bacteroidia > Chitinophagales > Saprospiraceae > JADJNW01. The sequence continues at coordinate 151,199 of JADJNW010000007.1, forward strand.
GATTGCTTTATGTACTTTGGAAAAGTCGGAAGTGATCAAAAAACAAAACTCCCGAAATTTCAGAAACTTCGGGAGCTTGCCAGAAAAAAGTTAGAGTTTTAGGAGCTTATCTCTTTGAGATAGGCGAAGATGTTGAATTATTTTTTGCTGCTCTGAGCCGTTTCATCTACTTTGCTTGCCGATGAAGTACTCTCAGAAAAACGGCAGTTCTTTGTGATTGCTTCGCTGATGCCAGTACCTTCTTTGCTATTGTAGATGCTACCCTGCTTGATGTAAGATAAATTATCTACAAAATTGCAGTTCATCACCATCGGCATTGCTTCTCCCTGGTTGCCCATATTCAGAATGCCTGCGCCATAAGTAGCTTCGTTCAATTCAAACTGGCAGTTATCAATGATTGGGCTGGAAACACCCATTGTACCGTCATTGTAGATAGCACCGCCATCAAGATCAGCACGATTCGCCAGGAATTGGCAGTTGCGAAGCGTTGGACTTGCAACACCGTTCTGAGCGTAATTGTATAAACCTGCGCCATCGCGGCTGTAGTTATTCTTGAAAATGCAATTTACGATCGTTGGATTTGAAGTTCCATTTGATCCGTCATTGTACCAACCTGCACCGCATCTTTTTCTATCAGCTCTTGCAGCAGTTACATTAGAGAAACCACCAGTGATCACAAAACCATCGATGATCGTATTCGCGCTTGCATTTTTTGTGTAAACAACTGTGTAGGAATTGTCTTCGATAGACGGCGAAGCGATTTCGCCACTGAGGATAGTCTGGTTCAATTTCCAATTGCGTTCATCTACATCATTTTCGTAGCCTGCAAAACCACCAAAGAGTTGCACACCATCAGAAATGATGAAAGAAGCGCTCCGATCATTACCCTGAGTAGGAAGATATTTGCCAGTAGCAACCCAAATTTGGTCGCCATACTTGGCTGCTTGCAGCGCCTGCTGCACTTCTCCCATCGGATTTGACCAGGAAGAACCATCGCCATTGCCACCTTGCTTGACATACAGGATCGAACCCGCACTCAGGCTAAGCACCAATAGAGAAAAAACTGTGAGTAAAATTGCTCGTTTCACGCTAAACTGTTTTGAAGTTGGTAAACTAGTTTCAGGAAACCCGCGAGGAGTAACCTGCTTGGTACGAAGCCTTAAAAAGTTTTTTCTACGCTAAAAAGTGGCTCGTAACCAAAAGCGTCAAACGAAATGTACAAACGTTGGATAAAACTACATTAAAATTAAATATGGGATATCAGTTAATGGGACTATTGTAATGATGGTTTGTCAGACCATCTGTTGGGATATTTAAACGATGGCACTAAGATAGGAATTTTTTATGCACAACAGCAAGCTCGAATGAAAGAAAATTCGGTAAAAAATGCGATTTTCGACCGAATTTGAGGGAACGGTCGTTTCGAGGAATGAAACGGTCGTTTTTTGAGTGATTTAATTTGTAGGTGCAGAATCAATAAATATTTTGAGACTTGATGTGTTGATTTTATTGATGTTTAAACCATTTGCTATTGCAATAGCGCGACAATCCTGCAAAAAAAATATGCCTCAAAACATGACTTTCCTTCCTTTTTGCCGTATATTCGTATGAAGAAACATTTTTCGGGGGCTTTTTGAAGCTGCAGAAAGGTGATTACAGGCTATCTTTAACGAGGAAGAACTTTAAAAATTTAGATTACACAATCCGTCCAATTGCTTGCCCACCGAGCTTTGAGCATTGCTTCCTCTGCTTCTAATAACAAGTCGATCGAACCCGTTGAAATTCTATTTTTTGCGTGGAATATTGATAGTGTTAATTTTTTGATGACAAAATCAAATATTCCAACAAAGATTTTAGTATTTTCGGCGGTGGTATTTTTTTTATAAAATTACCATCAACATGCTAATGAACCGAAGAAAACTAATTTGCGGAAAACTAAACCACATTAATTTGAAACGAATAATCTACCCTTTGCTTCTGCTCTTCCTTTCTGGCTGGGCACTTCAGGCGCAAGACATCCACTATTCGCAATTCTATAATGCGCCAATGAATATCAATCCTGCCCTTACCGGCATTTTCCGTGGAGATGCGCGTTTTATGGGCAATTATCGCCAACAGTGGACACCCTGGGTGCAATATATGACTTTCACAGGTGTGGCGGATATGAAGTTCTACCCGAAAGCGCCGCGCAATGGCTTCTTTTCTGGTGGTTTGGAGTTCAATTACGATCAATCCGGTGATTCCAAGCTTCAATTGCTTCATCTTGGTTTGAGTGGTTCCTATACGCATCGAATGAGTAATCATGCTTATTTGACTTTAGGTGCGCAGCTTAGTGGCAACCAGCGAGGCTTTAAACTGGGGGCTTTGTCTTTTGATCAGCAATATGACCCGGAGCTGAATAGCTATAATCCCAACCTCGATAATGGGGAAATCAATCTTAATAATAGAACCAATTTTTTCCTGGATTTAGGTACAGGATTGAACTTTCGCTTGCAGAGTTTGAGCGATGCTGAATTGGTGGACGAAATGAAACAGCGCAGCAAACTGGACATCGGCATAGGAATTTTCCATTTGAATCGGCCCGATCAAAGTTTTTATGAAGGTTACAAATCAAAACTATTTATGCGGGTAAGTCCTTATGCTTCAGGTACTTTACAGATTAGTAAAGATGTAGATATTGTTGGGCATTTCAACATCCAGATTCAAGGGCCTTATCGAGAATATTTAGCTTTGGCAGCTTTGAAAGCGCATTTGAATCTTGAAAGCGCACCACCCAATAAATTCTTGTCATTGCAGGCGGGTATCGGCTGCCGCTTTGATGAATTTGGTGATGCTTTCTACCCAACAATAGAGGCTAACTACGGCCCCTGGCGCGCAGGATTGAGTTGGGATGTGAATATTTCTGATGCGAAAGCAGCTACCAATCGCAACGGCGGCCCGGAAATTTCATTACAATATATCATAAGTAAGCCATTACCGAAATTTAAAGCTTGCCCGCTGATATAAAAAATACTAAATATTTATGGCTGATTATTTTATTAATTAAGTCGGCTTATTATAAATATGTAATAATAGTTTACAATTGGATTTGACTGGTTTTCTACTACCCCCAATTGTCGCATATTTTAAAACCAGACTATCACACACTAAATTGCTATGAGTAAATCACTTTTTTCGATTCCCGTAGTATTGCTGCTGGCAGCGCAAATCAGCTACGCTCAGCCCTCCATGCGGGAATGGCTCGAAGCTGCGAAAACGGCTTACGATACCAGCGATTATTATAATGCCTTTCGATACTACGAAGCGGCGCTCAAATACAAGCCCAGCAGTGCTGATAGCATTGACATTCTTTGGATGTACGCAGAGTCTGCCCGGAATTTTGATGCCTATTTATATGCCAAAAGAGGCTATAAGCAAATATTGAATAGTAATGAAAATGTACTGAAAAATCAATATCCGTATTCGCTGAGCAGTTTTTACCTTGGGAAAATGTATCAAACCCTGAGTTTGTACGATTCGGCGGCGATGTCCTATCGGTTTTTTATAGATAATATTGCAAAACCCGGCAGCCGCGAAGCTGCTATGCTGGAAGAGGCCCAGAAAGGCTTGAGCGATTGCACTTTTGCAAATGCGGAGATAAGCAAAGGGATTGATTTGACCGTGCTTAGTCTGGATTCTACATTGAATGGTGTAAATTCGATTTATTCTGATTTTGGAGCTACATATTGGAATGATACCTTATATTATACTTCTTTTAAGTTTATTAATAAAAAAGATAAAAATTATTTAAAACAAAAGCGACATTATAATAAAGTTCTGACTGCTTCACAGGGAGTGGCTGGTATGGCTTTGCCCGATTCTATTAATGTCGATGGCGATCATGTAGCGCATACTGCTTTCAATGGAGATGGCACCAGGATGTATTACACCGTTTGTGAATATGTAGATAAAGGCTCTGCCGAGGTGCGTTGTGACTTGTATATGCGCGAGCGTGACGGTCAGGGGAGTTGGAAAAATCCTAAAAGACTGACGGTAAACGTCGCTAATGCTACGAATACGCAACCCAGCGTTGGTTTTGTAGAAAGAATTGGACAAGAAGTATTGTTTTTTACATCGGATCGAGCGGGCGGTCAGGGCGGATTGGACATTTGGTGCGGCAATATCAATAGCGATGGCGATGTAGCGACAGCTGCAGCCGTACAAGAAGTGAATACCCTTGGAAATGATGTAACACCTTTCTTTTTGAATTTGACACAAACACTTTATTTCAGCTCGGATAATCGAGAAGGAATGGGCGGCTACGATGTCTATGAATCTTCACCGGCCGGCAGTACCTGGACTTTCCCGAAGCACGTACGCTTTCCTGTAAGTACCAGTTATGATGATTTATATTTAAGTTTAACAGGTGATGGTTCAAAAGGTTATCTTTCCTCCAATCGCTTGGGCGCTGCGCAGATTGACAGAGATAAAGAGGCTTGTTGTCTGGATATTTTTACTTTTGATATGAAAGTGGATTTGATCGTGACCACTTGCAATCAGATGACGCAACAACCGCTCAACGGCGCTACAGTTGAATTGTACGAAATAACACCCAACGGAGATCAATTGATTGGAAAACCTCAGACTAATGCCAATGGTAACGACTTTAATTTTCCCTTGGTGGTCGGAAAAAAATATCGCATCAAAGCGATGTATGAAGGCTTCCGAACGGAAATGGATAGCGTAGATGTAAACTATGTGGAATTTGTTGATCGAAGATTAGTGAACAAACCCATTTGTCTTGGGCCGCCAATCGAGCTGCAAGTCAATACTTTCAAGCAATTTAATGGGAATAATTTGAACGGTGCTACCGTCAATTTGTACGAAGTGACACCTAGCGGGGAATCGCTTTTGGAAGGCAATACCAACCAAAATGGACATAATTTCACCTTTAGGGTTGAGCGTAGCAAGCGCTACAATATCAAGGCTTCACGTCCTTATTATTTCTCTAAAAATATTTCGCTTGATCTTACGCAGCCGCAATACGAAGATTCCATCCTTGTGGTCAGGAATATTTATTTTGGTCAAGAGCATGAAATAGTTGTAATCGATAGCGCAACAAATATTGTCATTGCCAATACGACTTTGATTCGCCAAGATCCAAGTGATAATACTGCCGGAGGTTTGCTAAGGCGCACCAACCCTGATGGAAGTACATTCGTGTACGATACCCAGGCTTTTGATATGGATCGCAGTTATAGCTTTACCGCTGCAAGTCCTGGTTATGATGCGAAGACGATGGAATGGGCTTTTAATGATTCCCGACAAGTTGTGAACGAAGGCCACTTTGTAGATACGATTCCATTGAATTTTAGAATTGAGGATGTCTCTTTATATTTTGATCACGACCGACCGGATGGCGGCTCTCGCCGACCGGTGACCTCTTCCAAATATGACGAAACGATCAATGTTTACTATGGTAGAAAGGCTGAATTTATACGAGCCCTTTTTGGTACTGGAAAACTCACAGAACAAGATAGTGTAGAACGCGAACGCTATATCAGTTTCTTTGATCGAGAAATGGGGCAAGAATTTGATCGCCTCAAAGTCATTGCGGGCGCTTGATGAAAGAGTTGCAGCAAGGGAAAAGGGTAGAATTCACCATTCAAGGGTATTGTAGTCCTTCCGGTGCTAAAGGGTATAACCAGATTTTGAGCGAGCGACGGATTGATTGTGTGGAAAATTACTTGCTTGATTTTACAGATGGAGGAAAGATGAATGACTTTTCATCTGGTAACGCAGCGAAGTGCCCTGACCATCAAAATTGTGTCAGAGTAGGAGGACTTACTACGGGGAAAACATCTCAACTCGTCATACACAAACAACCATTTGGTTTTAATAAAGTGGACCCAAGAGTGCGGCGTTTGCTGCAAGGAAGCCGAGTGAATGCTGTGTACAATATTGCAGCCTGTTTAGAGCGGAAGGTAGTCGTGCGGGATATTTCCATCAAATGATAGAATCTCATGAATACAACATACTATCAAAAAGATTTTGCAGTGAAAATACGCAACTTACTCCAGTTTACCCTATCCTTACTCATCGCAATCGGATTACCGATAGCGGCTAAAGCCACCCATATCGTAGGAGGTGAAATCACCTATCGTTGTTTGGGCAATAACCAGTATGAAATTACACTCAAGGTTTATCGGGATTGCATCAATGGTCGAGAAGACTTTGATCGTCCGGCTTATATTGGAGTGTATGATTATACTGGTGCTTTGATTCAAAATGTGAACATTCCATTTAATTTTGTTCGGGATACCTTGAATCCAACTTTAGATGATCCTTGTTTGGTTTTGCCCGGTAACGTTTGTGTTGATACAGCGACTTACCGCAAAGTGGTGACTTTAGCAGATAATCCTGCTGGTGGAGGCTATCGATTTACCTACGTTCGGTGCTGTCGCAATAAAATTATTGATAATATTGTTAGACCGGAGGAAGCTGGTGCTGCTTATGATATTGAGCTTTCCATACCTGCGATGGAAATGTGCAATAGCAGCCCTACTTTTCCCAAGCTACCGCCTACCTTTCTTTGTGTTGGAAGGCCTTTTGTATTCGATCATTCTGCTGTTGAAACTGATGGAGATTCTTTGGTGTACAGCTTGTGTACGCCGCTTTCAGCAGGTTCAGTTACGAATCCAAAACCAATCCCTACATTCAATCCTACTAACAACGCGCCGCCTTTTGATGAAATAGAATGGTTGTCAGGATTTGGTCTGGATAACCTGTTTGGCGCTGGTGCGCCTTTGACGATCGACCCGGTTACTGGTTTGCTGACTGCTACGCCGGGGATACAAGGGACGTTTGTAGTGGGCATTTGTGTAACTGAATACGACCGCGAAACAGGCATGATGCTTTCAACGGTACGCCGTGACTATCAATTCGATATTGGAATTTGTGGAGAGGTCGTTTCGGCTGATTGTACTTTTGAAGATACTTGTAGCTTGACGCTGGATTTCCAGAATAATAGCACCGATGCTGATGATTTTATCTGGTATTTTGATTATCCGAATACGAATCTGACCTCGACAGAGACCTCGCCTTCATTCACTTTCCCAGCGCCAGGTACTTATACAGTGGCTTTAATTGCCGAGCCAGGTGCTGCTTGTACAGATACTGCTTTCATGGAGATTAATGTGCGAGATAATACGATTAATCTTGATTATGATGTCGGGGTAGTGGATTGCGAGACCACGTCAGTGTTGCGATTACAAGATTTAAGCACCGATGCTGGATCACCGATTGTTTCGAGTAACTGGACTGTCACCTATGGGGACTTGGTGACGCTAAATTTCAGCGCACAAGACACGGTCATTGAATTACCTTTTGGGGTTTCCGGCACAGTGCAATTAATTGTAACAAACGCCGATAGCTGTTCAAAGTCAGAAACCAGGAATTTTCAAACAGGCACAAATCCGATTCCGATTGAAGTCATTCGGGATACAATTTTTGCTTGTGAAGGGGATTTGATAGCTTTAAATCCTGACGGCGATCCTAATGACGGATTTGTATATAACTGGACGCCAGCTAATTTGCTCAATAATCCAAATGCGGTTAACCCGACTTTCATAGCCACACAAACGACCACTTTTACGGTACAAATTGCGCCGACCGAACCTTTCTGTGAAGCTACTAAAAACGTAGTGGTTATCGTGAGTCCGGCGCTTTCGATTGATTTGGGAGCTGATCAAATGCTTTGCCTCGGCGATACTTTGCGACTGAATCCAATTGTTATGGGTGGTCGAGCGCCTTATACTTATGCCTGGAGCGGCGGACTTCCGGCTACGCCAACTCAACAGTTGCGTCCTTTATTGCCAAATACCTATATCGTAACCGTCACAGACGCCAATGGCTGTAGTGCTTCCGACACAGTTGAGGTAGATATTAAAGTCGTCCCTGCGGTGATTGCGCTCACCGATAAAATTGGAATTTGCCAAGGCGATACTGCCACATTGAATGCCATTGTAAATGGCGGTACGCAGCCTTATATCTTTGTCTGGGATCAAGGACTGGATTCGGTGCAAACTCAACTCGTTACGCCACAAGCCACCACTACTTATCGGGTAAGGGTATTTACAACTGATGGCTGCTCCGCAACCGATAGTGTGATTGTGAATGTAGATCCGATTCCGCCTTTAAATATTGTAAATATTGAATGTGCAACTGATAATCAAACTTATAGCGTTGATTTTACGACTACGACGGATAGCTTAACAACTACTGTTGGCACGATTGTACAAAATGGACCTGGATCGTTTACGATTACTGGTATTCCAAATGGACAAGAGGTAACGATTACAGCAACTTTCTTTTCAAGCGGCTGTACGCGTTCCGTAACGTTGCGAGAAACCTGCGATGACTGCCCTGATCTTGATCCACCCATAAGCAATGGCGATACTACGATTTGTCAGAATGAACCGATTCCTACTTTGAGTGTAATGGTAAATCCCGGAGAAACAGTGGATTGGTATGATGCACCATTTGGTGGTAATTTGTTATTGTCCAATTCTCTGAGCTTTACACCTGCAACCGCTGGTACATATTATACCGAAACCCGCGTGGATACTTGCACGAGCAATCTTCGCACTCCTGTAACCTTGACGATCAATCCGACTCCGGCTGTTCAAATTGTAGCCAGTGATAGCATGCTTTGTCTTGGCGAATCCGCCACGCTTACCGCGAATGTGCAGGGTGGAACAGAACCCTATACCTACGTTTGGGACAATGGTTTGCCCAATGCTCCAATGCATACGGTCACACCAACTCAGACAACAACTTATAATGTCACTGTCACCGATGTTAATGGCTGTAGCAATACAAATCTAACACCAATCACAATTATTGTGAATCCTTTGCCAGAAGTCGAAGCCAGCGCAAGCGATTCGACGATATGTGAAGGGGAATCGGTGACCTTGAATGCAGCGGCCACGGGCGCTACGCCATTTACATTTGCCTGGAGCAATGGCGTGAATGGAGAAAGTCAATCTGTAAACCCAACACAAAGAACGACTTATGTGGTAACGGTAACAGATGGAAATGGCTGTATGAATGCGGATTCGGTGACAATCAATGTAAATCCTCGACCGGAAGCTTCGATCCTTTCAGATAAAGGCAGCATATGTTTGGGGGATTCGGCAACGATTACAACGAGTGCGACAGATGGCACACCACCCTATACTTTCAACTGGGATAATGGCATCACAGGCACACCACAAGTGGTTCGTCCGACTGAAACCACGACGTATTCAGTGACGGTGACGGATGCCAATATGTGCATGGATACTGCATCTGTGATCGTGACGGTAACGCCGGGATTGGATGTAACGATCAGCGCGAGCGCAGGAGACACAGTGCTTTGCGAAGGCGAATCGGCTATGTTGACGGCGAGTTCAGCCAATGGAATTGAGCCATTTATTTATGTTTGGAGTACGGGAGCGACTTCAGAGACGATCGAAGTATCGGAGGCAGGTGAATATGCAGTGACGGTGACGGATGCGACGGGCTGTTCAGGTCAAGACACAATCACGATTATTGTGAATCCTTTGCCGGAAGTCGAAGCCAGCGCGAGCGATTCGACGATATGTGAAGGGGAATCGGTGACCTTGAATGCAGCAGCCACGGGCGCCACGCCATTTACATTTGCCTGGAGCAATGGCGTGAATGGAGAAAGTCAATCTGTAAACCCAACACAAACAACGACTTATGTGGTAACGGTGACGGATGGAAATGGCTGTATGAATGCGGATTCGGTGACAATCAATGTAAATCCAAGACCAGAAGCATCGATCCTTTCAGATAAAGGCAGCATATGTTTGGGGGATTCGGCAACGATTACAACGAGTGCGACAGATGGCACACCACCCTATACTTTCAACTGGGATAATGGCATCACAGGCACACCGCAAGTGGTTCGTCCGACTGAAACGACGACGTATTCAGTGACGGTGACCGATGCCAATATGTGCATGGATACTGCATCTGTGACCGTGACGGTAACGCCGGGTTTGGATGTAACGATCAGCGCCAGCGCCGGAGACACAGTGCTTTGCGAAGGCGAATCGGCCATGTTGACGGCGAGTTCAGCCAATGGCGTTGAGCCATTTACTTATATGTGGAGTACGGGAGAAACTTCAGAGACGATCGAAGTATCGGAGGCAGGTGAATATGCAGTGACGGTGACAGATGCGACAGGCTGTTCAGGTCAAGACACAATCACGATTATTGTGAACCCTTTGCCGGAAGTCGAAGCCAGCGCGAGCGATTCGACGATATGTGAAGGGGAATCGGTGACCTTGAATGCAGCAGCCACGGGCGCTACGCCACTTACTTTTGCCTGGAGCAATGGCGTGAATGGAGAAAGTCAATCTGTAAACCCAACACAAACAACGACTTATGTGGTAACGGTAACAGATGGAAATGGCTGTATGAATGCGGATTCGGTGACAATCAATGTAAATCCTCGACCGGAAGCTTCGATCCTTTCAGATAAAGGCAGCATATGTTTGGGGGATTCGGCAACGATTACAACGAGTGCGACAGATGGCACACCACCATATACTTTCAACTGGGATAATGGCATCACAGGCACACCACAAGTGGTTCGCCCAACTGAAACGACGACGTATTCAGTGACGGTGACCGATGCCAATATGTGCATGGATACTGCATCTGTGACGGTGATGGTAACGCCGGGTTTGGATGTAACGATCAGCGCCAGCGCCGGAGACACAGTCCTTTGCGAAGGCGAATCGGCCATGTTGACGGCGAGTTCAGCAAACGGCGTTGAGCCATTTACTTATATGTGGAGTACGGGAGAAACTTCAGAGACGATCGAAGTATCGGAGGCAGGTGAATATGCAGTGACGGTGACAGATGCGACAGGCTGTTCAGGTCAAGACACAATCACGATTATTGTGAATCCAAATCCAGAAGTCGAAGCCAGCGCGAGCGATTCGACGATATGCGAAGGGGAATCGGTGACCTTGAATGCAGCGGCCACGGGCGCTACACCATTTACTTTTGCCTGGAGCAATGGCGTGAATGGACAAAGTCAATCTGTAAATCCAACACAAACAACAACTTATGTTGTAACGGTGACCGATGGAAATGGCTGTATGAATGCGGATTCGGTAACAATCAATGTCAATCCTCGACCGGAAGCTTCGATCCTTTCGGATAAAGGCAGCATATGTTTGGGGGATTCGGCAACGATTACAACGAGTGCGACAGATGGCACACCACCCTATACTTTCAACTGGGATAATGGCATCACAGGCACACCACAAGTGGTTCGCCCAACTGAAACGACGACGTATTCAGTGACGGTGACCGATGCCAATATGTGCATGGATACTGCATCTGTGACCGTGACGGTGAATCCTGCTTTGATGGTAACCATTTCTGCTGACGATGAAAGTATTTGTGAAGGGGATTCTGCTACGCTTACCGCGAATGTGGGTAACGGCGTTGCACCATACAATTATCTTTGGAATACAGGCGAACAGACAATGTCTATCACTGTTTTTGAAGCAGGCGATTATGCTGTAACCGTTACGGACGCGACTGGTTGCTTTGGTCAGGCTACCATTACGATCACAGTGACCCAACCACCAATGCCTGATATTACTGCTGATTTACAACGTGATACAATCTGTCCAGGTGAGATGGTCACGCTTACAGCAAGTTCCACAGGCGGCACAGGTAATATCACTTATTCCTGGAATAATAATTTTAATGGTGCGCAGCAAGTAGTCACGCCATTCCAAGACACTACATTTATTGTGACCGCAACAGATGAAAATGGATGTACAGGTGTAGATTCCATTAGAATCAATGTCTATCCGATCATTAACGCGGAAGCGATGATTACTTCTCCAAGAGATACGATTTGCCCAGGCGAAACTGTCAAGCTTCGCGCTTCTGCAACTGGTGGCGAAGAACCGTTTACCTTCGCATGGAACAATGGCCTGGGTGCTGGCGATGAAAAAGAGGTAAGTCCAACACAAACAACGACTTATATGGTGACGGTGACAGATGCCAATATGTGTACGGCGGTTGCTTCGGTGACGGTGGTGGTAGCGCCTGTGAACGCGACTGTCCCCACGGAAACCATTGTTTGTTTGCCAACGGACGATGCGATGTTGTCGGTTACAAATCTCGATCCGAATCAAACATTGACCTATCAATGGTCGCCAACCAACGCGATTCTAACGGATCCGACTTTGCAAACGGTGACGGTTGATCCTAATATTTCCAATACTTTCACAGTGATTGTCACTAATCAATTTGGATGTAAGGATACACTGGAAGGAAGTACGAATATTTTGAATTTGCCCTTGCTGATTAATGCAACGGTTACCCCCGATACGATTAATAATGGGGAGACCGCGCAATTGAACTTGAGTGGTTGCCCTAATTGTAATACTTTTAGTTGGACATCTAATCCTCTGGATAATTCAATCAGCAATCCGAATATAGCGAATCCGACCGTTTCACCAGAAGAGACGACAACTTATACGGTGAATGTTGCACAAGGAATTTGTACTGCTCAAGATACGGTGACACTATTTGTGCGCAACTGCGATCCAGTCGTGTTCTTGCCGAATGCTTTCACGCCGAATGGCGACGGCATTAACGATATTTGGCGAATTCGCAGCAATTCGATCAATTTATTAAAACCCGAAGCAGGCGGCTCGACTTATTTAGTTGTGTATAATCGCTGGGGACAAAAGGTTTTTGAAACCCGCGATCCAGAAGTGGGCTGGAATGGTAAATTTAATAATACCGGGGCACAGTTGCCACCCGACGCGTATGGCTGGATTGTGCAAACGGTTTGCCCGACTGGACAACGTTACGAAGCTCAAGGCAATGTAACTTTATTACGATAGAATTACATTGGGTATGGTTATCATATTGAAATAAAATAGAATATTATATTGGAGTGCTGGAAATATTTATCCAGTACTCCATTGTTCCATCGCATAATGATCGAATTATTATATTGAAATTACAACTTAATGTAATAACTTTAAAATGGAGCCGCCAGCCCGTAAGCATTGATATTATTCATCACTTCCATGATGTCGGCTGGAGTCATATAATTTTTATCCAAAAAATCCTTGGATGCCTCATATCCTTCAATCGTGCTTGGATCGGTGCGCACGTACTTCGCGTATTCAAATAATTGCCAGCCCAAGCTATGATAAATAACGATTTCATCGGTGGAGCGCTCATGAATAGCGCGGAATTCTGAATTAATAGCATACATTAAACCAAATTTTAATAATTGCCAGAAGCCATACTGTTGATAATGTTTGGCGTGTCCCAACTCATGGGCAAGGATCGCCACTTGGGCATCGAACGGCAGGTTTTTCAATAGAATCGGCTCCATGCTGTCCAGACTTTTGTTGCTGACAATCACACGGAATTCCCAGTTTTCCCTTTTGCCAAACATCGTAAACAAATTGGGTCTCGACGAAAGTGGAATGACCGCTTTTTTATATACAAAATTCACCCGAACGTCCTTCAATTCCGGGAAATGGCGCAGCGCCAATAAAGTTTGCAATTCGTAGCCGGGCAGCAGGGTTTTATTATTGCCAAATTCTTTGCGAAGCGTCTCGATTTGCATCGCCCAATACAAGGAATCCAATTGCCGAACCGGCATAATTTTAGAGACTTCCAGCTTTTGTTTGGGTTCTATTTTCGGAAAGATAAGTACTGCTCCAAAAAATAAAACGAGCGCCAACAACAAGAACAGAAGAAAGCGGAGGATTTTTTTTACCATCGTGTTTTAGGTTTGATTGAATGATTGTAAAGATAGAATATTCTTTTTGATTTAAAATCGCTCGGTAAATACTGCGAATTTTCAGATAAATGATAAGAATAGCAAGGCTTTCAGCGTTATGAAATTTGTAAACAAGCTTTTTTATAATACAAAAACAAGTTTTCGTTTGAAGGAATTGAACTTTTGACGCCTACTAACTTTATGAGAAAAGGCAAAACCTCAACTCGGAGAATTCCACATTTTAGGCTATTTTTGCACGAATAATCTATCTTGATGATGAGAAAGCTATTTACCTTGTTCATTGTTTTTGCAATGAGCATAAAATTTCTGGCGGCACAATGCGAAATATCTGTCAATGAAGTAGATCCCTTTGACAGTACGCGTTTGGTGGTAGCCAAGCCTATCCCTGTGGGGTATCAAATCCCCAGTCAATACACGATGCCGGACGGCAATTTTAAGATGATCGAGGAAGGTAAAATCCTGTTTACCTATGCCGAAAATGACACGATCAATAGCTTCTTTATGACCTTGGCTCTGGCAGAGCATTCCTTTTTTTCGATTGAAGAGGGTTTCAAAGTCTGGCTTTTATTGTCGAATGAAAGGGTAGTGGGATTATACGATGTGCCTGATAAGGGCGAGTTTGACAAGAGTACTAATATGCGTATTTTTCAACATACGTGCCTCGTGCCGATTGATATGTATTATGTGCTGACCTATTTGAAAGTTGAAAAAATAAGGATTGAATATAAAGGTTATAAAAAAACGCTTGAAATCTTGCCGCAGCAACAAGACGCCCTCAAAGAAGCCATTCGCTGCGTGGGCGAAGCCGTTGGCTTGTATCCGATAAAACCTTGACGTGCCTTACAATCTTTTGTAATTGAGCCGATTAACCTAATTTTTTTAATCCTATTTCGTACAGATGCAGGATTAATGCAATCGCTTTGGTTTTCCCTTTCTGAATTGCTAATTTTGCGAACGAACGTTTGTTTTTAATGGAACGCTGGAGGGTCGGAATACTATCGAAAATGGCATTGCTACGATTGAATTTTTTCATCCGGCGCATAATGAAATGCCGAGCGCGCAGTTATTGCGTTTGACCGAGGCGATTCAAGCGGCCGGCGAAAACAATTTAGCAAAAATCATTATTTTGAAAAGTGCAGGTGATCGAACCTTTTGTGCGGGCGCTAGTTTTGATGAATTGGCTTCTATCAAGGATTTTGAGGACGGCCAGCGCTTTTTTATGGGCTTTGCCAATGTGATTAATGCCATGCGCAAATGCCCCAAGTTTATCATCGGTCGCATTCAAGGTAAAGCGGTCGGCGGCGGCGTGGGCTTGGCAGCAGCAACGGATTATTGCATCGCTACCAATCAAGCGTCTGTAAAACTGAGCGAATTGGCAGTGGGGATTGGGCCTTTTGTTGTTGGCCCGGCGGTCGAGCGCAAAATGGGGACTTCTGCCTTCACGCAATTGGCGATCAATGCTACCGAATGGCAAAGCGCGGCGTGGGCGAAGGAGAAAGGCTTGTACCAGGAAGTATTTCCGACGATCGAAGAAATGGATGCTTGTATTTCAGCATTGGCCAAAAAATTGGTATATTCCAATCCTGATGCGATGCAGGAATTGAAACAAGTGTCTTGGCAAGGCACAGAGCATTGGGATGCTTTATTGCCAGCGCGTGCAGCGATAAGTGGACGTTTGGTCTTGTCCGATTTTACTAAAAAAGCGATTGAAGCATTTAAATTAAAGAGTTGAGAGGCTGAGGAGTTGAAAAGTTTATAAAACTTGTACTTCGTACCTCGTAAATTGTACTTTAAAATGGCAAATTTTGATGCAATTATTTTTCAATATTTAGAAACCGTTGAGCGACAGCTCCGAGAGAATAAACCCGTGGAGGTTGGTATGACCCTGGAACGCCTGAAAAATCAAGGGTTTTCGGAACAAGAAGCAAAACACCTCATTGCGCAATGTGTGGCCCAGGAGATGTATCATGTAATGGAAAGTGACACACCATATAATGAAATAAGGTACGTGGAAATGTTACATCAGCTACCAAATTTACAGAATCTCGATAAGGATTAATGTAATGACTTTTGTTTTGATGATAAAATATTTGTAAAACCGATAGATTATATAAAATTATGCAGGAATTCTTACAAGCAACTAATCTTCTGGATGCGAGTCATCCGCGAATCAAAGCCTTTGCCGAAAAAGTAACCGAAGGCTCTCGCGCTGAGATTCAAAAAGCAGTGCGCATTTATTATGCAGTGCGGGACGGCTGGAAATATAATCCATATAATATTAGTTTTAATCCTGATACGTTGCGAGCTTCTGCCATTTTACAAAAAGAAGACGGACATTGTCTGGACAAAGCAATTCTAATGATTACGCTATTAAGAGCAGTGCGTATCCCGGCGCGTTTGTGCCTGGCGAAAGTGCGCAATCATATTGCAGCCGAGCGTTTGCTGGAATTTTTTGGCACCGATGAATTGACGCCGCATGGCTATGTAGAAGTTTATATCAACAATCGTTGGGTGAAAGCGACCCCGGCATTCAATAAAGAATTATGCGATAAATTGGGCGTGGATGTATTGGAATTTGATGGATATAATGATTCTGTTTTCCAGGAATTTAATAAAATTGGAGGACAGTTTATGGAATATCAGGAAAGCTACGGTTCGTTTGCTGATGTGCCTTTGGATTTTATTAAGGAAAATATGCAGCAGCATTATCCTAAGTTCTTTGAAGCGGATTTTGAGTTGACAAAAGAGCGCCTATTAGAAGCGCTTGAGCAGCAATACCGGGCATAAATTTTATTCCCAAAGCTCGACTCGAAGGTCGTCCAGAAAAATTTGGTTGCTGGAACCATTCCAGACATAGACTTTCAGCACCTGATTGGATTGCATATCGGCAGGATTTTTGACCAAAAATAAACTTGTTCCCAGACGTTGGGAGCGCCGCCCCAAAGATTATAATTGGTATTGCCGGTTTTGTTATCGAGTCGTGTGTTGATCCATTTGAAAGGAACGCCGTCTTTCTCAAAGGAGATCGTGAGATTGCTGGTTTGCCCGAGATCATTGCCTGTGTACTTGCGCAGGCACCACACGCTGGCTTTGATCCATTTGCCACCGCTGATATTCAGGTCTTTCCATTCGCTGGCAAGCCCGGGGCTATAAAAAGTGGCATTATCAAGCATAAAGCTGTATGTACCATTTTTTACATCGGTTGTAATGTAATTAACAGATAAAGAATCCTCAAAATCATTATAATAAAGTTCTTTCACAAGTCGGATTTTACTAGTATCTGGTTGGGTTTCGCCGGTATCGAATGTTACAAGATCAAGATAATTAAGTTTTGTTTTGCTCAAAACAGCTTTGTAATAAGCCCAACTGGCATCCTGCGACCACATAATACCGAGCGTAAATTGGTACGTATGAAATAAATTGAGCCAAATAAAAAATAATAAAATGGGCGATAATATTATGATAATAAAATTGCGCTTCGTGGCAAAATGAATTAGATGGGCAAGCGGAATCGCAAGCAGGGCGTACATTTCTACCATTGGGCGCGAGCCAAAACCGTTGATATACATCCATGCCCACCAGCTGTAAATGATATAAATATGTAAAGGCAATATAATTAAAACAGGTAATAAAAAAGCGCGATGTTTAAATAAAAACGGGATGCCGGCTAAAGCAAAAAACATAACAGGTGTATAAGTAAGCCAACCATTTTTGAACCCGAAAAGCCCGTGATAAATATGCGCATGAAGAAAGTCAAAGCCTTCTTCGCCGTAGCTGTAAAATAAAAATTGCCCGGTAGCATATTTCCAGTAAAAAATTTGGGGAAGTCCAATTGCAATGAAAGCAAGCACTGCGAAGGAGTAAGCTGGAAAACGCTGACCGATCAAGCGGACTCGGTTCTTTACATCAGTAAAAGAGCTGATATTCCAAAGTAAAGGAATTAAAATACACAGGATTTCGGTAGGCCGAATCAAAGTTATAAGCCCGGCAACCGCGCCAATGCTGATGGCTTGCCAACTTTTGAAATCTTTATGCCAGCGAATGGTCAGATACATCAAGATGCTGTACAAACAAAATAAATAAGCGTGCGACATTGGGCCGTTAATAATGGTGAAAAAATACAAATTCGTACCCAAGCCAATGACCAATAACGTAATAGCGGCCGCGATTTCGCTGACATATTCTAATAATACTTTACGCAAAAAAAACAAACCAAGCATGGTATAAAAAACTGCTGATAATATGATACAATAATCATAAATAAATGAATAACCGTCAGCAGGATAATTACTAATTAAAGCCAGTAAATGCGCAATAAAAAAGAAAGGAGCAAATAAAATGGCGAGTCCGAGCGTGTATTTGGCGACTTGTTTGCCATCGCCGATGTGACGCACTTCGTCCACACCTAAAGGATTAATAGTGGAATAGCGATTAACACCATTATGTTTTTCTCTGGCTTCCAGGGATTTATTGAAATAAAGCAAATCGTGATGAATGAAGGCAGCAGGCAAATAAACATAATACCCCCAAGGATCGCCGCCGCCTAAGATATTGTGATT
Source organism: Saprospiraceae bacterium (assembly GCA_016714085.1). Taxonomy (GTDB): domain Bacteria; phylum Bacteroidota; class Bacteroidia; order Chitinophagales; family Saprospiraceae; genus JADJNW01. The sequence goes on from JADJNW010000007.1 coordinate 169,601, forward strand.
CCAGCGCTTGTACAAATGAACCGAAAGTAAATAAATAACAAGAAGAATAGCGAGCGCGATTAGGGAATATTCTTTTTTCATTTGTTATTATAAAGTTTTGATCATAAAAGGACTTATAATATTGCCAAATTTGCACAGAAAAAATGGCAACTACTCAATGCAGATGTAAATTTATCTTTAAAAAATATGAAATGCCATTTTATTTAAAACGCATCATGAAACTTGAAATTTTATACGTTGTTTTATAAAATACCCTAACCAGGTTTTCCAATTATGATAAAAAGTAAAACTCAAATCGCAAAAAAAACACTCCTCGAAGCCTTTCGGCTCATGGCCAGCGCCAAATCCATGACGGAGATATATGAGGAAAATTTCAAATTTGTTTCCAAATACGTACACGCCACTTCGCGCGGGCACGAGGCAATCCAATTGGCTTTGGCCCTGCAATTGCTTCCGCAAGACTGGGTGTCGCCTTATTATCGGGATGACGCGATGCTTTTGGGCATTGGGATGCGCCCATACGATTTGATGTTGCAATTGATGGCAAAGCGCGACGATCCTTTCTCCGGCGGACGCACTTATTATGCACATCCAAGTTTGAAAGACCCGGATAAACCAAAAATGATCCACCAATCTTCGGCAACGGGAATGCAAGCAATTCCAACCACGGGCATTGCGATGGGGATTCAGTATAAGGAGGGAATGTTGGAGTATTGGAATGATGGAATTTTGGAAAAACCAGTGGTGGTTTGTTCATTGGGCGATGCTGCGATGACCGAGGGCGAGATTGCGGAAGCCTTGCAAATGGCGGCTTTGAAGCAATTTCCGATTTTGTATTTGGTGCAGGATAACGGCTGGGATATTTCGGCAAATGCAGAAGAAACCCGCGCGCAAAATGCAGCGGAGTATGCGCAAGGATTCAAAGGGATCGAAACAAGAAGCATCGATGGGAGCGATTTTATAGAATCTTATCATGTTTTAAAGGAAGTTATTACAACTATACGTAAAGAACGCCGCCCTTATTTAGTTCATGCTAAAGTTCCATTATTAAATCATCATACTTCGGGTGTGCGCAAGGAGTGGTATCGCGATGATTTAGAGGAGCATCAAGAGCGAGACCCTTATCCGATTTTTAGGAACCAGTTGCTAGAAGAGGGCATTTCTGAAAAGGAATTGCAAAAAATTGAAAAAGAAGCCCATGATACTGTACTCGCCGATTACCAATCGGCGCTACTTGCCGAAGACCCGCGCCCGGAAGACCTTTTTACACACGATTTCGCCCCAACGCCGATCTCCGAAGAGCGCGGACAGCGCGAACCTACCCCCCAACCCCCCAAGGGGGAGCAACCGATACTTATGGTGGATGCTGCGCTGTTTGCTATCGAAGAACTGATGCGTAAGCACCCGGAATGCCTGCTCTACGGACAAGATGTAGGCGGGCGACTCGGCGGCGTGTTTCGGGAGGCAGCGACCTTGGCGCAGAAATTTGGCGATCATCGTGTTTTTAATACCCCGATTCAGGAAGCTTTTATCGTAGGAAGCACGGTGGGTATGTCGGCGGTAGGCTTGAAGCCGATTGTAGAAGTGCAATTTGCGGATTATATATTTCCTGGTCTAAATCAATTATTTACGGAAGTTGCTCGCTCCTGTTATTTGAGTAATGGCAAGTTTCCAGTGAGCATGATCCTGCGCGTACCGATTGGCGCTTACGGCAGCGGTGGGCCTTACCATTCTTCGAGCGTAGAATCGATTGTGGCCAATATTCGCGGCATCAAAATCGCTTATCCCAGTACGGGCGCAGATTTGAAAGGCTTGCTAAAGTCGGCATATTACGATCCGAATCCGGTCGTTATTTTTGAACATAAAGGCTTGTATTGGAGCAAAGTACGTGGTACAGAAACTGCTAAAACGATCGAACCGGACGAGGATTATATCATTCCTTTTGGCAAAGGCCGCATTGCGCTTGCCGCGAATGAAGAACAAGTGAGTAAAGGCGCGTCTTTATTGGTGGTCACATACGGCATGGGCGTACATTGGGCGCTGAATGCTGCGAAGCAATTTGATGGCAGGATTGAAATCCTTGATTTGCGCACCTTATATCCGCTGGATGAGGCACTTATATATGATTTATCTAAGAAACATGGTAAAATTTTAGTTGTAACCGAAGAGCCTGTAAATAATACTTTTGCGCAAAGCCTGGCGGCTCGCATACAGGAAAATTGTTTTGAATACTTGGACGCGCCTGTGCGCACGTTTGGCTCCCAAAATATGCCCGCCATTCCATTGAACGAAACGCTTGAAAAGACGATGATTCCGAGCATTGAGAAAGTGGCGAAGGCGATGGAGCGCTTGTTGGCGTATTAAAATTTTACAAATCAAAATTTTTAGGCTTATTCTTTTTGACTACATTTGGAAGACGCTTGAAAATTAATTTGTAGCTATAAGTTTGGCATCATGAGAAACCTGCTAATTATATTTTATTTACTCATTTCTTATATGCTTCCATCTGCTGCTCAACCTTTGCGTCTCCTGCCGCAAAATTCGCATTATTTTGAATATCATGGAAAGCCAATTATTATAGTTGGATCGGGCGAACATTATGGCGCATTAATGAATCTGGATTTTGATTATACTAAATATTTACAAAGTATTAAACAAGACGGATTGAATACAACACGCCTATTCATGGGCGCTTATTACGAAAAGCCTGGCGCATTTGGTATCGAAAAAAATACTTTAGCGCCAAAGGAAGAAAAATTATTATTACCCTGGCAAAAAGTAAATGATAAATATGATTTAACTAAATGGAATGAGGATTATTTTACGCGCCTTCATGATTTTATGAAAAAAACCGCTGAAAATGGCGTCATTGTTGAAATTACGCTTTTTCATCTTATTATGGAGGCTGGCTGGGTCTATCATCCTTTTCATGGAAATAATAATATAAATGGAACGCCTGCGGATTTGAATGTAAGCCTAGTAAATACTTTAGAAAATGGCTCAATTATTACATTTCAGGAGGCTTATGTAAAGAAATTGGTGAAAGAACTAAATATGTATGACCATTTTTATTTTGAAATTCAAAATGAACCCTGGGCGGATAGTAAAGATGCCATATTAATCTGGAATGATTTTATCGATAAAGAAGACCTCAAACAAGCTGGAAATTATTGGAAAAACACACTGGAAGTGCCGTCAAAAAAGTCAAGAGAATGGCATCAGGCAGTGTCCAATTGGATTGTAAAGGAAGAGCAATCCTTGCCCAAAAAACATTTAATATCGCATAATATTGCGAATTTTAAGCAACCGATTTATGCGACCGACCCGAATATTTCTATTTACACATTTCATTATGCGCATCCTGATGTTGTTTCTTTAAATTACAAACTAAATAAAGTTATCGGATTTAATGAAACAGGCTTTGCCGGTAAAGAAGATGAAACTTACATTCGTCAAGCCTGGCGTTTTATGATGAGTGGCGGCGGATTATTTAATCATTTGGATTATTCATTTAGTGTTGGTTATGAGGACGGTACAGATGCAAATTATAATGCACCCGGTGGTGGCAGCCCAGCATTTAGAGCCTATTTAAAATTTTTAAAAAATACCATAGAAAGCTTGGATTTAGGCACTTTGAAGCCCGATCATTCTTTTCTCGGACACGTAGAAGGCGCATTTGCTTACGCCATGAAAGATAAAAAAAATTATATTGTTTATTTAGAGCCACTTACTTCGATGTAATAAAATTAAATCTGGAGTTAAAAAAAGGAAATTATATTGTTGAATGGTGGGATATTTATAAACAAGAAAAAATAAAAACGGAAAATATTAAAATAGCCTCAAAAGGCACTTCCGTATTGAGCCCTGCCGGGATAAAAGGTGTTTTTTTGAAAATAAAATCATTATAAAATTATTTTAGAATGAAAATATTATACATCGGATTATTTATTTTAATCAATATTATTAATGTGAATGCGCAAATCGGTGTTGGCGCGAAGCCCATCAAAGGCGCGAAAATGTACTTCGACGGTACGCGCTCAATGTTGGATGCGAAATGGACATATTGGAAAAGCCCGCGTTTGGCAGCAACCTTACCCATCAAATGGGAAATCGTGCAAGACCCCGTGGATGCTGGCACTGCGATGAATAGCAATGACCCTGCGGCAGCTGGCGGCAAATATGGTTCGGCGGATATCGTCACCAAAGATGAATTTCGTGATTTTAGATTGCATATAGAATTTTTAATTCAAAATCCGGGTGGCAATAGCGGGGTTTATTTACAAAATCGCTATGAAATACAAGTGTTGGATGGGGATTCTACCTCGCATGGCATGGCGGCGGTGATTAATGAAAAAGCTGCTTCTTACACGCCATATAATGGATTAGGTAAATGGAATGCCTACGATATTACATTTCGGGCGGCGCGATTTAAAGATGGTAAAAGAACAGAACCAGCGATGGTTACCATTTATTTTAACGGAGAAAAAATACATACCAATCAGATAATCAATCAAGTATGGGGCGGCCCGAACTCCGGAATCGACGGCGGAAATGATGGCGGCAAAGGCATCACAGATACGCCAGGAGGCTTGAAATTACAAGCGGAAGGGCATAATGTAATGTATCGTAATGTTTGGATTAAAAAATTAAATTTGAAGAAAATGAATACCGATTTTTAATCAATTTTATATATTATTATGTCATCTGATTCTGAAATTACATTTATTACAACACTCAAAAAATTTGACTCCAATCTCTGGGGGCATCATATTTTAGTGTCAGAAGTCATTGCAAATCAGTTTATTACAGAAGGTGGTGATCGCCGTGTGGTATGTACTTTAAATGATACAATAGAATTTCAATGCGCGTTGATGCCAAAGGGTGACGGCGGATTCTTTATTAATATTAATAAAAAAATAAGAGATACATTAAAGTTAAAAATCGGGATGCAGGTGCAAGCCACTTTGCGTAAAGACGATAGTAAATATGGACTTCCGATGCCCGAAGAATTGGCGGAATTATTAGAATTGGATGAAGAAGGCAATCGCTTTTTTCATGCGCTCACGCCAGGAAAGCAACGCACTTTATTATATATTGCCGGAAATGCTAAAAGTTCGGATAAAAGAATTATGCGCGCCATCGCTATTGTGGAACACCTGAAAGCGAATAATGGTAAAATTGATTATAAAATGCTGAATCAAGCATTGCGTGATGGAGTTTGACATTTTCAATTCTTTCTTTTCTCGATCAAGCTTTCTTTCGGAGGCAAACTATTCCCTTCATTTTATCGTTCGTACAAAAAACAACGCTTTGCCATACGGCTTACATTCCTTTTCAAAGCAAATGCTTAAATTGTGTGTTAAAAATTGTGAGAAACTAATCCTAATTGCAAATGGCTTCAAAGAAAATCTACTATATACTCCGCATTGCCACTGCGCTTTTCTTGTTTTTTGGGGTGGCTCAAGTAGCCCTGGCGACGCATAATCGCGCCGGCGAAATTTCTATTGAACAAGTGGGTGATTGCAATGAAAGCCTTACTATAAAAGCTATTGTGGTGACTTATTCAAAAACGAGTAGCACCATGGCTGACCGCGACACTGTGACCGTATGCTGGGGCGATGGTTTTTGCGATCGTGTGGTTCGTACTAATGGCCTGGCAATCCGCCGCAGGGCGAGCCTTTAGAAAATGATATTAAGAAAAACTTTTATATTGCTTTTCATACTTATCCTTCTCGTGGTACGTATGTAATTTCGATGAACGACCCCAACCGTGTAGGTGGCATTTTGAATGTAAATTTTCCAAATTCAGAACAAATTCGCTTTCATATTCAAACAACTTATACTTTTCCAAATCCGCAATTTCAAGGATGTAATAATACACCTGTATTGCTGCAACCCCCGGTGGACGTGGCTTGTGTCGGGAAACGCTATACGCATAATCCGAATGCTTTTGACCAGGATGGCGACAGTTTATCGTATCATTTTATCGTGCCTTATCAGGACGCAGGGCTGCCTGTTCCTAATTATATGTTTCCTAATATGATTAATCCTGGCCCGATGAATCAATTGAGTATCAATGAAATAACGGGTGATATTGTATGGGATGCGCCACAACGGCGAGGGGAATATAATCTTGCGATCATTATTGTAGAATATCGAGACGGCATTCCAATTGATACGATTGTACGAGATATGCAAATCAGCGTGGGTGAATGCGAAAACGAACCTCCGGTAGTAGAAACCTCGCTTGAAGAAATTTGCGTGATCGCGGGGCAAGTAGTAGAAGTGACCGTTACGGCGACTGCTCCGATTAATGAAACCAACCAGCGCGTAAGACTTACGGCGCTTGGCGGGCCATTTGAAGTATCGACTAATAAAGCAACATTTGAATTAAATGATAATATTTTCAGGAATGATCCTGTGGTCAAAAAATTTCGATGGCAAACCGATTGCAATCATATTTCCGATCAATATTATTCAGTAGTGTTTAAAGCAACCGATAATTTCTTTGGAGACACCAGTGGACTGGCAACCCTTAAAACCATTCGGATCAAGGTAGTCGGGCCGCCGCCGGAAGATGTCGATGCAGAATCTGGCAATGGCCGTACAGAAGTTACTTGGCTCAAACCTTATATCTGTGAAGATGTAACGGAAAGGGAATTCCTGGGATTTACTGTTTGGCGGCGGGAGGGTAGTAATGTCTTTCCAATTGACACTTGTGTTACTGGTCTGGCTGGGCGAGGATATACGAAACTTACGCTATCCCCGATCACTACGATGCTGAATGACCGATATTATTTCCTGGATGAAACGGTAGAACGAGGACGTACTTACTGCTATCGAATTCTGGCGGAATTTGCCAATTTTACAACCGATAATCGCTACATTTATAATATCCTTGAGAGCTTACCTTCGGCGGAAGTTTGTGTGCAATTGAGTCGGGATGTACCGCTCATTACCAATGTGGATGTGCTGACAACCGATGGCGTCAATGGCGAAATGCAAATCTGCTGGTCGAAGCCTAAAGCCGACGATCTCGATACATTATTGAATCCTGGACCTTATCGTTATGAAGTGCTACGGGCAGTAGGCGTCAATCCTGATGAAACGGCCTTCCAGCCGATCGGTGCAGATTTTATTAGTCAAAGCTTTGCGGAAGCTAATGATACTTGCTTTACAGATACTGGATTGAACACTGCAGGGACGGCTTATAGTTATAAAATTCGTTTTTATACAGGCAGTTCCGCTCAAGCATTGGGCAGCACTAATGCAGCTTCTTCTGTATTCCTGAGTGTAAATGGCACGGATCGGGCGAATGTGTTGACTTGGCAGGAGCAAGTCCCCTGGGATAATTATCAGTATATTGTATTGAAAAAGAACGCTTTAGGTGGATTTGATACATTGGGAACGGTTTCTCAGATGACCTATCGAGATAATAATTTGCAAAACGGACAAGAATATTGTTATAAAATTGAAAGTATTGGTACTTATGGCATAGAAGGAATTATTAATCCTATTTATAATACATCGCAGGAAGCTTGTGGCATTCCGAGAGACGATGTGCCGCCTTGCCCGCCAACACTGGCTGTTTCCAATATTTGCGATCAGGGTGTCGCTTGCACCGATGAGGATAATTTGGTGAATATTTTGAGTTGGAATATTTGCGCAGAAGCAGATGATGTCGGCGGATATAATATTTATTATGCTCCTTCCGAAAGTGCTCAGTTCCAATTAGTTGCCAGCGTAGAAGGCGCTTCCAAAATGAGCATTGAGCATAGCCCTGAGCTAGGTTTAGCGGGTTGTTATTATGTAACGGCATTTGATTTTAATCGAAATGAAAGTGAGCCGAGCAATATTATTTGTGTGGACAACTGTCCTTCTTACGATTTGCCAAATACATTTACGCCGAACGGCGATGGCGCGAATGACAACTTCCAGCCATTCCCATTTTGTTTCATAGAAAGCGTTGATTTTAAAGTGTTTAACCGCTGGGGACAATTAGTGTATCAAACGAATGATGCGAATCTAAACTGGGATGGCACCAATCTGAATGGCGAAGAACTCGCTGAAGGCGTTTATTATTATACTTGCAGCGTATATGAACGGCGTGTAAATGGTATTTTATTAAATCCTGAGATATTAAGCGGGTATATCGAACTGATTCGCGGGCGATAATGTTTTTAAGGGTTTAAGGGCGTAAAGGCTTATCATAATTTACCTTTCATTCTATAAGCCTATACGCCTTTACATCTTTATGCCCTTTCACCTTTAAATCTTTACACCTTTATAAAAATATGTTCACTGGAATTATAGAATCGCTTGGCGTTATTACATCCATCCGAAAGGAAGGCACGAACGTACATTTTACAATCGAATCGCCGATTTCTTCAGCTTTAAAGATAGATCAAAGCGTCTCGCATAATGGCGTATGCCTCACCGTTGTTGCTTTAGATGGAGATTTGCACACCGTCACCGCCGTACAAGAAACGCTCCAACGTTCGAATTTGGGCGATTTACAAGAAGGTGATTTTGTCAATCTGGAGCGTGCGATGCTTGCCAATGCTCGCTTGGACGGGCATCTGGTGCAAGGCCATGTGGACGCTACGGGCGAGTGCATTGCTATCGAATCCCTGGATGGGAGCTGGTATTTTCGCTTTCATTACACGCCTACCGAAGAACATTTACTCGTGGATAAAGGCTCGATCAGCGTGAATGGTGTGAGCCTGACTGTGGTAGAGCCACACGACGATATTTTCTCGGTTGCCATTATTCCTTATACTTTTGAGCATACTACTTTTAAAACTTTACAAGTCGGTGACCGCGTCAATCTTGAATTTGACATTATAGGCAAGTATATTGCGCGGTATGCGAAGTTATATCGAGAGGTTTACTAATTCTGATTCGCTCACTTCCAAATTTTGCCTTATCTTTAAAGGCAAAACGATCGAATAATGTACCAGAAAATACTTCTATTCCACTATTTACTGCTATTTACAGTATTCAGTTTTGCGCAAAACAATATCATATTGCAAAAAAATATGATAATAAATGAGTCTGCAATAATAAAAACAGCTGAATACGCGCTGCACTCCGATAGCCTGAATAAACCGATTATTATCATAGAAGGTAATAATATTACAATTGATTTTAATAACGCTGTAATAAATGGAAAACTCGGCGAGCAAATGCCCAATGAATTTACTGGCTTGGGTATTTTAATAAAAAACAGTAAAAATATTATCATAAAAAACCTGAAAGCCAGGGGTTTCAAAGTAGCGCTGATGGCGGAAAATGTGGATAGCCTGCAAATTCTGGATAGCGATTTTAGTTATAATTATCGAATGAAATTATATAGTATCCGTGAACGAGAAAATTTTCAGGATTGGTTAAGCTATCATAATAATGAAAACGACGAATGGCTTCGCTATGGAGCGGGTATTTACTTAAAGAATTGCAATCAGGCGCTAATCAAAAATATACATATTGCACAAAATCAAAACGCGTTATTAATGACGCAATGTAATGATGGGCTTTTTTATAATAATACATTTAATTTTAATTCTGGTTTGGGCATCGGGATGTATCGCTCGAGTCGCAATCGCATCATGCATAATGACCTGGATTTCAATATTCGCGGGCATAGCGAAGGATTTTACAATCGAGGGCAAGATTCAGCGGGCATTTTGATTTACGAACAAAGTAATGATAATACTTTTGCATATAATTCCGCGACGCATTCCGGTGACGGCTTTTTCCTTTGGGCGGGCAATCATACAATGAATACAGGCGAAGGCGGCTGTAATGGTAATTTATTATATGGTAATGATTTTTCTTATGCGCCTACGAATGGCGTGGAAGTTACATTTAGTAGTAATAAAATTATTAATAATAAATTAATTGGTTGTCGGTACGGTATTTGGGGCGGTTATAGTTTTAATTCTTATATAGCTGGTAATGAAATTACAAATAATGATTATGGCATTGCAATCGAACATGGGCAGGAAAATGCGATTGAATATAATTATTTCCATGATAATGGTGTCAGTATTCAAATTTGGGAAAGGCTTACGCAGCCCGGCGACTGGGGCTATGCCAATAAGCGTGATATAAGAAGCCGGGATTATGATATTCGTAGAAATGTTTTTTTACATGATTCTATTCCATTAAAAATAGCAGGTACGGATCGCGTGGCGATTAATGATGATAATTATTTTGCAAGTTTTAAAAAATTATTAGCCGCTGACAAACCAAACGAACGATTTTATTTAGTGAAAAATGATATAGAAGGTACTGATAATCTGGGAGATGCGCCAAATGATACCAAAAATATGAATCGCATCGTATTTCCTAAGAAAAGTGCTATAACTCGGGAAGATTGGGAAATGCCAAGCCTTGAAGCCTATGCGCCAAAGCCACTTCCTGATGCCATGAAAATAAATCCCAATAAATATTTCAGCAGAGCTTATATGCGCATTAATGAATGGGGACCTTATAATTATGAATATCCTGAGATTTGGCTGGAATCTATTGAAAATGAATTGTATACGTTTAAGTTGCTCGGGCCAAAAGGCGATTGGAAAATTAAAAAAGTAAATGGATTAAAATTAAATAATGAAGAATTGCAAGATAAAATCGTTGCGCAGCGCTTGAAAAATGCGGATTTAATTGAATTGGAATTAGAATATAAAGGATCGGAATTTATTACACAATTAGGGGAAACGATTCCGGCTGGAAAGCCCGTCATTGTTCGCTTCTCGCGCTATGAAAAATTATTTGACTGGCAAGTAAAATGGTATGCTTATAATGAAAAAAGCGATCCGATAAATAATTATACAGCATATAAAGATTTAAAAGCGCAAAAACCTTTAAAAACGGAACAAAGCAAAGGCCTCGCTTACGTTTGGTGGGGCAAGCCTGCCGAAGAAGTGCAAGCCGATCAGTTCGCTACTTTCGCTGAAACAAATTTTGATATAACAAAAGGTAAATATAAAATTATCCTTACCAGTGACGATGGTGTAAAATTATATTTAGATGGAAAATTATTAATTGATCGCTGGAACGTGCATGAATCCTTGGTTGACGAAGTTGAAGTTCAATTAAGCGGCAAGCATAAGATTGAGATCGAGCATTTTGATGCAGGTGGTTTGGCGAATCTGGAATGCAGAATCGAACCGTCGAGATAAATTTTTTCAAACAATATGCTTCATTCACTCAACTTTTTTGTGTCTCACACATTAAAGTTTGTATAACTATTCCCAAATGACAATCATTCTTCGCATTATAAGCGTTCTGGCTTCACTTTTCTTTGTGGCATTGCTCACTTTCACTGGTTGTATGACCTTTCGCACTTCTGATCAAAAAGTGTTGAAAACATTTGAAAAAGAAGACGTCGCTGTCCAGATTAAACGAATTCCTTTTGAAGATCGGGAAATTCGATACGTTGAATCGGGTATGCGGGTTTGGGATACCATCTCCCCTCCGATGATTATTTTTGTACACGGTGCGCCGGGGTCGGAAGATAATTTTCATAAATACCTGAAAGACAGTGCTTTACTGAATTATTTTCAAATGGCAAGCCTGGATCGGCCGGGCTATGGGTATTCCGGTTATGGCAAATCCGTGCCTTCTATCGAAGCGCAAGCACAAGCGGTGAAAGCCGTGATCAATCAATTCCCAAATAGCAAACCTATTCTGGTGGGGCATTCTTATGGCGGGCCTATCATTGCTAAATGCGCGATGGATTTTCCTGAAAGGCTTGCTGCGATTGTGATGCTGGCTCCAGTGAATGATCCGGAAACGGAGAAGATATTTTGGTATGCTTATTTTGCTAAATGGGGTATCACGCGTTGGATGCTATCGAAGGCGCTCCGCGTTTCTGGTGATGAAAAGTTCGCACACCCTGATGAGCTGCGCAAAATCCAGGATGAATGGAGTAAAATGAATATTCCGATTATTCATATTCACGGTATGAAAGACAAGCAATTAGCGCCATCCAAGGGCAATATTGTTTTTAGCAAAACGCATATCAATCCTGATATTTTAAACATGATTGTAATTGATAAGACGGGACACATGATTCCCTGGTCGGATTATGATATAGTGAAACAAGAATTATTAAAATTATTGATGAAATAAAACCATTTTTAACTAATCCACGTACTCGTTTTATGTAATGTGGATTCCCAATATTTCATTTTTCCAAATTCCATCATTCCAACAAAATTATGGCTATTCCAACGCAAATAAAATCTGATACAAATCTTTTATTAGAATATCGTGAAGTACGGCAGCAAAGCTTACATATTTGCAAACCTTTGCAAGCAGAAGACTTTGTGGTACAGCCGATTAGCGATGTAAGCCCGCCAAAATGGCATTTGGGGCATTCCACCTGGTTTTTTGAAAATTTTATACTCGCTGAATATTATAAAAATTATAAGCGCTTCGACGAACGCTTGAATTATTTTTTTAATAGCTATTACGAAAGCCAAGGCCCGCGCATCTTGCGCAGCAATCGTGGTAATATTACACGCCCGGGCGTAGAAACGATTTTGGAATATCGGCATTATGTGGATGAGCACATGGAGCAGTTATTACAAACGTCTTTACATCAAGAAGTGAAAGATTTTATTAGAATTGGCTTACATCATGAGCAGCAACATCAAGAATTATTAATTACCGATATTAAATATATTTTAGGAACCAATCCTTTTTTTCCTGTTTATACGAAGTCGGAAGTTGGAGGTCGGAAATCGGAAATTGGACCAGCGAATTGGATTTCAATATCAGAAGGAATTTATAATATTGGATATCAAGATAATGGATTTTGCTTTGATAATGAATTAGGTGTGCATAAGGTTTTTTTGCATGATTTTGAGATACAGAATCGTTTAATAACAAATGGTGAATATCTTGAATTTATGCAAAATGGAGGCTATCATCATTTTGAATATTGGCTTTCTGAGGGCTGGGAATGGGCAAAGCAGCTCGAAATCAAAGCGCCGCTTTATTGGTACGAAAAAGATAGTGAATGGTATCATTATACGCTGAACGGATTGAGACAAGTAAATCTAAATGAGCCAGTTACGCATATTAGCTATTTCGAATCCGATGCTTATGCCCGCTGGCGTGGCTTGCGTTTGCCTACCGAATTTGAATGGGAAGTAGCTTGTAATTATTTACATCATGATATTCCTGTAAATGGAAATTTTATGGAAACCGAGCATTATCATCCGATTGCGCAGCAAGATGAACAAGATACACAACTGCTTGGTAATGTGTGGGAATGGACGGGGAGCGCGTATTTACCTTATCCCAATTTCCCAAGATTGAAAGGCGCTTTGGGCGAGTACAATGGCAAGTTTATGGTGAATCAAATGGTGCTGCGCGGTGGCTCTTGCGCGACGCCGCGTTCGCATATTCGGCCTACGTATCGCAATTTTTTCCAAACCGACAAGCGCTGGCAATTTACGGGAATTAGATTAGCAAAATAAATATTATGATACTATTAATGCTTTGAATTTGATTGATTACCAAATTATTATCAATAGCATTAAATAAAAATATTATAATGATACAAACTCGAAAACATTGCAAAATTGATACCCCATTTGCTAAAGATGTTTTATCAGGATTGCAAAGTATGCCAAAAAGATTATCGTCAAAATATTTTTATGATGAAAAAGGCGATAAATTATTTCAAAGCATCATGGAAATGCCGGAATATTATTTAACCGACGCCGAATATGATATATTTGAATCTTATCGACAGCATATTCTTAACTTGATTGGTGATCAACCTTTTGATTTGATCGAACTCGGCGCAGGTGATGGCTATAAAACAAAAGTATTACTGCGGCATTTTTTAGTGCAAGATGCTGATTTTAAATACCTTCCGATTGATATTTCTAAAAATGTATTGCTGGAATTAGAGCAGGATTTAAATGAAAATCTTCCGAGGTTAAAAGTGGAAGGCTTGCCCGGCGATTATTTTGAAATGCTGGAGCAACTAAATAATAAAAGTAAAATTCGCAAAGTTATTTTATTTATTGGTGCGAATATAGGCAATCTGACGCGAGCAGAAGCCTTGCATTTCCTGCAAAAACTGCATCAAAACATGAGTAAAGGCGATTTATTACTCATTGGCTTTGATTTAAAGAAAGATCCCGAAATTATATTAAAAGCTTATAATGATTCTGCGGGCATTACTGCTGCATTTAATCTGAATTTATTACATCGGATGAATCGGGAATTAAACGCTGATTTCGACGTGAAAGCCTTTAAACATTGGGAAACCTACAATCCCATCAGCGGCGAAACCAAAAGTTATTTAGTAAGCAAAAAGAAACAAAATATTCATTTATTAGATGAAACCATTCACTTCGAAGCTTGGGAGGCGATTGACGTAGAATTATCGCAAAAATATAGCCTGAGTGAAATAGAAAATTTTGCAAAAAATACTGGTTTTCAGGTAATAAAACATTTATTTGATCAACAATATTATTTTGTAGATACGATTTGGCAAAAGTGATAAAATTTTAAGAAGTGTATCATATTAATTTTAGACCCCAAATAAACCTTGAAAAATCCAACTAAATAACTGCCATATTACATAAATCATCAGGAAAAAAACTACCGCCAAAGCCAGTAAAATCAATAAGATCGCCCATATTGCACTACCTTGATGCTTGCCTTCATGATAATGTTGTTGTAATAACTTTACATTGCGCGTATTCGCTTTATATCGCAAGTCGAACAAATCACCGATAATCGGGAACACGCCTACCATCGCATCGAGCAAGATATTCCCCGCCATTCTTAAACCTACCATGCCACTCGCGCCGTTGCGCGCCATTACCAATATAAGCAGACCAGAGACCGCCAGCCCGATCATGTCGCCGACATAAGGAATCAAGCCAATCAAAAAATCGAAGCCAAAGCGAATTTGCGTGCCGGGTATGCGGAAGCGATTATCCAATAAATCCGCGGTTTTATCGAGCCAGAATAAAGATTTTTCTTGTTTGGCGGAAAGCACGAGTGGTGGCGGATTTTGTTCGTTTTGCAACATAATATAAGCGTTATTAAAAAATTACATCATGAAATTAAAAATATTTTATCAAATCAATCAATTCCATTACATCTTGCTCGGTATGCGCCGCATTCAATACTACTCTTGTGATACGCGCATCTTGTGCAGTTGGGTAAGGGAAGCTGGAAATCAAAACTTTATATCCTTGCAAATAATTTACCAGTTCATTTTTAGGGGTGTAAAATACTGGATAGTCGGGAATTTTTTGAAACAAATGTAAATCTTTAGTGCCTTTTGTGAATGTTTTAATACGATTTAATAAAATTTGCCAAGCTTGTTGATATAATTCTTTTGCTTGTAAAAACGCATCCAAATATGCCGGAACAATTGGCGATGCGCCGCCGAAAAAAGGACTTTGCCAAATATTTTCTATGAAATTTTTATTACCTAATATTACACCGCCAGGAATTGCCAGGGCTTTGCCAAGCGAAGCAACGACGATTAACTCCACATTATCAGGCGTTTGAATAGTAGAAAAAATCCCTGCACCATTCTTGCCCATCACGCCAATACCATGCGAATCATCTAATATCAATGTAATAGGAATATCATTAGGTAAATAATCCAACCAGGAAAAATCAAATTGTTTTGCCCGAAGCGGGTCGAGTGTATTGGAAAATAAGGCTACGGGTTTTTTAAATTTATTTACTTCCTTTATAATAAAATCAGTCCAGTTATTATATGATAATTCTGAATAATCGCCTTCGCCAAATAAAGCCGGATGTACGCCGGGGGCAAAATAACGATTTTTATTATTATGTAAAGCTTTCACTACCAATTGCCCCGCCAAAGTACCGGAAGATACCGTCAATGCTGCTTCTGCGCCTGTCCATTGCGCTAAATAATCTTCGGCTTCTTCAAAGATTTTAAAACGGAGATTTGATAAACGGGAACCGCCGAAATTTGTGCCATATCGTTGAATGCTTTCATGTAATATCTTTTGAAAATCAATATTTTGGGCCATCCCGAGGTAAGAAGTGCCGCTAAAATATAGCCACTCTTCGTTATTGATATAAACCGTTCTACCAGGCAATTGGTCGGTGAAAAACATTTTTTCCGGAAATATAATATTTACATTTGATTATTTAACTCATATCAAACCTTGACCCTCATTCCTAATCAAGAGCTTGGGATTTTGATGGTATTGCACTTCTCGCTCTTTGCTGTAACCAATAGTAGCATGGGGTAGGAGACGGCTAAGTGTATGGCAAGCAAGCTTTAGTTTCTTTTCAGAAAGCACAATCGAAATTTCGTCGCCATCTATCAATTTGAAAAACAGCGTTCCGCTTTGAAATAAATGAACACCGAAAGGCATTCGCTGCACCACAACCGTGTAAATCCATACAATTTGCTTGGGTTGATATTCTAATAAACGCATGAGGCGATCGTCGTTCCAATGTAAATAAATATGATATAAAGCGGTGATACTTAATATAGTGAAAGTGAGTCCGGTGATCGTAATTAACGCATTATTGTGAAAAGCGAAGCAACAACAGATAATCCCTACCGTGAGCATAAAGCCAAAAGCCCCTAATTGTAAATATTGTTCGCGTCGCATAGCACGATGTAATAGTCGGATGCCGGGATGTCGGAGTAAGCGTTTGCGACGCATGGAAAATGCTTTTGAATAATTCGTTCTAATATACGAATTTATTATACACTATCCAGATATTCTTGCATTTATAACTCCATCCTCAAAAACCTTCCTGTATGACTGGTTTTATGCTTGGCGACTTGCTCCGGCGTGCCGATGGCAATGATCTCGCCGCCGCGATGTCCACCTTCCAAACCCATATCAATAACATAATCCGCGTATTTGATGACGTCCAGATTATGCTCAATTACAACAACGGTGTTGCCTTTGTTTACCAAGCGATCAAGCACATCCAGCAAATGGCGAATATCTTCAAAATGCAGGCCAGTCGTGGGTTCGTCAAGAATGTAGAAGGTATTTCCGGTATCTTTTTTGGACAATTCTTCCGCTAATTTTACGCGCTGTGCCTCGCCGCCGGAGAGGGTAGTGGCTTGCTGACCAAGTGTAATATAGCCCAAACCCACGTCATTCAAGGTTTTCAGCTTTCGATAGATATTGGGAATATTCTGAAAAAACTCGGTGGCTTCGCTCACCGTCATGTCCAGCACATCGCTGATGGATTTGCCTTTGTACAATACTTCCAGGGTCTCCCGATTATAACGCCGGCCCAAGCAACGCTCGCATTCTACGTGCACATCGGGTAGGAAATTCATTTCGATCACGCGCATTCCTGAACCTTCGCAAACCTCGCAGCGGCCGCCTTTTACATTGAAACTGAAACGCCCAGGCTTGTATCCTCGGATTTTTGCTTCCGGCAATTCGGAGAAAATTTTGCGAATATCGGTAAAAACATTTGTATAAGTCGCTGGATTTGAACGTGGTGTGCGTCCAATCGGTGACTGATCAATTTCAATCACTTTGTCCAAATGCTCCAAACCTGCGATGCTTTTATGGGGCATGGGGCGTTGCACACTTTTATAAAAATACTGCCGCAGAATCGGATATAAAGTTTCATTAATGAGCGTGGACTTGCCGCTGCCGCTCACACCTGTCACGCAGATAAAAGTAGCCAATGGAAGCTTTACACTTACGTTTTTCAGATTATTGCCGGTTGCGCCTTTGAGTTCTAAGCTTTTCCCATTACCGGAGCGACGTTTTTCGGGCGTTTCGATCTTGCGAATATTGTTCAAATATTCAGCAGTGAGCGTAGCATTTCTCACAAAAACCTTCGGCTTGCCTTCACCGACGACCTCGCCGCCATGCTTCCCCGCGCCAGGCCCCAGGTCTATCAAATAATCCGAAGCCAACATAATATCTTTGTCGTGTTCGACTACCAAAACCGTATTGCCAATATTGGCCAATTCGCGCAAAGCTTCGATCAAACGTTGATTATCGCGCTGATGCAGGCCAATGCTGGGTTCATCAAGAATATAAGTGATACCCGTGAGTTGCGAACCGATCTGCGTAGCCAGACGAATCCGTTGACTCTCGCCGCCTGAAAGCGTTTTGGAAGGGCGATTCAAGGACAAATAATCCAAACCAACGTGCAAGAGAAAACCCAAACGCAAGCGAATTTCTTTCAGCACATCCTTGCCAATGACCTGCTGGCGTTCGCTTAAATGACTTTCCAAATCATGCATCCAATCCGACAACTCGGAAATATCCATATTGGATAATTCGGTAATGTTTTTTTCATTGATTTTAAAGTGCAAGGATTCTTTTTTCAAACGCTGCCCATTGCATTCGGGACAGGTGGTGATGCTCATAAAATCCTCGGCCCATTGGCGCACCTTCTCAGAAGTCGAATTTTCGTACCAGCGCTTGAGCATATTGATCAGGCCTTCGTAAGCCAGATTGTAAGTAAACTCGCTCTGACCCCAAGTCATATTGATATCGAAAGAATTATCCCCGCCATGCATGATGGTATGCAATGCTTCTTGCGGAATTTCCTTAATCGGCGTAGAAAACGAAAATTGATATTTTTTTGCAATCGCTCGCAATTGCTTGAAGGTCAGGTTGTCGCGCACTTCGCCAAAAGGCGTAATCGCGGCGTCGTTAATACTTTTATTGTCGTCGGGAATGACCTTCGCCATATCGACTTCATTAATCTCGCCCAAGCCATTGCAAACCGGGCAAGCCCCGTAAGGCGAATTGAACGAAAACGAATTGGGAGATGGCTCTTCATAAGAAATGCCGGAGGCAGGATCCATCAAATGTTTGCTGAATCCGGTCACTTCATTCGTATCGGCATCCATCATAAAAATCAAACCATTGCCCATTTTCAGCGCAATTTGCATCGAACTATTCAGGCGGTCGCGGCGCTCATCGCCAATTTTCAAACGATCGATTACCACTTCAATATCGTGCACTTTGTATCGATCCAACTGCATCCCCGATTTGATGTCCGAAACCTCTCCATCCACGCGCACTTTGGCGTAGCCTTGCTTGCGAATCTGCTCAAACAACTCCCGATAATGCCCTTTGCGACCACGCACCAGCGGCGCGAGCAGCACCACTTTTTTGCCATCGAATTGTTGCGAAATGCGCTCTTTCATTTGCTCCTCGGTATAGCGCACCATCTTCTCGCCCGTTTCGTAGGAATACGCTTCGCCGATACGCGCATACAACAAACGCAGGAAGTCATAAATCTCCGTGATCGTGCCTACGGTGGAGCGCGGGTTGCGCCCGGTGGTTTTTTGTTCGATTGAAATAACAGGACTCAAGCCAGAAATTTGCTCCACATCCGGGCGTTCCATCTCCCCAATAAACTGTCGGGCGTAGCTCGAAAACGTTTCCATATAGCGACGCTGCCCCTCCGCGTAGATCGTGTCGAAGGCCAACGAAGATTTGCCGCTGCCGCTAATGCCGGTGATCACCACAAGTTTATTGCGCGGGATGCGCACGTCCACATCTTTGAGGTTGTGCTCGCGCGCACCAATAACCTCGATGACGTCCTCAAATTCCAATTCGCCATTTTCAGGAATACCGTTATCCTTATGCTTTGCCATTATTGAGTGTTATGGTGCGATTGTGTTACAGTGCTTAAGTGGGATTTTTAGAATTAAAACACCAAAACACTGTAACACCCAAACACCTTCAGAGTTGAAACAAAACGTAAAATTAACCGAATAATTTGAAACAAATGGTTTCGTTGTGGGGAATTATTTTGGAATCAGTTGAATTAATAGTATCGTCAAAAGCAGAGATGGAAACCAAAAAAGCTGTATATTTGTAAGAAGCAAAATATTCGCATGGAAGCAGCAAAACTAATAGATCGTATCGAAATCAATCCTAAAGTATTGAATGGCAAGCCAGTTATCAAAGGGACGCGCCTGAGTGTACAGTTTATCATAGGCTTGCTGGCACAAGGAATGACGATGGAGGAGGTTTTGCAAGAATACTACCGCCTTACCAAAGAAGATATTTTAGCCTGCTTGGAATTTGCTGCTCAAACGCTTGAAAATAATTTTTTCTATCCCTTATCGGCGAGCGCCTGATCCATGAGGTTTATTGCAGACGAAAATACGGGGCCAAGTGTGGCTAAATGGCTTACATCCTTGGGTACGAGGTTTTCTCTGTGTATGATGAAGCACCTGGGCTTACAGATGAAGAAATACTAGATAAGGCTTATAAAGAGGACTTTATTGTCATCACCTGTGATAAAGATTTCGGGGAATTGGTTTATAAACACCAATTGCCGCACAAAGGAATTGTTTTACTGCGCTTAAAAGATGAAACACTAACGTCTAAAATTGCCGTACTAGGACAACTGCTATCTCAGTATGCTGCACAATTACCAGAAAAATTTACAGTAGTAACCGAAATGGGTGTCCGCATCATTTGATTCCATATCATAATCCATCAAATTTTCATCCAAAACTTCGTTTCCGTCAAAAACTTATGATATTTCGTTGTCGTCTTATGATATTTCGTTGTCAATATATCATTCTTCGTCGTCAACAAATGAGGTTATGATATGCTTTATTCATTTTTTGATATGCATAGATCATATATCGATGTCGTTTTTTCGCTTTTCGAGGTCGAAAAAGGTGTTTTTCATGTCAAAAAGCCAGGTGAGCAAAACGAGTAATGATATGTGGACGACGTAACATGATATGTTGAAGACAAAAAATCAAATGTGGACGACGAAAAATCAAATGTCGAAGACAAGATATCAAAAGTTGAAGACGAAATCGCAAATAATGATGTTGAATGGGGTAATAATGATGTGAATTTTACAAAAGTAAATAACAGAACTACTCCAAATGGATAGATGAATGAAAAATAGCATAATTGTATATCATAAAATGAAACAGAAGACGGTCAATCGCACCAGGAATCAAAAACAAATCTCACCTTTTTCAGCGCGTTTGGAAACGCTACGCACTTTCTGGTTTGATAAAAATGATAAAATCAATTTGTTAAGTCTTTGTCTTTCAAGCACATTTTGTACCTTTCGCAAATAAACAAAACCTAAACACTTATGAGAACTGTCACCAAAAATTTGCTTTGGCTGCTTTTATTGCTGCCTGTTACTGCTTTTTCACAATCCGCACTTGTCGGCGAGTGGAAATTTGAAATCCCATCAGAAGATGGAAAAATGATCCCCGTAAAACTGAAAATCGAATCGGAGTCTTACACCGTTGATTTTGGCATGGACGGCACGGTTGATATCAAAGGAAATTATACCGTAGCTGGTAGCGAAATGACGATTCAGGATACAGGAGGAGAAGGAGCATGCCTGGATACCAAAGGCGTATATAAATTTGAAGTAAAGGATAACTCCTTAACCATGACCAAAGTAAAAGATGATTGCGAAGGTCGCAGCGGCCCGGAGGGTAAGATGGTCTTCCAGAAAATGTAATGATTAGAATGGAATATTGGAATGGTGGAATATCTAAGAAATAGAACGCTATTCCAACATTCCATCCTTCCAATTTCCCACCAATCCAGTTTTCCAATCCTCAATTTTGTTTTTTTAACACGCCGTTAATAAAGCTTCCTTATCTTTATTGCGTTAATAGGATTTACACAATAGCAAAATCTACCCCCGATGAGAAAATTGCTCCCTTTTGTCCTGCTGTTGATGGCATCTTCGCTTTTTGCGCAATGGCAAAACGTAGGTTCCAATATCACCGCCAATCCCAGAGGTATTTATGGTTTATCCGTGCCCAGCGCCAGTGTCGTGTGGGGCATCACGATTCATCCGAATTATACCTCGCCGGCCCGAGAGTTTACACGCTCTGTTAATGGCGGCACCTCCTGGCAAACCGGCGTGATCGACGCTGCTAACGGAGCGGATTTTACCGCTTTAAATATCTTTGCGCTTGACGCGAATAATGCTTGGGTGGCCATGACCGACAATAGCACCCAGCGATTGGGCAGAATTTATAAAACTGATAATGGCGGCTTGTCCTGGGCAGAGCAAAAAGGCTCTTTCAATAATCTGAATAATGCGATCCAGGCGGTTCATTTTTTCGATAGTAATACTGGCATCGCATACGGTAGCCCCGCTACGGGCGATTCCGCTTCCGATTCACTGCGCATCTGGCGCACGACGAATGGTGGCGCGACTTGGCCGCGCGTTCCGACTTCGCAATTGCCCACACCTTTAGCGGGCGAAGGCATCTGGATTTATTATGGAAATGGTTCGTATGACACGGTCGGCGACACTATTTGGTTTGGCACCAGACGCGGTAGGGTTTGGCGCTCGATCAATAAAGGTGCATCCTGGCAAGCTTTTAGCGTGGGCGCGGATGAACCCATTTATTCAGTTGCTTTCAGCAATGATAAAGTTGGGCTGGCGATCAGTGATGGCAAGGGCTACCGCACTTTTGATGGTGGCGCTACCTGGAATGAAATTCTGATGCCCAATTCCTTTTTGTACTATCAAATTGAGAATGTTCCCAATTCCGATGGCACTTTTGTGCTAATTTATGAAGGTTCGGATATGTTTTATAGCGATTTCCGTCAAGCATACACACTTGATGACGGCGACACCTGGCTAACGCTTCCGCCAAGAACCATCGAATGCGTGCAGTTTTTGTCTTCCACCTCTGGTTTTGGTGGTGGCAGGATTTTTAGCTCCAGTACTGGCGGCATTTATCGTTGGACAGGCGATTTCCAAACGCTCACATCCATTGCCAATGCTGGCGTTTATCGAAAATTTGGCAATGTTTTTCCTAATCCTTTCAGCGATTACACGACCTTGGAATTTGAAGTGGATAGCCCTGCTCCAATTTCTTACAGCATTGCCAAAGCTTCGGGCAAGGTGGTTGAAAAAGGTAAAATTGAACGCGGGCTGATGGGTAAGCACCAAGTTATGCTCCGCCCTAAAGTACCCGTCGGCACTTATTTTATTACACTCCGACAAGGAAAAAGGAAGCAAACGCTTAAATTGGTAAAACAGTAGCCCAACTCTGAGATTGCCGTTTTTTTTTAAACTTTTTTCATAAAGTGGGTATGCATTTTTCCAAAGTACAATAAACTTGGTATCTTGACGCCATAAAGCTATAAAACTAAATCAACATGAAATCATCCCGATTTACTAAAGTGTTCTTATTGTGGAGCATTGTTACGCTTTTATGCTCGCTTATTGGCATCGAATCCCTTGCAGCACAACCAGTTGGCTTTCGTATCGCGTATTTTCAAGATTCTTCTCGGACTTATGAAAAGAAGGTAGGACAATCGCTCGTCCTTTGCAGGTGTATCTTTGGTATCCGGCAACAACATCTTCTCTTCAACCTATGCAATTTAGCGAATATGTTTATCCTATTGTAAAAGAGGACAATCCATCTGCGATTTCCAAACAAGATTCTACAAACGCCTTACGCGAATTTGAAGCTTTGGTAAAATCTTATGCAGGACTGGATAGCGTATCAAATCTCAGCGCAATTACGCGTCAATTATTAGAAGAAAAAGCAAATGCAAGAAAAAATGCTCCTGAAAAAAAAGGTAAGTTCCCATTGCTTATTTTATTGGGCGGAAAGCCATTTTTCCATACAATGCTGGCAGAACAGCTTGCGGCCAAGGGTTTTGTAGTAGCTTCTTTTCCAAGGCTCGGATCGAAAGCAGGCGAGCGCTTTCCTTTCAGTCAAGTAGGAATGGAAAACGGCCGTCGAGATATTGCTTTTTTGATTACATCTATGAAAAACCATACCAATATCAATACTTCGCAAATGGCCTTAGTCAATTGGAGTTTTGAAGGTGCTTATTCAATTCTCGCTTCCATGCATGATTCAAGTATTAAAGCGATTGTGAGCCTGGATGCTGCCAGTGGGTATGGCTATGGCAAAGATTTATTACTTCAATCAAATTCGGATATTGCAAACAAATTCAAACTTCCTTTTATACATTTCACCGGTGATTTTCAGGCGGAAGCAGCTTTAAAAGATTTCAGCTTTTCCCAGTCGCTATCGCACACTCCTGTTTATTTTGTCACTGCGCAAAATATGCAGCATCGTGCATTTACTTCTTTTTATAATAAAATGCTACCACTAATCGTTGAGCAACTTCCTCCTGATAACAGAATAGCCCTCGATGCGTATCAACATATTTGCGACTATACCTTGCATTTTTTGAAAGCTCATTTACAAGGGCATTCTAAAAGTTTAAAAAAGCTCAAAAAGTCCTCCAAAGATTTTTTGAAAATAGAACATCATTAGAACTCAAGCCAATTCATTGTTTTTCTTTCAAAATATTTTTCCGCCACTTCTAAAGGAAAATTGCGGAAGGAAATAAATTCTTGATTGAATTGCGGAAGCTTGGATTTATTGGCTTCCAGCGTCGAATTTGCCATTTTGCAATCCGGTCAGTGCCTGCTTTGTAGCTTAAAACCTGCGTAGTCCAATGGGTCACCTCGCATTCGGCAATCTCATCTTGGCTTGGAATATTTTCTTTCCAATACGCCAAAGCCTGTTCGCTGTTCCAGCCGTAGTAGTGGATACCCGCATCCCAACTGGCGGCATTTATCGTTGGACAGGCGATTTCCAAACGCTCGCATCCATTGCCAATGCTGGCGTTTACCGAAAATTTGGCAATGTTTTTCCCAATCCTTTTAGCGATTACACTACGATAGAATTTGAAGTGACCAGCCCTGCGCCCATTCGATATACGCTTGCCAATCTTTCTGGTAAAATTGTCGAACGAGGCAAGATCGAACGCGGGCTCATGGGCAAAGATCATGTAATGATTCGACCAAAAGTATCAGCAGGCACTTATTTTCTGACGCTCCGACAAGGAAACAGAACAGAAACCATTAAGTTAGTGAAGCAATAACCTGGATTTTTAAAAAACTTTTTCATAAAGCTCGGGCGTAGGAATTTTCCCAATGCCTGATTTGGCTTCCAATATCTCAAAAACATTGGTTTTGATGGTGTGCGCAATATCGCCGGTGGGCAGGTCATTGCAATCCAGCCCGAAAGGGTCTTCTATTTCCTGACCCATCAATTCGATGCCCAGCAATGAAAAGAACACAAACATCACCAACGGAATCGTGCCCATGTGAAAGGTATTGACCAATGCAAATGGCAAGAGTAAGCCATAAGCTGTAATAAAAATCTTGAGATAAACCGCGTAAGAAAAGGGAATCGGCGTTTTTTTAATACGCTCGCAAGCGCCCAGAATGTCAAGCAAAGACTGGTGTTGTGCTTTAATATTGATATAATCACCTTCATTAATCGCACCAAGTCGATGCCCTTCGGCAATTCGATCAAAAATCTGGAAAGCGATATGATTCGGAATATGCCCTTTTGTTTGATAAATGTTGCGATCTTCATCACTTAAATATACTAATTTTTCTAATTTAACTCCTTCTCGAAGATGCTCGACTAACGCAATACAAAAATTCGCAATATGTTTCGCCATAAAATGTCGGACATGTTTATCTTCTTTTGGAAACATCGCATGAACATAAATTGCCAGATTTCGAGTATTATTTACTAAAGCGCCCCACTGTTTTCGGGCCTCCCACCAGCGATCATAAGCTGAATTGGTGCGATACACCAAAAAAATACTTAATATAATCCCCAGTAAAGAAAAAGCGGAGATATCCATCGAAAAGTACTTACCCAAGCCATACCATTCCACCGCGATGCAAACTACGGTTGTATAAATACCAATCCAAATCATGCTTCTTATGATGCGCACCATCGTCCAGCTCCGCACCAGATGCCGAATATCACCAAACCAATTATCATTTGATTTGTAATAGATCATTTCAGGAAAATTTTAGGTTTACTATTTGCAATAATAGCAAAAATACGATTAGAGCAGATTTGGTTTAATTAAGATTTATCCTCGGTTCAATTGATCAAAATTTATAATATTATATCATTACTCAATTTCCAAATCCTCCGGCACATCGCGCTCCTGGCGCTCAGGTGAGTGAGGCTTATCAATGAGTTTCTCTTCGGAAGTCGTTGTTGTAAAGATATTAATACCACAGGTTTGCAAAGCAATAGATAAAAAAATAAATAAGGCAATACCGATGAACACCAAGCGTAAAGGGCTTGTTCTTTTTGGGGAATCGTTTGTAGAAGAGCCTGATTTTGCCACTGTTATAAAGTTTAAAGGGTTGAGAAAGTTGCGAAGATTAAGAGCTTAGTAAGGCTAAACCCTCTCAACCTCCTAAACTCCTTCAACTACAAAGTTCAAAAATCCATTCTTAATCTCAAATTAATCCGTCTCGATGTCAAATAATTCGGAATCGCGTACTGCTGATTAAAAATCGTCTTGATCCAGGTATTACCCGCCTGATTCTGAACTTGTAATAAATTAAAAACTTCTAAACTTAACCAGGTATTTTTGGTGAATCGCAGCGGATGCCTTGGGCGACTTTCCAAGCGTTCTTTATTCCATAATGCTACTGAAAAACCAATATCCACACGATGGTAAGGTTCAAAACGATACGTATTACGATAAATTCTATTATTTCCTAACAAACCATACGGAAGCCCCGTCCCTACTGTAAAATTCAGGTGCATCCTGAAATTCTCATTTTTAGGAAGATAATCTTGAAAAAACATCGAAAGTGTCATAAACTGGTCGCTGGGTCGCGGCACATCCTTGACGCCTGTGGCTTCTTCCTGACCAATTTCTCGGCGCAAATGTTGAATGCCTGTGAGCGATTCGCGGGCACGCAGAAAAGATAAATTCACCCAGGATTCAGCGCCGGGCACAAATTCACCGTTTACGCGTAAGTCAATCCCTGTTACATAGCCGCTCGCATCGTTTTGTCCTGAATATCTAATGCGCACATTTTCAATCTCATACGACACCAAATCCCATAAATGTTTGTAATATGCTTCTGTAATAAATCGAAATTTCTTAGGATTTTTCTTTCCCATATAAAAATCGAAGGTCATACCACCCACGATATGAAAAGATTTTTGCGAAAGCAAATCGGTATTCACCAAGCCATTAAATCCGCGCATTTCGCGGTAAAACGGCGGCTGAAAATATAATCCCCCCGCAAGACGATATGATATATCCCGCTCACTTTTTAAAGGTTTATATAATAATTGTGCCCTCGGCGATATAATAAATTCTTGATTCAAATCCCAATACGAGGCTCGAACGCCAACCGATAACTTTACTTCGCTTACACTTTCTTTACGCCAAGTATAAGTATCTTGAAAAAAACCACTGAAGCGATTAGAATTGAGCTCATTACGCGTTTTTAAAACATTAAATACCAATAATTGCGTGGTATCATAAGGCAAGGAATAACCCGCCGAATCCAGGCGTTCCCATTCATTAATATAATCGGAAATTTCTTCGTTTTGATATTTTACACTCCACTGTAAAAAATGGCTGCTGGTCGTTTCATTATCATTATGATCCACTTGTAATTCTATACCGCCTTTATGTTCGATATTGCGAATATCAATATTCAAAAAATTCCTAACATATTGCTGTTGCGTGCCAACGCCCAATTCTGCAATCACTTCGCCAAAATTATCGCTGCCCAATCCCGATTCGATCTGACGCAAGCTATAATCCCCATTGATATCAAACCGTTCGTTTTCGTCGCTGCGAAAAGCAGAAGCTAATAACTTGAGAAAGAATGGATTGCGATCTCGATCCGGCAAATAAGTCAAGGATAAGCCCCCCATTTGGGTCGTAAAATCGTCCACTTCCTGCCCTTCAAAAACACTAAATAACTGCAATGCATAATTCACCAAACCAAAGGCTGTATTGCGTTCTGTGGGTTGAAATTTGTAAACACTGCGATTATAATTGCCTAAAAATCCGATTTGCAAATCCCTGTTAATATCATAAGTCAAATAAGTTTGAATATCTGTAAAGTTTGGCACGTATTCGCCTTCTACATCAAGGGTTCCAAGCAAATAACGTGTGGTTTTATACCGCGTACCAGCGAGGTAACGAAAGCGCCGATAGCTGTCTTTGCCCACTTTGGTGCTACCTTCGATATGCGCCGAGCCGCCGAGAAAACTCATATTAAGCGAACCCGCGAGGGTATCCGGCAATTTATATTTAATGTCCAAAACAGAAGCTGCTTTGTCGCCATATTTTGCTTCAAAACCACCGGATGAAAAAGATAAATTCCGAATGAGGTCAATATTGGCGAAGGTCAAGCCCTCCTGCTGTCCAGCGCGAATCAATTGCGGCCGATAAATTTCAAAATCATTGACATATACCAAATTTTCATCATAATTCCCGCCGCGTACATTGTATTGCGAACTCAACTCGCCACCCGTGCCGCTACTTGTGCCCAGCGCAATACTTGGCAAAATGCTTTCCAAGTTGCCAGTGGTAGTCGGGATCAATTTCATATTTTGCAAATCCTCCTGGATCATGCCAGACACCTCAATTTTACTGGCACGAACGATGACTTCTAAGTCCGAATCGGTGGGTGCAAGGCTCACATCCACCTGGCGACTGCTGCGGGGCGGCATCGCTTCGATTTCGGTTTCTATACTTTTATAACCAATTCTGGTAAAAACCAAGATAAACGCCTGATTTACCGGCACTTCTATGCGATAGCGTCCATTGGCAGCCGTTTCTATCGCTGTATTAGAATCTTTAATATAAACCGTGACTAATTCAATCGGCGTATCGCTCACAGCATCTTTCACAATACCAGTGATGACGGCATTTCGGTCGTTTTGGGCAACAGCAGGAATTGTTATAAGCGATATAATAATAAAAGTAAAAAATTGCTTCATATTTGTTGAGATATCAGAAGTCAGATAACAGATGTCAGACAGATTTTTAATTCAAGGTAAACGAAAAAATGAAAACCCTGTTGCGAGAAATGAATCTGAAAGCAATTCCTCATACAAACTTCAACGGATTACTTTCAAATGCTTTTAGTTTAGCAATTACATCTTTAGGATTTTCCGCTCGGAACACGCTATTGCCTGCCACCAGTACATCCGCACCAGCTTGGAGGATTTTTTCTGCATTTTGCAAACCAACACCACCGTCAATCTCAATCAGCGCATGGGCATTGCGAATGGTAATCATTTCTTTCAAACGCTGGATTTTATTTAATGTGCGATAAATAAATTTCTGGCCACCAAATCCAGGATTCACGGACATGAGCAATATAATATCCACATCTTCTATAATATCTTCGAGCAATTCTATCGGCGTATGGGGATTCAAAGCAACGCCGGCCTTCGCGCCGGTTTCTTTAATTTGTTGAATGGTGCGATGCAGGTGCGGACAAGCTTCGTAATGAACGGTGATATGATCGGCGCCTGCTTTGCGAAATTCCTCGATATATTTTTCAGGTTCTACCATCATCAAATGCACATCAAACGGTCGCTGCGCAAGGGTTTTCATAAATTCAATAATAAACATTCCGAATGTAATATTCGGCACAAAGCGTCCATCCATTACATCCAAATGAAACCAATCGGCTTCACTCTCATTTACCATCGCAAACTCTTCGCGCAAGCGCGTGAAATCTGCTGCCAAAACCGAAGGTGCTACTAAATGTTTTTTCATAAAATGGTGTTTTGGTTCGTAGTATTATAGTGTTTAAGTAGATTCATTTTTTTGTATTTATGTAATATGGCGCAAAGAAAACAAGAGATTTTGCGAAAATCCGATTTCTGTATAAATTTAGTAAAAATTTTGCTAATAATGAAGAGTCATCAAACATGAAGGAGGCGCAATCAACGATGCGGCTTTGGTCTTTTCAAGCGATGGATGCCTGCGAAATGCTGGAAAAAAATGGCTTCCTCCGCACCGAATGGCGCTTTACGCCTGCCAACTGGCGCGCCGCTTACGAGTGGATGGCTCGGGAAATGACAGCCAATAGTATTGATTTGGAAGGCTATGCGCCCATCTGGGCCTGGCATTCTTGTGATGGAACATTAAATGCGCCGCCCACCATGTCCACCGCTCGAAATCTACTCACGGATATGCAAATTCTGGATGGCGTTTGCGTTGTTGAATTTGATGCGCCCGCTTCGCTTTCTTTGCTTTCTTCTTATAATCGTTTTAATGATCTGTTAGACAGTTATTTACACTCGGAGCAACTCCCTTTGCGGGAAGCATTTCTTGATATGTTTGAAGTTTTTCCGATTCAGGAATACGATCATATCCAGGCGGCGCTCCCTTATTTGCAAATGGACTGGGTTCTGGATATTCGACATTTGGACATGAAGCCCGACCGATGGGATTATGATTGGGCGAAAATAGTTTGAGGTTTTATGTTTTATGTTTGGAAGTTTGGAGGTTTGGGGTTTTAAGTTTTTAGCCATTCTAAACCTCCGCTAATACTTAAAAATATAATGGCCGCAATAAGCGGCGCTAAGGCCGACATCAGCATAAAGCTAAAATACCAACGCGGTACTTTGGAACGCTCGATCCATTCTACTACGATTGAAATCAGCCACAAGAGCATAAAAATACTGCCAAAAATAAGGCTGAGCATGGTCGCCAAATATTCATCGACCAACCAAAGGAAGATGTAAAAAACAACTTCTATCAATAAAATTTCAACGGGACGGAGTTTTAGCATGGGCATAATTTGATACGCTAATTTACAATCATCCCGCTAATCTTGTATTTTAAAACCTATAAATCAAATTGTATTCTTCAATTTTTTAATTATCCTTGAAAATTCTTCGGGCATTCCGATGAAAATTATCTTTCATCTGCGTCGCATCGAAAGGATCGCCATCTATCTCATCGGGTGCATTTCGATACAATTGCAATTCCCACTGCGGATTATTAAATTCACCAATCGCGTCGGTATGTAATAACTGAAAATCGCCGGGCGCAAGCGAAGGATTATAAAAGATAAATTTTACATTATTTTGTCTCGTTGCCGGAAAATCATAATACGACCAGATTTCATAAGGCGGCGCTGAAGGTTCGTCTTCCCGGAATTCTATATCATTGGGCGGCCCATATTTTAAAAAAATATAACCTCTATCTGTCTCAAAACCATAACGAAAACCCGAATTGAAGCGTTTGTCAACGGCACGCGCTATTTTCATATAATTTTCATAAGCAGTAGCAGGATGATTATTTTGTTGCTTCGCCCAAAAACTAAATAAGTAAAGCTTTTGAGCATCCAAATCTTTACTTTTTAAATAAGTATTTACTTTTGTTACATCACCCGGAGGTAATTTCGGCGTAAGCGCCCGCAGACTGAATTGAAGTTCTTTTGCATTTAATTTCCCGACAAATTCATGATCCAAATTTATATTCGCCAATGTAATAGAATCCATTTGTAAATAAGGATTATAACGATGAAAAAAAGTCGTTTTGCGACTTAATAATGCTTTGTTGCGATCGCGCACCTCTACCGAAAGATGATATTGCCCGGAAGTTAATTGATTGATATCCAATTGTAATAAAACAGGGATGAGCGGCTGCGGCGACAAGCGTTTATGCCCAATCACTACCGTTTGGCGGGTATTATTTTCTATTTTTTCAATCGCATAACTCAGCATAAAATCTTCTTGAAATATTATATCGGCATGATATATTTCATTATAAAAAGCAAGATGGGTACTATTTTTTCCATAATAATGCAAAGGAGAAGGTTCCATCAAAATACCATTTTTCACAAAAGGATGATTGGCTTCTGTTTTTTGATAAGCGGCAAGTAATTGAATATCTGATTGTTGCAATTTGTTTTCTGCGTAATTAATTTCGATATCTATTCGATAATCTCTTTTGTTTTCAGGTTGATGTAAATCCTGGAGCGAAATATTTAGTTCGTATTTACCATTATCTAAAGCATAGCGTTTTACATCCACAAAATCAATCGCTTGTGAAGCTCGTGGGCTATTTAGTATATATTTATCAAATTTTATGATTTGCTTATTTTGTTGAAATGTTATTAATACTTCCACATTGGCTTGCAGCAAAGTATCAGCGCCTGGCGTAAAAGTCAGCGTCTTTCCGGCAAAGTAAAAATAGACTTCCGCATAAGATTGCGCGTCGTTTTTGAAAGTAGCATGAGAAATGCCAACATCAAGCGCGTAGGATATATAACTAAAAAAAAGTCCGAATAAAAATGTAAAAATCCGTTTCATAGCTTCATCATTTTGCATAAAAATAAAAAAACGTTATGACATCTTTATAATAACGTTTCATCGGCCGTAAAATGCCGCTATAAAATGCAAAAAAATCTATTGCATTTGTTCGTGTTGAACCTCGGTGGTTTCCTCTCCGCTTGTCGATTTGCGCATGACAAAGCGAAAAGAATAAGTAGCGCCATTGCCTGCGGTCAGTTCTGTCGTCAGCACTAAATTTTCTGTGTTGATAGATTCGATATCAAGATCAGAATCCCTGCTGAGATTGCGCAATAGTACTTTATCGCCCTTGATTTCGTAGTTACCTTCTTCCGGTATGCTGTTAAAATTGGTTTTCAAAATGCCATCCGGCAAAAAATCAAAGTATAAATTTGCTAATGATTCGGCTGGTCGCCCGTTGCGGGTTGCTTCCTCCAATACCCAACTTCCTGTGATGAGTTCTTTGGTTTGGGAATTGTCTTGTTTGCATGAGAAAATTACCGTTGCTAACAAGGCCAGCCAATAGATGTTTGAATTTTTCATACGTTTCAAATTGATTTTTCAGTGCAAAACTATCAATTTTTGCACAAAACCCTTAACGTTCTTTCAACGCCTGTGTTCAATCAGGGATTGTTTCTTCGACCAACGTTTTTATTTTTTTGAATATATTTTAGAAAGGAGAATGAGAGGATAGGAGAATGGGTGATGGGGGAATAGGGGAATGGGAGAAATTAAACCTATCATCCTATGCCCCTATTATCTAAGTTAAGCTTTCTTTACATCAAAACTCCAGGTTACATTTTCCCAGGAGAAAGTTACTGTACCCCCGTTATTTACTTCAAATTGCAAACGCTCTTGTAAGGAAGCAGTCTTGCCCGTTTTTGCATTTACACGGAGTACATCGGCGGATTCTTTGTAATTATAAGCGCCCCATTGGCTGGCTTCTTTATTAAAGATGATCACCCAATCCCCATTTTCTTTTGGAATACTAAAAAGTGCGTATTTACCTGCGGCTAATTTCTCGCCGTTAATCATTACATCCTGATTCACTTCAAAAGTGGTCGCTTCGTTTGCGCCCGTGCGCCATACTTTGTCGTAAGACTCCAGCCCACCAAAGACTTTTCTGCCTTTCACGGCGGGACTGCTGTAATTAATAGCAATTGTCAAGTCGCCTACACTTGCTTTGGCCTCTGCCGGAGGGCTTGGGCGTTTTGATTTGTCTTGCTGTGCATAAGTAGTAGTAGCAATGCCTACCATCATAATGGCAACCAAGAGTAAAAAGCGATTTCTGCGTTGCATAGATCAGATTTTTTTGGTTAGAAAATGCGTAAAACAATTCGGAAACGTACCTTAACAAAAGGATGTTTACAAGGAAAAGTTAAAGTTTGGAAATTGGTTATCGGTTATCGGGATCGTATATTTACTCCGACTCCTATCTCCCGGTCTCCAAGTCTCCCCGTCTCCTATTCACCCAATCCTCCAGTCTCCAACTCACGCCTTCACGGCTGCTCTTCTCAAACGGTCATTGATAGCTCTGCCCAAATTTTCTTCTGGAAGCAATTCTGCGATAATCATATCCAAATCCAAACTGTCAAGATAGTGCATTCCGGCGAAAAGATTGCGAGCGGCCTCGGTGAAATTGCCAGTGGGCGATAGGATAATAGGATAATGGGGTGATTTGGTAAGAAATGTCTTTTGAAAACTGATAATACCAATCTTTTTACCTTTATGTATTTCCAATAATGCTTCAATATTGCCCAATATCAAGGGAACGCGAGGCGCATAATGGCTTTTGAGCATACCCGGCGCTTGCGGATGGGAGGTAGAATGCGCTTTGACTTCGACTGTACCAATCAGGTTTTCAATAGATTCTACGGAGATGCCACCTTTACGATAAATAATGGTTTTATCATTTTCAAAACCGACAATTGTACTTTCCAAGCCCACTTCACAAGGCCCGCCATCAAGGATATAAGGAATTTTGTTGCCCAATTGTTGCTCGACGTGCTGCGCAGTAGTGGGACTGATATAACCAAAAGGATTAGCGCTGGGCGCAGCTAATGGAAAATCGAGTTGTTGCAATAACTTCAAAGTCATCGGATGGCGCGGAATGCGCAGCGCGACTAAAGGAGAGCCGGCAGTAACAAGATCGGAGATTGTATTTTGCTTAGGCAAAAGCAAGGTCAAAGGCCCGGGCATAAAAGCTTCTGCAAGAATATGCGCAGCATCGGGGATATTGCTAGCCAATTGGCTCAAGCGCTCCCAATCAGATGTATGCACGATCAAAGGATCAAAACTGGGGCGGTTTTTCACAGCAAAAATCTCCGCAACAGCCGCTTCATCAAAAGCATTACCAGCCAGTCCGTACACCGTCTCGGTGGGGATGGCGACTAAACTGCCCTTGTTTAATAAAATAATTGCCTGGTCGATGTCTTTACCAATCACGCCGTTTTTTATGCAAAAGTCGCAAGAAATATTGTATTCATTGCGATTGAATATATATTCTTATCAGTCCGTAAATAATAAAATGCCATTACCAAAAGATAAATTGATGATTGATTTTTACTCGTTGCAGTTGCTCGTATAATTTTAACAGTTGCTTGTGCAGTCTTGACAGCGTGTAATATACTCTTGACAGCATGTAATATACTCCTGACAGAATGTAATGCAGTCTACACTCGTGCAGTCCTGACAGGATGTAATACATCTTGACAGCGCATCTATACTCCTGACAGCATATCATATACTCTTGACAGCATATCATATCTCCTGACAGTCGCTCATTCATTCCGTGCAGTCACTCGTGCAGTCTGTGCAGTGGTCTATTTATTCTGTGCAGTCACTCGTGCAGTCTGTGCAGTCGTCTATTTATTCCGTGCAGTCGCTCGTGCAGTCTGTGCAATCGTCTATTCATTCTGTGCAGTTACTCGTGCAGTCTGTGCAGTGGTCTATTTATTCCGTGCAGTCGCTCATGCAGTCTGTGCAATCGTCTATTCATTCTTTTTTCCTTTCAGACAGAATTTATTTTATACTCTCATCTCATAACGAATACAATCAGCGGAAGCAGGAAAATTTAAACTTTTATTCAATACCCACTTGTATGATACCGCCGTTTGTTTTAATTTGCTATCATTAATTTATATCAAACTTTATACTACTTGTAAACAATAAAAAAGGCAGTGCGGACTAAGCGGATATACCCG
Organism: Saprospiraceae bacterium; assembly: GCA_016714085.1. Taxonomy (GTDB): domain Bacteria; phylum Bacteroidota; class Bacteroidia; order Chitinophagales; family Saprospiraceae; genus JADJNW01. The sequence goes on from JADJNW010000007.1 coordinate 204,926, forward strand.
TAACTCGAAGGGACTAAGTAACCTGCCTGTCGGCAGGCAAGAAGGCGAAATGCGGTAGTACTATAGTTGTGAGAAATAAAATTAAAGAATAATGGAAATTGAAGCACTTTGAGCATTGTTAGTAATATAGAATACAGGGAAATACTCCTCCGTGATTATTCTGAATTACGAAAATGCTTTGAAAACAATCTATATAAATCAACGATTGTTCTTTCTGGAAGTATTTTAGAGGCAGTACTAATTGAATACTATGTTTCTACAGGTAATTCTGAGAAAGAAGCCAATGAGGTTACCAAACTTAAATTATTTCAGCTAATCGACAAGGCTGCAAATGATAACCTAATATCCGAACGAGCCAAAAATCTGTCAAGTGTAGTTCGAGATTATAGAAACTATTCACCCCTTCTAAAGAAATTCGAACAAAAGATAAAATAGATAACGAAACCTCTACCATCGCTTTCAACCTTCTTTCAATGATTTTGAAAGAAATATATTCAAATTATACCAAAACATATGGACATAGAGCCGAAATTCTTTACGAAAAATGGCAAATGACAACTCAACTTATGTGATTTTGATCAACTTCTTCAGGCAACAAATAAATCTGAGCAACAAAAGCTTTTAAAACTAATGCTTGAAGGTTATTTAAGTTCACCAGGTAACGATAATAGGTATCGTAACTTTTTCTTAAATATTACACAAAGTTACGCCCTCAACTAAGTGACATTGCATTAAAAGAATATTTAATAAAACTATATAATGAGGTAGAGTCTGGTAGCCAGCATAATGTTGAAATTTATTTTGATCTTTTGGTGATGAATTAGATATCCTAGAAAAAAGACAGAAAAATATAATACTTAAGTATATGTATGGTCATATTGGAGTCGCAAGTTATGTCGACGACAATATTTTATCTCACAAAGATTCAAATGTATATAATAATTTAAACAAATATAAAGAATTAAAGAGCACAAAGAAAATTTATCCACGAATATTGGTGTCAATTGCAAGAACACTCTAACAGGAAAGACCGACACCAAAACCGAATACTTGAGCATATTTTCAACATTAGCAAAAGGGATACCAGAAGAATTACTGATCCCATACATTCAAAAAGAACTGCATAATCAAGAAAATTTTAAAATTTTCCTTGAAAAATGGACTGAATATAATGATTTGCCATTTTAAAATCAATACTCACAACAATCCACTATCTATCATGCCTCCTAAACGTCGGCACGTCGGCAGTGGTAACGTTAGCAATAATGTTAAAACAACAGAACGCAATCAACCCAAATGAACTATCAAACATTTGAACCGAATAAAGCATTAAGCCCCCTTGTGAAATGTTATTGGACTTTGGAAAACCCGAAGGAGGAAAAGCCGCATCGACAAACCATCGTGCCGGATGGTTGTGTGGAAATGATTTTTCATTATGGTGATTTGTACCGACAATATATAGAAAACGGAAATAGCATTATACAGCCGAGATGTTTTGTGATTGGCCAACTCACGCAACCTTTGGAAATAGAACCCACGGGCGAAACGGGCATTTTTTCGGTACGCTTTCATCCGGGAGGTTTTTTGCCTTTCACCACCATTGCCCTGAAGGAATTGGAAAATACAGCCGTAGCTTTGGAAAAAACATTTGATGCGGATGGAAAAGATATAGAAGAAAAGATACTATCAGCGCACTCCACTTCCGAAAGAATAAAATTGATTGAAGCATTTTTGCTGAGCCGTTTGGCGGATGCGGAAACGATTGACCGTATTGTAAAATCAACCGTTGAAACCATGCTGACTGCTAACGGGCAACTTTCGGTTGAAGAACTTTCTCAACAAACGAATATCAATAGAAGTCAGTTGGAACGAAAATTTTCTTCCGCTATTGGATTAAGCCCCAAACAACTGTCCAAAGTGATACGCTTACAAGCCACCTTAAAAATGCTGCTGAATAATGAGCTTAATAGCCTGACGGCCTTGGCTTATGCAGGAGAATATTATGACCAGGCGCATTTCATTAAAGATTTCAAAGAATTTACAGGTCGAACACCAAAAGAATTTTATCGCAATAGCATGAAAATGTCCGCGCTGTTTATCGGTTCGGATTAGGTCTGTCGCATTTTTACAATTTTGCCTTTCCAATGGGTTGCATCTTTGCCCAAAACGTAAAATTAATATTCATGCAAAATCTAATCAATTGGTTTGAAATTCCCGCAAAGGATTTCAACAGAGCCGTATCATTCTACAAAGCCATTCTTGGCGTAGAAGTCAATGAAGTCGAAATGTTCGGAACAAAAATGGGTTTGTTCCCCACAGACGGAAAAAACGTGTCGGGCGCTATCGTTCAGGGTGAAGATTATGAACCTTCAACAAATGGAGTACTGACTTATCTGAATGGTGGAAATAATTTGCAAGATGTGTTGGACAAAATTGAAAAGAATAATGGAACAGTAATCGTTCCGAAAACACAAATCAGTCCAGAAATGGGATACTTCGGAATGTTTATTGACACCGAAGGAAATAAAATGGCAGTTCATTCTTTACATTAAAAAATAAACACATGAATAATAGAACCATACTCCTCTTTTCCGTATTGGGTTTGCTCTCGGCTTGCGGAAATAAAGCGACCAATGCAACATCAGACGATGCATCAGCGGAAACGTCGGAAGAAATGATCGTGTTTGATAAGCTTATCGGCTTATGGAAAAATGAAGACGGGAAAAGCTATGAGCGTTGGACAAAAAATGCGGATGGATCTTATCTTTCTACCGGATTTCAGGTGAATGATGCAGACACCATTTACACAGAGCGTGTTCATGTACACCGCGAAAATGATCAGTGGATTTCGGAAAACACTGTGTCAGGTCAGAACGAAGGAACAGCCGTCAAATTTACAGTTACAAAACTGACGAAAGATGAGGCGCATTTCAACAATCCGGCTCATGATTTTCCGACCGATATTCATTATCATTTAGCAGACGAAAACACTATACAGGCATTCATTGCCGGCCCCAATCAATCGGGCAGCCATGATACCATACCGTTTAATTTTATACGGGTAGTGAAATAAATAGCTTTATCAGAAATTAAGCACATACACCAATTAGAAATTGCCAGAATGGGCTGACGTTGAATATAACACGTCAGCCCTTTTGTATTTTGAAGGTTATTGCTTTTAATTTCCCACTGTAGCAATACCAGAAGCGTTGTAGGTAATGAAGAAAATCTAAAAAAATAAATGATCCCTCCATACTATATACCAGACCTTGGGCTTACCTGTTATTAAGCTGTTAAACATATTCCAAATAGTACATCGGCAGGATTTTTAATCTAATTTGGCATTTTAAGTATTATGATACATTCATAAATAAATTAGTATTATGAAAAACATCCACTATAAGCTGATTGCACTTTTATTCATTGCCTTTGCTTTTCCCTATGCTGGCTCTTCACAAAACAGTTCAGTGAATGAATTACAATATGAAGTGAATAGAATCTATCCTTATATTTCCATTACAAAAGAAAAATTAAAGGAAGCCCATACATTGATCGATCTTAATAAGGATTATAAATCATCCTGGATAAGAGCATATATTTCCGTTGAGATTTTGACCAGCTACAAAGGGAAGATAAGGAAAGCAGTGAGCAAAAATGCGACCCTCAGCCAGGAACAAAAAGACATGATACATACTGCTGACGCGGGCACGGACATCTCGGTTAAAGTTCAATACCTACCTGAAAATACATTAAAATATAATGATATCAAAGAGATGGATTTTACATTGACGGTCAATCCTGATAACGAAGCAATATATCCCGGCGGACAGCAAGAATTGAAACAATATTTGAAGGAAACAGCCATTGATAACATTCCTGAAGGCAGTTTTAAGGGTTATGAATTAGCGGCTGTAAAATTTACCATTGACGAAGAAGGGCAAATCATGGATGCGCATCTATTCTGGTCGTCAAAAAATGAAAAAATAGACAAATTATTATTGGAAACCATTCGCAATATGCCAAACTGGAAGCCCGCAGCATACGCTAATGGCAGGAAAGTAAAACAGGAATTTGTATTCACTGTTGGAAATATGGAAAGCTGCGTGATCCCCCTTTTGAATATCCGTCAAAGTTGACGAATAAAGAATGGCTAACCTATCAAAATAATTAAGCCGGAGTATAATAAAGACTCATTTATCAATGCAGCTATGCGTCGCTACTGCGTTCAACCCATTGGCAGCCCTTATAAAAATCTAATAATCGCTCCCTTTTGTCGAGAATTCATATAAAGAAATCAAGAAAAATCGCATATTGACATGAACAAAACGCCTAAACCATGCTCCGTTTCTTCCGCAATATCCGCCGTCGCCTGCTCCAGTCGGGCAAAGTGCAAAATTATTTGCTTTACGCCATTGGTGAAATATTCTTAGTAATGGTAGGTATTTTATTAGCCCTTCAAATAAATAACTGGAATAAGGAAAGACAAGACCGCAAACTGGAACATAAATACATTGGTAGGCTCAAATCTGAGCTATTAAGAAATTTAAAAACATCTGATAATCAGGTTTTATATAGTGAATTCCAAATCAAAAACGCCAACATTCTTTTGACGATCCTATCAAAAGACACGCTATTTTCTAATACTGAACCAATAGCAGTTGCGATTGAACAGGTGGGCTGGACTTATCCCATTCGATATGATTCGGATGTTTGGAAAGAATTGAATAACACTGGTAATGTTGCCTTATTACAAAATGATTCTTTGCGAGACTTGTTAATTGATTTTCATAGCAGGATGCTACAATGGGTTGAAATTGATAGAGAATATCAAGACCATGTCTTATCATTTGAGAAGCTAAAAGCAGATGTATTATCGCCAGAACTGCGGCATGAGATAGCTAATCATGGACATCCGCTCCGATATTCGGGACATTTAGATAATCTCCCTGCTCAAGCAGAAATTATAGAGCGATTAAAAGCTTTGCAAGGAGTAACAGGATTGTTAACTGATATTGCCATTGAAGCGAAGGATAATGTAAAAATTTTCCAAGCTTTCAAAACCCAAATTGAAAAAATAATTGCGATTTGTGATCGTGAAGCATTAGCAAAATGAATTAAAACTTAAAACCAATGCTCCAATTCTTCCGCTCTATCCGCCGCCGCCTGCTTGAGTCGGGCAAAGTGAAAAGCTACGTGCTTTATGCCATTGGCGAAATTCTGCTGGTGGTGATTGGAATTCTCTTAGCCCTACAAGTAAATAATTGGAATGAAGCCCGTAAAGCAAGAGCCATTGAACATGAATATTTATTGAGTCTTCGAGAGGAATTCAAAGCAAATCTGAAAGAGTTGGATAATTTAATTTCCCTCAACAGGCAATTGATGGAGGGTGCTAAAGAATTCTTAAAATATACAGGACTCAATGCAAATTCTTTAAGCATTGAAAAAATGGGGAATTACAAGGAAATACAATAAGATTATCAGTTCGTTATGAACCAAGTCCGGGTATTTTACAAGACCTCATTAGTTCAGGTAATCTCACTAAAATTACCGACAAATCGCTAAGACAGCAACTATCACTTTGGGAAGCAAAACTAGCCCAGGTAAGAAGGCAAGAGATTACCATTGAAGACTACCGGACAGGAATTAAGAATCTCATTATCCAGAAAGGGAATATGCGTAAAGTGACAGTAGCTGAAACAGGAGTTGAGCCTGGCAGTTTTAATAATAACAGTCAGGCTTTGCTGCAGGATATTCAATTGGAAAATTTACTGACCTATTTTTATCTTTCATCACGGGGTCTGGATATTTATTCCTATAAAGAAATAAGGGAAGTAAATGTCCAGATACTTGAATCTATTCAAAAGGAAATAAAATAAGATGCTCAAATTCTTCCGCTCTATACGCCGCCGCCTGCTTGATTCGGGCAAAGTGAAACGCGATGCACTTTATGCCATTGGTGAAATCCTGCTGGTGGTGATTGGTATTTTGATTGCTTTGCAAGTGAACAACTGGAATGAGGGCAAAAAAGATAGAAAGACAGAATTATATGTATTGAAAGAAATATTAAATAATTTACATGAAGACGAAAGACTTATTAATAATATTTTAAAACAACGAGTAAAGGCAAAAAAAGCAATTGAAAATTTGCAAAATTATTTATTAAATGATTCCAAGAGCAAAGATTCATTACCATCTGATCTTACAGATGTCTTAACATTTGAAAGATATTACCCTATTAATAATGCTTATGAGGTTTTAAAATCTAAAGGGCTAAAGCTTTCTAATAATAAAATTGCTTCTCAACTTTCCAGGTATTATGACTTTGAGCAAAATAAAGTTAGAAGTTCCATTTACGATATAGAGCAAGTTCTAATATCTATCTATCATAATCCAAACAGTATAAGAAGGTTTATTTCCTCTATAAAACGTAATAAAAAAGTCGGATTAATTGATCTTAATGACCCTATAATGCATAAAGAATTATTTAACGAAATGATATTTTTTGAAAATAATAACGCAGGGACTATTGAGAAAATTCAGTCTTTTATTGAATTCAATAATGAAATAACTGCTGAATTAGAAAAAGAATTAAAGTCGCTTGAAAAGGAATAGAAAGGTGTATATGAAATTGATAAGGAAAGAAAAATAAAACAAAACCTATGCTCCAATTCTTCCGCAATATCCGCCGCCGCTTGCTCGATTCGGGCAAAGTGAAAAGCTATGCACTTTACGCCATCGGTGAAATCCTTCTTGTGGTGATTGGCATTTTGATTGCTTTGCAAGTAAATAATGGTAATGAAAATAGGAAGCAAACCGCAAAAAGCTATGAGATACTAAAAGAAATCAAAGAAAATCTTGCATCCAATTCAAAACAATTTCAGGAAGAGATAAAATTGGAAGAAAAAACAATTGCTTCGATAGATATTATTATGAATAATATCAAAAATGTTAAAGTTTATAATGACAGCCTTGATAAACATTTTCATTTAAGTATTTTTTGGTGTACATCCGTATGGAAAACTTCAGGTTATGAATCATTAAAATCACAAGGGATAGATTTAATAAAATCGAAAGAACTAAGGGAATCCATAATTGAACCAACGACTGTTGGCCAAAATTTGGAAAGCTTTGAAGCACAACCACTTGATTACGGGAAAGTATTGAGTTCCAATAAATTGATTGGCGCTTTAAGTTTCTGGCGATTGCAAAGGGTATATGCCGTTGAACTTAGGCAAAATGCTATCCACAAAAATGAGATTTTAATCAAATTGATTGAAAGGAACTGAGTAATAAATAAATCTTTAAGCGTAAAATTACAATCAAAATGCTTCGTTTCTTCCGCAATATCCGCCGCCGCCTGCTTGATTCGGGCAGCAGCGTCCCATAGGGACGGTTTATCGGTAGCAAAATATTTTATTATTAAACCCGTGCCGTGAGGTACGGATTATAACATTCCATAATGGCAAATATTTACACAAAAAATCATATTCAAGACATAAGCCATACCTAAAGGCATGGCTGTTTATGATGATTATTTTTTCTACCAATAATTTGTCCTCCATAGGAGTCCTTCGGACCTAACGGGACAGGATAAATAACAAAACATAAAACCCATGCTTCGTTTCTTCCGCAATATCCGCCGTCGCTTGCTCGATTCGGGCAAAGTGCAAAATTATTTGCTTTACGCCGTTGGCGAAATATTATTAGTAATGATTGGTATTTTATTAGCGCTTCAAGTAAATAACTGGAATGAAAAGCATAAAATTTATGAAAAGCAAAAAGGTTATTTATTATTAATCAAGAATGAAATGGTGAATAATCTGGAGGCGCTATTGAGAGAGAAACAAACATTGATGTCCACGATTCACGCGCAGGAAAAAATTATAAATTTAATGTATAAAGACACTAATGATATTCCTGAAAAAGAGCTTTCCGCATTGATGGGGCAATCGTTTTCGCAGGACATCGAATTTCCATACGAAAATGGCGCTTTAACCGAACTGAAATCTTCGGGCAGCTTAAAAGATATTGCCAATGATAGTATCAGGGCTATGCTGGCCTCCTGGGAGGGTAAAATAGATTGGGTAAGGCTGCAAGAAAAATCGCTTTATGATTATTGGGTCAAATGCAACGATTATTTAGAAATACATGGAGACTTCGGAACGATCGTTTTTGGTACAGAAGAATCTGCCAATGGTAATAGCGATAAAATATTAAACAGACCTGGTAATAAATCTATTTTGCAATCAAGAGAATTTGGCAATAAGCTCCTGCTATATAGCATGACAGGACAAGGGCTTCGGAATATCAGATATGTAGCATTAGAAAAGGATATTCGAAAGCTTATAAAGATGATTGACAGGGAATTAGGCATAAAAGAAACAATTCATTTCTATGATGAAAATATTGTTTTTTGGGATGGGCGATTGAATCCTAACTTATCCTACAGGTCGGTTACTTCTGGTGGCGCACCAAATTGGGCTTCGGTAGAAAGCGCTGAACTTTGCATGAGCTATCCGGCACAGCAAGAATGGGGAATTCTTGATATAACGATGGGTACTCCAAGCAATCCTCCCAGACCATCAGCGGATTTTTCAAAATATAAAAAATTAGTAATTGAATTAAAAGGGGCGCAAGGCGGAGAACGAGTGCAAATAGCGATGAAAGATAAAGATGATCCGGATGATGGAAGTGAAGCTAAGTTTCCGATTACGCTGACCAATGATTGGAAAACTTATGAAATCGACATCGCTAATAATTTTGCGAGCGCAGATGTAAAGAATCTGTATGTTATTGCCTCCATTGAATTTGGGGGCGCTGCGCCTCAAAACGTTTGTGTAAGAAAAATTTATTTTAAATAATTATACTAAAATAAAATCGTAATTACATATTTGATTTTTATATTTATTTGCAAATCAAAATATTGTAGACTGCCGACTGTTTACTGTTGACTGCATACTGGTATTATTACATTACAGACAATTCCATTTACTAAATTTGATCTAAAATAAGATGGTTATTCGAGAAGCAAGGGTTGAAGATATTACACAAATTCAAATCGTGAGAAATGCGGTAACGGAAAATGCTTTGTCCGACCCTAATTTGGTGACAGATGAAGACTGCAAAATCTTTATAACAGCAAGAGGGAAAGGCTGGGTTTGTGAAATAAACGGCGAAATTATTGGTTTTTCTATTGTAGATTTAAAAGATAATAATATTTGGGCTTTATTTTTACATCCGGCGTATGAAAAGAAAGGAATTGGTCGGCAATTGCACGATATCATGCTCGACTGGTATTTTAATCAAACAAGAAACACAGTCTGGTTGGGGACTTCCCCAAAAACAAGAGCAGCATCCTTTTACAGAAATGCAGGCTGGACGGAGGTTGGAATGCACGGAAAGAATGAACTTAAATTTGAAATGACTTATGATAATTGGTTAAATTTAAGGCCGAAAACGAAATAAATATGTAGTATGCAAGCATTTACTACAAACAATTATTGATCAACAACTTTACAATATTATTATACTTGATATAAAATATAAAATATCATGAAATCAAGATTTTTAATTTTTGGGATGCTACTGTTAATCGTTCATGCAAGAAGCATCGTTGCGCAGTCTTCTTCCATGACGTCTTTATCTGTTGGCGCAACAAAAGTGAATATTACACCTCCGCTAAATGAATTGCCGAAGCAATTTTCGGGTATTTATGATAGTATTTATTCAAGAGCGATTGTGATAAACGATGGAAATCAAATGATTGCATTCGTAACGGTTGATATAGGTGCTATTTCAGATGACCTGGCATCGCGCCTGCTTCCACGAATTGAAAAACAAACCGGCATTCCTGAACAAAATATCATGATTACAGCTACCCATACGCATAGCGTGCCTTTTGGGATGAGTGGCGAGGCATTGGAATCAAAAATTGCGCAATCGGTGCAGTTCGCAAAAGCGCAGATGCTGCCTGCCAGGATTGGGTATGGAGAGGGTGTTTCTTATATAAATATTAATCGCAATATTATAGATCCCGAAACCCGAAGATGGTGGGAAGGCCCGAATTATGATGGTCCTTCCGATAAAACAGTAGCGGTAACTACTTTTGAAACGCTCGATGGTAAGCCAATCGCTGTTTATTATAATTATGCGATGCACGCCGTTATATCAGGTATGTTTGATATGGTAAGCGGCGATGTGCCGGGTTTCACTTCTACATATATAGAAGATAATTTTGATAATAAAGTCGTAGCCCTTTGGTCCACAGGCGCTTGTGGCGATCAAAATCCTATTTATTATCAACAAACCTATGATTTGCGCGAAATTAGAATAAAAGAATACGCTGAAAGAGGAATTGATATTAGTAATAAAATGCCTCCCGGTGGGCAAGGATTAGATAGAAATGATCCGCAAGTCGCAAAATTGATGAATCAACAAAAGCAAATGCTGGCTTCGATGGGACAGTTTTTAGGGGAAGAAGTTTTACACGTAATGCGAGACATCAAAAGAAAGTCCTCAAATCCAACTATTTATACGGATCGAAAAACAGTAACTTGTCCTGGCCGCAAGCGCCTCGACGAAGGAAGAGCGGGATATGCCGGCACTTATGAAGATGCCGGCCCTGTTGATATAAAACTTGGCTTGATTGTAGTGGGTGATATTGCTTTTGCATCTGTAAATGGAGAAGTCTTTAATCCTATATCTACTCGACTAAAAAAAGAGTCGCCTTATGCCAATACCATGATGCTTACATTAACAAATGGTTATGCCAGGTCTGGCTACATTCCTCACGATGCAGCTTTTGGAACCTATACTTTTGAAGTCGTATCGTCCAGATTAAAGCCGGGCTGCGCTGAAGATGCTATTGTGAATGGCATTCTTGATATGATGTATAATATTAGTAATTATTCATCAAAAAAGAAATAAAATCAACCGTACATACATTATGAATTAAATTCCAATACATTATCTATTAGCAAAACCTATAAGGTTTCAAAAATCCTTATGGTTTATAGTGATATATTTATTTCGCATTGTAATAAATACATCATAAAATGTAATTGCTACCTCGAAAAGAGCATAGCAATTACATAAAATTTTATATTTTTCAAAGCTGTTGGGTGGCTACCACCGGCCGTTTTTCCAGCATCCGATATCCCAGGAAAATCAGAATACTCAGTCCGGCAATCAAGTACCAGAGCGCCGTCCAGCCCAGGTGCGCCGCGATTTGCATTCCCAATACCGGCGCTATGATATGCGCCACCGACCAGGAACTGGAGTAGAGCGCCATGTACTGCCCACGGGTGGTCGGCGATGAGCGTTCGATGGCAAATACATTAGAAAATGGCATCATTAATATTTCACCGAATGTAATAACAATAGCATAAATGATCACTGTACCGACCCAAGCGTTGGCGATATTGAGTAATAAATAGGATAATCCAAATAATAATACGCCCCAGGCCACGACGCGCAATTTTTGAGGCATTTTGCTATCCAACGTATAAACCAAAGGCATTTCAATGAGTGCAATTAACAATCCATTCCCCGCCAAAAGTAAGCCAATCTGGCTTTCTGTCATTTGAAAATGTTGTTTGCAATAAACAGGAATTGTAGAAAACAATTGCATAAAAACGATCCCGCCCAAGGTCGTCAGCGCTATAAAAATCAAGAATGTATGATCCCGATAAGCAGATGCAGAGGCCAAAACAGGTTTCGATTCATCGCCGGATTGTTCGGTTTGTTCTTGCTTCTGGCTTAGGAAAACACGGAATAGCATAGCCGCAGCAATACAAGTCAAACCATCCGCCCAGAATAACCATTTGAACCCGAAAGCGCCAGCAATAATGCCACCAATCGCAGGACCAATCGAAAAACCAAGATTAATGGCCAAGCGAATCAAAGAGTAAGAACGAGCGCGATTCTTGGGTTTGCTATAAACAGCAATAGACGCGTGATTCGCAGGGCGAAAGGCATCCGCGACAATGCTCAAAATGAAGACTGCAAGGCATATTCCAAGCATGGAATGCACAAATTGCAAGCTTATGAACATAATGCCTGTTAATATCAACGAGCCAAATTGCACCCAATAATAGCCGAATTGATCGGTCAATCGGCCACCCAACAAGCTACCAAATACCGAACCTACGCCAAAGCAAAACATGACCCAACCCGCTTGCGGCAGTGTGAAATGAAGCTCGCCCGTAAGGTACACCGACATAAACGGAATAACCATGGTGCCGCTCCGATTAATGAAAGTGACAAAAGCCAGCAGCCAAATGTCTTTGGATAAGCCCCCGAAGGATTCGCGGTAAAGATTGGCAGTTCGGCGAAGCATACGATTGATTTCTTTGGTTGAACAAATCGAGTGATGAGGTTTCAACAATTCCGCACTTATAAAAAGTTCTGAAAAAGGGCTTTAATTTATAGCAATAGCAAATTTTATTTTACACACTGGAAAATAGTATTGAAATTAAGTTAATTTGAGTCCAAAATTCTGTTTAAACACATTAAACCGGAGACGTATTCCGTTTACAGCAAAGATTATTTTAAAACGAACAAAAACAAAGCTATGCGTATTCAAAATTATTTCCTTGTTCTTGCCCTTGTACTGGCATCGCCGATGCTTTTTGTAGCAGAATTGAACGCACAATCCAATAAAAATAGGCAGGAACAAACCGAAGAAAAAGGCATTCTCTCGGTTTTTAAGAAAAAGGATATAGAAAGTAATAAAGATGTAAAGACAAAGAGCGAAATTGAAGAAAAGGATAAAAAATCTTTAAAAATATTACATAAAGACGCCAAATCAGAAGTAAAAGCCTCCAAAAAAGAACGCAAAGCCGCCGAAGCCAAAGAGGAAGCTGCTCGCGCCCGCGCCGATGCGATCAAAGCCGAAAAACGCGCAGCCCGAAAAGAATCGAAAGCCGATAAAGCCGAGGAAAAGGCAGTAAAAACAAGAAGTAAAGCCAATTCCAAGGATTGATTTTGATCTGGTGACTTTAAGTCATCAGATCAAGATCAATCCTTGTTACGTGGAATCAGGAATAATTTCTCCTGACGCCCATCGATATAACGCACCGTTTTTCCATCAAAAACGGCGTTTTCTTCCATTTTCATCAGGAAATTCCAATCATCAAGATAATTCCGAGAATTTAATTCTATCGAATAAGCCGTGTTTGGATTCATTTTGCAATCGCCCGTGAAAGGCACACCTTCTTGTCGATCCCACAAGCCAATGGTCGGGCCCGCCGCGTGGCCGTGCATTCCAATCGGATGGGTGTAAATAGAAGGTGAAATATCTTCTGCCTTGGCTTTGGCAAGGGCGTCCGCGAGAATCTCATTACCCGTCCGTCCGGTTTTAAACTCATTTGTCAAAATATCCATCAAGCGCAAAGCCTTTTGATGCGCTTCTTTTAAATAAGTCGGTGCATCGGTTTCACCGGGTTTTAAAATATACGCATTTTCCTGGCAATCTGTATTCAAACCAAGATATGTAATACCAAAATCACAATGTAATAAATCGCCGGGCATGATCACGCTCTCGCCGGGACGCTGCGCAAAAGTACTTTGGCTATTGCCGGAAGGGCGCTGCACATCTACCGAAGGATGAAACCAAGTAACCAAGCCTAATTCGGCTATTCTTTGCCGAAACCACCACACGACATCCTCCGTTGTCGTGATGCCAGGTGTAATAACTTTCTCAGAAAAAGCTTCTTCTATAATTTTATGCGTGATGCGCATCGCATGATCGAACAGCACCATCTCTTGATCGGTGCGGGTTTCCAGCCATCGCACGCAAAGATTTTCAGCAGATATTACACGATCATGATATTTTTTATCTAAATATTTTATCATTTGATCATAATGATAAGACGAAAGTCCATCGGCATGACCAAAATGATCGGCTTTATTAATCGCAATTTTCTTGGGATTGCGCTCCTCGATTAATTGCTTGAGTTGCTTCCATTGATCGGGCTGGCGGTCAGGATTCCAGGCGCTTTTGAACAATTCACCCGCCGCATAACGCGCAACGGCCAAGCCTTCGAGTTTATCACCGGTATCATAAATAATGAGCATCGTGGTGCGCCGTGCCGAGAGCCAGGTAGAAGGTAAAAAAGTCTTGAGAACCGCGTCTTCATTGTATTCTCTCGAAATCAATACCCACATATCGATGCCTTCCTCGCGCATAAGATTTGGTAAAACATTTTCAAAACGGGCCTTGAGCATTTGATCGCGCACTTCCGCTTGCTCGCGCTGCGAAAGGATATGCGGAATTTGAGCTTGTAAAGAAATAGCAAATAACAATGTAAAGAATAGTGTTATTTTTTTCATACTTGATAAGATATTATAGTGCAAAGACTTTAAGACTAGCCAATATAAAGAAAATAATATTATAATAAACCTTTTACAATCTCCTCCCACTCTTCTTCCAAAGTCATATCCGGTCTCGTTCTTCCCGCGCGGCGATACCAATAATCTGCATTCCAAAGGTCGCCTTCTTTGCGGTGGAGGTAAGCGTGCACCCAAGCACCATCGGGTGTTTCTATATCTTGAGCGATTTCGTGTGCTTTGTGCCAATTGCCTTGCGCATCCTGCCAGAGTGCTTGCAACAGTGGCGGCAAATCTTGAGGATGCGCAAGGCTTCTAAATTCGTCGAAGGTCATTGCAGTGTTTTCACAAAAATAATCATTTTTGGAAAACGATATAATATATTACTTTTTCATAAAGCCTTGCACATCGAGCCAATCCGCAAATAGCTGAATCCAGCGATCTGAGGGCAGATTTTGTGTACGCATTCCAAAGCCATGTCCGCCTTTAGCATACAAATGTAATTCTGCCGTTTTTTGCGCTTTGGTCCAATCATTATATAATTGCACACTATTTGGCGCTAAGCCAAGCATATCGTCGGTAGCAGCCAGAATAAATATCGGCGGGGCATCACTTGGCACATTTTTATTGGGCACCCAATCGTACGCTAAATAAATCGGCGCGACAAAATCAGGTCGGGAAGCAGCCGTATAATTCATTGCTACCGAAGTAGTTACCGTACCTCCAGCCGAAAATCCCATGATACCGATACGATTTGTATTAATATTATAATTTTTTGCATTTTTACGCACATATTCCATCGCCGCCAGGCCATCAGCCATTGCCATTGGCACAATCGGCTTTACATCTTGCTCCATTTTCGGGCCTTTGGTCATTATTTCTCCAACTGGATCACTGGTTTTAATCTCTACCAGGCGATATTTCAATACAAAACTCGTGATGCCTTTTTTAGCCAACCAGCGTGCCACGTCAAAGCCCTCGCTATCGATCGAAAGTGCGTGAAAACCGCCGCCCGGACAAATCACAACCGCCGTACCATTGGCAGTGCCGGGAGCAGGTTCAAAAACCGTAAGTGTCGGATTTACAACATTATACACAATACGAGTTCGCCACATATTATTATTATTCTCTTTTTCTTGATGCTTCCAGTTTTCAGAGCCTGGCGCTGCGCCTTCGTACAAACGAATCACTTTTTCTTGTGCAAAAACGCCCATGCTATAAAGAGATAATAAAAGAATCAGGAATTGTTTCATATTTTATCAGTTTTGTTAATTTTTACATAATAAAAATGTGGCACATAATTAAAGATGCACCACACTTAATAAAAATATTACTTAGAGTCTTTAATTATTGATTCATCGTGGATGTAATAATTTCCAACAATTCTTTATCGTGATGATTTCTTATTTCACATTTATTATCAAAAAACATCGTAGCCCCGGATTCAACGGTATATTTTGGCCAATTCGGTAAACCTTTGTGACTCGGATTACCAGAACGAGCAAAATTGATCCAGGCTTGACTCATTTTACTAGCTAATGCGTGTGCTTCTTACCGCCACCTGTCATTTCTTCGCATTTTGCAATATTATTAAAGACAAAAGGCAATTCCATACAATGCACCGCCTTGAAAGCGCCATCAGCAACCGGCGACTGCCAGGAGAACATATACATATAAACCGGCGCGGTATTGGTTGCAGATTTCATATTCGCCTGATTTACAGTCCCTAATCGGAATCGATCATCTACGCTTGCCAAATCTTCTGGCTTTGTATCGTTAGGATAAGCTTTTTTCACCGCAGCAATAAATGCATCGGTTTTATCGCCATAACGCTTTTGCAGAAAGGCTTTTACATCATCCAAAGAGGCATTGCGCAGAGACATATTAGCAAAAGGCGTAAACTCATTCTTGGTAGCGCCAATCATCATAGGCACTTGGCTGGAAAGCGCCAATGCCTCAGGTTGTGAAGGTTGGTAAGGTAAAAAATTGCCATCACGCACAGGGCTCCAGCCAAAACCAAAGCCAGTAATCATTTTTCCTTCCGCAGTCAATTGCTCGCGTACTTTTTGTAAAGCCCTTTTGCTTGCTGCCGCGAGTTTATCATAAGGTACTCTTTGAATCGAATCGATTTGAGAAGCGTTTAAGCCCAATTCTGCCACAACCGCAGCGCCTACGCGCTTTGTAATTTCTTGCTCCTGGAAACCAGCAGTAGCGCCGCTTTGCACGATGGCTTTGTGAAACAATCCTTTAGCAGAAGGCGCATTCATCAAAGTAGTGACTTTACCACCACCACCGGATTGTCCGAAAATGGTAACGTTATTTGGGTCACCGCCAAAATTGGCGATATTATTTTTCACCCATTCCAATGCCGCTACGATATCGAGCATTCCTGCATTTCCTGAAGCTTTATATTTTTCACCAAAATTTGATAAATCCAAAAATCCGATTACATTCAAGCGATGATTGATCGAAACAAGCACCACATCCCCAGATTTTGCAAGGCTTTCACCATCATAAGAAGGCAATTCCTGCGACGAACCTGCCGAGTAGCCACCACCGTGCAACCATACCATGACGGGTCTTTTTTTACCATCATTAATACCTTGCGTCCAGATATTTAGTCGAAGACAATCTTCGCTGGCATAGCCCCAATCGTGTTGAAAAATAAATTCTGATTCATCATTTACTTGTGTTGTTGGATCAATCAAAGGGCAAACCGGCCCCCAGGTCATCGAACTGCGCACACCTTCCCAGGATTTAGGCTTGACAGGTGGCATAAAGCGCTCCGCTTGGGCATAAGGAATGCCTTTATAAATATAAATGTCATTATGAATATAGCCACGTACTTGTCCGTACTCGGTTTGCACCAGCGCAATTTTCGCACCAGCTTTAACAGGCGTGTCCATGCTCTGACTATTAGCAAGAAAAGGTAATAATGCCAAAAGCAAAGAAAAGACGATTAATTTCTTCATGATTTGTATGTTTAGTTAGTGATTTGAATCCGTGTTTAAGCTAAGGAAATCAGGAGTAAAGCGCAGTTTATTTGTTTATTTAATACAAAGTAAAACAAGGATTTAGTATTCAATTTTATATTGTCTCAAATTGAGACAATAATAGTAGATAAAGTCGAAACTTCCAAATTTTTTTGTTATTTGCAGATTGAAATTTTATTAAATGAAAGAACAGCGAACCTTGAGCCTTGTAGAACCTGACGGAAAAGGCTTTCTGCCTGGATTAGCCATCGATACCGTCATTTTTGGGTTTCATGAGTACCAATTAAAAATTTTATTATTAGAATATAAAAATACGGGGTTATTTGCTTTGCCGGGCGGCTTTATCAAGGATGAAGAAAACCTCAACGATGCTGCGAAGCGCGTATTATTTGAGCGAACGGGCTTGACGGATGTTTACCTGGAACAATTTTATGTTTTTGGCGATCAAAGTCGGCATGACCCCGCGCCGATGCAAGCCATTATGCAGAAGAATGGCATTAAAATCACTAGTAATCATTGGCTCTTGCAACGGTTTGTTTCTGTTGGATATTATGCATTGATCGATTTTACGAAGGCATTTCCTACGCCCGATTTGATGTCGGATAGTTGTGCATGGCATGATTTAAATCATTTACCAAATTTGATGCAAGATCATCAAGATATTGTAAAGAAAGCTTTGGAAACATTACAAATGAATCTGGATCGTAAATTAATTGGCTTTAATTTGATGCCCGAAACTTTTACAATGGCAGAATTACAACGCTTGTACGAAACGATCCTGGGCGAAAAGCTACGCCGCTCGAGTTTCCAGCGCAAGTTATTGAGTTTGGGCATTTTAGAGCGCATCGCTAAAAAGAAGACCGGGGCCGCGCATAAAGCACCTTATTTATATCGTTTTATTCCTGAAAAGGAACGAAAATAATGTTTTATCAAAATAATATTAATATTTTGGGTGTCAGATAAAATTTTTAATTCCAATATGCCTGGCACACTTTAAAAGTGCGCCAGACAGCTAATAACTTCATTATGAATACCAACGAACAATTAATACATCAATTTTATCAAGCTTTTCAAAATAAAGATTATAAAACCATGCAATCATGCTATGCCGATGATGCCAGATTTAGCGATGCGGTGTTTCAAAACTTAGACGCAGCGCAGGCCCGAGCCATGTGGGAGATGCTAATAAAACGAGGTAAAGATTTGCAATTAGAATATCATAATGTGCAAGCAAATGAAACAAACGGCAGCGCCGAATGGATTGCTACTTATACTTTTTCTGCTACGGGTAAAAAAGTTATTAATCATATTAAAGCTAATTTTATTTTTAAAAATGGCAAGATTATCAAGCATACTGACCAATTTGATTTTTACAAATGGGCAAGACAAGCACTGGGTTTTACAGGATTGATCTTGGGTTGGACAGGTTTTGTAAAGAAAAAAGTTCGGCAAACCGCCATGAAAAATCTTGATAATTTTATGAATAAAAGTAAATAAACAATATGAAAACCCGTAAAGAATTAAAAGAAGAATATAAAAACCGAAAAGTACCGATAGGCGTTTTTCAAATTAAAAATAATATAAATGGAAAGATATTTGTCGGCAGCAGCATTGATCTAAACGCGATTTGGAATCGGCAAAGACAAGCACTTAGCATGGGTTCACATCCAAATGATGAGCTTCAAAAAGATTGGAAGACTTACGGGGAATCGCAATTTATTTATGAAATTCTAGCAGAAATTGAACAAGAAGATAATAAAGAAATAGATTATAAAAAAGAAGTAAAGGCATTGGAGGAAATGTATATAGATGAGCTACAACCCTTTGATGATAAGGGTTATAACAAGAAGAAACCTTTGAGATAATGCGAAGCGAAATAGACAATTTTTATCTTCAAAAAGAAGAACCTGTTAAAAGTTGTTTAATGGCTTTGCGGACTATTATACTTGCTTATAATAAAACTATAACAGAAGCCTGGAAATATCGGATGCCTTTCTTTTGTTATAAAGGAAAAATGTTTTGTTATTTATGGACAGATAAAATGACCAATCGACCTTATATCGGCATCGTAGAAGGTAATAAAATTGAGCACCCTGCGCTGGAATAAGGTAATCGCGCCCGTATGAAAATTATGCATATTGATCCTGAGCAGGACATCCCCGTTGAAACGATTGCTGCCATTCTTGATATGGCTATTACATTTTATGGATAATGTAAAATATCGAGTTTTATTATAAATTTTCTCAATTGATTTTATTTCTTTACAAATTCTGTTTACTTTGCGGTATTGATTTACTTTATCCTCTTAGTTATGAAAAATATTTTCCTTGGACTTGCGCTTTTACTGATGTTGACTTCAGCACATATTACAGATAATCCTACTAAGATCGTATTCTTTGGCGATTCGATTACCCAAGCCGGCGTCAATCCTGGCGGCTATATCGATCGACTCAAAACGATGCTGGAAAAAGCAGGCATTAAAGATCAATACCAACTCATAGGCGCGGGCATCGGCGGGAACAAGGCGTATGATTTGTACCTGCGTTTGGAGGAAGATGTATTAGTCCACAAGCCCGACGTGGTGGTCATTTGGGTAGGTGTGAATGACGTATGGCATAAGCGCTCTTTTGGCACCGGCACCGATGCGGATAAATTTGAAAAATTTTATGTAGCGCTGATCAAAAAAATACAAGCAGCAGGCGCAAAGATAATCGTGGCAACGCCCGCGGCCATTGGGGAGCGCACTGATTTTTCTAATGAATTAGATGGCGATTTGAATTTATACAGCCAGATTATTCGTACTATTGCTGCAAAATATGATTGCCCTGTTGCCGATTTCCGGAAGGAATTTTTACAATATAATGTAAAGAATAATCCTCAAAATAAAGAATCGGGTATCCTCACAACCGATCGCGTGCACCTGAATGAAAAAGGAAATCAATTCGTAGCGGATATTTTATATAAAATGCTATTTCCGTAAATTCAGAACCTTTATTTTACTAAAAATCTTTACACAGATTGAACAAAATCCTTGATTCGCTCTTAATCTAAATAAGGATAGTTATTACAATTATTCAATAAATCTTGCGTTGGATGCAGGTTTTATCTTGTCAAAGCGTAACTTTTCAGAGAAAAATCATTTTATAAAAAAGCAACAAAACTAATAAATGATGAAAAAAACATTAATTCCAGTACTCGTACTGATGATTGCCCTAAGTTCCTGTGTAAGCAAAAAGCAGTTTATGCTCAAGCAAGCAGAGCTCGACGACCTGCAAAGAACTTGTAATGATCGCATCACGGCGCTCACCAATGATAATGCGGATTTGGCGAATCGCTTGCGCCAAACCGAGAGCAATTTGCTGGTGTGCAATACTTCTTTGGATAATGAGAAAAACAAAACGACTGGTCTTGAACAACAAATGGAATATCTCAAAACCACGAATACCAATCTCTTGGAGCGTTTGTCTGATTTATCGGTGATTAGTCAATCGGGTGCTGACAATATCAAAAAATCGCTCGAAGCGATCAATGAACAGAATAAATATATCAAGGATTTGACCGGAAAAGTGCAAGCAAAAGATTCGCTGAATCTGGCTTTAGTAATGAACCTGAAGCGCTCTTTGAGCGATGTAAATGACGAGGATGTAACGGTCGAAGTAAAAAAAGGTGTAGTATATATCTCTCTGTCTGACAAGATGTTATTTAAATCTGGTAGTTATGATATTCTAACGCGCGCTGAAGAAGTATTGGGTAAAATTGCAAAAGTAGTGAATGATCATAATGAATTGGATATCCTGGTGGAAGGTCATACCGACAACGTGCCGATCAGCAATTCTTGCCTCAAGGATAACTGGGATTTGAGCGCCATGCGCGCTACCTCGGTGGTGCGGTTATTGCAAAAGAAATACGCAGTTGCGCCTGAGCGCATGACTGCTGGCGGTCGCTCAGAATTTGTGCCAAAAGCAAGCAACGCAAGTACTCAGGGCAAATCCACCAACCGTCGTACGGAGATTGTGATCTTGCCAAAGCTGGATCAATTCTTTCAATTGATGGAAGCGCCTACGGCTGAGAAGAAATAAAATATAATAAAATACTGAAAATATTTAGCGCCAGTGAGTTTTTATTCATTGGCGCTTTCTTTTTTACTTATACCAAAACAAAGTCATAAATGCGTATTTAAAATATTATACGTCATTCTTAATCAATTCGTTACAAACTATTGACTGCCTACTGTGTACTGGTATTACTTGATAAACTTTTCTTTCGCTTTTCCCAACCCTATTTGAGTCGTGATATGTCTTTACTTAATAAAGCCATTCTAAAATGTAATTAGCTATGAAAAAACGTTACTCTTTATTAATTTACTGATATTTTCGCAATTCGCTTGTAAAAAACCGACGGAAGAAATCAGATTAATTGATGATTTTCGCACGCGCTGCGTCAAAGCAATTGAGAATCCAACATTAGAAGGTTGGGATTTAAAGGAATTAGTTATTGCAATCGATGGAAGTAAAGAACATCAGCACGCATCCGATTTATTTTTCATATCTAATGAAACGGGCTACGTTACTGCCGATCGGCGTTTGCTCAAGACCGAAGACGCTGGCGAAACCTGGAATATCGTTCCATTGAGTATTGGCGGTAGTCTTGAAAGATTTAGCGAGGTTTTCTTTTTGAATAAATCCCTGGGCTGGGCGCTTTCTTACCACGGTGAAAATTGCGAAAATTCAAGCTGTGATATCGTTCCAACGACCTGGAAAACCAATGATGCCGGGGCTTCGTGGTCATCCGTCAAACCGAAAGTTGAAGGCATTATTGGAAATCTTTATATGATAGATGAACTAAATGGATTTTGCCTGATCGCTTCCTCCAAAGCTGGTCGAAAATTGCTACGCACCAATGATGGCGGCGCTTCCTGGACGGAAATTCCTGGCGTCAAGCCTGGGCCTTATCATTTTCAGATTCGATTTACTGACGAAAACATTGGCTTTATTCTTGGCGATAATGATATTTTATATAAAACTTCCGATGGTGGCGATACCTGGCAAGAATTACATCATGGTTTGGAAGAAGCACATAATATTATTTTTATTAATAATAACATCGGCTATATCACGGATGCTTTAAGCGTTGTAAAAACGGAAGATGGCGGCCAAAACTGGCAAACTATTTACACGAATGAAAGCCTTATCCGGCTTGTGCATTTTCGAAATCAAGCTGAAGGCATTGCTTTTATTAATACGCCACAGGTTTGCGACGATGGCACGATCGATTATTTCAGCAATATTTCAATGACCGAGAACGGTGGCACCGATTGGAAACTCGATCCTTTTGGCATTGAACCCTACGCCATTATTACATCCGTGCCTTCTGCCGATATTTGTTATATGCTTTCGAGCGAGGGATTATTTCGTTTTATTAAAAAATAAAGCAAACATCTTATCTTAGCGATCAAAAAAACGCATGATCGTAGTGACCGGCGCAGCGGGCTTTATTGGTAGTTGTTTGGTGAAAAAACTCAATGATGAAGGGCATTGGAATCTCATTCTTGTAGATGATTTCAGCGATGATAATAAAAAAGGTAATTTATTACACAAATATTATATTGCTAAAGTCTGGCGTGAAGATTTTCTTTACTGGCTGGAGCGTATGCACGATAATATAGATGTAATATTTCATCTTGGCGCCCGCACCGATACGACCGAAAAGGACACCGCCATCTTCGATGAGCTTAATTTAAATTATTCCAAAAATATTTGGTCGCTTTGCACAAAATATAAAATTCCGCTCATTTATGCTTCCAGCGCGGCGACTTATGGCTTAGGCGAATTGGGTTATAATGATAATCATGATATTGTAAATAAATTAAAACCTTTAAACCCCTACGGGCAATCTAAAAAATGATTTTGATGCCTGGGCTTTGCAGCAAAATGACTCACCCCCAAACTGGTACGGATTAAAATTTTTCAATGTATATGGCCCAAATGAATATCATAAAGGTAGAATGGCTTCTGTAATATTCCATACAGCCCGACAAATAAAAGCGAGTGGTGGCATGAAATTATTTAAATCGCATCGTCCAGATTATAAAGATGGCGAACAAAGTAGAGATTTTATTTATGTAAAAGACGTTGTAAATGTGTGTTATTGGCTCTGGCAAAACCGTCCGACGAGCGGATTGTACAATCTCGGTACCGGTAAGGCACGCACTTTTCTTGATTTGGTGACCAATACTTTCAAAGCCATGGACTTAACGCCAAATATTAGTTTTATTGATACCCCTGAGGATATCCGCGATACGTATCAATACTTCACCGAAGCGAATATGAGCAAGCTCCGCGCAGTAGGATATGATACAAAATTCTATTCATTAGAAGCTGGAATTGAGGATTATATGCAGCATTATTTAATCAAAGAGGAAATTTGGTAAGTTAAAAAATATAATAATTAATATTTTCCTGTAACCTTCACTAATAATAGGAGTTTTAAGGGCATTCATTATATACGATATAATAATATGGATCGCCTAACAAAAACTTTCAGCTTTATTTCATTCATAATAATATTTTCAACCCTTTGGATGCAGGGATATGCACAAAAAGTTGAGCTTATAGAACTCAAAAGTAAAGTTTTCAAAAATACCCGATCGCTGCGTATTTACTTGCCTCCCGGCTATGAAGATGTAGAAAATGTAAATAAAAAATATCCAATTTTATATATGAATGATGGCATTGCTACTTTTCATGCTTATCAACTTGAACAAATTCTTACAGAACTTATTCATCAAAAAAAGATTCCGCCCATTATTATAGTCGGCATTGATAATGGCGCTTCTACTAAAGAAAGTACCAACCCCATACGCGACCGCGCCAATGAATATCTGCCTTGGCCCGATTTATCAGAAACGAATCCCGATTTCCAAATCGAACATCCGCAAGGTAATAAGTACCCTGAATTTTTATTTAAAGAAGTGATGCCGCTTGTAAAAAAACATTATAGAATTTCAAATAAACCTGAAAATATTGGCTTAGGCGGAGCATCGCGGGGCGCTTTGATTGCCCTTTATACAGCTATTAAAAAACAAGGTAAAATAGGGTATTTACTTCTGGAAAGTCCATCATTATATGTTTTTAATAAACAAATATTAATAGAAGCTAAAAAATGGAAAAAATTATCCAATCGAATTTATATCGGCATTGGCACAAAAGAAGGAGATTCAGAAGCTATTCAAGCAATGGCGGTAGATGACGCACGCCAACTGGAGCAAATCCTTCAGGATAAAGGAATGAATAATAATGTAAAAATAATTATAGAGGCGGAGGCAACACATGATTATGATGCGTTTGCCAGGAGGTTTCCTATAGCGCTTGCGTATCTTTTTGCAAAATGAAAAATAATTTATGTATTCATTTTTTTTGCAAAATTATTATCCTTTATAAAATTTCTTTTACACGATTTTAATATAAAAACCCACCGCTCAACCGTTAAGAGACGAATTTTATCTAAAAATTTGGCTTTTTGGCTGTATTTTCCCCAACTTAGTCGTAAAGTTTGCTTCAATCATTATGGAAAACGAGTCAAAAAGCCGCCGCTACTGCCCGAATTGCTACTATCCTATTGAGCAAAACGATCATTTTTGTGGGCAATGCGGTCAAAAATATACCACCGGAAAGATTCCGCTCAAGGAGCTTTTTCAGGAATTTTTTGAGTCGGTTTTGAATTTGGATGCCAAGATTTTTCATACCATTGGCGCTTTATTTATTCCCGGAAAGCTAACGATTGAATATTTCAAAGGTCGGCATAATAGTTATTTTCGCCCCCTCCGTATTTTCTTTGTTATGGCAATCATTCACTTTGCTGTAATAAGTTTCTCAGAATTTGATGGGTTTAATTTTAATTTTAATGAAAATAGTTCTAAATTAGATATAAAAAAAGAGAGTTACCGCGCTGTTTTTTTGGAAGAAATGGATACGACCCAGCAACATATTCTCAACAAATTTAATGATAATTCTATTGTAAATCAGGCATTTGATTCGCTGACAGTGACAATGAAAGGCAACAGAGAAGATAGTATAGAGATTGGTTATCTTGACTTCCAGCGAAATTTTAATATTGAAGGCAAAGACCTGGTGATCGCCAAAAAAGATATGTTTGAATTGCCCAATGAAGAATTATGCGATAAATATGAAGTCCGTGGTTTCATGGAGCGTTTGATTGTGCGGCAGGAAATCAAATTGCTTGCGGATAATGCCAGTTTTTCAAGGTATTTGATAGGACAAATGATTTGGATGGTGATCTTGATGATGCCAGCTTTATCTTTGGTACTCAAGTTATTATACATACGTAGAAAGCGATATTTTGTAGAGCATTTAGTATTTTCATTTCATTATCATGCTTTTGCTTTTTTAATTTTTACGCTTGCATTTTTATTACTAGACTGGAAAGTTTGGCAAGGTCAAACTAAAGAATCCGACCTAACACCACCAATTGTTATTGCATTTAGCGTCGTACTTATTTACTTATTTATGGCGATGAAGCGCGTTTATAAACAACGGGTTTTCAAAACTTTTTTGAAATACAGTTTCCTTAATTTTGCTTACCTCATCATCTTTGTTGTATTTTTAGTCGGCACAGTCATTGCAAGTGTCTTGTTTTTTTAATCTATTTATTGAAAAAGGCTGTCTGGTATCTCAATATCCGACATCTGATATATAAAAAATATGCCATACGAACAATACGAAACCGTTATTGGGTTGGAAGTGCACGTACAACTTGCCACCCACAGCAAAGCTTTTTGTGGGGATGATGCGAGTTTTGGCGGCGAGCCAAATACGCATATAAGCACGATTTCATTGGGCCACCCAGGTACGCTGCCGCGATTGAATAAGCAACAAATCGAATTTGCTGTGCGGCTTGGCTTTGCTTTGAATAGTGATATTAATCTGATTAGTACTTTTGATCGGAAAAATTATTTCTATGCGGATTTGCCTAAAGGTTACCAAATTACGCAAGATAAAAATCCTATATGTATAGGTGGTTGGCTGGAGATTTCGGACGAAAACAAATTAAAAAAAATCCGAATTCATCATGTTCATATGGAAGAAGACGCCGGCAAATCCATGCACGATGCTGATCCGAAAGATTCGCTGATTGACTTGAACCGCGCCGGAGTCCCTTTATTGGAAATTGTAACAGAACCCGACCTTCGCTCTGCCGACGAGGTCGATGCTTTTATGACCGCCATGCGCCAGTTGGTGCGCTATTTGGGCATTTCGGATGGGAATATGGAAGAAGGCTCGATGCGTTGCGATTGTAATGTCTCGGTTCGTAAAAAAGGTGAAACCAAGCTCAATAATCGTTGCGAAATTAAAAATGTCAATTCGATGCGCTTTGCACGCCGCGCGATTGAATATGAAGTAAAACGGCAAATTGACATCATGGAAATGGGTGGGATGGTAGAACAACAAACTTTAAATTTTGATCCTGAAACCGGCGTCACTGCTCCGTTGCGTAGTAAAGAAGATGCACAGGATTATCGCTATTTTCCTGAGCCTGATCTGCCACCAGTGATAATTACTCCGGCATATTTAGAAAATGTAAAATTAAATCTGGTTTCCTTACCCTGGGCGCTTCGTGAGCGTTTAATAAACGAATTTTCTTTACCAGAATATGATATAAATCTTTTAACAGAGGAAAAAACGACCGCTTTATTTTTCCTGGAATTCGCAAAATATGATACAAATTATAAAGCTATATCAAATTTAATTATCAATAAAATATTGCCCTGGTGCCAAGATCAAAAATTGGAAATTGGGAAATTCCCTGTTGGCTTTAAACAATTGGCAGCATTTATCAAATTAATTGACGAAGGAAAAGTGAGCAATTCCAATGCTTACCAACGCATTTTTCCGCAATTAACGGAGCAGCCGGAGCGTTCTCCTTTAGAGATTGCGCAAGCATTGAATTTAATTCAGACTTCGGATGAAGATTTTCTGGAAAAAATTGTGGATGAAGTATTAGCTAAAAATCCGACAAAAGTGATTGAGTATCAAAAAGGTAAGAAAGGATTATTGGGCTTTTTTGTAGGAGAAGTGATGCGCCAAAGTAAAGGAAAAGCAGAACCAAAAATGACGAATGCGTTGTTGATTAAAAAATTAGGAAATTGAGAAATTTTGATATCGGTTAGTTGTTACCGGGAATAAGGAACAATTAAAATTAAATTGTTAAACTATATGTTTTAAGTGTGCATACGCACAATAACACCAAAACGCCATAGCACTTGATAATGAAACAGTTGCCTATGTTTGACGAGCAGGAAGAACAACTCAAGCGGTATTATAGTATCAGCGAGGTGGCGGAAATGTTCGACGTTTCTAAGTCGCTGATTCGTTTTTGGGAGAGCGAGTTCGAAATCTTGAAACCGCATAAAAATAGCAAAGGTGATCGCCGTTTCACACAACAAAACCTGGAACAATTACAAACTATTTATCATTTAGTGAAAGAGCGCGGCTTCACGCTCAGCGGCGCTAAACAAGAACTCAAGGAACGTCAGCAGCGCGGAAAAGAGAAGAAAGAAATCATTGAAACGCTGGAAAAATTGAAAGAAGGGTTAATGGAATTGAAAGATAAAATGTAATATCAAAACTCCCTTTATTTATATGATCATTTTTTAAAATCCAAAATATTTACTTTCTCCTCACAAAAGAAAAAATCTTCATCTACATTAGAAGCCACAATTGTTAATCGCTCTTTACTAACGAATTCCCGAATCAAGGATTGATACCATTCAATGCCCTGGCGGTCGAGCGTGGCGGTAGGTTCATCCAGCAAGAGCAGATTCGTATCCGAACAAATGGCAAGCGCCAGTTTGAGGCGTTGTTTCATACCCGAAGAAAAGTGGCGGATCGGCTTGTTTTTGGCGCGTTCAAAGCCGAGGATTTGAATAATGTCTGTGGCTTGTTGGTTTTTTATAAAATTTTTAAAATTCTGATGAAATTGTAAAGCTTCGATTAATGTAAATTCCTCAATCAAATCAATATAAGGCGCGGCGTAGCTCAGATGTCGATAAACTTCATCGGAAGCTAAACTTTTATTTTCTAACGAAAACTCGATTTTTCCTTTGGTAGGTGTAAGATGTCCGGATAGGATTTTTAATAAAGTAGATTTGCCGGAACCATTGGGTCCTGTGATGGCGTAAGCCTTGTCGGTGCTGAGGTTTAGATTCAAGTTGCGTAGCACCCATTCGAGTTTGTAGCGCTTGGCAATATTTGTTAATTCAATCCTCATTCCTCAATCCTAATCTTCATCCCTCATGCCTCGTTCCTCATTCCTGACCTTGCTGCCATTGATTTGACGAAAGCCTTTCATGATACCCACTTCGTTGGATACTGCCTCTTTTACAAAAGCCATAATTCGATCGCGTTCACCGCTTTGCTCCACTTCTTGCTGGATAATTTCTACGGCGTTAGAAACTTTATAACCTCTTACAAAAAGAATGCGATATATATCTTGAATATGATTAATTTGTTCTGGAGTAAAGCCCCGTCGCTGCAAGCCAATTACATTCACGCCAGCATAAGATAGCGGCTCACGCGCTGCTTTCACGAAAGGCGGTACATGCTTGCGCACCAAAGAGCCTCCTGCCACAAAACTATGTGCCCCGATATGAATAAACTGTTGCACGGCCACAAGCCCTTCCAGGATAGCCCAGTCTTCAATAACGACATGCCCCGCAAGGTTAACATTATTAGCAAGGATAACATGATCGCCAAGCGTGCAGTCATGCGCGACGTGTACGTAAGCCATTAGCAAACAATGCTTTCCAACAGAAGTTTTATTGGCATAAGACGTACCGCGATTGACAGTCACGTATTCTCGAACGGTAGTGAAATCACCAATCTCCGCGGTGGTCTGTTCACCTTTAAATTTTAAGTCTTGAGGGATTGCCGAAAGAACTGCACCCGGAAAAATTTTGCAATTTTTCCCGATACGAGCACCATCAAAGACCGTTACATGGGCACCAAGCCAAGTATTGTCGCCGATTACAACATCTCTATCCACGTAGCAGAAAGGTCCGATTTGGACGTTCTCCCCGATTTTGGCTTCGGGATGGATGACCGATAGGGAGTGTATATTATTCATTTTAAGAGCGCTTGACGATTTGAGCAGTTAATTCAGCTTCAGAAACAATTTTATTACCCACATAAGCCGTGCCGTACATCTGGCAAATACCGCGCCGAATGGGCGCTAGCAATTCCATTTTGAGCAACACCGTGTCGCCTGGAACGATTTTATGTTTGAACTTAGCATTTTCAATTTTCAAAAAATAAGTATCCCAATTACCGGGATCTTCCACTGTGGACAAAGCCAGAATCCCTCCTGTTTGTGCCATTGCTTCAATCTGAAGCACACCGGGCATAACAGGATTATTCGGAAAATGCCCTTGAAAAAACATCTCGTTAAAAGTAACATTTTTTACTCCAACAACATGATTTTCAGATAATTCGATAATTTTATCAATCAACAAAAACGGATACCGATGCGGTAGCCACTCTGCAATCTGCGCGGTATTAAATAATGGCTCTTGGTCTGGATCGTATTTCGGCTTTCCTTTCAGTTTTTTCTGATCCAAATAGTATTTTTTCAACACCTTGGTAAACTCCACATTGGTCTTATGGCCTGGCTTCGTTGCTACAATTCTGCCCTTGATGGGCGCACCGAGTAAAGCAATATCGCCAATGACATCGAGCAATTTATGCCGAGCAGGTTCATTATTGAAGTGGAGTTCCAGTGTATTCAAAATGCCCGTATCTTCTACTTTTACGCTGGGTTTACCCAATAGTTTTGCCAACTGATCGAGTTCTTCCTGCGAGACTAAACGATCTACTATAACAATCGCATTGTCCAGGTCGCCACCTTTAATTAGATTTTGCTTATGCAAATACTCCAATTCGTGCAGAAACACAAAGGTTCGGCAGGACGCAATTTCTTTTTCGTAATCGTCGATATTTTTTAAAGTCGCAAATTGCTGCCCTAAAACGGGCGAATTAAAATCAATCAAAGTAATGACTTCATAATTATCTGCGGGCAAAGCCATCATTTCCGAGCCGCTGGCCTCATCCCGATAGACAATCGGTTCTTCCACTTCAAAATATTCACGTGATTCCTCTTGTTCTTTGACGCCTGCATCCTTGAGCGCTTTTACAAAAGGCGCTGCGCTGCCATCCATGATAGGGGTTTCAGGGCCGTCCAATTCGATTAAAACATTGTCAATCCGGAGTCCTGTAAGCGCCGACAGGACATGTTCCACTGTACTCACCGAAGCCTTGCCGGACTGAATGGTCGTACCGCGCTGCGTAGAAGCGACACGACTTACATCCGCATTAATGACCGTTTGATCTTCCAGGTCAATTCGCTGAAATTTAATGCCATGATTCGCCGGGGCTGGCTGAAAGGTCAGGGTGACTGTCTTGCCGGTATGCAATCCTACTCCACTGATGGAGACCGATTTTTGGATCGTTCGTTGTTTCAACATATTTGCTATCGGCTAATTTTTTGCAAAGATAAACGTTTTTGTGAGTGTGATACTGGTTTCTGGTTGTTGGCTGTTAGTTTCTGAATATTAGTTCTTTATTCAGGAGGACTTCCATTCATTTTTACCTGTTTTTCTAACTCTGCCAATAATCTATACAACTCAGGAAGTTTTTTGAAAACAGCATAAGATCGAATGTAATCTTTGTAGCCAATGGCCGGAGATCCAAAAAGCGCCGTATTGGGTTCTTCAATGCTTGAAGCAATGCCGCTTTGTGCCTGAATTTGTGTACCATCGGCGATAATGATATGCCCTGCAAAGCCCACCTGGCCGCCTATGCGACAGTTTTTGCCGATTTTAGTGCTGCCGGCGATGCCCGCCTGAGCAGCAATGACCGTATTTTCGCCAATCTCTACATTATGAGCAATTTGAATCAAGTTGTCTAGTTTCACGCCGGAGCGAATAATCGTTGAACCCATCGTGGCCCGATCAATCGTAGTACCCGCGCCGATTTCCACATCGCTTTCGATCACTACATTACCGGTTTGGGGCACTTTTTTATAAGAACCATTTGCTTGTGGTGCAAAACCAAATCCATCACCGCCTATCACCACATTAGGATGAATAATACAATTATCTCCGATTTTACAATCTTGCATAATTTTCACGCCAGGATATAATATTACGTTTTTTCCTAATTCTACATTTCTTCCGATATAAACCTGTGAAGCAATTCGACTCCCATCGCCAACTATAACACCTTCTTCGATCACCGAAAACATTTCTACAGATACATCTTGTCCCAGCTTTGCAGTAGGATGTATAAAGGCTTGTGAAGAAATTCCAGTATTTATAACAACCTGATTGCCAAATTTTTCAAGCAAAAAAGAAATAGAATTATACACATCATCCACCCGGATGAGTGTCGCGGAAATCTGTTGTTTTGGCACAAATCCTCGGCTCACCAGTAAAACAGAGGCAGTCGTCGTGTAGGCAAATTCCTCATACTTGCTATTAGCCAAAAAAGTAATCGTGCCAATGCCTCCCTCTTCGATTTTGCTGGGGCGATTGACCTTCACCTGGGGATCGCCCTCTACGCTTCCGTTTAGTAATTGCGCTATTTCGCTTGCTGACAGTTGCATGAGGCAAAGGTAAAAAAAAGCCTGAAGTTTTAGTAGCTCCGATTGCCAATCGGAGTTACATGCAGTATCTTTGCAAAAATTTTTTGCATTGGATAAAATCATTAAAATCGGTACACGAGGCAGTAAGCTGGCGCTTTGGCAAGCAGAATTCACGCAGCAGCAATTGACAAACATTGGCGTAGCGAGTGAATTGGTCATCATCAAAACCAAAGGCGATCAAATCCAGCATTTGAGTTTCGACAAAATCGAAGGTAAAGGTTTTTTCACTAAAGAAATCGAAGACGCTTTGCTACGCGGCGATGTGGACATGGCGGTGCATTCGATGAAAGATTTGCCGACGACGCAGCCTGAAGGGCTTGTGGTTACTGCGGTTTCTTATCGCGACAATCCTGCGGATTGGTTGATCGTGCGACCCGAAGCGAAGCAAGAAGAACAGTTATTTCAACTAAAACAAGGTGCAATCGTTGGCACTTCATCGGCGCGACGCAAGGCACAGTTGCTCGACTTTCGCAAGGATGTGCAAATCAAGGATATTCGTGGAAACGTGCCGACACGCTTGGAAAAATTACAAAACGGTGATTTCGATGCGATTTTACTCGCAGCAGCAGGTTTGAGCCGTTTGCATCTGGATTTATCTCATTTTTATGTGGTACAATTCAATCCGCGTGAGTTTATTCCTGCCCCGGCGCAAGGCGTGCTGGCTTGGCAAACCGCTAAAGAAGATACCGAAATACGCCGCATTTTAAAGCAAATCCATCATCCTGAAATATCGGCTGCGACGAACGTAGAACGCAAAGTCCTAAAACTCATGGAAGGCGGCTGCCATATGCCTTTGGGCGTTTATTGCGAGCGGGATATGCAAGGAAATTATCATGTGTGGGCTGCCGTAGCCAATGCCTGGGATGCGCCAGTGCGAAGAACAAGAATTTCTTCAAGTACGAGCTTTAATTTGGCGGAGCAGGTGGTTGAGAAATTGAGAAATTAAGTTATTCTGTTGTTTGGTGAATGGTAAATAATAAAAGGTAAATGTCTGCAATTTTTATTAGTCGAATATTAAATTATGATAGTATTTTTCTTCAAATATTACAATCCAAAGGCTATGAAGTAATAAATATATCATTAATTGAATTTTCATTCCTTCCTTTTTATGAAATTCCTTCAACAGATTGGATATTTTTTTACAGCAAAACCGCCGCCCACTTCTTTTTTCAGCATTTGCAAAAATCAGGTTTACAAACAAAAGCAAAATTAGCGGCCTTAGGCCCGGCAACGGCTTCAGCGATTGAAAAACAAGGATTTCACCTCGATTTTACTGGCACCGGCGAACCACAAACCACCGCTCAAGCTTTTGCAAAATTAGCAGCAGGTCAACGCGTTTTATTTCCGAGGGCAGAAAATTCACGACAATCCATTCAGCAATTGCTTGAAAATCAAATCATTGCAATAGATTTAATATTATATAAAAATCAAATGCGAACCGATTTTGAATTGCCCGAATGCCAATGGCTCGTTTTCACCAGTCCGCTCAACGCGCAGGCTTATTTTCAAAAATATCCATTAAAATTGGAACAAAAAATC
The DNA here is from genome assembly GCA_016714085.1 of Saprospiraceae bacterium. Taxonomy (GTDB): domain Bacteria; phylum Bacteroidota; class Bacteroidia; order Chitinophagales; family Saprospiraceae; genus JADJNW01. The sequence goes on from JADJNW010000007.1 coordinate 238,498, forward strand.
CTGGCTATCGGCGAGACTACCGCCCAAACCCTCCGCCAATTGGGCGTTTCCGAAATATTAATCGCTGAAAATCCTTCCGAAGAAGCCTTAGCCAATGCTATTGTTTCCGCTTGAGAGAGCCTTCGTGTACACCCAAAACTTTGAATTTGCCGCCTTCATTCAGCACGTCGCCCTTGAAAACGCCTAACAACTCAACATTCGCGCCTGTTTTGATCGTCATTTTCCCTTCGGCTGCGCCCAAAATCACATAATGTACATTTGGATAAATCACAAATTCGCCCTGCTTGACACTCCAAAGGGTATCACTTTCGGTAATTTCGACCAAATTCAGTTCGTCGGATTCAATCCTGGCAGTTTCGGCATCATTCTCGCCTTGAGCAATCATAGAAGAAACCTCATATTCCGATTCATCTACACGGCCGTCCAGCCCCATCATCGATCTGATTTCGGGCAAGGCAATACCCACGATCACCGCGGCCGCCGTGAGCAGTAAACTAAATACTGCGATTTGCTTTTCAGTAAAATTCTCAAAAATGTTTTTCATAAGCCGTATGTTTTGTTTCTTTGTACAATACTACAAAATTGAGTGAAAATTACATTTGAAACAAATCAAATTTATCTGCGTAAAAGCAAAGTAAAGCGACCTCAAATGCGCTCCAAAATATACCTCAGTTTATTAACGATGGGGCTTGCCCTTTTTGCTGCCTGTGGTGGCGGCGTGCAGCAGCCCGATGCCAGTGAATTCGAAGCTTTTTATGAACAATTCCACAGCGATCCCGCCTACCAGATGGCGCATATCAACTTTCCGCTCGAAGGTTTGCCCTCCGATGCCGACGCTGAAACCATTGATTCCGGCAATTTTCATTGGGATGCCGAGGATTGGGTGACCCAGCGCCCCTTTAATTTTGCGAACAGCGAATTTTCCAGAGAATTACTCAGCTTTGGCGACGATCTCGTCATCGAAAAAATCATCCACCGAAGCGGCGAATACGGCACCATCCGGCGCTTCGCCAAAATGGGCAGCGAATGGTATTTGATTTATTATGCCGGGATGAATCGGATTGAGTGAAGAATACATCGTTTTGTAAAATTGCATAAGCAATAATCTTTAAACTATGATTTGGAAAGAAATAGTTGAATGGGTATTAATTTTGTGGTTTATAAGTTTACCTCAGCAATTTTTCATAATCAAAATCAGCTATAATCTTATATTAAAATTAGTAGACTTAATAAAGGCATTAATTGACATCATATATCATAAGAAAGCTTTTAATGAGTTAAAAATAACATCAATAATATTGATCATTCCGATTTGGAAAAAAATTTCAACCTTTAAGTGAGGAATTGCTGAGGCTAAGAATGAAAATTGATAAAAGAATGAAAATTACTTCTCCATTAAAAGAGGATAATAACAGTTTCAAGTATTTGAAAAAATGTTTAAATAAAAATTCTTAAGATGTTTTTGAGTTCTATTACCAAGAAGTTAAATAGTAAGTATGAAGAGGCTCATCTTATTGAGACTAAAGCTCGTAGTCTATATCAATCTGCATCAGAGCTTTCAAAAAAGATAAATAAAAAATATGAAGATTTAATTGAAGAGGAAGAATACTTTAATAAAATTGCTAACGAAAAAATGAAAGTATTAGAGGAGAAAGAAGCAATTGTAGAGAAGTTTTTGAAAGAAAAATCACTCGGTCTCCCTTGGTTAGAGAGGAAAATTATTCAGTTTGAAGAACATTTCGCTTTAAAACAAGCCGATTATTTAGAAAACAAAAAAAGGCCCGCTATTACCTCAGCTCAGATACTAAGAGAAACTTCAAAACAAAAGCGAGAGTTTAAAGAAAAATTCAATGTTGCTAAGAATATTATTAGCTATTACGAAACTCTTTTCCCATGGCTAACCGAATATCTTGGGGCAAATTTAGATGAGTTATTGCAAATAATTGATTCAAAGAAAGATGAATCTAATGACGAACAAGATCCTGTTCTAAGTTATATGACAGAATCAGAATATCAACAGCTAAGCTCTGCAGAAAGAAACCAAAAAGCTTTAGACAGGTATTTGAATTCAAAAAATAAATCAAATTGGCAAATAGGTAGAGATTTTGAACGATATATTGGATATTCATATGAACAAAGAGGGTATGATGTTTACTATCAAGGCATTATGGAAGGGATGGAAGACCTTGGAAGAGATTTGATATGTAAGAAAGGGAGAGTCGGTAGAAGTAGTACAGTGTAAATACTGGGGTGCAGGAAAAGTAATAAGAGAAAATCATGTAAATCAATTATTTGGCACTACGATGAAGTATCTAATTGAAGAAAGACATGAATTATTGGATAAATTCCATAATACTCTTTTTCCTAATTTTTCGTCAGAAATAAATGTCAAGCCAGTATTAATAACCTCAATTAAATTAAGTGATACAGCAAAAAGTTTGCTAAGCCTTAGGGTTAGTTACGAAGAAAATGTAAAATTAGAAGCTTATCCTATAATAAAATGTCATATTTCAAGAGAAACAGGAGAAAAGATTTATCATTTACCATTCGATCAGCAGTATGATAAGACTAAAATTTTTGGCAAGAATGGCTGCTTTTATTCTACAACAACATATGAGGCAGAAGAAAAAGGATTCCGTAGAGCTTATCGTTGGCGTGGAATCACGGAGACCTGATAAAAAATTCCAACTTTATTTAATTTAACGTTTTTGTTTATTTCTTATTAAATTATCATAACCTCCGCATTCACGATATTCGGCACTTTATGATATTTATAAAATGCTATAATATTCATCGCGGCTAAGCGCGCCATTTCGGTGCGGGCTTCGATGGTGGCAGAGCCGATATGCGGCAACACTGCTACGTTTTCCATGAATAATAAGGGATTATCCGATGCCATTGGCTCCGGGTTGGTGACATCAAGCCCTGCGCCCCAAATTTTATTATTTTGTAATGCTTTTATCAAATCTGCTTCATGATGCACGCCGCCTCTGGAGGTATTAATAAAAATCGCGCTGGGTTTCATTTGATCGAAAGCCGCTTTATTAAAGATGCTTTTGGTGTCTTCACTCAGCACGGAATGCACCGATAATACATCGCTTTGCGCTAATAATGCTTCAAAACTGACCCATCTCGCGTGTAATAATTTTTCTGCTTCTTTATTAGGTGTTCGATTATGATATATAATATGCATATCATAAGCGCCTTTGCAGCGTTTAGCCATTTCCATGCCGATGCGCCCCAAGCCAAAGATGCCTAAAGTCTTGTTTTTCAACTCGATACCAAGATTTGCTTTGGGTTTAAAATAACCCCATTCACCTTTTTCAATCGTTTTATGTAAATAAAACATTTTACGCGAAACTGCAATCATGAGTCCGAATGCCGTATCTGCCGTCGCGTCATTCATCGCTCCGGGCGCATTGCCAATGGGGATTCCCAGGCGCGTGGCTTCTGCAATATCGATATTATTATATCCTGCAGCGTATTGTGATATAATATCCAAATGCTTACATTCATTTAAAAAAGTAGCATCAATTTGATCTATGCTGGTACAAAGTAAGGCGTTATGCTTTTTCGCTTCCGCGATTAATTCTACTTGTGTCATGGGTCGCTCCTCGCGCCAAACCCTCACTTCAAAGCCTTCGTTTTGTAATAATTCAACGGCAATCTCCTGAATATCAAGGGATAGGAATATTTTTTTGGTTGGCATATTCTTTAATGCTTTTATAAATAAATGCTGTGCTTCGAGCTGTTAAAAAATTGCAAGTTTTGATACGAAAATCAAGCAAGTTTATCGTGTCAACTGCCGGGATGAAATTATTTGTACATTGATAATGAGAATTCTGTTTTATAACTTGATAAATCCTTTCTCCACCAACAATTTTCGTTCTAAAATCCTTTCTATGTCATTGAATTGAAACATTTTGACTGTAGCTTCCCCAATAGGCGTTGTTCCATAGATACCCCCTTCTATTAGCTCAAAATGTTCGCTCCAACTATCTTTACGTGGATGAAAAAAGCGGATCAATTGTTCGGTGTCCGTCAAAAACGTACCCAAATCCGTGCCTTTATTGGAGTTGCAAAAACCGCAAGAGAAAGCGAGGTTGTCCAATTGGGTTTCTCCACCATGTTTGAGACTTATAATATGGTCAATGTGAAACTTGAAAAGCGAAAACCGTTCCGGCATCAAGCAGTATTCACAACAGAAATTTGCTCTTTCTGCGACGTGTGCTCGGTCTTTATGAGAAATGTATTCACTCATGAGCAACAGAAGTAGCAGCGCGGATTTTTGCTAACCGAAAGATATGCTCTAGCATAAAATAATATTCTAATTCGGATGCTTCCTCCGTGGTAAGCTCCGCTTCTTTCTTCTTCCAAATTAATCCGTCATACCGCTGCTGCGTCGCCTCCGAAGGGCGATAAGCCAAAATCTGCGCCGGTGCTGCCTGCGCCAGAAAAGCCGCTACTTCTTCTTGTATTTTTAGTGCTTCCATTTTTCAAAAATAGGGATTTTTGGAAAAAATTGCAAATGTTTACGGGCACTGGTGTAATTTCCATTTAATAATAAGCCCATTCTTTTTGAATTTCTTCAAATTTCAGTTTTAATTCCGCTTTCATGTCTTCATTTATATCCTGTTCATCAATAAACCTTTTATCAGAAATATAATGAAACCAAATTAAGTCTTGTAAAATTTCAAATCTCTGCTTCTCATCTTTTGTTTTATGAATGGCTAGAAGCTCTAAATAAGCTTGAAATAGATGCGGAAACTTCTTTTCATTTGGGATTTCTGGCTGATCTTCTCTAGCAAAATGTTCATATAATTCATAATAAGAACCGGAATTTTCTTTTTGATAGGCTTGTACTTTTTTTCGAATGTTAATTTCTCTTATTCTATCTTTTTCAAAACTAAAATTAGATTTCTCTTTTATTTTTGAATAAAAAGTTGCCTGTTCAGTACAAACATAATTACGAATATTTAATCCTTCTATTTCCTTAAATTCCATAAAATTACCAATAACTGTAATATAACTACCTAAAGGAACTTCTTTCATCAAATATTCTTTAGGCGTACCAGTATCTTCACACATACTACCTAATCCAAATCGAAATAAATTAAATGTTTTTACAGGTTGTGGTGCATAAATCGTTTTAGTCACCTTTACAACCAAGCCACTAAATTCTCCTGAAATGTCACTTTTTTTAAAATTACCTACATAACCTATAACTTTTCCTTCAAGAATATAGTTTTTTGTATCAAATTTGGAAGGAATACCACAAACCACTGAACAAGCTATTATAAAATTATAGGATAATACAAACAAGACAAGTAGAAAGTATTTCATTATAATCATTTTAATTTTGCTTCAAATATAATAAAAAATGCCGCCCCAAATTCCTCCAGGACGGCACTTTTTATTTACTTTCTATTAAAATTTAATTTTCTAATTCCTCCTGCTCAATCTCCACCTCCTCCGGATGGCGGAAGACCACTACCCCGTCAAATATATCCAACACCACGTGACTCTTGGGTTGTACTTTACCTTCCAGTATTTGCTTGGAGAGGGCGTTGAGTACTTTTTTCTGCACCACGCGCTTGAGCGGTCGAGCGCCGAATTCAGGATTGTAGCCTTCTTCGGCAAGCCAGTCTAAGGCCTCTGGCGTCACGTCGAGCGTAATTTCCTGCTTATCAAGAACATCTTGCAAATGCTTGATTTGCAAACGAATAATGCCTCTCAAGTTCTTCGCGGTAAGCGGTTGGAACATAATTGTTTCGTCAATCCGATTCAAAAATTCCGGGCGCACCGATTGTTTAAGCATTTCAAATACCAAATCCTTGGTTTTTTCGATCACTTCCTCCCGATCAAGATCGGTCATTCGAGAAAAATTTTCCCGAATTATATCCGAACCAATGTTCGAGGTCATAATAATAATTGTATTCTTGAAATTCGCGGTTCGACCTTTATTATCTGTCAAACGCCCGTCATCCAAGACTTGCAGCAAGATATTGAACACATCCGGGTGCGCTTTTTCAATTTCATCCAACAACACCACCGAATAAGGCTTGCGGCGCACGGCTTCTGTCAACTGACCACCTTCGTCGTAACCCACGTAACCTGGAGGCGCTCCAACCAATCTTGATACGGCATGGCGTTCTTGATATTCGCTCATGTCAATTCGCGTGAGCAAATTCTCATCGTTGAACAAAACCTCGGCTAAGGCTTTCGCCAATTCGGTTTTACCGACACCCGTTGTACCCAAGAACAAGAACGATCCAATCGGGCGGCGCTCATCCGACAATCCAGTGCGGCTGCGGCGAATAGCATCGGCTACCGCTTCGATTGCTTCATCTTGACCAACTACGCGCTTGTGCAATTCTTCTTCGAGATGTAATAATTTCTCGCGCTCGCTCTGGAGCATACGCGTTACGGGCACGCCTGTCCACTTGCTCACGATTTCTGCAATATCCTCAGCGTCCACTTCTTCTTTCAAAAGCTGGCGGCCACTGGCCTGCATTTCCTGTAATTTGGCGTTGTATTCTTCCAGGCGCTTTTGTGCTTCAGGGATTTTGCCGTAACGGATTTCTGCAGCCAGGCTAAAGTTGCCCTCGCGTTCGGCGCGGGCGCTCTCATTGCGCAAGGTTTCCATATCGGATTTGGCTTTCTGAATGCCCAATACAATCTCGCGTTCGTTTTCCCAACGAGCACGCAAAGCATTGCGTTTCTCTTCTAAATTCGCTAGTTCTTCGTTGATGCGCTTGATTTTCAAGTCATCGCTTTCACGTTTCACCGCTTCGCGCTCGATTTCCAACTGGCGAATCCGACGTTCTACTTCATCCAATTCCTCCGGCATGGAATTCATCTCCAAACGCAGACGGGCCGCTGCTTCGTCAATCAAGTCAATGGCTTTATCCGGCAAAAAACGATCGGTGATGTAGCGCACTGAAAGCTGCACGGCTGCTACAATTGCATCGTCTTTGATATTGATTTTATGGTGCGTTTCGTAGCGTTCTTTCAAACCACGCAAGATCGAAATCGCATCTTCTTCACTCGGCTCATCCACTAAAACATTTTGGAAACGGCGCTCCAAAGCTTTATCCGATTCAAAATATTTTTGATATTCGTTGAGCGTCGTTGCGCCAATGGCGCGGAGTTCGCCGCGTGCCAATGCCGGTTTCAGGATATTGGCTGCATCCATTGCCCCTTGGGTCTTGCCAGCGCCAATAAGCGTATGAATTTCGTCAATAAATAAGAAAATTCGACCTTCCGCAGAAACTACTTCGTTGATGACAGATTTCAATCGCTCTTCAAATTCGCCCTGGTACTTCGCACCCGCGATCAAAGCGCCCATATCAAGGGCATAAATTTCCTTATCGCGCAAGTCTTCTGGTACGTCGCCATCCACGATACGATGCGCAAGCCCTTCGACAATGGCGGTTTTACCGACGCCAGGTTCACCAATAAGAATAGGATTATTCTTGGTTCTGCGCGCCAGAATGTGTAACACGCGGCGGATTTCTTCCTCGCGCCCGATCACAGGATCTAATTTGCCCGACTTCGCGCGTTCGTTAAGATTGATCGCGTATTTATTCAGCGCATTATAAGTTTCTTCAGCGCTGGCGGTCTTTACAGTCGAGCCTTTGCGCAAATCCTGGATCGCAGCCTTCAAACCTTTTTCAGTAACGCCTGTATCTTTAAGCATCTGCGAAACGCTATCTTTTACGCCCAGCATTGCTAAGAGTAAATGCTCTAGCGCCACATATTCATCGCCAAATTCCTTTAGTAGTGTATTCGCTTTTTGAATCACCTCATTTGTCTGGCGCGAAAGGTATTGCCCAGCGTTTTCGTTCACTTTCGCATAGGAGCGGACAATGCTATCCGTAGTTTGCTTCACAACATTCAGATTGACACCCAGTTTTTTGAATACAAAAGGCGTCACGCTCTCGTCCACCTCAAAAATGCCTTTTAGCAAATGCCCCAACTCGATGGATTGGTTGCTATTTTCCATCGCTAATTGCTGCGCTCGCTGCACGGCTTCTTGCGATTTGATGGTTAAATTATTTAGATTCATCTCTTTATTTTTTGGTTGATGGGTTAATATTATCAAGAATTCAATTCTCTATTTAGAATAACCAAAGCTATGCCATTGCGTGGCAACTGTCATTTTATTCATAAAACAACAAAAATAGGTGACAGGATGTCGGAAATACCTTGTTAAAAATGTCAAAATGGCGGAGATTCATCGAATAATAAGCCTAAGACGTCTCTTATCCTTGCCGGAATTAAAGAAAAATCCTTATTTTTCAGCAAAAAGTGTATTTCCATGACCGAAGAAAAGCCTGAGCAGAGAAAGCCATCTTTCCGAAAACGACTCTACGAAATCATCTTTGAAGCCGATACACCTGCCGGAAAAGCTTTTGATGTAGCACTACTTATTCTTATTGCCGCCAGCGTATTGGTGGTTATGCTCGAAAGCATTAATTACATTCAAATCCGATATGGCGAACTATTTCGACAACTGGAATGGGGATTCACGATTCTTTTTACGGTCGAGTATTTATTTCGGCTGTATGCTACAAAAAAACCTTTGGCTTATGCCAAAAGCTTCTATGGAGTCATCGATCTATTAGCTATTTTACAAACTTATCTTAGTTTATTTGCACTTGGTTATCAGCAACTTATTATCATCCGAGCTTTGCGTTTAATCCGCATTTTCAGGATTTTCAAACTCGGACATTTTTTGCAGGAAAGCTCGGTGATCGTTAATTCGCTCAAAGCCAGCCGCGCCAAAATCACGGTATTCCTATTGTTTGTGCTACTGCTCGTGCTTATTATCGGTTCGGTGATGTACGTAGTGGAAGGCGGTACGAATTCTAATTTTTCCAGTATCCCGAAAGCAATTTATTGGGCAGTGGTAACCCTTACAACAGTAGGGTATGGCGACATCACGCCAGTCACAGGTCTTGGGCAATTTCTATCAGCGGCTGTGATGATACTGGGTTATGCGATTCTTGCGGTGCCAACAGGTATTGTCTCGGCGGAAATGGTTTTTCAAATACAAAAAAAGCAACATACAACGCAAGTTTGTCCGCATTGCGTACGCGAAGGGCACGATATTGATGCTGTTTTCTGTAAATATTGTGGTGGAAAATTAGAAGCTTGAAATGATGATGGTTATAATATTTGTTTTACAATTATATAATATTAAAGCATAAAATTATTTATAAAGTATTTACAATCAATTACAAAAATAGAATTTAATGACATTTAAAATAATCAAAAGGCTCCAGGCAATCTTTACATCGATATAAAGACTTACAAGCGGTAGAACCAAATTGGCTAATCATTTCGGTATTTTTAGAATTGCAATGCGGGCATTCAATGTTTTTTTCCACTCCAAAAAGCGTACTTTTATCTACACTACCTTGCGGCGGAGCGATACCATATTCCTTGAGTTTGCGCTTGCCTGCTGCGCTCATCCAGTCGGTCGTCCAGGCAGGGCTTAGCACCGTGGTCACTTTTACCTTGTCAAATCCTTTTTCTTGAAGCGCCGCTTTAATATTGATTTCGATTACATTCATCGCCGGACAGCCCGAATATGTTGGGGTAATTATTACTTCTATTATATCATCTTGATGAATTTTTACATCACGTATAATACCAAGATCAGCCACCGTAAGCACCGGAATCTCAGGATCGGTCACTTCTTCCAATATCGTCCAAATGTCTTCAGTTGCAGGTTTCATGTTTCATGTTGCAGGTTGCAGGTTTCATGTTGCAGGTTGTAAACATAACTTGCAACTTATAACTTTAAACCTATAACCAAATTCAATCCGTTTTGGTTACATCAAGATTGCGAATCATGAGTAAATAAGATTTAGCAAATTCTACCAGCGAATCATATCGTAGAATACTTGTCATCGGATTTAGTTTATTATACTTGGATCGGTGCGCATCTACAATAGAATCAATAGCTTTGCGAATAGCACGTCGATTGAAATTATTATTTTGGGAATCATAAAAATCATTTTGAAAACCCAGTGTTTTAAAATAATCTCCTTCTATTACTTGAAAATAAAGATGTAATAAATCTCGATCCGGCTTTGGAATAGCATAATTGAACAAACAAAAGCCTACGATATAGCCCGGCACAGCCCCTGCTACCCCCAGATGGTTATTATCCTTGTACCAATCCATATTATGCAACTCCCCGTCGATGACGCTCACTACGCGATCATGATTCACTGGCGTTGTGATGCCAAAAGTAGTGGTCACGCGGTACATTTCCTTGAAAAAATCTTCTTTAGGGCGATCCATTAATTTTCGCAATTCCTTACAAAGCAGCACATTTTTCTGGGAAGTTGTCTTTTCATCTTTCGCAAAATACAAGCGGTGTATGCGCTCCAGGGTTTCCATAGTATAGCCTTCGGGCTTGGTCAAATAGTCTAATTTATAAGTGAGATTAAGCAGTAAATAAGCGATTCCGCCAGGATATTGCTCTTTATTGAGTTTACCGGCATCGATTTCTTCCAGTACGATCTTGATCTGCGATTGAATAAAATTATATTTTGCTTCTTTTTCAAAATCTGATAATTCTTCCAAATGTGAACTCCCGATGGGTTGCAATACTTTGAATTCGTCGAGCAACAAATCATCTTGTTTATCGGCATTGGTAGCCACTTCCTTGAGTGCATAATAAAGTTTATAAGGCGAGCCGTCAATGGTATACGTATCAAAAACAATCGTCAGATTATTATCATCATCCAAAGCAAAGCGGCTGTAATTGAGATCAAAATTGCGCTCGATCAACTGGCGCATAAAGTTGACGTTGAGTTCATCGGAATGCGCGATCTTGGCTTCCGCTTTCAGCATTTTAGCATCAGCAAAACCGCTGATTTTCTTAGAACCCTGATACAATTCAAAGCGAATGCCATCGCCATCCTCCCACCATTTTACATTGTTCTCCTGCTCGTCGCGCAAGTAACGAAAGAAAGCAAGGTAAGATTCGATATAATCTTCGGCTTCAAATTTTTCCAGAGACTGATCCCAGGCTTCGTAATTATCTGATTCTTTGTAGGAATCGCTGTAGCGCCCAAAGCGGATGTCCGGCTGTGGTGTCTTTGGTTCCGTGTTGCCAAAAATGCGTTCAAAAAAACTCATTGCAGCTGTTTCAGGTATTTATCTTGTGCAAAATGAACTCGAAAAATAGCACTTTTGTGTGAGAAACAATAAGTTTCAAACAGAAGTTCTCGACAAACGGGTTTTGATGGTAAAATAAAAATTTATTAATTTTGATATAATATTAAGTTCTTTCATAAAGCATAGTAAATAAAAACGGGTACCGAATCTTGTGACCCGAGTACCCTAAAAGCATGAAGTAATTCTTGCGATTTTATAGCTCCAATTCCATTTGGATATTGCTCCGTTCATACGGCGAAGGCTTACCTACAATCCTCTGAAAACCAAGCTTATAATACAAATTAATCGCTGGTTCTAATCGGGTATTACTTTCTAAATATAGTTTTTTTGCACCTAAAGTTCTGGCTTTTTTGATCACCGCTTGCCCCAAGAGCCAACCAATATTCTTGCCTTGCGCACTTTCGGTCACCGCCATCTTGGCGAGTTCAAAAGTTTTTCCTACTTTGATCATCGCGCAAGTCCCAACGATTTCGCCCTCGTATTGCGCCAGAAAAATATGTCCGCCGGGCTTCAATATCTTTTCATTTGGATGCTCAAGCGCTTGTCTGTCAGCATCTTCTACTGTAAAATATTTTTCAATCCATTCATAATTAAGTCTTTTAAAATCCTCGTGATATTTCGGTTTATAATCAATTATCTCTACCAATTGGCTCTCGCGGTACTTGCGTTGATCGCGCACTCTGCTATAAAAATCGCGCTGTCCCAGCAAAAATTCGATTTCTTCTATCGCGCGCCAAAGATTTTCTTGCATTTCGCCAAATAATTCTTCGATCGTAGCGTCCACATCTTTATATTGTTTTTCAATTTTCGGAAGCAAGGATTTGCCTTTTTCCGTGAGTTTTAATTCACTCACGCGTCCATCCGATTTGCTTTTACTGAGCGATACCAAGCCTGCCTTGCGCATTTCTTTGGCAATATTACTCACCGATACGTGCGACTGCCCTATGATTTGTGCGACCTCGCTTACCGAACATTTTTGTTGTTGTGATAATGTATAAAATACTGGAAACCACTTGGGTTGCAATGCTACATCGTATAATTGATATACTTTCGTGGCTTCCTCGGTAATGGTATCGCTGAGGCGACGCAGCCGGCTGCCTAAAGCCATTTTACCAATTTTATTGTAAAAATCCATATTTATATAATAAATTACGTAATCAATTACGCAATTTATTTCAAAAAATAATTCCACGCAAGATGTAAACAAAAATATTCCTCCTTCAAAAGTTTAACTTTCAAAGAAAGCCTTATTCGATAAGGGTATCCAGAGTTTGCACTAAATTAGTTGCCTTCGTTTTTAATTGAGTGCCAATCGATTGGTAAGTTTTGAAATCCATGATATACTCGGCATAAATAGGCTTGAGATGGGTCGAATCGATATAATAAACAACGGTATCATCTTGTGCATACGGCAGGATATGATCTTGCCCAAATTCGTACAAAGCATTGTATTTGCGCAAAGCGCTTTCCAGAAAATTATAATACAAAGCCATATCTGTTAGTAGCTGAATATCAAGCAAATCAACCGCGCCGGAAGCAATCGCAGCTTGCCAGAAGCTATTGGGCGGCCGATCCGCACCGGTGTAGGAGTAGCGAAAAGGCGCAGGCATTTGTCCATACTGAAGTCGGTTTTCAAAATCCTTGATCAAAGCATCTGTTTCTGCCAAATGCGCGGTAGCGCCATCGATGAACAACTGCAATTCCTGTCGCAATCCTGTCAGAATCTGCGTTTTCTTTCTGGTTGCCTGTTGTTTTTGCTGCAAATCGCTGAATACAAAGGCCAGATAAACCCCGATAAAAATAACGATCAATTCAAACAAAAACCTTTGCAGGGTGGGCTTCCAGTTTTTCATAGCTTTGTTTTTATAGAATGATACATAGTAATACTCCGAGTTGCTTGCATCGTTATCACAAAACGACGAACGTACCGAATAATACTACGAACAAAGAATTAGAAATGATGCCTAACTTTATACGCGAATACAAAGATTTATGAAAATTCTCATTGCTACCGATTCATTCAAAGATGCGCTGCCGGCAATCGAAGTGTGCAAATCCATTGAGCGCGGCATCAATTTGGCAAATCCAAGCATTGAAACGATCCTTTTCCCTTTGGGTGATGGTGGCGAAGGCACTTCTGAAATCCTGACTTTTCATTCCAAAGGCAAATGGATAAAGCTAAAAGTAAATGACCCACTCTTTCGGGAAGTTGAAGCGGGTTATGGTATTTCTTCTAATGGTCGAACCGCTTTTATCGAAATGGCCCAAGCAGCTGGCTTGCAATTATTAAAATCCGAAGAACGTAATCCCCTCAAAACCACCACTTATGGCGTCGGAGAAATGATTTTAGATGCTATCAAGCATGGCGTCCAGAATATCGTCTTGTGCATTGGCGGTAGCGCTACGAATGACGCCGGGATCGGTATGGCCGGGGCTTTGGGGTATGAATTTATTGACCATTTAACATTGGCCATTGACCAACTGATAGGAGAAAATCTTTCAAAAATCAATCAAATTCATCATTCCCATATCACCCCATCGCCCAATTCTCCTATCACCACAACCGTCCTTTGCGATGTAGATAATCCTTTATTCGGCCCGAGCGGCGCAGCCCATATTTATGCTCGCCAAAAAGGTGCAGATGATGCAACAATTGCTGAGTTAGACACTGGTTTACAGCATTTTGCAAAGGTTTTAGAGCAGCATTTTGGGCGCGATTTTGCACAAATCCCTGGCGCTGGCGCGGCGGGTGGACTTGGAGCAGGTGCAATGGCATTTTTAAATGCTGAATTAAAACCAGGTATTGAAACCGTATTGCAATTGACTGATTTTGAGCGATATTTAAATAATATTGATTTAATTATTACCGGCGAAGGCAAAATTGATAGTCAGACTTTGCATGGCAAACTTATCAGCGGGATTGTAAAAAAATCTAATAAGATTCCGGTGATCGCGCTTTGCGGAACATTGCTGGCTACGCCAGAGGAAATCAAGCAAATTGGCTTGAAGGCTGCGTTTTCGATTCTGAATCGACCAATGCCATTGGAAACTGCGCTCGCAGAAACTGCTCGGCTACTGGAACAAAGTGCTTTTCAATTAGTACGCGCTTTTGAGCATTGAACTAAACAAATAAAAAATTCACTAAATTGCGCCGAAATTAAACATCAAATAATGAAACTACTTAAATTCTTATCGCTTGCCTCCTTTTTAATATTATTTGCTTGCCAAAAAGATCAAAAATCCTCATTGCCTTTTGAGGATCCGATGCAAAATTTTCCGCCGGATCAAAGATTCAGGGATTTATTCAACGAGGTACAGTACAATCGGATTTTCCCGGATGGGAAAACCTTTGCTGACTGTATTCCAAAGTTCCCAACCGATACCATTATGGCGCATTTTGAAGCCCGAAAAAAAGAAATGAACCGAAGAGGATTGGAAGCATTTGTGAAGGAGCATTTTGACCTTCCAACCGCGTATGTCACTAATTATCAAAGCGATACCTCTCGAAGCCCAGCGCAGCATATCAATGAACTTTGGACAGTGCTTACTCGTGAGCCGAACCTGGGGGATGTGGGTTCGCTGATAGGTTTGCCTAAGCCTTATATCGTGCCAGGTGGGCGTTTCCGCGAAATTTACTATTGGGATAGCTATTTCACAATGCTGGGATTGCAGACTGCGAATAAATCGGATATGATTGAAAATATGCTCGATAATTTTGCATATCTTATTGATGGTATGGGTTTTATACCAAACGGAAATCGTACATATTTCATAAGTCGCTCTCAGCCACCGTTTTTCGCTGCGATGATAGAATTGCTTGCAAAAGAGAAAGGTGATGAGGTTTATAAAAAATATTTGCCCCAGCTACAGAAAGAACACAATTTTTGGATGGATCGCCAGGATGAAAAAGACATAGGTAAAGCCATTAACAAACGCTCTGTTGGACTCAAGGATGGCAGCAATCTCAACCGCTATTGGGATGAGCGCGACCAACCCCGTGCTGAAAGCTTTCGTGAAGACATAGTCACCGCCAGAGCAAGTAAACGTTCCGAAAACCGTGTATATCGTGACCTTCGGGCTGCTTGTGAGTCTGGCTGGGATTTTAGTAGCCGTTGGTTTGCCGATGATTCTACTTTGACCAGCATTCATACAACCGACATCATTCCTGTGGATTTAAACGCGCTTTTGTACAATCTTGAAAAGACGCTGGAAAAGGCATATACCTTGAATGGTGATAACGAAAATGCCAATATTTACAAGCAATTGGCAGATCAACGCTTAGATGCTCTGCAACGCTACTGCTGGAATGCACAAAGTGGCTTTTTTGAAGATTATGATTTTGTAGCAGATCGAAAAACTGGAAAGCTGTCACTTGCTGGCGTTTATCCTTTATTTTTCAAAATGGCTACGCCGGAACAAGCACAAGCTGTTGCAGCAGTCATTGAGCGCGATTTTTTGAAACCCGGAGGTGTAGTAACTACGCTGAATACTACTGGTCAGCAATGGGATGCGCCCAATGGCTGGGCGCCTTTGCAGTGGATGACGATTCAGGGTTTGCGCAATTATGGTTTCGACGAACTCGCTGACACAATCAAACAACGCTGGGTTGATCTCAATGTAAAAGTGTATAAAAATACCGGTAAAATGGTAGAAAAATATAATGTAATAGATATGAACCTGAAAGCCGGTGGCGGTGAATATGCTTTGCAAGATGGCTTTGGTTGGACGAATGGCGTTTTATTAAAATTATTATCAGAAAAGTAATAGTTATATAATAATGCTGCTTGCTTATAAGGCTATGAATTAAATTTTATAATAACTGTCTGGCGAATTTCTAAAATATGCCAGACTTATTGGAGTCAGGAATTTTTATTATACAACTAAATCCAAAGTTTACTTATTTAGTTTTTATTTAGTAAGCAGCATTATTTTTATTTAAATTTTACCTTTTGAAAAACGGTTGCCATAGGAAGAGAAGCCTTTAAAATCGGCAATTCAATTGTCTCATCCAAAGAAGTGAAAAAATCAAGCATCCAGCGTTCTTCCACGCGGCTATACATTTCCACTATCGGCTTATCTTGCGAAATAAGTAAATAATATTGTAAAGAAGGTAAATTGCTGTATTGGCGAAGTTTTTCTCCCCGATCAATAGCAGCAGTACTTTCAGAAAGTACTTCGATAATCAAGATAGGCTGCGTGGTAGCGTGTGTATCGACATCATCAGCAACGGGTACAACCACCAGATCAGGATAACGATAAAGTTTGCCACTTTCTACCATGAGTCGCACTTCATGCATATAAATTTCAAATAAATCACTATTTAAAGTATCATCAAGCCATTTACCACAATTTAAGGCTATTCGATTTGCAATTTTACTTTCGCCGGACATAGGGATTAGTTTACCGTACACAAATTCGTGCCGGATTTCCGAGGTTTTTTCCAATTCAAAATATTCCTCGACCGTATATATTTTCTCGCTCGTTTGAACCATAACAGGCATTTATACAAAAATAACGAAAAAATCAACATCCAGGTTGCAAAAACCTGACACCTCCAACCTAAAACCTATCTATAACTATTTCAATGGCAGCGCTACTTCTTTTACCATCCTTCCAATGGGATACAAATTATACGTTTTTTCATAATAAGGAGAATTCCGATATACAAAATCCAATTGCGCGCGGCCCGACTTAGCAAATTCGGCATCAGTGGCGCGTTTCTCGTCTAATTGTTTTTGCAATTCGGGATGTTCTTTTAAATAAGCTGCCGCCAAATCTTCAAAAACGTAAGATGAAAAATGCTCTTTTTGTTGTAAAATCGCATCAAAGAAATTCCAAGCAAAATAAGAATCAACACCTTGTGGCTCAAGCGTTTCCACAATATAACGATTTGCAATTTGATTAGCATAAACGACATAATCGCCTTTGCGATATTTCCAGGACATCATTTTTTTATCCAATTTTACATCCGAATGTAAATAATGCCCTTCGTAAGGCCGGTTGCCCGTTTGGTAATCCTGAATATAATACATTTCCAATTCCAAATCAATATCTTGTGTCAACTGCTGCATTTGCACGCCATTCCAACGAAGACGGTCGAGCACATCGGTATAGCCTTGCGGAATCAAATAAGCGATCGGCTTTTCGACAGAAAGTGTCGCATTATAAGTATTATAAAATGGAATATATTTTTCGTAGGTAGCATTATGATCATAATATAACCGATTTTGCCCGGAAATGTCGCTGGGCTTTGTTTTTGCCTCGTAACCTTTGAATATTATAGAATCCTTTACATTTCGATCCAGGCGCCAGTTCAAATCAAATGTCTTTTTGGTGCGGCTATTTTCAATAGCTTTCGCGCGTGTATCCTTAATTTTCTGAGCATTTTCAGACATAAATCCCATCATCAAATTCATAAAAGTGTAAGTACTCATTACACGATCTTTATAAGGCTTGAGCATATGCGCTTCGCAAATGAACGGAACGGCATTGTGCAGCGCTGCGTAGCCCGAGCCAAAGCGCGGCAAATCCAGGAATCCGCTAATACCTCTATCCGGGCCGCCCTCACCGAAGGAATTGACATAAGGCGTCATCTCCCAGCCACTCTTGGCCATGCCGGCGTACATGCTGGGTAGCAAATCTTTTTCCATAAAAGCTGCCAGATTTGGGTCGAGTTTATCTTTCTGACCCGCGATCAAAGTCATCGTATAAGTGTAATCCGCGCCATTAGAAGTATGATTATCAATAAATACATCAGGTTGCCATTTGGCATAGATTTGATTAAAAGTTTGCGCATTCCTGGAATCCGCTTTGATAAAATCACGATTCAAATCCAGATTTTTAGCATTGCCGCGAAAACCGTACGCCTCCGGCCCTAATTGATTCGCTCGACTATAAGCACCTCGATTCAAGCCGCCGCCGATATTATAATATGGAATTGCGACGATCACTACTTTATCCAGCAAATTCTGGGATAATTTTTGTTGCAAAAAATCCCGATACAGCAGCATCGTTGCATCCACACCGCAAGGCTCGCCCGGATGAATGGCATTATTGACAAATAAGACCAATTTTCCTTTTTTCCGAATAGAAGCAGGATCAAAGTCGCCGTCTTTTGACAAAACCGCCACATGCAAGGGATAACCCGCATCGGTCATGCCAGTCGGCTTTACCTGCAATTGTTTTGGAAAAGCTTTCGCTAATTTCTCGTAGAATTCAATCGCCTCGAAGTAAGTAGGCGTGGTATTATTATTTCGCTCAAAGCCAGTCGTGAAATCATTTTGAGCAATTGTAAAAGTGCATATTGCAAAGCAAAACAAGAGAGCAATCCAGTAGCGCATAGGGAATGAGTATTTTTTTTTCGGCAAGGTAAAAAATATCTACCTATGCCTAGGCCTATCCCCCATCGGCGACCAAAGTTCGCCAATACTAATACTCGCTCTTAAATGAAACTGCACCTTCGGGTGGTTTTCCTGCGCCATTTGTAGCGTCCAGGCGCTTTCAGCCAAGAAGACGAGATTTCCATGCTTATCGTGCGCGAGGTCGCGTTTGCGGCGTTCTTTGAATTCTTCCAAAGCTTTTTATCATCGCAACTCACCCAACAGGCTTTGTAAAAATTCACAGGCTCGTAGTCGCAGGCAGCGCCGTATTCGTGCTCCATGCGGTATTGAATCACATCAAACTGAAGCGCCCCAACCGTTCCGACGATTTTGCGTTGGTTGATTTCACGCGTAAACAACTGCGCCACGCCTTCGTCCATGAGTTGTTCCAAGCCCTTATTGAATTGTTTGGCTTTCATCGGATTTTTATTATTCACATAGCGGAATTGCTCCGGCGAAAAGCTTGGAATGCCTTTGAAATGAAGGACTTCACCCTCCGTCACCGAATCTCCGATTTTAAAATTGCCGGAGTCATACAAACCAACCACATCGCCGGGATATGCTTCGTCCACAACGGTTTTCTTGTCAGCCATAAAAGAAGTCGGGTTGGAGAATTTCATTTGCTTGCCTTGGCGAACATGCAGATAATTTGTATTCCTTTGAAACGTACCCGAGCACACCCGCAGAAACGCAATGCGGTCGCGGTGATTAGGATCCATATTGGCATGGATTTTAAAGACGAAGCCAGAGAATTTATCCTCGTCAGGATGGACAGGGCGCTCCTCGGTGATGCGGGGCAGCGGCGTCGGGGCAATATCGACAAAGCAATCGAGCAATTCGCGCACGCCAAAATTATTCACCGCCGAACCAAAAAACACGGGCGACAATTCACCATTCAAATATGCCTCGCGGCTGAATGCAGGATATACTTCTTCGATAACGGTCACTTCTTCGCGGAGCTCTTGCGCGGCGCGTTCGCCGACGTGCTTTTCCAATTCAGGGCTGTTCAAATCGGTAATTTCGATTTTCTCATCGGAATCTTGCTTGCTATGCGGACGGAAGAGTACCAATTTTTTCTCATACATACTGTAAACCCCTTGAAAGCGCTGCCCCATGCCTACCGGCCAACTCAATGGTCGCACCTTCAAGCCCAATTTCTGCTCCACTTCATCCAAGAGATCGAATCCATCCAAGCCCTCGCGGTCAAGCTTATTGATAAAGACAATAATCGGTGTGTTGCGCATTCGGCAGACTTCCACGAGCTTTTCGGTTTGCGTTTCTACACCTTTCGCAACGTCGATTACAACGATGACGCTATCCACTGCCGTTAAAGTGCGATAAGTATCTTCCGCAAAATCCTGGTGACCGGGCGTATCGAGAATATTGATTTTCAAACCTCTGTATTCAAACGCCATCACCGAAGTCGCCACCGAGATACCCCGCTGTCGCTCGATTTCCATGAAGTCGGACGTAGCGCTTTTCTTGATTTTATTGGATTTCACCGCACCAGCGATTTGAATCGCGCCACCGAACAACAGCAGCTTCTCCGTCAGGGTCGTCTTCCCCGCATCGGGGTGACTGATGATTCCAAAAGTCTTGCGGCGATTGAGTTCTTCTTTAAATCCCATTGTAATAATTGAACATTGATTATGTCATAGACATCCTCCAAAGGAGTTATACTGACCTTCGGATTGACCATTTACCATGCCTAAATTCTCAACAATCTATCCGACATCTCGCTTCTGGTATCTGGCATCTCAAAAAACAAAGCGCAAAAGTACAATTTTTAGTAAAAAGCCTCACCAGATAAAAAATACTTCCTGAAATTTGAATTTCCGCTTATATTTGAATCGCCTTTCAATCCACCCGAATCTAAATTGATTAAGTCAGGAAATGCTTAGTAAGAGAGAGAAAAAATAGATTTAACCTTACCCCTGAAATCATTAGCTTTAAGAGGATACCATATCAATAGATATTAGCGCACTCCAAAACAAGTGAAACGACCTTAGAAACAACTGCTAACAAATTAAACTCATGAGAAAACACTACTTATTTCTAGCGCTTGCGTGGCTCGGCTTTTGTACGGGCATCAACGCTCAGATTACGGTCACCAATTCGGTCTTTCCCGTCGTGGGCGATACCCTGTTTTATATCTTTGGCAACCAGCCCGGAGCGATTAATCAGATATTCACCCCACCCGGTGGAAACCAGGTATGGGATCTGAGCAACCTGCAGCCGTCCCAGGTCTGGAATCAGATCATGAAAAACCCGCAAACAGGCACGGCTGCTGCTTCCTTCCCTGGAGCATCGGTTCTGTTCAATCCTTTAAATTCCAGCAACCAGGTATATTGGCAGGTCACTGGTACTCAGATCAATAACATGGGCTATTATGGACTGGACCCTATTGGATTGGGCTTGACTTTATTGTTTGACAATACACCGGATCTGGAAGTATCCTGGGCACCGGTCAATTTTTTTGATCTCCACCAAAGCGCATCCAACGTATTGACTGCTTTCGATGCACCGATTGCGCCGCCTGTTTTGCTAAACCTGGTGCCGACGGCCGATTCTTTTCGTATCCGGGTTACGTATCAACGGCTTGGCGTCATTGATGCTTGGGGCACACTGGCCATCCCCGGCGGCAGCTTTGATGTGCTGCGAAAAAAACAAACGGAATACAGATCAACTGCTGTGGACGTAAAGGTAGCACCGCTGGGGTGGATAGATATTTCAACCATCGGCGGTCAACAGGTGCTTCCCTTGGGAACGGATACGATCACCACCTTTCATTTTCTGAATGATGTGTCGAAAGAAGAGATTGCCATTTGCACGCTCAACACTGCGCAAAACGAGGTCGTCGGTGTTCAATACAAACTGAGTATTTCAACGGGACCGCCGCCCTTGATTTCCAGTATAGACGACGATGATGCTGACAATATAGTACAGGCGGGTACGATGCTTACTTATACCATTACCTTTAATGAAGATATAAATGCAGCAACCGTCACCGCCGCCGACTTCGACAACGCCGGAACAGCAACGATTAGCATTGGAACGATTATGGAAACAACTCCCGGCGTATTCACCGTGCAAGTGACGCCAACGACTGCAGGCACGCTCATTTTGCGAATACCCGTCGGTGCCGTCATTGCCGATGTAGATGGCAACAATCTGGTCGTACCCGTATTGGATGAAACACTTACGGTTCTATTCTCGCCTATTGTGGGTGATGCCGATCCTGCCGATCAAGCAATTAGCGATATTATAGACCAATTTTTGATGGAAACACAAAATCCACCAGAAATATATGATCCTTGTACCTGTCGCAACAATACTGGTATCATACTTAATGGTACTTCCACCGATGACGGCTTGTTTGATGATGAAATCATTGTCATTTCCCCCACTGCCGGCGATACCTGGGAAATTGCAGATCAAATGGGTAGTGTCTTCCCCTTTGCAACCAATGCCAATCCTATGGCGCAGCCGGGAGATTTGACTCGTGTTGCTCCCGGGACATCCTTGAGCTATATTGGTTCTGTAAATACCATGAACGGAATACGCTATATTTACAGATTACAAATCATTCATAAAGACAATGAAGGGTACAGTGTAAGCGTACGCGAGACCAGTAATCCCTTCTATGCAGATCTTATTTTACCAATCAGCAATCGTTGCTTTTATCCTACGCCAGCGATTAACGGCCTGGATCCATCTTATTGCGTAGATGCATCAGCTGTGACGCTCACAGGTGCGATAGATCGGGGCGATGGACAGGCTGCTGCAACGCCCGAATCGGCTGTATTTGATATTTTCAATAATGCCAATATGGTGATTGTGCCGAATGCTACAATGTTCGACCCGGCGAGCCTGGGCGCAGGTGCGTTTACAGTGGTTTACACCGTTGATGCTGCCGCAGAAGGAGCTACCATCCCCGGTTGTGTGCAGGCAGTAAGCCAAATGGTATCAGTTGGTAGTTCAGTGAGCATTAATCCATTGATGCCACAAACAATTTGCGCCACCCGAAAAATACCTTTGGCGGCCTTATACCAAGGCGTGAATGCTCCCGATAACGCGGGATTAACTTATACCTGGACGATCAAAGAAATGGTAGAGGATCATGGAATGCTAAGCGGATTGATGAATGACGACCCCAGTGCTGGAACTTATATGCCGGGCGAAGCCGCCATTAATCGCGGTTTTGTGACCTTGGTCTTGACGGTTGACAATTCTTGTGAACCTGCATCAACGGAAGTGCAGATCAAGATTTTAAAGGTGGATTGCGGCGCTTTCCCCTGGAATGGAAACGAGTAAAGGCATATAGGTGTAAGGCGTATAGGCTTAGAGAGGCATAGGACAGCCAGACCTTTAAGCCTGTAAACCTTTAAGCCTCTAAGCCCTTACGCCTTTACACCTAATAAACCATAAAGATTTTTTTGGGTAAACACTTTTTCAAAAAGGTTGGAGCTTCGGCCTCAACCTTTCTTTTTTACTATTCGGCGGCTTCCCGTTCTTCTGCACGCCTGCTCCATGTTCTGGTATTCACCTCAAGCCCCAGTCGCCCAATTCCTGCTCCCTGCCTCTGCAATAACCCAATAGCAAATCGCGGACGGATTTTACGATATACTTCACGGTGTCTGGCGTTTTGGATGTCTGTCCGCGCTCGATACCAAGCGCCAAATTCGGGTTTGGGTAGCATTTTCCTTGTCGCGGATTGCCTTTGCGGCGTCTTCTTGTCTCTTTTCGGCGTCTTCCAGTTTCGTTCGCAGCATTTCCATATCCAGATGATGGAGCAAACTGTTCGCACCGTCATTATCATGCTTTTTCAATACGTCTTTCGCCAATTGAATCAAAGGATTAGGACCAGTGGGAATAAGGATTCTGACTCCTTTTTGGGTGTGGAGACTTCATAACCCCAGTTGCCGAGCATCCGTTCGCTGCCGCGGTAATGCCCCAGCAAAATATCCCTGACCGCAGTAACAAAATAACGCACCGTGCCTTCCAGATAGGCGTTTTGATTGCGATGAAGCCCAAGTAACAAGTTTCGCTCCTCAATAAGCTTTTCTTTCAGTCGATCCAAATCCTTGCTGCGGGTGTTTTCGGCGCGAGCGATGTCCAGTTTGATTTGAAATAAGGCCATAAGCGCTGGTGGCGGATGCTGTTAGCGCCATCTTGCTGATGTTTTTTCCAAACATTAGTAGCTAAAGCCAATAAAAGATCGGGATTGTCAGGTACAATGACCGAAAAGGTTCGTGTTTTCATGTGCAATTTGCTTTTGTACGAAGAATTGGAATAAGAAGGACTAAAAATAGCAAGTTTTTTATATAATTCGGATAAAATTACTCCTTTTTGACTAAAATTTATGGCTCAACGGTTTAAATATTCCAATCTATAATAGAAATATATTAATTCTCAATTCTATTTTATCATAATATGTATAAAAATATATCAATCCATGTCTTAAAAATTGAAATCCATGATTTAAATATATCAATCCGTGATTTAAAAACTAAATCCATGTCTTATAATATTCATAATTTAACCACAAAACATACTTTTTGTACACCAAAATTTAATTCTTTTATTCTAAAATTTAGTTATGTTAGACGTGGAATGATATATTTAAGACAGGAATTAAATATTTTAAGACAAATATTTAAATATCTAAATTGAATATTATAAAAATGCAATATAAAAATAAATTTTATTTAAACTGACTGGAATTTTTTAATAAAATTAAACTTATTTAATAGGATGTGAAGAAAGCGGCTTTATTGAACGATGGGAGAAAGTATTTTTATGGGACATTCCAGATATTAACTTTTTGATAAGCCTTTGATATTATCGATTATATTATTGTATAAGCCGATTTTGCAGCCTATCTTTGGCTCAACGACCTGAATAAAAACTACTAACAAATCGTAATCCACATGGAAAAGCGCTACAAGACTTTTCTCATCGTATTTGTTTTGCAAAATGCGCGCTATTATCAATCACTATCTTCTAATTCTATCCATTCTCTATCTGTTTTTGTTCCTTCGATAAGTTTCGGGCAAGTTTTCACAGAAAATTTCAATTCATTAACCGATGGAACAACCATAACCACCTCCAATACAAATTTTAACTATGTTAGAGTTGGTACGGGAGGCGGAAGCATAGAGGCAGACGACGATTGCGGCATTAGTGGCATGGCGATGAATATAGGAGGTACGACTACGACTTCTCTAAACGGTGTAGGCAGAAGTGCAATGACCAGTTCTGATGTCACGACGATGTCTTTTACCATTTGCTCCGCAGATTGGAGTGCGGGTGATCTGTTTTTTGGCATGGGTACTGGCACTACTTTCACCGGAAATGGTACTTTTGCCACTAATGACTTACTTTGGGGGCTTCAATTGAATAATGGGTCTTTAGAATATCGCACCCTCGTTCCTTCTCAATGGAATGCTGTTGCGCCAGCTCCTACTTTCTCCAATAATACCTGCTATGATTTTCATATCGTGGCGAATGGTAGTGCATCTGCTTTAACAGACTACAATGGCGCTGAAGATTTGGCTGTTGGGAGAATGGACATTTATATCGATGGAACATTGATTGCAAATGATATTGTTATCGTTGATAATCAATCCTCCACCGCTTTCAGAATTTATCAGGTATCTGGTGGCGCAAGATATTGTATTGATAATATTGCTATATACAATGCTGCACAAGGTCCTCCAACCTGCTCCGACGGCATTCAAAACGGCGACGAAACAGGTGTGGATTGTGGCGGACCTGATTGCCCTCTTGTCCTCCTGCAGCCACCACTACTTCCATCACTTCAATCTAAATCCTTCCTTTACAGGTAATAATGTCACCTTCACGCTACGGTAACCAGCGGCGGCAATCCTGTAACCACCGGAACGGTAACCTTCAAAGAAGGCGTAATCACCTTAGCGAGCAATGTACCCCTCAATGGGAGTGGGCAAGCTGCTTTTTCTAGCTGCATGACCGAAGGAAGCCACAATATCATGGCGGTGTATAATGGAACGGCTAGTTTTTTGACCAGCAATGGCTCCATTGTCCAAGTCGTCAATAATATGACCGTTGTCAATGGCAATAGCTTTTGTAATGAAGGTGTAATTACCCTCGCCGATGGAAATAACGGCGGCATCATTGGCACACCAGGTACGCCATATCCTTCTAATATCATGGTATCGGGTTTATCCGGCACGATCACTTCCATGACGGTAGATGTAAAAGGACTGACGCATGGTAAGCCCCAGGATATTGACCTGCTATTGGTAGCACCTACCGGAGAAACGTTTATTATCATGTCAGGCGTAGGGGGTGGTTCATTTAACAATACCAACCTGACCCTGAGCGATGCCGCAGCAAGCGCCTTACCTCGAGACCCTGCAATTCCAAGTGGCACTTACCGCCCGCCAGCTATGAAGCGGATGCCAGAAATATCTTCCCTGCACCAGCACCGGCGGGCCCACAATCAGCCTGACAGGGAAGGTGTCGCTACTTTTGCGAGCGTATTTAATGGTATAGATCCAAATGGTACTTGGCAGCTTATGCAGTGGATGATACTACTATTACTGTTGGTAGCATTAATGGTGGTTGGTGTTTGAATATAAGCACAATTGCACCTTGCGCCATTTCTTCCATTACTTTCAGCGACCAGCAGCCTTGCGATGACAATGGCACGATGGATCAAACGGATGATTTCTACACCGCCGATGTTACAGTTACTTTTTCTAATCCTCCGGCAATGGGCTTTCTAGAATTAGAGCAGGATGGTGCGGTGTTGGATGTAGTCAATATCCCCGTAGGCTCTTTGGTTGGCAATACCCACACCTTCCAGGATGTACGCCTCAAAGCCAATGGCATGGTCAATGCGGTAGAAGCCCAGTTTAGTGCCGATCAGTGTGGGGCCCTGCGGCGGGCGTAGTTGCCTGGCCGGCATGGCTGGTGGCGGGGCGGGGCGGAAGAGAACGTTGGTAATAATACGAGTGGCACCTATATACAAGCATATTTCCTGACCGATAATTCGCCTGACAAGATTGTTCTAGACTTTAGAGTTCTTATAGAGCAAGAGCAGGGTGCAGGCAATATGGAAGACAGAATCGCGGAACTGGGTCCTGGTGAATATTGCATTTATTCATTGAACTTTCAATCTGCAGGCTGTCAACCAATGCTGAATTCGGAGCCATTGGCGGATTTCCTTGCTCGATGCCTAGATGGTGTTTGCTATGACCTTAGCGATCCGCTGTGCTTGACGGTGAATGCAATTCCGGCAGGCACGATCAGTAGCAACTTCAGCGCCATTTGCGCAGGCGAATCCATCGAACTCACCTTCACTGCTACGGTGGGTGTGGGTCCATTTGATATCGTGGTGAACGGCACAGCTTATAATGACGTGGTAAATGGAAGTGTATTTGCGACGCTCAGTCCAAACAGCAACACCGACTATACGCTGACGCAAATCACCGATAACGATGGCTGTATCGTAGCGAATCTATCGCAAGCCATTTCAATCACCGTTACCAATTGTCAAGTAACTGTAGATCCTTGCACTTGCAAAACAACGCTACGACTTTGCCAACGGTCAGTTCAGCGAGACGATTCAAGTGATGAATGCCCCCGGGTCAGACTTGGACGGTAACTGCCATAAATGGTTTGTACGATATCTAGCGCTGCGCCGCTCACCGACGCCCATCGGTAGGAACGGTATTGACCGAATCTCCTGCCGGGTGGCGCTATTTTGCCGGGCGTACACGTGGATGCAGGGCTATACCATTTCCGTCAGCAACGGGCGAGGCATTACTTTTGCCTCGGCAATGGCTGCGTCTATCCCAATCCTGTCATCACGTTAGACCCTGCTTATTGTAAAGACGAACCAGCAATACTCCTCACCGGTACACCAGGCGATGCCAATATCGTAAGCCAAAGCTTTAAAATAGATGGTATGACCGCTACGATGCTCGATCCTGCGGCATTGACCGTTGGCAACCATACGATTGAATATACCGTTGACGGAGGCAAAGCGCAGGCAAACGGTCCCAATGACCCGGGTTGTATTCAAAGCGTGAGCCAGCAAGTGCGCATAGACCCACAAGTGACGGTGGATGCGGGTAGTACGCAAACGATTTGCAAGACCAAGACTTTGTCACTCAGCGGCTTAGACTTAAGCATTCTTATACCGGAGGTAATCTTGCCGATTTGCAATACACCTGGAGCATCGTCGAGGCAGGTAACAATGGCAGCCTAAGCGGCACCAGCAGCACTGACCCAAAAGTAGGCACCTACACCCCTGGTGCGGATGCGATTGCGCGTGGCTACGTCACCCTGCGCCTCACCGTGGATAATGCGACTGATGTTTGCGATGCCGTGAGCGATACCGTACTAGTCCATATTCAGAATGTAGTTGGGCACTTTCCCGTGGAATGGAAATTAAGTAGATGTGCCGCACCTCAGAGGTGTGGCACATTTAAAGATTTTTTTGGGTAAACACTTTTCAGAGAGGTTGGAGCAAAGGCTTCAGCCTTTTTCTTTTTTTACTCGGCTGCTTTCTGTTCTTCTGCCTCGCTGTTCGCACTCCGATTCATCTCGATTTCCATCCGAGTTTTGGCAAACCATCAATTATTTAATCTACATAAAAACCATGTTTATTTTAGAACAAGTGCTTATTTTAAAATAACCATCAAATTTTCACCATAAAAGGGAAATTAATAAAAATATAATAATTGCTAATGCGATATAAAGGATGTTTCTGCGTCTTCGAAGAATATTTAAAATACAATTAGCGGAATCCTCCTAATTTTCTTGTCCTTTCGCCGAATGCGGAATATATTTGGCGCACAAGAACGAAGGATATGAGACCCTGGCTTACCAAAGTTGTTCGCAATGCCAATATTCAATTCTATCGCCTCATCAAATGGCTTTCGGAGCGCATTTCTCAGCGCAATTACCTGATTTTGGTGAGCATTGTGATTGGCATCGTTGCAGGTTTGGTCGCAGTTTTGCTCAAGGTTTTGGTGCACACGGTACGCGAATGGATATATGTCAACGACCCTACGAGCGGGCGTTTGAGCTTTGTTTTTCTACCCTTGATCGGGATTATGCTCACCGTATTGTACGTTCGGTTTATATTGAAAAAGCCACTTTCTACGGGTTTGAGTAAAATTTTACACGCTATTGCACAAAAGAAAATCAATATTCCGAAGTATGAAACGTATGCCCACGTCATAACGAGTTCACTTACAGTAGGTTTTGGAGGATCCGTCGGTTTGGAAGCGCCAATTGTAAGTACAGGCTCGGCGATAGGGTCGAATCTTGCAAATTTATTGCAGGTAGGACGCAAAAAACAAGCGCTTTTCCTGGCTTGTGGCGCGGCGGCTGGCATGGGCGCTATTTTCAACAGCCCGATTGGCGGTGTTATTTTTGCTTTTGAAGTGTTGCTGACGGAAGTGGCGATCCATTCCTTTATTCCACTCTTGATTTCTGCGGCTACGGGCGCGGTAGTAGCGAAATTATTATATTACGAACAAATTTTCTTCCTGCCTACCGATGGCTGGCGGGTAGAGGCGATTCCTTTTACATACTCATCGGGGTATTGTGTGGCTTGGTATCTGTGCATATCATTCGCACGACTATTCGTATGAAAACTTATTTTAATAAAAAGGATCGACCTTTGATTCAAGTGGGATTGGGCGGATTGGCGCTGGGTTTAATGATTTTTTTGATGCCACCACTTTTTGGCGAAGGTTATGATACGATTAATAATTTATTACAAGGTAAATATTTAGCATTAGCAGATCGAAGCCCATTTTATAATATTTTACAAAATGAATGGTTATTATTATTATTTGCATTATTAATTTTATTTACTAAAGCCTTTGCAAGCGCTTTCACGATAGGATTGGGCGGCAACGGCGGCGTGTTTGCACCATCTATGTTCACAGGCGCTATGCTGGGATTTGTGTTTGCCCATGCGATTAATCTGACGGGTTTGGTTGAATTGCGCGAAGCGAATTTTATGGCGGTAGCGATGGGTGGCTTATTAAGTGGCGTATTCAAATCACCGCTCACGGGAATCTTTCTAATAGCCGAAATAACAGGAGGTTACGCTTTATTTGTTCCTTTAATGTTAGTATCTGCGATCGCATATTTTGTCAGTATTTATTTTGAACCTTACTCGGTTTTTACCACCGAATTATATCAAAAAGGACTCTGGGTACCCGCGCACGAGCGCGACCGGAGCATTTTGCAAACGATGTCGGTAGAACCCTTGGTAGAGACCAATTTTCGAGCTATAAAACCGGAATTTACATTGGGCGAATTTGTTAAAATTATTGCCAAATCTAAGCGCAACGTCTTTCCGGTGATTGATCATGATGGCTATTTTAAAGGCATTATATTACTCGATGATGTAAGGGAAATCATGTTTAATACAGAACTTTATAATGAAACCAAAGTGCAAGACATTATGCACAATCCGCCCGCCGTTGTTGACTTGCACGAGCCAATGGAAAAAGTAATGGATAAATTTGAGCAACATCAAGCCTGGAATTTGCCGGTTGTTGATAAAGGCCGTTACGTCGGTTTTGTATCAAAATCCACTATTTTTAATCAATATCGACAAATGTTAATCGAAAGAAGTAAAGAAACTTAATTAATAAATAATCGAGCAGTTTAATCCCATAAGGATGACTATGTTATAATTGACAGCCTTAAAATGCTTAAAACCAGTGAATTGTGCAAATTTTATTATAATTCAAATATATCTGATTACTTAATACCACATCACCACATCACCACATCACCACATCACCTTTGGTGACAAAAAGCATTGAAAATTTCAATTTTTATTAGCAACTTGAGCAAATAAAGGCAACCATTTGTTGTAATAAATAACCAATAATCAATAATATGAACTGGTCTTTCAAAATAGCGCGCTTGTGGGGTATCAATGTCTATATGCACTGGACTTTTTTGATCCTGCTGGGCTGGATTCTGATTAGCAATATGAATCAGGGGCAAACCTTTGCGCAAAGCCTTGTGGCTGTTGGATTTATTCTGATTTTATTTGCTTGCGTGGTGCTGCACGAATACGGTCACGCGCTCACGGCGCGGCGTTATGGCATTCTTACTAAAAATATTACATTATTACCCATCGGCGGTGTGGCCAATATGGAGAAGATGCCTGAAAAACCTATTCAGGAGCTTTGGGTAGCGCTAGCAGGGCCGGCAGTGAATATTATTATCGCTATTGGATTATTTATTTACTTTCAATTTATTGGCGGCTTCCCGAATATAGAGGAATTCACGGGTGAAATTACAAGTAGAAACTTTTTATTTAATATTTTTATAGTCAATATCATATTAGCATTATTTAATCTTATTCCGGCCTTCCCGATGGACGGCGGTCGCGTGCTGCGAGCCTTGCTGGCTATGCGTTTTGAGCGAGCACAAGCAACGAATATCGCTGCAAAAATCGGTCAATTCCTGGCGATTGTATTTGTTTTTATTGGACTATTACCTGGCTCTAATTTCTGGCTTATTTTTATCGGTTTGTTCATTTTCCTGGGCGCCGGCGCAGAAGCAAATTTTGAGACAACTCGTTCAGCTTTATCTAAATACAAAGTCAGAGATGTTTTAATGCATCAATTTACGACGCTTCATGCTTTTGAAACCATTGAAAAAGCAGTATCCATCTTGCTTGACGGGCAGGAAAAAGAATTTTTAGTAGAACAGGATAATGAAATTATAGGTATCGTTACACGCAATGAAATTATTAAAGGTTTAAAAGAATTTGGGCAAGCTGCCAGTATTAATCATATTGTAAATAAACAATATATTATACTTGTGCCGGGCATGGAACTTGAGGAAGCCTATCAAAAAATGATTCAATCAAATGCGAGCATTTGTCCTGTAATAGAGAACGGTCAACTTATAGGCGTGCTAAATATGGAAAATATCACCGAAGTGGTAATGCTCGCAAACGCAGGATTGGAACGGAAGATTTTATTAGAAAAAGGCGTAAAACTTTAAGGATTTTCAAGAATGCTTTGCATTCGCAAAATTTATATTGGAATAACTTTTGATTTGACAAATTATTTTTTATATTTGTTCGAAGAATTCATTTTGAAATTTTATTTGCCTATGAACAAGAACTAACTTTTAAACAAAAACCTCTTTTACCGAACTACACAAAGACGAACGAATTGTATATTCTTTCATAATGAATAAACTTTTCAAAGTCGGCTACCTTGTAAATGTCAAGTTATTAAAGATCGGCTGTAACCCCCAAGAATCCAACGAAAAGCGACTCACAAGATTCATTCCTTCCGTAATCTCGAAAACCTAAACGCCCAGCGATTTTATAAGATTAATGCTTACCTGCTAAATACTGTTCATCAGATACGAAGTACTGTTAGTCCTCAGTCTATTGGATTACATAATATAATGGATAACATTAATGTGTCCAAATAATCCGATTATGCATTTAATCTATTCACATCACCAGTTTAAAAAAAAATTACTTATGAAAAAGATATTATCTATAATAGCTTGTTTTTCATTTGCTATTGCTTATCTGTCTGCTCAAAATGTCTCGCATGAGATATTGTATGAAACAACTGCAAAAGATCAGCATGATAAAATCCTGTCGAATCAAAGAATGGATTTGCGATTAAATTTAAAAAATATTATTACAAACAAAACATATTATAGCGAAACGCATCAAATTATTACAGACCAGTCCGGTTTATTTAGTTTGGTTATCGGAGAGGGTAAAACATTAAGCGGTGATTTCGCTGCTATACCCTGGAGTTCTGGTGCAATTTGGCTGGAAACGGTAGCGGATGCTGGTCATGAGCAAATATTTAGAGAAATGAAGTTATTTACTGATCCTTCTATTTATAATAATGATATAATTGGGAATGTTGATATAACAAATTTAAATATTGCAGCAAATGTTCCGCCGTATTGCCTGGGGCCAAGCTGTAGATGTGAAGGAGGCATTACAGAAATGCAACTTTATTATCTGGGGCCAGACCCCGTCAATATTGATGTATATAATAGTTTAGATCTCGTTACTCCCTTTACTTCTCGCACGAATATTACAAATGGCGATTCTATTATAATAAGCGCTGCTACATTATCAAATGGTGTATTTGCTTATTATACTTATTTTAAAGTTACAAACCTTATAACAGGCGATGAATGTATTAATCGTATTTATTCTCAATGCCCTCGCAATGTTTGGCCCGGCTCGCTAAGCGACCTTCAAATATTAGGAAAAAGATATGGAGATATCTTTGTTTATGGCTATACAAGCTCCGCGCAAAATCAGCAATGTGATATTAGTGATATAGAACAAGACTGGAAAGTTGGTGGTAATATTGTTGCTCCTGATAATATGAAATTGGGTACAATTAATAATGAGCCGGTTTCGATTATTACAAATAATACGGAAAGAGGCGTTATTAGTAAAGATGGTAATTTTGGCTTTGGCACTAATGCGCCGCTTGCCAGAGTACATATAGGCGGAAATGCAAGAATTACGGACGTTCTGGACGTTTTTGGCGTGACTACGATACATAATATAACTAATTCTGCTAATATAAATAATGGCGCTTTGGTCGTCAATGGTGGGGTAGGAGTTGGCCTGAATTTAAATATTGGACAAAATCTTGATGTAACAGGCACTACCTTATTACGTAATAATTTGACGGTTGGCGCAACAGGCATTACTCGTCTTCAAAACCTGACCGCATCTACCAATAGCTTTACAGGTGCGCTGGTAGTAGCCGGTGGTACAGGGATTGGTGGAAATTTGAATGTAGCAGGTATGGGGCATTTTGATGGAAAAGTTACAATTGGCACTAATAATACACCCAATTTAGTAAATGTTGTTAATACTTCTAATTATTCTTTATTTGTAGCTGATGGCATATTAACAGAGGAAGTATTAGTAAATGTAGGCTGGGCGGATCATGTTTTTAATAAAGATTATCCATTGAAAAAGCTGGAAGAAGTGGAAACGCATATTCAGGAAAAAGGATATTTACCGGATACACCTTCGGCTCAGGAAATCGAAGAAAATGGATTGAAACTTGGAGAAACTACAGTAAATCAGCAAATTAAAATAGAGGAATTATTCTTATATCTAATTGAATTGAACAAGGAGGTCAAGCAATTAAAGCAGGAAAACAAGCAATTGCAAGCAAAAGTGCAAGAATTGGAGAAACGATAGGCAATTGAGCAATCATTATTTTTTAATCAAATTTTAGCAATCATGAGAGTTATTATTATATTATTACTATTATTATTTACTTACTCTCTCTCGCTAGCTCAAGTCTATCAGGAAATTATTCGCCAAAATACTGATTTAACTTTTGAGCAAATAGTGGAAAGAGTTGAAAATTATTACAAGGGTAAAGATCAAGGGAAAGGCTCTGGCTACAAGCAGTTTAAAAGATGGGAATATTATAATTCTACTCGCTTGGGCGAGGATGGCAAAATACAGAACGTGCCACGTCGCGTTTTAGATGAGTTCTTGCGCTACAGTAGTATCTATCAGCCACCACCCAATCTCAATCTTGATTGCGAATGGGAATCCGTAGGCGGAAACACCTATCAGCGCTTGACAAGTGGTCGAAATGGAGGGCTCGGAAGAGTGAATGCTATTCTGCTTGATCCTGGTAATTCCAATATTATTTATGCAGGCACGCCGGCAGGAGGGCTTTGGAGAACAGATAATGCCGGAGGCACCTGGACGCCCGGAAGCACTGTATCTAATTGGGTCTCATTGACAGATGGCATACCTGTTATCAGTATTTCGGGAATTGCTATTGATCCTACTTCTCCTAGTACTTCCAGAACGATTTACATCCTCACAGGCGATGGTGACGGCTCAGATAATTCTTCAATAGGCGTACTAAAATCCTTTGATGGTGGGCAGACCTGGAGCCAAACAGGATTGAGTTGGGGCGTGAGAAATTTTAATTATGGCTACAAATTAGTAATGCACCCTACCGATCCAAATACCTTATTTGCTGCGACCAGCACCGGATTGTTCAGAACTACGAACGGTGGTATTAATTGGACGCAGGAAATAGCTAGCCAGATTACAGATGTAGAATTCCGACCGGGTACGCCTGCTACGATGTATGCAGTGAGTGCAACTACTTTCTTCCGATCTACTGATACAGGAGATAATTGGACTCCCATCAACTGTAATATAACGAATACAGGTATCAGATTAGCCATTGCAGTAACGCCAGCCAATGCAAACTATGTGTATGTACTATCAGGAGGAACTTTGCTTGATGCTATGGGTAATGGTATTGGAGGTACGTATAACGGCGTTTATCGCTCTACGGATAGTGGTATGTGTTTTCAAACAAGATCAACTACACCTAATATCTTAGGAGACCAACCAGATGGCACAGGAACAAGACAGCAACCTGGATATGATCTTAGTATTGCTGCTTCTCCTACCGATGCCGAAGAAGTACACGTTGGAGGGATTAATAGCTGGCGCTCTCTTGATGGTGGGCAAAATTGGACAATCACGGCTCGATGGGAGGAACATATAGCCGCCGCAGGAGATTACAATCATGCTGACGTGCATGCGCTCGAATACATTGGCAATACGCTTTATAGCGGTAGCGATGGTGGCGTATATATTTCAACGAATAGGGCCGACGACTGGGTAAATATTTCTCAAGGACTTATGATTACTCAGTTTTATCGAATTGCTGTTTTCACAGATGATAGTGTGAATTATGTAATGGGAGGAACGCAGGATAATGGACTGAATCAATTGAGAGACGTAGGCGCTGGGTTCGGCACTATAGAACATTGGGAAGGCGCAGACGGGTTTGAATGTTCAGTAGATGTAGCCAACAATTTTGTTTACGGAGCTACTCAAAATGGCTGTTTAAATCGCTTTTCCTATCCAAGCGGCGCTATGACAAACGTTTCTCCATTTAGTATGCCTTGCGGCGTGGGCGCATGGCTGACGCCTCATACGTTTGATCCTGTGAATAGCGCCATTCTAATGGGGTTTACGGATGTGCAGCGAGGCACCAATAATGGGGGCACCTGGACTAATATTTCTAACGGAAATATTGGCATGGGTTTATGTAGTCATATCGACATTGCGCCTTCTGATGATAGCATTATATATGTGTCTAAAGCCACCAGATTATTTAGAACAACAGACGCAGGTGGAAATTGGACAGATATTACAGGAACGCTTCCTGCCACTATGAATAATGTTATTACATATTTTACAATTCATCCCACCGATCCTAATCAAATTTGGGTGACATTGGGCGGATTTATTGAAACTTCGGGCAATGGATATACTGCTAATAATAAAGTTTTTTATTCTAATAATGCGGGCGCTACCTGGCAAAATATATCAGGTACTTTGCCCAATGTGCCTGCGAATTGCATTATTTATGAAAACGGAAGTAATAATGGCGTTTATGTAGGAATGGACGTAGGCGTTTATTACCGAGATAACAACCTGAGCGACTGGATTTTATTTAGTAATAATTTACCAAATGTTATTATCGCTGAGTTGGATATAAATTATACAACAGGTAAACTTTATGCCGGAACTTTCGGACGTGGCATTTGGTGTACCGATTTATTTAGCGCTTGCAGTCGCGTATGTCTTGATTGTCCGGTATTTAATGAAATTCAGTCTTTAAATAATACTTATGCTTCCAAAAATTGCATTTATTCTACTTCTTGGGTTTTTGATGATGCAAATATTACATACGAAGCGAAAGATTTTATTAAGCTGGATGGAAATTTTTATGCAGATGGAAGTAAAAATACAAACTTCTTTGCAACGATCAAGTCTTGTGCATTGGCAGGAGGGAGCAGTGTTTTTAAGGTGACCAATCAGCGAAAGCTTTCAGGTTATTACATTGGAACGCTTTCCGGTCTATCAACATCGACTTTCAATGAAGAATCTGTGATAGGAAAAACGGCTTTAAAAGTTTATCCTAATCCGTCCCAAAATCTACTGAATATAGAGTTTGAAATGCTACAATCAGGATTAATGGAAATGAATCTTTATGATATTTTGGGTAATAAAGTTCAGGTATTACAAGCAAAAACGCCTTTTGATAAAGCTTTATTAAAACGTTCTTATAATATTCAAAATCTGCCCAACGGCACTTATGTTTTGGAAGCGGTCAGCAATGGGAATAGATATTTCCAAACAGTTATTAAAACTGGTTCGCAATATTCCGGGCAAAAATAATATTATAATGATGGAGGAAGAATATCAAGTTTTTCCTCCATTATCTTTATTTGATGGAAAATCTATGATATGATTGTAAGTAAATTAAAAATAAGTTTAATAGGGCTATGTTTTTGTATAACGATGAATAGCTGTTCTTCTCAAACCAAAGCCAATCCTTGCGATCCTCCGCCTCCATGTTTGCCGCCGCTCAAGCAATATTTTGGTTTTACTTTTACACATAAAAATAAAAATACATCTATTTTGCCTTCAATATTAGCTAATTATGATAAAGCAAATTCGAAAAATAATACAATTACCACGACTCTTATTAATCGTGAAAAAAGAATATATCGTGTAACTTTTTTAAATCCCGAGCAATTGGAGTGGAAGAACGAAGATACTTATGATGCCTTTCTATTTTTGGGAGCTGGTGAGTTAGATACCCTTTCATTTAAAATAAAAATAGAAAATATTAATTGCTGCCCGCAAATAGTCATTAAGGAAATAGCATTAAATAAACAAATGATCTGTTCAGCATGCCCTCGTGACAAGCCAATAAAATTTAAAAACTAAGCTGAAGCTATTAAAATCAGCTATCGGAGAAAAAAATTAAAAAAAATTGCCTTACCCTCTTGACAAACATTCTTAGAGAGATTATCTTTGTCGAAAATTTAACCAAAAAGTTAAATTAAAAAATTAAAACACAAATGCAGAAAGTCTTGCATCCTTGCTCCGACTTCTTGCATCTTAAAAGACAGGATGACAAAGGATTTATCGACCGAGGAAAAAATTCTGGAAGCCGCTAGACGTGTGTTTCTGCGCGATGGTTATCACGGTGCGCGCATGGAGGCAATTGCGAAAGAAGCAAAAGTGAATAAAGCGTTATTACATTATTACTTTAGAAGCAAAGAAAAGTTATTTGACTCCATATTTCAACAAATAAAAGGAGGTTTGCTACCTAAAGTTGCCGAGATTTTTAAAGCGGATTTACCTTTATTTGATAAAATCCGACTTTTTGTAGAAAGTTATATCGATTTATTACTAGAAAGCCCGTATGTGCCATTATTTATGATGAATGAAGTTAATAAAGACCCCGAAAATTTTATACAAAAAATGGGAATAATTGAAAAGTTACAATCTTTTTTACCTTATTTTATAGTGCAATTACAAGATGAAATAGAAAAAGGTAATATTAAACCGATACATCCCATGCATCTTTTAATGAATACGATGTCTATGTGCGTGTTTCCTTTTCTCGCAAAGCCAATGTTACAAAGGGTATCCGGCATGAGCGATGCGCAGTACATGGATATGATGCGGGAACGTAAAAAAATTATTACGGAATTTGTTATTAGCTCAATTAAAACCTAAAATTTTTTGACCCCACTTTAACCAAAAAGTTAAATTAAAAAATAAAATTTCAACGAACCAACCAATGAATACTATCCGCATTTTTCTAATACTTTTGATCAGCACTGTTGGGCTTCGCGCCCAGCAGTCTGCTTTGACCCTGGAGCAGTGCTATGACCTGGCGCGCTCGAATTACCCGACGATTCAGCAGTTGAATTTACTCGATCAGAGCAACCAACTGCAAATCAAGAACTTGAATAAGAATTACCTGCCAACCTTAGAGTTGAACGCCCAAGCGACCTGGCAATCGCAAGTTACCGAATTGCCCATCGATATTCCGATCCAAGGATTTGAAATACCAACTGTTAGCAAAGATCAGTACAAAGCAACACTTGATCTGCGCCAAACGCTTTGGGATGGCGGCATCACCGCTCATCAAAAAGAGGTTCAAAATACTTCGACATTGGTAGAAAAACAACGCACCGAAGTGGATTTATATGGACTTAGAAATCGAGTTAATGCGCTGTATTTCAGTGTTTTGTTAACGGACGAACAAATTCAATTGAATGGATTATTGCAAGAAAATCTGAAATCGCGTATTCAAAGAGCCGAAGCCCTGGTTGACAACGGCACAGCGACCAAAGCCAATCTCAATACGCTGAAAGCCGAACTGCTCAACGCTGAATCACAAGCTATTGAAATCAAAGCCAATCGCCGCGCTGCTATTCAATCCTTGAGTTTGCTGCTGAATACTGACATCCCTGAAAATGCAACGTTTGCCAAACCAACTGAAAACCCAATCGCAGTAAACAATCAAATCACCCGACCGGAAATGACGCTTTTTCAATACCAAAATCAATTGATAGCGGCGCAGAGCGATTTGCTTCCAGCGAAAAATATGCCGAAGTTCAGTGTATTTGCGACTGGTGGCTACGGGCGTCCGGGCATGAATTTTTTGGATAATGATTTTACTACTTATGCGATTCTTGGCGCGGGTTTGAAATGGAATTTTTCAGAATTGTATAACGGTAAGCAAAGCAACGACCGCCAACTATTGACCATTCAGCAACAACAAGTGGATATTCAAAAACGAACATTTGAACTAAATACCAATGTGCAGCTTCGCCAATTGAGTAATGATATTACAAAATTGCAGGAATTATTAAGCAAAGACCGTGAGCAAATTGCTTTACGCACTTCTATCCGCGAAACGGCCGAAGCACAATTGGACAATGGAATTATTACGCCGAGCGATTATTTGACCGAATTGAACAATGAAAATCAAGCAAGATTAAATCTGGCTGTCCACGAATTGCAATTCCTTTTGGCACAAGCTAACTATAAAGTTACCAGTGGGCAGTAAGCAGAAATCCTGACGTACCCTAAGCATTATATAAATCAGTGTACTATTTCACCGATAACCAATAATAGATAACAATCAAAAACAATGAAAAATATCCTGATCCTCAGCATTATAGCCATCATCACTTTTGCTTGCGGCAATGGCAACGGCAAATTCGACGCCAGCGGAACATTTGAAGCCGACGAAGTCATCATCTCTGCCGAAGCAGCTGGAAAACTCAGCAAATTTGATGTGCAAGAAGGCACCGAACTCAAGGCCGGCCAGCAAATTGGAACAATCGATTGTAGCAATGTAGATTTGCAAAAGCAGCAAGCCCAAGCGAGTCTCAATGCTTTGCAACAAAAAACCAACAGCGCTGCGCCTCAAATCCTCATTTACGAGCAACAAATCGCTACCCAAAAAAGCAATATCGAAGTCCTTCGCCAGCAATTGACGGTGCAGGAGCGCGAGCAAAAACGCATCGAAAAACTGGTCAAAGCAGACGCGGTGCCCAGCAAACAATTGGACGATATTAACGGCGCGATAGACGTACTCAAACAACAAATCACTGCTGCCGAAAGCCAGATTGTAGTTTTGCAAAAGCAAATCAAAGCACAGCAGGAAGCAGTTGCCATTCAGAATCGCGGCATTCTCAGTGAAACCGATCCAATGAAAGCTCGCGTAGCCCAATTTGAAGATCAACTCTCCAGATGTACGATTACCAATCCGCTCAACGGAACGGTGCTGACCAAATACGCCGAAGCCAACGAAGTCACTGCTCCTGGCAAAGCCTTATACAAAATCGCCGACATGAGCAATATGACTTTGCGCGCTTACATCACTGGAAGCCAATTGCCTACTGTGAAACTCAACCAATCCGTTCGCGTGATGGTGGACGATGGCAACGACGGATACAAAGAATTATCTGGCACGATCACTTGGATCAGCGATAAGGCAGAATTCACGCCAAAAACAATCCAAACCAAAGAAGAGCGCCAGAACCTGGTCTATGCCATCAAGGTAAAAGTGAAAAACGACGGCTATTTGAAAATTGGAATGTACGGGGAAGTTTTATTTTAAGCAGGTTGAAAAGTTGATAAGCTGAATGGTTGATTTGTATTCGCCAGTTTCAACTTATCAACCCATCAATCCATCAATCAAAAGAAAATGAATACAGTCATCATAGGCGATATAAAAAAATCCTACGACAAAGGCAAAGTCCAAGCTTTGAAGGGGGTCTCGTTCTCAGTAGAAAAAGGCGAACTCTTTGGCTTGATCGGACCCGATGGTGCAGGAAAAACGACGCTTTTTCGCATTCTGACGACTTTGCTTGTGCCGGATAGTGGTAGCGCTCAGGTTTTGAATTATGATACGGTCAAGGTTTACAAGGAAATTCCCAAACACGTCGGCTATATGCCAGGGCGCTTTTCTTTGTACCAGGATTTAACGGTCGAAGAAAACCTGGATTTTTTCGCAACCGTCTTTAATACAAGCATTGAAGAGAATTACGATTTGATCAAAGATATTTACGTTCAGATCGAACCCTTCAAAAAACGCAAAGCAGGCGCGCTTTCCGGCGGCATGAAGCAAAAATTGGCTTTGAGTTGCGCGTTGATTCACAAACCCCAGGTCCTTTTTTTGGATGAACCCACCACCGGCGTTGACGCCGTGAGCCGCAAAGAATTTTGGGAAATGCTCAAAAGATTGAAAGCACAGGGCATCACAATTTTGGTTTCCACGCCTTATATGGACGAAGCCAGCCTCTGTGATCGCGTGGCCTTAATTCAACACGGTGAAATTTTGGAAGTGAATACCCCACAGGGCGTGATTCAGAATTTCAAAAAACCACTCTGGGCAGTGCGCAGCGCGAATATGTTTCGCTTGCTCAAGGATTTACGCGCCTTTGAAGCGACCAACAGTTGCTATCCTTTCGGTGAAACCCACCATTTAACTTTAAAAAACGACGATAGTAATATTGGTAATGTCGAACACTATTTGCAAAAGCAAAGCCACGAACAAGTCGAGATCAAAGCCATTCAACCCAATATCGAAGATTGTTTTATGGCTTTGATGAGAAATTAGTTACAGGTTGGAAGTTTTTATGCTTCCAGTTGACAAACCTGAAACCTCTAACCTATAACTTGAAACCATTTAAAAATGAAAGAAACAGTAATCGCCACCGATAAACTTACCAAGCGTTTCGGCAATTTCACCGCCGTGGATGCTATTACATTTGAAGTCGCACAAGGCGAAATCTTTGGTTTCCTCGGTGCAAACGGCGCCGGCAAAACGACTGCCATGCGAATGCTTTGTGGTTTGTTGCATCCCACGAGTGGACAAGCAGAAGTTGCGGGCTTCGACGTATTTCGGCAGCGCGAAAAAATCAAACAGAACATTGGCTACATGAGTCAGAAATTCTCTTTGTACGAGGATTTGACTATAAGAGAGAATATCCGATTATACGGAGGCATTTACGGTTTGAAAAATGGCGAGTTACAATCCAAAAGCAACGCGCTCATTCACCGCCTCGGCTTGGAAAGTGAGGCCGATAAGCTGGTACGCTCATTACCCTTGGGTTGGAAGCAAAAATTGTCCTTTTCCGTTGCCATTTTGCACGAGCCCAAAATTGTTTTCCTCGACGAACCGACCGGAGGCGTTGATCCTGTGACGCGCCGCCAGTTTTGGGACATGATTTATGAGACCGCCGATTCCGGTATTACCGTTTTCGTGACGACGCATTACATGGACGAAGCAGAATATTGCAATCGCGTAAGCATTATGGTGGACGGACGTATTGATGCCCTCGATTCCCCTACCGAATTAAAGAAAACCTTTCATGCCGATTCGATGGACGAAGTTTTTGTGCAATTGGCCCGCAAAGCGCAACGCTCGGAGTAGAGTTCTATTATCGGTTATCAGTTATTAGGACACTTACTCCAAATAACCAATAACCGATA
Source organism: Saprospiraceae bacterium (assembly GCA_016714085.1). Lineage (GTDB taxonomy): Bacteria > Bacteroidota > Bacteroidia > Chitinophagales > Saprospiraceae > JADJNW01. The sequence continues at coordinate 280,978 of JADJNW010000007.1, forward strand.
ACTGATAACCACTCACCGATAACAAATATAAAATCCCAAGCTTTGAAAAAGAAAATTCAAGAATATAGAAAATCACCAAAATGAAACAATTCACCGCCTTTGTCAAAAAAGAATTCCACCATATCCTGCGCGACCGCCGCACGTTGCTCTTTATGTTCGGTCTGCCGGTTGTACAGATTTTGCTGTTTGGGTTTGCATTATCGAATGAAATAAAAAATGCATCGATTGCCGTTTTAGATCACTCCAAGGATGAAGCCACGCAGTTGCTGATTTCCAGAATGGATGCGAGCCGTTATTTCACGGTGGTCAAAAATATCAGTTCGGATGCGCAGATCGATGATATTTTCCGCAAGGGAGAAGCAAAATTAGTGGTGGTTTTTCCGCCGAATTTCAGAGAAGAATTATTGCATACCAACGCCGTACAAGTGCAACTCGTTGCCGACGCGACCGATACGAATACCGCGACGACGATCAGCAATTACGCATCAGCAATTATCAGAGATTATCAGGATGAATTGCTGAATAATCAACAGTTGCCCTATACGATCAAAGTAGAAACGCGAATGTTGTACAATCCCCAGCTTAAAAGCGCCTATAACTTCGTTCCGGGCGTGATGGCCATGATTATGATGCTATTGTCTGCGCTAATGACTTCCGTGGCGATCGTGCGCGAAAAGGAAATGGGTACGATGGAAATCTTGCTGGTGTCGCCGATGAAACCGCTCCTGGTCGTTTTAACAAAAGCGATCCCGTATTTAGTATTATCCTTTGTAAATGTCATTATCATTTTGGTATTAAGTGTTTTTGTATTGGAAATGCCGATCAATGGCAGCCTGATATTATTATTGCTGGAATGCTTATTATTTATCCTGACTTCATTCTCACTTGGTTTATTGATTTCTTCTGCGACCAATTCGCAACAAATTGCCATGTTTATTTCATTGGTGGGCTTGATGTTGCCAACGATTATATTCAGCGGCTTTTTATTTCCGATTGAAAATATGCCGATTCCATTACAAGTCATTTCCAATATCATTCCCGCGAAGTGGTTTTATATTATTGTCAAATCAGTGATGATCAAAGGCTTGGGCATTGCGGTGATTTGGAAAGAAACATTAATTCTCCTGGGGATGACGGTTTTTCTGATGGGAATTAGTACGGCGCGATTCAAAGTAAGATTGGAATAAAGTACGAGGTACGATTTACGAAGGACGATTTATAAAAAAATAACCCTGAAATAAAACCTCCTGTACACATAAAAATATGCACTTACAAACACTTGAACACGATAGCACCAAAACACAATAAAAAAAATGAGAACATTAAGATTCCTTCTCCAAAAAGAATTTCGTCAAATCTTCCGCGACCCGGCGATCCTGCGCATTATGTTTATGATGCCTATTGTGCAATTGATTCTATTGCCATTTGCCGCGGATTATGAGATCAAAAATATCAATCTGAGCGTCATTGACAACGATCACTCCAGCTATTCGCAAAAGCTGATCGAAAAAATGACCGCGTCGGGCTATTTTCGGCTCACGGATTATGCTTCTTCATATCCGCAAGCGTTGGAAGCAGTAGAGCGCGATGTGGCAGATATTGTGCTGACTATTCCGCCCGATTTTGAAAAGGATTTGGTGCGGCATAACGAGGCAAAAGTCATGCTGGCTGCTAATGCAATCAACGGTGTAAAGGCAGGATTAGGAACATCTTATAGCCTACAAATCATCAATGACTTTAATCGGGAGGTGCGCGAGGATTGGATTTTATTGCCCAAGTTTAATGAAATGCCACTCATCGAAATTGTAACTTCCAATTGGTACAATCCGCATATCGATTACCATTTATTTATGGTGCCGGGCATTCTCGCAATCCTAGTGACGATGGTCGGAAGTTTTCTGGCGGCAATGAATATTGTGCGGGAGAAAGAAGTCGGCACGATCGAGCAAATGAACGTAACGCCGGTGCATAAATACCAATTCCTTTTGGGTAAATTAATTCCGTTCTGGGTACTGGGTTTAATGACGTTGGCAATAGGCTTTTTGGTAGCCTGGGTGGTGTTTGGGATTGTGCCGGTTGGTAATTATCTCACTATTTTTGGTTTTGCGGCGGTGTACCTATTGGCCGTATTGGGCATTGGATTACTCGTTTCCACGTACTCCGACACGCAGCAACAGGCAACTTTGATGGCATTTTTCTTTATGATGATTTTTATTTTGCTGAGCGGATTATATACCCCCGTAGAAAGTATGCCGCGCTGGGCGCAAATCATCTCCTGGTTCAACCCCGTTACGCATTTTGTTGCAGTTGTTCGGGCGGTGGTCATTAAAGGAAGCACAATGATGGATGTATTGCCGCAGCTATTTACGGTATTAGGTTTTGCCTTGTTTTATAATACCTGGGCGATTGCAAATTATAGGAAGACGGCGTAAAATAGTTTAAAGGTGGAAGGGTTGATAAGTTGATAAAGGCGAAATAAAATACTTAGAAAGCACTTCTCAATATTGCGAAAGCCAATTTCAACCTTGTGGGCGTTGTTCGCAATATTAAAATCGTAGCACGCATTTCTTTTTGGGTGATAAAATGAGGAATATCAATGTTTGATTTGATATTCCCTTTTTTATTTACTCAAATAGGGCTAACTAACAACCATCTTGAAATAATAAAAGGGATGGAATACAATAAAAAATAGAATTTGTATGAAAAAAATGCACTTTTTCTTTATACTATTGGCATTAATGCTAAATAAGAATGCTTATGCAGTAATAATGCCGACTGATTCTTTTGTACCATACAGAAACCGCTTCTTTTAATCTTGCTCCGCAAATAGAAAAGCTTCCTTTTTTCAAAAGATTGATTTTTAAAGCCGGTATCAAAAAGCTGAATAAACAAATTCAGGAGAAGAAACCGGTGAATGAAATTGGCTTAGTAGCTTTTATATTATTAATTGGCGGAGTATTACTCTTAGAGGTATGGCCAATTACTGGACTTGTATTTAGTTTAATAGCTTTAATTTTAGCTTTAATAAGTTTGATCGCTAATCGAAAAAGGAATAATATATTTGGGATTCTTGCGCTAATTTTATTTTTTGTTGGCTTGCTAATCTTACGGGCGGTATTAGATCAAAGTTGATCAAATCCAATTGACAAAGACAAAATTGCCCTACAATGTATATCCGATGCTATTTTAAATAGCGGACGTCGTCCGAAAAGTTGAAATCGCCGTCCGCAAAGTTACGCGACCCTCCGGAAAAGTTGCGGGCATCGTCCGCAATATTGAAATCGCCGTCCGCAAAGTTGCGCGACCCTCCAGAAAAGTTGCGGACGCCGTCCGCAATATTGAAATCACTGTCCGCAAAGTTGCGCGACCCTCCGGAAAAGCTGCGAACGTCGTCCGCAAAGTTGAAATCATCGCCCGCAAAGTTGCGCGACCCCTCCGCAAAGTTGCGGACGCCGTCCGCAATATTGAAATCGCTGTCCGCAAAATTGCGCGACCCTCCAGAAAAGTTGCGGACGCCGTCCGCAATATTGAAATCACCGTCCGCAAAGTTGCGCGACCCTCCCGCAATATTAAAAGGACAATTATGATCTTGCTTTCTTAATCTGTAATAATAAATACGCCGGATGCACCTATTATATCCGTTATTATAAATAAGCACTTCTGATAAAAAAAAAAATGGCATCCATATTTTATAATTTAATTTTCTGTATTATTTTTACAGCACTTCCGACAAAATTCCACACAAACAGTGCTTCTCCTAAAGGAAAGGATACGACTATCCTTGGTATTCAACATTATTATTTATTTATTAACTAAAATAGACTAGTTATGTCTAAAAACAATTTACGCATTGTCATCCCCAAAACGGTGGATGGCATTATCAAACTTGCCAACCTGATTTATAACAAACACCTCCAGGATGGCAAAACAGTCCGCTCAACACTTTGTCGGATTACAACTGGAACGACCATGGCTCAACGCTGCAACAGACGATTGAAAAGCACGCCGAAGCCGAAGACCTGAACCGTCGCGCTGAACAAATCTACCGCGAACGCGATCAGCTCATAAGCGAACTCGAAAAACTCATCAAAAGTAGCCGCGACTTGCTGAAAGGCGTGTTCAAAAAGAATCCCAAGAAATTGGGTGAATGGGGTTTTGAAGTAAACGACACGCCCCGCCCGCCAAAAGCAGAGTGATAAAAGGAAAGCCTGCTCCGCAAGATTGGAAAAGTGGGGCGGGCTTTGATAATTGTGGGAAGTAGGGTAGTTTTACTGATCAGAAAAAGTAATAGAAACTACAATTAGTAGTGGATTGGCAGTTTTTAAATTGGTCTACTTTTTTATAAAAGTAGACCAATGAATAAGTTTTATTTTTACAAGTTTAAATACTTGGGTAAAATGATTATTTTTAGAGTGGAAATTAACGCAATTCAAAGGAGTCAAAAAAGGTGAAGTACAATAGTTCGCTACCATTAAACCAAAAATGAAATTATGTACGAAAAATTATTATTTTATTGATGGTGCTAACTTCTTTAGGTTTTGCATATTCTCAACCAATCGTTCACGAATCAATTACTTATGTAAAGCCTGATGGTGAATCATATAAAAATATATGAGCCTTAAATCAGGATACTCTTCCCTTGAAATATCAATCCCCAAAGGAAAAAACCACAAGAATATTATCAGTACATTTTCCCTAATAGGTATCGATTTGAATTGATTCATGATAATAACCATTGGAATAGGCTCCTCTTTGATGGAGGTGACTATTCTTATATAATTGATGATGTCTTTAAAGATGATGAATTGACTGTTGATGAAAATGGTATTTATACTTATAAACAACCTAAAAAGGAATATAAAGGATATTACGGACTGTGTTGGCTAGGAAGTAATGGTTTTAGTGAGTTAGCATATGTATGGATAATTCCTGAAGAATTTGAATTTATTTCATATGATGTAAACAGAGATGGAGAATGGGTTAAAGTGGCAACTCTCTGTCTTTTTTTGGAAATAATGTAAATAACCTTCTTTTGAAATTAAATTCAGAAAGAAAAGAAAAACACCAGTTACATTTTAGATAGGGAAGTTAAAGTAAAAAAGAGAATCGATTTAAATAATACAATACAAGTCTTAAAAATTAGGGACAATGCCAAGAAGATGGAGATGTAATTTCTGTTAGTTTGAATGGGGAGTGGATAGTTAAAGGTCTAAAGGTTACAAAAATGAGACTGAAATTACTTTGGATTTACGGAGGGGTAATAACTATCTCATTATGTATGCAAATAATGAAGGAAGTATACCCCCAAACACTGCTTCGATGCGGGTTGGTAATGAAGAAATAATTCTTAACTCTTCTCCAAAGACTAGCGAAGCAATTGAATTGTACGTGAATTAAGAATAATTAAAAATAAGAAAACGAAACGAACAAAGTATAGCCATTAGGCTCTTCTAAACTGGCAATCTATGGCTATGCAAACCGTTAGAACACCTCCCCGTTTGCGCTGGATTGTATCCAGTGTGTATTTTGATTACAGCAAGTGTTAAAAGAATCAATATTTGATAAAAAGAGTTAATAAAAAAAACAAAGAAGATGGGCGTACAAGAATTAAAATTGGAGATTAATAATATTCTTCAGCAGTTTGATAAAAAGGAATTGGAGATTATACTAAATTTATTGAAGCAAATGAAGTCAAAGCCGCAACAGGCTATTGAATTGATTGGGAATCTTCAGAAAATCATTGCAGAAGACTCCAATCTGCTCAAGCGCCTCGCCGAATGATCAGCACAGAAGAAGCTATTGTAATTCATAAATTGTTGATTACTCAATTTGGAGGAATCGAAGGGGTCAGAAATCTAGAAGGATTGGCATCCGCCTTAGATAGACCTTTCACAACTTTTGATGGAGAAGAATTGTACAAAGATGGTGTTGAAAAAGCTGCCGCTTTAATAGAAAGCCTCATCAAAAACCATCCATTTTTGGATGGAAATAAGCGAATCGGATATGTATTAATGCGACTGATATTGATGGAAAATGGCTTAGATATTGAAGCAAATGAAGAAAGCAAATACCAATTTGTAATTAGCATTGCTTCTGGTCAATTAGATTTTGATGCTATCAAAGAATGGATTCATAAAAATTTAAAAAGAGAATAAAACTCAAGCGTTAGGCAACAATTTTCCCACCAAATCCAATTCCACATAAAACATATCAAAACCATCTCGCTTGATGGTGAAACCTTTCTTCTCAAATAATCGAATCATTCCCTTGTTAGTGGCGAGTACGGAGGCATACATCTTATGGATGCCCTTGTCGCGCGCGATTTCCAGGATAAAATCGGTGAGAATGCTGCCCAAACCTTGCTTTTGCCAGGGATCGGCAATAAGGATGGCGTACTCCGCGTTTTCGCCCCAGGCGTCCGCAATGATGCGCACTACGCCGACCATTAATTTTTCGCCTTTTTCTTCGATTTCCACGATGATTGCAATCTCGCGGTCGTAGTCGTTTTGGGTGTAGCGGGCAAGGAATTCGTGATTCACCTGCGGCACGTACCCAAAAAAGCGATAGTACAAAGATTCTTTGGAAAGGTATTGAAACATTTTTCTACCAAAGGCTCGTCTTCCGGGCGGATGGGGCGCAGCGTAGCAGGCGTGCCGTCGCGGAGTTGGGTTTCGCGGATGTATTTGGCGGGGTAGGGAGAGATGACTAAATGATGATAGTCTTGACGCTTGCGTTTCGATTTGGATTCGTCGAGCGCAATATGTGCATCCACGACAATGCCTCCGTTGGAGTCCGCCATAAAAGGGTTGATGTCGATTTCAGCGATTTCGGGGAAGTCCATGAGCAGGTAAGAGAATTTGCATAGTGTGAATGCCAACTCTTCGAGATTAATGCCCGGCTGACCACGATAGCCCTTGAGCAAAGGATAAATGCGCGTGTTGCGAATAATTTGTCAGGCCAGGCCATATTCAGTGGCGGCAGTCCTAAGCGCGTATCTTTGAAAACTTCCACTGCGATACCGCCTTGCCCAAAGGCGATCACCGGGCCGAAAATCGGATCTTTCTTTGCGCCGATAAACAACTCGAAAGGCTTGTCAATCATGGGTTCTACCAGAATTCCTTCGATGTGCGCTTTGGGTTGGTATTTTTTTACATTGGCGATAATCTCGTCGAAAGCCTGGTGTACCGCTTCTTCATTTTGCAAATTTAGTTTGACGCCAATAACGTCACTCTTGTGACCAATATCGGGCGATTCAATTTTTAATACGACGGGGTAGCCGATTTCATTGGCAAAGTGGACGGCTTGGTTGGCTTTCTTTGCAATTATATTTTTGGTGACGGGAATATCATAGCAAGCCATGACTTCTTTGGAAATATGCTCGGACAGTTCTTTTTCATTGGCTTCCAATGCGCGATGGATTATTTTTTTTGACTTTTTCCGTTTCAGGAACAAATTCATGCGGTGTTTCGGAAGGCGTTTCGTATAACAATTTCAGATTCTGCGAGTATTGGCACATTCGGATAAAGACATCCACAGCGCTTTCGGGGTAGCGATAATGAGGCACTTTGCCATGTTCCAGGATTTCGCGGGCATCGGCAACGTCTTGTTCGCCCATCCAAACCGCGAGCATGGGCTTTTTTCTTTCGCGGGCCACTTGTACTACTTCGATGGCGGCTTTTGCAGGTTCGGAAACGGCTTGCGTCGTAAAGATGGCCAGAATTCCATCCACATTTTCATCACGAACACAGATTTCCAGGGCTTGGCGGTAAATTTCGGAGGTAGCATCGCCCAATACATCCACCGGATTATTATGACTCCAATGAGCGGGAAGAATTTCATTGAGCTTATTCATTGTGTTTTCTGAAAGTTGCGCCATGCGGCCGCCATTTTCAATCAAATAATCGGTAGCCAGCACGCCCGGCCCGCCAGCGTTGGTCACGATTGCCAGGCGATTATTTCTGGGGCGTGGCTGCATCGCCAATGCTTGGGCACAGTTGAATAATTGCGCGATGGTATCTACGCGAATAATGCCTGCGCGTCGAAAAGCAGCGTCGTAAATGGCATCATCACCTGCGAGCGAGCCTGTGTGCGATTTTGCGGCCTGCCCGCCTTCTTTGCTTTTGCCTGCTTTTAAAATAATAATCGGTTTGGAACGCGCAAACGCACGCGCTGCGCTCATAAAGCGTCTCGCATCCTTGAGGCTTTCCATGTAAATCAGGATCGACGAAGTGTTATTATCCATTCCAAAATAATCAATCAAATCGGCGAAACTCACATCAATCATTGAACCCACCGATACAAAGTAGCTGAAACCCACATTTTGATCCAAAGCCCAGTCGAGAATGGAAGTACCGAGCGCGCCGCTTTGAGAAATAAAAGCAATATTGCCTTTGAGCGCGGAGCGGGTGGCAAAACTTGCGTTGATACCCAGGAAAGGATTTAAAATACCCAGACAATTCGGGCCGATGATGCGCATATCATATTTGCGGGCGGTCTGGAGAATTTGTTCGTACATTTTTTGTCCTTCTTCACCTGCTTCTTTGAAGCCTGCGGAGATAATGAGCAAGCCGCCGACGCCTGCTTTGCCACATTCTTCGACCAAACCCGGAACAGTATGCGCGGGCGTCGTGATGACTGCGAGGTCTATTTTTTCAGCGATTTTACCGATGTAATGATAGCAATGACGATCAAGGACGGTGCTGTATTTGAGATTGACTGGAAAGATATTACCCTGGAATCCGGCGTCGAGCATATTTTTCATCACGGCGTAACCAATGGTGTCTTTTTTCACCGAAGCGCCAATGATGGCTACATTCTTGGGCTTGAAGATTTTATCCAGACGAGACTGTGTGCTTCTTTGGGATTGCATGTTTTATATGATGATTTGGTGATATTGCGATTTTGTGATATAGTGATCTACGCGCCACATCACTGCTCGCTATATTATTACATTGTTATATTAAAATTTCCAATAGGATTGTAAATTAGACATAATGGAATGTAAATAAGTATCATAAGTCTCCCATACGCGCATACCTGAAACAGTTGGCTTTTCTTCAAAAGGCATCGGTTCGTTATTTACACCTGCTATAAAATTATAGACACATTTACGTAATTCTTCCAAATTATAACCGCCCTCCAAGGTTGCAAACATTCGCGGAAAGCGCGCTTGGAGCAATTGCCCTATTTTATAAAAAGCGCCGGAGGATACTTTTAGTTGTAATAATAAATCATATTGATGCGCGTCGAAGCCAGCAGAGATGGCGACTACGTCGGGCTGAAATTGCTCGGCAACGGGAAGAAAATTATTTACGGCATTCATAAAAATATCGTCGCCGCTACCAGGGGGCAAAGGAACATTTACAGTGAAACCCTTGCCTTTCCCTTCACCAATCTCATCTACAAAACCGTGACCGGGAAATGCCGGATATTGATGTAAAGACCAGTATAAAACTTTGTCGGTATTATAAAAAATATCGCTTGTGCCATCGCCGAGGTGTCCGTCGAAATCAAATATTACAACTCTTTTACCTTCATTTACCAATTTTTGAGTTGCAATCGCCACATTATTAAACAAACAAAAACCGCTGGCATGATTCGGATAAGCGTGATGCCCGGGCGGACGCACCAGCGCAAAGTCATTCGTTTCGGAAGCAGCAATGGTAAGGCCTGCAGCATAACGAGCCGCATCAAAACTACCTTTGGACGTGACGGTATCTGCGTCGAGTCTGCCATCTACGCAGCAAGCATCTTGCACTAATTGAATATATTTTTCAGAATGAATCAAGGATAAATAAGGTAAGCCATCAACCAAAGGTGTTTCTTCCAATCCTTCAAATATTTCGAGGCGTTTCGGATTCTCCGGGTGCATTCCAGTATCATGTTGTAAAAAGATTGAGTTGTACAGTAATACGTGACTAAATTTTTTACCATCATATTTTTGATTGGTAATTGCTCCCATTCATCGGACACGGACGAAAAAGATTGCACATTCGTAGCGGTCACCAATCCTACTAAATCTCCATGCAAGTCTTCCACCGGCAAATGCCGAATATTTTTCCATTCCATAATTGCTTTCACCAAAGCCAGCGGCTCTTCCTGACTGATGGTAAATAAATCGACGCTCATTACCTGGTCGATCGTATCGCTTTGCAAATTAACAGCATATATTGGGCGGCAATCTACATTATCCCAATCGTGCACTGGATTTCCGGGCTCCATTCTTTCGTACATGCCCTGGGTAAGTTTGTTCGTGGCAATACCCGGGCCGTAAGCATCTCGTAAACATCGGAAATTATGCACCTGCCACTGCGCGCCGTTTTGCTGCTTCAAAATGCGTTGTTCGATGATGCCAAGATAGCGATTGATATCTGAATCATTCAGATGAATTTTATTCAAACCTTCTTTGGCAATGGGCAATAATTCATCGAGCAAAAGCTTTTCAGCGGTTACCATTTTGCCCAACCAATCGAAAGAAGCATTCATGCCGATGCGGGCGGCGCGATAAAAATTGTCTTTAGCAGATCGGAAAGAGGCGATATGCGGAAGATTTTTATAATGTTCCGGCAAGCCTTTCATCAAACCCAGCCAAAAAGCGAAGTTTGCCATTTCATCTACCACCGTTGGGCCGGCAGGAATATAGCGACATTCAATGCGCAGGTGCGGCAAATCCTCAGATATGCCATAGCAAATGCGATTCCAGGTATAAACCGTACCATTGTGTAAGCGCAAAGCTCGAAGGTTTGGGATTTCTCCTTCTTTTAAGACATCCAGTGCATTTTTCTCGATTTTTGTAGAAAAGACCATCGGAAAGCGCGTCAAATGCTCTTTAAATACTTCAGAAACAGAGGAATGCAGCCAGCGATTGCCAAAGTAAACCCGGGATTGCCGGTCGCGCAAATGCCCTGTGTAAGAGCGCGTGTCCACGCTTTGCTGGAAAAGCGCGATGCGTGTCTCCGCCCATAATTCTCGCCCAAAAAGCAAAGGTGAATTGGTGCAAGCTGCCAGCACCGGGCTGAAATCATTTGTGCCCAGTTATAATGCGCCACAAATTCTTCGGGTTCGATTTGCAAATGCATCTGAAAACTCGTATTGCAAGCTTCAAACAGGATGCTCGGATTGGAGGCAATCAATTCATCGACGCCAATAATATGGATTTCAAAATCGCGGCCGCGCATGGTACGCATGGCGTCGCTCAAGATTCGATAGCGCTCTACAGGCGCCATACATTCTTCCTGTAAATGCAAATGCGTAAGCGAAGGCAGGATTCCTGTCAGTAATATATTGCTATCCGCATCAGACGCTTTATTGCCAAGCGTTCCAAGTAAATCAAGTAATTGCCTTTCGGTATTGCGCAAACAATCTGAACGGAGTTCAAAAGGATCGAGATTGATTTCTAAATTAAATTTTCCAATTTCGGTTGTAAAATGAGGATCGCTCATATTTTTTAGGATGCCTGGTGCTGTCAATGCCGGATTTCCATCTTCATCGATCAAGCAAAGCTCTTGTTCTGCGCCGATGCGTTGCTTACCTTTTTCAAACATCCCTTCCTGCAACATCATATCAAGCGCCTGGATGTCCTTGAGTACGTGCACCAAATAATCGTTGCGTTCGCTTAGATGCTGCGCTGACTTGACAAATAACTCTCCCATAGCCCGCTTTTAGTTTGGAGGTTTTAAGTTTTAGGTTTAAGGTTGGTTTGGGGATTCGGGAGTGTAAGGAATATTAAATAAATATTACATAAAGTAAATAAAATGAAAATTATTATGAAAAAAATATTTAATTCTCTTCGGTTTTGTAAAACAAAATTGGAATTCTTGTTTGTAAAGCCATTGTTTTGGTAATACTTTGCTGAAAAATGCGTTGCCAGAAACTATGATGCGGCGCATACATCACAATTACATCTACATCATGATTTTCGGCAAATTCTTCTAAAACATCCGTAACAGATGCTCCTTTTTCGTTATGAAAATTGACCTGAAGCGCCGGGGCATTTTGAGTAAAAAACAACTCAATATCCGCCATTTTTGCATCGGTGGATGCGCCATTGCCCACATGAACGCAGTGTAATAAAGGATGGAAAGGCTCCAATACTTGCGTTGCTTTCCAAATATGATAAGGTTCTGATTCATTTAGTTCGGTAGCATAAGCAATAATATCAATATCCTCATAATTCGCTTCGCCAGGAATCACCCATACAGGGCAAGGCGCGTGTTCGATCACACCCGTCGTTACACTGCCAAAGGTTTTGTCCAAGGCATTATGCTTTTCGCGTGTACCCATTACAATGAGATCCGCGTTATCCCTTTTTGCAATATCTTTAATAACTGCTACGGGGTTGCCGATCATAATCTCCGAATGGATATTGGGCACAGACCGTAATTGGCGTGTCGCTTGCACTTGCGTTATCCCCAAATCTACAAATTCCCGGATCACTTCTTTCGCTGCCTCCACTTTATCCTGCATGGCTTTGGCTGCCATTACGGGAATGTCCATAGCCTGATATTCAGGATAGATCACATGCAATAATTCGATTTCTGCTTGATAAATATCGGCTACTTGCAGGCAATAGCGAAAAGCATTTTGAGCAGTTTCAGAAAAATCGGTTGGCAGCAATATTTTCTTGATGGCTTTCATGGATCGTTGGATTTAATCTCTTGCAAATAAGCACTTTCTATGAAATCCAACGGTGAGGAATGTCAACTGTTCATTTGATTTTTATCAGAATCAGTAGATAGAAAGGATTTCTAAAAACTTGATGCTTGTTTCTCCGTATAAAACAAAAAAGACTACCCCGCTCACGGGTAGTCTTGATCCAAACAAATAAACACAAATTTATTTTTTCATCAACAGATGAATTTATTTTTGACAAAAATAGAGGAAACCAAATGAAAAAAACGGTCAAACTATCTCAATAATCGGACAATTATATATTTTTTTGTTAAATATTGCACTTTAATTAAGTTGTTCAGGATCATGAAACGACAGATTTACCTACTTTTTTTGCTTTTCTGCACTATTGTTTCGGCACAAGAATATCAATTTCGGGTGCGGCAGATTTCTATAAAAGATGGCTTGCCCAATAACTATGTGCGCGCCGTTATGCAAGATCGAAATGGATTCATTTGGATGGCGACCAATTCGATAACAGCGAGATTCGATGGGTATCAAATAAAAGAAATTTATGAAGATGAAGACTTGCCACCATTGACACTTAGTGAAGATAAACATGGAAAGATATGGATTAATCATTTTAATAAAGCATTGTATGCCAATCCTAAACAAATATTAAATATATACGATCCTTCTACCGATTCGATTACTTCTTTTGACAAAAATTACAAGAACATAGCGCCATTCAAAACCACTGATATGGTAGCTCTATTTAAAGGTGCAAATAAAAGCATTTATATAATAACTAAAGATTATAGCCTTTACAAATTTGATGGCGTATTCAGCAAACTGATGGATTTGCCGGACTGGATGTTTGATATTAAGCATTTTTATAACTATTTTAATTTAGTATCACAGAATGATCATTTTTGGATAAAAACAAACCAGGAGAATTATTTATGGCGGGTCGGTACGCAAGGTAATATAGAAAAAGTAATAGTGCCTGAGGTATTTGACCAAATGATGTTAGATGAGAAAAATGCACTATGGGGATTGAATTTCAAAAGTAGGCGTATTTATCGAGAAATAGGAAATGGTCGTTTTGAGACCATAAAACTTGATGTAAATGGTCATTTTAATAATAATATAATAACCTGGAGCATTGACTGCAAGCGGCAGTGGATTTGGTGCGCAACGCAAAATTATTTAAACGTCTTTGATTTTAAAGGAAAGTTAATTGGAAAATATGATATAAATACGAATCCTAAATTCAAGATTTCTTATTTAACTTTAATGATAGATGATAATGGAAATGCCTGGCTGGGTAGTAGTCATGGGGCTTTTATTATATCATTAACTCGAAATAAGTTTACTAATTATTTAGATGATGCTATCAAAGATATAAGAGATATTTTGGTGGATGAAGACGATAAAGTTTTTGTAGCGCAGGACCTATCCATAATCTAAACGATCATAAAACAATTATAACTAGACATACTTTTATCTCCTTTGTAAAAAAGGAGATACCTTTTGGGAGCTTCTTATGGTCCATACTTGATAAAGAGAACGTTAAGCGGAAAAGGAGAATTTGTTCGTACAATCGAAGACTCCTAAAAATTAATATTAACCGAGACTTGATAATGTTTGCTTCCAAAAGCGAGAAGCTTTGGGCTGGAGGGAGAGAATTTCTATGTACCGTTGATACAGCGACATTGGACATCGAACTATTTACAAAATATAATAATTTTAATTCTTTACAAAATACTATTATTCTTTCTTTCTTTGAAGATGAAGATGGCATTTGGATTACAACGAATAATGGGATATATCTTTTGGATGAAGATAAAGGAATTGTTGATCATTTTGTAAATCAATTCCCCCGCAAAAAAATATTACATTTATATAAAGATAAAGATGATATTTTTTGGCTGGCGACGGATGGGGGCGGGCTGCTGCGTTGGGATCGCACCTCTGATAAAGTACAGCAGTTTACTAGAAAGCAGGGACTTTCCAATGATGTTATTTATGCGGTGTACGAAGATGACTACGGCTATTTGTGGCTGCCGAGCCAATATGGCTTGATGCGATTTCATAAACAAACCTACCAGGTCAATGTCTATCTGCCGGAAGATGGTATCCCTCACCAAGAATTTAATCGACTATCCCATGCGCAAGTACCCGATGGAAGACTTTATTTTGGTGGGCTTGGCGGTGTGACGTCTTTTCATCCTAAAGATTTTGTTGAAGAAAAATCGGATAATACGCATTTACAAATTGTTGGTTTTGAAAAACTGAACAGCCGAAATGGCCAAAACAAGGATTGCTTCTACGATTTGATTGATAATCAATGCATTGTGTTGCGCCCTCATGAAAAATCATTTCGCTTGGAATTTGCGTTACTTAATTATAAATCTCCAAAAGATAATCGCTACGCCTATCGAATCGAAGGACTTGAAAGCGAATGGACTTATACTCAAGAAAATTATCTTCGCTTGAATGGCTTGCCTTATGGTAATTATACTTTGCATGTGAAAGCGCAAGAGCTTAATGGTCAATGGTCGCAGCATCATTTGCTTATTCCGGTGGAGGTGCTCAAGCCGATTTATCTCAGGTGGTGGTTCATCGCGCTTAGCCTTGCTATATTGATTTTATTGGTATTTCAAATGATTCGACAGCGCACTAAGAAACTACAAGCGGAAACGGTTCGTTTGGAACTGGAAGTTGCCCGACGCACTGCCACTATTGAAAAACAAGCTGCGGAATTGCAAGTGTTGAGTGAGCAAAAATCTCGATTTTTTCTAAATGTGGCGCATGATCTGCGCACGCCGCTTACTTTTATTACCACGCCTATTAGCCTTTTTATAGAAGAAAAAGGTCTGGATGAGCGCGTCAAAAAACTACTTGAGTCCATTCGGAAAAATGCAAACCACCTGCTGGGTATGGTGGAAAGTATTCTTGATCTCTCACGAGAAGACCGACAGCCATTGGCTTTGGAAGAAAAAACAGTGTATTTCCCCAAATTAATCGAGCATATTTTTTCATTGCAAGAGGCTTATGCTAATATGCATGATATTCAATATAATCTTCATTACAGAGCTAATAAGCATTTGTATTTAATGCTTGACAAAGCGAAATTTGAAAAAATTATACAAAATTTATTGGCTAATGCATTGAAATACAATTCTAAAGAGGGAAAAGTCGATGTTTATGTCGAAGAATTACATAGTACAATGCGCATTGAAGTGAAAGATACAGGAGTTGGTATTCATCCCAACGATCTTCCGCATATTTTTGAGCGATATTTTCAATCAAAGCAACCAAATATGCCTATTCAGGGGGGCTCTGGCATAGGATTAGCCATTGCACAAGAGTACGCCCAAGTCATGCAAGGAGAATTGACCGTAGAAAGTCGGCTGAATGAAGGCAGTACTTTTACCTTTATTTTTCCTAAAAAAGTAGCGGATACACCAATTGCTGAAGTCTCTGGAAATACTTTACAACCCTTGCAAAAGGCGCAGGAATCAAGCAAAAATGGGCATATTAAGAATGGGAAACCCCATTTACTGATCGTAGAGGATAATCTGGAAATGCAAGATTTATTGCAACAAATCACCAATCCTTATTTTGAGTTGGCTTTGGCAGAAAATGGCGAAGCAGCCTTGGAAATCTTGCAAAAACAATCGATTGATTGTATTGTCACCGATCTGATGATGCCACATATGGATGGATTGGAGCTGATTACGACGCTGAAGAAGCATTCATTATGGCAGTCTTTACCCGTTGTGATGCTTACTGCTCGGGCCAATGAGCAAGATAAATTGCAAGCTTTACGCATTGGTATTGACGATTATTTGTATAAGCCATTTTCACCGCAGGAATTATTGACTCGCTTGCAAAACCTTGTCAAGAATCATCAAAGCCGAAAAAATTATCAGCGATTGGAAGGCCTGACAGAAGAAACATTGGTAAGTGCTAAGCAGCAGTGGATAGAGCGTTTGGAGAAGAGTACTATATTATTGCTAAAAAATAATCCTGAATTTACACTTCTGGATTTGGCCGATGAAATAAACTTGAGCGAGCGCCATTTGCGTCGCAAAATGAAAGAAATCGTGGGTATGAGCGCCAATGAATACATTCGGGAGGTTCGCTTGCAAAAAGCCCGGCAGATACTGGAACAAAAAGCAATGAACACCATATCAGAGGTATCATACGCGGTAGGATTTTCCTCTGTGAGTTATTTTACAAAGGTCTTTACCGAGCGTTTCGGACGAAGACCTTCGGAATATTTATTATAATTGTAACATTTTTTAAATAAAAACATAATAAAATTATAATAAAGCGGAGCTGCCATTTCTTTTGTAATTTGCAAAATAATTCGCCTTTTCTTTGTCTAAAAAGATAATTTGATGCCATCTCTATGATCGGGCTACTGCACTACATTCGCACTTCGGCTTGGCTCAGAGGCGCATTGGTCGCGTCGCTGTTGGGCTGTGTGTTGGTGTGTACGGTGGGGGAGTATCTGGTGGTAAAAATAATGCGATGGGACATTCGTCAAGAAATAAAAAACCGCATCCAATCAGGCGTACCGACGCATGAACTGGTACAGGTTAAAATTTCAAAAACCAATCCACCAAAGGATTTTGTTCGCATAGATCGCCGCGAATTTCGATTGGAAGGAAGGATGTATGATATTGTAAGCCAGGAAGAACAAGGCGATTCGATTCTTTATCACTGTATTTTTGATGAGCGCGAAACGCTATTGAATAATAATATTGAAGCGCAAACTAAGAAGGAATTTGCGCAAAGTCCTGATCGTCAGCAGCAACAAAAAGAATTGCTCCAGAAAATTCCCAAATTCTTTTCTTGCATACTAATCTTTGTTTTGACGGTTTTAAGTGTTTCCCCGAAAAGCCAATGAATCGGCAGCTTTTGTTGTCGGACAACTTTCTTGAAATTCTTTCTCCTCCACCTGATTTTATCTGAAAATACTTCCCCTATTCGTGTTTATTGCTATTCAGAAGTCTTCTGTTTAGCATTTCATCGTTTTCAAAAATGTATGGAAGTAAGTTAAAATGCATTGCTTGTGCCTTTGTCAGAAGCAAGAATATTATATATCAAAAATTAACAATATGAAATGTTTCCTACTCGGAAGCTTATTCATGATATGGGCATTTCAGGTATTTGCTCAGATGGCTCGCGTGGTAGATCGTTCGACGCTGGAGCCGCTCGAATTTGTTACCGTTTATAGCAAAACAACTCAAATTTCTACACTCACAGATGAAAAAGGGACATTTGATATAGCCTTATTCGCAAGAGTAGATAGTATTAGTTTTTCTTTACTTGGCTATCATCAAATCACGATTAGCAAGGATGATATTCAAAATAATAATTTGTTGATAAAAATAGGCGAAAGTCGCATCGCACTAAGTGAAGTAGTAGTGGCGGCTAATCGCTGGGAACAAAATAAAAGTGAAGTCGCTCAGAAGATTACCTCTATCCAGGCGCGGGAAGTTGCTTTTCAAAACCCACAAACGGCGGCAGATTTGCTGACTGCGACCAATCAGGTATTTGTACAAAAAGCCAGCTTGGCGGCGGAAGCCCAATGATTCGGGGCTTTGCGACGAATCGCATCCTCATTGTAGTAGACGGGGTGCGCATGAATAATGCCATTTATCGCAGTGGGAACTTGCAAAATGTGGTTTCGCTTGATGCCGGTACGATTGAAAATGCAGAAGTGGTCTTTGGCCCTGGCTCGGTGATTTATGGCTCGGATGCGATTGGTGGCGTGATGGATTTTCATACGTTGACGCCAAAGCTTTCATCTACGAATGGTTTGCGTTTTTCCGGCAATGCGATGACCCGCTGGTCGACCGCCAACAATGAGAAAACCGGAAGCGTGAATCTGAATTTTGGCGGAAGCAAATGGGGCAGCGCGACGAGCTTTACGTATTCTGATTTTGATGATTTGAAAATGGGTAGCAATGGCCCAGACGAATACCTTCGGCCAGAATATCAAATCCGTAGGGATGGTAAAGATGAAATTGTGCAAAATGATGATCCTCAAAAGCAGGTAGCCAGTGGCTATAATCAGTGGAATGTGCTGCAAAAGGTACGTTTTCGCCCTAATAAAAGCTGGGATTTTAATTATAATTTTCAGTATTCAACAACATCGGATGTGCCACGTTACGACCGTTTGGTCGAGTATCGTAATGGCAATTTGCGTGATGGTGATTGGCACTACGGACCTCAAAAATGGATGTTGCATAGTATTCAAGCTACACATCTTAGTGAAAGTGGGATTTACAATCGGGCGCGATTGACTTTAGCTTATCAGGATTATGAAGAAAGTCGGCACGATCGCGCTTTCGGGCGTACAAGCCTCAATAATCGTACAGAACAAGTGAAAGCTTATTCTGCGAATTTGGATTTCGATTTAGATATTAATAAAAAGAGTAATTTGTTTTATGGCTTGGAAGCGATTTATAATGATATAAGCTCCACCGCTTTTGCTGAAAACATTGAAAGTGGAGCTACTTCGACTATTTTTACGCGCTATCCAGATGGCTCAACTTGGCAGTCGTACGCTGCTTATATAAGCTATAAAAATAATATTAATCGACAATTTACATTATTGGCAGGGGCGCGGTACAATCAAGTGGCACTCAATTCTCCATTCGACAAGACTTTTTTCCCGTTCCCGTTTGACGAAGCTGATATTAGCAAAGGCGATTTAAATGGTAGCTTAGGATTTGTTTTTCGACCTTCGGAAGGTTGGCAATTCAATCTCAACGGCTCAACCGGTTTTCGCTCACCTAATGTGGATGACATTGGCAAACTCTTTGATTCTGAGCCTGGTAACGTGATTGTGCCAAATCCGAATCTGGAGCCGGAATATGCGTATAATCTGGATTTCGGTTTTGTAAAATCCTTTGGAGACAAGGTGCGACTAGATGCAACAGGATTTTATACTATTCTGGATAATGCCATTGTACGGCGCGATTTCAGCTTTAATGGTCAGGACAGTGTGATTTATGATGGCGAGTTGAGTCGGGTACAAGCCTTGCAAAATGTGGCTCAAGCCAAAGTATATGGCATTCAGGCTGGCTTGGAAGCGGATTTGAACGATAAATGGTCGGTCGCCAGTTACTTGACCTGGACGGAAGGTGAAGAAGACGACGAAGAAACCGGCGAATCCGTACCACTGCGCCACGCCCCGCCTTTGTTTGGAGCGACGTACGTTAATTTTGAAGCAGATCGCTTGCGCGTGAGCCTGTATGCACAATATAATGGCGAAATTAAATATGAAGACCTTGCGCCATCCGAGCAAGCCAAGCCACATTTGTATGCAATGGATGATAATGGAAATCCTTATTCACCAAGTTGGTTTACGCTCAATTTGAAAGCTAGTTATCAAATAAATCAGGTGTTGCAGATCAACGCGGGTTTGGAAAATATCACCGATCAGCGTTATCGGCCTTATTCATCGGGCATTGTAGCGCCGGGTAGGAATTTGATATTGGCATTAAGAGCCAGGTTTTAATATTATATCCTTATGATATTGGAATGATCATATTATGTTTCATTCCAATATTATTTAATTGTAAATATCGTGAAAGATTCAATACAGCAAGAAAAAACAGGACGGCAAAAACAAGCGAAAGTACTTCGGCTTTTCCGGAAGATACATAAAGTGACGGGTTCGCTGACTTTTGTAATATTTTTTATAGTGTCAATAACAGGATTATTATTAGCCTGGAAAAAGCATTCCGGTGGATTAATTTTACCGGATACGCAAAAAGGTACTTCGATGAATAAAAAGGAATGGCTCTCGCTCGACACGCTGGAAGTGCTTGCTTTACAAGGACTTGCATTGCATAATCCTGATTTAAATCCTGAAGTGGATCGAATAGACGTGCGCCCTTCGAAAGGAGTCATGAAATTTACATTCACCGAACATTATTATGAAGTGCAAATAGATGCAGCAACCGGCAAGGTGTTTCATGTAAAGAAGCGCTTTTCCGATTTATTTGAAAAAATACACGATGGGTCTATTGTGGATAAATGGCTGAATATCAGCGGTGATTGGTTTAAATTGACATACGCGAATATTGCAGGTTGGGCTTTGCTCTTGTTTACTATTACCGGCTTCTGGCTCTGGTATGGCCCGAAAGTGATGCGGAGGAAGAATTGAATGATAGAATGATTGCATGATAGAATTATTGCATGAATGATTGATTGGGTGTTGGATGTTACTTTGAATCGTTTATTCCGTCAAATATTAAACTGAAATTTTAATCAAATAACTCAATCAATCATTCATGCATTAAAGAATTTATGTAATGCTTCAATCTGTTTTCGATCACCAAGTATAATAAAACTTGAATCGGGAATAATGGCAGTGTCTGGTTCCGGATTAATAACAAAACGCCCGTCCGGTCGCTTAAAGCCAATGATATTAGCACCTGTTACTTTTCTTAAATGCATATCGCGGATGGTTTTGCCTTGTAAATCAGCGGGTAACATATTATAATGTACTTCTTCAAAAGAAATATCCGCTTGATAACTACGTGTAATATAAGAAAAAAACTCTACAGCCCCTGGTTTACTTATAATAGTTGCCATGTAAAATCCGCCGATTTGCTCCGGCATGACTACATGATTAGCGCCGGCCAAGCGCAATTTTTTCTCCGATTTTATACTCGAAGCGCGACTTACAATAATAATATCTTTATTCATTTGCCTTGCCGAAAGCACTGTAAATACATTACTTGTATCATCTGGTAAAGCTGAAATAAGCGCTTGAGCTTTCTTTATTCCTGCCTTTTCGAGCGCCTCATCATGCGTGGCATCATCATGAACATATAATAACTCGTCGCTACTTTTTTGAATAATATCTATTCTTTCATCGGCAGCATCAATAATTACAAAAGGAATATCATGAGCCTTTAATTGCTGTGCAATTTCTCGGCCATACCTGCCGTAGCCACATATAATAATATGATTCGATAATTTACTAATTTCTTTATCAATAAGATTCGAGTGCATATTTTTAAAGATTTCACCTTGTACGATATAATAACTAAATACCGCTAAAATATAAGCAAAAATACCAATATTAATAATGATATAAAAAGAAGTAAAAAGTTTACCTGCCGTGTCTAACGGGCCAACCTCGGTATAACCAACCGTTGAAACGGTGATCACCGTCATGTAAAATGCCTCTACCAAAGTATAATCCTCAATAATCATAAAGCCACTAATCCCAATCAGCAGATCGAGTACAAGCAAGCCAATGGCTATACGAATACTGATGAAAGAAGAAGGGAGGGTGTACACATTCCAACGTCGAAACCACGCGGGACGCTTCATACAAGCTTTTTGTCAAAGATAGAATCTGAAATTAGAAGTGCGAAGTCAAGACTTAAAAATTTATAAAATGCTTGTTTTTCAAAATTTTATCGTATCAAATTTTAGAAGCAACCCAAATTTTGATTTCTTCTAATCCTTTTACATCCTGCAATTCTGCTTCCAATTTCGAAAACACTGCTCGTTCTTTCTTTTTATCGCTATATAATGCTTGTTTCAAATGATTGGCGATGATATATTCGGCGGATTGTCGTTTGTCTTTTTTCAATAAGTGGCGGTTGGCAGAAAGAATTAAAGATTCTGTAAAGTCATGATTTTCAAGCTGATAATGCAATACGATCTGAAAAATGCGCGCCAAATCCTGAATGTCTTGACGCTCTTCGAGCTTTGATTCATTTAGTATGCGATTGATCCAATCGAGCGCTTTCGGATAATCTTTTTCCAAAAAATAAGCGATAGCAATATTATAAATGAATGTAAGTTCCCGTGATTTGGTGATATTAGCAGCATACGTTTTTAAGCCTTCTTCGATCATGGGCACCATGCTTATTACTTCTTTGTATTCTTTTCGCACGAGCCGATAAAGTACTTCCAGATAGTAAAAATGATTGAAAATCAGACTTTTAAGCTTAAAGTTTTTTGCTTTAATGGATTTCATTTTTTGCAAAATCGGTTGAAATGCATCCAATTGATCCAGGTAAAAGCAAGTCGTCAAATAATTATTAAGGATATTAATATGCGGCTCTTGATCTTCATCAATCATAAAAGGATTCGTATCGTACAAGGCAATGAGCGCGCGCAGATGCTCGCTTCTTTTTTTAAAATCCTTTATTAAATAATAATATTGTACGTGCAACATATGATAAGTTGTTTGCAACTCAAAAGACGGGGTTTGATGCTCTGCTTCCGCAATCAATTCTTCGGCCAGCGTGACCGTAACCAACTGAGATTGCTGTGTTTCGTTTTCATTGCGCGAAGTCAGGAACATTGTTTCGTACAAATCAAGCATTTTGAGGCGCTGCGTAATGCGTTGCAAGATAGCGCTCGACTCTTGCTGCGCTTCGTCAATTTTTTCGTTGGCATAATTGGACGTATAGCGACGGATTAATTTTCTTTCCATTAAGATAATTTCTAATAAAGGAATTTCGTAATGGTATTGCATCGCTAGTTTTTTTGCCTTGCGGATGAGCTTGGCAGCTTGTTGGAGCAAGCCTTTTTCGATGAGCGTTTTGATGTCCAATAATAATTCGTGGAGCGTGAAATACGCGGATTTGCTGGAGTTGTAGCTACGCAAACTGCGCAATAGGAGGTTGTACAAATAGTTTTTGCCGGAAGGTAAATTCTTGGAAAAAGCATTGTCGCCCAGTGTACATTTTACTTTTTCTTCATCGTATTCGGACATGGATTCCAGGATGTCAAACAACCTTAGATATTGGTTCTGGCCTTGAATGGCGTGCCTTTTGGCAAAAATTTTGAAATAGCGTTTTTCGCTTTGCTCCAAAGAATGAATCAATTCGTATAAAGCGTCGATATTCGGCATGACTTCTGATTTTTAGAAACTTTTATTGAACGTATTTGATTGATAATAAATTATTTGTAGTTTTATTTTTTTATTTTTGACTTGCAAAAATTCTGAAAATCGTATTTGCAAAAGGTCGTATTTGTAAATTATCTTTGTATCGAATCCTAAAAACAACATCAATCAATAGTTGATTGCTTCGATTAAAACACACAAACATGATGAAAAACACTAAGTACCTGTTGAGCCTATTAGCGCTTGTCCTTTTATTGGCTTACAACAGTTGTAAGTGCCCCGAATGCCCGCAGTCCAATAGTATAGTGACAGATAATGTGGACACGCTGAGCTTCAAAATTGTAACAGACAATGTGGACACGCTGAGCTTCAAAATCGCAGTGCCGGTGGTAAAAGTGGATGGTAAGGTAGAAAAAGCCTCTATTGTAGTAGATAATGTGGATATGGCGCGATTGATGATGGAAAAAGTAGATACTTCTATTTTTAATATAGATATACGCCCGCGCCCGGAGCGGCAAGATAAGCAAGAACAAAACCAGTAAAATTAGGTTTGGAAGTTTAAAAATTTGGAGTTTCATGTGTTAAACATAAAACCTCCAAACTCCCAAACCTGCAACGTATCTTCTTCACAGCAACTATCTTATCGGCGAAAAAAAAATCCCATTTTGTTTGACGTCGGGGCTGATATACCCTCGGCATAGGGCATCGTCTTGTCCTGTAAAAATCCATGTGACCTGTATAATCACAAAAACCAACTTCTTTTCGTTTGACCAGACTCCCAGAAGTCTGTAATCCCATGCTATTAATCGAAGCGTTATAAAGGGCGGTCTCCGCGAATCCGAATTGCCTGGAAGGAGAGCGCCCAGCTTCGATTGTTTTTTGTGGAATGTTGGAAGGATGGAATATTGGAATACTACCGCACAAATATTCCATCTTTCCTGTATTCCATTCCATTTGATAATCAAAAAACCAAATTATCTTCTGAGCAATACATTTTTGTCGCCTGTAAGTGCAAAAATTCATTGCTTCTGTTTGTCTAAGCGCATTTTAACAACTAACTTGCCTCGGTTTGTTACCAAGTTTTATCAAAAAAATCTATATTTCGCAACTTGTAATTAGTTATCGGTTATCATTAACCAGCAACAAGAAACCAGTAATCAATATCCAGAAACAAGTAGCAAGCAACCAGCATCTGAAAACAAGACAAAACCACGCGTATGCAATTAAAAAGACTTTTACTCTTAGGGGCAATTTTCATTACACTGGAAACACTTAGCGCACAGGACATCCACGCTACTTTGTTCAATATGACGCCTTTGACACTGAACCCGGCGCTCACTGGCGCTTATGAAGGTACAGCGCGGATCGGTGGTATGTACCGCGATCAGTGGAGAAGCTTTGTGCCAAATGCTTTCACCCGACCAACGATTTATGTTGACGCACCCATCATTCGGGGCTTTCGTAAAACCGACTGGGTGGGCGTAGGCTTAATGAATTACAGTGATAAAGCAGGATCAGGCAAATTGGGTGTCACCGCGAGCATGTTATCCTTATCTTACCACTTTGCGATGGATAAGGCAGCGAAGAATGTATTGACGCTTGGTTTGCAGGGCGGTCAAGTACAACGCAGCTTTGGCGATAAAGAAAGTCTCAAATTTGCGGATGCGATTACTTCCGGTCTGCCTACTGAAGAAACCGGCTTTGATGATGTTTCTTATCTTGATTTTAATGCAGGATTGATGCTTCGTTCAACGATTCAGGATAATACCGCATTGGAAATAGGCTTGGCATTCAATCATATTACACAGCCTAAATACAATTTCCAGGATGTACAACTTGGTACAGATGATGGCGCGCTCAAGCGTCCAATGAGAATCGTAGCACATAGCAAATACGAAACCGATTTGACTGATAAATGGAGCATCGCGCCTACTGTTTTGGCGCAACTCACCGGCGGCGCTACGGAAGTGGTATTGCAGGGTTGGGGCGGCTACCAGATTAATCAGGATTACAAACTTGATTTTGGCCTAGGCTATCGTTTTGGCGATTCTGGCCAATTATTATTAGGCGCTGATTATCAGAAGCAATTAAAAGTGGCCTTTGGCTATGATCTGAATGTTTCATCCTTGAATGTTGCGAGCAAATATCAGGGCGGCTTTGAAATCGCAGCGTACTATATTTTCAAAATTTACAAAAAACCGGATACCCCGGCGATTATTTGTCCACATTTTTAAATATGTTTAAAGGTTTGGGAGTTTGATGTTTGGAGGTTTTCGAGGTCAAACATTAAATGATTGAATGTTTAACAAAATTTTAAAAAATCCATTAAAGCTTTCAGCGTTTCATTGTTAGATATTTAGATGACAGATGTTAGACTTTAGATTTGTCCAACATTTAATACCTAAAGCCTAACGCCTTGTATAAAGATAAAGCTTATGAGAAAAATATTCACACTAGCATTATTTCTGAGTTTGGGTTGTAGCATTGCATTGGCGCAGCCCATTCGCAAAGCCGCTTATGATGTCCTCATTGATGTAGCGGAAGAGCAGTATCAGAAAAAAGATTATTATCAGGCGCTCAAAAAATATGAGGAGGCCTACGACGAAAAGCAGGATCGAACACTGCTGCCTATGATTGCGGATCTGCAATACCTCATTCGTGATTATGCTGCCTCGGAGCGTACTTATGCTCGCCTCTTGCGCCGCGACGATAATAATGAATTTGTGGAAAAACGCTTCATGTATGGGCGGGTACTCAAAATGAACGGCAATTATCCTGATGCGGTCGAGCAACTGAAATTATTCTTGGAAAGCCCTACGAATGATTCATTGAAAACACTGGCGCAGAATGAAATCGCTGGCGCGGAAATGGCGCTGAATTCGCCACCTGCTACCAAAAAAGTGAACATGGAAAACGCCGGACGCGACGTCAATACTAGTTTTTCTGAGTATTCTCCAGCGTTCGGACGCGATAAGAACACCATGTATCTCTCTGCTTTTGATACCAAAGAGGTCATTATCGTTGATGAAAAAACGACCAATTACCACGCCAAAATTTATAGAGCAACCAAGTACGAGCGCGGCTGGGAAAAGCCAACAGTGCTGGATGAAAAGATCAATCGCCCTGGCTATCACAATGTGAATGTGAGCGTTTCGCCTGATGGCAATCGAATGTTTTTCACGCGTGCGCAACTGGAAGGCAATGTGATGAGCGAAGGTAAAATTTATTATAGCGTAGGCGGTGATGATGCCTGGAGTGCCGCGAATGAAGTGCAAGGCATTAACGGAGCATATATCAACAAGCACCCCGTGGTTGGTGAGTTGTTTGGTCGGGAGGTGTTATTCTTTTCTTCCAATATGCCTGGCGGCAAGGGCGGATTTGATTTATATTACGCGCCGCTGGAAGGCGAAGGAAAGTATGGCTTACCTGTCAATCTTGGCGAGGGAATCAACACTATTGCTGATGATGAAACACCATTTTACTTAGATGGTACGCTTTATTTCAGCTCAACCGGGCATCCTGGTTTTGGTGGCTTCGATATTTTCTTCACCACCTGGGATGGACAAAAATGGAGCGATCCGCTCAACATGAGCAATGCTTACAACACAAGCGTAGATGACCAGTTTTTTGCTTTGGATAGCGAAGGTTTCAATGGCTTCTTAGCTTCCAACCGCGAGGGCGGTCGCTCAGTAGAAAGCAAAACCTGTTGTAATGATATTTACACCTTCACCATGCCGAAATTATCGGTGGATTTGGTGGTGGGGATGTTTGACGAAGCCCGTAAGCCATTGCCTGGTGGCACGGTACAATTGATGGAAGTGATCAACGAAAGAATAGGGCAAACCAATTCGCAAACAAGCGAAAAAGGTAATCGTTTCGGTTTTGAATTGGGTTTTGAAATGCCCTATCGCATCATCGGTATGCGCGAAGGTTACTATCCGGATACGCTTGAATTCAACACGGTTGGTTTGAAAGAATCAAAAACAATTGAACAGCGTTTGTACCTGAAAGCCAAGCCGTTACCGCCTCCAGAACCGGAATATGATACCATTTCGATGGAGCAACCAATTCTGCTGGAAAATATTTTGTATAAATACGATTCGGATCGAATTGAAACCGAAGCAGAACTTGATCTTCAGGTGGTATATGAACTCATGACCGAATATCCTGATATGAAGATCGAATTGAGTTCGCATACAGACAATCGCGGTAATGACACTTATAATGAAGACCTTTCGCAGCGGAGAGCAGAATCGGCACGGCGTTGGCTGGTGCGCAAAGGAATTGCTCGTGATCGAATTACTGCCAAAGGCTACGGAGAGAAAGTGCCAAAAGCAGTGACTGCGAAACAGGCAATAGAATTTCCTTTCTTCAAGGAAAGCGATGTGTTGACCATCGAATACATTGATAAATTGGAAAACGAAGAACAAAAAGAAGCGGCGCACGCGATCAATCGTCGTACAGAATTTAAAATTACGGAAGGCCCGACCAGCATTATCATCAAGAGTACGCGTTTGCGGAAAAATACTTCGACCAAATCGTCCAACGATAGAAATACTTTAATCAAGTCTGACTCTTTGAAAATCAGCGAGTTTTCTTCTCTTTTTGGCAAAAAAGATTTAAAAGGAATGCCAATTATGGTTTTCAACGAACGTTTGGTTGATCTTGGCAAGGTGAAAAAAGGTGCAAAACCGGGATATACTTTCGAGTTTGTCAATCGTGGAGATATAGATTTGGAGATTGATGATGTGTCGAGATGCGAATGCACCGAAGCCGAATGGACGGAAACGCCTGTGAAACCTGGGGAGAAGGGATTTGTGAAAATCATTTTCCTGAGCGAATTGAAAGACCAATCGGAAACGGTGGAATTGGAAGTATTCCTGAAAAATAGAGAAACCGATACAGGCTATCCGATTATAGAAAAATTGAAATATAAGTTTGAACTTATAAAGTAGCTCCGATTGGTAATCGGAGCGTGGAGAGGCATCTTTCGGATAGGAGGGATGCCTCTTTCCGTTTCTGTAGTTATATTATTAGAATACAGATTGCCACTGATACAACGAATTTTGCGAATTTTTAAGCACAATCTGTGTCTATCTGTTGCATCCGCGTGAATCCGCGTTCTATCCAAGCAAAGGTAGCTTTTTAGATTAAATGAGGGATTCAATTAAAATGATCAAACAGCAATTACAGCAATGGTTTCAGGCAATTCGCAAGGAAAAAATTCCTCGGCGGGTAGTCTTGTTTTTGAGGAATCGCACCTTTCAGTCCTTGGCTTTAACTTTGCTGCTATTCTTGTTGTTCTGGTTTTTGCTGCTGCGACCCCTATTCGACGATCCGACGTGTATGGTGCTGGAAGACCTTGAAGGAGATTTGCTTGGTGCTCGAATTGCTGCTGATGGGCAATGGCGCTTCCCTGACCGCGATAGCGTACCCGAAAAATTTGCTAAAGCCCTTGTCACGTTTGAAGATCAGCGATTTTATTATCATCCTGGTGTCGATCCTTTGTCGATTGGTAGAGCTTTTTTTCAAAATTTAAGTCGGGGGCGCGTAGTCAGTGGCGGTAGTACGCTCACGATGCAGGTCATTCGCTTGGCGCGAAAAGATAAACCCCGGAATTTGTATCAAAAAATGATAGAAGCCTTGCTGGCCCTGCGTTTGGAAATGAATCACAAGAAAGGCGAAGTGCTGGCTTTGTATGCTTCTCATGCACCTTTTGGTGGGAATGTGGTCGGATTGGATGCTGCCTCCTGGCGTTATTTTGGTAAACAAGCTCGCTTGCTTTCCTGGGCGGAGGCGGCGATGTTGGCAGTGCTGCCCAATAGTCCGGCATTGATTCATCCTGGTAGAAATCGGGAAGATTTGTTGGAAAAACGCAATCGTTTATTGGATAAATTATTGGAAAACAATAAAATAGACATTTTAACTTGTCGCCTGGCGAAAGAAGAGCCATTGCCCGAAGCGCCTTATCCATTGCCGCGATTAGCGCCGCATCTATTAGATAGAGCTTATTTGGAATATGTGCGAACCGGAAAGACGAAGCGCTCCAGGATTCAGACGACGCTCGACAAGCATTTACAAAGTCAAGTGACCGATATTTTGTCAAGACACCAGCAAATACTGCGTTACAACGAGATTCACAATCTCGCTGCGGTTGTTTTGGATGTGGAAACAGGGAATGTGTTGGCTTATGTGGGCAATGTTATAGGGGCAGGGGAGGAGCATGGCGAGCAAGTGGACGTGATCAAGGCGCCGCGCAGTACAGGGAGTTTGCTCAAGCCATTTTTATATGCCTTAGCTTTGCAGGAAGGACAAATTTTGCCGAATAGCTTGCTTTCGGATGTGCCGATGCAGTTGAGTGGCTATCGCCCGGAGAATTTTTATCGAAAATACGATGGTATGGTGTCTGCGGATCGAGCCTTGAGTCGTTCGCTGAATGTGCCATTTGTAAAGCTTTTGCAGGAGTATGGTTTATCAAAATTTCATTTCAAACTCCAAAAATTGGGTTTGACGACGTTGCACCGACCGCCTTCGCAGTATGGTTTGCCTTTGATTTTGGGAGGCGCGGAAGGAAGCCTTTGGGACATCACTGGCGTGTACGCAAGCATGGCGAGGACATTGAATCATTTTGGCTCAAATAGCGGATTGTATAATCCTGAGGATTTTCATGCGCCGAATTATTTGTTTCAGCAGGATGTGGCGAGTTTCCAAAAACCTGCCACATCTGAATTGCAAAAAGAAACGCCTTATCTCACTGCTTCTGCAATTTGGTTCACTTTTGCGGCGATGCACGAGTTGGAGCGCCCAGATGAAGAGGGTAACTGGCGGCAGTTTTCATCGAGTCAGCGGATTGCTTGGAAAACCGGCACCAGTATTGGCTTTCGGGACGGCTGGGCAATTGGCGTCAACGCGCGCTACGCGGTAGGCGTTTGGGTAGGCAATGCAGACGGCGAAGGGCGGCCGGGCTTGATTGGTGTGCAAACTGCTGCGCCTGTTTTGTTTGATATTTTTAATCGCTTGCCCAAAACAAGCTGGTTTTCAATTCCTTATGATGAAATGATTCAAATCCCTGTTTGTAAATGGAGCGGTTATCGCGCTTCCAGTATTTGTGAGGTTGACAGCATCTGGGCACCTCAAAGTGGATTGCGGGCTTCGGCTTGTTCTTTTCATCAAACGGTTCATTTGGATAAAAGCAAAGAATGGCAAGTGACTGCGGACTGCGAAGCCTTAGAAAATATAGTGCATCAATCCTGGTTTGTGCTGCCGCCGCTCGAAGAATATTATTTTAAATCCAAGAATCCGACTTATAAAACGCTACCTCCTTATCGAAAAGATTGTCAGGATGCCCTGGCGCAAAGCGAAACCGCCAATATGCAATTGATTTATCCGAAATATCCTACCCGTATCTATGTACCGATTGATTTGGATGGTCAACCTTCACGCACGGTCTTTACAGTCGCGCACCGGGAGCCGGAAGCCCTAATTTATTGGCATATTGACGAATCATTTATTGGTAGTACGCAGACCTTCCACAGTATGGAACTCAATCCGCCGCAAGGCAAGCACACATTGACTTTGGTAGATGAAAAAGGAAATCGGCTGGAACAGAAATTTGAAATTATCGTAAAGTGAAACTTATTGACCTTCAACTCCTAACCTCCTCAGCTTCTAAACTTTTCAACCCGTCAACTTTTCAATTTAAATAAAAAAAAAACTCCTACATCTGGGGAGGCAAAATTCGGATGTAGGAGCATCAACATACTATGAGAAAACTACACGCCACAAATAAACGCAATTGGGAAGCAACAAAAAAGCGGTATTTAGGCTATGGTGAAGCAACCGATTGATATGGTGCTTTTGGCTTAGAATGTGGAAACGAGATGAAAATATAAAGAGAAGGAAAGTATATATCTTGTTGAAAATCAGTAAAATAAAAAATCCTACACCTAGAAGGGTTCAAGGTGTAGGACGAATCAAACATACTATGAGAAAACTTGGGTCAAAGATAAGCATCCTAACCTGCGCAAACTCGGAGATTTACTAAGTGGTGTAAGCGATGATGGAAGTGGTTCATTTTTGTTAGAAAACGGGAGATTGAAATAAGAGAAGGATATACTTTTTTAAGAAGCGGTCGATTTCCGTGAGGAAACGGATAAAATCCTGCGCCTGCGCAGTGCACGACGCAGGGTATGAACAAACATACTATGAGAAAACATTTGCAAGATATAAAAAACACATCACATTAAAAAATAATTTTATACGTTTTTTACTCTAACTTGATTACCAATATGTTTTAAGTATAAAAATTACTTAATTTGTATTTCTACAATCGGAATTTTGATCTCGACCCGAGTGCCGCGTGGCTCACCTGTTCTGGAGTTTTTAAGATCAATTGTTTTTACAAAAACTTCGGTATCTTTTGAATTATGTAAAATTTGCAAGCGTTTCTCGGTGATATTCGTGCCTTTAGAGCGATGATTTTGAAATTTAGTGTCTTGGAGTTGAAGCAAGCGCGCTTTTTCCCGACCGATGCCATTATCTTCCACTACGCATAAAATAGTATCATCGTCGAACAAAGTAAATTTTACTTTGACCACACCGTCACGTTTTGTGCGCAGCCCATGTTCTATGGCGTTTTCCACATAAGGCTGCACAATCATGGTCGGTACGCCAAGGATATCTTCTTCGATTTCGTCGTCAATAATGATTTTATATTTCAAACGTCCTTCAAATCGCAGCTTTTCATTGATATATAAATAATCTTCCAGGAATTCGATCTCTTTTTCTAAAGAAATAATTTCCATATCAGAATTATCAAGACTCTGGCGCATTAGTTTGGCAAACTTCGCCAGATATTTAGCTGCCGAAGTAATCTCATTAGATGTAATATAATTCTGAATGGAATTGAGCGCATTATACATAAAATGCGGATTCATTTGTGCGCGTAATGCCTTGAGTTGCAGCTTTGTAGCTTGTAGTCGCAGCAATTCGGCTTCTTGTTTCTTTTTTTCAGCTTCGTATTTAATTTCTAATTCTAATTGCTTTCGCTTCTCCAATTGCTCCAAATATTGTTCTTCCATGCGACTATGCAATGCCTGATATTCGTAAGCATTTTTATAATCGCCAAGCTCCGCATGAAGCATGGCCAAGTCTTTGCAGATATTGGAAAGTTGCTTAAAATCCTCGATTTCCTCAGCATAATCAAGGGCTTGCTCATAATGTTGCATCGCCCGCTGCCGATCTTCCAACTCTGCGTACAAGCGGCCACGCCAGGATTCGATATTAGAAAAGTTATAATAATCTTGTTCTGATTTTTCTTTATACAATCTTTCCGCCAGATCAAATAGTTCCAGCGCTTCGTTATATTGCTTTTTTTCAAGATAACAATATCCAAGATTCGCGTAAGCGCCTGCGCGCGCTTGCTGGCTCATATCATCGGCGGTATCAATCGCTTTTCGGAAGTAACATTCTGCATTTTCATAATCGCTCAAAGCCATATAACCATTGCCAACATTGAGATAATGCCAGGATAAACGAGTGCGCATACCCATCGCCTCGCACATATCCAGCACCTTGAGGTAGGACCGAACGCTCTTTTCGTAATCGTCGTTGCGTTCATAAATTTTACCTAAGCCGCTGTGAATCAGGGTCAAAAAATACTGATCCTTGAGCGACAGCGGCGATAGCAGAATATTGATCTTTTTATCTGCTTCCAGCAGCAGTTCAATCGCTTTGGAATAATTGGAATAATGCAAGTTCATATACCCTTCGCGGCAAGTGATGCGCGTCAGTAGTCGGTCGTCAGGGAAATTTTTGAGTAATCGAGTCGCTTTTTCCAGATAATCAGAAGCGTCTTCCATTTGGTCGAGGTTCATGCAAGTACCTGCATAATCAATATAGGCTTCGGCGAGTTGCTTGGCTGCGCCGCGTTCTTCGAGCAATTCAATGGCCTCTTCAAAATGTGCTTCGGCTTCGTGGTAATTATATAGTTGATTTTCAATGGTGGCAAGATTCAAATGCAAGTTCAATCGAAAATCAGGATGATCCTGTGCGTTGAGCAAGCGTAATTGCTCGGAGAGTAATTCCTTGGCGCGCGTGATGTTGGTAAATACATAATATTCAGTCAATTGGTCAATAATAAACAACCGTTGCAAGGTGTCTTTCTGCCGTGGAAGCTTTTGCTCCAATTGGTTGATATTGAAAAGGGTAGTAGTTGTCGCACTCATAATCTTGTAAAAATACAAAAGGACTACATTCCATTCAATGAATGTAGTCCTCCCATGCTCCTTATTGTGAAATAAAGGTTATTGCGGCAAGATACCGCCACAACCATTGTTGTGCTTTTTCTTGTCTTTACCGCTTTTACCGCCGGTAATTTTGTTCATGTCGCCCTTTGGAATGGGCTTGACATCTTTTTCTTTTTTAATATCGTCTAAATTCTTCTTGGTTTTTCCCATAGCATACTTTTTTAGCGTACACGGGACGTGCTTTGTTAAATGAGAATCGGTTTTCGCTGGATAAAGGTACGAAATAAATCCGGTGTGTGAAACAGTTTGCGCCCGCGGCCTCACATTTTTTATTAACACATAAATATTACAACTCAACTTATCATTAACTATTGATCATTTATCATGTCAAAACATTGATCAATAATCAATGATAAATAGTAAATGCTAAAGTCCTTCCTGAAGCTTGCGCATTTGCTCCATAAAGGCTGGCCGCCGCCGCCGCGAGACCTCAATTTTCATACTGTCATCCATAATCAAATAACCGCCATCACCTTTTACAAATTTGCGCATATAATTCAGATTAATAACGTGGCGCTTATGCACCCTGTAAAAATTGAATGGCGCGAGCAAATCTTCGTACGATTTAATCGTCTTGGAGGCCGTGATGCGTTCCCCGCCGTGCATATAAATATGCGTGTAATTATCTTCCGCTTCAAAACGCACAATATCACGGATATTAACAAAATAAATACCATCTAAGGCAAAGATACTCAGCTTCGTAAATGCATTCGGATTATTATAATAATTACTGAATACATCCAAACGCTTGTCGATCTGGTTATCCTCTTTTGGGCGAATCCGCGATACGGCTTCGCGCAAAGAATCAGGATCAATCGGCTTCAAAATATCGCCAATCGAGCTGTATTCGCAGGCTTTGATGGCGTATTCTTCATACGCTGTCACAAAAACAATCTCAAAATTAATCGGACGCAACTTATTGAGCATCTGAAACACAAGTCCATCCGGCAAGCTAATGTCTAGGAAAGCCACATCGGGCTTGGTGGCCGGATCGGCAAATAATTCCAGGCCTTCTTCCACACTGGTAGCCTCGCCAATGAGTTCCACTTCTTCGCAGTACTGCGCCAATAGGTTTTTCAGATTGTTTAGCCCTTTAACTTCATCTTCTACAATTACTGCCTTAATCACTGTTTTTAGGATTTTAAAGGTGATGATACCCTGGGGGTAAAATAAATTTGAAATATGATATTAGAAATTTGAAAATATTCAAAATTATAAATATCTAATCATCAATTGCTTATGTTCCTCTTACTCTCGTGGTTGCCAAAATTTTTCTGACGCTGTATTTCCCCGTACCATTTGCCCAAACCATTAACAAACCGCCAATAATTGCCAAATTCTTACTAAATAGCAGTGCTTGCAGGCGTCGCTCCGGTTCGGGGTCATTCCAATAAGAATGCACAATAAAGGTAACGGGAATCCAGTACAAAAGTAACAGAATTGCACCAAATCTTGCGCGATAACCCAGTAAAACAAACAATCCACCCAAAATTAGCAAAAAAATAGCAGCGATGAGCAAGAAATCCTGATTCCAGGTAAGTCCGTACGCGGTCATTTTTACTTTGGTCGCTTTGAAATAAAAAATAGAATCGTAAGCA
The DNA here is from genome assembly GCA_016714085.1 of Saprospiraceae bacterium. Lineage (GTDB taxonomy): Bacteria > Bacteroidota > Bacteroidia > Chitinophagales > Saprospiraceae > JADJNW01. Next base: position 316,395 of record JADJNW010000007.1, read on the forward strand.
TCGTATAAAAAGATGAAAGACAATAGAATACGCCCTATTAAATCAATAATATTTTTCATTGAAATTGAAAAGTTTAAACGAAACACAAGCTACAAAAATTTGGCTACTGCGCAAGCAACATTTTGCCCGTCCATTGCAGCAGAAACAATACCTCCGGCGTACCCGGCCCCTTCACCACAAGGGAACAAGCCTTGCATCTGCGGGTGCAGATAGGTGACGCGGTCGCGCGGAATGCGAATCGGCGCGCTGGTGCGGCTTTCTGTGCCAATAACATTGGCTTCTTCGGTGTAATAACCTTTCATTTTTTTTCCGAATTCTATGATGCCTTTTTGTAATTTTTGATAAATAAAATTTGGAAGCAATTCGTGGAGCGGAGCGCTTGTCAATCCTGGGATATAGGATGAATCGGGTAGGGTAGCGGAGATTTTTTTATTTACAAAATCGGTCAAACGCTGCGCCGGCGCTTTCTGACTTCCGTCCCCGAATTTAAACATCGTCTGCTCTACACTTTTTTGAAATTCCAATCCTGCAAAAATTCCAAATTGCTGAAAGCCTTGCAAATCCTCGGTTTCTACGGACACTACTGTACCTGAATTGGCGAATTCAGAATCTCGACGAGACATCGACATTCCATTCACTACAATTTCGCCGGGAGCAGTAGCAGCGGGCACGACCAAGCCGCCCGGGCACATACAAAACGAAAATACGCCTCTGCCGTCCACCTGGCAAACCAATTTATAACTCGATGCCGGAAGATTTTCATCCCGCGGCGACTGTCGATACTGGATTTTGTCAACCAAATCCTGCGAATGCTCGATACGAACGCCCAAAGCAAAAGGCTTAGCTTCGATTAGTATATCATGTTGATATAATAATTGGTAAATATCTCTTGCGGAATGTCCGGTCGCCAGAATGACAGCATCGGCAAGGTATTCAGCCTGGTTATTTACTATTACGCCCAGAATTTTATTATCTTTTATAATAAAATCAGTAACACAACTATCAAAATAAACTTCACCACCGTATTGCAAAATCGTTTCCCGAATATTGGCAACAATATTGGGCAATTTATTAGACCCAATATGCGGATGGGCATCTATCATAATATCATAACTTGCCCCATGTTCTACCAATAATTTTAATACTTTGTAAATATCGCCGCGCTTATGCGAACGCGTATATAATTTTCCATCAGAATAAGTACCTGCACCGCCTTCACCGAAGCAATAATTGGAATGAGGATTTACAATACCGAGTTGCTGAATAGCTCTGAGGTCGCGCCGACGCGTACGCACGTCTTTACCTCGATCAAAAATGATAGGCTGTATGCCTTGCTCGATTAATTCCAATGCTGCGAAATAACCACCCACCCAGCGCCTACGATAATCGCTTTTTTCTTGCCGTTTGCGGGCTTCAAACCCTTGATAATACTGGGTTCTGGCTGGAATTGCTCACTGATGTAAACTTCGACTTTGAGGAGATAGAAAGGCTGCGATCCGCGCGCATCAATCGAGCGACGCACGACCCGAATATCCTTGATTTCATTCACTTCCAAGCGACACTTTTCGGCGGCGCGTTGCTTGATGACTTGCTCAATGGCCGCTTCTCCGGGCAGCAACTTGAGCTCGATTTCTTTTATCATTCAAAAACTTTAAACTTTCAACATCGAACTTCCAACTTATCGCGGGCAATCCGGCCGGTATTGCGGATCATCCTGAAAGCCTGTTTTAAAATACCGTTTTCCGTTCAAAAAAGTTTTATTATCTTCAAAAGAAAGATTGTAAGAACGTACTTCGCCATTATTAAATTTCAGCTTCAAAGCCGCGCCACCACTCGCATTGCCGGTGACTTCCCAAGTGCCTGCGCCGTCATCTTTACCTGCGCTATAACCCGATGCACCGCCCGTATCAATCGTTACGCTGGAATTGCTATTATATTTGAAATAACCTGCTGCGCAAAGATGGATTTCCTCTTGAGAACTCATACCACCGTAACCGCCAGAACTGCTTGAATTATAGGAAGATAAATATGTGAGTTTTGTATTTTTTAATGCTTCTTTCCATTCATTCACAATCGGTGCGACCACGGGTTTACTGAATTTGACGCTTTTCGCTAAAGCAAGCGCCAATTCCTTGTGTCGCGGCGTATATGCTTCGCTCGTAGTAATAGACATGACTGTAATGCCCTGTCCATAAGGATTTACCAAAGATGCGATAAAAGCTTTGGCAGCTGCGCCTTGCAAGTAGCCTGAAAATTCAGCGCCTACGCCGTTATTACTAATATTTTCATAATTTCCTGACTTTTGTAAAGAAATGCCATCTTCATTTAGTCCGGCGTCCGCTTCTTTTTTAATTTGTTCCAAACTATTATAATCATGTCCCATCATAATCATTAAACCGACTTCAGTATTAGAAGCCAACAGCAGCGCGTCGCCTGACTCCTGACCAAACCAACCCTCCGGGATTGTAAAACTGATGCCAACATAAGGATTGTCTATTTTACCGCTTATTTGTGCGGAAGTAGTTATTGTGTAAAGAAATAAAATAAGAGTTAAAAATTTGATTTTCATGTAATTGTGTGGTGATTTGGTGATATGTGATGTAGTGATGTTATGTAGTGATGTTATGATATAGTGATGTTATGATATAGTGATGTTATGATATAGTGATGTTGTGATATAGTGATGTTGTGATATAATAAATGATTAATGAAATCATCCTCCATCCCCTTTTTAGTAAAATCCTTTTTCTGTTCACTTTCCGGCAATGTCCAGGTATTCGTGCCTGCGCTTTTCATTTTTCAGGAATAAACACTTTTACTTGCACTTCCTCTCGGCTCGTGCCTTTGGTAGTGCCCACCGGGCGACGGATTTTATCTTTGGAAACTAATAATAATGTGTTGCCCTCCAATTTAGCTTCTACCTCGTAGCGACCTTCTTTGATTAAAAAAGCAAAAATGCCTTCAGAAGCATCGTAAAGACTGGCTTTTGTTTCGATCATAATGGCATCGCCAATCCAGGTTTCTATTGTGAATTCACCGTGTAAATCAAGCTGCAAAGTTGTAGCCGTATCCATCGCAAAAGTCTGATGGATATATTTTTGGTTTTGCGCAAAGCCAATAGAAACGATCAAGAGTAAAAAAGGAAAGGGGTAACAAAATTTCATAGGCATTCTTTTCTACTAGAACGACGAACCAACCCCCGTGTTGTTGACGGAAGCATTGTTTAGCTTCACCGTGACATTTTCCGGCGCAAAAATCGTGATAGAAAAGGAATCTTCCAAAGGCTTGCCGCCGATTTGCACTACTTTGCCTAAAGCCGGCGCTTCGATCAAGAAAGTACCGTCGCTTTCTTTGGCAACCAAATTGTAGCGGCCCGCGCTGATCAAGGATTTCAGGATAGATTCGCTGCCATTATGGAGCGTGATGGTCATTTGAATGCGCAATAGATCATTTGTCCAGGTTTTTACCTCGACATTGCCCGGCACATCCACCACAACGGTTTGTTGCTTGGTAATTGCGAAAGATTTAACTAAGGTTTTTTCTGCGACCTGACCGAAGGCGAGGGGTGCTATCAGCAGGAGGAGCATAGTAATAGCTGCGAAATAGCGTATAATTCTTGTCATAGCGACCTCCTTGGTTTAAAATTTAATGATAATTTATCGCCGCCATGTTTTCCAATCACCCGAAATGTCGCTCATGGGAAGTTGGGAAACCGCAAAATGTAAAATGCAAAACTCAAAATGTAAAACCCTTTTAATTAGAATTTTAAAGTGTGAATCTTGTAAGTTATTTTTCAACGATTCCCAGACGATTTTCCATTTGAAAATCTGCCTTTTTATTTTTGATACAATTTACATCATTTTAAGCAAAGAAGCAATGACTTTACGCATTGTACCCTATTGCTAATTATCAACTATAAAATAAAATATTTGTAAAACATTGAAAATTAAAGATTAAGCGTTGATTTTGACTTTATTCAAAGCTTCCCTAATTAATAATAATCTTTCCAGTACACCCTCCAGTTTTTCAAGCGGTAGCATATTCTCGCCGTCGCTTTTGGCTTCGGCTGGTCGCGGATGCGTTTCAATAAAAAGTCCATCTACGCCAACGGCCACGCCAGCTTTGGCGATGGTTTCGATTAAAGCTGGCCGCCCGCCGGTGACGCCACTCGCTTGATTTGGCTGTTGCAATGAATGTGTACAATCCAGTACTACCGTGGCTCCGAGCGATTGCATGGTCGGGATGCCTCTAAAATCCACAACCAAATCCTGATACCCGAAGGTCGTACCACGTTCGGTAAGAATCACTTTGTCATTGCCTGATTGAATGATTTTGTCCATCGCATATTTCATTGCCTCCGCGCTTAGGAATTGACCTTTTTTCACATTCACCACTTTGCCCGTATCGGCAGCAGCCACAAGCAAACTGGTTTGACGACATAAAAAGGCCGGGATTTGCAAAATGTCAACATATTCAGCAGCTAAGGTCGCTTCTTCATCGGTGTGAATGTCGGTGGTAGTAGGTAAATCAAATTGTTCGCCTACTTTTTTCAAAATGCTTAGTCCTGTTTCGTCGCCGATACCAGTGAAGGAATCCAGGCGCGAGCGATTGGCTTTGCGATAAGACGCTTTAAAAATATAAGGAATATGTAGTCGCTCGCAGATAGCGCTTACTTTTTCCGCTACTTCCATACACAAGGCTTCGCTTTCGACCACACAAGGGCCGGCGATCAGGAAAAAATTATTGGAATCGGTATATTTGAGCTTGGGAATGTGCGATAAGTTCATTTGTTGAATGATTTGTTTTTGCAAAATTACACTTTTAGGATGCAAATCGTTCAACTAAAATGGCGTCCGCATTATTTATTGAAAGTACCTAAAAACAATCGAATGCGTTTTGCAATCATTCTGACTGTGTTAATGTTAGCTTTGGATTTTTATGTTTTTCAAGCGTTTCGCACGATCACACAGGGCTGGTCGTCGAATGCCAAAACCGCCGTGACTATTGCTTTTTGGAGTGTTCCTGTCTTCGCTTTTATCTTGATGCTGATTGGCGTTTATACTAATTTTCCTGTAAAATATAAAGGCGTATTTGTAATACTCAATGCACTGGTTTTTATTATTTATGCTTCTAAATTTATGGTAGCGCTTGTGCTTCTTGTCGATGATATCCGTCGCCTGGCAATGAGTATTGGCGGGCGTTTTGGCAATAACAGCACGGGTGTAGATTTGAGTCGCTCTCGCTTTTTGTCGCAGATGGGCGTGCTGTTGGGAAGCCTTCCTTTATTGACCTTGACCTACGGAATGATTCGCAATCCCTATCGATATAAGGTTTTTCGGGAACGCGTTAAAATCAAGAATTTGCCTTCGGAATTAGAAGGTTTGAAAATTGTACAAATTTCTGATATCCATGCCGGTAGCTTTACTTTCAAGGATCCTGTGAAAAATGCGATTGATCTGATCAATGCGGAGAATCCTGATTTGGTATTTTTTACGGGCGATTTGGTCAACGACCGTTCGGAAGAGATGGCTGATTTTATGGATGTGTTTGACAAAATCCGCGCAAAATATGGCGTCTTCTCTGTATTAGGCAATCATGATTATGGGGATTATGTGGAATGGCCAAGCCGTGAAGCGAAGCAGCAGAATTTAGAAAAGATGATTCAAATTCATAAAACCCTGGGTTGGCGCTTGCTGATGAATGAACATGAAAAATTGAGCATTAATGGTCAGGAATTGGCGATCATTGGCGTCGAAAACTACTCTGCATTGTCGCGCTTCCCGAAGCATGGCGATCTCGCCAAAGCACACCAGGGCACAGAAAATACGGTATTAAAATTACTCCTGTCGCACGATCCTTCGCATTGGGATGAGCAAGTAAATCAATTGTTTCAGGATATTGCGCTTACTTTTTCCGGGCATACGCATGGCTGCCAGTTTGGAGTAGAAATTCCTGGATTTATTAAATGGAGTCCCGTGCAATATTTGTACAAACAATGGGCAGGGCTCTACCGCAAAGGCGAACAATTTATATACGTCAACCGCGGGTTGGGCTTTGTCGGTTATCCTGGCCGCGTAGGCATCCTTCCTGAAGTGGCGGTGATAGAATTGGCGAAAGCTTGAAATGAGTAGCGCCGAATGCCATTTCCCGCAGGAAGCCTTCGGCTCGGCCCTACTTTTGTGCCGTCACAATGTACTGATAATCAAGCACGGTATCGTTGGTTTCGATATTGCGAAAACCGGCCTCATACAAAGCTTCTTCCACTACATGAATCGGCATTCGTATTTCAGAAGGCGGCCCAAGCGGCGAGCGTTTTTTCTTGAAGTCAACAATGAGCAATTTCGCACCTTTGGACATCCCTTTTTGCAGTATTTTCAGATATTCTACCTTATTTTCAATATACATAAAAGTATTCACGATGATGACTGCATCTGCCTCTTCGGCTTGCAAATGAGGATCATTGGGGTCGGCGAGACGCGCTTCAAGCTTTGGCTGTAGATTTTCAGGCAATTCCAGTTGTTTTACACTATCAAGATATTCTACAAAGCGTTCGTCAATATCAATCGCAATCACCTTTTTGGCTCTCGGCGCAATGCGCAATGCAAAGAAACCGGTTCCCGCGCCAATGTCGGCAACGGTTTTGTCGCTCACATCACCCAACAAATCAATAATCATGTCCGGCTTTTGCCATATCACTCGATTTGTGTTGGTATAATCCTCTGCGATGCCCGGCGTTCTTGGATTATCTGCATTTTCATCAGTATCCGTGTTGGGTTGTACCGTTGAAATAGCTTGATCGCTGTTGTCGTTTTTGGGTTCGTTTTGACAATTCAAAAGCGATATCATCAACATGAACAGGAGTAAATAGGTGGTGATGGATTGTTTCATAAACCGAGTTTGGGTAAAGTTAATCGTTTTGTTCTTTTTTTGAAATCACAGAAAGGATGCCGAAAATACGAAGTTTCCCTCATGCGCTTTCGCTATTTTGACTTATTTAAAACACGGCAGTACAACACCAAAACATAGGCAATTCGTTTCCGAATTGAAAAATAAATTTGAAAAAATGTTATTTTATTTCGCCGGTAAAATTTTGCCGATCGCTTCACCAAATCCAATTCGCACGCCATCTCGCTCGCCCCAGCCCTTTAAAATAATGGTGTCGCCATCGTGAATAAATTTTCGTTCCGAACCATCCGTCAAGGCAATCGGCTTCGCACCGCGCCAGGTCAATTCGAGCATCGAACCAAAACTATCAGAACTTGGGCCGCTGATGGTGCCTGAGCCCATCATATCACCCACATTCACATTGCAGCCAGTAACCGTGTGATGCGCCAACTGCTGACTCATATTCCAATACATATATTTGAAGTTGGAACGACATAATTTTTCTTGCAAACTCGTCTCGGTCTGTAAAACAACTTCCAAATTAATATCAAAACTCTTTTTTCCTGTGAATTGCAAATAAGGCAGCACGGCTGGCTCTTGCATCGGTGTTTCAGTTCTGAAAGGTTCTAAGGCATCCAACGTAACAACCCAGGGCGAAACGGTAGAAGCGAAGTTTTTACTTAAAAACGGCCCAAGCGGCTGGTACTCCCAGCTTTGAATGTCGCGCGCCGACCAGTCATTGAACAGCACCATGCCAAAAATATACTCCTCGGCTTCCTCCGTGCCAATAGATTGACCCAATTCGCTTGACTTTCCTAGAATAAATGCCATTTCCAACTCAAAATCCAGGAGTTGTGTTGGGCCAAATACAGGCGATTGCGCACTTTGCGGCATCGTCTGTCCTTTGGGGCGATGAATAGGCGTACCCGATACCACAATGGAGGAGGCGCGACCATGATACGCCACCGGCAAATGCCGCCAATTGGGTAACAATGGATTGGAAGGATCGCGGAACATAGCGCCGACGTTGCTGGCGTGTTCTAAACTCGAATAAAAATCGGTGTAATCGCCAACTTTCACAGGCATTAGCATTTGTACCTGGCTTTGCGGATGCAAAAAATAAGGCGCTAATTCCTTGGAATCCCATTCTTCGAGATTAGAATCCAGGATTTCCGAAAGGCGATTGCGTACAGCGCTGGTTTTAGCTTTGCCAAGGGCAATGAAATCGTTCAGATAAGCTTGCGCAAAGACTCTTCTGTCAATTTTCAAATCATCGAAAAAACCGTGTTTGGCCAATACTTGTAAATCGGCTACCTGTTCGCCAATTGCCACGCCAATGCGCGGAGACAAATTAGCCGTTTGGAAAATGCCGAAAGGTAAATTTTGTATCGGAAAATCACTATTGGAAGGAATGTTTACCCAGGATTGCAAGCTTGGGTCATTAGCTTTAATGGTCATTATAAATTAGGTTTACCGCAAAGGTAATAAAAGTTGAAAAAGTCATCTGGTGACTTTAAGTCATCAGATGACTTTGCATCATTTCTGCACCAAAATCCGCTCGGTCAAAGCAGCATCGCCGTTGATGAGTCGAATCAAATACAAGCCATTCGGATGATCGCTCAAATCCAAAGAATGACTTAATACAGCAGCATTGATGGCAACGCGCTTTAATAATTGCCCGTTTGCAGCATATATTTCGGCGTTTACATCTCCTGTTATGGCTTGCGCAAATACAATATTCACTTGCCCGCTTGTCGGATTGGGTAAGAAAGTAACCTGTTGCCCTTGCCATTCGTGCACACCGGCGGCTTGTATAAAAAAGTCGAAAATACCGGAAGTCGAAAAGCCGCAATCGTTGAGCGAAGTGACGCGCCAATAGAAAGTACCGCCGCCTAAGGGTGGATTAGTGGTATAAACGGTGTCCGTCAACACGGCGTTGCGTACGATATTCATAAAGCGGTCGTCGGTAGCGACTTCCACACGATAGCTCGTGGCGTCCGCGGAAGATTTCCAGGTCAATACTGGCGATTGTTCTACAGAATTATTCCCATCAACAGGCCCTTGCAAGAAAGGAACGGCCGGCACACCTCTTAATCGGAAAGTAACATCGTCTTCGCTGGAATAAGTGCCATCGCTGATGCGAAAGGTAATCGTGTATTGGTTGGGTGGCAAGCTGCTCAGATTGTCGAGCGTGGCTTTGATCGTAGTGCCGACGGGTACATTATTAGGATCAGAACTAAAAGTAAGCGGCAAGTTTACATTCGGTACGACGGTATAAGTCACCGAAGCAGGAGAACCATAGCCCGCGCCAATATTAATATTGAAACTCGGCTTATCGGTTGGGCAGGCATTGACTGCGAATGGCGTGACGCTGAAACTCAAATTGGGAATCGTAGAAAAACTAAATAATTCGGAAGTACCCAAACCGCAATCGGTGTTGGTCTGGATTTGCCACTCGTAGGTAGCGCTCAATTCCAGATTGTTCAAAAAATAAGAAGTAGTCATAACAGTATCAGTAAGCAAAAGCATTCCGGGTACTTTATAAACAGTAATGATATATGCGTCAGCGCCCGTCACTGCTTCCCATTCCAAAGAAGTACTCACGGGAATATTGGTCGCGTCATCAAAAGGAAAAATCGCTACGAAGTTTTGCTCGACATCGGAGACCGCGAGTTGCACCGTAGTGGTGGCGGTGTCCTTACCATCCGAAGCGCTGATGATCAGATTGAAATTACCCGCTCCACTCAAATTACTCAAAGTCACCTTCACGGTATCGCCGGGAGCAGCAGGGTTTTGGCTAAAGCTAACCATAGCGCCTGTCGGTTGACCTTCGGCGGATAAATTGATATTATTGGTAAAGCCTTCGCCGAGGTAAATATCAAATTCCAAGCCTTGATTGGCGCAGACATTATAAGCATTTGCCTCCGATAAAACGTTCGCAACTTTAGTGCGCACTGCGCAGACTTCCAATGACCAGGCATCCAAAGACCCGCCATCTTCCGGCACAAAATCTTCCACCGATAAAGTCCAGATTCCGATAGCAGGCTCGCCCGCCAGCAGCGCAAAAGGGTCTAAGGGCTGGTAGCTGCCTTCTATGCCAGGATTATCATTGCAAGTGGTTTCCAATTGCTCCGCAGTATTGTCAGCCTTATCATCAAAACTCGCTTGCACATTCCTACCATCGCAACCAAATAAATCATTGGGTACACCCGGTCGGTCGAATAAACGAACCGATTTGCCACCTGGCGAAGAAAGCGATACCTGGAGGTCACCCACCCAGGAATGCGATATGTCAAGACCTTTGACCTTCACATCGAGGATTGCACCCGGCAAATTGACTTCTACCGAAGACGTAACGACGTTCGCCTGTAAGTCGAAGATTTCTTTGGGTAAATCGGTAGCCGTGACGGTTGTGCAAATAATATCAGCAGTAGTGAAGCGTTGTACCGCCGACCAGTTGCCTTCGCCGCAGCCATTATTACCGCGTACCCGCCAAAATAAGTGGTGAGGGCTTCTAACAGCGTTTCGTCGGTGAGGGTATCGATGATACCGCTCAAATCTTGTACAATATTCGCAAAAAGTGAATCGGTCGCAATTTGTAGTTGATAAGTGGCTACATCGGAAGAAGATGCCCAGGAGAAATCAGGAATCAACGACACATCTGTATCTGCATTTTCAGGCGCATTTGGTGTGATATTAGGCGTTGCGCCACTCGATACCAACAAGCCAAGCGCAATATTGGTCGCTTGCGTACCATCGGTGGCTTGTAGTTTTAAAGCGTATTTCCCTTCCGCGAAAGCGCTGGTATTGGCGATAGAAACAGTGACCGTACTGCCGGGCGTGGCCGGATTTTGACTAAAGCCGGCGGTGACGCCATTGGGCAAGCCTTCCAAAGCCAATTGAACGGGCGCAAGAAAACTATCGCTGACCACCACTTCATAAACGACGTCGTTGGGTGCGCATATCTCCTGGAAAGGAGTCGCGGCTAAGTTGACATTACAACCGGACTGTCGCCGACCGTCCATATTGATAATACCGGAGCTGGCGGGATCGAGCCAGGATTGTAAACTCGATTCAGGACTACCATTGCCCAACCAGGAATACCGAAACCAGCCGAAGGCGTCGTAGCCATCGACATTGCAGAACGCACTGCCACCGCGCAATTGACCAAGAATACGTTGATTGGAATCGAAGAGCGGCGCACCTGAAGAACCGCCTTCGGAAGAGCCTATATCCCAGCCGGGTACGATCAAATAATTGCCACCTTCCACGGGCGTAGCGCCGCTGCCCCAAGCGCCTACAATTGTACCATCGTATTCAAGGCTAACGCGTTTTTCTTCTGCGCCGGGATGATGCACTAATACGACCGTATCCGTCGGCGCCTTGTCTTCCAGTGTCCATCCGGCAAAGAAAACATTCGTCGTGTCATTGATTTCATCGTCTAATTCGACCAAAGTCATATCGGTCAAGGCATAATTGGCTCTGAAAATAGCGCCCATACTAAAATTATCCAAAGGGCCATCGCCCAATGCGCCGCTCCCTGGCGAACGGGGTTCGCGGCAAGTGCTGTTTTGGTAATTCCAATAGACCACCATAGAAGGGGCGTTTTCCGGCGTGACGCCGCAATGATTCGCGGTCATAAAATAAGGCGTACAATCGTTTTGGGTATTGTTCACCAAAAAGCCCGTGCAAAAAGTATTGCCATTAAAACCATAAACGGCAACGGATTGAATCGCATCGCGGTAGCGATCTAAAATTTCCCAGCCATTCGCTGCACCACAGATCGCGTCCAGATGGCAAGCGCCGGAACTTGGCGCAAAGAAATCCATAAAATCGTGGTTCACGTTTTTCAATTGCAGGCGGAGCTCGCTGCGTTTGTTGGCAGGCACTTGCACTTCCAGGACCATTTCGTCGCCGGGTAGAATCGGCGTCCAGAGTTGCTCGTGTTCTTCGTTATCCGAGACTGTAAACGGGCCAAGAATGGTTTTATAGTCGGGCGAATACAGCACGAGGCTGCCGCCTTTGGGCATAAAGTATTGGCTAAAGCCGAGATTGAGCGAGTAAGCGCCTTCGGAAAGAATGCGCAAACGCCAGAGCGCATTGCCCTTGGGCAAAACCTCCCATGTACCTCTATTTTCGGGATTTACATTTGTCTCTACGGCTTCTGCGAATCTCGGTGCGGCGTCGGGAAATGCTTCGCGGCGCTGGCGTTCGCGTTCACGCAAGACATCGTTATTTAAATCGGGAAGCGTGATTTGTTCCACGGCATCGAGGGTAGTTTTGGTATTGGCGATGCGCGGATCGTTTGTTTGGGCATAGGTAAATACACTTGCCAGCAAGGACAATAGTAGCAATTGGATTTTCATACTGTTAATCGGTTTTTGGTAGAAGCCGGAGGACAGAAGACAGATGTCAGACTCACTATCAACTTACTACACTATCTGACTTCCCTGTTCCGACTTCCGACATCTTACAGTTAGATAGTCTCTCTCTCAAATATTATTACAAAAAAGCCTAATGACAAAAAATATTGTGTAAGGCTCGAAGGAATGTTGGAAGAGAAGATTGGAACAGCAAACGGTAGGGAATAGACGGTGATCATTCTGCTGCTGCTCGGTGTTTAGTTTGTAACCGGATTGACCTGTTTGTTTTTAGGCATTATCTGCAATGAAAGCCCATGATTGCATCATAAAATTACTTTAATCGCTAAATAAACCGCTCTATTCGGCATCAAAAAGCTTGTTGGCGTCAAAAACCTATGATATTTCGTTGTCTTCTTTTAATTATTCCTCGTCTTCTTTTCATTTTTTGTCGTCTGACTATGATATTCTGATATGCTTTTTTCATTTTTTGATGTCTTCCTATCATATATGGTTGTCTGCTTTTCATTTTTCAAGGTCGGAAAAGGTAGTTTTGACGTCCAAAAATCAAGGGAGGAGAATGCGGAATGATAAGTAGAGCAGAAAAAATGAAAGGAAGACGACGAAATATCATGGTCAGAGAACGAAATATCATAGGAAGACGACAAAACATCAAGGGTTGACTTTGAAGAAGGAAATTATGATAAGAATATTAGAATTGTTAATAAAAAAAGAAGAGCTTGGCATAAAAACATTACATTGGTAAATAAAATCGATATTAAAGGGCATAAAAAAAGGCTGAAGCCTTTGCTCCAACCTTGATGAAAAGTGTTTACCCAAAAAAATCTTTATGATTTAAAGGCTGTCCTGTACACCTTTACGCCTTACACCTATACGCCTTTATTCGTTCCCATTCCACGGGAAGGTGCCGCAATCGACCTTTGCAACACTGATAATAACACAGTTACTATACGTTTCGCAGATCACACCATTTTGGGTGGAAATAGTTACGCGCCGGAAATAAGTTGTCTGAACTAATGGCTGTGTGAAAGTCAGGCTTGTACCCGTTTCACCGTCAATTGTCTCAAATCCGCTATTGCAACCTTCGATGCTTCGTTCCCATCGATAGGTAATTGTGCCGCTGCCACTAGAAACTTGTGTTTCGATCAAAGCTTGAGGTATTTTTGTGCTGCAAACGGTCTGATTGTTGCCAATTGCGCCGCCATCCACACCATTCACTTCGATGATATTGGTATGTCCATTGGCAGCAGTAGCGGTTAAATTGAGACAGAAAACTACGCCTGCATCATCCGTTTGTACATCGGTGATGTTTTTGCCGTTCAGATAATCGGTGATATTGTCAGGTGTATTCGTATTGGCATAGGACAAGCCATAAACGGTGTACGTGCCTGCGTTGAGGGCTGCGAGGTCAAAGTCGCCATTGATGGCCGTTTCGACAATCGCGTTACTGCCATCCACCAGGAGGAAAGTGTATAAGTAAGCGGGATCGGTTGTTTCGTTGATTGCATCAAAGGTAAAACCAGGGTCGATGCCTTCGCAGATAGTCAGGTTATCTGTTTGCAAGCTATTTTCAATCGTTCCTGCATCAGCATCACAAGGTGGTGTAAATTCAAAAGCACCCATATCAACGGTCGTATTGCTGATACGTTCGTTCATATCCAGATCGGGTGTAGGTTCGACTGTATTATTATCCTCATCCACATCTTTGCTATCGGCGGGTACGGCAGCATTATTACCCATATCGATAGCAGGGGACATTTCTTGCAAGCGCAAATCGCCGGTAGCTGTGGGCGCACTGGCGAAAGCGGGTTGGTTGACAAACAAAGGATTCATATCCTTATTATTCATGCCGACGTAATTACCTTGCACGATACTGTAACTGACGACGGGGTCAACGCTTGTGCCGGTATTATAAATCTCGCTGGAATTGCCCCATAGAATGCAATTGGTAATGGTTGGGTCGCTGAAATCGTGATTGGAAAAAGCGCCGCCGTTATTGGTAGCGTTGTTGCCGGAGAAGCTGCAATTATAAAAATCAGGAGAAGAGATGTCGTTATAAATCGCTCCGCCTTCCGTACCTGCTTTATTCCCGGAAAAAACGGTATTGATTAAAGACATATTCCCTGAAGAGGTCGTTTCTACTGCTCCGCCGGTAGTGCCAGCTTCGTTAGCGGAAAAAAGACAATTGACAACCAAACCACCGTTGCCATCGCAATAGATCGCGCCACCGTTGAACATAGCTTTGTTGCCCGTGAACGTACATTTTACCAACATTAAAACGCCAGACTCCATATAAATCGCTCCACCTGCGAGTGCAAAATTGCCAGCAAAAGTGCAATTGCGTACAGTGGGGGAATTGTTAGTGATGAGCATTGCAGCGCCGTTTCCATTAGGAAATGAATTTTGGATGTCTGCTCTTCCCGCTGTGATGGTGAACCCATCTAAAATGGGGGTTGCATTGACAACTGTGCTAACTATGATATGGAGTGAATTAGTAGCTGTCCCAGTCACGGTATTGATATCCGTTACAAGAGGTGTTTGGTTATCATTTTGGTCAATGTCGCCACTTAACACGGTAAGGTTGGCGTTGATATCACGCACATTAAAGTCGCCTTCTGTGCCTGGCGTACCAGCGAAACCGCCATAAATGGCTACATTATTGCACAAGGCAAAAGAAGCCATGCGGTCGTTATTCGTTTTGCCACCGCCTTCATCAGGATAATAAATACCATCTGCTACCCAGATTTGGGTAATGCCGCCACAGCCACAGGCTATGACAAGTGCGTCTTGCAGATTCGTAAAAGCGTCTGTCCAGGAAGTGCCGTCGTTATTGCCTACTGCGTTTTCATCTACATATACGATGCCACCAAGGTATATCGAAGGGTCATACACGTTTACGGTAGTCGTTTGTCCGGCTGCGGCCGTATTACTCAAGTCGAGGCAAAAAACATCGCCGGCTTCATCGGCCTGGATTTGACTGATGAGGGTTTTGGTCATTAAATAATCTGTCACCAACATTGGGGTATTGTCATTGCTATACCATAAACCATACACCGTATAATTATCAACTGATAAAATCGAATAATCAAAATCTCCGCTACTGATTTGGATAATCTGATCACCTTGAGCCAGAATAAACCTATAAGTATGTCCTCCCGCAGCAGCGCCCTGAGCGGTGAAATTGAGGTTGGGATCACTACCCAAACAAATATCAATTTGACCAGAAGAGAGACTGTTGGCGATATTGCCTGCATTCGCGGGACATCCAAGCTCAAAAGCGCCTATATCCACCGTTGAATTGAAAATTCGCTCGTTCAAATCCAAATCAGGCGTTGCTTCGGCGGTATTATTATCCTCATCCACATCTTTGCTATCGGCGGGTACGGCAGCATTATTACCCATATCGATAGCAGGGGACATTTCTTGCAAGCGCAAATCGCCGGTAGCTGTGGGCGCACTGGCGAAAGCGGGTTGGTTGACAAACAAAGGATTCATATCCTTATTATTCATGCCGACGTAATTACCTTGCACGATACTGTAACTGACGACGGGGTCAACGCTTGTGCCGGTATTATAAATTTCGCTGGAATTGCCCCATAGAATGCAATTGGTAATGGTTGGGTCGCTGAAATCGTGATTAGAAAAAGCGCCGCCGTTATTGGTAGCGTTGTTGCCGGAGAAGCTGCAATTATAAAAATCAGGAGAAGAGATGTCGTTATAAATCGCTCCGCCTTCCGTACCTGCTTTATTCCCGGAAAAGACGGTATTGATGAAAGTCATATTCCCTGAAGAGGTCGTTTCTACTGCTCCGCCGGTAGTGCCAGCTTCGTTAGCGGAAAAAAGACAATTGACAACCAAACCACCGTTGCCATCGCAATAGATCGCGCCACCGTTGAACATAGCTTTGTTGCCTGTGAAAGTACATTTGGCCAACATCAAAGCGCCGACATTCACAAATATAGCGCCTGCTGTACGAGCAAAATTGCCAGTAAAAGTGCAATTGCGTACAGTGGCAAAATTATTTTCAACATACATACCACCACCCACGCCATCAGGAAACCCTACCACATCAGCTCTTCCGGCAGTAATGGTAAATCCATCCAATATACTGGTGCTGTTATTAAAACTTCCAGTTACTATATGTTGTGAATTGCTTGTTGTACCCGTCACCGTATTTACATTGGTTACAACGGGTGTTTGGTTGTCATTTTGATCGATATCGCCGCTTAAAACGGTGAGATTCCCTGCCACATTTCGGTCTGCTACTGTCGGATTGGGATTCGCCATAGATGGATTCGGGAAACCACCGTAAATAGCCACATTATTGAGCAATGCAAAAGAAGCGGTGCGGTCGTTATTCGTTTTGCCGCCACCTTCATCGGGGTAATAAATGCCCTCCGCCACCCAAATCTCCATTGCTCCATTCATTTTAGCATCCACCAGCGCATCCTGCAAATCATTATAAGCGTCCGCCCAGGAACTGCCGTTATTAGCCCCTGTTGCATTGTCGTTTACGTAGATGACCCCTGCGGCGATCGTTGGCGCTTTGATATGAACAGGGATACTTTTGCTCTCATTTTTTTTATTTGACTGAATTGACAAGGTATATGGTGCATAAAATAGAAAAATGCACCAAAGTATGGAGAGTGAAATAGAGTAGGTTTTCATGAGCTATAATTTGTATTAGGACATCTTTGCACAAAAAAAGAAGAATGAAGCAAAGTCATTTGTCCATACTTGCTATTATTTACCTTAAAATTTAATAAATCTTCTGATACTTGTAATAAATAAATCTTTTTTGCTAAATAAATCGCCTATTTCGGTATCAAAAAGCTTGTTGGCGTCAAAAACCTATGATGTTTCGTTGTCGTCACATGATATTTCGTTGTCAACATATCATTTTTCGTCGTCAACAAATGATGTTATGATATGCTTTATTCATTCTCTGATATGTGCATATCATATATCGGTGTCGTTTCTTCACTTTTCGAGGTCGAAAAAGGTGTTTTTCATGCCAAAAAACCAAATGAGCAAAACGAATAATGATATGTGGACGACGTAACATGATATGTCGAAGACAAAAAATCATAAGTTGAAGACAAAAAATCAAATGTCGAAGACAAAATATCAAGGGTTGACTTTGAAGAAGGAAATTATGATGAGAATATTACAGTTGTTAATAAAAAAGAAGAGCTTGGCAGAAAAATATTACATTTGTAAATAAAATCGATATTAAAAGGCATAAAAAAGGCTGAAGCCTTTGCTCCAACCTATGATGAAAAGTGTTTACCCAAAAAATCTTTATGATTTAAAGGTGAGAGCCTTACAGGCTTAAAGGCTGCCCTGTACACCTCTACGCCTCACCTTTGCGCCTTTATTCGTTCCCATTCCACGGGAAGGTGCCGCAATCCACGTTTTTCACAATAATGCGAATCATATCCATCGCCGGCGGACAAGGTCCATCTGGTCCATCCGGGTCGTTGGTTTTTAGTACAATGGTCACGTAGCCACGCTTGGCATCGTTCGCACCTGGTTTGAAAGTCGTTGCGGTGCCGAATACATTGCCAGGGGAGAAGACACCATTGCTATCGCCTTCCAGTACACTCCAGGTCGCGCTGGTAGCGCTGCCACCGATGGCGCCCTGCAATTCGGATAGCAACACCGTTTTGGTGCGACAGATGGTAGGATAGGCATCGATCAAGGTAGCCGTTGCCGGTTCGTTGACGATGATGCTTGCGGTTTGGCCTTCGCCTGCGTCGGTCAGATCAAGGCAGAGTGTGCCGCCGTTATCGGTGTCATCGGCGATGATTTCAGCAATCGTAGTTACGGTAGCGAGGTAATCTGTCACCGAAGCTGGGGTATTGAAAGTGGCGTAAGACAAACCGTAAACGGTATAAGTGCCGGGTGTCAAAGCGCTGAGATCAAAGTCACCGTCGATATTGTAAGCGAGGATGTCATTACCGCTTGCGAGGATGAAAGCTGTATTCGGCGTCATTTTGAGCGCCGGAAGCGGTGAAAATTGTTCCGGGATCGTCGCCCTGGCAGATGGTCAAATCAGCATTGGCGATTTCGCCAGCCTCGGAAGCACAAGGGAATTCGTAAGCACCCAAGTCCACCATCGCACCGACAATGCGGTTATTCAAATCCAGATCGGGCGTGGGTTCGGCGGTGTCGCCATCGTCATCCACGTCTTTGCTATCGGCAGGGACAGCAGCGTCGTCGCCCATATCAATGGCAGGGGAGGTGATTTGCAGGCGGTAGTCGCCGCCTGTGTTGAGTCCTGGAGCAAGTGGCATGACAAAATCAGGATAATTGGCATCGCCCGCAGTGGTTATCCCATCTTTATTGCCATTGGCATCGTTGGTGGTGATATTTTGTATCAAGCTGTAGGTAAAGGTAGATGGATCTCCATCAATAGAAGAATTAGCCGTACCTGTACCGCTTTGGTCTTGATTATTCCAAATGATCGTATTAATCAGTGTACTTGTTGCAGCAGAATTATATATACCGCCTCCATTACCGGAAGTTGAATTGCCGGAGAAGGTAGAATTGGTTATGATAGGGTTGGCACCGCTATTATTATACATTCCACCAGCATTCGGTACGGGGTCTCCGGTAGCTACATTGCCAGAGAAAATACAGTTCGTCACCGTAGGGCTGCCATCGGTATTGTACATACCACCGCCACCTTGAGTTGCTTGATTGCCCAAGAAACTACAATTTGTGATAGCGGGTGAGCTATCGTCATTAGCCATACCAGCACCGTCCTTGGCAGCATTTGAAACAAAAGTACAATTGCTTATGCATGGAGAGCCCATAAAATTAAACATTCCACCTCCTCTAGCATCAAATGGAGTAACCCCGTTTGCGTTACCAGCTGTTATGGTAAAGCCATCCAAGCGGGCGGTCATATCTGTACCGGAGCCGGTGACGACGTGGAGGGCATTTTCACCATTATTGGCAAAGTTCGCGCCATCGTTTTGAGTCAGGTCGCCGCTGAGTGTAGCAATATTGGTAAATATATCGCGATCGCTCAGGATTTGCCTCTCCACCTGCAAAGCCGCCGTACACGGCTACGCCATTGCAAAGTTGGAAAGTGCTGCTGCGGGCATTGTCGGTTTGTGCCACGCCTTGGTCAGGGATAGTACGTGCCATCGGCAACCCAGATTTGTCCAACGCCACAGGTACAAGCTACGCGTAAAGCATCTTGGAAATCATTGAAGGCATTCGTCCAATCCGCACCGTTATTTAAACCAGCCGCATTCTCATCCACATAAATAATACCACCGACGTAGGTGGCATCGTCGTTTTGAATCGTGCCAATGCCCTGATTATCATTATTAAGGAAAGTAATTGCACCTGGTTCGACGGCTGCTACAATATTGGATAAATTCATAAAGAAGGTCTCATCGGCTTCTTCTATACAATCGCCATTCACGATGTGGGTAAGGGTTTTGATTTCCCATAAGGTACCATCGAAGCTAAGCGTACCCATGAATGAGCTATAATCGCTGGGTGCAGTAGCAGTGTTATCAGCAGTCATAAAATCCACCATAACGCCGCCTTGTACATCGGCGCTGAGAACCACTCCGAAGGTGTAAAGGGTCGGACCGCTGATGCCTTCCAATTTTGTCACATCACTAATAAAGATGGTAGCGGCGTCATCATTTTGAATGGTCGCTGTTACGGTGCTGGCAGTTGAAAGACTTGCAGCCAGCGCGGTATTGGAGAAGCCGCTATCTTCTATGGTAACATCAAAGGTTTCATCGGCTTCTACTTTTGCATCGGCATTGACCCGAACGGTGATGATTTGCATTTCATTCGCCGTACCCGTAAAGGAAAGCGGACTGGTCGTTATCACATCATAATCATCGGCATCTGTCGCAGTGCCATCTGTGACGGTAAATGCCAGATCGAAGCCGTCCTGTACTGGATTATCGAGTGTCGCTTTGAAAGTAAAATCAGTCGTGCCGCCGGTGCCTTCGTTTTTGGTAGCATCCAGCAGGGTGAGATGTACCACCGCAGCATCGTCGTTATTGATCGTGCCAACACCTTGTCCATCGGCGATAGCGCCCATACTTGCATTGGAAAGATTGACAAAGAAAGTTTCGTTGGGTTCTACTTTCAAGTCACCATTGATGGTTACTGAAATCGTTTCCGAATCATCGCCTATTGCAAAATTGAGCGTGCCGTTGGTGCTGACGTAGTCATTGTCACCAGTGGTAGCGGTATTATCCGCCGTAGCGTACTGAATACTTTCGGCAGTAGCTGTGCTGGTACGGGTTACAGTGAAGGTAAAGTTGGTGGTTCCCGCGTTGCCTTCACTCAGTGTTACATCATTGATGGAGAAAGCCAGGTCATCGTCCAGAATGGTGCCCAAACCTTGTGCATCGGCAAAAGTAACACTAGGGCTACCTACTATATTGCTCAAATCGACAGTGAAGGTTTCGTTCGCTTCGCCCATCACATCACCAATGACTTGAACGGTGATGGTTTGGGTTTGCCCAGCGCCATTGGCGGGGAAGATGACCGTTCCACTGTTGGGGTTGAAATCAACACCTGAGGCAGCAGTAACACCAGTTGCTATAAAATCCACACTCACTGCAGTGCTTACCACTTTGCTTAAGGTAACGCTGAACACAAAATTAACGGTGCCCGCATCTCCTTCCATCATCGTCACATCGTCGATGGTAATGGTAGCTGCGTCATCATTGGTGATGGTGCCTGTTCCGGCAGGGCCTAATACGATATTTCGACCAGTAACAGTCAAGGAGTGTAGCCCTACTACAAAAGTTTCGTTCGGTTCTACAATCATATCATCATTGACGGTCACATCAAAGGTTTCGGTTTCTCCTGCGGTTCCTGCAAAATTAAGCGTCGCACTATTGGGAAGGTAATCGCTGGGTTGAGTAGCAGTGCCATCATTAGCGTTTATATCAACCATAAAGGGCACATCCACCTCTTTGTCCAAAGTAACAGTAAAGGTATAGGTTTGAGTACCCATATCCCCTTCTGGATTGGACACACTACTAACGCTCAATGTGGCTTGATCATCATTGGTGATTGTACCTAAACCTTGCCCATCAGCGATGCTACCATTGCTTTGGTTGCTGAGGTTGACAAAGAAGGTTTCGTCCAATTCCACCTTCATGTCGCCATTGACGACCACCGTGATGGTTTCGCTATTGTCGCCGATGGCGAAATTGAGGGTACCACTGTTGAGCACATAATCGTTATCGCCTGTGGTGGCTGTATTGTTTGCCGTAGTAAAGTCGATGGATTCGACAGTAGCCGTGCTGGTGCGGGTAACGGTAAAGGTAAAATTGGTAGTACCAGCATCACCTTCTGCCAGGGTTACATCATTGATGGAGAAAGAAAGGTCGTCGTCCAGGATAGTACCCAAACCCTGCGCATCGGCAAAGCTAATATTGGGCGGGTTGCCCTGAATACTGGTCAAATTGACAAAGAAGGTTTCATTGGGTTCTCCAAACACATCACCAACCACCTGCACCGTAATGGTCTGGCTTTGACCAGCCCCATTTGCAGGGAAAGTGATCGAATTTGAATTCATATTGTAATCCAAATTCGCTAAGGTTGCGGTGCCATCAGCCGTAGTGAAATTAACCGTTACAGCCGTGCTAACCACTTTGCTCAAAGAAACCGTAAAGATGAAATTGGTGGTGCCTGCGTTTCCTTCAGCTAGGCTTACATCGTCGATGGAAATGGTGGCTGCGTCATCGTTGGTGATGGTGCCAGTGCCAGTACCCTGTATTCCACTAATGACAACGTTCCGCCCACTTGCAGCTACCATGCTCAATGGAACGGTAAAGGTTTCATTGGGTTCCACCTTCATGTCGCCATTGACAGTTACATCGAAGGTTTGGGTTTCGCCCACCGTTCCTGCAAAGTTCAAAGTGGTGCTGTTGTTCACATAATCAGCATCACCTACCGTAGCCGTACCATCTACTGTATTCACATTCACGGTAAAGGGCACATCTACAGCTTTATCCGAAGTAACCGTGAAGGTATAGGTTTGAGTGCCCATATCTCCCTTCTGCATTGGACACACTATTGATGCTCAGCGTAGCCTGATCATCATTGGTAATCGTGCCTGTCGCCAAGTTATTCATACCGACGCTATAATTCGCACCATCGGTGAGGGTAACGATAATGGTTTCATTTGCTTCGACAATATTATCATCCGTAGGTGTAATGGACAGCATGGCGGTAGTCATACCCGCCGGAATCGTGAAAGATAAAGTTGATACTAGAGGATAATCCGTGCCATTCGTTGCCGTTCCCATAATAGTAAAGGGTACAGTCAATTCGCAATCTGTACTACCTGTACGCGTCACCGTGAAAACCAAAGGTGTGCCCATATTTTCCGGGACAGACATAGGCGCAACCGCTATATTTACTTCTGGTTCTGCGGCATTGACATAATTTGTTTTTGTCTCTGTATCCGTACAACCAAGATTGTCCATCACTGTGAGCTTGACCGTGTACATGCCTGGCGTAGTGTAGGTATGCATCGGGTTTTGAGTGGTATAATCCGTTATGCTATTATTATCTACATCCCATGCCCAAGAGTTGACAGTACCGCCCGAAGTAGAAGCATCTGTGAAGTTAACTTCTAAAGGAACGCAACCTGTGAGCGGTGTGCCATTAAAGTCGGCTACTAATGGATTGAAAGGGGTTACCGTAGGGTCTGTAGCACCACCTACCGCCGGATCGTCGGTCATCACTGATCCACCATCGAACATTACCAAACCTTGATTGGAAATCTGGCAGTTGGCAAGTGGAGGGGTATTGACCGTTACACGGAATTTGATGATTACATTTTTGCCTTCTGGTAAGGTGAGTGGCCCAACCGTTACATCGGGTGCCATTTTTTCAACAGGTGAATTGCTTCCTTTATCTGGCTTCACAGCGGCTTGGGTAATAGGTTCTTCTTCTGGTGTACTTGGAGTTTTCGCAATATTTTCGATGTCTTCAGACTCTACCGTTGTAGTCGTGACTTCTCCCTCAGTCGGATCTATGACTGTATTATCTGTGATCATTTCTGCCACGGGATCTGCAACTATAGATGGAGTATAAGATGGCGAAGAACAGGTCGCTCCATAACCGAACATAGTGGCCACTCCTACCGAAACCGTAGCTGCCGTTGCCATTGGGGTATTACCGTTGGTATTCCAGTTATTTGCTAATCGGTCGGTTTCCATTGCACCTGCGCCTGCGCCCTGGAATTGCAACGTATGACCTGCTGTTACTTGTCGTCCTCTCACGATTGTGGTGCTAGTAGTACCAGAACAGGCATTATTAGCAATATGCGCACAGACAGTATTGGTACCAAGATCACCTGATACACCTGATTGAATATTGATATATCTGGATTCGGTGGTAATGGTATTATTGAGGATTTTTACGTGTAAATTGCCCGTACCGCCCAATGCTTCTGCTAAGATCGTATTATCCAAACCACCCACGTTGGATATAACGTTATTTTCTACTTGAATTCTAGCGGAGCAATTCTCTTGCGCAGAGATTAAAATAGCCGAACCTGGTGAGCCGGTACCGCCCCCTATGATACCACTTTTGCCACCAGAAGTATTATTGCCTGTAATAAAACCATCTACGACCGTATTGTCTTCTGCGTTCATTGTGATGATCGGGCCGCCTTTACCTTTAATTTTGGTATTATTGGCGATATTAAATTTCAGAACCGAAGTACCGTCAGGGAAAAGCTCTATCGCTCTACCGTCCACTATATTGGAAGGGTCATTATCGAAAGAACAGCCTTCTATATCGAGCGTAGTCATAGTACCATTGGTGCTGGGAAGTACTTGTATGCCTTCCGTCTTATGGCGTGTAAATGTGCAGTTATCGACATCTATATTAGTAGTAGAGTTTCCAATCAAGTCAAATTCAATACCGCTATCGCCAAAATTGAAAGGACGACCCTGTGTATCGCTGAATGTACAGTTGGAGAAGGTAATTTGGTTCAGGTTGACGTCAGTGTTCAGGACAGCAAAGTTTTTGCGCGCCGGAAAGCTGAAGATACAGTTAGAAATACTGCAAGTTCCTGATAGCCCAACCAGGCGGACATTGTCTTCGCCCACATCTAAAGCAGAACTTGCATCGCCACCATTGGTGACAATACAGTTATTCATAATAAGGTTACTAACGCTGATACCATTAATGCCTTGTTCCGCGGCATCGTCAATATCTACGTTATCCAAAGTGAGATTTGCCACGCCATTCAAATGAATAGCAGCATTACATCCCGTATTGGATGAATTATCGCAACCACTTCCACTATCTACCGTGTTTGCATCGTTCAAGGTCATATTCTTGAGGGTGATGCTGGTCATTGTCGTCATGCCACTCAACTCAATCCCTCGATTGGAAATATTTTGAAGCGTACCGCCAGACCCATTTGTAGTACCTGTACCATTGATTGTAAAGTTGCCATTGGTATCTTTTATAGTAATACCATTGGTAGAAGATGTACTGACATTAACAGAAACAAACGTCAATCCGAGTGTGGTAAGCCCAACAGGGCCATCAATATTAATAGCAGGTCCATTCGTAGCATTGAGCGTACTGGTATTGGAACAGTTGATCGTACCGTCAGCATTCGTAGCAGAAAAAGTAGTGGTGTTATTGGAGAAAGCACTCACAACGCCCAGGTTATAAGTATTGCTACTTCCGCCGCCGTTAATTTCAATGGGTATATTTGTAAGGCGCGCTCCACTATTACCCAGGGTGATGGACAAAAAAGTCACATTGCTATTAGCATTGCTAAGGGTAACACCTGTACTCATATTGTCTCCGCTCACCGCGGCGCTGAACATAATATTCGTGTTTCCTGTTGTATTAGCTATACTTACTACATCACCTGTGCTGCCAGTCTTTGAGATAGTTCCCGGATAAGTGATCGTTGGATTACTTCCCTTAACGCTAAAAGCCGCGCCCGCTGCATTAGAAGTAACAGTTCCCCTCGCCGGATTAAGCGTACCAGCTACCGTATTTAACAGCACGTTATTGCCGCCGCTGGCACTGGTTAGTTCGTCTATCTTACCTGCCAGTGTACCGTTGTCAAACTTAATGCCGGACCTGTTCCATTCAGACTTACATCTTCCATTGCATTTCCGATAGTAACCGTTCCAAAGTTATTTCCTATGATTTTATGACCAGTGGTATTGCCTACGGTCAAGCCTCGGATGAGGTTATTCATGCCCAGGGTGATCGCGTTGGTGGCAGCAACTGTAGTCGTAATAACAGGATTCGTGCCGCCGGTAGCCGGTAAAGCTAAACTACCCATAGGAGGCGTAATACCTGTAATGATAGATAAGGATTCGCTTGCACCTTGTCCTATTAATCTCTGGGTATTCAAAAGCGTAATTGGGCCAGTATAATTCCCGGAATAAATAAAAATATTGTCACCTGCCGCAGGATGATTGCCCATTCCGTCATTTAATGCCTGGAATGCCGTGATACTATTAAAAGGAGTGAATAAACGTCCATCGCCCGCCGCTGCTGAAGCATCGATAAACCAAATCATACCGCTCACGGTAATCTTAACGGTCGCGGTACTGTTTCCGAGCGAATTGGTAATCGTATAAGTAAAGGTATCATCTCCTTCATAGCCTGCCGGAGGATTATAAGTAAAACTACCATCGGCATTCAGTGTAACCGTACCTCCTTGCGTAGTAGGACCATTTGCTATCGTCGTCACAGTCGCCGTCGGCGTACCCAGAAAATCATTCGCAAGTACACCAGGAGCAGGAATCGTGATTTGTATATTGCCAGTAGCTGTGTAATTATCATTCAACGATACCGGTGATGCTTGTACAGAGCCACCTACCAGCGTAGTATTGGCATCAATCATATCGGTGAAAGTCAAATTCGTAGCATCCATTGCGCCCATACCGTTGCTGATGGTCACAGTATATTCGATCTCATCGCCGGGGTCGGCAAAGCCGTCCATATCCACATCAGATGTGAAGGCATCCGACTTGCTCGCGGTGATCATAGGCGCCAAAAATGGAAGGGTTTGGAAAAATTTAGCTCGGTCATGCGCCTGTAAGGATCGCGGCACAATCGTCTTAGGAAGACTAGTGTTATGATCTTTTTTTAAGACTGGATTCTCCGGAAGGTAAGCATCAGGAATTTGCTCGTGCTTATTTTGAGGAATGGGAATATTGCTTCCGATCTGCCTTGGATTTTCTGATGTGTTGAATAACAGAAAAGCTGCGCAGATTAGCGCCATGACTAACCAGGTCGTAGAAAATTTCATGAGAATATTTGTTTAGTAGTAGTATTTATCGAATCTAAAAAAGTTAATCGGTTTGGGGAATCGAATGTTAATCCTTCATTCTCAGATTCATAGTGTATGAGGTAGAAATTTGACACCAAAGATATGTATTTTAATAGTCTAAATAAAGACATTGCCAAATTTCTTTTTTTGAAAACAAGAAAAATAAATCAAAATTATTTAACCTTGAAAACCAATAAATTATAGGTTAAAAAATAAAATCCCTGTATCTATTCGTATAAGTTGAAGAATTTCCTACTTTTGTTACCACATCCAATACAAGGCTTTAAAGCAACCCCATTTTTCTTTGACACCCCAACATTTCAGTGAAATAAATTAAACAAATCAGAATCACTTTATTAAGACGACCATGGAGAGACGAGCATTGCTTAAGCTTTCGAGTGTATATGCAATGGGAATGCCTTTGCTGTTGGGCAGGAAATTTAGATTTGCTGAGACTAAGCAATGGCAAGCTTGGTTACAACTGCTATTGGAGCCTTGCGAAATTGAAAGCAAATACGGATTGTTTTATACAGGGGTATTGCCAAATGAAGAATTATTTGGTTTTGCAAAAGCGACAGATAAATACTATTTTTACAACCGCGGTCAATTTTGCTTTACGATTTTGGAAAAAAACCACGATTCTTTGGGTTTATTGGAGTTGGCCATACCTGTTTGGAAACGCGAATCCAGTGGAAATTGGAAAAAATTGACTTGTTTATCTCTTTTTGAATTAGAAGCATTAGCAAAGGCTGCTTCAATTTTAGCAAAATCAAAAGAAGACAATATCGGGGATTATGTTCTACCGATTGCAAAAGCAAATAAGATCGATGAATCGTTTACAACTGCTCAAGGCGTGGTAAGTGTGAAGTCAAAAGTAGAAGAAAAAGGAATTCTTACTTCTGTCCGTGTGCTTAATAAACAAGAATTAATATTGCAGGATGAGTTCAGGTCATGTCACTGTCTTACCTGTGAAATTTAAGAATAATACTATTATTTCACACTAAAACCCATAAGTTATGGCTGAACCTTTTTTGTCCGAGATTCGGATAATGAGTTTCGTGTTTGCACCCAAAGGCTGGGCGTTATGCAACGGTCAATTGCTACCTATCAACCAAAACCAGGCACTTTTCTCTCTACTTGGTACTACCTTCGGAGGTGATGGTCGCGTCAATTTTGCTTTACCCGACTTGCGTGCGCGCACACCTATACACGTAGGGAGCGGTCACACACTCGGAGAACGCGGTGGCGAACAGGCACATACCTTGAGCATTGCAGAGATACCTACACATACCCATGTGGTGAACGCTTCTGTTAGTTCTGCTAATTTGCAAAACCCGACCAATGCTTTTTTTGCAGATACCGGTACAAATAATAACTACGCACCCCCTCAAAGCTTATTGGCTTTGCCAGCTAACACAATTACCAATACCGGAGGATCTCAGGCACATTTAAATATGCAACCGTTTCTAACGCTGAGTTTTTGCATCGCATTACAAGGAATATTCCCGAGCCCGACTTAAATTTATAATAAACCCTAAACTGTTCATATCATGGGATCTTTTGTTGGAGAAATTAATTTATTTTCCTTCCCATTCGTTCCGCCAGGATGGATGGCCTGTGAAGGACAATTGCTAAATATTAGCGCAAACCCTGTTTTGTTTAGTCTAATCGGTACGACCTTTGGCGGAGATGGAAAAACTACTTTCGGTCTGCCCAATTTAAAAGGCAAATCCCCGATTCCAGGCTTAACCTATTGTATTGCTATAGCTGGGATGTTTCCGCCCAGGGCTTAAATTATTATTGATTAACACCTTAAAATCTATCATATCATGGCTCAACCTTATGTTGGCGAAATAAGAATGTTTGCTGGCAATTTTGCGCCGGCAGGCTGGCAATTTTGTGAAGGGCAATTATTGCCTATTTCCGAAAATGAAACTTTGTTTAATTTAATTGGCACGACGTATGGCGGCGATGGACAAAGCACTTTCGCCATGCCTGATTTGCGCGGGAGACTTCCGATCCATCAAGGCAACGGATTTATCCTTGCAGAATCGGGCGGTGCAGAAGAAATTACGCTCACTGTCAATCAATTACCAGCGCATTCTCACCCGATGCTTGTAGCTGATTCACAAGCAACTGTAGCAAGCCCTGCACAGAATGTAATTGCTAAATCGGCAACAATCAGAATGTTTTATCAGGATTCTCCTAGTATTAACATGAACGCAGGCACTATTGGTTCAGTGGGCGGAAGCCAGCCTCATACTAACTTCCAGCCTTACCTATGTGTTAATTTCATTATTTCTTTGTTTGGCATTTTTCCGTCGCCAACTTGATTTGAAATATGAAATCTGATCATTTGAATCCTTATTTATTAATCCTTTAGTAAAACGCTCTTAAATAAAAGGGCATTTTATATTAAAATATTTAATTATCATGGCAGATCCATTTGTAGCCGAAATACGTATATTCCCTTTTAATTTTGCGCCCAAAGGCTGGGCATTTTGTGATGGACAATTGCTACCGCTTTCGCAAAATACGGCACTTTTCTCCTTATTGGGTACAACTTATGGCGGTAACGGTAAATCCAATTTTGCTTTACCTGATTTGCAAGGGCGAGCGCCTATGCAACCAGGGCAAGGACCAGGTTTATCTTTACACGACCTTGGCGAAACGGGAGGCTCAGAAACAGTGTCCTTGCTGGAAAGTGAAATCCCTTCACATTCTCATATTGTACGCACCGTATCTGAAGTTGGCGATACCAATCAGCCATCTGGCAATAATCTTGCTCCTTCTTCGCAGGGTAATGCTTATATTGCGGCGATAGGGTCATCAACCTTTATGAACGATAATACCTTAGCGCCAGCCGGCGGCGATCAGCCGCATAATAATATGATGCCATACTTGACGCTTAATTTTAATATTGCTTTGCAGGGAGTATTCCCGCCGAGGACATAGGATGGCAGAAGTTACAATCGCATTGCGTTTAATAACGGAGGCAGATTTGCCTGCATTGTATGAAATATACGCCAGCACCAGGGCCGAAGAAATGGCTCTGGTGCCGGATTGGCGTGATGAAGATAAAGCTGCATTTCTTACCCAGCAATTTATTGCGCAGCATCAATATTATCAGGAATTTTATAAAAATGCTGAATTCCAAATTATAGAATATAATAATGAACCTATTGGGCGTCTTTATATTCACTGGAAATACAGTGCACAAGAAGTTCGTATCGTGGATATTGCATTATTACCTGGCTTTAGAGGTAAAGGCATTGGTACGGCTATCATAGAAGACACTTTCAAAAAAGCTGCGACACTTAATAAATCGGTCACCATTCATGTAGAATTTAATAATCCTGCTTTAAAATTGTATGAAAAATTAGGCTTTCGCAAAATTGGAGAATTTAACTCCGTCTATTATTTAATGGAGTGGAAGAATGACCTTAGCGTCAAAGAGACCCGATAACAGATAACTCATAATAATTTTCACTATGCTGGAAAAATTAACCATCGAAGATTTTAAACCTTATTTAAATCAAACCTTTTCCATTCGTTTTACGCCTGAAGTAATACTACCAGCCACTTTGACCTCGGTGACTGCTTGGGGGAGCGAAAATGATAAATTTCGCCAGCCATTTACTTTGGAATTTCATACCGAACAAAAAAATGAATATTACCCGCAAGGCACTTTCACTATATTACATCCTGCTATTGGAGAACTTCCAATTTTTATAGTGCCTATCGGCCCTGACGCTGATGGAATGCGCTATGAGGTGGTATTCAGCTAAATACGCATTATAAAAAACAAGCCGCTGATGCAATATGCACCAACGGCTTTATGATATATTTTATAAAAAAGTTAATCCCTTATTACTTCTTCCATTCTTTGATAGAAGCTTCGTTCATGCTCACGTATTGAGCGTTGTTGGCAGCTTTCGCCAATTCGATTGACTTTTCAGCAGCTTTGATCGCTTCCGCTTTTTTGCCTAATTCCGCCAAAATCAGGGCTTCCGTGCGCATCATCCAGAAACGTGGCTCGCCCATAGAATTCGCTTTTTTCACCCATTCCAAAGCTTTGTCCAATTCTTTCTTTTCAGATAAATAGTAGCTGGCAGCAGCGTAGTAGTCATTGGCGCTTGGGCCAGCCATTACAGTTTGAATAGAAGCCGATACTATTTTGTCAGTAGGTACACTCACCGGGATACTAATTTTTGTTTTTTCCCAGCTCAAATCAATCGTAGCGCTTGCGTTCGTGATATTGCTGATGTCAATAGTGAAAGTTTCTACCATATCATTCAATTTCATCGGCTTAATCATGAAGCTCGCATCAGCCGTCTTCTCAGCATAAGCATCAGAGTTTGTTGACTCGTACTTGTATAAATTAATCTTCCATTCGTTAGCGCCTGGTACAGAGGTCATTGTATAAGCTCCAGCCTTCAAATCCTTGCCGTTGATGTTTACATCGGTGCTGAAAGTGAATTTGTTGGCCAGATTGGCGCCGGTTCTCCAGGTAACGCCGTAAGGCTGTAAGCCATCTGCCGCAAAGATCGTGCGACCTTTCATACTTGGGCGAGAATAATCAACTGTAACTTCCGTTAAACCAACAGATTGTGTCAGTTTGCTCCCCGGACTTGGGGCGGGTGTTCTGATTTGGGCATTTACATTGATTGTAAGCAATGCCATAACTGCAAAAGCGCAAATGTTACGAAACAAGTTTTTCATTATTACTTGGTTTTGTTTATAATAGGTGTGCATTTGTGAGTAAAAGTACAGCTTTTAAAAATCAGGTTGAGAACTCCTAAAGTGTTTTCACATTTCTTTAAGATATTATAGAATTATTAATTATATATCTGTTTGATAAAAAGCATATTCGATCAATCAAAATAAAAACCATTAATGCATCCAAGCACTAATGGTTTTCAAGCCAAATCTCTTTCAGTAAGAATTACCAGGTTTTTGGCACTTCAAATGGAATAGAAACGGCAGTGTTTTCCCAAACTAAATTAATCACCGCGCTAGTATCGGTGATATTGTTAATGTCAATCAGAAAAGTTTCCACTTTCACCTCTCCTAATTTCATAGACTTCGCCATAAAGCTCGCGTCTGCTTTCTTTTCTGCGTAAGCGCCGGAATTCGTGCCGTCGTACTTGTAAATATTCACTTTCCATTCATCTGCGCCAGGTACAGTCGTCATGGTATAAGCTCCTGCTGGCAATTTCGTGCCATTGATCGTGACTTCCGTACTGAAAGTGAACTTATTCGCAGCATTGGCGCCGGTTCTCCAGGTTTGACCATAAGCTTGCAAACCATCTTTCGAAAAAATAGTACGGCCTTTCACGCTTGGGCGAGAATATTCTACCGTAACTTCAGTCAAGCCAACCATTTGAGTGACTTTACTGGCCGGGCTGGGTGCAGGCTTGTTGTTTTGAGCATTAGCGTTGGTTGTCATTGCTAAAACCAATAATGCAAAAGCGCAAAAATTAAAGAACAAATTTTTCATTATAGCTTGGTTTTGTTTATAATAGGTGTGCATTTGCGAGTAAAAGTACAGCTTTTAAAATAGTAAAATGTATTGCTGGTCAGTTTTGACATTTCTTTAAGAAATTATTCAAATAAGAGATTTGAAATACGATATTTGAAAACTTGAAACGAGTCTATTAATTTCACATTTCTTATTTCCTATTTTAAATTTGAAAAATGACGATTGCAATTATCGCCCACGACGGCAAGAAAGCTGAAATGGTGGCTTTTATTAAAGATCATTTTGATTTGTTTCAGAGCAAAAGTATTGATCTAATTGCCACGGGCACAACGGGTTCGCACCTCGAACGCGCAGGGCTGCAAGTAAATAAAATGGCAAGCGGGCCAGTCGGCGGCGACGCGCAAATCGCTAGTTTGATCGTGGAAGGCAAGGTTGATATGGTGATTTTTTTTCGAGACCCCTTGGGCAAGCACCCCCATGAACCTGATGTGCAAATGTTGATGCGGCTTTGTGATGTGTATAATATTCCTTTGGCAACCAATCCCGCTGCGGCTATGCGCTTTGTGCAAACACTTTGATGAAGTGGGAATTCGGAAATGGGAAGTCGGAAGTGAGACAATACATTTCAATATCTTTCCATCCATTTCAAAAAAAAGCAACAAGCCGCAAGCAGCCAGAAACCAGCTTCAATAAGCTCCAAAATATCTTCGCAAGAACCATTCGCCCGTCAAGAGCAACAAGAGCAAGAAAAAAATCCATTTTAAGTTAATAACAGCTCTCGTCTTGGAGGTTTCAAAAATGACCGGTTTTACTGTGCCTTTATCTTTGATTAAATCAGCAATTTGAGCTACATTATCAGGATAGACCATTGCTCCGCCGTATTGTTCACTGAGCAGTCGAAGTAAACTATGATTAGCGGTTGTTTCAAATAGCTCTAACTGAACAGGTTGTACACTGAACTGCCCGGTAGCCGTGAGGTTTTGCCCGGCATTCGTCACCGAAGCCCGGAAAGTATAATTGCCCGTTGGGAAAATGCCTGCATTCAAAGAATAAGAACGCCCATTTTTATTGAAAGTGAAGTCGAAATCCTTGCCGCTGCTGTTGGTAATTACGATTCGTGCATCGGGTTCGTTGATCAATTCATAATTATCATTATATAATTCGGCATCGAATAGCACCGGCTCGTTTTCATTGAAAATATTCTTAGTTGGTGTCACGCGGAATTTGCGTTTATCTTCTTTCAAGCTTAAAAACTGTATCGATTTGCCCAGAATTTCATCGAAAATCTGATGGTTTTGATGTTGCAAAAAGTCGAACAAACGCCATTTCCAAATGCCTTCTGCACACAGTACGCCCACTTTTACACCATTTTCTTCACCCAAAACAAACAAAGGATAGCGCGTATCCAGTTTACCAATGCGCTGCGTGAGCAAGACCGCTGCATCTGGCGCAGGTTCAAATTCTCCAAAAGGCGCAGTTAAGGGTGGAAAATTGGGCAGATTTTGTAATAAATCCTCACTCAAAGTGAAATTATTAAAGGTCCCGACAGGGCGGCCTTGCACATCGTTGGAGTTGCGACCATCAGATTGAATGGTGACCAGGGATTGCAATTGATTCAGGCGCGAAAAATTCGTTTGCATCCCTGCAATGAATAGTCGTGGAATACGCTCTTTTTGCAAAGTATTGATAATGCCCGAAGCATCAAAATTCCGGCTTGGCAGTTGATGCAATATTACAAAATCATAATCTGTAATATTTACTTTGATATCATTGGCATAAGCCAAATCCACTTGATAATTCTTGTTGGCGTTGATAGACTGACGAAGCGCGGTCACATCGGGATGCGGCGAGTTGGCGACGATCAGAATCTTCTGGCGCGCATCGAGCACATCGATAAAGATTTCCTTGCTATTATTGGCGTTGGTGGCTTCGCCAGAGATTGGCTCTACTACAATCCGAAAGCGCTGCACGCCGCTTTGGTCGGCATCCAACACTACTTCTCGCGTGATAAAAAAATCGCTCCGATCAATATTCACAGGCGTTTGCTGCAATTTTCGAGCATTGTTTCCTTCTAATTTATAAACGCTGAGACTCGTATTCGCTCCAGTACTATTTTGAGCAGCGATGTCTAGTTGAACGGTGAATTTATCGCCGAGATAAGCGATTTTATTATGAAAAACCCGCTTGAGAATTACGTCTTTTTTTACAGTGGTATCACCTAAAGCAACCGTGTAAATCGGCGCGGTGAGTTTAGTATTCAGATACAAAGGATTGCTGCCTTCATTATAAATACCGTCGGTGGCGAGTATAATAGCGCCCAGATTCTGGTTGCTGTACAAATCATAAACGTTCGTCAGCAGTTTGGAGACGTTCGTCACCTTATCCTGGAAAGTGAAATCGATCCCTTCACGTACTTCGCTACCAAAAGCATATTGCTGCACTTCATAATCGCGCTCCAATGCTTGCACCAAATCCTCAAAAGATTGCTGGAAAGCTGTGCGTTCTTGTTCATCCATTTCAGCAGCCACCGATTCTGATCGATCTTGAGCCAGAATAATAACTGGCTTTTTGCTCTCGGTAATCAAGGATTTGAGCAGCGGCGACAGCAATAGCATACTCAGAAAAGTGACCGTAATGAAGCGCAGTGCACCCAAAAGCCAATTGAGTCGCTCCGACTGTTCATGAAAGGTTTTATCGCGATAATACAGCACCAAAGCATACGCCGCTCCCAGCAGCACACACAAAATCAGATACCAGGCTGGATATTGGAAAGTTAAATTCGCCATTTTTCTTCTAAAGTTGAGAGCGTTGAGGAGTTTAGAAGGTTAAGCAGACTCAGCTTTTCAACTCCTGTCCTCCTAAACTTTTTTCAACTGAACTGCAATAATACTTTATTTTACGCATCAGAACCGCGCCAGAATGTTACAGTTTTGTTAAAAGCAGGAATTCACTGAGCAAGTTTTGTATTTTTAGAATCTCATTTCTTAAAAGATAGAAAAACCCGATCATGCAGAAAATCATCTTTACCCTATTACTTATTGTGTCGGCAATGAGCATTTCGGCACAAAGCGAGCATCCTGAAACGGTTCGTTTGCACTTGTTGCATCAAGGTCGAATGACCGGTTTTTGCTTGAAAACGCACTTGAATTATGATAGACCGGTGAGACTTGCGCCGCAATCTTACACGGTTTTAGAATTTAACGACGCGCAACTCGGAATTATTCAGGAATTGAATTTTTCTGAGCAAATGATCTATCTTAATTTTGAAAAAGGTAAAGATTATTATTTCCGCATCAGCCAAGCAGAAAATGCTTACCCAGCCATAGACGAAATGAGCGAAAATGCTTTTAAAATGGAGCTTTTGCTAAGCGATATTGATTTTCACCCGACCACGCATAAATTTAAAACCAATACAGTGTTAAACAATTAGTTACATAAATTTTTAGCGCCGAAAAAGAGTGCCGATGAGACGACTGATAACTGTGGCCCTGCTTGTTGCCTTTGCCTTACAGGCAAAAGCCGCTTATATCTTACTTCCGATGGATCCCGACTCGCAGCGGGATCACCTCAAAGCTTACGGGATCACCTTTTGGGTGCTGCAAAACGGTGCCGAATCCTGGTGGTTGCTCAATTATCGCGGCGGAAGTTTCGCCTTCAAGCATAATCCGATTTTTGAAAAGGAATGTATTACACGCGGCGTAAGTTACGAAGTCATTGCAGATGCACAATTCAATCATATTTTGGAGGAAATCGCTCATCCTGAGGTCAATATGGATGCGATTAAATTGGAGGTAGCGCCCAGGGTCGCTGTGTATTCGCCGAAAAAAGACGAAAAAGGAATTGATATTCAACCTTGGGATGATGCTGTAACACTGGCACTTACGTATGCAGAAATTCCTTATGATGTAGTTTATGACGAAGAAGTAGTCAATGGCGAACTTGCAAAATACGATTGGCTGCACTTGCACCATGAAGATTTTACCGGGCAATATGGTCGATTTTATCGCCGCTATATCAATCAACCCTGGTATCGGGAGCATGTGCGGCAAGCGGAAGAAACCGCGAAAAAACTGGGCTTTGCCAAGGTTTCTCAACTCAAATTGGCGGTTGTGAAAAATATCAAAGAATACGTCATAGGGGGCGGGTTTATGTTTGCAATGTGTTCAGCAGCAGATACTTATGATATTGCTTTAGCTGCAGATGGCGTGGATATCTGTGAAAAAGAATACGATGGCGATTCCGCTGATCCCAACGCACAATCAAAACTGGATTTTAGCAAAACCTTCGCATTTCGGGATTTTGAAATTACCACTAATCCCAATGAATTTGAGCACGCCAGCATTGACAATAGCAGAGGTAGGAGAATTTCGCCCGATCAGGATTATTTTTCATTATTCGATTTTTCTGCAAAATGGGATCCTGTGCCGACGATGCTGACGCAAAATCATACCCGCACCGTGAAAGGCTTTATGGGACAAACCACTGCTTTCCGCAAAGGATATATCAAATCCAATGTTTTGACCTTAGGAGATAATAAACCCGCAGGTGAGTCGCGTTATATCCATGGCACTTTTGGGGAAGGCACCTGGACATTTTATGGCGCCATGACCCCGAAGATTATCGCCATCACCTGGAAGACCCTCCAACTGACTTGAGTTTGCATCCTAATTCACCGGGTTATCGACTGATTCTCAATAATA
Organism: Saprospiraceae bacterium; assembly: GCA_016714085.1. Lineage (GTDB taxonomy): Bacteria > Bacteroidota > Bacteroidia > Chitinophagales > Saprospiraceae > JADJNW01. The sequence goes on from JADJNW010000007.1 coordinate 353,163, forward strand.
TACTTTTCCCGGCTGCCAAAAAAAAGCAGCGAAAAACATAATTTCTTCACAAACTTTAACACTTAATTTCCCGACAACACTATAATTTTGAACCCAACTGTTGTATGAAAGATTTAATTCAAAAAATGCTAGGAGTGCCAATGAGACGACTGATAATGGTAGCGTTCTTCGCAGTGTTTGCTTTCCAAATGCAGGCTGCTTATTTATTGCTTCCGATGGATCCCGAATCACAGCGCGACCACCTCAAAGCTTACGGTATCACTTATTGGGCGCTGCAAAATGGCGCCGAAGCCTGGTGGTTGCTCAATTATCGCGGCGGAAGTTTCGCTTTCAAACACAATGTGATTTTTGAAAAGAGTGCATTACGCGTGGAGTCAGTTATGAGATAATTGCAGATGCGCAATTCAATAAAATTTTAGAAGAAATCGCTCATCCTGAGGTCAATATGGATGCAATTAAATTAGAAGTTGCACCTAAAATTGCGGTTTATACCCCTTCGGAGAATGAAAAGGGCGATGAAATTCAACCCTGGGATGATGCTGTTACACTGGCACTTACGTATGCGGAAATTCCTTATGAAACAGTTTACGACGAAGATGTGCTCAACGACGAACTCGCCAAATACGATTGGCTGCACTTACATCATGAAGATTTTACCGGGCAATACGGTCGATTTTATCGGAATTATTCTAATCAACCCTGGTATCGGGAGCATGTGCGAAAAGCAGAAGAAACAGCCAAGAAAATGGGCTTTACCAAAGTTTCACAACTCAAATTGGCGGTGGTCAAAAAAATCCGTGAATTTGTTGTAGGTGGCGGATTTATGTTTGCAATGTGTTCAGCAACAGATACTTATGATATTGCATTGGCTGCCGATGGGTTGGATATTTGCACCAAAGAATACGATGGTGACGGTGCCGATCCAAATGCTCAGGATAAACTCGATTTCTCCAAAACTTTTGCTTTCCGCAATTTTGAATTGTCTCGAAATCCTTATGAATATGAGCATTCCAGCATCGATAATAACTACGGCCGGAACGTGCCGCCCGAGCAGGATTATTTCACTTTATTCGATTTTTCTGCAAAATGGGATCCTGTGCCAACGATGCTGACGCAGAATCATACCCGCACGGTGAAAGGTTTTATGGGCCAAACCACTGCTTTTCGCAAACAATATATTAAACCGAATGTGTTGATTTTAGGCGAAAATAAACCAGCCCATGAATCTCGCTATATTCATGGCACTTTTGGCGAAGGCACCTGGACTTTTTATGGTGGTCACGACCCCGAAGATTATCGCCATTTTGTGCACGATCCACCCACGGATCTGAATTTGCATCCCAATTCTCCTGGCTATCGCTTGATTCTGAATAATATTTTATTTCCGGCAGCTAAGAAAAAGATGCGGAAAACCTGATCAAGTGATCATACTTGCAGTTTTGTTTACATTCATCATGCAAACAAAACTATGTCAGAGGTATCTCTGCAATAGAACCTTTTTGCCGGTAAAGCTTTATTATGTTAATGTAAAGATTTTAATTTTAAATCTAAACAAACGTATTCATTGCTATGAAAAACCTTCGCTATCTGCTCTGGATTTTGCTGTTAGGCGCAGGCTTTTTTGCAGGTGTTGCCTGGAAAAATAAGAGCAATCAAACAGCAGCCAATGATAATGCCGCGACTGCTACCACCGTGGCGAATACTGGTGTTGATGCTGGAAATAATGGACTAAATGCAGCATTGAATTCCGCCGAAGTCGCTACTATTCAACTATTTGAAAAAGCATCGCCTTCGGTTTGTTTTATTACGACATCCAATGTGCGCCGCGATTATTGGAGTCGAGATGTGACCGAGATTCCACGCGGGTCAGGCTCAGGATTTGTCTGGGATAAAGAAGGACACATTATTACTAATTATCATGTAATTCAAGGCGCAGATCGAGCCACCGTTACGCTATCTGATCGAAGTACTTTGCAAGCGACGCTGGTTGGCGTAGCTCCAGAAAAAGACTTGGCGGTATTAAAGATTGAGACTCCAAAAAATAAATTAATCCCTATTCCACTGGGCACTTCTGATGACCTGCGGGTTGGGCAATCGGTGTATGCCATTGGCAATCCGTTTGGCCTTGATCAAACTTTGACGACAGGTATTGTTAGTGCTTTGGGCCGTGAGATCGAATCCGTCGCAGGTGTTCCTATCCGCGATGTCGTTCAGACCGATGCTGCTATTAATCCTGGTAATTCGGGAGGGCCATTGCTGGATTCTTCTGGTCGCTTGATAGGCGTGAACACTGCTATTTACAGCCCTTCCGGCGCTTCGGCTGGGATTGGGTTTTCTATTCCTGTGGATGCGGTGCGCTGGGTTGTGCCGGAATTGATCCGCTATGGCAAGATCAAACGTCCAAGTTTAGGTGTAGAATTAGCGCGTACACAATGGGAAGAACGCCTGGGTGTTGAAGGAGCTTTAGTAATTGATGTGGAGGAAGGTAGCGCTGCGGAGCGTGCCGGTATTCAACCGACCTATCGCAATCGCTATGGCGAAATCGTTTTGGGCGATATTATTGTGGGCATTGGTAATGAAAAAATTACTTCCAGTTCCGAAATATCCCTGGCTTTAGAAAAATATCAGCCAGGAGATGTGGTGAAAGTCAAATTGCAGCGGGATGGAAAAGTTACGGAAGTGAATCTCAAATTGGACGAACCCAGATAATGCAAAGATATCAGGTTTTGGTATCAAGGTTTTTTAGATAATTGCTATGTAAATTATTGAAAATGTGTTACCTTTGCGCCTCGAAATTAAAAAAGGGCGGAGAAAACGAACCTTTTTGAAGGGTTTATACGTATCTGAGGTAGGAGTAAAAATTTTTTTTAAATTTTTTTTCTGATTATGTGACTTTTTTGTGAGACCACAGTCTAAACTAATGTAAGTTGCGACGAAAGGCAAAGAATGACAAGGAAGCGAGTGGAAAGTTAAACCAAATTAAAGTTGCAACAAAAGGATCGAAATAAGGTTTACAAGATTTGAATATGGGTTTTAGGTGTTTTTTCGGGGGACTAGATTTAGTCCCCTTTTTTATTTTCGGTGGTTATCAATTTGATCTAAATTATCCCCATAAATATTTACCTGCGCCCTTTTGAGGAAATCGTGTGGAAATCCTAGTTCAATTGCACTCGCAGTATTAAGTCTTTCTACTTGTTCTTTTGTCAATTCAAATTCTAAGCATCCCAGATTATCTTCTACTTGATGCGGCTTGCTCACGCCGATAATAGGAATGATGACCTGATCGCGGTGCTGCCGTGTCCAGTTGATGGCGACTTGTGCCGGACTTACGCCTAATTCATTAGCAATAGCAACCACTTCCTTTGCAATATCCTGATTTTTATCACTGCGTTTTATACTATTTTCAGCCAGTCTGCCATGCTCATTTTTCAAATATTTACCCGTCAAAACCCCCGCGCCCAGCGGCGCCCAGGGTGTTACCGCGATGTCAAATGCCTTGGCCATAGGCAATAATTCTCGTTCAGGTGTTCGTTCCACCAGACTATATTCAATTTGCAAACCGACAAAAGATGACCAGTTGCGCAATTCCGCCATAGTGTTTGCTTGTGCCACAATCCAGGCAGGCGTATCCGAAATACCAATATAATGTACCTTGCCCATACGCACCAAGTCATCGAGTCCGCGCAATACTTCTTCCACAGGGGTCATAAAATCCCAAGCATGCACCCATAATAAATCAATATAATCTGTTTTCAAGCGCTGAAGACTCCCTTCTACAGAACGCATCAGGTTTTTACGGTGATTGCCGGAAAAATTTGGATCGTTTTTGCGATCAAAAAGACTGTATTTAGTAGCCAAGACAAAATGGTCGCGGTCGGCTGCGATAAATTCGCCGAGCCATTTTTCACTCGTGCCTTCCGTGTAGCGGTTCGCAGTGTCCAGAAAATTACCACCAGCATTGGTAAAGGCATCAAAAATTAGTTTGCTATTTTCGTAGTCAGCACCCCAGCCCCATTCGGTGCCGAAGCCCATCACGCCAAGACAAAGCTCCGAAACACGAAGCCCGCTTTTACCAAAGAGTTTATATCTCACAAATATTAATTTATTTATAAGTAGTTAGACCGTTTTTAGTCAACAGTCGAAAGTCTCATTTGTTTGAAAATCAAATAATTAACTTGAATTTTGTACAGATTTAATTATGCCCACTCACTTGTTTGAAAAAATTATATAATAGGAATTGCTGCTGACATCATTTTGATAGTGGCTTTTTCCCCGGCTCCTTCTGTCCAGGTTATGTAAATTTTATTACCCTGCTTTGCCATTCGAGGAAATCCGGTAGGTCGGATTGGTTCAAACGCTGATACCGCTTGACTTGTGAATATTTCTCCATCCCGATGGACTATTTTTATATTTAAACTACCAGTTGCATCTCCTTTCTCGATCCAACTTACTATTGCATATTCTTCATCCAACATTAGAATATCTACTCTCCCTAATGGATTTCCCAAATCAATGCGAATAGGGGTATCAAAATTTTCACCTGAATCCTGCGAAAACTTTAACCAAACTCTGGGCTCATTGTTTGAAGCTGTGTGCCACACAACTGCTACAGTATTAGCAAAGGCGTCAATGGCTGGTCCGTTTACCGGGCATCCGTGTATTTCCCAATTATCTTCATGTAATAATTTAGGTGTCGACCATACCCCATTTTGCAAGCGAACATAAGATATATCTCTTATTTCACCCTCCAAGCGATCTCTGTAAACTAAGATTGCACCTCCTGGAATAGCTGCTGCATCTGTTTGGCAACAAGTGCAAGCCTGGTCGTCGAGGATTTGTTCTCCACTTACTTTACCATTCCCATCAATCATAGCGGTACGAACGATCATATCATGCCCATGGTCATCATGACTATGAGAATCTCCACCGCCTACAGCTTCTAACCAGGCAATTCCTGTTTGATCATTGACTGGAAAAAAACTAACAAAGCCTTGGGTAGTATTGGGTGTATTGCGATACAGTGTTATCGGAGCGCCCCATTCTTGTCCTTTATTCTTGGATTGTTGGACAGCTATATTGTAGCCATAGTCCTTAGAATCATAAATCGGTAAATAAAATGTGAGCCAACGCCCATCCGGCATGGCAAAAATATTTGGAAAATCTGCCCAATTAACAAACCAATCCTTGCCTTGAGCAACTTCTTGAGGAATAGTCCAACCTTTTTCTTCCAAAGTTGCCACCATTAGTTGATTTGATGAATCAGTTTAATGCATCCAAGTGAGCAATAAGCTTCCATCAGGTGTAGTAAATAAGCTGGGAAACACGCAAGCCTCAGTAGTTGGGGTAGTTTCTGTATTAAATTTTAAGATAGCTCTTTCCTCAGTAGATTCGCGTTTGCAAGCAATAATAAATAATACAAGGATAGAAAGGAAATTAATTTTCATGAAGATAGCTTTGCCATAAAAATAAAATGATACCTCTTGTTTTTTTAGAAAAGATGAACTTTTTTAAAGCATATGATGTATTTGGAAATAAATTTAAAATAATATTCGGAATTAGATGAATATTTGTGTTATCACAAAATAATATTCTATATTATGAATGAAATTATTGGATTATTTGTTGCAGTACTTGCATCTTTATTTTCAGTAGTCAATCCTATCGGAGCAGTGCCAGTATTCTTGGGCATGACCGCTAATTATACAAAACGTGCCCGGAATAAAACGGTACTATACACCAGCATTTATTTCACCGCTATTTTGCTGGTTTTCTTTTTTGCGGGTACGTTGATCCTGAGTTTTTTCGGCATTAGCATTAATGCGATGCGCATTGCAGGCGGATTGGTAATTCTGAGTTCCGGTTATGGTCTGCTGAGCAGTAAATTTGAGGATACCCGCGCAATTAGTCCTGAAGTAACCGAAGAAGCCCTGCACAAGCAGGATATTTCTTTTTCGCCTTTGGCCATGCCGCTTTTGTCGGGCCCAGGTTCGATTTCCTTACTTATCAGCTTGAGCGCCGAGCGTTCGGAGTGGTTGGACAAATTGGTCATTGCCTTCGTTATCCTGGCGACTGGTTTGGTCGTATTTTTGATTTTAAGGTCGGCGCCTTATTTTAATCGGGTTCTGGGAGTGGCGGGAATGCGAGCATTGTCGCGCATTATGGGCTTCATCGTGATGGCAATTGCAGTACAATATATTATTAGTGGCGTGGTAGATTTGGTAAAATCGTTAGTGTAAACTATTTTTGGGAGGGCAAAAAAAAACCGGCTGGGGTTACCAACCGGTTTCTAAATGAGCTTTGAGAGGCTATCTACATACCAAAAATAAAGGATATCCTTTGATATCCCCCTAAAATTTTCATGGGATTATAGTGTTTCAAAGGGATTAAAAATCTGTCAATAGTAAATCGTTATTTCTTTTAATAACTAGTAGGTTGTTTTCTGATTTTATTTGTTAGTTGCTATTTTCCGTTGTTTGCTTTTGATGATACAAATCTCGGCCCGAAAACCAGGGAAAGTAAGTACAAATATTTTTTTTACTGGATTTTTTATAAAATGCTATCCTTTGTTAATGTGTTGATAATTAATTTTTTATGATAAAAAAATATTAAACTTCCTGTTTTATATAGATCGAAAATGACAAAAAATAGTGGCAAAAAAGATTAAAAAAATATCCTTTCCGCAAGAAAAAAATAAAAAAAGCTTTCCTCAAGGGCATCAAAAGGCGTTAATTCTATTGTTTTTCTGAAACTTTCCTTCTCTACATTCGTAAAAAACTTTTAATCTGTTTCAAAACCTTAAAAAATTCCCATTTAATCTGAAGCAAAATGGCATCAGGGGCTCAAGCGTGTTTTTAGTTTTTGTATCTTTTGCCAACAAAATTAAATGGGTATGAAAAATCAACTATTGCTTTTGCTGCTAATCGGCAATCTTTCTTTAACTGCTCAAAACAATTACCAACCTGCGCCCGAAAACCTGGAAGCCCGGCACTGGTTTCAGGATGCCAAATTCGGAATGTTTATTCACTGGGGTGTGTACAGCGTTCTGGGCGACGGCGAATGGGTCATGAATAATCGACGCATCCCCATCAAAGATTATGAAAAACTGCCCGATGCCTTCAATCCTACGCAATTCAATGCTGCTGAATGGGTGAGCCTCGTCAAAGCGGCGGGGATGAAGTACATTACGATTACCTCCAAGCATCACGACGGTTTTGCGATGTGGGATAGTAAAATTTCTGATTATGACATCGTGGAACGCACGCCTTATGGCAAGGATGTATTGAAAATGCTGGCGGACGAGTGCCAAAAGCAAGGCATTAAATTATTTTTTTATCATTCTCATTTGGACTGGCATCATCCTGATTATTTTCCGAGAGGCAGTACTGGGAATGATATTGCTGGACGACCTGCAAGTGGGGATTTCAATAAATACCTGGATTATATGGACGCGCAGTTGACAGAATTGTTGACCAATTACGGCCCGATTGGCGGCATTTGGTTTGATGGCTGGTGGGATCATAAATTACAAGGTAAAGAAACCCGCGTGGATTGGCGCTTGGAAAAGACTTATGAATTGATTCATAAACTGCAACCAGCTTGTCTGATTGGCAACAATCATCACGTAGAACCCTTTGCTGGTGAGGATTTCCAGATGTTTGAAAAAGATTTACCCGGAGGCAATACCACTGGATTTAGCGGAGATTCCAAAATTGGTGACTTGCCATTAGAAACCTGCGAAACGATGAATCATAGCTGGGGTTTCAATATTTACGACCGAAATTATAAAAGCACTAAAGCTTTAGTGCATTATTTAGTGCGCTCTGCTGGTCATAATGCGAATTTTTTACTCAATGTCGGGCCGATGTCGAATGGGAAAATTCAACCCGAATTTGGCAAAACACTTAGAGAAATGGGCACTTGGCTGGATACATACGGCGAAACGATTTACGGTACGCGCGGCGTTGCGGCGGCGGTGCGTGATTGGGGTGTGGTGACGCAGAAGGGCGATACATGGTACGTGCATATTCTGGATTGGCAAGATGCAGTAGTAGCAGTGCCTACGCAGGGTAAAAAAGTAAAATCAGCGCAATTATTCAAGGATAAGAGTGCAGTAAAAATTTTATCAGAAACCAAAGATATGATTTTGTTGCAATTGCCTAAGTTCGATGCGAATGAATGGGATACAGTGGTGGAGTTGGTCATAGGGCAATAAAAGATATTGAAATACAAAGTTGGAAGTACGAGGTCTGGAAGTCCAACTTCTGACCTCTCGCATCTCTGATCTAAACAAAAAACTAAAAGGGTACCGCAATCTGCTTGCGATACCCTTCCCAAAACCACTCATGAGATTATAACTTTTTGTCGAAACAAAAGAGAGCTGCTATTATTAAATACTTTTCTATGTGCAGTCTCATAGTGTTTGCGTGGGATTAAAAATTTGTTGGCAGTGGTCGTTTTTTTGGTCGTCTTAGTAATGTGTTGTCGTCTTCAGGAATTATAATTTGCTAGTAGCGAGTCGTGTTTTTTTAGTCGTCTTTAATGTGCTTCATTTCCTTTGATGATACAAAAGTCGGCCAAAAGACTTTCCTTTGTAAGTACATTTTCGTATCTTACTGACGCGTTTTTTTATTGGACATGTTTGTAAAAGATTGATTTATAGTTTTTTAAACTAAAATAAAAGGCATTAACTGTATTTGAAAAATATAAATCATGCATCATCAAAGTAAAATTGTACGATATATCTCTGAGATTCCGGTGCGCGATCGGGAGCGTTTTTATCAATTTACTTGTTCACCCTATTTTAATCAGCACGATAAAACCAGGGAATTGCTGGAAATTGTGCTGGAATATATCGATAAGCCCAATGGGCAGATGGATCGGGATAAATTATTTGGACGTTTATTTCCGGGGGAAGAACAGGACGAGCAGAAGTTGCACAATGTCATGTCCTACCTGAAAAAATTGTACAATCGCTATTTGGCATACCAATACCTTGAATCACAGCCACTTAGAGAGCAATTATTCACGTTGGAGTCCGCTTACGAAGTCAATCAATTTGACCTGCTAACCAATCGCGCCAAGCAATTGGAAAAAGCCATCGAGCAATATCCTTATCATAATGGTGACTATCATTTTGTGAGCTATCGCTTCAATTCTTTGGTGGCGTTTTACAGTGGCGGTTATGTGGATCGCTCCAAAACCGATTCCTTTCAGAAAATGTTACATCATCTTGACCGTTTTTATATCGTCGAAAAGCTGCGCAATTGCTGCCATCTCGTAGCGAATATGATGCTTTTTAGCACCAACTATGATTTTGGTTTTCTGGAAGAACTCCTGGTTTATGTGCAAAAAAATTTAGATACGTTTGAAAACGATACTTCTATTTTGCTCTTTTATACCATTTTAATGACGATGCGCGAAGAGAATAATCCTGTGCATTATGAGCGGTTGAAAGATATTTTGAGCAATAAAATGGATCGAATCACCGCGGCAGAGGGGCGCGATTTGTATAATTTCGCCAATAATTATTGCATCCGCCAGATCAAGATGGGACATGGTCAATTCCACCGTGAGCTATTTAATTTGTACCAACAAGGCTTGAATACGGAACTACTTCTTAATAATGGCTTGATTTCGGAATGGGATTATAAAAATGTGATTACGCTTGGCTGCAACCTCAAGGAATTTGCGTGGACCGAGCAGTTTATTCAGGATTACAAAGACAAATTATTGGCTTCGCGGCGCGAAAATGCTTATAATTATAACCTTGCTAATTTTTATTATAATACAAAACAATATGATAATGCCTTGGAAGTCTTGCGCGATGTACAATTCACAGATGTGACTTATCACTTGAGTACCACTTTTTTACAGTTGCGTATTTATTATGATTTGAAAGATACCGAAGCATTTCATAGCTTGATAGAGACTTTCCGAATTTATGTCATTCGCAATCGCAAAATGACCACCGCCGAGAAAAAAAGTTATACGAATCTATTGCGTTTTGCAAAAGCCTGGCGACTATTAAGCATAATGCATCTACATTTTCAAAGAAAACGCTGGGAGAAAAGCTGACGGCTTTGCGCAAAAAAGTGGAGGATACCGAAAATGTTGTCAATAAACAGTGGCTGTTGGAGGAGTGTAGGGTTTAAAGTTTGATAGTTTAAGGTTTAAAGTTTGGGAGTTTGGAGGTTTCAGGTTGGAGGTTTAGAACATTCTTGTAAATTTGTCGGAAACACAGTAATTATGAGAATATTACATTTATTTACTTTTTGCTTACTCTTTTTTCAAATAAATGCCCAAATCGATGCCCCGAAACGCGAATTCCGCGCGGTATGGGTCGCTTCCGTTGCCAATATTGACTATCCGCGTCAGCCTTCTCCCAATTCCATTGCGCTTCAAGAGCAATTTAAAACCTTGCTGGAGCAATATAAGCAGGTTGGCTTGAATGCGATTATTGTGCAAATTCGCCCAACGGGTGACGCGCTTTATCCTACGGAATTAGCGCCCTGGTCGAAGTATCTGGCTGGCAGACAAGGACTTGCACCAGCGCCAGACTATGATCCTTTGAAATTTATGATCGATGAAGCGCATAAAATGGGTTTTGAATTTCACGCCTGGATGAATCCTTACCGTGCTACGATGGATTTGGATACGCTTAGCCTTGCGCCCAATCATGCATTCCACGCGCACCGCGACTGGATGGTTCGCTACGGCGGGCGTTTTTATTTCAATCCGGCTTTACCGCAGGTTCGCCAGCATATTAATGATATTGTAAAAGAAGTAGTCACTAAATATGATGTGGATGCTATTCATTTTGATGATTATTTTTATCCTTATAAAATAAAAGATGAAGTATTTCCGGATAGTATAGATTTCTGGCGCTACGGTGCGCGCTTTAGTAATATAGAGGATTGGCGGCGCAGTAATGTGGATTCTTTGATTGAAAATATTTCAACGACGATTAATGAAATTAAACCTTATGTAAAATTTGGCATCAGCCCTTTTGGCGTGTGGCGCAATAAAGATAAAGATCCAAGTGGCTCTGATACGCGCGCAGGCGCTACGACGTATGATGATTTGTATGCAGATGTTGTAAAATGGATGCGTCTTGGCTGGATTGATTATTTGATTCCGCAGTTGTATTGGAATATCGGATTTCCGCCTGCCGATCATGCGACGCTGGTAGGGTGGTGGGGCTCGCGCAGCTACGAACGAGATTTATATATTGGCCATGCCGCTTATAAAGTGCAAAACGATCCGCAACCCGCATGGAATGTGCCTGATGAGATACCTAAGCAAATACAACTCAACCGCCGCAACGCACTCACAAAGGCAGCGCTTTTTTTAGTTCAAAATCTATCCTTGAAAATCGCTTGGGCCTGAAAGATTCTCTAATGCGATATTACCATACCCCAGCGTTGGTGCCGATTGTAGCAGATGCTTCCCTGAAAGCTTTTGCTGCGCCAAAACTCAAGCGCCCGCAATATAAAAGAAATGGAGAGGTTCGATTAAAATGGAAACCCAATCGGGATGATCGGAAAAATCGGCCAACATATTATATTGTTTATCGCTTTTATGGTAAAAATATAGGCGATATGGAAGACCCTGCTAATATTTTACATATTACACCCTTTCATCAAAATAAAAAGAAAACCGTGTTTTATGATAAAAATCCTGAAATAAATGTAAATTATACTTATATTATTACATCGGTTAACCGCGAGCATTTAGAAGGAAAGCCCAGTGAAGCCAAGGTTATTACAATTGGTAAACCAAGAGCATAATATAATAATAAAAAATCAGGCTCGCCTTCATGTAAGGAAGCCTGATTTTTAGGGAAATAAAAATCGGGATAGATTAGTTCAGCGTGCTGATAACGCAGTTCTCCGTACCAAATTGAGTCGGTACATACTTGTCCGCTTCTTGATCGTTGACCCAAGTGTCGCCATCTACGAGGTAACGGAATTGATATTCCTTACCCGTTTCGAGTTCTACTACGCCTTTGAAAAAGCCATTTTTCTGCTTCTTCATTTCGATAGCGCTATCCACGTTCCAGTTGTTGAATTCGCCCAAAATCAATACGTTCTGAGCTTCCGGTGCTACTTCTACTGGCAATGTAAAAGTTGCTTTGCATACCGGCTTCGCTTTCATAAATTGCTTCGTGATCATAATTATTATGGTTTAAGATTAAATGGTTTATTTTAATAGTTTAGGGGTTGAGGAAGTTTAGCAGTCTTTTACCTAAATATCATAAACGCCTCAACTCCAAGCTCCTAAGCTTTCTTTCCACCTTTCAATTCCTCTTGCAATGCCGCGAGTTTTTCCCAATCACCTTTGGCTGCCAGTTTTGCTTGTTGCGCCAAGTAGTAGGATCATGCATTTTATAGCGGCTACCTGCTGCTTCCAGGATCGTTTTTAAATCTTTTGCTTTGGCTTTACCCAGGTCGGCGAAGGTCGCAATGCCATTAGCGCTCAGGATTTCCGAGATTTTCGGGCCAATGCCTTCTATCTTTGTCAAATCATCTGCTGTGCTCGTTGCTTTTTTCACAGGCGTTTTCTTGGTAGCTGGTTTCTTTGCTGGCGCAGCTTTGGTTGATTTTGGTGCAGTTTGCACAGGCATTTCCAGCGCTATTTCTTCCAGGATTATAATCGAATTATACACCCCAAAAGGCGTGGGCACATAGCCATCGGCTTCCCAGTCGTTTTCCCAGATATAGTTGTCGATCAACTAACGAAATTCATACTGGCGACCGGTTTCCAGTTCCAGCGTAATCGTGTACTCGGCTTTGCTGAGTTTCATGACGGTGCCTTGTTCCCATTGCCAATCATTAAAATCGCCCAACAGCTTTACTTCGATGGCATCTGGGGCTGCCTCCACAGGAAGGCTAAACGTGACTTTGCACAAAGGCTTGTTTTTTAGATATTGCTTCTTGAGCATTGTGATAGGATTATATGATGAAACAAATTATATTTGCTAAGTGTAAAATAAACACGAAGTCAAAATTTACACAAATTTAGAACCGATATATCTGATTGTCAAGGAAAAATGTTTATAAATTTGTTAACTAGGATAAAAGAGCAATTTTTTGCACTCAATTTTTGTCTATTCGTGGAGGTAAATTCAGAGAATTGATTTGATCGTTTTGTTATGAGCCGATTTTAATTTTGCCTACAATTTAATTTAAAACGAAAAATTTTGCGTAAAATTTCGTCGATTTTTTCTAAAAAAATTTTCAATTCGATGAAAATTAGGTGCCTTTCAGAATGAAAACAATGATAAAAGTCATTATACAATTTATTTATTCATGTAAAATCAAGATGCTTGAAATTTAAAGACAATAAGCTTATTTTACTTAAAATTATATTTGGTTAAAAACCTTGAAAAATGCTCCAAACGATATATTTTATGTTTTTTACTTGCTGATTGCGTTATAATTTTAACGAATTTTAATCATTTATCGTATGAATCAAAATCCGACTACTCGATTTTCACGAACCGTTGAATATTATATTCGCTATCGCCCAACTTATCCGGCTGCTTTGATGGATTTTCTTCAATCGGAATTAAATCTTACCCCTCCATCTATTGTAGCGGATATCGGCGCTGGTACCGGCAAGCTGACCGAATTATTCTTGGAAAATGGAAATCAAACTTATGCGGTAGAACCCAACCTTGAGATGCGGCAGGCGGCGGAGCAACTATTTCATCATTATAATAATTTTATAAGCATTGACGGCACGGCAGAAAGCACGACTTTGCCAACAAAAGCGTTGATTTTATTGCGGTTGGCACTGCTTTTCACTGGTTTGAGCCAGCCGCAACGCGGCGCGAATTTCAGCGTATATTAAAACCCAATGGATTCGTTTTATTACTTTGGAATTACCGTCAAAATGAACGTTCTCAATTCATGCAGGAGTACGAAGATTATCTTTTAGAATATTCATCCGATTATAAAAAAGTGAAAGAAGCCTATCCGGGGGATGCCATGTTTGATCTTTTCTTTGGAAAAGGAAATTGGCAGCAAGTTATTTTTAAAAATACACAAGTGTTTGATTTTGAAGGATTAAAAGGGCGTTATCAATCTTGTTCTTATGCTTTAGAAGAAGATAGCCCGCAATTTCATAACGCTATGGACGCCTTGCGCGTTATCTTTGAACGCCACCAACAAAATGGAAAGGTGACGCATTGGTATCATACGGTATTATATTATGGAAAACTGGAATATATCGATTAATATCATAATTCCAAAATTCCATTACATTAATAAAAAATTATGCTAAAAGAAAAAATTAAAGCTTTATCCCGAGCATATTTTAATGAAATTGTCCAAGCCCGACGGCACTTGCATCAATACCCGGAACTGTCCTTTCAAGAAGTGGAAACGGGTAAATTTATTGCTAAAAAACTCACTGAATTTGGCATTCCGCATCAACATGGCGTGGCTGGCAATGGCGTGGTCGCGCTGATCGAAGGCAAGAATCCTGGGAGCAAAGTTGTCGCCCTGCGTGCGGATATAGACGCCCTCCCAATTCTCGAAGCTAATAATGTTCCTTACAAATCGGTAAATGATGGCATCATGCATGCCTGCGGACATGATGTGCATACTTCATCTTTATTGGGCGCGGCTAAAATTTTATATCATATTAAAAATGAATTAAAAGGCACGATTAAATTAATTTTCCAACCGGCAGAAGAACTCTTTCCTGGCGGGGCGTCGATTATGATTAAAGAAGGCGTTTTAGAAAATCCTAAACCAACCAGCATTTTCGGACAGCATGTGCATCCGCCGCTGGAAGCTGGCAAAATCGGGATGCGCCCAGGTCAATATATGGCTTCGGCCGATGAATTGTATGTCACCATACACGGTAAAGGCGGCCACGGTGCCCTCCCGCATAATTGTATCGACCCAATTCTTATTACATCGCATATCATAACTGCATTACAACAAATTGTAAGCCGTTACGCCGACCCAACCATCCCGTCCGTATTGACTTTTGGCAAGATCAACTCCACTGGCGGCGCTACGAATATCATTCCAAATGAAGTAAAATTGGAAGGTACTTTCCGTACGATGGACGAAACCTGGCGCTTCGAAGCACATAAACGTATGAAAGTCATTGCTTTAAATATAGCAGAAAGTATGGGTGGTTCTTGTGATTTTGATATTAAAGTTGGTTACCCAGTATTATATAATGAACCCGCACTCACCGCGCGCGCACGCGCTTATGCCGAAGAATTTCTTGGCCCAGAAAATGTAGTGGAACTTCCCATCCGCATGACTGCTGAGGATTTTGCTTATTATTCACAACAAATGCCTGCTTGCTTTTACCGCCTTGGCACGGGCAATATTGCAAAAAATATTATATCGCCCATTCATACCGATACTTTTGATATTGATGAAAATGCGCTGGAAGTGGGCATG
>JADJNW010000008.1 GCA_016714085.1 Saprospiraceae bacterium
TAAAGCAACAACGGTCAGGCATACGCCATTATGCGAGACGCTTTGATCTATCTTTAAAGCTGAAGAAATCGGCGATTCGATTGTAAAATGTGCGTTCGTGCTTCCTTTCGGATGGACGTACAACGCCAAGCGATTCTATAATTCGTTGAACATATTTTTATAAAGGTGTAAAAGATTTAAAGGTGAAAGGGCATAAAGATGCCAAAGGCGTATAGGCTTATAGAATGAAAGGTAAAATTATGATAAGCCCTTACGCCCTTAAACCCTTAAAACATTATCGCCGCGAATCAGTTCGATATACCCGCTTAATATCTCAGGATTTAATAAAATACCATTACACGCCGTTCATATACGCTGCAAGTATAATAATAAACGCCTTCAGCGAGTTCTTCGCCATTCAGATTGGTGCCATCCCAGTTTAGATTCGCATCATTCGTTTGATACACTAATTGTCCCCAGCGGGTTAAACACTTTAAAATCAACGCTCATGAAACAAAATGGGAATGGCTTGAAGTTGTCATTCGCGCCATCGCCGTTCGGCGTAAATGTATTTGGCAAATCGTAAGAAGGACAGTTGTCCACACAAATAATATTGCTCGGCTCACTTTCACTTGATTAAAATCAAATGCCGTTACATATTAACAACCCACTAAACCTAAAGCTCAGGGCTATGCTCAATGCTCATTTTGGAAGCGCCTTCTACGCTGGCAACTCAATTGGAACTGAGCACTTTCGGAAGGAGCATAATAAATATTATATCCGCCGACATCATCCGCTTCGCGCAAATATTCCAACTCAAAATATTCACCAAATTATCCTCATCGGTGCAAGCGACACCCTGATCGCAAATATTGAAACAGCCAGTGTTGGCGGGCAAGGCGGCACATCGTCTCTCGGAATGCCACAAGCTTCCTGCGATGTATTATAAATAGGATTAATAATTCCTTCTATGCCATAAGTACCAATACTTTCAATTTTATAACAATATTCTTGTCCATTTTGCAAATTATTATCTCGATAGGTCATCTGAGAAACCGTTCCCAATGTATCAAATTCGCCTAAAGCGTTCTTTTTCAATACAATATACTGATAATTATCCCAAGGTACTTGCTCCTGCCAAGTCAACACATTCGCCCGATCCGTGCCGTTCACACTCAGAAATACAGAAGAAGCTGCATTAGTGCTGCCCAGTGCTTGAGCGGAACTGCCTGTATAAAAACGAATTTTGTAACTATAAGCCGTACCTACAGTGTTTAATCCGGCATCTGTAAAACAGGTATCATTAGCTTCCGCAAAACTTTGACTAATAAAATCTGCACCGATCGGCTGGAAGGCCGTTTCATCAGGATTGACGCCTACTGCCCGTAGCACTTCATAACGATAAGGTCCAGATTCAATAATGTATCGAGGTCGTCGGCTTTAGGCTTCGACCAGCAGATTTGCATTTCGCCGTTGACGCCATCGGTTGTCAGCACATCCACATTGGTAATGAGCGGTACATCCCGACTCAATTGCACACAAACTTCCGCCGAAGGTAAGCTCTCAGGATATTATAAATGCAGCGATTATCGGTTGTAAAATTTGCAAATTCCGCCAGAATCCGGTAACAGTATGTACGTCCTCGTTCTACCGTTTCATCCAGAAATAATATCGGTCATTCAGCATCGTAGTGATCGGGGATAGCGTAAGTTTCGCATATCCTCGCCCAGCCAGACCAGTAACACAAGTGTCAATTGGAAAGACATTACTACCCTCCCGCCGCCAAACAGTAAATCCCGAGAATTCCTTTCCGTTACATCTTCACAGATATAAGGTTTGAGCGAGTGACTTCTGTGCGACCATTGCCAGATTCTGCATCTACATCTTCCGGCGGCGTGCCTGACTACCTTGATACGAATGGTTTTAAGGGTTGCCAGTCCACTGGTGTCTCAAAGAAATTATCGGTTGCTTTAAACACTACTGAATAATATTGATCGGAAATATGATTGCAATCGGTTTGCCATCGAAATTTTTGACCACAGGATCATTCCCGAAAATATTATCATTTAATTCAAATGTTGCTTTATTAGTCGATACTTCAAATGGGCCCCGCCAAGCGCCGTAAGTCTTACGCGCTGGTTGGTTTCATTAATCGGAGCAGTCGCCGTAACGGTCACTTTACTACTTGCCCCGCGATCACGCAAATTTCTTCAAGCGGGGTTTCTACTACCGGAGGTTCGTTTCCGCATTCACCACGCTGATTTGGCATATCTCGTGCAATCGTATCAATTGGAATGCCGTCTCGATATTCTACAATAATGATCGCAAGATTATATTCCCCTCGCCGTTGTGGCGCATCCCATACAATATCACCGGTTATTTCATTGATACTCAATTGATTCATCAGTTAGGATTAATCATATTAGGAAACATATAGTTGGGTACAGGCAGCCCTGCATCCTGATAAGGCACGATAAAATGATACGATAAACTGTCGCCATCCTGGTCAAAAGCATTCGGATTATGCGTATAGCGTTTTCCGACACAAGCCACGTCCACCGGGGGTTGCAGCAATACAGGTGTATTATTACATCCTTGAAATTGCGGATTTGGAAAAGTATAAGTTGTTTGAATATGAAAGCGAATTTGTTCTGAATTTGGAAAATTTACATTCAAAATACCCCCTACCCGGTTGGGGTCGTTCATCGAAATTACATAAGTACCACGAGAAGGATAAGTATGAAAGGCAATATAAAAATTTTTCTTAATATCATTTTCCAAAGGCTCCCCCTGCGGCGGATTACCAGGTCCATTAGTACGAACCACACGATCGCAAAAACCATCGCCCCAGCATACGGTCACAGTGTCGCGGTCAGCCATAGTGCTACTCGTTTTTGAATAAGTCACTACAATAGCTTTTATAGTAAGGCTTTCATTGCAATCACCCACTTGTTCAATAGAGATCTCGCCGGCGCGATTATGCGTCGCCAGGGCTACTTGAGCCACCCCAAAAACAAGAAAACGCAGTGGCAATGCGAGTATATAGTAGATTTTCTTTGAAGCCATTTGCAATTAGGATTAGTTTCTCACAATTTTTAACACACAATTTAAGCATTTGCTTTGAAAAGGAATGTAAGCCGTATGGCAAAGCGTTGTTTTTTGTACGAACGATAAAATGAAGGGAATAGTTTGCCTCGAAAGAAAGCTTGATCGAGAAAAGAAAGAATTGAAAATGTCAAACTCCATCACGCAATGCTTGATTCAGCATTTTATAATCAATTTTACCGTCATTCGCTTTCAGGTGTTCCACAATAGCGATGGCGCGCATAATTCTTTATCCGAACTTTTAGCATTTCCGGCAATATATAATAAAGTGCGTTGCTTTCCGGCGTGAGCGCGTGAAAAAAGCGATTGCCTTCTTCATCCAATTCTAATAATTCCGCCAATTCTTCGGGCATCGGAAGTCCATATTTGCTATCGTCTTTGCGAAGCGTGGCTTGCACCTGCATCCCAATTTTTAACTTTAATGTATCTCTTATTTTTTATTAATATTAATAAAGAATCCGCCGTCACCCTTTGGCATCAATGCGCATTGAAATTCTATTGTATCATTTAAAGTACATACCACACGGCGATCACCACCTTCTGTAATAAACTGATTTGCAATCATATCCGTCACTAAAATATGATGCCCCCAGAGATTGGAATCAAATTTATTGAGTGTTGTAATAAATGTAATTTCAGAATCAGATGACATAATAATATATAAAATTGATTAAAACTCGGTATTCGCTTTTTTCAAATTTAATTTTTTAATCCAAACATTCCGATACATTACATTATGCCCCTCTGCTTGTAATTTCAAGCCTCCTGGCGTATCTGTGATGCCTTTGCCGCCATCATTTCCACCGTCGATTCCGGAGTTCACCCCATACTTGATTGATTATCTGATTGGTATGTATTTTTTCTCCGTTAAAATAAATGGTAACCATCGCTGGTTCTGTTCTTTTACCATCTTTAAATCTATCTGCCGAACCATATTTGCCGCCAGCTGCCGCAGGGTCGTTGCTATTCATCGCAGTGCCAGCATCCACGGGGTCTTGCACGATTTCCCATTTGATGGGTAAGGTTGCTGCCAAACGCGGACTTTTCCAATATGTCCATTTCGCATCCAACATTGAGCGCGTACCATCAAAGTACATTTTAGCGCCTTTAATGGGCTTCGCGCCAACACCGATTTGTACATTTACATTAATAATACTAATTAAAATAAATAATCCGATGTATAATATTTTCATTGTAAATGTAATTTTATAATGATTTTATTTTCAAAAAAACGCCTTTTATCCCGGCAGGACTCAATACGGAAGCGCCTTTTGAAGGTATTTTAATATTTTCCGTTTTTATTTTTTCTTTTTTATAAATATCCCACCATTCAAATGTATAATTTCCTTTTTTTAACTCCAGATTTAATTTTATTGCATCCGAAGTAAGTGGCTCTAAATAAACGATATAATTTTTTTTATCTTTCATGGCGTAAGCAAATGCGCCTTCTACGTGTCCGAGAAAAGAATGATCGGGCTTCAAAGTGCCTAAATCCAAGCTTTCAGGTATTTTTTAAAATTTTAAATAGGTTCTAAATGTCGGGCTGCCACCACCGGGTGCATTATAATTTGCATCTGTACCGTCCTCATAACCAACACTAAATGAATAATCCAAATGATTAAATAATCCGCCGCCGCTCATCATAAAGCGCCAGGCTTGACGAATGTAAGTTTCATCTTCTTTACCGGCAAAGCCTGTTTCATTAAATCCGATAACTTTATTTAGTTTGTAATTTAAAGAAATCACTTCAGGATGTGCATAATGAAATGTGTAAATAGAAATATTCGGGTCGGTCGCATAAATCGGTTGCTTAAAATTCGCAATATTATGCGATATTAAATGTTTTTGGGCAAGGATTGCTCTTCATTTACAATCCAGTTGGACAATGTCTGATGCCAATCTCTC
Organism: Saprospiraceae bacterium; assembly: GCA_016714085.1. Taxonomy (GTDB): domain Bacteria; phylum Bacteroidota; class Bacteroidia; order Chitinophagales; family Saprospiraceae; genus JADJNW01. Next base: position 4,990 of record JADJNW010000008.1, read on the forward strand.
GACTTTTTTGACGGCACTTCCAGCGTATTTTTCCAATGATTTCCAGCTTGTTGGAGGTCTTCTCTGGCGATAAAATCATTCCAGATTAATATGGCATCTTTACTATCCGCCCAGGGTTCATTTTGAATTTCAAAATAAAAATGATCATAAAGATAAGCCAGCCCGCTCCATAATAAGACGAGAAAAGCGTAATTTCAACAATGACGCCATTTTCAGCGGCTTTTTCATAAAATCATGGAGACGTGTAAAATAATCCTCATTCCATTTAGTCAAATCGTATTTATCATTTATTTTTGCCAAGGAAGTAATAACTTTGATTCTTTAGGAGCTAAAGTATTTTTTTCAATGCCAAATGCGCCAGGCTTTTCGTAATAAGCGCCCATGAATAGGCGTGTTGTATTCAATCCGTCTTGTTTAATACTTTGTAAATATTTAGTATAATCAAAATCCAGATTCATTAATGCGCCATAATGTTCGCCCGATCCAACTATAATAATTGGCTTTCCATGATATTCAAAATAATGCGGATTTTGCGGCAGGAGTCGCAAAGGTTGAGCAGCAGATGGAAGCATATAAAAAATGAGTAAATAAAATATAAATAGCAGGTCTCTCATGATGCCAAACTTATAACTACAAATTAATTTTCAAGCGTCTTCCAAATGTAATCAAAAAGAAGAAGCCTGAAAAATTTTAGTCCGGCAAAATGCTATACGGCAAAAATTAAAAGTAGTTTAGAGATAAATAAGGCAAGTAAAAGCTTCTACAAAATACTTAAATAATTAAAAACTTGATTTTGTCAAGTGACCATTGTAACATTGTAAAGTAAAAAGAAGATATTTTTTGTAAGCACAATTATTTGTAAATTTCTTATCATGAATAAAATTCGTTATTTCCTTATCCTGTTTTTCACTTTTTGGTCTATTATCTCTCTTTTTTCACAGAGCGATTTTCGCCAAGATTCAACTTTTTTGCGAGAAAAAGTTGAAGATTACCGTGCATGGTTAACTATCAATCAACTTGATGAACTTTTTGCTATTGATACTTTGAATATCCTTTCTAATAAAGTTATTATGACTCTTATTCCCTCATCCAATAATCCTGTTTGTGATACACTACAAGCTACTTGGAGTCTATTGAAACGAGAATTTTGGTTGCAACATCAAGTACATTTTCACGAGCATCTTTTTGAGAAATTTTTATTCCAATTTGAACTGCCTGCTGACTCTGCTGAACTATTTATCTCTTGCAAGGATGATTCGAATTTCAAGGTTCGAATTTTTTTTCAAGATGGTAAAATTGAACTGGAAGAATACAACCTTAAATCAATGGGAAATGGGAGTTTTAGTATTTTAATAGATAGTTTGCAGAATTTCAATGCTGGTGGGAGATTACAAAAATTAGAGCGTAGTAACTTCGAAACTATTACTCAACAAATCCAGCGATTTTTTGAAGAATATTACCAAAATAGAGGCTTCTGGCTCCGCAAAGCACTCCTTATAACAAAGCAGTCTTTTTATAATGAGTTAAACCTTGAGATAAGTCATCTTAAAAATGAAGTCGTCCAAGATGGTTACTTTGAATATCATAACATTAAGGTTAACATACTTCAGGAAGGACCGGAGGTAAAAGTAAATTGGAAATTTCAAGGAAAATATGGTTCTGGTATTTTCTCTCCTCCTCGACAACCTAAAGACTATAAGGATATGGAATTGACATATAGAGAAGAATTGGAGGAATATGAATATTATTTATTCCGAAGATTAGAAGACCACCTGCATAAGTAAGTATATTCAATAATTGAATCAATAATAATATGTCAAAAACTCGTATAGTCTCATCTCGAACTCATCTTGCGTGGCTTATTGTCAGCTATCATTTTGGCTTGATATTTATTTTATTCATTTATTATTTATTCAATGGATTTCTTCCTGAAGAATTCACTACATTGATGAGCATATTAACACCTATAGCTACTTTGTATGCAGGAACAGTTTTTCGATACCTTGGAAAAAGTCTAAAAGTTACAACCAAGACTAATCCTGATCCAATTGATCTACAGATAGTTTATGTGCACCGACTAATTCTAATCCATTTTTCAGTAATATTATTTTTACTTTCTTCAGATGCACTTTTTAATTGGGTCAACTTTTTAACCATGATTACATTACTGGGTTCTTTTGAAGCTTTATTTGGCGGATATATGGCTTATATTCTTCAGGCAGTATTTGGAGGAGAAATGAATGATTGATTTTTAAAATTTCTTTATATGAAGTATTTTTATTTACTATTCATATTTTTGAACTGGTCAAATCTTACAGGTCAAGAAGACTTAAACATCAATGGAGGCTCAAGAATGTTAATGGTTAATTCCCCTATATATTTTGGTGGGATTCCCAAAAGCATACTGATGCAGAAGGAAAGATATACTATAAATATTTAGATGGAACTTCTGTTACAGAAAAAGATTTTAAACAATCTGAAGATATTCAACTAAATATAGGCTTGAAACTTGATAATGGGAATTATGATGGCGCTATACTTGATGCCAATAGAGCTATTGCAATCAATCCCAAAAATTATCATGCATATCACCTACGAGGCTTATCCAAAGCAAATAAAAGTGATTTTATTGGTGCAAAAACTGACATTACTATTGCTGTTCAGTTAAACCCATATTTTACAGAAGCAATTTTTAATCTGGGTAAGTTAAACTTTGAGTTAAAAGATTACAATACTGCTGTTGAAATAATTTCTAAAGCTATTGAGCTTGATTCAACAGATTCAGAAAAGTTTGCATTCCGAGCTTATGCAAAAGAACTATTAGGCGATTTTAAAAGTGGTATCAAAGATTTGACTAAAGCAATTCAAATTAATCCACGTGCAGATTAATATTATTCAAGGGGAATTTTAAAAAGCAAAGATATTGATTTGAGGGCAGCTATTGCTGATTTTTCTAAAGCAATAGAAATCAATCCATTCCATGAAAATGCTTTTTTGGGAAAGAGGAGTATGTAGGTTTCGTATAGCTGATTATAGTGGCGCAAAAGAAGATTTTTCTGATGTTATAAAGATTAATCCTAAAAATTATAATTGCCTCTATAATAGAGGTCTTACAAATGAAAGGCTAGGGAACAGAAAAGAAGCTATAGGAGATTTAAAAAAGCTCTTGAAATAAAACCTGATTATTTGGATGCTTGGAATGCATTAAAACGTCTTGATGGGGATTCATCTATTGAGCCTAATCGCCCACCTACTCTTTGGCTCGTGTCAGTGGGTATAAGCAACTATCAACATGATTATCAACTTTCAACATTGGAATGGACTGTGAATGGAGTGCATAATGTAGCAAATCTATTTAAGGAAAAATGGAATTTAAATCAAGAAAACCTATTTATCCTTACTAACCAAGGGGCAAGACGTAGGGCTATTCTTGATTCATTGGAAGTACTTACTAACCCAATTAAAGTAGGGAAAGAAGATATGGTTATTTTTTTCTTTTCAGGACATGGCATGATGGCAGGCAATAAAATTGGTATTTGCCCATGGGATTATGCTACACCTCAACATCTTATTTCTGATGAGGAAATTATTGGCATTTTGAGTGATAAGGTTGATCCTAAATTACTTGAAAGGCTTAACTTTCAAAGGAGAAATATTTCTGGCGGATTGGCATATATAACATCAACGAGAGCGGGCTCTAATTCTTATGGGACAGGCGATGAAGGAGGTTTTTTCACTAAATATTTATTAGAAGGATTAGAAAAAGGTTTAGCTGATAATGATGAAAATAAAATAGTTACCATTGATGAAATTTTTCAATATATCAGATTAAGCTTGAGCAAGAGAACAAATGATGCCCAAATTGCTGAAATAAATGAAAAAGGATATGATAAGAATATGCCTGTGATAATATTATCTAAATAAGAAGGTTAATAGTTTAAAAGCTCCTCCATCGCCTTCGCCACTTTCTCAATGCTCGGAATCATCGTCTTTTCAAGCGTTTCGTTCAATGGAATGGCGGGCATATTCTCTGAACCCATCGTACGCACGGGTGCGTCCAAGTATTCAAAACAATTTTCTTGAATCCGAGCCGCCAGGCTTTGCGCAAAAGTATTATTTACAGGCTCTTCGGTTACAACTAAAATTTTACCATGTTTCTTAGATAAATCATATATAAGTGCCTCATCCAGTGGATATAAGGTGCGCAAATCAAGGATTTCAATTTTGCCATCAAATTGCTTCGCAGCATTCAGCGCCCAATGTACGCCCATGCCGTATGTGACCACCAATAAAGACGCGCCTCTACTCACTTGTTCTTCATTCGCGGCAAGCGCAATGCGGCCTTTGCCAAAAGGAATGATATAATCCTCGTCCGGTTCGATCGTTTTAGCAAATTCTGTACCGCGTACTTTGCTCCAATACAAGCCTTTATGTTCAAAAATAACGACCGGATTAGGATCATAATATGCCGACTTTAGCAAGCCTTTCAAATCTGCGCCCGTACTGGGATAAGCAATTTTGATGCCGCGAATATTGGTCACGACCGACTCTACACTCGAAGAATGGTAAGGGCCACCGCTGCCGTAAGCTCCAATTGGTACACGTAAAATCATACTCACTGGAAACTTGCCATTACTCAAATAACAGGAGCGAGCAACTTCCGTAAATAATTGATTTAGACCAGGAAATATATAATCCGCAAATTGCACTTCTACAATCGGCTTCAAGCCTACCGCCGACATACCCACCGTGCTTCCTACGATAAAAGCTTCCTGAATCGGGGTATTAAAAACACGATGATCGCCAAATTTCTGCGCCAAGGTCGCTGCCTCCCGAAACACGCCGCCGAGTCGCCCGCCTACATCTTGTCCGTAGAGCAGGCATTCCGGGTGCTTACGCATCAGTTCTTCGATAGCAAACAGCGCAGCATCCACCATAGGTATCGGTTGCTCCCCCTTGGGGGTTGGGGTAGGTCTGCGCTGTCCGCGCTCTTCGGTGATCGGCGTTGGGGCGAAATCGTGTGTAAAAAGGTCTTCCGGGCGCGGGTCTTCGGCAAGTAGCGCCGATTGGTAATCGGCGAGTACGGTATCATGGGCTTCTTTTTCAATTTTTTGCAATTCCTTTTCAGAAATGCCCTCTTCTAGCAACTGGTTTCTAAAAATCGGATAAGGGTCTCGCTCTTGATGCTCCTCTAAATCATCGCGATACCACTCCTTGCGCACACCGAAGTATGATGATTTAATAATGGAACTTTAGCATGAACTAAATAAGGACGGCGTTCTTTACGTATAATTGTAATAACTTCCTTTAAAACATGATAAGATTCTATAAAATCGCTCCCATCGATGCTTCTTGTTTCGATCCCTTTGAATCCTTGCGCATACTCCGCTGCATTTTGCGCGCGGGTTTCTTCTGCATTTGCCGAAATATCCCAGCCGTTATCCTGCACCAAATAAAGGATCGGAAATTGCTTCAAAGCCGCCATTTGCAAGGCTTCCGCAATCTCGCCCTCGGTCATCGCAGCATCGCCTAATGAACAAACCACCACTGGTTTTTCCAAAATTCCATCATTCCAATACTCCAACATTCCCTCCTTATACTGAATCCCCATCGCAATGCCCGTCGTCGGAATTGCTTGCATCCCCGTTGCCGAAGATTGATGGATCATTTTTGGTTTATCCGGGTCTTTCAAACTTGGATGCATAATAAGTGCGTCCGCCGGAGAAAGGATCGTCGCGCTTCGCCATCAATTGCAACATCAAATCGTATGGGCGCATCCCAATGCCCAAGAGCATCGCGTCATCCCGATAATAAGGCGATACCCAGTCTTGCGGAAGCAATTGCAGGGCCAAAGCCAATTGGATTGCCTCGTGCCCGCGCGAAGTGGCGTGTACGTATTTGGAAACAAATTTGAAATTTTCCTCATATATCTCCGTCGTGGATTTGGCGCTGCCATGCAGTCGAAAGGCTTCGAGGAGTGTTTTTGCGATTTGAGTTCTACTTTTATCATAATTGGAAAACCTGGTTAGGGTATTTTATAAAACAACGTATAAAATTTCAAGTTTCATGATGCGTTTTAAATAAACCGGCACTTAAAGTTTTTTAAAGATAAATTTACAATAGCATTGAGTAGATGCCATTTTTCTGTGCAAATTTGGCAATATTATAAGTCCTTTTTATGATCAAAACTTTATAATAACAAATGAAAAAGAATATTCCCTAATCGCGCTCGCTATTCTTCTTGTTATTTATTTACTTTCGGTTCATTTGTACAAGCGCTGGAATCACAATATCTTAGGCGGCGGCGATCCTTGGGGATATTATGTTTATTTGCCTGCTGCGTTTATTCATCACGATTTGCTTTATTTCAATAAATCCCTGGAAGCCAGAGAAAAACATAATGGTGTTAATCGCTATTCCACTATTAATCCTTTGGGCGTGGACGAAGTACGGCACATCGGCGATGGCAAACAAGTCGCCAAATACACGCTTGGACTCGCCATTTTATTTGCTCCTTTCTTTTTTATTGCGCATTTACTGGCTTTAATTAGTAATTATCCTGCTGACGGTTATTCATTTATTTATGATTATTGTATCATATTATCGGTAGTTTTTTATACGATGCTTGGTTTGTTTTTTTTACGTAAAGTATTATTGCAATATGTCAGCGAAATCGGGGCCGCTATTACTTTATTGGTCATTGGCTTGGGTACGAATTTGTATTTTTTCACCATTATCAACATTTAATGTCGCACGCTTATTTATTTTGTTTATACAGTATCTTGATGTACTTGACGATGCGCTGGCACAAAGATTATAAAAACTGGCAAGCCATCAGCATTGGCGCGGTTGCCGGGCTTATAACTTTGATTCGGCCTACCGAAATCCTGTGTATTTTAATTCCTTTACTTTGGAATATCAGCTCTTTTACCGATGTAAAGAACCGAGTCCGCTCAATCGGGCAGCGCTTTCCGGCTTATTTATTGGCAATATTGGCTTTCGTTGCAATGGGACTTCCCCAAATTTTTTACTGGAAATACGCTACCGGGCAATTTTTATTTTACAGCTACGGCGAAGAAGGCTTTGACTTTCTTCATGCGCATATTTATCATGGGCTTTTTGGGTTCAAAATGGTTGGCTTACTTATACACCTGTTATGTTTTTTGCTTTAGCCGGCATCCCGTTTTTATTTAAACATCGCGCTTTTTTATTACCTGTTTTAATTATATTGCCTTTGCATATTTATATCATTTACAGCTGGTGGGCATGGATGTATATCAACGGTTTTGGCTCGCGCCCAATGGTAGAAATGTACGCCCTGCTTGCGATTCCGCTTGCCCATCTAATTCATTTGCCACGAAGCGCAATTTTATTATTATCATATTATCGCCCATTTTATTATTTTTATTTGGCTTAATTTATTTCATACGTACCAATTTACGCTCGGTATTATGTGTGGTCGCAGGATGCCAGTTGGGCTTATTACAAAGCTGTTTTGAGCAAAACAAAACTTAATTATCTTGATCTTGTAACATTCGATACCGGCGAAACCCAACCAGATACTAGTAAAATCCGACTTGTGAAAGAACTTTATTATAATGATTTTGAGGATTCTTTATCTGTTAATTACATTACAACCGATGTAAAAAATGGTAGATACAGCTTTATGCTTGATAATGCCACTTTTTATAGCCCGGGCTTGCCAGCGAATGGAAAGACCTGAATATCAGCGGTGGCAAAATGGATCAAAGCCAGCGTGTGGTGCCTGCGCAAGTACACAGGCAATGATCTCGGGCAAACCAGCAATCTCACGATCTCCTTTGAGAAAGACGGCGTTCCTTTCAAATGGATCAACACACGACTCGATAACAAAACCGGCAATACCAATTATAACCTTTGGGGCGGCGCTCCCAACGTCTGGGAACAAGTTTATTTTTGGTCAAAAATCCCTGCCGATATGCAATCCAATCAGGTGCTGAAAGTCTATGTCTGGAATGGTTCCAGCAACCAAATTTTTCTGGACGACCTTCGAGTCGAGCTTTGGGAATAAAATTTATGCCCGGTATTGCTGCTCAAGCGCTTCTAATAGGCGCTCTTTTGTCAACTCAAAATCCGCTTCAAAGAACTTAGGATAATGCTGCTGCATATTTCCCTTAATAAAATCCAAGGCACATCAACAAACGAACCGTAGCTTTCCTGATATTCCATAAACTGTCCTCCAATTTTATTAAATTCCTGGAAAACAGAATCATTATATCCATCAAATTCCAATACATCCACGCCCAATTTATCGCATAATTCTTTATTGAATGCCGGCGTCGCTTTCACCCAACGATTGTTGATATAAACTTCTACATAGCCATGCGGCGTCAATTCATCGTGTGCCAAAAATTCCAGCAAACGCTCGGCTGCAATATGATTGCGCACTTTCGCCGAGCATAAACGCGCAGGGATACGCACTGCTCTTAATAGCGTTATCATTAGAATTGCCTTATCCAGGCAATGCCCGTCTTCCTTTTGCAAAATGGTAGAAGCCCGCAACGTATCAGGATTAAAACTAATATTATATGGATTATATTTCCAGCCGTCCCGCACTGCATAATAAATGCGCACTGCTTTTTGAATCTCAGCTCGAGAGCCTTCCGTTACTTTGTCGGCAAAAGCCTTTATTCGCGGATGACTCGCATCCAGAAGATTAGTTGCTTGTATGAATTCCTGCATATTTTATATAATCTATCGGTTTTTATAAATATTTTATCATCAAAACAAAAGTCATTACATTAATCCTTATCGAGATTCTGTAAATTTGGTAGCTGATGTAACATTTCCACGTACCTTATTTCATTATAGGGTGTGTCACTTTCCATTACATGATACATCTCCTGATTTTCATTGCGCAATGAGGTGTTTTGCTTCTTGTTCCGAAAACCCTTGATTTTTCAGGCGTTCCAGGGTCATACCCAACCTCCACGGGTTTATCCTCTCGGAGCTGTCGCTCAACGGTTTCTAAATATTGAAAATAATTGCATCAAATTTGCCATTTTAAAAAGTACAATTTACGAGTGCAATACAGTTTTATAAACTTTCCAACTCCTCAACCTCTCGCTCTTTACAATTTGAAATGCTACAATTTAGAAATGGATCAAACCTAACAGTCCCCTGCCTTACGCAATAAAGCATCCGCCTTGACTTGTTACTGCCGCGTCAGGATTGGAATCCACCATGGGGAATGCAAGCTCCATTTCGCCGTTCGTGGAAACTCTGGTTCAAGCCTTTCTCCTTCGCCCACGCCGCGCTTTGCCATTCCGGTAGCATTGATCGCCAATTGCGTGAAGGCAGAAGTCCCCATTTACGCTCGACCGCCGGCGCAACAACAAAGGCAATCCCCACTGCCAATTCGCTCCAGTTTTACAGACGCAGTTGGTAGCGATGCAATAATCCGTTGCTGCTGCCAAACACGCCGCCGCCGACCGCTTTACCTTGAATGCGACAGATAATAAACTTGGGGCATTTGAGCATGGCCTTAATCAGGTTGGCGACCCATAAAATAGCGCTGGGCGTCCTCAAAGTCACTTCATTGAAGCCATTCATCAAAGCTGCGCCCGCTCAAAGGTTCGAAAACTTGCGCTTTCTAGAATAATGTTTTTCGCAAATCGTTTTCGCCAGCCGCTTGAATCGCCTCAGTCAAGCGCAATAACTGCGCGCTCGGCATCGCGTTATGCGCCGGATGAAAAAATTCAATCGTAACGATACCATTTTCGATAAAGGTGTTTACACTGCCTGCATCAGCCATTCCGGAAAATTGGATTATTGGAAAATTGGAATGCTGGGTGGAGGAGTATTCCATTATTCCGACCCTCCAGCGTTCCATTAAAAACAAACGTTCGTTCGCAAAATTATAGTCAGAAAGGGAAAACCAAAGCGATTGCATTAATCCTGCGTCTGTACGAAATAGGATTAAAAAAATTAGGTTAATCGGCTCAATTACAAAAGATTGTAAGGCGCGTCAAGGTTTTATCGGATACAAGCCAACAGCTTCATACGCAACCGATTGGCTTCTTTGAGGGCGTCTTGTTGCTGCGGCAAGATTTCAAGCGTTTTTTATAGCCTTTATATTCAATCCATATTTTCCAACTTTCAAATAGGGTCAGCTACATAATAATTTACATATCAATCGGCACGAGGCACGTATGTTGAAAAATACGCATGTTAGTACTCTTGTCAAACTCGCCCTTATCAAGCCACATCCGTATAATCACTACCCTTTCATTCGACAATAAAAGCCAGACTTTGAAACCCTCTTCAATCGAAAAAAGGAATGCTCTGCCAGAGCCAAGGTCATAAAGAAGCTATTGATCGTGTCATTTTCGCCGTAGGTAACAGGATTTTACCTCCCTCGATCATCATAAATTGCCATCCGGCATCGTGTATTGACTGGGGATTGATACCCCCACAGGGATAGGCTTGGCTACCCCAAACGCGTACTGTCAAAGGATCTACTTCATTGACAGATATTTCGCATTGTGCCGCCGAAATTTTATGATCATTGCAAAACAATGAACAAGGTAAGTAGCTTTCTCATCATCAAGATAGATTATTCTTTTAAAATAGCCTAAAATTTGGAATTCTCCGAGTTGAGGGTTTGTCTTTTCTCTATGAAAGTTAGTAAGCTTTATAAGTTCAATTCCTTCAAACGAAAACTTAGATTTTATGTTATAAAAAGCTTGTTTCGAATTTTATAACACTGAAAGCATCTATTCACATCATTTATCGAAAATTCTCAGTATTTGCAAAGCGATTTTAAATCAAAAGAATATTCTAATAACACAATCATTCGAGCAAACCTAAAACACGATGGTAAAATAATCATCCGCTTTCTTCTGTTCTTGTTATTTGGCGCTCGTTTTATTTTGGACGATGCTTATCTTTCCGAAAATGGGACCCAAACAAAAGCTGGAATCTCTAAATTATGCCGGTTCGGCAATTCTGGTTCCCTTGTATTGGGCGATGCAAATCGAGACGCTTCGCAAGGAATTTGGCAATAATAAAACCCTGCTGTCCGGGTACGAGTGCAAACTTTATTAGCGCTGCGCCATTTCCCTGAATTGAAGGACGTTCG
>JADJNW010000009.1 GCA_016714085.1 Saprospiraceae bacterium
TAAGTTTTTAATATTTTTTTGCTAAAAATCTTGCTTGAAATTAACCAAATAATACCACCGTTATAGAACTCAAGGCATCCAGAATCGCTACAACTACGGGTGTAAAATACCCATTACTGCATAACTTAACCCAAAAAATGTATAAATAAGAAAGCCAAGGCATAAGCACAATAAACTAAATGAATGCTTTTTTGTACAAATGAAATTCTGGAAGTATTCAAATCGTCTAGAATGTAAATAGCATCGCAAGCAGGTGTAAAATTATTCGTATTTTCTGCTTAACAACACATGCCATCGCTTTGCTGGAAGCGCACCCGCATCGTTTAGCCCGTCGCCAATCATTAATACTTTGCGATGTTCACAGTTGTAATTTTTTATAAAATCGGAAGGTTTATCCTGTGGCTGCTGGCGAAGAATAATAATTGCGTATTTTCCAAAAACGGGTTCAAGCGCAGCGTTCGATCATTATCACCTGAAAGTAAATAAATATCATATTGATTTTAAAATAATTTATAACTCTCTCTAGCCCATTTCGATATTGTTGTTGTATTTGAAAAATAGCCACGTAATGAATTATTCATTTGAATATAAACAGCTTTATCATCCGGGCATTCATGTTGTAAGAAAATGTCCATTAATGATTTAGATCCAATTTTTATAAAATCATGATCTACCATTCCTTGAATGCCTTTACCGACGCTTTCCGCCCATTTTTCTACATTTGGTAAATGGTTATTATCAATTATTATATCCGTTAAGAAATATTTAATTTGTTGACTAATCGGATGTGAAGATTGATTTACCAAAGCCAGTATTTTCAATGCTTCTGAAGGATGAAGCGGTTCGCCAATAAATATAATTTCACTTTGATTTCGATTCGTAATCGTACCCGTTTTATCAAAAACCACCGCATTTACTTCCGCTAAAGACTCAATTACACTGGTATTTTTTAAATAAAGTTCATGTTTGCCCAGAATGCGTAAAACATTACCAAAAATAAATGGAATCGCCAGCGCTACCGCGCAAGGACAAGCAATAATTAATACTGCCGTAAAGCATTAATCGCTTTATCAGAATCCTTTGGAAACCAATATAATAAAGCTCCAAATGCAATTAATAAAATAACCGCTGTAAAATATTTCCCGACCCGATTGGCGACCCGGCTCGCGCCAGAATCGTGCTTGGGTTTGCTAAATGCCTCATTATTCCAGAGTTGCGTGAGATAACTTTGCGACACCTTGCGTGTGAGGCTCACCTCAATGGTAGCGGCCATTTGCCGACCACCCGCGAAGATTTTTTCACCGCTCTGCACCTTGACTGGCTCGGCTTCTCCCGTCACAAAACTGTAATCGATCTCGGCATCGCCTTTTAATAAAATACTATCAGCCGGAATCAATTCTTTATGTTTAATTAAAATTACATCTCCGGCAGCGAGCTTATCCAAGGGAACAGAGGCTTCGCCGTGTTCTGTTTTTTTATTGGCAGCGATTGGAAAATAAGATTTATAATCCCGCTCGAAAGAAATATTATGATATGTTTTTTGCTGAAACCATTTACCTATTAATAAAAAGAAAATCAAACCCGCTAAACTATCCAAAAATCCGGCTCCGGTTTGTGTAATAATTTCAAAGACACTGCGACCAAATAAAACGATGATTCCCAGTGCAATCGGCACGTCGATACTGAGGTTGCGCTGCGTCAGGCCTAGCCAGGCAGAGCGAAGATAGTCGCGCCCACTGTAAGCCACTACTGGTAAGGAAAGCACAATATTCAAATAGCCAAATACGCGAAAGAAAAATTCGTCGCTTGTTTTTTCCAGGCCCAGGTACTCCGGGAAACTCAATAACATGATATTGCCAAAAGCAAAACCAGCTACGCCGAGTTTATAATAAAAACTTCGATCTATTACAGGTTTATTATTTTCATCCAAATCGCTGAGACTAATCGCAGGCGCATAGCCAATACTGGCAAGGAGTTCCACAATTTTGCGAAGCGTTATTACATTTTCTTGATATGTAATATAAATTTCTTTTTTAATAAAATTAACTTTGGAATCCAGGATACCCTCACTGAGTTTGTACAAATTTTCCAGGAGCCAAATGCAGGAAGCGCAATGAATTTGAGGCAAATAGAACGTTACCTTCGCTTTTGTGCCATCGGTAAAATCAATCAATCGGGCTACCACTTCGGGATCATCGAGGTAAGCATATTCCGCCTGGGTTTTGCCTTTGAGGCTAATGCCAGCGTTTTCATCCAAATCATAATATTGACATAAACCACTGGAATTCAGTATTTCATACACCGTTTTGCAGCCTTCGCAACAAAAATTTTTATTGTCAAAGAGGATATGCTCGTCTTTACAATCTTCGCCGCAATGATAACAGGCAGTTGTTTCCTGATGTAAAGAAATGTTTTTTGTTTGTTTAATAGCTTGACTTGTCAAGGTCATTGGATGCAATTTCGCACAAAAATAGACTAGACGGCTTGAGATAAGAGTGAGGAAAGTCACTGTTGGTGCTGATTCTTGTCAGTTGTAGTGGAGAAGCGGAGGCGTTCAGGAGTTTATGACCACTTAATTACTCAACTCCTAAGCTCTTCAACTTATAAATATTTATAACTTTGTAAAAAGAAATATCATGTTTGAAAAACGTTCTGAGCCAATGCTTTCGCGGGTTGCATTTATTGGCCGCTCGCTTCGATTTTTTATATATTCTTTGGGCTTACTCTTTATTTCATTGGGCATTGGAATGCTTGGATATGCTTATTTTGCTGATTTAAATTGGGTAGATGCTTTCTTGAATGCATCGATGATTCTCACCGGCATGGATCCTGATCGACGACATGAAAACCGACGCTGCCAAGCTTTTGCAGGATTTTATGCTTTATTTAGTGGCGTTGCTTTTCTTTCAATTGCTGCGGTTTTGTTTGCACCTATTGCGCATCGTTTTTTGCACGCATTGCATTTGGACGACGAATAAGTTTATAGAGTTGATGTGTTGAGGAGTTTACCTTCCTCAACCCCAAACTCTATTCATCCAAAATCCCCCTATCATCTTATCACCTATCACCCAATTTCCTTATTTTCGTGCGTTTTCAAAAAGAAATATCATGCAATTAAATATTCAACACACTGTCCTTGAGCGCTTTCTGCGGTATGTAAAAATTGATACCCAATCCGATCCTGAATCAAAAACCATTCCTTCCACCGAAAAGCAAAAAGACCTCGGTAAAGTACTGGTTGAAGAATTATTACAAATGGGAATTACTGATGCACATCTGGATGAATATGGCTATGTGTATGCAACGATTCCCGCCAACACCGATAAAAAAGTGCCTGTCATTTGTTTTTGCTCGCATATGGATACCTCGCCCGATAGCAGCGGTAAAGATGTAAAGCCTTTAATTCATAAAAATTATAATGGTTCGGATATCATATTACCCGATGATTCTACTATTATTATAAAGAAATCTGAGCATCCTGATTTGCAGGATCAAATTGGCAATGATATTATAACGGCAAGTGGCACAACGCTTTTGGGCGCTGACAATAAAGCCGGGCTTGCTGAAATTATGGATGCGGCAAATTATTTAATGACACATCCTGAAATAAAACACGGTATTATTAAAATTTTATTTACACCCGATGAAGAAATTGGTCGCGGCGTGGACAAAGCCGATATGAAAAAACTCGGCGCCGAATTCGCTTATACCATTGATGGAGAAAAACGTGGCACGATTGAGGATGAAACCTTCTCAGCGGATGGTGTAATGCTTACCATTCATGGCGTGAGTGCGCATCCGGGCTTCGCCAAAGGCAAGATGGAAAGTGCGATCAAAGCCGCCGGTGAAATTTTAGCAAAATTGCCCAAGGATTATCTCTCTCCCGAAAGTACTTCCGGCAAAGAGGGTTTTGTGCATCCGGTGACCGTCAACGGCACGATCGAAGAAACCAAAATCAAATTTATTATCCGCGATTTTACAGATGAAAATTAAAAGAGCACGAAGAAATATTACATGATATTGTAAAGAATGTAATGAAAGTTTATCCAAACTCCACTTTTTCTTTTGAGGTAACCGAGCAGTACCGCAATATGAAAAAGGTTTTAGATCAGCATCCGCAGGTAGTAGATTATGCGCTGGAAGCGATTCAACGCGCTGGTTTACAGCCCATTCGCAATAGCATACGCGGCGGCACCGATGGCTCGCGCCTGTCGTTTATGGGTTTGCCAACACCCAATATCTTCGCGGGCGAACACGCTTTCCACTCCAAATACGAATGGGTTTCGGTGCAGGATATGGAAAAAGCCGTGGAAACGATGATCCATCTGGCAATGATCTGGGAAGAGCGAAGCAAATGATTGCCCTTTGATACAAAAAGAGTCGGTTTATATTCTTTGAGAATCAAGTTAGACTCTTGGAGCATCCAATTACATTCTCCGAGAACCCAATTAGACTCTTTTTAGAATCGAACGCTACTCTTTGAGAATCGAGTTAGACTCTTTGAGAACCTAATTTGACTCTCTGAACATCCAATTCGACTCTTTTAGAATCGAACGCTACTCTCTGAGCATCCAATTGCACTCTTTGAGATACCATTTTCTCTTTAAAGGAATCCAAGCCAAAGCTTTATGATCCTTGATCGTTTATTTTTAATTCCTTATCGTGAAAAGATGACGTGGATTGTTGCTAATTATTAAATTCGTTTATAAAAACACTAATACCCATGCTCCGTTTCTTCCGCAATATCCGCCGCCGCCTGCTTGAGTTAGGCAGCTTGAGAAAATACCTCGTTTACGCTATTGGGGAAATCCTGCTGGTCGTCATTGGTATTTTGATTGCTTTGCAAGTCAATACTTGGAATCAGCAACGAATAAATCGCATTAATGAGAAATATTATCTAAACCAAATGATGAGCGATCTTGCTGCGGATAGCTTATCATTATACGGACTAAAAAAACGCATGGAAAAAGCTGATACATTAATTAATACTCTCGTAAAAGAGTTGAATACCGATGATAATCAGCAGGAATTTAATTTGGCTCTTCGAAACTATATCAATCATGTGGGCGGCTCTTTTTATGTCGAGCACAATTCAACCTATAATGAAATGATGTCAACTGGAACGCTTGGTGTTATTGCCGACCCCAAGCTGCGGAATAAAATATTGGTCTTGTATTCTAACTTGAGTCTTTTAAAGGAATTATTATTTCAAAATAATGAATTTTTGATGCCGATTGATCGTTCGTTGACCGCCGATCGGGGAATGGCTAAATTTTTAGAAACACAAAAACCTGTCTTTTCTCTCTACATTTCAGAGGAGGCTGTTTATGAATTAAAAGCCCTAAAACCAGAATTAGAAAGCGATGCTGCGAATTGGTATTGGGCAGTTAAAGACGTGCTGCCTGCAATTGATGCACAATTGCTTGAATTAAGAGAAATGATTACAGAAATAGATCATTATTTAAAGAAAGGAAAAAATAATTAAATTAAAAACGAAACCATATATGCTCAAATTCTTCCGCAATATCCGCCGCAGCCTGCTCGAGCCGGGCAGTTTGAGAAAATATTTCGTATATGCTATTGGAGAAATCCTGCTGGTGGTCATTGGCATTTTGATTGCTTTGCAAATTAATAATTGGAATACGCAGCAACAAGAAACGAAGGAACTGAAAGGCTTTATTAGAAATATTTCCAGCAATATAAAATCTGACCTCAAAGAGCTTCGGACATTGAAAACTCTAAGAGACTCAACCAGAGCGTTTTCGACAAATTTTATGAACGCGGCAAATGCAGATTTCATCAGCAAAGATGAATTTTATAGGGTATGGGACTGGACGTACAACCCTTCTAAAACCAGGTATTTCAACCCTGACCAAAGTGGATTCGAGGGGTTAAAAAATTCGGGCTACCTAAAGTAAATTACAAGGTAAGGAATTAGAACCGAAGTTATATGAATATTACAATTTGGTCTCGAAATTATTATGGAACAAAGAAAACTAAATACTTTCATCGAAAATCTGAGTCAGAAAGGCATGGAGCATAATATTACTCAACAACTGGATAAGTTGCGGTATCACACAGATTCCTACTCTGAAAGTTTTATGGAGGAGTCAAAAATCATCCTAGAATTGCTTAGATATCCTCCATTTACAGGTATCAATACGAGAAATAGAGACCAAAGAATGATTTCAGATTTGTATGAAAAAATCATCCCTTTGGGGGAAGATGTAATAAGCATTTGTGAAAAGAAATAAAATAACCTATGCTCCGTTTCTTCCGCACCATTCGCCGCTGTGGTATAATTTAAAGCGGTTTTCGGAAGCAAAAGCAAAAAGAGGGTTGACGCCATTTATCAAGCGCCAACCTTTACTTATTATAAATGCGTGTTTGAAACGTTATAAACAGGTTTTAATCAATTAATTATAAACTATCGACTGCCAACTATTGACTGCGTACTGATATTATTTACTACTTTTCAATGGATTTATTAATGTCTTTAAACAGGAGCATCTCGCTTATTTTATCGGAAGCCCCTCGGTAAAAGCCGGTTTCGTGTTCGTACTTTTCGATTGTTGAAAGTGCCAAACAAAATATCAAACAAGGGCAAATCCGAATAATTAAAACCGTGAATGCCTTTGGCGTGGTGCACGGTGTGGCTCTCGGGTCGCTGAATGAAGTAGCCGAGCCACCGCGGCGTCTTGATATTAGCGTGTTGGAAAACGCTAAAGAAATTAGTCACCAGCAATACTACGGTAGTCGCCTGCGGCGAAATCCCAATCAATAAGACAAAACAAATACTGCCAAGCATCGTGAATCCGATCATGTCCATTGGACTGAAGAAAAAGCGCCATACGTACTAGGCGTTCCGCGCTATGATGCATCTGATGGAAAGTGCGCCATAAAGCATTATTGCGGTGCATACTGCGATGCCATAACATACATTCCGAATTCATATAATAACACCGCTGCTACTGCGCCTCGGATCGTTCCCAAACCTGTAAGATCAAGCAAGCGATAGGGTTCTAAAAGTGGATTGATAAACATGGGCAAATAAGAGGATAAATAAAAGAATACAAAAAATGAAATAATCCCCTTGATTTGCCAGAATTTCACATAAGGTAATGGTCGAGCCGGGAATAAAGCTTCCCAGACTGATGAGTACTGCGTACATCGCTATTACCGAGAGCGATATGCGGGGGTCGAGCAAAATTTCAATTGGTGACGGCATGATTTAATGTTTTTAGGTTTTTTGAAAAAATTTGAGTGTCGGGTGAATGAGTAATCAGTAGCTATGGCGTATTTCTAAAATGTGCCATAGCTATATTAATTCAGAAAATTCCTTACTGCTTCGCTGATACGTTCTTTTTCGCAAGCAAAAGCATAATGTCCACAATTGGTATCTAATTCTAATAACTTAGCATTCATCAATTTTGCCAATGCAATAGAGGAGAGCGGTGACAGCGTTTGATCTTGATTCGCTATGGTAATCAGTGCCGCTCCTTTGAAGCGTTTGGCGGCTATCTCAAGAGAGTCTTCGCATTCATTTGTGACATTATGCTTTCCAATCGCTTTCATTTGGCTCAGCAAATCGCGTAATTTGTAGTTAGAAGCCTCTTTTTCAATTGCTTTCAAGAAATTTGGTAACGCATTTGGTGAAGCGTTTTCTTTGACGATAAGCAGGCGTAAAGCCTGTTAAATATTCAAGTTCCAAAGCCAAAGCAGTAATTTCAGGGCAATCCGCATCCTGACATTGTTCCATTATTTTAGAAAAAAGATCGAAGAGCAATAAATCTTGGGAACTCAGTAAAGGCGAACCAACAATTGGCGCTGCCTTGTCAAAAAATCAGGGTAACTCATCATCCATTGAAATGTCTGCATTCCACCCATTGAAATGCCTGTAACGGCATACAAATGCTTGATTCCAAGTTTTTCGGTAAGCATTTGATATTGAGCATCTACCATATCTTTGATCGAAAACTCAGGAAACAATTTACCCGGCTGGCTCACACTATTGGATGGTGACGATGAAACCCCATCGCCAAAGGCATCCACGATCACGACAAAATACTTGATAGTGTCTAGCATTTGGTCTTCTCCGATGTAGCCAATCAAACTTGCACTGTACCGCCATAATAAGTTGGAAATAAAATGGCATTTGATTTCATGGCATTCAACTTGCCAAAAGTTCGGTAGCCAATTTTACAATCCTTAATTACTTGTCCATTTTGCAATGGAAAATCGCCGATATTTGCGAATTGTAATTGCCCTTGGGCAATACTTAGTTTTGATGATAGGAAGAAGCCAAGCAGCAGCAATATCTGCCACTCGATTCCCAGAATCGCTTTGTTAACCTTCATAATGTTTTTATGTTACGGGTGATTTCAATTAATTGTAGCACATTTATAAAATGCGCCACATTTTCATTTACTTAATAAGCGTAAGGATAAAACTTACATCGTAAGTTGGAAGAACGAGATGTAAAAAATTAGCTAATCCAATTGATTTCGTGTTCTGGAGCATATTCACAGAAAACCCCTGTTTTAATAGAGATTTCCAGGTGTTTGCTTAATGGAAGGTGCACTTCGGCTATTTTTTTTACGGCACTGCGGATGCGCCAGGTAACGGCGGAGCGAGTCTTGTCAATGCTATCGGAGACTTTACGGGTTTTGCCACCTAAGCCCAAAGACTTAGAAAGATGGTCTAATAATTGATCGTATTCTTCTTGCAAGGCCAAGATTTGATTTTGGTGATGCGCGGTTTCGCTGCTTCCAGTTCTTTGAATATCGAGAATGCGCTGCTGATAAGCCTTTTTAGCTTTTCATCAAAAACTATTTCCCTTTTTCAATCACTTTAGAACCCATCAATTCGGTGCAATGAATCGCTTGATTAGGCGCTGCAAGCAATCGGGCAATACCATGAAATCCTTTAAATCAGGCAATTGTACTTGTTTTCCGGCAAATGCCATCGTCCATAATCCACCTTCTTCCACAAAAAGATTTTGTTCCGATGAATTAGAAGAAGCTTGTCCAAGCGGAATTGCGTCTAAAGCGCCGTTATTAATATATTCAAAAAATGGCTTTAGCTGAGTCGTTTCTCTGAAAGGGTTCACAGCAATCAACCATTGCAGGGCTGTTTGATCATCAGCGGGTTTTCCTTTATTTATTTTTGAGTAAACTGATGCAGATATTCCTGCCAGTAAGTTTGCATTTTTGCCAAATCGCCTTTTCGATAATATACTGCTGCAACAAATGCAGGAAAATCCACCCAGCCTTTTCCTGTTTGATATTTTTCAACCAGCGCAATGGCGGCATCAAAATTACCCAGTTCCAACTGAATAAACACACCATAATCAAAAAAGCCTCGTGCCTGGAAGGATTCAATTTCTGTGCTTTTTCATACAATTGTTGCGCTTCAGCAACATAGCCCAAATAAAACAAAACCCAGTGCGATATGCATCAGGTTTTCCATATCGCTCGGATTCAGCATATAGGCCTTTCTAAAAAGTGTTCTGCTTTTCATAATCTCCATTAAACAAGTAAAGTTTGCCCAGGATAGTAGCGCTTACATGGTCGCGTTCCTCCAGTTCAAAAGCTTTTTGCGCCCAGCCAAATGCGCCTTTTTGACTCACTTCCCAACGATCCCAAATCTGACAACTCCACTCGTTGAAATAAGTCAAGGACATCCCCGTATAAGCCCTGGCATAATGAGGATCAATATCCATCGCTTGTTGGAAATAAATGCGCGCCTGCTCATCTGCTTCCAGCGTGCCTTTTTTCAGCTCTTGCAAGCCCCGAAGCCAACATTCATAAGCATTTAAATTGGTAATTGGTTTTTTCTAATTTCTGCGAGCAGGTCATAATCCACCGAATATTGAAGCGAAACGACAATTTTCTCTACCATTTCTTCCCTGGATGTGAAATATTTCATCCAAAGAACCGCTAAACTTCTCCGCCCAAACCAAGCGATTTTGCTGCGCATTGATGAGTTGTATATTAAAATACAGTTTTTCATTTTGATAACGCACCAAACCTTTTACTACATAATCGAGATCAAAATCGTACGAAATAGAGCTATCTCTTTCATTGGCAGACAAATGCTCTGCCACATCATACGGAACAATCTGAAAAGAGCGGAAACGCGACAAGTCAGTGATGACATCCATTGCCAGCCCGTGCAAAACATTTCAATGATAGGATCATCGGATAGACACTGCAAAGGAAAAACCGCCAGACAAATCTCTTTATTTTGAACAATGGGTTCCATTTTCATACGACAAATTTATCCCCTTTCCTCCAATGTTTCAATACAAAGGTTTAAAAGAAAGGCTGAGCGCAAAAGACAAACTTTTTACATCAATAGGAAAAAAGTATCTACAAAAGCAGTATTTGCGTTGCCTAATTGCCTTATTATTACTGAATTAAAATTTCAAATATTATTCTTTATGTTTTTTACCCCCTCCAATTCTAACACAAATTCCCCACCATACACCATCGAAGGCGTCTGAAAACCGATTTTAAAATTGCCTTCCAATACTTGTTTAAGAATAGCCAGACTCGCAATCGCAGTAAGCTTTTTTGTAGAAGGAAGCGATAATAATTGAGTGACGGATATTCCTTTATCATTTGTAACCGCTCCCCACACGAACGATGCTCCTTGTTCCAATTGCTTTTCCGTTGCCCTTGCGGCATTTTTCTGCACCTGCTTTCGCAAATAATTCTTTACAAAAGCTAATTTTAAAAACCAATTATATAATAATTGAAATTTCAACACATTATAAAAGGGCTTCTTCATGCCGGTAAATACTTCAATATTGGGAATGCCCGTGCTATAATACGCCGTATAAACATCGCCCCAGGGAATAGTCATTACAAATGATTTTTTCGCGCCAAAATCAATTCTTTGTCCTTTATGCCCCAATGGTTTCCTGATCAACTTTCCATTTTCGCGCACCAGACCGCCTTCGCCCAGGCTTTCGATCATCGTATAAATAGTACCTACTGAAAACGCATCTCCTTTGGTGTCAAATGCCAATTGCAGATGCGTCGCATCCGGTAATTGATTATGTAATAATTTGGCAAGACAGTCCGTCGGCACTACATCAAAACCCGTACCAGGCATCAACATAATTCCGGCATCTTTCGCTTTGGCATCATAACCCCGCGCCATTGCAAACGTATCAATCTCACCCGTGATGTCGAGATAATGTGTTTTTGTTGCCAGGCACGCTTCGATCATTGGTTTAGCAGTATATTTGAATGGGCCGGCATCATTTAATACCACAGGTACTTGTGCAAGCGCCGCTTTTAATTGCGCGGTATCCAATAAATCAAAACCAGATAATCCAGGTTCAATGTTTGCGCTAATGCTTTGATAGCGCCTTCATTTCGCCCGGCTAAAACAGGAGAAAGCCCCTTGTCCTTTGCCATTCGGGCAGTCACCTGCCCAGTGTAGCCATTCGCGCCATACAGTAGAAAAGAATTGCCTTGCATGAGGAAGTTTTATCATCTAACACCTGAGCGAGCAATGCGTTCCATTTTTGAGTTGCTTATTTTCTCCGCTTGATCGCTTGAGCTTTGAGGTCTTTATTCTTGTTTGGTTGCTCATTGCTGTGTCATTTTTTAGCCTTGCAAGTAACGTTTTCGGGCTTTGCGAAGTGGCGGATTTTCAGCACAAATGTAAATGCGGAGAACTGAACTTTCGGCTTGCACAAAATTGTCTGCGAAGCACAAAACCCCGCTTTTGGGTAGGTGCTGTTATGAAGGCGTTCTGTCCTCCGTGCCTATAAAATGCTTGTCTGTCATATTTTTAAGTGTCATTGTCCTGTCTCGTTTTTTGTCTGTCGTCGCTGTCGTTGCGTTATACATTTTTAGCGTTGGCATTTCATTCTTCTATTTTGTTTCGTTTATTTCCTTCTTAGCAATTTCATCAAAAATATTTCTATCCAGTTCTTCAATTTAGAAACTGTGGATTAGCTAAAGAATATTGATTGAATGAGATAAAATTTTAATCCAGCTTCCACACTTGTAATATCTGGCAGTATATCGCTTTTTAAATTTCTACTTTTATCTAATTCTTTTTTCTCTTTACTATGAACGATTGCACTTAAGCTGTAAATCTTTTACGCTTTGAAAACTTGATACGGAGTTAAAGATTCAATGGGAAAAAAGTTTGCAGAGGATCGCAGCTCTTGAAGAAAGTTTGTGTGTTACTTCTGTGTTATCCTTGCTTTCCAATAAATAACGCTTCAAGTGCAATGGTTATATCAAAATAGATCGTCAATATACCTTCTTAAAAAGCATTGTTTAATCTATCAATAGCTACTTGAACATTCCTTTGTATCGGGGTTAGGTATTTTTGAATTTGTTCATTTCCAAAATTTCAAATGAAAATTTATTTGGTAAGTAATTCCAATAGAAGTTTTCAAAATAATCAGGATATGCTTTCGTTGTCGCAATCACAAGTGGCAAAAGGTCTGCACTATATGAACTTGCCCAATTGATTGGCTTTGCAATTATTTGGCTGTAGCCAGTATCTATACCTGTTTGTGTTCTTAAATAGGCAAAGAGTTTATCAATGTATTCAACCATCACACTGCTGTAACAACTAATTTCATAAAGGTTACTTGAGCTTTGGATGTTTCATTTTCAAATAGGTAATTTTTTAGCACAAAGCATGAGTAGCTGAACTTATAACATTTGATGAGGTGATGAATTGGTTGAAGTTTTGTATTTCTCGACTTTTGAACAATATCACTCATCCTCTCAATGCTGACAAGGCTTGTAATTTCTATAGAATCAAAATCAAAAGTCACCATCAATATTGGAATGACAATATCAAAATGGAGTTTAGAATGAGTAAAGTAATTTGACCATTCAGTAAACAGCATTTTGAATTTATCATCGTCAAATTCTTTTGTTGAATAAATATGAATGTAGCGGTCAATTAGTTCTGTTATCGGGTGCATGGAAAGAAGCTATCCCAAAATATTTTATGTTCTTCCGTTTCCCGTTCTGAATACTTGCCAAAAAAAAAAGAACTTGCAGTAATCATCATCAGATAAAAGATACTCTTGTAATTCTTTCCAACTTTTTAGATTCTTGCAAGTATCATCTTTTATCAATAGCCCGAAATAGTTTCGCTTTGAATAGGCAGATTTTGAAAAGTTAGGATAGCCAGTGTCTTGGTATCTTAAAATAGGATATTCATTATAGTAATTGCTCAAATTGTAACGAAAAAATCTTCTTCATTTTCCACTACATATTTCAATCCGTCAATGATAGCAGCTTTAAGTTTGTTATAGAGTTCATCCAATTTCATTTCCATCCACAATTTTAATTTCCTTTTCTGTCAAACCGTATAATACGCTTGTGAATAACGTTTTTCGGCTTGGAAATGTGGCGGATTTTTTAATAATTTGTTCTAAAAATAATCAAAATTTCAACTTAGTACTTTCCGGCTAAGGAAAACTAAACTAGCTATTGCGCTAAACCGCTGTTAGTGGTTGTTCTTACCAATTATATCCATACTGTTTGCAACTATTGTATCTTTTCGAGCGCTTCTAATACTTCATCTAAATCCAGCAGCTCACCACGAAGTACCAATGTGTTATTGAATGAATTATATCCGCGATGTGTATTATTGGTTCCACTTCCACAAGAGAAGGATTCATCGCTAAATCAATATAAACTGCATTTGATTGGTGTTTAAACCATTCTTCGACCATTTCATCATAATGCTCAAAAAACGGTTTCTAAATTTACGATTATTAATAGAATTATTTTTTCCACCTTGAGTATTTCTCGCAATCTTTCACCACGTTTTTCATACTTCTTTTTGCCCAAAGAATCTTTGAAATATTTCCAGTAGCAATTAGTATAGATTGTATCGAACCCCATATTTCTATATGGTCAAAACTTTCGTTGCCAGCTTGTAAACGCTCCGCCGCTCTTTGAGCAATCTTTGATTGTAAGACGATTTCGCCTATAAAGATCATTTCCCTGTATTCCGTTCATTTTTTCTACTTCGTAATGGGAGTTGTCCAAGAATTGCCAGTAACTCGTTAATATACGTACTTTTTAAAGTTCTCCTACAAAGTTATGCCAAAAGTATCATGGGGGCAAATGGGCATTTGGTTTTATTTAAAACCTTTGATAACTAGTGGCTTAAAGATATTACTTACATTATTCGTGTAATAAAACAATACAAAATGCGCAAGTATGCGGGTAGGATTCATAAAAAAGCTTTGTAATGATTACAAAAGCTTTCGTAAGATGTATAAATATAATTATATCTTATGGTGCAGCCGTTAGAATAATAGCTGGAGCGGAAGCAGGCGGTGTTACATCGTATGGCTCGGAGGAGGACTTGGGTACGGGTGCGTTTGAAAAGAGTAAAAGATTTGCATTAGCGATCGCATTGGCATCTTTGATGCGGATGGTCACGCTTGGCAAAGACCCGGTTGATCCATCGGTTCTTTCTTTTACATCTATTACTTCAAAGGCAACGATTCCCAGATTCGCCCCTTGTAAATTGCCGAGTAATGGCGAGTAATTAATACTGATATCGCTATCATACACGACCGCAAGGATGGTTTTTCCGATCAGCATTTTCAGGCCTGTTGCGCGTAACGGCGTTACATCGGGTATCTTGTCCAATAAGACTTCGCGGTCATCATCAGGTACTTTTGCACCGAGCTGAGGCCCTGCTAATAGATAGTTTCGAGCGCCATTATCGGTTGGCCCAGTGGTTTTCCAGCTTCCGGGAATGGTTTTAAGCGCGTGCCAGCCTTCGTCTCCTACTTCACCTGTGAAAAGATCGATGGTTTTTCCAATGTTTTCCTGAAAATAGCGCAATGGTATGCGCAAACCCAATTCCGCTAACTGATCATTAACATCTGTTTCGGAGAAATTATTGGGCGGGTTGCCGTTATCGATACTGTCTTCATCGATAATAAGGAATACAGCTTCGGTATCATCCGATGGATCGAGTTTATCGGTTTCGCAAGCGGATATAAATGTCAGTACGGTTGCTGCAATCGCAAATCGCAGCCAGGTCAGAAGCGTGTGTTTCTTCATAAGGTGTTTTGTTTTATTTAAATTTGGTTCATACAACAAGAAGTAGAATAGCTTTTCTTTTTGATAGTCATACTATCAAACAAGGAACGCTTCGTATAGTTGTTTTATTTCTAAAGAGATGTTAATACGGCATAAGCGGTTGGTATAAATGCAATAGCCCCTAAACGGGGCTATTGACATTTTTTGCATTCTTGTAGGTAGTCATTTTAAATTCCTTCATTTTCGAGATTGAAATTTTGGCTCTTGAAACTAAACGATTTTTCTCTCAAATGATAATTATTTCGTTTTATTAAACATGTAAGTGCGATCTTCCACTCATGCTCCACTTTTTCAAAAACAAATAATTCTCTATTTTCTTCAGGTATGGTTTCACCGTTTGCATGAATCAAAGTTGTTCCCTTTGAACTCGTTGTAGCAAAGGCAAAATCTCCTTCAGCTAAAATCTCATCAATAAAAAATTCAATATTTAATTGAATCTGCGAGAAAATGAATTCATACGATTTAAGTATGCTTTCTGAACCAATAGCTGATGGAGCTCCTGACGGCATGAAAATTCCGTCTTTGGCATAAAGGCTTTGTGCAAGTTTTGCATCCGACGTGTTGAGTGATTTTTTGTATTCACCCAATAATGATTCAATTTTCTCTTTTTCTAATTTTACCATGACATCTTTGTTTTGTGATTGATTAATTGATTCTGATTGATTTTGATGTTGACTGCAAGAAACCATAAGGAAAATGGTTACTGCAATCATTAATAATTCTTTCATCATTAAATGATTTGATGATTAATTAATTACATCACAAAGATGAAGTGTTTCAATATGATATGCCTATAAGGTAGATTAAGAAAGAAACTTAATGTAGTTTAAGACTTTGCCAACTTTTTTCGAATAGTACTTAGAAATTCAGGAGTTACCCCGAGATAAGAGGCAATTTGGACGTTTGATATACGATTAAAGAAATTAGGATACCGCTCCATAAAATCTATATATCGTTCCTCTGCTGTTGAGCTTATATTTGTAAAACTCTCCTTTGACAGCTAACCAATGCATTCTCTGTAAAGACCCTGAAAATTCGGTTGAACTTTGGAAAATCAACAAACAGCTTTAATTGGTCGTCTTTCTTGATTGGGAGAATGACAGCGTTTTCAATCGCTTCAATATTCAATTTGCTTGGCTCTCCTGAATGAAAACTGCCAATATCACCAATCCACCAATTTTCAACCGCAAATTGCAAATTATGTTCTTTTCCATTATCATCCACAAAATACATCCTAAAACATCCCTCTACAACAAACGAGTTATACTTAGACACATCCCCCTCTTGTAGTATATATTGTCTCCTTTTAATTTTTCGTTCCTTAAATACCTTTTCCAAATAGGATTTTTCCTTTTCGTCCAAGGGCAAAAGTTTTTCAAAATATGTTATTAGCGGTTCAACTTTCATTTTTATTCTTGATTACCACCAACGTTTT
>JADJNW010000010.1 GCA_016714085.1 Saprospiraceae bacterium
GGTTTTGGTTGGTGAACAATAATGGATAATCTGATAACTCCATGCCATTGCAGCATATCTCTTAACACTTTTATCAGAAGTATCTGTGTTTGGGCAAGCCAGAAACAAGGTAAAGATCCTCCAGGCACTTTTAGGCCCTACAGAGTCTATCTGATCGATCCCATCAAAATATCCAAATGTTCGTGGCATTGGGGCTCAATTGAACAGAACACTTCCACTTATCAAATATTCTCGGATGACTAGCTGAGAGGAGAAAATGTCCCGAACTTGCCTGATATCATCCCAATTATATTGGCGCTAAAAAATTCTGTTTTATCATAATTAAACATCATATCTGCAAATCTTTTTGTCATAAGAATTAGTACATTCGCTGACCCCCATAAACCTTAAGATTAGAAATTAATTTGCCATGGTTCGATCTGTCGTCATTGCTTAATAGGCTAATTCAGAAACCCGGAATACTGGTTAAATGCTGTCCTTATTTATTTTAGGAAGAATTAATTAATGTTTGATGTGGTTATATCGGACAGATCGACTGTATAAAAATACCCATTTCTATCTTGATATCTTTCTTCAGCGAGCAACCACATTTCCAAAAAATGAATAACGCTAACTAATAATTGAAAATATTTTTCAATTCATATTGTTCTTCCAAATTAGCTATTTATAAATGTGGCACCCAACGCTTGGCTTGCTGCTGTGCCGCCGTGCGTTGGGCTTGCAGGTCGGAAGCGCTTCGGCGGTATGGGTCTACATCCTTTGTTCTGGCATTTTAATTATATGCTCCGGGTGTCTCGTTCTAAATAGGTTTTAGCTTTTTGAGGCGTAAACCTTTTATGGGGGACGAGACAATCATTTCTATGATTTAAAACATCTTTTTAGAACAAGGAGTAACATTTAAATGCCTTTTTGCCCTATTTAGAATTCTTCAATACGCCCAATCTGGAGGTTTCCATAGATAAGTAGCTGATCAAATCCCCAGCAATATTAGCGGATTGTCCGATTTACGATGATTCTACCAATCGGAAATAAAGTATGCCGATGATTAGATAGCCATTAAAACCATACTAATAGTCTTAGCCTTGAATAAGGCTATACTTAACTATAATTAAGCCAATCGGAAATGTCAATCCTATTTGCCTTGTACTAAAAACGATGGGATGATGGACTGTCCTGTCAATTTCTGCAGCTAATCCAGCACTCATACCCTGGGCTACTCTTTCCAGACCCATAATTGTTTCCCCTGCAAGGACACCAAATGATGCAATCAGGGTTCCCACCAGTGCTAGTTTCGTAGCGTTCGATAACTGTTATACTCCATGAATTAAGCCCAGGAAAGCACTAATGAAAGAAACAGCAGTATGCTGGTGAACCAAAATTTTTGGGATATTCAAAAAGCAATGAGTTCATCAACCAGAACACCAATAAAGGTGCTCAATCATGGCAGCGCCTATCAACTTGTTAATCTTATTCATAATTATTTATATTTTCTTTTTTTGTTGCCACGAACGTTTCGGGGGTGCGATGGCGTAAAGGCTTATTGTAAGCACCAAACTTTATTCGGAGAACAGAACTTCGACCCTGCACAATGTGTCAGCGAAGCAGACCTGGTTTCTATCACAAACCCCTTGTTATGCGTTCGTGTTGGTGTTCGCTCAGGAATAACTGATTGAAGTACTTCCGAAATCTTGTTTGATATAATGCCTGAATTTTCGCTCTATCAAGTCAACTTGACACGATAAGTGAAGTTGTCTTGCTGCAACTAATAAAGCAACAAATCCAAATAGGACTCTTAAATGTTCACCAAACACCCAATTGTTTACCAAGTTCAATGTTTTAAATGATTCTAATGTTATTTCTTCTAAACAGATAGTTATTTATCGGAAGAAAATAAAGCATGGTGAACAGAAATGCACCCAAAGTAAGGACAAGGTGGATACTCAGCAGTATTTTAATCCGCTTGTCGGATTTCAAGTATGCAAAGAAGCTAATTACCGACATCAGTACCGAAGCAGGAACAGCTATCCGAAAGAAATGCCCAGGGTCTGCGTTAATAAAAACGTTCTATAATTGGTTAGTGATTCTACACTACCATCCCTCCAATTTGACATTACGACAAAAAAATCAAACAAGTGTCCAGTTAAATAAGCTGTAGAAATTATAGTGTTAAGCCAGAGAAAAATTCCTTTTGTCATGTTGATTAATTTTAATTTGTCAAAGTAAATTTATTGTACTTTGTTTCAAGTTCTCACTGTCGCCCAAGTATGACGCATAACGTTGAAGCTACACGCTCGTGCCGACCTTCGGAGGCATGGCGAATAGCGTTTGTTGGCAGCAGTGAATTTTTATATTCTTTGATGGATAGTCATAAATTAAATATCATATCGTAAATGCAATTTTTAATCTTAAATCAATCACTAGCATAAAAAAATCAGACAATTATCAATCTGGTTTTGGATAATATTAAGATGTAAGTTCTAATTATTTTTAAAGCACTTTATCATAAATGGATTCAGTTATATGATGCCCGTCACAATCGTTTACTCTTTCCCAAATAAAATCTCCAAATTGATTTATTTCAGTAGAATTATAAATGCATTTTATTTTAAAATCAAATTTTGATGTTTTTTCAATAACTTTAAGAACCGTAGCTTTATTGAAAATCAAGTAATTATCTGCGAATTCTTTTTCAAGTACAAAATTCCATCCTTTTAGATTCGATGCCATACTAGGATAAATAATTCCATGTATATTTTTTATAAAAGCTTCTACAAAAAGAGCAGTTTTGTAATATAAATGTTTTTGACTATATGAAATTTCTTCTTTGAATTTTTTCTTAAGAAATCTATTCAATCCAATATCAATGTAGGAATAATTACCTGTTTCTAAATCTAAATCTTCAAATCCTAATCCCATAACCAACATTTCTAAAACTGGAAGATTTATTCGGACTTCAATTGATGTTATCCAATCGTTCAATTCAGGTCTAATTTCAAAAATAGCAGTACCTGGATCATTTGAACAATAAAAAACGGGATTATTTGGAATATTTCCTCTTGAAACATCTACATATTCTTCAGGTGGATACCACAAATCTGAAATATTAGGGTATAAAGTTCTCGAATTTTGATGTCTTCTTGATCTTGTTAATAATTTCACTTCATCTTTAAAGTTGTGTTTAAATGAAGTAAAGTTATTGAAGTGATTTTAATTAAATCTCCATAATGAAATACATGAAATGGGTTACGGAAATTTTTCCTGAAGTATAAATTTCAAGAAATTCTTCTATTTGTTTTGCTGTAAAGGTGTCAAATTTTTTATTACTCATTTCAAAAACAATTCAAATAGTAGTAATACTTTTTCTCATTGCTGCCAACTATTGTACTACCGCACTTCGTCTTTTACTTAGTCAGTCAGAGGTACGGGTATATTCACTTAGTCCGTATGCTATATCACTTGGTAAAGCCAGTAAGAAGCCCGGATTTTTTAGTGAAAGCATACTATATTGCTTATAGTAGCAAGATAAAGCAAAGCATATAATGATACAAATAAACATTGCATTAAATTTTTAAGTCATCAATCGGACTTTTTACTTTATTCCAGCCTTTATGTGTAATCCCGATGCAATCGGGACAAGTTATGCGTATAAATTTCGGTGGTCTTACTACTTTCATGTCCTAAGAGTTCTTGGATATAGGAGACGCACGCTTTGAACGAGCTTCCGCACGCTTTGAATGAACGTCCGCACGCTTTGAACGAGCAGGCGCACGATTTGAACGAGCAGACGCACGACTTGAATGAGCAGACGCACGACTTGAACGAGCAGACGCACGATTTGAACGAGCAGACGCACGATTTGAACGAGCAGACGCACGATTTGAACGAGCGGACGCACGATTTGAACGAGCGGACGCACGATTTGAACGAGCAGACGCACGATTTGAACGAGCAGACGCACGATTTGAACGAGCAGACGCACGACTTGAACGAGCAGGCGCACGACTTGAACGAGCAGGCGCACGATTTGAATGAGCAGACGCACGATTTGAACGAGCGGACGAGACGGACGCACGAACGCACCGCTTGAAGTCTAAGCTTCCACCAGCGTTCCTACGGCTTCACCGAGGACAATGCGCTTGAGATTGTCCGCATTATTGATGTCAAAGACAATAATCGGCAGGTTATTTTCCTGGCAGAGCGTGAAAGCGGTCATATCCATGACGCTGAGGCCAAGACTGATGACTTTTGCGAAGGTAAGTTTATCGAATTTTGTAGCGGTAGGATCTTTTTCAGGATCAGCAGTATAAATACCATCTACACGAGTCCCTTTCAGAATGACATCGGCGCTGATCTCGCTGGCGCGAAGCGCTGCTGCGGAATCTGTTGTGAAATAAGGGCTGCCCGTACCAGCTGAAAAGATAACAACGCGACCTTTTTCTAAGTGTCGGATCGCTCGGCGGCGGATATAAGGTTCGGCAATGGCTTTCATTTCAATCGCAGAGATCAGACGCGTGTACAATCCAATTTCTTCCATCGCACTTTGCAGCGCCATCCCGTTGATGACGGTCGCCATCATGCCCATATAGTCGCCTTGCACTCTGTCGATGCCCGAGGCTGCTGCTTGTAAGCCCCTGAAAATGTTACCGCCGCCGATCACTACGGCTACTTCCACGTCCATGTCCACCAGTTCCTTTATTTGTTGGGCATAGTAGCGCAGCATCACAGCTGAAATGCCGAATTTCTGGTCGCCCATCAATGACTCGCCGCTCAGCTTGAGCAACACTCTTTTGTATTTGACTGTCATCCTGTTTGATTTATGGAGTGAGTATGTTTGACTAATTAATCTTTGTACGAATTTTTAGACAATTTGTTTATGTGCTTTATTCCCTCTTGTGTAGGCATAAAAAAGGCGAACTACTAGTAATTCGCCTTTTATTTTCACTTATCCGAGGGTGACGTGTTTCGAAATCCGTCACGGTCAAATCTTTGTCCACGCCTTTCAGGTATTCCCTACTTTCTTGCCATTCTCCCGCACATAATCTTGATTAAGTAAGGTCACTTCCTGATAGAATTTATTCAAGCTACCAATCGCGATTTTTCTAAAATCTCTTTTGGCTTGTTCGCATTTTTTAGGATCTGTCATGGAAGCTTCCAAACGAATTTCTACTTCTTTATCTTTTACCGATTGTGGGATGCCATTCTCATCCACAGCAATTGGTTTCATGGCAGCTACTTGCATTGCCACCGAACGCAGTTCGTCATATTTATCCGCCAAAACTTTGTTGAAACCAACCAATACGCCAGCTTTGTTGCCCATGTGGATGTATGGCGCGACCATTTCAGCCTCTAATTTTTCGTAATCTGCCAATTCAATTTTTCGCCTATTACGCCTACCTGCTCGGTTACTTTTTCACCAATGGTAATGCCATCGTATGGCAATGCCAATAATTCATCTTTGGAAGCAGGGAATTTTTCCAATGCCAGTTTAGCAAAATCGGTTGCTAATTGTACAAAGTTTTCATTCTTCGCTACGAAGTCCGTTTCTGAACTCAGCTTCACAATCACACCACGCTTTTTGTCATCTGAAACCAAAGCAATTACTGCACCTTCGGTTGCTTCGCGGTCAGCGCGCTTCAGCGAGAGCTTTTGACCTTTTTTGCGAAGAACTTCAATGGCTTTATCGAAATCACCCTCGGCTTCTACCAGGGCGTTTTTGCAATCACTCATACCTGCGCCTGTCATATCGCGCAGTTTTTTTA
Organism: Saprospiraceae bacterium; assembly: GCA_016714085.1. Taxonomy (GTDB): domain Bacteria; phylum Bacteroidota; class Bacteroidia; order Chitinophagales; family Saprospiraceae; genus JADJNW01. The sequence continues at coordinate 5,760 of JADJNW010000010.1, forward strand.
CATCAGCAGCGGTAATAGTTACGCTCATTGTTTCGATTGATTATTTGATGATAGAAATCAGGATTTCATTTTATAAACTTTCCCTTCTGTTCATGATCATTTTTGAAATCCTACACAGTAACCCTAAAAACTAGATAAAAACACATTAGTTGCTGGCAGCCGCTTCTTTCTCTCCTTTCGCTCCTTGCTGCTTGCGCTCTTCCAAGCCCTGGCGGATCGCTTCTGCCATATAGTTGGTGATAATCGCAATCGACTTGGATGCATCATCGTTTGCTGGAATTGCAAAATCTACTTCCATTGGATCAGAATTGGTGTCCACCATACCAAATGTACGCAAGCCCAAGCGATGTGCTTCTGCTACTGCAATGTGCTCATGGTGAATATCGACGATGAAAATCGCTGCCGGCAGTCGGTTCAGATTGGCAATACCACCCAATTGCTTTTCCAGTTTTTGGTATTCGCGCGACATAGTGAGGCGCTCCTTTTGGTAATGCTCGTCAACGAAGCGTCATTCAGCATACGCTCGATATTCTGCATTTTCTTTACAGAACGGCGGATCGTAGCAAAATTTGTCATCATACCACCCAACCAGCGCTCAGTAACAAAAGGCATATCCACGCTCTTCGCAGCAGTCATCACGATGTCACGCGCTTGCTTTTTGGTGGCTACGAACATGATTTTTCTACCTGACTTGGCAATATTGCGCATCGCATTCGCAGCACGCTCCATATTTTCCAATGTACGGTTCAAATCTATAATATGAATGCCTTTGATTTCCTTGAAGATATAAGGCGCCATCTTCGGATTCCACTTTTTCTTCAAGTGTCCGAAGTGAACACCGGCATCCAGCAAATCTTTATAGGTAGGTTTTTCCATTTTTTTTAATTGTTAGCTGTTATAAGTTATTGGTTATCAGCTATCGGTCTCATTATCCGATAACAGTTAACAGGTAACTGAAAATTTAACGCTTAGAGAACTGGAAGCTCTTTCTCGCTTTGGGTTTACCATATTTTTTACGTTCCACTTCGCGGGCATCACGGGTAAGATATTTCTTATCCTTGAGTGGCTTGCGAAAATCCTCGTTTAGCTTCACCAAAGCGCGAGCGATTGCCATACGTACGCCTCTGCTTGTCCTTTGAAACCACCACCAGCTACATTCACATTCAAATCATAGATATTCACTGCGTTTACCGTAGCAAACGGATCGGTGATCGAAGACTGAATATGTGTCTGAGGAAAATACTCTCTGAATTCTTTGCCGTTTATCAGGATTTTACCCTCGCCCTTGGTCAGGTAAACTCGTGCTACGGAACTTTTTCTTCGCCCAATGGCATTAATCATTTCCATATTATACAATGATAATTTCTGATTTATTTAACACAAGTCCGACATCTGGCGTCTGACTTCTTAAAATTTAAAAGGCTCCGGTTTCTGCGCTTCGTGCGGATGCTCCGTTCCTTCGTACAAAAATAATTTTTTAATCATTGCCCTGCCCAATTTCGTTTTTGGCAGCATCCCTTTGATCGCTGTTTCCAAGATAGCAAGCGGCTTCTTGTCCATCAAATCCTTAGCAACGATGCGTTTCTGACCACCCGGGTAACCAGAATAAGTGATGTATTCCTTTTGATCCATTTTTGAACCGGTAAAACGCACTTTTTCTGCATTCAACACGATCACATAATCGCCGGTATCCGTGTGTGGCGTATAAGAAGGCTTGTGCTTGCCGCGCAACACGCTCGCGATGCGCGTACACAGGCGACCCACCGTTTCGCCATCGGCATCAATCACGTACCACTTATGCTCTACCTCCTCTTTCTTCGCCGACTTGGTTCTATAGCTCAGTGTATCCACTGTTTTATGAGTTTAAATTGTGATAAAAACACTTGATCGTTCTCTAAAAAAACCTCGTCAGAAAACCCCTTCTGAAAAGGCGAGTGCAAAGGTAATTTTCTTTCTTTCAATTTGCAAACATTTTTTCTAAAAAAGTAGAACCCAAAAATCATAAATGCTTGAAACACAGTAAAAATTTCGCACAAAAAAATTATAGGCTCAAAAATTGCCAAACCTTCAACAAAAACTTCAAAAGCTAAGGCGGATAATCAATTTCCCTTGCCCGATTTTAGAATTTCCACCAAGAACAGCATAATAATAAATGCCTGCTGTCATTTTTTGTAAAGAAATATTTTCGATATTAGCAAACAATGGCTGGTTCAAGACTTGCCGCCCAAGGGCATCATAAAGTATAAAACGCAGATTGTCAGTGTCTTTTGAGAGGATATTTAGTTCTTCGCGCTGGCTGACGGGATTCGGAAATACATAAAATCCGCTTTTACCTTCATAATAAATACTGGCAGATTCGGAGTATAAAATAGCGCCATTATTTAGATTTACGCGGGCGCGATACGTATTAATGCCGGGCTTTAAATTGATATCAGAAAATTGAAATAAAGGCTGATCCGAAGCAGGAACAGTAGCAATAGGAATATAATTACCGGATTCCAGTTTTTCAAAAACGATATTATTTACTTCATAACTCGTGCCGAGTAATAATTGTAATAAAGCGTTGTCGTCTATCAAATCAGCTAAAAAATTGCGAATATAACAAGCCGTACCCTGATTTTCATATTGAATAGCATAACTTTTCATTCCATTATACGAATCGCTCAGAACAGCTGCTACGGCTATATAAGGCGATGGATAAATATTTTTATACAATATAACAAAAGTATCATTAGTCGTAATAATCGGTGTGAGGTATTCGCTTTCCAGAGTGTAAATAATATAATTGTTTGCATCCGAATTTGCATCCCAATATAATAAAGTAGAATCCGGACAATTAAAACCTACTTTTAAACTTAAAGGCTGGGACAATGTAAATATTTCAGAAAGATAAATATGATTGTCATGCGTCAAGCGCAACTGAGCAGTAGCAAGGGCTTCCGGTGATTGCCAGCGATAATAACCGTGTTTTAAATCCGCATTTTCGGCGATTAATTCCCAGGATGCTCCATTATTTATAGAATATTCAAGTGTATTATTATTTTCATTTAATGTTGTTTCCCAACGCAATATGGCAGTTTCACCTGCGAGGATATTATCATCTTTAGCTGGAAATCCCCATTGAAAATAATTAAGTGTATCAAATTGATAAACAATAGAAAACTCTTGAAAATTTGTTGTTATATTAAATCCATTTACTTGAATATCATAATTGCCGGGGATAGGATTTTCTAGCGTAATTTGCTCCACATTATTTAAATGATCAGCTTTTCGGGTGGGTAATTGTGATAAAGAATCAGGATGCGGAAAATGATTCAGTACCCAGGGTAGCCAGTTTTGTTGGCTTGCGGCGTGATATAATATTATATCCAAATCATTTACCAATGCTTTTTCAGCGTTTGGGGCGGTTGGGATATCCGACCACGCTAATGTAATTTTAAGGTTTTTAGCATTTGTTGGAATATTGATTGGGAAAGTTAAAGTTTCACCCTTTGTTATAATTTCATTATAATATTGCTTTTGTTGTAATATTTGCATTGCACGCCAGGCATTGGCGCGCGCCGTAGCCGGATTCAAAATCAATTCCCGAATTCCCAACATCGTCGGCGCTATTAATAAGCGTCGCTTTTATTAAAGCAGCGGGCGGATTTTTATCATTATTTAAAGTTTTATAAGCTTCTTGTAATAATAATGTAATACCCGATACCATGGCCGCCGCACCGGAGCTACCATCCAAGCCAAAAGCAACCAATTCCGGCTTTACCCGGCCATCGTAGGCAGGGCCTTTAGAGCTTAATATTGGTACAATTCCTATCGAATCCATAGAACCTACGGATAAAGAATTTTTAGACATTTTAAAACTGCCTGTAATATTAGCATAGCCTTCTATATTTTTGTAATTCCCAATGGTATCACTTGCGTTTCCGCGGTTGCCTGAAGAAAAAATATGTAATAATTTCGGGCGATTTATTACACTTGCATCATAAGCTGCGGCATCTGCACCGTAATAGTTTTCAATACCGACACCATAAGAGTGATTTTGAACAGAAATATTTAATGTATCATAATAATTTGGATTTTCAGGTATCAAGAATTCAAAATCGGCGGAAGTAAGATGAGCACCCCAGGCTACGCCCTTGCCGGAATAAAAAGTATTGCCACCGCCACCGATAATAGAAGACATGATGGTCGCGTGTGTGGAAAGCTTGCCCGAAGCCGCGTCAGATAAGAGGATTCGCCCAGCGAAATCAATATCTTCCAGATCAAAATCCTCTTCTTTGACGGAGACGGTTTGCTCGTTGCCATTGAGATTTGGATAAACGCTATGCACCAGATTTACTTTATTGGCGCTTATATCAAAAAAAGATACGGCGCTTTCCACTTGGGGCTGGCGATCGGCGCGATCAATAAAAACAACTAAATGAGAATGTAATAATTTTTCATAAATAACACTAAAAGAGGCGTTTAGGAATATAATATTTGCTTCGGGATATGCGCGATAAGCGGCATTTTCCAGATTATTTTCTTTTAAGAATTGCTGAAAAGCAGTAAGATCGGTGACTTTGAGCATCCATTTTTGCGATTCATCGGAGCGCTGCATCAATTGATTGCGCAAGGGTGGGGCTAATTTTTGTTTTGCATTCAAAGTGGTTTGAGCCGGCATGGACTCCCAGATCAATAGAAGAATTGTAATCATCAATAACCGCATAGCCGTCGATTCGCTTCGTGAAAGAATATTTTCTCAAACAAAGTAAAAAGGTTTTGTTCATAGAAAATACCTAAAAGAATTAAATTTTTCATAAATGGGTTTTAGTGAAATTAATATACTGTTTTTTTACCGGGAAATCTCGAAATCCTAATGGAATTAGTAGCTTACAGGGATTGTTTCTTGAATTTTATCTACAATAATTGCTATTTTATTGAGATTTGAATACAGTTTAACTCATTTTTTAGAAAAATTCAAAAAAAATTTTTTATCGAAAATAAAGGACTACGCAACATATCTTTTTATGAAAAAATCTTCTATGTTTGCATTTGTACAAAAGACAGCAATTAAAAGATCAACACTTAAAACCCCCGTCCCCCAGAAACAAGCACTTCGACAACAACATTCAAACGTTCATCCGACGCTACAATCATTTTGGGTATCATTATTCCGTTCCAATGTTTTGCACTGGAAGCGGAAATGATGGTAATCATTTGATTGTTTAATAAAATATTTTTTAACATAAAATGCTCATCAAGGCCTTTTATATCAAGCGGGATGCTTGAATTATTTGCTATGAGTGTTCTATTCTAACCCTGAAAGACCAACAATTCACACACCACACATCCGCTTTAAAGAAACGGTTAATACTTGTCAAATTTCTTCTTCTGTAAAAGTGCAGATGAAGGATTTTAATGTTTGTCGTAATTTATTACATTGTAAATTAAAATCCAATTCATTATCTCTTGACCAACCCTATAAGGTTTTTTGAAACCTTATAAGGTTATAGTAAAAACCTTATTTCATATTGTAATTATTTAATTCGATTTTATATTTATTCACTAATCAATTACACTTAAAGTATGAAAAAGTTAATCAACACATTTGCAGTGCTTACGCTGCTTTTTGCAGGCTTCAACTCCTGTACGCAAGACGACTCAACGACTAGCATTAATGATGAAATTTCAAATGCGGTATTGGAGCAAATCAAAGCCTTGGGTTTTGGCACGGATAATGTCATCAAAGAGGACGATCATTACATTGTGGAAGGCGACATTATTTTGCACAAGCGTGACCTCGAAGAAGGTGCACACAAGCAAACACTCCTACGTATTGCCGGGGTAGAGCAGTATCACACTTTTAATCTGGTGACTGGCTTGCCTCGCACCATTGTTGTGACTACCAGCGGAAGTGGTATTACTACTCGGCTTTCCAATGCCATCAATGGCGCTATTGCTCGCTACAATGCTGAAGGTCTGGGACTTACTTTTGTACGCGGTGGCACAAGTGGCGGTGGCAATATCAACATTCGTGTGGTGAATACGCGCCAGTACATTGCTTCTGCAGGCTTCCCAACGAGCAGTGGTAATCCTTACGGCACTATTAGCTATGCCAAAACTTATGCTTCTAATACTTATAGCGAGAATTTTATGACGACAGTGGTCGCTCATGAAATGGGACATTGTATCGGCTTCCGCCATACGGATTGGATGAATCGCTCTTATAGCTGCGGTGGTTCTGCCGTAAATGAAGGTCAATCAACTACTGGGGTAGGCGCAGTACTCATTCCTGGTACACCAAGTGGCCCTGACTCAGGCTCCTGGATGCTGGCTTGCTTGAGCGCTACAACAAATCGCCCGTTCAACAATAATGACAAAACGGCTTTGGATTATTTGTATTAATATCAAGAATTTAATAGGATTTTAATGAATAACCCTTCTGTCTCTTACGGCGGAAGGGTTATTTATTTTATATAATCTTATCAAAATGTAATTTGGTCGAAGGTTTTGCTTTAATTTTTATGTTTTTGGTACATTTGAGAAATGAAGCAATTGCAAATATGAAAGTTCCAGAAACAATGCCCGTCAAACGTATCACTTTGCAAGGTGTTGGTGAAGAAATGTTTGCCCAATTCAACCTTGAAAAAGGACTGGGTTATACCGTTTGGCAGCTCATCGCCGCGCCGGGCAAAGCCATACGGGAGTATCTATTTGAAGATCGCAGCCGCATGATGCGGCCGCTCAACTTGGTTTTATTGGTGGTAGCGATCACTACTTTCATTTCTTTGCGCTATCTTCCCAATGATGCTGTAATGGAGAACGAGTTACAAAGTAGCAATTTACCTGCTTCTTTAATCCCTGCTATGTCCTTGTTTTTAAAACTGAGCCGTCAATATTTTAATTTAATGTTATTGAGCGGATTACCCGCGATTAGTTTAGGAACTTATTTAATTTTTAGAGATCGTGGATTAAATTATGCCGAACATTTAGTAATTAATATGTATATCTTTGCAACACAGACGATTTTATATCTTCCTTTATTACCATTTTTAAATAAAATTCCTTGGCTCAGCGTCATAGTATATATTTTGAATATTGGATATATTTTATATGCCATTATGCGCATTTTCGAAATTCGCTTTCTGGAGACACTCTGGAGACTCATTGTAGCATACCTGATTGCACAATTCGTACAACTTTTCTTTTTTGGAATTTTGATTCTGATTTTTTGGTTTTTATTATAAAAAATAAATGACTGAAATAAAATCCGAACGCTTTCTGCTGCGTCCCTGGCGCAAAACGGATCTTCCGACTTTGGTGAAATATGCTAATAATAAAAAAATAGCCGATCATTTGCGTGATGGATTCCCTTTTCCTTATACCGAAAAAGATGGGCGAGCTTTTATAAAATGCCACGAAAGCCAAGCCTATCAATATTTTTGCCATAGAAGTCGAAGGCGAAGCGGTGGGTTCAATTGGTTTTTTTATGCAATATGATGTACACCGACTCAATGCAGAGATTGGGTATTGGCTGGCGGAACCCCTTTGGGGCAAAGGCATTATGCCGGAAGTGATTCGACTTTTTTCAAAATATATATTTGAAAACTATTATGTAATTCGCTTATATGCAGAAACTTTTGCATCTAATATTGCCTCGCACCGAGTTTTGGAGAAGGCAGGATTTGTAAGGGAAGCGGTATTAAAAAATAGCATTATCAAGAATGGTAAACTCGAAAACGAAGTTATTTACTCCATGCTTCGGCCTGATTATAATAATTTTGAAAACTAAATATTTAATAAATAAAAACTAAATAAAATCACCCGACCGAAGCCGGGTGAAACGATTACAGGTTATCAATCAATTCCTTGATTTCTTGTTTCGATTTTCCAAGCCGCTCCTGTAGCTTACCAATCAATTGTTCTTCCTTGCCTTCCACATAAGTGAGGTCATCATCTGTAAGTTCGCCATATTTAGCTTTTAACTTACCTTTGATTTGATGCCACTTGCCCTTGATTTGATCTGCTAATGCACTCATAGTTAATGAATTTTGATTAATAAAAATAATTTATATTATATGTTTGATAAAATAAACTTAAAAACAACGAAGGCGGGAGAACCAAGATTCTCCCAACCTCCATTCGGATGTAAGGAGGTACATCCTATGAGTTTTCCTCGATCTCTCTGTCAATTTTATCAAGACTTCTCCTTACATCATTTTTAAAGTCCTGCCAACCCTCACGAATATTGTCGCCAAGCCGATCCAAATCTTCGGCTAATTCATTTCGCTGTACTTCCCATTTGTCTATTTGCTTTTGAATGTCGGCTTTGGCATTTTCCGAAGCGTTATTCAAATCGGCACGTAGCTTGTCGAGTTTTCGATCGATTTTTTCCTGCGCTTCTTCCATATCATGGCGAAGTTCTTCTTGTTCGGTGCGGAAAGCATCGCCGATCGCTTCACCTGCTTCTTCGATTTCTTCTTGTGCTTTTTCGGAATCCGATTTTTTGTTCGCAGGCGGTAAATGTTAGGAGTGCAAAAACGCACATGATTAAGAAATTCAAATGAATATTTTTCATAATGTTAAATTTTGTTTAAAAATCAGGATTAACTTTCTAATATTTTAGTAGAAACGATTTCGCTTTCGGAAATTATAATTATTAAATAAACCAAAGGGAATTTGATTGATTTTAATTGACTGTTTATCAATTATTTAACTAATTTTATTTATTAATTAAACGGATACTTTATCAAGATGTTCAATGATAATTCAATTGATTTGAAATAAAATTGGGCGAAGTCAAAAAAGCCTCACCCAATCAGTAATCACCCGAACTGTAATAATATTTTTAGTTCATTATAAAAACATAATAATATATTGAAAAAGGAGCATTTTTATTTACACAGAAGTTTAATCTGCATTTGCGCTTCTGATAGATCGCACCAAACTAATGCCGGAAAGGAAGAAAAAAGCGCCTAAAATAGCGTAAGCCCAGGGATTGGTATTCGCAATTTGGAACTGTTTAAAAATACCAAAAATGCCCAGTGTTAATCCTATTCCTCCAATAATGATCAAAAAGCGCACCAAATATTTTTTAGTTTCCATAAAAACATGTTAATTAAAATCCTGGATAATATAATATCCTTCTTGTTTTTATGTAAAAAGTATTTCATTTATAAATGTTCAATTCACGAGTGTAAAATTTTTTAAGGGAATGGCCAACCGGTTGATCTATTAATGCGTTATTAATAATGATGTAATATTGAAGCGTTTTATTTTTTATATAGCTTCGGTGTTTTCCGGTTATAGTTGGTGCAAATGAATAAAAGCTGCGTTTTTAAAGGGAATTATTCTAATAAGATGGAGAAAATTTTGATAAAAAAACTAATTTTTGATATTTCAAGGAAATAAAACCAGATAAAGCTTCGTTATTATAGGGAACGCTTAAATTAGATGTCCTATTTGCCTGCATAAGGCTGTATATAAGCTCCTCAACAAAAATTTCCGCAGCGTGCAAATGCGCATATTTCAATTGGGTCATTAAGTCATTTTTTTAATCTTTTTACAAAAAGCATATCATAAACTTTGCTTTTTGACTATTAACCAATTTACTAACTAAAAAAAACAAATATGACACCCATTGAATTCAATGATCGGTACGACCGACTGCAGGATTTACTTTTTGCATTTGCTATGAAATTGACTAAAAATTATGAAGATGCGAAAGATTTGATGCAGGAAACAGTAGCCAATGCTTATGCCAATCGTCATCGCTTTACGATGGGCACTAATTTTAAAGCTTGGATCACGACGATTATGCGGAATGCTTTTATTAATGATTACAGAAAAAAACGCACCCGCAATCAAATAGAACAGCCGATTGAAGAAGTTGCTTATGCGGTTGAAAACATGAGATCGTCGAATCGTACGGACGCTGTGGTGATGATGAAAGACTTGCGTAGCCTGCTTAATAGCCTTGGACGATGAGCATCGTTTGCCATTCCTGATGTTTTATCAGGGCTATCAATATAATGAAATTGCGGATCATTTTGATTTGCCGATTGGTACTGTGAAAAGCCGGATCTTCTTTGCACGTAAGAAACTGAAATCAATGATTCAGGGACATTATGATACGGTGCGAGCATAAAAAATCGAAATATTACTTGTATATTATATTGAACAATCGCAGCCACGCTTCGTTATAATAATAAAGTAAATAAGACAGGGAAATATTTATATTTAGTTATAGACTCATTCTATAACCTCACTTTTCATTATTTCATTCAAACAAATATAAAGCTATGTTAAGACTAATTGTATCGCTCCTGGTCATCGCCCTCATCGCAGGTATCCTGGGGTTTGGCGGTATCGCAGCAGGGGCCGCATCCATCGCAAAACTTGTATTTTTTGTGTTTCTGGCATTAATAGTACTGTCATTAATCGGCGGTCTATTCAGAGGTAAAGATGCATGGCGGTGGTAATTTATTCACTCAATTTTATTTTTTAACCTAAAAATGATAATATTATGAAAGAGCGAACAAAAATGATGATGGCTATTGGAGCCGGACTATTGGCCGGTGGTGCTATGGGCTATTATTTGAATTCCGATAAAGGAAAAAAATGCGCAAGCGAGTAAATAAAACTATCAAAAATCAAGCGCAGCAGGTATCTGACAAATTGAGCGAAGTGGCAGACAATGCCAAGAATTGGTTTGGGAATTTTGCTGAAACCGCTAAAGCACAGATTGCTGATGTAGCGGCGGATGCTGAAGAAATGACCGACAAAGCACAAAGTAATTTCAAGCGCGGTGCCGATAAGGCGAAAGCAAATATAGAAGCCAAATCAAAGCAAATTGAAAATGCTGTTGAAAATAATAGCAAATAATAAAGTCCAGTCGTCATGCCTGAATCCATGAATTATTCCGAAAAAATATTAGAAAATGCGGGGAAACGGTCGAGTACGCTCGTCAGTACGCCCATCAACAGATAGCATTTTATAAACTGGAATTAGCGGAAAGACTCGCCAAGTCAAGCTCTGCATTAGTAACAAGTATTACCATTGCTTTTACAGTGATCCTGGCTATGGCGATGCTTTCAGCAGCAGCAGGACTTTATCTTGGAATGATATGGGGATCGTATGTATTCGCATTTCTTTTTATAGCCGGGATGTATTTTTTAGCGGCATTCTTTTTATATGTATTTAGAAAACAGCTGATTACGAACCCTATACTTTCCATTATACTCAAGTCTTTTTGCAATAATATTTGATTATTATGATTATGAAAAAAGAAATCCGAAGTTTGGATGCATTATATTTAGAAAAGCAGAAGTTGCAAATGCAAATGGAAGTGACGCAAGATGCATTATTACAAAGCTTAGATAAATCGGGGCATTTGTTGCGTGATTTTTATGGTCGCGGGTAGCGATTCCTGCTGCGGTAGTCGGTGCTACGACGAAAGGCGTTCAGCATTTATTTAGTTCTAATGGCAATGGTAAATCGAAGAAACGCCCTGCTCATACCGAATCTAATGGCAAATCCAGGCATTGGTTGCGAAAAGCGTTGCCAATAGCGCTGGCTGTAGCCGAAGCTTTTATTGATACTTCAGAAGAAGAAAACGATTAAAGAAAATAGCTTTTCTTAAAATTAAAATTTATTAAAACAAAGAAACCCTTCCGCCAAAAGACAGAAGGGCTTTTCCATGCATTTATCCTGAATTTTATTAAAGTCCGAAGTTGGAAGTATAATATTTAAAATATTCTTTATATTTCCTACTTCGCCCTTCCAATTTCCTACTTCATTACACTCTCGGCATTAGTACGATTTTCTTGGAAATCAGTTCCTTGCCTTGCTGAACAGTCAGGATATAAGTGCCAGGAGTTTTACCACTGAGGTTTAGTTGTTTATTGTAATTTCCATCGAAATTATTCAGTGACTCCGTATAAACCTCTTTGCCAGAAGCATCCATGATACGAACGGTAGTCGGAACTGCTGCTGCCTGGAATTGAACGTTGAACAGTCCAACAGTCGGATTTGGATATAAATTGAAAGCTTCTACTTTCAACTCAGAATTCAACTGCAACTGTGGCAAAGCTTCTTCTTCTTTAGCAACCGGCGCATCTTCCACTGCGATTTCTACTACTTCTTCTACTGGAGTTGTTGGCTCTTCCGTAATAGTAGGGCAAAGATTTGAAAGTTGCATCAATTTCCATATAGCTGCCGTCACGTATAATAGACAGTGTGAAATCCTCACCTGGCTTATGCTTGTCGCGCTCGAAACGCAATTCTTGATGAGAATTGGTTGGCATATCGTCCAATGCGAGAATAACGTCGCCTGGCTGTACCTGGCTCTTCTTGGCAGGCGTATCATCGATAACGCCGGTCACGCGTACACCTTTATTGTCAATGCCTCTATCAGAAGTATAAACCCCGATGAATACATCGCAAGGATCGCGCTGAACACTATAGCTCACAAATTCATTGGAAGCGGAAAGTACAATATTAGTATTGATTTGCACCATCACGAATATACACTACCTGTACATTGTCGCCAACTTTATGCGTTGCCAATGCGCCAGCAATAGAAGAAGACTCACCTACTACTTTGCCATCTACGATTGTGATAACGTCGCCGGGGCGAAGGCCAGCCGCTTGAGCGCCTTTGCCAGAAGCTAACGCTGCTTTCACTGTAATGCCTTCATTTGTCGTTTCATCTACATAGATACCAAGGATAGGGCGTTGTTCTAAGCCACTTTCACCAAACCTTCGCGGCGTACGTCACGCATTTCTTGCATCCGAACGCGCGTTTCTTCCATTCTGGCTTGTACTTCTTCCATGCGCTTCTCGGTAGCAGCCATTCTTTCTTCTTTAGCAATGCGAGCTTGCTCCATTTCTTCTTACTACACTCATTGAAACGAGCATTGATTTGCATTTCTTGACCGTCGCGCAAGATAGTTAATGTAAATTCCTCGCCCGGCTAGCTTGTCGCGCTCTGTAATTACTTCAGAGTGTGTTTACACCTCTTTGCCGTTCAAAGCAAAATAATGTCGCAAGCCTTGATGCCACCACTTTTGAGCAGGCGTGTTCTCGATCGTGTAATCTACGCATTGACCGCGCTCAGGTGCTTCGAGGAACCAATGCCGATAAATACATCGCATGGATTGCGGTGATTGGCAACGTTTTCAAATTATAATTGAAATCGTAGTTGTGGTTAAATTTGTTTTGCCTTAACTTCTTCGTACGCTTTCGATTCCTCTTCGCTGCATTCTTTGGAAACGAGCATTGACCTGCATTTCCTTGCCATCGCACGTGGTCAGTGTGAACGCTTCGCCCGGCCTTGTCACGCTCAAATTCCAGTTGTGACTGGATTTGGCTGCCACGTTGTCAGAGAAAGGATAATGTCTCCTTCTTGCACACCATATTTTTCGGCAGGTGTATCATCTACGGTGTAATCCACATACAAGCCTTCGCCGTTGCGGGTAGAGTACCCGCCGATGAATACTTTGCATGGATTGCGGCTTACATTGACAATACGAGTTACATCAGCAACCTTTGGTGCTACCGCAATAACTTTTGGCGTTGCTCCATTCTGGTCGCTGCGCAACGATCACGCAGCCACATCACCTTTGACTCCGGTTTTCAGAAGCAGCGCTGCAGAACAAAGATGAGGGTTTCCCATTTTTTTCATCCCTTCTACGACTTCATTGCCAGCTTCCAATAAATGGATTCTTACATCCTTACATTTACTTTTCCAGACCTTTCAGGTGTTGGAAAATACCTTCACCTTCCGTAATCTGTCCTTTTCAACGATTTGTAGTACCGTCTTCACAGGTGACTTTCTTTATAACGGCAAGTTTGCCGGAGCTTTACGCGGAGCAGATAGCGCTAGTGTACAGGCAAAATTACCAAAGGGCTACCAAACCCAGCTTTGTAGGGTAAAATTCTTCATAATTTAAACTTTTAATTGATGAACTACAGACAAGAGACAAAATCTTAACAAAACCGTTGCATTTGTTAAAACTAAATTTTAATGAATGAATTGAAATTCAAGTTGCCTTTTAAATAAAGCCTTATCTTGCAAGTGTTTAGCTTCGTAATTTTTATTTATAAAACCTTCTAAACCAAGTTAAATGGAACCCCA
>JADJNW010000011.1 GCA_016714085.1 Saprospiraceae bacterium
CGGTAGCCTTTGGCTTGCCAGTTCGGCTTCACTGCATCGCTGCGCAAATCACCACTGTACACTTCTTGTAAATCCATGCGCTGGCTCAGCCAGTTGGCATATTCGATGGCATCGTGCCAGCTTACATTTACAATCGGATTATCGCCCCACAGCCCCAGCCGGGCGCTTCCAGCGTTTTGCCAGTAGCTACGGCAAAGAGGTTGTACTGCCATACGGTGGTTTCGGTTTTAGCCATTTGGAAGGAATCAACGGTGACGGTATGTGGCGGCTTTTCATCCTCATCGTTATCACTACCCATGGTAAACGTAGCACCTTCCACCGTGACCATTTCGGGGTAGTAGCGCCGCAAGAGGGTATCGTAGTAGTTGGTATTCAAATTTTCAATGGTAGTCAGCAAAGAGGTTCTATCGAGACGAAGTGATTTAATTTTCAACAATTGCAAAGTCGAGTCTGCTTTTGATAATTGCTCCGATTCGGTATAGAAGAAAGCCACTTCCTGGATGCGTTTGAGCACTTCGGGGTACTCCTGCCCCAACCCTAACGCAGCCTGACATTTGTCGCGGGCGGCGGCGTAGTTGAGTTGCAGGATGTTTTGGTCGGTTTCCCGCATTAATAAGGTGACGGTTTGGGCGGCGGTGCGCTGGAGTACTTGCAGCGTCAGAGCAGATCGATCACCCGCTTGAATTGCATTTTTTTGAGCTATTTTGGCACGCTGTTCTTGTCGCTCGGCTTCGGTGGTAGCCAATTCCGCTTCGATGCGGCGGACTTCGGCAGTATCTCGTGCTTCCTTCGCTTCTTGCAAGGTAAGTTGCAATGCTTGCTCTTTTTCGGTGAGCGCTTTCAGGTTGTTTTCAATTTCAATTCGCTGCGCAGTCGATTTTCTATTGAGTGAAAATGCCCAGATACCGAATCCAATTGCCACTGCCGCCAATAGAAAACCTACTACGGCAAAAATCGTAGCCCTCCGGCTTCTTCTGCGCTCCTCACGGGCTTTCGCTTCCGCTTCCTGCGCTCGTTGCTCGGCGGCAATCCGTTCTTTTTCCGCTTCGCGCTCGGCTTTGGCTTTGAGCACGGGGGCTATGAGGGTGTCGTGGCTGAGCTCGTAGTTGTAGCCGCCGAGGGTGTTCATCTCGCGGCGGAGGAGGAAGGTGTTTTCCAATCGGGTAAGCAGGGCGCGCGTAGCCCCTTGCGCGGCGAATTGCTGCACCAGTAGGTCAGCATCTACACTGAGGCGGCGGGCTTCGCCTTTTTGGGTATCCTCGTAGAGCAAGCCGTACTCGATGAGTTCGCGGGCGGCATCGCGCTCGCTGGGCGTGAGTCGGTCGAGTTGGCTGCGGTAATAGGCTTCATATACATTGGCAATGTCGGGCAGGTCGTCGGCGTGTACGTCGGGCGTGCCATCGTTGTCGCGGTCGCGGATACGCCCGTTGATGACTTCGTTTTCGATGTATTGGCAAAGAATCTGCAACTGAAATGCTTCTGCCCCTCCCCGACCCTCCCCCAGGGGGAGGAAGTCCCCGCTATCCATTTTTTTGATGGTAGGAGCCGTAAGTTCCTGAATAATTTTATCTAAAGCTGCTGGTGTATAAGCAAAAGGCGGAGACAAAAAAGTTTCCTCATCGGTATTGAGCAAAGCAGCGGGGGCAATGATCGCCTGGCGGGCTTGCTCCGGCGATAGTCCTTTTAGTTCGTAACGCTTGTATAAAATAGCGTGGAGCTTATCCTTTAAGCTGTCAAGATCGCTCATTCTATCCGAACGAATGGCAAAGACGGCTTTCACATCGAGCTTGCGCGAGAGGTAACTGCGTTGTTCGGCAGTGAAAATATCGAGCGCATCGCGCACGGCTTGGGGCAGGGTTTTGTAAAGCAATTCGGCTAATTCCTCTTTGAATTGGGTCTGCTGGTCTTTGGGGTAGGAGAAAAATTCTTCGAATTGATCAAAAACGAGGAGAAAGCCCCTCCCCGACCCTCCCCTAGGGGGAGGGGGGCTGGGACTTCGACGTTTAAATTGCTGCCACAAAGTGTCGTTGGCTAAGAAGTTTGCTTCGGGGTTTTCGATCGTTTCTTCCTGCAAGCGGCGGCGCACCTGCTCCAGCGGGGGAATACTCTTGTCATCCACATACAGATTAAAGCGCACGGTGATAGGCTGGTAGGCGACCTCACTATCGGGCAGCGCGTTTTGGAATTTGGGGAGGATACCCGCATTGAGCAGGGAGCTTTTACCGTAGCCCGATTTGCCAAATAGCACGACGAGTTTTTCCAGCACGAGGAGGTCGTACAAGTCAGCAATATCCTGGTCGCGCCCGAAGAAAATGTGTCGGTCGGACGTTTCAAAAGGTTTGACACCGGGGTAGCGGTAGGTGCTCATATTAGTTGATGTATTTCAATATTGGTCTGAACTGTGATTTTTGTGCTTATGGTGATGAACATGATTACTACGTGGACATTAGGTGTGGTACGAGTATTATAAAAATCATATTCATCATAACAATCACAGTTTAGACAGCTTAAATAATCTTATCCGTCAGTTTCAAAAAGTCATCGGCGATGCGATTAATCTCATCCTCTTCCCAGGGGCGCAGCGTGCCGAGTAATTTCTTATCGTACCATTCTTTATAGCGGCGCTTGAGTTGCATCGTCCAGTCGTACAATTCCGTGCCAAGTGTGTAGCGTTCGGTAAGGGACATGGCTTTTTCCAATATCATTATTGCCAATCAAGGATTTGAGTTCCTGAATGGCCGCTTTATCAATCTCGATAGGCGCTTTCAAATGCCGCAGCAAGTTTTCGGTTTTACAAAATTCATATAGCGGATCAAAAATGATCTCGTCATTGCCGAGAAATTCTACACGGAACTGATGCAAGAGAAAATTCTTGGCATCGCTCTCCGCCATGCTGGTGTTAAGTGCGAATTTGGGTCGGCCCTTGCGGTCGCCGGTGAGGAGTTGCAGCAGGAGTTGGGAATACCATTTTTCAAAATCAAAACCCAGAAACAAAAAAGAGCGGGCTTCTTTTAATTTTTTGCGGAGGTTATTGGGCAAGCCATCAGGACCGAGGGCGATGCGCAGCACTTGAAACAAATCTTCATAATCGAGAATTAGTGACTCGTCTTCATTGACACAGCCACAAAGGTTATAAATCAAGGGGCATTCCTTTGTTGCCTCCGGCACTTCGTCGCTGGCTTCACCGTTGAAGCGGAAAAAACGAAAGTTGTGATTCACGCCAAATTGTTCGCCGGAAGCAGCATCAGCTAAATAAGTATCAGGATTCAAAGAAATAATCAAGTGAAAAGGGATTTCCAGAATCTTCTTGTAAATATCGCTGGTGAATTCAAGGTTTTTATAAATCTTCTTGATTTGGCGAGGCGCGTCTAATTTGGCATTTTCATCACGGAAAAGGAAAAGGGAATCTTGCACGTAGTAATAAAGAATATCGTTCGTATTATTTTCAAGTAATGCTTCGTGCACGTGGCGGATGAGTGATTTGTTGTCAATCTGTACCACCTCCGGGCCTATGAGCAATACACATTTTTGCTCTCGAATATCTTCGGCAAGATTTTCTACTATTTTTTGCAATTTGGGTTCAAGGGTAAGCATGGGAGCTTAGTTTTAACGGTGAATATAGATATATATATTGAATAAAATAAAGTAGGGCAAATCTTCTTTTCCTTGATAAGGTGTAAATTAAATCTTCTTTCTCTTTGTGTAATTTACAAAATATATTATTTTTGTGATGTTCTTATAATAAGAACCAACAAATAACTTACCCAACAAATACACACCAAAGCCTTTTATAGGCATATTCTTCAAACAATAAACACATCTTTTAAGGCATGCACCGACATCATAATGATGTATATCGGTATTTTTTTTTGATAGAATGCCTTGCTTTATTGACTTTAGCGGCTGATTTTATATCATAAGCATATCAATGGATCATAAAAGTATGTGCGTGGGTCGTGTAATGATGTGCTGCAACGGACTAAGGATGTCATTAGATCATTTAAGCACGTGCTTAGGCGATGTAAGGATGTGCTGCGATTGTCCAACGACGTGCCTGAATGGCGTAATGATATGCTAAGTTCTTATAACGATATGCCTGGATAATGTAAGCATAAGCCGAGACGGCCCAAGCATGTGCTTATAAGTTGTAAGGACAGGCTTTCATGCAATCGTTTCAACGCGATGATTCATAAAAACATTTTTTCACAACTAAATTTATTCATTAAAATGGCGAAGGCTTATTATTTACCGAATGGAGACGAAGAAAGAGCAACCTGGCTCAATAATTTTGCTGTCAAGCTGTCCCATTATGCTATGAAATATAGCGTTACATCAGAAGAAATGATGGATGCACAAAGCAGTGCACTCTATTTTGACGCGCTGATTAAAGGGAAGAATCAATTCAGCAATTTTCAAAATGCATACACAGCGTATAAGAATGCCATGCGCAATGGCTTGAAAGCAGGCGCTACGCTACAGCCGCTGGTGCAGCCGATGCTGACGTTGCCGCCACCTGTTCCGCCAGGAATTTTTACGCGGATGGCAGCTATTGTCAATCGCATCAAATCGCATATCAATTATAGTGTAGCCGATGGCCTTGATCTGGGTATCGAGGGTGCTGAAAAGACGGTGGAAACTTCTTCTACTAAACCAACTGCTAATCTTCGCCTCAGCGATGGCGGCCATCCTGAACTCCTCTGGGTGAAGTATAATTTTGATGGTATCGAAGTTCATAAACAGGTAGATGGCGGTGAGATGCAATTTTTGGCGATTGATATGCAGCCGCATTTTATCGATCTGTCGGAGTTGCCGCCGCCGGGTAAGAGCGCTGTGTGGACTTACCGTATTATTTATTTGCTAAAAGACAAGCGTGTGGGGCAGTGGAGCGATGTGGTGCGTATTACGGTGACGGGGTGATTTTGGTGTGAGGGTGTTTTGGTTCGAAAGTGTTTTGGGATTACGGTTTTTTAAGGTTATATCTTTTAGGGTTATTGAATTTTGGATTTCATGTACTATTTAGATTTCATGTACTATTTTGATTTTAATGGTTATCAAGCTTAATTGCTTGCGAGCGCTGCTCTTGGGAAGGGCAGCGTTTTTTTTATTATTAAACCTATGAGGTTTTTGGAAACCTCATAGGTTTTAGCAAACTGGCTTCATTTATGCCAGTGTAATTAGGTCTTATCCTAATAATAATGTCTTAATATCTTACGCCGATTCCAACCTCCATATTCCGACCCGGCATCGGGTAGAATGCTACCATTTGGTAATTTTCATTCCAGATATTATGCACTTTGGCAAAAGCGCTCAGTTGAATTTTATTTAAATCAAAAGCCCTGGAAACGCTCAAATCGCCTATGGAAAATCCGGAAAGCTCCCTGGAATTGCGCTCGTCGATGAAAACCTTGTCCACAAAACTATGCCGATACGTAGCTTCCCAGCCACTCTTGCGCCAAATGAACTGCGCCAGCGCTTTATGCTTGGGGATATAGACCAAGTGCTTGCCTAATCCTCCAGGATTTTCAGGTGCGACTTTTTCGTTGGTGGATTTTACAAAATCATACTTCCCAATGAAGGTGAATTGTGATTCTCCTGCGCGGAAGCCAATTTCAAAAACGTTCTCAATACCTCTGCTATGCACTTCCAGCACATTGCGCGGGGTATAAACAAAACCACTGGAATCGGGCAGATAGACAATCCAGTTTTCGATATTGCGATTAAAGCCAGTGACCGAAAATTCCAGGCTCCAGGCATCTGCAATCTTTTTGTAAACAAGCCCCAATTCCTCGCTCCAGCCGCTTTCGGGTTGGAGGTTTGGGTCGCTGCCAAAAGTAGAATACAAATCACCGAAGGTCGGCAGGCGATAATTGCGCGACACCGCAACTTTGATCGTAAAATCCTTCACAATGTCAAATTCCACGCCCAACGAAGGCACAAAAGGAATCAAATCACCTTCCACCACTTCCTGGCGCGCGCTGAGCACGGTACGCAAGGTACTGGCATGATTGTTCAAATGGTAAGCGGCAAAGAATGCGGTACGATTCTGGCGCTTCAGCTCAGGCAAGGTAGGCGAATTCACTTCCGTCCAGGTGTTGTTGATACCGATATTGAGTTCTTGATTAGCATTCAAATGCAATTTGCCTTCCACTTCGCTAATCGCCGTCCAAAATACATCTTCTGAAAAATAAGCAAAAGCAGGATCGGGGTCATTATAATTGAGTTGTTCGCGGAAAGCGCCTGCACGAGCATAGAGGTTTAGTTTGCTACCAATGCGCTTCCAGTCAGCGGCGAGACGCAGGATGCGATCCTCCTGCGATGCATCGGGATTGTTGAAGGCCATACTGGGCGGGAGTTCCCGCTCCGACTCTTGCCACCAAACGTGTACGCCTAATTCCTGGTTTGCCGAAAGGCGAATGAAATCCTCATGCAAAACGCCGAATTGCTGCACTTCTGCATTGATCAAATCCTGCTCATTGTCATTCAGATCCTTGTAAGGAAAATCGTTTTTGGCGCTTTGTTGAAAAATACGGGTCGTAGTGTGAAAACTTTCATTGGAAAAATCCAGGCGACCGCTGTTGGAAAAAAGACCAAAACTACCGACGTTGCTTTGCAATTGAGCATTCCAGTCCTTGCCAAAATGAGGCTCGCTGTTCAAATGCACCACGCCACCCAGAGCACCATTGCCCCAGAGCGCAGTGCCGCCGCCATATTCTACGCGCACAGCATCCACAAAACTGATAGGAAACAGCGCCAAATCGCTCAAGCCCAGAATCGGGCTTTGTAGATTGAAGCCATTCCACAGCACCGCCGTATGCACCGATGCCGCACCGCGAATGCTACTCGTCGCCAGCCTGCCAGGGCCGTAGCTTCTGATATAAGACTGGCTGTTTAATAGTAGTGCTTCTGCCAAATTAGTATTGCGGAAACTGTGCAGGATAAGCGAATCGAAGCGCTCCTGCTTGCTGCCAATGCCAGACAAAGGCAGGCGACTGTCGGTGATCAAAATTTCAGGAATTTGTACAGTGGTGTCGGCGCTTTGCGCCAGAAGAATTTGTCCGCTGAAAAGCAAGAACAGTAGCAGTAAAAGGGTTTTGAATGAATGAATGATTGATCGATTAAAACTTGCCATAGCAAAAGGATTTTGCCAGGCGAAAAACGGAGAGACTTGGTGCCAGATACCAGACGTCAGATGCCAGATTACCCAACATCCAATTTCTAATTTCCAATAACCAGAACCCATCCCGTCTTTAGCCCGAAGACGTTAAGAAATAAGATGATACATCAGTTCTGGCAGGTCTTCTGGCTCGCTTCACCTTTTGCCGGTCTTCCCATCCTGAGGGACAGTGACGCACAAGGGCAAAAGGCTTTGGTAAGAAGCTTACAGCTGCGGGTACAGCCCCCGATTTGCACGGGATTCCCTATTAAGCCTTAGATGTGGTATATCTAATGACACCAAAACCAAAACGAAGGTAATGATTTTAACGAAATCTGACGCTTGCTATTATAAAGACAAAAGGTAGGAATGCGAAAAGGATGTGGATAGATTGATGACACCACTTTAAAGCGATGTCATCAATCAGGAGAATTTATTTTCCGAACATGAACCCAGCAGTCAAGCCAAGTCCGCGCGTGCGCAGATAAGGGTCTTTGTTATTATTATTGGCGTTGGAAGCATCGTCGTCCAATAAATTATTGATACCTAGGTCATAACGCAAATCAAGGAATAATGCGCCAAGATTGGCCCCCAAACCAAAGGTCAAGCCCCAATCCAGACGACGCTCGTAGTTGTCGTCATCGCTGTAGTCAATATCCTCTTCAATTTCCGAAGACAAAGTGCCTTTGGTTGTTACTTTCGCCTTGCCACCCAAGGAGAAGCTCGCAAATGGGCCGCCGAAGAAATTCAGACCAAAAGCCTCGCCGTCAGTGGTAGCTTTGATTTTTGCCAAAACGGGGATTTGAATGTGATTGTAGGTCACGCTTCTTTCGATTTCATTGCCCAGAAATGTGTAAGTAGATTTACCACCTTTTTGTACCCAGAGCAATTCCGGCTGGATAGCAAAGATTTCGGCAATCGGTAATTCAAATACCAAACCTGCCTGGATTCCGAGAATAGATTTTTCTTTCAAATCTTCTACATTGGCTTCAAAAGGTTCTTGTGACAAGCTGGCGAGATTGATTCCGCCTTTAAGTCCGACACTTTGTGCCCATGGGGCTTGTGCCAGAAAGATCGTTAGTGCGAAGGTTGTGGCATAATAAAAAATGTGCTTTTTCATAATTTAAGCATATTTAAAGTTTTCAAATAATTTAGGGTAATCATCCAGCAATAATTTGTTTATTTTGTATTTTTTCAAAAGTATTGCAAACCAGTTCTCAACGAAAAGTGTGCAATAAAAATTATATTTGGCGAATGCTTGTAATTGTTCCTTTTTTCCAAACGGAATAAATATTTATATGTTCACCTAAAACTTGTGATGACATGAAAACGCCTATTGCCTTTTTACTATTTCTTGCAATATTTACGTGGCAATGCCAGACTTCGGATCAAAAAAATGCTAAAAATGAAGCAAGCACTACCGAACCGCAACCCGAAGCCTATACTTTAGACGGCAAACCACTCTTTCCGTCACCTGAATCGGAGGCATCTTTGCAAAAAAAAGATAGCTTACTCCAAATTGCACGCCAAAACTTCGAGCGCGACTCGAATAATCTGGATCATATTATTTGGCTCGGGCGGCGCACTGCTTACCTCAGTCGCTTCCGCGAGTCCATTGACATTTTTGCAAAAGGATTAGAAACACATCCAAATTCGCCTGAACTCTACCGCCACCGCGGGCATCGCTACATTTCGACCCGACAATTCGATCAAGCCATCGCCGATTTTGAAAAAGCTGCGGCTTTAGCCAAGGATAAACCTGTTGAAATTGAGCCGGATGGCATTCCAAATAAACTGAACCAGCCGCTTTCTACGCTGCAATTCAACATTTGGTATCATTGGGCTTTGGCTTATTATCTCAAAGGCGATTTTGCGAAAGCAGCCCAGATTTATGAAGAATGTATGACTTATTCGACTAATCCTGATTTGCTCTGCGCCACTGCTGATTGGTTGTATATGACTTATCGCCGCCTCGGTGAGACTGAAAAAGCAATGAAAATGTTAGAAAAAATTATGCCGGACATGGAAATCATTGAAAATGAGTCGTATTACAATCGCTTATTGATGTATAAAGGTTTGAAAAAACCGGAAGAGCTGCTCAATCTGGATGCGCCGGAAAGCGATCTTGACGCATTGCTCAATACTGTCACGCAAGGCTACGGTGTCGGGAATTGGTACTTGTACAATGGAGATGCGGCCAAAGCCAAAGAAATTTTCCAGAAAGTGACGAACACGACTTACTGGTCGGCCTTTGGTTTCATTGCGGCAGAAGCAGATTTAACACGGCTGGATTAGAAAAAGTCGCTTTTTTGCTCGTTTCTTTTCCAGAAAAGATATAGTTTTATCAAATATTTGACGCAAACATCTGCCCTTTTCCCTTTGATGCTGCTTGAGGAAGTATATTAAAGCTTCTCAGCAATTATTTATGTTTTCCCAAAAGCGAGATCATGCTACGTACCATTCTACTTATCGCCATTTGCCTGTGGGTCAATGCCTTTGTCAATGCCCAAACGCCTGGCTTTGCCAAAGATTTTCAACGCGCGGAAGAAGCATTGCTTAATAAGCAATACGAAAAGGCTATCCGCATTTATCAAAATGTATTGAACCAACAACCGGAATTGCACATCGCCCGACGCAATATCGGCGTATGCTACGAACTGCTTGGTGAGTATGACAAAGCCCTTGAGTTTTATGAAGCTGTGATCAAACGAGATGAGTTTTTCTCGCGTTCGATCTATTTTCGGGCTGGCTGGGCGAGTTATAAAATGGGCGATTATGAAAAAGCGCTCACCTATTATGGAAAATTTGAATTCTTGCTTGGAAAGTCGGCGCATGAATTCTCAGACATAGCCGACAAAGAAGCCTCGGAAGAAGCCGAAATGGTCGCGCAATTGGACAATAATATCCGTGCTTGCTATATCTCGCGCGATTCCATTACTTTTCTGAATGTGAAAGAAATCGAGAATTTGGGTGTACAAATCAATTCTCGCGCCGATGAATATTTCCCTTTTGTATCAAACGATCAAAAACTCTTGTTTTTTACAGGTCGCAGAAATAACCGCGCCGATGAAAACATCTATTACACCCAGGAAATAGAGGGCGTCTGGACAGAAAGCCTTCCATTGGGTTCAAAATTCAATACCTCCAATCACGAAGGTATGTCCACCGTTGTGCGTGATGGCCAAACTATGTTTTTCACGGCTTGTGGACGTGAGGGCGTGCTTGGTGCTTGCGATATTTGGCAAGCCGATGTAAAAGGCACAGAAATTCTGAATGCCAGAAACCTAAATGGATCCGTTAACTCTAAAAAATGGGAATCGCAGGCCGCGGTTAGTTGCGATGGCAGCACTTTATATTTCACCAGTGACCGTGAAGGTGGCTTAGGCGGTACAGATATTTGGGTGAGCAAAAGAAATCTGGACGGCAACTGGAGCGAGCCTGAAAACCTCGGGCCTACGATCAATACGCCTTCTTACGAAGAATCACCATTTATCACGAATGATGGTCAAACGCTTTATTTCTCTTCCGATGGGCACTTGGGCTTGGGAGATCAGGATATTTTTATGAGCCGTATCGACAACGAAGGCAATTGGAGTACGCCAATAAACTTGGGGCCGCCAGTCAACTCTGCGCACCGCGAACTCTGCTTTATCCTTGCTGCTGATGGCAGAACAGGCTATTTTGCTTCTGACCGACCTGAGGGTTTTGGCGGCTTAGATATTTACAGAGTAAGCCTCTCTTCAGAATTGTACAGCGAAGCGATCACCTTTGTGGAAGGTTTTGTAAAAGATACCATTTTGGATAAACCGATTCCGAATGTCACCGTACAAATCAAAGGGCGCGAGCCGGTAAAAGCGGACGAAAACGGACGTTTTTTCCTATGTATCCCAGCGTTTGAAATCTTAAATATGTCGGTAGAAAAAGAAATGTATAATCCTTATGAAAATGAATTTATTATCCCATTTTGGGATAATAAACAATTCTATACCATTGAAATCCTGATGGATCCGATCCGCCGCCCCGAGCCAACATTGGTCGCCAAATCACCTTATGCCGATACCGCGTATATGGAATTAAAACGTCGGCCGGAGAAACGGGACTACTTGCATACCATTTTCTTTGAATTTGACAAATACAGCATGACTTCGCCGGAGGTCAATAACCTGGATGCTTTTGTGCAGCAACTCAAAGTAAAAAACATCCAGCGTGTCGAAATCATTGGCTTCTCGGATGACGTAGGCACGGATATGTACAACCTCAAACTCTCGGAGGAACGCGCCAAGCAAATTGCTTTACATCTGATGGATAATGGTATCATAGTCGATCAGATTTATATCGAAGGGCGCGGCGAAATCCGAGACGATAAGCCTAAAAATCTCAATCGTAAGGTAGAGATAAAAGTGACGATGATCGAATAGCATTTGATGGAAAGTCTTAGAAATCATTGGTTTGCGCTATTTCCTACCGATCATTTTAATCAGGAATTGACAACTCATTTATTTGATGGGATTATCAAGAATTATAATTCCAGGAGACGGCACTATCATAATTTGCATCATATTACATCTATGTTAGAATTATCTAATGTAAATACGCCTCATTTACAGCAAAAAGATGTAGTGGATATAGCTATTTTCTATCATGATATAATTTATAATCCTTTGCGTAAAGATAATGAAGAACGCAGCGCTCGAAGGGCTTCCGAAGAATTGAAGGAACTTAATTTACCAAAAGAAAAGATTGATCTTGTTTACAATTTTATTTTAGCTACGAAATCGCATGATTTGCAAGGCTTTGATGAAACAAGCGATTTGGCTTATTTTCTTGATTTTGATCTGGCGATTCTTGGCGCTACCTGGAAAGATTACTGGAATTATGCACAGCAAATACGCAAGGAATACGAGGCATATCCTGATTTTTTGTACAACCCGGGTAGAGTGAAAGTGTTACAAACGTTCCTCTCCAAGCCATTCATTTTTTATACCGCTACCTTCCGAAGAATGTTGGAAATGCAAGCGCGTAAGAATATCGAGCAAGAATTAGCATATCTTCATTAATCCAGCTACAATCAGCAAGGAATCAGCATCCAATATCCGATTTCACTGTCCCATCTGTCCCAACTCCGTACACCAAGTGTATCAAAACCGAACACCACTCTTTAGTTTTGAATGATAAATAATTGATTTTGAATCACTTATAAAATTGGCACGTTCTTTTTGGTAAGAATGAGCAGGACGAATATTAGTAAAACAAAACGTACAACTGTGGATAGAAAGATCGAAAAGAAATTTTGGACTACCAGACGAATTTTGACCATTTTGGGCATCGCTGCGGTCATAGCCCTGGCATATGCAGCTTATGTTTCGACCAGTGGCAAACCGCGCCT
Source organism: Saprospiraceae bacterium (assembly GCA_016714085.1). GTDB lineage: Bacteria > Bacteroidota > Bacteroidia > Chitinophagales > Saprospiraceae > JADJNW01. Next base: position 12,540 of record JADJNW010000011.1, read on the forward strand.
AAACGTACAAGCTGAGCGCATTACCGTGAGTAATGTAGAACGAGGCATATTCAAAGAAACGATTCCAGTGAACGGTGTTGTGCTGCCCATTACTACGATTTACCTTGACGCATTGCAAGGCGGACGAGTGGAAGAGAAATATGTGGAAGATGGAGTAGTACTGAATGAAAATCAACCGATTATCAAGCTTTCCAACACGGATTTGGAATTGGATTTGGTCAACCGCGAAACGGCTGTGTATGACTTGAGAACCAATATGCAAAATACGCGCAACTTGGCGGAACAGCAGACGATTCGTTTGCAAAACCAATTGGCGGAAGTGGAAAATTCCTTAATGGAGGCAAAGCGACTGTATGATTTGAATAAAGGACTCTTTGCAGAGAAAGTCATTTCAGAGCAAGATTTTCGACAGTCAAAAATCGCTTACGAATATCAAGTACGCCGCAAGGAACTGACGGAGCGTCAGATGTTTCAGGATTCTATTACTTCGGGACAGCAAATCAGACAAATGGAAGAATCCATTAAGCGGACAGAGGCTGCTTTAGCGATTATGCGGAAAAAGAGGAAGACTTGACCATCAAAGCGCCGGTCTCCGGGCAGTTGACTTCATTAGATGCTGAATACGGGCAGTCTATCACGCCGGGTACACGGATTGGGCAGATCGACGTATTAAGCGGATTCAAAGTGCAGGCAGATATTGATGAACATTATATTTCACGCGTTTTTACTGGCTTGCGCGGAGATTTTCCTTTGGCTGGGAAAACATACGAATTAGAAGTCAAGAAGATTTATTCTCAAGTGACTGCGGGGCGTTTCCAGGTGGATATGGAATTTGTAGGAGAAGTGCCAGAAGGTATTCGTCGGGGACAGACATTGCAAGTGCGCTTGGCCCTGAGTGCCGAGACAACTGCATTACTCTTGCCACGCGGCGGTTTTTATCAACAAACCGGTGGCAACTGGATTTTTAAAGTAGATCAATCTGGAAATAAAGCGTATCGCGTTGATATTCAACTGGGAAGACAAAGCCCGGATTATTATGAAGTGCTCGGAGGCTTGCAGGAAGGGGACAAAGTAGTGACATCGAGCTATGAAAACTATGGGACGATGGAAGAGCTAGTAATCAAAGGCGAAGGAGGAGGGAGTTAGCCAGACTTTGGATCAAGAAATTTAGAGACCGAGAGAGATCAAGAGATAGTAGATTTTGTAACTATTTGCTTGAAAGTAGAGTCTTAAAGAATGCGGGAAAAGTCTCGCGTTTATGAACACAAAGAATTGATTGTTGAATTGTTTTTTTCATAATTGAAGGACGGGATAGTGGGTATCCACTATTCCCTTTTTGATGACTAACCACCATTTTGAAAAATTAAATAACCGAATTACTATGTCAGCTTTGATCGAAATTAAAGACCTTGGAAAAGGTTTATCGCACTACGGAAGTCGAAACGATGGCTTTGAACAAAGTATCTGTATCGGTGCATCCTGGCGAATTCGTTGCAATTATGGGACCGTCGGGTTGTGGCAAATCTACTTTGCTCAATATTCTTGGCTTGATCGACGAACCAGATGGCGGTAGCTATTTTATTTGATGGCACGGAAGTGGCAAAATTCAACGAGCGTCGTCGTGCTCAATTGCGTAAAAACAATATTGGCTTTGTATTCCAAAGCTTTAACCTCATCGACGAACTCACGGTATTGAAAATGTAGAATTGCCGTTGCTGTACGTTGGTGTGAAATCATCCGAACGCAAAGAGCGCGTAGAAGCGGTATTGGAAAAATGCAGATCATGCATCGCCGCAATCACTTCCCACAGCAATTGTCGGGTGGTCAGCAGCAGCGTGTAGCAGTAGCTCGTGCCGTAGTCAATAATCCAAAGCTGATCCTTGCGGATGAACCTACGGGTAACCTTGATTCCAGCAATGGTAACGAAGTGATGCAATTGCTCACCGAGTTGAACGAAGCTGGTACTACCGTAGTAATGGTAACCCACTCCGAGCACGATGCCAAGTTCGCTTCTCGTATTGTTCGGATGCTTGACGGACAGGTGGTTACAGAGAATATTCTGACTTAAGACTGCACGGTAGGAATCACCCTGCTTTGTTTGGATGCGTATCGTGAGAGATTTGTGAATGATAAGTTCATTATTCACCCTGTAATGTATTGGTTCATTCTTAACCAAAGAAATCACCCGAACTATGTTCCGAAATTATCTCACATTGCATTCCGCAGTACCTGGAAAAATAAGGCTTATACGATTATTAATCTGGCAGGATTGGCAGTGGGTATCGCCTGTTGCCTAATCCTTTTTTTTTTAATAAATATATGATGTGGTTAGGTAAAGAAATTATAAAATTATGATTCGGAATTACTTAAAATAGCCATTCGCAACCTCCAACGTTATAAAACATTTAGTTTTATTAATGTTTTTGGATTAGCATTAGGTACAGCGTGCTGTCTTTACATCTTATTATATATAAAAGATGAATACAGCTACGATGAGCATCATGCCAATGCAGATCGCATTTATCGCATTACAGCGGTCTTGGGCGCAGTGGATGATCCGCACTTAATGGCGACCTGTTCGCCTCCCATTCCATTTGCAATGAAGCGCGATTTCCCGGAAGTAGAAGAAGCGGTGCGCTTTGTGGGCGCAGTAGGCAGGGATCAACAGTTGTTTCGCTACGATGGCAAAGCTTTTATGAAACGGCAGGAGCTTATGCGGATTCTACTTTCTTTGATATTTTTCTTATGACTTTGTGTACGGAAGTCCAAATCAAGCGCTAACAGCGCCTTTCAGCATTGTATTGTCAGAACCAACCGCAAAAAAGTTTTTCGGAAATATTGATCCTGTTGGTAAAGTATTGGAAATAGATACCGATGAAGGGCGTCAAAACCTAACAGTGACGGGCGTCGTGAGCGATAAACGCGGCAAAAAGCCATGTGCAAGCGAATTATTTCCTTTCGATGAACAGTAGCGGCATTGGCAATTATGTATTGAGCAATAATGAATGGGTCGGCAATAATTTTCCAAATGCTTATATCAACTTGCGCCCGAATACTTCTGTTGCCAATTTGGAAAGCAAATTGCCTGCATTTCTTGAAAAATATGCGGCTGAGCGATTGCGTCTTAGCGGCATGAAAAAAAGCTTGAAACTTCAACCCATTACAAGTATTCATACAACAACAATTTATAATGCCGAACCCAGTAAACCTGTTTCTACTACGTTACTATCTGTTTTACTGGCAATTGCAGTCTTGATTCAGGTTATTGCTTGTATCAATTTTATGAATCTTTCTACGGCACGAGCAGCGAAGCGGGCACGGGAAATTGGCATTCGCAAGGTGGTAGGTGCGCAGCGACAAGCGCTTATTGGGCAGTTTTTGAGTGAATCTTTGATCATTGCTTTTTTGGCGATGGCGGTGGCTGTGCCTTTAGTGATAGGGGTTTTGCCTTATTTGAATCAAATGACTGGAGTAGAATTATCCGCTGAATTTTTGAAGGATAAGCAGGTCTGGCTGGGTATTTTGACGTTGGGTTTGATAACAGGCTTATTAGCAGGCAGTTATCCTGCTTTTTATTTATCCGGTTTCCAACCTTTAAATGTTTTAAAAAGTAAAATAATCAACCTGGGTGGTAATTTAAATTTGCGGCAAGCATTGGTCGTTTTTCAATTTGTGCTTGCTATTGGATTGATTATCAGTGTGGTAATTATTAATTCGCAATTAAAATTTATTCAAAAGAAAGATTTGGGTTATGATCCGAATCAAAAAATTGTTGTGCCTTTCCGCACCAGCGAAGCCTTGCAAAGTGCTAATAGTTACCGCGATGCCATTCGACAAATCCCTGGTGTTCAGGCAGTTTCACGTGCAAATAATTATCCAAGCCAGTTTGTTTTCAACGATATGCACTTTTATAAGCAAGGCTCAGATATGAATGCTGCACATGGGATTCAATTCATGCGAGTGGATCAATTCTTTTTGAAAACGCTGGATATCAATTTATTAAAAGGCAGAGATTTTAATCCGACCGACACGATTGGCAGGGTCATCGTCAACGAAGCAACCCTACAAACCTTAGGCATCGAGGCAGATCAAGCGGTAGGACAATATTTATACTCTGATAGAGAGGAAGGGCGAATCGGATGGGAAATCGTAGGCGTGATGAAAAACTTTAATTTTAATTCGCTTTACAGTGAAGTGACGCCATTTTTATTTGTGTACAGTAATGATGATTACAATCCGCAAATGATTATCAAAGCGGAAACAGAAGATTATGCCAAATTCATCAGCCAGTTAGAAACCACCTGGAAATCCCAAGTGCCTGCTGTGCCGTTTGAATATACTTTTATTGACCAGGAAGTGCAACAACAATACGAAGCCGACCGCCGCCTTTCGCGCATCATCAACAGTTTTACTTTCCTGACCATTTTGATTTCTTGCCTTGGCTTGTTTGGTTTGGCAATGTTTACCGCAGAGCAGCGCACCAAAGAAATCGGCATTCGCAAAGTACTGGGCGCTGGCGTAAGTAATATTATTACACTCATTTCAAAAGATTTTATAAAGCTGGTAATTATTGCGATGATTATTGCAAGCCCAGTCGCATGGTGGGGAATGAATAAATGGCTCGGAGATTTTGCGTATCGCGTTGATATTCAATGGTGGATGTTTGTATTGGCGGGCGTAGCGGCGATTGCTGTGGCTTTGATAACGGTGAGTTTTCAGGCGATTAAAGCTGCATTGGCAAATCCGGTTGACAGTTTACGCAGTGAGTAAAATGGAAATTCCGTACCGAAGGTCGGGATGAATAGTTTAAAAAGTGAATAATTATATAAAGAAAAGTAAATAACTCCAAAAATCTATGAAACCATTAATAGTGAAAACAAAAAAACATGATTCGGAATTATCTTAAAATCGCTTTTCGCAATCTACAACGCAACCGCCTTTTTGCCACCATTAATGTTTTGGGCTGGCTTTTGGGTATCACTTGTGCTATCCTGATTTTCAAAATGGTGAATTATCACCTGAGTTTTGATACATTCCACAGCAAAAGCGATCGAATTTATCGTATCGTGACGGAGTTTCGCGGGGAGGATGGTGGCGGTCACAGCGCTGGCGTGCCTTCTCCACTTCCCAAAGCTTTCGCAACGATTACACATTTGCTGAGAAAGTCGCACGCGTTATTACTTTTGATAATCAGTTGATTAGCATTCCTTCTGAAAAGGAAATAAAGAAATTCCAGGAGGAGCGAGGTGTGGCTTTCGCTGAATCGGAACTCTTTGATATGCTGGATTTCCCATTAGAAAAAGGGGATAAAAAAACAGCGCTTACTGAGCCTAATTCTGCAATCATTACAGCGCAATTGGCGCAGAAATATTTTGGAGATGAAAATCCGCTTGACAAAACGATACGCCTCGATAATCGAATTGATTTAAAGATTACAGGTGTTTTGAGAAACTTACCTGAAAATACCGATCGTCGTCAAGAAATTTATATTTCTAATCCTACTTTAGAAGTATATGCCAAATGGTTGGCAGCCGAAGATAACTGGGGCAGCGTGTATAGCGAAACGCATTGCTTTGTATTATTAAAAAAGGTACACAAGCAGCACAAGTCGAAAAAGCATTCCCGGAATTTTCCAAAAATATCATGGCGAAGATGCTGATGCGTATTGGTATCATTTACAGCCGATTACAGATGTACATTTTAATCCGGATTATAATGGCTACGTAGAAAAAAGAAATCTTTGGGCGTTATCGCTAATAGGATTATTCCTAATTATTACCGCTTGCGTCAACTTTATTAACCTTGCTACCGCACAAGCGCTCAACCGCTCCAAAGAAGTGGGCGTGCGCAAAGTGTTGGGCAGTCGTCCGCGGCAGTTATTCTGGCAATTCCTCTCCGAAACGGCCGTAATCACAGGTTTTTCTATTATAGCGGCTTATTTCCTCTCACAATTGGCGATGCCTTTTTTGAATGATTGGTTTGATACGAATCTGAAAATCAATTTATTACAAGATACGCGATTACTTGCTTTCCTTTCTATTTTGCTGGTGACGGTGGTGTTCCTTGCAGGCTCTTATCCTGGTTTGGTCATCGCTGGCTTTCGCCCTGCATTGGCGCTCAAGAGCAAAATTACGCAACAGCACGTTGGTGGTTTTTCTTTGCGGAGAGTCTTGGTAATAGGGCAGTTTGCGATTTCGCAAGCGCTCATTATCGGTACGATTGTGATTGCCAGCCAAATGCAATTTTCCAAAAAAACAGACCTGGGATTCAATAAAGACGCGGTTGTAATGCTGCCGCTTCCGCAAAATGACCTCACTAAAACAAGTACTTTGCGCAGCAAACTCTCGCAAGTTCCTGGAGTAGAAGACGTTTCTTTCTGCTTTCAAGCGCCCGCTGCCAATTCCAATAATAGCACCAATGTTCGATTTGACAATCGCGCCGAGGATGAGCCTTTTTCTATTAATACCAAAGCCGCTGATGCAGATTATTTATCAACATTTGATTTAAAATTAATTGCCGGGCGTAATATTATCCAAAGCGACACCATCAGAGAATACCTTGTAAATGAGGCTTTTATAAAACGGCTTGGCTTAACAAATCCGGAAGATGTAATTAATAAAAATCTGCGCGTATGGGGCAATGATGCTTTAATTGTAGGCGTAGTGAAAGATTTTTATACGTATTCATTCCGAGCGAATATTGCGCCAACTTGTATCATGTCGAGTTATGATAATTATAATAATATTGCTGTAAAGATTAATACCAGTAATGTAAAGAATATCCTCGCAGCGCTTGAAAAGAACTGGAGCGAGACCTACCCTGAATTTGTCTATGATCATCAATTTTGGATGAGCGCATCGCAGAATTTTATGCCCTTGATGACATCATGTTGAAGCTGATTCAAAGCTTTGCCTTGATTGCTATTCTCATCGGATGCCTTGGTCTGTATGGATTGGTGTCGTTTATGGCAGTGCAAAAAACAAAAGAAATTGGCGTGCGCAAGGTACTTGGTGCTTCTGTAAGTGATATTCTTTGGCTCTTTGGCAAAGAATTTTCCCGCTTGATTGTAATGGCATTCGTCATCGCAGCGCCGGTGGCTTGGTATGTAATGAATGGTTGGTTGCAGGAATTTGAATACCGTATCAATTTAGGAGCGAGCATTTTTATGGTAGCAATAGCAGGCAGGTTCCTGGTAGCCGCGGTAACCGTGGGTTATCAATCTTTAAAATCAGCAACAACAAATCCGGTGGATAGTTTAAAAAGTGAATAATATTAAAAAAAACACATTACTAATAACAAATTGAAAATCAATTATTTTAAATAAAAAAGTAAAAATTATGGGATAGCTTCGGAAAACCGTGAAAACAATATTTTAAAATAAAACCGAAAGCTGTGATCCGAAATTACTTCAAAATTACAATTCGAAATTCACTGAAAAACAAAACTTTTTCAGCAATTAATATCCTGGGCTTATCACTTGGGCTGACGGTTTGCTTGCTGATTGCTGCTTATGTAGTGTATGAAACGGGTTATGATCGTTTTAATGAGAATTATAAAATATTATATCGAGTTGCGCAGCATCAAGATCAGAATGGTATTTGGTATAAAGTAGGCAGAACGCCCATCAAATTAGCGCCTACGCTGAAAACCGAATTTCCCGAAGTAGAAAATGCGACTCGTTTTGCCATGTGGGGCAATGTGTTATTAAGTAATGAAGATAAAAGTTTAGACGAGCCAGGCGCTATTTATGCTGAATCGGCGCTTTTTGAAATGTTTAGCTTCCCATTTGTAACAGGAAATGCACACCAAGCTTTAGCCAATCCAAATTCGATTGTTTTAACAGAAACTACCGCAAAGAAATATTTTGGCGACACCAATCCTATTGGTAAAATGCTGATTCTCAATCAACAATACCCACTCCAAGTCACCTGGCGTGCTGTATGATTTACCTCCACAATCCCATTTACAATTCGATTTTGTCATTCCTTTTGAATTTATAAAAAACTACGGGGTACCAATTTTGATGATTGGGGCGGAAATGGATATTACACATATGTTCAATTGAAAGACGCAGCGCGGCAATCGGCAATTGACTCAAAATTACGGTTTATCCCAAAAAAATAATCTTGGTTGGGATGGCATGAAATTATATTTACAACCATTATCTGATATTCATTTAAAATCAGCATTTGATTTTAATACCGATTTTGGCGAGCGCGGGGACATTCGTTATGTGCGTTTTTTATTATATTGGCTTTAGTGGTTTTATTATTAGGATGTCTGAATTTTATGAATCTTTCCACGGCGCGGGCGCTGAAACGTGCGAAAGAAGTGGGCTTACGCAAAACCATCGGTGCAAAACGCAGACATTTAGTGACCCAATTTTTAGGAGAGTCTTTATTAATTGTAATAATTGCTGGATTCTTATCTTTGGTTTTGTAAAATTATCTATGCCTGCCTTTAGTAATTTTATTGAAAAACCAATTTCTTTTCAATTTAATAATATTCAATTTTGGCTCATATTTAGTGCGATTATTTTGGCAACTGCTTTATTTGCAGGAAGTTACCCAGCTTTTGTTTTGTCTTCTTATCGCCCCATTAAAGTATTACGTGGACAAAATGTGGCTACTACTTCCGGTATTAATTTGCGGAAAGCATTGGTGGTTACACAGTTTACTTTGGCAATTATAATGTCCGTCGCGGTGTTGGTTATTTACCAGCAATTACATTTCATAAGTAATAAAAAATTAGGAATTAATAAAGATAGCATCATATATGTAGAAATGAAAGGCGGTTTGCAAAAGAATTATAATGTTATAAAAGGAAGCGTTATTACAATACCCTGCTATTGAATCGGTTACGGCAACTAATTTTTACAGTATGCCTTTCAAATGGGTGGGCAGTAGTGGCATTCGGCGCCTGCGGATTGATGGTAAGCATCCTGGTAAGGAATTGAATATCAGTTCGTTCGATACGGATTTTGATTTTATTGAAACGATGGGCATCGAAATAGCAGCGGGCAGGAGTTTTTCTAAAGAATTCATTACGGATACGGCAAATTATATTTTAAATGAAGAGGCAGTACGACAATTAGAAATCGAAAATCCGATTGGAAAAACCTTTGATTATGGCGTGAAAGGCACGATTGTCGGTGTTATGAAAGATTTTCACTTTTCAAAATTGAAAGATAAAATTGAGCCAGCTATTTTAAAAATTCGCCCGGCAGAAGCAAATTATTTACTCGCTCGTATCAAATCGGATAATATTAATAATACCATTCAAACGATTACAAAATTAAGCAATCAATACAGCGAAGGTTATCCTGTAGAAATACACTTTTTGGAAGCCGATTATGAACAATTATATCAACAGGAACGCACTACTGAAACACTATTCGGCGGCTTCACTGCCCTGGCAATTTTCATTTCCTGTCTCGGTTTATTTGGATTAGTAACACATACAGCAGAGACAAGAACTAAAGAAATTGGCATACGTAAAGTATTGGGTGCCAATGTGGCACAAATAGTCGCGATTTTATCACAAGATTTTTTACGCTTAATAATAATCGCCATTGTTATTGCAATGCCTTTGTCTTGGTGGGGTACGAGTCGCTGGCTGGAAAATTTTGCGTATCGGATTAATATTACATTTTGGATATTTTTTTTAGCAGGAGGTATAATGATTTTCGTAGCCTTGCTAACTATTGGTTTACAAAGCATCCGGGCAGCACGAGCAAATCTACTGAATTCACTGCGAGATGAATAAAAAATACAAATGTAATACATTATAATGTAACTATGTAATAAGTGATTAAAATGAGGCTTTTAAGTCATAAAATCGAAAGCTATGGTCCGAAACTATTTCAAAATCGCAGTGCGCACTTTGCTCAAGCAGCGCGCTTTTTCTATTGTTAATATCATTGGCTTGTCATTCGGCATGGCGGCTTCTTTCATTATTTTGAATTATTTAAATTTTGAGCGGAGTTATGATACTTTTAATGAAAAAGCTGATCGTATTTACCGCGTTCCAATGCAAATCACCGAAAAGGCGGCGCGACGCAAACTTTCGCTTTTACGTATCCGCCGGTAGCTACCTCTATGCTAAATGATTTCCCGGAAGTGGAGGCTGCCGTGCGCTGGCGCGGTCAGGGTGGCGTGATACAAGTGGGTGCAGATGAAGTAAATTATACAGAACCAGGTAGGCTTTTCTTTGTAGATCGGTCGGTTTTTGATGTTTTTTCTTTTCCCTTTGTAAAAGGGAATGCGGCTACGGCATTAAAAGGACTAAATGATATTGTAATAACCGAGTCAACTGCTAAAAAATATTTTGGCAATGCCGAGCCGATTGGTCAAACCATTCATTATCGAGATGAAGATTATACTGTGAGTGCTGTTTTAAAAGACAACGGCGGTCGTATTCGGGATAATTGGGGCTGGTCGGATTATTATACATACATTCTATTAAAACCCGGAGCAGATGTAAATAAATTACAAGCCAAGATGCCTGCCTTCGCCGAGCGATATAAAGGTGAAGATATGAAGGAAACAAATTATACGATGCAATTTGATTTACAACCTTTAAAAGATATTCATTTAAAATCATATTATGATTATGAATTTCCGGGTAATGGAAATTTTAAATATTTAGGTTTTTTAGCAATTGCTGGCGTTTTAATATTAATAATCGCCTGGATTAATTATATCAATTTATCCACCGCCCGTGCGCTCGACCGCTCCAAAGAAGTGGGCATTCGCAAGGTTGTAGGTGCTTTCCGGCACCAGTTGATCCGGCAGTTTTTAGCAGAATCTTTTTTTAGTCAATATTATATCTATCATATTGGGTGTAATAATTTTCAAATTTCATTACCTTATTTCCCGGAATTAGTCGGTAAAGAAATCCCTGGATTTAGTTTCATGAATTGGCAATTCTGGTCGGCTTTAGCAGGAATGTTTATAATTGGCTCCTTATTGGCAGGGTTTTATCCGGCGTTTGTCATGTCTGCTTTCCGCCCGATTCAGGTTTTGAAAGGCGGCACGATTATCGAAACCGGTCGTAGTGGAAATAATTTATTGCGTAAAGTGCTGGTAGTAGGGCAGTTCGCAGCAGCAATTATGCTGATTGCTGGCGTGGTAGGTTTGTATCGACAAATGCAGTACATACGCCACATTGATTTAGGTGTAAATATTGATCAAACGTTGGTGGTGCAGGAAGTCATCTTCCGAGATAGCGCTGCTTTGTTAAAGTGAAATCAATGCTGACCGAATTCGAGCGTCAATCTGAGATTTCGGCTGCTTCTGCTTCAACCGACATTCCTGGCAAGGAAGTAGGGAACTCGACTGGGTTTTGGAAAAAAGGCACAACGAATGAAAAACGCGCTCGCACTTTGGGCGTTGATACTAAATTCATTGATAATTATGGACTGAAAATCATTGCCGGACGAGCGTTTGGGGATGATTTTGGTACGGAACAAACGAATGTGATTCTGAATGAAACGGCAGCACGTGTTTTTGGATTTGAAACGCCAGAATCTGCTGTTGGTCAACAAATTACATATTCTGATGGCGACCTCACTGTTGTGGGTATCTTGAAAGATTATCACCAGCAATCTTTGCGCGATGATTATGATCCGATTGTTTTTTATGCAAATACTGGAAGTTGGAGTTATTATTCGCTCAAAGTGACGACCAGTGATATGCAAAAAAACGCTGGCAAACGTTGAAAAAAGTCTGGAAATCTTACTTTCCGGGCAGTCCCTTCCAAACCTTTTTCCTGGATGAATTTTATAATGCACAATATAAAGCAGATCAGCAGTTTAACACCATTTTATGGAGTTTCACGCTTTTGGCGATTGTGGTCGCTTGCTTGGGCTTATTAGGTTTATCCGCATTTACATTATCGAAAAAATCAAAAGAAATCAGTATTCGTAAAGTATTGGGTGCCAGTGCAGGGCAAATTGTTTCCTTGGTGACCAAAGAATATTTGGCATTGATATTAATAGCAAGTGTACTTGCCTTACCCTTAGCTTATTATCTCATGAATACCTGGTTGCAGAGTTATGTCTTCCGCATTGAAATCGGTTGGTGGTTTTTTGTATTGCCCATCATCGCCATTCTTGTCATTGCATTTGGGGCCATTGGATGGCAGAGTGTACGCGCAGCGCAAGCGAATCCTGCGGAGGCTTTGAAGGCGGAGTGATTTGGAGACACGGGGAATTGGTGACCGGGAGACGAAGGGAATTGGAGCGTTTATTATCGGTTAACAGTTATTGGGTTTTTAAACTTTAAAGGAGGAAAAATATGAAAAAAATAAAGGGAGTTATTTATCTTATTTTAATTTTTCAAGTTGCTTGTCAGACGATAAATAAAGAAAAAATCAATCTAAAACAATCTGATAATCAGGAGGAAATTTCTAAAAGATATGTAAAAAAGGATATCCTCATTTCTAATTATCTGCCGAAAGTTAAAATTGAAGTAAATAAAGAATTTCGATATATAGGAAATTTTGATTTTGAAATAATTGCTTCATCAGACGAATGGCCTAAGGAATTTATTGGAAAGCCTATCGCAGCAGGTGAAAGATTCGTTTTTGCAAAGACAGATTCCAATAAAAAAATCGAAAAGTTATTCATTGTTCAGTTCGAGGGGTTTCTTACTGATAACGATTTTACATACAACTATAATTTTACAAATGCAGATTCTATAGGGAATAATAGGTATCGTCACAACACCTGGTTTTACGATAGTAAGCAAATGGCTGAACAAAATCCTCAAAATGAAAATGCAAAAACCAGAAATTTTTACAGGACAAAGGATTTGATTCAGAGGATCAAGTTATGATGTCAAGATTCGTAGGATTGCAAGTGAAGACAGGCGCAACGAGATTATTATATTTTATTTTGAAATGCTGAAAGAGACAACTGGCTATTCCTTAACAGAATGGGAGAACGCTGTATCAAAAGACAAAGCAATTTTAATAGAAAAAGACTTTATTGAAAGATCGAAGCAAAGCTTTACAATTTTGGAATAAAATGACCATGGAATTATGATGTATTGCGCCCTTATTATTAACTGTTTAAAATATTACAAACAGAACACTGAAATTATAAAACCTGAAGCTATGTGGAAGAATTATATCAAAATTGCTTTTCGCAATATGGCGAAGCATAGAGGCTATACCATTATTAATCTAGCGGGTTTGACCATTGGCATTACCGTGTGTTTTTTATTGAGTTTGTGGGTAAAAGATGAATTATCTTATGATCGTTTTCACACGAATGCAGAGAACATTTACAGGGGGCTTTGGAAAGCGCGCTTTGGTGATAATGAGTGGAATATTCCTGTAATCCCAGTGCCCGTAGCGCCTACGCTGGAGCGGGAATTCCCGGAGGTAGAAGCCACCACGCAGTTTATATCTGGCGGCTCGACTTTTAAAAAGGCGATGAATTTGTTCGGGAACAAAATATTGTTTTGCGGATAATCAGTTTTTGATGTATTCACCGTCAAATTTATTGCAGGCGACCCGAAAACCGTGCTGGAAGCGCCGGATGCTATTGTTTTAACTCAGGAATCGGCTGAAAAATATTTTCCCAATCAAAATGCTATTGGCAAAACCGTAGAACGCAATGATGGTAAGCTTTTCAAAGTAACGGGCATCGTTGAGGATTTTCCGACGCAATCGCATTTTCATTTTGGTTTTCTCGCACCTCTAAAAACGTTACCGATTGTTGAGCAACGCAAGGAACAATGGGGATCTGCTACGGTTTATACTTATGTAAAACTTCAGCCTGGTAGCGATGCAGATGTCTTGAATGAAAATTTCAAGCATATATAAAGAAGCATTTTGCAGATTCATTTACGGAATCCGGGAATTACACAAGTTTCCCATTGCAACCGATGCTGGATATTCATTTAAAATCCAATCTGAAACAGAATTAGAGACAAATGGAAATTTATCTTATGTCTATTTGTTTGGTATTATTGGATTTATCATTCTTTTATTGGCTTGTATCAATTTTGTCAACCTGGCTACGGCTCGTTCGATGACACGCGCACGGGAGGTGGGCGTTCGCAAAGTATTGGGTTCGCAGCGGGTTCAACTCATTCGTCAGTTTTTTGCAGAGTCCTTTCTTTATGTAGCAATTGCAGTTGTGTTCGCAGGCTTATTAGCCAATTTATTATTACCGGCTTTTAATGATTTCACCGGTAAAACTTTGACAATTGATTTCCTAAACTCACCTTTTGTACTGGCATTATTGGCCGGATTCGCTTTATTGGTAACGCTTTTGGCGGGCTCTTTCCCTGCGTTTTTCTTGTCTTCTTTTGCTCCGATTTCGGTCTTGAAAGGCAGTTTAATAAAAATCGGCGGCAAAGAATTTCTTCGTAAAGGACTGGTAGTCACACAGTTTTGTATTTCAACGACATTAATTATCGGCACTTTGGTCGTGTGGCGACAATTGGATTTTTTACAAAATGAACGCTTAGGCTTCGACAAAGAACAAGTATTGGTGATCAATCGGGCGACGCCTTAGGGCAAAATTATAATACTTTTTAGATCAAATTCGAGCACTTCCACAAGTGCTAAAGGCTTCAGCTACGCAAAACCTGCCTGGCAAAGGCTTTGATTCAAGCTTGTTCCTGCCCGAACAACCTGCCAATTATACAGAAACGTCGCTTTCCTACACTTTTGCCGATGAGCAAATTGTAGAGGTTCTAGAATTGGAAATCGTCGAAGGACGCAACTTTTCAAAGGATTTAGCGAGCGATTCTTCTGCTTTTCTCATCAATGAAACGGCGGCGAAAGCCTTGGGCTGGGATCAACCAATTGGCAGACAACTCAATTATGGCAATTTTATTAAAGGTCCGGTTATCGGCGTGATTAAAGATTTTCATTTTGAATCCTTGCACTATGAGATGAAACCCCTTGATTATCCTGCATTCTCGCTGAATACCTCATTGATTGCTGTTCGCCTACAATCAAATAATATGAATGGCAGCATTGCCACCATTCAAAATCTCTGGAAAGAATTCGCACCGACCTCCGTGTTTGAATACACTTTCTTGGACGAAGATTATCAGAAGCTATATGAGAAAGAGCAGCGCATGGGGCAAGTGTTTATTGCTTTTTCCATCCTGGCGATTTTTATTGCTTGCTTGGGTTTGTTTGGTTTATCGGCTTACATCGCTGAGCAGCGCACCAAAGAAATTGGCATTCGCAAGGTGCTAGGCGCTTCTATTACAGACATTGCTGCTATGCTTTCCAAGGATTTTGTCAAGCTGGTATTGCTCGCAGCCATTATTGCCTTCCCACTGGCGTGGTGGGGCATGAGCAAATGGCTCGAAGATTTCGCGTATCGCACACAGATAGAATGGTGGATGTTTGCGGTAGCAGGTGTTGGAGCATTAGGAATTGCCTTGCTAACCGTGAGTTTTCAAGCGATTCGAGCTGCGGTGGCGAATCCGGTAGAATCTTTAAAGACAGAGTGATTAGGAGATCGGAGATTATGTGATTTGAGGACTACGAGAAGTAAGGAACTATAACACCATAACACTTAAGAACTATAAAATCATTAATATCATGTGGAAGACAAACTTAAAGCTATCCATGCGCTACCTGTGGAATCATAAGCGCTATACTTCAATGAATATCCTGGCGTTGACGCTGGGTTTTTTTCTGTTTTATAGTGTTGAGCGCTTGGGTTGGCAGCGAGTTGAATTTTGACACACAATATCCCAATGTCTATCGCTTGATACAAGTCGAAAAGATGAAGATGGGAAAGTACGCGAAATTGCAACAACAAGTCCAAGATTGGGGCGCGAGGCTAATCAACAACTCCCTGATATTGAAGCTGTTACTCAAATATTGGTGATGGGACGCTTGACCGTTGGCAATAATGTGTCGGAGCGGCAGTATGAGCGGATTTCAACGATTGATTCCAATTTTTTCAAGGTCTTTCCACAAACTTTCAAAGAAGGGACATCTGCTACTGTTTTCTCCCAAGCAAACGGCGTGCTATTGCAGGAAAGATTAGCAACTAAATATTTTGGTAAAGAAAATGCCTTTCAGAAGGATTTATTTACTAATCGCTTTCCAAGTGTGGTGGCGGGAGTCATCGAGGACTTGCCCAAGAATACGCATTTGGATGCAGATTTGATGGTGCCGGAACAAACGGTTGCGGCTGCTTTCGATTGGTATAATGAATATGTAACAACCAATTGGGTAGATAATTCTTTTGTAACTTATTTCAAGCTAAGGCCCGATGCAAATATTGACGCCATTGAGCGGAAAATAACAGCATTAGCAAAGGAACATTGGGATAAGGAAGAGCCGTTCAATAGCACATTTAAGCTACAATCTGTATCAGATATTCATTTGTACGCTACTGAAGCAGAAGGCGAAATTAACCAGAATAAGGGAAGCGCTTTCCATGTGCGGATGTTTGCAATTATTGCATTAGCGATTCTATTGGTGGCTTGTTTTAATTATGCGGGTTTGGTCAATGTTTCTTTCCTGCAACGCACACATGATATTGGCATTCATAAAACCATCGGCGCTACGCGCCCGCAATTGCTGCGGCAATTTCTTGCTGAAAGTTTCCCTGATGACTTTGACATCCTTGCTTTTGGCGGTAGGAATTATTTCTATTGCTAAAGATGGTATTGCTCAAATAATGAATCGTGAATTCGATTGGGCAATGCTATCGCCTATGCAAATCGGTATTATTGCAACAGCAGCCATTGGAGTGGTGTTAGCGTCAACCGCTTATCCCGCCTGGATCGCAACAAAAACCGCGCCAGTGCTGGCAATTCGCAATTTGCAAGCAGGGAATGAACGCTGGAGTATTCGACGGGTAGCAACCGTTGCACAGTTTACGATGGCAATTGCTTTGCTGGCTTGTGCAGTGATTTTCTATCAGCAAATGCGGTATCTCAAGGATAAATCTTTGGGCTTTGAAATGGATGGTTTGACCACCATTGACATTAATAGCGGTGCGTTACGGTCTCAATTTCAGGCAATTAAACAAGAATTTTCTAAACTGCCAGAGGTGCAAGCCGTGTCGGTTTCCTCCAGAGTGCCCGGTGAATGGAAGGATTATGCTATTTCAAATGCGAGAAAACAAGGTACAGAACAGCTCAAAGACCTTATTTTTATTGGCGCAGACGAGGATTTTCTGGAAACATTCGATATAAAAATGACCGCGGGTTCAAATTTTACTAGCAATCCGGCGGATTCTTCTACGGCATTGCTTAATGAGCTGGCAGTGAAAGCCTTGGGTTTAGAAGACCCCATTGGTCAATGGATAGAAATCCCAACCGTCAATTGGAGCGGAGATATTGAAAACTTTGAGCCAACGGTTCGCTTGCGCGTGATTGGCGTAGTAGCAGATTTTCATTTCGAGGATATTCGTCAGCAGATTCGCCCGATGATAATTGGGAATTGGAAAAATCCGATTCAGAATATTGATTATTATACACTGAAAATCAATACAAAAGATATGTCAAAAACGATTGCTTCGTTAAAAGCAGTCAACGACAAATTTGACTCTGAGAACCCGATAGAGTTACACTTCCTCGATGAGCAATTCCAGCGCTTTTATGAAGCCGATACCCGCCGCAGTTGGATGCTGATGCTGTTCTCCGGCGTCGTGATTTTGATTGCTTGCCTTGGCTTGTTCTCAATTACCGCTTTTGCGATTCGGCAACGTACAAAAGAAATTGGTATTCGTAAAGTATTGGGTGCCAGTGTGAAACAAATTGTAACCCTTATTTCCAAAGACTTTATGTTGTTGGTAGGACTTTCGGTCGTGCTGGCATTACCGCTTGCCTGGTGGGCGATGAGTCAATGGCTGGAAGATTTTGCATATCGTATTGATATTCAATGGTGGATGCTAGCCTTGGCGGCAGTTGGCGCAGTGCTGATTGCTTTATTGACCGTGAGTACACAAGCGATTAAAGCGGCATTTGCGAATCCGGTGGATTCTATTAAGACGGAGTGATTTGGTGAGTTGAGAACAGGTGACTTGGAGAACAGGGACTAAAAAATTGTAACACCATAAAGTATAAAGCCATGATTTTCAATTATTTCAAAATCGCGCTTCGTTCCCTTTGGCGTTTCAAGGGATACGCTGTTGTTAATATTATAGGCTTGGCGGCAGGGATTACTTGTTGTTTACTTATAATGTTATTTGTATATGATGAATGGCAATTTGATCAATTTCATGAAAATGGGGATCATATTTACCGCGTTACGACGATTGAGAAAACAGAGGATGGCACGCTGCATCATTTAGCCAATGCCTATCCGCCTGTAGCGCCGCGTTTGCAGTCCGCTTTCTCTGAATTAGAGCAGGTCGTGCGCTTTTTCCCTTATAGCGTTTCTGTAAAAAATCCAGATAATAATACCCTTTTCCAGGAAGAAAAATTCTTCTTCGCTGACTCCTTGTTTTTCAGTATGTTTTCTTTCCAGCTTGAAAGCGGCAATCCTGCAAATGCTTTGGTGGCGCCTAATGCCGTGGTGTTGACAACAGAAACTGCAAAGCGTTATTTCGGAGATGAAAATCCCATTGGCAAAACACTGAAAGTAGATGCCGTACACGATTTTGTGATAACTGGTATAGTTGAAAATCCGCCACATAATTCCAGTTTGCAATTTGATTTTGTAGCAGCCATGCCAAGCATTAGCCATGTGATGGGCACTTGGGTATTAAACTCCGGTAAATCCTGGCATTATCCACCGATGCATACTTTTGTAAAATTGACAGAGGATCAATCAATCAGTCGGGTTCAAGATCAAATGAAAGAATTTAATAAAACGAATTTACCTGATTATCTGGTTGATACGTATAGTTTTCAATTTCAGCCTTTTAAAGAAATTCATTTCCTCCGCTCGAAGGTGATATAGCTATTGCAGTAAGACCGATGTATCTTTATATTTTAGTAATAATCGCTATCATGATTTTGGCGATTGCTTGTGTTAATTATATTAATTTATCCTTGTCGCGCCTCATACAGCGCTTGCGGGAAATCGGGATGCGTCGGATATTGGGTGCTCAGAATCGCCAGATTTTATTTCAAATGCTCACCGAGAGTGTGTTGTACTTGGCGATTGCGTTGGTGTTGGCTATTGGTTTGGTAAACTTCTTTTTGCCTACCTTTAATCATTTGGTGGACAAGCAGTTAGTGCTGTGGGATTCGCAAAATGTAGTATTAGGCCTGGGCATCATCGGCATGGTGGTCTTCATCGCAGCGCTGGTGTCGTTATTCCCGGCTTTAGCCTTGTTCCGTTTTCACGTCGGTGGTATTTTAAAATCAGAATACACGAAGGTTTCGCGCAAATTTTCAGGCTTTTCTTTCAAAAATTCTTTTGTCATCTTTCAATTTACAGTAGCGATTGGCTTGATTGTGGCGACGATGATTGTGCAATATCAGCTTTCCTTTATTCGCACCAAAGACTTAGGCTTGCAGCCAGACCAAACAATGGTCATTCCCATTCGGGATGAAGCGGTTCAACAGAATTTTGAAGCCGTAAAAAATACGCTTTCTTCTATTTCCGGAGTGGTGTCGGTATCGGCGCTGTCCAATTTCCCTTGGGAAGATGGTTTTTATGGCTTCCCTTCTGCCATCGAAGGTCAAGGCAAAAACATTGAAGCTGACCTCCCAACGCTATTTGTGGATGAAGATTTCTTGAAAACGATGGGCATGGAAATCAGCAAAGGCAGAGGCTTTTTCAATAATTCAATCGGCGACAAACAAACGGCATTTTTAATGAATGAAGCAGCTGCTGAAAAGTATGGCATCAAAGAAGTGGAAGGCATCCGAATCAAAAGTGCATCCACACAGGAAGTGAAAGAGGGCGATTTAATTGGCATTGTGAAAAATTTTCACATGAAATCTTTACATCATCCAATTGATCCTATTGTATTGACGGTATCTCCCGAAAGTTATTATATCGATAATTTTGTGGTGCGCCTGAAAACAACGAATCTGGCTCAAACGATTAAGCATTTCTCCGAAAAATGGTCGCAAGTAGCGCCAGATCGCCCCTTTGAATATTTTTTCCTGGATGAAGCTTTTGCAGAATTGTACCGAAAGGAAGCCCGCATGGGGCAGTTGTTTAGTTATTTCACCATTTTGGCTTTGTTTATTGCCTGTTTGGGAATGTTTGCACTGGCGGCTTTTATGAGCGAGCGCAGAACCAAAGAAATTGGTATCCGCAAAGTACTCGGCGCTAATGTAAGCAACATCGTTACTTTACTTTCTAAGGATTTTGTCAAGCTGGTATTGGTTTCTGTGATTTTTGCTTTTCCCATTGCCTGGTGGGCGATGAATCGTTGGCTGCAAGATTTTGCATATCGCATTGATATTCAATGGTGGATGTTCGTGTTGGCGGGAGTAGCAGCGGTAGGAGTTGCTTTACTGACGGTGAGTTTTCAAGCGATTCGGGCAGCGGTGGCGAATCCGGTGGAGAGTTTGCGCAGTGAATAGGAAAAAGGGATTGGTGAATGGTGAATAGTAACTGGTAAATTGTGATTGGCAACTAGGTAATCTTTGAATAACTATAAACAGCTTACGTTATGTGGATCAATTATTTGAAAATCGCTTTCCGCAATTTGATGAAACATAAAGCTTTTTCCTCCATCAAAGTTTCTAGTCTTGCAGTAGGGTTGGTAGCAGCTATTTTTATATTTCTGTGGGTGATGGATGAAATGTCTTTTGATAAATTTCATGCAAATGCCAAAAACATTTACTGCGTAATGACGAACTATAAATCTCCCGCTGGCAGGGTTGAAACTTACCCGGCAACTTCTGCACTTTTGAAAGATGCCATAGGAAATGAAATTCCGGAGGTAGATAAAACAGCATTGCTTAGCATGGAAACGGATGCTTTGGTTAGGTACAATGGAAACTCTTTTAACGAGCAGGGATTGTATGCTGATTCGTCGCTGTTTTCAATATTCAGTTTTCCTTTACTAAAAGGCAATTCCAATAATCCTTTGCCAAGCAATGCATCAATAGTTATCTCTGAAAAACTGGCGAAGAAACTTTTTGGTAATATAAATGTATCCGGAAAATCTGTGGAATTGAATGAAACGCAACAGTTCACTGTAACAGGTGTATTTGCCGATGTTCCGCAAAACTCTACCCTTCAGTTTGATTTTGTATTGCCTCTTGATCTTTTTGTGAAAGAAAATCCGTGGACTCAACATTGGAGAAGCGGAGGTACACAAACGATGGTTACTTTAAAACCTGGCGTTTCATTGGACAATACCAATGCAAAGATTGCCGGGCTGATTAAAAAGAATTGTAATGATTGTACAACAAGCGCCTTTCTGTATCCATATACCAAACAAAGGCTTTACAACGAATTTGAAAACGGTAAAGCCGTAGGCGGACGGATAGACCAACTCAGGTTATTCAGTATTGTGGCTATCATCATTTTAATTATGGCGTGCATCAATTTCATGAACCTTGCCACTGCCCAATCGGCTACGCGCAGCCGGGAAATAAGTGTACGAAAAATAATTGGCGCTAAACGTTCCGGGCTGATTACCCATTTTATTTTCGAATCATTATTGCTTTCATTCACCGGCTTGTTGTTTGCGTTAGTTGCAGTACAACTTTTGCTGCCGTTCTTTAATGAAATAACAGAAAAATCGGTACGATTGGATTTTACTAATCCTGTATTTGTTACAGGCGTATTTGTTATTACTGTGATTTGTGGATTACTTGCAGGATGCTATCCCGCATTTTTACTTTCCTCCTTCAAGCCGGTTGTTGCGCTGAAAGGCGATACGTCTGCAGCACTTTCAGGCAGCACTTTTCGGAAAGTATTGACCGTTGTTCAATTTGTAACATCCATTGTATTGATTACAGGAAGTATTATCATTTATAAACAAATTAGGTTTATTAGCAATAAAAATCTCGGCTTTAAAAAAGAAAATGTGATTTTGCTCAACAGAAACGGCAATCTTGACAAAAATTATACGGCATTTAAAAATGATTTGCTTCAAACCCCTTCTGTCAAAAACATAGGTTTTGGCGGAAGCAACATCTTTACCGTTCCGATAACCACCACTGACCCGGTGTGGCAGGGTAAGCCCGCAAATTCTTCTATCAACTTTAAGGTATTTCGATGCGATGAAGGGTTTATTCCTACCATAGACATTGAATTGCTGGCAGGCAGAAATTTTTCGGGTGTAAACAATCAGGATTCAACTAACTATATCATTAACAAAAAAGGCAATGGAGGTAATGGGGCTTACTTCTGAAAATGTGATTGGCGCCGACCTGGAAATGTGGAATGGCAGCGGAAAAATTATAGGGCTGACGAATGATTTTAACAATGATAACCTGCATCGTGGCATAGAACCGCTTATTTTTCTTTATTCTAAAAATATCGGTTTTAATTACTACATCAGGATAGATGGAAATGCGCCGGTAAATACCACACTTGCATCAATAGAAAGCACGTTTAAAAAATACAGTCCTGCTTATCCATTTGAATATTCATTTCTCGACGAGGTTTTTGCAAAAGAATATCGCACAGAAACAATCATTGGTAAGCTGTCTTTAATTTTCACTGCGATTGCCATTCTTATTTCCTGTCTCGGATTATTTGGTTTGGCAGCTTACAGCGCCATAAAAAGGACCAAAGAAATAGGCGTTAGAAAAGTACTGGGTGCATCCGTTTTCAATATTGTAACCCTATTGTCAAAAGACTTTCTCTGGTTAATAGGTATAGCTTCTATTATTGCTTTTCCAGTGGCATGGTATTTTATGCATCAGTGGCTGGGGGACTTCGCTTATCGTATTGATTTACAATGGTGGGTATTCGCCTTGGCGGGAGCAAGCGCATTAGTTATTGCCTTACTAACAGTGAGCTTTCAAGCGATACGGGCAGCGGTGGCGAATCCGGTGGAGAGTTTGAAGACGGAATAAATTATTAAATGTGGCGCATTTCTAAAATGTGCCAAATCTATTAAAGCAATATTTAAAATTAAAAGCTATGCTCAAAAATTATTTAAAAATCGCTTTTCGAAATGTAATGGCTAATCGAGTTATTACATTGCTAAATGTTTTTGGTTTAGCAATTGGCGTAGCGGTTTGTCTTACCATTGGCATTTGGTTGCAACGCGAGCTGAGTTTTGATAATTTTCATCCGAATGGAGAAAAGATTTTCCGATTGACCAATACCTTTAAAAGTGAGAGCGAATCCTTCTCTCAAGCGCCATCCGGGGCTGCGTTTGGAGCACAATTGCCCAAACTGTTGCCGGAAGTGGAAGCAGGGTGCCGACTTTTTGAAGAGGCTTTCAAAATTAAGCGCGGTGACGTAGCTTTTATCGAGCAGCATGGATTAATGGTGGACTCTAATTTCTTTGAATTTTTTGGCTTTCGCTTAAAAGAAGGAAACCCGGCAACGGTGCTAAGTTCACCAGATCAGATTGTGCTGACGGAGCGATTAGCTACTAAATATTTTGGTAATGAAAATCCCATTGGCAAAACAATCGAATTAGACGGCTCTTCTATAAAAACAGTCTCTGGCATTGTCGAAAACCCACCGGTTAACTCACACATCCAGTTTGATTTGCTGCTTTCCTCGACGCATTTGATTAATCAGATGATGCAGTTATATGAATTTGATGTGAATAATTTTTGGGTAGGCGGCTGGCCTAACACTTATGTACAACTCAAAAATCCCCAGAACTGGCAAGCATCGGAGGCAAAAATCAATGCAATAGCAGCTGAGAAATCGAAGAAAGAATGGGAAGAAAATAAAATGTCTTATAAATATCATTTACAACCCATTTATGATATTCATTTAAAATCTAATCTCCGTTATGATGCAGATAATAATGGTAGCCTGGCGAGAGTAAAGATATTTGGCATTGTTGGTATTATTGTATTATTATTAGCATGTATTAATTATATTAATCTTACTACTGCCGGCGCTATGAAACGCGCGAAAGAAACAGCGGTTAAAAAAGTAGTAGGTGCAGCAAAATCGCAACTCATACGACAATTTTTCCTGGAAACTTTTATTATTTGTACATTATCAGTTGGCTTGGGATTTTTATTGTTTAAAACGGGCTTGCCGTATTTTGCCAATTGGATTGAACAACCTTACTCTTTTGAGTATAATATTTTTAATTTTTCATTATTATTTGCTTTAATCTTGTTTTTAACATCTATTTCCGGGTTTTACCCGGCAGCAGTATTATCTTCTTTTAATATATCCAATACGCTAAAAGGCAGTTTTTTACAAGGAATTCAAGGCGGTCAACTTCGCAAAGGTTTGGTTGTGGCACAATTTACTATGACCATCGCTATTATATCCACTATTCTTATTATTAATCAACAGATGAATTTTATTAAAAATAAATCACTTGGATTTAATAGAGAAGCGGTTGTCGAAGTAAAATTTTATGGTGATACAAGTGTTATTAATCATTATAATGCTTTGCGGAATGAATTATTAAATAATAAAGGTATATTAAATATCAGCAAACACGGCGGAAATGTAGTCGGTGGCTTGGGCAATGGCTGGCTTGTGACGCAAAACCTGCAAGGCGACGAGATTTCTACCAGCCTCTATCAAATGTCGGTTGATACCAGTTATTTTGATACTTATGATATGCAATTGGTCGCCGGGCGCTTCTTTTCCAACGATATGCCTACCGATATGACACAATCTGTGCTGGTCAACGAAGCAGCAGTGCGTACCTTCGGCTGGCTCAAGCCGGAAAACGCGATTGGCAAGCGCTTTGGCACAGGCGAAGATGCGCGATATGTGATTGGTGTGGTACGCGATTTTAATTTTGAAAGTTTGCACAAACCTGTGGAGGCCTTATTAATTGGTTATTCTTCTCAAGGCAATACGCTTTCCTTAAAACTGGATGCTACCCAACTCGACGGTGCATTGGCACATATAGAAAAAACCTGGAATATGATGGTGTCCAGTATGCCGTTTGAATATTCCTTTGTAGATGAACAAGTTGCATTGCAATACGGCAACGAAAAGAAAATGGAAGGCGTGTTTTATGGATTTTCCGTCCTCTCTTTGCTTATTGCTTGTCTGGGTTTGTTCGGTTTATCCATGTTTGTTGTAGAGCGTAGAATCAAAGAAATTGGCATCCGCAAGGTGCTGGGCGCTTCGGTATCGAGTATTGTCAGTCTTTTATCAAAAGATTTTGTGTTGTTAGTGCTGCTTTCCGTGATTATTGCCTCACCTATTGCCTGGTATTTTATGAGTCAGTGGCTCGAAAATTTTGCCTATCGAATTGATATTTCATGGTGGAGCTTTGTATTGGCGGGCGTAGTAGCCTTAGTCATAGCTTTAGTAACGATTAGTTTCCAAGCGATTCGGGCGGCGGTGGCTAATCCGGTGGAGAGTTTGAAGTCTGAGTGAGTTGGAGACTAAGCGACTTTGGGAAGTAGTGATCAAGAAAACTTTAACACCATAGACTTAGAATTATAAACTACCAATATCATGTGGAAGAATTATCTCAAAATCGCGCTGCGTAATTTTTGGAATCAGCGACTATATTCGCTTATTAATGTTTTTGGACTGGCTATTGGACTTGCGGCGGGCATCTTTATTTTTTTGTATGTGCAAGATGAGTTGAGTTACGATCAAATTCATTCAAAAGGTGATCGAATTTATCGCTTGACAGAGACCTTTAAAAATGGGGATGATGTGACAACAACTGCGATGACGCCGTATAAAATTGCGCCGCTTTTGGCTGAAGCTTCACCGGCAGTGGAGGCGTTCACACGCCTGGACACTGACGCAGGGCGAGGCGAGACACAAATTATTAAGTATGGCGATAAAAAGATTGAAACCCAGGCGATTACCTTCGCGGATTCTAATTTTTTTGAAGTATTTTCTTTCCCATTATTACAAGGTAATGCGAAGACGGTTTTGACCAATCCTAATACAGTTGTTCTTTCAAAAACCCAGGCGAGCCTTATTTTTGATCAGGAAGACCCTATGGGTAAAGTGATTGCGATCAAAGATAGTTATTCCAATAACAGTTATGATGCAGTGGTGACGGGCATTATGAAGGATATGCCGCATAATGTTCATTTCCATTATGATATATTAGTATCAAAAGCAACAGGAGATATTATAATACCGCAGCGTATGGATCACTGGGGCTGGACTTCACAATATAGTTATATCATATTGAAAGAAGGACATGATATTGCGGAAGTAGAAAGCGTAATGGCGGAAGTAAAGAAAAAGAATGCCCCTGATTGGTTTAATGAATGGTGTAGCTTTGGTACTCAGGCACTTACAGATATTCATTTGCACTCCAATTTGAAAGATGAAATAGAAATGAATGGGAATATTTCCAATATTTATATTTTCTCTATTATTGGAATATTTATTTTATTAATTGCAAGTATTAATTATATGAATCTTGCTACCGCTCGTGCTGCCAGCCGCGCACGGGAGGTAGGGATGCGCAAGGTCATCGGCGCGCAGTACCGACAGTTGGTTCGACAGTTTTTAGTAGAATCCATGTTGATCACCTTTCTTGCTTTTGTCGTAGCGCTGCTGTTGGCGAATTTGCTATTGCCATTATTCAATAATTTGACAGGCAAAACGCTTGCATTTAATGACGTTGTTAAGCCAAATATGCTATTAATCTGGATTGGCATTTCGATTGTAATCGGCTTAATAGCAGGGAGTTATCCGGCATTTTTTATGGCTTCTTTTAAACCTATTAAGGTCTTGAAAGGACTTTTTTCAAAGACAGGTAGCCAAACACTTATTTTGCGTAAAGCGCTTGTTGTTATACAATTTTCTATTTCGATTGCCCTGATTGTAGGCATTTTGGTCATTTTTAGCCAATGGGAATATTTGCGTACTAAACGACTGGGTATCAACACTGAACAAATGTTAATGCTGCCTATTCGTTCACAAAGAGTACTCAATAATTATCAAACCCTCAAGCAAGAAATCCAACGTACACCGGGGGTATTGGGCGTGACCGCTACCAGCAAGACGCCTGTGAGCGTATTTTCCAATTATAATGTATTTGATGTCACGAAGGAAGACGACGATTATACCCTGCCGATTATTGGCATTGATGAAGATTTCACTAATATATATAGCGCTGAAATTGTGGAAGGAAGGGCTTTTCGCAATTTTCAACTTGACTCCAACTCCGTGCTGCTCAATGAGGCTGCGGTAAAATTAATTGGTATTGAAAATCCAATTGGGCAGATTTTGAAATTTGGCAATACTTACCAACCTACGGTAGTGGGCGTTCTGAAAGATTTCAACTTTGAATCCTTGCATAAAAGAGATTCAGCCAATGCTTTTCTACCCGACCACAGGTGATTTTAGCACAATTACAGTGCGCATTGATCCTCAAAATGTGGATGCTACGATCCAGCAAATTCAAGGTATCTGGTCGAAACTTGGTTTTGAAGAAGCTTTTACTTTTTCCTTTTTAGACGAAGAAATCAACCTGCGATACCAGGCAGAAGCTCGCTTTTTTCAAGTGTTTTCGATTTTAGGAATGCTGGCGATTTTTATCGCTTGCCTTGGATTATTTGGGCTGGCGGCGTACAGCGCGGAGCAACGCACCAAAGAAATCGGCATTCGTAAAGTACTGGGTGCCAGCATTAGCAATATTGTCGCACTTCTTTCCAAGGATTTTATAAAACTGGTATTAGTTGCTATGCTCGTCGCATTTCCAGTGGCTTGGTACATGATGCAGGAATGGTTGCAAGGTTTTGCATATCGAATCAATATTCATTGGTGGTTTTTTGTGGTGGCGGCTTTTGTAGCGCTTGGTATTGCATTGTTGACAGTGAGTTTTCAAGCGATTCGGGCAGCGGTGGCAAATCCAGTTGATTCTTTAAAGACGGAGTGAGTTGGAGACTAAATGATTAGGTGACTTGGAGAATTGGAGAGGCGTAGCACCTTAAAACGATAGTACTAAAACACCAAAATACTCAGAAGTTATGTGGAAAAATCAAGTCAAAATTGCCTGGCGAAATCTTTTTAAATCGCCGATATATTCTGTGCTTAACCTGGGCGGATTGGCAGTGGGAATTGCCGCTTCATTTATTTTATTTCTATATGTATATCAAGAATTAAATTACGATCGCTTTTTCCCAGGATCGGAGCGAACCTATCGCATTGCTACCGATTTTTTCAATATGGGCGGCTTTGCCAGTAGCCAGGCGCAGCTTCCTTTTTATTTGAAAAATGAATGTGAGGCCGTGGAAAGTGTTACCAGTTTGGATAGAGCTTACCTTCCTGTGCCCATTCGAGTACAAGCAACAGATTATGAGGAGTCAGGTATTTTGTATG
Source organism: Saprospiraceae bacterium (assembly GCA_016714085.1). GTDB lineage: Bacteria > Bacteroidota > Bacteroidia > Chitinophagales > Saprospiraceae > JADJNW01. The sequence goes on from JADJNW010000011.1 coordinate 40,863, forward strand.
TCGATTCTGCTTTTCTGCAAATTTTTCCATTCCAATTGAAAGAAGGCTTTGTTTCGAGTGCTGGGCTTGCGCCGAATGAAGTGGTGTTATCCGAAGATGTGGCGGAGAAGTATTTCAGAAGAGAATCTGCAATTGGCAAAATCATTACGGTTGGCAAGGAAAAACAAGATTTTAAAGTGGTAGCAGTGCTGGAAAAACCATCGCAAAAGACGCATTTGCAGCCCACTATGCTCTTTCCAGTCGCGCAAAGCAAGGAGTTGGCACAAAACTGGAACTCGGCGGCGACGTACAACTATATAAAACTCAAGCCCGGCGCTACGCAGACGGATTTGCGAACTTACCTCGACCAAATACTTCGAGAAAAAATCTTTCCAACTACTGGCGCGCAAGGTACATTTGATCAATGGTATGCAGGCAATAGCGCGGTGAAATTTTTTATTCAGCCGCTACATGATATTTATTTACATTCTGATTACAAATTTGAACTTTCGGCTGGCGGCAGCCCTACGCAAGTGCGTGCTTTGGGCATTATTGGCATTTTCCTGATTCTTATTGCCAGTATTAATTATATTAATCTAAGCACAGCGCGATCATCTGTTCGAGCGAAGGAAGTGGGTATCAAAAAGACGCTTGGTGTGCAAAGAACAGGACTGGTGCGGCAGTTTTTGATTGAATCAGTACTTTTTTCACTTGTAGCGATGCTTTTAGCCATCGGTTTGATTGAAGGACTGCTTATTTTATTTGAAAATATTACCGGAAGCGAATTGAGCGAATCGCTTTTTTCGCATTGGTATCAACCAGCGGCACTGGCCGCATTTTCAATCACAATAGGCTTATTAGCAGGCGTTTATCCTGCATTTTACCTGACTTCTTTCCGGCCTGTAAAAGTACTCAAAGGCGATACTTCTTTGGGAGGTAATAAAGGCCTTCGAAGCAGCTTGGTGGTGGTTCAATTTTCGATTGCCATAGCACTTATCATTGGTAGCTTGGTGGTATATCAGCAATTGCAATTTTTACAACACAGTGATAAAGGTTTTGATCAGGAGGGCGTCATAGTGATTGATAATATTGGGGATTTGAAAGAAAAGGGTGTCACTTTCAAACAAGAAATAGAAAGGCAATCGCAAGTAATCAGTGCTAGTCTGAGCAGCCGCATACCAGCTGGCAATAGCGTGTGGATGTACACTTACAAAACGCCCGGAATGACCGATGATATTACGATTCAGACATTTCCTTCCGATGAACAATATATTCCAACGCTGGGAATGCGGCTCGTAGAAGGTCGCAATTTTGATAAAAACCTCGCCTCCGATAGTTCGGCGATTATTCTGAATGAGTCGGCAGTAGCGGCTTTGAGTTTGAAAGAACCCATTGGCGCGGAAGTAGGTGATGGAAGGAAGGTGATCGGTATTGTGAAAGATTTTAATTTCCAATCCCTGCGGCAAAAGATAGAACCTATTGCAATTAGCTACGCTACCAATGGCTATGAAATGGCGGTCAAGGTTCGTAGTGGTGATGTTGGAGGCTTCCTCGATGCAATGAATAAAATCTGGAGGCAATTTAGTAATGAAGATCCAATCCGCTATCATTTTTTGGATGAGAATTTCGCTAAACTGGCGGAAAAGGAACAGGTATTGAGCCGAGTGATTGCCTTTTTTACTTTGCTAACGGTATTCATTGCCAGTTTAGGATTATTGGGTTTAGTTGTATTTACTGTGGAGCAGCGCACCAAAGAAATCGGTATCAGAAAAATACTTGGAGCAAGTGTAAGCAGCATTGCTACTTTATTATCAAAAGATTTTATGCGTTTAGTGTTGATTGCCAATGGTGTAGCTTTTCCTTTGGCCTGGTGGGCGATGAGCCAATGGTTGGAAGATTTCGCCTATCGAATCGAGTTGCAATGGTGGGTATTCGCAATAGCAGGTGTTTCCGCTTTGTTGATTGCCTTGATTACCCTTAGTTTTCAAGCGATTCGGTCTGGATTGGCAAATCCGGTAGAGAGCTTGCGAAGTGAATAAAATTGATCATCTTATTAAAACATCCAACCATGTTTAAAAACTACGTTACAATTGCTTTTCGGCATTTGCTCAAGTACAAGGCTTATAGTTCAATCAATATCTTAGGCTTGGCTGTTGGTATTGCCAGCTGTTTATTGATTTCGATTTACATCGCGCACGAATTGAGTTACGATCGCTTTCATTCTAATGCATCGCAAATTTATCGAATCGTTTCACACCAACAACCGAATGACGAACTGGTCGAGGCAGTAATAACACCTTTGGCGCTCGCTGAAAGGATGAAAAATGATTTTCCTGAAATTAAATATGCGGCGAGATTTGGCGAAGGCTGGTCCGGCATTATGAATTATGAGGATAAACAATTCCACGAGCCTGGGCTCTTTTTTGCAGATGCGGAAATTTTAAAAATTTTTGATTTTGAAATGGTTCAAGGCAACCCGGAGACTGCTCTCCAGCGACCTAATGGTATGGTCATCACAGAGGAAATTGCGAAGAAATATTTCGGCAATGAAAACCCATTGGGCAAAACTTTGACCTATGAATTTGAAGGGGCAATGGATTTTGAAATAACAGGTGTCATCAAGAAAATTCCAAACAATTCACATTTTCATTTTGACTTTTTAGCGCCGGTTGCTTCTCAAAGCTTCCTATTGGAAAGAGATGGAGAAAATTTTGGATATGATTATTTTCCTACTTATTTATTGCTGTCAGATGAAAAAGAAGCAGAAAACCTGGAAAAGAAGCTACCCAATTTTGTATCGCGATATTATCCGGAGGATTTAAAAGAGAAAACCAGGCTTACTTTACAACCACTTACTGATATTCACCTTTATTCTCATTATGAATATGAGCTTGAGGTTAATAATAGCAGGACCAACCTATATTTTTTCGGAGGTATGGGCTTGATGATTTTGCTTATCGCCTGCATCAATTACATGAATCTGGCAACGGCGCGCTCTGCCAAGCGGGCGCATGAGGTCGGCGTACGAAAAGTGCTGGGTGCCAATCGGGAGCAATTAATTAGCCAATTTATGGGCGAAGCTATTGTGTTTACTTTTTTAGCTGTCTTGATTTCAGCTGTATTAGCCAATTTGTTCTTGCCAATTTTTAATGAACTTACTGGAAAATCCCTAAGCTTAGGAGGCGATCAATTGGGAATGGTTATTTTATTGTTACTCGGATTGGGTACTCTAGTCGGGTTTATCGTTGGCAGCTATCCTGCATTTTTTCTCTCCGCCTTCTCACCTATTAGTGTCTTGAAAGGCTTTCTGAGCAATGCTGCTTCCGGTGTATCTTTGCGCAAAGGTTTAGTTGTAGGTCAGTTTGCTGTTTCGATATTCTTCCTGATTGGCATTATCGTGATGACGAATCAATTGAAATATCTTCAAAATCGTCCTTTAGGCTTTTCTAAAGAACAAATTTTATACATCCCATCACCACAGGAAAGAACTCGGATGAATTTTGAATTGTATAAAAATGAGCTAAAAGCTGTGCCCGGTGTCATAGAAGTGACGGGGGCAGGTAGTATTCCGAGTGCCGGAGGAGATTTTTTAACCACGCCCGCCAAAGGGGAAAACATGGCAAATAACAATTTTCTCGATGTTGTTCCGAATTTTGTGGAAATGGACTACGTGCCTACGTTTGGGCTCGAAATATTAAAAGGGCGCAATTTTTCCAGAGATTATCCTTCAGACCCCAGGGAAACATTGATTGTCAATGAAACTGCGGTAGCAGCGATGGGCTGGAAAGGTAATCCCATCGGAAAGTACATAGTGCTTTACCAAACGAATGGGGTAGATACAATGTTTGCCGGTCGCATCATAGGCGTTGTAAAAGATTTTCACTCCGAATCATTACATGCGCCTGTTAAGCCCATGGTTCTAACTTGCCGACCAGTATTTACCCGAACTTATGTCGCACTTCGTGTAGAAACGAATCAAATTAATACCACGATCAAAGGAATTGAAGCAGCCTGGAAAAGACTCGCACCACAGTGGCCCGCTCAAATCACCTTCCTGGATGAAACGATCAACGAACTCTATGAGCAAGAGCAGCGACTCAGTCAAGTGGTGGGTTTAGCAACTTTCCTTGCCATATTTGTAGCTTGTCTTGGCTTATTAGGCTTGGTGGCTTTTTCTGCAGAGCAGCGAACCAAAGAAATCGGCATTCGCAAAGTATTTGGCGCTTCTGTGACGAATGTAGTGGCATTATTATCTAAAGATTTTATCCGATTGATTCTAATAGCTTTCCTTATTGCGATACCAATTGCCTGGTGGGCAACGACTCGTTGGTTGGAAGGATTTGCCTATCGTATTGATATACAGTGGTGGATGTTTGCACTGGCGGGTATTTCGGCGCTATTCATTGCTTTGCTGACCATTAGTTTCCAGGCGATTAAAGCAGCAATGACAAATCCGGTAGATTCTTTAAAAACAGAATAAAAATAGGAGCTATGTTCTGGAACAACTTAAAAATCGCTTTCAGATTATTAATGAAGCAACGTTTTTACGCCTTTATTAATATTTTTGGATTGACCACTGCGCTGGCTTGCTGCCTGCTGATGGGGCTTTACATCCAACAAGAATTGACCTACGACCGATACCACCAAAATGCGGATAGGATTCACCGCGTAGTCTTCGATAATTATCTCGATCTGGGGGCTTATGCCACTTTGCCTTTACCTATTGCGCCTGCTCTGAAAGCGGACTTCCCGGAAATAGAGCGTTGTGCGCGTATCGCGGGCGCTTTTGAGTCCATTGTAAAACAAGAACAAAACCGTTTTTTTGAACGACTAACTTTTGTGGATAATGACCTGCCACAGCTTTTCACGATGCCTTTTGTTGCCGGAAATCCACAAACGGCGCTCGCCGAACCGAATCAAGTAATTTTGAGCGAAAGCTACGCCAAGAAATATTTTGGCGAATCGAATCCGATTGGTAAGACCTTGGAAGTTGGCACAAGTGGTAGCTTGAATGCAACCGTGACGGGCGTTTTCAAGGATTTTCCTGCTAATAGCCATATTCGGTTTGATCTGGGTTTGTCTTTTGCCACTTTTGATAAAGTGTACGGTACGCCTACGCTTTGGCAGCAAATGCCGCAAAACTACACCTATATTCAACTCGCTGAAAATGCAAGCCCTGCGCAACTTCGCAGCAAATTGAAAGACTTTGCGAAAGCGCACGTTGCAAATGAATTGGAAAATTGGGAAACAGCGTATCGACTTAATTTACAACCAATTACATCGATTCACCTCAATTCGCATTTAGAAAATGAATTTGAACCGAATGGACGCTGGGCAACGATTTATCTATTCGCTTGTATCGCCTTGATCGTGCTGATGATTGCCGGATTTAATTATGTGAATCAGTCCACTGCACGCTTTGCGAAAAGGGCGAAAGAAGTGGGTATTTTGAAAACCATTGGTGCTGGTAGAAATCAATTGATTGGACAATTTATTAGCGAAACGCTGCTCATTACACTCTTTGCGGGCGTGGGCGCTTTGCTGCTAGCGCAATTAGTGTTGCCGATATTTAATAGTATTTCGGGTCGGGAATTGCAAATTGCACAAATGTATCAACCCTTGATTATTGCGGGTTTAACGACTTTGGTTGTGCTCACTGGCTTGGGTGCAGGTGTTTTTCCAGCATTTATTTTGTCTGGATTCAAACCTGTAGAGGCATTCCGCGGGCGCGTCGGGAATGTTTCGCTATTCAATTCATTGCGGCAAACGCTGGTCGTGAGTCAGTTTACGATCTCCATTGCTTTGATTGTAGCCACTTTGATTGTGCAACAGCAAATGAATTATGTGCGCCAAAGCTTTCGTCCGGCAGGCAAAGAGCAGGTTGTTACTTTCCAGGTAAATAATGAACTAAATGAAAAATATGATGTGCTGAAGCAAAAATTATTAGCACAACCTGGCGTATTGCAGGTAAGCGCTTGTAGCAATATGCCCACTTTTTATGGCGATAGCTGGCCCATCATGCGGGATTTAAATAGTCCGAAAATTCAGACCGAAAATTATGCGATGAAAGATGATTTTATAGAAACGATGGGGCTGGAACTCATTGTTGGCAGGGGTTTGGACGAAGAACGAAGCTCGGATGTGACGGGTGGTTTTGTAATTAATGAAACGGCAGTAAAAGAATTAGGTTTTGAATCATCTGAAAAGGCACTTGGTCAAACCATCCTTTGGGGTGGTGGTAGTAATAAAAAGCAAGGTACAGTGCTGGGCATAGTAAAAGATTTTCATTTTGGTTCATTCCATGATATAATACCGCCTGCTTTATTACAATTTTCGCCTTATGATTGGATGACCCCTAATTTTATTGCCATTCGACTAAATATAGATAATTACGAAACGATTGCTGCTGAAATCCGAAAAACAGTGGCAGAGCTATCGCCAACTTGGTATGCTGATGTTCGATTTATGGATGATAATGTCGCTCAATTACATCAAAAAGATATTCAACTTGGTCGTTTGTTCGGCGCATTTAGCATCCTGGCGATTATCATTTCCTGCCTCGGTTTATTGGGTTTATCAACTTATGTGGTGGAACAGCGCATCAAAGAAATTGGCATTCGCAAGGTGATGGGCGCAAGCATAAGCCAGATTACAACGCTTTTGTCGAAGGATTTTATCAAGTTGGTGCTGATTGCTAATGGCATTGCATTTCCGATTGCCTGGTGGGCGATGGACAAGTGGCTGGAAGACTTTGCATATCGTGCTGATTTGAGTTGGTGGATTTTTGCGATTGCTGGCGTTGGAGCGATTGCGATTGCCTTATTAACAGTGAGTTTCCAGGCGATACGAGCAGCATTAGCAAACCCGGTGAATTCACTCAGGAGTGAATAATAACTAAATGAATTTATAATAATTTAAATAAAACAGCTATGAAAATTACAATTATTATCATGTTTTTTACTTTATGTTCTATTTCTATAATAGCTCAAACGGCCCAAGATAAAGAACAAGTGCAAAGCGCTTGTATGGATTATATCGAAGGGTTTTATGAAGGCGATACCGCTAAAATTATTAGGAGTATTGACAAAGATGTATTCAAATATGGTTATTATAAAGGACGCAACAGTACTACTTATGCCGGCGAACCGATGTCTTTTCAGGAAATGCTGGATTATGCCAATAATGTAAAAGCCAAAAAGAATTTTGCCAAAGCGGATGCGCCGAGAAAAGTGGAAATATATGAAGTGCAAGATCAAACCGCTGCTGCGAAAGTCACTGCCTGGTGGGGTACAGATTATATTTTATTAGCTAAGCTAAATGATAAATGGATGATCCGATCGGTATTATGGCAGGGGCCTTTGAAAGCACCGAATAAATAGGTGGTTGTCTCGCTTCCGCACAGGAGGTGTATCAAAATCGAACACTTTACATAAGTATTTTGAGTTAAATAGCTGATTATTAATTGTTTAAAATTTGGTACGATTTTTTTCGTACTTCAGCAAACTATTTAACAAAATCAAAGGCTATGCTAAAGAACTACTTCCTCATCGCACTTCGGAATCTTTGGAAAAACAAGATTATTGCTTCGATCAATATCCTGGGATTGTCACTCGGCTTGGCTTGTTTTTCCTTGATTTTATTATATGTAGTGAATGAATTTAATTATGATCGCTTTCATGCCAAAGCGGATCATATTTATCGTGTTTACCGCAGTATCAGTGGATTGAAAAGCATTGAAGATTCCAAGGATGCACACTTGCCGATGCCTTTAGGGCCGGCATTCAAAGCAGATTTTCCAGACGATGTAGCAAATACAGTACGAATGCGCTACGCCTGGAATGAAGATTTTGTAAAAGTAGGTGAAACGACAACCCGCGTGGGCATTTCTTTTGCCGATCCGAATTTCTTTGAGGTATTCTCATTTCCACTGCTGAAAGGTGATTCTAAGACCGTTATTCAAGACCCGTACAGCGTTGTCTTATCAGAAAGTACGGCCAAACGCTTATTCGGAAATGAAAATCCAGTAGGTAAAACCCTGGAAATCATGCTAGAAGAGGAATTCAATCCTTACACCGTCACTGGTGTCGCTAAGGATATGCCCGCCAATTCCAGTATTAATTTTGAAATATTATGCAATTTCGAGCGACTTTATACCACCAATTTTGGTCAGCGCAGTGTGGATAACTGGAATCGCGCTGCTTTCTTGACTTTTGTAGAATTGAAGCCTGGTTCTACTCTCATGAATAACCAAGAGCGCTTGAATCAGTTTTGGAAAAAATATTATCCTACCAGAGAAGATGAACTCAAAGAAAGGGGCGAGTGGGATGGCAAGGGTACACCGCTTACTTATGGGATGCAGCCGCTGAAAGCGATGCACACGGATACGACAATTCCCGGAGGTATTACGGAGTCGATTAATCCGCGCTATGCCTGGATTTTGTTGGGGATTGGTGCGATTGTTTTGCTGATTGCCTGTATCAATTTTACGACGCTTGCTATTGGTCGCTCGGCTGGTCGCACCCGCGAGATTGGTGTTCGGAAAATCGTAGGTGCGAATCGCCCGCAATTATTGTCGCAGTTCTTAACCGAATCCTTCTTGCTTACAGTGTTCTCGATGGCACTTGGATTGGGTATTGGCAAGTTGCTATTGCCTGTTTTTAATACCCTGGCGGATCGAACGCTGACTTGGAATTTTGCTTTATACCCTGAGTTGGGTTTACTTTTTGTTGGCTTATTGTTGCTTGTGACCTTGTTGGCAGGTGCTTATCCGGCGCTGATTCTGTCTGGGTTTAAGCCGATTGAAATATTGCGCAATAAACTTCGATTGAAAGGCGCTAACTGGTTTACCAATTCGCTTGTCTCATTCCAATTTGTTTTGTCCATTGGCTTGATTGCTTGCACCGTCATTATGATGAATCAGTTGAGTTTCCTACGTTCCAAAAATCCTGGATTTCAGAAAGAAAATGTGCTGGTTATCAATGGCGAGGGTGCCGATACAGAGCGTTTGTTTCCTTTGCTTCGGCAGGAATTAGATCAGTTTCCCGGCATAACAAATATTGCTACTGCTGAATTGGCATTGGGTGAAGGAACGGGTTGGAGTCGTTCGGGTTTCGATTATAAAGGAGAAGTCAAGCAAGTATATGAGTATTTTGTTGATCCTGATTACATTCCTGTACTGGGTATGGAATTGATTGAAGGGCGCAATTTTGATTACAAATTTGCTTCTGATAGTCTAACTGCGGTTATCGTAAATGAAGCAATGGTGGGTGATTTCGGTTGGACGAATGAGACGGCGGTAGGACAAGAGCTAACAGGATATGCCAATGAAGGAAACCCAGAACCTGTGGTGATTGGGGTGGTGAAGAATTTCAATTTCCAATCCTTGCACGGAGAAGTGATGCCCCAGATGTTCCACATGTTCCATGATTATACACCTTTTCAAATGTTTGTGCGCCTGCGTCCTGGCGACCCCGCACCAACTATTGCTGCCATTGAACGCACCTGGAAAAAGCTGGAGCCAAATTTGCCATTGCAGTATAGCTTTTTGGATGAGAATTTGGAGCGATTTTATCAATCAGATGCACGCTGGGGGCGTATCGTAGGCATTGCCGGAGGCTTGTCAGTATTGCTTGCTTGCTTAGGCTTGTTCGGGTTAACTTCACTTGTGATGGTCAATCGCACCAAAGAAGTGGGCATTCGCAAAGTGCTGGGCGCTACGATTGCAAGTATCGTGGCTTGCTTTCCAAAGATTTTTTGCGTTTGGTGGTGCTGGCCGCTGCTATTGCGATTCCACTTGCGTGGTGGGCAATGAATCAGTGGCTGCAAGATTTTGCGTATCGTATTGATATTCAATGGTGGATGTTTGCGGTGGCAGGGATTGCTGCATTTGCAATCGCGCTACTGACCGTGAGTGTACAAGCAATGCGCTCGGCGACGACCAATCCAGTGGAAAGTTTGAGAAGTGAATAATTTGGTGTTATGGTGCGATAGTGTTATCGTCGTGCAGCTCTAAAACACCATAATACTAAAGCACCATAATAATATAACAACAAAAATAAAGCTATGATAAAACATTACATCCTGAGCGCTTGGCGAAGCCTGACGAAGCATCGTTTATATTCGATGATTCATTTAGTAGGATTAGTTTTTGCTATTACAACCTGCTTATTATTAACAGCTTACATAGCTGATGAATTAAATTATGATTGCTTTCATTCCAAAGGTGAGCGGTTGTATCGAGTAAATACGGATATTATCTTACCTGATCAACAACTGGCGCTTTCGCTCACTGCTGGTATGGTCGGACCAAGTCTGAAGCAAGATTTTCCGGCGGTGCAAAACTTCGTTCGATTATCACAACCCTGGAGCGATATGACTTTTCAAAAGGGCGAACGCGCTCATTTTGAGAAAAATATCTTATACACAGATGCCAGTTTCTTTTCTATGTTTGATTTCCAATGGCTCGAAGGCAATGCCAATACGGCACTAGGTGCACCCAATCAAGTAGTGCTTACGAAGCGATTGGCAGAAAAATATTTTGGCAATGAAAGCCCAGTGAATCAAACGATTACGATTAATAATCAGACTTATACAGTGGCAGGGCTTGTTGCTAATCCGCCCGATCATTCGCATATTGATTTTGACGTATTGATTTCCTATGCCAACTGGATTCAAGAGCATCCACCGACCGAAACGAACTGGACTTGGACGCCATCTACAACTTATGTGCTGCTCAATGATGCTGCAAGTGAAAAAGCTATTTCAGATCAAATGAAGAAATGGTTGGATACAAAAATTCCTCAAGATCAACGGGACGTTGGGATAGCATTAAGCTTGGAACCTTTCAAGAGCATTCATTTTAATGCGTCGCGGCTGGGTGAGTTCAAGCCCAAAGGCAATAAAAAACAAGTGCTTTTGTTGGGGTTGACAGGCATTTTTATTCTGCTGATGGCGATTTTTAATTATGTCAACTTGGCGACTGCGGTTTATACCAGTCGTAACAAAGAAATTGGCGTCCGCAAAACCTTTGGAGCAAAGCAAGGTCAAATTGCCCTCCAATTCTTGAGTGAGAGCGTTTTGCTTTGTAGTGTTGCAGTACTGGTCTCTATTTTATTGAGCAATGCGCTTTTGCCCTTGTTCAGTGCGCAAGTCAATCGCAGTTTAGAACTGAATTTTCTGTCTCCGGCAGTGCTTTTTATTGCATTCTTGGCTACGGCCTTTATCATTGGGCCTTTGGCAGGATTTTATCCTTCCTTTGTAGTATCAAGATTGAAAGCGGCAAGCATTTTTCAAAATCGAGGCGAAATGGGTGGCTTTGGCAAACTCAACTTGCGTCGGGTGCTGACAGGGCTGCAATTTATTATTTCTATTGGACTGATATTAAGTACATTAGTTGTTTGGCGGCAACATTATTTTCTCACCAATCGGAGTTTGGGTTTTGCTCAAGATCATAAAATGGTCGTCAAATTTGGCTCAATTGATAATATGAACCTGTCGCCCGAAGCGATTCGGCAAGAATTATTGAAGCTCCCAGAAGTACAAGGCGTGACCTTTTCCTCGCATATTCCTTCTGAAAATCCACATGGCGTAAGCACAGTCGTAGTGAAAGAAGATGGCACAGAAGCGCAGAGCGAAACAGAACTGAATCTGGTGGATTATGATTTCCTGGACTTGTATGGCTTGAAAATAGTGGCAGGCCGTGGCTTCAATCCTTCGTTCGCCGATAGTGCTACAACTTTGATTGTCAATGAAACTGCTGTTAAACAATTAGGATTTTCTAATCCCGAAGCTATTATCGGCAGGGATTTCGCGCAATGGGAAGGGCAAGGCAAAGTAATCGGTGTTGTGGCCGATTTTAACCAACATTCGCTCCATGCAAAGGTAAGTCCTGTTACCTTTCAAGTGAATCCTACGCGATTTGAAAAAATGACAATCCAGTATCAAACCAATGATATTGCATCTTTTACACAAAAATTGGAGCGCAATTGGCAAAGCCTAACAGGTAATTTGCCTTTCGATTATACTTTCCTGGATGAGCAACTTGCTTTGCAGTATGATGCCGAGCAGCGTTTCGGGCGCATCTTTATTTCGTTCACGATACTGGCGATTTTTATCGCTTGCCTGGGGCTATATGGGCTGACTGCTATTGCTGTGACAAAACGTGCTAAAGAAATTGGCATCCGTAAAGTACTAGGCGCAAGCCTTGGCAATATCGTAGGCTTACTGTCGAAGGAATTCTTGTATTTAGTGCTGGTGGCTGCCATGCTAGCGTTCCCGATTGCCTGGTGGGTCATGGATCAGTGGCTCGAAGATTTTGCTTATCGCATCAGCATTCAATGGTGGATGTTTGCGTTGGCGGGATTCAGCGCTTTGTTGATTGCATTAATGACGGTGAGTTTTCAAGCGATTCGGGCAGCATTGACAAATCCGATCGAAAGTTTGCGCGGTGAATAGGGCTTTTGCTATTTCCAAATGGAATAAATTCTTTTCGTAACGAATAGGGTGGTTTTTGCGTCAAAGCATCTTATTGTCATAGAACAAGCATTTTGACACTTTAAACTTACCCATTATGATTAGAAATTACCTGAAAATTGCACTACGCAATCTGCTCAAAAACAAAGCTTATTCTTTTATCAATATAGCAGGACTGGCGCTGGGCTTGACCTGCTGCCTGCTCATCACGATGTACGTGGTGGATGAACTGAGCTATGATCATTTCCATGAAAATGCGGGACAGATTTATCGTCTGGATTCGGATATCAAATTCGGTGGTCATGATTTTTCCCTTGCAGTCGTCAGCCCGATGGTAGGGCCGGCGATGGTTGAAGAATTGCCACCCGTCAAGCATTCTGTGCGTTTTCGCAGCCAAGGTAGTTTTTTTGGTGCGCAAAGGCGACCAATCATTGAAAGAAGAAAATGTAATTTATGCAGATTCAACACTGTTTGATATATTCAGTTTTCCACTGATTGCAGGTGATCCGAAGACTGCGTTGGTCGATCCTACCTCAGTCGTTATAACCGAAAGCACGGCCCGCAAATATTTTGGTAAGACCGAGGTATTGGGTGAAACGCTCAATTTTGACAATCGCACCGATTACAAGATCACCGGGGTGATGAAGGATATTCCTCGCAATTCGCATATTCGCTTTGATTTTTTCCTGGCGATGACAGGGCTTGAAGAAAGCCGCGAATTGACTTGGGTCAGCAATAATTTCAATACTTATGTCCTGGCGGAGAAAGGTACCGACATTAAGAATCTTGGCGTGCAACTGCAAGCTTTGGTGGATCGGAATGTGGATGTGCAATTGCAACAAATCATGCAGCGCACTCTGGAAGACCTTAAAAATAGCGGCGATTTCCTCCGCTATACGTTGATGCCGATGACCGATATTCATTTGCATTCCAATCGTACGGCTGAGTTAAGCCCTAATAGCAGCGTGCAATATGTATATATGTTTTCGGGGATTGCTTTTTTCGTACTGCTGATCGCTTGTATCAATTTTATGAACCTGGCAACGGCTCGTTCCGCTGGCCGCGCACGGGAGGTCGGCATCCGCAAAGTGATGGGTTCACTCAAATCCAGCCTGATCGGGCAATTCCTTACTGAATCCCTGCTCATGACAATACTGGCCTTTGGCTTAGCCTTGCTCGGCGCATGGTTATTCCTACCCTGGTTCAATCAGTTGGCAGATAAACAAATCAGCTTTAGTTCCTTTATGAATTTTTCCTTTTTGCCCGTATTACTATTGTTTGTGATCATCACAGGCTTGCTGGCAGGGAGTTATCCGGCATTCTTTTTATCTTCCTTCCAACCCATCAAGGTATTGAAAGGTACTACTGGCAGTAGCGCTAAAAGCGGTTGGCTGCGCAGTTCGCTTGTAGTATTTCAGTTTATCACCTCCGTGTTGCTGATCATCGGTACGATTGTCATTTATCGCCAGTTGAATTATATTCAAAACAAGCAATTGGGCTTCAATAAAGAGCAAGTGCTGATTTTGCAAGATGCCTACGCCCTGGGCGACCAGATTGGCGCATTCAAGCAAGATGTGCTGCGCGAATCGGGTGTCGTGAATGGTACGGTGAGCGGCTTCCTGCCCGTGCCTTCCAATCGCAGCGATACGCCCTATTTTCCTACCCCGACAATAGACCCTGAGAAGGCAGTGTCCAGCCAGATATGGCGAGTGGATGAGGACTACGTGCCTACGATGGGGATGGAAATAATTGCGGGGCGCAATTTCTCGCGCGATTTTCCTTCTGATTCTACCGCAGTCATCATGAACGAAGCCGCTGCCAAGCTTTTCAACTTTGACAATCCCATTGGAGCGAAGATTTATACTTTGAGAGATTTCAACGATACAGAAGTGCTGTCGTACGATGTAGTGGGCGTGGTGAAGGATTTCAATTTTGAATCGCTCCGCGAGAATATTTCCCCGCTGCTGCTCTTTATAGGCAGAAGTACTGGCAGTATTTCCTTCCGCATCAATACCAACGATGTGCCGGGCCTGATCAGCCGCATCGAATCGAAGTGGCGGGCCATGGGGCCAGGACAGCCATTCAATTATGAATTTATGGACGAAGCCTTCGATCAGATGTATCGCGCCGAGCAGCGCGTTGGCAATATCTTTATTTCCTTTGCAATACTGGCTATTTTTATTGCCTGTCTTGGTTTGTTTGGTTTGTCGGCGTTTATGGCGGAGCAACGCACCAAGGAAATCGGCATTCGCAAAGTGCTGGGCGCAAGCATAGGGAATATCGTCACCATGCTGTCCAAAGACTTCCTGAAGTTGGTTTTGATTGCTGCTGTGATTGCTTTTCCAATAGCCTGGTGGGGTATGAGCAAATGGCTCGAAGACTTTGCTTATCGTACCAGCATTAGTTGGTGGATTTTCGCATTGGCGGGCGCAGTGGCCGTAGTAATTGCATTAGCAACCGTAAGCTTTCAGGCAATGCGCGCAGCAGCGACGAACCCTGTGGAGAGTTTGCGGAGTGAGTAATAGAATGGTGTTTTGGTACGATGGTGTTATAGTTGTACAGAACTATAACACCATAACACTAAAGCACCATAACACCCTAACACCGACGCACCCTAACACCCAATTATTCCCTTCTTTTAGCTGCGCCCCCGCTCCATATCGCCATTAATGATAGCATCATAATCGCCTTGACTCAATACTTCCGGTACATAAGTGACGCCCCGAAACTTCAGGTTTTTGACAAAAGCCCGCAAGTGATTGCGTGAGCCTTTCATCAGGTTTTCATACACGTATATAATATCCTGATTATCTACTTTTTCGGCGAGCTGTATTTTCAAGTCTTTAATGTCCACCTCTTCTACCAGTGCGCCTACCTTCAGCGCTTCCACTTCATTTTCCAAACCGCGTGCCAGTAGTGTGTTGTACAAAGTTTGTAGCGTTTGATCTACAAAAATACCCGTAGTATGATTTTCGGCCGGGTCATCCAGTTCATAGCGTTCGAGCAGCACGAGTACCGCTTCCGTATGCGTTTGTTCGCTGTTGGCGATATTATTAAATACAGGCAAAGAATAGCGTTTGTACAATTCCGTGTAAATATCGCGCGCCAATAACTCTTCTTCGCGCATAAAGGCCAGACTTGCTTTTTCGGTATCGCTGAGCGTTTGTTTAGGGAAATTATTCAAGTCCTGATACAAGTAATTGCGGTTCATATTAGAATAGCCATTTTCATCCACCTGAAAGAAAAATGGAGGCGGCGTATCTTCTTCCGCACATGATATTAAAAGCATGGGTGTAACTATCAGCGCTAAAACCCATAGAAGAAGCATTTGCTTTTTCATAATTATCACTTTTTGATTCCCTCCCAATATCTGCTCCACCTCTTCCAAAAGCTGTAATGAAGATCACACGACGCAATGACATTCGTCACGGGAGCTTCCATGCCAAAATAAAAAAGGCGCCACCCTTCCCATGAGCGACGCAATACAAATATGGCTTAAAAAACCACTAAAGCCAATGGTATGAAATTTACACAATTAAATCCAAATCCTAATACCCAATCAATCATCCACTCCTCCAATCATCCAATCAATCATTCATCCAACCATCCAACCATCCATTCATCCAATTCACCCCATCACCGTCACGCTCACCACATCGCTCCACTGCCCCACACGCTCATCCTTGTAATGATAAATCATCCGATACTGCCACACCTCGCTTTTGCCAGCAGGCGGCAGCGGCTCTTTGTCGATATACGTCGGCACGGTATCGATCGCCAGCAAACGCCAGGGCTCATCGCCTACCCGCTTTTGAATTTCCACCGCCGTCATGCCCTGCCGAACCCACCCAAGATCAGGATGCCCACCGGCCACCAGACGAATCGGAAACTCCGGCTTGATCGTATGCATATCCACCGCGCTCACTTCGCTGCCGACGATCCCCAGATCACTGCCATCCGCTTCCGAATAATGCACATGGTTTTTGATACGCGCCACCATTGCCCGCACCCGTTTGAAAATGCCCGGTTGCGGTGCAGGCGGTAGCATCATCATCGGCGGTTGCAGCGGTTCGAGGGTAGCTCCATTATTGCTCGTACCCTCACTGATAATATCTCGATGGTCGGTCAAGGAATATTGAAAAGCACCCGATTGATTTCTAAACTTTACAAAAGCATCAAAATAAGGCGCACTTATTTGCATATCCATTACTTCCTCCTGCATAATATTATACTTCGTTGCATACTTGGGTAGCTTTGCTGCATAATTATTGAGCCAGGGTACGCGCTCTTCATCGCCTTTAGGTAAGTAATACGCTGTTTTTCTCATAAAATGACTTTAAAGGGTGAATAAAAAAATAGATTATTTTAATTTTGATTATTACTGATTCGGCCTCTGTCTTTTACCCTCCATGTGCTACCTGCTTTATCTCATGCGTCAGATCGTTCAGCACCTGTATCATATCATTCAGCGCGTGTATCAAATCATTTAACCCATGCGTCAGATCATTAGGCACGTGTATCATATCATTTGACGCGTGCGTCAAATCATTCGACACATGCGCCGCATCACTTGACACATGCGTCGGATCGTTCGGTACGTGCATCGGATCATTCGAAACGTGCATCGGATCATTCGAAACGTGTATCAAATCATTCGCTCACGTCGTCCGACCATTTGGCACGCCATTATAGAAAGCCGAAGCATCGACAAAGCCAATAAAATCAAGGCTACCGCTGTTAGCAGCCGGAATGCTCATAAGCGTCCTACCGCTTGAAGCGGTAGGACGCTTGTTGTTCGGAATGCCTTATAAGATGTGTCTGTTTGTTGGGAAGAAAAATTGCTTATGTATTGATATAAGCTTGCTTGGGTAAGTTTGTGTAATGTCTGTTGTAATAATGCTGTACAAAAATAATGGTTTTTGTGAAATATGCAAATAGAATAATTGTCTGCACCTTGATTTTTGTGATTTTGTGATGTTTTTTATTACTTTTTTTAGATAATTTAGTGTGTCAGATAAAGCAGTGCATTAAAAGCATCATTTTAATTATAGTCAGCACAGACAAAAAACAAAATTTACACACCATGATAAAAGAAGAATACAAATATTCCGAATTGACTGGAAGGATTATCGGCTGCGCTATGGAAGTGCACACCTTATTGGGGAATGGTTTTCAGGAGGTCATTTATCAGCGGGCGCTGGCTTATGAAATGGAATTGCAGGGTTTGAATTTTATTCGAGAGCAGGAAATGGAGGTATTTTATAAAACGAGGCAAGTGGGCACTCGGCGCGTTGATTTTCTGGTGGAAGGCTGTATCAGTGTGGAACTAAAAGCACTTATCAAAACCGAACCCGTACATTTGGCACAAGCGATTAATTATCTGGAAGCATATAATCTGGAAGTGGGTTTGCTGCTCAATTTTGGAAATACGCGGCTGGAATTCCATCGTTTTCAGAATAAGAAGTATAAGCCTATTGTCTGAACCAGGATTTGTTGCTGTCTGCACTGTGATTTTTGTGATGAATATGATAAGTTTGATGTTGTAGTGAGTGTGGGGTGCATCACATTAATCATACACATCAAGGTTATCACAGTTTAGACATTGTCCGCACCTTGATGTATTTGATAGCCGTGATGCTTTTGATGTATTTGTGCGCCATAGAAGAGCATCATATTAATCACCATCATCATAAAAATCACAGTTAAAGACAATTAACCAGTGGCATTCCCTTTAAGCTGCTTTCTATTGCATTTTGCTCATTTGAATGCATTTTTTGGTGTAACGAAGCAGTTGCTGAGTCGCTAAACAATCCTTGCGCTTAATCGTTTCCCCTCCATGCCAAGTAGTCAAATCACAACGATTACGTTTTTTCGATACGAGGGCGCGCGCCAGCGTTGGTGGGCGTTCAAGCAGATGGGGCTTGCACCTGCTCTGCTCAAGGAGGTTCCGGGTTTGCAATTTGGCAAAATGCTGGGCAGCGGCGGTAGGAATGGTTTCAGCGTATTACCTAATTTGAGTGTGTATGCCTTGCTTTGCGTTTGGGAGGAGGAATCAATGGCGCAGGATTTTTTTATCCATCATCCGCTTTTTCAATCTTATGAGCAGAAAAGTGTAGAACAGTGGATGGTTTTCATGCGCACGACAATGGTGCATGGGCAATGGGATGGAGTGGAGCCTTTCCAGATTACAGAAAATTTTAATGAAAACCAATTGGTAGGCGTCATCACACGAGCAAGCATTCGTACCAGGCATTTATGGCGCTTCTGGCGCTTTGTACCGGCTGTCAGTCGTTCTGTTGGAAACCGCGAAGGATTGCTTTTTTCTATTGGCATCGGCGAATTGCCAATTGTGCAACAAGCAACTTTTAGTCTTTGGGAAAATAGTAAACTGATGAAAGCCTACGCCTACCAAAGCCAGCACCACAAAGAGGTGGTGAGGCGTACCCGAGCGCTGGGTTGGTACAGCGAAGAGCTATTTGCGCGCTTCCTGCCTTATGCTACGCGAGGTAGCTGGCAAGGCGAGAATCCTTTGGCAGCGTTTTTTTCGATTTCGACACCCATTTATCCGGCCGATCAAGCCTGACTACAAATCGACTGGTACAAGCGCATTGTCTCGCCAGAAGGCTTGGCAGTGAGTTTTTTCATCAGTGTTGCTTCGCATTTTTGGTACTGCCGTATTGCCTTGTCGCGCATTCCCTGGGCACCGTAGCATTGTATGAGATAGCGATGCGCCAGTTCGTAGCAATCATCCACTTCCAGGATTTTATTGAACAAATTGATCGCAAAATCACATTGCTTGTACTCCACAAAGTACTCGCCCAATGTTTTCAACACGACGATGTACTTTTCGCGCAAGCGATCACGCTGTTCTAATACCCAATCTTCATCTCCCAAATCCAGCAGAAATTCATCTCGATATATGCCAAAAGCTTTGTAGTAGGCATACAAGGCATCCTCCGTATTTTGCTCTTGCTCAAAGTGTAAAGCCTCTTGAAAATATTTCAAGAACAAACCCACATCAGTAATCACTTTCGCATCTGGTGCAAAATGGTACAATTGATTTTGAGATACGATATAATCATAGTCAGGATGAATGCTTTCGAGGTATCGGCGAATGCCCGTAATGGCTACGTGCAATGAGTTTTTGGCGCTATCCGCAAAACTATCTGCCCAGAAGCGCTCGATCAATCGATCCCGATGAACCGCTCTGCCGGCATGGAAGATCATATACGTAAGCAATGCTTTTTCCCGCTTCGATAATTTATCGTTATAAAATTGATTATTGATCGAAAGATCAAAATTGCCGAAAAAACGAACGTTGATGCCTTCAATTACTTTATTCTCTTCATTTTTAGACAAGAGTAATTGAGGCGGCACGATGTGCACGGCTTGTGCATCGCTGATCTTCGCTACTATTTTTCTACCTAAATGCTGTAGAAGGGCTTGGATTTTATTGACTTTCGGTGTAACTTTCTCCCTGGTGTAACGTTTTACCATCGTAAATAACCCCTCCAAATCAACAGGTTGCTCTATACAATCGGTCGCCCCGGTACGAAACGCTTCTAAAATGTCATCCTTGGTAGGATCATCAGCAAGAATTACAAGTGGAACTTGAGGATTGGCTCTCCTCAATTGTTTCAACAATCGGAAGCTGTCTTTTTGTCCTTTGCAATGCTGAATAACTGCAGCTGCATACTGCCCCAGAAATTCAAGGTAATCCATAGAAAAGTGGAGCGGAAGATGCTCTACGTAAAAATTGCTTTCCTGCTCGAAACCGTGCAGGTCGATAGCCGGAGAAGAAGCTCCGAACCAAAGGATTTTTGGAGGTTCATTGTGTTTGGGGGTTTGGTTTGGGGTAACTATTTCACATAGAATGCCTATTGTATTAATTAAAGTTTCAAATATAATAAAAAAATTTACTCATCAATATCCCCAATTATGGTGATACAATTTAATAATAGCGACGAAGAACGGGAATACCACACTTGCCAAAGCCGACGCGAAGGCGACTGGATTGTGTTTACTTGCTCGCAATGCAATGAATATGAGCAACGTATCAATTTTAAAACACAAGAACGCATCAGCCGCCCCGTTGACGACCCAACGATTTTTCATCAGGGTTCATTTGTGCCAGTAGGCTTGGAAAGTGAACAAATGCACCCGAATTGAAGCATTTTCAACAGGGATGCTACTAATCAAAAATCTGGAATAAGCAATTTGCTTCTACGGTGCCTCTGGCGTTGGGATCTGCATTTGGCCCAATAGCGCCTTTTACTTGTACCCGATAAACGCCTGATGAGAAATAAGTGCCGGGCAAAGTCAGGAAAGCTGTTTTGTCGGCAGATAATTTTAATTTATTTTCAAAATTACTCAACACTTTACCATCCACCGAGCTTATCAAAATCCTTGCATTCAATTGAGTATCAGGGCGTATCGTGGCATTTTTATAGCGCAAGCAAAAATATAATTGTGATTGCCCACGCTCGCGAGATCGCACGGGTCTGCCGGAAGGGCCGCTGAGCAACAAGAGCTCTGCTTGGTCAACCGTTGGTGGCGCAGGTACTTTGCGTTCGGCTTTTTCCATTTTTTCGGAAGGCATTGGTAAATTCTTTTTGATAAACTGTACAATCGCTTGTCCATCAACACCTTGAAAAGTCGCAGCTTCCTCAGAAAGTAAATATTCAATCCGCCCGGAAAGGGAATTTTCTTCTTCCCGAGGGTAAAGATCAATTCTGAACGAATACTTTGGTTTTATTGATGTTTTAGCATCTTTTTTTGGCGACTGAGGAGTGGTTATGCTCGTCTCTGCAACTGGCTTTTGTTCAATAGTTTCTACGTTTTCTACAGGTGGTTCAGGAGCGGCATTAGTCGTGATTGCTTTTGCAGAATTGGCAACCTGTTTTACATAATCCATTGTACGTTGCAAATCCTTTTCATTTTTGAAATGAATGCTGCGCGCAATCTCTTTTCTATTGCCTCCAACGAGCAAAAAATAGTATTGTTCGCCTTCTTTTTTGCCTACATAATTTTTTGCTTGTTTTGCCAGGCGTATCGCATTTTGAAGTCTATTTTCAGCATTACCCTGGGTCTGGGAATCCTTGCTCAGCAAAATAGGCTTACCATTAATATCCTTGCATTGGAAATAATAAAATCCATTTTCTTCATTCCTTACGATTTCAAATCCAGGGATTGGATGAGTGGAGGAATTATTTAAATCTTGCATGAGTGCTGGTTTTTTGAAGATGAAATGAAAGAAGCACATTACAAAAGGGCTATGCCAGCTACTTTCGTAATGTGCCTTGTTGTTTGCTTAAAGGTTACTCAGCGAAAAATATTCGCATTAACTTCGATTAAACAGATTCGTACACTTTCAGCAAACCGATGTCGGAGAACGCAGCTACTGGCAGTGGTGCATTTTTAGGGCTTAAATTCAAAAGCTGCAACGAAAGCGTAACGCGATAAACACCAGGCGGGATAGCATTTGCCGGAATGTTCACTACAGATTCATAGGCATGCTCCAATTCATTTACAAAAGGAATCGTCGTCGTGAACGGACTTCCTTTGTACTCGCCAGCACCCATTTCTTCCAGATAAACATTGCATTCCCACTTACCATAAATGATCAAGCACAAGCTACCTTTCACGTGCCAGTGGCACTTCACCTTCCAGGGTTGGTCGGTTTGGATAATCATGTTGGATGGATAGGGGTGGTACGGCCCCGGAGAAGGGAATGAAAGATGGTCACCTTGGTCATCATCTGGTTCTTCCGAAAGGATAGCGTATCCGCCGTGAAGTACTTTGAACATTCCATTGAGGTTCACCTCAAAATCTAATTTTGAATAAGCTGCCATGGTTCTTTGTGGTTTTGGCACAAAATGGTGCGGAAAAATCTGCTGCTTTTTTGTTCAAGAATTAGGCGCATGCTGTTTTCCCACACAATTTTGAAAATGAATAATCAAATTGTACGCCTTATTTGTTGTTTCTTGAACTTGATACAAAGGTAGGATGGGCCTCTTAAAAAACACTTAACGGAGCGCTTAATAAAAAATTATTTTTTACTTAATTGCATTTTTTTGAAATAAAATTTTACAATTCTCAAATTTACAATCTTTTTTGATAGCATTAAACCCAAAATGGAATTAAATTATAAAACCTTCGGGCAAGGCGACCCGATCATCATTCTACATGGGATGTTTGGCACTTTGGACAATTGGCAAACCATTGGTAAACAGTTGGCAGAAAACTATACGGTTTATATTCTCGACCAACGCAATCACGGGCGATCCCCGCATGATGATTTGATTGATTATCCTACCCTGGCAGAAGACCTGCACCACTTCATGGAATCGCACTGGATGTTCAAAGCACATATCCTGGGACACTCGATGGGTGGCAAAACCGCGATGCAATTTACACTCGACCATCCTGATATGGTGGACAAATTAATCGTCGTAGATGTAGCGCCCAAGCGCTACGAAGGTGGGCACGAGCATATTCTAAAAGCCTTGCTGGCACTGGATTTGAGCCAAATCGAAAACCGAAAGGACGCCGAAGATTTCTTGCGAAGTCACTTACCTGATGAACCGGAAAGCACGATTTTATTCTTGATGAAAAACCTTTCCCGCTCCAAAGAAGGCCATTTTGAATGGAAAATGAATTTCCAGGCAATTAACAATCACTATCAGGATATTCTCGACACGGTGCATAGCAACCACCCTTTTGAAGGAGAAA
Organism: Saprospiraceae bacterium; assembly: GCA_016714085.1. GTDB lineage: Bacteria > Bacteroidota > Bacteroidia > Chitinophagales > Saprospiraceae > JADJNW01. The sequence continues at coordinate 64,044 of JADJNW010000011.1, forward strand.
CGATTTTTATTCGCGGTGCGCAATCCAAATATATTCTTGATAATGACTGGAATACAATTGTAAAACTTTTTCCAAATGCGAAATTAGAAACAATTCAAAACGCCGGACACTGGGTACACGCTGATCAACCAACAGCGCTTTTGAATATAGTTCAACAATTTTTGGCGCGATAATTGCTCTGTAATTCTTGCATCTTTGTTAAAATCCTGGGAAATTTGGCAATAATTCCCCCAATTGGATTATTTTTTGCAAATTGTATCCATAATTGCGAAAAATAGCGTTATTGCTTTATTTCCCGACTATTTAAAAACTTAACTTGCAACATGAAGCGACTTATCAAATTCTCCATTCTTGCGGTTGTGGTAGCTTTGAGCGTGGCTACTACTTTTCAGCCCAACAGCAACAAGTATTTCGAGATTACAAAAAACATCGAAATATTTGCGAATCTCTACAAAGAACTCAATACTTACTACGTGGATGATGTGGACCCCGGTAAACTTATGCGCACTGGTATTGACGCGATGGTAGAATCGCTCGACCCTTTCACGAATTATATTTCTGAATCCGATATTGAAGGCTATCGATTCCTCACAGAAGGTAAATACAATGGTATCGGGGCGATGAGCAAGCAGATGGGCGACTATGTCACCGTCATCGAATTGTATGAAGGTCAACCCGCCGATAAAGCTGGTTTGAAGGTAGGTGACCAAATCCTGGCAGTGGATGGAAAGGACGCAACCGGCAAGACAGTAGAAGAACTCAACGATATTATGCGCGGCTTTCCGGGTACAGTATTAAAATTGAAAGTGCGCCGTCCTGGTACGCCAAATGATATGGAAATTCCGCTCACGCGCAACGAAGTGGACGTGCCCAATGTGCCACATTATGACATGGTTTCGGAAGATGTAGGCTATGTAGCATTGACTACTTTCACCCACGATGCCGGTAGAAATGTAGCCGAAGCAGTGAAAAAACTGAAAGATCAAAATCCAAATTTAAAAGGTGTTATCCTTGATTTGCGTGACAACGGCGGTGGTCTGCTGAATGAAGCAGTAAACGTATGCAATGTTTTTATTCCACGTAATGAGCTAATAGTCACTACTAAAGGTAAAGTAAAGAATGGGATCAATCTTTTCGTACCATGGGTAGCCCGATTGATTTGAACGTTCCGCTGGCGGTGCTGATTGACAAAGGTTCTGCTTCTGCATCAGAGATTGTATGCGGGGTGATCCAGGATTACGATCGCGGCATCCTGCTTGGCCAACGCTCGTACGGTAAAGGTTTGGTACAAAATACACGCGATGTTGGTTACAATTCAAAATTAAAACTTACAACTGCAAAGTACTATATTCCTAGTGGTCGCTGCATCCAAAGTGTAGAATACAAAAATGGCGAACCAGTTGATATTCCTGACAATCGCCGTACGCCTTTCAAAACGCGCAACGGACGTACTGTACTTGATGGTGGCGGCGTGAAGCCAGATGTGATACTCGACCAGCCAGCCGATGATGCAATTGTGAGAAGCCTGATCGATCAAAATATCATTTTCGACTACGCTACTCAATATTGCCTCAAGCACCCAACTATTGGCAGCACGAGCCCAACCGAATTTAAATTCGCCGAGTTTGATGATTTTCTGAAATATGTTGATAATAAAAACTTTAGCTACGAAACCGATAGTGAAAAGCTTCTGGCACAGTTGAAAGACAAGTCTGGCAAGGATGGTTTTGCTTTAGATGCCGAAATTAAAGCTTTGGAAAGCAAAATTAAAGCATCGAAAAAACAGGATTTGATGGAATACAAAACCGCAGTAATTGACTTGATTGAAAAAGAAATTGTAGGACGCTATTTCTATCAGACTGGCAAAATCAAAATTGGCTTGCGCAATGACGAAGAAGTACGCGATGCCATCAGCATTTTAAAAGATCAGACGCGATACAAGCAATTATTGCAAGGAAAATAAATAATCAAACCGTTTCAACGGTTTTACATCAGCATTTTTTCAATAGCCCGGCGTTTAAACGCTGGGCTATTGTATGAAATATATAATCGAACGGTTTTAACCGTTTCTGCAATAAATATCCTTAGACAAGACAATTCCTAATCTATATTTATCAAATAAAATGCTGCATCTCTGAGTTTTTTATTTGGAAAAAGCTGTCACTTCTCACTCAAATTCCGTTTTACAGAAAATTTTTTTCAAATTTGTGGGCTGATTTTACAAGAATAATCAGCATCTGACTGTTAATACCAAGTCAGAAATACGAAGATGACAAGTCGTGTGATGTTTCTTCGCACTTCCGACTTCCAACTTCGTACTTGATAAAATATCCCGAATTACTTTCAAACCATACTTTAATGATGCAACAAGCGGACATTGAAGCGCTCAATCAGCAGATATACGTTGACAGCGCTTTTGTAGAAAAACTGAATGAAGCAACTGCCAAGATTATCGTTGGTCAGCACCATATGATCGAACGCTTGATGATCGGGCTGCTCACGCGGGGGCATGTGCTGCTCGAAGGCTTACCAGGCTTAGCGAAAACACTGGCAATCAAGACTTTGTCAAATGCCGTAGATTCAAAATTCAGTAGAATTCAGTTTACGCCTGATTTGCTTCCGGCGGATATTATCGGTACGATGATTTATAATCCGAGCAAGAATGAATTCTCGGTACGCAAAGGCCCGATCTTCGCCAATTTTATCCTCGCGGATGAAATCAACCGTGCGCCGGCGAAGGTGCAATCCGCACTTTTGGAAGCCATGCAGGAACGACAAGTGACCATTGGTAGCGAGACGTTCAAGCTGGAAGAACCATTTCTGGTGCTGGCAACGCAAAATCCAATCGAACAGGAAGGTACCTATCCATTGCCTGAAGCCCAGGTGGATCGCTTTATGCTCAAAGTGAAAATCACTTACCCGGAGAAAGAAGAAGAGCGCGAGATCATTCGCCGCAGTTTGTCGGGTGAAACCGAGGAAAAAGTGAATCCAGTGGTGCATCCGGGCTACATCCTGCGGGCGCGCAAGTCGGTGCAGCGCATCTATATGGATGAAAAAATCGAGCGCTATATCCTGGATATTGTATTCGCTACGCGCAATCCGCAGGCATACAATTTACACGGACTGGAAATCCTCATCAATTATGGCGGTTCGCCAAGAGCAAGTATCGCGCTGGCGCAAGCCTCCAAAGCGATTGCTTTCTTGAAGCGCCGGGGCTATGTGATTCCTGAAGATGTGCGCAACGTCTGCCACGATGTGCTGCGCCACAGGATTGGCTTGACCTACGAAGCTGAAGCTGAGAATATTACACAAGAAGATGTGATCAATCGCATTTTGGATACGGTGGAAGTGCCGTAAGCTGCCGCAGGCAGCACTTTTGCGGTTTTACATTTAGCCTTTTACATTTTGCGGTTCAGCAAGAAAAGAAACCGCAAAATATTAAATGTAAAAGGAATCCCGAAGGGATGACATATTTATAGAAAATAAAATGTAAAGTACGGTTAAACCCTGGAAGGGTGATACAATATATGCCACCCCTAGTGGGGTTGAATTATAATATTATCATCATTCTATAATTATTTCAACCCTGCGGGTTTTAATTCTTGCAATATGAGTTACGACCTTTATTGTTATAAACCAAAGCTCGATCACCCTTCAGTTGAAGATGCTGAAAATGCTATTGAGTATGACGAAATTAATATTCCGAATCCTGATTTAGAAAATATAATAAATGCTTTATTAATAGTTAATCCCTTACTTGAGCGGAATAATAATGAATTGAATTCACCAGAAGGAGATGTTGCCATACAAATTGAAATTTTTAGTAATCATGTGGCGATTGGGATTCCATATTGATATCATGGTAATGAAGCAAAAGAGGTTATTGAAAAATTGGATCTATATTTAAAAGCTATAAGAAATGTAACTGGATATTTTACATATGATTCGCAAGTTGAAGAAGCGTTTGATTCTGCTCAAAAGCATTTTCAAAATATCCAAGAATATACATCAATAAGTGAGGGATTACAGGATATAGGGTTTAAAGAACGAGAAAAACCTTGGTGGAAATTTTGGTAAACAATAACCCCAAAATACGCTAACACTAAAACACAATCACTTGGAAACCACCGAACTACTCAAAAAAGTCCGCAAAATTGAGATCAAGACGAAGGGCTTGACGAAGCATATTTTCAGTGGGGAGTACCACAGTGCGTTCAAGGGGCGGGGTATGTCGTTCAGCGAGGTGCGCAGCTACCAGTACGGCGACGATGTGCGCAATATTGACTGGAACGTGACGGCGCGCACGGGCGAGCCTTTTGTGAAGGTGTTTGAAGAAGAGCGCGAGCTGACGGTGATGCTGCTGGTGGACATGAGTCGCTCGGCGTATTTTGGCACGGTGAACCAGATGAAAAATGAGATTTTGATTGAAATCAGCGCAGTTTTAGCCTTTTCGGCGATTAATAATAATGATAAGGTTGGCGTGATTATTTTTACCGATAAAATCGAGAAATTTATTCCGCCCAAAAAAGGCAAACAGCATATTCTGCGCATCATCCGCGAGATGATTAACTTTTCGCCATCGGGCAGCGGCACGAATATCGCGGCAGGCTTGCAATATTTTAATAATGTGATCAAGAAACGCAGCATTTGCTTTGTCTTGTCCGATTTTATGAGCAAAGGCTATACCGATGCGCTGCGCATTGCCAAGCGGCGGCACGATATCATTGGTATTCAGATGACCGACCCGGCGGAAGCGGAATTGCCGAATGTAGGCTTGATGATGGTGCAAGACGCTGAAACGGGTGCGATGCGCTGGATTGATACGTCGTCGCGCAAAGTGCGGGAAGCTGACAGTCGTTGGTTTCAGGAGAACAATCAATATTTCAAAACCACGTTTTTAAGGAGTGGGGCCGATGCGATTGGCATTCGTACCGACGAGCATTACGACGTAGCTTTGCACAAGTTTTTCTTAAAAAGAGCGAATTGATGAATTGGAATACTGGAATGTTGGAATATCGGAATACTGGAATGTTGGAATATCGGAATATTGGAATGTTGGAGTATTGGAATGTTGGAGCATTGAGGAAACATTACTCTATTATTCCAGCATTCCATTATTCCCGTAAAGCGTGGAAAACGATTGCCCTAATATTTGCATTGAACTTATGGGCCGTGCTCGCTTTCGCTCAAATCAAAGCCAGTCTTCATCTTGACAGCACCTACATCCTCATCGGCGATCAAGTGCAAATGCAATTATTCCTGGATTCTGCGATCAACGTAACCGATATTGAAACCGATTTTTCGGCATTTGAAGATACGCTTTCCAAAATAGAAGTCGTTGAGCATGGCGAATGGAATCAGGTGGGTTTGAATAAGACAACCGGTGCGGCGCTTTGGGAACAAAGGGTGACACTCACTTCTTTTGAAGATGGAAAACATCAATTGCCTAATATACAGATTAACTTTCGGTTTAATGGTGAAAAGCGCTCGGTGACGACGACCACAACCAATTTTTTAGAAGTGGGTACCATCGCGGTAGGCGACTCTACACAGTTAGCGCCAATCAAGGATATTATCGAAGAACCCAAAAAATTAGAAGATTATTTGCCGTATGCCATTGCCGTTGCGGCGCTTGGACTGTTGGTGGGATTGATCTTTTTGATTCGACGCTTGTTGCGAAAGAAAGAAATACCGCCGCCACCACCGATTGTATTGAAACCATACGAAATTGCACTGCAAAAGTTGGAGTTTTTGAAAGAAGAAGAATTGTGGCAAAGAGGCAAGGTGAAAGAATATCAGACAGAATTGACGTTTATTATTCGGGAGTATTTGGAAAAGCAATTCCATATTCCAGCTTTAGAAAATACGACGGATGAAATTATTGCCAGTTTGAAGAAAATAGGTTTCCCGCAAGACTGGCGGGAACGGCTGCGAAAATTGTTCCAAAATGCTGATTTAGTGAAGTTTGCGAAAGCAGAGCCGCCTTTGAGCATCCACGAAGAAGGCATGAACGAAGCGGTTGCATTGGTATGGGACACAAGACCGGTAGAAGTGCCTGAAAATCAAGGATAAATATTCAAAATTATAATAATACATTGTCCATCTTAAAAAACATACACTTCGTCAATCCTGAGCTGCTGGGGCTACTGCTGCTGCTGCCGCTAATAGGCTTTTTCTATTACTTGCGCTACCGGAAGTATTTTGTCGCCTTGCGCCTGTCTTCATTGCAAGCGCTCGAAGGCATTACGTCCTGGCGCAGCAAATGGCGAGCGATATTGCCGGCTTTACGGGCTTGTGCCTTTGTTTTGATGGTGATTGCTTTGGCGCGTCCGCAGTTGACCTTGAAAGAAGAGCGCATCAACGCGGATAGCATCGACATTATGATGGTGATGGACTTGTCGAGTAGTATGCTGGCGCAAGATTTTCAGCCTGATCGACTGGAAGTGAGCAAGGAATTGGCGATAGAATTTGTGGACAAGCGCCCTTATGATCGCATAGGACTCACGGTTTTTGCGGGAGAAGCGTTTACGCAATGTCCACTTACGACGGATCACCGTGTAGTAAAAGAGTTTTTGGCGAATTTGCAATGCGGCATTCTGGAAGACGGAACGGCGATTGGCATGGGCTTGGCAACTGCTGTAAACCGCATGAAAGATAGCCCTTCCAAGAGTAAAGTAGCAATTCTCTTGACCGATGGCGTGAATAATGCTGGTTATGTAAAACCCATCACCGCTGCTGAGATTGGGCGCGAATTCAATATCAAAGTCTATACGATTGGCGTGGGTACGACGGGCGATGCGCTCACCCCCGTGAGTCGACGCAGCGATGGGCGCTATATCTTTGGATTGGCGCGGGTAGAAATTGACGAGCCTTTGATGCAGCAAATCGCGGAAATGACTGGCGGGCGCTATTATCGGGCGACTTCGGCTGAGGGCTTGGAGCAGATTTACGATCAGATTGACCAATTGGAAAAAACAAAAGTAGAAGTGACCAGTATCAAGCGATACAGCGAAGAATTCTATCGTTTTGCCGGAATTGCCTTGCTGTTACTGATATTAGAATTTATTTTAAGATATACTATTTTCAGAACCATACCGTAATTTGAAGTACGAAGTTAGAAGTACGAGGTACGATTTTATCTAATTCGCACTTCCAACTTCGTACCTCGTACTTCCAACTTTGACAAATGTTTCGATTCGAGCATCCATATTATCTCTACGCTTTAGAAATACTGCCCGTGCTGGGTGTATTTTTCTACCTGATGTTGCAATCGCGGAAGCGAGCCTTGCAGCGGTTTGGTAATCGGGAATTGATCAAAAAACTGATGCCGCAAGCCTCGAAGTACAAGCACGCGCTCAAGTTTTGGCTGTTTCTATTGGGCATTACTTTTATGATTTTCGGAGCGGCGAATCCACAGTGGGGCGTAAAAAGAGAGAATGTAAAGCGCAAAGGCATTGATATTTTTGTTGCCTTAGACGTGTCGAAAAGTATGCTGGCGGAAGATATTGCACCGAATCGACTGGAACGCGCGAAGAAATTCTCGGAAGATTTGGTGGAAAAACTGCGCGGCGAACGCTTGGGGCTTATTCTTTTTGCCGGGAATGCTTATTTGCAAGTGCCTTTGACCACTGATTATGCGGCTTTGGGCATTTTTATCAAAAGCGCGAATCCTGACCAAATGCCGACCCAAGGTACAGCGATTGGTGATGTAGTTGCTTTATCTGAACGCTCTTTTCCTGCGAATAACCAAAGACATAAAGTGCTGATTATCATATCCGATGGTGAAAATCATGAGGATGAGGCCCAGCAACGCGCCGAAGAAGCGGCTGACGAAGGTTTGCTTATTTTTACAACAGGCATTGGTACTGCTGAAGGTGGCTTTATTCCTGAATTTGAAAACGGTACGGTAGATTTCAAGCGCGACGAACGCGGAGAACCCGTGCGCTCTCGCATGAACGAAGAAGCTTTGAAGCGCATCGCAGCAGTAGGCAACGGTGCTTATTTTAATCTTGCAAATGATACCGATCAGATTCTGAAAGCCTTGCAACAGCGCATTGATATGGTCGAAAAACGAGAATACGAGCAACGCGCTTTTACAGAATTTGAGAGTTATTTTCAATACTTCATCGGCGTTGCGTTGTTATTATTAGTGATCGAGTTTCTGATTTCTTATACCAAGAATCGCTTTTTGGCGGATAAAGATTTATTTAGAATTTAAGTAATATGAAAAGCTTTTGGATTATACTATTTATTGGCATCGCTTTTACTTCAGTAAATGCCCAAACCGCCCATAAATACTTGCGCAAAGGCGATAATGAATACAAATCGCAGAGCTATACTACTGCTGAGGAAAATTACCGCAAGGCGTTAGAAAAGGAACGAAATGCGCAAGGTAATTACAATCTCGGTAATACGATTTATCAACAAGGGCGCTATGAGGAAGCGATTGAACGCTACGAAAGTGCTGCAAAAACGGCCAGCGACAATGGTGTAAAGGCACGCGCTTATCATAATTTAGGCAACACATATTTTAATCAGAAACAATACGAAAGAAGTATCGAGGCTTATAAAGACGCGCTCCGCCTGAACCCTTCGGATATGGAAACGAAGATTAACCTGGCTATGGCGCAGAAAATATTGCAACAACAAGAGCCTCCGCCGCCCGAAGAACAACAACAAGATCCGCCCCAACAGCAACCGCCACCTGATAGCCCCCAACAGCAGCAACAACAGCAGCAGCAAGGGGAATCGGAACAGCAACAGGAGGAGTTAAAGGATTTGACGAAAGAAGAAGCGCGTAAACTGTTGGAAATCATAGATCAAGAGGAACAGAAAGTGCAACAAAAATTGCGCAAAGCGCCCAAGCCTACGAAATCGAAAAAGGACTGGTGATTTTTTTGAGACTGAGAAAAGGACTGACCAAGTGACATTATTACATTTTCTAAAACATCAAAACACCATCGCACCAAAATACTATAACACCATTTTCTAGCTATGAAACGAAAGTTGACATTTTTCATATGGTTATTACCTTTGCTGGTCAGCGCCCAAGCAAGCTTCGAAGCATCTGCTGACGCTCGACAAGTGCTGCTCAACAGCTATTTCACGGTCAACTTTACATTAAAAAATGCAGAGGGAGAAAACTTTGCACCACCATCCTTGGATGATTTTATCATAGCAGCCGGGCCTTCCCGTTCCATGAGTACAACTATTATCAACGGAAAAGTTTCCAAAGAATCTGCTTATTCTTATACGCTTCAGCCCAAAAATACAGGCAAGTTCACTATTGGCAGTGCTTCTATCCGAGCGAACGGACGCACCTTGCGCACCGATCCTATTAAAATTGAAGTTTTAAAGGGTAAAGAATTACCAAAAAACAATGCCGCAAATCGGGTCTTTCTTCGAGCAGAATTAAACACGGAGAAAGCGGTGATTGGGCAACAAATTGTACTGGATTATAAACTTTATACGGCGATTGACATTGACAGCTACAGTATTTTGGAAGAATCAGATTATCAAGGATTTTATGCCCAGGATTTGAGGCGATTTGACGTGCCGCTTACGCGGGAAGTAGTAAAAGGCGTGCAATATGTCACCAAAATCTTAAAGCGGGTTGCTTTATTCCCGCAACAAGCCGGAGAGCTGACGATCGCTCCATTGCAAATGGAATTAGCAGTTCTGATTAGCGATGGAAGCAGCAGGAATGGATTTCTTTTCAATCGTCCCGTGCAGCGCCTTTTGGTACAAAGCGATGAAGTCAAGATCAATGTCGAATCCTTGCCAAGCGATGCGCCCAAATCTTTTACGGGCGCTGTCGGCAGTTTTGACGCCACTTACGCCACTAGCCGCAACGAAGCAAGCACCGATGATGTAGTCTCGCTACGCCTTACGATTACTGGCGATGGCGATATTAAAAGAGTACAGCCGCCAGCTTTGACGATGTCCGATAGCTTTGAAGTGTATGATCCCAAGGTATTGGAAGAAGCCACCTACGAAAATACAGATGGCAAGCTCACAGGCAGGAAAGAGATTGAATACCTTCTATTGCCCAAGAAACCAGGCAGTTATCAATTACAACCCGCTTTCAGCTATTTTAATCCTGATACAGGTCGATATATTACACTTAATCATGATGTTTTTAGTATCAATGTTCAACAAGGTTCCTTACGCCCTTCAGATATTGATTTAAACGCTGATGCTGCTGCTCAACAAGATATTCGCTTTATAAAATTGGACGCGAAGCTTCATGCGGCAAAAGAAAATTTTTTCAACGCTACCAATTTCTGGATCCTAACAGCCTTACCGTTTTTGGGTTTAATGGGCGTTATTTTGTAAAGCGTATCCAAAACAAACGACACGGCATAGATGCTACGCAATTGAAAATCAAACGCGCGCGCCAGGAACCGCTGCGTCATTTGCAGGTAGCCGAAAAGCACTTGCAAGCAAATGAAAGCCGCGCTTTTTTTGATGAAGTATCAAAAGCTTTGTTGGGCTACGTTTGCGATAAGCTCCAAATACCGCGCTCGGCGCTGACCAAAGAAAATGTAAAAGAAAAATTGCATACATTGAAGGTGGAAGATGGCTTGATCAATAACTTTATGGAAATCATCCAAACCTGCGAAGTGGCGCTATTTTCAGGGCGAGATAATCCTACTGCCATGAATGAAACCTACCAGCATGCTGTGGAAAATCTTGCAAAAATTGAGACTTCTTTAGGCAAGTAGCATTGATTAATTTGAATACGCAAGCTTTTCCTGCTTTCTTTTCACATCGAGAATTAGGTCATTAATGCCTTCTGACGCATCGTCAAATATCTTTAAATCAAAAGTATAGATATCAATGCTGGTGGGTAGTTTAGATTTTTTATCCGAGAATTCAAAAGCATACTCGATAAATACATTGCGTTGTCCGTACTCTTTAGTTGAGATATTGGAAAAGCAACGATAATTCAACCCATACATGGGTAGGGAAATTCGATTAGCGTATAGTTCTTCTCGGAGAAACTGATAGATATGATCCAAAACTTCTTTCTCGAAGTATTGATAACGAGTGTGTAACTGAACCTGTATGACCATTTTCGCTAAATTTTGTGCAAATTTTTCAATAAAATTAGCAAAAATCAGTCAAAAATGCAAAAGGAAATGACGGGGTGATTATTGTTATCACCATCACCCCATCAATCTATTTTATTGAAGAATTACCTCTTTTTCCTCCACCATCTTTCGGATGTTGATCAACGCATAGCGCATACGACCGAGCGCAGTATTGATGCTAACCCGCGTAAGCTTGGCAATTTCTTTAAAGCTCATGTCAGCATAATGACGCAGAATAACGACTTCGCGCTGCTCCGGCGGTAATTGATCTACCAGTTGGCGAATTTTATCATGTGTCTGGCTGCGAATGATACCTTGCTCAGCATTATCATCCGAAACCTGGAGGATATCGAAAATATCGAACGTTTCCGTTGGAGACACTTGAGGGCGGCGCTTGGTGCGGCGGAAGTAATCCACACACATATTATACGCTATACGCATAGCCCATTGCAGGAACTTACCTTCGTGATTGTACTTACCTTTGCGCAGGGTATCAATAATTTTAATAAAAACCTCCTGGAAAATATCTTCTGCAAGACTCTGATCCTTGACAAAAAGATAGATCGAAGTGTAGATTTTTTGCTGATGACGATTAAGGAGCGTTTCAAACGCGCGTTCGTCACCTTCCAAATAGAGTGCGATGAGCTGTTGGTCATTCAACGGCGTAACTTGCATAACTAAATAATTTTAGCGTTATGGGATTGAAATCTAATTATTTAGTGTAGAAGTTATAACCGATAGACAAACAGTTTTTAGATTAGATAATAGAATTAATTGCGCGTTTGATTAAAACTTTCCCAAAGATAAAGGCAATATTTTGAAAAAAAGAAATGTTTCTAAATTTTTTTCTTCGCTTAACAAGAATTTAACGAAATTTCATAAACCTTTGTAAAGTAAAAGACAAAAGTTATTTGGTAATACTCGTTGAATTCGAGATAGTTACAAATCCCAATCAGGATTAACAAAATTTTCACCAACTGGAAGAGAAAATAATTCCGTCTGATAAATAAAAAAAATCACAGAATGAAAACAACATCCATCATTTGTCTGGGCTTCGCGCTGTTTCTAAGCAATTGCAATGTCAAAAAGACCTCTGGGCTTGATTCTACTGGAACAGTGTCCTTTATTTTTGGTCGCTACCATGGCTTTTGCATGAGCGATTGTACTACTTTGTATAAAATTGATAATCAGCAACTTTTCGCTGATCAGGTTGAAAAATTGCAAGACCCGGAACAATTGAGCTTCAGCGATAAACCTATGTCCAACAAAGACTATAGCACGGCTCAAGCATTACTCGCTGCTTTTCCGAAGCAATTACTGGATGAAAAAGAAGAAACTATTGGTTGCCCGGATTGTGCCGATCAGGGTGGTTATTACTTAGAATACAGCACTGGTTCTGCCGCACATAGCTGGCGACTGGATACCAATACCGGTGCGCTTCCTGAATATTTGGCGGCTTACGCGCAATTGATAGAAGAAACTTTGACTAAACTTGAAAAATAATTTATATTTATAAAAGCCTGAATATAAATTCAAAGCAAACTTATTCTCGCCTTCAGGGCAAGGTCTGTTTCTTTAAAATTATTGTCTATCTTTGCGCCCTAAACCTAAAAGACAGAGGATGATACAATCTATCATTGACTTTATTTTGCATATCGACGAGCATTTGGCTGATTTGGTAGTACAGTATGGCTTTTGGACGCTCTTCATTTTGTTCCTGATTATTTTTTGCGAAACAGGGCTTGTCGTCACGCCATTCTTGCCAGGTGATTCGCTACTTTTTGCAGCGGGTACGCTTTCTGCACAATTCCCTGAATCCTTGAATATCTGGCTGATGCTTGTTCTGCTGATTGTAGCAGCTATTCTTGGCGATACGGTCAATTATTTAATCGGCGCATTTGCAGGAAAACGCATTTTGGCGATGCGTCGCCCGATCATTCGGCAATCGCATTTGGATCGTACGCATCGGTTTTATGAAAAATACGGCGGGAAAACTATTATCCTGGCGCGCTTCGTGCCGATTGTACGCACTTTTGCGCCTTTTGTAGCAGGATTGGGACAAATGTCTTACCGAAATTTTGTTTTTTACAATGTTATCGGCGGTTTTCTTTGGGTTATTCCATTGACGCTGGCTGGTTTTTTCTTTGGAAATATTCCCATTGTCAAAAACAATTTTTCTCTTGTTGTACTGCTCATTATCTTTGTTTCTATACTTCCGCCTATTATTGCCGGATTAAAGGAGTATTTGCAAAATGTCAAAAAGAAAAAAATGCAGTCCAATAGCTGAAACGTGCGGTACAAGTAGCGTTTCGCATTTAGCAAATACTGTCAAAATGTAATGCAATAGCTCCATATTGGGGCTATTTTTTTATTTTGCGAAATCATTAAAAACCCTGTTGATCATGTATAAACATCTATTCCTGTTTTGTTTGTTAGCCCTTTTTGCTTGCAAAACGACCAAACCGACCACGCAGACTACACCTCCAACTCAACAATCACCGACGCCCACACAGGCTGCCGTAGATAAAAAACCTGAAGAAAAGAAGCCTGCCAGTAAAGGTAAATCCTATAAAGACGTGATTACCAAAGACGCCAAAACCGATGAAGGTTTATTCAAAGTGCATTTGCTGGATGAAAAAGTATTTTATGAAATCCCCAACAGCCTGCTGGATGTGGATATGCTGCTCATCAGTCGCATCGCCGGATGCCCTGCTAATTTGAGCCCTTTTCTGAATGCCGGTTCTTCGGTCAACGAACAAGTAGTGCAGTGGCAACGCAAGGGCAATAAAATTTTGCTTCGGGCAATTTCTTATAGCAATGTGGCAGATGAGGAACTGCCGATTTCGCTTTCTGTCAAATACAATAATTTCGAGCCGATCATAGACGCTTTCAAAATCGAAACGATGAGCGACGATTCATCGGCAATTGTGATTGATGTAACAAGCCTGTTTACAACAGATATAAATGCCATAAGTGGTCTGAGCAGTGCGCTTCGTACTCAATATCGGGTCACGCGCCTGGATGCTGAACGTTCTTTTATTGATACGGTACGTAGTTATCCTATTAATGTAGAAGTAGTTCATACTCAAACTTTTGTAGCATCCGCGCCACCTTCCAATCAAAGCACAGGTACGATTACGATTCAAATGAATCAATCCATGATAAGACTACCGGAACAGCCCATGATGTCACGCTTGTACGATGAACGGGTGGGTTGGTTCACAGTCAGTCAATATAATTATGGTTCGGAGGAATTAAAATCCGATCAAGTGCGCTATATCCGGCGTTGGCGCCTGGAGCCCAAAGACCCCGTAGCGTATGCGCGTGGTGAATTGGTCGAACCCGTGAAGCCCATTGTTTATTATCTTGATCCAGCGACACCAGCGAAGTGGCGGCCAAATCGCTATATGCTCGAAACAGGTGCTGCCAATCCAAGCGCTCGTACCTTACAAACACCAGAAGAAGAAATTGGAGAGATGATGCGCCGTGTAATTTCACATGAAATAGGTCATGCGCTTGGTTTGCCTCATAATATGAAGGCCAGCTCGGCGTATCCAGTGGATTCATTGCGTTCCGGCACTTTTACTCAAAAATATGGTATCGCTACTACAATTATGGATTATGCTCGGTACAATTATATAGCGCAGCCTGGCGATAAAAATATCCGCTTTGTGCGGCAAATGGGGCCTTACGATTCGTATGCAATCAATTGGGGTTATCGCGTAATTCCGAATGCTAAATCTTCACAAGACGAAAAACCAACGTTAGACAAGTGGATTAAGGCGAAGGAAGGTGACCCGATGTATATGTTTGGTAGTGGTGGCGGCGGTTACGACCCAAATGCACAGACCGAAAACATCGGTGACGACGCAGTGAAAGCAAGCACTTACGGCTTGGCAAATTTGAAAAAAGTAGCACCCAATCTGATCGAATGGACGAATACAGATGGTAAAAATTATGAGGATTTAGATGAATTATACGATGAACTCGTGGGCGTTTGGAATCGATACATCGGGCACGTTGTTACCAACGTCGGTGGTGTTTATCAGACGCTCAAAACCTCTGACCAACAAGGAGTTGTGTATAATTCTGTTTCCAGAACAAAGCAACAGGAGACTGTAAAATGGCTATTGGACAATGCTTTTGCTACGCCCAATTGGCTGATGGATGCCGAAATTTCTCGTCGGATCGAACCGACTGGCATGGTAGAACGTATTCGCGCTTTACAAGCAAGACATTTGGCGGCCTTGTTAAATGCTTCGCGTTTGCAACGCATGATCGAAACGCAAGCCATGGAGGGTAGCAAAGCCTATTCGATGTTCGAAATGTGTACCGATTTGCGCCAAGGTATTTGGTCAGAATTGTACGCAGCCAAGCCAACAGAAGTGACGCGCCGCAATTTGCAACGTGCCTATCTGGAAAGCATGTCGGCACTGCTTATAGAGGGAACACCATCCCCTGGTGCTACTTTTGATTTGAGTCAATCGGATGTACAGGCGGTGGTACGCGCAGAATTAAAGGCTTTACAAAATGATATTCGCAGAAATATGGCACGAGTCAAAGATAGTATGACGCGCTACCATTTGCAGGATTGCCTGGATCGTATTGAAAAAACGCTTGATCCCAAGGGATAAAACACTGACTTAGTCTTGTCCAAATTTCGGACATAAAGAGTCGATTTCATTTTCTTAAAAGGCTATTTATTAAATCATTACACTCACTAAAATTCCGAATTGTGATGAAAAATTTATTTACTTTTTTACTAATCCTGGCGCTCGCATTTGCGATCGGCACACCGCAAGCTATTGCACAAGCCGGCGAAGGAGAGAAACCCGAACAAGGTGACAAGAAGAAAAAGGAAAAAACGTACAAAGATGTCATTACGGACGAAGCCATAAGCGACGAAGGCCTTTTCACAGTACACAAAGTGGATACCAAATATTATTTTGAAATGCCCGTGGACTTGTTGGAAAAAGAAATCTTGGTGGTGAGCCGTATTTCAGGTTTTGTGAAAAATCTGAGCTTCGGTGGTGCAGGGCAATCCACTCGTCCACAGCAAATCGTGCGCTGGCAGCGGAAAGACGATCAGGTGTTATTGCGTTCTGTATCTTATGAAAGTGTTGCAAATGCTGATGATCCGATCTATGAATCGGTAAAAAGCAATAATTTCGAGCCAATCATTATGTCATTCAAAATCGAAACAACCAATCCTGATTCCAAAGCTTTGGTTTTCGATGCATCGGCTTTATTCACAACGGATGTGGACATGATTGGGCCACTGAGTGATAATCAGCGTAAAAATTTCGCTATCAAAGGTTTAGACAAATCGCGTAGTTTCATCAATAATATGCGGAGCTTTCCGGATAACGTAGAAGTGCGCCACGTATTGACTTTCAATGGTGACAAACTGCCAGATAATGCTGTAACCGGAGCACTTTCGGTAGAAATGAATCAATCGTTTATCAAATTGCCAGATGAACCCTGGCGACCACGCCTACACGACTCCAGAGTTGGTTATTTTTCTATCGAACAGAATAATTATAGCTTGGATGAGCAAAAAGCAGCATCCCGCAAATACGTAACCCGCTGGCGGCTCGAGCCAAAGGATATGGATGCGTACAAACGCGGCAAATTGGTAGAACCAATCAAGCCGATTGTTTATTACATTGATCCGGCTACGCCTGAGAAATGGCGTCCTTATTTGAAGCAAGGTATCGAGGATTGGCAGGTTGCTTTTGAAGCGGCTGGTTTTAAAAATGCTATCATTGCCAAAGATCCACCATCAAAAGAAGAAGACCCGGATTGGAGTCCTGAAGATGTGCGTTATTCGGTAATTCGTTACATCACTACCGAAATTCAAAACGCACAAGGCCCGCACGTACACGATCCGCGCAGTGGTGAAATTATTGAAAGCGATATTCTTTGGTACCATAATGTGATGAATTTGCTCCGCAACTGGTTCTTTATTCAAACGGCAGCAGTAAATCCTGATGCACAGAAGGTAAAATTTGACGATAAATTGATGGGTGAACTCATCCGTTTTGTCGCAGCACACGAGGTTGGTCACACGCTCGGTTTGCCGCACAATATGGGCGCTAGCCCTGCCTATCATGTGGATTCGCTACGTTCGCCGGGCTTCGTACAGCGCATGGGCGTATCGCCTTCGATCATGGATTATGCGCGATTCAATTACGTGGCGCAGCCCGAAGACAAAGGCGCAGGCTTATTCCCAAAGATTGGTCCTTATGATAAATGGTCTATCATATACGGTTATAAATTAATACCTGACGCGAAAGACGCTGAAGCAGAAAAAGCAACCCTTCACAAATGGATTGTTGAACGCGCCAATAACCCTATTTATCGCTTTGGAGATCAACAATTTGGTGCTACTGATCCAAGTTCTCAAACCGAGGATATTGGTCACGATGCTATGATTGCCAGTGACTTAGGTATTAAAAATTTACAACGAATCGTACCGAATTTGATCAAATGGACAGAAGCAATTGGCAAGGATTATGCCGATTTGGATGAATTGCATGGGCAAATTATTGCACAACTTCGCCGTTATTCCGGTCACGTTTCCGCTAATGTTGGCGGGGTCTATGAATATGATAAGACCTACGATCAAAAAGGTGGCGTTTATTCTCACGTTCTGAAAGAAAAGCAAGAACGCGCGGTGCAGTTTCTGAACAAGCAAATATTCGAAACACCCAAATGGCTGTTGGATAAAGATGTTCTTTCTCGCATTCAGGCAACTGGTGCGATGGATGACATTCAAAGCCTACAAACGACTACGCTTAATTCACTCTTCAATGGTGACCGTCTCAAGCGCATGATCGAAAATCAGGCATTGAATGGTGATGCGGCTTATTCGGTGGCGAGTTTGTACAGCGAGGTAAGAAATAGTATCTTCAGCGAAGTGAATAGCGGTGCGGAGATCGATGCATTCCGTCGGAATTTGCAGCGCGTGTTCATTGACAAAATGAGCGAGTGGATGAAAAATGAGGATGACAAATATAAACAGACTGATATTAAATCAGTTACACGTTCTACTTTGGTCAAATTGCAACAGGATATTAGAAATAATATGAGTATGCAAAAAGATCAAATGTCGATAGATCACTTGAGTGATCTGATGGCAAGAATAGATGAAGCCTTGAAAATCAAGGATAAAGAAGTTGTAAAACCATAAATATATAAAGATGTGGCGCACCTTTGAGGTGTGCCACATTTATCGCTACAAATCAGTTAATTTTAAGAATTGATAAGCCCTAAAATTCAGTGACTACTACAAATGGCTCATTGTAAATAGATTTGTACTTGACCTCGATTTTAATATTCAAATTTTCAGAATTTTTGATTTTCCATCTGAGTATCGTAAAATCCTCTCCCGCTCTGATAACATCTCCGGTGTAGAAATAATAGTTCCAACTAACACTATCGATTAGTCCCCGAGCATTCATCAATGGCATAAAAGATAAATTCTTATTTGAACTGGAGTAATCCCCGGAACTATCCCGTATAATGAAGTCTTCGATAATGGCAGGCCCCAGTCCACTATTTGACAGCTTGATTTCTCGTTGCTTATCAATCGTCACTTTATCAAAGGTAAGCAAAGGCTTCACCGACAGGCGATTATGATTGCGTTGTTCGCATCCTTGCCAAACAGAAATAAATAAAGCCAGGAAAGCAACAAAAATGGCAATAGCGGATTGTATTTTTTCACTGGAAGTCATAATTTGCAGGGGATTTAGTAGAATGGTTTTGTCCTTCAAATTTACAAAATATTCAAAATACAATCCTAAAATAGCAAAAGGGTTGCCAATCCTACGTTAGTATCAGCAACCCTACTACATTAATTGCTAATATTTTAATCCTTATTCAAATCTTCCCAACTCCTGAAGGCAGCTTCCTTCTTTTTGGAAAAACGATAAGCGATTCCGGCATTGATCAAATAATCGGCAAAAGCCGCATCGCCATGACGCCCGGTCATGATGTCTTGTACATTTTGAATGCGATCGCGCTCGACCGCTACGGGTACATTTAAGCTGAATGCGAATTGATTATGTATATAAGAAATTCCTGGTTCGATGGAAATAACATATCCCGGGCGGCGGAAACCCTCTTCCTTTCCAATGATGTCATGTGCAGGAATCCCTTCTATGCGTCCCCCAAAGCTCAAGGATAAATTGGAAGTAGGAAAATAATTCAAACCTAACCTTGCAGCATACTGATCAGCCACAGAAAAATAATTAAATGGGTCACTTGGATCTAAATTTGCTCTGCGCAAAGTGTTATTTACATTTCTTGGATTTGACATATAAAATCCGTTGAAATACAATGCAGTATTGTGAAACAGTGCCTGAAATGCTTGCATTTCAAAGTTGACACCCCAACCACCATCACCGAGCTGAATAGATTGATCTACGGGTTGGCGAATGGTATAATCACTACCGTTTTCATCCAGTTTATGAAAATCATCCTCCACATCTGCTTTTCCCGTAGGCGCTTTGATGCCTAATCCCACTGCGATATTGCCCGTATGATGTGCGGTTGGATCAAATAGCCAATAATTTGCGGCTACCCGCAAGTCGCCTATCCCGGCCGAATATGTGTGAAAACGATTGCGATCAGGATTCGCTTCAGCCGAGTTGCCATAATGTTCATATAATGAAGAACGATCATTGGTGACTATTGGCAAGGTAACTGAGAACGTCCAGCGATTGGATAAACCATAAGTCACGCCCAAATCAGCAGAATGGAATAAATTAATCACTTCTGTACCCTCTTCTACTCTATTTGCTTCTTCGTGCTTGCCGCGAAAGTGGCGAAAAGATTTGAAATGGCGATAGCCAAGCGATACTTGCCATTGCCCTTGATCAAACAAGCCCGAAGGATTGCTGCCACTCATGGTGGCACCTGAGCAACTCATATTGCGAATGGCGACGCAACCTTGTGAAAATGCTTGATGGTAGATGCCTATAGATAAAAGACAAATGACTAAGATGGTTAAATTAAGTTTCATTTTCATGATAAGTGAGTTTAGGAATTAAGAAAATATTATTACTCTACTAAATATTATTAATTTTATTATGCATACATCATTCTGCTCCATCTGTTTTTGCACGGCTTATTACATATTCTCCTACTGCTTGACCTTGTGTCAAACCTACTTCCGCATCAAAGCGATAGTGAATACCTGCATAAACGCGTGACATCGCTGCTTCCTCGGCCCAGGCTTCGCAATAAGCTCTTTCATTTGGAAAAATATGCGACAGAACCGTCGCTGCAGCAGCTGAAAAAGTAGAATGCCCAGAGGTATAACTTGGGAAATTAGGAATGCCCAAAATCGTTTTAAATCCTGGAATTGCTTGAGAAGGGCGCGGATAATGGTAATAATATTTGGCATCCCAACAAGCAATACCGGCATCCATTTCTGCCATATTCAGGTAAGCAAAAGTGCGGGCTGCGCGTAATGGATTTTGTTGATATTTTACAATAAAATCACTAGCAAGCCGATTCCAGTGCCCTGGCGGTGTGTAAGTATTCAAACCATCTGCCCAGAAATTGGCAATTTTGCGCTGTTTTGTTGTTAGATTTTTAGCGATCTCACGCAATTCTTTTGCGTCTTTTTCAAAAGCAGGCGTACCAGGGGCAGGCGGTGGCACAGGGCGCACTGCCTCTACATTAGGTACGCACCACATTTTTACTTGCCCAAATAAAGGCGTAAGCCCTACGGGTCGTTTCGGAAGCTCCAGGTTTTCCCAATGCCAGTTCCATTTAGTTTTAGCCGCATTGGTCAAAGAATCAGAGATTGGTTTGGGAGCTTGAGCCTTGCTCATTCCGTCGGTTTTAGCTCTTGCCAAAAACTTGGCTGCAACTGCTCTACCAAGCGAATCCCCTGCAATCAGGTCGCTCTCCACATTCATACCAGCCCACAGTCGGCTATTCCTATGCTCGGCAGCTTTTTCTTCCAGATAATCTTTTTCCAAAGGAAACATAGCAGTGAGAATACTCTGCGAAACAGCAGCAATAATGGCATCTTCAGAAGGATAAGATGGTAAATTGTTATCCGGTAACAAGGCTTGAATTGTATTATCTACAACATAAGGCGCCGGACGATTAATTTGATATTTATAATGCCATGCAGCGATTAAAGCATCGAATTGCGCAGCGCCCCAATACGATAGTGCCCGCGAAGTATAGGGCGGATGCGAGAATGGAAAATTAGGAACTTTACCTGGATTGGCTGGATCTGGCAAGGTATAAGTGCCATCTGGGTTAGGCGGTGGTATCAAATTATATTTATTGGACAGTGCCAGCGCAATTTCATTCCAGCGGATTAAGGCATTGCTACCCCAATATTCCGCGGCTTTCTCTTGTGCAGCAGTTCGTTGCCCAATGATACTCTTCAATTCCGCTAATTCGTTCTGATAAGCCTGACTTGATACACTTTCTGGTGTAGATACAGCAAATTCTGTAACACTGCTTAATAATATGGGTTTCCATTTACCTCCTGCTTCATCCAGCGAAGCAAAATCGTATGGCTTAATAGACGCCTGGGTCGGAAAATCTTCTTCACAAGCTGTAAAAAATAATGATGTAATAATAAGAATTATAATAAATGGGAAAATATTTTCATGATTCGGTTGATTTTAAGTCCTTTAATAACTATTTATTTCCAGATTCCAAATTGATATGTAATCCCCCCCGTCAGCGCAGTAGATTGCCCAACATTCCGGCCTGTAAGTATATAATTACCATTTGCCAGTATACCCAAACCTTTAATATTAGGAAAGAAATATTGTAAGCCGGCGCCGATGCGAGTAAAAATCATTTTATTGGAAGGAAAGCCTACTTCTTGCCTACGAATATCATGTCCACCCAAAGAATTCAATCCATCATAAGCCACTTCTATTTTTAAATTTTTATTAAATAACTTAGTGCCCAGCACTGCGCCATACGTAATAGCATTAGGCATATTTACTTTATCGGTATAATAACCTTGCGTTGTATAATAATAATCCCGTTCAATAGTAGAATGTCCGCGTAAATGGTAGCCTGCTTGCGCTCGTAGATAAGGACCAGTGCCAATTTGATATTGTAAAATGCTACGCAGTGAACCTTCCGTACAACCAAAACCTAAGCTAAATGGCGCGTAGTCAGATAAATAATTCGAGGCTGGTGTAGAAAAACCTGCTACTCCGTGCAAAGTGAGTCTGCCCGCACCTATTGTTTTATCCAGTGCAGTTGCTTTAATCCAAATACCGAAATCTTGAATACCATCGGCCCCAGCCACTTGCCCGCCACTGGCTTCTGTTTTTACCCAGGGAAGTGCCACAATGACATTCAACCCTTTGATCAAACCAAGCGAAAACATTGGCATTACCGTTTGACGGGTCAAAGTTCCTACATTTTGATTATCGCGCTTGAGTGTGCCTTCCCAATATTCATTCCAGGTATCATGCATATAAAGCGCAGCTATACATATTTGTCCTTTTCCCATCATTTCAGCATCCGTAGGTGTTTGTGCCTCAAGCGGTTGCAAGGTGCCTGATATTATAATACCAGTAGTTAATAATATTAATAGGATTAATTTTTTCATAAATTAGGTGATTATAGGGTTGCTTGTCAAATATCATAACCAATACTCAAATTCAATAAGAACACCAGCGCTCCGCGCTCCAACACAGAGCGCATGGGTTGTTCTTTTAAACCGAAGTATATTTTGTTTTAATTACAAATGAATAAAATTATATCTCTTAGAGATACGGAAAGGCTTTACAAATTAAACTTATAATAAAATGCGGCCAATTTTATCAGTTTATTAAAATGAATTTAATAAACTGATAAAGATTGTACTAAAGCAAATTATAATGATTGATATTCATTTTTGATAAAAGTATCAATCAAATAAATTCTTGGTAATAATACCGCAAAAATAAATAAAGTGTAAAGCCTTGGAAATTAAGCCAAATTAGGCGGTGGTGTAAGAATAGAAAGGTAAGGCTGAGGTTGATAACTATTAAAATAAAAACAGTTTTCATTCATAATTTCTAAAGGGACATTCGCCAAAATGGAATTTGACACCACATATTCCTGAAAAAGACTTTTGAACAACATCGCTTTTTCCGAATCGGAGACCGGGTTCTCTTCGCGATGCGTTATTTGTTGAATATCAGTGGATTTAGCGTCATTTTCAATTGTGTAATAAACAGTTTCACCGTTCTCCATTTCTTCTGAAAACAGGAAAAAGTCGCTATAAATATGTCCTCTGGGCACTGCCGCTTCTTCGATTTTGACGGTACTTTCTATGCCCGTTTTTTCGGTTACTTCTGCCGCAATTGCTCGTTCCAGTACATTCATATCCCGATGAATTTCAATAAAATAGCTCACTTCAAAGCATAGCAGCCCCCCTACCCAATTGGATAGTAGCACTACAAGTAACAGCCATGCTTTGATCATTCTCATGCTTTGGAATATGAATCAAAAACAAAGGAAAGAATATTTTTCTAAAAAACCAAAAAGGAAAGTTGGCGCTGAATGAAAAGTAAAAATATCATTCTATAAAAAGACCTTTTTCCCTATTAAAACACGGACTGTATTGGAGGAACCTTGCTTATACATTTTTAAATTTCAAGATAAAATCCTAATTTTCAGCAGAAAATCCATTAAACTATCTGCAAAATGAAATTTGCACTTCCCCTTATTTGCTGCGTTATTTTTTGTTCGATTGGCGCTGCACAATCTTACAAAACTGTCCAAAAAGTTGTGCCCTTGCTTGAAGAACAAACCTTTTATCTCAATAGCCAAACGCGCATTGGCGGCAAGCCTCGCAATGCTATCAAGATAGAATTGCCCGAGCATACAGTGCAGTGGTCTTACGCCTTTACCACTTCCAAAAAAGAAAGCGGCGGCGAAAGCATCAAACTACTCAAGCAAGTGACTGATTTTGTAGCGAAGGGTTTGCTCAATTCCAACCTAATTGGCATTACGACCAATATGGCTTATCAAGTGGTGAAGCCTACTGGCGCGGGCGTGGTGGATATATACCTAACGGATGTTACTGGGCAGGAACAATTTTTTGCGACTTCCTGGAATGTGTATAGTTTTTCAAAACCTGAAAAAACCTTCGACGGATCGCGCGAAAACATTAAGGACGGCACTATTCTGGTAAATGAGGTGAGCAATCGCAGTGTTTATCTATGTTTCAACAATCCCAGTTCGACCGAAGGCGTGTACGTCACGCTCGAAGCTATTGCCGTCGTAGCGACGCAGGAGTATGTGGACGAATGGACGCCCGAAAGCAAGGATAAATTCTTCAACGAATGCGCGGATGTGTTGCGTTTTCAGCCGGAAGCTGCTAAAGTCGTGTGTGATTGTTTCAAAAGTAAAATGATTACTCGCTATCGCCCCAGCGCTTTTGAGCAGTTGAGTCAGCAAGAGAAAATCATTCAGCAACAAGGCTTTATGGAAGAATGTCTGGTACAAACGGGTCACGAAGACCTGAAATCAAAAGTAAAAGTAAGAGCCTTACAAGAGGAAATTCGCGGATTGGAATTGACGAAAGATTATTCGGCATTGGCAAGGCGCTATCGGGAATTGTTAGATTTAGGCGAAGATAAAGAGGATGTTTATTACAACTTGAGCCAAAATTTGCTTTATATTAAACAATTTGACGAAGTTAAAATATTATTAACCAAAGCCTTAGGAAAATATCCGAAAGAAACAGCCCTCTGGCTGAATTGGGCGCACTACCATCTCCTGGCAGGCAATGCTGGCGAGGCGGAAAGCATTTATCAGCAATACCGAGGCGAGCGAGTGGCTAAAAAATTGCGTTGGGAAGATGCAGTAGCTACTGATTTTCAGCTATTTGAATCCTTGGGCATCGATAGTAGTAACTTTGCCAAAATCAAGACCATGCTTGGCTTCTAGCGCAATGGAATTTTGATTTGATACGTCTTTTTCGCTTTATTCGTCAGTTTTGATGAAATGAGCCAGGGATTATAAACCTTGAGCATTCGGTACGTCGTACCATTTTCTATTGCAAAATCGCCCAGACTGGCAATCGGGCCGTTTACTTCCACGATTTTAAAATCGCTCATTGGCGAGTAGCCTTCCGATTCATCTACATTAAAACCAAAAAGGCTCGGATTTTTCAGTACTTCCTTGATCGCCACCAGGCGGAATATGTAACGAGAAGTCTCGTCGTTCAGATTCAAATCGTAGTAATTATCGGCACGTTGGGCTTCCATGTCGCGCTTGAGGCGGGGGCCGCCCATGTTATAAGCTGCTGCCGACAAAGTCCAGTTGCCGAATTGTTTTTTATAATCTTTCAAGTATTTGCAGGCTGCTTCGGTAGCCTTTTCGATATGATAGCGCTCATCCACTTCTTCGTTGATTTCCAAACCATAATATTCGCCGGTATTTGTTACAAATTGCCAAATACCTTTAGCCCCGGCAGGTGATATCGCATTGCGAAGACTACTTTCGGCTACGGCCATGTATTTGAAATCATCGGGCATATCGTTTTCAGCAAGGATTTTTTCGATCACCGGAAAATATTTGTATGCGCTTTTGATATGCAATAGCGTGGTAGAGTGCAAATATGTATTTATAAGTAACTCACCGTCAAGGCGTTCGCGCACATCGAAATTATTCATTGGCAACTGCTCTCCGGCAAAATCAAAGGGACGATCCAAATCAACAGGTCGAATATCCTGCGGCAAGCTATTGGATTTTTCGTTTTCCGCGTTTGCATCTTTTTGGCTTCCGTTGACCGAATAATAAGAGGCAAAGAAGATGATCGTCAGAAAAGACGCCAGGATCAAGGTATAAATTTGCACTGCTTTTTGCATAGTCGTCTTATTTTTAAAAGAATAAAATTAAAAGAATTTCCGCTTTAATGTTGTTTTGAATGTGTTAAAGTGCCTTTTCAGTGTTTTGCTGTTGGATTATCCAATGAGTTCTGTATTTTTAGCAGCTTTAATTTACAAGTGAATGCTTTTTGGTAATAAATCAAAAAAACGGCTTTTAGCAAAGATAGAAAACGATCCCAGCGATCAAAGCTATTGGTCGATTGTACGACGGCAATTCAGGAAGAATCGCCTCGCGGTATGGTCTTTGCGATTGCTGTATGTATTATTGTTTGTGGCATTTTTTGCTGATTTTTTGGCAAATGAAAAGCCTATTTATTGTAAGTTGGAAGGCAAAACTTATTTCCCAATTCTCAAGCAATACGCCGTGAATGCTGGCTGGGCGCAGTGGGATGCCAAATTTGTTATTGCCAACTGGAGCGAATTACCTTATGAAGCAGTGATTTTTCCACTTGTGCCTTATTCTTACAATACGATAGATCGTAAGAATCTGAGTTATACCAGCCCTTTTGGAAAGCAAAATATTCGTTCGTGGCGCTGGTGGCATTGGCTCGGTACGGATCAGATCGGGCGGGATGTGCTGGCAGGTATGATCGCAGGGACACGCACAGCGATGCTGGTTGGCGTTATTGCGATGGCGATTGCAACGGTGATTGGCGTCTTTTTCGGCTCGATTGCGGGTTATTTTGGTGACTCGCAAATGAAAATTTCTCGTATTCGATTGATTTTAAATATGATCGGTATTTTATTGGGCATTTTTTATGGCTTTATCGTGCGCACTTACCACTTTGAAGCAGGCAACTTTATAATAGAACTTAGCAAGAGCCTGGGGATTTTTATCTTTACTTTACTCATAGCCAACGTTTTAGCCAGCATTTTGAAAAGAATTCCAGTTCTTGGCAAAAAAGTCATCGTCCCAGCGGATATTCTAGTGATGCGAAGCATTGAGGTTTTTAACTCTATCCCTGCGTTGCTGCTCATTCTGGCGGTAGTTGCTGTGATCAAAAAACCTTCCATTTTTTATGTAATGGCGATTATCGGTTTGATCAGTTGGACAAGCATTGCCTCCTTTATCCGAGCAGAGTTTTTGCGCATCCGCAACCTAAGTTATATCGAAGCAGCGCGGGCCATGGGCTTCAGCGATTGGCGCATCATCATGCGACACGCGCTACCCAATGCACTCACGCCGGTGCTTATTACTATTGCGTTTGGCATTGCTACGGCTATTTTACTGGAAGCATTTTTATCTTTCCTGGGCATAGGCATCGCCGCCGATCAAGTGACCTGGGGCAGTATGCTCAATGTCGCCCGCAAATACACTTCCGCCTGGTGGCTGGCCATTTTTCCTGGCTTGGCCATTTTTTTTACCGTTACTTTATTCAATCTTCTGGGTGAGGGCTTGACGGATGCTTTAGATCCAAAAAGAAAATAACTGGAAACTTGAATGCTTGCTTAGAAACCATTAGAATTCAGAATCGACAGCTTTGTAACATTAGTTACCACAATGAGCGTTTGAATCGCACTCGGGAAGTATTATATGATTGTAATGATGAACTTTCTTTGGAAGAAATTATTACAATTCCTGCGGATTTAGATAATAATATTTATAAATGTCGGGTTATTTATGATATAAATATTAATACAATTGAATTTCAGCCCTACCAAATCAAGCCAATTCATTCTATTCAGTTGATAGAAGATAATGATATTGATTATCATTATAAATGGCTCGACCGCACTCGCTTCGCCGAGCATTTAGCCAAAACCAAGGCCGATGATATTTTAATTGTAAAAAATGGCTACCTGAGCGATACATCCTATGCTAATGTCGCTTTTTTCGATGGGCAAAAATGGTTCACTCCTGCTACCCCATTACTCGCTGGCACTTGCCGACAGCGTCTTTTAGATGAAGATAAAATCATAGCAGAAGCCCTGCAAATAAAGGATTTGAAGCATTTTCACTTTATAAAATTGCTAAATGCGATGCTGGATTGGGAAGAGAGCCCTATGCTGGAATTAAAAATATTATTTTCTAATTGGTAACTTTCTTATACGAATTCCAACTTCTTCAACCACTACAATTGCGCCTTTCTCCAAATCTTCTTGGATCGTAGGAAGATTATTTTTTAATAAATCGAATAAGATTTCTTTATGTAAATGCTCTAACCTAAATAAAATAACAGAAGGTCTTTCCTTTTGATGTAGTGCCAGTAATGTCCCATAATCTGTGTCATGTGTAAGAATAACTTCACCAGAATTTTCAGCGAAAAGTAAAATATCCAAATCATCTGTATTCAATAACCCGACCTCAACAACGTGCCGTGCTTGATAGCCCAATTCTTTTAAAAGTAGACAAAGAGAAGGAGGAAGGTTCTAATCTAAAAGGAATGATAGCATTTCAAGAAGCTTTTTGCAAAGGAATATAACGTCCGCTTAACATAATAGCCGCAAATGCTAAAGCTTCTTGTACATCTTCTTTTGCAATCCAATGAAATTCTTGAACAAATTCCTCTACGCTCATACCTCCAGCAAGATATGCAAGTACTGAATCAACTGGCATCCGCGTACCTTTAATGCAAGGTTTACCTGTGCATCGAGCAGGATTCACACTAATTCTTGGGAAATCAGGAAATATATATTCCATAACGAATTACTTTTAATAAAAACCGCATCAATGTTACAAAAGTTCGATAAGCCACAAAACATTAGCAATTGGAGATACTCTCAAATAAAATTTTCAAATCGCCGCGCCGTTCTGTATATTTAGGACAAATCCGATGCAATGTTCGAGAAGTTGTTACCCTATGATGCCGCGTACCTCATTCTGGGCGATTATATTCAATATTATCACCAATTTAAGCGTATCACCAAGCGAGCCAAGATTCGCTTTGAATACCGCGACTGGTCTGGGTTTCAGTCTGATTCCCGCGAGCGACTTACACTGTACCGTGATTCGGTAGGCAATACCACCGAAAAACTCAAAGAATTTTTGGGGGAAAAGGCTGCTGACCGCGACTTTTGGCGCGAGATGAAACAAATGTACCTGGATGAAATCCTGAATTTTAATACCCGCAACATCGCTGAAACCTACTATAACTCTATCTTCCGTCATAGCCATAAGGGTTTGAGCGCCGACGAGGAACTCATGTTTGTGCACGCCACCGGCACCTACCGCGAATTCAAGTCCATGTTGCCGATTTTTTATACGTTTTTTGTAGCCACCCCAATAGAGACAACGATCCGCCAGATTTTTGCCTGCTATACTTTTGATGCACCTTTTGAGGATTTGGAGCGCGATATTCGCTACATCGCAGATGCATTGCAGCAAAGATTGGATGCTGAGCATAAAAATATTCGCAGCGCTCGCATCGAGATGTTGCGTTCGGTTTTCTTTCGCAACAAAGGCGCGTATTTAGTAGGTCGGCTCTGCCTCGATGAACGGGTGCTCCCTTTTGTCTTGCCGCTTCTGAATGAAGAAAATGGCATTTATGTGGATGCCCTACTTTCCGATATGAACGATGTAAGTTCTATTTTTAGCTATAATCGCTCGTATTTTCTTGTAGATACTGACATCGCCACCGAAATGGTGGACTTTCTGCAAACGATTCTTCCTTTCAAAAGCATGAGCGAATTGTACAACTCGATTGGTTTTGTAAAGCACGGTAAAACGGTACTTTTTCGAGATTTTCTAAGGCATTTGGCGAAGTCGGACGACCGATTTATCATCGCGCCGGGCATCAAAGGGATGGTGATGAATGTGTTTACGCTTTCCTCTTATAATATGGTGTTCAAGATTATCAAAGATAAATTTCCGCCACCCAAGAATGTGACCGAAAAGGAAGTAAAAGAAAAGTACGAACTGGTATCGCTACACGACCGCGTGGGACGCATGGCGGATAGCCATATGTTTGAAAATTTTATTACAGAACAAAGCCGTTTTTCGGATGATTTGGTCGAGGAATTGCTCAAGGATGCGCCATCAAAAGTGCAAATCAAAAATGGGCAGATAGAAATCAGGCATTTATATATTGAAAAGAAAATGATTCCGTTGAATCTATTCCTGGAGCACGCTACGCTGGAAGAAGCAGAAGAAGTGATCGACGACTATGGTAAAGCCATCAAACAATTGGCTGCGGTGAATATTTTCCCCGGCGATATGCTACTGAAAAACTTTGGCGTGACGCGCCTGCGCACGGTGGTTTTTTATGATTATGATGAAATTATGTTTCTCACGGATTGCAATTTCCGGCGCATACCGCCGCCTAGAAGTTTCGAAGATGAAATGGCGCTGAGCCTTGGTATTCGGTAGGCCCTAATGATATTTTCCCGGAAGAATTCACCAAATTTCTGGTGGGAAGAAAGGATATCAGGGATATTTTTTTTCAATTGCACGGCGATTTGTACGATGTCGAATTCTGGTGGGATACGCAGGAAAAACTGCGCAGAGGAGAGATCATGGATGTTTTTCCTTACCATCAGCGATTGAGATTTAAAAATATTTACAAAGAGATTGAAACAAGTTGAAATGTATTGTCTTATATGTCAAAAGTAACCCCTGTCTTTGTGCCATTGAAAAACCAATAGCCAATATTCAAATATGACCAATCGAATTTATATCGCTGCTACCAGTCAACACGTAGGCAAAACGACCTGTACGCTTGGGATTTTCTCTGCTTTGCGCGAAAAAGGGCAGAATGTGGGCTATTGCAAACCGCTCGGTCAGGAATTTGTTGATCTCGGTGATCTAAAAGTAGATAAAGATGCTTTGTTGTTTGCACGCATGATGAATTTTGAGCTGTCTGCGAATTTGCACAGCCCTGTGATTGTGGGAAGTGGACTGACGACTGCTTATCTTGATGATCCGACCCAGTTTCATTTCAAAGAAGATATTTTAAAAGCTGCAAAAACATTACAAGCGAAGCATGACGTCGTAGTGTACGAAGGCACGGGTCACCCGGGCGTAGGCAGCGTAATCAACCTTTCCAATGCGCAGGTAGCAAAAGCACTTGACGCTGGCGTCATCATGGTAGTAGAAGGTGGCATCGGCAGTACGATCGACGATTTGAATGTAAAATTGGCCTTGTTCCGGGAGCAGGAAGTAACTATTCGGGGGGTTATTCTTAATAAAGTGCTGCCCGATAAATTAGAAAAAGTACGGCATTATGTTGGCAAAAAGCTCGATCAAATGGGTATTCCGCTGCTTGGGGTTTTGCCGTTTGACAAAAGTCTTACTTATCCGATCATGGAATCGATTCGCCGAGCCGTGAATGGTGTCACTTTATTCAACGAAGACAGCTTGGATAATTGGGTAGAAAACATTGTGTCGGGGTCTGTTGTGGAGCGCCATGAGGTAGAAAGCTTTCAGCGTTTGTTATTAATCGTTGGCTTTCGCCGAATTAATAATGTGATTGACAAAATGGAAGAACTGGCACAGCAGCATAAGATTGAGAACCTCCAATTGTCGGGCATTCTGGTCATTGGCGAACGCGATTACATTCCTGATTTTCTGGCGAATTTCACGCGCAAAGATTATGTGGAAAAATACAAAATCCCAGTTATAGCCACAACGCTTGATAGCTACGGAGCCGCGCTTAAAATCAGCCGCATTGAAGTCAAAATCAATACCCGTACCCCCTGGAAAGTAGAGCGCGCCATTCAAATCATTAAAGATCATGTAAATCTAGACCAATTGTTCTAAAGCCTGATTTTTGAAGCGCTTAAAGCATCAGAACCTGAGAATCCAGAATATTCTCTACATTTGCTGTTCTAAAAAGAAGAGACACCCATGGGATTCAGAGCGTCTATCATCAAACCACTTGCTAATAAAGTTGCCCAAAAGATTGACCGCTGGTCGGCCGACGCAGTGAAGGCGCAAGATAAAGTATTCAAAAAGCTAATCGAGGTTGGCCGCAAAACGGCATTTGGCAAAGAGCATGGCTTTGAATCGTTCGATAATTATGAATCCTTTCGAGCGCAAGTTCCCATTCGTGACTACGAAAAATTAAAACATTATATCGAAAGGATAAAGGAGGGCGAAGCCGACGTACTTTGGAAGGGCTTTCCAAAATATTTTGCTAAAACTTCGGGCACTACTTCGGGTGTAAAATATATTCCACTCACCAAAGATAGCCTGCCTAATCATTTCGGCACGGCCCGCAATGCTTTATTCAATTTCTACGCCCGCACGGGCAAAGGGGATTGGCTCGATGGTAAAATGATTTTCCTATCGGGTAGTCCCGAAATGGAGAAAGTTGGCGGTATTCTCACAGGCCGCTTATCTGGGATTGTCAATCACCAAGTACCAGCATGGTTGCGCACGAACCAAATGCCCAGCTACACTACCAATTGTATCGAGGATTGGGAAACCAAAGTGGAGCGCATTGTCGAAGAAACCTTGCATGAAGATATGCGCTTGATCAGCGGCATTCCACCTTGGGTGCAGATGTACTACGAGCGTTTGCTTGATCGCTCCGGCAAAAAATACATCAAGGATATTTTTCCAAATTATTCGATGTTTGTGTACGGCGGTGTAAATTTTGAGCCTTATCGCGCGCAGTTGGAGGAACTGGTTGGCAAGCGCATTGATAGCTTAGAAACCTATCCTGCTTCCGAGGGGTTCATTGCTTTTCAGGATTTACCGGAGAGCAAAGGCTTACTTTTGAATGTAGCTTCGGGAATTTTCTTTGAATTTGTTCCAGCAGACGAAATTTTTAATGAAAATCCAACGCGCCTGTCTTTACGCGATGTCGAAGTTGGCGTCAATTATGCGCTGATTATCAATAATAACGCGGGGCTTTGGGGCTATAACATTGGCGATACCGTGCAGTTTGTGAGCAAAAATCCTTATCGAATTATCGTGACTGGCCGCATCAAGCATTTTATTTCTGCTTTTGGCGAGCATGTCATCGGCAAAGAAGTGGAGGAGGCGCTGCTTTCAGTAGCTGGAACGGAGGGCATTCGCATCGTAGAGTTCACAGTTGCACCGCAGATCTCGCCGCCGGAGGGAGGATTGCCTTATCACGAATGGTTTATAGAATTTGATAATATGCCTGAAAATCTGGACGGTTTCGCTGCAAAAGTAAACGCGGCGATGGTGCAGCAGAACATCTATTACGAGGATTTGATCGTCGGAAATATCTTACAACCTTTGAAAATCAAGCCTTTGCGGCGCAACGCTTTCCGCGAATTTATGAAAACGCAAGGTAAACTCGGCGGGCAAAACAAAGTGCCTCGCTTGAGCAACGACCGAAAAATTGCGGAGGCTTTGCAAGCATTTAAATTATAAAAACCTTATTTTTGTAATCCTTTGACAGCATTCGGAAATGATTGTCAGCTATTTTATAATAAAAATAAATTATCATGGGAAAAGGTGATAAAAAATCCAAGCGCGGTAAAATCTGGCGTGGCAGCCACGGCAAAAGCCGCCCAAAGAAAGTAAAAAAGTGCTGGCGAAAAAAGCCGCAGAATAAGCCGCAAAACGTGTTCGCAAAGTAAAAGTGGACACGTTTTTTATTTTGATCAACCAATCTCCTCATTACCCTGTTACCAGGTCATTTTATCTCATTTTCATCGGACTCCTACGTTTTGAATTTACCTTCAATTGTTTATCGCGTGTGAGTGGCTGACTTTTGTGGTGAAAATCAATTCATCGTATTAACCCACAAAATAACAGCCCATGAGTAAGTTTTATGTTCAACGCCTTAGCGACCCATTTCACTGGTTTTATCGTTTTACCTTATTAATATTAGCTTGTTGGCTAAGCACCACAGCATTTGCTGCTAATTCTGAAAATCGTTTTTCTAACGAAGGTCAATGCTTGCTTGATGTAAGTATCCATTCCATTACCAGCGATTGCGAAGGCACTTCGAAGGTCTGTCTTAAAATTACAGGCGGTCTTGCACCTTATATCATTAATCTTGAATTACTAAATCTCAGTGCAGAACTAACCCTGGGGGTAGAAGTTTGCTTTGAAAACTTGCCTCCGGGTACTCATGTCTTTAAAGTCAGGGATTTGCTTGGCTGCACGGGTACAGTCACCTGTACAATTCCCGAAACCCAACATTTTGACGGCTGGGTAACACCAGTAACCTGCCACGGAAGCATGGATGGAGCAATCGACCTCGAAGTGCCGATTGATGTAGCGCCTATTTATTATAAATGGTCAGGCCCGAATGGCTTTTCGGCTGATACAGAAGACATTAAAGGCTTGAAAGCAGGTGTTTATCATGTAAAGGTTTTTGGCAGAGATGGCGTGTGTTATGGTTCCGGCAAATGGGAAGTTCCTGAGCCGCGCCCGATCAAGATTGACTTGTCTATCACACAACCCTTATGCGGCAGCGCCAATATTTGCGCATTTATTAGTGGCGGCACAGGGCCTTATCGCACCTGGGGATTCCAGCCGCTGCCTGCCGGAGTTGACAATAGCAACTTCACCAGCCGCATTAATTTTAATAATCTTGATCCTGCAACGGCTCAACCCTATGATCCCACAACAAATCAACAACGTCCTTTCTGCGCAGAAAATCTGCCGAGCGGTACGTATTATATTATTGTGAAAGATGCCAAAGGCTGCTTTGGTTGGAAGATTTTCCGCGTGAATAACGTTGCAAATTTCCAATTGCGCTTGGATGTGCAAAATATTACTTGCGGCTACGCTGAAAGCGGCAAAATTTGCTTCAAAATAGAAGGCGGCACAGGGCCATTCAAGACCAAATTGTCGATGCCTTATGGCAATCAGCAATACACGATGGAAGGGCAATCGGGTTGCTTTGAAAACCTCCGTGCCGGCGAATACATTCTAACAACAACCGATGGAACAGGTTGTACCGTTACAGAGCGTGTCAAAATTACCGAGCCAACTCCAATAGAAGCTGAGTTTTTCCTTACGGATAATGATTGCAGAAACGGCGCAAGTGGCTGCCTCAAAGTAAGTGGCGGCATGCAACCTTACACGATTTATGCTTGGAGGCATCCCAATCCTGATGCGAATGTCGGTTTTGAAATTGACTTTTGGGATAATGGCGTTCCTTATATCGTGGGGGCTGAACGCGCACCGGAGTGCGAATTTCCGAATAACCACGATTCCAATGGCTTGTATTGCGCGCGCAATATCCCTCCTGGTCATTATATCCTGCTTATCGTTGACAAAAACCATTGCTATACGGTAGAAGTTATTCACATTCCAAGAACAGGCGGCTTACGCGCTGAATTTGAAATCACCAGCAGCGCTTGCGATGAGAATGTAAGCGGTTGTTTGAAAGTGTACGATGGCACACGTCCTTACAAAATTTTTGTATGGCGGCATCGCAATCCCGATGCGACCGACCAGGCTGACCCGCACCTTGGCTTTGACAATAACGGCGATCCTCAGATGGACGGCCCAGATTGGGAATCTACCGATCAAATGCCATTCGATCCCGAAGATTTAAATCCAACTTTAACGCCTGTTTACAAGCGTTGCGCCAGAAATATTCCCCCGGGTTATTATATCATCGTTGTTATTGACAAGAATGGTTGTCACGCGCTCCTGCATGTGCGTATTCCAAGACCAAATCCAGTGAAAGCGAAGTTTGAAATCACTTCTCGCAGTTGCGAAGGCGTTAGTGGTTGCTTGTATGTAGAAGGTGGTATGCGTCCTTACAACGTCTATGTATGGCGCTGGAATAGCCCATTAACCGTGATTCCGACGGTGCAATTTACACCGAATGGTCGTCCGACGCTCAATGGCGGCCCTGGCGATGAAATCAATTGGGAATGGGACGGCAGCCCTGAGTCTTCGCCTTATCGTCGTTGCGTTCGCAATATCCCGCCAGGCTACTATTACGTCTTGGTAGTTGATAAAAACCATTGCTACGATTTAATTCCTGTACATATCCCCGAAACACCAGGCTTGTGGTTAGATACACGCGTGAAAGATGTAAGCTGTAATGGTGAAAAAGATGGAAAGATAACCCTGAAAATTCAAGGCGGCGAATCACCTTACACCATCTATTTCAATGAAAGTACCACCGAAGGTGAATTGATTGACAATCTGACGGTTGTATTTGATAGCCTGATGGCAGGTGTTTACACGATCAAAGTGGTGGATGCCAATGGTTGTGAAGCAAAAGTACGCGTAGAAATAAAAGAACCCGATCCGCTAATGGCGGAGTTTATACTCGATGGTAGCAACTCCTGCAATGGCGCGAGCGGCGGTTGCCTGCGCGTGAAAGGCGGTACACGTCCTTATCGCTTTGAAGTATGGGATTGGGAAACACCAAGCAACACCTTGCCCGATGTGGAAATCGATGTAGAAACGGGCGTGGTTTCTATCGAAGGAGCTGTTCAAACGGATCTGACATTACATCCACCGACACCGAACGACAACTCCTGGTGTTTCCGCAATATCCCGCCGGGCGACTACTTGATTTTGGTCAAAGATGCCAATGGCTGTTACACGCTTGTTCATGTACACATTCCACCGTATGAAGGGCTCACCGTCAGTGCGGATGTGACCGATCCTGCTTGCAATAGCGAATATGGAGGTCAAGTGAAAGTCAATATCTCTGGTGGCACTGCACCTTACACGATTTATTTCGATGGTTCGGTTACGACGACTTCCGAAACGATGGTTGTATTTGAAAATGTAGGCCCCGGCAATTACTGGATCAAAGTAGTGGATAAACTTCAATGCATTGCAGAAGTCAACGTCACCGTGAGAACGCCAGGCATTCGACCAAATATAGAATACGCTACTTACGGCGATTCGGCTTGCGTACACCCTGAAGGCGGCACCGCGCCTTACAAAATCGAATGGTTGAACATGGAAGAAGGCGAAATCATCAGCACCGATTCTTGTGTGTACGATCTCGATCCGGGCATCTACATGGTCACCATTTCTGATAATGCGGGTTGCAGCATTCAAAAAATCCTCATCATTGATCCACAGCCTTGTGAAGGTGGTATCGCCAAAGTGCGCCCCGAATCTATCATCTCGGGTGAGACCGTCAAGTTTGTACTCGAATATCACATCGGCGACAGCATTCAATGGCAGTTCCGCACGGAATTCACCGATTGGATTGATATACCCGGTGCTACCACCGATGTCTATACCACGCCAATGGTGCTTACGGGTAGCAGCAAAGTGGTCTTTGTACGTGCCAAAGTATTCTGTGCAGATGGCAGCGTAGTCTATTCGACCGAAGCCTCCTTCAAGATACGCGGCGACCATCGCTTGACGCCGATTGATGCGCGTATAGAAGATGCTAACCTCTTTAATCCAGCTTTCCGCATTGCAGAGGCAAGAACATTGGGCATTCCAATGGCGAATTATACAACGGTTTATCCAACGGTAAGCCGTGAGGATGTGCAAATCCGCTTCGACCTGCCAAGCACAAGCGCCGTGCGCATCACCGTACTCAATGAACTCGGAATGCCGATGCACCAAACGCAATTGGATGCTGTAAACGCTGGCAAAACGACGAGCGTATCGGTGCGCAATTGGCAACCAGGGATGTACTTCATCCGCATCGAAGGCGAAGCAATTTTGGAAACCAAACGCATTGTCGTGAAATAAAGTAACGGCTGCTTCAGCTGCCGAGTGATAAAACAATCTGCATATTCCCATGTAAACCGCCCGTTTGACGAGCATTAAAGTTGCTCTAACACCAAGTCTCTGTGGCAGTGGTCCTCCATCTGGCGGATCGCTGCCTTTTTTTGTAAAAAAGATACCGAAAAGGTTCTGTGAAGAACCTACAGAGGTTCTCTGGATAACCTATACAGGTTCAGCAAAGATGCTCGATAGGTTCAACCGATAACCTATCAAGGTTCAATGAAGATGCTAAATAGGTTCAGCAAAGATGTTATACAGGTTCTATAAAGATGCTATATAAGTTCAAGCGACAAGCCCAATAGGTTCTCCTAATAACCTATATAACTTGAGTAATGATGCTGTATAGGTTCAACAAAGATGCTGTGCAGGTTCAAGGAAGAACCCCAATAGGTTCAATACAGATGGCTGATAGGTTCTTTAACTTACCTTTTTAGCTTGATTAACTTACCTCGCGTGGTATTAAGCAGTTGTATAGCGCTTATTTGGAGGCGGAGAATGCAGTATTTGAAAGAGTTTTCGTAAATTGAAGGTAGGATGAGTAATTAGATTACATCCGTATTTTGAATGCAGGTGGTGATAAAGCTCAAACCTATAAGGTTTGTGAAACCTTATAGGTTTTGCCAGGCGATCGGCAAAGGTCAAAAGCCCCATAGATGACTTGGACATTTAATTAAAAACGGTTATTTTTAATGCGGATATAGACGCAATAGCGACTCAATAAAATGCGCAATACATGTTTTACTTATTCGTTATTGCGTTAGTACAAGAGTTAGCTGAAATTATAAATACATGACTAGAAAAGAAGAAATATTAGCGTGGAAGGATGGTCTACTTGTTTTTGATACATCCGTCCTATTGGATCTATACTTTTACTCAAAGTCAACGAGACAAGAAATTGTAAAGTCTTATTTTGAGAAACTACAAAAAAAGCTCTGGATTTCCCAAGCAAGTAAAATTCGAATTCAACGCAAACAAGGCACATATCATAAAAATAAGATAGAGAAATATGATTTCTTACTTATGGATGTGCCGCAGCAGAAAGACCTCCAGATGCAGTAGGAAAGATTGATCGTAGTCTCAAAAAATATTATAGGTCAGTTTAAACAAATAAAGGAAACTACAAAAGATGATAGTAAGCACCCATATTTTACACTTGAAATAATTTCTGCTTTTGATGATGACATTACCACTTTTAGGAAGAGCTTTGAAGAGTTTCGAAAAAAAGCTAAAGAAGAAGCTGATTTAACGATTGCAGAATTAGAAGGAGGAGAGGACATAACTGATTTAGAGAGTATAATTAAAAAGCTATTTCAAGTTGGAACTGGGTTAAGCTTCGAGGAGAAAATTAATGTAGTAAAAGAAGGTGAATTTAGATATAGAAACGGAATACCTCCTGGTTATGAGGATGCTAGAAATAAAGAAGGGTTTAAGCAATATGGAGACTTGTTTATTTGGAAGGAAATACTGGAGAAAGCAAAGGAATGTAACTGTCCCATTATTTTTGTGATAAATGATCTGAAGAGAGATTGGTGGGATAATACAGATAGAAATAATAGAAAACCAAGAGAAGAATTGGTCGAAGAATTATTTGCCTATTCGGGTCAAACCCTGTACATGTATGATGTTCAAAGTTTCTTTAGTGCCGGCATTTTTCGAAAAATGACTGTTTCTGAACTAATTTTAAAGGAAGTAGAGGAAGTGATTGGAAGAGAACAGGAAATATTTTCAGCTTTGAACCAAACTATGACAATGAGGTTCCACAAAAACTTTATACATTTGAACTTGATACTGGTAATAGAAGGGTCAGGTGCTATTATCTGATTTTTTCTGACGGCAGGAAAGAACGACTACTCAGCACAGACATTATCCCTCAAGATAAGTTGAATTACGAAATTGGAGGCAGATGGCGTCATATAGATTTTAGCCGTTACCAAGAATAATAGTTCAATATCCGAAAATAAGGCTACGGATAAATTGTTGGCCGTTCAGAAAAGTATTAATAATGACCACAAGAACAAAACAAGACTTGCCCCTTACAAGCTACCTGATCGTCGCTCGCCGCGACTACGACAGAAACAAGACCGCGTTACATCTTCTCCTCACGCACCACTTTCGCAAATGCCCGCTGCTGCACCTTACTTTCCAGCCAGGCGATAAAATCAAAATACTCAAAGGCGCGGCGCTCGAATTCGTCTTTTTTTAAGAGTTGCATTTCATCAAGCAATGCCTGGAAACCTTTGGTTTTATCCTTGATCGTCAGCCATTTGGGGTAGCGGCGCATGAGCTTGAGCATGATCGCTTCCACCTGAAACAGGCGCTGCCGCCGCGAGAGGAAACGTGTGGTGGACTGTACCGCGTATTCCAATAACTGGTCATTACCCAATTCATAATGGATGATGAGGTTTAATATTCGACCGAAACAGTGAATGTCTTCGCGGGTTTTGAGGTCGGGGTCTTGCAGTAGCAGGTTGATCCAGTCGAGCGCATGGTTGTAATTGCCTGCCCCGAAGTACAAATAAGCGAGGTTGTAAAAAACGCCCAGGCGTTGCTGCTTATCTACCGATGCGCGGTATTCGTTGAACAGATTTTCTAAAGGACTAATTTGCTGAACGCCTTTATTGAACTGCCCTGTGGACAAATACAAATCCACTTCCAGATTGAAGCTGCGCACGAAAAGTCGGCGCTTCTGGTCGGGCGAGTCGGCGGGCATATTGCGCAGTTTTTCTAAGGTTTCCGGGATTTCCTCGAAGCGGCCCAACCGTTGCTGTACAATATAAAGATTGATGAGCGCGCTGCTGAAATAGCGCACCAATTTGCCTTTGATCTTGCGGCGGTCGAGCTTTTCAAACAAGGCGACCAACTGCTGCACGTATTGGTAGCTTTCCGCCAATTCGCCAATGAAAAAATGATAGGAAAACCGGGCATTGAAGTAGAAATAACGAGCGTTGAAGGACTGTGCATGGTCGGCACTTTGGAATAAAGGTTTGTCGAATAATTGGCGTAGCGCGGCTTTTTCTGATTCGTTGCGAATAGCCCCTTTTTTCCAATAAGGAATAAACACACGGTCGTTGAGCGCCTGAAACTCCAGGAAATTCCTGTATTTTTCTATCAATTCCAGTTCATCCTGAATGCCTTGTTCCACATAATCTTCCAGCATGACGAAGTCGTTGCGGCTATGCGCGATCTGGTGTTCCCAGCGATACACTTCGAGCAGTTGCAAGAAATGCTCGTTTTCGGTTGCCAGTTTTTTAGCTTTGTTCAGCGCCTTTTCGCTTTGTTGGTACAAACCTTTGTTGAATAGCAGCGCTGCGTGGCGCATTTCCGTGTGGAATTTATCTTCCGATTGGCTCTCGTGAAATTGCCTTAGGCTATTAAGAATATTCTGATACAAATAATTTTTTACGACATGTAATTGATTTACAAAGGCTTCATCTTTAAATATTTCTTTAATGGATGCTTCGTCGTATTCTTCCTGCTGCTCAATCGCATCAAAGAGTAATACGTACTTATTCTGCCCTTCGATCGCGTGGCGCGAGGCATACAGCTTGAAATAACGCTTCTCCTGTCGGGTCAGCGATTGAATTAATTGGAACAAGTCATCGGATGGAGTTTTCATTCTACTGTTGTGTTCATGTGTTTAAGTGTTCGTGTGTTTGGAAGTGATTTGGACAAGTATTGATTCTTTAATAACAGATAACCAATTTACAAAAATTCTTCGGACTTCTACGTTTTGACAAAAAAAGTTTTCAATCGAATCTATTTTCTAATTAATTTTATTCCAGTTTACAATTGTAATCCCATGAACAACTTTGTATTTCGGAACAATGGAATATTGGTCAGGTGGAAATGCTTTCCTGCCTCCTGTTCCAATATTCCAGCATTCCTCCGAAGCATGAGACATTTGGTGATCATTGGTTGCACTGTATTTTTACAAATACAATTAACAGCTCAAACCACAGGTAACGGGCAAGGCAATTGCGGCTTCGGCTTGAGACCCGAAGTAATAGAACCGACTTGCCCCAATTCTGAAGATGGTAGCATTATTATCAATACCTTGACGCCGGTCACCGATTTACTCTTCCATTGGGAAGGTAATGGCAGTCCGCTTCCTATTCCTTTGTTTTCTAATACTGCAAATAATTTAAAACCAGGCAATTATCGCGTGGTCGTGCGCGGATTACTCTGCTCGGATACACTCCATTTCAAAATCGGGCCACCTCCAATTTTAGCCACCGTACTCGATACGGCGATTTGTGATATAAAAGGTGTCGTTAATCTATTGCAACGCGTGGAAGGAGGCAATGGCAATTTCAGTATCACTTCGGCTCGTTCGGTTTATGGCAATGCGTTGGATTGTGATAATTGCGAATCAGCGGAAGTGCCGGTGGATAGGACAAGCCTTTTTAATGTAGTCGTCAGAGATGATAAGGGTTGCGAGGCAAATCGAGAAGTTTTTGTGCAAGTGTTTGATTCTTTAAAAACCAGGGCAGAAATGGTCGTGGATGAAACTTGTACCGAAAATGGCTCTATTACAATGCGCACTATTGGGGGCTCTGGTGACGCCAGAAACTATCGCTATTTACTAAATGGGAATAACGCAACGCAAGATCAATTGCAGGAGAAATTTTCCAATTTGAAAGGGAATGAAGCTTATAGAATTCAGGTGACCGACGTTGAAGCCAAGGGCTGTAGAGCAGTGGACACGGTTCGAGTAGAATACGATCCCAAAAACACGCCCGTCACGCTTGCGGTTGACAATGTGCGCTGCTATGGCGAAAAAAATGGAAGAATTCGGGTACAACCTTCTACAATTAGCTCTATCACAGGTTATTCTTTGACTTCACCTACTGCTGCTATGCAGCAAAATCCTGTTTTTGAAAACCTGCCGCCCAATGAATACAAGGTTTTTGTGCTGGAAGGGCCGGATTGTTATGTTCCTTATTCTGTCAATATCACCGAACCCGAACCTTTGAATTTAGCGTCAACTGTGACTGATCCTAATTGTCCCGGACAGCCCGGAAGCGCAGAATTACAGGCTACTGGCGGAAATGGTGGCTACCGCTATGCCTTGAATAATGGCACCTTCCAGTTTAGAAATGTATTCGAAAACTTGCGCCCCGGAAATTATAAAATCGTGGTACGCGATAGCTTGGGCTGCGAAAATAAAGATGTGTTCACAGTGGGTGAGCCAGAATCGCCGCCGATTGCTGCGAATGTCACCGCGAGTTGCCCCGGCGATAGCTCTGGTGCAATTGTAATTGTGGAAGGCGGGAAACTGCTCTATGGCGATTACCTATTTTCATTAGATAGCATGACCTGGCAACAGCAAAATCTGTTTGAAGGGCTTGCTCCTGGCCAATACACTGTTTTTGTCTGGTATCCAGATGGTTGTATATATAAAGTTATTGCGATCGTCCCTCAAATCAATGCGCCAGGCGTTTTTTTTAGCATACAAAATACCTCCTGCCCGGGGTCTGCCGATGGTTCCATTGTAATAGAAATTACAAACGGAGAGACCGACGATTATCTTTATTCGTTGGATATGGATACCTTCATTCTCAGAAATGCATTTAAAGATCTAATAGCGGGAAATTATCATATCTATCTTCAAGATTCTCTGGAATGTATATATGGTTACCCCTTTGAAATCAAAGCTCCTGAAGCGCCTACTATAAATCTTGTTACGCAAGACATTTCATGCTTCGATGGTAAGGATGGCAAAATCACGATTCAAACAAGCGGCGGCAAAGCACCTTTTACCTATGCGCTGAATTCTGCTAATTTTTCACCAAATAATACCTTCGATGGCCTTGGCGCTATTGAGTACGCGGCTTTGGTGCGCGATGCCAACGGCTGCATTTTCGGGGAAAATATTCTATTGTCCGAGCCGCTTCCAATTGAAATAAATTTTACGATCGTAGATGAAACTTGTGGCAATCAAAATGGCGTAGCTGTAGGATTTCCTTCGGGTGGCACTTTGCCTTATCGTTTTATCTGGAATACGGGCGACACAACAGCAGTGGTTACAGGCCTCCCCGGAGGCAATTATCAACTCACTATTACCGATCAAAAAAATTGCAAATACGCTGCTGATACGAAGGTGCAAAATGTACCTGGCCCAGTGGTGCTGGGCGACATCACGGATGTACCTTGCAATGGCTCAGAAACGGGTGCGATTCAACTTACCGTCATTGGCGGAAGCGAGCCGCTGAGTTACAAATGGTCTAATGGATTACATTCTTCTAATATTTATAATCTTACGGCAGGAAGCTACACCGTCACTGTTACTGATTCGCATCAATGTTTGAATGTAAAAACGTTCAACTTATATGAGCCCGCTCCGCTCGAATTGAGCGCACAGACTGGACAATCGGGTGAGCTTTGGTTTATCAATCTCGTAGTGCAAGGAGGGATTCCGTCATACAATTATGAATGGTCGAGCGGGGAGACGAGCGAAGATATTTTCAATCTGAAAGCAGGCACTTATAATGTCACAGTTACAGACAGAGAAGGTTGTAGCCAGACTTTGACGGTGGAAGTCGGTACTACTTCTACGACTGAACCCGATTGGGCGGCTTATGTGAATGTTTTTCCAAATCCGACCAAGCATAACGTAAAAATCGTCATCGACGCGCCAACGCAAGTGGAGAGTAAAGTTGGACTATTTGATATTACTGGCCGTTTGATTTTTCCTATGCAAATTTTTAAAGAACAGCCCATAGAATTAGATGTAGAGCGCTTGCCTGCCGGGGTTTATTTATTACAAATTGAACGAGAAAAAGCATTTTTATACCGAAGAATTGTAAAGCAATAAGCCTTTTTACAAAAAAGTATTGCGCTTGCTTTGAATTTTCCTACCAAAAAATTCTACCTTTAAGTGCATGGAATGTTACCTGCCAGCGGGCAGGAAGGATGGAATAATGGTCAATCTTCTCAACAGTAAACAATTCTAAACGAGTATTATTCCAACCAAAATCGCACCTAAATACTCATTATGAAAGTTTTACACATTAGCGCGGAATGTTACCCTGCGGCTAAATCGGGCGGCTTGGGCGATGTCGTAGGGGCGCTCCCAAAATACTTGCAAAAAATGGGTGTCTCGGCGGGT
Organism: Saprospiraceae bacterium; assembly: GCA_016714085.1. Lineage (GTDB taxonomy): Bacteria > Bacteroidota > Bacteroidia > Chitinophagales > Saprospiraceae > JADJNW01. Next base: position 108,711 of record JADJNW010000011.1, read on the forward strand.
GTAGTGATACCCAAGTATCGCTTGCGCTGGATCGAGGAACATGCCTTTACGCCTGTCTTTCGAGGAGCGGTGCGCTTGCATAATTATTACATTCCTTTCACGATTGAGAAAGAACAACACGATACGCTTGGTTTTCCTTTATTTGTGGTGGACATTCCCGGCAAATTTGATCGCCCCGGCATCTATGCTGACCCAAGTGGCTATACTTATGGTGATGAAGTGGAGCGTTATTTAAGCTTCCAACAAGCTGTTTTACAATGGATTATCAATTCTCCCGGGCGACCTTCAGTGCTGCATTGCCACGATCATCATACAGGCTTGATTCCTTTTATGATTAAATTTTGCCCGGAGTATCGAGCATTGGAGGGCATCCCAACGGTTTTCACTATTCACAATGGAATGTACACGGGCGCTTTTAGCTGGGAAAAAATGTACTTGTTGCCTTTTTTATATGGAGAAGCGCGAGATCTGCTCGATTGGGCGAATACCATCAACCCTTTAGCCTCTGGCATCAAAAACTCTTGGCGGGTCACAACGGTTTCACCGAGTTATCTGGAAGAGTTGAAACATTCGTCCAATGGCATGGAATGGCTTTTCTATCACGAGCAACACAAGAGCCTTGGCATTCTCAATGGTATCGACGCGCAAGTCTGGAATCCTCAGACCGATCAATACATCGCTCAGCGTTTGAATGATCAAAATGTAGCTGGTTTCAAAACCGCTAATAAACAAGCATTGGCGCAGCGCTTTCAGATTGATTTGAGCTTGCCGATCATCACTTTTATCGGAAGATTGGTCACCGAAAAAGGCGCAGATATATTGCCCGATCTGTTTAGTCGAGTGTTGAACAGCGGAATGCGTGTCAATTTATTGGTTTTGGGGACAGGCGATCCGCGTATTGCCGATGCTTTCCGCAATATGCGCCAAAATTCTCGCGGGCGCTTCGACGCTTCGCTCGAATATAATGAAGGGCTGGCGCATCAATTATACGCTGGTTCGGATTTTCTCATTATGCCTTCTCGCGTGGAGCCTTGTGGTCTGAACCAAATGTACGCCATGCGTTATGGCACCTTGCCGATTGTGCGTTCTATTGGTGGTTTGCGCGATACCGTACCCGATATTGGCGAACCCGATGGGAGTGGCCGAGGCATTCGATTTAATAATTTTTCATTGGAAGACGCCAGTATGGCCATTTATCGAGCTGCCGAATTATATTTCAATCAACGGGCAACTTTCGAGAAAATTCGAGAGAAAATTATGCAAATCGATTTTTCATGGGAAAAATCGGCTCAGCAATATATTGAAGTTTATAATCAAATGTTGTAAAATAAAACCATTACACCTCAAATCGTACATTAGAATATGGCAATCAAAATTATTTCTCTTATACTTGGCGGAGGCGCGGGCAGCAGACTATATCCACTTACAAGTCAACGTTCTAAACCCGCAGTACCTATTGGAGGAAAGTATCGTTTGATCGATATTCCGATTTCCAACTGCTTAAATTCTGGGCTGAAGCGAATGTTTGTGCTTACGCAATATAATTCTGCTTCACTTAATCAACATATTAAAAACACCTATCATTTTGATGTGTTTGGACGAGGTTTCGTAGATATCCTTGCTGCGGAGCAGACGCCCACCAGCGATAAATGGTTTCAAGGCACCGCCGACGCAGTGCGCCAATGTATGCATCACCTTGTAAATCACGACTTTGACTATATTTTAATTCTATCAGGTGATCAGTTGTATCAAATGAACTTCCATGAACTGGCGGTTTATCATGTAGAGAAAAATGCAGATGTGACGATCGCAACAATCCCTGTAAATCAATACGATGCGCCGGGTTTTGGCATTATGAAAGTGAATGAGCAGGGTATGATTGAGAAATTCACAGAAAAACCTAAAGCAGATGTTTTGCCAGAATGGGAGTCTGTAGTATCAGATGACTTACGAAACGAAGGTAAGATTTACTTAGCCTCTATGGGGATTTACATTTTCAACCGAAAGGTGCTGGAAAAAATGTTTGAAGATTCGCCGGATGCGATTGACTTTGGTAAAGAATATATCCCTACGTCCATCGAATCGGGGCTTCGGGTAGCAAGCTATGCTTTCGATGGTTATTGGACAGATATTGGTACGATTCGCTCTTTTTTTGATGCAAATATTGCTTTGACCGATCCTATTCCTAAGTTTAATCTTTTTGATAACGACAAATTGGTCTATACGCGTCCGCGTATGCTCGCCCCCTCCAAAATTTTTGGTACCTGGTTCAATCAAGCGATTCTGGCGGATGGTTGTATCATTCACGCCAAGAAAATTGAGCGTTCTATCATCGGTATTCGTTCGCGTATTGGCTACAATACAGAAATTTCTAAGGCGGTCATTATGGGTAATGATTACTTTGAAACCTTGGAGAAGATTGTACGTCACGAAGAGATTCCAATGGGTGTTGGTGAAAATTGCTACATTGAAAATGCGATTTTGGATAAAAATTGTCGCATCGGTAATAACGTAGCTATCCGCGGCAGTGCTATGCTTTCTAACGACGAGACCGATACTTACTGCATTCGAGATGGCATCGTGGTGGTGAAAAAAGGCGCGACCATACCCGATGGAGCTAAAATTGGCAGAATTTAAATTTTGTTATCAGTCAACGGTTATCTGGAAGGGATTCCTTATTACCCGTTAACTGATAACAATTCTATCTACAAATCACTGGCAACAACGAATCATACCAATCCACTGAAGCGAGGGATTTTACTAAACTCAAATCGGCGCAGGCTTCCGGGAATTTATTCATCTCCATATAAGCTTGACCCCGCACTGCCAGGAAATTCGCATCTCTTGGAAAAAGCGCAATACCTTCGCTCATTTTGGCAATGCCCGCATCCTTCTCACCTTTGTTAAACAAATCAGAGCCTTCGTTCACCAATAAAACCGCTTTAGAATATTCTTCTACTTTTGCTTTGCAACCTGCTGATTCCGGCACAAAAGACATACTAACTTCATAAGCCGAAGGCACTTTATTTCCTTGATATACAGCGGGTTTCCATTTTCCGGAGGAAGAAGTCGCTACTTCTACCGCCTCGTTCCAAAATTCAAAGCCCAGGTCATTATAATCGGTAATATTGAGTATCCGTACATTCGCCTGACGGTCAATGAGTAATTGCAAGTCCACCACACCAATCAGGCAACTATCATTGCCGGAGGCAGGATAATCCATTTGCTCCCCGAGAAACTTGGTAAGCGCTTCATCTCCGCCTTCAAATGATAAAGGCTCATCGAAAGTCGTCCAAACCGTGTCTCTGCCAATCAAAGCGAATGGTGGTGCTTCCGTCAACTTGAATCGCACTGGTAGATTGAACAAAGTACGCACTGGCTTGCCTTTGATTTTGCCTGGCACCCATTTAAGTTCACCATCAATCATCAATTGCACGATCCGCAAGGCCTCTACCCCACAGCCGCCGCCAATATCTCTCAGGATTTTCGGATTAGAAATACCGCCATCTTTTTCTACTACAAAAGAAAGCACCACTGTACCTTCATTCCCATTTTGCCTTGCTTCCAGCGGGTAGAAAATATTGCGATTCATAAAGGCGAGCAGTTGCTGCTGCGCACACTGATTTTTGAATTCAATCGTCGTATCCAACTTTTCACAAGCAGGAAACCTTGGCGTTTCTTCCGCTACCGGATAAATGGTCGTATCGGCATCTGCGGTTTGGGCAAATAAATCATTGCAGCACAAGGACAGCAAGCAAATAGCTGTCATCCATACACTCAATTTTCTCATTCGTTTGTTGTTCATCCTTTATTTTACATTTAAGACGCTCCTCCACCGGCAATTAGTTGCCTTGTGCGGATCTTTTAGCTCTATCTTTTGCTTGTTTTGCATATTTATCAGCGCGATCCCATACGCGGAATACATTTTTATAGCAAACTTTTGCAATATCTTCTTCGCTATAGCCACGCTTGAGCAGCGAATAAATAAGGTTCGGATATTGGGAAACATCTTTCAAACCCGTTGGTAATGAGTCACCTACACCATCAAAATCAGAACCCAATCCCACATGATCGATACCTGCAATTTTCACTACGTGATCAATATGGTCAGCTACTTTCTCTACATCGGCGTAGAGCGTCGGGTTTTTCTTGCGGAAATCCTCAATCACGGGTTTAGCCGCATCATCATTCATTTTCAGGCCTTTCTTATCTAGCAACTCGCGCAATTCTTCTCGTTTTTGATCTTGATTATCGCGGATTTTTTGATCTAAGAAAGACGAACCAAAATTGATCTGGATAACTCCTTTCTTTTTAGCAAGAAACTTGATCATATCGTCATTCATATTGCGAATAAAAGTCGGCGTAAAGGCACGCACCGAAGAATGCGAAGCAATGCAAGGCACGGCACTCAAAGCTACCGCCTGATAAAAAGCGCTATCGGATACATGAGAAATATCTACCATAATACCTACGCGATTCATCTCTCTGACTACCTCGCGGCCAAAGGGGCTGAGTCCATTCCAGGTGCGCGTGGTATCGTAAGAAGAATCGCAAATTAAATTGTCTTTTCCGTGTGTCAATGTGATATAGCGGATGCCTCGCTTGTAGAAATACTCCACATTTTGGATGCTGTCTCCAATTGGTGCGCCATTTTCCATACCCATTGGGAGCGAAATAATACCTTTTTTAAAATTGGCTTCCACGTCACTAGAGCGAAAGGCGATTTTAAACTTATCAGGATGCGCATCCGCAATGCCCCGCACCATATCAATCAGTGAATCAGCAAATTCTTTGGCACCACCAGTCTCCTGATAGGAAGAAGGAATGTAAATGGACATAAATGGAGCGTCCAAACCACCTTTTTTGGCACGTACATAATCGAAATCACCTTCGGTCGTTTCCACAGGAATGCCAATGAATTCTTTGGTGAGACGGAAGTTTTTAGTCTCTAAGCGATAAGGCAAGTCCACGTGCCCATCGGTGATGATATATTTATGCGCCAACTCATCAGCGATTTTGCGCAATTCCGCGTCGCTCTTGCCTGTCCAGGGATTTGGCTTGGTAGATACCTCCTGTGCAACAGCAGCTTGAAAGCTAATGATTGTCAATAAAACAAGAATAATATTACGAATCATGGCTAATGTTTTTTGATGAATTGCCAAAAATACAGAACTCGTCTGATAATCCAACGGTGAAGCAGTTAAAAACGCTGGGTCGGCATTTTAAAGATGAAAGAAATATCTCAATCCATTCACTCAATCATTCTATCATTCATTCATCCAATCATTCAAAAATAAAACCTAACTCCAAGCCCCCGCCCACATCAGCATCCGTGCTTTCAATCACAGCCAGTCGTGGCGTCACTTGCAGATAAATTTCAAAGCGATCCACAAAATAGTTGAGCCCAAAGGAACCGCTAATCCCCAGGCGTACCTCGTCGTCCCCATCAAATCGGCGATTGCGCTCGATAAAACCAACAAAAGCGCCAGGACCGTAGAAAAAATTGAAATTGGGCGAAGCATTTAAATTCTTATGCCATAATCCATGAACATTAATGAAAAAGAAATCGTCGAGATCCCAAGCCAATAAAGCATCGAAGGACATTGCGCCCGGATTGTACTTCTTTAAGGTCAGCCCGCTCGGTTCGCCAAATTGAATGCCAATGCCCCAATCGCCAGCAGGTGGTTGCGCTTTGATCTGGTAAACTGAAAAAAGGCAAAAAATGGCAAGCAAAAGCTCAATTTTTAATGGTTTCATAAACGTCGGTTTTAATGAAAAAGCGTGTTTGGGCTATAACTGTTCATTTATTCCAAATATTTTACACCAAAGATTTACTATGCGTATAACTTTGCCAATAAGGTTTTTACAGTTTCTTCTTTAATGAGGAATTAAACTTCTGTTAACATAATCTTATATATCTTCGCCTTTTTATTTTTCAATCCAAAAACGATTTAACTAATATGAGAGCACTCCTACTTAGATTGATTGTGATGTTGCCATTTGCATTGCTATTAAATTGGACAAGCAAGGCGCAAAATGATCTCCAACTCAATTTTCTATCTACTTATCAAACCAATGTTTTTGACGCAGGTGCAGCCGAAATCGCAGCTTTCGATGCAATGTCTGCGCGTTTGTTTTTCACAAATGCTGATGCAAATACGGTTACAATTCTTGACATTAGTAATCCCTCGATGCCGACCAAGGTGAAAGACGTGGATATGACGATTTATGGCGGCGGCGTGAATAGTGTAGCCGTTTACAATGGACTCGTCGCTGTGGCTGTGGAAAGTAACAATAAGACCGATGATGGCAAAGTCGTTTTCTTCGATACCAATGGCGATTTTATTAGTGAAGTGACCGTCGGCGCTTTGCCTGACATGGTTACTTTTTCGCATGATGGTACAAAAGTGCTGACTGCGAATGAAGGCGAGCCTAATAGTGATTATTCGGTTGATCCTGAGGGTTCTGTAAGCATTATTGATGTATCGAATGGCGCTGCGAATGCGACCGTGATGACGGTGAACTTCCAAACTTATAATGATAAAAAAACATCTCTATTAAATAAAGGTATCCGCATTTATGGCCCGAACGCGACGGTAGCGCAAGACCTGGAGCCGGAATATGTTGCCTTAGCGCCGGATGACGCCAGAGCCTATGTTACTTTGCAGGAGAACAACGCTATTGCGGTGATCGACGTAGCAAATGCAAAGGTCCTTGACATTTTTCCTTTGGGTTACAAAGACCATTTCCGTGGAGCGCCTGTTCTTTCTCAATTCAAAATCAATGAGTTAGTTGATCTTCCTGTGATTGGCACACCCATTTTTGATAGTGTTGCACAAGCTCCTGTGAAATTGAGCGGTTTTTCAGGATTGTACTTTGATGCAAGCGAATCCACTCAAACAAAATATGTTTTTTATACCATCCCTGATCGCGGCCCAAATGAAGAACCAATAAGCCCTACCAGTGTGACTACGCCTGCCGATCTTGGCGCAGGAGCTTTGTCGCCGCTGCGTCCATTCAAATTGCCCGATTATCAGGCAAGGATTGTAAAATTTGAAGTAGATATTCTGACAGGTTCGGTTACTTTTGGTGAGACGCTGTTGAATCGAATGGATGGTGATCAGATCAAGCCTATTACGGGCAAAGGAAACGTGATCGGATTTGACGAAACACCCGTTCAAAAATTGAAAGTATTTCCAGACACCACCACCGTTTATGACGGGATTGATTATTTGGACACGACCACCAATATTGGTTATCGGGAGCTTTCACCTGATCCGTATGGCGGCGATTTTGAAGGTATTGTAAAAGATAAAGACGGTAATTTCTGGGCTTGCGATGAGAATCGTCCTTCGCTTTATAAATTCGCGCCCGATGGCATGATGATTGAACGCTATGTTCCCAAAGGTACCGCTGCTCTTACACTTCCGATATTGGGCTTTAGCCTTGAAGAAGGATTTTATGGAAAAGAGACATTGCCTGAAGTCTATAGCAAACGTTGGGCCAACCGCGGTTTTGAGGCAATCGCTTACGATTCAGATGAGGATATTATCTATGGCTTCATCCAATCTCCGATGTTCAATCCTGGCAATTCTACTCAGAATAAATCAGATGTTATCCGCATTTTAGGTATTAATCCTGAAGATGGCACACCAGTGTCCGAGTATGTTTACTTGCTGGAACGTAATAGGGACGGGGGTTTGGCGCAAAGCCGTGTAGATAAAATCGGCGATGCTGTTTACACTGGCAATGGCAAATTCTTGGTACTGGAGCGCGATTCGAGCTTCCCGGAAGACGAAGAAGGCAAAAAATATGTGTATGAAATCAACCTTGTAGGAGCGACTAATATTGTGAATACGCCACTTTCATTGCAGGATTCGATTGGATCGAATGGAGAGAAAACACTTGAATTGATGAGCGCAGACGAGCTTGGGGCTGCCGGAATTGTAGCGGTTCATAAAACAAAAATACTGAATTTGCCTTCCATTGGCTATCTGCCAAGCGATAAAGCAGAAGGCATTGCGCTTTTGCCTAATGGCACGATTGCAGTATTGAATGATAACGATTTTGGTCTGGCTGGTGCAGGCATTACTGATGACTGCGTATTGGGCATTATTACTTTTGCTCAAAACTATGGTTTGGACGCTAGCGACCGCGATAATGGTATCAATATTTTACCGCAGCCTGTGTGGGGTATGTTCCAACCAGACGCGATTGCCACTTACGAAGCAGATGGAAAAACTTATATAATGACAGTGAACGAAGGGGACGCCAGAGAATATGATACTTTTGAGGAAGAAGCCAGGATTAGTTCTTTGACGCTTGATCCTACTGCTTTCCCGGACGCTGCTGCTTTGCAAGCCAATGCAGTACTGGGGCGCCTGAACGTAACCAATAAATTAGGCGACATCGATGGCGACGAGGATTTTGATCAATTGCATCCGCTGGGTGGCCGTTCATTCACTGTTTGGGATGTTTTTGGCAATCTCGTGTTCGATAGTGGTGATGCTTTAGAACAAATTACGGCTACTGCATATCCAGCGTATTTTAATGCCAGCAATACCGACAATGCCTTGGATAGCCGTAGCGACAACAAAGGCCCTGAACCAGAAGCGCTTACGATCGCTGAGATAGATGGCATACCGCATGCTTTTGTAGGGATGGAGCGCATTGGTGGCGTAGCTTTGTTCAATATTGAGGATCCAAAACAACCCGTTTTTGTAAAATATATCAACAACCGCGATTTCACAATGAGCGTAGAGTCTGCGGCAGCGGGCGACCTTGGCCCTGAGAATATTGTATTTGTTTCTGCTGCTGATAGCCCCAATGGCGATGCTTTGATGGTTGTTGCTAATGAAATCAGCGGTTCGGTGTCTATCTTTACTTTTGGAGAGTTGACCGATGTGGATGATCCAAATAACGTTGCTCAGGAATGGCGCATATTTCCGAATCCGGTGGATGATGCCATTTTTACAAATGTAACTTCTGATTTCGCAGTGTATAATACGGTTGGTCAGTTGTTATTGAATCAAAAGAACACCAATCGCCTGAATGTCAATCGGTTACCGAAAGGGACTTATCTACTCCGTGATCTGAAAAACGGTCGTGCGCAGTTGTTTGTAAAGCAATAATAGCTTTCCTGCAAAAGAGATGGCATTATTATCAGCAATGCCATCTCTTTTTCTTTTTATCTCATCGAAAAAATTAGGGGTTATAAAGCTTTCGCTGCATCTTTCTGAGAAAGAACACCGATGCAACCCAAATCCATCTATTGGAGAATCATTTTGCTGGTCGCCGCAGCAAAGCTCGTTTTCATCTTTTTACAAATGTCAATTACGGTTTTCAGCGGGATGCCTATTTGTATTTGGCTTTAGGGCGACATTTAGACTTTGGCTACTGGTCGAATCCGCCACTCATCGGCTGGATCGCTTGGTTCATCCAGACCTTTTTGGGTGATTCTATGTTTGTAGTGAGGCTGATTCCAAATATACTCAGCACTTGTGTGTTAATTTTAACCGCATTGATAGCAAGAGAGATGGGAGGCAATAAATACGCGCAGTTCCTGGCGGCTTTCGGGATGTTGGTTTCTCCTGCTTTGGTTCGATCCAGTTGGTTATTTCAACCTGTTGTCGTCGATATTTTTTTCTGGGCATTGTGCATTTATTTCATTATTAAATATTTACGAAGTGAAGATAAACAAAATATATTGTATTTCGGTATCGCATTTGGATTTGGACTTTTGAATAAATACAATATTGCTTTTCTCTTATTTGCATTGATTCCAGCGCTTTTGGTCACGCCCCACCGAAAACTACTCTGGCAACGCCAAACGCTTTGGGCTGCATTGATTGCGCTGGCGATTGTGTTACCGAATCTTATTTGGCAATACGCGCATGATTTTCCAGTGGCTACTCATATGCAAGAGTTGGCGCGCAATCAATTGGTTAATGTTTCTCCCTTCAATTTTGTGATGGATCAACTTCTAATGACGATCACCACGCTCATTCTGTGGATTCCGGGCTTGCTTTTTCTTTTTTCAACCAAAAAATACGTCCATTCCGCCTTATTGCCTGGCTTTTTACTTTTACTATCTTGATTTACTTGATTTTACATGGTAAAAGTTATTATACTATTGGCATATATCCTGTTCTCATCGCAGCAGGTGCTGTCTTTTGGGAATACACGACTTCAAAAGTCTGGCTGCGTGTTCTGACTCCAGCATTGATGGCACTTTTATTAGCACCTATTCTACCTTTGGGTATTCCATTTATATCGATTCCAAAAATGACCGCATATTGCAAATACCTTGTTGAAAAAATCGGCTTAGACGGGCCAATGCGCTGGGAAAATGGCGAAATACATCCTTTGCCGCAGGATTATGCTGATATGCTGGGCTGGGATGAACTGGCGCAGCACGCCATCAAGGCTTTTGAGCAAGTTGAAGATAAAAATCGCGTCTTGATTTATGCTGAAAATTATGGTCAAGCCGGCTCCATCGAGCTTTTTGGAAAAGATAAAGGATTGCCTCCTGTAAATAGCTTTAGCGATAGCTATCGACTTTGGATTCAGAGAGAAACAAATGCAAATACTTTAATATATGTAAATGATGAACTAGGAGAAGATGTGCAGCGGATTTTTGCAGATATTCAAGTCATCGGGAAAATCGAAAATCCTTATGCGCGCGAGTACGGCACGACGGTTTATCTTTGTCAGAATCCGCGAGAAAACTTTGCTGCTTTTGGAAAAACAGGGTTGCCGAAGTATTGGCAAGGGATTAATTTTTCTGGGAAAATCATATCTTGCATCCAAAACAATACCCAATGACACTTGCAGAGATCACGAAACTATTTGACGATCACGCTCATAAAATGCCTGCGATTGGCAAGACAATGAAGTTAGTTTTTGATGAAGGCGTTGTTTTTATTGATTTGGAAGGCGAAAACGCTGTTATTTCCAATGAAGATAAAGATGCTAATTGTACGATTACAACTCAAATTGCCACTCTGGAAGCCCTGCGCAAAGGTGAACTCAATGCAATGATGGCGGTGATGAGCGGCAAGATCAAAATCAAAGGCGATATGGGCGTGGCGATGCAACTCCAAACGCTTTTGAAAGATTAAGTGCATTATGAGGTAAATCTTTCATTATCAAATCTATAAGATTTCAAAAAACTTTATAGGTTTTGCCAAGAGATAACATATTGGAATTTAATTCATGATGCATTAAGGGTGCGCAGCGACCCAAACCTCGCCATCTTCAAATATTTCCTTTTTCCAGATAGGAACGGTTTGCTTGAGGGTATCGATAATCCATTTACAAGCCTCGAATGCCTCTTCGCGGTGTGGCGTAGATACAGCAATCACTACAGCAGCATCGCCAATTTGCAAAGTACCAATCCGATGATGAATGGCAATACGTTGTACCGGCCAGCGATGTATAGCTGCTTCCGCAATTTTGCGCATTTCCGAGATAGCCATTGGCTCGTAGGCTTCGTATTCAAGTCGAACCACTTTACGCCCTTGCGTATGGTCGCGCACTGTACCAATAAAGACATCCACCGCTCCCGCGCCTCCACTTAGCGCAAAATCAATACAGGTTTGTGGTTTCAATTCTTGTTCTGAAAGTTGAATATCGATCATGAAAAAGTATATAGGCTTAAAGATTTATGGGCATAAAGGTCTTAAATACAAGCTTAATAAGAAACATCAAATCTGAAACCTTCAAAGAATTTTACTAACCTCCACTCACAGGCGGAATCAATACGACTTCATCGCCAGGAGCAATAGCAACTTCATCCGAAGCATATTCACCATTGACCGCTATTGCCATCGAAGTTAATTTTTCTAATGCTGGGTATTGGGTATGGAGCGTTTTTCTCAATGTTTCTACGGTTATTCCATTGAAAATTGCAAAATCAAGCTGTCGAGTTCCTACAATATCTTTGGCAACGCCAAAAGCCAGAATTTTTATTTGCATAATACGCGTGTTCAAAATTTTGTTGTGACTAAATTTTATTGTCTGCGTCTAAAGATAGAAAACAGTTTTTGTCAGAAAAAGGTCAAAATTTTCCACAAAAGCGAAAGCCAAATTTAATATTGCAAGCATAAGGTTATAAAATTTTAATATTAACCCAACATCTTGTTAACAAAGAATATTATTATTAAAATATCAAATTTCAAAAAAACACTAAATGAAATTATATTGTTATAAATAACTTTGTTAGTAACTTTTAACAAAAAGGGTTGACATAAAATGAATTAGCGATTATCTTTGCGCTCAGACTAAAATTTTTGAGAACTCCTGATACATTCCTTCCCGTATTCATTTAAATAATTACATGAATTAAACTTTACATTAAAAATTGAACATATCAACATAATTTTTTACGACCAAAATGGGTTGAATACCCAGTTTTTTTTATTAAACATTTAATAATGAAATTCCCATGGACATTGGTTGCCATAATGGTAGCGTGCTATCTTGTGGCCCCAAAACAAACAAACGCACGACCCCTCAGTGCATCTGAACATCCCAGCAACCGATTGAGCACTTACAATGAAGGGGTTATCGAAGCCAGACTGGATCAAATCCAGCTTCCTTTCGAGATCAAGTACAATGCTAAAGTACGTTACTACATTAAGGACTACGTTGCGACCGGCTACAAGCAGACCCAGGACATGTTAGGACGATCTCTGATGTACTTTCCGATTTTTGAGCACTACCTGACGATCTATGGACTACCAAAAGAACTAATGTACCTGCCGATTGTCGAATCGGCTTTGAATCCTCGCGCAAAATCTACCGCCGGCGCCGCCGGATTATGGCAGTTGATGCCTTCTACCGCAAAAGATTATGGACTGAGAATCGACGGACAAGTAGATGAACGCCTCGATCCTTATAAGTCAACCGAAGCAGCCGTACAAATTCTGGCGGATTTGTATAAGCAATTCCGGGACTGGCGTCTGGTGCTGGTGGCTTATAATTGTGGACAAGGCAAGTTATTGCAAGCCATGCGTACCGCTAATTGCAAAGACTACTGGGAAATGGAACCTTACTTACCTGAGCAAACGCAACGCTACGTACCAGCTTATATTGCAGCAGCTTACGTAGTGAATTTTTACGACCACCACGATTTGAGACCAGAATATCCTTCCTTGACCTTACGCGAGACCAGAGCTTTAAAAGTGTATCAATCCCTGTCTTTCCAGGAGATTGCATCCGCCTGTGGTTTATCGCCTTCTACTGTTGCATTGCTGAATCCGGGTTATGTTCAAAAGCAAATCCCTGCAAGCTCAAAAGGTCATTTTTTGATTCTTCCGGCTAGTGCTGTGAATGTTTTCAAAAACTTTTTAGCCGGCAAAGCAATTGGCAATCTCCATTTTTCGATACCTTCTAATACCTTCCAAAGTACATATATAGTGGCTAAGGGCGACCGTATCGAAAGCCTGGCGAGTTTGTTCCAGTGCAAAGTGGAAGATATTATGAAATGGAATGGTTTGACTGAACGCGAGGTTTTTGTGAATCAAGAATTGATTGTATTCTTACCAAGCGAACTTTCAAAAAGGGCATAGAATTTTACACAAACTTTATTAATGCCGCATTTTTCTTGAGAAGAATGCGGCATTCGTATTTAAAATACTATTAATATTGTAATAATTTATTTTATAAGAATTTAATAATCAGCATAAAAAATAAAAAGCTTTTTGATAATCTCAAATACTTATTTCATAAGTATAAAATGTGGAAAACTATTATTTTGAAATTATTGACAAAATCGAATTAATATATTAGTTTTGTACTTGTCTTTGAGATCATTTTCTGCCTACCAATAAATATTCTTTCCCTAAAAAGTAAGATGCTAGTAAAGTTGCCGACACAGGCAAGCGACAAGCTATTGACTAAGCCCTAATATTCTCATACTATGAAACACTCTGGAATAGTCATGTGCTGTGTGCTGGCATTGGGAATGCTTTGCGCATTTCCTGCCATTGCACATAGGAACATGTCACAAAAATTTGATGAGAAACAACACACCGAAGCATTGATCCAGGAAAATCTCTTGCAACTTAAAATGGATTTCCCTGCGCGATGCAGTACGCGTATCAAGCATCTCATCTGGGAACAATTATCGCGCGGAAGGCGCGAAACCGTTTGTAGAGTCCCGGTTAAAAATCAACGCCGAATCGCCTGCGGGCGCAAAGGGATTGTGGCAATTCATGGACTATACCGCTCGGCAATACAAGTTACAAATTAACGAATATGTAGATGAGCGACTCGACCTAATGCGCTCCACAGACGCAGCAGCTCGACTGCTCGTGGATTTACATAAGCAGTTTGATGATTGGTTGCTGGTATTAGCTGCTTATAATTGCGGGCCAGGAAAAGTAAGAAAAGCTATTCGACGCGCTGATTGTAATAATTATTGGGAAATTGAGCAATATCTGCCTCGGCAGACTCAAGGATATATTCTTTCTTTTATTTCGGCTGCTTATGTGGTGGCGTATTCTGAACGGCATGGACTAAAGGTCAATCCTCATGCTGTGGAAGAACTCAGCGTTCTGAAAATACGAGATTCCATCCATTTGCAGGGAGTGGCGCAGGCCGCCAACCTGTCCCTTCATACTATGAGGCGTCTGAACCCCGGTTATCAGCAGGAGGTAATTCCCGCCAGTCGTCGTGGGAATTATCTGATCCTGCGGGCAGATTCTTTACCCAGTGTGCAAGCTATGCTACGAAAGCAAAAGGTCGCTTTTAATTTCATCCCTTTCTGGAATCAAGAAAAACCGACAAAAGCCATAGCCTACACGCTGCCATCTTTAAAACCGCTTCTGTCTGCTCCTTTGGACTGGCGATTTCCTTTTCATTTTCAGCATCAATACACACAAAACAATATGGAACTGTTTCTCAATCCTTTGAAATTTTTCAGTCAAATGGCTTGACAAATCGTTAAAAATAGTGCTAAATCGCATTTTTACAGAAAATTTATGCCTTTCCTTTTCGCAAGCCGCGAATTTCTGCTAAACTTTGGGGCAAATCTTCTTTACCCTCAATTCTAGCAATATGGAAATGCTTTTCGCTTATATCACCTGGAATGTTTCTCCTGAAATCGTCAGCGTTGGCCCGCTTACCTTTCGTTGGTACGGTTTGCTCTTTGCGCTTGGTTTTTTGTTGGGTTTGTACATGGTACGCCGAATGTTCAAGGAAGAGAAAGCGCCTGAAGCCTGGCTCGACAAAGCCTTTATTTATGTGGTCGTCGGAGCAGTGCTTGGCGCGCGATTAGGACACGTCTTCTTTTACGATTGGGATTATTACTCCAAAAACCTGATCGAAATTCCGATGGTATGGCATGGCGGCTTGGCCAGTCATGGCGGGGCGATCGGCGTCATTCTTGCCTTATGGATATTTTCGGTGCGCGTTTCCAAAAAGTCTATCCTCTGGATTCTGGATAAGGTCGTAGTGCCTACGGCCTTGGCGGGTTGTTTTATTCGTCTCGGCAATTTGATGAATTCCGAAATCGTAGGCAAACCAGCAAATGTAGCATGGGCTTTTATTTTCACGCGATTACAAAATGATCCCGATTTAGAAAATCCTTTAGCACCGCGCCACCCAGTCCAATTATATGAATCGCTTAGCTACCTCGCAATATTTTTTATCCTGTATTACGTTTATTGGAGAACCAACAAGCGCGAAAAGCCCGGTTATATCTTTGGTTTATTCCTGGCGCTGGTTTTTGGGGTGCGCATTGTATGGGAATATTTCAAAGAAAGCCAGGGTGGCATCGAAAGTAGCTTTGGCAATGTGATGAGTACCGGGCAGCTGCTGAGCGTGCCATTTGTATTGATAGGGCTATATTTTATGTTTCGCAAAAATCCCGGAATTTCTGCAACTAAAAAATAATGAAAATGATGCTAAGTCTCACCTTTGTTCTGGCGAGCTGCATTTTCTGCACTTTGTCCGAACCCTCTGCCATTGGTTATGATTTGAATGCACCCGACCAAAGTTTTGTGATGCACAAAAAACTGATGGAAATCTCAGGTTTGGGATTAAGCGCTGATGAAAAAAGCCTGGTAGCAGTACAAGATGAGGATGGTATTGTATTTTTTATTAATATCACAACTGGAAAGATTGAGCGGGAAGTAGAATTTCAGGATAAAGGTGATTATGAAGGTGTAGAAATGGTGGGCAAAGATATTTTTGTGGTAAAAAGTACCGGCACGATTTATAAAATTTCTCCAAGTGATGGTAAATACGATAAAGTTGAAAAGTTCAATTTTTTCCTCAATGAAGAAAACGATGTAGAAGGATTGACCTATGATGCAGCGAACCATCGCCTGCTGCTGGCCTGCAAAGCCAAAGCCGGACAGGGCAAGGATTTCAAGATGAAAAAGGGCATTTATGGTTTTGATTTGACCACTATGACTTTAGGAGAGGCGCCTGTATTTACAGTGAGTTTGGAAGATGTGCTGGCTTATCTCAGTAATGCTGCTTACGTAGCAGACAAAGATCAATTGCTGGAGCGATTTGACAAAACCGCCGATGAATTTGCTTTTGCGCCTTCTTCGGTCGCCATTCATCCGATTACCGGACAAATTTATATTCTTTCTTCAGTGGGTAAGTTATTGATTGTCATTGATAAAGATAGTCAAATTTTACATATTGAAAAATTGAAGAAAAAGCTGCACACGCAACCCGAAGGTATTTGCTTTGACAAAACTGGTACGATGTATATTTCCAATGAGGGTAAGGACGATGATCCAGGTAAAATTCTCGTTTTTAAAATGAAAGGTTAGAACTGTTCATTGGCTTCCTTGTTCCATAATTAAGTATTTGAAACAATGCAGCAAAAGCTTGCATAATTTAGACAATTGCCTGAATTTCGCGGTGCAATTTCAATGCTATGTCTAAAGTCTATTGTCTAAAATCTAACATCTAAAATAAATGAGCGTTGTAGAAATGAAGGTTCCCGTCATTGGCGAATCTATCAACGAAGTTACCTTGTCGCAATGGCTGAAAAAAGATGGTGAATACGTGAATCGCGATGAGCCCATCTGCGAATTTGAGTCAGATAAAGCCACTTTGGAATTCCCGGCGGAAGCATCCGGCAAGTTGATTCATGTAGCAAAAGAAGGTGATGACCTTGCCATCGGCGCTTTAGTAGCAAAAATTGATACCAGTGTTGCCAAAGAAAATGGCGCTTCCAAGCCTGCCGATCCTTCCCCAAAAGCTGAACCCGACAAAAAGCAAGAACCTACCAGTTCTTACGCTACTGGACACCCATCACCGGCAGCAGCCAAGATTTTGAAGGAAAATGAGGTGACAACTTCGGAAGTGAAAGGCAGTGGTAAAGATGGCCGCATCACCAAAGAAGACGCTCAAAAAGCAATAGAAGCCAAGCAATCAGTGCCCGTTCCACAGCCTGAAGCCAAGAAGGAGACGCCAGCACCACAAGCAGTTGTATTCCGCCCTTCAGATTCATTTAGTCGGGAAGTTTCTCGCAAGAAAATGAGCCGGATGCGTCGTACTATTGCCAAACGCTTGGTAAGTGCGAAGAACGAAACGGCTATGCTTACGACGTTCAACGAAATTGATATGACCGAAGTGATGGCACTGCGCACCAGATACAATGAGCGTTTTGAGAAGAAATATGGCATCAAGCTCGGTTTTATGTCTTTGTTTGCGAAAGCTTGCGCCAAAGTGTTATTGGAAATGCCCGATGTGAACGCGCAAATTGATGGGGAGGAATTGGTATATCACAATTTTGTGGATATTTCCTTCGCTATTTCTACACCAAATGGCTTGGTCGTACCTCCGATTCACAATATCGAGTCTTTGTCTTATGCAGAAATCGAATTCAAACTAAAAGAACTCGCCGACAAAGCGCGCAAAGGCACTTTATCCTTAGATGAAATGCAGGGTGGAACATTTACAATTACGAATGGCGGGGTGTTTGGCTCGCTGATGAGTACGCCGATTATCAATGAACCGCAATCCGCAATCCTTGGAATGCACGCTATCAAAGAGCGCCCAGTGGTGGTGAATGGCGAGATCAAAATCCGCCCGATGATGTATGTGGCATTGTCTTATGACCACCGCGTGATTGATGGTAGTTCTTCGGTTACTTTTCTTGTGAAAGTGAAAAACTTATTGGAAGATCCAGGAGCGATGTTTCTGGATTTATAAATTTAAAATAGGTGAGACTCAAGAATTCTTAAAATACATTATAACGAAATTTTATTAACACATAGGCACATAGCGTTTTTAAAATCTATGTGCCTATGTGTTGGGATAAAGTCATAAGAGGTTGTGTAATAAGCTTTTGTTGCAAAGTATTAAATTTCACCTACTTATATCTCACCGCTGAATATTTACTATCTTCTTAGCAATAATCAGAACCGATTAATTTGCTTCCTTTACCAATTCTACATCCCGCAAAGTATAAATCAGGCGATTGACATCAGAGTCGTTTAATTCCAGCTTGCCCTTGAGCACAATCGGATCGGCTGTGTATTTTACTGCTTCTTTGGCGTAAATTTCCATTACTGTTTCCGGGCCGGCGCCACCACAGAAAAAGCACATATTATAAGGATAAGCCGAGAAAACAAATTCTTTGTGGCTTTTGTAGCCTTCCACAGGGATGACGTAGCCTTTTATCTTAACTTCTTTGCCTGCCAGTTTTTTGATCTCTTCACTGAATACCGGCACGTCCACTTTGAAGCCGAGCATCTCGTCGTATTGCTTCTTGAAAGTGATTTTTGCCAGGGTTTTCCAGACATTTTCAGCTGCCTGGGCAGAAGCACCTATGCTGACGAACAAAAACGAAAATATTGCTGCAATTGCGATCAGATTTTTCATGCTTACTATACTTTTTTAATTTAAAGCCTCTAAGTTAACGCTATTGGCGATAAAAATTCATTTAAGAACTTGTTAAAACCTAATATAAATCGCTATTCGAGTCGAATAATTTTTTCAAATGTGCTTTCTGGAACTTTCAAGAGTCCACTTTTTGGTAATCTTTTGAGCAATTCTTTCCAATCTTTATCTTTTTTGAAAATAACTTGAAACATGGGCATTGCTTCTTCCGTTCTGCCAATATTTGCCAGATTTACTGCTGTCCAGAATTTCATTTCCAGGTTTTCAGGGAACATTTTACTGGCTGCGCCATACGATTGCAAAGCTTCCTGAATTTTACCTTCTTCCATTTGCACATCGCCGCGATTCATATACTCGTAAGCTCGATGTACTTTGAGCAGGCGCTTGATTTCGGTGATAGGTGCCTCGTGATCATCCACACGCAAGTCCACTTTACGATCTATCCAGGGTTTTCCTGTTGCTTGGCCGCTGACCACAAGCAAAGCAGCCGATTGTTGTCCTCTAATATCGCCTCCGACTTCTTGTGCTGCTTCCAAGGCTGCCACCAAGCGTTCTGCCAAAGGCTGCCCCTTGGATGCTTCAAATGCCACTGCCATTGCCGACCATACTTGATCGTTTTTCATCATATTTGCCTGAGTGGCGTAATTATCACCGAGCCAATGCCCGGCAGCTTCAATGCAGTGCTCTCCTGAGAAAGTTGCGGCATTACCCTTTGCATCCACGATGCCCAATTGCCGGAACGCGCTTCCTTTATCTTCTGCAATTAGCTTCTCCAGCGTTTCTTTTGCAGACATTCCTTGTTTCATCAAGGATAATCCCTTCGGTCCAAATTCAGGATTCACAAAAGATTGCGTAGCAATGACGCCGACTCCAGCTTCGCCCCAAGCGACAACTGTACCCACTGAGAACCAATGCGATTGCACCGCGACACCCATGTCGCCCGTGGTAGGATCATAAGCTACAATGGAAAAGGTATGTGCTAAAGGCTGTTCGCCATAAATGGAAGGTTTTTGTGCAAATAAGCACAACGACAGACAGGCTGCCACTAAGGTTAGCGTAAATTTCATGACTAAGAAAAAATTAGTGTAAAAATGTTCTTGACTAAGTGTTTGTACGTTAAATCTTGTAAATGGTTTCATGATGCCTCTGCTAAAGTATTGGAAATATCTGTGTTGCTTGCTTGTATGGCGGGGATGACCGCTGCTACAAAGCCAATAAACAGTGCTGCTCCCAACAAATATAATTCTTCTTTTAGAAAAATCGCACCTGAAAAGGAATAACGATAGGATGTTTTCAAAGCGCCTGCTAAAGTTTCCATACCAATATGACTTAATGCGATACCGATCACAAATCCCACGATCGCCAATATAATTCCTTCAAGGATAATTAATAAGAAAATTTTGCTTGGTGAGGAGCCCATCACGCGCATAAGCGCCAATTCATATTTGCGTTCTTTGAGAGAAGAATACAATGAAATAAAAACGCTCAAACCCGACACAAAAATAATCACCAAAGCCAATACCCGTAAGGCATCTTCGCCTACGCCCATCATTGCATACAAGCGATTGATCTCAATGGCTGGCGTTGCCGACTGTAAATCCGTGTTTTCGTTAATAGAACGCTGCATATTCAAGGCTTGATAATTCCGGGCTTTGAATTGCACCAAAACGAAGTAATTTCCTTCTCCGGGAAATTCAGCAAAGGCGTATTTACATCGCCGTAATCTTCGTGTTCATGGTGCATTTCAGTCGAGTCATGTGCTTCACTATCATTTCCCACTTCCGAATTCCCACTTCCCTCGGTCTCCGAAGACTCGTCGGAGGCGGCCTCATGCTCATGCACCAGCCAAGTCGTTTGCGAAGGTGTCAGGATTAACTGATCAATCACCGAACCTGTTGCTTGCAAAATGCCAACCACTACAAAAGATTCAGTATCACTGTGTTCTAAATTTTCATCCAACACAAATCCATGCGAGCTAAAAAATTTATCCCCGACGTTGAGATTTAAAGCGGAGGCTACTTCTGCGCCAAGCGTCACCTCAAAAGGCTTTTCCCATAATTTACCTTTGTCAATCTGCGCATTATATAAGTCCAGTATTGTATGATTCGTTCCTACGATACGATAACTTTTATAGCTATCCCCCACCGAAAGCGGCACGGATGTTTTTATCAAAGGATGTCGCGCATTCAAAAACGCTTTAACCTCGTCAATCGAGACATTACCTGTCGGAGCATCAATATGATACATATTACATAAAATAAGTTGCAATGGGCTGCCCTTCGCGCCCACCACCAGATCAATGCCCGCCAGATTTTTGTCAAATTTATCCTGCAACTGCTTGTTCAAAAGTAATAACAACGAAATCAACCCTACCCCCAATGCAAAAAGCACGAGGCTCAATGTCATTGCTAAAGGCTTGTTTGTCAGGTTTTTCCAACTTAGTTTTAATAAGTTCATTATTTTTTATTTGAGGTTTGACGTTTTGCCTCCCCTAACCCCTCCAAAGGAGGGGGACACGCTAGAAAGTCCCCTTTGGGGGGATTTAGGGGGCATCTGGCATCTACAAATGTATTTGCTTTTCAAACCGTTCCTTCAATCGCCCATCGTGTGTGACTACCAACAGCGTAGCACCTACTGCATTTGCTTCTCGTTCAAGCAGTTGTATTACTTCATTACAATTAATATCATCCAAAGCGGAAGTCGGTTCATCAGCAAGAATCACATCCGGTTGGTTCACCAAGGCCCGCGCAATCGCTACTCTTTGCTGCTCCCCCTGGCTCAGACGATCAGGCTTGGATTTTAATTTATGTCCAACATTCAGATGATTCAACAACTCCGAAATTCTTTCGTAATTAATCTTTAGGCCTGCCAATTGCTGCGCCAATGCCAGGTTTTCCTCAACAGTCAACGCTTTTACAAAATGGGATTTTTGAAAAATAATCCCAATATGTTTGCCGCGATATTTGTCTAAAGTGGAAGATGACAGTTTTTCCAAATCTGTTCCTGCAACTTGCACAGAACCCCTTTTGGCAGTGAGCAAGCCACCGAGCAAATGTAATAATGTTGTTTTGCCGCTACCTGATTGTCCCAGCAGCAGCCAATGTTCGCCTTTTCCGCAGTTAATATCAGGGAATTGCAATAGCGTTTTACCGTCGTAGGAATATTGGAGGTCGGATGTTTGTAGCATAGTCGGTTTTTACAGCGTTATTGCAAATATAATTGGAACGAGCTTATTTTGAGAAAATAGCGATTTTTTAAATTCCAGTATATTAAAGACAATACTGCTGCTTGACTTTTTCAACCGAATGCCGCACTTTTGTGTTTAGGCTAGAAATTTAGGAATATGTCTTTTCAGAAAAATATAATTAACAGCATTATTATTATTGGATTGCCGCGCAATCTGTGAGATGCTGTTGATGAAAAAACGAAAGGCTCTGACAGATTGCGGTTTGTCAGAGCCTTTTTGTTTGCTATTTTTGCGGCGATTTGGCGCATTTCCAAAATGTGCCAAATTTATTAGAACAAAATTAAAAATCTGCCACACGCTTGAAGTGCGGCAGATATTAAAATTAAATACAATGTACAGAGAGTACAAAAACCTGAGCCTGCCGGAAATTGACAAGGAAATCCTGGAATTTTGGCAACAAAATCGGATTTTTGAAAGAAGCGTAGAGGAGCGTGACCCCAATAATAGCTATGTATTTTATGAGGGTCCGCCTTCGGCGAATGGGATGCCGGGCATTCACCACGTGATGGCGCGGGCGGTGAAGGATATTTTTTGTCGTTTTCATACGATGCAGGGACAGCGGGTGGAGCGCAAGGGTGGCTGGGATACGCATGGATTGCCGATTGAGTTGAGTGTAGAGAAGGAATTAGGCATTACGAAAGAGGATATTGGGAAGAAAATTTCGGTGGACGAGTATAATCGAAAATGCCGCGAAACCGTAATGCGCTACAAGGATGTGTGGGACGACCTGACGCGCAAAATGGGCTATTGGGTGGATTTGGACAATCCGTATATCACTTACGAGAATGAGTACATTGAGTCGGTATGGTGGCTGCTGAAGCAATTGTACGACAAAGGCTTGCTGTACAAGGGTTATACGATTCAGCCGTATTCGCCGGCGGCGGGCACAGGCTTGAGTTCGCATGAGTTGAATATGCCGGGCACGTATAAAGAGGTCAGCGATACGACGGTGGTGGCGATGTTTAAAGTTAGCCCCAGCCCCAAGGGGAGTTCATTGGAGTTGGTTATTTGATAGTCCTGACGAAGACGTTAGAATCCTGGCTTGGACGACAACACCCTGGACTTTGCCTTCTAATACGGCTTTAACAGTTGGCGGTAAAATTGAATATGTAAAAATTAAAACAAATAATCCTTATACGCACGAGCCTGTGAGCGTAGTGCTAGCAGATGTACTAGTAAATAATTGGTTTGCTTCCGACCCAGAGAAGCAAAAGAACAAACCTGTTGTCCTGGAAAAAAGCGGAACGTTTACTGGTGCTAAATTAGAAGGTATTCGCTACGAGCAGTTGCTGCCTTTTAATAATCCAATTGAAGAGTTGAACGGCGCAACGGATGCGTTCCGCGTGCTGGTAGGCGATTTTGTGACGACGGAAGACGGTACGGGCGTGGTGCATACAGCGCCTTCCTTTGGTGCGGATGATATGAAAGTGGCAAGAGCGAATGGTATTGGAGCTTTGACACTGGTAGATAAGCAAGGCAAATTCAAAGAAAATGTAGGCGAATTCTCTAATCGCTACGTGAAGGATTATTTGAATGAACAAGATTACCAAAGTGTAGATGTGGACATCGCCGTGCATTTGAAACAAACCGGCAAGGCTTTCAACGTGCAAAAATATGTACACAACTATCCGCATTGCTGGCGCACCGACAAACCGGTACTTTACTACCCACTGGATAGCTGGTTTATCCGCGCTTCGTCGGTGAAGGAACGCATGTACGAATTGAATCAGACCATCAACTGGAAACCTGCTTCGACCGGCGAAGGTCGCTTTGGCAAATGGCTGGAAAATTTGCAGGACTGGAACTTGTCAAGATCAAGATATTGGGGTGTTCCGCTGCCGATCTGGAGAACGGAAGATGGAAGTGAAGAGAAATGTATAGGCTCGGTAGAAACTTTGGCGGCTGAGATTGAAAAGGCGAATGCGGCGTTGAATCTGAACCAAAGCGTTCCGGTGGATTTGCACCGTCCCTACATTGACGAAATTGTGCTGGTGGCGGATGACGGAAAAACCGAGTTGCGGCGTGAATTGGATTTGATTGATGTCTGGTTTGATTCTGGTTCCATGCCTTATGCACAATGGCACTACCCATTCGAGAACAAGGAAAAATTTGGGCTGAATTTCCCTGCGGATTTCATCGCGGAAGGCGTAGATCAGACGCGGGGTTGGTTCTACACTTTGCACGCCATTGCAACGATGGTGTTCGATAGCGTTGCATTTAAAAACGTGGTTTCCAATGGATTAGTCTTGGACAAAAATGGTTATAAGATGTCCAAACGCCTGGGCAATGCCGTTGATCCTTTTGAAACGATTACCACTTATGGTGCTGATGCGACGCGTTGGTACATGATTTCCAATTCGCAACCTTGGGATAATTTGAAGTTTGACATCGAAGGTATTGCAGAATCGCGCGCCAAATTTTTTGGTAAGTTGTATAACACTTATTCCTTCTTTGCGCTGTACGCGAATGTGGATAAGTTTGAGGTGAACGAGCAAAAGATTATTCCTGTTAGTGAACGCTCGGAATTGGATCGCTGGATTATCTCCAAATTGAATAGTTTGATCAAAGAAGTGATGGAAAGTTATGCTGATTATGAGCCAACCAAAGCCGCTCGCGCCATAGAAACCTTTATAGATGAGCATTTGTCGAATTGGTACGTGCGCTTATCGCGTCGTCGTTTCTGGAAACCCTCCTCTGATGAATCTACGGCGGGCAAAGGGGGAATAGCTTCAGACAAGAAAGCTGCCTATGAAACTTTATACGAATGCTTGATGGCAGTGAGTCAATTGGCTGCGCCAATTGCGCCGTTTTTTTCGGATTGGCTGTATCGAAACCTGTCAAAAACGGTAGATTCTTCTGTCCATTTGACGCTATTGAAAAAAGCAGACGAAACGGTCATTGACAAAGCATTGGAACAACGCATGGATTATGCGCAGCGGATTTCGTCGTTGGTGTTGAGCTTGCGCAAAAAAGAGAAAATCCGCGTGCGACAGCCCCTGCAAAAAATCTTGTTGCCTATTTTGGATGAATCCTTTCAAATTTATGTTGATAGCGTTAAAGACTTGATCTTAGCGGAAGTAAATGTAAAAGAAATTGAATATGTGACCGATACTGCCGGTTTGGTAAATAAAAAAGCGAAGCCGAATTTTAAAACGTTGGGCAAGCGCCTCGGTAAAAATATGAAAGCCGCACAGGATGCTATTTCTAATTGGACGCAGGCGGATATTACTAAAATTGAACAATCGAATCATTACGCTTTAAATTTAAATGGCGAGACCTTTGATTTGACGCTTGAAGATGTTGAAATCACTGCCGAAGATATTCCTGGTTGGCAGGTTGCGACGGATGGCGCTTTGACGGTGGCGTTGGATGTGACCATCACGCCAGCGTTGGAAGCCGAAGGCATGGCGCGCGACATCGTGAATCGCATCCAAAACATTCGCAAAGACCGCGATTTTGATGTGACAGACCGCATTGCAGTAAAATTGCAGAAGCACGATGCAGTACTACCTGCGATTGAGCAATTCAGCGACTATATCAAGAGCGAAACACTAGCAAATACACTGGATTTGATCGATGGCTTAAATGGCGGGGAAAAAGTGGAATTGCCGGGCGAGATTGAACTGGGTATTGAGATACAGAAAGCATAAAAATTGAGAAATTAAGAAATTGGGAAATTGTTTGGCTCGGTTGACGCAGCGCCTTACTAATTTCTCAATTTCATTATTTCCAATACTTCCTCCATTTCCTTCGGCGCATTTACATTTCTTAAAGCCTCGGGGTTTTGTGCTTGCAATAATTCAATATCACTGTTAATCAACACTTTGCGTGGGCAAGAATATCCTTGACCTAAAAATTGTAGCAATACAGAATAAGCTTTGGGTTCCCAAATGGCTATCAATGGCTCCGGAAACTGCTCGGTTGGGCTTTGAAATGCCGTGGCAATTTTGGAAGGGTTTCTATTTTTTAATACCTGCTGCAAAGTCGCTCCATCCAGCAAAGGCAAATCGCAGGCCACCACTAACCACACGGCATTTGGATATTGCTGAAAGGCTGATAAAATCGCACCAAAAGGGCCGAGATTTAAAAAAGTATCTGGTAAAGTCGAGTATTTGGTTTCTATTTGCTGATCTGCTCGACATGAAATGAATGTTTTTTCACAAAGTTCATTCAGTAAATCCGCCATATATTCTCGCTGCGGCTTTCCGTGATAATTCAATAGCCCTTTGTCTTGCCCCATGCGCCGACTCTCGCCGCCCGCCAGCACCAAGCCGTAAACGGGGGGTAAGGATTTTTGCAGTTCGGATTCTAAAAATTGAATAATACGTTCATTTTCAGAATATTGAAGAGTTGGAATTTTAGCATAATTCGGAAGATGTTCTTTCAAAAACGGATAAACTTCATTTGCGTCATCTATCAGTAGAATCAACTGTACATCCGTTAGTTGGCTCAAGCGTTTTTTCAAAGACTCCTCTTTTTTAGGATCAATCACTACAATTTGCCGTTTCGCCTGAAAATGATTCCCATTTACCAGCACCAGGTCCATTTCATTGAACCATTGCCGATATTGAAAAGAGTCGAATTTCAGCTTTGTATCAAAGCGATGAAAAGAGATTTTGTCGGTATATTCCAGTGTTGCCCCTTGTGCCAGGGCATTAATCATATCTTCAGCATCAGAAGAAGCATGGTCGGCATCGACATAAGCTACTTTATACTGTTGCGAAAAGCGCTCCATCAATTGAAATGCTAATTGCTTAATATTTCCGCAAGGCGTACCTACGATCGACCATTCATTGCGGCCGAAAAAGCCAAGATCGGGACGAGCAATATCCGCGTGTTTCTTATGTGGTTTCATATTTTGAGCTATGGCAATTAATCAACAGAATTCAAATTGACGATTGTAAAACAAGCTTTCGTATTCTAAGAATACAAGCAAAAAATATTTCAGGTTGAAAATCAATGTCAAAGTGTCTGCAAAATTTGGAATTTATCCACCAAAGCAATTACCTTTGCAGGGCTTTTTTGAAAAGCGATTAGAGAATAGAGAAGTCGGAGTCCAGACTCGTTGATAATCAATAATTTAAAATTAGCATTATTTCAACAAATATCTGACATCTCTCCTCTGGCATCCGACATCTAAATAAAAAACTGTGCAAGTATGGCTTTAATAGGGAAAATTCGGAAGAGTATGTGGCTGATTGTGATCTTGATCGCACTCGGCGTGGGTGGTTTTATCCTTCAGGACATGATGTCCGGGCAGCAAAGCTTGTTTGGAGGAGCGCAAACCAGCGTTGGTAAGGTAAATGGCGAGGCGATTGAGTGGAATCACTTTGCGACAACCGATAATATGATCGAATCGGTTTTGTTCCAAAATCAGAGCCGCGAAGTGTATAGCCGCCGTCAGGCATTGTGGGATTATTTTGTCGAAGAGGCTTTACTCAAGAAAGAAGCTTCAAAGCTCGGTTTGGGCGTCAGCAAAACGGAATTACTCGACTTAGAATTTGGCGTCAATCCCAGCCCGATTATCCGTCAGCGTTTTATGGATCCGAATACGGGCCAGGTCAATCGTCAAAGATTAACCGAATTTAAAACAGCTATCGAAGGTAACCAGTTGACCGACCCCATGATGCGTGCTTATTGGGCGCATCAGGAAAATGAAATCATCAAGGATCGGCTGGAAAGCAAATTGGTCGGTATGGTTGCTCAAGCGATTTATACACCAACCTGGATGGCAGAAATGGGCTATCAAGAACAAAATGAACGTGTGGACTTCGCTTACGTGCGCGTGCCTTTTGATGAATTGGACAACTCGGAGGTGACATTAGAAGATAAGGATTACGAGGCGTATCTGAAAGAAAATGCCGAGCGCTTCCGTCAGAAAGAAGAAACGCGTCGCATCAAATATGTGGTGTTGGACGTTTTCCCTACTGCGGCAGACTCTGCTCAAGTTCGACAGCAAATCGATACGTTGATCTCGGAATTTCAAGCAACAACAGAAGACTCCGCTTTTGTAGCAAGATATTTTGGCGTTTATGATCCTGCTTATTTCAAAAAAGCAGATTTGAGTCCCTTCATTGCTGATACCGTGTTTCAGCTTCCTGTAGGTACGGTTTATGGGCCTTATATCGATGGTGGTTCTTACCAGGCAGTCAAAGTTCTGGATCGCAAGGTTGTGCCGGATTCTGTGCGTTCGCGCCATATCCTTCTCCCTGCTACGGATGCCATTACTTTAGCGAATGCGCAAAGCAGAGTAGATAGTCTAAAAGCTTTAATCGAGGCTGGTACACATTCTTTTGACTCGCTGGCTTTGGCTTATGGTACTGATGCAAGCCGCACGAAAGGCGGTGATTTGGATTGGGCTGCGCCGGGCACGATGGTGAAACCTTTTAATGACTTGATTTTTTATGAGGCTGAGCCGGGCAAACTTTATTCTGTATTGACGCAGTTTGGCGTGCATTTGGTAGAAGTGACCGATCGGAAATTTATCAATAACGATGCAGGTGTAAGACTGGCTTATCTTTCGCAGTCAATCGTGCCAAGTCAACAAACACAAGATTCGATATACGATCAAGCGCTGGCAATTGCTAGCAACAATCGTATTTTGGAAAAATTGCAAGAAGCGATCAAAGACAATCAGGATTTATCCATAGAAACTTCGCCGCTGTTGAAGCGTAATGATTATGTGATTGGAACGACGCTTGAACCTGGTCAAACCTCACGCGACATTATTCGCTGGGCATTTGAAGCGAAAAAAGGTGTTGTTTCACCTGACGTATATATTTACCAGGATCAGGTAGAATTGTACAATCGTATGTACGTTGTTGCCGCTTTAGGCGCTATACAAAAGCCTGGAATTCCGTCGGTGGAAAATATCAAAGCCGACATCGAACAGCAAGTGATCAACAAGAAAAAGGAGAATTGCTTGCTCAAAAGATGAAAGGAAAAGGCTTGGATGCTTTAGCTTCTGAATATACTACCACCATAGATACTGCTCAAAATATTGGACTTGGTACGCCGATGGTGCCGGATGTAGGCAACGAACCAAAAGTGATTGCTGAAGCTTTGCAATTGGCGCAAGGGCAAGCATCTACTCCAATTATTGGCAATACAGGCGTTTACGTGCTAAGCGTGATCGCTAAAACCGAGCCTGCCATGGCGACAGATTTGAGCGCGGTGCGCAACACTATGGCAGCTAATATTCGGAATCAAATACCGCCGAGATTAGTAGAGGCGATTAAGAAAAATGCCAAGATCAAGGATAATCGTTTTACATTCTATTGATCTTGTAATCTGAATTCTAATTTAGAACGAAGACAAATAAAAACGGGCTGTGTGAAAAAGCGCAGCCTGTTTGTTTTTTAAAATGGAGCGTTTTTTATCTTTGCACCGACTTTGAGGAAATAGAATTGGTCGCAAATCAAGGAGAAAGCTCAAAGACGCCAACATTAAAGAACCAAGAATAAGCAATTTAATCATTGGGCCATGTCAGAAATCGAAAACGTAGGTAGAAAAGGATACTGCTTCATGTACTTCCTCATTTTTTTGTTTCTGTTTATTATACTTTTGATTTGGATTTACCAGCGTAATTTCATGGACGTTCCAGTCAATTAAACTGGGCGCTTGGTAAAGTTTTATTTGTACATTTCTTCGATTTCCTTGCGGTACTTTTCGAGGATAAATTGTCGTTTCGCTTTCAGAGTCGGCGTCAATTCGCCTGACTCTTCCGTCCAATTCTGATGCAGCAAAAAGAAACGCTTTATTTTTTGATGATTGGACAAAGATTCATTCACCTTTTCAATTTCTATCTCCATTTTTTGAATCACTTTAGGATTTAGCACCATATATTGTGGAGATGTCCAGTGAACCTTATTTTCCAGACACCATCCTTGCAATCGTTCAAAATTAGGTAGAATCAAAGCAGCTACATGTGGTCGATTGAAGCCCAGCACAATGCATTGTTCTATAAAAAGATTGCTGCGCAATTGCTGCTCCACAAATTGAGGAGCTACATATATTCCCGACGAAGTTTTGAAAATGTCCTTTTGGCGGTCGGTGATGCGCAAAAAGCGCCGATGCACAAATTGCCCGACATCGCCCGTGTGCAGCCAACCATCTGCGTCAAATACGATTTGTGTTTCGTCTTTTTTATTAAAATAGCCTTGCATTACATTCGGTCCTTTTACCAAAATCTCGCCTTCGCCTTGTTCATTTGGATTTTCAATTTTTACTTCGACCCCCGGCACCGGAATGCCCACCGTACCAAAGCGAACGCCGCCCGGCTCAAAACGATTGAAAGCCACAACCGGCGCGGTTTCTGTCAAACCATAGCCTTCCCGAATGCGAATGCCCGCCGCCGAAAATAAGCGCCCCAAACGAGGCTGCAATGCTGCCGCGCCCACCACAATTCCTTTCACCGAACCGCCCAGACGACCCCGCCAATGCCGATACACCAAGAGATCCGCTATGAAGTGTGATAACCAATAATTGGGTAAAGGGATGCGCTTGGTTTCATTGAATTTTTCGCTCAGTCGAATCGCCCATTTTGCAATGCCTCTGGTCAGTTTTGAACGCTTGCGCACTTCGTCGAGAATACTATCATACACTCGTTCCAGCACTTTTGGCACTGCCGTAAAATAATGTGGTCGCGCCTGGCGCAAGTCATCCAGGACATGGTGATGCTGCTCAGGATAGAAAACTGCCGCTCCAGTTGCCATATAAGTGTAAACTACCATGCGTTCAAAAATATGGCTCAAGGGTAAAAAACTAAAAACTCGACATTCGTAATTAACTGGTATTAAAGCAATAACAGATTTGATATTACTTACTACATTCTGGTGCGAAAGCATCACGCCTTTAGGATCACCCGTCGTCCCGGAAGTATAAATAATGGTGGCTAAATCTTGAGGTTGAATTGTATCTTTAATATGCTGAATTTGCTGCCAATCATTAGAATTCGGTACAGCTATTAGGTCTTCCCAGGAAGATATATTATCGATTTTTTCTATACAAAAAAGATACTCAAGACTGGGAATATTAGGACGGATAGAAGCGATGCGTTCGTATAATTCGGAATCCGCCGCAAGGCAAAGCTTAGTAGTGGTTTCTTTTAAAATATATTCCAATTCTCGGAGGCTGGAAGTCGCGTGCAACGGCACGACCACTGCACCGATTTGCTGCGTACCCAAATCAAAAAAATTCCATTCGGGGCTACCGCTATGCGCGATAATCGCCACTTTATCACCTTGCTGAATGCCCAAACGAAGCAAACCCGTGCTTACTTTGTCGATGATTTGCAAACAATCCTCAGTCGAACAACTTCTCCAAGTCTTGTCTTTTCGAATGGAAAGCGCCATTTTATTGGGAAACCGCGCCTGCTGGTAAGGCAGAATATCGAAGAGCCGATGAAAATCTATGCTTTGGTATGCTTGTTCCATAGGAATGCTGCGAGCGTTTTGTGCTATGAAACTAAGAATCAAACCGTTAAAACGGTTGAAATGCTATATATTTTCTTTAGCCCAGTGTTTAAACGCTGGGCTAAAGTATTCAAAACCAATGCCTAACGGTTTTAACCGTTTCTCTGCTTTCGTTTCTGCCAAAATTCCTTTCGCCAGGGTAGCTTGGAGCGACGGTAATTCGCTATCTAATTTATCAAGCATTATACAAATACTCATAATACTCCTCCAACATCCGCTTCACCGCAAATTGTTCCTTGGTGCTGAGAATGCTTGCTTTCATCATTTCCGCCCATTTTTTAGGGTGGTCATAGTAAGTCGGCAATACTTCTTCGAGTAGCACTTTGTACAAGGCATCGCGGTCGTGTGCGTCAAGGATTTCTTCGTCATTGCTTTCAAAACCATCGCCAAACTGCCAGCCGTTCACGCCGTGGTCGCAGGCTTCGGGCCACCAACCATCGAGAATACTGAAATTCAACACGCCATTCATCGCAGCTTTCATGCCGGAAGTGCCGCTGGCTTCCTTTGGGCGGCGAGGATTATTGAGCCAAACGTTGGAGCCACGCGTAAGCATCGCGCCGATTTCCATATCGTAATTTTCGAGGAAAACCACTGCGTTTGGATATTTTTTTGCCATAGCCACCAGATTTGCAGCAATGCCTTTGCCTGTATCGTCGAGCGGATGCGCACGGCGGGAGAAAATAATTTGGACTTTGCCTTCTTTCAATAATGGCGCAATTACTTTCGGTTTGCTGAAAATCAAATCGCTGCGCTTGTATGGCACGGCCCGACGCGAAAAGCCAATGATGAGATTCTTTACATTCAACTGCTGGCCGGTGCGCTTTTTCACAAAATCCACCAGCCCCTGCTTGTTTTTTAAATGCGCTTTCCAAAGATCGCCGCCTTTTTCAGCGGTTTCGATCATTTTTTGATCTACCCAGGTTGGAACGTGAATCGCATTCGTAATCGCCACGATTTCCGAGCGATTTTTGACCTTTTTCCACATTTCATTTGCCGTCTCGCCATGCAACTGCGCTACCGCGTTCGATTTTTTCGACAAGCGTAAAGCGCCAACGGTCATATTGAATGGGCTTCCACCAAGTTTCTTCAAATCCGCGCGCGACAACACACCTAAATCAGCGCCCATATACATCAAGCGATCAATCGGGTGCGATTCATTTCCTTGAACGACAGGCGTATGTGTCGTGAAAACGATCTCATTTTTACTCTTTTCCCAGGCTTCTTCAAAAGTAGCGCCCGCCTCCATTTTCTCGCGCATCAATTCAAACCCAGCAAACAGCGCGTGTCCTTCATTAAAATGATACACATCAATCGGAATGCCCAATAGGCGTAAAGCGCGCACACCGCCTACACCCAGCACCATTTCCTGCGCGATGCGCTCTTCACCAAACCAACCGTAGAGTTGACCTGTGATCCAGCCATCTTCATTACCAGGCACATCAGTATCCAACAAATAAAGATCGGCATTGCCGAATTTGGTGAGTTTCCAAACCTTGCAAGCCACGTTGCGCTTGCGAATGGTGACATTCACGGTCACGCCCGTATCTTCCAGAATATCGTTGTAATTGTAATTATGATAAGTATCGTAAGGCTGTCCATTTTTGTCAATTAGTTGATCGGTGTAGCCTTGTTTCCATTTGATGCCGATGCCTACAATCGGGAATTCATGATCTTTTGCGCCTTTCATATAGTCGCCTGCGAGGATGCCGAGTCCACCAGCGTAAGCCTTGAACGTATTATCCAAGCCATATTCCATACAAAAGTAAGCTACGTGGGGTTGAGCCGTTTTTTTCTTAGCCATTGGTCAGTTTTTGTTTTGGTGCTATTGGGGATAAAGATATTGAATTTAGGTGATCGGGGGAAAGGATGATAGGGTGATTTTTACACTAAACAAAAAATCACTCGATTCTCCCATTGACTCTCTCTATCTCATACATTCAACCAATACGTCAACTTCAGCACCAGCGCCCGTCCTTTCGTGTTAAAATACTCCGGAAAATAATTATCGGTATAAACGATGAACAAATCGCTCACTGGCTTGAAGCGCCATTGAAAACGAGAATTGATGTTGATATTCTCGATTTGAGAATTGTATTGGATGAACGTCGTCCAGAAAACACTGTGGGAGAAGGTAAAATCAAAACGCGGGCCAATGAGGTACAAAGTAGCGTCTTTGTAAGGGCTGGGCAATTTAATATCATTGTAACTGAAATTCACCGCAAAAGAGCCATAGGGTTGAAAGCGATAGCCAACAGAACCATTAAGATTAATCCTGGTGCCATTGAAATACTGCCCTGAACGGGTACTGAGTTCATAAAAAATGCGCTTGCGGAAATCTGAAAGAAAGCTGGCAACCACCAAATGCGCGGTATAGTCTGTATCTTCCGGCAATTCAAGACCTCCCGTCCGAGTAGGGTCAAAAGCATTAAATAAATAAACATATTCTCTGCGCAAGCGAAGATTAAATATTGCAGTATTGCGAAAGGTAATGCGGTATAGCAAGTTAATATCATAATCGATCACACGTTCGGAATTGCCAACCACATCAAAATCGAAGCCAGCCCATGCCTGTTGATGATTTTAGAATTAGGATAGAAATTATAATAAGTGGTATGTGCTAATTGTCGAATGTCACTTCGGCGCAAGAAACCTGTTTCAGGATGGTAATTCGCTCCCACAAAGCGCCCTACGGTGCTGATGTCCCAAGCGGGTACGGCATACGCCAATCGAAAACCGGTGGCAAAGCTCTTATCTGGTTGATCTTTTTCAAAAGAATGATGAAAAAAATATTTTCCATTCCAGCGATTATCCTTGGATGCCAGGTTATAATCAATACCTATCACACGATTAAAATCATCCAAATTGCCGTTGTACTTACTTTGATCGTTGAACAAAGGTTGTTTATTGACCAAAATGGCGGCAATATTAGAACGGCTGAAAACCTTTCGCTGAGCAGCAGCCACTGTATAGTTGATCGACGGCAATCCGATGGATTCGTCCTCGGCAGCCTGCATATTGAGCAAACCAATACGCCAGTCATTCCCAATTTTTCCACTCAATCGCGCTCCAGCATAAAGCGTATTTTGTATATTCTGACCCGTGGATTCATCTCTGGCAACCCCAATTCGACGCGAAAAGAAAGGGCGAATGCCATCAGCGCCAAAACTGGCAAACAAATCTGCATTTTCCAGGAAAAATTGTCGCCTTTCGGGAAAAAAAGATTTCAAATCGATCCAGATTGGTTACTTGTTCGTCCACTTCCACCTGCGAGAAATCAGGATTGATGGTCACATCCAAATTTAAACCCGTGTTGATAGCGATTTTGGCGTCGCCGCCTATGTCAAAGTTATAGTTAGCTTTTTCATTAATGCGTTGATTATTTTCATTAAAAAAGCGCTGCGAATAACCACTTGCCAAATAAGGAATAAGTGCAATATTTGCGCCCGGTTTTTTCAAAGGCTCATCCCAGATCAATTGCTTCATAAAAGCCAAAGTAATAATCGGAAAATTGCGCGGAATGGGCGTCCATGTAGAACGTTCCGCATATTCGCTGTCAACCCTATAAAAATTAATATTCCAGGCTGTACTGCCTTCTTTAAAGCGCAGGGTTTTGAAGGGAATTGCCATTTCTGCAATCCAGTAACCATCATACGTTTTGGCTTCGGCGTACCATTTATTGTCCCAGTTGAGCGAAAGGTCTTCGCTTTGCGCACCACCATTAGAAATCAAGCCTTCGCGCTGAACACCAAAGGGATTCACACCAAATTGAAAAGCATTGGTATTATCCTGGAAAGGATCAAAGACCAAGGTAATGCCATCATTGGCTTCGCCTCGGTAGTCGCGTCGCAAGGAAGGTGTCACGTAACTGCGCTCGCCGGGAAGGTTATGCATTTTTGCGCCTATATATAAAAAATTATCATCATAAGTAAGTCGTATCTCGCTTTGCGCTTTTGTTAGGCTGGTATCGGCGGGGAAATATTGCATAAAATTTTTCGCAAGCTCAGCGGTTTGCCAATCTGGCTCGTCCAGCACCGCATCCAATTCAATGGGACTCGCGGCACGAACGATGCGCAAGCTGGGTTGATCTTGACTCCAGGATTGTATAGAAATACATATTAAAATTGTAGAAGAGAAAAATTTCAAATACCTCATTTTGATGCTCATTCAATTGCCTGCTGATAGGATTCAAGTAGCTTTGTCATTCATTTGACAAAAAGCAAGTCTTCTTTTTTCGACAAGCGCGTGCTTGAGAATAAATCTTTTTTGGTAAAAGCTTGCATTAAAAATGCCCATTACCTAAGGATTTTGGAAAATTCCTTCTTACTTTTGCGCCTGAAAATTTAGACAACAACATGGAAACAACAACCAATAAATCAACTACAATGGATTGGATGCTTTTTGGAGTATCTACGATCATCTGCATTTTATTGTTGATTTACGCTTCTGAATGGTTCTGGCTTGCCTTGCCATTTGTACTCACTTATTTGGTGAAGGCCGTACGGGCTATTTGATTTTGTGGTCGAAATATTCCTCTCATCTTTGAACGGAGCTTCAAAGTGCTAATTTTTTATGCGAATCCCATTCGTCCGCCTGTTTACATTTCCTCACAGTCCATATAATCTGATTACTCGATTATCGTTATTACCTTAGCAAAAACGAACGTATTTATGTACAGCCGCTATTTTGTTATACTCTATATCTTTTTTATCGCATTCGCTTGCAAAAGCTCTCCAAAAGTAGAGACAGTGGAGGCAAAGGACAACGATGGCTACACCGAACGCTACCAGCGCCGAAAGAGCGATTATGCCAAAGAAGGCTTATATGTGAAGACCGACCCGCAAGGCGCCAAAGTAGAGGAAGCCATGTACAAAAGCGATACGCTCGATGGCTGGCGCATCATTTATTACGAAACCGGTGACACGCAGGTTTTGGAATCTTACCGCCAGGGCTTGTTTGAAGGGGCGTATCGAGTGTATTATCCTGGTGGAAAAACTAAATTATCGGGGACATACTCCAATAATGAAATGAACGGTCTCTGGAAAGGTTTTTATGAAAATGGTGCCTTAAAGGAAGAAGTTACTTTTGCCAATAATCAGGAAAACGGGCCTTTTGTAGAATATTATCCGAATGGAAAACTAAAGGCGCAGGGCAGCTATTTGGATGGAGATAATGAACATGGCGAATTAAAATTGTACAACGAAGCAGGCGTCCATATCAAAACCATGGAATGTGACAAAGGCATCTGCAAAACGATTTGGGAAGTGGAGAAAGGGGACTAAATGACTGAGAGATTGGGTGATGGGGAGATGAGGTGATGGGGTGATTGCACGGAAAGAGATGCTCATAATCCCTGCCACCAATAACCGTTAACAAATAACTGCGGAGGCGACAAATAATTAATATGCATAGAATTATACTTTATTTTTTCTTGATATATTCGAGCAATATCTTCGCGCAATTGGGCGGGCAACATACTTTTTCTTTCCTCAATCTCTCCCCTTCGGCGCGGGTCACGGCACTTGGTGGCAATCTCATCACGGTGATGGACGATGATGTGAATCTGGCTTACGCCAATCCTGCCTTATTAAATCCTCAAATGCACCAGCAAATCGCTTTCAATCATAATTTTCATCTCAATAGCATTCAAAACGGCTACGCGGCTTACGCCAATCATTTTAATAAAATTAATACTACTTTTCATGCTGGTGTACAATACGTTAACTACGGCGAATTGGAAGCCCGGAATGAATTCAACGATCTCGAAGGCACGTTTGAAGCCAAAGAATTTGCCATTGCGCTTGGTGCTGCCCATCAGGTGGACGAACGCTTGATGCTTGGCGCGAATGCAAAACTGATCACATCAAGATTGGATGTATTTAATTCGACCGCGCTTAGTTCCGATTTAGCGGCTATGTATTTCGACACGGCGAGCCGTTTTACGGCAACTATCGTATTCAAAAATATTGGAATGCAACTTACGCCCTACCGCGATGGAAATTTTGAATCTTTGCCGTTTGAGGTGCAGGTAGGCATCTCCAAACGCTTGCGCCACTTGCCTTTCCGCTTCTCTGTGATCTATCACAACCTTCAGCGCTGGAACGTTACTTATGATGACCCCAACCAGGAAGATACAGACCTTTTCTTTGGAGAAGCACCCAATGAAAAAAGCGATTTTTCTATTTTTGCGGATAATCTTTTCCGGCATTTTATTTTTAATGGAGAATTTTTATTTGGTGCAAAAGAGAATTTCCGATTGCGCCTGGGTTACAATCATTTTCTAAGAAAAGAAATGACAGTAGAAAACTTTGGAAGCCTGGCGGGCTTTAGCTTTGGGGCAGGCATTAAAATCAATCGCTTCCGACTCGACTACGGTCGAATGGTCTATCACATCGCCGGCGGCGTGAATCACTTGAGCATTGCTACAAATTTCCAGGAATTTAAGCGGTAAGGGTTAATTTTACTCGGCTGTTCCAACTTAAGTTAAGAAAATTTAAATATGCTATTGACAATATTATTAAAAAGTACTTACCTTTGTTTTTGTTATTAGCCCTTTTACTTTAAAGTTACACATTTCTCTACTTATCCTTAGTAAATATTTATGCTAAGGACGTTCTAGTCAAATCTATCCCTGTGTGTTCAGCTTTTCAAGCAAATATCTTTTTGTCATTCAAAAAGACTAAAATAATTTCTATTCTATTTTTTGTTGAAACACCCCTTCGGTTCTCAACATTCAGGCAAATAAACACAAACACAAGTTGCCCGGCGAGGGGTGTCGTCGGGCATTTCTATTCTAAGCTTTTTCCGCTTGCGTCTCACTCTGCAACTGTTGTACATTAATTTTTTCCATCTCTTTATCAATGTAAT
Source organism: Saprospiraceae bacterium (assembly GCA_016714085.1). Classification (GTDB taxonomy): domain Bacteria; phylum Bacteroidota; class Bacteroidia; order Chitinophagales; family Saprospiraceae; genus JADJNW01. The sequence goes on from JADJNW010000011.1 coordinate 147,165, forward strand.
ACAAGCTCTGCGGCCCATCGCCGATAAGTCGGATTTTATCTAAAATATTGCGCATCAACGCTTCTTCCTCGCGTTGCTCGGTCACATACCATTGCAAAAAATTGAGGGTGGTATGGTCATGTTCCTCGTAACACAATGAAATCAACTTATTGATCGCAGCCGTCACCTTTTGCTCGTGTGCGTATACTTGTTCAAACATTTTTTGCACGGATTCAAACTCATGTGGAGGTTGCGCAATTGCAGGAGCTAAAGCATGGCTATCGGTTTCACTCAGGTAATCAAAAATCCGCAGCATATGCGCGCGTTCTTCTTCTGACTGGCGGCGCATAAACTTTTTACAACCCTCCAATCCTTCTTTATCACACCAAGCCGACATCGACAGGTACAAATAAGAGGCATAACCCTCCAATGCGATTTGCTGATTCAAAGCATCTATCATCTTTTGAGAAATCATAAGCGTATTTTCGTTTTGTTTATTTATAATCATTTGGTTATAAAATATTAACGCATAAAAAAAGATTAGGAGATTTTTAAAATTCCCTAATCCTGACACTCAATTATTTTCATAATATATCCGATAAATCACATCGGCATAATCATCCGACACGAGCATCGAGCCGTCGGGTAGAAATTCTAAATCTACGGGACGCCCCCAGACTTCATCCTTGTCTGATTCCAGCCAACCTTCGGCAAAAGGTTTATAGCTCGTGGCCTTGTAGTTTTCATCCAAGGTAACCATCATCACGCGATAGCCAATTTTTTTGCTCCGATTCCAGGAACCGTGCTCGGCAAAAAGCAATTGATTTTTGTATGATGCCGGGAACATAGCTCCCGTATAAAATTCTACCCCCAGCGGTGCAGTGTGCGGCCCCAGCTTTTGCGCAGGCGTTGTGAAATCGGCACAAGAGCGTTTCTTACCAAATTCAGGGTCAGGCAAATCGCCTTGATGGCAATAAGGGTAACCAAAGTGCATATTATCTTGTGGGGCGTAGTTCAATTCGCAAGCGGGTATATCGTCGCCGAGCATATCCCGACCATTATCAGTAAACCAAAGATGTTTCGTGTCTGGATGCCAAGTAAAGCCTACTGTATTGCGAATGCCATGTTGCACGATTTCCAGACCCGTACCATCAGGATTGATGCGGGTAATAGAAGCATAAATTTCAGCTGGTTCGCAGATATTGCAGGGCGCACCCACTGGCACATACAGTTTTCCATCCGGGCCAAAGTCAATAAATTTCCAACCGTGATGCGTTTCTGTAGGGTACTTGTCATATACAACTACTGGTGCAGGCGGATTTTGTAGATTATCCTCGATATTTTCAAACTTAATAATACGACTTACTTCTGCCACGTACAGATCGCCATCACGAAAAGCCACGCCATTCGGCATCTTCAATCCGGTCGCCAATATGAATTTTTTATCAGGATACATATCTCCGTTGGTGTCTCTCAACGCATAAACACTGCCTTTGTCGCGTGTGCCTACGAAAAGCGTGCCATTCGGCGATAATTCCATCGAACGCGCATTGGTCACATCTTCCGCAAATACTTCGATTTTAAAGCCTTCCGGCAATTTGATTTTATCCAAAGGAAGATTAGAAGGCGTTCTGTTGGAAATTCTGGGTGGTGGTGGATTTATATTCTTACAACTATCTAATAAACAAGCAATTGCAAGAATTAATAACATAGATAGTCTCATAAAGCGATTGTTTTTTGAAAAGTAACGAGATTAGGTGTCCGATGTTCGGTATTAGATATGGGAATTTCGAAATTTTATCCAATATTACCGCACATAATTTCGTAAATCTGGAAAAGTCTGCACATAAGGCTTCGCGCTTTTGGCATCCACGCGCCGGCCATAAACGTAAGCGCCAATAAATGCACCGGTGATGCCTTTGCCCACTAATTCGCGGCGTAGTTGTTCGGCTTCCGCAAAAGTATTGACCGCTCCAACAGTGTAGCGATAATACTCAAAATCCAGCGTTTTTTCTACCATCGGATGCGCATATTGCAATAACAAAGCATTATTGTAACTGGTGTTTTTGGATGAGGCAATCTGCACTTTATACACCAAATCCTGTTGGAGCATCGCATCGAAATTTTCCGTAGAAGCACCTTTTTCAATCAATGATTCTTGCCCATTCACTTTGAAAACCATTCCAAAACTTGCATTCTGACCAGATGGCGCAGATTCAGCAATAGCGCCCCGCATAAAAATAGCATTTTCAGGAACACCCTGACGCGTGAGCAAAGCCGCCGCACGTTCTGCACGACTCATCGCTTGCGACAAAGCCATTGAGGTATTCTTTGAATTCAAAGCGAAAGTGGTAATCGCCAATTTTTTGTTAGCGTCTGCATTCAATTGATTTGATATTTCTTTCAAGAGACGAGCGTTTTCAGTATTGCTCAAGTCACTTTCTGAATTGAAAAACAGCATATTATCATTTTCAATATTGGTCGCAACCGGAGGATCAGGCTGTGGCTTCGGAGGTTGAACAGGAGGCTGTGTTATTGGTTTAGGCTCCACATAAACATATTCGGTAGCCGGAGGCTCCATCTCATTCAAATAATCATTGAAATAGGCAATATAGAGATCGCGCTGCCCCAAGCCGTCCTTGCGCGAAGAATCAAAAAATCCTGTAAAGCCATCTTTCGCCAAACGAAAATGATCGTCATCCCCGGCAGAATTAATGGGCAATCCCAGGTTTTGCGGCTCTGTCCAAATATCTACTTCTCGGATATATACACTCCTGAAAACATCCAAACCACCGAAACTGCGCTCAGCATAGTTGGAGCTGAAATAGAGCGTTTTGCCATCTCGTGCCAGGAACGGCGAGGTTTCGTCGTAAGCAGTGTTGATGTCAGAGCCGAGATTTTGAGGCGTCGTCCAGCGATTATTCTTGAATGAAATTTTGTACAAATCAAGCCCTACGTAGCCTCCTGGGCGTCGGCTGGCGAACAAAACTAAAGTATCGTTATAAAAAAATGGCGCACAGTCCCCCGCACGCGTATCTATCGGCGATACAAAAGGATCGGAACTCAGCACTCGATTTTCGCTTTGCCGAAAAGTATCTACCAGCATTTCCCCGGCATATAACTCCAGCCCTTTAAAATAAATCAGCGCCGTGCCTTCTTTGTTGAAGTCCAGCAATACCTCATGGCGCGGGCTGTTCATTTGAATGGGCATTGGTTGCACGCTCGCCCAAGTACCTTTCTGATTTTCACAGAAATACATATCACTGAAATACTGCCCAAAACGCTCATCGGGCGTGCCTAAAGCATTGCGTTTACCACCCATGCTGCCCTCGCGTGCCGAGGAGAAATAAAGTCGATCATCATAGGTAACACTCAGTACAGGAGCGAATTCATCATAAGGTGTATTAACTTGACTACCAAGGCTTTCTACGTAAGCTTCGGGGAGTTTGTATTGGTATTGTTGGCCATTGGCGCAGCGACGAATGATATCCACCACCATGCGGCGATTGGGATCGTTCGGTGCAATATTTTTCAAATAAGCCTTGTAATAGCGCCCCGCTTCTGCAAATTGATGCCGTGCGTGAAAGATTTTGCCAAGATAAAACCAGCATTCCGGGTACAGCGTTTTTTCATTTGCTATCAGATTATTCAGAATATCCGCCGCTTCATCCAATTGATTCAAATGGTACAAGCATAAAGCAATGAGAAAGCGCCCTTCTTCGTCGCTGCGACTGAGATTGCGTGAGCTTCGCAGCGTTTTCAGTGCATCCTCATAACGGTTGAACGTAAAAAATTCCTTGGCTCGCCGCTTGAGTTCGGTGTCGTTTTGGCTGTAGCCAAATACGCAAAGGAGTGAGAATAGTATGCAAATACAGTATTTCATTCACCGGCATTTTTTCATAACGATTTTAAACCAAGAATAGCGTGATCGTCTTAGAATTCTCTTTCATAAGATACGGCAAAACAAGCAAATAGTTGCGAATTGATATTTATAGCGATAAAAATTTGAGGTGATTTGGGTGCATAGCAAGATTAAAATTTCAACTTCTCAATGATTTTTTCCAAGCTCAATTGCTCCTGCTCGCCACTCACCATATTTTTCAACGAAAGCTGCCCGCTGGTCATTTCTTCATCGCCTATGAGTACCACGTAAGGCACATTGCGGCTGTTGGCATATTTCATTTGCTTTTTCAAATTACCGGGGTCAGGATAAATCTCTGAATGAATGCCTACTGCGCGGATTTTATTTAAACATTCAAAAGCATAGCGATGCGTTTTTTCATCAAAAGCAATAAATAATAATTGTAAACTCGAAGCCGCATCCGCCGGAAAAAGTTTCAACTCTTCCATGACATCGTAAATCCGCTCCGCGCCAAAGCTGACGCCTACACCTGAGACGCCTTTCAAACCGAACACACCTGTGAGGTCATCGTAGCGCCCGCCGCCGCCGATGCTGCCCATTTGCACGCCTTTTGCTTGCACTTCAAAAATACAACCGGTGTAGTAATTCAAGCCACGTGCCAGTGTAATATCAAATTTTACTTCATTTTTAGCAGAATGCCCAAGATAAGTAAAGAGCGTTTCTAACTCTTCGATACCTTTCAATCCTGTTTCCGTATTTGCGAAAAGAGGTTTTAAATCAGGTAGGTTTTGAACCTTGAGAATTTCTTCTATTTTATCAATCGAAGCCCCATGAATATTGCGTTCCAGCATTTCTTTGCGCACGCCTTCTATGCCAATTTTATCTAATTTGTCAATCGCAATAGTCATCGTCATAAATTGCTCAGAAATACCTGCTGCCTCGGCGATGCCTTGTAATATTTTTCGATTATTTACTTTAATAATAACAGGGATATAAAGTTTTGTAAAAACCTCATCATAAATCTGCACCAATTCCGCCTCATACATCAAAGATGTCGAGCCTATTACATCTACATCACATTGATAAAATTCTCTATATCTCCCTTTTTGCGGGCGGTCGGCGCGCCAAACGGGCTGAATTTGATAACGTTTAAAAGGGAATGTAATATTATTTTGATTCATTACAACATAACGAGCAAACGGCACGGTCAAGTCATATCTTAAACCTTCTTCTGTTAAATCACCTTCGTTTGGATTTTTGGCTAAAGCTTCTGTCAATTTTTCCCCGCGTTTTAAAACTTTGAACAACAGGCGGTCGCCTTCTTCGCCGTATTTGCCAGTGAGCGTGGAAAGCAATTCGATTGTAGGCGTTTCCAGAGGCTGATAGCCGTATTTGATAAACACCGATTTGATAATATCGAAAATATAATTGCGCTTGAGTACCTGTTCAGGACCAAAATCACGCGTACCTTTCGGGATGCCGGGCTTCATTATTATTGAATATTTATCATTGAATGATGACCTTTTGGTCGGGAAGGTGCAAAGTTAAGACATTTTGCGAAAAGCTCAGTCAATAAAGACTTCTTGCAAGTTGATTTCAAAATCAGCGAAAATGCCGACTGGTGCAGTGTCTTCCCCTGTATAGATTTTGCGAAGGTGATATTTATCTTCCTGTAAATCAAAGACTAATATATGTTGTTCTGAAGGATAGACCACCCAATATTCGCGGACGCCATTTTCTTCGTATAGCCGAAATTTATTATCTACTTCCTTTTTATTATTACCCGGAGACAAAATTTCAATAATCCAATCCGGCGCACCGATGCAGCCGCGATCATCGAGCTTCTCCGTATCACAAATAACACAAATATCTGGCTGAACGACAGAGTAAATCTCCTTATTCGATTTCTTCTTTTTTTTAGAATCCAGCAATCGGACGTCAAAAGGAGCAAAATAGGCCTGATAGGGATTTCCTTTGAAATATTGAGAAATCGGACGAACCAATGCCATAGCAATCACTTGATGCCGCCGATTCGGCGCAGGCGACATTTTGAAAATCTTACCTTTAATCAATTCTACTCGTTCCTCGAAGCGCCAAGTAAGATAATCAGCATACGTATAAGTACCCTCCATCGAAAGTTGGTCCAGATTGGTAATCATTTTTCTACTTTTCTGCACCATAAAGATAAGCTTTTATTGCTTAACAATCTTTCCGCTTTTGATAGTTCCGCCGCTGGTCAATTGATAAAAATAAACACCTTTGGGTAGGCTTTTTAAGTTAATAGGTTTCAAAGATACAATACGCGCATCCCAGTTCAAGCGTTGCACTTGCTGTCCGGTGGCATTAAAGAGCGTGAATTCCACTTCGCCATAAAAACCTGTCAACTGCAAAGTCGCCTCCTCCCAGGCAGGATTTGGAAAAATTTTGATGCTTGCATTTTTTGAAACACTATCGACATCGGTCGCTAATTCTAAAGCTTTCTCTACTGCCGCCAAGGCATCAATTCTGCCATAACCATAGGTATTATTGGGAATTTCAGCACCAGAACGATTGCCACAATCTTGCTCAGCCACCATAGGTTTAGCGGTTTGTTCAATAATATCTTCAATCATTTCTACTTGCCCTGCTAATTCAGGATTGGCAGAAATAATCAAAGCCACAACGCCCGCCACATGTGGGTGGCCATACTTGTGCCATTCCAGGCAGCATAGCCATCGCCGAGGATCGCTGAGCGTACGCCTACACCCGGTGCGACCACATTTGGCTTGGTGCGACCGCTTCCGTCCACTGTCACAGATCCGCGACTACTGAAAAGGGCAATTGTATCATTTGATCGAGAAGCACCCACTGAAAATGCACCTTCAAAAATCGCAGCAGCATTATCAATCGAACCGCAAGACGAGCCACTGTTCCCAGCTGATTGCACCACTACAACGCCCGCCGTGCGAAGATTATTAATAGCAGTTTCCATTAAAGCCCAATTACTTGTATTGCAGCCCTCTTGCTCAGGGCAGCCCCAGGAATTATTGATAACGTGCGGCGCTTTGGAAGGATTAGGATTTTTGTTTTCCAAATTAGTGGGTGCGAGAAACCATTCAAAACACTCGATATAAGTCGCAGGGCTACCATAACCACGCTCCATATTGCGCGCCGCCATCCAGCGAGCATCAGGTGCTACGCCTATTTGATTGCCAAAGCCATCATCGCCTACCATTGTGCCCATTGTGTGTGTGCCGTGACTGTGATCGTCGCAAGGGACTTTAGAGTCTAATCCACAAGGATTAAGAGAAGGTGAAATAATAGAATCGCCATGTATAGGGCTGATGGAATGAATCGCATCATGCCAATTATAATTATGCTCAGCGATAGTGCCATTCCAGCCGCGATATTTTGTTTTGATGGCCGGGTGATCCCAATCATAGCCGGTATCCTGACCCGCTATTACTACGCCTTGCCCGGTGTAGCCCAATTCCCATACTTGATCTGCATTGATTTTTTGAATGCCCCACTCAACTCCTTGACGTAATTCTACATCATGTACACTTTGAAAATCTACGGGCATTTGCATCTGAGCAATCGGATTTGTTGCAATATGCTTTACATCATCTCTTGAGGCTAGTTTTTCAATTAGTTTTGCATCCCCTTTGGTATAAATAGCATTCACCAGATAAAAAGCGTGAAAAGATGCTTTCGCATTCGTCAATAAATCAAGGATTGGTTTTTGTGATCGTTGCGAAAATTTTTCAAGCGTATTAAAAACAAATCTTCCTTTTTCTTCCTTGGTTTTCAGGTTTTTAGCAACAGAAACGTCCGCTTGTTCTTGCATCACAACAATAAAATCTATTGATTCGCCTTGCTCCGCTTTCGCCAAAACGGAGGCATCCACTTTGTTTTTCCAGGCATTTTGTTGCGCATTTGCAATATTGAAGACCAAACAGAGCGACAAAAGAGATATAAAATGCTTCATATCAACGTTTTCAGGATAATGTTATTAAGAATATTAAAATGCGAAATTGACTTAAATAATCTTTTCGTGCAAATCTTAAACACGTACTTGACAAAGGATTGACAATTTTAATTGGATAACAAGATTTTTAGGTGGTCTCAACAAAATAGTAAATGTAAACGTCTTTCTTATTGATTATCAATAAGATTTTATAAAAATTTTACACGCTAAAGTTTTTTTGACAGAATATTTGCTTTAAATTTAAGCTTCTTCAATGAAAATAGAAACCGGTTTAAAAGCGAATTACATGATGCACGAGACGACCCTCTACGACGCTTTCACCGGAATGAGCCCTGCGGAAAAAAGCGCAGTGGTTAATTTCTTGTGTGAGCACAACGAAAACACCAACCGGCAAGGAGCAAAAGAAGCTGTGGAATATGCCATTAAACACAAGCCTTCTTTTGGTGGTTTCGTCCTTACTGTCCATGAAGGCAGGCAAATTATTGCTGCCATAGTGGTCAATCGTACTGGCATGGAAGGTTATAATCCGAATAATCTTTTTGTGTATGTGACCTTTCACAAAGATTACTGCAATAACGAAATGACGATCCGAGAAGTAATGAATAAAGCTATCAGCTATGCGGAAGGAGACATTGCCTTCCATGTGGAGCCGGGTAATCCGGCGCTCAAATTCTACAAAAAACTGGGTTTTAAGGCCCAATATCTCGAGCTGCGCTTCAACAAACAAGAACAACAAGCAGCTATCGCCTAAACAAACACCCCACAACAGCACTAAGCTCCAACACACGCTTTTTTCCCTGAACATCTTTTAAACAAATTGGTAAGTTTCCAAACAAATTGATGCATTTTTACTATCTTGCGCGCATGATGGCAAAAGGAGATATTATTGCGCATTTATCGCAAGATGCACGACTCAGAGCAGTGATTGATTCCACTGAAATGCATAACTGGACGGGCGGCGGTAGTGTTTATTCCGATTTGTTGGGTTCGATTATTTCTCAGCAAATATCGGTGAGAGCTGCTGCTACCATTCAAGAGCGTTTTCTGAATTTGTTTGACAATAGGTATCCCCATGTCGAACAAGTATTGGCTTTTGACGAAGAAAAGCTGCGTTCGGTAGGTCTGTCGCGCCAAAAAGCGAGTTATATCCGCAATATCGCTGAATTTTTCAAACAGGAAAACCTGATTGATTACGACTGGTCTCCTCACCAGGATGAAGAAATTATCAAGCTTCTGACGCAAATCAAAGGTGTGGGGCAATGGACTGTGGAAATGATCCTGATGTTTACACTCAATCGCCCAGATATTCTGCCTTTGGACGATCTTGGCATTCGCCAGGCGATGATTAAATTGTACAATGTAGAAGAAATCGGCAGAACATTAAAGCCACGTCTGCAAGAAATCGCTGAGCCCTGGCGGCCTTATCGTACTTATGCTTGTAAGTATCTTTGGAAGTGGAAAGACCAGTAGCTCCGAGCCATCGGCTTCCCTTCGGGAAATGATATTCGGAGTGATTCAAAATTTTTGGCATTCACTTCTCCGAATGGCATTCGGAGTTACGCTTCTTCCAATTGCAAAAACTGCATTTCATACAATTGCTTATAATGTCCGTCATCAATTTTAAGCAAGGATTCATGTGAACCAAACTCTAATACCGCTCCTTTTTGCAGCACCAAAATATTATTTGCATGGCGAATAGTGCTCAAACGGTGCGCAATGATAATCGAAGTACGCTTGGCGATCAAGGTTTCTATCGCAAATTGAATCACCGACTCCGTTTCCGGATCAATCGAAGAAGTGGCCTCGTCCAGGATAAGAATATCAGGATTAAAAACTAAGGCTCTTATAAATGAAATCAACTGTCGCTGTCCCATCGAAAGTGTCGCACCGCGTTCCATTACTTTGTAATCGTAGCCTCCCGGCAGTTTTTGAATAAACTCGTGTGCGCCAATCATTTTGGCGGCTTCGATCACTTGCTCGCGACTAATATCGCTATCCCGCAAGGTAATATTTTCAAATACCGTCCCAGAGAACAAAAACACATCCTGCAATACCAGCGCTACCCGCCGACGCATAGCGTACAAATCAAACTCCCGAATATCCGTACCATCAATCTTGATATGCCCTTTTTGAATATCGTAGAAACGATTAAGCAGATTGATAATGGTGGTTTTACCAGAGCCGGTACTCCCAACGATAGCAAGGGTTTCGCCAGGATTAATTCGGAAAGAAACATCTTTCAACACAAAATCTTCGTCGTTATATGCAAACCAAACGTGATCAAATTCTACTTCGCCCTGGAATCTTTCGGGCTTCACATTTCCTTGATTTTCAACTCGATCTGTTTGATCTAATACTGCAAAAACGCGCTCCGAAGCGACCAAACCCATTTGCAGAGTATTAAATTTATCAGCCAGCATTCGAATCGGTCGGAAAAGCATATTGATATAAATCGGAAAAGCAATAAGCGCACCCAGCGTCACTTCACCGCCAATTACACCTTTTGCGCCATACCATACCATCAGCCCCAGCGCCGCCGCGGAAATAATCTCCACCACTGGAAAGAAAACTGCGTAGTACAAAATCGAATCAAGGTTGGCTTGTGTATATTCTCGGTTGATCGCTCTGAATTTCTCTGCTTCCTGTTTTTCCGCATTGAATATCTGCACCGTGCGCATTCCTGTGATCCGCTCCTGCAAAAAAGCATTCATCTTGGCAATCTGTGTTCGCACAATTTGAAAGGAAATACGCACTTTTTCTGAAAAATATAACTGGCAATCACCAGGAAAGGCAACACCAGCATACAAACCAAGGTGAGTTTCCAACTGGTGTAAATCATAAAGCCCAAAACGGCGATGACCGTAAGCATATCAGCGATCATAGTAATGACGCCATCTGAAAAAATCTGGTTGATTGCTTCGATATCATTGATGGTACGAGTCGTAGCAGTACCAATCGGCGTTCGATCAAAAAACTTCAGGCGCAAGCTGGTAATATGCTGAAATACGCGCACCCGCAGGTCACGCACCACAGATTGCCCCAGCAAACCACTCGCATATTGGAAAATATATTGCAGGGCAAATTCTACCAATAATAACGCACACAATACCAAAGCCATTCGGCCCAAGCCAGCGAAATCATTCACAAAAATATAATCGTCCACCATGACACGGATAAGCTCCGGCCGAACCACTGAAAGCGGCGCTAATATTACAGCCAAAATTGCTGCTAAAGCAAAAAGGCTTCGGTAAGGCTTGGCTAAAGCGATGACTTTAGCGAGTAGAGAAATGCTGAACTTTTTATTTGGTGGTGTCGCCATCAGGTGTAAAGTAGAATCGGGTTTGCCGATAAATTGAGAAACAAGTACGTTTATCAAAAACGCAAATTACAAAAGATAGTTTTATTGAGCCGAAATGAGATGTGGCAGGTTTTGAAAACTCGCCACATCTTATATCAAATTCTCGTCAGCAAAGCTGAAATAACTGCTTTCCGCAATAATTAAATGGTCAAGTACCGAAATATCTAATGTTTCACCTGCCTTTTTTAGTTTTTTGGTCAGGTCAATATCTTGTTGGCTGGGTTGTAAATTCCCCGAAGGATGATTGTGCACCAAAATAATGCTCGAAGCCATTCCTTCAATTGCTTTGCGAAAAATAATCTTAGCATCCACCACCGTGCCAGCCACGCCACCCAGACTGATTTGTTCTCGACTCATCACTTTATTAGCCCTATTCAACAATAGAATCCAAAATTCTTCATGCGGCAAATCTATTAAAATCGGGGCGATCACATCATAAGCATCACGACTGCTGCGAATCTGCGGACGCTCGCGCACATCCGTCAATTGCCTTCGTCGGCCTAATTCCATCGCTGCAACTATCGTAATAGATTTGGCTTCCCCCATACCTTTGAATTTGGTCAATTCAGCAATAGAACGACGCCCCAATTCATTGAGGTCATTCTCAACTGATTTCAAGATACGCTGTGCCAGCGCAACTGCTGTTTCATCGCGCGAGCCAGAGCCAAGTAAAATCGCCAATAATTCAGCATCTGAAAGACTTTGTTTCCCTTTAGCTAAAAGCTTTTCGCGTGGGCGATCTTCTTCTGCCCAGGCTTTGATCGATAGGTTGTTTTTGGAGTATGTTTCCATGCGTAAATCCGTTTTTAGAATTTAGACGTGAGCGTTTTGAAAAAGCAACATACTTTGATAAAAAAATCCCGAACTTAGCGCTCATGCCCAATTTCACTTTCACACGAGAAGAAAGACTCAAAAGTCGCAAAGTGATTGAACAACTGTTCAAAGAAGGGAACTCCTTTGCGCAATATCCGCTGCGGGTTGTTTGGTCAGAAATGGAAGAGCGGAAAAGTGATTTTCCAGTACAATTTGCATTAAGCGTTTCCAAGAAAAAGTTCAAAAGGGCGGTGGATCGCAATCGCATCCGCCGCTTGGTACGCGAGGCCTATCGCTTGAATAAGCATATTTTGTATGAGAAATTGACAGACCAGCAGCAAGCGACAAGCGACAAGCAAATTGCTTTGATGGTGATTTATACTGGTGCGGAAATATTGAGTTTTGAAGAAATTGAAAAAGCAATGCGCGACTTGCTGCGCCGTCTTGTCAAAAAATATCTGGCAGGCAACCAAAAGTAATTTGGCAATACTCTTTAAGCGAAGAACTGATTCCAAATACCAAATGTTTCAATCTAAAATTAACACTCCATGATGCGTCTGATCGCCTTATTTACCTTGCTATTGCTGACATTTACGGTTCATGCCCAAAAAGTTCTTCAAATTGAAAAGTACGGTCGTTATAAAACGAAAAAAATCTACATTGGCGAGGCGATCAATTATAAATTGTACGACGACGACGTATGGTACACTGGCTATATCGAAAATATTGATGTAGAAAAGAATCTGCTCGTGATGAAAGATCGCTATGTGGATGTTTCAAAAATTGAAAAAATGCGCCGCACAATCCGTTGGAGTAAGTCCATGCGCAGCGCACTTTACTTGTTTGGGGCTTCCTGGTCGGCAAATGCCTTGATTGGTACGCTTACCGACGGGAATAAAGATACGAACTATCGCTGGTCGGATGCAGTAGTGACGGGCGTTTCCTGGATTACGGGTTGGATTATTCCTAAGGTTTTCAAATATCGCACCTGGAAGTTTGGCAAAAAAAGACGCCTACGGGTGTTGGATTTGAGTCCAGTACCGGGAGGGAAGATTAAAGCGTGACTTAGGGATGTGGAGACTTGGTGACCAGGACATTGAGTGACCAAGACAAAAGGTTATATAAAATATTCAATTGCTAATTCGTAACCTCTCAAACCCAAGCCTACGATGCATCCTATACAACTTGCCGTTAGATAAGAATGATGCCGAAAAGCCTCTCGATCAAATACATTGGAAATATGCACCTCGATAACGGGTGTCCGAATGGCTGCAATGGCATCTGCCAAGGCAATGCTGGTATGAGAATAGCCGCCAGCGTTGATGATAATGCCGTCATAACTGAAACCCACTTCGTGCAATTTATCAATCAGTTCTCCTTCGTGGTTACTTTGGAAATAATGTAATGTAATAGACGGATAGTCAATTTGCAGTCGGACAAAAAATTCCTCAAAACTTTCGCGGCCGTAGATATCTGGCTCGCGTGTACCCAGCAAATTAAGGTTTGGGCCGTTAATGATGATGAGTTTCATGTATCAAGTTTTAGGTCGAAGGTTTCAGGTTTTAGGAGCAATTTAAAACAAAAGTTACAATCTTCTCTGCATTTCTTCGACCATCTTGTTTTTCCAGGTAAAAAAATCACCAGCTTGAATATGCTGCCGTGCCTCGCCGACTAACCAAAGAAAAAAACTCAGGTTGTGCAAGGTCGCAATCTGCATACCCAAAATTTCGCTGCAACGAAACAAATGATGCAAATAAGCTTTAGAATGTTGGCGACTCGTGGGTGCAGGCGCTTCCGCATCAATTGAGTCGAAGTCGTCTTTCCATTTGTTATTTTTGATATTGATAATGCCCTGAGCCGTGTACAGCAAGCCATGTCGCGCATTCCGCGTAGGCAATACACAGTCGAACATATCAATGCCCAATGCAATACATTCCAGAATATTCATCGGCGTACCGACACCCATCAGGTATCGAGGCTTGTTTTTTGGTAGAATTTTGCAAACCAATTCTGTGATTTCGTACATTTTTTCAGCAGGCTCACCTACTGACAAACCACCAATCGCATTGCCTTTCAAGTCAAATGAGGCGACCGTTTCGGCAGAAGCCGTCCGCAAATCGTAGTAAGTGCTGCCCTGCACAATCGGAAAAAGCACTTGCTCGTGACCATACCTTGGTTCTGTTTGCTCAAAGCGATTAATGCAACGCTTGAGCCAGCGATGCGTTAATTCCATTGAGTTTTGAGCATATTGATAATCGGAGGGATAAGGTGGGCATTCGTCAAAAGCCATAATAATATCAGCGCCAATCGTACGCTGAATATCCATCACATTTTCAGGCGTAAAAAAATGTTTAGAGCCGTCAATGTGCGATGCAAAAGTGACGCCTTCTTCGCTGATTTTGCGCTGTTGGCTCAAAGAATAAACTTGATAGCCGCCGCTATCCGTGAGCATTGGCTTCGACCAATTGATGAAATGATGCAATCCGCCTGCTTTTGCAAGTACTTCCGTGCCGGGGCGGAGGTATAAATGATAAGTATTGCCGAGGATGATTTGGGCTTTGATGATGTCGCTCAGTTCGCTTTGATGTACTGCTTTCACCGAGCCGACCGTGCCAACTGGCATGAAGATGGGCGTTTTGATGACCCCATGACCTGTTTCAATTCGACCAGTGCGCGCTTCTGATTGAGTATCTTTATGTTCTATTATAAATTGAAACAATGTGTATTTTTTTAGATTAGAGCTTATAACGATTGCTATCTAATTTTAATAAAACAGCAATCATCACCGTGAAACCCAGTAAAGACGAGCCCCCCTTGCTGATAAAAGGCAAAGGAATGCCAATAATCGGCATCAATCCCATGGTCATACCGATATTGATAAAAATGTGAATAAACAAAATGCCGGCCACGCAATAAGCGTAATGTCGTGAAAAATTGGAGCGTTGTCGCTCGGCAATAATGGTAATGCGGTAAAGAAACATAGTAAACAGGGCGATAAGGCCAAAACTTCCGATGAAGCCTTGCTCTTCGCCGATGGTGCAAAAAATAAAATCGGTTGATTGCTCTGGTATGTAGTTGAGTTTAGTCAAAGTGCCATTCAGATAGCCTTTCCCTTGCAAGCCACCGGAACCAATGGCCAAGCGAGATTGATACACATTGTACAAAGACCCTCTGGGATCTGCTTTATTTGGCTGCAACCAGACATTGAGTCGGTCTTGTTGGTGCGGTTTTAAAATTTCATTAAACCCAAAGTTAGCAGCGAAAGACAGTGCAGCTCCAAGTATAATAGTGCTGAGTACTAGGTTAATATTTTTGCCAAGTTTCATTCGCCATTGCACAATTGCGAGTATAATAATGATAAACAATGTAGCAATTAAAGCATAATTTCCCCAACCTTCTCTGGTAGTGAGATACGCTCCAACGGCAACTGTGATTGCGCCAAGTATTGAATATCGGCGGTTGTCTTCAAAATTATAGGCCAGTATGCCGATGCCAATAACGGATAGGGTGGTAATAATATAAATTGGATTAATGACTAAGCCTAATACCAAAAGCGTTGCTGAAAAAAAGCCAACGACATAGTAGTTTGGCGACAAGCCTTCCCGATAGAGTACAATTAGAAAAGATAAAAACACAATGGCTGAGCCAGCGTCGGGTTGCAGCATGATCAAGGTTATCGGCAAGAGTAATATGCCAAAAGCAATTAATTGGGATTGGGTTGTCCTGAGATTGGTGCGATAATTACTAAGGTAGGCAGACATTGCCAAGCACGTTGCAAATTTAGCAACCTCCGAAGGTTGAAATGAAAATCCACCAAAAGCAAACCAAGCAGTCGCACCTTTAATAGTAGTGCCAAAGAAAAGTACTGCCACTAGCAAGACAATGCCCAGGATATAAAAGAAATAGGCAAAGGTTTGCCACACTTTCCAGTCAAGAATGAAGATAATAGCAAAAACAAGTAAGGAAATACCTACCCAAATTAGCTGCTTCCCTGCAGAAGTACTCATAAAACTTATATCTGCCTCCTGACTATAACTGACGGCGTACACCATCAACCAACCAACCGTTACAAAGGCCAAAAAAATAGAAAAAGTAATTCGATCAATATTCCTTATTCCTTCGGCTTCTCTTTTACTCCTCATGTCATGCTTTCTATTTGGCTCAATAAACACCGATCAACTCTGCCGGGCGCACTGTGTTGTCGCGCACCAGATAAGAACTGGGATAATCTCTTTTTAGTAAATATTGTAATCGAATTGCCTCCAATTTGGAAGGGAAAGCTCCTGCGTATAGTTTGTACCAGGGATTGGCATGCACCCAATCCACCGGAATATTAGGGTATTTGTATTGAAAAACTTGCCGGGCGCTCTCCAGTTTTTGACGGTCTGGAGTCGCCAGTACCTGTACCCGCCAGCCTTCTACCGTGGTGGTTGATTTATTGATCGTGGCAAAGCGTTCCATCATTTGAGTGATGGTCGGATCTTCTTTGATCTGAATATTTTGGGCACTTAAGGCAAGCGTACATCCAAAAGCCAGCAATAACAAGATTCCCCTAAGCATAATTTCTTTTTTGCAAAGATAAGCAATTGCTGCTTATTTATTCAATGGAAAACGCTTAGAATGCTGTTAATTATTGGTAAACCAATCTATTAGAAAAGAAACTTCGGTTTAATCATTCATCATCATCACACTGGAGGAACTTCCAATCCGGGTCGCGCCTGCTTCCAGTAAACGCAAAGCATCTTCTTTCGTGCGAATGCCACCAGAGGCTTTTATCTTGATTTGATTGTGCAAGAATGCTTTTAATCTTTCAACCGTATGGACGGTAGCGCCTTCGCCATTAAAGCCGGTGGAGGTTTTTACAAAATCGGGCTTCACCTCCAGACAAATCTCACATAATTGCCGAATTTCATCATCTGTAAGCAAGCCTGTTTCCAGGATAATTTTGATTATTTTACCTTTCAAATGTGCCGCTGTGACAACGCTATCGATGTCACTTCTCACATAATTCCACATTCCACTTTTCACTGCACAGATATTGACCACTACATCAAGTTCACTTGCGCCATCATCAATGGCTCGTTTGATTTCTTCCACTTTAGCAGCTGTAGTCGAATATCCCATCGGGAATCCGATCACCGTTGCTATTTTGGTGGGAATTTCAGCCAATAACTCGAAAGTGCTTTTCACATAAAAAGGCGGCACGCATACAATAGGGAAATTGAATTGAGTAGCTTCTTTACAAATGCGCTTGATTTCGTCCAGAGAGCAATCCGCTTTAAGAATCGTGTGTTCTATAAAACTCGCTAAGTCCATGTAGTCACGGGGTTTATAATGTTTCAACAGTGCAATTTCGTCAGATATTCTTATTCATAATTTGACCGCAATATATCACAAAAAATCATTATTGCACCACATTTTCTGCTTTTAAACAATATATTTCCATAAAAATAAAGCGCATCTATTCTCTGAGTGCCTAATCTTAAAATCTCATCTGAACGCGTGATCATTTTTATAAATTTTATTAGAGGTTGTTCGCTTGTTGTGGTGAAATCCTTAGGCAAAGTTATCCTTAGAAACCGGACGAAAGGGGGGTTTTGGGGGGGGGGGCTCTTGAAAAAAAAAAAAAAAAAATCCCCGCGGGGGGGAGAGGGAAAGGACAAAAAAAAAAAAAAAAGGAGGAAAGGAAATATTTGCCGGAAGGATTTCCTCATTTTTTATTAATAGATGATAAAAGCAATATAATTTTTTCTTTTCAAGGATATAATAAAAATTTCAAATCTACCTACCAACTTTATATTTCAAAGCAATTAGAAAAAGTCTTTCAGGACAACTCCTAAAGCATTGTATAATTATATTAGTACCCAGTCAACAATTTATAATATGTTGATTTTTAAATAAATGTAAAAATTAAATGCGCAATCACGATTTTATTTTAGTATTACACAAAAAGAAAAAGCGCATCAACTCATCTGAATTAATGCGCTTCTCCAAGCTCAAAGTCGCCCCGTCACCTCATCTCCATCTACGCTCTCCCGTGACAATGCTTGTATTTCTTACCGCTACCGCAAGGACAAGGATCATTGCGCCCTATTTTATCTTCTACCCGACGCACGGTTTCTACTTTGGTGCGGCCACTTACTGCTTCGGCCGCCTGACGGGCAGCATCTTCCGAATCAGAACGGCTGGTTTTTGTTTTGCTCAAATCGGTTTTTTGCTCTCGTGCTTGCTCTAACGGGCGACCATCAGGCAAGACCAGCATCCCTTTCGACAGATAAGACGTAACCGATTCATTCACTTCAAAAATCAATTGCTCGAAGAGGTTATAAGCCTCCATTTTATAAATCACCAGCGGGTCTTTTTGCTCGAAAGAAGCTGCCTGCACCGATTCTTTCAATTCGTCCATTGAGCGAAGATGCTCTTTCCATTTATCGTCAATAATGGCAAGGGTGATCGCTTTTTCAATGTCTCGAACGATCGATTTACCACTGGATTTAATCGCTTTTTCAATATCGGCAGTAATGACCAGCGGATGCGAACGCCCATCGCTAAAAGGAACCAGAATACGCTTGTAATGATTACCTTTGGTTTCAAATACTTGCTTGATTTGCGGTAGCAATATGCTTGTAATATTATCAGATTTGCGATAATAGAATTCGTAGAACTGCGCCTCTACTTGCTCAATCACATTATCCACAGAAGCCTCGCGGAATCCCGCTGCATCCATTTCTGGCACAAAGCCAATCGTAGCAAGGGCTTCCCGGCGGAATGCTTCAAAATCACCACCTGATCTATTTTTTTCCACCAGATTTTCGATCTGCGAATGGAACATCGTATTCAAATCCACCGCCAAACGATCACCAGATAAAGCGTTGCGGCGTTTTTTATAAATCGCTTCCCGCTGAATGTTCATTACATCATCGTATTCGAGCAAGCGCTTGCGAATTCCGAAATTGTTTTCTTCCACTTTTTTCTGCGCCCGTTCGATAGATTTGGTCACCATCGAATGCTGAATCACATCGCCTTCTTTATGGCCCATGCGATCCATCAATTTGGCAATACGATCCGACTGGAACAAACGCATCAAATTATCTTCCAAAGACACATAAAACTGAGAAGTACCGGGATCACCCTGACGACCAGCGCGACCGCGCAGCTGTCGATCTACCCGACGTGAATCGTGTCGTTCTGTACCGATAATCGCCAGACCATCAGCCTTTTTTACTTGATCGGAAATTTTAATGTCTGTGCCGCGACCGGCCATATTGGTAGCAATCGTTACTTTCCCGGGCTTACCTGCTTCCGCTACAATCTCTGCTTCGCGTTGGTGTTGCTTGGCATTCAGTACGTTATGTTCAAGTCCACGCAATTTGAGCATCCGGCTCAATTTTTCAGAGATATCCACCGAAGTGGTACCCACCAAAACTGGTCGCCCGGCCTCGCTCAGTTTAACAATTTCATCAATTACAGCGTTGAATTTCTCACGAGAAGTCTTGAAAACCAAGTCTTGACGATCATCTCGGACGATTGGTTTATTCGTAGGAATAACAGAAACATCTAATTTGTAAATTTCCCAAAATTCGCTGGCTTCGGTCTCCGCAGTACCAGTCATACCTGCCAGTTTATGGTACATTCGGAAATAATTCTGCAAAGTAACGGTGGCATAGGTTTGCGTGATTTCGCCAACCTTCACGTTTTCTTTTGCCTCCAATGCCTGGTGCAAACCATCTGAATATCGACGACCTTCCATCAAACGCCCCGTTTGCTCATCTACGATTTTTACTTCCCCATTAATCACTACATATTCTTCGTCTCTTTCAAACAAGGAATAAGCCTTCAACAACTGGCTCATGGCATGGAGACGGCGCGATTTCAAAGCGAATTCCTGTCCCAACAAGTTCTTAGCGGTTTCTTTCTCTGCTTTGCTTTGGTTTTCATTGCTATCAATTTCCACCATCCGTGAAGCGATATCGGGCATCACAAACATTTCGGGGTCTTCCTGTCCTTTTGCCAAATATTCCGACCCCAAATCCGTGAGTTCCACCTGGCGATTTTTCTCATCAATCGTGAAATAGAGCGGCGCATCTGCCAAGTGCATATTTTTTGATTGCTCCTGCATGTAGAAATTCTCTGCCTTTTGGAGCGTCACTTTTACACCTTCTTCGCTCAAAAACTTAATCAGCGCCCGTGACTTTGGCAATGCCCGATACGCCCGCAGCAGCGCCATACCAGCTTCGCCTTCTTGAGTACCAAGTTTACCTTGTTTGAAAAGGGTTTTAGCTTCCGCCAAATATTGTGTTGCCAGTTTTTGCTGGGCATTAATGAGTCTTTCTACAAAAGGTTTCAGCACCACGTATTCTTCATCTTCGCTGTCTTGTCCTACTGGGCCGGAGATAATTAATGGGGTTCGGGCATCGTCAATCAAAATGGAGTCCACTTCATCCACCATGGCATAGTGCAATTTGCGCTGCACCATTTCATCTTGCGAACGCACCATATTATCGCGGAGGTAATCAAAGCCAAATTCATTATTCGTACCGTATGTGACGTCGCAGAGGTAAGCATTCCGGCGTTCCTGAGAGTGCGGACGGTATTTATCGATGCAATCTACGGTGAGCAGTAGAAATTCAAAAATCGGGCCTACCCACTCCGCATCCCGTCGAGCCAAATAATCATTCACCGTCACGATGTGTACCCCTTGTCCGCTGAGTCCATTCAGATAAGCAGGCAAAGTCGCCACTAAGGTTTTACCTTCCCCAGTAGCCATCTCTGCAATGATACCATTGTGGAGTACCATACCACCAATGAGTTGCACATCATAGTGTACCATATTCCAGGTAATGTCGCCCCCGGCAGCTGTCCATTTGTTGTGCCAAATGGCCTTATCTCCTTCAATTTTAACGTAGGTTTTACCAGATTTTGCGGCAAGTTCACGATCGTGGTCGAGGGCAGTAACGACAAGTGTTTCACTCTCATTGAAGCGGCGAGCGGTTTCCTTCACAACTGCAAAAGCCTCTGGCAAAATATCTTTCAGGATGATTTCCAGTTCTTTATCGCGTTCTTCAACCAGCTTATCAATTTCTTCAAAAAGCTCTTCTTTTTTCAGAATATCTTCCTCGTTAATTGCCTCTTCCTCAATAGTTTTGATATCATTGTCAATACCCGTCAAGTGTTCAGCAGTTACTCAAGGATTTATACTCTTCAAAAAAATCATTTATTTGGTGTACAACCGGCATATAAGTATTTACATCCCGATCATATTTCGTACCAAACATTTTTTTTATGAAACCTAACATATTTGGGAATTTCTAATATTTTCAATTGAATGACTGGGTGATAGATTGACTGATTATTAGGCTTTTAGAAAAAATCTCAAAATCAATCGTTCATCCAAATATCCAATATTTCGATCAATTGACGTACCAAAGTCGAAAAGTTATACTTTTGTGACAATATGACACGTTTCTTTAAACACTCGGCAAACTTACAGGGTTGAATGGAGAATAATCAAGTATCTATGCGATTTTTTTTCGGAATTATCATTTGCGCCACTTTTGCAATGATGCTGACAAGCTGCGGCGACGATGGCGTCAAGAATATCCGCGAGTATTACTTTCCGCTAAAGCAACTTCAAGATGGCTTGGTGTATGAATATCGCTCCGTCAATAACGATTCTTTAGCACCCAATTATTGGTATTTCCGCTCGATTGTGCTGGATTCTGCGGTATATTTCACAGGCACGAATTATGCCCCCGACCTGACACCTTTGCAGTTTTCGCGGGAGGAATTGGTCAAAAATGGTATGTTGCTTCAGGATTTGCAATTATACGAGACCGATTCGAGTGGTCAGCAACAACGCATCGAAGCCGAGATAATAGCGGGCAGCGTTTTTCCGTTTGAAGTAAGAGATTCTGGTGGTATTTTTTTGTACAAAGTAAGCTGGCAACCACCTTCTACAGGGGGAGCGACCATGACGTTGATCAAAAATCGCCGTTACGCTGGTGATACGACTTTTGTTTTTCAAAACAAGCACCACGATGCAGTGATTTTTGAAGTACGCGAACTTTTGTCACATGAACAGGAAGGCTTCTTTGAACGCGAATTTTCTACCACCGAATGGTACGCCGAAGGCTTGGGATTAGTGTATTACAAGAAAAATATCACAGAAGATTTAGTATTAGAATATCGCCTGGCTGATCGCTTTCCGATGGCAAAACTGGAAGCGTTATTTCGTCAAAAGTTGGAACAATGAAACGATTTTTTTTAGGAATATTGGATGATGGGATGATTGGATTAATGAATGATTGGATGGTTCGTTCAGCTTCGCTGCGTCTTTTCTTTCAAATAGTATTTATTGCTTTTTTTATTTTTTCAAACATTGACAAGACCAATGCACAGATAGCTGCGCCTGAATTAATTTGTGTAAAAAACGATACCCTTTTTTGGAATATTCCAAACAATACCTGTGGCGCTTTTCGAGCGTATAATATTTATTTTAGTCAAACTGAATCGGACCTTATCAAATATTAACAACGATTACCGACCCTAATCAAACAAGCTTTTTTCGATCAGATGCTAATAACAGAGCCTGGTTTTATTATATGACCAGTGATTATGATTGCCCAGGACAGCAAGCGCTTACTCCCCTGAAGTATTTGCCTATGTTATTTCCAAGAATTCACCCTCTGGGACGATCACGATTGATACCGTTTATAATAGCGTTACCTATCTCGACACCACGGCTCATCCTGAGGAACGTACAGAAACATATTTTATCGTGGCAATCGACCGATGTGGCAACAGTAGTCTTGTGCCAGCACCTCACAACACTATGTTCTTGACAGCAGAGGTAGGAAGCGCTTGTGATCGCTCCGTAAGACTTAGCTGGAACGCCTATCAGAATTGGGGGCAAGGCATTAGTACCAACAAAATATGGGTGAGAGAAAACAACGCCCTGCCTAAGTTGCAAGGTGAAGTGGCTGGTGACCAGAATACATTTGTTTTTGAAAATGCACAGCCGGGCATAGAATATTGCTTTTCGATTCAAGCAGAAGAAAATAATACGATTTACAATTCCACTTCCAATATCATTTGTCTTACACTCGATGTAGTGCCTGGCGTTTCTGAATTAGTGGTCACCAATGCAACCATTACACCCGATAACACAGTGAATCTGAGTTGGTTCTGGAATAACAATGCCGCTATCGATGACGCAGAAATCCTCCGATCACAAGGCAACGCCAATCTTTCTGCTATTTTTTCAGGTATGCCGCCATCTCCTCTGAGCCGCAACAATAGCTTTGTGGATGAAAATGTGAACCTTTCGGGAAATCCAATTACCTATCAAATAAACACTACGGATGCCTGCGATGTGCAGGTTCAATCCAATACCGTTACGACCATTTTTCTGGAAGTACAAAACCAGGGTTCTGAAAATCTTTTGCGTTGGACGGCTTACAAAAATGAATACGCCTCCAATATTAGTTATGAACTATATCGCCAGCCTGCAAGCGGCGTCCCTGTGTTCATTGCTACTTCTCCTGATGGAACGTTTGAATACAAGGATGCTGTTGATACCAATAATCCTGATGCCGTCGGCGCCTGTTATTTTGTACTTGCCAAAGTCTCACTATCCTTGCCAGATGGAAAAATATTGATGGTAGAATCTCGTTCCAACCTTGCTTGTGCTACGCAGGATTTGAAATTATATATCCCCAACGCATTTGCACCCAATGGTGCGAACAAAGAATTCAAGCCGATCCTGCCGTTTGGGGAACTTAACGATTACAGCATGGTCATTTACAATCGCTGGGGCGAAAGGGTTTTTGAAGCCCGAAATATAGACGACGCATGGGATGGCAAAGCGGCTGGCAGGGATATGCCGCAGGGAGGCTATGTATATTATATTCGGCTGACCACAGCAGATGGCACGAATGCCGAATATGCGGGAATGCTGACACTTATTCGATAGGTGTTAAAAAAATCTTATTTCAAAAAAGGAATGCTGGCATTATTCAGAAAAATGATTTACCTTTGCGATTCGATTGTGAAAAGGGGATTTCATATCTCTGATTTCCAATCTCCTATTTTAATACGGTCGGGTGGCCGAGTGGCTAGGCAGAGGTCTGCAAAACCTCGTACGGCGGTTCGAATCCGCTCCCGACCTCCAAGTAAATCCTCTGGTGGCAACGTCAGGGGATTTTCTATTCAAGTTCACTAATATTACAAATCGCTGCAATCAGTAACGTATTCCTCTTTAATCATACGCATACAATTTCAAATCCTCTATCAAGTTTATTAATTTCTCTCCGTAATGTTTATCGGTGGCGTAGCCCGCTTTTTTCAAGCCCAGCGCCCAATTTTTATAGTCTTTTTTATCCAATTTAAATAAATTGCGATAGCGATCTGCCTGCAATAAATAGCTGTGGGCGCGGTAGCTCTCCCAGTCGTTTTTGTAAATGCGGAAAAAATCCTTGTGCGAATCGTCGGTATAATTACTGCAATGCCCTTTCTTGCAACTGCGCGAAAAGCATTTCATACCAAAGTGGTTTCGATTTTGAGTCGCCAATCTACTGTCGCCCGCGTCGCTTTCGAGCAGTCCTTGCGCCAGGATGATACTTGCCGGAATGCCAAATTTGTCGCGCTCGGCCTGCGCAGTGTTGGCAAAGCGTTTGACATAAGCCTCTTGCTTGCGACGCTTGGCGATGCGCGCCCCCTCTGAGTCTTTGGTAGCGAAAACCCCTTCGGTGTAGGTCATATTGGAGTAGGTATTCGCCAAATTATCTTTGGAAGCGACAGGACGCGTTTCGGTTATTTTTTCATTTTCCAACAAGGATACGTTCATCGCACTCTGCGAAACAGGAGATTCTTTTGAATCTGTTTGGAATGAAATATTTTCGGGCGCCTCAAAAATCACATCTGCTTGCATACCATTCAGATACAAGTCAATGCTGACGTCCTTTCTATAAATAATATACGCCAAGGTCACCAATACGAGTAGCTTGGGCCAATGGCGCCTGACCTTTTCATTTAATCGGCGCCGTACAACCTTTGGCTCTTTTTTGAGGTCTTTTGAAAATGTAACATACTGCTTATTCATACTGTCAAGGATTTATGCCTCGAAATAAAACATTTTGTTTTAATTAAACAAATTAAATTTAAACTTTTTGTTTTAAAAAATTTATAATAACAAATCGTTCCTGGTTGAATTTTAATCATTTGTCAAAAATTAGTGTAGTTCAAAGGCTTCTTTTACCTTTGCGGAAAATTTGAAAAAATAGAACCAATGAAGAAATTCTTATTTGTGCTTTTGCTGGCAACATTCGCGGCAAGCGCATCTGCTCAAAAATATGGTCATCTTAATTTCGGTAATCTGGTCGCACTGATGCCGGAGACCAAAGCTGCGGACGATGAATTGAAGAAACTTCAAACAGACCTTGTAGCTAAAGGCGAAGAAATGGCCAAAGCATTCCAGGAGAGATACGTGAAAGCTTTGCAAGATGTACAGTCTGGCGCGCTCTCGCCGCTTCAGCAGCAACAGTTGCAAGATACCTTAGAGACACAGCGGCAAGCAATTGCTGCTTATGAGCAACAAATTACCCAAGAATTACAGTCGAAACGGGAAGAATTGCTGAAGCCTGTTATTGATAAAGCTGAAAAAGCCATCGATGAGATCGCTAAAGCCAATGGCTATGTGTTGATTTTTGATACGAGTATTTTTAATGCAATTCTTTTTGCACAGGAAACAGATGATATAATGCCTTTATTGAAAGCAAAATTGGGGCTTCCCGATAAACCGGCCTCCACTGCGGAGAAGAAGGAATAGAATAATTGATTGATTGGGTGATTGAATTGTTGATTCGTTTTTGGGCTCAATAAATATCAGTCCTTGGCTTGATGTAAGCTGAGCAATTGGAAATCATTTTCCTTTCATTTTTATAAAATGATACAACATTGCTGGGTCGAGAACGCCTACTAATTGGGCGCTGCCCTGATCATATACAGGATAAACATTATTTGTATTTTGCTGAACATGCCAGAAGACATTTTTCAAAGAATCTTGCAGCAATAAAGATTCGTATTCTTCCTCCATAAAGTGCGCGGCTGTCTGGTCAAAGGCTTTTTGCTTAACTGATTTCATAATATTTGCTTCTGGAAGTACCCCTTTTAGATTTTGCCATTGGTCAAACACCAAAAAACTTTTCTCCCAACCATGTGCCACCGTATCGGCTACGGTTTCCATAGAATCATTCGTATAAATCCGCGTGAAATTGCTCCGCACCACATCGGCTACGGTGTAATTTTCTAGTGCAGTATCCATTCGCACCATCCGAAACTCATTAGCTGCCATCAAAAAAACAAACACGCCAATGATAGCAATGACGGGGCTACTCTGCCAAATGCCATAAATTAAAAATAAAACTGCCAAAAACTGCCCTACATAAGCAGCAATACGCGTAGCACGCATCCTCCCCAATTTCAGGGAAAGTAAAGCCCGAAGGACGCGCCCGCCATCCATTGGAAAGGCTGGTAGTAAATTAAAAACTGCCAGCGTACCATTGAGAAAAATCAAACCAAACAGAAAAAGATCAAGCGGCGTCAAGTCGCGTGTAAAAACATTATTGGATTTATTAAAAATGCTGAATAACTGCTCTCGTTGATCTTCTGTCACCGACAATAAATAAGGCGACAACAGAATCATGATAGCAACATTGACCAAAGGCCCTGCAATTGCCACATAAAATTCTTGCATTGGTTTTTCAGGAAGTCGATCAAGCCTGGCAATACCGCCAATCGGCGATAAGATAATGTCGCGGGTGCTCACGCCATAGCGTCGAGCGGTAAGGGCATGACCAAACTCGTGCATCACAACGCAAGCAAATAATGCCAGTACAAAGAGCATTGACCAGGCAATAGACTCCCAATCCCAGTCGCCCGCAAAGCCTTCGTAAAATACCCATACAAAAACCAGCCCAAAAGTCCAGTGGATTTGCACTGGAATGCCAAATAATTTTGCTATTTGAAAAGAACCTTTCATCTTCATTTTTTAATACCTAAAAACCTCAAACTTACCGATACATCCAAACAGCATATACGCTGCCTTTTTCATAAACATCTTTCCCGGCAGGTAGTTCCAGGAAACCATCTGCTTCCGTCAGATTTGCCAAATCGCCTGAGCCACCGCCCTCCAAAGGAATTGCTAACAAATGCCCAAATTCATTAGCTTCCAGGCGCACTTGCAAAAAATAAGTCAGATTCGGTTTAAAATCAACCGCCTCATTCAAAACGGCAAATTTCATTTTTGATACAGTCAAACCCAAACTTTTCTGAAGCCAGGGTTCAAAATATCGCAAAGTACAGATAAACGCTGACACCGGATTGCCCGGAAGCGCGAATACAATTTTCTCATCCGAAGTTTTGCCAAACCAAAAGGGTTTGCCCGGCCGCTGTTGCACTTTGTGAAATAATTTTTGTACGCCCAGCGTCGCCAAGGCCTCCGGCACGTAGTCGAGTTTGCCTTCCGACACGCCACCGCTTAACAGAATTACATCAAAATCAGACAATGCTTTTCGCAATCCTTCAATGGTGGCATCCCGATTATCTTGCAAATGCAATCGGGCTGCTGGAATTTTCCATTTGCTTAAAAAAGCTTGAATCGTGTAAGCATTGGACGAGCGAATTTGATGTGGAAAAGGATTTTCCTGAACTTCCACAATCTCATCTCCGGTAGAAATGATAACGACACGTGGCAATTTTTTTACATATAAAGTTGCTTTGCCAACGGTAGCGGCCACGCCGATTTCCGCAGGAGAAAGCAAGCGATTCGCTGGCACAATCACTTCACCTTGCTTTCGATCTGACGCTTGTTTATGAATATTTTGTCCTGAAATTACTGCCTCTTCTACCAATTTTGCTATACCGTTGCTGATTTCCAGATCCTCATAGCGAATCACCGTATCCGCACTTTTGGGCAGCATCGCACCCGTCATCACTTCCAGGCAATGCTTCGCATCTTCTAAGGCAAGCTGCGGCGCGCCGGCTACTTGCATTCCAGCTATCGAAAATTCGCGTTGACCTTTTGCAAAAGACTGATAATCAATCGAAATGCCATCCATCGTAACCCGATCAAACGGTGGGAAGTCGCGGTCTGCCAGGAGAGGTTCTGCCAGGATTCGCCCAACGGCCTCAGCAATTGGAACAGATTCAAGTCCAAAATCAACTGCATTTTCAAGCACAATTTCACTTGCCGATTGGACGCTCAACATAGGA
Source organism: Saprospiraceae bacterium (assembly GCA_016714085.1). Taxonomy (GTDB): domain Bacteria; phylum Bacteroidota; class Bacteroidia; order Chitinophagales; family Saprospiraceae; genus JADJNW01. The sequence goes on from JADJNW010000011.1 coordinate 175,413, forward strand.
TTTTAGTTTAATTCGTGCCGCTGGGGCGCTTTGGGTACAACCGTTTTTGATGTAAAAATCAACACCTGAATGATCAAACCCATTACAATAATAAATAAAGCATCCAAATTGGTAAGGAGATTAGTACTGGCAGCTTTTCGCCTGAGTCTTCTTTCATTTTTTTCCCACATCTATCTGAATTTGACTCAATTGCGTAAGCTCACCTTTTGCCGCATCAAATAATTTTGCGAAAGCATTTTCACTTATTTCTGAAGTAAAATCCTTTTTCAAATCACTTACAAACTGCTGTTCCAAATCATTATAAGCTCGAAGCTCCCGTTTGAAATCCTTGAGCAATTTTCCTTCTTTTTCTACTAAATAGGTCGCCTCAAAATCCTTGATGAGTGTATCCATAGCAATATCGTGATTTTGCAATGCTATCACATCCTTTTCGAGGTCTGTTTGAGCATTTTTATAAAAATACCTTTCCAGGATAAGTCGCTTTTGATACAAATGGTCGGTCAGATGAAAAACATAGGTGGCCGGCAATAGCCGATCCTCATAAATAGAAGAAAATGAATCATTTATGTCGGAAATATTCTGTCGTTCCCAAAACATATTCACCAATACCGCCACGCAGATAATCGCCAGCAAAAATGCGGCTTTTATCTTGGGCTGGATGCTAAATGCCCACTTCATTATCGCTTTATTTTACCATTTAGTGAATGTGGCGCATTTAGTAAATGTGCCACATTTATCATACTCAAAAATACTTGAAAAATATGAGAAGACAAAAACCAGATCAATTTGCCTTACTCCAAATCTAATTCCTGCGGATGCCAGAACAATTGCTTGAAATCGCGTACCTTATCTTCTTCTATCTTTATCCCTTCATGTTCCAATAAATGTTGCATCAAGGACGGCGGATTGAAATGATGTCGCCCGCTGAGTTCTCCCAATCGATTGACCACTCGATGCGCAGGCACACCGTCGCCCGAAGAACACTGATTCAAGGCCCAGCCAACCATACGCGCCGAGCCGAGGGCCAGGTAATCGGCGATCGCCCCGTAGGTCGTCACGCGCCCATAAGGCACATGGCGCACCACTTCATACACCAAATCGAAATAGCTTTCGTCTGCCATAATTTGTACTTTTGCGACATTACAAAATATAAATTTTTCGCATTACAATGCTTAAAACAAAAATAAAAGCCGGCCCGATTACCAATTTGACCGATGCTCGTTATTTTGCTGCCCGCGAAGTGGCGTGGCTCAGTTTTGATTTTGACGAAGGTTCCGAAACTTATCTACCTCCTGCACAGATGAGCGCCATTCGTGAATGGGTGGACGGCGTCCAATTTATAGGTGAATTTGGAATGGCTTCGGCTGTTGATATTCGTCAACAAACGCAAGCGCTGGAGCTGGATGCGGTACAAGTGAATATGTTTACCGATTTAGAAACCTTGATCGATTTGCAATCATCCGTACCCATATTAAAAGAAATTGTGATAGAAAAAACGACAAGCCCAGAGGCAATAAGGGCAGAATTGGAATTATTTCAGCCCCGGGTGCAAGCATTTATCCTAAATTTTGAAAAAAATAACATCTTTTGGCAGGACTTGCAGGCAGGCAACCCATTTTTAATAGAACACTTACAGGATTGGTGTAATCATTTTTCTATTATGTTTAGTATAGATTTTCAAAAAGAAATGTTAAATAATTTTTTAAATATGTTACTTCCTTATGGTTTATGCGTCAAAGGAGGAGTAGAAGAAAAGGTTGGCTACAAGTCATTTGAAGAATTGGATGAAATTTTTGATTTTCTGGAAAAATCTGAGCAATAGGAAAATAAAACTTGCGTTTGTATAGCACATATTTTTATTTTGTAAATATTTTCATATATTTGCTTAGAAAAATTAAAAGTTTACGCAGATTAAAAAATGAAGGTGTGTTTTCAAAATTGGTACAGTATTTGAAACGTTCCTTCAAAGTTCACTACAAAACAACATTATTATGAGAAAGCAAAAAAATGAAACCATCACCCTAAAAAAGGGTAAAAACAACATCCAGCTTGACTATGCAGAGCTGCGCAAAGCAGTATTGGTGCTACGCGCCATCAATCACAAGCTGCGTCAACGGATCGTTGATCTACTGGAAGAGCATGGAAACATGACAGTGACGGACATCTACATCAAGCTACGCCTGGAGCAATCGGTTGCATCACAACATTTGGCGATTCTTCGCCGTGCTGGTGTGGTGATCACGGAGCGTCAGGGCAAATTCATCAACTATTCGCTGGATAAAGACCGTTTGGCTCAAATTTCGCGTTTGGTGGAAGAATTAGCTGCATAAAATGTACGCATTTTTCCGATTTTTATTAATTTCACCATAAACCAAAAAAAAGCTGTGTGAGAGGTTCGTCCTCCACAGCTTTTTTCCCGTTTCCTCCCCCTGAGCTTTGAGTTGGCAAATATGATTTAATTGCGGTTGCAAGTCACTCGCAATGAGCTTGTTATTTTGTAATTTTGAAAAAAACAATAAAAAACGCATATTTGCTAATCTTATTTCAGAAACTACACAACACAAAAAACTATGAGAAAGGCTAAAGTGAACATCAATCACGAGAAACTCCAGGTTTCTTCTGACATTCTGAGAGCTGTAGCGCATCCGCTTCGCTTGAAAATTATTGAATTTATTGACCAAAACGAAATGATCAACGTCAATAAAATCTACAATAACCTCAAGCTGGAGCAATCGATCACTTCGCAGCATTTGCGCATCTTGCGAATGGCTGGCGTGGTACAAACCAAGCGCGATGGTAAATTCATTCATTATTATCTGGATTACGACAAATTGCAAACTGCTGTAGCTGCGGTCAATATCTTTTTGCACGAACCCAGATAATTCAAAAAGCCAATTCCCCCCTTCACTGGCAATTTTCTCAAAACAGATTTAAGTATCTACCATTGGTAAGCGCAAGCCTCAAATTTACACTCCTCATTTTAATGAAAATTTAATACCTAAACATCTGCATAGCAGGTGAAAATACTTTATTGCTAATTTTTAAATTAATTACACATCTCTTTTACTTTCTGTGAGGCTCCCACATGAAAGGTGATAAAGTTATTTTCCTGATAGCCGACTAAAAACATTAGCGCTCCCGAATGCGTTTTGAGAAAATCATTCTCCTAAAATTTTTTAAGTATGTCAGAGCGATTTACCCACCTGGACGCAGCCGGAAATCCTTCGATGGTAGATGTAGGTAAAAAAACTGCGACGCGACGCATGGCACGGGCGCGAAGTATCGTCTTATTGCCATCGGAAGTAGTGGATTTATTGGAAAAAGAAGAAATTCATACCAAAAAAGGCCCGGTTTTTCAAACGGCGATTATAGCAGGCGTAATGGCAGCCAAGCGAACAGGGGAACTCATTCCCTTATGTCACCCCATTGGAATGGAAAATTGCCAAATTGATATTCAAGTAAATGAAAATCGAGCAATAGTAATTGATTGCACAGCAACGGTTACCGCGAAAACAGGCATAGAAATGGAGGCGATGGTGGGCGCAAGCATTGCCGCGCTTACGATTTATGATATGTGCAAAGCTTTTTCGCATGATATTGTAATAAAAGAAGTAATGCTCATGGAAAAAACTGGCGGGAAAAGAGATTTTAAACGTCCTTAAAATTATCAAAATCAAGGCATTACACTTGTTAAAATGCTTGATTTTGAGCTTACTAATTTTCAAATCTCCACTTTTATATTTCAAATTTAATATTAGTCTTTCACATGAAAGCAAAATCCCACTCCATGAATATTCTCAATGCGAATACGCGCATCATCATTCAAGTATTTGCGTAAGCGAGAGATAAAAACATCCAGGCTGCGCCCCAGAAAATAATCATCTTCGCCCCAAAGTTCCTCTAAAATTGTAGATCGTTTGACAACTTGATTCCGATGCGCTGCCAAATAACGCAACAAATCTGCTTCTTTTTGAGTAAGGCGTTTGCTATGTCCATTATTGGCAAGGGTAAGATTGAGATAATCCAGTTCATATTTGCCTAATTCTATATGCGTCTGTGGCTTGGGCTGCGTCACCTTATTCCGGCGTAGAAAAATCTCAATTTTCAGCACCAATTCTTCAATGCTGAATGGCTTGGTGATATAATCATCGGCACCCAATTTCAAACCCTGGATTTTATCTTCTTTGAGTGATTTGGCGGATAGAAAGAGGATCGGCACGTGCGGATCGGATTTGCGAATCTCCCGCGCTATGGTGAAACCGTCCACTTCCGGCAGCATCACATCGAGTACACACAAGTCAAATTGCACTGTTTGTAATGCATCCAGCGCTTTTCTGCCATCCAGGCAATGGGTAATTTCGTAGCCTTGTAACTCCAGATTATCGCGGGTCACAAAACTCAGGCTTTCGTCGTCTTCAACGTACAGAATATGAGCTTTCTTGTTCATGGTATCGTTTTCGGGTGTTTTAAGGTAAAGCAAGATTTTCTATTTTTCAATTGGCATACAAATGTTTATCCTTGTGCATTTTCCTTCCTCACTTTCCAGTTTAATTTTCCAGCCATGCTTTTGACAAATGGTTTTCACATAAAACAATCCAAGGCCAAAGCCTTTTACATCATGCACATTTCCGGTGGGTACGCGATAAAATTTTTCAAAAACCCTTGATTGCTGCTCTTTCGGTATACCGATTCCCTGATCTGCAATGGTAATCCGCACTTGTTGCCCTTCTTTTTTTGAAATCAAAGTAACCTCAGGCGCTTTGCGACAATATTTTGTAGCATTATCCAAGAGGTTGTATAACACATTCGACAAATGCAGGCGATCTGCTTTTATAAAAATCTGATCTTCAGAAAATTGTGTTGTAAGTTGTCCCCCCATTTTTTCGATTTGTACACTTACGCTGGAAACAATATCTTGTAAAAACTCTTGTAAATCAATCCGTTCCAGCTTGAGCGCAAAATTACCGCGCTCGATGCGCGCCAACTGCAATACATTTTCTACCTGATTATTCAATCGTTGATTTTGGTCTTTGATAATATTTGCATATTGCAAAAGTCGTTGATTTTCTTGCACTTGTGGATTACTCAAAAATACATCCGCCGAAATTTTGATCGTGGAAATAGGCGTTTTAAACTCATGGGTCATATTATTGATAAAATCTTTCTGCATTTCTGACAGGCGCTTTTGTCGCAGAATCACAAACATCGAATAAGTAAAAAACACCACGGTGACCATGAGTATGACGGATAAAATAAGCGACAATTGCATTTTGCTGAATAAAAAACCCGAACGCGTGGGAAATTTTACTCCAAAATAATATGTAAACTCTTGATAATTAGGGAATTTACTAATTTCGACATCCACTTTTTTATCGTGCGAATAGCTGCAATAATTTCCATAAACCATTTCATCGGTATGGCAATCAAACACAGCGTATTCAAAGTCGATATTGAGTGCCAGGGCTTCCAGTTCGCGCTGCAAAAAATACTCTAAATTCTGGGTATCAATTTCATCTGCGATATTGACTTCATAGTAATTGGTCGTCCGTTGCCGAATAATATTTCGCGCAGGGAGTGTCGTGCCGCTTAATTCGGACAGGGAGCGCGCAACATTATAGAGCGCCAGATGTACTTTTTTGTTGAATTCTGCTTCGTTGATGTTCCATGTGCTCAACACCCAATAGGTCTGCATAGCGATAATGCCAAAGATGGCAATCGTACCTAAAATAACGACCCTAGTGATGATACTGTTTTTCATTTTTTTGTATGATAGTCTTTTGGTGTTATAGTGTTTTAGGGATACCGGTTTCAAATACCATAACACAAAAACACCATAAAACGATAACACTTGAAATACAAATTTTGCCCCTTTTTCTACATTAAACAAATGCTTAACAGCTCATTAACATCGAATTTCTTTTGCATGGCATTATTTTCAGCTTTCGCATGACAAATAGATTCCGTACTTTTGCGGCAATCTAATCTTTTGGCTTTGAATAGAATTCTCGGATGGATGGTGATTTTTCTGATCTTGTGTTGCACGAGTTTTTCTACTTTTGCCCAAAATAGCGCTAATCCCTTCGAACTTACGCCACGCCTGGAAATTCCTCCTTCTGAAAATTCCAATGCTGCAACATCAAATGGTACCGGTAACCCTTTCGATCTTGTAGCGCCATCCAGCGCTTCCGCTAAAAAGAAAAGTGTCAAGCCCAAACGCGCTCGCCCTCAAATCAGCGAAGAAGGTGCTTATCGCCGCTTTCTATTTGTAATGATAATGGGTATTCTATTGATACTCACGCTGTTAATGACGGCCTTGCGTGGTTTCTTCCGCAAGGCTTATGGGGCTTTTCTTACCGACAATATGATGAATCAGGTGTACCGTGACCGCGAAAGCGTTGGGGCATTGCCATTCCTACTCTTGTATGCTTTCTTTTTTATCAATGGCGGGCTATTTATTTATTTTCTATCAAAATATTTTAATTTTAATATTCCAGGAGGGCATTTTTTGCAATGGTTTTATTGTACCGCTGGTTTAGTCGGATTATTCTTATTGAAACACCTGTTACTCAATATCATAGGATTTATTTTTCCTACTGAAAAAGAAGTGCAATTATACAGCTTTCTGATCGTTGTATTTGGCATTGTCCTAGGCTTATTTTTGACACCAATCAATATTTTGCTGGCATACGGCCCGGAATCTTTTTCGCCCATTCTCATTTTCGGAACACTGGGTTTGTTGGTGCTTACCTATCTTTTTCGCTATGTGCGAAGCGTATTTATCGCTGAGCGATTTTTGTTATTTCATAGATTTCACTTTTTATTGTATATTTGCACCGTCGAAATCGCACCTATCATGATTTTGGTTAAATTAATTTTGAACCAAATTTAATCCTGAGAGGTATTGTAAAAAAAAACTTTTATTTGATGGCAGTTAACGGAAAAGCGCAGGCAGAATCCTACAAAAAGGTAAAGACTATTCTTGTTACTCAGCCAAAACCAGAACGGTCTCCTTACTATGATCTTGAACAAAAATACAGCTTGCAGATAGATTGGCGCCCTTTCATTCATGTAGAGCCTGTATTAGCAAAAGACTTCCGCAAGCAACGTGTTTACCCCGACAAGTACCCAGCGATTATCTTTACGAGCCGCAACGCAGTAGATCATTTTTTCCGCTTGTGCGAAGAAATGCGCATCAAAATGTCCCCGGAAACAAAGTATTTCTGCTTGTCAGAAAATATTGCCAATTACCTGCAAAAGTTCATCATCTACCGCAAACGCAAGGTATTCGCGGGTAAGAAGAAAATTGAAGATTTAGCCTCGTATCTGAAAAAGCATAAAAATGAGAAGTTTTTGCTGCCTTGTTCCAATCTGGGAGCGAAGGAAGTGACCTCTTATTTGGAGGAAAACGGCTATAATTTTCAGGATGCGATGATGTACGAGACGGTGGCTTCCGACTTGAGCGACTTGAGCGATGTGACTTATGATGTGCTAGTTTTCTTTAGTCCGTTGGATATCACGTCTTTATATGAGAATTTCCCGGATTTTAAGCAAAATGAAACAAGGATTGCGGTGTTTGGAAATAGCACAGTCCAAGCGGTAAAAGAGCGCGGATTGACTGCTAATATTCAAGCACCTGTGCCAGAAGCACCCAGTATGCCGATGGCATTAGAGAAATATTTACAGTCGTCGAATAAAGATAACTAAGCTCATTTTAAGTTGATTTTTGATAAAACAAAAAGCCACGATTTGACAACGTGGCGCTTTTTTTCATTCATCAGCTTCCGAAATCATCGAAAGCAATATTTTCTTCGGGTACACCGAGTTCGTCTAACATTTTCATTACCGCTTGCAGCATCATAGGCGGGCCGCAAAGGTAATATTCGATTTCCTCCGGCTCTGGATGTTTTTTCAAATAATTATCCAACACCGCCTGGTGAATAAATCCAGTCAATCCAGTCCAATTGTCCTCTGGCAGTGGCTCAGAGAGTGCAATATGATAGGAGAAATTCGGAAATTCTTTTTCGATTGTCGTGAAATCCTCGGTGTAGAATAATTCACGCAGCGAACGACCACCGTACCAATAAGAAACTTTTCTATCCTTTGTTTTCAAAGTATGAAACAAGTGGAAGATATGCGAACGCAAAGGTGCCATGCCCGCACCACCGCCGATATAAACCATTTCTTTCTTCGTCGGTTTGATGAAAAATTCACCATAAGGCCCGGAAATCGTCACCTTATCACCTGGCTGACGCGTGAATACATACGAAGAACAAACCCCAGGGTTTACTTGCATCCAGTTATTAGCAGCTCTGTCCCAAGGTGGCGTAGCAATACGAATATTCAACATCACAATATTGCCCTCCGCAGGGTGATTGGCCATCGAATAAGCTCGAAACTGCGGCTCATCGTTTTTCATTTTCAAATCCCAGAGTTTGAACTTATCCCAATCCGGCTGAAATTCATTCGGCTTCTTGCCCATACGCGGATGCGATGTAATATCAATCCCTTTGAAATCGCATTCAATCACCGGTACATCAATCTGCACATATCCACCGGATTCAAATTCCAGATGCTCGCCTTCGGGCAACCTCACAACAAATTCCTTGATAAATGTAGCTACATTATAATTAGATACGACTTCACATTCCCATTTTTTGATGCCAAAAATCTCTTCTGGCACACGGATGTGCATATCCTGACGCACTTTCACCTGACAAGCCAAGCGCATATGCTCAGCTACTTCCTTGCGCGTAAGGTGGTTCATTTCGGTCGGCAGTACATCGCCCCCCCCTTCATCTACATGGCATTCGCACATAGCGCAAGTACCGCCACCACCACAAGCCGAAGGCAAGAATATGTTTTTGTCGGAAAGGGTCGAGAGCAAGGAAGAACCTGGCTTTACCAGTAGCGGATTACTTTCGTCACCATTGATGATGATTTTCACATCGCCCTGTGGCACGAGTCTTTTCCTTGCGGAAATGAGCATGAATGCCAGTAACAGAATCACTGCACTGAACACCAGCACCGCCAGCAGGATATTGACAAAAGTGGATGCTAATAGAATCAACATATCTTACAATTTCTTTATTTCTAAATCAATTTACTTCGCGCTCAAAAAAGTCGCCGGGTCAATACCCATCAGACTCATAAAAGCAATTCCCATTAACCCAGTCAAAATAAATGCCATACCTAAGCCACGCAACGGGGCTGGCACATTAGAATATTTCATTTTTTCGCGGATAGCCGCAATCGCCACAATCGCCAAAAACCAACCGAAACCACTGCCAAAGCCATACGCCAGAGAATCTGTAAAATTATACTCGCGCGAGATCATAAACAACGATCCTCCAAGAATGGCACAGTTCACCGTAATCAGGGGCAAGAAAATCCCTAAAGCATTATATAAGGAAGGAGAGAATTTTTCTACCGCCATTTCTACCAATTGCACCATCGCAGCGATTGTGGCAATAAAAAGAATAAAACGCAAGAAGGTCAAATCTACTCCAAATAAACCGTTCTCGCTCAGCAAATAGGCATTGATAAGCCAATTGACAGGAATGGTAATTATTTGTACAAAAATTACTGCCAACCCTAAGCCAAAGGCTGTCTTTACTGATTTTGATACCGCTAGGAAAGAACACATTCCTAAAAAGTAAGACAGTACCATATTTTCAATAAAGGCAGATTTTATAATAATATTTAGAGCTTCCATATTTCTTTATTAATGATTGTCAATTGATTATTGATGACTCATAAGATCACTAAATCATTACATAATTATGATACGTCCACCAATTTTTTATTATAGCTACGTTGTACCCAAATCAAAATACCGATTAGAAATAAAGCCGCCGCAGGCAATACCATCAATCCGTTATTGCTATACCAACCAAACCAGCTACCTTCAGCAGTCGTATTGATCCAGAATTTATCGGTAGAACCAATAATCGCCATTTCAATGGGGCTACCCGCAAACAATGTGCCTTTGCCAAACAATTCTCGAATAACCGATACAACTATCAGCACCGCGCCATAGCCCAAGCCATTCCCAACTCCATCCAAAAATGAGCGCCAAGGTTTGTTTGCCATTGCATAAGCCTCCAAGCGACCCATCACGATACAATTGGTAATAATCAATCCGATAAATACAGATAATTGCTTCCAAACCGCGTAATTGAAGGCTTTGAGCGCTAATTCTACTACGGTTACCAATGTCGCAATAATGACCAATTGCACGATCATGCGCACTTGTTTGGGAATGTAGCTGCGTACAGCGGAAGTGGCAAGGTTAGAAAAAGCTGTTACAAAAATTACGGCAACTGCCATTACTACTGAAGGATAGACTTGCGTTGTAACCGCCAGTGCCGAGCAAATCCCCAATACCTGTACGGTGATCGGGTTATTATCATTTATAGGATCGGTCAGTAGTTTTCTTTCTTTTTTTCCGAACATCGGCTCCCGAGCTTGTACTGGGGCGATTTGTGTTGCTGTATCTGCCATATTATAAGACATTTATATCTGCCAATATTTTTTAATTCATACCTGTTTGTGAGCGCAGTTTTTTCAGATAAGGTTCGTAATAACCCAATCCGCGCTTGAGCATTTCGGTCACGCCATTGCTGGTGATCGTAGCGCCGGAAATTGCATCTACCTGGTGCGCAGGGTCTTGGATACCGCCCTTTTTGACGGTAACGGCTACCAATTCACCCGACTCGTCGTAGATTTTTTTATCTACAAATTGTGCCGGAAATGCTGGATTATCTTTGATTTCAGCGCCAAGGCCCGGCGTTTCGCCTTTATGATCAAAAGAAGTGCCCACAATTGTATTCAAATCACTTTCCAAAGCAATATTGCCCCAAATCTCATCCCAAAGCCCGCTGCCTCTTACCGCCAGGATATAATATTTTTTGCCATCCTCAGCGCTGAACACAAAAAGCGGCAATACGCGCTCGGCTTCGGGCTTTTTCTTTTCCTTTGCCATATCTATTTTTTCTGCCAGCACTCCTTCCACCACTTCGCCTTGAGTATTAAGTGTAATCTGCTCTACTTGGTTGTTGAACACATCCAACACTTCTTCATCGCTCATTTCACTTAGGGACTTTCCTAGCTTGCTGCTGACTGCACCAAGAATTGCTCTTTTATTAAAAACAACTTCGTTTTTATCAGCAGACGGTTTGGTCGCATAGAACATCCCTGAAAGGATCAGTGCGCAAAGAACGCACATGGTAATCGTAAAAATGAGAATATATCTTGTTGAGCTCACAGCTACTGGTTTTTATTTCAACAATGAAGAAATACTTCCGTTTAAAAATTTATACAACTTAACAATTTCAAGCCACTCAACACTTATGCGGAGGCTTTTGCCCGTTTCAATCTTCGGTTTATATTACGCTGAAGCACCATATGATCGATCAGTGGCGCAAAAACATTCATAAACAAAATTGCCAGCATCCAACCCTCCGGATATGCTTGATTGGAAACCCTGATAATCAATCCGATAAAGCCTATCATAAATCCATAAATCCACTTACCTGTATTGGTTGAAGCCGCAGTCACAGGATCCGTAGCCATGAACGCCATAGCAAACAAGAAACTACCCATATAAAAATGATAGTACCAGGGCACCGCCATAAATGCTGTACCGAGGTTAGCTTCGCTCAATCCATTGTAAATCAAGCCCATCGTAATCATACCCAACACCATCGAAACCATGATGCGCCAGCTGGCAATACCAATAATGATCAGGTACAAAGCACCAATGACGATAAAGGGTTTGCTGGTTTCGCCAATTGAACCAGGGATGTTCCCCCAAAACATATCGGTAGCAGAGTAAACCGATGTCACCTTTTCCCAGCCACCCTGATAAGCTAATGCCAACGGCGTTGCGCCGGTATAGCCATCGACGACCGCGACCCCTCCGCCGCCGAAGGTTGCCCAGCCAAAGCCTTTGAAAATCCAATCAAATAAACCGTGCGCCCAGCCATAGGTATCGCCGATATACTGTCCATTTACTTTTTCAATACCGGAAATCCAGACTTCATCCCCTGAAATATAAGTCGGATAAGCAAAGAACACAAACACCCGCGCCAGAAGAGCGATATTCAAAATGTTCATTCCTGTACCACCGAAAGCCTCTTTGCCAATAATAACAGCAAACGCTACCGCAAGCACCAGAATCCACATTGGAATATCCGGCGGCATAATCAATGGAATCAATGCTCCTGACACCAGAAAGCCTTCCTCTACTGCGTGTCCTCTTTTATAGGCATAGAAAAATTCAATTCCCAAGCCGACCGCGTGTGTCACGACCCAAATGGGCAACAATTGAATAAATCCGTACACCAACTTGAGGTGGAAGCCTGCAAAAAATTCGGTGTATTGCCCAATCGCTGCAAAGTGCTGATGTCCAATATTGTACGTTCCAAAAAGGTAACACAATTGCATCGCCAACACCACTTGCACCATCGTACGTTTGAGGTCCATGCCATCGCGTACGTGTACACCATTATGCGTCACTTCATTCGGGGTGAAAGCAAAAGTGAAAAAAGCATCATAAGCCGTATGGGCAATCGTGCCTTTTTTCGGTTCTAATCTTTTAAAAAGAGTGAGAAGTGTCTGTTTCATATTATAATTTCTCAACTAAGGTCTTATCAATAGTCAATTGACAATTAATTCATTATCAATTTGATCAGCTTTGTTCATGCACCGTATCGAGCCCTTCGCGCAAAATTTCCTGCAAAGGCTGTTTTGACGTACATACAAATTCACATAATGCCACGTCTTCTTCGCTCAATTCATGAATACCAAGCCCTTCCATTTTCTCAAAATCGTTGGCAAGGATGGCTTTGAACAAATGCTGTGGGTAAATATCCATCGGCAGTACAGCCTCGTATTGCCCCGTTACCACAAAGGCACGCTCCTCACCATTGGTATTTGTGTTCGCTTTAAATTGGATATTCGGGAACAAATAACTCGGCAAAGCAGGAGAAGCACTCGGTACAAAGCGTGGCATCAACCAACCAAATAACACAAAATCATCGCCTTCTTCGATCACCGTGATTTGGTCATCGTGGAAATTCAAAAAATCTGCTTCGCTTTTCGTTTTGCCTGACAATACATCACCAGAAATAAGACGCACATGGTCGTTTTTCAAATTATTCTTGATCAATTCTCCAATATTCGCGCCGAGATACGTCCGTACATAAGCAGGCTGCTTGAGTTCAGCACCGGTGAGCGCTACAACACGCTCTGCATTGAAACGACGCTCTGCAAATAAAGCGCCTAATGTGATCACGTCCTGAACATTTAGTACCCAAACTTTATCTTGAGGTCTAATTGGATTAATATGATGAATTTGAATCCCAACATTCCCCACAGGGTGCTTGCCATTGAACCAGTATTTTTCTACGCCTTGTGCTTGCGCAAATGCAGCAATCGGGGCTTTCTCATCACGAGCATCCAGACCGAGGTAAATTTTACCGGGCGTGAGTTTTTTCAATACATCCAAGCCTTTCTGGAAGTTGTCGCCTCTGCCTTCTACTACAAAATCCAAATCCGGCGCTAAAGGCGCAGAATCGAACGTAGAAATAAAAATATCTCTCGGTACATCGCTTAACTCAGGGACCACGTCAAATGGACGTTGCACGATCAATGACCAGCCGCCGTATTCTGCAAGGAATTTGACCAATTCTTCTCGTGAGCCATTTTCCAGATTAAATGCTGGAATTTCGCGGTATTGAATATTTTTATCAGCCAGAATCACTACATCTTTGATCGCGCGCTTTTCACCACGATTGACCGCCATCACCTCACCACTTACAGGCGCTACATACTTGATTTCGGGGTACCTTTTATCATAAAAAAGCACATCGCCAGCCTTCACATTTTGCCCTGGCTCCACTTCTACTTTGGGGATAGGCGACATTCCATGAAAATTAGCAGGTTGTACCGCGAAAGTATTGGCTTGAACAGACGAATCGATCGTTTTACTTGCTTCACCTTCCAATTTAATATCAAAACCACGTTGCGTTCTGATCACGGGAAGCCCTTCTGTGTAAGCAGGCGCTTTAGGAGCGAGGAGTTCGTTCAGGCGAGGGAAAATAGAAAAATTGGTACCAGGTTTATCAGCTCCAACACGCTTGGCTTCGATTGCCAATAAATTGTCAGAAACTTGTACAACCAATCCCAGGAACAAAATGATGGCAACAGCCACCAGCCCATAAATAAAGTAGTTTGAGCCTCCGCCTTCAGATTGCGCCAACAAGGCATCCAAAGGAAGCGACAGCAATAATAACAAGTAAAATGCTCGATTTTTCATTCTATTTAGCACTTAAATCTCTGTATTCCGATTGTCAAAAAACGCCAATATGTGCGCCTTTTTGAAAGCACCGCAAATATATAAAGCTTTTGATTTGTAAAGTAAGGACGCTTGTGCAAAGTTAGCGCTGAAATTCTATTTAGATCGATTCCAAATAAAATCAATGTTAAAACAATTGCCCGTGCAATAAAATGGGTTTCAAGCATTTGAATCGGAGTCACCTGATACCAGATTCCGTTTCCATCGGAAGAATGCAATCGTTGCGATAATGGTGTAAGCAATCATCAAGAGCATAAACAGGTAAGCCCCACGCGAAGCATATAAATAAGCATAAATCGCATCTACGACTACCCAGTAAAGCCAGTTTTCGAGTTTTTTTTGCACCAAAATAAAGGTGGCAATAATGGAGAAAATCGTTGTAAAAGCATCCAGATAAGTAGCAGCAGCAGGCGTGTATTCATCAAAAAAATACCCGAAAAAGAAGGATAAAAATGCGCCAATAGTAATAATATGGATATGGTGTACCCACCACATCTGCGTTATAAGCAACGTTTTTTCTTTTCTATTGGCAAATTTCCACCGATATAATCCTACAAAGCCCATCGCTACATAAAATAATTGTAATAATGCATCCAACCAAAGGTTATAAAATACAAACGAAGCATACGCCCACAAAGAGCAACTCACAATGCCCCACACCCAGCACCAGGGATTCTCGCGTGCAGCCAGCACCACATACACAATTGCAGTTAGAATCGCCACCCAGTCCACCCAACTGAAAGCGGCGGCTTCTGTTAGCATTTGCGAGAGTAAAGAATCTGGCATGACGTGGATTTAGATCAATTTACGAAAACTATTGTAGGTCAGGCGTTGGAAACAATATACCGCCAAACAACAAATACGCCCAAAGCAAGGTCCAAAAAATATTAAAAACCTGCGCGCCAATAAAAGCAAGTGCCGGACGACCACCTTGTATTTTGACCAAATCAGAAAACCGTGCTTCCAAGCCAATCCCTACGAAAGCCATCGCAAACCACAGTGTTTGCAAGCTTTTTAGAAAACCGCCTACTTGCTTTACGGTATCTGTCGGAATTAAAAAAGAGAATAAGATAGATGCAGCAATGAATCCTAAGACAAACTTGGGAAAGCGCTCCCACACTACTTTCAGACTTGGCTTCTCGCCGTTCAACGCTTGCTCAGGATTTTTTCTCAATACCCACCAGGTCGCAATAAAAAAAGCTGCCACGCCGATCAACACGTTTTGAGAGAATTTTACAATCACGCCCGCTTTGGTTGCCGCGCCACCCACCAATTCTGCCGCCGCCGTTACAGAAGCAGTCGTATCCAGCGTACCGCCCAACCAAGCACCACCTACCAGTTCAGGAATGCCGAAAGCTTTGATCGCCCAGGGTTGCAAAATCAACATCGGAATTGCGACCAACAACACCAATGCCGTTACATAAGACAATTTCTTTTTATCCCCTTGAATCGCGCCTGCCGCTACAATTGCAGCCGACACGCCGCAAATCGAAACCGCCGACGCCAGAATAACGCCAAATTCATCGTCTACTTTCAATCGCCGCGACAGCCACAAAGAGAAAAACCAAACCACACTTACCACCGCCACTGCTTGCAAGATGCCAGGCATACCCGCTTGAATAATATCTTTAAATAAGACTCCTGTACCTAAGATTACTATGCCCGTTTTGATAAAAAATTCCGAACGCGCTGCTTCTTTCAGCCAATCGGGAATGTCCAAAAGATTGCTCAAAGCCAAACCCATCAACAATCCAAAGATTACGTATTCCAATCCATAATAATTGATGCCTTTATTCCCCGCAATTACTAGTGAAAGAATTCCCAAAATGAAGATCGCTCCAAAACCGAGCAAGTATTTCCGAAGGCTGCCACCAGAAAGCCATATAGCAATTGCAGATAATACTGCAAAAACAATTCCTGCCAAAGCAATCAATAATAAATTATTGGCAATTAGCACTTTAGAAAACAAATCATCAGAATTTGCCCATTTATAAACGGGCGCAACAAACTTAAAATCAGGCGAAGCCAACGCCCAAGCGACTGTACTCAGAATCAGCACACCAGCAATCAACACCGCCCAAATATCTTCCGATAAGCCTACCCAAAAAGAACCCGATTGGCTTTGTTCTGACGCGTCCGACTTGCTTTCAACAGATTTCGATTCGTTACTCATCTTTTTTGGCTGTCAAAATAAACAACCTGTTTGGTTTTGCGCTAATCAAGTCTCATTTTTCTAAAGGCACGTCTATTTTTGTGTTTTTCGATAAAAGGCACTTGTATGATCAGAAAATCCATTGTAAATTGGAGGTTGTTTTACCAAAAATGCGGAAATAGCTCAGTTGGTAGAGCACTAGCTTCCCAAGCTGGGGGTCGCGAGTTCGAGTCTCGTTTTCCGCTCTTCGATAGATATGGCGCATTTTGTAAATGCGCCATATCTTTATTTCTAATTCTTTAAAATATTACCCGACTTATGAAAAAATTTGCAATTGCCGGCCTCTTGCTACTGACCATTATGTGTAGTGCATTCGCACAAAAAAAGACGAAAAAACTTGATCTGGAAAAAGCCAAATCCGAAGTGTGGCAGGCGGAACTAGATTTCTCGGCTCTGGCTAGTAAAGAAGGTATCATGATTGCATTTTATACCAATGCCGCAGAAGATGCGGTCATCAATCGCGGAGGCAATGTGATCAAAGGGCGCGATGCTATCAAAGCCTTTTACGACAAGGATAATTACAAAACCGCTAAACTAGTGTGGACGCCTGACTTTGTGGATATAGCCGTTTCGGGCGATCTGGCTTATACCTATGGAAAATTTACTTTCTCCGGGACAGGAGCAGATGGTAAAGAAATTAAATCAGAAGGGATTTTTCATACGGTTTGGAAAAAACAGAAAGATGGCAGTTGGAAATTTGTTTATGATTAAACTTAAAATGAGGCGAGTAGCATCTGCACAGGTTAGGCGCTGCTCGCCCCATTTTCTTACTCCCTATATTTAGTGGCATCAAGCCGCTTTTTTGAGCGATTTGATTTCTTTCTTGGCAGTTTTAAAAGCTTTTTTCAAGCTCTTTCGCTCTATTTTGGAAACTTGCAATTGTTTCGCTAATTCTTCCAGATTTTCCTTTTTCTTCTTCTTCGCTTTTTTGAAAGCTTTCTTGAGCGCTTTCAACTTTCCAGCTACTTCTTTAGCTTGTTGACGTAGCTTTTTAGCGTTCTTTTTCAATTGCTTAAACTGCTGGTTGGGCGTTTCTTTTTGCACTTCCGATGTTTCCGGCAAGAGTTCTTGCGCTCCATTATCCTGAATGATTTCATCGCGTACCGGCTTCATCATCTTTTTCTTGTTTTCTTCTTTCATCACAAAATTTACCTTTGATTAAAATTAAATTAACATTGAATTAACACAAAGGTAAGCATAAAGAAGCTTTAAGGCAATCGGCAACGAAAAATTTAATATTGGGAGCAGCTCCGAATGGCATTCGGAGTTACTTCAATTCCGAAGGTATCACGCGTACGTACATGGGCTTTCGATCGCGCAAAATGCTTAGCTGCACTGGTTTTCCAATGCTATTCTCATTGAGCAATTTATGCAAATCGTCAATACTGTCCACTGGCTTTTCATTGAATGCGATGATAATATCATTTGCTCGTAATTCGATATTGTACGCCGAAGTATCGGGTTCGACACTTTGAATCAAAATGCCTGATTTTACAGATAGTTTCAAGGGTTGCGTCCAAGGTTGGTTCAGCGGAACTACTTGTCCGGCAATACCAATGAAGCCGCGCCTCACTTTGCCATCCATGATAAGTTTTCCTACTACGTATTTTGCTAAATTAGAAGCTACTGCAAAGCACAAGCCTTGTGCTGGAAGAATCACCGCTGTATTCACGCCGATTACTTCACCATTTGAATTCACCAAAGGTCCGCCGGAATTTCCAGGATTTAAGGCAGCATCGGTTTGTATCACATCGTCAATCAATCTGCCGCTTTCCGAGCGCAAGGTACGCCCCAAAGCGCTCACCACGCCCGCCGTCAGCGAATATTGAAAACCATAAGGATTGCCGATGGCAATCGCCACTTGCCCAACTTGTAGGCGGTCAGAATCACCAAAGCTAATAGTAGAAAGCTTCTCAGCATTTACTTGCACCACCGCCAAATCTGTTGCGGGATCATCGCCAACCAATCTTGCGGGCAGCAATCGTCCATCTTGTAAATTCACTTCGATCTTATCCGCACCATTCACCACGTGGCTATTCGTGACAATAAAGCCATCGGTAGAGATAATAAATCCAGAGCCTGCGCCGCCACTGCCACGCTGCGGCCGACCATTACGATTGGATTGTGTTGTTTTTGTTACGCGGATTTGTACAACGGCATCGCTCACTTTGCGCGCCACTTGCACTACCGTGCGGGAGTAAGCATCGAGCAATTCATCATCTTTATGCGGATTCGGAAGCAAGCGTTCTTCCGACAAGTCGAGTTCATTTGAAAGGAATTCTGTCATGGTTAATTTTTTAGAAGTCAGAAGCGAGAAGTCAGAGCAGGGAGTGTCCATTGCTCCTTACCAATACTGTAAGAAAAGCTTGACTAGAATTGTACCAATTTTAAAAAGAAGCCATTTTGACAGAAAAAATATTCCAAAAAAGGAAAAATTGGCAGAAAAATAAAGCCTTCAAAGATTTTTCACAATCTCTGAAGGCTTCGAGTCGCTCAGTCCCCAAGTCACTTGACCTCTCGGTCACTTCGCCTCTTAATTCCCGCCCAAAATCAAAGGCAAACCGTCTTTTCCGCTGCCCACGATAATGATCTTGGAATTAGGAGAATTGGCCAATTGAAGCGTTGCTTCGATACCTTTATCCTTCAGAATATTTTCGGATAAGCTGGCGCTCAATATCTGATTAGCTTTGGCTTTGGCTTCGGCTTCGATGATGCGGCCTTCTGCCTCTTTGCGTGCCTGCTGGAGTACATAGTCGTATCTCAGGTTCGATTGCTCTGCCTGAATTTTTTCTTCTATGGCAGTACGCACCTTCTCTGGCAACTGAATATTGCGAATAAGCAAGGCTCTCAAATCAACATAGTTTTTTATCAGCGTTTGTTCTAAATCTTTTTGGATGAGTTGTTGCACCTCGTCGCGTTTGGTGGAATACAATTCTTCGGGCTGGTAACGACCGATAATCTTGCGAACCGAAGAACGCACCTCAGGGCGCACCAACAGATCAATATACACCTTATCCCTGCCAAATTTTTCAGTTAAAAACCCTATTTTCTCGTAAGTCGGGTTTACCCGAACGGTCACATCTATCTTAATATTCAAACCATTACTGGAAAGTACATCCATCGAGTCTTCCAGCGTTTGTTCGCGCACGTTATAGACGTACATTGTATTCCATGGAGCGATCACATGAAATCCTGGGGTATAAACTTCTTCTTTATTTAGCCCGCCGCCAAAGCGTTCAAACAAAACGCCGCGCTCCCCGGCATCAATTGTCAGAAACGTTGCGTTGGAAAAGATAAGAACAATGATTAGGACGATAAAGACGATAACGCCGGTAGTGATTAATTTTCCTTGTTTCATTTTATTATTTCATTTTGATGAATCGGCTTATTTTGCAAACATCTGAGTAGGAACATCTGTTGCAAATTTGCTCATTTTTACAAACAACTTTAAAGTTATTAACAAGCTGCCAAAAAACCGAAATTTTTCGACTACTCTACCAATTGATAAAACCAATAGAGTCAAACATCGGGTAGAAATTTTTATGTACATTATCGCATTCCTTTAAAATTACTATAAATATTATGAAAAAAGCACTTTTTGCATTAGTAATTCTCGCTTTCATTGTTGCTTGTGGCAATTCCGGCACTGATAAGACCGCCGATTCATCAACTTCTTCTTCCACTGCTCCTGCAACCGCTGCTACCGACGGCCCTGATGGTGAAAAAGTTTACAAACAATACTGCGTCACCTGTCATGGTGTATATGGTGATATGGCTGCCAGTGGTGCTTTTGATCTTACTACTTCCAAGTTGACAGAAGAAGAACGAATAGCCATCGTTACAAATGGTCGCGAAGGTACTCTTATGGTAGGCTTCAAAAATATCCTTGATGAGCCTAAAATTAAGGCTGTCGCGGAATATGTTGTGAAGTTAAGAAAGTAAGATTTTGTTATTGTGCAATGGTGCGATCGTGTTATAGTATTTTGGCTGAGCTCCAATTTTAATGAGCAATTTCCCATAATACCATCGCACTCAAACACTATCGCACCAAGACGCCATCGCATTCAAACACAATAATGCCATGAAGACCTACCGTGTGCTGGGCTTAATGTCGGG
The DNA here is from genome assembly GCA_016714085.1 of Saprospiraceae bacterium. GTDB lineage: Bacteria > Bacteroidota > Bacteroidia > Chitinophagales > Saprospiraceae > JADJNW01. The sequence goes on from JADJNW010000011.1 coordinate 196,097, forward strand.
CAGCTCGCTCGATGGATTAGATATTGCTTTTTGCGAGTTTAATTTTGATAATCAGCAGCTTATATCCTGGCGTATTCATCATGCTGAAACGATGCCTTTTACAGAGGAGTGGCAAAAAAGGTTGAAGATGCTACCTCAAACCTCGGGTAAGGAAATCGCATTGGCACATCCGCAATTTGGGCATTTTATGGCTGAATTGATCAATCAATTTCTTCAACAATACCCACAAGAACCCGATTTTATTGCTTCGCACGGGCATACCATTTTCCATTTCCCCAACGAAAAAATGACTTTGCAAATTGGCGATGGCGCCGCAATTGCTGCAATCACAGGTTATCCGGTTATTTCTGATTTAAGATCGATGGACGTAGCCTTAGGTGGACAAGGTGCACCAGTTGCGCCTATTGCAGATCGCTATCTATTGAATGGGTATGATTTTTATCTGAATCTTGGCGGGATTTCAAATGTGACTTGCCATGTAGACGATAAATATATCGCTTTTGACATCGGTGGCGCCAATCAAATACTCAATGCGCTTGCGCAAAAACTGGACTTGCCTTTTGATATTGGTGGCGTCATCGCTGCTTCAGGTACGCTAAATGTAGAACTCCTGACTCAAGCGAACGCTTTGCCTTATTACCAGCAACCTTATCCAAAATCTTTAGGAAATGACTGGGTGCAAGAACAACTTATCCCCATTTTTCTAAATTTCGATGCCAAAACTTCTGACAAATTGCATACGGCTTGCCTGCATATTGCTTTCCAGGTGGCAAAAAGCATCGGTCAAATCATCGAACACGAGCATTTTAAAAAGGAACAATATCGCCTTTTGACGACTGGTGGCGGCGCTTTGAATCAATTTTTGATGGATTGCATTCGCAATGCTTGTTCAAAAGTGGCTGATATTGAAATCATTGTGCCCGAACCAGAGCTTATTGGTTTTAAAGAAGCGGCGCTTATAGCGCTTATGGGGGCACTACGTGTAGAGAATTTGCCCAATTGTATTGCCTCGGTCACAGGCGCTTCGCGCGATGCGATTGGGGGCGCGATTCATCAGGGTTGGCGGAAACAGGTCTGAGCTATTCCTCTTCGCTCTTCCCATTTTCAAAATAACCCCGCACTTTTTTCGCAATTGTATCACCAGCAACTAAAGCAACTTCACTAAAGGAGGCTTCCCGCAATTTTTTTACCGAACCAAAATGTTGGAGCAATTTATCGGCAGTTTTTTCACCGATGCCAGGAATTTCGGTCAATTCCGTACCCAGGAAGTTGCGCGAACGCTGATCACGATGAAATGTAATGGCAAAGCGGTGCGCTTCGTTACGTGCTTGTTGAATGAGCTTGAGCGATTCCGATTTTTTATTGATGTACAATGGCACCGAGTCGCCGGGGAAAAAAATTTCTTCGAGCTTTTTGGCAATACCAATCACAGTCATTTTGCCTTCCAAACCCAAGGCACGAATGCTATTCATAGCAGCGCTGAGTTGCCCTTTGCCACCGTCAATGATAACCAATTGCGGCAGCGGTTGCCCTTCATTCAACAGGCGATGGTAACGGCGATAGACCACCTCTTCCATCGAGGCAAAATCATTCGGGCCTTCCACCGTTTTTACGTTGTAATGTCTATAATCCTTTTTTGGAAGGTTTGGCATTTTTGAATACCACGCAGGAAGAAACCGGATTTGTACCTTGAATATTCGAGTTGTCAAAACATTCCAAATGCATCGGTAACTCGCTCATTTGCAGATCGTTCTGTAAAGTTCGCAGGATTCGTTCAGCGGGCGTTTGCTTGCGGGTTTTGCTGGCTTCGTCGCGGCGCTTTTGCAGCATGTGGTATTGCACATTTTTTTCTGACAATTCCAGCAATTTCTTCTTATCGCCAATTTTAGGAATAGTGATTTGCAGTTTTTCCGCAATTTCTATCTCAAACGGCACAAGGATTTCCGGCGCGAAGCTATCAAAACGCTCTCGCAAAATCGGGATAGCGTATTCCAATAAATCCTTCTCATCATCATCCAGATTCTTGACCAATTCCTGGGTATGAATATGAATCAGCGCACCATTCACCACGCGTAAATAGTTGATGTATGCCTCTTTCTCATCCGAAGCAATCGAAAATACATCCACATCTCGTATGGTCGTGCTCACTACAGTAGATTTACTCTGATAATCCTCAAAAGCACTGAGTTTATCCTTGAGTTGATGCGCTTTTTCAAACTCCAGGTTCTCTGCAAAATGCTGCATCTGGTTTTTGAAATGCCGAACGACTTCTCCAAAATTCCCTTTTAGAATGTTTTTGATCTGAAGAATCTTTTCGTTGTAACTCGCCTCCTCTTCCAAGCCTTCGCAAGGCCCCTGGCAGTTTTTGATATGATATTCCAGACAAATCTTGAATTTTCCTGCAGTAATATTTTCTTCGGTCAAACTCAAACTACAAGTCCGAAGCGGAAATAGCTGTTTAATCAAATCCAAAATAATTTTCACACGGAACTTGGAAGTGTAAGGTCCAAAATAAGTTGAGCCATCGCGGATGACATTGCGAGTAATAAAAACCCTGGGGAAACGCTCATTTTTGATGCAAATATAAGAGTAAGATTTTCCATCCTTGAGCATCACATTATAGCGTGGCTGGTGTTCTTTGATGAGCGAGCTTTCCAGCAAAAGCGCGTCTGCTTCGGTTTCGACAATAGTAAACTCCAAACGATGTGCGTGCTTGACCATCGTGCGCGTCTTGAACGGCATATCTTTGCGGTCGCCAAAGTAAGAGGAGACGCGGTTTTTCAGGTTTTTCGCCTTCCCCACGTATAAAATTGTCTCGTTTTCATCAAGGTAGCGGTACACGCCTGGTTGTAGGGGGAGCGTGTCCGACATTGCTTTGAAATCTTCCCAAGTCATGCTCGCAGCTAAGTTTGCTGCTAAGATAACAAATCAGAATAGATACTGTTGATATCAGATGTCATTGATACTATGGATGCTATACATAACTATGATGCCAAAAGCATCCAAAGTATCAAGAATTTCCAAAGCGTCTTTTTATGCTTGCTTCACTACCTGCACATTCAAGCTCAAACGTACATCATTACTTACTACTACTGCTCCGGCTTCGGTCACAGCGTCCCATTTCAAATTAAAATCCTTGCGATTAATGACGCCTGTGATTTCAAAACCAGCTTTGTGTTGGCCATAAGGGTCAACCGCTTCACCTAAAACTGCACATCCAACTCCATGGGTTTGGTTACATCGCGGATTGTCAGATCGCCGATCATTTTATAATGTTCTTCATTTACTTTTTGCACTTTGTTTGACTTAAAAGTCAGATACGGAAATTTTTCAGCATTGAAAAAGTCGTCACTTTTCAAGTGTGCATCGCGTTGCGATTGATTCGTATCGACGCTGTCAATCTTGGCTTTGAATTCTGCCTCTGCGCCTGTCCAATCCTCACCATCATTCGTAATGCTACCTTCAAACTCTCGAAAATAGCCAGTTACTGTACTGATTACCAAGTGTTTGATTTTGAAACTTACTTCAGAGTGGGTTGGATCAATCGCCCATTTTGTTGTCACTGCTGCTGTGGTTGACATGATTTTTCCTATTTTTTGGTTAATAGATCTGGTTTTGTAATATTTTAATGTTTAAACATCAATGTTGCAGCAATGTTCACCCTGATTTGTTAAACCTTTGTTAAAAACAAATTCAAAGACAGGAATCTTATACTATTTCCAATTGATAATGACGTATTTACTGTATATAAAATCCTTATAAATCAAGGAAATCAATCGAGGTAATCACGCCTAATCATTTTCATCATGGCCTTATTTGACTAATTCCAATCGAATTTTCCCTTCTCCTTCCAAGAGTAGGGCATCCTTTTTCATTTTGAAGGTTTTCATATTAGAAAGCATTGCTATGACTTGCATAGCGAATTCGCTATCACAACAAGCTTTGGTGCATGCGAGGGGACTAATCTTGATTTTTCCGGGGGCAGCTATTTCATAAGCGCCGCCACAACTATTGATATCGAGTTTGATCCCGACCGATTTTTCATCTCGGAATTCTAGTATATAATCTTTGGTAGGCAGTTGCGCCGTAGTCGCGTTTGCCTGACGAAGTTCTGCCACTTTCCACCGCGTTCCTGTAAGCGCGATCTCTTTGTTGCTGCATTTGGATGCGCTCAATACAACAATCAAACCAACGAAATAAGCTAAGATTTTCATAGAAATGATTTTTGGATTTACTTTCATAAAAATAGCCTTTTGTAAAAAACATTACACATAAAGAGTCGTTATTTATTTACAAACAATTGTTATACTAATTATATTTGTGCTGACTAATTAAATTGAAACGTGACAGAATTCTTACTGCTCAAAAAAACAAAAAGGAGCTGCCGACTTGCCGGGCTTTGTACTCGAACGCGCTTCCAAGCGTATGAAGCAATACTTTCAAGAACAATTGCAACAAGCAGGTTGCGGCATCACGATTGACCAATGGGTTATTCTGCAAGAGCTTGAAAAACAAGATGGCTTGAGTCAATTGGAAATCGCCAAAGCGACCTTCAAAGACGCGCCAACGGTAACACGCATCATTGATTTGCTTTGTGAAAAAGGACTCACGCACCGCATCACCGACCAAGAAGACCGTCGTCGTTTTCAGATTGAATTGACGGAAGCCGGGCGAAACAAAATTGCCGAAGCATTACCGATTATTGAAAAAGCTCGTGAAAAAACCTGGCAAGGATTTGATGAAGAGAGGTTGGACGCCTTGATGCACATGTTGAATGAAGTATTTGAGAATTTGAAATAATGTGTTATATGATATTTTAGCATTATAGCATTAAGGTTGGTTTCTATTTAAAGATTAAACCCCGCTAAAACACTATAAAACTATTGCACCAAAACACCATAAATTAAAGAATTATGCACTACCACAGCCTTGGCCAAATACCACCAAAACGTCATACTCAATTCCGAAAACCCAACGGAAGCCTTTACCATGAAGAATTGTTCTCGACAGAGGGCTTTAGCAATTTGTATTCCTTAGTGTATCATGCGCATCCACCCACGCAGATTGTGCAAGTAGGCGAGCCGTATTCGGTTGCCCCGAAAGTTATATTTGATAAACAGCTCAAGCACCGCAGCTTGAAAGGCTTCAAGATCGAGCCGGAAGATGATTATCTAAAAAGCCGAAAACCAGTGTTGGTGAATAATGATTGTCAAATTTCACTAGCTGCACCAACTCAAGGCATGAGCAGTTATTTTTTCAAGAATGCCGATGCGGATGAGGTAATCTTTGTTCACGAAGGCACAGGTACAATGCGTTCGATGTATGGTACACTGGAATTTGAATATGGCGATTATCTCGTGATTCCACGCGGCACAACTTATCAAATGGAATTTGATGATAAAAACAATCGCTTGTTTATTGTTGAGTCCTATGGCCCGATTACTACGCCCAAGCGCTACCGCAATGCTTTTGGACAATTGGCGGAACACGCGCCTTTCTGCGAACGCGACATCCGCAAGCCGAGTAATTTGGAAACATATGATGAGCAAGGGGAATTCCTGTTTTACATCAAAAAGCAAAACCAGATTTATCCGTATTACTATCTCAATCATCCGTTTGATGTGGTTGGCTGGGATGGCTATTGCTACCCCTATGCTTTTTCGATTCATAATTTTGAGCCAATTACGGGTCGCGTCCATCAGCCACCGCCTGTGCACCAGACGTTTGACGGGCATAATTTTGTGATATGTTCTTTTGTGCCACGATTATTTGATTATCACCCGTTAGCCATTCCAGCGCCTTATAATCACAGCAATATAGATAGCGACGAAGTATTATATTATGTAGATGGCGATTTTATGAGTCGCAAAAATGTAGAACGCGGTCAAATTACTTTACATCCGGGCGGCATTCCACATGGGCCACATCTTGGTACAGTAGAACGAAGTATTGGCGCCAAGGAAACCAAAGAATTAGCAGTTATGGTAGATACCTTCCGGCCATTGCAATTGACGGAATATGCGGTGGATATTGAGGATAAAGATTATTATAAGAGTTGGTTGCCGGAGCAGCAGATAGTGCGCTGATTATCAAGATGATTATGATTGCCTTTATGTTACTTTTTATTTATGTAAGCGTCTCAAAAGGAAAATTTACACAATGATAAACAGTAACTATCTGCATTCGGAAGTGACACAGGTCATTAATCAGGCTTTTTACAAAATCTATAACACGCTTGGATTTGGCTTTCTTGAAAAGGTATATGAAAATGCAATGATGATAGAGCTTGAAAAACTCAATTTGAAATGTGAACAGCAAAAACTGGTAAATGTATTCTACGAAAATAAAAAGGTGGGATATTATTATGCAGATATAATTGTTGAAAACAAAGTAATTATAGAGTTGAAAGCTGCTGAATCACTTTGCGAAGAACACGAAGCCCAATTGGTCAACTACTTGCGAGCCAGTGAAATAGAAGTTGGTGTACTTCTAAACTTTGGCAAAAAGCCACAACACAAACGTAGGGTTTTGACTGCTAAATACAAAAATCATAATAAAACTTAATCGTATCATATCCCGGAGGGATGCCTTCGGCAAAAATCAGTGTACCGTATGCAAACGCTAACCAAAAATAAAACCAACACCAATCAAGACACTTTCCCGATCAAAGGGACAGACCACATCGAATTTTACGTGGGCAATGCCAAGCAAGCAGCACATTACTACCAAACAGCTTTCGGCTTTAAATTAATAGCCTACTGCGGGCCGGAGACGGGCGTCCGCGACAAGGTTTCTTATGTTTTGGAGCAAGAAAAAATCCGTTTTGTGCTGACTTCTGCGTTTTCGCCGGAACATGAAGTGGCGCAGCACGTCTATAAACATGGCGATGGCGTGAAAGTCCTTGCACTTTGGGTGGATGATGTTGAACAAGCCTATTACACAGCGCTGGAGCGTGGAGCGGAAAGTGCTTTTGCACCAAAAACACTTGAGGATGAGCATGGTATAGTAAAAATGGCGTCGATTCACACTTATGGCGAGACCATTCACACTTTTGTGGAACGCAAAGATTATGATGGCATTTTTATGCCTGGATTTGTAGCAAAAACAAGCGAATTGGAAGTCAAGCCAATCGGTTTGAAATATGTGGATCATTGCGTAGGCAATGTGGAGTTGGGCATGATGAATCGTTGGGTGAAATTTTATCAGGATGTAATGGGATTCAAGTTGTTGGTCACTTTTGATGACAAGGATATTTCCACCGAATACACCGCCCTGATGAGTAAAGTAGTGAGCAATGGCAATGGTTATATCAAATTCCCCATCAACGAACCTGCGGAAGGAATTAAAAAGTCACAAATTGAAGAGTATCTTGATTTCTATCGCGGCGCAGGCGTGCAGCATATTGCTATCGCTACCGATGATATTATTTTTACCGTAGATCAGCTTCGGAAAAGGGGCATCGATTTTTTGTATGTGCCTGAAATTTATTATGATACGGTAATGGATCGCGTTGGCGAAATCAAGGAAGATATTAAAGAATTACAGCGCCTTAACATCCTTGTGGATCGGGATGAAGAAGGTTATCTATTACAAATTTTTACCAAGCCTGTGCAAGATCGCCCAACCGTTTTCTACGAAATCATTCAAAGAGAAGGCGCACGATCCTTCGGCAAAGGCAATTTCAAAGCCTTATTTGAAGCCATCGAGCGCGAACAAGCATTGCGCGGTACTTTGTAATTAGGTGCTCAACATAAAATTCTTCGATTAGCCTTCGGGAAATAATAGCCTGCTATTCGCCGAAGGCTAACTTTTTTTGCAATTTCATTGTTAAACAAAGAGTGCATCTGCACGCATCCGAGCGATCTCCATCGCTGTAAAGTTTTTCCTAATACAAAACAAAGCGGAACGCCTATGCATATTCCTTTGCTTCAGGAAATTGTCGTTATTCTTGGCTTGTCGGCCGTAGTAATTTATATTTTGCAGCGGCTGAAACTGCCTCCCATTCTTGGTTTACTCAGCACGGGCGTGATTGTTGGGCCGGGCGGACTGGAGCTTGTGGGCGATGACATGACGCATGAAGTGGAAATGCTCGCTGAAATCGGCGTCATATTATTGCTTTTTATTATTGGTTTAGAGTTCTCACTGAAAACATTAGCCTCGATTCAGCGCATTGTATTCATCGGCGGCTCGGTGCAAGTCGGTGTTACCATTCTTATTACTTATTTTATTGCTTCGGCATTTGGATTCAATTGGGGCGAAGCAATTTTTCTGGGATTCCTATTCTCCTTGAGCAGTACGGCCATTGTATTAAAAATATTGCAAGAAAGCAGCGATGTCAATAGTCCGCACGGGCAAATCGCTTTAGCAATCCTTATTTTTCAGGACATTATCGTGGTGCCGATGATGCTGTTCACGCCACTTATTGCCGGTAAAGGCGGAGATGTAATACAAGCCTTATTGCTTCTATTATTAAAAGCAGCCTTAGTCATTGTGGTTGTGTTGGTAAGCGCGCGTTATTTGGTGCCGAGATTATTACACGAAATTGCGCGTACCCGCAGCCGGGAGTTGTTCATTCTTTCAATCATCGTCATTTGTTTTGCGGTAGCGTGGGCTACTTCCGAGATAGGATTATCACTAGCATTAGGCGCGTTTATGGCGGGCCTGATTATCTCCGAATCGGAATACAGTTATCAGGCAACAGGCATCGTCATTCCCTTTCGGGAAATTTTCACCAGCTTTTTCTTCGTTTCCATTGGAATGCTTTTGGATGTGCAATTTTTCTTACAACATATTCTAATTATTATTGGAATAACACTCCTGGTAATTATCGCCAAAGCGATCATTGCAGCAATGGCGGCGGCGGCTTTGCGCTATCCGATTCGAACCATAATGCTCACGGGACTATCCATTTTTCAAATTGGCGAATTTGCATTTATCCTTTCTGCCGCAGGCATCGAAAATGGTTTGCTGGCGGAATCAACTTATCAATATTTCCTGTCGATTTCGATTCTTTCGATGGCAGTAACGCCTTTTATTATGGGAAGCTCCGAAAATATTTTCGAGTTTTTTCAAAAACAGGTATTCCCAAAACGCATTATACAATTCAATCCTATCAATACTTCTGTATTCGACCAAGAAACAATGTAGAAAATTTAAAAGATCATTTAATTATCATTGGCTATGGTGTAACGGGGCAAAACGTAGCAAGAGCTGCCAAAAGCGCTCAGATCCCTTATGTAATCATCGAATTGAATCCTGAAACAGTGCGCCAGGCCCGCGCCGAAGGTGAACCTATTTTTTATGGGGATGCGATGAATGCTTTTATTTTGGAGCATTTGAGGGTTTACAGCGCTCGCGTAGCGGTGATTGCCATTCACGATTTGACCGCGACCAAAGCCATTGTGATGAACGTTCGCTCTATTTGTCAGACGGTACACGTGATCGTGCGCACCCGCGCTTTGCGAGAGCTAGAAGATTTTTACAGGCTGGGCGCCAATGAAGTCATTCCTGAAGAATTTGAAACTTCCGTAGAAATCTTTACACGTTTATTACAACGTTATTTAGTACCTCAGGATGAGATTGAAGCTTTTATTCAAAATATTCGCGCTGAGAAATATGAAATGCTCCGCACCTACTCGCATCGCCAGGATAATCGAAGTTTAATGAGTATTCCGAACGTGAATGTCACCTGCCTTAAAGTGCAACACAAAGACAATGAAGTAATTGGCAAAACAATTCAGGAATCTAATATTCGTTCAGCATTTGGCGTCAACCTGCTGGCTATCCAGCGCGAATTGGCATTTATTACTGATATTCAACCAGATACAGAGATTTTGCAGGATGATTTATTATACGTAGTTGGAACACCGGAGGCAATTACTGATTTCAATAAAAAATTGAAGTATTAAAATGTAAGCCGCAACGCTTGGAAAAAAAGCTTGTCTCTGCAAATAATGGAAGCCATTCAACCGGAAATCAATCTTGCCGCCGCTATTACGCTTTTTGGCATTTTACAATGCGCGGTTTTGATGTATTTTTTTCTGCGGATGCCTTTGGACAAAGCGGGTATTTATTTAAGCCTGTTCTTTACTATCTTGATAATCATTCAGTTAGAATCTTTCTTATGTCACTCAGGCTATATGATTTACACATTACACTTATTGAATATTCCTACGCCTTTGCAACTTGCGCTCAGCCTTTGTTGCTTCATTGTACGCAGATAGCACTCGGTAAAGAAATACAATTTTCCAAAAAATGGCTGCATTATTTACCTTTTCTAATGTATTCACTTTACACTATTTTCTTTTATATACAACCTGTTGAATTTAAGTACAATGCATTTATCGGTGGCTTTCGCCCGGAGCTTCCATTTATACACGTTCAGCGTACCATTTCAAATGACCCTTTGGGCATACAGGGATTTATGGTTGTAGAAGGAATTGTAATTCATTTAGTTATATATACAATTTTAGGACTTCGTTATATTTATAAAAGCAAGCATATATCGGAAAAAATTGATGCGAGGCTCCTTCCCTGGCTAAAGCTGCTCAATGGAATGGCATTATTGGCGGCTGTCGTACTCTTTTTGTCCGAAGGCGGCATCATTAATGGGGAGGTGTTTTTCAAAGCGCCGCTCCCTTTCCACACTGCCAGTTTGATGCCATCTGTCTACGTGTACGCCTTGTCTATTTTTTTGATGAAAGACTCTAATTTCTTCAAAATTTCCGGGGTTAAATATCAAAAATCAGTCTTGTCAGGAGCCCTTCAAGCAAAATATTTGAGTAAAATTCAAGAAGCATTAGAATTTGAAAAACTTCATTTGAATTGCGAGTTTTCACTCAGCGACTTAGCGCAAAGCACGGGATTAAAGCCGCATCATATCTCACAAGTAATTAACAGTCAGTTAAATACAAATTTTTATGATCTGGTAAATTCCTATCGCATTTCCGAAGCAAAAAAAATACTGGCATCCGCCGATTCGATCAAAATAGAATCACTCGCTTATCAAGTCGGTTACAAATCAAAATCCGCTTTTTTTATTGCTTTTAAAAAATTGACCAATACCACACCTGCCCAATACAGAAAAGAGATTCATAAAAGTTTTTCTCGCTTGGGGCGAACCGAAAATCTGCTTTAATCCTGGTTTTTTTTTCTTAAATCGGCTAACATTGTTGAAAAAAATGATGAATACTCGCACTGTTATTTCAGCTATTTTATTGATTTTATCTTTATTTGGGCTAAGCGCTCAATCCATTGATTTGACGACCGAAGAATGGAAAGAAGACATTACTTTCTTAAAGAAAAAGCTCGACATCACATTTTCTGTAATGCCCAAGCAACGCCAGCAAGTGGAGCAAGCGCTTGCAACATTGCAAAATAAACTCTCTGAGATGAATGATATCGCCATCATCGCAGAAATGGGGCGAATCGTAACGTTGGTAGGCGACGGGCACACCGAATTGAACCTGACCCAATGGACAACGGGGTTTCATAAAATTCCGATGATTTTTAGCTTTTTCGGCAAGGATTTGCACATTCTCGCCACTTCACCGGATTATCAAAACACTTTAAGCAAAAAAGTAATGCGTTTTGACAATACGCCTACGACTGAAGTGTATGAAAAGCTCCAGCCTTTCATGTCACACGACAACGACCAGGAATTTAAATACGCCGCACCTGCTTACTTTACCGTGATTGCGCTATTGCATCATATTGGCATCAGCCAGCATCCTGACCGTGTTACGCTTGAATTGGAAGACGGCAGCACTGTTGAAGTGAAAGCCTTATCAGCAGAGGAAAGCAGGAAAATAAATTGGGCAAGAGCAAGAGATATCAATGCACCCCAACAACCACTTTCTGTTCAAAACCCTACTGATTACTATTGGTATAAATTCCTGGAAGATTCCAACACGTTTTATTTTAAATTCAATCGCGTGGGCGACCAAAAAGACAAGCCTTCCATCAGAAAGTTTGTGAAAGAAATGTTTGACGAAATTGACAAATTGAAACCCAGTAAATTGGTGATTGACCTGCGACACAATAACGGCGGCAATTATTATATGAATCGCCCATTGGTAGAAGCGATTCAAGAACGCCCCTGGCTCAATCAAAAAGGGAAATTATTTGTGATTAATGGTCCACGCACTTTTTCCGCTGCTGCTGTTACCACCATTTTTTGAAACGCGATGCCAATGCCATTGTCGTTGGTGAACCTTCACGCAGCAAGCCCAACGGCTCGGATAATATGGAAAATGAAACTTTGCCTAATTCCAAAATATCGTTTTCTTATACAGACAGAGTAAGAGAGCATTGGACAGAGCTGGGCGACGCATTGTACATTCCTGTAGATGTACCTTTGGAGAACACAATTGAGGATTTTCTAAAAGGCAAGGATCGAATTTTAGAATACATCATTAAGCAATAAAGCAAATCAATTACTTTAATTCAAAATTTTTCAAAAAATCTATCACCTTTTGTGAAGGCATTTCGCAAGGTTTGAGCAAATCATCCTGGTTGGTCATATAATAATTGAAGCTGATAAAATCTTTACCACTTAGTTCTTTGGCGAAGATTTTCAGGCTTTTGCCGCCATTAAAATCGGTGCGAGTGACACCGTACTTTCGATATTCATAGATAATCTCTGAATACCCTATAGGAATTTTTAATATGATCTCCTTGATTGTCAACTCTTTAAACAGGTTGCTCTTCGGAAATAGCTTGAACAATTTCATTCAATACATTTCTTGCTTGTTTCAGGCTGCGCACATTATCTTTCACTACGATTAAGTTTCTTGCGGATTGCTTAATGCTCAAGTTTTGCTTATGCCCTTCTTTTGCAATATAATCCATTACATTCTTAAACGTTTCACTCTCGTAAAAACGCGATTGCGGATTTTCAACAAAATAGCAACGTAGCTTATCATTTTTCAGGATAACGCGCTCAAAACCTAAATTCCGACAAGTCCAGCGCACGCGCAAGCCATCAAACAATTCGCGCACTTCCGGCGGTATCTTACCAAAGCGGTCACGTAGTTTTTCTTCAAATGATGCCAAATTTTCTTCGGTTTCGATGCCATCCAATTCGGTGTACAACGCCAAACGCTCGGAAATACTGCTTACATAAGCATCGGGGATTAGCATTTCTACATCTGTATCAATTTGTACATCCCGAACAAAATTTTGTTCTTTTTCCAATTCTTCCTTAAAAACATCCTTGAATTCGTTCTCTTTCAATTCCTGAATAGCTTCTTCCAGGATTTTCTGGTACGTTTCGTAACCAATATCGGCAATAAAACCGCTCTGTTCCGCACCCAGCAAGTTTCCTGCACCGCGAATGTCCAAATCACGCATAGCAATGTACAAACCGCTGCCCAAGTCCGAGAATTCTTCGATGGTTTTCAGGCGTTTACGTGCATCTGTCGTAAGCGTAGAAAGCGGCGGTGTGAAGAGGTAGCAAAATGCTTTTTTGTTGGAACGCCCCACGCGCCCACGCAATTGATGCAAATCGCTCAAGCCAAACATTTCGGCGTGGTCAATGATAATCGTATTCGCATTGGCAATGTCCAAGCCTGTTTCAATGATATTGGTAGAAACCAATACATCATGTTTTTTATCAATAAATTCAACCAGCACTTTCTCCAAAGAATCCGCCTCCATCTGACCATGCGCCATCGCAAAATCCACATCGGGGCAAAGTTTGCGAAGCATGACAACCATATCTGGCAAGGATTTCACGCGATTATGTACAAAAAATACCTGTCCGCCGCGATTCACTTCGTACATGATTGCTTCTTTGATCACTTCTTCACTAAAAATGCGCACCTCGGTCTGGATCGGCTGGCGATTGGGTGGCGCTGTTCGCAAAATGGACAAGTCGCGCGCAGCCATAAGCGAGAATTGCAAAGTTCTTGGAATGGGCGTGGCCGTAAGTGTGAGTGTATCGACGTTTACTTTGAGATTCCGAAGTTTTTCCTTAGCGCCTACGCCAAATTTCTGTTCTTCATCAATTACAAGCAAGCCTAAATCCTTGAATTTCACTTCTTTCCCAAGCAAAGCGTGGGTGCCAATAATCACATCCAGTTTTCCTTCTTGCAATTTTTCAAAAATCTCTTTTTTTTCCTTCGCACTGCGGAAGCGATTGACATAATCCACATCTACACCAAATTCTTTCAGACGATCCCCAAATGTCTTAAAATGCTGCAAAGCCAGAATGGTCGTGGGCACAAGAACTGCCACCTGTTTGCCATCTACTACCGCTTTGAACGCTGCCCGAATTGCAATCTCCGTTTTACCGAAGCCTACATCCCCACAGATCAAGCGATCCATTGGATACAGCTTCATCATGTCTTCCTTCACATCCTGCGTAGCCGTGTATTGATCGGGGGTATCTTCGTAAATAAAAGATGCTTCCAATTCATTTTGCAAATACCCATCCGGCGGGAAGGCGTGTCCTTGCGAGGCTTTGCGCTTGGCATAGAGTTTAATGAGTTCTCCGGCAATATCCTTGACTTTCTTTTTGGTCTTGGCTTTGAGGTTTTTCCAGGTATCAGAACCGAGCTTGCTCAATTGCGGGTCCGATCCATCTTTGCCAACGTATTTAGCAATCTTATGCAGCGAGTTGATTCCAACGTAGAGTAGGTCGTTATTTTTATAGATCAGGCGCACCGCCTCTTGAGTATGCCCATTGACCGTAAGCTTTTCCAAACCCGAATATTTCCCAACACCATAATCAATATGCGTCACATAATCACCAGGCTGTAATTCGCGCAATAATCGCACGCTCAGGGCTTGCTCCTTGCCGTAACCTTGTCGCAATTTGTAGCGATGAAAACGGTCAAAAATCTGATGGTCGGTGTAACAAGCAATTTTTAAATCCAGATCAACAAAGCCCTGATAGATCGCTTGTGGAATGGGATGGAAATTGACATCGGCTTTTAAATCCTCGAAAATGGCGTAGAAGCGCTCAATTTGCTTGGTATTATCAGTAAAAAGGTAATTTTCAATTCGATTTTTAGAATTTTCTTGCAAATGCTCGATCAGCATCGGGAAATTCTTGTTGAAACTGAGCTGGGGCTTGCTGTTGAAGGTGATGGGGTAATGGGGTGATAGGGTGATAGGGTGTGTGGGGGAGGAAGCTACCCCTTGGGGGGTAGGGGGGCTGGTGTGGGAAAGCGTTATAATCGAATGATCCTGAACGTCTTCGATAACCTGCCTTGGAAAAATGAATGCGCGGTCGCGGAAAATTTCAGCTAACTCATTCTTATCCAGAATAGTAAGTCGTTTAGCAAAGTCTTCTGCTTTTTCAAAACATTGTTGTAATTTGTCTAATAAAATCTGGAAATCTTTGATCCAAAGGACGGTATCTTTTGGCAAAACCTGGAACAGCGATACTTTTTGCTCGCGCGAAAATTTGGTATTGATATTTGGTACAATCGAAACCGAAGCGATATTTTTTCAGACAACTGCGTCAAAGGATCGAATAAACGAATCGTTTCTACTTCATCATCAAATAGTTCTATCCGGTACGGCAACTCGCTTCCGTAAGAAAAAATATCCACGATGCCACCGCGAATCGAAAACTGCCCCGGCTCATACACAAAATCCTCGCGCCGAAAACCATATTCCACCAGAATTTCGATTACAAAATCTACATCAAATCTCTCTCCAATCGCAATATTGATGCGTTGTTCGTTCAGCGCCTCTGGGGATACCACTTTTTCAAACAAAGCTTCCGGATAAGAAATAATGATCTCGCCTTTGGCATTCGAGGAAGTGATGCGATTGATCACCTCGGTGCGTTGTAGCACATTGGTGCTGTTCAAGGCCTCAAAGTGCATCGGCCGCTTGAACGAATCTGGGAAGAACCAAATAGGCTTTCTCCGAAGGAGTCCCTCATGGTGATTTTCAAACAGACTTGATAAGTCATTTTGCAGATAAGCGGCTTCTTCTTTGTCGTTGGCAACAAACAGATAATTGCGGTGAAGATTGGCATACGTCCCGAAAAGGACAAAAGATTCCTGAGCGCCCACCATTCCAGTTACTTGGAGTTGAGTGGGCGTGTCGCCGCTGAGGGCGCTTACGATCTGCTGCGTCCGCTTGTCATTGCGGTACAGTTCCAACACACGTTGCAGGTTACTCACAGGTGCAAAGATAATTCATTTGGTATGCAAAAAACAGTTAGCTAATCGGAAAGTTGTATCAAGTTTGTATTATACTTTATCCTTCTTAAATCCTCAAACATGATATATTTTAAGGAATCTATCACTCTTTTATAATTATTTGAGGGACTTGAATATTAGACTCGGCAACAGGGAAATATTCAATCCATTCTTTAATTCCATTCCGAATCACCTGCACCTTGGCTGGTTTTTCGGTGTTATTATTCCATATCGAGAATCCATTGGTGATGTCCATGCCTTCTATGAGTCCAGCTGTTTCCGCATTGCTCCCCTTTTTAAGCCCTACAATTTTTTTAGCTTTTTGGCTTGCCGCAAAATTGAAACCCAAATCAAATACTTTATCAATTCTCTGTAATTGAATTTTATACGCTTTAGAATTAATAAGTATATTTGTTAAGCTATCATTTTTACCTTCTAAAGCATTATTAATGGCAGCTAATGTAATGGAATCAATAAATTGCAAAACCAGGGTATCAAACGTTTGCTTAGAAAAAATCATGGATGGCGCACTTTTATCATAAAGCGTTTTTAGCAAAGCATCCAAAGAACTCGATTGTTGCTCGGATATTTTATTTTCTAAGGCAAAAGCGATTAATAATCCCCTCCGGTAAGAAAGATCTTTCAAAGCATTGCTTTCCCAATATCGACCGACTAAATCTTTATTATCTAATTGAAAATGGGGCGATAAATAATATTCCCAAATCAATTGATTGAGCTTTTGTAAAAATGCTGTCTCTGTTATTATATTTAATGAATATAAAATTTTATACGAATAATAATCGGTAAAACCTTCGCTGAACCATTTGTAAACTTCTTCTGGCTCGGGCATTTTCAGATTTTGACCTATCCAGGTATGAAAATATTCGTGACTAATCAAGTAAGTCAAGCCCTCCGTCAATTTTAGGTTTTTGCTTTGAAATAAAACAAACGAATTTTGATGCGCGGTTCCTCCAGAGTTACCCTGGTCATCCATCGGAAATACAGTCACAAAAAAGTAAGGCACACCAGGGTCATTCCAGAATTTTCTTTCCGCTTGGATGATGTTTGAAATCATTGTGAATGCTTCTTCATCTTCAAAATTGAACTTTCCTCGCAGCGCAATGACTACTTTGCCAGATTCTGTCTTTATTTCTTTGGAGCGAAAGTCACCTGCACAGAAGAAACTATTGAGCAAATCTTGAATATTTGTCGGAAAAGTTTGACTTTCTGATAGTGAAAAATAACTATTGCCGAAAAAGTCCTTTTGAGAAAAGCCTTTATAGGATATTTTACAGCGAAAGTTTTCTTCGTTTTCCATGTCAGGATAAACTAACCCGCTGTAGCCTTCAAAATAAAAGTAATCCGGTACGATAATAGGTCTGAAATACATCGGATATTGTAAAGGTCCGTCCCAATCTTTGGTCAGTACATAACTTAATATTACTTTGGAATTTGCAGGAAATTTCACTCTATATTCACTCGGATTTTCAGTAGAAAAAATAGTAGTATGCACAGAAATAGCTGTAAGCTCGGTTATCGCCTGATAGAGTTTTTGCTGCCCTGCCCATTCATTAGGAAGATGTAATAGCGTGTTTCCTTTTTGATTGCCAAAAAATGTAATTTTTATCAATAGGGAATTGGAATCGTGTCTTTCAATAACATATTCTAATTCGGGTTCGCCTTTGTCCTTAAAAATACTCGTAGCTGCACAGCTAAAGCTTGCCCATAAACTGAGGAGAGATAATAGAAAAATGGATTTCATAGCTTTTATTGAAAAGATAAATCAAGAAAAAAAAAAGTTTACCAAATCATTCAAATTTATTGGTCTTCTTGATCCTGATCTTCTTTTTTTCGCTCATCTCCAAAAATATCTTGTGAGAATAATTCTTCATCAAATCCCTCTTGTTCTTTTCGAGGAATATCGTATTCATCGCAATTTAATTCAATGCCCAAATCGCCTGGAGGGCCTTACAAATCGGGCATTTACATCCCAGGCAATCTTAGGATCGTTTTCTAATCGTTTAATAAATTCGCGGAAAAATGGCTTCGACATATAAGCACCTTGTCCCATAGAAAGCACGCGAAAGCGCACCCAGCGATCTTCACCACCCGTCCAAGTGCCTACAACCAGGCGTGGCGTGATGCCCATAAACCAACCATCCACGTAGTCATTGGTTGTACCAGTCTTGCCACCTACTTCGGTTTTGATACCGCCGAGGCCTGTGCCAGCGTATTTGAGCATTTCAACCATCACATAATTCGCATTTGGCGGAAGTGCAGCTTTTTCTTGTGGCAATTCTCGATAGATCACTCTTCCGTTTCGATCTTCGATGCGAGTTATAAAAATAGGCTTATTGTAAGTGCCGTTATTGGCAAAGGTAGTGTAAGCGCCTGTCATTTCCATCACGGAAAGGTCGGTAGCGCCCAGGCAAATCGAAGGAGACTGCGGCACACGATAACGCCCATTAGAGTAACGCGCGGAGCTATCAATTCCCATTTGGTTAATCAATCCACGCACTGCTTCGGTGTCGCCCAATAATTTCATCAAATGCACCGATACCGTATTGACAGAATTACGCAATCCTTGTTTCAAGGTCATTTCCTCGTAAGTATATTTGCCGGTAGAGTTATCGGGTGTCCAGGATTGCAATAATCCAAAATTACCGTCGCCGGGCGCGATTGTTGTAGGTACATCGGCGACCCGATAGCATGGCGACAAACCTTGCATGGCAATGGCCTTAGCATAGACAAAGGGTTTGAAGGTAGAACCAACTTGCCGATTAATATTAATAGGGTCGAATTGGAAATACTTATGATTGATACCGCCAATCCACATTTTTACTTGCCCCGTCACAGGGTCCACAGCCATAGAACCGGTTTGCAAAAACATTCGATGGTATTTGATTGAATCCAACGGACTCATCATGGTATCGGTTTCCATTTTATCATTATATGCGAAAACGGTCATTTCGATGGGCGTCTTGAACTCGCGGTCAGCAGCTTCCTGCAATTGCTCCCATCGCGTACGCAAAGTCGGGAAGTTGGGACTTT
Source organism: Saprospiraceae bacterium (assembly GCA_016714085.1). Taxonomy (GTDB): domain Bacteria; phylum Bacteroidota; class Bacteroidia; order Chitinophagales; family Saprospiraceae; genus JADJNW01. Next base: position 215,305 of record JADJNW010000011.1, read on the forward strand.
CCAATACGCGGCGATAGCGAGCAGCCAGGCTCGAGCTGATCATGCCTTTGGATACCAAATCTGAAATGTAGCCAGGCTTATTGTATTCATAAACAATACGCTCCACTTCCCGGTCATCGTCACTGAAGCGCAAATCATCAAATTCTGCCTGCAAACGATCCAATACTTCACTCAGAAATCTTGAACGCAAGGTTTGATAGCGATCAGATGAACGAATTAATTTCACCAAAGCCTCCCGGCGAGCCTCTACACTGATATCCAAATCCGAGCCGCTTCTATAAGTCCAGGGATCAAGCTTTCGCCAGTGCCGGAAAAATTCCTGTTGTACTTTCGCCATATGCTTCGCCATCTCTTCCTCCGCAATACGTTGAATATCAGGGTCAATTGTTGTATAAATTTTCAATCCGTCCCGATAAATATTATAAGGCGTGCCATCTGGTTTCTTCGGCGTCTCGGGGCGAGCAAGGATGTCTTTTACATATTTTGCCAATTCCATCCGAAAATAAGGTGCAATCCCGTCAATATGCGTTTGCTTTGTAAAATTCAACTCCAGAGGTTTTTGGCTATATTCCTCGTACTGAGCGTTAGAAAGTGCGCCATTCTTGCGCATTTGACTCAATACCACATTTCGACGCGTGGTTGCTCTTTCCGGAAAACGCAATGGATTAAAAAAAGATGGATTTTGAAGCATACCCACTAATAATGCCGCTTCATGAACATCCAAGTCATTGGGCGATTTATTAAAATATATTTCTGAGGCTGCCTTAATGCCATAAGCTTAGTTGATAAAGTTGAATTTATTGAGATACATGGCCATGATCTCTTCCTTTGTGTACTTGCGTTCCAGCCTTACCGCAATGATCCACTCTCTAAATTTCTGGAAAACCCGCATGATGCCTGAGGCCTTTTCACCTGTAAAAAGCAATTTTGCCAACTGCTGAGTAATTGTACTCGCGCCACCGGAGCTACTTTGCCCCAGAATAAAGGTCTTGACCACTACGCGCCCCAAAGCACGAAAATCAATACCGCTATGAGCATAGTAGCGCTCGTCCTCAGTAGAGATCAAACCGCGAATAAGATTAGGGGAAAGCGAATCATAAGGCACCGGTACTCGATTTTCGGTATAATAGCGCCCAAAAACCTCGCCGTTATTGGCAATCGCCTGCGAAGCCAGTTCGCTTTTGGGGTTTTCCAATTGCTCTACCGAAGGCAAATTGGTAAAGGAAAGCACGATAAAAAGCAAAATCGTACCGATAATGCCAGCAAAAGTCAAACGCCACAACCATTTCACGATCTCTTTATATTGCGGCTTATCGCCGTTATCCATCATATAATCCTGGATGTTCATACCTTGTATTTGTTGTAAAAGAGCCTCTTAAAAACTATGTAAAGATAGGGTTTTTAATGATACTTTTGATCCTTTGGATGCTGTTGATTGTAGTAACGCAAACTTTCCACGATTTCTTCTGCCGAAGCAGTTTGATTGATGATCGCCTTCCCAATCGGATTGATTAAAGTAAAATTAATTCGATCGCCCTCGTTTTTTTTGTCATTTTGCATAAGCTGCAATAGTCTTTGAAAATCAGTCTCTTGAATAGGATAATGTCCAAAAATTTTTAAAATAAAACCTGAAATATCCTTCAAATCTTCTTCTGGTAATCCTTGAAGTTTATAGGACAAATAAGTTTCACAAATCATGCCAATAGCAATCGCCTCGCCGTGCAGCAAGGGTTCGCTCGTTTCCAGCATCAAACTTTCTACCGCGTGACCAATGGTGTGCCCAAAATTGAGTGCTTTACGCAATCCCTTTTCAAAAAGGATCCGCTTCTACAATCCTTTGCTTAATTTTTAAAGAAGGTATAATAAATTGCTCAAAATCAAAGTTTTCCGACTTTCGGCTTCCGACTTCCGACTTCCAAATTTCTCGCCATTGTACTTTATCAGCTATCAAACTATGCTTGATGATTTCAGCAAAACCACTGCGGATTTCTCTTTCGGACAAGGTTTTTAGAAAAACGGGATCAATGAAGACCGCCTGCGGGTTTTGAAATACGCCGATGCTGTTTTTCACCTCCATAAAATCGATGCCCAGTTTGCCCCCGATGGATGCGTCCACCTGCGAGAGCAGGGTAGTTGGAATTTGCACAAAATCCACGCCACGCTTGTAGGTTGCCGCACAAAAACCGCCCATATCACCGATGACGCCGCCGCCGAGATTGAGTACCAAAGCTTTTCGATCAAGACCTTCCTGCATCATTTGAGTCCAGATGCGTTTGCATGTTTCGATATGTTTATGCTGTTCACCTGGTGGAATTTTAATACTTGTAAAGTCCTGATTTATTGCAAATTTGATCACAGGCAGACAAAATTGCTCCGTATTTTCATCGCAAATTACAATCAATCGGCCGTAGTTTTTTTGTTGCAAAAATGAAGGCAAGCTTTCCCTGATGTCTCCAATAAAAATGCTGTAATCTGAGAGTTTAATAATTTCCATGCTGCAAGTTTACACAGTTTCGCTCTGAACTTCGAGCGACCAAGCTTCTGCTTTTTCCGAAAAGAGGATTTTAGTCTTGGCCCAGGTTGTTTTAAATAAATCCGAGTATCGATAATGATTCAGCGCTTCTTCGCTTTCCCAAATGCTATAAGTAAAAAAAATATTCCCATTACGCCACAGTTCCAAATGCTGACAGCCCGGCATTCCCCGAATTTTCTGCTTACTTTCTTCAAATACTGCAATGAAATCGTCCACTTTATCAGGTTGGAAGGTCATTTTTACAAGTCTTCTGAGCATCTTGTGATGTTGTGATGTTGTGATGTTGTGATGTTGTGATATGGGTGTGTTCATTAAATCGCTACATCACTTATCACCTTTATTTATTATGAAAATCAATTTGTACCACATCCTCTACATTCAAGCCTAAGAGCGTAGCTGCCATGCCCATATTGATTGCAATTTCGAGACAATCAGCAGAGTTAAATAGGCAAAGTACTTCACCTACTGGTACATCCTGATATTTTTGGCAAAGCTTTGTAATCGGATCATGCCGCTTGAAATACAATGAAAACGAGCGGCCTGCACCAACTTTTTCAAATAGATCACGAGAAATATTCACAATTACATTATCAAAATTATCAATATGAATTACAGAGCCACGTATTTGCGATTGATTGATAACCGGCTGTAAAGCAATTCTTTGTACAATTTCGCTTCGCTTTATGCCGATTTTAGCAAAACTTTTTTGGGTCGTAATATGCCACACTGCTTTCGCGTAGATGTCCTTCAAAGGAAAATTACTTTGGCTTGGCATCGGCAATTCATAAACTTCTTCGGGCATTTGCTCAAAAACCAACCAGAATACACCACTATCTGGCCCTACAAAATAATGCCCTTGATGTCGAATAGCTAAAAAAGTCTGTTTTTCGCTGTCGAAATCATTGACACTCAGCACATGAATTGTACCTTCGGGAAAACTTTGCCAGGCATTCTCTAATCTTATTTTCAACCCTAAATATCTAAAATTTACTGTCTAAAGTCTAACATCTCAAAAGAAATCGGAGGTATATTGAGCGAAATTATTTTAACCGTAGAAGGAATTGATCCCGTTGAGTTGTACGGTGAAAACAACGTGAAACTCAACCTGTTGCGAAAAGCATTTCCCGAGCTTACCATTACGTCGAGAGGCAATAGCCTGAAGCTTGCCGGAGAGAAAAAATCTGCCCAGAAAGCCAAATCTAAGTTTGAAATGATGGTACGGCTTTTGAAGGAGCACCAAGAATTGCCGGTGCAAATGGTAGAAGATTTATTGAAAGGTAGCAACCCATTCGATACGCATATCGGCAATGGGGATAGCAATAAAACCTTGGTTTTTGGCCCGGATGGTAAGCAAATTAAGGTCAAAACGCATAACCAGAAACGCCTGGTCGCCGCTTCGGAGCATAACGATATTGTTTTTGCCATCGGCCCGGCTGGTACTGGTAAAACCTATACCGCTGTAGCTTTGGCGGTACGTGCCCTCAAGAACAAATGGGTAAAAAAAATCATACTTACACGCCCGGCAGTAGAGGCGGGTGAAAGCCTGGGCTTTTTACCGGGTGATCTGAAAGAAAAAATTGATCCGTATTTGCGTCCTTTGTACGATGCCCTGGATGATATGATTCCGCATGAAAAACTACAGCAATTTATGACGACCAATGTTATTGAAATTGCACCTTTGGCTTTTATGCGCGGCCGTACTTTGGATAATGCCTTTATCATCCTGGATGAAGCGCAGAACTGTACCACGATGCAGATCAAAATGTTTTTGACGCGTCTGGGGCCGTCTGCAAAATGTATCATTACCGGGGATTTGTCGCAAATTGACTTGCCGGGTTACCAAAAGTCTGGTTTGCGTCGTGCGATCAATTTATTGGCGCATCTCGAGGGTATCGAAGCGGTATATTTGGATGCGGAAGACGTGGTACGGCACCGTTTGGTAAAAGAAATTGTAAAGGCGTATGAAAAGTCGGACGAAGAAATGCGCCGACAAAGGCAACAAGAAATCGAAGAATTAGGCCCTGAGCCAGCGCATGAGCCTGAAGCAGAAGTTGAATCAAAAGAAAATTGATTAAGTTTCCTTTGTGAATTTGGTCGACTTATCTGAGATTTTAAAAGCATTTGAAACTCAACCTATTCAAAATTAGTTTTATAAATAAAAAAGAATCAAAAATTTACACAGAAAATGTATTGCAACAGTCAAATTTATCTGGTAATAAGATTCGATTTAGATTGATATTCGGTGTCTTTTTTGAAAAGCTGCTGCCAAACATTCAAAAATGAATACTCGATATCCTAACCAAGCATTACATGAAATATATTGTTGAAATTAACCCCGCTAAAGAGCAGGAATTCCTGCAACTTTTACAAGCCTGGAAAAGCCTTGGCGTCGTGCGTTCATTCGGTGAGACGGAAGAGCAAGCAGTGGAAATAACGGAAACGGAAGACCCTTATCTGAAGAGTTGGAAGCGCCGTCAGGAAAAGACACCTAAGGAACTGGCAGAGGACTACCTGGATTTGGTAGATTGAAAAAAATCTCGATTCTTGGTTGTTAATTCCTTATTTCTCCTCGAAATAAAAAGTGATCCTTTACATTTGCACCATCTTTATCAATCCTAAGATGGCTTATGCAAATGACCTACCATATATCAAAGTCCGACCGCCGCATCGTTGGCGAAATTACGCTTGCTGGCTCCAAAAGCATTAGCAATAGATCACTGATTATCCGCGCTTTATGTAGTGAAAATTTCCCAATCCATCGCCTGGCAAATGCGAAGGATACACAATTATTGCAAGAATTGCTCACCAGCCCAAAGATTGTACGCGATGCAGGTGCGGCGGGAACTACGTTTCGTTTTCTGACAGCCTATTTGGCCATGCAGTCTGATACTCAAATCCTTACGGGCACCGAGCGTATGAAAAAACGCCCTATTGGCGTATTGGTAGATGCTTTGCGCAAACTGGGCGCTGATATTGAATATCTGGAACAAGACGGTTACCCCCCTTTGAAAATCAATGCCCCTAAAGACCTTGGAAAAACGCATCGCTTGAGCATTTCCGCAGGTACAAGCAGCCAATATATATCGGCTTTGCTGATGATCGCACCCGTGCTGCCGCGAGGACTAGAATTGACTTTGGAAGGTAATATCGTTTCTCGGCCTTATATCGAAATGACTTTAGCACAGATGCGTTACTTTGGTGTGGAAAGTCGTTGGGATGGCAACACCATCAAAATCGCGCCGCAAGATTATCAGGCAAAAGAATTTACGGTGGAAGCCGACTGGTCAGCCGCTTCTTATTATTATGCAATGGCGGCTTTTGCGGATGAATTGGACTTGCAATTGAATGGTTTGTTCAAGGATAGCGCTCAAGGGGACGCCGTATTGGCAAGCATGATGGAAAAATTTAATATTCAAACCGAATATAACGAAAAAGGTATTCACTTAGCAAAAAACAACAATGCGTTACCTCCTGTATTTGAGTATGATTTCATCGAATGCCCCGACCTTGCGCAAACGCTCGCGGTCATCTGTTCAGGATTAAACGTAAAAGGTATTTTTACAGGATTACAGACCCTCCGCATCAAAGAAACCGACCGTATCGCAGCTTTGAAGAATGAATTAGCAAAAGTAAACGCGACTTTATCACAGCTACCGGACAAGGATGGTAAGCAATATTATCAAATTGAAGGACAGGCAATTGTGAAGGAAATTCCTATTTTCCCTACCTACGAAGACCACCGCATGGCGATGGCCTTTGCGCCTTTGGCAATGTTGGGCGATATTCAAATCGAAGACCCGAATGTCGTAGAAAAATCCTATCCTGATTTTTGGCTGGATTTAGGGAAATTGGGATTTGAGGTAAAATGATATTCAGGGTATAAATATGAATAATTTACACCCTGAGTAATAATTTTAAAATCAAGCATTTATTCGCTTCTCAGTGCATCTACCGGGTTTCCGGTTGCGGTGCGAATCGCTTGAAAACTAATCGTCGCCAATGCAATGACTACTGCCGTAAGTCCAGCCAAGACAAACACATCCCAGCTAATATTAATACGATAAGCGAAGTCTTCCAACCATTTATGCATTAAATACCAAGCTAATGGAACTGCGATTATAATAGATATCAAAACCAGTTTTACAAAACTTTGCGTCAATAACCGAAGAATATTACTAACAGAAGCGCCCAAAACTTTACGAATGCCAATTTCCTTAGCCCGCTGCTCCGCCATAAATGAGGCCAAAGCAAATAATCCCAGGCAAGCGACGATAACAGCAAACACTGAAAAACTAGTAAAAATGCGGCCCATGCGTTGCACATCATCGTACATTCGAGCGAAGCTTTCATCCAAAAAGGTGTACCGAATGGGTTGGTTCGGCGCAAAATCTTTCCATACGGATGTAATATTTTGAATAGCTTCCGACATATTATTACTATTTACTTTAATAGATGTAATAGATGCACTATTACCAATGACCAGGCAAATGCCGCCAATATCTTCCCTAAGTGATTGAAAATTAAAATCTTCCACTACGCCAACTACCTGATATTTTTCAAAACCATTTGTAATGCTTTTGCCTATTGGGTTATCAAAATGTAATTTCTTTGCTAAAGTTTGATTAATGATAACACCTTGAGAATCAGTCGGCATCTCAACAGAAAAATCCCTTCCATCCACCAGATTCATACCCATTGTTTTGACATAATCGTGATCGACTCGCCAGATTTGCAAACTTACCTGATTCTCTTGCGGGTCTTTACCTTCTTCCCAAAAAGTATTGCCATTTCGCTTTGTGCCAGCGCCCACGATGGGCAGGTAATCGCTCACCGTCACATTTTTCACTTCGGAAAGTTGTAGCAATTGATTTTTGAATGGAAGTATCTGCTCGCCCAGTGTTTGCGTGCCTTGCAGCATTAAAACCTGCTCTTTTTCAAATCCCAGTTTTTTATTTAAAATAAAATCCATTTGCCTGCTTATTACAAATGTTCCTATAATAAGTATAATAGAAGTGGTAAACTGAAAGACAACCAAGGAACTACGCATGGTAGAATTTTTACTACCTTTACTCAAATTGCCTTTCAAAACATTAATTGGCTTAAATGCTGATAAATAAAATGCAGGATAGATACCTGCCAGAACACCAACGACTAAAGCTCCTGCTACTAATGAAGGTACCAGCCACCATTCCTGCCAGGGAAATATTAATGTTTTATTTGATAATTGATTAAAATAAGGTAATAACAACCAGGTCAACACAATACCTATTACAAATGATAATAAACTAAATAGAATCGATTCAGTCAAAAATTGATTGATTAAATGATTTCTAAAAGAACCGACTACTTTTCGCAAGCCCACTTCCTTCGCGCGATTGGCGGAGCGAGCAGTCGAGAGATTAATAAAATTAATGCAAGCGATCATTAAAATAAAAATAGCAATAGCACCAAAGAGCCAAACAAATCGAATATCTCCATGTAACATATTATCTTCAATATCAGCCGAATACAAATGAATGTCACTGATGGGTTGTAATTCCAGCCTTAGTGATTCTCTTTGCTTTGCAATCGCTTCGTCGCTCATGCCATTTTCTCTGAAGATCGGCACTATATATTTATCAAATGTAGTAGCGTACATTTTATTTTCAAACTGCCGAATATCCGTGTCAGAACGCAGCAACACGTAGGTGTGATAATTACTTGCGTTCCAGTTTTCCTGTTCTCCAGGGTAAAAATTGACACCTTTTAATGTAAATAAAAAATCAAATTGTAAATGAGAATTGCTCGGAAAATCCTGCATTACCCCACTAATTCTTACAGGATTATCTTTATTATCATTAAATATTAAAGTTTTGCCAACTGGATTTTCATTTGGAAAATATTTATCCGCTTTCCGTTTAGAAATAACAATCGTATTGGGCTCATCCAGCGCGTGCGCACGGTCGCCATATACCATAGGGATTTGTAATATGTCCAGCATTTCCTGGTCAGCGAAAGTAAAGCCCTCCTCATAATTATTTTGGGTTTCGTCCGAACGCCGTACCGGATTGCCGCCGCCAGTGAAAAGGGTATTAGGATTGAGTCGCCCAATCAATTTAATTTCAGGAAAATCTGCTCGCAATGCTTTCGCAAACGGTGCAGGAAAATCCACACCTTTGCCCGCATACTCCCCTTCTTTATTAATGCCAACGATCCGATAAATATGGTCAGCATTTTTATAATGTTTATCATAACTCAATTCATCTTTAATAAATAAAGCGATGAGCAAACAAGCAGCAATACCGAGCGCAAAGCCCCCGATTTTAATAGCGGAATACATTTTTTGCTTGGACATATTCCGCCAGGCGATTTTGAAATTACTTTTCATCATGTCAGGTGATATTTTAAGTTTAAAATGTTTAATCGTCGAAAGCCGAAAGGAGCGCAACACATCCCAGATAAAATTTCGCCGCGCGGCACGCAAGCCTTTGTTTTTGAATCGTTTAGCAAACAATTCATAGGCATCCCCCTGAATCTCTTCCAGTAATTCCGGGCGGCAGTACCATTCCAGGAATCGGTCGGCCCATTTCGGTGGAGTGGGGCGCTTGGGCATCATGTGAATGAAATATTATGCGAAAATCCTGGAATTTGACTCCATAACTTGATATACACGTCGCGCGATTGTTCCAGCGCCACCCGCCCTGCATTGCTAATGGTAAACAAGCGCTTGCGCCTACCCCCGCGCTCGGCGGTAGCTTCGCTCCATTCCGATTTCACAAAGCCTTTTTCTTCCAGTCGGCGCAGCGCTGCGTGCACCGCGCTAATATTGACCGATCTACCAGCTTGATTTTCAAGCTCTTCCATCACTGCCACGCCATAAGCATTGCCGTCCATGACCGCCACCACCAGTAAAATCAGTTCTTCAAATTCGCCCAAATGAATTCGATACATAATTATGATATGGTTTGCAAAAGTAAAAGTAATGTATTTGTTTCACTTTTGCAAATGAAATATTTGAAACCAAGGATTGATAGTTCATCAATTTTGCTATTTGACCTTTCCATTTGCAAATAGTTATCAAAAATTACTTGATATCCAAAGAAATTTTGCCTTTCCTATTCTATTCGCTATAAAATCTATCCTTTCTTTTTCTTATCTATGCGTTTTAAAAAGATGCTATTGCCTACAAATATCAATAGCATCCGACAAGAACCTTCAACAATTTCCTAGAATCAACCGAAATTATGAGCCAGCAAAAAACGCGACAGCAAGGCACGCTGATTCAAGCATTTGGATTGCCAACAGCTATTATTCTCGTAGTGAGTTCTATTATTGGTTCTGGGGTGTACAAGAAAGTAGCGCCCATGTCGGCGGAGCTTCAGTCGCCTTCGCTGGTGTTAGTAGTATGGCTATTAGCAGGTATTATATCTTTACTTGGTGTGCTCACTACCGCTGAAATTGCAGGGATGGTGCCGGGTAGCGGTGGTCCTTTTGCCTATTTCAAGCGCATTTATGGGAGAACTTTAGCGTTTTATTATGGCTGGTCAAGTTTTACGGCGATTCAATCTGCTTCGATTGCGTCTATTTCTTATGTATTTGCGCATTCGCTCAATGCTGTATTGCCTTTGCCGCGCTTGAGCGCAGATATAGAAAAAGCATATCATATTTTTGGGATTTTTTATCCTTTGGAAAACCTGGGCGTGAAGCTGGCAGCAGTAGGCTTGATTGTGGTATTGGCTTCTATCAATTTCAGAGGTGTACGGCAGGGTGGTACAGTGAGTAAAATCATTATCAGTGCTGTGATTGCCAGCTTATTTGTGATTATCATTCTAGGTTTATCCCTGGCTACAGATGGTATGAGTAACGTGCGTACAAATGCTTCTAGCTATCCTCCTCAGAGTTTTAGTGCAGGCAATTTTGGTTTTATCACGGCTATTTTTACTGCAATGTTAGGCGCTTTTTGGGCTTACGAAGGCTGGATTACGTTGGGTTTTATGGCCGGCGAAATTAAAAATCCTACCAAAAACATTCCACTTTCCTTGATTTTTGGAACATTGATCGTGATAACTATTTATCTCTTAGTCAATTTTACCTATTTGTACGTGCTGCCGATGGATGAAATGATCGCCGTAGCGCAGGACACTAATAAAATCGCTGCCGTTGAGGTGATTCGTAAACTATTCGGCGATGGGGGTGTATTTTTGATTTCCTTGCTAATTGTAGTGACTACGGCTGGTTGTACCAATACAACCATCATGGCAGCCGCCCGAATTTATTATGCAATGGCAGAGCAAGGTATGTTCTTTCCAAAAGCAGCTTATATCGATCATCGTTTCAATACGCCAGGCAATGCTTTGTTTTATCAAGCGATTGTATCGAGTATCTTAGTATTTTCAGGTAGTTTCGACCAGCTGACGGATATGTTGGTATTTGCGCAGTTCATTTTCTATGGCGCAGTTGCGGTAGGTGTATTTGTGATGCGGCGCAAAGAACCTGATACGCCACGACCATACAGAGCAATCGGCTACCCGGTTATTCCGGCTTTATATATTATGTTTTGTGCTTATCTGGTATTAAATACGGTCATCACTCGCCCGCGTGACGCAGGGATTGGCTTGTTCTTGATATTGATTGGAACACCGTTTTATCTATATTGGAATCGGAAATGGAAACGCGAGACTGCCAAGGAGAATTAGAGGAATTGAAGGAAGAAATCTTATTTTTCTTCCTTCAATCCAAGATTATTTATCATCGCCAAAGAAAGCGAGAATTTTATCAGCAAGCTCCAAGCCAATCAGGGCTTGAGCTTCATGCGTAGAAGCACCAATATGTGGCGTAAAAGAAATACGCGGATGCTCCAGAATTTCTTTGCGCGGCTTGGGTTCAAAATCAAATACATCCAAACCTGCGCCAGTCAGATGCCCACTATCAAGTGCCGCCAGCATTGCTTCTTCATCTACTACACCACCACGAGAAGTATTGATCAGGAAAGAGCCTTTTTTCATTCTAGCAAATTCTTCTTTGCCAATAATCGGCTTGCCTCCGCCAAAAGGCACGTGCAGTGTCAGAAAATCGGCACTTTTTAGCACATCTTCCAGATCATAGGTCTCAATTTTAGTAGAGAGGCTCAGGCTTTCACTATGGAATAGATTCAATTCAATGTTCACCTCCGTTACCGCGATGTCTGCTGGCATTACTTTCATTCCCAAAGCCAAACCAATACGCGCAGCCTCTTGTCCAATGCGACCGAAACCGATGATACCTAGCGTCTTTCCGCGCAATTGAATACCTTCGGAATAGATCTTTTTCAGTTTATTAAAATCCGAGCCAATACGCATTTGGTAGTTGGACTCGTGAACGAACCGCGCCAGCGCAAACATATGCGCAAAGGCCAACTCCGCTACCGACTGAGACGAAGCCGCAGGCGTATTGAATACCTTAATGCCTTTACTTTCAGCATGTTCGTAGTCAATATTATCCAAACCTACGCCGCCTCGTGCGATAATTTTTAAATTCGGGCAAACGTCGATCAAATCTTTGCGCACTTTAGTGGCGCTTCGCACAATGATCACATCGTATTCCGGCAGTACTTTTGGGAGGTCTTCTTGAGCAACTTTGTCGAGATCAACCTGATAACCAGCTTCTTCGAGCAAGGTTAAGCCGTCTGGATGAATACCATCATTAGCGAGGATTTTTATCATTATCTCAGAAGTTTTTGATTATCAATGTATAAGAAGAAAATAAGCACTATTTCTTTTGAAATCCAGCGCAAACATCTGAAATAATTATCAAAATCTTGAATGCTATTTTAGCAAAATGAGCTTAACAAAGTATAGCCGCAATATTTTTTTATTACTCCGACCGTTCTGAAAAAGTAGGAAATGTAGCAATCGTGTAATGTGAGTATTTTTGTTGCGCCTCTATCGGGAAAGTATATTGCCGAATGAAACTCGACAAAAACGCATTGAATTCCTCGGCACGAGCGTTACGCGAATTCGGCCGGAACACATATCCAATATGTTCAATATTGCCTTTCGTATCCCAGAATACGTGCAAACGCACCTTCATGCCTTTGATGTCAAAATTGATGCGTCCTGCATAGGATTCCAGTGCTTTCATCATTTCGAGCCACTTATCAAAAGCGACCTTCATGTCATTATTGCAGACGCCCAGCAACGTTTGCGGGTATTCTTGCGTAAGCGCTTCGTAAGCTTGCTCATTGCCGCCCAGTTGAAATACTTTAGGCAATTGCGCTTGCGAGGTAATGGTGGTATTTTGCGCTTCCAAACTAACTAAAGTTAAAGCGCTCATTAACATAGTAAAGAGGATGCTATTTTTCATGTTTTTGGGCATTTTGACAAAAATAGTTAAATCTGCGGTTCTCTCTAAAACTTTAAAAGTTTTTCTATACGAAAAAAAGTAACCTTGGCGCATCTTTTTGCGTCATAAATAACAAACGGTAAACGCAGCTACGTCAAAGACATTGTTTGCAATCGAACTTTGATCGGGTTTAAGCTGTATTTTAATCGGATTTATTGTAGCAAATATCGAAGGATATTGGACAATTACGTTCTAAATCCTTATTTTTGAAGATATTATTTATTATGATTGATCTATTTTTTTTCATAACGGCGGGATATGGCTTTTTCCTTGGATTCTATCGAGGAATCATTCAGACCATTTTCACCATATTATCTTATGTTTTTGGGCTTTTGGCAGCTTTCAAATTATCTCCCGCAGCTACCAAATTCCTTGAAACTGCAACGGGGTCAGATCATCCACTTATGTTTGTTGCCGGATTTCTCATTGCCTTTTTTTGGTACCATGTTTCTCATCCGCTTTATTTCCAAAGCAATTTCTGAGGGGATGGAATCCGCTAATGTCAACATTGTCAATCAAATGGCAGGTGGTTTTTTGATGGCATCGCTTATGACACTGATTTACAGCCTTTTACTTTGGTTTGCAGCCGAAGCACATATTCTAAAAACAGAACATACTTCCACTTCTCTTACATATCCTTTCTTAGAGCAGTATCCCAAAAAAGTCTGGAATGCAGTGGGTTATCTCAAGCCCACATTGCAAAATTTTTGGGAGCATTCGGTCGATTTTATGGATCGAGTGGAAGAAGTGAGCATCGAACGCACCGAGTCCGACCCAAATGTGTACGATGTGCCTGAGGAAGAATGAGTTATTTTCTTTAAATTCGCCTGAAACTCAATCCACTTACCTTTATGTTCAAGGCGAAAAATTTTTTCTGGGTATTATTCTGGTTAAACAGCATTATCCATCTCTGGGCGGTTTTCACTGAAAACCAGCAATTAATATATTTTACAAAACCGTTATTGATGCCATTATTGGCGATAAGCCTATTTCTCGATTCCGGGATCAAGTTTTTGCGCGTGCGCAATTTAGTACTAGCCGGATTGTTATTTTCCTGTGCCGGAGACGTGCTTTTGATGTTGAATAATGACCAAAACAGTTTTTTTGTATTTGGATTGATTAGCTTTTTACTGGCTCATATTTTTTATATCGCTTCTTTTTTAAATATTATATCCCTTCAAAAAGGATATATATCTCAGCAACCGCTGCTAATTCTAATTTTCTTAGTATATCTCATTGGTTTTAATTTCTATCTTTTTAATGGCGTGCCCAAAGATTTAAAAATCCCTGTTATTATTTATAGTATTATTATAATGATGATGGCAATTAGTGCTTTGAATTTAAATAACAATGTCATAAAACCTACTTTTCAATGGGTTTTCTTTGGCGCTTTATTATTTTTAGTTTCGGATAGCGTACTTGCTGCCGAAAAGTTCAGGCAATTTGGATCTTCGCAAGGTCTTGATACTAGTCTTGTTATAATGGTGACTTATATTTTAGGGCAGTTTGGCATTGCAAAAGGAATTTCAATTACAACAAAATAAATTTTAAGCAGTCCCCTTATTACGTCCTCGCCATAGAGAAATGGCAAGTCTAAATGGGAAAATAACGCTGCTGATAATACTTCCTACTGCGAAAAGTATCATTTCATTGTAAGTATAGCGGATAAGCCCATTAGTAATTTCCGAATCAGTTCGCCCAAGTAATGCTTCAACGCCATTATAATCTAAATAGGTTTGAAAATTATTTAGCTCTTGAATTAGTAAAAAGACTATTGGGATACAAAGGAAAAGTATAATCAATTTAAAGCCTTGCCAATGAGCAAAAAATGTATAAGGAAGTAAAAAAATATAACGGGTGAATGTAATAAAAACAAAAATATAAATAATATTAGTATACAAAAAGGGATAGTCATTTAATGTATTTCGGATAGGAAATAATATTCCAGCAATAAGAACAATGGTGAAAATCCACCAGAATATTTCAAGTTTTAAGATCGTGGAAGATGATGAAGGGTTGGCGTTAGAATTATTCATAAAACAAATATAACAAAAAAAGCCCCATTAAGGGGCTTAAGAATAGAAAAAGGAGGCGGCGACCTACTCTCCCGCAATAAGCAGTACCATCGGCGCAGAGGGGCTTAACGACTCTGTTCGGAAAGGGAAGAGGTGGAACCCCCTCGCTATAGCCACCTTAGTCTTGAGGACGATTGTTAAGAATCGTCTATATTTCTTTAGAAGAGTAATGTTTTCTATGACTTTGTTCTTAGAACAAAAATCATCGACAGGAAGACAGAGAAGAAAGGCATTAACAAGAGCGCTAAAAAAGACTTATCAAGAAGCTATCGGGTAATTAGTACGACTCGGCTCAATGCATCACTGCACTTGCACCTGTCGCCTATCAACGTGGTCATCTTCCACGACCCTCAAGGGAATACTCATCTTAGGGAGGGCTTCGCGCTTAGATGCTTTCAGCGCTTATCCTCACCGTATATAGCTACCCAGCACTGCACCTGGCGGCACAACTGGTACACTAGAGATACGTCCAACCCGGTCCTCTCGTACTAGAGTTAGCTCCCTTCAATATTCCTACGCCCACAACAGATAGGGGACCGAACTGTCTTGCGACGTTCTGAACCCAGCTCGCGTGCCGCTTTAATGGGCGAACAGCCCAACCCTTGGGACCTTCTCCAGCCCCAGGATGCGACGAGCCGACATCGAGGTGCCAAACCTCCCCGTCGATGTGAGCTCTTGGGGGAGATCAGCCTGTTATCCCCGGAGTACCTTTTATCCTTTGAGCGATGGCCCTTCCATACAGAACCACCGGATCACTTGAGCCTGCTTTCGCACCTGTTCGATCCGTCGATCTCACAGTCAAGCACCCTTTTACTCATACGCTCTTCGCATGATTACCAACCATGCTGAGGGTACCTTTGCGAGCCTCCGTTACTTTTTAGGAGGCGACCACCCCAGTCAAACTACCCACCACACAATGTCCTCCTTTGCAGGAGTTAGAACCTAAGTATAAGAAGGGTGGTATTTCAAGGATGGCTCCACGAAAACTGGCGTCTCCGCTTCAAAGCCTCCCACCTATCCTACACATCTTATACCCAAGCACAATGTGAAGCTATAGTAAAGGTTCACAGGGTCTTTCCGTCCCGTTGCGGGTAATCGGCATCTTCACCGATACTGCAATTTCACCGAGCTCATGGCTGAGACAGTGTCCAGATCGTTACACCATTCGTGCAGGTCGGAACTTACCCGACAAGGAATTTCGCTACCTTAGGACCGTTATAGTTACGGCCGCCGTTTACCGGGGCTTCAGTCAAGAGCTTCGAGCTTGCGCCCTAACCCCCTTCCTTAACCTTCCGGCACCGGGCAGGTGTCAGACCCTATACTTCATCTTTCGATTTAGCAGAGTCCTGTGTTTTTGTTAAACAGTCGCCTGGACCTCTTCACTGCGGCTTCCGCTCACGCGGGAAGCACCCCTTCTCCCGAAGTTACGGGGTTATTTTGCCGAGTTCCTTAGCCATGGATCACTCGAGCGCCTGAGGATACTCTCCTCGACTACCTGTGTCGGTTTACGGTACGGGCTGCTATACTCGCTTTTCTTGGCAGCCAACTCACTACTTCGCTTCGCCCTTGCGAGCTCGGCTCAACGTGCTATTCCGTCAGCACGTAGCAGCTACATGACTGCGTCACTTTCATCGCATAGCAGGTGCTGGAATATTAACCAGCTTGCCATCGGCTTCGCCTTTCGGCTTATCCTTAGGACCCGACTAACCCTGATCTGATTAGCATCGATCTAGGAACCCTTAGTCTTACGGCGATGAGGTTTCTCACCTCATTTATCGTTACTCATGCCTACATTGGCTTTTCCAGTTGCTCCAGCATGACTCACATCACACCTTCTTCGCCACTGGAATGCTCCCCTACCACTTTTTCAAGTCCAAAGCTTCGGTACTATACTTGATGCCCGATTATTTTCCGCGCAGGAACGCTCGACTAGTGAGCTGTTACGCACTCTTTAAATGAATGGCTGCTTCCAAGCAAACATCCTAGCTGTCAGTGCATTCCCACCTCGTTTGTTCAACTTAGTATAGATTTAGGGACCTTAGCTGTTGGTCTGGGTTGTTCCCCTCTCGGCAACGGACCTTAGCACCCGCTGCCTCACTGCTAGTGCAATATCATGGCATTCGGAGTTCATCAGGGGTTGGTAGGCGGTGAAGCCCCTAGCCCTATTGGTAGCTCTACCTCCATGATATTCTTCCTAACGCTGCACCTAAATGCATTTCGGGGAGTACGAGATATCTCCGAGTTTGATTAGCCTTTCACCCCTACCCACAGGTCATCCAAAAACTTTTCAACGTTAACTGGTTCGGTCCTCCAGTTGGAGACTATCCAACCTTCAACCTGCCCATGGGTAGATCACTCGGTTTCGCGTCTATCCCCTCTAGCTGACGCCCTATTCAGACTCGCTTTCGCTTCGCATCCGTACCTGAAGCACTTATGCTTGCCGAAATGGATAACTCGTAGGCTCATTATGCAAAAGGCACGCCGTCAGTCCTTGCGGACCTCCGACCGCTTGTAAGCGCACGGTTTCAGGGTCTTTTCACTCCCTTGCTTAGGGTTCTTTTCACCTTTCCCTCACGGTACTGGTTCACTATCGGTCTCTCAGTAGTATTTAGCCTTGGCTGATGGTGCAGCCATATTCAGACAGGGATTCTCCGACCCCGCCCTACTCAATTCACTATATATTCTCTCCGTGTACAGGACTTTCACCTTCTGTGGTTGACCTTCCCAGAGTCATTCCACTATCGACAATACATAGCTTAATGGGCTCGTCCGCTTTCGCTCGCCACTACTTACGGAATCACATTTGTTCTCTTTCCTCCAGGTAATTAGATGTTTCAGTTCCCTGGGTCTTCGCTTTCGCAATGCCGCTTCACGGCACTAGGTTTCCCCATTCGGACATCTACGGATCAAAGGTCGTTTGCACCTCCCCGTAGCTTTTCGCAGCTTACCACGTCCTTCGTCGTCTCTGAGAGCCTAGGCATCCCCCGTGCGCCCTTAAAAGCTTCTTTTCTTTTTGGCGCTCTCGTTAAAATTGCCTTTCTTCTCTTTCCTTCCTTGTCAATGAACTCTTCCTGGGATTTGTGCTTTTAATCTTTCTTGATTAAGCTTCTTTAATCTCGATTTAAAGCTGCCCATTTGCAGATAAATTTGGTCTCGAACCAATCACCGCTCCCATGTCTTTTTTCATCCGACTTTGAGCTTTATCTGTATCTAGCTTTTCAATTGTCAATTTTATGATTCCACCTCCGCTAAAGCTTCGGCGGATAAAAGTGGAGGATAAGGGAGTCGAACCCTTGACCTCTAGAATGCAAATCTAGCGCTATAGCCAACTGAGCTAATCCCCGGTTTATCTCAATTATAAATCTTGAATTATTAATGATGAATGGCTTGTCGGATTGCTCTTGGAATACATTCAACGTTCATCATTCAAAACTCATAATTATTTTTTGTAGTCCCGGGCAGACTTGAACTGCCGACCTCTACATTATCAGTGTAGCGCTCTAACCACCTGAGCTACGAGACTATTTTACATTTTCCATTGACCATTTATTATTCACCATTTACCTCTTTGTCTTTAAAGCTGGTATAGGTTCAATGCTAAATGCTCAACGCTTCGTCCCGTGCTTCCCTTCTTGCTTACAACGCTTGCTCCTTGATTTTTCCTCTGCCCCTCGTTGTAACTTGTCCGGGACGCTCTGGCTTGCCTTTTTGTCAAAAAAATAGAAACAAGCTTTCTTGTTTCTACCTATTTCTTTTGTCTTGTCATTGCACCGGGGGAGAATTTGTAATTCCTGGAAAATTGAATCCGCGATTGGCTTACCCAACACCGTTTTGTCATTTGTACTTGCGTACTCTTAAAAGGAGGTATTCCAGCCGCACCTTCCGGTACGGCTACCTTGTTACGACTTAGCCCCAGTCACTGGTTTTACCTAAACAGCTCCCCGTTAAGTCACCGTCTTCAGGCACCCCCAGCTCCCATGGCTTGACGGGCGGTGTGTACAAGGTCGGGAACGTATTCACCGCGCCATGGCTGATGCGCGATTACTAGCGATTCCACCTTCATGGAGTCGGGTTGCAGACTCCAATCCGAACTGGGATGCACTTTGTGGGATTGGCTCCACCTCGCGGTTTCGCTGCCCTCTGTATGCACCATTGTAGCACGTGTGTAGCCCTGGGCATAAAGGCCATGATGATTTGACGTCATCCCCACCTTCCTCACGGCTTACGCCGGCAGTCTCCTTAGAGTCCCCAACTTTACTTGCTGGCAACTAAGGACAAGGGTTGCGCTCGTTGCGGGACTTAACCCAACACCTCACGGCACGAGCTGACGACAACCATGCAGCACCTTGCTTTGTGTCCCGAAGGAAAATAGGCTTTCACCTATCGGCACTCGCATTCTAGCCCAGGTAAGGTTCCTCGCGTATCATCGAATTAAACCACATGCTCCACCGCTTGTGCGGACCCCCGTCAATTCCTTTGAGTTTCACCCTTGCGGGCGTACTCCCCAGGTGGTTCACTTATCGCTTTCGCTTGGACACTCATTCCGAAGAACGAATATCGAGTGAACATCGTTTAGGGCGTGGACTACCAGGGTATCTAATCCTGTTCGCTCCCCACGCTTTCGTGCCTCAGCGTCAAAGTAAGGCTGATCAGCTGCCTTCGCAATCGGTGTTCTATGGCATATCTATGCATTTCACCGCTACATGCCACATTCTGCTGACCTCAACCTCTTTCAAGCTCTACAGTATCAAGGGCAATTTTACCGTTAAGCGGCAAGCTTTCACCTCTGACTTATAAAGCCGCCTACGCACCCTTTAAACCCAGTAATTCGGATAACGCTTGCACCCTCCGTATTACCGCGGCTGCTGGCACGGAGTTAGCCGGTGCTTATTCTAATGGTACCGTCAATTACAGTTAAAACCATAACTTTCTTCCCATTCTAAAGCAGTTTACAACCCATAGGGCCGTCATCCTGCACGCGGGATGGCTGGATCAGGCTTCCGCCCATTGTCCAATATTCCTTACTGCTGCCTCCCGTAGGAGTCGGGTCCGTGTCTCAGTACCCGTGAGGGGCCACGCTCTCACGCCCTTACTGATCGTTGGCTTGGTGAGCCGTTACCTCACCAACTACCTAATCAGACGCACGCCCATCTCGTACCGCTCGAAAACTTTAATCATTAAACCATGCGATTTTATGATACCATGGCGGATTACTCCCAGTTTCCCAAGGCTATCCCCCTGTACAAGGTAGGTTGCGTACGTGTTACTCACCCGTGCGCCACTCCCTGACCGAAATCAGAGCGTTCGACTTGCATGTATTAGGCCTCCCGCTAGCGTTCATCCTGAGCCAGGATCAAACTCTCCATAGTATAGATCTTTAATAATTATCTTCCGATAATTATTCCGTATCTTCCAATGTCAAGTAAGTCTCCTTCTCATTCTCTTTTTAAAAAGAATTCTAAAAGGTCTCGCTTCGCTTTTTCTCTTTTCCTTTCCTTACCTCTATTCTCTCCCCAGTTTCAATGAACTTTATCTTAAATTTATTGAATCATTTCAGTGCGCTTTTACACTGAATTCAATAGATTTTCTTAGTGCTTGTTGCTCCCTTTTGTCTCTTTTTCAAAACCTCATTTTGCAAGGGAATGCAAAGGTAATAGCATTTTGAATAACCACCAAATTTTCAAGACTATTTTTCTAAAAAATCTGAATATTACCTTCGTTATTTCTTTTATCGTCTGTCCACTTTTGAAAAGCGGACGCAAATGTATAAATGGGTTGAATAGCGAGCAAGTCTTTTCTCCTTTTTTTTTAAAAAAATTTACGCCGACTTTTTCATCGAATTTAACAGTAGAAAATAAACGAAAATGGCATTCTCTTAAGAAATGATTTATTTTGTGCCGATTTTAAAACAGCGAAACCATTTTTTAAAAGCATTTATAAATAAATATCCCAATAGAATGAAAAAGTACAATTTCAGCCCCTACCAGCCATACTGCCAAAAGAGGTTATGGAAGAAGCGGCTCAAGGCGCAATAAATTTGAACAATTCCGGATTGTCTATTTTGGAGATTTCGCACCGAAGTGCTGATTTTACTGCCATTATCCAAGAAGCAGAACAATTGGTGCGCGAACTATTAGGTGTGAGCGACGACTATGCGGTACTATTCTTGTCGGGTGGCGCCAGCAGTCAGTTTTTTATGGTGCCAATGAATCTTTTAGGCGAAGGCGACATGGCAGCATATCTGGATACTGGCTCTTGGTCGAGCAAAGCGATTAAAGAGGCGAAGCTTTTTGGCAAAGTGGAAGTATTAGCTTCTTCAAAGCCAGACAATTATAACTATATTCCGAAGGAGTTTGCGATACCAACAAATGCAAAATACCTACATTTAACAAGCAACAATACTATATATGGTACGCAATATCAGTGGTGGCCCGAAACAAACATTCCTCTGATAAGCGATATGTCATCCGATATTTTCAGTCGCCCGATTGATGTGCAAAAGTTTGGACTGATCTATGCAGGAGCACAGAAAAACATGGGACCTGCGGGTGTTACTTTGGTAATTGTACGCAAGGATTTAATCGGAAAATCAGGGCGCACTTTGCCTTCTATGCTCGATTATCAGACACATATTGAAGGGGAATCCTTATATAATACACCTCCTGTGTTCCCGATTTACGTAAGTATGCTGACCCTGCGCTGGATTAAAAAAATGGGTGGGCTTGCTGCTGTTAAAAAAATCAATGAAGACAAAGCGAAGTTATTGTACGATGAAATCGACGCAAATCCTTTATTCAAAGGCACTGCCGCAATCGACGATCGCTCGCGCATGAACGTGACGTTCGTAATGCCTGAGCAAGACTTGGAAAAATCTTTCTTGAAAGCTTGCGAAGAAGCAGGTTGTGTAGAGTTGAAAGGACACCGCTCGGTAGGTGGCTTCCGCGCTTCGATTTATAATGCAATGCCATTGGAAGGCATACAAACCTTGGTGAATGTAATGCGGGATTATGCAGAAAAACATGATTAAGCCATTGATTATTGACTATTTATAATTTATTATTTTTAAATATCCATATATATAAGGTGTCATTTTTGATCAAAAAGTGACACCTTTGTTTTTGTAATGAAGCAAATAGAAGAAGTCTTTCAACTGGAAATCAGGGGACAACAAATTCCGGCTCGGGTCATCCGTGAACGGCGACGCAGCGTACGTGCTTCGGTTGGCAAAGATGCCGTTATTCTCAGAATGCCCATTTTGACACCTTTGGAAGCGCAACAAAAACATATCGCTTGGTTCAAAAACTGGTTGGAAAAAAAGGCACAGAAATACCCCGATATTTTACTGCGCTTTGAAACAAGAATTTATCAAGATGGCGATGTTCTACAAGTTGGAAAACGGAAATATTTATTGATAATCAATCGTTTACACAAAGACTCGAGCAGCGGAAAGCTCAAAAATGGTGAGATCACACTACAACTCAGTACAAAAGCTACCGAAGATGCCATTCCAACCTTGCTAAGTCGCTTGATTGCGAAAGATTTTCTATCGGAGATCACACAGCGAATACATGAATTGAACAATCAGCATTTCCGCCAAAAATTTCATAAAATCACGCTCAAGCATAATCAATCCAACTGGGGTAGCTGCTCCAGCAAAGGCAATATCAATCTTTCAACACGCTTGCTCTTCGCGCCCGACGAAGTAAGAGATTACGTTATTATTCACGAGTTGGCACATTTGATAGAACATAATCACTCTTCACGCTTTTGGAAATTAGTCGCCGATGCAATGCCTGACTACCGTGTACAAGAAAAATGGCTGCGCGAGAACGCGCATTTATGCAGATTTTGAGTTTTTAGATGCTAATTCTACTGTTTCTTAATGCAAAATCCTTCGCAAAATAAGTGATAATCACATCCGCTCCGGCTCTTCTGATGCTCAGCAAGGTTTCCGGCATGGCTTTATCATAGTCAAGCCAACCATTGCGAGTCGCCGCCAATAACATCGCGCATTCGCCGCTCACATGATAAGCCGCGATTGGCACATCATAATTTTCTTTCAATAAATGAATCACATCTAAATAATTCAATGCCGGTTTCACCATCAAAAAATCTGCACCTTCTGCAACGTCCAAATCCGCTTCGATCAAGGCTTCGCGCTTGTTGGCCGGATTCATTTGATACGTTTTCTTGTGCTTGGGTACATTTTCCAAGTCCTTTGGCGCGGAGTCCAGGGCCTCGCGGAAAGGCCCATAGAAGGCACTGGCATATTTCGCTGTGTAAGACATGATACCCGTATCGGTAAAACCCGCTTCATCCAAAGCCTCGCGCATCGCACCCACGCGTCCGTCCATCATATCCGAAGGGCCAAGGATATCGAAGCCCGCTGCTGCTTGCGCTACCGACATTTTCGCTAAAATCGGCAAAGTTTCGTCGTTCTGGATTTTGCCGTCGCGCACATAGCCATCATGCCCATCCGAATTATAAGGATCCATCGCTACGTCGCTGATCAGGCAAGCTTCCGGAAAGCGTTTTTTGATCTCAGTTGCTGTTTTTAAATAAAAATTATCAGAATGATAGCTATAGCTCGCGGTCTTATTTTTTCAAAGCATCCGCCACCGCCGGGAACATAATAAAATTGGTAATGCCCAGCTTCAGGCATTCTTCCACTTCATTCAATACCAAATCCGGCGAAAAGCGAAACGTGCCAGGCATGGAAGCCACTTCACTTCTAATGCCTTGCCCGTCCACAAGGAAAAGCGGCTGCACCAACTGCTCTACTGTCAAATGTGTTTCCTGTGTCATGCCGCGCACCGCGGCAGATACGCGATTGCGCCGAGGTCTTCGTGTTATCATGTTTTTTCTTTTGCTAAATTTAATTCACTCCCACATCACCCTATCTCCCGCTCACCCCATCACCTTTTTTCTTCGGTACCGGGTCATAGCCATGTCCGCCCCAAGGATGACAGCGACTGATACGCCGCAAGCCCAGCCAAATGCCTTTCAAGGGGCCCCATTCGTTGATCGCTTCGATCATATAATGCGAACAAGTCGGCTGATAGCGGCAGCTCGAAGGCAGCAACGGCGAGATCGCCAACTGATAAAACCGCACCGGCAAAATGAACACTTGTTTGAGCAATTTTTTAAAGCTCATATTTTACTATTTCAATCTGTAAAAATAATCAAGATGGAAACGCTTTTGCAAGCGGAAAGGATGGGAAGCAGAGAATTTTTACGTTAGGATGAAGAAATTGGGAGGTTTTTAAAGACAATTGCAGGTTATCCTGAAAAACAGACTTGCCCGGCTCGCTTCTCTGTTCTCGGCTCTAAATAGGGTGCAAAGATAGGGTTTTGGTGGGGTGTGCAAGTTAATGAATTACTTGTTACCTTAGGGCTGTTCGAGCTCTTCTGCCATCATTTTTAAAATAAATTGTCTCCCTATTGAAGATAGCTCAGGAGTTCCTGAAATATAGCCATCTGCAAATTCAATTCCCTCTACAAACTCATATAATAAAATTTTCTTAATAACCCTTATATACAAATAATATATAGGTCTAGGAACTCTAGGAATGTTGTCTTCAAACAATTCTTTAATAAACAAAATTATTCCGTCAAAATAAACTAATATAACTTCTTTCATTATCATCTTTTTAAGTGATTTTTACAAGTTGAGATTTAAACTCAGCTGTCCTTCATAATCAATTAGTTCTAAATATAGCTTTTCTTTTTTTAATAAATTGATTATCTGTTCATAACTTAACCCATTATAATTATAGCTTTTACAGACAATCTTATTAATCTTTCTCTCAACTCTGCATTTTCTTTAGACAATCTTGCCAATTGCTCCGCTATCTCCCCAGAATCCACTGCCTGATCCCCTTTTATCCAGCCGATTAAATCTTCTCTTTTTTCAAATTCATTGAGCGATTCTAAAATGAAATATTTAATATCTCGCACATCATTCCAAAAGCGAACGACTTTCTTTTCTGTAACAAACTGCTTAAATGCTTTGAGTTCTTTATTGTTATCTTGTTCTAAAACGAGCCTTTTATCTTTTTCAATTTTATCATCCAAACCTTTGTCAGTAATAACCAATGCAAAGTGCGGCATTCCTTTTTCAATCGCATACTCATATTCCAAATGAATATAACTTTTGCCGCTTTCCGGCTCGATGCTGCCATACCTGCCGCCAAGAATCAGCAAATACACATCCGATTCATCAATCCAGCGGCGAATGACTTCCATTTGCGATTGGTCGCCCGCCGCAAATAATTCCATCCCCGCCGGAATGTGCCCGGCATTCAAAATCGCTTCAACGGCGGCTTGTCTTTCTTCTTTCAAATCAACATACGTAGAGGAGACAAAAACCTGTAATTTCTTTTTTGGAATCATGGGTTCAGTCGCGTTTTGAAATTCGTGCTAAAATACAAATACGAAATGATATTAAAGTGTATTTGAGCAATGCCAAAGGTTAAGAATCAAAATTTTAGCTCCGTTACTCAAAACTTTAGGTCTTCAAGCCAAAGTTTTAGCTTGACCACCTAAAATTTTAAGGGTCGAGGGTAAAATTTTAGCTCCATGACCTAAAGCTTTGGGTGTTTTGGCTAAACTTTTAGGTGTTTGTCCTAAAAATTTGGGTGCTAAAGGTAAAGTTTTGACGAGTCAGCTTAAAAGCTTGCTGTAAACCCCTAGGGCTTTAATATATCGCTGTATTTACATCCTCGCCTTCACCAATTCTCCCAAGGTCTCAATACCCTTTTCCACATTTTCATCAAAAGGACGCCCAAAGCTGATGCGCATAAAATTGCAATACTTGCCCTGGGTAGAGAAAATCTGCCCCGGCGCAAAGGAAATGCCGCGTTTGATGGCTTGTCGATAAACTTCGAAGGCATTGATGCACTCTGGCAATTCAATCCAGAGCACAAAACCACCTTCGGGGCGGGTGACTCGGATTTCGCAAGGGAAATATTCCTGAATAGCTTGGAGATAGCGCAGACACTGCGTGTGCAGGGCTTTGCGCAGTCGCTTGAGGTGCAATTCGTACCGACCGTTTTCCAGGAAATAAGCGATAGCCGCTTGCTGCAAAGTAACCGAGGAGATCGAGTGGATGAGTTTGTTGTGCGTGACCTGCTTTGTCCATTTGCCCGGCAAAGCCCAACCAATACGGTAGCCCGGCGCCAAGGATTTAGAAAAAGAACTGCATTGCATCACTAAGCCTTCGATATCAAAGGTTTTGCAAGTTTTGGGGCGGTGCTCACCAAAATACATCTCGCCATAAATTTCATCTTCGATCGGCGGAACACTATAATTGTAAAGCATTTGCACCAACTCGCGTTTGCGTTCGTCGGGCATGCAACTACCGAGCGGATTGTTGAAATTCGGCACAAATACACAAGCGCTGATATTGAATCTGCGTAAAGCGTCTTCCAGAAAATCGAGTTCGGGTCCCCATTCCGGGCAGGTCGGAATCTCCAAAGCTTTTAATCCCAAGCTTTCCAAGGCTTGTAAGATGCCAAAATAAGTCGGGCTTTCTACGGCGACGGTATCGCCAGGTTTGGTGACCGCTTTCAGACAAGTGACTAAGGCTTCCATGCAACCAGCGGTGATCACCACTTCATCTGGATTGACATTGCCGTGCCAATTGAATGCCAAGCGCGCTACTTGAGTTCGTAAATCAAGATTACCTTGAATATGTTCATAATTGATACCGTGATATTTAGAATTGCGCAAAGCATGGATAATCGCTTTATTCAACTTAGCCGCCGGAAGCAAATCTAAAGAAGGTGCACCTACCGAAAACTGGATAATGGCATCAGAAGCAATGTCTTTGAACACCGAAGCAATCATCTCCGAAAGGCTGACCGGTTGCTCAATAGGTTCGGGCTGGAAATGCGCGGTAGCGGCAGATTTCGTGTAGGATTGAACTTGACGTAGTAGCCTGATTTTGGGCGTGATTCAATCAAGCCTCGGGCTTCCAATTGTGTATAAGCCTGATAGGCCGTACTCATGCTGATACCTTGCTCCGTGCTGAGCATTCGAACCGAGAGAAGTTTATCGCCTGTTTTCAGGCCGCCCTGGCGGATGAGTTGTTCGATGCGGTCGGCAACTTGTTGGTAGAGAAAGTCTTCCTGAATATTGGATTTTGTCATATTTTTCAATTTAGAAGTTGGAATAGAGAAGTTAGAGATCAGACAATTTGTATGCTAAAAGCGCAGTCTGACTTCTCTCATCTGACATCTCGCGTCCAAGAATCTGTTATGCTCCAAAATAACAATTCTGCGTCTGTTTTTAGTTTCGTTTGTATAGTTTCTTTGCAAAAATTTCAAGAAAAGTTGAGCTGTTTAGGAGCTTATGGGTTTAAAAAGCGCTGATTATCAACTTCTAAATTACTCAACTACTCAATTTAAAAAAATGAATAGCAACCGACTGGCTTATTTTGCATTAGCATTTATTTGTATTGTGTGGGGTACGACGTATGTGGCGCTTTTGATCGGCGTTCGGCATTTTCCGCCATTTTTGTTTACTGCCTTTCGGCAAATATCGGCGGGCATTTTGTTGGGAGTGTTTATGCTACTGGTTCGACAGGAATCATTGGGTGGTTGGGCCAATATTTGGCGACAAGCACTTACTGGTACGATGATGATTACAATGGGGAATGGCTTGGTTGGCTGGGCAGAAATGTACGTTCCGTCTGGCATTGCAGCCTTAATTGCTTCACTTTCACCGCTTTGGGTAGTACTGATAAACTTGGCAGTAAATCGTTCAGAAAAAGCAAATGGACTCATCTGGGCAGGCGTGCTCACTGGCATCATAGGCATGAGCATTTTGTTCAGAGATAACCTGATTTTATTGACCAATCCGCAATATGCAACCGGCACAGGCCTGATTTTGCTGGCAGCACTGGGCTGGGCCGCTGGTGGCGTTTTCATAAAAAAACAAAAAGCAAGAAGTCACCCGATTCTCAACGCCAGCCTGCAAATGTTTTTCGGCGGGCTGGGTTGCTTTTTGCTGAGTCTTGTTTTTGACGATTGGAGTAGAGCGCAGTGGTCGCCACAAAATGGCAATTGCATTGATTTATCTCATTTTATTTGGATCGCTGGCAGCTTATGCGGCTTACGCCTATGCCTTGTCAAAATTGCCAATTACGATTGTTTCGATGCACGCTTATATCAATCCACTGGTAGCGGTTTTGTTGGGTTGGCTAATGCTGGGTGAGAAATTGAATATCATGATGGCGCTGGCATTTATGTGCATTGTAGGGAGTTTGTATCTGGTGAATAAAGGATTAAAGAAAAAAAGCAATCCGCAATATCAACCAAATTATCGCGTATCGAGTCGGTTTGCGACTTTGGTAAGGGCGCCTCGTTCAAAGCAAGATTGATTTGGAAATCGGCATCGCCTGCGGCAAGCCTATGGCGATCGCAGGAAGTCGGAAATGGGAAGGTATCTGATAAATATTGAATTTATAAAAGCATGAGTATTAATTATCAAATCGAAAACGACTTGAGTGCCGAAGAATTTATTGAGGTGCTTGTCCATTCTACACTTGGAGAAAGGCGCCAATCGATGACCTGGAGCGCATTGACAGTATGCTAAAGCACGCTAATTTGATTTTTGACGCCCGTTTGGATGGAAAATTGATCGGCGTAGCGCGGTCGCTCTCTGATTTTGCTTTTTGCACTTATATGTCCGATTTGGCGGTGGATGAGCGGTTTCAGAAAATGGGCATTGGTAAGGAATTGATTCGGCAAACTAAATTGGCTTGTGGCAAAGGCAAATTGCTTTTTGCTGGCAGCACCTAAAGCCCAAAATTACTACCCAAAATTGGCATGAAGCATTTCCAACATTGCTATTATATTGACAATGCTGAAGAATTAAATCCATAAAATCACTCGGTCTATGTTACAATAACATCCTATCATCCTGATTTTCAAGCAGCTTTTGAACGCTTGAATCGCGCGCCTGGATCGAAGCTCATTTTGATCTGGAGCCAGAAGACATTCGCGTTATCACACAACCGCGGCAGTATATTCTTGATAGGGGTGGCGCCATTTTGATGGCTTTGCAAGGAGAAGAAGTAGTCGGCACGGTTTCTTTGAAAAAGTAGATGATACGACTTTTGAAATGGTGAAAATGACTATTGACGAGCGTTTTCGGGGTAAAGGTTATGGTAAAATACTATGCCAAGCAATTATTGAACAGGCAAGACAAATGGACGCCTATCGTATGATTTTATATTCTAATACACTCCACTGCTGCCCAGCGATCAATATGTATCGTCAAATGGGATTTTTTGAGGCTGAATTGGAAAAAGGAATATATGCACGTGCCGATATTAAGATGGAAAAAGCCTTGCTGCCAATGGACAAAGCCGAACGCGAGCAGCTGATCGAAAGCTATGGCAAAGCATACGATAAAATTGTAGCTGCTTTATCTGAATTTCCGCGCGAAATGTGGCAATGGCGACCTGCGCCTAATAAATGGACGATCCACGAAAATATTATTCATCTTGCTGATAGTGAGGCGAATTCATATGCACGTTGTCGCAAATTTATCGTTGAGCCGGGTAGCACCGTGATGGCTTATGACCAAGAGGCTTGGACGAGCAACTCAACTATCACGAGCAATCTATTGAAGATGCTTTGGAATTGTTCCGCTTATTGAGAAAAAATCTTACGATTTGATCAAAGATCTGCCCGATGAGGTCTGGGAACATACTGTGGAACATCCAGAAAATGGCACGATGACTTTCAAAGATTGGCTTCGCATGTGTACGAAAACCACACCCACATTGGCTCGATGCGCAGATAAAGGAAGCTTGGCAGCGACAGCATTCACTGACCATTTAATATTTCTAGCATTAATCTTGGAAAATGGTCAATGTTAAATAACCAAACGAATTAATACTTCATGCTTTAGGATTAGGGCGTCCGGCAAGTTGTGCGGGAGCTTTTATTCATATAAATCTTGATTTTCAACCAATCGCGGGAAAATATTTTTACAAAATAATTTTTAATAAAAATACTTCGTGTCGAATGCTTATTTTGAAACCGAAATTTTACTAATTCACCAACTAAACCCTGTTCTGTCAATTGGGATAATTACTCTGCTCCGGGCTGTGGCTCCGACAATCAAGTCAAGCATTAGATCGACAACACTTTTCGTCAACAAATCCAACAATGCATTTGCTTTCGACCTCGGCGTTTCGGAGGATGGTACCATTTGGGAGTCTCTACTATCCCGGATCCGAATGGGGACGCAGAAAATTTTCTGGAGTCCGGCGACGGCACTTGGAATGAAGTTCAAAAACCAACAAAGCAGGCGGCCCAAATTTGTGGCGCATCATAGCAGTGTATGTATGTCAGAAACGAGATATCGTACAAATGTTACCGATGGAACGGGCTACATGACGGCATTGGATATTACTGGTATCGATTATGGTGGCGGTTACTACTGGGCAATCATGCCTTTGAAGCCTGGTGGTATTCCTTGCCTGCAATTTCCAAAAGTGACGACTCCGCCGCTTACCTGGAAAGCATTTGCTGGTAATGTAATGCAAATAACATTTTTCTAGTCATGATGCTGCGGAGATTATTACATCATAAATAACTATAATCAATGTATTATAGTAAAGATGGCAGCACTTCAATACAGATGGTAACCGGCGCGAATAGCATCACATTGCAAATAACTTTCAAGAATACCTACTATTTGCTCTCTAATAATGCGAATGCAGGGCAACGAGATCATGATTTGGGTGGATCAACAAGGCGGTATTTGGCAAAATACAGGTTTGCGCGCGGAAATTAAATTGTATCAGAAGTTGGTATAATAGATTAATGTAGCGTGAATAAAAGGCTCTGCACAATCGTTGGGAGTCACATGTTTTAATGTAAAGATTTTCGGGCATTTTCATTATTCCGGATTTAATTTCAGCGCTTTTCCAAAGAATTTTAGCAGTTATTATATCGCCTTTTAATTCATATATATAGCATTCCCAAACGGCCACCCAGGCATCGGAGTTTTAAAAAAAACGTCGTTTTGCTCAGATTTTCAGCATTTTGTAAATAAAATTGCATACCAATAGATCGCTTGGTCTATATTTTTGCTGACTAAATATGGCGGTGCGCGTAATGATAATAAGCTTTATACTAATTTTCATTTACCCGAATCGCTTGTGTAAAAGCAGCAAAGGCTTCATCATATTGTTTATTAAGCTTGATACATAAAATAAGATTGTAATAAATATGCACTGCTTTCATTATCATTTAAAACGGAAAGCAATTTAGTATATTCTGATATAACTAAATCATATTCATGATTG
>JADJNW010000012.1 GCA_016714085.1 Saprospiraceae bacterium
CTAATTGGCAAAATACGGCAAGCCCGTTTTAAACAATAAAAATCCCAAGCCAACTGATAATGTGCAAATAATAAAGTTTCCAGGAAAAATTGTTCGTATGAGTTGCGATTTTTGCTGCACCTACTACTTTTTAACCGCTGTTTCTTTCGCGCGTTTCATAGCGCCAGCAGTAAAAGATTAATATAATTAATACATGCCTAATAATAATACAATAATACCAACAATGCCAAATATCTTTACTCTCGCCAGGCTACCATTATTATCTGCATCATAACTGAGATTAGATTTTAAATGAATATCATAAATGGGTTGTAAATGATATTTATAAGACATTTACTTTCTTCCCATTCTTTCTTCGATTTCTCAGCTGCTATTGCATTGATTTTTGCCTCCGATGCTTGCCAGTTCTGGGGATTTTGATTGTGCATAAGTGTTAGGCAGCCGCCTGCCCAAAAAATTATTCACATCGAATTCATATATAGCAATTGCATCATCTGATTAATCAAATGCGTCGAGGAAAGCAGCAAATCAAAATGGATGTGTGAGTTAACCGGTGGGTTTTCGACAATGCCAGAGACTGTTTTATAGAAGAGCCGTCTAATTCGATTGTTTTGCCAATGGGATTTTCATTACCAAAATATTTAGTAGCTAATCGCTCCGTCAGCACAATCTGATCTGGTGAACTTAGCACCGTTGCCGGGTTTCCCTTCTTTTAAGCGAAAGCCAAAAATTCAAAGAAATTAGAGTCCACCATTAATCCATGCTGCTCGATAAAAGCTACGTCACGCGCTTAATTTTGAAAGCCTCTTCAAAAAGTCGGCACCCTGCTTCCACTTCCGGCAACAGTTTGGGCAATTGTGCTCCAAACGCAGCCCCGGATGGCGCTTGAGAGAAGGATTCGCTCTCACTTTTAAAGGTATTGGTCAATCGGAAAATCTTTTCTCCATTCGGATGAAAATTATCAAAACTCAACTCGCGTTGCAACCAGGTGCCAATGGTGAGACAAACCGCTACGCCAATTTGCTAAACCAAAAACATTTAGCAATGTAATAACTCGATTAGCCATTACATTTCGAAAAGCGATTTTTAAATAATTTTTTGAGCATAGCTTTTAATTTTAAATATTGCTTTAATAGATGTGGCACATTTTAGAAATGCGCCACATTTAATAATTTATTCCAGTCTTCAAACTCTCCACCGGATTCGCCACCGCTGCCCGTATCGCTTGAAAGCTCACTGTTAGTAAGGCAATAACTAATGCGCTTGCTCCCGCCAAGGCGAATACCCACCATTGTAAATCAATACGATAAGCGAAGTCCCCCAGCCACTGATGCATAAAATACCATGCCACTGGAAAAGCAATAATAGAAGCTATACCTATTAACCAGAGAAAGTCTTTTGACAATAGGGTTACAATATTGAAAACGGATGCACCCAGTACTTTTCTAACGCCTATTTCTTTGGTCCTTTTTATGGCGCTGTAAGCTGCCAAACCAAATAATCCAAGACAGGAAATAAGAATGGCAATCGCAGTGAAAATTAAAGACAGCTTACCAATGATTGTTTCTGTGCGATATTCTTTTGCAAAAACCTCGTCGAGAAATGAATATTCAAATGGATAAGCAGGACTGTATTTTTAAACGTGCTTTCTATTGATGCAAGTGTGGTATTTACCGGCGCATTTCCATCTATCCTGATGTAGTAATTAAAACCGATATTTTTAGAATAAAGAAAAATAAGCGGTTCTATGCCACGATGCAGGTTATCATTGTTAAAATCATTCGTCAGCCCTATAATTTTTCCGCTGCCATTCCACATTTCCAGGTCGGCGCCAATCACATTTTCAGAAGTAAGTCCCATTACCTCCATTGCCTTTTTGTTAATGATATAGTTAGTTGAATCCTGATTGTTTACACCCGAAAAATTTCTGCCTGCCAGCAATTCAATGTCTATGGTAGGAATAAACCCTTCATCGCATCGAAATACCTTAAAGTTGATAGAAGAATTTGCGGGCTTACCCTGCCACACCGGGTCAGTGGTGGTTATCGGAACGGTAAAGATGTTGCTTCCGCCAAAACCTATGTTTTTGACAGAAGGGGTTTGAAGCAAATCATTTTAAATGCCGTATAATTTTTGTCAAGATTGCCGTTTCTGTTGAGCAAAATCACATTTTCTTTTTTAAAGCCGAGATTTTTATTGCTAATAAACCTAATTTGTTTATAAATGATAATACTTCCTGTAATCAATACAATGGATGTTACAAATTGAACAACGGTCAATACTTTCCGAAAAGTGCTGCCTGAAAGTGCTGCAGACGTATCGCCTTTCAGCGCAACAACCGGCTTGAAGGAGGAAAGTAAAAATGCGGGATAGCATCCTGCAAGTAATCCACAAATCACAGTAATAACAAATACGCCTGTAACAAATACAGGATTAGTAAAATCCAATCGTACCGATTTTTCTGTTATTCCATTAAAGAACGGCAGCAAAAGTTGTACTGCAACTAACGCAAACAACAAGCCGGTGAATGAAAGCAATAAGGATTCGGAAATAAAATGGGTAATCAGCCCGGAACGTTTAGCGCCAATTATTTTTCGTACACTTATTTCCCGGCTGCGCGTAGCCGATTGGGCAGTGGCAAGGTTCATGAAATTGATGCACGCCATAATTAAAATGATGATAGCCACAATACTGAACAACCTGAGTTGGTCTATCCGCCCGACTACGACTTTACCGTTTTCAAATTCGTTGTAAAGCCTTTGTTTGGTCTATTGATACAGAAAGGCGCATGTTGTACAATCATTACAATTCTTTTTAATCAGCCCGGCAATCTTTGCATTGGTATTGTCCAATGAAACGCCAGGTTTTAAAGTAACCATCGTTTGTGTACCTCCGCTTTCCAATGTTGAGTCCACGGATTTTCTTTCACAAAAAGATCAAGAGGCAATACAAAATCAAACTGAAGGGGTAGAGTTTTGCGGAACATCGGCAAATACACCTGTTACAGTGAACTGTTGCGTTTCATTCAATTCCACAGATTTTCCGGATACATTTATATTACCAAAAAGTTTCTTCGCCAGTTTTTCAGAGATAACTATTGATGCATTGTTTGGCAAAGGATTATTGGAATTGCCTTTTAGTAAAGGAAAACTGAATATTGAAAACAGCGACGAATCAGCATACAATCCCTGCTCGTTAAAAGAGTTTCCATTGTACCTAACCAAAGCATCCGTTTCCATGCTAAGCAATGCTGTTTTATCTACCTCCGGAATTTCATTTCCTATGGCATCTTTCAAAAGTGCAGAAGTTGCCGGGTAAGTTTCAACCCTGCCATCGGGATATTTATAGTTCGTCATTACGCAGTAAATGTTTTTGGCATTTGCATGAAATTTATCAAAAGACATTTCATCCATCACCCACAGAAATATAAAATAGCTGCTACCAACCCCACTGCAAGACTAGAAACTTTGATGGAGGAAAAAGCTTTATGTTTCATCAAATTGCGGAAAGCGATTTTCAAATAATTGATCCACATAACGTAAGCTGTTTATAGTTATTCAAAGATTACCTAGTTGCCAATCACAATTTACCAGTTACTATTCACCATTCACCAATCCCGTTTTCCTATTCACTGCGCAGACTCTCCACCGGATTCGCCACCGCTGCCCGAATCGCTTGAAAACTCACCGTCAGTAAAGCAACTCCTACCGCTGCTACTCCCGCCAACACGAACATCCACCATTGAATATCAATGCGATACGCAAAATCTTGCAGCCAACGATTCATCGCCCACCAGGCAATGGGAAAAGCAAAAATCACAGAAACCAATACCAGCTTGACAAAATCCTTAGAAAGTAAAGTAACGATGTTGCTTACATTAGCGCCGAGTACTTTGCGGATACCAATTTCTTTGGTTCTGCGCTCGCTCATAAAAGCCGCCAGTGCAAACATTCCCAAACAAGCAATAAACAAAGCCAAAATGGTGAAATAACTAAACAACTGCCCCATGCGGGCTTCCTTTCGGTACAATTCTGCAAAAGCTTCATCCAGGAAAAAATATTCAAAGGGGCGATCTGGCGCTACTTGTGCCCATTTTTCAGAGAAATTTTTAATGGTTTGAGCCAGATTCGTTGTTTCTAATCGAACTACAAAATTATCGATATAATAACTTTCAGGAGACACCGTCAATACAATAGGATCAATCGGATGATGCAAAGATTTCATGTGAAAATTTTTCACAATCCCAATCAAATCGCCCTCTTTCACTTCTTGTGTAGATGCACTTTTGATTCGGATGCCTTCCACCTCTTTGATGCCATACTTTTCAGCAGCTGCTTCATTCATTAAAAATGCCGTTTGTTTGTCGCCGATTGAATTATTGAAAAAGCCTCTGCCTTTGCTGATTTCCATGCCCATTGTTTTCAAGAAATCTTCATCCACAAATAGCGTTGGGAGGTCAGCTTCAATGTTTTTGCCTTGACCTTCGATGGCAGAAGGAAGCCATAAAAACCATCTTCCCAAGGGAAATTGGACAGCGCCGATACCGACACCACTCCGGAAATAGAAGAAAGCGTATTTTTTACGGCTTCAAAATTCTGTTGAACCGCTTCATCCCGAATGGGAATGACCATTGTTTGGTCAGGCTGCAAGCCTAAGTCTTTGGTGCGAATAAAGGAAAGTTGATATTGTACAATCATGGTCGCCACAATCAAACCAATCGCTACTGTGAATTGAAAGATGACGAAAGAATTTTTGAAAGAAAAGCCTGAAAACCTGCGCGAAACCTTCGTGTATTCTGATTTTAGAATGCCTCCGACGTGAAAACGGAACAAGGCCAAAGCCGGGAATAACGACACCAGCGCTGCGATTAAGACCACCATGCCGATGATGCCCAGACCTAATACTACATTTTGCGAATCCCACAGCACTAACTGCTTGTCCACCAAATGATTAAAGGTAGGTAAAAAGAAGTTTACCAAACCAATAGCCAACACCAACGCAATCGCCAAGTACAACACACTCTCGGTGAGAATTTGAAATAAAATCTGGCGATTCTGAGCACCCAATATCCGACGCATCCCGATTTCCCGCAAGCGCTGTATGAGGCGCGACAAGGATAAATTGATATAATTAACACAAGCAATCGCCAAAATCATGATAGCGATTATTACTAAAATATAAAGATAAGTCGGTCTTACGGCAACAGCTATATCACCCTCGAGCGGTGTAAAATGGATTTCTTGAAAAGGTTGGAATTGAAAACTATACGTATCAACCAGATAATCAGGTAAATTCGTTTTATTAAATTCTTTCATTTGATCTTGAACCCGACTGATTGATTGATCCTCTGTCAATTTTACAAAAGTATGCATCGGTGGATAATGCCAGGATTTACCGGAGTTTAATACCCAAGTGCCCATCACATGGCTAATGCTTGGCATGGCTGCTACAAAATCAAATTGTAAACTGGAATTATGTGGCGGATTTTCAACTATACCAGTTAGCGGTAAATATGATCCCCATTTTCATGAAATTGATCAAATTGCCATTCATCATATACAAATAACATTATAAGTAAACAACAAGTAATCCCTGCCGCCAAGCCTATAATATTAACAACAGCGTATCCCTTGAAACGCCAAAGGGAACGAAGCGCGATTTTGAAATAATTGAAAATCATGGCTTTATACTTTATGGTGTTACAATTTTTAGTCCCTGTTCTCCAAGTCACCTGTTCACCAACTCACTCCGTCTTAATAGAATCCACCGGATTCGCAAATGCCGCTTTAATCGCTTGTGTACTCACGGTCAATAAAGCAATCAGCACTGCGCCAACTGCCGCCAAGGCCAGCATCCACCATTGAATATCAATACGATATGCAAAATCTTCCAGCCATTGACTCATCGCCCACCAGGCAAGCGGTAATGCCAGCACGACCGAAAGTCCTACCAACAACATAAAGTCTTTGGAAATAAGGGTTACAATTTGTTTTACACTGGCCCAATACTTTACGAATACCAATTTCTTTTGTACGTTGCCGAATCGCAAAAGCGGTAATTGAGAACAAGCCAAGGCAAGCAATCAAAATCACAACGCCCGAGAACAGCATCAGCATCCAACTGCGGCGGGTATCGGCTTCATAAAAGCGCTGGAATTGCTCATCGAGGAAGTGTAACTCTACCGGGTTCTCAGAGTCAAATTTGTCGTTGACTGCTTTTAAGGAAGCAATCGTTTTTGACATATCTTTTGTATTGATTTTCAGTGTATAATAATCAATATTCTGAATCGGATTTTTCCAATTCCCAATTATCATGGGGCGAATCTGCTGACGAATATCCTCGAAATGAAAATCTGCTACTACACCAATCACGCGCAAGCGAACCGTTGGCTCAAAGTTTTCAATATCTCCGCTCCAATTGACGGTTGGAATTTCTATCCATTGACCAATGGGGTCTTCTAAACCCAAGGCTTTCACTGCCAGCTCATTAATCAATGCCGTAGAAGAATCCGCCGGATTGCTAGTAAAATTTGAACCCGCGGTCATTTTTATATCAAATGTTTCCAGAAAATCCTCGTCTGCGCCAATAAAAATAAGGTCTTTGAGCTGTTCTGTGCCTTGCTTTCTCGCATTTGCAATAGCATAATCCTTCCACTCGCCCGGCACTCTGGAGGAAACCGACACGGCTTGCACCTCTGGCAGTTTAGAAAATTCTTGTTTAATTGCCTGAAATTGAGACCGTAACGCACCGCTATTAATGTCAATGGTGGTCAAACCATCCATTTCAAAGCCCAAAGATTTATCCTTGAGATACCGCATTTGCTGATAGAAAATCACTGCACAAGCCAGCAAAGCAATTGCCATCGTAAACTGTGCAACGGTTGCTACCCGTCGAATACTCCAGCGTTCATTCCCTGCTTGCAAATTGCGAATTGCCAGCACTGGCGCGGTTTTCGTAGCAATCCAGGCGGGATAAGCAGTTGACGCTAAAACCACTCCAATGGCTGCTGTTGCAATAATACCGATTTGCATAGGCGATAGCATCGCCCAATCGAATTCACGATTCATGATTTGAGCAATACCATCTTTAGCAATAGAAATAATTCCTACCGCCAAAAGCAAGGATGTCAAAGTCATCAGGAAACTTTCAGCAAGAAATTGCCGCAGCAATTGCGGGCGCGTAGCGCCGATGGTTTTATGAATGCCAATATCATGTGTGCGTTGCAGGAAAGAAACATTGACCAAACCCGCATAATTAAAACAAGCTACCAGCAAAATCGCTAATGCAATAATTGCAAACATCCGCACATGGAAAGCGCTTCCCTTATTCTGGTTAATTTCGCCTTCTGCTTCAGTAGTGTACAAATGAATATCTGATACAGATTGTAACTTAAATGTGCTGTTGAACGGCTCTTCCTTATCCCAATGTTCCTTTGCTAATGCTGTTATTTTCCGCTCAATGGCGTCAATATTTGCATCGGGTCTTAGCTTGAAATAAGTTACAAAAGAATTATCTACCCAATTGGTTGTTACATATTCATTATACCAATCGAAAGCAGCCGCAACCGTTTGTTCCGGCACCATCAAATCTGCATCCAAATGCGTATTCTTGGGCAAGTCCTCGATGACTCCCGCCACCACACTTGGAAAGCGATTAGTAAATAAATCCTTTTGAAAGGCATTTTCTTTACCAAAATATTTAGTTGCTAATCTTTCCTGCAATAGCACGCCGTTTGCTTGGGAGAAAACAGTAGCAGATGTCCCTTCTTTGAAAGTTTGTGGAAAGACCTTGAAAAAATTGGAATCAATCGTTGAAATCCGCTCATACTGCCGCTCCGACACATTATTGCCAACGGTCAAGCGTCCCATCACCAATATTTGAGTAACAGCTTCAATATCAGGGAGTTGTTGATTAGCCTCACGCCCTAATCTTGGACCTGTTGTTGCAATTTCGCGCACTTTCCCATCTTCATCTTTTTCGACTTGTATCAAGCGATAGACATTGGGATATTGTGTGTCAAAATTCAACTCGCTGCCAACCCAAGCGCTCAACACTATAAAACAGAAAAAACCCAGCGTCAACGCCAGGATATTCATTGAAGTATAGCGCTTGTGATTCCACAGGTAGCGCATGGATAGCTTTAAGTTTGTCTTCCACATGATATTAATGGTTTTATAGTTCTTAAGTGTTATGGTGTTATAGTTCCTTACTTCTCGTAGTCCTCAAATCACATAATCTCCGATCTCCTAATCACTCTGTCTTTAAAGATTCTACCGGATTCGCCACCGCAGCTCTAATCGCCTGAAAACTAATGGTAAATAGGGCAATAAAAACTGCCAAAACGCCTGCTATTGCAAATATCCACCAATTCAATTGTGTGCGATAAGCAAAATCTCCAAGCCAAGCATTCATTGCCCACCAGGCTATCGGGAAAGCAATCAATGTCGAAATCAGAACCAGTTTTAAAAAGTCCGTGGATAACATAGTGACAATGTTCGTCACACTTGCGCCCAATACCTTGCGAATGCCAATCTCTTTGGTGCGGCGCTCCGTGGCATAAGCTGACAAACCAAACAAACCAAGACAGGCAATAAACAAGGCGAAAATTGTAAAAGCTGAAATAACCTTTTGGAAGCTCTGCTCGGCACGATAATGCTTTTCAAAAGTTTCATCGAGGAAGTAATATTCAAAAGGAAGTGTCGGGGCAAAATTGCTAAAGGCAGTTTCAATTTGAGCAAGCGTTTGGTTTACATTTTCACCAGAAATCTGAACGGTTAGGTTATTCATTCCATCGCCAGTATCTAATACAAAGGCAAACGGTTTGATCTCGCTTCGCATAGAAGTGAAGTGAAAATCTTCTAAA
The DNA here is from genome assembly GCA_016714085.1 of Saprospiraceae bacterium. Lineage (GTDB taxonomy): Bacteria > Bacteroidota > Bacteroidia > Chitinophagales > Saprospiraceae > JADJNW01. The sequence goes on from JADJNW010000012.1 coordinate 8,864, forward strand.
ACACCTACAATTGTTGCATAAATTATTGTGTCATTATTCTCATTCCAAACAACCTGCTTGCCAACTGCCGGTCGCTCGATACCCAGATCTTGCAATGCTTTCTCATTCATAATGATCGCATCTAGCGTATCGGCTGGAAACTCAGGTGAAAAACTTCGCCCTTCTATCACATTCATCCTTAGTGCATCAATATAGTTGTAATCCACTGTTAAATAATTAACCAATTGCCCTGTACCTGTTTCCGTTCCACGCCGACGTATTCCGTTGGTCCAGTTTTGTCCGCCAACTACGCCAGTGGCTGCTCCGATTTTTATCACACCAGGCACCTGTTCCAGCTGCGTTTTAAAAGCATTTAAACCCGTGAGGTTTTGTGTATTCGGTATTACCAAGGCATGATCTTTATCCAGACCTAGTTTTTTATTTTGCAAAAAGTTCATTTGCCGATTGACGGTTACGATGCCTACGATCAAAGCAATGGAAATAGAGAACTGCATCACTACCAAGGCATTACGCAAGTTAAATCCTCCTGTTGCATTTATTTTTTGTCCTTTCAACACCTCTACTGGATCGAAGCCAGATAGATAAAACGCGGGATAGATGCCTGCGAGTAAGCCCAATAAAATAGTGCCTCCTAGGAAATATGCCCATAGCAAATTCTGGGTCAGCATTTGCAAAGTCAGGGTTTTGCTAGTAATATCATTGATAAAATCCAGCCCCAATTTTGTTAGTCCCAAAGCGATAATTGCTGCTAGTCCTGTTACAAGCAAAGATTCGATCAAGAACTGGCGAATCAAGCTTTGCCGATCCGCACCAGTCGCTTTACGCACGCCGATTTCCTTCGCTCGCTGGACAGATTTGGCGGTAGCCAAATTCACATAATTAATACCTGCAATAAAAATGACAAACAAAGCGATAATCCCGAAAATACGCACCGAACTGCGGTTACCATTGGGTTCTAGCTCCCATTTCAGATCAGAACCAAGATGGATATCGGTCAGAGCCTGGGTATAAAATTCATTCAGATTTCCAGCGTTGTTTTTTTGAAAAATCGATACAATTTTTGGCTGTACGACAGCAATGTCCGTATTAGGCTTTAGTTTAATGTATGTGTAAAAGTTGTAAAACCCCCATGTTTCATCTAAATTAATTTGAGATCGACGTGCGATGATTTCTATCGGAAAAAGGAAGTCGAAGTGAAAATGCGATTGCTTTGGCAAATCCTTGATAACTCCCGTCACATTAAAACTACCATAAGGACTCATTTCCAGCACTTTACCCATTGGGTCTTCGCTGCCAAAATACTTCTTTGCAGTAGATTCTGTAATTACTACAGACTCAGGTGATCCCAATGCTTCATCTGAGTCACCAGCAACCATTGAAAATGTAAAAAAATCAAATACATCGGGGTCTGCTAGATAAACCTGCTCTTCATAAAACGAATCCTCGCCATAACGAACTAAGTATTTATTACCCCAGCTTGGGAAGAGCCGAACCGCTTGTTGTATTTCAGGAATACCAGACTCAAGGTTTGGTGCTAATGCAGGTGGCGTAGTGGCATCTGGTAGTCGGTTTCCGTCTTGACTTACAAAGTCTTTTACTACTCGATGAATACGATCTGCATCGGTATGATATCGATCATAATTATATTCATCATTAATGTATAATAAAATAACTAAGCAACAAGCTAAGCCCACTGCCAATCCTAAGATATTAATCGCGCTGTAAACCTTATTTTTCAACAGGCTGCGGAAGGCGATTTTGAAATAATTTCTAAGCATAACGTTTTATTTTTTTCGGGTAATTCAACTTTATTTACTCAGTTTTCAGGATTTTCATCTCGATCTTCGATAAGGGATTTCGAGCTTACTCGCTGCGTAGGCTCTTAATCGGATTTGCCACCGCTGCTCTAATCGCTTGAAAACTCACGGTAATCAATGCAATTCCTAATGCTCCAACACCTGCTACCGCAAACATCCACCATTCTATCTGTGTGCGATACGCGAAATCTTCGAGCCATTTGCTCATGCCCCACCACGCCAGCGGGAAGGCAATAATGGCTGCGAGCAATACCAGCTTTACAAAATCCTTGGAGAGCATAGCAGCAATGTCTGTAATAGAAGCGCCTAGCACCTTGCGAATGCCAATTTCTTTGGTGCGCTGCTCAGCGATGTAAGCCGATAAACCAAACAAACCCAAGCAAGCAATAAAAATCGCCAGGATGGAAAAAGCAATAAACACTTGCCCCATGCGCTGCTCTTCTCTATATAGCTTCTGATAATCTTCGTCCAAGAAAGTGTATTCAAATACAGAGGTCGGTGCGAATTCTTTCCAGAGATTTTGAATGGTGGCAATGCTGCCGTTCATATTATTTGATTGTAGGCGAACAGCAATCAATGAGGTATTCCAGCGAGAATGCAGGATAATCAAGGGTTTCATCTCATGATGCAAGGATTCAAAATGAAAATCTTTAATCACGCCGATAACCGGGCCTTTAATAAACTTGCCATAATTGAGTTGTCTGCCAATAGGCTTATCCCAGCCCAAGGCTTTCGCCGCCGTTTCATTGATGAGGAATGCCGAAGAATCGCTCGCTAAATCCTTTGAAAAGTTGCGTCCTTCGACGATTTCCAATTCTAGAACCTCTACAATTTGCTCATCGGCAAAAGTGTAGGAAAGCGACGTTTCTGTATAATTGGCAGGTTGTTCGGGCAGGAACAAGCTTGAATCAAAGCCTTTGCCAGGCAGGTTTTGCGTAGCTGAAGCCTTTAGCACTTGTGGAAGTGCTCGAATTTGATCTAAAAAAGTATTATAATTTTGCCCTAAGGCAGTCGCCCGATTGATCACCAATACTTGTTCTTTGTCGAAGCCTAAGCGTTCATTTTGTAAAAAATCCAATTGTCGCCACACGACCAAAGTGCCGATAATTAATGTCGTTGAAATACAAAACTGTGTGACTACCAGTCCTTTACGAAGAAATTCTTTGCCGCCGATTTTTATTACACTGCCTTTCAAAACCGAAATCGGAGCAAAAGAAGACAAGAAAAACGCAGGGAAAGAGCACGACAAAAGCGTTACTAATAAAGCGAATCCGGCCAATAATGCCAGTACAAAAGGTGAGTTTAGGAAATCAATTGTCAAAGTTTTACCGGTGAAATCATTAAAAGCCGGCAATAATAAATTGGCTAATAAGCCTGCGAACACAACTGCAATTACTACATAAAGAAAGGACTCTGCAAAAAACTGACGAATGAGTTGAACCCGCTGCGAACCCAATACTTTGCGAACGCCCACTTCCCGTGCGCGTGTCATCGAACGAGCCGTAGCCAGGTTGACAAAATTGATACAAGCCAATAAAAGAATGATAAATCCAATAATACCAAACAAATAGACATAAGATAAATTTCCATTTGTTTCTAATTCTGTTTCCAGATTAGATTTTAAATGAATATCCAGCATCGGTTGCAATGGGAAACTTGTGTAATTCCCGGATTCCGTAAATGAATCTGCAAAATGTTTCTTTATATATGCTTGAAATTTTTCATTCAAGACATTTGCATCGCTACCAGGCTGAAGTTTTACATAAGTATAAACCGTAGCAGATCCCCATTGTTCCTTGCGTTGCTCAACAATCGGTAACGTTTTTAGAGGTGCGAGAAAACCAAAATGAAAATGCGATTGCGTCGGAAAATCCTCAACGATGCCCGTTACTTTGAAAAGCTTACCATCATTGCGTTCTACGGTTTTGCCAATAGCATTTTGATTGGGAAAATATTTTTCAGCCGATTCTTGAGTTAAAACGATAGCATCCGGCGCTTCCAGCACGGTTTTCGGGTCGCCTGCAATAAATTTGACGGTGTATACATCAAAAAACTGATTATCCGCAAAAACAATATTTTGTTCCCGAACAAATTCATCGCCTTTTTTAAAAGTCGAGCCGCCAGCTATAAATTGCGTGGTGGCTTCTACCTCCGGGAATTCCCGCTCCAGCGTAGGCGCTACGGGCACTGGGATTACAGGAATATTCCACTCATTATCACCAAATCTTGCTTTCCAAAGCCCCCTGTAAATATTCTCTGCATTCGTGTGAAACCGATCATAAGATAATTCATCTTTTACCCACAAACTCAATAAAAAACACACGGTAATACCAATGGTCAAACCCGCTAGATTAATAATGGTATAGCCTCTATGCTTCGCCATATTGCGAAAAGCAATTTTGATATAATTCTTCCACATAGCTTCAGGTTTTATAATTTCAGTGTTCTGTTTGTAATATTTTTAAACAGTTAATAATAAGGGCGCAATACATCATAATTCCATGGTCATTTTATTCCAAAATTGTAAAGCTTTGCTTCGATCTTTCAATAAAGTCTTTTTCTATTAAAATTGCTTTGTCTTTTGATACAGCGTTCTCCCATTCTGTTAAGGAATAGCCAGTTGTCTCTTTCAGCATTTCAAAATAAAATATAATAATCTCGTTGCGCCTGTCTTCACTTGCCAATCCTACAAATCTTGACATCATAACTTGATCCTCTGAATCAAATCCTTTGTCCTGTAAAAATTTCCTGGTTTTTGCATTTTCATTTTGAGGATTTTGTTCAGCCATTTGCTTACTATCGTAAAACCAGGTGTTGTGACGATACCTATTATTCCCTATAGAATCTGCATTTGTAAAATTATAGTTGTATGTAAAATCGTTATCAGTAAGAAACCCCTCGAACTGAACAATGAATAACTTTTCGATTTTTTTATTGGAATCTGTCTTTGCAAAAACGAATCTTTCACCTGCTGCGATAGGCTTTCCAATAAATTCCTTAGGCCATTCGTCTGATGAAGCAATTATTTCAAAATCAAAATTTCCTATATATCGAAATTCTTTATTTACTTCAATTTTAACTTTCGGCAGATAATTAGAAATGAGGATATCCTTTTTTTACATATCTTTTAGAAATTTCCTCCTGATTATCAGATTGTTTTAGATTGATTTTTCTTTATTTATCGTCTGACAAGCAACTTGAAAAATTAAAATAAGATAAATAACTCCCTTTATTTTTTTCATATTTTTCCTCCTTTAAAGTTTAAAAACCCAATAACTGTTAACCGATAATAAACGCTCCAATTCCCTTCGTCTCCTGGTCACCAATTCCCCCGTGTCTCCAAATCACTCCGCCTTCAAAGCCTCCGCAGGATTCGCTTGCGCTGCGCGTACACTCTGCCATCCAATGCCCCAAATGCAATGACAAGAATGGCGATGATGGGCAATACAAAAACCACCAACCGATTTCAATGCGGAAGACATAACTCTGCAACCAGGTATTCATGAGATAATAAGCTAAGGGTAAGGCAAGTACACTTGCTATTAATATCAATGCCAAATATTCTTTGGTCACCAAGGAAACAATTTGCCCTGCACTGGCACCCAATACTTTACGAATACTGATTTCTTTTGATTTTTTCGATAATGTAAATGCGGATAAACCTAATAAGCCCAAGCAAGCGACCACAATCGCCAAAAGCGTGAAACTCCATAAAATGGTGTTAAACTGCTGATCTGCTTTATATTGTGCATTATAAAATTCATCCAGGAAAAAGGTTTGGAAGGGACTGCCCGGAAAGTAAGATTTCCAGACTTTTTCAACGTTTGCCAGCGTTTTTTGCATATCACTGGTCGTCACTTTGAGCGAATAATAACTCCAACTTCCAGTATTTGCATAAAAAACAATCGGATCATAATCATCGCGCAAAGATTGCTGGTGATAATCTTTCAAGATACCCACAACAGTGAGGTCGCCATCAGAATATGTAATTTGTTGACCAACAGCAGATTCTGGCGTTTCAAATCCAAAACACGTGCTGCCGTTTCATTCAGAATCACATTCGTTTGTTCCGTACCAAAATCATCCCCAAACGCTCGTCCGGCAATGATTTTCAGTCCATAATTATCAATGAATTTAGTATCAACGCCCAAAGTGCGAGCGCGTTTTTCATTCGTTGTGCCTTTTTCCAAAACCCAGTCGAGTTCCCCACTTCCTTGCCAGGAATGTCGGTTGAAGCAGAAGCAGCCGAAATCTCAGATTGACGCTCGAATTCGGTCAACATTGATTTCACTTTTAACAAAGCAGCGCTATCTCGGAAGATGACTTCCTGCACCACCAACGTTTGATCAATATTTACACCTAAATCAATGTGGCGTATGTACTGCATTTGTCGATACAAACCTACCACGCCAGCAATCAGCATAATTGCTGCTGCGAACTGCCCTACTACCAGCACTTTACGCAATAAATTATTCCCACTACGACCTGTTTCGATAATCGTGCCGCCTTTCAAAACCTGAATCGGGCGGAAAGCAGACATGACAAACGCCGGATAAAACCCTGCCAATAAGGAGCCAATTATAAACATTCCTGCTAAAGCCGACCAGAATTGCCAATTCATGAAATTAAATCCTGGGATTTCTTTACCGACTAATTCCCGGAAATAAGGTAATGAAAATTGAAAAATTATTACACCCAATATGATAGATATAATATTGACTAAAAAAGATTCTGCTAAAAACTGCCGGATCAACTGGTGCCGGAAAGCCCCAACAACCTTGCGAATGCCCACTTCTTTGGAGCGGTCGAGCGCACGGGCGGTGGATAAATTGATATAATTAATCCAGGCGATTATTAATATTAAAACGCCAGCAATTGCTAAAAAACCTAAATATTTAAAATTTCCATTACCCGGAAATTCATAATCATAATATGATTTTAAATGAATATCTTTTAAAGGCTGCAAATCAAATTGCATCGTATAATTTGTTTCCTTCATGTCTTCGCCTTTGTAACGTTCCGCAAAGGCAGGCATTTTGGCTTGTAATTTATTTACATCCGCTCCGGGTTTAATAAAATATAAGTATAATAATCCGACCAGCCCCAATTATCCCGAATACGACCGCCGTTGGCTTCTACTGTTCGGATATAGTTGTCAAAATTAAAAAGTATATTAAACTGGATATGAGAGTTTTCTGGCAAATCTTTTAAAACGGCGCTCACTGTATAGTCCTCATCCCGATAGTGAATTCTTTGACCGATCGGCTCGGCATTGCCAAAATATTTTTTAGCCGTGGACTCGGTTATTACAATATCATTTAGTCCTTTTAATGCCGTAGCCGCATTCCCTTTTACAAAGGGAAAAGAAAAAACATCAAAAACCGACCGATCTACAAAGAAAAGCCTACCTGGTTCTGTATAATTTACTTCATCTGCACCCACTTGTATCACGCCACCCTGACCGCGCCAGCGCACGGCTGCTTCCACTTCCGGGAAATCATTTAGCATAGAAGTAGCTACCGGCGGATACGTAAAAGCGAAAGTTTGCGTCGCGCCACCTTTTTCGGTGATTTGCATTGGAACGCGGTAAATACGATCAGCTTTTTCATTAAAAGTATCATAACTCCGCTCAAAATTTAAATAATTCAAAATAATGAGCGAAGCCGCCATGCCGAATGACAAGCCAATGATATTAACAATAGAAAAAGCGCGCTGCTTGAGCAAAGTGCGCACTGCGATTTTGAAATAGTTTCGGACCATAGCTTTCGATTTTATGACTTAAAAGCCTCATTTTTAATCACTTATTACATAGTTGCATTATAATGTATCACATTTGTATTTTTATTCATCTCGCAGTGAATTCAGTAGATTTGCTCGTGCTGCCCGGATGCTTTGTAAACCAATAGTTAGCAAGGCTACGAAAATCATTATACCTCCTGCTAAAAAAAATATCCAAAATGTAATATTAATCCGATACGCAAAATTTTCCAGCCAGCGACTCGTACCCCACCAAGACAAAGGCATTGCAATAACAATGGCGATTATTATTAAGCGTAAAAATCTTGTGATAAAATCGCGACTATTTGTACCGAATTGGCACCCAGTACTTTACGTATGCCAATTTCTTTGGTTCTTGTCTCTGCTGTATGTGTTACCAATCCAAATAAACCGAGACAGGAAATGAAAATTGCCAGGGCAGTGAAGCCGCCGAATAGTGTTTCAGTAGTGCGTTCCTGTTGATATAATTGTTCGTAATCGGCTTCCAAAAAGTGTATTTCTACAGGATAACCTTCGCTGTATTGATTGCTTAATTTTGTAATCGTTTGAATGGTATTATTAATATTATCCGATTTGATACGAGCGAGTAAATAATTTGTTTCTGCCGGGCGAATTTTTAAAATAGCTGGTTCAATTTTATCTTTCAATTTTGAAAAGTGAAAATCTTTTACAACCCCGACAATTGTGCCTTTCACGCCATAATCAAAGGTTTTTCCAATCGGATCTTTAATGTCTAACTGTCGTACGGCTTCTTCATTTAAAATATAATTTGCCGTATCCGTAATGAATTCTTTAGAAAAACTTCTGCCCGCTGCCATTTCGATGCCCATCGTTTCAATAAAATCAAAATCCGTATCAAAAGAACTGAGGTTCAATTCCTTACCAGGATGCTTACCATCAATCCGCAGGCGCCGAATGCCACTACTGCCCACCCATTTGAAAGGCATACTGTAAAAATTAGTTGCCGTAACCGATTCAATAGCAGGGTATTGTAATAATGTTTCTTTTATAATATTATAATTCTTTTGCAAACCGCCTTTCATTTCTACATATACGATGCTATCTTTATTAATTCCTAATTTTTTATTACTTATGAAATGTAATTGCTGGTAAATAACCAACACCGCGACGGACATTATAATTGCCAAAGTAAACTGTGTAACCACCAATGCTTTCCGCAAATTAATACCGGAAGTAGTAGCCACATTTTGTCCACGTAATACTTTAATGGGGCGATAAGAAGACAAAACAAAAGCTGGGTAACTTCCTGCAAATAAAGCAGTTGCCAAAATAATCGCACTAAATATGAGCCAAAATTGAATATTATTAAATTGAAAAGAAATTGGTTTTTCAATAAAATTACTAAAGGCAGGCATAGATAATTTTACAAAAACCAAAGATAAGAGTCGAGCAATTATTACAATTAATAATGACTCGCCTAAAAATTGGGTCACTAAATGTCTGCGTTTTGCACCGATGGTTTTGCGCAAGCCCACTTCTTTCGCACGTTTCAGCGCCCGCGCAGTGGAGAGATTCATAAAATTCAGACATCCTAATAATAAAACCACTAAAGCCAATATAATAAAAAACCGCACATAACGAATGTCCCCGCGCTCGCCAAAATCGGTATTAAAATCAAATGCTGATTTTAAATGAATATCAGATAATGGTTGTAAATATAATTTCATGCCATCCCAACCAAGATTATTTTTGGGATAAACCGCTAATTTTGAGTCAATTGCCGATTGCCGCGCTGCGTCTTTCAATTGAACATATGTGTAATATCCATTTCCGCCCCAATCATCAAAATTGGCCCCGTAGTTTTTTATAAATTCAAAAGGAATGACAAAATCGAATTGTAAATGGGATTGTGGAGGTAAATCATACAGCACGCCAGTGACTTGGAGTGGGTATTGTTGATTGAGAATCAGCATTTTACCAATAGGATTGGTGTCGCCAAAATATTTCTTTGCGGTAGTTTCTGTTAAAACAATCGAATTTGGATTGGCTAAAGCTTGGTGTGCATTTCCTGTTACAAATGGGAAGCTAAACATTTCAAAAGCGCCGATTCAGCATAAATAGCGCCTGGCTCGTCTAAACTTTTATCTTCATTACTTAATAACACATTGCCCCACATGGCAAAACGAGTCGCATTTTCTACTTCGGGAAATTCCGTATTCAGCGTAGGTGCTAATTTGATAGGCGTTCTACCAACTTTATACCAAATGCCATTTTGATCTTGATGCTGCGCAACTCGATATAATATTTTATAATTCTCATTAAAACGATCATAACCCGTTTCATACACTACATAAGCAGCAATCAGCAAGCAAACCGTCAGCCCAAGTGATAAGCCCAGGATATTAATTGCTGAAAAAGTTTTGTTTTTCAGTAAATTTCGAATTGTAATTTTGAAGTAATTTCGGATCACAGCTTTCGGTTTTATTTTAAAATCTTGTTTTCACGGTTTTCCGAAGCTATCCCATAATTTTACTTTTTTATTTAAAATAATTGATTTTCAATTTGTTATTAGTAATGTGGTTTTTTAATATTATTCACTTTTAAACTATCCACCGGATTTGTCGTTGCTGATTTTAAAGATTGATAACCCACGGTTACCGCGGCTACCAGGAACGTGCCTGCTATTGCTACCATAAAAATGCTCGCTCCTAAATTGATACGGTATTCAAATTCCTGCAACCAACCATTCATTACATACCAAGCCACCGGCGCTGCGATGACGAATGCCATTACAATCAAGCGGGAAAATTCTTTGCCAAAGAGCCAGAGAATATCACTTACAGAAGCACCAAGTACCTTGCGCACGCCAATTTCTTTTGTTTTTTGCACCGCCATAAACGACACCAATCCATATAAACCAAGGCATCCGATGAGAATAGCAATCAAGGCAAAGCTTTGAATCAGCTTCAACATGATGTCATCAAGGGCATAAAATTCTGCGATGCGCTCATCCAAAAATTGATGATCATAGACAAATTCAGGATAGGTCTCACTCCAGTTCTTTTCAAGCGCTGCGAGGATATTCTTTACATTACTGGTATTAATCTTTACAGCAATATTATTATAATTATCATAACTCGACATGATACAAGTTGGCGCTATATTCGCACGGAATGAATACGTATAAAAATCTTTCACTACGCCTACGATCAAGGCATCATTGCCCCATACGCGCAGATTTTTATTAATTACATCTTCCGGATTTGTTAAGCCAAGCCGTTTTATAAAAGCCTCATTTACAAGGTATTCTCTGATGGTGTCGCTTTGGATAATATTACGCCCGGCAATTAATTTTAAATCAAATGTTGATAAATAATCTGCATCAGCGGCTTTGGTATTAATAGAAAAAGGTTCGTCCTCGGCGCGATTGTCAAAGCGAAGATTGGTGCTATTATTGGAATTGGCAGCGGGCGCTTGAAAGCAGAAAGAAACGTCTTCCACTCCAGGAACTTGGGAGAGTTTGCTGCGTAAAGTGCTTGTTTTAGTGAGGTCATTTTGCGGAAGCGGCAGCATTACAACCGCGTCTTTATTGAATCCCAGGTCTGTTTTTTTGAAAATTGCATTTGGCTGGCAATCACAATCGTACCGATAATGAGCGCTTGCGAAATCGCAAACTGCCCTATTACCAAGACTCTCCGCAAAGAAAAACCACCAACGTGCTGTTGCGTAATTTTGCTCTTGAGCGCCAATGCAGGGCGGAAGCCAGCGATGACCAAGCCAGGATAAGAGCCAGCAAGAAAAACGACCGTCACCAGCAAAATAGAAAGGAAAGCAAGTAATCGCGTATCTTGTAATAAATTGATTTTCAGATTCGTATCAAACCAATCATTCAAAAAAGGCATCGCCAATTGTGAGAGGAAATAAGCCGCTATAATAGAAAAACCTGTGATTACGGCCGTTTCGGAGAGGAATTGCCAGAATAACTGCCGCGGACGACTGCCCAACACTTTGCGCACGCCCACTTCTTTGGAGCGGTTGAGCGCTTGTGCGGTAGCAAGGTTAATAAAGTTGACGCAAGCGGTAATAATTAGGAATAATCCTATTAGCGATAACGCCCAGAGATTTCTTTTTTCTACGTAGCCATTATAATCCGGATTAAAATGTACATCTGTAATCGGCTGTAAATGATACCAATACGCATCAGCATCTTCGCCATGATATTTTTTGGAAAATTCCGGGAATGCTTTTTCGACTTGTGCTGCTTGTGTACCTTTTTTTAATAATACAAAGCAATGCGTTTCGCTATACACGCTGCCCCAGTTATCTTCGGCTGCCAACCATTTGGCATATACTTCTAAAGTAGGATTAGAAATATAAATTTCTTGACGACGATCGGTATTTTCAGGTAAGTTTCTCAAAACACCTGTAATCTTTAAATCAATTCGATTATCGAGGCGTATCGTTTTGTCAAGCGGATTTTCATCTCCAAAATATTTCTGCGCCAATTGCGCTGTAATGATTGCAGAATTAGGCTCAGTAAGCGCTGTTTTTTATCCCCTTTTTCTAATGGGAAATCCAGCATATCAAAGAGTTCCGATTCAGCGAAAGCCACACCTCGCTCCTCCTGGAATTTCTTTATTTCCTTTTCAGAAGGAATGCTAATCAACTGATTATCAAAGGTAATAACGCGTGCGACTTTCTCAGCAAATGTGTAATCGTTGCGAAAAGCTTTGGGAAGTGGAGAAGGCACGCCAGCGCTGTGACCGCCACCATCCTCCCCGCGAAACTCCGTCACGATGCGATAAATTCGATCGCTTTTGCTGTGGAATGTATCAAAACTCAGGTGATAATTCACCATTTTGAAAATCAGGATAGCACAAGTGATACCCAAAGCCAGGCCCAACACATTAATGGTGGCAAAAAGGCGGTTGCGTTGTAGATTGCGAAAAGCGATTTTAAGATAATTCCGAATCATGTTTTTTTGTTTTCACTATTAATGGTTTCATAGATTTTTGGAGTTATTTACTTTTCTTTATATAATTATTCACTTTTTAAACTATTCATCCCGACCTTCGGTACGGGATTTCCATTTTACTCACTGCGTAAACTGTCAACCGGATTTGCCAATGCAGCTTTAATCGCCTGAAAACTCACTGTTATCAAAGCCACAGCAATCGCCGCTACGCCCGCCAATACAAACATCCACCATTGAATATCAACGCGATACGCAAAATCTCCGAGCCATTTATTCATTCCCCACCACGCGATCGGGCTTGCAAGGAGCATCGCAATAATTACCAGTTTTATAAAATCTTTTGAAATGAGTGTAATAATATTACTTACGCCAGCGCCCAATACTTTACGAATGCCAATTTCTTTGGTGCGCTGCTCTGCGGTGAACATCGCCAAACCAAACAAGCCAAGACAAGAAATCAAAATGGTCAGGAAAGTAAAACTGTTGATGATGCGCGAAAGACGGCGATCCGCTTCGTATTGTTGTTGCACTTCCTGGTCAATAAATGTATATTCAAACGGCACAGCAGGCACTTGGGATTTCCAGGTGGTTTCTAACTGGCTGATGAATTTGGCATAATCTTCTGTTTCCGCTTTGATAATCATTTGCGGATTGTAATCATCATTACTGTACACAAATAAAAATGGCGTCACTTCACTGTAAAGCGAATTAAAATTAAAGTTTTTCATCACACCTACGATTTCCCATCCGATTCGCCCTTCCTCTCTATCAGAATATAAATATTGTCCTACGGCTTGATCTGCCTCGATGCCTAAGGTTTGTAGGGTTGCTTCGTTGACGATGACCCTGCCAATCGTGTCGGTCGGATTAAAATCTCTGCCTTTTAATAAATTGATATCCAGCGTTTTCAAAAAGAATTGATCCACTCGCATGAATTGAATACCATGGGCAGCATTCATATCTGAGCCTTGCTTATAAAAGTTCATATCGTTGAAAACAAACTGACTTGGATAATTATTGGCTCGTGAAACGACCTGAACGCCAGGAATTTGTCGAATGGCATCGCGGTAACTGTTAGCGCTTTGCAGGGCTTCGCTGGTGCGGAAAGGCACAACAATTTTTTGATTCGGATCATAACCCAAATCTTTCTTTTGAATAAATTTTAATTGCGAATTAATAATTACTACACTGATAATCAATCCAATAGCCAATACAAATTGAAAAACGACCAATGCTTGTCGCAAATTCAAATTGCCGCCCAGATTGATTACTTTACTTTTTAAAACATTTAAAGGTTGGAAACCTGACAAATAAAATGCAGGATAACTGCCTGCTAATAAGCCTGTTATCAAACCAAGCGCCAGAATACCTAACCAAACCTGCTTATCCTTCAAAAATTCGGCGGATAATTCCACCCCTGTCATTTGATTCAAATAAGGTAGAACGCCTATCACTAAAGGCACAGCCACCGCCATCGCCAAAAAAGCAATGATCAAAGATTCACTCAAAAACTGCCCAATAAGCGCTTGTCGCTGCGCACCTACCACCTTGCGAATGCCAATTTCCCGTGCCCGCTTCGCTGCTCGTGCCGTAGAAAGATTCATAAAATTGATACAAGCAATAACCTGAATCAAGACTGCAATTGCCAGTAAAACAGATAGTAACGTAGTAGAAACAGGTTTACTGGGTTCGGCATTATAAATTGTTGTTGTATGAATACTTGTAATGGGTTGAAGTTTCAAGCTTTTTTTTCATGCCGCTAAGACGCAATCGCTCAGCCGCATATTTTTCAAGAAATGCAGGCAATTTGCTTTCCAAATTGGCAACAGAAGTATTCGGGCGCAATTTGATATAAGCATTTGTAAAATTATTTCCGACCCATTCATTATTGCTCAATACATAATTGCCAATGCCGCTACTGTTCATCGAAAGGAAATAATTCGCTTGCACATGGCTTTTGCCGCGTTTATCGCTCACGACGCCCGTCACTGTTAGGTTTTGACGCCCTTCATCGGTATCTATTTCCAATACTTTACCAACAGGATCAATATTCCCGAAAAACTTTTTTGCGGTTGGTTCTGACAATACAATGCTGAAAGGCGCTGTTAGCGCTTGATTTGGACTTCCATATACAAAGTCATAAGAGAAGATATCGAAGAAAGTAGAATCCGCATAAGCTCCTGCCGTTTCATAAAAAGCTTTGCCATCGTAGCGAAACAACTGTTGATCCCTGCCTACTGCGCCCACAAAGCGCACCGCTTCTTCTATTTCCGGGAAATCGCGCTTCATTGCAAATGGAATGGGAGGCGAACAGGTCGCCATTAAGTGCGGATCATCCACTGCGCCCAAGACCGCTGTAATGCGATAAATGCGATCTGCATTGGCATGATGCTCATCGTAGCTGTATTCATCTTTTATATATAATAAGATGTAAAGACAGCACGCTGTGCCTAATGCTAATCCAAAAACATTAATAAAACTAAATGTTTTATAACGTTGGAGGTTGCGAATGGCTATTTTTAAGTAATTCCGAATCATAATTTTATAATTTCTTTACCTAACCACATCATATATTTATTAAAAACAAAAAAAGGATTAGGCAACAGGCGATACCCACTGCCAATCCTGCCAGATTAATAATCGTATAAGCCTTATTTTTCCAGGTACTGCGGAATGCAATGTGAGATAATTTCGGAACATAGTTCGGGTGATTTCTTTGGTTAAGAATGAACCAATACATTACAGGGTGAATAATGAACTTCATCATTCACAAATCTCTCACGATACGCATCCAAACAAAGCAGGGTGATTCCTACCGTGCAGTCTTATGTCAGAATATTCTCTGTAACCACCTGTCCGTCAAGCATCCGAACAATACGAGAAGCGAACTTGGCATCGTGCTCGGAGTGGGTTACCATTACTACGGTAGTGCCAGCTTCGTTCAACTCGGTGAGCAATTGCATCACTTCGTTACCATTGCTGGAGTCAAGGTTACCCGTAGGTTCATCCGCAAGGATCAGCTTTGGATTATTGACTACGGCACGAGCTACTGCTACACGCTGCTGCTGACCACCCGACAATTGCTGTGGGAAGTGATTGCGGCGATGCATGATCTGCATTTTTCCAATACCGCTTCTACGCGCTCTTTACGTTCGGATGATTTCACACCAACGTACAGCAACGGCAATTCTACATTTTCGAATACCGTGAGTTCGTCGATGAGGTTAAAGCTTTGGAATACAAAGCCAATATTGTTTTTACGCAATTGAGCACGACGACGCTCGTTGAATTTTGCCACTTCCGTGCCATCAAATAAATAGCTACCGCCATCTGGTTCGTCGATCAAGCCAAGAATATTGAGCAAAGTAGATTTGCCACAACCCGACGGTCCCATAATTGCAACGAATTCGCCAGGATGCACCGATACAGATACTTTGTTCAAAGCCATCGTTTCGACTTCCGTAGTGCGATAAACCTTTTCCAGGTCTTTAATTTCGATCAAAGCTGACATAGTAATTCGGTTATTTAATTTTTCAAAATGGTGGTTAGTCATCAAAAAAGGGAATAGTGGATACCCACTATCCCGTCCTTCAATTATGAAAAAAACAATTCAACAATCAATTCTTTGTGTTCATAAACGCGAGACTTTTCCCGCATTCTTTAAGACTCTACTTTCAAGCAAATAGTTACAAAAATCTACTATCTCTTGATCTCTCGGTCTCTAAATTTCTTGATCCCAAAATCTGGCTAACTCCCTCCTCCTTCGCCTTTGATCACTAGCTCTTCCATCGTCCCATAGTTTTCATAGCTCGATGTCACTACTTTGTCCCCTTCCTGCAAGCCTCCGAGCACTTCATAATAATCCGGGCTTTGTCTTCCCAGTTGAATATCAACGCGATACGCTTTATTTCCAGATTGATCTACTTTAAAAATCCAGTTGCCACCGGTTTGTTGATAAAAACCGCCGCGTGGCAAGAGTAATGCAGTTGTCTCGGCACTCAGGGTAAAGCGCACTTGCAATGTCTGTCCCCGACGAATACCTTCTGGCACTTCCCCCACAAATTCCATATCCACCTGGAAACGCCCCGCAGTTACTTGAGAGTAAATCTTCTTTACTTCTAATTCATATGTTTTCCCAGCCAAAGGAAAATCTCCGCGCAAGCCAGTAAAAACGCGTGAAATATAATGTTCATCAATATCCGCCTGCACTTTGAATCCGCTTAATACGTCGATCTGTCCAATCCGTGTACCCGGCGTAATAGACTGCCCGTATTCAGCATCTAATGAAGTCAACTGACCGGAGACCGGCGCTTTGATGGTCAAGTCTTCCTCTTTTTTCCGCATAATCGCTAAAGCAGCCTCTGTCCGCTTAATGGATTCTTCCATTTGTCTAATTTGCTGTCCCGAAGTAATAGAATCCTGAAACATCTGACGCTCCGTCAATTCCTTGCGGCGTACTTGATATTCGTAAGCGATTTTTGACTGTCGAAAATCTTGCTCTGAAATGACTTTCTCTGCAAAGAGTCCTTTATTCAAATCATACAGTCGCTTTGCCTCCATTAAGGAATTTTCTACTTCCGCCAATTGGTTTTGCAAACGAATCGTCTGCTGTTCCGCTAAGTTGCGTGTATTTTGCATATTGGTTCTCAAGTCATACACAGCCGTTTCGCGGTTTACCAAATCCAATTCCAAATCCGTGTTGGAAAGCTTGATAATCGGTTGATTTTCATTCAGTACTACTCCATCTTCCACATATTTCTCTTCCACTCGTCCGCCTTGCAATGCGTCAAGATAAATCGTAGTAATGGGCAGCACAACACCGTTCACTGGAATCGTTTCTTTGAATATGCCTCGTTCTACATTACTCACGGTAATACGCTCGGCTTGTACGTTCAGGCGGGGTTTGCCACTGGTCGAGACATAAGCTGCATAAGCAAGGGCTATGACCGCAACAATGCCTAAAATAGTCAAAATTCGTCTGGTAGTCCAAAATTTCTTTTCGATCTTTCTATCCACAGTTGTACGTTTTGTTTTACTAATATTCGTCCTGCTCATTCTTACCCAAAAAGAACGTGCCAATTTTATAAGTGATTCAGAATTAATTATTTATCATTCAAAACTAAAGAGTGGTGTTCGGTTTTGATACACTTGGTGTACGGAGTTGGGACAGATGGGACAGTGAAATCGGATATTGGATGCTGATTCCTTGCTGATTGTAGCTGGATTAATGAAGATATGCTAATTCTTGCTCGATATTCTTACGTGCTTGTATTTCCAACATTCTTCGGAAGGTAGCGGTATAAAAAATGAATGGCTTGGAGAGGAACGTTTGTAACACTTTCACTCTACCCGGGTTGTACAAAAAATCAGGATATGCCTCGTATTCCTTGCGTATTTGCTGTGCATAATTCCAGTAATCTTTCCAGGTAGCGCCAAGAATCGCCAGATCAAAATCAAGAAAATAAGCCAAATCACTTGTTTCATCAAAGCCTTGCAAATCATGCGATTTCGTAGCTAAAATAAAATTGTAAACAAGATCAATCTTTTCTTTTGGTAAATTAAGTTCCTTCAATTCTTCGGAAGCCCTTCGAGCGCTGCGTTCTTCATTATCTTTACGCAAAGGATTATAAATTATATCATGATAGAAAATAGCTATGTCCACTACATCTTTTTGCTGTAAATGAGGCGTATTTACATTAGATAATTCTAACATAGATGTAATATGATGCAAATTATGATAGTGCCGTCTCCTGGAATTATAATTCTTGATAATCCCATCAAATAAATGAGTTGTCAATTCCTGATTAAAATGATCGGCAGGAAATAGCGCAAACCAATGATTTCTAAGACTTTCCATCAAATGCTATTCGATCACCGTCACTTTTATCTCTACCTTACGATTGAGATTTTTAGGCTTATCGTCTCGGATTTCGCCCCGCCCTTCGATATAAATCTGATCGACTATGATACCCTTATCCATCAGATGTAAAGCAATTTGCTTGGCGCGTTCCTCCGAGAGTTTGAGGTTGTACATATCCGTGCCTACGTCATCCGAGAAGCCAATGATTTCGACACGCTGGATGTTTTTACTTTGAGTTGCTGCACAAAAGCATCCAGGTTATTGACCTCCGGCGAAGTCATGCTGTATTTGTCAAATTCAAAGAAAATGGTATGCAAGTAGTCCCGTTTCTCCGCCGTCGTTTTAGCTCCATATATGCGGTATCGGCATAAGGTGATTTGGCGACCAATGTTGGCTCGGGGCGGCGGATCGGATCCATCAGGATTTCAATAGTATAGAATTGTTTATTATCCCAAAATGGGATAATAAATTCATTTTCATAAGGATTATACATTTCTTTTTCTACCGACATATTTAAAATTTCAAACGCTGGGATACATAGGAAAAAACGTCCGTTTTCGTCCGCTTTTACCGGCTCGCGCCCTTTGATTTGTACGGTGACATTCGGAATCGGTTTATCCAAAATGGTATCTTTTACAAAACCTTCCACAGGTGATCGCTTCGCTGTACAATTCTGAAGAGAGGCTTACTCTGTAAATATCTAAGCCGCCAAAACCCTCAGGTCGGTCAGAAGCAAAGTAGCCTGTTCTGCCATCAGCAGCAAGGATAAAGCAGAGTTCGCGGTGCGCAGAGTTGACTGGTGGCCCCAAGTTTATTGGCGTACTCCAATTGCCTTCGTTGTCGATACGGCTCATAAAAATATCCTGATCTCCCAAGCCCAAGTGCCCATCGGAAGAGAAATAAAGCGTTTGACCATCATTCGTGATAAATGGTGATTCTTCGTAAGAAGGCGTATTGATCGGAAATTTGAGGTTTTCAGGCTCGCTCCAGTTGCCGTCCAGATTTCTTTTGCTCACCCAAATATCTGTACCGCCTAAGCCACCTTCACGGTCACTGGTGAAGTATAAAGTGCTGCCATCGCAACTAACCGCGACTGCGATTCCCATTTTTAGAGTTAACGGATCCATTTAGGTTTCTGGCATTCAGGAATTTCTGTGCCTTTTACATCGGCTTGCCAAATATCGCAAGCACCAAGCACGCCTCACGTCCACAAGCCGTGAAAAACATAGTTTGGGCCATCACGCACAACGGTGGACATACCTTCGTGATTGGAGGTATTGAATTTTGAACCCAATGGAAGGCTTTCTGTCCAGACGCCCTCTATTTCCTGGGTGTAATAGATGTTTTCATCGGCGCGGTTATTTCTGCGACCTGTAAAAAACAAGAGTTTTTGATCGTTTGATACAAAAGGGAAATATTCATCGGCGCGAGAATTGATTTGTACACCCAAATTCTCGATTTCTTTCACATTCAGAAAAGTAATGGAATCGCGCGAGATAGCAAGCACGGATATTATTGTCCAATTGCGCGACCATTTCGGCTTCTTCCAGGCTTCTTTGTCGGCTATGTCTGAGAATTCATGCGCCGACTTTCCAAGCAAAATTCAAATTTTCCATAATAGGTGAGCGCTTTTTCATAATCGCCCATTTTATAACTCGCCCAGCCAGCCCGAAAATAGATCGAACGCGAGAAAAACTCATCTCGTTTGATCACAGCTTCATAAAACTCAAGGGCTTTGTCATACTCGCCAAGCAGTTCGTAGCATACGCCGATATTGCGTCGGGCGATGTGCAATTCCGGTTGTTGATTCAATACATTTTGATAAATGCGGATAGCCTTTTCGTATTGCTTGTTCAGCAATGCTTCTTCCGCTCGTTGAAAATCTTTGGCAAAGCCAGGCGTTTGGGCATTGACAAAGGCATTGACCCACAGGCAAATGGCGATAAGTAGAATGGTACGTAGCATGATCTCGCTTTTTGGGAAAACATAAATAATTGCTGAGAAGCTTTAATATACTTCCTCAAGCAGCATCAAAGGGAAAAGGGCAGATGTTTGCGTCAAATATTTGATAAAACTATATCTTTTCTGGAAAAGAAACGAGCAAAAAAGCGACTTTTTCTAATCCAGCCGTGTTAAATCTGCTTCTGCCGCAATGAAACCAAAGGCCGACCAGTAAGTCGTGTTCGTCACTTTCTGGAAAATTTCTTTGGCTTTGGGTTGCATCTCCATTTTACAAGTACCAATTCCCGACACCGTAGCCTTGCGTGACAGTATTGAGCAATGCGTCAAGATCGCTTTCCGGCGCATCCAGATTGAGCAGCTCTTCCGGTTTTTTCAAACCTTTATACATCAATAAGCGATTGTAATACGACTCATTTTCAATGATTTCCATGTCCGGCGTAATTTTTTCTAACATTTTCATTGCTTTTCAGTCTCACCGAGGCGGCGATAAGTCTATACAACCAATCAGCAGTGGCGCAGAGCAAATCAGGATTAGTCGAATAAGTCATACATTCTTCATAAATCTGGGCTGCTTTCGCAAAATCGCCTTTGAGATATAAGCCAAAGCCCAATGATACCAAATGTTGAATTGCAGCGTAGAAAGCGGCTGGTTCAGTTTATTTGAATGCCATCCGGCTCCAATTTCAACAGGTTTATCCTTGGCTAAAGCCGCAGCTTTTTCAAAATCGGCGATGGCCTGATCGAATTGTCGGGTCGAAATGTAGCGATGCCCGCGGTGGCGGTAGAGTTCAGGCGAATTTGGATGTGTTTCTAATCCTTTTGCAAAAATGTCAATGGACTCGCGGAAGCGACAAATTAAGCTGATGCGCCGCCCGAGCCAAATAATATGATCCAGATTATTGGTCGCGCTCGAAGTTTTGGCGTGCAATTTGGAGTAAGCTATCTTTTTTTGCAAGATGCCTCCGATTCAGGTGACGGAAAGAGTGGTTGCCGTCTAAAGTATAGGCTTCAGGTTGCGGTTCAGTAGTGCTTGCTTCATTTTTAGCATTTTTTGATCCGAGAAGTCTGGCATTGCCACGTAAATATTACTGAAATAGTAAAAGGCAATAGGCGTTTTCATGTCATCACAAGTTTTAGGTGAACATATAAATATTTTATTCCGTTTGGAAAAAGGAACAATTACAAGCATTCGCCAAATATAATTTTTATTGCACACTTTTCGTTGAGAACTGGTTTGCCAATACTTTTGAAAAAATATAAAATCAACAAATTATTGCTGGATGATTACCCTAAATTATTTGAGGAAACTTTAAATATGCTTAAATTATGAAAAAGCACATTTTTATTGTATGCCACAACCTTCGCACTAACAGTCTTTCTGGCACAAGCCCCATGGGCACAAAGTGTCGGACTTAAAGGCGGAATCAATCTCGCCAGCTTGTCACAAGAACCTTTTTGAAGCCAATGTAGAAGATTTGAAAGAAAAATCTATTCTCGGAATCCAGGCAGGTTTGGTATTTGAATTACCGATTGCCGAAATCTTTGCTTTATCCAGCCGGGTGCTCTGGGTACAAAAAGGTGGTAAATCTCACTTACATTTCTGGGCAATGAAATCGAAAGAAGCGTGACCTACAATCACATTCAAATCCC
>JADJNW010000013.1 GCA_016714085.1 Saprospiraceae bacterium
GCACACCCTGCCAGCGCCAGTTGTCGATAAAGAATTTGATCGCAGCGAAAGTCTCGGTATTCGATTTTTTATCAACACCAGATTCTTCGCGGTAGCCTTGTACTTTTTTGCCTTCGAGCCAGCCATCACCATATTGCCCGCGCACCGCCGACAAGTGGACTTCCTCGCGTTTGAATTTGCGCAAAGCGTGCAACACATCTACTTTTCGATTCCGAATTTCATCAGCATTGAATGAAACCGGGGGTTCCATGGCAATCAAGCAAAGCAATTGCAATAAGTGATTCTGAATCATATCGCGCAAAGCGCCGGAATGATCGTAATAACCGCCTCGGTCTTCCACGCCTAATTTCTCAGAAACCGTGATTTGCACGTGGTCGATGTAATTGCGATTCCAAAGAGGCTCAAACAGTGCATTTGCAAAGCGAAAGGCAAGGATATTTTGTACGGTTTCTTTCCCCAAATAATGATCAATACGATAAATCTGGCATTCATCGTAGAGTTTCAGTAGCGCATCATTCAATTGCTTGGCACTATTGAGGTCACGCCCAAAGGGTTTTTCCACCACCAGGCGACTCGTATCTTTATCTTGTGTTAAACCGGAATTTTTTAATTTGTTGGCGATCATTTCCACCGCATTGGGTGGAATCGACATATAGAAAATCCGATTCACAGATCCTTCCCATTGCGATTCGAGCTTGTCAATACTTTCTTTTAAAGTTTGATAAGATGTATCGTCCTTATAATCAGCTTGTTGAAAATATAAACCTTTGGAAAAAGGCGTCCATTCTTCTTTTTTTGACTTACCAGAACGGGAAAACTTATCAATGCCTTCGAGCGAATGACTGCGAAATTCTTCATCACTCATAGCCGATCGGCCCACGCCGATGACAGCGAATTGCTCAGAAATCCATTTATCTAAATAAAGATTATAAATAGCAGGCATCAATTTGCGCCAAGCCAAGTCGCCCGTCGCGCCAAATATGACAATGATCGTTGGATTTAAAATTTAATGTATTGTATTAAGTCCAATGTGTATGAAAAGTTCCTTCGCGGTCGGTACGTTGATACGTATGCGCGCCAAAGTAATCGCGCTGGGCCTGGATCAAATTGGCAGGCAACCAACCTCTTCGATACGCATCAAAATAAGTCAGCGCTGCAACGGTAGCGGGCATTGGAACACCGCTGGAAACAGCAGTTTTTACAATTGCGCGAATACTTTCTTGTAAATTATTTAGTTGATTTGCAAAAATATCACTCACCAATAAATTTGACAAATCCGGTTCTTTGGCGAAAGCCGCCCGAATGTCTTCCAACAGCGCCGCCCGAATGATGCAACCGCCGCGCCAAATTTTGGCGACTTCTGCCAGGTTCAGTCCATAATTATATTCCTGCGAAGCTTTTTGTAATTGCGATAATCCTTGCGCATACGTCACGATCATTGCAAAATGAAAGGCTTGTTCCGCTTGCTGAATCAAGATATTTTTATCTAAATTTTCAGTGTTTGTTTTTCCATGCAATTTTTGCTCGGCTGCTTGCCGTGCTTTTTTGTTGGCAGACAAATCGCGCATCGAAACGGCGGCATCAATCGTAGTAATTGGCACGTGCAAAGACATGGCATCCTGGGAAGTCCACATTCCAGTACCTTTCTGGCTGGCGCTATCGAGGATCATATCCACCAGATCATTCCCCGTCAACTCGTCTTTTTTTGCAAAAATCTCGGCTGTAATTTCGATCAGGAAAGATTGTAAAGATCCGGCATTCCATTTAGTAAAAATATCATGCAATTCGGAGTTATTTAGTTCTCCATGCTCTTTTAGTAAATGATACGTCTCTGCTATTAATTGCATTAAAGCATATTCGATACCATTATGCACCATTTTTACATACTGACCCGCCGAACCCGAGCCAAGATAAGCCACGCAAGGTTCGCCATTTACTTTGGCAGAAACCGCTTCCAGCATAGGCGCAACACGCGCATACGCTTCTTTTGCGCCACCGGGCATAATGCTTGGGCCGCGCCGCGCACCAGACTCACCGCCAGATACGCCGATGCCCATAAAATGAAGATTTTCCTTCGCAAGCCTTTCAATTCGACGGTTGGTATCTGTGAAATGGGAATTGCCACAATCAATTAATAAGTCGTCTTTCGACAATAATGGTTTCAACTCCTCGATCACCGAATCCACGATTGGCCCAGCCGGCACCAGCATCAGAATAACGCGAGGCGTTTTCAAAGAGGCTATAAATTCTTCTACCGTGCTTGCGCCGAGCACCGAATAGTACAGCGATTCCTTTACAAATGCGTCCACTTTCGCGGGGTCTTTGTCATAACCCGCTACAAAAAAGCCGTGGTCGCTCATATTATATACCAGATTGCGCCCCATCGTGCCCAATCCAATCATGCCGTAGTCGAATTCTTGTGCTGCCATAATTTGTGGTAATTGTTTTTCGATTTTGCTTAATTAGCTCAAATTGAAGAAATTATACTTGTGATTAAATAGAAAACTGATCCGAATGGATACAGGAATTTGAACTGATTTTCAGCAAGTTATTTACATTATTTCATGTTTTCTGATTCCATCGCCAAAACTTTGTCGAGGCGTCTTTGATGTCGGTCTTCTTTTGAAAAACGCGCATTCAGAAAGGATTTTATAATTTCACGAGCCAACTCGATGCCCACTACGCGCTGCCCGATGCACAATACATTGACATCATCATGCTCCACGGATTGGTGCGCAGAATACGTATCGTGGCAAACGCCCGCCCGAATACCCTTGAATTTATTGACCGCAACGCTGACGCCTACGCCACTTCCGCACACAAGGATGCCGCGTTCGGCTTGTCCGGCTTGGATCGCTTTGGCAACATCTGCCGCATGGTCAGGATAATCGGAAGGATTTTCATTGTGCGTACCGAGATCAAGGATATCATATCCGGCAGCTTGCAATTCTTTGACTAAAGTGGCTTTGTAAGCAAAACCAGCGTGATCAGAGGCAAAGGCAATTTTCATAAGGAATAGAAAAATTTATGTGTTGAGATATAATAACACAACCGAAGCAAATCTACATTAGTTTTTGGTTTTGCCTTTTTAATGAGGATATTTTTATTGATATAAATAGTTAATGAGGATAAAGTCGATGGTTAATGGCCGATAGTCAAAAAGCTATAATTTATTGAAAAACAGCAGTTTAAATCAAATGAAAATTATAAATATTATATAAAAATAACCTGGAATAATAAATACGAATCTTATTTTTCTTCTTACTTGATTTAGCTTTTGGGTTATAATCCAAGCATAATTGCACCCAGTAATCCAGATCAATTTCAGCATCCCAACCCTCTGGCGCTACAAATACAAAGCCTTTCATGGGGCGGCCGGTGAAATCCATTTCGTGGCAGCCTTTACGAGCAAGCGCTATTGCCTGAAGCTCAGGATCGATGCGGGCCATCAGTTGATCTTTCACGATGCCAATACACATTTTATCGTCCACCATAAAAGTGAGTCCACCCATCATTTTTTTCTCGGCGGCATTGATATTCCTCTCTTTTAATGCTTGACGGATGCGATCTGCCAATAATTCATCGTAAGCCATTTAGTTCGGATTCAGTTTTTTATATATGGTAAAATCAATTTATTAATGCCACATCCCCGGAAACAATTACTACTTCACCGTTTGCCATTTCTAACTCCGCAACGTACACATATACAGCGGTTTGCACGCGTTGCCCTTTGAAAAGTCCATCCCAGCCTACGGTCGGGTCGTTGGGTAAAATATTTTCGCGATTATAAACCAATGTTCCCCATCGATTGGCGATGCGCAAGGCTTTGATGCGTTGCACTTCTTGCGCTGCACTTATATAAAACATATCGTTAATACCGTCTCCGTTGGGACTGAACGCAGTAGGTACAAATACGCGCTGAATTTGTTGCACAAAAATCAATATATCATCTGTCGCAACGCATCCATTCTCATCGGTTACCCGAACAGAATAAGTAGTTTGTTCCATTGGTCGGACAGAGGCTGTCAAGCAAGTATTGCAGCCAATGCTATCAGGCAACCAGGTAATTGAAGTGACTGAACCCTCCGGTTTACTTACAAGTACATTGAGTGTCACGCTATCGCCTTGAATAACGGAGGGCGGATCGGTGCCAAGGTCGGCTTGGAGTTCCACATCTAAAGCTTCGGGTTGAGTCAGTGTTACTTCAAGGGTTGTGTCGCAGCCATTTTGATCGCGGACTACCAGATCATAAGTTCCTGGTGCTAAGGAATTAAACTCATTTTTGGATGAAAAACTCGAGCCATTCAATGAGTATTCAAAAGGTTCTTCACCATTTGCAACGCTTGTCACGCGGATAGCGCCATTGCGGGTTTGATTGCAAGTCACTTGTTTGATTTCTACAGTAGCCGTTGGCGAGGTAATTTGAGAGGTAACCGTCACGGAATCCCTACTGCTACAGCCATTTGTGGTATTGGTCACTACCAAAGTGTACCTGTCGGCTTGCTCTACTTCGGTTAAGGCTATATTCGGAATGGCGATTGGGCTACTATTCGCAGCCGTCCATTGATATTGAAGTCCATTACCAGTAGAAGTGCCTGAGCCGCCAAGTGTTACTATATCCACTGCGCAATTGAGTTCCATATCCTGTCCGGCATCAGCGGTGGGCGCGTCTTCTATGAGAATAGAAATGGTCGTTTCGGCTGGCGGACAAGACGCAACAGAATTAACGCGATACGTAAATAAGTAAGTACCAGGCATTTGATTAGCGGTATTGAATATAGCCGTAGTAGGGTTGAAAGCGCCTCCAGTAGAGAGGAAGGACGATGTTTCCGTCCAGGTACCTCCAGTGTCTTCCCCTTGAAGCTCATCTGCCAGGTCAACTGTTATGGTTGTACCTTCGCAAACGCGCATCGGATTTCTGGAAATCCCGGAATTGGCAGGGGCATTTATCGTTAAAATTTGTGCATTTTGAACTTCGCAACCGCCAACAGATATGCTGTAAAGCACATCATGACTGCCCACAGCCAAAGTAGAAGGATTGAAAGAAGTAGCAGGCATTCCATCTATCGTCCAAGTGCCACCTGGGTTGGCGCTTGCCGTTAATAAAGTATTGAGGGTAATAGGTGCGCTATTCTTGCAAATCGCTCCAGGATTATTCCAATCGGCATTCAGATTCGCAACCGTAATCGTCACTTCATCTGTGGTGACGCATATTTGTCGGAAAGAAATATCATCAATCGCAAAATCGTTGCCCGCAGGGGTATTATTAACGTTGGCGATGCAGATTTGCGCGGTAGTAGCCATGCCGGAAGTCCAGTTAGCAGTGAACTCACGAA
This sequence comes from Saprospiraceae bacterium, assembly GCA_016714085.1. Lineage (GTDB taxonomy): Bacteria > Bacteroidota > Bacteroidia > Chitinophagales > Saprospiraceae > JADJNW01. The sequence continues at coordinate 5,337 of JADJNW010000013.1, forward strand.
ATTGGCAGGTTTGTGTTGGTGCTTGAAATACGTTGCCGATGAGTGTGCCATTGATTGAAAATTGCAAACGTGCCGGATTTTGAGAAACCATCGAAGCAGCCCATGCACCAAAAAGATAATCTGTATTTGGTTGAATAGTAACTGTTTGACACCAAACATTATTAGACACGCCGGAAGCATTGACCACCATCATATTGCCACCGCCTGTATGATCGCCGCAATTGGCGAAGCCGCCATGAACATTTCGACCGTTATTCGTCACCGCATATCGACCCTCGGGCCGTACATCTGCGTTATTGAACTGATAATCGCTGGTAAAGCCTGTATTTCCTTGACTGAAATCGCCATTAGTGATCAGATTCTGATCGTTGAAACTTCGTACCGTGAGCGTATAAGTCGTAGTTGTATCTACCGCCGCATTCGTGGAAGCAGTATTCGGATTCGTGATGCCTGTAGTCGGCGACCAAGTCGCGTCAATAAAAGCGCCCGTGACGATGCCATTTAAACTGACGGTTTCACCAGGAACACAAATAGTGTCATTTGTACCGGCATCAACGGTCACATTACATGCAAGGATACTCTCATCTTGGAGGGGGAGGGGCGTGTTCGATTTAAAATAAGCAGATTGTACTGCAGCAATAATTAAACTTAGCAAGGTAAAGCCGAAATAGTTTCTCATTGTATGGAGTTTTTAAAAACGCCAGAAGCAGAATACAAGAGGTCAGATGGTTTGAAAAGTCTGACTTCCGGCTTCTTTTCTCTGACTTCTAATCAACGCAATCCGGCTATCCTTTTATTTTACAAGACTCACTTGCGAATTCAAATATAGAAATTTTCCTTTATTGTTGGACGTATGTAAAGAAACTTTAAGATTTCTCAATTTCTATAATTCCAATTCCAAATTCAATTTCGCCGACGATAATTCCGCCAAAGCGTGCTGGTCGCCAGCCTTTCGGGCCATTTCCATTCCCTTTGAATATGTCTCTAACGCATTTTCGGGCTGTTCTATTTTCTCATACAGCTTCGCTAAATGATAATAAGTGCCAATGTACGTCGAATCTTTTTCAAGCAATTGCAAATAGTGCGCCAGCGCTTGCTCCTGCTTGCCCATGCCTTCGTATTCTTTTGCAATCGCAAAAAGCAGGAAAGCGTCATTCGGAGATTCAGATAGTAAATTTTGCAATTGCGAAAGCCTTGTATTCATTGATTATTTTTCATTTAGCATTGACCAATGCTGGAATTTACAAGATGCAAAATTACATTTTGTTATTTCTTTTGCCACAGGGCTGAACAAAGAATTTGAAGCCATTGTTTGACTTTTATAAAATTTAGCGAAAATTCGCTAACTGCTTATTTGAGTTTTCTTCTATATTTGCGAAACTTTATTCGTTTTTACAATCGAAAAATCGATCCTAATGAAATTATTGGTATGTGTCAGCAAGACACCCGATACAACGACCAAGATCAACTTCACTTCTAACGCCAAAGAATTTGATACAAATGGCGTGCAATATATTATGAATCCTTATGATGAGTGGTATGCTTTGGTGCGGGCGCTCGAACTCAAAGAAACCCAAGGTGGCAGCGTGACAATGATTAACGTTGGGCCGGCTTCTAATGATCCCATTATTCGCAAAGGCTTAGCCATTGGCGCCGACGATGCGGTGCGGATTAATACAAATGGTGAACCGCAAAGTGCGCTTTACGTGGCAAAACAAATCGCTGAGTACGCGAAAAATGAAGGCTTTGATATTATTTTCTTAGGCAAGGAAACGATTGATTACAATGGATCAGAGGTCGGCGCGATGCTTGCTGAATTGCTCGATTTGCCTTTTATTTCTTACGCCAGCAGCATGGAGATGAATGGTAATGCCGCGACCATCGCTCGTGACATCGAAGGGGGTACGGAGATGTTGGAAGTTGAAACACCTTTTGTAATCAGTGCTGCTAAAGGATTAGCTGAGCAGCGCATCGCCAATATGAAAGGTATTATGATGGCAAAATCGAAACCATTAAAAGTAGTAGAACCTGTTGCTTTCGAGGATTTGTCGGTGATAGCGCAATATCAATTGCCGAAACCCAAGTCTGCCGTGAAACTCATCGAGCCAGACAATATGGATGAATTGGTGCGTTTGTTGCACGAAGAAGCGAAAGTTATTTAATCGTGTTTAAGTGCTATTGCTACTTCAAACTTTACACAGAAACACTAAGGACTTGATAATTGTAACTATAACATAATGACACTTTAATACAATAACACAAAAGATATGGTACTTGTAGTAGCGGAAAGCCAAAAAGGACAGTTTAAAAAAAACGCTTTTGAAGCGGTGACTTATGGATATAAAACAGCACAAGCAATTGGAACAGAATGTGTTGTATTGACTTTGGGTGCAATAAATGGGGCAGAGAATTTGGGTAAATACGGTGCGTCCAAGATTTATAATATTGCTAATCCGGCTTTGGATAGCTTTGATAGTCAGGTGTATGCGGCTGTTATTGCAGAAGCTGCTCAAAAATTGGGTGCAAAAGTAGTGATTCTGAGTCATTCGATGAATGGTAAATCCTTGCTGGGACGTGTGGCGGTGCGCTTAAATGCTGGGTCGGTGGCTGGTGTTAATGGTGTTCCAAGTATTGATGGTGGCTTCAAGGTAAAAAAAGCAGTATTTTCCGGTAAAGCATTCGCGGATTTTGAAATCAAGTCGGATATGAAAGTGCTGTCGCTCATGGGCAATAGCCTTCCGCCATTAGAAGTAAGTGGAGCAGGTTCGATAGAAAAGTTGGATATAAATGTGCCGCAAAGTCGCGTGAAAGTGAAAGAAGTTAAGCGCATCGAAGGCACAGTACCTTTGCCTGAAGCAGAATTGGTTGTATCTGCAGGGCGCGGCATGAAAGGCCCAGAACATTGGGGAATCGTAGAAGAATTGGCAGAAACGATTGGCGCTACAACGGCTTGTTCTCGCCCGGTGGCAGATGCACATTGGCGACCGCATCACGAACACGTAGGGCAGACCGGCATTGCCATTCGACCGAATTTATATATTGCAATCGGTATCTCTGGTGCGATTCAACATTTGGCGGGCGTAAACAATTCTAAAACGATTGTGGTGATTAACAAAGACCCGGAAGCCCCATTTTTCAAGGCTGCTGACTATGGTGTGGTTGGTGATTTATTTGAAATCGTGCCAAAGTTGACCGAAGCGTTTAAGAAATTTAAAGCGAATAATTAACTCGGAGCTCCGAATGCCATTCGGAGCTACTTACACCGTCCCACGGAAAACCTTTAAAATTTCCTTGGCAGTTGTCACCATTGCTTCATCGTAGCGATTACCAAGCATTACAATAACTAATTCTTGCACTGGATCAATAATCAATACCCCATAACCGCCCATTGCTGTGCCGGTATGCGCATAGTATTTAGAACCATCTTCCGCCTCTCTTACGCCGATTCCAAAAGCATAACCCACCGAAGTACTGTCAGATTTTGCAAAGCTCGTGAAATATTGCTCAACAGTTTCGGGCTGGATTAGTCTTCCCTTGATCACCGCTTGATGCAAGTGCACCAAGTCTACTGCTGTACCTACGTAGCCACCGCCGCCAAATTTGCAGCTATTGTCCACTTTTGGTGCTTCTACTCCGCGATTTTTATAGACATTCCAATATTGATAAAATTTCACTTGATTTCGCACGGCAGCAGGTTGTTGGTCGAGCGCAATTGTTTCCAAACCAAGCGGAGCAAAAAAGTTTTGATGAATATATTCGTCGTAAGGCACACCACTCACAGCCTCCAGCACATGGCAAAGCAAGACGTACCCAAACGAAGTATAAGTATAACCTGCACCCGGCTCAAATTCTAATTTATCTTCAAGAAATACAGGCAAGGCCTCTTCCACCGTATTGCAATGATACTTACTGATTTTTTGCCATTCGTCTTTGCTATAATGCCGTACCCCGGCGGTATGACTCAAAAGCTGCGCAACCGTTACATCGCAATATTGCTCTGGCAAATCCGGTAAGTAGGTTGTGATGGCAGTGTCAATATTAAGTTTGCCTTCTTCCATCAATTTGGCAGCAGCGAGGCCAGCAATGGATTTGGAAAGACTATAATAACGGAACTGATGTTCGGGTGTAGCGTAAATTTTATTTTTGGCATCGGCCCAACCGAAGGCTTCTTTCCAAACGATTCGATCATGCATACCTACCGCGATAGAAACCCCCGGGAAATTATCTAATAGCTCGGTAAGCAGTTCCCGTCCTTCCTGAATTTCATGATAATAGCGGCTGCTAGGCTTGGGATTATCGGCACCTTGCGTACGAAAAGAAACATATTGCAATACAAAAAACAAGAATATCAATATAACGGCTCTTGACAAGGTCTTCTTATTCATGATCTTCATGGTTCTTCAGCATCAATTTGCTATTAGGACGCATATTCTCAGGAAAGTTGCACTTTGAATACAAGGTTTAACGTAAATTTTACATAATCAGCCAAATATATTCACAATTTATATCAAACGCAACGGCTTAGTGGAGCTTAATTTTTCTGAAAACTACGATTTTTTAATCCCAATTTATGCTTCCCGTCCCAACAGGCTTTACTTTTTGCAGCATTTTCGATTTCTTTACAAGATGAAATTTGGTAAGCTTCCATTGCCCTATTGGGCCTTTATCCTGATCGGGTTTTTATTTGGATTACTGCTCGCAGGCCGCAGTTATCTACCTTATTTATATTGGGACGAAACCAACCAATATAACTGGCAACGCGCAGCTATTCCGCATCTTGTGAATTACACTTTTTGGGGCATCCTCGTACCTGTCGTCTATCATTTTTCACAAAAATACCCTTTGAACGACCTCTCTCGCCGGAGTGTACAAATAAAAGCATTTCTCATAAGCCTTGCTGTGGCTGCGTTTCACGAAATTGCCACGAATATCTTATGGCTGGGGCCTTTGCACCTCATGGGTATCGAAAAAATCACGATGGAAATGGTGCATTATGTGTTAGGGAGTCTGGCGCCTTCCATTATTAGTCGCTTGATCGAATACTGGTTGCTGTTCTTTATATTTGCAGCAATTGATTATTATAAAATGTTCAAAAACAAGCAATTAGAATTGATAAAATTAGAAAATCAACTTTCTAATGCCGAGCTGAATGCGCTGCGATTGCAATTACATCCTCATTTTTTATTTAATACGTTGAATACCATCTCTTCTCTGATGGAAATCAGCATCAAGGATGCGCAGAAGATTGTTTCCAAACTAGGCATTTTGCTGCGAACGCTTTTGGACAAAGAGCGCCGAAATTTGATTTCGCTTTCAGAAGAATTGAATTTTATCAAAAGCTATCTGGACATTGAGCAGGTGCGCTTTCACGATCGCTTGAAAATTGTTTATCAAATTGAGGAAGAAGTATTGGATGTGCCAGTCCCCGCGCTGATTCTACAACCTTTGGTAGAAAATGCCATCAAGCATGGTTTCTCCAAACAAGTCGGCGAAGGTAGGATTGCCTTGATCGCAAAAAAAATAGAATCCGGCATTCAACTCATTGTACAAGATGATGGCAAAGGCGCGGAGCAGACTTCAGAGGAGCTTTTGCAATCTGGTATTGGCTTGAGAAATGTGAAGGAGCGTCTGGAATTGCTCTACCGAGACAAGGCAAGTATGCGTATTTTTACAATACCCGACAAGGGTTTTGAAGTACAAATTACCCTCCCAGATGAGCCAAACGGCCTGCAAAATCAGGTGTTATGAAGAAAATTCGTACTATAATAGTAGATGATGAACCATTGGCGCGTGCGCGCATTCGCAAGTTGCTGGAACAAATAGAATATGTGACTATTATAGGCGAAGGAAAAAACGGCCGCGATGCCCGCCGCTTGATGTCAGATTATGCGCCTGATCTTGCGTTTCTGGATATTCAAATGCCTGATTTTAATGGCTTTGAGGTATTGCAAAATAAGGATGAAGAAGATTTGCCATTCATTATTTTTGTGACCGCTTACGACCAATATGCCTTGCGTGCTTTTGATGTACACGCGGTAGATTATTTGCTAAAACCCTTTGATGATGAGCGCTTTATGCAAGCATTAGAGCAGGCTCGAAAACAAATTCATCTCAATGAAAATGCCCTGTTGCATCAGAAAATGGTTCGACTTTTAGACGCGCACCGCCATCGGCAAACAGAAGAGCTTACCGCATTTGAAATAAAAGAAAAAGGCAAAACCATCCTGGTCAACATCAACGATGTACATTGGCTGGAAGCGGAGGGAAACTATCTTTGTCTTCACCTTGCAAATCAGCAATATCTTATTCGGCAAACCTTGCAAGAGATTGAAAAACAATTGAATACGCAGATTTTTTTGCGCATTCACCGCTCTGCGATCATCAATATTAATTATGTAAATAAAATAAAATACGAAGGCAATAATCAATATCGTTTTCATCTCAAAAATGGCGATAGTGTCCTTTCCAGCCGAAGCTACAAATCTACCGTAGTTGATTATATCGAAGACCAGGATTTGAAAGATAATGCTTAATATTAGTCTTGTTCAAAAATAAATTTACTACATTTTAAAAATTTAATAAAATTCTGATTATCAATTATTTAAATAATTTTATGCTTTATTTTTTTGAATATTATTATTATTCAAAGGATAAATATTATACTGTATAATAAAAAAGACTCCTACTTACTTCCGACCTCGTACTTCCAACTTCGTACTTCGTAAAACCATTTGTCACAATTTCTGGCACTCGCCACAAAGTCTTTCCACATTTTATAGCTTCCTTTTAAATTTGGGCATAAGCAGTTGATTTAGTTTAAGTTTCAACGCCCGACATCATATTTTAATCACCCGATTTTTTCATCAAAACCTGATTCTTATGCGACACATTACAAAATTTTTCGGATTAATATTTTTTTTCATACTAATTCAAGATTTCGCATTCGCACAAACCTCCGTCACCAAAACGCCCGACGCCAGCCCGAAAGCGGCGGTCATGCAAACGATTGGCTTAACCGATATTAAAGTGGTGTACCACCGTCCGGCGGTAAAAGGCAGAGCAGTGTGGGGAAACATGGTGCCTTACAATGCAGTGTGGCGGGCAGGTGCCAACGATAATACTGTGATTTCTTTTTCGACCGATGTAAAAATTGAAGGAAAAGAGTTGAAAGCAGGAACTTATGGTTTGCATATGTTGCCAAAGGAGAACGAGTGCGAAGTCATTTTTTCTAATAACAGCACAGCTTGGGGAAGTTTTTCTTACAACCAGGCAGAAGATGCGCTTCGCGTGACGATTCAACCGCAGAAAACTACACAATTTTATGAGTGGTTGGCTTATGAATTTGAAAATCCATCCGCTACTGCTGCAACCTGTGTACTCAAATGGGAAAACAAGTCATTTCCTTTTAAAATTGAAGCCAATACTCCGGAACTTGTAGTGGCTAGTTTGCGCTCGCAACTCCAGAACAAAGCAGGATTTAACTGGATTGGCTATAACGAGGCTGCCAATTATTGCCTCAATAATGAAGTACAACTCCAGCAGGGACTCGCTTGGGCTACGCAATCGGTTTTTGTGAACCCGCAGCCAGTTAATATGCTTACCAAAGCTCGGCTCACAGGTAAAATCAATGGCGCTGGCGACAAAGCAAAAGAACTGGAACTCACTTTGACCACGCTTGAAAATGATTTGAAAACTTTTCCGGTGACCTGGAAAGAATACCTCGGCGCTGCGAATTATGCGCAGCAAAATGGCAATTTGGATAAGGCTTTGGCTTGGGCCGACGAATCCGTGAAAAGGCATCAAGCGATGAGCAATATGATTGCAAAATCGAATATTCTACAAGCTAAAGGCGATACAAAAGGAGCAGAAAATGTGAAAAAAGTAGCTATTGAAAAAGGTACAAATGCTGAATTAAACGCTTATGGCTACCAATTGCTCTTCGCAGGAAACATGGCCGGAGCAATCGAAATCTTTGAGGCCAATACCCAGAAAAATCCAACAGATCCAAACGTTTGGGACAGTCTCGGAGAAGGATATTTCACAGCAGGAGAAAAAGAAAAAGCAATCAAAGCATTCAAAAAATCACTTTCGCTGAATCCGCCAGCGAATGTGAAAGCCAATTCGATGAAGTTTCTGGCCCAATTGGGCGTAAACGCGGATGACATAAAGCCTTGAAAATGCAATCACCCGGTTCTTTTTTTATTAGAAAATAGACATTAGACGATAGATTTTAGAAGGTTCGAGTTTAAAGTTGAGATTGGTAGTCTAATATCTAAAGTCTATTGTCTAACGTCTCAAGAAAAAATGGCACGTTGCGGCTGGCTTCAAAAGTGAGGCCGGCCGTTTTTTATTCTAATGGAAGTGCAGTTGAATGTTTGATTTCTGTCATTACAAAAGAGCTTTGTACATTGCCGATATTTTCGAGTACCGCCAATTTATTCACGATAAAATCTTGATAAGCAGTCATATTTATGGCGATTACCTTGAGCAAATAGTCAAACATACCTGCGATATGATAGCATTCAATAACTTGAGGCAATGAACGCACCTCCTGTTCAAATTGCACAAGGAAAGGACGCGAATGCTCTTTCAACTGCACATTGCAGAACGCTACAAGCGATAAACCCACCTTGGCCCGGTCTAATAGCGCCACATATTGTCGGATATAACCATTTTCTTCCAACCGTTTAATCCGCTCATACACAGGGGTTGTCGTCATGCCAATATGGGCAGCGATTTCTTTATTCGTAAAACGAGCATTTTCCTGCAAGAGCGACAGAATGCGCAAATCCATTGGGTCTAATCCTTTCATTTATAGAAAATTTTTCTGCAAAAAGCACATTTTCAAGAGAAAAATAGAAAAAATACAGATTAAAAATGCAGATAATAGTTTTATTTTCCCCTAATGATCTATGTCATAGAATTTTATTCTAAGAAATATGAAATTTGACAAAAAATATGTCCTAACCAAATTAAAATTATAGCTATGTCAGATCATCATTTTCATCCTGAAAGCCTGATGATGAGCTACGGGTACAAACCTGAGCTCTCGGAAGGTGCGATCAAGTGCCCAATTTTTCAAACTTCCACATTTGTTTTTCGCAATGCGGAGCAAGGTAAAGCATTTTTTGAAGTGGCCTATGGCCTGCGCGAACAAGGTAAAAACGAAGAATTAGGCTTGATATACAGCCGTTTAAATAATCCAGACCTCGAAATTTTGGAAAACCGCCTGACACTTTGGGATAAAGCCGAAGATTGTGCGGTATTTGAAAGCGGAATGTCCGCCATTTCTACAGTGCTGTTTGAGTTCTTGAAACCAGGCGATTTACTTTTGTACAGTAGCCCTTTGTACGGCGGAACGGCTCATTTTATAAGCGAGGTGTTGACCAAATTTGGAGTAGAAGTAATGGGATTTCATGCTGGAATGGGAGAATCTGAAATCCTGACTATGCTCGATGCTTCTGATAAAAGGAATAAATTGGCTATGATTTACGTAGAAACACCTGCCAATCCTACTAATGCAGTGATTGACCTTGAGCTTATTCGTCAATTGGCGGATGATTGTTCTTCTTGGGATAAGCGTGTACTAGTAGCGGTGGACAATACCTATATGGGACTGCTTTGGCAGCACCCGCTCAAATGGGATGCAGATTTGGTGCTATATTCTGCAACCAAATACATCGGTGGGCACAGCGATGTGATTGCCGGTGCTTGTCTTGGTTCTAAAGCATTGATTAAAAGAGTAAAAACCTTGCGTACTTTCCTGGGCAATATGGCAGGCCCTTGGACGGGCTGGCTTTTGCTTCGAAGCTTAGAGACCCTCAAAATTCGCATGGAGCAGCAGGCGCAAAACGCGCAGATTGTTGCTGAATATTTAGCCTTGCATCCAAAGGTTGAAAAGGTACATTATCTTGGCTTACTGACAGAGCTTGATGGCGAGCAGTATGATATTTATAGAAAGCAGTGCACTTCGCCCGGCGCTATGGTGTCCTTTGAGATAAAAGGTGGTGAACATGAAGCTTTTATTTTTCTCAATAACCTGAAAATGGTGAAGCTCGCAGTAAGCCTCGGCAGCACGGAATCGCTTGCGCAACACCCGGCAACGATGACTCATGCAGGTATTCCTGTTGAAGAAAAAAAACAAATGGGTATTACCGAAAATCTTATTCGATTGTCGATTGGTGTAGAAAACGTGAATGACTTGCTCTGGGATATCAGTCAAGCTTTAGAGAAAATAACCATTGAAGAAGAAAAAGCAATAAGCAGGGCTTCATCAAGTTTTGTCTAAGAATTTAAACAGTTGAACGACATCCGACAAATTTGTTAAATCCAAATCGTGTTTTTTGCTGAGTTGCCGAATGCGATCTCTATAGGATGGAAGCGCTTTTTCAATACTTTTGCGGGTGAGTTTCAGTTTTTGATAAGATTGATTTTCAGGAGCTTGAAGCCAAATATTCTCAATCGTCGCTATTTCCCGATGCCCGTCAGAAGTGGCGTAAGGCGTAGCGTAGGGCTGGAATATGCGTTTGTGAATTTGCCGAAACAACTTGAATTTGCCCTCGTGTAGGATTTCAAAGAAAATCGGGCTATTGTTCAAATTTCCTAGCAATCGGTCTTCTGTTTCTATAATAAAAGATCGATAATTATATGAATCTCCTTGAATTTCAATCTTTTGGATACTCAAAGGACTAATCATTCCAACGGAACCATCTCGTAATTGCACCAAAACCAATTGACTCACCAAATCGATATTTATCAAAATATCCGTGGTAGCGCTATCCTGGTTTTTTAAAAACAATCGTCCATTGCGCCATCCTTCATTCAAATAAGGCGAACCCTGAACATTGGCATAGCGATTGCTATTACTGCCTTCGCTGCGCACATTGGCAATGCGGCGAAGCGCCAATTCGGTGGCTTCTAAATCATTAAATTGAGCTTTAATAGGCGTGAAACCAAGCAATAAAACGGCAAACAAGAAGCAAGTCTTCATAGCAAATATCGTTTGGGTGATTTTCAAAATTAAATTCCGGGAAAGGGAATTGCGTGAAAATAATTACTGCAATGAAAAGTTTTACTAAACTGCTTATTTTTATACAAATTCTGCTAATTAACGACTTAATAAAGTTTCAAAATGAAATTATCCTTTTTTGCAATGCAACTTTTTAAGTTATGATACGCTTTAACAAAGACAAATCTGTTGTAAATTGTTGCTCATGGAAAAGCAATTTATAGAAAGACTCTTCAACGCGCACAAAAATACACAGTCTATTCCAGCGCCCAAGCAGGTTTGCGCATGGCTCAATGGCTTGTTGAAAGCGATGTTTCCTGAATTGGCTGATCGAAAGTTTGTGAATCTTCGAGAATTTGAGCAACATTACGGCGAAATCAAGCTGGAGTTATATAACATTCTGAAGACGATTGAGTCTGATTTGCCACAGCCGACTGAAGCGATCGAAGAGGCTTTTTTAGAAAAACTGCCCGCCGTTTATGAATTGTTGCTAAAAGATGCCGAAGCCATTCTCAAAGGTGACCCCGCAGCGGTAAGTAAAATCGAGGTAATTCGTACCTATCCTGGTTTTTTTGCAATTGCAGTATATCGCTTGGCGCATGAATTTCAAAAGCTGGGCGTGCCGCTGATTCCAAGAATTCTCACAGAACACGCACATAGTGAAACGGGCATTGATATACATCCGGCGGCTACCATCGGCGAAAGCTTCTGCATTGACCATGGCACCGGAATGGTGATTGGTGAAACCGTTGAAATTGGCAATTATGTTAAAATTTATCAAGGCGTTACACTTGGCGCTTTGAGCGTTCGCAAGGAATTTGCCAAAACCAAACGCCATCCGACCATCGAAGATCGCGTTGTGATATACTCCGGCGCCACTATTCTTGGAGGCGATACTATTATTGGGCATGACAGCATTATCGGCGGTAATGTTTGGATTATCAAAAGCGTAGAACCACACTCCAGAGTTTATTATAAACAGGAAGAAGAGATTTTGAAATAATTGTGTTCACGTCCGATGTGTTCATGTATTCACGTAAAGTAAACCATTATGAACACAAGCACACACGAACACACGAACACAATAAAAATGAACATTTTAGACCTCGTAGGCAACACACCTTTAGTTGAAATCACGAAAGTATTCTCCAAACCCGGCGTTACCGTTTACGGCAAATTAGAAGGCACCAATCCTGGCGGTTCTGTCAAGGATCGCGCGGCTTATGGCATGATCAAAGGCGCTTTGGATCGCGGTGAGATTCAACCAGGCGTGCGGCTCATCGAAGCCACGAGTGGCAATACGGGCATCGCTCTGGCGATGATTGCGAGATTATTTGGTTTAGATATTACTTTATTGATGCCTGATAACTCAACATTAGAGCGGGTTCAAACCATGCGCGCCTACGGTGCAGAAGTAATTTTGACACCTGCCGACAAAGGTGGAATCGAGTATTCGCGCGAGCTGGCGGATGAAATGATGGCACAAGGTGGTTATTTTATGCTCAATCAATTTGCCAATCCTGATAATTGGGGAATGCACTACCGCAGCACCGGCCCTGAAATCTGGCGTGATACGAAAGGAAAAGTCACGCATTTTGTTTCGTCGATGGGTACGACCGGCACGATTATGGGCGTGTCCCGTTATTTGAAAGAACAAAACCCGAATATTCAAATCGTAGGCGTGCAGCCGACCGATGGCTCAAGCATTCCAGGCATTCGGCGCTGGTCGCCAGAATTTCTACCTAAAATTTTTGAGCGCGACCGCGTAGATCAAGTGATCGATGTTTCAGAAGAAGAAGCAACCGCAATGATGAAAAGATTGGCAAAAGAAGACGCCATTTTCGCGGGCATGAGCAGTGGTGGCGCAGTGATGGCTGCTAAAAAACTTGCCGAAACGATTGACGAAGGACTCATTATTTGTATCATTTGCGACCGTGGTGACCGCTATTTATCCTCAGGAATTTTTGAATAAATTATATACTTTGCAATCCTTATTATTTTTTCGTCGAAAAGCCCTTTCTTTTTTCATAAATATGTACTAAACTTGAATCGTATTTTAGAGTAATCTTTTATTTCCTAACAAAAGGGCTACATACATGATAGCATCCTGAGAATCAGACTTCTACAGGGTTGCGGCGCGCCAATTGAGACACACCTCCGGCGCAATGGCAACTACGATTTTACCTTTCGTGATGATTGCGTGAAATGTTGTCAATTTTCCACTTAAATTTTTGTTGTAATATTTATGTTACATCCAAAAACAGAACTGCGGTTTATCAATCCTGTAGTCGGTTACGGCGTATTTGCTACCGACTTTATTCCCAAAGGGACAATTACTTATGTAAAAGATAGTTTGGAAATGGAGGTTTCGCCTACCGAATACCTCCTACACCCGCCCGCAATGCAAGAAGTGATTGAAAAATACTCTTACATTGACGAGCGAGGTTACCGAATTATCAGTTGGGATTTTGCCAAATACATCAACCACTGCTGCAATTGCAACAGCATGAGCACGGGTTATGGCTTTGAAATTGCTATCCGCGATATTCAAGCTGGCGAAGAAATTACCGATGAATATGGGATTTTCAATCTTACTGAGCCAATGGAATTGGTCTGTGATAAGGGCGTTTGTCGTAAAGTGCTTCACCCGGAGGACTTTGATATTTACTATCCAATCTGGGATGAAAAACTGAAAGCTTCTTTCACCGATTTTAATGTGGTAGCGCAGCCTTTATTACCATTTGTAGATCAGGCAACGCAGCAGGCATTGCAAGCTTATTTTGTTGATCCTGCGCAATACCGCTCGGTATATACGCTCAAATATCATAAGCAAAGCAATGGGGTTGCCGTCGAAAGCTTGAACGTATAAACTCGTTATTGGAATTTTAGACCTGACATGTCTGTAAAAACCTGCCAGGTCTGAATTTTATTTACTTAATTTTTCATTTTTTTTAAACAAAATTTAAAATGTATTTATCATTGGGATTCCAATGAATTAATTGAATTATAATCAATTTCAAAACATTACATTTCTATCTCTGAAAACCAGCAATTTACTTGGCAGCAAAGCATTTAACCTTAACCTGAAATTAATACTCAGGGCGTGTTTCTTGAATAAAATAAGCGTATCTTTGCGGCTTAATTTTGAAAAACGGTATGCAAAATTTAAGAAATATTGCCATTATCGCCCACGTTGACCACGGTAAAACGACCTTGGTGGACAAAATGCTCCTGGCTGGTCGCTTGTTCAAAGACCACGAGACGCCTGGCGAACTCATTATGGACAGTAACGACCTCGAACGCGAGCGAGGTATCACCATTCTGGCCAAGAACGTTTCGATCACTTACAAGGATACCAAGATCAATATCATCGACACCCCTGGTCACAGTGACTTTGGCGGCGAGGTAGAGCGCGTGCTAAACATGGCAGACGGTGTGCTTTTGCTGGTGGATGCCTTTGAAGGGCCGATGCCACAAACGCGTTTTGTATTGCAGAAGGCAATTCAATTGGGCTTGAAGCCAATCGTGGTGATTAATAAAGTAGATAAGGAAAACTGTAAGCCCGACGAAGTGCACGAACTGGTGTTCGACCTCATGTTCACGCTCGATGCAACCGAAGAGCAATTGGATTTTCCAACGATTTATGGCTCTGCCAAGCAGGGTTGGATGAGTGAAGACTGGCAAAAGCCGACGACCGACATCACAGCATTGTTGGATACTGTCGTAAAGCACATTCCCGCTCCAAAAATCTCAGAGGGTACGCCTCAGATGATGATTACATCTTTGGATTATTCACAATATATTGGTCGGATAGCCATTGGCCGCTTGAATCGTGGCACTTTGCGCGATGGTCAGAATATTTCGCTGGTAAAGCGCGATGGCACGATTGTGAAAAGTAAAATCCGCGGTTTGTACTTGTTTGAAGGCTTTGCCAAGATCAAAGTAGAAGAAGTAAAAGCTGGTGATATTTGTGCCGTATTTGGAGTCGATGGTTTTGAAATTGGCGATACAATTGCCGATTTTGAAAAACCAGAAGCTTTGCCATCTATCACGATTGACGAACCGACGATGAGTATGGTTTTTACAATCAACGATTCACCGTTCTTTGGTCAGGAAGGCAAATTTGTAACTTCGAGACATATTAAAGAGCGTTTAGAAAAAGAATTGGAAAAGAATTTGGCGCTGCGCGTACAAGCAACCGATTCTGCTGATACTTTCCGTGTATTTGGTCGTGGGGTTTTGCACTTGGCGGTGCTAATCGAAACGATGCGCCGGGAAGGATACGAATTGCAAATCGGTCAGCCACAGGTAATTATGAAGCGCATTAACGGTGCTTTGAACGAACCGGTGGAAGAATTGAACATTGATGTGCCGGACGAATTTGCCGGTACGGCGATTGATATGATTACCCGCCGTAAAGGGATTATGCTTTCTATGACACCCAAGGGCGATCGCCAGCAGATGGTTTTTGAAATCCCATCGCGTGGTATTATTGGCTTGCGCAGCAATATGCTTACGGCTACTGCTGGTGAAGCGATTATGACCCACCGGTTCAAAGAATTTCAAGCCCATAAAGGCGATATTCCAGGCCGCACTAACGGCTCTTTGATTTCGATGGAAACAGGTACATCTATTCCGTACAGTATCAATAACTTACAAGATCGTGGCAAGTTTTTTATAGATTCGAACGAGGATATTTACGAAGGGCAGGTAGTGGGCGAAAATAGCCGTCCGGGTGATTTGGTGATCAACCTGACCAAAACCAAAAAGCTTACCAATATGCGGGCTTCCGGCTCGGATGATAAAGTACGCCTGATTCCGCCGAAAAAATTTACACTCGAAGAAGCTTTGGAATATATCCAGGAAGATGAATACGTAGAAGTGACACCGAAATCCTTGCGCTTGCGCAAGATCCACCTGAAAGAACATGATCGCAAGCGGGCACGCAATGCTGCTGCTGCGACAGTGGAAGTGGAATAAAATTTCAAAAAGCAAAAAAAATAAAGGGATTCATGATTCATGAATCCCTTTCCGCATTTTAAAGACGACGTAAAAAAGAAAAAGAGTGCATAGAAGGCATCCGAATCTAGCACTCAATTCTTAATGGGATATAGTATTGTCAAACGAAAAACGTGAAACTATAAATGGGATTATAAAATTTGATTTTTTGAACGATGGGTTTAGAAAAAGAGGGGGGCGCTGACGTTTCAACGCCCTTCCCATTCAGATGCTCCTATTAACAAGAATTAGCGCAAATTAAAATTGGATCAAAATATCTTTTAGTTTCTGGTTCTGCTTTCATTTGTGCCTGGGGTTGATATTTTTATTATTTCCTGTTGTTGATACAAAGATGAGGGTAAAATTTGCTCGCTGCCTCTACTATTGTCTTATTGTAGAGGAGTATTGTTTAATCGATGTAATAAAAAGTGGAGTATTGTTTAATATCAGAAAGGAAATTGCTTTTAAGTAATTGAAAGTAAGTGGTTTGTGCGTATAATTAATTTTTTCTCATTTCGCCTGGCAAAATTCCAAATTCTTCTGCAAACGTTTTGGAAAAATACTTTGGATCGTGAAAACCAACTTCGTAAGCGACTTGCGAGATGTTTAAATTAGGATTTTTGAGTAGGTCTTTGGCTTTACGCAAGCGAATGGCGCGGATGTAATGGGAAGTCGATTTTCCGGTCAAAGCCTTGATTTTATTGTGCAATTGCGCCCGACTCAAGTTCACCGCCCGACATAATTGTAAAATACCAAAATCTTCATCATCTATATTTTTTTCAACCGCCTGGCGCACTTTTTGAATAAATTCATCTTCTTGCTGGGTGGCTACATCTTTTAACAAAGCGTTCTCTTCCAGAGCGTTATATCGTTCTTGCAAGCGCTGCCGCAGTTCTAATAATTTTTCCAGCCAAACAATTAATTCCTGTTTATTGAAAGGCTTTGCCAAATAAGCGTCTGCGCCTCTTTTCAAACCCTTGATGCGGGATTCATCATCGGCTTTTGCAGTCAACAAAATAATGGGAATATGGCTGGTACGCTCATCATTCTTGAGGGTTTCGCACAATTCAAATCCATCTTTTACTGGCATCATCACATCGCTGATGATGATATCCGGCACTTGTTCTATTGCTTTATCGATGCCCGCTTGCCCGTCACTGGCGATGTCCAGATGATAAAGCCCTTCCAGACAAGATTTTAGATACTGTACAATATCAGGATTATCTTCTACAATCAGCAAGGAAGGCAACTCCTTCTCGCTGGCTTCCAAATGCGAAATCACATCCACTTGCTCCGGCGACTGCGGCACGAAATGCATTGTTTCTGTCTGTGTCATGGCTTCCAGCGGCGCATCTCGTCGAATAGGCAAGGTGATAGAAAAAGTGCTGCCTTTACCAGGCATACTCTCTACACGAATATCGCCATTCAAAAGCTTGACCAGTTCTCTGGTCAATGCCAAACCAATGCCCGTTCCTTCGCCTCTGCGCGTGGTCGAGTCATCTACTTGATAAAAGCGATCAAAAATCTGCTGCAATTGATCTGTCGGAATGCCGATGCCTGTGTCTTTCACTCGGATTTGTAATTGCGCTTCCTGACCTGTATTGATCTGATCTACTTGCAAATACACATTACCACCTTCCGGGGTATATTTGATGGCATTCGATAATAAATTGGAAATGATGCGCAAGAATTTATCAGGATCATAATCCATCCATAATTCCTGTTGCGCATTCAAAAAATGAAGTTGCAAGTCTTTACTTTCCGCCAGGGATTGGAAGGATTCAAATATATAGCTCAGATACTGCATCACATCGCCCTGCACCATTTTCAATTGCAGATTACCAGATTCGAGCTTCCGCAAATCCAGGATTTGATTGACCAGATTAAGCAAACTATTGCTGTTGCGAATGATCATTTTCAAGCCTTTGTCCTGCCATTGCTCAGGATGCTCGCGCATTTGGTTGGCCATGCCGCCGATGATCGTCAAAGGTGTGCGAAACTCATGGGCAATATTGGTAAAGAAGCGCGATTTCATTTCGTCGAGCTCGTGCAATTGCTTGTTTTTCTCTGCTAATTCATCGGCGATTTTTGCGTGTCGGAGTAATTCTATTTCTTTTAAAGTTTTTCGGATAGTTTTTTCTAAATCCTCAAAATCAATGGGTTTGGTGATGAAATCAAATGCGCCATGATTCATCGCTTCCCGAATATTTTTCATATCGCCATAAGCAGAAACCATAATGACCTTGAGGGTAGGGGCGATCTCGTTCATTTTTTCAAGGAAAGCAAAACCATTCATTTCGGGCATATTGATATCGCTCAAGACCATATCAATACTTTGATCCTGCTTTAATATCTCCAGGGCTTCGGCCCCGCCCAAGGCAAAGACAAAGTCAAATTCATTGTTCGTAATTTGTTTTCTGAATCGCTGCGAAACCAGACGCGCCACATCGCGTTCATCGTCAACCACTAAGATTCTTACTGCCATTGGTCAGCATTTACCATTTATCATTTTCCCTTATCCCTCTACCAAATTCTTAATTCAAAATCTTCTCTCTTAAATCCTCAAAATCAATCGGTTTGGTCAAATAATCATTCGCGCCGTACATCGTTGCCTGCTGCCGAAAAGTATCATCACTATAGGCGGTCATCATACATACTTTTTGTTCCGGATATTGTTCTCGAATAATCTTTAATAATTCTAATCCATTCATTTCAGGCATATTAATATCCGATAGAATCAGCGCTACATCTGTGCCCAATTCCAAATAAGACAGGGCATCGGCGGCCGAAAATACGAAGCGGAATTCCAATTCCCCGCTTTGACGCTCTTTTCGGAAACGCTGCTCAAACAAGCGTTGCATATCTTTTTCGTCGTCTATGACTAATATCCTCATTTTATCCTTGTTTTTTAGGCAATATAATAATGAATTCGGTGAACTCGCCTGGTTCGCTTTCTACTTTTAATTTTCCATGATGATCTTTTACAATAATATCATAACTAATGGCTAAACCCAGTCCAGTATTGCCTGTGCCGGTGGGTTTGGTCGTAAAAAAAGGTGTAAAGATTTTGTCGCGCACCTCTTGTGGAATGCCGATGCCATTGTCGCGGATGCGAATGACAGCCTCTCCGTTTTGCGATGCGGTAAGAATCGTAAGGGTTGGTGTATAATGTTCTTTGTTTGCTTGCTGTTTTTGCAGCATGGCGTCGCAGGCATTATTGATAATATTCAACAACACCCGCCCAACATCTTGTGTTACTATTTCAACAGGCGTCAAAGATGAATCATATTTTTTCTCAATCTTTAAATCGAATCCGCTATGCTGAGCACGATAACTTCTGTAAGCTCGATTGATCTGCTCCTCCACCAAATCATTTAATGCGGTCGGTTGAACTTTACTCTTGCGACCGCTGGCGTAATCGCTCATGCTGCGCACAATTTCGTTGACGCGAAGCCCGTTCTTTTTGATATCCACCGAATTTTGTTTGAGTTCTGTAACCAATTCTTTTAGCAAAGCGAATTGCTCCGGCGTCAAATCCTTTTCATTCGTATCCAGAATTTCTTCTGCTTCAGCTGATAATTCGGTCGAACCTTCGGCAAAATTATTAACGAAATTGAGGGGGTTTTTTATTTCATGCGCAATGCCCGCCGTCAATAATCTCAGGCGCTCCGCTTCAAGATGCTCTCGCTGTGCCAATTTTCTGGCTTGCCTGCTTTGATAAAAAAACCAGCCGCTTAGCCCAAGTATCAAAATAAAAGCACTACCTGCCAAAACCCAGTATAATCGCTGGCGCTGGACGGCCAATTGCTGGCGTTCTTTTCCAATTGCAATTCTGTTTGCAGTTTTTCTTGCTCTATCCGATAGGTTTCATTTTCAAGCGTAACCAGTTCTAATCTTTGCTTGTTTAAAATTGCTTCCTGCTGACTAATGATATTCAAAGCCGAATCTGTTGCGCTCTGCGCTTTGATCACTTCCAGGCGAGCCAAAGATGCCGAATCCTTTTGCTTTGAAAATTGATCCTGGAGCAAATCGATTTTTTCCTGATTACTCTGATTGACTTGATTTTGCTGGAGTTTGAGTTGAAGATTATTATATTTCTGGCGAATAATTTCTGTTTGCTCCTTTTTGTTTTGTCTTTGATAAACTTGCGCCAAATGAAAATAAAAATCAAGCAAGGCGGGCGCTTCGGCGTTTTTTTCTGCCCAAGGCAACGCGGCTTCAAAGTTATTGGCGGCTTTCGATACTTGATTTTGCTTCAGGCGTACCTTTCCTAAAGCGATTGAAGCCTTGCCTATTCCTGTTGGATATTTGAGTTTTTCCGCTAATTTCAGCCCGTCTTGGGCATAATCTTCCGCTTTTTTGAGGTCTGCATCCAGGAATTTTGCACTCAGTGATACCAATATATCTACTTTCTCGGCATTGTCGGGGCTATTCTGCAATGCCGACAAGAGTTCCTGCACATCCGACGTTTGCGCGTTCAACAAAGAAAAACCGAGGAATAGTATGATCGCTACTTTTTTCATCATAAATGCAAACCTGAATAAGTATTTAATGCAAGGGCATCAAGCCTTATTGGTGCTAAAAATAACAAGTTTTTTGCAGTCTTGGATGTACTCCTCCTATAAACGTTCTTTTTTGAAAAAGTCAGATTATAGCGTGTAATTTTTATTGAATATTCAAAAATTAAGGTAGGAACTAAGTTTTAGATACTTTGACGATCAGCCAAGATACTATTGAGTATCTGGTTAGATACTTATAACTATCTGTAAAGATACTTTACTATATCTGCGAGATAGATTTATAATATATATCTGCAGAGATACAATACTATATATCTGCAGATACCATATAGTATCTGGCTAGATACTTTTTCTATCTGCGAAGATTAGCAACTTATCTACGGAGATACCATCTACTATCTAGCCAGATGTGTTTAGCATCTTCGGAGAAACCTGCTCATATCAAGGCAGATGCGTGGAGTTTATTTTATGTAATAAAGCGTCCTACGGGTTAGAACCCGTAGGACGCTTAACCGCTTAACCCCTTCTAATCCGCCAGCTTGGTGCGGGGATGGTAAAA
The DNA here is from genome assembly GCA_016714085.1 of Saprospiraceae bacterium. Classification (GTDB taxonomy): domain Bacteria; phylum Bacteroidota; class Bacteroidia; order Chitinophagales; family Saprospiraceae; genus JADJNW01. The sequence goes on from JADJNW010000013.1 coordinate 26,422, forward strand.
ATTATCGGATATGCGCCATTCTTTTTTCTTGATTCATTGAAGCCAAATTATTTATACTCACTTTTTCTTTTAATAGTGATCGTTCGCATTCGGGGCAAATTGATTATTGTATAATTTCGCTCCAATTCTGACAGTGAATTGATTTGTGATGGCAGTTCATTTTTTGAAAGTACATAAGCAACTCTAAACACTTCCCCGTTCTTAGCTGAATATTGACCTGCGCCGCCCAAATAGGCTTTCGCTGACCAATCAACGCTGACATTAACAGGATCCTGACGGAACCAAAAGTTAATGGCATTCAATGAATTTACATAAGGAATGATTTTATAGCCAGCCAGATTTTCTTTGGAAAGATTCAATTTTGAAAGGTCTAAGGTATCTTTAATTATGGTACTAACACGTTCGTCCTCTGTTTCAAGGGTGAAAGCAATGGGCGTAATCCTGCTATCCATATTGGGTGGTTGAACGCTGCTTTGGTTGTTGAAGTCGTTTTTTTGCTCAAAAATTCCCTTTACCCTGCCATTTTCAAATTCAACATGGTATGTCAAATTATAGGAATAGAGATTCATAAACGCTGTATCCGAAATAGGTCTTAGGATTCGTCTGGATTCGCCTGGGCGTTTGTAGAATAACTGCCCATCCTCTATCCAGATGCGCACATCTCCATATTGCCCCACATAGCGCTGGTACAATTGCTGGATTTCCGCATCGGTCTTGGAGAGCATATACTCGATATGGGCTTTGGCATCGTATAGATAGTAATGATCAGGATATTTGGCAATAGCCGCTTCATAGGCTTTTAATGCTACTTCGTACCATCGGTTCCGCAGCATTTCTTCGGCTTGCCAGATTAAGGAATCTTGCTTCCAAAGATTAGGACTGTTTTCAGCAGCGAACTTCATAGCATATACTTCTCCCTTATCATTTTTTAAATAAACCAAACTAAAAAGAGCAACCGGTACTAAAATGCTTTCTCCGGCGGAATACATATACCATCCGGAGGTGTTTTCGGTTCTTGTCCAAATGACTTTATTGGAAATCCGAAATTCAGTTATACTTTCGTCAAATTGGTGTCTGAATTTACCTTCGAAAGTAGCCAGCTTATCTACATAGTCAGGGTTGGCTTTCATATAGATGATGGCATCAAGTAAGATAGATAACGTTACTTCTTGGTCGGGGTCTATCAATATCATTTGTTCTACCGTTGCTTTGGCAGCATCGTATTCTTGTTGTTGAATGTAAACTTCAGCAAGAAGTTGTAGCACTTGTAAATTTTTGGGGTATGATTTGAGCAGCTTTTTTGTTTCTTTTTCAACTATTCCCGTTTCTCCCTTTCGTAGCGCAAGTCCCAGGAGTATCATTTTATTATCAAAAGTTGGAAAGCGCTCGTAAACTTCCTCTTGAAGCGCGTATGCTTTCTCTAATTGACCTGTAATCAAATAAAAGCTGAAGGCTTGATTGATTAAAATTTTATTATTGGGCTCCAATTCCAATTGTAGCTTGATTAATTGTTCGGCTTTGTCCCATGCTCCCTCAATCTGATAGTTTAAAAGCATCGTCGCAACTTGAAACTCAAAAGGTAATTTTTTTCGATACCGCATTGCCAGGGTGATGTAATGCTTGGCTTCCAATTGTCCGCGCGGGGCATTGTATAAACTTGATGCATAAATCCAAGATGCTATTACAAAAGTAGAATCCAGCTCAACGGCTTTTTCAAAGTTACCCTTACCCTTACCCTCGAATGCCAGGGTAAAATATCGTAGGGCTTCAAAATTATCGGTCAAATAATCCTTTATATCCAAATCAACGGACTGCTTCATTTGGGCAGGCGTGATGCCGATTTCCTGGCGCAGGTAAATGCTGATGGAATCCATTAAGGTAAATAAATCATCGCCTCGAAATATCCGCTGCGAGACAATAGCGCCATTGCGGGTATCTCGCAAGGTGGGCTTTATTTCAAAGCTATTCTCCAATACCCGATAGCTGCCATCTATATAGTAAAGTCCATTTGCTGTCTGTGCGGCATTGATTTTGTCCACTTCTTCCTCTTCAAAATTTTCCTGTATATTCAAGTATTTATCTTGCCCCATATCAAATCCTATCCAATTTTGTATAGCTCTGCTCATCCAGGTAGTGGAATCGGTGCCTCCTTCCTGCTTGAATGGGAAGATGGCTATTTCTTTCACAAACTCGGGCTTGATGACGGTCTGGGTCACCGTACGCCCATCTGCGTCGGTGAAGCTGATGTTTTTAGTAATCGAGCCAAGTTCAGCCCCGCCATACGCGACCGTCAGTGCGCCAAAGAGTAGTAAGATATTTAGTGGAATGATGATCTTTTCGCGGCGTAGCAGGATGCGCTGATTGATTCGATCCTGATGCACCAGATAAATGAGCAAAGAAGGAATGATACCTATGAATGTCCAAAGCAGAATATCCGTCCAATGAGGTGAGATTTCATAGCGTTTCAGTAGCCAATCTACAAATTGTATAATTGTCCAGGCTGCTACCAGATAGCCTGCAAATAGTTGCAAAGCGCGTAGCCAGCGCTTTTGGTTGGCTTGTTTTTGTTCTTCGCGCAGTTCGGCGCTGCTTTCGGGTACGCTGAGTCCGTCATTGGTCAGCGCAAAAAGCTCGATGGGTTTTTCAAAATTCTTGAAAGTAAAAGCGCCCAGTGATTCTAGTGCGAATTGGTCATTATCAGCTATTTGCGATTGAATTTCTTTGGATAGCACAATAGAACCAGCGATGGCAATCTTTTCAATTTGCGTCACCTGGAAAATGCCTTCGCCAAAAGCGTTGTCTTTTTCTACCACCACCTCACCCGCGTGGATGCCCATGCGCACGGGCACGGCAGGTTCTGCTTTGAAGTTCATTTGCAAGGCTTCTGCGCAAGCGACTGCATCCGCCGCATTTTCAAAAGCAGCAATGCAGTAATCCCGATGTAATTGGAGGACTTTGCCTTGATGCGCTTCGGTTTGGCTTTGCATCATGGCTTTGAAATGCTCCAGTTTGACAAGCGCATCGTCCTTATCGGCACGCATCATGGTAGTATAGCCGACGATGTCGGCGTAGAGGAGGGTAGTGTTTTTAGGTGTGGTCATGCTGAGGTATTCTTATCATCAAAGATAGGAATATAAAATAATAACGTCCTCCTATTCAAGTCAATAAGCCTCGACCAAAGTTGTTCTTTATTCGATTATGATATAGGTAAAGGCTTTATTTCCAGGGCATTAATTTTTTTTCAAAAAAACTTTGCTTCCCGTTATCACTTTTGCTTGGTTTTGGTGCGTAGGGTTTTAGTTATGATTTGACACCAAATTTTTAAAACCTACAAAAACACGTATTATGTTAAGACGCACATTCCAGAAGCCATGGATGCAATCCATTATGATGACGGTGCTGGTGCTCGTTGTCAGTTGTACCGGATGCAAAAAAGATAAGGAGATCACGACAATTGATCCCGCGCAAGCGATGAGTATCAACGATTACCTGAAAAGTTTGAACCCCAATCTGGAAGATTTATTGAATATACAGGGCAATGGCTCGCTCGTGCCGCAAGACAAGCAAACGGGCAGTGCCACAAAAAATTACCCCGACGGCAGTAATCGCTATCGTTGCACGGAGGTGACGCATAGCCTAACCCGCAATTTTGATGAAGTAGCAATCATGCGCCCGACCAATGGTATCGTGTATCCGGGCGCTTTGGTGAAAATCAATCCGGCATTGATGAATGGCGTACCAGAACCGATCACGCTCAAGCGTGCACCTGTGCGGCTGCGATTAGATTTACCCGGTATCGAGGATCAGGGCAATATTGAAGTAAAAAGTCCAGATAATTCCAGCGTGCAAACAGCAATTGATAAGGCATTGAACTGGTGGAATAATAATAAATATCAGGAAGGCTATGTGAATGCATCGAATACTTCGTACGAGGCGACGGTGTCTTATTCCTCCGAGCAATTGGCGCTTGATCTGGGCTTGAGCGCTACCTGGTTGAGCGGCAGCGTGAGCAGTCAGTTTTCTTATAACAGTAGCAAGGAAAAGCGTATCGCAATGGCTGTTTTCAAACAAGCATTTTACACCGTAACGATGGAAACGCCTGATAATCCTGCAAGCGTATTTGGCAATGGCGTGACCCTGGCGGATGTGCAATCGGCGGCCGGTGAAAATATTCCTCCGGCTTATGTAAGTGCTGTCACTTATGGTCGGATGATTATGTTTCGTATGGAATCGAGTTCAGAATATACTTCTACAGAAGTGGAAGCAGCACTGCGCTATGGTTCCGGCAAGTTGAGTGCTACGGGCGATTTGGCGTCCAAATATCAAAAAATTCTGCAAAATTCATCCATTACATTGGTGACCATCGGCGGCAATGCGGAAGCAGCGGCAGAGGGCGTGAGCGCTAAGGATTTCGGTGATTTAGAGAAGATTATAAAAGGCAAAAATGCTTTATATAGCAAGGATAATCCCGGTGTGCCGATTACTTATAACGTTAAGTCATTGGCAAATAATAGTTTAGTAAAAATGGGCTTCACCACTAATTATACTGCCCAGGAATGTGCTTATCAGCGGCCGGGTTCGTTTTTTATTCGCAGTGAAGCAGGCTATGTGGCTCGTTTCAGCGTGAGTTATAAATTGGATGGGAAATCTTATAGCAAATCAAGCGGCGATTTTAGTGCCGGATTGAATCGGGAAGTCACTGTTCCAGCGGGCGCAACCAGTATAAAATTGACCGTAGAACGCGTCATTTGGTGGCCGCCGACTACCTGGGAATTGAGCTTTACGGAGACATTTGACAAATTAGAAGAAAAAAGATGCTATAAAATTTGGGGCACGACGCTTGTGCCGGCTCATGCGTATATAAAGGATTGTAAGTTTTAAATATAATAAGTTCTGATGATAAATGTGCTTTTTAACACATAGGCACATAGATTCTTTTAATTAATGTAATATCGCATTAATTTCCTGCAATTCTTTATTATATTTCTCAGCGTTTTCGGATAAAATTGTTCTGCTTTCCTCTAAAATAGGGCGTGCCTCGGTGGTGCGCCCCATTTTATATAAACAAGTACCCATATAATATTGCGAAATTCCTAAAGGTGTTTTATCAGGTATATTACTTTGTTGGCGAATCTTTACTACTTTTTGTAAATAAGGCAAGGCTGCTGCATAATGATTTTGTCGATATAATGTTAAACCCAAGCCTCCGGCTATAATCGCCAAATTAGGATGATCGCTTGGAAGTAGCTGTTCTCCAATTGAATAGGCCCGTCTGTAATAATTTTCTGCTTGTGCAAAATCCTTTTTATCTAAATAAACATTTGCTAAACTATTTATTAATCCCGCTAAATTATGATGCGATTCGCCATACACTTTTTCACATCTTTCAATGGCATCTTTGTATAAAATTGCTGCCGAATCTAAATTGCCAGAATTGCTGTAAATGCGCGCTAAATTTGCCTGGCTGGCGATTGCTTCCATATTTACAAACCCAAAAACCTGCTGGCGCTGGCTGAGCGATTCTTTGGCATAAGGAATCGCTTTTATATAATTTTCCTGATCATAATATAAGCTGGCGAGATGGTTGAGCGTATAAGCGATCTCTGCGTGCGGCGCCGTGTAAAGTTCCTGCTTCATTTTTAAACTTTGTAAATAAAAATCTTCGGAGGCATCATAATTTCCTAGTTTTCGTTGCGTCGCTCCTATGATATGTAATGCATCTGCTAACTCAAAGCGAGGCGACTTGTAATGTTTTTGAAAAACATGATATGCTATTTTATATAATGAATCTGCTTGTGTAAAATCTTCATCGTTGTATGCCAGCATTCCCAAATCATATTGCCTTTTTGCAATTGTTAATTCCTGATCCCCAGGCAATTGCAAAGTCATCTGATAAGCCGAACGATATAAAGAATCCGCTTTTTCAAAATAACCTCCATCTAAGGCAATTGCGGCAGCGTTGACCAAACTATTGATAATATCTTCATGCGGAGGTTTATATAAATTAAATTTTAAATTTAAGCCTAATTGGGATAAAGAATCAGCGGATTCATATAAACCCAAACCATGATATACGGCGCTTAATGCATCATAAATATCTGATAAAACTTCAGGTTGATCTTTTAATTTTTCATTTACATCTTTGGTACTGGCATCCAATAATTGCTGCACCGTGAACTCGGAAGCTGGCGTCTCATTTGGGTCTGCCAATGTAAAAATATTAATTAAATAATCGGAAATCTGCTTTGCTTTCGTGGCTTCTTGTTCAGCAAGCGACTTCTCCTTTTGCAAACGAGCAGTATAAAAAATCGTAATACTTATAATGGTCAATAATGCAATAAGCGCGGCAGAAACCAGCACCCGATTGCGTCTGAAACCCTTACGCAGTAAGTATCCTGGCGTGCGAGGATGCGCACTGACGGGATAATTTGATAAATAAAATTCGATATCTCTTGCTATTTCTGAAGCAGAAGCATAGCGATCTTGCGGCTTGACTTGGGTTGTTTTTTTTATAATAGCGACTAAATCATTACTAAATGGAATTTTTATTTTATTTAATTTCGGTAATAATTCTTGTAAAATAATGCCCAAACTATAAATATCGCTGGCAGTTGTTAATTTTTCTTTATTAATTTGTTCTGGCGAAGCATATTGTTGTGTAAAGAACTGACTTTCGATGCCCTCTGAATTCTGTAGCGCCTGGGCGATGCCAAAATCGAGGAGTTTTACCTGCCCTTCCGAGTTGACAAGAATATTAGACGGTTTTAAATCAAGATGAATAATTAAGTTTTTATGAGCGTAATCAATTGCTTTACAGACTTGTAGGATTAAATTAAGTTTGTCTTTAATGTTTAAATCCTGGTTTTCGCAATAATCGGTAATGGGCTCGCCGTCCACGTATTCCATTGTAAAATAAGGCGTTCCGTCAGCCCCAACGCCACCGTCGAGCAATCGCGCAATATTCGGATGCTGCAAATTTGCTAAAATTTGTCGCTCTTCGCGGAAGCGATCTGCCAGGCGATCGCTCCAGACGCCGGGGCGTAAGACTTTCATGGCGACGGTTTGATCAAACTCACCATCGATGCGCTTTGCCAGTAGCACCGCGCCCATGCCGCCGGAGCCGAGATGATTGACCAGTTGGTAATTGCCAATAACCCTCCCTTCCCAAGCCAAATCATAAATCGTTTCCCAAAGGTTGGTGGAGTCGGGCCGGAGCATTGGAATCAAATCCTCTTCTGCTTCGAGTAGGGTTTTAACCTCTTGATACTCATTAGGATATTCTTGCGCAATTTCTTTCAAATAAGCTTCCCGCTCCGCTCCGGCCGTTTTTTCGGTTGCTTCTTCAAAAAGTTCACTTACTTTTTCCCAATTCATGCTCAAAATTGATTATTGATAATGGAGTATTGATTATCTTCAACAGCTTGTTGTTCAATAACTTATACTGGGGAGAATCGTCGAATTTAATAATATATAATATAATAAAGTATTTTAATATTAATCAATCGTAAATAATCAATATTCCATAATAAATCGCTTCAGGCTAAAACCTGTTTCACCGTTTTGCTAAGCCAGGCACGCGCCATGCGCCAGTCGCGCCGTATGGTTGGTAGTGATACTTGTAATAAATTTGCGATTTCCTCGTGCTGATAACCACCAAAAAACCAGAGTTCTATAATTTTAGCTTGTCGTTCATGTAATATATTAAGATTTTCTAATGCGTCGTGTAACGCTAGAATTTCGTCGGGCGTAATCGTTATGGGCTGCTGCCAGGTAGCTTGCGTGATGGCGACCCTATCGTGGCTGCGTTTTTGTGCCTGGCGATCGCGTGCATAATTGACTAAGACTCGGCGCATGGCTTGTGCCGCCAATGCCATAAAATGCTCTTTATTTTCGATTTGTAACTTATGTTGTTTCGCCAGATTATAATAGGCTTCATGCACCAGTGCAGTTGTATTTAGTGTGTGACCCTGGCGTTCGTAAGCCAATTTTTGGTGTGCAATAGCGCGCAATTGATCATAAATGATGGGAAGTAAATCATCATAAGAAGCAAAATCGTTTTTGGGCATGCTGGTTTCCATGTGCTTCAATCATTATGAACGCCCAATTTACACAAAATTCTAATGTATATCAATCCTTGCTAATACTTATTATCATGTTTGTCTTTAGATTTAAAGTGATACGAAAAAAATCGTAGATTAATTTGGAAATGTGGATTGCTGATTGCAAATTTGCTATACGAAAGGATTCGTAAAATATTTTGAAAATAATTTAAACGTAATACAACTATTTTGAAAATTCCGAATCTGATAGATAAGGATTCGTTACAAAATCACCCGAACGATGATACAAAATTATTTCAAAACCGCATTCAGACATTTATTTCGCCAACCGCAATATGCTATATTGAATATCCTGGGGCTCACGATTGGCCTGGCTTCCAGCTTCTTGATATTATTATATTTATTTCATGAATTGAGTTATGATAAATATCATGAAAAAGCGGATCGTATTTATCGCATCTCGGCGGCGATCCAGGAACCCGATGATGCCTTTCGTTGGGCAACCACACAAGCGCCTTTGGCGAAGACCCTGAAACATGAATTTGCAGAAGTGGAAGAATACATGCGGTTTTTCTCTAATGACAGAACACGCTTTGAGTTGGATGCGGTTAATTATTTTGAAGACAAAGTTTTTTATGTAGATTCTACTGTTTTTAATGTCTTTACATTCGATTTTATATCGGGTGATAAAAAGACGGCTTTGAATTCGCCCAATACAATTGTGTTGAGCAAAAGCCTTGCCGACCGCATTTTTAAAGGAGCAGACCCGATTGGTAAAACCTTGAAATCCGATGGCGATTTGTCTTTTCAGGTCACGGGCGTCTATAAAGATATGCCAGGTAATTCTCATTTGATTGCGAATGCCATGATTTCTTCAACTGCGAATGCCAATTTGAGGAATACCGGCGCGGAGGGCGGGGGTAGTTGGGGCGGTTTTGGTACTTATAATTATGTATTATTAAAAGAAAATGCGGATTCTAAGCAGTTTGAAGCCAAATTGGACGAAATTATTAAAAAATATGTAGCCACTATTTTTGATGAACTAAATATTAAAGTAAAATATGTATTACTGCCACTCGCCAGTATTCACTTGCATTCCAACTTTGAAGGCGAACCGGAGCCGCTGGGCAATATTAATTATATTTACATTTTTTCGGCGGTAGGCATATTTTTATTATTAATTGCCTGCATTAATTATATGAACTTAGCCACAGCGCGGTCGGCGCGGCGTTCGCTCGAAGTGGGCATTCGAAAAGTGGTAGGCGCAGAACGATCTTTGCTGATAGGACAATTTTTGACAGAATCTATTTTGTTATCGCTTATTGCATTGATAGCCAGTTTTTTACTCTTGCTAATTGTCATTCAACCGATCAACGCAATGTTGGGTACAAATCTGCATATTACTACTTTATTACAGCCTAATTTATTGATAATAATTCTTGGAATTGTAGCATTGACGGGCGTTCTGGGCGGAAGTTATCCTGCATTTTATTTATCTGCTTTTAATCCGATTGGTGTTATTCAAGGTTCAAGAGGCAAAGGTGGCAATAAAAATCTGCGTCGCGTATTGGTGACGCTGCAATTTGCGATTTCCATGTTTATGTTTGTAGGTACCACCGTGATTTACAATCAAATGCAATATGTGCAAAATAAAGATTTGGGTTTTGATAAAGATCAGATTTTGACATTTAATTTAAATAATCGGGAATTACGTGAGAAATGGACAGTTTTGAAAAATAAATTGGAACAAAATCCTAATATTATAAGCGCTGCAACCGTGAGTAGCCCGCCGGGACAAGGCATAGGCAAAGGCATTTGGTCCATCGAAACCGCTGATGGCACGATGGATGACCGAGGGCTTGATTATAATATTATAGATTTTGATTATTTCCCGACCCTGGGGGTTGAATTTGTAGAAGGGCGCAATTTCTCCTCAGAATTCAGTACCGATACAACGCAGGCAGTGATCGTGAACGAAGCGATGGTGAAGCGCATGAATTGGACGGAAGGACTTGGCAAACGCGTGCAAATAGGACCCGACAGCCTGCCGCCCGCGCTGGTAGTGGGCGTGGTGAAAGATTTTCATCAAACGGCATTATACAATCCGATTGAAACCTTATTGTTCCTGCCTCGATTCAATAACGGCGTGGCTTTGGTGAAAATAAAAAGTAATACGCAGGCTGCAATTGATTATATCAAAACCTCTTGGCAAGAATTATTTCCGACGACACCTTTTGAATATACCTTTGTGGATCAGACCTTTATGGAACAATATGAAACTGATCGGCTGCGGGGACAATTGTTCCTGGGCTTTTCTTTGATGACGATTCTGATTGCTTGTCTGGGATTACTGGGATTGGCGTCTTATACTTCCGAACAAAGATCAAAAGAAATTAGCATACGTAAAATATTGGGGGCCAATACAACAGGTTTGACAACCTTATTGGTGAAAGATTTTGTATTGCTTGTAATGATTGCGGCCGTTCCCGCATTTGCGATTGCCTGGTATATGATGAATAAATGGCTGGCGACGTTTCAATATCATACGAATATGGGGATTTGGATTTTTGCGCTGGTCTTTTTCGGGACGGCATTCATCACCATTTTTACGACAGGATTCCATGCCTGGCGCGCAGCGACGACGAATCCGGCGGAGAATTTGAAGCACGAGTAAAAACTAAAGAAACTTTTTTAGTATCACCAAAGTTATATCAAAAAATGATTTAAATTTGTACAAAACTGGTGATATGAAAAGTATTTCTTTAAAATTGCAAGACCCCATTTTTCAGGAGATGGAAAAGCTACTGGAAGAGCTAGAAACCAGTAGGAATAAGTATATCAACGAAGCGATTGAATTCTATAACGTCTATCAGGAGCGGCAATTACTGGAACAACAACTACACGAAGAATCCGCCTTAGTTGCAGAAGACTCGCTGAAAGTATTGCATGAATTTGAATCCTTGGAAGATGAATGGTAAGCAATACGAAATCTGGTTAGCTGATCTGAACCCAAGATTTGGTACAGAAGCTGGCAAAACCAGACCTATACTCATTATACAAACTAATTTGCTAAATAGTGTTCATCCATCTACTTTGGTTTGTCCGATTACTAGCAATGTAAAGCGGCACGTAAGCATTTTAAGGATCAATTTAAAGAAAAAAGAAGGAGGATTGGACAAGGAAAGCGCTGTCATGGTTGACCAAGTAAGAGCAATTGATAACAAACGGTTAATCAAAAAATTAGGCGAATTACCGGAGTATTTAAAAGATAAACTAAAAGAAAATTTAAAAATTATAATGGATTTATAATTATATCTCTACCTCCCCCTCAAACACCAACTCCGCCGGTCCGCACAGCCAGATATTCGTAAAGCCTTGTCCGTTAGGCTCAAAGCGTACTTCGAGATTGCCGCCTTTCACTTGAATAGGGATTTTTGTAATATTATTATTGCCAGATTTTATATAATAAGCAATCGCCGCAGCCGTCACGCCCGTACCACAGGAAAGGGTTTCATCTTCTACTCCGCGCTCGTAGGTAGCCACAGAAATACCGTCGTTATTGGCTTCTACAAAATTGACATTGGTGCCTTCAGCTTTGAAGCGATCATTATATCGAATGGCGCGGCCTTGTTCAAAAACATTTACTTCTTTTACTTTATTTACAAAAGTAACATAATGTGGTGAGCCGGTATTTAAATAGTAAAAATCGCTGCCGTTTTCTATATTCTTTACATCGCTCATTTTTAATTCTATCCAACCATCGGGACGAACAATCGCATCATGCTCACCATCAATGGCTAAGAAATGAGTTTTATCTTTAATGATTCCCAATTGCTTTGCAAAAGCCACAATGCAGCGCCCGCCATTGCCGCACATCGAGCTTTCGCGTCCGTCGGAATTAAAGTATATCATTTCAAAATCATAACCCTCTTTATATTGTAATAAAATTAGCCCATCCGCACCAATACCAAAGCGTCGATTGCATAAACGTTCGATCAAATCTTTATCATCGCGTGTAATGAATTGCGTTTCGCGTTGGTCGATCATTATAAAATCATTACCGGTGCCTTGATATTTGAAAAATTTCATAATTATTGTGATATTGTGATATTGTGATATTGTGATATTGTGATATTGTGATATTGTGATGGGAATAATTTTCTTGATGAAAACTTTACATTACATCACCACATTTTATTTCAAACTATCTTTTGCCAATGAATCTACCTTACTTGAATCTTCTTCTACCGGAATTGGCGGCGGAATCTTAGCCGGATCAAAAGGCTCGCCCAGCATCCAATGCCGAGCAATAATCAATCCTACAAAAAACAAAATGATTCCCAGGCTGATATAAGAAAATTTCCAACCCCAAATATTACCAGATTGCGGCGGTTCGGTCGTATGTTTGTCGTTTTCACTCATTCTAAAGTCTTATTTTGCAGCAAAATTAGGATTTTCGCGCCGAATTGCGATTTAAAACTATTTGCTATATTTTAAAAGCTGTCAGTGTATGAAAAGTTGCAAAACCTCTATAGCTATTCTTTTGCTTTCATTTTTCGGCCCGATACTTTCGGCGCAACCCACCGTAATCAAAGGTAAATCCGAGGATTTGAAGAACCAAACGCTGTCGATTTTTGCAGGAGCAGAAGAGGAATCTTTGGGCAGGATCGAGATTCAGTCGGATGGCTCGTTTCATAGTGAAATTGAGATAAATCAAGCCACAGAAGCGAAAATTTCTTTTGGCGGCGGCAGGTATCCTTGCTTGATGATATTGAGTCCGGGCGAAACGATCACGCTGCAAGCCAATAGAAATAATGGACTTGAGCCTACCAATGCCAATCCTGGCGATCAAATGCTAAATTATCTTTATACGTCCTTTATAGAATTTATCAATTCGCCGTTTGTAAATGCCACTCCAAAAGAAGTGAGCAAAAATATTATATCTTTTGTGGAAGCAAGAGCTTCTAAAATAGATCATTACGCAAGTAGTTTTTCTGATATAGAAAGAAATATTTTGCACCATCGCAATGCCGCTACGCTATATGGATTTGCTTTTTACAAAGGTCGCATCGAGCATCAGTTGAATTCGGATGATCCTTTTTTTGATTTTATAAAAAATATCGATGCGAATGATACGATGTATCGTTTCTCGCCGGTCAATTTATTATATAAACTGGAAGTTGAATATTTGCGTGAACATGAAGAAATAAAGGCTACGAAGGACTTTATTAATCATATCGAAACCAAAATTATTAATAAAGATTTAGCAGATTATTATAAAGCTTTTTACATAAAAGAAAGATTAGGATCGCCGACTTATTGGCGTACACATCCTACGCTGAGTGCACAGAACCTGAGCGAATTGGAAAAGCGCCTTGCCAATGAAGAGAATCCTTACCAGCATTTATATAAAGATTTTGCGATTGCTTATTACACGATTGCTAAAGGCGAGCCAGCGCCTGATTTTACTGCATTTGATGCGAATGGAAATCCTGTTTATCTCAGCGATTTTAAAGGGAAAGCGGTACTCATTGATGCCTGGGCAACCTGGTGCGGCCCTTGCCTTGCGCAAAAACCGGATTTTATTAAAACATTATCCGAAGATTTTAAGCACGAATCGCGCTTGGTGGGTTTGTTTGTAAGTATTGATTTGGATGAACAGAAATGGCTGGAATATGTGTCCAAAGATACAATCCCCGACAAGAGCTATCATCTCGGCGTTTCTGATGGATTCAAGAGCGAATTTGCGACGCAATTTTTGATTACCAGCATTCCACGATATATTCTGATTGACACCGAAGGCAAATTGGTGAGCGCCGATGCCCCTTCTCCCGGCCCAGCGCTGAACGCTTTGATTCGACTGGCGTTGAATCCCTGGGATTGATTTTGCTATAATTGAAATTTTTAATCTGTTAAATTTCGCCGAAGATTGTCTGGATTTCATCGGAAAAACCGAAATTAATCTCTTCAAACTTTCGTTATTTGAAAGTGTTGGATTATTTTTAGTCTTTTCAGTCATTTTTTAAAGCGAAAACATTCCCGGATTTATGAAGCAATACATCGTTGTCGCATTGAGTTCCTTGCTAAGCGCCGTTTTGGCTGTGCTGATTTATCGAGTTTTTGACGAGCCGCAGCAAGTGGTGATCCGCGAACCGTCTTCTGCAACTTACGCCACGCTTGGCTATGATCCCTTATCTGATGTGCCGTTGCGCACTTTTTTGTCTTCCGCACCGACTAATTTTACTGCTTCCGCAGAATCTGTCACTTCCTCAGTGGTGAATATCAAAACGATCCAATCGGGCAATGGCTTTGATTTTTGGGGCAATAATTCTTACGGAAGTTCCTCAGGATCAGGCGTTATTGTGTCTCCCGATGGTTTTGTCGTTACGAATAACCATGTGATTGATGGCGGTACAAAAATAAATGTCACCCTCAACGATAAACGAGAATTTGAAGCGGAGTTGATCGGCACAGATCCCAGCACTGACTTGGCTTTGGTGAAAATTGATGCAAAAAATTTGCCCCATACAAAATTCGGTAATTCCGATTCCTTGCGCGTAGGCGAATGGGTATTGGCGGTTGGCAATCCTTTTAATCTGGAATCCACCGTCACTGCGGGCATCGTGAGCGCCAAAGGCAGAAGCATTGATATTTTGGAAGGGCAAGATCGAATCGAATCTTTTATACAAACAGACGCAGCAGTCAATCCCGGCAATAGCGGTGGCGCTTTGGTGAATACTAACGGCGAACTGATTGGCATTAATACTGCAATCATCACACGCTCAGGGCGTTATGAAGGTTATTCCTTTGCCGTGCCGTCCAATCTGGTACGAAAAGTAATCAAGGATTTGCGCGATTACGGCATCGTACAACGCGGAATGCTGGGCGTTTTTATTGATAATATGACCGGCGAACGCGCTAAAGAATTGGGTTTGAAGGCAATCGAAGGTATTTATGTGACGCGTGTGACACCTGGCAGCGGCGCGGATGATGCGGGCTTGCGAAAAGGTGATGTAATCGTAGGAATCAACGGTACCAAAACCAAAACCGTACCCGAAATGCAGGAACAAGTAGGGCGCTATCGTCCTGGCAATACCCTTTCGGTAGAATATATGCGCGATGGTAAGAAAGAAAGCGCTAAAGTACTCCTTAAAAATAAAAGCAATAATACCACGCTCATCGCTTCTAATGAAGAAGATTGGTTGAAAAATCTGGGGATAGAATTACAGGATTTGAGCGATGAAGACCTGGAACGCATTGGCAAACACGGCGTGCGTGTACTGAGTATTTACAGGGGCAGTAAGATTGAGCGCACCAATATGGAACCAGGATTTATCATTACTAAAGTGGGTGAAAAGAAAATTAAAAATATCAAGGAATTTATTGAAACGATTAAAGAGACCGAAGGCAAAGTGATGCTTGAAGGTTTTTATGAAGACTATCCTGGCGAATATTATTACGCTTTTGCTTTGGATTCTTAATATTGATTATCAATGAATTACAGAAAGACCAAGTAACGAAAATTTGCTTGGTCTTTTTGTTTTTTATCCTTTATATTATATGGAATGCCAGAGCTTAATACCATTTTAATTAATGATGGTATATTTATTTTTTATAAAAGAATAATTATCAAGCATTTAGATATTCATACTTTCGATTTCTAACTTCGTAATTTGTTATAAATGATATATTTTTGAATAAGAATAGGGTAGTAGTGACAATTTTGGCATCTTAACAAAAACGGATATTATGTTTAAATATGTTGCACTTTCTATTCCTATTTTCATCGTTATGATTGCTTTTGAAGCGCTGGCAAGCTGGCTGCGGCGCGATGAGAATTATCGCTTTTCGGATGCAATCACCAATTTAAGTCTTGGTTTAGGGCAAACCGTGATTGATGCCTTACTCAAAACGGTGCTAATCTTGCTGTACATCGCGGTGTATGATCATGTTGCGCTGATAAAATTGCCTGATAATTGGGTCACTTTTGTAACGATGCTCTTGCTGTATGACTTTATTTATTATTGGTTTCACCGTTTTAGTCACCGCATCAATTTTTTGTGGGCGGTGCATATTGTGCATCATTCGAGCGAAGATTTCAATTTTACGGTGGCACTTCGGCAGGCATGGCTGCATAAAACGGTGGCTTTTGCATTCTTTGCGCCATTCCCATTTTTAGGCGTCAGCCCGATCATGTTTGCTTATATCAATGCTTTTCAAACGCTTTATCAATTCTGGTTGCATACCAAATACATCGGCAAATTAGGCCCGCTGGAGTGGCTACTCGTTACACCTTCGCACCATCGCGTGCATCATAGCTTTGCGCCGGAGCATTTGGATAAAAATTTTGGCGGTACTTTAATCGTTTGGGATCGCTTATTCGGTTCCTTTGCGGAAGAAAAAATAAGCCCGGTTTTTGGCATTACGAAGCCTGTGCAGACCTGGAATCCGCTTTGGGCAAATTTGCATTATTGGAAAGATTTATTTGTAATGGCTTATAAAACAGATAAATGGAAGGAAAAAATCCAAGTGTTTTTCCGACCACCAGATTGGCAGCCAAAGTATATGCAGAAAGAAGAGTCAAAACCGAATGATTTAAAGGATTTCAAAAAATATGATACACCGCTGTCTCCGGCTTTAGGTTGGTACATAATATTTCAAATTTTTTATAATATTATATATTTCCCTTTATATATTATTGAGCTGGACGCCATTTGCTTTTTATGAAAAACTATTTTTGGCGGGCTTGATTTTGTGGTCACTGATCCAATTTGGATTACTTATAAGCCGACGTCAAGGGGCTGTTTTATTAGAGGTGATACGGCTCGGATTGCTGTACGCCGTGCTATTTCATTTTTTTACGCTTTGGACAAACACATTTTATATGCAAATAGGTGGATTTTTATGCGCGCTTTTATTTGCAACTTGGGCATACCTGGCAGTTCGATTTCAGCGCGCTTCGGCAGGAGAGGCGGTGATAGAATAAAGAGATTGTGATGTCATTATTACATGATAATGACATCACGTTATTATATTTTTATAATAATTTTGATTCTGAAGTAATCGGTACACTCAAAGCGCGTGAAACGATACAATTTGCCTCTTTTTCTTTCACAACTGCCTCAAAATCAGCAGCCGAGATGCCGGCCACTTTGCCAATAATTGACAGGTGAATGCCAGTGATATTGCCTGATTCCAGCGTAAGCGTTCCTTCCGTATCGAGCGATTCGGGCTGCAATCCTTGCTGGGTAAGCGCTGCGCCGACCGCCATCGTGAAACAACCAACATGAGCTGCCAGGAGCAATTCTTCAGGATTGGTGCCGGTTACGCCTTCTTCAAAACGGGTTTTATATGAATAATTTTGTTCATTCAAAATGCCACTCTGCGTTGTCAAATGGCCTTTTCCTTCTTTGAGTGTCCCTTCCCAGTGGGCTTTTGCGGTTCTTTTCATGCTATTTTGTTTTTAATATCGAAGATTTTTTAAATAATTATAACTGATTTCAATACTTTCCAGCGGCGTATGGTTTTTGCAAATATCTTGTTCCACAAAGAAATATTTCATGCCAGATTTTTTACCTGCTTTAAAGATTGGTTTCCAGTCAATTGTGCCATTTCCAACTTCGGTAAAAAATTGCTGCTGTGTGTTATCCATATCTTTTACGTGCCAAAGTTCTATCCGTCCGGGATTATTTTTGAAATAAGCGAGCGGGTCTTTGCCGGCTTTCTTCGTCCAGTACAAATCCATTTCGATTTTCACCAGATTGGCATCGCATTCTTTCAGCATCAAATCAAATGGAATTTGACCATCCAATGTCATAAACTCAAAATCGTGGTTGTGATAAGCCAATTGAAGTCCAGCTTTTTTTGCAATTTCGCCACATTTATTGAGCAACTCGCAGAGCTTTTTGTATTGATCAATATTTTTGCGCTCGTTTTCCATCAAATAAGGACAAACCACATATCGCTGACCCAGTAGCTTGGCATCCGCTACCGCTCGTTCCCAATCGCCTCTCAAAATATCCAAACCAAGATGACTGCTAAATGTTTTTAAACCAAGATCATCCAAAATTTTCTTGAATTCAGCCGGGGATTTCCCATATACTTTTCCGTCTCCGTAGCCCGCCAATTCTACATGATCGTAGCCAATTTGTGCCACTTTGGTCAGCGTACCCATTAAATCTTTTGAGATAGCATCACGCACGCTGTAAAGCTGCACGCCTACTTGACCCACTTTTTTGAAGGCGTTTAAAAACTCAGGGAAAGCCAATGCGCCAAGCGCTGCGGCCGAGGATGTTTGAATAAAATCGCGTCTTTTCATGGTTTAATTAGTTTTAGGTTATAAGTTTCAGGTTATAGGTTAACTTTCAACATGAAACCTGAAACTAATTTTTTCGAGCTTTAAAGTAATGAAATCCAAGCACAATCAAGCATAAAAATAGCCCCAAAAATTCGCGCGTGTACTCAATATGCGGTTCTTCTGCTTTCATCGTCTCTGCAATATTGGGCATTCCCATTTGAATCCAATGAATAAATTCCGGGATCAAAAATCCTAACCAGATAAGACAAATTAGCATTCCTGTTAATATGATCCAGCGATTATATTTTTTAAAAGCGGCAAATGCCGATATGCCTGCCACCATTGTGTAAAGCGCCATCCAGCCCCAGGGATCAGGGTCGTTATACTGTACAATGGCGAATAATAAGAATATTGCCGCAATAATAATATTTAGTATTTTCATAATATTTAGTGTTTTGGTGTTATAGTGTTTTGGTGCTTTAGTATTATAGTGCGATCGAACCAAAATACCATCGTACCATAACACTATTTAAAACTCCACTCGCCAGCTTAATAAAGGTATGAGTCCTAATTGATTTTTTATTAGAATAGCTTTTTGTTGTATATCATAATAACTAAATGCCATATTTTGTGCATTCGTTGCGTTCTGAATATCAAGGGCTAAAGTGCTGCTGTACTTGGCTTTATTGCGTTTGTAATAAAATCGCAAATCGGTTCGGAAATAAGGATTTTGTTTGTTTTCAAAAGCATTTTCATTTTGGTAAATCGTTTTTCCTGCATCTGCCGAAGCTTGTTGATCGATAGGTGTTTCGCGGAAGCCACCAAGATAAGAAACTCGAATATTCGCGCCGAAAACCGCGTCAATACTGCCTTCTTTTTGCGCCCAGCGCCATTCTTTCCCGCCTGTTGCATTGAAAATATAACCGCCATTATAGCGTGTATCGCGCTCAATGCCATCGCTGCCTTCGTAGCGGGCATTGTATAAAGTTCCATTTAATAAAAAGTAATAATCTTCGGTGATTAATTTTTGCCAGGTAATTTCCAATCCATAATTTTTACCAAAACCGTTATTTATAAGTCGCTCATTTACAAAAGTTTCCAATAAATTTAAAGCAGAAAACGAATTTTGAGCATCCGCTGAAATTGGTACATCGAATAGACTTTGATAATAAACTTCCACGCCCAGTGTCGTCGAAGGACTCAAGCATTCCCGATAGCCCAGCACGATATGATGCGCTTTCGTAAAATCAAGATTTTCATTAGGATTACCCCCGGCAATTTGTGCAAAATAAAGCTGCGGCTGCTGCAATTGGCTATGCAAACCATACGCCAGACTCAAGCTGCGACAGGCATTGAGCTCCCAACTCAAGGAAGCGCGCGGCTCTAATGCTGTTGTTGAATTGAATGTAAAATGAGAAAGATGCAAACCGACATTTGTCGTTAACTTGGGCGAAAGGCGCATCCGCCAATTAGCATAAGGTTGAATTAAAATGCCATCTCCTTCGCCGGAAGCGGCAGTGAGATTATTTTCAATGGATTGAATATCAAAGCTTTGCTGCGTAGCTAAAAGACCGAATTGCCAATTGGAGCGAATACTTTGTTTGAAATTTAAAGAAGTATGCAAGGATAATTTGCTTTGTAAATACTGGTCTTCTTCAATCGGGTGGAGTTTGTATTCTGTATCCAGGCGCTCGCCTGTACGCTCGCTGTCCAGAATAGAATAGGCTAAAGCTGTACGCCAAATCGCTTTTCTACCAAGGGGTTTGGTGAAAGTCGTGCCCAACGCACCCATCGAGGATTTGAATCTAATATCGAATCGATCTTTTTGAAATTCCCAAACCGAAGAATCGCGTTCCGCCTCGAAGATATTTTCGCTGTTGCCACCCATGCCAAAGAAAGTAAGCCGAGCGCCATTTTTGAATGGAAAATTAAAATTAAAGGAAAGATCGTAGAAGTTGATTTGCTCGTCACCAAAATTGACACCCAATTGTCCCAGCAAACCAACGGTTGAATACCGCGCATTGAAAAGATAAGAAGCATCACCATTTTTGGAAAATGGCCCCTCGCTGGCAAGATCAATCCCAATCAAACCAATCTGGGCAATGGTTTCGCGCTGTTGGTTATTGCCATTTCGCAAGCGCATATCCATTACCGCCGAGATTGCGTTGCCATATTCCGCAGGAAAAGCGCCTGTGAAAAAAGTCGAAGTCCCCAGCATTTGAGCGCTCAGGATGTTCACACCGCCGCCGTTCGCCGTCACGCGATCGCTGAAAGTGCCAGCATTTGGCGTATGATTTGGATTTACAATATCCACACCTTCGAGGCGCCAGAGCAAGCCATTGGGCGAGTTGCCGCGCACAGAAATCCCATTCGCCTGATCGTTGTCACCAACAACGCCAGCCAGCGCCATCGACAATCTCACCGGATCATAAAAAGTTGCGGGAAAGCGCAGTGTTTCCTCAATTGTCAAGGTTTTTACGCTCACAGGATGTGGCACATTGCGCGAAGCACGCACCACCACTTCGTCCACTTGCGTTGCTTGTTCTGTCAATTCGATATGTTGGATTACCTCACGCCCGGATTCTACCAAAACCTCAGCAATG
This sequence comes from Saprospiraceae bacterium, assembly GCA_016714085.1. GTDB lineage: Bacteria > Bacteroidota > Bacteroidia > Chitinophagales > Saprospiraceae > JADJNW01. Next base: position 47,382 of record JADJNW010000013.1, read on the forward strand.
ATCAATGTTTGATAGCCCAGATAGCTTGCCTGCAAGCGATAGCGCCCAATGGGAATTTTTTCAAAACGATAATTGCCAGCGGAGTCACTCACAGCGCCATTATTGGTTTCCAAAATTTGAATGGTCGCCCCTGCAAGTGGTTGTCCCGTATCTGCATCGATTATGCTTCCGCGAATGGTTTGGGTCAGGTTTTGAGCTGCCATAGCCATTGGCAAAAGGTAGCATAATATTGCGATCAAGATTAGTCGGTGATTGGTTTGCATTGTATTTATTCGTTTCACTTTGATTGCGAAATTAGGCCAAACTACGGCATTTCCGAATTTTTGACTTCAATAAACTTATTCAAAAATGAGGATTAAGAAAATTTCAAAGTTCTTAATCCTTGCATCATCAATGATAGGAGAAATTTTAATAAAAAAATTTAAATGGAATAGGGGGAAAGGCAACCTTTCATAATCTATAGTATAAAAAGTAAGCAAAATGAAAAAGTTATTGATCTCGGCTGTATGTAGTTTACTGGCAATGTTTGCATTTGCACAACACGAAACGATTTTCAGCAATGCCCGCGTGGTGGGCGGTTTTGGTGGCCCGATTACCGAATGGGGCTTGAATAATAATTTGAAAACTTCTTACGGCGGCGGTGGCGGCGTAGTGATCGGCGGCGCGTTTATTGGTGGCTACGGCTTGGCCAGTGTTGATTTGAATGACGTAATTGATGGTCAGGATATTGAACAGATTGAATTGGGACACGGCGGTTTTTGGTTGGGTTATACTTATAAACCTTATAAATTGGTACACTTGTTTTCCAGTGCCAAGATTGGCTGGGGCGCTGTGAATATTCAAACCGACAACTTCGATCCATTCGATAATGACATCAACGATCAGATTTTTGTAATGACGCCTGAACTGGGCTTGGAACTTAATATTTTCAAGTGGTTTCGCATAGCCGGTGGCGTAGGTTACCGTTGGGTAAATGGCACGAACGGGAAAGGACAATACGACGACGAAACATTCAGCGGGGCTGTGGCGAATATGACGCTGCGCTTCGGCTGGTTTGGCAATCGCAGATTTTAGTAGTTCCGAATGTGGCTCCGATTGCCAATCGGAGCTACCAAATTAAAACAATCTACATAACCCTGAGGCTTCTTCGGTCATTTTTATAAGCAAAACGGAAGGATTTAATTGCGCTTTCGCACGAAAATGTGAGCGTTCCGGGGGAGTCTCTTTTTATACACCCGACTCAAAAATGAAAGCTCTTGTAAGAATTTTCACCTGGATTATTTATTCGTTATTACATCCTCATTATTATTATTTACAAAATATTATTGGTACAACACCAAGGAATATGATCAAATCGATTTATTCCCGACAGTTAATTATTATGTAGAATTTTAATAATAATGATGATTTAAGTCATCGCATAACACCCCGATAATCAATATATTGAAAAACAATCTTTAACCAAAAGCATTTGACATCATGAAAACAATCAAAAAAATCTTCATTTTATTTATCAGTGCAACGGCGCTGATGTACACGCCCGGCTGTTTTGTTGATCTGGACGACGACGATGATTTCTTCGGCTGCTTGGACGCCGACGGCGCGATCGTAAACGAAGTGATTAATATGGCTACTTTCGATGCGATTGACTTGCGCATCGCCGGTAAAGTTTATATCCGCCAGGGCAATCAACAACGCGTAGAAATTGAAGCGCCACAACGCTTGATCGACGAAATGGAATTTGATGTGCGCGGCGGTGAATGGGAAATCAAGACTGACCGTTGCGTGCGCTACGACAATGATGACTTGATTATTTACATCACTTTACCAAAGATTACCAGCTTAAAAATCACGGGTTCCGGCGATATTATCAGCGAAAACACACTGGAAGTAGGCGATCTCGATCTGCGCATCAGCGGCTCCGGCAGCATTGACGCGGCGGTAGAAGCGGATGATATTGATGCCACGATTTCCGGTTCGGGCGATATTTATCTGGAAGGTACTGCCGATGTATTGGATTTTGTAATCAGTGGTTCGGGCGACTTCAGAGGCTTTAATTTACTCGTAAATGCTGCCAAAATCACGATCAGCGGTAGCGGCGATGTCGAAGTAAATGTGCTGGACGCTTTGGATATAAAGATTTCCGGTAGCGGCGACGTATTCTACAAAGGAACGCCGACGATCAATGCCCAGATTTCCGGCTCCGGCAAAGTGATTAATGCGAATTAAGGAAGAGGATAGCAGGATAATAGGATAGGGACATCCCTATCTTTCTATCCATAACCAAAGAAATCGATTGTTGAATGCAATGCTGCCTGCTTTCGCTGCGGAAGTGGGCAGCTTTTGTTTTTGGTGGTAACGGGTAGCTATATACCGTTATTTATTCACTATTTCTACCATCTTTTTCCAAATTCAGTTATTAAATGATTCTTTGCATTTTTGCTTGAATCTTCTTCTTATCTGAAAGTCTATTTGACTCTTCATTGTTCCTTCTTAATTAACATCTAAAAGTGCTAATGAGTACTAAATGATAAAAATATCCTTTATACATTTAATGTCGTTTTTCTTGTTCTTTACCAACAATCTATTGACATGTAATGATTCAAGAATATTTATATTTTTCTTGTAGAAGCTTGTGCTTTCATTTGCAGAAGGAATACTATGATATTTCAATATAATCATTTCAATATCATTTAGTTTTTTCAAAGTTCTTGTTATAAGTCTTAATTCAATTAGCTCTTCTTTATTCGAAGTAAGTCCAGTATGTACTATTTTAGATAATTGATGTCTTCGTTCATTACCAATTGTTCTTATCGTTGATTCAATGACATCTTCAAGAAGACCGTTAAAACTCTCATCTAAGATTTGACTTCTTAAAAGTTCTTGTTCTTGATTGTTGAGTTCTTCTGTAAGGATTTTTATGAATTCAACCATCCTGTCAATTCTTTGATTAGGTATAACCGATGATAATAATTCAACAAGGGCTCCACCTACGAGTGGAACTTCGCCCAAAGTAGCATTTATTAATTTAACTAATTTGTCTGAATTATTTTCGTTTAAGTTTTTTAGCTCCATTTATTATCAGTTCAAGTTGTTCCTAAGAGGTATATAACATTTGTATATACGCCATATAGCGTTTATTTCCATTATAACTTTAATTGCCTTAATTTATTGATAATCAAGTGTAAAATTACTATTATCCGATTGAACTTGCAATAAAATTCTCCTAATGCCATCAAAATTTGAAAAATCCTGCTGAAATGGATAATCCCGGCGTCCTGTTTTGTCAATTATGTGACAACACTTAATGCGCGTCACAAGGATTTCTATTATTTTACACGCAGATGAACCGAGGCGTTTATCTGCTTATTTTTATTATTATTTTACCTAAACTGTAACAACCTGATTATGAGATTAAAAAAATACTTTATTTATACCGGGCTGCTGGTGTTGCTGAATGCTTCTGCCGGGTTTGCCCAAAATAATTATGCCAATCACGCGCAGCTTTCCGCGCGACTCAAAGCGCTTGCTTCCAAGTATTCCGGGCAGGCTTCGGTACAAAGCATCGGCAAAAGCCAGGGCGGGCGCGACATTTGGGCTTTGACACTCGGCGGTAGTACTGCTGATGCCAAACCTGCGATTCTGGTGGTAGCCGGCGTAGATGGGGCGCACTTGGCGGGCACGGAAATCGCCATCGAAATGGCAGAAAAAATGCTTGCTGCTGCTAATACAGATAGTATATCGCAATTGCTCAGGAGCAAGACTTTATATTTTGTGCCAAGCGTCAATCCTGATGCGCAAGAGCAAGCGAGCGCCAGACTTAAGTTTGAGCGCAGTGGTAATGATAGCAATACCGATGATGATCGCGATGGTCGTTTGAATGAAGACCCTTTTGAGGATTTAAATAATGATGGCATTATTACCATCTTGCGCGTGGAGGATGCAACGGGGACTTATGTGGTGAGCAAAGATGATCCAAGAGTAATGGTAAAAGCCGAGGGTGAAGTTGGTAAATATTTATTATTAAGCGAAGGAATTGATAATGATAAAGACGGTGAATTTAATGAAGATGGCATCGGAGGAGTAAATATTGATAAAAACTTTACATTTGATTATCCAGTCTTTATTCCTGGCTCCGGCGAGTACGCTGCTTCCGAGTCGGAGGTGCGAGCGCTTATGACTTTTTTATACGAACATCAGAATATTTTTGCAGTGCTGACTTTTGGCCCTGCCAATAATCTTTCTGCCGCGCCGACATTTGATGCTGCCAGGGCAAATCGGAGAATCCCCACTGCGCCTACCCAAAAGGATGTAACAGTGATGACGCAGGTTTCCAAAATTTATAATCAAACAGGATTGAAGGATGGACCGACAATGCCCCACACAAAAGGTAATTTTTCACAAACGGCTTATTTTCATGGCGGTAGATTTAGTTTTTCTACGCCTGGTTGGTGGGTACCCAAAGTGGAAATCGATTCAACAAAACGCGCGCCTGCTGCAACGGGCGGCCCGAGAGCTGGCGGCGGTGGAGCGCCAAAAGCGGGTGAAGAGGATATTCAGTTTTTGAAATGGGCGGATAAAGAAAAGTTGACCAATACCTTTGTGGATTGGACGACGATACAACATCCTGATTTTCCAGGACAAAAAGCAGAAGTAGGCGGCATCGCTCCTTATGCTAAATGGAATCCGCCGGTTTCTTATCTCGCGGATGTTTCTGATAAACACGTTCAATTCTTAATTGAATTAAGTGAACAAATGCCTGAAATACAGGTGGTTAATGTGAAAAATGAATCACTTGGAAATGGGATTTCACGTATCACTGCTACGGTGGTTAACAAAGGTTTGATGCCAACTTATGCGGATATTGGTGACCGTGTGCGCTTTATTCAAAAGATGAAAACGGAATTGAAACTGGGCAACGGACAAGCAATTGTTTCTGGCAGACGCTTGTACCTACGCAATACCTTGGGCGCGGGTGAATCGGAAGAATATTCCTGGCTGGTAAGCGGCACAGGTAAAGCGACGATCGAAGCCGGCTGTCCGACAACTGGCGTCAAGTCAGTAGAAGTAACATTGAAATAAATGTATGTAACAATTGATTCATTTTTAAAAAGATATTTTAATATGAACTTCATAAAATACTTTATATTTTCTGCCATTATTATATTTATTACATCTTCATTAATAGCCCAAAACCCTACCGACCCAGAATTGACAGGTATGCGGGCCATTGGCACGCCCGCTAATCCGAAAGTAAAATGGGCTTGGAATTATTACATGGATTTTGCAGCTTATACTAAATTGGCACAAGAATTGGCGAAAGCGCATCCTGATATTGTGAAAGTGCAATCGATCGGAAAGTCTTCTAAAGGGCTGGATATGTGGGTGTTAACGATTTCCGATTATAAAACTGGAAACGTAGATCGCAAACCGGCATTCTGGATCGATGGTAGTATCCATGCCAATGAAATGCAAGGCGTTCAATTTGCGATGTACACCGCCTGGTATCTGGCGGAAAGCTTTGGCAAAGTGGACTTTCTGACCCAATTGCTCAAGGATAAAACCTTTTATATCTTGCCTTCGGTGAACCCCGACGGGCGTGAAAATTTTATTCACAAACCAGGGCCGACCAACTCTTCGCGCTCTGGTATGGTGTCTTTTGATGACGATAGAGACGGTAGTCTGGATGAAGATACGTATGATGATATTGATGGCGATGGTAATATTGTTATGATGCGTCGCAAATCGCCGGCTGGTCGCTTTAAGCAAGATCCTAATTTTCCTTCTCGTATGATTCAAGCTGCTGCGGATGAAGCAGGGGAATACGAAATGCTTGGTTTTGAAGGGATTGACAATGATGGAGATGGCTTGGTAAATGAAGATCATCCGGGTACCTATGATCCCAATCGCGACTGGGCCTGGAATTGGCAGCCCAATTATATTCAAAACGGGGCATTATATTTTCCGGGTACGCTGGTAGAAACACAAAATATCAAGAAATTTATAATATCACATCCCAATATCGCCGGGGCTCAAAGCTATCATAATTCTGGTGGAATGTTCTTACGCCCGCCGGGTGCAGAAGAAGATCAACCCTTTGTAAATCAAGCAGATATAGCTGTTTATGATTATATTGGTAAACAAGGCGAAAAAATGGTGCCGGGGTATAATTATTATAGTATTTGGAAAGACCTTTATACTGTTTATGGCGGTGAGCTTGATTTCTTTGCATTGGTGCGCGGTATATTTACTTTTTCTAACGAAATTAATAATGCATATCAATTATTTAATGAGCAACAAGGAGGAGGCAGCGGCACTACTTATGAAGAATTTGATAAATTACTATTATTTAATGATGCTTATATTAAGTGGCAGCCATTCAAACACCCGCAATATGGGGATATTGAAATAGGTGGCGCAAAACGTAATTACACGCGTAATACCGTTGGTTTTATGATGGAAGAAGAAGGGCATCGCAATATGGCTTTTACAATTTTACACGCATATCATATGCCAAAATTAGATATTGTAGAACTCCGAACCCGAGCATTGGCGGGCGGTTTGACAGAAGTAACGGCAACCGTAGTGAACCAGCGCGCGATCCCGACGCATTCCGCACATGATATTCGATATAAAATTGAACGACCGGATTATATCACTTTGAAAAATGCGCAGGTCGTCAGCGGCATGATCGTGGAAAATGATATGTTGGGCATCACCAGAGAACAAAAAAACAATCCACAAACGATTGAAGTGGCTAATATCGGCGGCACTGTTGGCGGCGGCGGTGGAGGATTTGGCGGTGGCGGCAGCAGCAATAATGCGGTGCGCGTGCGCTGGATTATTAAGGGCAAACTTGATAAATACACCGTAGAAGTCGATAGCCGCAAGGGGGGCGTGGTTTCTAAAACGTTTTAAATGATATAAAATCCGGTAAATTTTACACGAATTTACCGGATTTTTTAATTGTAATTAATATAATTTTAAGTGCATTTTTATTAATATATGATTTGATGTTAATCATAATAAATAATAATTGGATGAAAAAACGCATAACGCTTGGAATCTTATTCATTATACTGCTCGCTCAACTGAGTGCGCAGGAAGTACCTTCGCCAAATTATTTTTACAGCGAAGTCTCTGGCCTGATGACACAATATAATGCGGATCGTCAAACTTTATTAAGACTTTACATCGCAGAAAATTCGCCGGAGCGTTCAGCGCGATTCATAAAACTAAATCAAGATTATTTAGCAGATTTAAAAACATTGAAATTCAATAATTTAAGTCGCGCCGGGCAAGTGGATTATCTACTTTTTAAAAGAGATTTAAATCAGGAAGTAAATAATTTTCAGGAATCATTAAATCATTATAATCGATTAAAAAACGTCTTGCCTTTTGCTGAAAATTTATATCAAATCGAACGGGAACATCGTCGCGGAAAGATCGTAGATGGCGAAGCCTCCGCCAGTCTTTTCAATCAGTGTAGTAAAGAAATTAAAGCTTTGATGGCAGGCACAAGCGCCAAAGGATTGCCGATGGAAGACGCTCGTTTGGTGCAAAGCGCATTACAAGGAGTTAAAAGAATTACGGAGAAATTTTATACATTTTATCATGGTTATGATCCATTATTTACATGGTGGGTCGAAAAACCTTATGCTACTTTGGTGAAAGATATAGATGCTTATGGCAAATATATTATAGAAAAAGCAGATACGACCGGGCAAATGCCTAAAGATAAAAGCGGAATTGTAGGCAATCCGATTGGTAAAGAGGCAATTCTGACTTCTTTAAAGCATGAAATGATTCCCTATACGCCCGAAGAATTGATTGCTATTGCAGAAAAGGAATTTGACTGGTGCCGCAAGGAAATGCTCAAAGCCAGTCGTGACATGGGTTTTGGCGATCGCTGGAAAGACGCCATGGAAAAAGTGAAAAATACGTATGTGCCACCCGGCGAGCAGCCCGAAGTTATTAATCGATTATATAATGAATCGGTCGATTTTTTAAAGAAACATGATTTAGTTACAATTCCGCCTTTGGCAGAAGAAGATTGGCGTATGAGTATGATGTCTCCTGAACGGCAATTGGTGAATCCATTCTTCCTGGGTGGCGAGCAAATCATTATATCTTACCCGACCAATACGATGGAACATGATGATAAATTGATGAGTATGCGCGGTAATAATCCTCATTTTTCAAGGGCTACGGTGCATCATGAATTGAATGCAGGGCATCATTTACAGGGATTTATGAATCGACGTTATCGGGATTATCGCAATTTTAATACCGCTTTCTGGACAGAAGGCTGGGCATTATATTGGGAATTAATATTATGGGATATGGACTTCCCGCAGTCGCCCGAAGACCGCGTCGGTATGCTGTTTTGGCGGATGCACCGTTGTGCGCGTATTATATTTTCTTTAAATTATCATCTTGGCGAGTGGACGCCGCAGCAATGTATTGATTTTCTGGTAGATGAAGTCAACCATGAACGCGCCAACGCCGAGGGCGAGGTGCGGCGCTCGTTTGAAGGGCGATACAATCCATTATATCAAGTGGCTTATATGATGGGCGGCTTGCAATTTCGTGCTTTGAAACAAGAATTGGTGGATAGCAAAAAAATGACATATAAAGAATTTCACGATGCCGTTTTGCGCGAGAATGCACTGCCTGTGGAGATGGTGCGTGCGGCTTTGACCAATGTAAAATTGACCGAAAATTACGAGACGAATTGGCGTTTTTATAGGATTGATCCTTAGAATATAACGAAGGCTATAAATGTGTAATAATTTATTTTGAAGTTAAACTAAAAAAAAGCAATTTTGAAGATTAAATAAAAACAAAGATACACAGCCATGCACGATACGTACCCTTTTTGGGAGTGGTTTAAAGAAAATCATCAACCGTATCTCCTTTATTTTGAGGTAGATGAGAAAGAACGGCGGCGTTTGTCTGCCATTTTATTAGAACAGCTACACCAGCATAGTAAGCATTTGTTTTTTGAAATATTTGAGGATATGGATAGCCCCGATTTGATATTTTCGCTTACGACGCATGGAAAAGCTGAATATTTTGAAATAGCAGAAGACCTTGGTGATTTTGCTCCTTATTACCTGGAAGGATGGCGCTTTGAGAATTTGATACCGCCCTGGTATTTTTATGCCTGGCCGGTAGCTTATTATTATAATAATATTACCCTCGAAATAGACAAAGTCTGGTTTAAACCAATTCATCATCCTGGTGATCCTTCTATTCTTGCATTTACGATTTATTTAAAATTTTATAAAAAAAGACATCATAATTTACCTTATTTAAAGCGCGCCGTTAAAGAATTATTATTCAAATATTTAGGCGAAGAAGTTTTTACATTGGATGTTCGTTATTTTGATATTGCCCAATTACCAAGTAGACCCGAGAAAAAAGGACTTAAACTGATTGACAGTTTGCCGACTTATATTGACTGGCATAAAACGAAAAAAATTAAATACTCTGAGAATTAGATATTTTATATCGCATGAAAAAATTCACTTCCGTACACGACGTACCCGACCCGAAAACATTGGTGCAAGAAGCTATGTCGCTGAAAGCCAATCCCTTTGTACATGATGCATTGGGCAGGCACAAGACGCTGGTAATGCTATTTTTTAATCCCAGTTTGCGCACGCGCCTGAGTACCGAGAAAGCCGCGCTAAATCTAGGAATGTCCGTGATTAGTATGAACGCGACCGAAGGCTGGCAATTGGAATTCCAGGATCATGTAGTGATGAATAGCGATAAAGCAGAGCATATCCGCGAGGCGGCGGGCGTCATTAGTCAATATGCCGATGTGATTGGGGTGCGCACCTTTTCAAGTTTGACCGATCATGAGCGCGATTATGCTGATTTTGTGCTGAATCGCTTCATAGAATTCGCATCCGTGCCTGTTGTGAGCCTCGAATCTGCGATTCGGCATCCTTTGCAATCCCTGGCCGACTGTGTAACGATTGAAGAACATAAAACCAAAGCGCGCCCTAAAGTTGTGCTCACCTGGGCGCCGCATCCACGAGCATTGCCGCAGGCGGTCGCCAATTCTTTTATCGAGTGGATGAAAGTGATGGATGTGGATTTGACGGTGACGCATCCTCCGGGATATGAATTGTCGCCTTTATTCGCGGAGGGTGTGCCGATTGAATATGATCAACGCAAAGCCTTTGAAGGTGTGGATTTTATATATTGCAAGAATTGGTCAGCTTATGCACCTTATGGTCAAATTTTAAATCAAGACCCGGATTGGATGGTGACGATGGATAAAATGAACCTCACGGATAATGGAAAATTCATGCACTGTTTGCCGGTGCGCCGGAATGTAAAAGTAGAGGATGCCGTGCTGAATAGCCCGATTTCATTGGTATTGCAACAAGCAAATAATCGGACTTATGCTGCGCAAGCGGTTTTAAGGAGGATGATTGGGGAATAGGGTGATTTTATCAGTTGGTATCATAAAGATCGTGTATTATTAATATCATGTAATGAAATCCTTATTTATATTAAAAATTGGCGGAAAAGTTATTGAAGATCAGGCGCTTCTGGATGAGGCATTACAAGCATTCGTACAACAAGAAGGATATAAAATCCTGATTCATGGCGGCGGTAAACGCGCATCAGAACTGAGCAAACAACTCGGCATTCCTGTACAAATGATGAATGGCCGGCGCATCACAGATGCCGCTACGCTTGAAGTTGCCGTGATGGTCTATGCTGGCCTTGCCAATAAAAATATCGTGGCAAGCTTGCAGGCGCTGGGCTGCAATGCGATTGGTTTGAGCGGTGCGGATGCGAATGCGATTCTTGCACACAAACGCGAGGTGAAAGATATTGATTACGGCTTTGCCGGGGATGTGGATGCGGTGAATGTGAATACGATTCAAACGCTGTTGGAAGGTAGCCTGACGCCTGTGTTCTGCGCGATCACGCATGACGGGCAAGGTCAACTCCTCAATACCAACGCCGATACCATTGCTATGCAATTAGCTACCGCTATGGCGCCCTATTATTTAGTAAGCCTTCATTTTTGTTTTGAAAAACCGGGCGTTTTATTAAATGCGGATGATCATAACTCTGTCATTCCTATTTTACATTATAATGATTATCAAGATTATCAGGCGGACGGCACGATTTATGAAGGAATGTTGCCCAAACTCGATAATGCATTTACTGCCCTCCAAAAAGGTGTGAAAGAAGTACGCATCGGCGATGTGCGGGCGATCCTGGAGCAAAAAGGAACAACGCTTCAATACTAATCACCGAACCCCTTATTACATTCTTGTCCATCTGTATTACACGATCATAGGCCGAGCGAACTCATCGTTGCTCTGTATTACTTTTTAGTGTAAAGCAGCTAAATATATAGGGTTGTTTATAATAAAATGCCGATGTAAGGGTGGTTTGTTGTAAAATGTTGCATTGGGTACAGTTTATTTGTGCCAAGTAAGGAACTTTATTCTTTCAAAATTTCAATCACAATTAACCAACTAAAAAAAATCCACCCACGCGCCCTCAAGCCCATGCGACGGATAGCCTTCCTCCAATGATCGTTTCCTCATCAGCATATTAGCAAATTAACTCTATGGCAGAAGATAAAGAAAAACAATCCCTGAAGAATCAATTCCTGGCGCTGCGGCACTTGCCCCGGTTGTTCCGTTTGATCTGGGAAACGAGCAAGCCGCTTACGATTGCCAATGTGTTACTGCGCCTGGTGCAGTCGGTCATTCCATTAGCAACATTATATATTGCGAAGGAAATTATTGATGAAGTGGTGCTGTTGACGCAAGGGGCAGGCGATACGAAATACCTCTGGCTGATGGTAGGGTTGGAGCTGGGTCTGGCAGTGTTTTCAAGCATTTTGAACCGAGGCATTATCCTGATGGACACTTTATTAGGCGATTTATTTTCCAATCAATCTTCGGTCGAAATTATGCGCCACGCCGCCAAAATGGATTTATATCAATTTGAAGAAGCGACCTTTTATGATAAGCTCGAACGCGCGCGCCGCAACACCGCCGGGCGTACCGTGCTGATGACGCAGGTGCTGGCGCAATTACAAGATATAATTACGATTATTACATTGGGTGCGGGTTTGATTGCATTTAATCCCTGGCTGATTTTGATTTTGGTAGTGGCGGTGATTCCTTCCTTTATTGCCGAATCTTATTTCAACCAACGTACGTATTCATTGATTTACGGCTGGACGCCGGAGCGACGCGAACTCGACTATCTGCGCTACATTGGCGCGAGTGATCAGACCGCCAAAGAGGTCAAAATTTTTAATCTCGCGGACTTTATTACAAATCGCTTTGCGGATATTTCCCATCGATATTATTTCGCTAGCCGCAAACTGTCTATACGCCACGCCACTTGGGGCACCTTGCTATCGGCGTTGGGTACGGGCGCTTATTATATTGCTTATGTTTTTATTATATTGCAAACAATTTCCGGCGCAATTACGATCGGAACATTAACTTTTTTATCGGGTTCTTTTAATCGGATGCAAAATATGCTGCAAGGCATCATGAGTCGCTTCTCGCGCATCGCAGAAGGATCCTTGTATTTGCAGGATTTATTTGATTTTTTTGAAATCCAGCCGACGATTATTTCCAAACCAAATAGCATTCCATTTCCTGAGAAAATTCAACAGGGCTTTACATTTGAAAATGTAAGCTTTAAATATCCTGATAGTCATAAATGGGCGATTCGGAATCTTTCATTTGAATTAAAAGCGGGCGAAAAACTCGCGCTCGTGGGCGAGAATGGTGCAGGGAAAACCACGCTGGTCAAGCTTTTGGCGCGTTTGTACGAACCGACCGAAGGGCGTATTTTGATTGATGGTGTGGATATTAAAGATTATAATTTAGATAGCTTGCGTAATAATATTGGTATCATATTTCAAGATTATATAAGATGGCAGATGAAAGCCTCTGAAAATATTGCGGTTGGTAATATTGATGCGGTGGAAGACATGGCTTTGATCGAAGAATCAGCGGAAAAAAGTCTGGCCAACATGGTCATTGAAGACTTGCCAAAGCGCTACGAACAGTTGCTGGGCAAGCGTTTTGAAGAAGGCACGGAGCTTTCCGGCGGGCAATGGCAAAAGGTAGCGCTTGGGCGCGCGTATATGCGCAAGGCGCAATTGCTTATCCTCGATGAACCCACGTCCGCATTGGATGCGCGCGCGGAGCATGAAGTATTTCTGCGCTTTTCAGAGTTGATCGAAGGCAAATCAGCAGTATTAATTTCTCACCGTTTCTCGACCGTGCGTATGGCAGATCGGATTTTATTTTTGGAAAATGGGCGATTATTAGAACTCGGCAGCCACGAGGAGTTATTACATCAAAATGGTAAATATGCGGAGTTATTTAGATTACAGGCGAAGGGGTATCAGTAAATAGTCCACTGATTATTAGGAGGTTTATGATTTTTAACTGATTTGGAAAATAATTGTCTATCTTAATTATCATATAAAATCAGTGTTCCATCTGCCGTGATGGACGCCACCAAAGTTCCCAAATAAAAAATAACGTAACAATTACATATTCTGTTACAATTAGTAAATAATTTTCCTGAAATCCTCCGCCCCAATAATGGCTATAACTCAACCAAACTACGCCCGACCAAATAATCGGGTAGCGCCATTTAGTAAATAAACTTAAAGTTACAGGCAATGTAATATACCAGGGATGTACGATCGGGGTATTAAGTAAATAAATGCTAATCGCAAATAGCCAGCTTTCGGGTAAGAATATCAAGTCTTTATTCTTGCGAATAAAAGTTAATATTATAATACTAAAAAAAGTAATCATGGCTAAGATTGGCCCAACCGTTTTGATAATATAAGCGTCTCCGAAAAATATTTTATTAAACCATTTTATAATGTAAAATACGCTGGCATTGAATTGAAATTGTCGAAAATAAAGATTGAGGCTATTGCCAAAATTTTCAAAAAATAAACTATTAATAAGCGGTATAAATAATGCTAATAATAATAATCCTATCATTAAAAAATAAATAATACTTCTTCGCCAGCCCAAACGCGCGATCAGAAATGGTAGAAACATGAGGGGTAATAATTTTGAAGCGATAGCGCCTGCCATAGCAAATGCCGATAGCGTAAAGCGATTATTTATAATAAACCATAATGATAATAATAGAAAAAATATCATAAAGCCTTCAAAATGCAGATTGCCAACGATTTCTACAATAATTAAAGGGTTTAAGGCATATAATAATATATTTTTTTCCGGCAGTTTAAATTTTTGTAATATTTTTTTAATTAATAAAATACTGCCGATTTCACTGAGCAGTAAAAAAAACTTCATGATTATCCCTGCAACAATAATGTTTTTCGGCGAAAGCCAGGCTGCTATTGCAAAAATAGCTTGTAATATCGGCGGATAAATGGTATAATGATCTTTGGAATTGAGTTTGTTATATAATTCAGGTGTCAGATATTCTGATAAGATATTATTTTGAATATAATAATCCGGCAAATAAACAAAAGGATTATAGCCATGCGTACTTAGCAGACCATCCCAATAAAAACGGTAGATGTCGTCGGAAAGATTGGGAAAAGAGAATACTAAAACAATGCGTAGCAATATTCCTAAGCCCAACCAAAAAGAGATGTTATTACTCAAATTGATAACATCGCTCTTTATTTTATGAAAAATTAATAAATAAATAATAAAGAAAGGTACAAAGCTTATAATAAGCTTCTCAAATGCTGACTGGTTTATAAAATAACCCAGCCAAATCGTTAATATTAATAATAGTATTGATAATAAAATTTTTTGCCACATAAGGCAAAAATAAGCGAGTTTTTAAGTAATGGATGTCTGAATTCGGACTTTTCTTTACATCAAGATAATGCCTGGCATTTATAAATTTTAGTCGATGTCGTTTGTCGGGTTTTAAAATCGAAAATATATTGCTCCAAATAACCCAATCCCATGCCTGCATCCAGTATTTTCTGGGCATCCGGGCAGTCAGGTTTTGGATTTAGGGCGGCAGCAGCGGCGTCATCCAGCAAAGCAAAATAATGAATTTGCGTACCTTCTATTTTCATTTCATCCGAATCAAAATTAAATTCACCAATTTTTTGATTGCTCGTCAAATCATAAATATGCATCGTTCTGCTAATATCAAGCGTACCTTCATCCACAAAAAGATAATTGCCGGATATACCCGCGAAAAAGCCAAATGAAATATTACTCACCAAAGTACTATCAGAAGTGCGCATATTCACAGCCGTGATACGCTCGCTATAGCTGCCGTCATCCAGTTCTTCCGAGCTTACAATGATATGATATTCAGGATATTGATAAACTGTAATATTATTGATTACCACAAAAGTAGATGCATCCGCATTGGATGGCCCGATCAAAGTATCTTTCGCGGCGTATTTTTGTGGAGGCGCTTGATTGGTGGGGGCAGGAGAGGAGGTGCAATTATAAAACCCTATTATAAAGATTAAGTAAATAAATATCCTGTTTTTCATAAGGAATTAGGTTTTATGGTAAATAAATGGGTTGAATAGCATTCATTCCTATTCAACCCACGAGGCTTTATTTAAAATGGTTTAATGCGTTCTGATATGTCGCAACGTAAAATAAAAAATCGCGCCGTAGCCAAGACTCAGCATCAAATGGAATATCAAGAAGGTTGTATTTTGAATCAAAATGCCACCGATCACGCCGCCCAGGAAATACAAAGCCAGGAAACCTTCAAGGAGCGTTGTCCAGGAAAGTTTTTTACTCAAATATTTACTTTTGCTAAATGTATCTTTAATCGTTTGAATATTAAATTTTGGCGTTCTTACAAAAGGCGATTTCTTCCCGCGATAACCCTGGATGACCGCCACACTATTGTGCAAGGATAAACCCATGGAAAGCGCTAAAAACAATGGGAATAAGAAAATAAATTTATACACCGATTTTCCGAAATCTTCTTCCTGATGGCGCGCCGGCGATTGTAAATTGGCAGTGTAATAAACGGCGATAATAGATAATAAACCTATCATAAACCATGCAAAGAAACTTTTGCTGAAGCCTTGCTCGATCAAATCGCCCAACACAAACAACAGCGGCACACTGAAAACCCCCGCGATAAATACAAACACAAAAACCGTGCTGCTCAAGAGGTGTACTGTTGCCTGAATTTTTTGCCAAAGACCCAAATCCGATTTCCAGACCGTTGGTAGCATCTTCTTGGCGGTTTCTGCACCACCTTTCATCCAGCGGAATTGCTGCGATTTCAGGCTGTTCATTTCTGCCGGAAGCTCAGCCGGAGCGCCCACATTTTCGAGGAATTTTATTTTATAACCTTTCAATTGCGCACGAATGCTCAGGTCGAGGTCTTCTGTCAAAGTATCTGCTTCCCAGCCACCGGCATCGTCGATCGTTTGCCGACGCCATACGCCCGCCGTTCCGTTGAATTGCAATAAATAATTGCCCGCTTCGCGTCCTTTTTGCTCCACCGTGAAATGCACATTCAATTGTAAAGCTTGAAGCCTGGTAATCAAGGAGTAATCTTCGTTGATATGCTCCCAACGGGTTTGTACTACACCGACTTTTGCGTCTTTAAAATAAGGCATCGTAACTTTCAAAAAGTCTTTCCGAGGTAGAAAATCCGCATCAAAAATGGCGATAAATTCACCTTTAGCAAATTTCATAGCCTCTTGCAAAGCGCCGGCCTTGTAGCCTTTGCGATCCACACGGTGAATATGTTCGATGTTGAGACCTTTGGCTTTCCATTCTTCTACCTTCTGGCTCGTAATCTCCACGGATTCGTCAATAGAATCGTCCAATACATGAATTTCAAAACGATCTTTTGGGTAATCGAACTGAGCGATATTATCGATCAATCGCTCCACCACGTACATTTCGTTGAAAATGGGTAATTGTACCGTTACAAACGGATAGTTCTCAGAGTTTGCGTAGTTTTCGTGTTCTTCAGCAGCCACCACTTGTTCTACCAGATCGGACGGTGTAGATTGCGCTCCCTTTTTCGCCGCCTTTTTGTAATGATACAACAAGTTAAATTGCATCACACAATACATCGTGATGTAAATAAGTGCAGTGCTGTAGATGATTAAAACCGCATAAGCCAATACAGACATGTTGCGAAGTTTTAGTTGTTATTTATCAAATTTAAATAAAATAAAGAAAACGTGAATAATTAATATCACATTTTGGGTTTCTCATTATAAAAACTTAAATATCGTCCATAAAATTTTATGTCCTGCTAAAAGACTGCCACGCACCGTGCCGGAAACTTTTGAAGTACCAATGCGGCGTCGATAGCTCACAGGCACTTCCCGACAATTCAAACGCTTCTTGGCAGCTTTCACCTGCATTTCTGCTGTCCAGCCAAAATCCCGATCTTCCATTTCCAATTCGAGCAATTTCTGAAATTTAATCGCTCTAAACGGCCCCAAATCGGTAAAATGATAACTGTAAAACATTCGTATCAAATTCGTAGCCAGCCAATTGCCAAATATCTGTTGCGGCTGCATCGCTCCCCGCTCCATATCGCCGAGTACCCGCGAACCGATCACCAGATCAACATTTTCTTGCACAATCGGATGAATCAATTGGGGCAACTCTTCTGGATAATCCGAATAATCTGCATCCATAAACGCCACAATATCAGGCTGTTCCTCTACAGGCTTTTGTCGCAAATAATCAATTCCTTCCAAACACGCATTGCCATAACCCATTTCGGGCACATCCAACACAACAGCACCAGCCAAACTGGCGATCTGAGCAGTGCGATCCGTACTGGCATTATTGCAAACAATCACCTCCCGCACAAATCCCTTAGGCATATTGGCCAATACCAACCCAATGGATTTTTCTTCATTGTGCGCTGGAATGATAACGTCAATTACGGGTCTATCCAAACCAACAAAATTTATTAACTGAGTAAAGGTCGTGGGTCGTTAAATTATTTTTATCCGTTTATAGCTGCTTTAAAACAATCGCAACCATCTGACGTAAAAACTACACAAAAGTATCGTTTTTCTTAAAAACTTTAACTTTTATTTTAAGCCATATTTTTGAACATCTACAATTTCAAAACGAAAACAACTGAAAGCACAGGACAGTTCCGACAAGTCGAATGATTTTTATCAGAGATAATTTGCTCACTTTCAAATGGTTTTCAATAGCTTTCATACGGTATTTCAAGTCTATTGTCTAACGTTTGACTTATCCATGTATTTTTGCCGTGAAATGATTTTACCTTTTTGCCGTTTAAAAATCTGTTAGCAATCAAAATTTGAGCATGAAGCAACTGATATACTTGTGTTTACTGGCTTTGATCGCCATTACCATCTTTTCCAATTGTGAGCAAGACGAATTCGATTTCACCACCAATAGCAACGCCAGGCTTGAGTTTTCTTTAGATACGCTGCGTTTCGACACCGTTTTCACTGAACTCGGCTCCGCTACGCGTTCTTTCAAAATTTATAACCGCAACAATAAAGCCATTCGCATTTCTAATATCTCCTTAGAAAGCGGCAACAGCTTACGCTGGCAAATGAACGTGGACGGCATCCCCGGCAATGCGCAACAAAGCGTGGAGGTCTTGGCGAAAGATAGTATTTATGTTTTTCTGGAAGTGACCATTGACCCCGATCAACCGCTTTCCGCAAGTCCTTTCGTCATCGAAGACCGCGTCGTGTTTGAAACCAACGGCAACACGCAATACGTCAACCTCGAAGCCTGGGGCCAAAACGCCAACTATTTTCCAAGCCGCTTCAACAAAGGCGTCGCCGTGCGCTTGACTTGCAATAATGGCCCACTCGTTTGGGACGATCCCAAACCCTACGTTATCTACGGGGCGGTGTTTGTGGACAGTTGCGAACTGGTCATCCCCGCCGGCGCGCGCATCTACGTACACGGCGGCGTAGCGCAAAACGATCTTTTTGGCGGCATTTATAATGATGGAATCTTATACATTCAACCCGCCGGGAAGCTCACCATTCAAGGCACGAAAGAAAACCCCGTCATCATTCAAGGTGATCGCCTCGAAGAAAGCTTTCTCGACGACGCCGGCCAATGGAATGGCATCGTCCTGAGTCGTGGCAGCAAAGGCAATACCATCGATTACGCCACCATTCGCAATAGTCGCTTTGGCATTCTTGTGGATTCTATTGCCGACCTGACCGTGCGCAATTCCCAATTCTACAATACCGTCAGCAGCGGCATTATTGGTTACCGCAGCCGCATCACCGCTGAAAACTGCTTGATTTATAATAACGGCGCAACGTCGGTGCTCTTCCTGCAAGGCGGCGATTACAATTTTACCTATTGTACGATTGCCAGTTACGGCGTGAATGCTTCTGCGCTGGGCATGAGCAATTTCTTTTGTCATAATGAAGATTGCAGTTCCAATACCGTCTATCGCCTCGTAGCTCGATTTAAAAACTCCATTATATATGGCTCGCAAAACGACGAAATCGAACTCTCCGACGCCCGCGAAGGCAAAGAGCCATTGCAATTTGATATTCGATTTGAAGATTGCATTGTAAAAGTGGATGAGCTATTGCGCGTCTTTAGTGGCCGCTATGCCAATTTCTTTGACGAGCAATGCGATCCCTGCCTCAATCCGCAGCGCAGCGACAAACTATTCCTCGACCCCAGCGAAAACGATTACCATTTGGATTCGCTCTCGGTTGCCAGGTTTAGCCAAACCCATCATTTCCCCAAAGATTATTGACATCGATCTGGAAGGCAAACCCAGAGACGCCGCCAAGCCCGACGTCAGGTTGCTACGAGCGCGAGAATTAATGCATTTGGGATTCAAAAACATTATTAGCGGAAGGAATAGTATGCTTTTTTGCTAAATAAACCGCCCATTTCGGCATCAAAAAGCTTGTTGGCGTCAAAAACCTATGATGTTTCGTTGTCGTCACATGATATTTCGTTGTCAACATATCATTTTTCGTCGTCAACAAATGATGTTATGATACGCTTTATTCATTCTCTGATATGTGCATATCATATATCGGTGTCGTTTCTTCACTTTTCGAGGTCGAAAAATGTGTTTTTCATGCCAAAAAACCAAATGAGCAAAACGAATAATGATATGTGGACGACGTAACATGATATGTTGAAGACAAAAAATCATAAGTTGAAGACAAAAAATCAAGGGTTGACTTCGATGAAGGAAATTATGATGAGAATATTATGGTTGTTAATAAAAAAAGAAGAGCTTAGCATAAAAACATTACATTGGTAAATAAAATCGATATTAAAGTGCATAAAAAAAGGCTGAAGCCTTTGCTCCAACCTTGATGAAAAGTGTTTACCCAAAAAAATCTTTATGATTTAAAGGTGTAGAGGCTTACAGGCGTAAAGGCTGTTCTGTACACCTTTACGCCTTACACCTTTGCGCCTTTATTCGTTCCCATTCCACGGGAAGGTGCCGCAATCCACGTTTTTGATGATGATTCTGATCATATCCATCGCCGGCGGACAAGGTCCGTCTGGTCCATCGGGGTCGTTGGTTGTCAGTACAATGGTCACATAACCGCGCTTGGCATCGTTCGCACCTGGTTTGAAAGTCGTTGCGGTGCCGAATACATTGCTCGGGGAGAATACGCCATCGCTATCGCCTTCCAGTACACTCCAGGTCGCGCTGGTAGCGCTGCCACCGATTGCACCTTCTAATTCAGATAACTGCACTACTTTAGTGCGACAGATCGTAGGATAAGCATCGATCAAGCTAGCAGTCGCTGGTTCGTTGACGATGATGCTTGCGGTTTGGCCTTCGCCTGCGTCGGTCAAGTCTAAGCATAATTCGCCGCCGTTATCGGTGTCATCTGCGATGATCTCAGCAATCGTGGTAACGGTAGCGAGGTAATCTGTCACCGAAGCTGGGGTATTGAAAGTGGCGTAAGACAAACCGTAAACAGTATAAGTGCCGGGTGTCAAAGCGCTGAGATCAAAGTCACCGTCGATATTGTAAGCGAGGATGTCATTACCGCTTTTGAGGATGAAAGCAAAGCTGTATTCGGCGTCATTTTGAGCGCCGGAAGCGGTGAAAATTGTTTCGGGATCGTCGCCCTGACAGATGGTCAGGTCTTCATTGGCGATTTCGCCCGCCTCGGAAGCACAAGGGAATTCGTAAGCACCCATGTCCACAGAAGTACCCACGATGCGGTCATTCAAATCTCGATCAGGTGTAGGCTCGGCGATGTCGCCATCGTCATCCACGTCTTTGGTATCGGCAGAAACAGAGGCGTCGTCGCCCATATCGATAGCGGGGGAGGTGATTTGCAGGCGCAAGTCGCCCGATGTTGTAGGGGCGCTGGCGAAAGCAGGTTGGCTGACAAACATCGGGTTCATATTCTTATTGTCTGTACCAGCATGACCGCCTTGCACAATGCTATAATTTACAACAGGATTGGTATTATTGCCATCGTTGAATATTTCAGAAGAGTTGCCCCAGAGAATAGAATTGGTAATCGTTGGGGAACTGAATACATTATTAGAAAACGCACCGCCACTGGTTACCGCATTATTACCAGAAAAACTGCAATTGAAAAAATCAGGTGAGGAGTTGTCATTATAGACTGCACCGCCAGTAGCGCCTGCCTTATTGCCAGAGAACACCGTATTGACAGCGCTCAGATTGCCGGAAGAAGTGGTGTATAATGCGCCACCATTCGCTCCTGCTTCATTGGCTATGAAAATACAGTTGACAATAGGTCCCCCATTGCCATCGCTAAAAATTGCGCCACCGTCAAACATTGCTTTGTTTCCGGTGAAAGTGCACTGTACAATCATTAAAACGCCCGTGTTGATGTAAATGGAGCCAGCCGTGCGAGCGTAGTTGCCAGCAAAGGTGCAATTGCGTACCGTAGCGAAGGTGTTTTCAACATACATACCGCCACCCACGCCATCAGGGAAGCCCATTATATCTGCTCTACCTGCCGTAATGATGAATCCGTCCAGGATAGTGGCGCTGTTGTTGGAGCTTCCTGTTACAACGTGCAGGGCATTGGTGGTTGTTCCTGTGACTGTATTGACATCGGTTACAACGGGTGTTTGGCTATCGTTTTGGTCAATATCACCGCTTAATACGGTGAGATGAGTAGCAATATCGCGTACACTGAAGTCCCCTTCGGTGCCGGGCGTACCTGCAAAGCCACCGTAGAGGGCTACGTTATTGCAAAGAGCGAAAGAGGCGGTGCGATCATTGTCGGTTTGTCCAATGCCTTCATCTGGGTAGTAAGTGCCATCGGCAACCCAGATTTGACCTACACCACAGGTGCAAGCTACGCGTAAAGCATCTTGGAAATTCGTGAAGGCATTCGTCCAGGAAGTACCGTTGTTTAAACCAGCCGCATTTTCATCCACATAAATGATACCGCCTGGGTAGGAAGCGTCGTCGTTGAGGATCGTGCCGAGCCCTTGATCTGTGATGTTGATATCCGCAGGATCAATATTCATGTCATTCAAGACCAGATTGGACAAAGCGAGCAGGAAGGTTTCATCCATTTCTACGTCGCAATCACCTGCTACATTGACGGAAACCATCATGCTTTCATCCATCGTACCAGCGAAATTCAAAGTGGTAGCGGCTACTGCGGTGTAATCTGTACCTGCACTTGCTGGATTAAGAATGCCTGCTAAAGTAGCATAATCGATGCTAAAGCCGCCTTGTACCGGATTGTCAAGTGTAATGGTG
Source organism: Saprospiraceae bacterium (assembly GCA_016714085.1). Lineage (GTDB taxonomy): Bacteria > Bacteroidota > Bacteroidia > Chitinophagales > Saprospiraceae > JADJNW01. The sequence goes on from JADJNW010000013.1 coordinate 70,113, forward strand.
AAGGTAAAAGTGGTGGTACCGCTGATGCCTTCTGCCAGGCTTACATTATCAATAGAAAGGGTAGCGATGTCATCATTGAGAATGGTAGCACCAACGGTACTGGCAGTTTTTAGGTTAGATAATGCTACATCGGCATCCGAGAATCCTGTATCTTCAATCGAAACGCTGAAGGTTTCGTCGGCTTCCACCTTGGTGTCGCCGTTGACTTTGACGGTGATGATATAAAATTCTCCGGCAGTGCCATTAAACATTAGCATTCCATCATTATCCTGATAATCAAGATCGGCGGTGGTTGCCGTACCATCATCTGTGGTATAAGCTAATTTAAATCCGCCTTGCACCGGGTTATCAAGTTCAGCTCTGAAGGTGAAATCGGTCGTACCTACATGCCCTTCATTCTGGCTCACATTCACAGCAGTAAGATGTACGGTAGCCATATCGGTGTTGTTCAAAATCGTGCCCGTTGCTGAATTAGTCATGATGCTTACATTGCGACCACCTGCACTGAGCATATTGATATTGCCGTTGAAAGTTTCGTCGGTTTCTACTTTGTTGTCATCGTTGATGGTGACGGGTACGCTTTGAGCCGTCGTTGTGCCTGCGAGGAAAGTGACCGTTTGATTCGTAATGGGTTCGTAATCATTATCTGCATCGGTGGCTGTGCCATCGGAAGTAGAAAACTGAACGGTGACATCTACATCCACCGGATTGGAAAGGGTAACCGAGAAATTGAGTGGACCGGCATCTTCATTGACGCTTGTGCCAACGACAGAAACAGTCGCTACATCGTCATTGGTAATGGTGCCGCTTGCCACATTGGTCATACCAACGTTATAATCCATCGAGGCTGTAATGGTCATTGCCACGGTTTCATCCAATTCGACGGTATTATCGCCAACAGGTGTGACGGTCACATCGGCAGAAGTCATATTCATAGGAATGGTAACGGTATAACTGGAGCCGGAGACCAAAGTAGCGCCGCTGAGCATATAATCTGTAACAAGGGTTGCGCTTCCGCTGAGATCAAAATTGACGACCAAATCATTGGTCAGCACACCGACACGCGTGAAGGTATAAGTCATTGGCAAGCCGCTGTTTTCAGCTACACTGCCTGGGCTAACCGCTACATTGACTTCCGTGTCGTCGTTCATAATCGTGCCCGTGCCTTGTCCCATAGCGCCGATGCCGCCTCCCATTGGATTGGATAGGTTCACAAGGATGGTTTCATCGAGTTCTACTTCTGTGTCGCCATTGACCTGGATGGTGATGGGTTTGTCATTTTCACCCATTGCAAATAGAATCGTACCAGAAGTCATCCCTGGAGTGACATAGTCTGTACCTGCAGTAGCCGAGCCGCCTATCAAATCAATGGTGTAATCTACCGAACCAGCGTTGGTTGTGGAAGTACGACTTACAACAAAAGTCAAATCCACCATACCGCTATTGCCTTCCATTACCATTGGACTGCTGATGGAATATTGGTTGTCGAGAATGGTAACTTGATAATCTTCCACTTCGCCATCTGCTGCGGCGCCATCAAATAATAAACCACCAGCAGAACTCAAGCGGAAGCGAGCAAAAGAAGTACCGACCATAGCGCCCATTGGCACAGCAAAAAACAGGTTATTATTACCCGCTACAAGCGCTTGATTAGTGAAAATCTGCTCGCCCATGTCACTGAAATCGCCATCTGCATTGAAATCCACCCAAGCATCGAACTTCGGAGAAACAATACTCGCCGCATTGGTAAGATTAACGGTAAGATTAGCGTTAGTGCCAGTAATCAAAGCCGGAGGTAGGGTCACGCCATCTTCATCCGCGCCGTCGCCGTTAGCAGTGGCAGTGGGTTGTCCATCGGTTTCACCATCAATAGTAGCGCCAAGCGAAAAACCAAATATCGTATTATGCCGAGCGCCGTTGCCTCCTAACGTAGTTGGGTAGCTATTTGCAAAACTACTTTGGGCAGCAGTGGGCGCATCGCCAAAGTCTATTTCATCATTCTCAATGGTACCTGTTCCCATCGCTGTACCCAGTGTAACCATGGAGCGACCGTTGTTATTCAATCCAGAAAGGGTTACGTCAAAGACTTCATTAGCTTCGACTTTATTATCATCCAGGATAATCACATTGACCACTTGAGCAGTCGTCGTACCCGCCATGAAAGTGACCAATTGATTGGTAATGCCAGTGTAGTCATTATCTCCAGTCGTAGCGGTGTTGTCGGAAGTAGAGAAATTGACGGTCACATCCACGTCCACCGGATTGCTCAAGGTAACGGTGAAAACTTGTGGACTTGTGGCTTCGGCTTGTGTGACATTTGCCATCAAAGCTACCACTGCTGCGTCATTATCTTGAATATTAACAGTAGCTTGGTTGTCAGGACTGGAAGCAATGCCAACATCCGCATTATTGGTAGAAGTCAGCGTCAGAATGACTGTTTCAGTAGCCTCCACCAGGTTGTCCAACATCACCATAACCGGAAATGAAATAGAACTGGTATTGGCTGGAAAGACAACAGAAGCACCGAGGCTGGTATAATCCGTACCAGCAATTGCCGAACCTGCTACCGAGAAATTGATGGTGACAGGGGCATCAAATTGTTTATCCGTGCTGATGGTGAAAGCGCCGTTGGTGGCGTCTTCCATTGCATTTGTAGTTGCTGCAATGCTTATGGCCGCTACGTCGTCGTTTTCAATGGTACCTGTTCCGGCAGCAGTGCCGAGCACTACTGCTCGACCGCCATTCATCAGATTGTCGATAGAGACATTGAACTGTTCATCAGATTCTACTTTCATATCGTTGTTCACGATGATATCCACCATTTGGGAAGTCATTCCGGCAGGAATGATAATGGTTTTAGGATTCGGTGAAATAGATTCATAGTCATTATCTACATCCGTAGCTGTGCCATCAGAAGTAGAGAAAGCAACTGAAACATCCACATCCACCGCCTTGCTCAAGGATACCGTAAACTGGAAAGGCGAAGTAGCTTCTGATTGGCTCACGCTATTTACCGAAACAGTTGCGTTATCATCATCCTCAATCGTGCCATCGGCAGTACCATCGGTAATAATAACTCCCATCGGCGCACCAGAGATCGTAACCGTAAACATTTCATCCAACTCGACAATATCATCCTTGTTTACCGTAACGGTCACATTTTTCATCAAAATATTGTCGTTCGCAGCAAAGCTAATCATACCATTGGTAATAGCTGTAAAATCCGTACCGCTGGTAGCAGTTCCTCCTGTGGTATTGACGATCAAGCTAAAGGCTTCGTCATCGCTGCTGCGCGTCACGACGAAATTGAAATCAACTGTTCCGCCACCACTGCCTTCGCTCATCATTAAATCCGAAATAGTTACGCTTGTCGGTTTGCGCAAAGCAAAATCCAGTGTATTATTTATATCTGAATTACCCGGCTCGTCGCCAAAATCTAAGCGAATCGCGGAACTTGCCACACCAAAACCCATTACCGGGTCGCCATTGTCGTCGTTATCCACATCGGTATCGGGTGCACCGGTGGTATTGTCTGGATTAACTACACTGGTTACAGACAAGTACGGCGCGCCGCTATTGTACAAAATGCCGCCCATCATAAAATTGGAGGCTGCGATCTCGACGATATAATTACCCGGGCAAACATTGAAGACATACAAACCACCGCCAGCTGTCATGGTATTGGCAATCGCTGCCCCATCGCCTGCGTCCAATACACCATCTCCATCATCGGCATAAAGATTGAGGGCGACATTATCCAAACCTATATCCATTCCATTGAACATTCCATCATTATTAACATCCTCGAATACCAGATTACCCAATGTAATAGATGCAATCATAGTCGTGGTGGGATCGGACGCACCGCCAATATCAGGGTCGTCGGTTTGCACCATCGAGAAATTAGAACCCGTCACATTGCTTTGGTTGGAAATAAACATCATCGGCACCGTACCAGTGGGGCAGGCATTAGTATTCACAGTCACATCGTAGGTAATGCAAATACTTTTGCCGGGCGGCAAGGTAAAGCCGGTAGGTGTGGGGAAAGTTTGTGCCTGCAAGCCAATGATACTTATTCCTAAAAGGAATAGTAGGGTGATAATTTGCTTGCAAAAAGTGTAAATAGAAGGTCGCATAGCTTTTATTTTCAAGGATGATGATTTGTCGTCTTATTTATCGAATTATAATTTCCACTTTTGCTAAGTATTTCAAGGCGTATTGCAAGCCACACCACCTACAAACCCTCCACCCGTCGGGACGGTATTGGCGGCACTCCCTGTCGGCGCTCCCCCGATATTGCCCTGTACGAAAGCGACCACAGCCGCATCGTTATTATTTGCTCCGGCGTAGCCTGGTAAGCGAACCGTGGTGGACTGCCGCTGGCGCAACCTAAAGTCTGTGCCGCCGTCCGTACCAGTTCCGGTGATGGAATTGATTCCAAGATTCAAGCAAATAAAATAAGTGTCGCCGGGGGAGACTCCTGCGTTAAGGTGAATGCCGTTTTTGGCAAAAATAGCGGTGCTTGGGTTGGAGACCGTATTACCGCTGATGTTCAGGTGCATGTTTGCGCTGCCGACAATGCCGCTGCCGCTCGTTTGCATATAAATGCCGTAGTTGCTGTATTGCCGCACAGTGTTTCCCGTGATGTTTGCCGTATAACTACTCGGACTGGCTCCATCGCAAAGGACGACCCCCACTCACCGCCGTCACACCGGTATTGGAAATGGTATTGCCGGTAAATACAATATCGTTCGTTGTGGAAGAATTGATGGCAAGTTGGAAGTGGTCGCCTATTGCAAAGGTGAAGTTGTTGTTGGTGATGGTGGAATTGATGACTGCCGTACCCTGGGTTTCGAGCAATAAGCCATCACTGCCCGTCATAGTGTTCATTGAGCCAAAAGTAGAGCCGGTGACCGTGATTCGATCCAGTAATCCACTAGTGTTGATGACGCTCATATTATGCTCCACCGCACCGCTGATATGACAGTTTGTAACAGTCGCTGAACCGGTCAATTCTGTAAAAATGACGCTGCCCTCGTCCAAGCCGACGTTGGTTCCGTTCGTGCCGCCAATCGTGCAGTATTCCATGGTATAATTGACCACTGATGAACCTCGGATACCAAAATTTTGGTTCGTGCCGTTGACAGTCATGCGGCGCAGTATGACGTTGCGGGTATTATTCAGGTAAATGCCGATACCAGAAGTGGTGCTGCCGTCAGCGCCGCTTTTTCCTGCAATAGTTCCACCCGAGCTGTTGCCGCCCAATGTCATGTTCGAGCCATCGCCATTGACGATAAGCCCTCCGGCAGTTCCTGTTGTATTTAAAATAATACCAGTAGCAGTACTGCCATTTGACGAGATACTCTGAAAATTTAAATTGCTGCTTCCTATATTGGTATTCGCTACATTCAAAGCAGTAGCGCCTCCAGTGGAGTTGATAGTATTTGCAGAACCTGTCACATTCACGGTACCGCCGCCTGTTGCTGAAAAACCCATTCCGCTTGTGGTTGTGATTGCCAAACCGCCGCCCGTGAAATCAATCGTTGCACCTGCATTGTTTGCAAGCGTTACGGCGTTATTCGTCGTTGTGGTCAGGCTCTTGCTGCTGCCGGAAAAAGTTTTTGTCCCGCCGCCACAGTTTTGCACTTGGATACCTTGTGCCGTAGAGGTGATATTTCCAGAGAAAGTGACATTTCCGCTGTCGTGATTATCAATATCCACTGCAAAGCCAGTATTGTCGCTGATATTGCCACTATAGGAAAATACGACCGTTCCATTCTGGATTTGTACGCCTGTGCCGGTTGGATTGCTGATCGTACCTCCATTTGTAGTGAATGTACCTCCTACACTTCCTAAGTTGATTCCATTCGCACCACCCGTGGAACTTACACTGCCCAATGTCACCGCCAGCGTACCCCCTGCATCGGCTCTGATACCGCCGCCTGTGCCGTTAGTGATGCTCACCTCGTTGATCGTCAGTGTACCCACATTTCCATTGTCGTCTATGCCAAAATCCGAGCAATTTCCGACATCAAATCCTCTCAAATTATTGTTTGCAGCTAAGGTAACGCCGTCACCGCCTGCGTTGACGATAACCGGACGTGAGCCATCAATATTGGGCAAAGCCAAACTAAAAGGCGCCAGCGCAAAAGACAAAGCCACACTCAGGTTTTCATTGGCAACCATCGTACTGGTACCGCTATGTCCTTCACCGATGACGATTTGGTTGTTTTCCAGACTGACGCCACCGGCGTAATTAGTACCGGTATGTTCGATATAAATGGTATGCCCGGCGGCCGGATTCAGTCCGCCGGTACCATTCACGGACTCAAAAGAAGCGAGTGTTTTAAAGGGGGAACTGCGTCGTCCGTCGGATAAAGCCGCTACAGAACTATTATCGATAAACCAGATCATATTGCTGATGGTGATGGTCACCGTTGCGGTAATGTCGCCTGCAATAGGCGTAGCGCCGTCGGGGATGGTCGCATCGTTAATAGTATAGGTGAATTGATCGCTACCGATATAACCTGCCGCGGGAACATACATAAAACTACCATCGTTATTGAGGGTGACCGTTCCGCCATTGGTGGTGGGGTTGCAGGTATTGCAAGTAAGGGTAGCGCCACCGAGATTATCATCGAAATCATTGATCAAAACGCCGTTTGCCGCAGGTACATCGATACCGACATTGCCCGTGCAGGTATAAGCATCATTCACAGCGACAGACGTACTCAAAAAAGAGCCATTGACGAAAGTGGTTTTGGTATCGGGTACAGCGTTGAGTTGGACGCCTGTAGCATTCGCGCCGCCTGTATTTTGTATATTGACCTTGTATTGAATCACATCTCCTGCATTGGCTTTGCCAACAGTGCCGTTATCGATTTTGATTTTATCTGATTGTTTGACTTCGATGCTTTGGGCATAGAGGAAACAGCTACTCAATACGAGCGCAAACAGGAGGAAATGGGTTTTCATGAGATATAATTTTACAGTAGGTCAACAGGGCGAAAGGTACTGTCGTTTCTTAAAAATCATTTGTCCATACTTGCTATTATTTATCTTGGTATATGTCAAAATATTCGGTAATTTTTTACCTGTTTATTATAAAATCTTCTTTTGTTATATAAACCATCTTTTCGGTATCAAAAAGCTTGTTGGCGTCAAAACCTATGATGTTTCGTCGTCGTCACATGATATTTCGTTGTCAACATATCATTTGTCGTCGTCAACAAATGATGTTATGATATGCTTTATTCGTTTTTTGATATAGTTATGATATATCGGTGTCGTTTCTTCACTTTTCGAGGTCGGAAAAGGTGTTTTTCATGCCAAAAAGCCAAGTGAGCAAAACGAATAATGATATGTGGACGACGTAACATGATATGTCGAAGACAAAAAATCATAAGTTGACGACAAAAAATCAAATGTCGAAGACAAAATATCATAGGAAGACGACAAAATATCAAGGGTTGACTTTGATGAAGGAAATTATGATAAGAATATTAGAATTGTTAATAAAAAAGAAGAGCTTGGCATAAGAATATTACATTGGTAAATAAAATCGATATTAAAGTGCATAAAAAAAGGCTGAAGCCTTTGCTCCAACCTTGATGAAAAGTGTTTACCCAAAAAAATCTTTATGGTTTGATTGGCTTAGAGGCGTAAAGGTTTACAGACTTAAAGGTCTAAGGCTGTCCTATACATCTCTAAGCCAATACGCCTTACACCTTTACACCTATATGCCTTTACATTATGTCATACACCTCTAAGCCTTATACCTATACCTATACGCCTTTACTCGTTCCCATTCCACGGGAAAGCACCACAATCTACATTCTGAATATGGACTAGTACGGTATCGCTCACGGCGTCGCAAACATCATTCGGATTATCCACGGTTAAACGCAAGGTCACAAAACCACGCGCAATCGCATCCGCGCCCGGCGTGTAGGTTCCTACTTTTGGGTCGGTGGGATTCGTACCCGTGAGGTTTCCATTGTTGCCTGCCTCGACAATGCTCCAACTGTATTGCAAATCGGCAAGATTGCCGCCGGTATAAGTAATGCTTAGGTCTAAGCCAGCGAGTGACAAAGTCTTAGTCCTGCAAATCGTTTGGGTGCTACCCGCATCCACCGTCACTTGTGGGTCTATGCGCACTTGCTGGCTCACGCTTTGAATACAACCCGGGTCATTGGGACCGTTTGCCTGCGCTTTGCCTCCGTCAACGGTATATTCAATCGTGTGGTTGCCAACGGTCAATGCCGCGGGATCGAGCATTGTTGCAGTATTGCCATCTATTTTAAAGCTTTCGCTTAGAATATTCGCATCGCCTGGTGTACCCGTCAGTAGTACTACCGGTTCGTCTTTACAATAAGCAGGGTCTAACGTGATGGCAGGATTGGGATAGACGCAGGCATTGCCGAGGCTAAAAGTAATGCCTCGCCCGTTGCTGACGGAAATGGTATAGCCCTGTGCATCCACGTGTACGCCCGGCAAAATATAAGTGCCACTTCCGGCAGGAGATTCGGTCAATACCGTTCCTACAGGGATGGGCGTCGGTGCAGCAGGCGGCGCAGCACTATTAATATCGTACAAACCAGTTATAGCAGTTACCGTCCAAGTCTGACCCGTGGGGGCATTCATCACTTGAATCGTCTCATCGAACTGACCGTTGGTCAAAGTCGTAGCGTTGTTTTTGCAAGTGCAAGGATCTAAGGCAGTTACTTGACAATTGGTAACGGTGATTGAAATGGCTTGCGATAGATTCGCTACGATACAGCCATCGTTATCGGTGATTTGCGTCAGCGTATAGTCGGTGTTGCTGTTTGGACTGAGGGTCGCAAATACACTTCCACTCAACACATCATCATAAGGGATGCCGTTCACCACGATATCAAATGGACCCACGCCCACCGTAGCAGTGAAGGTGAGCTCGATGGATTCTCCAGCGCAAATGGCGCTGAAGTTGCTGCTGATCGTGCCTGCCGGATCGATACAGGGAGATTCGTAAGCGCCCATGTCCACCGTACCAATAAAGCGGTCAGCCCCGGTAACATCAGTCGTTTCCATAATGGCAGCGTCATTGCCCATATTGCGCGCAGGAGAGCTGTTTGTAAGTGCCAGACCATCATCCGCAGGTGCGCCAGCAGTCGTCGGCACCATCGGGGTCAGCCGCATTGACAAAGAGTGGATCATCGGTTTTATTGCCACCCTGGTCGTTGATGATCAACATACCACCGGCGTCTAATTGTGAAGTAATAGCCCCTGTGCCGCCTTGAAGAATGGTATTCGCCATATTAAGCGTTACATTGCTAATAAAACCATCCGCATACGCATGAATTTGCTGAGGGGTATTGCCCCATAAGATGGAGTTCTGAATCGTCACTGTGTTTATAGCATTGAATAGCGCCCCTCCATTCGCAGTTGCCATGTTGCCAGTAAGTGTCGAGTTGATTAAGGACAGTTGTGCCTGGGCATATATAGCGCCTCCTTCATTCGCCGTATTTCCATAAAATACACAATTGATGCAAGTAGTTGTTTTGCTTATATGCATAGCACCACCTCTATCAACTGCTCTATTTCCGACAAATGCCGTGCTGATGACAGTCACAGAACCTGTTCCTTCAATATATATCCCACCACCTGAATTTGCACTGTTTTCCCGGACAACACAATCTTGAATAGTTGGGCTGGAATTGCCACTTATGAAGAAAGCGCCTGCATTGCCATTCCCATTCGCTCCTTCTATAATAAAACCATCGAAGATAACGCCTGCACCAATATTAGACATGATAACGATGCGCTGAGCATTGTCTGCATAATTGCTAAAGTTATCACCATCATTTTGCATCAGGTCGCCACTGAGGATGGTTTTGTGCATAGTTGGATTGGCATCGTTCAAGTTATCATCACTTGCAATACCCTGGAAGCCACCATATAAGCTCACACCTGGGCATAGGTTGAAGGTACTATTTAGGTCGTCGTCAGTTTGCCCAATACCTTCGTCGGGGTAATACGTACCATCGGCTACCCAGATTTGCGTGCCGTCACACGAGCAAGCTACTGCGAGTGCGTCTTGCAGATCATTATAAGCATCCATCCAGGAGGTGCCATCGTTGGCGCCGGTGGCGTCTTCATCTACATACATAATCCCCATAGAAAAGATCGTAATCTGTATGGAGGCAATCTTCGTACAAGTATTGACATCATCGGTAATTTCAAAATAAAGGGTGTGTGTACCTGCCGACAAACCCGCCGGCGTGAAGGTATTCGCCATTGCATCATACGTACCTGCGGGCATCGTGAGGGCTTCATCCTGATACCAGGTGGTGGCGATGGTAAAACTGTTCATACCGCCAATCTGGATGACATCCGTCGGGCAGAGTGCATCAACAGGTTCAATGATGACATCATTATTGGTTACATTCGGAATGGGATTCACCTGTGCATATTCAATCACGCCATTATTGGTGAAGCCGGGAGGATTGTTGTGCGCGGCGGTAGTGTTCACGCGCATTAGTCCCTCATTCACAAAGGTTGCTGTATTATCCAACGGCGCATATATTTCGAGCAAAGCACAGGCTTCGTTTCTAAAGGTACCTGGGTTGACGTTGTAATTATTCAAAGCTTCGTTGCCGACTGCCGCCAAGTTTCCAATATATATTTTGCCAAAGTTACCGAAGGTGCTGTTGATATTGTGCAAACCACTCGTCGTGGTACGATTGATCTGGATTTCGCCGGTGGCGGTATTATTAAAAGTAGCTTGATTCCACAAGCCCCAGCTACCGGTACTTGCCAGGCTGCCAATATTCAGTTTGCCGGCATTATTAACCGTACCATTGTCGTGACGCAAGCCTGCCATTGTCGTACGATCAATATTGATTTCGCCACCTGCGAGGTTATTAATAATTGGAGAACTGAATCCAGTATAGATGCCCCAACTCCCCACACCTACTGTTTTACCAATGTCAATTTTCCCGGAGTTTTCAAGTGTGCCACTAGTTTGATAAATACCATGTATAGAAGCTCTGTCAATCGTAAGCTCTCCTTCGTTTTTAAGGCTACCGATAGCCATCATGATACCTCGTTCACCGATATTTGTCGCCAATCCAATATCAATCTTTCCTTGATTATTGAAGGCACTAGAGATATAAATACCTTGTTTGGCGGTGCGTTCAATGGTAATCTCGCCATCTGCCAGGTTATTGAAGGTACTTTGACTCTCCACGGTAATACCGATATTACCGATATTTGCCAGTGTACCAATTTTTAATACGCCATTATTATTAAAGATAATATTACTGCCGAAACCATTCCAAACCGCAGAGGTACCCGTGTTCGTAACGCGATCTATAGTGATAGAACCGCCGGTATTATTATTAAAAGTGCCATAATTCGTGATGCCCGGACCAAGGGTCATATCACTGATGCTGCCAATAATAATGGTAGCTGCATTGGTAAAGGTAGCTGTACCACTAAAAGAAGTTTGGTTATGAATGCCAGTTGCTGTACGATCTATCTGAATGGTTCCGGCATTATGCATAAAAGTGCCATAATTGGTAATGCCCGGACCCCCAAAACCTGCATTCATAGCCACATCCCCGACGGTAATATCCCCTGCGTTCGTAAAACTGGAATGGTTATTATTATGGATACCAAAACTAGTCCGATTGATGCTGATTGTTCCCTCATTGAGGAAGGTGCTGATAGCGCTTCCATCAAAAGGAGATTCATTGTATATCCCCAGCCCACCAAGCGCAGTAGCCACATTCGCGCCAATGGTGATAATCCCATCGTTGAGATTGGAGAAAGAACCCGCTGTGAAAACGAGATTTGGATTGACAAAAACACTGGAATATGCATTATTAATACCGGAGCTACTCACGCGGTCAATCCGTATTTCACCGCCGTCGTTTGTAAAATCACCGCCGCTATTATAAATACCAGGGCCAGAGGTACTAGCAATACCGCCAACGATGATCAACCCGGTCGTTGTAAAAGTAGCATTCTGTCTATTGTCAATTGCAGCGCTACTGAAGCGATCTATTCTTATTTCGCCATCGGTATTTAGAAATTCTGCCCCAGCTTGATTATAAATACCAGGACCGTTCACAGCAAAGTTAGCACCAACGGCAATTAAACCTTCATTATTAAAACTGGTATTGGGCTGGTTGTCAATGGCAGCACTCGTTCGGTCTATATTAATAGTAGCGTCTGTTTGATTTTCTATTTCATTAAAGTTGTAAAAACCTGAACCACTTATCGAGGCTTCTTTGCCCAAAGTGATGATACCTCCATTTGTGAGTGTACCGCTTGCCAGATTGTAAAAACCAGAACCGCTGGTTCTGCTGATCTCCAATATGCCGTCGGCAGTGTTTTGGAAATCCGCCTCATTATACACGCCCGTGCTGTTGAGGTTAGCAACGTTCCCAATTTTGATCGTACCCGCATTGCTAAAAGTACCCATCGCGTGGTTGATACCTATGCTGCCTCGGTTGATCGTGATATTAGCGTTGGTATTATTGTTGAAAGTGCCCAAATTTTGAATACCTTAAAAGCCCGGGCTTACCGTCGCACCGATAGTGATCGTACCGCTATTGCTTACACTACCCACATTGTAGATGGCAAAACTTGCATCCCCTTCTATACTCAAACTTGCCGTGCTTTGGATCGTGAGTACAGCCCCGCTTTCTATGGCAACAGATTGCGCTAATGCTGCCGTGACGCCCATAATCACAGGATCGTTGCTTACATTCGGAATAAGGACATCGTCGGAAGCAATGGGCACGGTGCCAAGCGACCAGTTTCCGATGTCATTCCAGTTTGTATTGGTGTTACCCGTCCAGGTATTTTGAGAGAGAAGTGTGATGGCATTGCAGCAAAAAAAAGTGCATAACAACAGCAAGGAGTGCAAAAATTGTTTCATCGTTATGATTTGTTAGTAGTCAATTCGGTCGTCCTGACAAACTTTTTACATCATAAAACTGCCTTTTTTGCTAAATAAATCGCCCATTTCGGCATCATAAAGCTTGTTGGCGTCAAAAACTTATGATGTTTCGTTGTCTTCTTTTAATTATTCCTCGTCTTCTTTTCATTTTTTGTCGTCTGACTATGATATTCTGATATGCTTTTTTCATTTTTTGATATCTTCCTATCATGTATGGTTGTCTGCTTTTCATTTTTTGAGGTCGGAAAAGGTGGTTTTGACGTCCAAAAATCAAGAGAGGATAATGCGGAATGATAAGTAGAGCAGAAAAAATGAAAGGAAGACGACGAAACATCATGGTCAGAGAACGAAATATCATGGTCAGAGAACGAAATATCAAGGGTTGACTTTGAATAGTGTTATTATGATGTAAATTTTACAAAAATAAATAACAGAACTACTCCAAATCAAAAACAAATCTCACCTTTTTTACGGCGTTTGTAAACGAGTTACAACAGTTCGTAACCATTTTACCCGATGGCTATTTTATAGCATAATATATTGATGTATTTTTAAAGCGTGTGTTTATTTGTTCATTATTCAAAAACAAATCTTACATGAGTAGAAATTACTTTTCGGTCGTGATACCGACCAATGCGGACAAGCTATTGTCCCTTGCCGACAAAATCCTACAAAAACATTATCAGGATGGCGCTGCCAGCAAAATCAATGAAACCCTGGCGCAAGCATTACAGCAAAAACAAGACATCGCTCGTGTGGAAAATGTTCGACAGGGCGAACTGGATCGCCTGAAAGAAAAGCTCAACGAAGAACGGACTCTGCTATTAGGATGGCACGATACCCAAAATGCCTATACCGAAGGCACGGTGCGTTCCATCGTTACCGCTGCGCGCGACATTCTGATGGGGAATTACCGCGGCAACGAGCGCATACTCGGCGACTGGGGCTTTGTGGTCAACTCGCCTAAAGGCAAGGTGCAGGTCATCATTCCCAAGAATGCGGATGAATTGATTGCGCTGGCTAAAAAGGTGATGGAGAAACATTATATGGACGGCGGAGGAAGTTTGCTCAACGATTTGCCTTGGGAAGTCTTGAACAACAGACTGTACGAAGCCGAAATGAAACTGGAAGAAGCCAGAAAAGCAAACCGCGACAAGGAAAAAGCGACCCAAACGCGCAATATTGCACTCGGCATCGACAAAGGACAAAGCTCCAAAACCCCGAATACGGTCAAATATATCGTAAAATCGGTAAGGGATTTGCTCTTGGGTACGTTCAGAGGCAGGGAGCAGGAATTGGGTGACTGGGGCTTCGAGGTAAATCGGAATACGAGCAGCGCAGCAGAAGAACGGGAAGCCGCTGAATAAGCAATAGGAAATGGGCGTCGTCCCGAATGCTGGGCAAGGTCGGTGGAAATGTGTTTGTTAATCGAGCTACCTGCCCCATCGGGGCAAATTATCGGTAAAAACACGATCCGATTTTTGTGGTGTGCCGTTAGGTACACGTTATGCTGGAATCTGATTGATATAACGCGTACCGATGGCACGCTCGTTTTTTTATTGGACATTTCTACCGATAACTCGTCCCGCCGGGACGCCCTGTACGAAGCACAAGCGCTATGTTGCGTTTATTTATGGAAATAAATGAATGATCCGCAGCGGGAGGAAAATGCTCCGTAGGAGCAATATATTGGTAGAACTTGATATGTCCCTGATGGAGCGTGCCGTAGGTACGCCACCTATTTGACATGGTTGCGTACCTGACGGCATGCCCGTTTATTGTTTTGCTATTCTACCAATAACTCGTCCCGCCGGGACGATTGTTTCTATCATTCGGGAGGATGCCCGTTTCCCATTCGTGTAAAATAGAACCGCTATTTTATATCACCTCTTCGAGGTTTGTTAACCTATTGCCATTTGTCTATTGTTCTGTCATGCCTTCGGCATTTTCTTATGGAATTGGGGATTGTTAGAATCTGGGAGAAATTATTTGTTATCAGCGCTTTCGACAAATTAGCAGAAATAGCAAACGACAAAAGCCTGCCTTCCCATGGAAAAGCAGGCTTTTGATATTTGTTGATCAAGTAATTATTGACCGAGTACGTAGCGTACTGCAAGGCCGCCATAGCCACCCTGAAAGCCGCTATACACGTATTCCCTGTCGTTGCCAATATAAAAAATAGGCACCCAATCTAAGGATAAATTGACAGGTGCATTTGCAAATTTGTAATCCAAACCTAATACGCCCATGATACCAAAATTGGTATTGGAAAATCATCATAGATATCGTATTTATAATTCCAAAAGAATACGGAAGCACCACCACCGAAGTACCATTGGAGTCCATCTACGCCTTCGATGGGTTTGTGGTATTCGTACAATGCGCCGATGTTCGTAGAACTAAAACCCGACCAGCCTCGGAAGCCAGCGAATACTTCACCTGCGCCATTTTCATTGAAGAAGTGCTTGAAAGAAGCGGAGAACGGATAACCCAAGCGGGCACCGATGGCATTTTCGTAATTCTGCGCTTGTGCGCCGAAGCTGAATCCTGCAACGAGTAGGATAACAATTGCGATTAATTTCGTGGTTTTCATTTTGTTGTACTTGTTTTTGGTTTTATAATGAGTGCAAATGTACAGTAGTTTATCGAATTTCCTAAGAACAGGCGCTGTTTTGATAGATGAATGCCTTGTTTTGGTCTAAATAAAACGACCATAAAATGCAAATCGAGGCAAACGGCTTGCTAAGACAACTCTTTAAAAGATTGAATGCAATCAGTTACCCATTTTTTATGGCGCAGGGTTGCAAGGTCACTGGGTTTGTTGTTTAAATGCTTGTCCAAAAAGGTTTGTGTGTAGAGCATGATGGCTTCGTAGGCTTTGCCGGGGCGGGGTTCGTTTTTGCCGATGACGTAAGGAATTTGATTATCCAATAAGCCAAAAGAAGTGAAATGCCCGTGCGCGACGCTTTTGAGGGCTACGAGGGTTCGTTTTGAGGATTTATAAGTGTTGAGCCATTTTAAATCGGTGTAAGGATCGTTCGGATTGTACAAATGTAGGATGGGTGCGTTGATTTTATTGACGTCGTAGAAAGCTTGTTTGCTAAGGAGGACACCTCCAAAATCAGAGCCGATTCCACCATCCAGACTCACCACTGCTTTGATATTGCTGTTGCGAATGGCCATACCCAGAGCCGACTGTCCACCGAAGCTGAATGCTATGACGCCGGTTTCGGCAGTTTGCGCTTGTTTGAATTTTTGCGCGACTATTTTTATAGCGTATTCGTAGTCCAAGACTTGCGTTTCCAAACCTTTATCCTGCAATCCGTAATCGAGTTCGTAAGTTGTAGTGCCTTTCACGGGTACGTGTACAGCGATGAAGCCCATGCTGGCGAGGTATTCGCCGAGGAAGGCGTAGTCAACGGCAAAACCATGCACGAGCATGACGACAGGGAAGGGGCCATTGGCAATTGAGGAGCCGCGAACGGCGGAAAGTGAGATATTTTGATTCAAAAAAGCATCTATATCGCTTTGCGAAGTACCCGCAGAAACAGGCCAGGCGAAGTATTTGGCAATGCCATCTTGTTTATAACTAGGGTTGTCGGCGTCCAGTTCTTTACCAACCAGATGCACGTAGTCTTTGAAACGCATCGTTTCCTTTCCTTTCTTGGAAGCAGGGTACCAGACATTGATTTGCAGCAATCGGCCTTTGTCTTTGACCTTTTGCTCTTGCACGGCGGGGCGGGTGTTGTCGTATTCAAAAAATGTTTGGAAGCCTACAGGATATTTACCAAAGGCAAGCTCTTGAATGAAAGGTGTTTGCGCTTGCGCACAGGCTGCCAGGAGCAGCAGGAATACTACTTTTTTCATGTGTCGGATGATTTTATGATGATTCAAAAATTATTCAATTTCTAAATCCGGGAACAAACTCTGGTTTCTCCCTTTGGGTACAACGCCTAAGTGTTTGTAGGCTTTTTCCGTTGCTTCGCGCCCGCGCGGTGTGCGTTGGATATAACCTTCCATGATCAAAAATGGCTCATGTACTTCTTCAATCGTGCCTGCTTCTTCGCCCACAGCGGTAGCGATGGTGCTGATGCCGACCGGGCCGCCCTTGAATTTGTGGATGATGGTGGAAAGGATTTTGTTGTCCATTTCGTCCAAGCCATGTTCATCGACGTTGAGGGCAGAGAGTCCGTATTTGGCAATTTCTGCATCAATCGTGCCGTCACCTTTGATCTGCGCAAAGTCACGGATTCTGCGGAGCAAAGCATTGGCAATACGCGGCGTGCCTCTACTGCGGCGTGCGATCTCGTGTACACCTTCGGGGGTGACGGGTACTTTCAGAATATCAGCGGAGCGATGGATAATGCGTTCCAGGGTTTTTACGTCGTAATAATCCAGGTGGCAATTGATGCCAAATCGAGCGCGCATCGGTGCGGTGAGCAAACCCATGCGCGTCGTTGCGCCTACGAGGGTAAAGGGATTCAAGGAAATCTGAATACTGCGAGCGCTGGGGGCCGCTATCGATCATAATATCGATGCGGTAGTCTTCCATTGCAGAGTAGAGGTATTCTTCGACGACGGTATTCAAACGGTGAATTTCGTCGATAAATAAGACGTCGCCTTCATCGAGATTCGTGAGCAAGCCTGCCAAATCGCCTGGTTTTTCTATCACCGGGCCGGAAGACATTTTCAAATTGGCATTCAATTCTAAAGCGATGATATGTGAAAGCGTGGTCTTGCCCAAGCCAGGAGGCCCGTGGAGCAAGACATGATCAAGGGCTTCCCCGCGTTGGCGGGCCGCAGCGATGAAGATTTTGAGATTTTCTACTATTTTCGGTTGACCGCTAAACTCTTCCAGCGCTTTGGGGCGAAGGGATTTTTCTACCTGCTGCTCCTCGGTGCTCATTCGTTCTTCGTTCGGGTCTAAAAATGGGTTCATGTTACTGGTTTCTTGTTTCTTGTTTCTGGACACTTAGTAAGTCCGGCATCTCAAAAAAAGAAAATTCCTGTCAAAATCTGCTTGTCAAAACTTTGCAAAAGGAATAAATTCTTACTTTTACGTGCTTTTAGCGAAAATTTCTCAATAATGGCGGACTTTGACCGCTGTTTATATTCCGGCGGCAAAGATCGCCGATACATCAACAAATCGTTTAACAAAATACAACAAAAAATGAGTGGAACAAAAGTAAAAATTGAAAACGGCAAATTGGTAGTGCCGAATGATCCCATTATTCCATTTATTGAAGGAGATGGCACAGCCTGATATTTGGCGGGCGTCGGTGCGCGTATTTGATGCAGCAGTGGAAAAGGCTTACGGCGGGCAGCGCAAAATTCAGTGGCACGAGGTTTTGGCAGGTGAGAAAGCATTCAACGAAACGGGAAGTTGGCTGCCGGATGCAACGGTGAATGATATTTCAGAATATTTGATTGCGATCAAAGGCCCTTTGACGACGCCTGTTGGCGGTGGTATTCGCTCCTTGAATGTAGCGATTCGTCAATTATTGGATTTGTATTCCTGCGTTCGTCCGGTGCGTTGGTTTACGGGTGTGCCCAGTCCGGTGCGTCATCCTGAGCAAGTGAATATGGTCATTTATCGTGAGAATACGGAAGATATTTATGCTGGAATCGACTTTCAAGCAGGTGGCGAGAAGGCAATGAAAACGATGGAATTCTTGAAAACGACCTTCCCGGAAGAATTCAAAAAAATTCGTTTTGGCACAGAAACACCTACGGAAGTGGGCATTGGCATCAAGCCTGTGAGCAAAGAAGGTACGCAGCGTTTGGTGCGTTCGGCGATTGAATACACCATCCAGCAAAACCGCAAAAGCCTGACTTTGGTACACAAGGGCAATATTATGAAGTACACCGAAGGCGCTTTCCGCGACTGGGGTTGGTGCACCATGAAAAATCCAAATACAGGGGAAGAAATTGTCATCAAAGATGCAATTGCCGATATTACCTTGCAACAAGTATTGACACGCCCGAAGGAATTTGATGTGATTGCTACCTTGAATTTGAACGGCGATTATTTGTCTGATGCTTTGGCAGCACAAGTAGGCGGTATTGGTATTGCTCCGGGTGCAAATATCAATTACATCACTGGTCACGCGGTGTTTGAGGCGACGCATGGCACAGCGCCTAAATATGCTGATTTAGACAAGGTAAATCCAAGTTCAGTAATCCTGTCTGGCGTAATGATGTTCGAGTATATGGGCTGGCAGGAAGCGGCGGATATGATTATCGATGGCGTAGAGAAAAGTATCGCCTCAAAGCGCGTCACGTATGATTTTGCGCGTTTGATTGATAGCACTACCGAGATAAAATGCTCCTAATTTGGTGATGAAATCATAAAAAATATGTAACTTGCATTTGTGAAACGGCAACTCGCTGTTTCGCTTCATGACTATGAACCTTTGAAAGCCCCGGATGCCCTCCTTCCGGGGCTTTAATTATTTTTAATCCTTGATGTCGGTAGCTTTGATCTTATTGATATTTTTTTGCGCAAGGGTATAATAATGTTTTGCCAATTCAGGCTCTTCAATGCGTTCGTACAATTCTGCCAGTTGTAATAAAACTTTTTTTACATCTATATTGGGTTGACAAAGAGGCAGTATTGTAGTGTTAATGAGATCATTCCGAAGCCCAACGTAACCTTGATATTTTACGCTGGACTTAACAAAAGGGGCGGTTCTGGCACTTAGCCACTGGCGCAACACATTTTTATGATGATAGATTGCAAGCGTGTTTTCGCCGCGATTTTCAGATTGTCGCTGATAAAAAATATTTCCAAACTCAAGATTGACAAGCAAATCGTTGCGATCCAGGAAAAATGATTGTTCGAGCAAATCGATTGCCTTGTTTTCATCGCCTTCCTTCCGAGCAATCATTGCCAAATGATAATAAGGACGATTCAAGGCAGGAAGCTCTATGATGATGCGATCCAGCAATTTTTTAGCCGCATCGGTACTGTCTTTTGCTAATAATATCCGCGCCAATCGCGCTGCTTGTACGGTGCTGTAAGCGGTATCTATTTCATGTTGCAAATCATATTCGATCTTATTAATCAAGTTATTTACTTTTTCTTTATTATTTTGTAATAAATAGGTATAGAAAGGCGTGTCCAGAAGTTCTGGATACAAGCGGAATGCGCGTTCGTATTGCGCAAAAGCTCCCAGCGTATCTCCTTGATTTTCTTGGATAAAACCGTCCCAAATTAGCAATTCAACATGATTGGGGTCTAAAGTCAATGCCTGTTCGATATAATCTTTAGAATTTTCTAACCAACCCAGATTAAAAAGATACCCCGAATCATAAGGATTCAATTGCAATGCTTTTTTCAGGTCTTCTTTAGCTCTATTTTTATTTACATCGGTTGCATCATTATTTTGTAATATCATCAAACTTCGTAATGCGTAGTAAGGTGCAATGTCAGGATGGATTTTTATTGCCTGGTCAATAGCAGTTTGGGCAGCATTTTGATCGCCGTTTTCTATTGCTTCAATACATCTATTTGCCTGATTTGCAGCGCGTTGAAACTGATTTTTCTTATAAAAAACAAAACCAAAAGCCAGGATTATTACAATCCAAAGTAATAAGTAAAATTTATTTGTAAAGATTTTATTTCCTTGATCTGTATGGCGGAAAGCCGCCGCCGCCAGTATCGCCAGCATGGTAATAGCGCCCGAACCATAAAAAAGCGTAGAAAAAAATAATTCCCGGAAAGCAAAAGTTAATAAACCTGTAAAAAGCAAAATTGCCAACAAGCGCCGATATTGCTCGGTTTGCCCAATAATTTGTTGCCAAAATGCTGCTATCAAACTCAAGAAAAACAAGGCATAGCCTGCCAATCCAATAATACCTTTTTCTAATAAAATTTGTAAATAAGTATTATTTGTAAATCCACTATATCCTTGATATTCTTCCGCAATTTTACATTTATCATTAATAAGCGGATAATTATTGCCACCTGCACCGAGCCAAAGATGATCTTTCGCCTGGCAAAGCCCACGTTTAATAATATCCATGCGGCCTTGCGTACTGCGCTGTTGCGACACGGTTTTGTTCATCGCCACGGTGGTCATAAGCGGCTGCATACTTGGCATCATAAAAGCCAGGATCAAGCCACCCGAAATGATAATGGGAATTAATAAAGATTTTAAAGATAAATTGCGAAAGTATAATATAAGCATTATTGCTAATATCCAAAAAAACGCTAAGGATATATATGCGCCCCGCGAAAAGCTGATGAACACGCCCACATTAGCGAAAGCAAAACCCAGCAACCCCACGCCAATTATGAGTTTTGATTGTTTAAAAATGGCGCCCATTACTAAAGGAAAGGCCATAAAAGCAATCGCCAGCGTAGCCCATTCGTTATTGAGCAACTGGTACGGACTGAATAAACCTTTGAATTGAGAAGCATCCGACCAGCCCGTGATCTTTAATTGCACTTGTAATAAAAGAAAAATAAAAAATGCACCCATTGATAATAATGCGCCGTATCCTCCCAGTATTGTAAATATCAAATCGCGGGAAGTATTATTTTGAAAAGTTAAGCGCAAAGTATAAAATAACAGGATAAAATATAATATCTTTTCAAACTGAAAGAGGCTATTGGGGCGATAAATGGAAAAAATATAATTAATAATTTCCAATGTAAATAATAATGTCAAGGCATAATCAGCCCAATAAAAACGAGGTAGAAACCTTTTCTCAGCGGGCGAAATTAAATTGGAAATTCCAATGACCAGCCAGAAAAGAATAAGCGCAGGCAGCGCCAGTTGTATGTTCCAGAAGCCAATAACGCCGACCATATAGCAACGACCAGCGCTGAAATATTTTGCCAATTATAATCTTCTTTTTTTAATCGCAGCATAAAGTTTGATTGTCAATTTTTTTTTAAAATGACTAACAATTCTATAAAATTATCGTAAAACGAATCGGGGTCTTTCAATCAGACAAGGATAAACAAAATTACAAAAGAATGAACACTCGTTATATCATACTTTACTTATCTGTATTTGTTGCGTTTTTGACTAATAATAGTTGCAATAGTAAGGAAAAATCGGTTGATCCTTTAGCGCAAAATCTAAGTTTTGCAGGTGAAAACCGCCCCGAATTAGAAAAAGTGTTGACGCATTATCGCCAGCAACCCGAGGATAGTTTAAAATTACAAGCAGCTATTGCATTGATTAGTAATATGGAGTGGCACCATTATTTTGCAGGTGAATGGATGGATCAATTTGATCAAATATTTACAATAAGCGCTCATAAATCGGAAGCAGAACTCAAGAATATGAAGGATTCTATCCTTGCTGTTATTGGCGAACGGAACTCAAATAACATAAAAAAAGTATATGATGCCCATGTAATGTCTGCTGAATATTTGATTCAAAATATCGATCAGGCCTTTGATGCCTGGCAGCGTGCCCCGGGTTCAGAAAATATTGATTTTGAGACATTTTGCAATTTTATTTTACCATATAAAGTGTTGAATGAGCGCACCGAAAACTGGCGAAGCGCATTGCAAGCGCGTTATGGCAAGATTTTATCCGATCCGATTCGCGGTGCTAGCGCTGATGAGGTGTTATGCGCGATGAATGATGAACTCGCCATCTGGTTTCGCTATACCGATCAGGTAGAAGATTATCCCGGCAGGATTAGTTTTTCTAATATGATGCAAGGGCAGCGCGGCAATTGCTCGGATATGAGCGCTTTGGCGATTTATGCTGGTCGGGCGCTGGGCATACCGGTAGCGATGGATTTTGTACCGCAGTGGGGCAATCATCAATTGGGGCACGTATGGAATACATTGATTATCAATGATAAAGAGTCTATTCCTTTTTTGGGTGCAGAAGGAAATCCCGGGGCTTACGCTGCTATTCAAGAGGGCGAGGCCAAACCCGCCAAGGTGTATCGGCGTACTCTATTGCCGCAGGAGGACAGTTTTGCCGCGCAAGCAAGAGCCATAGGCATTTCAGAAGAAGATATGCCAGGCATTTTGATCAATCCTCGTTTGCAGGATGTTACATCATTATATACGACGGTAGCAGATATTACAATTCAAGTAAATAAAAAAAGAAAAAAAGCGCTTTTTTTATGCCTTTTTAGAAGAGGTGATTGGTCGGCGATTGCCGGAAGTGTAATAAATAAAGAAGGTTTGGCGCATTTTAAAAATGTAGGACGAGATATTATATATATGCCGATGTTTTATAAAGATGGTAAATACGAACCTGCCGGAAATCCTTTTATTTTGAATTTTGATGGCAGTGTCCGAGAAATTCAATCAGCTGAAAATCAGACACAAACGATTAAGGTAAATCGAAAATATCCTTTAAAATATTCTCGTGTGTTGTGGTCTTTTGGCAATCACCTCACGGGTGCGCAGATCGAAGGTTCTGATTCGCCCGATTTTAAAAATGCGGTGGTGTTAAAGACGATTGAAGATGCTTTACCTGATTTTGGAGTTATTGAAGCCGGCGGTATTCAATATCGGGATCGCATTGATTATAATACTTTATGGCGGGAATTATATATCGAAAATGCAAATACTTATCGTTATGTAAGGCTTCGCGTCAAAGATGATCAATTAATGCGGCTTGGCGACCTTGCTTTTTTTGAAAAAGAAGATCAAACGTCGCTCGGAGGGCAGCCTTTGGGTTCGGTGACAAATCCTGATTGGGCATTCGACGGCGTTGATGGTTATAGCATTATATATGATGAATCTTCGTTAAATCAATGGGTAGGCCTGGATTTGGGGGCACCCAAACGCATAGAGAAAATTCGTTATTTGATCTCGAATGATCGGAATCAGATTCAACCGGGTAATACGTATCAATTATTTTATTGGGATAGTGAATGGAAATCGCTTGGTGTAAAGAAATCGAAAGGATTATTACTAGAATTTGATAACGTACCTGCGGATGCCTTGCTATGGCTGCATTGTACGGATTGTGAACAATGGGAAGAGCGGCCTTTTACGTATGAAAATGGGCAGCAAATATGGTGGTGATGCTGGAAATTGGGATATTTAGAAATTAGGAAATTATTTTACAACTCTGTTAATTCCATCACCGATTCGCTATAAAGATTTTTACTTTGCATAAGTGACTGATGATTACCACTTTCTACGATTTTCCCATCTTCGATGATATAAATTCGATCCGCAATCGAAGCCGTTTTGGTGCGGTGGGTGACTAAAATAATGCCCATTTCGGAGCGTAATTTTTGTAATAAATCCAGGATATGCCTTTCGGTATTGCGATCCATCGCGGAAGTTGCTTCGTCCAATAGTAATAATTGGGGTTTTTGATATAAAGCTCTTGCCAATGCCACCATTTGCTGCTGTCCGCCGGAGATATTCACGCCTGTTTCGCCGAGGATTGTTTCGTAGCCTGCCGGAAATTTCTGAAAAAATGCATCAAATCCATAATTTTCAAAAAAAGCGACGAAGGTTTCTTCATTCAATCCTTCGGGTTCTGATAATAAAATATTCGCTAATAAAGGCCCGTTAAATAGTTTAATTTGTTGAGGAACAACACCTAATAATTTACGCCAATCTGTAATGGAATAAGATTCCAAAGACTCCCCATTCAATATAATATTACCATTTTCAGGAATATAAAATCGTTGTAAAATTTGTAATAAAGTACTTTTACCGCAGCCGCTTTCGCCCAGAATAGCAATAATTTCACCTTTACGAACTTCCAATGTAATATTTTCCAATAATAAAGGACGCCCTGTAAAACGGAAATCCAAATCTTTTACTTGTAAATAATCTAAATGTGTAAGTGACTGTTTATGTGACTCTTCATCGGGTTTATACTCCGGTACAAGCGTTGTAAATTCCTGCATTCGATCGAGCGCTACTTTGGCTTCTTGCAAAGCGATATTCGCATTGGCAATGCTGGCGGCAGAAGCCATCACCATACCGATGAGTTGCACAATGGCCATGACCGCACCGATGGAAATGCTACCGCCCAAGACCAAAAAAGAGCTATACAAAATGATACCCACGATAAAAAATGTGCCCGCTATTTCGGCGCTTATCGCAAATGAAAGCCCCGTGATACCCAAATGATAACGCGCTTCCTGGAATCGCTCATAAAATTGATGTGTAATTCTGGAAAAGAAATTTTCTTTACCCGCCACCTTGATCGTGCCAATGCCCTGGATCGTATCGATATAATTACTTTCATTATGTGCATAACTCACCATCACTTCGCGCTGCGCGTTCAGTATTTTTTTGTAAAAACGATAAACGATGAAAGTGAAAATTGGCAGCCAAAGCAAGGCCACCCAGCCAATATTCGGGCTATAAGAAAACAGCGCCACCATTCCTGCGATGACCATGACGACTTCTATTGCCAGGCTTGAAAATACAATGGCTACGGTCTGTTGAATCCTTGAAGTGTCGTTCATGCGGGCAATCAAATCACCCGTTTTGCGGGAATCAAAGAAAGGCTTGGGCAGTAAAAGTAAAGATTGGTAGAAATATTCCAGGATTCGGATATTAAAATCCTTGTTTTGTCGCAATAAAAACAGCTGTCGCAGATAAGTAAATAAGGTTTTGACTAATAATAAAAATAATAACAGCGCACATCCGACTACGAGGCGAACCGTATCGCCTTTGGGTAAAAAATCATCTACCAATTTTTGAGAGAAAATAGCCACCGATAAGCCCAGCACGGAAATAATGACACCCAATGTAAAGGATGTAAGCAGCAGGTTTAAATCTATCTTAATAAAATCATATATCCACTTTATTTTATACCAAAGACTTTCTTTATCAGCTGATTGAATGTTAGATGTTGCTTTTAATAATAATAATGTTTTTGACTGCCAAATGGATTCTAATTGTTCTGGGGAGAAATTCTTTATACTTGCTTCTGCCGGGTCGCCAATCAGGAAAGTATTGGAAGTAGCATCGTATTGATAGCAAACCACAAAGTGCAGCAGGCTTTCTTCTTTCACAATGTGAAGAATACAAGGCGTATCGAGCGATTTCAAATGCGCTATATCCGCTTCAAAGCCTTCCGCTTCAAGCCCTGTGCGCTGGGCAGCCTGATATAATCCTAGCAAAGTCGCCCCGGTAGTGGATGTGCCGCTCCATTCGCGTAAGCGATCCAATGGTGCATTGCTACCATAATATTTTAAAACGGAAAGCAGGCAGGCAGCGCCACAGTCGGTGGCATCGCGTTGCTCGGTATGATATTGTTGGAAACGATTCATAAACAAGAACATTTGGAGGGATAATGCTCGAAAGAAAAATAAATCCCAGCTTAACAATGCTTGCAAACTGGGATTTTTTCTTTAACTAACACGAAGATTAGCAAGCTGAACAAGAGTCATCTCCTCCACCGTGTCCGCCATAACTGCAGAATTGTGCAGCAGCAAACAAGCCAAAGAAGAAAATCAGTGGGCTTCTTAGAATAGCACCTGCAACAAAAATTCTAAGTGCACTTCCGCAGTAGCCACCACCATTACGCAGACGCTGACCGCCTTCGATGTTAGACATTTGATTAAAAGAAAGAGTTTTCATTGTAAAAGGGTTTAGAGTAATTGTGCCTACTCTGTTCTAGGTTTTTCGGCATCCACCTTATTACCAAATACAAATTGATAATCAATTCTTCGGTGGGGGGTAGAATGATAAGAATTGCTTAGGCTATAGAAATGATGGTGCAAATATATAAATATTTCTCACGTATTCACACCCTAAGTTACTATAAAAATACAAAAAATACAACAAAAATGGCCCAAATCGCCAAACCTGTGCCGTAAGTACCCAATACAAAAGGTATCCAGCGCTGTATGCCTCTTTTATCAATTTGATTTAAACCAAAGGCAGTGAGCAATATAAATGCCAGTACCACCAGGTTTATTATCTGCAATGGGTAGATGGCCCATTCCGGGAGTGCGGATGAATTGACCACATCATATAAAGATAATCTTGGCATATAATTCAGATCTTCAACACTTTGCAAACCTCTTATTATAAATACAGCGATCATAATTACTTTTGAAATTACAAAAACGATAAAAGATTTTGCAACAACCCCGAAAATAGCTTTAAAAGATATATTATATCGCAATAACAATGCTCCAACGTTAATGCAGATTGCAATAAAAACGATTTGCAATAAAATATTCACCGGTGTCCAGAGAAAAACAGTCCAGGAAAACGAGCGCGCCATATTGGTTGCTTCCTGGATTTGTTCTATCGTGAGTTCGTGAATGAATGAATCATAAAAAAATTGATCGGTGAGTACAAATCGATTGAGAATCAGGTTGTACGCTAATTCTACCAATATCATAATGGCAAGAATAAGACGTACATCAATTTGAAAGTATCTTTTCAGCATATGATGCAAATTTTTACTGGGGTTTGGTTTCCAGTGTGTTTTTACGGAAGTGCCTCAAAAAGGTTTTCCAAAATAGGAAAAATTTAAAAAATTTCTCAAATGAATGATTTATAGTGGTGTAAATATATATGTATAAAATATTGTAGGACTGCACTTTAGAGCGGAATAAAGCAAAATCATTATATAAATAAACTTTGCGCAATGCCTCGTTCTAAGCCTCGCAGTTCTGCCAAGCCTTTCAAGCGACCGATTGCTGAGTATCCGGGATATGTCTTTTTTTTCAAATCATCGAGCATCTGATGCCCGTGGTCGGGCCGCATTGGAATGGAAATGCCTGTGCGTTGCATCAAAGTCAAGACTTCTTTTACTACTTGAGCCATATTGGTATCGCCATCTAAATGAGCCGCCTCATAGAAATTGCCTTCTGCATCGCGTGCAGTATTGCGCAAATGCAAAAATGAATATGATCGCCAAATCGCTGTATCATGTTTACTAAATTATTATCAGCCCTTACGCCATAAGAACCAGTGCAAAAGCAAAGCCCATTAGCAGGTGAAGGCGCTGCATCGAGCAGTTCCTGAGCGTCTTGTGCGGTGCTTACCACTCTTGGCAATCCCAGGATTGGATAAGGCGGGTCATCAGGATGAATCGCTAATTTCAAGCCTACTTCTTCAGCTACGGGAACGATTTGTTGCAAAAAATAATATAAATGTTGCTTGACTTTCGCCTCATCAATATGCTCGTAAGTCTTTAAAGCCGCCAGGATTTCCGATGTTGTGAATTGTTCTTCGCTACCAGGCAAGCCAAGTAAAGCATTGCGAAATAAGGTTTCTTTTTCGGCTTCGGTCATTGTTTGAAAACGTTGCTCGGCACGAGCAATCTCTTCAGCAGTATAATCTTTCTCTGCATCGGGCCGTTGCAATAAAAACAGGTCGAATGCAATAAAAGCGGACTTTTCAAAACGCAAAGCTTTGCTGCCATCGGGCAGCGTAAAGGTCGGGTCGGTGCGCATCCAATCAAGGATTGGCATGAAATTATAAGTGATAACTTTTAATCCACAGATTGCCAGATTTCGTAAGCTTATTTTATAATGCTCGATATATTGTTGATAATCAGCTGATTGTTTTTTAATATCCTCGTGTACGGGCAGGCTTTCGACCACCGTCCAAGTCAAACCAGCGGCTTCTACGGTTTGCTTTCGCTTCTGAATTTCTTCTACCGTCCAAATATCCCCGACGGGCAAATGGTGCAATGCAGTAACTACTCCCGTACAACCTGCTTGTCGAATATCCTGTAAACTCACTGGGTCGTTTGGCCCGAACCAACGCATGGTTTGTTCCATTAATATCATATCCATTGTTTTTGAAAATCAGTGCAAAAGGTATGATATCTTTTTTTAAAATCCAATCGAATTGCCGCCATCTACAGGGATAATCGTGCCCGTCATAAATCCTGCTTCATCGGTAGCCAAAAAATAAGCTGCATTGGCAACATCCTCTGGCATACCGAGTTTGCCCATCGGCGTACGCGACAATACGCGCGCTTTTCGCTGCGGATCGCCATTGAGCGCAGCAGAAGACATACTGGTAAGGATAAAACCAGGCGCAATGCAATTAACACGAATGCCCAGCGGCGAAAGCTCAACGGCCATCGCTCTTGTCATGCCTTCCACGCCTGACTTGGAGGCGGTGTAGGCAATCACTTGCGGCAAGCCATAATGCGCCGACATAGAACTAATATTAATAATATTACCGCTTCCTTTGGGAATCATCACTTTTACCACTTCGCGCGTGAGCGCAAAAACGCTGGTCAAATTGGTCAAAATAATATTTTGAAAGTCCTCATTGCTCACATCCACCATCGGTTTTTTCATATTGATGCCGGCATTATTCACCAAAATGTCAATAGAACCGTGCTTTTCCATGATTTGCTGCACAAGATTCGGCAATAAGTCAAGTTTACTTAGATCAAAAACCATAAATGCACAGTTTTCGCCAAGCTGGCGGCAAGCTTCTTCGAGTTTTTCCTGATTCCGACCAATAATATATGTGAAAATACCGCGCTGGGTGAATTTTTCAGCAATTGCGAAACCGATACCTGAGGCTCCACCGGTTATAATTGATATTTTTTGTTGATTCATTTTTTAAATATATAAATGTCTGATTAATAGAGTTTCATACACTATATTGCGGCACGAGTTACCATTGCGGTCGAATGCCTGGTGCATAAGGGAATGACAATTTTTGATAATATTCTAATGATTTTTCGGGTTGTTCCAGACCTTTTGGTATGGCTTGTTTGGAAAAAGTTTGAAAATACAAAACACAAGAGTTTCGCCACCAAATTGCTTCTTTTTCCTGAATTTTTAGCAAGGCTTTTACCTGTGCGAAGCGCGTTTCATCGATTTTCGTTTCTAAAGCATCCCAGGATTTTTGCATTTGCCGAACTTCCTCAACACCTTGATAATACTGGTGGCACAGCGCTGCCCAAAGTGTTTGTCCCGATTTCATTTTATAATCCCAATTCACATGATGAAACCAAAGCAAAAAAGCTTCGGGGCAATTTTCTAAAGTGCCGAATTTTGCTTGAACCTCCGGAAAATACTGACTTAAAGCATCGCTTCCGCTGCTCGTTCTATTGAATCCAACCCCCATGCTATCTGCGCGATGATAATACACGGATGTCCAATCTGCACGCGACATTCTACTGACCCAAGGCCCCGGACCATAATGATGCCCTGCGCCCATGATATGATGCAAACCCAATGGTGTCGAGTGTTTGACGACGGTTTCATGGGAATTCAACATCATGTTTTGTAATGTTTTTATAATATTATTATCATTACTAAATGTCATTCGAATCCAGTCTTCGGCAATCTGCGCAGCAGTCAATTCATGATTCCAGGCCAAGCGCCCAAAAGCATACCAGTTTGCCTGCCCGAAGGGATGCCCCGTCCAGTTGCGTTCATTGCCAATATTGGCAACGCCGGCCATGCTCGTCATAGAATACTCGTGCAAAGTACCGTCGATTACTTTCGCTACGGTCGAGCCCTGTCCTTTTGCATAAGTGTCTGATTCTAAGCACTCTTTCCACATTGTTGCCAAATAAACCAAATTTGTAGCTTGCCCCAAATATTCCTGTGTGATTTGAAATTCCATCATCAATGGCGTTTTAGGCATCGCCCCAAACAAAGGGTGGAAAGGTTCTCGCGGCTGAAAGTCAATCGGGCCATTTTTCACCTGGATTAACACATTGCTTCTAAACGTTCCATCCAAAGGCTTGAATTCATTATATGCTTGCTTTGCGCGATCATCAGGCACATTATTATCATACACAAAAGCGCGCCACATCACCACGCCATTATGCGGCGCAAGCGCATCGGCGAGCATATTGGCACCATCTGCGTGAGAACGCTGATAATTTTGTGGGCCAGGTTGCCCTTCAGAATTGGCTTTTACTACAAAACCACCAAAATCAGGTACGTATTGATAAATTTCATTTATTTTATTTTTCCACCATGTTTGCACTTGAGGATCAAGCGGATCGGCAGTTTTTAATCCTCCAATTTCAATCGGCGCACTGAATCTCGCCGTTAAATAAACCTTGATACCATAAGGTCGGAATAAGTCTGCTAATGCTGCTACTTTTTCAAGATAAGCGGGCGTCAGCACAAGTGCATTTGCGTTCACATTCGTCAACACCGTACCGTTGATGCCAATCGAGGCGTTTGCTCTGGCGTAATCGGTATAACGAGGATCAAGATAATCAGGCAATTTATGCCAATCCCAGATGGAAAAGCCCGCGTAGCCGCGCTCCACGGTGCGATCGAGATTATCCCAATGATTAAGAATGCGAAGCTTGACTTTTGGGGAGCTTTCAATATTAAGTTTTTCGATGTTTTGATGCGTCTGCAATAATTTTAAAAAATGAAAAACGCCATACAGCACGCCAATATCTTCTTTACCTGCGATGACGATGACTTTCTTTTGATTGATGGTGGTATTCAGTATAAGAAAGCCTTCCAGATTGAGTTTTTCTAAGCGACTATTTAAATTCAATTGCGTCAAAAGCGCTGATTTTCCTAGGGTTGCAGCCACTACGATGCCATCTTTTTGGATCGTTTTTACATTGGAAATTGGTTGCCCAAGCAAACCGTTTATTCCATTTTGCAACTCGTTTTTTGCAACCGATAGGGTAGGGGAGTCGCCTTCTATCAGCCAAGCCTGGATGGATCGTCTATATTCCTGGAGTTTTTGTGCATTGGAAATCAAGTCGTACCGAAGCCAGAGGCGATAACCATCTTCGGCTTTGAGTTTGCTTATATTTAATGATAAAGTGAACAGAATCAGCAGTATTCCTATTTTTTTCATAGTGGTTAGGATTGAATATTGGATAAGTCGGCACAAAATTTATCAATCGATTGCGTTACAAAATAAAGCAAAATAAATGCTAAAATAACAGATTATAGCAAAAATTACGCAATCGGTTGCAGTAAAATAGTTTTTAATCTCCAACTCAATAATATTCTCAAATCCTTTAGAAAGGAAAACATATTTTGAAAATATTTCCAAAATTTTTGGGTTTGTTTATGCAATTTTATTCCTATTTGCATCCTTACCCTAAAAAAGGAATTAAAATGCAAAATCACATGAAACGTATCCTTGTTGTGTTCGCTACATTCTTGTTTATCAATTTATTACAAGCTGCCCCGGCTGAAAAAGATGTCGCTTCGACCATCCAAAGTGTGAAGGTATTCCGGCAGGGGGCACAAGTCGTTCGCATTGGAAAGACAAGCATTCCGCTGGGTGAAACCGTATTGAAATTCAACAATTTATCGCCTGATCTTGACCCGCAGAGCATTCAACTCAAGGCGGAAGGGAATTTTACAATTCTATCGGTGAGCCATCAGATCAATTATCTGAAAGAAATCGAAAAATCGGAAGCTTACCAAAAATTGGTCGCCGAACGCGATGCTTTGCAAGGCAGAATTGATCGAGAACAGATTAGTTTACAGGTACTTACAGAAGAAGAAAATCTCATTTTGGCGAATAAAAATGTCGGTGGGACGGAAGGAATGTCGGTTGAAAAACTAAAATCCCTTGCTGAATATTATCGCACGCGCTTGAGTGAAATCAAGATTAAAAAGCTGGAAATCAATGCTTCTGTAAAAAAAATCCAGGAAGACCTCGCCAAAGTGCAGCGCCAAATCAACGATATGAGTGCCCGCATCAATCAGCCGACCAGCGAAATTTTGATAAAAATTCAAGCGAAAGCAGCGGCTCAGGGCGACTTTGAATTGGGTTATCTCGTGCGCAGCGCAGGTTGGTATCCTGCTTATGATTTGCGGGTCAAGGATATTAGTAGTCCGGTCGAATTGGCGTACAAAGCCAATGTTTTCCAGAATACCGGCGAAGATTGGAACAAAGTGCAATTGAGTCTTTCTACGGGCAATCCCTCGCGCCCAGGCACCATGCCTGATTTGCAGACCTGGTGGTTAAATTATTATGAGCCAATACCGGTGGTCGCTTATGGCAATAGAAAGCAAGACATGAATATCATGCAAAAATCAGCTCCTCAAGCTTATGCCCAAGATAAATTAGAAGCGGTGGAAGCAGAAAAATTAGAAGTGGAATTTGTGGAAGGCACCACCTCTTTTGAATTCAAAATCGAATTGCCTTATGATATTCCTGCCGATGGCAAGCAATATACCGTAAACGTTGATGAATATAGCATTCCGGCTTATTATGAATATTATACCGCACCTAAAATCGATCCAACCGCTTATTTGACGGCACAGTTGACCAATTGGGAGCAATATAATTTGCTGAATGGCGAGGCGAATTTGTACTTTGAAGGTACTTATCTCGGCAAATCTCATCTAGACGTGCAAAGCACAGAAGATACACTCACCCTATCCTTGGGGCGCGATGAAAGTGTAGTGGTGACGCGTAAAAAGCAAGCGCAAAATGCTAATAATCAATTTATTGGGAATAAAAAGACCGAAATACGCGGCTGGGATATTGAATTGCGTAATAAGAAAAACAAGCGATTAATATTGTTGTGGAAGACCAATATCCGATTGCGACGAACGATGAAATCGAAGTGAGTTTGGAATCTGCTAATGGCGCAGAAGTTGATAAAGAAACAGGCATTTTGAAATGGAAATTAAAGATTGAGCCGAATCAATCGGAAAAGCTTAATTTTCAGTATTCTGTAAAATTGCCAAAGAAGAAAAAAGTGATCCTGGAATAAAAATATGATTAAATCTGCCACATCTTTATAGATGCGGCAGATTTTTAATATAAAGCCATATCAAATCGCCAACGGTACGCCTGCGTGAGCGGGTGCTCGTGTCCCCAAGTGCGGAAGAACGCAATGGCAGCGCGGCGCGGCAAATCATCTTTGAAATTTTTATCAATTGTAGTTGCCTCTATAATAAGCTGAATGGCGGCTTCCAGATCATCGTTATGAATCGCTTCTTGCGCAGCGGCGAGTTTTTTGGCAACGGGCGAGCCATCATTTTCAAAGGACATCAACTGCGCCAGGGTGCGGGTATCTTCTGCTTCATCATATAATGAATCGCCGAGGTAAATATTTTCCAGCAAAGCATCTACTCTTTCCGGTTGCGAAAAAGCTAAATATTTGGCTAATAAAAGCTTTCCTTCAGGAATATCAGGATTTTCGGACACGAATTGCTCCAGTTTTTCCAAAGCGCTTGCGTCTTCATCAAGATCATCCAGCAGTTCTGCCAGGTCATCTTTACGTTCATCGGGCAAGTTTTCATCCAGCCATTTTATAATCGCTTGACGCGGATAAGCGCCTGCAAACTCAGCAATTACAGCACCTTTGTAAAACATTTTTACATTAGGAATACTTCTTATATTATATTGCTCCGCTACTTCATAATTTGCTTCCGTATCCACTTTTACGAGTTCCCAGCGGTCGGTTTGTTCCTGAGCCAATTGCTCGATGACCGGCCCCAGTACCCGACAAGGGCCGCACCACGCCGCCCAAAAATCTACAACTACCGGTTTTTCAAAACTTTTATCTAATACTTCGGCTTTAAAATCTAAGGTTTCCATGATTTTTTTTCGATTTATTACTTTAAAATGCACGGTTCATAGGGGGAAAACCTATTTAAATACATCATTTATCAAGATAAAGTTCTGAAAGAATTTTTCAGGATTAAGTGACAAAAGTCCTTGCCAAAAAAGCAAAAATCAGCAATATTGAAATTATAAAACAAAATGGTGGCAATTATGAAAAATTATTTATCTGCGTTGTTGTTACTCTTTGTGTATCAGCTTTCTGCGCAGCAGGAAACCCTTTTCGATGAATTCGATATCAGGGGTGCTTTCGGCGGCCCTATCCTTGAAATTGGTTCGATCAATGGTGAAATCGGCGCGGATGTAGGCGGCGGCGGCGCTTTGATTATTAATAACTTTTTCTTCGGTGGCTACGGCATGGGCACCGATTATCCTGAATTGGAAATTAATAATCTTGATTATAATCTTCGATTCAAGCATGGCGGCTTTTGGTTGGGCTATGCCAGTCGAGAGTATAAATTATTGCATCTTTATTCCAGTGTAAAAATTGGCTGGGGCAAAGCGCAATTGCGGCGCGAAGGGGAAAGCGATTTTACAGAAAGGCATTTCACGATGACCCCGGAATTGGGAGTGGAGCTAAATCTTACCGATTGGTTCAAGCTTGGGTTCACGGGCGGGTATCGCTGGGTGAATGGTATTAATCTTTTGCCGGGATTAAGTAATACGGATTTCAGTAGTCCTGTGGGCGTGCTTACGTTTCGATTTGGCGGATTTGATAGTAATAATTGGGATTGGGACGATTGAAAGAACGTTGATAGGTTGAATAATTAAATGGTAATAAAGAGTATGTAATAATTACATAAAGTATTATGTACTCTTTATTACTGTTAAATTTTATAATGCAGTAATATTTTTTCTTTTTGTGATATAGTATTTAACTCTTCTTGTAATAAATCATCCAAATTTTTATACCAATCCAAATGAGGTTCATAAGCATTGCAGCCGCCGCGCCAGGGAATGCAGGCCGTACGCTCGTGCTGATGTCCACACTTCGGGCATTGCGCCATCGTATCGAAAGTATTCCAAATATGTCCGCAACCACCGCAAGCCCAATACGCGCCGCCATCTGGCCGCCATTGGCATTGAGGGCATTCGATAATGATTTCAGCCATTTTGATATAATTTTACTTGATCGCCTATTTTGATAATGCCGCCTTGAATCACTTTTGCAGTAATACCGCCGTGACCGCGCATTGCATTGTAACCGCCAGAGCCAAGATTCGCTTCCATTTTTGAACAAGGATGACAGAATCCGGTCATTTCCAGCACGACTTCACCAATTTGAAAAGTACGATCGGCAAAAGCCAAGAGATTAATGCCGGATACAAGAATGTTTCGGCGAGTTAATACTGGATTTATATTGTTGATTTTCAATAATTTAGCTACTGTTTCCAAATGCTCTGCCTGGATTAAGGTCACTTGTCGTGCACCACCTACTTTGTTGTAATGATCCCCGATTAAACCTTCTTCTTGTGAGACTTCTACAGATGATACTTCTTGTACTGCTGCTGCTCGTATAGGTCGAATGCCGATCCATTCTACGAAACCAATTTGAGGTAAATTATTGATAATTTCTTGCAATGACATAAGGACTTATTTTAATGCTTTAATCCAATTTTATACAAAAAGATTCCAATTGTCGTGGAATATCCAAAACCGACCTGAACATTTAATTTGATTTCGCATTGTTACTTTTATGCATTTGTGCATTATAGTAATATTCTGACCTCAGTTTTTTCCAGACGCTCCTAATAATAATCGATTTTCCCCAGTCAGAGAAAAAGTATGTACTGCAAAGACCTGTCTATGCTCCCTGTGAGCAGAGTAAACACGTTCATTTTTCTAAAACCAAATAACTGATTTTATGAAACTATTTCTATTCTACCCAAACTCCTCAAACCCTTTTAGGGCGACACTTGCAACACTGTTTTTCACGCTCTTGCTGAATGTACCACTGCAACTCTGGGGGCAATGCCCTGCGGATGCCGGTAGTTTTTCTACTCAGGAAATTTGTTTTCAAAGCACCCAAATTACGCTGAAAGCAATTCCCAAAGGCGATGCGGTTGTTCCTGATTCTTTTCAGCGGATTTATTTGTTGACTAGAGGCAGCGATCTTATCATACAGCAAGTAGATACCGTGCCGGAATTTGATATTGACCTGAATCCAACGGGAATTTATACAATCCATACCCTGGTGTATGATACTTCCACTTTGAATTTAGATAGCATAGAACTGGGTGTGACCACCGGTGTAGAAGTCAACGCGCTGTTGATACAAGGCGGGGGTACGGTTTGCGCATCTTTGGATGTGGAAGGTGTCAAATTCCGTTTTGGCGGTTGTGAAGATCAGGAAGCACCTTGTGATGCAACGGCTGGAACACTGGTGGCTGGCGATGCACCTTGTGTAGATACTACCGCGATCTTGACGGCTACGGTTGGAACACAACCAACAGTGCCAGATAGCTTCCAGGTATTATACGTACTCACCTCGGGTGAGGCATTGGTCATTCAAAAAGTAGATACCATTCCAAGCTTTACAATTGATGCCCCAGGAATGTACACGATTCATACCTTGGTGTACGATAGTTCTACACTGGATTTGAGCGCTATTCAATTGGGCGTCACGACTGGTTTTGATGTGAACGGACTTTTGATACAAGGTGGTGGAGATATTTGCGGCGCTTTGGACGTAATGGGCGCAGTCTTTAATGTGTTGGATTGTAATTGTCCGGTTTCAACTGGTACGCTTATGGCTGAAATGGAAGCCTGTCTTGAGGATTCTACGGTAACGCTTACGGCAACTCCCGGCATGGATCCTGTCGTACCCGATAGTTTTCAGGTCGTGTACGTGCTTACTTCCGGCGATAGTTTGGTGATTGTACAAGTGAATAGCGCACCTAGTTTTGTTGTTGATACTACTGGTTTATTCACGATTCACACATTGGTGTATGACTCTACCACATTTAGCCTTGATTCTATTCAACTCGGCGTCACGACTGGTGCGGATATTATTTCCCAATTGACACAAGGCGGCGGCGAAATCTGCGGCGCTTTGGATGTGATGGGTGCACCTATCAATGTGACGGAGGATTGTAGCACTGGTGGTGGGGAAGATTGTGTAGTAGATGCGGGGACACTTCTAGGATCAAGTCAATCAAACTGTATTGATGCTGGTCAGGAGCTTATTCTTACTGCTACGCCTGGTCAAGAACCCATCGTGCCGGATAGTTTCCAAATAGCATACCTGCTGACCACTGGTGATAGCTTGGTGATTGTACAAATCGAAAGCGAACCTTCTTTTACAGTCGATACAACGGGAATATTCACGATTCATACCTTGGTGTATGATTCGACCACACTGAATCTTGATTCTATTCAA
This sequence comes from Saprospiraceae bacterium, assembly GCA_016714085.1. GTDB lineage: Bacteria > Bacteroidota > Bacteroidia > Chitinophagales > Saprospiraceae > JADJNW01. The sequence goes on from JADJNW010000013.1 coordinate 107,904, forward strand.
CTCGGCGTCACTACTGGGTTTGATCTTGATTCACTTTTGGTACAGGGCGGCGGTAGCATTTGTGGTGCTTTGGATGTAGAGGGTGCTCGATACAATATCAACGATTGCGATTGCCAAATCGACTTGGGAAGATTGACTTATAATGGATTAAATTCTGTCTTGTGCACAAATGATAATGATCGTCGGATTGTCTTCCTTTTTGCAAGAATTGCCAAGCGTTCTGATGTGCCAAATGGCTTTAAAGTCGCTTATGTATTGACTTATGGCGATAGTTTGGTGATCGAACAGGTTGGACTAAATCCTTACTTCAACGTAGAAGGCGCAGGAGTGGACAGGATTCATACTTTGGTGTACGATCCAATGACTTTGGATTTGAGCACGATTCAATTGGGCGTCACGACTGGCTTTGAAGTCAATGGCTTGCTGACACAAGGCGGCGGCGAGATTTGCGGTGCATTGGAAGTTAATGGCTTGCGATTTTTAGTAAGAGAATGTGGAGAAGATGATATTCAAACCTATCCGAACCCGGCTACACGCTGCATCAATCTTCGTTTGCCTCAAACCACCGGCATCAACCGTATCGGGGTTCAATTGGTGGATATGGCTGGCAATATTGTAAAAGAATGGAGATTTGAAGGTGGCGCTGAAATTTTAGCTTCGCTTGAAATCAACGAGTTTATGCCTGGTATTTATTTCTTGAAAGTGACTTATGATGGGCGTTTGATTCAACAAAAACGCATCGTAAAAGCCGGATAAAGGCAATCTACATACACATACGCTCTCGCGGCTATGTTCTAGGAATGTAGCCGCATTTTTTATTCTTGATTAAACCTTTTTCAAAATAGGAAGTCAGATAATGCGTCAACAACTTTAGACATTTACAAAAAAAAACTTAACGCCATGAGAATCAACTTAAAATTCCAACTTTTCACCTTGTTCTTTTGCCTTGCTTCTTTTATCTCTTTTGCAAATGTGATTCCTCCAAACGAAACGCCAGCAGATAAATGGGAAAAACTGGGACAAAGAAAAGTCAACTACAAAGTAGATCGGGATGAAATTCTGGTGACGGGCTACGAAGGTGCGTTCACTGCGCTCCGCATTCATGTTGAAAAAGGTGGTATCAATCTCCATCGAATCGCTGTGCACTTCCGCAACGGCGATGTGCAGGACATTAATGTCGATGTTTCTATGCCTGCTGGCACTATTTCTCGCGCTTTAAATTTAGAAGGGAAGCGACGCATCATTCACAAAGTCGTATTTTGGTACGATACGAAAAATTTCTCAGAAGATAAAGCAGTTGTAGAACTCTGGGGAAGGCATTGATCTAAGCATTTAAACAAAATTCTTTATAAAAGAATGAAAATACGTTGTCGGTTATTCAGTTGAATCAGCGAAATTTTTATTTTTGCAAAGTTTAGCGAATTTTCGCTAATTTTAAACCTTTGCTATTGCTTAACGGTTTTTACTAATACTTATCTCTCCGTTAACTAATAACAAATAACCGACAACGCCTTTATGAGAAGAATCAAAAAAGCGGCAGTACTTGGCTCAGGTGTGATGGGCTCAGGTATTGCCTGCCATTTTGCCAATATCGGCTTGGAAGTATTGATGCTCGACATCCTGCCGCCCAACCTAAGCGAAACCGAACAAAAAGACCGAAAAGCCCGCAACCGCATCGCGGATACGGCATTGCAAAATGCCATCAAATCCAAGCCTGCGCCACTTTATGATACAAAATTTGCCAGCCGCATCAAAACAGGCAATTTTGAAGACGATTTTGCCAAAATCAAGGATTGCGACTGGATCATCGAAGTGGTGGTGGAACGCTTGGACATCAAAAAACAAGTCCTGGAAAAAGTAGATCAGCTTCGCAAGCCTGGCACTTTGATTACGTCCAATACCTCCGGTATTCCCATTCACCTGATGACCGAAGGCAGGAGCGAGGATTTCAAGAAACATTTCTGCGGTACGCATTTCTTCAATCCGCCGCGCTATCTGCGTTTGTTTGAAATTATTCCTACAAAAGACACCGATTCTGAGGTCATAGATTTTCTGATGCATTACGGCGATGTGTACTTAGGCAAGCAGACAGTACTCGCTAAGGATACGCCTGCCTTCATTGGCAACCGCGTAGGCGTCTATGCGATGGCTAAGATTTATCAACTCACTACAGAACTGGGCTTGCGCATCGAAGATGTCGATAAGCTCACTGGCCCTGCGATTGGTCGCCCCAAAACAGGAACTTTCCGCCTCGGCGATTTGGTGGGGCATGATACTGCTGTTAATGTTATAAAAGGTATTCGCAATAATTGCCCTGACGACGAGCAGGCTTCCGCTTTTGTGATTCCAAAATACATGGAGTTCCTCCTGGAAAATAAATTCCTCGGAGATAAGACTGGCAAGGGTTTCTACGAAAAAACCAAAGAAAAAGATGCTTCCGGCAAACCGGTTATCCTGGCTTTGAATTTGGAAACTTTGCAATACGAGCCTTCTCAAAAATCGGAATTGCCGAGCCTGAAAGCCGCGAAGCAAATAGATGATTTAAAAAAGCGCGTTCAGGCAATGTTTACTGCCGAGGATAAAGGCGGTGAACTCGTGCGCCGTTCCTTACTCGGTTTGTTCGCTTATGTGTCCAATCGCATTCCTGAAATTACCGACCATTTGTACAGCATCGATGATGCGCTGCGCGCAGGTTTTGCTTGGGAAATGGGACCTTTTGAATATTGGGATGCCATTGGCGTGGCGGAAGGGATTAAGGGCGCAGAGGCACAAGGTGAAAAGGTCGCAGTTTGGGTGAAAGAAATGCTTGATGCCGGAAACTCTTCTTTTTACAAACGCGAAGGCGGCAAACGTTTGTATTATGACATTTCTAGTAAAAGCTATAAAGCGATCCCAGGTACCGAAGAATTTATTATCCTTGACAATTATCGCGATCAAGCGCCGGTATTCAAAAATAGCGAAATCATCCTACACGACATTGGCGACGGCGTGCTTTGTCTGGAATTCACGAGTATGCACAACTCTATCGGCGAGGGCGTGCTGCGCGGCATGAACGAAGCGATTCAGATTGCAGAGGAAGGAGACTGGAATGGCTTGGTTATTGGCAACAATGCTACGAATTTCACGGTTGGCGCAAATCTGATGCTTATTGCTATGCTTGCCTACCAGCAGGAATTCGACGAGTTGAATATGGCAGTAAACCTCTTCCAGCAAACGGTGATGCGCACGCGTTACTCCAAAATCCCGGTGGTGATTGCCACTCAGGGTTACACTTTTGGTGGCGGCTGTGAATTAGTAATGCACTGTGATGCAGCGGTTTGTGCAGCGGAATCGTATATCGGTTTAGTGGAAGTCGGCGTGGGAATCATTCCTGGCGGCGCTGGTACGAAGGAGTTTGCGGTGCGTACGTCCGATGCTTTCTTTCAAGGTGATGTGCAAATTCCCACTTTGATTGAAAAATTCAAAACCATTGCCCTTGCACAAGTGGCAACTTCCGCCCACGAAGCGTTTAATTATGGCTATTTGTTACCGAAGAAAGACAGCGTCGTGCTCAACAAAGACCGCAACATCGCCGAAGCGAAGCAAAAGGTATTGGAATTAGCTGACAACTATGTGATGCCCACCATGCGCGAAGATGTGACCGTGCTGGGACGTACTGGTCTGGCGGCGCTTTATACAGCTGCAAATGAGTTGAAATTAGGCAACTACGCTAGCGAGCACGACATCAAAATCGCCCACAAAATCGCCTGGGTACTCTGCGGTGGAGACCTAACCGGTGCGCAGCAAGTGAGCGAGCAGTATTTGTTAGACCTTGAGCGGGAAGCTTTCCTCAGCCTATGCGGAGAACAGAAAACGCTGGAGCGAATTCAATATATGTTGCAAAATAATAAGCCATTACGAAACTGATGCCAGATGCCGGATTTGAAGATGCCAGACAAGTACTCAAGGATTTCAGATAGCTGACAAAACAAGTTTACACGATGAAAAGACAGGATTTTAAAAAGATGAAGATTTGGCAGGATTCGATGGAAATCACAAAGGAGATTTATAAACTGACTTCCGATTTTCCAAAGTACGAGCAGTATGGTTTGATTCAACAAATGCGGAAAGCAGCAGTTTCTATACCATCTAATATTGCAGAGGGCTGCGGTCGAGGTTCTGATGCTCAATTAGCTCATTTTATAGATATTGCTCAAGGCTCCGCTTTTGAATTGGAAACACAATTGTATTTAGCTGGACAGCTAAGTTTTCTTGATCAAGAAAAAATGGATATACTCGTTACGAAATTGACAACATTACAGAAAATGATCGATGGATTTAAAAATAAAATTTCCTGAAAATCAGATTGTATTTGCCGTGCTGTCTGGCATCTGGCATCCTTCAATCTGGCATCTAATGAAACATGGAAGCATACATCATCAAAGCATATCGCTCCGCAGTGGGCAAAGCCGGCAGAGGCGGATTCCGCAATTATCGTTCCGATGATCTGGCGGTGGACGTGGTGAAATACTTGATGTCCCAAGTACCGGAACTTGACCCCAAACTCGTGGACGATGTCATCGTCTGTTGCGCGAACCCCGAAGGCGAGCAAGGCTTTCAGATCGGGCGACAAATTTCCCTCCGCGCCTTGGGCAAAGAAGCTCCCGGCATGACAGTGAATCGCTACTGCGCCTCTGGGTTGGAAACCATTTCCATTGCCGTCGCCAAAATCCGCGCTGGCATGGGACATATTTATATTGCTGGCGGTACTGAAAACATGAGCATGATTCCGATGACGGGTTACAAACTCGCGCCCAGCTATGCCGTTGCCAGCACCAATCCCAACTACCTCACGGGCATGGGCTTGACCGCCGAAGCTGTGGCAAAGAAATATAACATCAGCCGCGAAAAATCTGATGCTTTTGCGCTGCGTTCGCATACACTCGCAGGCAAAGCCATTGACGAGGGCAAATTCAAGGACGAGATTGTATCCGTCACCGTACCCGATGTTTTTGTCAAAGACAACAAGCGCGTGGAATCCTCCCATGTAGTCGATACCGATGAAGGTGTGCGCCGCGATACCAATATGGAGGCCTTAGCCAAAATTCTGCCCGCATTTGCGAATGGCGGCGTGGTGACGGCTGGTAATTCCTCTCAAACTTCCGATGGCGCGTCCTTTGTGCTGGTGGTGAGTGAGGAAATGCTCAAGCAATTGAACCTACAGCCAATCGCGCGGCTGGCGGGCTGTACCGTTGCTGGTGTAGAGCCGATTCACATGGGAATAGGTCCGGTGGCGGCGATTCCCAAAGCTTTGAAACAAGCGGGTTTGAAACTCGATGATATTGATCTGATCGAATTGAATGAAGCATTCGGTGCACAATCCTTGGCAGTGATTCAAGAAGCAGGCTTAAATCCTGATATTGTGAATGTCAATGGTGGCGCGATTGCCCTTGGTCACCCGCTGGGCTGTACCGGCGCGAAGCTCTCCACACAATTATTCAACGAAATGCGTCGCAGAGGTAATAAATATGGTATGGTGACCGCTTGCGTTGGTGGCGGGCAAGGCATTGCCGGGATTTATGAATTGTTGAATTAAGCTATCAAAGCGTCCTACGGTTCGGAGCCGTAGGACGCTTCCTTCCCACTGCTCTCATACTCCAAAAATCACTTCCACCACATCGCTGGGCTGACCAATCTCCACATCTTTGATGACGCCATAAGCTCTGTACTCCCAATGCTCCGGCTGTGCAGGATTTTCCAATTGAATACGGTGTTCATAAGGGCTGCGCGTATCGCGTGCCAGGAAACGCCAAGTGACTTCGCCCTTCTTTCGGTAGTATATATTTACACTATCCACGCCCTTTTTCTGAAATTTGAGCTTCACCAGACCGCCCGTAACTTCCCCGGAGAGATTTGCCTTATAGTTGCTCGCATCAAAACTTGCGGTCTTACCAATAATGCCTAATTCCTGTCCCAAAGAATTGGTATAATTCCGATGCGCTTTGATGCGGGCTATAATTTTGCGCAACTTCTTGAGAAAAGCAGCACGCACTTCGTTTTTGTAAGTGATCGCTTTGGCGGCTTCCTCTTTTTTGGTGTTCGCTTCTTGAATGGCTTGCTTGATCGTCTCGCCCTCTATATCAATCTCGGACATATCCTCTTGTGATAAGCCGACATTATAACCATGCATAAGGGTTTTGTTTTTAAGATTGTTAAACCACAGCAGAAATTCTGCATCATTAGCAGGTATGTAGTCTTTCATGACTATATCATTTTAATAGTGATAAAATAAATGTAATAGCTAATCTTAAGGGCGCTCGCTTTTGAGAAAGACTGCGAGCATTTTGGCAAGTTTGTGCGAATGATGTTTGATATTACAAATATATAATACAGAAATTAAAATGTCAAATACGTAAATAAAAAATTCTTCAGAACCATTAAAAACAGCAACCATGACAGCTGTGCTGCCACAAGTGCCTTTTGAAACGGTCTGGTTCTGATTTAGGGCGTCCTGAATCAAAAATGGGCTGCCCCAAATGAAATTTAGGCATGCCCAAATGTGAATTGGGATTCCCTAAGTCTAAAATGGGACGCCCTAAATTACATCCAGGGCGTCCCAAACACCATCTGAGAATGCCCAGATCAGATTTAGGGCATCCCATTTTGAATCTGGGGCTGCCTATTTTGAGTTTGAGAAGGCAAAAATGGAAGCTGGGAATGCCTGAGTCGGATTTAGGGATGCCCAATTGCTGTTTGGGACATCCCAAATTCAAAATGAGACATCTTAAATGATAAAATTCATTTCATGAATCAAAATAAAAATAATCTAATTAGACTCAGGCAAGCCCACATCTTTGCTCAGTACTTGTTCGAGCTTATATACATTCCCATAGTTTTCAGAAATATACTCCTTGACGCCAACGGTATTCAAAAATTCCTCTTGGGATTTGGCGTCGCAACTTTTTGCAAGAAAACGCATATCTTTTATGAAGGCGCGCCTGCTAATAATCTGACGCACATTCAATATATCCAGAATTTGATTGGTGGATTTGTTCTCTTCTTTGGCAAAAACGGGCATCTCTATCACTTCGTTTAGCGTCTTGTAGTTAGCAATAATTGTATCGAGCAAAGCGGGATCGCTAATTTGTACCACAAGCGTTCCCTTTAATGGATTGTCAGCGCTTACCGCGAAATCATCTATGCGAAACATCAGAATGGAATTGCGTTGAATCTTTACTTTTTTATAAAAAAGCCCTTGATTGGTTTCATGTAAAAGATAAATCATTTGCCCATTGGCAGTAAAAGCAGTATCGATGGCTAATTTGGTTTTATCAAGAAAGGAATAATGATGCCCCAGAAAGCGCCAGGTATTTAATATGTTCGGATGAAAATCAAAAGACATGGTAGGTGCAGCCGTTGTTAATAAGCGTATCTTGGGAAACAGTTCATTGCTGAGCGTGAGCAGAAATTCATTGCCGGAAGCGCGACCCATCCTGGCAGAAAGTACATAAAGACCGCCCGGCCGGAGAGTTTGACGTAACTGTCTGCATTTTTGAAACGAATATTCCCTTTGGGGATAACCTTATCCTTTTTTTTGAGGAGCTTATTCTGATAATAGACGTCCCCTTTCAGCGTGGCGACGTAATAATTTTGAGCGGTTGTGTGATTGATTAGAAAGAATAAACCAGCGATGAATAGTATCGTTCTCATAAATATGCGCGTTTAAGATGAAGATGCAGCTATGGGTTTTGTGAAGACAAAACGCCCCAAAATATACGAAACGAACTTGAGATAAATGAGCAATATCAGGATATTGATATGGATATTGAATAGAAAATAGGAGAGAATGGTACCCAAGGCCAGAAAAAAGGTTTCGTCGATGCTATCTACAATGATGCGCCCCACGGCGGATTTTATATTGTTTTGTTTGTCGCTTTGCCGATTTGCTATTTCATTGAATGCTCTTGCGGACATCCACCAAAATAAGGCATATAAGAGTAGCACCCATTTCCAGGGGATGAGGCTTTCGCCTTGCACCAAAGTCAGGTAGGCATTGTGCACAATGAGCGGCCCCGGCAAGTTGCCAAAAACGGTTTGGTGCTTATCCTGATAATAGTCGCCTATAATAATGATCTTATCTTTTAGCATTCTTTTAATATCCGCTTCTTCCCAGAAAGTCCATTCGTACAGCAGCGTTCCCATTGTGCGCAGCGTATAGCCAAGCGTATCGCCCCTGTTGCCGGTATTGAGGTCATAAGGGCGAATTTTGAAGTCAATGATGGGCTTGTGAAGACTCCTGTGCTCATCCAGGCGAGGATACAGTCCTTTATGGTTATATTTTTTCCCTTCTGTGGTTGCCCAAGCCATCAAAGGGAGCGAAGGAAGCGTATCCGCGAGGAAAAGCGGGTATTTCATGAAACTATTGTCGGGACTCAAATAATTGGCAACACCAGTTTGCATTTGCAGGACACTTGGCACGAGTTGATGCTGTTCATCCAGGCGGCGCGCACCCAGCAGGGGAAAGGGAAAGCTGTCAATAGCAGCCTGTAATACACTATCTTGCGGACTGACATCTTCAAAACTAATATCCATAATGACAAGCGGAATATCACTGCCATACTGGGCGATTGCCTGTAAGAAGTCTGAGAGTTGCCCGCGATCGGTAATGACGGCATGGTGGTAGCCGGTGGGCTCTTCGTAGAGGGGGTCGGGTATTTCCACGGTTGCCTTGCTGCCAGATACATCTATATATAAGACACTGTTAGGCAGCGGTTTTTTATCAATGCCGAGCAAGGACTTTTTTATAATGCTCGTCCATTTTATGAAGAAGGCCTCATCGCCAAAGGTGCGCGGTAAGCTCAGCCAAAACAAAGCCAGCGATAGCATACACGCAGCATTCAGGGTAGCAAATAATCGGCCTTTATATTTTGCTGTCGGCATGAGGGCGTTAATTGTGCAAGGGGTTATAGCGACACCAAATTACATCTTTTTTTTAAACAAAGCGTCCTACGGCTTTAAGCCGTAGGACGCTTTGAGACTATGTGCCACACCTCAAAGGTGCGGCACATTTTATGGCATATTTTTATCGCAGAACTGTCACATCGCCGCGAATTATGATTCCTTCGGAGATATTGAGTCGCAGGATGTAATAGTAAGTACCTTCGGGGAGGTTTTGTCCCATTTCGTTGGTGCCATCCCACTGGTTGTTGTAAGGTTTCGCCTGGAAAACAATATCGCCCCAGCGGTTGAAGATAATCAATTCGTTGTCAGGATATTGTTCTGGATTGAAGAGCAATTCATCGAACACCAATTGTTCATTGACGCCATCGCCGTTGGGCGTGATGGCATTGGTACGAGGTGGCGCTTCAAAGTTCGGGTCTTCTTCGATGAAGATTTGCACAAAGGCAGAATCGCAGAAGGTCGGACAATTGCTGCTACAAATGGTATAAGCAAATTCGTCTTGACCGAATACGCCAGGCTTCACGCTATAAGCGACGCGTCCGCCAGTGGTAACAGATGCCGCTCCGAGCATCGGATTCTGAGAAATGCTGATGCTGAAAGAAGCCACATTGCTGATCTGGTCGTTGCCTGTCACCAGTACTGAACCGGAAGTCTCTCCAACTTTGAGCGTAAGCGCATCGTCGGCAGCCAGCGGCGCGGATTCTAATTTCACAACGATGGTATCAGCGCTGTAATTTTCACAACCAGGTGCAGAAAGCGTCCATACGAAACGGTTATCGCCTGTTGCGAGGTTGCTGGCGGTCACAGAAGCTTGGTTGGTAGCGTTCAGCGAAGCGGCGGAAGAAGTTGACCAAGCCCCGGTCGTACCAGCAGGTGCATTAGCGCTGAGTGAAGCAGTAGGTTCGCACACGCCTTGATCCGCTCCGGCATTCGCCAATTCAAATTGAATATCGAAACTAACAGAAACCGTAGTGGTATCGCTACAACCGTTGTCATTATTGGTCACCACCAACTGGAATGTTCCAGCTTTATCAATAGAAATACTTTGCTGCGTTGGATTGGCGATGTTAGCAGTGCCATTTAGCACCGACCATTGATAAGCGATATTTGCACCCGCAGAAGAGCCTGTAGCATCTAACATTGTAGATTCACCGCAACCGATACTCGATTGCGCAGCAGCAGCGTTCGCCATTGGGAAATTAGTATCTTCCGCCAAATCTACCGTAGCAATTGCTTCGCAACCATCGCTGGTTCTGATGATTTTTACCTGATAAGTGCCAGCGCCCTGGGCGGTTGCCAGGAGTGGATTGCTTGCATTGACTTGTACCGTGCCACTGCCGGAAACTTTCGTCCATTCGGTACGGAACTCACCAGTAACGGTAGAACCTGTAGCATCCAAAGTCATGCTTGGATCGCTGCAAGTGAGGGTATCTGGTGTGGCAATTTCTGCCTCCGGACGGTTGGCATCTACTGCAACTGTAACCGTGTCACGAGCAGAGCAACCATTAATATCGCTGGTCAGGATTAATTCATAATTTCCACCTTCTGTTACTTCCGCAGTCAAAGGGGTAATGATCGTAGCTGTTCCACCGTCCAAGCCTTTCCATTCGGCCGTTACATCCGGGGATGAACCAGTAGCGTCGAGGGTTACTTTGCTTACGGTACAAGACAATTGTTGCGGTGCAGCAATGCTAATAGCAGGTGGTATCTTATCGTCACCGACGAAGATAGTATCTCTGCCGATACAGCCTGTCTGAATATTGGTAACCATCAATTCATAATTGCCAGCAGCGTTCACGCTGGTTTGCAAAGCATTATTGGGTGAAGGTGGTGTACCTCCGTCAAGGGCATTCCATTGGTAAGTGAAATCTGCACCTACAGAAGAACCCGCGCCATCCAAAGCGATGACATCGGTGATACAAGTGAGATTGGTGCTGTCGCCGGCAATAGCAGTCGGTAACACAGAATCATCTTCGACTACTGCATCACCGTTGAAAGCACAGCCATTTACAGGATTGGTTACTTTTATTTGATAGGTGCCCGCTTTATCTACTTCAATCGTTGCAGTACTATCGCCCATTACAATATTGCCATCTGCGGTTGTCCATTCGATAATAAAATCAGGATTCGGATTGGCGATAGTTGCTTGTACTGTTTTAGTCGGTGTCTGGCAATTTAATTTTACAATATCGACAGGCAAAGACACCTGCGGCGCATTTAAATCAGGATTCACTTTCACCGAATCTATTCCTACGCAGCCTGTCAAAGTATTAGATACCTCCAGATAATAAGTTCCCGGAGCGGTAATCTCGGGCTGCAAAGTAGCTGCTGCTACTTCTTCTCCATTGAGTGTCCATTTATAAGTAAAGTCAGCACCTTCGGCCGTGCCAGTGGCATCGAGCATTAGCATTGTATCCCGACAAGTAATCATCGTGTCAACCCCGGCTTCTACAAGCGGAGGATCGACTTCATTGTCAACCCGCACGGTATCAGCTATAGCGCAGTTGGTGGATGTATCGCGCACAGCGAGTTGAAAAAGGCCGGGTGTTGCAATTTTGGGCGAAAGTGTTGTTTCCGTGCCAGGTACAAATTCCCCACCTTCGCTAGCTGTCCATTCAAAAACAAAGTTAGTGGAGTTGCCAACACTGGCATTGATCGTCACGGTATCTACCAAACAAGTGATAGCCTGCGCCATTCCTACGTCGAGGGTAGGAAAATCTTCATTGGGCGTAACTTTTACAGTATCAATAGCGGCACAGCCACTTTCGAGGTTCGTTACTTTCAATAAATAAGTCCCGAGTGAATCCACTTGAACCGTGTCACTGTTGGCGATCACTTCTCCGCTCAAAGTCAACCATTCGTATGCTACTGATAGCGTATCATTTACAGATGCAGAACCCAGGATAACATTGCTACCTTCGACGCACCCAATTGGCTGATCTTCACCTGCATTTGCATTGGGGAAGTCTTGGGTCAAATCTTCTACGATAACCGTATCTCTTGAAACACAGCTTGATTCGGTGTTGGTTACTGCCAGAATATAAGTACCAGGTTTATTTACTATTGCTTGTTGAAGCGTTTCCTGACCCGCAGGTACTTCGCCGCCACTGCGCGCTACCCAAAGATAAGTAATATTTGCTCCGGTAGTCGTCGTTTGACCACCCAGTGTAACCGATTCTGTGCTACAAGTGAAGGAATCATCAAAACCAGCATCGGCACGCGGAAAGTCTTGGGCGATGATTTCTACCGTATCTTTTGCCACACATCCTGTTTCTGTATTGGTTACTGCCAAAATGTAAGTGCCTGGCGCTAAAGCTCCAGAACTCAGCTTGTCAACATCAGGCGTCAGACGTCCATTTGGGGTCGTCCACAAATAAGAATAATTTGCACCAGCTGAACCTTGACCTACTAGCGAAAGGATCGGCGGATCGCAAACAAAAGGTTTATCTTCACCGGCATCTGCGATTGGAAGGTCACTGTTCAGGGGCACTTCAAAAGTATCGCGCAAAATGAGTGAAGGATTAGAATTATCAAAGATCGTTACTACTATTGGGCCGGGAGGCAGGTTTCGGGCTGTCGGACCGAATTGAGGCGGCGTACTTTCCCAGGTAATTCCCACTGGTTGCTTTCCACCCATCACTGAAATTGTAATTGAACCATCATCGGTATCTGGGCAGCTTACAGCGGTAATTACGGTATCTATAATCACCAGACGGTCTTTGATACAAATTTCACCCGGATCAGATAAAAGGCTGCCATCGCCATTGGTCGTCGTTACCAAAGGATCAGGCTCTCCGACTCGAAGCTCAAAACAAGAATCGGGCTGACCCACAAGGTTAAAACACAATTCAAAAATCAGCGTGCTATCAGCTACGGTTACTGCACTAGCGTTGCTCCAGTTGACTCTGATTATACCAACATTCGCCGAACTCACATCGAAGTTACTTGCCGAAAGCCCTGTCAAATTGCCGGGAATATGCACCGTATCAAATTGCAAAGCAGAAGGCTCAAAACTAATGGAAAACTGAGTAGAAAGGATATTATCAAAGCTTTTGACCGTCACCGGGACACAAGCAACCGTGCCAACTTCACCCATGATCTCACCCAGATCAAGGAAATAACCTTCCGGGAACAAGATACACACTTCGGCAGGTTGACTCACAACGCCGATATTATTGCCATTGGAAGTGGTTGTAATTGCTTCTGCTTCAATAGGATTATCGATGACCAATAACTCTTCGCAATTCTGAGGATCGCCAGTTAATTCAAAGCAAGCTTGAAAAATGACCGTATTATCTGGAAGCGTTGCTGCATTATTGGTTTCCCAATCGAAGGTCAAAGTACCAAAATCAACGCCGATTAAACCAAAATTGGATAGCGATGCGCCAGGAATATTGACATTATTAATGCCTACAAATGTCATATGGGTAGGTTCCCAAGCTAAAGAGAATTGATAGCCGAGGATGTCCTTGAAATTCGCTACGGTTACATCTAAACAAGTTGTTTCACCCAGGGGTGCTTCCGCATCAGAAACGGTCATCACTACGCCCGTGGGGCGGATCACTTCTACTGCGCAGTTGGTTGGATTGATGCCAATATTGGTATTGTTTCTCAGTACAATCGGCGGTGCGCCACCAAATTGGATAGGGCTGCTGCCACCAACGCCCACTACTTTGAAACAGACTTCAAATAGATCGCCTGCACCACCTGGCAAGGATAGACCAGAGAGCACCGTGGACCAATTGACTCCAAGTACCCCATTGGATACATTGGCTTTATTAAAATCAGCTTGGTCAAAACCAGTGAGCTGTGTATTAATACTTTTTACTTCTTTAAACTCAAGGATATTCTCATTCCATTCCAAATTCCAATTAAATTCTTTGATATTAGTAAAACCAGCCGTGCTGATTTTTACACAAACCTCCTCATTTGGATTCACAGGTTCACCGCAATTGGCGGATAATTGCAAACCAGTTGGGGCGCAGCTACCTACTCTTACCTGACCAGGCTCTGTAGCTCCTGTCAAACGGAATCCTTGTACTACATCATTCGTTACCTCAAAAGGTGTTGGTGAATCTGAGAAATTAATGGGAATCGTTGTTTCGCAATTGCCTAGCACTCGGAAGCAAACCTGGAAGAGGACTGTACTATCAGGTAGGGTGATCCCATCGCCGATTGTATATTCCCAGGATAAAGTAAGATTGCCGGCACCAACAGCAGGATTATCGGGTGTCCCGAAGCTACTGCGCGCCAGATTGACCAGATTTTCTAGTACGACTACATCATCGAACTCTAATTTAGCAGGATCCCAATTGATGGAAAACTGCATACTTGTCAGATCATCGAAACCGATTGCGCTGAAATCCACACAAACCAAGTCTCCTTGATTAGCGGTTTCTTGCGAGGCGATTAAGGTCAGGGGTCGTACGCCGATCGAAACCAATCCATTTTTGCTCAGCATACCAATATTGTTGGGGCAAGCATTTACCCTTTGTACATTGATCGGAAGCGGATCGCTCGATAAGGAGATGGCAGAAGTTTTTCCATATCCACCTATGGCTCGAAAGCAAAGTTGAAAGATCGTACTACCATCAGGAACTGTAAGCCCTGTAGCGTTAGGACTGCATTGTGCAAAAAGCCAATCAATGCTCAGCTTACCATCTCCAGCCAGGCTGGTATTAAAGTTAGTACCGTTGAAGTTGGGCAGGCCAAAACCTTGCACCCCTTCAAAATCAATCACCGATGCATCCCATTGCAAGGAAAATTCCATCGAGATAATATCGGTAAAGTCTTTGACGGTGATATCAACGCAAAATTGTTCACCGACGTTAGGGGAGGAAGGTGAGAAGATCAAGGACGGCTGTGCCCAAACGCTTAGTTTGAACGCTAGTCCGATCACCACCAGGGAAAGTAGTCTTTTCATGAGACGACTGTATTTCGTAGGTTTATGTTTCTTCACGGGATAACCAACGGTTTTAGGCCGCTATATTATTAAACCTGTTGTACAGAAAATAATGATTTGAAATAATTTGAAAACACGGCTATGTTATACATTAACGATCAAATGCAAATGAAACATTCAATTCGTGCGTGCTACCCGCCGAAGGCCCAAAAGAGCTGAACGAGTAGTCAAAACCATAACCGATTCGGATGGTATTATCCAAGGAATTTGCTCCCAGCAAGACACCTGCATCGAGGTGAAAAGTCTTGGCAGAAGAAACACCCGTACCCATCCATAACCCTCCAGGCATTTGATAACGAAGATTTAGGTCAACGTTGACCGGCACATTTGGTGCATATTTTACCCACATGGAAGGTTCCAGGAAGCTATCATTAGCGAAAAATTTGTAGAATCCAAGCAATCCGTAGAAGTGCTGCACACGCTTAGTGTAGAATTCACCAGCATCATTTTTGAAAGTCAGATCAAGCCCTACCACCTGTGGCACAGAAGCGCCTGCGTAGAAATAGTCGGCATCACCGACAGTCTGATAGTAGTATACCCCGACACCAACGTCAGGATAAAGCTGGGATTGATTTTGTGTGCCTACCACATCTCCGTCTTCACGCAGGAAGATTTCGGCGGCTTTCACGCGATATTGCACAGCACCAACGCTTAAACCCACTACAAATCCGCCGTATTCCGGGTCTTGCGTCAATACGCCGGCGATTTTTCCATAAAAACCAGTGAATCCGGTAGGTCCTGTCTTATCGTTGATTAAGTGTGCCCCCGTCATAAAGGTCACGCCGCTAAATTCGGTATTAAGGTATGAAAAACGCACTGTCTGAGTGGTAGGTGCATTACTCAAACCGACCCATTGAGCGCGGTAAGACGCACCAACGCTTAGATTTTGGCCAAATGCCAGGAAATCCGATTCTAATGCTGCGGGATTGATTACGCTTACGTTTTCACGGTACTGCGTAAAAAGGGAAAGTTGTTGGGCCTTTAAGGCCAATGTCGTTACAACCAAAACGACTGGGAGTAGTAGATACCTCATGGGATAAGTTTTTGAGATGCGCAAAGTTAGCAAATTTTGTTTCTCAAATATAATTTTTTCTAATTTTAACAAAAACACCTCCCTTTGCGTCAACGGATTATTATCTGTCAGTAGTTTTTCTCAAGCTCAAAAAGCAAGTCCAAAATTAGGTGTTTGATTTGGAAAAAAGATACTATATGAATGCCTATTTTTGGAAAATATTATCGAAGTGTTAATAAAAAAAATAATGGTAAGGATTCTCAGACGCAAAGTTCTGAAAATTAATTTTTTAAACCAAGCACTTTAACGAAGAAGAAAAGTTAAGATTTTTAGATAGAGCTGAAGGTTCGAAAAGTTAACCAGGTGATAAAAGCTCCAAAATCAGGAAATTATGAGAAGTCTTTTGCATTTTTAGAAAAATACAAAAGACTTAATCCTTATCATAAAATCTCTCGGTCTCCCGATCTCCAAGTCTCCAGCTTACTTCGCACGCATCGCCACCACAGGATCCATACGAGAAGCTTGCAGCGCAGGAATCATACCAGCGGCAACGCCAATGATCATAGAAAGTATAACACCAAATAAGATGTTGCCTACGGACATCGCCAACTCAAAGTTGATCGCCTGTGAAAGAATAGCCGTAATGGCCCCTACCAAAATTAGACCGGCAACGCCGCCAATTAAGCATAAAATAGAGGCTTCGATAAGAAATTCCAACAAAATGACATAACGCTTGGCGCCTAAAGCTTTTTTGATGCCAATGATATTGGTACGTTCTTTGACCGATACAAACATGATATTTGCTACACTAAACATCCCCACTAAAATGGCAAATCCTCCGACGAACCCACCCAACATATTGAGTACGCCAAAAAAGCTATTGAGAAAGCCGGAGATAATGGAAAGCTCATTGAGCGAGAAATTGGTCTCCTCTTTGGGCTTGAGGCGACGGTGCGCACGCAATACGCCGGTGACTTCGTCGCGGAGTTGGCTCACGGTGACGCCTTCAGCAGCCTTGATGTTCAATGAAGTATTGCCGAAAGGATGATTCGGTTTGAGATTGACAATTTTCCGAGCTAATTCATAAGAAATGATAATCCCTTCATCGAAGTTCATCACATTTACCAGGCTTTCGCCCGATTTTTCAAGCACGCCAATCACCTCGAGTTTTCTGCCATTTACCTTGATTGTTTTTCCAATCGGTTCAATACTGCCAAACAAACGATCTGCCACTTCATAACCCAACACGGCTTTATTTGCACCAAAAGTATATTCGGATTGAGAAAAATAGCGCCCTTTATCGTATTCAAATTTGAACATCTCGCCAAAATCATACGTGACCCCAATATAAAAAATATCTGTGCTGTTGGAAAGGTATTTTGCAACGCGATTGCCCACGCCCACATGAAAGGATACCATATCGGCAGAATTTACCCTTTCTTCTACCGCTTCGAAATCATCATAGCCAATATTCGGGCGACGCATATATTTGAAAAAGTTATCTCCGGGGTCCTCGGCCCATGAAATTTTTTGCACGTACACGACGTCATTCCCAAGCTTTTCAATACTCCCACGCACATTGCTCTCCAGGGAATCTACGGCCGACTGCACACCGATGATACAAAAGATACCAATCGACACGCCCAGCAAGGATAAAAAGCTGCGCAATTTATTGGCTCGCAATTGTTGCAATGCTTGCGAAACACTTTCAGCGATAATTCGTAATACAATTTTCATGGAAACCAAAGTTTATAGACAATTCCAGCCTCGAAACTACCATTAGCCGCCTAAACCTCCTAAATGATTCGATAAAAATACGAATTTTATCTGCCAAAGGCGGAAAAGATAAATTTTTCAGAATTTGGAACAAAGTAGTACACTTGTACGTATTGTAAAATGAAAGTTAAATGCTGGTTTTATTGTTTCCATTTTTGATCGTTTAATTCTAATAATGAATCATGAAGAACTTTAAAACCAGGAAATCATGAAGCTATGAAACGGGAAAAGCAAACCTTTCTGGCAATCAATTATTTCTGAAAGAAAAACTAAGCAAATTTATACTAATACACTGCGCAATATTGTTATCTTTGCGACCAATTTTTTGAAAACGAAGGAGAATGAGAACCAAACTGTCACAATTTGGATTTGAACTACCAAAAAAACTGATTGCACAAGACCCCGCTGCCAACCGCGACGACTCGCGTCTGATGGTAATTTATAAAGATACCGGGAAAATAGAGCATAAAGTTTTTAAAGACATTATTAATTATTTTGATGATGGCGATACCATGGTTTTTAATAATACCAAGGTTTTTCCGGCTCGCCTGTACGGCAAAAAGGAAAAAACCGGCGCCAAAATCGAAGTATTCCTACTGCGCGAACTCAATCGCGATGCTCGCCTATGGGATGTGCTGGTGGATCCAGCCCGAAAAATCCGTGTAGGCAATAAGCTTTATTTCAGCGATGATAATGACAACGACATCCTCGTAGCCGAAGTAGTAGACAATACAACTTCGCGTGGGCGTACCATTCGATTCTTGTACGATGGCCCGGAAGAAGAATTTCAGAAAGACCTGGGCACACTTGGCAATACGCCGCTGCCAAAATATATCGTGCGCCCGCCGAAAGACAGCGACCGCGAGCGTTACCAAACAGTCTATGCGAAAGAAATAGGCGCGGTAGCTGCACCTACTGCCGGTTTACACTTTAGTAAAGAATTGCTCAAGCGGTTGGAAATCAAAGGATTAGAGTTTGCTGAAATAACCTTACATATTGGTTTGGGTACTTTCCGCACCATTGATGTGGAAGATTTGTCCAAGCATAAGATGGATGCAGAATATTTCAGGATCACACAAGCTGCAGTTGAAGTGGTCAATCGAGCCAAAGAAAGAAAAAGCCGCATATGCTCGGTGGGTACTACCTCGATGAGAGCAGTGGAATCGGCTGTATCTGCTGAACGGATGCTAAAAGCAGCGGAGGGTTGGACGAATAAATTTATCTATCCGCCTTACGATTTTAGTATTGCCGATGCGATGGTGACGAATTTTCATTTGCCTAAATCCAGCCTATTAATAATGGTGTGCGCTTTTGGCGGATATGACTTGGTGATGGAAGCTTATGAAACAGCGATTAAGGAAGAATATAGTTTTTTTAGCTACGGCGACGCCATGCTGATATTATAAGATTGATTGCTTGTAAAATATTTTCTTGCGCAAAGCGTATCTTTTTGAAAATGGAAAGGTACGCTTTCGCGTTTTGAGGAATTATTGGCTTGCAAATCACTAAAACTCATGAAAAGAATCATTTGGTCAATGCTGCTCCTTGGTTACGTCGCTCCTCCTCTTTTGGCTACGAAGACAAGCATTGCGGTCGCTTTTTTCTCAGAAAATATTACGATTGGCTATAATACAGATATGCTTGCAGCGACTTGTTCGGCAATAGATGAAAAAGGGATTGTACAATTTTATCGCCAGTTGGAAAGCAAGGATTACAGGACTTTACTAAATGATTTGAATCAGAAAAAAACAGAATTGCAACTCAACGATTGGCTCTGTTATGTTTTGATGCGCAATAGCGTGAAACAAATTTTCCAAAAGAAAAGCCGTAGCGAACAAGAATTGATTTGTTGGTTTTTGCTTTCGCAAATGGGATTTGATACGCGGCTCACTTATTTGGATCAACGCGTATATGTATATGTGCATTCCCAGGATGAGGTATTTGAAATCCCGATGATCGAGGATAAAGATAGAAATTTTGTTAATTTGACCAATAGCGATTCCAGCGCCCCAGGTAAGCAAGAAGCCTTGTATTTGCTCAATTTTAAAGCTCAACCCAAAGGCAACGCATTTTCATTTTATTTAAAAACGCTCCCAAAACTTTCGCCGCAACTAAACAAAAAACTAATAAAATTCAAATACGCCAACCAGCCAATCCAATTGGAAGTGGAATACGATAAAGCGATGGTGGAAATGATGGAACATTACCCCCTTATTGCAGAAAGAGAATACCTGGAACTCCCGCTATCATTGGCTTTGAGTAATTCACTGCTATCCGGTTTTCAGGATTTGGTCAAAGATAAAACCCCGAAACAAGCCTTGGAACTTTTGCTGGCATTTACGCGTTCCAGCTTCGAGTACAAGGAAGACAAGGAATATTTTGGCAGAAGCAAGCCGATGATTGCGGACGAAGTATTTTTTTATCCTTATTCTGACTGTGAGGATCGCTCCGCGCTATTTTACGCGTTGGTCAGAGAACTCCTGGATTTGCCGATGATTGTTGTTGCTTTTCCCGATCATCTCACCGTGGCCGTGAGTTTGGAAGAAGAATTGCCGGGAGCCGTAATTTCTTATCAAGGGAGGCGTTATTACATCTGTGATCCGACGGGGCCTGTCAATTCGTCAGAAATTGGCATATTTCCCAAGAGCTATGAGAAAAGTGACTTTGAAATTATCAGTCATTATAAATGATTGATTGTCAGGATAAAAAAAGAATCGCAATTTTCTTGACTACAATTTTTATAAAAACTGGTGTAAAATTTGGTAAGAAATTTTTCGATCAGACAGATATTTGGTTAATTCGCCAAGTTTTTTACATTTGCCGAAAAAAATTAGGAAATTTTGACTTTTTATAATACAAGTTTTGTTACGTACCGCATCTCAGGAAATCATAATAATTTTCAACATTAATTTAAATCTTATATGTACTGGACATTAGAGCTTGCGCATCACCTGGAAGACGCACCTTGGCCGGCGACCCGCGACGAATTGCTTGATTACGCTATTCGATCGGGTGCACCGTTGGAAGTCATCGAAAATCTTCAAGATATGGAAGATGAAGGTGAAATGTATGAGGGTATCGAAGATATTTGGCCCGACTACCCACGCAAAGACGACTTTCTTTTCAACGAGGATGAGTATTGATTCGCTTGTTCATTTGTGAACGGCTTTTGCTACCCGGCGAATCATCATTATAACAAAAAAGGTTTCACATGCTAAAAAATTGTGAAACCTTTTTTATTTTAAGTCTTCTAAGTCATGTAATTAGCTTCGGCTGGGTACGCAAACAAAGATGGATGGAAAATTTACTCGAAATCATCAACGTTTTGACCAAAAGGAAGATCGCCAAAATAGAGGTGCTCGACGAACAAATTTTACACAACAAAGACAGTAAATTCGGGGCACTCTATGAGGCATTAATAACTGGCAAGATCAACAAGGATGAAGACGCTGCTCAAATCTTATATAATAATAAGGATATAGGAGACCCGCGGTATCGCAAGCTCAAGTCCCGCTTCAAGCGCCGTCTTTATAATACGCTTTTTTTTCTGGATGTAAATGTGCCACTTGCCGCCAACCGGACGCAGGCACAGTACAATTGTAATAAAGAATGGGCGCTCGTGGAAATCATGCTGATTTACAACGCCTCCAATTCGGCTTTGTCACTGGCGCGCCAAATTCTTGCCGTTGCGCTTAAATTTCATTTTACCGATTTGATTGTCAAATGCAGCCGCTTGTTGCGCGAGTACGCCGTACAGGAAGAAAATAGAAAATTATTTGAAGTATATAATGCTCATGTAGAGCAACATACGCCTATTCTGGAAGCAGAAACCCATGCGGAAGAGTTGGCTCAAAAAGCAAGATTAGAATACCAGGTTCGACATTTTGATGAACAACAGCTTCAGCGCATCGAAGCACTTGGACGCGAATTGATCACGGTAGGAGGAAAAACCGACTCACCTTTAGTGCAATATCATGTTTTTACAGCCTGGATATTACTGTATGAAGTGCAGCGCGAATATGATCATGTATTGGAAATAGCCCAAAAAGCGGAGGAATACATACGAAGTATGCCCGATTATTTTAATGAGCGTAAAAAAACTTTTTTTCTTATTAAGCGATTTTCGGTTTATTTACATCTTCAGCAATATCGGGAGGGCAAAGCTTATGCAGAAATCGTGTTGACTGACCTGTCTGCCAATAGCCAGGAATGGCTCGATTTTATGGAATATTACTTGCTGCTTTCATTACATACCGATAACTGGATCAATGCTTTAGCCGTTTTTAATAAAGTCGCCGATTCTACCATTTTCAAAAAAATGGATGATTTAAGGCAAGAGAAATGGGAATTATTTGAAGCTTTTTTACATTATTATATGGAAACGGAAAATATTAATCCGAATCTGATGCTTCGGCAACGACGTAAAATATTCAAAATCAATGACTTCATTCAAAAGCCAATCAATTATTCTTCTAAATATGTAACGATTGAAATACATCATATTTTATTAAGAATAGCTTTTTTATTATATCGTCATAATTATGCCGGCTTGCCTAAATTGATGGAGCAATTGCGCAAGCTCTCATCGCACGAATTAAAAAAAGAAGGATATGAACGCACCGGAGCATTAATTCAATTATTATATCAATTAGAAAAGGCTGAATTTCAATTAGATAAATTGCGGAACGTCGAAAAATTTCTGGAGAAATTTGAAGAATATCATTTTTATTATCGAGGCAAAGTCGCTGAACTGGAAGTAATACCTTATGACAAATTATGGCAGCGGCTTTATCGTCATTTGGAATAAGATGATTTATCTTTGGCGATAAGATTAAAATTGCTAATTGTTTTTAAAGGTAAATAATAGGAAATCAATTACTTATAGTTTTATTGCGTGAAAAAAATCGTAATCGCTATTGATGGGCCTTCCGCTTCGGGCAAAAGTACGATTGCTAAGGCATTGGCTAAAACCTTGCATTATGCTTATGTTGACTCTGGGGCGATGTATCGCGCTGTCACCCTTTATTTTCTTGAGAATAACATTCCAATTGACCATCCTGAAACGGTAGCAACTGCACTTCCTAAAATTACTATCCGTTTTCAACGCAAAGAACAAGGCAATCGCACGATTTTAAATGGGCAAGATGTAGAATCGGAAATCCGGCAAATGCGCGTATCTGAATATGTAAGCCAGGTTTCTGCTATTTCAGCGGTACGCCGTGAAATGGTACGCCAACAACAGCTTATGGGCAAGCACAAAGGCATTGTAATGGATGGTCGGGACATAGGAACGGTGGTCTTCCCCGAAGCGGAGGTGAAAATTTTTGTTACGGCTGATATTAAAGAACGCGCCAGGCGACGTTATACCGAGCTAAATAAAAAAGGCATCCAGGTGACTTATGATGCAGTTCTTGAAAACCTGCACGAGCGCGATCGTATCGATTCGACTCGAGCGGTAGGGCCTTTGCGCAAAGCGGATGATGCCTTTGAAATCGATAATTCGCATCTTGGACTGGAGGAGCAACTTGAATTGGCAATAAAAATAGTGGAAACAAAAATCGGTGAAAAAATGTAATGAAAAAGCTGGCTCGCTCCAAAACCCTGCGTATTATTTTCTTGATTCTGTTGGTTTGTTCCACTTTATCGGCTGGCTGGCTTTATTATGAAACGAATCCTAATGTCATCTTTATAAGATTATCAAAAAATATGATAGAGGAGCATCCTGAATTTTATTCGCCAAAACCCTTTGAAGGCGAGGCTTTCCCGATTATTCATTCTGGGAAATTAAAAAAAGAAGAGCAATATTTTAAAAATTATCAAGCGCAATTAAAAGAAATAAACCGAGCTCAATTAAAAGATAAAAATAAAGCTGCTTATATCAAATTGGAACAAAAGATTAAAGAACGACTCACTTTATTACATAAAATGAAAACCGATCCGTCTTTATATAATTTGGGCGGTGAATTGAAAATAATATTATCAAGCGATTCTATTGCGCTGGATGCTCGCCTGCTGCGAATTGGACAAGGGATGAAGGAAGCTGCTATTTATTATATGAGTGCAAAAAATAATTTGAATCAGCCTGATCCTGAAAAGACTACGCTTGCTATTCAAAAACAATTACTTTCTATAAAATTTCTCAACGGGGAACTTTTGGATTCGCTCGCCCGTTCCTCTTTGAGTGCTCAGGAAAAAGAAGCATTTATAGCCCGTACCTACGAAGCCAAAATTGCCATAAAAGATTATCTGGCCTTTTGCCGGAGTCTTTTATTTGAGCAACGAGATTCAATTTTTGTAAAATGATGGTTTTCAGTCGAATAGCGACAAGAAACCATAAAACCATGATACAATTCTAATCTTATGAATAACCCTCAACGCCCTATGCGTCGCCTGTTTCGCTATTTGGATCGCTACCGATTGCAATTCTGGTCTTCCATCACTTACAGCGTTTTGAATCGCATTTTTGATTTGATGCCGCCTTTCCTTACGGCTTGGTTTATTGATACTGTGAGTAATAAAATTCCCGGCTGGATTCCAAATGTAACAGGATTAACCGATCCCTGGCAAATTATTATATTCTTGACGATTCTTACAATCACCATTTTTGGTTTTGAAAGCTTTTTTCAATGGCTGTATAATCGCGGCTTCATGCGCATGGCGCAACGGATGCAGCATGACTTGCGCATAGATACTTATGCGCATTTGCAAGACCGCGAAATGGCTTTTTTTGAAGAGCAACGCACGGGCAATTTAATGTCTATTCTAAATGATGATATTAATCAATTAGAGCGTTTTTTTAATAATGTTTTTAATGAAATTATACAATTATTTATATTGCTTATTATAGCCGCGTGGTCTTTGCTCCATGTTTCCGCGGAACTTGGACTTATTGCAATGGCGCCGATTCCATTTATCATGTTGGGCAGTTTTTATTACCAGCGTAAAATTGCGCCACAATATCAGTCTGTCAGAAATAGCGTAGGCGCTTTGAATAGTCGCTTAGAAAATAATCTCGGTGGCATCGCCGTCATCAAAAGTTTTACTGCGGAACACTATGAAACAGAACGAGTTAGCGAGGTTTCCGAGCAATATCGAAATGCTAATTTTAATGCCATCCGCTGGAGTTCGGTTTATATTCCCATTATAAGAATGTTTATTTCATTGGGTTTCGGTATTACATTATGTGTAGGCGCTTATTGGGTTTTATTTAAACCGGATACTTTTACTTTTGGTAATTTAGCGTTTTTTGCCATGATGACCGAGCGTTTGCTCTGGCCGGTGACGCGCCTCGGCGCTATGTTCGACGACTATTCGCGGGCGCAAGCAGCAGCACGGCGTGTATTTGGATTATTGGATTCTGAAAATTCGATTACAGAAATAGAAAATCCGGTCAAACCCTCTGAAATAAAGGGGAATCTTCGTTTTGAAAATGTTCATTTTGCTTATAAATCAGGGATTCCGATTATAAAAAACTTTAATTTGAATATCCCCGCCGGACATACCATTGGCATTGCTGGCCCGACCGGCGGCGGTAAGACGACGATGACCAAATTGCTTTTGCGATTTTATGATATAACGGAAGGTTGCATTCGATTAGAAGGTGTAGATATTCGGCAACTGAAAATCAGCGATTTACGCGAGCAAATTGCCTTGGTTAGTCAGGATGTGTATTTGTTTCACGGCACAATCCGCGAAAACATTGGCTACGGACTGGCCGGCGCCAGCGATGAAGCGATTATAGAAGCAGCGAAAAAAGCACAATTGCACGATTTTATTACCTCATTACCAGATGGTTACGATTCGATTATCGGAGAACGCGGCATCAAGCTTTCCGGCGGGCAGCGCCAGCGCTTGAGCTTGGCAAGAGCGATTTTAAAAGACGCACCAATTCTCATTCTTGATGAGGCGACCAGCGCCGTAGATACAGAAACCGAGCGCGCCATACAGCAAAGCCTGAGCCAGATCGCTAAAGGCAAAACCGCCCTCATTATTGCGCATCGCCTGAGTACGATTCGGAATGCCGATAATATTATCGTGATCAAAGATGGACAGATTGCAGAACAAGGTACGCATGAAAAATTGCTGGAATTAGATGGCGCTTACGCTGATTTGTGGCGGGTGCAGATCGGGGAATTGGAGGAGAGCCAGATTTAATATGACACAGCGATTTTCCAAAAATCTTCGTTTAAAGTAAGGATCAACGTATTTGTTCATGTTTTATGAGCAACGGCTGCACGAAATTGCTTTAGAAACGATTGAGAATCAATTTGATATTACAGAATTGCCTCCGCACCCGCTGTTATCTCCATTTATTCAATCTTATATAATTATTTATAATCATGATGCAAGTATTTCAATGCCTTGGCTAATCCTCCCGGAATCAAACACTTATCTAATTTTACATTTTATACAAACATTACATTCTTCTCCTGGTATTCGATTATCCTTGATAGGGCCGAGGTCGCGGTTTATTGAAATCGACCGAAAACAGCGCCGACTGACAATATTGCTGCGTTTTCGTATGGGCGGTGCGCACGCGTTTTTTTCAAAACTAATGCCTGAATTGACAGATGAATCGGTGAATATTAAAGAATTATGGCATGATGAATTTTTAGAATATGAAGAAGCGCTTTTGAATGCTGCAAAAGAATTGAGTTATTGGAAATGTTTAGAAATTCTGGAAAAAATATTATTAAAAAAGCTTCATTTATTAAAAAACACGCATCCTGGTATTAAAATATTTAATAAAATATGTCAATCTAATCATGAAACCCTTACTGTTGCTGAAATAGCAAGTAATATGGGCATTTCAGAAAGGTATCTTAGAAAATTAGTGAAAGATCAAACAGGCATTTCACCCAAAGCTATTTTGAAAATTCAAAGGCTTACTTATTCTTTAAAACTCTGGGGTCATTCGCTAGAACCCAATTGGGCTGCGATTGCGGCGGAGGCAGGGTATTTTGATCAATCGCACATGATAGATGAATATCAGAACTTGATCGGGCGAAGCCCTGGAAAATTATTAAAATAAAGCTTTGTTCCGATTTTTCCTATCTTTTGAAAAGCGCCTCGCTTAGTTTTGTTCTCAAAAACAAAATATTTATGAAGAACATCACTTTGGTTATCAGTTATTTAGTATTCTTTTTTATCCAATGCACCGCTCAGGAAAATATTATATTCCGAACTCAAAATGAGCATCCCGATGAATTGGCAACGATTAAAATGCTTGAAAAACTGTTAGCAGATTATGATATTACTAAATGGATTTTTACGCAGGAAATTATTATTGATAAAGATGCCATACCGCATAGCCATCCTGTTTTGACGCTTCATACAAGATATTTGAGAGATAAAAGTGGCGAGTTAGGTTTGCTTTCTACTTTTATCCATGAGCAGATTCATTGGCATTTGGTTGAAAAAGATGCTGATACAGATGCGGCTATTGAAACATTACGCAAAAAATATAAAAATGTGCCGGCGGGCGGTAGCGAAGGCGGAAGAAATGAGCATTCTACTTACTTACATTTGATTGTTTGCTCTTTGGAATACAGCGGCATGGAGGAAATGACAAGTAAAACAAAGGCTCAAGAAGTAATGGAAGGTAAAACTTATTATACCTGGATTTACAAAACTATCATAAAAGATAAAAAATACCTTCAAAAATTAATAAAAAAGCATCATTTGGAAATAAAATAAATAATTATTTACAAATCCTTCACCGAATTACGATCCACGAGAATTTCCTTCAATTCTTTGAGGAATTTATACTGGTGGGGGAGTACTTTTTTCACAGCTTCTTTTACGGCTACAAAAGTGCCTTTGTCCATCGTTTTGAGCTGCTCTTTGAGTTGCATCGCATCTTCATAAAGCATTGCTTTCAAAGAAGGAATATCGTGCCAATCACCTTCTACGGCGTACGCCTCTTCGGTGGCGCCATTTTCTTGTTGTACCGGGTCGAGTTCGATCATGCGATCTTGCGAAAGTTGATTATTCAACTCGCCTTCAGGAATACTCCAATTCTCTGCATTCTCAGTGTCATTTGTCAAAAAAACCTCTAGCCCCCGCTCCCGAAAGCGGTAAATAATCAAACTGATTTTTTTAGAAAGCATTGGTAACATCTCCGTCGCTTTTTTGTATCCGAAGTGAAACAGTTTGCCCTTGAAAAGGTTCAGGACATTAGGCGACAAAGATAAGGCCGATTACTTGGTTTTACATCATGGTTGTCTTGCGTTTTTTCTTCGGCGCAGGACTTTCTTCTTTTTTAGGCTCGTCCGATCGAGGTTCTATGCCTTTTTTCTCATCAGGATTGCGGAAAAATTCATCACCTTCTCTGTAATGAAATTCGTACCCATCAAAGCTCTGCATGAGTTGCTCCATCATTTTCTGGAGATCTTGAGAAAAATCTTCGTTGAAAAATTCATGAGGAAACTCGCCAGGCCCAAAGCCTCGGAATTCCTTCATAAAAGAGGTATCCATTTTAAAATCGCCATCTTTGAGATTGTCCCAGTGGAATTTATACATATAAGAAGAATCGAATGGGAAATCGTCGCTATCAAAATGAAATTCTTTTACAAAGGAGGTATCGAAGCGAAACCCATTGCCATCAAAATTAAAATCCTTTACAAAAGTGGAATCAAAAAAATAGAAATTACCACCAAAATTCTTGCCGAATTGCTCCATCATTTTACTCATTTGCTCTTGCAATTCCTGCATCTGGCGGCGCATTTCGTCTCTTTCACTTTGCGCGAAAGCGGATTGGATAAATAAAATTGACAAAACAAGGATAAAGCTTATCTTTTTCATATGACCGTTCTTTTATTTTTGATAGACCCTGATGGCTGTTGAAAAGTTGCAGACCGCATCAATTTTTTTGCAGTGTCCTGTTGTTCATTTTCAAGACAAGCTTATTAAAAAAACAACGAAAGTTGCTGTATTTAAAGGATTTCTTAGCAATAATTAACTTTTTTTAACCTGTATCTTTTTTAAAATTGCCAAAGCAATTCCTTTTTAATCATCTGTTCCTCAAAATGAGGATATAAAATCAAAGCTATGAAATCTTACATTTTTCTTTTATCGATACTGTATTTTCTCAATTTAAAATCATCGTTAAATGCGCAAAACGCACCGCTAGAAATAGCCGAAAAGGTGACGATCCAATCAAAGGTTTTGAATGAATCACGAGAATTACTAATTTATAAACCAAAGACAGCGAGCAAGAAAACAGTCAAATATCCAGTTATTTACATTTTTGATGGTGAATCACTTTTTTTGCCAACTATCGGAGCAGTGAATTTTATGAGCTACAGCAGCGAGATTCCGCAAATGCCAGAAGCCATCGTAGTGGGCATTGTGAATAAGGATCGGATGCGCGATATGCCCGTTCCACAGCGCTTTGAAAAAGTGGACGGCGCTGCTATGTTTTTACAATACCTTGAAAAAGAAGTAATAACCTATATCAATCAAAACTATACGACTAATGGCTTGAACGTACTCATTGGACATTCACAAGGTGGCACCTTTGTTACTTATGCTGCAGCCGAACGACCGAAGCTATTTCCTTTTGTGCTTGCGCTGGATGCGCCAATGACGATCAATCCGACGCTGGCCAATGCTTTTCTTGAAAAAATCTCCCCCGCTTGCAAGATGCGTTATGTTTCTGCTGAAACGGTATTCGGATGGCGGGATTTATGGAAAATGGAAGGCGCTTGTTTTTCAGCTACTCAGTTAGCTGTTGAAAATGAAACCCACGAGTCTATGCCTTACAAAAGTATTTACGATGGATTAAAAATATTATTTAAGGATTATGTCCTGACAGAGAAAGATTTATCATTGACGAAAATGGAAGCCTATTTTAGCAGTTTAACAGAAAAATACAACGCCGAGTTGCCGATTCCACCTTCGCCACTATTAGGTAGCGCTTCCAGGAAAATCGCGCAGTCGCGCAAAAAGGAAGCAATTGAACTTATTACATATTATGAAAAACTTTATGGTCAAAACGAGCGAACGCTCAACTTACTAGCTCAGGCCAACGCTATTACCAAAGAGCCCGACCCCAGAGTAGATTATTATTTGAATCTCCCTGATCCTTCAGCAGCAACGATCGCACCGTTTTTGGGCAAGTGGAAAGGTATTGTAGAAGTACCCGGTGGTCAAAACATGAATGTGCAATTTGAGATCAAAAAGGAAAACGGAAAATATATTTTAGCAGGCGAAACCGGACCAGAAGGCGCAAAATGGAAAACACAGAACGATATTCTTCATGTCACTGAAAAAGGAGAACTGATCTGGGGAAGAAAAGGCTCTGGCGGTGTGTATGTCTCCATCGGAAAAATCAATAAAAATGGACTTCTTGAAGGAAAAGAAGATTTGATCGGTGTGAGTCCACCCCCAGGATTTGGACCCTTTGTACCAAATACCTTTGAATTTGAAAGGATTCAATAGCAATAAGCATTCTTACTTTTTGGGAACTGAGCGCTGCACCAATTCCAGGGTTGCAAGCGCCAGGAAAATTTTTTCTTCCTCTTCGGTAATATCAGATTTTACAAACTGGAAAGCTCTGGGACTCAAAACATTATCTTTTTTTACCTCGGTTTTTACCAGGCTGGCTACTTCGCGTTCGCGCACGACTACTGGAGCAAGCTCCGGTTGGGTCAGATTGATTTTTGCAATCATGCGCTTGCGTTCGTCGTACAAGCCGCCGTCTTTGAGCAGGGTACCGACCAGCTTATTATCAATCAGGATTTGAATTTCTTTATTATTGCGTACCCAATAAGCGTATTCATGTGTAGCGGTACGCGCATACAGCAACGCGTTTACACCCGAGGAAATATAACGTTTGTAACTATAAGCCAACACCGGCTCGTGGTAAATTGTAGTAAAAACGCCTTTAGCACGTACCGTAACACTTTTTTAATCGTCTGATTGAGTTGATTCAATGAAAAAAGCTCCAATTCCTCTTTCCCAATGGGTACAAGCTCTTGCTTTTGCCATTTATCCATATCCGCTTGCATGACTTTTAAATCTTCTCGCACTCGTTTATAACTAGGCTGTACATGCGGCATAATACGAGTAAGTAATACAAAACCGCCCCCGACTACCGCCAATGTAATTAATGCAAATGGAATCATGTTTTTATAATATTATAATATTGCAATATTCTTTTATTCTAAATTTCCTGCTTGCGTATTCAATTGAATACCATGCTTTTCTGGTTCGTCAAACTGTTTCCTTCGCGTTTGCAATGCAATTTTATCAGCATCGCTTAATACGCTAAAGTTGGCATTTATAATCGAATCCACTTCGGAAATAATATTTTCCTGCTTTTCCCAATATGTAACGTGTGGCTCGGTCATATCGTTGAGTATCCGTGCCTTCAAACGGCTCAGTTCAGGGGCAAATAGGTCGCTTTTTTTCAACTGTTGGTCTATATTTTCTAAAGTCTGGTAATGAACGCCCCTGCCAAGTAAGCTGCTGCCACCATAATCCCAGGTTTGCATAAACCAGGCCGGGAAAAAATATTCGATGCTATCCTCCGGGAAAAGTGTTAGATTCATTGCAACGAAATCGTCGTCAGCTGCTTCGGGCGTGGTTTTTGCTTTGGCATTCAGTGCTGCAAAACTCCAAAACAAATAATAGGCTGTTCCTTCGGCAACCAATTGAGGCACCAGGCCGGGCATTGCTTTGCTGAGCCAAAACATATCGGGCAATTCCGCTGGATTTTGTATAAGAATGCGATCCTGCATAATATTCGTGAGCGTATCCCGAAGTGAGCTTCCTTGCCGGAAAGTCGCGGCAAAATCCTGTTCCGTTTGAATATTTTGAAATGCTTCTCGGTAAATGCGGATACTATCTGCCAATTCCTTTCCGAATATCGTTTGCAAACGCTTCTCTATCAATTGTTTAGCAGCAGGTGATTCCTCATCTATATTGAAACTTAACGCTCCACCATAAATCCAGCCTTGCTTGCCATCTTTGGTGCGCACTTTGAGCCAGGGTTCATCCAACCAAATACCGCGCAACTGCACCCTCGTTGTGAAATCACTCACTTCTCCCAGATCGTAAAGCACGGTGCCTTTGGCTAATTCCTGAATAACCTTGCCATCTTCTCCTGGGGTTTCGCGCAGGCGCGTGCTTTCTACATTGGTCGTAAAATTGGGTACGCCAACATTCTTATTTTCTTTTTTACAAGCAAATAAAAAGAGTAATGCGCACAAGATGAGGAGTCTTTGCATTCCGATTTATTTTTGGATAAAAATATAAAGACCCGACAGGTTTTCAAAACGTGTCAGGTCTTTATAGCGTGTAGCATTATTTTTATCCGAGATAAGATTTTAATGCATTGCGATTATAAGATTTGCGTAAGCGGCGAATCGCGCGCTCTTTGATCTGGCGAACCCGCTCGCGCGTAAGGTTGTACATTTCACCGATTTCCTCCAAAGTCAATGGTTTGTAGCCGTTCAGCCCATAATATGCCGACAAAACTTCTACTTCGCGGGGGAAAGAATCGATAAACCTTGCTGTACTTCATCTTTCAAGGATTGCTCCATCAATTCGCTATCAGGGCTCATGTTATCTTCGCTTGAAATTACGTCGAGCATCGTCGAGTCACCATCTTCGCCACTGATAGGCGCATCCACCGATACATGGCGGCCGTTGCCTTTGAGCATATTCGCTACCTCTTTCGGCGTCATATCTAATATTTCGGCTAACTCATCATTGGTCGGCTCACGTTCAAATTCTTGTACAAAAGAAATAAACGCCTCATTTACTTTGTTATAAGAACCAACTTTATTGAGCGGCAAACGCACGATGCGCGAATGCTCTACAATTGCTTGTAAGATAGATTGACGAATCCACCACACTGCGTAGGAGATAAATTTGAAGCCTTTGGTCTCGTCGAAACGTTTGGCTGCTTTCATCAAACCAACGTTACCTTCATTGATCAAATCGCTGAGCGAAAGTCCTTGATTTTGGTATTGCTTTGCCACAGAGACCACGAAACGCAGGTTCGATTCGGTCAACCTTGCCAAAGCCTCCTGGTCACCTTCTCTGATCCGACGTGCCATTTCGGCCTCCTCGTCTGCCGTAAGCATCGAGATTTTGCCGATGTCGTTCAGATACTTATCCAGCGCAAGGCTTTCGCGCGTGGTAATCTTATTCGTAATTTTTAACTGCCGCATATGTCCGGGATTTTGGGAAATTTATAGTTATGACGAAATATACGTTGTTTTGTCACTAAAAGTTGTATTATTTTTAAAAAAACTTGACTTTTTAGTAAAAAAGATTTAAATGCCAGGTTTTACAAGAATAGTACAATTTAGACAGCTTAAAAGTTCCCAGCTATAAAAAAAATGTCTGATTCCGAAACTTATCAGAACCAGACATTCCTGGAAATCTTATGTTAAACGCTTGAGCGTTAGAACTTAGTCTCTATCGTTGCGATCTTCATTTTTTCTATCACGTGAGCGATCACCTCGATCTCCACGTCGACTGTCGCCACCATCTCTGTCATCTCCCTTGCCATTGGTTCGTTCAGGCTTTGGCAGCAAGGCTTTCCGCGAAAGACGCAACTTGCCGGTTTTCTTATCTACTTCAATTAGTTTTACCTTCACTTCATCGCCTTCTTTAAAGACCTCTTCCACATTATCAATCCTGGAGTAAGACATCTCCGAAACATGAAGCAAACCGCTCTTGCCATTGAATTCTACAAAAACGCCATAAGGCATAATCGTTTTGACTTTTGCAGTATATACATCACCAATCACAGGTACAAAAGTAATCTGACGAATCCGCGATAATGCTCGTTCGATAGAATCTTTGTCAGGGCTGGAAACACTGACGATACCTTTATCGCCTACCTCTTCAATATTGATGGTAGTACCAGTATCACTCTGGATTTCCTGAATCACTTTACCGCCCGGCCCGATCACCGCGCCAATAAAGCTCTTTTCAATAATTACCTGTACAATGCGCGGTGCGTGCGGTTTGTAATCCTCGCGTGGTTCAGCGATGGTTTCTTTCATTTTTTCAAGGATGTGCAAGCGACCTCGACGTGCCTGTTCGAGTGCTTTTTCCAGCAAATCGTAAGGCATCCCATCAATTTTAATGTCCATTTGGCATCCTGTAATTCCTTCTTCTGTACCCGTAACTTTGAAATCCATATCGCCCAGTGCATCTTCGTCACCAAGAATATCAGACAAGATTGCCGTGCGCTTTCCATCAGAAATCAAGCCCATTGCAATGCCTGCCACCGGTGCTTTTATCTTGATACCACCATCCATCATCGCCAAGGTTCCGGCACAAACCGTCGCCATCGAGGATGAACCATTGGATTCCAAAATATCAGAGACAATACGGACTGTATAAGGATTATCGGGTGGCAATACTTGACGTAACGAACGCCCTGCCAGATTAGCATGACCTACTTCACGGCGACCCGGTGCTCTTAATGGTCTGGCTTCACCTACAGAATATGGTGGAAAATTGTAATGCAAAATAAATTTATCGTGATACATCCCCAAGGCATTATCCACCATCACTTCATCGAGTTTGCTACCCAAAGTAAGCGAAGTAAGCGATTGGGTTTCGCCACGCGTAAAAATGGCTGAACCATGCGTAGAAGGCAGGTAATCGACTTCGCACCAAATCGGGCGAATTTCATCGAGCTTGCGACCATCCAAGCGGATGTTATCGCTCAACACCATGTCGCGCACTACCTCTTTCTTGAGTTTATCGAAATAGTCTTCCAGCAAATCTTCTTTTTCCTCCATGTATTCCTCGCCTTTTTCGGCGGTAAGCGCCTCTATCAAAGCCTTTTTGATGTCGGAAAATTGGTTTTTGCGGCTATTCTTATCGAGGAAAGCTTTGGAAACTTCGTATAACTTAGCTTTTGCAAAAGCTTCTACTTTTGCTTTTAGCTCTTCATCTTCCAGCACTACAGGTGCTACGCGCTTTTTCAAAGCTTTTTCACCAACAAGCTGCGCTAAATCAAGTTGTGCCTGAATTTGCACTTTTATCGCAGCGTGGGCTAATTTAATCGCTTCTACCAGCGCATGTTCTGAGCATTCTTTGGCTTCGCCTTCTACCATCGTTACATCCGACATCGTTGCACCGACGATCAGATCGATATCCGCTTCTTCCAATGCAGTCCTGGATGGATTGATGACATATTCACCATTTATACGTGCAACGCGTACTTCTGAAATCGGCCCCAAAAACGGAATATCGGAAACCGTCAAAGCGGAAGATGCTGCCAAGGCCACAAATGCATCGGGAGGGGTATCTTTTTCACCCGAAATCAGATTGATAATAATCTGGGTTTCATTCATATAGGCATCGGGGAATAGAGGACGAATCGCTCTATCCACTAGACGAGAAATCAATACTTCGCTATCAGAAAGCTTCGTTTCGCGGCGGAAAAAGTTGCCGGGAATACGGCCTGCTGAGGCAAATTTTTCTTGATAATCCACTGAAAGCGGGA
The DNA here is from genome assembly GCA_016714085.1 of Saprospiraceae bacterium. Classification (GTDB taxonomy): domain Bacteria; phylum Bacteroidota; class Bacteroidia; order Chitinophagales; family Saprospiraceae; genus JADJNW01. Next base: position 143,073 of record JADJNW010000013.1, read on the forward strand.
AGAAATCTTGACCTTCGCGTATTTCTTTAGCCGATACGACTGTTGCCAACAACATCGTTTTGCCCATACGTACCAAAGCCGATCCATCGGCCAACGAAGCGAGCTTCCCTGTTTCAATCGTCACTGTTCTACCATCTGGTAAATTGAAGGACTTGGAAATTGGAATCTGTTGTCCCATAATTTTGAAAGGTTAAAATCCTGGTTTTTACAAAAAATTAAACGCATAAAGACGAAAGCTGTTTCGTCAAGTTTAGAATGAGAAGTACCGAAAAATTTGCAGCTAGCAAAAGGCAGGAATTTGGGCTCATAGCTTTAGCGTGTACTTTGGGCTTTATGCCTCCTGATTTGCAATAATTTTTGACTATCTGACAGATTCTGAAGGACAACTTCTCTTTTAGAATTGGACATTGCTAATTGCCAATGTTTTTTATACTTGATGATTATTTTTAACAATTAGCCTCTTGAAAAATGCTCCACTAAAGCTTTTGTGGATGATTTTACCATCAGATCATAATGCAAAAAGGAAGCAGAAACGCGTTTTCGCCCCTACTTCCTTTTTTGGATTATTTACGAATACCGAGTTTATCAAGCAATTCGCGGTATTTTTGCAGGTCTTTTTTCGACAAATATTGCAACAGTCGCTTGCGTTTTCCCACCAACGCTAATAAGGCACGACGACAAGCATGATCCTTCTTGTTCTGCCGCAGGTGGTCTGACAATTGCTGGATGCGATAGGTAAAAAGCGAGATCTGCGCTTCCGCTGAGCCTGTGTCATTCGCTGATCTGCTGTATTGACCGAGCACCTCTGCTTTCTTTTCTTTAGTTAAATAAACGGCCATTTTGTAATTACAATTTTCGCTTTAAAATTCTTTAGTCACTCTTTTAGCGGTGCAAAGGTAACAACTTTCCGCTTATTGCGAAATAGGCAGCTCATTTTTATTTAAAAAGCAGCTTAAAAGCTAAGTAATACAAGGCATTTGGCTCATCCTTACTTTTTTACTAAAGCCTGAAAACGTGCGTATTCGGAAGGAGGAAGCCCTACTTCGCGCTTGAAAATTTTGGAAAAAGTGTAAACATCAGCGTAGCCTACCTGGAAAGCAGTTTCAGAAACGGATTTTTGATGTTGAGCAAGCAATATCTTGGCTTTTTCTATCCTTTTCGTGCGGATATAGCGGGCGGGCGTGATGCCAAAAGTATCGCTAAATTGGCGATGAAAGTGGTACAAAGAAAGGCAAGCGATCTGGGCAATGTCTTTTATAGAAAGTTGCTCGTCGAGATTATCGGCAATATAATTTCTGGCACGCAATAATCGAGTGTAGTGATGGTTAATTGTTTGCATATTAAAAGTGGTGTCGGGTGATAAAAAATTACCATTCATGCGATGGCTGAAGCATCGTTGTTGTTTTTTCAATCCTTATAAAATGTTTCAATATGAATGGGGATAGATTCCTGATCTATCTGTTTCAAAGCTATGGGAGGTGGCAGGTAAGGCTGTTAATTTTTATAAAAGTTGACAAGAATTTAAAGGGTTTTGACAGGACTAAGACTTTTCCTTGCCATTCGCAAGTTGTCTATATTCGGTAGGCAATACACCAAAGTGCTTTTTGAAAGCTTTATAAAACGTAGTTCGATTGTTAAATCCGGCCTCGTAGGCGATTTGCAAAATGGGGAGGTCATCATAATCTGGGTCACTTAACATTATTTGCACGTCTTTCAGTCGATAATGATTAATAAAATGGGCAAAACTCTGATCCAATTTTTGGTTGATTGTTTGCGACAAGTGATAACTCGGCACGTCTAATGCCTCTGCCAGTGTCGTTAAGCGCAATTCATTATTCCGATGAGGCTTGTGCGCTTCCATGTGGTCGAGTAGCTTTTGCAAGAGCGAGTCGGCTGCTTGCGCTGTCATCGTGGAGCTTTGATATTTGGAAGATAGAAATACTTGTTGCAGCATTTCACCAGAAAAAATTTTGGGCTGCTGATACCCTAAAAAGCCTACAACAAAAACAAATACAGTCATTGCAAGCGAAATACTATAATCATATAAAAGTGCATAATTACCTGTAATTAAAAGTAAATAAGATAAAACGTAACCCATTACATATCCTATGTACAATAGAAAAAGTGTGTTATACCATCTTTTTTGAATAAGCCCACTACCATTGAGTTTTGATACATCATGTTTTTTCTTTCTACTTCTTAAATAGACCCAAATAATGGGAATATAAAGTATCATATGATACATAATAAGCTTCATAAAAGACCAGTGAATCCTAAGCCAAAGCCACATCAATGGGTCAGTACTTCGAGGAACGGAAGCACGAACAATCGTCATTTGGGTATCATACGGAAAAAAATGAAATGGAATTCGAAGCAATAACGCCAATGCCGCTGGTAATAAATGAAGCCAATCAAGATTGGAAATCCTTGTTTGAGAACGATCAGAAGCCTTAAAATAAAGCAATAGCAATGGACCAAAGCAAAAGCCGGCTATTTTATAAATATCTGCAAAATAAGGGAATGTATAATGAAAATAAGTCCAAAAGCCTACATAATCAGACATTGAAATAGCAAAACAAAGCATAAAAGCGCCCATCAAACGGTTCGCCTGTCGATTCTCGGCTTTCACAGTAAAAAAGACGAGTGCTAAAAAAAAGCTTTGGACGGCGGTGACAGAAAACACCACCGTCCACCCACTCCATTGTACTTCGATTTGCTCCATATCGGCTATAAAATTCCATCAAAAAGACGACGCTACCAAGAAGTAGTTGCAAATTAAAATCTTACACGGAGAAAATCTGTCTTATATCTTTCAAATAGGGATTCCTAAAAATAAAAGTTCTGTCAGCAATTTATATTGCTAACAGAACTTTGACCTCGTACTTCCTTCGGTCGCCATAGGCTTGTCGTAGGCGATGCGTACTTCAAGCTTCGTACTTCGATTATGGTTTAATCACCGCGGGTGATTTTTTCTCTTGTTCTTCTTTCTTTTTCAAATAGCTCTGCCCTTCGGTGATCCATTCTTTCGGCGCATTGCCCTTCAAATGATGATCGAAATATTCGGTGACTTTTGTAAAGTAATCAATTTGATTTTCTTTTTTCGCCAATCCGTGATTTTCGCCAGCATAAAGCAGCATTATCAAGGGTTTTGACAAACGCCGCATTGTAATATACATCTCAATCCCCTGATGATAATCGACCGCGCCATCCTGGTCGCCAAAGGTCATTAATACCGGGGTTTTGATGTTTTTAGCCTGGAAAACAGGAGAGTTGGCAATGTATTCATCCATCAGATTCCAATAAGGTTCGCGCAAGCGCCCCTGGCTCGTTTCAAAAATCTGCTGATCGGGCGTACCGGAATTCCAATAAATAGAATTGTACATACTAATCATATTGGTCAAAGGCGCACCGGCTACGGCCGCCGAGAACAAATCGGTCTGTGTCACCAAAAACGCCGTCTGATAACCGCCCCAGCTATGCCCCATCAATCCTACTTTTTTAGGATCGATCATGCCTGTTTTTAATACTTTTTCAACCGCCGGCACCACACATTCTACTGCCGACTCGCCAGGATGGTTCGTTTTGTAAACAATATCCGGCTGGAAAACGAAATATCCATTTTGAATATAATGTGTAAAATTGTAAGCGCTGCGGTTAGTCGGTGCAGTATAGAAATTCTTTGTATCGGTTCTACGCTCGTAGATATAAGTAATCATTGGATATTGCTTGCCTTTTTCATAGTTGGCAGGGTAGTGTAATAATCCTTGTAAGGTCTTGCCATCCTTGTTTTTATACTCGATCAATTCCGTTTTGCCCCAGGCAAATTCCTGTTGCTGCGGATTGGTTTTGCTCATTTCTTTGGCTTCGCCCAATTTGCCTTTGGTGACAAAAATATCCGGTGAATCACTATAGCTTTCTGTGATATATGCATAAGTATCAGCATCTTTTGCTTTACGCAAATTTCTAACGCGAGCGTCTAAGACCATTTTATCTTCGATCTGCCAGCTGGAGTTGATTTTTGCATAACCCGATTCTTTGGTCAAATCGCCGAAAACGCTCAGGAAACATTGGCTTCGCCGGATCAATGTATGGTTCTTCAAAATCAATGCGGCTGAAGCGATACACCATTTTATCTTTTCTACCATCACTAATCTTTTTAGCGCTGCTGCCGTCGGGTTTGAAGGCCCAAACATCATATTCATCATATAATAAAATTTCCTCATCACCCTTCGTCCAGCCGCCTGATCCGAAAGGAGGTATAATAGTTTCCGGGCCATCATAACGCGTATTCCAGAATGGAACTTTCTGATTTACAGTCAAATTCGTATGCTTACCAGTTTCAATATTATATGTATGCCAATTCTTATCCTTGAAGTATAATAAATATTTTCCATCCGGTGAGTCGCCAGCAAAACTGTTTTCCGGGAAATTTTTCATCACTAACTTACGATTGCCATTTTTAGCATCCGCGATATACACATCGCCATGTTCCAGGCGGAACTGTGGCTCATAAGGCGTCTTATCCATCAACACCATTGACTTGCCATCGCCTATTAGCGAGACCTCCCGCGCTTTTTGGTCGCCAATTTGTACAAAATTATCGCCATCCAAATTCCAAACCGAAAGGAAGGTAAAATTCTTATCCGCGTTATAGGTTCTGCGTTGGCGCGGAATAATCTGTGCGTCTTTCCAATGCCAGATTTCCATATCGGGGACTTTGACTTCCTCGTCATCTTTCTTCTTCATTTCTTTTTTCTCGCCCTCTTTTGCTTCGCCATTCTCGCCTTCTTTTACACTTTCCTTATCTTTTTTCTCTGGTTTTTCTTTTTCATCCCACTCATCAATCCCAAGATAAATTCTATTCAAATCCTCCGACCAGCGCGGGTTGTAGGTTTCCCGAATGTACATGCCCGTTGGGAAATCCTTGCGTTTGCCAGGATCAAATACCATTTTATCCATCGAATTATCCAAATCTTTATAAGCATAAATACGATGGTTGGCATCGGTGTAAGCGCTATCATAAAATGCCTGCATAAAGGTGAGCGCCGATTGATCTTTTTCCCAGTTCAACTTGCGGAAAGTGCTGGTATCACTGGCTAAGAAGCTGATTTGATATTTTTCCAGATTAAATAATTCAACGCCGTTGCCGCGTTTTTTGTCGGCATCAATAATATAAGCCAGAAGATTTCCTTTTTTATTCAAAGACCATTCCGAGACGTTGCCGATATTGCGCGAAGTGCGGGTTTCCAGATTATGCACGATCAAATCCTTGCCTTCCAGCTTGCTATCCTTGGGCGGGTAAGTGGACATGATCAAATGCTTCGCATCCTGGCTGATGCCGAAACTACTGATGCTTTCATACGTTTCTTCCGCGCCGCTTTCCAGATTCAGCAGGATCATTTTATTTTCTACCCGCTGTTTTTTCTTATCCATCGCCTCTCTTTCTTTCACGGAATAGCCTTTGCTAAAGGCGACCCACTTTCCATCCGTTGAAAATTGCGGATTATTCGCAAAAGCATACTGATACGATTTATCAGCATTTGTACTCTTGATGTACAACGTATCATTTTCATTGACCAGCGTTACACGGTAAGCCATCCAATTACCATTGTCAGAGAGCCAGGCTTGACCAGGGAGGTTCTGCCATTCTTGATAATCATCTAAAGTTAAAGTCGGCTTTTTATCTTGCGCGACTGCATTTTGGCTAATGCAAAAAGAGATCAGGCATAGCAAAGCCAGGGAATAGAGCGATTTCTTCATTGAATATGAATTTTAGTTAGAACTTGGCCCAAGATAAAAAAATAAAGCTGATTACAAAAGCTTTAACTGCGCTTGCTCGATTTCGGTGAGTGGATAATTGGAAATAAATAATTCTTTACCAATTTGATTGGAATCGGCCACCACATTGCGCATTCCATACGTCAAATCCCAAGCGGTGATATGGGCGAAATGAAATAATTCCCGAATGTAAGGACTATCATCATATGTAATAAGCCAACGATGCGTACAATGCTGAAGCACAGTTGCAAAGCGCTCGTGATCAAAGATTTTATGCAATTTTCCATTCTTGCCGTACAATGCAGACTTGGTTGCAGAATAATAAGGCGGATCTAAAAAAATAAATACTTGATTTCCAGCCGATTCCACGATATTTTGATAATCTTCATTCGTAATTTTTACATGATGTAATAATCTGGCAAATGCCGGTAAACGTTGAATGCTTGATGCTGTAAAACGGCCCTGAAATGCCTGCTCCGAGTAGCCGCCCGCTTCGGTTGTGCCCGAAAAAGTGATGCGATTAAATATAAAAAAAGCCGCTGCGGTATTGATTTCATCAAATGTGGAAATATGCTCATTTAAATATTGATGTAATGCTTTTCCATTGGGAAATTGATTTCGCCAGATTTCGATTTGATCAATGATTTTTGTAATATCGCTTTGGCAAGAAGCCCAGAATTGATACAGCTCAGGATAAAGATCGTTGAGCCAATATTTTTTATTCGGAAATAATTGCTTCAAATGCACAAAGACCGAGCCGCCGCCCAAAAAAGGCTCCCGATACTCCTCGAATGGGGGTGCTAAGGCTGCGATGCGCGCCGCTGCTCGACTTTTGCCGCCCGGATACCGCAATGGACTTTTGATCATGCTCACTATTTAGGAGGGAAAGTTATTAATTTTTAAATGTAAATAAAAAGTGACAGGGATTGATAATCTTTTTTTTCGCAATAGTTTATTGATAACTAATAAGATATAATTATTTTGTAAAGTACATTTCAAATTTTAACACATTTAAAGCTTGCATTTAATAAAAGCTGCCCGTATTTTTGAATGTAGAAATCCTTTCATAAGAATTTTAGTTATTCCAGCAAATAAACACTTCAGCACTCGCGCCGCGTTGAGCATTTTTATTTGATGCGGTTAAAGTTTTATTAAGCTTACACCATTCTGCCCAATTCAAACATCAAATAATTTTATAGTCATCTTTTAATAAATAATCATGAAAACTCAAATGAAAAACCTCATCTTTTTATGCCTTTCTTTTTTCTTTTTTATTCATTACCAAGTAGTTACAGCACAACCCGAAGGAATTAAGTTTGGTAAAATTCCTAAGGAAGAACTGACAATGTCCACTTATGATAAAGACCCAGACGCGGTAGCGGTGGTTTTGTATGATGTGGGCAAGACCGAATTTAATTACATTAATAACAAAGGTTTTCAGTACACTTTTGAACGCAAAACCCGCATCAAGATTCTGCGCAAGGAAGGATACGAATACGCCGATGTCAGTGTGCCTTATTATGTGACCAATGGTGCCAGGGAATCTGTTGCTTCGATCAAGGCCAGTACTTATAATTTTGAGAATGGCAAAGAACAGGAAAGTAAAATGGAGAAGAGCGCGATTTTTGATGATAAAGCCGATAAACATTGGCATTTCAGTAAGTTTACGCTCCCCAATGTGCGTGAAGGTTCGGTTATAGAATATACGTATGAAATTACTTCCGATTTTATAATATCGATTCCTGAATGGGAATTTCAATGGGACATCCCGGTTGTCTGGAGCGAATACACAGTGGCTACGCCCGAGTATTTCCGCTATGTGCAGATCAGTCAAGGATATAATCCATTCGATGTACAGGACAGCGATACCAAAGGCCGCAGCGTCAATTTTGTTTATTCTTATGATGCTTCCTCCGATCCCAGGCTTGTACAAAAGCGAACTGGTTCAGAAACAGTTAATTATACAGATAATATTCTTCACTGGGTTCAAAAAGATATGCCCGCTTATAAAGATGAGCCTTACAGCCCTGCACGAGAGGATTTGATTGAAAAAATTGAATTTCAACTGGCTTCAGCTACTTTCCCGGGCGCTTCCATGGAGCAGTTTATTCCGAATTGGTCAAAATTGGCAGCAGAACTCATGGAGAGCGATGATTTTGGCAAAATGATTCGAAAAGGGAATAACGTGCAAGATATTATTTGGAAATTTAATAATGTCGTAGCTTTTGTAAAGAATGCCAATGGCGGTTTTGCGATTGATGCGATTGACCCAATGCTGGCTTCGGACATGGTTACTTATCAAGACCTCAATGGACAAGGGCTTTTGGTGAATGAAAATGGGTATGAATGGGTCGATCTTGGTGTTAATATTAGAGAAAGTACTTATAATAATGTAACAGCAACGCTGGAGGATGGACAGTTGGCTTGCAAAGTAATTACAGGACATAAAGGATATAATGCTGCGAATTTGCGCAAAACGATGAAAGCCAATGGTGACGCTGAAACCGCGAACGCTTATTTAAAAAGTTATTTCACGGAAGTAAATGTGCAAAAATCTTCTTTTGAAAATCAGAATGACCCAAATGCTTCGCTCAAAGGCGCATTTGAACTCACGTCGAGCGCGCACGTCGAGGATGCCGGAGATTTAATTTATATCAATCCGATGTTGGGTTTTGGTTTGCAGGAAAATCCATTCAAAAAGCCGGAACGTGCATTTGTCGTGGACTTTGCTTATCCGACCGATGATACGTATCAGTTTGTGCTCAATATTCCTGAAGGCTATGCGATCGCCGAAGCGCCCAAGTCTATTCGCTTGGCGACCGAAGACAACAGCATTCGCTGCGATTATTTTGTGGAAAATAAAGAAACACAAATAAAGTTGAATTACCGACTCATCCGCAATCGCGTGATTTTTGCGCCGGAAGAATATGTAGATTTGAAAGATTTTTATGAGCAAATCGCCAGGCATTGTGCTGACGGTCAGATTGTTTTGAAAAAACTTTAATGATATGCAGTGTGGCGCATTTCTAAAATGTGCCACACATATTGGACTCATAAATATCTGTGAAAAGCTAATTTTACAATATATTAAATCCCAAATTATAAAGATGTATAAAATTATTGCTGCTTTATTATTTTACTGTGTAATGTTTTTACCCTTATCGGCTCAATTTGAATTTTATACACTGCCGGCCGACTTGCTCAAAGGCGCTGATGCTGTGGTGCGCGAAGAACGCCAGGAATTTGAGGTACAATCCATTGGTAAAGGCACGGAAAAACATTATAAATCTATTACAATATTAAACCAGGCGGGCAGTCGCCACGCTACTTTGGCGGTCTCTTATTCTAAGTTAAATAAATTAAAAGATATTAAAGCGGTATTATATGATAAATTTGGCAAGCAAATTCGCAAGGTGAAAGCTTCTGAATTCCAGGATTATTCGGCTTCGGCTTTTTCTGGCTCTTTTTTTGAAGATGTACGCATCAAAGCGATTGATTTGAGTTATACCGATTATCCATATACCGTTGAATTTGAGTACGAAATACTGAATGACGGATTATTATTTTATCCGATTTGGCAGCCACAACCAAGCCCGGCACTGGCGGTGCAAGCATCAAAATTTGAAATAGTTTTGCCTGCTGCTATGGAATTTCGATTCAAAACCTTTAATTTTTCCAAAGAGCCAAATATTCAAAAAGAAACCGATAAAAAACGCTATATCTGGCAGGCGACGGCGCTTCCAGCTTATGACCGCGAACCTTATGTGCAAGAAAATTATGATGACCAGCCATTAATATTTACGGCGCCGCATGATTTTGAAATCGAAGGTTATAACGGTGATATGAGCAGTTGGGAATCTTTTGGGAAGTTTATTGCCAAGCTCAATGAAGGCACGCGCAGCTTGCCGGAAACAAGCATTGCCAAGATCAAGTCTTTAGTAGCGGATTGCCAAGATAATTATTGCAAAATCAGTAAGTTATACGAATATTTACAAGCGAATACGCGCTACGTGTCTATCCAATTAGGCATTGGTGGCTGGCGCCCAATGACTGCAAAGGATGTGGACACTTATAAATATGGCGATTGTAAAGCTTTGAGCAATTATTTTTGCGCGATGCTTGAAGTGGTTGGTATTCAAGGATTTTATACTTTAATTCGTGCAGGGCATGACGCGACGCCTATTTTAAATGACTTTCCGAGTAGTCAGTTCAATCATGTAATCGTTTGTGTACCACAAGGTCAAGATACAATTTGGGTAGAATGCACCAGCCAAACCGCTGCATTGGGCTATTGCGGAAGCTTTACCGGCAATCGGGAAGCGCTGCTCATTACTTCGGAAGGCGGTAAATTGGTGCATACACCGAGCCAAAGTATGCAGGATAATTTGCAAGAACGTTTTACGCAACTAAAAATCGAAGCCACAGGCAATGCAGAAGCTACTATTACAAGCCAATATCATGGTTTGCAACAAGAATATGCCAGCCATTTATCAGAAATGCCCGAGCAAAAGCGCAAAGATGAATTGTACGAAAGCATGGGCTTGAAAAATTTTGAAATCCTGGAAAATACTTATCAACGCAATAAAAATCGCCTGCCCAGCGTAGCCGAAACGCTTCGCCTGCGTCTGCCAGCTTATGCCGGACGGAGTGGCAAGCGTTTGTTTATCTCGCCTAATCTGCTTTCGCAGTGGAAAAGCATTCCGCCCAATGACAGCCTGCGTTTGCGCGATATTCAGTTTTCAAGCTTTCCGTATGTGGATGTGGACACGGTACAAATTCAAATTCCTGAAAATTTTGGTATCGAACATTTGCCGGAAGCCGTACAAGTTACTTCAGTATTTGGCGCGTATAAGGTAGGATTTGAAAAACAAGATAATCAGATTTTATTTTATCGCCGGCTGGAACTCAATGCTGACGTGTATCCCAAGGAGCAATAATCCGGCTACTGAAAACAAGGATTGGTCACAAAAACTGGATTTGTAAGTTTGGTAAAAGTAAGTTTGCGCGATTTTTTAATTTTACCTAAAAAATATTCAAACTTATGAAAACCAACAAAAGTCTCTGGATTGCGGCGCTCGTCGTATTGAGTGCAATCGGTTTTTTTGCTTTCCGCCCAACGCAAACGGCCTATGAATTCAAATTGGTAACGACCGTTGAGTCGGTGGTGCCAGGTGGATTGGGCCGCTCTCGCATGATTACTTCCGATGTAAGTGGTGCGATCGAAGAGAAAGAAATGAAAAACTTCTTTAGTCTGGTGGGTATCAACTTCAAGAATATTAAAGAAAATGATGGAATGATCACCGACAAAATCACACAAATGACGATGGAAGGCTGGGAATTGCAGCAAATCACTTCGGGCGTGTACAGTCCACCCGTCACGAGCGACGCCACCAGCGGCGGCACAGGAATTTTTATCACGCGGTATTTGTTTAGAAGAGCAAAGTAAAACTAGCATATAACCGCAAAGATTTTGATGCAATTGTCTGATATACAATTTATTATGTTTTGTAATTGAAAAATCTTTGCGGTTTTTATTGATCTTCATCTTAGAATTTTTTCTAATCATCTGCTCGCCTTTTTACTCTATCTTCCAAAATTTGTTAATTTTAGCGCGGTTTGAAATAATTTGCGTTTCAAACTATGCGTTGTCATAACATTCTAAAATCCGACAAACAAAATCTAAAAACCACACGACAAATGTTTCAGAATATCATTTTACTGTTCCAAGCAGAAGTGGAAGGTCTTGAGCGGGATAGCGTTGCCACCCAAAGCTTTTTTGACATTATTGTACAAAGTGGTACGATCGGTATCATCATTGTACTCTTGCAGTTGGTGCTTTCAGCGATTGGCATTTATATTTTCGTCGAGCGCTATTTGACGATTCGCAGGGCAGCTCAAGTGGACGATCATTTTATGAACAATATCCGCATGAATGTGCAGTCTGGCAATATCCAGGGCGCAAAGGCACTGTGCCAAACCACGGATTCTCCGGTGGCGCGTATGGTGGAAAAAGATTGCAGCGCATTGGAAAACCGCTTCGTGATATTGATGCTGCTATCGAAAACGTTGGTAACCTGGAAGTATTCAAGTTGGAAAAGAATCTTTCTACGCTGGCGAGTATCGCAGGCGCTACGCCGATGTTGGGCTTCCTCGGTACAGTAACGGGTATGATTTTATCGTTTTATCAAATGGCTACCGCTGAAAACGTGACACCTTCGCTCCTGGCGGGCGGTATCTATCAAGCGCTGCTGACTACGGCTTTTGGTTTGGTAGTGGGGATTTTTGCTTATATCGGTTATAATGTGCTGGTTGCCAACGTAGAAAAAGTAGTGTTCAAAATGGAGCGTACATGGACTTGTTGCAAGAACCAAGTAATTAATTGACCATTTAGCATTAAACATTTACCTATGCTAAGAAGTGCATTCGTAAATCGTACTTCGTAAATCGTACTTCAAAAAATGGCATTAAAAAAACGAAATAAGACCAGTGCAGAATTCAGCATGGCGTCGCTCACCGATGTGATTTTCTTGTTGCTGATATTCTTTATGCTGAGTTCGCAATTAGTGAGTATCGAGCCTTTTGAATTACCAAAATCCGACTCCAAAACGGTCGCACCAACGAACGTAGTGGTGGCGATTCAGAAAGATGGGCGGCACACGCTCAATGGTACGGAAGTGGCTTCAAGAGCATTGGAAAGGGCTCTTCAACAGGCAGTTACAAATGTAGAAAATAAAAAAGATTTGACGGTAACGATTGTGGCGGAGGTGGGTACACCCTTCGATTATGTGACCGATGTGATGGAAATGGCAGCCCGACTGCGAGCCAGAGCAATTATTGCGACACAACCGAAAAGTTAAACGTTTAACAGTTTGGATGCTTGAGGCCTCAAACCTCAAACCTCAAACCTCAAACCTGAATTTCATGGGATTAAGAAGAAAAAGCAAGGTCAGTGCAGCGTTCAGTATGTCATCCTTGACGGATATTATCTTTTTATTGCTGATTTTCTTTATGTTGACATCAGGATTGGTAGCGCCAAATGCCTTGAATTTAAAGCTTCCTGGCAGTTCGCGCGCTAAGCGTGCCCACAGCAACCAACGCATGGACAATGTGTCTATAAATGAAAGCGGTCGATTTGCGATCAATGGGCGAAGTATTTCTCTGGAAGAATTGGATAGTCGCTTGAGTAGCTTGGCTAACAGGGATGAAAGCATTACAATTTCGCCCGATTCCGGCGCGCCGGTAGAAGCGGTGGTAGCGATTATGGATATTGCGATGCGCTACAATATCAATGGGATTTTAGCTGCGGAGCGAGATTGATTTATGTTAAAGATTTGCTAATCCTCTTATTTATTGAATTCTAATGAGTTAGGAATGCGTTTTAAGAATTGAATATTAAATCCAAATATCGTGGAATTAGTAAGCCAACAAGAACAAAAAAATAAAAGATACGGCGTCATTATCAGTTCGATATTGCATACGCTGATCATTATTCTATTTTTATTACCATTTTTGACTTATCCTGACCCGCCTCCTGGGCAAGAAGGAATCCTGGTAAATCTCGGTTTACCCGATTTAGGTCAAGGCACTGAAAATGCAGGCCCTTCACAGCCTGTGGCTGAAGAAGAAAGTGAACCTGAGGAACAATCTGAGCCAGAGCCGGTGAAGGAGCGGGAGGTAGAAAAACCTAAAAAAACGGAACCGACACCCCAAAAAGAAGTGGTGACTACGGAAGACCCGGATGCAGTTGCCCTTCGGGAACAGAAAAAACGGGAACAAGCCGAACGCGATCGTCAGGAGCGCGAAGAAGCAGCCAGGAAAAAAGCAGCGGACGATGCCAGGAAAAAGGCGGAAGCAGAGCAAGCAGCTAAAGAGGCGGAAGCGAAAAGATTGAAAGATCAATTGGCAGGCGGCTTTAGTGGTTCAGGTAGCGGCAAAGGTAATACTGGCAAGCCCGGTAATCAAGGTGATCCGAATGGCGACCCCAATGCAAAAAATCTGGAAGGCATTAGCACCGGCAAAGGCGATGTTGGTGGTGGCTTGGATGCTCGTGGAATCCTGAAGCGTAGCTGGCGTGACCGATAATAGCCAAAGCGTTGGGAATGCGGTAATTCGGGTTTGTATTGACAAGGATGGAAATGTGACGAGCGCCGAATTTACTCAAAAAGGCTCCACTATTGCTGATGGCGGCTTGAAGAATAAGGCCATCGCCGATGCGAAGCAATGGAAATTTGGCAAAGGTGAAGTAGATACCCAATGTGGTACGATTACCTATCGATTTAAAGTGCAATAATCAAAAACAGCATAAAATAAATACTCCAAAAAGGGTGGATTTTTCAATCTGCCCTTTTTTATTTGTACCGCGATTCGATTGTTCAAAAGCAATCGAATCGGAGTATATGAATATTTTTAAAACTCGTCTGACTTCTATCGTCTGACATCTGTCATCTTTTTATATGAGCGAATTTTATAATCGTTATAAAGAAACAGTAGCCTATCTTTTTAGTCATTTACCTATGTTTCAGCGCGATGGTATGGCGGCTTATCGCAAAGATTTGACCAATATCCGTGCTTTGTGCGATTTTTTGGGGAATCCTCAAGATCGTTTCAAGACAATTCATGTGGCGGGTACTAATGGCAAGGGTTCTACGAGCTATATGCTGGCAGCAATTTTGCACGCCCACGGCTTGAAAACAGGACTTTATATTTCACCGCATTACAAGGATTTTCGAGAACGCATCCGTATTAATGGGCAATACATTCCAAAAAAATTTGTGATCGAATTTACCGAGCGCATCAAACCCGCCATTGAACAAATCGCTCCTTCTTTTTTGAAATTTCGGTAGCGATGGGATTCGAGTATTTTGCCCAATCGAAAGTGGATGTGGCGGTGATCGAGGTCGGTATGGGTGGACGCCTGGACTCAACCAATATTAGTCAAGCCTTTGGCAAGTGTGATTACGAACATTAGTTATGATCACACGCAATTTTTGGGTGACACATTGGATAAAATCGCCGGAGAGAAAGCAGGCATCATTAAGCCAAATATACCAGTCATCATTGGTGAAACGCAGCCAGAGACGCAGCCAGTGTTCGATACAAAAGCCCTGGAAATGAATGCTCCGATTCTGTATGCTGATCAGCATTTCAAAGCTTGTATTCAAGAACAAACCTTGACGCATACTACTTTTCAAGTGGAACAAGATGGAATATTAAAATACAATAATTTGATTGTCAATGTTTTAGCTGATTATCAGGCAAAAAATTTGCAAACGGTACTGCAAACTTTGGAAGTAATAAAAACCCATTTTACACTGGAAGAAAGCAAGATTCGGGAAGGTTTGTCGGATTTGAAAAAACGGACTCGGTTTATTGGACGTTGGCAACTCCTTGGCGAACAGCCGATTATACTTGCAGATAGCGGGCACAACGAAGGCGGCTTGCGCTTGGCGATGCAGCAATTGAGCAAGTTTTCTTTTCATCAGCTACATTTTGTGCTGGGGGTAGTGAGCGATAAGGATATTCGCAAGATGCTGGAACTGTTGCCCAAGGATGCGCGTTACTATTTTGCGAAAGCCAATATTCCAAGGGGTTTGGATGCGAAAGAATTGCAAGAAAAGGCGGCCGCATTCGGGTTGAAAGGTCGGGCTTATACTTCAGTGAAAAACGCACTCAAAGCTGCGAAACGCCAATCAAAGGCAGATGATTTGATTTATGTGGGTGGCAGTACTTTTGTAGTAGCGGAAGCGATTTGATATTCGTAATTTGCTTTTACTGAATTGATTTATAATCGCTTATAAATGATAAATAAAAAAGAGGCATCCAGGATAGGATACCTCCCTAAACTATAAACAAACAAAAAACATTAGCGATTCTAAATTGAGGTTACAACAACGATAAGAAAAAAGGGTTTAAATCTTGAAATATTTTTTCGCGCTTTTGTAAATTTCCAGAATGGAAGAACAGCATTCAAAAAATCAATGGTGGCTCTATGTGCTATTATTTGGTGGTTTTCTAATCTTGTCGATGCGATTTTTGGTCGCCTTACGCTTTCTGATTATTCCAATGATAGCAGTAGGAGGCGTCGGAGTAGCAGGATATTTTTTATGGAAATATTTTCGTAATCAGCAAAAAAGAAAGGTTTACCTGAAAAGTGTGGAAGGAGCTATTGCCACGCGCTTGGCACAATGCGAGCAACAAATAGCGAGCAATCAGGCACAAATCGAAGATATTCAAAACAGCGTTGCCGAACTCAACAAAAAACGAAACTCCGCACAGGACTTGTCACCGAATATCCTGAAAGAAACAGAAAACCTGATTAATAGCTTTCGCTCGGAATTGAAATTGCGTGAATCCAAGTTGGCTTTCTTTGAAGCCTGTCATCGCAAGCTAGAGCAGATGCTGCGTCACCACGAATTGACAAAAGAATTGGAGGTAAAGAAAGAGCAATTAAAATCCTTGCAAGAGCATCATTATGAAGACCTTGCAAAGATGGAAGAACTCAAAGCAAATGTGGAAATGGAAGTTTTACATTTGGATACGATCGAAAATCTCTCTCGCCGCATTGTCGAAAGCACTTCCTACAATGATGCTGAGCGCCTTAGAGCAGAGCTAAACGAAATGACCGAATCGCTGGATAAAATTTAATCCGCTTTGCTCATAAATTCTTGATAGGTCTGCGTTTTGTAATGATCGCCGCCAATCCATTTAATTTCTTTGACAAAAGTATCTGCGGTTTTAAAACCCGGAGAAATGGTGATACGATCTTGATTTTCATCAAGATATACATAAGAAGGGTAGCCCAAGCGTCCGTCGAGCAAAGAGTATGCTAACTCATGTACCCCACGTCGGCCTGAAGCAATAAATTTCAAAGTATAACCTTTGTATTGGACTTCGCCTTTTTGCTCTGCATCAAACTTTACCGCATAAAAGTTTTCATTCATATATTTTACCACGGCAGCGTCTTTGAAAGTAGTTTGATCCATTTTTTTGCACCAGCCACACCAATCCGTATAAACATCTATGAAGATTTTTTTCGGATTTTCTTCTGCCGCTTTGATCGCTTCCTCCCAGGTAAGCCATTTTATTTCATCATCGGCAACCGTTATTGGGTTGGAAATGTTTGCGTTTGGTGCGATGAAGGCATAAGCTACGATCGCTACTAAAACCAATGCACCGCCGATCAGGAACTTTTTCATTGTCAAATTTTTTGCGAATAAAATTAATCCTTTTCAAATATACTTGCAAGAACGCTTTTGCATTAGAAAAGATGAAAGGTTTAAAGAATTTTTTAACTTTCAGGGAATTTGGGTTATCAGTTATCGGGTGTGTATGAAAATAAGTGCCTTTTACTTACACGAACACTTGGAAACATCAACACATGAACACAATTAAAAGAAAAAAAATAGTTGTTGCCATTGGTGGGTCGAGCGGCGCGATTTATGCTAAAGTGCTGTTGGATAGATTTTTACAATTGCAAGAACAAATTGATACGGTCGGGGTCGTTATGAGCGAAAATGCCAAATTCAATTGGCAATACGAGCTGGATAATGCCGACTTTGATCAATATCCTTTTGATTTTTATGAAAAAAATGATTTTATGGCACCCTTCGCCTCCGGTTCGGCGCGTTATGAGACGATGATCGTTTGTCCTTGCTCGATGGGCTTGTTGGGGCGCATTGCTACTGGCGTTTCCAATGATTTGACTACCCGCGCTGCCGATGTAATATTAAAAGAAAGACGACGTTTAATCCTGGTAGTACGCGACACCCCTTATAATTTGATTCATATTAATAATATGAAAACGGTGACCGAAGCAGGCGGCATTATTTGTCCGGCTACGCCATCGTTTTACAGCAAGCCTAAAACCTTTGAAGAGCTGGCGGCTACGGTCGTGGATCGCGTATTGGATTTGGCGGATTTTGATTTGAAAACGTATCGTTGGGGCGAGGATCATTAATTATTTATTATGGATCATTTACTATTGCTTATTTTGGATTGATTATTCATAAAATTACTTGTTTTCTATGAAAAGGCTTACTTTCGCGTTTTTTGTAATTTCAATTTTTCTGACTGCCGTTTCGGCGCAAAATTCGACTATAAAAATGGATTCAGTTAGTTACAGCCTGGGCGTATTGATGGCTCAGAATTTGAAACAGCAAGGCTTTGACAAGGTTGATGCGGCTTCGCTGGTAAAGGGTTTTGAAGATGTGTTGAGTGGCAGTGCCTTGCAATTTACCCTTGATGAATGCAATCAAGTGGTAACCGATTATATGCAATCAAAGCAGGCAAAGCAACACGAAGGTGTTATTGCCGAGGGCAAAAAATTCCTGGATGATAATGCAAAACGTTCAGGCGTGGTCACTTTGCCAAGTGGTTTGCAATATGAGGTCTTAAATGCGGGCGATGGCCCCAAGCCTACTGCTCAGGATAAAGTAACCGTGCATTACGAAGGTACATTGCTGGATGGCACTGTATTTGACAGTTCTGTGAAGCGCGGGCAACCGGCTACCTTTGGCGTGACACAAGTGATACAAGGATGGGTGGAAGCTTTGCAATTGATGCCGCTAGGTGCTAAATGGAAGCTATTTATTCCTTATGAATTGGGTTATGGAGAGCGTGGCGCAGGAGGACAAATCGGGCCGTACTCGACGCTTGTTTTTGAAGTAGAACTATTGAAAATCAATTAATAATAAATAAAGATTTCCGAAATATTTACATTTCGGAAATCTTTTAGCTCTTTATCGAATGATAATCACGCGCTGACGTGCGGCGCGTTCTTGTTCTCTTTGATGTTCGATTTCTTGCAGTCGCAGGCGCACTTTCTCTTCTTCTTTACGTTGAAGTTCGTGCATCATACGCAATTGTTCGGACTGCCAGTGTTCTTGCAGCGCACGTAGCTGATCTTGTTTGGCACGCAACTCATCGCATTTGTTTTTTATTTCAAATCGAATAATCCCATCCTCTCCACTGCGATACCAATATTCTTCAATAGCGGGTTCGACATCGAAATCAACATCATAATCGAAGTCGAAATCATATTCTTCATCCTCAAAATCTGGCTCCAGTTCTGATTGTAAATCTTGAATTTTCCAGTATTGACGCTGGATTTGCCCAATGCTAAATCCAAGCAACAGGCTTAGGGAAGCAATAATCCAGGTAGCGGCGCGGAGGTTGTTCTTCATAGTCGGGATAGTTTTGGATTTACCAATTTATACTAAAATAAAGACTCGACAAACAGCTAAAAAGTTTTAAAGATGCTTGCTTACAAAATAAGGATATTTAAAGTTATTTGTCAACCCATAAAGACTTAAATCCTTGTTAATGGTTACATTTTGTGACTAATTTTTTGATTGGACGTCGGAATAGGGAGACCAGAAGTCGGATAGAAAAAATTTGATTGAAAACATATTTGCACCATGAAGCATAATTTCAAGAATTTACAGATTTGGATAAAGTCACGTGCGTTGGTGAAAACTATTTACGCTTTGACTACAAAATTGCCTGGTGAAGAGAAATTCGGGTTATCTTTGCAGATACGAAGATCAGTTATTTCTATTTCTTCTAATATCGCCGAGGGTTGTGGGAGAGGAACTGATAAGCAATTAGCACAATTTTTAGATATTGCAATTGGCTCCAGTTGTGAATTAGAGACACAGCTATATTTAGCGAGCGATTTGTCTTTTTTTAATTCAGTAGAAGTTGAAAATCTAGTAATAGAAGTTAGTAGAGTTAGAAAAATGATGATTAGTTTCAAAAAAACATTAGATATTTGAAATAGTCAATATTAAGACCGTTGTCTGACTTCCGACTTCTCGCTTCTCAAAGTCCAATCAAATGCGAATCGACATCATATCCGTTGTGCCGGAATTATTGGAAAGCCCTTTTCAGCATTCGATCCTGAAGCGCGCGCACGAGCGTGGTTTGCTGGAAGTAAATGTCCACAACCTCCGTGAATATGGACTCGGGAAGCACAAGCAATTGGATGATTATCAATTTGGCGGCGGCGCAGGCATGGTGCTGATGGCAGAACCCGTGGCAAATTGTATCGATGATCTCAAAGCGCAGCGAACGTATGATGAAATTATTTATATGACGCCCGACGGAAAATTATTCGATCAAAAATTAGCTAATCGCCTGTCACTCAAGGAAAATCTTATTATTCTTTGTGGGCATTACAAAGGTGTGGACGAGCGTATCCGGGAACAATACATTACGCTGGAAATTTCTATCGGCGATTATGTACTTTCAGGTGGAGAGCTGGCTGCCGCAGTTGTCGTGGATGCCATTGGCCGCTTGATTCCTGGGGTTTTGAATGATGAAACCTCGGCTTTGTTCGATTCTTTTCAGGATAATTTACTGGCGCCTCCTGTCTATACGCGTCCGGCGGAATTTAGAGGACTGAAAGTGCCGGAAATACTGCTTTCTGGCAATTTTCCTGCGATCGAAGAATGGCGCTATGAGGAAGCTTTGAAACGTACACAGGAGCGAAGACCGGAGTTATTAGATGAATGATTGAGTTATTGGATGATTGGGTTATTGAATGACTGAGTTATTGAGAGATGTTTTTTAACTTTACTTTTCTTTATTATTACAATATTACAATCCTATTTTGTAAAATTGCCAAAGCAAAAGTCTATATCAAATGGAATTCGTAATGCCTGATTTTGGTAGTGCTGCCGTGTGGATGAGCCTCTTGACGCTTACCTTCCTGGAGGTGGTACTCGGTATTGATAATATTATATTTATTTCAATTGCCTCTAATAAATTACCTGAAGCCGAGCGCCCACGCGCGACGAACATTGGCTTGATCCTGGCAATGGTGCTGCGCATTGTGCTGTTATTTGGCGTATCGGTGCTGGTAGCGATGGAAGAACCCTGGTTTTATATTGGCAGCGAGGATTCCTTGATTCATGGCGGTTTCTCTGGGCAAAGCCTGATTTTAATTGCCGGAGGTTTATTTTTATTATATAAAAGTACGACCGAGATACATCATAAATTAGAGGGTTCACATCAAGATGAGGCAATGGAACAAGGGCGCGGCAAACATGCTACCCTTACCAATGTAATAATACAAATCACGGTTATTAATATCGTATTTTCATTCGATTCTATTCTTACTGCGGTGGGCATGACCAATGGCTTGTACGGTGCGCTTGTTATTATGATTATTGCGGTTGTAATATCGGTATTAATTATGATGTTGTTTGCAGTGCCGGTCGGTAATTTTGTAAATAAACATCCGACTATTCAGATGCTGGGCTTGGCATTCCTTATTCTTATTGGCTTCATGTTGATCGCAGAAGGCGCGCATTTAGCGGATTTCACGGTTGCGGATGCACACGTAGGTGCTGTTCCCAAGGGCTATCTTTATTTTGCTATCGCATTTTCTTTATTTGTAGAATTTTTAAATATGCGCCTGCGTCGTAAAATAACAACTAAGCCAGTGCAACTGCATGGAATAAAAGAAGAGGCAAAAGCAGAAGGCATTTTAGAAAAATGACTTTATTACATCTGAGAGGTTTAATTTTATAAAATTATTACTTTTCTAATTGTACCAATACATAGTCTCTTTTTTCGTATTTAAATTCCATCAAAACCTTTGGTGGCAGGGGCAGACAGTCTTTTTCAATAAAATAATAAGCGCCGGGTATAATAAAATAATTACGCTTGAGCGTCTCTTTACGAAGCCTGTTTAAATAATATACTGAAGTAAATGAAATGCGATTATCCGCATAAATATATAATGGTTTGTCGCCAACGATTTTGTAAAATTGCTCTGCCAAGACCCGGTCGCGCTGCGCGTCTGAGTCGTGTGCGCGTTGTGGAAGCACCGTCAAATCAAATAGAATTCTACCTATTGCAGTTGCAATAATTAAAATCGGCAATGTAAAATTGGGTCTTTTTATAAAATAATAAAAAATGATACTCAATATAATAAATGCTGCAATCGAAAGCGGTAGTAAATAATTTAAAAATTGAAAAGCAGGCACAAAATTCAATGCCAACGAGCCAATCGCTAACACGCCTATCATCACGCCGCTAATAATGCGAAAAGTTTTATTACGCCAGTTATTTAGTTCATGTCGATATTGCCAACAATACACCAAAATTATGATAAAAAAAGGATATAAAGGATAAATATAACGTTGCTTTGCGCCCGGCGAAGCCCAGTAAATCAGGATATTGGCGACTAACATAACCAATGAAAAAACGATAAATTCATTTTTTTGAATCGTTTTCCAAAAATCTTTACGAATAGTAAATAATAATAGTAATGAACCGGGTAGGGTGTCTTTAATTAAATCCAGCGGAAATTGAAAAATATGCCCCAATAATGGCGCGAAGCCCTTGTCTATTACGGTTCGCTCGCTCGATTGCGTCCAAAGCGTTTCTAAATATTCATATAAGGAATTATATTGAGCATAAATGAGTAAATATCCACCGACAATTATGATATAAATTCCGATACCGACAAAATGCGGCAGATGAAATAATCTTTTAAACTCTTTTTTATACAAAAACCAAGCCAAGAGCGAAAAGCCAATAAATACAATGGATGAAAGCCCTTTGGTGAGTGTACCGATTGCGCCAAAAAAATAAACCCAGAGAAAAAGCTGATAAAATTGTCCTTTTTGATAATAATGAAAAATTGGTAAAATGCCAACCAATGTAATAAGCGTGTAAAATAAATCGATTTCACCAAGAGTAGCAAAAAAGAATAAAATGCCGCCGCTTATAGTAAATAATAAGGCTGAAAGCCAAGCCAATTGGGCATTTACATAGCGTTTCCCGTGAAAAAAAATTAATAACCCAATTCCGATTAATGATAATACCGTTGGCAATCGCTGCGCATATTCCGAAAAATTATTAAATAATTTAGCAAAAACAAGCACAATCCAATTAAAAACAGGAGGCTTATTATAATAAAATTCACCTAATTGATAAGGAATCCACCAATTATTGCGCTCCGCCATTTCCATCGCTACCAGCGCCCGGCGCGGCTCTTCCAGGAATATAGGCTGAACGCCCAAATTGAGCAATAAGCCTGCGATTAATAAAATCGAGCCTAACCAAAGAATGCGATTGAACGAATGTGGCGGGTTTTCAAAACCTGCCACATTTTTATTAATTGTACTCATTCCATTCGGATTTGGCCCGAAAATGAGAAAAGTTTTAAACATTTTCTAAAGTTTGTCCATTCGTCCGGGCAGGTAGGGAAAAATCCTTACTTTTGACCTTGCAACCAAATAGATAAAATCATGACGCCAATTGATAAAAACAAGGATATTGCGCTGCTGGTGCTGCGTGTGGTTTTAGGGGCATTTATGATTTACGGGCATGGCTGGCCAAAATTAATGCGTCTTTTTGGAGGGGAAGAAATCCAGTTTATGAATTTCCTGGGATTGGGATCAACCGTTTCGCTTGTTTTGGCGGTCTTCGCGGAGGTGGTTTGTGCTTTGCTGGTGATGGCCGGTGCGTTTACTCGGCTTGCTACGATTCCGCTGATTTTTACAATGGGCATTGCCGCTTTTGTTTCCAATGCAGGCGGGCCTTTTTCTGCGATGGAAAAAGCGCTTCTTTTTATGGTTGGATTCATTGCCATTGCAATTGCCGGAGCAGGCTGGTATTCGGTAGATGCGAGATTCAGAAATAAGATTTGAAATCGAGAATTTGAAATGAAAAACCAATTTTTCCTTGGGATTCTGTTGATATTAGGCTTTTGGGCTTGTAAAAATGAGCCAAAGCAAGCGTTGTTGCCCTACATTGCATTGGAAGGACAAACGATGGGGACATATTACAAAATTACCTATGGTGATAGCCTGGAACGCAATTTGCAAGAGGAAGTAGAACGCTTGTTAACTGAAATAAATAACGAGGTTTCGACTTATATCCCGACTTCGACTATTTCACAGTTTAACCAGTCAGAAAAAGGGATTGATATAGCTGATAAAATCCATTTTCTGGGCAATTTTTTAAAGGCGAAGGAAGTTTGTGAAAAATCGGGCGGTGCGTTTGATCCGACGGTGATGCCACTTGTGAACTATTGGGGCTTCGGGTATACCGAGAAACTGCCTGTTACTCAAGTAGATAGCGTGAAAATTGATTCTTTAATGCAATTTGTTGGGATTGATAAGCTTGATTTAAATAAAAAATTCCTGGAAAAGACAAAACCCGGCGTACAGCTTGATTTTAGTGGCATTGCTACTGGTTATGCGATTGACACATTGGGGGGATTGCTGGAGGAAAAAGGCATCAAAAATTATTTGGTGGACATCGGCGGAGAGCAGCGTGCGCGTGGCGTGAATGCTCGTGGAACGATCTGGAATATTGGTATCAATGTACCTAAAGAGGGTACACCAAAAACAGAAATACAAGCAACAGTTGAATTAAAAAATTGGACGATCTCTACTTCTGGTAATTATCGCAATTTCTATGATGTGAAGGGCGTTAAATACAGCCATACTATCAATCCCAGAATCGGTTTTCCAGAACGCAATACCCTGCTGAGCGCTTCGGTTTTTTCTGAAGATTGTATTACTGCCGATGCCTGGGCTACGGCGTTCATGGTTATGGGTCTGGATAAAGCCTTTGAATTGGCGACGCAACTCTCTGAAATTGAGGCATATTTCATCTATGGCACACCTGATGGCGGCATGAACGTCAAATATACGTCTGAGTTAAAATCTTTATTTGAAAAGGAGAAATAAATAAAAAAAAAATCTTTAACACCAAAAACCATAAAACTATAACACCATAAAAATGGATATTAAACTTGACCGCGATCTTTGTTTTATGGACTTGGAAGCCACCGGGCTGAACGTAATCCGCGACCGTATTTTGCAGATCGGGATTATCAAATATTTTGCTGATGGACGTGAGCCGGAGGAATTGAATATGATTATCAATCCTGGGATTCCGATTTCTGAAGAGGCGATGCAGGTACATGGAATCCTGCCGAAAGACGTGGCCAATAAGCCTACTTTTCAACAAGTGGCGCAGAAAATCTTTGATTTTATTGGCAATGCTGATATTGCGGGCTATAATTCCAATCGTTTCGACGTGCCTATGTTGATGGAAGAATTTGCGCGAGTGGGGATCGAATTTGATATGAGTCGCCGTCGTGCGATTGATATTCAACGGATTTTTTATAAAATGGAACCGCGCACACTCAAGGCGGCGCTCAAGTTTTACTGCGATCAGGATATGGAAGATGCTCACGATGCAATGGCCGATGTGCGTGCTACGGTGGAAGTGTTCAAAGGGCAATTGGAACGCTATAAAGGAGTGGATTATTTAGATGAGGATGGCAATGTGCAAAAAGCGCCAATCAAGAAAAATATTCAGGAATTACACGAATTTACGAATGACCAGCGCTTTGTAGATGCAACTCAAAAATTGCGTTATGATCATAATGGTGTAATTATTTTTAATTTTGGTAAATATAATAATCAACCGGCCGCGGAAGTATTATCACGCGATAAGCAATATTATAATTGGATTTTAAATAAAGAATTTTCCACTCAAGTGAAGCAAATTGTTAAGAAGATTGTGAAAGACTATGAGAAACAGCAGCGGAATGGGTAAGAAATGGAATAATGGAATAATGGAATGTTGGAATGATGGAATGTTGGAATTTGGTGTTATCATGCGATGGTACAATTCTTTTAAATCCCCTCATCCCCTCATCTTATGCTTGCTTCTTGTGATAAACATTACGTCCTGCTACGAACCCAAAGAAGGCTGCCTGGACATCAATGCCACCAATTTTGCAGTAGATGCAGATAACGAATGTAATAATTGCTGCGAATATCCGATTTTAAAACTCGCATTTTTACATAAACTAAATAATAATAGTGAAAATAATTTAAATTATAATGATTCTATTTACATAGATGGAGCGGGTAATAGCTTTCGTATCAAGAATATTCAGTTTTTTATATCCAATGTGCGCTTGGTAAGGCCGGACGGCACGGAAGTATATCCTTCGGATGCGCTTGAAGTGGAAATCTCCGAATCCGGTACAAAAAAAGATACGATTCTTGCAAATAATTTTGCCATCGTGAGCCGCAATATTTTCAATGCTTCTGCAATAGGTACTTTTGCTAATGGAGGCAATTTTTCAAAAATACGTTTCACGCTGGGTTTGAGCGATTTATCCAATCAAGTTATTCCTACTTCATTGCCTGCCGGGCATCCGCTGCGCACAACGGGAATGTATGTGAATGCTGACTCTGGCTATGTTTTTAATAGTCTGGAATGGTTCAATGGCGCGAGCGATAGGACAACGACCTTACTGAAAATTGCTACAGAACCTTATTTGAGGGAAGTTGAATTGACGCTAATGCCGCCTGAAGTCAGTATTATTGAGGGTTTTGATATTCGCGTCACGCTTCGGATCAATTATTTGACCTGGTTTTCTGATGTCAATTTAAAAAGCGACGCTCCCGCAACGCTGGCGACAAAATTTGTCAAGAATGCGGCAAACTCCATTTCTGTTATTTCCGTTTTACCAGAAGAATAGTAACTTTTGTCACTGATTTTTAATTATCAGCGCTCTATTTTTGCTAAAAATAAAATTCCGATGAAAAAATATTTCCTGTTTATTATATTAAGTAGTCTGTTATTAATGTCGGTTGATTGTGAGAGAGAAGAACCGTCGCTGGAGCAAACAGGCACATTAGAGCTTAATTTTAAAGGCAGTTTTGGCGATGAGTTCTTGATGATGTATGCTAAAGATTATGCATATGAAGCGGGCATGAAAGTAAAATTTCAGTTATTTAGATTTTATTTATCTGATATAAGTGTAGCCAGATCTACTTTTGAATACAATACAATAATTAGTGATGTTGAAATTGTTGATTTTAAGGACATTCAGTCAGATGCTGCGGCGCAGAATGGTTTCACAGTTCGGATTAAAAATGTCCCAATTGGAAATTATATTGGATTAAATATGGGGCTTGGCGTTTCACCAAAGTTAAATAAGACGCAACCCGGTGATTATAGTTCTTCCCATCCTTTGAGTGGCAATTATTGGTCTTGGGCTTTGGGATATGTCTTTACTAAAATCGAAGGAAATGCCGACGTGGACGGCGATGGACAATTGACAGATAAGCTTACTTTTCACGTAGGTGGCGATTCTTATTATCGAAATAAAGAATTTTCTAAATCATTTAGTATAAAAGAAGGCGAAACGACGCGCCTTGATTTTGAAGTAGATTTACAACGTGTGCTAGTGGCTGCGCCTGGCGACTTTCTTGATTTCCGTAAGGTGACAATTGACCATACCAATAATGTAGAAGTGGCAACCTTTATCAGCGATAATTTAAAGGAAGCGATTGAGATAAAATAGCCTATGTGGCGCTTGATTTTTGTAGCGATAGGTTTTACCTTGATTTTGTTGGTGCTCACCAATTGTGCTCATCAGCATGAGAGTAGCCTTACGCATATTCCGTACCAGCCCACAACCATTGATCCTCCAGTACTTTCGGGCGTTCCCGCTATGCAAATTCCAGCCGATAATCCTTTAACCGAAGAAGGCATCGCACTGGGGCGAAGGTTATTTTACGATCCAATTCTTATCCAAAGATAGTACGATTTCTTGTGGCACTTGCCATCAGCAAGCACGCGGTTTCACAGATGGAAAAGCGCTCAGCAATGGTTTTGAAAATAGAGTAAGCAAGCGCAGCGCCATGTCTTTGGCAAATGTGGGCTTTCACAGTCAAGGCTTATTCTGGGATGGGCGGGTTGCTACGCTCGAAGCACAAGCCATTCATCCTGTGCAAGATACACTTGAAATGAATCTGGAATGGGTTATTGCAGAAGATCGCTTGCGTCACCATTCGGAGTATCCGATTTTATTTAGAAAAGCATTTGGGATTGAGCGTAAAGAACAGATTACGAAGGATTTAGCCATTAAAGCTTTGGCACAATTTGAGCGAATGCTTGTTAGCCAAGATTCAAAATTTGATCGATTCAAACGCGGCGAAGTCGAGTTGACAGCAGCGGAGGCACGAGGATTTACTATATTTTTTGACACTTCCGCGGTCTTACCGCATTCAGAATGTGCGCATTGTCATATTGATCCATTGTTTTCGACTTTGGAATATTTGAACAACGGTATCCAGGAAGTGCAAGGATTAAACGATTTTCCCGACAAGGGTAGGGGAGCGGTGACTTCGAATCGCTACGAAAACGGCACGTTCAAAGTGCCAACCTTGCGCAATATCGCGCAAACCGCGCCGTATATGCACGATGGGCGTTTCAAAACATTGGATGAAGTGCTCGATCATTATATTTCCGGTGGTCATTTTGCTGAAAACCTCAATCCCAATGTGCGGAAACTCCATTTCAGCGAGCGTGACAAACAAGATTTAATCGCATTTTTGAATACCTTGACGGATAGCGTGTTTTTGCAAAATCCAGCGTTTGGAAATCCGTTTTATCAGCAATAATAATCTTTTGTTTGTATTAGAAATCCTCAGAAAAAGAGACCTTTGCGCCAGCAAAAACAATTATATGATCCAATTTATTGGACTATTCGCTGCGGTTTTGACGACTGCGGCTTTTGTACCTCAAGCAATCAAAACGATCCGCACCCGTTCCACCAAGGATTTGGCGGTATCCACCTACGCGATGCTATCGGTGGGGACTTTGCTTTGGCTGAGTTATGGTTTATTAATCAAGGATTTACCTTTGATCTTGGCGAACGCTATTACAGCGTCTTTGGCTTCTACTATCTTGTATTTCAAGTTGATAGAAAAATCTTGAATCCCTTTTCTAACTATCAAATAGTTTTAAAATTCTGTATCTTTGCAAACTTTTTGAATAAATCAAGTGTAAAAAGCTCAAACGCATTATAGTTGAAAACAAAGACCTTAAAGAAAGATAAAGTCAACGTCATCACGCTGGGATGCTCGAAAAACCTGGTAGATTCGGAAAATATTATTACGCAACTACGCGGTAACCAGTATGATGTGGTGCATGATAGTAATGATGAAGATGCCAATGTAATAATCGTCAATACCTGCGGATTTATTGATCTGGCGAAGCAGGAATCGATTGATACGATCCTGGAATATGCCGAAGTAAAAAAGCAGGGCGATATTGAAAAATTGTATGTAACGGGTTGCTTGAGTCAGCGCTACCGCGATGATTTGGCTTTGGAAATCCCCGAGGTGGATGCTTGGTTCGGCACGCTGGAACTGCCGCAATTACTGGCAAAATTCAATGCAGACTATAAACATGAACTCATCGGCGAACGCCTCATCACGACTGCCCCGCATTATGCTTATTTGAAAATTTCGGAAGGGTGCAATCGCACTTGCTCATTTTGCGCGATTCCATTGATGCGTGGAACACACGTCTCGAAACCGATTGAACAATTGGTAAAAGAAGCCGAAAGCCTTGCGCGGCGGGGCGTGAAGGAATTGATGCTGATCGCACAGGAATTGACATATTACGGATTGGATATATATAAAAAACGAGAATTACCAAGATTATTAGAAGCTTTAGCACAGGTAAATGGCATCGAATGGATTCGTTTGCATTATGCTTATCCAAGTAAATTTCCGACCGAAATTTTTGACGTAATTGCATCACAACCAAAGGTTTGTAATTATTTGGACATGCCTTTGCAGCACGCCAATAACGCGGTTTTGGATCGAATGCGCCGCCAGATTACAAAAGAAGAAACCATTGAATTGATTGAATTAGCGCGACAAAAAGTGCCGGATTTGACCTTGCGAACGACTATGCTGGTTGGCTTTCCGGGTGAAACCGAAGCAGAATTCCAGGATTTATGCGATTTTGTGAAGGAAATGCGTTTCGACCGCCTCGGTGTTTTTCAATATTCGCATGAAGAAGATACCCGCGCTTACGAATTGGAGGACGATGTACCCGCCGAAGTAAAAGCCGAACGCGCCACTCGTTTGATGGAAATCCAGCAGGAAATTTCTTATGAAAAAAATCAGGAAAAAGTCGGCAAAACATTAAAAGTATTATTCGACCGCAAGGAAGGAGAATACTTCATCGGCCGCACCGAAGGCGACTCGCCAGAGGTTGATAATGAGGTGCTTATATCTGCTGAAAATCAATATGTGCGCATTGGTGACTTTGCGAATGTGCATATCATAGAAGCGACGGAATATGATTTGTTTGGGGAGCTTATTATTTAGTTTATCAAGATTTTATAATTAATCGCTAAGCCCAATGAATACGGCTTAAATTTTGCAGGTGGATTATTTACGCCACTATTAGAACTTTCACCATATTTACTCATTGCGAATCGAAACATTGGCTTTATTTCAAGAGCTGATTTTTTATTTACATCATAAGCCGCACCAAAAGCCGCAAATGCGCTCCATCCTTGTGGCTTTAATATCAAATTAGCATAAGAATCTGTAAATCTGCCGTTAATATTTTTATCATAAACGATTCCCAATTCGCTTGAAATCCTAGTTTTATTTATATTATTAAAGGAATATTTAGCTCCTAAAGGAATACTGATGTAATGAATGCCAAAAGTATGAGTCGTTTCATGTGTACCGCTGCCGGGAGAGGAAGTAATTTTTTCATGGAATCTCCGATTATTCCAAATTAGGCCGGAAATGAGAGACCATTTTTCGCTGAGCTTCCTATCAAATGAAATCCCAATTTGCTGTCCAAATGCGCCACTTTGGGTCAGCCCATAAGGGCCTTCAAATCCAGGTACGAGAAAATCAATGGCATTAGCTTGATGCGACCAGTCGGCAGCGTATAATAATCCTATGCTAAACTTCGCCTGGTAGAGTGAATCGCGGTCAGTATTTTGGGCAATAACAAGAATTGGTAGAAGCGCAATTAATAGAATAAATGGTTTTTTCATGATGCGTGTTTTGTAAGCAAGACCGTGAACAAGCTATTAAACGTTGTTCGATGCTTGATTCTTACATTCCAGCATGAAATTTTAAAATATCATTTTTTATAATATTATACTTTTATAAAAATTTTACGCCAATATAAAATCCAGGTTAATCCTAATATAAATAAAACAAAAGCAATGGCAAAAGCCAGCGATGCATTATAAGGCGATGTAAATACAGGCTCGAAAAGATGTGTATAAATCCAACCCAGGAGGTTTTGTTTTTCACCGTTTTCGATTGGAATTTTGATTAAAGCAGATAATTTTACAATAAAGCCAGACATTACATAAGCAAATAGCGCATTTGTACCAAACACAACGAACGGCTTGATCCAGGCTTTATATCTTAATACATCAACCAGCCAATAAACCAGACCCAAAAATAGCAGCGCGAGCCCACCGACATAAAGCACATAAGAACTCGTCCACAGTTTTTTATTAATCGGAAATAAAGGATTCCAGATTAATCCAAGTGCAACCAAAATAGCGCCGATTGCAAAAATGCCGGTAAGTTTTTCGTAATGATTGCGATCCGTTTTGAGCCAAAGCCCAGTAAAGACGCCAATCATACCCGTAACAATTGCAGGAAGCGTACTCAATAAGCCTTCAGGATCCCAAGTGACCGATTGCTTCCATAGATGATTGGTACCCAAGATGGTACGGTCGAGCCAGGCACCGAGATTGGTTTCGGGTTGTAGATTTGGTGGATTGCCATCAGGCACAGGCACAAGGGTCATTAA
The DNA here is from genome assembly GCA_016714085.1 of Saprospiraceae bacterium. Taxonomy (GTDB): domain Bacteria; phylum Bacteroidota; class Bacteroidia; order Chitinophagales; family Saprospiraceae; genus JADJNW01. The sequence goes on from JADJNW010000013.1 coordinate 174,489, forward strand.
AATCCAATATAATAAAAGTAAACCTACGCTTAATAAAACTTGCGTGCGCCAATTCTTGATATAAACAAAAATAAGCGAGCATAAAAAATACACCAGCGCGATGCGCGTGAGTACGCCTGGAATGCGGATAGTGGCGAAATTGAATTTTGGGAAGCCAGCTAAAAACATCGCTACCAGGAAAATGAGAATAGATCGGCGTAGAATTTTAAGCATAATTTGCTTACGATCAGCGCCTTCTGCGATTCGACGCCCCAGCGCTAATGGTATCGCTACGCCCATAATAAAAAGAAAAAATGGGAATACCCAATCGGTAGGGGTGCTGCCATGCCATTCGGCGTGTTCCAATGGCGGATAGATATAACTCCAGGAGCCAGGCGTATTTACTAAAATCATGCCTGCGATTGTGATGCCGCGAAAAACGTCTAAAGCCAATAGGCGTTTGGTTAGTTCCATGTTTGTTTCAGGTTTCAAGTTTCAAGGTTTCAAGTTTCAGGCTCTGATAAATATTTTTCGCCAATATAAAATCCAGGTCAATCCCAGAATAAATATTACAAAAACAATAGCAAATGCTAATGATGCATTGTAAGGCGACGCGAACAAGGGTTCAAATATACTGGCATATACCCAATTAAAAAGTGATTGTTTTTCATTTACTGGAATGCTAAACATAGTAATAGCAACTAATTCAGATATAAAATACGCAAATATCGCATTTGTGCCAAACACCACGAAAGGCTTCGTCCAACGCTTGTGGCCAAGCACATCTACGATCCAATACACTATACCAAGAAAAACCAAAGCAATGCCCGCCATATATAGCACATACGAACTCGTCCAGAGTTTTTTATTGATTGGAAAAATCGGATTCCAGATTAAACCCAAGGCAATTAAAATAGTGCCGATAGCAAACATTCCTGTTAATTTCTCATAATCAGTGCGTTGCGTTTTCAGCCAAATGCCTGTGAGCACACCACTTAAACCGGTAGCAATGGAAGGCAGCGTACTCAGAATTCCTTCAGGATCAAAAGCAACCGATGTACCATTCACCACTTCCCCGTGATACATATGATTTTCGCTCAGAATAACTTTATCCAGCCAAGTGCCCAAATTTTTAAGCATATCCAGATTAGCCGACACCGTTCCATCCGACCAGGGTACAGGTACAAAAGTCATTAAAAACCAATATAATATTAATAAACCTATGGCAATCCAGAATTGGCTGCGCCAGCCTTTTGTGTAAACAAAAATAAGCGAACAGAAGAAATAGACCAAAGCGATTCGTTGCAACACACCAGGAATACGCTGATGCGCCAAATCAAAATAAGGGAAGCCATATAAAAAAAGCCCTAAACCAAAGATGATAAGCGTTCGTTTCAAGATTTTGAACATCAATTGACGCCGATTGACTCCTTCTTGGATGCGTTTGCCCAAGGCCAAAGGCACGGAAACGCCCATGATAAATAGAAAAAAGGGAATACCCAATCGGTGGGCGTATTGCCATGCCATTGGGCGTGTTGAAGTGGCGGATAGACATAACTCCAGGTGCCGGGCGTATTCACAAGGATCATACCTGCGATCGTAATGCCGCGAAAGACATCAAGCGATAGGAGGCGTTTACTTTGTTCCATACAATGGGTTTTAGGTCTTAAGTTACAAGTTGTAGGTTACAGGTTACAGGTTGATTTAATTATAAAACATGAAACTTCCAACTTCCAACATGAAACTCTTTTCTACCGAATAAAGGTAAACATTTTGAAAAATTTTCCAATATAGTTTGTAAAAGTCGCCATTCGACGAGGGAACGATACATTTTATCGGAAAAGTGGGAAAACTTTGCACTTGAATGCAATACAAACAGGCAGGTAAAGCGTTACATAATCGCATAGCTAAAAAAGAAACATGCTAACGACATGTTTATGGGATTGTTGAAATCGCCGCGGCGGTCTGAATGGATCGCTTCGGCGATTTGTTTTTGGGGATTAAGAAGATGAAATTGTAGTTGGTGGAGGAGTGAAACAGGAACTGGATTTTGTTATAAAATGTTATTATATTTGTTCAATACAAAAAGCTATAATGACCGCAAATATCAATAGCCGAAAATACGAACTCATCTCCAAAATTACGGAACTGGAAAGTGAGCAAGAGCTTGCTGAGTTGGAACAACACATTAATTTACTGCGTGCTAAGCAGCGATTTGGCGACTTTATCAAACCTATCCGCGAAACCATTTCGATAGAAGAGCTCAAACGAGAACAAAATTATAAGCCGATTAACAAAGTGGAGTTTGATGCTTTGGTAGCTGAGTTGGGCATTCCAGAATCTATTGAAGAACTATTGGCAATGCTGGATTAATCTGAGTCACCTGCGTAAGGCTCGGAAGAGACGGAATCAAAAAATCCATAATTATTTTGCTGCAAAACTCTAAAGAATAGCGTTTTACAAGAAATATCTCATGTTTATGATAAATAGGACAAATCGAAAAAGAAGAAAAGAATAAAAAGAACAACTTTCCTTCATAATACTGCTCAGGTTTTGTCAGCAACATTTCAAAAAGCTGGAAGGAAAAATCTCCAATCTTTAAATTTATTTTATTTTTTTGGACTAAGCCTCATTTTGTTCTATGCCATATATCTTTCTCCTTTTTAATCACCATATCATTGACTCTATAACAGACCTTCAAGCTTGGCTCAGCAGTCATTTACTCAATCTTTTTGGAGAACAAACCTACTATTTTGATATGGATAACTTGGGCAAAATGGGCCATGAGAATATCAAAACTCAAGAATTATGATTAAATTCTTTCTTAAGTATTTTTTCAAATTTTGTTTGATTTACGGCGTGCTTTTTGTTTTTTTTTTAATACCTATGGTGAATAAAGGAGTTTCTATTTTTATCAAAAAACTGTTACTGTTTTTACAAGTAACCTTCTCCCAAAAGCCTATATTTCAATAGATGAAGCCCCAAATTTGAAACCTAATTCTGATATTATAAGGGTTGTTTATGGAAAAAAAGGAAATGGTAAATCAACAACTTGAGCAGGCGAAAAAATCTCGACTTTCCACAATCAATATATCTTTAAATGCTCAATATTTGGAACTTCGCCTAATGTTTATTTTTCCATTATTATTCTTATTGACTTTAGTATTGATTACTCCCGTTCCAATAGATAGAAAAATAGTAATAATGTTTTGGAGTTTTTTATTGTTTTTTAGCTTTATTCTATTAAAGACCTTAATAATTATTTTATACACAATATCCACTGCTAATATTGGCATTTATCAGCTTAAAGGTTTTTCACTTGAAATGGTGGCTATACCTCACCAGGTTTTAAGTATCGTCCCTACTTCCTACATAATTGTTTCTATAATTTGGGTGTTTGCTACCTTCCGAAAAAATAATTGGCAACAAATACTAGAATCCTTTGGTACTAAATCTGTCAAATAGTAATGCTTTTCAAAATTGCTTGTTCATTATCTTAATTATATGTATTAAATAAGTTATTATCGGTACCATTAAGCATAACCCTACTATATCCTGTGGGAGAATATTTCCCCAAAAGATTTTGATGATTATAAAGCCAATTAAGGCAGTAAATAGCGCATAAGGAAAAGATTTACCTAAAAATTCCCAATTAAGAGGTAAATAAAAACGGACTTGAGTTAGAGTACCATCTGTACGACCAACTTCCACCAATTGACGGTTATACATTGTAATTAAGCCAAGATTGAGAATAAGCAGTATAAACAAGAAGATACCCCATTCTGTCATAGTAGGGATGGATTTTGGAGGAGAGCCACCACAATTAAAATCACCTTGAATAATTGTTGGTAATCCTAAGGAAGAGCCGTTAGGTGCAGCAGCTACTACAGTAATATCTTTATAAATTGCAGCAGCTAAATCCGGATTCTCAATACTTCCAATATTTTGACTAGGATTACCGTTGTTTTATGAGCACAACAGATTATTCCATTGGGGCTAATTGTAAAGCACCAACAGAATAATTGATACTAGATGGATTGATGATTAAATTTTTTACTCCCATTGGAAGAGTGTTAAGTGCTGCGCCGTTCATTGGCGGATTTATTAAATCTATTTGTTGTATTTGCTGTTCACCAGCAAAGTTATAGCTAATATAAAGAAAATTATTGTTTGGTGAAAACTCAATTCCATAGGGTGTACCTAAAGGTGTAGGTGCATTAAACCGCAAAGGATTTGATATCAATCCCGTTGATGAATCAAAATCAAATAATTCTACAAAGCTATAATTTCTATTACCACCCGAGGAAACTGCAACTGCTAATCGTTTCCCATCGGGTGATAGTTTCATTTGACCCTGTGCCATTGTATATTTATTGGCGTTACCTGAGCCAACTTGCTCATAAACAGAACCTACTTTGGATATAACTGGTGTATTTAGAATAGGAAGTACATTACTAGTGATATGATAGGCAAAAAAACGATGTCCGATAGTGGAAAGAGTAGTATCTTTAAAATCATGAGCAATAACCCAATAACTTCCATTTGCATCTTGAATTGCTGTAAGTTTTTCCGCAACGGGCATTTGAAGTAGCTGATTCATATATGAAGCATCAACTACACCAAGTGGATTGGATGAGAAATCTACAACTGAATACCTTAATCCTCTTTTTAAACTATCTTCTGCAGCACTCACAGTAAAAATTAAAAATCGCTGACAACCTCATTAGGTATTGGAATAATAATAGCCGATTGTGTTGCAGAAGAGTTGCCCATAAGTGTGGCAGTAGTATTATTGGAAGTAGGCATAGGTGTATGATCCTTTCGCCATATAGTTGTTCCATCTGTATAAAATAGTAAAGCCTTTGTTTGATTGAATGCCATCGCGCAACCTTCACCGGTATTAATAGCAGAACCTGCTGCAATTGTCGGAGGCATATTATTGAAATTTAGTCCAGCGGAATTACCAAAATACCAAATTTGAGCAAAGATTGCCTGCGGAATTAATAAAAGAAGTAGCGCTATTTTTTTCATTTTGAGCCTATTTATTGAGATGTAAGTTATTACTTTTATAAAGAAAACCAATAGAAAATCTTGCAATTTGATGTACTTTAGAATTAGCTTTATTATTTATTATTGTGCAACTCATTAATAACAGCATTCCCCAAGCTACTCAATGCCGCTTTAATCCTTTCTTTGATTTTCGATGTTGCAGTACCACAGGCGGTACGGCGCGCGCGCCACAGTCACTGATACCACAGCGTTCGCAGGTGGTGTGGACGTCTTTGATCTTGAGATCGGGATCGTTGAGGAAGCGGAAACGCTGGTGCAGGCGGTCGTTGACGAGCAAACCGAGGGTCACGCTGGTGCTGTCTTGCGGGTTATCCTGGTCGGGTTTGGCGATACAAATGCAAAGATAGGAATTGGGCGTGCCCCAGTAGCGCGAGATTTGGGCGTCGCAGAGCATTCCGGCGGTAGTTTCGGTGCGGTCGGTGGCTTTCAGGCGGCGGATGAGATTGATCGAAATCCAGCGGCGGCAGTAGTGCTCGTCGAGTTGGTTGGCGTGCGGATTGTGTAGTTGCGATAAATGCATTTCTTTGGTCATCTCGAATTTTTGCATCTCTGGGCCTGTGAAAAAACGCAGGAAAAATAAGTCTTTGATATCGAAATGCTGGGGTAAAATATTAGCTAAACGTTGTAATAAAGTTTCAGCGGTGACATCATATTTATATAATAATTCTAAAAAAGCATCGGGATTCCATGTATCCCGGTCTGCCATGCGCTCAATGTCGAGTATCATTTCGCTTTCGTCCATGAGCAGCGCGACCGAGAAGTAAGAAGCACGGAAGTAATTGAGCAGTTTGTCAAAAGAATCCACTTCGGTCATATGGGTTTCGTAAGGGCGGTTTTCGGCGATTTGCATGAATTGGTAGCCTAATTCTTTGCCCAGAAGATAATTTTCGTGTGCCGAAGTGAGGTTTTTATTTAAAAATAAAGTTTTACTTTCTACTGTATAAAAAGAGCGAATATTATTTAGTTCTTCCTGTTTTGATAAAGTTTTGCGGTCTATTATAATATTAAAATATTTCTTTAATAGATTTTCCAAGATTTCCGGGGTTAATTTGGTTTCTGTTAAGCCCGTCATTGCTCGAAAATCGCGTACTGCTTGCTCCAAAGATTCAAAATAATTATCATGTAAATCCTGATAGGAGCGGAGTGCGGCTTTGTAAAAATCTTCACCCTGCAAATGATAATTGCGGATAATTTTGATGACGGTACTTATGAAAGCATTAATTTTATCAGGGGTTTCGGCAAGTAATTCCAATAATTTGGGCAGGCTCACGCCAAAGGTTTCCAAAGGAAAAATTTTCAAAAAATCGGAATTGACCAAATCGATGATTGGCTTGAGCTTTTTGCTAGCCTGGAGCGAGACGAGGTAATTATAATCGCTGTCTAAGGCCTTCGCCAATGCCAGGATTTTATCATATTTGGGGTATTTTTTACCTTTTTCAATATCATGTAAATAAGAAATAGCCAGCCCGGTGCGCTCTGAGAGCTGTTGGTACGATAGGTTTTGCTCGCGGCGCAGGTGCGCTACTTTGAGTCCAAAAATTAGTTTGACGGTATCGCTTTCTTTAAGCATTTTTTATTTGGTGATGTTGTGATATAGTGATGTTGTGATATAGTGTAATGATGATATAATGATTTGGTGATTTAGGGTATTTGTTATTGAGAAAAATTTATTGTTCGATAACCGATAACAATTTTCACTGTTTCTAATGACGATTATCATCGAAATTTATGAGTTGAACCGACATTTTTGTAGTACAAGCCAACCAAATTCAGACGCCAAATTATAGCGAAATTCAGACAAAAAAAATCTATTAGCGAAATTTTCTCTAACAAAGAAAAGTCCGTTACTTTGCAGCCACAACCAGATAAAACCATTCAGCTTTTAAAAAGTATTCAAACCAAAAGTATTTTGCCATGATGCAAGCAACAAAATCGAATACCCTGCAGAAAGATTATGCCGATGAGGTCAAAAATCAGAAACTACTCCAATGGGTAGAAAAAATGGTAACGCTCTGTCAACCCGATAGTGTTTATTGGTGTGATGGCTCGGACGAGGAATATAATTACATAACAGAAATGCTGGTGGAAAAAGGCACTTTTATTCGCCTGAATCCTGAGAAGCGCCCCAATAGTTTTGCTTGTTTTTCTGACCCCAGCGATGTGGCACGCGTAGAAGACCGTACCTATATTTGCAGCCGATTGAAAGAAGATGCCGGACCAACCAATAACTGGATGGATCCCAGAGAAATGAAGGATACCCTGAATGGTTTGTTCGATGGCTGTATGCGCGGGCGCACGATGTACGTGATTCCTTTTTGTATGGGGCCATTGGGTTCGTCTTTGTCGCATATTGGTGTGCAAGTGACAGATTCTGAGTATGTTGTAGTGAACACGAAGATTATGACTCGCATGGGGCGGAAGGTGATTGATACCTTGGGCAATGGTGAATTTGTGAAATGCCTTCATTCGGTGGGCGCACCTTTAGCGCCGGGTCAGGAAGATGAAAAATGGCCTTGCAACCGCGACACCAAGTATATTGTGCATTTCCCGGAAGAACGCTCGATTATGTCTTACGGTAGCGGTTATGGTGGAAATGCGCTATTGGGTAAAAAATGTTTTGCGTTGCGCATTGCTTCTACGATGGCGCGTGAAGAAGGTTGGCTTGCGGAGCATATGCTAATTCTGGGTGTTGAAAACCCTGAAGGCGAGAAAACCTACGTGGCTGCTGCGTTTCCAAGCGCTTGTGGTAAAACGAATTTTGCCATGCTGATTCCACCAAAGGATTTTGATGGTTGGAAAGTGACCACAGTAGGTGATGATATTGCCTGGGTTAAGCCCGGATCCGATGGGAAACTTTATGCAATCAACCCTGAAGCTGGTTACTTTGGCGTAGCACCGGGTACAAATATTAAGACTAATCCTAATGCGATGGCTTCGATCAGTAAGAATACCATTTTTACGAATGTGGCCGTCACGCCTGATGGTGATGTATGGTGGGAAGGTATAAGCAAGGAAATTCCAGATGGTTTAATTGATTGGCATGGTGAACCTTATGATAAAAACAGCGGCAAACCTGCGGCGCACCCCAATGCACGCTTTACGGCACCTGCTTCGCAGAATCCGGTGATAGATGCGAATTGGGAAAATCCAAGCGGTGTTCCAATTGGTGCTTTTATCTTCGGAGGTCGCCGGAGTACCACAGTGCCATTGGTGTATCAATCTTTTAACTGGAGTTTTGGGGTGTATCTTGCTGCAACGATGGGCTCGGAAATGACCGCTGCTGCCTTCGGTGAAATTGGTAAGGTGCGCCGTGATCCATTTGCAATGCTACCGTTTATCGGTTATCATATGGCAGATTATTTTAATCACTGGCTACAATTTGGACGGGTATTGCCGAATGCGCCCCGCATTTTTGGAGTCAACTGGTTTAGAAAGGATAAAGATGGTAATTTCGCTTGGCCAGGGTTTGGTGAAAATATGCGGGTGCTAAAATGGATTGTGCAACGCGTGAAAGGTCGCGCCTCCGCAGTAGAAAGCCCGATTGGCTGGATGCCGCGTTACAAGGATATGGACTGGCGCGGTATGGAAAATTTCACACAAGAAGATTTTTTATCTGTGATGGCGGTTGACAGCGAAGCCTGGAAACAGGAGGTTTTGGGACATGAAGAATTATTCTCTCGTTTGTACGACAAACTTCCGAAAGAATTTCTTTTTATGCGAGAACTACTACTTTCCGCGCTTTGGCGCTCACCAGAGCGTTGGGAAATGGAAGATGAAACTGTGTAAAACTTGAATTTTCTGCAACTTTAACTATAGCCGAAGAGAAGAAAGTAAAATGCTTTCTTCTCTTTTTATTTATTGATCGGATTGGCTATACATAGGCATTAAACTCAAAAAATAAGAATGCAAATCTGTGCCAACCGCTTGCAAAGTATCAATTTGCTTGACCAATTCCGCTCTTAATAGATATAATTCTTCTTTTGATTTTCCTTTTTCGGCGTCTTGCACCATCTTTATTTTTTGCAATTCTGCCTGCGCATTTTGTTTGGGATTAAAAATTCCATTTAATTCTGAACATTGATAGCAAGCGCCTTTTTTACTCACCATCGCGCAGCGATGCTCAAAATATCGGTCATCGTACCGCGCGCATACGCGAGCAGGTGCTTCACTCTACCTTCTGTAAGCTGCAAAATCTCCATAATCTCCTGAACCTTAAACTCATACACATCTTTCAAAATAAGCGCGAGTTGCTGCTCGATCGGCAAGGTTTTGGACATGCAGGTGAAGCAAAAATTGATATGTTCTCTAATTTCAAACTTTCCGGCGGGCGTTTTCTCGCTCAAGGCTTTCATTTTATCAATCAATTCGGGATTTTCTTGTGCATCTTTGCTCGCATTGTCCATACAACGCACCGACCATCTTTGTTTAGCTCGGAAATGATCTTTTATCAAATTGCTGGCGATTGCAAATACCCAAGCTCGCAGCGAAGACCTACCCTGAAAGGATTCAATATGTTGAGCAGCTTTGATATAAGTGTCCTGCGCCAAATCTTCTGCATCCTCGTGGCTGCCCGTCGCGCGCAAGATATAAGATTTGAGCTCTTTTTGAAAATCAATAAATGCGGTTTGAAATTCTTCTAATGTTACCGCCATTCTCCAGTCAGCTTGGTTGTTTCCAAGATAACTTTTTTCAAAAAAAGGAATATCGTTTTCTACCATTAATCTTGTATTGCAATTTTATGAATAAGATAATTTATTCAAAATCAATTTGTTTTATATCAATCCATACTAATATGGGAAATGATTGCGAAGTATGATCCTTATTTCTTGGCACTACTTTTCGCTTGCCTGGGAATTTAATTCCACCAAAGGTTTGATAATCAAAGCAATAATGCGCAGCTTTTGCCCAGGAAGCAAACACTTCAGGATTATAATCCAATCTTTGCATCATAAAATCCTGATCAAAATAAAAAATTTGCTTTCTACAATGGGTAGGAAAAGCCTCTGGGAACAAGACTTCCAGGCGATGCCAGGTTTCATTATTTTCCTGCCAAGAAGATAATTCTTTAATTTGGACACCGTCCATTGCTAATAAAAATGGAGAAGTGAAATAATTCCAGCAAGCATAACCAGCGAAATACAACAAATCGAGATCATCCCACCAAAGCTGGCGACGAAAAGAACGAAAAGCAGCACGAGGGGCCGGGCGTTCGGCAATTTTTTTGCCGAGGTCAGATTCTATCCAAACCAGTTCAGGCGTGAACACACCAAGTTTTCCGGGCTGAGGATAGGCCTCAAAAGTAACCTGTGGGATTTGAGTTTGAATTCGAATCGTTCTTTCCAGTAGCCCCGCCCGATTGAAGCGCGTCGCAAAAGCAAATCCGCCAAAAGATAAACGAGCAATAACCGTGCGATACGATTGCCATTGAGCAAGCCCCCCGTGTGCAGTCAAAACCTGTTCTAAAAATGCCGACATAGCCCGAGCTTTTTATAAAGACGAATAAGAGGCGCAAAACGGACGAACAAATTTTTGTCCGTTTTCATAAGCTCAATCGTCTTAGTATTTGAAGCTTAAATTTTGATAGAAATCAAACCGACATTAATATGAAAAAACTCTTTATTCTTTTGACATTCACGATGCTTTGTAGCATTGCCGTAGCGCAGCCCACCATTAGTAAAGAAGAGAGAAAAATCAGCATTCAGTATTTGGAAAATACAATGCTCCGACTTAAAAAACTAACCAAAGAACTCTCGGAAGCGCAACTGAACTACAAATCCGCCCCCGACAGATGGAGCATTCGAGATAATATTGAACATTTGATTAATGTGGAAGGCGTTGTCTGGGAAATTATTCACAAAACATTACAAAGCGAATCCGTCGCTAATGGAAAAAGTGATATTACCGATGAAGCCATCAGCGCCAAACTGGCTATACGTAGCGAAACGACGCCGCGCTTCAAAGCCCCGGAATCATTGCAACCCAGCGGAAAATACAAAGATTTTCAGGAGACCTTTGCTGCTTTTGTAAACGAGCGGGAGAAAACCATTCAATTTGTCAAAAAAACAAAAGAAGACCTAAGGCATCATTTTTCCAGTAATCCCGTTTTGGGCAATTTGGATACATATCAATGGACACTGTTCATCTCGGCGCATACGGTTCGGCATACTTTGCAGGTGGAAGAAATACTGGCGGATGTAAACTTTCCGAAGTTATGATGTTTTAATTAATTAATTTTTTATACAACATTATTATTCATCACACTGCATAAAGCTATGAATTTAAACTTTTTACGCAGTTGAAAATTTTCTATTTTTATTATATCGAATAATGAAAAATAATAAAAACCATGAAGCGCTTTTTATATTACTCTTTTCTGTATGATTAATATTCTTACCTATACTTTTTCGCAAAAATCGAATCATAAAAATAATGATATAGCGAAAAACTATTTTATAATAAAACCGGAATTAACAAAAAAACTTGATGCCGCGGGTCAGCATTTTGTAGATGAAGGAAAATTAAGCGGCGGTGTAAGTATGATAATGCATCAAGATAAAGTTATTTATCAAAAGGCTTTTGGTATGCAAAGCATTGAGGAACAGCAACCTATGCAAATGAATAGCCTTTTTCGTATAGCTTCCATGACCAAACCAATGATGACGGTCGCGCTGCTCATGCTTGTGGAAGAAGGAAAAATTAGTTTGGATGACAAAGCCGAGAAATGGCTACCACAATTCGCTACAATTAAAGTTTTAGAGCAAGATGGTTCTTTAGTTACACCCAAAACGCCCGTTACGATCAAGCATTTATTGATGCATACTTCCGGCACGAGAAGCAGAGCCGACGCGTGGTTTCGGAAAAATAATATTGATCCAAGTAAAGCTACTTCATTAAAAGAATATGTAAATATTTTATTACAAGTGCCGCTCATCAATCATCCGGGGGAAGGATTTAATTACGCTATGAATAATGATATAGTAGCAAGAATTATTGAAATTATTACAAAAAAGAATTTTGGGGCGTTTATGAAAGAGCGACTTTTTATGCCCTTGGGCATGAATAATACCTGGTGGATTGTGCCTGAAAAAGAAGTTAATCGATTGACTTCCATTTATTTATATAAAGATGGTAAACAGGTGCTGGTGGAAGGCAAAGAACCGATACAGTCTGAATTTCCGAGAGGGAATGGACAATTGGTAGCGAGCGCAGAAGATTATATGAAATTTATACAGTTGCTTCTTAATGATGGTGTATATAAAGGTAAAAGATTGATTAAAAAAGAACTCATAGATATCATGACTACCGATATGCTCCCTAAAAGCATTCCTTTAAAAGTAGGCAATACGATTTTCCCGAATACCGGCTTTGGATTGAGCGTGGCTATCAATTCCGGCGCTAATAAAGAAAAGTGGCTGTCGCAGCCTATTTTATTTGAAAATCTATTCCAGCATTTGCCGCATGGTTCTTATTTATACCCGGCGTCACCAATACTTACTGGTGGGTAGATCCCAAAAAATAAAATCGGCGGATTGGTATTAAGTCAATTGGCGAATCCCGGCATCATTGGCAATTTTCAAGAATTTACACAAACTTTTTATAATGAGTTTTATAATATTTCTGGATCAGATATAAAGAATTAGTATTAAGCAATTAGGAAAATTTATAAATTTCAGCGCCTAAAAACGTAGAACGATCAAACTAATCCGATTATTAAGAAGAGCTGTTGGCTTAATGTTGACGGCTTTTCTTATTTTTCTTATAAAATTTTAGTACGATATTACATATTCATTATTAAGATAATATTATTTGCCAAATTTAGTTTTTAATTTGAATACCGATAATTTAAAGATAAATCCTATCTTGAGCCACCTAAAACGCTCTAATGTATGAACACCTTCCTCGCTGAATTTATCGGCACAGCCCTGCTTATCCTTCTTGGCAATGGCGTGGTCTCCAATGTTGTTTTGAATCAAACCAAAGGTCATAATTCCGGCTGGATCGTCATCACTTTTGGCTGGGCAATCGCGGTTTTTGTTGGCGTATTTACAGTAGCAAGCTACAGTGGTGCACATATCAATCCGGGTGTAACCCTTGCATTTGCTATGAAAGGCGCTATTTCATTAACTCAAGTGGTTGCTTATCTTGGCGGACAGTTCCTGGGCGCAGCGGCGGGCGCATTTTTAGTTTGGGTTCATTACAAATCCCATATCGAAGCGACTAAAGATCAAGGCGCGAAGCGAGCCATTTTCTGCACCGACCCTGCTATTCGGAATACCTTCCAAAATCTTATTTCGGAAGTAATTGGCACATTTGTCTTGGTTTTCGCAGTGTTATTAATCACGGGCGCTAAAGTTGGCGGACGAACCACTTCTTTGGGTGCTTTAGATGCCTTGCCAGTAGCCTTGGTCGTACTGGGTATTGGCTTGTCTTTGGGCGGTACGACTGGTTATGCGATCAACCCTGCAAGAGACTTGTCTCCGCGCATCATGCACGCGCTACTTCCCATTGCTGACAAGGGTTCGAGCGATTGGGCTTATGCCTGGATTCCGGTAGTAGGCCCACTTGTAGGCGGTGCGTTGGCGGCGCTATTACATAGTTTCTTATTAGGATAATAATTTTATTGCAAATATTTAATAAACTAATAATTTTTTTGTAATTATTGTTGAATAGGCATCAATTTTTAGAGAATATAAACCTTTATTAATATTAGTAAGATCGATTTTTGAAACTGGCTCTGAAATTTGTTGCGCAAGGATTATTCTTCCCATCATATCAATAATTTGAATAGTTGTTTGGGGCTGTATTTCAGGGAATTCTATCCAAACTGCGTCTTGAGCAGGATTCGGAAAAACAGAAATTAATTTTTCTGATGACTTATTTTTATGATTAATTCCAACGGTTAATTCATTTTTAAAACGTGTTGCATCAAATGTAAATGGCGTTGATTGAAATTTTACAATGGGATTATCAAAATTTATTATATTACAATTTTCAGAAAAATAACCATTTTCACCCAGCAACTCTGAATCCACATTTTTATACAAAACGCAATGCGCATGAGCGCCACGCGATAATCCGGTGCTACCCACCGCGCCAATAGGATCGCCCACTTTTACATAATCGCCCCGTTCTACATAAGTAAAATTAAGATGCGCCACCCGGAAAATAAAATTAGAATCTAAAGAAGATCGAATCAATACTTGATTGGCATAACCATTGCAGGGACTCGAAAAGCCACAGTCAGGTGCGCAATTATGACTTTCACAAACAATATTTCCTTCTATTGGCGCATAAAAAGTTTTATTACATGGCTCATCCGAATACCAGTCCAGGGCATAGAAATCCTGTCCAACATGACCGCCTTCGCCGTGTCCATTGCCACCCCTGCCGATACCATCTTCGTTGCCGTTGATCCAACTTTGCCGATCATTCCAGGATGAAAAAGGATTGGAAGTTATCGTATCATTACAACTATAAAATGGCCAAAATAATCGGGATGTAATATTTTTATTTAGCTCAAAATCTACTTGATAAAACGCATCTTGCTGTGTAACAACAGGATAAGCAATCGCCGATTGAGTATTATCAGGATAAAATGTCGCTTGTCCTGACTGCGTGACCTTAAAGCGCGTGCGATATGTGCCGATGATTTGTAAAGATTCTGTAAAAGTGAATTGTCCTGGCATTCCTTGAATGGGATTCATTTCGAATACATTAGTTATGCTATCGAAAGGGTTGATAATCAACACTTCTACAGTTGCAGGCGAGCCATCGCCGCCGCTTGTTTCTGCCGTCCAAGTGAATTCATTGCACATTAATCCAAGTTGTGGTGAGACGTTTCCTGTAATATGGATTGCCAAATCGTTTTGTGCGGCCAAAATTCCTGGAATAGAGAAAATTGCTAAAAGGCAAAAGATTCTCAAGGTTTTCATAGCGTCAGGTGATTTTAGCAAAGACGAATAATGATTAATATTGATCTTGTAAAAATAAATAAAAAATCGAGCGATTTGGCGTGTTTTTTTAACTTTCCCGGAACATTTTAATAACATTGTATTCATAATCAATCCTTAATCTTGCACCTTCAAAACCTATCCTTTTATGCAAAAATTAATATTCCTTATTTTAATGCTGGTCATTTGCAGTTCAGTTTCTGCTCAAACCCAGCACAGCCACGCCTTCGGCCGCTCGATTCATTTTCCGGATGTACCGGGTTACAAAACACTCCGATGTGATTTTCATATTCACACCGTTTTTTCCGATGGGAGCGTGTGGCCCGACATTCGTGTACAAGAAGCTATGAGAGACAGTCTGGATGCGATTTCGTTAACAGAACATATTGAGTATCAGCCACATTTGTCGGATATTCCGCATCCTGATCGCAATCGTTCTTATGAGATTGCGAAGCAACTCGCGTTGCCTTATGATAAACTACTCATTGTACGAGGTTCAGAGATTACCCGTCGAATGCCGCCAGGACATAATAATGCTATTTTTATAGAAGATGCTAATAAATTACAAATCCAGGATTCAATAGAAGTTTTCCGCGAAGCCAAGCGCCAGGGAGCTTTTGTTTTTTGGAATCACCCGAATTGGGTCGCTCAGCGCAAAAGCGGCATTGCGGAGCTAACAGATATGCATCGATTCTTGATTCAGCAAGGATTATTACATGGTATTGAAGTGGTGAATGATTTGACTTACTCAGATGAAGCCTTGCAAATCGCTTTGGATAATAACCTAACGATCATGGGTACTTCCGATATTCACGGTTTGGTTGATTGGCAATACAAAATTCCCGAAGGTGGACATCGCCCGATTACATTGGTTTTTGCCACTGACAAAACGCCGGAAGCTATTAAAGACGCGCTCATGAATCGTCGCACGGTCGCTTATTTCAATAATACCTTGATTGGGCGTGAGCCTTATCTCGTGCCGCTGGTCGAAGCTTCGCTGAAAGTGCAAAAGGCTAATTATCAGGGCATTTCCTCGGTGGTGGATGTCGTGGTTGAAAATGTGAGCGACACACCTTATATACTGGCGAACGAAAGTAATTTTACTTTCCATGCAAATATTGATATTGTAACGGTGTTGCCTTATACAACAACCACTATTCAAGTAAAAACCCTGGAACAATTGTCGGAATTTGAATTGCCGTTCAGGGTTTTAAATGGTGTGACCGCGCCCAAAACACATCCAAAAATCACGCTGAAAGTAAAGACCGACAAAGAATAAGCGTCTTTGCGAACCTTCGGGTGGACTTGATAAATAAACTTCCTTGCACGAAATTGCGTTTCGCTTTTGGGGAAACGCACAATTATCTTTTTATTTGCAAAACCAAATCAGAAGAAAAGCTGATTTTTCTTATTTTCCCGAAAGGATTCTCCATAGGAGCCCTGTGGACCTTGGGAACAAATTTCACATATTAAATCTAAAACGCATGGCTGAAGTCATTCGAATGCCCCGGATGAGCGATACGATGGAAGAGGGGAATATCGTAAGCTGGTTGAAAAAAGAAGGCGAGTCGGTAGAAATCGGCGAGACCCTGGCAGAAGTGGAAACCGATAAAGCCACAATGGAATTGGATAGCCCCGAGGAGGGCGTATTGTTGCATATTGCTGTGAAAGAAGGCGCAGTGCCGATCAATGGTGTGATTGCAGTCATTGGCAAAAAAGGGGAAGATTGGAAATCAGCCATCGAAGCCAGTGGTAGTAGTAATGGCGTTGCCAAAGCTCCCGAAGAAACACCCGAGCCGCCTAAAACAGAAGAAAGAACCATTGCTTCACAACCAAGCGCTGCAAGCGATACGACGCCAACGACTTCAGATGACAAGCGCGTAAAAGCCTCGCCATTAGCTAAGAATATTGCGAAAGATGCCGGAATTGACATTGCACAAGTGGAAGGCTCTGGCGATCATGGTCGTATTGTCAAGCGCGATGTGGAGGCTGTTATCGAAGCGAAGAAATCTGCTCCAGCCGCTGCGCCTGCTCCTGCAAGTCAGCCTGCGAAGGAAGAACCTGCGGTTACGCCATTTGTATATGCACCTGGTACAGCTAACTTTGAAGAAAAGACGATCAGCCAGATGCGCAAAACCATTGCGCGTCGCCTGAGCGAGAGCAAATTTACTTCGCCGCATTTCTATCTCACCATAGAAATCAATATGGACAAGGCAGTAGAAATGCGTAAGCAAGTAAATGAAGTGGCACCAACCAAGATTTCTTTCAATGATTTTGTGCTAAAGGCTGCGGCCGTTGCTTTGCGTCAGCATCCGGCAGTGAATAGTTCCTGGCTAGGTGATAAAATTCGGTATAATAAAGACATTAATATCGGCGTAGCAGTAGCAGTGGAAGATGGATTATTGGTACCGGTGATTCGCTATGCAGATATCAAAACGCTTTCGCAAATCAACATCGAAGTGAAGCATTACGCTGGTAAAGCGAAAGATCGCAAGTTACAACCCGATGAAATGCAAGGTAATACCTTTACTATTTCTAATTTGGGGATGTTTGGCATCGAAGAATTCACAGCAATTATCAATCCACCGGATAGTTGCATTCTTGCAGTAGGCGCGATTATTGAAAAGCCCGTTGTGAAAAATGGCGAGATTGTCATTGCTAATATGATGAAAGTAACGCTTTCTTGTGATCATCGCACGGTAGATGGCGCTACGGGTGCTCAGTTTTTGCAGACTTTCAAAGGGATTTTGGAAGATCCGATTCGTTTATTAGTTTGATATATATTGTGATGTTGTGATATGGTTATTCAATTCTGTACTTTATCATATCACCATATCATATCATCACTACATCACCATATCATAATATGAAGAAAACCCTGGTGCTTGGCGCTTCGCCTAATCCGACCCGATATTCTTATGCAGCAGTAAAGCAGTTGGCTCGATACGGGCATGAAGTAGTGGCTGTGGGCAATCGGGAAGGAATAATTGACGGAATTTCTATTCAAAAAGGACAACCTAATATAAATCAGTTAGATACGGTGACTTTATATCTTAGCGATGAAAATCAAAAGCAATATTATGATTACATCCTCCATTTAAATCCTAAAAGAATTATATTCAATCCCGGTGCAGAGAATCCTGAACTCGCCCGCCTTGCAAAGGAAAAAGGCATAGAAATTTTGCCGGCTTGTACCTTGGTAATGCTTTCGGTAGGAAATTATTAATATCACAATATCACAATATCACAATATCACAATATCACAATATCACAATATCACAATATCACAATATCACAATATCACAATATTATTATACAGCCTTTACTTCCGGCATTTTACATTCTGTTTCATCTGCTTTTTTGCCGCACACGCCGCACTCACCGATTTGACTTTTGAGCATAGGATTATTATTAGCACAGGTGCCGCGAAATTCATTTCCTGTAAAAATGTGTCGGATATTGATCATTGCAAAAGCAAGCAGAAAAAATCCAAGGATAATACCAAGCGTATATAGAAATTCCATTCTTGTAAAATATTAAATTCAACCTATTAATAAAACAGGCTGTTTGGAAATAAGGTTTATTTTTGCAATTTATTGCCAAATTCAAACGGCACAAAAGTAAGGCAAAAAATGCATATCCAAGAGGAAAAACTGGCGGCATTTGGTAGATTATTGACGATTATGGATGAATTGCGGGAGCAATGCCCTTGGGATCGAAAGCAAACTTTGCAAAGCCTTCGCAATCTCACCATCGAAGAGACGTATGAATTGGCGGATGCCATTCTACATAACGATCTCGAAGAAATCAAGGAAGAAATCGGTGATTTGATGCTGCACATGGTTTTTTATGCTCGAATCGCCAGCGAACAGGGCGCATTTGATATTGCGGATGCCTTGCACGCCATTTGCGATAAACTGATCAAACGTCATCCGCATATTTATGGCGACTTAAAGGTTGATAATGAGGAAGATGTGAAGAAAAATTGGGAGCAACTCAAGCTTCAGGAAGGAAAAAAATCTGTTTTGCAAGGTGTACCAAATTCGCTGCCGGCGATGATCAAAGCCTATCGGATGCAGGAGAAAACCAAACAAGTTGGTTTTGAGTGGGAAAACCGTGAGCAAGTTTGGGAGAAAGTAGAAGAAGAAATTGGCGAGCTGAAAGAAGTCATTGATTTGGGAGCTGATCCTGATAAAATCGAAGAAGAATTTGGAGATGTGTTGTTTTCATTGGTGAATTATGCCCGTTTTATTGGGGTTGATCCTGAAACCGCTTTGGAGCGAGTTAACCAAAAATTCAAAAAACGCTTTGAATACATCGAAGCCCATGCCCCGCGCGACTTGCGCGACATGAGTCTGGCGGAGATGGATGCGCTTTGGAATGAAGCGAAATCCTTGAAGCCAAGAAACTAAATGACGAAAAAACCAGAATAATTAAAGGATTTATCGTTTTTGATAGTTGAGAATTCATAAAAATCATTGTAAATTTCCCGAAAAACCAGCGGTTCAATCGCTATGTTTTTTGTAAAAGATTTTGCTAAAGCAATGAGAAAGATCGAATTAGAAATAGTGGCTTTGTCGCATAGTGTGACGCAATCGCATAATTATGCAGTAGTATTGGGAGAAACCGAGGGTTCACGGCGCTTGCCAATTGTTATTGGAAGCTTTGAAGCGCAGGGCCATCGCCGTAGCGATGGAGCGTATGTCGCCCAATCGTCCATTAACGCATGATTTATTCAAAAGTACTTTGGATACTTTTCATGTCGAACTTAAGGAAATCGTTATCAATAATCTCCTGGACGGCATTTTTTATGCACGCCTGATTTGCTTGAAGGACGGGGATTTGTATGAAATTGATTCCCGTACCTCCGATGCTCTGGCGATGGCAGTACGCTATAGTTGCCCCATTTATACCTATGAATTTATCCTGGACGCGGCTGGTGTTTCACTTGAAGAGTCCGAAGACCAGGCACAACCTGTACGGGAACGCAGTAGTAGCGGCAGTAGTAGTGCCATAGCCAGAGGCGCTTCGCTGTCCTCCTATTCTATAGAAGCGCTTACGCAAATGCTCGAAGAAGTATTGGGTGAAGAAAACTATGAGCGTGCTGCTGAAATCCGCGATGAAATTAGCCGTCGAAGAGAGGAAGATTGAGTAGTAAAAATAGAGGTATGAGAGCTGATGAATGAAGGGAGTTTGTAATAATTTACACTTCTATATATAAAATTACATTTCCATTCACTTATTTTTTATACATTTGAAATGTTCATTGTAAAATCGTAGATGACCATTGCAGCCAAACTATACCGATCAAGCATTGCTGGAGCTTTTGCGCAAAGATGCGGATAAAGCGGTCGAATTATTGTTTCGGCAATATTACAGCTACGTTTGCAAAATGGTATATCAAGTAGTGGCTGATGCTGTAATAGCCGAAGACATTGGGCAGGAAGTGTTTTTTGAAATCTGGCGTCGAAAGGATCAATTGGTCATTAATACTTCGCTCAAGGCGTATCTGCGTCGCTCGGCTGTGAATAGAACGCTTAATTATCTTCGAGATCGCAAGATCAAATGGGAAGATGATCAGGAATTGCCTATGCTCGAAGATGATACCCCCAGCACTACACAATTATTGGAAGCAGAAGAATTGCAAGAGCATATTGATAATGCCATCGATCAGTTGCCAGAGAAATGCCGGATCGTCTTTATGCTGAGCCGCCAGGAGGATTTATCCTATCAAGAAATCGCCGACCATTTAAATATTTCTATAAAAACTGTTGAAAACCAGATTTCTAAAGCTTTGAAGCACTTGCGGGCTGTTTTGAAACCTTATTTGTCAGGTGGCTTACTATTTTTGCTCATTTTTTTGATATAAATTAGTGGGGGATAAAGTGTCAAATAGTGTCACATTTAAGTAAAGAATAAAAAAGGTTTTTGAGGAAAATGAAATAAGTGGATAGCGCCTTTATGATTATTACCAATGATTTGAAATGAAGATTGAGAAATATATATTACTGAAAATCACGAGCATTTTGGTTGTATAGCGCGGATTGATTGATAAGCATTGCAGTATTCCTGTAAAATGCTAAAGGAAAAACCATGGCAAAGGAAATAGAGCAAATCGAACACTTGAGTAAGCATTACAAGAACAACTACGAGCCTGATGTGGACGCCGGCTGGGCCAAGCTTCATGCGCGTATGCAGGCTGCAAAAGCGACTGATAATCAGAAACTTATAGTGGCGGCGCGCCGTCGTTGGTTGAGCGCAGCGGCTGCGATTTTGTTGGTTGCAGTAGCAAGCGTTTGGATATTGCAATCTGCTGACAAACAATTAGTTGTAGAAACAAGAGCTGATGAACAGCGCAATATTGCTTTACCGGATGGATCAGCAATTGTTTTAAATGGAAATAGTAAGTTGGTTTATCCTCAAAATTTTGATAAAAGCAAAAAACGTTCGGTACAACTCAGCGGCGAAGCTTTTTTTCAAGTGCAACCCAATGCTGACAAACCTTTCGTCATTTCTACTGACCAAACAAACATTACAGTATTAGGCACTTCTTTCAACGTTCGCGCTTATGAACAGGAGCTAACTACCGAAGTAGAAGTAGCAACCGGGAAAGTAGCATTTGCTGTGAAAAACAGCGATGCTTCCATTACCTTAAATCCTGGACAAACGGGAATTTATGATGTGACTGCCAGTAAGCTATTTTATAAATCGACCGCTCAACTGAATGCACAAGCTTGGTTCACCCATCGCCTCAATTTTGAAAGCGCTTCACTTTCTGAAGTTTTTCAAGCATTGGAGCGTTATTACAAAATAAAATTTGATATCGCCAATCCTGCAATCAATCGTTGCGGCTATACAAGTAATTTTGAAAACTCTGAACTTGCCGAAGTTTTGGCTTCTCTTTCATTAGGATTACGATTAAAAGTAGAAAAAATAGCTCCCAATCGCTATCTAATAGCTGGAAAAGGCTGTGATTGAACCACCTAAATAACAAATTTGAACATATTCTGAGGCTTGCCTCTTTTATTCCTGCGCAATTTGCTGTAAATTTGAATGCTGCTTATGGAATATTTCGACAATTCTGTTACATGAAAAGGAGCAGAGGGGCAATCTTATCTCTATCACTGGTGCTTTTGAGTGCTGTTGCGGTGGCTCAAAGTGCTTTAGATATGCCCGTGAGCCTGCGTGTGAAAGAAGTTACTTTAGAGCAAGCGCTCCTGCAATTAATCAAAGATTACGAAGTCCGACTCTCTTTTAGCAATAATGTCCTTCCTGATATTCAAATATCTGCAACTTTTAGAAAGAAACCTTTACGCCAGGTACTGGATGCCTTGTTGGAAGACACCGATATCGCTTATCAAGAAATTGGTAGCCAGATTGTATTATACCAAAAAGAGCGGCCTGATATAGAGCGAAAATTTACTATTAGCGGCTTTGTAGAAGACGAGGATACGGGGGAGCGCCTGATCGCTGCCAGTGTGTACGATCGAAGGCTGGGAAAAGGCGTAGAAACCAATGAATATGGCTTTTCAGCTTGACTTTACCAGAAGGTGAAGTACGCTTGAGCGTCAATTACCTTGGATATATTCCACAAGAATATAGCTTTAAACTGAACAGTGACAAGAAATTACAAATAGAATTAAGCGCTTCTTTGCTCTTGCCTGTGGTGGAAGTGATTGCTAATGATTCTATTATCTCCAATTTACGATCTGGTAGCAGCGAAGATTATTTTAATGCCGAGAATATTGAGTACCTGCCGGCTTTAGGGGGTGAGCCTGATTTGATTCGCGCTACGCACTTGATGCCAGGTGTGCAAACAGGTACGGATGGAATCGGCGGTATTCACATTCGTGGCGGCAATGCGGAACATAATTTGATTTTGATAGACGGCGTACCAGTTTATAATGCGCTTCACGCAGCAGGTCTTTTCTCTGTATTTAATACGGATGCTGTTCGCAGTGCGCAATTGATAAAAGGCGGATTTTCAGCGCGTTATGGCGGAGGGCCTATTATTAAAGAAAAAAGCTCTTTTTTTGTATCGGTGCGGCGTTCGTTTTTAAATTGGTACACGCGTCCTATTTCTGAAGATGTAAAAGCAGATCAGGGAATAAAAGGAAAAACGCTTTACGATTTTTCTGATATAAATGCAAAAATCAATTACGAGCTTTCTCCAAAGGACAAGATTTATTTGAGTTATTATCAAGGGAGTGATAATTTTGATAATGACGGATTTAGCTCGGATAGCTTCTCTTATTACAGTAATCGCTGGGAGGATACCGTGAAGATTCGCTACGATAGCTGGTATGGCGAATCCTTGAGTTGGGGGAACACCACCGCTGCTGCCCGATGGAATCATATATTTGGTAATAAACTTTTTTCTAATACAACGCTTACCTATAGCCGCCTTGCTACCAGCATTTATTATGGCGAAGTCGATTCTTTGGTCTGGATTAATAGAGATACTACTTTACAGCGGGTCTATGATTTTGGTCGCTTTCGCTCGAGCATTGAAGATATTGGCGGTAGGATGGACTTTGATTGGTTGCTGTCACCTTCACAAACACTGCGTTTTGGTTGGGGTATAACAGAGCATCAATTTAATCCAGGGGTGCTTACGTATAATGAAATCACAGAATATATTGGTCCGGAAGATGTGCAAGGCAACGATCCTATCAACTCGACCGAATCCTTTGCATATATAGAAAATAATATGGTATTGGGTTCAAAATTTGCTTTAAACATTGGGGTACACGCTGCACGTCTGAATGTACAACAAAAAACTTATAATCTTTTGCAACCACGCTTATCGGCGTATTGGCGAGTCGGGAAGCGCTTAGGAGTCAAAGCTGCTTACGGTGAAATGGCGCAATTTTTACATTTGCTTTCTAATTCTAATATTGGCTTGCCAACCGATCTTTGGGTGCCTGCCACCGCCGATGTGCCGCCGCAGCAAGCCTGGCAAGCTTCCGTTGGATTTGACTATGATTTTAAAGCGCTGGAACTCAGCATTGAAGGGTATCACAAAGAAATGCGGAATTTATTGAATTATACCGAAGGTGCCTATTTCCTGAATGACTGGGAGGAGAATGTTACAACTGGTAATGGTCGCGCGTATGGTGTCGAAGCGTTGCTGCGCAAGTCCAAAGGCAATACCACAGGCTGGTTGGCTTATACGCTTTCGTGGTCGGATCGTCGGTTTGAATTAATTAATCTGGGCGAGCGTTATCCTTTTAAATATGACCGCCGACATGATTTAAAAATTGTACTACAACACGCTTTTAGTAAATGGATGCGGGTAAGCGCCAATTGGATATTGAGTTCGGGCTTTGCCGTGAGCCTACCAATTGCAGAATATTATTATGAAAAACCTAATGGTAATTCGGTGCCAGTGATTGATTATGGCTCTAAAAATCAATACCGTATGCCTTATTATCATCGATTGGATGTAAATGCTAGTTTTACATTTAAAACACGAAGCTTTTGGCATGATATAAACGTTGGATTTTATAATTTATACGATCGGAAAAATCCATTATATTATGACCTCCGTACTAATTTTGTAAATGAAAATGGAGATTTGAAAGAAAAGAAAGAATATGTACAGGTTTGGTTATTACCGATTTTGCCATCGGTTAATTATGCTATCAAATTTTAAATCTGGAATAATGTTACGACCTCTACTTACCCTGGTTATTATATTTATTTTAGCAGCTGCCTGTGAAAGCCCTGCTAATTTAGACCTAAATGAGTTTGAAACCAAACTTGCGATCATTAGTAATTTTGCACCCAACCAACCGGTGCAAGTGCAAGTGTCCAAAACCCAATCGGTACTGGATGGAAATAATCCCGTTTATTTAGAAGATGCCATCGTTTTATTATATCGAGGTAATACATTTCTGGAAACATTACAATTAGTGCCGGGTAGCGCTGATGCTGTGCCTTATTACGTGACAGAAAATTTCCAACCCCAAGTTGGAGAGATTTATACACTCAAAGTCGAAGCGCCAGGATTTAAACAAATACAAGCCACCAGCCAAATACCTGCTCCTGCGACCATTCGCGGACTTGGCATTTCCAATGTATCGGTACAGGAATTGCCTCAAGAATTGGCTTTTACGTACAAAGTAAGCATCGTGTTTGACGACCCGCTTGAAACCTCCAATTATTATCATTTAAATTTTTATCAACAAATTTGGAACTATCAAGTCGTTGAAAATGATACGGTTATCACTGGAAATTGGTTGCGCAAAATCGCTTTCAATCCTCAAACGGATAATAATTCCTTGATCGCTTATTTTGATGGCGGCGTGCTTTTTGATGATGCTTCTTTCAACGGGAAGACGGTGGGTTATTCTTTTGTGCTGGAAACCAGCATCGATCCTGACAGGCATATGCTTGGCAAAATGTTTACCGAATTGCGTACCGCTTCAAAAGAATATTATTTGTTCCATAATTCGCTCAGCCGACAGCAAACCAGTTCTGGCGGTCCACTTTCCGAGCCGGTTATCATTTATAATAACATAGAAAATGGTCAAGGAATATTTGCCGGCTACAGCCCGACGATAGATTCCGTAGCTATTTTTCGCTGAGATTTTCCGCAATAAAATTTTATTAACGCTTTTGATTTTGTCTTTTAAGAGCCTTGCCAAATAAGGATTCTCTTTCACTTTATTATTTTTTCAAAATAAATTAAAAAAATTGCGTCGTTCGTAGGGGCAGAAGAAATACTTGGTGTCTCTTTATGTGTATTGCCAAACGCAATAAATACTAAATGTCAAAAAGCCAATTTTTCTTTTCCGAAAACAATCTGGTATAAAACATTAAAAAAAAGCTTATGAATGCTGAAGCTAAAACTACATTTCTAACGCAGTTCCCCATTTTTAGTATGCTCTCCGAAGAGGAGAAAATCCGCATGGCGGATATGATGGAGTATAAAGTGAAAACTCGTTATAGCTTTATTTATCTGCCGGGTGAGCCTTCCGATACGATTTTTTTCTTAGCAAAGGGGATGGTGAAAATTGGCACGCACTCTGGCGATGGCAAAGAAGTGATCAAAGCATTGATCCATCCATTGGCGATGTTTGGTGAACTTGGCTTGGTCGGAGAATCGGAGCGTCAGGAATTTGCACAGGTATTGCGCGAAGACGTGCACCTGTACACCTTGAAAGTAGAAGATTTTAAGGAATTGATGCGCCATAATTTTGAGTTGAGCAATTGCGTGATGCAATTATTCGGTAGCCGCCTCATCAAAGCCGAAAGCAAGCTCGAATCCCTGATTTTTAAAGATGCCCGCACGCGGATTATCGAATTTATTAAAGATGCTGTGGATAAGCAAGGCCGTCGCGTAGGTTACGAAATGCTTCTAAAGCACTCACTTACACATCAAGATATTGCTAATATTACATGCACTTCCCGTCAAACGGTAACGCTGGTGCTAAATGAATTGAAAAAATCGGATTTGATTTATTTCAATCGCGGGAAAATCCTGGTGCGCGATATGGCAAAACTGACGTAAATAAAATGTTATTTAGCCATTATAATATTATCCAAAAACCAATATTATATAAGGATACAACACGTTCCAACGTTTTACAATTTGTTTTTAAGACCCCAGAAAACCTTCAATTCTCGGTCGGCAACTCCATCAGAATGCGCCAGTCTTTGGGCAGGTAGTTATTGATGCGGTTGCCGATACCTTTTATCCAACCAAGATTTTGGCCTTCAAAACGCGCCAAAGCCCAACCTTCCGGGATGCTTTCCAATTGAATATGCTCTTTTTTTAAAAAACGAAGCGCTTGTTCTTTATTCAAATTTACTGCAAGTAAGCTATCCGAAATATTGGTGCTAAGCGCCAATGCGTGCGATGGCACAAAGTCTTTTCCTTTAATCGTGCCAATTTCTAATCCGATAGCCGATCTATATAAATTTTGCGCAACAATCTGACAATCTTCTAATTGTGTTTTTAAAATACCTGTAATAATTCCATTATCATCCTGGAAAAATGCGAAATCATCCCAATTTTTGACCCATTTTTGAACTACAGGAAGGAGTGAATTAGGCAAGGGCTTCCATTTCTTGAAAGGCAAGTTTTTATTAATCTTTACATCAATATCATGTTTTTTGCGGAAGCAAGCAATATAAAAACCCTCTCCGCGCACCCGATGCGGGTAGAATTGATAACCAAAAGTTTTTGATACGATGCCCCAATCATCAGGAATTTCCAGGACTATATGTTCTAATCCAAATTCATTTACCAACCATTTAGCATTTTGTTCGTTTTCTTCCTCATTATAAGTACAAGTGCAATAAATTAGAATTCCATTATATTTTAATGCTTTTACAGCATCCGCCAAAATCCGCTTCTGACGAGCAGCACAGCCTTGCACATTATTCGGCGACCATTCAGCGATAGCCCTTTTATCCTTGCGGAAAAGCCCTTCACCGGAGCAAGGCGCATCTACCAAAACAAGATCAAAAAAGCCTTCCAAATCTATAAAATCTCGACTATCATGACTGGAAGTATGAACATTCGGGTAGCCCCATTTTATTAAATTCTCTTTAAGAATATGATATCGGCTTTTAATTACTTCATTACATAATAAAAAACTTTCTTTATGTAAAATCGAAGCCAATAGCGTACTCTTGCCACCGGGAGCAGCACACAAATCAAGCGTTCGGACGGGTTTGTTTAAGTTTACGATTTGTCGAACTGCTTCTGCAATAAACATCGACGATGCCTCCTGCACATAATATACTCCGGCATGAAATAAAGGATCGAGCGTAAAGATTGGGCGCTCCGGCAAGTAAATAGCACTATTACACCATTTTACATGATCAAAATGATCTTTATTATTATGATCTTTTTGCAAATTCCAACGAATACTCGTGGGCGCAGGCGTATCCAATGCTTCAAGGAAATCACTGAATTCATTGCCCAATTGAGTTTGCATTTGTAATAAAAAAGCCTCGGGAAAGTGCATTTTGATTAATAAAAAATGAATAATCTTTTTATAAAATTCTATGATACAGTATTTTACGCCTGCGCATAAGCTTTACATTTTTCCCACTCTGCTGCATAATAATCGCGTACTTTATCCAAATCTTCCTTTGGAATTAGCGGTTCTTTATTTACCCAGCTTTCAGGAATTAATTTAGCCGGATATAATATTAAATAAGATAATAATAATTGTGAGCGTCGTTGAAGCCAGCGAATAAAGCGTTGCTTTGAATAGTTGCGATCCTGATTAAATAAAAACTAAATTTTTTAATAATTTTCAGCTCTTTTTCATTATAAGAACCATGTACCGCATCCAAAGAAATAGCATTTCGATCATAAGTCGCGCCTAAAAAGATGCCAGGCGATCAAAAAACGCATAAGGATCTTTTTTCAAGTCTTCGTGGAAAAGCACTAATGGCGGCTGTTCGAAGCGATCTTCTACATATTTAATTTTTGCCATAAAGTCCACGTCCGAGCGTTTCCAAAGCCCTGTATCATGTTCTACATCAAAATATGCTTTAAATGAAAGTCCGCCGCCGTTCTTTACATATCGGCGATATTGGGAGGCGATCCAACCGTCTTGTCGCCGTAGCACTATAATAATTTTCGCATTATGATAAGTTGTTGAAATTTTATTTACTTCTTCTTCCAATTGTTGATCGAATTCCCGTGAAACTAAATAACGCGATTGTTGTGTTTTATCAATTATTTCCTGATATTTACGATACAACGTTCTTTGGATGTAATAAATACCTTTTAATTTAGGAAAAAATTCATATTGTAAATAAGTAGTAGCAGTTTTCCCCAAGCCAATATGAAAATAAATATCAATATTATGCTTTGTTGCTGACATTCTTAGGTTTTTTTGCAAAGGTACGATTCTTTTGAAAAATCAAATTTTACAGGCCTATTCTTTGCCTTTCCTGTGCCAGCTTAAAACCGGCTTTTTTCACTTCTTTTTGCGCGGCGCTGCCTTTATGTAATAACGGATTGGTATGATTGATATGAATAAAATGTACTTTAGCCTTGTCAATATCGCTTAAATCCTTGAACAATTCCATACTTTCCTGCACAAACGGATGCGGAATTTCGCTCATATTTCGTCCCGGGATTTCACCGTTTTGATAAAAACTGCCGTCTAATAAAGCAATATTTACATTTTGTATTTCTTTTGTAATATCTCGCTCCCAAATATTCCATTTATTAATATCAGGTATAAAGATCGCTTTTTTATGAATGCTTTCTATTTGATAACCAACGGTTTCTGAATACTCATCCCGATGCGGAACAAGAAAGGGAGTAATACTCAATTCTTTAGTCAATTTTATATTTTCATTTGCGGCAAGTGGCTGGATTATAATATTTTGTAAAGAAACTAACTGACTCCAGGGACCATTCTCTTCTAAAAAATCTTTCATTTTGGGCATGGCATACACAGGAATCTGCTTTGCGCCGATGACTTCGCGCCCCAGATGCATCAAACCCGTATAATGTCCGATATGTGCATGTGTAAGGAAAATTCCGGCGAGTTTTGTGGAGGTTATTTTTTCTAAAATCTCTAATTGTTCAGGAAAATCAGGCGTTGCGTCGATCATCCAACTTTGCTTGGAAGCAGGATCAACAATGGCGATACACGAGATCAAATGTCCTTTTTTGCCTTGTTTAAATAATTTTTGACAATCATCGCGCTGGCAGCCCGCGTGCGGATAGCCGCCGTCTTGAGCGATGCCAAGGATCAGGATATAGGGTTGGGAGGTTTCGAGTTTGGTGTTTAATGTTTGGAGTTGAAAAATATTTATTAATATCGAAATATAAATCCATATCATATTTATATTATTTTATATTGCAAAAGCCACAATATTTATGTCCAAATTACTTGCGATTTAAAACCAACCAAATTCCCATCATCCGCAACGCCTATAATATATGCGGGGTGCTGGGGCGGGACATTTCTATCATAATCTTTACCAATAACAAAAATAGAATTTTGACGTAAATTATTTCGCATCAGATCAGCGATAGCAGTGGCTTTGTCGGCTAATTCAAATTGGTAATGCTGACTAATAAAAATAGGAAAAAATGGTTCTGCCGATACAAATCGCTCAATAAATTCGAGTGGATTATTTTGATCCAGGTTCAAAGCTTTGACAAATGCTGCTTCTGTCAGATTTAGCACCTCGGCAGGAATTAGAATGGCTTCAATCGGCTCACTGCCTTCAGAACCTTGATAATCAAAGAATAACTCAGAAGTATTTTGTTTAATTTGCTCAAAAATGGCTTTGGAACTCAAATAACTTTCGCCCTGAGCAGCTTGTTTTAGTCTGCTTCCGAGTAAGGCTTCTTCCTCTCCGAATGCCAACATGGCCTTGGTTTCCGTTTCCGATAAGCCACCGGGTGCGATTTCAAATCCTGGAATCAATTTTTCTTTTACAAAAGCAAGTCCATCCTTGACCACAGCACGCGTCACGCGCATGTATGCTTGATCTTCATCGCGCAAAAAATCATAAAAAGCTTCGAGCAATCCGCGCTGAACCCCTTGTTGTTCCTGCAATTTCTTGCGAATATCTTCTTTGCTAACCATGCCGTCGTCACCAGCAGCGGCGAGTAAATCTTCGGCGGCTTTTTCAATAGCATGGATCAAATCTTGAACGGTGAGGCGAGCCATAGTGTTTATTTTTGTATTTAAAGCTAAAGGTAACAAGCATTTTCAGGAGTGTAGTTTATGAAATGGTTAATTTTTGTAATTTCGACCGTATAAAATTTGAATCAGTTATTATATCGCCATAAAAAACTATGATATGCGCCACTTCTTCAAATTGTTAAGCCTTACGGCAACCATCGGGCTGTTCTCTTTGCAAGCGCTTGCACAACAAGCTTCGTTTCAAGATACCATCGCCAGAATCGACAAGCTTTTTGAAAATTGGAATACCGATACGCCCGGTGGCGTGCTGACGGTGTCCCGAAAAGGACAAATCATTTACAACAAAGCCTTTGGTATGGCGGATTTGGAGCATCATATTGCCAATACGACCGAAACGATTTTTGAAGCAGGCTCTGTTTCTAAGCAATTTACTACGACCGCGATTTTTTTATTGGCAATGGAAGGCAAGCTCTCGCTCGATGACGAAGTACGTAAATACATACCTGAACTGCCGGATTATGGTGATAAACTCACTATTCGACACATGGTACATCATATCAGCGGTCTGCGCGACTGGGGTTCGGTGGCGAGCATCAGCGGATGGAGTAGGGGTGTACGTACGCATACCCACGCACACGCATTAGAGATTTTATCCAGACAAAAAGCCTTGAATTTCAAGCCTGGAGATCAATACAGCTATTGCAATTCTGGTTATAATTTGATGGCGATTATTGTGGATCGGGTGAGTGGAATGCCTTTCGCAGAATTTTGTAAACAACGCATTTTCGAGCCAATGGGGATGAGTGATACACAATGGCGCGACGATTACCGCAAGATCGTGTCCAATCGCTCGATAGCTTATTCTCGCAGCAATGGCGTGTATTTGCAGGATATGCCTTTTGAAATGGTGCACGGAAATGGGGGATTGCTGACAACTACAACCGATCTTGTAAAGTGGAATACACATTATAAAAATCCTGTTATCGGCGGTGAAAAGCTTGTCAATATGCAGATGCAGCAAGGTAAACTAAATAACGATGTAATAATTTCTTATGCCGGAGGAATTGTGATAAATAATTATAATGATTATAAAGAAATCAGCCACAGTGGAGCAACGGCGGGCTATCGCGCCTGGTTGGCTTATTATATAGAACCCGATATTTCGATCGTTTTTCTCAGCAATGAAGGCAACGCCAACCCCGGGCGCATCGGAACGCAAGTAGCGGAAATATTCTTAGGCGAACGCGAAAGCGACGAACCGATGCTTGGCACGATCGTACCCGATGAAAAATCCTTGCAGGCCAAAGCTGGCTTGTATCGCTGCTTGCGCAATGATGATATTACAGAATTAGAAGTAAAAGATGGTTTGTTGCGTGTAAAGAATGGTCAGGTTTTACAAGCAACCAAAGAAAATACGTTCTTTCAGGGCAGCACCCGAATGGAGTTTTCAAATAATAAATTTATCATTTATACTTCCAATGGTGATTCAGCAACTTACGTCAAAAAAGAACCATTCAAACCAAGTGAAAAAGATTTACAGGCATTTACTGGTACTTATAATAGTGATGAAGCCGATGCGATGTTTACATTTGATATTAAAGATGGCAAGTTGCGTGGCTTTCGCTCGCCGGATACCTATTTCTACCTGACGCCTTTGTACAAAGATACTTTCCGCACCAATAACGGCGCTTTGGTCGAATTTAAACGCGACAAAGCCAACAAAATCAATGGCTTCGGGTATAGCATTTCAAGAGCAAGTGGTGTATCCTTCGAGAAAACAAAATGAGACCTTGATTATTTTGATGAAAGGATTTTCTTGATTTTTCCAACGAAATAGAGTTAAGCTCCTGTCTTTATATGCAAAATAAAAGCTATGAAAAAAGTACTGTTATTCTTGACCTTCCTATGGTTCGTCGCTTGTCAAAATGATGCTTTGACCTTGCAATCAGAAGGTATTATCACCCAGCGCGATTACCGCAAATGCTACTGTTGCGGCGGCTGGTTCATTGAAATCGAAGGCAAAACCTGGCTCGCAGATTTATCGCCCGAACAAATAGAATCCCTGGGTTTGGATGAAACGGCTGTACCGATGCCTGTGCAGTTGGATTGGAAAAAGGAGGACAAGGCTTGTTTGGATAATAAAATAATTGTTGCTCAAATTAAGCGGCGGTAGCGACAAACTTAGCTTTCTAAGCCTCAAGCTGCGCTTATGCTGAGTGGATGAGAACTTGCGAGAGTCGTAAGAGATAAACGCCTTTCCTTTTTTCCCGGGGCCATAAGCGTTCTACGGCTTCGAGTCGTAGGACGCGTAGTGCCGCTTCCCAAACAACAGCGTCCCAATCCTTACCATCGTGCTGCCTTCCTCGATAGCAATCTGATAATCATCGGACATACCCATGGAGATTTCTTTAAATGTAATATCTTTTGAAAAATATTTAGTTTTTATAATATTGAATATTTCTTTCAATCGTTTGAATTCCTGACGTACTTGGTTTTCATCATCTGTGAAAGTGGCCATGCCCATCACACCAATGATTCTTATATTCTTTAAGTTTTGAAAATCAGTTGATTGCAGCATAGTTTCTGCTTCTGCCACATCAAATCCATATTTGGTATCTTCTGCTGCAATTTTGAATTGCAGCAGACAATCAATGACACGATTATACTTAGCAGCTTGTTTATCAATTTCTTGCAATAATTTTTCGCTGTCCGCCGAATGAATCAAATGCACAAACGGGGCAATGTACTTGACTTTATTGGTTTGCAGGTGTCCGATCATGTGCCAGCGGATGTCCTTGGGCAGGGCTTCGTACTTGGGCGCAAGCTCTTGGGCTTTGTTTTCGCCGAAATCGCGTTGACCTTGTTCATACAATTCCAGGATAGCTTCGTTGGGTTTGGTCTTGGAAACCGCGATAAGCTTGGTTTGTGTGGGTTTTAATTTTTCAAGTATCTGTTGGAGCATGGAGTTATTTTATTATCATTCTGTAAAGATGGAACATAGATCATAACAGATGCAACGGATTGGCGCGGATTAAATCCGTTGTATCTGTGCGAATCCGCGTTCGATAAAGATTGCAATAATCAATTTGAAAACGTTACAAAAATCGGATAGTTTCGAGCAATTTTCCTAATTTGCCGTACAAGCAAATTGCTTATGAAAGCATTTTTGACCGCAGAATGGCGCAATCTAATTCTGGCAAATTATGAATTCGACCCGGAAATATTGGAAAAATATTTGCCGAAGCATACGGAATTGGATTTCTGGAACGGCACTTGTTATGTGAGTCTGGTGGGCTTTTTATTTCAAAATACGCGGGTGAGCGGCTTGAGAATTCCCTGGCACGTCAACTTTCCGGAAGTGAATTTGCGTTTTTATGTTCGGCATAAAAATGAACAGGGCGAATGGCAACGAGGCGTTGTTTTTATTAAAGAAATTGTGCCAAGACACGCGATCTCGCTGGTTGCCAATACTTTGTACGGTGAGCATTATCAAACGATGCCGATGCGTTATCTTTGGAAATCGAGCAAAGAATTGATGGTCTCTTATGATTGGAAATACCGCAACAAATGGCATCGTTTAGCAGTGGAAGCGGATCATCAGGTACAGGAAATGCCTATGGATAGTGAAGAAGCGTTTATTACCGAACATTATTGGGGGTACACGAAAACACCTCGCGGCAGCACGATAGAGTATGGCGTGGAGCATCCACGTTGGCGGGTGCACCCGGTACAAAGCTTTGATATTGAAGTAGATACGAATGTCATATACGGTGCTGATTTTGAACATATTGCAAAGCAAACACCCAAATCTGTATTCCTGGCGGAAGGCTCGCCTATTATTGTTCGACAGGGAAGAAAGATTTCAAGGTAAAATTATTCATAGTAAAATGAACGCTATTTTTAAAAAGCTGAATTTCAAGGATCAAGATAGGATTCATATCATAAATGCACCGTCCAGCTTTACACCAGCAATGGATGAAATGCAAGCATTCACTGCCATTGAAACCTCGGTGGCTTCTACCGAAAAATCTGATTTTATCCTGGCATTTGTGACGCAGCAAGTGCAAATTGACGAGCTAACGCCCTTATTTTCAAAGGCTTTGGAAGGTGATGGCTTATTCTGGTTCGCTTATCCAAAAAGTACTTCCAAAAATTTTAAATGTGATTTCAACCGCGATACAGGTTGGAACATTCTAGGGAAATTTGGTTTTGAAGCGGTGCGACAAGTAGCGATCGATGAAGATTGGTCGGCGCTACGCTTCCGGCGGGTAGCATATATCAAAACCTTGAAACGAGATAGCAAACGCGCCATGAGCGAAGAAGGCAAGATGAGAACGGGTAAATAAGTGATCGGATTATTGAATGATTGAATGGGCAGGTACAATCAATCAATCATTCTATTAAGAAACTTCCATCAAAAGACAAAGGCAACAAATCCTTCCCGGAGTTGAGTTTGTAAACCTCGCCCGTTTCTCCTTGCAAAATGATCTCGATATTATTACTAAAACGAAATTCTGTCTCGCAAATCACTTGTCGGCAAGCGCCACAAGGTGCAGCGGGTTGAGTCACGGGTTTATGAATATTTTCCACGGTAATGGCGATCATTTTCACCGAAACGCCCGGAAATTGAGCATGAGCCGCCGCCAAAGCTACGCGTTCAGCGCAAAGACACATCGGATAAGAAGCATTTTCTTGATTAGCGCCTACCAAAATCTCATCGGTTTCCAGCAAAACAGCCGCCGCCACGCGAAATCCAGAATAAGGCGCATAAGCATTGACCAAATTATTTTTGGCTTTTTTGCAATAGCAATCGCTCTGTTTCAGAGAGTTGCGTCGCATTTTCATAGACTTCGACAGGTGTTTGAAGGGTGATTGTTTTTTTCATCTTGAAGTTTGTAGCCTTTTTTAGAAAAAATCTTAATCAAAATTGCAGATAGTTGTTGAAAATTGAAGAAAATTGCGCAAAATTTACTATTATTTCAAGCTTTTAAGAGAATTGAAATTCTTAGTCTTTAATGGTTAGCACTATTTCTGTCAAAAGAAATTATTGAATGCTTGTTAGCTGGGATTTAAATTTAAACATATTCCCTTAAAAATCAACACTATTGATATGAATAATATCCTTATTATTGGTGCCGGACGTTCATCAACAGCTCTCATAAAATATGTTTTGGAAAGAGCCAAAGAAAATAATTGGTTTGTGACGGTGGCTGATTCCAAACCCGAATATGCCGAAGAGAAAGTAGGTAACCATCCCAATGGTCGCCCCGCTTGGCTGGATGCAATGAAAGTGAATGATCGTCGAGAGATGATCGGTCGCGCCGATGTAGTGGTGTCGCTGCTTCCGGCGTACCTGCACATGGAAGTGGCTTACGATTGTATTAAATTAAAAAAACATTTGATCACTGCGTCTTATGTATCGAAAGATATGTATCGGTTGAGCAATGAATTCCGCGATCGGGAGTTGATTTTTATGGGTGAAATGGGCTTGGATCCTGGCATTGACCACATGTCGGCAATGAAGCATATCGAAGATATCAAAGATCGCGGCGGCAAAATCACTGCATTTCGATCTTATACGGGTGGCTTGATAGCGCCCGAAAGCGATGACAACCCCTGGCATTATAAAATCACCTGGAATCCACGCAACGTAGTATTGGCGGGGCAAGGCACGGCACAATTTATGGAGGACGGTAAATTTAAATATATTCCTTACAATCGGCTTTTTCAAGAATATCATACCGTGAACGTGCCGGGCATGGGGAAATTTGATGCTTATGCCAATCGGGATTCATTGCTTTATCGGGAGGTGTACGGTTTGAGCGGCATTCCGAATATCTTGCGTGGAACGCTGCGTACACAAGGCTTCTGCGATGCCTGGAATGCACTGGTGCAAGTCGGTTTGACCGATGCTTCGTTTCCGATTGTTGATTCCGGAAATATCACTTATCATGAGTTGATGGAAGCTTATACCAGTTCTAAAAGCATTGCTGGTTCAGTGAAAGAGCGTGTTGCACAAATGCTTGAAGAAGAGCCGGATTCGCCGGTAATGGAAAAATTGGAATGGCTGGGGCTTTTCCGCAAGAAAAAAATCAAATTGCCAAACGCAACGCCCGCAATGATTCTGGAGAATCTCCTGGTCGAAAAATGGAAAATGAAACCCAGGGATAAGGATATGATCGTAATGCATCATGAATTTGAGTACGAGTTGGATCGGCAGAAAAAATTAATGACTTCTACGATGGTGATGCACGGCGAAAATGAGATCGATACCGCTATGACCAAATCGGTGGGCTTGCCTTTGGGCATTTTTGTAAAATTGGTGATGCAAGGTAAAATTACTTCTTCTGGTGTACATATTCCGGTAAAAAAAGAGATATACGAACCTGTTTTACAAGAACTTGAAGAATACGGCGTCGTATTTCATAATCAGGAAAAGGATTTATAAAATATAAAACTGCAAAATGAAAAATTTAATAAAATTAATATTTCTTTACATTTTGCGGTTTGCATGAAATTCAATCTTACTAACACCAAAGCGCTTCAGCTTTTTCATTTGCTCCGGCAGGGGAGCATGATCCTCACGGCAATCCTGTTGACCAAAAGCAGCTTGAGTCTCAGTGACATAGGCGCTTACGAAATGCTGATGTACATTGGCTACGCGCTGAGTTTCTGGTGGGTATCGGGCCTGGTGCAAGGTTTATTGAGCAAATATCCAACATTGGATGTTTTGACTCAGGAAAAGCTAATTTTCAATGCTTATTTACTTTTTTTTACGATCAGCCTTGTCATTTTTTTAATTGTATTTACTTTTCAATCACAGGTACTTACATTGCTGATTAGGCAAACAGAAGTGCAATACTTCTCTGTTTTTCTGATATTTATGCTGTTGAATTTTCCGACATATTTATTAGAAAATTTACTTTTACTTAAAGAAAAATCGCGCGAAATCCTTGCTTTTGGAATATGCTCTTTCATTGGGCAACTCGCAGCGGTCATCCTGCCGGTGTACATGGGCTGGGAATTTTACTGGAGCTTTGTTGGGTTGGCGATTTTTGCCGGATGTAAGCATTTTTGGTTATTTATAAATATTTGGAAACAAGGAATTTGGCAATGGCGCCCCGATTTAATTAAAAATTGGATAATATTATCATTTCCTTTGATATTATATGCTTTGCTGGCGGGTTTTAATGTCGCATTCGACAATTGGTTGGTGCATTATCATTTCGGGGGTGATGAAGCAATTTTTGCTATTTTTCGTTATGGTGCGCAAGAATTGCCGCTGACGCTGGCGCTCACGAATGCCTTTAGCACTGCGGTGCTTCCCGAAGTTGCTCAAAATCTGGATGCGGCGCTTGCTTCGATCAGAAGTAAATCCCGGAAGTTATTTCATTTACTTTTTCCATTATCTATTATATTAATACTCACCGATCGATGGTTATTTCCATTCGTATTTAATGAAGCATTTATTGCAAGTGTCGATATTTTTAATATTTATTTACTGATTATTATAAGCCGTCTGGTATTCACACGCCCAATTTTAGTGGGTTTGCAAGCGAATAAAGAAGTGTTGATTATTTCCATTATAGAATTGGCAGTGAATATTATAATAAGCTTTATACTGGTGCAATATTTGGGTTTGATCGGAATTGCAATAGGAACATTAATTGCTTACACTTTAGAAAAGATCATGTTGTGTGCGTATTTATATATGCGCTTTGGTGTGGCGGTGCAGGCTTATACCGATTTGCGATGGTTTATTTTATACACTATAATATTAATAATCGCCTTTATATTTTCCTGGAATTAATAAATTGATGCTATTTTTACTTATTTCCAATAAAAATATCGCCAAAAGACACGCTGATTGTAATAGTGGCATAATATTCCGTTACAGGTTTGAATTGAATACGCTTTACCTGGTCGGTATTTTGTAAATGAGTGAATTTCAGATTATTAGGGAAACTAATATTTCCGTTTTGTGCCGTTAAATTATAACCAAATAAAGACGGATTAATATTATCCAAAAAAACATCCATTTTTTCCGCATCAATATTAAGACTCAACAAATCCTTTGTGCCGCGAATCCGCATAATGCCGTACTGTGCCGACAGATCGTAGCGCCCTTTGATGTCTTGCAATGTAATATCGGAACGCCGAGAAGTCAGCTTCATATTACCATCCAGATTCGTGCCCAATACATCGCCGAAGCGCGTTTGCACATTCATCACACCCTGAATATTATTTAGTCCAATTTTACTAAATTCGCTATTAATCTTTACACTATTAAAAAGATTGCTTACATTGATCGTACCGAAATAATTTTTTAAATAAACGGGGCATTCTTCTGGCACATAAATCACGTATTTCGCGGAAAGCAGCGACTGCGGCTCGGCTGCACCTTCTGATTTGGAGAGGTAATTGCGCACATACATTTTATTTTTTACACGATCAGCCACATATTTAATGGCTTCTATATCTTTATCGGCTATGCTTTTGTCGGGGTGGCGCGCGGTCAGCTCTAATTGGATTTTGATCTCGTCCTTATCCCAGCTTTCCACGATTACTTCTGCCTTCTCACCTTCTACATTTACTTCATAACCCTTGCGATAGGTGAAGCTTTTCTCTATTTTTTTGGTAATTACTTGCACCGTTACTTGAGCGGACAGCCCGAGTGAAATAGAATAAAAAATTGTAATGAATAATAATCGCAACCTCATATTTTTATCGTTTTGTAAAAAGATATGGGTATAAAGTATAAAGTAGAGGGTAGAGGGACAAAGTTGTAATCTTAAAGTCCATCTACCCTATACTATCTACCCTCTATCCAAAATCAAATCTCTTGCGCCATTTTTTTGACAATCTCCGAGCGCTCGCGCTCAATTTCGACCATGGTACGCACCAATTGCGCATCCTGGCCGTAGTTTTGCATCATGGTTTTAATTTCGGCTTTCGCCTCGTTTAATTCCTCCAGATCAAATAATAAATTTTCACTATCCGTATTTTTCAAGAAATCTGATCGTTGTGCATAAGCATCTGCAATATCTTTGATGATGGCATCATCTTCGTCCCAATCGGCTTTAATCGGATTCGTTTCCGCTTGCGCATATTGCATTTGCACGGTTTCTTCCGGTTCTGGAGTCTGATTCAACCAAAAAACAAGGCTTACCACCGCTGCCAAAATCGCCGCAGCTGCTGATAGCCAGACGCCACGTGAAATGCGGAGCGTAGGTTTCGTATTTAAATCTTTTTCAATGCGTTCCCAAAGCGCTGCCGTAGGCGCGTAGCTTGGCAAATCTCGAATCGTTGCTTGCAATTGCTCCTGGGATTGATCCATATCTAATTGATAATCAATCGCTTCCCAAGTGGATACACTGGGCGTGTACTGCGGCAAACGCTTGATAGCATTTTGTAATATTTGATAATTATTTTCCATAGCTTACCAATTCATCATTTTGGTGATCGACTCGCGCAATCGTTTCTTGGCATGAAACAACTGCGATTTGGACGTTCCTACCGAAATATTCAACATTTCTGCCACTTCTTTATGTGAATAGCCTTCTACTTCGATCAAGACAAATACAGTGCGATAGCCTTCAGGCAATTCTTGGATTGCTTTTTCCAAATATTCTGCTTCCAGAAAATCGCCCCAATCAATCAACTCCTGGGTATGGCTTGTTGTTAATTCGTCAATATTCGGTTGTTTTTTAATATGACTGAGCGCGGTGCGTACTACAATCGTTTTGATCCAAGCACCAAGCGTTGATTCTTGCCGAAAACCTTTGATATGCCGAAAGACTTTGACGAAAGCCTCCTGCAATACATCCTCTGCCAATTCAAAATTATTGGTGATGCGATAGGCAGTGGTGTACATCCCTCGGCTATACTTGTCGTACAAGGTCCTTTGCGCCAAACGGTCGTTCGCAATGCAGGCTGCAATCAATTCGGCTTCGGTCATACTAATGGCGTAAGGCATCTTTCCATCGCGCGATTTGTGTTATGTTACAGAGAGTTTTAATTTGGAACGATGGTTGTATGCTATGTTTTATTTTTTAATTTTAATAAAAGTCTGAAAGCACTTAATTCCTTATGTTTTGGATGGTTGAAAGCGATTTTTAAATCGTTTTACAATTTCCAAAATGATGAATTGACATAAATATTACAAGCAAGGATATTGCTTTTTTGCCACGAAGGCATGATATTTAAGACGGCAATTTAACAAAGTATTGGAAAATGGTTGGAAATGATATAACAAGAGGTAAAGTGCTGTTGGCTGAGCCTTTCATGCTGGACCCCAACTTCAAACGTACAGCGGTGTTGCTTTGTGAACATGATGAAGAAGGAAGTGTGGGCTTTATTTTGAATAAACCCATCGGGATGACGGTCGATGAATTGGTAGAAGGCTTTCCCGAATTCGATTCGGAGGTCTGCATCGGCGGCCCGGTACAACCCGACACGATTCATTATATTCACAATGTGGGGGATTTATTGGAAGGAAGCACGAGGATAATAGATAATATTTACTGGGGTGGGGATTTTGACAAACTCAAATTCCTGATTTCGCAGGAATTAATTAAGCCACATAATATTCGATTTTTTGTAGGTTATTCGGGCTGGTCGGAAGGGCAGTTGTCTGATGAAATGGGCTATGGTTCTTGGTTAGTGGCTGATATGGATGCGAATTATCTTTTTAAAGCCCGCGCGGAATTGCTCTGGTCGCAAGTGATGTATAACAAGGGCAATGCTTACACGATCATTGCACAAATGCCGGATACAATTAGCTGGAATTGATTTCTTTACGCAAGATTAAGATTTGACGGTGGCAGCTCTTGCAATTTCTTGAAGTTGTTTTGCAATTTGAGTTTCTATATTTCCAATATAAGTAATCTCCGTAGCTGGTTTTTGTGTAATCTTTTGATAAAAAACACAAGCAATTAAATACGCACCAAATTTGGAGGGATGCGGATCGCCATTACCCATTTGTAAAGGAATATCAGGATATTGCTGACGACAAAGCTCAAAAGCGTAACCCACAGGCGCAATTTCTGCATCGATTTTTTTAGCAGCAACTTCATAAATACGTTTAATAACTTTATATTCTTGTTTACTATTTCTAAATAAATTGGAACAACATTGCATTTTATCAATTTTTGCATCAATCATGATACAGGGATAGCAATATTGCTGAGGATAATCGCCCAACGCATAAGTTTCATATAAAATAGCCTTACCTTGCTGTACTTTTATAATATTATTTAAATGCCGAATATAAGGATCATAAAATGTCGCTTTCGCCTCTGGAATCAGCACTTGCATGGAAGCCTCCTGCAAAATAACACTATGCCAGGTTTGGCTTTTTAATAATTTTAAGGTTGGAGACACTTCATTTTCTACTGCTTTCCGCCAATTTTTTCCATCCGATGTCGGTACTTTTTCGCAATGATCTTGCAGGGATAGCGCAGGATAAGTGCTTTGCACCACTTTAAAACCATTCTGATTCGCATCGAACATTTGCTGAAGCGTTTGTGGCATTTGATGGAAATACGTCAGGCTATTGCCAATAAAAAAGGACATCTTTGGAG
Source organism: Saprospiraceae bacterium (assembly GCA_016714085.1). GTDB lineage: Bacteria > Bacteroidota > Bacteroidia > Chitinophagales > Saprospiraceae > JADJNW01. The sequence continues at coordinate 216,708 of JADJNW010000013.1, forward strand.
TTTTGTGCTACTAAATTAATTAGTAATAAGGACAATAAAATTGTCAGGATAAATTTCATTACTCGGGTGATTTTGTAACAATTAAACGCTTTCGTATCAACGTGTAAGCCTGTCAATTCGTTGCTTTTGGCGCAATATTTCTGAGCCAAACGACCGCAGGCTGCTTTGGTAAGGACGATAAATCCCTGCCCATACCGGGTTTGAAAAAATTACCCAGAACAATGTCCAGCCGTCCATCCTGATCCAAATCGCCCACATCCATCACCAACCAAGTGCTGCCAGGTACGGCAAAAGTGGAAATTTCAAATTGAAAATTGCCTTTGTTTTCAAAAAATAAAAATCCTTCATTGGGCTGCTGATGAACATTGTTAAAAAAAGCAATGGTAGCTAGATCAAGATCGCCATCTCCATCAAAATCAGCGGCTTGTACTTTACTTGCTCCATAAATGGGGTAGAAAAAGCGCTCGGTAAAATGGTTTTGTCCATCATTTAAAAAAATACGCAAACCATGATAATTTTTTAAAGAAAGTGAATAATCGGCATTATCGCCATTGGTATATAAAATATCAGGTTTACCATCGCCATTCATGTCCGCTAATTCTATAAAGCTGGAGCCATACACGGGCGGAAATTCTAATATTTTTTCTTCTTTAAATGTGCCATTGCCATTATTATAAAAAATGTAAATACTTTCTCTGGATTGACAAAAAAGTGTAATAATGTCGAGTCTGCCATCATTATTCATATCATATAAAATCGTATTCCTCGCGCCCGGCAAGTCTTTCAGCGTATGTGCTTGAAAATTTTTACCATCGTACCAACTCAAATGCCCGACTTCGTTGCCATAATTACAAATCAAATAATCCGGCGTACCATCTTCATTGAGGTCTTCCATCAAAAGATGTACGGGCCGGCGCAAGGAATCGAGCAACGTTTGCCCCTGATTTTGTATCAATTTTCCTTTTGGGCTATCATTCGGATCCATGATACCCATTTGCAGCGTCAATAATTCTTGTTTTTCGTTCCAATAAATATCCGAAACAGGGCTCTCCAAGCCAATAGAATCAATCCTTTTCAAGGTTTTGTCATAGATTTCCAGCCAGCGTTTGTCGCGCCTCCCGGCATATAAATGCCCGTTTGTCGTATCAATTTTCAGCATGGTGACCATCGGCGGACGATCGCTCATACCTTCAATCGTTTTGATTTCAAAAAACGGCAAACCCAATGTTACCAAAGCTTTGGAAGCTTGAGGGAGCGGTTTCTCCGGCGCATTTTCAATGTAATAATCCACTATTTTTTGCCAATCAGCTTCTACAAGTAGCGGTTTATCCGGGTAAATTTTAGCCTGCATAATCGTCACGATGTCATCAGGATTTACCTCAGTCATTTTCTCGAATAGGCCTCTCATCCCAAGATAATAAGCCATTTGGGGCATGACTCCTTCTTTCCATGTCATTTTGTCCAACATTTCAGGCATAGGCTGTACGTGACAACTCGCACAATGAATCGCCGCCAGTTCTTTCCCTGAAAGCCCGGTAGGCTCAGGCGGCGCATTCGGATCGCGGCGATTGCAATTCCAAGCAATAAATAATAGCAGCACAAACAAGTAAGGGATGAATTTCATATATGTTTTATCTTTAAAGTATAGACTAAATTCAGGTAATCATTCTATTTGTCGGAAAATTATTCATTTTTCTTTTTTCTTTGTAAAAAAATCGAAAATGACTACAATAATAAATTGGAAGCAAAGCGCCTGTTTCATCTTATTTATTTTCATAATAATTGCTTGCAAACAGACGGAAACAGATAATGCCCATCAACACGCTGCTCCTTCTCAAAATACGGCTGCAAGTAAAGTTGGCGAAGGCTATGCCGATAGCGTCAATCTGGGTTTAATTGCTCAAGATACTTTAAAAAGTAGCCCGACTCGGGAAACAATGATTATATTAAATGATAATCATATTCATATCACTTATGGCTCGCCGGGTGTGCGCGGGCGCGTGATTTGGGGCGGTTTGGTGGCTTACGATCAAGTATGGGCAACGGGTGCGCATAATGCTACATCCATTATGTTTAGTAAAGATGTAATAATAAATGAACAAAAAATTCCGGCTGGAACCTATGGATTCTTTACTATTCCCGGCAAGGAAGAATGGACGCTGATTTTAAATAAAAATTATAAACAACATTTAGCAGATGATTATAATGAAAAAGAAGATGTAATAAGAGTAAATGTAAAACCGGAAAAGCAAAATAATATTACTCAACGCCTGACCTATCAAATCGAAGCGAGCGACGATAAATCAGGAAATATCAGTGTCTATTGGGAATATTTAAAAATTTCGTTGCCATTTTCAATGAATTAGAAATCGACTTTGCACGAGCAAGAAAAAATTTCACCATCCTGCAAGTGGATTAAACTTATTATTTTTGGCGACGTTGATTAAACAAACAGAGGAGAGAAGCGAGATGTCAGAAGTCAGACTTTCCAGCATCTTTGCTTCGGCGCTTATATCAAAAAACAGATTCTCTAACATAAAAACCAACCCAATATGGCTTTTCAACTTCCTGATTTACCTTATGCTTTTGATGCATTAGAACCTAATATCGACGCGCGTACGATGGAAATCCATCACGGCAAACACCATGCTGCTTATACCACAAATTTGAACAACGCTATTGCAGGAACAGAATTGGACAGCAAATCCATTGAAGATATTTTGGCGAATATTTCCAAGCATTCCGTAGCGATTCGCAATAACGGTGGCGGCTATTACAATCATAATTTGTTCTGGACGATCATGTCGCCCGATGGCGGCGGTGTTCCAACCGGAGCAGTCGGCGAAGCCATCAGTCGTGATTTTAGCTCATTTGATGATTTTAAAACGCAATTCGCAGCAGCTGCGGCTGGTCGCTTTGGTTCAGGCTGGGCCTGGCTTATCAAGGATGGCAGTGGCAAATTGTCGATCACTTCCACCCCAAATCAAGATAACCCATTGATGGACATCGCCGAAGTAAAAGGAACGCCAATCCTTGGATTAGATGTGTGGGAACACGCGTATTACTTGAATTATCAAAACCGTCGCCCGGATTATATTGCAGCATTTTGGAATGTGATTAATTGGGATGAAGTGAACGCCCGTTACGCCGGATAAAATCGCAAAATCACAAATATTTGTTAAATTTTGCTATCAGAACCCGTTTGTTTATTGCAACGAACGGGTTTTTTAATTGTCGGCTGTTGACTTTTCGTATTAAAAAGCCTACTTTTGAATACGAATGTCGCTTTGAGAGGCGACTTCGTATGAACATAATCCATTTTTTTAAACCAAAAATTCAAATCCCATGATCATCTTCAGTGTACTATTGCTGATTCTGTTGTTATTTAGGTACGAAATTGTAAAAGAGGCCTAAGTAACCTACTGAAGAGAAAACGAACACGCCGCGGAGGCGTACTATAAAGAGGGCTTTTACTCAAGAGAGTGGAAGCCTTCTTGTGTTTTGAGAGGTGCTATTATAAAGAATATAAAGGAATTATAATATTATTTCAAAAAATAATGCCATTCTATTAAATTCCGACAAATTCAGACATCATCTATCCGCTGTATTACCTGGAGAATTTCATTCTAAAAAGTTTTTGATTTGTCTCCTCATGCATGTGCTCCTGAATAATTTTAAATCCGTACCGATCATAAAATGCTCGCCCTATCATATTGTGCTCAAATACTTCAACTTCTAATTCATTATGAAATGAATTTACATAATCCATTAATGCTTTGCCGATTCCTTGTCCGTGTTTTTCGGGTCTCACGAAAATAGCGCCCACTTCATTTCCTATCATAGAAATAAATCCATCCAGACCATTTTCCTTTGAATAGACCCAGGTAAGGGTGTTGGGCATATAAACCTCTCTGATTTTAATTTTCTCTTTATTAAGAAAAGCTGCATCCAAAAATGGGTGAGCTAATTGGGAAGCTTTAAACCAAATATCTATTATTTCATCAATATCATATTCTTGATAAGCTCTTATCATGTTATCTTTCTTAATTTTGGTATCCAACAACTTATTTTTTGTTTATAGTCTTCATATTCCTTTCCGAATCGTTTCTTCAAATTATTTTCTTCTATTGGTCGGACTACTAATTGCCAAAGTATTGCTCCAATTAAACTATATATAAAAATAGGAATTGATGCATATATAATGCTTACTGCTATTCCTTGACCTACACCTGCTATTGCCATGGGATTACGTACGTACCGATAAGGTCCAGTTAAAACTAATTTAGTGGTCTGATCAATTGGTAGTGGAGTGCCATTGCCATTTTTTACCATAGTAAAATGCACTGATAAGTCCTAAAATGCTAAATAACACGAATAATATCGCCCCTATTGAGAAATAAATCCCTATTTGAGGATTTGCGCTTTGTTCGAAAGCTTGAATAATAAGCCATGGAAAGAAAGCAAGTGTAATGAACCAAACACAAACTATTTGAACAATTGTTTTGAAACCATTAATAACAAAGTTATTTGACTGAGATTCACGAAAAACGTTTTCCTGAAAAACTAAAAATAGATTATAAAATAATCCAAGAATCATTACAGCCGTTGCTAAATATCCGCCATGAGTAAGGATCGACGCATTGATGCAATACAATGTACCAAACGCAAATCCTCCAAGAATTACGAATTCTAACTCTCTTAAAGATTTGTAAGCCCGAATAATTGAAAGAGTTGCAACAACAATTATATCAGGAGCAAAGAAAGAATTGAATGCATTGGAATTAATTCCTTGGAACTGGAATGCCTTATAAAAGTTGGAGTTTACGGATAAACCTATCCACCAGAGCATAATCAAAGTTGCTTGTAATAAGTAGGCAGTCCCTTTCAATTCTGGAGATTTGTATTTACTTATCCCTCAATGTAGCTTTTTTCTCTTTTTCCAGCAAGACGTTTCAATATTTTTATACCGAACCCCTCCGCTTCGCCGTTATCTTATATAAAATTTTAGCATGAAACAAATATGGTGTATAGCTGGACTCCTGTTATTATCGCAATCTATCTTCGCGCAATTTGGCATCAGCGGTAACTACCGCGTGCATGATGCAAAGGATTGGAAAATCGTTTATCCGGATCAAACCAGTCAGGAAATACTGGGTGATGGACTTTCGCTGGGCGTGGATTATTGGTTTCGCTTGAAAAATTATCGGGTAGAATTCTTGCCGGAGTTGAATGTAATATTGCCACAAGCCTTGACAACACAGGACGGCAGCGAATTGGATGTAAAGTTTTACAGCCTCTTTTTTAATACCAATTTTTATCTATTTGATTTTATGGGCGATTGCGATTGCCCGACCTGGTCGAAGCAAGGTAATTTTGCTAAAAAAGGTTTTTTTGTGCAATTGTCGCCGGGGATTTCTATGCTGCAAAACGCAGTCACCACCGAAGGCGTGGAAAGTAGCGCGAATGATTGGGCGCTTAGTTTGGGCGCTGGCATTGGATTTGATATTGGCATCACCGATCTGGTTACCTTTACACCGATGCTTGGAGCGCGCTATTTTCCAAAAGCAAATTGGAGTAGCCTGGAAGAAGCAAAAGCTTCCTGGACTTTTGAGCAGGAAAGCGCCATTACGCAGTTGTATGCGGGCGTTCGGCTTGGATTTCGCTTCGATTATAAGGACGGTCGGCGATAAAATGTCAAAAAAATAATATTTTTTCTTTCACTCATGTGACCAAACGGGGATTGCTTCGTCATAAGAGAAACAAATTATTAATCCTAAATCCTGGTTCACATGAGGAAAGCAATATTTGCACTCTTGGTAATGTGTTTCATTACCGTAAGCGCTCATGCGCAATTGATTGACAAAGGAGTGATTATGGCAGGCGGAAGCCTCGAATTCACTTCTCAGAAAGGCAACGAAGTATTCACTGTCAACCCCACGCTGGGTTACTTTTTTGCCGACAATGCTGCCTTTGGCGTATCCCTGACCTACTCTTCTATCAGCAAATTTGACCAGTTTTATATTGGTCCCTTTGCTCGTTACTACACCAATTTTGGTTTGTTTGGACACGGTGGCGTACAGTTTGCGCACATCAAAGATGCCGAAAAAGAAAACAATTTTGATTTTCTGCTGGGGCTTGGCTATGCTGCGTTTTTAAATGACAATGTGGCACTGGAGCCTTTATTTACAGTACATTTCTTGGACGGAGACACTTACACACGGTTAGGCATCTCGCTGCAAGTTTATTTCGGTAGATAACAAACAGATTAGGAGCAAATTACATACAGGAAACTACACACGGGTAATGATTACAATCCCATGAACAATTTTTATTAAGCTTTGAACCCTCTACAAGAACAGTTTATACAGAGGGACTCCGGTAGCATCTACCTGATATTACCGAGTATGCTGAGGCAACGTCTGGGGCAACCACTGGGCGTTGCTCTCGGCTTTCAGGTTATTATGAAAATGATTAGACCTGATTTCTTAAATGCTCGCCAATCATCAAACCGTTAAAACGGTTTGGACACTTCACATTTCATTTAGCCCAGCGTTTAAACGCTGGGCTAAATGATTCATAATCAATATTTAACGGTTTTAACCGTTTGTCAGATCAGCATGATCAATTCAAATTAGTATTAAGGCCGAACCCCTTTCTGTTTTAAAGGTTTCAATTTTACACGTTTGGCTTTTTGCTTATACAACGGCGTCCGCTCGGAAGCTACGTAAACCGATTGATTATCAATAAAATCTAATGCTTCAAACTGCGTCGGCACGAGGCATTTTTTTACTTTTTGCTTTCGCAAATTGCCTTGAAAAAAATTGGTATCTGAAAAATCGCTGAATGACCAAATAGTAGTACGAGTCTTTGGAATGAATCCAAGGATTTTACGAAAAAATAAGATAGCAAAGCCACATTTTGTCCGTCCGGACTAATAGCAGCGGCGGTTACTACGCGCTTCTTTAAATAAAAACTATCGCGCAATTCAGCTGTAAATACGCCTGCTTGAGCTGGCAGTATATAATGTTTTGTATAATAATTCCCGCTTATTAATCGATTTTTTGAAAAAAGATGTAAAGAATCATTATGCCAAAAAATCCTTCCATATCAAAATTGCACAATGCTGCGGTTGGTGGAAATGCTTGCTGATCGGGGTAAGTAAATAAAATTGAATCTAAAGTTTCATTAATAGGATTAAAAATATAGATACGTAAATCCTTGCGTGCATTTGCGTTATTGCCGAAATCACCGATATAAATATTTCCAAAATTATCATGTGTAATATCTTCCCAATCTCTGTTTACTACTGGCAGGAGTAATTCTTTTTTTATGTTTCCTTTTTGATCGGTGAGCACCAGCCGAGGCTGATCACCGCTGTCGTTATGCCACCACAGGCTATCCGGGCCTGCATAATACAAACCGGAAGTTTCTAATAGATTTTGCGGTAAGCGAATTTTTTTTGGATTTTTGCTTTGTGCGGAAGCGAAGCAGGCACAACCGAAGAGAAAACAAAGGCAAATCAGGCGGCGCATTTTTTTGCTACAAATGTAATGGTTTTTGCGAACCAAATTTGGTGTCGATATGTTTGATGTTTAAACATTAAATTAAAAATCCAACTAATCATGACAAATAAACTCATCACCGGCATACACCACGTCACAGCTTTGGCCGATGACCCACAAAAAAATGTGGATTTCTACGCCGGCATTCTGGGATTGCGTCTGGTAAAAAAGACCATCAATTTTGACGCGCCCGACGTGTACCATTTTTATTATGGCAATGAAATTGGCGCTCCTGGCACGATCATGACTTTTTTCCCTTACTCCGGCATTCAGCGCGCCGCAAAGGCGTTGGGCAATTGACGGTGACTTCTTTTTCCGTACCAGCTAATTCTCTGGGTTACTGGGTAGATCGACTCCAAAAATTTGGACTGAACCCAAGCCAGCCGCAGACTCGTTTTGAGGAGGAATTTATCACTTTTGAAGATTTTGATGGATTGACGCTGGAATTGGTCGCCACCGATAAAGATGAGCGTCCGCCATTTACTTATGGACAAATCATTGAAGATCATTCGGTTAGAGGGTTTTACGGCGTTACTTTATCTGAAAATAATCAAGAACAAACTGCCAAATTATTGACAGAAACCATGCAGCACGAGCAATTGGGCACGTCTGCTAATCGGCTGCGCTATTCGGCGAGCGGCAAACCGGGCGATTTTGTGGATTTGCTTTTGATTCCAGGCGGTCAGCGCGGACTCGGTGGTGGTGGGACAGTGCATCATCTTGCCTTTGCTACGGATAATGATGCTACTCAACTTGATATTCGTAGTAAAATTGCAAATACGGGCTTGAACGTAACGCCAGTTCTGGATCGTCAATATTTCCACTCGATTTATTTCAGAGAGCCGGGTGGGGTGTTGTTTGAAGTAGCGACCAATCCCCCAGGATTTTTATTCGACGAGACCAAAGAAAACTTGGGTACTGGCTTGAAATTGCCGCCCTGGGAAGAGCCGAATCGACCGATGATCGAAGCAGGATTATTGCCTATTGAAATTAATGCAAAAGATTTTATATAATAAAATGATGCACACAAAGCAAGTTATTATAAAAGGTAAACCATTATCAAATGCGTCAAAAGCATTGATTTTACTGCACGGGCGAGGCGGAAGCGCTGATGATATTCTTTCTTTAGCAAATTATTTACAAGTAAATGATTTTACATTGCTTGCGCCACAAGCGACGAATCATACTTGGTACCCATACAGTTTTATGATGCCGCAGGAGTCCAATGAACCCTGGCTTTCATCGGCATTGGAAGTCATAAATAATATTTTTGACGATATTATAAAAGCAGGAATTGCCGCTGAAAACATTTACTTGGCAGGATTTTCGCAGGGCGCTTGTTTAACCTTGGAATTTGCTGCCCGAAATGCTCAGAAATTGGGCGGTATCATTGCTTTCAGTGGCGGATTGATTGGACAGGAAATCAACAGGAATAATTATCAAAATGATTTTCATCAAACGCCCATATTTATTGGTTGTAGCGATATAGATCCACACATTCCACTCAAACGGGTACGCGAAAGCGAAGCGATTTTACAAGAAATGAATGCGATGGTAACTGCGAAAATTTATCCCGGTATGGGACACACGATCAACGAAGATGAGATACAGTTTGTAAATGAAAATATTTTGAGTAATTAAAAATAAAAGGCGTCTCATATCAAAATGAGACGCCTTTTATTTACTTAATATTATTATAATTTTATAAAAACTTTAATAATTCTGCTTCAATGGCTGCCGCCCCGCGGAGGTTTATAGCAGCGATTTTACCTTCCCGATCGATCAGGAATGTACGCGGAATAGAATGTACACCATACAAAGCAGCCGGAGCGGCTTCCCATTTTTTCAAATCGCTTACATGATACGGCCAAACCAAGCCATCCTGCTCAATTGCTTGTACCCAGCGCTGTTTACTATTGGCAATAACGCCATTAATATCTTGTCCTGTCGAAGCATAACGCTGCGCAGTTTGCGAATCAACCCCATCCAATGAAACACTAAATATCTCGAAACCTTTACTATTATATTTATTATATACTTTTACTACATTCGGATTTTCGCGGCGGCAAGGGCCACACCAGCTTGCCCAAAAGTCCAAAAGCACTACTTTACCCTTGAGATCCGATAAAGCATAAGTCTTGCCATTAGGGCTTTGTAGCTTGATATCTGGCGCGGGCTGACCTACTTGGATCAATTCAGCAGACTGCTGCGCCATGAACTGCGACTCCAGCGAACTGATGAAATTAGCGTACCCCGTACCAAATTCTGATCCCGGGCGAGTTTGATTTAATTTATTTAATGCATTTTTTTGAATATCCAAGAAATTGGGATTACCACTCAAGGAAATATAAGCGACATAAGCGCCCAAATAAGGATTAGAGGCAGAATCTACCACATTGCGAATATCATCAACTGTATAACGACGTGAAACAATATTATTAACAATATTTACAAATGCTTGAGAATCGCTCGAACCATTTACTTTTATATCATAATTTTGCATCCGATTAAGATCACCTTCAAGCGTTATAAGCTTTTCATCACCATTTAAAATCAAATTCATGCGTTGTGCGCCGATTCGAAGATTATAAACCCCTTCTTCCAAACCTTCCGGAAAATTGATAGAGAAATTGCCGGCATTATCCAATGTTGTTTTACCAAGTACATTGCTCGCCTTTCCCAGCACTACGTGATCAACAAATGCTTGTAAATTCTGGGCATTGGAAATCTTACCTTCAATGGTTGTACCCGACTTGGTGCATTGCCAGCTTAGAATTGCCAGCATTAAGATAATAAAGAGTGTGAACGTATTTTTCATGTTCAAAAGGATTTATGATTCAAAAGAAATTTTAATATTATATAATCAATAATAATGAGTAAATAAATCACGCTTCCATTTTATCAAATAAGAAATTATCGTACATTTTTTTCCAGGTAGCAATGTCTCCAAAGTCCTCACCATCGATCATAATCTCCCCGCCCGTCACTTCTCCGAGCCTCGTAAAAGGAACATTATGCGAATTGAGATAGTTGACCAAATCGTCTTCCATATCAAGCGCTACCGATACAACAATGCGGCTTTGGCTTTCACCGAATAAATATGCGTCTTTTCTAAAATTTGTATCTGCCTCAATATCAAAGCCTAATCCGCGCGGCATCGCACTTTCCATCAAAGCTGTAAAGAGACCACCTTCAGAAATATCGTGTGCCGATTCAATCATATCCTCTTTAATCAAAGCCTTGATATTCAATTGAATATGGAATTCTTCATCTATATCGAAATAAGGCGCTGGCGACAATTCAATACCGTGTATAATACGCAGGTACTCCGAGCAAGCAATGTCGTTGTGTGGTGTACCGATCATATAAATTTGATGACGGATTCCTTTGAAATCCAATGTCATACGCTTGTCAGCATCTTCTAATATGCCCAGCATTCCAATCGTTGGAGTTGGGTACACAGGCTCTGTTTTATCTTTGAAAACGGACTGATTGTAAAAACTCACATTCCCACCCGTTACTGGCGTATCGAATCGTTTGCAAGCCTCGCCCATACCTTTAATAGCATGCACAAACTGCCAATAAACCTCTGGATTATAAGGATTTCCAAAATTCAAGCAATTTGTAATTGCTACAGGTTGCCCACCGGAGCAAACAATATTTCGCGCTGCTTCTGCTACTGCAATCATCGTACCCACATAAGGATCAGCGTGTACGTACATTGGATTACAGTCAGTTGTAACCGCCAAAGCCTTTTTCGTATCTTTCACTCGTACGATCGCCGCGTCAGAAGGTTGATTGGTCGTCATCGTGTTGGTCCGAACCATCGAATCATATTGCTCGTAAATCCAGCGTTTTGATACAATATTCGGAGAAGCAAATATTTTCTTGGCAGCATCGATATAATCTTTGGGAGAATTGATCGCATTTGGCTTGAACGAAGCCGCTTTATCAATATATCCTGGTTTCTGAAAATCACGTTTGTACACTGGTGCGCCACCGCCCAATACTAATGGGTCTGCCGGGACATCTGCTACCAATTCGCCCTCAAAATAATATTCCAAACGTCCTGTATTTGTCACTTCTCCAATGATCGAACATTCCAAATCCCATTTATCAAACACTTCAAAAAGTAAATCTTCTTGTCCTTTTTTACCTACAATCAGCATTCGTTCCTGACTTTCTGAAAGCAGGATTTCCCAGGCTTTCATATTGCTTTGGCGAGTCGGCACTTTGCTGAGGTCAATGCGCATACCGCTTTTCCCTTTCGCCGACATTTCAGAAGTAGAACAAGTGATCCCGGCTGCACCCATATCTTGCATCCCAACAATAGCGCCTGTTTGAATGGCTTCCAAAGTTGCTTCGAGCAACAGTTTCTCCTGGAAAGGGTCGCCAACTTGCACTGCCGGAAGGTCTTCGGCTGAATCTTCTGTCAAATCCGCGGAAGCAAAAGTCGCGCCGTGAATGCCATCTTTCCCTGTCGCCGAACCGACTATAAATACAGGGTTTCCTTCTCCTTGGGCAATTCGCTGAAACCGTTTCACCCGCTTTGACAATGCCCACAGACATCGCGTTGACCAGAATATTCTGATTGTAGGAATTGTGAAAATAAACTTCGCCACCTACTGTCGGTACGCCAAAACAGTTGCCGTAGTCGCCAATGCCATGCACGACTCCCCGAATCAAATGTCTTGTATGTGGGGAATCCAAATTGCCAAAACGCAGCGAATTCAAGGAAGCAATCGGGCGAGCGCCCATCGTGAAAATATCGCGGTGAATACCACCAACCCCAGTGGCCGCGCCCTGATAAGGCTCTATTGCAGAAGGGTGATTATGCGATTCAATTTTGAAAGCACAGCCCAAACCGCCACCAATGTCGACCAAACCAGCGTTTTCTTCGCCTGCACCTACCAGTAGCCGACTGCCTGTACGTGGAAGCGTTTTGAGCCAAAGAATCGAATTTTTATAGGAACAATGCTCCGACCACATCACGGAGAACACACTCAATTCCGTAAAATTAGGCGTGCGCCCCATAATCTCGACGATCCGCTCGAATTCTTCCTGCGTCAGCCCCAGGTCGAGTGCCGTTTGCACAGTAACTTGTATTTCAGTAGATTGCATTTATTTTCAGCGCGCTGTTTAAGTGACAAAGATAACATCTATCGGATGAGAATTACAAAGGAATGCCACCGTTAAATAAAAATTAACGAGTAGAGGAAGCTTTTCATTAAAACAATTGCTAATTTAAAAAGGATTTATTTTCAGTATGATAAAAACGAGTTATCTTTATATCCAACTAACCATCAAACACTTATGAAAAACATCTTACTTTTGATGTTGGGTTTATTTACTTGCCTTTTTTATTTAAATGCCCAAACTTTCGGCTCAGCCGAAGGTACCACCTGCGCCGTCGTCATTGGCATTTCCGATTATCAGGACGAACTTATCCCTGACCTGCGCTACGCACACAAAGACGCAGAGTCATTCGTCGCTTACCTCCAATCAGACAAGGGCGGACGACTCGAAGACCAATACATTCGACTGCTTGTGAATGAACAAGCCAAGGCGGGTGATATCATTGCCCAATTCGACTGGTTGATCGCCGAAAGCAAAGCTGGGGACAAAGCCATTATCTATTTCTCCGGGCATGGCGACGTAGAGCGCGTTACCAAATTTCAGCGAGGCTATTTGTTGGCCTATGATTCCCCTCCGGCAGCATACATGGCGGGCGGCACATTGTCGGTGCAAAATTTGCAGGATATTATCACTTCGCTTTCTGAAAGTGGCGTACAAGTGATTTTCATTTCTGATGCTTGTCGCTCAGGAAAATTGGCAGGTAGCGATACAGGTGGTGCGCAGGCAACAACTGCTGCATTGACCAAGCAGTTTGCTAATGAAATCAAGATTTTATCTTGCCAACCGAATGAATTTTCTTTGGAAGGCGCGCAATGGGGCGGCGGCCGGGGCTGTTTTTCATACCATTTGGTGGATGGCTTGTACGGATTGGCAGATTTGGATAACGATAGAGCAGTGAGTGTGCTGGAATTGGAACGTTATTTGGAGGATCGAGTACCCAGAGAAACTGCGCCGCAGAGTCAAATTCCGATGAGCACAGGCAATAAATGGGAAGAATTGGCATTCGTAGATAAGAATTGGTTAGAAACCTTCAAACTGCAAAAGACAAAGAACGCCCCTCATTTGACCAATTGGCGAGCAGAAATATTGAAGAAGCCTTACTGACGAATGCAGACACGAGCATACGAGAGCACTACCGCTTGTTTGCAGCGGCTTTAGAAAATGGAAATTTATTAGAACCCAAAGGCACATCCGCAGATGATTATTTTAGGAAATTGATAGCAGAGCCGAAGATTCGATCAGTGCATGGTTTACTCAAGCGAAACTTCGCTGCTGCGCTACAAAATGAATCGCAGGAGGTAATCAATGCCTTAATGAAAAGCGATCCAGAGGTTTGGAGTGATTTCTCTTATCGCCCATTTGTATTTGACCACATACCGGCATACCTGGCAAGAGCAATAGAAATATTAGGGGAGCGACATTATATGTACAAGCAATTAAAAGCCAAGCAAACTTACTTCGAAGCAAAAACCTATCGTACAAATAAGTATCCCGATATCCCTGCTGATTCCCTTCACCGTTTATTTAATGCTAAATGTCAGGAAGCCTTACAATATGATCCGGAAGCTGCCTACGTTTATTTGGAGCTTGCACATTATAATTGGAATACTGTTTCTGATGACAGAAAAGCGTACGAATATGCTAAAAAAGCGCTTGAGTTATCGCCTAATTGTTTGGTGGCATTATATGTAGCCGGAAGAACACCTCGGTATTAAAGCTTCTTCATTTGCTGAAAAAAGGAAGCAAAAACATTGCTCGAAAAGGCATTAGTTCTGGATTCCAACTTTATTGCCACGTATCGAGCATTAGAAATAATCGCTTCTTCAGATATCAATGCGACGTATTATAGAGGAAAGTACATACAAAAATTTTTGGAGTTGATACGTATAGCTCCATCAAAAGTACCGACCATATATTACATATTTGCAGGTGGCGGGCTATTAAGGGATAAACGCTATGAAGAAGCAGAAGCAATATTTATGAAAGCCAATGAACTAACTCGCCAGCAAGAACCGCAAGTTTATAATTATTTAGCTATGTTATATGTGGAAAGAAAAAGATATGCTGAAGCAGAAGTAGCAGCCAAAAAATGTATCGAATTAGCGCCTTTATACCTCAAGGTTATAAACATTGGCTAAATTATATGAAAAATTTCTAAACCAGCCACAAAAGGGAGAAGCAGTTTACTTACAGTTTATTGCATTGAATTCCAATGAAGTATGGGCATATCGTTCATTAGCGAATTTTATGCTAATCAAAAACAATACAAAAAGGCAGAAGAAGCCTATAAAAAACTGATCGCTTTAGAGCCAAATAATCCTTTTAATTACCTCTATTTAGGCAATTTTTACAATAATGAAAAAAAATATGATAAAGCAGAAGATAATTATAAAAAAAGAATTGAATTAGCACCAACAGACCCTGTTAATTATAGGTCCTTAGCCACGTTCTATTATTATCAAAATCGCTTCGAAGAATCAGAAGTGGCATATAAAAAAATGATCGAATTAGCACCAACTGATGCTAATTATTATCGTTTAATAGGAATCTTTTATGAGCATTTAAATCAATACGAAAAAGCAGAAGCTGCTTATAAGAAGATGATCGAATTAGCACCAACAGACCCTGAATCTTATACAAGTATGGGGTATCTCTATCAAACTCAAAAGCGATACGAAGAGGCAGCAAAATACTATCAAAAAGCCTCTGAATTAGATCTAAATAATTTTGATAATCACATGTTGGTCATAAATTTATTAGGGGAGAACCTTTCGAAGTGGGAGGAGGTGGAGCAATTTGAGAAAAAACTATTGGATTTTGATTCTACTAATGTCATAGCGCCAATATTATTAGCTATCACCTATTGTAATGCCCGAAGAGATTATCAAAGTGCTATTTTGGTATTAGAACGCTATTTTTCTTTACATTCTAATGAACCGATTTATTACTATTATTTAGGTACTGCTATTGGAAAGCCGAAAAATTGGAACAGGCTATTGACTATTTCAAAGACTTTATTATTTCCAGTCCCTTTGATAAAGAAAGAGATTTGCCAGCTGAATATTACCTAGCAAAAGCTTATCTAAAATTGGGTAAAGAAAAGGAAGCAAAAGAATTATTGAATGCCATTCTATCACATTTTTCCAATTCAACTGATGCAAATATTTTTCGCACAATCGCCTTGTCGCAAGGTGCGCTTGGTGACCTGAATGGTGTGGAACAAACGTTAGAAAATGTGCTCAAAACAAATCCGAATGATGCTGTTGCGCAATATAATATAGCTTGTATCTTCAGCCTGACAGGTCAAACAAAAAAAGCATTGGATGGATTGGAACAAGCTTTAAAAAAAGGGTACAGCAGTTATGGCTGGATCTTAGTAGATGAAG
This sequence comes from Saprospiraceae bacterium, assembly GCA_016714085.1. GTDB lineage: Bacteria > Bacteroidota > Bacteroidia > Chitinophagales > Saprospiraceae > JADJNW01. The sequence goes on from JADJNW010000013.1 coordinate 232,792, forward strand.
ACCTCGACAACATCCGCAACCTACCACAATTCAAAGCACTGATGAAACAATATTTTCCTGAGCAGGTGAAGGAGTGACGCAATTGCACCCTCCTCAAAATCCCCGATAACCAATAATCATTTTATTGCACCACCTTTTTCAAGCTTTTTCGATACTCTCGTGGGCTGACGCCGGTAATGTTTTTGAATTGTTTGTTGAAATGCGATAAATTATTGAATCCGCTTTCAAAGCTTACCGCCGCAATGCTCAGATGCTCATCGCCTAAGAGTCGGCAGGCGTGTGCTACTCGGATTTCGTTGACAAATTCGGTGAAGGTCTTGCGGGTCAATTTTTTGAAATAACGACAAAAGGCCGGTACGGTCATGCTGATGCGATTCGCCACCGCGTCCAAGCTGATATCTTCCTGGAATTTTTCTTGCACATAAGTATAAATCATGTCCATGCGATCGTGGTCTTGAGCGCTCACTTCCAGGGCATAATTACTCACATTCAGAATATTATATTCTTTTGAGGTGGCCATCATCTGCAAAACCGACAATAATTCTAAGAGCCGATCGAAGTTATTCATGTGCATCATTCCAAGTATCCGATCGCCGATCAATTTTTTGGTGTCGCCATGAAAAATAAGCCCTTGCTCAGAACGCTCAAAGGTTTGCCGAATCAACTGCATCTCCGGCCGTTCAAAAAACTCCCGCCCCAGAAAGTCCGCTTTCATTTGGATGACTACTTCTACGTGTTCTTCAAACAACTCTTCGGTGAAGGCAAAGTGCGGCAGATTAGGCCCCAAGAAGATCAAATCCCCATCTTCGTAATAAGAAATATGGTCGCCGATGTGCCGTTTTCCGCGGCCTTTGGAAATATAAACGATTTCGTACTCGGGGTGGAAATGCCAAAAAGGCTTCTGATTGGAGTCTGTGAATTGCCTAATGGTAAATGAATTTCCAAATACAGGCTCAATTTTTTCTAATGCTGCTTTCATAATCTTTTGTATAAAGATGACTCAACAAAATTTAATTCCTTTTTCAAAAATCAAATATTACACTAAATTAACAAATAATATTCTGTTTAGGTTTAAATTGGTTAAAATAGCATTATAAGATGATAAAATCATTGTAGATTTCTCGTTGAAACGGCCCTACCTTTGTGTCAGGTTTAGTTAGTTTCATACATTACCATTTAGTTTTAAATCATTGGGAAAGGTGGCATCCGTACGCGAGGTGTCACTTTTTTATTTTGGATACCAATTAGTTGTGAAGGATACACCCAAATATACGACTTTTTTTTAGAATTTTATCGCCTGATTGTTATGATACAAACTTTGAGAACTTTCGCTTTGCATAGCGCTAGTCTGACGATTGGCATTTCCTTCTTTTCGCTGAGTCTGCTGATGGGCACTTGGGTTGCTCGCATCCCCGATGTGCAGGCACGTACAGGCTTGACCGATGGTCAATTGGGTATTTCCATGCTGGGACTTTCGTTTGGTGCTCTGGTCGGCACGACGCTATCAGGCTGGCTGTTGTCGAAACTACCTACCGGACGGGCTTCGGCGCTTAGCGCAGTCTTTTTCGGCGCAGCCATTGTCTTACCCGCTTTTGCTTTCGATCGATGGTCGCTGATGGCTGCTTTGGCATTGGTAGGCGCTACGAATGGCTTCATGAGTGTTTCGGTCAATGCGGCTGCCGCTGCTATCGAAAAAAGCTTTCGGATTTCTATTATGTCGGCCTGCCATGGAATGTTCAGCTTGGGCGGTATGATCGGCGCTGCCACCTCCGGTTGGATCGCAAGCATGAATCTTTCCCTCCAATGGCATTTTTCCCTCATCGCTTTGTTGATGGTCTTGGCACAAATCGCGCTTCGCCCCATTTTACTAAGTCTTCCGAATAATGAAAGCAATGGCCCGCGCTTTGTATTGCCACGCAAAGCCTTGCTGGGGCTGGCGATCATTTGTTTTTGTATCATTTTATGCGAAGGTGCGGTTGCCGACTGGAGCGCGGTTTATCTGAAAAATAACCTCGGAAGCTCCGCATTCATTGCAGGATTGGGCTACGCTGGTTTTTGTTTGACCATGGCCATTGGTCGCTTCTCGGGCGATGCTATTCGCAGTCGCTGGGGTGCTAATCTGACTATTCGCACTGGTTCTTTGATTGCGGTGACGGGTTTGTTATTACTGATTGCTACTACCAGTCCGATTGCTGGGGTGTTGTGTTTTGTACTCATTGGGGCAGGTTTATCCACCATTGTACCTACTATTTATGGCGCTTCCGCTAAAGTGCCGGGCATTCCCGCTGGTACGGGTTTGGCTTCGGTTGCAACGGCTGGTATCGTTGGGATGCTCACGGGCAGAGTGTTGATCGGCAATATCTCCGATTTATATGGTTTGAATATCGCTTTGGCTTTGATGGCAATCTTGCTGGTAGCCGCCGCAGGTATGGCAAGCAAGGTGAAGGTGTAATTTTGATAGCGATTTTCCAAAGTTTTAAGTGGATTACTCAAAAGTTTAGACCAGCAGGTCAAACTTTTAGCTTGTCAGGTTAAACTTTTAGGTCACAAGCGTAAAATTTTAGGTCGGGAAGCTAAACTTTTAGGTCACGAGGGTAAAACTTTAGGGTATCAAGCTAAAATTTTGGGTCACACACCTAAAATTTTAGGTAGCAAGGCTAAACTTTTAAGTCGATAACCTAAACTTTTAGGTTCTGAACCTAAAAGTTTAGGTAGGAAAGGTAAAATTTTGAGCAGGGAGGTTAAAAATTTGACCTCGAAGGCTAAAATTTTAATAAATGACTTCTGTTGAATTCAGGCTCCACTAATAAGATTCTCGATTCTATATTTGGTTATAATTTGTATTTTGGCGCAGCAAATTCTATTCAAACTAACTTTACCTCCTATGAAAAACCTATTCTTGCTGCTATGCCTTGCGTTAAGCTTTTCTTTAAACGCGCAAACCAAATCCATCAAAAAATCACCACCTCTGACGGAAGCTACGCCGGAAAGCGTGGGAATATCTTCTGAACGCCTGGCGCGCATCGATGCACTATGCGAAAATGCAGTGGCCGCAGGCGATGTGCCGGGTATCGTGGCATTGGTTGCTCGCAAGGGCAAAATCGTGTATCATAAAGCTTTTGGTATGGCGGACAATCAGAGCAATCGGCAGCTGAAGCGCGACGATATTTTCCGCATTGCTTCACAATCAAAAGCAATTACATCTACCGCGGTGATGATGCTTTGGGAAGAAGGCAAATTTCAATTGGACGATCCGATCTCCAAATACATTCCTGAATTCAAAAACCCGCAGGTTTTAAGGACTTTCCGTTATTCCGATACTTCCTACACCACCGAAGCGGCAAAGCGCGAGATCACGATTCGGCATTTGCTTACGCATACATCGGGCCTCGGCTACGGTGTGATCGATGGCGACGAACGTTTTAAAATGTTGTATAATAAAGCGGGGATTACCGATTTATTTACCACCGAAAATATCAGCATCGAAGAAAGCGTGAAAAAACTGGCGAAATTGCCTTTGCACCATCATCCCGGCGAGGCTTATGTGTATAGCGAAGGCTTGGATGTGTTGGGTTATTTTATTGAAATAATGTCGGGAATGCCTTTCGACGAGTTTTTGCGCAAGCGTATTTTCGATCCGCTGGGTATGGATGATACTTATTTTTATCTCCCTTCTGCAAAGTCGAGTCGCCTTGTATCTGTGCAAAGGCGCGAAAATGGTAAGTGGATGCGCTACCCGACTACTTTTTACGATCCCGATTATCCGATCAAAGGCGCGAAGCGCTTTTTCTCTGGCGGGGCGGGCTTGTCGAGCACTGCTAAGGATTACGCTACTTTTCTGCAAATGTATTTGAATAATGGCGAACTAAATGGCGTGCGTATTTTGAGTCGTACGACGGTGCAAGTCATTATGAGTAATCATTCCGGCGATTTGTTTGGCGGTGCGAACAGCGACTATGGTTTGGCTTTTGGCGTACTTACTGAAGCTGGGCAGGCCGCAGGCGGGCAGGGGAGTGCCGGTACGTTCAATTGGGGTGGTTATTTCAATACGCAATATTTCGCTGACCCAAAAGAGCAAATCATTGGCATCATCATGAAACAAACCCAAGGGCCTACCTCCGATCAAACAAGTTGGAAATTCCGCTTATTAGTAGGGCAGACGGTGGATGATTAGAAGTTTGGGGTTTAAAGTTTAGGGTTTTTTTTTTTTAACTAAACCAACGATTGACTTTCAACTTCTCCTCAAAAATTCAATCGTCCGTTCCCAGGCAAGTTTCGCGGCTTTTTCATCGTAGCGAGGGCCTGCGGTATCATTATGAAAAGCGTGATTCGCGCCTTCGTACACAAAAAGCTGATATTCTTTATTATGTTGCTTTAATGCTTCTTCATAAGCCGGGATGCCAGCATTGACACGCTCGTCCAATCCGCCGTAATGCAGCATCAGCGAAGCCTTGATCTTGGGTACGTCTGCGGCTGCTGCCTGGCGGCCGTAAAACGCTACTGCTGCTTGCAAATCAGGGTCATTCACTGCCAGATTATTTGCCATCGCACCGCCCCAGCAGAAGCCAACGCAACCGGTCTTACCAGTGGCTTTGGGTAATTCGCGTAAATATTTTAATCCATCTTTAAATAATTGAATAGCAACGGGTTGCTCCAATTTTCCAATTAGATCGCGCGCTGCATCAGGATCACTGGGCGTATTGCCTAAAGGCGACAATCCATCTGGCGCCAGAGCCGTAAAGCCTGCCAGCGCTACGCGTCGTGCCACATCTTCGATATGCGGATTCAAGCCTCGGTTTTCGTGAATGACTACGACGCCCGCTCGTTTTTCTTCTTCTTGGGCGTTGCCAAATAGCCCCTTATTTTTTGCCATTGCTATCGTATTCTATATAGCTGGTTTCTATTTCATTTTTGGCATCGGCGGTGGTATCTGCACTGGAAAAATCCAATTCCAACTTAGGTAAAATTGCCATTGCGCCAACGGTGCTTCCGGCAAGAATGGTGAGTCGTTTCATGAATTCCTGGCGACTGATAACGCCATGCGTGAATTGGTCAAAAAGATCGATGATGCGTTGGTTGAGCATAGGTGTTTGGTTTTATTGTTTAAAACGCAATTTGAACAAATATAAAATAAAAAATAGAACAAGAAAACCTCCTGTTAATAAAGATAAAATAATTGGCAATCTATAATTATTACAATCATTCCATTGAATGGCACTTTCTTCTCCAAGATAAACGATTCCAGACCAATAATAGGGCGATTTTTGAAAAGCGGGTACATTTATATCATCCAGATACGCAATTTTAGCTTGATGTAAAGCGGTCGGTTTGCTACGACCTGCTTTCAATTCTTCATACATCCTTGAAAACAAATCGGCAGTGGCGGCTTCATTGATCGTCCAAAGACTTGACACTAAACCTTTTGCGCCAGCGTATGTAAAAGCGCGGGATAAACTCATTACGCCTTCTCCTTTTCGGAATTGGCCAAGCCCGGTTTGGCAAGCGCTGAGCACTACCAAATCCGATTGCAATGAAAGTGCATAAATGTCTGGCAGATAGACAGTTCGGTCGTAGAATTCCACGCTCGGAAGCAATCCATTCGTGTCAACTCCGGCATGGGTGGAAAGGTGTAAGATGCGATAATCGCCTGCAATGCGCTTCCATTGTTCAAAACTAGCTTTATTATCTGCGAATTGACGACTATTACAAGTAGATTTTACAGGCGTTTCTTCTTGACTGAGTAATAATGGCGGTAACCCGCGTTCTTTTTGAGTAAAACGGGGAGCTATTTGTAAAAGATTATGCTTCGCTTGTCCGGATAACTGCTTTTGACTTTTTAATACGGCTAAAGAAAATGCATAATGGATATTATATTGATGTAATAAAAAAGGCGCACGTTCCCATCCTGCTTGGGGTGCAGCTTGATAATACAGGGCTTCAAAAGGTAAAAAAGCCAACCAGGCATCAGGGATAATTAATAAATTTTGATTTGTATTATGTAATCCTGATAAAGTAGATTCTAATATAGATTGATAAACTTTATATGCCAAAGCGCGATAGGCATCAGGCGTTTGCATGGCTGCACGAGATTGTAAATAAGAAAGTAAAGTTTGCGTTTGATTTGCTAATGTATCAGGCTGTTCCACTCTTTGCCAGGTTGCTTTTCCCGTTGGTGATTGTCCAAAAATTTCAATATGTTTTTCTCCTATAAAATATTCTATAATAGTATGTTGAGGCATGGTCTGCTTCAATTCTTGAATAGAAGCGTTTGTGAAGCGCTCGGTTTGCTGTTGCAGCGCTGCCCAGGCAGGATGTTTTTGTTGTAATGTTTCTTCGGTTTTTTGTAATTCTTGTAATAATTCATCCTTTTGCTGCACCCATTCAGCATATTGCGGCGCATTGGATTCCAGGAGTAATAATCTTTCAAAATAAGCCACTTGCTGCCGGATATTGCGCGATTTTATTAATAAAGAATCATTAGATATTAATAATTCCTGGAAATAATTTCGTTGAACGGCCTCTAATAATACAGATGATTTAACCTGTTCCGCGTTCGCCCAGGCATTATATAAATAAGTCGTATCTTTACTTAAAATATAAAGTTGACAGGCTATATCAATAGCTTTTTCAACTCTCCGACGACTTTGTGATAATAATGTAATTTTGGAGGACTCATATTGTAATAAACGGCGCAATAATAACTCTGTTTGCCCTGCCAGTTGATGGCATTCTAATGCCAATTCTAATATTTCTTGTTTTTTATTTATTTGATATAATAAAATCAGCGCATCGGCTTTGCCTTCAAGGGCTTCATAAATCGCATTCTCTTCGTAAAGTTGCTCAACTTCAGGTAATGCATTTATTTCATTAACAGGAAAATCAGGAATCAAACTACTCAAAGCATTATTAAAAGCTGTAATTGCTTTCACCGCATTATTCATTTGTAAATAACACCTGCCTAATTCTATTCTGATTTTGGCAATATCCCGATGTTGAAAAGTTCCCCGACCTATTCTGCCATATTCCAGTGCTTGTTGTAAAGTGGAAAGCGCAGCGGCAGGCGCTCCTTCTATCCTGAATAAACGCGCTTTCACTAAATAAGCGCCGGAAAGGTAATCATATATGCCTTCTTCATCAGGTGAATGTTTTTTAATTATATTTAAAGTAGCAATCGCTTTTTCGATATAATAAGATGCTTCTTTGAAATTATTTACTTCCAGATAACTTTGTGCTAAAGATAATTCTAATAAACCGGATTTTATTGGCAATAAATCTTTACAATCCAAGCCTTTTTATAAGTATTTATTGCGTTGGCCTGGTCATTTTCATTCCAATAAGTGAGCCCTAAATTATTATATACGCCTGCTAAAGCGCCTGCACTCGCGCCATCAGGATGGGTTTCAATGGCATTCAGATAAAGGGCTCTGGCTTTTTCATTATCGCCCAAGCGGGTATAATGTGCACCTAAAGGAAGATATAAATAATCTAATGCTTCAAAGTCAGGGAAATGATATTTTTGATATAATATTAAAGCCGTTTCATATGCTTTCACCGCGTCAGAAATCTTACCCAATTGAAAGAGATGATAACCCCGATTCACTTGAATCCAAAGGATTGCCTCCGCTTCAGCTTCATTTTTTGAAGTGCGCCAGGCATTTTCTATTACATGATTTAAAATTTGTAAAGATTTGCGGGAATCTTCAAATTCTACGGCTTGCCAATCCCAATAAGTATAAGCCCATTCAGCAAGACTGTCGGTTTGTTTATAATAATTTGCTTTTTGTTGATAATAATAAGCGAGGCTATCAGCATTATAAGTATTTTCAAATATAGCAATTTTTTCATCCCAGACAGATAACGAATCCTGACTGGCTAAAAGCAGAAAACTTATAATAAAAAGCAATAAAATATTATATAATGACCGTTTTACAATCATAAGCGTTCAGCGTATTGAAACACTAAGATCGCTTAGTTTATTTATATTTTCTAATAATATCAAAATCATCTGATGACTCTAAGTCATCAGATGATTTTGATATTATAATTTCCACGAGGCAAAAAGCGAAACATACCAATTCCTTTCTTTTTCCAAAGGAAGCACCCCGCGTAAACCCAAAGCCGGACCTTGACGCACCATACCTAATTGGAAATCAGCGAAAAACGCAGCGTGAAAAAGCCAATCTTTAACATTATTGCTGGAAGTGCTTGTCTGGCGTGTAAATAAATCCGTGAGGGGCTGCATTTGCTCGCGCGGAATATCAATATTCGGTTCGGGAGAACGATAAACTTTACGTTCCAGGGTAATTTCTTCTGTAATTTGATCGCGTTGTAATTCAATATTTACCAAAGCCCCAACTCCGGCGCTTAACCAATCTGTAAAGTTTTTACGAATTTGTAAAGGAATGACATTAAAATATAATGGATTTTGAGTTGTTTGTTGCATCGTTGTGTAAACAGAATCCACAACAATGATAGTGCCTTGTATCCTTTCCCATATACTGGTCGAATCTTGAAATGTATTTTCTTGTGTAATAGAAGCCGACGGAAATCCTGTCCATAATTCTATCTGGAAAAAGCGTTTATAAGGTTTAAAAGGCGCAAGACTTACACCAATATTATAATAATTTTGTTGAGGATTATCAGGAAAAATATTTAATCCTGCCATAATGCCCGGAGATATTCCTGGTTTAAAATGCGTAGCGGTTCGATTCGTTATAATAGGCGGATTCTTGTCAAACACAATACTGGCGCGGGTGTCGAGACTTAATTTGCGAATTTTTTTACTGGGAATTAAACGATATTTTACAAATCCTTTCGTAGAATCTCTATCATTAACCCCCTCCTGACGCGTGCCGGGTAAATAAATATTTTTAAATGTAAAGATAATTTTATCTTCTTGAAATGAAGTATCCAGACAACTCCAATTAACAGGCTGATCGGGGCATAATAAACATGTAGGATACAAATCAATCACCTCTAATTCTATCATATTCAGACCATTTGGCACATCGCAAGTAATTTGTACGGTGCTGGCGGGGCCTTCGCCATTATTTTGAAAATGAACTTTATATTCTAAATCTTTATTACGAATACGCCGAAAGTTCATGCGTCGCTGGGAAACCGCAATATAATTAGGATCATGCGAAGCAACAATTTCCATTTCCATGATATATTCTTCCACAACACGCTGATCGTCAGAGATAAATAATCCGGTAATTGTAATAATAGCATTGGTATCGGCCAACATTTCATTGGTTGCGTGAAGCGATATAAATAAATTGCGTTCTTCGCCTGCTTGTAAACCATTGAAACTCCAACTTTTACTGTTTTTATAAATAGTCTTTAAATTATTTAATGCTGCATTTGGATCTTGGTCAGGCAAGCTTATATCATACCAATTGCTAATATTATTAAGGCTCGCCCAGCCATTAATATTAATATCAGGTTTATTATTTATATAAGTTATTATATCTTGTTCTTCTCTTTCTCCATAATGTTTGCGGGCTTCCTGGAAAGTAAAATGCTCGTTTTTATATGATTTTTGATTATAAAATAAATGTAATTTGCCGGACTGTGTAATTGGTGTTTGATTTTTATATGCCAGAATACATACCAATTCTTCCTCCGCTCTTGGATTGCGGATAGCGCGAAGCCCAATAGTGGCGCTGGTTTCCTCTAATACTGCCGGCATGGGTTGCGCATTGGCCATTATAGTTTTGGGAGGTTCTTTACTTCCATCTACTTTCTTTTACGCGACTTGGGCGCTTTTCCATTATCATATTTACCGGTAGCAAGTAAATAAACTTCATGTCTGGCTGTATCTTTATAAATATGGGAAGGATTTTCCGCAAGGCTAACAGTGCCATCGCCAAACTCCCATTAGTATTCATAATAGGTGGCGGGCGCTCCGGCAATTTGGACAAGCGGCGGTAAAATCGGCGTGAATATTACATGAGGCGTATCATAGCGTACCGTAAAATCCGCTTCCCGTTCGACGGTTGTCTGCGCTAAAAGAAAGGAAGTTATTAAGCTAAGGAATAATATGGATAGGGTACGCATGGTAGTAAATTATTTTAATTATATAATAAAGTATTTAAGCAATTGATCATTAATCATTGACCATTTTGCAAAACATTAAAGACCAGTAGCTTATTCCAAATAAAAGTTATAGTTATTTTAGAACAAGCACTTATACCTTATATAAAAATGGTATATTTTATGATGCAAAAGTCGAAGTTACAAATTTCGGGTTATAAAATGATAAAGCCCCCGGCATAAGGCCAGGGGCAAGTTCAGGGATTATAAGCATCAACCTTTACCAACTGATGGTAATTGTAACTTTACCAATTTTTATCGTGATGGTAATGGTGAGCAATTGAGGCCCAGTACCGTTTCCGTCTGGAGAAGTAATTCTATAAACGCCTTTTGCAACTTCGGCTCGCTGACCATCATATTTCAATCCGGCATTTGCATAAGCTTGTTTCATAATATGTTCCGGCAGTTGAAAAGTTTCTTCTACCGTTAATGCTTTCTTTTCAAGTAGTTGTGCACGGAGTTCAGGGCTTAGTTGTTCGATATCTACTTTCATTTGCATTTGTACAGCGCCATCTTCCATAATAGTAGGCTTTGTAAGAGCATGATCCAGCTCAAGCGGCAAGGAAAATGCTTCTTTTTCCAGTAAATCATCGGTGCGAATACAGAGCAAACCGCCAGGTCGGCAAGAATTGAACTGTCTGCCTAAGCCAATCACGATCCAACGGTTGTTGTCAGTCGGAGACAATGTCTCAGAGGTATCTTTTTCGCAAGATTGAAAACTAATGCTTACAAAAACCAACATTAGCACTAAACTGAAGATTTGAAACTTTTTCATGGGAATATTTTTTTTGTTGATGAATAATGTTAATTATAAAATAATGACAGTATAATAATTGATAAATATGTTATTGTTTTCCAGATAGTTAGATTTTGATGCCCTTGGGCTTTTACCTTTAATTTTATATAATAATATTTGGTTTTTTGGGGGGAGGCTGCAACCCCGGAGAGTCGCAGCCTGCGTCAAACGGTTCATGGGATAGTTCGTTCTTGATTAGCCATACTTAGCCACCAACTCTGATGCACCAACACCCAAGCCTACTCCGGCAGCAGGGCCACCCAGCAAGAATCCAACAGCGCCGCAGGCTGCATCAGCCAAGCCAATTTGCCACCAGGGTGCTTTAAGTGCCTGTGGATCACCACCTTGCTCCGACCAATAATGATTGCTATAGCGCCACACGGCTAGCATTGTTAAAGCGAAATCACGGTTCGGCAAATTTTTATTAGCTAATATGATATTTTCTTGTTCTTTAATAGCGTTGATAATAGCATTGGTAGCTTCGATAGAGCCAGGCTCAATCTTTCTTACTTCTTGAATGCTGTTACTCAGTGCTTTACGAGTCTCGTCATCGAGCTTCAGGACTTTAAATAGCTTATTATAATCCGAAAAATCGAAGTCACGCAAGAGTTGATCTTGATTTAATTGCAATTTTTCGCGTAGCGCCATTTGAAGACGTGGCTCGCTGCCGGCGAATTCTGAGCTGCGGTTGAAAACAACCTGCTCTGCTCTTGCAGAAGAAATTCGGTACGCGGAGTCAATTTCTGCCTGGTGTTTATTTCTCAGAAAAACTAAACCTACATTGTGATCTGCGCCGATTTTATCAAAAAGGATTTAATGGATTCGAAGGATCGATTAATTTTACCTCTGCATCCGGGCAGTTGCCAATGAGTTCGCAGGAAGATTCCTTTTCGCAATTCGTGAAAAGAACGACTGTCAAAAAAGTGAATGCTACGATTAAAAGATTACGTTTCATGATTTTTGTTTTTTTAAAGGTTGATGAAAAAATGTTTTGATCGATTTACATTCATACATCCGGGCAGTGCAGAAAATCTTACGCCCTCTTTTTGTTAAAAAAATGTTAAGAAAAAATTATTTTTGACGGTAAGCAGAAAACAAGCGCTATTTCAATGCTTATTTCCATTTGAAAATTTTTATAAAATATTAATTTTCAATTTTTTATACATTAAAATTACTTATGGACCAGCACGCTGATCAACGATATATTGAAGCATTACATAAAGGCGAGCAGCGCCTTATTCGGGAGATTTATGAAAAATTTTCCAGGAATATTCTAACCTGGGTGTTGCAAAACAATGGCGACGCAGAAGATGCGGAAGACTTGTTTCAAGATGCGCTGATCGCAATTTATGATCGATATTGTGGTACAGACTTTCAATTGACGGGTTCTTTTGGAGGATTATTGATGACGATCTGTCGGCGAAAGTGGTTTGATCGTTTAGCGCAAAAAAAACGTGAAGCGGACGTAAGAAATGTAGAAGGTGAGCGATATACAGAGGAAAGCCCGGAGTGGGATATGGCGGAAGAAGTCTTGTTGCAGCAAGAACGACAGGAATGTCTCTCGCAGGTTTTCAAGTTATTAAGTGAGCAATGCCAACGTTTGTTGTCACTACTCACAGTCGGCGAAGTGTCTGTTGAGCAGATTGCTTTGGATCTTGGTCTGGCGAATGCCAATGCCGTGTATCAGAGCAAACACCGCTGTACGGCGCGCTGGCGGCAGCTTTTTTATGAACATTTTAAGGGAGAATCAAATGGATAACCTGGAAAGAATAGACCGATATTTGAGCGGCGAGATGGATGCTTCAGAAAAACAAGCATTTGATGCGGAAGTAGCAGCCAATCCCCAATTGGCAGAAGAATTGGCATTGCAACGCGATATGAATACCTTTTTGCGAGGTAAAGACCGTCGCGATGCTTTGCAAAATCAACTAAAAAATATTGGTGGGGACTATTTTAAAACTGTAGAGGAGTCAGCTAAAATTGTACAAATGCCTCGTCGAAGATTACGCTGGATGATTGCAGCTTCAGCGGCGGCAGTGATTGTCACCTTGATTGTTTGGCAATTCCTGTTTTCGCCAAGCTTGTATGATCAGTATGCCACTTACGCGCCCCTGGCATTGGCAGAGAAATCAGCTACTACCATAACAGACTGGTCGCAAACAGAAAGCGCTTTTAATTCGGGCGATTATAGAACAGCAGAAGCTCAACTAACGCAATACCTTACAGAGAATCCCAACGACCAGTTGGCGCGGCTTTATCTGGGTATTTGCAAAATGGAGTTGAATCAGTTGGCAGAAGCCCAACAGATTTTTCAAAGCTTTGAAGATGCAGATGCTTCGATAAAAGATTATGCCGATTGGTATCTGGCCTTGAGTTATTTGAAAGCCAAGGATGAGGAGTCTTGCCGAAGAATTTTGCAGCGTATCACGCCTGCTTCTTCGCTATATGAGCAAGCCAATTCCTTATTAAGCAAGTTGTAGTTGGTTTAGAATCCAAGCATAAAACTTCTATTTTAATATATTCTAATACAATAACTTCCCTTTTAAAAACAGCGATGATATTTTTTATTCCTGAATTTTTCGTAAATTAGTGGACAAATTTCACCCAATCACCAAATTTTATTTTATTTGGATGAAGATAGAATGTATAACATAAAAGGACTATCACCGTCCCTATACTATCTACCAACATCCCTCTACCAAATTTAAAACCAAAGCAAAATGTCCAAAAATCTTACCGCATTAGCTGGAAGGAAAGGCAAGGGCTTGACCAATAATCTTTTTGAGCGGATCGCTAATCTGGCGGAGGAATCTGGTACGCCTGATAACGAAGCCTTGAAGAATATCGCAGAAGAATTTCTCATCGGCAATGCGAATGTGTATGGCACGGCTACGTTCTATGATTTCACCAAGCCTGAAAATCAAGGAAAAAAGGTCTATGTATGCAACGGCAGCGCGTGTATGCTGGCAGGTACGCAAGAGGCTGTGAAGAGTGAATTGCGCAAGCATTTTAAGGAAGAAGAAATAGGCGATATGTGCTGCCTGGGCCGTTGTCACGAAAACAGCGCTTTTCATATCAACGGGGAGAATTATTCTGCGAAGCAAAGTGCTGAAATTGCTCATGTCATCGATGGAAAGCTCACAGATGGCAAGGATAACTATCATATTGGCGCTTTAGGCACGCCGATTTTAACTGCGCCTTTCCCGAATTTGGATGAATGCAAGCATCAGATTGCGAATATGTTTAAAGAAGGACAGAATGCACTTTTACAAGCTATAAAAGAATCGGGGCTACGAGGTAGAGGTGGCGCGGGTTTCCCAATGGCTTTCAAATTAGATGCTTGTCGCAAAGCTGCGGGCGAACCCAAATTCATCGTGTGCAATGCCGACGAGGGCGACCCCGGCGCTTTTTCTGATCGATATCTGATGGAGTACCAACCATTTGCGGTGTTGCTCGGAATGCTCATCGCGGGCTACGCCGCTGGCGCGGAGCGTGGCGTTATTTACATTCGAGCCGAATATCCTGAATCCATTGCCATTATTCAAGATGCGATTGAAAGATTAACAGAATATGGACTAAATGGACATCATATTTTAAATAGCAATTTTAATTTCCATTTTAAACTCATCAAAGCACAAGGGGCTTACATCTGCGGAGAGGAAACAGCTTTATTACAATCTATTGAAGGCAAGCGGCCGGAAGTGCGCGTGCGCCCACCATATCCGGCGCAGGAGGGTTTATTTGGAAAACCGACTGTAGTAAATAATGTAGAAACTTTAGCCAATTTATATGACGTTTTAGTAAAGAGTGGACAGGCCTTTGCGAAAATTGGGACGCAACGCTCGACAGGTACGAAGTTATTATCCTTGGATAGCTCTTTCAATCGACCCGGCTTATACGAAGTGGATATGGGCACGCCTTTGGCAAAAGTAGTGGAAACACTGGGTGGTGGTTTTAGAAAACCTGTCAAAGCTTTGCATATCGGCGGGCCGCTGGGTGGACTCGTTCCGATGCACAAAATTCCTGATTTAACCGTTGATTTTGAATCCTTTGCAGAAAATGGATTTCTGTTGGGGCACGCTTCAATCATTGGCATTCCAGAAGATTATCCGATGGTAAAATATTTAGAACACTTGTTTGAATTTACGGCGCATGAAAGCTGTGGAAAGTGCTTCCCTTGTCGCATCGGCTCGGTGCGGGGGCAAGAATTATTACATAAAGCACAGCATGAATCCTATAAAATTAATACCGAGTTATTTAATGATTTGGTAGAAACCCTTGCAAAAGGTTCGCTTTGTGCGCTTGGTGGAGGCATTCCATTACCTATTCGCAATGCGATGCAATATTTTAAAGATGAATTAAGTCCTTATTTTGAATAAATAATTTAACCTGCTAATACGGGAAAATTTTATAATGAATTTAATGAATGATTATAAATATTTAATTTGGAGTACTATTTGTGGCGGCTGCCCGGCAAATCCCTGTTCGACGGAGGAGTTTGGATTTGCCTAGACGTTTTTTGGTTACTTTTTTGGGCAATGCAAAAAAGTAACAGACCAAAAGTAATTACGAGCGTCATATAGGTAAATGAATGAAACGAAAGACGTAGCATAAAATTTAAAATGAAGAAATTTTAAAAATAAAATATCATGATTGCCGCAATTCCTAAAAAAGACACCCAGATCACAACAAAAGTCGCCTACATCAACGGCAAAGCCTACGAAATGTATCTTGGCGAAACCATTCTGGCTTTTCTGAAGCGCCATTTGGGTGAAAATTATGTGCCCACGCTTTGCGATGCGCCCAATCTGGAGCCTTTTGGGGCGTGCCGCGTTTGCAGCGTCGAAATTGCTCGTCAAGGCAATGGTGGCTTGAAAACAGTGGCTTCTTGCCATACGCCGATTGAAGAGGGCTTGATGATTTATCCTGATTCGGAAAGTGTGTTAAAATTGCGCAGAAACATTATAGAATTGGTACTCACCGACCACCCGCTCGATTGTCTGACCTGCGAAGTGAATGGCAATTGCGAATTACAGGACGTAGCGGCGCAAGTCGGCATTCGCAAAGTGCGCTACCCGGAAGGCAAGAATCATCTCAACCGCGAAAAAGACCTAAGCCACCCGTACATGACTTCGGATATGTCGAAGTGCATCATGTGTTATCGCTGCGTACGCGCCTGCGACGAGGTGCAGGGGCAATTGGTGCTTAGCGTGGCGAACCGCGGTTTCGACAGCATGATTATTAAAGGCATGAACGAATCGTTTTTTGAATCGGATTGCGTGTCGTGTGGCGCTTGCGCGCAGGCTTGTCCGACCTCGGCGATTTCTGATATTTATCAATCCAAATCCGTCGTTGCACAAAAAGAAGTGCGCACCGTGTGTACCTACTGCGGCGTGGGTTGTAATCTGGCGGTGAAAGTCACGAATGACAAGGTCTTGAGCATTCAAGCACCGTATGATGCGGAAGTGAATTCCGGGCATACTTGTCTGAAAGGGCGCTACGCGTTTGCATTTTACAAACATCCCGACCGGCTGAAAACGCCTTTGATCAAAAGAAATGGCAAATTTGAACCCGCCACCTGGGATGAAGCGTATGATTATATCGTGGATAGAATGTCAGTATCCGCGAAAAATATGGACCCGACTCGATTGCAGGCATTTCTTCTGCGCGATGTACCAATGAGGAAAATTATCTGATGCAAAAGTTCATCCGCGCGGTGATTGGCACGAATAACATTGACGGCTGCGCCCGCGTGTGTCACTCGCCGACTGCCATTGGAATGCAAAGAACTTTCGGCACCGGCGCAGCGACCAATTCTATTGCTGATTTGAAATATACCGATTGTATTTTAATCATCGGCGCGAATCCAACCGAAGGGCATCCTGTTACCGGCGCAAAGCTTAAGCAACACGCCATGAAAGGCAAAACCCTCATCGTGCTTGACCCCCGTAGAACGGAGATTGCCAAATACGCGCACCATCATTTGCAATTGCGCCCCGGCACGAACGTCGCGGTTTTAAATATGATGATGTATTATATCATGAAAGAAGGTTTGGAAGATAATGCCTTCATTCTCAGCCGAACCGAAGGTTATGAAGAATTCCGCGAGAATATTTTAAACCTGAATATCGATGAACTCGAAGCCATCTCTGGCGTACCGCGCGAACAAGTGCGCGAAGCGGCGATTGCCTATGCGAAAGCCAAGGCGGCGATGTCCTTCCACGGCTTGGGCGTGACCGAGCATTATCAAGGGACGTACGCGGTAATGTTGATCGCAGATTTGGCGATGATCACCGGAAATATTGGCAAACCTGGCTGTGGGGTGAATCCACTGCGCGGACAAAACAACGTGCAGGGCATGGCGGATATGGGCGTGCAACCTTATCAGGGCGCGGGTTATTTGGATGTGACGAATCCCAGCGTTGTGAAGCAATATGAAGATTTTTATGGAATGCCAATGCCCGATAAAATTGGTTACACCATTCCTGAAATGTACGATACTGCACTCGAAGGCAAGCTCAAAGTGATGTGGATTGTGGGCGAAGATGTAGTACAATCCGACCCGAATTCTCAAAAAGTCATCAAAGCGCTGGAAGCCTTGGATTTTCTGGTGGTACAGGAATTATTTATGACCGAAACCTCTAAATATGCTGATGTTATTCTACCCGGTGCATCTTTCTTAGAAAAAGAAGGCACGTTCACCAACGGCGAGCGCCGCATTCAGCGGGTGCAAAAGTGGTAGAACCGATCGGCGAATCCAAACCCGACGGACAAATTTCTATCGGAAATCATGAATCGCTTTGGCTACCCGCAGCGCCCGTACACCGCCAAGGGATGCTGGAAGAAATTTCGCAGATCGTGCCGTTCTTCGCGGGCGTGCGCTGGGACGAGCTAGGCGAGCAAGGCAAGCAATGGCCCGTGGCGCCCGATGGCAAGGATACCAAAATCCTGCATCAGGAGACTTTCAAGCGCGGCAAGGGACGCTTCGTGTTCCGCGATTTTATTGAAACGCCGGAATTGGATGAATACAAAGAAGAATACCCATTCATCCTGACCACGAATCGCGTCCTGGAGCATTACAATAGCGGCACGATGACCCGCCGCACCAATAATGTACAAATCGTCACCGAAGACGTGCTGCTCATCAATCCCGTAGATGCGAAGGAACAAGGCATTCAGGAAGGGCAAATGGTGAAACTCGTATCGCCGCGCGGCGAGGTGCAAAGCAAAGCCCATATCACCGACGAGGTGAAGCCCGGCGTGCTCAGCACGACTTTCCACTTCCCGGAATTACTGGTGAATAATGTCACCTCCGATACCCACGATACCGAAGCCAACTGCCCGGAGTATAAAGTGGTG
>JADJNW010000014.1 GCA_016714085.1 Saprospiraceae bacterium
TATTTTCAAGCTATTCATTATCAGGCGGTTTTTTGTGCATAAAATAAACTAAAATTCTTAAACATTAAAACAGATGCGCTTCAGAATCGTTTTGGCGTGAAATGCAAAAGCGGCTCAAAGATTTCCTCAAGCCGCTTTCGATATTTTTACGAAGTTATTACAAAATTATAATAAGCTTTCAATGATTTTCTCTTCTGTAATACCTTCTGCTTCCGCTTTGTAATTTCGCACAATACGGTGACGCAATACATACTTGGCAACAGCTTGCACATCTTCCATATCCGGTGAATACTTCCCACGAATAGCCGCATGACACTTTGCACCTAACACCAGATATTGCGAGGCACGAGGTCCTGCACCCCAGGAAATATAGTCGTTCACCAGGGTCGTAGCGCGAGGTGTACCCGGACGGGTTTTAGTTGCCAGTGAAACCGCATATTCCAGCACATTGTCAGCAATTGGAATTTTTCGGATCAACTGCTGGTAAGATAGAATTTGAGGGCCAGTCACCACGTGCGATAGTTCAAACTTTTGCAAGCTGGTCGTGCCTTTTACCACCTGCAATTCTTCCTCGTAAGATGGATAATCCAAAGGAATATTGAACATGAAGCGATCGAGCTGCGCTTCGGGCAGCGGATAAGTGCCTTCCTGTTCGATAGGGTTTTGCGTCGCCAAAACAAAAAACGGAGAAGGTAGCAAATGTTTTGCACCGCTCACTGTTACCGAGCGTTCTTGCATTGCTTCGAGCAAGGCCGCCTGTGTTTTCGGCGGGGTACGATTGATTTCATCTGCTAATACGATGTTTGCGAAAAGTGGGCCGCGATTGAATTTGAAATGCCGATCTTCATCTAAAATTTCTGTACCGGTAATGTCCGAAGGCATCAAGTCGGGTGTAAACTGAATTCTTTTAAATTCCAGATCCAATACTTCAGAAATGGTGCTCACCAACAAGGTTTTAGCCAAACCCGGCACACCTACCAGTAAACTGTGACCATTACTAAATAGCGAAATAATAACCGTTTTTACAACTTCGTCTTGACCGACAATTACTTTGGCAATTTCTTTTGACAAGTCACGATACGACTGCGCCAGTGCATCCACTGCTTCTACATCAGACTTGTAGGCTATCTGCGTCATTTTTGATTATTTTATAATGAATAGACAAATCGGGTTCAGTACTTTTTTGATAGAAATGCGAAATATGCTAAAAAAATAAGGCATTCGCAAAAGCAATAACGTTCTCTTAACACGATTGTTTCAGAATTTCGGGCTTCAATTGCAAGTCCACAAAACTTCCGAAAGCGGATACGATTTTGGTTTATACGAATAATGCCACCATTCGGTGCGAATCCATTGAAAACCAAAGTCTCCCATCGTTTTTTTTAGCAATGCTCTATTCTTCAAAACCTCTTTTGGAAGATTGGTATAATCATGATGCCCTTCCTTACCAAAATAATCATACTCGGTACCCATGTCCAATTCCTTACCCTTGACATCCACAATTGTCAAATCCACCGCCGAGCCGCGATTGTGCATCGAGCCTTTTCGAGGATCAGCTACATAATTCGGATTCGGCACTTTATTCCAAAGCCGCCACTGATAAGGCCGCGGCCGATAACAATCGAACATTTTCAAGCCTAAGCCCTGTTTTTGTAATTCCTGGTGTATTTTTACAATCGCTTTTGCAACTTCTGCTCGAAGGTAACAACGGTCGCAATCATACACTTTTTCTTTCATAAAATTATTGGTCGTCGCATAGCGAATA
This sequence comes from Saprospiraceae bacterium, assembly GCA_016714085.1. Classification (GTDB taxonomy): domain Bacteria; phylum Bacteroidota; class Bacteroidia; order Chitinophagales; family Saprospiraceae; genus JADJNW01. Next base: position 1,766 of record JADJNW010000014.1, read on the forward strand.
TCGATAACAATCGTAGAATCAAGTGCTTGTATATCAAGCCATTCTTTACTATCCGCAGTTATATATTTTTGCGCAAAAGCAGTTGTTGAAAAAATGATCAAGAAAAAAAAGTGTAGCGACCTCATTATCAATAAATTTGAGTTCGTCGCAAAGTAAAGGCGTTTTTTTAAATTTCATTACTTTTGCGGGACTTTTGTAAAATAGATGTAGATGCCAGACTCGAGAAGCCATAATATATATAATCAACGATTTTCAAAGTGGTTGTTTCTTGCTGCAATTATATTGCTGGCCCCGGCTTTGCTCATCAATTTGGGGTTGCTTACCTTCATTGATGATGAAGCTATTCGCTCACTCGTAGCACTGGAAATGAAGCTCTCCGGCAATTATATTACTCCTACGCTTAATGGTGAATTTTATTATAATAAGCCCCCTTTATATAATTGGTTCATCCTGCTTTTTTTTAATATTATGAGTAATATTAGCGAGTTTACTGCTCGCATTCCAACGCTGGTATGCCTGTTGGGCTACGCGGCCACAATTTTTTATTATTTTAAAAAACATTATGATACTAAAATTGCATTTTTAAATGCGTTTTTTCTGATTACCTGTGGGCGGATTTTGTTTTATGATTCGATGTTAGGCCTGATTGATATTGGTTTTTCCTGGGTAATATTTACTTCCTTTATGGTCATTTATCATCAATATCAAAAGCAAAATTCTTGGGCATTATTTTTAATTTCTTATTTACTTACAGCGCTTGCTTTTTTGATGAAAGGCTTACCGGCAGTGGTTTTTCAAGGATTTACATTATTGGCATTTTTTATTTACCAAAAACAAGTCAGAAAATTATTTTCCATTCAGCATATTATTGGTGGACTGCTTTTTATTCTTATTGTTAGCGGATATTATTTAATATATAATGAATATAATTCGCTATCAAATGTCTTTACAACCCTTTTTTCTGAGTCCTCCAAGCGCACGGTCGTCAATTTTGGTATCTGGAAAACAATATTACATTTATTTACTTTTCCTTTTGAAATGATTTATCATTTTTTACCCTGGGCTTTAATGATCGTTTATTTTATTCGAAAAGATATTGTAAAGCTTATCCTGCAAGATAAATTTATTACATATAATTTATTGATTTTCATAGCGAATCTCCTTGTTTATTGGACATCCGTAGAAGTTTATCCGCGTTATCTGTTGATGCACGCGCCACTGATTTTTTCTGTGTACATTTATTTACATTACATTCATAAAAAGGAAAATTCATTTACTTTTAAAATTTTAGATAAAATTTATTTTGGTGTTTTACTTATAATAATGTTAGGCAGCTTTGCACCATTATTTATGGCTCAAACCCAAGGCATATCTCATTTGTATTTAAAATCGCTCAGCATAAGCGCCGCGCTTGTATTTTTAGTTTCGCTCTATTGGAAATTACCAAACGAGCGCTTGACATTGATGGTTGTTTTTCTTTTGGTCTTCCGGATTGGGTTCAATTGGTTTGTACTGCCCGACCGCAATGCAAATGATTTCGGAGATGTTTGTCGACAGACTTCCAGAGAAGTTGGGCAAAAATTTGCTGGCCAAAAACTTTATCTTTACAAAGAAACAAAGCTCCAAACCACTAATTCATTTTACATCACGAATGAACGCAAAGAAATTCTAAGAAATCAAGTGGAAAATTTTGATTCAAATGCAGTTTATATTATTGATCCGGATTTATATCCAAATCTGAATTACGAAAAATTAGCAGAAATCAAACTACGCCACGATACATTGACTTTTGATATTGGTAGATTAAAATAAAGCGTTTTCATATTTCAAATTTCCAAAATGTTTCCAAAAATATCCGTTGTCGTAACGGTTTATAATGAAGAAGAAAACATCCAACCGTTGATCGATGCTATTTCGGCGGCATTGGAGGGTTACGAATACGAAATTGTTTATGTGGATGATGGCTCAACCGATCAAACAGTTAAAAATTTAAAATCAATACAACATGATCGGTTGAAAATCATTGAGTTAAAGAAGAATTATGGACAAAGCCTGGCGCTCATGGCCGGAATTGATCACGCCAATGGTGAGTATATAGTGACGATGGATGGTGATTTGCAAAATGATCCGACCGATATACCGATGATGCTCCAACTCGCAGAAGAAGGCGATTGGGACATGGTCGCCGGAGAGCGCGTGAATCGGCAAGACGGGATGTTTCTTAGAAAAATTCCGAGTCGTATAGCTAATTCTATCATTCGCCGAAGCTCAGGCGTTTATCTTCGTGACTATGGCTGCGCCTTGAAAATATTCAAAGCCGATCTGGCAAAAGACCTTGGTTTATATGGGGAATTGCATCGCTTTATTCCAGTGTTGGCGGTTTTAGAGGGCGCGCGCATTACCCAAGTATCCGTAAAGCATCATCCGCGTAAATTTGGAAAATCGAAATACGGCTTGAGCCGCACCTTCAAGGTAATGAGCGATCTGTTGCTCATGCTTTTTTTTAAGCGTTATATGCAAAAACCGATGCATCTCTTTGGTAACTCGGGCGTAATACTTTTCATTATTGGGGTATTAATTAATTTTTATTTGTTGATCCTCAAGATATTAGGTCAGGATATTTGGGGAAAGCCACTACTAATCCTGGGATTAATGCTGTTACTCGCTGGTATTCAATTGATTACGATTGGGATCGTAGTGGAAATTCAAATGCGTACTTATTTTGAGTCGCAGCAAAAGCGTCCGTATAAAATTCGCCATATTAAAGCTGGTGAGAAAATTTTGTAATAAGTATAAAGAAATCTGACTGCTCTAATCAGATTTTGAGTATCTAAAAGAACACCTATGCCCAAAACAATTTCCTTTCGCCAAGGGCTGTCGAGCGTTTTGCTTTGGTCGGTTATATCGGCGGCTTTTATCGGCCCGGGTACCGTTACTACGGCATCCAGTTCAGGCGCTACTTTTCAATTGGATTTGCTTTGGGCTTTGACCTTTTCTATTATTGCCACAATGGTTTTGCAAGAAGCGGCAGCGCGTATCACTATTGCTTCCGGCAAAAGTTTAGGAGAGATTATTGCGCTTAAATATTCTAAACGAAATCAAAGATTAAGATTGTTTTTATTCATTGCGGTTGCTTTTGGTTGCGCAGCTTATCAAATGGGCAATATCCTTGGTGCCGTTTCGGGGTTAATTTTTATATTCACAGATATTCCAAGATGGATACTTACACTGGCAGTGGCGACAGTAGGCATTGGTTTTCTTTGGACGGGCAATGTACAAATGATCGCCAGAACCCTGGGGGCAGTGGTAGCACTCATGGGGCTTGCTTTTTGTTGGGTTGCTTTCCAAACGGATTTTACATTTGCGGCTATTTCAAAAGCAATATTTGTTCCCTCTTTTCCTGAAAGTTCTTCTTTGCTGGTAATAGGCCTGATTGGCACAACGATTGTTCCGTACAACTTATTCCTGGCATCCGGCATTGGTCAAGGACAGGATATTCGAGAAATGCGACTCGGGGTAGCGATTGCTATTCTGATCGGTGGTATTATTTCAGCGGCTATTTTATTTACAGGTACATTGGTAGATGGCGCTTATAGCTATGAAGCTTTGGTAGCCGCTATGACTGCAAAACTAGGGAATTGGTCTGTTCTGTTATTTGGATTTGGATTATTTGCAGCAGGTATGACTTCTTGCATAACTGCACCTCTGGCTGCTGCTATTACCGGCAAAAGTTTATTAGGAAATCAAAGTACTAAATGGGAAAATAAAGCGATCTACTTTCGCTTGGTATGGGGCATCGTTTTTGGTGTGGGTTTATTTTTCAGTTTGACAGGCATCCGGCCAATTCCAGCGATTATTCTGGCTCAAGCTATTAATGGCGTGCTGCTACCCATTGTCACTATTTTTTTGTTATTGGCAATGAACGATCGACAACTTTTGCCAAAAGATTTTTTAAATAAACCTTTTGCTAATATAATTACATTATTGATCGTAGGCATTACCTGTTTTTTAGGATTAACGAATATCTGGAAAGCGCTTGGAAATATTGTTTCAATCATTAATCAATGGCAAGCTAATTTGATTTGGATAAACTTAATGCTTGCCGCATTGTTTGTGACGCTATTAGGAATGAAGATTTTTAGAAAAGAAAAAACCTCGTAGTTTTCTTTATCCACGAGGTTTCTATTATATCAATTTCACAAGAAAATTTTATGGTGCAACGTCAAATGCTGCTTCAATTTGATAAGCGCCGGACTTCAATTTCTCGGCCACTTCACCAAAAGCATTTACCGTCACTTCAATATCCTCATCCGTGTGTACCGCCGTTGGAATCAAACGCAGCAGCATCATACCTTTCGGAATAACAGGATAGATAACGATGGAACAAAAAATATCGTAGTTTTCTCTCAAATCATATACCAATGCAGTCGCTTCGCCTACGTTACCTTTCATCATAACCGGGGTTACGCAGGTATTGGAATGACCCAGGTCAAAACCTTTGGTGCGCAAGCCATTTTGCAATTTTGTTACATTTTCCCAAAGTTTTGCTTTTAATTCCGGGTACTTACGTAACAATTCCAGTCGCTTGAGATTTCCAATAACCAATGGCATGGGCAATGATTTTGCAAAAATCTGTGAACGGGTATTGTATCGTAAATAATTCAATACAGCCTTGTTGCCAGCTACAAATGCGCCAATGCTCGCCATAGATTTAGCGAATGTACTAAAATATAAATCAATTTTATCTTGCACTCCTTGTTCTTCACCAGCGCCAGCGCCGGTTTCACCTAATGTACCAAACCCGTGCGCATCGTCCACCAATAAACGGAAGTTGTATTTCTCTTTTAAATCTGTAATTTCCTTCAAGATACCCTGCTCCCCACGCATACCAAATACGCCTTCTGTCACTACCAAAATACCTCCGCCGGAAGCTTCCGCCGCCACAATGGCTTTTTTCATCTGCTTTTCAAAGCTGTCAATATCATTGTGCTCAAAAGCAAAGCGCTCACCGATATGCATTCTGATACCATCATAAATACATGCGTGATTGTCCTTATCATAAACAACCACATCGCGGCGGCTAAGCAAAGCATCAATAATAGAGATAATGCCCTGATAACCATAATTGAGCAACATCGCATCTTCCTTTTGTACAAAAGCTGCGAGTTCGTGCTCTAATTGCTCATGGTATTTCGATTCTCCAGACATCATTCGGGCGCCCATCGGATAGGCTAATCCCCATTCCGCTGCGGCTCTGCATCTACTTTCCGTACTTCAGGGTGGTTTGCTAAACCCAGGTAATTATTGAGGCTCCAAATAATTTTTTCTCTCCCTTGGAATTTCATACGGTTTCCTAATTCCCCTTCCAATTTTGGGAACGTATAATAACCGTGTGCCATGTCTGAAAACTTTCCAAGCGGACCTCTGTCAGCCTTGATTTTTTCAAAAAGATCCATCATTGTTTAAAGCGTTTTATGATTCAAATTTAGGCAATGGATGACTACCAGATTTTAGTTGCTTTTTCTGACGCTACCCACTGGCTCCAGGTTTTATTGTATGTATGCAGGCGATTTGTCTTTTTACCCGATGCATCTACAATTTCATTTCCCTGGTTGACCCATTCAAAAATACTTCCGTATAAATTATACACGTTTGAAAACCCTAATTTTCGGAGCTTTTCTCCTGTTTTTTCGCTGCGATACCCTACCGAGCAGTACAGCACAATTCTTGCATCTTTGGGAATATCAGCTAGTCGCTTTTCATCAAAATGATCATAACCCAAATACTCCGCCCCTTCTATATGGCTCACTTCGTATTCGGGCCATTCCCGCGTGTCAAAGATATGAACTTCGCGTTGAATATTCTTCAATTCTTCTACGCCAATTAAAGGGATAGAAAAACGCAGTAGCTGCTCTAGTTTTTGGTCGAATGCAGGATTTTGTACCGATGGGCGTTTTGTTGGTGTTTGGGTACAGCCAATTTGTAAGAAGAAAATATACATAACTGAAAGCAAATATTTCCAAACGCGCATAGTACGATTTTTTATAATTCTATTGGCCCGCTGCCAACTTTGTCTTGAATATATTGTTTGTTTTCGCAAAATTGAATCAGTTCGTTATCAATAAAACGTTTAACATCGGGTTGAATATTTTCCGGGTATAGTAAATGTAAATTGGGGCCGGCATCCAGACTGAAATACAATGGAAGTCGAGTATCATTTCTGAATTGCTGCACTTTTTCAATTGCCGCCACGGTATTGGGCTTCAAAAGCATAAAAGGAGGATTAGACAATAACATCAAGGCGTGCAACGCTAAAGCTTCTGCTTCTGCAATTTTTCCAAAAGCCTCTATATCGCCAGTTTTTAATGCACTCAATAATGCTCGAAATCTTTGCCGAGCCTGCTCGTATCGATTTTGCGCATAGATATTACTATCCATTAATTCGTGCCCTGCCCTGCTCGAAACACTTTTTTCGCCTTTACTAATAATCAAAATATCGTCGTGATAAGTTTTAAAGACTTCGTTCAATTCTGTAAATGGCACTGCATATTCATTAGACGCGCTTGCTACTTCCGAGGTCACACCCCAAATAGCCATTCCCCCATAAATGGATCTACACGCACTTCCCGATCCCAATCGAGCAAGATAAGATGCTTTTTGCTTGAATTCGGATGCTTTTTGTAGCGTACCAAACAAGTTTTTTTCCATGCTGCAAAGGCATAATGCCAAGGCACTCATACTCGATGCAGAAGAAGCAATCCCGGCAGAATGTGGAAAAGAATTAGTAGAGCGTATCGTCAAATGTAATTGCTTCAGGAATGGGAAGATTTCAGTAAGCCCGGATAAGAATTTATGCACTTTTGCCTTGAAATCTTCGTTTGATTGATCGTTGAAAAAAAAATCCAGGGATACATTAGGATCAATTGAGCTTTTCGGCTTGTAGTCAATCCAGGTATTGGTACAAGCAGTTTCTAATGTAAAACTGATGGAAGGGTTACGTGGCAACTGAACTCCATGTTTTCCCCAATATTTGATGATTGCTAAATTGGAAGGGCTACGCCAACCGACGCTTCCTGGCTTGGTTTTATTGCTTTCTACGATCAAACTTAGGTCTCTGTAATCCATTATTTCTGCTGATTTCCTTTAATATGAATATAGATCAAAAATATTTCCCTTTGAAATGTTCCACGTGGAACATTTTGTTAAAATTGTATCAACCATTCTTTGAAGAAATTAAAATCAATTGACATTTTTAAAGTTTGTTTTTGAAGGTCGGCTAAGTCCGCTAATTTTTTAGGGATTTCAATTGCTTTACCAAGAATTTCTTCTACATCATCCTTGAATTTTGCCGGATGCGCTGTTTCTAAAATAACGCCTTGCATATTTGAACTCCTATTGAGATGAGCCTTCAAGGCTAAATAACCGACAGCCCCGTGTGGATCCATTATGTAATCGAAAGCTTGCGCAACCTCACGCATTGTTGTTTTGGTTTGTTTATCTGTAAAATGATAACCAGAGATATCATTTTTAATATTGTTCCACGTGGAACAATATAAGTCGAGCATTCGTGCAAAATTGGATGGATTTCCAACATCCATTGCATTAGATAAAGTGCGAACCGAAGGGCGAGGATGAAATTCGCCGGTATGAAGATACGCTGGAACAACATCGTTTACATTGGTCGCGGCAATAAAATGATGAATTGGTAGTCCCATTTTTTTTGCAAAAAGCCCAGCAGTAAGATTGCCAAAATTTCCACTTGGGACGCTGAAAATAACTGGAATAGATTTATCTTGAATTTGTTTGTAGCCTTCAAAATAATAGAACGACTGCGGAATAAGTCTTGCAATATTGATAGAATTGGCTGAACTCAAGCGCAATTTGTTCGTTAAATCTGTATCTAAAAAAGCTTTTTTTACCAAAGCCTGGCAGTCATCAAAACTGCCATCCACTTCTAAAGCAGTGACGTTTCCACCGAGTGTTGTAAGCTGTTTTTCCTGCAAAAAACTAACCTTGCCAGAAGGGTAGAGAATGATCACTCGAATACCGGGCGTATTATAAAATCCAGCCGCTACAGCGCCACCTGTATCGCCGGAAGTTGCAACCAAAATTGTTAATTCTTGATTTTCAGCCTTATTAAAATAACTCATTAATTGGGCCATAAATCGTGCGCCAAAATCTTTGAAGGCGAGCGATGGGCCATGGAATAATTCCAGTATATGATATTGCTCATCCAAGGATACCAACGGAGCAGGAAAAGTGATGGACTTTTCAATAATGTTTTGCAAATCAGATTCTGGAATAGCGTTTTTGACAAAGGATTTTGCAACTGTGAAAGCAATTTCTTGAAAAGAAAAATCTTCCAGGTTTTGAATAAAATCTTCCGAAAGAGAAGGGATTTCTAAAGGCATATACAAGCCATTATCCTCGGGTAAGCCTCTGAAAACAGCTTCTTTTAAAGAAACAATATTCGATTTATTGTTGGTGCTGTACAATTGCATAATACTGGCTTTTTAAATTCTAATAGCGCCATTTGGATTGATAGGAGAGACATACAATTGGTTGGCGATTCCGACTTGGTTGAAAATTGCTTGCATAGCATTGCCAACAATTTCAGCGGTTGCGTGTCCTTTGCTTAGGGCAAAAATAGACGGGCCAGCTCCTGAGATGCTACAGCCTAATGCCCCAGCTTTTAAAGCAGCTTTTTTGACTTCATAGAAATGCGGAATCAAATGCGCTCTTTGAGGCTCAATAACGACGTCATTCAAGGATCGCCCAATCAGCTCATAATCTGCATTCATCAATCCTACGATCAATCCACCAAGATTTCCGGTTTGCTCAATCATTTGTTTTAAAGGAACGTTTTCTTTCAATACACCTCGTGCGTCTTTGGTCAAAATTTCAATAGCAGGGAAAACAATCGTTGCATACAAATCCTTAGGCAGAGGCAAGGAGTGTACGTCCAAATCTTGATTACTGCGGATAAGTGTGATGCCGCCCAAAAGACAAGGCGCAACATTATCGGCGTGATAAGCGCCATCTGCAACTTGTTCCCCTAATACGGCAAACGGCAATAACTCCATGCGACTCAAAGGACATCCTAATAACTCATTTACCGCAACCGCCCCACCCACTGCGCTCGCTGCACTGGAACCCATCCCCGTACCAAAAGGCATTTTTTTATGAATCTCCAATTCGATGCCTCGATCCTCATTTAAATATTCTAATAGTTTTTGAGCAGCAAAACCAGCTGTGTTATTTTCAATATTATAAGGTAATTTGCCGCCATCACCAGTGATTTTTACGATCCGCAAACCTGGCTCATTCACAAATCGAGCAATAATCTCGTCACCAGGCTTGTCCAAAGCAAACCCCAAGATGTCAAATCCGACAGCAACATTTGCCACGGTTGCAGGTGTAAAAACCTTTACTTCCGTAACTTGTTCTGACACAATTTCTGCTAAATCGTTTTTAGAATTTAAAATCATGATATTAAGATAAATAGTTGCCAATTTTGATAATTTCCGCAAAGATTCCAGCCGCAGTTACTTCTGCGCCGGCACCCGGGCCGCGCACAACCAAAGGGCGTTCTTTATATCGTTCGGTTGTAAAAACAATCATATTATCACTGCCACTCAAAAAATAGAAGGGATGACTCATATCGACTGCTTCCAAACTAATAATTGCTTTCCCGTCTTCAAGCTTAGCAATCATGCGCAATGCTTTATTTTTTGATGCTGCCTTTATGCGCATTTTTTCAAAATTATCGTCCTCTTGTTCCAAGGCTTCAAAAAAGTCTTTCACCGATTCTGCTTGTTGGCAAGAAGTGGGAAGAATATTTTTGATTTCTACATCTTCTGCTTCGAGTGGCAAGCCAGTTTCACGTGCCAAAATGATCAACTTGCGCCGCACATCGATTCCATTGAGATCAATCCTGGGATCGGGTTCGGTATAGCCGAGCTTTTTCGCTTCTTTTACAATGTGGCTGAATTTTTGACCTTCTTTGTAAGAATTAAAAATAAAAGATAAGGAACCAGACAACACGCCTTCGATTTTTAGAATTCGATCGCCACTATCAATCAAATCATTCAAAGTAGAAATTACTGGAAGCCCAGCCCCCACATTCGTTTCATATAAAAATTGCACGCTCCTTTTTGTGGCAATATTTTTCAGACGCTGATACTGCAAAAATGCGGAAGAAGTCGCAATTTTATTTGGTGTGGAAATCGAAATACTGGCGTCAAGAATATTTTCATAGAACTTAGCAACTGCTTCGCTGGCGGTATTATCAACAAAAATCGTATTGGAAAGATTCAAGGATTTCATTTTTTCTATAAAAGCATGAAAGTTACTCGGTTCACCTTTCTCTTGTAATGTTACTTTCCAATTATCCAGTTGAATTCCATTTTCGTCAAAAAGCATTTTCCGGCTATTGGTCATACCTACCACTTTAATCTCCAAAGAGCGATGCTCTTTCAAGTATTTTGATTGCTGCTTGATTTGCTCCAGCAATGCGCTTCCTATCAATCCCGTGCCGGCCACGAAAAGATGCAACTCCTTTACATCCGATAAGAAAAATGCTTCGTGTAATGCATTGAGGGCCTTGCTTTCATCGGAAAGATTAATGACAACTGAAATATTTAACTCCGATGATCCTTGCGCGATGGCAACAACATTGATACCGTTTTTGCCGAGTGCACGGAAAAGCCTGCCAGCAATACCGGGGCGGTAACGCATATTCTCACCGATAGCGGCTATGACCGACAAATCCGTTTCGATCTTAATCGACTCGACCGTGCCATTATTAATTTCATATTCAAATTCTTTTTCAACTTGCCTGCGTGCTTTTTTTGCAGCCTCGGGCTGTACCGCAAAAGAAATAGAATGCTCGGATGAACCTTGTGTGATCAGAATCACATTGATATTGGCTTTTGCCAAAGAAGTGAATAAACGAGCAGCCGTGCCTGGCGCACCGAATAGTCCACTGCCTTGCAAAGTGAGCAGCGCGATATTATTAATAGAAGAAATGCCTTTGACGGCTCGTCCGTTGGAATCCGTTTTATCGGAAATGAAAGTGCCGACAAATTTCGGATTAAACGTATTTTTAATAACTATTGGAATCTTTTTAAGTAGTGCCGGCTGGATGGTGGGCGGATAAATTACTTTTGCCCCGAAATGCGACATTTCCATTGCCTCGGCATACGTCATGGTCGGGATCGTGAATGCTTTTTTCACTTTGCGCGGATCGGCGGTGAGTACCCCATCTACATCCGTCCAAATTTCGATCACTTCTGCATCCAGACCTGCGCCAAGAATAGCTGCTGTATAATCGGACCCGCCACGGCCAAGCGTTGTTGTCAATCCACCTTTCGCTGATGCAACAAAACCTGTAACTATTTGTAAATCAGTATTTTGAGTGTAATATTCTTTGATTTTTTTGAACGTCAATTCAAAATCTACTTTGGCTGACCCAAATTTATTATCTGTTTTAATAATTTTTCGCGCATCTAAATAACTGGCATTCAATCCATTTTGACGAAGTACGTGACTAATGATATACGCGGAGTTGCGTTCACCAAAACTTAATACATAATCCATTGTACGAGAAGAAATTTCACGTACCAGAAAAATCCCATATAATAAATTCTTGAGCACTTCATGATTATTTTCTAATTCGGGAAGCGCTCCTTCTAAATAGGAAGGTGTGAGCAAATCTTTAATGGCGTCAAGGTGTCGTTGGCTAAATGCTTCAAAATAAGCAAAATAAGATTCATCGCCATCAGCGGCAAGTCTGGCCATTTTAATCAAAGAGTCGGTCACACCACCGAAAGCAGAGAAAACGACCGTAAATTGTTCGCCCTGGGTATAATAATCCTTGAGAATTTGGGCAATACCGAGAATTCTATCAGGTGTGGCAACCGAAGATCCACCGAACTTTAATACTTTCATGTAAATTGGAAGTTTTATAATCCTTTGGCTAGGGCGAGCTTTGCTCTTATAGTTGTGATAAAAGCGAGTTGCAAAAGTATCTAATTTTGAGTTAAGTAGCCAGTTTTTTGATCCTGAGCGATTTATTTTTTTTCAAACATTAACAAAGAAAGCTGGTGAAGTGCCTCGTTCTCTTTTTCAGTCATTATCGTTTTTTCTATAACCGATTTATCGCCATAGCCACATAGGTGCAGCACTCCGTGAGCAATCACTCGATGCAATTCTTCTTGGAATGCTCCGGCAAAAGTGGAAGCATTTTCCTTTACTCGATCGATGCTGATAAAAATATCACCTTCAATATCAGGAGGAGAAGTGTAATAAAAAGTAATAATATCAGTAAAGGTATCGTGATTGAGGTATTGAATATTTAATTCATGTAAATAGGAGTCGCTACAAAAAATAATACTGATATGCTGTAAAACTTTATGCTCTTGTTGCAAAATTTGTTTGAGCCATTCAATGACAATTACTTCATTGTCTAAAGCGAAATCAATGCCTTCGGCATGAAAATCAATAGTTTCATCTTCCGAATCCCAGGAGAAAGTATTCTCCATCTCCATATTAAGCAATTTTAAATTGCATTTCTACCGTACTTCCGTTATTATGAAATCTGACTGCATCGGAAAGCTTTTGTATCAAAAAGACGCCTCTGCCACCACATCTGGTAAGGTTTTCAGGAGCGGTAGGGTCGGGTAGGCTAAAAGGATCGAAGCCACAGCCCTCGTCCGTAACACTGACCGCAAGCGTATCTTTTAATCTCTTGAATTGGATGGACACATTTTTGGATTCGTCGCAACAATTGCCATGAATCATGGCATTATTGACAGCTTCGGTAAGACTTACTAATATATTGCAATGCAGGTCAGGACTGATCCTATATTTCTCCACCATTCGATTGACGAAGGATTCGACAACCGAAATATTTCTGGGATTAGAAGGTAATTTAAGCATAACCTGATCTGCTCTTATATTCATTGAGCAATGTGAATTTAGAGTTGAATCAAAATAATACTGTTTTCATTCAGGCGATATGTACATGGGAGGGTAAGCTAATAAGGATTCAACAATAAGGGGAAACAAAAGCCGAGCAAATATAGTTCAATTTACTCGGCTTTTGTTAAAAAATTATTTAGATTTTAATGTTTTGAAATATTCTTCTACTAAAAACTTATAATAAGGCTTGAGCGTAGGCGAAACGGTTTTATACATTTCAATTTCTGCCTCGCGTTTTTTGATATACTCTTCGAGTGATGGTGGCATTTTGCGCTCTTTCTCAGAAGCAGTTTCTGCTTTGCGTTTTTCTTCCATACCGCGTTCGCGCTCTGCTTTTTCGTGTTCCAACAGACGAGTCAATATTTCCTGCTGCCGCTTGAGCATTTCATTGGTCAATTTCTTATTTACAAGGTCGGTCTCCACTTTATCCATTTGCTCGATCAACTCTTGCAGTTCTTTACTCCCCTGGCCGCGTTGTTGCAGTTCTTTTTGCTTGTCGCGCAACGCTTTGCGCAACGCTGCTTGCTTGGCTGCCATTTTAGCAAATTCTTCACTGCTCATACCACCGTTTCCATCCTTGCCTTCTTCTTTGCCTCTCTGCTGGCCTTGTTTTTCTAAAGCATTGCGCATTTGTTCATTGAGCTGCTGTTGCCCTTCACTGATTTTATCTTGTGGTTGCCCTTGTTGTTGCTTGCTTTGACCAGGATTCGTACACATTTGACTACCCGCCATCATTGCTGACATCTGCTGTTGCATTTGGTTCATCATTTCACTGAGCATCAAGGCGCCAAATCGTTCAAATTTTTCATCGCGCGCTGCTGATTGTTGCAAGCCTGTGGCTTTTGGCGCTCTTCCAGGAATTCCAGGCTTTCACGCATATTGTCTTTTACTTCCGAAACCTTATCGGTGACAAAGGACTCGATTTGGAACAAACGCTTGCTGAGGGCTTGCAAACTATCTTCCACCAAACGGAAATCATCCTGCAACTTAAATTGTTGTTGTGTCAATTCCACATAACGAGGCGTATTGATGCTCGCTTTTTCAAATTCTTTGAATAAATCTTCCTGATCGAAAGACAAACCAACAAGATTTTCCAACAACTGCCGCAATGCTTTCATATCCTCCTGCATTTGCTCCATTTCTTGCTGTTGCTGTTGCATTTGCATATTGTTAGCCATATCCTTCATCTGCTCTGCAGCCTTTTTCTGCGATTCGGACGCTTTCTTATTCTGATTTTGTTGCAATTGCTGTTGACTTTTGTTCAGATCTTGCTGGATATTCTGCATCTGTTGATCCTGATTCTCCATTTCTTTCGGCTTCTCCAATTCTTCATTCTTCTGCTCGATCTCCTCCATCTGCTCTTTGATCTCCTCAAACTTCTCGTTAATCTCCTCTTGTTTTTCTTTTAATTCTTCTTGCTTGCTTTGAGGCTGTTCATTGCCTTTATTTTCTTGCTCTTTATTCTGTTGCTCCTTATCCTTGTTTTGTTGCTCCTCATTTTTATTTTGCTCAGCGTTTTTATTCTCTTGTTGCTTTTGCTCTTCTGCCTTCTGGTCAGCCTTTTGTTTTTCGTCGGATTGTTTTTGCTCGTTTTCTTTTTTCTGATCAGGCTCCGTTTTTTTGGTTTCTTCGCTTAATTTCTCCTGTTCTTCCGCCAGTTTTTGCAACTCATCAATCGTTTCCTGCATTTTTTGTTCAATTTCCAATTGCTTGAACAGCTCTTGAAGACGGTCAAGCTCCTTTTCCATGTCTTCATTGTTGAATTGGAAATCCTCCATCATTTGCAGTGCCTGATCCTTCTCCATTTTTTGCAAAAGCTCTTCGATTTTCTTCATCAGTTCCTTCATTTCCTCGTTCATCACTTCGTCAAACAGTTGTTGCAGTTGCTCTTGTTTTTCCTGAATATTTTCATCGGTTTCTTGGTACTCCTCTTGATTTTTTCAGATTTTCTTCAAAATTTTGCTTGGCTTCTTCGATCATTTTCTCCAATTCTTTCTGCCGCTCCACCAATTTTTCTAACTCCTTTCGATTTTGCCAATCCAAATCTTTTTCCTGCAGCAATTTCTCGCGCATCTTCTTCATCTCTTCCTGAATGCGACGGGATTCTTCCAAAGCCTTTTGCAAATCACTCTTGATTTGGTCATTATTTTTGTCAGCCATTGCTTTGAATTCCTCCACGGTTGGCATGGCATACACCATAAAATTGGTGCGAGCCGATTTGTTGCCATTCACAGCATCGTTATCAAAAACTTCAAAATAATAATTCACTTCATCACCCGGTTGAAGCGCAAGCTCGTGCAAATCGAACAAGTGGTCGAAGCGGATTTGCTTGGTATCAGGCTTTCTTAGTTTAATGGTTTGCAATTCGCCTTGCTTACCACCTGCTTTTTTGATACGATAATTGAAAGAGAGACTCAGCAAACCATAATCATCATTGGCTTCGCCAGCAAAATATAAAAGCTTGTTGTCGGTGCTATCTATAAATTTCTCCGCATTGATATTTGGATACAAATCAGGAATAACTGTAATGCTATAGCTGATCGAATCACCTTTTGGCAAATATTGATTGGAAATGTAGAGTTTGTAAGGCTCATCCTTCATTGCCTGTTTTTTGAAAGTAAACAGGTCATCGGAAAAACGCTTCACTTCCAGGCGGTTTTGTCCAGCAAACTGAATAAAGATATTATCCGTGTTTTCAGCATTAAAAATCCAGTCTATTTTAGTACCCATCGGCACGACCAAATCACCCACACTATTCAAAGCCTCATCTTTGCGACCAATGTATCCGGGATAATCCAATTTCACTTCAAATCCGGTCACATTAGGCTTTTTCTTCACTTCGAGTTCAAATTCTTTGGAGCGCACTTCGCCTGCAAACAAACGAAACTCCGTATTCTTTTGCACATTGCTGAAGCGATAAGTGAAAACATCAGGCGCTTCTTTGGTAAGGCGGTACTCTACATTATCCACATTGATAAAAACTTCATTCGGCAGTTGGTCTCCTTCGATTTTCACAGACAAAGGGAAATCTTCAAATTGTACCACCGACAAATCGTCCTCTTCTATCATAAAATGGAAAGGCGCCGGCTTCAAAAATTCCTGACCGCTGTGCAATAGTCGAAAACTACTGTCTCTGATCATGCCAGTAAAAAGCAATATTAAAAACAACAGCAAAGGTGGCAATGCATAGCGAAGGTATTTGCGGTTTTCAGACAGATTGATGGCGGATTTAAATGGGATCAACTTGATTTCTTCGGTCTTTTGATTGACACTCGCCATAATCAAGTCTTTATCAGCGATATTATCCGACTGATGTTTCAATTGTAATACATTCAACAATTTATCTTTCACATCAGCAAAATGGCTACCGATAATAGTGGCAGCTTGTTCATGTGAAATGGTTTTACCCAAACGGAAGTAATGCAGAAGTGGCAATAACACTAATTGAAAAAGGGCTAAACCGCTCACGCCGATGAAAGAAAAGAAAAGCGCACGGCGAACTCCACTGCTGAAATAAAAATAGTGCTCCAGCAAACTCATACCTAAAAACAAGAATACGATCAAGCCCACGCTATACAAAGCGCCTCGGATGAGTTGGTTGATGTAATATTTGCGGATGAACTGGTCTAACTTTTCAACTAACAGTCGATAATTGTCCTGATGAGCCATCTTTATTGAGATTGTAATTTTTTGTAAAGCTTTAGTACCTTTAAATAAGGAATTTATAGAAAAAGGTTGCTTAAAAGTAGGTTTTTAACGTTTCGTATTTTGCAATTGTAAAAAAAGCTGGTGTTTGGGAGGTATTTATTTCAGACAAAGGTGAAAAATAGACAAGTTCGCCCATAAAATCAAGACATGGAATGTTAAATAAAAGCAAAAACCAGGAACGAACAAAAGTCGCGCCTGGTTTTTGAGATCAAAAAACCTGAAAAAGTAAGAATAATTAAGGCTCTTTATCTTCCAAGGTCAACTGTTCATACCAATTTAACAATTGAGCATCTTGTTCCGTTGCTTTGATCTCGTCCATTATTTTAGTGATCTTCTCTACATGATCAGTCAAAGTTTTTTTACGCGCTTCATCGGTTTCTTCTTTCGATTGCTGATAGTAATTTTTTCGCACAAGATTGAGGGCATAAGTTGCGCCAAGTCTTTGAAATTGGGATTGCTCCATATTAAGCGCAATGTTCTTTAGTTTCTCTACCGCAGCCGTTGCCGTGCTAAAATCTGTATTTACAATTAGGTTGTGGTAGCCTTCCATGAAACTTAAAGCCGCGTAGCCATCTACCTTGTCAAAATTCTTTTCAAAAAACGCCAGGTATTTCGGGTCTTTGCTTTGACCATAAATGGAACTTACTGCTGCCAGAATATCACCATTCTCATCTTTCTCGAACTTTTGTGCGGCAACCAAGGCTGCTGCTGAATCGAGCATATTCAAAAGATAAAGCCCCGAGGCGATTACGACCGTTGAGGAGTCTTTTTCTACTGCTTTTTGAGCTGCGGTAATTGCCTGGGGATCTTCAAATTCGATCAATTTCTCTAATGCGCTGGCGCGTACCTGTGAGTTTGGATCGTTGGCAGCCATTTCACGCAGGGTTTTCATCACTTCCTCATCGGTGTTATTTTCGATATAATTAATCGCAACGGCACGGAACCACCAAAGTTTGTCTTTCAATGCTTCTTTGAAAATTACTTTTGACGTGGGACTTTCGCTGTAAGCCAGGTATTGCAAGGCTTCGTAGCGATCCATAAATTTAGCTCCATTCTGATATTGAAAAATGAATTCTTCCTCAGTTTTTTCTTCCTGCTTTTCGCAAAGAAGGGTTCTATCGGCATCGAAAATGATATTTTGAGGCTTTTGAGCAGTTTCAAATGTAAAAGTTTCCTCGCGCTCCTTGATCCAAACCTCGTGGCGGGTTTTGTTGCCATCGGCAGTATAGAGATCAATTTTTGCAGGTATCTGGAAAATGGCAGGCGTACTACCTTCGGTTGGCTGGGTTTGTTTCACAGTGACACTGGCGGTTTTGGCAGCAGCATCATAGCTGTAAGCAATGTCCAAAACCGGATGCCCTTGTGAGAAATACCATTGATTGAAAAACCAATTGAGGTCTTGCCCTGTCACTTCTTCAAAAGCCAAACGTAGATTGTGCGCCTCAATCGCTTTGTACGCATTATCTTTTAAGTATTTATTCAAAGATGCCCAAAAAGCATCGTCGCCCACATAATTTCGCAACATATGTAATACTGAACCGCCTTTATTATAGCTATGTCCGTCAAACATATTTTCCTTGTCTTCATAAGCAAAATGAATCAAAGGGTGCGCATTTCCTTGGGCATCCGAAAAATAACCATTCCATTCATTGAGCAAATTATAATCGGCCACATCAACGCCATATTTATATTCATTCCAAAGGTATTCGGCATAATTGGCAAAGCCTTCATTCATCGTCAAGTTTGCCCAACTTTCAGTAGTCACATAGTCTCCAAACCAATGATGGAACAATTCATGTGCTACCACATAATCGTTGCCTGCATCAATCAACTCGCGCGAAGTTCTTTGCACTTGTTCTCCAAATATAACGGCAGTCGTATTCTCCATGGCCCCAGACACATAATCTCTAACGACAACTTGTGCATATTTCTTCCAGGGATACTTCATGCCCAGCTTAGTAGAGAAAAATTCTAGCATTTCAGGGGTATGCGCAAAGATTGCTTTGGCGTGATCCTTATATTTTGGTTCGACATAATATTCTACAGGAATATCTTGCCACTTTTCTTTTACGACAGCGTATTCGCCAATGGCGAGCATAAACAAATAGGGTGCATGCGGCTGATCCATTTTCCAATAATCGGTGCGTGTGCCATCGCTATTCTTTTTGGAAGAAGTCAATAGACCGTTGGAAAGCGTTACATACTTATCTTCCACCGTTACATAGATTTCCTGGGTACAACGCTCGTTGGGCTTGTCAATCGTAGGAAACCACTTAGAGTTGGCTTCTGTTTCTCCTTGTGTCCAGATTTGCGTTGGCTTTTCGGGGTCTTCATCGCGCGGGTCTATAAAATACAAACCTTTATCAGAGGTAATAGCGGCGCTACCGCCAGATTCGCTGGGGCTGGCAGTATATTCCATATAGACAGAGTACTCTTCGTCTCTTTTGAAAGCGCGACCTAGATTGATTGTGATTTGATCATTTTCGTAAGTATATTTAAGTGGATCATTTTTGCCTTCAAAAGTCACTTTATGAAATTCAAACCCTTTCGCATCAAGTGTCAGCTTATCAGTAGGATAAAAAAGTGGTTTTAGCTTCAAAGTTGCCTTGCCCAATACTTTTTCGTTTGCCATATCAAAACGAATATCGAGTTTGGTATGCAGTAAATCATTCGTACGGGTATGGCTTGCATTATAAACAGGAAGCGAATAATGTTCGTCCGCATGTTCTGTTTCTTCTTCTGTATCCAGAGGGGTAGCAGAAATTGTCAAAGTATCCAGATTTCTTTCTTCCATTTCCTCCTCTTCTGGTATTGCCACGGTGAGGTCTTCGAGTGGGGTTGTCACTTTTTGCTGCGTTTTACAGCTAATCAGTAAGGCTAACGCTATCACCAATGATAACAGGTATTTCATAAATTAAATTTGTTGTTGAATTATTATAAAAGTAAAATCAGTGTATTGTTGAACGAAGGTACTGTCGTTTTGGGTATTAAGATGAAAAAAAGAAAATAATTGGCAGTTCTTGACAACCTTATACAAGCAAAGTCAAGGAAAGAAACGTCATCGCAAAAATAATATTGAAACAAGCATTATTAGCTCAACGCTTCTGCTGTGACTTCATTGAGAAAGGATTCCAGATATTCGTTGAATTGTTCAGGATGCTCCATCATCGGCGCATGACCACAGTCATCAACCAGTACAAGTTGAGAGTTTTCAATCAACTCATGAAATTTCTCTCCCACAAAAGCAGGCGTGACTTGATCTTGTTTGCCCCAAACTAGTAGGGTAGGCGCTTTGATGCGATGGAGATTGTCGCCCAAATTATGCCTTACAGCCGATTTTGAAGTAGCAACAATGCGGATGGCTTTGTTACGATCATTCACAGTATCATATACTTCATCTATCAATTCTTTGCTGGCTACAGTTGGATCAAAGAATGTCGCCTCGGTTTTTCTTTTGATAAAATCGTAGTCGCCTCGTTTTGGAAAACTTGTCCCCATTGCACTTTCGAATAATCCGGAGCTACCTGTCAGAATAATAGATTTGATATTATCGGGATGTGCAAGCGCATATAGCAAAGCAATATGCCCACCAAGCGAATTCCCAAGCACATGCACTTTGCCAAAGCCTTTATACGCTACCAATTCTGCAACGTGTTCTGCAAGACCCGTTACCGATAGTTGTCGGATAGGCATTTCAAGAATAGGAAGGATAGGCACAACTACGTTCAATCGCTGCGAAAAATGAGCAATAATTCCTTCAAAATTGCTTAGGGCACCAAAAAGACCGTGCAAAAGAAGAAGGGTTTCCTCTCCGCCTTAGGTCTCGATGAATTTAAATTTTCCTTCTTGCTTAATTTCGTATTTCATTCAAAAAGTCGCGTTAGATTAAAATTCAAGGGGTTCTACATATTCTGTCGGGGCAAAAATAGCGTTTTTATAACTCTGTTACAATCTATCGGGTTCAATATGTAGTGTATAATATACAAAAGCTTGTCAGAAGCTGTCACTTTGTTCAATTTATTTGAGCTTATCTTTGCTTAATTCAAAAAATATCTATTGCTTTGCAGTATGTAAAAGTGATAACGCTTTTCTTACCTTTGAACTCCGGTGAGTAATATCTAATACATTTCGGGAATAACACAAAAAAATTCATATTTTTTAATTAAAAACAAACGAACATGCGTCAAATAATCGGTTTACTGATTTTATGTTTCGCTCTGGGTTCTTTCCAATCTTGTGTTTCTAAAAAGAAATTCGATGAGCTGACAGCGGCAAAAGAAGCTACTGACAAAGCTTTGGCTGAGACACAATCACAATTGAAGACCCTGCAAGACCAAAATGCGGAATTGCAAGCTACGCTTGAATCTGAAAAAAATCGTCTGAACGGCGAAATCGCTTCTATCAAGAGTGACCTGAATGCTACCAAGAGCCAAATGGCTCAGGTTCAGGAAAAACTGAATATGACAGAAGCAGAATTGAAGAAAGTTAAGGATGAAATCAATGGTATTTTCGGTACGTACGCTGAAAGTGGATTGAAGATTGAAGAAAGAGATGGTAGACTGTATGTAATGACCGAAGCGGAAGCACAGTATAGAACTGGTTCTGCTAGCCTTACCAGAGCGGAAAGAGATGCGATTGCTGAATTGGCTACTACTTTGAAAAACAATCCTAAATTGCGTATCCTGATTGAAGGTCACACCGACAACAAGCAGTATGGTGCCGGAGCTGGCTACGACAACTGGAACTTGAGTGTAGATCGCGCAATGAGCGTTGCTCGTGAATTGCTCAAGAAAGGTGCAAGCCCTAATCAAGTAGCTGTAGTTGGCCGTGGTGATACAATGCCTGCTGCTGATAATGCCACTGAAGATGGACGCGCCAAGAACAGAAGAGCAATCGTTGCTCCAGATCCAAACTTGAGCGAGATATTAAAGACTGGCGGAAATTAATATTTCCCTTTCAGCATTAAATATCATTAAGCGTAACAAGAAAGTCGGATTGATTAGTCGATCCGGCTTTCTTGTTTTATATCTGATCTGGTCATTGTATTATAGTTACTTTGCGGTCATAACTCAAGAAAGTAAAAATACCAATAGCATTCGCGGTGCCTGATACATTAGAAATAATCGGACTGGGCTGGGCAAAAGGATTGCCATTGGATGCGCGAGCTCGAAACACACTTTCAAGATAATCAAAATAGGCTTTATCAATATGATATATAGTATTGAAGATTGTATCTCCTTTCGCAAAATCATATCCTGTCCCAAAAGCCAAGATATTATTATCAATTAACTTATCATCAGCAATAAAATCTTGTTCAGGAATACTGTCCAATCTTGCTTCATTCAAAACACGTCGGAAAAAATTTACCTGACCAGGAGGATCGGTTACATAAGTCAATACCCTTGCTAAAGTATCACCTGGTCTTTCTTTATTTTCAGGAAATTCTATTACAATACTATCAATAGGCACAGGCGGTAGCATCCGCGTAGTTGCTTCGATGGTTCTACCATCTTTTGTAACTATTTTCAACTCAAAATCGTGTTCATAGTCCTGTGGTACAACATTTCGAGCGACATAATTAAATACTTTCCCTGTAAAAGGATTGATAACCAATGTGTTATCGAGCTTGTAAACCGTATCGTTGAGCGTAATGCTTACCTCCGCATCATTTTCAAGTACGGCGTCCAAAAAATCTTTGCTATTAAAGCTGGGAAATGGATCAAAATATGCCGCGCTTTTTGAAAGCAAGAGTGTAAAGGTTTGCCCAGCTTCCAAATAACATTCTACCGCTGGACGCGCCTCATAATCAGGCAATTCTATTTCGATTTCTTTTTCCAAATCGCATCCGAAAATGGAAAAAATGATTAATACGGATATTATAAATGCTAATCGACTCATATTCTTTTATTTAAAATTTAAAATTCCAGGTAATAGAAGGTAAAACCGGAAAAAGCGATACTTGCTTTGCAGCAATGCGATTGGGAATTTCAATTGCATTTCCTTGAGCATCTTTCCTGTCTTCAAATTCTGGCTCGAAATAGATAAAAAAAGTATTGCGACGATCATAAGCATTAATAACATTAAATGTTATATCACTTTCGCCCCATTTTGGAAAAAAACGCCAAACCAAACCCAGATCAAGTCGGTGATAAGGCGGCAATCTATAATTGTTTCGATCTTCATAAACAGGTACAACTGCTTCAAATTTAGCACCATATACATCTTGAAAAGTAAACCTACCAGTAGGTAACCAGCGCAAATCGCCAGAGCCAGACACGAAAGTGGCTGTTAAAGATATTCTGCGAGTCATATCATAAATCAGTACGACCGAAAGATCGTGCCGACGATCATAAATTGGTGAAAAGTAACCTTTTTGTGCGAATTTGGCATTTTCATTTAAAGGCTGAAATTCACCGCGTTGCACCAAAGCTAAGGTGTAGCCGATCCAACCCGTAAGTTTTCCTTCTTCTTTTTCGATGCCGATTTCCATGCCGTAGGCGTCGCCCCGACCAATCGCAAATTCGTTTTCCAAATCATTATTCGCAAAAAGCTCAGCACCATCAACAAATTCTATTTGATTGGCTAAATTTTTATAATACGTTTCAAAAGTGATTAAATAGTTCTTTTTCAGAATATAGGAAAGCCCTAAGGCCACCTGGTCAGAGCGCTGCGGCTTTACTTGCTTGGTCGAAGGATACCAAATATCAGTAGGAAGTGTCACCCCAGAGTTGGCAATCAGGTGCAAATACTGATACATCCGGGCATAACTCGCTTTCAATGACAAATACGGATTGAGCATATATCGTGCCGACAAGCGCGGCTCTATACCAATATACGTTTGCCCTTTATTATTGAATCCACTCAAGCGTAATCCACTGCTTATCTTGAATTTACTAGATAAATCAAAATCATCGGAGATATAAGCGCCCAGTTCAAGGCCCGTAAAATCCTGACCTGAAGAGAACGAAATCGTACCGTCATCGCTGCCCGCCTTTAAGCGACCAACGGTGAAGCTGTGATGCGTGACATTGCTGCCAAAGCGAATCGTATGGCTTGTATTAGGCACATAATAAAAATCGGCTTTTAGATTTGCATCTTTAATATCTGAACCCAGACGGAAGGAAAATCCCGTGAGCGCGTTTACAATATTATATTGATAATCAGAATAAGTAAATGTTGTATTCGCAAATAATTTTGGCGTGAATACATGATTCCAACGCACGGTGCCAGTGGCATTGCCCCAATCAAAATTAAAATCGAAAAAATCGCCTTCAAAACCAAATACATCGCGCCCAAAGTAACCACTTAAATAAAGCCGATCTTTTTCACCTAATGTAAAATTGATTTTGGTATTTAAATCATAAAAGTAATAATCAGGGATAGGATTAAAATCTTCTTTACCCTCATTTGCGCGATTGACTGCTTTTGTAAATAAATCCACATAAGTACGTCGCCCGGAAACAATAAATGAGGATTTTTCCTTTTGAATAGGGCCTTCCAGGGTAAGCCTCGAAGCGATCAAGCCAAGCCCGCCAGAACCAGAGAATTCACGGTTATTTCCTTCTTTCAATTTTACATCGATTACCGAAGACAAACGCCCGCCGTATTGAGCCGGAAAGCCGCCTTTGTACAATTTCAAATCTTTTACCGCATCTGTATTAAAGGTGCTGAAAAAACCGAATAAGTGATTTGCATTATAAACCGTTGCTTCGTCTAAAACAATTAAATTTTGATCAGAACCGCCCCCGCGCACGAACAAACCCGTCGTACCCTCGGAGCCAGAAGGAATACCGGGCTTTAACTGAATGACTTTGAGCACATCGCTTTCTCCAAGCACAACGGGAATCGCTTTGGCTTGGCGAGTATTGATTTCTTCTACACTCATTTCGGTCGATTGCATTTTCTCTTGAAACGAAGATGCTTTCACGACTACCTCTTCCAACTCAATGCCACTACCCAGTTCTACATTTAGTTTTAAATTGCCATTCAGAAAAATCTTGCGTTGTACCGTTTGAAAGCCTACATAGCTGAATTCCAGTAGAATAGAATCTTGAGCCGGTAGACTAATGGAGTAAAAGCCATACTCATTGGTCAATGTGCCAGTGCTAAGCGCTGGCGCTGCAACCGTTGCACCGATGAGTGTTTCACCGTTATCAGCATCTGTCACGATACCGCTTACGATATATTCTTGAGAAAAAGCCGTAAAAGCCAATAAAAATAGGGCAAGTGAGAGTATAGATTGCTTCATTCGGAAAAAATATATGGTGAAAAATGTATCTTACAAAGATATTCAGCGTCAGAATAAAGAGCGACAAAACTCTACGAACAGTTTGGAAAACGTTATGTTTAACAAAATTGCTTCCACAATTGGTAGGAAGAACAAAATAAATTTACACTCATGATGACAAAAACCAAATCCCCATCCATGGAAAAGCAGTGGAAATTGCTAGAAGCCGACAAAGTGCAGGTATCAGAATTGCAGGAAGCTTTGAATATCCATCCTATTTTTTGCCAAATGCTGGTGCAAAGAGGGATTACTTCTTATGATCAAGCGAAACGGTTTTTTCGGCCGGAATTGAGTCATTTGCACGATCCTTTTTTGATGAAAGACATGGATAAAGCCATTGCTCGTCTCGAAAAAGCGATTGAAAATAATGAAAGAATTTTGCTTTACGGGGATTATGATGTGGACGGAACGACTTCTATCGCTTTGATGTACAGCTTTTTACAAACGCGTCATCGAAATCTGGATTACTACATTCCCAACCGTGATAAAGAAGGCTACGGTGTTTCGATAGATGGGATAGAATATGCCCAAGAAAAAGGTACGCAACTGCTCATTACGCTGGATTGCGGCATCACTGCCATCGACCAGGTAGAACGCGCCAACCAATATGGTATGGATGTGATTATTTGCGATCACCATCTTCCCGAGAAAAAATTACCAAATGCAGTGGCGATTTTAGATCCAAAGCGCTCTGATTGCGAATATCCATTTAAAGAATTGAGTGGTTGTGGAGTTGCATTCAAGCTGGCGCAAGCTTATGTAGAAAAGCATCAATTGGATTGGCATCAATTAGAAGATTTGCTGGATTTGCTTGTGATTAGTATCGCCAGCGACATCGTGCCAATCGTAAGTGAAAACAGGACTTTAGCCTGGTTTGGTTTGCAAAAACTGAATTCGACGAAACGCCTTGGTTTGCGTGCTTTGATTGCGAAAAGTCGCCGTGAACCACCATTGACGATCAGTGATATTGTATTTGGATTGGGTCCGATGATTAATGCAGCCGGTCGCCTGGCCGATGCAGAACAAGCGGTACGTTTGATGCTTTCTGCTGAGCCAAGTGTTGCACACGACTATGCTCGTGTGCTCGAATATCGGAATCAATTGCGCAAAGAGTTTGACCGCCGCATTGCTGCCGAAGCGAAGGAATTATTGGAAAGTGATCCGTTTTGGCAGCAAAGAAAAAGTATTGTTCTATATCAGCCGCATTGGCATAAAGGATTGGTGGGCATTGTGGCCGCTCGAATGGTAGAAGATTATCATCGACCTGCGATTATTCTCACGCAGTCGGAAGGAAAGATTGTAGGCTCGGCCCGCTCTATCAAAGGATTCGATATTCACCAGGCGCTTGGAATGTGCAAAGATTTGCTCATTAGTTATGGCGGACACGCCCATGCAGCAGGACTTTCGCTATACCCCGAGAACGTTATTTTTTTCCAGGAACGCTTTGAAGCAGTGGTAGATACCGTAACAACGGATGAAATTTTCACACCCGAAATTCCCATTGCCGCTGAAATTGAACTCAAGGATATTACACAGGCCTTTTGGAATGTGCTGCGGCAATTCGCGCCCTTTGGGCCTAGTAATCGCAACCCAAATTTTGTGGTAAAAAAAGTTAGAGATACAGGCTTTTCTAAATTATTGAGAGATAATCACTTGCGTGTCGCCATAGGGCAATCCGATTCTGACCCATATTACGGCATTGCATTTGGTCGGGGCGACGATTATGAAAAGATCAAAACTCGACACCCGTTTCATATTTGCTTTAATTTGCAAGAGAATAAATGGAACGGAAATGCTCGCCTGCAATTAGTAGTAAAAGATATAAAATTCGACTAAAAACACTTATACGTGAACGTGCCAAACTTCAAAAGCTTCTTTAGCTAAGCGCTCGCGGTGATCAGGATGAGCAATATTAATGAGCAACTTAGCGCGTTCGCGGATGCTTTTCCCAAAAAGATTGGCGACACCGTATTCGGTCACAATGTAATGCACGTGTGCACGTGTAGTTACGACGCCTGCGCCTGGCTTGAGCATAGAGGTGATGCGGCTAATACCCTTATTTGTTGCCGAAGGCAGCGCAATGATTGGCTTTCCGCCTTCTGATAGGGCTGAGCCGCGTATAAAGTCCATTTGACCGCCGACGCCGGAGTAAATTTTGGTGCCAATAGAGTCAGCGCAAACCTGACCACTCAAGTCCACTTCGATGGCGCTATTAATGGCGACTACTTTAGGATTCTGTCGAATGATGGCAGTATCATTCACATATTGAATGTCAAGTACTCTGACAATAGGATTCGCATTTACAAAATCGTATAAATTTTGAGAGCCTACCAAAAAACCGGTAACCAAGTGGTTGCGATGTCGCGCTTTATGCTGATTGGTAATTACGCCTTTTTCTAGTAATGGTAGAATCCCATCCGAAAACATCTCTGTGTGAATGCCCAATTCTTTGTGAGAGTTCATAGCCGCCAAAGCTGCATTTGGAATAGCGCCAATACCCATTTGTAGCGTTGAGCCATCTTCCACCAATTCTGCAATATATTGTCCGATGCGCGTTTCCACTTCATCAGGAGGAGGAATTTCAAGTGTTGGTAGTTTGTAATCTACCTCTACTACTTTATGGAATTTATTAATATGAATATTGCCATCACCATTGGTGCGGGGCATATTGGGATTGATTTCTGCAATCAATAATTTAGCGGTTTGGGCGGCAGCCAAAGAAGTATCCACAGAAACGCCCAAGGTACAATAACCATGAGTATCAGGCGGCGACACTTGCAGCAATGCTACATCAAGATTTACCACTCCTCGCCGAAACAAGCGCGGAATATCACTTAGAAAAATCGGCACAAAATCGGCACGACCATCTTGAATAGCCTGGCGCATATTTGAACCAGTAAACAAGCTTTTGACGTGAAAACTATGCTCAAACTGTGGCTCGGCATAAGGCGCTTTCCCTTCGGTATGCAACTGATAGATTTCTACATCGTGCAGTTCGTCACCACGTTTGGCTAAAGCTTGCGCTAGTACTTGGGGCGCAGCAGCGGCGCTATGAATGAAGATTTTATCGCCAGATTTGATGACTGAAACAGCTTCTTCTGCACTGACGGGTGAATAATTTTTCTGACTCATGGTGTCTGATCATTTTTTTGACGGCTCAAAAGTACTCAGGATGGAAGGTTTTTGCAAAAGATAAAACTCATTAATCAGGAGTGACAAAAATTAGTGCGAAAGCCAGCTTTTTCTGAAATAAAACAAAATTTTATCTTTAAAAAATTGTTCTATTGCCATAACTTTCGCAACCAAAATAAAAAAGAACATGAAAATATTTCAGGTAATAACGATTGCAATGTTAGGTTTATTTATAATCAGTTGTAATCAAAGCGCTAAGCAAGAATCAGAGGAACAATTACTCTGGGAACAAGTAATGGCAGTACACGATGAGGTGATGCCTAAAATGAGCGAAATCAATCAAATAAGTCGGGATTTGAGAACAAAACTCGAAGGAATGGATTCTACACTTGTGGATCAACGCGAACAAATGATGGTTGGTATTCGTGCTTTAGAACAAGCCGATGAAGGCATGATGACTTGGATGGCAGAGATAGAACCATTGGACGAATTGCGCGAAGACAAAACGCACGAACAAATTATGGCTTATTTGCAAGAGGAACAGCAGAAAGTAGCGAAGGTAAAAGAAGATATGCTTACAAGCATTGAGGAAGGAAAGAAGCTTTTGGGCGACGGAATGTAATCTTCAAAATAAAGGCTTAATCAGCATTATTCCTGGAATATGCGATATACTTTATTGCTGAAATTTTGTTTACTAAAGAATAGATTTGAAGATATTTTTATAATCCCAAAGGGAAAAATTAATTTTTAAAATGAACGATTTTTCATTTATAACTAATGCACACCCCAACTTCGTGGATTCTTTGTATGAGCAATACCAGCAAGACCCTGATCTGGTAGAGGCAAGTTGGCGGCATTTTTTCAAAGGGTATGATTATGCTTCGGATGGGAACGGTCATGCTACCAATGGTAAAGCGACAGTGGTTTCCACCGAAAAAATTCTAAAAGAACTGCGGGTATTAGCGCTGATTTTCGGTTATCGGAATCGCGGACATTTGCTTTCTACAACGAATCCGCTCAAACCGCGGCGAGATCGCAATCCTAAATTGGCACTAGAAGATTTTAGCCTTTCAGAAGCAGATTTGGACACGCCGTTTACTGCCGGTAAAGAAATTGGTTTGGAAAATGCTACGCTTCGTCAAATCATTGAGCGTTTGAAGTATGTTTATTGTGGCAATATCGGCTTTCAGTTCCAGCATATTCAAGATCGAGACACCCGCCGTTGGCTGCGTACGCGTATAGAATCGCTTATTACGGATAATGGTTTTGGCTATTCGGCTGAGAAAAAGCGCCGAATTCTGGAGAAACTGAACGGCGCGGTAGCTTTTGAAGAGTTTTTGCATACAAAATTTGTTGGACAGAAGCGCTTTTCACTCGAAGGAGGTGAAAATACAATTGTTGCATTGGATGGCATCATCAATAAAGCGACCGAAGGTGGCGTGGATGAAGTCGTAATTGGTATGGCGCACCGTGGACGTCTGAATGTTTTGGCGAATACGCTTGGAAAAACGTATGAGCAAATTTTTAAGGAATTTGAAGGCGATATGCCCGAAAATATGAGCTTTGGCGATGGCGATGTGAAATATCACCTTGGCTTTTCTTCTCAAGTAACTACTTCAGCAGGTAAAACAATTTATCTCAAGTTAGTACCAAATCCTTCTCACTTAGAAGCTGTAAACCCAGTAGTGGAGGGCTTTGCTCGTGCTAAAGCCGATATTTTATATCAAAGCGACTATGATCGGATTCTGCCGATTCTGATTCATGGCGACGCAGCAATTGCAGGTCAGGGTATTGTATATGAAGTGGCGCAAATGAGCAAACTCAAAGGCTACTACACGGGCGGTACGATTCACTTTGTGACGAATAACCAAGTTGGCTTTACGACTGATTTTGATGATGCGCGTTCTTCCACATATTGCACTGGGGTAGCAAGCGTTATCCAGGCTCCAGCGTTTCACGTAAACGGCGACGATGCAGAAGCGGTGCAGTTTGTCGCTGAATTAGCGGTCGAATATCGCCAAGAATTCAATAGCGACGTATTTATTGATATGGTTTGCTATCGCAAACACGGTCATAACGAAGGCGATGATCCAGAATTCACACAGCCGGGGATGTATAAATTGATCAAAAATCATAAGAATCCACGCGAAATTTATTCTGAGATTTTGGTGCAACGAGGCGACGTAGACAAGGATTTGGCGCATGAAATGGAAACTGCCTTCAAAAAATTCCTGCAAGAGCGCTTGGATGAGGTGAAACAAAAGCCGCTGGAATACGAATATCAAGAGTCGGAGCAAGCCTGGCGTCAACTCAATCGGCCGCATGAAATCAAACCCGAAGATTTTGATGCTTCACCAGTGACTGGTATTGAACGAAGTACAATTGATAAAATTTTGAATCATTTGATCACCTTGCCGCAAGGATTTAGTCCATTGCCCAAAGTAAATCGCTTACTCAAAGCAACGAAGGAAAAAATTGAGCAGGGCAAGCTTGACTGGGCCTTGGGCGAATTGATGGCTTATGGCAGTATTTTGTTGGAAGGTCGGGACGTGCGCATGAGCGGTCAAGATGTGAAGCGCGGTACTTTTTCGCATCGACATTCTGTTTTGCAGGATATTGAAAACTATCAGGAATATATTCGCTTGGATGGTATGTCCGAAAATCAAGGTAAGTTCCGTATATGGTCATTTGGGAAGCGCAATTCGGCGATTTTTACAACGGCGCACAAACGATTGTAGATCAATTTATTACAGCAGGCGAAAGTAAATGGCAGCGGATGAGCGGTATTGTATTGCTCTTGCCGCATGGCTACGAAGGACAAGGCCCGGAGCACTCTAGTGCACGCTTGGAACGCTTTTTGCAAAATTGCGCCGAATACAATATGACAATAGCAAATGTGACAACTCCGGCGAACTTTTTCCACTTGCTGCGCCGCCAGTTGGCTCGACCATTCCGCAAGCCTTTGGTGGTAATGTCGCCAAAATCGCTATTGCGTCATCCTGAATGTGTGTCTAATCCTGAAGATTTTGAAACAGGCAAGGCTTTCCAGGAAGTCTATGATGATGCAAATATCAAAGATGCTAAAAAAGTGAAACGCGTATTGTTCTGTACTGGAAAGATTTATTACGATTTATTGCAAGAGCAACGCGAGAAAAAACGCCAGGATGTAGCCATCGTTCGGATGGAGCAATTATATCCTTTCCCGGAAAAACAAATCAATGCGATTTTAGAAAAATACGCGCAGGCAGAACTGTTCTGGGTACAGGAAGAACCAGCAAATATGGGCGCTTGGCAATACTTGCATCGTTTTGATTTTAGAAAAAATCTTAATTTAATTTCGCGCAAAGCGAGCGCTTCACCAGCAACGGGCTTCAAGAAAAAGCACGATAAAGAGCAAGCAGAATTGGTGGAGAAAGCTTTTGCATAAGAGATATTCTAATTGCCTCAAAATCAAGCGGGCTTCCAAGTTTTCCTGGGAGTCCGCTTGATTTATTTATACTAAATATTGTTTTATGATTTGCTCACAGGCTTCATCCAGCATTTGGAAAACATCTTCAAAACCATCGTCATCCCAGTATGGATCTGGAACGCTGCGATTGCCATTTGGATATACCAGATTTAGAATAAGCTGAACTTTGTTTTTATGTTCTTCTTTTTTCGCAAAGCGCAAGATGTCTTGAAAATTCTGGGCATCCATCGCAAAAATCAAATCAAAAGTATCTAAATCATTTGCTGAAAACTGCCGCGCTCTTTGGTACGTAATATCAATGCTATATTTTCTGGCTACAGCAATAGAACGATGATCCGGCAATTCCCCAATATGCCAAGAGCCTGTACCAGCAGAATCTACGCGCCAATCCAAGCTTTTCTCCTCAATTTTTGTTTTCAAAATGCCTTCTGCTAATGGCGAACGACAGATGTTGCCCAAACAAACCATAAGAATCTTCATAAATGCGATCTATTTGCCTGAGCAACAAAGGTAAAGACAGAAGGTTTGAATCTTAGGATTTTTCGTATTTCTTCGCAATTTTTTTCAATTCTGTATCAATTAGCTGCTTCGGCATCCATTTACCTTGAATGAGTACACCATTCAGTTTTTTAATATTTCAATATCTTCTAAAGGATTAGCGTCTAATAAAATCAATTCCGCCGCCGCACCTTCTTTTACCACGCCAAACTGGTTTTCCATTCCGAAGAATTTCGCCGGATTTGCAGTGCCACTTTGCAAAACTTCATAATTTGAAATACCGGCGTCCACCATCCCTTTCATTTCATGTTGAATGGAAAAACCGGGCACGTTGTAAACCTGCGGTGCATCAGAGCCAAGCAGCAAACCTATGCCTGAATCCGCCATACCTTTGAGCAATTTTCTGCGAATATCAATAAATCTCTTGGCTTTCTCTGCACTGTAATTATTATCCAGAATTTGCTGCTTTGAGCCACGCCACTGAAAGCGCACGCCCGGATTCATATATTGCATTTCGGGTTCTTCGACAATCTCTTCTCCACTTTTAGGCGATGTCCAACGTTCCAGCAAGGCTTGTGTTGGGACAATCCAGACACCCTTTTCTTTTGTTTTTTGAATCAATTCAGGAATTAAGTTAGCATCCGTTTGATCTGTAAAATTAAAACCAAATAAGCCACCTGTATTGGGATCTACATTAGCAGAAGCCGGTACAAGCCCTTCTACATAGCCATCCAAATGATCAATTGATGCGTATTTAAAATCTATGGCACGGCGTACACCCACCGCTACCGGCACATGCCCGGAGAATGTAATCCCTACTTCTCGTGCGGTTTTGACCAATTCTTCAAATACATCGAGTTGAATGCCAGGATGAATTTTTAAAAAATCGTAGCCATCTTTTTGATACTGAGTCACTTTTGTGCGGGCTTCTTCCTTGGTTGGCACGGTATTTCCATTTAAGGAAGGGCTAGAGGTGAAAATTCGAGGGCTGAGTACCTCTCCTTTTGCAGCTTGCTCGCGCAGCGTAAGATGATAAGGATTCCCCAACATTCCCCGAATTACAGTCACTCCATTGGACAAATAAAGAAAAAGCGTTTCTCGGACATTGGAGTTATCGTTATTTTGAGGAATTGGGATATGCGCATGCATTTCTGACAAGCCTGGCATCAAGTATTTACTTTTTCCATTAATTTTCAGAGCCTTTTTAGACGCTTTGATCGATTTAGAACTACCGATTTGTGTAATCTTTCCATTTTTAATAATAACAGTTTGGTTGCTTAATACCTGATTACCAGTCATTGGCAATACATTTACATTTACAAAAGCGATTTCTTCGGCGCTTTGCAAATCAACAATATTGGGTTGGGCCTTTAAAACAAAGGGAACAGTAATTGCTATTAGCAATCCGAATAGAGAAGGCGATTTCATGATTTTATTTTTTGATGAGCAAATGATGCTCTAATTTGCAAATAAATCTGCAAACTCAGGTTGTCTTAATCTGGGAGAATTTTCTACCTTCTGATTCCTTGCTGCTACTATTTTTGAAATAACTCAAATAAATTGCTCCTGCTTTTTCAAAAATGCTGTAGGCGCTACGCCAGCAATTTTTTTGAAGTCCCGAATAAAATGGGATTGATCAAAATAACCACATTGGTAGGAAAGTTGAGCCAAATTGGAAAATTGTCGTTGGCGGATAAGCTTTTGCGCCTGATGTAGTCGGGCAATACGGATATACGTTTTAGGGCTTATGCCAATCACATTTTTGAATTCTCGCTCTAGTTGTCGTGGACTGATAAAAACCTTTTGGCTAAGCTGATCTACAGAAATTTCGGAACTTTCGTTGCGTATCAATTCCGCCGCAAATTGAAGATAAGGTAGAGCTTGATCATTTTTTTGCAACATTTTTACTAAAAAATCTTCTGTCTGTTTCAGTTGCTCCTGAATCGAATCTGCTTCGCGTAAGCGATTAGCATAATCCCGAAAAGCACGTCCCAGCACATTTTCCATATCAGCAGCACAGTGTTTAAATTCTGCCGCAGGGATACCGAATAAAGCATAAAAGCCATCAGGGTTGAAGCGAATACCCATTACTTCCACTTTTTTTTGAAAACGTACTTCATAAGCCTCCGTCCACAGTCCAATCAAGGTATGATCGGGCGACTGCGACCATTCATTATTAATTTCCAAATCACAATGAAAATCGGATAAATGCAAAACCAATTCGACTACACCTCTTGGAATGACCTTGAAACTTAGCGTTTGAGTTGAAATTGGATTAAATTTTGCCTGCCAATAATTTTCTATATAAGGCTGCAAAATTTCAGATGGAGCGATTTCCTGAAACTGAACACTCATAATTCGGGTGATTTCTTACAGTAAAACTATGAAAAAATGAAACCTTGAACAAATCATCTCTACGGATCGGCTTATTTTATAGATAACCGTTACATTTCTAGAATAACAGAGCATCATTTGAAAATATTGATAGTAAATTGAAAAATCAACTTGTCGGATTTTTACAATAGCTGGGCTATGGAACACGCTAACTTTGTCCCTATAATAAGGATTATTCAACCTCAGCGATCAAATTTAAAATCACCCGATTTATAATTATTTGAAAATCAAAATTTAATCAAAACCTAAAAACAAATGACAACAGTAAATCTCAATCAATTAGAATTGGCAGAATTCATCGGCAAAGAAAATCTTCAACAGCATTGCCGCGCGACGTTCCCATTGCTAGGTGCACATGGCACAAAAAATTCTGCCACTGTTTACTTTGAATTAGAGCCAGGAAATCATCTTGGCCGGCACACCGATAGCGCAGAAGAATTGCTTCTAATCCTGGATGGTGAAGTAGAAATCAATATTGGCGAGGAAAAGAGCAAAGCTGCTAAAAACACAATCGCATTGGTTCCTAAAATGGTACCGCACGATCTGGTCAATATCGGCAGTAAAACCGCGCGAGTATTGGGTTTCTTTGGTGGCTCGAACAATATTATCTCTACTTTTGATGAAACCTGGCTGCCAACAAATTCCAATACGGTTGATACTTCCCAAATGGGTTGAGTAGGAATTTTAAAAATCAAATGGATCAGTTTTAGAAGCCCGTTCGGCAATGTCGACGGGCTTTTTTATTTAAAAGCAAGCTATTTTCTCGGTGTCCCCTTATTCCTTTACCTTTGTTTTGAAAACAAAAACAAAAGGCTGACGCAAACCCACTTGAACATAATAACCCACTAACACCAGAACACAGCTATATGAAAATAAAGGGACAGCATCACCAAACAATATGGCTCAAGGACGAGCGAACTGTACAAATCTTCGATCAGCGCTACTTTCCGCATCAGATTGTGATTGAAGATTTGACCAAACTCGAAGATTTTGAAGTAGCGATTACAGATATGCACGTACGTGGTGCGCCACTCATTGGAGTGACGGCAGCCTATGGCTTGTACATTGCAGCATTAGAAGCTTTAGAACAGCAGGATTTTGATACTTATTTTACAAATGCGGTGAAACGCTTGCGCAAAACGCGCCCAACTGCTGTAGATTTATTTCATGCGATTGAAAAAGTAGTAACGACTGTCAATTCGACGGAAGAGTTGAAAAAAAAGTCTTTATTAGCATTAGAAGCTGCAAAATTACTAGCAGAAGAAAGCGTGGTGAGTTGTCGGAGCATTGGAGAACATGGTTTGAAAATTATCAAAGAAATCGCTTCCCGAAAAAAAGGTAAACCAGTCAATATCCTTACCCACTGTAATGCCGGTTGGATCGCTTGTATTGACTACGGTACGGCAACCGCGCCTATTTATCTGGCACATGACGCAGGCATACCTGTGCACGTTTGGGTGGACGAAACCCGCCCCCGCAACCAGGGTGCGAATCTTACCGCTTTTGAATTGAACGAGCATGGCGTACCACACACTGTCATTACCGATAATGCTGGTGGACATTTGATGCAACACAACATGGTGGATATGGTCATCGTGGGTACTGATAGAACGACTCGACAAGGTGATGTGGCTAATAAAATCGGCACTTATCTCAAGGCGCTTGCCGCAAAAGATAATAATGTATCGTTCTATGTGGCTTTGCCGAGTTCTTCGATTGATTGGAATGTGAATGATGGTTTGACCGAAATTCCGATAGAGCAACGTAATCCTGATGAAGTGAAATATGTACACGGTTGGGATGGCGAAAAATTATCGAAAGTGCTTATTACACCTAAAGATAGTCCTGCGGCCAATTATGGTTTTGACGTAACGCCCGCTCGTTTGGTGACTGGTTTGATTACAGACAGAGGCATCTGCGAGGCGAGTGAGGAGGGCTTATTATCTTTATTTCCTGAAAAAAATGAATCTGACTTCTAAAAAATGGACGAAGGCTACATCAAATTCCAAGCAAAATGGGAAAAAGCTCAGTCACTTTCTTTGGAACGTCTTGAAAATCTCATCTTTTGGCGTGATATTTTGTACCAAAAAGGCCTAGTTGGCGTGTACGAAAATGGTATTGGCTATGGCAACATTAGTCAACGTTGGAATGCGCAAGGACAATTCATAATCAGCGGCTCAATGACAGGGCATTTACAAACACTTTCAAAAGAACACTTTACGCTTGTAACAAAAGTAAATATTGCAAAAAACACGGTTTGGTGTGAAGGGCCAATCATCGCTTCCTCCGAAACCATGAGCCATGCTGTTATTTATCAAGAATGCCCGGAAGTGGAGAGCGTTATGCACGTGCATCATATAAAACTTTGGGAAAAATTATTACACAAAGTGCCGACTACCAATGCTTCTGCCACATACGGTTCGCCTGAGATGGCTTATTCGATTATTGAATTGCTTCAAAAAACAGATTTACGCAAGCAAAAAATTTTTGTAATGGAAGGTCATCCCGAGGGGATTTTTGTTTTCGGCGAAAGCTTGAAGGAAGCCGCTGATATTTTGCTTCAACAAATTACCTATCTTTGAAATACACAAACTTTTAGACACATTTCTATGAATACCATCAGCCGCTATATCACCATTGGCTTATCCGTACTCGCCGCTGTTTTTTTGATTTATACCTTCAGCGATATTGTGATGTTCGTCATTATATCTTGGGTGTTATCGATGTTGGGGCAGCCACTCATGCGTGTTTTTCGAACCTACTTGCGCATTGGCAGATTTCGAGCAGGCAAAAGCGTAAGTGCGGTGCTGGTTTTATTATGCTTCATTATTGTTTTATTGAGTGTATTGTTGCTTTTTGTACCCTTGGTGATACAAGAAGCCGATGCTTTGGCAAATCTAGATTATAATGCTATCGGCAAATCGCTGGAAGCGCCATTGCAGCAATTCAACAATTGGCTAGTTCAATACGGAATCGTCACCGAAAATCCTCCTCCCGAGCAAATGGTCAAAGACGCGCTCATGACCGTCCTCAATTTCAGTAGTATCAGCTCTTTTTTTGGGTCTTCTTTATCGGTCGTAAGTAATTTTCTAATAGGCTTTTTTTTCAATTGTATTTATCACCTTCTTTTTTTTGAGAGAACCAGGGCTATTTTTCAACTTCATGGTAGCCTTAGTGCCTGCAAAGCACGAGCAACAAATACGAGATGTATTAAACGACATCAGCACGATGCTCACGCGTTATTTCGGGGGCGTTGCTTTGCAGATTTTTCTCATTGCAGTCTATGTCTCGATTTTTCTATCCATATTAGGTGTAAAAAATGCTATTTTAATTGGTTTTTTCGCAGCGCTCATGAACCTGATTCCCTATCTCGGCCCGGCGCTGGGCGGGGGCATTGGCATTTTGATTTCTGTTTCTGCCAATTTGGATGCGGATTTCACCACTGTGATTTTGCCAATGATGATAAAGGTACTGGTCGTTTTCTGGACGGTGCAAATGCTGGATAATTATTTCCTAACGCCTTACATTTTTTCCAGCACAGTGCTTGCGCATCCTTTAGAGATTTTTATTACCATTCTGGTCGGCGCTAAGATTGGAGGCGTAGTGGGTATGGTATTGGCGATTCCGGCTTATACCGTGCTGCGCGTGGTGGCGCGTGAGTTTTTGAGTCGGTTTAAAATTGTAAAACGTATTACTGGAAGGTTAGACGAGGCGATTCCTGATGACAAGGTGAAAAACCAAAATGAGTAAGATGTTTTACGCGCAGCATAATCTAAAAGACACCATCGTAGCCTTGGCGACACCGCCAGGAATAGGCGCAATCGGCGTGATTCGCCTATCGGGAGAAGACGCCATTTTTATTGTGGATCAAGTATTTCAGGGTAAGGATTTGAACCTGCAAGCCTCCCACACCATCCATTTCGGTACCATTAAAGAAGAAGAGCATTTGATCGACGAAGTGCTGGTTTCTTTATTTGTAGCGCCCAAATCTTATACAGGCGAAAACGTAGCGGAAGTTTCCTGTCACGGTTCTCCTTATATCATTCAGCAACTCATTCAGATATTTATCAAAAAAGGTGCGCGACTGGCGCAGCCCGGAGAGTTTACTTTGCGCGCCTTTTTGAATGGGCGCATGGATTTATCGCAAGCCGAAGCCGTCGCAGATTTAATTGCCTCGGAATCGGAGTCCTCCCACGCGGTCGCAATGCAACAGATGCGCGGCGGTTTCAGCAATGAAATTAAGCATTTGAGAGAAGAGCTGATCCATTTTGCCAGCATGATCGAATTAGAATTAGACTTCGGAGAAGAAGACGTCGAGTTCGCTAACCGCGATGATTTGAAAAAACTCATTATAAAAATCCAAAAACTTATTTATACCCTTGTCCAATCCTTTCAATTAGGCAACGTTATCAAAAACGGCGTCAGCACGGTCATTGCAGGCCGCCCCAATGCCGGAAAGTCCACCTTGCTCAATGCTTTATTAAACGAAGAGCGCGCTATCGTCAGCGAGATATAAGTAACGACCCGCGACACACTCGAAGAGGTTTTGAACATAAAAGGTATCCACTTTCGCCTAATCGACACTGCCGGTGTCCGTGAAGCACAAGACCAGATCGAAGCCATCGGCGTAGAAAAGACACTGCAAAAGATTCAGCAATCGGCGCTACTGGTTTATGTATTTGACGTGATCAAAACCCCACCGGAAGAAGTGCATAAAGACTTGGAAAAGCTCGTCCATCCAGGAGTCCAGTTGTTGGTTGTAGCCAATAAAATGGATTTAAACCCTTATGCAAAGGTAGAGCACTATTTGGAAGTGGGAAGTGGGAGGTTGGAAATGGGAGGTTGGAAGTGGGAAGTGGGAACTGGAGAAGTAGAATTTGGAAAGGAGAATTCAGAAATGAAAAATATCGATTCTGATATGAGAAATGCCAATTCTCACGTAGGAAATATCGATTCTCAAATAAAAAACCCCGATTCTGATGAAAAAAATATCGATTCTACTATTGAAACTGGCAATTCTCATAAAAGAACAGACGATTCTTTGAATGAAATAAGCGATTCTGACTATAAAACAGAGAATGCCTATGCCGGAAATGATAAATCAGAAACAGGAAATATCCTCCTATCCCCCTCACCCGCCGAAGCCTTAGCGAAGGAGGGCATCACCCGCAACAACTTTGTCCCTATTTCTGCAATCAATCAAATGAATATCGAGTACCTCAAGGAAAAACTTTACGAAACCGCCCTTTCTGGCAAGGTCAATCTGGAAAGTACCGTTGTAACAAACGCCCGCCATTACGAAGCCTTGCAAAAAGCCTCGGAAGCCCTGAATACCGCCTTGGAGGGTTTGAATTCTGGTATCACCGGCGATTTTTTAGCGATGGATATTC
The DNA here is from genome assembly GCA_016714085.1 of Saprospiraceae bacterium. GTDB lineage: Bacteria > Bacteroidota > Bacteroidia > Chitinophagales > Saprospiraceae > JADJNW01. The sequence goes on from JADJNW010000014.1 coordinate 41,625, forward strand.
GCCGCGCACTGGCGTATCTAGGCGAAATAACAGGGGAAGTTGGAGTGGAAGATTTATTAGAGCATATTTTCTCGAAGTTCTGTATCGGAAAGTAAATGATATCATTCCTTATTCGCTAATTGCCCGCAAGCGGCGTCAATATCCTTGCCACGGCTGCGGCGCACGGTCACCATTACGTTATGATCTCTGAGGTATTGCGCAAATGCATCGATCTTGTGCTCGGTGGCCTTTAGAAAGGGCGCTCCGTCAATGGGATTGTATTCTATAATATTCACGCGAACAGGGAAACGTTTGCAGAGTTTCAATAAATTCTTGGCATCTTCTATGTTGTCATTGAAGTTCTGAAAAGCAATATATTCGTAGCTGATGCGGTTACCCGTTTGATTGTAAAAATATTCCAGGGCTTCCATTAAAGCGGCGAGGTTGTTCTGCTCGTTGATTGGCATGATGTCATTGCGCTTCTCATCGTCCGCCGCGTGCAAGGATAGGTCAGATTGAATTTCACGCCATCGTCTGCTAACTTCTTGATCATCTTGGCAATACCTGCCGTACTGACCGTAATACGCTTGGGGGACATATTCAAACCCTCGGGGGACGTGATATATCCTACACTTTCCAATACATTTTTGTAAGCTAACAGTGGTTCGCCCATACCCATATAAACGATATTGGTAAGGGGATGCCCAAATACCTCCAATGATTGCTGATTGACCAGGAGAACCTGATCAAAAATCTCGGCGGCGTCGAGGTTGCGCAGGCGGCTCATACGTCCCGTGGCGCAGAATTTGCAGGTAAGACTGCAGCCCACCTGGCAAGAGACACAGACCGTGTAGCGATTGTCTTCCGGCACAGGAATCAGCACCGATTCTATCAAATGCCCATCGTGTAAGCGAAAGCGCGACTTGATGGTGCCATCGGCACTGAGTTGTTCTTTATCTAATGAAATAGCGTTGATTGTAAAAGCTTCCGATAGCTTTTGCCGTAAGGGTTTGGAGAGATTGGTCATCAAATCGAAGGAATGCGCGCCTTTTTGCCACAGCCATTCATATATCTGTTTCGCACGAAAACGCGGCTCACCCCAATCTTGAAGCGCAGCTTCTAAATCTTGTTTATTAATTAGTCGAATATCTCTTTTTACTACTATTTCCTCCATTTCTCCTTATTCCTATTATTTCAATGGCTTTACTTTATAACCCTCCTGCCGTAATAGCGCTATAACGCCTTGCTTGCCACCTAAATGCCCGGCACCTACTGCAAAAAAAGTAGGATTTGTTGTCATCATTTTTGCCATCACAGGTATCCAGTTTTTGTTGCGTTTCACGAGCAACAAGTCTTCGTATTGTGCAATACTGCCATCGCCTTCGAGCATTTTTTGCAAACCGTTGAGGTCTTGTTTTTTGTACAATTCTACTAATTGATCAAACTGATCATCCCCTTCTTTGCCGGATTTGATACTTTCCACCAGCATTTCTGCTTGTGCTTCATAAGGAATACTGTCGAACATACTCATTTGAAATTCAGCAGTTTCCAAGCCAGCAACTGGCTTTTCTTGTGCTTTAGCCAATTTCATCAACTCGATTTCATAAGAAACCATTTCACCATTGGATTGCATTTCGCTCATGTCACCCGCGCCCATCGCCGAGAGAAACATTGGCTTGATGCGCTCCAGCATCATCAAAGGCAGCCCTATTTCATCGAAATGGGCTTTCACGAGTTTATAATCCTCCTCACTCACCAAGTCGCGCAGGGTTTTTCCATCCGCCATAAAAGCTTTCATCATCAAGGGCATCAGCACCGAGAAGTCGCTCATTTCCTCCATATTGATCTCGAAAGCTATTTGCTGAGTCTTGCTCAAAGAAGATTTGGTAATATCTGTCAGGATAAAATCCTTTTTATTGATCATGTGAATGGTGCCAAACAAGTAGGAAGGTTGCTTTAAATCTTTGCCACTGATTTCCCAAAGCAACGAATTCTCTTCTGTGCTCACAGCAGCAGACGGCTGTGCAAATGCCTGGAAAAGCAAGCTGAGGGTCAAACTCAAAAATGAAAGAAGATGCTTCATGTTTTTCTAAATTTTTTGATCAAATTCATGAACAATTCGCAGTACCAAATTGATGTCGCGCATAAATTCCAACACGAGATCGTAGCTCAGGTTCGAGCGTAAGATATAAGGTTCTAAAAGGTCTTTTGGTTGCGTAATCGCCACATAAAAATCCTGATTATGAAATGAAAAATAGATATTCTTTTTCGTCTGATGGTAATAACGCAGAATTGCTTCTTGCATCGTATCGGGTAGAATGCCTTCCACGTAGGTGTTTGGCGTGGCATAAGTCATAAATAAATCCTTGAATTCAGGATTGTTGATTTCGTGATCGGCATTGATTCCTTTGTACTTCTCGCTGGTAAACTGCTTGATCGCGCGCGTCAAGTATTGCCGTTGTTCTCGTGGCCATACGACTATGCGCCCTTTTATTGGTGCGGTAAATTTTGCGTGCAAAAAAACACCTTTAAATACGTCATCCAAATCGTTGCGTACCGGCGAAATTTCTTTTGCACTCAATTCGCATAATTCAAATTCGATCTCACCAATTCTGCCCTTAATCGCATCTTCCGCTACATAATATTGTGCTTGTGTCACAAAGATACCACTTTGCAGGAATTCATCTTTCGAAAGTCCACCTTCGGCATCATAAGACAAGGGAAAATTGGCATCGAAATTTGGCCCATTATCAATAAAATCAAGCAATAAATCTACTACATTAGGCTTGAAGGTGTTTCTAAACCGCCGAACCTGCCAAAACAAAAAACCAATAAAAATGACATGCGGAATCGTAAGCATCAGTGTCACAACCCAAATACCTAAATACAACTCGAAAACAATCATGACCGCCAATATCACAAAAGATAGTCCCAGCAAAGCCACCAAACGCAGGCGCTGCCGCTCCATACGCAGCAATTCCGGATAAATCGTATGATTGTAGAAAAAACGAAATTCTTCGAGTCGTTCCATATTTGCAATCCTGCGAAATATCAAATTTAGAAAAAGCCTTTCAATCCTTGCTTTTTTACGTACAACCTTTTTCAGATTCCACCTTTCTTTAAAAAGATAAAAGCGATTCGCTTTCGTTGCATGGGTTCGTAAAACCTTGTTTTAGTTTTGATTATCGTAAAACAAAATTGCTTGCTTTTACAAAAAAATGTAACTTTGCATCCCTATGAAAAATCCTATTTTTCGATTGCTTGGTATTTTGGTTGTTCTTGCACTGTTGTTGGCTTCTTGCAAAAGTGAATTTGAGCGTATTCGCGCCAGCGGCGATGTGCAGGTAATCTACGAAAAAGCAAATGCTTACTACGAAGAAAAAGAATATCAAAAAGCACAAACGCTTTATGAATTGATTATCAGTAGTTTCAGAGGAAGGCCGGAGGCAGAGGAAATTTATTACAAATACGCCTATACCTATTATTATTTAGAACAATATCTGTTGGCTGCTTATTACTTTAAAAATTTTTCGCAAACCTATACAAATAGCGCCTCGCGAGAAGAAGCGGATTTTATGACAGCGTATTCTAATTATCAATTATCGCCGACTTTTCGATTGGATCAAACCTATACCAATAAAGCGATTGATGAGTTTCAGTTGTTTGTGAATACCTATCCGCGTAGTGAGCGTGTAGAGGAATGCAACAAACTCATTGATCAAATGCGGGCCAAATTGGAACGTAAAGTTTTCGAAACGGGTAAACTTTATTTCGATATGCGACTTTATCAATCGGCGACCCATGTATTCGAAAATTTGTTGAAAGATTATCCCGAGACAAAAAACGGTGAAGAAACGCGTTATATGATCGTTCGTTCAGCGTATTTGCTGGCGCAGAACAGTGTGGTGGACAAGCAGTTAGAGCGCTATCAGGAAGCTAAAGAACAAGCCGATAAGTTTTTGCAGCGCTATCAGAATAGCGCCTATGATAAAGAAGTAAATAGTATTCAAACTGATTCGTCAAAAAAATAAATCAACTTAATAATGTCGGATATCAAAAATAAGGTTCAGGGACTGGATCCCAACGTTAGGGCACGCGATGTAAAAGGCATGGCGGCTACTACGGGCAACATTTATGAAACCTTGGCTATCATTACCAAGCGTGCTAAGCAACTTAATGTAGAGTTGAAGCACGAGTTGCACAACAAATTGGATGAGTTTGCGGTGTCGAGCGAAACGATTGAAGAAATCAACGAGAATAAAGAGCAAATCGAGATTTCCAAGTTTTATGAGCGCTTGCCGAATCCTGTGATTATCGCTACAGAAGAATACCTGAATGGCGATTTGTATTATCGTTATAATAAAAATAATAGAAAGAAACCACAGAATTTATATGCTTCGCAGGTTTTCAGAGCCTGCGAAGCGTGTACTGTAACCCAATGACAAACCTGAGAGGTAAAAAAATACTATTGGGTATAACCGGTAGTATTGCTGCATACAAAGCTGCTTTTCTGACACGCTTGTTAGTCAAATCAGGCGCTGAGGTGAAAGTCCTGATGACCAAAGCTGCTACTACTTTCATTACACCACTTACCCTTTCTACTTTATCCAAAAATCCTGTTTTTACGGAAGTCGCTTCTGAAGAAAGCTGGAACAACCACGTAGAGCTTGGGCTTTGGGCTGATGCTATGGTGATTGCGCCTTTGACGGCAACCACTTTGGCAAAACTGGCGTATGGCATTAGCGATAATATTGTTGTAGCCACTTATTTATCAGCACGTTGCCCCGTATTCTTTGCGCCGGCTATGGATGTGGATATGTGGCATCACCCTACTACGCAAGAAAATGTAAAACGGTTGCAAGGTTTTGGAAATCAATTGATTCCCGTGGAGCATGGCGAACTTGCCAGTGGACTCGTAGGCGAAGGGCGTATGGCTGAGCCGGAACATATCGTAGTTTTTTTGAATGATTTTTTTGGAAAAAAACAGGATTTTCAAAATAAAAAAGTGCTGATAACCGCTGGTCCGACTTACGAACCCATTGATCCCGTGCGATTTATTGGCAATCGTTCTTCCGGCAAAATGGGGTAGCTATCGCAGATGCTGCCGCCGATCGTGGCGCAGCGGTTATCTTGATTTTAGGCCTTCCAAACATTCACCGTCTCATCAAAATGTGAAGTTGATTAAAGTCGAAACTGCCCAGGAGATGTACGAGGCTGCACTTACGAATTTTCCAACGGCAGATATTGCTATTCTGGCGGCGGCTGTTTCGGATTATCGCCCTAAGGAAGCTGCTACTCAAAAGATGAAGCGCAAAGGAGAAAGCTTAACGATTGAATTGATTGAAAATCCTGACATTGCAGCTACTTTGGGTAAACAAAAATACAATGGGCAATTACTCATTGGCTTTGCTTTGGAAACGAACGACGAAGAGGAAAACGCGAAAAACAAATTGACAAAGAAGAACTTTGATTTGATTGTGTTAAATTCGTTGAACGATCCCGGAGCTGGTTTTGACCACAACACAAATAAAATAAGCATTATCGGCAAAGACAATAAGTTGAAAAAATTTGAGTTAAAGTCCAAAAACGCTGTCGCAGAAGACATTTTGACGGAAATTGCTTTGATAATGGAAAAATAAAATCGCAATGAGGAAACTATTTGCAATCGGCGCGCTACTAATTACTTTTCAAATTTCACAAGCGCAAGAATTAAATACGACGGTAAAAATCAACGTCCAAAAACTGCAAACCGTTGATCCTAAGGTGTTTCAAACACTAGAACAGAGCTTTCGGGAATTTATGAACAGTAAAAAGTGGACGGAAGATTATTATTAAACCACTGAACGCATCAATTGCAATATTTTGCTCACCATTCAGGAAGAAACTTCGCCTACGAGTTTTAAAGCAGAGCTTGCTATTCAGGCTTCTCGCCCAATCTATAATAGTTCTGAAGAAACCGTTCTTTTTAATCATATTGATCGGGATATTACTTTCATTTATGAGCAGTATCAACCCTTGATTTTCAGTCGCAATAGCTTCAATGACAATCTTTCGCATGTGCTTTCATTTTATGCCTATATCATAATAGGCATGGATTATGATAGTTTTTCACTGTTGGGTGGTGAGAAATATTTCCAGACAGCCCAGGAAATTATGAATAGCGTACCTGAAAACGCTGCTGCTGCCAATAAAGGCTGGCGCTCGCTCGATGGCAACCGCAATCGCTATTGGATTATCGAAAATATTTTGTCCCCGCGTGTGCGCCCTTACCGCGAAGCGATCTACGAATATCACCGCCAGGCGCTCGATATTATGGTGGATGATGTGTCAAAAGGAAGAACGACGATCGTATCGGCACTTGAAAAAATTGCTAACGTCAATCAAGCTTATCCCAATTCGATGATCATACAAATGTTCAATAATACCAAATCCCAGGAAATTGTGGAGATTTTTAAACGCGGAACTTTGGCAGAGCAGGATAAAGTGATACAATTGATGTCGAGAGTAGATCCGGCTAATGCTTCAAAATATAGGCAGATCAAATAATGGTATTTTAGCGCGATTGTGTTATGCTTCTGAGAACGCTATAACACTACAAGACCAAAACACCATCACACAATAAATGAAAAACCTTGCTATTTTTGCCTCAGGCACAGGCACTAACGCGAAAAAAATTATTGAATATTTTCATACGAATTCGCATATCAATGTACGTTTAGTAGTATCCAATAAGAAAGACGCCCCCGTATTAGGTATTGCCCAAGAAAACAACATCGAAACATTGGTGATCAATCGCCAGGACTTCTACGAAACAAAGCAGCTTTTGCAAGAATTACGCCAGCGAGAAATTGATTGGATTATCCTCGCAGGATTTCTCTGGTTGATACCAGATTACCTGGTAAAAGCGTTTGATAGAAAAATTATCAATATTCATCCTGCGTTGCTACCAAAGTACGGCGGCAAAGGGATGTACGGAATGCGAGTGCATGAAGCAGTTAAAGCAGCACATGAGCATGAATCAGGGATTACTATTCATTATGTGAATGAGCATTACGACAAAGGGAGTATTATTTTTCAGGAAAAATGTGTCCTGGAGCCGAATGATACGTCAGAAGATATAGCCCATAAAGTGCAGGCACTGGAACATCAATATTTTGCACCTGTAATTGAAAAATTATTGCAATCATAGTGCTCATCTAATCAAGCGATTTTATATGAGAAAACTTTATCAATTCTATAAAACTAATCTAAAAGTCATGACAACAAGAATCCTCTTTCTGGTTGTTGGTTTGAGCATCAGTTCCCTCCTCTCCGCACAGGACAATTTGAGTTGGAAAAAGCACGCCAAACTGGCAGATGACCTCTACAAAGAAGGCAAATACGCTGAAGCCGCTAACCACTATGAGCAAGCCTGGAAAAAGAAAGACAAGAAAAAAGACCTCATTTTCAATGCAGGGGAATGCTACTACTTGGTGAAAGATTACCGAAAAGCCGCCGATGCTTACCGCAATGTGAAAGACGACAGCAAAGATTTCCCTTTGGTGGGATTGAAATATGCCCGCAGCCTCAAGCAAGATGGGCAGTACGATAAAGCTAAGAGCGCATTTCAGGAGTTTTTTGATAAATATACTGGCGAGTCGAAAAATATTTTGGAAGACATTATCAAAACCGAAGTTGCCGGATGCGAATTAGGTATGAAGCTTCCGCTGCAACTCGACAAAAATTTCAATTTACAATACCCTGGTACAGGCGTCAATTCTACGTCTTCCGAATTTGCGCCATTCGCTTTCTCAGATGATGTGTTGTATTATTCTTCTACTATGGGTGGCAAGGCGCGCATTTATCGCTCGCAAAAACAAGGAGAACAATGGTCGAAAGGTACAACGCCAGAGAATTTTCCAGTCATTCAGAACGATCAGCATTTTTGCAATGGCTTCGCTTCACCGGATGGCAACCGATTTTACTTCACCATTTGCAGCGGTGCGCAAAATTGGGGTGATTTAACTTCACGTTGCGAAATTTTTGTTATCAAACGCCGTGGTAATACCTGGTCGCAGCCAGAACGACTGCCGGATTTTATTAATATGGCAAAGACAACTTCGACGCACCCGAACGTAGTACATCAGGGCGGACGAGAAATTCTATACTTTGTATCCAACCGGGACGGTGGTAGAGGTAGTATGGATATTTGGTACACCAGCCGTGACTTAACAAACGAGAATTCTGAATTTTCCTCACCGATTAATCTTGGTGGCATTGTTAATACGCTTGGTGATGAAATCACACCTTTCTACGATGTAACAAATGGAACTTTGTATTTTGCTTCCAATGGTCAAATTGCCATCGGCGGCTTTGACGTTTTCACTTCCAAAGGTGATGGTACGCGCTGGTCGCCGGCACTTAATGCCGGTATGCCTATCAATTCTAGCGCCGATGATTTTTCTTATGTAAAGAACAAGTCGGGCATGGGTGGATTTTTGGTTTCCAACCGTGTATTTGGTAGTCAGAAAACCAGTACGCGCGACGAAGATATCTTTGTTTTTGGGGAATCCGGCGATCGTAGAATCAGCTTGCGAGGCAGCATTTATGACCAATCAAGCGGTGCACCAGCCCCGCCTGTTACAGTTAGTCTTTATGAATTATCGGGTGGCAATGAAGCTATGATGGAGCAAAAATTATTTGACGAAGGCTCTTATGCTTTTGATATTCAATCAGGTAAGAATTATAAAGTGGTTGTACAAGGCGAAGGCTATGATCCTTACAATTTACAGTTTGCTACCGATGATCCAGAATTATATGTTTATGGACAGCCCGTTTATTTGATAAAGAGTATCGATCGCCCTACGCAACCAGTAAAAGATCCTGAGGTGAAAGAAGAAATTTCAACCAAAGAAGGCGAAAGTTATATCATCAAAGATGAGGAAAACTTTAGCATTGTTACTACTGCACCTCGGCACACGGGGGTTTATTATCGTGTTCAAATGATTGCTTTGAAAAAATATAATTCAGATGATAAAGCTTTTAGTGTTGTGAAAGAAATGGGTACTTTGGTAACAGAATATATTACTGAGCGTGAATTGACTCGTGTATTGCTGGGGGATTATTTCAATCAGCAAGAGGCGATCGCAGCACTTGATTTGGTAAAACAACACGGCTTTAAAGGCGCTTATATCATTCAATATGAAGACGGTGTGCGCCAGGGGCGAGTGAAGTTGTAAAGTTAATATTTGATCGATTTAAAACATAAAACCTCGTGGGTTGATGCAAAAACCTACGAGGTTTGTTATTTTTGAAAACCAGCAACTAATTTTGGATGTTTACAGCCAGATAATCAACATTTTGCTATGACTGAATCACAGGTAAAAACCTACACTTACCAAACTGTCCCTAATGATCCGTTTGGCGTAAAAATTCACACCCTACCAAACGGCATGAAGCTGTTCCTGAGTGTGAATAAAGACGAGCCAAGAATTTTTACCAATATTGTGGTACGAGCCGGATCGAAGCAAGACCCTGCTGACACTACAGGCTTGGCACACTACATGGAACATATGCTTTTTAAAGGGACTAACAAAATCGGTACACTTGATTGGGAAACGGAGAAAATATTCCTGGAAAAAATTTCAGATTTGTATGAACAACACCGCCAAGCAACAAGTGAAGAAGAACGCAAAAAGATTTATGCTGAGATTGACAGGATTTCTTTTGAAGCAGCAAAACTGGTCGCCCCTAACGAATATGACAAACTAGTCTCCTCCATCGGCGCCAAAGATACAAATGCTTATACTTGGGTAGAGCAAACAGTGTACGTGAATGACATCCCGTCCAATGAACTGGAACGGTGGATGCAACTGGAATCAGAGCGCTTCCGAATGATGGCGCTGCGTCTATTTCATACCGAGCTGGAAACTGTTTATGAAGAATTTAATATCGGGCAAGACAAGGATTTTCGGAAAGTAAGCAACGCCATGCGGGCTGCCCTTTTCCCAAAGCATCCTTATGGAACACAAACAACGATTGGTAGCGCCCAGCATTTGAAAAATCCTTCTCACATCAAGATCCAGGAATATTTTAGTACTTACTATGTGCCAAATAATATGGCAATTGTCTTGGCAGGTGATTTTAATCCTGATGAGATAGTGGCGATGGCAGAACAGTATTTTGGAGATTACGAACCGAAGGAAATTCCACCATTTTCGTTTGAATCTCAACCCACAATCGACGCGCCCATTCGCAAAGAAGTATTCGGACAAGAATCGCCTTATGTACAAATTGCCTGGCGTTTGGGCGGAAGCAAAAGTGAAGATTCCTTGATGTTATTGATGTTGCAGGGGATTTTGTATAATCAACAAGCAGGCTTGATTGATATTTCATTAAATCAGGAACAAAAAGTGCTAGAGTCAGAGGCTTGGGTTTGGCAATATGAGGATTACGCTATTTTTGGTTTACACGCTGAGCCGCGCGAAGGACAATCGCTGGAAGATGCGGAACAATTGCTTTTACAAATGATTGAAAAAGTAAAAAATGGCGATTTTGAAGACTGGTTGTTGGAAGCAATTGTGAAAAGTTATAAACTTGATGAGTTGCGCGATACCGAATCGAATAGGGCCAGGGCAAATGCAATGACCCACAGCTTTATTCTTGGAATAGATTGGAAACGCTACGTTTGTCAATTGGAGGATTTAGAAAAACTGACCAAGCAGCAAGTAATTGATTTTGCTAATCAATATTTACAGGAAAATTATGTAGTGATTTACAAGCGCCAGGGCGATGATCCAAATATTATTCGGGTAGAAAAGCCCTCCATTACAGCGGTTGAACTCAACAGAGCAGCTACTTCCGATTTTGCAATAAATTTTTTATCCAGAGAAGTACCACGCATTGAGCCGATTTTCCCGGACTTTTCGGAGATCATCGAAACCTTACTTTTGCAAAATGGCATTGAATTGAATTACGTACGAAACGAGCAAAATGCTTTGTTTCGTATGGATTATATTTTTGAGATGGGTAAAAACAGCGATCGAAAACTGGCTTTGGCCCTGCAATATCTACCCTATCTGGGTACGAGTCGGTACACACCGGCGCGCCTTCAACAGGAATTTTTTCGTTTAGGTTTAAGCTTTGATGTGCATACGAGCGACGAACGATCCTATGTGTCATTGAGTGGTTTGGAAGAATCTTTTGAACAGGGTATTCAACTGATGGAGCATATTTTGGCGGACGCAAAGGAAGACGAAGGTGCTTTGCGCAATTTAATTGCGGATGTGTTATTAAAGCGTGCCAATGCCAAACAAGATAGCAATGTTATTCTTCGAGAAGCAATGGCTAATTATGCACGCTATGGCGCCGATTCACCATTTACCTATCGACTTTCGGCAGCCGCATTGCAAAATCTGAAGCCTGCCGAATTAATTGAAGACATTCGTTCGTTGACATCATTTGAACACAGGATTTATTATTATGGTCAAAAAACTAAGCAAGAAGTCGGACAACTGTTGGAAAAACACCATCGGGTATCAAAAACATTAAAGCCAGTATCAAAACCGAAGTCGTTTGTACAATTAGCAACGGAGCAGAATCAAGTGTATTTTTTAGAATTTCCAATTGTGCAATCTGAAATCATGCTGGTTTCACGTGGAACACCTTATTTTAATCTGGATGAACACAAACTCCGCGAATTATATAATGAATACTTCGGTTACGGCTTGTCCTCGATAGTTTTTCAAGAAATACGGGAATCCAAAGCGCTGGCGTATTCGACTTACGCTTTTTATACCTCGCCACGTAAAAAAGACTTATCGCATTACCTGCAAGCTTATGTAGGCACTCAACCCGATAAAATTCCAGACGCTGTGCCGGCTTTATTGGATATTATTGAGAATATGCCTTTGGTAGCATCACAGATTGACAATGCACGGTTGACCATTCTCAAGCAGATGGAAAGCGAACGCTTGCCTCGTCGACGTATATTTTGGGACGCAATGTCCTCGCGGGATGTAGGTTTTGACAGAAATCTTGGCCCGGATTTGTATCAAGCAGTACAGGATTCAGATGCGACTACATTGGCTGATTTTCATCGCAGCTTTATTAAAGGTAGAAACTTTACTTTCCTGGTGATGGGTAATAAAAAACAAGTGGATTTGGATTATCTCTCTAACTTTGGAGCGGTACAGGAATTGAAAATAGAAGAAGTATTTGGATACTAAATAACGTGAGTTATGGATTAGGAGGCGAAAAAAACAAACCAGACAAACCGCCCTTCATCCCAGTGAAATAGCGACCATTGTAGTTGCCTATCATTTATAGGATTATCCCATAGAGATGACTATGCCATACTTGTTTTGAATACTACTATCATACTTGTATTTTGTATTCTTCCAGATACCAATTAGGTTCTCTCAGAACCTAATTATATTCTCCGAGGTACCATTTTCTGTCTAAATGAATCCACGCCGAAGCTTTATCATCCTTGATCGTTTATTTTCAACTCCTTATCGTGAAAAGATGACATGATTGATGCTAATTATTAAATTCGTTTATAAAAACACCGAAACCCATGCTCCAATTCTTCCGCAATATCCGCCACCGTCTGCTCGAATCGGGTAGTTTGAGAAAATACCTTATTTATGCCATTGGGGAAATTCTGCTGGTTGTCATTGGCATTTTGATTGCTTTGCAGATTAATAATTGGAATGAAAGAAATAAAAATTTGAAATATGAAAAAGAATATCTTGAAAGATTGTTGAGTGATTTGGAGTTGGATCAACAGGATTTGAATAGAGAAATAGAACGTACTTCGGTCAATTTGATTTTATCTGAAAATGCTTTATTGAAACTCGGGGCAGATACTTCAATACTGGCACGTGGTCACGTTTACGACTTAGCCCAACAGGATGTTACCATCAAGGAAGGTGTGATCCTCTTCAAAGGTAATGCTATGACTATTCAATCTTATAGCCTAAAATATTTTGGACATCAATTAACACAGCTAACTGAGAGCCGTGACTTTGATTTGACGCAAACAACCATTAATGACCTTGTGGCTACCGGGAAGATCGAAGTCATCAGGGATAGGAAGCTTAGGGAAAGTATCCTATCCTATTACGGAAAGATAGTCAGTGAGTTGGGAAATGAGGATGATCTTCTTACACCTCATCGCCGCAATCTGCAGAATGTTCTTAACAATTTAGCGATACCGCGATGGAGTAAACTATCCGTTCAAGAGGTGCGCGGCATTATAAAAGATGACAAGCAATTGGTCACAGCTATATATAACGTGTATGACGCGAACCATATAATGCTTAGAATTTCCTATGCCAACGAAACATCACACTTTAATCGAATAAAAAAAATGAAAGCCGAAATCAAAACCGCAATGGAGGCTATGTAAACTTTCTAATCTGAATCCATAAAAATGCTCCATTTCTTTCGCAACATCCGTCGAATAAGAATTAACGAATCACATCTCCCCTTTTTCACATCTTAAAAATCTCCCGATAAAGTTCAAATATCTCCGGCAATTCTTTTCGGAATGCTTCCGGCAAAGTAAAAAAATGCGCGATACTTACTGGAAGCACCTCAATATCAGGAAGATTAATCCATTGAGTAATCCACTCTTGACTAAAGCTGCTGATGCGTTCCAAAGATTGCCAAATATTTTCATCGAATTTGGGGTAAGGATGCTGCGGATAGGTTTTTATAAAAACTTTGGCGTATTCGTGCAAGCCGATATTGTAATATTTGGTGGATTGCATAAAACCCAATGCGAGTTGTTCTGCTGAAAACAGCACTGCGCCATCGGGTTCATAAATCTCTGAAGCGTGAAATTTTTCAGGATATTGCGGCGTCGGAAAAGGTTTTGGCGCTATAACAATGTTTTCAAATTTTTTGAATAGGAAGTTTTCTTGTCCAAAGGTAAGGGTCACTGCACAAGCAGAAATCATATATTTCAAATCATCGGGTACTTTTTCCATTACTTGTGGGATAAATTCATTCGCCATTGCAAACAAAGCGACACGATTGCGAAACTTTTTCTTTTCACCTTCTGGCAAACGCTCGTAAAACGGGTATTGAAATAACATTTGACGAGCAGCCCCGGGCAGGTCAGGAGGATTACGCTTGTACCACCACCAGTTAATTTGCGGGCTTAATACGTACAGAGCTGCCAAAATAACCAAAGGTGGAATAATATAATAGAATAACCACTATCCACCTTCCAGGTGAGATAAAGTGCTATTAATAAGGCAATTACAAAAGGAATAGATAGTATCCTGGTTGGCATGATGGCGCAGTTATTTCCACAAAAATAAAAAACTTCACGGTTAGCCTTGTTTAGAAAAATAAATAGGCATAAATTTGCCGCACATTTTTGGAACGCTTGACGCAAAAACTTGGTTAAAACCTTCAAACGTCAAATTTCCAAATCTGAAACTTGAATTGGTGCGGTAGCTCAGTTGGTAGAGCAATGGACTGAAAATCCATGTGTCGGCGGTTCAATTCCGCCCCACACCACAAAACGAAAGCGGAAGTCGATAGCTTGACCTCCGCTTTTTTATTTTCAACCAAACAAAAATTTACCTCACCCGCTTTTCTGTCTTTCAATTGCCTTATAATCTATTATTACTTTTTTACTTTCGCTTTTGTAGGTGACTATTACTTCTAAATTTTTCGGTTTTTTAAATTCAAACCGCCCGTCTTCTTTGACCTCACCATCTTCTTCATTGATTAATTCATAATTTGCGGCAAGCGATAGAGAGTAAGTTAGACCATTTTTGAATCGAATAATTGGATTAAGACGCAAATAGAATTTATTCGCTTGTGACTGACTTTTGATCACCTCAATTTCAACATTCCAAGTGTAAGAGTTTTCCTGTTTTATTCCAGCAAAAAGGAGCAATGCATTGTGTACACGAACTGCCCAATCCGATGCAATATGCCTGCCGCCAGGTACTTCGTAGTAAAAAACCTGCTTGCCATACTCCAAATTCAAAGCCGAAATCATCGGCACATAATAATTCCACTCTGCCGTTCCTATATCAAAGTAGAATTTCTGATTCGCTTGAGCTTTATTCACTTGTTCAAATATCTTGTAGTCGGCTACCCAATAAGAAGGTGAAAACGCGCCTGCCGTTGAAAAATAATCAGGATAATTCAGTCCCGCCCAGGTTGCCTGCAAGCCGCCAAACGAAGCACCCATAATGGCACGGCGCTTGGTATCAGTCGTATAAGTAGCATCGATGTAAGGAATGATTTTTTGAATGAGTTTTTCTGTGTATTGGCGGGCACGCGGTGTGTAATTGCCAAAATCCTGGCGCACCCATTGATCTTCATACGGTACATAATTGCTGGTACGGTTGGCATCACTATGAATACCTACTACAATGATTGGTTCGATTTGCTTTTTATGGATCAGCCGATCGAGGATTTCCTGCAATGCCCAGCTAAAATCTGGTTCTCCAAAAAGCGTTTGTCCATCATTAAAATAAATGACTGGATATTGATTTCCGGTGGAATAATCGGGTGGCAAATAAATGCTTAAATTTAATTCTGCAACTGTGACTTGTTCAATTTGATGCCCTTTGATTTGAGATGGTTCCGACATTGCACAAGCAATAGGCAGAAAAAGCAGCATTATTACAATACTTATAAATTCAATCCTCATTTTTTGAATCCAAAATAGCCTTTGATCGAATCTCAGGATTAAAAAATTTCCCAATGATTACTTTTTACATACAGATAACCAGTTGTTAGTCAAACAAATAATTTATCAAAAATAAATGAAGTGAAATTAATAGTTGACAAAACGCATTTGAGAACCTATATTTGCGCCATCAAATTTGGAAGAATGATTCTTATGCACGTACATCATCACCATCATGCACATTTGCGCCTTAGGGCAAATGGTGACCTGGTCGTGTAAAGAATCAACGAACCAAACTCTGAAAAGGAGGTTTACCATTTGCTCGGTGAACCTCTTTTTTTATTTTTAACCAAACCTACAAGGTTTTTAAAACCTTATAGGTTTCAGATACTAACATGGAATCTCGTTTAAAAATTGCCGTTCAAAAAGACGGTCGCCTCAAAGAAGGCTCTTTACAAATCTTGCGCGAATGCGGCATCAGCCTTGACAATGGCGATAGCCTCCGCGCACAGGCGCGCAATTTCCCACTCGACATTCTCTATCTACGCAATTCTGACATTCCACAGTATGTAGAGGATGGCGTTGCCGATGCTTGTATCATTGGGGAAAACACGTTGGTGGAAAAATAAAAAAACATCGAAGTCATATTGCCTTTGGGCTTTTCGCGCTGCCGCCTTTCGATTGCAGTTCCTAAAAATACACCTTATGACAATCCTCAATCCCTCAACGGTAAGCGCATCGCCACCTCTTATCCCAATAGCCTTCGTCAATTCTTGACCAAGCATAATATCCAGGCAGAAATCCATGAAATTTCTGGTTCGGTAGAAATCGCGCCCAATATAGGCTTGGCAGATGCCATTTGTGATTTGGTAAGTACCGGCGGAACGCTTTTCCAAAATGGGTTGGAAGAAAAAGATATACTACTAAAATCGGAGGCCTGCATTGGTATTCGCAAAAACATTTCTTCGGAAGCACAGGCAATTTTAGATCGTTTGTTATTCCGTATCAAATCGGTTTTAACTGCTCGAAATAACAAATACTTGTTAATGAATGCCCCAAAAGAAAGCATTGACAAAATCATTCAAATTCTGCCAGGCATGAAAAGCCCCACCGTTGTGCCACTGGCCATGGAAGGTTGGTGTTCCATTCACACCGTCATCAGCGAAGACCGCTTCTGGGACATCATTGACCAACTCAAAGCCGTTGGCGCTCAAGGCATTCTGATTATTCCGATTGAAAAAATGATTGTGTAAAAAAGCTGTTTGGCGCACTTCCAAAGTGTGCCAAACTTATTGAAGTATGAAATATGAAAATTTTTATAAATCCCGATAAAGCTATCTGGCGTACAATCCTTCAGCGCCCTGTTTTTGAAACGGCTTCTTTGGAAAAAACCGTTTCTGAAATTCTACAATTCGTTCAAAATGAAGGAGATGCTGCTGTGAAACGCTTCACCGCACAATTTGATAAAGCAAAAATTGAAAACCTACAAGTCAGCGAAGCTGAAATTCAGGAAGCCACGAAATCCCTGGATGCCGATTTAAAACAAGCCATCCAAACCGCCAAAGCCAATATTGAAACCTTCCATCGCCAACAAATTCAACTCATCGAAGTTGTAGAAACCATGCCCGGCGTGCGTTGCTGGCGCAAAAGCGTCGGCATTGAAAAAGTAGGTTTGTACATTCCGGGGGGCACCGCACCTTTGTTTTCAACGGTTTTAATGTTAGGAATTCCAGCAAAATTAGCGGGTTGTAAAGAAATTATCCTTTGTTCTCCACCAAATAAAGAGGGTAAAATTCACCCCGCAATTTTATATACCGCAAACTTAGTTGGCGTTACCAAAATTTTCAAAGCAGGCGGCGTGCAGGCAATCGGTGCAATGGCTTACGGTACAGAATCTATTCCGCAAGTTTATAAAATATTCGGACCTGGTAATCAATACGTTACGGCTGCTAAACAATTGGTGAATAAAAATGGCATCGCCATTGATATGCCCGCCGGACCCTCAGAAGTACTCGTGTGCGCGGACGCGAGCGCGAATCCGGCATTTGTAGCGGCGGATTTGCTGTCGCAAGCCGAGCATGGTACTGATAGCCAGGTAGTTTTGATTGCTTTTGATGAAAAAATCGTACATCAAGTTCAAGGCGAAATTAAATCACAATTAGCAACTTTACCCCGTAAAGATATTGCCGCTAAGGCGTTGGAAAACAGTTTGGCAATCGTTGTTAAAAACGAAGTAGAAGCCCTCGATTTAATCAATGAATATGCTCCGGAGCACTTGATTTTATCCTTGGAAAATGCCGAAACTTTCGCCGAAGGTATCATCAACGCCGGCTCTATTTTCTTAGGTAATTACACCCCCGAATCCATTGGCGACTATGCCTCCGGCACCAATCACACGCTCCCGACCAACGGTTTCGCCAAAGCTTACAGTGGCGTTTCGTTGGATTCATTTGTAAAGAAAATTACCTTCCAGCAATTAACAAAAGAAGGCTTGCAAAATGTGGGAACAGCAGTGGAGAAAATGGCAGCAGCGGAGGAGTTGGAAGCGCATAAAATGGCGGTAAGCATTAGAATAAAAGAATTGGATAAATAATTAACATTTCAGGAAATGTCAACATTCGATTTAAATAAACTGGTTCGCCCAAATATCATAAAACTTAAGCCTTACTCCTCCGCCCGCAGCGAATTCAAAGGCACCGCCGAGGTATTTTTGGATGCGAATGAAAATCCGTTCGATACTGGTTTGAATCGCTATCCCGACCCTTTACAATGGAAGTTGAAATCGCAAATCGCTGATTTTGAAGGTGTTCCGATTGAAAATATTTTTCTCGGCAATGGCAGCGACGAAGCGATTGATCTGCTCGTGCGCATTTTTTGCGAGCCGGGCGAAGATCATATTATTATTTTGCCGCCGACGTATGGCATGTATCAGGTATCCGCCGATATTGCTAACGTAGAAATTCGTCCTGTGCAATTAACGCTTGATTATCAACCCAATGTGGATGGAATTTTAGCTTCCGCGAATGAAAATTCTAAAATTCTATTTATTTGCAGTCCGAATAATCCGACCGGAAATAATATTCATCTCGATAAAATTCGAGCCTTGGCTCAAGGTTTTCCGGGCATTGTCGCCATTGACGAAGCGTATATGGATTTTTCATCGCAGCCAAGTTGCACGGGATTATTATCAGAATTTCCCAATCTGGTGGTGATGCAAACCTTCTCCAAAGCTTGGGGCTTGGCGGGTATTCGCCTGGGCATGGCGTTCGCTTCCGAGGAAATTATTCACTATTTTAATAAAGTGAAGCCGCCATATAATATCAATCAACTCACGCAGACCGCCGCGCTGGAAGCCTTGGAAAATAAGGCACAGCAGGAGCAAATGGTGCGCACTATCATTGGGCAGCGGGCGTTATTACAACAATATTTAATGAGTCTGGACTTTGTGGAGCGCATTTATCCTTCGGATGCCAATTTTCTGCTGGTCAAAGTGCAAGACCCTAAAGGAACTTATCAATACTTAGTCGAGCAAGGCATCATCGTGCGCGACCGCTCGAACGTGGCGCTGTGCGATGGTTGCCTGCGCATCACGGTGGGCACGCCGGAGGAAAATGAAAAATTGGTGCAAGCCCTCCAAATCCTCCCCAGGGAGGACTTTGCACTCGACAACGGAATTACAAAATGATAATTCATAAATCATGAAAAAATCTTATTCATAGACCGCGACGGCACTTTGGTCTTGGAACCGCATGATTATCAAGTAGATGCGTTTGATAAAATCGAATTTTATCCCAGGGTTTTTTATTACTTGGGTAAAATTGCGCGAGAGTTGGATTTTGAGCTGGTGATGGTGACGAATCAGGATGGGCTGGGTACGCCTTCTTTGCCGGAGGAAAATTTCTGGGGTCCGCACAATCTGATCATGAAGGCTTTCGCTAATGAAGGCATTGAATTTAAAGAAGTTATAATTGATCGTACTTTTCCACATGAAAATGCGGATACGCGTAAGCCGAAAACGGGATTGCTGAAACATTATTTAGCTCCCTCCGACTCCCCCCAAGTGGGAGAGACTTACGATTTAGTAAATTCTTTTGTCATAGGCGACCGATTGACGGATGTGGAACTCGCAAAAAACCTGGGCGCAAAGGGAATTTGGATAAATACCGACCCGACACTCGGCGCGGATGAAGTAAATGAAAAACGAGAATCTTTACAAGATTATATCGCATTGACAACGACCGATTGGGCGGAGATTTATCATTTTCTAAAATTGACAACCCGTTCGGCGAGCATTCAACGCACGACGAAAGAAACGGATATTTTGATAGAATTGAATCTGGATGGCACGGGCAAAGCCAATAACCACACGGGTTTGGGCTTTTTTGATCACATGCTCGATCAGTTAGCGCGGCATTCGGGTTGCGATTTGACGGTGCAGGTGCAAGGCGATTTGCATATTGATGAGCATCATACCATCGAGGATACGGCGCTGGCGTTGGGTGAAGCGTTTACGCAGGCGTTAGGTGATAAAATGGGCATTGAGCGCTATGGTTTTTGTTTGCCGATGGACGATTGTCTGGCACAGGTGGCGATTGATTTTGGTGGTCGCCCCTGGCAGGTGTGGGACGCGGAATTCAAGCGCGAAAAAATCGGCGAAATGCCTACTGAAATGTTTCATCATTTTTTTAAATCATTTAGTGACGCCGCTAAATGTAATTTAAATATTAAAGCTGAAGGTGTGAATGAACATCATAAAATTGAGGCAATTTTTAAAGCTTTTGCGAAAGCGATTAAAATGGCGAAGAAAAGAGATATAGAAAATATGCAGTTGCCAAGTACAAAGGGCATTTTATAAATTTTTAAACACATAGGCACATAGAATATAAAAATGGAAGTAGCAATTATAAATTATAATGCTGGTAATGTTCAATCGGTGCTTTTTGCGATGGAAAGATTAGGCGTAGAGGCAATATTAACGGACGATCCGGCAACAATTCGCGCCGCGAAAAAAGTCATCTTCCCGGGCGTGGGCGAGGCGAATACCACCATGCGTTACCTGCGCGAACGCGGCTTGGATGAGGTGATTCGCAGCCTGGCGCAGCCGGTGCTGGGCATTTGTTTGGGCATGCAGTTATTATGCGAACATTCGGAAGAAAATGATACGCCGTGTTTAGGTATTATACCGCAAAATGTAATAAAATTTCGTCCGAAAAATGGCGAGAAAGTGCCGCACATAGGTTGGAATGCATTATATAATTTAAAAAATGGGATTTTTACATCCGATTTAGAAGGGGAATATGTTTATTTCGTACATAGTTATTATGTAGAAGCGGGGAATTTTACAACCGCATTAACAGATTATACAATTCCATTTAGTTCCGCTGTGCAAAAAGATAATTTTTATGCGACACAATTTCACCCGGAAAAGTCGGGGAGCGTGGGGGAACGGATTTTGAGGAATTTTTTAAGCTTGTAAAAATTATATTATTATGAAACATCACCTGACACTTGTATTAATTCTTTTTTTAATAACGCATTGTTTATGGGCGCAGTCAAAACAAGTTGCCATTACAATGGACGATTTACCATTTGTAATGGAAATTTCCCTGGAACAGACACAGCAAAATACCCGGAAATTATTAAGTCATTTTCGGGCATATAATATGCCAGTGGTAGGTTTTGTGAATGAACAAAAATTGATGAAATTAAATGAAATAGATGCTCGTGTAGCGCTATTGGAAAGCTGGCTGGAAGCAGGGCAGCTATTGGGTAATCATACTTTTTCGCATCCTGATTTTAATACAACTTCATTAGAAGATTATAAAACAGATTTTTTAAAAGGCGAAATTATTATTAGTCAACTGTGTAATAAATATAATCAAACGCAAAAATATTTTCGTTTCCCATTTTTACACGCAGGACCTGATAGCTTGAAAAAAGCAGAATTTGAAATATTTTTAAAGGCACAAGGCTATGAAAATGCGCCAGTTACCATTGACAATGAAGATTATATTTTTAATAAAGCTTACGTAAATGCTTATAAAAAGAAAGATAGTAAAACGATGAAAATGATCGGCGAGGCTTATTTACAATATGTAAGTGCGATGATTGATTATCATGAAGAATTAACGCAACAAGTAATGGGAAGCCCTATACGACATATTTTTCTATGCCATGCCAATCAAATTAATGCGGATTATTTTGATAAAGTAGCGGACTTATTTAAAGCGAAGGGTTATACATTTATTACATTAGAAGCAGCATTACAAGATGAAGTATATCAAGAGCCGGAAAATTATATTGGGAAAGGCGGCTTCTCCTGGCTGCATCGCTGGCGTATTACAAAGAAATTGCCGTTCAAAATAAAAGAACCAGAAATTCCAGAAGAAATTATGAGATTGTATAATAATTGAGTTTTTAGAATTCATGTTCAATCGCAAAACCGCAAGATTTTAAATGTAAAATATAAAAATTTGTTGAGTTGACTTTTACATTTTACATTTCGCGGTTTTACATTTTACATTTAATATGCACATCATACCAGCCATAGATATTATTGATGGAAAATGCGTGCGCCTGACGCAGGGCGACTACGCGCAAAAAAAAGTGTATAACGAAAATCCGGTGGAAGTTGCCAAGGAGTTTGAGGCGGCGGGCTTGACGCGACTGCATCTGGTGGATTTGGACGGTGCGAAAGCGAGTCGGATTGTGAATCATAAAGTACTGGAAGCCATTGCCTTGCAAACAAATTTGTGGATTGATTTTGGGGGGGGATTGAAATCAGATGCCGATGTAAAAATTGCGTTTGAATCGGGGGCGAAGCAAATTACGGGCGGCACGGTGGCAGTGAAAAATCCAGAATTATTCCTAGGTTGGCTTGAAGAATATGGTGCAGATCGCATCATTCTCGGTGCGGATGTGAAGGATGGAAATATCGCGGTTTCCGGCTGGCAGGAACAGAGCAATACGAACTTATTCACATTCCTATGTGGATATGTGGAAAAAAATGTGGAAAACGTAATTTGTACCGACATCTCGAAAGATGGGCTGCTGCAAGGTTCGGCTATTAGTTTGTACGAGGAAATTTTGAAAAGGTTTCCTGGATTGAAACTAATTGCGAGTGGCGGGGTGACGAGTTTGGAGGAAATTGAGAAATTGAGGGAAATTGGGTGTTTTGGAGCGATTGTGGGGAAGGCGATTTATGAGGAGAGGTTGAGACTAGGAGACTTAGTGACTGGGTGAACGAGTGACTTAGAGAAAGATCGACCAAGTGATTTTAAAATTGTGTTCATGTTCGATGTGTTCAAGTGTTCAGGTATAGCGTGAACACACGAACACACGAATACAGGAACACACGAACACAACAAAAATGCTTGCAAAAAGAATCATTCCCTGCCTCGACATCAAGGACGGGCGCACGGTAAAGGGCGTTAATTTTGAAAACCTGCGCGACGCGGGCGATCCGGTGGAATTGGGCGCTTTGTATAGCGAGCAGGGCGCGGATGAATTGGTGTTTCTCGACATCACGGCGACGCATGAGAAGCGCAAAACGATGGCGGCACTGGCGCGGAATATTGCGCAACATTTGAATATTCCATTTACCATCGGCGGTGGAATTAATGTAGTGGAAGATGCCGATGTGCTGCTGACTTGCGGGGCGGATAAGGTTTCGATCAACTCCGCAGCCGTGCGGCGTCCGGAATTGATTGATGAAATGGCAAAGGCGTTTGGGAGTCAGTTTGTCGTGCTGGCGGTGGATGCAAAAGAGATTGATAGTGAATGGTTTGTGCATTTGAATGGCGGTAGAATTCCAACCGATATTAAATTATTGGATTGGGTGAAAGAAGCCGAAAATCGCGGTGCGGGCGAAATTCTATTCACGTCGATGAATCATGATGGCGTAAAGCAAGGTTTTGCATGTAATATTACGGCGCAGGTTTCCGAATCGGTTTCAATTCCGGTGATTGCTTCGGGCGGGGCGGGTACGATGGAACATTTTCAAGAAGTTTTCACAAAAGGCAAAGCAGATGCGGGGCTGGCGGCGAGTATTTTTCATTTTAAGGAGATTGGGATTGGGGAGTTGAAGCAATTTTTGAAGGCAAAAAATATTGTAGTAAGAAATTGATTTTCAAATACATAGACACTTGGTTAATGAATATTCAGCAACTTGATTTTACAAAAACAGATGGTTTGATTCCTGCAATTATTCAGGATTCTATTACAAATAAGATTTTAATGCTCGGCTACATGAATGCAGAAGCCTTGCAAAAAACATTAGACGAAAAAATCGTCACCTTTTTTAGCCGTAGCAAAAATCGCTTGTGGACGAAAGGTGAAACTTCTGGCAATTTTCTACATATCGTTGATATTCAAGTAGATTGTGACAATGATACGATTCTTATCAAAGCCCGCCCCGACGGCCCCACCTGCCACACGGGCGCCGATACTTGTTTTGACGAAGTGAACGAATCGGATAATTTTCTTTTAAAACTCGAAAAAATCATTCAAGACCGCAAAGCCAATCCAAAAGAAGGTTCTTACACTACTTCATTGTTTCAAAAAGGAATCAACAAAGTGGCACAAAAAGTAGGCGAAGAAGCAGTAGAATTGGTCATTGAATCCAAGGATAATAATGAGGAATTATTTTTAAATGAAGCCGCGGATTTACTTTACCATTATTTGATTTTGCTTGCCGCTAAAGACTATCAATTACAAGATGTGATAGAGGTATTAGAAAAACGACACCGCTCTTGATCTCAAAATTCAATTTTCCCACCCTATTATTTTTTGTACCTTTGAACTTCGATGGATGAGTTGAAAACTTTCAAAATAGAAGCCCTTCAACCTATCAACTTTTCAACCAAAATTGAATGAGCAATTTCGTCGTATCGGCTAGAAAATATCGCCCAAATCGCTTTGAGGATGTGGTAGGACAGGAGCACGTGTCGCGTACCTTAAAGAATGCTTTGCAGAGTGGGCAACTGGCGCACGCTTTCTTGTTCTGTGGGCCACGCGGTGTAGGGAAAACGACTTGTGCGCGTATTCTGGCAAAAGTGCTTAATTGTCAGAATCTTACGAAGGATTTCGAGCCTTGCAACGAGTGTAGTTCCTGCAAATCTTTCAATGAAAATGCTTCATTTAATATCACCGAATTAGACGCTGCGTCGAATAACTCGGTAGAGCATATCCGAGCGCTGATAGAACAGGTGCGCTTTCAACCACAACAAGGCAGGTACAAAGTATTCATTATTGACGAGGTACACATGCTTTCTCAGCAAGCGTTTAATGCTTTTTTGAAAACGCTGGAAGAGCCGCCGCCCTACGCTATTTTTATACTAGCAACAACAGAGAAGCATAAAATCATTCCAACAATCTTGTCGCGCTGCCAGATTTATGACTTTCGTCGGATTCAGGTGCAAGACATGGTGGCGCATTTGCAGCATATTTGTAAAACAGAAAGCATTGACGCTGAGGAAGATGCATTGCACATCATTGCCCAAAAAGCCGACGGTGCGCTGCGCGATGCCTTGTCTATTTTCGATCGAATCGTAGCGTTTTCGGGCAAAAAAATTATTTACCAGGATGTCATTTCCAACCTGAATGTACTGGATTACGACTACTATTTTCGGATGGTAGATGCGCTCTTGGTCGAAGATATTTCCAAAGTACTATTGATTTTTGATGATATTCTTAGAAAAGGCTTTGATCCAGAGTTGTTTATCAATGGCTTCGCCGAGCATTTGCGCAATCTATTGGTTTGCAAAGATGAGCAAACGCTGCAATTGCTTGAAATTAGCGACACTTTGCAAGCGCGATATTTTGAACAGTCCCAAATCACACCTTCCGCGTTTATTCTCACTGCTTTAAATATTTCAAATGATTGTGATATAGAATATAAAAATGCCCGGAATAAGCGACTTCATGTAGAAATGGCCTTGATAAAAATGACTTATGTGAACCGAGCAATCCAAATAGCGCGGCAACCGGAACTGGTTGGTGAAGAAAAAAAAAAGCCTGATGGAGAATTAGAAATTGGAAATCGGAAGTCCGAAGTCGGAAGTCCGAGGTCGGAAGCCGGGCAACAGTTGCCAGCCACCAGTGACCAACCGCCAATTGTAAGTGACCAGGAATCAATTACTTATTCCTATCACGAGCCACCATCTAACGAAGCTACGCCTTCTTTATTTGCGAAAGCAAAAAATTCGGATAAGCACAGTATGCCTAAACTGAGCGGCGGCTTGAATGCACTATTGGAAGAAGTGAAAGGAGAAGAAAACAATAATGGCAAAGAAGATGCTCCTGAGCTCACATTGGAAGAACTGACAATCGCTTGGCAGCAATATGTAGATAATAGTGAACAACCAGATGCTGTAAAAATCCTGTTGCAAGATGCAGCACTCCATTTGGAGCAAAAGCATATCATCGCTATTGCCAATTCTTCATTGGCAGAAAATGCTATTAGGGAGGAATCTGGTTTGATAGAGTATATTCGCCGATACTTTGATGAAACGGAGTTGATGTTTTCTGTAAAAAAGAGTGAGAAAAAACAAACTGCCTCTCCACCCAAACCTTTGACTGTCAAGGAAAAGTACTTAAAAATGCGCGAAACAAATCCGCTACTTCAAGAGCTTCAATCGCGCTTTGATCTGCGACCAGATGAGGATTAATATCTCCTTCTTTCGCCAGGAAAAAATTTTATTTTTGATAGGATAATGACCTATGACACGATTTTGTCAATATTTAAAAAACCAAGAAGCCAAAAGCTTGTTTCCATGTAAATAAATCTCCTAACCAATGAGTAATCAATCATTTTGGTATTTAGAGAATATAGATGTAACACTACTTTTTTGCCCGCAAAAAAATGCGAAAGAGGGTGGTATGGAGCGGCACATCCATAAAATATATAAAAAAGGCGAATATATCTACCTTCCCGAAGAATTTTCTGATCGAATTTTTTTTCTTACCGAAGGGCGTGTAAAAATAGGTTCTTACGGTGATTCTGGTAAGGAAATTACCAAAGCAATATTGGGCAAAGGTGAAGTTTTTGGCGAGTTATCGCTAATCGGTGAGGACAAACGCCGCGATTTTGCTTATGTGATGGAAGAAGCAACCGTTTGTGTAATCGGTATCGAAGAAATGAAATCGCTGATGCGCGATCGAAATGATCTTAGCCTTTTCTTGATGAAAATTATGGGTTCCAGAATGTTAGAATTGGAGCAACGCCTGGAATCCCTGGTTTTTAAAGATTCTCGCTCAAGAATTGTTGAATATTTATATGATTTAGCCAGCAAAAAAGGACAACGCGTTGGTTACGAAATGTTGGTTCGCAAATTTTTGACGCACCAAGAGATTGCCAATCTAACTGCTACTTCTCGCCAAACGGTGAATACCGTACTCAATGAGCTTCGAGAAAAGAATATTCTCACTTTTGACCGCCGTCGCCTACTTGTGCGCGACATGGATAAGTTGAAAAAAGAAATGGAGACGCCAAGCATCGTGTAATGTTGAGCGATTAATGCTTACTTTTGGGTTTAGCAAATAGCCAAATCAACATTGCAAGCTTTACAGCAACATAAAGAGACTTTCTTATTAGAACTAGAGCGCTTGAATCTTGCTCAACTTGAGGCTGTTGACCAAATCGAAGGGCCAGTCTTGGTAATCGCAGGCCCTGGCACCGGCAAAACACAAATCCTGGCAGCCCGAGTTGGACGCATTTTATTAGAAACCGATACACTTCCACAAAATATTCTTTGCCTCACTTTCACAGATGCAGGGGTGCATGCCATGCGTCGCCGACTGCTTGAGTTGATTGGCCCCGAAGCCCATCGGGTGCATATTTTCACTTTTCATTCATTTTGCAACAGCATTATTCAGGATAACTTAGAGTTGTTTGGTCGCAGCGATTTAGAGCCTTTGAGTGATCTTGAGCGAGTGGAAATCATTCGCAATATCATTGATGAATTGGATGTAGAGCATCCAATTAAGCGTGGGCAATCGGACGTTTATTTTTATGAAAAACACTTATATGAACTGTTCAAGTTGATGAAAACAGAAGCTTGGACATCAGAATACATCCACAATAAAATCGACGAATACCTACTCGATTTGCCCAATCGCAAGGAGTTTCTCTACCAGGTGACCCGAGGGAATTTCAATAAAGGCGAACTTAAACTAGCCAAGATCGAAGAAACAACAGAGCGAATGGAACGTCTGCGAGCGGCCGCAGCACTGTATCCGAGGTTTGAAGAAATGATGCGCGAGGCACGACGCTACGATTACGACGATATGATTCTTTGGGTGCTGCAGGTTTTTGAGGAAAACGAGGCATTGCTGCGCAATTATCAAGAGCAATATTTATATTTTTTGGTGGATGAGTATCAAGACACGAATGGTGCGCAGAATAAAATTTTGCAAAAATTGGTCGAATATTGGGATAGTCCGAATATTTTTATCGTTGGCGATGATGATCAATCTATTTATGAATTTCAGGGCGCGCGTTTAAAAAATCTTACGGATTTTTACAAAAGTTATAAAAATGAGTTGCGCTTAGTGCTATTGAATGAAAATTACCGCTCCTCGCAACGTATTTTAGATACTTCTAAAGCATTAATCCTTCATAATCAAATCCGTATTATCAATACATTAAAAGAATTAGGTATAGAAAAAATATTACAAGCGAAGCATCCGCAATTTAGTGATTTGGAAATATTGCCCCAAATTGTGTCCTATCCCAATCGAACACAAGAGGAAGTGGATATTGTCAACCAAATCGAAGTCATGTACCATTCCGGTTTTCCATTGGAAGAAGTGGCAGTGATTTACGCCAAGCACAAACAAGCACAAAATATTATTTCGCTCCTTGAAAAAAAAGGAATTCCTTATAATACCAAGCGCCGCGTCAATATTCTTGACCTTCCTCTCATTCGCAATCTGAGAACCTTCTTAGAATATTTGCAAGCCGAGTACCAATATTCACATAGTGGAGAGCATTTGCTGTTTCGCTTGTTGTATGTAGATTTTTGGGGCTTGTCACAATTGGACATTACGAAATTGAGTATTTATCTGGCAAAATTTGAAATCACGGAACGCCCAAGGTTGCGCAACGTTTTACGAAAGCAATCCGTATTATCCGAATTAAATTTGGAGCGCCCAGAGTCGATTCAGCGTTTATCTGATTTGATTGACAATTTACTCAGTGAACTAAGTGGCACGAGCCTGCCCGGGCTATTAGAAAAAATTATCAATCGCAGCGGGTTGCTTAAAATGGTGACCGAGCATCCTGACAAAGTCTGGCTTTTGCAAATAATTAAAACTTTTTTCGATTTTGTCAAAGAAGAAACCGAACGCCATCCGCGCCTTACATTGAGCCATCTATTGGAAATGCTGCAAAGCATGGATGCCAATCGCTTACCAATTGGCATCAACAAAGTGACTACCGTAGCGCACGGTGTGAATCTTATCACGGCACATAGCGCCAAAGGCTTGGAGTTCCAGCGTGTTTTTTTGATTGATTGTGTGAAAGATAACTGGGAAGCTTCTGGTCGCAACGGTTCTTACCGTTTTCTTTTACCTGACACGCTTACTTTTTCTAGCGAAGAAGACCCTATGGAAGCCCGCCGGCGATTGTTTTATGTAGCAATGACAAGAGCTAAAGAGCTATTGCACATTTCTTATAGCGAACAGGATAACGCAGGAAAGGAGTTGCAACGAGCGGTTTTTGTAGATGAAATCGTCAATGGTGTGGATTTGCAAGTTGAAAATCGTATTGTGTCTGAAGCATTGATTCTTGATTCTCAATTACTACAACTCTCCGAATTACCTACACCTACTATTAATACGCCAGATAAAACATTGATAGATAAACTTTTGGAAGGCTTTAGCTTGAATATTTCTGCGTTAAATCAATACCTGAAATGCCCACTCGGATTTTACTTTGAAAATATATTGAAAGTACCCGTATTGCCAAGTGAAAGCGCAAGTTATGGCACAGCGATGCACAACGCGTTGAGGCGATTATTTGAAAAAATGCTTTTATCCAGGAGCAAAGCTTTCCCCGATGAAGCAACATTGGTGCGATTATTCGATGAAGAAATGCAAAAACTGCAAGGTAATTTTTCCAAACGCGAATTTGAGCGACGATTAGAGTTGGGGCGGCGAAATCTAGGAGCTTATTATCAAAAGCATTTGGACAGTTGGACTAAGAATGTTCGTGTAGAGTTCACCATTCGCAATGCCCAGATTGACGGCGTCCCTGTCACGGGTACGCTTGATCGCCTTGATTTACAAGAGCAACTGACTGCAACTATAGTAGATTATAAAATCGGTAAGGCTGATGCGGCACGCCTGCGTGATGCTGACAAAACGCCTCCTTATGGCGGTAGTTATTGGCGACAATTGGTGTTTTATAAACTCCTATACGAGAGTACAGAGCGTAGTTCCCGACATATCAATTCAGGCCTTATTACTTGGCTGGATGCCGATAGCAAAGGTCAATTCACAAGCAAATCCATTGATTTTTCGAGTAAGGATACCGTATTTCTTAGGCAGTTGATTCAAGAAACGTACGCCAGGATTATGAACCATGAATTTTATGAAGGCTGCGGTAAATCCGATTGTCAATGGTGCAATTTCCTGAGAAAGAATGTAACCGTGGACAGCTTTTCAGAAGTGGAAGTAGAGGAATTAGATGATTAAAATATTGCTATAAAACTTGTGTTCTGGCTTTTAATTTCATCTATACACATTCGGCAATTTAAGCTTCCTTCCAATCAAAATTTCGTAAGCTTATTTAGCGGACAAACATTTTTCTTTTTTATTATTCAAAAGAGCAATTTGCTATAACTTTGTTCGGGTGTCAGTTTGCATAACTGATTGTTTTTCAGTCTTTCCAAGCATCATTCCTTTGTAAAAAAAGATGAATAAGGCTTTGTTAATCGGATTTCGCTCCTTACTTTTGCACCTGCTTTGAAAAAGGAAAACGAAGATTTGTCCCGATGCGCAAGATAATACTGAGTTTCTTAATTTTTGCTGGTTCTTTGGCTTTTGGATTTGCACAGGAAAATCATTCCGAAAGTG
This sequence comes from Saprospiraceae bacterium, assembly GCA_016714085.1. GTDB lineage: Bacteria > Bacteroidota > Bacteroidia > Chitinophagales > Saprospiraceae > JADJNW01. The sequence continues at coordinate 72,319 of JADJNW010000014.1, forward strand.
AACAAAATGAAGCTTCTCAAGAACAGCACGCAAACCCCGAACATCACGATGAAGGGCACGGCTGTGCCTGTCATGAGCACCACGAAGAAAAATTTGATCCTGCTGCTACTGCTTTTCATCACACTGGCGATGCTAATGTCTTTCAAATTTTTGGTACTTTGTTCATGCCCTTGCCTTGTATCTTGTACGCGCCAGATCAGGGATTATCTTTTTTCATGTCGAGCAAATTTGGGAAATTGGATGCACACGGCACAGGTATGAAGGCTATTGGCAGGTATGTGCTGGTGGATGGTAGCGTGATGCGCGTTCCAGAAGCAAAATTCCCGGCTGAAGAAGTAGAAATTGAATGTGTAAATCATAATAAGGCTTTAGTCGGAACTGATTCTGTCGATGTTTATGAAGTTGTTTATAATGGCGAGTGTTACGACCTGGAAAAAAAATCAACATTGGATGGCGGAATTCTTGGAGGCGGATTGACTTCTTTCTATGATTTCTCTCTTACCAAGAATGTGCTTACGATGATTCTCACCTTTATCGTTTTGTTCTGGTTGTTCCGGCAAGCTGTGAAAGGCTACGCAGCGCGCAAAGGGCAAGCCCCCAAAGGTGTTCAATCGGTTCTCGAGCCCATTTTTACTTTTATTCGCGACGAAGTAGCAATTCCATTTTTAGGAAATAAATACGAAAAATACTTGCCCTTCCTGATGTCCATTTTCTTCTTTATTCTTGGACTCAACTTAATCGGGCAAATTCCTGTAATCGGTGGCAACGTAACTGGAAACTTAGCAGTGACAATGGTTTTGGCCCTGATTACATTTTTTATTACCAATTTCAGTGGCAACAAACACTACTGGGAGCATACGCTTTGGATGCCGGGTGTACCTGCATTGCTCAAAGTGCTGATTTTGACACCCGTAGAAATCATGGGTTTATTCATCAAGCCTTTGACCTTGATGCTTCGTCTCTTTGCCAACATCACTGGTGGACACATCGTAATGGTAATTTTCGTCGGTTTGATTTTTATTTTTGGCGAATCTGGTAAGAATTTAGGTGGTGGTGTAGTTGGCACGCTTATGGCCGTGCCATTGACGATGTTTATGATGGCGCTGGAATTGCTGGTGGCTTTGGTACAAGCTTTTGTATTCTGTATTTTAAGTGCGTCCTATATCAGTGCTGCGATTGAAGAACCGCATCACCATTAAATTGGAAAAGTTCAAACTTCTGAATTCAGACTTCCAAGTTTAAAAAGAAGTTATTTTATCATCATAAATTCAAATTAACATGACTGGATTAGCAGCAATTGGAGCTGGTTTAGCAGTTATCGGTGCAGGTCTTGGCATTGGTACAATTGGCGGCAAAGCGATGGAATCTATCGCTCGTCAGCCAGAAGCAGTGGGCGACATTCGCTCGAACATGATCCTGATGGCAGCCTTGATTGAAGGTGCAGCCCTGATCGCAATCCTGCTTGGTATCTTGATCAAGTAATCAGACCAGCACAAAAAATTAGGGTTGAATACTCGGGACGGTTGGTCTTGGTTTCAGCCCTTCACTCAAAAGCAAAAATTTGAAATCGGAGATAAGAAGATGATTCGAGTCTCATTCTTTACATTTCAAATCTATATAAAATGATATTTCTTGCAGATTTCACAGCCATGCAGCCTAATCCAGGATTAATACTCTGGACGGCTCTTATTTTTATTTTGTTTTGGACCCTAATGGGGCGTTTTGCATTCAGACCAATCCAGAATGCACTGAAGCAGCGTGAAGAAGATATCCAAAAATCCCTGGATGAAGCCAAAAAGGCGCGTGAAGAAATGGCAAATCTGAAAGCAGAAAACGAGCAATTGCTTCGTCAAGCACAGGAAGAGCGCATGAAAATATTGCGTGAAGCGAATGAGGCAAAGGAAAGCATCGTCAAAGAAGCAAAGGAAAAAGCCAAACAAGAATACAATAAGATTATCACCGACGCCAAGCAACAGATCGAGCACCAGCGCATGGCGGCGGTCACCGATATTAAAAATCAGGTAGGAAAAATTTCTTTGGAAATTGCTGAAAAGATCATTCGCAAAGAACTGCAAGGCAATATCGAACAGGAAAAATTTGTGAATACTTTGGTTGATGAAATGAAGTTGAACTAAATCAGAAATTTGAAATCAAGATTTGAATTTTTCTCATCTCGGATTTCCCATTTCAAATTTAAGATATGTCCGTAGCAAGAATAGCACATAGATATGCAAAATCCCTGGCCGATCTTGCCATTGAGCAGAAAAAACTGGATAGGGTATTGGAAGATGTACAGTCTTTCAAACAAGCGACACAAAACCGCGATTTTCATTTATTTATAAAAAGCCCAGTGATTCACCATGGTAAAAAGCAACAAGTAATAGAAAAATTGTTTGCCTCCCAGTATGATGAACTAACTATGGCGTTCTTGCGCATTCTCATTAAAAAAGGGCGCGAAGCCTATCTGCCGGAAATCGCCAACGAATTCATCCAGGAGTATAAAAAATACAAGCATATTACCAGTGTACGACTTATTACTGCTGCCACACTGGGCGAGGCGGCGGTGAAGGCCATTCATGATCGTTTAGAAACAAGCATAGAAACGGATGATAATGTGCAAATCGAAGTGGTAGTGGATGAAAAGCTTATCGGAGGGTTTATTCTGGAATTTGATGGAAAAATTTATGATGCCAGTGTGAAAAGCAAGTTGGAAGAGTTGAAGAAAGAATTTGAAGATAATTTATATATATCGCAAATAATTGCCAGGTAAAAAATTCAAAATTGTTAATTGTTAAACAGTTAACAATCAGTAAATAACAATAAATAATTTCTAAAGATATGGTTGACGTAAAACCTGATGAAATATCCGCGATACTCAAGCAACAACTCTCTGGTTTCAGCAGCGCTACGGAACTGGAAGAATTTGGCACTGTATTGCAAGTCGGTGATGGTATCGCCCGTGTGTATGGTCTGACCAAAGCCCAAGCTGGGGAATTGGTAGAGTTTGAGACCGGAGTGGAAGCAATCGTTTTGAACCTTGAAGAAGATAACGTGGGTGTGGTATTGATGGGGGAAGGCGACGGTATCAAAGAAGGTTCGCGTGTAAAACGTACTGGTCGTATCGCCTCTATCCAGGTAGGCGAAGGCTTTGTGGGTCGCGTGGTGAATCCACTGGGTCAACCAATTGATGGCAAAGGCGAAATCAAAGGTGCGAAGTACGAAATGCCCTTGGAGCGTAAAGCTCCGGGTGTTATCTTCCGTCAGCCGGTGAGTGAACCATTGCAAACAGGTATCAAAGCTATTGATGCGATGATTCCAATTGGTCGCGGCCAGCGGGAATTGATCATCGGCGACCGTCAGACGGGCAAGACAGCGATTGCAATTGACACCATCATCAACCAGAAAGAATTCCACGAACGCGGCGAAACAGTTTACTGTATCTACGTAGCTTCTGGTCAAAAGGCATCTACTGTAGCTCAGGTAGCGCGTACACTGGAGGAGCATGGTGCAATGGATTATACCGTGATCGTATCTGCCTCGGCTGCCGATCCTGCACCGCTGAAATTCTACGCACCATTTGCCGGAGCTTGCATCGGTGAGTATTTCCGCGACACGGGTCGCCCGGCATTGATTATTTATGATGATTTATCGAAGCAAGCGGTTTCTTATCGTGAAGTATCCTTGTTGTTGCGTCGCCCTCCTGGACGCGAGGCTTATCCTGGTGATGTATTCTATTTGCACTCTCGTTTGTTAGAGCGTGCGGCTAAGATTATTTCTAATGACGATATTGCTCGTCAGATGAATGATTTGCCAGAGTCTTTGAAAGATGCAAAAGATGAGAAGGGTCAGCCTTTAGTGAAAGGCGGTGGCTCTTTAACAGCGCTTCCAATTATTGAAACCCAAGCGGGTGACGTTTCTGCTTATATCCCAACCAATGTAATTTCCATTACCGATGGTCAGATATTCCTGGAATCAGGCTTGTTCAACGCTGGTATCCGCCCTGCCATCAACGTAGGTATCTCGGTATCGCGGGTAGGTGGTGCTGCACAGATCAAATCGATGAAGAAAGTAGCAGGTACATTGAAGCTCGACCAAGCGCAATACCGCGAATTGGAGGCTTTCTCAAAATTCGGTTCCGACTTGGATGCGGCTACGGCAGCAGTTTTGGAAAAAGGTAAACGAAATGTGGAAATCTTGAAGCAACCACAATATTCGCCGGTTTCCGTTGAGAAGCAAGTTGCTATTATTTATCTCGGTACGAAAAACTTACTTAGAAACGTGCCAGTAGAAAAAGTGCAGGAATTTGAAAAAGGCTTCCTGATTGCCCTTGAAAAGCAGCATCCAGAGATTTTGGCAGAGTTTAAGAAAGGGAAATTGGAAGACGAAAGTCTGAAAAAGTAGAAACATTAGCCGCTGAAATGTCAGCGCAGTATAAGAAGTAATTTTAGATGTCAGAAGCCGGATGCCAGATGCCAGACTATCTTCAAGTCTGACTTCTGACCTCTCGCTTCCAAAAAAATCCAAAATAAATGCCAGGGAATTTAAAAGAGGTACGTGAGCGTATCCGCTCTGTGCAAAATACACAGCAGATCACCAAAGCTATGAAAATGGTATCTGCTGCGAAACTCCGCCGAGCACAACAGGCGATCACACAGATGCGCCCTTATGCTAACAAGCTCAATGCTATGCTGCGCAATATTCTGTCGAATGTGGAAGGCGATCTTTCTATTGACCTGGCAAAGGAACGCCCGGTGGAGAAAGCTTGTGTCGTAATAGTTACTTCCAATCGCGGTTTGTGTGGCGCGTTTAATTCCAATGTGATCAAAGCTGCTATCAAAGAAATTGAGACAAAGTATGCGGATGTACGTGCAAAAGGTGATTTGACGCTACTTTTTGTGGGAAAACGTGGCTATGATTTCATGCGGAAGCGCTATCAGGATTGTACGATTATCAGCGAATATGTTAATCTTTTTGCGAACCTGAGTTTTGAAAAGGTTTCGGAAATTTCCGGTCGCTTGATGCAGGCTTTTGAAGATAAAAAATATGATGAAGTAACCGTCGCTTATGGTCGCTTCAAAAATGCAGCTACTCAATTCGCAGAAGCGGAGCGTTTCTTGCCAGTTGCAAAAATCGAATCTGAAGAAAGCAAGCTGAAAGCCGATTATATCTTTGAGCCAGACATGGAAAGCCTATTGGGATATTTGATTCCTAATATTTTACATACGCAGTTTTTCCGTTATATGTTGGACACACATGCTTCGGAGCATGGTGCACGCATGACGGCGATGGATAAGGCAACAGAGAATGCAGAAGACTTGATGAAAGAACTACGCTTGACTTATAACAAGGCTCGCCAGGAATCTATTACGAAAGAGATTCTCGAAATCGTAGGTGGCGCAGCAGCCCTGGAAAGTGCTTAATTCAAATCAAGTACAACAATCTTCATAGAATCAGAGGCATCGCTTTAGCAAAAGGCGGTGCCTTTGTACATTTATACCAAAATAGATTAAAATAATGTATTTTTGGAAAAACAAACAAGTCTGGCTTCACTTTTCTGACATCTGACTTCCCAAAATGAGTGCAACTTATACCATAAAACTACCGCAATTTGAAGGTCCATTCGATCTACTGCTCTTTTTCATTGAGCGGGATGAATTGGATATCCACGATATTCCCATTTCAAAAATCACAGACGATTTTCTGACCTATATCCATCAGGCAGAGGAAATGAATATTGACTTGGCAAGCGAATTTATCCTGGTGGCGGCAACCTTGTGCAGGATTAAAGCCAAAATGCTCATTCCACGAAAGCAAGTGGATGAAGAAGGCAATGAAATCGACCCGCGCGAAGAACTGGTGCAGCGACTGCTCGAATACAAACGCTACAAAAGTGTATTGGAAGAAATGCGACAACTGGAGGAACTTCGCGCTCAGCAAAATCTGCGAGGTAATGTTGCACAAGAATTGGCTCAAATCGCCACGAAAGCATTGGTAGATAATGAATTAGAATCTGTCACATTGTTCAAATTATTGCGAACATTTGAGCGATTGATGCAGCGTTTTGAGGAGTCCAAGCCTCGAACGGTACATGAAATTGCACAGTTTAGCTATACAATTGAAGCAGAACAGGAAGGCATTTTGAGCAAAGTAAAAAAAGGCGTAAAAACAAAATTTGAAAGCGTTTTTAAAGATTGCAGAAATCGAATTCACGCGATCGTCACATTCCTCGCGCTATTGGAATTACTCAATATGGAAAAAGTAAGCATCACGATTGGCGAAGGATTCAACAATTTCTGGCTGGAAGGAGTAGAAAATTAAGCATTTCTCATTTCCATTTTCAATATTCGCTTTCGCTGGGGGTATAAACCGCTGTCTTTACAACCTCCTCATAATAAGCCTCATATTGAGGAAGGATATTTTTAATATCAAATCGTTTGGCTTGCGCTAAGGCATTTGCCCGAAACTTTTGTAAAGTATCTTCATTTCCAAGAATAGTAATCGCATTTTTCGCCATTTGTTCTACATCACCCACATCGCTCATCAAGCCAGTTTCCCCATGAATATTGACTTCCGGCAAGCCTCCGGCATTACTTGATATCACAGGTACTTCGCAAGCCATTGCTTCCAAGGCAGCCAGACCAAAACTTTCACTTTCGGAAGGCATCACAAACAAATCCGCAATCGCCAGCAATTCTTCTATTGCATCTTGTTTTCCCAAAAAGCGCACTTCATGGTGCAGCCCCAGCTTTCGTGAAAGCTCCTCCATATTGTGGCGCTCCGGTCCATCTCCTATTAAAATTAACTTGCTTGGAATCGTTTCGTGTACACGCTTGAAAACCTGAATGACATCTTCTACGCGCTTCAATTTTCGGAAATTGGATACGTGGAGCAATATGCGTTCGCCGTTAGGTGCAATCGCTTTTTTGAAATGATCTTTATTGCTCTTTGCAAAGCGTTCAAAATCAATGAAATTATAAATTACTTTAATTTCTTTTTTGATGTCGAAATAATCATACGTCTGCTGACGAAGACTTTCAGATACTGCCGTTACACCGTCCGATTTATTAATCGAAAATTCGACTACAGGAGCAAAGGTATTATTATTACCAACAATCGTAATATCAGTACCGTGTAAGGTAGTAATATAAGGCACGTAGCGCCCTTCCGAAAGCAGAATTTTCTTTGCTACATAAGCCACCGTCGCGTGCGGGATAGCATAATGCACATGCAGCAAATCCAGTTTTTCAAATCTTACCACATCCACCATTTTACTGGCCAAGGCGGTATCGTAGGGAGGGTATTCAAACAATGGATAATCTTCGCCTGTCACTTCATGAAAAGTCACATTTTCATGAAAAGCGGAAAGCCTGACAGGCCGCCGATAAGTAATAAAATGAACCTGATGACCATTTTTTGCTAATGCCAAACCAAGCTCCGTAGCGAGTACGCCACTCCCCCCATACGTCGGGTAACAAACAATGCCTATTCTCATATATCCTGCTGAAAGAGTGAAATAAGTGTGCTATATTTTCAAGAATATTAATAAGGATACGCTTTTTATTTGAAATTGTTTATCAAATGAAACGGGCATCCTTGATTTAACAAAGACACCCGTTGATTCTTTAATAATTAACAAGCTGTTTATCTTGACTTTACAAGTTTTTCTGTCCGTATCTGTTCATTTGCGATCAATCGAATCAAATACATTCCTGAAGGTTGATTGCGCAAATCAATTGTCATATTCAATACGCTGGCGTTCCGCTCCAAACGCTGGAAAATTAGCTGTCCTTGCAAATTAAATACTTGTACTTGCACATCAGAAGTCTCGGATAAAGTTGCCTTTAATACGGTCTCGCCGAAGGTCGGATTTGGAGCAAGCGAAACAAGCGTAATTATCGCTGGGTCAAGAACATCTGTAAGCGTATTAACCGCAGCAACTGCAACATCTGAACATCCGAAACGATCTGTTACGGTAACAATATAAGTCCCCGCATCTAGTTTATCGATCTTACTTTCGGTTGATCCATTACTCCAAAGGTAGGTAAAAGGCTCGGCGCCGGCAGCAGTAACAACTGTGGCTTGTCCGTCATTGGCTCCCGCATTAGATTCGTCTTGCACTTGTGTGGTCAAGCCTAATGATGAAGGGCATCGAATGATATTGAAATTGTCAAAATCGACCCAGTAATCACCTGCTCCCCAGAAAGCACGGATGCGGAATTTGACAACTTCCCCAATATAATCATCCAAATAAAGCGTGACGGTTTGCAGCAAAGTGTCCGGGATGTGATTGCTCTGAGCAATTTTATAAATGGTAGAATAATTCTCACCACAATTCACAGAGATTTGCACAATAATAGAATCGGCAGTACCTAATTCTGTTGCACCATTGCCATTAAAATTGACGATTCGATAATCGAAAGTCAAGCTATCACCAGCTTCCACTACACCAACTGCGGGCGTCACCACTTCCATGGTTCGATCACTGGTAGATAAATTATCAGAAACAACATAAGAAGTATTCCCATGTGTATTCAAAACAGCGGTAAGATTATCTACCGACCAGCCAGCCGGAAGCGCACGTCCTTCAAAGTCTTCGCCGAAAGGCAAGCTCCGGGCTGTTGCGAAGCTAAAAGAAGTACTATCGTTTGCGACTAACAAATCAGCGGGATCATCGACCCAAACCAAGACATCAAATGTAATTCCTTCAATCGTATTCACCGGAGTTTCAAAAGTGTAAGTCGCTTGCTCGCCAGGCGCAAGGCTCAGTGTATCAACATTTTCTGTAATAATTGCACCACCATTCAATTGATAGCTTACATCAAAGCCAGCTACTTCGGAAGAGCCAAAATTACTGATCGTGATGGAGATTTGATCTTCTGCGCTGCCGCACTCTTCATCATTATTATGAGTAGCTGAAAGCGTTGCCAAATCGCGTGCCAAAGGAGCAGAGATAAAAATATCGTCAATTGCCATGCCTTCACGCCCTACGGAGACATCAGAGGAGAAAACAAAACGCAAGCGTACACTGGCTTGTCCAGCTGTACCTGCCAATATATTGGAGGCTGTCACCCATCCACTAAATCCACCTGTGCCATCCCACCAAAGGTTGGTGGCGTCGTTGTACCAATTGATACCATCGCTCGCCGTACCTACTTTCTTCCACGTTTTACCATCGTCTATACTCGACTCGAGCCATCCCTTATCACAACAAGCTTCTGAGTCAAAATACAATGAAAATGTCATACGAGGATCCACTGTCAAACTTGAGAAATCCATGCAGGGTGAAAGCAAATAAGATAATTCGCTATTGTTGTAGAGACTATCCAGGTTGGTTACCCAAGCATATTGGCCACTCGCGGCAGCATTAATCATTGTGCCAGCAGGAATGCCATACTCCCAGCTAGGATTGCGACTATCAGGACTTACCGTCCAGCCGCTGCCCCATTCTTCAAAATCTGTTTGGTAAGGGTATTGTGTAATAATAGGAATGCTGGTGATCGAAACCGTCGTTGTATCGTTAGAAGTTTCACTTTCTTCTTCTAACTCTGTCCAAGCTTGGATCACATATTCTCCAGGTTCTGAAAAATCAAAAGTAGTTTCAAACTCTACCGTAAACGTGCTGTCTTTACCAAGTACGCCAGTAAAAAAGCCATCTACAGGAATCGGGACACCCGCCTCCACGCCATTTACGCTGTATTTGAAAGGAATCAAGGATTGCGGATTGCCACCAAAATTCCTGAGTGTCACGGTTACTTTTTCTGCTGAGCCCAAGCCACATTGCGTTTCGGGTGTACCAATGGCAATAATGCCCACATTATTCGCCCAAAGCGTTTTAAATTCATAAGGACCAATTTGTCGACTAGTGTCAGCACCAGCACAAACCGTCGACAAATAAAATTCATATTCACTGTTTTCTGACAACTCTCTAAGCGTAACAGTATTCGTTGCGGGCTTAGAAATGCTACCCATGCCGGGAGTGAAACCTTTCAACCCATATTCGACAAGATAAAATTGAGCGTCTTCAATCGCTTCCCAACTGATTTGCGCTGTAAAGGCACGTACATCGCCTACTTCCACCGTATTTGGTGCAGTGACCAAGCAAGTTGGACATTCAACCACCGCTGTAAAAATAAAATTGGCAACAGGATTTTACCCGTTAGCGAATACACGAATATTTTCAGGGTTAAAAAATAGCATAAGCCAACTCCCCATCAAAATCGCCGGAAGTAAAGAAAAACGAGCCGTATCGCCATTGGTTACCTCCACAGGAATGGCGCGAAAGAAACCATTGTCGTTTTCACCATCCAACGTAAAAGTAGTCGTATCACCATTGAGGATCAGCGTCAAAAACGCATCATTCCAGCCATCGCCAAAAGAGTCATACAATTCCAATCGATACACACAACTCTGTTCTTGTGCATGAATTGTTATAGTGAATAAGAATATAAAACAAACGAGTAAAGTATATATTTTCATAGGGTGGTTCTTTTGCATAGCGCTCTGGGCAGTTGATTCAATTATTAATTCTTATTTGCTGTGGCAAAGCAGGCTAAAAATAAATAAAAAATCTATAATCTACTTTTTTTGTAAAAGCGGACGCTGCTTCGTCTTGCCGTTTGGTCACGAAAATTACATTTTGCAAAACAATTTTTAGATGTTTCTGTTAGACAATTGGCTATTTTTAGTATATAATTCCCTAAAATGCAGCATTTGTATTAAAAAAAATGCACACTTTTTTATGATGATCGAAAAGCCAATGGATAACCAATTGTAGCAAGTAATAGCGAAATCGTGGCGGTATATTCTATAAAAGATTTGGAGAAATTGTCAGGTATAAAAGCCCATACCATCAGGATTTGGGAGCAACGTTACGGCATTATCAGCCCTGAGCGTACTCAAACCAATATCCGGTATTACGAAGACGAAGATTTAAAACGCCTTTTGAACATTGCACTTCTAAATAAGAACGGCATTAAAATCTCCAAAATTGCTCAAATGAGCCATCGAGAGGTGGCTGAAAAAGTAGCTGCCATCTCCGAAATCAATTTTGAATACGATACCCAGCTTGACGCGCTTACCATTTCTATGATCGAAATGGATGAACTCAAGTTTGATCGGATCGTTTCTACCAATATTGCACAGATGGGCTTTGAAGGCACCATGCTGGAAATCATTTACCCTTTCCTTGAAAAATTAAATTTGCTTTGGTTGACAGGGTCTATCAATCCTGCACAAGAGAATTTTATGAGTTACCTGATCCGACAAAAAATTATCGTAGCCATTGACAAAGAGCCGTTTACGAATATAAAAAATGCAAAAAAGTTTTTGCTCTATCTGCCGGAAGGCGAAAAACAGGAACTCACAATGCTCTTTATGCACTACCTCATCAAATCCCGCCGTCATCAGGTCATTTATATTGGTCAGGAAATGACTATTGCCGACCTGAAAGAGGCTTATGATATACATCGCCCCACGCATATTTTTACAATGATCACCGAAACTTTTGCGAAAGAACCGGTACAACGCTATGCAGACAAATTGTCAAAAACCTTTCCTGATTCTAATGTTTTACTTTCTGGTTATCAAGTAGTAGCACAAAATATTTACTCATTTGATAATGTCATAATTCTTAAAAGCCTGGATCAAACGATTCATTTATTGGATAGTTTCAGTGCTAAAGCACAGAATGGAATTGCGGTTTAATTGCTTTTTTCCGTCAAAATTTGCCTAAAAAAAGTCTTTTCTATACGAAATAATACTAAAAGATAAAGGATAAATATGGCTGTATTAATAATATATAGTGCCGCACCACCAGCAATCCAGTTTACTTTAAACCATTCACTAATACCATATAATATGATTGCCAACAGAATATAAATTACTATTCTTTTTATTGGATAGGTAATCGGAAAATATCGCTGCCCTAATACATAGCAAGCCACCAACATAAAGCCATAGCAAGCCAAGGATGCCCATGCAGGCGCAAAGTAACCTACGGCTGGATTAGGGATAAAGATGAAATTAATCAAAAGTGTAATCACCGAACCGCCGATCGCAATATAGCCACCAATGCTAGTGTTATCAGATAATTTGAACCAAATAGACATACTGTAGTACAAGCCCAGGAAAAGATTGGCAATCAGCATAATAGGCAAGATGCCTAAGCCTTCTCGGAAATCTTCTCCTAAAAAATATTGGATAACATCCAAATAAAGCATGATACCTAAAAACACAACGCTCCCAACAATAGCAAAAGGCCTGCGCGACCTGTGCGTAGATTTGTTTGGAATCCTCCCGATCCGCGTGGCGAAAGAAGAAAGGCTCTGCCGCGTAGTTAAACGCTTGAGTGAAAAGGTTCATTAGTACAGCCAATTTGGAAGCGGCACTAAAAATGCCAGCTGCTGGAGATTATAATTCAAATCATCAGAAGCCAAATATTTAATCATCGGTACACCAATCAATTGATTAACGATCCCGGCTATTCCTGCCAATACCAAAGGCAAAGCATAAAAAAGCATTTTTTTCCATAATTGCTTATCAAACAATACTTTAGGCTTAATAATTATTTCTTCTGAACCTGAATCCAGTATATCTTTTGATGGCCTTTGGAATTGAATTTTAAAATACATTGGTAAGAGTACCAGCAAAATCATTGCACTTGCTAAAAAGTTAGCAATGAATACATAAGCAATTCGGTTATCAGGATTGTAAATGACTTTCAACCAGCCCCAGCCTCGTTCTATTAATAAAGGACAAGCCTCCAAGAAAAAGAAAACGAAGAGGATATTGATGATGATGCTGGCTGTTTTAAGTATAGCAAAGCGAATAGGACGATTGAGTAAACGAAGTCTAGCAAAAGGAATGGCGCTGAGTGCATCTACCGCTACGATGCCGACAAACCATAATACGTATTCGGGGCGGCCAGGATATTTGAGCCAATTGCTAATCGGCTGAGCTAAAAGGAATAAAAACACAGTAAAAACAAGGGTTGTGCCAAGTATCGAAAGTGAAGCGGTGGAAAAAGTGACGTCCAAATTTTCTTTCTGTCGCCCATACCTAAAAAAGGCGGTTTCCATCCGATAAGTATAAAGTACCAACAGCAAAGCAATCCAGGTATATAAATCAGAAACAATGCCATACTCATCCGTGGCGAAAACCCTTGTAAAATAAGGCGTTAGGATGATCCAGTTGAGCAGGCGGCTCAAGATGCTACTAATGCCATAAATGGCGGTTTCCCCGGCTAATTTTTTTATCAGCGACATAGATCTAATTGACCATTGACCATTGATTATTTATTGTTTTAATAATCTGATAGTCAATTATTTAAATTTTATTAACATGCAATTGCTTTTAATGTATTTGAATTATAGCCCCAAATGCCTTGCAATTTTAGCGATAAAATGGCTTACTCTGCAAAATGGCCTGATTTTTTATGAAATAGTACTATTTTCGCTTCATTTATGAGATGACACAAGAAACTACACACCAATGATTAATGTAACATTGCTAAAAAAAATATGTGAGACACCCGGCGCGCCGGGCTTTGAGCAAAAAGTCCGCGAATTAGTGATAAAAGAAGTGACGCCGATGGTTGATGAAGTACGCTTGGATGCAATGGGAAATGTCATCGCTATCAAGCGCGGTAAAGAACGCAAGAAGGTAATGGTGGCGGCGCATATGGATGAGATTGGATTTATGGTGTCGCATATTGATGACGATGGTTTTCTTCGATTTTATCCTTTAGGAGGATTTGATCCAAAAACCTTGACTTCTCAGCGAGTTATCGTGCACGGTCGAAAAGACTTAATCGGGGTAATGGGTTGTAAACCAATACATATGCTGTCGCCAGAAGAGCGAAACAAAGCCCTTCCAATCAATGAATATTTTATCGACCTGGGAATGCCAAAAGCAGAAGTGGAAAAATGGGTAGTCATAGGCGATCCTGTTACCCGTGAGCGCGAACTGATCGAGATGGGTGATTGTGTCAATAGTAAATCGATTGACAATCGGGTATCCGTGTTTATTTTGATCGAAACCTTGCGCGAATTGCAAAAAGAAAACCTCCCTTATGATGTTTATGCCGTTTTCACAGTGCAAGAAGAAGTTGGTTTGCGTGGTGCTATTTCTTCGGCACATTTGATTGATCCTGATTTTGGCTTTGGTTTGGATGTGACCATTGCCTACGATGTGCCGGGTGCTAAATCGCACGAAGTCGTAACTAAACTGGGGCACGGAGCTGCTATTAAAATCCTTGATGGTACCGTAATTTCTGACTATCGCATGGTAAGCTATTTGAAAAAACTGGCGACCGAACAACAAATTCCCTGGCAGCCAGAAATCATGACCGGCGGCGGCACAGATACTGGAGGCATTCAGCGGCACGGCAAACGCGGAGCTATTGTTGGGGCGATTTCTATTCCGCTTCGGCATTTGCATCAAACCATTGAAATGGCTCACAAACAAGATATTTACAACTGCATTCGATTATTGAAATTGAGTTTACAACAGCTCGATCAATTTAACTGGGAGTTTAAGTAAAAGTGTGGCGTATTTCAGGAATGTGCTACACTTTAGTGGAAACATCAAATAAATCTTCTGAACGCCCACAGATATAACGTTTTTTGTTACATTTGAAATTGAGAAACCTTATTTCAAAACAAAAAATGGGTATCATGAAAACCAACGCACCAAAAGTCATTACCTGGGTAATAGGACTCCTCCTGGGTCTCGGCGGCATCATTGGCGAAGTCGCTACCAAATCTGGTTTTTTGACTGAGAATGCCTTTTGGCTGGTAGCCGCAGGCTTTGTTGTATTGTTGCTCGGTTCGAGCATTAAAGGTTTGTAAAACACGAAAAATCGGGGCTTCTCATGTGGGAAGTCTCGATTTTCCCAAACAATAAACACAAGGATTAGACGATAGATAATAGACTTTAGACAATTGACAAGTTTCTTTTGAACTGTATGACTTGCTCGCTGTCTAAAATCTATTATTTGACATCTAAGAATCTCAAAAATGTGGCAAGAAGAAAATAATCAATTAAGGGCAACTTTTAAGTTCAAGGATTTCAAAGAAGCTTTTGCATTTATGACCGAAGTGGCATTTCATGCTGAGAAAATGAATCACCATCCCAATTGGAGTAATGCGTGGAACACCGTCGAAATTAAACTCAACACACATGACGCTGGCGGTGTGGTGACCGAAAAAGACCACAAATTGGCGGCAGCCATTGAGAAAGTGTTTGAGAAATATAAATAAAATCTATAAAGCGCTATCGTCGCTTGAAATAATGATATCGCTTTAGTTTAATATGAAATACACCATCCCCGACATCGCCCGCATTGTGCAGGGCGAATTGTTGCAGAACTCCACCAATTCCACTTATATTGAACATCTGCTGCTGGATAGCCGCCAAATTCTTTTTCCGGCTACGGCATTGTTTTTTGCAGTGAAAGGCACGCGCCATAATGCACATGAATTCATTTCACAGCTATACGCTGAGGGGGTCAGAAGCTTCGTTATCTCTGAAAAAATTGATCTTAAAAATTATCCAGAAGCCAATTTTATTCTGGTTAGCAATACTTTAGATGCCTTGCAGGCATTGGCGGCGCATCATCGGCAAAGATTTTATTTGCCTGTGATTGGCATTACTGGCAGCAATGGCAAAACAATTATCAAAGAGTGGCTATATCAGCTTTTGCGAGAAGATTTTCACATCGTACGGAGTCCGAGAAGTTACAATTCTCAATTTGGTGTACCCTTGTCTGTTTGGCAAATTCAAACAGAGCATAATCTTGGCATTTTTGAAGCGGGCATCTCTCAAGTGGGCGAGATGGAGCGGCTCGCGCCAATTGTGCATTGTAATATCGGATTGTTCACAAACATTGGAGAGGCACACGCAGCAGGCTTTCCGAATATAAAGGAAAAAATCCACGAGAAAGCCAAGCTTTTCGAGTTTGCGGATATTATCTTTTATTGCAAAGATCATACGCTGATTGCTAATGAAATTGAAAGTTTAAATAAAAAAACTTTCTCCTGGTCACAATCGCAAGATGCCGATTTACGCATCATCCAAATCATCAGCAACCAGCAACCAGAAGCCAGAAGCCAGACTTCTATCGAAGCCTTTTTTCAAAACGAAAAACACCAAATCGTCATCCCCTTTACGGATGCAGCTTCTATTGAAAATGCCATCCATTGTTGGGCTATTTTATTGCATTTGGGTATCGAAGCCGAGTCGATTCAACAGCGCATGGCGCATCTGGAGTCAGTAGAAATGCGCCTGGAGCTGAAGGAAGCGATCAATAATTGCATCCTCGTTAATGATAGCTATAATTCTGATTTGACATCTTTGACTTTAGCCCTAAATTTTTTAGAACAGCAGCGCAAAAAAGCTCGTCTAACGCTGATTCTATCAGACATTCTGCAAAGCGGCGAGAATCAGGAAACACTTTACTCGAAAGTAGCTCAACTCATTGCAGAGAAAAAAATCAATCGCTTAATCGCTATTGGCGAAGCCATTGCTATTTTGAAAAATCAATTGCCAAAAAGTATTGAAAGTTGGTTTTTTCCAAGCGCCAATGCTTTTTTTGAGCAATTTGAGCAATTAAATTTCCAAAACGAAGCCATTTTACTGAAAGGCGCGCGGCAATTTGCTTTCGAGCGGATTGCCAATCGTCTGGCTTTAAAAGCGCACAAAACAGTACTGGAAATCAATCTTCAAAACTTAACAAGAAATCTTTATTTGTATAGTCGTTATCTCCGTCCAGGGGTACGCACGATGGCGATGGTAAAAGCAGCAGCGTATGGCAGTGGTGGCGCGGAAGTAGCCCGTTTATTGGAATTTCAAGGCATTGATTATCT
Source organism: Saprospiraceae bacterium (assembly GCA_016714085.1). GTDB lineage: Bacteria > Bacteroidota > Bacteroidia > Chitinophagales > Saprospiraceae > JADJNW01. The sequence goes on from JADJNW010000014.1 coordinate 89,181, forward strand.
TACAGTTGCGTATGCGGATGAAGGAATTGAACTGCGAAAAGAGGGAATTCACATTCCGATTATGGTCTTGAATCCTGAAGAAGCGAGTTTCGATGCCATGCGCCGCTATCAGCTAGAACCGGAGATTTATTCTTTGAAGTTGCTCAAAGCTTATGCCCTATTCAGTAAAAACCAAAATGAGAAAACGCTCGATTTTCCAATTCATTTGAAGTTGGAAACCGGTATGCACCGCTTGGGTTTTTCTGAAAATCAACTCTCAGAATTAATTCACCTTCTGCAAGCACATCCTGAAATTGAAATCAAATCCATTTTTACCCATTTGGCAGCGAGCGAAGCACCTGAACATGATGTTTTTACAATTGAGCAATTGCAGTTATTTGAAAAAATGTATGAGCAAGTCGTTGAAACGCTCCCTTATCGGCCCTTGCGCCATGCCTTGAACACAGCTGGCGTGCATCGCTTCCCCGATTGGCAAATGGACATGGTGCGCCTCGGCATTGGTTTGTATGGCTTAGATAACTATTCCGAATTCAAAGAGAAATTATTTACCGTTCTTTCCTTAAAAGCAACTATTTCTCAAATTCATGAAGTTAATCCCGGGGAGAGTGTAGGATATGGTCGGCGTTGGAAAGCAGAAAGACCGTCGCGTATCGGTACAATTTCTATTGGTTACGCCGATGGCTTGAGGCGAGCGGCAGGTAATGGTAAATTCTCGGTCTGGCTTCATGGGCAGCGAGCTTGTATAGTAGGAACCGTGGCGATGGATATGTGTATGATTGACATTACCGACATTCCACAGGCACGCGAGGGCGATGAAGTTGAAATATTTGGTGAAAATCTTTCAGTTTGGGAACTGGCAAAAGTGTATGATACGATACCCTTGGAAGTACTTACTATTATATCTGAGAGAGTAAAGCGGGTCTATGTTCAGGAGTAGTATTGCCATTAGTTACCTGTAATCTGGGAAGTCCAATCCCCAGTTGACCGATAACAGGTAACATTAGTTGAACCGTTAACGAACTGTCAATAAAGTAAGGCAAGAATAGAAAATGAAACATTATCCTTAACTTTGCAGCGCTTTTTCTGAAGCCTTGATTTTTAAGCAATTAATAAGAGGCTTTGACGTTTGCTCATTCGAGAATAAAAACAAAATTATAGCCATGAAACCGCGCATTTTCACTTTGATCGCTATACTAGCTGCAGTCCCATATCTTCTGAAAGCCCAGTTAAAACAGGACGATCCAGTTTTGTTTACTGTTGACAATACGCCAGTGCATCTTTCGGAGTTCAAATATATTTATACCAAAACCAATGGTCAGACTGCCGATTTCTCAAAAAAATCACTCCAGGAGTATCTTGATTTATATGTCAAATTTAAACTCAAAGTACAAAGAGCTAAAGAAATGCGACTGGACACGATTCCAAGTTTACAAGCGGAATTAGCAGGCTATCGCAAACAATTAGCAGATTCTTATCTGATCGATCGGGAAGTAACTGATAAATTGCTCAAGGAGTTGTACGAACGCATCCAACAAGATGTAGATGTGAGTCATATTTTGATGCCTATTGGCACACCGAATACTGTTCCAACGCCAGCAGATACGCTCGCTGCTTACAATAAGATTATGGAAATTAAGAAGCAGCTGGATAAAGGAGAAGATTTTGCAAGTGTAGCTCGTGAAGCTTCGCAAGACCCTTCGGCAAAGGACAATGGCGGCAATATTGGTTGGTTGGCAGCTCCGCTCCCAAATACGTTTTACGATTTTGAAAATGCGATTTATACCCTTTCTCCTGGCAAAGTATCTGCTCCAGTTCGTACCCGCTTGGGGTATCATTTAGTGAAAGTAAATCAGCGTCGCCCGGCACGAGGCGAGATAGAAGTGGCACATATCTTGGCAAGGGCTGCCAACAGTGATTTTGATGCTGCAAAGATAAAAATCGATGCACTTTATGCTGAATTGCAACAACCCGGAGCTAATTTTGAGCAAATCGCTTCCGAAAAATCGGACGATGAAATTACTAAAGCCCGTGGCGGTTATCTCGGCATTTTTGGCATTGGCCGCTATGAAAGAGGTTTTGAAGATGCTGCTTTTGCCATTGAAAAAGATGGACAATTCTCTCCGCCAACTCGTACCAGCATTGGTTGGCATATCATCAAGCGCATTACCAAGCGAAGCATACAACCTTTTGATGTAGAAAAGAGTCGTTTAGAAGCTAAAATCAAGCAAGATAGTCGCTTTGAACAAGCACGCGTGGCAATGTTGGAACGCATCCGCAGAGATAATAATTTCAAGGAAGACCTAGCAGTATTACAAAGTTTTATCGCCGCGCAGGATAGTGTTGGTTTTTTTACTTTTAAATGGAAAGGAAGCGAAGAAGGTGCTGATAAAGTTCTCTTTACTTTGGGCAAAGACACAAAAGCAACCATCGGCGAATTTGCTGATTTTCTTGCTCGTTCTTCCAGCAATCGGATTCGATTGAAAGACCAGGGTGTTGCAGCAGCCGTCAATAGTTTGTACTCTGAATTTGTAAATGACGTTTGTCTGCATTTTGAAGAATCTCAATTGGAAGTTAAATATCCTGAATTCAAAGCCTTGATGCGTGAATACGAAGAAGGTATTTTGCTTTTTGAGGCTACCAAAATTGTAGTTTGGGATAAAGCATCACAAGATACAATTGGCTTGGAAAAATTCCATGAAAAGGAAAAAGAGCGCTATAAATGGGACGAACGCGCTGTTATTACTACTTTCAAGGTAGCAGCAAGTGCGCGTAAAATCAATAATGAAATCCGAAATTATGCGGTAATACGTTCCCCCGAAGAGGTTCTAAATAAGTACAATACTGCGGATTCAATAATCGTAACGATCGAAGAGAAAACTGTGGAGCGGAAACCTGGCGTCAATGCTGTTTGGAAAGAAAATGAAGTGGGTCGGCCACAATTAAATCGCGATGGAACTACGGTGTTTGAAAAAGTAATGAAAGTCATTCCTCCGGGATTGAAAACGCTCAAAGAAGCTCGTGGTTATATAATCGCGGATTACCAGGATTATTTGGAACAGCAATGGGTAGAGCAATTGCGCAAAGAATATAAAGTATCCGTGAATCAAAAAATCCTGGATAGTCTTATAAAGGCTTAAAGTGAGTGCGATGATAGGCAGGAAGATGCGTATAAAATTCTTATGGCTGATTTTATCAGGAATCTTATTCTTGGCGGCTTGCCAATTAATAAATAAGGAAGATGCAGATAATCGCCTTTTGGCAAAAGTGCATAATAAGACGCTTTATCTTTCTGAAATGGACGGGATGTTTCCAGATGGCACCACGTCGCAAGATAGTTCGCTCATTATCAAAGCTTTCGCAGAAAGATGGGTGAGAGAAGCATTGTTGTTGTATGAAGCGGAAAAAAACATTCCCAGCGATTTGAATATTGACAAATTGGTGCGTGATTATCGTGCTTCCTTGGTGCGACACAATTACGAAAAAATTATGGTAGAACAGTTACTCGATTCTACCGTAACGACCGATGAACTCTTGGAGTTTTATAATCGATATCAAGAGCAATATCAATTAGAAGGCCCAATTGTCCGGTGTTATTTTGTAAAAATACCTTTATCAGCGCCGGGTTTGGACGGATTTCGTAGTCTTTGGAATAATAGCGCTAAGCAGGAAAGTTATTTGCAGTTGGTGGATTATTGTGCTCAAAATGCTAATGCACATTTGCTGGAAGAAGATGCATGGTATCGCATAGAAGATATCGCAGCCGAATTTCCATCAGGGGTCATTTCCACTACCAATGTATCAAAACGAGAAGTGGCGCATCGGGATGGGGATTATCAATATTTTTTGAAAATTTTTGAGATCAAAAACCAAAATGAGATAGCGCCGCTTTCCTTTGTGGAAGGCGAAATCAGGAAAGCAATTCTCCGTAATCGCAAGATTAAACTTTTGGAAGATAAAAAAGAAGAAATGTACGAATTGGAATTGCGTCGCAATAATATCCAAATTTATACGCAATAACTTCAAATACGAGATATGAAAAAACTGATCGTTGTTCTTGGTATGCTATTGGCAGGTTTGAGTATGATGGCTCAGCGCTCTGTGATTGATAAAGTAATAGCCAAGGTGGGTGGAGAGTTGTTATTGTTGTCTGAAGTAGAAGAACAGTATGCTTATATGGCTTCTGAAAATCCTAATTTGCCGCCAGAGGCTCGTTGCAATATCATTGATGGTTTGATGACGGCCAAACTTTTGCTAAACCAGGCGAAATTGGATAGCGTAGAAGTGAGCGATGACGACGTTGAAACGCAGTTGAATGCTCGTATCGATCGTATTCTTGCATATATGGGTGGCGACGAATCGCAATTTGAAGCTTATTATGGTCAGAGTATCAATGAGATGAAAGAGCAAAACCGGGAAGACCTGCGAAATCAGATCATGGTAGAACGGATGCGTAGCCAAATTATGAAAGATGTTACAGTAACCCCCTCGGAAGTGAAGCAATTTTTTCAAAATATTCCTAAAGATAGCTTGCCGTATTTCAACTCAGAGGTAGAAATCCGCGAAATTGTGTACAAACCCAAAGTAAACGCCGAGGAACGCCAAAAATCAATTGATAAACTGACAGAACTGCGTCGACGCATTGTAGAGGGAGGGGAAGACTTTGCAGCATTGGCTCAAAAATTTTCTGATGACGGTGGCTCTGCGAGATTAGGTGGCGATTTGGGTTGGGCCAAACGAGGCAAATTCGTGCCAGAATTTGAGGCAACTGCTTATAATCTTGAAAAAGATCAATTGTCTGAAATAGTAGAAAGTGATTTCGGGTTTCATTTGATCCAATTGCTGGAGCGTCGTGGTAATTCGATTCACGTACGTCATATCCTCATCAAACCAGAAATTACCGATGAAGACTTGGAACTTGCAAAAGCACATTTGGATTCTGTTCGAACACTCATTGTAAAAGATTCTCTTTCTTTTTCGATAGCGGTAAAGCGCTTTTCGGATGAAAATACCCAAAGCTACAACAACGATGGTCGAATCGTCAACCCGGCAACCGGCAATACTTTCTTTGAAATCGGCGATCTTGATCCTGATATTTATTTTACAATAGATACAATGGATGTGGGAGCGATCTCTGATCCATTTGAGTTTAAAGACCCAATTGGGGAGTCCTATTTCCGTATTGTGCTGCTTCAATCCCGCACGGCACCGCACAAAGCGAGCCTTGAACTTGATTATTCTAAAATCCAAAAAGCGGCTATTGAAGCTAAGAAAAATGAATTTATCACTAATTGGGTAATAGATAAAATGGAAGGCACTTTCGTCTCTTTTGATCCAGCGTATCAGAGTTGCAAGGCCTTGGAAAAATGGCTGGATAAAAATATAAGGCCATGAGGTCTTTGCAAAATTCAATGCGGACAGAAGAGTCAAATTTTGCAAATCCTGCCAATTCTAAGATGGCACTCCATTGCTATGATTTCATCATATCTGATGCATTGCATTAGAAAAGAAAAGAATGTAATTTTGTCTTCACCTTGAGCGTTTTAAATCTTAAAGAATCCTGTTAGTTGACAGATGCAGGTTGTTATTATTTTGTTAAAAACGATTTTGACGCTATTTGTGCCAAACAATTCACCTCAAAACCATATCTTTATAGAATTGTTGTCGTTATATTAGCAACTCGACTTTGGAATTTGACAGAAATGCTTTCCTTCACGACTATAAAACGTAAACTTATGAAGTTGAGAGGACCGATCTTCTTCTCTGTGCTATTGATTACACTATTGGTAGCAGCATTTTATCCAAGAGTGGATAGCGAACAAAAAGATGCATTATTAATGCTTTCTGTTTTGAAGGTTATGGGGCAATTGCATTACCAACCTCAACAGTTAGATGATAATTTTTCCCAAAAAGTATTCGACCTTTATTTGGATCGCATTGATAGTGATCGTCGATTTTTGACTCAAAAAGACATTAAACAACTCGAAAAATATAAGACGCTGCTGGATGATGAAGCGATGGCAGGGAATTTCGATTTTTTCAATACTTCGCTAGATTTGCTTACAAAAGGTATCGAAAAAACGCAGGGTTACTATCGTGAAATTCTAGCTCAGCCTTTCGATCTTAACAAAGACGAATCTATTGAATTAGATAGCGACAAACGTGATTTCGCTAAAAATGATGCCGATCTGAAAGAATACTGGCGTCGTTATTTAAAATATGATGTCATAAACCGAGTAACGGATGCGCTGGAAGCACAAAAACAAGCGGGAGAGCAAGGAGAACAAAAATCCGTTGAACAACTCGAAAAAGAGGCACGCACGAAAGTAAAAGAAGCCTACGACAGTGGATTTGAGCGTTTGATAAAAACGAAGCGTAATAGACGTCTCAGCGCTTATTTGGATGCGGTTACCAATATTTTTGACCCTCATTCCGGCTATTTTGAGCCTTACGACAAGCAGAACTTCGACCTTTCGGTGAATGGAAGGCTGGAAGGTATTGGCGCCCGGTTAGGTCAAGCCGGTGATTATGTGAAGATAGCTTCTATTGTAGTAGGAGGTCCCGCTTGGAAAACAAAGGAATTACAAGAAAATGACTTGGTTATCAAGGTTACGCAAGGCGATGGAGAACCTAAAGATGTGACGGGGATGCAAGTGGATGAGGTGGTACAATTGATACGTGGACCAAAGGGTACGAAAGTAAAGTTGACCGTCAAGCGCTCCGATGGAGTTGTGAAAGATATTCCTATTATTCGGGATGTAATCGTTTTTGAAGAAACTTTTGCAAAGTCGCTTATTTTGGATGGTACAACGCCCAATGAAAAGATTGGTTATATCAATCTGCCAAGTTTTTATAGCGATTATGAAAATGAAACAGGGCATAACTGCTCGGAAGATGTTGCGAAAGAAATCGAAAAGCTGAAGGCAGAAAATGTGAGCGGCATTATCCTTGATCTGCGCAACAATGGTGGCGGATACTTGCATGAAGTAGTGAATATGTCAGGTTTGTTTATCGAAAAAGGTCCAATTGTGCAAGTAAAATCAAGAGGATTAAGAACAGAAATCAAGGAAGATGAAGATCCTAGGGTTCAGTACAATGGGCCGCTGGTTGTGATGGTGAATAATTATAGCGCATCTGCCTCTGAAATTCTTGCAGCAGCAATGCAAGATTATGGACGTGCCATTATTGTAGGTAGCAAATCTACCTTTGGGAAAGGTACCGTTCAGCGCTTTGTTGACCTAGATAGATTGATCGTTGGGCATGAGGAAATTAAACCGATGGGCGAGGTGAAACTTACTATTCAGAAATATTATCGGGTAGATGGTGGCTCCGTACAACTAAAGGGCGTGACACCGGATATAACATTACCGGATATCTATCAATTCGTGGAAGTAGGTGAAAAAGATTATGAATACCCTTTGGCATGGACAGAAATAGAAAAGCTTGATTATCAACAAGATGTATTCAAAATCAACAATATTGACAAGATTAAAACCAATAGCCAAAAGCGCATTGCGGATAATCAGATTTTCCAAAAAATTGTTGATCACGCCAAAGTTTTAGAGCAGCAGCGCAGCCAAACGAACTATCCGTTGAGCCTGGAAAAATACACTTCTTTAGCAGAAAGCAGAGATGCACAATCAAAAGCATTCAACGAACTGTTCAAAAATAGCGTAAACACAGGTGTTGTGAATACCCCTATGGATGTAGCAGTGCTTAATGCAGATGAAACCGCTAAAGCTCGCAATGAAGAGTTTATCAAAACGGTATCGAAGGATATGCATGTCTATGAAACTATCCGAATCATGCACGATTTAATCAGAATGAATAATTAATTCTTGGAACATAATACAAAAAGACCTCTTGTGCGCATTTGTACAAGAGGTTTTTTGTTTTGCAGCTTTTAGATATTATTATATTACTTATGCTATAACGACACATAAGCTATAAAAGCGACCCACGGCCTCCTGTTCTTTTTGCTCACTCTCCATTTTAGATATTTAACAGGGTAAGGTTTAATTTGTTCTACGGATGTCCAAAATGCCAGGGTTACATTCGATTGAATAGGAATCAAATGCTCCATGCTTTGCACTTTATGCCAAGAGCAGGATTGGTAAGTCCTAATCATAGAGATAATCTGTCAGGTTTGGTTTTTAAGTTTATTCCCTTTTTTAACTTCAGATAGAATTTATTTTACACTCTTTTTCTAATAGTAAATCTTTATCGGATTTAACCTTTTAGCACTGTGCAGCCCGTTTTTTTGGCAAAAACATAAAGTTATGCGAGTAATTATTACTTTTCTTTTAGCATTATTTTTACTTACTGCTTTGAACGGGCAAAGCGGTTTTACGAAAATGACAGATACTACAAATCCAATTATTACTTTTCCATTCAATCCTGGCGAAATATATCGAGGCGCAGCATGGGTGGACGTAGATAATGACCGCGATATTGATTTGTTTGTAGCGCCGCGATTCTTATTTTTAAATGATAGCGTAGGTACGTTTAGAAGCGTTGATTTTGGATTTTCGGATATACCCGTTCCTACCAATGGGGTTTCATGGGCAGATGTAGATAATGACGGTGATCTTGATTTTTTCTTAGCTTCCAGGCCTTCCAAATTGTATTTGAATAATGGCAATGCCCAGTTTACCAGTCAAGCGCTGACCACTGATACTATTTCTACCTGGGGCTGTACTTTTGGTGATGGCAATAATGATGGATGGATTGATCTGGTAGGCGCGCACGCCTTCGGTTTTCATGCTGATACCTCAGCTTCTTTTTATTTTCTGAATGATCGCAGTGGAAATCTCAATCTCAGCCCTATAGCCTATGATTTTACTACTACCACTGCTCCTTATACCGTGCCTTATTGGTCGGATTTTGATTTGGATGGCGATCTGGACTTATTTATAGCTTCCGGCCCTGGCGGCGCACCCGGCCCCGACTTTCATTATCGCAATATGAAGATCGAAACAGGCAAAGATTCCCTTGCAAGGATCACCGATTTGCCTTTTGCAACCCAGCAGCAGGACGGACAATGCTATAATTTCGTTGATTATGACAATGATGGTGATCTGGACGTATGTTTGACTAATTGGGTAGGCGCCCCGAATCGTTTTTTTGTAAATGAGAGCGGTATATACGTTGCCAAAGCCATGCCTTTTACAGCATCCGTGGGTACAGCTCTATCCAATTCCTGGGGAGATTACGATAATGATGGCGATCTGGATGTGATTATTTCCAATGGCCCGCCCGCAGGCTCCGGTCAACCTGCGAAATATTATCAGAATGATGGCAATGGCAATTTAGTCGATACCAATGTAGGTTTTGCTGCCGCCCCTGGCACTTCTTCTGTAACGAATGGTGATTATGACAACGATGGCGATCTGGATGTTTTCGTCAATGGAAATCTTGCCGGGCGTGGTTTGTATCAGAACACCAGTTTAACTGCTAATAATGGCTGGGTGAACATTACTTGCGCAGGTACGACTTCCAATCGCGCTGCCATTGGCGCTAAACTCCGCTTAAAGGCTATCATTAATGGCAGTTCGGTCTGGCAGATGCGCGAAATTTCTGCTCAAAATACCTTTCAGGGGCAAAATGATTTGCGAGTGCATTTTGGATTGGGCGATGCTACAAAAATTGATAGCCTTATCATTCAGTATCTTGGGGGTGCAACAGATATTTTTACGAATCTTACGCCAAATCAGTTTTATACTACTAATGAAGGGCAGAATGATATTTCGGTGATTACTTCCAGTAAGCAGCTTAATAAGAATCACATTCAAGGATTTAAAGCTTATCCTAATCCTCCGGCGGATACGATTACATTAGAGCAAATTGCTCCTTTATCAGGTGATTCGATTATATGTACCATTTTCGATAATTATGGAAAAATAATGAAGCAACAAAAATTGCAAGACATGATGGGACAAAAAGTGCCATTCAACACAAAGGAATTACCCGCCGGGCAGTATTACATTCATTTAAAAATAGGTGCGAAGCAACAGACATTAACGATGACTATTCCATAACCCTAAGGCTTATAGACATCAAACTACCCGACAGAGTTAATTTAATCTTTTGAAACTGATTTAATTATGAAGATGCCGCTGTTCTGATAAGGGATAGCGGTATTTTTTTTTCAATAATGCACCAAAATGATCCATTTTTGCATCACCCCAATGGACTAAAATATATTGCTATGAAAATCTTTACAATTTTGGCTTTTAGCCTATCCTTTGTTGCTACCGTTCTTGCCCAACAAATCCCGGATTCCAGCTTTATTTATTCAATCGCACAACCCAAATATGCGGCCGGCACTGGCCCGATCGTCTGCGTGGACGCTGCGCATCAGAATTTCCATACGCCCGATAATCGGTTTTATGCTTTCGCAAAATTATTGCGCGCCGATGGCTACCTGGTCAATGCTTTTGAAGAAGACTTCAGCGCGGAGTCTTTGAAAAAATGCTTTATCCTAGTGATTTCCAATCCACTACATGAGCAAAACGCCAGTAGTTGGCAATTGCCCAATCCTTCTGCATTCACGAATGACGAAATTCAAGCTGTAAAAAATTGGGTCAACGATGGCGGTCGCTTGTTTCTTATTGCCGATCATATGCCTTTCGCTGGCGCGGCGCATGATTTGGCGCAGGCATTTGGCTTTGAATTTTTGAATTGTTTTGCAATGGATAATCGCCAACGGAGCGCAGAATATTTTTACAGAAGCAATAAAACCTTGCAGGCACACGAAATAACTGCGGACATTGACACGATTGTGACTTTCACCGGAAGCGCATTTAAGATTCCCCGAAAAGCAAAACCTGTATTGAAATTAAATGCGACTTATACTTTGCTTAGCCCTCAGGTCGCTTGGCAATTCGACGACAGCACGCCCCATCTTCCTGCGGACGGATTCTGCCAATTAGCATCTTTGGAATACAGCAAAGGCAAAGTTTTTGTATCAGGAGAAGCAGCGATGTTTAGTGCGCAATTGGCCGGAGCGAATCGAACGCCAATGGGCATGAACGCACCTTATGCCAAAGAAAATCCAAAATTATTATTGAACATTATTCACTGGTTGGCTAAGAACTGATTCAATACTCATGTGGTTTGTATGGATTGCTCTTGAAGACGCATTATAAAATTTTGGCATACATTTTGCAACACTACTTGTGTTGTTCTTAGAATGGAATTATTTTTGCTTGCAAATGCCTGGATTTTTGTGTAAATAGAACGAACATTTGCAACGCTGATTCGATCCTACGAGACGATAGCAACAAGCGCGGCAGGTTTTGGAAACCCGCCACCTTTATATGGTTGAATCGAAAAAGCCAAAACCATGACAATGCTCAGACAGAGTTTAAGCCAGAAGATGCTCCAAAAGCTGTCGCCGCAGCAAATTCAGTTAATGAAATTGCTACAGGTGCCAACCGCGAATTTGGAACAACGCATCAAAGAGGAGTTGGAAGCCAATCCCGCGCTCGAAGAGTTGGATCAGGATGAGTTTGGCAATCTGGAAAGCACGGCTGGCGAGGATAGCTTTGAAAATGACACCACGGAACAAAAGGATGCCTTTGAAATGGAGGAGTACTGGGATAGTTATGTCGAAGATGACCCTTCCAGTTATAAAACAATGGGCGATAGCTACGCTGCAGAAGAAGATAAAAGTGTGCCGGTAGCAGTGACCAGTTCTTTTCATGATTACCTCGAAGAGCAGTTGGGCTTAGCAGAATTGGAGAACGAGCGCGAACGTGCCATTGCTTTGCAAATCATTGGCAGCATTGACGATGACGGCTATCTAAGGCGGGATCCGATAAGCATCATGGATGATTTGCTGTTTTCGCAAAATATCGTTACGGATGAATCCGAAATTATTTCGATTCTGAAAAAAATTCAGCGCTTCGATCCGCCTGGCATCGGTGCAAGGGATTTGCAGGAATGCCTGCTTATTCAGTTGCAAATCAAGGAAGAACAAAGTCATCACGCTCCCATTGGCGAGCAGTTTATCATTGATTTGGCGATTCGAGTAGTAAGAGATTATTTTGAAGAGTTTACTAAGAAGCACTATGAAAAATTGGTCAAACAATTGGAAGTGAGCGAAGATGAACTCAAAGAAGCGATTGATGAAATTCTGAAACTCAACCCCAAGCCTGCCAGTGGTTATGTGAGCAATACATCTAATTCTTTGAATTACATCGTCCCGGATTTTATCATCCACAACCGCGATGGGGAATTGGAATTATCCCTCAATTCCAGAAATGCCCCCGAACTTCGTGTGAGCGACCAGTACCGCGATATGCTAAAAGACTATGCCAAGAAAGCACGCGGCAATCGGGCCGGGCGACAGGAGCGCGAAGCAGCGCTTTTTATCAAACAAAAAATAGATTCGGCAAAGTGGTTTATTGATGCCATTCGCCAGCGCCAGGAGACCATGTACAAAACTATGTACGCCATCATGCAGTACCAGTACGATTACTTCCTCACGGGCGACCAGAAGAAGCTGCGGCCAATGATTCTAAAGGATATTTCGGATATTACAGGATTAGATATTTCGACTATTTCACGAGTTGCCAATAGCAAATACGTGCAAACCGAATTTGGCACCAAGCGCTTGAAAGAATTCTTCTCGGAAGCGATGCAAAACCAGGAAGGGGAAGAGGTTTCCACCCTCGAAGTAAAAAAAGTACTCAGTGATCTCATCGCCGCTGAAAACAAGCGCAAGCCGCTCTCTGACGAAAAACTCACTCAACTCTTAGCTGACAAGGGTTATGACATTGCCCGCCGCACCGTCGCAAAGTACCGGGAACAATTGAATATTCCGGTAGCACGATTGAGAAAGGAATTATAGTTATATGTAAAATACTGATTAGTATATCATTGTGTGGATAAAGTTTCTTAAACTTTGTTTTTCAAAATATGACTTTAGAAAAAATACTTCTATTTCTTTCAACCATTTTCTCGCCTCAAGCCTTTTAATCATCTAATTTAAATTTGTTCATTTGATTGTCGGGCAATAAACGCATCAAACAAAGCGTAATTTAAGCCGATTAGAATGCAGATACTTTGCTGAAAAGTTGTAATTTTCACTTTGGCTATTGAAGAATTGATAGACACGATTTTGTGAAAAACCTAATACCACATTTTATACAAGAGCAGTATAGCCAGGGCAAATCGAGAGGTCAGTTGCAAGCCTACACCATGTTTATTGATCTTTCTGGCTTTACGCCACTCACCGAAACGCTAATGGGGAGAGGGAATCGCGGTGCAGAAGAATTGTCCAATATTTTGAATGAAATCTTCGTGCCACTGGTCAAGTTGGTGTATGCTCGTGGAGGATTTATTCCTTATTTCGCGGGCGATGCTTTCACCGCCATCTTTCCTGCTCGTCAAGCTTCTATTACGCCTTCTGCTTTTATCCAAACGGCTTTGCAGGTGCGTCAGTTTTTTAGCAGTCGCCAATTTCGCTTCGGGGAATTTACTATTGGCCTGAAAATAGGACTCTCCTGGGGGCGCGTAGAATGGGGCATCGTAGGAAAACAATACAAATCCTATTATTTTCGAGGAATCCCAATTGATAATTGCGCCGCTTGCCAAACGCAGGCCAACAATCAGGACATTGTGTTGGACGAATCCCTCTATCAATTGCTGCAACGCACTTCCTTTGAGTTGGAAGAAATTGGGGATCATTTTTACAAAATAACAGGAAGACCCCTTGTAGAAAAATGGCGTGCCAAATCGATCGAACAACCTGCTATTGATCAGGAGATTGCAGAAGCCTTTCTACCGGAATCGGTCATATCTTTCAATAATGATGGGGAATTTCGCACAGTGATTTCCACGTTTCTTTCGTTCGATGGCTTGGAAACGCACGAACAATTGAATGAATTTGCTGACCTCGTATTAGAAAAAATCAATGGTTTTTCAGGGTATTTTAAAGAGATAGATTTTGGCGACAAAGGAAGCTTAATAACCTGCTTTTTCGGGGCACCGGTATCATTTGAAAATACCATTGATCGGGCTTTGGAATTTATTTGCGTTTTGCGGGAAGAATTACAACCCTTAGAAAAGAAGAGCAAAGTTCGTTTCCGGGCAGGCATGACGATTGGCACAGCTTATGCTGGTATCGTTGGCGGAGAGGAGCGCTGTCAGTATGCGGCCGTAGGCAATCGGGTAAATCTCGCTGCTCGACTGATGACCTACGCTGATTGGGGTGAAGTATTAGTGGATAATGAAATGCGAAAAAATCGGCGTTTCACTTTTTTGCCGAAAGGCGATATTAAATATAAAGGAATCAAAGGCACAGTGCCAACTTTTGTGTTGAGCGGTAGAAACCACCAGACTCTTACTGCGTTTGATGGGCAAATGGTTGGACGAGATACCGAAATGGCGCAACTTTTAAATTTCACTGAGCCACTTTTTAATAAAAATCCTGCCGGGATTACCTATATTCTTGGGGAGGCTGGCATTGGCAAAAGTCGCTTGACGCATGAACTAAGAGAAATACTGAGCAAAGACGATCAGGTAAAATGGTTTGTTTGTCAAGCCGACCAAATACTGCGCAAACCCTTTAATCCGTTTGTTTATTTTCTGCGAAATTATTTTGAGCAATCTCCTGATGCAATAACAACGAATGCGCAAGCCCGATTCGAGCAACGTTTAGAAGATTTGATGGCTCGATTGCAAAGTGTGAACGGTTTCTCCGAAGTAGAATTTATCACCAAAGAACTGACAAGAACCCAATCGGTGCTGAGCGCACAATTGGGCATTTTCTATCCTGATTCTATTTGGGAACAATTGGATGCCAAAGGCCGCTATCAGAATACGATTCAGGCTATTTTAAGTTTGATTATTGCCGAATCCTTGTTGCAACCGATTGTATTGCAGTTGGAAGATGCTCATTGGCTGGACGATAATTCCCGCGAGGTTTTGCAAGAGTTGTCGCGTTATCTCAATCGCTATCCGATCATGCTTTTGGTCACGTCTCGTTTGCGCGATGATGGTACGCAACCCGTTATTTTTGAACAAGATACATTAGGATATAATGCTATTCCAAAACTTGAAATCAATCTTAATATTTTAGAACCTGAAGCAGTGCGGCGGTTCGCTGAGGTGTACTTAACAGGCCCAATCAGTGAAGAATTTTTTGAGTTATTGCTGCGCTCAACGAATAGCAATCCGTTTTATCTTGAACAAATTTTAGAATATTTCTCTGAAAGCAATTTGCTTGCATTTTCGGATGGCGTTTGGACCATCAAGGATAAAAATATCCGTCTTTCGGGGTCTATCAATGCCATTTTGACGGCAAGAATTGATCGATTATCGCATTTGGTGAAGGAGACGGTGAAAGCCGCTGCGGTTATTGGCCGGGAATTTGAAGTCTCCGTGCTGTCAGAAGTAATGAAAGAACAGGAAGAATTTGCTAAACGGAATGGCAACGCGGTGACGCTGCTGCGGGAGCAAATCAAAACTGCTGAACACGGACAGATTTGGCACGCGATGAACGAATTGCGCTACATTTTCCGGCACTCGCTTTTGCGCGAAGCCGCGTACAGTATGCAATTGCGTACTCGATTGAAGCAATTGCACAAGCTCATTGCTGAAGCCATCGAACGTTTGTATGCCGACCGTTTGGAAGAGCGTTATTTTGATCTGGCATTTCATTACGAGCAAGCGGGTGTTTTTGATAAAACCTGCGAATATCTGAGAAAAGCCGCCGATTATGCCCGCCGCAATTACCAAAATCAACTGGCGCTTGATTATTATGAAAAATTGCTCAAAAAGCTTGGTACTCAGGAAGATTCTGAGCGACAAATCCGAACGTATTTGCAAAAAGGTAAAGTGTTGGAATTGATTGGGCAATGGGACGAATGCGAGCAAGCTTATGCCAAAGCCCTGAAAATGGCCAAAAAAACGCGTGATGCGCTACTTCTGGGGCAGTGCAATAATAATCTGGGGCGACTACTAGTACTCAAAGGCGATTATCTCAATGCTACGAGCCATTTGCAAGCAGCATTACAATTGTTTGAATCGATCGAAGAGGCTAGCGGTATCGCCAAAGTTTATGGAAATATTGGCAATTTGCATTTCCGGCAAGGCGATTACAAAAAAGCGAAATCCTATTTTGTTCAAAGTATTGAAATTAGCCAAGAATCAGGAGAAGTGCCTAATTCTCAAATTGTTGCGCATTTAGGATTAACGTATATGAATCAAGGCAATTACGACGAAGCCATTCGTTGTCAACAGATTCAGTTGCAACTCGCGCAGCGTAGTAGTGATAAACAAGGCGTAGCAGATTTGTACACCAAAATCGGGATCGTTTTCTTTGAAAAAGGTGACTACGATGCGGCTTTGGAAAGCTATCAAAAAGGGCTGGAACTAAGTGAAGAATTGGGCAATAAACAATTGACTTCCATTGCAATAGGCGGCATTGGCAGCGTTTACGAACGCAAAGGCGATTATGCTCAAGCGATGGAGCTTTTTGAAAAAGACCTGGAATTATGCGAAGAAATTGGCGATAAGCAAGGTATTGCGATTGCTTTGGGTTTGATTGGCGAACTGCTCAGTTTTAAAGGCGATTTTTATAAAGCCATCGATTATTTGCAAAAAGATTTGATGATTTGCGAAGAGTTAGGCTATCAGAAAGGTCTGGCAAAAGCCGTCAATACTTTGGCGGATGTCTTTTTCTACCTAAAACAATATCAGCGTTCTTTGCAATACTACGATCGCGCCATCGAAGTGACTCGAAAGATTGGCAACAAATTAGTATTAGGATTTAGCTTGACGGAGAAAGGAACCGTGTTGATTGAAACAGGGGAATTGAAAGAATTGGAAAAGGTAACTGCCGATGCATTGGCGATAGCCAGCGAACTTGGAAATCCTGATTTACAATTTGAAGCGGAGATGCTGGCAGCAAAACACCAACGTTTACAAGGTAATCTTACTAAAGCGGAAGCTCAATTAAATCAGCTTCTGCAACAACCGCTACAAGTTTCTCAGGAAGCCGCGATTTATGCTGAATTGGTAAAAATCAAACCGGAGAATACAGCCTTGCGAACCAAAGCAATAGAATTATATCAAGGATTGTACGAAGCTACACCACGTTTCAGTTTTAAAAAGCAGATTGAAGCTTTGAAATCAGAAAATTGAAATCAGAAAAATATTTCATCTTTCTCATCTCCAATTTCATATTTAAAAAAGGCTTCCCTGCTCTGCAAAGCTCATCGGGTTTTCCAGTTCCAATAATTTTCGTTTCATCTCCAATCCATAGAAATAGCCTTGTAGCTCGCCACTTTTGGCGATGACGCGGTGGCAAGGTACGATAATAGCAATGGGGTTGTTGCGATTGGCTAAGCCCACGGCCCGAACGGCGGCGGGATTGCCAATTTTTTCAGCAATAGCAGAATATGAAGTGGTACGACCATAAGGAATCTTGAGCAATTCCGCCCAAACGGACTTATTAAATTCAGGTGCACCGCCCCAATCGAGTTTTAAGTCGAAATTTTTCCGTTTTCCTTTAAAATATTGATCCAATTGCTGCACACATTCCAGAAGGGCTTCCGGTACAGGAGCATCAGGGCAAACTTCTTTGTCGGTACGTTTTACAGAAGTAATGCCCAATTCGCTGCCGATAATTTCAAAACAGCCGAAAGACGAAGCGAGGTAAGCTTTTTCAAGCATGGTATTTGAATTGAATCCTATAAATTTAAGCGTTTTTTGTTAAACAAGAAAATGAATAGTGCGTTAAGGACGAATCAGTGATATTTTTTGTTTGGTGCAAAATGAAATTGCCCCGCCATGCGGGCCAAGCTTTGCATAGCTAATTTTTTTAACACAGTAGGCACATAATTTTTTATAACATCTTGAAAACCAACTTTCTATGTATCTGTGTTTGAAAAAATGCCACAAAGAACCCCGCTTAGCGGGGTAAAATCTTTGTTTCATAAATTTACCTCAAATTTGATAGAATGCCCATGCAAATCGAAGCAGAACGCTTAGTAAATTTTCGCCAACAACTAATGGAATGGTACGAACTCAGCCATCGGCCGCTGCCCTGGAAAGGAGAGAAAAATCCATATTTAATTTGGTTGTCAGAAATTATCCTTCAGCAAACCCGCGTGGAACAAGGGCTTCCGTACTTTGAGCTTTTTCGAAATGCTTATCCTACTTTACAAGACCTCGCCGCTGCCGATGAAGACGAAGTGATGAAACTTTGGGAAGGCTTGGGCTATTATTCTCGTGCGCGCAATATGCACAGCACTGCTAAGCACATCGCTTACGAACGCGCAGGGCAATTCCCAAATACTTATGAAGAAATTTTAGCATTGAAAGGCGTCGGTCCTTACACCGCAGCAGCGATTGTTTCTTTTGCTTATGACCTACCTCATGCTGTGGTGGATGGCAATGTTTACAGGGTTTTGGCGCGATTTTTTGGCATTGAAATACCGACCGATTCGACCGAAGGGAAAAAGTTATTTAATGATTTGGCGCAGCAAGCTTTAGATGCGACACAGCCGGGGCGATACAATCAAGCGATTATGGATTTTGGGGCGACGCAATGCACACCGCAAAATCCGGATTGTAAAAACTGTCCTTTACAAGCTGATTGTCAGGCTTTTGAATATAATACGGTGGAAATGCTTCCTGTCAAATCCAAAAAACTCGTCAAGCGGGAGCGTTATTTTCATTATTTGGTGATCCAATCCGCGGATAAAACGATAGTGCGAAAGCGCATTGAAAAAGATATTTGGCAAAATTTGTATGAATTTCCAATGATCGAGCTGTCGGAACCAGCTACAGATTTTGGGGATTTAAAAAATGCTGAATTCTGGAATTATTTATTGAGTGATTGTAATTATAAATTACTTCATATTTCTCGGCCCTTTAAGCAAATCTTGACGCATCAAGTGATTCACGCCTTATTTTTTGAAATCGAAATATTAAATCCTCATTTGCCAGAAGATTCACAATTCGTTGTAACAGAACGAAAAAACTTGAGTAAATTTGCCTTCCCAAAAATTATAGATTGGTATTTGCAGGATAATTCCTTATATTTAAACCTGCTTTAAGTCAACTAAATGCCTTGAAGGTGCATTTTTTATAAATAAACAAAATTCAGCATGGTCAATCGTGTGATTTTGATAGGCAATCTGGGGCGTGATCCTGAAGTGCGACGCTTGGACAATGGAGCTGTGGTCGCCAAGTTTCCAGTAGCTACCAATGAAAATTATAAAGATAAAAGCGGAGACTGGCAGACGCAAACCGAGTGGCATGATGTCGTTGTATGGCGCAACCTCGCCGAACGCGCTGAAAGCACTTTGAAAAAAGGCATGAGCGTGTATATAGAAGGCAAATTGACGCATCGTACTTGGGAAGATCAGGATGGCAAAAATCGGAAAACAACCGAAGTAGTTGGTAGCTATTTTCGTATTATCGACAAGCGCGAAGGGCGGTCTGGAGATGGCGGAAGCAGTGGGTATTTCCCTTCCTCCAACGACGAACCATCTGGCTATGATAGCAATGTACCAACCGAAGTGCCAAACGCAGTAGATGATGATCTTCCGTTTTAACAAGATAAAGTGCATCAGCGCTAAGCGGTGCAATATGGTTTCACTAATGATTGCTTAATTGGAAACGGAGCCTGATAGTCCGCTTTATTACGTACCTATATTCTTGTTCTCCTCGGCCTCACCGGAGGTCATCGCAGGGCTGCTGGGCATTGTGCTATTGCTGCTGTCTTCTGCATTGATTTCTGCTTCAGAAGTTGCTTTTTTTTCGCTGACGCATAGCGATTTTGATAAACTTTCGATAGAGAAAAACGGCAGTAGTCGTCGTATTCTGGCTTTAATAGATCGCCCGCGCCGCCTGTTGGCTACGATTTTAATCAGTAATAATTTTGTCAATATTTCTATTGTCATACTTTCCGACTTTGTATTACGAAATATACTAACAGAAACAACCTTTCAACGTTGGGCAAGTACTTTCACCGACACTTTTCAGATAGATTACGCCACAGCTGAAGTTTTAACAAGTACTGTTAGTTTTTTAATAACAGTGGTGGGGGTTACCTTCTTATTAGTGCTTTTTGGCGAAGTGGCTCCAAAAGTGTATGCCCGCTGGAATAATATTCGTTTGGCAAAAATGATGTCCAATCCAATTATAATTCTTATGTATATTTTTAGTCCTCTTAGTCAAGTGCTTGTAAGCTCGACTAAGCTTATCGAAAAGCGCCTGGCTAAATCAACAATGAAGAGAACGCTGGCAAGTCGTGAGGACATCGACGATGCAATCGAACTCACGGTAAGCAACGGAGAAGATACCGAGCAAGAAGTCGATATTCTAAAAAGTATTGTCAAATTCAGCGATGTAACGGTGCGTCAAATTATGACTTCCCGCGTGGATGTGGTGGCGGTGGATGCGCAAGCTGATTACAGTGAATTGCTTCAGGTGGCACGCGAATCAGGGTATTCCCGCATACCGGTATATGAAAATGATCTTGATAATATTAAAGGTATCCTTTATGTGAAAGATCTATTGGGGTATTTGAATGAAGACTCCAATTTTGAATGGCAGCAACTCGTGCGTAGCAATGTATTGTATGTGCCGGAAGCCAAGAAAATCAACGATTTGCTCAAAGAATTTCAGCGACAGCACCTGCACATGGCCATTGTGGTGGACGAATACGGGGGCACATCGGGGCTGGTTACTTTGGAGGATATTTTGGAAGAAATTATTGGCGACATCAAGGATGAATTCGACGACGAGGCCGAAGTCGTCTATCGAAAAATTGACGATCATAATTATTTATTTGAAGGAAAAACCTTGCTCAACGATGTGTATCGCATCATTGGCTTGGAGGCTGGCGTATTCGATGAGGCGCGCGGCGAAGCTGATTCGCTAGCGGGTTTGATCCTGGAATTGCATGGGCAGTTGCCCAAAAAAGATATAGAAATCGCTTACAATGAATTTCGCTTCAAAATCGTTTCGGTAAGCAAACGCCGCATCGAGCAGATATTAATTATTTTGCCAAAGTAAATGAATAACTGGGAGACTTGGTGGCAAAAAGACTTGGAGCTTTTTTAGAAAATTTGGTTATGGAGATAAGAATTGCCTTGTTTTTATTGATTTTGTTGGCTTCTTGCAATAACGAGCCGACGTTTACACCCAAGCCACGCGCTTACCCCCGCGTGATCTACCCTGAGAAAACTTATCAACGCTTTGACGAAAATTATTGCAATTTCACTTTTGAATATCCGATTTACGCGGAAATCGAGCAGGATACTTCTTTTTTTGAAAAAAAACCGATTCATCCCTGTTGGTTTAATGTCTATATTCCTGCTTTTGGTAGCCGCTTGCATTGTAGCTATTACCCTATTGGTCGCGGGAAATCCTTCGAGCAATTGAAGCAGGATGCTTTTCAAATGGTACAATTTCATAATAAAAAAGCCAATTATATCGAAGAAATGCGCATTGAAAAGCCCAATCATGTGAGTGGTTTCGCATTTGTGTTGGACGGCCCGGCTGCCTCGCCATTTCAGTTTTACCTCACCGATAGTACCCAGCATTTTATGCGCGGCGCTTTGTATTTTAATACGCAGGTCAATCCTGACTCGCTTGCGCCGGTGTATGAGTTTGTAAAACAAGACCTTATGAAAATGATTGAAACCTTTGAGTGGAATCAATAAAACCAAATTTGAAATCAGAGATTAGGAATTTGAAAATTTAACCCTAAAAACCTCGTATTTCCAACCTCGTACTTCCAACTTTTGCAGATTCCTACTTTCGTCGGATGCATTTTTAATAGAAAATACCTTCTTTTGTAAAGTCTGTTGAAATTTTTCACAACCTTAAATCATCTGACTCTATGAAAAGAGTAACCGGCATTGGCGGCGTTTTTTTCAAATCGAAAGACCCGAAAGCTTTAGCGGCATGGTATCAGAAGCATTTGCATCTCGAATTTGGCGACCAACCCTACACGGTGCTTCATTGGAAAAACGATGAACATCCAGAACCTCTATCTGTATTTAGTTTTTTGAAGAGAAAACGGATTATTTTAAACCCAGTGAGAAACCTTTTATGATCAATTTTCGGGTAGAAAACTTGGACGCTTTGCTGGCAGCTTTGCGCGAAGAAGGCGTGCAAGTGATGGACGCAACCGAAACGATGGATGGCATCGGCAAATTTGGTTGGATCGTTGACCCTGAGGGCAATAAAATTGAGCTTTGGCAACCGGCTTAAAAATTGATTATTTACTATTTATCATTGATCCGTTTTTTGGAAAAGAAAATCGATCAATTTGACTCATAATGAACACTTAATGCTGAAGTTTATTTTCTAATCTTTTGGTGAGATTTATAAAATCTTCGACCGATAATTGCTCGGGTCGCTGCTGAAAGAAAGGCTCTTCCAGTATGGAAGGTTCTGTTACAAAGGTTTTGAGCGTGTTGCGGAGCATTTTGCGGCGCTGCCCAAAAGTCGTTTTTACGATCTGACGAAATTTTATTTCGTCGCAGTCAATTATCTGATTATCTTTTCGTTGTAAACGGATGACTGCAGATTCCACTTTCGGTGGCGGGTTAAAATTGCCTTTGCTAACTTTGAACAATAATTCGCCTTCGTAGTAGGCTTGTGTGAGCACACTAATGACGCCGTAATCCTTACCACCATGGGGTGCGATGATGCGTTCGGCCATTTCCCGTTGGAACATTCCGACCATTTCGGAGATCAAATGCCGCGATTCGACCATTTTAAAAACGATCTGCGAAGATATATTATAAGGGAAGTTGCCTATCAATCCAAAAGGTTGATTATCAAAAATTTCTACTAAGTTAAGCTTTAGGAAATCGCCTTCAATGATACTTTCGACAAGCTGCGGATAAAATTTTTGCAAATAAGCCACCATATCCCGATCGGCTTCTACTACTTTCAAATCCCAATCTTTTTCCAATAAATATTTGGTGAGCATTCCTTTGCCCGGCCCAACTTCGAGTACGCGCTCATGCGCAAGCACAAAGCTATCGGCGATGCGCGCTGCCATGGTTTCATTATTGAGAAAATGCTGCCCGTATGATTTTTTTGCTTTCAAATC
Source organism: Saprospiraceae bacterium (assembly GCA_016714085.1). Classification (GTDB taxonomy): domain Bacteria; phylum Bacteroidota; class Bacteroidia; order Chitinophagales; family Saprospiraceae; genus JADJNW01. Next base: position 112,267 of record JADJNW010000014.1, read on the forward strand.
TGATGGTGTTATGGTACTTGGTATTATAGTGTTTTAGTAAACAGGGCTTGATTTTGCTGTCTTTGTCAAATGTTGATTTACAAGGCACGAAGTACGGCTATTTTTGGTAAATCGTGCCAGTAATCGAACATCTAATATTGAAAATCTAAAATCTAACGTTCTTTCTCTCAAACTTCTGTAACTTTGCATTTACAAAACTCGAAATCAACATTGTAGAATGGAGAAATTAAAAATAGGGATTAGTGTAGGCGATATCAATGGAATTGGGCTGGAGGTGATTCTGAAAACCGTTTCAATAAAAAAAATTCTGGACTATTGTGTTCCAGTGATTTATGGCTCTTCAAAGGTCGTTTCGTATCACAAAAATATTGTAAACATTGATTTTCAATTCAATTCGACACGTAGCGCTCAGCATTTGCAGGATGATAAAGTGAATATTGTCAATTGTTGGAATGACAATGTGAATATTACGCTCGGAAAACCTACGGAAACAGGTGGCGCCTATGCTTATAAAGCGCTGGAAGAGGCGGTGAAAGAATTGCAGCATGGCTTGATTGATGCCTTAGTGACCGCGCCGATCAATAAACATGCTATGCAAATGGCCAACTTCCCTTTTCCTGGGCATACTGAATACCTGACGCAAGAATTAGGGGAAGGTAAGAAAAGCCTAATGCTGATGGTGAGTGAAACGCTTAAAGTAGGACTCGTAACAAATCATTTACCAATTCGAGAAGTTGCAGAAGCCATTACCAAAGAGTTGATTTTAGAAAAAATCCAGATTCTAAATGAATCGTTGAAAGTAGATTTTGGAATCGAGCGACCGACGATTGCGATCTTAGGCTTGAATCCACACGCTGGTGATGAAGGTGTACTTGGTAATGAAGAAGAAGAATTGATTCGCCCGGCGATTGTAGCCGCGAAAGAGCAAGGCATTTTGGCAATGGGGCCATTTCCGGCGGATGGATTGTTCGGTTCGGGGCAGTATAAAAAATTCGATGCGATTTTAGCGATGTATCACGATCAAGGATTAGTGCCATTTAAAGCCTTATCTTTTGGTAGCGGGGTGAACTTTACAGCGGGCCTTGGCTACGTGCGGTCTTCGCCAGATCATGGCACGGCTTATGACATTGCTGGTCAGAACCAAGCAGACCCGGCTTCTTTCCGCGAAGCCTTGTTTTTGGCACTTGACGTTGCCCGTAATCGCCGCGATTATGCAGCAGCACACGCCAATCCTTTGGTTCGGAGAGAACACAAGCGGGAGGAAGAAGGAGCAGAAACGGAGGAAACCATAGAAGAAAACGGGGAATAATTGTAGAGAAAACCTTGTCTAACTTTTGAGTGTTACATAACATCTGTCACTACGATTAGATTAAAAAAACACTCTAAAGTATTTCAATAAATAAATAACAGCTTAAGTTTTGAATAGAACAGCGAAAGTTTTCGGGATCATCTTTTTTGTATTGCTGATTGATCAGATTCTTAAAATCTGGATCAAAACAAATATGACGTACTCTCAGGAGTTTGGTATTTTAGGGCTGAGCTGGGCGCGGATTCATTTTGTAGAGAATCCCGGAATGGCTTTTGGGATAGAATTTGGTGGCGGATATGGCAAACTGGCGCTGAGCTTGTTTCGCATTATCGCGGTCGGTTTTCTGATCTATTACATTCGTCAATTGATTCGTGCAAATGCACCAATGGGTTTACTGGCAAGTTTTGCTTTAATCTTGGCGGGCGCTTTTGGCAATATCATTGATAGTGCTTTTTATGGAATGATTTTCTCGGAATCGACTTACCATAGCGTTGCTACCATGTTCCCGGAAGGTGGCGGCTATGCCGGATTTTTGCATGGCAAAGTCGTCGATATGTTCTATTTTCCTTTCTACGAAGGCGTATTGCCGGAATGGTTTCCGCTGTGGCCGGGGCAGGAAGTTTTGTTTTTCCGACCTGTTTTTAACATTGCCGATTCTTCCATTACAACTGGCGTACTCTCGATCTTGATTTTCCAACGGAGCTTTTTCAGTAATCCAAAAGAAGAAAAAACATCGCAAGCGGCAGCAATGGAAGTAGCGCCTTCCGAATCTACTGATTTTCAAGGAAATAATCCAGAAAATTCGGAAAGGGACTAAAACTACTGTTATCGGTCATTAGGCGTTTGGCCCAACCACAGAGAACCGATAACAAAATCCTTACTTCTTCGGCGGATTTGAACTCAAAAACAGCTCATTCAACTGCTCTTTGGCAATTTCCGATGGCGCATCAATCATCATGTCTCGCCCTTGATTATTCTTTGGGAACGCAATAAAATCGCGGATAGATGACTGCCCGTTCATCACAGCGCACAAGCGATCAAATCCAAATGCAATCCCTCCATGTGGCGGCGCACCATATTCAAAAGCGCCCATCAAGAAACCAAACTGATACTCTGCCTGCTCTTGCGTAAAGCCTAACAAACTGAAGTTTTTCATCTGCAAATCCCGATCGTGGATACGAATAGAACCTCCGCCAATCTCGACACCATTCAATACCAAATCATAAGCATCTGCACGTAAGCCTTTGAGAACCAAGCGATCATCGCTTTGCATTTTTACAATATCATCGGGCTTCGGCGAGGTAAAAGGGTGGTGCATAGCATAGAAGCGCTGTGTGTCTTCATCCCATTCCAGCAGCGGGAAATCCACTACCCACAAGGGTTTGAAATCGCCTTGTTTCATCAGTCCTAAGCGGCGACCCATCTCCAGACGAAGTTCATTGAGTTGCTTGCGCGTTTTTTCTTCTTCTCCTGCAAGAATCAACAGCATATCGCCAGGCTTTGCGCCTGCACGTTCGAGCCAGGATTTTAAATCATCCGGCGAATAGAATTTATCCACCGAAGATTTGACGCTACCATCGATTTCGTATTTCACATAAACCAAACCTTTTGCACCGATTTGAGGGCGTTTCACATAGTCGGTCAATTCGTCAATTTGTTTACGCGAATATTCTGCTGTGCCTTCAGTACAAATGCCCACCACCAATTCTGCACTATCGAATACGCTAAAGCCTTTATTCTGAGCAAGATCGTTCAATTCAACGAATTCCATTCCAAAACGCAAATCCGGTTTATCCGAACCATAACGCTGCATCGCTTCGTCATAACTCATTCTTGGAAATGTTGGCAATTCAATATTCAAAACCGTTTTGAATAGATATTTGGTCAAGCCTTCAAAAGTCTGTAGTATATCCTCGCGCGTCACGAAGGCCATTTCGCAGTCTATTTGTGTGAATTCCGGTTGGCGGTCAGCGCGCAAATCCTCATCGCGGAAGCATTTTACAATCTGAAAATAACGATCCATACCTGCCACCATCAAAATCTGCTTGAACGTCTGTGGTGACTGCGGCAAAGCATAGAATTGACCAGGGTTCATGCGGCTTGGTACCACAAAATCGCGCGCGCCTTCGGGTGTACTTTTGATGAGTACGGGCGTTTCTACTTCCACAAAATGTTGTCCGGCAAGATATTTGCGCGTTTCAATAGCTAACTGGCTGCGAAACAACAAGTTATTTTGCACAGGCGTCCGGCGCAAATCGAGATAACGATATTTCATGCGAAGGTCATCGCCACCATCGGTTTCATCTTCGATCGTAAAAGGAGGCACTTTTGAAGCATTTAAAACCTGGAGTTCCTTCACTTCAATTTCAATATCACCCGTCGCACGATTCGGATTTTTATTACTGCGTTCGCGCACCATCCCTTTTGCCATGATAACAAATTCGCGGCCCAATTCGCGTGCTTGAGCGCTCAAATCCGCATTATCTTCTTGATTGAAAACCAATTGCGTAATGCCATAACGGTCACGCAAATCCACAAACGTGAGTGCACCAAAGTCCCGGCTGGCTTGCACCCAACCACTCAAAGTCACTTCTTGCCCAACATGGCTCATGCGGAGTTCCCCGCAGGTGTGCGTACGATACATGATTTTTTGTTTGAAGTTTGAAAGTTCGATGTTTGAAGTTTATCTGACATCTCTGCTATAATGTCTTTATTCTTCAAAAATCGCACAAAAATAAAGGAAAGAGGGATAAGGTGATAAGAGAATGGAAGATTTTTGAAAAAGCACTACAAATAAATAATCATTACTTAGTTTTATTTTCAAACTAACCCAACAATTCAGCTTAGTTTTGCGTTACTTTTACTAATTACTACGTCTATTAAAATAGACCTTTTTTAATAAAACCAAAACTACTATGACTGCTCTCGCTGAAGCTACTGCATCCTTAGACAAAATGGGCTACCTCGATATAGAAGTAGACCCTACGGTTGATCTCGTAGCCGAAATTCAACGCCTGAAAAAAGAAAAAAACGCTGTTATCCTGGCGCATTATTACCAGGAATCGGAGATTCAGGATGTGGCGGATTATATCGGCGATAGCTTGGGCTTGTCGCAACAAGCTGCCAAAACAGAAGCGGATATTATCGTATTTGCCGGGGTGCATTTCATGGCGGAAACCGCGAAAATATTGAGTCCGAGCAAAAAAGTGTTACTTCCCGACCTGAAAGCTGGCTGTTCGCTGGCAGATTCTTGCCCACCGCCTTTGTTTAGAAAATTCAAAGAAAAATATCCCAACCACGTCGTGGTAAGTTATATCAATTGCACAGCGGAGTTGAAAACGCTGACCGATATTTGTTGTACTTCGACCAATGCGGTGCATATTATTGAGAGCATTCCGAAGGATCAACCGATTATTTTTGCGCCGGATATTAATCTTGGTAAGTATTTGATTAAAAAAACCGGCCGTGATATGGTGCTCTGGAATGGTGCTTGCATGGTGCACGAAATTTTCTCAGCTGAGAAAATAGCAAAATTAAGAGCACGCCACCCCGAAGCGAAATTCATCGCGCACCCTGAATGCGAGCCGCACATCCTCGAAACCGCTGATTTTATTGGCTCAACAACTGGTTTGCTAAAATACACCATCAATAGCGATGCGAAAGAATTTATTGTAGCAACTGAAGCCGGGATTTTGCATCAAATGCAATTAAAATCGCCGGATAAAACGTTTATCCCCGCGCCACCGAATAACACTTGCGCCTGCAACGAATGCCCGCACATGAAACGCAATACCATGGAAAAACTCTACATCTGTATGGAATACGAATTGCCTGAAATTATTCTGCCGGATTGGGTAATCGAGCAAGGAAGGGCTAGTATTGATCGGATGTTGGAAGTATCTGAGAAAGCGGGATTGAATAAGGATTAAATGATATTGTGATATTATAAAAGTATAATTTAATTGAAGTTTTTTATTACTAAATCCCTAAATTATTATTACCATATTAACACACCAGCAAATCACAAAATTTCAAGCTGGAATACAACAAAACCGCTTTTCGCCGTTTAATTGTAACTTTGCAATCCCTTGAACGATACAAAACACTAAAGACGGTGAAGAAATTTATTCTATTGCTATTTTCCCTCAGTTTATTCTCTTCTATCAATGCCCAAAGAGGTTGGGAAGCAGGTGGCTGGCTCGGCGCTTCTTATTATTTTGGCGATTTGAATACGAATTATGACCTGAGTATGCCAGGATTGGCCGGCGGTATTATTGGTCGCTTCAATTTCAACAACCGTATTTGCATGAAGTTTTCAGGCAATCTTGGTACAGTCATGGGCGACGATGCAATTTCTAAAAACACCTTTGAGCGTGCACGAAATCTGAGTTTTCGCTCTCGAATCATCGAAGGGGCAGCCCAATTGGAGTTCAATTTCTTGCCTTATACGCACGGTAGCAGTGAAGAATTTTTCACGCCATACTTGTTTGCTGGTTTAAATGTGTTTCACTTTAATCCTGAGGCAGAATACGATGGAGAATGGGTCGAGCTGCGCCCATTGGGTACAGAAGGTCAATTCAAAGGCGAAGAATATTATTCGGTAAATGCAGGCCTGGTATATGGTTTTGGCTTTAAAATAGATTTGAGCTATGAATGGAGCTTGAATATTGAAGTTGGGGCACGTACGCTTTTCACGGATTACATAGATGATGTAAGTGGATTCTACCCGGATAATGATGATCTGCGCCGTTCGCGCGGCGAATTGGCAGCTACATTGTCTGATCGTTCTATCCTTATTCCAGGCGTGAATGAAGGCCAAATTGGGCAAGCAGGCCGCCAGCGAGGTAGCACCAATCTCAATGATTCTTACGTTTTGGCGGGAATTGGCATTGTATATTACTTTGGGGATTTGAAATGTCCGGGTTATGGCAACCGCCGCAAACTTTAAGAAAATTCCTTTGGTAGGTTTTTGAATAGTGGTCATCGAATGTAACGCTTACTACATCGAATGTTTACTGCTTACCTCCTATAATTTGATTATCTTGCAGATTCATCAATGAGCTAATATTTGCCATGAAAAAGTCAAAAGTCATCCTACTCGGATTGACGATCACATTCGCCGCCTGCCGCCAAGAGCCAAAGGATGAATGGGTGAGTGGTTATGACGATCCCCAAAGCCGCGACACGACTGTAAATGGTCATCAGTACCGCTATTATCATGGATTTTTCTACCCGATTTATGGCGGTTTTATCTCTCCTCGTTCTTATCAGGGCGCAACGGTACAGCAAATAGCCAACCCACGCTATCAGCCTGCGCGCGTTACGCGTGGTGGTTTTGGCAGAACTTCCGCGGGTAGAACTTCTGGTAGTTAATTTTGTGATGTGGTGATTTAGTGAATCTTCACGCCATAAGCCTTTAAACCTGTTTACACCGCATTTACCACAATTATGGAAAGAGGTTTGGTCAAAGAGCGCCGCAATTGGCAAAAAGTCGTTGAAAAACAAGGCTTTATCTTCCATTCGGTAGAAGGCAAATACTGGGATGAAAGCGCTTGTTATGCTTTTCGCAAAAAAGAAATACTGGAAATAGAAAAAGCGACGGAAGAACTTTTTTCCATGTGCATGGAAGCCATCGAAGGGGTGCTGCACGAAAACAGATTAAAAGAATTTTCTATACCCACAGCCTTTCACGAGCGCATCCGCGAAAGTTGGGACGCCGACGAGCCAACGCTTTATGGCCGTTTCGATCTGGCTTATGATGATGGGCAAATTAAATTGCTGGAATTCAATGCCGATACGCCGACCTCCTTGTTAGAAGCCTCTGTTATTCAATGGTATTGGCTACAGGATTATGAAAATAAGCTGGATCAGTTCAACTCCATTCATGAGCAATTATTGGAGCAATTCCGATATTTCCGACAACGAGGGATTTTTGATTTGCATTTTGCTTGTATCACTTCGAGCGATGAGGATTATATGACGGTGGCTTATTTGATGGATTGCGCACAGCAGGCTGGTCTGGAAGTAAAATTCATTGATATTCAGGATATTGGATGGGATGCCGATCATGAAATATTCGTGGATTTATACCGTGAAGAAATCAAATATTGTTTTAAACTTTATCCTTGGGAGTTCATGTTGAACGAGGAGTTTGGGCGACATACGCTTGCCGCGAATACCCAATGGGTGGAGCCCTTCTGGAAGATGCTCTTGTCGAATAAAGCGATTTTGAAAATATTGTGGGAATTATATCCAAATCACCCGAATTTATTGCCTTGCTACGATCAGCCGAGTGGCATGAAAAGTTATGTAAAAAAACCCCTGCTCAGCCGTGAAGGTGCTAATGTGACGATTATAGAAAATGGGCGATTGCTACAAGCCACTCAAGGTGAATATGGCTACGAAGGCTATGTATATCAGGCTTATTTTGACCTGCCAGAATTTTCAGGCAACCGACCAGTCATTGGCAGTTGGGTTGTAGGCGACACGCCCGCAGGTATTGGCATTCGGGAAACGACTTCGTTTATACACGACAATCTGGCGCGCTTCCTGCCGCATTATTTTTATTAAAAATGGCGTAAAGTTGTATAAGCTAAGCTTACAGATTTAAGGTTTAGAGACGTATAGGTCTATTAACGGAAGACTCACATATCATAATATCCCAATATTATAACACCCCTTCATCGAACAAAACCTCTTGCTTGCCGAACGTTTTAAGCTTATCGCCAAAAAAGTAAACCAGACTGCTCAAAACTTGCTATTTTTGCCATTCGGTCGAACTGTGTGAAATGATTCAACAAAAGGAAATTGTGCTATCACCAATGCCGCGAGGGTTTCATCTCATCACGAGACTGGTGCTCCAGGAGTTGCCCCCATTGCCGGAATCTGGCTTGTTTCATCTTTTTATCAAACATACTTCGGCTACTTTGACAATTAATGAAAACGCCGATCCAACCGTTCGGGAGGATTTTGAGCAAATTTTCAACCGAATTGTACCCGAAAATCTACCTTTTTTAAAACATGATTTGGAAGGCCCCGATGATATGCCCGCACATATTAAGGCTGCGATGATCGGATCTTCTATTACAATCCCAATAACAAAAGGGCGATTCAACCTTGGCACCTGGCAAGGTATTTATCTCTGCGAATTTCGCAATTATGGCGGGGCGCGAAGCTTGGTAGCAAGTATTTACATCTAAAACAGAAGCGCATTTGCACTGTTGTAATAATATAATAATCGGCAAGATTTTAAAATAAAAACCCTTACCATTATGCCAATTTTAAGCTCGATCATAAAACGAGGCCTTACATTAGGGGAAAAATTTGAACGACAGAACGTAGCCCCTATTCAATTGCAAACCAGAACTTTACGTCGCTTACTACGCATGGCGGGGCAGACGACCTTTGGCCAATATTATGATTTTAAGGAATTACTCAAGTCTCCTAATTTAATTGAAGATTTCCAGCAAAAAGTACCCATTCATAATTATGATACGATGTACGAACGCTGGTGGCACATGACACTCAACCAGGTAGAGAATGTAACCTGGCCGGGCAAAGTGAAGTATTTTGCACTAAGCTCAGGTACTTCGGGTGCGCCGAGCAAACATATTCCCGTTACCGATCATATGATTCGAGCCATTCGCCGCGGTAGCACTCGAATGTTTTTCAACTTGAATCGCTTTAATATTGATCCAGAGTTATTTACTAAAGGAATGCTTCTGCTGGGCGGCTCTACTAATCTGCAAAATTATGGCGACTACTTCCTGGGGGATCTGAGCGGCATCAATGCTGGTAAAATTCCATTCTGGTTGCGCCCTTTTTACAAACCTGGAGTAGAAATTTCCCGCATCAATAATTGGAACGATAAAATCGAGGAAATCGCTAAACACGCCCCAGAGTGGGATGTTGCCTTCATGGTAGGCATACCCGCCTGGATTCAATTGATGATGGAACGCATCATTGAAGTGAACAAAGTCAAGAATATTCATGAAGTTTGGCCCAATCTCACAGTGTATGTGCACGGCGGGGTTCACTTCGAGCCATATCGCAAGGGTTTTGAAAAATTAGTTGGTAAACCCTTGGTTTATATGGATTCCTACCTCGCTTCCGAAGGTTTGATCTCTTTTCAAAATCGCCCGGATACGCGCTCGATGCGCATGTTGATGCACAATGGTATCTTTTTTGAATTTGTACCGTTTAACGAAGATAATTTTGATGAAGATGGCAATATTCGAGAAAATGTGCAGGCGCTTTCGATTGATAAAATTGAAAACGGCGTGAATTATGCCCTGCTGATGAGTACTTGTGCAGGCGCTTGGCGTTATCTGATCGGCGATACTGTAAAATTCACAGACAAGGAGCGAGCGGAAATCATTGTGACCGGCCGTACCAAGCATTATTTGAGCATCGTTGGCGAACATCTTTCGGTGGACAATATGAATCAGGCAGTACGCGCTGCTGAAGAAATTTTGAATATTGACATCCGTGAGTTTACAGTGTCGGCGGTGCAGTCGGGTAATTTTTTTGCGCATAGATGGTACGTTGGTTGTCATCAAAAAGTAGATGTAACAAAACTCGCCAAAGTCTTGGATGAACAGTTAAAAATCGTGAATGACGATTATCGAATAGAGCGGGATCATGTATTGCAAGATATTGAATTAGAGGTAATTGCACCCGAAACGTTCAACCAGTGGCTCGAATCGAGAGGCAAGCTTGGCGGACAAAACAAATTCCCGCGCGTGATGAAAAAAGATCTCTTTGAAGAATGGGAGCGCTTCGTGCGGCAATCTCCCGCAGCACAAATGCGTTCGGATGAAGTCCTTAACTGAAGGCATACAAACCGGGTTGATCTTGTGTTTTTTGATCGGCCCGATTTTTTTTACCTTGCTCCAAACCGGCGTGGAGCGTGGCTTTCGCGCGGGTGCGGCGGTGGGATTGGGTATCTGGGTAAGTGACGCGATGTTCGTTCTGTTGTTCTACTCTGGCGTCAATTACATCGCACAATTATTGGAATGGGAAGGCTTTTCGCTGTATGTCGGAGTCGTGGGGAGCATTATTCTTGCTGCATTTGGCGCCTGGGCTTTGTTTACAAAACCTGCCTTTCAAAATCCTTCCGATCTTCATTTCAAACCCTCCTCCTCTTATGTTTCGCTTTGGGCCAAAGGCTTTTTAATCAATTCGATTAATCCTTTCACCATTCTTTTTTGGTTTGGACTGATGAGTACCACTATTCTCAAAAACAGCTTAGATATTTATAATGTATCCCTGTTTTTTGGAGGCACTATTGGCACGGTCGTGATAACGGATATATTGAAAATACTAATGGCCAAACGCATTCGTCGATGGCTGCAACCCAAGCATATTTTGTTGTTGAGGCGTGTTTCCGGCATCGCGCTTATTGTTTTTGGCATTGTATTGCTGGTGCGCACGATTATAATATTATAAAACTATTTCGCTTTTGTGATCACCAATTTTTGGGTTTGAATAATCTCTTTCGCTTGAAATTGCAGCAAATACAAACCTTCCGGCAAATTTTCCAAAGGAATGGATTTGATGTTTTGCCCTTTAAAAACAGATTGTCCTTTACTATCAAATAATTCTGCTTGATAATCAGCAATTTCTGTTTGAATCAACACAAAATCTTTGGCTGGATTTGGAAAAAGCATAAAAAGTGAATCGCTTGGAGAGGTCTCCTTTGTTCCTGTTGGAGTTTGACTAACTTTCGCTAAAAAAACATCAAACGCATTCGTAGCTTGAATCGCTTGGTTATCAAAAGCCGCCTGACCAGTGAAGCTGCCGCCTATCCAAATTTCCTGATTGGTGTTGCTTGCAATTTTTGTAGGAAAAACAGAGCTATTGGAAATAATATTTTTTGTCCATTGGCAAATCAAATTACTATCGAAAACTGCAACGAAACCATTGAAATGATTACCCGCTGAAAAGCGGAATCCATCAAAATTCATATCGCCTTGATAGAAGCCCGTGATGGCAAGGTTTCCAGCCAAAAGCGTTGCATCCATCGCTTGTTGCGTGAGCGATCCCCCAAAAGCCCTTGCTTTCAGAGGATTTCCATTAGTATCATATTTTAAAACAAAAAAATCAGGATTTCCGGTTGCACTTTGTATAGAAAGTTGATTGCTCAAGCGCATCACGCCTACCAGGTATCCCGTGAGATAAATTTTATCATCTGAGCTGACCACCAGTGCCGTCACGTCTTTATCAAAAACGCCTCCGGCCTTTTTAGCCCAGCGCGGCTGCCCATCTTTGGAAATGCGGGTTAGAAATAAATCCTGATCGGCAGTATTAGCAGTCAAAATCGTATCAGCAATGCGAGTCGTATCATTGAAATAGCCTGCAATAACTGCATCTCCTTGATTCATCAAATCTATGGAAATGCCTCGCGTGTCACCGCTTTGCCCTTGCCTTAGCGCCCAAAGCAATGAACCGTCCGGCGAAAATTTGGCCACGAATAAATCTGTCTTACCCGCTGCAAATAGTGTCGTATCAAGGATTTCAAGAGAATCTGCAAAAAAGCCTGTTAAAAAAATATTCCCTTCCGAATCACAAGTGAGATCATTGGCATCTTTGAGTCCCGGTCCATTGATGCTTTTCCCCCAAAGCGCCTGCCCACCAGTGTCGTATTTTACAAGAAAAATTGCTTTTGAATTAGCAGTCGAATTCAGAATAAGCTCTTCAAAATCAGCTTGTTGCCAGAAATTTCCTGTACAAATAAGTTGATCGTTCTGATCCAGCGTAATCGCAGTTATCTGATCTGGCAAGTTACTTCCGGCTCGCTTTGCCCACAAGACGTTGCCGTTGAGGTTTGTTTTTATTAGAAAAATATCCTCTGCTCCGCGCGATTGCAATATTTTTATGCCTACGGGCAATTTATTTTGAAAAGTGCCCGCCAAAAAAATCGATCCATCCTTGTCGAGCGCTAATCCGCTGCAAGTCTCACTGCCAATATCGCCCCATTGCAAAACCTGCGTCCAGCTTTGCGCAAATGCAAAAGCAGACGCAAAAATAAATAGGAAGGAAAAATATATTTTCACAAGCAAATCTTTTGATACAATAGGAAAACAACAAAAATAAGTGACGTTTTTCTTCATTTTGCGTCTAATATTTGGAATAGCGCAAGACATTTTCGCAGCAAAACGAATTTGTTTTGCTAATTTTCCAAAAAAAATATTGAAACTATTGCTTTTAATCAACAAAAAGTTTATTTTTGTCTTGTTTTCAAACAATTTAAAGATAGTCAATTAAAATTATCACGTATCTAATTCTTGTCTCAATATTGAATTCAAAAAATCAAAATTCATGTCAAAGGATAAAGAAGCCAAACTCAAAGCCCTACAATCAACGATTGACCGCTTAGACAAAACCTACGGAAAGGGAACAATCATGCGCCTCGGCGATAAACAAGTGATGGACGTCGAAACGATCCCCACGGGTTCGCTGGGCCTGGATGTTGCGCTGGGCGTCAACGGATTTCCGCGAGGGCGTGTAGTTGAAATTTATGGCCCGGAATCTTCCGGTAAAACGACATTAGCGATTCACGCCATCGCAGAATGTCAGAAACAAGGCGGTATCGCAGCATTTATTGATGCGGAACACGCATTCGATCGTTTTTATGCTCAGAAATTGGGCGTGGACGTCGAAAATTTGCTCATTTCGCAGCCTGATCACGGCGAACAAGCTTTGGAAATAGCTGAAAATCTGATCCGCTCTGGTGCGATTGATATTATTGTTATCGACTCGGTAGCTGCATTAGTGCCTCGTGGTGAAATTGAAGGCGAAATGGGCGACTCGAAAATGGGTCTTCAGGCGCGTTTGATGTCGCAAGCCATGCGTAAACTCACAGCCACAATTGGGCGTACAGGTTGTACTTGCGTCTTTATCAACCAGTTGCGCGAGAAAATCGGCGTTATGTTTGGTAATCCCGAGACAACTACGGGTGGTAATGCATTAAAATTCTACGCTTCTATTCGTTTGGATATTCGCAAAACAGGCTCTGGTATCAAGGATAAAGACGGCAATATCGTGGGTAACCATGTACGCGTGAAAGTTGTGAAAAACAAGGTAGCACCGCCGTTTCGCATTGCGGAATTTGATATCATGTTTGGTGAGGGCATCTCCAAATCTGGCGAAATTGTGGATATGGGTGTAGATCAGGATATTATTCAAAAGAGTGGTGCCTGGTATAGCTATGAAAGTGCCAAAATTGCTCAAGGGCGAGAGGCTGCCAAGCAATTCTTGATGGATAATCCGGAAGTTGCGAAGGAAATAGAATTGAAAATCAAGGAAAAATTGGTAAGCGGTAGCGGAACAAAGGTAAAAGCCAGCGTAGAAGATAACGATTTTGAAGGTGGTGAAGCAGAAGGCGCAGAAGATTAATTGATAGATATTATAACAAAGCTTAGGAAACTTACTAAGTAAGGGTCAAAAATAACTCTTGGAACGGTACTTTTACATTTTCAAATTTACATTTTATGGCGTAGCCATCCCTATGGGACATTTTGACTTTTATAAGTTTCCTAAGCTATCTTCATTTATTCTAATAACTTATCTAATTCTGCTTTTACGAAGGCGCCTAATTCGCTTACATAAGCTCGGGAAAAGTCAAAAGCAATACCTGCGGCAGCATAAACTTCTCCAATAGGTTTGGTGTAGCCCAGTTTTAGCGCATCAATGTATTGTTCAATGGCTGTTGTAGGATTTTCGCGGTATTTTTTCCAAATGGCGATAGCCCCAAGTTGTGCCATCCCATATTCAATAGAATAAAATGGCGATTCAAAAATATGTAATTGCTTGTGCCACAGATACTCTGAATATTGCTCCAGGCCTTCCCGACTAATATTTTTAGGATTAAATTCTACATAAATTTTCATCCACTCCGCTTTTCTTTCCGCACGTGTGTGCTGAGGATGTGTGTACAACCAATGCTGAAATTTATCAATTGTAGCGATCCAGGGCAAGATGCGCAATACATTTTCGAGTTGAATAATTTTTGCTCGCCGTAAATCTTCCTTATTGTTAAAAAATACATCCCAATGCTCCATTACCAATAATTCCATTGTCATGGAAGCAAGTTCGGCAATTTCAGAAGGCAGACCTTTTGAAGCGTTAAGTCTTTGATTTCTAATCAAATAGGAGTGAATCGCGTGCCCACTTTCGTGCATTAGCGTGCGAATATCGTTTTGCAAATAGGTTGCATTCATAAAAATAAACGGTACGCCAGACAGGTGTAGCGGCATATTGTAAGCGCCAGGGCGCTTGCCTGGGCGCGATTCAATATCTAAATGGTTCATTGTCTTCATGATAGAAAGCACTTTGCCAAATAATGGGTGAAGATTAGAAAGGCAAGTAATCGCTTTCTCCAACAAATCTTCCGCACTTGAAAAAGGCCGAAGCGGTTCTTTACCACCTGTATCTACATTTAAATCCCACGGGCGTAAAGCATTCAGGTTCAGCGCTTTCTGACGATATTCGTTAATGCTTTCTACTAAGGGCAATATTTCAGCAGCAATCGAATCATGGAAATGAAGGCAATCTTCGACTGTGTAATCGAACCGCCCTAAAGATTTAAATTTATAATCTCGAAAATTATCAAATCCAGTATTAACAGCAATTTGCTGACGCTTTAGCAGCAATTCATCAAATAAATCTTCTAATTGCTCGGCATCCTGCAGAATACGCGTATTGATTTTGCGGTAAACGGCTTCGCGGCAGCTACGGTCGGTTTCTTCCAGTAAAGCAGTAGCCTTTTGCAAGGTCATTTGCTTACCGTTCATACCAATCGTCATTTCAGAAAAAATCTTACCGTATTCCCGAGAGCGCAGCTGTACCTCAGTAGCCAAAGGCAGGTTGGAAGCACTATAGAGCTCAACCGCATTGCGGATATTGCGTAGATACGTAAAAAATACTTCAGAATCCAGGCATTCCAGATAAGGAGAAGAAATGAGCTTTTTATGCAATTCGTTTTCGGTAGCTGCAATCCGTGGGTACAATTCCTGTACGGTGTAGTGATACAATTCCGCTGCATTTTGATTACTGCTATCCACCGTAACTTGAATGTATCTCCAGGCAAAAGTTTCACCCACAACGGCGTCCAGTTCCGTTTTGTCCCAAATCCATTGCTCCAGGTCAGAAGTATTATGAATCGGGCGTTTGAGCAAAGCTTCGTAGTAAGGCTTGAGCTTAGTCCAAACCGTTATTTTGAAGCCTTCCGGCAAAAACTCCTTTTTCTGGGATAGGGCAGTGTAATCATGTCCATGTTGCTGCTCATTTTTAGCAATATCTTCCTTCACAAAGTGTTGTATTCCTATACCTCCGCAAAACGAGCCTTGCATTTACTACTGCCTTATTATGCTCACTCTTCTTCTTCTGCGGGGCTATCTTGGGTTTCAGAACTCAACATACCTTGTTCCTGCAATATTGCGAACCACTTTACGATTTTTTTGATGTCACCTGTGCTTACTTTATCTCGGTCGTAATTGGGCAAAATTTTTCCAAAATATTCATGCACTTCTTTAGCGGATACATCTGCATTTACCGGTGGATGTTCATCTAATTTCGCCAGCATACTAGAAAATACATTTTTCAAGTCGGTGGTATCACCGTTGTCGGTGTAAATTCCTATGGATTCTAATGGTGTAAACTGGTGTTTCCGTGCGGGGGCAAACTTTCGTTTCCCTGAGTCTAATTCTTCGACGATAAGACCATTAGCGCGATTAGCAGCCATGCGATACAACCCGGACATGCCGGTTACTGCAATAATTTTTTCAAGATTCATGATACATTCACCTCTTTGGTTGAGGTGCAAAGGTACGCACTAATTTGTCTCGAAGATAGCCCAGAAGCTCATTGCAAAATGTTAGAGAAAATATTAGGCGGGGGTAGATTCGGTATGTGCAGCATTCTTTCTCTCAATGGCTCAAAAATACAGATAAATTTGTTCAGTTCAAAGCGAAACGTTAAGATATTTTTTTTTGCAGTGACAAAAACGAGGTGTATTCGGTTAATTTGAGAAAGGGAACGGAGGGTTTTAGCAGGAATAGCAAGATAATAAACGGATTTATAATTTTTGAACGAGGTCTAAAATTGGTATTGTCAAATTTCTCTACCTTTAAGCTTTTGAATTCCCAAACAAAATACCTCATGCCAACCAACTTCGAAACTACCGTAAAATCCTGGGATGAATTGCGCTCGAAACTCACCAAAATGGGCAATACGCTCTGGTACTTTAGAGGACACGCCAATAGCGCCTGGGCCTTGCAGCCCAAGCTGGAAAGAGCCATCTTGACTTTTCAGGAAAAAGAATTATTTGATGAATTTAAACGAACAGCTCATTTATATACAACCGATACCAATCATAAAGTGGAAACCAAAGTCGAATGGCTTTCGCTGATGCAACACCACGGCGCCCCTACCCGCTTGCTCGATTGGACGCGCTCTCCTTACGTAGCAGCATTCTTCGCGGTGAATGATTTGCAGATGGGAGACGATACGACTGCTGCGGTTTGGGCGGTGAATATTTCGGAAATTTTTAAAGAGATTCGTAAGAAAAACGAAAAAGATATTCGATTCAAATCACTTTTTAATCGGAATTACTTATTGCAACAAACCCTGCCGGATGAGGATTTCGGAAGTATTTTCCTATCGGAATGGTATATCGAGGAAGACTTTAAGTTTCCATCAGCGGTACTGCCAATTGCGCCGTACTACGCGCATCCGCGCCTGACGATTCAGCAAGGTGTTTATTTGGCACAATCCCGATTATTCAAAGATGATGAAGTGATGCTCGTGCCTTTTGAAGATGCGCTGCGCGATACCATGGAAGGTGAATTTGATGCGCGGTGGATTCAAAAATTTTATTTGCCCTCGAAATTACGTCCTCAGATGCTGCGCGAGCTGAACGCTATGAATATCAACGATGCTACGCTATTTCCGGGCTTGGACGGCTTTGCAAAATTCCTGGCAAAAAAAGTGTCGGTACTGCTGGATGAAATTAAAAGTGGCGTGGAGGAGGAGAGAGACAAATAAGAAAATGTCTAATTACGAAAAATCTTAAATTGAATGAAAACGGTTTGTGCATTTTTGTTTTTTATAATTTTGATTGCTTGTAATTCTGACCCAAATGCCCATATAAAAAGTGGACACATTAAAGAAAACCTATATCAAAATGACCAGTTCGGTTGGAAATTTGAAATACCTGAAGGATGGAGAATCATGATAAATCTTGAACAAGATTATTGGAAAAATAAAGGAAACAAAATCGCGGATAACGCTTTTGGTGATAAAAGTATAGATACTTGGATAAACTTCTTTTCAATTGAAAAAGGAGTTTCATTAAACCAATTATCAGCTAATTCCACTAAATACGATCCTAATATTCATGGAAATAGTTATGAGAATAGCCGGAAAACAAGATTCTATGGTATGAAAGAGTTATTAGAAAGAAAACCTAATGTGCAAGTAGATAGCAAAGAAGAAAAATATGTAATAGATGGATTAATATTCGATAGTTATTTCATGAAACTTTATAAAAATGATGAATTAAAGGGGTATCAATTAATTTTAGAAAAAAAATTTCAAAATAATGATATTCTTATGATTGGCTTATCCGCCACGGATGAAATAACTTTAAATGAATTAAAAGGTGGTCTTAATCGATCAAAATTTACAAGAAAAAATTAAACTCAATGCAAACAAAACCAATGAATTTCAAAGAGTATCTCAATAGTTTGATGATTCTTCATGTAGCGCTATTAGCTGGTCAAGTATTCTTTATAGCGATCATTTATTTCCTTTTTTAATGCAAATGAACCCCCCTCTTACGGGCGTAGAAGCTACGGGTCAAATGGAAGTTTATATTATTGGTTTGCTTACGATTGCTTGCGTGCTGGCAAGCTCACATCTATTCGGGAGGCGTATTCGTGCGCTCAAGGAAGAAAACAGTTTGAGTGCAAAATTATCAGGCTACCGAGCTGCTTCGATTCTGCGTTACGCACTATTAGAAGGTCCTTCGCTGATTGCCATCATGTTTTATTTGATCGCCAACAACCTGATTTTGCTGATTTTTTCAGCGATGATTGTTATTTTATTTATCGTCTATCGACCTACAAAAGAGCGCTTAGTAGCGGATTTGGAACTTTCTCCTTCTGAGCAAGCAAAACTCGACGATCCCAATGCAATTGTAACGGAGATGGAGGTCAGGAGTTGATTTTTTTCTGGATGATATCCAAAACGATATCGGACTCGCCCTTTTCAAAGAGGATTGCTTTTTCTTTAGAAATCGCAATTCTGGTTAAACTGTTTGCAATAAATATTTCAGCGAATAAGTCATTGTTTTCCTGCATTATACGAATTATTTTTCCGAATAAAGTATTGGTTGCTTGTTCTTGCAATATTTCTGATAACGCCACTTCACGAATAAATCCATTCTCTAAAGCCAAAATCCGATTGGACATTTTAACAATTTCGCTAATATCATGACTGACAAATAGAATGGTCAAGTGATATTTTTGATGCAATTGCAAAATATAATCCTGCAAACGAGAACGGGTTTTAATATCCAGTGCTGAAAGCGCTTCATCCAGAAGCAAAATTTTGGGTTGATTGACCAAAGCCCGCGCCAATGCTACGCGCTGTTGCTGCCCACCCGACAAAGTATTTGGATAACGATGAACGAGTGCTTCTAACTCCATGATTTGAATTAGCTCCTCAACGATAGGAGTAGATTGACCTCGACGCAAAGCGTAGGTCAGATTTTGACGTACCGTCATATTAGGAAAAAGCGCATAATCTTGAAAAACAATGCCTACCGGGCGCTTTTGAGGAGAAAGATTTATTTTTTGAGCGGTCGCTAAACAAATTTGGTGATTGCAAAGAATGATACCGCTTTTGGCTTCGGTCAATCCTGTGATGAGCCGCAACAAAGTCGTTTTGCCGCTGCCCGAAGGGCCTGTCAATGCTACAAATTCGCCTTCGGCCAAATTTAATTTTGCATCCAGCAGGATTTCGCCTTCGGCGCTCAGCAATTTTTTTTGAACGTCAATTTCTAACATTTACAGCAATCTTTTCGCTCGTTGGTTGAAGGTATAAACTACCATTAAAATTACAAACGAAAAAATCAGCAAAACCAGCGCGTAGCGATTTGCAATGGCATAATTTAAGCTTTCCACCTCGTCGTAAATAGCGATGGAAGCCACACGCGTTTCACCTGGAATATTGCCGCCGATCATCAGAATAACGCCAAATTCACCGACCGTATGGGCAAACGACAGTACAGCGCCTGTAAGCAGAGAAGGTTTAATATTAGGCAGTAATACTTTAAAAAAAGTTTTTATTTGAGATTTTCCTAATGAATAAGAGGCTTCCGCCAAATTTGGAGGCAGATTTTCCAAACCCGATTGTACCGGCTGAACCATAAAAGGTAGGCTGTAAATGACCGATCCGATCACTAAACCTGTAAAAGTAAAGACCAATCTCAAGTCAAAATGATCTTGTAACCAAGCCCCCAACCAACTGCTTGGTCCAAAAGCAATCAGCAAATAAAAACCCAGCACCGTCGGCGGTAGCACCAAAGGCAGACTGACTAAAGCTTCTAATACTGGCTTCCACTTGAACCGCAAGGAAGACAAGGCATACGCCAAAGGTACGCCGATAAGCAAGAGTAAGCCCGTTGTAATAATTGCCAGTTCGAATGTAAGCAAGAGCGTTTGACTAAATTCGCTGCTCATATTTTATTTCATTGAACGCTGCTTGAAGTCTTAGGTAACTGATAGCCATATTTTGAAAAAATAGCGCGTCCTTTTTCAGAAAAAAGATAATCAAAAAAACGCTGACTAACTGATGAATGCTGCGTCACACCATATTTTGTAATAACCACACCTTGCTCGATGGGTTGATAAGCAATAGCGTCTATTTCTATCCACTTGCCTTTGCCCTGTATTTCGGGTGCAAGAACGATAGATTTGGCGGTAAAGCCCAATTCACAAGCCCCGGAAGCAATATATTGGTTCGTTTGCGCGATACTTTCACCAAAAACGAGTTTGGATTGAACAGTTTCGTATAAATTATAATATTTCAATAAATTCAGTGTCTGCAAGCCATAAGGCGCAGTTGCAGGATTAGCAATAGCAATTTTTTGAATCGAATCTTGAGCCAATAATTCTTGCCAATTATTCAAATCAAAATCCCGCATCGTCCAAAGCACCAATGTTCCGTAGGCACACGCGCGCGGAGACTCGGCGGCAAAACCCCTTTGAAACAAGGTATCGGGGTATTTCATATCAGCAGAAATAAAAATATCATAAGGTGCGCTTTGCATAATTTGTGCCGTAAGCTTCCCCGAAGAACTAATCACTTGCTCCAACTGAATACCTGTTTCTTCTTCAAAACTCTGCTCCATTTCTTCCATTGCGAATTGGACGTTTGCAGCCACCGCAATCAGCAATTTTTCATTTGCATTATTTTTTTATTGCAATTGGCGAAAGCCAGTGTAAAAACCGCAAAATGTAAAATGTAAAATGTAAAATATAAAAGGCGTTTCCAACTCAAATTCATCATGTGTATCACAATTTATTTAAAATTTGAGTACTTTAATAAAATTTTATTTACATCATTAAATAGTAGTAGTAGCAATTTCTGTAGGCTGGTTTTTCAATTTTGCATTAAAATAAAAAACCGAAACCAGCACCGCCAACACGCCAGCACCCGACAAAATGTAGCTAAACGAGATAAAAAAGTCGAGCCAACTCAAGTTGGGTTGCCCGAAATTCTTGTAGAACATGACCGCTACGCTTCCCAAATACCCCGCAGAATCGGCGACATAGATCAGAAATCCAGCATTCGCAACGGTTTTGAAAGCGGCGATCATTCGATCGAACAGCACGCAGTTGAAGGGCACGTAGCACATATATGTTCCAAGTCCTACCAAAATCATCCAAGGCAATGGCGCAAGCATTTTCATTTGAAACAAGAGCGTACTCACTGCCACCAGTGCAGAACTGGCAATCATCACCCAATGATAGATGATAAAAGCCTTTTGGTTATTGCGAATCGCCATCGTGGCTGTTATAAAAACAAACACAATAAAAGCGATCGGAAATTCAGATTGTGAAAAAATGGCAGGTTTATCAACATAACCTAATGCAATCCAGATTTCATTGGCAAAATCATCGCGGAAGCTGCGGAAAGCAGTCAAAACAGTATAGAATGCAATGAGTGCAAATAATCCGAGTGCAAATTTTGATAGAAAAGCGCTGCGATCCATGCGGGTCATAGGTTCTCGCTTGGTGCGTGCAGCTTCATCCTCGGCGGTGGGTGGTGGCAACTGGTTCAATAAAAAAGAGAATAGTAATAAAGGCACTATGAAAAGTAGGCCTGCCAAGAATGGCATCAAAAATTCTGAAACGCCCCAAGACACCGTAAGCCATTTTCCGATAGTACGAACGGCTCCAGAGGATACGATAAAACTCACACTCAACCCTGCGCCTAAAGCTTCAGAGGTAGTGCGCCCTTCCAAATAAGAGAATACAATACCCCAGATCATACCCAAGGGTAAACCATTGAAAAACAGGAAAATAAAATTATATGGATAAGGGACAACCGCAAAAAGCAGCAAAGCAATTTCGGCGATTGCTACTAGTCCCAGCAGCATAAACAAACGCCTCCCTGGTTTTAATTCTGAAATGACCTTGATCCCGATGAATTTCGCCAACATATAGCCCAGCACTTGTACCGTCACCAGCAGAATTTTATATTGAATACCCCAAAGTTCATAATCTTCGTAGCCCGCAGCCGTAAAGGTTTTGCGGTAGCCGTACATACAAAAATATGTACCAAATGCAGCAATGATGGCATAAACGGTGAAATTGAATTTGGAGGTGCGAAGCAGCCAGGATTTAATCATGGTTATTAGGTGTTTGCGTAAAAATTGCGAAAATATGGGAATTGCGGTAGGTTTTCAGGTTAAATTATTGGTAAAGTTCTCGTTTTCCTGCGTTCTAAGCTTTGTGAGGGGTGTTAATTCTTATTCGTTAGCTGTTATCGGGGAATTGGTAAATTATTATAGCAAAATATGTGACTTTAGCTTGCAGTTTGGGGTCAAATGATAAATGTCATTTACAAAAATTCAAGTTTACACATGGAGCAGAAAAGCTTAGATACCCTGGAAATTTATCACCTGGCAATTAAAATCGGAGAGGAAATTTGGCGGGCGACTGAACCTTGGAGTTTTTTTGCGAAAAATACCATTGGTAAACAAATAGTGCGTAGTGCCGATTCTATGGCAGCGAATATTTCTGAAGGTTATGGACGATTTTCTTACAAAGATCGTCGTTTATTTTGTCTTTACAGTCGAGGCTCTGCTTTTGAAACGGAAACCTGGATTGCCAAAGCGAAAAGTAGAAACCTAATATCAGAGGAGCAATTTGACCAATTGAATACCTCCCTAAAAGAATTTCAGCGAAAGCTCAATAAGTTTATAGAACATCTCAATCGTCAAATTAAAGAAGGTAAGTAATTGGAGTTATTTGTTAGCGGTTATCTGGAGTTGAGTATCGATAACTATTACCCGATAACCAATAACAGATAACCCTTAACTTAATTCCGCCAATTCCAGCCACCGCATTTCCTTCTCTTCCAGCATTTCGTTGATTTGATTGAGTTCCTTACCCAGTTTTTCAATCGTGTCCGGCGTCAAGTCAGTTGAATTGAATTGTTCCATGATCTCCCCTTTTCGTTCCTCGAAGCGTTTGATTTCCTTTTCTAACTTGTTCATCTCCTTGCGTTCATCCTGGGAGAGGCGGCGCTCAGAGGCTTGTGGTTGCTGGCTTTGTTTCTGTTTTTGCTCTTCAACACGGGCAGCGCTGCGCTGTTCGCGTTCGCGCTCTTTTTGCAATTCGCGGTACTCCGTATAGTCGCCATTGAAATCCCCGATTTTGCCATTTCCTTCAAAAACAAACAAATGATCCACAATCTTATCCATAAAAAAGCGGTCGTGCGTCACCACCAAAATACACCCCGGAAAATCCATCAAAAAATCTTCTAAAACCTGCAGTGTAACTACATCCAAATCATTCGTCGGCTCGTCGAGGATCAAAAAATTGGGATTTTTCATCAAAATCGTCAACAAATACAGGCGTCGGCGCTCGCCTCCGCTCAGTTGCGACACGTACACTTGTTGTTGCTTGCGCGAAAACAAAAAACGCTCAAGCAAAGCCGCCGCCGTTAGCTTCTGTCCTTTTGCTAAAGGGATGAATTCTGCGATGTCTTGCACCGCGTCAATCACGCGCTTATCCTCTTTCAGATTGATGCCATCCTGGGTATAGTAACCAAAAACCGTGTTATCGCCTACCACCACTTTCCCTGTATCCGGCCGAATTTCCTGTGTCAGAATTTTTAAAAAAGTTGTTTTCCCAACTCCATTTGGTCCCACGATGCCAACGCGCTCATTCTTTTTGAATTTGTAATCAAAATTTTGCATGATTTTCAAATCACCAAAATGCTTGCTCACATTGTGCAATTCCAGAATCTTACCACCCAGCCGCTGCCCCTGAATTTCAATTTGCATATTCTTTTCGACCGCCACACCTGAGACCTTCTCTTCCAGTTCATAATAAGCGTCCACACGCGACTTTGCTTTGGTGGTGCGGGCTTGCGGCGAGCGGCGCACCCAGTCGAGTTCGCGTTCGAGTAGTTTTTTATCTTTGGACAATTCCGCGCCTTCTGTTTCTTGTCGAATCGCTTTCTTTTCCAAATACTCCGAATAGTTGCCCGTATAACGATACAATTTACCACCTTCCAATTCAATGATTTGATTACAAACCCTTTCTAAAAAATAGCGGTCGTGCGTCACCATAAACAGGGTCAGATTTGGCTGTTGTAAATAAGTTTCCAGCCATTCGATCATATCCAAATCCAGGTGGTTCGTGGGTTCATCAAGAATCAAGAATTCAGGTTCGTCAATAATCAATTTGGCTAAAGCCAAGCGCTTCTTTTGTCCGCCCGACAACATCCGCACCGGCTGGTCGAATTTACTTACTTTTAATTTCGTCAAAATTTCCTTGATGCGCGCCTCCATATCCCAGGCTTTCAGGTCGTCCATTTTCGCCAGCACCGATTCGAGCGGAACGCCTACACCCAGCATCGCCAGTTCGTATTGTTTCACTACTTGCACCAAGGGATTCTCAGAGTCTAAAGCCGCGTCAATCACCGTCGCTCCTTCGGCAAATTCTGGGTCTTGTACCAAATAGCCCACTCGAATGTCGCGTCGCAACAACAAATTCGCCTGTTCACCCTCCGGTGCTTCCAATCCTGCGATCACGCGCAACAGCGTAGTCTTGCCGGTGCCATTCTTGGCTACCAGCGCGATCTTCTGTCCTTTATTGATCTGCAAGGAAAGATGTTGGAAAAGTACCTTTTCTCCGTAGGTTTTCGTGATATTTTCTAAAGTCAAATAATTCACAATCCTGATTTTATGAGGTGCAAAGGTATGAAATTGGTGGGATGTTGTGTGGACTTAGCAAAAAGGGTATTTTAAAGAAATTTGTGGGGCTAAAACAACTCCTTCACTTCCAGTTCAAAATCAATTGTAGAACAAGCGATCGTTTCTCCAACAAAGGCGACCCTAGTTATAGTATATTCTTTATCAATAGGTTGTGAATAAATTTCAACTTGTTGTTCTTTCAAATTCACAATCCAATATTCAGGAATACCTGCTTCGGCGTAGAGTGGCAGCTTGACCTGGCGGTCAAGTTTTATGCTGGTATCCGCAACTTCGATGACTAAAAAAATGTCCTCTGGTCTGGGATGCTGGTGACGGTAATCATCTTTTCTGAATTTTGCAACTACAACATCTGGCTCTGGCTCGGAATGCTTGTCAATATTGACAGGATTTTGAATACAAATGGAGACCTTATTGCTTAATTGTTTGATAAGCGTTCTATTCAAAAAGTTTACAATCCCAGCGTGAAAACTCTTTATCGGACTCATTTTGATAATTTCACCTTTAATCAATTCAACGCGGTCTTCTGGCTTTAGAATGCCTACGTCTGCCATTTTGTAGTAATCCTCCACGGTAAATAATTGCCGTTTTATTTGAACTGCCATACTCTTTTGCTTTTGAGCAAAGATAATGAATTTTAGATATTAAAACCAGGATGGGAATCTGCATCGTGCAGGGCTAAGCCAACGATTCTTTGATTTAGAAAAAATACCTTTTATTTTCTATTGTTTTCCATTACTTTAGTAGGATGAAATATTTTCTATGCCTGAAATTTCATTAAATATAAAACGCTTAATATCAGAGAGTTCGCTCGAAGAGTCCGCCGATTTGCTTTCGCAGGCTTGGCAAAGGAAAGATACTTCGTTGTATAACTTGACGATTCAATTAAAAGAGCGCTATACTACATTGAAAAAAGAGACGGCATTAGGCGTCATTAGTAGAACCGATGCAGAATTGGAACGTGCGAAAATCACAGATGCCCTACTTTTTCTTTGCGATAAATTGGATCATCCTACTATTCAGATTCCTCGTCATCTGGAAAATTATTTCCCGACAAAAGCCCCCAAAAAAAGTCGAACTTGGCTCTTTGTTGCAGGCGGTGCGCTGGTTCTGGTTGCTATTACTTATTTTTTAGTACAATCTTTTTCCAAGCCAACGGATTTTGATTTAAAAGTTTTTCTTCAAATTCCAAGTGAACTTGCCGATCGTATATCGAATGTGCAGGTAAAATTGGCATTTGGCGATTATCAACTTCCGCCGCGAGAGGTGGATGCTCAGGGAAGGGTTGATTTTACTGATATTCCTATCAAGTATAAAAACGATTCTTTGCATTTGATATTAATGGATTTACCTTACGAAGTAGTGAACCAAAGCGCAGCGACTGCTGCTCAAAGCAATAATAGTAGCGTTACATTTGAATTGAACCGTATTGTACAATGGACGAACTGGCGTGGCACGCTCAAAGACGCATTTGGCAAACCAATCGCCCATGCAAAATTGGATATCGAAAGTGGCTTAGCAAGCGTTATTACGAATGAAGATGGCAATTTTTCAGTGAAAATTCCTCGGGCCGCTGGGGAGCGCGTGCAAGTAACAGGATACCTGAACGGTGAACAAGTACTGAACAGTAGCTTTATTTTAACCGAACAAATTCCGACCCAAATTCAATTAAACCAATAGAAATGAAGCGCTTCATGGCCTGGGCAAGTTTGTTTTTCATATTGCCGATGCTTTCCTCCGGACAGGAGTTTATTTTGACCGGGCGCATTCTTGATGTCAAAACTCAAAAAGGTGTGTCCAATATTACAGTAAAGGTAGTTGGTTACAGCCAAGGGCAAACGGATGACGAAGGCGTATTCCGCATTGCGATTCCAAACAAATTGACTACTGTAAAACTCGAAGTTGCCGGAGGCTATAAATCCTTGTTAAATAGCGAAATCCCTGTTCCGAAATCTTCCGATGCGATGATTCAAATGCTGGTAGAGAAATTAGCCAATGAAAATGACTTATTGCAAAAAGAAGTAGCTCGCCTAAAGACACAGAATAAACTAAAATCAGACCAAATTAAAGAACTGCAATCGGCGGTCGAAGATTCGCTTCGATTTTACAAAGGAAAAATGGAGAAACTTCATTTGAATAATAATGCTGAACGTGATTCTTTATTGCGCCTGGTCGAGCAGTTAACTAACTCAATAGAAGGGGATTACGTCTTGAAAAACAAGCGCGAGAGCTACCAGCATATTTCTACCGATTTGCTAACTTACGTGACTCGATTGAAGGATTTACGCGATTGGATAGCACACGCGGAGGACGTGCTTTTGAATCAAAAAGCTTCTGAAAATTTTAATAAAACCCTTGAATTATATAGCCAAGCCAGGGATGATTTATTTGTTAAACAAGCGGATTACCAGGATCAAGTACAGAAATACTGGGAAAAGGAGGTGTTGACCAATGATTTGAAACAATTATTCGATCTTGCATTGGGGGATATTCATGATACCACCATCCTGCCGCTCAAGGATTCATTACTGGCGCCTATCGGCGATTTTTATACCGGGAAAATATCTAGACTTTCCGCTCAGAAAAAGGTCAAGAAACAAGCTACTGCTACCAATGGACAACTACTCTTGCCAATCAAAGAACTGGAACGGCGCGTGACTGCATTCAATCAAGCTTTAAGTAATTAACGTAAAAAATTTCCCTTATATGAAATCCCACCACCTGTTTTTAGGAATACTTTGCTGTTTGATCTTGTTTGCTTGCAATCAGGATAATGATTGCGATGGCACTTTTGTTATTGAAAAAATACTTCCAAATAGTAATCCGCCGGGTAGCGAAGTCAGTATTCAAGGCACTGGGTTTTCAGCTAAAAGTACGGTGCGTTTTGCCGGGCAAATAGCAAAATCAAGCTTTAGCAATGAAAAAGGTCTGGTTGCCGTAGTGCCGAATAATGTGACTGGATTTGTGGACTTGACCGTGGAGGAAGGCGACTGCCTTGCCCGCGCTGATTTTGAGGTATTAGGCACACTGCCTGTGAATTGGGTGGCTTCGCCGACGGTGATTATAATTCCGACCCTGCCTTCTACATTTCCTTCCAACCTTAATAATGTGTGGGTGAATTATTATGATCCTAATTACACATTAGGTATTTTCCATGATGATGATTGTTTTTTTAGCTTCACGGGAATTTTAGATCTTAATGAATTTTCCACAGAAACGCATACTACAAATGATTTTTTAAATAATAATCCTATTACTGGAATATATAAGTGTGTCGATGGTAGCTTGGAGATTAGAATTGACCGGACTAAAAAAGGAGGAACAATAGAAACTTATGATGGCGTTATTATTTTGCCAGAAACCGTTGGAGAATCTAACAATACCAATAGTTTATATATGCTACTCACTTCCCGATCAACAGGTAGGCAACTAATAATTAGGCAACAATAATTTAAATTTTATTTCCCTGTAATATATCGAAGATTGATACTGAAATTGTTCTGACTGCCATTTACAGGTGTTGATGTAAAGCTTTTATAATCATTAACCACAGGCTTTTGAAATTCAGCACTTAAAGAAAAGCGTTCAGAAAACTTTACTTGCGCCCCCAATCCAAGGATCAATTGATAATTGGTATTGGACAAGCCCGCCTTGTATTGCTTGTTGAAGCTTGCGTTGAAAGCCGTTTGCGCAAATACAATGAGCAAATCGCCAGGTATTTCTTTCGCCACAATTACATTGGCAAGTGGTGTTAGTGTGGTTTGTTTTTGAGCGTTGGAAGGCAATTTTACAATAGCACCCAATCCGGCAAAGCCGTACAATCCTTCACCAATTAATTGATAGAAATTCCCTTGTACCCAAAATTCTGATCGAGCAATATCGAGCGCGCGCCGTGTAGATGGCGCTTGATAAGACGCTGGAAAAAGCACGCCGCCTTGAAGCGTCAATTCTGGAAGATTCCAGACAGGGACCAAGCGAAAACGCACTCCGGCCTTGCTCAAAGTATGAAAACTAAGCGCTAAAATAGCATCATTATTTGGATCAGTAACTAGCGTATCCGAGGCAGTTGATTTCAGCACTTTGAAAGGAGAATTATCAACGTTTGCATCCAGGCGATAATGCAAGTAATGAAGATCAAAGCCAAGATTGAACCGTCCACCCTCAGAAACACCATAAGTAATTTGTAAAATATGCTGCAAAGAAGTACCACGCGATAGTTCTCCGGGCGAGGTTTCAGGTAGCCGCTGATTTTTCTGCGTAGAAAGCGCATTAAAAAACAAGATTTCCACCTGGCGAGGCTGCACCATCAATGGCGATAAGCCGGAGAAAACAGGAAAGGCTTGCAAGGTGTCCTGTGCAGTATTGTAAAAAGCAGGCTGTGCTTGTACCTGTTGCGATAGCGCAACTGCCAACACCAGCAAGAATAAGGATTTCAGGGATATTTTCATGGCGACTGTTTTTGGTAAAAACCAGTCTAAATGTAGCAAATATCTTCCGATCTCAGATATAAAGTATTGATAATTATTTTCTTATGATAAATACTTCCCTACAATCGGCATCCTGCGCCCCACGCCAAACGCTTTGCTAGATACGCGTAACACAGGTGCGACTTGATGGCGCTTGAATTCATTAATATTCACCAAACGGAGCACGCGACGCACCAAAGCTTCGTCGAAGCCCATTGCAATCAATTCCTGCGGCCCCTGGCGCTTTTCGATGTATTGATACAAAATCGGGTCAAGGATATCATACTCCGGTAAGCTATCGCTGTCTTTTTGATTGGGGCGCAACTCTGCGGAAGGGGGCTTTATTATTGAGTTTTCAGGAATTACAATGCTGTCTTTATTAATATATTTTGCCAATTCATACACCTCGGTTTTGTAAACATCACCGATGACCGACAAGCCGCCGCACATATCGCCGTAGAGCGTGCCGTAGCCGACCGCCATTTCGCTTTTGTTGCTGGTATTCAGTAGGATATTACCAAATTTATTGGAAAAAGCCATTGCAATCATGCCGCGTATGCGCGCTTGAAGGTTTTCTTCTGTAATATTAAAAGGCAGTCCGAAAAAATGAGGTTTTAAAACTTCAATATAGGATTCATAAATCTCCTGAATGGGTACAATATCATATTGAATGCCAAGATTTTTAGCTAACTCGCGCGCATCATTCACCGAGTGATCAGAGGAAAATTGCGAAGGCATAAGTACCACGCGCACATTGTCCTGCCCCAACGCTCGCGCTGCCAGCACTGCGGTCACCGCTGAATCAATCCCGCCCGACAAGCCCAGAATCGCTGTTTTTAAGCCACTTTTACGAAAATAATCTCGAATGCCCATCACGAGCGCATCATGTATCAAGCGAAACTTCTCACGCGGTTGCGCAATTTCCTGATTTCCAGCAATTACTTTATCAAGGTCATACACTCGGATACAATCTTCAAAATAGGGCAATTCATCAAAAACCTTACCATTGGGCGAAAGCACCAACGAACCGCCATCGAAAATAATCTCGGTGTAAGCGCCTACCTGATTGGCACAAAACATAGGCAATTGGTAGCGTTCCACATTGGCGCGAATGACGTGCAGGCGCTCCTCCGCATGATCATAAGCAAAAGGCGAAGCCGAAATATTAATCATCAAATCGGGCTTTTGCGACATCAACTTATCCATCGGCACGATGGTGTACAAGGGATTTTCATTGCCCAGATTCCAAATATCTTCGCAAATTGTCAACGCGATGCGTTTGCCTTTAAATTCTATAACCTTGAACTCAGTTGCGGGCTCAAAGTATCGGTACTCGTCAAAAATATCGTATGTTGGGAGCAGCGCTTTATGCTGCACTTGTTTGATCTTGCCATCTTCCAGAAAATAAGCGGAATTGTACAAATCCTTGCCATCCAAAATCGGATTGCGCGTGGGCGCACCAACAATAATGGCGATACCTTGGGCTGCTTGTGCCAATTTTTCAATGGAAGCTTCGCATTTGCGAATGAAATCGTCAAATTCTAAAAAATCACGTGGCGGGTAGCCGCAAACCGCAAGCTCCGTAAAACACACCAGATCAGCATGTTGCGATTTAGCATTTTCGACTGCGGAAAGCATTTTGGCGAGGTTTCCCTCGAAATCACCGATATGAAGGTTCAATTGCGCGATGGCGATTCTCATAAAAAATGTTTGGAGGTTTGACGTTTGAAATTTCAAGTTATTCGCACGGCAAACTTGATTTTCAAATTGAAAACAAAGGTAAACGGACTTAGTTTTAAAAACAAACTAAGATTGGTATTTGATGCAACAAATGTCTTAACTTAAAATATGCAGCACTTCCTCCCGATAGCTGCGCCCGATGGGTAGTGCTTTCCCGCCGACTTCCACTTCATTAGAAGTGTAAGCTGTAATTTTATCTTTTGCAATGAGAAATGAACGGTGAATCCGAAGAAAATTTGGATTATTGAGTAAATCATGGATTTCCCCCAATTGGAATTTGGTGACAATCGAGCGATTATCGCTTAGAAAAATGCGTACATACTCTTTCAGGCTTTCTATGTACAAAATTTCATCAAAATAAACTTTAATACGTTTCTTATTAACATTGAAAAAGTAAAATATGCGTTCTTTTTCGCTTGGCGCGAATTCTGATTTGATTGGCTTTTGCAGTTTTTGCACGGCTTTCAAAAAACGACTAAACTCAATGGGTTTCAGTAAGTAATCTATTACATTTAATTCATATCCTTCCAACGCGTATTGATGGTAAGCAGTCGTCAGAATCACCTGTGGCGGGTTGTTTAATGTTTTCAAAAAATCGAGGCCTTTGAGTTTTGGTAAATGAATATCCAAGAATATTACATCTATTTTTTCTTTTTGCAAAAATTCCATTGCAAATAAAGCATCCGGGCACACCCCGGCAAGCTCCAACCCCGGTGCATCGCGGATGTAATCTTGCAGGATTTCTGCAGCTAATGGCTCGTCTTCTACGATTAAACAACGCAACATTTTATGATGTACGATTTATAATTTTATTCAAATATAATGTCAGTTTCACAACAAAAGAGGCACTATTATTTTCAATATTTAGTTGATGGGTATCAGGATATAATAATTCCAATTGTCTTTTTACATTTTTTAATCCTAATCCTATTTCATTTATACCTGAATCCGGTTCTTTATCATTTATTATTTCAAAAATAAGTTGGTCATCTTTCGCTAAAAGCCGAATGTCAATTTTGGTCAAAAAGCGATTTTCACCGGCGCCATGCTTGAAAGCATTTTCCACAAAAGGCAATAGCAGCAAGGGCGCGATCGCTTGATTTGAGTTATCTGTTTCTTCTTCAAAAGTAACTTTCAATCGTCCATTATATCGCAGTTTTTCCAATTCGATTAAATCGCGGATAATTTTAACTTCATCCATTAATGGAATGGTCGGTTTATTACATTCATATAACATAAAACGCAATAACTTGGACAAGCGCATCACCAATTCGGCGGTTTGCGGCGATTCCCGACGTGCTAAGGCATAAATATTATTCAAAGTATTAAATAAAAAAATGTGGATTGGTTTGTGCCCGAAGAAATTGTAATTCTGACTGCAGTTTTTCTCGTATCAATTGTTGCTCGCGCTCGCGGCTTTGGAGTCGAAAACGCGTCAATTTGAGCGCCACCGCCACTGCCACCGCCGTTCCAATATCGATAAATGTAAATATGAAGCGATCTACATCCCAGAATTTCATCGTATAATCCTGCTTGTAAAATGCTTGGTACAACCAAAAATACATCACTATCCGATTGAAAAAAGCGGCAATTAGAATAACCAAAGTAGCACGACTCAGCAATCGAAGGATTTGTCCTTGCACCAATTCCAGCCAGCGAAAATAAGATAGGTCGCGCCAATTTTAGCAGGCATTTGCGCCAATTCGCTGATAAAAGCAATACCGAAACGCATATCGTAGCGCCCCGACAAATAAGTGTAGAGCAGCAAATACGCCAACCAAAAGCCAATATGTAGCCAAACGCGCCGATTCATGGTGTAAAGTTCGGAAAATCAAAGCTCATTTTCATTTTTGTGTAAGAAGAGTGCTTTCCGGCATACAAAACGAAGTTTTCGTCATTTGTAAAGCGTTGATTGCTTTTTAGCGGTAAATCATTTGATTTGGTACTTTTTCTGAAGCAAGACAAGCGTGTTTTGATAGGTTTGCCAAAATTTTGATCCAAATTATGAAGAAGCACACCCGACTTTTTTTCTTTTTCTGCCTTTCGGTAAATACAATTTTTGCGCAAGGTATTTTTACAAAAATCACACAGGGAAACATAGTGAAC
The DNA here is from genome assembly GCA_016714085.1 of Saprospiraceae bacterium. Taxonomy (GTDB): domain Bacteria; phylum Bacteroidota; class Bacteroidia; order Chitinophagales; family Saprospiraceae; genus JADJNW01. Next base: position 145,400 of record JADJNW010000014.1, read on the forward strand.
ACGCCCGCCGATAGCCGTAGCGTCAACTGGGTGGACGTGAACGGCGACGGCTGGGACGACCTTTTTATTTCTACCGGCCCGAAGATTGGGCAAAATAATTTAATATATATCAATAATCAGAATGGCACATTTACAGCCCTAACCAATGACCTTATTGTGCAAGACAGCAGCCCTTCGGATGGTGCTACTTTCGCCGATGCTGATAATGATGGCGATCTTGACGCTTTTGTGGTGACTTGGTACGGCAAGCCCAATTTTTTCTATCGCAACAAAGGCAATGGCACTTTTGAGCATGATACAACTGTCCTGACCGCGAATTTTGGTACTTATTCAGAGACAACCGCTTGGGGCGATTATGATAACGACGGACTCGTGGATTTGTACATTACCAACAGCGAAGGCAGCAAGCGCAATTTGCTATATCAAAACAAGGGCAAGAATGTTTTCGAGCGAATTACGAATGATGGATGGCTGAATGAAATGGATGCTTCTCGTTGTGCGAATTGGATTGATTATGATAATGACGGCGACCAGGATTTATTCGTGACCAATGAAAGCAATCAGCCGAATGATTTGTATCGCAATGATGGCAAAGGACAATTCACAAAAATAACCGAAGGCGATTTAGTCGAAAGCGAGCGTGGCTCTATGAGCGCCTCCTGGGGCGATGTCGATAACGACGGCGATTTTGATGTGTTTATTGCCAATGCGGATTATTTCAAAGAACAAGACAATCAATTTTTTATAAATAATGGAAATGACACATTTACGGAAGTCGTTTCTGGCGCAATCGTAAGCGACGGTGGTTGCTCTTATGGTTCGGCTTTTGGGGATGTGGATAACGACGGTGACCTTGATTTGGCAGTGGCTAATGGCTTCTGCACTGGAGCTATGAAAACTTTTTTGTATTTGAACGATGGGCAGGGCAGTTTTCAACCTGTTAGTGAGTCACTTGATACGCCCTGCTCCTTCGGTTTGGCTTTCGGCGACTATGACAATGATGGCTTTCTTGATTTGGCGGTTGCCACTTGTAAAAACGCAGATGCTTCTCCACTTCCAACCAATCTGTTGTATCAGAATAACGGCAATCAAAATAACTGGTTGAAAATCAATTTAAAAGGCACTCAGTCAAATACTTCTGCCATTGGCGCAAAAATCAAGATTAAAGCAAGAATCAACGGCAAATCCATTTGGCAAGTGCGCGAAATCTCTGCACAAAGCGGCTACTGCGGTCAGAATAGTTTAACGGCACATTTCGGCTTGGGCAAAGCAAAAAAAGTGGATGAAATTGTAATTGAATGGCCGAGCGGAAAACGACAGATTTTGAAAAAACAAAAGATGAATCAGCAGTTGAATTTAGTAGAAAAATAAGGCAATAATTGTAACACTTGGAGCATTTGGGAGGTAACACTTCTATTTTGAATCAAAAATCTCCATCATCATGAAAAAATGCCTGGGTACCCTATTGTTCTTTTCCTTCTTCTTTATCATGCATAATTATGGACAAGAAGCAACGCTATTAAATACACAAGTACCTGAAATTCAATGTGAAAAAGTATTGAATTATGCCCAGCAAAGGACATCTTTGGCCGAATACAAAGGTAAAGCTGTATTGATTGATTTCTGGGCGACCTGGTGCGCGCCTTGCATCAAAGCATTCGATCATCTGCAAGATTTGCAAAATATATTTCCAAATGATTTACAAGTATTAACAGTGAGTTCAGATAGCGAAGAGCGACTTCAACAGTTTTTGAGCAAATTTGAAACCTCGCTTCCGATTGTTGTTGATGATAATCGAAAAATTGCAGCATTATTCCCTCATCGCACGATTCCACATTCGGTATTGATCGATCAAAACGGTGTAATTCAGGTGATTGCCTCGCCTGATAAAATCACGAACGAAGTAATAGAAAAAATTCTGAAACAAGAAAAAGTCCAAATTGCCGAGAAAAAGGAAAAATTGAGTTTTGATCATACCGAACCACTCTCCGGCACCTATAATGTGTTGTTTCAAATCACGCTTACGCCTTACCAAGATGGGATTCCTTCTTTGAGTACTTCATTCAGAAATGGTCGGATTATGATGACCAATCTGGGTATCCGTTCTATTTATGAAATCGCCCATCAATTTCCGGTTTACAGCAGAACCCTTGTAGAAACAAGCGATCCTAAAAAATATGATTGGAACAAGGAAAATGCTTATTGCCTGGAAATTATTGCCCCCGACAAGAACGAAGAAGAGGTTTTCAAACTAATGATCGACTATTTGCACTTGAATTTTAAATTAAAATCAAAGATTGAAAAGCGAAAAGTCAAAGTAAAGGTACTGCGTAGGACTTCCGATCCTTTGTTGATTAAGGAAGTGAGTCCTGATGGCACAGAAAGTGTTACGAGCAGCGGTGCAGGGCTGAAGGCAGAGAATGCGCCCATCAATGCTTTAAGCGGCTTTTTGGAAGGGCTTTTTAATAAACCTGTTATCGAAGAAACAGGATTGAAAGGAAAATATAATATCGAAGTGCCTTTTTATAATGAAAATCCAAAACGTATTTATGAGGAATTAAAAAAAATCGGCTTTGAATTGATAGATGACGAGCGGGAGATTGATATGCTGATCTTGTATGAAGTATAGAATTGCTCGAGAATAAAATTTAATAAATATTTGACTATCAGAAAAATAGATATAAGTATTTTTATTTTCGAACAATTTTATTACGATGATTTTATGAAAATTTTATAAAGGATTGTAACATTTTGATCCTTCACCAGTCTCTGAATAAAAAACTAAAAATGAAATCAAATTACGTAATCACCCTGATTCTGTTACTCGGAGTACTATTCAATGCTTTTGGACAAAAAACTATTCCATTGCAAATCACCGACAATGGCTTCATCTTCGTAAAAGCAACCCTGAACGATAGTATTGTCGGCAACTTCCTGCTCGACACAGGCGGCGGTATGCATGTACTGTCTGGCAAGTACTTTGAAAAGGTAAAGTCTTCAGCAAAAACCGCAGGCTATTTTACTGGATTTCGGCATAATGGTGAGCGATTGGACACTGAAATCTACACGATTCCCTCCCTTGCAATTGATAGCTACCAACAAAAAAATCCTTATATCGGCTATTATGCACCGCTCGATGGATATGGCATGGATGGCATTATTTCATTAAAAATGTTTGAGAATCAGCCTTTTACAATTGACTTTAAAAATAAGCAATTGATACTCGAAAGCTCCGAAAGTTTGAAAAAACTGGAAAAAATTGCCGGAATAATTCCATTTACAGTGCAGCAATATCGAGATAAAGCACTGGACGTTTTTATTAAAGTCTGTGTAAATGGCATACCTGTCGAAGCCGAATTTGACACCGGCAGCGGTTATAATGCCTTGATGATCAATCCTTTTTTTATGGATCAAATGAATATAAAAAAAGAAGACTGCCGTGATCAAGTGTATAATAAAGAGCTGAATTTGAAAGATTATTTTGCGCAATTGCCCGCAGGAGTCATCTGTTCTGCACCTGCTGTGGCTGGCAAAGATGTCAACATCATGTTCCGAGAAGGCCTAATTTATGAGGCGCTCATTGGCAGCGGCTGGTTCAAAGATAAGGCTTTGACAATCGATATTCCTAATCAGCGGATGCTCGTGCGGTAAGGTTATATGTATTATATTATGATATAAAGGGCAAGCTTTATAAAAGTTTGCCTTTTATGCTTGCAAATACTCCATTTTGTCGTATTGGCGAGAAATTCACTTTTACCCTGTCTTTTTCTTCTAATTGCCCGCTCCCACCTCTATATTTGTCAAATTACCATTTGTACTTATTTATTCCCAAAATCAAATCTTTTATGAAATTGCAATTCCATATCACCATTCTCTTTTTAGTCTTTTGTAATATTTCACTATCTGCGCAGGTAGTTTACACCGATCCTTATTTCCCAAAACTCAATCAACCAGTCACGATTTATTTTGATGCAGCGCAAGGTGCCGGGGGCTTGAAAGATTGCAACTGCGATGTTTATCTCCACACGGGTGTCATCACGAATGCCAGCACCAGTCAATCGGATTGGAAAAACGTGGTTACCACTTGGGGTCAAGCCAATGCTGCCTGGAAAATGACAAAAGTAAGCGGGGAGGCTAATTTGTATAGCTACATCATCAGCCCGTCGATTCGACAATATTATAATATCGGAAGTGGAGTAGAGGTACAAAACATGGCTTTTGTTTTCAGGAATGGCGACGGTTCGAAAGAGGGTAAAGACGTAGGTAATAAAGATATTTTATATCCGATTTATGCTGATAATCTGCCATTTACAGGATTATTGCTTAGCCCTACGAGTCAGACCTTAGTGAAAGCAATTGGTGAAACGATTCCTGTTCGCTTTGTTACTTCTGAAAATGCGACCATTACAGTAACTGATAACGGAACACTCCTGGTAGAGCAAGGTGGAAGTGCAAGTAGGGTTTTGGAATATACGCTGGAAGTCACGACCACTGGGACACATAGAATTGAAATACAAGCTATTGCCGGGCAGAATACTCAAACGGCGACTTTCAGCTACACTGTGCCTTCTAACATTGCCCCGGCCAATCCGCCCGCCGGAACGCAGGCTGGATTCACTTTTTTAGAAAATGACACCAAAGCAAGACTGTCGCTTTATGCCCCTGGCAAAAATCATGTTTTTGTGATAGGCGATTTTAATGACTGGAAACCGAATAGCGATTTTCAAATGACAAAAAGCTTGGATGGAAATACTTTTTGGATTGAAATTGAAGGACTTACACTTGGTAAAAATTATACTTATCAATATCTCGTAGATGGTGAATTGCGTATCGCCGATCCTTATAGTACCATTGTGCTGGATCCAAATAATGATTCGTTCATTCCCGCAGTGACTTATCCGAATTTGCCTGCTTATCCAAAAGATAAAACCACTGGCATGGTGACGCTATTACAGCCTGATGCGCCTGATTATCAATGGCAAACAAATGATTTTCAACGACCATCCAAAGAAAATTTGGTGGTGTACGAGTTGCTTATCCGTGATTTCATTGCGCGACACGACTATACTACCTTAATTGATACCTTGAATTATCTGGAGAGATTGGGCGTCAATGCAATCGAACTCATGCCAGTCAATGAATTTGAAGGCAATATTAGCTGGGGCTACAATCCTTCCTACCACATGGCTTTGGACAAATACTATGGCCCAATCAATGAATTCAAGCGTTTTGTTGATGAATGCCATCGCCGGGGTATCGCTGTTATCCTTGATGTTGTCTTTAATCACGCTTTTGGGCAAAGCCCGCTGGCGCAATTGTATTGGGATGCAGCGAACAATAGGCCTGCTGCAAATAATCCCTGGCTTAATCCCATTGCAAAGCACCCGTTTAATGTGGGCTATGATTTCAATCATGAAAGCGCTGCGACGCGTGCATTTGTGGATAGAGTCCTTACTTACTGGCTCAGCGAATTCCGGGTGGATGGTTTCCGCTTTGATTTGTCGAAAGGCTTTACGCAAAAGACCACCAACGATGATAGCCAATTCCGATTATATGATGCCGGACGCATTGCTACGCTCAAGCATTACGCAGATGTAGTATGGTCAACAACGCCGGGCGCTTATGTCATTCTGGAGCATTTTGCTGAAAATAGCGAAGAAATCGAATTTGTGAATTATGGCATGATGCTCTGGGGAGGTTTTAATATTCATAACAACTATCTTGAAGCTGCAATGGGCTACGCTTCTAATTTCAGTGATGCTTCTTATAAATCAAGGGGTTGGTCGCAGCCTAGTATGGTCGCCTATATCGAAAGTCACGACGAAGAACGCTTGTTGTATAAAGCAAAGCAATTTGGGAACGTATCAGGCAGTTATAATATTAAAAATATTCCTACTGCGTTGCGTCGGGCAGAACTGGCGAATGCCTTTTTTTATACTATTCCTGGGCCTAAGATGCTCTGGCAATTTGGTGAATTAGGCTACGATTTTCCAATCAATTATTGCCCAAACGGCACGATCAATAATAATTGTCGGGTTGACCAGAAGCCTATTCGTTGGGATTATTTTAGCGATGTCAATCGCCGCCGCTTGTACGATGTGACCGGCGATTTGATTTATTTGAAAACCAATTATGAAGCCTTCAATACGAGCGATTTTACTTTAAATACTGCCAATGCTCCAAAAGTAATTCATTTGAATCATGCAACGATGGACATAGCGGTGCAAGGCAATTTCGGCGTCGCCGATGCACAGATTGTCAATCCCTTTCAGCACGGCGGCTGGTGGTATGAATACTTCACAGGAGATAGCATTCTTGTCAACAATCCAAGCCAAGCTCTTTCATTCGCGCCAGGAGAATATCGCCTTTACACAACGCAAAAAATTGCTCGCCCTTCCAATATGACAACCAGCGCTTACGAAATAGTGAAAAACAAATTCAATTTGAGCATTGCGCCCAATCCGACTAATGGAGTGGCACAAGTGCAATATATCTTGGAAGAAAGCGCTTCCGTCAAGCTGGAAGTATTTAATTTGCTTGGTCAGCGACTACAAACGCTTGCAAATACGCTCCAGATGGCTGGCATTCACCAACATCAAGTTAAAGGGCTTGTGCCGGGGATGTATTTAATAAAACTCACAGTCGGTAATAAAATTGAAACGAAACAATTGTCAGTCGTAAAATAAATAATTCAATTGCTGCTTGAAGTCTCATGGGTCTTGCCTGCCGATGAGACTTTATTTTTTTCTTTAAAATACAAGCACTTGACTATCTTTGCCTTCTCAAATGACTTCCGATGGAACACTGGAATATCAGGGTGTATGGCAGGGTGCAAGGTGTGTATTACCGGGCTTCGGCAAAAGAAAAGGCAGAAAAACTCGGGCTTACAGGATTTGTACAAAATGATAAAGATGGCAATGTGTATATTGAAGCCGAGGGGGAAGAAGCTATGCTACAAAAGTTTGCTGACTGGTGTTTGGAAGGGCCACAATTAGCCAAAGTAGAACGTGTAGATGTGATGGATGGAACCTGGCAAGGTTTTGAAAGTTTTGAGATCAAAAAGTAAGCATATTCCTCGTCTGATCAAATGTAAAACCTACCACATTTTTTGATTGCAATTGGCAAACAATTATGGAAATTATTATCAGAAAAGCCCAAAAACAGGACATTCCTGCTATTCACGCTTTGGTGCGGGAGTTAGCTATTTATGAAAAAGCGGAAGATCAGTTTGTTGCGACCATTGAAGAATACGAGCGAGATTTCGATGCTCATATTTATCGCACGACCATAGCGGAAGCGGAAGGAAAAGTGGTCGGTATGACTTTATCTTATATGGCCTATTCTACCTGGAAAGGGAAAATGTTGTACCTGGAAGATTTTGTAGTCTATGAAGCTTATCGGCGCTATGGTATTGGGCAAATGCTGTTTGATGCATTCCTGGAAGAAGCGCGTGAGGAAGGTTGTCGCTTGGTCAAGTGGCAGGTACTCGATTGGAACGAACCGGCTTTAAAATTCTATCAAAAGAATAATGCTGTGATCGAAACCGAGTGGTGGAATGGCAAAATTTTTTTGAAAGATTAGAAGAAATTGCTTTAGTCCATTTTACATTCAAAAGTCATATATAGTTATTTTTCAGATTTAGAAAAAATTTATTTGTAAAAAATCAAATAACTTTCTAATTTTAGGCATTGAAAATCATTGTGTTGCTAATAGTAATTTTTTTGATATAGCATAAACTTATAAAGCGAAAATATAGTGTTTCATAGTGTGAGGGGTAACTGCTTCGGTAGTTGCTCCTTTTTTTATATATTCACTTTTATGAAAAATTTGTCTGCACTCTTTTTGGGCATTTGTATTGCGCTTAGTTGTCAGCAGTCTAAACCGACCGAAAAAGCCGCGCCGGAAAAGCCTGTGGTCAATGAAGATGAACTCGTTATGCGCCTTTCTGTTGATCTCGTAGCCGAGCCGCAAACCCAATGGGAACAAGAACGAAACGATATTATTAATTACGCAATTGATAATTTATTAGATGTAAAGGCAACATCTTCAGGGCTTTATTATCAAATCCTTGCGCCTGGGCAGGGTGATTCGATCCGATGGGCGGAGCAGGTGCGTGTGCATTATCGCGGCTATTTTTTAGATGGTAAGGAATTCGATTCTTCGTACAAACGAGGCAAGCCCATTGATTTTTACGTTGGCAATATGATTGACGGCTGGAATGAAGGCTTGAAAATGCTGCGCCCTGGGGCAAAGGCGCTTTTTATCGTGCCATCACACCTTGGTTATCGTGACAAAGGATTAAATGATGCCAAAGGTCAGCAATTAGTGCCACCTAACACCGTCTTGGTTTTTGAATTGGAAGTGCTGGAAAAATTATAAAAACCGATCGAAGAAATTTTTGGAAATACCAGGAAATATTGAACCCTTCCGACTTCCCTCGGTCGCCAGAGGCTTGCCGCAGGCGATGCCCATTTCCCACTTCCGACTTCCTTTCATTATTGATTTTCATTCAAAAACTGAACAATGTCTGGACATACCTTCGTCATTGCAGCTTCCATTTCCACTTGCTTTTGGCTAAGGTCGCCGTATTTCTGATTGAGTTGTTCTGAACAAGCCTGACTTTCACCTGCTATGCGCTCCAATTCTGCAATCGACTCCATCATCGCTGCTTCGTCTTGATTTTGAGACTGGCTGCCCATTTCTTTATACAATGTAATCATAGGTTCCAGGCAAGCACACAATTCCTTGGCAATCGCTTCGTCGTTAGGCTGCGATTTACAAGCGGTAATCCCCAGAGAAACAAGCATTAACAGATAAAAAATATTTTTCATAAATTGGCTTTTGAAATGAGCATAATTTCGGCTCAAAGTAATAGTAAAAAGCGGCAATCCAAAGTCTGTTACACTTTTTGTAGTAGAAACGGCAAAAACAATAAAGGATCGGGACAAAGATTCAAAAAATAAGACGCTTCGGCTTGAGTCGCCACGCCAGGAAAATCGCCTTCTCTCCCTTCCATATCCAAAATCACCTGAAAATGCAAATGCGGCACCCAGCCACCATTTTCATCGCGATTGCCAAATGCAGCAAATTTTTGCCCTTTTGCAATGAATTTGCCTTGGTATAAATTTTCCAAAGAAGCCAGTGAAAGATGACCATAAAGCGTGTAAAAAGTAGTATTTTCTATAATATGTTCCAGAATAATCGTAGCGCCGTAGTCCAGCATTTGATCGTTATACCGAAAGCTATGAACCCGAGCATCCAAAGGCGCATACACAGGTGTACCCGCTGGCGACCAAAGATCAAGCCCCAGATGAATGCAACGCGGCGGCTTTGTGCCATCATTAAATAAAGGGCTTTGCTCATAAAAAATGCGATGCTCGCCATAGCCACCATAGCCAACTTTAGCATGGTTTTGCTGCAAAACGCTTTGTACATAGGCATCCAAGCCTTCGTAGGTCGTCACATTCGTTGTTTGAAAATGAGGATTATGGATACTTAAATCCAACGGACAGTAATCTTCCGGCTGCAAATGTTCGCCTAAGACAGGGAAAGTTGTGCCAGGAAGCTGAAAAGTCGATTTTTCCATATAAACAAAGCAAATACCCTTTTCATTGAAGATTTTACGAATAATTGGACAAAATATTGAAAGTTTTCTTTCAAGGAATTTGGTTTTTAAAATTTTTCAAAGAACGGAGCTTTACTCTTTTTTAAATTTCTATTTAAGTAATAAAAACGGTCAAATTTTAAATTTTTTATAAATTTTAAAAAGAATCATTAAAAAATTTGCATAAAATAAGCCAATTCCTTTATCTTTGCATTGTAAGTTTTCTGAAAGCAGAAACGATCAAAACAAACATTGTGAGGTGATGAAACTTCGGCAGCCATGCCCTCTTGTCTCGGGGGTGGGGATTCAGAAATAAAGACAGCGTATAGCCGGTAATTCCGACAGGGGTTGACCACCAAACTTGCACTGCTCCTAATCTCCTCGTGAAGGTTCGAATCCTTCCCTCACAGCTAAGCCCTTGAACACACTATGTGATCAGGGGCTTTTTTGTTTTACAGGACGATACTTGAATAGGAATATTAGTGAGAGCGTGGCGGTGGATGATTTGTTTTCCATCGCCATTTTATTTTAACCAATTTCCGATAGCATCCATCGCTTCTATCATTCGAGGGCAGCATTCTTGTACAAATGCGCCATTGAAAGGCTTTTCGCCAAAGGCAGTTGCCAAATCCAATGCTTTTTGCCCATCAAAATCTACATAAGAAAGTCGAGCAGTCAAATCTTCTTCCGGGCAACCAAAATCAACGCTGGGCAGTAGCGCTACGCCTGTTTCTTCGAGAAGTTTTTCGCATAATTGTTTATTGTTTTTGATACCTCTTGCTGCTAGTTTTCCCGATGCGCTTCAAAATTTGGGAATAAATAAAATCCACCTTGTTGCTTGGGTGCTGTTACTTGCATTTCTTCCAGGCGTATGTGCATTGCCTTGCCAATAGCTCGAAGCACATTACGGGCTTTGTTTAAATAATCATCAATTTCAGGGTTTTCTTGAAAAGCAGATACGGCGGCGTATTGAATGGGCGCACTGGTAGAAGTGAAGGTTTCGCTGGCGACGATCGCCATGGCGTCGAGCAGCCACCGCAAAGCAGGCGGAAAGACAAACGTGCCAAGTCGCCAGCCACCAGCACCGCACCATTTGGACAGTCCTGTACTTACGATCGTGCCTTCAGGATAAAAACGCGCCACTGAAACGTGCTGCCCCATATGGTGCAACTCGCCATAGATTTCGTCAGAAAGCAGCAACATTTTATATTTTCGAGCTACTTCGGCAATTCTTTTCAAGCGTTCAATGGTGTAAGTCGAACCGGTCGGATTCGCAGGATAATTCAAGACAATAATACGTGGGCGTTCAGAGTCTTGCTGACAAAGGGTTTCCAATTCATCTGGAGATAGCCGCCAATCATTTTCCAAATGCGTATCTACCCAATTAACTTTCCTTCCAACAATCGTTGCTTGCGGCGAATACGATACCCAGCTTGGCTTGGGAATCACCAAATCACCGTAGTAAACCAATTGCAAAATAAAAAGGAGTTCTTTGGAGCCGGGGCCGATAAGAATATCCTCGGCGCTGCGATCGAGATTTTGTTTTCGCCTAAAATAATCAGCAATGGATTGGCGCAATTCCAACAAACCTTTCACTGGCAAATAATCTTTCTCATGCGCGTGTGCTTGGAGGCTTTTGACAACAGGCATTGGCACAGGAAAGGGCGACTGCCCGAAGCCCAAGCGATAGACCGTTTTGCCTTCTTGCTGTAATTGGCGAGATTTTTCATTGATTTCGAGGGTAGAAGATTTTTTTAAACCACGAATATTCAGGTTTAAATCGACCCGAACGTGCTGCTTGTGATGCAGGCCTTCCATAAATATTTTTTTAGTAGCGATAACGATGCTGTAGCTCTATAAATTTCAGAGCTTAACCCCAGCAAATATGGCACATTTTTAGAAATGCGCCATATTGCCTGCATTTTACAATAGAGATTTTATCCAATAGCAAATTCTGTTTCATGTTCATTAGAATGCAGGATTGACTTGGGTTTACGTTTGATTTTATACTCGTTTTCAAAAAAGAAAAGTTGTTCCCCAAATGCCGGATACAAATCATCCAACCAAATAGCCTTCGGATCGTACTTCGCAAAAAATGGTCGGCGCACCCAATCAGAATTCCTTCCTTGAATGAATTGAAGGACGAATACTTTTTTTTCCATGATTTCGGAGATGCCCAGAATATGGACTTTTCCAGGCCCTGCGGACATACTCGGCCCACGCACCGTGCGGGCAATGCCGCTCACCGTTTGGTATGCTTCCTGAAAAATTTTCCAGGCACGATCCAGCGTAATAGCAAAGTAATGCTGGGCGCCAGTATCTCTTGCTATAAACATATAATAAGGTACCATTCCCATTTCTACTTGTTGTTGCCACATTTTTGACCAGGCTTTCGGATCGTCATTGATATGACGCATAATTGGCGATTGCGTACGAATAGTGACGCCGGCGCTGAGCAGGCGCTCCGTAGCCAATTTGACTGCTTCGGTTTTCAGTTCATTTGGATGATTGAAATGTGCCATCAGCGAAATGTGAATACCTGCTTTTTTTGCTTTTTCCAGGAGTTGCATCAGATCATCGGCATCTTCATCATGCGTAAAACGCTGCGGCCAGTAGCCCAGGGCTTTTGTACCGAGTCGAATCGTACGCAAATTGGGCAATTTGGCATCAATCAAAGCATCCATATAGGTAGCTAAAATCTTGGTTTTCATGATCAAAGGATCGCCGCCGGTAAAGAGTACATCGGTGACACGCGGATGCACCTGAAGATATTTTACCAATAATTCGGTATCGCGCATGGCAAATTTTAATTCGGTCATGCCCACAAATTGCGGCCAGCGAAAACAAAAAGTACAGTAAGCGTGGCAAGTCTGCCCCTGACTGGGAAAAAACAACATCGTTTCTCGGTATTTGTGCTGAACACCAGTGAGTTTTACATCATCAATAATAGGCATATTTTGCTCGACTTGTCCGGCAGGATGCGGATTTAATTCTAAGCGTATTTTATTGGCAATCAATTTGAGTTCGGCTTTAGCTGCACCAGATCGCAAGGCATCTGCCATTTCATTGTAGTGGTAGGGCATCAGCATATCCTTTTGCGGAAAGGTAAGCGTGTAAATTGGGTCATTCCCATAATCATCCCAATTGATTAGCTCGTTTACAACATAATTATTGGCTTTAAATGGCAACACATTCCCGACTACTTCGATGTTGAAGCATTCTTCCTCGCTCAGATAGCTTTCTATCTGCGGGATTTGTCGGAAATTGTGCAGGGCATAAGATTGATATTTTTCCATAATTACAGTTTTATGTTGGTTAATTGAACTTCCATTTTGACAAACAGGGATTTTTCTTTTGCTTAAGGCAAATAGCTTTACAGCTCCCTGTTTGGAGGCACAAAATTTTATTCTGTTTTCGTGAGGTTGCTTCTGCGGATTGTGAAAAACGAATCAGGAATATATCGCTGAATGAGAAAGACTTACACAAAAATCAAATGCAGAAAGCAACAGTATTATTTCGGAAAGTTCCGAGCGTGAAAAACACTTCTTTGGGTAACAAATTTGAAACAGGAAAATCCCAATTATTGTTTTGACTATTTGCAAATATAGCAAAAAAATCGGAATAAAACACTACGAGAAAGTGAGAACCAAAAGAAAAAATGGAAGGAGAGAGGGCTGGCGCTCGACAAAATGGAGCGTCAACCTAAAGTTTTTATCAATTTTCTAACAATTTTTTCACCGCTGCTGAAATCATCTTGCCATCGGCGCGGCCCGCCAATTGCTTGGAGGCAATGCCCATTACTTTACCCAAATCCTTGATGGAAGTAGCGCCCGTCTCTGCGATGATTGGTTTCAAAACTTCTTCCAACTCGGCTTCGCTCAATTGCTTCGGCAGATATTTCTCAATTATTTCGATTTCATCGCGTTCCTTTTTGGCAAGGTCTTCGCGGTTTTCGCGCTCATAAATTTCCAATGACTCTTTCCGTTGCTTCACCAGCTTTTGCAAAATCTGAATCTCACGCTCCGAGTCAATCGCTTTACCGGAGCCATCTGTTTTCGCCAACAAAATCGCCGCTTTCACTGCTCGAATGCTACGCAATGCTACTTCATCTTTCGCTTTCATGGCTTCTTTGAGGTCTTGCATAATTTTTTCTTCCAGTGCCATACTTGAAAAAGTTTTAATTCGTAAACACCCACAAAGTTACAAAAGGTTCACCAGGAAGCACGAAGTCGGAAGATATTTCGGGCAGCCGAATCTTCCTGATCAAATTATTATATTTGCCGCACAATTTTGAATCATGTACAAAAGTAAAAAAGTCATCGTCGTGCTGCCGGCCTACAATGCAGCCCTCACGCTCGAAAAAACGTATAAAGAAATTCCTTTTGATTTGGTGGATGAAGTGATCCTCTGCGACGACGCCAGCCGCGACAATACAGTAGAATTGGCAAAACGAATCGGCATTCAGCATGTGCTGATCCATGAGAAAAACAAAGGCTACGGTGGCAATCAGAAAACACTGTATAACAAAGCTTTAGAACTCGGGGGTGATATTATTATTATGTTACACCCTGATTATCAGTACACACCAAAGCTTATACCTTCTATGGTCAATATCATCGGTGAGGATTTGTATCCGGTGGTGCTGGGCTCCAGGATTTTGGGACGTGGCGCGCTGGCAGGAGGAATGCCTTTGTACAAATACATCGCTAATCGCTTTTTGACGTTCACGCAAAATTTGCTGGTCAATTATAAATTATCAGAATATCATACAGGCTATCGTGCTTTTAGTCGCAAAGTATTGGAAGGAATCAATTTTAATGAGAACTCGGACGATTTTGTATTTGACAATGAAATGCTGTCACAGATTATTTATGCGGGTTTTCACATTGCGGAAGTGACTTGCCCGACGAAGTATTTTGAAGAAGCCTCTTCGATCAATTTGCCAAGGAGTATTCGGTATGGATTGGGCGTGCTGCGGGTATCACTGAGCCATCGCTTACAACGCTGGGGCGTGCTGCGCCTGCGTATGTACGAACGACCGGTTTGATCGGGGAAATTGGCAATTTGTTATTAGAAATTAACCTTCTGCATTTTTAATTTCTAAATTTCAAATAACCAAATACCTAGCTTTCCACCTTGCTCAAAGCAATTTTGCCAAGATAAATAGCCGCCAAAAGGATTGTGTATGTAAGTGTTGCTGTCATAGTTTTGGGTTATGCCAAAGTAAAAGGTTTATTTGGTGTTGAACAAATTTTTGATGTAAAGCCTTCATGAAATCAACGTTAAATTATCATTTATTCTATTTCCTTCTCAAATAATATTTGAATGCCGAATGACATAAAAGCATTTTTGGATAACTGCGTAGAGCGATATAATCGCGCAGATTTTATTACTGACGATCCAATCAGCATTCCGCATCGCTTCCGCAAATTGCAAGACATTGAAATTATTGGTTTCTGGACAGCTATGCTCGCCTGGGGTCAGCGTAAAACCATCATTCAAAGTGCAAATAAACTTGTTCAACTGATGGACGGTGCACCGCACGATTTTATCTTGCACCACACAGCTTTAGATCGAAAAAAATTTCTTGGGTTTAAACATCGCACTTTTCAAGCCACGGATACGCTTTATTTCCTGGAGTTTTTTCAACAGCACTATCGCAACCATGAATCCTTGGAAAACGCCTTTGCGCAGCATCTCACGCTTAATGATACTACGGTTGAAAATGCGCTTTTGGGTTTCCACAAATACTTTTTTTCTTTATCTGATGCGCCAGAACGCACGCGCAAGCACATCGCCACGCCTGCCCGAAAATCTACTTGCAAACGCCTCAATATGTTTCTCCGTTGGATGGTAAGAAAAGACAGCGAAGGTGTGGATTTTGGTTTGTGGAATCGTATAAAACCTTCGCAATTATTGATGCCGCTGGATGTACACGTAGATCGAATCGCCAGAAAACACGCCTTATTGCAACGCAAGCAAACCGACTGGCAAGCCGTGCTGGAACTCACTGATACGCTCCGCCAATTTGACCCTGAAGACCCCGTGAAATACGATTTTGCGCTGTTTGGCCTGGGTGTTTTAGAAAAAGCGAATACCGGAATTCTTTGAATGATACTTAAAAATTCATAAACTGCGCATAAATAAATATGATTTGCACTTTCCTTTCTTAAAAATTGCCTGTCTATTAATTTATATATTTTTGCGAATCAAATTTTTATATTAATTCCATAGCTATGAAAAATACGATTCTTGTTATGTTAGGTTGCTTGATTTTATTGGCAAGTTGCACGACGCTCAAAGAAGAAACATCCGATTGTCAAGTGAATTATCACGAAACGATTGTCTGCAATAACGCCGAAATTTATTTCGAGGAATTATTAACCGATTCTCGCTGTCCGATCGATGCTACCTGTGTTTGGGCAGGGGAAATAGGATTGCAATTTTTAGTTGATGGTGAAAAAGTCGAGTTATATCTTTCTCCAAATACAGAAACCAAGCCAAGCCGAAAAAGCACCGAGCGATACGCCATCGAATTGCTGAGTGTAGAACCGAGTCCTCGGGCCGGCGTGGAAATAGAAGTAAAAAACTACATTGCCCATCTGAAAGTAGAAGAAAAAATTAAAAGAAATGCCTGGGCTGCGAGTCGTGCCCAAGCATAGCTATGTCTTAATCAGGATTTTCAACCAAAGCTTTAAACTTTGCAAAGTCTTGCTCATGCCGTTTTCTCATCATTCCTTTGAAAAGTGGTAACATTAATTTCATAAAAAAAGTCTTGCCTTTGGCTTGGTTGAGCATCAAAATTTCGGTTCTCCCGCTGATATTTTTGAAATAGATTTCACTGTTTAAAACGATGCTGTCGCTTTCCATTCGATACTGCATACTTTCATTTGGCTTTACTTGCAATACTTCTTCATGGAAATGACGGTTCGCCCATTTTCTTCAAACGTGTATTTTGATTTAAAACCCAGATTCACCCGGCGTACCGCTGAGAGGCTCTATTTTTTGAAGCCCGGTGATCCACTTATGCGCCGATTGATAATCAGATATAGCAGCAAAATTTTTCTGTACTTTGATTAATTGCAATTTTAACTTGATAAGAAATCATGTTCATCTTTTTTAATGGTGAATAGTACTGCAAACCTAAGCAGGGTAGATCAGGTAATCGTCTTATTTTGGAAGATGAGACCTCATTTTAAGAAACGAAATGCTGGGCCCGAAAATCAGAAGGCGTTATGCCGGTATATTTTTTGAAAACCCGATTGAAAGTGGCTTTATTGCCAAAACCTGCCTCGAAGGCAACCGCCAGTATCTTCAAATCTTGCTGTTTTGGGTCGAGCAATAATTTTTTTGCGGCTTCTACCCGATAGTTGTTTACAAAATCAAAAAAATTGACTTCAAATTCTTGATTAATCACTTCTGAAAGGTGATGCACAGGAATATTTAAAGCCTCGGCAACGTCGGATATTTTCAGATCTTCTTGAAGATAAGGCTCTTTATTATTAAAAAAAATTATTATGTCTAACTTAATATCTTTGGCTGCAGTAGTTTCTAAAATTGATTTTCGAGTGCCATTTTTATAAGGTTCATCAAAAATTTTGGGCTGCATCAATGCGACATAACCCACCGCATAAATCAATAATGCCAAGAACAGCAATACTAAATAATCGGTTTCGATGCGATAGGAATCGTACAACAACAGAATTGTAACAACCGCTGCGTAAAACAAAATAAAACCCAGAAATATCCCGGTCGCTTTTTTTAACCAACTGAGTTTGATGAGTTGTCCATTTGATCGGCTGTTGAGCAATTTTTCTTCCCAATTTTTAATCATTTTAAAAGATAGAAATAGATAAATTAAAATCTGAAATATTTGTCCATACATCACGATGTATTGCTCTGGCGGTATTACTTTGAAAGCATCTTGTGCGAAGGACATAAAAAATTTAATCTTGGCTTCGCCACTTTGCAAATAGAAAGGCAACATCAGTAAAACCAGGATAATTGCTGGAAGCAAATGCAAAATACTCGAAGGTCGGAAGCGAAATTCAGCATTAGTCAAAGCTCGAACATACCAATAATATAGAGGTCCCAGAACGTAGAGCGTCCAATACGTAGAAAACATCAGATGCGGCACTTTGAAAATTATGCCGGTAATACTCAGCATATACTCGACCAAGTGCAATGAAACGCTCGCCAATAACAAAGCAAAAACACGATTGGCGCGTCGGTTTTCGGGCTTTCGCCAAAGCACAATTGATAGAAAAAATCCATGTACTGCTCCCAAAATAATGAGGATTGCCCAAATATGGAATTGACCTTTATCCATTATTCGTTTAATGCTTGAATGGTAGCAATTTAAAGAAAAATAGTGATTATAAGTGACGGATAATGTGAGAAGAAAGTGTTTCAGTGCGTGATTTGGGGCAAATCAAATATCCGGCGTTGTTTTTATCTTTTTTATCCGTAAATGGAATTTCACTTCCATCCAGATAGCTGTAATTAAAACCTAGTTCTTCCAAAAATGCTTTTTCGGCAGCCAAATCCCAGGGAGAGATGTATGATTGCAAAAGAACCGCCACATCGAGCTTGCCTTCCGCCATATCAATGGTGCGCAAGATTCCGGCAGGATAAAAAATTCGGGTTTCACCAATGTTCATTTTGGCATACAAATTTTGATATTTATTGCCCAGATAGCGCAATGGATGCGAGAAATGGAGTGCTTCCCAGGATTTTACAGGCGGTGCTTGGAGTTGGTATTTTCTCGCCGTTTTTTTCCATAAAAGCGCCCTGCCCTTTGAGCGAGTATAGCAAAATATCTTCGAGTGGATAATATAAAACACCAATGACAAAGCCTTCCATGGCATCGTGATAAGCCGCCAAGTGCGCAAAACCTGTCACACCGTCAGCAAAATAAGCCGTACCGTCTAATTCATCAATGATGAAATAATTTTTGTCAGATTCTATACTTGATTTCGGATTGGTTTCTTCGCTGTATAGTAAAATCTCTGGAAAAGCTTCTGCCGAGCGTTGTTGGATCATTGTAGAAACGGTCAAATCTGCGTCCGTTACTTTTGAGCCATCGGGTTTGATATAAACTTTGCAAGCTGGGTTGCGATAAAAATGGCGCATAATGTCACCTGCTTCCAGCGCTTGCTCGCGCAGGTGAGTCAAGATTGTTTCAAAAGGATTCATTGGATGTGATTTATCAATTAGCGTTATAGAAGCAAAATTATTCTATATTTTTCTGAAAATGCAGCACCTGCTCCGTCAAATCAAACGCACACAAATCGCCCATTTCATCGCGCTTGCCGAAATAGACACAACCCCCGTCAATATTGAGTGCTGGGACTTTAGATAATTTATTGAATTGTTTTTCAATTGCTTTCCGACCGATAGGTGTGTGCCCATGCACGACGACGCGCCCGCGAAGCCATTCGAGTTCGATTTTGTTATACCAATTGCGAATCCAAAGCATGGATTCCATATCTGCAAAGGGATTGAGGCTTCTAAAATTCAATCCAGCATGCACCAGAATATAGTCATCTAACTCCAAATAAAACTGCAAGTTCTGCGCAAACTGGAAATAAATATCAGGAATATCGGGCGTACCATCTTTGGTTACGAAACTTTGAATCGTCGCTACGCCGCCATTCATCAGCCAATGATTCATATTTCGATCCTCTACATCCTCATCGGAAAAAGCTTCCAGAATCATCAATTCGTGATTGCCGAGAAGACAATGCACTTGATAACCAGTCTTTTGTAAATTAAAAATAGAATCAATCACGCCCTTGCTATCAGGGCCGCGATCAATGTAATCGCCTAGCAAATACAACTCATCAGCAGTAGAAAACTGGATTTTTTCTAGCAATGCCAGAAAAGTCTTGTTGCAGCCGTGAATGTCAGAAATAGCAAATTTTCTCATAAGGGATAGTGGAATGTTGGAATAATGGAATAGCCGCAAAAAAAGTTCCAACATTCCATTATTCCAATTTTCCCTAAAAATTATTTCCCGCCAGTCGTACCTTTGGTTTCACCTTTCATACGAACAGTAGGATATTTGATACCCAATTGTTCGAGATAGGAATTATATTTCGTCTCGTCGTAGTAGAATTTTTCCAACTGTGGGCGGAATTCCTGCATGATTTCTGTATTCAGATAAGTTGCAGGTTTATCATCTTTGCCTACTAAGGGGATGTATTTTTGCTTCATGCCTTGCTCGGTGCGAAAATATTCTTTGGCTTGATCGACCAATTCCGGTTTCAACAGAAAATCGAGGATGGTCATTGCTTCCGCCTTAGCGCCAGCAACAACGCCTTTGTGGGCAATCGGTGTCGCCATGGCCACTGCATTTGACCAATGATGCCCCTGCAAGCCAGGAATATTGGATGGAAAGCGCATCGTCACCGTCGGCAATTTCCAGGAAATATCGCCAATATCATCCGAGCCGCCGCTACGAGGCGTTACTACTGGTAATCCAATCGTATCTAATTTTGTGTCCAATCCGGAAGTGTCATTCGCATCTACTTCTTGCTGCAAAGCCACCGCCAGCATCTGATCTTCTTTGCTCCATTCGGGCAGCCCCACTTTTTGATGTTTTCGTACATTGTTTCAGCGATAACTTTATTGAAATGGCGAGGCCAGGCAGAACCCAGGACTTTGCGCGTCACCGTTGTTCCTGTCATCAATGCAGCGCCATCAGCAATTTTGTTGCCTTTTTCATACAATTCTATAATTCCGGGATAATTAAAATGCCGAAAATAGAACCAAATCGTGGCTTTGGAAGGCACGACGTTGGGCTGGTCGCCGCCATTTTTGATGACATGATGCGAGCGCTGAATCGGATCCAAATGTTCACGCATATACTGCCAGCCAATGCTCATGAGTTCTACTGCGTCTAATGCACTGCGACCGCGCCAGGGTGCGCCCGCCGAGTGTGCCGACTCACCAGAAAATTCATATTCTACTGAAATCAAACCTGTACCCCAGGCTTGTCCATAAGACACGCCCAGATTGTCACCTACGTGCGTAAAAATACACATATCTACCTCATCGAAATAACCGTCACGCGTGAAATAAGCTTTCGTACCGACCAGTTCTTCCGCTACGCCGGGCCATACGATCAAAGTACCGGGAATTTTTTCTCGTTCCATAATTTCTTTGACCGTCAAAACCGCAAGAATATTGAGTGGTGTGCCAGAATTATGCCCTTCGCCATGACCAGGAGCACCTTCTACGATTGGATCGTGATACGCTACACCAGGCTTTTGCGAGGCCTTTGGAATACAATCCAAATCGCTGCCAATAGCAATAACGGGCTTTCCGCTGCCCCACTTCGCCCACCAGGCAGTTGGTACGTCAGAGATGCCATGTTCAATGGTAAAACCATTTTGCTCCAAAATACCCGTTAAATATTTGGACGTTTCGGTTTCCTGAAAGCCCAATTCCGCGAAGCTGAAAACTTTATCCACCATCACTTGCGCCATTTTGGCGTTGCCGTCAATTTTTGTTTCCACCTCTTTTTTCAAGGCTTCCAGGCGTTTATCTACCTCACTCATAGGAGCGGGCTTGGTCTTTTTTGTTTTTTGTGCGAAAGCCAAATTGCCCACGCAAAGTAGCGCCAGCAAAAGGATGGTGCATTTTAGAATAGCGTTTTTCATACTATAGGAGTGTTTATGTTTATTGATTTGTAATAATTAACTTCTTTTTTTCGATTCGATTTGCAACATTTCAATGCCTTTTTGTTTCACAGCAGCGTTGATTTTACTGAGGTTTTCGGTAAACAATTGATCCAAATCCTTCAATTCCTTTTCCAATTCTTTGGTCACTTCTACTTCAAATTCGGTCGCTTGATCGGTCGGTGGAAAGTCACCGCGCTGCTGATCTGCCATCAGAAAAGCCAAGCGGTTATTGATGCGAATGCCAAAATTGATCGCATCTTGCACGCTCTGGTTTTTGGTCTGATGGATGTTGTTTTCAAGTACCGTCATTTTTTCATCTAGCTGACTAATCGTATTTATAATATCCTTGTTATCAGGGTCTTTTCCGAGTTTTTCTTTCAGATAAGCCAAATCCTTGCGTACCGCTCGAATGTCGATGATTGCTTGATGCGCCTCGCTCACTTTGTCACGCACGCGTACCAGAAAATCAAACTGTTTTTGGTAATCTTCTGGCGTATTGGGTAAGCGCGGGTCTTTGATTATCTCAAATTCTTGTTCTACCCTTTCCCCATTCACCGTCAGGCGCGCTTTGTACTTGCCGGGCACTGCCAATGGCCCTAAATTAGGCGAAGCATATAGCACCATCCCCGGAAAATCTTTAAACCCTGGGTAGCGCATGTCCCATAAGAAGCGATTGCCGCCATTTTTGACAGAAAGTAATTGCCTGCCTCTTGATTTGTTGGTATAAGTTTGAATAATATCGTCGTCCAATTCAAGGATTTCGAGCTTTACATCTGACTTTTCATCCAGATTTTTTACAAAATAATGAAAAATAACGCCGTTCGGATGGTTTTCGCCTTCTAATCTCATATCCACTCTGCCGCCCTCCTGCGCCATGCGATAAGCGGGTTTTGATTTGAATAAATAGTGACTTTTCTTAGTAATTTCTTCGCTCAATTCCTGCAAAGGTGTCAGATCATCAATCATCCAAAAACTGCGGCCATGCGTGGCTGCGATGAGCGCGTTGTCTCGAATATGTAAATCGCGGATAGAAACAATCGGCAAATTCAATTGAAAAGGCTGCCAATTCGCTCCGTCATTGAATGAAATATACATTCCCCATTCCGTCCCAGCATACAGCAAGCCAGGACGTTTTTTATCTGCTCGAATGGCTCGAGTATAATGTGTTTTGTCAATACCATTGGTAATGAGCGTCCAGGTTTTGCCGTAGTCAGTCGTTTTGTATAAATAAGGGGTATAGTCGCCAAATTTGTAATGCGTAGCTGCCAGGTAAGCACCGCCTTTGATCGTTGGGTGCACATCGATACAGTTCATCATGTTGAGTTTCGGAGAGCCCGGAGGCGTCACATTCGTCCAGGTTTTACCACCATCGCGGGTTACGTGCAGCAAACCATCGTCTGAACCTGCCCATAAAACACCTTCTTCGTAAGGTGACTCGGTCACGGCAAAAATGGTTGCGTAAAATTCTACGCCTGTATTATCCTGCGTAATTGGCCCGCCCGAAGACATAATTGTTTCAGGATCAGCACGGGTCAAATCGGGGCTGATGACTTCCCAACTCTGCCCTTCGTTGTATGTTACGTGCAATTGATTAGAGCCAGCATACAATTTCTTCGGATTGTGCGGACTAAAAAATATTGGAAAATTCCAGTTAAAACGATATTTCATCACTTCTGCACCAGAACCAGCGGGATTGTCGGGCCACACGTTGGTGGAGCGTTCCTGCCCAGTACCATGATCCAAACGGGTCATATAGCCTTTATAAGTTCCGGCATAAATAATATCAGGATTATTCGGATCGGGCGCTAAGTGTGCGCTTTCGCCACCGGCGGAGGGCTCCCAATCGCGCTCGGTTATAGCATTACTGCCAGAACGATGTAAAATACGAATCGTAGAATTATCTTGTTGAGCACCAAGAATTCGATAAGGGAAATGATTGTCGGTGGTGACTCTGTAAAACTGCGCAGTTGGTTGATTGTGATAAGTTGTCCAATTCGCGCCTGCATCGGTTGAAACTTGCGCGCCACCGTCATCCGCCACTGCCATGCGTTGATTGTTTTCCGGAGCAATCCAAAGATCGTGATGATCGCCATGAGGTGTGCCAATGCGTTCCCAATTTTCACCGCCATCTTTGGAGCGCCAGAAACTTACATTACAAACATACACCATATCTTCATTCTGAGAATCAGCATAAATCCTTGAATAGTACCAGGCGCGTTGCCGCAATTCGCGGAAGCCGCTCGTTTTGCGCCAAGTTTTGCCGCCATCATCTGATCGAAATACACCGCCATCATCATTTTCAATGATCGCCCAAATTCTTTTTGAATTTAAAGGCGAAACAGCAATGCCTACAATACCCCAAACGCCTTTCGGCAAACCAGGATTATTGGTCAATTTTGTCCAGGTATCGCCACCATCGGTGCTTTTCCAAAGATGGCTGCCCGGGCCGCCGCTGTCCATGCGGTAACCGTTGCGCTTGATTTCCCAAGTGCTGGCATAAATGATTCGAGGATTATTAGGGTCTAAAACTAAATCCACTGCTCCGGCTTTATCACTTTCAAATAGAATCCGTTCCCAGGTCTCGCCGCCATCTTTCGAGCGATAGACGCCGCGCATATCGTTGGGTTTCCAAAGATTGCCCATTGCTGCAACGTACACCAAATCAGGGTTTTTCGGATGCACTCGGATGCGTCCGATATGTTCAGATTCTTTCAAACCAATAAATTTCCAGGTTTCTCCTGCATCGGTCGAGCGCCAAAGTCCACGCCCCGAGGAGACATTGCCACGTACGGTTTGTTCGCCCTCCCCTACATAAATAACATTTGGATCGCTTTCTGCTACTGCCACCGCGCCAATCGAGCCACCAAAGTAGCCATCGGAAATACATTGCCACGTACTCCCACCGTCCATTGTTTTCCAAACACCACCTCCAGCAGTACCCGTGTAATACAAATTGGGATTTCCAGGAACGCCAACGACTGTACCAGCACGCCCGCCTCGAAAAGGCCCGACCAAGCGCCATTGCAACCCTTCGTACAAACTTTGTTCGAATTGAGTGCTATTGGTAGCATCTATAGTATTAGCAGGTTGTTTTTTCTTCTGTGCAGATAAGCTGATGCTCAAAAACAGTAGTATTGTCAATAGGATTGGTGCGATTTTCATACAAAATCAATTTTTGATTCCGCCAATTGGCGGATGGGTTTTCGGTGTAGCTTGTAAAATACCAAATTTTGTATCAATCTTTAGACAATCTGAATGGCGAAATTTTATCTTTGTTTGGATATCTAAATTTTAAAAGAAGCGTAAGATTAGAATTAAAAAAAGATAGAAAGATTTTTTCCAAAAGCCTGTTTTAAACTTAAATCTATGAAGCAACTTATCTTTATTTCCATTAACCTGCTGTTTTTTAGCTTTTTGCAAAATGTTTTGTTTGCTCAAACCAGTTCAAAAAATCTGAATGAAGTCTTTGTCCCCGAGCTTTTCAGCGGAATGGAATATCGAAATGTGGGGCCGACTCGCGGCGGCCGCGCCACAGCAGTGACGGGCATTTCAAGTCAGCCTTTCACTTTTTTCTTTGGCTCAACGGGTGGCGGTGTTTGGAAAACCGATGACGCAGGCAACACCTGGGAGAATATTTCTGACGGACAAATCGAAGCGGGCTCGATCGGAGCGATTACTATTGCGCCTTCTGATGCAAATGTCATTTATGTGGGAACCGGTTCAGCTTGTCCGCGTGGCAATATTTCGCAAGGCGTTGGAATGTACAAATCCACTGATGGCGGTAGAAAATGGCAACATATTGGTTTGCCAAAAGCAGGCTTGATTGGAAAAATAGAAGTGCATCCACAAAATCCTGATTTGCTGTACGTTGCGGTGTTGGGACAAATTTTTGGCCGAATAAAGAACGCGGTGTCTACCGATCCAAGGATGGAGGTCAAAACTGGGAACCAATACTGGCATTGAGTGATACCATTGGCGCGATTGATTTGGCGATGAATCCTCAGAACCCCCGTGAAATCTATGCTGCCATGTGGCGCGCCGAGCGCAAGCCTTATACTTTGATTGACGGTGGCAAGGACGGCGGCATTTGGAAAACAATAGACGGCGGTGATACCTGGACGAAATTGACCGAAGGCTTACCAAAAGGACTAATTGGTCGTATTGGCTTGGCGATTTCTCCTGCTAATCCCGACCGCGTTTGGGCGATTATTATTGCTGCCGACGATGAGGAAGGAGGATTGTATCGCACCGACGATGCAGGCAAAAATTGGACACGCGTCAACCGTGACCATAAGCTTCGCCAGCGCGGCTGGTATTATGCACACGTTACTGCCGATCCCAAAGATGAGAACACTGTTTTTATAAATAATGTGGACTTCTGGAAATCGGTGGATGGTGGCAAGAATTTTGACATCGAATTGCATCCGCCGCATGGCGACAATCATGGGCTTTGGATCAATCCGAACAACTCGAATTTGATGATTCATTGTAATGATGGTGGCGCAACGGTCACTTTGAATGGTGGCAAAACCTGGAGTACGCAATTAAATCAACCGACTTCAGAATTTTATCGCGTCACGGTTGATAATCAATTTCCATATCGTTTATACGCTGGTCAACAAGATAATACAACTATTAGCGTCCCGAACCACGATCCTGGCGGTGTCACCGATTTTCAAAACTGGTACGATGTAGGCGGCAGCGAATGCGCCGATGTAGGTGTCAATCATGAACATCCCAATATTGTTTGGGCGGGTAGCTACAGCGGTGAGCTTACAATCACGAATCTGGAAACAGGTCAATCGCGCCAAGTCACTGCCTATCCGCATTATACAGAAGGTACTGAACAACGCAAACTTAAATATCGGTGGCAATGGAACTTCCCGATTGTCGTGTCGAAATTCAATCCGAATATTGTCTATCAAGCAGGAAATCGTGTGTTTAAAACCAGCAATGACGGGCAGGATTGGCAAATCATCAGCCCGGATTTGACGAAAAATATAGACAAGTATTTTGACATTCCTGGCGGCCCGATTCAGCACGATGGCACTGGGGTTGAAATATATTGCACGGTTTTTGCTTTGGAAGAATCACCATTCAAACAAGGCGAACTCTGGGCAGGCACGGATGATGGCTTGGTGCATATCACTTTTGATGATGGCAACAATTGGCAAAACATCACGCCAAAAAATATGCCCGGCGAATGTACGGTCAATAAAATTGAGCTTTCCAGCCATGCGCCTGGGCGGGCTTTTATGGCGGTGCAGAAGTATCGCTACAACGATTTCAAACCCTATATTTTCAGAACCAACGATTTTGGTAAAACCTGGGAATTGCTCACCGATGGTAAAAATGGTATCCCTGAAGGGCATTTCGTGCGTGCGATTGCCGAAGACCCCGAACGCAAAGGCTTGCTTTACGCGGGTACAGAATATGGCATATACGTTTCTTTCGATGATGGCAAACACTGGCAATCCTTGCAATTGAACTTACCGCACGTTCCGATTACCGATCTGGAAGTACACCAAAAAGATTTGGCTGTCAGCACGCAGGGGCGCGCGTTTTGGGTACTGGATGACCTCACACCACTACATCAATTAAATGATAATTTGGCGAAATGCGATAAACTTTTTTTCAAACCAAGAGATACTTATCGCACCAGCGTTGGCGGTTATGATACGAAATTTAATATTTATGTAAAGAATACCCTAAAAGATAGTGAAATTATTACATTAGAGATTTTGGATGTAAATGGAAATGTAATTCGCAATTATGAAAAAGGCTCTAAAAATCGCCGTCGCAAAATAGACATAAAAAAAGGTTTTAATATTATATCCTGGGATTTGCAATATAATGGCCCTGACTTGGTAGAAAATATGATCACCATGGATGTTTCGATTCCGGCAGCGGGCCCCCGCGCCACGCCAGGCACTTATCAAGCTCGATTATCGATTGGTGATTGGACGCAGACGCACAGCTTCACAGTTTTACCCGATCCTCGTTGGACGAATATAAGCGCCGCTGATTACCAAGCTCAATCGGACGTGGCAATCGAACTCCGTGATATGATTGATGATTCACAAAATCGCATTCGCAATCTGCGCTCGGTGCGCGAGCAAATGAAATCCATCGCTGAACGCGCCACCAAAGCTGGACATAATGAAAAACTCAAATCAGAAGCCGAAACTATTGGCAAAAAACTCAGCGAAGTCGAGGATTTACTGATTAATAATAATATTGAAGTGAGCCAGGATGAAATTAATTTTGAGCGCAAATTTTGCAATCATTTACTTCATCTTTATAGTATTGTAATATATGACCAGCATCGCCCGACCGGCGGCGCAATCGAAGCTTTTGCCGATTTGAAAAAAGCTTATGAAGATATTATGACTCAATACGAAGCTGTGATGGACAGTGAGCTACCCAAGTTCAATCAAATGCTGGAGCAAGAGAAAGTAAGCCGCATCATTGTGCCGGAGAAAGTGAAGAAGAAGTAGGTATTTTAAATAAAGAAAACGTCTTTTTTAATCTTAATTAATAGAGACTTCATCCAAAAACTCAATGTCTTCTATGCCTCCATAGCCTGCAAATTCCTCTCCTGCTAAAGGAGTGTGGTTGATAATTAAAGTCGACTTGAAATTTATATTCTCTTTCAATTTTAAAGTTTTTTCTTCTTCTCCAAACCACATATCATCCTCTTTATCATAAAAAGCATCTTCTTTATCAAAATATGTTATTTCACAGGAAAAGTCTACTCCACCCATAATTTCTACATAAGCATCATTTTCATCAGCACTAATAATATTATATTTTTCATTAATATTAATGCCTTCAATGTCTAAAAGATCAATATTTTCAACTTCTATATAGCCGATGGATAAAGAATCATGAAGAAAATCTGATAAAGAATGAGATAAATCGCCTTTAAGGTCAGACTTTATCTCTGTTCTATTCTTATTCATAATTTGATCAATCCTATCAATCCTTTGCTGATGTTTTTGATCTTTTTCATATAATCTAGTAATATTATCAACCAAAGTACTTAAGCTCCATTCCGTCAGGATAATTTTATTTTGATAATTCTTCATCCCATTATCATTGCTAAGTAAAATAACTTTTTTATTAAATTTCATACACCATTTTTCAATTGCATTGAGCACAAAAGCATCAGGAAATTCATTTTTTTTCTCATTATTATTTTCGAAAGGTAAAGCAGCCATGAAGTATTTATCAAATACTTCTTTAATTGAGGCAAAATCAGAACTTATAATTTCTATATTGGCGTCGTCAATAAAATTATCTAACAATCTTTTAAGTTCACTGAATTCTTTTTCTATATCAATTTTAATAGGAGAAAAGTAACTTGTATAGCGCTCAATATTTTTTAAAATTCTAATTTCTTGAGATTGAAGCGTTTTGTCTACTTGCTTATATTTGGATTTAGCTTTTTCAAGAAATTCCTTCATTTTTTTTAGAACTTCATTATAGGTAATATCAATAATTTTTATTTTAAGATATCCGGTACCGCCATATTTTTTGAGTTCCTTAATTTTATTACCATGTAAAAAATTTTCATTTACAAATACTGATGTATCGATAAAAACAATATCAGTTTTTAACTGCTTCCCCATTTTAATTATATTTATTCAACACTTTTATACTCCTCCATCACATACAATACACCTTTAAGTGGAATCCTCAACCAATCGGGGCGGTTATTCATTTCGTAGCCGATTTCGTAAATCGCTTTTTCTAATAGATAGCTGCGCAAAATCAAGCGCATTCCTTCCTCGTCGGGCGGGATGAAGCTTTGCCCTTGCACGCGATCCAGATATGCAGTGAGGAAATAATTGCTCACATAATGAAACCACTGGCGCGCCCATTGCTCCAGTTGCGGCATGTCCTCTTTTCGATAATTCTGGTTGAGCAGCAACTGCCCGTAAGCAGCGTAATGGAAGGAGCGAATCATACCCGCCACGTCTTTGAATGGTGTTTTTTTCAATCTTCGTTCGCTAATGGAAAGCATAGGCTCTCCTTCAAAATCAATGATAAAGAAATCGCGCCCGTTGAACAGCACCTGCCCTAAGTGATAATCACCGTGAATCCTGATTTTGGTCGCTTCGATTTTTCGACTGTAAATCTCCTGGAAGCATTGTAAAATCTCATTTTTCATCGCCAACACCTGTTCTGTTTCGGCAGCAGCAGTTGGGGGCAAGGAGGAAAGTTTCTTCTCCAAAGCGTTGAGTTTTTCACTGACCAATTTCCGATGCCCGGAGTAAATGGAGCGTTGATAATGCTCGGTGAATTTTTCAGGGCAGAAATCAGGATTTTCGTAGTCGCTGGCAAGCGCGATGTGCATTTCCGCAGTGCGTTGCGCCAGAAGCGTAACTCGCTCATAAGTAAGGCTTTCAATGAGTTTTTTCACTGGCTCGGGCGTGTCGTCGAAATAAAGTCGCGGCTTGCGCACCAAATCAGGCATTTCCAAATTTTTTCCAGCTTTGCCGAGCGTTTTTTCATAAAAGCGACTCAAGGTATCGAGCATCGCCGTCCAGGCTTCGCCCTGATTCGGAATTTTATTTTGCAGAAGTCCCAGAATCGTATAAGATGCGCCAAAATCCTCATATTGAATGCCCCCGCCGTAGCGCGGCGAGTTGGCAAAATTGGTTTTTTCTGACAGAAAGCGCACCAACTCCAAATCAGGATTAATATCAGTATCTAATTTTCTATATAATTTGAAGAAAAACTGATTGTTATATATGATAGAAGAATTACTTTGTTCTACTTTCAACAATTCGGAAACAATATCTTCTTTTTCAATTTCCAGTGCTGATAAAGTCTTGCCGGATTCAAAACGCAGCGTTCCGTCTGTCACGTTTACTGTAAAGTTATTTTTAATCAACCAGAATAATTCGTCTCGGAAACGCTCATCATAAATTGCATCGATGATAATCCCCTCTTTTTCAGGTGTTTTCAAATAGCAAATTACACTCTTGGTTTCGTTTTTGATAAAATGAATCATGCGCTCCGGGTTGGTCACAAACATCACCGGCAAGAAATACGTCTCCGGCAAGCCATCAGTGTAACGCATACCAATATTGAGGAAATAAGCCTTGACACCGCTTGCATCAATAGAAGGGAAGCGATTGACTTCCGCTGAGACGATTTTCTTGGATTTGCCGCCAAACCAACGCATGGTACGCATATAGCCGGGCAAAATTTTCTTCTCGAATCGCCGCTTGGAAGTGTAATGCTCAAAAAAAGTTGCCCATTCTACGGTCGTTTCCAGCTCAGGAATCACGCGCTCTTTAGGCGATTCCTCACTATCCTCGCTTTGTTCCATCAAAAACCAGTAATAACCATAAGGCCCGAGTGTGAAATGGTAAGGTTCTTCGCCAACTTCAAAAAACTTGTTTTGACTAAAAATCTCCATCGGCTGTACGCCTTCGAATGCTTTCAAATCGAGTTCAATTGCTTGGGAATGCTTGGATAAATTGCACAATACCAAAATGCTTTCGCCTTGATAAGAGCGTACAAAAGACAAGACTTTGCTGTTGTTCGAGTCTAAAAATGCAATTTTTCCGTGACTGAATGCCTTGAGTCGCTTGCGCATCGCCACCAAGTTTTTCATCCACCAAAGCAACGAAGCTGGATTGCGATTCTGGATTTCAACATTCACACCTTCATAGCGATAGAGCGGATCAATGATAACGGGCAGGAATAATTTTTGAGGATTGCAAGTCGAAAAGCCAGCGTTGCGATCCGCATTCCATTGCATGGGGGTACGTACGCCATTGCGATCACCCAAATAAATATTGTCGCCCATCCCGATTTCATCGCCATAATAAAGCACCGGCGAGCCTGGCAACGAGAATAAAAGGCTATTCAGAAGCTCTATTTTCCTTCGGTCATTGCCTAAGAGCGGCGCGAGTCTTCGGCGAATACCTTCGTTAATTTTTGCATTGTGATCCTGCGCAAAGACTTTGAATAGATAATCACGCTCTTCTTCTGTGACCATTGCCAGCGTAAGGTCGTCGTGATTGCGCAGAAACAAAGCCCATTGGCAGGAGTCAGGAATTTCGGGCGTTTGTTCAAAAATATCCAGGATCGGGTAGCGGTCTTCTGCCTGAAGTGCCATGTACATTCTGGGCATCAAAGGGTAATGATAATTCATATGGCATTCGTCGCCTTTGCCGTAATACTGCGCAGCGCCTTCCGGCCAAAGATTGGTTTCAGCAATCAGGATTTTTCCAGGATGCTTCCGATCTATGTAGTCACGAAGCGATTGGATATGCTTATGTACTTCGGGTAGGTTTTCGCAGTTAGTGCCTTCATAACGAGCAATATACATAATGGAAGTGAGTCTAAGCCCATCCACGCCGAGTTCAAACCAAAAGTCCACCACCTTGCGCATTTCCTCGCGTACCAACTCATTCTCGTAATTCAAATCCGCCTGATGACTGTAAAAACGATGCCAATAATAAGCTTTTGCAATATTGTCCCATTCCCAATTGGAAGTCTCGTAATCGCTGAAAATGATGCCAGCATCAGGGTATTTATCTGGCGTATCGTTCCAGACATAAAAATCGCGCTCCGGCGTAAACGGTGGGGCTTTGCGAGCGCGTTGAAACCACTCGTGTTGGGTAGAAGTATGATTCGATACAATGTCAATCACCACGCGCATCCCACGGCGATGGGCTTCGTCCAAAAAATCTTGGAAATCTTCGAGCGTACCATAATTCGGATGGATTTTATAAAAATCGGCGATATCGTAGCCATCATCCTTGAGCGGCGATTCAAAAAACGGCAGGAGCGAAATGCAATTCACGCCCAAATCTTCCAGATAATCAAGCTTTTGAGTCAAGCCCCGGATGTCACCGATTCCATTGCCACTACTATCGTAAAACGAATGGATCGGCAAAGCATAGATAATACTGTCTTTGTACCAAAGCGGGTTCTGCGGTGTTTTTTCGGACATGGTTTAGTCAGTTTCAGGTTGCAAGTTCTATGTTGCGAGTTTCGAGGGATAAAATAAGGGTTTTTCTGATGCCACCAAAAGGAAAGTTGGAGATCAGTATTATAAAAAGGTCAATTCATAGAATTAAAAGAGCTACCCGCCTCCGCAAATAGCTCAGAATTTAAAATTTAGACAGGATAATATTTACTTATTATAATATGACGGGTGATTTCACTAAATGTTTTTCTTGCAAATATGTCTCCCATGTAATGGAATCGGGCGCGACCTCTTGGCACAGCAAGCCTCCATTGGCAATAGATTTCATTAATTTTCCCATAATGGGAATATTGATCACTGGCTTTGATTTGTGATGATATTCTAGCCAAAGTTTTGCGGCTTCACCAAAGTTGAGTACCTCTGACCCACCGATATTTAATATCTTATGCTGGGGCTCATTTTCGCTGATTTTGATTAATGCTTGCACAACGGCTTCCAGGCTAATAGGCTGTACCTTAAATTTTTTAGGTACAAGTCCGATGGGTAATTTCAAACATAAATTGATGATTGCTTCCAGGAATTCATGGAATTGTGTGGCGCGGAGAATGGTGTAAGGAATGCCGCTTTTTTGTAATATTTTCTCTGCCTCCAGCTTCGCGCGATAATAGGGCATTGGAACTCGATCAACCCCAAGAATTGAGATATAAATCAAATGCTGAACGTCTTTTTTTCTGGCAGCATTTAGCAAATTTTCCATCAGTTTTAATTCTGGATGATCCTCATTTGTTTGCTTTGGAATACTTGCCAAATGGAAAACCGTGTCCACATCGATCAATGCTTGTTCAAGCCCTTCACCTGTCATAAGGTCAGCGCATTGCCAGGGTAAATCTGAAACTTCGGTAGTCGAATTGTAATGATTGATTTTGTCTCGACTCCTGCTAATCGCAAGAAAGTCAAGGTTTTGTATTTGTAATTCTTTTGCTAAGGCGGAGCCCAAAACTCCTGTGCCGCCGGTGATTAATGCTTTTTTCATAGATTGCTTTTTTGATTTGCCCTATGACAAAGCAGTTCACTTTTTGTGACAAGCCAGGTAAGTTTTTTTAAATCAGAGAGAAGTTCTTTTCAGATGTGCCAGTTTATTAGGATTTCGCACAAAATAAAGATTGGAAATATTCATTTCATCATTTTCAATGATAAGTACGCTTTCTAAATTTTTGCTATCCCGATTAAAAATTAAAAAAGCCATAGAACTATTGATAATCAGAGACTTAAAGAAGAAATACGGAAAGCTTTTTCTGGCAAGTCCGCGCATGAATTTTTCGACAACCGCCTTGCCAAACAAAGGATGTAGCGCAGCCGATACTTTGCCTCCGCCATCGGAGTAAACTACAATGTCTTCCTTTAAGAGTTGAATGAATTCGTCTATATCGCCCGTTTCACTAGCTTTTGTGAAGGCTTCCAGTAAATGCTGATGCTGATTTTTGTCAAATGCAAAGCGTTTTTTAGGGTTTGCCATTTTTTCTTTTGCCCTGTGGTAGAGCTGACGACAGTTGGCTTCGTTATAATCAAGGGTTTCGGCAAGTTCTGCATAATCTAATTCAAAACTCTCCTTTAGAATAAAGACAGCGCGTTCGGCCGGGCTGAGTTTTTCCAGTAATAACATAAAACTGTAAGACATATCAAGCTATGATTCAGCTTGTTGATAAGCGTTTTGAATTACAGGCTCAGGCAGCCAAGTGCCGCGATAAGCTTCGCGCTGGCGTTTGACTTCTGAGAGATAATTGAGTGAACGATTGACAACCGATTTGGCAAGGTATGCTTTAGGATTAGCAATTTGTTCTGGCGCTTTTGCAATCCAATTTGCCCAAACTTCCTGCACCAAATCCTCACTGATTGCTACCTCGCCAATCATTTGATAAGCGATAGAAAACAAGAGATTTTGGTATTCCAGTATATTTTCGGGCTTAGGATTCATAAGAATAATTAGGCATAGGACTTTACTAAATTCCTTAATACCGCAAGTCCTCTACATGATAGCCGGGGTACTTTGCTTTATCAAAAGCGAAGTAATTGGCAGCGAAGGTTTTATTGGGTGTGAATTGGCTGATGCTGATCGTAAAACGCGCATTATCCTTGCCAAAGGCTTTGACGCTAACCACTTCGTTGGTCGCTTTGTTCACCGTCATCCGCAATTTGGAGTAGTCAAAATTCTTCTCTAAAGGCTTGAATTCAATGTCTTGCACGACCTTGCCGCCCTGGCTGTATTCATTGACCAAAACATAAGCGAATTTTCCATCTTTGTAAAAACTGAACAGCGACTCCGGCGAAAGGATCGCTTCTGCCTCGTCTTCTTCGGGTATATTATTGATTTGCACCTCTTTATTGCCCGTCATCACCAACCAAATCGCTTTGCCATCGCAAATTACAGAGTGGCTGGGCAGCTCTACGCGATATTTTTCACCCTGGCGAGTCACTTTCCCTTTTTGGGTTTCTTTGGGTTGTTCGGGCAGTTCGATTTCCAGTGTAAATGCCGCTTCCAGCGATTTGTAACCTTCATATTTCTTGCGCACTTTATCAAGGATAGCTTTTGCTTTGGGATCAGAGTCAGAAGCTTTGTTGTAGTAGGTTTTCGTTTGCGCGAAAGCGCTGATACTCAGGATACTTACAAAAAGAAAGAATGCTATTTTTTTCATGGTATATTTCAATTTTTAAAAACAAACTTTTAACGAATGTAACAGTTGTTTATTGACCAAACATTCATCATTGGGTAAGGTTTAACATAACTTTTGCTTTTAAAGCAGTGAATCCCAGTCGATTGGGGTGTATTGTTTTATGTTGTTTCATTGATTATCTTTGTCTTGTTAATCGCAAGAGTTTAGCTTGTCTTTTTTAGTTCTTTGCGGCAAAGTCCTAAAATCCATGTGCTACGCTTTTCATTTTTTCACGTTACAATTTTTTGCAAATGAAAATTTTTGTAGGAAATCTAAGTTACAACCTGGCGGACGAGGAGCTGGCAACAGTTTTTGAGGCCTACGGAGAAGTAAGTTCCGCATCTATTCTGATGGATCGCAATACCAATCGGTCGAAAGGGATCGCCTTTGTAGAAATGCCGAACGATGACGAAGCCGCCGCAGCAATCAAAGGATTGGACGGTAGCGAATTGCAAGGCAGAAATATCAAGGTAGAAGAAGCGCGTCCGCGCCGATGAATTTTTATTCTGAATTTGAAAAATGCCTGTGTTTGCTTACTCAAGCCGGGCATTTCCATTTTATTTTGAACGCAATACTTGTTCTATTTTCTTCAATAATAATTGACCGTTTTCTGAAAAGCGTTCTAAGGCGTATTCCTTTTCCTTCGTTTGTGCCAGGATCAACCATTTAAAATTATCCGCCAGAATTTCATCAGGATGAATAATATAAAAAGTATTATCACCTATTTGTCGCTGAAAATCAGGTAATTCATTAATATGAAGCGGACTATGCCCTAAACTGTCCAATACAATTTGAAAACCATTTACATCTTGCACCACCGGGTACAAATTAAAATCGATATACTCAAAATAGCTTTCGCGCTCTGGTAGATATGCTGGCGCATTAGCAATAATAATAGGTATAGTCGAAATCGTATCCTGATTGCCAATGGCTAAGCGAATCGCCCAGTCGATTTCTACACCGTCAGGATTGAGCAGAAGCCTTGAATCTATTGCACTTGGCAATATTAACACATCGTTCAATTCTTGAAAGCCGATGAGCGCATAAAGCTCCCTGCGTTTCTCAGGATGTTGTCGAGAATAAATATGGAACACTTCATGCGTGAGTACCTCGCGCAGTGCAACAGTATTGGGCTTTTCGAGCTCATTTGCAGGAATAATGATCCTATTTTCACGTGTATAATATACACCATTTCCGTAATGTTTGCCTTTGGTTTTAATGAGTTCCAGCTTCCGAGGAAAAATATCGGGCGACAAGGATTCGCATAATCCTTCGATCTCCAATAAAATTTTTTCCAATATTTCTTGTTCGCTTTCGCTAAAATCCTGCACATCGCGTTTCAAAAAATATCGGTAGTCATAAAGGATTGAATCTCTTGAAATTTCCTTTGAATAATTTCTTTGCATTTGAATAGACATATCCAATTTAGAAACGCGCTCAAAAAAGCCTTCGGCATCATCATCCAATATGGATAAAGAAGCTTTTGTGCTGTCTAAAAAAATAAATTGATGCCCAATCGAACGTGACGGAAAGCCTTGTGAAGACTCATTTTTGCAAGCATTCCATAATACGATGAAAAGCCCAAACGTTAATAGTCTGATAGAAAATACGGAAATTTTTTGTGGCCCTTTGCGTGGTATCACTTTTTTCCTTAGTTTTGAACAGTTAATGTAATCGTTTTAAGTTTAGCCGGTCTGTTTTAGCCTCTTTTGCACTCTAAAACCAGCTTGCTATGCTTAACAGAGATTCAAATGCAAGCAAGTTTTCTTTTATTTTTCATTAATTCACATTTTTTAATTTTTTTCTAATGAACATTTTCGTAGCAAAATTAAGTTTCAGGACGCAAAGCGACGACCTGAGAGAAGCCTTCGAAGCTTTTGGCGAAGTGGATTCAGCCAAAGTTATTGTCGATCAGTTCACCGGCAAATCCAAGGGTTTTGGCTTTGTGGAAATGCCTAATGATGATGAAGCGCAAGCGGCCATTGATGCGCTGAATGAAAGCGACATGGATGGCAACACGATCGTTGTTAAAAAGGCAGAACCACGCGAGTCGCGCGACCGTGGCGGCTTTAATCGCGGCGGCGGTGGCGGTGGCAATCGCGGCGGTGGCGGTGGCTATGGCGGTGGTAATCGTGGCGGCGGTGGCGGTTACGGTGGCAATCGTGATCGCAATGACCGCGATGGCGGCGGTTACGGCGGCGGCGGTGGTTACAAGAAACGTTATTGATTCGAACTTGAAAACACAGCTTTTTTAAGACTTATACCGAATTTGTATCTCCGATGAAAGCCCTTTAGTGGAAAGTATCTGCTAAGGGGCTTTTCATTTTTATTGAGGGAGCTTACTCCGGGATTGGTTAGTTGCCTGCACTTTCAAAGCTACACTTTGCACACCTTTCACTGGATCCTCCCGCATATACTGCTCTAAAACAATACGATACACTCCAATTTGATTGAAATATGCGCCTTGCTGAATGGGAATTTCGATCGTGCAGCTTTTGGAATTGCATTTGCCCTGCCATTCGCCGGCCGGATTGGCAATTTCTAATGAAACAGGCTTGTTCAAGTGCATTCCATCGGGGAACGTTGTATGGATTTGTGTGTAAAGGTTTTGGTAAGCAAAATCGGTAGAATGCTTTAATTCGATGATAAGATCATATAATTTCAATGTATCTTTTATTTCAAATTCAAAGCGAAGCGAATCGGCATAAGTCCATTCGTTATCGGCAATATAATATGTTTTATTAATCACATATTTTGGACCACAAGCAAGTAAGATAAGGGATAAGAAAGATGAGATGAGAAAAGCTTTTTTCATAAGAAGGATTGAAAATAGGAAATGTACTAATAAAAACGTGGCAGGTTTTCAAAACCCGCCACGTGTGTCACTCTATTTGAAGTAGTCTTTCATTTTCTCGAAGAAACCACGCTCGGTCTTGCCGGGTTGTGGTTGAAAGTTGGGCATATTGCGCAATTTTTCAAGAAGGATGCGCTCTTCCTCCGTCACTTTTTTGGGCGTCCACACATTTACATGAATGAGTTGGTCGCCGCGCCCGTAGGTTTGTACCGAAGGCAAGCCTTTGTCTTTCAAGCGGAAAATCTTACCCGGCTGCGTTCCTGGCGGTATTTTGATTTTCACTTTTCCATCAATCGTAGGCACTTCTACGGATGTACCCAGTGCCGCATCCGCAAAATTGAGGTACAACTCATGCACCAAATTCATACCATCGCGCTGCAAAAACTCATGCGGTTTTTCTTCAATTGTAATCAGCAGATCGCCAGGAGGGCCGCCTTTAAGGCCAGCGTTCCCTTTGCCACGTAAAGATAATTGCATGCCTTCTTCTACGCCAGCCGGAATTTCGAGATCAATTGTTTCTTCGCCATAAACGACGCCGTCACCCTTGCATTTTGGGCAGTTGGCAGTCACTGTAGTACCTGCGCCACCGCAAGTTGGGCAAGTGACAGTGGTTTGCATTTGGCCCAGAAAAGTATTTTTAACCTGACGTACATAGCCAGCGCCGCGACAAGTGGAGCAAGTACTCACTGAATTGCTATCTTTTGCGCCAGTTCCGCCACAAGTATCACAAGGAATTTGTTTCTTAACCTTGATTTTTTTGGTAACGCCGGTAGCAATTTCTTCTAAGGAAAGTGATACTTTAATCCGCAAATTAGTGCCTCGTTGTCCTCTCATACGAGTGCCACCGCTTGTACGACCACGAGCATCGTTCATATCAAAAAAGTACCAAAAGGACTGCCCGAATCACCGAAAATGTCACTGAATTGCTGGAAAATGTCTTCCATCGTCATGCCGCCGCTTCTGCCACCAAAGCCACCATTGCCATCTACAGCCGCGTGGCCATAGCGATCATAGCGAGCACGCTTATCGGCATCACTCAACACTTCGTATGCTTCAGCAGCCTCTTTAAATTTCTCTTCAGCGTCCTTATTCCCGGGATTTTTGTCAGGGTGATACTGGAGCGCCAGCTTGCGGTAAGCTTTTTTTATAGTGTCTTGGTCGGCGCTTTTTGACACACCTAAGACCTCATAATAGTCACGTTTTGCCATAATGTTAGGATTGAGGAAAGAGGGCTGAGGATCGAAGGATTCTTTTGCTCCTACTTGCCCAGCATTCCAATTCCTATATTCTAGTTTTATTTACCCACAACGACTTTCGCGTGGCGAATAATTTTATCACTCAACATATAACCTTTTTCAATTGTATCTACCACCTTGCCTTTCAAATTATCCGATGGCGCAGGGATTTCCGTAACTGCTTCATGGAATTCGGAATTGAAGGGTTGCTCGTTGCTTTCCATTGGCGTAAGTCCTTTATTCTCTAATACTTTATACAATTTTTGGTAAACCAAATTGATACCATCACTCAATTCTTCGTTTTGCTTCGCTCTGTCAAAATCATCCAAAACTGGCAGCAACGCTGTCAGAATGTCCTGCGAAGCCGTTTTCATTAGGTCAAGTTTTTCCTTGATCGTGCGCTTTTTATGATTATCAAATTCTGCAAAAAGACGCATATATTTATCTTTCAATTCTTCGTGATCTTTCTGCATCGTCTTTAATTCCGACTGAATATTTTCTAGTAATACCTGGTGTTCAGAGAGTTGTCGTTCATCAGCAAAAAAATCTTCAACCGTAGAAGCTTCTTCTTGCTCTGTGATAATCTCTTGGTGTTCAAGGTTTTCGTTTATCTGATCTTGGTTTTCCATTGGCGCTTTCTTGCTCATTTTCTTACGCATTTTGTTCCACATACCTTTTTGTATCAATTTTTTTGCCATTGAAAAAAGTGCGTCATTTTGTCAGTTGTTTATAATAATTTACTTCGTAATAGCTGTTTCAATTCTTCTACAGAAAGGCCCATTCCAAGTATCGTGCCTCTGCCATCCAGTAATATACGAGTCGGCAGTTGTTTTACGCCATAAAGCTTTGCCAATGGGGCATCAAAGATATTTTCTGTTGACGAATTATCAAGAATATGATAAACGATACGTAATTTATCTTCTCTGATAATTCGGCGATAATCGGATTCATTGGAATTAACAGCGATTCCTACGATATTAAAATCTTGTCCATTTTCAAAATAACCATCTTGAAACTGCTGATAGACATCCATCAGCGCCGAATGCTCGGTCCGACAAGCTTCGCAATCGGTGGCCCAAAAATACAGCAGCGTATACGTGCCCTGCAAATCTGAAAGCTTCAAGTGGACTCCGCCTATAGTAGTGGTACCGAAGGCAGGTGCTGGTTTGCCGATTTCTAAATTTTGACGTACGCACCCCAAAAATAATTGATTGATAATCAGAGAAATTATGATAAAACCACACTTTTTCATCTTTCTTCTAACATTTATATAAAATTCTCGTAACTACTTTCGTTATATCGCAATTCATTGGGTGAAGATAGGATTTTGTTTAAAAAATATAAGATTAGGTTTTCTAACAAAAATAGCTATGCGCAAGATTGTACCAGGCACGATACCTACTGCGGATTTTCATCAATACCTCTTGGGGGCGGTGTCGCCGCGACCGATTGCTTTTGCCAGTACTTTGGATAAAAATGGCGTGCCAAATCTCGCACCGTATAGTTTTTTCAACTGTTTTAGCTCTAATCCTCCAATTTTGGTGTTTTCGTCCAATCGAAAAGTAGGAAACAATACAACGAAAGATACACTGCATAATGTAATGGAGACGGGCGAAGTCGTGATCAATGTGGTGACGTATAATATAGTGCGGCAGGCTGCTATCACCAGCATTGAATATCCGCCGGAGGTGAGCGAATTTGAAAAAGCAGGGTTCACGCCTATTGCTTCGGAGCTTGTCAAACCTTTCCGTGTTAAGGAATCGCCGATACACATAGAATGCAAGGTAAATCAGATTATCCCACTTGGTGAGCAAGGTGGCGCCGGGCATCTGATCATTTGCGAAGTATTGCAAATGCACATTGATGAAGCTGTTTTAGATGAAAAAGAGCGGATTGATCCACATAAAATTGACCTCATGGGGCGCATGGGCCGTGCTTTCTATGTACGGGCGAGCGGCGAAGCGGTGCATACGATTTTTCAACCATACAATATATTGGGAATCGGTTTTGATCAATTGCCGAAAGGCATTCGTCATAGCAAAATATTGACGGGCAATGATTTAGGACAACTGGCTGCACTAACCGAAGCACCTGCCAGGTCTTCTGTTTTGGAATTGAAAAATGACCCTTATATTCAACAATTATTGCAGTCTGAAAATCCGCTCGAAGAACTCCACCGCTACGCCCAGAAAGAGCTGGCTAAGGAAAATGTGGCCTTAGCAGCTCGGATTGCTTGGTTAGGGGAGCAATTATAATCCTTTTGATGCCAGCCATTCAAACATCGGTTTCTTAAAAGGAGCGCGTTTTTTTTGTGAATGACCAAGGAATGGTCAGCTTCAGGAAACGATAGAATGTGGTAATCCCTATTTTTTGCTTTCATTTGTTCCAGTCGCTGAATGCTCAATTCCACCGGGCAAAAGCGGTCTACAGCGGCATCTCCGTACAACCAAAGAACAGGGATAGATAATTGCTCCAAATACTGTTGCGGTTCAAAGTCCATTACGCTGCGATACCACTGGCGATAAGCGTGTTCAGCCTCCATTGGTTCTCTCCTGCCATCGTACCGACTCAGCCAGCGCTTATTTTTATGTTGTTCCCATAATTGGGCAAATTTTTCAAATGCATACTTTCCTCTGCTCACATCCTCATCCAAAAGGTGCATTTCGCGTACTTCTGCAATTTCTGCATCGTTGAAGCCTTCCGCCTTCAAACGGGCAGCCCGCTCAAAAATTCTATCTTCTGATACCGTCGAAACAGAAGCTGATTGAATGACCATAAACGCTACCTTGCCAGACTTCACCGCCGCCAATGGTGCTACCCAGCCGCCTTGACTCGCCGCAAAAAAGCCAATTTTCTGTTTGTCTATTTCTAGTCTTTCGCTCAAAAACTGCACGGCTGCTGCTGCATCGCCAGCCAAATCCTCAAAACTGAAATAATTCCAGGCATTGGCGTCACCTTGTGATTTGCCTACTCCACGTTTGTCATAAGCCAGCGCTGCGTAGCCTTGTTCTACCCATTTTTCGGCTTCTTTCAGATAATTGTCACGTGTTTCCTGTCCAGACCCATGAATGAATACCACAGCAGGGAAAGATTTCTTGCCTTCGGGCATCAAGAGCGTCCCGGCAAGCGTAATGTCGCCATTTTTAAAATAAATTTCTTCGGATGTATTTGCCTGCAAAAAGCTCCCAAATAGACAGAATACGCAAATAACAAAGAGTCTCTTTTTCATATAAAATCCTTTTTCGGGTGAAAAATATTCCACAATCATAAGGATTAGAAAAAGACAAAGCGTGTCGCTACGCGTATTGGAACTACTAAATCATTACTTGGTGACTTTTAATGTCCAACCAGTTAATGTTTCAAAGTACCCATCCACAAATTTTTTCAATTGGGGCATTTCGGTATCATCCAATTTCCCAGTGCTTGTTTCAAAATAACCGTGATTAGCAGATGGAAATACTTTAAATGTTACATTTTTGATATTGCCACTTTTCTCAAATACTTCCTGGAACAGCGCCATATTGGTTTTCATGTCGGTGTACCTATCGAGTTCTCCGCCAATCACTAAAACCGGGCATTTCAAAGCGCTCAGTGCAGGCTCTGATTTGTAATAACCATTCAATGTCCAGAATGTACCGCCCGGCAGGTCTCCTCCTGTCCTTACAAACCAAACCTTTTTTTGAGCGATGGGTAAGGCTGCTTCGTATTTTTCTTTATTGCCCGTTATGCCTGCTTCATATTTTATAGCTCTAAAATCATAAATTTCTTTAATCGCCCATTCTGGCACACCGGCCTGTCGATTGGCGCACATACCATTATACAAATGCTGCTCAACAGGCGTGACCACATTGCCGGCGCTGATAATTACATAAGAAAGCAAATCCGATTTGCTCGCGGCCAATGGCGCAACCCAACCGCCCTGGCTATGTCCGCAAATGCCAATATGTTTTGCGTTGATTGACTTATGTTTAGATAGCATCATAGCTGCTGCCGTTGCATCATCAGCGTAATCAGCGAAAGATGCTTTCCATTCACCTTCTTCTTCTGGTCGGTCTGTACCTCTTTTATCGTATATAAATGCTGCAATGCCATTACTTGCAAATAAATACGCGAGCCCTCTGCTTGCCTCTCTTTTTTCATAGCCGGAACCATGTGTTAAGATCAAACACGGAAAAGGACCTTTGCCTTCAGGAAGAATCAATGTACCTCCCAACTTAATATCCCCATTTTTGAATTCTTTATCTTGCTCTTTTAACTTTAGTTTCGTACCGATTGCTTCAGTGCCATTCGATTTGATAGATATTTTCTCGCCTTTACCTTCAATGCGCAACTTGCCTTCAATGCTGTCAAATAATGCAATAGCATTGCCAAATTCAAATTCATTCGCAGCAGCGGCTGGTTTCAATCCTCGGATAGTTCCATTGGAAAATATAACCGCCGGATTGCCTTCCATTTCGATCAAAACAGCAAAACTGCCGTCCGACATTTTATAAACACCTTTTGGAAACTTTTCAGGTGGGAGGTTCGTGCAACCTACGCTTGCGTGATTCCAAACAAAACCCAAAACCAAGAACATAATTAACATCCTTTTCATAATAACATCCTTTTATGTGAAAATATCCTGCAATCATAAGCATTTGAAAAGGATGGAGCGTGGCGCTACGCGTATTGAAACCACTAAATCACGATTTGTTCTTTATATTCCGAAGGCGTCATGCCTGCATATTTTTTAAAAGCGCGATTGAAAGAGGTTTTACTGTTGAATCCGGCCTCCAAACCCAAGGCCAACAAGGTTTTATGGTCATTTCGGGGAGATTCAATCAGTTCCTGCGCTTCTTTGACGCGGTAGGCATTTATAAACTCATAAAAATTTTGTCCTTGTTTTTCACTCAGAATTTGCGACAAGTAATAAGGAGAAACTTCCAACTTAGCAGCAATGTCTTCCAGGCGAAGCTCGCTATCCCGATAGGCTTTTTCTTTCTCCATTAAAGCCAAAAGTCTTTGATGGTAAGTATTTTTTTTATCCTCGTCCAAAGGCGAAGTGCGATATTTGGGCAAATTGACAACAGAAACGGCTTCGCGAAGAAAAGCAGGGTGCTGAATAAAAATAAAAACCATTGCAAAAAGGATAAAAGTCAGAAAAGTGTTGGCAATAAAATCAGCGTCAATCCAAGGCTCCAGCCCAAAACTATCAAAATTGAATGCCGGTACATTCACGATTAACAAGCAAAGAACCGCAAACACCAATTTTTTCAAAACAATAAGTTTTTCGGTCAGGGGTGGCGCAGTTTGCCTGAGCAACAAAAATGCCCAGATATGATAAAAGAATAGGTGCGCAAATTTTACATTCACCAATATAGTGGCAGTAGAAGATAGATTCGAATTTCTAAAAAGGCTTTGTTCAAATGGCACAGCGAAGTGAAAACTCAAATATGCAATTGTACTTACGAAAAAGGGCAGCAAGTGCAATAAGTCTTTCTGAAAAATCTGAGCCTCCTGTCGAATCGTTTTCCGTACCAGCAAATAAACTAAAGGTCCTAGCGCCAAATCAATCGTAAAGGAGCTTGTAGAAAACTTTGGCAGGAAGTGGTCGAGCCGACTTGCCTCCGAAAATTCATCCAGCAAAAACCAGGAAAAACTCAGGATTAGCCAGTGCAAAACTTCTATTGCGCCCTGATTAGTCGTGTTGCGAACTCGCCAAAGCACCAAAATCAAAAATATCGATTGTGCAAAGCCAATACCAAAAAGGAAAGAGCGTAGATTCAGTTCCATAGCTATCTATTTTGCCTC
Source organism: Saprospiraceae bacterium (assembly GCA_016714085.1). Taxonomy (GTDB): domain Bacteria; phylum Bacteroidota; class Bacteroidia; order Chitinophagales; family Saprospiraceae; genus JADJNW01. Next base: position 190,229 of record JADJNW010000014.1, read on the forward strand.
CAATAGACAAATGGTTTGCTGCACAGTTGCCTACAAGGCATACTTACAAAATAAGGATAATTTTAAGTTTTAGCGAATTTTCGCAAAATTTTCAGACTAAAACCTTTACAAAATCGTTCAAATGATATAACTTCGTAGCGAATTTTCGCTAAAATCATTTTTACCTTCAAATAGCCCAAGTCATGCAAGATACATTGGTCAACAAATCAGTACTCAAAGGTGGCGAGTTTATTGTAAAAGACGCCAGCCCCGAAGATATTTTTATCCCTGAAGAATTCAATGAAGAGCAATTGATGATTCGGGACACAGTGCGCGATTTTTTGCATAGTGAAATTTTGCCAAATGCCAAGCGAATTGAAAAGCAAGAAGAAGGATTAAACACAAGTTTACTTAGGAAAATAGCAGAACTGGGCTTGCTTGGGTCTCATATGCCAGAAGCGTATGGAGGTTTGGCTTTGGATACTAATACCAATACACTTATTGGCGAAACGCTCGGCCCTTCCGGCGCTTTCAATGTTTCCTATGCAGCCCATACGGGTATTGGGATGCTGCCAATTTTATATTTCGGTACAGAAGAACAAAAACAAAAATATCTACCCCGTCTTATTTCAAGCGAATTGAAAGCAGCTTATTGCTTGACCGAACCAGGCTCTGGTTCGGATGCGCTGGCTGCTAAAACCCGCGCAGATTTGACCGATGATGGCAAGCATTATGTCTTGAATGGCCAGAAAATGTGGATTTCCAATGCTGGTTTTGCTGATTTATTCATTGTTTTTGCGCAGGTGGACGGTGATAAATTCACAGGATTCATCGTAGAGCGGAATACAGCAGGCTTAACTTTAGGTGCAGAGGAAGATAAAATGGGCATCAAAGGCTCATCCACACGGCAAGTATTTTTTGAAAATGCGAAAGTGCCAGCAGAAAATGTCTTGGGCGAAATCGGCAAAGGGCATTTGATTGCCTTCAATGCCTTGAATATCGGACGGTTTAAGTTGGGCGCCATGTGCATAGGTGGGTGCAAAATGAGCAATACTTCTGCGATTCGCTACGCGAACGAACGAATCCAATTCAAACAACCCATTTCTAATTTTGGAGCAATCAAGCACAAACTCGCAGAGCAAGCAATTCAAACTTTTGTTGCAGAAAGTGCGGTTTACAGAGTATCCGATTTGTTGGATGATCAGAAAAAAGCATTTGAAGAGGCAGGTGATTCCTTTGGGGAGGCTAATTTGAAATCAGCGGAAGAATATGCTATTGAATGCGCTATTATCAAAATAGTTGGCTCGGAAGTACTTGATCTTATTGTGGATGAAACGGTACAGGTACACGGCGGTATGGGCTACAGCGAAGAAGGCACGGCAGCACGCGCTTATCGAGATTCGCGTATCAATCGCATTTATGAAGGTACCAATGAAATCAACCGTTTGCTATTAGTAGATCAATTGTTCCGGCGAGCTTTGAAAGGTAAAATTGACATCGTCGGGCCGGCTTGGGAAGTGCAGAAGGAATTAGCTTCGATGCCATCTATGGAAAAAACCGAAGGCGCTTACGGCGAAGAGCGTAAAGCTGTGAAAGAATTCAAAAAACTAGTATTGATGGTGGCTGGTGGCGCTGCTAAAATGCAAATGGACGGTAAGCTCAATCTGAAAGAAGAACAAGAAATCGTGATGAATGTAGCTGATATGATTATGGATACTTTCCTGGCGGAATCGCTGCTGCTCCGTGTAGAAAAATTGGCTGGCATGAGCAAGTCACAAAATCAGGATTTATACGATACGATATTGCGCACCTTTTTGCACGATGCAACCACTCGTATGAGCAAAAACGCGACTGATGCTTTGGTCTCTTTCGCGGAAGGTGATTTACTTCGTACTTTCCTAATGGGTGTGAAACGCTTTACAAAATATGCACCTCAAAATGTGAAAGAGAATCGTCGCAAAATTGCCGCTGCACTGATCGAAGCAAATGAATATTGCTTTTGAAATGGAATGTTGGAATTGCAAGTAACATCTTCGTTTTCCAAGATTCCAGTACTCCAGCATTCCATTAAAAAATACGCTTGAAGACTAATTGAAGAGGGCGTTCTGCTGAAAAGTAGGGCGCTTTTTTATTTATATTTGATTTTTAAAGCTTATTTCCAAAGCCCTTTTGGATATTTATTTGCAGCGGTGAGCTTTGCAAATGCCTGCTGCACCACTTCTTTATCCTCTTTGTACGTAACGCCATACCATTGCTCGTCGTTGGGAATCACCGTCATTTTTAGTTTGTCTGCCTGAATTTGATTGGTGACAAACAAAGGAATATAAAATTCGGATTTAGGATTGTCGCCGTTTGTTTTTACAAATTCGATAAATTGTTCGCGCAAAGCGGGAAAAATAGAATGGTGAAAACCGAAGAAATTCATAGAAACCAATGTATCGTCACTTAATATTCGACGCGTACCATCCTCCGCCAGATAGCTGATTTCATTGCTAATGCGCTCGATTTTATGTGTTTCGTTAATAGCGGTCAAGATATTTTGAGTATCCATAGCGCATACGCCGCGAGAGACCGAACCATTATCTGATAGCGTGTTTTTCAAAATATAACCGATCATCGAATAATGATCTGGCGTACAATCTTTGACTAAAAAATCCGCCATTGCAGGAAAGGCAGTAATGCCGTAATAATCGTCGGCATTGATCACTGCAAAAGGCTCATGGATAGCGTGTTCCGCCACCAACACGGCGTGCCCTGTACCCCAGGGTTTTTCGCGCTTAGGCAAATTGCTCAAGCCTTCAATCGGGGTATCCATCTCTTGAAAAACATAATCAACCAGGATTTTATGATCGAATTTGCCCGAAAATTTTGCTTTGAAATCAACTTCAATATCCTTGCGAATGACAAAAACGACCTTTCCAAAGCCTGAGCGAATGGCATCAAATATGGAATATTCAATAATAGCTTCGCCGCCGGGCCCGATGGAATCTACTTGTTTCAAACCGCCATAACGACTGCCAATGCCGGCTGCGAGGATCAGGAGGGTTGGTTTCATTTGCATTTTTTTATATATGAATGAAAATTTTCAGGCAATAGCCATTTTTACAATTTACAAGGAGCAAACCAATGAATGCAAGGGAGAGGAAACATTAAAATTAAATTCTCACGATTAAATACGGCGCAAATTTGGGAAAGTTTTATCAAAAGCATAGTTTTTTTAAAGCCTAAATTTTGATAGTTCCGAGAAAAACAAGCAGCAAGCCGCGAGCTACAAGGATCAAGAAACCAGCATCAAGCCTTCTCTACTTCCTCAAAAAAAGCCTCTAATTTCTGTAAATCGAGTCTCCCATTCGTACGCACACCGCTACAAAGATCAAGCCCATAGGGCTGCACCAAATCAATTGCTCTACGAACATTCTCCGGGCGCAAGCCACCAGCAAGAAAAACAGGCTTATCAAGGCTTTCGCGGATGCGCCGACTCAAAGCCCAATCGTGCACCCGCCCCGTGCCGCCGAGTTCTTTCACAGCCAGATTTGGATTGCCACTATCCAACAAAATCGCATCTACTTCATCGGCGATACTCAATGCTTCATCTATAGAATTTTCGCCTACTACATGGATTACTTGAACTAGCTTAATACCAGGCAAAGCTGCTCGAATTTGGCGATAAGTGCCTTCTGCCAAGGCATCTACGATTTGAATGGTATTGGTGTGAACCCGCTGGTAATGTTCGATAATTTGTTTTGCGCCGACTTCGCTGGTGAGTAGGAAAGCACCAATCGGCGGTGGAACAATCGCTGCGATTTTTTGAATCTGCTCATCCGAAATAGGCCCTGGCCCACTGGGCATCTTGCCAACCAATCCTAATGCAGCTGCTCCAAATCGAATGGCATCAAATGCTTCCTGTTCACTGCTGATGCAGCATATTTTTACTCTTGGTTTCATTCCTGTTGCAATCGTGTTAGAATGTTATAATATTATCGTATAAAATACATTTTATAAAAGTCTTTATCTGATAATTCGTTCCAGCCTAATTATCAATTATCAACAAATATTTGAAAAACGTACTTATCTACACATCATTTTTTTGCTTCCCAATAAAATTGTAATAAATTTAGGCATTTAAAACCCAGACAAAACTCCGTGAAAGCCAACGAATTCCATATCACTATACAACGCGACCGAGTGCTTCTGAGTTGGCGCGACCAACAGGAAGTGCCGTACCGCTTAGCGAGTGGCTTGGAAAAAGATCGACTCATCGCTCGTATTTTGCATAAAGTGCTGAATATGCGTCTTGCCGCTGATGAAATGGGTGTGCTGGGCCGCGATGAATTCAAGGTACTGGGCGCTACTTTGTTCAAGTTGTTATTTGATGATGAGACGCTGCGCCTTCAATTTAGTGCTTTTTACAAAGAAGCTTTGGGTAGTGCCAATGAGCGCAATCGCTTGATTTTGGAATTTGACAAAGATGCTGCCGACATGGCAATCCTACCCTGGGAATATCTTTATTATGAAGAAGATGAAGCGCAGGAAGCTTTCCTGGCCGCCCACCCGAAAAAATGCCTCGACCTGATTCGCAAACTTCCGTTCAAAGGCAATTGGTTAGAATTTGACAAGACGAAGCAATCTATTGAGCCGCCACTAAAAGTCCTTGTGATTATTGCCGATCCTGACCGTGCCGACAAAAATATCAATCCAAAGCAAGCCTTGGTTTATTTTCAAAAACTGGAAGAACAATTCTCGAAGCAGATAAACTTCAAGCTGCTCTACCAACCTGAAGTAGATTCTTTTGGTGAAAAATTAGACCAGATTGTAAACAACGCAGCCGGGAAATTTTTTCCACATATTATCCATTTTATAGGCTACAGCCGCATGGATGGTGCTACGGGGGAGGTTTGTTTTGTGAAAAAAAGTGGCGAAGATCAATACGAAGAAAAATGGATTAGCGAAGATTCGTTTGCCGGGTATTTTGAAGAGTGGACGCATCTGCCGCATTTGATGTTCCTTCATATTTGTGACAGCATTCCCATTGGTGATTACAAGGCGGATAAAGGCATTGCTATCAAATTGGCGAAAAAGGGCATCCCGTTTGTGATCGCATTGCAAAACCCAACGCTGGACTGGATGGCGCAAATCCTGGTAGAAAAAATTTATGATGCACTGATGCAAGGTGAAGATATTGCTACTGCGACCACGGAAGCTCGATTCTTCCTGGCGCGCAAATTGGTAGATGCCAATGGCAATAAATATGACAATTACGCGCACAAGATATTTGGCAGTGCAATTTTATTTTCGGTGGTGCAACGGCCTTTTGCCTTGGCCCTAAACGCCCCAAAATCAGACACATCCGAGCAAAAAGACAATTTTAAAATCTGTGCCGAGCATCCTGACAAAAAATACAGTCTGGTGGACAATTGGTGCAGCGTTTGCGGTAAGAAACTGATTTTACCATCTCAGGTATCGGAAACTTCGATTCAGGAGAGCGCTACAAGCGATGCGGGTCAAGCGCAAGCTGCTGCCAAACCCGGCTCTAAGAATAGTGCGGAGTTTAATATTTCTGTAGCCTTGCTAGATCGTTCACCTAAACCCGGTGGTGTGCAAGAAAGCGCGCAAAATCCAGGCTTAAATATTGCCGATAAAGACTCATTCGATAAGAACAAATCCGGTGCTGTATTGACGGAAACCCGTACCGTTTCGGTGGAAGCCATTTTAAAAATTGAACAGGAAGGTTTGACGAAACAATTGGAATTGCTGCTCAAAAAGAAGAATTTTCTGGTATTGGAACAAGCAAAGACCAACGATGCCGGTCAACTTTTTGAATTAGGTGAAGAAATCAAAGTATTGGAAGAGCAAATTGATATTATTAAATTAAAATTAAATATCTGATCACCATCAAGGTATGCTGAGCGCCGAAGACATAAAAATGCTGATTGCCGACGCCTATTTTCAGGCGGCGAAGGCTGGTGCTCCGATGCGTACTGTCACGGAGATGCTCGAAGAGTTGCGCAACCGTTTTGCGGAAGAACAAGACCCATATATTATTTGGCAGCGCCTCGACCGAATGGAAGGGCAGGTGTTGGAACAACCCTCTATTCTGGATGCTTTGCTGAAGCTGGAAGATGATTTTGTAGAATTATTTTGGAAAAGAGAAAAGTCGCAGATGGAAAGCGTTTTTGCGCAAAGCGAGCAGGAAGGCTGGAAGGCTTGGCTCGGCACTTTTGCAAAAGCAATGATGGAATGGCGGAGCGAGATTTTTGCTAAGTTGCCGGAAGAGGCGATTCAATTAAATGGTGAACTGCGCGAGCAATTTGATTTGTACAAAAAATTGACGCCGTACGCGGCTCGTGAGCAATGGGCAGAGAGTTATCCTTTGTATCAAAAACTATCAGAACAAGCAGTACTTTCTGATGAAATCCGTGCCAAACTCCTCGTCACCTGCGGTCAAATCGAATTGTATCATTTTCTCGACTTGCCAAAAGCCAAAGCATACTTTGATAAAGCTTCTGAAATAGCGCCCAAAGTGAGCAAGGTTGAACGCGCAATGGGTGAGTATTTTATCAAGGATTTGAAATTTGATCAGGCGCGGCAGCATTTTCAAAAAGCAATGCAACTCGATCCCGATGATGCTGAAAACCTGCTTTACATGGGCGAATCCTACGCAGAGGAAGGGAAATACCAAGTGACCGTAGAATGGTATCGAGATGCACAGCGAAAAAATCCTGGTGAGCCCAATGTTTATTTCTGGTATATCAAATTATGTGGCAAGTCTGATTTTTTTAAAGAGCAAGGCGAAAACATTCCTGACTGGGTCAGTAAAATTGAGCGTTTAGACCCCAAACAAGCTTATTTCGCGTACATCGAAGCGGGTTATGCGTATCAGCAAAATAATGTTTTCGAAACGGCTGAAAATTGGTTCAACCGTGCGGTGAATAAGCATCCTGGGCGCATAGCTGCATATGTGAATTTGGGCTATCTCTACCGCGATTGGGTGCGTTTTGAGCAATCGGGCAATGCTTTCCAGACGGTTATTAAAATTGACCCCCAAAGTTTCGACGGGCATTGGGGATACGCCTGGCTTTGCGAAAGCCAGCAAGAATGGCAGGAAGCATTGGAATATTTTGAAAAATGCTATGATTTGCGCCCACAGTGGAAGCATTACATCGATGATGCCATCGCCAAAATGCGCGAGCAGCTTGGACAAACCATAAAAATTGGAGCAGATCCGCTGGAAACTTTGAAAGCCAATCCTGAAGACATTGGCGCGACCGATGCCTTACATCGCCAAGTGGACAAGCTAAAGCTTTCAAATGATTGGCAGCAAGCATTGGAGCTTTTAAAGCAAATCCGCGCCATTAAGGGCGAGGCTTACGAGGCCAATTTCCACAACCGAACTGGGATTGTTTATTATGACAATGCTCAGCATAAAAAAGCCGTCGAACATTATCAAAAGGCGATTAAAATTCAACCCGATATCGCCGTCTATCACGAAAATATAGGGCTGGCTTACGAAGCCGACGGGCAATTGGAAAAAGCAGAAGCAGCGTATTTGCAGGCTTTGAAGCTTTCACCGGACGACGCGATTACCCAAAATCGCTTGGGCATTTTTTATTATACGAAAAAGGAATACGAAAAAGCCATTCCGTATTATCAGGAAGCCATTCGCTTGTCACCGAATACAGCGGTGTATCACAATAACTTGGGATTGGCATTTGAATATGCCGGACAAGCCGATGCGGCTGAACAAGCTTACCAGAAAGCGATCGAACTTGACCCTGGAAACACTGGTCATCTCAATGATTTGGGCGTTTTTTATCATAATCAAGCGCAATATGACGAAGCCATTACGCAGTACAACAAAGCTATTGCAATCAATCCGGATAATGCCCTGTATTACAGCAATTTAGGCTTTGGTTATGAAGCAAAAGGCAATATTAAAGAAGCGGTAGAAGCTTATCTAAAAGCCGCTAATTTGGATGCTTCAAATCACGCAAAAGTTGCCAAATTATATTTGCAATTAAGCGAACCCGCGAAAGCCGAGCAGCACGCTCGAAAGGCAATAGAGGCTGATCCTGACAATTCATTGGCTTATGATCTATTGGCGCAAGCATTAGAAAAGCAAGGAAAGTCTGCCGAAGCTCAAGATGCGATGCAAAAAGCTATCGGCGCTGATGATGAGAGTAAAGATGTGTATTTCAACAACTTAGGACTTTTATACTACAATCAAAAAGAATACGATAAAGCCATTGAATTTTATCGGAAAGCGATTGAATTACGCGATGATTATGCTTTGTACTTTGATAATCTGGGATTAGCTTATGAATTGGCGCTGCAAATAGGAGAAGCGGAAAAAGCTTATCTCGAAACCTTGCGATTAGAGCCGGAAAACGCCATTTATTGGAATCGGTTGGGCACGTTTTATTACCAACAAGGCAATTATGACAAGGCTTTAGAATATTATTCTACCACGATTCAAAAGAAACCAGACGACCCTATTGGTTTTGAAAATATAGGATTGACCTACGAAAAAATGCAAAATCCGACAGAAGCGGAAAAAGCATTCCAAAAAGCCATAGAAGTTGCTACCAAAGACCGTGACATTTATTTCAATCGCCTCGGCGTATTTTACTATCGGCAATTCCGCGACGAAGACGCGATTCAATTTTATAAAAAGGCAATCGAAATCCAGCCCAAAGCGGTTTACTACGAAAATATTGGTCTCGCTTATGAAAGCCTGAAAAAATGGGAAGAGGCCGGCGAAGCCTACCACAAATCCGCCGAGCTATCGCCAGATGAAGATAAAGATATATACTACAATCGTTTGGGTGTTTTTTACTACCGTTTGCAACAGAACGAAAAAGCAGTGCAATTTTATCAGCAAGCCATTGCATTCAAAGCGAATAATGCTGTTTACCACGACAATCTTGGGCTGGCGCTCGAAGCGCTTGGGCGCTCGGATGAGGCTTTTACGGCTTATTCCAAGGCTTATGAATTGGATAATGCAAATGCCATCTATGCCAATAAACTGGGGCTTTTATATTTGAATAAAAATGAATTAACCCAGGCGGAAGCACTCTTCCGAAAAACGGTCGAACTCAAGCCCGAAGATCCCATTGGTTACGAAAATGTAGGCGTGGCGCTGGATCGCCAGGGCAGATTCGAGGAAGCCTTACAAATGTTTGAACAAGCGCTGAGTTTATCAGAAAACAAAGGTCTTTATTATAATTCCATTGGCAATCTTTGGTATCGCCAATACAACGATGCAAAAGCTGCAGAATCCTATCAAAAAGCGATTGGATTCGATCCAAATGTAGCGGTTTATCACGAGAATCTTGGTTTAGCATTAGAAGGGCAAGGTAATCTTGCCGCTGCAGGAGACGCGTATGCCAAATCGCTCGAAATTGAGCCCAACAATGCCCGCGCCATCAATCGGCTCGGAAAAACGCATTATCGCCTTGGCGCATTTGATTTGGCGCTACAAGAATTTGAAAAAGCTGCTCAACTTGCACCCGATGACCCGGCGCTTTGGGAAAACCTGGGATTGAGTTATGAACAATTGGGTCGATTTTTTGATGCAGAACAAGCATTCCGACAAGCGATTGAAGTAGCCTTTGATGAAGGGAAAGCGCTGTATTACAATCGCTTGGGCGTATTTCTTTATACTCAAAATCGCAACCAGGAAGCCATCGAAAACTATCAGCAATCGCTGCAATTAGATAAGGATAACGCTATCTACCATGAAAATCTTGGCTTGGCTTATGAGCAATTATCGCGTTGGGAAGACGCGGAACAGGCTTATGTAAAAGCGCTCGATCTCTCAGAAGAGAAGGATTACTACTACTATAAACTCGGCGTGTTGTATGTACGTTTGAACGAAGAAGACGCCGCTTTGGAAAGTTTTGAGCAGGCCATCGCATATAATCCGCAAAAAAGCGTTTACTATGATGAATTAGCTTTTATCTTTGAAAAAAAGCAGGAATGGGATAAAGCCATCACCGCCTATGAGCGTGCCCTGACGCTAGAGTCGGGTAATCCAGTTTTCCATGACCGCATCGGCAACGTGCTGATGCTGCAAAATAAAACAAAAGAAGCATTGCAACGTTTTGAACAGGCCCTACGCCTTGAACCCACAAATAGCGTCTATCTCAATAATCTACTGAATGCGTCAAAAGCTTTGAACAATCGAAAGGAAGCGATTGCCATATTGCAAAACGTATCGAATCTCCCTGGCGTCAACCAGGAATCGATTAAAAGTGTTTTGCAAGCATTCGGAATCTGAGTTTTGTCATTCCCTTTACCAATTTGCCTTCTGAACAAATAATAAAGCTCCGTTTGATCGTGTTAACCACTTGGTTTTCATAAGTCGGCTGTTGTCGATTTTATAACGATGCAATATTTTCAAATTTATCATTTCAAATTTCACATTTGAATACAATCTTTCTTATGAGAAAATCTTACTTTTTATGCCTCGCGTTAGGAGCGCTGTTTTTTGGTTGCAGTCAATTCGATGAATTAGAAAATCTCGACCGCGCCAAATATGAGGCTGAGTATGCGATTCCTTTGGTGGATACCAAAGTTTCTTTGCAGCAAATTCTGGAGGATACCGGAGATAGCACCACGATTATCATTGACCCCAATGGCTTGATTCGCTTGCGTTATCAGGGAGATGTAGTGGCGAAGACCAGCGATGATATTTTTGCAGAAATCAACCGTTCTCTGCCTCCTATTATTCCGATCCTAAGTCCGCGTATGGCGCTGCCCTTTTCTTCGCCGGATGGATTAGAGATCGACCGCCTGGATATGAAAGGCGGCTCTTTGATTTATTATTTTGAAAATCGACATCCGGAGGCAATTACAGTAAAAGCCACATTTCCACAGGTCACTAAAAACGCTGTACCACTTACGATTCAACAATCTTTACCGGCATACAGTGGTAGCGGTAATGCCCCGGCAGCTACCAATTTCTTAGTACCGACTTCATTAGCTGGCTATCGCATTCAAACGCTGAATGATTCGGTATATGTTGAGTATGAGGCAATAAGAGCCAGCGGGCAAAAAGGCACTTTATCCAATTTTGTAATTCGTTTGCAAGACCTTCAATTCAGCTACGCGGAAGGCTATTTTGGTAATTTTTTGTACGAAGGCACACGTGATACCATTCTGATTGACTTTTTTGATAATTGGGTACGTGGCGATGTGTATTTTGAAGAACCAAAGATTACACTCAATGTTGAAAATTCTTTTGGTATTCCGACCAATGCGGTGATTAATGTCTTGAACGTCGTGACGGTCAAAAGCGATGTGCTGCCTTTGGAGAGTATTTATGTGGATAATGGAATCGAATTTCCGTATCCAAATATGAGCGAAATCGGACAGGTGAAATATGGTACGTTCTCTTTTACAAAAGATAATTCCAATATTGATGTAATTCTGGGCGCCGGCCCCGTTGCGATTGACTACGATGTAGATGCGATCACCAATCCTAATAATGATCCCAATATCAGGGGCTACATTAATGATAGTAGTTATTTCAAAATCAATATGGAAGTGGAATTGCCGCTTTATGGCAAAGCTTCAGGATTTGTAGCAAGAGATACTTTTAATGTGGACTTCAAAAATTATGACGATGTGGACGATGCCGAATTCAAACTCGTAGTCGATAATGCGATTCCGCTGGATGTAGAAGTACAAGCTTATTTCCTGGATGCAAGTAATAATGTCATTGATTCCTTACTGGATGCGCCGCAACGCATTGTGGGGGCTGCTCCGGTGGATGCGCAAGGAGAACCTACTGGCGTGACGCGTAAAATTACTTTTGCACCTTTTGCAGAAGCGCGTTTTCAGAAAATTAAAACCAACGCAACGCGCATTTTATTGAATACTGCTTTTTCCACGCTCAATAATGGCAATACTTCTGTGAAGATTTACAGCAGCCAGGATGTAAAAATCAAGATGGGCGTGAAACTGGGCGTTAGAAATTAGTTTCAGGTTGAAAGTTTCAAGGTTTAGGTTGTGAGTTGTATTTAATTTTCAAAAGAAAATATTTTATGAAGAAAATATTAATTCATTTTATTTTAATAACCAGTGTTTTATCGCTTAATGCGCAAGAAGAATTGGGAACGCACTTGCTGCGCGGCGTTTGGCAGGCTAACAAAACCAATCCGGCCTTGCTTCCTGAAGGGCGCTTCGTTATTGGGCTACCGGGGGTTTATAATAATCTTAATATTACCAATATTACTTATAATGATCTTGTTGTAAAAGAGGAGAATGGAGCAACTATTCTGGATATTGACAATGCCATTAGTAAATTGGAAAACAATAATAAAATCCGCGAAAATCTTGAAATAGAGACCCTTAGCTTGGGTGTCAAATTTGGTAAAACCTTTCTCAGCATTGGGCATTCGGTCAAATTCAACGCATTTTTGGATTACCCTAAAACCTTGCCGCAACTCATCTGGCAAGGAAATGCGCAATTCCTGAGGCAAAATGTAGATTTCAGTAGCGATTTGCAGCTTTTCGGGTATAATGAATTTTATCTTGGTGCGGCTTTTCAAATAATGGAAAATCTCACTATCGGCGGGCGCGCCAAGTGGCTCAGCGGTTTCGGCGATGTTTCAACCGATCGCAATAAATTGAATCTTTTTACCAACGAAGAAGCCTATCAACTCACGCTTGACGCTGATTTCCGAGTGAATAGTACCGGCTCGATTCGATACGATGGCTTGCGCGATTTGACCGTGAATTATGATTTTGCGAGTTTTAAAGGTGAGCAATTGTTCAACCAGAATAATGGCGTGGCATTTGACTTTGGTGCAAATTTAAAACTTGGGAATCTTGATCTTGCTGCCAGCGTGCTGGATGTCGGCGGAAAAATCAATTGGGAAGAAGATGTTCAGAATTACTCGCTTAATGGAATTTATGAATACAAAGGTTTAGATGTGGCCCAGGATTTATTGGAAGATGAAACCAACCTCGGCAATGCGCTCGATACCTTGCTGGAGCTTTATGATTTTGTGGAAACGAATAACACTTATTCTACCCAATTGCCTTTGCGTTATTACTTCAGCGGCTCTTACCAATTGAATGAAACCTGGCGTTTCGGGGGCTTTTTTATAATGAAACTTATAGAAATGAGTCTTTTCCGGCGGTAGCCGTTGGTGCGAATATTCAGTTGTTCAAGTGGCTCAATGCTGGAGCGAGCTATGCTTTTCGCAGTGAGCGCTTTGATAATTTTGGGGTGAATACGAATATGCAATTTGGCCCGATTCAAATTATAACTATGACCGATAATCTGCTCAGTGCCTTGCGCCCGAAAGACAGTAATAGCGCCAATGTGCGGGTAGGAATTAATCTTATTTTTAAATAAAACTTCTTTTATTCGCGCTCTACAATTTTATAAATTTTATTTGGCTTTATATGCTGTAAATGCTGGCTTTGCCCGGATGTCCATTTAATTTCAACATCAACTGTATCGGCATTGCCCAATCCGAAATGTACTTGTAAAGCATTATGCCCATAAGCCCCGGTTTGGCTGGAAATTTCCCTCATTTGGGTTATTTTCTTGCCATTAATAATGGTAGTAACCAGTACTTTTGTACCTATAGCAGAGCGGTTACTTTTTTTACCTTCTAAGTCAAATTTTATCCAATTATTACTTTTGTTATTATTGATGTAAAATAAATTTCGGTCATCCTGCCCAAATCCGCTGGTGACGTATAAATCCAGATCACCGTCATTATCATAATCGCCGCAGGAGCAGCCACGAGAGGCCTTTCCATCAAGTGTAAGCACTTCGTTATTTACTTTTGTAAATCCCCCATTACCGTTATTGATATAATAATGATCATTTTGCGTCCCGGAATTTGCTACAAATAAATCCAAATCGCCATCATTATCATAATCGCCCCAACAAGCGCCCATAGAGTTACCTTCATCCATTGCAATTGCGGAATCTTCTACTTTATAAAAGCCTTTTATTCCATCATTTCGATATAAAGAATTTCTTTTATTTAATGAATTAGTAATATATAAATCCAGGTCGCCATCATTATCATAATCTATCCAGCTGGCGCCTGTGGACACGACTTTTTCATCAAATTGATCGGGAGAAGCATAAGCTTTTAGCGTTCCTTTATCATTGGTGTAAAATAAATTCACACCTTCATAATTTTCTGCAATAAATAAATCGGGATAATGATCATTATTATAATCGCCCCAGGCAACGCCATGTGAATTCGTAGCAGGATTAATAATAACAGAAGATGCTTTTGTAAAATTATCTGCGCCATTATTTATTAATAGTAAATTTTTTGTATTAGAAACATTAGCAATAAATAAATCCAAATCACCGTCCAAATCTACATCTGCCCAGCTTCCACCTTGCGTGGGATAAGCAATGTCTCCTGCTTCTATATCTTTTACTCGTTCAAATTTATGTCCAGGAATTTGTTTATAAATGCTGAGATTATTATTGAAATTTGCAATAAAAACATCTATTAAATCATCATTATTATAATCCCCCCAACTCACGGAAAAGGATTCGCCTTTATCAGCAAGCAAGGAACCTATTGTTGTTGCATCTAATTTTGTAAAAATATTTTTACCATCATTCCTATAAAGAGAATTAAGCTCGCCGAGATTGCCTACGAATAAGTCTAAATCACTATCATTATCATAATCCACCCAAGAGCAGGCAAAAGATTTTACATTTTCCGCTACAAGGATATGATTTTCAACGCGCGTAAATTGCTGCCCATAGCATAATATAGAACTAAATAAAAAAAGTAATGATATTTTAATTTTCATAACTTCATATTATAATCATAATTTAAATATTATTACTTGCGCTGATATGTAGCATATCCAAACTGCTGCCATTGCTCATTTGTAAAGACATAATCCTTGACTTCTATTACATTTTTACTTTTAATTTCATAAGTGGTTTTTCCTTTTTCTGTTTCTACGCTTCCCCATTCTGTAGTGAGCATATTATCTTTAAATATAGCATTTAAAGGCAGTATCATACCACGAGAGTCAAACCAGGTACCAATGAAAGTATTATCAGAACTGGGTTTATAATAAGCCTGAGCATTCATTACATTATTCTTTCCATTGGCGGTAAGCTGATTTTGAAAAGTTAAGTGAATAAATTGATCATTTAAAGTTAATTCCCATATCATAGAAAAGCTGGCTTCTTGCCCAAAGAGTTTACCTGTGCCTGTCCATTCGCCCATTACTTTTTCAAAATCAGCACTTTGTGCAAAAGCAAAAGAAAAACCGAGAACACCCCATACAGATAATATTATCTGCTTCATCATAATATTCAATTTGTATTTAATTTAGCTTGTTCGTTTACTTTTCTCCCATTCTCCTTGTGGATTTAACACCTGCATTTCTATAATATTGCCCGAACTGTCTTTTACGAATTTAATTCTACCATTAGGAAATTGCTCGATTTTAAACTCATCATTTCCATCGGGCAATAATTTTAATTTTGGCGCAACAGCCTGACGCCCAGGTTCTTGATCCTTCTCCGAAATAATTCTTTGGGAATATAATGCTCCGTTTTCGCAGGTTACTTTTCTGTTTCCATAAGTTCCGGCATATTTATTACAATCATTTACTACTAGTAAATTATTATTTTGAGTTTCATTATTAGCAAGAGTTGCCTTCTCAAAGGGCATCATACGAAGCCTTTCATTTACCATATCAATTGTAAGCAGGTAATTTTTCAAAAACTCGTAACCAAAGTTTGCTGCTGGAAAGCCGCCGGTTTTAAGAAGAATATCAGGATCAATAATAATTATATTGCCTATTTCAATTTTTCCTGATAATGTCGCTTTATAAAGTTCTACTTCCCCGCTTGCGGTTTTCCCTTTTGCAAAGAGGACTGGCTCAGATTTTAAGAGCAAATCCGGTTTCCATTCTATTGGTAATGTAATAAATGAAGGCGAGCCTGAATCAAAATGAATTGGTATTTCTTTTTCATTTAGTTTGCCACTTAGTGCCAGTATTCTTGATAAATCAATTTTTATAATATCGGGATCATTTTCATTTAGTTCTCCTTTCGTTATGATAAGTTTTGATTCGGGATAATTAATAGTGACGAGATGTCCTTTGAAAGTACTCAACCCGAAAATTCCATCATGCCTTGAGCCGTGAAATACTTTCTTAAAATCAACCGCTACAGCTTCTTCATTTCTTGATTCAAATCCATTAATGGTAAATAGAGGAATATCAATATTTTTAGCTTGTATTGCATTCGGATTATTAGGGCTACCAATAGCCGAAAAGCCTTCTCCTTTCAAATCCAAAGCATCTGATAATGAATCGCTTAGCACAACTCCTTGTGCTCCGGTATCAAAAATAAAACTAAATTCTCCTTTCCCATTAATTTTACCTTTTACAATTAAACGATTGACATCCAGTTTAAAAGGGATTTCAATGCTGTTGGCGTTTTGCCTATTTTCTTTTGAGGTAGTAATGTTTTGCGAACAAGAAGAAAAGGTGAAAATATTTAATATGATACAAGATAGTAATAATTTTTTCATGCTTTATGTTTGTTTTTATTAATCATTTAATTTTTCTTTTCCACACATAAGTTCCTATTTCTTCCCATGTACCATTTTTCTTTTCGTAAGAAATATTTTTATGCACATTTTCAGAAATTATGATATTCTCGTCTTTCAATTCTTTAAAAGACCCATCTGGTTCGTATAATTTATCTACGGTTACAAAAGTAGAATCATTCACAAATTCCGTTTTTCCACTTATCAATCTACCTTCAGGTCCATAAGAAGTATAAGTAATCTCTTGTTTACCAGGGTGGTACGCCCAAATGCTTATCCAGGATAAATAATCTAATTTTTTAAACCGAAGTGTTACATCATCTTTTATAAATTGCCTTTCTTCATCATAAACCAAATGCATTTCTATTTCTATGACCGAGTTTTGCTGCGTAGAATCATACTTCGGATTGGGCGTTATCCAAATGCCGCCGTCCTTTGTCATATACTCAATCAGCTTTTTAAAATCTTCTTTTGAAGTATTATTATGGATCGTTGTTTGAGCAGAACTTATTTGATGGATACTTGTAAATATCAAAAACTGTATTAATACGTATTTTGACATCCTTATTATTTTGAATTTTTTATTACGCATCACGCTTTAATTTTAAATTAACTTTTTCATGATGATTGTTTTATACAATAATTCTTCATTTCGCTTTAGCTCTATTTTTATTTCCTTGATATTCTTGCCTGTAATCAAACTGTCGATTTCATCCATTGAATATTGCTGAACCGATTTTCCGTTGATAGTCAATATTTTATCTTCTTTTTGCAAGCCTTTTTCTGATGCAGGAGAGCCGGGAATTACTTCCGCAATTACTAAATAATTTTCCGCTCTTTTGGGGTGGAGTATAATGCCAGATTTATTAAATGTAAAATCATTTGAGAAAGCTTCATTTTTCTCTAAAATCATTACATTGTGCTTGTAATCCAATATTATATTGAAGCGTTCAAGAATGGAAAGCCCAATGTTTCCAGTGATTCCTTCATTTTCCAAGCGTCCGTTTGGATTTTGTGATGAAGAGGCAACCACATCTGAAAATTGAATATTGCCAAAGGAAATATTTACTCTTGTTACATCTCCAAGTTCTGAGCCATTAGCGCCCCAGCCGGTTATGATATTCTTTAATGCATCTTTATCTTCATAAAAATTTTCCAGGTTATTCATTTTAAAAGTGGAGCGATTTCCCGTATCAATGGTGCTTTTGATCGTTTTTTGTTTGCCATTTTTTTCTATTATTACATTTGTAAAAATATGCCCGGATGATGCCATTTCAAATGGGATAACCTCGCCGCTGCCTTTATATTCAAAGGATTCCGGCTTTGTAATAATCAGCTTATTTTCTTTCCAATTAATTTCTACTACAGAATTTTCAAATACATATTTACCTATTACACCGTCCACGCCGGCAATGACTTCAGTTGCAGCGCCTACGGCTATCATGCAGTTTCCAATCTCTAAATCACCTATTTTAAAGGCTGCACCACTCGCCAGCGGCACTGTTTTAGGCTCTTTGCCATCGCCGCCGCTCACTCTCGCTTGACCAACGATATTTAGTGCTAATGATTCACTTATATCTTTATCTGCTAATACAGCAATGGGCGCGCCCGTATCCAGAATAAAGGAAAGCGTCTTTTTATTATTTACTTCTGCTTTTATTATAATCCAACTCCTGTAACGCGTAAATGGAATTTCCACTACATTTTTATCCGCAGGGAATGTAATAGTAGCGGGCGGTACTTGTGCAAAAACAAAATCAGGTAAAAGCAATAGCATTAATAATAAAATAGCTGAAAAGTGTAATGCAGGTTGGGTGAAAAATTTAATCATCTTCATAATCAGTCAGTGTTTGCTTGAAAAATATTTTAAATTTTATCCTTTTGATTTGCTCAGGATATTATTTTTTTGAAATAAAATCATCAATCGCTTTATAAGTATCCTTGGGATTATCATACCAGATAAATACATGCGAATCCCGAATCGTTTTGAACTGTATCATTGGATTATTTACTTCTTTTGCACTATTCCATACTTCGAGGTAATAATATTTCATCCATTCACGAGAAATATTTTGATTAATACTATAATAATTCTCATTAAAAAATGCATCACTAAAAGAAGGGAGTAATATAAGAGTCGGTATTTTTATTTCATTATAACGAAGAGAAGGATCATAAGTAAAGAACTCAAGTAAATAACGTATCATAACTGGCATTGATACTTGAGCCGATTGATCAAATAATATTTTTCCTGTTGCTGAATCTTTTGAGTATTCTTCGGGCGTATGATTGCCTGAATCCCAGGTTTTTTTGGTAACTGTTTTGTACCATGCCGGTGCCCAATATTGATTGACAAGATTGGTTCTTTCTGCTGCGGTGAATCTTGCTTCTTTGCCCCAACTTGTATCAGAAAATGGACGATAGTAACGATATGGAATGCCCGCCAATAGTACAATTTTACCGATTTGATCGGGATGATCCAAGGCCAAATTAAGCGCTACCTGTGTACTTATATTGAAATGAGCAACTATGATAGGCTTTATAAGTTTTTCTTTTTTTATTATATTCAAAATACCATTCGTAGCCCCGTTTATCCATGTTTGTTGATCATAAGTTGCGTTATTCGGCATAGGCGGAGCAGCTGTTCCACCAAAACCCGCAAGGGTCACAGCATAAATCGTATATTTATTTTTATTTGCTTCTATGAAATTATGATATACTTCTGCTCCAAATCCCCAGCCGGGAATTAATATCATGGTTTCTTTACCACTACCAATTTTCTTTACATCACCCAAGTTGCCCAGCACACTTGTTTTATAATCCTTTGGCAAGACAAGATTATTCAAGGTAGGGTCTTGAATCGGTTCTGTGGTTTGAGCTATTATATTTTGTGTAAATAAAATAAAAATCAAGACGGAAATTATTATTTTCATAGCTTTATGTTTTGAATATTGCCTTGGAAGCAAGAGTCGGGCGACTAACTTTTAATAGATATTAAAAATTGATTGCATATTGATAAAGCAGCATCCTTGGACATATAATGATTTGAAATAAAGTATAAACGATAGATTCCGTTCACAATCGTTGCCAAATGCACCGCCCAAAGTAATGGCGAATCTTGTTTTTTGAAAAACCCGTCTTTTACGCCCTTTGTTATTATCTTTTTACAGCCTTGTATAAAATATTCATTAGCTCTTGTTTTTAATTCATTCACTTTATCATTTACTAAATGCTCCATTTTAAACCAGGTTAACTCGACAAAATCCCGATAGCGCTTATTTTCATAATAATTATGTATCACGCCAATTAAAGCATATTCTAAATGTTTATCAGGATTTAATTCTTTTATATGAAATAAGTCAAACATCAAGCTTTCAATAAAAGCCGCCTCGCGTTCGCAGATGGCTAATAATATTTCTTCTTTCGATTTGAAATGCCAGTAAAAAGCACCTCTTGTTGCACCGATCGACTCTGCTATCTGGTGAAGGCTAACATTGGAATACCCATTTTCAATAAATAATTCCAGGGCGCTATCTACCAATGAATCTCTTGTTAGTAATGCTTCTTCCTTTGTCCTGCGCATCTAAAAGGGTGTTTTTGTTTTATCCCGTTAAAGATACATACATTTGTGTATGTATTCAAATTTTCTCGACGAATCTTCTAAAAAAGTACCTGAAAGCCTATTTGAGTTGGGTATATGAAGAAAGAATTTAGATTTGCGTGTATCTTCGCTCCTGCAAACAATCTGTTTCATATTTCCTTAAAGTATTATATATGAACAACTTGCGATGGTTTCCACTTTTTTTACTTTTGGCAGCTTGTAATAATGGTGGCGACAAAGCACCCGTGCAAACTGCAGCGACGGTAACAACTTTTATTGGCACTTATACGCGCAAAGAAGGGCATGTAGATGGTAAAGCCGTAGGCATTTATGTATTTAATCAGGATAGTATCTCGGGCTATTTGGACGAAGTGCTTGTGGAAGAAGGCATTGTGAACCCTTCGTTTCTAATTCCGAGTCAGGATGGCAAGTTTTTATACGCAGTAGAAGAAATTGGCCCGGATGTAGATTCGGTGGGGCATGTAGTAGCTTATGCCTGGGATGGGAAGGCTTTGAAAAAGATTAATAGCCAGTCGTCGCACGCATTTGCGCCTTGTCATTTGAGTACGGATAGCCAAGGGCGATATGTGTTTGTGGCGAACTACGTAGGAGGTATCGTGGCAATGCTGCCTATAGATGAAAATGGCGGCTTAAAACCTGCCAGCGAAGTGATTCAATTGAGTGGAAAAGGGCCGCACCCGCGGCAAGATTCTTCGCATCCGCATAGTGTGAATTTATCACCTGATGAAAATTATTTATATGTACCGGATTTAGGAACGGATTATATTAATATTTATCAAATTGATTATCAGAATGGTAAATTGATTCCTGCCAATCCTGCCTTTGTGGCAATGCAATCAGGGGCAGGGCCGCGCCATTTTACTTTTCATCCTGTGCAACCTTTTGCTTATGTCATTAATGAATTAAATATCAACATTACCGACTGATTTTCAAGGAGATAACACCACTTCTGATATTCATATCACACCAAATGGACAGTTTTTATATGGTGCGAATCGAGGACATAATTCAATAGCTGGTTTCAAAATTGACAATGCTACCGGGCATTTGACGCCCATCGGTCATACGCCTACGCAAGGGGAAATTCCGCGCAATTTTGCCATTTCGCCAGACGGACGATTTTTATATGCTGCGAATCAAAATTCCGATAACATCCTGATCTTCAGCATTAATACAGATGGTAAATTACAATATAGAAATGAAGTAAAAGCACCAACGCCCGTGTGCGTACAATTTTTGAAATAAAATAGACTTATGAAAAAGCATTCCCGACGCCAATTTCTTTACAGCACGAGCCAGGCTGCTGCTGTCGCTTTAATGCCTTCATTTTTATTGCAATTGGCAAAAGAAAATGGTTTTTCTATTAACATCTTTTCCAAGCATTTGCAATGGCTGGATTATGCGCAGATGGCAGAAAAAATAGTAGCACTGGGCTTCGACGGGGTGGATTTGACGGTGCGGCCGGGCGGTCATGTAGAACCGGCGCGTGTGCAAGAAGATTTGCCAAAGGCAGTAAAACAATTGCAAAATGCTGGTTTACAAGTGGAAACGATTACGACTGCCATTGAAAGTTTAGATTCTCCTTTTGCCAAAGATATTATTCAAACGGCCGGAAGTCTTGGGATTCGCTATTATCGGATGGGCTGGATCAAGTATGACACGACCAAAACGATTGAGCAGGATTTAAAACGCATAAAAAAACAGTTGCAGGATTTAGTCGATATCAATAAGCAATATAATATTAAAGGTGCATATCAAAATCACGCAGGAAATAGCTTTGGCGCTTCGATTTGGGATTTGTGGATGGTTTTAAAGGAAATGAACTCCCCTTATTTGGGTAGCCAATATGATCTGCGGCACGCGATGGTGGAGGGTTTGCACGCTTGGGAAAATGGTTTTGAATTGCTCGTTCCATTTATTAATACATTGACAGTCAAAGATTTCCATTTTAAGAATCAAACAGAAGGAGAACCGTTAGAAAATGTACCGCTGGGCGAAGGCATTGTAAAATGGGAAGCATTTTTCAAAAATCTAAAAGAGAAGAAAATGCAGATTCCTATTACTTTGCATTGCGAATATCCTTTAGGTGGCGCAGAAAATGGCAACCGAAGCCTTACACTGCCTGAATCGGAGGTTTTGAAGGCCTTAAAACAGGATTTAATCATCTTGAAAAGCTTTATTAAAAAAGCGTAACTCATGTTTGACAAAGATAAAATCATCGTCGATAAAGCGCCACAGCCAGTTGGGTTGTATCCGCACGCTCGCAGAGTTGGTAATCTGTTGTTCCTCTCAGGCATTGGTCCGCGCAACCCGGAAACGAATGAAGCACCAGGATTGAAGCGAAGCGCCACAGGCAATTATCTGGAATTTGACTTCGCAGCGCAATGTCATTCTGTTTTTAAAAATGTGAGAACCGTATTGGAATCAAGCGGTGCTCGTTGGGAAGATTTAGTAGATGTGACTGTCTTTCTGGTGAATATGGAACGTGATTTTCATATATATAACCAGATTTACGCTGAATATTTCAAAGATAATCAACCTTGCAGAACGACGGTAGGCATTAGTGCCTTGCCAACGCCAATTGCCATCGAGTTAAAATGTATTGCTGTAATTCAGGACTAATTGAGTTTGAAAGGAGCGATTAGCTTAAATTCAGGAATATTCACTCGAAATTCCTGTCCATCTGCATCTTTACTGAAAATATAAGCGCCTGTCATTTTGCCAAGCTCGGTGGTAAGCGGACTCCAGGATGCGTATTGATGCGATTCACCAGGAGCCAAAATAGGTTGCTTGCCAATAACGCCTTCTCCTTCCACGCGGCGGATCGTGCCTGTAGAATCATAGATTGCCCATTCGCGGCGCAATAACTGTACCGTTTGCGAACTCAGATTTTCAATAGTAATATGGTAGGAAAAAATGAATTTCATCTCCAGCGGGCGGGAGTAAGAAGGTTGGTAGGAGGTCTCTACGCTTACCTTGATACCATTGGTGATGAGTGTCTCCATTTATGATTTACTTAAAAATTCGCTTACGATAGCCTCCGCTTTTTGTAATGCCTCTTCTAATATATCGTTAACCAAAATGACATCGCATTTGTTTGCATACGTCAGCTCTTTCGTAGCTTTGGCAATGCGTTTGCGCAAGCTGCTCTCGTCCTCAGTGCTGCGTTCCCGTAATCGTTCAAACAAAATCTCTGCCGACGGCGGCTGTACAAAGATAATCAAAGTTTGCTCAGGATATTGTTTTTTAATATTTAAAGCACCTTCCACATCTATATCAAATATGATATGTTTTCCCAGCGCCCACAACCGCTCTATTTCGCTGCGCAGGGTACCATAAAATTGATCTTCGTACACTTCTTCCCATTCTACAAAGGCATCCGTAGCAATAAGTTTTTTAAATTTTTTTATAGAAATAAAGTAATAATCGCGCCCTTCCACCTCGTGTGCCCGACGTGCACGCGTAGTAGCCGATACCGAAAAAGCCAGCGAATCAAAGGTTTTTAATAAATGCCGAGCAACAGTCGTTTTGCCTGCGCCCGACGGCGCGGTGAGTATAATAAGCTTGTTCATTACACTTAAAACAATTTCCTGATGGCTACACTGAATTTGCTACCTGTTCTTTTATTTTTTCTAATTCGTCTTTCATGCCCACTACAAAGCGCTGAATATCAGAAGAATAAGCCTTTGCGCCAAGCGTGTTTATTTCGCGTCCCATCTCCTGAGTGATGAAACTCAACTTCCGGCCCTTTTGTTTTTCTTGTTTGTCCAGCTCTTCCAGAAAATAAAGACAATGCTGCTCCAGGCGAACCTTTTCTTCTGTAATATCTATTTTTTCAAGGTAAAACAAGATTTCCTGCTCGAAGCGATTCTCATCTATTTTTTCTTTCCCAAGATATTCTTCAAGGTTTTGATGCAAACGCTGGCGCAAACGGGTTACCCGTTCTCCTTCATGGGGGTCAATCTGACTCTGGTATTCCCGAATCAGCTTAACCCGAGTGCGCATATCTTCTTCCATGGCATTGCCTTCCGCCAAGCGGAATTTATCAAAACCATTAATAGCGCTATCCATCGCTCGCAGCACAACGGCCCATTCTTCCTCTTCAATTTCTTCGGCGTCTGTCGCTACTACATTTGGAAGGCGCAAAATCGCTTGCAACATATCAGGAGTATGCATCCCCAATTCATCAGATAGCTTACTCAATTCCCGATAATACTTTTTAAATAAGGCATGGTTCAAACCATATTCGTCATCTCCTTGATGCGATTTCACATCTATACTCAGCTCAATTTTACCGCGTTCTACGCGATCGGCGATGATGCGACGCAATTCGGTTTCCTTTTCTTTAAAATTCTGTGGAATCTTTAATCGTACATCGGTGAACTTGCTGTTGAGCGAGCGTATTTCCACGGTGATCGTTTTGTCTTTATATGGCAAGGTCTCCCTGCCGTATCCGGTCATTGACAATAGCATAACGGTGTTCTCTGTTTTTTGTAAGGCTGATTTAAGATGTGGCGTTTTCTAAAGCCCTGCAAAGATAGGTAATACTGTGCATATAAAAACCTTTATATTCCGTTTGGAGAAGGGAACGTTTTATTTATATGAATTTTAATGCAGAAAATGTATAAAATTTTACAAAAAAAATTAGGAAAATAGAATTTGATTCTCATGGCAGCATCGATATACATAATACCTTGAGTGTTAAAGAAAAAAATGAAAGAAAAAGGATTTTTCTTTTCAATTAATCAATAAAATTACGAAATTTGCCACTCGGTTGTCTGAGCGGCAGTAAAGCTTTTGTAACTCACTATAAATCAACTATTAAGATGAGAAAAGCTGATTTGGTTACAGCAATATCGGAGAAGACGGGTGTTCCTAAAGTGGACGTTTTGGTGACGCTGGAAACATTCTTCAAAGAAGTGAAAAACTCACTAGCACAAGGAGAAAATGTGTACGTGAGAGGTTTTGGTAGCTTCGTGATCAAGAGAAGAGCTAAAAAAATCGGGCGTCACATCAAGAAAAATGTGGCAATCGAAATTCCAGAGCATTTTATTCCTTCATTCAAACCCGCAAAAGTATTTGTTGAGCAGGTGAAGGACAATGTGACTTCATTGCCTGAAGAGGAAGACGACGAAGATTAAAACATTCGCACTACGCTATAAAGGTTGGTATTTATGACAAAAATGCAGTTGGCTGTGATTGGCGTCGGTTTGGCGCTTGTGCTTGTGCTGTATTTTGTTTTTGATACCAAACCTAAAGCGCAAAAAGCCCTCGAAAAGTCGAGAGCGCTAGCTGCGGAAAGCACGAGTATAGATGCTTTGCTGCCAGAAGCCAAGTCAGCCCTTAGTCCTGCCCAGTCGGCAGAGATTTTGGCGCTTGAGCAAAATCTAAGTAAAGTAAGCCTTGATACTCAAAAGGTAGCATTGTTAAAACAACTTTCCGGCAGGTGGTACGCATTCGGCAATCCAGCTATAGCAGGCGGGTATGCAGAACAAGTGGCTACATTGATCAATGCCGATAGTGCTTGGTCGATCGCAGGCACGACTTATGCGATCTGTTTGCAAGCTACGGCAGATCAAAAAGTGCGTAATTTTTGTACGGAGCGAGCGATTAGTGCATTCGAGAATGCCATTTCACTCAACCCCGAAAATGTGGCCCATCGGGTCAATTTGGCGCTCTGCTATGCAGAGAATCCGCCGCAGAATGAGCCAATGAAAGGCCCTCAAATGTTGCTGGAATTGAACCAACAACACCCTAATAATGTATTGATATTGAATAGTCTCGCAAGATTGGCAATCAAAACTGGTCAGTACGACCGTGCGAAAGAGCGACTGGAGCAAGCTTATGCGCAAGCACCGCAGAATATAAATACGATCTGTTTATTAGCACAGGTCTATAATGCGATCGGTGATACGCAAAAAGCGGAAGAGTTTGGCCAAAAATGCGAGATAGCGAGCAATCAATGATGATTTGATAAAAAAATTTGGTTAATCCTTAAAAGAAATTGCATTATGCCTTGTGGAAAAAAGCGTAAAAGACATAAAATCGCGACGCACAAACGCAAAAAAAGACTGCGCAAAAACCGTCATAAGAAGAAAAATAGATAAGTCATAAAACCAAAACACGACCTGGCACAGGAGTGTGGGAAGTGTATTTTGCGTCGTAAAACTCAATAAAGAAATGGAGGATACAGTGTGCTTTACTATAACGAGCAGAAGACAATCTCCATCTTAAATCAAGATGAAGCAATTCGTTTGCTTCATCTGAGTTCCTTTTGATATAAAACATTTGGCTAAGCATCCCAAAATAAAATTAAAAAGACACTCTACATTTATTGCACTGTATCTCAATGATTTAACTCGCCTTAATAAGCGACTATCACATAAGTGAGTGTGTTGTTCTTCGCAAAATTCTGCCCGCCTCTGGCCATTCCAGTGTCGCTAAAAGAGTTTTTTTCGTGGAAAAAGAACTGATTATCAATGCGACGCCCACAGAAGTCGAAATCGCCCTATTGGAAAATTCAAAATTGGTGGAGCTTCATTATCAGAAGACCAACAATAACTTTTCAGTAGGGGACATCTTTCTGGGCAGGATCAAACGACTGATGCCGGGGCTCAATGCAGCCTTTGTGGACATCGGACATAAAAAAGATGCTTTCCTCCATTACACCGATCTTGGGCCAAAGCTTCGCTCCTTAGTGAAATATACGAATGGCGCTATTTCTGGCTCGATCAATACTTTTCGGCTCGATAATTTTAAGTTGGAACCGGAGATTGTGAAAACCGGCAAGATCGACCAAGTGCTCAATAAGCGCGAGCATGTGCTGGTGCAAATTTTGAAAGAACCAATCTCGACCAAAGGCCCTCGTCTGAGTTGCGAAATTACCATTCCGGGACGTTATTTAGTCTTGACCCCATTCAACGATGTGGTGGCGGTTTCTAAAAAAATTGCCAATGCGGAAGAGCGCAAACGCCTGCAAAATCTCGTAGAAAGCATCAAACCCAAAAACTTTGGAGTCATTGTACGTACGGCTGCCGAAGGTAAAAAAGTAGCGGATTTGCACGAAGAGCTTTCGATCATGCAGAGCAAATGGGAAGAAATTTACAAGCAACTACCCAAGGCCAAAGCACCGCTCAAATTGATGAGCGAATTAGACAAAACTTCCAGCATCCTGCGTGACTTATTAAGTGATTCTTTCAATCGTATTGTCGTAAATGACAAGCAACTGTATCAAAGTATCAAGAATTACCTGGAATCCATCTCTCCTGATCAGGTTAAAATTTTAGCATTACATAAAACGAGTAAACCCATTTTTGAGCAATTTGGCGTAATCCGCCAGATCAAATCTTCTTTTGGAAAAACGGCCACCATGCCCAGCGGCGCTTATGTCGTGATCGAAAGCACCGAAGCAATGCACGTGATTGATGTAAATAGCGGGCATAAGATGAGCAGCAGCAATCAAGAAGAAGCGGTATTAAAAGTCAATTTGGAGGCCGCAGAAGAAATCGCGCGGCAGTTGCGTTTGCGTGACATCGGCGGTATTATTATCATTGATTTCATTGATATGAAAAATAATGAGCACCGCAAGGAGTTGATGAAAGAGATGAAGGACTACATGAAAAAGGATCGTGCGCAGCATACGATTTTGCCCTTGAGTAAATTTGGATTGATGCAAATCACGCGCCAACGTGTACGCCCAGAGGTAAAGATCAATACAGCAGAGGTGTGTCCGACATGCAATGGCACTGGCAAGATCAATGCTTCTATCCTTTTACTAGATGATATTGAGCGGGATATGAATTTTATTATTCAATCACAAATCAAGTCGAAAATCAAGTTGGAAGTACATCCTTATGTAGAGGCTTATTTGAAAAAAGGACTCCCCAACAAGCAAATGAAGTGGTATATGCAGCATCATAAGTGGATTCGGGTGCAAGCCAATAGCGATTTTCCGCTTACCAAATATCGCTTTTTCGATGAAAACGAGGACGAGATTCGTTTGAGCTAAAAATAGCAGTGTTTTGGTACGATAGTGTTAAAGTATTTTGGAAGCCTATAGCACTATCGTACTGAAACACTCTAACTCCATCCTCAATGCATTGGGCAGCCACAGCCTATTTTGCATCCTTGCAATGCCAGCGTTATCAAGATAAAGAGCGCGAGAATTACTATTTTCACTACTGTTTTTCTCATAAATCAATCGCTTTTCCAACAAACATAAGCATTTCAAGCCAATTGTTCCATGAAGAAACGGATTTTGGTTGCACCGCTTGATTGGGGATTGGGTCACGCCACGCGCTGTATTCCAATCGTGCAAGAGCTCTTAGACCAGGATGCTGAAGTGCTGCTTGCCACCAACGGCGGGGCTTTTGAATTGCTGCGCAAAGAATTTCCCACGCTTATAGTCGAAAAGCTACCCGCTTATAATATTCGCTATGCCAATGGCAATATGTATTGGAATGTGGGAATCCAATTACCAAAAATCATAAAGGCAATCGTTTCAGAATATTACACATTAAAAAAACTTATTCATCAATATCAGATTGATGCAATAATTTCGGACAATCGTTATGGTTGTTTTAGTAAAAAGGTGAAATGTATCTTTATTACGCATCAAATAAATATTCTAATTCCGAATTTTTTTCTAAAATTTTAGTCAATTTTTTTAATCGTCAATTGATTCGACGCTTTGATGAATGCTGGATTCCAGATGAAGAGGGTGAAAAAAGTTTAAGTGGAAAGCTTTCCAAATTTTCTAATCATATTAAAGCAAAACATATTGGTATCCTATCAAGAATGAAGGCATTACAATTGCGAAAAGAATATGATTTGATTGGAATCTTGTCAGGCCCTGAGCCACAGCGGAGCAGGCTAGAGAGGCTTATTCTGGAGCAAATCATCCAACTTCCTTTAAAATGGTTGCTGGTACAAGGCAAACCTTTGGGTGACACGGAGATAAAGAGAGACCGAGAGATTGGGAGACCGAGAGGCTTGGAGACAGGGCGTATTATTCCGTTTTTGAATGCGAAAGATTTAAATGAGGCGATAGCAGCATCGGAAATCGTGATTTGTCGATCAGGTTATAGCAGTATCATGGATTTGGCAGTGCTGAGCAAAAAAGCAATCCTTATTCCTACGCCCGGGCAAACCGAGCAAGAATACTTGGCAGCACGTTTTTCGCAAAAAGGCATTTTTTACAGTCAACAACAATCTGAATTTAATTTGCAAAAGGCATTACAAGAAGTGAAACATTGTTCAGGTCTATCGAGCGATATGTATATTCATTCTCAACAGAAATTGAAAGCAACAATCCGTTCCTTTTTGGAAAGTCTTTAAAATCCTGGGATGATTACTTTTTATTGAACTGATTCATAGTCATCTCCAGCCCAATCGTACCAAAGCTTTTCACGGTATCAGCAGCGTATTTCAAGACCTCGGGCAGTTGCGCAGCCTCTTCTTTCGACCACTCTCCCAACACATAATCTACTTGTCTGCCTTTCTGAAATTCATTGCCAATGCCGATTCTCAGACGAGCGTAGTTACTATTGCCAAGAATAAGGTCAATATCTTTCAAGCCATTATGCCCGCCATCATTACCTTTGCCGCGCAAGCGCTGTTTGCCGAAAGGCAGATTTAGGTCATCCAGAATCACCAGCAAGTTTTCGGGAGGAACTTTAGCTTTTTGCAGCCAATACCGAACAGCTTTGCCGCTGCGATTCATATAGGTAGAAGGCTTCAGCAATATAAAAGTACGACCCTTATGCTTGAATTCAGCAATATCACCGAGTTGCTCGTTTTTAAATGCTACATCAAATTCCTTTGCCAGTGCATCCACTACTTCAAAGCCCACATTATGGCGCGTGTGGTCATAATCGGCGCCCATATTGCCCAGCCCCACGATCAAGTATTTCATCGGGTCAGGTTCTGTTTTTGGAGATGAAAATAATTTTTTGAGCCAATTCATATTCGCTGCGCTATACTAAACCGCCACGCTATAATCTCTTAAAGCATCATTCAACGATACTTTTTTGTCGGTTGTTTCTTTGCGTTGCCCAATGATGAGTGCACAAGGTACTTGGTACTCACCTGCCGGAAATTTCTTTGTATAAGAACCGGGAATGACTACCGAACGTGAAGGCACACGACCTTTGTAAATAATTGGTTCATTCTTAGTTACGTCAATAATATGCGTAGATTGAGTCAAAACGACATTTGCACCCAAAACGGCCTCCTTTTCAATCCGAACACCTTCCACTACGATACACCGTGAACCAATAAAACAATCATCTTCGATGATCGTCGGCGCTGCTTGCGGCGGCTCTAATACTCCACCAATGCCAACACCGCCACTGAGATGCACATTTCTGCCGATTTGAGCGCATGAACCCACCGTCGCCCAGGTGTCCACCATCGTGCCACTACCTACCCAAGCGCCAATATTCACGTAGCTTGGCATCAGAATTACACCTTTTTCCAGGAATGAACCATAACGAGCAATCGCGTGCGGCACAACCCTTACGCCTTGCGCGGCGTAGTTGCGCTTGAGCGGAATCTTGTCATGAAACTCAAAAGGCCCAACTTCGATGGTTTCCATCTGACGGAGCGGAAAAAACAAAACAACTGCTTTTTTGATCCATTCGTTGACACGCCAAGTGCCGTCAGCATTGGGCTCAGCAACACGCAATTCTCCTTGATCCAGCATTTCAACTACGCGACCTACGGCTTCTTGTATTGGTTTATCTTTCAGAAGACTACGATCTTCCCAGGCCTGTTCGATCAATTCTTGGAGTTGTTCCATTTTAATAATAAGGTTTTGCCTTGTAAATAGAATTAGACCGCCGATTGCCAATCGGCGCTACGGCTGCAAAAATAATCGCCTCGACGGGAAAAACGAGCTTTTTTCTTTTTTAGTTCTGGATCACTGAAAAAGAATACGGATAAATAGCTGCGTAGATTCCTTACTGGTATTGCAGTTTTACCAAACGCAGTCGGCTCCGGCGTTCACTAGGGATCACCACTTCATTGGCGTTGAGTTGGGTCGCATCTCGGAAGCGCAGTCGCAAATCAAGATTTTCCGTACTCATCAAGCTTTTTCGATCAAAATCACCACTTCCCGACACGATGTATTCGCTTACAGTATTCTCGTAACGAATTTCGTCATTGAACAACAATCGAATACTGGCAGGGGTTTTGAACAAAAAATAGGAAGAATAAATGCCGTTATCGTCTTGTGAATACTGCTTTTTGTGCAAAATCGTTTTCCAATGCGTTTTCCCGTCAGGGTGAATCGAAATCACCACCAAATCATCGTAATAATGATCAACAATTTGACGTACCCCCAAATCAATCGTGCGGTTTGTGCCGAGTGACCTGGAAAGCTCTCGGTTGCGTTCACAAATAAGCACCGCCCCGCCGTCTCGACGCAAAATAATAGACTGCACGGAAATATCGTGAACGCCTTTATTGTTTTCAATGTTTTTGCCCATTAGGTTCGTGACAAATTCATCATTGAAAATGTCAAAAGCGAGTAGAAAATTGCCAGCATTTCCTGGTGTCATACTGATATAAAAAAAGCCCGTCGCTCGTTCTACATTTTTTTCAGAATACAGACCTGCACCTACCAGTTGCTTATTAATATTATCATAGTCAAATTTAACATCATACGTAAACTGCTCTTCACCCATGGGAATAGCATAGCGGAGCGGCGTGCCCGGGTCGGCGCTTATTTCAAAAATTTCGTGATAGTTATGGTCGCGCCGAATTCTAAAGCGATTTTTTTCTAAGACCATGAAAGCCGTGCCTTCATTGCTCAAAATAACCTGATGAAACTCCTCCCAAAAATTCATATCATCGGGCGAAAAAGATTTATCCCATAGTACCTTCATGTTCACAATATCATAGGAAATCATATTGAAAGTTTGTTGATTTTCAATATGATAGATCAAAACTTTGCTCTTGTCTTCCGATAAAACCAACTCAAAATTTGGGGTGTAAAATAAAAACCCCAGGTCTTTCAACATCACCGTATCGCGCAAGTTGGCGGCAGGATCGTAGCGATTCGCTCTTAGCACCAAATGGTTTTTGGCTCGATGCCTATAAATAATAGTGAAATCGGATTCCGAAGGGATGATGCCAATAACTTTTGGCGAGCGTTTTTCCAGGTTCAGATTTTTACTCCAGGATTCCCGAAGATTTTTATCAAAAGCCTGCACTTCAAACTCGGTAGTGCGATCCCGGAACAAAAGAAGCCGGTCTTTAAAGTTTCCAATCACTTCATAAGCAATATCATTGCGCAATGGAATATCTTCAGAAATAGTAATGTTTTGGGCACTCAGCAACCAGGGTGTTGTAATTAAAAGGGCAAAAATCAATCTCTTCATAGCTTCGCAAATTTTTATGGAGCAATCACTAAAATTAAGGATATTGCACGAAAATAACCAGTATCTTTTGGCAAACGCACAACAATTCTTTCAAAAAGTAAAATCTAAATTAAGACGATTGTTCAGAATAATATGGGGAATTATTGGAAAAAGTGCATTAAATTTTCGCAGTTGAAGACTGATATGATAATAAATGATAATGTTAACGGTATTATATATAATTCTGGCGATCATTTTTTGTTGGTTTTTAGGAAATCTATTTACTTATCCTTTACAGGATTATTTCATTTTCCGACCTAAAAAGCTACAGTCCACTTACCAATTTTCTTTTCCTCCCGAAGCAGAAGAAATTTTTTTGGAAACACCACATCACGGCAAGATAAACGCGCTTCATTTTCGAGCAAGCAGCAATGCCAAAGGCGTGGTGCTTTATTTTCATGGCAATGCCGACAATCTGGCGAGATGGGGGCATTTGCATCTATTTTTTGCGCAATTCAATTACGATTATTTCGTATATGATTATAGGGGCTTTGGCAAAAGCAAAGGCCCGAGAAATGAGCAAATTATGTATGAAGATGCATCTGCAATTTTTGCATATCTCACAAAACATTACAGTTTGGATCAAATTGTAATATTCGGACGTTCAATGGGTTCTGCTTTTGCTTGTAAAATTGCTGCTGAAAATCGAGTAAAGGCTTTGATTCTGGAAACGCCTTTTTCAAGCATGAAAAATTTATTTTATACGTATTATCCTTTTTTACCAAAAATCTTTATTTTTAAATACCGATTTCCGAACAAAAAATACTTAACCGAGGTACAATGCCCGGTACATATTTTTCAGGGTACGAAGGATTGGGTGGTGCCTTATACTTGCGCCGCTCGATTAAAAAGTTGCCTAAAAATCAACGATACATTCATTACAATTCCCGAAGGGAAGCACAATAATTTAATATCTTTCGATATTTACAGCCAAAAAATAGAAGCAATTTTAAAAGAGTAAGTGACTTTTTGGAAAAATGGGCAGGAGAAATAAACTACAAAAATTCTCGGATTTGCTGCGTTTTCCTCATGTGTACGAGAATTTTGATGCCGAAAATCCTGGATTAATAGGCGCAAATGGCGAATCCATTGACCTGAAAGGCAAGTGGGCAGCACAACATTTTAAAAATGATCGTCCGATCACACTCGAATTGGCTTGTGGCAGAGGCGAGTACACAATTGGCCTGGCGCAACGCTACCCGGAGCGCAATTTTATTGGGGTGGACATCAAAGGTGCTCGCATTTGGAAAGGCGCAAACGCCGCACAGGAAAAGGGTTTGGAAAATGTGGCTTTCCTGCGCACGCGCATCGAACAGATTGCTTTGTTTTTTGCACCGGAAGAAATTAGTGAAATCTGGATCACTTTTCCCGATCCTTTTTTGCGTGATGCCAAGTCCAATCGCCGCCTCACGTCTCCCTTTTTTCTCGATCAGTATCGAAAAATACTCAAAAAAGAGGGCATCGTCCATCTGAAAACCGACGAGATGAATTTGTATAAATTTACTTTAGAAACCTTAGCCGCAGATGCGAATGCGGAACTGCTTTATTGTGATGATGATATTTACGCCAGGGCTTTGCCTTTCCCTGAATTAGAGTTAAAAACCTATTATGAAACGCAGCATCTTGCCGAAGGTAAAACGATCAAATACGTCCGCTTCAAATTAAATTAGCCATTATTCAATCGCTGGTAACTTATTCAATATCAATGAGTATTAGTCAATATTGACAAAATATTTCTTTTTCTAATGTAACCTTTCAGGTGCTTCCGCGACTATCTATTTGAAAAGGTTAATTTTGAGATTATCACCAAATACCTGATTGCGAAATGGTCGAGCAAAAACAAGTTGCGTTTATGGAAGCGTATGAGCCTTGCCACGAGGCCTTTATCCGCTACTGTTCTGCGGTGGCGTATGGCAAAATGGAAATAGAAGACCTGGTGCAGGATGTTCTGCTTTCAGCCTACGAGCATTTTGATAAGATTGCCAAAAAAGATCAATTTTTACATTACTTGATCCGTGCTGCTCGCAACAAATCGATCACTCAATGGCGGCGATCAAAATACAAAACAGAATTATTGGAGCAGCATAAAAATGAGCTCCAAGCGCAAGGAACACCGCCAGAAGTAGCGCTTGATATCGAGTTATTGTATCGGGCATTAGACCAACTTCCTGAAAAGCAGCGCGATGCAATCATCCTGTTTGAAATTAGTGGTTTTAGTATGATTGAAATCGCGCAAATCCAAAATAGCAAGGAAAACGCAGTCAAAACAAGGATTAGTCGAGGGCGAAAACGACTCCGCGCGCTGATGAAAGAAGAAGAAACCTCGCATTCGAGCGCAGGTGTTTTAGGAACGATTCCAATTTTTTGGGCTATGGAACAAATGCATCCCGACGAACAACTATTCGAATACTTACGCCGATTACCGACTGATTTGAGCAAAGAAAAAGTATTAGGGATCATTCAAAAGCTGCCAACATTGCCTCCTTTGAAAAGTAATTGGCTTCAAAATATTCACCAAATCAACTTAAATACTATCATTATGAGTTCAACCAGCATCGCTATTCTTATTGGAGCTTTGGTATTTTTTACACCAAAAGAAATCACCCGAACTATTGCAAGTTTACCCGAAGAAGGAACGGAAGAAAATACTTCAGAAATCATTCCCGAAGAAAAGACCTTACCTGAAACAGCGCTATTGACTGCTATTGATGGGGCCGTTTACAATGTAAAAACAGAAATAACAAGGGCATCCGTAAATAAAAATGTAACGTCATCTGCCTCTAAAATCTCCGTTCAAGACATTCCGCAGAAATTGGTAATGCTTCCGCAGTCCTTGGCAGCAAAGCCATTATTTATAAAAAATATTATACCCAATCAAAAAATAAATACCAGCTCGGCATTTGATGATAATGATTGTGCAATACCTGTGCATTTTGAAGGAGATATCAAGCAATTCAAAAGAAAATTGACGAAATATTTAGAAAATGACGATTTGATTTCTTCAAACATACGGAAAGTACGTTTGTCATTTGCTGAAGATGAAGTGGTGGTGAATCAAAGCTTAATTCCTGCACAATTACAACAGAAATACATCCAATATCTTTATAAACATAATATCTATGCCTGCCCCACTCGTATCGTCGAAATGACGACGGATTATATTGCTGTCGGCGACGTAACAAAAGATGGCTTCAAAGGCAGAACACATGGTAGTCTTGATCTGAACGTGCTGAATAAAATCAATACAAAAGAATTGCAAGCGAAAGGCAAGCAAGTGGAGGAGCGACCAATTGGGGCTTTTCAGGCTTTAAAAGTGTCTGGATTGGCAGTAGTGCATCTTTCAAAAGGCGCAACAAAAAGCGCTAGAGTCGAAGTATCCGGTATGCCGATTGAGGATTTGGTCACCGAAGAAAAAGATGGCGTTTTGACAATTACCACTCGCGGACAATATAGTGGTGAGACCATCAATGTTTTCATAAGCACACCGTCGCTGAAATCTATTGAAGTAGGCGGCGCGGGCGAGCTTTATAGTAAAGAAACCATCAAAGCGGATAAACTCGAAATTTCAGTAGTAGATGTAGGCGCAGCCTGGCTCAACGTGGAAGTATCAGATGTAACGATTAATTTGAAAGGCGGAGACCTAACAATTTCCGGTACGGCGGATCGGCAGCACGTCCGCTCCATAGGTAGAGATGCCTCGAGAGGTACATTGGATAACCAACAGCTGAAATTAAAAGAAGAATAGGCATTTTGCTACAAGCTTAGCCTATCAGCAAATTTTATCTTGTCAGATACATATTCCGCTGATTATTCAACTCCCGGAAGTAAGGGTCAGAAAGGTCTTTGATGAAGTAAATCGCTTCACCTGTGGACTTCATTTCTGGCCCTAAATTTTTATCAACATTCGGGAATTTCTCAAAAGAAAATACGGGCACTTTTATAGCAAAACCGCTCGGTTGTGGCTTGATATCAAAATCTTTCAGCTTGTGCGTCCCGAGCATAATTTTAGTTGCAATTTGCAAATAAGGTACTTTGTATGCTTTCGCAATAAAAGGTGTGGTGCGCGACGCGCGTGGATTGGCTTCGATCACATATACCTTATCATCTTTGATAGCAAATTGCACATTGACCAAACCTCTCACATTCAGTGCTTTAGCGAGTTTATGCGTGTATTCTACCATCGTACTCACCGCTTCTACCGAAAGGCTGTAAGTCGGCAATACTGCTGAACTATCTCCTGAGTGAACACCCGCTGGTTCGATATGCTCCATAATGCCCATGATATGCACATCGTCGCCATCACAAATAGCATCTATTTCTGCTTCCTTGGCGCGATCAAGGAAGTGATCAATCAGCACCCGATTATCAGGCATATGCTTGAAAATGGTCAGCACATGACGCTCCAATTCATCATCATTGATCACAATCCGCATATTTTGGCCGCCCAAAACGTATGAAGGCCGCACCAATACTGGGTAACCGATACCACGAGCCACTTGCAATGCTTCATCCGCATCATTAGAAACGCCATACTCCGGGTAGGGAATTTCCAATTCTTTCAATAAATCTGAAAATGCGCCGCGATCCTCCGCCAAGTCCATATTTTCATAGCTTGTGCCAAAAATCTTAATCCCATTTTCATGGAATTTCTGCGCCAGCTTGAGCGCCGTCTGCCCACCCAATTGTACAATAACGCCTTCCGGTTTTTCGAGCTCCAGGATTTCTTCCAGGTGTTCCCAAAATACCGGCTCGAAATATAATTTATCTGCAATATCAAAGTCAGTTGAAACGGTTTCAGGATTACAATTAATCATAATAGATTCATAACCAGCGTCTTTTGCAGCGATCAAACCATGCACGCAGCAGTAGTCAAATTCGATGCCCTGCCCGATACGGTTCGGGCCGGAACCAAGTACAATGACTTTTTTCTTATTGCTTGGGATGCTCTCGTTTTCTTTATCAAAAGCCGAGTAGAAATAAGGCGTTCGAGCTTCAAACTCAGCGGCACAGGTGTCCACCATTTTGTAGGTACGGCGAATGCCAAGTTTCTTTCGCTGCTTAGTCACTTCTTCCTCTTTCAATCTGAGAATCCAGGCAATTTGTGCATCGGAATAGCCTACTTCCTTTAGTTCTCTGAAGAAATCTTCAGAAATATCTTCGGCTACGTTATAGCGCATGAGTTTCTCTTCCATTTTCACCAAACGCTTGATTTGCTTGATGAACCAGGGATCAATCTTGGTTAGTTTATGAATTGTTGTTTCCGGCACACCGAGGCGCAACGCATCTTTCACACGGAAAATCCGATCTTCGGAAGCGTATTCAAGGCGTTCGAGAATATCAGACGTTCTGATCCATTCTTTCATATCAGCTCCCAAGCCCATTCGACCGTTTTCCAAGCTCTGACAAGCTTTCTGCAAGGCTTCCAGAAAATTGCGACCAATCGCCATCACCTCACCTACCGATTTCATTTGCAAACCAAGTCGATGATCGGAGCCATAAAATTTGTCAAAATTCCAACGCGGCATTTTCACAATCACATAATCCAACGTCGGTTCAAAATATGCAGAAGTTGTTTTTGTAATCTGATTTTTCAATTCATCCAAATGGTAGCCAATAGCAAGTTTGGCAGCGATTTTAGCAATCGGATAACCCGTCGCTTTACTTGCCAATGCAGAAGAGCGTGATACACGCGGGTTGATTTCGATCACGATCAAATTCTCCGTCTCCGGGTCAAGCGCAAATTGAATATTGCAACCACCAGAAAAATTACCCAGCGAACGCATCGCTTTGATCGCCTGATCGCGCATTTCCTGATAAGCCGTATCCGAAAGGGTCATCGCCGGAGCCACTGTAATGCTGTCGCCTGTGTGAATCCCCATCGGGTCGAGGTTTTCAACGGTACAGATAATCACTACATTATCCGCTGCATCGCGCAATAATTCTAATTCAAATTCTTTCCAACCCAAAACTGCTTTTTCTACCAAAACCTCGTGGGTAGGTGAAAGGCTCAAACCTCGGCGCAGCGCAGCATCAAACTCTTCTTCTTTATGTACAAAAGCGCCACCTGTACCGCCCAGCGTATAAGATGGTCGTATAACCAACGGATAACCAATCTTTTGTGCAGCCTCTTTTCCTTCCAGGAATGAATTAGCAATAAAAGAAGGCGCGACACCCAATCCTTGATTGACCATGTGCTGTCGGAAAGCTTCTCGATTTTCCGTCAATTCAATTGCATTCACATCCACGCCAATCATGCGCACACCATATTTCTCCCAAACCCCCAGTTTGTCAGCTTCCACGCAAAGATTCAGTGCAGTTTGACCGCCCATTGTAGCCAATACGGCATCGATTTGTCTTTCTTCCAAAACCTGTACAATGCTATCAACCGTAAGCGGCAGCAAATAAACATGATCAGCGGTGACCGGATCGGTCATAATGGTAGCAGGATTGGAATTGATTAGTGTGACTTCGATGCCTTCTTCTCTCAGCGAGCGCGAAGCCTGAGAGCCAGAGTAATCAAATTCGCAAGCTTGACCAATAATAATAGGGCCGCTACCTATGATGAGAACGGAACGAAGAGAAGTATCTTTTGGCATTTTTTTTTTAGCTACAGGCTGCAAGCCTCAAGTTACAAGGAAATACGTGGGAAATCTTGCGGCTTGGGGCTTATAGCTTGCCGCTTTTACAAAAAACCGCGCAAAGATAGTTTTTTTGAGTAATAAGGGGATAAGATGACAGGGTAATTTTTTAGATCAATTCCAAATTATTTGCCTTCATTATCCGATTTCCTATCAACCTATTCCTTGATTTGTATTTCAATTGTCTTGGTATAAAATTCTGCGCTGGAAGTAATATCCATGGTAGGTCTTTTAAAAGTATTTTGTTGTTTTTTTACCAAATAAAGATAATTGATACCCGGCTGAACCTCCGTAATTTGAATCGGTGGGATGTTCAATTCTTTCAGATCAAAAGGCCCTTGAAATTCCGCCATGGCTGACTGATTTTTTTCGCTAGTAAAAAGCAAAATCAAGCTTTCATTCGCTTTAAATGGTTCGCATTCTAACTGTAAAGTCATTCCTTCCGAAAGGCTTGCGCCTTCTTTCACCGAAAAATCCCGAATTGGCGGCATACTAATTTTAAATTCTTGCTCATTGCCGCGCTGATCGGTGTATTGAAATAAAAAAGTGCTGTCATAATTGCCAACACCATTAAAGACATAGCGCATTTTTTTGTCCTCTTCAACCTGCCGAGGTTTCATTTCATAGGTCTGCAAGGTTACATTTTTTTCAAAAATCACTGGAGCAGCTGTCTCTAATGAATCGCCTTGAAAAAAAGCTGCGTGCGCTTTCACCTGTCGCTCTGTTTCAAGATAACGA
This sequence comes from Saprospiraceae bacterium, assembly GCA_016714085.1. GTDB lineage: Bacteria > Bacteroidota > Bacteroidia > Chitinophagales > Saprospiraceae > JADJNW01. Next base: position 230,190 of record JADJNW010000014.1, read on the forward strand.
ACATAAAAATCAGCAAAAATATGCTTGGAAGATGTTTTCTCGGATTGACAAGCAATCAATGTCAATAGCATCGCAAGAGAAAAAATATATCTCATAGGATTATTCATTTTTGCGCCAAAGATAGAAGGATTTTGGGTATAAATAGTATAAAGACTTAAAGGTTTTGGGCTTTTAGATGTTGAGGTTATTCACTCATACGCATGCGAAAATAAGGAAAACTTAAATTTATGTCATCTTGCCTACTAAAAATAGATTGGCAGGAAGCGCTAAGATTCTTAGCTTCGTTCTTACCTTTGTAAGAGCTATCTTATCTCTATTCCTTTCAGCAACAAAGTTTCGATAAACAAATTGACACAGGCAATCATACCAATCTGTCTGTTGACAAACAGATCGGTATAAGGCAAGTGGCTTTGAATGGAAAATTATTTGATATGAACCTTTATTTTTTTAACATTGCAAATCTTTCCCTACCCTTTGCTATAAAATAAAAACGTATGACTCGACTTTTACTTTTATGCTTTTTATTCATCATTACTGCCTCCGCCGTTGCGCAAACTTCTCTTGCCGGCAAAGTGACAGACCAGGAATCGGGCGAACCCATTTTGTTTGGGAATATTGTTCTTTATAAAAATGGTGTCTTGACGACCGGGACGGAAACGGATTTCGATGGAAATTACAATTTTAGCAATATTGATCCTGGTACGTACGACCTGGAAGTGCGGTACGTGGGCTATCAAACTCAACGTTTGACAGGTATCAGAGTGCTTGCTGGTAAAGCCAATCGCGCCGATGTGCAACTCAGCACAGAGGGTGTCACGCTCGATGAAATAGTAGTAAAGGAATACAAAATACCTTTGATCGAGCAAGATAATACGACATCTGGGGGTGTCATCACCAGCGAACAAATTCGGAATTTGCCTACTCGAAATATCAATGCACTGGCAGCTACCGTGGCCGGGCTTTCCACTTCTGATGAAGGCGGTGCGATCAATATTCGCGGCTCCCGCTCAGATGCTACCGATTATTATCTTGATGGTGTCAGGGTACAAGGTGCGCTGATTCAAGAATCAGAAATTGAGCAACTCCAAGTAATCACCGGTGGTATGGAAGCTCAATACGGTGACAACTCTGGGGGTATTATTTCGGCCACATCCAAAGGCCCTTCGAGTACTTTATCGGGTGCAGTTCAATTAGAAACGACTAATTTCTTTGATGCCTACGACAATAGCCTTATTGATTTTAGCCTTTCCGGGCCATTATTAAAAAACACTAAAGGAGAATCTATTCTTGGATTCAGAGTTTCTGGTCGCGTGACAGATCAGTTGGACGACGACCCTCCCGGTATTTCTGTTTATCGAATCAAGGATGAAAAACTCAAAGAGTTAGAAGCCAATCCTATTCTAAGCATTGGTGGTAATCCTTTCGTCGCTGCCGATTTTGTAAAATCAAATGAAGTAGAAGCATTGGATGCCAAGCCTTATGAGGATTCCCGCAATTATATTCTCAATGCTAAGCTGGATGCCCGCTTGGGCAAAGTAGTAGATATTTCTTTAATAGGAACTTATAACGATACTAAAGATCAATTCACACCAGGCGGCTGGCGTGTGTACAACAGTCACAATAATCCATTCAACACTGGGCAAACCTATCGCGGAACTTTTCGCCTGCGCCACCGTCTTGGAGGATCGAACTTTAATCAAGATGCTGATAATCAGCAAAGAAAAGCTTCTTTGATTCAAAATGCATCTTATACTTTGCTTTTTACATATGAAAAAACGCAAGGTGAAACGTACGACCAAAGGCACGAAGATCGCTTCTTTGACTATGGCTACGTCGGTCAGTTTGATATCGATTATGTCCCTACATTTGTGCAATTATTTGACCCTGCCACAGGCCAATCTTATCTTCAGCATACCGATTATCGAGAAGTATTGAGATCTTATACGCCAAGTGCAACTAATCAGGTATTGGCCAATTACAATAATGGTATGGGCATTGATTTTAGTGAAGGATTGAATGGACAAATTAGCAATTATCTTATTACCAATGCCGGTAATAGTGGCGCTAATGTACTTCCTCGAGCAGCGTTCTACGCCCCAAATGGTGCGATTTCAGGCATTTACACAAGTTCCTGGAATTTCCACACCAATGTAGGCACCGTGTATAATAATTATTCCAAAGGAGATAATGATAATTATACTTTTAATGCCAATGCTTCTTTTGACCTCGTGCCGGGTAGTTCTGATAAAGGCCGCCACAATATTCAATTAGGCGTTTGGTACGAACAGCGCATCAATCGTGGATACAGCGTAGCACCTCGCAGGCTTTGGGATATTGCCCGACAGCAGGCGAATAGTCATATTCAAGGCATTGCTGAGAATCCAGATACCGTTGGCACTATTGATATTCCGGGCTTTGAGGGAACACCATTATTAGGCGTGAGTATTGCACCGGGTGAAGAAAGTCAATTTTATCGCCGCATCCGCCAGCTGACAGGTCAGGCACTGACCGATTATGTCAATGTGGATGGGCTTTCGCCAGATCAATTGACGCTGGGTTTGTTTTCTGCAAAAGAATTGAACGACCAACAAATCATCAGCTATGTAGGGTATGACTATTTGGGCAACCCGTTCGATGGTACATTTGAAGATTTCTTCACGGCTACCGATGCCGATGGCGTGCGGACATTCCCGGTCGCGCCCAATCGTCCCATTTATTCGGCGGCTTATATTCAAGATAAATTCACATTCAAAGATATTATATTCCGACTTGGGGTTCGGGTCGATCGCTACGATGCCAATACCAAAGTATTGAAAGATAATTATTCCTTATATGATATCATAGGCGCTGCCGATTACCACACGGGTGCAGGTAGCAATAAGCCTGGAAATATTGGTGATGATTATAAAGTTTATCTGAACGATGCGGGTACTTCGGTCACCGCTTATCGCGATGGCGACCAGTGGTATCGCCCGAATGGTACACCTGCAAATAGTCCAACCGATATAGAAGGAATCATTGGCGGTTTGGTTTTCCCAAAATATGTGGATGAGCGGGCACAAAGAGATCCTAATTTTATCAAATCAAGAGAATTTGATCCCAGCGTCTCTTTTGAAGATTATGAAGTGCAGGTGAATGTGATGCCACGCTTAGCTTTCTCTTTCCCGATTAGTACAGAGGCTAATTTCTTTGCGCATTATGATATTTTGGTGCAGCGCCCTCCGACCAATTCGATCGCTACGCCGCGGGATTATTTTTACTTTTCCGATATTTCTTATAGTGCCAATAACCCAATCAATAATCCGAACCTGAAGCCCGTGCGTACAACGGATTATGAAGTGGGTTTTCAGCAAAAGTTATCGAATTCTTCGGCAATTAAAATTGCGGCTTATTACAAAGAAATGCGTGATTTGATTCAGTTACGCACATTCTTCCCTGTACCGAATGTCATTCAATATACTACTTACGACAATCAGGATTTTGGCACGATCAAAGGTTTTTCATTCACGTATGATCTCCGTCGCACAGGCAATGTACAAGTGGAAGCCAATTACAACCTGCAATTTGCTGATGGTACAGGCTCGAATGCAAACTCTCAGCGCAATGTGGTTGGGCGCGGGAATCTTCGCACGCTTTACCCCCTTGATTATGATGAGCGCCATGTATTCAATGTAAATGTTGACTATCGCTACGGCTCAGGACGACTTTATAATGGCCCGAAGCTTTTTGGGGCAGATATTTTTGCCAATGCTGGTTTTAATTTGCAAAGTAAAGTTGTTTCAGGTCGCCCTTACACAGCAGCGCAAACACCTACGGAACTTGGTGGAGTGGGCACAATTGGTGCAATCAACGGTGCTCGGAAACCCTGGACTTTTGTACTAAACCTTCGGGTGGACAAATCCTTCGTTATTGATGAAAAATATGGGCTGAACGTCTATTGCCGAGTTTCTAACCTGCTGGATCGCCGCAATATTATTGCCGTTTACCCAGTGACAGGATCGGCTAACGACGATGGTTTCTTGGCATCTTCTTTTGGAGAACAGCAAATCAGCAATATCGAAAGTTCGGTGCGTGAGGTGGATTCTTACCTGGCTGCTTACCAATGGGCATTATTGAATTCCAATTTGTACAGTTTGCCTCGCAGAATTTATGTGGGTGCAATTTTAGATTTTTAATAAATTGATTACCAGTGTTTTAAATTGCTATTTAATGGACAATTATCAGAAGTTATTTATCTATAGTAATATGCAGCAATTCAAATATTTTTTATTGGGAATTTTTATTCTAGGCGCTTTCACCATCGCGGAAGCCCGCAAGCCGGATGATATCAAGCCCGGTAAAACAAATTCAACGCAAACCAATAAACCGACTGTTAATTTTCGGGAAAACTGCGCCAATTCTGTTTCGCAGATCGATATGGCGATCAATAACGTGCGTGCGCGCTTGCTTTCCGGCGGTGACGTTTGGTGGGACACGAATAACGGTCGCTATATTGTACCGAAAGTACCACCAGGTGAACCCGAAGTTTCTTCGATTTATGCTGGTGCGGTTTGGCTCGGTGGCGTTGACCCTGCGGGCAATTTGAAATTAGCCGCCAAAACGTATGGTAGCTCTGGAGGTACATCTGATTTTTTCTCTGGCCCGCTTAATCCCGAAACCGGCAAAACCGATCAGGAGACTTGCGCCAGGTGGGATAAGTTTTTTGTGGTAAAAGGCAATAACATCCGAGAACATATTCGCAATTTCCGGCAGGCGCAAGTAGAAGGAAAAGATTATGATCCTGATATGATTCCAACCGATGTAAAAGGTTGGCCAGCAAGGGGAAATGAATTTTTCTTTGATATTCATCAATTTGATTTACCTAATACGACACAAGGTTTGGCTGGCTTTTGGGACGAAGATGGGGATGGTTTGTACGATCCAACTCAAGGCGATTTCCCCATTATCGAAATCCGCGGCTGTAGCTTTGCTACGCCTGAAGAGCAGCCCATTCCGGATGAAATGGTTTTCTGGATTTATAATGATGCCGGGAATATTCACTCAGAATCGCAAGGTGATCCTATTCAGATGGAGGTACAAGTGCAAGCGTTTACCTATGCGACCAACGATGAAATCAATGACATGACTTTTCAGCGTTATAAATTGATTAATCGCGCTATCGAGAGTATTGACAGCATGTTTTTTGCGATGTGGGTTGATCCTGATCTTGGTTGCGATATTGATGATTATGTAGGCTGCGACACTACTCGCAGTATGGCTTATGTTTATAATCAAGACCCAGTAGATGGCCAGACTGGTTCGGTTTGCCCACAAGGCGTGCCTACGTATGGTAGCAATATTCCAATTCTGGGAGTTGATTATTTTCGTGGCCCTCTGGACGAATTTGGAGAGGAGATTGGCATGTCTTCTTTCACTTATTATAACCGTTCTAGTGGTGTTCCTGCTCCAGTGCCTGGCACAACCGACCCTAATAATGCCATAGAATACTACCGCTATCTTTCAGGCTCCTGGCGTGATGGCACACCTTTCAGTTACGGTGGAGATGCCTATCAAGAACCAGGGCCACTCATCAAATATGCATTTACTGAAGCCCCCAACGACCTCAATGGTTGGTCTATGTGTACCCAGGGATTGCCTTCGGGCGATCGCCGTACAATTCAGGCTTCTGGTCCTTTCCGGCTCGATCCAGGTGCAGTGAATGAACTCATAGTCGGGGTGGTTTGGGTGCCAGACCAAACCTATCCTTGCCCAAGTATTGCAAGATTGCAGGAAGCCGATGATATTGCTCAAGCGCTATTTGACAACTGTTTTCGCCTGACCGATGGCCCAGATGCACCAGATGCGGATTTTATTGAATTGGATCGCGAAGTGATTGCCATTTTTACAAACGATACGCTTACTTCTAATAATGCCTATGAAGCTTATGCTCAGCCAGGATTGCGCATTCCGCCAGGCGTGGAAGATAGTTTGTATCGCTTTGAGGGCTACAAATTATACCAGTTGGCTGGCCCTGATGTGACCATTTCTGATTTGGAAGACCCAGACAAAGCCCGCCTGATCTATCAGGTAGATGTGCAAAATGGTGTGAACCGCATTTTCAATTGGACGCCTGTTGATAACCCAACTGGGACTACATATTATGTGCCCAATGTAGAGGTAAACGGTGCTGACCAAGGCATTAATCATACCTTCCGTATCGTAGAAGATCAATTTGCTTCAGGCAATGATCGAAGATTGATCAATCATAAAAAATATTATTTCACAGCGCTTGCTTATGCTTATAATGAGTACGCGCCTTTCGATCCTAAAGAAGTGCTTGGGCAAAGACAGCCTTATCTGGAAGGGCGTCGAAATATTGGAGATGGAACGAATATTTATTATACGGTGATTCCTCGACCAATTGTGGATCGAAGACTCAATGCGGTGTATGGCGAAGGTCCGATTGTGACGCGCATCGATGGGGTAGGGAACGGTGGCAATTTCCTGGATATTTCTGATGAAACCCGCGCAGAGATTGAGCAGAACAAATTTACAGGTCAGATCACTTACCGCGCCGGGCGCTCACCCATTCAGATCAATATTTTCAATCCTTTGGATGTGAAAGATGGAGAATTCGAATTGACGTATTTTGATGAAAATATGGCCAATGAGCAGTTGGATAACAACGTCCGTTGGCAACTAAAAAATCTGAGTGACCCGAATAGTCCAGTCATAATATCTGAAAATAGCATTGATAAACTAAATGAGCAAGTGATTAAGCAATTTGGCTTTTCGATTACGATAGGTCAAACAGTAGATGTTGGCACAGCGCCTACTTCGATTGCTTCCAACGGTGCGGTAGGTTACGAAGAAGAATACACGGGCGGTGAGAATGCAGAAGCCTGGTTATCAGGCATTCCCGATGACACCGCGCTTCGGAATATTGATTTTGATCAAAAGGTGTTCAATTTTGTATTGACCGGAGAATTAGAGCCTGATTTCCTACTTGATCCAAATAAATCCCTGGCATCTATTGGTACAGGATACTTCATTCCTTACTATTTAGCCAACTGGCGTCCTCAAAATGAAAATGATGATCCTTTCATTTCACCAGCTTGGGTCAATTCAGCAGGAAGCAATATTGTGCGTCAACAAACAAATATTAGCGATTTAAATAATGTGGATATTGTTTTCACTTCTAATAAAGACTTGTGGAGTCGTTGTGTTGTGGTAGAAACTTCTAATCGCTTCTATGATGCGCTTGGGCTACCAACTCAAGGAAACAGAAAGAGTTTTGACTTGCGTGCCGCTCCAAGTGTTACGAAAGAGGATAACAATAACGATGGCTTACCTGATATAGATGCTCAAGACGGAGAAGGCATGGCTTGGTTTCCGGGCTATGCGATTGACGTAGAAACAGGGCAGCGTCTGAATATTTTCTTTGGCGAGAATTCGGTGTACGATGGCTCTATATTGCCAGAGATTTATACTGAGAAGCCTACCGGTCGGGATATGATGTTCAATCCTTCTTCGCAACTCATTTTGAATGATGGAAATTTGGCGAATATTTTCCAGTTATACGCTGGAGGCCAACACATGGTATATGTTACAAAACAACCATATGATGGCTGTGCGCAATTGCGCAATTTGGTTCGCCTCACCAATATCAATAAATGGAGAGCAGTAAGAGAAATCACTTGGACAGGTTTGATTACAACTTTACCGGGGCAGCAAATGCGCTCTTATGCCGATGGCTTGATTCCGGAAGATATAATCGTAAAACTGAGAGTGGACAATCCTTATCAGGTCGTTCCTGGCACTGGCGAATTCAATGGCTATCCGACTTATCGATTTAAAATTGAAGGCAAACAAGCTTCTGAACTGGATGCCCCAGGTGTAGAAACTGCACTTGATAAAATCAATGTCGTTCCAAATCCTTATTATGGTTTTTCAGATTACGAGGTTTCTCAGTTTACAAATACGGTGAAAATTACCAATCTACCCGCCAAATGTGAGGTGGTTATCTATTCACTGGATGGGAAGTTCATTCGTCGTTACACACGCGATGAAGTCGGCACCACACCTCGCGGGGCTAACCGTGCCATCGAGCGCAACCAAATTCTACCCGATCTGGAATGGGATATGAAAAACAACAAAGGTATTCCTATCGCAAGTGGTGTATATCTCATTCATGTAAAAGCAGAAGGCTTAGGCGAGCGCACGATCAAATGGTTTGGCATCAATCGGAAATTTGATCCATCCGGTTTGTAACATAAACACATCAAGGCTTCCGAAGTTATTGAGGCTTCGGAAGTCTTTAAAAACATACTTCAATGAAGCGATTTTTACAAATCCCCTTTATCATCATTTTGTCGATATTTTTTATCCAGACAATTCAAGCAGGTAACCCCGATCGCCAGGGCGAAGCTGGTGCTTACGAATTATTAATGAATCCTTGGGCGCGAAGTGCTGGTTTGCACACACTTACTACTTCGAATATTTTTGGCGTGGAAGCGCTACAACTCAATGTGGCCGGGCTTTCTCGCATTAGCAAAACAGAAATCCTGGTAGGACACAGCTTATATTTAGAAGGCACAGATATTCGAACCAATGCGTTTGGAATTGGTCAGCGTATCGGCAAGAATGGTACTTTTGGCTTTAGCCTCATGGCTTTAGACTTTGGAGATATCCGCGTCACTACTACAGATCAACCCGAAGGCACGGGCGCTACTTATTCGCCAAGTTTTTTCAATATCGGGCTTTCTTATGCGCATATTTTTGAAAACAAAGTATCGGTAGGTATCACTTTACGCGGTATTTCAGAAAGTATTGCAGATGTAAGTGCGTTTGCTTTTGCCATCGACGCAGGTGTTCAATATGTGACCGGAGAACAAGACAATTTTAAATTTGGCATCTCTTTGCGCAATGTAGGCTCCAGGATGAATTTTGGTGGAGAAGGCTTATCAACACAAGGCCCCAGCCCCAATAACGGCGGCTATGATCTTACCTACGACCAGCGTTCGGCAAGTTTTGAATTGCCTTCGATGTTAAATATTGGGATGTCTTATGACTTTTTGTTCGGAGAAAAGCATCGCCTCACCGCAGTTGGCAATTTCACTGCTAATTCTTTCTCTCGCGATGAAATCGGCGCAGGGTTGGAATACTCGCTAAGCGATATGTTTCAGTTACGCGGCGGCTATCGTTATGAATTGGACGTGGAAGACGACATTCAGGCTTCTATTTACAGTGGATTAAGTGCAGGAGCATCTATTGAAGTGCCTTTGAGTAAGGAGAATAAGAATACTCGTTTTGGCATCGATTACGCCTATCGGCAAACCCGCGTGTGGAATGGCACGCATAATTTTTCGGTGCGTATTTCCATATAATCTTTTTTACGATTCTTTCTCAAGGACTTGAATATTCGTATATTTCTTTGTATCTTTGAAGTCCGAAAGCAAGAACGTTTCCCTTATGGAGGCGTTCTTGCTTTTTAGTCAGTTCGGTGAACCATTGCACCTGGATGCGACGTTTAATATAGAACTTACCGATTTAGAGACAAAGTTTATATCTAAATTTTTCATTTATCTCAAGTCGGCTCATCCGAATTTTTCAAGACGTATTGCTTGAAACATCAGATGAATGACTGTTTAAAAATCTATGCTTTATGACAGGGTACAGTTATTTGACCCAGGAAGGGTATGAAAAACTGAAAGCAGAATTAGAGGATCTCAAAATTAGAGGACGCCAGGAAGTGGCAAGAGCTATTGCAGAAGCGCGTGAAAAAGGCGACCTATCAGAGAATGCAGAATACGACGCTGCCAAAGACCAGCAAGGACTTTTGGAGTTGAAAATCAATGAGTTGGAAAAAACACTCGCCAATGCGCGTATCCTGGATCAAAGCCAATTAGATACTTCTAAAGTGACTGTATTTTCAAAAGTCACCATCAAGAATAAGAAAAACGGTAAGCAATTGACTTATATGCTCGTATCAGAGCAGGAAGCCGATCTGAAAGCACAAAAATTTCGGTCAATTCTCCAATTGGACAGGGTTTGCTTGGCAAAACGGTTGGCGAAGTGGCCTTGGTTACGACTCCCGGTGGTAAAATGGAATTTGAAATCGTAGATATTTCAATAGACTAAAAGATGGCGACCATCTTCACAAAAATCGTGCAAGGAGAAATCCCTGCTCACAAAATCGCAGAAACAGAAGATTATTTGGCTTTTCTGGACGTCCGACCGGTAGCGAAAGGTCATACCTTGGTGATTCCTAAAAAAGAGGTCGATTACATTTTTGATGTAGAAGACGATTTATTAGGTGGTATGATGATCTTCGCCAAAGGCGTGGCCAAAGCGATTCAAGCAGTTGTACCCTGCAAAAAAATAGGCATTGCCGTTATTGGCTTGGAAGTGCCTCATGCGCATATCCACCTTATCCCCATCAATGCTGTACATGATTTGAGTTTTGAAAAAGGATTCTTATCTTTATCGCAAGAGGAATTAACAGAAATAGCTCAGAAAATCCGCGGCGCTTACGAGCAATAATTTGGAATTACTTCTTCCCAATCCGATCAGGATTATCTTTTGCAAAAGCGCTCCAGTTTTTGCTCTTCTTGCCAGTACCTAAGCGACTGGTAGATTGATAAAAGTGGCAAACCGCAGTGGCTAAAGCATCGGTCGCATCAGAGAATTGATCGCTCATATCTGCTTTCAGAATAGTGCCCAGCATTGCTGCGACTTGCTCTTTGGCAGCATTTCCATTACCAGTAACAGCTTGTTTAATCTTTTTTGGGGAGTATTCCGTCACGATCAAACCCTTAGTAATCGCCGCAGCAATGGCCACCCCTTGTGCGCGGCCTAGCTTAAACATAGATTGTATATTCTTGCCATAGAAGGGTGCTTCAATCGCCATTTGACTTGGCTTGAACTCTGTGATAATTGCTTGCAATCGTTCAAAAATCCGCTTTAATTTTTCCGGCTGCTCGGTTTCTTCTTTTAGATACAACACACCCAAATCAATCAATTGCATGGTTTTATTTTCCACTTCAATAATGCCGTAGCCCAGGATATTCGTGCCAGGGTCAACTCCGAGAATTCGATATTTATTAATATTTATCAAACTATTTTATTTTTATTTACAACATTACTAAAAGTAATTTTATCCATTCACTTTTTTAAATATCCAGTAAAAAATGATCATAATAAGAATCCCTGAAATGATACCAAGCAAAAGCGCAGAACGCCTGTTAATACTGGAACTTACTGTATTCTTCTCTAAAAATTCTTTTGTTATGGCAGCCACTATGATATCCGTATTATATTTTAGCATATCTAAATAAGAAGACGCAACACCATTTTTATCACCGATAGAATCGAAAAAAAGCTTCCCGCCAATGCTAATTTTATGATCCTTTATTAATTGTTGAATCGAATCCAAATTGCTATTTATTCCAATGAAAACCAGAGGTTTATTCATTTTCTCAGTAAAATTGGGATTCAAATTTTCTACCCTAAATCCATAACGCCTGCCAAAATATCGAAAAGCATCGTGTGAAGTGAGCAATATCCTTTGTTTTTCTGGTATATCCATGATTTGCTCTTGAATATAAATATCCATATCCAGCAATTGCTGCCGATAAACACTATAATTGAATTCAAACGTTCGTTGCCCTTCTGGATGGAGCGCTATCAGTGCATTTTTGATGTTTTCGATATAAATCAACCCTGACTCAGCACTCATCCACGCATGAGGTTCTTTTTCAATAAATTGAATCCCATCGGTGATGCTGATGACTTTGGCTTTCGCGCCGGAATCAATGATTAATTCATTCAGCCAAGGCTCCAAATTAAGCCCATTTTTCAAAATCAAATCCGCGGAGGCCAGGGATTGCGCATCTCTGGGGCTTGGTTTGTAAGTATGTAGATCTGCACCAATTGGCACAATCGTTTGCACTTCCACTTCATCGCCCGCAATATTTTGGGCCATATCCGCAAAAACAGAGGTGGTGGCGAGTACAAGGGGCTTCTGTTGAGCAAAAGCGCTCCAAGTGATCAAGGTAAAAATGACAACAATCAGATGCGTTTTTCCTCGCATTTCCTCGTTTAATCTTTGTTATTTCTTTTGAATAAAGAGATTCTGAGCTACTTTTTTGGAAAGAATTTGTTCTTTTTCGCCATTCAAAACAATTTTAACCGATTCATCATAGTCAAATCGTTCGAGCAACTGCACCTCCACGCCAAGTACTAATTCCAACCGATCGAGATACTGTAAAAAAGTAGTTGAGTGATCGTGAACGCCAACAACCACGCCCTTTGCGCCGATTTCCAATTCCAGCAGCGGCACTTGTTTTCTGAAAGTAAAATTGCCTTCCGCATCAGGAATGGGGTCGCCATGCGGATCAAATTTTGGGCAGCCTAAAAATTCGTCCAAACGCTCTACCAAAGCCGGAGAATGAATATGTTCCAATTGTTCCGCCATATCGTGTACCTCGTCCCAGGAAAAATGAAGTTTTTCCACCAAAAAAACTTCCCAGAGTCGATGCTTGCGAATGAGATGCGTTGCAATCTTATTGCCTGTGGAAGTAAGGGTTACGCCTTTGTATTTTTCGTAATGTATTAATTCTTTTTCAGAAAGCCGCTTGAGCATGTCAGTCACCGAGGCCGCCTTGGTATTCATTTCACTGGAAATAGCATTGGTATTGACGGGCGTACCTTCGCGTTCTGCAATCTTGAAAATTGCTTTCAGATAATTTTCTTCTGTATGAGAAATTGGCTCCATATGTTAGGATAAGAATGTAAAGATACAAAATTTTAGGTCGCCCTAAAAATATGCGCTTTAAATTAAATCCCAAAAAGAGCGAGGCCGGCGATAAACTACAATTGTATCTCGGATGGTTTGAATAAAGTACCAAAGCACGAGGCCAGCCAGGGGAAGGTAAGCGAGATTGCCAATGAAATGTATCCAGATAGGAAGGCTCACTGCAAGGATGATAGCGGTGCGAAGATAATTGACCCGACGAATATGCCGATAAATGTATAATAAATGCGCCGCGCTGATAAATTGCCAAATGGCCAAAACAATCAAAATGCTGCCCGACCAGCGGATGCCTTCTACTAAATAGAGCAGGAGGATAACAGCCAAGACCAAAACGCATTGCCCAAGCAAATCAATTTTCATTCGGAAGCGCGAAACCATATCTTATTGGTTTTAAGGCTTAGTATATAATGTTTTATAAAGCAGAATCGTCTTATATATGCTTTTCCTTTAAGGTAAAGAGCCATTCCATTTTAAAAAATTTCATTACTGTCAAGTATTCTTTCATTCCTCGCACGAAGCGATTGTAATGCCTTGCGGTTATGCTGAAAATCAATAATACAAACAACAAGATTAGCTACAGAAATAACTGGTGCAGCCCCAAAAACAGTAATCACGCCCATTGGTGTACCCATAACCATCAGCAAAATGCTAATAACCAAAGCCCCTAACAGGCACATGGGCAAAGCCCCTCGATACCAGCGCCTGAGTTCTATGGCGATATAAATACCACTGAAAAACTGCCAACTCAACAAGCATAGGAACGCTGCCACAGCCAACCAATAACCACTCAAACCTACCCACCACCAGAAAGCCAAAGCAATGACAACCATCGAGGATAGGATGCCTTGCAATAGGAGATCGGTTTGCAATATCTTTCGCGGGTTCATGCCTGAATGACTTTATTCAAAGATAGCGAAACAATGCCTGTTTTTTGCGAATTTTTTTGAGCGGTTTTTTGAGATTTAAACTTGGCAGCGTGCTTGGCACCAAATCGATTCGGTCGTTTTGTTCATTTTGCGAACGCTCCTGCACGCAATCTCTAAAATACCAAATTGCGGCAATCGAAGGTACGATACCAATAAACCATAATGCTAAAGGGAATTCCCAACGGTAAGCCAACATTTCAATCAAAGATAAAAATACCGTCAGTAGAAGGCAGTAGGATAGCGCCGCAAAAAAATAAGTCGATTTAATACTATCGCCATAACCCACGCCCCTTATGAAGGCGCTCAGCATTTGCCAGCAACCAATCACGAATAGCAGCATGAAGTAAAGAATAGCAAATTCTTTCTTTGAAAAAAGAACAGCAAGGCCTGAAAATCCGGCAGTCAGCAAGAGTAAGAACTGTCCAATAAGATCAAATCGATGAAAAAAATGCTCAGTACGGTTCATGGTTATTCGATTTTGGGTGAAAAAAATTATTGGGTGATGCGTTTTGAGTCGAGTGTGTGCTGTCGGATTTCAGCGTTTTGTTTGTCAGCTTGTTGCGATAAGCTTGATTCAAAAATACAAAAAGAAAATCAAATTTTCAATTTTTTCTGAAAGTTTTGAATAAAAATATTTTAAAAGGAGCGTTTATCTTTGGCAAAAACCTTCAAAATATGAACGTTACCCCTGCTCAAATTAGTGAGCTGATTAAAAAAAGAAGAGCGATTTTCCCGAAAATGTTCAATGACTACCCTATCCCTCGACAGATTATCGAGGTGATTTTAGAGAATGCGAATTGGGCGCCCACGCATCGCCTCACCGAGCCCTGGCGTTTCAAGGTTTTCACTGGCGAAGCTTTAAAACGTTTGGGACAATACATGGGAGATTATTACAAACAAACCACTCCTGCCGATCAATTTTCAGAGGAAAAGTATCAGAAAAACATGGAAAACCCGATGCGTTCGGCTTGTGTGATTGCCATTTGTATGCAGCGCGACCCTGAGGCGCGTGTGCCGGAGTGGGAAGAGATTGCAGCGGTGGCTTGTGCTGTACAAAACATGTGGCTTACTTGTACGGTGTACGGCATTGGCAGTTACTGGGGTACGCCTGGTGCAGCTTTGAATGCGAATGAATTCCTGGATTTAAAAGAAGGTGAACGTTGTCTGGGCTTATTTTATATGGGTTATCATGATATGCCGGAGTTGCCAGGTAAACGAAATCGGATAGAAGACAAAACGGTTTGGATGGAAGAATAGGGTTTACGGCTTCATATTTTTTTTTGTTAAGATAGCATGAATCAATGTAACTATGAATCAATGAATTTCAATCTTTTAAATCGTTTGGACAAGCCGAAATATTGGCTTACTTTTGCGTCCGTGTTAAAAAAATGTATTCATTCTAAGCAACAGGTTAGAAGTTTCAGGTTGATGTTTCTAATTGATTTTCTTACACTTCAAACCAAAAATTAACCAATAAAAAACTTAAAAGATACTCGTATGGGTGGCACACTTACTTATGTAATTCCGGCCTTAGGCGTGTTGGCCTTGTTATACACTTTCTGGAAAACCGCA
Source organism: Saprospiraceae bacterium (assembly GCA_016714085.1). Classification (GTDB taxonomy): domain Bacteria; phylum Bacteroidota; class Bacteroidia; order Chitinophagales; family Saprospiraceae; genus JADJNW01. The sequence continues at coordinate 245,481 of JADJNW010000014.1, forward strand.
TGGATCAACCGCCAAGACGCAGGTAGTGACAAAATGAAGAAGATTGCGAATAGCATTGCTGAAGGCGCAATGGCATTCTTGAAAGCAGAGTACCGAATTTTGGCAATTTTTGTGATAGCGGTAGCCGTTTTGTTGGGTGTGAGTGGCAATACGCCTAATTCCTCGCCATTAGTGGCAGCCTCCTTTATTCTGGGAGCATTTTGCTCTGGCTTGGCAGGCTTTCTCGGTATGCGTGTAGCAACCAAAGCCAATGTACGCACTACTAATGCTGCACGTACAAGCTTAGGCAAAGCATTGGAAATTGCTTTCGCAGGTGGCTCGGTAATGGGCTTGGGTGTAGTTGGTTTAGGCGTGTTGGGCTTAAGCATTCTATTTATCGTTTACAGTTCGATGTTTGGCACTTCTACTTATGAGGATGTAAACCGCGTCATTACAGTGATTACCGGATTTTCCTTTGGTGCTTCTTCGATCGCTTTATTTGCACGCGTAGGCGGTGGCATTTACACAAAGGCGGCCGACGTGGGGGCTGACTTGGTAGGCAAAGTAGAAGCCGGTATTCCAGAAGATCACCCGCTAAACCCTGCTACCATTGCAGATAACGTAGGTGATAATGTAGGTGACGTAGCAGGTATGGGCGCTGATCTGTTCGAATCTTATGTTGGTTCGATTGTTTCTACAATGGTTTTAGGCGCTGTATTTATGAATAGTGCCACATTTTCAGATAATTTTAATGGCTTATCAGCAGTGCTGTTGCCATTGCTTTTGGCTGGCACAGGTATTGTGACTTCTATCATCGGAACATTTTTCGTAAGAGTAAAAGAAGGCGGAAATCCTCAGCGAGCTTTGAATATTGGAGAATTCGGTTCTTCTGCCGTGATGATTATTGCATCATGGTTCATTATTACAGGAATGCTTCCTGCTTCCTGGACTTTTGATGACAAACTTTACGGGGTTACTCGTGAGATGACCGCTATGAATGTCTTTTGCTACCATCATAGGTCTGGTGGCTGGCTTATTAGTGGGAATGATTACAGAATATTATACCGGTACAGGCAAAAAGCCGGTATTAAGTATTGTGCGTCAATCTTCGACTGGAGCGGCTACAAATATCATCGCTGGCTTGGGCGTAGGTATGATTTCTACGGCACTTCCGATTATCATCATATCGATCTCAATCATCTTTGCTTTTAATGTTGCAGGTTTGTATGGTATTGCCATAGCGGCGGTCGGGATGTTATCGAATTTGGGTATTCAATTGGCGGTAGATGCTTATGGTCCAATTTCAGATAATGCAGGCGGTATCGCAGAAATGAGCGAATTACCAAAAGAAGTACGTAAACGCACCGATAAACTTGATGCAGTAGGTAACACGACAGCGGCTATTGGTAAAGGTTTTGCGATTGCTTCAGCGGCGCTTACAGCCTTGGCATTGTTTGGAGCTTACATGACCTCGGCCCAGATTTCCAGTATTGATATTTCCAAAGCTACGGTGATGGCGGGCTTATTTTTAGGCGGCATGTTACCATTCGTTTTCTCTGCTTTGGCGATGCAGGCAGTGGGTCGTGCAGCGATGTCTATGATCGAAGAAGTACGTCGTCAATTCAAGGATATTCCAGCATTAAAAGCAGCCTTGGAAGTGATGCGCAAAAATGACGGCAAGGAAATGGATACCTGGAGCGAAACAGATCGCAATACTTTTGAAGCAGCAGATGGCAAAGCTGAATACGGCAAATGCGTAGAAATCTCTACCCGTGCGGCTATCAGGGAAATGGTATTACCAGGCTTGTTGGCAGTGGCGGCACCAGTATTGGTGGGCTTTTTGGGCGGCCCTGAAATGCTGGGCGGTTTGCTTGCAGGCGTGACCGTAGCTGGTGTGTTGATGGCGATTTTCCAATCGAACGCTGGTGGTGCTTGGGACAATGCCAAGAAGATGTTTGAAGAAGGCGTGGAGATTAATGGCAAGATATATTATAAAGGTTCTGAGCCTCATAAAGCAGCAGTAGTAGGTGACACCGTAGGAGATCCATTCAAGGATACTTCCGGGCCTTCGTTGAATATTCTATTGAAATTGATGTCCGTTGTTGCCTTGGTAATCGCGCCATTATTGTAGAATACCTTCTGATATTGTAAAATACCTGACGGCGGTGCTGGCATTATGTCGGCGCCGCTTTCTATTTGAATAAAAACCTCCGACTCAATAAAATCGGAGGCTTGCATTACACCCATAAAGAGAAACAGCTTACTTTGCAACCGTAACTCCCCCTTGTGCCCAGTAATGCATTTTGACCTTCCATCCCATAGCGATACATTTATAGAAGTACCTTTTATCTCGAATGCGCAAGCATTTGCGATAAGCCTTGAAGATACTGGCGGCAAACCACAGCCTACGATGGATCAGATTTATGTACTTGGCAATATTTAAACCTCGATCAAAATAAACTACTATAAAATGAAAAAGGCGAATTCAATTTGAATTCGCCTTTCTTATGAGTTGAAAACCGCATTGCGTCAAATATTTTTGACGCCGCGCACTAAGAGAGATACTTCGTTCTTGATCACTTCAATGAAACCACCGCCAATGCTGAAAGAAATTTTCTTTCCCGGTTCGTCGGCAGTTTTGATATTACCACTTTCCTCATCAAAGTAGCGGTATTCGCCTTTAGCGGTTACAATCTCTACTTTACCACTTTCCAATGAAGACACAATTGGTGCGTGGTTTCTCAACACCTGGAATTGCCCCATTGTACCGGGAACTTTGATCGAAGTGATTGTGCCTTGAAATATTTCCTTTTCAGGAGTCAGAATCGTGATATTCATGTCCTCAGCATTCATACAAGTCAATAAAATTAAGCGCCTACTTCCGCCAACATTTTCTTACCCGCTTCGATGGCATCATCGATCGTACCTTTCAGGTTGAATGCCGCTTCAGGATACTCATCTACTTCACCATCCATAATCATATTGAAACCGCGAATCGTTTCTTCAATCGGCACTAATACACCTGGAATACCTGTAAATTGCTCTGCAACGTGGAATGGCTGTGACAAGAAGCGCTGCACACGACGGGCGCGGTGTACCACCATTTTATCTTCTTCCGACAATTCTTCCATACCAAGGATGGCAATAATATCCTGCAATTCGTTATAACGCTGCAAAATATTTTTCACACGTTGAGCACAATTATAATGCTCCTCACCAATAATTGTTGGATCAAGAATACGCGAGGTAGAATCAAGCGGATCTACCGCAGGATAGATACCCAATGAAGCGATTTTACGACTCAATACTGTCGTTGCATCCAAGTGCGCGAAAGTAGTCGCAGGTGCTGGGTCGGTCAAGTCATCCGCAGGCACATAAACTGCTTGTACTGAAGTAATTGAGCCACGTTTCGTAGAAGTAATACGCTCTTGCATCAAGCCCATCTCGGTCGCCAGGGTTGGCTGATATCCTACCGCCGAAGGCATCCGCCCCAAAAGCGCTGATACCTCAGAGCCAGCTTGGGTAAAGCGGAAGATATTGTCAATAAAGAACAAAATATCACGGCCTCCCATCGGGTCGCTCAAATCGCCATCGCGATAGTATTCTGCAATTGTCAAACCCGACAAAGCCACACGTGCACGCGCACCAGGTGGTTCGTTCATCTGACCAAATACAAAGGTTGCCTGCGACTGCTTTAGTTCTTCTTCATTTACTTTGGAAAGATCCCAGCCGCCTTCTTCCATGCTATGCTTGAACGCTTCGCCATATCTGATAATGCCCGCTTCGATCATTTCTCGCAACAAGTCATTTCCTTCGCGCGTACGCTCGCCAACACCTGCAAATACTGATACCCCTTCATAAGCTTTGGCAATATTATTGATCAATTCCTGAATCAATACCGTTTTTCCAACACCTGCACCACCAAACAGCCCGATTTTACCGCCTTTCATATAAGGCTCGATCAAATCAATTACCTTGATACCTGTGTAAAGTACTTCTTTTTCAGTGGAAAGATCTTCGTATGTTGGCGGCTTACGGTGAATAGACGCCGACTGTTTTTTGGATACCGGCCCCATACCATCAATCGGTTCGCCTACAACATTAAACAAACGCCCTCTGATTCCCTCGCCAATTGGCATAGAAATGGTTTCACCTGTATCAACAACCGTTGTACCGCGAGACAAGCCATCAGTAGAGTCCATCGCTACTGCGCGAACGCTATCTTCACCAAGGTGCTGCTGTACTTCTAAGACCAATAATTCACCATTCGCTCTTTTGATTTCAAGTGCGCTAAAAATTTCAGGAAGTTTGGAGTTTTCCCCCTCGAAGCTCACATCCACTACCGGTCCGATTACCTGCTTTACGTATCCAATATTTGCCATGTTGAAGAGAATATTTTAGAGTAAAATTTAGGTTCTCAAAAAATCGGTGCAAAGATAGTCGTTCGTATTGATAATCAAAAGAAAAATACAATTTTGCGTGTATCAGAACAATGTAAAATTACCGTTATAAATTTGGTGAATCTGACTTGAAAATCGAATTTTATGGAAATTTTAAAAACAAATTCTTTGCTGCTCTGAATTGAAGAATAAAATTTGGAGTCTATTTCTTTCTGCAAAAACAAAAAAGAATCAAGAATTATTCAATAAAGCATCAATGACCTGGCAAGAATTAGTAAAAACGGCGCTTTTAGGCTTGGAAAATGGACAGTTAAGCGAGCCGGCCTTGGATCGACTCAAAAGCAAAGGCATTGAAGTGAAGGCAGAGTCGACCGTCGTATTGTTGGAAGGAGCAACGCTGTTTTGGCAAATGCAAAAAGCAGGATTTTTATTACAGGATTTTAAAAGCGAATTACCTGAACCAGCAAACATTCATAAGAAAAATTTTTGCTCAGCCGAAGCAAGCTTCCATTTGGAGCTTATGCTGAATGGTTTTTACAAAAAAGCCTTACCGGAATTTTTCTTCCTTTTGCGACAGCAAAATAAAATACTGCTACCTGAATTGCTCCCAGCTTTATTCAAATCTTCTCTTCGCAACAAAGCCTTATGGAATCTGGCGCGGCCGCATATCGGCGAACGCGGGAAATGGTTGCTGCAGCAAAATCCTGAGTGGCAAATTCTTTTGAAAAGAGAGATAGAAAACCCCGAAATTTTTGAATACCTGGAATCCTCCAAAGAACCGGAAGAATTCGCGTATCGTTGTTATCCTGACAAGCTATCGGAAATCCGTGAATTCTATGAACAACATAGCAACCGCTGGGATTGGCAGACAGAGAATATACTGAAAATCATCAACTTCCGAACGAATATGCTCAAAACTTTAGAAAAGTGATATTTAAGCCTATGTTTTATTTAATAATTTCTGAAGGCAGCTTCTCTTCTTTAATTTGTCCATTCTCCAGAGAAACAAAATAAGAATGGTTATTCGCATCCAGGGCTACCGCTTTGGAAAATTTTTCATTCACGAATAAGATTCCGGCTCGATCATCGCACGCGTATCCTGCTGAAAACGTTCCACTTAGAATATTTTTATGGTACAAAGGACGTCTCGATGCTTCACTTGAATAGTGCGGACAATGACTGTAATTCAGAAATCCCAATCCTTCTACAACGCTGAGTTCTTTAGGACGAGAATCGGTCGTGCCTTCTGTAAACCAACAAAGCGAGCCCGCACTTCCGCCAGCTAATACAATGCCTTTATCATAAGCTTTTTTGAGTGCCACATCTATTCCTTGTGCTTTCCAAATAGCAATCATATTCAGGGTATTACCACCGCCTACGATGATAGCATCCATTTTTAAGAGCATCTCTTCAAAGCTTTCTGTTTGAGAATAAGAACTTATCCAAACTCTTAATACATAAGGTTTTACATCCAAATCTTCGCAGTTTCTATACCAGGTCATAATTCCATTAGGGTTATCCCCGCTGGCGGTAGGGAGAAAGCATATTTTGGGATCTTTTTTGCCGGTTAAAGAAGCAACATAATTGATAAATTGTTTACCCATTCCAGCTCCTGTGACAAATATCTTTTTAGCAGTTTGCTCATTTTGCCCAAATGCAGTTTGACTTAATATAAGCATTAAGAATAATCCGATTAGTTTTGTCAATCTCATTTTGCTTGAATCTTGATTTGTAATAAAAGAGGTATTGATATTTTGGGAAGGCTTAAATATAGGTATTTTTTGATTTTTGCAATGTTCAAAAAGCAAGCTAAAGATTCTAATAATTATGTCCGTTATTTTCGTTTGAAAAGAACTATCAAAATAATATTCGCGTTTTTAACTTGCACGAGAAGCACTTACTTTTCAACGTTCTGACAAGTTTTTCAAAATGGAAAATCAAATACTTCGCCCCCACGCGGAAGTCGCCTATGCACACGAACTGGCAGAACTCGCCAAAATGGATGATCGCCAACGCCCCACCAATTGGAATCTCTCGCCCTGGGCGGTGGTTACCTATTTGCTTGGCGGCAAATTGGATAATGGTTTTATTATTGAAACGAAGTATTTTGGTAATCGCCGCTTGGTCGAAATTGCAGTAGCAACGCTCGTCACCGATCGCGCTTTACTCTTAGTCGGTGTTCCAGGCACGGCCAAAACTTGGGTTTCAGAGCATTTATCAGCAGCCATTTCTGGCGATTCTAAATTACTCGTACAAGGTACAGCAGGCATGGCAGAAGAATCTTTGCGATATGGCTGGAATTACGCACAATTATTGGCCAAAGGCCCGAGCGAAGAAGCACTTGTACCCAGCCCGGTGATGGTCGCTATGCAAAGCGGTAAAATCGCACGAGTTGAAGAATTGACGCGGGTTCCGTCGGATGTACAGGATGCGCTTATCACGGTGCTTTCTGAAAAAATACTCCCAATCCCGGAATTAAACTCTGAAGTGCAAGCTATTCAAGGTTTTAATATTATCGCAACCGCTAATGACCGCGACCGCGGTGTGAATGAGCTTTCCAGTGCTTTGCGACGGCGCTTTAATACAGTAATCATGCCGCTTCCGGCAAAATTGGAAGAAGAAGTGCAAATTGTGAAAAGTCGAGTTGAAAAAATTGGAAAATCGCTGGAATTACCACCCCAAGCCGCGCCAATCCAAGAAATTCAGCGCTTAGTCACCATTTTTCGAGAATTGCGCAATGGGAAAACCGAGGATGGCCGCACAAAATTAAAGTCGCCGAGTAGTACCCTCAGCACGGCCGAAGCGATTTCGGTCATTAATAATGGGCAGGCACTGGCAGCGCATTTTGGCAAAGGAAAAATTCAGGCAGAGGACATCGCTGCAAGCTTAGCAGGTACAATTATCAAGGACACGACGCAGGATACGATCGTTTGGGAAGAGTATTTAGAAACGGTAATGAAAAAAGCGCGAAGGCTGGAAGGATTTATATGAAGCATGAAAAATCTTACTTTAGAATCGAGATAAATGGTTGATAACCAATGGCAAATGTGTTCGGCATACGACATCACGGGCCCGGCTCGGCGCAAAGTTTGGTCAAAGCCTTGGAACAATTTCAACCCGATTGTATCTTGATCGAAGCACCTGCTGACGCCCAATCCGCCATTGACAATGCAAGCATAGAAGGTTTGACGCCACCCGTTGCCATTCTTGTATATAATCCAAATAACCTCGCTCAAGCAATTTATCTTCCGTTTGCCGAATTTTCTCCTGAATGGCAGGCGATTCAATTCGGCTTAAAGAATAATATTCCGATTAAAGCGATTGATTTGCCAATGGAGTATTCTTTTGCTTTGGATGAAAAAGCATTAGCCAAGCGACAAAAAGAATTTCGATTTGAATTAGAAAAAATCACCCCATCACCTTATTCCCCTATCATCTGACCCATTAGGTTTCATTGCGCAATTAGCCGGCTACGCTGATTCGGAGCGCTGGTGGGAAATTACTTTTGAACAAGTTGAAAATGAAACGATTATATTTGATATTATTCTTGATATGATGGCCGCATTGCGCAATGAATTGCAACGACCAGAAACGATGCAAACGCTGCTGCGCGAAGCCTATATGCGCAATGCCATTCGCAAAGCCAAAGAAAATTTTGAACGCATCGCAGTGGTGTGCGGCGCTTGGCATGCCCCGGTGTTGCATCGTTTGGATGATTTCAAAAAAAGCGAAGATAATAAAGTGTTGCGTGGCATTGGCAAAGTCAAAACTGCCGTCACTTGGGCGCCCTGGAGCTACGAGCGATTGGCGTTTCGCAATGGTTACGGTGCGGGGGTCATTTCTCCAGCTTGGTACGAACTCTTATTTCAAAACCGAATAGAAGCAACTACCGTCTGGTTTTCAAAAGCCGCATTATTACTGAGAAAAGAGCGGATAGATGCCTCTTCGGCAGAAGTCATCGAAGCTATTCGATTGGCGAATACCTTAGCCACTATGCGCGAACGCTCGATTGCCGGGCAGGATGAATTGCAAGAAGCTGCCATCACCGTTTTATGCAAAGGCGATGAGATTCTGATGGAATTGATTGAAAATGAATTAATTATCGGTGATAAGGTCGGCGAAGTGCCTTCGAATATCGCGCCACCTTTACAACAAGATTTAGAAAAAAATATTAAATCAGCTCGCCTAAACAAAGCTTATCAAACTTCAGCGCTCGTCAAAAAAGATTTGGATTTGCGAAATGAGACGCATCTTTCTGCGAGCCGTTTGCTGCATCGCCTGCGGATTTTGGGGATTCCATGGGGGCATTTGCAAGAAGCTTCCCAATATCAAAAAGGCAGTTTTAAAGAAAGCTGGGAATTAAAATGGGAATCAGAATTTATCCTGCGACTGATCGAAGCAGGGATGTGGGGCAACACGATTGCCGAAGCTACTAAAAATTTTGTTATATATAAAGCAAATGAAACCGATCAACTCTCGGAACTGACGGCACTTACAGGCGAAGTTTTGCTCGCCGATTTGCCAGAAGCGGTAGAACCTCTGCTTCAGCGGTTGCGCGATGCGGTTGCTGTTTCCAACGATGTTTTTTATCTGATGGAAGCTCTAGAGCCTTTGGTACGCATTATTCGCTATGGCAACATTCGCAAAACCGATGGGGAAATTGTGCGCCAGCTTGTAGATCAACTCATTCCGCGCATTTGCATTGGTTTGCCGAATGCCTGCCAAAATATTGACGAAGACCTCGCGCAGGAGCTTTTCAAAAGCCTGATCGTTACCAACCAAGCGCTGGCTTTGCTCGCTGATGATATACATCATTCCAATTGGCTTTTTGCTTTAGAAAAAATTATCCAGGAAAAGAATACAAACGAACTCCTTCGCGGAGCTTGTACACGCCTCTTGTTTGATAAAAGCAAATTAAGCATTGCCGAAGTCGAAAAATACTTGCATTACGCACTTTCATCTAGCGAATCGGTCATAAATTCTGTGGGCTGGCTGGAAGGATTTTTGCATGGAAGTGGCTTATTACTGATTCATAATCAATCACTTTGGCAAGTTTTAGACGATTGGGTAAAGGATTTAGACCCTGACAATTTTGAACAAACTTTGCCCTTGCTTCGCCGCGCTTTCGCCCAGTTTACTGCTGGAGAACGCGAAAAAATGTTACAATTGGCGCTCGACCACCGCAAAGTATTGAATTAGAATTGGAAAAAACCTTTGATCCCGCAAGAGCCAAAAAAGTACTTCCCATCATTAACTTAATCCTTGGGCTTCAAGATTGATAAGTATTGGCTTCCGAAACTTAAAGAGAATTTAACGCTGCTTTAATTTTCAGTTCAAATTCGATTAGAATCTTTGTGCTATCAAATGTTGATTTCTTGCTGTCATCTTCTCTCACAATGCTAAGCTTTCCTGCAATCTAAAGTCGCTTTCTTGCCAGGGTTATGTCATCCCCGATATAACGCTGGCATTTTTTAAACCAAACTTAACCACGAATTAAAATTCAGTTCACAAGCAAAATATAATTTTGCTTCATCAAATCGTATCCTATACTGTAGCCCTATAATATCATCTATGCCGGCTATGCATCTCCAAAAGCATAGCCTTTTTTTCTTGCCCTGATTTTAAGAATATTACATGATTATCTTGATTGAAAAGCCTTGATTCTAAAGGATTCTGACACATTTTTCGAATATAAAAATCCCTTAAAATCTATACTAATCAATCATGGCAATCAAGTTAATCCTCGTCCATCATGGTATTAATTCACAATCACAATTTTCGCCACGACTGCATCCGGCTTATCAAAACCAGCATAACGAGCATTGGTAGTGCTAAAGACAAGATAAACACCTGTAGCCGCACGCCGACCGTTGTAATCATTGCCATCCCAAATCGCTTGCCCACCCAAAGCTTGCGTTTCATATACCAATCTTCCGGCCACATCGGTGATTTTCACATTGGCATCCCTCGCTAAACCGCGAATGGCAATTGGGCCAGTGTGTTCCGGGCGTACTGGATTCGGAAAAACTTCTACATTTACTTTATTTAAGCGGCCGCCGACCACAGCATCACTTTTATAAGAAATGATGCCCTTGTCCGTACCAATAAATACTTCGCCAGTCTCTTGATTGATTGCAATATCTGTAATATTATTATCGAATAAAGGTGAATTGTCTGTTGTAAAACGCGCAATTTGCTCTTCCCCGCTTGGCGAAAGCACAAAAACACCCGTTTTCGTTCCGATCCATTTTCGGTTAGCACCATCCACTGCAATCGCCTGAATCTCTTGGGTTTCCAATAAATACGCGCCAAAGCCATCCAATTCTACCACCCGAAGCGTGCCCAGGCATTGAGGATCGAAGGCGCTGCCGCCACATTCAAAAATAACGATCCCTTGAGCTGTACCGACCCAAACATCGCCATCGAGATCGACCGTCAGGCAGTTAGTCACATTGGTAGGTAAATTGCTATTGTTTTGATTAAAAACTCGACAACGATCATCCGCAGGATTTTCAATATCCCCTTCATCAAAAACCATGACGCCGACGCTGCTGCTGGTCGTCACAAACCATTTGAAACCACTCTGATCTACTGTTACTTGATGAATTTCGGTCACACCGCAACTCGGTCGGAAACTTTTCCATTCACCATTATTTTGCAATACCGAAATCGGACGATCGGCAGTATGATTGGAAATCCAGAGATTATTATCTTCATCGAAGGCCAAACCGCTAATGCGCGTGCGCGCCGCATCACCAACGGCATTGCCCAGGGAAGAATTTTTTTCATTGAACAAAGTCAACTTATCGCCATCTACTTCTATCAAACCTTCAAAAAACGAACCTGCATAGACCTTGCCATTATCAGGATGTACAGCAATCGTCAGAAAATCAAACAAATCGTCGCCCGCATCAGGCAAGCTTTCGCCCTGGAGTTCCCTTTTTGTAAAGCGATTATAAATCGTCCATTGCCCCTCAATCAAAGAAGCAAAGCCATGATCGCGGAATACGTAGCTGAAAGTCTGATTAACTCCGCCGGTCGCCAGCCATAATTGGTTTTTGTAAACAGTCATTTCTCTACTGAATTCTGAATAAGGCGAGTTGATAACGGTCGTTTCACAATTCGGATCGGTGACGCTATTCACCATACGAAATTCCCGAAAATAGTCGCCGATCCAGACACGGCCCTGCGCGTCTTCTACAGCATAATTAGGAATACCCACACAATCGGTTGCTAATGCACCAAACGAGTCATCGGCATTGAAATAAAGAATTTTGCCGCGTGCACAACCAGATACACATCGATACCCGGCGAGCAGGTGCGCACCTTCAGCAGTCAGGAATTGCAAGCGAAAGCCTTGTTCAAAATAAACTTTTTCTAATTTTTCTTCTTTGAATCGAAACAAAGTATCATTGATACTAAAGTATAATGCATCTTGAAAAATTGCCATACTTCCTGAAGCATAAGCAAAAGGAAAGCCTTGTTGTGCTTCCAGCTCTTGCCATGTAGTAATATCAGCAATATTTGGGTTATTTAATGACGTCCTGTAAATGCCATCATCGGTAGCAATGTAAAGATTTCCTTCAAAAACGCGGGCGCTGCGGGTATCAATTCCAGTGAATGTAGTAAATGTAAATTGATTGGAACGGATATTGAGTTTAGAAACCCCATAATTAGCAGCCAGATAAACCGTGGAATCATTTTCTACTGCAATATCATAAATCACTTTTTCTCCTACAATCCCTTGAAAATTACGTATTTGATTTAATGTAAAGATTTCATTGGGCTTTACTAAATCTATTACACTATTATTATACACAATAATCAAAACATCGCTGCCTTCTACATATTTTATTAAACGAATGCCCGTATTACTCAAGCCTTCCACGGTTGATAAATAATCGGTTGATCTTTCGGTTTTATCAAATGAAATCACCGACCAATCCGTTGCATAATAAACCCGCTCGTCGCTTTGTGTCACCCACTGACCAAGTACATACGGCAGGTGCGAAGTCCATTGCCCGATGGCTAATTTATCTTGCCCAAAACCATTGAAAAACAAGAGTATAAAGGATAACAGGAGTAGATATTTTTGCATAAGTGCTTCTTCTGAAATAGTTATATTTTTTATATAGAGTAAATAATTGATTATTAATGCCTTATGTATAATCAATGATCAATTATTTAAAGCTTGCCTTTTTGCAATACAAAAACTACAAAATACAGCGCTTATTGTTTGTGAAAATCAAATTTCAATCAAGCTTGTCAAGCGGATTACAGATTGCGATACAAATTACTGCTATTTAAATAATGATACACGGCGTCTGGCAACAAGTATTGCACCGACTTGTCTGACTTCAGGCATTGCCGAATATAAGTGGAAGAAATTTCCATCAAAGGCACGTCTTCGTGCATCTTTACATGAGGGTGATTTTTCAATTCCCCAACCTCATAAGCGGGGCGACTGTACACATAGATTTCGTATTGCTCCAGGATTTGTTCATAATTTTTCCACTTATGTAATGTCGCCAAATTATCACCGCCCATGATAAGTGCAAATTTCTTATCAGGATATTTTTCATGTATAAATGCAAGTGTATCAATTGTATAAGATGGTTTTGGCAGTCCAAATTCTATATCGGAAGCTCGAAGATTCGGATTATCACCAATCGCTAATTGCACCAGATGCAGGCGGTCGTGATCGCGGGCGAGTGTTCGCTTGGGTTTGAGCGGATTTTGAGGAGAAACAATTAACCAAACTTCTTTCAGCTCGGTTTGAGTCGCCATATAATTGGCAATAATCATATGTCCAACGTGGATGGGATTGAAAGAACCAAAAAATAGACCAATTTTCCCCATTCTACTTTGCTAACGTTCAGAATCTTGATTTTCTTCTTCCTGGAAAAGCGAATCGAAATTGAGCGAATCTAAAGACTCAATAAACTCTTCCTCTTCGATCAATTCCTCTTCCGGCACATCTATTAACCACTGACCATTCATGCGAACCAATTTAAAATCGGTTTCGTATTCTTCATAATTATCGCGCACCAGGCACAAGCAACGAGCGGTATCAAGATTGATTTGGCAATTGATATTTAGAAAAGTCGTATTGAAAATAGTAGAATCCGCAAGCTCTCCCGTAATGATAGCTTCCAGATCTGTCAGGCGGGCTTGTCCTCGCGGCGTACTCAGTCTTTTGGCTTCATCAAATTGATTTTTATCGATATACCCTTGAAATTTTTTTACAATATCTTCCGGGGCTTCCGGGATTTTCGGTTCGCGTTGGCAAGCAACTAAAACAATAACAGCTATAAATATATAAAAATAAAATTTCATAAGCTTGGATTATATCAAATCACCTCGATCAATGGTCAACACTAAATGCTCAATTACTCAGCATCACCGGCATGACCAACATGAGGATTTCTTCTCCTTCTTTTTCTTCGCTTGGCAACAGGATGCCCGCGCGCGTTGGCGTGGACATTTCTACTTTTACATCATCCGCATCCAATACACTGAGCATTTCCACTAAAAATTTGGCGTTGAACCCTATTGTCAAAGGGCTTCCGTCGTAGCTGCAAGACAATTGCTCGGTCGCTTCGTTAGAAAAATCAAGGTCTTGTGCAGACACTGTCAGATTTCCATCTTCTATTTTCAGAATGACCTGATTCGTCGTTTTATTGGCATAAATGGCGATTCTTTTCAATGAATTCTGAAAATCGCTTCGAGGAATCGTCAATACATTTGGATTTTCAACAGGTATAACTGCGTTATAATCAGGATAACGCGCATCAATCAAGCGGCACACCACCTGCGTATCCTCGAATGAAAAGAAGGCATTCGCTTTGTTGAAAGCTAATTTCACTTCGCCGCTGCCGGGCAATGCGTTTTTCAATAAATTCAGCGCTTTTTTCGGCACGATAAAAGAGGTCGAAACATCGCTGGAAACATCCGCAAAAGTATATTTTACAAGCTTATGCGCATCGGTAGCGACAAAAGTAATCTTATTAAAATCCACTTGAAAATAAACGCCCGACATCGCCGGACGCAATTCATCATTGCTCGTAGCAAATAATGTTTTGTTGATGCCCTGGTTCAGCACATTCGCCGAAAGCGTAATGGTATCAACTTCTTCGGACTCCGGGATGCGCGGAAAATCCTGACCGTTTTCTCCAGCTAATTTGTACTTGCCGTAGGCAGAAGTAATTTCGATGCCGAGATTATCATCATTCACCGAAAAGGTAATCGGTTGCTGAGGCAAAGCTTTGAGCGTTTCGAGTAGAATTTTGGCAGGTACCGCCACCGAACCATCCGAATCAGACATGATCTCGATCTCTGTGGTAATGGATGTTTCCAAATCCGTAGCAGCAATCACCAAGCGGTTATTGTTGATTGTAAAAAGAAAATCTTCGAGTATGGGCAGCACAGGATTTGACCCGATTGCGCCGCCGGCAACCTGTAATCTTTTGAGTAATTCGGAGGACGAAACGCTGAATTTCATAGTGAAATAATTATTTATTGTTCCTTGTCAAGTTGCAAAAATAGCTTTTATCTGTGATTTTTTCAGGACGAATAATTAACACGATGTTGATAAGTTATTTTTAGATGTAAAGGCTTGGAGGCTTATAGGTTTTTAGATGTAAAGGCTTATTGGCTTATAGATTTATGAAGTAATAAATGGATAAGACCGCAAAAAAAACTCTAAATCTTTACGCCCTTGCGCTTCTATGCCCGACACCCTTACGCCTCGATCCCTCAAAAATAAAATACTTTGGCAGCTTTCCAATAAAATCCTTATTCCGCGTTATCTTTGCAGCCTTAATTTTCAATAACTTATGCTGAATAGAACCCTGCCGCCGCTGATTAGTGCGATTGACAAATTGGTGTTGCCTCCAGTACAAACGCTGATGCTTGATAATGGTATTCCGGTTTATGTAGTGAATATGGGCACGCAGGAGGTATTAAAATTGGAGATTATATTTTTTGCGGGGCGTCCGTTTGAGCATAAAAAGCTGGTAGGTCGGGCTACAGCAGCCATGCTGAAAGAAGGTTCTAAAAATTATGATTCTGCGGCCATCGCCGAGCAATTCGATTTTTATGGGAGCAGTTTTCGCACGCCTTTCAATATTGATACCACCGTTGTAGAATTGTACAGTTTGAATAAATATTTTGATAATGTTTTACCAATCGTAGCAGAAATACTGGCAGAGCCGAGCTTCCCGCAAAAAGAATTGGATACGTATATCCATGTAAATCAACAGAATCTACAAATTGATCTCACCAAAAACGATACGATCGCTTATCGAACGGTCACAGAATTGATTTTTGGAGCGGAGCATCCTTACGGGTATAATAGTTTTCCGGCAACTTATGGTGAACTCAAGCGCGAGGATTTGACAGCGCATTATACCCGATGTTTCAACAGCAACAATTGTGCTATTGTAATTAGCGGAAAAGTAAATGATAAAATATTAACATCTTTAAATTATTATATTGGACAAGCGATCAAGGTTGGCCAAAAGCAAATTGCTCATCTCAAAAATCAACCATCACTGCAGCGGAAAGTGCGTATCCAAAATCCTGACACGGTGCAGATGGCGATTCGGGTGGGGCGGGATTTATTCAGTCGGCAGCACCCTGATTATCCTGGCATGTATGTGCTGAACACCTTGCTGGGCGGCTATTTCAGTTCGCGTTTGATGGAAAACATTAGAGAAGACAAAGGCTATACGTACAATGTTTATTCGGTTCTCGATACCATGAATTATGACGGCTGTTTTTACATTGGTACAGAAGTGGGCAATGAATTTACATTGCAAACACTCGATGAAATCTATCGGGAAATGGAGATACTGCGCAACGAACTGGTAGAAGAGGAAGAATTTGAGATGTTGTACAATTATATTCTTGGCGGATTTTTGAATATGCTTGATGGCCCGTTCAATGTGTCAGATATTGTCAAAACCATTGTGAGTGAAGGGCTTCCACTGACTTATTTCAATGAATTGGTGCAAGATATTCAAACGATTACCCCGGAAAAAATTCTGGCGCTTTCGCAGCAATATTTAAACCCAAACGATTATTGGGAGGTCATTGTTGGAGAGACAAGCTCATTGGGGCAATAAATTTTTGTAAAATCTTGAAAACGCTATAAATAAGAATGGTTTTTGGTTCTTATTTTCGCAAAATTTCTCTTTTTTTGCGCCTGAAAGACAGATACCCCCATAAACCGTTTGCAGGAGTGCAATTTCGTTAAAATTTGCTATCTTTCATCAAACAACAAACGTTGTGATTTTTATAAAAAAATCCCGACGACAAAAAACCTGAGGGCAAGAAATAAATGGGACTCTTTAGTTTTTTTAAACAAGAACTGGCAATCGACCTTGGTACTGCCGATACCCTTATCATACAGGACGGGCAAGCGGTAGTGGACGAGCCTTCTATCGTGGCAATAAATCGCAAAACCGGCGAAACCATCGCAGTAGGTACGAAGGCGATGCAAATGCACGAAAAAACCCACGAGGATATTAAAACTATTCGCCCACTCAAAGATGGCGTTATTGCTGACTTTCAGGCTGCGGAGAGCATGATTGAAGGCTTTATTAATATGATTGGCGCTCGTCGCCGATTCTTTTCCATCTCAAAATGGTGATCTGCATTCCCTCCGGGATCACAGAGGTGGAAAAAGCGTGCCGTATTTGATTCCGCTGATCACGTCGATTCCAAAGAAACGTATCTTATACATGAGCCAATGGCTGCAGCGCTGGGTATCGGCCTCGATGTGGAAGAGCCTGTAGGCAATATGATTATTGATATTGGTGGCGGCACGACTGAAATTGCAGTCATTGCATTAGCGGGAATCGTTGCAGATCAATCTATTCGTATCGCAGGGGATGAACTCAACAGCGACATCGTCAGCTATATGAAACGGCAGCATAATATTCTGATTGGGGAAAGAACAGCAGAGCAAATCAAGATTCACGTGCCGTTGTACGCGGCACTGGTATCGCCCTGAAAAATACGCATCGGTTTACGTTCCTTATTGATCGGAAAAGCGTCTGATGAAATCGGAATTGGGAATTGGGAAAGGATTAGTTATATCTTAGCCGACCTCCCATTTCCGACTTCCAAAACAGTTGAATCATGCGAGGTCTCCTTCAGTTTTTATACGCAAATAGTAGTTTTCTGCTCTTTCTAATGCTGGAGGTTCTATGCTTTTATTTGATTGTCAATTTCAATGAGAAACAACGCATCATTTGGTTTAGTACTGCCAGTGCGGCTATTGGCTCTACGAACAAAACAGCCGATAATATTGCTCGCTATTTTAAATTAGGTAAAGAAAATCAAAAATTATTGGATGAAAATGCCGCTTTGCGAGCGCGCCTGCATGAACTTCTTGTGATGCAAGGCGATACAACAGTGGGTGATTCTATTTCCCGAGAAAATCTTGCAGCTTATCTTGGCGACACAACTGGAGTGGACACCAGCAAAAACGAGTATTTTTATATTCCTGCAAATATTATTAACAAGTCTATCGTCGGCACAAGGAATTTTCTGACTTTAGACAAAGGCCACAAGCATGGCATAGAAGAAGACATGGGCGTCATCAGTAATGACGGCGTTGTTGGTATCGTGCGAAAGGTATCGGAGCATTATTCTATCGTGATGTCTATTTTACATCAAAGCTCTAGTATTAATGCCTCTATCCGTCGTACTGGCGCTTATGGATTGTTGCAGTGGGATGGTCAAGATTCCCGTTATATGTACTTAAATAATGTACCCCGGCACGATGAAATTCAAATGAAAGATACCGTGCAGACCAGCGGTTATTCTAATATCTTTCCAAAGGATGTGCTGATTGGCATTGTGGATACTTTTTATAGCGAATCCGGCAGCAACCATCATTCTATAAAGGTGAAACTGAATAATAATCTTGGCAGATTGCAAAGCGCTTATATTATTGTTAACAAACATTACCCGGAACTCTCAGAACTAGAAGCCCAGTTACCTGATGAATAGAACGATATTAAATAATATTTTTCGATTTTTGGGTTTTGGATTAGCGCAGGTGCTCGTTCTGAAAAGGATTACCCTGTGGTGGGAAGGCTTTCATTATTTTCAGATTTTTCTTTATCCACTTTTTATCCTTTTGCTGCCTTTGCGTACGCCACAGCAATTGCTGGTGTTTCTTGGCTTTGTTATAGGCATTTCTATGGATATGTTTTACGATTCGCCAGGTGTGCACGCCAGCGCATGCGTTTTTGTAGCAGCCATACGCCCGTGGGTACTGGATTGGATCGCCCCGAGAGGTGGCTATGACAGCAAACATGTCCCCACCAAAGCGCAGTACGGGCTTCCCTGGTTTTTGCGATATGCCGCGATTATGCTAGCCTTGCATTTGATCTTTTATTTTTCGGTAGAATCTTTTACCTTCGTATATGCCATCCAGATTTTTTTGAAAACGCTCAGTAGTTGGATCATTTCTATGATTTTTATTTGGATGGCGATGATGATACTCAATCCTAAAGAATGATATTAAGATAAAAAACTATGTCAGATAGCCTTCGCAATCGGCAACAGATTATCCAAATTGTTTTTATTCTTGCAGCTTTCTTGTTGATTTTCAAGGCATTACAATTGCAATTAATCGATAAGACCTTCCGGCGCATGGCCGATGCTACTGCTATTCAAGAATATACAATCTATCCTGCGAGGGGCTTGATTTATGATCGGAAAGGCGAATTACTCATCTATAATACGCCAACGTATGACCTTATGGTCACCTATAATTTGATAAACAAGGAGCATTTTGATACTACCAAATTCTGTCAGCTTTTAGATATAGATACTACTTTTTTCAATAAAAACATTCAGAAAAATTGGGCAGACCAGCGCTATTCTCGGAATGTACCGTTCGCGTTTATGAGCAAACTATCGCCCATTGCAATTGCTCGGCTTCAAGAAAGTTTATATAAGTTCCCGGGTTTTTATCTTCAATTGCGCAGTGCGCGCAGCTATCCGCATAGAAATGCAGCGCATTTGCTTGGTTATATCCGGGAGGTAAGTTCCGACGAATTAAAAAAAGATACGATAGCCTATGAAATGGGCGATTATATTGGTGCCAGCGGCTTGGAGCGTGCTTATGAAAAAGACCTTCGAGGCACAAAAGGTGCACGATTTGTACTCAAAGACAATCTAGGTAGAGATGTAGGTGCTTACGAAGGTCGAAAAAATGTTAATCCCATCTCAGGCTACGACATCGTTACTTCTATTGATCTGGATTTACAAGCATACGGTGAAATGCTTTTGCAAAATAAAGCGGGAAGTATCGTAGCCCTCGATCCTAAAACAGGCGAGATTTTGGCGATGGTAAGCTCACCAGGATATGACCCTAATTTGTTGACTATCAATGAAAATCGCGGTAAGGCATACGCCAATTTACTGGCTGATCCCAATCAAATTTTTCATGATCGGGCCATTATGGCAGAATACCCTCCGGGGTCTTTGTTCAAGCCCGCAGTGGCGCTCATTGCGATGCAAGAAGGTGTACTGAATGCCAATCGCACCATTGGTTGCAATGGTGGGTATTTTTTTGGTGGACAACGCACAGGCTGTCATGGCATCCAACTTGTACTAGTGTAGCAATGGCTTTGCAACATTCCTGCAATGCTTATTTCGTGACGGTTTTTCGGGAAGTGGTTGATACAGAAGGCTTTTACAATCCGCAAAAAGGCTTGGATGTTTTCAACAGCTATCTGGATCGAATGGGGCTTGGGCGCACGCTGGGCGTGGATTTTCCAAATGAAAAGAAAGGAAATTATCCAACTTCCAAATATTATAACGATATGTTCGAGAGCGGCAGGCAGGCCAGAAATGGAATTCTTCCTGGATTCGCTCAGTCGGTATTGGCCAAGGCGAGATGTTGCTCACTACAATGCAGATGGCAAACCTCGGCGCTATGATCGCCAATAAAGGTCATTATTTCACTCCGCACCTCTTAAAAGCTTATAAAAATAGCAGTAAGCCAATCGATCAAAAATATCGAACTAAGCACGAAGTTGGCATCAACAGTGAACATTTCGGGCCAGTAATCGACGGGATGGAACGAGCTGTGATTAGCGGTACAGCGCACATCGCTTATTTGCCAGATATTGCTATTTGTGGAAAAACAGGTACAGCTGAAAACCCGCATGGTGACGATCACTCCATTTTCTTTGGCTTTGCGCCTAAGCATGATCCCAAAATTGTAGTCGCTGTTTATGTCGAACACGGTGTTTGGGGTGCCAGATACGCAGCGCCTATTTCTAGCTTGGTGATTGAAAAATACTTGAATGATACGATTCGTACGGAGCGCAAGTATCTTGAAGAGACCATGATCAGAGCTGATTTGATTAACAAAAACAAGTTGAAGCCTTAGACCATGCTTCGAAGCACAATTTTTACGATTACCTTATTACTTTTAGCGCGTTTATCCTGGTCGCAAAGTGACAGCATTCATACGCTCAAACTCCTTTTTGCAGGTGACATTATGGGGCACGATTCTCAGATCAAATCTGCTGAAATTGAATTAAATAAATCTTACGATTATTCCTCATGTTTTGAATACATTGCACCCGTTTTGAAAGATGCGGACCTTACGATTGGCAATTTAGAATTGACCTTCCCTGGCAAACCTCCTTATACGGGCTATCCGCTCTTCAAAAGCCCTGAAGACCTGGCATTGGCGCTTCGGCACGCAGGCTTCAATTTTTTGGCTACTGCCAATAATCACAGCAATGACGGCGGCTTGGTCGGTGTAACCAATACGATTGAAACGCTTGACGAATATGGATTTTATCATACCGGCACTTTTAAAAATGCGGAAGAACGTGAAGCTTATTATCCTTTGATTGTGTATAAAGGCAATTTTAAACTGGCTTTTTTGAATTATACTTACGATACGAATGGCGTTCCGACTCGACTACCGACTATTGTAAATGAAATCAAAGAAGATCAGATCGAAGCAGACATAGCGATTGCGCGAGATTTACAGCCCGACGCAATCATCGTGATCATGCACTGGGGCGAGGAATATCAACTCACCGAAAGCAAAAAACAACGCGATCTCGCCCAAAAGCTAGCCAATTGGGGCGCTGATCTCATCATTGGAGCGCATCCGCACGTGGTGCAACCAATTAAAAATATGACCACCTTACGCGCTGATAGCACCGAAAAAATTGTACCTGTGGCTATTCTTTAGGCAATTTCATCTCCGGGCAGGTCAAAGTCAATACCGATGGCGGTTTGATGGTAGAAATTGTATTAGAAAAAAATACAATTGATAATACTTTACAAATCAAGACACCACAATACATCCCAATCTGGCGCTGGCGCGAGAAAACAAAAGATGGAAAAACAAATTATCGGGTAATCCCCATTTCTGCTTACGAAGAAGATGCGACTTCTATTGGTATGAATGCCACAGACCACACTGCGATGCTGCGCTATGCGCACGCCGTGCGAAAAAATCTTGAAAAGTCGGAAGCCAGCGAAAAGAAAAAATCTTTGCAGCCAGCAACCAGTAACGAATAACCAGAAGCCAATACATGATCGTTTCCGCTATCGTCGCAGTTTCCAAAAATAATGTCATCGGCCGAGATAATGATATTCCCTGGCATTTGTCAGGCGATATGAAGTTTTTTAAACGAACAACTATCGATCATCATGTCATCATGGGACGCAAGACCTTCCGTTCTATGGGGCGACCATTGCCCAAGCGTACCAATATTGTTATCACCCGCGATCCTTATTTTATTGCTTCGGGTTGCCTGATCGCTCGTTCTGTAGAAGAAGCACTGGAAATCGCTTACGACAATGAAGAAAACGAGGCTTTTATCATCGGTGGCGGTGAAATTTATACACTTAGCCTATCATATTGGGATAAAATTTATTTAACGGAAGTAAATGTCGAAATCCCCGATGGGGAAGTTTTTTTTCCGAAACTTGATTTGAAGGAATGGCGTTTGCTTTCTTCTGAAAAGCACACTACTGATGAGCAAAACGACCACGATTACACGATCAAAATATTGGAACGCAAGGCTTAATCATCAATGGACAATCGTCAATCATCAATGACCAATAAATTCCTATTTTTGCCAAATGGATTTTTTACTCCCACATATCGAAAGCCTTATTTTTACTGCCGAAGAGCCGATTCGACTCAGTGAAATCAGCGCTTGCCTTGAAGAAATTTTTGGCAGCAGCTTCCCGGAGTCAGAACTTTTAGCGATTATCGAGCAATTGAAAACGCGTTATCAGGAGGAGCAATTTGCTTTTGAAATAGCTGAAATCAATGAGGGTTATCGCTTCCTTACCAAACCAGTGTACCACCGCACCGTTGGAGTTTATTTAAAACAAACCACGAAAAAACGCTTATCGCAAGCAGCATTGGAAACGCTTTCCATCATTGCTTACAAGCAACCCATTTCCAAATCGGATGTAGAAAGAATACGCGGCGTAAATTGTGATTATGCAATGCAAAAACTATTGGAAAAGGAACTTGTTACTATTACTGGGCGCAGCGATGGCCCAGGACGGCCTTTGTTATATGGCACAAGTGAAAAATTCATGGATTATTTTGGCTTGAAAAGCCTGAGAGATTTGCCGCAGCCCAAGGATTTCAAAGAGCCGGATAGCGAAATCGGTGAGCAAGCGCCTATTGAAGAGGATGTGAATTAGTTTTAAGTTGGAAGTTTCAGGTTAAAACCTCAACCTAAAACTTAAAACCAGCAACTAATATGGAAGAACAATTAATAAATCGAGTAGCAGAGAGCGGTTTGATCACGCTCAATCTGGAAGATTTTTTTCCGAAAGGTGAAGTTGTTATCTTCGACCTGAAAGATTATCTCTTCATGGAATTGATTCTCAAGGAAAAAGATTTCCGCGAAGCTTTGAAAGTGCATGATTGGTCGCAGTATCAGGATAAAATTCTGCTGGTTCATTGCTCTACCGATGCCATTATCCCGGTTTGGGCATATATGCTGGTGACAGCGTATGCCACGCCTTATGCCAAAGATATTTTTCAAGGAGACGCTGAAACCTATTACAAAACAGCTTTCGCTAAAGCCCTGACGGATTTGGATACTGCACAGTACGAACAAAAACGAATCGTCATCAAAGGTTGTAGCAACAAACCCGTGCCGCCTGCGGCTTATGTAGAATTGACCCGAAAATTGCAGCCTTACGTACAAAGTATTATGTATGGTGAACCCTGCTCTACCGTTCCGATTTTCAAAAGACCCAGAGTCATCGAGAAAGCTTAATTTGTTTCTACCAATTCCCGTTTCTTCAAGATATTTTGGATAATTCGATCACCATGATCGCGCGTGTTTTCTATAAAAAGTTTGCTGGTTTGCATTCCTGCGCATAGCACGCCTGCAAGATAGACATTTGGGAGATTGGTTTCGAGCGTATCAGCATCATGAATTGGAATACGCGGCTCTTCGGCAGGAATTTCAATGCCTAAACGTTCTAACAAATTATAATTTGGCAAATAGCCGGTCATCGCCAGCACAAAATCATTTTCGATGGTCAATTCTCCTTCCTGGCTTACAAGTGTTACTGTTTTAGGTTGAATATCTTTAACAAACGTATTAAAATACGCTTTAATACTACCTTCTTTGATGCGGTTTTCAATATTCGGTCGAATCCAGTATTTTACTTTTGGATAAATTTCGCTTTCACGGATCGCCATCGTCACTTCTGCTCCTTTGTAAAAAGTTTCCAAAGCCACGTCGCAAGCGGAGTTTGCTGCGCCAACTACCAAAATCTTTTGCCCAACATAAATATGGGCATCGTCGTAATAATGCTTGACTTTCAGGAGATTTTCTCCTGGCACATTCAATAAACGAGGTGTATCGTAATACCCTGTTGCAATAATAACCGCTGGTGCTTGATAGCTTCCTTTAGGGGTTTGAATCAAATATTCGTTATCTATCGGTATCATTTTTTCTACTTCTTCATACAAACGGACTTTCAAATTCCAGCTTTGCCAGATGCGGCGGTAATATTCCAAAGCTTCGCGGCGAGTCGGTTTGTCAGTATGTGAAATAAATGGAATGCCCCCAAGTGCAAGAAGTTGTGAAGTAGAAAAAAATGTCATGTTTACTGGAAAGTGATAAATCGAATTGGCTAAAGCGCCTTTTTCTAGCACTATATAATTCAACCTGGCTTTTTCGGCCGAGATCGCACAATTTAGCCCCGTCGGGCCGCCACCAATGATGACCAGATCAAAACATTCCATTACCCGTTTATTTAATTTTGTTGTAACAAAATTACCAAACAGGCAGTTGCAAATCCAGTGATTTTAGAAGATTCCGCTTTAGTGTTCCAAGATTTTTTTGACAGCCTCAATCAATTCTTCGCATTGTGGAGGATTGGTGATACAATCAATTGCTCCAGATTGAAGCAACGCAGTCCGATTCGCATCAGAAGCGTCGGAGGAAAGCGCGATCACAGGAATAGATTTTGTATTGCGAAATAACTGCTCAATGCTGACACCATTTTTCACTGGGATTTGCACGTCTAAGAGCGCTAAATCGTAGTTTTCTGTACAGATTTTCAGATCGCCATCGTGGAGGTTTTCGGCATAGTTGATTTCCATTTTTTGAAAATTGGATTGCAACATTCGACGAAGCGAAATTTGAAGGATAGATTGATGTTCTATAATCAAAGTGCGAGGCGCATGGTTAGTCAAAGCCCCATTTGAATAAGAAGATTTGTTCTGCGGATTAAGCGGCAACGTCAATTCAATATGCTGTTGCTTATCAATATGCAAAGTACCTTTTAGCAGTAGCAGTGTTTTTGCTAAAGCATTCACACTGAGTAAAATATGATCTTGTGAAGGCTCAAAATTCTTTTTTCTTAATAAATCCTGAAGCTGATGTCCGAATGATTTATGCTGATGCGCTGCGCCATTTTCAAAGGATTCTACTGTAAAATGCAAATAATATGTTTCTTTTTTAAGTATTTCTACATGCAGTTTAAAATTATGACCATAATAGTTGAGCGTGGTATTCAATAAGTTATAAGCGAAAGCAATAAACAATGGCCGAGCAGCCTGGATCGACTCTTCGGAGGCTTCATTCCAATAAAAATTTGGAGACAGGTTTTTTATAAATGCTATTTGCTCAAAAATACTTTTCAATTCGGAAAGCGAAATCACTGTTTCTTCCAAGAGCAAATCCTTATTGGCAAACAAGCACATATTTATCTGCTGAAAAAAAATATCTGAAAACGCGCTGAAATGACGCTTAACAGGTTCAATTGAATTGGGTGAAAGATCTTTATCTAACTGCGAAATAGATTGCGCGAGTGCGAAAACGGGAGCTTGAGCAGTATTCACGATTCCATTAATAAACCTGGCTTTTGTAGCATCTGCGATTGTGCTTGAGTCAGGCTGCTGAGAAGCGCGGCGCATTTCGGAAACATCTTGTATCGTGCCAAGAAAAATAATTTTACCGGAAGATTCAAGCGAAGTAACCTGCCCTTGCAATTGCAAGTATTTAACCGTCCGATTATTGATTACGGCCCGATGTTCTATTTCACAGAATTTGCCTGTTTTAATGGCTTCATTGAGTTGTTCCTCGACCTGCTCTTTATCCTCATTATTAACCAATCGCAGATAATCCGAGAGTTTTGGGGCGAAACTATCAGGTTGAAAGCCAAGAATTCGGTACATTTCTTCGCTCCAGGTCATGGTATTATCGAGTACATCTATTTCCCAACTACCCAATTTCGCCCAAGCCAGCAAGCGTTTGTTATATTTTTCTTGTTGCTGCATTTTCCAAGCCTCTTTGCGCAGATCGATTTGTTTTTTGAAACGCAGCATAGAATGGCGGATCGTGCGAATGAGTTGCTTTCCATTAAACTCGCCTTTGATCAAAAAATCTTGCGCCCCGGCCCGGATAGCATTCATACCTAGCATTTCATTAGCATTGCCGGTCAATACGATCACAGGAATATCAGGTACTTCGTCAAAAAAAGAATTGAGGGTAGGCAGCCCGGTAGTGTCATCTAGAGCCAAATCCAGCAAGGCTAAATTGATCGGGTGGTGTTTGATAATGTCCAGTCCATCATGCAGGGATTTGACGGTGTATAAGCGGTAAGAAAACGAGGCATCTTCCAGGTAGCTTTTGATCAATTCTACATCAGGGAGGTTATCCTCAATAAGAAGAATGTGTTCCATATGCGTAAATTGTTTTTGTAAACGTCAAAATTAGCTTTGTACTACACAGTCGAGGGTAAAGCCGCCGTATTGAGCCAAAACGCTTCGATGCACCTGATTTTCTCAAAAAACAGATCAACATCCAAGGGTTTGGTGATATAACAATTGGCATTGAGGCTGTAACTCTCCTCGACATCATTGTTTGAATTAGAAGTAGACAGTATTATGACCGGAATTTTTCTGAATCTGCTATCTTGTTTGATTTCTTTCAAAAACTTTTACCATCCCAGCCGGGCAGGTTAAGATCAAGCAAAATCAGATCAGGCAATTCCTGGTCGTCATCATGCAAGTGATTGAGCGCCTCGATGCCACTTGGCATTACGGTAATATTGACACTGGAGTGGCATCGGCTAAAAGCCTCCATCGTCAATTCAACATCTGCTGGATTGTCTTCAACCAGCAGGATATTGAAAAACCCTCTGTAGTTCTCCACGTAAATTAAAAAATTGAGTATCGCACTACTACGCCTTTGGCAGAGCGAATAATTCGATACTTTTGTGTTGTGTTTGTTAAAATTTTTGGCAAAACAATAAATGCAAAAATATAAAAAAATGTCAGATATTTCCAAAATACAATTGCTTTTCGATGACTATCTTTCTCAACATTTTTTTAAACAAGAACCAAGAGAACTCTACGAACCTATCAATTATATTCTGCAATTGGGCGGAAAACGATTGCGACCCGTACTTGCGTTGATGGGCTATCAAATTTTTGATGCTAATATTGAAAGGGCCTTACCAGTAGCATTTGCGGTAGAAATTTTTCACAATTTTAGCTTGGTGCACGATGATATTATGGACGAAGCTCCTTTACGTCGCGGCAAACCTACTGTTCATCATCAATACAATATTAATACTGGCATTTTGAGTGGCGATGTGATGTTGATTTATGCTTATGAATATTTACTCAAAGTCGATAATGCCGACATTCATTCTGAATTAGTAAAAGTATTCAACCGCGTAGCGATTGAAGTATGCGAAGGGCAGCAAATGGATATGAATTTTGAACGACGACAGGATGTGAACATTTCGGAATATCTGAAAATGATCGAATTAAAAACAGCTGCATTGATCGGCGGAGCTTTGGAATTGGGGGCTTTGGTAGCAGGCGCGTCCGCGCAACATGCCTCGCAGTTGGCGCTTTTTGGTCGCAATGCTGGTATTGCTTTTCAACTGCAAGATGATTTGTTGGATGCATTTGGTGATCCTGAAAAAGTCGGCAAACGACTAGGTGGGGATATCGCTCAAAATAAAAAGACTTATCTGATTCTCAAAGCATTAGAATTGGCGAATGCTCCTATAGCGTCAGAACTAAAGCAATTGATGAATGCCAAACCAACGGATGAAGCCTCAAAAATTCAAGCGGTCAAAGAAATATTATTGTCATTGAATATTCCGACTGAAGTAGAGCAAGCAAAAGATTCATTTTTGCAACAGGCAAAGACTAATTTAGCATCCATAGCCGGACTCGATTCTTCAAAACAAGCATTGCTAAAGTTGGCGGAGAAATTAGCTAATCGCGATTTTTAAATGAAAATTACGCTTATGCGAAATTCATTCGTTTTTCCAAATCAAAAAAGGTAAAATGCAAAGCAAAGTTTTTACCTTTAACGCCAAATAAAAGATAAGTTTGCGACTTATTCTCAAAATTTATCTCTAAAGCATTTGTTTTCAAGTATTAACGAATAACCAAAACTCGTATGTCAACGAACACTGAATCCTGGGGCTCGCGCGTAGGGCTTGTACTGGCGATGGCAGGTAACGCAGTAGGTTTGGGTAACTTTTTGCGTTTTCCCGTACAAGCCATCCAAAACGGCGGGGGCTCGTTTATCATTCCTTATCTGGTTTGCTTTTTATTGATGGGCTTACCGCTATTGTTTGTCGAATGGTCGATGGGGCGCTTCGGTGGCAAGTACGGACACCACAGCACTCCTTTTATTCTGGATACGATGTCCAAACAAAGTTTCTGGAAATACATTGGCGTATTCGGTTTATTCACCAACCTCGCCGTAGCAGCTTACTATTGCTATCTTGAAAGTTGGACGATTGGTTACATCTGGCACTCTATTGCCGGTACTTTCCAATCAATGGATCAAGCCGGAGTTGCTGACTTTTTTAATAATTACACCACGATTAGTACTACTACCACAGGTATTCCTTTTGAAGCGATTATCTTTTGGCTGCTTTGCTTAGTGCTGAATACTTACATTCTATCTCAAGGATTGAGTGGCGGTATCGAAAAAGTAGCAAAAATTGGTATGCCGCTTTTGATTTTGTTCGGAGTTGTTCTTGCCATCAAGGCGATTACGCTGAAGTCTGGTAGCCAAGGTGCTATCTTAGATGGTACGGAAGGTTTGAATTACCTTTGGACGCCTGATTTTAAATCCATTTGGACGCCAAGTGTATGGCTCGCCGCAGCCGGACAAATCTTCTTTACACTTTCGGTGGGGATGGGTACAATTCAATGCTATTCGTCTTATCTACGAGCCAAGGATGACATAGCGCTCAATGCGATGAGTGCAGGCTGGATGAACGAATTTGTAGAAGTAGTGCTTGGTGGCGCTGTCGTGATTCCCATCACGGTGGGCTATTTTGGTATTGATGGTATGAAAGAATTGGTGAATCAAGCGGGTGGCTTAGGACTTGGTTTCCGTACCTTGCCATACTTATTCCAGCAGTGGGGCGATGTGCTTAGCGTAATAGCAGGGGTATTCTGGTTTGGTTTGTTGTTCTTTGCCGGTATTACGTCTTCTTTAGCGATGGGTACACCGATTGTAGGATTTTTACAAGACGAGTTTAGCTGGAGTCGTAAGTCTGCATCCTGGACTTTTGGTGCGGCCGTGTTTTTACTTGGCTTACCAACGGTTATTTTCTTTCAGCAAGGCGTTTTTGATGAATACGATTACTGGGTGGGAACGGTCTCACTCGTGATTTTTGCATTATTTGAAATCATACTTTTTGCCTGGATATTTGGCATGGAAAAAGGATGGCGGGAAATCACGCTTGGTGCGGATATCAAAGTGCCGATTGTTTTCAAATTTATCATTAAATATATCACACCACTGCTTATTCTCTTTGTATTTATAGGTAGCTTACCTGGTATTTGGGCACAAATCACAGGAGATTATCCTTGGCAAGTTCATTTTTCTAGAGCCTTGTTATTAGGTGTCTGGATCGCTATTGCCTTATTGGTCGCTTATGCTTATCGCAAAAGACAAAAAGAAGGGAGGTTTACATCATGAATACACCAGCATTAATCATGTATTTGGTCACCAATCTTATTGTGATTGGTGTTACGGTTTACTTTTTTATCAAGGTGCTCAGAACCCCGCCATCGGAGATACCTGATGTAGATGAAGAAGGTTATCCTGATGCACATGGCCCGAAGACCTTTGATGCAACCTAATTTTATTGATGATTGATAATTGATTATTTTCAATTGTAAATTGCCCATAATCAATACCCAATTGTCAATGCGTAGCATTCTGACCCATCATCCGCCGAGTCCGATACAAGAATTGACGGATGAAAGGTTGATAACAAAGGGGATTCGCCTTTTAGTAAAAAGGGATGACCTGTTGCGATTGAACGAACAAAGCGCTTTTTGTGGCAACAAATGGCGCAAACTAAAATATAATTTGCAAGAAGCACACCGCCGAGGCTTGAGTATATTGCTTAGCTTCGGCGGTGCCTTTTCTAATCACCTCGCAGCGTTGGCGGAAGCTGGACAAGCTTTTGATTTTCAAACAATTGGAATAGTAAGGGGTGAAAAAATCTCTAATTCTACGCTCCGATTTTGTGAGCAATGCGGAATGCATTTGCATTTCATGGATCGAGAAACTTACCGACAAAAAGAGCATCCTGATTTTTTAGAAAAATTGCAGGAACAATTCGGTGACTTTTATCTTTTACCTGAAGGTGGCACGAATGAACTGGCATTGCAAGGCTGCGCAGAAATTATGTCTGAAGTTCAAGAATATCACAGAAATGAATTCCCAGATTTTATAGCAACTGCTTGCGGCACAGGCGGCACGTTGGCAGGCATCGTGCAAGGTTTGAAAGGTCAAAGCCAGGCAATTGGATTCTCCGTACTAAAAGGTAATTTTTTACAACAAGAAGTTGAAAAGCTTCTGTCAAAAAAGAGCGAAAACCCTTTATCCAATTGGCAAATTCAAAGCGATTATCACTTTGGCGGTTACGCTAAATTTTCATCCGAATTGATTGATTTTATGAATGATTTCAAAAAAGATTTTGGTATTCAACTCGACCCGATTTATACCGGAAAGCTTTTTTTCGGCTTGTTTGATTTGATCCAAAAAGATTTTTTCACTCCCGGAAGCATTATTCTTGCGGTTCATACCGGCGGATTGCAAGGCATCGAAGGTTTCAATGAGCGATTTGGCGATTTGATTTCATAGCCATTTTTTAGGATATTTGTCATTCTCATCAAACCCAAAATGATATGCGTATCCCAATTGCTATCTTTGCTTTAATTCTTTTTATTAATTGTGAAAATGCTACGTCTGAGGCAGAAGCCAATGCCAATGAGCCTTCCAGCACTCAAGCTAAAGCATTATATAATATTCCTTATAAAAAATTATATGATTCTTACGATAATTATAAAGAATCATCTATCAAGACCCGACGTTTTAAGCAAACAGATATTGCACCATTGATTCAAAGATTGAAAGCCCCGTTCAAGGTGAGCAAGGCTGGAGCATCGGTGGAGGGGCGCGACATTTATCGCGTGAGCATTGGCACGGGACCAACGCAGGTGCTGCTCTGGAGCCAAATGCACGGCGATGAATCGACTGCGACGATGGCGCTTATGGATATTTTCAATTTTTTCTCTAAAAATGGAGATGAATTTGATGAATTTCGTCAAAAATGGCAACGCGAACTCACCATTACCTTTATCCCAATGCTCAATCCTGACGGGGCGGATCGTTTTTCTCGTCGGAATGCTTTGGGTATTGACCTCAACCGCGATGCCTTGCGTTTGCAATCTCCAGAATCCCAAATTTTAAAAAAGGTACGCGATGAATTGAATGCGGATTGGGGTTTTAATTTGCACGATCAAAGTCGTTATTACAGTGCCGGGTTGAACCCTAAAACAGCAACAATTTCAGTGCTTGCGCCAGCTTATAATTATGAAAAAGAAATAAATGAAGTGCGCGGCAACGCAATGAAAATGATCGGCATATTAAATAATATTTTTCAAGAATATATTCCGGGACAGGTGGGGCGCTATGACGATGCCCACGAGCCGCGCGCTTTTGGTGATAATATTCAAAAATGGGGCACGAGCACAATCTTGATCGAATGTGGCGGACAAGAGAATGATCCTGAAAAACAATATATTAGAAAATTAAATTATGTGGCTTTGCTATCGGCGTTTGATGCGATTGCATCTAAGACCTACACTCAGTCAGATATCAATGCTTATGAGCAAATTCCATTCAATGGCGGCAGCAATTTTTACGATTTGATCGTGCGAGAAGCAGAAGTACAGAAAGATGGGAAGTGGTACACTTTTGATATGGGTTTCCGGCGGGAAGAAGTAGAATATAATGGAAATCGGAATTATTATTATAAAGCTTCTATTGCTGAATTTGGTGATATGTCTATTTTCTATGCTTATGATGAAATCAATGCAAAAGGTTACCGAGCGATTCCAGGGAAGGTTTATCCTTCGATTGTTCAGAATATCAGTGCTTTAAAACAAATGAATATTGCTAATATATTGGCACAAGGCTATACGGATGTGCGTTTGCGAGAATTACCAAAAAGTAAAAAAGTGTTTCCTGTCAATATCATTGCATCGAATAAATCCGCGAGTAATTCTATTTACATCTATGGCAATCCATCTTTTGTTTTGCAAAAGAATGGACAAA
Organism: Saprospiraceae bacterium; assembly: GCA_016714085.1. Lineage (GTDB taxonomy): Bacteria > Bacteroidota > Bacteroidia > Chitinophagales > Saprospiraceae > JADJNW01. Next base: position 278,017 of record JADJNW010000014.1, read on the forward strand.
CTCGTTACGCCGTAGTAAATGGATTTGGTTATGACTTAGAAGAAGATAAAGATTTAATTAAACAATTAGTAAATGATTTCTAAACTATGATATTATCAGTTAACTGTTATCGGGGATTCAAACCTGATAACAGTTAACCGATAATAAAAATCACCAATCCCAGGAAAAGCCAAATCGCAGGTCAATCTGAGCAAAAGGTGAGGAAATATCCTGTGCTTCCAAGCCATTTACATTTTCATTCGCTACGATGCGATAGCCACCTTCCAAACCCAAGCGAAACCATTGAAATACATTGATTTCGAGTCCTGCTGAAGGTTGAAAAACAAATACTTTATCCGTGACATTGCTATCTTCCAGGAATAATTTTCCACCCCCCAAAAGGGCTGTTAGCCGCGGGTGAACGGCTTTGTGCGAACGCGGCACAAGTCCAATCAAAACACCGTTGTAACGCAAGCGAAAATCGCGTAGCCCTTCGGGGCTAGCATAATCCTTGAAGCGCGACCAACCGTAGCCTACCAGAAAGCTATTGCCAAATTCCAATGCAAGGTTGCCGCCGCGATTGTAGGCATAATCGTCATCAAAAAATGAGTAATTGTAGGTAGCTGAGCCCCATGCACCCGTTAGGTCGAAGCCATTTCTACCAAATAATGTCTCTTCGCGCTGAGCTGTCAGTGTACTGACAAAAGCCAAGCAAAACAAGGGGATTAGAATGCTATTTTTCATCATCTTTACTTTTTCTGTGAAGGAAATAAATTTTGATAGCAAGATGCATCGAATCGTGCGAACCCCCTATTTGTTAAGGCTTTTTAACCCTAAAGCCACTTTTTTAACGACAAATTAAGAAGAAAGATCCACGAGCAGACTAAGCAACCAATCGCTCATAGATATTTTTCACTTGCAAATCGCCGAAGCCATAGATGCCATTTTCTCTGGAAAAACGGAGAAACACATCCTTGAAATTCGAAGCGCCATCTTGAATAATGTTTTGCACTGTTTTTTCTACTGCTCCCTGCCATTTACCAATGGCCGCCTCGCAGACTTCTTGGAGATGAGGAAAACAAGGTGAATACGTTTGTGAAAGCGCCTGCAAAGCTTCTACATCCTGACGACTATATGCTTGCCAAAGTTGCACGCCCAACTCAATATCTTTTCTGAAAAAGTGACTCTTTGCTCCAAGCAAATAGGTAAGTCCGCAGCGCGCAAGCCACCGAAACCCCACCAAAGCTTGGATACTTCTTTTATAATTGGATTAATTCGATATATATTTTGTTGTTTTACAGACTGTTTTAACAAATTTAATACAAACCACATATTGGCTTGGCAGAATAAATCAAATTCAAACCAGAGATTGATCTCGCTTCCGGCAGGCAGATCGAGCAATTTTTCAAATTCCTTCGCCACTTTTTCAAAATAAAATTCTTTTTCTTCGGGAGTATCCGTCGTCAAATAATCAGCACGCATTTGCCAAAAGGCAGATAAATCCTTTCCATCTGAAGAGATAGGCCCTTCGATCAAGCATTCGCGGCTAATAATAGTACTTCCTTCAATTCCAGAAAGCGAAAATAACTCGGCGAGTGCATCGCCAGTCAAAACATGGATTTGCATAATATATTGATTGTCAGGTGAAAAAATCTATGGACGCACTACCACCAAGCGTTTCGTAGTAATGGTTTTACCGCGTTCGTCTTGCAAGCTATACAAATAGGTGCCTTTTCTCAAAAAAGAAATATCCACTTTTTCAATGCGTTGACCGTTGATATAATAACGCTCATTCCAAACTTCTGTGCCGAGAATGTTATAAATCGTCAGCTTATAATTACCCGGATTTAAATTAGAAAACTCAAACCGCACATTCACAATCGCAGGGTTTGGAAAAGCGTAAACGCTTGGTTTTAAGGCTTGTACGTTTTGTATGTCGGTTACCAAATCGTTGGCTTTGTATTCTACCCGCAGTGCTTTTTGTTCTTGTTTATCCATTCTGACCACGGCAATTGGTTCTTTGGCTTCATTGCTGAAAAAATAGTAAGTAATCGTCGTATCTTTTCCAATCAGATCAGAATTTGGAATCAAATTGGTAATGTCCTGCCAACCAAGAAAGCCGAGTTTTGCATCCAAACGCGCTTCCTTTATCACGGTGCGCTTTTCGCGCAAAACGTTGTAAATATCGCCAGGAATCGTGAGCTTGCCCCAGGCATCTACTATATCGCGGCGCTCAGAGGCAATACGAATGCGCATGGAATCTGGCGTAATAGGCAATTGATCTAAAATCGCATCTGGCAAATCATCAGAAGAAAAAGCAAAAGCAAAAGCCGAAGAAGTTTGCTTATTGTCACCATAGCGCATCGGTGAGCGGCGCTCCACTATCGGTGGATTGAAATGTACAGGCACGCGAATGCCGAAATTGAAAGGGTCTTCACCGTACAAGCCTACTATTTGGTAAGCGGAAGATGTGGAGCGATAATAGGCTTCTCCCGAAGCGACCAAAGGTGTAAACAGAGTTGCATTGGAAAATTCAAACGATTGTTCACCTTCTGAGGCTGGGCGTACTGCAATTTGTTGCGTAAAAGGAGATTGCAGCGAAGTAAAATCCCAACGCAAATCTGCTCCTCCAGGCGTAATCGAAATATTAGAGGGCAAATTATCTATTGCGATACGCAGCGTATCACCTGCTTGCGGAAAATTTACATTCGTAATGGTAATTTGAGCAAAAATTTGGACTGCACTCAGCAGCGAAGCCAAGAGTAAAATGTGTTTCATGCCTTTGACAATTGCGTTTAAGGGACTGTGGCATAAAGTTAGGACTTTCAAAGGAAAGAGGCAAACAAAAGGTAGCCGTTTGGCGCACTTTTGGTAGTGTGCCAAACATATTTGTCAGAACGCCTGCAACTCCACCAATTTCTGGTATTCGCCTTCTTTTTTCAATAATTCTCGATGGTTGCCGCGTTCAAGGATTTTGCCGTCGCGCATAACGATGATTTCATCGGCGTGTTGAATGGTGCTTAATCGGTGCGCAATGACAATGGAGGTGCGGTTTTTCATCAATTCTAATAATGCTTCCTGGACCAGTTTCTCCGACTCAGAATCCAATGCGGATGTGGCTTCGTCCAGAATTAAGATAGGTGGATTTTTCAGAATCGCTCTGGCGATGGTCAATCTTTGGCGCTGCCCGCCGGAGAGTTTATTGCCGCGATCGCCGATATTCGTCTGATAGCCATTTTCAGTAGCGATAATAAAATCGTGCGCATTGGCAATCTTCGCAGCGCGGATTACATCTTCTTCTTTTACATTTTCTAAACCAAATACGATATTATTATAAATGGTATCATTAAATAAGATCGCTTCTTGCGAAACAATGCCCATCAAAGAGCGGAGATCGTGTAATTTATAATGCTTGATGTTGACACCGTCAATAAAAATACCACCCAATTGCACATCATAAAATCGCGGCAATAAATCTACCAGCGTGGACTTCCCAGCACCGGACGCGCCTACGAGCGCGATAGCTTTACCTTTTTGAATACGTAAATTAATGTCTTCCAGTACATTACCTTCTTCGGGTTTGTAACCAAAAGTCACATTTCTGTACTCGATTTCGTGTTCAAAATGCTGAATTGATAAGGCATTGGGGATTTCCTGAATATTGTTTTTTGCATCAAGGATTTTTTCTACCCGAAACATAGCGGCCACGCCCTTTTGCACATTGTATAAAGCCCTTGTAAATTGCTTGGCGGGTTGTATCACATTATAAAAAACATAAATAAATGTCAGGAAAGTTGCCGCTTGCAATTCGCCGCTGAACACCTGCCGTGAGCCGTACCACAGCAAAACTGCTACCACACCAATCCCCATAAATTCCGATAAAGGCGAAGCTAAATCTCTGCGCCACAGCACTTTAGTAAGGATGCGCCGATATTCGTTATTTTCTTTATTGAATTTTTTATCCTGATACGATTCCGCATTAAAACCCTTGATAATCCTCAAACCACCTAAGGTTTCTTCGATAATGCTTACCAGCGTACCCAGCTTTTCCTGCACTTGATGCGAGCTTTTGCGCAAGGTACGCCCGATGCCACCAATGACAATCGCTGTAAAAATCATCAGAATAAAAACAAAAAACGTGAGCGAAGGACTCAAAAACAGCATCGTAATCAGCGATCCAATCACAATTAGCGGCTCTCGAAAAATAGCTTCCAGTACATTGAGAATGCTCCATTCTACCTCCTGTACATCAGCTGTGATGCGCGACATCAGGTCGCCTTTGCGCTCTTCACTGAAATAACCCAAATGCAAATGCAGGATTTTGTCAAATAATTGCCGCCGCAAATCACGGATAATGCCATTGCGCACCGGCGCCATAAAAACAAGGATAAGTAATGGAATAGGTTTTTAAAGAAAAAAACCGTGACAATCGCGCTACAGATATAAATTAATGCTTGTTCTTTTCCATAAGTAAGAATAACTTGACTGGTGAAGTAGTTGGCAGTATATTCAATATTCTGAAGCCAAGATTCCGGTTTTTGAGTGACTGGGTCGGTATTGCCAAATAAAATATTGATAAAAGGAATCAGCAACGGCGCACTGACGACCGTGAAAACCGCGGTAAGAATGTTGCTTATGATATTAGAAACAACATACGCTTTATAATTTTTAATATATCGGAGTAATCTCCAAAAACTTTTCATTTCATTGACCATTTAAGATTTACCATTGACCATTCCCAAAACACTGTAACCAGTCAAGCGGTAAATGGTAAATGCTCAATGGTTAATCCTCTTTCAAGTTGAAATCATTCAAGAATCCCGTATGGAAATTGCCGGCACGGAAATTCTCATCTTTCATTAAACGCTGATGGAATGGGATAGTTGTCTTCACGCCTTCCACGATAAATTCATCCAAAGCACGCTCCATTTTCTTGATGCACTCCTCACGTGTGCGCGCGCGGCAAATGAGTTTGGCAATCATGGAGTCATAAAAAGGCGGAATAACATAACCTGCATATACATGAGTATCTACACGCACGCCATGCCCTTTGGAAGTATGTAAAGATATAATCTTGCCCGGGCTGGGACGGAAGCCATTGAACGGATCCTCTGCATTGATGCGGCACTCCATGGCATACACTTCCGGGATGTAGTTTTGACCGCTTAGTTTTTCACCGCCGCGATTTTGATTTGCTCTTTAATCAGGTCAAAATCAATGACTTCTTCCGTCACAGGATGTTCCACCTGGATACGCGTGTTCATTTCCATGAAGTAGAAATTCCGATATTTGTCCACCAAAAACTCAATCGTACCAACGCCTTCATAGTTAATAGCCTCGCCAGCTTTGACTGCCGCATCCCCCATTTTTTGGCGCAACTCATCGGTCATAAATGGAGATGGCGATTCCTCGACCAATTTCTGATGGCGTCTTTGAATAGAACAATCACGTTCAGAAAGGTGAATCACTTTACCATATTGATCGCCTATGATCTGAAACTCAATGTGACGCGGTTCTTCTACAAATTTTTCGATATAAACACCATCATTTCCAAAGGCAGCTTTGGCTTCCTGACGCGCCATGCTCCAGGAATTTTCAAAATCTTTTTCTTCCCAAACAATGCGCATCCCTTTCCCACCACCACCAGCAGTAGCTTTCACCATCACCGGGTAGCCCACTTCTTTCGCCACTTTCAATCCATGCTTCAAATCTTTGACCAAGCCATCTGATCCAGGCACAACGGGTACTCCAGCTTTGATCATCGTTTCTTTTGCTGTGATTTTATCACCCATTTTGCGAATCTGATTCGGCGTTGGTCCAATAAATTTGATGCCATATTCCAGGCAAACCTCAGCAAAATCAGCATTTTCAGCTAAAAATCCATACCCAGGATGCACCGCATCGGCATTTGTAATTTCCACAGCTGCCATGATGCGCGGAATGCTTAGGTAAGACTCCGAAGAGGGGGGCGGGCCGATACACACTGCTTCATCAGCAAAGCGTACGTGCAGACTTTCGCGGTCGGCTGTAGAATAGACCGCCACTGTTTTGATGCCCATCTCACGGCAAGTGCGAATGATACGCAAGGCAATTTCGCCGCGATTTGCAATTAATATTTTGTTGAACATAAAAATTGAAAATTGAAAATAGCAACAAGCGGCAAGCCACAAGCTATAAGAGGTTCGAAGCCCATCTTGTTACTTGTTGCTTGTTTCTTGCGGCGCATTAGGGTTCTACCAAAAACAACACTTGATCGTATTCTACTGGCTGAGCATCCTCTACCACAACTTTTACAATCGTACCGCTTATATCGGACTCAATTTCATTGAATAATTTCATAGCCTCCACGATACAAACCACATTGCCCGCTTCGACACGGTCACCGACTTTCACATAAGGTGGCTTGTCAGGAGACTGAGATCGGTAGAACGTTCCGACGATTGGCGATTTGATTTCCAAATATTTCTTATCAGCTTTGGGTGCTGCTTCCGGTTTTTTCGTCTCTTGCTCAGGCTTTGGTTCAGCAGTAGGCATCGATCCCGCAGGTACAGGTGGCATGACGGGCGCAGCAGTATGAGGGGCTACGATCGGCTGCATGAATGGCTTATTCGTGCCGTAATACTTCGTGCGGATAGACAGTTCAAATTCTCCATCTTTCACTTTGAATTCAGCGAGATCCGATTTGCCGACAAGCCTGATGAGTTCCTGGATTTCTTTGAATGTCATAACTTATTGTTTTACGCGCTCCATGTAAGCGCCGGTACTGGTGTCAATTTTGATAAGATCGCCTTCATTTATGAATAGAGGTACTTTCACTTCTGCATTGGTTTCTACCGTTGCTGGCTTGTAAGTATTGGTTGCGGTATCACCTTTGAGTCCTGGTTCGGTGTAAGTCACTTTAAGGATGACGTACTGCGGCATTTCAATAGTAAGCGGAATTTCTTTCTCTGCATGGAAAAGGATATCCACTTCTGTGCCTTCTTTTAGTAACTCCGGGCGCTCGAGCATATCACCATTTATGGTCACCTGCTCGAAACTTTCATTATTCATAAAATTATAGCCGGTTTCATCGGGGTACAAAAACTGGAATCGCTGACGTTCAACACGCACTACGTCTAGCTTATGACCCGAAGGAAAGTTATTTTCAATGACTCGTCCATCGGTCACGTTTTTCAATTTGGTACGCACAAAAGCAGCGCCTTTACCGGGCTTCACATGCTGGAATTCTACAACTGCGTAAATACCATTATTGTAGTCGATGCACAAGCCTTTGCGAATATCTGAAGTATCTGCCATTACTTGGTTAAGTTTAAAAATTCAAAATTGTATTACAAAGATATAAAAGAATGATGGAATGATTGATTTAGTGAATTATTGAGTGACTGAATTATTGGGTGATTGATTAAGTGAATGTTGAGTTAATCAAATATTCTATCATCCTTTCATTCAATAATTCAATCATTCAATACGCCCACTTCAAATAAGTAGCGCCCCAGGTAAAGCCGCCGCCAAATGCTGTGAGCATAATATTATCACCTTTATTAAATTGATTTTCCCATTCCCACATGCATAGCGGAAGCGTACCAGCCGTCGTGTTGCCGTATTTATGAATATTCACGGTCACTTTTTCCAACGGGAAATTTAATGTCCCGGCCACTGATTCAATGATGCGAATATTAGCCTGATGCGGGATCAGCCAATTCAAGGTCTCATTGTTCAAACCATTGCGCCCCATCACCTTTGAAACCCCATCTGCCATACCAGATACTGCAGCTTTAAAAACAGGCTTACCGTTTTGGTACACAAAATGCTCTCCATTTGCCACCGTTTCTACTGAGGCAGGACGCGCCGAGCCGCCCGCTTTTTGGTGCAAATACATTCGGCCAGAACCATCGCTTTTATGCAAAGAATCAATAATACCAAGTTCTTCGGTATTGGGTTCTAACAAAACCGCGCCACAGCCGTCGCCAAAAATAACGCAAGTAGTTCGATCATTATAATCAATAATCGAAGACATTTTATCACCGCCGATCACGACCACTTTCTTATAAGTGCCTGATTCTATGAATTTTGCACCAGTAGTAAGTGCATACAAAAAGCCCGAGCAGGCAGCATTGATATCATAACCAAAAGCATTTTTCATGCCCACGACATCAGAAACGGTATTTGCTGTATCCGGGAAAACGGTATCAGGCGTTACGGTAGCAAAGATCACAAGCTCTATATCCAGCGGATCGGTGTTGGTTTTTTTCAGAAGTCCGCGTACTGCCTCAATGCCCATGACCGAAGTGCCCTTGCCTTCTCCTTTTAGTATATGACGTTCTTTGATACCCGTACGAGACGTAATCCACTCATCAGTGGTATCTACAATTGTTTCCAATTCTTTATTGGTAAGCACATAATCGGGTACATAACCATGAACACCCGTAATTGCTGCTGTAATCTTGGACATTTTAATTTGCATTTTAAAATCGGACGCGAAGGTAAAAATTTTTTCTCAATACCTTAGTTGAAAGACTGGGAATCAAGCGCTTCTTCCGTATCCGAGTTTACATACGATACTGCCCACAAGCCCAGGAAAGTCAATAAACCGTTGACCGCCAAAATCAAAAATCCAAATTGGAATCCGAAAAACAGCTTAGCAGAATATATATCCAACAAATAGGATATGATTGGAGCAGCTACGCAGATGACCACAATCACCCAAGTATCCTGTACTTTCCTTTTGGTTAAGACACCAAATGCAAACAAGCCAAGCAAAGGGCCGTAGGTATAGCCCGCAGCTTTGAATAACTGATTGATAATCGCGTTGTTATCTAATGCAGCAAAAAATAATACAATAAAAAACAACAAAAAAGACATACTGATATGGACAATCATGCGCACGCGTTTCTTTCTCTCCTCCGTCCAATCTTTATTATACAAATCGAGGAAATCTACTGAAAATGAAGTAGTTAGAGCAGTTAAAGTCGAATCCGCGCTGGAATAAGCAGCAGCGATCAAACCCAAAACAAAGATAATGCCTGCAATGGGCGGTAGGTGCTGAAATGCAATCGTTGGGTATAGTTGATCAGAGCGTTGCGGCAGTTCCAGTCCCACATTCGCAGCATAGATATAAAGTATAGCACCAAGCGATAAGAATAAAAGGTTGACAAATACGAGAATAAAACTAAATGTGAACATATTTTTTTGAGCATCTCGAAGGCTGCGGCAAGTTAAGTTTTTTTGCATCATATCCTGATCCAGTCCTGTCATCACAATAGTGATAAGTGCGCCGCTAAAAAATTGTTTGAAGAAATTATTTGGATCGTTCCAACCGCCTTTGAAGAAAAATACTTGGGAATATTCACTATTTCGCACCATCGCCATCAAACCCCAAATGTCTGTTTCCAGTACTTGTGCAATAATAACGATTGTGAGGATTACAGCCGCAATCATACAAACAGTCTGAAGGGTATCGGTATAAACCACTGTTTTGATACCACCCCGAAAAGTATAAACCCATATAAGCAAAATAGTAATAAAAACCGTGACCCAAAACGGAATGCCGTAATAATCCATTACAAATCGCTGCATCACAATCGCTACCAAAAACAGGCGGAAAGAAGAACCAATCGCGCGAGACAACAGGAAATACGCAGCGCCCATTTTGTAAGGATAATATCCGAGACGCTTCTCTAAATAAGTATAAATAGAAGTCAAATTGAGTTTGTAGTACAATGGCAAGAGTACCAAAGCGATCACCGTATATCCCAGTAAGTAACCAAAAACAATTTGCATATATGCAAATGCTTGATTCTCACCGCCCGCACCCACTGCGCCGGGGATGGAAATAAAAGTAACCCCCGAAAGCGATGCGCCAATCATACCAAATGCCACGACAAACCACGGCGATCGTCGCCCGGCAAGAAAGAAACTTTCGTTGCTGGAATCTCTGCTTGTGAAATAAGAAATAATAATAAGTAGCAAAAAATAGCAAAGAATAATCCCCAGTATAAGGCCCGGCGTGAGTTGTTGTATCATGGTCGTTTGCGCTCTCTTTTTCTATAATTGTTCATAGCTGGCCGATAGAATAACTTTTAAAAGTGTAGTTTCGTTACAATCGGCAATTAATTTTCCCTCGAAAAGCAAATATAGCAAAAACAGGATTAGTAGATTCTAAAGGGCCAACCAAAGCAGTATATACTTGGCTAAAACAGCAGTTTTTTCAAGTGTTTTACATCTGCAAAATTCTTTTTGAGCATTCCACTCTATCATCGAAAATACGCATTTTCTGATAAAAATCACTCCCGTATGTTATTTTAGTCATTGAAATATAGGGCATTCCGGCTCAATTTTGATTTTATAAATTTTGATGTCATAAAACAATGCCTAATTACTTTTACCTTTGCGCGCTTTTTATGTTGCACCCAAATGCAAAGGAGTTTGGGTAAAGCGCTGACAAAAATCATTGATAAAGTGATTGAATACCGATAGTTTTAAAAAGATTAAAATTTAGTCTTAACCAAAATAAAAAAGGAGGTATCATGTCACTCATTAATTGGAGAAGAGGAGATTTACTCCCTTCGTTCAACTCAATGGTCGAAAACTTTTTCGACAACGACAATGATTTTGAAAAATGGTGGAAAGGTGCTAAAACAATTCCAGCTGTAAATGTAGTAGAAACGGATAAAAGCTTCGACATGGAGGTAGCAGCGCCCGGGATGAAAAAAGAAGATTTCAAAGTGGAAGTCAAGGAGGGGATGTTGATGATTAGCGCGGAAACCAAACATGAAGAAGAAGAAACGAAAGAAAACTATACGCGCCGCGAGTTTAGTTACAGCTCTTTCAATCGTTCGTTCCGCTTGCCGGAAAATGTAAAAGCGGATAACATTGTCGCCAACTACAAAGATGGAATTTTGAAATTGACGATGCCGAAAAAAGTAGCAAGCAAACCGGAAGAAACTGTGAAAAAAATTGCGATTTCGTAAAATTGATTAAAAAGCTTTGATTTTGTGCGAAATAGAGACATTAGATGATGAGCAAAATACGTTCAATAATTGTTCTATGTCTAATGTCTCTCAATCCTATTGCCATGAAAACCTTGTTGACCCTAACCATCGCTTCTGTTATTCTGTGTGCCAATATCAATTGCCAATCGGTGGACGCACGCAAAGGAATGGTGCATTTTGATCAGGCCTTTCTGCCGGTGATGATGCACGTGTACAAAGGCGATATGTATCAAGCCAAAAAGGCAGTCTTTTACCTTGATTTTCAATGGCAAAAGCTGCGCAATCAATATGAATTTGCAAGGAAAGAGTCGCAATGGCGCGATGCTTTTCAAAATATCGGCGAACGCTTAGGCGATGCGTATGCAGCTATTGATGGCAATAACGCTAAAATTGCTTTTGCTCAATTGGAGCAAGTAAAAGATGAATTCATCACTTTGCGCGAACGCTTTGGTATTGATTATTATTTGGATTATCTCTATGATTTTCAGGCTGCTACAAATACGCTAATGGAAACCAGCGAAGATGAAATGATTTGTCTGTTGCAATGGGAAGACTTAGAGCAAATGGCTCTCGAAACCAATCAGGCTTGGCAAGATGTTCGATTTCAACCTATTGATGTAGAATTATATGAACTGGATATAGAAAAAGCGTCTTTGCTGAAAGCCAAAATGCAGGTAATGACTACTGTAATTAATAATCTAAATAAAGCAATTGATTCAGCTAACCGCGCCGAAGTCGCTAAAGCTTGTAAGAAAATAGAGCCCGCTTTTGTAGAAATCCTGTGGGTATTCGGCAATTTTGATGCTTCTGCTACTTATTATGCTGACAACAAGAGCGAAAGTATTGGAAATCAGATTATTCGATGAACAAAAAAACAAAACGTATGAACCCGGAACGAGCCATCAGCGAAATCATGACGACCCGCCTCATCACTGTAACCCCCGATACGAGCGCGAAAGAAGTGTATGATATTTTTAAGAAAAATGATTTTCACCACTTGCCTGTGGTTGAAAAAGGGGAGATTTTAATTGGCATTATCAGCAAAGAAGATTTTTTCAAAGTATCTTATATCCTTTCGCAGCAAACCACCGGCAAAACCTGGAGCGAAGCGCATTATCAGTCTTTACATGCCAAGGATTTTATGACTAATTATCCTATGACCCTTGATCCTGACGATACCATTGGGCTTGCGGCAGATGTCTTTCTGACCAATAAATTTCATGCTTTGCCAGTAGTGGAAGATCACCGATTGGTGGGCATTGTGACCACACACGACTTACTGACCTACAGCTTTAATTCTACTTACGTTGACGATGAGGAGTACAACGAAGAGGATGAGGATCTGATAGAAGAAGGAGGCGTTGGAAATGACGACAATGAGCTTTTTTAAGGTAATAAATGATATTCGTTTAACCTTAAAAACTAGATATTATGAATAAGATGACTTATGTAAATGCCATTATGACCACCAATGTCATTAGCGTTGCGCCTAATGATACAATGGATAAAGTGCATTCGATCTTTCAAAAAGATAATATTCATCACCTTCCTGTCACCGAAAATGGAAAAATTGTAGGTATCCTGAGCTATTCCGATTATTTGCGCTTGCAAAATTCCTTCACGCTTTTTAATACTTTGAGAAGCGAAGTTACGAACCTGGTTTTGATGAAATCGCTCCTGGTGAAAGAAGTGATGACTAAGCAAGTGGCTAAAGTTCAACCAAACGACACCATAGAAGTAGCCGCAGGATATTTTCGGGAAAATCGCTTCCACGCCTTACCAGTAGTGGATTCTGATGGCACCTTAGTGGGCATTCTCACTACTTATGATCTGCTCAATTATGCTTTCAGCGATAATTAAGCCTCTTCAATTTTACTATCTTTGATTGCAAATCAAAGTTCTCCTGGTTTTTTCCTATCAAGAAAAATACTTACTTATTGCTTTCAAGTTAATAGAAAATATTCTATTGACAGAATGTCTAAATCGTAAAACCTACCTTTTTAACGCCTAATAATAATTGAACATGAAAAAACTCATTATTACTACATTTCTTTTAGTAAATATAATGATTGTATGCCGGGCACAAGAAGAGCGGATGCTCCCCGCAGATACAATGATTATGACCAAACACGAAGTGAGCATCAAAGGTCAGCGTGTGCCATATACGGCTACCACAGGTACGCAGCCGGTTTGGAATGAAGCTGGCAAACCCATTGCTGCTCTGCATTATACATATTATGAACGTACTGATATACAAGATCGCGCGGCGCGTCCGCTGGTGATTTCATTCAATGGCGGGCCTGGCTCGGCTTCTGTGTGGATGCATATTGCGTACACCGGCCCAAAAAATATTATTATTGATGACGAAGGTTACCCTGTACAACCCTATGGCATTCGTGATAATCCGCATTCTATTTTAGATGTAGCAGATATTGTATATATAAATCCAGTCAATACAGGCTATTCGCGCATTTTAGATAAAGATGCGAAGCGGGAAACATTTTTTGGTGTAAATGCAGATATTAAATATTTAGCAGAATGGCTCAATACTTTTGTAAGTCGCAAGAATCGTTGGCAGTCGCCCAAATATTTGATCGGTGAAAGCTACGGCACCACACGTGTATCGGGCTTAGCTTTAGAGTTGCAAAATGCGCAGTGGATGTACCTCAATGGTGTGATTTTAGTGTCGCCGACTGGCTTGGGTATCGAACGAGATGGGCCGGTGGATGCCGCCAATCGCTTGCCTTATTTCGCCGCAACTGCCTGGTTTCACAAAGTTTTAGCACCAGAATTACAGCAAAAAGATTTGGATCAATTGCTCGTGGAAGCAGAAAATTTCACCATCAACGAATTGCTTCCAGCTATGGCGATGGGCGGTTTTATAGATGAGCAAAAGAGGAAAGCGCTGGCTCAAAAAATGGCGTATTACTCTGGCATATCAGAAAAAACAATTTTACAACATAATCTGGATGTACCTTATAATTTCTTCTGGAAAGACCTGCTGCGTGAGCGCGGCGGCTACACCGTTGGGCGCTTGGATTCTCGCTACAAAGGCATTGATAGCAAGGAAGCAGGGGTTAGTCCTGATTATAATTCAGAAATTACATCGTGGTTACATTCATTTACGCCGGCTATTAATTATTACTTTAGAAATCAATTAAATTTTAAAACCGATATCAAATATAATATGTTCGGGCCTGTCAATCCCTGGGATCGAAGCGGTGATAACACTGGCGAAAACCTCCGCCAGGCGATGGCCCAAAATCCTTACTTGAAAGTAATGGTGCAATCGGGTTTTTACGATGGTGCAACTACTTATTTTAATGCCAAATATTCGATGTGGCATCTTGATCCCAGCGGCAGAATGAAAGATCGCCTGCGTTTTGAGGGTTATCGCAGCGGACACATGATGTACCTCCGCCAGGAAGATCTCGCCAAAGCAAATGAGCATATCCGCGAGTTTATTCGTGCATCTTTGCCAAAGAAAGGGCAGGCTGCGAAGTATTGATAATCAGATTGTAAGTAGAAGGAGATTAGCGTTTTATACATAACACTAACCTCCTTCTCCAAGATCATCTTATCTGATGTCGTCTGTTTCTCGATTTCGATTGATCAACAAGAATATAATTATTAAACCCAATACAATAATAATACCCCAAAACCACCAAGGCATATAGGACGGGCTTTCTGGCGTTGGTGGCAACTCTTTAATAATATCATCAGGTATGCCATTCCCATCCGCATCTTTCGATGTTCCATTTTTTATATCAATCAAATCGTCTATTCCATTATTATTAAAATCAGGTTTGATGCCAGAAAACTGATATTGCACATACGTTCTCAGATCACCTGTTACAAATTCATTTCGATTGGGATCAAAATAAGTAGCATTAGGTTCGACAATAGTGGCTGTCACGTAAATCATAGTGGAGGGAAACAGACTTAGCAAAGTGCCATGGAAGCAATAATTGATTTTACCATTGAAAACATCTCCCGGCCCAATCCCTTTTACACAGCCCGTAGAATCAAAAGTGATATTTATACGGCGAGGATCTGTTAATTTCCCAAAAAAAACGGCTAATACCGTATCTAAAATCAAGCGCTGCTGCTGCTCTACATTACCTTCTGAAAGTACCTTTAATCCTCGAAAATCGACAAGCCGATCCTGTTCTGGATTAGGGAAAATGCCTCCGTCAAAATTGCGCATAGATTTTAAATCTGCTACTCGTGGCAGAAAGTCAATTCTCAAATTTTCGAGCCGTATTTGTCTTGTGGTGCTGAGTTGCCTTACTCTTGAACTATCGATACCATTATTAAATATTCGCATACTAACTTCTCCTGTCGATGTATCAATAAATCCCTGGTCAAAGCCAACTGTACGCGGACTCAACGGTAATGTCAAATTACCATTTTTCAAGGTGACACCTACCACAATGACTGCTTCATCTTCTTCAAAGGCCAAGCCTATATGGAATCTATGCCCGGCAGGAACTTGCCCACTGCTATCAGGTTGGGGTTGATCAAATATTATTTCAAATTTTTTATATATATCATCAAAAAGCCAGTGGTTATTACTAATATGCTCTACTCTCGGAGCTTGCCAGGGGCATCGACTCAGGTCTGCGTTATTTATTGTGAGGTTATTTGCTTTGCTAAACACCGTTATAATCAGCTGATCAGCTGCCTGATTATTAGGATTAATAAGTTCCCAGCTATGTAAAGTATTTACCTGAAGCCCCAATCTATGCGCTAATGCGCCAAAACTGGTATTGCTAAAATGCTTAGATACAGTTGCACGATTATTACCATCCGTAGTATTACCCTCGGCCATAAGGTGATTGGTCAATGTATCTTCCTGTGAGCTGCTCGGTAAAGCGATAGAATGATCCAATCCATAATTATGTGCCGCTTCGTGTGCCGCTGTTGTTGCGATAGCATTGACCCATCGTTTTGAAATATCAGTATGACTGGAGTTCAGTGCGCCACCCGTGCCACTAAACTCATTTTTTAATTCACCGACCCAAATACTGGCATAACTCAAATTAGCTTCTTCACTAAGGTCAATCCCTTGCGCCAGACCGAAAACGATTCTTGAAGAATTACCATCATCACTAGTGGAGATACCTATAATATTTGCCCGAGCATTGGTAGTAGTATTTAGAACAGGAAGCGATTGCGTTTTCAACACCCCTACATCCAATTCGCAGAAATGATCAGCCACCAAATCTCTAATGTTTTCTTGTAGATCACTAGAAGAAGCTCCACTGAACAGTGCATCGGCATCGAATACTGTTAGGGGATCAGTTGATATTTGGCCGCTCCCAAAATTGGGAAACGCCGTATTTATTGTAGGGAAATAGAGATGTATTTTATTCAGTTTGGTGTTCGGATCAGTTGTATAAGGGCAATTTTGACTAAATCCAATGACTGGGAAAATAATGCCCAGCAGGAATGAGATTGTTCTCATAATATTTTGGGGTTTAAAATAAAAAAAATGATAGTCTAAATCGTTGATTTACAATAATTTATTATCAACTTGCTGTCAGGGAGTTTATAGAAATCAAAATACGTAGTAAGGAAAATTAAATGTCTTGTCGCACTTAATTCTTGATTATCAATTGCAAAAAGAAGACGATACCTGCTAGGAAGAAGTATCGCCTTCTTTTACTTTAAGCTATAACAATAGGTCAAATCGATATCGCTGTGCTTACACCTCTATACACACCTTTTTCTAGCAAGCTCTCTTTGATCAGATCGGACATTGTAAAATCCCCTCTTTCCGGCTCCCAATGGGGATTGTTAGTTTTGTTATTATTGTAAAGATAGGAGGTAATGTCTGCTTCCAGCAACCCGATTAAAACTTCACCGACAATTCTACCGCCCACTGGGCCTAATCCTTCGCCGGGGCTTCTCTGTCCATTTTTCTCGGTGCGGCCTATACAAGCAGCTTCCGCTAAAATATAGAGCCACAAAGGAATACCAGCATCAAGAATATTAATTTGAGCGGTCTCCGAGTCATTTTTCAGCAAATCAACCACGGTTTGTTTGGTTAATTCAATTTCATAATCTGTGACGCCATTCACTTTTTCTTTTATAAACTCCGCAATCGCTTCGCCTGAAGGCAGCTTGAAATCTTTACTCCGCACCAAATTCCTTGCCGCCAGCGAGCGCTCTGCCGTAGGTGGCACAAATGGCAGCTCTAATAAGGTAGCAGCCAATCTTACATCCAACTTGCCCGCTTTTTGGGGTTTACTAAAATCAATTTCAAAGAAATGTTTCCAATCTACGATTTGTTGCGCCTGCAAAACTGGAGCAAAGCCTCTGCCCACTTCTGAGCTGAAAAGATCTAAAGGAGGCGTTTCATCGTTCAATACTACATTATTGGTAATCATCGAATGCCCAAATCGATAAGCGCCACAGCAAATTCAATCGGAATGAAAGGACGATCTTTGGGTTGATAGAAACGCTGTTTCGCAGGAGTAGATAAAATTTCTTGCACAAGTTTTTCTCCAATAATACATGGCAAAAACTCATGTACAATCATCCATTGATAGCTCCAGCGTACCGTTTTGCTTGCTTCTTCAAAATTCCCATTAAATTTTTTCATCATCCGATTGTGAAAACGCAAAAACGCGAGATGCAGCTGCGAGATAATTCTGTTTTCGTCATTTCTGGGGTCGCCTATGATCGCCGCACCTACTGCATTGCGAGGCAGGTCATCTGCCGCCAGCCATTGCTCAATGGGAAAGCAGCTCCTTCTGCGCCTGTGACCAAAAAACCATTGAAATTGCCGCCTCCAAACGCATTCAAATTAAGGTTATAAAAGTGCGGACTAATGCCGGGTCCATCTCCATATACACTATCTAAGTCCAGGGCAGGTGTTCTGAAGTTTTTTACAGCTAAGGGGTCTTGTGCAGCATCTAAAGGCGAAATGGGATCAAAGGTGATATCATGGTCAATAAATTGCCCTAAAAATATGAATCCCAATGGGATAGAGTAAGTCCTCTCGGTGTGAATACCACCGTCCATTGGGCCACCTTTTCTTCCAATTTTTACGAGTTCCTGTGTGCGTAGGCGTGAAGCTTTGTTGACAAGTTCGGGAAACATACGTCCGAATCTACCTTCGGAAGGCGCGTCCGGGGAATTTTGATTATCAATAACAATATTAATACCCCGTTGAGTTAAATCACCGTGATTTGGCTTAGACATGATATTTAGGTTTTTTGAGGTAAAAAAATCTTACTCAAGAATATGATTTTCCTGAGTTTAAAATATTGGTTTTTAAAACATTAAAATTAAAAGTAAAATTTTACCAAATCAAGTAACAGGCACTTATTTTTTACTTAATATTCACTTAAAAAATGATTAAAACATTATAATTCTAAATTTCATGATCGCATACACCAAAAATCTTTTATTAAGCATCTGTCTGTATAATTTATTTCTATTCTTTAAATTTTAATATTTATGAAATTAACTTCAAATAAAATAATTTTATTTACTTGTTTTTTAATTTTATTACATATAAATGTAATAGCGCAAATAGAAGGGTTATGGATTGTGAAAAAAGTACTGGTTGGGAATGAAGTAATGACGCCAGTTGCAAAATGGGTGAAGCTGGAAGCAGGTGGCACACAATTATCTGGTAATGGCTGGTTACAACATACTTTTGGGACATGGAATTATGATACTTCTACTTCTGAGCTATCGCTCTTCTCAGAACCCGGGCCGGTAGATGAATTTGGGGCGTTTAAAGTTAAGTATCAAGGTCAACACATGACATGGGAAAGAATGGAGGAAGGTGAAAAAATACTGGTAGAATTGGAAAGAACAGAAGCTTTACCGCGTAGCTCCGCCGATGAAATGCAAGGGGTTTGGGATTTGGAAAAAGTGACGAAACAAAATGAAGATATTACCAATCAATTTGATCCCGAAGGTAAAGCATATATTTTTATCCGCTGGGATCGAATTTATGTGGAAAGAACCGCCGGAGGGGAACGCGCTACTGGCTTTTGGTATATCAATGCCCATCGCCCTGATTTACAGTTGATTAGTTATGATAAAAATATAAAAGATCAAACATGGCGCATTTCGTTTTCCGATTCAAAAATGACATGGACTGGTTTGGATGAAAAGAATAAAAATCTTGTGTTGACTTATGAAAGGATAAAAAATTTTCCAAAATAAATTATGATAAGGGATCGGATAATTTTACATAAAAACCATCTGATCCCTTATTTTATTAAGCTTATGGCAAAAATCGATACGTTAATTTTATTAAAAATATATTATGCGCTTTTTGTGTAAATAAATTATCATTCAAACTTGAGATGAGTTTTTCGCTCGGATCGCCTGTATTGGTGTTGCTTTGTGACCAAACCAGAAAGATTTCTGAACCAGGAATATATTCCCAACGCGCTACCAGATTGGAGCGGAACTGCATAAAATTAAAGTCGGGTTTTCCAAAAGTATAATCTGTCGTGCCATCCATGTTTTCATCTACTACATATTGCTCATTTTCCAAATTAAACTGAATCTGTTTATTATCATAAAATTCAAAACGATCATAAAAGTTTTTCGCTAATGGATCTGTAATGTATTTAAAATCTTTATACTGCCCTTTTGAAATAAAGGGCTGGCCATAATATTGCAATGTAATATTAGGTGTAATAGAATAATTCAAGCGCATGGTCATGCTTAAAGTTCGTTGATCTATAGCGCCTGTGATGTAACGATCTTGCCCTTCAAATACATCACTACTTACATTTTGGATTTTTCTACTGTAAATAGTGTAACCCGGGCTCAATGAAAAATTAATCGCATTCGACGGCTGCACGGTCACACCCACTGAAAATTGCCTGTAGCGTACCGTATGAGGCTCATCTTTATCAAAACCTTTTGCAAATTGTCCATCTAAATTGAAGCGAATGGCCTTGCGTTGGTCGGTTCGAATATACATCCAAGGAGCTAATCCTTTAGAGCGGCGAAGTGCCGGCCCTCCAAACAAGGCATTATTGGAAATATCTTTGTTTTCAAAAGTAAGTCCACCACCAAGCGACCAAAAGTTTTTGAACTGCATATGGGCATTACTGTTCACCGCTTGGTAGAGATTGCGTCCGCCAAAATCCCAACGCGACCAGTGATTGTAATTCACTTGTAACCAACGAAATACGGAGAAAGGTTTCGTGAAACGATAGCCCGTCCAGAGAAAATAGTTGATTTCATCAGCATTTGTCATAAAGCCTAAATCATTGAGTTCCAAGCCCGGCGAACGCCAGGTGACGCCCGTTTCAAATTTCCAGTTTTGGTTCAGGCGACCAATTTTGATATTCCCGCCATGACCAAATAAAGAAGTGGCATTGGTATCCACTTCTACATGTTTGGCGTCGGGGCGCTGAAAATAATGTTCAAAGGCTCGTTGTGTATTAGTGATTGCTTGTGTGCTGCCACTTACATTGCTAAAAATGCCATTGACCGAAAGAAAATAAGTACGTTTTTTCCACCAATGGACGAAGTCAACCCCACCCGAATAAGCTGATTTATGCAAATAATCTAAACCTGTATCCTTCAAATCGCGTGATGTAGCTGTAAAAATGCCTCCCAACACGGTTTGTCCTTCCTTAAAATCCTGGGTAAATCTTCCCACAAAATAATTCGTAAGTGGCTCGACGACTTCTTCCCTGCGCTCACCATTATTGTCAATTTCCGCAATTTCTCTAGCGGTCACGCTTTCCAGAATGCCAATACCCAAGCCTTTTTTTGTTTTTCCGCTGAATTTGGCAGCGCCGAGAATGGTCGTATTTAAAGGAACATCCGCATATTCATTAGTGCCAAGATTAGGATAACTGTGTGGTGCTTGCCCAATGCGGCGCGAGTAAAATAAATTATCCGAAGTAAAATTGCCACCAGCTTCCGCCGAAGCGTATTGATAATCAAACAAATTGCGATTCTCGATGAAAAAAGGTCGTCGTTCGGAGAAAAAAATGCGGTAACCATCTATGTTTAAGGCCGAAGGGTCGGCTTCCACTTGCCCGAAGTCAGGATTCACCGTAAAATCCAAGGTAAGATCGCCGGTAACACCGATTTTTCCATCCAGACCAGCGGTTATTTTGTTAGCCGAACCCGTAGCAAAAGGATTGCCTTCTTGCTTTTGAAAAGACTCCGTTTGCCCGACTACATAGGGTTGTATCTCAATCTGTTTTTGGGTCTTGATGCCTTTCAATCCGCGCAATTCAGCAAAATTACTTACCCAGTTGCCCATGTCATTTTGCGAAATAGGTTGCCACACAGAGCGCGATTGTTGTCGAAAATCTCGGCGGGTTGTTTGAATGCCCCAGATATGTTCATCCTTATTCCCATAGCGAATCTGACTAAGCGGAATGCGCACTTCTGCAGTCCAACCCAAAGAATCGATCCGTGTTTTGGTCAACCAAATTGGATTCCAACTAGGATCCCAGTTATTCCCATTATTCGAGACAAATTCATCGCTTTTTACACCTGATGCAGAAGTGGTAAACGAAAAAGCGGTGCGCTTATCAAAATAACTATCCACATTAAATTCGATCCAGTCACCTTCAAACCCATCTCTTCTCGACATGCGGCGCACAATTTTATCCGGGTCATTATCATAGCAGCGAAATCCCAGATATAAGTATTTATCATCATACAATATCTTGAAAGCCGTTTCTTGCGTCGGCGGCACGCCCTCCGTTGGGTCAAGCTGGATATAATCCGTACCCCATTCCACTTGATTCCAGCTTTCATCTGTCAGGTGGCCATCTATGAGTGGCGGCTTGTCTTTCACTCTTTGCGTATAGTAGGATTTTTTCTCGCTAAAAACGGATTTTTCATTGGAAGTAGATTCAGAACTTGGTTGGGCGTTCATAGAAAGAAACGCCAGGAGCAGGATGCTCAGGAGCAAAACGGGTGATTTTTTCATGGCGAATGAGTTAGTTCAATTGTTTTTCCCTTGCAAAGTAAAGAGAATTGGGTATTTAGAAAAATGAATAATTTTACCCAAAGTCCATTCTCTCCAAATAATTGAAAGACAATAAACATACTCTATAGTTGCGCAGAAGTTACAAATTACTTGAATTTTCTTACCTTCCATCCCGAAAATAAGAAGCATGATCGAACTCGGAAAATACAATACGCTCGTCATCTCGCGCAAAACCACACAAGGCTTGTACCTCGGCGACCCTGACGTAGAAGAAGTGTTATTGCCTTGGAAATACGCACCCGCAAATGCTAAAGAAGGAGACGAAATCCGTGTTTTTGTATATAATGACAGTGAAGATCGCATGGTCGCTACGACTTTAGAGCCTAAAATTACCCTGCATCAATTTGCTTACCTGCGTGTGAAAGATGTCACTGCGCATGGCGCGTTTTTGGACTGGGGCTTGGAAAAAGACCTTTTTGTACCATTTCGGGAACAGCCGCGTCAAATGACAAAAGGCAAATCTTATTTGGTTTACCTGTATTTGGATGAAGAATCGGAGCGATTGGTCGCATCTGCAAGGATAACGCGCTTTTTGAATAACAAAGAATTGACCGTAAAAGAAGGCGACGAAGTTGAAATCCTCATTTGGGAGTCAACGGAATTAGGCATAAATGTGATCATTAATCAACGCCATAAAGGCTTGATTTATCATAACGAACTCTTCGTGCAGGTACACCCCGGCGATGTGCGGCGTGGCTATATTGGTAAAATCCGTGAGGACAATAAAATCGATGTGCTTTTACAAAAGCCTGGTTATGAGAATATTGAAACAAACATTGAGAAAATCTTACAAGCATTACACGAACGCGGCGGCTTCTTGCCTTTGACAGACAAAAGCGAACCACATGAAATCGCTAAACTACTGGAAATGAGCAAGAAAACCTTCAAAAAAGCGATTGGTTCGCTTTACAAACAACGCAGTATTCGCCTGGAAGAAGATGGAATTTATTTAGTTACTACATCATAATCATTAAAAAAGAGAAGGTCAAGTGTTCTGCTTGACCTTGCTTCTCCGGCAATATATTCATTGCCAAAATAACAATAACAAAATATTATAAACTACATTAATATAAACCAAAGGCAACACCTATGCTTAATTGGATCGCTTGATTTCTAATCGCATCTGTACCAGAAGGTTTATTTTCAACAATATCGGTCAGCCCGGGTTGGAAACGCGCATCAAAGTTGAGCCATTGCTGACTACCAATGCGATAATTAAAGCCCAATCCAGCGGCCAATCCAATATCCAAATTTTTATAGTTATCCATAATATCGGTTTCCTGATTTCTGACTTCAGTATCCGCGTCAATTAAAAAACCAAGCGTTGGGCCAATGTATAACTTGGGGCGCAATCTGTCGCCCAAATCCCCAAAAAATACATTATAAGCCAATAGGAGTCGGATATAATCCAAATCGGTTTTTACAGTGGTAGCATTTATATCATATTGACTGCCCTCCTGCGAATACAAGGCGTCAAAAGTAAGACCCGTTTTTCATTGATACTGTAAGTAGAAGTGAGCCCCGCAACCAGTCCTGGTTTGAATTCTGCTTCATCGGTGTTTGTCAAAGTGGAGAAATTAATACCCACGCGTGGCCCAATAGAAAAAGTGCTAGCCTCCTGAGCAACAACAAATGTCGTGGGTATTAATAATGTAATAATAACAAGATAGTGTTTCATGGTTTATTCGATTTTGTTATCAATCAATAATCATTTTGTAAAGAACGAGCAACTTGTGATGATGTTCAATCAAAAACATTACAATCAAAAAATATTGTACTAAATGAACCTTTAATATAACTCGTCCGCTATTTTAAATAGAAAACACTTATTTTTTCAAAGCATAAACTTTTGAATATGAATCTGCGCACCTTAATCCTTTTATTTACTTTATCTCTTTTTGCCTTTTCTTGCAGTAAAGAGGGTGGGTTTAATATTTTTTCTATAGAAGATGATGTACAACTCGGTATGCAGCTCAAAAATGAGGTGCTTGGCAATCCTCAGGAATATCCCTTATTGGATCGCTCGCAATACCCTGCTGCCTATGCATTTGTAGAAGATATTGTAAATGACATCCTTGCATCAGGACAAATTACTTACCAAGAAGAATTTGCCTGGGAGGTTTATCTTATCGATGACGGAGAAACGCTTAATGCTTTTGCTGCACCCGGAGGTTATATTTTTGTATATACCGGATTGATCAAATTTCTTGACATGAAAGATGATTTGGTAGGCGTATTAGGGCATGAAATGGCGCACGCTGACCAGCGCCACTCTACGGAACAATTATCACAGGTTTATGGAATTTCTTTTTTGTTGGATTTGCTTTTGGGTGATAACCAAAGTATTCTCACTGATGTTTTAGCAACTTTAGTAACATTAAAGTTCAGCCGTGACGACGAATCAGAAGCAGATGAATATTCTGTAATCTATCTCTGCGAAACAGAATACGCTGCTAATAGCGCTGCCAGCTTTTTTCAAAAATTGATCGAACAAGGTGCTGCCTCTCCGCCACAATTTTTGAGTACGCACCCCAATCCTGATAACAGGATTGAAAATATCAATATGCTTGCGCTGGAGCGCGGATGCGATACTTCTTTCGATTCTAGTCAAAGCGCCTGGGAAAATTTTCAAAAGAGTTTGCCCTGATAAAATAATAATATCTCAAAATTGCTTTTCAAAACCCTATTCTTTTTCATAAAAGGATAGGGTTTTGAAATAAATTGTAAATTTGAAGAGGGATTTATAAAGCTATTGAAAACGAGCAAGATGGAAAATTAACTTATAATGAACACATCCTTTCTACTTCCCCTATTTTAGTAGCTATAAATCAATCTCTAAAATATTATTAAAATCTAGTTACTAACCAAAACAAAACGATTATGGATTTTTCAAGCATCAATTTTTTGGCAGTATTGGTAGCGGGCGTAGCGAGTTTTGCACTGGGCGCGCTGTGGTATAGTCCTGTATTATTCGGAAAAGCCTGGCAGAAAGAACTCGGCTACACCGATGAATATTTGCAAAGCGGTAATATGGGTGTTACTTTCGGTACTAGTTTTGTACTGATGCTTATCATGTCGCTCGGCATGGCAATGCTGCTCCCCAAAATCGCAGGCGATACGCTCAGCTTGAGTTCCGGATTGACCAATGGCATCCTGATTGGTTTGCTCTTTGTGGGTACTTCAATGGGTGTCAATTATTTATACCAACGAAAATCCTTTAAACTCTGGGCAATTGATGCCATTTATCAAATTCTGTTTCTTGGCATTATGGGCATGATTCTTGGCGCTTGGAAATAACATTAAATAAGCATGCCTTAGAGTCTGTTTTGAAGTAAGGCAGGCTCTAAGGTACATTTCGATTTGTTTTTTGGAAAATCCTCTTTTATTTGCGCAACAATTGCATTAATTTTACTAATTTTAGGAATTGTTTTACACTCACTAATTTTATGACGAAAGTTGGCAGACGCCTCCATGCAATTTTCTTTGCACTCAAAGCTTTTTGCAATTTGAGAGGTACGGTTATACTTGCCATTATAAAAAATAACGACCCTTAAATTTCACAACTTTACAGCTTGCCTATGAACACTTTGTTTGTCTGCAAAGTGTCGCAAAAGTCTAAAAAAATATTGTGTGATATAGTATCCTGAGTTCTTTGTAAAAGAGAATAAACAAGATTCTATAATAAACCATTTTAACCATGATTGTTAACTCTACAAAGAGGATGATAGGGTTATGCCGACGCGTCATCCTTACGTTTTTGATTTTTACAGGTTGTTTGGCTACATCTTATGCCCAACAACGCATTACTGGTACCGTGCGCGATGGTAGCGGAGCTCCACTCGCCGGTGTTACTATTCTTGTAAAAGGTACGAATCAGGGAACAGTGACAGATGTAGATGGCACTTACAGCCTATCTGCTCAACAAGGACAGGAACTGGAATTCTCCATGATCGGGATGGACACTGAAACCATTGTGGTAGGAACTAAAACGACGATTGATATCACCATGATCGAAGCCGCCTACCAACTCTCTGAAACGGTAGTGACAGCGCTTGGCATCAAAGAGGATCGAAGGAAATTGAGTTATTCTACGCAATCCGTGACGGGAGAAGATTTGCAAAGTACGCAACGCGACAACGCATTTCTATCTTTACAGGGAAGGGTTGCAGGTTTGTCTTTGACGCCTACAAGTGGTTTGGCTGGTGGCTCTGTGAATATCAATCTTCGAGGGGTCAACTCTATCGGAAGTAGCAACCAACCCTTGATTGTACTCGACGGTTTGCCAATTAACAGTAATACGTTTAATCAGCATACCCTTTATTCTGATGGTGCCGGTATCAATGGTAATGTCAACAATAACCGCGACGACATTGGTAGCCGATTGGCAGAAATCAACCCGAACGATATTGAAAATGTGACCGTGCTGAAAGGCCCTGAAGCCGCAGCGCTTTATGGCAACGAGGGTGCGAATGGCGTCATCCTGATCACAACCCGCAAAGGAAAGGCTGGCGTCGGAAGACTGAATTACAAAACTCGTTTTGCGGTTTCAGATGTGTACTTATTCCCTGAAATTCAACAAGTTTACGGAAGGGGTAGAAACGGCGTGGTAGAACCCAATGATCCTGACTATTTTGGCCCGAAATATCCTGCGGGTACTACGTTTTACAATAATCTGGAAGATTTCTTCCAAACGGGTACAAATATGCGCCATGATCTTTCCTTTGAGGGCGGATCGGATAAAATTACTTACCGTTTATCGAGCGCTTATTTGAAAACAGATGGCGTTATTCCTACAAATTCTTACGAGCAAATCAACGCAGCATTGAGTAGCGATGCAAAATTGCTGTCATGGCTAAGTGCTTCAACTCGCTTTAGCTTTTCGCGGAATAACAATACACTACCTCCCGGTGGTTCGCAAGGGTACTTGACAGGTGCTTTGCGCTATCCTTCTGATCAGAATATGAGCGAATACCTTACAGATGCAGGCACTCGTCGACTTACCCGGCCAAATGCCAATCCGGGTTCAGATAATGACAATCCTTATTTTAATGTCTATAAAAACGCTCGGGTAGAACAAACCGATCGTACCATAGGCAATGTGACACTGGATGCTACGATTTTGCCTTGGTGGACGGTCACTGGTCGTTTTGGTGCTGATATTTACACAACCAACGCGAATCGTTATTTCCACCCGGAATCCAATATTGGTTACCCCCGCTTAGGTTGGATTGAAAACTACACCGATGTGGGAAGGATATTGAATACCAATATTTTTACGACTTTCAAAAAAAGCACGGGCACAATAAAAGGCTCTTTGATTGTTGGAACAGCGCTCGATGATCGCCGAAATGAGGTCACTTCGGTTTACGGTGAAAGAGTCTATCTGCCTGATTTTAATAGTGTTAATAACACCGATCCTTCTACTCAGCGCAACAGAACGATTCTTACCAGAACTCGACTGATGGGCGCTTTCGCTAAAGCAGAATTTAACCTCCAGAATTACTTGATCCTGAATATTACAGGTAGAAACGACTGGTCATCCACGTTGCCGGTAGCCAATCGCTCTTATTTCTATCCATCGGCCGGCTTGACTTTTGTCTTTTCCGACTTGCCAGCATTGCGAGATAAAATCGGCATACTCGACTTTGGTAAGTTACGCGTATCTTATGCGCAAGTGGGTAATCCTGCGCCACCTTATAAAATTCGCGCACGTCTTGTGCCGCAAACTTCTACAGGTGGTGGTTTCCTCTACGATTTCTTCGGCGATAACCCTGCATTGAAGCCAGAAAAAGTAGAAAGTTATGAGATCGGTACCGATTTGAGCTTTTATAAAGGTCGCATTTCTGTGGATCTTGCAATATTTTCAAAAACGATCAGCGATCAGATTGTAACACAGCGCTTGAGCTATGGTACAGGTTTTATCTTTGGTTTGCTGAACGGTGGTGAACTCAATACGAAAGGTGTGGAGGTACAATTGGGATTGACTCCTGTAAAGGCAGAGAATTTCCACTGGAATATTTCAGCTAACTTTACCAAGTACAAAACGGAAGTATTGAGCTTGCCGGCAGAAGTAAGCGAATACTACGATTCCGACACTTGGGTAGTAGGCAATGCCCGTGCAAGTGCTTTCTCGCCAGCAGAAATTCTGGCGAGCCGGTTTAATAGTCCAACCAATTTATTTTATCCTACTTTAAACAACAGAGGCGCGGGAACAGCTACAGCCATTGGTGGTTGGAGTTATTTGCGCAACAGCAAAGGAGACATTCTAATCGACCCTGCTACTGGTTTTCCATTGCGTAATGCCAACTTTCTCCCAATCGGAGATCGGAATCCTGATTTTGTAATTGGGCTTGTAAATGAGTTCAGATTATTCAAAAACCTGAGCCTTTCATTCTTATTAGACATCCGCCACGGCGGCGATATTTTCAATGGGAATGAGTATTATTTGACTCAAGTGGGCTTGAGCGAGCGAACACTGAATCGTGATGAACCATTTGTATTTCCTGGGGTCCTGAAAAATGGTAGCGAAGAAACCAATCCAACGCCGAACAATATTCAGATTACACCAAGCGCCAATGAATTGTATTATACGACAGTGATTCAACCTGAAGATTTTGTAGAAAGAGATATCAACTGGGTGCGCCTTCGCGATGTGACGCTTACGTATGATGTCTTAGGCAAGTGGTTGGGCAATGATAAGGCGATCAAGGAACTAAGTGTATTTATCAACGGAACCGATTTGTTCTTGTCCACTAATTACAGTGGTGCAGACCCTTACGTCAGCACAACCAACCCGGCAACGGGCGGTGCTGGTGGATTCGGTATGGATTTCGGGAAATTATCTTTGCCGCGTACTTTCTCGCTTGGACTTTCAGTATCATTTTAAAATTTAAATTTAAAAGACATGAAATATAAATTATATATAACTTCTATATTCGCAACGCTGCTCCTCTTTTTGAGCAGTTGCGACGACTATCTGGATGTCAATTTCGACCCAAGTAACCCGCAAGTCGCAGAAGGCTTTGCCCTGCTGCCGCCTATTTTTTCACAAATGTCTCGCGGTGAAGTATTTGATACTCGCTTTGTAGGACAGTATATTCAAACCTGGGCTTCCACTGCCAAAAACAATATCTGGGATCAGCATGGATACGCACCTGGTAGTGATAGCGGTGGTGAGATGTGGCGTTCACACTACTGGTCAATCGGTAAAAATATTGACCTTGTCATCGAACAAGCGGAAGCTAAAGAACAATGGGATTATGTGGGCGTGGCCAAAGCCATTCGCGCCTGGAGCTGGCAAACTACGACCGATGTAAACGGTGAAATGATCTTGAAGCAAGCATGGGAACCCAATCGCTATGTATTTGACTATGACACCCAAGAGGAGGTTTACGCAGAAGTGCGCCGCCTCGCAGAGGATGCTATCAAAGACCTTTCCCGCACCGATGGTGGCGTGAGTCAAGCTGGTTTGGCGCGTGGTGATCTTGTTTATAAAGGAGATCGCGACAAGTGGACAAAATTTGTGTACGCAGTATTGGCGCGCAATGCACACCATATCAGCAACAAAGCGAGCTACGATCCTAACAAGGTGATCGAATACGTGGACAAATCTTTTGCTTCCAATGCTGATAATTTCAATATTCCTCACGCAGGGACAAGCAGCGCGGATGGCAATTTCTGGGGACCGACTCGGAACAACGTTCGTTCTTATCGTCCTACGGTTTTTTTCTTAAATCTATTGAATGGAACGGTTTTTAATGGCGTAAGCGATCCTCGGCTTCCGGTTATGCTCACTGCATCTCCTGACGGCGTTTTCCGTGGCGTAGTGCCAACAGCTGGCGACCCGACCAATGTGAACAATGATCCGACCAGAATTCCTTTGTTTTGGGGGGTTTCGCCCACCGAAACCAACGCTGCGACTATCCCTGGCAAATACATTTTCAAGGATAAATTGGATCATTATCTGCTCACCTATTTTGAATTGCAATTTATGAAAGCCGAAGCCGCTTTTATCAAAGGCGATATGGGAATGGCTTACGACGCAT
>JADJNW010000015.1 GCA_016714085.1 Saprospiraceae bacterium
GGATTGGTGAGGAATTTTTTTGATTTTGCGGTCGCCATAATGATGATGAATTTCATCGCCTACATGAATGTCGCGCCCTGCATTTAAAGTACTATTGTTGATTATTTTGATTTCTTTTATGGTAGTGTGGAAATTGGCTTCATTGATATGGTCAATGTTGTATAGCTTTTCCGCAGCGTAAAAGTCTTTTGACCCTGGCGTTCCATGAATTGCTTTAAATCAGTAAGGTTGTTATTGATGCTCTCTATTTTATCATCGTCTATTTTTAAGGTGATGGTGCTGTTACTCACATCTTGGAGGACGATGTTGTGGTTGCCGTGTATGTTGGAATGGTTTTGCATAAATAAGGTTTTGGTTTTTTTCAAGTGTAGTTTGGGAAGATATGCTTTATTTTTATTGTCTTCTAAATTGATGCTTTGTAACTTTTTGGCATCGCCCCAAAAAGTCACCAAAAAGGTCTAGGCAAATCAAACTCCTCCGTCGAACAGTGATTTGCCGGGCAGCCGCCACGCAGTGGTATTTCAGAAACGCGATTTACAAATTAACAAATGTTGTATTTCATTGCAGGACGTGGACGTTGGGGTTTCAGGAAAAATCGGCGTTGTCAATGCGGTCGATGTTGTAAATCTTTTCCGCGTTTTGGATGATGGTTCTATTGCTTTGTCCTTCCGGCTGTAAGAATTCTTTGAATTCCTTGGTTTCCAATCGTTCCAGTTCTTTGTTGAATTGATTCCACAGGTCGTTGGCATCCATAAAAGGGCTGTAGAAATGATGAAATCGGATAGTTTTTGTTGAATTGCGCCAAGCTATTATCAGTAGTTTCGGGCAGATTTTAAAATAGGTAAAAATGAATGGCTTTCGTGTGGATTGAAATTGACCGAATGCTTTTTCAAATTCTTCGGCGGTGTACATACCTACTTTGGTATAAGCCAGCAGCACAAAGATATCGGCGGCTTGTACGAATTTGTTGTATTCGCTTTGCGAACCTTCGAGCGACATCCGCGCGGAAAGGTCTTCCCAAATATCCAAATGCAGAAATATGCCTCGGTCCCACCAGGCTTTGCATTTGCGATAGATTTCGATCTCGAAGCGTTCGCGTTCGGGCTTTAATTCATTCGAGGAAGCGAGGAAGAGCTTAATCTTTTTCATAGCTGTCGTTTTTGGGGCATAGAGTTGGTCGTATCTATGATGTTCAAAGATAATGTTTTTTAATTGCGGCCTTTCGAGAGTTCTTCTTGTTTTTCGAGTATTGAATAATAGTTTTGGGGAGCCGGAAAGGGGGACCCCTTCCCCCCCCCCCCCCGGGGGGGGGTTGTTTGTCTGGTCCCCCCGGGGAAATGGTTGTTTGGGGGCCCCGGGGGGCGGGGGGGGGGGGGGGGGGGGGGCAACTCAAAAAAGGTATATCGGCTCCATCATGGGAATTTGGGTCCAAATTTTTTATTTGTGGGGGGGGGGGTTTGTTTAAATTTTTTCGCTTTTGGTTCCTATCCCGTGGTGTGGGGAAAAGAAAAGATGGAGTTGAGTTTGAGTATTTGTTTAAATTTTTTTTTTGCACAAAAGGTATTGTTTTTAAAGTTCTCGGGGAAGGTTTCTTTTTTGTTGGGGGTCAATATTTGGCTCCGAGGTAAATTATTGTTTTTGTTTATGGGGGGGGAAAGGGAAAAAAAAAGGTTGGATGTCCCATAGGGACTAAACTTTCATAAAAGTATAAGCCCAAAAAAGCTTGGCAATACTTCTCATCTCAAATACCGCTTCCTACCTTTGCAATAGCATTAAATAAACTTTATATGAATATCCACCGCGAAGGACGCACGATTATAGCGATTACGATTGGCATTTGTATCTTATTGATTGCATTGGGTAATTTGTTGTTGCCGGAGTTTTGGGCTTGGTTTATCATGGGTGGCTTGACGGTGTTCTTGGTATTTGTAGTGCAGTTTTTCGCAACCCGAAGCGCCTGATTCTAAGCTCGATAATCATCTTGTCTATGCGCCCGCGGATGGAAAAAGTGGTGGTGATCGAAGTTGCGGAAGAATTGGAGTACTTTAAAGATAAGCGTTTGCAGGTATCTATTTTTATGTCGCCGATGAATGTGCACGTCAATCGAAATCCGGTGGGCGGCGTGGTGCAATATTATGAATATCATCCCGGAAAATATTTAGTTGCCTGGCATCCAAAGTCTTCTACCGAAAACGAGCGTACAACGGTGGTGATCAACAATGGTAAAACCGATATTTTGATTCGACAAATAGCGGGCGCAGTGGCGCGACGCATTATCAATTATTTGCAAGTCGGGCAGCAGGTAGCGCAGGGCGGCGAAATGGGCTTTATTCGTTTTGGTTCGCGGGTGGATTTGTTTTTGCCGTTGGATGCTAAGATTGAAGTGAAAATCGGGCAAGCGGTGAAAGGAAATGTGGATGTGATTGCAAAATTGAATTGAAATAGAATTGTTCCATAAGAAGATTGTGAATTATTTCTGCAAATGATAAGCAATTAGTAAAGATTTAAGAAGGTTTAAAGTTTTATATTAAAATTCAGTTTATTTAAGCCTCCTGCCAAACGATTGCTCCATCTTTATCAATATATGCCCATTGCCCATTGGTTTCTGTCCAAGCCAAGCCGTCGCGGAAAGGAATGACGTTGTTAAATTGAGGTGGGATAATAATTTTTCCAGTTTTATTTACAAAACCCCAGCGATCTTTGATTTTAATTGGCGCAAGCCCTTCACTAAAAATGCCAGCATCATCAAATTGAAAATCAATGACTTGTTTGCCTTTTTTGTCAATGAAACCAAAATTGGTAGCCTTTTTCACAGGCGCGAGTCCTTCGCTGAAATCTCCAGCATAAGTGTATTGCGGCTTTATAATTATTTCACCTTCGGTATTTACAAAGCCATAATATTTATCTTGCATAATAATCGCCAATCCATCAGAAAATTCGCCGTAAGGCTCGTTATTTGGAATATCAAATTGCGGTTCGAGTAAAATTTCGCTGAAGCGATGCACCAATCCCCATTGTCTGCCAAGCCGCACTGGCGCTACATCGCCTTGAAAGGAGAAACATTCATCAAAAGGTAAAAGCATTATAATCGTTCCTGCGGTATCCATATAAGCCCAGCCTTCGTCCAACTTTACTGCGGCAAGCCCTTCGGAAAAAACGTCAGCAAAAGCAAATTGAGGTGGAATCGCAAATTCTCCTTGCGGATTGATATAACCCCAACGCCCGCCGAGGCGCACTGGCGCGAGCCCTTCACTGAATTCACCTGCTTCTTCAAATTGTGGTTCGATGGCAAGATTTCCATTTACATTCAAATAGCCCCAACGGCGCACCAATTGCACCGGAGCAAGTCCTTCACTAAAATAACCGACGTAATTGAACAAACGCTTCATCAACAGTCGGCCGAGCTTGTCCATCGGTACCAATTTATCATTCAATAAGACTCTTGAAAAACCATTATAAAAATCTTCGGCGTCCAGGAATTGAGGTTCGATCATGATTTCACCTTGGCTATTCATAAAACCATAGTGCCCGCGCTCACGGATGCGAAAAAGTGGTTGGTTGAGGTCAAAAGCATCCTTGCCCGTTCCGTTGGCGGATTGGAACAGCGAGAGTTGGCTTTGAGTCTGTGTGGATGGTCGGTGAGTATTTGATTTAGCCATTGCGATGCGAAGATAAGTTTTTTTGTTTTGAAGTTGGAGGTTTGGGAGTTTGGAGGTTTTTGGTTTGGCGATTTTGAAAATTTGTATTAAAATTTAAACAAAAAGTTTGATAAATTTGCAAAATGTATCGGCGTGCCTTCCCTTAGGGATGACTATGTCATGGCCGCCGTCAGATTTGAATCAAAGATCAGCGATTTTCGACAATGCCAATGCGAGCAGATTTTCCCACAGCAGACTCTGATTACTTGGGCGGCGAATGCGACGGCTACGAGTACCGTACTGTTTTCGCTGGTTCCAGTCTGGAAAATAGTTATCGCATGATTCGGGAATTTCTGAAAGAAGAAGGGTACAGCGATGTGCCGATACCAAAGGATGCAGAAGAATTATTACTATTTCGCTTGCCTACGCGCAATCGACAGATTCTACTATTTGAAGATAATGGTTATGTGCATAATCCTGTGAAAATCTTGTTTCCGATGGATCGTCGCAAGCGTACGACGTTAATTTTATGTTTGTATAATGAAAATGATCCCCAACATTTATTGAGGTTTCATCGGGTATTAGAAAGAAGAAAGGAAGATTTGGAGATCAGGAAACTTGGGGAAGAGGGGATTAATCGTGAAATGAGTGAATAAATTATTGACGATTGATTATTTTTCAGTATTTTGAAAATCAATGATTTATAATGAAAAAAGTTGGGTTTGTTTTGGCGCAAGTGAATAATTTGCATAATTTTTCGTTTCAAAAGGCGAATCGAATATAAAATCATTATGTTGGCTTTAGCTATTTATTTTATTTCATTTGTATCTTATTTTCAATCAGATTTTTCTGACATCATAGAATGGCAAGCGGAAACCGAATATGAGTTTGGCGATATTGCTTTGGGCGAGCCGGTGCAACATACCTTCACTTTCAAAAATTTGAGCGACGAGCCGATTGTGATTGACAACGTGCGTACTTCCTGCGGTTGTACGGGTTCGACTTGGGTGCAAGCGCCTGTAATGCCTGATTCGACGGGTACAATCGTATTAGAATACGACGCTGCGCTTCCCGGGTATTTCCGAAAATATGCAAGGGTATTTTTTAATCATCAGCGAAAAGCAGAAAAACTCTGGGTGACGGGCTTTGTTTTGGCAGAATAATTCCATTTTGGTCGAGAAAAGCTTCGCGCTTGTCCAATCTACTGTAGCCTTATTCTTTTCTCACCAGCTTTTTCATTTATATTTGCAGGCCTTAGCATTTGATAAACCGCAAAATGTAAAAGTCGAATAAGATTTTGTTTTGGGGTTCAGCATCAATAAGTTATTTTTGACTTTTCTTTAAAAATTGTATAAATGAGTATCCTCATTTTCTTGATAATCAGCTATATACTTTTAAGCATCAGCTTATATTTTCTCTTTCCGAAAATTGGAGAAGCAGGTTGGAAAGGCTTGGTGCCCGGGCTTAATTTTGTCGTTTGGGCCAAAGGGGTAGGGCGCAGTCCCTGGCACGCTGCGTGGATGCTTTTTCCGATCGTCAACTTCTTTATATATGCTGGCTTGGCTATTGATATGGTGCGTTCGTTCCGGCATTATACTTTTTGGGAAAGCTTACTATCCGTGATTGCTACGCCGTTTTTCTTCTTTTATCTGGCTTTTACTGAAAAAGAAAAATATGATGGTCCGACTTTAATAAAAGAACGTGAGTTTCGGAAGCAATTGCAGGAAGCCAAAGCTAACAACAACAAAAAGCAATTGAGCAAGCTTGAAGCTGCGAATCCTTATAAAAAAACACAGCTCCGCGAATGGGCGGAAGCCATTATTTTCGCGGTTTTTGCGGCGGCTTTTATTCGGATGTTTTTGATCGAAGCCTACGTGATTCCTACTTCTTCGATGGAGGATTCCTTGTTGGTGGGTGATTTTTTGTTTGTAAGCAAAGCGCATTATGGCATTCGCACACCAATGACGGTTGTGCAAGTCCCCTTATTTCACAATCGTTTTGGCGCGGGCGGCGGTCGAGGTATTATGAAATTATTGAAAGTGATTGAAGGTGAAACTTATTTGGAAAAACCGAGTTTGCCCTATTATCGTTTGCCGGCAATAGAAAGTATTGACCGAAACGATCTTATTGTATTCAATTATCCTGAAGGCGACAGCGTATATGTATTCCCTGACCGTACCTGGAGTGTCCACGATTATCGTCGAAATAGTATTCCTGCGCCTTATGCACAGCAAATCAAAACCGGACGCAAGAAACTCGTCACGCGCCCAATGGATAAAAAAGATCACTATATAAAGCGTTGTGTAGCAGTGGGTGGCGATTCAATTATGATTCGTGACCGTCAATTATTCGTCAATGGTAAGCCTGCGAAGAATCCATCCAAAATGGAATTTATGCATTCTGTGGAAATCCCGGAAGGCGTAACGATCAATACGCGTAATTTCTCGGATTGGGGCATCTCTACCGAAGACTTGGTGAGCGCTAATTCCAACCCGATGATCTTCATCCTGACCGATGAGCAAAAACAGAAAATCCAGGCGATGGATGCGGGCATCAAAATTGATTACCTGGACATGGCGCGCGTCTCTGGCGGCGACAAGCTTTTTCCGCATGACCCGAATAGAACCGAAGGCTGGACGGTAGATAATTATGGCCCGATCTGGGTGCCGAAAAAGGGCATTACCATTGACTTGACGCCTGAAAATATTGCGCTGTATCGCCGTACCATTGATGTGTACGAAGGCAATGATTTTGCGGAACGCGACGGTAAATTTTTCATAAATGGAAAAGAAACCAACCGTTATACCTTCAAAATGAATTACTTCTGGGCAATGGGCGATAATCGTCACAACTCCGAAGACTCGCGCGTATGGGGCTTCGTGCCGGAAGATCATATCGTGGGTAAGCCTTTATTTATTTGGTTTTCACTCAAAGAAGGGCAATTGGCTAAAGGCATCAACTGGAAGCGAATATTTACTTCTGCTGCCAAAAAATAATATTGCAAAAATATATTCTGTATTCAATAGCCCAGCGTTTAAACGTTGGGCTATTGAAATATCCGCCATTGCGAAACCGTTTTAACGGTTTGATAATCAAGTCTTTCGAGTGTAGTTTTATCCCCGTCGAGATGAAAATTTGGAATCCCTAATATTTGTAAATTTTGTCAAAATTCGACGCAATTGCTGATTTTCTGTTAAAATGGAATTTTTATTTTAAATTTGACTTGACTTTATAACTGGGCTTATCGGTTAGCACCCAATCATCAAAGGCCCTCATAAAATCCAACTTCCATGTTCAAGCAAATCATTGAAGCAATCAAATCTTTATTTAAATCCTTATTTGGCGGTAGCAAAAAAGAATCCGGGCAACCTCAACCTCGCCCAATCCCTGATGACACGGGCTTCCCGAAAGACGCGATGGAAGTAGCGAAAGATACAATCGTCACCGTCAATGAAATGGATATTTTGCTCAATCCGCCTGCCAAAGCAGATGAGGATTTTGACAAAGACATGTTTGATGAACAGCCTGCAACGCCTGCTACTCCAACAGCGCCTACGCCACAAGCGGATGTCCCAACAAAACCAACGGAAACGCCAACAGCGGACACTTCCAAACATAAGCCTCGTTACTTGTGGTGCTTTGATAATGGACACGGCGAAGCCACGCCTGGCAAGCGTTCTCCGTTGTTTGACGATGGCAAAACCCGTTTTTTTGAATACGAATTCAATCGGGATATTGTAAAAAGAATTATGACCAAATTGGATAAAGAAGGTGTAAAATATTATAATGTGGTGCCGGAGGTAGAAGGAGATATTTCGCTCAAAGTGCGTGTAACCCGCGCCAATACTAAGAAGTCGGACTTGCCGAAATTATACATTTCCGTGCATTCCAATGCTTCTCCGGTGAATGGCGACAGCACCAAAGTGTGGGCAGTGCCTGGGGCCAAAGGCATCGAGACCTGGCATCATGATTCGAGCGCAAAAAGTAAAAAAATGGCAGCGGTTTTTCAAAAACATTTAATCGAAAAAACCGGTTTTGTAAATCGCAATTTGAAAACAACCAAGCAGACCGCTTTGTACGTTCTGGTTTATACGAGTATGCCTGCTATTCTTACCGAAAATGGATTTTACAATACTAAATCGGAGGCAGCTGAACTGATGAAAGACACGGTACGCCAAAAAATTGCCGATGCCCATATCGAAGCGATTATGGAAATCGAGAAAAACGGATTGTAATAAAAGATTAATGATTTTGTAATATTATTTATATTGATGTAAATAATATAAATTATTATTAAACTGTGAATTATATAAAATCTATTAGGTTTGGCAAAGAGATTAATGTATTGAAATTTTAATTTACTATTTATTTTTTGAAAAGAAAATGTAATAAAAATGTCCTATTTTATTAAAATATCGGTGTTATTTTTAGTTTTTATTAATTTTTCTGATCTGCAAGCGCAAGAATTTATCAGTAGCCAATTAAAAGGTACTTATACCAAAGACCAACTCAACGCGCAATACGGCCCATTTTTTGAAAATGGGGTGAAATTATATAAAATTTTATACACCACGCCCGATTTGCAAGGCTTAACGGATACCGCCTCTGGACTTATCCTTGTTCCCGAACGCCCCAACGCGGTGATGCCTTTGCTTTGTGCACAGCACGGAACGGTTAGTTCCAAGAATGATGTACCTTCCAATTTGCAAGGCGGTTTTGAACTCGGTGCGGTTTTTGCGGGGGTAGGCTATGTCACCGTTATGCCCGATTTTCTTGGTTTGGGCGAGTCGCGCGGTTTTCATCCTTATGTACACGCCGAGTCCGAGGCTTCTGTTTCCGTGGATATGCTGCTGGCGGCGCGCGAATTTGCTGCTCAAAATAATATTGCACTCAACGATCAATTATTTATAACAGGTTATTCGCAGGGCGGTCACGCTTCAATGGCCTTGCATCGGGAAATCGAGCAAAATCAAAGCGCTTTATTCACGGTAACGGCGGCGGCGCATTTGTCGGGCCCGTATAGTATTTCCGGGGTGATGCGCGATTTGATTATCGGCGATTCAGAATATTTTTTCCCGGCATATATTCCTTTTACAATTATTTCTTACGATGAAGCTTACGGTTTATTTGATAGCCTGGGCGCAGTTTTCAAGCCGATTTATGCCAGCATGATCGATAAATTTTTTGAAGGTACGTTTTCATTAACAACTTTAAATAATTTATTAATTGCTGCTTTAGAGCAGAATAACGGCGCTTCGATCCCAAAATATATGTTCCAGGATAGCGTGCTGAATGCGGTTATTAATGACTCCAATCACCCATTTAATGTGGCTTTGCGCAATAATGATGTGTACGATTGGGCACCGCAAGCTCCAACGCGTATTGTTTATTGCACTGCCGACGATCAAGTGCCTTATCGCAACAGCGTGGTGGCAGATTCTGTGATGAATTTGCGCGGTGCGCCGGATGTCATGAAAATTGATGCCAATTCTACGCCGATCATGGCGGATGCGTCTTTCCGGCGGTCTTTCAGGCGTATATCTTTTTTAACCAATATCGAAATATTTCGACGGGTATTGATCAGATTGATAAACAGTTAGATATAAAAATATATCCTAATCCGACAAAAGATTTTATTACGATTAGCAATGCACCTGCCGATGCGATGGTGCAAATATTTGATGTCAACGGACGGCTTAGCCTGACTAAAAAGCTGAATTCCAATCATATATCTTTACAAAACCTGGGTCGCGGGCTTTATACGTTGAGGATAGGTTCTACGGAAGGAATTTGGATAGGGAAAGTCATAGTGAATTGATTTTATTGGAATTAAATATTGTATGAACAGTTAAAGCGTCTTATGTGTGAATATCAGATATATTTCTCCATGCATTGAAACTATTATTATATCTTTGTCGTTTAAAAGTAATCAAACTCATCCCGATACTGGCAAGCATTTCTTTCCTTATCTCGACTGAGCAATTTTTTTATTTAATAATTTTACATGACATTTAAAGAATTGGGGCTGGATAAACAACTCCTTCGTGCCTTGGAGGCAGAGGGATACACAGATCCGACTCCTATCCAAGAACAAGCAATACCAATCGTATTGCAGGGCGACGACTTGATAGCGTGTGCCCAAACTGGCACAGGCAAGACCGCTGCGTTTTCCCTGCCGATCTTACAATATTTACTGGAAACTCCACAAGACCAACCTAATGCTCCGCGCACCATTCGTGCATTGATTCTTTCGCCTACACGCGAATTATCTATTCAAATCACGGATAGTATTGACACTTACGGCAAGCATACAGGGCTTAGAAGCGCTTTGCTCTTTGGTGGTGTACCGGCGCATGGGCAATTGGCTAACCTGCGTCATGGCGCGGATATATTGATTGCTACGCCCGGGCGATTGCTCGATTTTGCTAATCAAGGATTTGTTGATTTGCGAAAAGTGGAAATATTTGTGCTCGACGAAGCTGATCGAATGCTTGATATGGGGTTTATTCATGATATGAAGCGCGTTATTGCGATGTTGCCGAAAGCGCGTCAGACGCTCCTGTTTTCAGCTACGATGTCGCCGGAAGTAAAGGAAATAGCCGATCAGTTTTTATACAAGCCATTGCAAATCACAGTTGCCCCTCCAAAGGAAACACGCAGCGCCATTGAAGAAAAGCTATATTTTGTAGAAAAGCCCGCGAAGATTGCGCTTTTGCGAGATTTAATTCGAGAAAACAGGATTAAAAAGGGTATTGTTTTTACACGTACCAAGTACGGTGCGGATAAACTTGCTAAGTTACTGGATCAAGCTTCTATTCCTACGGGTGCGATTCATGGTAATAAATCTCAAAACGAACGGCAGCGCGTACTCAATGATTTTCGTAAGGGACGCGTACATATTTTAGTTGCTTCTGATATTGCCGCGCGAGGCATTGATATTGACGATATTACGCATGTATTTAATTACGAAATTCCTGAGCAATCAGAAACCTATGTGCACCGCATTGGCCGCACGGGCCGCGCCGGCTCCAAAGGAATTGCTATTTCATTCTGTGCCAGGGAAGAGCGTAAATACTTGAATGCTATTGAAAAATTGACGAAAAAGCGCTTGACTATTATAGAAGAGCATCCATATCGTCCATCTGTGGAAACGGTTTCAGCAAATGACGATTTTCGCCGTTCTAATGCGCCTTATCAAAAGGATAGAGACCGAAATCGGAATTATTATAGCAGAAATCGCAGATAATTTTGAAAAAGTTGAGGAGGTTAAAATTGTAAAACAAAAACCTCCTCAATTCCTCAACTCCTCAACCTCCTTAAACAATTCCGCCGAAATAAAATCTGCGAATAACTTGCCTTTAGTGCTGAGAATGAACGTATTATCTTTCTCGAAAATCCAGCCTTTTTCTATAAAAGATGGTACGGTTTGTAAAAAATGCGCTTCAAAATCTTTGCCAAATGCCTGGATATCAGGGAGTTTTGCGCCCCACATCGTGCGAAGGCTCGTCATTATGTATTCATTATAGCGTTGTTCGGGTGTAAGCATTTCTTTTTCAAAAAGCGGATTTGGCGCACCTTCGAGGTGTGCTAAATCTTGAATGCCTAAATATGCCCCACCTTCGAGATGCGGCATATTC
The DNA here is from genome assembly GCA_016714085.1 of Saprospiraceae bacterium. Lineage (GTDB taxonomy): Bacteria > Bacteroidota > Bacteroidia > Chitinophagales > Saprospiraceae > JADJNW01. Next base: position 11,276 of record JADJNW010000015.1, read on the forward strand.
TTAATATATAAAGCATTGTTTGCCACATTCCACTGTCGAATATGCTCCCCGTCAAACGAATGCCGCTGGCCCAATCCCCAAGTAAGGCTCGCCAAACCAATAACTGGAATTATGTTTTGCATACCAACCGGGCTTAGCAAAATTGGAAATTTCATAATGTTCATAGCCTTGATTAGTAAGTAGTTGTATTAATATTTCAAACTGCCTGGCTGCTTGTTCTTCATCTATCGCCGGGGCTTTGCCGACTTTTACAAAATGATAGAGCGCGGTTTTCGGTTCTACCGTCAGGGCATAACAAGAAATATGAGGAATATCGTAATCTATAATCGTTTGAATATTAGATTCCCATTGCGCGTCGTTTGTTGTTGGCGAACCATAAATCAAGTCAACGGTCAAGTTTTCAAAACCAGCATCCAAAGCATTTTCGATGCAAAGCTTCGCTTCCGTGGCGTTATGCGCGCGATTCATAAATTTTAAATCTTCTTCTGCAAATGACTGAATACCAATGCTTAATCGATTAATCGGCGTTTGGCGCAAAGCTTGTAATTTCTCTTTGGTCAGATCATCGGGATTGGCTTCGAGTGTAATTTCTGCATCATGTTCTACTTTAAAAATATTATAAATTTTATCAAGAATTTGATCTAACTCATTGCTAGTCAGTAAAGAAGGTGTGCCGCCGCCAAAGTAAATAGATGTAATATTTTTATTACTTAAATAATCCTTTCGCAACTCCAATTCCCGCAAAATAGCCGCCACCATTTCTTCCTTGTGCTTCAGCGAAGTGGAAAAATGGAAATTGCAATAGTGACAAGCCTGCTTGCAAAAAGGAATATGTATGTAAATTCCTGGCATTTTAAAAAGTTTGCAAGTTTATGGTTTGATTAGGTTTAGAAACATTTTAAAAATGATTTTAGCTGAATAGGATAGCATTCTTCAAAAAATAGTGCTAATTTTCATAAAAAAATGCCCGAAATCAAGGAACAAGTTCAAAAATTAATCATAGAAAGTAAAACCGAAGAGGCGCTGGAAGCCCTGATCGAATGGATCAAATCGAAGCAGTCAAATGAGCTGAACGAGGCGATAATACTGCGTTCGCGCTACGAACAAGCCGAACGTGATCTGGGTATGAATCTCATTTCGCCCGAAGATGCGGCGCGTGTTTTTAGCCAAATCAATTTTTCCTTGCTTAATCTGGTGGACAATCTTGAAAAAAAGACATTTGCGCCTGGCGCTATTCCTGCTAAGCGTCGCGGCTGGCTCTTGGCGCTCACCAGTTCGCTCCTTATTCTGGTGCTGGCGATGTTTATCTTGAAAATTCTGTTTCCGAGTCGAGAATTAAGAGGAAGCGAACAAACCGAAAAATCGACGCAAACATCTGATAGTGAGGAAAAAACAATTGGTGATTCCTCTAATAAATCCGGCAAGGCCGTAGCTGTTCAATTTCCGCAAGGGAATGAAGCGAGTTTAATCGATTCGGATGTAAAGGTTACTTACACGATATTGGAAAGTAGCGCTGAGTCGTATAATGCTGAAAATCAAAAAGTTACTGTGAAAATACGCTGCTTGCTAGGCGAAGGAAGATTTGGCATGAACTTTTGGTCAAGCAGCTTCCGATTGATCGCCGATGATTTACCCTATGCAGCACAAGGTAATTTGAATGAATTGGTTGAAAATGAGAGTTTTAAAGATGGTGAAGTTTACTTCTTAATTCCGAAAGATGCGCGAGCAGCCGATTTACAACTGCGGTTTGGCGACCAAACAACGATATTACCTCTAAAATGGTGACGCACCAAGCTTTCATCTTTAGCGTTTCAATTGGAAAGACGCGCCATAGGCGTCCCTTTGGGAAAAGGATGGAGTAATGGAATATTGGAAAAAATTATATCAAATCTTGATCATCTGTTTAATCAGCGTCCTATTTGTACAGACTGGAAACGCCCAAACTTCAAATCTGGAACTTCGCCTTTTGCCATTGGACACAACACCAGCATTTTTGCAAAAAAATGTCAAATTTAAAACCTCGCATCCTGATTCAGTCTCGGTAGTTATTGAATTACAGAATATTATACATCAATTACAAAGCCAATTTTATCTTGAAGCATCGGTAGATACCCTTCAAAAAGTCGAAAATACGTTTGTGGCGCTGCTGCACGTCGGCAAAGCTTATGAATGGACCAACTTGCAGAATGGCAATATTGACGCACTTTTTCTTGATGAAAGCGGCTTTCGGGAACGCCTTTACCAAAATCTTCCCTTTTCGCCAATACAATTGCAAAAATTGCAGGAAAATCTTCTGGTTGCTGCGGAAAACAATGGTTATCCTTTCACAAAAGTCTGGCTTGATAGTTTACAATTTGCTGATAATCATGTCACTGCCGCCTTAATGATGGAAAAAGGGCAATTGGTGCTGATCGAGGACATCGAGACCGAAGGCGAGCTTCGTATTTCTAAAAATTATATAAGTAACTATTTGGGAATCAAACTAAAATCTGCGTATAATCGCGATCAAATCCTGCGCATCCGCCAGCGCCTGCGGGAGCTACCTTTTGTCAATATGAGCAAAGATCCGCAGATTACTTTCGCAGGAGACCGCGCTACGCTAAAGCTTTTTCTCGACAAGCGCCGCGCCAGCCGCTTCGATTTTTTGATTGGGGTTTTGCCTAATAGCACGCAGGTCAATCGTTTACTCATTACGGGTTCTTTTAATGGGGAGTTGTACAACCAATTTGGTCGTGGCGAGCGCATTTATGCTGAATTTGAAGCTTTGCGGCCGCAAACACAGGAATTGAATCTGCAATTTAATTATCCGTATCTTTTTAATCTACCTTTCGGTATAGATACAAAATTTAACTTATATAAACGAGACTCGACTTATCTCGATATTGAAAGCGATTTTGGTGTGCAATATTTATTTCAGGGTGGCAATTATCTGAAGGTTTTTTGGAATAATCGAACCTCTAATTTACTGAATATTGATTCTGCTTTGCTCAATAATGCCCAACGGCTGCCGCCCACGCTGGACGTGCGCTACGGCAATTTTGGTTTGGAATACGTTTTTCAAAATCTGGATTATCGCTACAACCCGCGTCGCGGTTGGCATTTTCTGTTGCGAGGCGCTGCCGGCGTGAAGCAAATCAAGCGCAATAATAGGGTAGAGGACTTGGAACCCGAAAGTGTTTATGATTCCTTGGAGTTGCGTAGTTTTCAATATCGCCTGAACGCAAGCGTGGAGCGGTATTTGGCAGTTTTTAATCGCAGTACCATCAAATTAAGTGCGCAAGGCGCTTATATCATATCACAAGAACCTATATATTTAAACGAGCAATACCGCATTGGCGGGAATAAGCTGCTGCGCGGCTTTGACGAGGAATTTATTTTTGCGACAAATTATACAATCGCTACATTCGAGTATCGTTTGCTCATCGGGCAGAATTCTTATCTTTATACTTTTGGCGACTATGCTTATGTAGAAAATCTTACGGTTCAGGCACAAGAACGTTATTATCCTTATGGCTTTGGGGCGGGTATTACATTTGAAACCCGTGCCGGATTATTTGGTGTAAATCTTGCATTTGGTGCGCGCCAGGGCGAAGTCGTTGATTTTGCTGCGCCGAAGGTACATTTTGGATATGTGAGCTTGTTTTAATATGATAATTCTATTTACTAAATTTTACTAAATCGCCAATATTCTTTAATGCTGTTTCTTCCGCCATTTCTCGCCGCATCATCAATGCATACGTGTTATTAAAACCAAGCGGCTTTAACCAGGTAATATTATATTTTTCTAAGAAATTATTATAAACATAATCATATAAAGCTTCTGCATTTATAATTAATTGATCTACTTCGCTTTCACTTGGAGATAGAATGACCAGAAAGCCTGTACCTGTATATTCTGGATAAAGATGGATTTCATTGTTTTTCAAGGCTTCAAAGCAAATATTGGTACCGCCCAAGCCCGCTTTAATATCGGTATCAAATTCGGTATAACCATTTATTAATTGTGAAAATAAATGCGCTAAAATGTATTGTTCTGTAAATATTTTTGAACCGATTATTAATTTTTCGCCGCCTTGCTTGCGGTCGGGCTTCCAAATTCCAAGGCTTTTCAGGAAATCTTCGGCAATCTTTTCGGGCGCTTCATTATACATAAAGGCTCGATAATTTAATTCTGTCATAATGGAATCATTCATCTTGCCGGCTAATAAATTTAAGGCATCGGCGACTTCCGGATGCTTTTGAATCAAATCCTGCCGAATAATCGGTGCGCAAAAATAAGGCGGAAAAGCATTTTTATCATCTTCTAAAATGCTCAAATTGAATGACTTAATACGTCCATCGGTCGAATAACCACTGATGACATCCACCCTGCCACCCTTCAATGCCAGGTACATCATATCAGAATTCATCGTCACATGATTCAAATTAAGCCCATAAGTTTTTCTAACTTAGGATAACCGTCATTCCGTATGCCAAATTCAGGATCGAAGCCTGCGCGAAGATCATCCGAAAACCATTGGGGCATAAAGTATAATAAAGATAAAATTGGCATAATCGCTCCAAATTGTATGGTCGTGCGCAATATTCTTCGCAGCGGTACGCGATTGAGCAATGCCAGTAATTGATCGAAAATGATCGCCAGTAAAGCCGCAAACAAAGCGCCTGCCAAAATCATATTGGTATTATTCAAAGCGATACCGCCAAAGATAAATTCCCCCAGTCCGCCCGCGCCGATGTATGCTGCCAAGGTCGCTACGCCAACATTGATAACGGTTGCCGTGCGAATGCCAGCAAAAATCACCGGCATCGCCAAAGGCAATTCTACTTTCGTCAAAACCTGCCAGGGCGTCATTCCCATGCCAACGGCTGCTTCTTTTACATTAGCATCCACACCTTTAATACCTGTGTAAGTATTTCTTAATATTGGTAATAAAGCATATAATAATAATGCAAAAATTGCTGGCTTGACGCCAATGCCTAAAATGGGAATCAAAAAACCCAGCAAAGCGATGCTCGGAATCGTTTGAAAAATACCCGTAATGCCTAAGACCAGGCTCGACCAGCGCTCGCGCCGCGTAATCCAGATGCCAATGGGCATCGCAATGACAACAGCCAGCGCCAGTGATAAAAAGGTTAAGCCGATATGCTCTAATGTTTGATTTTTGAGTTCGCTTAGATTATCGAAAATAAATTGAAAGAAATTCATAACTGTTTTTCAAATTACTTGCTATTGATTATTAAGCTGCTGCTGCGCATTCATTAATATTGGAATATTAAAATAACGCCTGTCTCCATTTATTTCTACCATTGCAACATCGTTCGCCTGCTCATTCACGGTATCCAATGCAATTTTGAGCGAGGTATTAGCGGAAATCGTAATGCCATTCTGCCCCATAGGTTGCTTTGGCCATTGTTCAAAGACATCTTTCAAGGTGTAAATCATCAATTCCAATTGTAATTTCTGACCAGCAAAGAAGCTCGCAACATATTCATTGGCAGGGTGTTGTAATAAATCTTTTGGCTCACCGAGTTGCTGCATTTCACCTTTATCCAATAAACAAATCAAACTGCCCATTTCAAAAGCTTCTTCCACATCATGCGTCACGATGATAATTGTTTTATCCGCAAATTCCTCCAATTGCAGCACTTCGCGCCGGATGTGTAGTCGCGTCACAGGGTCGAGTGCACCGAAAGGTTCATCCATCAGGATTATAGGCGGATCGGCCGCCAAAGCCCGCGCCAATCCTACACGCTGTTGCTGCCCGCCGCTGAGTTGCTCAGGATATTTTTCAGCGTATTCGTCTGGCGGAAGCCCTATTTGTTCCAGCAAAGTATGCACCCGTTCGCGGATGCGCGGCTTTTTCCATTTGAGTAAAGTTGGCACCACCGCTACATTTTCCTCCACCGTATAATGCGGAAACAATCCCATGTTTTGAATGACGTAGCCCATGCGGCGGCGCATTTGTTCGATGGGTTGATAAGTGACCTCTTCGCCATTTACCAGAATTTGTCCACTATCCGGTTCGATCAAACGATTGATCATGCGCAGCGTCGTGGTCTTACCAGAACCACTGGAGCCAATGAGTGCAAGGGTTTGCCCGGTTTCAACCTTGAAACTTAAATTATCTACCGCTATCGCTTCATCGAATCGTTTGGTCAGGTTTCGTACTTCGATCATTTTGTAGGATATAAAATTAGCCAAGTCTGGCACACCTGTAAGGTTCGCCAGACCTCTTCGGAAAGCAAAAAGGTAAGTTTTTTTTCGCAAATTCTGAAATGATACTGCTCGGTAGTAAAATATTATAAAAAATCATTCAACTGCGATTTTGAATTCATTAGCCGTGATTTTAATGCATTTAGCCGAAAGAAATGGATTCTGATAGCTTGTACCAATAGCTTTGATGCATACCTTATGAAAAAAACTAATGCAATAATAGAACCATGATGCTTTAATCTTTACACCTATTTAATCACCCAAAATTCATTTATAATGAAAAATGTAATAAAAATGGGGCTTTCAGCTTCTGCATTTTTGTTTTTTTTAAGCATCGCGGTTGCAGTACAAGCCCAAGGAGAAATCACCCAATTGACAGTGAAGAATTCACCTACTTCTATTAAAAGCAAAACTTTTGTGGAACCGACGGAACAAAAAGCCGCTTTTGTAGGTGGTACAGCAGCATGGGAACAATATGTCAAGAACAATTTGACTTATCCGTCCATTGCCAGAAGAAATACTGTGGAAGGCAGCGTCCTTGCCAGTTTTCAGGTAAACCCTGATGGGGAAATAACAAACATTAGAATCGAACAAGCACTCGGATTTGGCTGCGACGAAGAAGTAAAACGATTGCTGGAAGCATCGCCGCTGTGGCAACCTGCCATACAAGGACTACACACTGTAAAATCGAAGGTGAAAATTGCCATAGATTTTAAACTGCAATAAAAACATAACCCCAGATAGTACCCCAAATTACAGGCTGTCGAGTTTCCAGTAGGAAGTTCGGCAGTTTTTTTTACCTCTGAGGTAAGCCATTCGCAGAAACCAATCAAATTACCTCCAGGTCTTCATCCAGGGTTTGGAGGAACGAATTGAGACGTTTAAACTAAAAGAAACAATCGCATACCTTCTGCAAGCATACTTTGACCATCAGCCAAGATACTACTGGGTATCTGGTTAGATACTTATGACTATCTGTAAAGATATTTTATATATCTGGCGAGATAAATTCACGTATCTGCAAAGAACCAAATAGTATCTAAAGAGATACCTTGTTATATCTACGAAGATACTAATATATATCTGCGGAGATACAATATTACATCTCTAAAGATACTGCATGGTATCTGGCTAGATACTTTTCTATCTTGGAGAATGAATAATACCGATCTACCATCTGGCCAGATGTGTTTAGTATCTTCGGAGAAGCTTGCTCATAATCAAGGCAGATTGTTTGCATCTTCGGAGAAGTTTTATCAAGGCAGATCCTGGAGTTTATTTTTTAATTAAAGCGTCCTACGGTTCTAAACCGTAGGACGCTTAACCGGCTTAACCCCTTCTAATCCGCCAGCTTGGTGCGGGCATAATAAAGTGTATCATCCTTGCGCCATTCCTTGGCTTCGTTGTTGTATTTCAATGAGGAAATTCCTTGCACCCTGCCATTTTTACCTCAAAAACGTATTTCGACTCGTAGGAATAAAGGTTCATAAACTCCGTATCCGAAATAGGTCTTAGGATTCGTCTGGAATCCCCTGGAATTTTGAAAAACAATTGCCCATCTTCTATCCAGATGCGCGCCTCGCCATAATCACCGACATAGCGCTGGTACAATTGCTGGATGCCCGCATCGGTTTTGGACTGCATATACTCGATATACTTTTTGGCATCATACAGGTAGAAATGCTCAGGGTGTTCGGCAATGGCGGCTTCGTAGGTCGGTAGTGCCTGTTGTTTTAATAATGCCTTGATTTTCAAGTCCTAAATTAGAGCAGATATACAAAAAATATTTAATTAAATTTCAATAAAAAAACACCCTTATTCTTATAAGGGTAAGATATAGTGAGGAACATATATGACATACAATAAGCAGAAAGAAGAGATAGCTAAATTAGAATCCCGATATATCATCAATTACAATTGCCCACGCTATCCCATCTTCTACTGTTTGAATTGAATTAAAATGACCCATAGATTTAATATTTTACTTATGGTTAAACTCCTACGTTTAGCTGGATAGAGCAATAAATTCCTCAGTTTCTTTAAGCCAAGAAAAATCTTCATCCTTTATTGCAGCTTTTTTAAGTTCAGAATCCAATTTAATTGCTTTTTCCAAATAAATCAAGGCAAATTCTTTATTTTTTTGTAAAGAAAATAGACAAGCCTTATTATAATAAGCTTTGGAATTCTGATTATTACTAGCAATCAGATTATCCAAAATTGATTCTGCTTCTTTGAATTCTTTAGTCTTAATGTACATGGCAGCTAGGCTGTTGTATGCTTCATAATAGTTTTCCTTATTTTTGATTGCTTCTTTATAGGCTGATATTGCTTTATCAAATTTCCCCATCGATTTATAAACAGTACCTTTATTATAGTTCGCAGCTGGAAATTCGGGGCAAAGAATAATTGCTTTATCTAAATTTACAATAGCGTTTTCATAATCTTTCAATAAATAACATATTACCCCTAATCTAAAAAATATAATATGATCATTTGGATTAATTTCAACTGCCTTTTCAAAAACTCTCTTGAGTCGTCATAACTTCGTACAGAATAAGCAGCCATTCCTAATGCAAAATAATCAATATCTTTTAAGGGTAATTTTTCGTTGCTAATTGTTTTAAGTAAAGCACCAAAAAAGTTATAAAATGTGAGGAAATCAATCAAGGTTCTTTTTAAATCCTCAGAGTACTCACTCTCGGTTGCATTAGCATCCTTTACTTTTTTTAAGTCTTCATCTAAAAATTTACTTATTTTACTCCTGAATTTTCTGAAGAGTTCAAAAATATTATTCTTAAATTCCTTAAACAGGAAGTTATCTTGGATAATTTCATTTTGTTTTTCATTAAAGTTAGAGATAGTAAATTCAAGCTCTCTTTGAGTATTTTTTAATCTATCATAAAACTCTTTAACTTTTAGGTCTAAACTCTGATCGTACTTTTCAATCTCTTTAATATTATTTTCAAAAGCGTTTTTCCTTTGATCAATTTGTTCTATACTAGTATGAACTCTAAGAGTTAAATTATTAACTTTTGCTTCTCCTTCCTCAATCTCTTTTCGAAGGACTCGCCAATTATTAATTTCGTAAAGTCCCAAAGCTGCTATTATTGCTATAAAAATAGCCAAAGCTGCTAAAATGTGTCCAAAAAAGGTAGTTATATTGTTCAAAACACCGATTGTTTGATCTAATTGACTATTTTCATAATCAGAAACAATTATAGAAACCCCTAAACTGTCTTCAATACTACTAATCTGTTGAGCTATACTATCGTCTTGTTGTAAAAAAATATTAATTTTCTCAGGGTGTTTTCGATACTTGTTTATGTTCATTGATAAATAAACATTCCAAGCAACTAATATAATTGCAAAAGTGATAGCAACGGTAAAGACTACTGATTTTTTCAAAGTATAAATATTAAATAATGATACAATTTAATAAACATATTTTGCCTATAATTCGATTTATTGATGAAGAAAAGCATCATAAGCTTAACGTTTAAGACACTTCCATTTCATGTAATTTCATTACTCCAATTTATATATAATACCTTACGAGTTATAATATTTCCAAATGTACACCTTATCACAATGATTTTGCAAGATGATGCGTCCTTTTTGGCTCAGCAGTATCAGGAAAATCCTTACTATCTTTCGATTTTCAGGTTCGTCCAGGCAGCGACTAGATAGCCCGCAAATAGCTGCAAAGCCCGCAGCCAGCGCTTGCGGTTGGCTTGTTTTTGCTCTTCGCGCAGCTCCGCGCAGCTCTCCGGTACGCTGAGTCCGTCATTGGTCAACGCAAAAAGCTCGATGGGGTTATCTACATTCTTGAAGGTAAATGCACCAAGTGATTCCAAAGCAAACTGCGCTTTATCAGCTAATTGCGCTTGAATTTCTTTGGATAGCACAATAGAACCAGCGATAGCAATCTTTTCAATTTGCGTCACCTGGAAAACCCCCTCGCCAAAAGCATTGCCGTTTTCCACGATAACCTCGCCCGCGTGAATGCCCATGCGCACCGGCACGGTAGGTTCAGCTTTGAAGTTCATTTGCAAGGCTTCCGCGCAAGCGACTGCATCTGCCGCACGCTCAAAAGCAGCAATGCAATAATCCCGATGCAGTTGGATGACTTCGCCCTGGTACGCTTGGGTTTGGCTTTGCATCAGCGCTTTGAAATACTCCAATTTAGCAAGCGCATTATCCTTATCCGCGCGTATGAGAGCGGTATAGCCGACGATGTCGGCGTAGAGCAGGGTAGTGCTTTTAGGTGTGGTCATGCTGAGGTATTCTTATCATCAAAGATAGGAATATAAAATAATAACGTCCTCCTATTCAAGTCAATAAGCCTCGACCAAAGTTGTTCTTTATTCGCTATTTAGGCGTTTTGAATAGAATTAATATGATCTTTTTCGGGTTTATCATTTTGCAAAGTAGCGCGAAGCGAATTGTATAAAAGTTGGCCAATTCGGCACAACGGTATGTCCGCCCGCGTGCTGTCGAAAGGCAATATCACCTTCGATCAAAGTGGTTTCTTGTGGCGGAAATGCTGTTGCGCCTAACTCCTTCTTACCCAAAAGTTTATAAACGGGCCGGCGTGTACCCCAGCCAGGAACATCCCTTTGGCATCTACCCATTGCCCTTCCACCGTAGGCGAGCCAACGCTAATAAACACAGGGCGCGGCACACATAAGGCGATCAATTCATGCGCATCAACGGGTAAGTCATTCTGGGTCAAAGGCCCGGCGTATTTGATAAAATTCGGCGCAAACCAATGATATTCGCCGGAGGCAGCCAGATTTTCTACTTGTTCGCCCAAAATGCGGCGCAGTATCTTCGCGCCACCCGCTCCTGAAGACCCAATAAAACCAATCGCAATACGCGGTTCATAAGCCATTGTAACCAATGCTGCCTTGCCATAGCGCGAAAGCCCTTCGATACCTATGCGTTTGGCATCCACATTTTTGTCCGTTTCAAAATAATCCAACGCCCTGCTTGCCCCCCAAGCCCAGGCACACAGCGTCCCCCAATCGTCCAGTTTTCTAGGCTGCCCTTTATTCACTAATCCAATAATCCCCTGGCGAAGACCTGCGCCATTATCGGCTTGATAACTCGTAGGCACCAAGATCGCATAGCCCCAGCCTTTTGCTAATAATTGTTGCTGCCACGTCGGTTCGTTTGTAGGCGATGCAGGTGGTCGAAAGCCCGGCGGAAAATTAAAACCAAATTCCATCATCACCGACACAGGTGTAGTGCTATTTGCAGGCGTAGTAAGCGTCAACTGAATATTGACGCTAATGGCAGGATAAGCGCTATTGTCAACGCGACCTACCAACTGTTTTATCTTGATTGGATAATCGCCATTCATGGTATCTTTTTCGCTGAGGACTTCCCAAGTAACGGCGGGCGTGTTCGCAGGCATTCTTCCATACATTTCCCGATCAAAATCTTCCATAATCTCCAATCTACGCCGCTTCCAATGTTTCGCATTCTTAACTTTTTTACCATTCTTAAACACCAGCGGATCGGGCAAACTGGTATAAGGAGAAGCTTTAGCCTCATCCACATTCGCGGCATTCGGTGCTTCGGGATTGCCCGACGGCCCCGGTCGCAGTGCGGTAATGCCCAATTCTTGCATCATCAACTGATGATCCTGCTGGCTTAATTTATGGAGGCTATCTCGCGCTTGCTGAGAGAGTTGCGCGAAGGATTGGGTGCATAGGAGAATGCAAAGTGAAAAAAGAAAGAGTGTGTTTTTCATCTTTAGGTGTTTTGATAATTAACGGTCAGTCTCTAAGCTGCGCCATTTGTACTTGTGCTAATTTGCTTTGAGCTAGCCTCGTCGGCATGGATGAATAGCTATTGTGATAGCCAGTTATTATCAAATATTAATTTATTCTGTATTGGTTAAATCTTCTAACATTATCTCTTTCCTGCTTATTCAGAATCATAAATATGATTGAAGGGATTAATAGTAATCCACCAATTGCCAAAATATTATAAGGATTGTTCGGTCTAAACAAATAGTCTTTCAAAAGGTATCCAATTAATCCAGTCCCAAAAACCATTATAAGAAATGCCGCTATCGCTATAACGCTACTTTCTTTTGCTTTCACATCATTTATCGAACTAATTTCCTTATGTGAACATTTTGGACATACAAATTGAACAGAATCACCAATTAGATTTCGCAGCTCAGCACGATCAGGAACGGATTTTTTAATCCTGTACAATTCATTACAATTTTTGCATTTAATGACTAATTTCATCTTTCTTTCAGTTGGCATACAATATCGCAAATGCGGTGCGACTAACTTTTGCTGGGTATACTTTATTGGCAGTAGTTTTTATTCTTTCATCGATGTAAATAACATTGTCCAATTAGTTTCCCATTCCTTATTTTTTTCATCATAATAAGCTTGTTCCCAAAGCGCGGTATCTGTTGCTGGCTTTCTCCAAATAAATCTCAATTTAACTTCTTTATCTTTATATAACTCCTTGCCGAAGAAGGCTCCAAATCCATCTTTAAATTCACCTGTTACCTGTTCCTTTAAATAGTTTTCCGGATTTGAAGTATCGGCCCAGTATATCGTCCAGATATTAGTTTCTGGATTAATCATTCTTATACTAAGTCCAACAAAATTATCCCCATAATGAGCTGATTTCATCTCATCCATTAAAGCTAATCCGTTTAAGATGCTTTTTGTTTCCATTTCTGCATGGAATTCTATCCATTCATCACAATTTGTCAGTCGTTCCTTCAATCTTTTATTGAGAACCTTCCATTTTCCAATTAAAAAATCAAAATTTTGAATATTTATCATCGATTGAGTTTTATATTATAATGTGTTGGTTCTGTTTGTAATTACACTAAAATCTTCTTCTTGTTAATAAATAAGGTAGAGCGATTAATATTTTTACATTAAATCCCTCTACCTTATACCCGCTGCCCTCTACTTATTTCAAACTCTTCAAATAAGCAACACTTTTTGGCACATTCACCATTTCCTGATTACTCTCATCCTCGATAAAGCAATGCTGCACGCCTACTTTTTTAGCAATTTTAAAAATCTTAGGAAAATCGGCTTGCCCAGTGCCCAGCACCACATCATTTTCAGCGGGCGTATGCCCCGTCAAATCGCCTTGGACGCCTATTTTCAGGTCTTTCAGGTGCATTAGTTTCCAGCGATCTTTATATTTCTTTAATAATTTTACAGGATCGCCGCCGCCATGTAATGTCCACAATACGTCCATTTCAAAGGAAACATAATCAGGATTGGTATTTTGTATAATATAATCCAATAATGTTCCCTTTCCATAAGGCTGAAATTCATAACCATGATCATGATAGCAAAATGTCAGCCCATTTTCTTTCATTACTTTACCAATTTTATTAAAATCCTCGACCGCTTTTTTAGCATTTTCAAATGTAAAATTGCCACTTTTGTGAGGAATCCAGGCGCACATGACATAAGAAGCGCCCAGTATTTTCGCGCGATCAGCTATTTCTTGCGGATTGTTGACCAACTGCTCATATCCTGCGCCAGTTGATGTAATTTTGATGCCTCTTTCATCGCACATTCTTTTATACGTTTCGGCTGACATACCTTGCGGCGGTCCGCTTTCGATTTCGGTGAAACCCATTTCTTTAATTTTATCCAATGTACCCGCTACATCCTTGGGCAGGTGGTTGCGAAAGGTGTAGGTCTGCACGCCCAAAGGGAAAGTATAAAGTGGCTTTTGTGCTTGGGAGGCTTGTAAAACAAATAAAACAAGGAATGTAAATATTAATTTTTTCATAATGTTATATTGATTTTATCGATCTGATAATTAAATGGTTGCTTTGAAATATAAAACACATAAAAATCTACGTGCCTATGTATTTATAATAATTTTATTACAAATTTCTCTTTTTCAATGCTTTAACTGCGTAATTCGCGGCGCGAGCGGTGATTGCCATGTAAGTTAAGGACGGATTTTGTGTACCGGTGGAAGTCATGCAAGCGCCATCGGTTACAAATACATTTTTACAAGTATGTAATTGATTCCATTTATTTAGTAAAGATGTTTTAGGGTCGTTGCCCATTCGTACGCCACCCATTTCGTGAATGTCAGAACCCGGATTGGCATGAGAATCAGTCGCTCGTATATTTTTAAAACCAGCATGTGTAAACATTTCCGTGAGTTGCTCCATATAATCTTTTACCATTTTATCATCATTTTCTGACCATTCAGCAGAAATAACCAATTGCGGAATGCCATAAGGATCGGTTTCCGTTTCGTGCAGTCGAACATGATTTTTTTCTTCCGGTACGCATTCGCCCATCATCCAGGAACTCACGCCCCAGTTGCTCAGCGGCGGGTGTATTAAATTATTTTTTAATTCTTCTCCAATCCCGTTTCGATCTGCATTAAAGCCTCTACCCGTGCCTATTCCGGCGGCATAACCTCTCAAAAAGTCGGTTTCTTGCTTGAACACATTTCTAAATCTTGGAATATAACTATGGCTCGGATTTTTACCTTTCGTGCGCATATCTAGGAAGTTATCGCATTCTGCCTGCATTCTGCCGCGATAATTATGCCAGGAAATATATTTGCCCAATAATCCATTATCATTGCCCAAGCCATTGGGGAAGCGGTTGGAAGTGGAGTTTAATAAAATTAAATTCGTATTTAATGCCGAAGCATTTACAAAAATAATTTTGGCATAATATTCAATCATTTCCTTTGTATTCGTATCTATTACACGCACCCCGATTACTTTATCTTTTTTTTCATCATATATAATAGAATGAACGGTGGAAAAGGGGCGCAAAGTCAACTTACCCGTTTTGGCTGCCCAGGGTAGGGTAGAGGCATTGCTGCTGAAATAACCCCCTAATGGACAACCTCTTACGCATAAGTTTCGATGCATACATTTAGCGCGTCCCTGCTCGTGATGAATGGGTTTTGGCTCTGTAATATGCGCACACCTGCCGTTAATTAAATAGCGATCTTTATATTGTTGTGTAATAACTTTTTGTAAATGTTGTTCCACGCAACTTAATGGAATCGGCGGTAAAAACTCACCGTCGGGTAAATGTGGTAAGCCATCTTTATTACCCGAAATGCCTGCGAATAGCTCCACATGACTATACCAGGGCGCCATATCTGCATAACGAATCGGCCAATCCACCGCAAAACCATCGCGGATCGGGCCTTCAAAATCATAGTCGCTCCAGCGCTGCGTTTGTCGCGCCCACATTAAAGATTTTCCACCAACATGATACCCACGCGTCCAGGTAAATGGTTTTTCCTCTACAAAAGGATGCACGCCATCCATTACCACCCAATGTAAAGTTGCTTCATTAAACATACCGCGATTCCCTGCAATCGGATTTTCCTTTTTCAATGCCAATGGCGCTTGCCCGCGATGCTCAAAATCCCAGGGATTTTTATTGGCGGTTGGATAATCCAGAACGTGCTTGACATCGCGCCCGCGCTCCAACACTAGGGTTTTCAGCTTTTTTCGCATAATTCTTTTGCAGCCCAACCACCGCTGATGCCGGAGCCGATGACGATGGCATCGTATTTATTTTTCTTTTTTGCATTGATATTAAGGTAAGCCATTATATAAAATTTGAAAGATGAAATGTAAAATTTGAAATACGCTTGTCAACAATTTAAAGGTACGAAACTCTTATAAAATCCGGGCGTCATATTATATTCCAAAAAATTAATCTGGACGTATTCAGAAGTGGTATAACCTTGAATCGTAAGATTTTTAATTAAAGTATAAAAATCTTTTAAAGATTTATCTGTTCCATTATCGATTGATAATAAAATCGCTTGTCGTTCTGACAAAGAAAGCGCCGGAAAAGGTTTATTATAATTAGAAAGCGCCGTATTTTCAATAAAAGCCAAGCCTTTCATTACATTATCAACGACTTCTTTTTCGTAGCAATCCGCCAACATTTTTTCAATAAAAGCAGGAACACCTACGGATTTTGCACCAAGTGTATCTGACTCAGGGATAATGGCTTCGATGATGGAACTTAAAGTATTTTGCTCTAAAAGAGGAAAGATTGACGGCGTTTTGGGTAGTGTTTGCAGCGTCCAGCCCTTTGCCCATGCGGGTAGCGCAATAAGTCCGGCCGCCGCCAGCGTCGCGCTTTGGATAGCTTCTCGTCGTTTCATTACATTACTATTTAGTTGAAATTAATATGCGATATAAATGTGGCACATTTTTGAAATGCGCCACATTACATCATTTTACCTTGCAAAACAGGTCGTGTATCTTTATTATTTGTATTTATTTTAGCAATACTATTCAAAAATGTAATTTTTATATCATTTCCTTCAAATTCGCAAGTAACTACATCATGATGCGGACTTTCGATATAACGCCAAATCATTTCAAAGGTCGTATCGTTTTTCCAGGCAGCGCTTGCTTCTACTTTCTTATCCTGGATGCCACTTGCGCGCGAAGTAGGATTGACAGTCAATGAATTATAAGGAAAAGTCGTTTCGCCGCTTTTCCATTTACCCAATCCGCAATTGATTTCATACGTCTCTTTGTCGCCTACCAGTTGCACGCGGCAATTATTTTTATTAAACCGAAGTGTAATGTTTTTAAAATTCATTTCATTTTTTTCTAGCTGAAAGGCTTTTCCTGAAATTTTATTTACTAAACTAGGATGTAAATGCCCATTTTGCAATGGTAATGCCAAAGCTTCGGTTTTTGTTTTTAATTGCTCTGAATTAACAGAAAACGAGGATTTTGGGAGTGTCAGGCCGGTAAAATATGCTCCCAAACCAGATTCAACTGGCTTCCCATATTCGGGCTTTCGCTGGTGATCGCCAAAACGGCATTTTGATCCGGCATAACAATCGTGTACTGCCCATAAGCGCCGTCGCCGCGATAAGCATTGTGTCGACAGCGCCAGAACTGATAGCAATAGCCTTGTTGCCAGTCACTTGTGTCTCTCTGTTCGCCAGGCTGCTGAATTTTAAAAGAAGTGGCTTCTTCCACCCAAGCTGCCGGCACAATTTGATTGCCTTTCCATCTTCCTTTTTGCAAGAAAAGCTGACCAAATTTTGCCAAATCTTCGGTCTTGACGCGCAAGCCCCAGCCGCCAACATTGATACCGCGAGGACAAGTTTCCCAGTCCATCCCTTCGATGCCAAGCGGATCAAATAATCGAGGTTTCAAGTAATCTATTATTTTTTGTCCGGTTACTTTTTGCACGATGGCGCTGCACATATAAGTCGCGGCGCTATTATATAAAAATTGCGTACCCGGCTCATATTTAATAGGCAAAGACAAGAATTTTTTGACCCAGTTTTCTTCAGAACGCACCTGTCCAGTGGTATCTGTCTCGTGCCCAACCGACATCGTAAGCAGGTCTTTAATCGTCATCTGCGCTAAGTAAGGGCTGACGGTTTCTGGCAGTTCATTCGGGAAAAATGTAATAATCTTATCCGTTACATTTAGTTTTCCTTCCGAAACAGCAAATCCGACCGCCGTAGAAGCAAAGCTTTTACTCATGGAATACATGGTATGCCGCAAGTCCGGGCGATACGGTGTCCACCAACCTTCCGCGACAACATAACCATTTCGCATCAGCATAAAGCTGTGAAATTCATGTGAACTTTTATTAATGGCTTCAATAAAATCAATGATTCTAGCGGGATCTACGCCTTGCGCTTCCGGTGTGCTGCGCGGCAGGGATTGACCATTTTTTTTGAAATAATCAACTGGAAAAGAAGGATTGAAGCCAACATAAAGGCCAGTAAACCCAATTTGTATAATAAAATTTCTACGCGTTATGTCCATTTTTAAATTTTTATATCATGATAGGTAAATGAAATTCTATTTTAGTTACTTGATGTTAATAATTTCGCTGGAATCTCTGTAATTGGTCGAATTCTTATATTTCTGTAAAAGATTTCTGCGCCTTCCGATTGAACCTGGATTTTACCTTTTGTTAATGGGGTCATTTTATTATTATATAAATGCCGAGAATTATATAATATCATCACCACTTTCCCATTCATTACGTGAATCGCTGTATCGCCATAGCAATATAAATCAACCGTATTCCATTCGCCGTCAGGCTTTTCTGCATCGGGGTATTTGATGCAATGGAGACCCGTCGAGTCATTTTCCGCAAAAGTCAACATTTTACCTTTTGGATCATACACCCAATCTTTGTCGCCTTGTCTTTTCGCTGGAATATCGATCACTGCTCCTGCTACGCTCCAGTAATCACCGCAATCGCCCTGCTGGATTTGAAACTCCTGCGACTGCATCCAGAAGCTCCAACCTGCGCCATGCGCACCATTGGCATGGTACAATACGCCGCTGTCCATTTTAGCATTTGCTCGAGGATGCCATTTCAGTTTGCCCCATTTAAATTGCAATTGCAAATGATAATTTTCAAATTCCTCCGTGGTTGAAATGCCACCAAAATTTTCCCCGGAGATTCGCACGGCTTTCGCACCATCTTCTGTTACTACACTAAAAACCTGTTTCGGATCTTTATTCAAACCAATCGGCGGCACACCTTTGATGTCGTCGCCTACTGCGGGAAATATAGGTCCAAGATAAGTATCCCAACCGCTTAAATCCTTGTTATTCAATAAGTTTTGCCAAATTATTTTGGGTTCATTTAATTCTATTACATAACCATCGGGATCGGTGATATAAATTTGCCAAGCCCCATCAAAACGTTGCTGGCGATGATATGCAATTTTTTTATTAAGTAAATATTTTTCTATCGGATCGGCATCAGGAATTGTAAGGGAATAATGTGCGCCATTGCGATCATTATTCGTAACCGGATCAACTCTTCCCGCTAATAAATGTAATTCCTGACCAGGCGCAATTACAAACCAGGAACGAATCGCTTTCAGGTTATCCGGCACTTCAATTGGCTCTAAACCAACGATTTCTCTATAAAATTTTGCGCTGGCTCCAATGTCTTTTACGGCTAAAGCAACGTGGTTGTAGCCGGTGATCGGAATTTGCGCAGCTACATTTTGAATAGTAAATAAAATTATAAAAACAATGAAGTAATAAAGTCTATGATTCATGTTTTTTGATTTTGGTTAAATTAAATTATGTAATTTTATTAATCAGGATCGCTAAATGATTTCAATACAGTTTTTTTTACACTTTTGGCAGCCCGCACTACTTATTTTCAACCCCCGTCACGCTCTCTCGGTCACTTTTTCTCTTCATAATATTTTTTCAATATATACCACGCTTTCTTTTTTAAGCCTTTATCCGATAGCAAACCCTTGCGATTCCAGCCATCCTGATAAACTGGATGCATCCGTACCGGCGAGCGAAAATCAGCTAATAACCAGGCACTTGTGCCGCGCAGGAAAGGAATATTTTTCAACATTGCAACCTGATCTTTATATAAATTTTCCAAATATCCTTCGCTCCAGGAACTCGCCCGGTCGGGGTTTTCATAATTTCCATAAAGCGCTTCGCCACCAAACTCGGTCATTATCAAGGGTTTATTAAATTTTGATTTCCATATCATGTTTTCAGGTTTATCCGGGAAAGGCGTGTACCAACCGAAGTATTCATTTACTGCCATTACATCGGCATTTTCAAATATTACATCCTCGATCGTCGCTGTGTTTCCTGCATATTTTGCCCCTGCAACCGCCGAAGAGATGAGCCTTGTAGAATCTAAGGAGCGGCAATACTGGTGCAGTCGAGTGATGGCTTCATTGCGCCCAGGCGTGGAAGACCACGTCTCGTTAGAAACACTCCAAATGACGATTGAACAGCGATTTTGATCGCGTTGAATCATTTCCCGCAATATCATATTTAGTTTTTCCGGCATATTTGGGCTGGTAAAATCAATCCCTTGATAAACCGGAATTTCCGACCAAACCAGCAAACCCAAGCGATCCGCCAGGCGAACCATGTATTCATTATGTGGATAATGCGATAATCGTACAAAATTACACCCTAATTCCTTCGCCCAATTCAATAACATTAAAGCATCCGTTTCCGAGTAAGCCCTGCTGCGCCGTTGCGGAATTTCTTCATGAATATTTATACCTTTTAAAAAAATGGGTTTACCATTTAATAAAATGTCTATGCCTTTAACTTCAATATTGCGAAAACCAATCCATTCGCGGATTGTATCTGTTTCACTTTCAATAATTACTTCGTATAATTTTGGATTTTCGGGCGACCATAATGTAAGATTTGTAATAAATTCAATAATAGCGCTCCCTTCATTATTACTTTTTGTAACTTGTTGAATACCAGCCTCTGGGATACGAATGATTATTTGTTGAGCGGCTCTACTGCCGTTCATTTTTACCCAACCTTTTATTACATTTTTTGATTCTTTTTTTAATTGAATAAAATAATCCTGAATAAATGTTTCCGGTGTTTCAATCAAATTTACATCGCGTGTAATGCCGCCATAATTCAACCAATCGTAGCCTAAACCCGGAATGCCGCCTTTAAGTCGTTGATTATTAACCCTTACGATAATGCTATTTTCACCATTTTTGACAGAGTCTGTGAGTTCAACTTGAAAAGGGGTGAAGCCGCCTTCATGATGCGTAATCTTTACATTATTGAAATAAATATCAGCAATATAATTAATCGCCCTGAAATGCAGGAAAAGCCGGTGTTTGGCTTTTTTTGGTAAGTAAATGTTTTTTATACCAGATCGTACTTTCATAATAAGTCAACTCCGGCAATTGCGAATTAAAGTCTCCTGGCACATCTAATATTAATCCATTCTCAAATGAAGCTTCATAAAAATCATGCTTGCTGCTCGGTTTTCGATCTTTATAAATTGCCCTCCAATCACCGACACCAATATCATAAGGGTCAATAATAGCTTGCCATTTGCCATTCAAAGAAGTAATATTTCTGCCGAAAATGTTACCCATGCTGGTTTGCGCAAAAGTGTAAGTTGCTGTTAACAGCATCATAAAATATAATAGGAGTATTTTCCGTCTTTTCATGCAGCTAAATAATTTAAAATAATGGGTATCGATTTTTATGATATTATAATTCTTGTCTTTGATAAGTGTAGCACATTCCGTAAATGCGTCACACTAGCATTATTCTACTGCAGAATTACTTACAAATGCAATCCGCTTACTATCAGGCGACCAGGAAGGCGTGTTGATCGTGCCTTGCCCACCATATAAATAGGCTATAACTTTTGGTTTGCCACCATTTACAGGCATGATGCGTAAATAAACGTGTTGATAAAATGGATGCTGGTCGGGTTGCATATCTGGCATATAAGATAAAAATACAATCCATTTTCCATCAGGTGATATATGCGGAAACCAGTTATTATATTCATCATCCGTGAGTTGTTCCTGATTTTTGCCATTGGGCTTCATACGCCAGAGTTGCATTTTGCCGGTTCGGGTGGAGTTAAAATAAATGTATTTCCCATCAGGGCTATATTCCAGGCATCATCAAGCGTTGGGGCGCTTGTCAATTGAATTTCTTTACCACCTTTTGATGGAACTTTATAAATATTATAATCAGCGGTGCGCTGAGCAGTGTAGGTAAGCCATTTGCCATTGGGCGACCAGCCATGTAAATAAGAAGGGCCAACTGGTGTAATTAATGTCGGCTTGCCGCCGCCGATTGGCACTGTATAAACCAAAGAGCCGTACTTCGGATCGCCGCTGGAGCTGCTCAATCCCAGCATTTTTCCATCAAAAGATATTACATGATCATTATTATTTCTTGTTACAAAATCGGTATTTAATACTTCAGGTTTGTCAGAACCAAAATTCAGGCGATAAATCAAGCCTTCGCTATTGTAAATCAACGCTTTATCGTCATTTGTCCAATTGGGTGCTTGTAAAGAATTGGGCGCAGTGTAAATAACTTTTCGGTTTCCATTCATTACATCCATTAATTCAATATGGCTTCCGATATAATCCCGATATGGTCTGTAGCCTTCCTTTGGCGGAATAACGATACGCACATTATCAAATTCAGCTGTTTCTATTACATCTTTATTATGTGAACAGACAAAAAGTCCGGCATATAATTCTTGTGGCAAATCAAAATCCGGCACTTCTACTGTCCAGAATGGCTCGCCGAAGCGCGCAACCGATAGGAAAAAGCTTCGTCCGCGCCGCTCCAACTGAATCACGTCCGGCATTTTAATAGGTGATTTTACCTCTTCGATATTCATGCCTGCTTTTTTCCGATATTGAATGGCGGTCAGCCCATCCCCGTGCACCGTAGCGCTCACCATTGCTGCCGTTGTATCCAAACCATCGCGCACCATCCATCCAAATTTGCGATGCGGATCAACACCTTCTCCGATCAATTTACCACGCGCTTGTAATATAAAGTTTTCATTTACACGTTTGTACGCATAATGAAATTCATCTTTGGTAAACCAGATATTCTCGCCCGCGCCGGAGATTCGATAGCTTTGATTGGAAGGATCGTATAATGTTTTTCCTTGATGTAAAACCGGCCCGACATCGGCGCTGGATTCAAAAATACCGATGGACGATTGGGACAAAATAAAATTAGGTAAAAACATTACCAGGATAAAGCAATAAAAAATGAGGCGGTGCTGGGTTTTCATGGTGCCGGATTATTAGAAACAAATGATGAAATGTAGATACTTTATTATCTTCAGCTTAGCAAGCTAAAGGCATTTATTAGCAAATCTGCTTTTGTATCATGAATCAGCCTCATTAAGATTTAGACTTTTCGGAGAGTAGTCATTTGGTTCGGGATTCAAATATTGCAAATTTATTTTTTACTTACAATCGGTTGCGCAATTTTTTCTCAAAAATGGGAATTATTACAAATTAAAAATGGGAATTAAGGCAAGGATTTCAGCCAATCCGCGCAGCGCTCGGGCCATGTTGCCAGATACCCCATGCCAAAACCAAGCGCAAAACCATGACCACCAGTAGGATACACATGAAGTTCTGCCGAGATATTATTATTTTTTAAAGCTTGATAAAACAGCAAGCTATTTTCTACGGGCACTGCGGTATCGTCGCCGGCGTGAATCAAGAAAGTAGGCGGCGTGTCCGATTTTACTTGCAATTCATTGGAATAGAATTCTACCAGCTTTGGGTCAGGATGCTCACCAATTAAGGCATTCCGAGAACCCATGTGCGCTTTGTCTATTTGAACAAACGTAATAACCGGATATACCAAGACCATAAAATCGGGTCTAGAACTCCATTTGTCAACAGGATCAGTTGCTTGTGTATTACCAAAATCAAAATGTGTGCCAGCGGTAGAAGCCAGATGTCCACCAGCCGAGAAGCCCATGATGCCAACCTTACTCGTGTCCACATTCCATTCCTGCGCGTGATGACGCGTGAGGCGAATGGCGCGCTGCGCATCCATCAAAGGCGATAGGTGCGGTACAAGATTATTCCTGGAAATCGGTAGTCGATATTTTAATACGACCGCAGCTATTCCTTTGGAATTCAGCCATTTAGCAATATCTGTTCCTTCCCAATCGTAGGCAAGCCTATGATAACCACCTCCAGGACAAATCACGATTGCCTGCCCGGTTGACATTTTTTTTGCAGGTAGAAATACCGCAATATCAGGCACTTGTACATTACTGATGCGCACTATTTCAGCGGTATCGCGTATTTCGAGTTCATTTATATTTTTATTATTTGGAATATGATCTGCCCAAAGCGGCAGCGTCAGATTTTGAGACCATAAGAAATGTGTCATAAGCAAGACGACGACAATTAGTGAAAATTTTTTCATACAGAGTGCTATTGAAACCCCAAGATAAACAAGAATTAGCAGATTTACTGTCTTGCATCCTGATCGGCTTAAACTTTACTTTTGGTAAAATAAATGACATTTTTTGTTTGTAAAGAAAATTCATATTTAGACTTATTCAATATTCAAGTGGCGAGTTTCAATTTCTTTATAGTATAAATTGATTATAAGAATTTGTTAATCAGTGTTTTGAGTATTTTGTGTAATTGAAAAAGACTCAAAAAATAACAAAAAATGTTTCAATTCTTTATACAACGAATTCGATTTTTGCAACGTTATTAGAGCGTTCTTTCCCTATTACTATTCCCGGATCACTTGTGACCATTAAGCTGTCGTGCTTAATACAAGTAATATTTTTATTATCCAAGTAAAAAGACCGGTTTGCCATGATAAAGAAAATTATTTCTATTTTTACCAGTGTCCTTATGACTGTGCTATTGATGACGAGTTGCCAACATGATCCAATCTTAGTGATCGACCCCCAACATGATGAAAATTCAGGCGATACTACTCAAGTAGGTAATGTTTGCAATCCAGATTCCATCTATTTTGCCAAAGACGTGCTGCCGATTCTGGCTACCAATTGTGCGTTGAGTGGATGCCACGATGCGCAGACTCATAAGGAAGGAATTGCCTTGATTGATTATAGCCGAACGGTCTCTACGGGCAAGGTCAAACCTTACAAACCTAGCGATAGCAAGCTATACAAGTCGCTTTTTGAAAGTGGAGAAGATCGAATGCCGCCTCCTCCAAATGCGTCGCTTTCTGTCGAGCAAAAAAACATTATCAAAAAATGGATAGAACAAGGCGCTCAAAACCTTAGCTGTAATCCCGATGCAGGTGGCTGTAATGTCATAAATGTGACCTTTTCTGGGTTTGTTCAACCTCTGATAAATGCGCGTTGCCAGGGCTGTCATAGCAGTACCAGCTTGGGTGGCGGTATTTTACTTAATACTTATGCACAGATAAAAAGTACGGCAATGGATGGCAGCCTTTACGGCTCTGTAAGCCATGCAAGTGGCTATTCGGCGATGCCAAAAGTAGGTAATACTCTTTCTCCCTGTGAATTAGCAAAAATTAAAACATGGATTGATGCTGGAGCGCAACAAAATTAGACTTCTTTCGTATGAACGGATAGAAAATCATTTGCCCTATTTAAAAACTTTAAATTCCATGCAATTCAAACAGATTCTGATTAGCGGGATTTTGATTGCTATGATTGCAAGTCTTTCCGCGTGTTATTATGACAGTGAAGAATTTTTATATGGTGTCACTACTCAAGAATGTGATACGATCACCGTGGTGACCTACAGCGCGCACGTGTCCAGCATTTTGCAAAAAAACTGTTATGCCTGCCACAGCCAAGGCAGTAATTTAGGCAATTTATTGCTCGATAGCTACACGACTGCTCGCAACGCCGCCAATAATGGCTCCATGATGGGTTCGGTCAATCACAAAGCAGGCTACTCGCCGATGCCACAAGGCGCTCCTAAATTATCTTCTTGCGACATCCAATCCTTGCAAGCCTGGCTGGACGATGGTACGCCGAATAATTAAAACCAAATTTTATCATGCGAAGAACGATCTTTATTATTATTGCAGCCCTTGTGGTTATTGGTCTGGCGACGGGAATTTATATGTGGAATAAACCGCATAAGAATATGCAACGCGCTTCGGCAGATTTGACGATCAGCGCTCCTGATCTGATGACTGCCTTCAACGAGGATGAAACCGCCGCGAATGCCAAATATCTGGATAAAGTAATAGCGGTGAAAGGTAAAGTACTGGAAACCAATACGAATGGTGAGGTCACGACCGTCAGCCTGCTAACCAACGATGATTTTGGAGCGATTTCTTGCGAGCTGGATCAGATGAGCAAGCAAAGTCGAACAGCATTCGCTGCTGGTGAAGAAATTACGCTGAAAGGCATTTGCGCCGGCAAAACAATTGATGTGGTGCTGGTTCGTTGTGTTTTAATTGACTAATTAAATTATTTAATTTATTACCGATTCAAAAACAAATACTTATGAAGAATGCTTTGTTTGTTGTGATACTGTTTTTTGTAATCATAACAGTAAATGCACAAGGAAAATTTTATTCTAAAACGGCGCTGGTGAGTTTCAATGCCAGTACGCCCTTGGAAGATATTGATGCTCAGACCAATACGGGAACGGTGGTGATGGACGCAGAGACGGGGAGGCTGGAATCCAGCGTATTAATAAAGGCATTCCAATTCAAACGCGCGCTGATGCAGGAGCATTTCAACGAGAATTATTTGGAATCTTCCAAGTTTCCGAAAGCTACTTTTAAAGGTACAATCTCGAATCTGTCGGATGTGAATTTCAAGAAAGATGGCGATTACAAAGTAAAAGTGACAGGCACGATGGAAATGCACGGCGTGAAAAAAGAAATCACAACCGATGGCATCTTGACGGTGACGGGTAGTAATTTAAAAGTGAATTCAGAATTTATCGTGGCTTGCGCCGATTATGATATTAAAATTCCTTCGGTAGTAGCTGATAAAATTGCGAAAGAAGTGAAAGTGACTGTCAATGCTACGCTTCAGCCGCTTGCCGGAAAATAATATTCAAGGATTGTAAAACGAAGACCCATGAATAAATATGTAATAATGATCGCAATTTTTATTGCGAATCTATCTGTAATGTTTGCACAGGAAGATGATCTTTTATCTTTGGTCGAGGACGAAGAAACCACCGAATACGCGGTTGCTGCTTTCAAAACGAATCGCGTGATTAATGGCCATTCGATTGAAAATACTGCTGCCGGCGTACTGGATGTGAAAATTTCGCATCGCTTCTCGCCGATTTCGGATGGTTTTTATGATATTTTTGGTTTGGACGGCGCGACCATTCGCATTGGTGTGGACTATGGCATCAGCGACCGATTGATGATTGGGGTTGGACGCAATAGTTATGAAAAAACATTCGATGGTTTTGTAAAATACAAAATTCTAAGACAAAGCACTGGTAAATCGAAAATGCCAATAACTTTGGTTTATTTGGCTGATGCACAGATCGTTACCTTGAGATTCCAGGATACGGATCGTGAAAATTTCTTCTCTTCGCGCCTGTTTTACACGCATCAAATGCTGATTGGACGCAAGTTTAGCGAAGCTTTCTCCGCTCAAATCATGCCTACGCTGGTGCATCGCAACCTCGTGCCTACAGAAGCGGATAAAAATGACGTGATTTCTATTGGCGTAGCTGCAAGACAAAAAATAAGCAAACGCGTTGCCGTTACTGCCGAGTATTATTACGTTTTGCCCGATCAATTGAGCGAAAATTTTAATAACAGCCTTTCGGTTGGTTTTGATATTGAAACGGGTGGGCACGTTTTCCAATTCCATTTTTCTAATTCGCCTTATATGACTTACAAGGGCTTCATCACAGAGACTCAAGATAAATGGTTTGATAAAAATGGAACAGATCATATTTTGAGCGGCATCCGCTTTGGCTTTAATGTTTCAAGGGTTTTTACAATCGTGAAGCCCAAGTCTTTGCAATAAGTAGTCGAGCAGTTTATTAGTCAACAGTCGGAAGTTAATGAATTGATAATCAATTTTTTGTGAAAAAATATGATATGATTTAAATCGACTTTTTTACTACAATGTGAATTAAATTCCAATACATTAATCTCTTAGCTAAACCTATAAGGTTTCCAAAACCTACGGTTTGTACATATCTGCATTTACATTTTTTAAGGCATTGGCAATCAAGCCGTTAAAACGGCTTCGCAATCACTGTTTTTCATTAGCCACCGGTTTAAACCGGTGGCTAATATGTTGATAATCAATCGAAACGGTTTTAACCGTTTTTCTTATGACGCACTTATGTACATACATTAGGTTTCTAAAATATTATAGGTTTTATAGCGAAATATTTAATTCACAATGTATTTACTTTTGAATATAATATTACGAAAAAGCCTTAGAACTGATAATGGTTCTAAGGCTTTTTAATTAATGAATTATTATATTTTAATTACAACCCAAATCTTTTTGTGATATCGGATCATTATTCGGGAAGCAATTGCCGGAAAGTACTTGCTGCGGTGCATAGCGTTTCATATCAGGATCGTACAAGCCATGCTCAAGGAATTCCACCAGCGCATCCACTTCTCTCGATGTTAAATTCAAAGGATGGAAAAGCGGCGAAATCTGGCTTGCAGGCACATCAGGGTTTTCCGGTACACCCGCATTAAAATATTCTACCACCTCGCGCAAAGATTGCTTGCTTGCCCCATGGAAGTAGAAGCCAATATTTTTCATATTGTAGAGCTGTGGCACTTTGAATTTGTGCATGTCTTCTTCCTGCTTGGTAAAGCCACCGCGGCCCAAATTGCGCAGATCCTCAGTACCAGTGCGGAATACCGTGAAGCCACTTTGATATAAGTTGTTGACACCCAGTGCAAAAAAGCGATGTGGAAAGGCGTTGAGCGAAGGACTATTATGACAATTGGCGCAGCCAGCCTTGCCAAAGAAAAGCATGGCACCTTCCTTCTGTTGTTGGTTCATTGCATTTTTTTCTCCTTTCAGCCAGCGCTGAAAAGGTGCGCGATTGGTCAGGATGGTGCGGAAATAAGCTGCGATAGCAAAGGCAGCCGTTTCACGCGTGTAACGCTTCTCCACCGGAATTTCGGGGAATGCTTCGTCAAACATTTCGGTGTAACCCAATGAATCGGTCACTGCTTTGTTCACAACCTGGCGATGCACGATCAAAGCCCTGGCATTATTGGCTTCCAGCCCTTGTAAGCCTTTGAAATTAATTTCAATCAAGGTATCCTGACGCCAAACATTTTCGGTGCCTACATTCACGCCAAAGGAGCCAAAAGAACCTGCCCATAAGGCATTAGAAACGAATGTGGTATTGATCACAGGCAATGGCCTTGCGCCCTGGGCGTCTACTTCGTCACCAAGATAGATTGGATTTTTGAAGCGGCCTTCACCGCTATCGCCAAAGCCCATAGCGCCATCTGCGATGCCCTGGAAGCGCCCCGCTGTAAATCCTCTTTCTGGAAGATGGCAACTGGCACAAGAATACGTTCCTTTTGATGGCGCATATTTGTTCTCCAAGCCAAGGCCTGGTTCAAAAAATAACATTTTACCGAGTTCTACTTTGATACCTGTCACCGGATTTTTAGGATCTTGATTCGGAAGCGACACGTAGTCATTGCTTTCGGGCAAAATGTAACCTTTGTAAGACCCTGTGCTTGATTTAAGATTCAAAAGTTCTTCTAAGTCATCGTCAAAACTGAGTCCGGAGAGTTCCTCATGTTGGCAGGAAAGAATGTATCCTGCAATAATGAGAACAGCAAAAATTGTAAAGGCTCTTTTCATAAAAAAGATGTTTTAAAATGATTCATGAGATTAATATATAATGCACTTAAACCGAGCCAATTGGCGGTTTGTAGTGTGAAAAATTGCTTTGAATAATTTTGATTTCCTGATGATATTATCCTGAAGGGGGAATGCGCAAAAGCTATGATTTGAGCCTTGCAAAAGGACAATTCAATTTACAGGAAAAATGTATGAAGGTTTGTTTCTCAAAAGCTCAATAAAATAAAATTAGTATAGGGATATGGTTGGAGGTAAGCATCTCAAAAGCTCGGTAAAATTACATTTTTTCTCTAAAGTAAACAAGTCTATGGATTAAAAATTTATCTATTTTGAAATTCAAGGATTTTCAGGAACATATAATCGATCAATATTTTTTGTAACTACTTGATAATCAAAAGCGCCATCCAAATCGGACAGCGCTTTTATTTTTGGCAATTCCCATTTTTTAAGAAGCCGGAGGCCAGACACACCTAATTTAAAGTCTTATATCTCTGTTCTGGCATCTCTATTCTTATCAAAGGTTCGGTTGTGGTGTTGTGCGCAGGTATGGCTTGATTTTGGTGACACCTTTCGGGAATTTTTCAGCAGCAACTTCATCCGAAATGGAAGGAAGTACTACAACATCATCGCCATGCTCCCAATCAACAGGAGTAGCCACACTGTGATAAGAGGTCAATTGCAACGAATCGATCACGCGCAGAATTTCATGAAAATTGCGACCTGTGGATGGCGGATAAGTCATCGTCAAGCGGACTTTTTATCCGGATCAAGCACAAATACGGTGCGCACGGTCACTTTTTCGGTAGCATTTGGATGAATCATATCGTACATCTCCGCTATCTTGCGGTTTTCGTCGGCGATAATTGGAAAGTTCAAAGATACGTGCTGTGTTTCTTCGATATCCTTCACCCATTCTTTGTGCGAAGGCAGCGGGTCAACGCTCAAGGCAATTACCTTCACGTTGCGCTTGTCGAATTCTGCTTTCAACGCAGCGGTGCGACCTAATTCAGTGGTGCAAACCGGCGTGAAATCTGCCGGATGCGAATACAATACACCCCAGCTACTGCCGAGGTATTCGTAGAAATCTATTTCACCTTCGGTGGTTTGTGCTTTGAAGTTAGGTGCAATGTCTCCCAATCTAAGTGACATATTTAGATGATTTTATAGGTTATGAAATAATTTTATGTTTCATGTTTCAGGTTCTATGTTTCAGGTTTCGGGTTGGATGTTTCAGGTTTCAGGTTGGATGTTACCTGTAACTTGAAACTTGTAACCTACAACCTACAACTTAAAACTTTTCCGTTCCCGGCAATGCTACTTTCAGTTTGGCGATATGCCCATTCAATTTCTTTTTAAAAACGCCATTTCGCCACTGTCCGTTTAATAAGGGCTGTACTAATTTTTCAATTGCAGGGCTTTCGACTAAAAAACCGTCGTGACCATAATAGCTATCAATGATTTCCAACTGCGCATTCGGAATATGGAGGGCGATTCGCTCCTGCTCTTCGATTGGAAACAGAATATCTGTATGAATACCAATGACTAACGCTTTAGCTTTAATTAATTGTAATGCCGCTTCGACGCTGCCTCTGCCGCGACCCACATTATGACTGTCCATCGCTTTGCTCAGCACCAGATACGATAATACATTGAATCGCTTATGCAATTTTAATCCTTGATACCGTTGATAAGAACTAGCCCGAAAATCATCGATTTTATCGTTAGTTGGCTCTGCCTGTGTTCTTTGATACGTTTGATAATGCCGATAGGAAAGCATTGCAATAGCACGTGCTGCCTCAATTCCTTTTTGGCCGGCTTCGGGCGTATCATCATAAATCGTTGAATCTGCTTCAATGGCCATCCGTTGCGCTTCGTTGAATGCGATTCCCCAAGGTGAGTGCTGGGCATTGGTTGCCAATAAAACAATACTTTCGAATAAATCAGGATCGGTGATCGCCCATTCTTGTATTTGTTGCCCACCCATCGAGCCGCCGATACATAATTTTATTCTGATAATGCCCAAATGCTGCTGCAATAAGCGATGCGCATTGACCATATCACGAATGGTAACCAGCGGAAAATCTTTACCATAAGGTTTACCAGTATTGGGATTGAGGCTGTTTGGCCCGGTTGTGCCATAACAAGATCCCAGGATATTAGCACAGACGATAAAATATTTGTTCGGATCAAAAAGCTTGTCTTCGCCTACGAGTCCGTTCCACCAGTCGGCAGCGTCTGAATTGGCGGTCAAGGCATGGCAAATCCAGATCACATTATCTTGCTCTGCGTTAAGATTGCCGTAAGTGTGATAAGTAATGTGGAGTTCAGGTAGTTGGGCTCCGCTTTCTAATGGAAATGGGTCTTTACTTTTAAAATATTTCACGAAAATTAAATATTTAGTGATTTTGTGATATAGCGATGTAGCGTGCGAGAACTCACCACATCACTACATCACCACATCAGTACATTTTCAGACTAATTCTGGTTTTAAAACAGGGATTTTGGCGAAAGCCTGCTCCAAATCTGCTTTGATGTCATCAATATGCTCGATACCTGCGGAAATCCTCAATTGCGTGGGCGTTACACCTGAAGCCAACTGCTCCGCGTCGCTCAATTGCTGGTGCGTAGTCGCCGAAGGCTGAATAATCAAGGTCTTTGCATCGCCAACATTTGCCAAATGGCT
Organism: Saprospiraceae bacterium; assembly: GCA_016714085.1. Classification (GTDB taxonomy): domain Bacteria; phylum Bacteroidota; class Bacteroidia; order Chitinophagales; family Saprospiraceae; genus JADJNW01. Next base: position 43,296 of record JADJNW010000015.1, read on the forward strand.
CACCAATTTCAGGCTATCCACAAATTTAGTCGCATTTTCCTTGCTGCCTTTGATATTGAAGGATAACACCGCACCGAAGCCATGCTTCAAGTATTTCTTTGCCAATTGATGGTACGGGCTGCTCGCCAGACCAGGATAGCTTACACTTTCTACTTTCGGATGCGATTCTAACCATTGCGCTAATTCCAAAGCATTGTCCACGGCGCGTTGCACCCGCAAAGACAGTGTTTCCAAGCCTTGCAGCAACAAGAATGAATTAAATGGACTCAAGGCCGGACCAAAATCGCGCAAGCCTTCCACCCGCGCACGAATAATGAATGCAATATTTCCAAAAGGACCATTTGTGCCAAACACATCCCAGAAAACCAAGCCGTGATAACCTTCGGAAGGCTCTGTAAATTGAGGGAATTTGCCATTACCCCAATTATAATTACCGCCATCCACGATCACACCACCGATAGCTGGTGCCGTGCCCACCAATCCATTTAGTCGCCGATTGTACGACAACGTGCGCCCCATGCTCCAAAGGACGGAACAAATAACCCGCTGCGCCGAAAGTATTATCCACGACCAAAGGAATATCATATTTCTTTGCTATATCTGCAATCGCCTCAAAATCAGGAATATTGAAGCGAGGATTACCAATGGTTTCCAGGTAAATCGCTTTGGTATTTTTATCGATCAGATTTTCATAATCTGCTGCAGTTTCGCCTTCGGTGAAGCGCACTTCAATGCCCAGGCGCTTGAATGCTACTTTGAATTGGTTGTACGTGCCGCCATAAAGATTGGAAGTGGTAACAAAATTATCGCCAACGGTCAGGATATTATTCAAGGCAATAAACTGCGCCGCTTGTCCCGAACCCACCGCCAATGCTGCCACACCGCCTTCGAGCGCTGCTACGCGTTTTTCAAATACATCGGTCGTTGGATTCATGATACGGGTGTAAATATTACCGAATTCCTTGAGTGCGAAGAGATTAGCGCCATGCTCGGAATCTTTGAAGGTGTAAGAAGTCGTTTGGTAAATGGGTACGGCACGCGAGCGCGTGGTAGCTTCTACTTCTTCTTGCCCGGCGTGTAATTGTAAAGTCTCAAATTTCAGATTGTTAGACATAGGTTTTATTTTAATGTAAGATAATAAATTTAACTTGGGAAGAGCACTGAGGGTTATGACGAGGCAGGTCACCAATGCAACGAGCACAAGCCATCACCGCTGGAATGCTCCAGACAGAATTAACAACAGCAACAACAATACATTCTGGAATTCATCATGCCGGATTCGGCAGTGGGTAGTGTGTAAAAACAGTAGTTAAAATTGAAATCGCTCATGTTGGTTGTGATTTTATATGCCCAAAATAAATTTGGCAGGATTTGGCACCATCTACTATTGATTATTGTCAATTGATTATTGATAAATGAAAAATAATCAATTGTCCATTATCAATTCAACAGCAAGGTTGCCAGGGTTTCACAGAGCCTGTCTCTCCACCCTTCGCTATAAAATCAATCTTTTCAAAGAAGAATTGGATTGATGGCACAAAAGTATTGGCACTTTGTCAAATAAACAAACAAGTTTTCTTCATATATTCCTGTTTTTTAGGAAAAAAGCAGGGTTTTTAGTCGATTTTAAGTAGGATTTTGTTTTGATTTTTAGAATAAAATTCCAATTTGATAATAATTTTAGTTTTTATAATTGTTTTTTCATAAATAAAAGAATAAAATTTTAAAAACGAGTACTGTAAATTTTTCCGTTCTATACTTCATAAAATTTTGTTAAAAAATTTGCATACAACCAAAAAGTACCTTTTTCGGTTTCCTTGCGTAATAAGAATACCGTGAAAAATGAAAATTGAAATCAAGCGTTTAGATAAAGCATTCCATTTGCAGGCAATGAATGAAAATGGGAATACGGTGGAGTCGGATGGCGCGGAAAGTATTGGCGGCAGCGGCAAAGGGATGCGCCCCATGCAAATGCTGCTTTCGAGCCTGGGGGCTTGCAGTTCGATAGATGTGATCCATTTTTTGAATAAGCAACGGCAAGCCTTAGACGATATTCGCGTGACGCTCACGGGTGAACGCGATCCAGACAATACGCCTTCGCTTTTTACGGATGTGCACGTTCACTTTGAGTTATTCGGCGATTTGGATCCAAAAAAAGCGGAAAAAGCGGTAGCGCTTTCGATGGAAAAATATTGCTCGGTGGCGCGGATTCTAGAAAAAACAGCAAAAATTACCTGGAATTGCACGATTCATTCATTCTAATGAACCAAATTTTGTTTTGGATGTATAAAATGGTGAAGGACTGAAATTTAGTCATGGCAAAACGCATTCGATTAGCATTCGATTGGACTCCAAATACGATTCACACAGGATTCTACGTAGCTGCCCAAAAAGGTTACTACGAAGACGCCAATATTGAAGTGGAATTTCTCCTACCCGATTCCACGGATGATGATCTTTCTCCTGCACAAAAAGTGATAAGCGGCAAGGCTGATTTGGCAATTGTTGCTCCCGAAACAGTGATTGATGCTCAAATCAAGGGCACAGGACCATCCTTAATGGCAATAGCTACGCTACTTGCCAGGGATGCCAGTGCAATGGTTACGCTGCAAACGAGTGGCATTGATCGCCCCAAGTATTTGGATGGGCATACTTATGCTTCCAACGGAATCCTTTTTGAAGAACAGATTGTGCGACAATTAGTTATCAACGATGGCGGTTTGGGAAATATCAAGTTTGTGTATCCCGAAAAATTTCAAATTTGGGACGCTTTATTGTCTGGTGAAGCCGATGCTACATGGATTTTTGTGCCTTGGGAAGGCGTAGATGCGCGTTTGAGAAATATAGAGTTGAATGTGTTTAAATTGAGCGACTTTGATATTCTTTATGGCTACAGCCCTTTGTTGGTTGGGCATCCTGATTTAATAAAGAAAAAGAAAATACGTAAGTTCCTCAAAGCGACTCGGAAAGGTTTTTTATTTGCTCGGAATAATCCGGACGAAGCGGCAGCAATATTAATAGATGAAGCGAAGCATCCTAGTCTGTCAACCGAGTATTAGTAGAGCAAAGCCAGGTATTTATTTCACAATATTACTTGGATGAAAATGGGAATTGGGGTATCATGCAAAATAAAGTTTGGGAAGAGTCTGTCAATTGGCTCAAGGAAAGAGCAATCCTAACCAATGCTCAAGGACAAGTAATAAACGACTTGGATATTTACCAGTTATTTACCAATGGATGATTGGAAGATTAAATTTTTTATTCTAAATAATTGATATTCAATCGCATAAGCCAGTCAGTTTGCACATCATTGCCAACAACATAAGGATGCGTACCAAATTTTTGAAAGCCATTCCGCTCATAAAATCGAATGGCACGTTTATTTTCTTCCCACACGCACAGCCAGATGCAATTAATATTCGAGTTTGTTTCAATTTCTAAAGCTTTGTCTAATAGTATTTTACCAATGTTTTGACCTCGAAAATCTTTTGCAACATAAATGCGTTCTACTTCTAAACTTTGAGGATCGTACAAATCGGTCTGCGTTTCTGCAAAATTAACTTTCAAATATCCAACCAAATCTTCATTGATCATTGCCAAATGAAATTCCGAAGCAGGGTTATCCAATTCTTTTTTAATGCGTTCTCGATTGAAAGCCTGAGCAATATACATGGAAAAATCCGCTGGATTGTTATCTGCACCAAAAGCTTCCACAAAGGTCGCTTCCGCAAAATCACGCAGGCGATCGAGATCGTTTAAGGTACACTTGAGCATCTTTATTTCTCCGGCTGTCATTGCTGGTTGCCTTGTCCCTCTTGCTTTTCGTTGTTTTTTATCGGAACGATATTCGGCTGCGGGCACTATTTGATTGCCATCTTGCACCATTGGCTCTTCTTTGGGCGGATCGGGCTTGATGCTCGGAAAATACAGTACGCTGCGCAGCGGCCGCACCGACACATTATTGGAAATTTTGCTTTTCAAATGCACATCCAACGCCAGATTGTAAGGCTGCATATTCACATCGTCAATTTTATCCAAAGGATAGGTGTCAAAAGTTTCTAATATAATAATGAATTTCTTCCTTTGCGCATCCTTTTCGATCTTAGCTAACCGCACATTCAAACTCTTATCGCTACGACGCACCGTGAGGTTGCCGATATAAGGCGTTTCCGAAAAATCTATCGGATTATAACTATCTTCAATATCAACCTCAAATTTCCATTGGAAAGCAAATTTTCGATCCTCTTTTTTGGTCAAATCGAATTCGCCGCCAGCTACCGAAGCTACTGGATGCGCGCTGGTTTGGATTTCCTCGTTCACATAAAAACGAATGTACTCACCGCCGACCGGGTTCTTGCTGCGAATAACGTACGACAAAGGCAAACGGCTTGGGCGATTGGCTTCAGGTCCTTCAAAATTACTGCGCAAAGGCTTGCCCGTCACCGTAAAGCGACATCCGGCTACGCTTTCTTTGCTCCCTTTAAAATATTCGGCATATAAAGTCGGCATTCCATCATAAACGCCGGGCTTCACCGATTCGATTTCCCAGAAATTGCTGCTCATGCCCTCTGGGATGCCCTCTACTACTAAGAAATGTTTATGTTCTATGCCTTCGGTCATCACCGGAAAATCCCGGGATTTTTGGAAAACGGGCTGTACACTCTCGAAATAACGACGAATAAATTCCGGCGATGGCAATCTTGTGAACAATTGATCGCGTTTGCTGCCTTTTTCTTCAAAATCCGCAAAAACAATGGTTTCCCAATCGGTGCCAGCGAAAGTTCCCTGTGAGGCAGAACCCGCGCCAAAGCTCGTTTTCAGGCGCGCCGGCAACAAACCACTCAAATCAATACCACCTTCCATTTCGATCTTCCGATTCTCTTCCGCCGAGGTAATATGGCGAATCATCACGCCTTCGAATTCACGAAGGAAAAATGCTTTATTGATATATTGCGGATTTTCAATATAAAATTTCCATAACTTCATCATGGCTTCGGTCGTAGCGTCATCATTGGCGTCCAGCACTAATTTTAAAGGCGATACAAACGAACCCGACAAAGCCAGAATCGAGGATTCGCGGCGGCTATCGGTTTCCAATGCTGCCCGGAATGCGGCATAAGGTGGCTCAATGCCTGCGTCCAAGGCGGCTTTCAGGTAGCCTCCACAAGTTTTAGTGAGGATAAACGTATCAAAATTTTCATCGGGATTAACCGCGAATTGATCACTTAAACTGCTGATTTGCAATATTTTACTTGGTAAATAATTCACCACATTCAAGGGCTGTAGCAGTTCAGATTCATGAAAAATATAATACATCAGTCCACCTCCCCGAATGTCGGCGGTTTCTACTTTGGTGCGCAGGTCGCGGCTACCCAGGAATTTACTAATGTCGCCGGGAACATAGTCGCGCTTCCCGTCATTCGATACGCTGAATCCACAGTATTGCGCGTGCAATTTGAACTTTTGCTGCAAGGCATAACCCAAGGAAACGCGCGTATAGCTACGCTGCGGCGGCCAATTCTCTTCCCGATATTTTTCGAGTTTTTCAGCAGCTTTATCAATGCGTTGTCCTAGAACAATTTGAAATATAAAAATCGTTGATAAACAGAGTAATATCGTTTTCTTTAGAAGCATCGCAAGGGTGTTTAAATAATAGAGTGCCTATGATTGATTATTAATTACAATATAAATATAAAATAATTTATTCTGTGTAAATCATTGATTATTCGGGTGAAGGAGTCGAAAAATTTTATATAATAAAAATAGCTTTATAAAATTAGACAATTTTAAATACGTTTTTTTTCAAATTTAATTTTTCATGTGTTTCATTTCAGAACGCGGATTAGCTGCTTTCGTTACACATTTCAAAAATAAAAAATGCGGATTTACAACGCAAACCCGCATCCAAAACGTTTGTATCAGCCTTTATTTTTTCAAAAAAAGCGCATTTTAGAGCCGAATTTTTATGCCACCGTTGATAATTCTTCCATCGGTCGGTGCCCAGATTTCCGATTCAAAAATTGGGTTTTGCCGAGTGCCGCTTACCATTGATTGCCAACGACTTAGGCGCGTATCGGTGAAATTTTCAAAATTAATATATAAACTAAATCGTTCCCATACTTTTTCCGCCATCAAGCCCATTGTCCAGAAACTGCGCGGACGCTTGCCATCGCTCAATTCCTGACCACCAGTATAATACGCCTCATAACCAATGCGGAAATTTTCATGTTCTTCCCACATCAAAATAAAGCCTGCACGGTGGCGCGCCGTGAGTGGAATCGGGCGATTCAGTCCATTATAATGCTGTCTTGCATCGATCAATGCGTAAAAAGCAAATAATTTAAAATCCTTATATGTCAATTTCACATTGGTTTCCGAGCCTCGGCTATCAAAATGTCCATCCCCATTTTCATAAAATAAAATATCGGCAGCAAGGCTATCCACATTGGGAATCAAAGGATTATTTAATCGAGTATAAAAGAGTAACTGATTGATAGACAGAGTCATATCTTCGCCAAGCGCTGTTCGGAAATTGATATCCCAATTGACACCAGAAGAAGTTTCGGCTTCGCTGCTATTGACCTCGATTGGGCGCACGTTTCGGAAATTATTGCGCTCGCTGTCTTCCAGAAAAATAGTGGGGGTTTTATAACCCAAACCGCCGCCAATTCTGGTTGAAAACGCTTCATTGACGCGCCAGTACAAGGATACACGCGGTAGCACAAACCAACCATATTCATTCTGATAATCCGTGCGCAGACCCGACTCCAAAGCCACGTCATTGCTGAGATTCCAGGTATTTTGCATAAAAACGCCGGCGGTTAGAAAATCATAATCGCGCAGCAATTGATTTGGCTGAAACTGATCTTCATTAAAGGCTTCCGTCCAAAGATTAACACCTGCCACCCATTCTGCATTTTCCTGTTGCAAAGCATAACCGATTTCCGAAAAACTCGATAATTGCTTGCCACCAAAGCGATAATCGGGCAATGCCAATTCCCGATCAAAAATGCTGACGCTGTTTTTAGCAAAGAATTGCGCGTTTTCACTCAGTTCCCGATCAAATTGCAATTGCGTCGTTACTCTTGCCGAATTATTGTCTTCCACATAAGGATGTTCCGCATTCGCGCCATCGAGAATGGCATCCATATCACCGCCTTGTCGCTCTTCAATTGTCGTATTGACTGCCAAACTAAGTTTGGTTTGATCGTTGAAATACAAGAATAATTTTGGATTAAAATTAAAACGTCGCTGCTGCGGAATATCTGAGAAGTTATCCTCATTTGGGTCGTAAGGTTCTTGCAAATGGTAAGAACTAAACAGGGATAAACCCACTTTACCAAATTTTTGCGTATAAAAACCGTTCAAATCCAAGCCTTTAGAACTAATTAAATTCAACATTAAATTTAAATCGCGTTCCTCCTGAGGCTCTTTTGTAATGAGATTAATAATCCCGGCGATCGCGCCGCCACCATAAAGCGTAGAACTACTCCCTTTGATGATTTCCACTTGACGGAGATCGAGCGGCGGAATTTGCATAATGCTCAAACCACCCGAAAAGCCTGAATACAAAGGGAATCCGTTTTGCAATAATTGTGTATAGCGCCCATCCAATCCCTGGATACGGAAGTTCATATTCGCCGAGGTAGCCGAAGTTTGCTGCACCTGGATGCCCGTGCTTTCGCGCAATAACATGGAAATGTTTGAGGCGTTCATATTGCCTTTTTCTGCAAGCTCCTCACCAGCAATGGTTTCCACTCGGGTGGGGATTTCCTCGATGGTACGGCTACTGCGGGTCGTGGTCACGATCACTTCTTCGATTTCTTCATGATGATGTTCCAACAGCACTTCTATGCTTGTTTCTATTAAAGGAAATTCTAATGTCAATTTTGAAGATTCGTATCCTAGAAAAGAAATGGTTAAGGTCTGTTTTCCGTTTGGAATATTGTTCAAAACCGCAACACCATTGGCGTCGGTGGTTGCTCCAATGCTTGTTTTGTTCAATTGAATATTAGCGCCGGGCAAGGATTCGCCGCTATCGGCGTCTTTTACGGTGATGTGAATCGAATGCTGTCCAAAAGCTAAAACAGAAAAGAATAGCAATGCCGCTAAGGACATAGCAATTTTTATCAAATGCATAGTCGAATGAATTTTAAGATTTTACAAAAGGATCACTCAGAAAATAGACTCTATTCTCTGATTCTAAAAGTCGCCTTGTCTCAAAACCTGGGTGGTTGCCAATGGCGATTAATTAATTCAAAAAGAGGAGGTAAAGCATGATGAGGATTTAAAATATGATAAAGCTTTGCTTTATTTGACAAATCAATGATTGGATTGAAAATCAAGCTGGTACAACAAGTGCAAGCACAAAAAGGGGAGCAAAGATCGGCCTCATGTTCATCTTCAGATTTTTCGGAATGATCGCAAGCGCTTTCTGTCTCACAGGAGATCAAATTATCCGCGCAGGGCACACATGACATCAGCAAAATCCAGGCAGCGAAACAGGCAGCAAACCATTTCATGCCGCAAAGATAAGGCCTAAAGCCATGCAACGAAATTGCAAGAAGAAATTCTATTAAAATTGGTACACTATGAATTAAATTTTTCAATGATAATGTGGCGCATTTGCCAAATGTGCCACAGCTATTAGTTTCAAGAATATTTGTTGAAAAATTAATTTTACAATGTAATTAACAAAATAAATAGGAGTAATAAATCATATTCAATTTATAATAAAAAATAAATAAGTATTTGATTATCAATATTTTAAAATCGATAATTATTAATTGTAAAACTGCTTAATAACTGGACTTACTTTTCAATTCCCTTTTTTCAATCGTTTCTCTTTTTGCTTGATTTCATCTTGCAGTTGGCGGCGTTCATTAGTCGAAGAAGCCTGAAATAATTGTCTTGACAGATCGTCGATCTCTCTTCGAAGCATCATCCGATCCAATTCTTGTTGCCCGGCAGCTGCGCTGTACTTTGGCAAGCGATCGTTTTTCGCAGAAATAGCAAACACGGGTAGATCCACTGCAATAAAGGTTGAGAATCGGAAAGCGTTCGCGCGGTCAATCGTGATGTCTTTGGCATCAATAATATCGCGCAATCTTGGCGTCAATTGAGCACCAAAGCCCCAGACTATTGGCGAATTGCGGAAGCCATGCGTATAAAACAAACCAGGAGAAAGCAATTGCTCCAGCTTAATAGAAGGCAGATTGGTAGAAGTAAGTTCCCCTTTATTATTGTCCATTTGAAAGCGATAGCTTACAACCGCACCAAAATCAAGGACAGACAAAAATACCCCATTAGAAGTACCCCTTGTCGTGTAGGTAGAATTTTTTAATAGTTTGCGAGAACCCCAGTTGAAATCGATTCCTATTGGCACAAACGGACTGACCTGGGCTGCCCATTTGTTCTCCACCGCTGGATTGTCCAACCATTCTGCACCTGCGCTCACGCCTACCAATGCGCTGATGTACACGCTACTGCTCGAATAACGCTTCACCCGGAAACTCCCGACAGGTAGAATCACTTCCTCCAATACCTTTTTGATCCGATCCGGCGAATCGGTGGCGACTACATCTGCTGTCAATGTAAAATAACGCACAAAGCCTTGTGGCCGTTGGTACAAAGGGTTATTTCGATGGAGGGTTTCGATTACTTTGAGTGTTTTGAGAAAAGCAGCGCTGTATTCTTTGGTTTCCACGGCCAGCGGCACTTGTAATAATTCCTTGGCAACCGGTAAATAAGTTTCATCAAATTGATTGCTACATAATAGACCGTTGCGATTGACCCAACAAACATAAGCCCCGATATGCTGCACCACATCCGAAAACATAAATGCGAATTCATGGAAAGCGCGCAGGCGATCCTGTTCGTTATTGTTGAGTACGGTGTAGGTTTGAGTTTCTGTAACGCCCGGGGTACGGTCGGTACGGGTGGCATTGATCAGGCGCAGATCGGCAATTTTATTCTCGATTTGTTCTAAAAATGCCAGGTTTTGATGAATTAATGCTTGCAATTGTACAAAATCGGTCGCGCGTTCACCCAATTGAAAACGCGAGCCAGTAATGCCCAATTTCCTTAGAATCGTGCGGTTTTGCAAATAAAATAAAGCAATAAAATATTCTTTTTCGCGGATGCTAAGTTTATTATAATCGTCCAATTTGAGCCAAACCCGACTGGGCGAAATATCTCTCAAACTCTGCGAAACGCCTTCTATCAATTGTACCGCGCATTTGAAGGTATCAACGGCATTACGTGGCACGTAGCTATCCGGCAAAGCATTTTTTTCTGCCAAAGAAGACAGGATCACCGAAGGGTGCATGCCTTTGCTCAGATCCGTAAAAGAAGTATTGACAATATTAAAAACATGATATACAATATCATTTTTTAAATAACTGGGAATCAGGTATTTATCGGCGCTGCTATAAAAAGATTTTAAATCTTCTTCAAAAGCATTTTGTAAAGATTTTCCAATATTAATAGATATAACCTGATCATAATCAGAAATCAACGCATAAGTACTTGGGAAAATCTGTCGAAGATAAAAAGTATCTACTTTGACTTGATCCTGACGGGATTCCTCCGAAAAAATAAAAAACGGGCGGTTTTCAAATTCTTCTTTCAAGCGCGATAAAAAACTCAGCGTAAGCTCGGACTCAGCGCGATTGAGCAAAAGCGAGGAGGTTGCATCGATCAATCCAGTGCCCAGATTAGCGCCCAGGCCACTGCCAAAAATAATATCCACCAAGCTGGTAGCGACCTCTTCGAGCGGCCCTTGAGGCGTGGTCACAAAATCAAAAGTGGTAGAATATTTCCGTTCAAAGCGAGTTCTTCCGCCCACAATCACTACGCGATATTGCTGTTTTAAATTTTGCAACTTACTGATTACCTGCACATTAAAATTGGGTTTTTCTTCTGCTATGTATCGTAAAGGATCCATTACAAAGCTATGTATATTGCGCCAGTCATCCTTGTCTGCTTGCAAGATCAAAAGGTCTTTATAAAAATCTAGCGTATCTAATTCGTTGATATCCAGCGCGTACAAGGCTTTGGCGTCGTAATAAGCGGTTTGAGCAAAGTTGGTAGCAAAGCAACAAAAGGTTAGTTGGAGAAAAATGAGTAATTTTTTCATAGATTGTTCATTATCACCTTACAAGAATTGGCGTTTAAGAAAAGTATCCTTTCCACAAAGATGAAAATTTTGTAGGAATTGCACTTACTTTCAAGAAAGTTAACGTCAGATTTTACCGAATGGCCACACTTTTTTTATTAATTTTTTAGTTTATTAGAGCAAATTTTAATCAAAACACATACCACTGATGAAAACCACCAAGATCATTTTCCCAATGACGCTGCTTTGTTTTATGGCTATCTCTGCTTTGACAGCCCAGGATTGTACAAAATACTTTCCTTTTGAAAAAGGGGCAGCTTTGGAATACACCAGTTATGATGATAAAGGTAAAGTGCAATCTTCTATGAGTCAGAAGGTTGTGATTATTGACGATAATGCCCAAGAAGGCCTGACCGCCCAGATTGATTCAAAGATAATGGACAAGAAAGGGGAGGAAGCTATGAGTAATACTTATCATGTGACTTGTAAAAACGATACGCTGTATCTGGATATGACTGCTCAGATGCCCCAATTGACAGAAGCTTTTTCTACAATGGAAGTAAAAATAACAGGCGATGAATTGCTCTTGCCTTCAAAATTAAGCGTAGGGCAGATGCTGCCGGATGCCAGTATGCAAATCCAGGCAGGTACGGGCGGAATGAATCTGATGAAAATGACCGTTGACGTGACCGAGCGCAAGGTAGAAGCCAGAGAAACGGTTGTGACCGAAGCTGGTACTTACGATTGCTATAAAATCAGCCACGTAACGAATACCAAAATGCTGATTGGCAAATCCTTTAAAACCATTACCTGGTACGCCGAGAAGGTCGGTATGGTAAAAACAGAAACCTACGACAAAAAAGGCAAGTTGGAAAGCTCCATGCAATTGACGAAATTCAGCAAAGAGTAGCCTGGTTTCAAGTTTGAAAGTTGAAGGTTTCAGGTTGTTTGAAGCAGTGCTTGAAACCTTCAACCTAAAATCTTTAACCTCCAAACCTAAAACTTCCAAACTCACCTAACCAAAGCCACATCACCGGTTTTAATTTCATTTTCCACTTCTCCCTCGTATTCATAGGAGACTTTTAGTACATAAATATAGACATTGGCATCGGCAGGTTTGCCTTTCACTTCGCCATCCCAGCCTTGATCCGGCTTTTGACTTTCAAAAACAAGATGCCCCCAGCGGTTGAATACTTTGAAGTCATATTCACTCACAGTGCAGTCCACATACGGCTGGAAGGTATCATTGACGCCATCTTCATTGGGAGAAAAAGCATTGGGTACGTAAATTTTGCAAGCGCAATTTTCTTCAGCAATATTTACAAAAGAATTCAATACAATAAACGTACCCAACAGCACGAGGTAGAGCTTACATTTCATGTTCATGAGATTACAATTTGTTAATAGCGAGGCTCTATGCCTCCAGAATTGGTATAAAGCGAGACAAATGTATTACGTAGAAGAAATATTAGTGAATTTTTAATGTTAAAGTTTCAACCATTTTTTGGCACGGTCAAAAGCGAGCGACCAAAGGTTGTTCAGGTCGGGTGAAAAGCGGAAATAGAGAATTGTAGGAACGTAAAGCGTAATAATTAAGAGCAATTTTATAAAAATATCCAGAAATGGATTGGCAAATCCAGGGATAGCAGACACAAGAAAATAAATACTCAGTGAAATCAATACAATCCAGAGTGTATTCCAGGTGAAAGGTTGCATTTTCAATTTTACAAAGATGAACCAATATTTAAAAAGGTTGTAAAGCGCAGTGGAAGTTAACGTTGCCAAAGCTGCGCCGTAAATATTTAAATCAAAGGTTTTAATAAAAATATAATTAAAAACAACATTTAGTAAAGCCAGCACCAAGGCCAGGTAAAAATTGAATCGAAAGTATTTAGAATAAGCGATAATCTGCGAATTGATACCCGTTGCCATATCTATAATGCCGCTGATGCCCAGCGTCAGCACAATCATTTTCCAGGGGCGGTAGGTGCCACCCTCCGGCATGATGTCAAAAAAACTGTCCAGATTGAGCCAAATACCCAGAAAAAGCAGGCATCCCGCGATTAACTGATTGATCGAACTCTTATTATAAAGTTTTTGAATATTATCCCAATCATTATGTTGAACGGAATGCGCGACCACCGGCGCAGTAATCTTTTCCAGGGATTTTCGAGGGATATCAATCGAAGTGCCTATATAACCAACGATCGTAAAAATGCCATTGGCAGCAAAACCATCTTTGATTAATAACGGAATCATAGCGCGATCAATAAAAAACAGCAGTCCCCCGCTCATGCTCCCCATCAAGCCATAAAATGCAAAAACCGACATTTCCCGCATCAAAGGTTTATTAAGAAAAGAAAAATCCGGCTTCAAATGCAACTGCCCCAACAAGAACGTGTAAGCGATCAAACCCAATGTTACCAAGGCATACACGAGGATGATACCATTGATAAATCCCACCAGATTAATAGCGCCCCAAAAAAGTAAAATAGCGCATATTGCGGTGCCAATTTTTACAAAAACGGTATCAAAAAAGGTTGGTATGACAATGCGCAGAAAGTTTTTGATGTAATTTATAAAAAAAATATTAAGCGAAATAAATAAAGTAAGCGGAATAATATAATAAAAAAACTGCTGAATATAAGGTTTTTCATTATTCGGATCAAAAAACAAGATCAACGAATCTCCGCCAAGCCAGGTAATTACTAAAAATATAATAGTACCAATTAAATTCAGGGAGAGCATTAAAATTAAAAAACCATTATGCTTTTTATTTTCATCCCGGAAAATGGGGAAATACCGCACCACCAAATTAGTCGAACCCAGCGATACAAAAGGGGAAACGATCATCGCCCAACTCACCAGCCACTGAAATAAGCCCAATTCCGCATCTGTAAGATAAGCAGGATAGATAAATAGCGCATTCACCGCACCAATAGCCACGCTGAAATACATCACGATACTGTCCTTAATGCCCTGCCGTTGAATGACGCCCATGTAAGCTTGGTTAAAATTCATGCAAATAAACGCAATTGTTTTTGTTCTGTTGCAGATGACTTTTGAGCTATCGATTTTTTATTATTTTGCGCGGAGCTTAAAGATTTTTTATGAAAAAATTATATTATACTTTTAAAACATATTTTAACCAGTTCCCTTTTCTTTGGGCGCTGCGGCTACTGTTTTTCCATTATTTCAAAAGAATTATCAATGATTACACCAGGATTGGCTATGCACAAACCGGCGAAGACGATATTTTGCAATTTTATTTTAATTATAAAAAAGAAGGTTTTTATATTGATGTTGGATGCCATCATCCAATAGAAGTTTCTAATACGTTTAAGCTGTACTGTGAAGGTTGGCGTGGTATTAATATTGATGCTAATCCTGATTTAATCAAGAAATTCAAGCGCATCCGAAAGCGTGATATTTCAATAACGGCGGCGGTTTCCGATGAAAAAAAAGAAGTTACATTTTATGAATTTTCGGAATATGGCGGCGGCGGCAATACGATTGACGAAGAATTTGTAAAGGATCGACGGGCAGGAATGAGAACGGTGGCGACCCGTAAAATGACTACTCGTACACTAAATGATTTGCTCGAAGAATGTAATATTGGTGATCAAAAAATAGATTTTTTGAGCATTGATGTGGAAGGACATGATTTTAAAGTACTGAAATCCATTAATTTAAGTAAATATCGCCCTTCGTTAATTATAATTGAAATGCATGATTTTAATATCGAGGAATACAACAAGCATGAGATTTTTCGTTATTTGAACGAACACCATTACAAAATGATTGGCTTTGTGACCATGAATGGTTTTTTTGTGGACGAAGCCGAAAATTTTGCAACCAAACATGAACAATCATAATCCTCTTTTTTCGATACTGATTGCCAATTATAATAACGGACGGTATATCGAAGAAGCTATCGAAAGTGTTGAACGTCAAACCTATACAAATTGGGAAATTATTATTATTGATGATGCTTCAACCGATAATTCATTAAAAATCCTTGAAAAATTCCAGGATAATAATAAAATTAAAATCCATCAAAACCCCCGCAATTTGGGCTGTGGAGGCGCCAAGAGAGCCGCGGTCGCCTTGGCAAATGGCGATATTGCTGCGTTCCTTGATCCTGATGACATCATTGCACCCGAAGCCTTGGAAATAATGGTTGGTGCGCATCTGAAGCATCCCGAAACTAGCCTTGTTTATAGCCAAATTTATTCTTGCGACGAGCAACTTAATCCTCAATTTTTGATCAAATGGGTCGGCCCGATTCCCAAAGGCAAGAGCAATTTGCATGTTGATAATATTAGCCAGTTGGCGACTTTTAAAATGGATGCTTACCGAAAAACGGATGGCATTGGTTCTGAGCTACTTAGAGCTGTTGATAAAGAATTATATTATAAACTGGAAGAAGTTGGTTCGGTTATCTTTATAGAACAGCCACTTTATTATTACCGCATTCATAACGGTGGCATCTCTACATTTGAGAATCAAATAAAAGCTAAGCGCTGGGCTTTTTATGTAAAGAAACAGGCATTCCTCAGGCGCTTGTATCGAAAAACGAAAGCTCCCAATATTTCGTTTTGGCGATTGCAAATGGATTTCTTGCATTTACAATACAAGGCACTCCGCTCTGCCATATTGAAAAGGCGTTTTGATCAAATGGTATTACCGCTAAAAAGATTAGCCTATTTTCCTAAGAAAAAGATATTACAATATCCGCCGCCGGAATAATTTCTTAATTATAATGTTTTTAATAAAATGAGAAAACTTATTTAAAATCAATAGTCATGTGTATGAAAATATTTACATATTTTACTTTTTTTGTTAATGGTTTACTGATTTTATTATCAAATAATTTACTAAATGCACAAAACCGCTTAATAGGTGTAGTTGATTATCAGTTGGTTGAAATTAATCCTCAAAATGCTTCTCTGACAATAATCGCGCCTCTTTCACAGCGATATAATAATCCGCTTATTCCCATGGATTATAATACTTCCGAGTGTCGTTTTTATGCGATAGCCAATCATGCTACATCTAGTCCTAAATTAATTCGGTTTGATTTTACTGGTCAGGTTACCGAAATCGGCACATTGACTTATCAAGGCAATCCGATTCAATTGACCGAATCCTTGGCCTATAATGCGCAAGACGATAAAATGTATGTTGGAGCCAGCATTATTGGTGGTTTTGATTATATCAGCGAATCTTTGTTGGAAGTTAATCTGACTAATGCGACTTGCACTTTGGCAGGACGAATCAATGAAGCCGAAGGTGACGGTGACCTTGACGCTATGACTTTTTTCAATGGGCAAATCATTCACTCCGATGCAGCGCCCAATCCACCTATTACTTTCACTTATGTTTTTAAATATGATCTTGCGGCAATACAAAATAGTACGCTCGTCAATTCGATTTATCATAATACTGAATATATCCGAATAGTTGATTTGGCTGCTCTTGATGGATTCATTTATTATACGGTTAATCGTCAGCTTTTCCGGGCTGATCCAAATAATTTTCAACCGCAATTAGTTGGGACAACGCATAGCGCAGCTGATTTTAATGGCCAAATGCTCGATGCTATAGCTCCTGTGCCAGTGCAGAAGATAAATCTGGGTGAAGATATCACAGTTTGCCAGGGGACGAATGCAGAACTCAGGCTTGATGTGCCAAACGCTAGTGTTTTGTGGAATAACGGCTCGACCAGCAATCCTTTGATAATCAATACGCCTGGTGAATTTTGGGCAAGAGGCATTTCTGAAAACTGTCCTTTTTTCACAGATACGATCAAGGTAGATTTTTTTGATCCAAGCACCATCATGCTTTCTGATACTATTTCTTGTGATGGTACACCTATCACGATCGCGCTCAATTTATCTGATTCGGTGGTCACTTGGAGTGATGGTACAAGTGGAGCAAGTATTACTATTGCAGAGGCTGGCGCTTACTGGGCGAATTTGCAATTGGGTCAATGCAATACAACTACCGATACTTTCCAAGTTTCTATTACTCAACCGCTTCGTGAATCTTTTCTGAAAGATACCTCTATTTGCGGCAATGGTGAAGTGACGCTTGGCTTACCCGATAGCCTGAATATCTTGAGTTGGAATACTGGCGCAACCAGTAATAATTTACTTGTCAATCAAACAGGAAATTATTGGGCGAGTTATCAAATCGGTGAATGTATTTTCCAAACGGATACAGCAATGGTTGAATTTATTGACTTCGATCCAGCTATTGGAAACGACACCACGCTTTGTCTCGATGCAACGTTAAGCATTCTGGTCAATGCCAGCAATGCTAATATTCTTTGGAACAACGGTTCGACAAATAATCCTTTAACTGTCAATGAAGCTGGGGCTTATGCTGCTCAAGTGCAAATAGTTGATTGTGAATTTGTTACAGATACCATTCAGGTAGAATTTATTGATTGCCCCGAATGCGATGCCGATAAAAATTATATGATACCGAATGCTTTTTCACCCAATGGTGATGGGGTAAATGATACATTTGCCATGCTTTTCCAGGAAGATGTTTGCCAGCCACTTCGCGTGCATACCTGGGTATTCAATCGTTGGGGAAATCTGGTGTTTGAAACCGATAATAATGTTCCGTGGGATGGGACACATAATGGAAAAATCGCACCCATGGATGTATACGTTTATGTAGTGGAAATAATCATGCAAAGTCCTGAGAGTGAGCAACAAGTGTTGAAAAAAGGAGATATTACGCTCATTCGCTAAGCGGATAATTTTAGCATTTTTCTTTGCGCACGCATGAAAAAGTCCGAACTATGCAATAAATCTTCGTTTTTGAAAAACATGATGAAAGATACGTTCAAACTCTCCATTCTCATTTGCACCTACAATCGCTGCGACATCCTGGCAGAATGCCTGGAATCATTGACCAAGCAGACGGCATTGAGTGATGATTTTGAGGTTATAGTCGTTAATAATAACTCCTTCGATCAGACGCAAGAAATAGCAGAAAATTTTATTGGGAAAGTGCCCAACCTCCGCGTCGTTATTGAGATACAGCAAGGATTGAGCTATGCGCGCAATCGAGCTTATGAAGAAGCGAAAGCCGATTGGGTTTTGTATTTGGATGATGATGCTTTGGCCTCGGAAAACCTTGTAGAACGGGCCTTGTGGACGATCGAACATCATGATTTTAAAATGTTTGGTGGCGTAGCTTTGCCCTGGTATAAATATCCGAAACCGCATTGGTACAAAGATAAATACGTGGCAACCAATCAATTACCTTATAAATCGGTCTCGAAAATTCATGGGAATCAATTTGCAATTGGTTGTATTATGGTTATTCATAAAGCAACGCTGGCGCAGTACCGTGGCTTCGACGTGCGCCTGGGTATGATCGGTAATAAAATTGCTTATAATGAAGAGGTAGAATTACAAAAACGCCTGCGCGCTGATGGCATTCCTATTGCACACGACCCCGAGTTATTCATTCAACATTTAGTTGCTCCTTACAAATTGGACGTGGATTGGTTTTTTAAATCGGCTTTTGCGCTGGGGCGTGATAATGTTGATTCCAAAAATGTAAATAAAAACCCTTTTAACTTGCTGTTAATCAGTTTGATAGCTTTTGGTATGATGCTGGTGCATTTAGTTATTTACACGCCGCGTCTTTTGCAAAAAAATTATTATATTGAAAACTGGTTGATCGATGTATTTAAAAAAGTAGCGAAACGGGTAGGCACGGTTTATACTGCATTATTAAAGAAATAATAATTCATTCATCATTTTTTAAAATAATATTTACTTTTTCTTGTAAAATGGGTAATAATTCTTCAGCAAACCAGGGATTTTTGGCTAACCAAGCATTTTAGTGCTTATTGAACACGGATCGCCACCGATGCAACGAATTGTAGCGGATTATAAAGAATTTTTTAAATCGAATCTGTGATGATCAGTCGTATCTGTGAAAATCAGTGTTCTATCAAGATGCGCTTAAAGTCTTTTGTGAAAACAACTAATTTGTTAGCCCTTCAAACAACCACTCCGCCAATAATTGTCTATTCTTCTCAACCACAATGCGTTGTTGATCTGAATAATTCTTAATATTTGCCAATTCTATAAAAACAGAAGTGGGCTTGCACTCGCGTAGCATATGCAGATCGCGGGATTCCACAGCACCCCAATAGTAAATCCTCACCACCCCATACAATTTCATCCTGATCGCATTTGAGCAATTCCTCCGAACGGATGCCATCATTGGGATCGCGCACAATCATATACGCCGTAGCCCCATGCGATACCAGCAAACGACACAAGCGCAGCGCCACATCATAAGCATATTCATCTTCACAAATGGTGCGCCCGGCGCGTCGGGTCGTAGCGCCAGGATCAGGGCCGCCGTGTCCGCTCGACAGATAGAAGATTTTTCCTTTTAACTTATTGCTAATCAAAGGCGTATAAGATAATTTATCACCAAAATAGGAAACGTACGCTTATTACCAGTTTTGGCGATTTCCGGGTCGGGTTCAACGGGGGAGGGGATTTCCAGGTCGGCTTTGGGGCAATTGAGTTCATGATAAGGCACCCATAGTACTTTGTCTTTTTGAAAAGCCTGCTGCCGGAGCGACAATTCGTGCATCCGTTCGTTATATTGCTGAATGCGCAACGCCGTATTATAATCCTCAATACCCACGCTGCTTCGGATCGTTTTGCCATTAAAATCGAACACCATAATTGGCAGGAAATAAGATTTTCCGACAATCAGCGGCGTCTTCCGACTAATTTTATTGAGCTTATAAAATTGATCGAAATTGCAGGAATATTGCTCCAATTGGTAGCGCCGCAATATCGAAATGATGCCATCGCCCGGGAGGGCTTCTACTTTATAAAAATTGGCGGCATCCTTGGCAATACAATCTACCGAAAGTAATAAAATAAACAAGAGTTTAAATAATCGCATCATGCTACTACACGTCACTTTGGTCAATGGTAAGAGCAAATTTAAGGAATTGTGCATTGAAAATAGACAAATGACGATTTTTTAAGTTTTTGATTGATAAGCTTTTGCAAATTTTATAAAAAAGCTTTCCAAGTTTCTCAAAATCTTCGGAAGTTTGGCTGCAATATGAATCTATTCAAAGAAACCATTATACTCCTGCGCAAAGAAGGCGCTGCTCGAACTGCGCATGAACTATGCCATCAGCGGGATTTTGCTGTATGTATTTTCCACAATATTCATTGTGTATGTGGCCTTTGTGCAGCTCCAGCCGCAGGTATGGAATGCTTTATTCTGGATTATTACATTATTTGCTTCGGTGAATGCGATCGTGAAAAGTTTTATACAAGAAAATAGTGCGCGGCAATTATATTATTATAGCATCGCTAATCCCATCGCCATTTTATTGTCAAAAATCATTTATAATGCGCTCCTTTTGATGGTATTAAGCGTTCTTTGTTGGATGGGGCTTGGATTTGTAGGTGGCAATCCGGTGAAAGATGTGGGGCAGTTTGTGCTGGCGATTTTTCTGGCGAGCGTGGGGTTTTCGATCACATTTACCTTTATTTCAGCCATTTCAGCAAAAGCGGATAATAGCGCGACTTTGATGGCGATCCTGAGTTTTCCGCTCGTGATTCCCATTTTGCTGACGCTTATTAAGCTCTCCGCCAATGCTTTACGCTTGCTCAATGATACCGGCATTATGAAAGATGTATGGGCGCTTGTGGGTATTGATTTGATGCTGTTGGCGGTGGCCTTAGTGTTGTATCCGTTTTTGTGGAAAGATTGAATGGCGGTTGAAAAGTTGCATAGGGTGATATTAAATTATTTTGAGGAAGTCTGGATTGACTTCTGATATCTGAAATCTATAAAAATGAAAGGTTTTTGGTGGAAAGCGCTGGGTGTTTTGATTTTGCTGTACGTTTTTGCAGCAGGTCTGTTGACGCCGATCAAACCCGGAATTGCAGAATTGAAAGTTGGCAATGCCAAAGCAGGTCAGACTATTACAGTTCAAGCATTTGGTTACAACACTCATTTCGCAGAAGCAGCTAATTCCAATCGAGTATGGCTCGTGCAAGGCGCGGATTTTGTATTGCCAGCGAAGCAAATTAACCCTTTGAATAACAACACATTATCTTTGCAGTTCGACTTACCACCATTTTTGCCAAGTGCAAATAAACGAGAAGAATTTCGAATATTATTGGATAATCCTATCGATGGGCGCTTTATTTCTGAGCAAATAGTTGCTATTACCCAGGATTCTATTGATGCGCAGCAGGGTAAAGCCCTTTGGGGTGCGACCAAGGTCAATGATTTGAATGATCGCGCGGGTATGGCTTTTCCTTATTTGGCGCAGCTGAAGGAGACCATTCGGAATTTGTATTTTCACGTATCGCTTTGGTTTGCGATGACCATTTTATTTATTGCGGCGATGGTTTTTAGCATTCGGTATCTGCGGCATTTTCGGGAGGAAGATGATCTTAAAGCTAAAGTGTTGACAACCATTGGTTTGATGTACGGATTGCTTGGCATTATTACTGGCGCGATTTGGGCAAAAAATACCTGGGGTGATTATTGGAGTTGGGACCCGAAACAGAATATGACCGCCATTGCCTTGCTGATTTACTTTGCTTATTTCGTGCTGCGAAATGCCTTTGAAGATCAAGAGAAAAAAGCCCGCCTGGCAGCTGTTTACAATATTTTTGCTTTTGCTACGCTTATTCCGCTTACCTATATCCTGCCGCGTATGGCGGAGAGTTTGCATCCTGGCGCAGAGGGCAATCCCGGCTTGGCATCTCAAGATTTGGACAGCACTATGCGGATGGTTTTTTATCCTGCTATTATTGGTTGGACGCTTTTGGGGCTTTGGATTGGACAAATTTACTATCGCGCTGAACGGCTCAAGGCAAAATTGCTCGATGATTTCAATGAATCACCTGATAATCCTCCAATTACAACTTAATTATAAAATGAATAAAAAATATCGCTTTTCGCAAAATTATATTCTGTTAAGACGCTTGGTTAAGTCAAAAAATAGTGGGAGTTTTACCGCTCAAAAACAAGGAACGATGAAGAAATCCTGCCTTTTGTTGCTACTCTTTTTGTCGCTTTCTATTCAACCAGCCCTTGCACAAAGTGCCGATTTCATGCAAAGCATCGGCAAAATATATGTTGTAGTGGCAGTAATTGCAGCTATTTTTATCGGTATCGTTGTGTTTTTGATTTATTTAGACAGGAAACTAACCAAATTGGAGAACCAAATTAAAGATCATGACGCAGCCTAAACAGAGCTTTTTTCAGAGCGTTCAGAATTATTTTGACAAAGCAGCCCAATACACGAAGCTTGAACAGGGATTGCTTGAGCAAATCAAAGTTTGTAATGCCGTTTATCAAGTACACTTTCCAGTGAAAGTCAATGGCGGTGTGAAAGTGATTGAAGCTTATCGCGTGCAACACAGCCATCACCGTGCACCAACAAAAGGAGGTATCCGTTACAGCAACCACGTAAATCAAGACGAAGTAATGGCCTTGGCCGCGCTGATGAGTTACAAATGCGCTATTGTAGATGTACCTTTTGGTGGAGCAAAAGGGGGCGTGAAAATCAATCCCTGGGAATACTCGCCTGAAGTATTGGAGAAAATTACGCGCCGTTACACGACCGAATTGGTTCGTCGAAACTTTATCGGCCCTGCGATTGATGTGCCTGCGCCTGACTATGGCACGGGCGAGCGGGAGATGGCTTGGATTATGGACACTTATCGCGTATTGAAAGGAGATGAAATTGATGCAGCAGGGTGCGTGACAGGCAAACCAGTCAGCCAAAACGGTATTCGTGGTCGGACGGAAGCTACCGGCCGTGGTGTATTTTATGGCATCCGCGAAGCTTTCAGCTTCAAGGAAGATATGAAAAGGCTAGGTTTAGAGTCTGGTTTGGAAGGCAAAACCATGATTATCCAGGGTTTAGGGAATGTAGGTTCTTATACCGGCATGATTTCGCAGGATGAAGGCGGTATCAAGATCATAGGCGTTGGAGAAGTAGAAGGCGCAGTTTATAATCCTAAAGGCATTGATATTCATGCTTTAATGGCGTATCGCAAAGAGCATAAAACTATCGAAGGTTTTCCTGGGGCGCAGTTTTTGAAAAAAGAAGACCGCGAAAAAATCCTGGAATTTGAATGCGATATTTTGGTACCGGCAGCGCTGGAAAACGTGATTAATTCTGAAAATGCACATTTGATAAAAGCAAAAGTGATCGCCGAAGCTGCCAACGGGCCGACTACATTTTTGGCCGAACAAGAATTACTCAAAAGAGGTAAACTTATTATTCCCGATATGTATCTCAATGCTGGGGGGGTAACCGTATCTTATTTTGAGTGGTTGAAGAACTTATCTCATATGCGTTTCGGGCGCATGGAAAAACGATTTGACCAGCAGCGCTCTGAAGATTTGATAAAAACGGTGGAGCAAATGACTGGCAAGAGTCTGCGCAAAGAAGAACGCGATCAAGTGGCTCGTGGCGCTGAAGAAATTGACCTGGTACGCTCGGGACTCGAGGAAACAATGATTAATGCCTACCAGCAAATCCGCGAGATTATGGTGCAGCACAACGAACTGCAAGACCTTCGTACTGCGGCATTTATGAATGCCATTTTAAAGATCAGCAACGATTATCAGAATATGGGTATCTTTCCATAATGATATTTGGGCACTTGGATGCCGGAAATGGAGCAAATCTGTTTCCGGCGTTTTTTTCTAATTCCTTAGCCTTTATTCAAAATTTTATTGCAAAAAATTTTGTTTCTTTGAAATAAAAAAAAATTAACAAAGGTTTCTTAACTTTCCGCCTGAATTTTATTTTTTTATTTTGTTTGCTCTTTTCTAAAGAAACTCAAATACAATGTCCGAAAAATTAGACAAAATTGACCTCAAGATTCTCAAGATTTTACAGGAGAACAGCAAAATTACGAACCTGGATTTGTCAAAGAAAATCGGCCTTTCGCCTGCGCCCACGCTCGAACGAGTGAAAAAGCTGGAACAAAGTGGGGTTGTGGAAAGCTATCATGCCAAAGTAAATCCTCAAACGATTGGCTTGAATGTCAAGACTTTTGTGTTGGTGTCCTTGGCCTGGCAAAAAGAAAATGCGCTGAATAACTTCCTGGACAAGATCAGAGAAATCGAGGAAATTGTAGAATGCTACATCATCACTGGCGAAGCAGATTTTTTGATCAAAATTGTGTGCAAGGATATTCCCACATACGAGCAATTACTTTTCAAAACGCTTTCGCAAATTGAAGAAATCGAGCGCCTGAAAACTTTGATGACGCTCTCAACGGTTAAAGACTCTAAGCTTTTGCCATATAGATACGAATAAACCTGGGTTTAAATCAACCCGTGTGTTTTAAACATTCGAGCCGCTACCGACATTTTGTTCGGTTGGCGGCTCTTGTATTATCTTCATCTTGAAATTTAGGATAATACCAAATTCAATGCGTATTTACATACTGATGATGTTTTATTTCAGGGTTTTCTGATTGCTGACATCCGTCTTCTGGCTTCTAATATGAAATAAAATATGCAGGCATCCAGGCAAACTTTGCTGTGGCAGATCAGTAGGGATGGGCTTTCTGGCGTTTCGTATGTCTTTGGCACCATGCACGTGCGAGACCAGCGCGTGTTTCAGCGATTGGATAAAGTATATGCCGCAATAGAAGCCTGCGAAGCATTTGCTGCTGAATTTAATCTGGATAGTGCAAACAATATTCAAGGATTACAGGCTTTTTCAATGCCTGATAATCAAGCGATTGAGAATTTGCTTTCACCAAAAAAATATCAAAAACTGCGTCGGATGCTGCGCAAATCGAGCAATATTGAACTGGATTATCTGAAATACAGCCAGCCTATTCTGATTTCCAACCTTATAGAGGAAGGGATTCTGTCAAGTAATATGCCCTTTGCGCTTGACCAACACCTTTGGCAATACGCTGTGCAGCACGATAAAATGATGCTTGGCATCGAAACTTTGGAGGAACAAATTGCCATTTTGGGGCGTATTCCTATCCAATATCAGCTTCAAGCGTTGCTCTCCACTATTCGAAATATATCTCGACATCGCCAGAATCTACTGCGTATGGCGCAATGGTATGAAAAAGGCAATATTCAGCAACTCTACCAAACATCTCGCCGTGGAGCGCATGGCTTACGAAAATTATTATTATATGATCGGAATGAGCGAATGGCTGGGCAAATCGAAGAATTGATCAGGGATCAAACCATTTTTTGTGCCATCGGGGCAGCGCATTTGGCAGGAGCGAAAGGTATATTAAGGTTTTTAAAGCAAAAAGGACTGAAAGTGAAGCCTTTACAAATGAAATAAAAATAAAAAGCCCGCCTTCGTTCTGTGGAACTTCGGCGGGCGAAGGCGGAGGGAGAGGGATTCGAACCCCCGGTCCGCTCATCACGGACGGCTGTTTTCAAGACAGCTGCAATCAACCGCTCTGCCATCCCTCCAGTTCAAATAATTCCTTGACTTTTCAAGAAATTGTATCCGTCTATAGATTTAAAAAATAGTTCTCTTTTAAAAGCCTCTGATTTTGTCTCAAAGGATTCTGTATAAATAACTTGCCAAGGGGGGCTATAAGCTTTGGTAGATTTAACCCTGCCTGTATTATGTTCCTTGAGGCGTACATCTATATGCTTGGTATGCCCATAATAATGCTTACCCGTTAATTGACTTTTTAGAATATATACAAAGAACATCTTTACCATTATCTGACCCCGATCCGCTCATCACGGACGGCTGTTTTTCCCATAGGGACTCATTTGAGCAAGACAGCTGCAATTTCCAAAGGAATCCCTTCGGGCAACCGCTCTGCCATCCCTCCGGTTAAAGCTTCATTTTTGCAGTCATTACTGTTTTTCCTAAAGCGAGTGCAAAGGTAATCACCTTTCGCAAAAAGCAAAACCATTTTTCAAGAAAAAAGATTCCAACAATACGCTTGGAACTAAAATTGAAATTATTATTTTTTCTTTATTGTGTTTATTGAAGATTTTCTTTGTGTAAAACCTAAAAAATATTATTTTGTAGCGGAAGAAATAATAATGCTTCCATTTTCTTCAAAATTACGCACAAACGAGCTTGTATTCAGTGTTTTTGCACTGCCTATGCCTGTTATATTTAAGGCATTACTTTTCAACGTGACAACACTATTCTATTAAAATTTTAAGGCAAAAATAAACGCAGCCTATCTTTATATAGGCCTGATTTTTTAAGCAACCCAACAAATTCTCGCATTTTACTACACATGGCTGGTGGTAAGTAGTTTGTTTGCCCAATCCTAAGGGCTGACAAAGTCTGTCTGGTTATTTTATTTATATCAAATTGGATTTACTTTTATAAAACTACTTTTTATTATAGGCATTATTTTTTAGCAACCCAGCAAATACGCGCATTTTACTACTCAGAAAGCATTGATCTTATCTTCTGGTTGTAATGACTATGAAGAGCTTATAATTGTTTGCTTCATTTTATTCAATATGAGCTTTTGAGTAAAAATAAATTTACATATATGAGACCTTTTTACACTCCTTGTTTGCGCGTGATTTTTGCGATAGTGCTTTCTTCCTTCGGATTCAGCGCTTTTGCGACCACATTCACTGTTACTAATCTGCTCGATTCGGGTGCGGGTTCTCTGCGCCAGGCAATTATCGATGCGAATGCTGCGGGTGCTGGGCCGCATTCAATTGTATTTTCTGCATCAGGCATTATTCCGATTGGATCACCGCTTCCAGCCATTACCAATGCTGATATCACAATAGATGGCGGTAATAATATTACAGTCGATGCACAAGGCGGTAATATTAACAGGGATATTTTTACACTTAATAATGGTGCTAATAATACTATTATTAAAAATATTACACTTGAAGGAACAGGTACGGAAGCCATACAAATCAATGGCAACCTGACTGGAGTGACGATTGAAAATGTAATTATTCAAAGCAAGAATGGTGGCGAATGTAATTGTGTGAATCACGGTATTTACGTGGGTGGTACAGCTACGGATATGACCATCACCGATGTCACCATCAAAGACCTCCAATATGGGACTACCTGGGGAGTACGCTTCTTGAAAACCGTTACCAATCTTGAGATAGACGGCTTAGTGGTAGAAGATAATGGTGGAGGCGACAGCCGTGGTATTCAATTTCAAGGCGTCGTAAATAACGCCGATATTCTGAATACCATTATTGATATGGATGATAAGAATTCAGGGAATGACGGTAATTACGGGATTTATTTTAATACCACTACAACGGACGTTACCATCAATAACCTCACTGTAAGCGATGCTGAAGTCTATAGCCTTTACTTTGGTGGTGTGGCGACCAATCCTACCATTGAAAACTCCACTTTCGATAATATGGTGGGCGGCACTGCATATCCTATGATTCGATTTAATAATACGGTAAATAATCTGGATATTGATAATATTACTGTAAATGCTGATTTAAATGGTTCTACAAATGATCATCAGTACGGTATTTACTTTAATGGCGCGGTACAGACGGCCAGTATTATTAATTCCGATTTTATTGAAGCGGACATAGCAGGGATTTGGTTCAATGGCACGAATAAAGATAATATTACGATTAGTGGCAATACGTTTACCAGAAATGGTAGTGGTGCGGATGCTCAGGGCGGCTTGATTTTTACGAATACTCGTAATACTACTTCCGATGTGGGGCCTGTTTTGGTGCAAAGCAATACTTTTTTTGCCAATAATGGCGAAGCAATCGGCGTCTATCCTGGTAATGCTGTAAGTTATGTAATACCTAATTTTACGATTACGGATAATACCATTTATAATACAAAATCGAATTATGGTGCTATTAATGTTCAATACGTTGATAAAATTAATATCACAGATAACAGCATTTATAATAACCGCGGTAGAGGAATTGAATTGACATATAGCGGCAACTGTAATTACCAGAGTCCGAATGTGCCAACAATTGTCTCTTCCACGCCGACAATGAGCGGATACGATGTCGTCATTACCTTGCCCAGTATTTGCGCGACGGGCTGCGATGTGGAAGTATTTGTAACCAAACCACAATATTATGGCGTAGGTGGCGAAGTTTATGTGACTACACTCATGGGCGCCACCAGTGGAACCAATACCTATTCTATTGCTTGTATGGATGCTCTATGCACCAGCGCTCCTTATGGCGTTTGGACGGCCAATCTCAAAGTGACCAGTAAAAACTGCGGTACTTCAGAATTCAGTAATAAACTGGCGGTGCAACCCAATGGCCCAGCCTGCGTGAGCAGTGGTATCAAGCTTTGGCTTAGAGCGGATTTGGGTTTGTATAATCAGGATTTAGATGTGCCTTATGCTGACGGTCAGACCGTTGGATTCTGGGAAGAATTCAGTGGAGGTGGTGGTCCTTCCAGTAATTATCGACATTCCGCTTCTTATATTCAGCTATCAGGGATGAACTTTAATCCGGTAGTGCAGCAACCGCGCCTGCAAGGTAGCTCTGGTTCGGTTGATTGGATGACGACAGCAAATACAACTACTGTAGCAGTGATGAATCCTGGCAATACTGCAAGTGGAACGCGCTTATTTTCAACCAGATATAGTAGTTATGACTATGATGATAATCGAGAAATGCTGGTTTTCTATCGAACCGGTAACAATATTCATTCTTATCGAGGGAGAACTTTACTCCAGCCCGGTGCTACCAATGCCTTTAATAGTCCGGGTGTTTTTTCAGCGGTAACAACTGCTTCCAATTACTCTATGAAATACAATGGTACCAATCTTGGAAGTACCAATTATAGCAAAGGAACTTTGAACGCCAGAACATGGACGATGGGTTTGGGGGCAGCTCCTGGTTGGTGCTGCGGCTCAGGGGCTAATGTACTTTTCCCAGAGGTGATTACTTATAATCGAGAACTTAATGCCACTGAATTGCAAAAAGTTCACACGTATTTGGCTGTAAAGTATGGCGTTACTTTAACTCAGGATTACATTGCCAGCAATGACGCCACTTGGTGGAGTATTTCAGGTAATACAGGTTACAATAATGGCATTGCGGGCTTGGCGCGCGATGATTGCTCGATTTTTGAACAAAAGCAATCAAAGTCGGAGAGTATGGATGATGTAGTGACCATTGCAGTAGGGGATTCGATTGCAAGCAACAACATTGAGAATGAGACTTCAATTCCTGCTAATTCCTCTGCATTTATTTGGGGAAATAATAATTTAACAACGGCATTCGACGAAATTTTTGTCAATCCTTATGCTGATAGCCGAATGAAGCGCGTTTGGCGCGTGCGAAACACCGCTTGGACAGATCAGAATATTACCGTTTGTCTGGAAAAAGGCAATTCTAATAAAACGCTGATTATCAGTAATTCAGACCCGACTTTTGCGACGGTGACGCATTTCTTCCCTTTGAATAACGATGGATGTGTGACGGTCAATTCCTCTAACTTCGTAGATGGAGCTTATTTCACATTTTCCAATCAAGTGGTTGGCCCTAACTGCGCTACGACAGGCATTCGCCTCTGGCTGCGCGGTGATATTGGCTTTACGGCAGGTGCTAATCCTTGGGTAGATTTTAGTGGTTATGATGTGGTTAATACAGTTAACGGCAGTGTAGCTGCTGGCACAATGAATTACAATACTGCGGCTGATTTTCCTGGCAACAGGGCTTATGACATTGCTTTGAATATCAATCCTACTGTTAATGACCCAATCACGGTTTACACCGTTTATGAAGCAGATGCTTTATCCAGAGATCTCTGGGGTAATGATAACGGTGGCTGGGATAGATTCCAACGGATGTATGAAATAGGAGGCAACGGTACAGGACCCGATTATGTAGGTGGTAACGTAACTGGGCGAACCATTATCAATGGAGCAGTATTGGATGATGGACCAACGAATGGCTCTTACGTGTATATTGATGGCAAACAAGTACTACAGTTTACAAATGCTAATTCTAATGGAGGTTTAACAAAACTTTATTTAGGCGATATCAATGGTGGCGGTCATTTCGATGGGCGCATCGGTGAATTTGTCATTTACCAGGGCGCTTTGGATGCGACGACGCGCAATAAGGTAGAATCTTATTTGGCAATTAAATATGGCGTCACACTCGATCAATCGGCCGGAAGCGGTGGTACGAATTATGTGGACAGCGATGGCGATCCTTATTGGAATGCGGATGGATCCGATATTTATGAGCATGACATTGCTGGTTTGGGGCGCGACGATTGTACCGATTTGTACCAAAAACAATCGAAATCTGTCAATGATGATGCATTAGTCAGTTTTGCCTTGGGGGATGAGTTCATGACGAATAACAACCTCAATGTCAATACAATAACCACAGATCAATCTTTCTTTGTATGGGCAAATAATAATTTGACAATCAGTTTTGATCAAAACCTCAGTGCGCCGAATATTACCTCAACGGTACGGATGGCAAGGATTTGGCAAGTACAAAAGACGAGTTGGACGGATCAAGTAGTCACGCTTTGCTTTAGCGGTGATGCGACGAATACGAACTTGCTCATCAGCGCCGATCCGACTTTTGCCACTGGCGTGGAAGAATTGGTTTTGGATGAAAGCACAGGATGTGTTGGTTTGAATACTTCGCTGATTGCTGATAATGCTTATTTGACTTTTGCCAAAGAATTTAAAGGCCCTGCTTGTGTGAATGCTGGTATTAAGGTATGGTTGAGAGGTGATCAGGATTTAAATGAGAGTGGCTCGATTGTAACAACCTGGCTGGATCAGAGTGGTAATGACAATACACCTGCAACAGTTGGTACTCCAGATTATGATGCAACTTCAATGAATTTTAATCCGGGGGTCTCCTTGGAAGGGGTTAGTACGAATGAATATTTCAATTTTGGCAATATAGCATACGGTTATACCCAGGGGCAGGCATTTATTGTTACTGCCCAACACAATATTGATATTGTAAGTGGTCAGAAACAGGGCATTGGCGGATTGGCGGTAATTATAATTCTCACCTGGTATGGGTAAATGAACTGGGTTATGAAAGCTTCGGTAATAATAACCGGATAGATGGGTTTGCAACTCCAGAGGGAACGAATATTCCGCATATTTATAGTGCCAGCCAGTCTAATACCAACAGTGCAAAGCTTTTCTGGAATAATAAAACCATTCATAGCAGTACCCGCACTACTTACTTCCCGAATGAACCCGTATGGCTTGGGAATTCCAGAGCTGGCTACCGCTACAAGGGTGATATTACAGAATTTATTTTATATAATCGGGCATTAAGCAATACTGAAATTCAACAAATTAACTCTTACCTCTCGCTTAAATATGGTATTACACTTGATCAAACTACACCAACCGATTACCTTGCAAGCGATGGCATGACCACCATGTGGAAAGCTACTGATAATGTTGGATTTGGTCAGGATATTGCCGGTATTGGTTTGGATCAGTGTACCGATTTACACCAAAAACAATCCAAATCGGTCAATAGCGACGCCTTGATTACCATGGCAGTCGGCGACTCTGTAGCCTCCAGCAATGCTACTAATATCAATGAAGTGCTGGTGGATAATACCTTCCTGGTATGGAGCAATAATGGAGCTTCTACAGTGATCGACCAATCGGTTAGCAAAATGGGCATCAATTCTACCATGCGAATGTCCCGCATCTGGAAAGTGGACAAGAGCGACGAGTGGAGCGATATAGACATTACTATTTGCATACCACAAATGGGCGAACGCTATCTCTTGATTGATAAGAATAGCACTGGATTTGACGATGACGCCAATACGGTAGAATATCGCTTCGATTTTGCGAAAAGCTGTGTCACGATTAATTCTTCCGAATTGCCCGACGGCGCGTATTTCACGCTCAGTACCAAAATTAGTGGCCCGGCTTGTGTGGATAATGGCATCCAAAACTGGCTACGTGCTGATTATGGCACAGGCATCACGACACAGGGTGGTACGGTGAGTAGCTGGATTGATTTCTCCGGCAATGCTAATAATGCTACTGGTACGGGCGACCCATCTTATGATGTCACCAATGCAATCAACTTCAATCCAGTCATTTATTACGATGGCAGTGATGCGCATAATCTGGCGAATTCTGTCGTCGGCAATTATTCCATTTTTACGATTTCCAGAATGGAAGGACCTGACAATCAACGGGTTTTTCAGTCACAGACTGGTAATGTATTGATGGGTTATCATGCTGGCACGGAAGATGATTTATACTTGAATGGTTGGTTGAATAACTCCGCAAAGGCTGCTACCACAGATGTTAATATGTATTCGCTACAAAGAACAACTGCGAGCAATGCTTATGAATTCCGGGGTGAAGGGAATGTTATCAAATCCGGTACGGGGTCTCAAAATGTCACCTGGAAAATGAACATCGGCGGTACGCTCACTTATAATGAGGCTTCTCGGGTGTATGTTGCCGAGGTTGCTATATACGATGAAGATTTGCCTGCTGCCGATGTACAAAAAATTGAATCCTATCTGGCGATCAAATATGGTTTAACCCTTTCTACCGATAGCGATGGCGACAATATTGCGCTGGAAACGACCCCGATCAACGAAGGCGATTATGTGGATAGCGACGGTAATGTGATTTGGGATGCTTCTGCAAATAGCACTTACCACAATGACATAGCTGGTATCGGACGAGATGATTGTACCGAATTATACCAAAAACAATCCAAATCAGCCAACAGTGATGCTTTAGTAACGATGGCGCTGGGCGATGAGGTGCAACCTATCAATGAGAATAATGATTTCACGATCAATATTGATCAGACCTTCCTGGTTTGGGGTAATAATAATGGATCAACAGAATTCAGTACTGCCCTCAATGGGACAGAAGCTACCGCACGTATATCTCGGGTCTGGAAGGTAGATAAATCGGCAACTTGGGAAGATACAGAAATCTTTATTTGCTTTGATAATCAGGATGATCTTTCCTTCCTTGTAGTGAATAATACCGATCCAAACTTTGCCACCATTGATGCGGAGCATCGACTAGATGCGAATGGTTGTGTGAATATACTATCTTCTGATTTGCCGGATGGCGCTTATTTCACAATCGGTCGGGAATTATATGGCCCCGCTTGTGTAAATGCGGGTATTCAAGCATGGTATCGAGCTGATGGTGGTGGCTCAAGTAGTTCCGAGTGGAACGATGTGAGTAATAATAACCAACATACTACCGGAGGCACTACTTTGGCATACACTGGTGCAGAATCTGATGCTATCAACTTTAATGCTGGCTTCCGTTTCGATGGTAATGATCGCTATAACTTGCCTACTACTACTAATTTGGGATTAAATGGAACTGGAAATTATTCTGTCTTTAGTGTAGCTAGACCTTATGACACTGGCGTACGGACGATTTTAGGCCGGAATACCTCCGGAACAAATCAGTTCGTATATGCTTACAATGGAGGCAATGTTCAAGTATTTGTCGGTGGTGGTGGCGGTACTTGTGCACCGACGGCACCAGGGGCTGGGGCGAATGAAGTCACCTTGGGTGCGGTAGTCCGATCAAGTGGTATGGCTACAGCCTATACGGATGGATTAGCGGGGAGTAATGTTACTTGCACTGCCAATTTTGACGCTGATCCGCTTTCTATTGGCTATCGTTACAACAACTACTTTTACGGTGTAATGTCTGAAGTTGTAGTTTACAATCGCGCACTCAGTAATGATGAGGTTAGGCGAGTAAATTCTTACTTAGCACTAAAATATGGGGTTACACTTGATCAAACTACTCCAACTGACTATCTCGCCAGCGATGGTGTAACCAAAATGTGGACAGCTGCTGATAATAGTGGTTATGGTAGTGACATCGCTGGGATTGGTCGAGACGACTGTACGCAATTGAATCAAAAACAATCCAAATCAGCCAATAGCGACGCTTTGATCTCCATGGCTTTAGGCGCTACTTTTGAAACAGATAATGCCAGCAATATTGAAACAATCAATAATGATAAATCCTTCTTAGTCTGGAGTAATAATAATCTGGCTACGACCTTTACAGAAAGTGTTTCCCTGAGTGGTATTGGCTCTACCATGCGTACGGCGCGTGTTTGGAAAGTCGATAAATCCAGTAATTGGTCGGATCAGGATATCACGATTTGCATCAGCCAAAGCGGTGAACGCTACTTACTCATTGATTCGGAAACCGATGCAGGCGACGGTATTTTCAATGAAGTGGCGAATGTAACGGAGTATGTACTGGATGTAAGCACTGGTTGCGTAACGATCAACAGCGCTGACCTGCCGGATGGCGCTTATTTTACTTTAGGCCTCAAGATAGCTGGCCCGGCTTGTGTGGATTCGGGCATCGAAATGTGGTTAAGAGGAGATTATAGTGCGACTGGTGCACAGTGGACAGATTATAGCGGTAATAATATTAAAGCTACTCAAGCTACAGCTGGCTCTCAACCTACACTAAATACAAGTGCGATTAATTTCAATCCTGGGCTCAGTTTTGATGGAAATGACTTTATGGATTTTGGTAGCAACTTAGGAATAACGGGAACGAATGCATATACCTTATTCTCTGTAACTCTTTGGAATTCAGGCAATGGAGTTATAGGATATAAGGATGCTTGTGATGGATTTCTGTATCGGAGTGATTATGTGGGGGTAGGTGTATGTAATAATGGTGCTGCTTCTGTAACATCAACGATGGCAACAGCAGGTCTTCCTTATACTTCTACGGTGAGTCGTTCGGGTAGTAACTATAATTTGTATTATAATGGTGGTGGCAAAGTAACTGCCACAAACGCTACTTCTATTCCTAGTCGTAACTTATCCTTGGGTGTCCATTCTACTGGAAGGCACAATGGGATACTTGCAGAAGTTATTAAGTATAATCGAGCATTAACGGATATGGAGGTACAGCAAGTAAATTCGTATTTGTCACTAAAATATGGCATTACCCTCAATCAATCCGCAGTTAGCGGAGGTACGGACTACCTCGCCAGCGATGGTGTCGCCTACTGGACTGCCGACGCTACCGATACTTACGAGCATGATATTGCTGGTATTGGGCGCGATAGCTGTACCGATTTGCATCAAAAACAATCCAAATCCGTGAATACGGATGACATTGTAACGATGGCATTGGGCGATGAAGTCGCAGCCAGCAATGTGGCTAATATGAATACCATTCCAACCGATAAATCCTTCCTGGTATGGGCGAACAATAACGGCAATTTTGACTTTGGTGCGGATGCTACAGGTGTCAATGCTACCGCTCGTATGAATCGCGTTTGGCGGGTGCAGAAAACTGCCAACTGGGAGGATCAAACCATCACAATGTGCTTTGGTTCAGGTGCTTATAATGATACAGAATATCTAATTATTAGCAATGCTGATCCATTGTTCGGAACAGTAGATATTGAACATCAATTAGATGGTAATGGATGCGTATCATTTGACTCTGGCGAACTGCCGGATGATGCTTATTTTACTTTGGGTAGAGCACTTCGCGGGCCTGCTTGCGTAAATGGCGGTGTCAAACTTTGGCTGCGCGCGGATGATGTTGCAATTGGAAATTTGGTCAATGCTTTAGGTTGGAGCGATTATTCCAATAATGAAAATGATTTCACCACGGTGGTCAGCGATCCAGCGAATATCAGTGGTAGTTTGAATTACAACAATTATGTGGAGTTTGATAGTGGCGATAGACTGGATAAAGCTAGTATTTCCTCAGCGTTCACTGCAGGCGAAGTATTCATTGTACAACAAACTGCAGCGGATGGTGGTCATGGTTTCTATTTTGGCGGCACTGCCAATAGTGCCTGGAACGCTGTAAGTGATGATATATACGAAAACTTTGGCTCAAGCGCGAATCGAATTGGCTGGGATGTAAATACGGGCACAATTGTAGATACCTATACAGGTCTGATGACAATTCCAAATGCCAATATTGAACTTACCAATTGGAATCTATATAATGTTTCTGCTGCCACCAACGACTGGCGTGCTTATCTCAATGGCTTTACCTCTGCTAAAATTAGTAGTGGTATTACGCCAGCCTTCCCAGGTGCAAATAATTATATAGGCTTTGGTGGAGCTACTTATCTGAATGGCAATATCTCCGAGGTAGTCTTGTACAGTCGCGCACTCACAGATGCGGAGCGCCAGAAAGTGCAGTCTTATCTTTCGATCAAATATGGTATCACGCTTTCCGGCGATACCGATGGAGATGGCAGCGCCTTTGAAACAGGTGCATTTAATGAAGGCGATTATGTCGCTTCCAATGATGCAGTATTCTGGGATGCTTCTGCAAACAGCACATATCATAATGACATCGCCGGTATCGGTCGAGATAGTTGTACTGGCTTATTGCAAAAGCAATCTGCCTCTATCAATACAGGATCGGTGGTACGTATGGCTTTGGGTGATGCCTTTGAAGTGGATAATATTTCCAATACCTCCACCATTACTGCCGATCGTTCCTTCCTCCTTTGGGGTAGCAATGGCATGGCTACTACCTTTGGAACGGCTGTAGATTATAGTACCACGAATATGTACAACTCCACCGTACGGATGAACCGTGTTTGGAAAGTACAAAAAACCAACTGGACGGATCAGAATATTACGCTTTGTTTCAATCAGTCTGGCGAACGTTACCTGCTGGTGGATGAAGATGGCGGCTCATTTGAAGATGATGCTAATACCAAAGAATATTCGCTCAACTTCACAACAGGCTGTATTACTTTCAGTTCTAGTAGCCTGCCCAATGGCGCTACCTTCACATTGGCTACGAAAATTACAGGCCCAGCCTGCGTGAATACTGGGATTCAGCTTTGGTTGAGAGCGGATTATGGCGCGACAGGAACACAATGGACAGATTTTAGTGGTAATCAAAACACCATGTTAAGCAATACGGGCGCGATTGGGTATAATACTTCGGGAATCAACTATAATCCTTCCTATACTTTTACCAGCGATAACTTCAGACGCGACGATTTACTTGCGTCAGATGGCAATGGTACAATTATTTTTGTTGGTTTCAAAACTGTGAATAGTGGCTGGGATACTGGTATTGGATTTGGTGTGGATGGAGATGATCCACTTTTAGGCACGAATGGCAGTAATTTTAGTTTCTTTCAAGATTCAGAAAATCCTGATCCTGTTTATTCAATTAGTACAATAGATTTGAATCGTCCATATGTTTTTGGTGCTGATTGGATCAACGAAGCAAATGCAGGAGTAGGTATGGATATGAGATTGGATGGCAGAGCGGAGACCCAAGTTAATAATGTTTCCAGTGTAGGCGCAGAATTTTCAATTGGTTCTCAATATGACAATGGAGAATATTGGGATGGGGACATTGCAGAAGCAATTGTTTACGACCGTAAGATTTCAGCAGATGAATACCAACGGGTGGAGTCTTACCTCGCCCTAAAATACGGCATCACCCTTAGTGTACCAATGGCTAATGCCGATTACGACTACGTCAGCTACGATGGTAGTAGTGAAGTAGTGATGTGGAGCGCGGTAGATAATTTTGGTTACCACAATGATATTGCAGGTATTGGACGAGAAGATTGCACCGAATTGCACCAGCGACAGTCCAAATCAGTAAACGGCGATGATCCTGTCACCATTGCGATGGGAGATGCGGTAGCTGCTACCAATGCCACCAATCCGAATGATGTCGGCACAGATCGTACCTTCCTGGTATGGGGTAATAATGACGGCGTGCTTGATTTCCTAGATGATGTGGAAGGTGCTACCAATGCCACTGCTCGTCTGGATCGTATCTGGAAAGTGGACAAGAGCGCCACTTGGCAGGATGATGGCATTACGATTTGCTTTACTTCGACTTATGCCGATCAGTATTTATTAATTGATAATGATGCAGACTTTAGTTCTGTATCTACCGAAGCAGTATTGGATGCGAATGGATGCGCTTCGATTAGTTCATCAGCATTGATGGATGGCGCTTATTTCACTGTGGGTAAAGCTCTGATGGGGCCTGCTTGTGTGGATGGCGGTATCAGGCTGTGGCTACGCGGAGATATAGGTGTAACCGATGCTTCAAGCATTATTAGTCAATGGAATGATCAAAGTGGAAATGGAGGCCATGTAACACCAGTTGCCGCTACCAAAGAACCGCTAGTGTTTACAGGCAATGCGACGACTAATTATAATCCTTCTTTGACATTTGACGGGGTCAATGACGAATTGTACAATACGACTTACGATCCTTGGTCTGCTAATACGGACGGAACTGTTTTTGTTAGCTTTAAATCAAGAGCAACCAATGTAAGGAAATTCTTTAGCATTGGTGCTGACGGTGACGACCCTGCTTTTGGCGTGGACGGCGCAGCAGCCAATGGGCTTCGAGTATTTCATGATGCATCTGTTCCTACCAGTATCACTTCTACGGATGCATATATAGACGATCAATCTACAGTAGGTGCATTTACTTGGGCAACGGGCGCAAATCAAGGCATTGAAATACGCACCAATGGCAAGTCATTCGTAAATGCTACGGTAGATATGGTGACCTTTGATCCTACTGATATGTTTATTGGTAGTTCTGATGCTGCTGAATTCTGGCTCGGAGAAATCAATGAAGTGGTAGTTTACAATAGGAAATTATCTGCCACAGAGATTCAAAAAGTAGAATCCTACCTTGCCTTGAAATACGGTACAACTCTGGATCAAACGACAAACACGGATTACCTTGCCAGTGATGATTCAAAAATGTGGGAGAATGATAATGACGGCTTCGAGCATGATATTGCTGGTCTTGGCAAAGATGAATGCACTGGTTTGCATCAGAAACAATCTTCATCGGTCAATGCAGATGACGTGGTCACTTTCGCTATGGGTGATGCCTTAGCTGCTACCAATGCTGATAATGCTAATGCAGTGACGAATGACTTATCCTTCTTCACTTGGGCAAATGACAATGGCAATACGGATGTCTTCTCTACGATGGTCACCGCAGCGAATGCCGAATTGCGTATGGCTCGTATCTGGAAAGTGGATAAATTCAACTGGGAAGATCAGGATATTACGATTTGTTTTGATGGGCAAATTGGGGAGCGTTATCTCTTAATCGACAATAATAGCGCGACTTTAGCCAGCATTGACCAGGAAATTGCACTTGATCCATTAACAGGCTGTGCGACGTTTAGTTCGCTTGAATTAGGGCATGGCTACTATTTCTCTTTGGGTACCAAAATTCTTGGCCCAGGCTGTGCAGATAATGCAGATATTTTGACTTGGCTTCGTGCCGACTACGGTGCTACACCTGCGCAATGGAATGATTTTAGCGGTCGCACGACGCACGCTACTTCTGTCAATCAGCCAGTAGCGGGTAGTATCATGAATTTCAATCCTGCGATGGATTTTGAAGGGACTGATTTTTATACATTTGCAGGGTTAGATATTAACTATACCGTCACTGATCGGGATCCGATCACTGTTCTTACTATTTATCAACCTGATGTAACTGGTCGCGGGGTTTGGGGTAATGATAACGCCGGTTTTGACCGGTTCTTAAATACAGATGTGGTCAGTGATGGCAATGCTAATGCGGCTTATTCCGGTGGTAATACAGTTGGGCAAATCACTTTAGTTACCTCTATTATGGATGAAGGCGCAGCGAGTGGCTCATTTGTTTTTGCGGATGGTCAACGTACACTCACCTTTACTCAATCCGGATCAGGAGGTGGTATTACAGGCACTTATCTAGGTGATAATAATGGTACAAATGCTGCTAATTCGGCTTTTGACGGTCGTATCGCTGAGTTTGCGGTGTATCGAGGCGCTTTGACCGATGCGCAACGCCAGCAGGCAGAGTCTTACCTCGCTTTGAAATATGGTATAACGCTCAGCACGGATAATAATGGCAACAGTACCGCATTAGAAGTAATCAGCGGCAGCATTACAGAAGGGGGATTATGTCGCAAGCGACGGTACAACGGTCTATTGGGATGCAAGTGCGAACTCGACTTATCATAACGACGTGGCGGGTATTGGTCAGGATATGTGTACGGCATTGAATCAAAAGCAATCGCGCTCAGCGAATAGTGACTATTTGGTTACCATGGCTTTGGGCAGTGCAGTTGAAACAACAAATGCCGCGAATACCAATGCTTTCACAAACGACTTGGCGTATCTGGTATGGGGTAATGATAATGGTGTAACAACTTTCAATACAGCGGTAAGCGGTACGAACGTCAACTCGCGTCTCGGCAGAGTCTGGAAAGTACAAAAGAGTGCCAATTGGGATGATAACCAAGATATTACCTTGTGTTTCAACGGCGGCTATAACGAAGAGAACTATCTCATCATTAGTGATGCCAACACTTTTGCTACTCTTGATCTTGAGCAGGCACTAGATGCTAATGGTTGTATTGCTTTTAACTCGGCTTTATTGGAAGATGGTGATTTCTTCTCACTTGGCGTCGAAGTTTCTGGCCCAGCATGCGTGAATCCAGGTATTTCCATGTGGTTGCGGGCAGATGCAGGCACAGTTGATGGTACTTCCTGGCTTGACCAAAGTGGTAAAAATGTGAATGCTACTGGTGTCAATCCACCTACGCTGACAACAGGCGCTATTAACTTCAATCCGGCAATGGTGTTCGATGGCACGAATGATTACATGACACTCTCTTCCTTGGATGTGTTGCCATACAACTCTAGCAACCGAACGATAATAGGCATCGGTTACTCTGCTAACGTTACGGGGGTACGTAGTATAATGTCTTATGGCACAGCTACTAATAATACCAACCAGCGTATCGGTCAAAATGCTGCTGCGGCGAGGTATTCTTCGGGAACGGTAGCAGGGCAATTTGTTGATGTTGCTGGTTTCTGGACTGCCAATGCACCATCTATACTATCCACTTCGTATGAAGATTTAGCAACAGATGTGGCTTCGATTTATAAAGATGGCAAGTCGCTTAGTAATACGAATATTACTACGCCGTGGAATACTGCTTCTTCTGGAGCTGCAGGTCGTATTGGTGCGAATGCAGCGGCTTCTGCCGCAGAGTTCTGGAGTGGCGGCATTGGTGAACTCATTATTTATGATCGCATATTAAGTGCATTAGAGCTGCAACAAGTACATTCTTATTTATCCTTGAAATATGGTATCACATTGGATCAGACGGTTGCGCAAGATTATGTGGCGAGCGATGGTTTGACCTTGATGTGGGAAGCAGCAGCGAATGGGTCTTACAACCACGACCTATCGGGTATAGGTTTGGATGGCTGTACGGGCTTGAATCAGAAGCAATCGAGATCGGTGAACGGGGATGCGGTGATTACGATGGGTTTGGGGAGCATTGAGGTGGATAATTCGAGCAATAGCAACGTGTTTGACGCAGATTTGAGTTTTTTGGTATGGGGTAATAATAATGGATCATTGTCAGAAATCACGACAGATTTGCCGGCGCAGTTTAGCGTGGGCGCTTATCGCCTGGCGCGGGAATGGAAAGTGGATGAGACGAATAATGTGGGGAGTGCAGGTAAAAGCGAATCTGAATATGCCACCGCTAGCAGGGGCGATCTCAGGTTCGGTAGCCTCGGAAATTCGCTTGCTGATCGATCGGGATGGAGATGGAGATTTCACCACAGGAGTGGTGGATATTATCACCGCCTCGGATTACAGCGGAGGGATAGCCACATTCGATAACGTTGATTTTCTGGATGGAGATGTGTTCACGGTAGGAACAAAGTTGCCGGATGTGAGCCTGTCGTTGAAGGTGCTACTGCAAGGAGCAGCGATTGGAGCGGGAGCGGGGATGATGCGCAATGACTTGCAGACCTTTGGCATGACCTACAGTGAACCAGATATACTGCCGATCACCGATCCTTATCAAGGGACAAGTATGTATGCAGATATCAATAATCCTGCGGGGGTAGTAGGGACTTTGGTAGATTGGGTGGAAGTACAAATACGCAGTGTGGCTGATCCGAATATCATATTGGAACAAAAGTCTTTGTTATTGCAAACAGATGGAGATGTAGTGGAGGTGGATGGAAGCACACCAAAGTTTGTACCTCAGGGGCAAGCCGTACATATCGTGGTACGCCATCGCAATCACCTTGCGGTGATGAGCAATTCGATCGGGGTATTCCAGGATGTGGTAAGTTATGACTTCACCACGGGACTGAGTCAGGCACACAAAGTAGATTCGGGGGATCCGGATATGATGGTTCAGGTGAATGGACATTGGACGCTGTGGGCAGCTGATAACTTCCACGATGCTTTTATCGATGCCAATGACTTCGGAGCAGTGAATACGGATGTAATACAAGGGATCTATGGTCAATACCTCTCAACGGATGTGTACATGGATGGCTTTTTGGATGCGAATGATTATGGATTGACGAATGCGAACCTGGGAATCGGGAGTTATTCGGCATTGGCATATTATAACTATCCATGATAATAAAAAAAGAAAAAGATTGCAAATCAAGGAGGGCAGTCAAAGAGGCTGCCCTCAAAAACAAAAAAAAGAGTTACCATGAAAATAATTTACACGATCAAAACCTGGGCAGTGGGAATTGCCTTGATGCTGGTGTCGGAGCTGCTATTGGCACAGGGAGCAATTGCTATTGATTTACAGAATGTAACAGTGGATGGGACGAGCTTGTGCTTCGATGTATATTTGAGTCAGGGAGCAGGTTACACCCCGGCACAAAATGGAGGAGAATGGACAGCGATCACATTGACCTTTGATTTGGATGTATTGACACCGACGATGGGCTTGTCTCTGGATCGGACCAATGCGATGTTCAGCAATGGGAATAATGCGATCATAGATGCGACGAACCTGGCAGCGCCGAATCCACCGCCGGGATCGGTGATGGGATATGAGACCAAAGGTCGTTTAAGTATCACGAATGGGACGCAGAAAGCCTTGCCGGTTAGTCCGACCCATGCCTTTAGTGTTTGTTATCCGATATTGGGAGGACCGGTTACCACAGATGGGACCTCGGATGTACAGATTAGGACGAGTACGTTGGCGACGGGTTCGTTTTGGACAAATGGGACGTTATTTTCGCAGCCCTTATCGCCTCAGGATGCGATGGAGCCCTTACCGATAGAGTTGTTGTTATTTGAGTTGAGGGGAGCGGGCTGTGAAATGGAGTTGTATTGGGAGACGGCGCGGGAGCGGAATTTGGCTTATTATGAGATAGAGTTGAGCAAGGATGGACGGGTATTCAGTGGGGTGTGGCAGCACAAGCCGGCATCCCCGAATTCGACGAGTAGGCGGGCGTACAGGTATGCGATTCCGAGGGAATATCAGGATCAGTATTTGAGGATGAAGGCGGTGGATATAGATGGAGTGTATGAGTATTCGGAGGTGATTTATGTGAAGAGTCGATGCGAGGACAAGGAATACGAGCTGCATTTATATCCGAATCCGAATTACACGACGGAGTTGGTGGTGGAGTTGAAGAGTGCGCAAGCGGTAGAAAAGGTGGAGTTGCAATTATTGGATGCATATGGTAAATTATTAAGAAAACAGAAGGTGGAGCAAGTGGAAGTGGGCATCAACAAAATATCGATGGAGACAGCAGATTTGCCCACGGGTACTTATTTCATCAAAATCCTTGGCATTGACCAACTTCAATCT
Source organism: Saprospiraceae bacterium (assembly GCA_016714085.1). Taxonomy (GTDB): domain Bacteria; phylum Bacteroidota; class Bacteroidia; order Chitinophagales; family Saprospiraceae; genus JADJNW01. Next base: position 87,076 of record JADJNW010000015.1, read on the forward strand.
CCTCTCAAATTTATTCGTTCCAATTTTTGAGGAGACTAAATAGCAAGGCGATTTAAAATTGGTTTTATGACTATAACTATGAAGTATATTTAAACCAGCGGCGAAATCCTTTTTCAAGGGTATCGCCGCTCTTTAATCCTTTATGAAAGCATTTGAAAAATAAGACCCTTGATTTTTATATCTATTATTAAAGATAATTATTTGTATGATTGAAAAAAAAGGTATTTTTGTGTAATAAATCAACTTTAAGTCGATTTATTACCTTCAAACAAAATCCATCACAACAAGCTTGCATTAAGCAGAATTACACTGCTTAAAACCTTCTATTTATTTTGATTAGGTATTATTATATCATAAAAATTGTTTTGTGATTTTTATGATTAGATTTTACGTGTTATGTAATAATATTTCATAACAATGTAATATTAACAACCCAACAAATCTCCACTAATTAAGGCTATTCTGTTAGTCAATTGACATGACTAATGGACAGGTATTTACTTTTTATTTCATTGAAATAAAAATGTATCAGCTATTTGTATTGCTTATTATTTTTTTAGCAAAAATAAATTCATATATGAAACAATTTTACACCTCTCCTGCTCGTATAGCACTTTTCTTTGCGCTATTTTTTTGCTTCCTATCCGGCGCATTTGCTGCTACATTCACGGTTACTAATCTCAATGATAGTGGCGTGGGATCGCTCAGGCAAGCGATTATTGATGCCAATGCTTCAGGGCCTGGGCCGCACACCATTAATTTTGCAGTGTCGGGTACGATTCCTATCAATTCGAGCCTTCCGGCTATTGCCAACTCAGGTATCACCATTGACGGCGGTGGCACTATCACTATCAATGCCCAGGGTGGCGATATTAATCGGGATATTTTCACTATCAATGCTTCCAATACTACTGTGAAAGGCTTTACCGTGCAAAACACTGGTAGCCAGTGCTTTGAAGTCGCGGGCAACCTTTCCAATGTCACCATTCAGGACATTATTGCCAATCACACCTCTAACGTAATGGACAATATTGTCTATGTGAGCGGCACTTCTACCAATATGACGATCAAAAATGTAATGTGTCTGGCAGGTATGCAAGATGGCTTTCGAGCTTTTCACTTCCAGGGAGGGACGCAGACCAATCTCCTTTTGGAAGACATTACCGTCAATGTACAGTATCAAGGTATTTATTTTGAGAATACAAATGTGAATAACCTGGATATTATCAATGCAACCATCTATGGGTCTTATGACCATATTTATTTCGCTGGTGGTGCATCCTATACGGCTAATGATGTGACCATTGATGGGGAAAATACGGCAAGCCTGTATTCACAGCGCGATGGCGGAGGAACCGCTATGATTTTTTGTAATTATACCAAAACCAATTGGCAGATTAAGAATATCACTTTAGATGGTGACCGCGCTAATACCGTGGATGACGCCAATTATGGGATTCGTTTTGACAATGCTAGCAATGGTATTACCATTGATGAGTTATTAGTAAAAGACTTGGATATTTATAGTATTTGGTTTAATGGTACGGCTACCAATATTACCATTAACAATACGGATGTGACCACGCCGACTAACGGACATGGCACAACGATGCAAGGTATTCGCTTTGAAAATACAGTGACCACACTTAGTATGGATAATGTGCTGATTGACATGGATATGGGAGGTACGACAGACGACGCGGATTATGGTATTGTGTTCGCGCACGGCTATCAAAGAACAGATGTTACGCTGAATGATGTCACGATCAATGAAGCCGATGGTGATGGTATTTACGTGGATGGCCCTGTGACCAATTTTGCAATCTCCAACTCTACGATAACCAATAACTTCGATGGTATCGAATTTTATAATGGTTATAATCATACTGGGATCAACTTTACCAATAGCAGCTTTACAGGCAATGGACGCTCTGGTATCTTTATTAATACCGGTGGCGCTACAAACAGCGGTACGATTTCCGGCAACAATATTTCTAACAATGCCTCTCATGGTTTGTGGTTTTATACGGGCAATGGTAACAAACCATTTACAGTTTCCAATAACACGATTTCTTACAACGGTGGTGCCGGTATTTATCTTAATAGCGGCCCGGATGCGATCAATATTACCCAAAACTCTATTTTTAGGAATACAGGCAATGGTATCGAACTCGACGGCGGCGGTAACCTGAGCTACGAAGGGCCAATCGCCCAACGGGAACTGGATCAATGGATATGGGTGGTGGTATGTGGCAGGTGAATGTAAGTCTGCCCACTATCTGTAATGCAGCCGGTGGCTGTACGGTCGAAGTTTTTGCCAATAATTCCAGTGATGATGTGGAAGGACGCTATTTCGTTCAATCTTTCTCTGGCTTGGCAGGTGGTAACCATATGCTTACGGTTAGCTCTTGTTCAGCAATCCCTTGCACAGGCTTCCCTTATGGCTTTTGGACAGCAACGTTGAAAGTAGCAAATACAGGTTCTGTTTCCGAATTTAGCAACAAACAAAGCATGAAAACCCAGGGTCCTGCTGCTGTGGATGCAGGCGTGGCGCTCTGGCTCGATGCACAAGATGCTTTATCTGGCAATATTCCAAATGGTACGGGCTGGCAGGATCGCTCCGGGAATGACCGCGATTTTGACCTGGTTTGGAGCGATCCGAATCGCAGTACCAGCGGACTGAATTATAACCATTATGTTCAATTTGATGGCGATGACTACTTCCGTTCCTCCAAGAGTCCCTTTGTAAATGGCTTTACGGCTGGGGAAGTAATTGTAGTGACAAGGGCTTATTATCGAAATGTAAATCAAGGAAACCCATATGACCTCGGCGGTAGCTCTCGGGGCTTCCACTATTCTTGGGGCGACGAAGCGGTTTATAATGGCTTTGGTACGAATGATCGATTGGGTTGGCGTCCTGCGACGAATCAAATCTTAGATGGAAAACCTGGTGTTGCTTCAGTGAACGGCACTCGTCTTGACATTCGGGAATGGAATATTTTCCAAACCTATTCAGCATCCGGCGCTTGGGGTACAGGCTTCAATGGTCAATTCGTGGCGACCACCAATACCAACACTGCTACCTTTGCTTTAGCTGGAGGTAATGAGCATATCGGTGCGGTGTCGGGTGCGGTCTTTTATGGTGACATTGCGGAAGTGGTGATGTATAGTCGCACGCTGACTACAGCGGAGCGTCAAAAAATCAATTCCTACCTGGCTTTAAAGTATGGTACAACGCTCGATCAGATTGCAACGAACCAGGATTATTATGCTAGTGATTGGAATGGTACAACTGGCACACGTATGTGGCAAAACGATAATGATGGCTACGAAACAAATATATTCGGTATTGGTCGGGATGATGATTCCGGTTTGCAGCAAAAGCAATCCGAATCTACTGAGCAAAATGCTATTCTTTCCGTAGCAATTGGCAGTAGCATTGCGGCATATAATGATGAGAATACAGCAACTATAACCAGCAATAAATCTTTCCTTACTTTTGCAGACAACAATCAATTGCAGCGTTTTGGTCCGGCAGTATCGGCTACCAATTCCAATTTCCGTTTTCACCGCATTTGGAAAGTGGACAAAGTGAATTGGGGAGATGCCGATATAACCTTTAAATTTGGTGAAGATTTTGCTAATAATTATTTATTGATTGCTTCAGATGCTGGCATTAGTACCATTACTTCAGAATTGCAATTGGATGCCAATGGCACTGTAACGTTCAATAGTAATTTGCTGACGCATGGCAGCTACTTTACAGTAGGTGCAAAAATGGAATTACCAGGTTGCATTGCTATTCCAACAGTTTCTTATCCAAATTATCAAGAATACTATAACCACGTCGCTTTTCCTTATAATACTCCTATTGGGTATGGTTATAATACGAACCTGACTGGCACGCAGAATATGCAGGATAAAATTGCTTTCTCCGGCTATTATGGTAGAAACTTTGCGAATAGCTTCAATTGTGATAATTGTAGCTTTGTCTATCGTGCTCGATTAAACATCGTTACGCCCGGTACTTATACTTTCTATATGTATAGCGATGACAACGGAGATGTATATGTGGATGGTGATTTAGTAGCGAGTGTTTATACTTGTTGCTATGAAACGAGTGGTACGATTACTCTGACAGCAGGTCAGCACGATGTTGAAGTACGTCAATCCGAAGGTGGAGGCGCCGATTATGTAAGGGTACGATATTCCGGTCCAACTGTAGGACTACAAGAAATACCTATCACTGCGCTATCAGCATATACTGCTCCTGGCGTACAAACCTGGCTCAAAGCAGATCAAGGTGTAACCGTTTCTGGTACCGTCACACGCTGGAACGACGTAAGTGGCAATAATAACGACGCGTATCAGACAAATGCTAGCTATAACCCAACTTATAACAGCGGCAACGCAATCAACTTCAACCCAGCAGTGACAACTGCTGGCGCACAAGGATTGCTTTTCAAAAAGACCATTCCTCCAACAAATAACTTCCATCTATTTGCAGTTGGTAAAACGCAGACGCATGCTAACTGGCATAGCATGATACGCGGCGTCACAACTTACGGTGACCACCAAATTATGGGTGACGGAGCAGACCAGTTTGGTTATTATGACAATAATAATGTCGGTTACAAAGGTAGTGGACAATACTTGAGTACCACAGAGCCTAAGCTAATGACCATGTCACATACGGCATCCAGTAATTCTGCGCAGCCACGCTTAAATGGTAAAAATGGTACACTGTTAACCAATATCAACGAAGATGATATTGATTATTTGGCGCACTTTATGAACGGCTCTTGGCAAGGTAGCGACCAATCCTTTGGCACGGTAGCAGAATTTGTCGCCGTTTCCGGTACGCTTTCCGCAACGGATATTCAAAAAATTGAATCTTATCTGGCTTTAAAATATGGCATTACACTTGATCAAACGGTAGCAACCGATTACCTTGCCAGCACTGGCACCACGATGTGGGATGCCTCTGACAATGGCATTTATAAAAATGATATTGCTGGTATTGGTAAAGATTTGTGTCAGGATTTGCACCAAAAACAATCCAAATCGGTCAATAGTGATGCTTTAGTGACAATGGCAGTGGGTACGAGCGTTGCAGCTACAAATTCTGCTAATGTTGCCAGTGTTACTACCGACAATTCCTTCCTTGCTTGGGCAAATAATGATTTGGCGACGACTTTCCTGACCAATGTTATTGGTAACCCAACCGTGAACCTGCGCATGGCGCGGGTGTGGAAAGTGGACAAAACCAGCTGGACAGATGGCGACATCACTTTGAATTTGATGGGTGGCAATGATCAAAATTATTTGGTCATCAGCAATACCGATCCAACTTTTGCTACTATCCATCAAGTATTAGCATTAGATGCCAATGGTAATGTGACATTGAATTCCAGTTTATTGCAAGATGGTGCATATTTCACTTTTGGTAAGCGATTAGCTGGACCAGCTTGTGTTAATACAGGGATTGCACTTTGGCTTCGTGCAGATGATGGCACTGCTACGGGAGCGCTTTGGCGAGATTACAGTGGTAACCAGCGAGATGCGGTTCAGGCAAATGTGACCAATCAACCTGCGGTACTTAGTAGTGGAATGAACTACAACCCTGCACTCAATTTTGATGCTGCAATTAATAAGTATTTACAGGCGCCTTCAGTATTTGGCACTGGGGCACTCACCAATGCTTATGTCTTTTTAGCAAGTACGGCAGATGGTACTGGCAATGGGAATGCACCTTTTGGCGAGCGAATAAATAATGGGCAAGACCTGAATGCTTATATTTACAATGGTGGTCAAGTGTTTTGGGATTTTCCGTATGGCTGGCGAATCAATACAGCCTGGGGTGGTACTGTGAGTATTCCGAATGTATGGACATTTGGACGTACGGTCTCTTTGGGTACGATCTCTCGGGATGGTCGCCAAATTACCTCTGCGGCAGGCGGCTTCTCTGGTCTTTTTGGTACTAATAATCCTTTTGAAGTTGGTCGTCGCTTAGGTGGAACTTATTATCACGGTAAGATCGGTGAATTGATTGTTTATACTGCTGCGCCTTCTGCAGCGGAGCAGAAACGCATAGAAAGCTATCTGGCCTTAAAGTATGGTGTAACCTTAGATCAAACCTCCGCCACCGATTATATCGCCAGCGATGGCACAACCAAAATGTGGGATGCTACCGTCAATAGTGGCTATAAGAATGATATTGCAGGTATCGGACGAGATAATTGTACTGCATTGCACCAAAAGCAATCGGCTTCAGTCAATCCAGGAAATTTAATCACCATAGCAACCGGTAGTAGCGTAGCTGCTTCTAATCAAGCCAATACGAATGATGTCACCAACGACTTATCTTTCCTCGTTTGGGGGCACAATAACCTGGCAACTGCCTTTGGTCCGGCAGTCACCGGCGTTCCGAATGCAACCGCACGTATGAGCCGCGTCTGGCGCGTGGACAAAACTGCCAACTGGGCAGATCAAAATATTACCATCTGCGCTGGACAAACAGGTGACCGTTACCTCCTTATTAATGCCACCGACGCTGCTTTTGGTGCAGGTACGACGGAGCACGCCATGAATTTCGGTACAGGTTGTGTTACGATTAACTCTTCTTTATTGCCTGATGGCGCTTATTTTACGTTGGGAACAAAGATAGTTGGTCCAGCTTGTGTGAATTCAGGTATTGCACTTTGGATGCGTGCGGATTACAATGGTACAGCGACTTCCTGGAGTGATTTTAGTGGAAACAGCAGAAATACAACAGGTGTTTATCAGAGCTGGACACCAAACAGTACTGGCGCAAACTTCAACCCTTACTTGGATAACACTGCTTTAGCAGCTTATTACAATTTAAATGGTAACTACTCTACGCCAGGTATTGTCAATACCAAAATATTTGCAGTCAATTTGCCGGTGAATGGCGGTACGACGATGCCTTTTTCAGAACGAACAACCAGTGGCGATAACATCCGCTTATACAGTCCTAATAGTGATGGCATTATGTATTGGGATGCTCCTTATGGCTATCGGGTCAGCGCCTCTTTTACGGGTAATGGCGGTACGTATGGTGTTCCGAACCTGTTTGTAGGCGAGCGCAGCCCAACCAATATGGCAATTCGCCTCAATGGTAAAACATCTATAAGTAGCAATGGCGCTTTCTCACCTTTTACCACTGCCGGGGGCGCTTATGCACACATTGGTGCAAACTGGGGTTGGTCAACTTATGCCAACAACCGCATTGCAGAAGTAGTCATTTATAAAGACGCTTCGGCGATGACCCCGGTGCAAATCCAGCAAATAGAAAGTTATTTAGCACTGAAATATGGTATCAGCCTCAATACCAATACCGACGGCGACGGCACTTCTTTTGAAGTCCTGACGGGTACGAATCCTTCCAGTGTCACAGAAGGCGATTATGTTGCCAGCGACGGTACAACGATTTATTGGGATGCTTCTGCTAATATGGGGTACAATTCTTATGTTGCTGGTATCGGTCGAGACGATTGTACGGAATTAAACCAAAAACAATCCAAATCCGTCAACACGGGTGAAATCTTGACTGCTGCGCTTGGCAGTACCGTCCAGACCAGCAACGTTGCTAATACGAATACAATTACCACCGACAACTCTTTCCTTGTTTGGGGAAATAATAATGGCTTAAACGAATTTGCTAATGCGGTCACCGGCACGAATGTCACTGCTTACCTGGATCGCGTATGGCGCGTGGACAAAACTGCCAACTGGGCAGATCAGGATATTACGATGTGCTTCAGCGGCTACAATGACGATGATTATCTTTTGATTAGCAATGCGAGTGCCACATTTGCATCCTTGGATCAGGAAAAACAGTTAAGTGTATTGGGTTGCGTTACGTTCAATTCTTCTGAACTGCCCGATGGTGCTTATTTCTCTGTTGGTAAGAATATCATGGCGCCAGGTTGTGTCACAGGTGGTATCGTTACCTGGCTCGACGCACAGACAGTGGCTTCCGGCAATATGATTAATGGCGTAGGTTGGCCAGATCAATCAGGTAATAATAAATATTTCAATACGGTTACAGGCGACCCTGCTCGTACCGACGCTGCCTTGAACTATAACCACGTTATCAATTTTGATGGAAATGATTACCTCAATTCTACCCAAAGTCCTTTTGTAAATAATTTCACAGCGGGAGAAGTATTGGTGGTGACTAAATCCGCTGGGCAGTATGTGGGTCAAGGGAATCCTTATGATTTTGGTTCAGGTAATCGAAACGAGCATTTCTCTTGGAGCAACAGCTATGTCTATAATGGTTTTGGTACAACAGATAACTACGTCTATAATCCAGAAACGAACGTAGTTGGAGATAATAAAGCGGGGGCACCAAATCCAGCTTTAGGTACATTCTACACGGAAACCAACTGGAATCTATATCACACTTATTCTGCTCCAAGTGATTGGGGAACAGGTTTTAATGGCTTATTCAAAGCTACTTCTGCTACCAATACCGTAAACTTTGGCTTAGGAGGCGGCAACGAGCACATCAGTGCGGTCGCCGGCTATATATATGGTGGCGACATCGCCGAAGTCATCCTCTACCGCCGCAAGCTCACTGCGCCTGAGCGGCAGAAAGTGATGAGCTATCTGGCTTTGAAATATGGTATGACCTTAGATACCACCGTCACCGATCAGGATTACATCGCTGCGGATGGTACTATTTTTTGGGATTGGGCGGATAATAATAACTACCAGCACGACATCGCTGGTATCGGGCGCGATGACTGTCAGAAACTCAACCAAAAACAATCCAAATCCATCAACGGCGACGATCCCTTGGCAATTGCCGTTGGCGATTTCACGACTCTCCCGACCAGCAATGAAGCCAATACCGCTACTATTGCAGATGATGAATCTTTCCTGGTATGGAGCAATAATAACGGTGCTTTAACCTTTACTACACCTGTTCCGAAAGTAGGCATCAATGGTACTTTCCATACAATTCGCAAGTGGAGAATCAGCAAAACCAGCTTCACCGATCAGGATATTACCATTAGTGTGGGGCAAACGGGCGAGCGCTACTTACTCGTGGATGAAGATGGCAGTGGCGATTTTGAAAATGACGCGAATACTAAAGAATACGCCTTTGATTTTACAACAGGCTTATTGAATATCAGTTCCCTGAACCTGCCCGACGGCGCAGTGATTACACTAGCTACTAAGATTTCAGGGCCGGCTTGTGTAAATTCGGGTATTCAAGTATGGTTGAGAAGTGATTATGGTACAAGTACCACGACTGACGGCGCTTTTGTAACTGGCTGGAGTGACTTTAGCGGTAATAACAATAGCGGCACTCAACCAACAGCAAATATTCAACCGACCTATGAAATAGATGCTGCAAGCCAAGTTAATTTTAATGCCACAGTGAAGTTTGACGGTAGTAATGATTTCTTGGAGAACACAACGGCAACTTTGTTAAGCAACACCAGTGCTACTTTGCTTGCAGTAGTAGATCAGGATGCTTATACAACTTGGGGTGGTGTGTTTTCTTATAACCGAACTGGAACCAGAGGGCGTCCGATTATCACAGTTACGGATGTGAATAATAAGATTGGAGCTAATAATACGGGTATAGCTCCTACGCAAGCTTCGGTTAATACACCTGCGCCAGGCTTTATCATACGAACGCATTTTGCTGCGGGTACCGTAAGCGCTGTTGCGAATGCTGGGGAGCTAACAGATACGGAGCCAACCTGGGCAGAAAGTGGATCTTTGAATGGTTACTACGTTGGTCGCCATAATGAAGGTGGCAGTTATTTCAACGGTCGGGTTTCCGAGGTTGTTTCTTACAATAGAGCGCTCACTGCTATTGAACTCCAGCAAGTAGAATCTTATCTGGCATTGAAATATGGCGTTACCCTTACTACTGATAATGATAACGATGCCACTGCTTTTGAAACCATCAGCGGCAGCATTAAAGAAGGCGATTATGTAGCCAGCAATGGCACAACGATATACTGGGATGGTTTAACGAATACAGGTTATAATAATAATATCGCTGGTATTGGTCTGGATATATGTACCGAATTATATCAAAAACAATCCAAATCAGTCAACAGTGGCGAAATTCTAACGGGTGCACTCGGTAGCGCCGTAGCTGCCAGCAATGCAGCCAATACCACGGCTTTTGCTGATAGCGATCTGAGCTTCCTCGTTTGGGGGCATAATAATGGAGCAAATGATTTCAATAATACCGTAACCGCTACGGGTACTGTTTCGATGGCATACCTCGGTCTCGTCTGGCGCGCACAAAATACGGATTTTTCCAACCAAAGCATCACCTTGTGCTTCAGTGGTTATGATGCGGATGATTATCTGCTCATCAGTAATGCGAGCTCGACCTTTGCTACCATTGACCAGGAAAAACAATTAGATGCCAATGGTTGCGTGACATTTATGTCCGATGACCTGCCTGATGGCGCTTATTTCACATTGGGTAAAAATCTAGTAGCCCTGCTTGCGTGGACGGCGGTATCAAACTCTGGCTACGCGCCGATGATGGTTCAGTAGCAGATTCGCTTTGGACGGATTATAGTGGAAATGGCATCATCGCAACGCAAAGCACGGTTGGAAATCGCCCTTCCGTAACAACCGCAGCTACTAATTTTAATCCTGCTCTTACATTTGATGGTACTACTGATGTCCTTGATTTATCATCGCCTGCTTTAGGTACAGGCGATGTGCCTTATAGCATATTTACAGTGGGAACTCCTGCGTCTGTTTCTGGTGGGTATCATTATATGTATGTAGAAGGTGCGAATGCTACAAATCAACGAATTAGCGTTGGGCGTGTAGATAATAGAATGGTCAATGCAAATTATTTAAACGATATAGTGGGTACCACAAATAGTGTAGTCGCAAGTGAGACAGCTATTTACAATTGGACAAAAGTGGCGAATACAGCGGGTGGTCAGCGGGCACAGAATAAAAATAATCTTTCCATCAATAGTGACGTAAATACCGGCTTTAATAAGCAAAACGCTTATCAAAGAATTGGTAGCTCTTCTGGCGCAGAGTACTGGGATGGCAAGATGAATGAAGTGATTGTTTACAATCGAGTGTTAACAGCCACCGAAGCCCAAAAGGTTAATTCCTACCTTGCTTTAAAGTACGGTATCACCATTGACCAAACAGTAGCAACAGATTATATCGCCAGCGATGGTAGTAATATTTGGGATGCTTCGGATAACGGTGCTTACAAAGTGGATATCGCTGGCTTGGGCAAGGATATTTGCACAGGCTTGGATCAAAAGCAATCCAAATCGGTCAATGCTAATAGTCTCATTACAATGGCTTTGGGAGGTTCAGTGGCTTCGTCCAATGCAGCTAATCCGAATACGATTACCAATGATAAGTCCTTCTTTGTATGGGCGAATAATGGTTTGGCGATAACCTTTACCACGGCATTTACAAAAACGGGTTCTACTATTAATCTGCGCACACCACGCATCTGGCAGGTGGACAGGACTAACTGGGCAGACCAAAACATTACAATTTGTGTCGGACAGACAGGTGAGCGCTCGCTCATTATTGACAATGGTTTAGATGCCGATTTTGCTGATGATGCCGAAACTTCCGTACACGCGCTTGACTTTAGCACAGGTTGTGTCACGATTAATTCCAGTTTGCTGCCTGATGGTGCGCATTTCTCATTGGGTACGGAGATCAAAGGCCCGGCTTGTGTGGATGCGGGCGTAGTTGCTTGGTTGAGAGCAGATTATGGTGTCATTGACGATGGCTCTGGCAAAGCTTCCTCTTGGTCAGATTACAGTGGCAATAGCAAAAACTTTACGCAAGGTACAGCGGCTAATCGACCAGCAATTAATAGTGTAAATGCTTATTCCAATTTCAACCCTACGGTTTATTTCAATAGTGTAAGTAGTGCTGAATATTTGGCGAGCGCAACGAATCTTTGGACGGCAGGGCAACCCGGTTCCGGCTTTGCTGCTGCTTTCCATCAAAATGTAACGGATAGTTGGGGGCATTTAATAGATCAAAATGATGAACCGACATTGCTTAAATGGGCAGGCATTCCAAATATGGCGGTCTATGACAATGGTACAATTGCTACTCCCACCACCTCACCAGCCTTGCCAACATTGCAAAATAATATTACCTCGGTAGTAGGTATAGATTTCGGAACTACTGCTAACTCTTACAATCTTTATTTCAATGCGGTTTCCGGTGCGGTAACGCATGCGCCAGCGCCAAGTGTTGTGAACAATGCAATGCGCATCGGATTGCAGGTGGATAATACAGATCCCTGGCGGGGTGGTATTCATGAAGTGATTATTTACAATCGGGAATTGACTGCAATAGAATTACAAAGAGTTAACTCTTATTTGGCTTTGAAATATGGCGTTACCCTTACTACTGACAATGATGGCGACGCTACCGCCTTTGAAACGATTAGTGGAAGTGTGACAGAAGGTGACTATGTTGCAAGCGATGGCATGACCATCTATTGGGATGCCTCTGCTAATAGTGCTTATCACAACTCTGTTGCCGGTATTGGTAAAGATATGTGTACCGAATTGCTGCAAAAGCAATCCAAATCCGTCAATACGGGTGAAATCCTTACTGTAGCATTGGGTAGTGTCATTGAAACGACAAATGCGCTCAATACAAACCCAATTACGGATGATGTATCCTTCCTGGTATGGGGACATAATAATGGCTCTACAGATTTCTCTTCGGATGCAGGTGGTACCAATGCCACGGTGCGCATGGATCGGGTATGGCGTGTGCAAAGAACCGACTGGACGGATCAGAATATTACAATGAAATTTGATGGTTATGATGATGAAAGCTATCTGATCATTCATCCTACTGATCCCACCTTTGCAGCTATACCATTGGAATATCAACTGAGTGCAACGGGCGAGGTGACCTTCAATACTAGTGATTTGCCAGATGGCGCGTATTTTACGCTGGGTAAAAATCTTATTGGCCCGGCTTGTGTGGATGGTGGCATTCAAGTTTGGTTGAGAGCAGATCAAGGTGTGGCGACTTCCGGCACAGAGGTAACTACCTGGAGCGATTTTAGTAATAACGGTAATACGCCAACGACTGTAAGTACGCCTGATTTTACTGAAAATTCTGTGAACTTCAATCCAGCAGTATCTTTCCAAGGCGTGACAACGGATGAGTATTTCAACTTTGGTACGCTAACGAATGGCTTTACTCAGGCACAAGCATTTGTGGTCACCTTCCAAGATAATGCTGATGTAATAAGTGATAATGAAACTGGCCTTTGGCGGATTGGGGGTAATTCAAATACCCACAACGTTTTAACGAACGAATTACTCTATGAAAGTTTTGGTAATAATGCTCGGATTGATGCACTTGCTACCCCAGAGGGTTCAGAAATACCGCATTTATACAGTGCAAGCCAATCCTCCAGCAATCAGGCAAATTTGTATTGGAATGCACTCAATTTTCATACCAGCGCCCGAACCACGCTCTTCCCTAACGAGGAAATGTGGTTAGGTAAAAATAGAGCAAGCAATCGCTATAAAGGGGATATAGTAGAATTTATCTTGTATAATCGGGTATTGACAGCAGCGGAGCAACAACGAGTAAATTCCTATCTCGCATTGAAGTACGGTATTACAATCGATCAAACGACAAACACAGATTACCTTGCTAGCGACGATTCAAAAATGTGGGAAAATGATAGTGACGGCTTCGAATATGATATTGCTGGTATCGGTAAAGATGAATGTACTGAGTTGCATCAAAAGCAGTCCACTTCAGTCAATTCAGATGATGTGGTGACCTTTGCAGTGGGTAGCCATACTGTGCTCCCGGCTACCAATGTCGCTAATACTAGCCCGGTGACGAATGACTTATCCTTCTTCACTTGGGCGAATGACAATGGTAATACCGATGTATTCTCAACGGCAGTGACGGCAACCAATGCGGAATTGCGTATGGCCCGTATCTGGAAAGTGGATAAATTCAACTGGCAAGATCAGGATATTACCCTTTGTTTTGATGGGCAAATTGGTGAACGCTATGTGTTGATTGACAACAACAGCGCGACTTTAGCCAGTGTTGACAAAGAAATTCCACTTGATCCATTGACTGGTTGTGCGACCTTCAACTCTTCTGAACTTGATCACGGATACTATTTCTCACTGGGTACAAAAATTCTTGCTCCCGGTTGCGCCGATAACGGGGACATTCTTACTTGGTTACGAGCAGATTATGGAGCTTCTTCTACACAGTGGAATGACTTCAGCGGGCGCACGACACACGCACGCCAGACAGCAGTGGCTGATACACCAACAATTGCTGTAACCGCGGCGTACATGAACTTTAACCCAGCAGTGGATTTTGATGGCGGTGATTTTATGAATTTCGATATTCTTGGACAGAATTTGAATATTAATCCAACAGAAACAGACCGTGATCCGATTACAGTACTGACTGTTTATCAAGCAGATGTACTTAGTCGTCCACTTTGGGGTAATGATAACAACGGCGCCGATCGTGAGTTGTATATGCATCAAGTAAATAATGGCACTAGTTTGACACCTTTCAGTGGAGGTAATATAGCGAGTCAGAGTAAAATACTAACAACGATCCTGGATGAAGGGCTTACCAATGGCTCTTTCATATATGCAGATGGCGTGCAAGTATTGAATTTCACAGAATCCGGTTCTGACGGTGGTTTAACCAATACGATGCTGGGACGAAGCTGGACAGGACAAGGCGATGGTGCTATGTTTGATGGTCGCATTGCTGAATTTGCAGTTTATCGCGGCGCGTTAACAACAGCCCAGCGCCAACAGGCGGAATCTTATCTGGCAATTAAGTATGGTATTACGCTCGATCAATCGACGCCAACCGACTATATCGCCAGTGATGGTACTACGCTGATGTGGGATGCAAGTGTAAATACTGGTTATAGCAATGACATTGCCGGTATTGGCCGCGATACTTGTACGGCATTGAATCAAAAACAATCACACTCTGCGAATAGCGACTATTTGGTTACCATGGCTTTGGGTACGGCAGTTGAAACAACAAATACTGCGAACGCTAATGTTTTCACGAACGATCTGTCGTTCTTGACCTGGGGTAATAATGACGGGCTCATTTCTTTCACAGATAATCAAACTGGTTCGTTTGTAAATGCTCGTCTTGGCAGGATTTGGAAAGTACAGAAGAGTGTAAATTGGGATGATGCACAAGACGTTACCCTTTGTTTCAATGGTTTTGACGAGGATAGCTACCTTTTGATAAGTGATGCCAACAATTTTGCTACGCTTGATCTTGAGCAACAACTGGATGCCAGTGGCTGTACGACAATCAATTCTGCCTTGTTGGAAAATGCGGATTTCTTTACCCTCGGTACAGATGTGGCGGGCCCCGGCTGCGTCAATCCAGGCATTGCGATGTGGTTGCGAGCTGATGCTGGCACAATGGATGGCACACTTTGGCAGGATCAAAGCGGTAATGATTTGAACGCAGCGCAAGGTACCATGACTAATGAACCAACCTTGACTGCTGGCGCTATCAACTTTAATCCAGCGATGGTATTCGACGGAGCGGATAATTTCATGGAACTCGCTCCACTTAATGGCTTGCCTTATGACAATGCGGATCGAACTATTATTTCGGTAGGTTTTTCGAGCAACACCAGTGGCAACCGCTGGATATTCTCCTACGGTACGAATACCACCAGCGATGCTAACTTCTGGGGCAACAGGGTACAACAGGTAACTACGGCGGCTTTAATGATGACGTTACTTCAACGACTTATTGGACTACAAATGTTCCGAATCTAACGGTGAATACCTATAATGGTACAAATGCCACGATCGCAAAAGACGGTAAATCCCTCGTCTCTATGGCTAAAACCTGGACGACTCTTCAAAACGTAGGTTATTTGGGTCGGCAGGTAAATGGCTCTGAATACTGGCAGGGCGGTATTGGTGAAGTTGTGGTGTACAATCGTTTACTTACAGCATTAGAATTACAACAGGCACACTCATACCTTGCTCTCAAATACGGTATTACCCTAACAACAGATAATAATAACAATAGTACCGATTTCGAGGTGCTAAGCGGTAGTGTGACCGAAGGTGATTATGTTGCTAGCAACGGTACAACGATTTATTGGGATGGTTCAGCAAACGTGGGCTATACGCATGATATATCGGGTATAGGTTTGGATGGCTGTACGGGCTTGAATCAGAAGCAATCGAGATCGGTGAACGGGGATGCGGTGATTACGATGGGTTTGGGTAGCATTGAGGTGGATAATTCGAGCAATAGCAACGTGTTTGACGCAGATTTGAGTTTTTGGTATGGGGTAATAATAATGGATCATTGTCAGAAATCACGACGGATTTGCCAGCGCAGTTTAGCGTAGGAGGCTATCGCCTGGCGCGGGAATGGAAAGTGGATGAGACGAATAATGTGGGGGGAGTGCAGGTAAAAGCGAATCTGAATATGCCACCGCTAGCAGGGGCGATCTCAGGTTCGGTAGCCTCGGAAATTCGCTTGCTGATCGATCGGGATGGAGATGGAGATTTCACCACAGGAGTGGTGGATATTATCACCGCCTCGGATTACAGCGGAGGGATAGCCACATTCGATAACGTTGATTTTCTGGATGGAGATGTGTTCACGGTAGGAACAAAGTTGCCGGATGTGAGCCTGTCGTTGAAGGTGCTACTGCAAGGAGCAGCGATTGGAGCGGGAGCGGGGATGATGCGCAATGACTTGCAGACCTTTGGCATGACCTACAGTGAACCAGATATACTGCCGATCACCGATCCTTATCAAGGGACAAGTATGTATGCAGATATCAATAATCCTGCGGGGGTAGTAGGGACTTTGGTAGATTGGGTGGAAGTACAAATACGCAGTGTGGCTGATCCGAATATCATATTGGAACAAAAGTCTTTGTTATTGCAAACAGATGGAGATGTAGTGGAGGTGGATGGAAGCACACCAAAGTTTGTACCTCAGGGGCAAGCCGTACATATCGTGGTACGCCATCGCAATCACCTTGCGGTGATGAGCAATTCGATCGGGGTATTCCAGGATGTGGTAAGTTATGACTTCACCACGGGACTGAGTCAGGCACACAAAGTAGATTCGGGGATCCGGATATGATGGTTCAGGTGAATGGACATTGGACGCTGTGGGCAGCTGATAACTTCCACGATGCTTTTATCGATGCCAATGACTTCGGAGCAGTGAATACGGATGTAATACAAGGATCTATGGTCAATACCTCTCAACGGATGTGTACATGGATGGCTTTTTGGATGCGAATGATTATGGATTGACGAATGCGAACCTGGGAATCGGGAGTTATTCGGCATTGGCATATTATAACTATCCATGATAATAAAAAAAAGAAAAAAGATTGCAAATCAAGGAGGGCAGTCAAAGAGGCTGCCCTCAAAAACAAAAAAAAGAGTTACCATGAAAATAATTTACACGATCAAAACCTGGGCAGTGGGAATTGCCTTGATGCTGGTGTCGGAGCTGCTATTGGCACAGGGAGCAATTGCTATTGATTTACAGAATGTAACAGTGGATGGGACGAGCTTGTGCTTCGATGTATATTTGAGTCAGGGAGCAGGTTACACCCCGGCACAAAATGGAGGAGAATGGACAGCGATCACATTGACCTTTGATTTGGATGTATTGACACCGACGATGGGCTTGTCTCTGGATCGGACCAATGCGATGTTCAGCAATGGGAATAATGCGATCATAGATGCGACGAACCTGGCAGCGCCGAATCCACCGCCGGGATCGGTGATGGGATATGAGACCAAAGGTCGTTTAAGTATCACGAATGGGACGCAGAAAGCCTTGCCGGTTAGTCCGACCCATGCCTTTAGTGTTTGTTATCCGATATTGGGAGGACCGGTTACCACAGATGGGACCTCGGATGTACAGATTAGGACGAGTACGTTGGCGACGGGTTCGTTTTGGACAAATGGGACGTTATTTCGCAGCCCTTATCGCCTCAGGATGCGATGGAGCCCTTACCGATAGAGTTGTTGTTATTTGAGTTGAGGGAGCGGGCTGTGAAATGGAGTTGTATTGGGAGACGGCGCGGGAGCGGAATTTGGCTTATTATGAGATAGAGTTGAGCAAGGATGGACGGGTATTCAGTGGGGTGTGGCAGCACAAGCCGGCATCCCCGAATTCGACGAGTAGGCGGGCGTACAGGTATGCGATTCCGAGGAATATCAGGATCAGTATTTGAGGATGAAGGCGGTGGATATAGATGGAGTGTATGAGTATTCGGAGGTGATTTATGTGAAGAGTCGATGCGAGGACAAGGAATACGAGCTGCATTTATATCCGAATCCGAATTACGACGGAGTTGGTGGTGGAGTTGAAGAGTGCGCAAGCGGTAGAAAAAGTGGAGTTGCAATTATTGGATGCATATGGTAAATTATTAAGAAAACAGAAGGTGGAGCAAGTGGAAGTGGGCATCAACAAAATATCGATGGAGACAGCAGATTTGCCCACGGGTACTTATTTCATCAAAATCCTTGGCATTGACCAACTCCAATCTCCTCTCAAATTTATTCGTTCCAATTTTTGATGGGTGAAGGGATGTGCTGCATCAAACGGTGTGGCACATTTTTATTTTTACCACTACACAAGTGTAAACAATCCCATAAGATTTGAATTCAAATCACGCTGGCAATCCAATTAAACTTGGGTTGCCTTTTTTAATAGAAGACAAGCAATTGATCATTGATAATTAACCATTTTGCAAAACATTAAAGATCAGTAGTTTATTTCAAATAAAAGTTATAGTTATTTTAGAACAAGCACTTATAATAAAAGCGCTACACCTATTAAGAATGTAACGCTTTTATCATAAAATAATAATAAAAACTTAATTATCTTTCTTCCCAGTTAGTCTCAGCTGTCGGGCGAGCCACTTGCTTGAAGATTTTGCCACGATCGCGTAGATCAATATAAGTCGAATTCAAACGATCGGTGCGACGCAAATCAATCCATCGGTGACCAACTTCTCCCCACAGCGAATAGCGACGCTGGAAAAGAATTTCGTCGATCAAGGCATTGGCATCGGTTGCTCCATCATAATTGCCAACTCCCCAAGTATTGCGAATTTTATTGATGGTAGTTACCGCATCTGCACTAGCATTGGTTCTTACCTTTGCTTCTGCATAAATCAACATCAATTCCTCATTGCGAAGGTAAGGAATGGGCGTAGTATTAGTTGCCCAGCGAGCGTCCTGGTATTCTCCGATCAGTAAGTCCCCTGCTGCATCCCTCAAGCCATTGTTTTGCACAGGGTTCAGTAGGCGTTTTTGCACCTTAGTAGCCACACGTTGATCGCCAGGTAGTGCGTCTTCGATCCAATCAGGGTGAGCTATTAAGATAGAACTAGTAGCCCTATCGAATGGGTTGTAAAGCGGATTATTTACATCTGGTGCTTCCCCATACACATGCGTTGGTCCAACATTCATATCGGCAGGCGTAGTGGCATTCAAATTTAAAAATGATTCATTTAAAGCAGTCAACGCGCCGCTCCAGTCTTCATCGTACAATGCCAAACGCGCAGCGATCGCCCGATTTACTTTAATCATACCTGCGGGTGTATTAAACCCATTGAATCCGGTGGTCAGGTTAAATGAAAATGTGCTTCCGGCTGCTTTCAAATCGTTGTAACCATCCTCCAATACTGCACGAATCGCATCTAATGCTTCTGCTCTTGGAAGAATTGGACCCGGATTTAATACTTCAGCCACATCTACCCGGACACCGTTATCCCATTGTTGCAACCAAGGCCAGATCAATTGGTAAGCTTTGATGGTTTTAGCAAATCCAGTGATACCATTTTCTTCCTGATCACTGACGAAAGAACTATTTTCAGCAGCAGCAATCAATACCTCTGCCTGCCTTACAGCCTGATAAGCTGTAAGATAAGTACCGGCAGAGCCAAAAAAGTCAGGATAAGTATCTGCAATGGTAATACCCAGTACATCGCTGATAGAACGAGGGTCGGAAGAATTGTAATTCCAGGTTTCACGTCCAAAATTGCCAAACAGTGTGTGTGCACCGCCAAAATAACCTCTGTGGCGAGCCTCTAAGCCTGTTACTAAAAATTGTAGCTGTGATTTGGAAGCATTGGAGGTTACACTACCCAGCGTAGGGTTATCTTGGTCAAAAACCTCCTCTACTTCACAGGAAGTCATAGCGACTAATCCTATAACCAATGAAAAAAGAATGAATATTTTGGATTTCATAAGAATGTCATTTTTTAATTTAGAAATCGAGTTTTAGGTGGAAGAATAAGCGACGAGCACTTGGGTAAGGCGATACTTCCACGCTACCATTCACGGGCTGTGCACCAAAATTTGATACTTCAGGATCGTAGCTGCCATAATCCGTCCAAAGCAGGAAGTTATTACCCGATACACCTATTTTGGCTCTGTCAATCACCTTTCCGAACATTCCTTTTGGCAACGTATAATACAAACTGATTTCCCGAAGTTTCACGTAGCTCGCTGGCTGAATGTAAGGACTTGGATTACCTATGCCCAAGCGTTCTTCCCCATTCACTATTTCGTCGCCATCATCATCCTGAGAATAATCAGGAGCATTTTTTCCATCATCCCACAATAAAGCAGAAAGGTTGATATTTTCACTACCTTTTTGCCAATGGAACAAGAAGTTGAAATCAAAAATTCTTCAAGAAATTCAGCTGGCTCAATAAAGACATCTGGAAGTCCGGCTGACGATCACCATAAATCGTACGACCAGTTGGGATGGTTGTACCTGCTGGATTACCGACGATAGTGGTTGGAGAATAACCCTCTGCGATCAGGTAAGTACCTAGACCTGGACCAAAGCCACCCGTTGTTTGAGCAGGTATGTCCAATCTGGTAATTTCAGAACGGTTCTGCCAGTAAAGCACTTTTGCAAACCAGTTCAAATTGTTTTTACGGATTGGGTTTACACCTAATCCCAATTCAATGCCTTTGTTTTCAAGGTCAGCAGCATTGGTAGAAATGGCCGTGATACCAGTAGAGGATGCTGGAACGAGGTTCAAAATCAAATCATCTACCGCTTTGTTATAATAAGTGGCTTCCAATGTAATGCGGCTATTAAACAAAGCTGCATCCAAACCCAATTCGATTTCATTAGCCGTCTCAGGTCTCAAATTAGGATCCACACCAATATTGCTGACTTGACCACCTAAACTTCCACCGATCAACTGTGAAACCAATACTTCAAATGTAGAACCATAGTTTGGCAAACCACCCGTTTCACCATAGGCAGCTCTCAGTTTCAATTGATTCACGATATCTTTAAATGTCCAGAAATCAAAGTTGGCGATATTAGCAGCCAAAGATGCCTTCGGGAAAGCATAAAACTTATCCTGATCGGTATTCAAAGTAGAACGGTCGAAGCGAATACCCAAAGAAGCAATGATCTTGTCTTCCCAATTGAAATCCTGTTGAGCTACCAAACCAATATCCGTAACCGTTGAATTTACTTGCTGGCGCGTTTCTGTTACTTTTGCCCAGCGCAAGTTGGTTTGACCTGCAGACAAGCCCTGTCCACGATTAAGTGCATATTTAGAATCCTGATCCAATCTTACCGCACCTACCGTTGTATTGGAATTGATGGTACCCAAATTGGTATTAAATACCAAGAAACCTTGAATATTCGTGTTTAAGTTGTCCTGACGGCCCCAAAACACGTCGCCTGGATTGGCAAGTGCGCGCTGGGATTGCAAAATTTCAGGCAAATGCGCTAGTGTATTGCCGCTCAAATAATCTACACCACCGTTAATTTTTAATTTCAAGAAAGAAGAAGTCGTTTGTAACAAATCCACATCCAAATTCACGGCTGTGATAAAACGATCTACATTCTCTCTGTTCGTTCCCAGATCACGGATGACAATTGGATTGTCGTCAAAGTACGGATTGTCAGGATAATTACCATTTTCATCTGGGAATAGGTTCGCATACGTAGGTACATAAGCGATGTTATAACCAATACTGCCACCGGTATTATTTTGGTTACCCGTAAAACCTCTTTCGGTTGTAGTGTTAACGTAGTTGGTGTTGAATGATAGGCGAACACCGTTTACAACTTCGTGGTCGAGGTTGGCACGAACAGAATAGCGGTCAAAGCCTGTATTTTTAATAATACCGCTTTCTGTCTGCGCACCTCCGGAAACGAAGAATTGCGTCTTCTGATTTCCTCCACTTATGCTTAATGAGGTATTTGACAATAAACCAGTCTCACCGTAAAAAACTCTTCCCAATCGGTGATCCGACCGGCAGCAACGGCTTGTTGGTAGGCCTCCAGTTCTTTATTCAATCGGTCTCCACCATATACTCGACGAATTTTTTCTTCATCCCATGCTTCAAAGTTCTGGAAATTCTGCCCCTGCGCCATACCGATGTCTTGGCTTAGACTCACCTTGGTGTCGCCGGCCACACCTTTTTTGGTGGTAATGATGATTACCCCTGCATTGGCGCGCGTACCATAAATAGCAGCAGCCGATGGACCTTTGAGCACTTCGATGCGCTCGATGTCGTCCGGGTTGATGTCGGCGATACGGTTGGCAGCATCATCCTGATTGGAAACGTTCTGACCGCCACTGGCACCACTCAGGTTGGTACGACCATTGCGGATCGTGGAGTTGTCCACGTAAACCCCATCAATAATGTACAATGGTTGAGAATTACCTGCACCCAACGTAGAAACACCGCGCAATTGCACGTTGATACCACCGCCAGGAGCACCACTGTTGGAAGTCATTTGTACACCTGGAATTTTACCGTAAATAGCATAATCCAACGTTTGGGCATTGGTATTGCCGTTCAGTTCATCCGCAGAAATTGCGGTTACAGCAGTACCTGAATTGGAGCGCTTTACGCCAGAAGCGAGACCTGTAACAATAACTTCTTCTAATCGTGCGATGTCTTCATCCATCACCAAATCAATAGAGCTATTGCTAGGGCTTACCGCTATTTCACGCGTTTTGAAACCGGTGTAAGAGAACATTAAAATAGCTTCCTGTGCAGAAACTTCGAGGGTAAAATTACCATCAAAATCAGTGACGGTACCTTGAGACGTTCCTTTTATTACAATGGATACGCCGATCAGCGGTTGTCCTCCCGCGTCCTTTACAGTACCACTTGCAGTAAATTGAGCCATTGCCATAGTAGAAAGCAGTAGCATGGCCACCAGCAGGACGCTGGATTTCGTAAAGAAATACTTCATGCTTAGAGGGTTTTGGTTAATAAATAATTACAAAACCTAACAATCGGATGATTGTAAAGTCGCTTTTTATGATTTCTTGGGTCAAATCTATAACGATTTTATAGTACGCAATGCGGCTTTGTTAAAAATTTTATTGGGTCAATTTTTATAAACAAGGAATAATCAACGACAAATAAGACTTTTTTTAAAAAAAGTCTGAAATGATGCAACGTTATGCTTTGGTTATTGTTATTGCACTTCTTGTGTCAAATCATGGATTTTTCAAAAACGACCTGGTTCGGCTTCATGCATCATTCGGTACACGACCTCAAATACATCTTCAGGATTGGGCTTACTGAAATAATCACCATCCGAACCATAAGGTGGCCGATGTGCGTGTGCAGTGAGTGTAAGCGGTGGAGAGTCTAGATATCGATAACCGCCTTGTTTTTCAAGTACTTCCTGCATCATATAAGCGGTAGCTCCACCAGGTACATCTTCGTCCATAAAGATGACGCGATTGGTCTTTTTGAGCGATTCTACGATGCGGTGTTCCAAATCAAAAGGCAACAAGGATTGTATATCAATCAATTCAACGGATATACCGTGTTGTTTTAACAAGCGCATGCCCTCCTGCGCTACGCGCACGCAAGAGCCATAAGTCAATAAAGTCACATCTGTGCCTTCTTCCAGGATTTCCGGGACGCCTAAGGGGACTGTATATTCGCCGATATTATCGGGCAAGCGTTCTTTGAGGCGGTAGCCATTCAAGCATTCTATAATCAAAGCAGGATCATCGCTTTGTAGCATCGTATTATAAAAGCCAGCGGCTTGGGTCATATTTCTCGGTACAAGCATATACATACCTCGTAGCGCATGAATGATCATTCCCATTTGCGAACCTGCATGCCAAATGCCCTCCAGGCGGTGACCGCGTGTACGAATGATGGCCGGTGCTTGCTGAATCCCATTGGTGCGATAGCGCAAAGTGGCAAGATCGTCGGTAAGCGGCGTAAGGGCATACACCAAATACTCCCGGTATTGAATCTCTGCAATAGGGCGCAATCCGCGCATAGCCATGCCAATCGCTTGTCCTGCAATCGTCCACTCCCGAATGCCGGTATCAAAAATGCGCACTTCGCCAAATTTATGCTGCAAGCCAGCAAATCCTTGATTCACGTCGCCGATTTGGCCTACATCTTCTCCAAATGCAAAGAGGTTGGGATATTTCTCAAAAGCCTTATCAAAAAAGGCGTTCATTACTTCAAAGCCATTTTTTAAAGGCGAATTTTCAGAATAAACAGGTGGTACGACAGGCACGCGTAGGGCCGAAAATGGAGACTCACTATATAAATATGTATGATATCGCTGATCACCTACGGCTTGTTGTTTTTTGACCCATGCTTCCAGTGCTTGCCGGGCCGGGGTATTGATTTTGAGGGATACAAATAATGTGCGCCGCGCATTTTGCAACATTTCGCTGAGAAGCGGATTTATTAGATTATCCAATTCTTTTTGATCCTCTGCAATCCCTGGAAAATCTTGTGCCAATTGCGCGTAAATATTCTTAAGTTCGCGCAGTTTCACTTGCGTAGGATTATTATATGCTTTCCAGGCGCGGTCGCGGCAGTCTTTGGCGTATTTTTTTGCTTTTTCACGGATATCTTTACATTCCTCCTCGGTAGCAATATCTTCATCGATTATCCAGCGTTCCATTTGCACAAGGCAATCGTGCTCACGTTCCCAGTCCAAACGCTCCTTGGATTTGTAGCGCTCATGCGAGCCGGAGGTAGAATGTCCTTGCGGCTGGGTCACTTCTTTTATATGAAATAATGCAGGAATATGCGAATCGCGCATTTCTTCGATGGCGGTGGCATATAATTTTACCAATGCTGGATAATCCCAGGCTTTTTCAGTGTAAATATGGACACCTTCGCCTTTCTCATTGACTTGAAATCCTTCTAATGCTTTTGAAATGCTGCCCTTAGTTGTCTGATATTCAACGGGTACGGAAATGCCATAGCCATCATCCCAAACCGAAATAGCAAGTGGTACGCGCAACACGCCTGCGGCGTTGACGGTTTCCCAAAATACACCTTCGGAAGTGCTGGCATCGCCGATGGTACAGAAGCAAACCTCTCGGCCATTATCTGAAAAGGGATTATCCTTAGGAATTTCCTGGCTTTCGCGGTATTTTTTGGAAGCTAAGGCAAGCCCCAATGCTCTTGCCATTTGCCCGGCGGTAGGGGAGATGCCGGAAGTGTTGTTGAACATATTTTTTTGCTCCAGCCAATTCCCATTTTCATCAAAAAAAGGCGTTGCAAAGTGGCTATTCATTTGGCGTCCGCCGGAATGCGGATCGTTGTCGGCATCAGCGTACAACTGAGAAAAGAAGGCTTCAACCGTGGAGATACCCGTAGCGAAAACGAAGGTTTGATCACGGTAATAGCCTGCCCGAAAATCGCCTTTTTGAAAGGCTTTGGCCATGGCCACTTGTGGTACTTCCTTGCCATCGCCGAAAATGCCAAATTTAGCTTTGCCTGTCAGTACTTCTTTTCGTCCCAATAAACTAGCCTCGCGGCTAATGCAACATATTTCAAAATCTTTTAATATCTCTTCCCGACTCAAGGAAAGCGCTTTTGTTATTTTAATTTGCCTGGGTGTTTTTACGTCAGAATTTTTTACCATGCTTCTTGGATTGTAATTGGTTTTAATTTGGTAAGGCTTGTTTCAATGGACTTAGGGCAAAATAATATTCTTCGGGGATACTTGCAAAAATAATCAAAACTCGCAGGCTTTTGACAATTTAAATACAATAAATTATAGGCATTGGTTTCAAATCCAGGATTGACGGGCTTTTTACCGTTAACTATTCATTAACCATTTTGATCGTATATGGCCTTTTTTTTTGGGTTCAATTCGCCTAACTTTGTAGCAAATAATTTACTGACCACAAAAAGATAATTCGCAATGAAACAATTCGCTTCTATTTTAACTATTCTTCTATTCGCTGTTTCTTTTGTAGCAGCTCAAGATGCTAAAACAATTACCAAAGCCGATCAAAAAGTTTCTGGCGCTGCCATGGCTTTCGAGGCAGAAACAATTGACTATGGTGTAATTGATCAAGGTGCAGAGCCGGTTCGCGTTTTCAAATTTACCAATACCGGTACAGAGCCTTTGATCATTAAAAATGCGCAAGGAAGCTGCGGTTGCACCGTTCCTTCTTATTCTACTGCGCCAGTATTGCCGGGTGAAACCAGCGAAATCAAGGTGAAATATGACACCAATCGCGTTGGTAAATTCACTAAAACGGTTACTTTGACTACAAATGCTAATCCTGAAACGATGAGACTGACCATCAAAGGTGAAGTATTGGCGAAGGATAAGCCTACTGGTGTGCCATCTGGTCAAAAGAGTATCATCAATAACTAATAGGAAGTAAAGATTTTTAAATTAAGTCTTTATTTCACGCTAAAGCCCTGAATACATAAGTAATGCAGGGCTTTAGTATTTTTAGTTATAATATAATTTTATTACATAAAAAACCCTTACCTGGCTTCCAAATAAGGGTCTCTAAATTAAACAAATAAACACAAAAACTACTTTTTAAGACATCACAATAATACCGTTTTTCGGTTATAGGTGTTTTTGAAAAATTCTTTTTTGTGACAGGGTATTTTATTTAATTTTTCAAATCTCGATCTTTCAAATTGTAATAATCTTGTAGCCTTTTCAAAGGTCTTATTCAACCTGAAAGAAATTTATCCATTCCTTATTCTTCGATCAGTAGCTTATTTTGTGACTTTTATAAAGATGTTCGTACATCAAATTTATAATGTGATATGATGCTTTGTAATTAGACGCGCTGTAACCATAAAGAATCACTTGTGAAATTAATATAGTTATTAGCTGTAATGTGATATATGTATCACTATATAATTAATTAGAGCAAGTATGAATGAAAAATCGATTCAAATACTTTAAAATTAATTATTAATATATATGGATAATATAAACTATTATATTTTAATAATAATGAGTTTGTATGTTTTTGAAATATAAGCAAGAAAGTGCAATCGTGCTGAAGAAGGCACTCGGCATCTGGCGGAATATTATTACAAGCAATAAATAAAGTAATAAGCGATACAAATAGACTATTTTTTATAATTTTAGCCAATTAAATTTCCAACCTGATAATATGCAACTTTTAAAGTTCTTCGCAGCATTGACGAGCACAATTGTCCTCATTTTGTTATTTGATTGGCATCATCCTTTCGATTCGCCGCTGCCTGCCGTGGGGCGTTTTTTCAATCCCGGTGGCGGATTTTGGCAAAATGCGCGTGTATTGGATCTGCCAAATGCGCAACAACTACAGATTGCTGGCTTGAGTGGAGAAGTGCAGGTTGTTTTTGATGAGCGTCTGGTGCCGCATATTTTCGCTGATAATATTGAAGATGCTGCGTTTGCGCAAGGGTACCTTACCGCCATGCACCGCCTCTGGCAGTTGGATATTTCGGTGCGACAAGTAGCTGGTCGGCTTTCGGAAGTGCTGGGTGAACGTACCTTGTCTTTGGATCGTCTTCAGCGGCACAAAGGACTGGTCTTTGCAGCTCAAAACGCGCTGACCGCCTGGGAACGATTGCCCGAGGAAATTGCTGTGATCAATGCTTATACAGAAGGAATTAATGCATATGTAAAAACCCTCAAACCAAAGGATTACCCTATTGAATTCAAATTATTGAATTATAAACCGGAAGAATGGACGCCACTCAAAAGTGCACTGTTTTTCAAAAATATGGCGGAAACACTTTGCATTGGCGAAGATGATCTCGAAACGACGAATGCGCGCACCATTCTGGGTGAAGAACTATTTAATTTTTTGTATCCAGAACAAAATCCTAAGCAATCGCCGATTATTCCTGTTGGTACGCCCTGGAATTTTGAGCCTTTGGCAATAAAAAGAGACACTGCAAATGCGCCGACCATCCTCAGCGAAGTGATTCGTCATGAATCCATTCCAAAACCGAATCGTTTCAATGGCAGTAATAATTGGGCGGTGAGCGGCAGCAAAACAGCTTCGGGCAAGCCGATTCTTTGCAACGATCCGCATTTGAATCTGACTTTACCTTCTATATGGTACGAAATTCAAATCCATACGCCGCAACTCAATGCGTATGGTGTGTCTTTGCCAGGATTGCCGGGCATTATCATCGGTTTTAATGAAAATATCGCCTGGGGTGTGACGAACGTGGGGCAGGATGTAGTGGATTGGTACAAAATCACCTGGATGGATGATAAAAAATCGAGATATTTATTGGATGATGAAACCCGCGAAGTGGAAGTGCGTTTGGACACGATCAAAGTGCGCGGCAAAGCTGAGCCCGTAGTTGAAAATGTCAAATATACGGTTTGGGGACCGATTGTTTATGAATCAACGGAGTCGCCTTATCAGGATATGGCCATGCGCTGGATCGCTCACGATACCCCTGAGAAAGGCAATTTTTATGATATTGGCGTGTTTTTGCGCTTGATGCAAGGCAAGAATTATGATGATTATTCTACGGCATTGACCGGCTACGACAGCCCACCTCAAAATTTTGTTTTTGCCAGCAAAGACGGCGATATTGCTTTGAAAGTGAATGGAAAATTCCCGCTCAAAGAGAAAGGACAAGGTCGATTTATTCAGGATGGCAGTTTCTCGCGCAATGCCTGGAATGGCTTTATTCCTAAAAATCAAGTGCCACAAGTGCGCAACCCGCCGCGCGGCTTCGTATCTTCTGCTAATCAACGTTCTACGGATAATACTTATCCTTATTATTATAATGGCGGTTTCGATGATTATCGCGGCCGCTATCTCAATCGTCGTCTGGAGCAGATGAGCAATATCACCGCAGAAGACATGATGGCACTGCAATTAGATAATTATAGTATAAAAGGTGAGGAAGGCGCTGCTGCTTTGCTAAAGCTGATAGACGAGACAAAAGTAAGCGAATCGAATAAAAAATGGTTGCAGGAAGTCAAATCCTGGGATTATCGCTATGAAAAAGATTCCAAAGCAGCGCTTATTTTTGAACGATGGTTCGCAGAAGCTTACAAACTGACTTTTGATGAGGTTTATAAAATTTCAGAGAAGGATTCTGTTAATGTATTATTCCCTGAGAATTGGCGTTTTATAGAACTTTTGACCAATGAAACCGGGCATTCTATTTTTGATAATAAAAATACCGAAGCAGTGGAAACTGCGAGTGCTATTGTAGAAGAAGCTTTCAACGCAGCTTGTAATGGCATTCGGGAAGAATTCGGTGAAGATTTCTCCTGGTCTGCTTACAAAGCCACTCGAATTGGGCATTTGGCAAGAATTGATGCTTTCAATTCTCCAATTCTTGAGAATGGCGGCGTTGGCGATGCACTCAATGCAACCAAACGCGGGCACGGCCTTCGTGGCGGATGATTGTAGAATTGGGCGATGAGGTAAAAGCTTGGGGCGTATATCCTGGCGGGCAGTCGGGCAATCCCGGAAGCAAATATTATGATATGATGGTGTCGCAATGGTCGGAAGGCAAATATAATTCGCTGTTTTTTATGAAAAACAAAGATGATCGGAGTCAAGAAGTGTTATTCGATTTGAAAATGGGTAAAAAGTGAAAACCTATCGAGAGCTTGATGTGACGAATTGGAATCGGCGAACGCAATATGATTTTTTTAAATCATATGATAATCCGTTTTTCAATATCACTGCAAGTGTCGATGTCACGAAATTGTTGCAATTTTCTAAAGCACAAGGTTTACCTTTTTTATTGACAAATCTCTTTTGTTCCTTGAAAATAGCCAATGAAATTGAGGCTTTTCGCTACCGCAGCCCCAAAGATGGATCGGTTATTTGTTACGATCTTATACACGGCGGTTCGACTATTTTATATGATGACAACACCTTTGGCTTTTGTTATTTTGATTATGTCGATGACTTGGAAACTTTTTGTAAAGATGGAATGGAAAAAATAGAAATGCAAAAACAAACCAAAGGATTCGACGCAAAAGGCAACGAAGATAATCTGATTCATTATTCGACTTTGCCCTGGGTGGCATTCACTGCCGTCACGCACGCCAGGAAATTTGGGCAATTGGATACGATTCCCAAAATTACTTTTGGCAAATACGTTGAAAATACTGGGCAATACCAAATGCCAATGTCGGTGGAAGTGAATCATTCCATGATGGATGGATATCATGTTGGGCTTTATTTTGAAAAATTTCAAGCTTTACTTAATACTTTTTAGTTGATTGTAAATAGCTGATTTTAAGATATTTGAAATAAGAAACAAATTTTAATATGCGTCCTATATTATTTGCTGTTTTTACATTGATTGCAGGATTCATCGCGCAGCAATTTCTACCTTGGTGGGTGATTGCAGTAATTGCGGGGATTTTGAGTTATATTTTCGACCTGAAAACAGGCGTGAGTTTTTGGGCGGGCTTTGTCGCGGCGGCTTTGCTTTGGGGCGGCTACGCCGGGTATCTTGATTTTCAGAATGAAGGACTGCTGTCAGCCAGGATTGGTAAGCTTTTTGGCGGATTGCCTAATATCGTTCTGATTTTGGTTACGGGCATTATCGGCGGAATTTTCGGAGGTTTGGGAGCGCTTACGGGTAGTCTTGGCAGGCGTTTGACAGCAAAGCGTGAATGAATGCAAGCAATTCAACCCTTTATCTTTTCATTTCAATCCTGAAAAACAACATTCTGGTCTAAAAGAATTGCTTGTCGGTGTGATTTTGGGCAAATTTGAAGAAAAAGACTTCAATTATGTGCAATAATCAGAATAAAAACAAATCAATAGCTGAAAAGCAAGCGGAATTTTATAAGCATCTGCGAACTTATCTTACTATAGTAGCTATTTTCTTTATGTATCGAGTTTTCTTTCAAGGGCATATTGGAATACCTTCCTTCGCGTTTTGGTGGGGGATAGGTGTGCTGGTGCATTACGTCAGCGTTTTCGGCTGGGACAAACTGGAAGGCAATCATGTTGATCGGGCATATTTTGAAGACGAACCCGATGAACGCGAAGCAGAGCCGCTTGTAGATCAAAGAATGCGTGACAGAAGCTGGCGTGACCGCGATCTTGTTTGATTCAGAACTACATATCAAGGAGTAATGGAACACGGATTTACGCGAATGCAACCGATATAAACGGATTGTCATTGGTTATTGAAAATGCTATATAAGTAAATTGGCCATTCTGTAAGGAATTAAAAATCAATAGTTTGCTTCAAATAAAATCAAATAAAGCGATATATCATTTTATGCAAAAGTATTTTAATATTATAAATCTGCTTCAATCCGTTGCACCAGTGTGAATTCGTGTGCTATTCAATAAATATATGGCATCAGCGATTAATTTTTCTTTCGCAAAACAACCCATCGTTAACATTTGCAATCATTATAAAGATGTTGTATCTTGTTAACGCTTTGGGTTATTGCAATTTTTTAACCCAAATCTTGGTTTCCTAACAAGTACATTGTCATCTATGTCTATGCGCGATATTGAATTGGAAAAAGCTCGAAAAAGAGTCAAAAAGAAAAAGGAATTTTATCAGCACCTGGGGAGTTATATTGCGGTTGGTGGATTCTTTTTTCTGATGAATGTGGTGACTTCCTTTGGAGATTGGTGGTTTTACTATCCTATGCTGGGCTGGGGTATTGGCCTGGTGATTCATTTTTTTACGGTATTCGGCATTCCGGGCGTAGTTAATTATAACGAAGATTGGGAAGAACGTGCCATTCAGGAAGAATTGGAACGCCTGAGAAGAGGCAAGCCGCCGCGCCAGGAGAAGCCTTTGGAGGAAGAGGAATTGGAACTAAAAGAATTGCAAAAAGAAACCGTAGAGCGCAAGGGCAAAAAATGGGATGATTCGGAATTAGTATAATATTTAGATTCCATTATATATTATGGAAAATCTTCAAAAAGCAGCACGGGAGCGAGTCAAAAAGAAAAAGGAATTTTTCCAGTTTCTCGCTGCTTATATTGGGATGTGCGTTTTAGTCGTCAGCATCAACCTTATTACATCTTTTGGCGAATGGTGGTTTATCTATCCTGTTTTATGCGGCGGTATTGGCGTAGCGATTCATTTTTTACGGTTTTTGGTATTCCTGGAATTGTGAATTATGATAGCTGGGAAGAAAAAGCTTACCAAGAAGAATTGGAACGCTTGAAAAAGTATAGTCAGCGGCATCAACAAAGATCAAGCGAAGACAAAGGATTGGAATTGAAAGAATTACAAAAAGAAGTAGTTGAACAGAAAGCTACTAAATATGATGATTCAGAATTGGTGTAATTATTCGTGTGTTTTATGAAGAAACGAGATCCTTACAAATTAGCCCGCCGAAGGGTCATCAGAAAAAAAAGATTTTATCAGCACCTTACTGTTTACATAGCGGTAGCGCTTTTTTTGTTTGGTCTAAATGCTATTCCATTTTTCTTCAATTGGTTGAATTATTATCCTGGGATGAGTCTTGAAGAAATCATGAGGCAAGCCTATTATTACCCCAATTGGTGGTTTCAATACCCAGCTATGAGTTGGGGGTTAGCCATTCTGCTACATTATAGCGCAGTATTTGGCATTCCAGTCATTGGCAATTTGGATGAAAAATGGGAAAAACGCACTATGGAACAAGAGCTTAAACGATTGAATGCTAAGGAATTGAATGCAAAAGACTCTTCCAAAAAAGTAAGCGAGGACAAGCTCACTTTGAAAGAATTGCAAAAAGTGAAACTTCAGGAATTGGATGATTCAGAATTAGTATAATCGAAAAGAAACCAAAAATGAAAAGCAAGTACGAAAGAGCGCGTAGGCGGGTATTTCCGAAATTTGGGAAGAGCGTGCGATTCAGCGAGAAATGAAACGAATGGAAATATCTTCAAAGGAGCAAGATGAATCGCTTGATCTGGATGAATTAAATTCCCGGCCAATAGCTGAAGAAAAAGAAGAATCCCAGGATGATGCTGATTTAGTGCGGATGCCTTCGCGTTGATTTTATCCAAAAATAGCAAAACGACTTTTCCAACAGCTTTCCTGTTAACTAAGAATTTCAAAAAGAGTATCTTTGCAAATTGTGCGCCAATTGAGCGTTTTGTTTTGTTGAAGGTGATATATTTGCGACTTCATTTTTCCAAACTAATTTTGAGATAGCATTTTGAAGGACTGTTTAGTAATTATTCCCACTTACAATGAGAAGGAAAACATCGCTCGAATGGTGCAGACGGTGTTTTCTTTGGATCGCCCTTTTCATATTCTGATTGTGGACGATGGCTCACCCGATGGTACGGCGCAAATCGTAAAAGAACTTCAGAAAACTTATCCTGATTCACTTTTCCTGATCGAACGTTCCGGCAAACTGGGACTCGGCACAGCGTATATCGCTGGCTTTAAATGGGGATTGCAGCGCGGCTACGAGTATTTTATCGAAATGGATGCCGACTTCTCCCACAATCCCAAAGATTTGATTCGCCTGCGCCAAGCTTGCGGTGAGCAAAATGCAGATGTAGCGGTAGGTTCGCGCTATGTAAAAGGTGGTAAATTGGAAAACTGGCCCTTCGATCGCATTTTCTTGTCGTATGGCGCTTCGCTTTATGTGCGCTTTATTACCTGGATGCCTGTGAAGGATCCGACCGCCGGTTTTGTTTGTTATCGCCGTCAAGTGCTGGAAGCCATTGATTTAGATAAGATTCGTTTTGTCGGGTACGCCTTTCAAATCGAAATGAAATATGCTGCTCGGCTGCTGGGCTTCAAAATTGTAGAAATTCCCATCACTTTTTCCGACCGAATCGAAGGAAGTTCCAAAATGTCAAAAAGCATCGTCCGCGAAGCCATTTGGGGCGTACTGCAAATGCGCTGGCGCAGCTTTTTCTTCAGCTACGCAGTGGAGCTGCAAAAATCCTAAATCATTGATTATTTACTATTAACCATTTATCAGATTATTCTTCAATGCAGATGTCTCTATTAAGTGCATCTCGCTTCTGACTTCTGACATCTCGCTTCTGGCACCTTCTTTTCCATTTTTGTTTCATAAATTCTCATTTTTTGTTTTATTAATTTATTATAATAAAATAAAAGTTTTAAATTTGTTCCACCAATCGCTTGATTTTGGCGGGGTAGCAACATTTTTTGACACAAATTCCCACCTTAAATCGGCTTGTATTTTTATTGTTAAAATCGAAATTATGATATAAATGTAATTAAATTGATATTAAATCATCATCTTTTTGATTAAAAAACTCGTGTTCTCATTGTTGCAAAGCAATGTGGAAAAATTTTTTTGCAAAAAGTAGTGGTAAAAAGTGGTAATTTGTGTAAAAACCGTTTAATTTTGAACCACTTTACTTTTTAAAAGATTGTAATGCAACAACTTTTAGGCGAATACGAATGTAAAATTGACCCAAAGGGACGCTTTCGGATACCAACAGATCTAATTGGTCAGTTGGGCGAAAGCATGAATTCTTTTGTGGTCAATCGCGGCTTCGAGAAATGCCTGATGTTATATCCTGAAACTGTGTGGGAACGCATTACGACCGAGATTAATCAATTGAATCTGTACAATAAGAAAAACCGCGACTTTGTGCGCTATTTCTACCGCGGTGCGCAAAAACTGGAATTGGATGGCGCGGATAGATTGTTGATTACCAAGCGTTTATTGGAATATGCTGGAATTGATAAAGATGTAATTTTGTCGGCATATAATGACCGAATCGAAGTATGGGCAAAAGATCAATACGATATGTTGCTCGATGAAGAGCCGGATGATTTCTCTGATTTGGCAGAAGATGTGCTGGGCAAAATAAAAATCGACGAGTGATGACGTATCACTTGCCCGTGCTTGCAAAGGAAAGCATTGAAATGCTAGAAATAAAGCCCGATGGGACTTACGTGGACGCAACTTTTGGGGGAGGAGGGCATTCTAAATTGATACTCGAAAGGCTGGGTGATAAAGGTCGCCTGTTTGGCTTTGATCAGGATGAAGATGCATTGCCCAATGTGCTGGATGATAAGCGGTTTGAGTTTATCCACAACAACTTTCGCTACCTAAAACGATTTTTGAAATTGCATGGCGTGAAAGAAGTGGAAGGCATTCTGGCAGATTTGGGGGTTTCTTCGCACCAATTGGATGAAGCGAGCCGAGGATTTTCCTATCGCTTTGATGCTGAATTGGATATGCGAATGAACCAGCAAGGCGAACGCAGTGCCGCAGATGTAGTGAATACGTACACCGCAGAAGATTTGCAGCGTGTATTCAGCGATTATGGCGAAGTGCGTAATGCGCGCACGCTCGCGCAACGAATTGTAGAAGAACGGAAAACGCGTGAAATTCGTACCATTGCTGATTTTCTGGCAATAATTGAACCTTTGATTCGCGGGCAACGCCTGAGATATTTGTCACAAGTTTTTCAGGCTTTGCGGATTGAAGTGAACGATGAAATGGGCGCATTGCAAGAATTTTTGGAACAATCGCTCGAAGTACTGAAGTTCGGCGGGAGATTGGTTATCATTACTTATCACTCGATTGAAGATCGGATTGTGAAGAATTTTTTGAAAACAGGGAATGTAGAAGGCGAAGTGAAAAAGGATTTCTATGGCAATATCGATCGACCTTTTATCGTGATTACTAAGAATGCAATAGAGCCTTCAGCGGCGGAAATTAATGAAAATCCAAGAGCAAGAAGCGCGCGGCTGAGAGTAGGAGAGAAGGGGGGAATTGGGGAGTAGAAGACTTGGAGATTTTGTGAAAGGGAGCGCAAGGAAGATTCAGTGGAGATTCGTAAATTGGAGATTTAAAATAATGTAGTGATATGGTGATGTAGTGATATGGTGCGGCAAGTAATAATCAATATCACAATATCATAATATAATAGAAAATGGCAAAACAACGCGGCCTGGCACAGATATTCAACCTGAATTACTTCAGCTCGGATTTGATCCTGAAGAATCTGCCTTTTGTGCTGTTTTTAGGATTTCTGGGCTTAGTGTACATTGCCAATGCGCATTATGCGGAGCGAAACGTGCGTCAGATTCAACTGTTGCAAAAAGAGGTCAAAGAATTACGCTGGTATTATATGTCGCTGGAATCGGAAATTATGTTCAACAGTAAGCGCTCTGAGATGATTGAAAAAGTGAAGCCAGTAGGACTGCGGCCCTTGAGTTCAAAACCAAAGAAAATAGTCGTATCTGAATAAGTATTAATACGATGGAAATTAAAAACGAAATATTATATCGGATTTACATTCTTCTGTTCGGAGCGATCATTCCGGCAGCCATCGTATTGATTTACCAAACGGTTTACATTAGCTATGCAGAAGGCGAAAAATGGCGTAAAAAAGGGGAGGATTTATACATCGCAACCCGCCCGGTAGAGCCGGAGCGCGGGAATATCCTGGCGTCGGACGGTAGCTTGCTGGCAACTTCGATTCCGTATTTTGATATCTATATGGATCCTAATTCGACTGGAATCAGCGAAAAGGATTTTACAGATAACATCGATTCTTTAGCGCAGTGCATCGCCACTTATGTGGATAATAGTTTTACGCCTGGCGGTTGGAAAACATATATCGAAGATCAGCGCAAATCGGGTAATCGTTATGTGTTGATTAAACGTAAAGTGTCTTACGCTGAGCGTCAGTTTATTGAAAAATTTCCTCTATTTAATCTGGGACGCAATCGCGGGGGCTTTATTGCTGAGAAACGAAGTGAACGCAAGCGTCCGTTTGGGCTTTTGGCACAAAGAACGATCGGCTATACGAATCGCGAAGATGCAAAACCAGTTGGTATCGAAGGTTCTTTCGATCAGATGTTGGGCGGTTTGGCAGGCAAACAAGTAATGATTCAGGTAGATCGCGCCAACGATATTTGGATTCCGATGGATGATTTGTCGCTGGTAGAGCCTAAAAGTGGGGATGATATACTAACTACGATTGATATAAACTTGCAAGACGCAGCTGAAGGTGCTTTGGAGCGGGCGATGAATTATCACGATGCAGAATGGGGCACGGCAGTAGTAATGGAGGTGAAAACCGGCGCGATTCGGGCGATTGCTAATCTGGGTAGAACCGATCAAGGATGGTGGGAGACTTTCAATTATGCTATCGGCAATGCTGTAGAACCTGGTTCTACTTTCAAGACTGCTTCGATGATGGCGATGTTGGAAGATGGCTTTATTTCATTGGACGACACGATTCAATTGGAACGTGGTACGACGGAGTTTTTTGACCAAACCCTTGTAGATGCTTCGCCTTATAGTGCAAGCATTGATTCTACGAGCATTCGCCATGCTTTTGAAATATCCTCAAATGTCGGGATTGCCAAATTGGTAGATAAATATTACGGAAAAAAAGAACGTATCAATCGCAATCAAGGGGCGGAGCGATTCGTGCAGCGTTTGAAAGATTTTAATCTTCATTTGCCAACGGGTATTGAAATCGACGGTGAAGCCAAACCTTATATCAAGGAAGCTTATAGTAGTGACCATCAGTGGAGCGGCACGACCTTGCCCTGGATGGCAATTGGTTATGAATTGCAAATGACGCCATTACAAATGCTTACTTTTTATAATGCGATTGCGAATGATGGCGAATTGGTGAAACCTTATTTAGTTTCTGAAATTCAACGCTTTGGCGAAACGATCAAAACCTTTAAGCCAACGATTTTAAAGCGCAAAATCGCTTCTACCAATACGCTGGAAACGATTCATGAATTATTAGATTCAGTAGTGACGCGAGGTACAGCTTATAAACTGAAATCGGACGAATATAATTTTGCTGGCAAAACGGGTACAGCACAGGTAGGCTATCGTCGCACTGAGCGCGGCCAAACCTTCATTCGTGGCTATCAGGCTTCGTTTGTAGGCTATTTCCCGACGGAAGCGCCCATGTATTCGATTATTGTACTGATTAATAAGCCGCGCCGCGGTGGTTACTACGGTAGCGATGTAGCCGGGCCGGTGTTTCGGGAAATTGCAGATTATATTTATGCTACCGAAATGAAATTGCACGAGCCGCTCAATAATGTGCCTAAGCCTATATTGGCGGGTAAACAATTGCCAACGTATGATGCTGGTACGCGCGAGGATATGCTGAAAGTATTGAATTTTCTTGAAATGCCATTTTACGGAAGCCCATCAGAAGAGATCGTGACTTTGCGAGCCGAATCGGATAGCTTAATGGTGCTGAATCGGACGATTTCCAAGAATAATGTTGTGCCAAGTGTGGTTGGACTAGGATTGCGAGATGCACTGTATGTATTGGAAAATAAGGGCTTGCGCGTGGAAGTGGAAGGCTTTGGTAAAGTTGCGCGTCAATCGCTCTTGCCGGGCACGCGTGCTGGAGGGCAGACGATTAAAATATTTTTGCAATAACTTATAATGAAAGTAATACCAAATGAATAAAAAATTAATAATAATGCTTGGTTATTTACTTTTCTTGATGCAAGCATATGCGCAATCCCCAAAACTTGATATAAAAGTAGAATCCTTAACGAAGGATTTTTATGTGCATATTTCCTATCAACTGCTTGGGGGAAGTCCATTTCCTTCTAACGGGTTGATTGTCAAGACTTCGGAAGGGGTTTTATTAGTGGATACCGGCTGGGGTGAGGACGCGACCAAGGAATTGTACAAATGGGTACGGAAAAATTTGAAAGAGAAAGTAAAACTGTGCATTGTCACGCATTCACACGGAGATCGGGCTTCCGGCACTGGGTTTTTGCAAAAGAAAGGCGTGAAAGTGATTAGCACACCATTAACTGCCGAAAAGTCGGCGGTACAAGGATTTGCTTCACCGGATGGAATTTTGTCGAATGATACGACATTCACTTTTAAGGGTTTGAAAGTACAAACCTATTTCCCGGGCGAAGGACATACTAATGATAATATTATTGTGTATTTCCCTGACCAACAGGTACTTTTCGGTGGATGCTTTGTAAAAAGCACAGAGGCGACTGGCTTAGGAAATGTGGCAGATGCGAATATATCAGCATGGGAAAATTCTGTAAAAAATGTGATGCGCAAATTTCCGAATGTAAAATTGGTAATTCCGGGGCATCAAGCTTGGGATGATGGCGCATCGTTGAAACACACGATTGAATTGATAAAAAAAGCAAATACCAAATTAATTGGTGGCTAAAGTACGAGTCGAAAGACTATGAAAAACTTGCAGGATATACTGACCAATGTGTCAGTACTTGAAATAAAAGGCGAGCGAAATCCAAAGGTGAACAAACTCACCCTCGATTCGCGCCGCGCAGAACAGGGAAGCCTGTTCGCAGCTTTGAGAGGTTATCAGACAGATGGGCATCAGTTTATTGACAAGGCGATTGCCAATGGGGCTTCAATCATTTTATTAGAAACCCTGCCGGGAAATTTGGATTCCAGCGTCACTTATGTAGAAGTGGCAAATAGTGCGGAGGCATTGGGCTGGATGGCGAGTAATTTTTACAATCACCCTTCGGAAAAGCTGAAGCTGGTGGGCGTGACCGGCACCAATGGCAAAACGACTACCGTCACACTTTTGTACAATTTGTTCCAGGCATTGGGCTACAAATGTGGCTTGCTTTCGACCGTGGAAAATCGAATCGGGCAGCAAGCTTTGGCAGCTACGCATACGACGCCGGACTCAATTGCCATCAATGCTTTGCTCGCGGATATGGTGGAGGCGGGTTGCGATTATGCCTTTATGGAAGTGAGCTCGCACGCGGCAGAGCAGCATCGGATTGCGGGATTGGAATTTGCTGGAGCGATTTTTACGAATATTTCGCATGACCATCTGGATTATCACAAAACATTTGATAATTATATAAAAGCCAAAAAAAGTTTCTTTGACATATTACAAAAAAATGCCTTTGCCCTCGTCAACATTGACGATAAGCGTGGCGATGTAATGGTGCAAAACACCAAAGCCAATGTGTATCGTTATAGCTTGCATCGCTTGACCGATTTTAAAGCTAAAATATTGGATAACAGCTTATTGGGCTTGCATTTGGATATCAATGGTCAGGATTTTCATGGGCGATTGATCGGCGAGTTTAATGCTTATAATTTGTTGGCGGTGTACGCGGCGGCGCTGCTACTGGGGCAAGGAAAAGAAGAAGTTTTGACGGCGTTGAGCAATATCAATACGGCGGAAGGGCGATTTGATTATATTTTTGATCCAAAACGTCAGATTCTGGGCATCGTGGACTACGCGCACACGCCTGATGCACTGGAAAAAGTGCTGGAAACAATTCGCCAATTGCGACAAGCCAATTCAAAAGTTATTACGGTGGTAGGCTGCGGCGGCGACCGCGACAAAACCAAGCGCCCTGAAATGGCAAGAATTGCTTGCAACCTAAGCGAACAGGTGATTCTGACTTCTGACAATCCGCGCACCGAGCAGCCGGAAGCAATTCTGGCGGATATGGAAGTCGGGATTCCCAAAGATGCAGCGAGCAAAACTTTAACGATTGTAGATCGGAAACAAGCGATTCGAACGGCTTGTAAACTGGCGAACAGCGGCGATATTATTTTGGTAGCAGGGAAAGGACATGAGAAATATCAAGATATTCAAGGAGTGAAGCATCCTTTTGATGATAAAGAAATTTTAAAGTACGAATTACAAGTTTAGAAGTACGAATTTATCGTACCTCGTACTTCCAACTTCGTACTTCCAAATAAGGGCAAATCGATTGAGTTTTGAGTATGGGAATTTTTATTTTTGGCAGGAAAAATTTGATTATCGGGGGTCTTTTATCAGGCAAAAAATAGAAACCTAATAGCTGACCGATAACAGTTAACAGATAACAAAAAAACAAAATGTTAATCAACTTAGTCGAGTGGCTCGAAGCAAATTTTGGACACATTAGAGGTTCGGGGCTTTTTCAATATATCTCGTTCCGGGCAGGCGCAGCGTTGATTTTGTCGCTCATTATTTCGATGGTTTTTGGAGGTAAAATTATCAATGGACTCCGGCGGCAGCAAATCGGTGAAACCGTGCGCGATCTGGGGCTGGCGGGACAAGTTCAGAAGCAAGGCACGCCGACAATGGGCGGTGTGATTATTATAATGGCAACTCTTATTCCCTGTTTGTTGATGGCAAAATTGGACAATGTATATGTTATTTTGCTCATGTTATCAACGCTTTGGATGGGATTTATTGGATTTCTGGATGACTACATCAAGGTTTTTCGGAAAAACAAAGAGGGTTTGAAAGCTTGGTTTAAAATCCTCGGACAGATAGGTCTGGGGCTCATCATTGGCATAACGATGCTGACAAATGATGATATTGTAGTGCGCATGGATGTAAAAGTCGCCAATGAATTAGGCTACACCGAAGCGCAAATGGTGGGCGATACCATTTACACCGAAAAAAATGGCAACCAAACGATTCGTAAAGGTGATTACAAAACGAATTTGACAAATGTCCCTTTTTTAAAGGATAATCACTTGGATTACAGTTGGTTATTGCCTGTTGAACAATCGGTTGCTGCTAAATGGGCTTGGTTATTATTCGTTCCGTTGGTGATTTTTATTGTCACAGCAGTCTCGAATGCAGCGAATTTGACAGACGGCTTGGATGGTTTAGCGACAGGCGTTTCCGGGATTTCGGCCTTTACGCTGGGTATTTTTGCTTATGTGTCGGGCAACGCGATTGCTTCTAATTATCTCGGTATTTTGCAATTGCCTGGCGCGAGCGAAGTAGTGATTTTTGCGGCAAGCCTGGTGGGTGCTTGTATCGGATTTTTGTGGTACAATGCTTTCCCCGCGCAAGTGTTTATGGGCGATACCGGGAGTTTGACATTGGGTGGAATTATTGCTTCCATGGCAATTTTATTGCGCAAAGAACTCTTGATTCCAGTGTTGTGTGGCGTTTTTTTGGCTGAAAGCTTGTCGGTGATCATTCAAGTGATGTATTTCAAATACACCAAACGCAAGTACGGCGAGGGTCGGCGGATTTTCTTGATGTCGCCATTACATCATCATTATCAGAAAAAAGGAATGCACGAAGTGAAGATTGTAACGCGGTTCTGGATTGTGGCGGTGCTGCTGGCGGTGATTACCATTATTACTTTGAAAATTCGATGATGTAATTGTGTTCAGGTGTTAGTGTGTTCAAGTGTTCAGGTTCGTTTTGGGGCTAACAAAATATAATTTACACATGAAAGTTACACGATTTGAGGATTTGGAATGCTGGCAAGCAGCGAGAGAATTGGTCAAACGAGTGTATGAAGTTTCTCAGGAAGGTGCTTTATCGAAGGATTGGGATGCTAGATCTCAATTCCGACGGGCTTCAGTTTCTGTTATGAATAATATTGCTGAGGGATTTGCTCGATATTATAAAAATGAATTTAAACGATTCCTGGATATTGCGCAAAGCTCTGCTGCTGAAGTAAAAAGTATGTTGTATTTGTTTGAGGATTTGCAATATCTTGATAAAGAAGCAATAGAAGATTTACATTCAAAAGTAAATAAAACTCGAAATTTTACATTGTCTCTTATAAGATATTTAGACAAAGGTACAAGTACATGAATACAAGAACACAAGAACACAAGAACACAGTAATATTAGGTGGTGGCGAAAGCGGGGTAGGGGCAGCGCTGTTGGCAAAGAAATTAGGACATCAGGTTTTTGTATCGGACAAAGGTTCGATTGCTGAAAAATATAAAGAAGAACTAAATAAAAACGCCATTCCTTATGAGGAGGGCGAGCATACTTTGACAAAAATTCTGGAGGCGGACGAAGTCATCAAAAGCCCCGGCATTCCTGACAAAGTGCCTGTGATACAAGCAGTTGTAGCGAAAGGAATTCCGGTGATTTCAGAGATTGAATTTGCGAGTCGGCATACTGATTCGACCGTGATTGCGATTACAGGAAGTAATGGCAAGACGACGACCACGAAGTTGACTTTTCATATCCTGGAATCAGCGGGCTTTGATGTGGCGATTGGCGGGAATGTTGGTTACAGCTTTGCGCGATTGGTCACGGAAGTAAAAAAAGCGCATTACGTACTGGAAATCAGCAGCTTCCAGTTGGATAATATTCAAAGTTTTCGACCAGATATTGCAATGATTTTGAATATTACACCCGATCATTTAGATCGATATAATTATAAACTGGAAAATTATATAAATTCTAAGTTTAAAATTATTGAAAATCAAAGTAAAAAAGACCTCTTTTTATATAATGATAATAATGAAAATATTATAAATAAATTAAAAAATATAAAGCTTGCGCCAAAGGGCGTAGCGATCAGCGAACAAATGATAGATGGGAATTTTGTGGTGATCGGCGATTCGCGGTTTGATATGAGTAAAACGCAGTTGCGCGGCAAGCATAATTACATGAATGCTTTATTTGCGATTCACGCAGCGAAAGCGCTTGGTGCGAAGGATGAAGCGATTCAAAAAGGCTTGGAAACCTTTGTAAACGTGGCGCATCGCATGGAATTGGTAGCGACGATCAAGGATGTAGAATACATCAACGACAGTAAAGCGACGAATGTAGATTCCGTTTTTTATGCTTTGCAAGCGATGACCAAACCGACGATTTGGATTGTAGGAGGTCAGGATAAAGGCAATGATTACGAACCTTTATTCCCATTTGTAAAAGAGAAAGTGAAAGCCATCGT
Organism: Saprospiraceae bacterium; assembly: GCA_016714085.1. Taxonomy (GTDB): domain Bacteria; phylum Bacteroidota; class Bacteroidia; order Chitinophagales; family Saprospiraceae; genus JADJNW01. The sequence continues at coordinate 131,001 of JADJNW010000015.1, forward strand.
TTGCATGGGCGCTGATAATAGCAAATTGCTTGAAGTTTTCGGTGATTTTGGAAAGCCAATGCTTGAGGCGAACAGTGCAAAGGAGGCGGTAGAAATGTCAACAAAACTAGCGCGTTCAGGCGATACGATATTATTATCACCGGCTTGTGCAAGTTTTGATTTATTTAAAAATTATGAAGATCGAGGCAATCAATTTAAAGATGCAGTTTTGAAATTAGTTTGATAGTGTTTTAGTGCGATAGTGTTAATGTGTTTTGGTAAATATTAAAATATTTTAAACACTATAACACCAAGAGCTATAAAATTATAACACCAAAAAATGTCAACATTTGTAGCCAGATTAAACGCAGAATTGAAAGGCGACCGAGCCATCTGGGCGATCTTTGCCGTCCTGTCAATTTTTTCGATCCTGGCAGTGTACAGTTCAACTGGCACGCTGGCTTATCGGGAAAGCGGCAGCTCAGAGGCTTATATGTTTAAGCACGTCATCATTTTGATGATAGGAATGCTGATGACCTATCTGGCACATTTGACGCATTATATGAGGTATAATCGCTGGTCGCCGTATTTATTATTGATTGCGATCCCTTTACTATTTTTCACCATAGCCTTTGCCCCGGATGTAAATGATGCAAGGCGTTGGATTCAAATACCTTATGTAGGATTGTCATTTCAAACGTCCGATTTTGCAAAGTTGGCTTTGATCATTTATGTGGCAAGAGCGATTTCGAGCAAACAAGAATATATTAAGGATTTTAATAGTGCGTTTTTGCCTATTATCGTGCCAGTTCTGATTGTATGCGGATTGATTGCTCCGGCAAATCTTTCCACCGCGATCTTGTTATTTGGCACTTGCATTTTGATGATGTTTATCGGCAGGGTTTCGGTGAAATACATTTTGTTATTGCTATTGCTGGGGATGTGTGTGTTTTCGATGCTGATTTTATTGCACGAAGCTTTTCCAGAGATCATTCGCTTTGAAACATGGGTATCGAGATGGCGCGAGTTTATGGATGCTTCTTCCGATGGCGGTTATCAGTCGCAGCAAGCAAAAATCGCTATCGCTAATGGCGGTTGGTTTGGCGAAGGGCCTGGTAACAGCATTCAGCGCAACTTTCTACCGTCCTCTTTTTCTGACTTTATTTATGCCATTATTTGCGAAGAATATGGCGTTTTGGGAGGAAGTGTGATTATTATTTTATATGTGTTATTGTTTTTCCGTACAGCACGACTCGTAACCAAAAGCTCTCGGGCCTTTGGTGCTATGCTGGCGATGGGATTGAGTTTATCGCTTGTTATACAAGCATTTTTGAATATAGCCGTATCGGTGAATTTAGTTCCCGTCACTGGCTTGACATTGCCAATGATCAGTATGGGTGGTACATCCTTGTTATTTACTTGTATTTCATTCGGTATTATATTGAGTATCAGCAAGTTCTTTGAATCAGAAACAGAATAAAATGCCGCGCACTTTGAAGATTATCATCAGCGGAGGCGGAACGGGCGGGCATATTTTTCCGGCGATTGCAATTGCAAATGCCATTAAATCCAAGCATCCTGACGCGGATATCCTCTTTGTCGGTGCAAAAGGGCGGATGGAAATGGAAAAAGTGCCAAAAGCAGGCTACAAAATTGAAGGCTTGTGGATTAGCGGTTTTCAGCGAAAATTGACCTTGCAAAATCTGTTGTTCCCGATCAAGCTGCTGAGTAGCATGGCCAAAGCTCGACAAATCATTCGTCGGTTTAAACCGGATGTGGCGGTGGGCGTCGGTGGCTACGCCAGTGGACCTTTGCTCGAAATGGCAACGCGCATGGGCGTTCCGGCGCTTATTCAGGAGCAAAATTCTTATGCTGGCGCGACAAATCGACTGCTTTCGCAAAAAGTGCAGAAAATTTGTGTGGCGTATGATGGCATGGAGCGCTATTTTCCAAGGGAAAAGCTCGTGTTGACGGGCAATCCGGTGCGCAAAGATTTGGTGGATATTCAAGCTATGCGAGGAGAAGCTTTGCAATATTTTATGCTTGACTTGAATAAAAAAACGTTGATCATCTTTGGCGGAAGCCTCGGGGCGCGCACGCTCAATCAGGCGATGGCGGCAAGTACCGAATGGTTGCAAAAACGCCCCGATGTGCAAGTGCTTTGGCAATGCGGAAGTCTTTATGTGGAGCAATTTAAAAATTGTGAAACCGCCAAACTACCAAACGTAAAGCTTAACGCATTCATTGACCGGATGGATTTGGCATATAAAATGGCGGATGTAGCAATAGCAAGGGCTGGCGCGTTGACGGTGTCGGAATTATGCTTGGTTGGATTGCCTTCGATTCTGATACCTTCGCCAAATGTGGCAGAAGATCATCAAACCAAAAATGCGATGGCTTTGGTGCAAAAAAATGCTGCGATTTTATTAAAAGACTCAGATGCGCAGGCGCAAATGATTGCAAAAGCCTTGGAATTGCTGGACGATGAAGTTTTAAAACAAGAATTATCAACAAATATCAAACAACTGGCAAAGCCAAATGCAGCGGAAGAAATCGCAAATGAAGTATTAAAATTAATCCCAAACCAAAGACTTTAAGTCCACGACTTTAGTCGTGGTTATATGAAACAAAATGAATATCAACGAATTACGAATAGTATATTTTATAGGAATAGGAGGAATTGGTATGAGCGCTTTAGCTCGTTATTTCAAAGGCTTGGGCGCGGAAGTACATGGTTATGATAAAACAGAAACATCTTTGACCAAAAAGTTGGTCGAAGAAGGAATGCAAATCCATTATAACGAGGATGTGTCCAAGATTCCCGAAGGAGTCGATCTGGTAGTGTGGACGCCCGCTGTGCCAAAGGAACACGCGGAATTGCAATACTTTTTGAAACGAGAGATTCCGGTAAAAAAACGCTCGGAAGTACTCGGCATCATCAGTCAAAACCGACGCTGTATTGCTTTGGCGGGGACGCATGGAAAGACCACAACTTCTTCACTCACAGCACATTTGCTCAGAGCGGGAGGTGTAGATGCCGCAGCATTTTTGGGTGGGATTGCGCAGAATTGTCAGTCGAATTGTGTCAATGGACAAAGCGATTGGGTAGTCGTCGAAGCAGATGAATATGATCGGTCATTTTTGCGCTTGCATCCTGAGATTGGCGTGATTAGCAGCATGGATCCTGATCATTTGGACATTTACGGCGATGCGGATTCGGTGCATGATACAGGCTATCTGGCTTTCGCCAAACAAGTAAGCGGAACTTTGTACGTGCAGCATAGCTGGATAGATTATTTTGACAAAACGAAAGTGCGGAGTTATGGCGTGGAGGGCGGGGATTATCGCGCGGAAAATTTGAGAGTAGAAGATGGTTATTTTGTATTTGATTACAAAAACCTGACGCAAACCATTGATAATCTGCAATTTCCGATGCCAGGACGCCATAATGTGGAGAATGCGACTGCGGCGATTTCGATTGCATTGCAAGTTGGTGTCGCGCCGGAGGCGATTCGCGCGGGATTGCTAAGTTTTAAAGGCATCAAGCGGCGTTTTGAGTTTATCGTTCGCACCGAAAAGACGGTGTACATTGACGATTACGGGCATCACCCGACCGAGTTGAGAGCAGCGATTGGCGCGGCGAAGCAATTATTCCCAAACCGAAAGGTGACGGGCATTTTCCAGCCACATTTGTACACGCGTACGCGCGATTTTGTGGATGGCTTTGCAGAAGCGTTGGATGGTTTGGATGAAATTTTACTACTGGACATTTACCCTGCTCGGGAATTACCGATTCCGGGCGTGACTTCGGAGATTATTTTTAATAAAATGAAAAATCCGAATAAAAAATTAATAATAAAGTCCAACTTATTAAATGAATTAAAGAATTATGATATTGAGATATTAATGACGATAGGCGCTGGTGATATTGATACACTTGTAGAACCGATCAAGAAGATGTTAGACAATAGACAATAGATGTTGGAAGCTGTAAAGCAGTTTATGTAATTAGTCTAAAATCTAAATAAATGAAATGAATAAACAAGATTTAAATATTACACTCAAGCGTGGCTCCTGGATATTAGCAATTGTTTTTTCCATAGCGATTGTTGTGTCGTCAGTGGGGAAAAGAGAGTCGAGCATTGTGGAGGAAGTGAAGGTAGAAATCGACCCGTTGGAAGGTAATAAATTACTCATCAAACCGGAGGATGTGCTAGTTACGATCGAACGCGGATTTGGTACGCAGATGAGGGGTTTGCCTTTGAGTGCAGTGGACGTGGCGCGTGTGGAGCGAATTTTGGAGGAAGATCCATTTGTAATAAATGCGGATGTTTTTATTACAGCGCAAAGCGTATTAAGGGTAAATATTACACAGCGCGAGCCGATATTACGTATTATTGATAATAATGGACTAAATTATTACTTGGATAAAGATGGGAATAAAATGCCTTTATCGCGGCATTTCGCAGCGCGGGTACTCACGGCTACCGGCAATATTCCGCCGCACGATCCTGAGTTTTTGTTGCGCAAACGCCATCGACTGAAAGACTTGTTTTTATTGGCAAATAAGATTTTGGAAGATGAATTTTATCAAGCTTTGATCGAACAGGTTTATGTGAGCAATACAGGCGAATTTACTTTGATTCCGAAAGTGGGCGATCAGAAAATCTTATTTGGCAGGCTATCAAATTCAGATGAAAAATTAGAAAATTTAAAAATATTCTATCAAGAAGGAATGCCATACGAAGGTTGGCAAAAATATCGGACGATAGATGTACGGTTTAAGGGCAGGTGGTTTGTGAAAAGAGATAGATGCCGGATTAGGAGATGTCGGATGCCAGACTTTACAATATGTTGTCTGGAATCTAAAAATCTGGTATCTGGCATCTCAGAAAAATAATCCTAAAATTTCAAATACATATTCAAGCCGATAGGGCTTACAAATTGAAACATTATGAGTGAAACGAATGCTTTAAAATCGGATGTAGTAGTTGCCTTGGACATTGGTACAACGAAGGTCTGTGCTTTGGCTGGTCGCAAAAATGAACACGGCAAGTTGGAAGTGCTGGGCATCGGCAAGGTGGACAGCGAAGGTGTGCTGCGCGGCGTAGTCTCTAATATTGAAAAAACCGTGAATGCGATCTCGGAGGCGATTGCTATTGTGAAACGAGCATCTGGCTTGGATTTCAAAACGGTACATGTTGGTATTGCGGGGCAGCATATCAAGAGCTTGCAACACCGAGGCATCCTCACGCGCGACAACGATCACACGGAGATCAGCCAACGCGACATTGATAAACTTATCAGCGATATGTACAAGCTGGTGCTACCGCCGGGCGACAAGATTCTGCACGTGATTCCACAGGAATTTACGGTGGACAGCGAGCAAGGTATCCTCGATCCGATTGGTATGTCAGGCATTCGTTTGGAAGCAAATTTTCATATTATTACCGGTCAGATTACAGCTTCTAATAATATTCATCGCTGTGTAGAACGCGCTGGATTGAAGGTTGCCAACATGACGCTGGAGCCAATTGCTTCGGCTACGGCGGTGCTCAGTGAAGAAGAAAAAGAAGCAGGCGTAGCCCTGGTGGACATTGGCGGCGGTACAACAGATATCACCATTTTCCAGGATGGCATTATTCGCCATACAGCGGTCATTCCTTTTGGTGGGAATGTCATTACAAAAGACATTAAGGAAGGTTGTAGTGTAATGGCCCCGCAGGCAGAAAGATTAAAAGTGAAATTTGGCTCGGCCTTAGCCGACGAAGTATATGATAATCGCATCATCACTATTCCGGGCTTGAAAGGCCGCGATGCCAAAGAGATTTCTGAAAAGAATCTCGCTCGTATCATACAGGCGCGTGTAGAGGAAATCCTTGATTATGTGTTGTGGGAAGTGCGTCGTTCCGGCTTCGAGCGGAAGCTCATTGGAGGCATTGTACTTACTGGTGGCGGCGCTTTGCTCAATCATATCGACAAGCTTTCAGAATTTCATACGGGCATGACGACGCGCATTGGCATACCAGTTGAGCATCTGGGGCATGGTTATCAATCACAACTCAGCAGCCCTGTCTTTGCTACTGCCATTGGCTTACTCATGAAGGGCATAGAAGATGTGGAAAAAGGCAAAGTGAAAGTCGATGTGACGAAAAAAGAAGAAAAAGTCGAAGTAGAAGATCCCTCCGGCCGTTGGTTGGAGAATATCTTCAAAAAAACCAAGGAATGGTTTGAAGCAGAACCGGATTCATCCTTTTTAAGATACGAGATTAAAAGATGCCGGATGCCAGACTTTAATAAAGCATTTGTCTGGAGTCTAATAATCTGGTATCTGGCATCTCAGAGAAAACTGATACTAATTTTTATAACCCATCAGGGGAAAGCCAACTAACAAGTAGCATTCTCTATCCAAAAAACAAGCAGTATGTTATTCGATTTGCCAAAAGACGAAAGTCCGATTATCAAAGTGATAGGTGTAGGAGGAGGCGGGAGCAACGCAGTGACGCATATGTTCAAGCAGGGCATCGTAGGCGTAGATTTCGCTATTTGCAATACAGACCATCAAGCGATGGACATTAGCCCGGTGCCTACAAAAATGCAACTCGGTCCCAAACCTCACCGAAGGTCGGGGTGCAGGCTCCAAGCCCACCATTGGCAAAATGGCTTGCGAAGAATCCATCGAGGAGGTGCGCCGCTATTTGGAAAATAATTGCAAAATGCTCTTTATCACGGCGGTATGGGCGGTGGTACGGGCACAGGCGCTGCGCCAATCCATAGCCAAAACGGCTCAGGAAATGGACATCCTGACAGTGGCGATTGTCACCTTGCCTTTCGGTTTTGAAGGTCGCCGTCGTATCTCCCAGGGCTTCGATGGCCTGGCAGAACTCAAAAAGCACGTGGATACGCTCATTGTGATTTCCAACGATAAATTGCGCCAAATCTTTGGCAACCTCTCTGTTTCCGATGCTTTCGGACAGGCGGATAATATCTTGACCACTGCAGCCAAAGGCATTGCAGAGATTATCACCGTGCCGGGTTACGTCAATGTGGACTTTGAAGACGTCAACACCGTCATGCGTAACTCAGGCGTTGCCATCATGGGTACGGCTTCGGCTGCTGGCGACGACCGCGCGAAGAAAGCGGTAGACGAAGCATTGCACTCGCCATTGCTCGAAGACAATAATATTCGCGGTGCAAAGCATATCTTGCTGAATATCACTTCGGGTTCTAAAGTGACCATGGATGAAATCTTTGAAATCACCGAATTCGTGCAAGAAGAAGCGGGCTTTGGCACCGATTTGATCTGGGGTAATTGCTACGACGAAAGCCTCGGCGATAAAATCAGCGTAACCGTTATTGCTACTGGCTTCGAGCGCCATCACACGCCCAATTTGGAGCGTGAGCCCAAGAGCGACCGCATCGTGGTTTCCTTAGACGATGAAGAACAAAAAAGACAGGCGGATATTAAAAAAAACAACCACCTGAAGGACATCGGTTTTGATGAGGACGAGCCAAAAACGCCAAGACTTTTGAGTTTGACGACCTTTCGGCTTCCATTCGCAAAATCCATCGCAATAATTACTCCTACGACGAGCCTTATATCAGCGATGAGGACAAGGAAAAGCGCGATGAAGAACGCCGCAAGCAGCAGGAGCAGGAAGCCCAGCGCCGTGAGAAACTGCGTAACAATCGCGTGAAGCTCAGCAATCCGCAAAACGTGATCGAATTAGAGAACGAACCCGCGTACCTGCGCCGCAGCGTGAAATTGGACGACGTGCCGCACTCTGCCGAGCATACGTACTCCAAGTGGACGATTGGCGATGACGACGAACCGCAGTTCCACGAAGGCAATTCTTACTTGCACGATAATGTAGATTAGTAGCGCCGAGTGTCATTCGGCGAATGATAAGCAGCACAAACACAGCCGCCTGGTGGATTCCTATTCATCAGGCGGTTTTTATTGAAATAACCAGATGGAATGCTGCAACATCCTCCGCAATGCTTCAGACTACTATTTTGTTTTAAAATCGTGGATTTGAAAGTCAAAACAGGGTATTTTTAAATGAAAAATGCCATATTTTAAAACAAAAACGCCGTATTTAAAACAAAAACATTATTTTAACTCGAAATCTGTCAATTTAATGTAAAAACCGCCATATTTAAAACGAAACCGCCGTTTATGACACAAAAATCACGAATTTAACATGAAAAATGGCATATTTAAAACGAAAAACATAGATTTTAAAACAAAATTCGACATTTTAACCCAAAATAAGCCTCCTAAAATATTCAGAATGGCTGATTTTAAAACAAAATTCGCCTGATTGAACATCAAATGACCCTTCTACGAAATTCGAGTAGTCTATTCTGAGGCGGGATGCGCCTATGGGAATGTTGAAATGGTAATTTTAATGACGGGAAATCTTATATTTCAGGATGCCGCTTGATCAAAGAATTCTTTCAGAGAGGTTAGATTGCAGATAATGAAATTTTTCAAGATAGGATATGGCTTAGATATTTTTGCTTATACGATTCCCATGCCTTCGCTCGTGCTTCTTCGACCAAAGCATCATTATCTAATCCGGTAGCTTGCACCGCTTCATTGATTTCTTCGGCAAGTATTTTCAGGCGCTCTACTTCTAATTGCTGCTGCAATCGTTGCACCAAACTTTCGATGCCATACTTCCGCACCACTTCTTCGCTTACTTCTAATTGAATCGTTGTCATTTCTAAAACCTTTATATCTCAAATATAAGTCGATTCTCTGTAGAAAGCAATTACATCTTTTTCTCTTAATAATTTCTATGTACATATCTTTTCTAGGTTCTCTAACAATTCTGTCTTATCTTTAAGTTTATCTTTAGTTTCTTCTTTTATTCAAGTTATTCAATATCCTCTGTTTCTTCATTAAAAGGATTATCAGATAAATCCTCTAATTTTCTTATAACTAAAATTGCTATTTTGGCAATTTTTGGTATATATTGTACTATAAAACGAAAAGTACATTTTTTATCCCTCTAACTTTAAAAAAAAGTGGAACTCTAAAGAGAGTCCCACTATCCAAAATAAAATTATTGTTTTAACCTGGAGGTTCATTTTCCTTAAAAACAATAATCCAAAAGAGCTTTAAAACAAATTTTAGCGCACTGCGATACCTCCAAAAAGTGAAAGTATCCTACGAAATAAAGATTCTCTCGGATGCTTCCGTTGGTTATTACAAAGCTCCGAAGCGCAGGGGCTTGCCTGCGTCGATCAAAATTTTTCATATAAAACTTTGACAAAGTTTTAAGAAGCAATCGATTCCTACATCGGTTGCTTTTCTTTTTGTCAAAACAAATCTATTATGAATTTAATAGTTTTGCAAGCCACTAAAAAATAAAGTAGTTAAATTCATAAATGATTTATCAAATATTCTAAATCAATTTTCTTCCTTGAGAATTATTTCAATCCACCAATCTCCATTTAAACCCGATCCTCAAAGCGGCAGGCGGGTAGGCGTAATAAGCGGTTTGGTAGAAAAAGTCCTCGGTGAGGAATGCGTTGGTAAGGTTTTCAAACTTGACAAAAGCGCGGAACTTGGTGACCCGCATCGTGAAGAAGGCATCTATCGCCGGGTAGAAGTCAACCTGGCGTTGGTTTTGCAATTGGAATTGCCCACTGACAGGGTTGTAATAATCCGCAAAATAAGCGTCGTTATAGCGCAAGTCAAAGCCCAATTTTACATTCAATACTTTGAACCAATTGCCTTCGTAATAAAAACTATGTTTGCCATAAATTTGCGGCAAGCGTATAAAATCTTCGGAAGCATTTTGAAATGCTATGATATTATCTAAATGAAAATTCCAGACTTTAAAGTCTTTTTGCACGATGAATTGCAAGATACTGAGCGGCGTAGCGCTTTGCTGTGGCGCGGAGAGGGTATCATAATAAATGTAATTATTGAGTAAATGATAACGCCCGGTGATGCCGATTTGTAAAGTTGGAATTAAATAAGTGCCGCCGATGGTGGTTTCCAGCGTTTGCTTGAAATCATTTTTTCCACAATTCGCGCTGCGATACATAAAAGCGATGCTGAATGAGATTCGGTGCGTTGAGTTGGTTGACAAACTCGCCTTTTAGCTGTCCAAATTTTCCAAAATCAGGAGCAAAGTGCCCTGCGCCCTATAGTCGCCGATATTTCCGAGTGCGCCAAGATGCCCGTAGGTTTCGAGTCGCAGTCGCTCGCCAAAACTGAGATTCCATTTGCCCGTCAGGAAAAGCGTGTTGATGGTAGAATCCGACGGTTCTTGCTTCAGGAAATGAATGCTATAAATCGCGCCTAATTCCAGCAAATCGCGTTCGTCTTTGGCTTCAGAGGCTCGATTGGCGCGGAGTTTGAAGGTGCTTAGGCGAAAGCTGTTTTCGATTTTTTGATGCTGAATGAAATGCCGCACGCCTCTGCTGTCGGGCGCAAGTATTGGAAAACGATTAAAAAAAGCAGTATCTGCGTCCAGGTCGTTGTCGAAAAACTTGTACCGATAATCTCCGAGCAGCAATTGGTGCGAAAGCGTGTAAGCCCGTGTGATGCCTTTGATCGAATCGGGTTTGCCACCCAACTGAAAATAATGCGTATAAGCCAAATCCTGGTGTTGGTAGCGCGTTTGGGCGTTATTCAAAAATACATCCGTTGCGCTGGTGGTTGCGTTTTGCCCTTCCAGATTGGGTTCTACTTCGATGCCACCATTGTCTTCGTGTTCGACTGTATTTCTGGAAATCGCCATAGAAAGCCTTGATAACGCTGGGCTTTGCCCTTGAGCCAAAAACCGACAGAAAAGTTGTATTGCGGGTATTTTGATTAGGATATTGATTTTCCGTACCCAATTGGCTGAGCCGATCATAGTCAATTGTAAAATTGAGTCCTTTGGCAAAGTTGCGACTGAAAGTGCTTGTCAAATAGCTATCTGCTTGCTCGGAACCGACCATAAAAGAGACATTCGTAAAGCTTTTGCAAACGATAAAAACGTCGCTGCGTGGCTGGCGTCATGTACAAATCAAATTGGTGCAAGCCTACGTCAAATCCGCGCCGCCAGGTCGTTTCAAAAACAATAGGTTGATGCGCCGAACCAAGATTGCCGAGGTGCATATAATCCAAACTGCGCTGGCGCACTGGGTCATATTGTTGAAAATTCGCTAAGGTAGAATCAGAGAAAGGCGTTTCCTGATTCGGATTATCTGCTAAGAAGTAAAAAACACCAACTGTATCGGGTATTTCATCAAGCCTCTGTTCTAATCTGGAAGAATCGAATGGTTGTTGCTGCGTACTGTTCGGAAAAGTGCCTGGAATAGGCGCAGGGCGCTGTGCGTGTGCATTTGCCAGCATCAACAATCCTGTCAATAGCCCAATCAGTCGAGCGAAATTTTTCATAGGTATCGGCGGCTTTCGCTGCTATCGACTACGGCGACTAAAGTCGCCGATACATCATAAATTCAACGCCGCCGGATTCATCCCCATTGTAGAGAAACCGCCGTCGTGGTATAAGTTTTGCATGGTCACCGAGCGTGTTAGGTCGGAAAACAGCATCACGCAATAATTAGCACAAGCCTCCGCTGAAGCATTGCCCAATGGCGACATTTTATCGGCATAATCAAAAAATTCGGTGAAGCCTTTCACGCCGCTACCCGCCGTAGTCATGGTCGGTGATTGCGAAATGGTGTTCACCCGCACTTTATTGCGCGTGCCAAAGTGATAGCCAAAGCTCCGGGCAAAAGATTCCAGCAAAGCCTTGGACTCTGCCATTTCGTTATAATCCGGGAACACCCGTTGCGCTGCGATATAGGTTAAAGCCAAAATCGAACCCCAGTCATTCATGGCCTCTTGCTTCCAGAGTACCTGCATCATTTTATGAAAGGAAATCGATGAAATATCGAAGGTCTTGAGCATCCATTCGTGATTGAGATCAGTATATTCCTTGCCTTTGCGCACATTGAGCGACATACCAATGGAGTGCAATACAAAATCTAGTTTTCCGCCCAGGGCTTCTTGTGACTTAGTGAATAGATTTGCTAAATCGTCCATCGAAGTTGCGTCTGCAGGAATAATTTCTGCATGGAGCTTTTCACCCAATTTGTTGATCTCACCAAAGCGCATTGCCACGGGAGCATTTGTCAGGGTAATTTTGCACCTTCTTCTACCACGCGTTCTGCTACTTTCCATGCGATAGATTTTTCGTCAAAGCGCCAAAAACGACGCCTCTTTTTCCTTGCAATAAATTGTTTGCCATGTTTTTAGTTTCAGGTTTGAAAGTTTCAGGTTGGAGGTTAAAATTTACAACTTCCAACTTGAAACATATAACTTTAATATTATGCTTCTATCAATTGTCGTGCATTCTCAATCGCTGCATCGCTTGGCGGATTCTGGCTCAGCATGGTCGCAATCGCCCGAATGCGTTCGTCTTTGTTCAACTCCCGTACTTTTGTGATAACCCGATCATCTTTTTCCACTTTGTAAGCGAAATAATGCGCATCTGCCTTGGATGCCACCTGCGGCGAGTGCGTGATCGTTACCACTTGATGCTGATTCGATAGCTTTCGCAAAATATTGCCCATCCGCAAGGCTACATCCCCGGAAACGCCGACATCAATTTCGTCGAAAATCAATGTTGGCAATGGAATTGCGCTGGCAACCAAAGATTTTGTCACCAAAGTCAAGCGCGCCAATTCTCCGCCGGAGGCCACGTCTTTGATCATTTGCAGGCGGCTGCCTTTATTGGCTGCAAATAGAAAATTTAATTCATCCAAGCCCGTTGGACCGAGTGCTTCCAATTTCCGCATATCCACTTTGAGTACCGCGTATTCCATCGAAAGTTGGGAAAGCATTTCTTTTACCTTGTTTTCAAAATCTGGCACGACCAAATAACGCCGCTCACTCAACATTTGCGCCACATCCCAGAGATGCGTCTCCTGCTCGGCAATGCGCTTTCGCAATGTTTCAATCTCGGTAGAAAGGTCGCCAAATCCACCCAATTGCTCTTGCAAATTCTCTTGAATATCAATCAATTCCTTGACCGACGCGACGCGATGTTTATTTTGCAAACGATAAATCAAATCCAGGCGATTCTGAATCTCGGTGATACGCTCAGGATCATACTCGGTTTGCTCGCGATTTCTTCAAATTCCCGGAAATATCTTTTAATTCCTCGACTAAGCCATCGTAGCGCTCACTCAGCCGCTGCATTCTTTGCTCAAATTTGCTCACCTGATGCAATCGAATGCTTAATTCTTCCATCTGGCTCACCAAAGATTGCTCGTTTTCACTCAAATATTGGAAAGCCGCGTTCATGGTGCGCTTGATCTCTTCGGCATTGGAAAGCACCGCTATTTCTTGCTCCAGGCGTTCTTGCTCACCATCTACAAGTTCGGCTTTGTTAAATTCTTCTAATTGAAATTGCAAAAATTCCACTTCTTTCGAGGAAGCTTCATTTCTATGGATCAAATTTTCCAGACGGCGCTTATCTGTTACATATTGGCGATATTCTTCTTCGTAGCCAGCGGCCAATCTTTTATTATCAGCCAGCGCATCAATCATCCTGAGTTGAAAAGAAACATTATGAATATCAAGCGTATCAAATTGCTGATGCAAATCAAGTAGCGCGCTACTCAATTGCTGCAAGACATTCAGATTGACCGGAGAGTCGTTGATAAACGCACGAGATTTGCCGGAAGGCAGAATTTCACGGCGGATGACGGTCTCATCATCGTATTCGATATCATTATCAATAAAAAAAGCCTTCAATTCGTAAGTTCGGATGTCGAATTGCGCTTCGACGACGCATTTTTCTGCTTCGTTGTACAAAGATTTGGTGTCGGCGCGATTGCCCATAATCATGCCAAGCGCCCCCAACAGAATAGATTTACCCGCGCCGGTTTCTCCGGTAATAACGGTCAAACCCTCGGAAAAATTGATTTCCAGCGATTCGATTATAGCGTAATTTCGGATATGCAGACTTTTGATCATCGTTTTCTGGACACCGCGTTTGCCGCAAAGTTAACAAACACTTTGAAAAGTTTTTTAAACAAAAAGTTGTGACGAAATTATTGAAATTATCATTAAGTGTGATGAATATTCTTAAAAACTCTTGTGGCATATTTCCATTTTGCAAATAATAAGAAAGATAGTAGTTTTACTCCGCCTTTATCATCAAACGAGTGGGGCTTCCCTAATTTCAATCTAAATTGTAAACCGTATGAGAGACGCAATGTTAATTCTACACTTCATTGGCTTGGCCATGGGAGTTGGTACAAGCATAGGATTTATGTTTCTGGGCATGGCAAGCGCCAAAATGGAAAAAAAGCGAAGCATTAAAATTCACCGTAAACTCTTTCGCCCTTAGCAAAATGGGACAAATCGGTCTGGTATTACTGGTACTTTCCGGTGGCTACCTGATGACCCGTATTGGAAAACGCTTCCGCAAATGCCATTATTAATAACAAAATTGGTACTGGTATTGGTGCTGGGGCTTTGGTAGGCATTATTAGCTCAAAAGCCAGAAAAGCCAAAACAGGAGACACCGAAGCCGAACTAAAGAAAATAGCGCCTTTCGGAAGAATTTCTTTATTGGTTGGCTTGGCGATTGTGATTCTGGCGGTGCTGATATTTCATTAACGCATTTCCAAAACGGAAAGCCTGGCGTTTTAAAAGAGCATATTTTAATACGCTAGCGCAGTCAGCGGCATTCCCAGTCTATTTGGGAATGCCTTAATACCATTATGGATGGCATGAATCATATCCAGGGCATGCTATATGCAACACAAGGAATCACCAATTTGGTGAGCAAAAGATTTATTTGCACCGTATCAATTTTTTGTTTATCTTTGCAACATCATTTGGTACAATGTTTATCATTTCAGTTTAGCAAGTCTAATTTTAACCTTTCTCTGAAATCTTAAAACCATTCTTCGCTACGCTTTCCTGATTCCATTCAAATGGATTATTCGATTTTTTCACTTTTAATTTTTCTAATGAATATTTTTGTAGCAAAATTAAATTTTCAGACGCAGTCTGATGATATGCAATCAGCTTTTGAAGCCTACGGAGCAGTAGATTCTGCCAAAGTGATCATGGATCAGTTTTCTGGCAAGTCGAAAGGCTTTGGCTTTGTAGAAATGCCCAATGACGATGAAGCAAAGAACGCCATCAGAGCGCTCAACGACAGCGATCTGGACGGCAACACGATTGTAGTGAAGGAAGCTGAACCGCGTGAAAATCGCAACAGTGGCGGCAACCGCGGTGGCGGTGGCGGCGGAAACTACAACCGTAACAGATACTAATTTTTTAGTAACGATACCGTAATAAGACCTCTTTCGATTCCCGTCGGAAGGGGTCTTTTTTTTGATGATAAGGCATCCTATCGCTGCGCAGCGGGCAATGAAGTACTGTCGGCTTCAGCCGCCATGGTAGTCGGTAACTAAAGACGACTTTCTCAAAGCGATATTTTTCGGTCAAAACGTTGTCGATGGCTTTGTTGTACTTCTTTTAGGCTACATGAAGAGCTTGTCAGCCTTGCTGCCTTGCAAACCGCTAGGAAAAAAAGCTGATCAATGCACATAAAATGAGCAGGATGACAAGCAGGACGTTTTTGACGATTACTTCCATATTTGTTTTCATGTCGGGTGGTATTTTGGTGCCAAACCGAATGCTTTTGATTTGAGCTTTTATAAATAAAGACGATACCAAACCGAAAAGGGTTAGGGGTCGAACGCGCTTACTCTACGAAAGATCGTTTTGAAAGATCAAAGAAGACCTTTTGAGGCTGTTTTGCTATTCTATCTCCCACCTTTTCTCTTACATCAGCCAATTCAAATCTTCTGGAAGCAAGCTATAGCCATCGGGAAGGCTCTTTTAATATTCCGATAGGCTTATTTATAACTCAACCAGGCTGTTGAAACGTTCTGCGAGGGTATTTGAATGTTCTACAAGGGTCATAGAATATTCTAATAGGCTTATCTTGTGTTAAATATGTAATCTTTTGTTTCAAAATAGGCGTATTTTGTTTTCGGATACCCTCTTTTAATATTATAGTACCCTATTTTTGTATTAAATCCGTCGAATTTTGTTTTCCAGGAGGGTGTTAGAACGTTTTAGGAGGCTTATTTACTATTCAAATAGGGTCGTAGAATATTCTGGAAGGGTATTTGAATGTTATAAGAGGCTGGTAGAATGTTCTAAGAGGGTATTTTAATATTTTATTAGCCTATCTGAGTATTCAGAAAGCCTATCATAATAAAAAAAGAACCATCCCGAATTTTAAAAATGCCCCGTTAGGTCACGAAGGACTCCTTTGGAGGGCAAAATATCGGTAGACATTTGCAATAAGACACGTCTTGGCGTGCCATAGGTACGCATTATAAGGCATACCTACGGCATGCAAAATCTACACAACTGGTCATTTCTACCCATACACTGTCCCGCCGGGACAAGCAGAAGCAAAAATTCAGGATGACTCATATTTTAACATCATAACTCATTATTTACTTACTCTTCGGGCGTTTCCAACGCACAGGAGCGGCGGGTTCGGGTTTCAGCTCTACACCTTCGGTTTTCAGGAGCTTTAATGCTTCTTCCACCGCGCGTTCCAGTTGAGGATCGCCGCCTTTAATGACTTTCGCCGGGTCTTGCAGCACGGTAATATCGGGTGCAATGCCTTCGCCTTCTACGGCCCATTTACCATTGGCGTCATAAAAACCGCCACGCGGGGCTACCATACGTCCACCGTCGATGAACGGAGGCGTATCCCAGGTGCCTACAAGACCGCCCCAGGTGCGTGTACCTACCAGCAAGCTATCTTCATATCCTTGAATAGATAAGGCAGCAAATCGCCGCCAGAACCGGCGCGTTCGTTGATGAGCATAACTTTCGGTCCCCATAGACCCGACATCGGCGTGGTGAATGGACGATGGTCGTTGGCATTGCTATTGAAGTAGCCGCGTAGTTTACGCGCCATGATGTCCACCATATAATCCGCCGCCGAGCCGCCGCCGTTATTGCGTTCATCTATAACTGCGCCCTTCTTGTCCTGCTGCGCAAAATAGTACCGATTGAAATACGTATAGCCTGGATTGCCGGTATTGGGTACATATACATAAGCCAGCCTGCCTCCGGAAAGCTCCGATACCTTTCGGCGATTACTTTCCACCCAATCGCGCGAGCGAAGCCCGCCTTCATTAGCGATGGGCACGACGGTTACGCTTCTCGCGCCGTCTATTGTAGTGGTAGAATTGACTTTTATTCTAACCTGTTTGCCTACTGTACCTTCCAGCAAGCTATAAGGATTGGTCGGGGCTTGGAGTGCAAGGCCATTGACTTCGAGTAGATAATCCCCTTCGCGGACATCCATACCCAGCCGGAGAGCGGCGCTTTCAGATCGGGATTCCAGTTTTCGCCCGTGTAAATCTTTTTGATTCGATAGAAACCGTTGACTTCTTCCAAATCAGCACCAAGCAAACCGATGGGTATATTTTTTACATCGGGGAAATCGCCGCCGCTCACATAGGAGTGCCCAACGGCCACCTCGCCGCTCATGATGTCCACCACGTAGTTCAGATCGGTGCGATGGCGCACTTGATTGATCCAGGGGCTATACCATTTGTAAACATCGTTCCAGGGAGCGCCGTGCGTGTTATTCACGTACAAAAAGTCGCGCATATAACGCCAGCCTTCTTTAAAAATCTGATGCCACTCGGCTTGCGGATCAATCTTGATCTTTAAGTCCAGATTCAATTTGCCATCGCCAGACTTCACCGCGCCTCCGTCGGTCTTCACGATGCCCCATGTACCGCCGCTGCGGTAGAGTAAACTCTTGCGATCCTGGGATACAGCGATAGATTGCACAGGTTTGAGAAACTCGATGGCTTTTCTATCCTTAAAACTGTAGCGATGAAGGGTAGCGCCCTGCTGATTAGGAACGCTTTCCAAATAAAAAACATGATCCTTAGGAATGGCAGCCAAACCCTGGTAGTTGCGCATCGGCACATCGATTGCAATAATGCGCTGGTCGAGCCCATCGAGATCAATCTTCACTGTTACAGCGTCTTTCTTGTCTGGGGCCTTGTCATCACTGCCTTCTTTTTTGGCTTCTTCTTCATCACTTTTGGGCGCTAAGGGCGAAGGATCATCTTTGGATAAGACCATGCAATACAAGCCGCGCGTGACGGGCATATTATAGGAACTCATATCCAACCAGCCCGTACTCAAACCAAAATCGGTGCTTGCCAGAAAGTACAAATACTTGCCGCTTTCGTCCCAATCGGGTGAAATGCAATCCGCCAAGCCATCGGTAAGTTGCGTACTCTTTCCTGTTTCCACATTATGTACGAAAATGGCTTTAAACTGGTTGTCGAGCAAACGCGCATAGGCAATCCATTTGCTATCGGGCGACCATACGGGATTCATGCTGCGGGTCGGATGCGCGTAGCGTTCGGTATCGACTTTCTTGGTGGCACTGCTGGCAATCGTCACGTTCCAAAGATTATAATCGGTGTCTGTAAAAGCGATGTACTTGCCATCGGGCGACCACGCGGGGCGGAAGAAGAAGGTCGGATTGGGTATCGGAATGGTCTTTTTGTTTTCACCGTACTGATCTGCTACGACCAATTGATACTCGCCGCTTGCATCAGAGAACCAGGCGATTTGCTGACCATCGGGCGACCAAACAGCGAAGCGATCAGCGGCACCGGAAGACTGCGTAATATTGCGCCAATCGCCCTCTTCTTTTGGTACGGTAAAAATATCGCCTCGATATTCAAACAAGGCCCTTTTGCCGGTAGGCGATAAGGATGCATTTTGTAATTGGTTGACAGACACATCTTCCCAGCGCGGCGCGCCCAGTTGAAATCGCCTTGCACGTTGATCGTCAATTGCTTCGCTTTACCCGTTTTGGGATCAAGCAGATGCAGATAGCCTCCTTGTTCGTACACGATGCGATCTTTGCAAGCATCCAAGCTTTTTACATCAAAATCCTTGTGCGTAGTGATTTGCTTCAGCTCGTTATTTTTAGGATTGAAAGACCAAATATTATTGGCATAGTCACGTTCCGAAAGGAAATAAACATTCCCATCGTGCCAAACGGGATCGGTATGTCGCTCGCGGTCGGGCTGGGGTGTTTGCTTGAGTTCGTGGGTCTTCAAATCCACAATCCAAATAGGTTGAGGCTGTCCACCGCGATAATTTCTCCATTCCGGATCCCAAAACGTGATCGGCGTGTAAGCGAGGTAGCCTCCATCTTCCGAAATCTCGCCAAAAGCGACTTGCGGCACTACCATCGCTTTAGGCAAGCCGCCATTCATGCCAACGGTATAGAATTTTACGATCTTGGTAGGCACGCCTTCGCGCGAAGATTGGAAGACTACTTCTTTGCCATTGGGTGTCCAGCCTTGCACAATGTCGTTTGCAGGATGCCAGGTCAGGCGTTTAGGCTCGCCGCCGGCAGTTGGAATGATAAAAACGTCGGTATTACCGTCGTAAAAAAGCAGGATATTCCTGATAATATAAAGGAGTGTAATAATCCTTTAGAATATTATAAAAGAATTATATGCTATATAAAATTAAGTACATTGTGCATTAACTTCCAATACATGATTTCTTAACTAAACCTATAAGGTTTCAAAAACCTTATAGGTTTATAATGAAAGATTTATTTCACAATGGATTAAGTTAATATTGATTATCCTGCGGAACGCTTACTTCTACTGGGCCTTTGCACGATTTGATGAAATAATTCTTCTTTAGAGAAAACTTCTTCTATATCATCGTCGTCTTCTATTACTGCTCCATTTTCTACACGCAAGCGTTCATTAATAATATCATAATCGGCTTCGTCGTATTCATAAATCGACCAGCGCCCCCATTTATATTCCAAAGCAGTAAGGCTTTCTACCCAATCGCCGGAGTTGAGGTAAATAACTTTTTTTTCTTTTGCATCCACTGTGCGCATTTGCGGGCGATGGATATGACCACATACAACGTAATCGTAGCCTTGCTCTGCCGCGATTCTAATAGCGGTATCTTCAAAATCATCCACAAATTTGATGGCTTCTTTTACGCTGTATTTTACTTTTTTGGCAAATGACATGCTGGGCATCCCCATCATGTGACGGATTTTATTTACCCAGCGATTAACTAAAATTAAATAATCATAACTTTTTCCACCCAATTTTGAAATAAAAGGGGAATATTTTATAAATACATCAAAAACATCGCCATGGAAAATCCAATAATTTTTATCCTTGAGCTTGAGTACCAACTTGTCGCGCAGGTGAATATTGCCGGAAGAAAAATCAGAATAACGGCGCAGCGCATCATCATGATTACCAGTGATATAATAAACTTTGGTGCCGCTGGCAGCCATTTTCAAAATGCGCTGGATCACTTGCATATGCTCTTTCGGGAAGTAGCGCTTGCGAAATTGCCAGATGTCAATAAAATCGCCATTGAGAATCAATGTACCGACCTTGATACTCTTTAAATATTGCAATAGCTCTTTGGCGTGGCAGCCATAAGTGCCGAGGTGTACGTCCGAGATTATGACTATGTCGAGTTCTCTTTTCATTGCATCCCAGGATTCAATATTTAGTTCGACTATTTAATGCATTTACATTCGACTAAATTGGGTGCAAGTTGAAATATATTTGTAAAATGTATGTAAAGTAAAGATTATTAAATGATTAAGATTATGAAAGATTGATATGAATTATTCTGATAAGTGTATAAAATGTTATTATTAGCGAATTAAATAATTGATCCAGAAAAATAAAACTAAATAAATCCAAAGCCCATCCAGAAAGTGCCAGTAAATAGTGAGCAAACGCAGGCGTAGCCGCTTTTCCGGGTCAGAAAAATAGACTAATACGGTGACAGGTTCTCTCATATAACGCCAAGCCTGCCATAAGAAAAACGCCCAAAAACGGCAGGCCGCCAATGACGTGTGCAAAGTGCAAGCCGGAAATGACATATAAGTAGCTTGCGGAATTACTGGAATTAATAAAAATATTCTGATCAAATAAAGTTTTCCAGCCAATGTATTGTAAAGTCATAAATATTAGAGAAAGCCCTAAAGTGATGAGCAATGCTTGCTGATATTGCAATGTATTATCGGCTTTGTAAGCTCGTTTTGCCCAGGCCATTGTAAAGCTACTCGCCAATAAAATCAAGGTGTTGAAGATAAAAATATTTGGGAGTTTGATAGGTGGTTGTTGATTTTGAACTCTGGAATACACAAATGCTGCGGAAAGGCTCAGGAATAAAGCGGTAAGGCTGATGAGCAGCAAAGCCAGCAAAATATTCTTCGGGTGGAACGCAAAATTCTGGTACTCGTCGTAATGCTCTTGTTCTTGTTTTACAGGGCTTTCGCTCATGGATTTGCAAATTTTTGCATTATTTTAAGCTTCGGCTTTAAAATTTGTCAATAAACAGAATTTATAAAAGATTGTTTCAAAGTACTTAAAATACCTGAAAACCAATTAATTTGCTACAAATCACCCTATTCTCCTATCACCCTATCACCCAAAAATACTATTTTCGCCCTGATGAAGACCTGTCATGTTTGCAAGACAACCCTTCCCGACAACGCCCGGTTTTGTTTCAACTGCGGCGCACCCCAGCGTATTGTGCAAACGGTGCTTACGCCCCAACTCAATCTACGTGGCAATGTGGAGCAACAAATTGAAGAGCAATTCTTCCTGGCTTTCCGCGAACGGATCGAAGCGGAGCATGGCGCCAATGTACTGGAAAATTATTCTAATCGTTTATATCAGTCTGGATTTCAGGAAGTTATTTCAAGGCGAGCCGAGCAATTAGCGGCGCAAATCCATATTCTCGATCAAGCCGATGAATTGAGCGATAGACGTATGGCGGGTTTGCTCGTCAATGCTATTGAAGATTTATTAGATTATTTTATTATCCGTCATTGCAGCGATTTGAACGCGATCCCATTGCCAGAAGCAATCTTGAGTTATCAAGGTTTGAAATGGGCAGATGTCAATTTCTTTCAAATGGTGATGCATTATCTGGACTTTGCGAAAGAACAGGAAACGATTTACACCGATTTTCTGGCAATGCCTTTGGATAGACTCAAGAATGCCAGCCAATCCTTTCTGCATCCGCAGCCGCAAGAGCGCATTTTCTTTATTTGCGACCAAAGCATCCTTGGGTCGGTGCGAGAGGGTTTTGCGATGACCGAACGCGGCATTTACTGGAAAGCTCAATTAGAAAAAGCCCGACAAGTTACTTATGACAATTTGCAGACAATCGAGCGAAAAAAGGAATGGATCACCATCAATGGCTTCTTTTTTAACGTTAATCAGTCGGTAAACCTCAAGATGCTCAAGCTGTTGAAAAAAATTAAGCGATTCCTGGAATACGAATGATACCAAATCAGAAATTTGAAATCAGAAGATAGAAATTGAAACAACTGAACCACATGTAATTATTGATTATAATTTTTATAAATATTACACCTCAAACTTCCAAAAGCAAAACACCAAACAAATAAATCGTTTATAGTCATTCGGATGAGACATGAAAACTACCACTATTGCTACACTTCTGCTCTTTTTTATCCCCATGCTTTATGCCCAAAACTTTGACCGTTTTGATATAGAGTTTGTTATAAATGACAAAAATCTGGCATATCCTTTAGCCGGCGGCTTGAATTGCCCGCAATTTTCTTCGGTAGATTTGAATGATGATGGTATCGAAGACCTGCACATCTTTGATCGGGTTGGCAATGTACATTTGACTTTTCTTAATACTGGCACGACCTATCAATTTGCGCCTGAATATATTCCTTATTTTCCCAATATCAAGAATTGGATGCTGCTGCGCGATTATAATAACGATGGTATCATGGATATCTTTGCTTATTCTGATACGCCTGGCGTTGACGGCGTGATAGTATTTACAGGCAAGTACGAAAATGGGCACATCATTTTTACCAGATTCAATTTTACACAGTGGTTTTATAATATGATTTCCATTCCGCTTTCCACAGGCACACGCACGCAGTTGTATGTGAGTCGTATTGATTATCCTTCCGTGGACGATATAGATTGCGATGGTGATTTGGATATTTTGACTTTCAATGTAGCGGGCGGTTACACCGAATTCTACGCCAATCGCTCCGTGGAGCGTGGCTTTGGGCGCGATAGTTTGATTTACGAATTGGTGGATGGTTGTTGGGGCGGCTTTTACGAAAGTGGGCTGAAAGTAGAAGTAGATTTGGCGGCGGCGCCGAATACTTGCTTTCGCAATATCGAGAATCCTGAAGTGCAAGCCCGTCACGCAGGCTCAACTTTGTTAACCCTTGATGCGGATAACGACGGTGATAAAGAATTGATTCTCGGCGATTTATCTTTTGATAATCTCAATTTTTTGAGAAACGGCGGCACTTGTGCTAAAGCCTGGATGAATGCGCAGGACAATGCTTATCCCAGCAATTCAGAATCCTTAGACCTGCCGACTTTTCCGGCGGCTTATTATCTCGATGTAAATAATGATGGTAAAAAAGATTTATTGGTAGCCCCGAATGCCGAGCAATTGTCGGAGGATCGAGCGGTGGTATGGCTTTATAAAAATAATGGCAGCAGTACACAGCCGGTTTTTCAGTTGCAGCAAAAGGACTTTTTGGTGAATGAAATGCTTGATCTTGGTACAGGAATAGCGCCGACTTTTGTGGATTACAATGCCGATGGGCTGCTCGATTTACTCGTGGGCACTTATGGCGCTTATAGCGAGGTGGTGATGCGCGATGCACGCTTGTATTTGTTTGAAAATGTGGGCACTAAAAATATACCAAAATTTGAATTAGTGGATGATAACTACCTCAATATGAGCGTTTTTAGCCAAAGTACGTACAACTTCGCGCCGACTTTTGGCGATTTGGATGGCGATGGCGATCTGGATTTGTTGGTAGGGGAGGAGCAAGGCCGACTTTTTTATGCAGAGAATATCGCCGGAGCTGGCAATCCCATAGCTTTTGGCTCCTGGCAATATGATTATCAAGGCATTGACGTGGGGATTAGCAGCACACCGCAAATCGTAGATTTGAACCGCGATGGCTTGCCCGATCTTGTCATTGGCGAACGAAATGGGAATATTAATTATTTTCAAAACATTGGTAATCAAGGAAATCCGCAGTTTAATCCTGATCCTGCCATAGCGCCCAACACCGATCGCCTCGGCAAAATCGATACCCGCGTGCCGGGTTATGTCTCTGGTTACAGCGCTCCAATCTTACTGGATTTTATGGATGGGTACAAACTCATCACGGGCACAGAAATCGGTCAGATTGAATTATATAATAATATTGAAAATAATGTTTATGAGCAACTTACCGCTGAAACGGAACAATTCGGCGGCGTCAATGAAGGTTTTCAGGCGCATCTCGCTTTTGCCGATTTGGACGACGATGGATTCCTCGAAATGTTTGTCGGAAACCTGCGCGGCGGCTTGAGCGCTTTTAAAACCAACCTTCCTGCCGATCAAACAACTCCTGTGGATGAGCCTTTTACAAAACTAAATATTCAGCTTTCGCCAAATCCCGCTTCCGAGTTATTACATATTCAAGTAAATGATTTTCCAAATGCTATAAAGAAATTACAATTATATAATGTAGCCGGGCAAATTATTTTGCAACAAAACTGGTCGGATAATGAATTAATATTAAATATTGACCATTTACCGGGCGGCATTTATTTTGTAAAGATGGAGGTAAATGGAAAAGTAATAACGGAGAAAGTGGCGGTGATACGTTAATTGGAAGAATTATTTTTCAATAATTATAATCGAATCTGAATTAATTTCGATGTAACAAGAACCCGCATCGAATTTTTCTTCCAGAAGAGAAAGGTTTTGTTGTAGTAAAGATATTAGCATAGGAGTAGGAATATTGCCAAGGCTTACTTTTATTAGTTTTTGGGGCATATCCTTTAAAAAATGACTATTTTTAAAATCAGCATCTTTGGTCAAAATGACATAATCGTGTTCATCGGCATATTCGCTCAAATCTTTATCTTTTGTGAAACAGCTATTTAAAATGTCATTGGTATGAATAGCCTCAATCCCATTTGCCTGAAAAAAATCGAACGATTTTTCTGGCGATATGCACATCACAAAGTACCTTCATTAAGCAGCTGTTTTTACCACTTGCCCTGACATCAATAATTTTGCGTAATTTAGGCTTGCCAGAATGTCCTCCCTCTCCAATTCAGGATGATCTTCTAATATTTCCTCAAAAGACATTCCTGCCCCCAGAAGATCAAGTATGACTTCCACCGGGAATCGCATACCCCGAATACAGGGCTTACCATGACAAATTTCCGGATCTACCGTAATACGTTCTGTATATTGCATAAAAAATTACACTTTCTTACAAAAGTAAGCATATTTCCACTGCGGAGCAAATCCCTTCTAGTTTAGCTTATGTTTACAAAACTTCAAAAGTTTCGTAAATGTAATTAATCCACATAACTCCGCGCCCCAAACAACAGCGTCCCAATCCTTACCATTGTGCTGCCTTCTTGTATAGCAATCTGATAATCATCGGACATACCCATGGAGATTTCTTAAAATGTAATATCACTTGGATAATATTTAGTTTTTATAATATTGAATATTTCTTTCAATCGTTTGAATTCCTGACGTACTTGGTTTTCATCATCTGTGAAGGTGGCCATGACCTATACCAAGCTGGTACACGACGGGCTGCGCAGCGCCAATATTATCAATCCCACCCTGGATGAAGCCCTCCGCGAGCTTGATAAATACAATAAAAGAGCACAGGCCGAAGAAGGGAATGCGACGGTGAGTGAATCGTAGATGAAAACGATAAAAGGAAAACGGCAGCGCTGCGGGCGTGGCGCTGCCGTTAGGTTTGGCGCTCAGATTTCGCAAATCTTTAAGATTTATGAAATCTTATTCACTTTCCTTTCCGAAAATAAATATCCCCATTAATGGTTTCTAATTCCAATGTAGCGCCGCCGCCATTGAGTTGGCTACGGATATCCTTGGAATAGCGC
This sequence comes from Saprospiraceae bacterium, assembly GCA_016714085.1. GTDB lineage: Bacteria > Bacteroidota > Bacteroidia > Chitinophagales > Saprospiraceae > JADJNW01. The sequence continues at coordinate 157,026 of JADJNW010000015.1, forward strand.
GTCATTTTGCCTTGCTTGCTAATGTCAAAATCGGTATAGATTTCGCCGTTGATGGTGCTGAAATCCAAGTCCGCCTTGGCGCTTGGGCTGAATGTAATATCCACAAATCCATTGATGCTTTCGATATGCATCTGGCTCTCAAAATCTTTGATTTCGATATCGCCGTTGATGGTTTCCATGCTCAGGATTGCATTTTTCGGCAAAAAGATTTCATGATTGATTTCTATACAGACACAATTCCATTTACTTCGGTCGCTATCACAACTGCAGAAATTATTATATTTTCGACCGCTTTGTTTTTTATAATCCGTCTTAATATACAGTGCGTCAGCGCCTTCCGTTACATTCATCTGGTGAATGTTGGCGACTTCTTCATTATCTGCTTTGATCGCTGTTTTTAATAATACTTCCTGTCGATCCCAGGTTTTGACGACAATATTTCGAGCAAATGGCAAATCCATTGTAACCTTTTTACTACTCGGGAGTTTCCAGGTGTTTTCTGAATTTTTATTGATTTGCGCAAACAAAGTCGCTGTTGTTATTACAAAAATGTAAGTAAAAATGAATGATTTCATAACTTGATGGATTAGGTTGAAAAAAAGTATAATAATTTGTGCCACACTTCTAAAGTGCGGCACAAGTATTTGATTTTATTTACTTTTTCTAAAGAAAATATCTCCACTGACGGTCTCCAATGTTACTTTAGGGCCGCCGCCATTCAAGGATGAGTTGAGTTTCTTGGAATAAGAAGTGCTTTTACCGTCCAATTTTATATTATCAAAATCGGTATAAATTTCGCCTGTGACCGATTTAAAGCTCAAATCCGCTTTAGCACTGGGTTTCATCGCAATGTCCACAGCGCCGCTGATGCTTTTTAAATAAATATCGCCCGTTAAATCATTTAGTTGTGTTTCTACATCACCACTAATGGTTTTTAGCGACATGGATTTAGTAAGATCATTTACTTTGATATCACATGAAATCGTCTCCAAATCCAGCGATACATCTTTCGGAACGATTACTTCATAACGCACTTCCAGGCAAAGGCACTCGCGCCCGTCCCAGCTTTTATTGTCACAACTCCAGCATTGATTGCGTTTGCGGTTATCATCTTTCGGGAAATTATAATCTGTATTGATCTGTAAAAGCTCGCTTCCTTCTTCTGCTTTTGTAACGTGCATTTTAGCAATTTCCTCATTGGTCGCTTTGATATAAGCTTTTAATTGCAATTCATTACTATTGCCAATAGAAACTTTAATATCACTTGCAAACTTTAAATTTAAGCTGGCTCGTTTGCTGCTTGGCAATTTGTATGTATTATTTAATGTTGTTTCATAATAATCTTGTGCAGTTGTAAATGAAATTGCACAAAAACATAAAATGGTAATTAAAATATAATTTTTCATGAGTCTGGCGATTTTTTATTTAGTTGAAAAATTGAGTAGTTTAGGAGTTGATGTATAGGAAATACTAAAACGCTTCAACTCCTAAACTAAAAATTATTTTTTCCGTAAATACACTTCACCACTGATGGCTTTAAGCGTGACCTCCACGCCGCCACCATTGAGTTGGGCTTTGACATTGGAGCCTCCAATTCTTTGCATTTTATCTTTTGAACTCAGATCAAAATCGGTATAAATATCACCCGAAATGGATTCGAGCCGAAGATTGGCTTTGGTGGAAGCAGGCATGGACACATCAATAAATCCGCTGATATTGGAAATATTGGTCGGGCCAGCTTGACTTACCTGCGAGAAAACCACCGTAATGTCACCGGAAGTCGTATTGGCAACCACAGGCCCAGTTATGTCCTCCAGTAAGATGTCAGAGCCCAAGCTTTTGACTTCGATCTCGCCTTTGATGCCTTTGATTCTGATTTCCGAGCCATCCCAATTCTTTTCTTCAATAGAGACTGCGGCATCCGCCGGAACTTTGATCAAATACTCACCCTCTTTGCCGGAAGCTTTTTTGATGGTGATCGTGTTACTCGATTCGGTCACTTCCAGTCCAAGTCCGGTATTATCTTGGGCGTCGTTATAGAGTGGCCGCAAGCCTTTGGCACGTTCCGATATTTTGTAATCTCCACCTTCTCCTTCAATGCTTACTTCTCTGGCATCGTGCGCTACGACCCTGATTTCCGAATTATCAACTTCAATTACGACGCGCTTAGCGCCGGAAGCATTGCTGAAGGCTTTTGTAAATTTTTGCGCATTGGCAAGCGTGGCCAATAAGCAAACCATTGTCATTAATAAAAATATCCTTTTCATTCGTTGTTGATTGATTTTGTTAAATAATTATGATTGTGTCGAGTGAAAAACTTTTTATGATGCATCAATTTTAATGTTTTTCTAAGTATTTCTTTACAAATGCGATTTTGTCTTTTACATTGTTTTTAATCCGAATATCCGGTATGATACCTGTTTTATTATAACCCTCCTGAGGAATTTTATCATGTAAAGTATAAGTTGGATAACCAAAGTAAATCCCTTGTTTTTCACAATTTAATGGAATCATGTTCACATTATTATAGTCCACCACGCCTCCGGTATGCTCGCCCATTGTTATTACTTTGTCACTAACGCCTTTAGAATATAATATAAATGTTTCGGCAGCGCTCATATTTCCTCTGTCTGTAAGAATGACTACTTTTTTGATATTTGTTTTTTTTGCTTCCAATTCTAAAGGTTGAAAAATGGGGCCTTTTACGATTTTTCCTTTATTTTCTTTCATTTCCGCGACGACGGGCGCATAAGGGTCATTAGAATTATTACTTTCGAATCGCTGAAAATAGGCGATATTATCATCCGAAGAAATTGCCCAACCTCTGCCGCTCAAGGCAGGTTTTTCATAATAATATTTTAATAAGTTAAAGTAAATGCCATTTCCTCCATTATTACCTCTGATGTCAATAATTAAATTTTCTGCATTTTCAAAGAGCGTTTCGTTATCATTTAGTACCTTATCAAAATCCTTTTTTTCGATTAAAAAAGAAGGAATTGTCATTACAATTGTCTGCTTATCAATCGATTTTATATTTGGCGAAGTTGGATTATACATCGCAGCATCTTTACTGTCCAGCCTTCCCCATAAAATCCCGCCCCAAATACTTAATAAAGCATTATCTTTATAAGGTGTAATTTTTACATAACGAGGCGTGTAATCATTTGTATAATATGTTCCATCCCACTTATAATGATTGAGATTGACTGCAAATTTGATTTCACCAATTTTTGCCTTATCTTCTGTCTCCACTATTATTGCTATATATTCGGAGCGTATTTGATCATTATTATTTTTTATAATCGCAAATTTTGATTCTCCATCTGTCCAATAACCTTCTATTGATTTTTTATTACCGGGTGAAATATTTTTAATGTCAATTACATTTTCTTTAATGAATGTTTTATGCTTGACTAAATCTTCTTCAGGAAATTTTGGAAACTCTACAACAAATAAGTGTCCATCTTTAAAAAAATCTAAAAAACCCTGCAATGTTTTTACGCAATCTGATATTGGCGCATTTTTTATTAAGGTGTTATATTTTTGTTTTTGCATTTCATAAGCACTGGAAATCTCATTTTTCGTAATATGATAAGCAATATAATTTGCTTCTAATTTTTCAATCATCTTATCAAAAACTTGATCACAAGTACATTCATTTTGAGCAATAAGTGTAGTAGAGAACAAAGTAGCTATAGCTATTTGTAAATAAATTTTCATGCTTTATGTGTTTTGTATAATATTTAGTCGGGCTGATTACATCAATATCTCCACGCCATAAGCGGCTTTGGTTTTTACGACTTCCAGCAAATCCTCTTTTTTCATTAGGGTTTTGAACTCATCGATTGCTTCTTTGGCTTTCAGGTTGGTCAATATATCGATCAATGTAATTTACACTCTGGGGATGCATTGCTTATAATAATAAAATTATTTAATAACTTCTTTTGCCAATATCTTTTCTTTTACTTGTCCAGCTTCTTGATACACGTAGTAAGCATTGTGTTCCTCGTTTAATGATATTACCTCTTTAACTTTATCTTCTTCAAAATAGATTCCTGCTAAATCATCACAAGCGTATCCGGCTTTAAAAGCTTTTGATTTTATAAAAGAATGATAGAGTGGTTTTCTATCTTTTTCAGAATTGTAATGTGGACAATGACTTCCTTCTAAAAAACCCAAACCATCAATTTTTGTAATATTGGTTGGACGAGAGTCGGTTAAGCCATGCTCAAACCAGCACAAGGAGCCAGCACTTCCTCCGCCTAAAACAATTCCTTTTTCCCAAGCACTTTTTAAAATAGTATCAATGCCATGTGTTTTCCATATCGATAACATATTCAACGTATTACCTCCACCTACAACAATCCCATCCATGCCTAAGAGTACTTCTTCAAAAGATTTTTGTTGACCGTAGCTTGAAATAAACATTCGCTGCACAAAAGGTTTGATGTTCAAACCAGAACAAGTTTCGAACCAACGATTTATATAACCGGCTGCATCCCCTGTTGCCGTAGGCAGAAAACATATTTTGGGATTGGACTTGCCAGTAAGCATTGCTAAATAATTGACGAATTTATCATTAAAATCGCCACCATAGATAAATAGCTTTTTTGTTGAAGTTACATTTTGATTTAGCGAATTAAAAGATTGACCTGGAACTGATACGACAATCGGCACGGCGGATAGACTTGCTATTTCGAGAAATTTACGTCTTTCCATTTAAATTTATTTTAATATAATTTTTAAATTAAATTTTTGAAATTTGGCAAATTTCTATACGCTTGACCGCAATCTTCACAAGATTGCCTCCTTTTTGACAATAGGGTTTGCTTTTGAGTTTAAACTTTACATTACATCAATATCTCCACGCCATAAGCGGCTTTGGTTTTTACGACTTCCAGCAAATCTTCTTTTTTCATAAGGGTTTTGAATTCATCGATTGCTTCTTTAGCTTTCAGGTTGGTCAATATATCGATCAATGTAATTTGTACCTCAGGGCTATTCTCTGTGCGCAATGCTTTCGTGAGCGCTGTGATTGCCTGGCGCTCGCGCGGGAATTGCCCTAGCGCTTCGGCTGCTTTCATGCGCACGTTGACGTTATCATCTACCAAAAGCGTTTGTATCAGGGCTTCGATCACTTGCGGGTCGGCGGATTGCTCTTCTACGGCGGTATTCAAAGCTTTGATACGCTGGCTGGCAGATTGCTCTTGCAACATACTCAAAATGAGCATTTTACGAGTGTTTTCTGTTTCTGCTACCAGGCGATTAATTTGATCTTGCTGCTGTTGATTGCGCATCCAAAGCGAACCAAAACCAATGCCCACCGCAAGTAACACAATGGCAGCTGCTACGCTCCATTCGATGCGATGCAAGGTAAAAATGCGCGCTGATTTTTGGGGCGGCATTATCTTCGCTTCGCGTTCTTCTTCTGCCAAAAACCGACGAAAATGCTGACTAAGGTGTCTGCTTGGTTGCTGCAATGGCACGTCATCCATGAGGCCGAGCAAGATTTCAAGTTCCTGTAATTCGCGGCGAAGCTCCGGCGATTGCGCCAATTCGGCTTCCAGCGCTTTTGACTCCACATCTGAAAGTGTACCTTCCAGATAATCAATTAATTGTGAATTTATATCCGGTTTCATAGCTGCTCCATTTTAAAATACAATTCCCGCAATTGCTTGATGGCGCGGTGTGCTTTCACTTTGGCGTTCGATTCTGTCATGCCCAATATTTCTGCTACTTCGCTGTATTTGAGGTTTTGAAATCTCGTTAATATCAATATTTCACGCTGATCCTCAGGTAGTTCTGCCATTGCTTTATGCAAAGCGGCTACGTCTTCAGCTTCTTCCAGTTGTCGAGCAATCGGTGCATCCCCTTCGGCAATATTTTCCGCTTCTGCAAAATCAGAAATGCGCAAGCGATTTTTCTTGTAATGATCGGCGCTTACATTTCGTGCAATCTGAAAAATCCAGGATTTAAAGGAAGCATCGTTGCGAAACGATTCCCGATAACGAATCATCCTTTCACATACCGTTTGCGCCAAATCTTCACTGGTCGGTTGTTCGTAGCCCATCCGCAAGAAGAAATTATACCGACGCACATGATACCGCTCAAACAGGTGCGCGGCACACTGAAAATCGCCTGTTCCCAAGCGTTGCATCCATTCTTCGTCACTTACGGTCGGCGTTTTTTGCATCACCATCGGCCTTCTTCAGATGCCAGATTCCAGACTTTGAGATGCCAGATGTTTTGGTTTTTTTGTTCTGGTGTCTGGCATCTGGTATCCGGCATCCAAATTTGAAACTGGTTACTGAATGATCGAAAGATAGTTACAAGGTACGTTAAAATTTTTTGCATAAAAAAAGACAGCCCCAGGATTGGAGCTGCCTTGAAGCGAATTTTCAAATCGGTTTTGAGCTAAGAAACTACTGCTTGACGAATTTTAAAGTTTTGATATGTTCATTGGATTGGATGCGAAGGAAATACACACCCGTTGGTAAATCGCCGATTTGAACTTGTGTAATATTTTTGCCGCTTGCGGCGCTTTCATTTCTGCTTTGCAATAATTTTCCTTCCAAACTGAAAATATTTAATTGATAATCACCACTTTGTGGAAGATTAAATTCCAGATTCAATTGATCTTTCGCTGGATTGGGATATAATTTCAAATCACTGAAAGTGATCGCTTGATCCGTATCAGTCAGCACCAAATACGCCGGATTGCTCGTAAAATCCTGACTTCCAAGATTTAAAATCACCCGGAAAGTATTCATACATCCATTTGCTGTGGTCGCTGTCAGACTCACTTCATAAGTGTCTGCACTGCCATAGGTGTGGAATGGATCGCGCTCGGTGCTGGTGCTGCCATCTCCAAAATTCCAAAGAAATGCAACCGCATCAGGCGAAGATAAATTGCGGAAGAACACTTGCATCGAATCGACATATAGTAATGGCAGGAACAAGGCATTGCATTCATTTTCGTAAATCGCATTTGGGTCAACAAATACAATCATACTCGTCGTACTTGTGCAATCAGCTGTTCTCACAGTCAGTTTTACAAAGAAAACGCCAGTGGAGGCATAGGTATGTGTTGGATTTTGAGCATTGCTCGTGTTGCCATCACCAAAATCCCATTTCCAGGAAACAATATTTCCAATAGAGAAGTCTCTGAAATATAAGGTGTTATTATCGGTTGGTTCTTGTCGGAACAAGAATACTGCCTGGCAATTTGGGCTATTGACGACACCGCTATCATAGACATAAACGTGCCGCACGGTCGTAGATGAGCAGCCATCTCTAGTTATAATGGTCAGCACGACTTTATAAAGTCCAGGACGCTCGTAGATGTGATTGATAGAACCGTTGTCAGCAGCGCCGCCTTCCTCGATGATGCCATCGCCAAAATCCCATTGCCAGGATATAATTTGATTATCGGCATAAGATTTATCGTAGAAGCTGATTTCCAGGGAAGTACTGTCTTCCTGGCGTGCATAGAAATCGGCATAGCAATTGCGTACGGGATCATTATTACATCTTATAAAATCACCTGCATAATAACCGCTGCAAGCTGCAAAACAAGGATTATCAAATGTTAAAGTATCGCCATTAGCGCTTATTACACAAACCGGATCATAATATTCGGGGCAAACGCAATTGCTACTATCACAATCCACAAAATCTTCCGGTGAAAAGCCATAACATTCTGCTACACAAGCATTTGGGAATGTAATTAATAAGGTATCGCCATTTAAAACGCAAACGGGATCGTAAATGAATGGGCATAGGCAATCACCAGTGTAATTGCAGAAGAAAAGTTGATCTTCGCTATATCCGGCACAGCGCGCAAAGCAGCGATTATCAAAAGTAAGGGTATCGCCATTAGGACTAATCGCGCAGACTGGTTCGTACACGGTAAGTGGGCAATTGCAAGCGTTTGAATCACATTCGATAAAATCATCAGGCGTATAGCCGGCGCATAAGGCATAGCAAGGACTTACAAATTCTTTAATCGAGCCATCGGGTAATATTACACATACCGGATCATATTCATCGGTTGGGCATTCGCAATTGGTTGAATCACAGCGCACAAAATCATTTTCATTAAAACCATTACATAGCGCTTCGCAACGACTATTATATTGTATAATAATGCCATCATCCAATTTTATACAAACCGGATCATACACTGGCGGGCAAATGCAAGCATTCGGCTGGCATTGCACAATATCGGCGGGATCAACGCCTGCGCATATTGCAAAACAACGGTTAGAATAGGTCAATGTATCACCATTATTTGCGACACAAACCGGATCATAAATTAATGGACAAGCACAACCACTTGTATCACAAGGAACTATGTCACTTTCTTTAAAACCATTACATAATGCAAAGCATTTATTATCAAATGGTCGAATATTGCCATCGGCAAGCATTACACAGACAGGATCATATACAGGCGGACACAAGCAGGCATTGGGTTGGCATTGAATAATATCGGTTGAATCGAAACCTGCACAAGTCGCAAAACAAATATTGGAATAGGTTAATGTATCTCCATTCACGACGACACAAACCGGATCGTAATATTCCGGGCATACACAACCCCCGTCATTCCTGCATTCTACAAAATCACCTTCACCAAAGCCCCGGCAAGCTGCTTCACAGGCATTGCCAAAAGTAATCGTGTCACCGTTCACCACGACGCACACCGGATCATAAACTGCCGGACAAACGCAGGTGCTATCTTGGCAAGGCACGAATATATCTTCGGAGTAGCCTTCGCAGAGTGCATAGCATCTGTTCGGGAAGGTCAGAAAACCACCGCTTGGCGTGGCGATGCAAACAGGAATATATTCTTTTGTACAATTACAATTATTATAATCTCCTATAAAGATCGTATAACGAAATGCGGAAGAGCAAGTAGAATCAGGTGTTTCCGATGTAATATCTGTTTCAGCAATAATATTTAATTGGACGGTATAAATACCGCCTTGTGCATAGGTGTGGTTAGGATTTTGTTGATTGCTGACATTGCCGTCGCCGAAATCCCATTTCCAGGAAGTAATCGGACTCGTGCTATAAGATAAATCCTGGAATTTGACGGTTAAAGGATCGTCGGAATCCTGTGTACTGGTAAAAAACGCACCGCAACCGCCATTAGCAGGAGGGCGAGCGCCCGCGCAAATCCTGAATGTAATATTATAAAAAGTTGTACTATCAGGTATTATAATAAAAGACCTTGCCAGGGTCTGCGCGCTACAGAAATCAAAGGTTTCCACGCTGACTTTGGCGAAACCATTCGCATCTAAAGCAAGATCAATAGCAGTGTTGAAACTGCCATCTTCACTGGAGTGAATGGTTTGACGACCACCATTTTCAGTATTAATCCAGACAGGGTAATTGGCTGCCGGCTGAAGTTCACTGCCAATCAACACACGCCCTGAAAGATTCACTGTCACAGCCTGCCCCCAAAGGCTCAGGCAAGCGCACAGTGCAAGCGCAAGTGATAAAAGTGATTTCATTTTGATCATTTTCATTAAGTTTTATTAAATAGGTTTTGGAATAATTTTATTCGATTAATATTTTTCGTGTAATAAATCCTGCTGTTGTATAAATCTTTACAAAAGCAATTCCTTTCAGCTGCGGCGGAAGCATTAATTCTACTCGCTGTTCGTTCTTTATATTGGGATATGATATATATTGCCCCAGGGCATTCATAATTTCAATACGCTGAATAATTTTCGGTGAAATAATTTGCAATCGGTCGCTGGCCGGATTTGGGAATATTTCAATCGGTATATCGGTTGGTCTTTCTTTAATCGGCACAATAGAATTGGGATGATAAATAACCAATGTAATATTACTTCCTGCCACAGGTTGTTCTCGAAAATCGCTGTTTTTCAGCTTGATGTACTTGATATTAAAATGAATATGTGCCGTATCCCGAATTAATAAACCGATCAAATCGTCTTCAATAACCGCTCGCATTTTAACCGCTTGCCCTTTTCCGATGACTGGATTTTTGCCAAAACGGGTCAGCGCTGCGTCCAAACGACCAATATTGGCGGGCGTTTGAAATAAAAATGCCGCAGAATCAAGTGCTACCCATGAGTCAGCAATGTCGAGTTGAATCTCTTTTATAAAACTTTGATCATATTCAATCGAAAAAGCGATGCCGTTCAAATCCACCAAAGAATCGCCAAACGTGCCTTCGAGCAAAATCGGGATTTCCACAACCGATCCTTCCGACGGAAACGCAGTACCGACGGGGCTTCCAAAGCGCAACGAAGGATCAATGCCGGGAATACCTTCCGAAAAAAACGGAGGACTTGGGTTAATTCGCCTCAGGCCATAATTATTAAAAACAGGCACAAAGTCAAGAAAATCAACGATTCCGTTGCCATCGGTATCGGCGTGGATAAAATTGGTGCTATCAGGAAAAAGCTGCGTCCAGGGCAGTGTAATGGCTTCGGGCGTTGTGCCATCGATGGATGATCGCATCGGGCCGATAGTGCCATACGCATAACCGATGTAAAGAATATCAAGATTATTGATAATGCCGTCGTTATTGGCATCACCGGGGAAAACCTGTGCCTGGCCTTGCTTCAGGCAGCATAGCCATGCAATTATTAATACAACGTAATTATATTTATTTACTTTTTTCATTTAGGAAATTAAATCCATTTTCGAATTATCGTATTTCTAAGTTCGTACTTCCAACTTCGTAAGACTGTTTTTTCAGGATAAAGGTAAGTAGGTATGACGCGAAAAGCAATTACTTTTTGGAGCATTTATCGGAATATTAGTTGAATAGTTTAGGAGTTTATTTATTTTTAAAACTCTGATAATCAATAAGATAATTTGTTTTTAAATTTAGATTTTATCAGGAAAAATTTTGCAAATTATTAATTGAGATTCGCGTACATTTGTTGGCGATGTGACCAAAGTAAAATCAAAATGCAAAACAGCAAGCTTATTTTATTGCTTAAAACCTTTGATTCCTCGGAGCTCCGTGCTTTTAAGGATTTTGTGGAATCGCCTTATTTTAATAAAAACGAGGATTTAATTCATTTGTATCATTACCTCAAATCCCTTGCCAACAAAGGTTTTCCTGCACACAAAATCAAACGAGAGGTGGTTTTTGCATTTATATATAAAGATCAGGTGTATGATGAACGCCAACTCAATTATTGTATAAGCTTATTGCTCAAGCTGGCGGAGCGTTTTATAGGATTGCGGCGCTATGAACAATCAGGGATTTTGCCGGAATATCAGCAACTATTTGCTTACGTGGAGCGCGATTTGGACAAGAATTATCAATATATTTTTCAGCAAACGCTGGATAGGGTAGAGACCTCGCCTTATCGAAATGCGGATTATTATTTCCAGCGTTATTTGCTGTCGGATGTGGCGGATGAGCATTTCGCAAAGCAAAATATTCGACGATACGATCAAAATTTGCAGGACGCCAGCGATTTTTTGGACGTTTTTTATATTGCAAAAAAATTACGCTATTTATGTAATATGCTCGATCAGCAAAAATTTATTACTGCTGATTATCAATTGAATATGCTTGCAGAACTAAAAGAATATTTACATAATAATAATCTTGAGCATATCCCTGCTATTCATTTATATCATTTGCTTTTGCTTACGCTGACCGAATCAGAACCTGAGCTGTTTTTCCGCACTTATAGACAGCATCTTCGGCAATTTGTGGGGCAGTTTCCTTCGGACGAGCAACGCGCGTTGTATCATTTTGCGATTAATTTTTGTATTCATCGGATTCGGCTTGGCGCAAAAGAATATACCCGGGATTTGATGAATTTGTATCGGGAAGGCGTTGAAAATCAAGTACTTCTGGAGAAAGGACAAATTTCACCGTGGACGTATAAAAACATGGTAAAGCTTGGTTTAGGCCTTGGGCAATATGATTGGGTGGAAGATTTTGTAAAAAAATATAGCGAAAAACTGGAGGCAGAAAAGCGAGCGGATGCCTATCATTTTAATCTGGCAGATTTATATTATCATCGCAAAAGCTATGGCGAGGCTTTAGAATATTTGAATCAAGTAGAATTTTCTGATATACATTATCACCTGGGCGCCAAGGTGATGCTGCTGAAAATTTATTATGAAACCCAAGAATACGAAGCCTTACTTTCCTTGATTTTAGCGTTTAAAAATTTCCTGCGACGCAACAAAAATGTGCCAAAAGAAGTGAAAGAACCTTATTTGAATTTTGTGAATTTATTACATGAATTATATAAAAAACCAAATAATATTAAAGATTTTAAAGAAAAAGTAAATAAAACAGCCATGCTTAGCGACAGAAGCTGGTTGTTGCAACAAATAAATCCAAGTGGGAAGTCGGAAGTGGGAAGTCGGAATATTTAATGTTTTGAAGTACTGGAATGCTGAAATTATAGGAAACTGGAAAAGATTTAGAACATTCCAACATTCCATTATTCCAACATTCCATTATTCCATAATAGCCGCTACTCCGGGCAGGGTCTTGCCCTCAAAAAACTCAAGCATCGCACCGCCGCCGGTCGATACATAACTCATATCATCCGCCAAATTCATATCATTGACTGCTGCCACCGAGTCGCCACCACCAACCAAAGAAAAAGCGCCATTTTTAGTGGCTTTGGCAATTGCTTCGGCTACAGATTTCGTGCCATTTGCAAAATTCGACATTTCAAAAACGCCCATCGGACCATTCCAAAGGATCGTTTTGGAATGCTGAATCGCTTTGGCAAATTCGGTCACCGCCTTTTCCCCAATGTCCAAACCCATCCAACCATCAGGAATCTCGTTGCTTGGTGCGGATTTGAAATTGGCATCATTTGCAAAATTATCAGCAATCACAGAGTCTTCAGGCAACAAGAATGTAACACCTTTTTCTTTGGCTTTCTTTAAGAGTTCAAGCGCCATGTCCAAGCGATCTTCTTCTACTAAAGATTTGCCAGTATGACCACCTTGCGCTTTGAAAAAAGTATAAGCCATGGCGCCGCCGATGATCAAATTGTCCACCAAATCCATCATTTTTTCAATAAGGAGGATTTTATCAGAAACCTTCGCACCGCCAAGGATTGCGGTGAGCGGCCGCGCTGGATTATTTAAAACCTTGTTGCCATTGGCTACTTCTGCATCCATCAGGAAACCAAAGCCTCTGGCGTCTTTTGGAAAGAATTTGGCAACAATCGTAGTCGAAGCGTGCGCGCGGTGTGCCGTGCCAAAAGCATCGTTGACATAAACATCTCCAAGTTTTGCCAACTGACGGGAAAATTCTTCGTCTCCTTTTTCTTCACCAGCATAAAAACGTGTGTTTTCAAGCATCAACACCTCTCCAGGTTGCAATTCGGAAGCCATTTTTTCGACCTTTTCGCCGATTGTTTCATCGCAGAATTTTACGGGCTGTCCCAGCAATTCACTCAAATGCGGTACAATATGCTGGAGGGTATTATTTTCACGATCTATCGTGCCATCTTTCTTTTGCGGGCGACCCAAGTGTGACATCAAAATTGCCGAGCCGCCATTATCCAAAATGTATTGAATGGTAGGCAAGGCCGCGCGAATGCGCGTGTCATCGGTGATATTAAAATTTTTATCCAACGGCACGTTGAAATCCACACGTACCAAAGCTTTTTTGCCTTTGAAATCTATATTTTTCATGGAGAGTTTGGTTTTAGGAAGAATTGAGCTACAAGAAGCAAGCTACAAGCTACAAGAAATGTGTTTTATCTCATGGCTTGCTGCTTGCCACTTGCTCCTCATTATTTAAATCTTCATCGCCAATTCAGCCAAACGAGTAGAATAACCGGCTTCGTTGTCGTACCAGCCCACTACCTTCACGGTGTTACCGATGACCATGGTCAATTTGCTATCAAAAATACAAGAATGCGCATTGCCCAGAATATCAGCAGAGACGATTTCGTCCTCGCAATATTCAATAATGCCTTTCAACTTACCATTAGCAGCAGCTTTGTAAGCAGCATTGATTTCTTCTACGGTGGCTGTTTTTCTTACAACAGCAGTGAAATCTGTGATCGAACCATCCGGCACAGGCACACGCATAGCGTTACCATTCAGTTTGCCTTTCAAATGCGGGAGTACCAGACCAACTGCTTTGGCAGCACCTGTTGAGGTTGGCACAATCGACAAAGCAGCAGCGCGCGCACGACGCAAATCCTTGTGCGGTGCGTCCTGGAGGTTTTGGTCAGCAGTATAGGCGTGGATTGTCGTCATGAAGCCATTTTCAATGCCGAGCAACTCGTCCAGGATTTTTACCATCGGCGCAAGACAGTTGGTCGTACAAGACGCATTAGAATAAATTGCACTATCAGCGGTGATCAACTCATCGTTTACACCCAGCACAACCGTAGGAATATCGCCAGTAGCCGGAGCGGAAATCACTACTTTTTTGGCCCCAGCCTGCAAATGCCAGCCAGCTTTTTCTTTATCGGTGAAACGGCCCGTGCATTCCAGCACTACATCTACACCCATACTACCCCAAGGCAATTTGGTTGGATCTTTCTCAGCCAGCGCGTGGATTGCTTTGCCATTTACGTGGATATACTGATCGTCGGCGCTAACCGTGCCGTTGAATTTTCCATGAACCGAGTCATACTTGAGCAAATGCGCAAGTGTAACATTATCAGTAAGGTCATTGATTGCCACTACTTCTACATCTTTCATGTTGAGCAGGGTGCGGAAAGTTAATCGTCCGATGCGACCGAAGCCATTGATAGCAATTTTTGTTGCCATAATTTTATTCAAATTTAGGGTTTGAAAATATTTTTAAATTTGAGATGAGACATTTGAAATAAGAAATTTATAACGCATTGAAAATAAGCGATTTTTCAGATTTCAAACCTCGTATTTCTCATTTAAAAGAACTTAGTGTAAAAGTAACAATAATTTGAATTTTGCTATTATTAGGAACAATCTTTTTTGCTTGCTTGTTGTATTGCGCAAAACGACAGCGAAGATAAATTTCTATACGCTTATTTTCAGAAGCGATAAGAAGAAAAATAATTTTTGCAAAAAAATTTTGCAATCCTCCAAAAGGATATATCTTTGCAACGCTTTTTTAAAAAGCAATTCAGGTTGGTCCGTTCGTCTAGGGGTTAGGACGTATCCCTTTCACGGATAAAACACGGGTTCGATTCCCGTACGGACTACCAAATATTTACAATCCCTTGCTAATGCTGAATTGGTGAGGGATTTTTGTTTTATCGCGCTACCTACCAATGCTCACTTTAGTCTGCCAATGTTACAATTCTCTCCTTTTTGTGAAAAGTTTACCGCCGCTTAATGTATTTTTGTTTTGTTTGCTTTGTGCATGAGCAAATATTTTATCTTGACTCTCAACATCTAAAATACCCTCTTATGAAAAAAATATGCTTACTCCTGGCTGCTTCGCTATATTTTATTGGACTTTTTGCTCAGGAAAAAAGATCGAAGAACTGCCCATTGGTGCTGCTGCGCCTAATTTTAAGCTACCCGGCGTGGATGGCAAGGATTATACATTGGCGGATTTTAAAAAGCTTCTTTGCTGGTGATTTTATTTACTTGCAATCATTGCCCGACCGCGCAGGCGTACGAGGATAAGTTTATCAAAATAGTAAATGACTATAAAAAACGCGGTGTCGCTTTTGTGGCCATTTCTCCCAATGACCCCGAGGCGATTAGCTTGTCGGAATTGGGTTATTCTGATTTGAGTGATGATTTGGAAGATATGAAAATTCGCGTTAAAGAAAAAGGTTATAATTTTCCTTATTTATATGATGGTGCGGAGCAAAAAATCTCCAAACAGTACGGCCCGGTGGCTACGCCGCACGTTTTTGTATTTGATAAAAATCGCATATTACAATATAGCGGTCGCATTGATGATACCGAAAATCCTTATATAGAGCCCAAGCAAACCGACTTGAAAAATGCCCTGGGTGCCCTATTAGCAAGCAAACCTGTGCCTGTAGCCAGTACTAAAACCTTCGGTTGTTCGATTAAATGGAAATCCAAAAATGAATGGATCACCCAGCAACGCGTGCAATGGTCGAAAGAACCGGTGACTTTACAGGAAATTTCTTTACAAGAAGTAAATGATTTGATTAAAAATGATAGTAAAAAACTTCGTTTAGTAAATGTTTGGGCGACCTGGTGCGGGCCTTGTGTAATGGAATTCCCGTCGTTTGTGGATATAAATAGGATGTATCGAGATCGGGATTTTGAATTTATTTCTATTTCCACCGACAAGTTGCCGATGAAGGAGAAAGCGCTTGCGCAATTAAAGAAAATGGAAGCTTCCAATCAAAATTTTATATTCTCGGGTTCTGATATTTACCAATTGATAGATGCGGTGGATGAAAAATGGCGTGGCTCGCTGCCTTATACCGCATTGATTGCGCCGGGTGGTGAGGTTTTGTTCAGCATCGAAGGCACAATTGATCCGCAGGAGGTGAAAACCAAAATTGTTAATTATTTGGGCAGATATTATGCAGATAATAAATAATGTGCCGATATAAAATCTTCATTATAATGTTGAGAATTTTAATTTTATTATTGATTGTAATTTCTTCTTTTTTGAAGCTTCGCTCGCAGGAAGTCCCTTTTCATAAAGGTATTAACTTAACTAATTGGTTTCAAGCAGCTAACGCGCGGCAAATACAATTCACTAAATATACTAAAAAGGATTTTGAGCAGATCAAAAGCCTGGGTTGTGATGTAATAAGATTGCCGATTAATTTACATTTTATGACAAATGGGGCACCAAACTATAATATCGATCCTTTATTTTATACGTTTTTAGATCAGGTAATAGACTGGGCAGAAGAACTCAATATCCACTTGATTTTAGACAATCATACCTTCGATCCTGCGGCAAATACAGACCCAAATGTGGGCATCATATTAGAAAAAGTTTGGAAGCAAGTAGCATCATATTATAAAGATCGTTCTAATTATATTTATTATGAAGTGCTCAATGAACCGCATGGCATTTCAGACGCGCAATGGAATGCCATTCAGCAATCGGTTGTGAATGCTATACGCACGGTTGATACCAAGCATACGATTATTATTGGTCCGGCCGGCTGGAATAGTTATCATAATTTGGCGCTTATGCCACAATATAATGATGATAACTTGATATACACGTTTCATTTTTATGATCCTTTTGTTTTTACGCATCAAGGTGCAACCTGGGGCGAACCATCGATGGGGCCGCTTGCGGAAGTACCTTTTCCATATCAAGTTAATGAAATGCCTGTATTTCCAAGTTCTTTGCGGGGCACATGGGTAGAAAGCGCTTTTAATAATTATGCCAACGAAGGTACGGTTTCTAAGGTTAAAGAATTGATAGATATAGCAGTACAATTTAAAGAAAGTCGGAATGTGTCAATTTTTTGCGGAGAATTTGGCGTTTATATTCCGAATAGTAATAATGAAGATCGGGTTTTCTGGTATGATATAGTGCGTAAATATTTGGAGGAAAAAGGCATCGCCTGGACGAGCTGGGATTATCATGGCGGCTTCGGATTGTATAATGAAAATGGTAATGATTTATTCGATCATGATTTAAACGTGCCTTTATTACAAGCGCTTGGCATGAATGCGCCGCCTCAAACCGAATTTATATTAAAACCGGATAGTATTGGCTTTCCTATTTACACCGATTATATCGAAAGTAAAATATTTGAATCAAGTTATAGCAGCGGCACATTAGATTTTTATTCACAAACGCAGCCCAATAATGGCGAGTATTGTCTGTATTGGGGCGGTGCGGAGCAATATAATATAATTGGCTTTGATTTTAAACCCAATAAAGATTTATCCTATTTATTAAATAATAATTATGCACTTGATTTTTGGATTCGCGGCGACAGCCCCGGAAAAACTTTTGATATTCGCTTCGTAGATAGCAAAACCAATGATCCCGGCGACCATCCCTGGCGGGCGCGCGTAACGATTAATGAAAGCCTTGCTAAATGGGATAACCAATGGCATCATATTCGGATTCCATTAAAAAATTTTACAGAACAAGGCTCCTGGGATAATAATAATTGGTATAATCCGCAGGGCAAATTTGATTGGAAAGCCATTGATCGCCTGGAAATTGTGGCAGAGCAAAGCGCTTTACAAAATGTAAAATTTTGGTTTGATCATATTCAAATTTCGAGTGATGCGACAACGCCTGTGGAAAATCTTGAATATGATATAGATGTAATAATCTATCCGAATCCTGCTAAAGATTATTTGCGGATCGAGCGCAAAAGCTCAGAAAAGTTGACGTATCAAGTTATAAATAACTTCGGACAAATTTTACAGACGAGCAATTTTCAAACGCAAACGGAAATCAATTTAGCTGATTTGCCAAAAGGACTTTATTTACTTCGTATTACAAATGAAGAAAAATTATTTAAAATAATAAAATTGGTTAAAAGCTAGTGTTTATTGGAGGTGTAGCACATTTTGGAAATGCGCCACACCTTTTGTATTTACTTTTTATACTGATATTTACCTTGCATCACATCCCGGAAGAAAGCACCTTGATGCGTGGGGTCATAATTCCAGTTTTCGATCATTTGCGGCGACCAATTGGGATCAAAAACCCAGGCGCACCAAGAGATTCCTTTTTGCTCTAAGTAATTGACAATCGCATCTCTATAAGTGCCATCTTCGATCAAATGTTCCTCGTGACCTTCGAGCATATAGCCCAATTCCGTAGCAATAATCGGATAGCGATTTGCCAAAAAGCCAAAAGTCGCTTCCCAATTGGGTTCTCGTGGCAGCTGGCATTTGCCGGGGTAGGGATGTGTAACATACGCAATGCCCTGTCGTTCAATCGGTTGAAACTCAATGGGTCGCAGATCATACGCCCAATCGAAGCCACCTACTAATGGAATTACATTTTTATCATGTGCGTATATAATGTCTATAATATTTTCTACGATTTGTTTCCATTCTTCCCAGCTACAATTGCCCAAAGTGCCATTAAATACAGTAGGTTCGTTGAAAATTTCATAGAAAGCAACAGTCGGAATATCTTTATAATGATTTGCAATAATTTTCCAGAAATTATACGTTTCTTTTTTAGTAGTATCATACATTCTATTTTGAAACATTTCCATATGTAAATTGCCGATGCTGTGCCAATCAATAATGACGTACATTCCAAGCTCACTGCACCAGGTGACCGCTTCGTCGAGTAATTTTATATAATTGACCATACCTTGCTGCCGTATGCCGGCTGGATGCACCGGAATTCTTACCAAATTAGCGCCCCAGGATTTTATTACTTCAAAATGTCGCCGTTCCCAATGCCCGTCTCTTTTGATTTTATCAGGATCAGCAATAGATAAACCTTTGAAAACGATAGTGTTACCATTTTCATCCACAAAATGATTGCCTTCCACTCGAATAAAGCTCAAGGATTTTAAGCTGTCTGGCAGTTGATAAGTCGGTATCCGAGGTTCGCGCCATTGGTCGGGCGTTTCGCGCTGACCGTATATTTGAACAAGATAAAAAATGCAAATTAGCGTAAGGCAAATGGCTTTTTTCATAGATGATGAATCTTATTTATTTGTGAAATCTTAAATTTATAAAGCAAGTTGATTTTAGCTTCATTCACAGGGTCAATTTCTTCAAATAAGCGGGGTAGATCGATCATCATCCTATAAAAAAGACGAATGTTTTATTTTGTCATAAATCCCCCCGCTCTTTGTAACAAATGCCCCTCCTGCTTTTTGCTTTCAGCGATTAATTTTACAATAAAAGTTTTGGCTAATAGATTTCGCATCAGAATAAAATTTTTGAATTTATTAAAAAACCAGTCTTTATAATGTTTTTTCCTGTACAAAACGGCTGCCTTCTTGGCGGCTTATTAATATTTTAAACACTCCTAATATGAAAAAGAAGTACGAGTTTAATGATTTAAAACATCCCAATTTCAGGGCAATTGGCTCAAAACTGCCGATTGTGTTACTGGTCATGTCTTTGCTCTTGTCTGCTTACAGTGTAGCAGGGCAGCGCACTATTTCTGGTAAAGTTACAGACGATTCTAACGGAGAACCTTTA
Organism: Saprospiraceae bacterium; assembly: GCA_016714085.1. Lineage (GTDB taxonomy): Bacteria > Bacteroidota > Bacteroidia > Chitinophagales > Saprospiraceae > JADJNW01. Next base: position 177,099 of record JADJNW010000015.1, read on the forward strand.
ATTGGTGTCAATATTTTGATCATTGGCACTACGAGTGGAGCGGTTACCGATTTTGATGGTACGTACTCGATTCTTGTTCCCGAAGGGCACAAAGAGCTCCTGTTTTCATACACTGGTTATGCTTCACAGCGCATTACGTTGGAGGCTTCCAATGTTTTGGATGTGAAAATGAGTGCAGGCGAAATCCTTGATGAAGTTGTGGTAATTGGTTATGGTACAGTTAAGAAAAGCGATCTGACAGGCGCAGTTTCATCGGTTTCCGGGGATAAGTTGAGGAATTCTATTACAACCAATATTGATCAAGCTTTGCAAGGACGCGTAGCTGGCGTGCAAGTGACCCAAAATTCTGGGCAACCCGGCGGTGCTGCGTCTATCCGCATTCGCGGTGCGAATTCGATCACTGGTTCGAGCGAACCTTTATATGTGATTGATGGGATTCCTTTTCAGGGTGATGGTGCGCAAGTGGCAGGATTTGACTGGGCTGGCGGTGCCAATGGACAGAATCGCGTGAATCCTTTGTCCACGATTAATCCCAGCGATATTGTGAGTATTGAAGTTTTGAAAGATGCTTCGGCCTCGGCGATTTATGGTTCACGGGCAGCTAATGGTGTGGTTTTGATCACGACCAAGCGCGGTAAAAAAGGGGAATCAAAGATTAGTTATAATGGTTATTATGCTAATCAATCCTTGCCGAATAGCCTGGAAATGATGGATTTGCGGCAGTTTGCGGATTATCAATTACAAATTTCTAACGATTTGAATTTGCAACCCAATCAACGTTATTTGGATCCGACTTTGTTAGGATCGGGTACGGATTGGCAAAATGAAATTTTCAGAAATGCTGGAATGCAAAGCCACCAAATTTCGGTAGTTGGCGGTACAGATAAGACATCCTACGCGGTTTCCGGCGGTTATTTCCAGCAAGATGGTATTATCATTGGCTCTAATTTTGATCGCTTTACCGCTCGTATTAATTTGGATAATCAAGTGAAAGACTGGATGAAGGTGGGGGGCAGCTTGGCTTATGCCAATACAGACGAGCGCATTACCTTGAACGACGGCGGCGATGCCGTGATTATGCAAGCTTTATTGATGCAACCCGATGTGCCGGTGAGAGATATTAATGGCGAATATGCTGGCCCGGATGTGTCGGCGGGAGGCTCCAGCTACAACCCCGTGGCTTCTGCTTTGCAGCGCAACAACACTTTGCAGCGTCAGCGTTTGATGGCGAATTTATATGCGGATGCAACGATTTTCAAAAATTTGACTTTCCGCTCAGAAATAGGTTTTGACAATAATCATTCGGCGAATAAAGCGTTCCATCCTACTTACAAATGGGGCATTCTGGAAAATAATGAGAACCAATTGCGCCAGCGCGAAGAAACCAGCTTCTTCTGGATTTGGAAAAATTACCTTACTTATAATATCAAATTAGGAAATTCGCATAGCCTGACGGCTTTGCTTGGTACAGAAGCGCAAAAAGCGGAATGGGAAGGCTCTCAAGTGACCAAGAAAAATTTCTCTTCCAATGATATTCAGGTATTGAGTGAAGGCGAAGATGTTACTTCCAGAACAACCGGCTGGAAAGGCGCGTCATCATTGGCTTCTTACTTTGGTCGATTCAATTATATATTCAAAGATCGTTATTTGTTCACCTTTACGCTTCGGGCGGATGGTTCTTCTAAATTTGGCCCTGAAAATAAATGGGGATACTTCCCATCGGGTTCGTTTGCATGGCGATTGGGTCAAGAAGAATTTTTCAAGTCTTTGAAAGGGATCAGCGATCTGAAATTGCGCTTAGGCTATGGTGAAGTAGGTAACCAGGCAATTGGCGACTACCTGTATGGCTCGTCTTTGTTGACTGTAAATACACCTTTCGGAACGGCTTATCGGTTGGAAAAAATTCCAAATCCAAATTTGAAATGGGAAGCGACGCAGCAGTATAATCTTGGCTTGGATGTGTCCCTGCTCAAGAGTAGGATTGACTTTACTGTTGACTTTTATTTGAAGCAAACCAAGGATATGTTGCTGCAATTATCCATTCCGAGCTATCTCGGAGGCTCTGGTTATAACGATATCCGTGCACCTATTGCCAACGTTGGTAAAATGGAAAATAAAGGCGTTGACTTTTCGATCACCAGTCGCAATGTTGTTGCGCCTAAATTTAACTGGAATACCGATTTGACTTTCTCGCTCAATCGCAATAAAGTGGTTGAGTTGGATGCTGATAATAGGGTTTATTGGAGAAATCTTTATTGGTATAGCGAATTTCAGACTGCAACCCGCACCACTGCTGGCTATCCGCTCGGTTTGTTCTATGGCTATCAGGTGGAAGGCATTTTCCAAGATCAACAAGATATTCTGAATCATGCGGTGCAAATTCAAGCGCCCGGCTCGGTCACAAGTGAACGGCCCAATGGCTCGAATTTGGTGGACAAGCAATCTGGTGTTTGGATTGGAGATATGAAATTCAGAGATGTGAACGGCGATGGTGTCATCAATACCAATGATCAGACCATTATCGGTGACCCGAATCCTGAATTTACTTTTGGTGTGAACAATACTTTCTCTTATGGCTCACTTGATCTAACTGTTTATCTGACAGGCTCTTATGGCGCTGATATTTTAAATTATTCCAGGGTACAAATCGAAGGACAAAGCAGCATTTTTAATAATCAGGCAGCTACGGTGTTTGATCGTGCGCAGTTTGCATTGCGCGATCCGAATGGCTCAGACTTTGATCCTGCTAATGTGTATCTCGCCAATCCTGGCACAGATATGCCGCGTCCAACGACGACTGATAACAACCGCAATAATCGAATGTCCGATCGCTTCATTGAAGATGGATCATACTTGCGTATCCAGAATATTAGTCTTGCTTACACTTTGCCAGTGAATTTCACGCGGAAAGCCAGAATTGAAAGGCTTCGACTGTATGTGAACGCTCAGAATTTGTACACATTCACCAAATATTCAGGCTACGATCCTGAGATTGGTGCATTCAATCAAGATCCACTCCGTCAAAACGTAGATATGGGGCGCTATCCAACGCCACGCGTGATCACCTTTGGTTTGGATGTTGATTTCTAAGTAAAAGGAATATTTTATAAAAATAAAATATTTAAAATTATGAAAAATAAACTCAAATATATTTTATCGTTTGCTATTGTGATTCTGCTGAGCGCTTGTAATGAAGACTTTCTGAACATCGAGCCACAGGATCGCTTGACGGCAGACAATTTTTATCGGAATGAAACCGAAATCAAGGCTTCTACCGCTGCACTGTACGGCTTTCCCTGGTTTGATTTTAACGACAAATTCTTCTGGTGCGCCGGGGATTTGATGTCGGGCGATATGTATCACACCTGGGATCAGGAAGGGCAGTATTTTTATTTCTCTTTTACCGAAGGTAATGCGCATTTGAATGCTGGCTGGAATGGTTTGTTCCGGGTAGTTTCTTATGCCAATTCAATTATTAATGATATGCCTCGGTCAGCCGCAGGCAAAGTGCCTGAAAGTGTGATCAATAAAGCCTTAGGCGAAGCTCGCTTCATTCGTGGTACGGCTTATTATCTTTTGTCCGAATTCTGGGGCGAAGTGCCGATTGTTGAAAATTCTACCGAATTGGTGACCAGTAATAATCTGTTTTTACCTAAAAATACACGTTCCAGTATTTACGAGTTTATCAGAAGAGACTTGACTTTCGCTGTTGAAAATTTGCCAACTGCCGATGAGCCGGGTCGTGTGACCAAATGGTCGGCCGCAGGGATGCTGGCGAAATTATACGTTACAATGGGTCAGAATTTGCAAGACCCAAAATCTGCAGATTATTTTGGGGAAGCCAAGAAGTACGCTGGGGATGTGATTGCCAATAGCGGTTTGACGCTGATGCCGAGTTATGCCGATTTATTTAAAATTCAAAATAATAATAATTCCGAATCGCTCTTTGCATTCCAATGGATGGAAGGTTCTTATGCTTTAGGCAATAGCCGCCAGGCCAACTGGGCGCGCAGCAGTCTTATCACAGGCAACAGTGAAGCTTGGGGCGGTGGCAAATGTGTTTCTTACGACTTTGTACAAGATGTGGAAAAGAACGACAAGCGCCAGCCCGCAATTTATATGAAGCCCGGTGATTTTTATCCTGAGATTAATCAGAAAGACGGAGGCTACCGCTATAATATTGTAACGACCGATCCAACCGATCCCAATATCGTGGTAGAAGGTTCTACGCCGGTGTTGAATAGTCTCAAGAAATATGTAGTGGGGAGTGCCAATGATACGGGTGGCAAAGTAACGACTGGACAAGCAACTGCACTCAATCAATATATTCTAAGATTAGCTGATGTGTATCTGATTTATGCAGAGGCAGTTTTAGGTGCAGCTTCTTCTACTAGTGATGCGACGGCCTTGCAATATTTCAATGCGGTGCGACAACGCGCTGGATTGCCAGCAAAATCGAGCTTAACTTTTATGGATATTTTCAAGGAACGCCGCGTGGAATTTGGCTTGGAAAGCATTTCCTGGTTTGACGTGAAACGATACTATTACCGCGATCCGGCAGCTACCATGAGTTATCTGAATGCGCAGGAAAGGGCCCACACATATCAACGTATGCAAGGCAATAATGTACCCGATCAAAATACCCCTGAAGGCTACGAATTGCTTTTGCCCAACAGCCCCATTGTGATTAATGAAGCGCAAATGTTTTTGCCGATTCCGGCAGCGGAAGTAGTATCTAATCCAATGTTGGCGAAGTCAGAACCAGCAGTGGAATACAAATTTCAATAAGCAAATTTAAAAAACTAACAAACCGCATAAAATGAAATTGATTATGAAATATAGTGCATTCCTCCTGATTGCCGTCCTGATGTTTGGCATCTTGACCACATCGTGCGAAAAAGAGGAAACCGTTGCCAACAACGGTGTGCCGGTGGTTAATTATATCCGATCAACCGACCCTGCCAAGTCCGATTCTTTGATTGTCGGTGCTTTTATGGGCAGCCTTATTGCTATTGTCGGTGAGAATTTAGGAGATACCAGAGAGTTGTGGTTCAATGATCAGAAAGCGACTTTGAATCCTTCTTATATTACAAACAAAACTATTTTGGTCAACGTGCCCAGCACCGTACCTACAGTAGTGACGAATAAAATGCGCTTTGTCTTCCGTGATGGTAGCGAATTGCTGCATGATTTTTCGGTCAATGTACCTGGGCCGCTCCTCAGTTCGATCAAGAGTGAATATGTGCCAGATGGTGGTACTGCGATATTAAATGGGGATTTCTTTTTTGAACCGATCAAAGTAATTTTCCCGGGTGATATTGAAGCAGAAGTCGTGTCTTTGGAAAAAACGAAGCTTGAAGTGATCGTTCCTTCGGGTGCAGGTATTGGCAACATTACTGTTCAAACGAATTTTGGCAAAAGCAATTCCGGTTTTGTTTTCCGCGACGATCGTAATATCCTGTTGGATTTTGATACAAAAATTCACGAAACCTGGACGGCTCGTATTGCAAATATGGCCGATAATCCAAGTCCAACACCTGTTGCCGGGAATTATGCTTATTTCCAAAACGACAATTTTGGTGCATGGCAATGGGTCAATGAGATGACGATGCAGTACTGGGCGCCGCGCGGTCGAGGCAAGATACCTGTGGCTACTGGCAATATCAATGATCTGGTTTTCAAATTTGAGGCCAATGTGCCGATTGAATGGAGAGAAGTGAGAATGGAGATCTTCCTGGCACCTTATGCCGAAGATCATGGACGGGATGTAGCCGGTACGGCCATTGCAAGATGGAGACCTTGGCAAAATGGGCCTTATAAAACCGATGGCTGGGAAACGGTTTCGATTCCTTTGACCGAATTCAAATATGGTAAAGACGATCCTGCCGACGATGAAATCGGTTCGAGAAAAATCGAAAATTTATCGTCGCTTACCAATGTGACCATGATGCTATTTGGGCCTGCCGATGGCACCAATCCTGTCTTCGTGGCTATTGATAATGTTCGTATTGTACCTAAATAATTATTTTAAAATCGAGCAATCATGTTAAATATTATAAATAAAATAAAAATCCCTGTTCTGATAAGCTTACTGGTCATAGGCTTTATGTTGAATTCTTGTGATAAAGATGACGACAATACGCCTTCGATTCAGCTATTAAGCTTTGGGCCATCGCCTGTGCTGCGCGGAGGAGACCTGCGCTTCATTGGTACAGGGTTGGATAAGGTGACTTCTATTGTGCTGGCGAATAATGTGGAAGTGAATACTTTCAAAACCAAAACATCGGAATTGATTGTCATCACTGTGCCCGAAGCAACCGTGGACGGTAAAGTCACACTGAAAACACCACAAGGCAATATCGAAACTAAAACTGTACTTCGTATTTCTGAGCCAATTACCATTACTTCGATCAGTCCCGCTAGGGTTCGTCCTGGCGGGATCCTCACCATTTCTGGTACATACTTGAATCTGGTGAAAGAAGTGGTTTTCAGTGCAAAGAAGTCGGTAAAAGCATTTCAAAGTCAATCACAAACGAAACTCGAAGTAAAAGTGCCGGATGACGCGCAAACGGGCAAGATTGTACTTTCCAATGGCGAGGCTGATCCAATCCTGGTTGAATCAGAAACAGATGTAGAAGTGATTTTGCCTGCTGCCAGTCAGATTTCACCGAATCCCGTGAAAGCGGGTAGCAATTTGACGATTGAAGGTACGGACCTTGATTTGGTCAAAACGCTTGTTTTTGGCGGCGGAAGTCGCGTGACAAGTTTTGTGAGCGTTGAATCTGGTAAACTGGTAGCGATAGCGCCCGCCGACGCCCGAGATGGCGCATTGACGATGATTGTGGCTTCGCTCGTAGAAGTGCAAACCGCTCAGGAAGTGACAATGGCTGTGCCTTCTATTGCTAATGTATCTCCAAATCCAGCAAAGAATGGCAAGGATATTACTATAACGGGTACAGACTTGGATTTGGTTACAACGGTTGTTTTTGGTGGGAATAAGCAAGGAGCAATTCTGAGCAAATCCTTGAGTGAAATGACTGTAAAAGTGCCTGTCGATGCAACGGAAGGAGCGGTAACTTTCAACACCGCAGCTAATAAATCAGTCGCTACGGTCTCCATCCTTTCTTTAGTAAAGCCGGTTATTGCAAACATTGCACCTATGGAAACACAGGCCAATAAAGAGATTACAATCAGCGGCACGGATTTGGACTTGGTTGCAAAAGTTGTTTTTGGGGGCAATAAGGAAGTTGTTGTCAATAATTCTAATGAAACCGAATTGGTTGTGACGGTTCCGCCGGGTACGCTTTCGGGAGCAGTGATATTGGTCGCTAAAAATGGGGATATGATCACTTCTGCTTCGTCCCTGACTATTCTGGCTTCCAATGTGCCTTTGATTACAAGCATTCCGCCGATGATTCGTCCTGGCGAGATGATTACCATACAAGGTGAAAAATTAGATTTATTTGTGGATGTGATTTTCCCAGATAATATTCGGGCAACGATGTTTGGCATCAAGACTGCTACTATGTTGCAAGTTTTAGTGCCTTCCAATGTGCGCAGAGGCTTTGGCAAGATCAAGTTTATTACAAACGAAAATGAAACGACCGAATCGCCAGAAGTAAACTTCCAGGGAGTAGATCCGGTAAGCGATCGAAGTTTGGTATTCTTTGATTTTGATAACCTGAACCGCTGGTGGGGCGACACGGGCGCAAATGAAAATGACCCAACTTATACACTGGATGGCACTAATTATTTCCGTGTAAACGGCTCACTGAATGGCTGGACGGGCTTTTTCTGGCGCAATGGCAAAAATGAGTTTCCTGCGGATGCCATCGGTACGAATGTAAGTAGCTACGTGCTTAAATTCGATGTAAATGTTCTCGATCCGATTACTGGCGGTGAATTGGCTTGGCGCTTAAAAGGCTCGTCGGGCGACTTCTGGTATTATTGGAAACCCTGGGAGGCTACGGGTTCTTACGAAACAAATGGTTGGATCACTGTTACAATTCCTTTGACAGAATTTAAATCAGGGGGCGATTCTATCAGCGATCTTTCCACTATCAATGAAGATTTCGGAGTTGCCTTTAATAATGGCGCTTCCATGGTCAATGCTTGTTTTGATAACGTTCGCTTTGAATTAAAGTGATTTGTATCATTTTTCAGCTTAAATTTGAAAAGGGTGTTCTGGCAACAGAATGCCCTTTTTATTTTTAATGTGAATGATGATTGAGAATCAATATGGGATATTAAATATAATCTAATGCCGGTATATATAATGCAGATAGACGATAATATAATACAAACGCACGATAATATAATGCAGATAGACGATGATATAATAATACAGATGCTTGTACATATAATGCAGACGCACGACAATATAATGCAGATGGACAAGAATATAATGCGGACGCTTGTGCATATAATGCAGACGCACGACGATATAATGCAGATGGACAAGAATATAATGCAGACGCTTGTGCATATAATGCAGACGCACGACGATATAATACAGACGCTTGTGTATATAATGCAGACGCACAAAAATGTAATATAGACAGTATTTAATTTATACTTTAGGCGTTTCCTGATAAGGAGGGCGGCAATTAGAGATGAAGTTTTTATCGATATAGAAGCCCTAAAGAACTATTTTGCATCCACGACTCATGTTATTTTTAATAAAGAATTGGCTGAATTCGACCAGCAATAATAAATAGATGATAGACTTACCTTATTTTTACTGCCCTAAAACAAGATTTCAATCCTCATTTATAAACATAGAAACAAAAAGGCAGAATTTTAAAGTATTGAATGAACAAAAAACATGGAAGAATTGAATAAGTACATGGAAGAAATGACGTCGATGGTCATACAATATGCGCCAAAGCTAGTGTTGGCGGTCATCGTATTGCTGGTGGGCTTGCGCATCATCAACAAAATAGCAGACTGGCTAAGTCGAGGGATGAAACGCAGCGGCCTCGGCGATGATATTCGGCCATTCCTGGCTTCAATGTTGAGTTTCATGCTCAAAATGCTATTGATTTTTAGTGTGGCAGGGATTATTGGTATTGAAACGACTTCTTTTGTAGCGGTGCTGGCTGCCGCGGGTTTCGCGGTGGGTATGGCATTGCAGGGTAGCTTGAGTAATTTTGCAGCAGGTGTTTTGATCTTGATTTTTCGGCCTTATAAAGTAGGGGATTTGATTCAGGTAGAAAGCCAGATTGGTCATGTACGCGAGATTCAAATGCTTAATACGGTGATTATTACACTTGATAATCGCACCGTTATTATTCCAAATGCAATGGCTATTAGCGGCATTATTACAAATCTTTCCGCACAAAAGCATCTGCGGATTGATTTAAAAGTAGCAATTTCGTACGAAGAGAATTTTGAAAAAATTCGTGAAATTATTTTGGAGGTATTGAAAACAACGCCCAAAGTCTTGGAAGACCCCGCGCCATTTGTAGGCATCGAGACGTTTGATTCGCATAATTTAGTGCTGGCAGTGCGGCCGTATGCAACCGTAGAAGACTACTGGGACGTGTACTTTGAAGTGTATCGTCTCGTAAAACAAGCATTGGGTGAGCATAATGTAAAAATTGCCTACCCTGAAGGCGTTCAAATTGGTCAAATAGCAATGTAATGGAAGTCATTCTTTTTGAAGACAATAGATGTTCTGGAATGGGCGGTGGCACACTGGGATCGCGTGTTCTGGGGCTTTTGTTACTTCAGAAGAATCTTCATATTCGGCTCACACACAACACTTTAGAAATATCAGGCCGAAACCTTGGTTCTTGGTTTGATAAATCACTTGGATTGAAACGAAAGATAGCTATTGGCAGAATTACATCTTTTACTCGACGCAGATTGATTGGCGCTTCTATCTTTGATATTGATTATATAGATGACCTTGGGCTGGTACAAGAAATTACGTTGCTTTCCAGCAAATCGAATGAATTTCATCAAACGCTAATACAGCATACAGATTTACCACAGCATTTAAAGCAATTCTAATTTTTATATAATAAAATCAATTCTATAGTAATGAAAAATATTGCATTAATTAATTTATTCATATTATTATCAATATTTACTTTTGCTCAAAGTAATTATATCGTTGAAAGCCAGCAAAAACTGAAAAATGCGACCGCCTATACCCTTGAAATCGCTGAATTGATGCCGGAGGAATATTATGATTTTAAGCCCGTTGCCGAAGAAATGAGTTTTAAAGAACAATTATTACATATTACAGGAAATGCCAATTGGCTGACCAGCAGTTATTTAGGTGGCAAAGCATTGACACAGGATTTGAGAAAGAAAGATTACACCAAAGCGGAGGTGATTGCCATTATGAAAGAAGGTTTTGCAAATGCTGCCGAAGCTTTAGCCAATATAAAATCCGAGCAATTGGAAGAACCTGTAAAGTTTTTTGCAGGGGATATGAATAAACGTCAGATTATGACTTTATTAAATGATCATCATACGCATCATCGCGGACAAATCATTGTTTATCTGCGTTTGAAAGGTATCAAGCCGCCACAGTATAAAGGCTGGTAATTTTGAATTTAATACTGAATAAAACTTTACATTCAACATTCAACATTCAACATTCAACATTGAATCAACAACCATTTCATTTAGCTTTTCCGGTAAAAGATTTAGCGCAAACGCGCAATTTTTATGAAGGATTGCTTGGCTGCAAGGTCGGGCGAACCGCTGAGCGTTGGATCGATTTTGATTTTTACGGGCATCAGATTTCTGCTCATTTGACAGAGCAAGATATCAAAGAACCTGCGGCTAACCCCGTGGATGGCAAGCAAGTACCCATTAAACATTTTGGTGCTATATTGACAATGGAACAGTGGGAAACCTTAGCTGAAAAACTCAAGGCGCATAGCATTGAATTTATTATAGAACCTTATATTCGTTTTAAAGGCGAAGTAGGAGAGCAAGCCACCATGTTTTTCTTTGATCCGAGCGGGAATGCTTTAGAATTCAAGGCTTTCAGGGATTTTAATCAGATTTTTGCATCCTGACTTTTTAATGTAGGGTAAAAAACTTTACATAAATTTTAGTTTTGCTAAAAAATTGTAAGTGACGGATAAAAATTTTTGATAAGTTATTTTGACATTGAAAAAATGGTGAAGTAAGTGACTAAAAGGAGGTTACAAGCTATTTCTTTCAATGTCTCAAAAAAATAACTTATTGAAAATTCCGTCGAACTAAGTAAAGTCCTATTTTTATTCAAAATAAAAAAAATGCAAAAAATCATTATAAGTCTTGTGTTAGCGTTTTTATTATGTGCAATTGGCGCTTACGGACAGACTTGTAATGGCTCGGTAGGAGATAATATTTTTACCGATGGCAGTTTTGCCTTTGGCGATGATAATGTTTTGCAAGTTGATCCGCGCCTTGCGCCCGGCTACAGTTATGCGCGTTTTCCGCCGCCCAATGATGGCTCTTATTGCATTACGAATAACACGACGTCCTGGGGCAGTTTTGCTGCGATTGACTGGATTGATATTAAAGATAATAGTAATGATCCTCGCGGTTATATGATGGTTGTGAATGCAAGCTTCTCGCCGGGTTTATTCTATGAAAAAACGGTAACTGTTTGTGGCAGTACGAATTATGAATTCTCAGCGGATGTAATATCTATGAACGACCCCAGTCGAGGCACCGGTTTTATTGCACCGAATGTATCCTTTCTGATTAATGGCGAGGTGAAATTTAGCACAGGCAATGTGCCGATTGATACGCGCTGGCATACCTACGGCTTTACTTTTACAACCGATCCCGATGCTACCGAGATCAAGCTATCTTTGCGCAATAACGCGCCTGGCGGCTTTGGCAATGACCTGGCATTGGATAACATTACATTCCGACCCTGCGGCCCTACGGTGGTGCTGATCGATACTTCCGGTTTTTGTACAACGCGGCAAGATATTACGATTGGTTCACAAGTGATTGGCTCGGCATTTCAAAATCCTGTTTTTCAATGGCAGCAAAGTTCGACCGGAAATGGCGGCTGGCTTGATATTCCTGGTGAAAATGGCAATAGTTTAACCGTATCTACTCCTGCTGATGGGCAATACTTTCGCTTGACCGTGTCGAGTTCAGCAGCAAATATAATGCAATCCAATTGCCGAATTGTGTCGAATCCTACCCGCGTGACCTACCAACCAGAGCGCAGCGATACTATTCTAAGAACAATTTGTAAAGGCGATACGATTCGACTTGGCGATATGCCTGTTTTTCAAGCTGGAATCGTTGCTATTACTAGCAAAGCGGTGAATGATTGCGACAGCGTGACCACTTTTTCAATAATCGTAGAAGATTTATCTGATTTTCAGATTGATGGCGAGGGTATTCTATGCAAAGGAGAAACAAATACGCTTGATGCGGGCGATTTCGCAAAATACACTTGGTCGAACGGCGCGAGTACGCCAGATTTGGACATTCATATGCCAGGAATTTATGGCGTGACGGTCACTTCGGTGAACGGCTGCGTTGGGCAAGACACGATTCAAGTAAATAATTCTGAAATCAGCGATTTTGATTTAATATTAAAACCTCCGATTTGTTCTTACAGTCGCGATGGAAGTATTGAAATTACTGGGCTACAAGGCGATTCGCCACCTTATGAATTTTCGATTAATGGGCAAGCATTTCAATCAGATCTTCAATTTCTCGATATTCCCGGTGGAGATTATGAAATTGTAGTAAAAAATACCAATGGCTGCACCCTTACAAAAACAGTGACATTGAAAGCGCCGCCAATATTCGCGGTGCGGCTGGATTCATCTTTGACGATTAACCTGGGCGATAGCCTTATATTAAGTGCAATTAGCAAAGCGGTGATTGCGAGTTATAACTGGAATCCGCCGGATGCCTTGAGTTGCGTTGATTGCGCGGAGCCGCTGGCAAAGCCTTTGCGCACGACCACATTCACTCTAATTGCCACAAATACAGTCGGTTGTGAGGCAAGCGATTCGCTTACTATTTTTGTTAACAACCCAATGCGCGTGTATGCACCGAATGTTTTTTCGCCAAATGGAGATGGCGTCAATGATTATTTTCAACTCTTCCCGAGTAGAGAAGTGGATGTAATTCTTGACTTGCAGATTTTCGACCGCTGGGGCAATCTGCTTTTTGCAGGCAATAATGATATTACTGATAATAAAATCCTGAGATGGGACGGCAGCTTTAATGCAAAACCAATGCAAATAGGCGTTTATGTTTGGACGGCCCGCGTTCGATTTATTGATGATACAATCTCAAATTTGTCAGGCGATGTGACGCTAATCCGATAAAGGTTTTGGCATTTTAAACAACCAAAAAACAAGGATTCCAAGTGCTGTCAAAGCCAATCCCGCTAAGGCTTGGGTGGGTCTTTGAATCAACGTATTGATGACAAAAGCCGCCGAAATACCAACAAAAATAAGCGGTACAATCGGGTAAGCGAAAGTGCGATAAGGGCGTTCCACTTCTTTGCGCTTGGCGCGAAAAACGAATACACAAGCACCTGCCAAGCCCATAAATAGAATATCCATAAATGTTACATAAGTAATTAAATTACTAAATGTTCCCCAGAATAATAATAATAAAATTGCCCAAACTGCCTGTGTAATCATCGCATACGCGGGCGTGCGGAAGCGCGGATGCACGAATGCCAACTGTTTGAAAAAAATACCATCTTGAGCCATTGCAAAATAAATGCGCGGCGCGCTCATTGTGTAAATGCCAATCGTGCCGAAAATAGAAATGGCTATCGCAATAGCGACCAATTTTCCGCCGAAAGAAAAAACCGAACCAATCGCGTCACCAGCAACCCTTGTAGAATTGGCAATTTCCGGCAAAGGCAGTAGCAGCATATAGCCAGATTAATAGCAAGATAAGCAACCGTCACGATCAAAGCGCCGAATAGCATCGCGCGGGGCACAGTTTTAGAGGCATTGATTGCTTCACCCGCGAGATACGACGCATGATGCCAGCCTCCAAACGACCATAAAACCCCAATCAATCCTATCAATAAGGCGCTGCCGAGATTGGGAGGTGTATTTTCAAGAAGCGAAAAGCTGAGTTGTACTTTTTCAGGGCTATAAAATAGGAATCCGACCATAATAATTGCCAGCATTGCCAACAGTTTCAAGCCCGTGAAAACATTGGCGAACCATTGGCTGACATCTACACCAATGACGTTAATCCCTGTCAGCCCTGCTATTACGATTATTGCTAATATAATCTTTCCATTCGCGTCCAGTGGAAAAAAATAAGTCATATACTCCGCCAATGCCATGCCCAGCGCTGCCAGTGCGCCAGTATTAATAACCAACAAGGTAATCCAGCCATATAAAAAACCAATTTCCTTGCCAAAGGCTTCTTTCAAGAAAACATACACCCCTCCGGCTTTTGGAAACATACCGCCCAATTCTGCAAACGTCAAGGCCCCAGTCAATGCAATCACACCACCCAGCGCCCAAATCAATAATACAAATCCATGATGCGGAACTGCCTGAACAACTTGATATGGTGTAACAAAAATCCCAGAACCGATGCTTGAACCAACGGCAATCATGGTCAGGCCGTAAAGGGTTAGTTTTTTCTTTAATTCACTCATTGATATTATGATGTAGTTATGTAGCGATGTTGTGATATTATGATGTAATGATATTGTGGCTTCACTAAATAACCATATCACAACATCATCAAATCACTAAATCATCATATATTTCAAAAAAGCCATTTCACCAAAGGATAAACAATAAAGATATTGAGTATAATAGATAAAATATCTAACCAAAAACCGACTTTGACCATTTGCGCGATTTTGATATGCCCGCTCGCAAACACAATGGCATTGGGCGGAGTGGACATCGGCAACATAAATCCTGCGCTCGCTGCCAGCGTCACCGGGATGCACACTTCAAAAGGATTCATACCCAAACCTTGAGCCATTGCGCCGACCACCGGCAGGAAGACGGTCACTTGCGCCACATTCGACATAATCTCTGTCAAGAATACTGAAATCGTGACCAAAGCCGCTACCACCAGCCATTCTGAATACGTAGAATTAGCAAATTGATCGCCAATCAATTGAATGATACCAGTGCTTTCCAGCGCATCCGCGAGGCTAAGTCCGCCACCAAACAAAAGCAAGATTCCCCAGGGTAATTTTTCTGTATCACGCCATTCCAACACATGAAGCCCTTTTTTAAAATTAGTAGGAATAATAAATAAAGCGACAGCTGCCATTATAGCAATTACTTCATCGGATAGCTTTAAATAAGGCGGTTTACCAACTTGTTCTAAAGTAAATAATTGAAGATTATTAATCAGGATTGTTTCATAAAACCAATTCGTGAATTGTATAAGCGGTACACGCAGCATCCAAAGCAAAGCCGCGCCAATAAAGACGATCAGCGTGCGTTTTTCACCAAGATTCATTTTGCCAAGCGATTTTACTTCATCTTTAATCAATTGCTCCGCACCTTCAAAACGACCCAGATTATTGCGATACATTACTTTGACAATCAATAAATAAGATATAATAAGCATTGCTAATGAAAATGGCAAAGCCGCAACCAACCAGCGCATAAAACTCACTTCATAGTCAAATGCTTCGCGCAGGTAGCCCGCCGCCACTACGTTTGGGGGAGTTCCAATCACGGTACCCATTCCGCCAATACTGGCAGCATACGTAATCGCCAAGAGAATACCCAATGCAAAAAATTGTTTGTTTTTATCAGTAGTTTCTCCGTTTTCACCTGTCAAAAGATTAATAACGGAGAGCGCAATCGGTAGCATTAGTACCGTCGTAGCGGTATTGCTGATCCACATACTAAGGAAAAAAGTAGCGAGAAAAAAGCCAAGAATAATGCCATTCGCATTCGTACCGACCAATTTTACAATATTCAAAGCGATGCGCCGATGCAAATGCCATTTTTCCATCGCCAGCGCAATCATAAACCCACCCATAAACAAAAAAACGACCGGATTGGCATAAGGGGCAGTGGCTGCGCGAAGATTGCTCACGCCTAAAATGGGCAGAAAAATAATAGGCAATAGCGCCGTCACCGGCAAGGGCATTGCTTCGGTGACCCACCAGGTAATCATAAAAGCCGCCAACGCCATCACTTTCCAGGCTTCGGGTGTGATGAATTTTGGGGCAGGTAACAACAAAATAATCAGGAATAACAGCGGTCCGAGTACTAATCCGATTTTTTTCAACAGCATTGAATAGGGTTTTAATCGCATAAAAATAAGTCAACCAACCCGAAGCACATAGTTAACCGTCTTTATAATTCAGATGTGGCGCATTTTCAAAATGTGCTACATCTATCGAATTTTGTCACCAAATTTCTATCTGATATGAAAAAGCTTATTTTTCTTCTACTGCTGATGACCCTTTGTGCCTGGAATGCTTTGCAAGCGCAGGACGTCATTCACAAGAAAAACGGAGAAACGATTCAAGCGAAAGTCATGGAGGTGGATGAA
Organism: Saprospiraceae bacterium; assembly: GCA_016714085.1. Classification (GTDB taxonomy): domain Bacteria; phylum Bacteroidota; class Bacteroidia; order Chitinophagales; family Saprospiraceae; genus JADJNW01. The sequence continues at coordinate 193,596 of JADJNW010000015.1, forward strand.
GATAAAGTCAAATACCGCATATTTGATGAACCCGATGGACCAACTTACACCATTGACAAATCCCTGTTGCAAAAAATTGTTTTCCAAAGCGGACGCACCGAGGTATTCCAGGATAATTTTACAAATCCTGAATTATACAGTGATCAAAGGAAACACGCCATCAAAATTGGCTTCCTATCGCCTTTATTTGGCAATACCAATTTTACTTATGAGCGCAACATCAAGCCTGGCCGAAGTTTTGAGACAAAAGTCGGATTTATTGGCTTGGGTAAAAATCTTGATAACCGAGATGCGGCGGGCGTTTTCTTTAGCGCTACTTATAAATTTTATCGTACGCCCGATTATTATATGCGTGGAATGCGCTACGCGCACATTCTCAAAGGCGGTTACGTGAAGCCCGAATTGACTTTTGGCTTTTATGAAGCGGATTTATGGGGGAGTGATTTTAATGGCGAACGCGAGAGAAGAAGCGTTAATTATGGTGCAGTAATGCTCAATTTGGGCAAACAATGGGTCTATTCCGATATCTTTTTGATTGATATGTTTTTTGGATTTGGCTATGGTTTTGATAATAATGATAATATAGCGGATTATCATTATAACATCACCAAAACGGGCGATGGCTTGAACTTCGCTATTGGCGCGGGATTAAATATTGGAATATTATTAAAATAAAAAACTTATATCATTAGTTTTGAAGTAATGAATTTATTTTGGAGTAGTATTTTGGCGGACCGGCAAAATTGGAGCGGGAGTTTTAATTGGAACTTTGGAGATGCTGTCTTGGTTACTTTGGCGATGAAAAAATAACAAATAAATTGAGACAATATTCCAATTGTAAAATCTGACAAGCCACGTAATCGCTTAATTGATACGATGAATTTTAATATAAAATATAATTTTCTAAGCCACTGAAAGCTCGGGTTTCCGGGCTTTCTCATTTTTACCTATTTCAATAATACTAAATAAAGATGTAATAATTGCCGAAATAACTAAATAAATTGCCACCACATAAGTGAACCAGGGAACGGCTGTATTACTCGCGCCAAACCAATCACCTATACTATAAATTAAATATAATCCGATCCCCGATTTTATTATTTCAATATACATTGCATAGCGATGGCGATCCATCAATTCGGTAAAAGCATAAATCGAAAGGAACACAAAACCCCCGTAAATAAAGATATTCGGGCTGCCAATTTTAGCGATGTAAGCAAAGAAATATACTAATAAAAAGTAATTAAAAAACATTTGCACCCATGCCCATGCCGCAAAAGCTTTGGAAGCAGGCGTATCATATTTTTCAAAATGATAAGGATCTTTAATCGCAAAAACAGGATATTTTTCTTCCACATCTGTAGGCCGCCAACCGGTTGGCATGAACCAAATTCTTAATTTGTCCCACCAATTCCGGGTGCGCCAGGCATCTTTAAATAAAAGCCAAAAATGCTGAAAATTGATTTTAATCGGATTCCAAGTTCGTACAGGTCGGGTCACGCCATAAACAGGCGGCACTTCTTTTAATTCTTCTTGAAAAGTGCCAAAAAACTTATCCCAAATTATAAAGATTTGTGAATGATTTTTATCTAAATATTCTTTATTAATAGCATGATGCACGCGATGATGCGAAGGCGTTACGATGATTTTTTCTAAAAATCCCATTTTACCAATCAGGCGCGTATGATACCAATATTGCAAAAACAAATGTAAAGGCGCGATGATTGCGATGACTTGTTCCGGCACGCCCAGCAACGCTGCGGGTAGCAACAGGAATGTAAAATAATTCACAAAACTGGAAATGGGCTGACGCAGCGCGCAAGACAAATTAAATTCTTCACTACTATGATGAATGATATGGCGATTCCACAAAAAATTGATTTCGTGACTCCAGCGATGCGACCAATATCCTTGAAAATCAATGACAATAAATCCAATTATATAAGTCAACACAGTGTTTTGAATATGCACCAAAGCCACTTTGTCCACCAGCCAGCTATACGCGATAATGCCAATACCAATGCCCAATACGTCTTTCGTTACATTCGTGATGCCGGAACTCAAGCTTGATACGCTATCCAAGCCGCGAATAAAATTTTTACCCATGCGCCATTCGACAAATTTCTCTACAAAAAAGAGTATAATAAAAATGGGCATAGCGATATTCAAAACATAACCGTAGGTTTCCATACACTACCAAATTGCTGATACTAAAATACTTATTGTCTGATATAATATTCAAATCGGGATGTAAAGTTCGGAATTTTTTATGATAGAACATAGATTTTTGCGGATACGACTGATGCTCACTGACTGAATTTTTTAAATCCGTAATGATCCGTTGCACCCGCGTCATCCGTGTTCTATCATATAATAAATTTTATGACTTTAAAATTATCGCACAATTCTAATCGACTGACTGGCAATACTTTGCCCAGCTTGAATGCGATAAAAATATTGCCCGGATGCCAGATAACCGCTCGCCGCAAATTCTACTTGATGCTCGCCTGCCAACTGATAGCCATTAAATAAAGTCGAAACCGGCTGCCCCAAAAGGTTGAATACATCGACGCGCACGTTCGTCGCGGAAGGCAGATTGTATTGAATGACAACCTGTTGTGAAGAAATATAACGTACGCTATGCTTGATCGAAGGCGCAGCAACGCCATTCACAGCAGTAGTTGCGGAGCAAGCCAATCCAAGATTAAGACGGGTAAAATTTTGTCCAAGCACCGCATTCACGGTATTTGCGTCCACGCAAAGCCAGTTTTCAAGCACCGTTGCATAAATCTGTCGAAAGTCGGTATGGTATTTCAAATTCCCATTATTGTCAAAATCCTGCCAATTGGGAGGCGTGCCGACAAAACCATTGCCATTCAAGCCTTCGCCAAAAAGCATCAACGGTGCGGCTGCGCCGTGATCGCAACCGCCGGAAGCATTTTGTTCCGGGCGTCGCCCAAATTCTGAAATCGTCATGCTCAGCACATCTTTTGCTTTGTCGGCAAAACCAAGATCATCGTAAAATACTTTTACAGAATCCGCTACTTCCTTGAGCAGTCGAGGTTGTACATTGTTCTGATTGGCATGTGTGTCGAAACCATCCAAAGTAACCATATATAATTTTGTACCCAAATTTCCTTTGATCAAACGCGCTACAATCGCCAATTGCCGGCCCAGGCTTCCTACGGGATAGGTCACTTGAGTACTGGAAGCATCATAAGCATCCTTAATCGCAGTCGCATAAATAAAGGTGCTGTTGGTCACTGCGCGCATATAGCCCAATTGTTCGCCATACAAGCAGTCTGGCAGATTATTTATATCATACAATTGTCCATTTTGCGCAATTTCATATAATTCATTTGGCTCGTTGACCGAAACGGAAATATTGGTATTATTCGTATCAATAAAAGCTTGATTACCAACTCCTCCGATTTGAATTGCCGGTGGAATCGCAGGCGGATTCATCAAAAAATCGGGATAAAGGCTTTGCAAATAGCGTCCTAACCAACCCGAATCGTCAATGACATCAGGTTCGCTGGCGGACGCCCAAATATCAGACGACCGAAAATGCGATAAACTTTGATCCTCATAACCCACGCTATGCACTACTTTCATATTGCCTTCCGACCAAAGCGGTTGCAGGGCTGCCATTGTATTGGGCATTCCAAATTCGTTGCTCAAGCTCAGGATTTCATTTTGCGGTACGCGAATCGTTGGCCGGAGCGACTGATAAGTGCCATAATCAAATACAGGAATAATCATATTCTGCCCGTCGTTACCGCCCTTGAGACGAATCAACACCAATACGCGGTCGGTTTCACCTTGATTTAACGCAAAAGCCAGTGGCGAACTCATTAAAGCCTGGATTGGAAAATTGCCAAGCATAACCGACATCCCGCCAGTGATACCAAGGGTTTGCAAAAAACTGCGCCGACTCCATTGTTGGTGATCGCGCTCATGCGCCTCGCCATGCTCCAGAGCACTGCCAATTGGAAGATTTTTAGAGATTTTATTATGATTATGCATGATTTTTAAGTTTAAAGGTTATCACAATATCACAATATCACAATATCACAATATCACAATATCACTACATCAATTGAAATTCAGGTCTTCGCACCAAATAATCCAGCAATAGCGCGGTTTGCGCAGGAGCAGTTTCCCAAGCAAGACTCCAGCCGCCATCTTCAAAATAATGATTCGGAATTTCCGCTTTGAAGGAAATCGTAGCGCGTTCGTAATCTTCCGGATATTGCATTCCATTGGGCAAAAAATGATTGGCAATCAACTCGGTGATATAATCTGCATCATTAGAATCATTGGACAAACCTGCTGCAAAGGCCCGCAATTGTTCAGGATAGCTCTGGAACAAGGCATAAAGTACAAAACGCAAAGCCTGCCAACGTCCGGTGAGGGTATTGCTGTTGACCCAAGTAAGATTACCCTGCCAGCCAGCTACATCGACAGGATTAAATAATTCTTGCCCAAGCTCAGAAGCCAGATAAATAATGCCGTCCAATTCTTCATTCGTACCTTGAATCTGGAAATTTCCTTCTTTCAGGAAGCTAATGACCGCCTCAATTGGACTTTTCACAATCACACCGATATTCGCATCATCAAAAAAATGCTCGCTTTTGAATAAAGCCCGCAGCACTGGCGCGATTTCAAAATCATTGGAAATAAAAATGCCCGCTAATTGCGTCACGATATTCTCATCTACCTCAGGGCTGACAAATGCCTGATATAGCTTTTTACAAATATATGTTGCGACTTGATTACTACGCTCTTGAAATAAAATATTATGAACATCATCATAACCCCAATTGCCAGTTCTTCCAAAAATTGTTTTTGAACTTGGATCGAATAGCGCAGGAACAAAAGTAATCGGCCCGCAAAGCGTTTCCTGGGTGATACCATTCCAGCCCGTTAAGGCTTTTGCGGTTTCCACGATGTCTTGTTGGGTGTAGCCATTATCGCGGCCCAGCGTGAATAATTCATACAACTCCCTGGCGTAGTTTTCATTAGCGCTGAATCGAGTGTTTTGTACCCCGTTCAAAAAGACCAGCATCGCAGGAGTCTTGCCCATTTCTTTTACAAAATCTTTGAAATTTCCGAAAGCGTATTCTTGCAATAATTTATGATATTGATACATCCAGGAGGGGCAACCGTATGATTCTAAGCGAGTTACGAAATGATTATGCCAGAATAAAGCCAATTTTTCGCGCGGCCCATTACCGATCATATCCAACACCCAACGCCGCCGCCAAGAGAAAATTTGCTCAATCGCCAGATTTTGATCGCCATTGTATTGCCCAATTGTCCAATCCGACCACTCCGGCTCAGGGGCAGTAGGCAGCGCAATTGCCGCGTCAATCAAGGCATCCACCAAATTGGAAGGTGTTTGCGAAAGCCCGGCCGCAATCTGTGCAGGCGTAGCGCCAAAGCCCAATCGCCGATACAAATGCATTATGCGACGCTCATTCCAGGGCATACTCGCATCGGGTACGTAAGGTGCAAGCGTCCCCGTTACACAGTTAATAGTCATCATAGTCATTAGATTTTAAGTTTTGGGATAAAACAAATATGTAATATGATATTTGAAATGCGAAAAGTTGGTTTTACAAAATTCCTGATTTGAATAGTAGATTTCAAATTAATTCGCTAAAAAACAGATTTGGAACGAGTAAGGAATCTCGAAATGATATTTGGACGAATGAGAATAGGAAAAGTTTAACGAATTTGGAAGAAGGTTTTGCCAAAAATGTGACTCCAAAATGGAAGTAACGTCAAAAGATATATTAGCTTTGCGGTTTATCATGGGCATAAAAAAAGTAAGTCGCATCACAGCTTGGCGATACGACTTACTATCAACAAATTTATAATCCCATGAACATATGCATATTGAAGAACCAGCTTCGAGAGCCGGTTATATCTTTGGTCAAGTTCTTTCAATGATTGTGGTTGGATCTCCCCTCGAAAGTGTTGAGTAGTAAGTCAGGTTTTTTATCCCTGAAACCTGACTTACTATTCTCAAACTAATATCCCATGTAACATATCCAACTTTTGTTTGCCGATTCGTCTATCGGCGTTCATTTCGTTTGACAATACAAACATCTTACATTTTAATGCTAAGAACAAAGACAAAATTGGCGCTTTGTGAAAATAATTTTACAATTTTAAATAGAGAATTATTTTAATTAATTGATTTTATGATTGAATTTGTGAAAATAAAACTTTTTTAAGCGGAACTTTTCCTGAAAAAAAAATTAAAAAAACCTGAAAAAAAATTGACTTAGGGGTTGACAAAGATTCAAATCCAGTTTTTAGCCTAAATAAATACATGTTCATTACTGAATAAAAGCTTATCTTAGCAGCATAATCATGAGGCTTAAACATTCGCTCGCCTCTCTATTTTCAAAAGACGACCTTCCTGTAACCGAACACTACAAGCGCTATTCAACACTTTCCAAAAGGTAATTCATCATTAACCTAATACCTTTATTTATTATGAAAATCGTAAAACTATTCCCTGTTTTAATGCTATTAGCATTAGCGCTTATCCATTGTAAGCCACAACCCAAAGAAGACGCCGAAGCCACACCTGAATTGCAAGCGAATGAATTTGTACCTGCACCGTTCCCGAAACTGGACATTCCTGGATTTAATTTTCCTGAAGATTCGACAACGATCAATAACTGGATCGCCAATAATGATATGAATAATATTCACCTGCATGGCTGGGGCATCTGGGCAGGGCTCACCTCTATGTCAAATGATTCTATTGGAGATCAAGTGCTGCGGGTTTTTGAAACATGGGCTACGCCAAGTGATATTATTAATGCGACCAATGAAAAGGAAAAAAATGAACTTTTTGCATTGGAAAATGTGCAACGCGGCAGAGCCAAATTGGAAATGCCCAATCAGTTCGAGCACGCAGCGATGTTGAAAGGAGGCACGGAACAACCCGATACGCAAATCGCGGTATCGGTAGCCTATAGCCCTGCTGCTGCGGGATTTGCTTTGACCAATAAGATTTTTAGATATACAACTTTGGCTGGATATATGCAGGAAGGAAAGACCGAAATTCCAGGATTTCCAAATGATGCGATCACGATAAAGCCTACATTTAAAGTTATTACACAGAGCGCTTTGCAATCGAATAATGGATTGTATGCGATGGCGGCTTGGCCGGGCCCGAATGCGCAGTCTCAGGGCTTCCCGGAAGAAGATTGGAATACTTGTATTTATGTAGATGTAAAAAATCAAGGACAAGGTAATGGTAGTGTGGACAAGAATTGCCAAGGCCCTGCACCTGCGACCACCTATGATATATCAGATTTTGTGCACTTCCAGCTTTCGCAAGAAGACGCCAATTATTTCAATCAGGAATTTGGATTAGATCAAGCGCATCAGGCGCAAGCCGGGGATTATGCTATTCTGGTAGCAATGCACGTAGCCACACGCGAAACAACGCGTTGGACCTGGCAGTCGTTTTGGTGGGCGCCGAATCCTGACAATCCGCCTGCACCAAGCTCAGCGGCAATCGCAGCGATGCGACCAAAAGCATTGGATGCAGCAGCGAGCCATTACGCGATGACGGTGGCATACAGTATGGTCAATCCGGTACAGCCTGAGTACGGCGGGCAGAGCGTAGGCAGCGTGGTGTATGGATTCAATCCTTATTTGGAAGCTGGTTTTGGTAATAGTGTTTTTGCTCGAAAAGCAGTAGTCGTATCGAATGGCAAACCGATTCAAAATGATGTGGGCGTGCGCAGTAATTGTATGAGTTGTCATATTCTGGCAAACTTCACACAACAACCACCCAATAATCAAGACTTTACATATAGCGGGGATCAATATATTAGCCTGGATGATCCATTTTTTACAGGTAAGCTCAAAGTCGATTTCGCCTGGTCTATTACAGGCAATGTTGATACCACAGGCATGGCCGCATTTATGTCGAAAATACAATAGAAATTGTATATTTGGCGCTTCACGCTGTCAGCACATCATGTGTTGACAGCGTTTTAATATTAACATCAAAAATCACTCGATATGCAACACATTACCACCGAGCTACGTGAGCTCATTGAACAGTATTCTATTCATTTTCAGGGACTTAGCCAGGAAGAATTAATGCATAAGCCCTCGCCTGAAAGATGGAGCAAGAAAGAATTGATTGGTCACCTCTGCGATTCTGCTCAAAATAATATCCAGCGCTTTATACGCGGACAGTACTACGCCGAGCCGCCACAAATCGTTTATCACCAGGATGAATGGGTGGAATTAGCGCATTATCAGGAATATGATGCCTGGCAATTGATCAATTTTTGGGCAACGCTCAACCTGCATCTTTGCTGGATTCTTGATAATATGAATCCTGAGAATTATTCCAAAATCTGTAATACGGGCCAGGATGAAGCGGAATTACATAGCCTGGAATGGTTGGCGGCGGATTATGTCAACCACATGAAACATCATTTGAAACAAATCACAGATCAAGATTATCAAGCTTCTTACACTCCTATATCATAAAACTGTTACTTTGGGTTGTTTTTGCGTTCTTATTACTAAATAATTATAACATGAAAACAACCCTTTTGATCATTTTTATCCTCATTTTAAATCTTCCCATCATCGCTCAAATCGAGGATTTACTGACCAATCCAGACATTGAATGGATAGGAGAGATAGAATTGGAATATAATTTTGAGCCGGAAGCTTACCGGAGGGGATGAAAGAGAATCTATCTGAAAACAGACGAACTTATAATTATCGCATTCAGCAAAAACAATTTTAATTATTGCAATGACGCATGATCCATAAATGCAAATATTGATTAATCCCGTTAAAAAAGGAGAGTTGCCTGTTTATGCGAAAATGTGCAAAAAAAACTATTACAGAAGAAGAAATCGTTAAAACATCTTAGATATTATTTAGACTTTCGATCAAGAAATTTTCAAGCTTATATAAAATTGCTTTTATTTGCGAACCAATTTACCAAAATATTCATCTTTTATATTGTAAAACAAATATATTATTATAATTATAAAAAAAAAGAATTGACCAAATATAATTTGGGAATAAGTTTGATGCTACTATTATTCAAGAAAATAGCAATTTATTTTGAAAGGAAAGAAATTTTTGTTACATAGCTTTCCCAAAAGTAAATGAAAAACAGTATAATATTAATTTGCCGGAGGTTTCGTTTACAATGGAAACATCAGAATATGTAAATAAAAATGCGTTCAAAACGCTGAAAGGTGATATGAATAAAACATTCGAGCAAGTATTTTTTCAGCTGCCAAAGCAAAGAAAAACAGCTATTTATTCTACGGGGACTGGTCGTTGTTGTAAAGATATGATAGATACAGAAGAGTATAATAAAATATTTAATTATTCAGTGGACACGATTATATCATATCATACCGAAACTTATGAACAAACAATAAAAACAAAGGAAAATCCAAAATTGGGCTTTAATCTTTATAGTAATGAATATAAATTAATCCAGACCTGGTATTTTGATGCGGAGACCAATCAGCTTGTTTCACTATTAGAGGCCGCTGCGCCTGCTTTAGACGTTTTGGATGAAAATGGTGATTTTTTATACATTCAATCTTTATTTTATTTATGTTTTTCAGAAAGTGTTCAAAAGAGTAGGAGTAAGAGATGAGGTCTTCTGCAAAGACGCGCTTTTCCTTCTTTTGAAAACGTAGCAATTAGACACGCTATGCTTGCAATTGCTAAAAAAGAGGTAGCCTTATATTGCTAGCTTGTTTTGTATATCTTGATTAATGCGGAATTTTATTCCTGAAAATAAAAATTATAAGAATTATTATTTCAATATTGAAAATTGAATTTATTCTAAGAATTGGCTTTTTTCTTATCATTTTAATGTTTTGCGGTCGGAGTTTTTAAAATTTTTTCAAGAAAACATCCCGTTTCTTTGCTTACTTTTGAATTCCCTATCAAAATCTAACTCCCTGATCCAGATAATGCCAAATGATAGTTGAACTATCGAAATTACTTTAAAAGAAGTTGGAAATTGTAACTAACCAATTATCAGTTGATTACGCAGGCCTAAACCATCAACCACAAGAACTATGGAAAGTGACCAAAGAGGTTTATATCTACCGGAATTAGAAAAGGATGCCTGTGGAACGGGCTTGATCGCGGATTTGAGTGGGAAAAAGTCGCATCAACTCGTGGCAGACGCACTCCGTATGCTGGAAAACATGGAACACCGCGGCGCTTGTGGCTTCGAGGCGAACACTGGCGATGGTGCAGGAATCCTGGTGCAAGTGCCGCACGATTTTTTTGTGAAAGAATGCAAGAATGTGGGCTTCGAGCTACCAGAATATGGCAGCTACGGGGTCGGGATGGTTTTTTTCCGATGGAGCCCTGGCTGCGCGAACAATGCCGCGTAATCTTTGATGATTTTATTGACGAATTGGGTTTTGAATTGCTGGGCTATCGCCTGTGCCGACCAATAATGCCGGGCTTGGCAATTCTGCTATCGCCGTAGAACCTTGGATGGAGCAGGTTTTTGTACGATTGAAAGAGGAATCGTCGCCCGAAATGCTGGAACGACGTCTGTACGTATTACGAAAATTCGTAACGCATCAAATCCAAATCTCCTTTCCGGGATGGCGCGATCATTTTTACATTCCGTCATTTTCGTATAAAACGCTGGTTTACAAGGGGCAATTGACAACTTATCAGCTGCGTCCCTATTTTCTTGATTTGCAAAATGAGGATTTTACCTCGGTAGTAGCCGTCGTGCATTCAAGATTTTCAACGAATACCACACCCAAATGGAAACTGGCGCAGCCCTTGCGTTACATCGCGCATAATGGAGAGATCAATACCATCACTGGAAACCTAAACTGGTGGAAATCAAAAGAAAAAGCGCTTTATTCTCCTTTGTTTGATGCAGAGGAATTAGAAAAACTCAAGCCTATATGCGGCGAATCGCTTTCCGATTCGGGCAATTTTGATAACGTATTAGAATTTTTAGTGCTGAGTGGCTTTTCAATTGCGCATGCACTGATGATGATGATTCCCGAAGCTTGGGAGCATGATGATCAGATGGATGACTATAAACGAGCATTTTACGAATATCATAAAACCATCATGGAACCCTGGGACGGCCCCGCGTCCATTTGTTTTACCGATGGCACGGTGGCCGGTGCCATGCTCGACCGAAATGGTTTGCGCCCTTCACGCTATGTATTGACCGAGGATGACCGTTTAATCATTGCTTCTGAAGCCGGAGCTTTGCCGGTGGATCAGTCGAAAGTATTGATGAAAGGTCGTTTGCAGCCTGGAAAAATCCTGATTGCGGATTTAGAAAAGCGCCGATTGGTAGCGGATAAAGAATTAAAAGCCTTGATTTGTCAGCGATTGCCGTACCGCGAGTGGTTGGATCGCAACCGTCTCTTTTTGCGCGATTTGCCTGCGCATAGCGAAGCGGAGGAAAACATGGAAGAAAATGTGCTGCTTCAACGCCAGCAACTCTTTGGCTTCACGCGCGAGGACTTGAAAACCATGCTTTCGCCAATGGTGAAAGGCGGCGAAGACCCAATTGGCTCTATGGGCGCAGATACACCGCTGGCGGTATTGTCGCAACGGTCGCAGCATTTAGCTAATTATTTCAAACAGCTTTTCGCACAAGTGACCAATCCACCAATTGATCCAATTCGAGAACGTTCGGTGATGTCTTTATTTGCGATGCTGGGCGGCGCAGGCAATATGCTTGATTTGAATGCCGATCGGGCGCAGTTTATTCACTTGCCCAGTCCGATTTTGAACGATACCGATTTTAGAAAGATAAAATATATTCGACACCATAATTTCCAGTCAGGTGTAATTGATATCCTTTTCAAGCCTGATGAACAACGCGGACGTTTGCGTGCAGCGATTCACCAGGTATGTGCTACGGCGGAGGATATGGTGCGCAATGGTAAGAATATTCTCATTTTATCCGACCGTCAAGCCGACGCTTTGAATGCGCCCATTCCGTCGCTTTTGGCGGTGGGCGCTGTTCATCATCACCTTATCCGGGAGGGGCTGCGAGGTTCGACTTCTATTGTGGTAGAAGCAGGTGATATTTGGGAAACGCATCATATTGCAACGTTGGTAGGCTTTGGCGCGAGTGCGGTGAGTCCTTATATGGCTTATGCAACGATTGCCGAGTTGAAGGAGAAAAACTTTTTTGAGTCCGGGCAGAAGCTGGAAAAGTTAATTGATATTTATAATAAGGCACTTGGCAAAGGTTTGTTGAAAATTATGTCTAAAATCGGGATCTCCACTTTCCAATCCTACCAGGGTGCACAGATTTTTGAAGCTTTAGGCATTCACAAATCGGTGATTGAAGAATGCTTTACAGGCACGGTGTCGAGGATTCAAGGCATTGGTTTTGATGAAATTGCACGAGAGTCAATCGCGCGTCATCAAATGGCTTATCCTGATAAAAACATTCCAAATCCAAAGCTCGACGTAGGTGGCGTATTTCAATGGAAACAGCAAGGCGAGGCACATTTGTTCAATCCGCAGACCATTCATTTGTTGCAATATTCGACACGAAAGAACGATTACACTGCTTATCGCAAATATGCTAAGTTAATAAATGAACAAAACGAACAGGCAATGACGCTGCGCGGTTTGCTTACTTTCAGAAAAGGAAAAAGCATTCCGATTGAAGAGGTCGAGCCGATTGAAAATATTTTTAAACGCTTTGCTACCGGGGCGATGTCTTTTGGTTCGCTTTCGCATGAAGCGCATTCAACTTTGGCGATTGCGATGAACCGTATCGGCGCGAAAAGCAATAGTGGTGAGGGTGGCGAAGATGAAATGCGTTTTGAAATCAAAGAAAATGGGGATTGGGAACGCTCGGCGGTGAAGCAAGTGGCTTCTGGTCGTTTTGGGGTGACGAGTCATTATCTGGCAAATGCCGATGAACTACAAATCAAGATGGCGCAAGGCGCAAAGCCTGGTGAAGGTGGTCAGTTGCCCGGGCATAAAGTAGATGAATGGATTGGTCGGGTGCGACATTCCACGCCAGGTGTGGGTTTGATTTCTCCACCGCCGCATCACGATATTTATTCGATTGAAGATTTAGCGCAGTTGATTTTCGATTTAAAAAATTCCAATCCCGCGGCGCGCATCAGCGTTAAGCTGGTTTCAAAAGCAGGCGTAGGTATTATCGCTTCTGGTGTTGCGAAAGCGCACGCAGATGCAATTCTGATTTCCGGGCATGATGGTGGTACAGGCGCTTCGCCTTTAACTTCGATTCGGCACGCTGGACTTCCTTGGGAATTAGGCTTGGCGGAAACGCAACAGACATTAGTAAAAAATAAACTCCGCGACCGCGTGACGGTGCAAGCCGATGGGCAAATCCGCACGGGACGAGATTTAGCCATTGCAGCGCTGCTTGGCGCAGAAGAATGGGGGATTTCTACGGCTGCTTTGGTAGTGGAAGGTTGTATCTTGATGCGAAAATGCCATTTAAATACTTGCCCGGTAGGCGTGGCCACACAAGACCCGGAATTGCGTAAGAAATTTACAGGCGATCCGCAACATGTTATCAATTTTTTCACTTTCCTTGCGCAAGATTTGCGCGAGATCATGGCCGAACTTGGCTTCCGTACAGTGAATGAAATGGTAGGTCGAGTAGAAATGCTTCGCCCGAAAAGTCATATTCCACATTGGAAATACAAGCATCTTGACCTGACGCCAATTTTATATAAACAACCCGCTGAGGCTTGGGTCGGTACATATAAGAAAATTGAACAAGATCATGGCATTGCCGATATATTGGATCGTCGATTGATCCACATTGCCGAACCAGCATTGGAGCATGGACAAAGCATTAGCTCTAATTTCGATATTCGCAATACCGACCGAGCAACAGGAACGATGTTATCTAATGAAATTTCCAAACGCTACGGTGGACAAGGATTGCCGGATGGCACGATTGAGTTCCGCTTTAGAGGCTCGGCAGGGCAGAGTTTTGGCGCTTTTGGGGCGCGGGATCTGCATTTTGTACTGGAAGGAGAGTCGAATGATTATTTTGGAAAAGGCTTATCAGGTGGACGTTTAGTGGTTGTTCCTGATCGGAATGCAAAATTTGAAACTAGACAAAATATTATCATCGGTAATGTGGCTCTGTACGGCGCGACTTCTGGTGAAGCCTATATCGTAGGCATGGCCGGTGAACGTTTTGCGGTGCGCAATTCTGGCGCGATCGCCGTGACAGAAGGCATTGGCGATCATGGTTGCGAGTATATGACCGGTGGCGTCGTCGTTGTTTTGGGCGAAACCGGCAAGAATTTCGCAGCGGGTATGAGCGGCGGTGTGGCATTTGTGTATAATCCGCATAAAAAATTTGAAAAGCGCGTCAATGCAGAAATGGTGGACTTAGACCCGATGGAAGATGAAGATTATGAATTGGTTAGAACGCTGATTCGCAATCAGTTCCGATATACTGGCAGCAATGTAGCTTTGCAAATGCTCAATGATTGGGAATCCGAAAAGCAATATTTTGTAAAAGTGATGCCAAGAGATTATAAGGCAGTTTTGTTGATAAAGAAATCACGACAAATTGAAACTGAAATAGAATTAGCGCCGGTTGGATTGGGACATTAAAGGTTTTGAAATAAATGGAAATGAATTGTGACGAATTCGACTGGAGTTATTTAGTGAGTTTGAGATTTGATTTTCACGTTTGTAAGAATAGAAGGTTTGTATCGTAAATATCGTACCTCGTACTTCGTAAATCGCACTTCAAAAAATGGATCCAAAAGGTTTTTTAAAATATAATAGAGAAACGCCGAAATCGCGGAAGCCGCAGGAGCGAGTCAAGGATTATAAAGAAATCTACGAAGATTTCGATGATCAGAAAACCGTGCAGCAGGCGACGCGGTGCATGGATTGTGGTGTGCCTTTTTGTCATAATGGCTGCCCGTTAGGCAATATTATTCCTGAATTCAATGAGGCGGTACACGAGGAAGATTGGCATCATGCCTTTGAGATTTTGAACAGCACCAATAATTTCCCGGAATTTACGGGGCGCATTTGTCCGGCGCCTTGCGAGTCGGCTTGTGTGCTGGGTATCAATGAATCGCCCGTCGCTATTGAGCATATCGAAAAAGCAATCGCAGAAATTGCTTTTGAAAAAGGATATATTCGGCCTCAACCGCCTGTTATTCGGAGTGGGAAGAAAGTAGCAATTGTAGGCTCTGGCCCGGCAGGCTTAGCGGCGGCGGTGCAATTGAACAAAGCAGGGCATTTGGTCACCGTTTTTGAGAAAAGTGATCGCATTGGCGGGCTTTTGCGTTACGGTATTCCTGATTTTAAATTAGAGAAATGGGTCATCGAGCGCCGTATTGCTATTATGGAAAACGAAGGAATTCGCTTTAAAACGAACGCGGAAGTAGGCGGAAATATTGATGTACAGCACGTACTGGATGAATTTGATGCAATGTTATTATGTGGTGGCTCATTAGTTCCAAGAGATTTGAATATCCCGGGGAGAGAACTGAAAGGCATTCACTTTGCGATGGAATATTTGGAGCAATGCAATCGGCGCGTAGCAGGAGACCTTATTCCAGAAGATCAATTGATCGATGCCAAGGGCAAGCACGTAGTGGTTATCGGTGGCGGCGACACAGGTTCTGATTGTGTTGGTAATGCTAATCGTCAAGGCGCAGCTTCGGTAACCCAATTACAATACCACGATATGCCGCCTTTGCAATCGGATCTGGCAGATTGGCCAAACGTGCCATTGGTCTATACTTCCTCCTCTTCGCATGAAGAAGGATGCCAGCGAGAATGGGCTATTTTGACAAAAATGTTTATTCCCGACAAAAAAAATTTGGTAAATTCAATACAAGTCGTAAATTTGGATTGGCAAAAAGATAAAATCACAGGAAAATATATTTTCCGTGAACTCCCCGACTCTCTACAAAGTATTAATTGCAACCTGGCTTTTATAGCCATTGGTTACGCTCACCCGCAGTATGAAGGACTGTTACAACAACTTGGCGTTCAATTAGATGAGCGCGGAAATGTGAAGGCGACCCCAACCCATTTTCAAACTAATGTAGAAAAAGTATTTGTCGCAGGTGATATGCGCCGAGGGCAATCGCTCGTCGTTTGGGCGATCAGTGAAGGAAGAGAAGCAGCAAGATCAATTGATGCCTATCTCTGCGGACAGACTGTATTAGAAGGCAAGACACATTCTTTATTGAATATTTTTAATTGACATTTGTTGAAAAAACTCTATTAACGATCTTCTTCATAATTGGATTAGTATGAAAGCAGTCCCGGCCTCGTATGAGGCTGGGATTTTTATTTTTTGGGCATTCACCAAAATTTTTTACTTTTCATTCATTGTTTCTATCATTACTCTGTTTCCGTTATTGTCTTTATATAGCGTATGCCATTAAAATGCAGCGATACATTCTGTATGTTCGTTTTGAAGTAGTAAATTCAGGGGAATTTACAATTCCTGAGAAGCCCGATTATGAAGTATTTCTATATAATATTATTTATTTGTTCAATAACAATCGCCAAAGGACAGCTTGTTCAATCTGGCGTTTATAATTTTTATGAAGGGCTATCCAAAGGATTGATTAAGGCTATCGCAACTGATAATATTGGTTTTGTGTGGATTGCAACCGATGAAGGATTAATCAGACTTGATGGCAAAAGCTCCATTTTCTTTAAAGACGAATTACCAGGCAGATTTGCAAAAGGTTTTCTAAAACGCAAGGATAAACCTCTTTTAGTTGTGCATGATTATGGCGTCACGGAGATTATCAGTCGGCCGGATACAACCTATTTCCGAAAGTTGATAACGGGTGGCACCGTTGATACCGACGAACAATTGTTTTTTCCAAAAACCTTATACGAAGGTAAAAACCAAACGCTTTGGATTGGTGAATTGCAATCTATTGTACGCTTCAAAGATGGCAAAATAAAGAAATATCGTTTCCCGCAGAGTATAGATAGTGGAAATATCTATAGTATTTATAGAAGCTTTTCAATGATCGAAGACGATACAGGGCGTTTGTAGCCTTATCATTTAGCGGGGCTTTGTACTTTTACGATTCGGTCAAGGATGCTTTTATAAATTGTACCTTAGGTTTTCCATTAAGCAATGCGACCAGTTTTGTAAAAATCGAAGGAAACAAGTATTGGATCAGCGGTAGAGAAGGCGTTTTTGAAATAGAATTGGCATATCCCAGAATAAAATACTGGAAAAAGATTGGGGCCCTTCAAGATGTTTCTTGCTCAATTTTAATTGACAACGATTTTTATGCTGGAACCTGGACGAATGGATTATATAAAATCCACATAACAGAGAAAGCATTTTCAAAAGTAAGCTCTTTATCTTTCAACGATATTCTGGGGCTTGCTTATGATCAGCATAATGGATTGTGGGTAGCGGGTAGCGAAAATGTTATTTCGCTTATGCCTGGTTTTTTCAAGGAAATGCCACTTAATGAGCCAGGTGTTGCCATTGAAGTACTCGGCATTATGCCAGACAGTACGCTTGTGGTAGGCACATGGGAGCATTTTTATTTTATCAAGAGGAGTGATTACAATCTTGAAACCACTTTTTCGTCTTTGCCTTTGAGCCTTTCTCCGACTGCGTTACTATGTGATACGAATGGACTTTGGATTGGCACATTGGATGGAAGTATTTATTATTATGATATAATTAAAAATAAGCTTAATTATATTAATACTATTCGCCCTACGAGTAATAATATTTCTAAAATCATTAAAGATAAATCCGGTAATATCTGGATTTGCGGGAATCACCCGTACGGATTGATACGCATAGATAAAGACAATCAATTACATTTTTATAAAGACAATCAAATAGCCTATAGTGAAACTATTTTTGAGACTGATAACGGGGTCATATTTGCTGGAGGTGTTGGACAGAAGAGCTATTTTTATTGCTATTTTCCACCAGTTGATTCTTTTGTAAATATGAGTCAGGCACTTGATTTTACGGTGAGTGGCAATTTTACTGTTCGAACCATTGTAGCTGAAAATAATAATGTTTACTGGTTGGGTACATCGCATGGCTTATTAAAATATTATTTGAATGCAGATAAAACGCATGAACCTAGCGTTATTAGAGTTGATTTAGGCAAAGTGCCGATTGATGAACCCATCCAAGCGCTTCATTTTTCAGATGATGGTGTTTTGTGGATTGCAACTCCTGGCGGGTTGCTTGCTTACGATGGTCAGTCCGCGTTATTGTACGATCAATCCAGTGGCTTGCCGAGCAATAATCTTTCTGAACAAGGGCTATTATTTGATTTTGATAATAATCTTTGGATGGGCACTTCCAGAGGGCTGGCACTTTTTCGTCGCAATAATTCCTCGAATAGTATTACACCAAAACCTGTATTTACTTCATTAAAAGTAAATGGAATCAAGCGATCATTTACTTCTAATGAGGAATTATCCTTGCCTGCTAAATCAAATATCGAAGTTACTTATCTGGCACTTTCTTTTCCTTCCGAAAGACTTCAGTATCAAACTCGGCTGATCGGGCAGGATACTTCGGCCTGGTCGTCTTTGGATCGTGAAAACGGTATTATTTTACCTTCTTTGGCTCCGGGCAAATATATTCTTGAGGTAAGAGCACAACAGCATGGCGGCTTTTTGTGGAGTGAGCCTAATTCCTTTAGTTTTGAAGTGACCAGCATTTGGTATCAAAAATGGTGGGCAGTCTCCTTATTTCTCATGGCTTTTTCGCTATTCTTAGTGGGCTTAGTGCGTGTCTATAATTGGCAATTATTACAGCAAAAAAAGCGTCTGGAAGCTATTGTAGCAGCGCGTACAGCTGAAATCAACAAACAAAAAAATCAGATTATTGAACAAAATGAGCGTTATCGCCAACTTAAAGAAAAGCAACTTCGCGAGCAAATAGAATATAAAAACAAACAACTAACGATTTATACGCTTCACCTTATCCAAAAAAATGAATCGCTTAAAGAATTGCAATTGGAACTAAATAAAGCTATTCGCCAATCTGATCGTAAAGACAAATCGGAGCTTCGGCAATATATTTCTATGATCGATTACAGCTTTCGCAAAGATGAAGAATGGGAAAAGTTTAAGCTTTATTTTGAAAATGTGTATGCTGGCTTTTTTGAAAGTTTATTGGAACAACATCCTCATTTATCTCAACAAGAGCTGCGCCTCTGTGCTTTGATTCGCCTTAATTTATCTATTCAAGAAATTGCTACTATCCTCGGAATTTCTGCTGAAAGCGTCAAAACTGCTCGGTCGCGCTTGCGTAAGCGTATGGATTTATCGTCCCAGGAAACTCTAGTGGATCATATTATGCAGCTTTAGTAAAAAAAGAGTTTTTAGCTAAAATAAAGGTGATATAAATCATCTTTTTGATAAATTATTGATTATCAATGCTTTAATCAACTTTGATAACCTTTTGTCAACCTTAAAAACTTTGTTATCCCATTTTCAGCCTATAAATTTGAGCATATTCGATTTTACCAAGTAAAGTTTTGTTGTTGGTATTTAATCGGAGGAATCATATTGATTTAATAACCTGAATGTTTAGTTTATGAAACTGAAAGCTAAGTTTTTGTATGGCTGTTGGCTGATCGCCGTGGTGCTGCTTTGCAGCAATGCAGCATTTGCCCAGCGAACTATCACCGGTACGATTACCGATGCTCAGAGTAAAGAACCTTTAATCGGTGCTAATATCCTGGTAGTGGGAACTAGTATCGGTGGGATTTCTGACATCGATGGAACTTATTCCCTGCAGATACCTGCGGGCGCTACTGAACTTGAGTTTTCTTACACGGGCTATACTGCCCAGCGTATTGCAATTGGTGCTTCTAATGTGATAGACGTGTTGCTTCAAGCCGGAGAAGTACTCGACGAGATAGTGGTTATTGGTTACGGTACGGTTAAAAAAGAAGATGCAACGGGGGCGGTAAACGCTATTTCCAGTAAGAATTTTAATAAGGGTGCGATTGTATCGCCCGATCAATTAATTACTGGCAAAGTTGCAGGCGTGCAGATCACTTCCAACAGTGGAGAGCCTGGAGGTCAAACTTCCGTGCGCATTCGCGGAGGTACTTCGGTTAATGCTAGTAACGAGCCGCTTTATGTTATCGATGGAGTGCCCATCGACAATGCTCCCCATAACCCTGGTGGTTTTTCTTCAGGGCGTAATCCTTTGAACTTCCTCAATCCTAATGATATTGAGACCTTCACCGTCTTGAAAGATGCTTCCGCAACAGCAATCTATGGTTCTCGTGGTGCTAATGGTGTTATTATCATTACCACTAAAAAAGGTAAAGCTGGCGAAAGAAGTCGCCTTACTTATGATGGTTATTACAATACGGCGGAGTTTGCTGGTGAACCTGATGTATTTGGTGAACAGGATTTTAGGAATTTGGTGACATTCAAAGCGCCAGAAAGATTGGCTATTTTGGGAAACAATGACACCAATTGGTTTGACGAAGTGACTCAAACTGCTAGTGGTCAAAGCCATAACCTGGGCTTCACAGGTGGTGGAGAAAATATGGGCTATCGACTTTCTGCGGGTTATCAAAGCCTGGAAGGAGTTGTTCGTGCATCCAAGACGGAGCGGACGAACTTTTCACTCAATTATAACCATTCTTTATTTGATAGTCGTTTGAATATCAATGCCAATATAAAAGGCTCATTTACTAAAGATCAATATGATCCCAATGTGGGTGCTTCAGCTTCTAGTTTTGACCCGACCCAAGCAGTTTACGACCCTACCAATACAGCTTTTGGGGGTTATTTTGAATATCCATTGCCTCAGTCTCCTCGCAACCCTGTTTCTTTCATTGAGCAGCAAGAGGATTTTGGTAAGAGCTTCCGCAATATTGGCAATCTCGAGTTTGACTACAAATTCAATGACTTTGTGCCGGGCCTGACTGCTAAATTGAATCTGGGATATGATATCAATAACGGAGAACGCAAGCGTTTCCAGCCTACAACGCTTTCGCGGCCACCTTTCACCAATTACACCGGTGAGCTCCGCAGAGAAAACTTTACCCGACTCAACACTTTGTTGGATGCTTATTTGAATTATAATCGTTCATTTGGCTCAGACCACAGACTGGATTTCACGGCTGGTTATTCTTATCAGAATTTTTATAACGAATATCCGTCTTTCCGGGCATTTGATCTGACTACCGATATTTTCGGTTCGAATAGCACAGCACCTGCTACAGAATTTGAGGCATTTAATAGCGTGGTTGAGAATCGCTTGATTTCTTTCTTTGGTAGAGCGAATTACTCATTCCAAGACAAGTATTTATTGACAGTGACGGTGCGCCGCGACGGTTCAACGCGCTTTGGTGAGAATAATCGCTGGGGTACGTTCCCATCGGCTGCTTTTGCTTGGAGAATTATGCAGGAAGACTTTGCAGAAAGCTTATCTTCAACATTTTCTGACCTAAAATTGCGCTTGGGCTATGGGATTACTGGTAACCAAGAAATCGGGGATTTCCGGTACTTGCCGACTTATTCTTTTGAGCGATGCGAGGGCACGGTATCAATTTGGGAATGAATTTGTGACGACAGCCCGCCCAAATGGCTACGATCCAAACCTGAAATGGGAAGAAACTTCTTCATATAACATTGGTTTAGATTTTGGCTTTTTGAATGGCAAGATCAATGGTACCATAGATTATTATTATAAAAAGACAAAGGACTTACTTTTCACGGTGAATGTACCGGCAGGTACAAATCTTACCGACCGCGTCTTGACCAATATTGGCTCTGTTGAGAATCAAGGTGTGGAATTGACCTTGAATGCCTTTGTAATTGACAAACCAGATTTCTCTTGGAATGTATCTTTCAATGGCGCGCATAATACCAATAAAATTTTGGCGATTGATCAAGTAAGCACGGCTGGTATTCTCACTGGAGGCATTTCTGGCGGTGTTGGTAATAATGTTCAAATTCTGCAAGTGGGTCAGCCAATCAATGCATTTTATGTATTTGAGCATAAAAAAGGCGCTGATGGCAATCCATTACCCGACGGCGTAGATAATAACGAAGATGGTACAGTAGATTTAAAGGATATTTATGTAGATACCAATAAAGATGGCAAGGTCGACGATTTTGACAAGCGCCCACTTGAAAAACCTGCGCCTAATATTGTTTTAGGAATTGGTTCTCAGCTCAGTTTCAAAAACTTTGACTTAAACTTCACACTTCGCAGCAATATTGGTAATTATATTTACAACAACAACGCTTCTAATTACGGTTATTACGATCGGATTGATGAGCGCCCAGGTTTTGTAAACAATGTGCATACTTCGGTGCTGATTTCAAATTATGAGCGTCCGCAATATTTCTCCGATTTCTATGTAGAAGATGCTTCCTTCCTAAGATTGGATAATATTACACTGGGTTATTCTTTTGATAAATTGGGCAATAATCGCAACCTGCGCTTATATGTAACCGGGCAAAACCTGTTCGTATTTACCAATTATACAGGCTTGGATCCTGAGGTCGGAAACGGTATTGATAATAATCCTTATCCGAGATCGCGTGCTTTTATCTTTGGCTTGAGTCTTGGTTTGTAAATGAACACTTTGTTAACTTTTTAATCAAAAGTTGATTTTATGAAAAACATTATAAATATTTTATTCATATTAATACTGGTGCTAGTGTCGAGTTGTACAGACCTTGACTTACAGCCGCAAAGTAGCACTACTCCTGATGTACTTTTCCAGGATGAATCTTCTTATCGGTCTTTCATTGCAAAAGTATATGCTGGATTGGCAGTGACTGGACAACAAGGCCCTGCCGGGCAAGCGGATATTTCCAGTTTGGATGAAGGTTTTTCTAATTATCTGCGTCAATATTGGCAATTGCAAGAATTGACTACAGATGAAGCCGTGATTGGCTGGGGGGATGAAGGCTTGCCTGACTTGCATGCTCATACCTGGACTTCTGCTAATCAATTTGTTCGGGCGATGTACTATCGCATCTTCTTCCAAGTTTCGCTTGCTAATGAGTTTTTGCGTGAATCGACAGATGATAAGCTGGATGCAAGAAAAGTAAGCGCAGCTACCCAGGAAAAAGTCAAAGCGTATCGTGCGGAGGCTCGGTTTTTGAGAGCATTGAGCTACTGGCATGCCATAGATATGCTAGGCGATGTGCCATTTTATACTGAAGAATCCAGCTTTGGTTCTGAACCACCTGCACAAGCTAGTCGGGCTACTATTTTTGAATTTATCGCTAAAGAATTGAGCGAAATTGAAAATGAAATGTTGCCTCCTGGCACTAATGAGTACGGAAGAGCCGATCGCGCTGCTGTATGGATGTTGCAAGCAAAATTGTACTTGAATGCTGAAGTGTATACTGGTAAAGCCGAATATACTAGCTGCATCGATGCTTGTAAAAAGGTGATTAATTCTGGAGCTTATAGTCTGCAAGATACTTATAGGATGCTCTTTATGACGGATAACAACACCTCGAATGAGCTCATTTGGGCAATTCCTTTCGATGGTAAGAGCACTCAAACCTGGGGTGGCATGACTTATTTAGTACACGCTCCGGTAGGTGGCAGCATGGTAGGATCGGATTATGGCATCAACGGTGGATGGAATGGTTTGAGAACTACTAAAGTATTAGTTGATTTATTCCCAGATGCGACTGGGCAAGTAGACGAACGGGCTATTTTCTATACAAATGGTCAATCTAAAGAAATCGATGCCATTAGCAATTTCAATGATGGCTACGCTGTTCCGAAATATACCAATGTTTCCTCAGAAGGTGTACCTGGTGCTGATCTGGATCACCCCGATACCGATTTCCCGATTTTCCGTCTGGCAGATGCTTTTCTCATGTATGCTGAGGCAGTATTGAGAGGCGGCACAGGTGGTGATCGCGCTACTGCTGTAAGTTTGATCAATCAATTGAGAGAAAGAGCATACAATAATACCACTGGCAATATCACAGATGCCCAATTAACATTGGATTTCATTTTGAATGAAAGAGCGCGTGAATTATACTGGGAAGGGCATCGCCGTACCGATTTGGTTCGCTTTAACCAATTTACCGTTAACGGGATTTCCCTGGAAAGGCGGTGTGAAAGAAGGTAAGACCACTGAGGCTTATCGCAATTTGTTGCCAATTCCTGCTTCGGAAATTTTGGCGAATCCTAAATTGAATCAAAATCAAGGTTATTGATTTTCAACATTTTAATTTAATCTAATCTTTGAAAAGATGAAAAACATTATAAAAATAGGTTCTCTGTTGCTCATAGCGATTTCTATTTTTTCTTGTCGTCCGGAAGAAATAGATATTGCAGGGCTAACTGATTTTCCGCCGGGTATCTTGAGCGTAAGCCCTGCTAATAATAGCAAAGTGGTTAAGGGGGATTTTGATGTAGTTGTGAAATTTGTGGATGGTACTACTTCACCGCTTGCTAATGCTATTCTTATTCTGAAAGACCCTGCTGGAACGCAGTTGGCAAAAGCCGATCAAAACATCTCTGGTACAGCTGATTCATTAGTTATTAAAGGTTCTACCTTTAATGCTGCTAATTTGGCGATTGCCAAGGGTTATACAATTGAGATTACAGTAACAGATGTCAATCAGAAAACTCAGACCAGTAAAGTAACTTTTGAGATATCTGCATTGCCTTTTGCCGCAAATCAAGATGAAATGTTCCTGGCAGGTAGCTTCAATGGTTGGGGTGCAGATCGTCTTACTTTGATAGCCGATAACACTTGGGAAATCAAAGGTATTTTGATGGATGGTGGTGAGTGGAAATTGAAAAACTGCGCCGATTGGTGTAAGGATGACTGGGGTGATTCAGATGGTGATGGCATTGTAGAATTGACTACAGGTGGAGGGGCAAACTCTGCTTCCAGTCCTTCTGGCTTAGTAAACTTTACCTGGAACGATCAAACACTGCGCTACACCATTACGCCTGCGGTAATTTATGCTACCAATATTAAAAGTCTGTATTTACTCGGTTCTTTCAATAATTATGAAGGTAGCGATTACAAATTCAACCTGGTTGCTGATAATACTTGGGTCTTGGATCAGATACAGTTGAAGCCAACCGACAAATTCAAATTCTCGGAAGGCCCATTCTTTATGGGCAGAAACTGGGGTGATAATGAACACGATGGCAAAGCTGACGAATTTGGTACGAATATTTCATTAGCTAATCTCCCATCCAATCAGGGGGAGGCTTTCTACAAGCTTACATTCAATGACAAAACGCTAGTTTACACCATCGAATTTATTAGATTCCCTTCCATCGGTATCATCGGTTCTGCTACGCCGGGAGGCTGGGATTCTGATACCGATTTGACCGATAACGGCGATGGCACTTTTAGTTTATTGATTTCACTGACCGACGGCGAAGCCAAATTCCGCGCGAATGATTCTTGGGATACCAACTGGGGAGCGGCGGATTTCCCTTCTGGAATTGCCACACAGAATGGCCCGAATATTCCGGTGATTGCCGGTCTTTACAAAGTAACTTTTAATCCGGGAACCGGCGAATACAATTTCGTACCGGGCATCGGATCGGTTGGTATTAGTGGCTCGGCCACGCCGGGAGGCTGGGATTCTGACACCGATCTGGCCGATAACGGCGATGGCTCATACTCGATTGTCATCGGTTTGGGAGATGGCGAAGCCAAATTCAGGACCAACAATGCCTGGGATGACAACTGGGGCGCTGGTGATTTCCCATCTGGCATAGGTACCAAGAATGGCCCGAACATCCCGGTCACTGCCGGTATTTATGTAGTAACGTTCAACCCAAGCACAGGCGCGTATAGCTTTGCCCCGGCAAGCATTGGTATCATTGGCTCGGCCACACCAGGTGGCTGGGATTCTGATACCAACATGACACCCAATGCTTCAGAAATTGGGGTAGTAACGTTAACCATTGACCTGGTTAACGGTGAAGCAAAATTCCGCGCCAATGATGGCTGGGGCTGGAATTGGGGAGCCGCCGACTTCCCATCGGGTACTGCCGTGGCCAACGGCCCGAATATCCCGGTAACAGCCGGCACTTATACTGTAAAATTCAACGTGAACACTGGTGCTTATTCTTTCCAATAAGATACACTTGAATGATTTGCAGATATTCAGTTTCATATTTTAAAAGGAAGGGACTAGCCCATTTTAATGCGGTGTAGTCCCTTTTTTTAAAAGGAATGAAAGGATTATTTAGCGAGCAATTACGTTGATAATCAGGAATAAACGCTTAAAATTTTATTTGTTACTTTTGCTAAAGCAAACAAACATAAACCAGAAGCTTAATCGAAAATTGATGGTAATGAAACTACTAAAAGCATCCCTAACGGTATTATTTTTATTATTTATTAGCAATTTATTGGCAACAAATACCGCCGTAGAGCGCGTGGAGCCTGCATTCTGGTGGGTCGGCATGAAAAATCCACGCCTACAACCTTTAATTCATGGTAAAGATATTGCAACATTACAACCTGTTATTACATATAAAGGCGTTCGGATAGAACAAGTAATTAAAGTTGAAAGCCCTAATTATCTTTTTATTAATTTACTATTAACGGATAATCATAACTCAGCAAATTTTGATATTGATTTTCAAAAAGATGGAAAATCAGTCCAAAAATATAATTATCGCCTCTTAGCGCGTGAAAAAGGCTCTGCCGAACGACAGGGTTTTAATACTTCCGATGTAATGTATTTGATTACCCCTGACCGTTTTGTAAATGGCGACCCCGGCAATGATAATGTAACGGGCATGAAAGAAAAAGCCAATCGCGCTTTTCAAGGCGGGCGGCACGGCGGCGATATTGCAGGCATGATTAATAGCTTGGACTATATCAAAGACCTTGGTTTTACTGCACTCTGGATCAATCCGGTGCTTGAAAATGATCAGCCAACTTATTCCTATCATGGTTATTCTACGACCGATTTTTATAAAGTAGATGCCCGTTTCGGGACAAATGAAGATTATCAAAGACTAAGTCGATTGGCACAGGAAAAAGGTATTAAACTTATTATGGATATGATTGTCAATCACTGCGGCTCCGAGCATTGGTGGATGAAGGATTTGCCGACTTCGGATTGGATTAATTTTGATAATAAATTTGTAAATACGAATCATAGAAAGCCCACGATTCAAGACCCTTACACCTCGCAATACGATTATAAAAAATTTGTAGATGGCTGGTTTGTAGAAACGATGCCCGATTTGAATCAGCGCAATCCCTTGATGGCTACTTATTTGATTCAAAATAGCATCTGGTGGACGGAATACTTAGGATTGGCGGGCATTCGCATGGATACCTATCCTTATCCTGACAAAGATTTTATGACCGAATGGACTTGCCAGATGATGCAGGAATACCCCAATTTTAATATCGTAGGGGAGGAGTGGGTCGGCAATCCGGCGCTCGTGGCGCATTGGCAACGCGGTAAAGTAAATAAAAATGGTTACATATCATGTTTGCCGAGTTTGATGGATTTTC
The DNA here is from genome assembly GCA_016714085.1 of Saprospiraceae bacterium. Taxonomy (GTDB): domain Bacteria; phylum Bacteroidota; class Bacteroidia; order Chitinophagales; family Saprospiraceae; genus JADJNW01. Next base: position 221,129 of record JADJNW010000015.1, read on the forward strand.
CATTACAAGAATCATTGCGGCGAGCCTTGGGCAGTAATGATCCTGGTGCTTGGAATGCTTCTTATGAAATGCTGGCGATGGATTTTTTATACGCCGATCCATTTAATTTAGTTATTTTTCCTGATAATCATGATATGGATCGTTTTTACATGCAAGTAAATGAAGATTTTAATTTATTTAAACTTGGAATCGTTTATAATCTTACCATGCGCGGCGTTCCACAATTATATTATGGTACAGAAATCTTGATGTCCAATTCTTCGCATCCTGGCGATCATGGCATCATTCGCACCGATTTTCCCGGCGGCTGGAAAGATGATGCAATAAATGCTTTTACGAATAAAGGACTGAACGACAAACAAATAGCTGCGAAAAATTTTATAAAAAAACTGGCTACCTGGCGCAAAACAGCCAATGTCATTCATCATGGAAAATTGATGCATTTTGCTCCTGAAAACGGGGTGTATGTTTACTTTCGATATAATGATTTACAAAATATTATGATTGTGCTAAATAAAAATGAACAAAATCAAACGCTGGACTTATCAAAATTTGCCGAAATTATTAAAGATTATAAAAAAGGCAAGGATATTATTAGCGATCAAGAATTCATACTTGATGGAAAACTAAGCATTTCCGCCAAGACACCTTTGGTGTTGGTTCTCGAAAAATAAATTGTACTAAATACAATTACATTGAAAAAGCTCAACGGAAATGACTGTTGGGCTTTTTGCTTTTTCCTGAAATCTGCTATCTTTCCTTTCGTATTATTTTCACCAAACTCTATTCAATTAAAAGATGATGAAAAAATTAAATGTAATTGGATTATTATTAATCTGTAATTTTTTGATTGCTCAAAATACAGAAGTACCACTTACCGAAGGTTTGTTTTCGAGTTTTCGCTTGCGCAATATCGGCCCAGCACTCATGTCGGGTCGTATCGCCGATATTGTCAAAGACCCTGTCAATCCTAGCACCTGGTACGTAGCTGTTGCCTCTGGAGGCGTCTGGAAAACCACGAATAATGCTACTACCTGGGAGTCCATTTTTGAGAATTATGGTTCTTACACAACGGGCTCTTTGGCAATTGATACAAAAAATCCGAATGTAATTTGGTTGGGTACCGGCGAGAATGCAAGCCACCGCAGCGCGGGCTACGGCGATGGCGTTTATAAAAGTTTGGACGGCGGCGCAAGCTGGTCGAATGTTGGTTTGAAAAACTCCGAGCATATTGGCAAAATCCTGATTGATCCGCGCAATTCGGATGTCGTTTATGTTGCGGCGCAAGGCCCGCTTTGGGCCGCTGGTGGTGATCGGGGTTTATTCAAAACGCTTGATGGTGGCAAAACCTGGAAAAATATCTTGAATATCAGCGAAAATACTGGTGTTACAGATATTGTTTTTGACCCTCGCAATCCTGATATTATATATGCAGCTTCTTACCAAAGGCGGCGTCACGTGGGCATTCTGGTAGCCGGTGGCCCGGAATCCGCGATTTATAAAACAACCGATGGCGGCGAAAATTGGAAAAAATTGACCAGAGGCATTCCCAGTGGTGACAAAGGGCGCATTGCTTTGGCGGTTTCGCCTCAGCAGCCGGATATTGTGTACGCTTTAATCGCGGCAGAAGAAGAGCAAAGTGGTTTCTTTCGCTCTGTAAATCAAGGAGAAAGCTGGTCAAAGCAAAACAATTACATTGTGGTTGATCCTCAATATTATGGTGAAATTTATGCGGATCCGCATCATTTTGATCGGGTTTATGCTGTCGATGTAATTATAAATGTAACCGATGATGGTGGGAAAAATTTTAGACCACTGAATACCCGAAATAAACACGTTGATAATCATGCTATTGTATTCGATCCGCTTGATCCTGATTATTTGATGGTCGGTTGCGACGGTGGCATTTACGAAAGCTGGGATCAGGGCGATAGCTGGAAATATGTGTCCAATTTGCCAATTACACAGTTTTATCGAGTGGGTTTGGATAATGCAATGCCTTTTTATAATGTATATGGCGGTACGCAAGATAATTCTACTTTAGGCGGTCCTTCGCGCACAACGAATGTACACGGTATCCGCAATGAGGATTGGATAATCCCGGTTGGTGGCGACGGTTTTCAAACTCGAGTTGATCCTGAAAATCCTGATATTTTATATTCTATGTCGCAATATGCTGGCATTGTACGCTACGACAAACGCAGCGGAGAGCGCGTAGATATTCAGCCGCAGCCTGAAATTGGTGAAGATGCATTGCGCTGGTACTGGGATGCGCCTTTGATTATCAGTCCGCATAATCCGCAACGACTTTATTTCGCTGCACAAAAATTATATCGCAGCGATGATCGCGGGAATAGCTGGACGCCCATCAGCAAAGACTTGAGCCGAGGATTGGATCGCAATCAACGGCTAGTAATGGGGCGCATTTGGCCACCCGAAGCGGTTTGGAAAAATGTATTCACTTCGCCTTATGGGACAATTGTTTCGCTTAGCGAATCGCCTTTAAAAGATGGCTTGATTTGCATTGGCACGGATGATGGCTTGATTCAAATTACCGAAGATGGTGGTAAATCCTGGCGAAAGATTGACAAATTTCCTGGCGTACCGGATATGGCTTATGTATCGGATGTATTTCTTTCTCAACATGATATAAATACAGTTTATGCTTTATTTAATAATTATAATGAAGGCGATTTTAAACCTTATGTTTTAAAGAGTACCGATTTGGGTAGAACTTGGACTTCGATTGCTAAAACGTTGCCCGATCGGCATATTACATGGACGATTGTGGAAGATCATGTGGATAAAAATTTATTATTTCTTGGTACAGAATTTGGCTTGTTTTTTTCTAATAATGGCGGTAATAATTGGATTCCATTAAAAGGCAATGTTCCGACCGTTGCAGTTCGTGATTTGGAAATTCAAAAACGCGAAAACGATTTGGTAGCTGCGACTTTTGGGTATGGATTTCTGATTTTTGATGATTACTCGCCATTGCGCAATATTACATCCATTACACTTTCTAAAGAAGGAATATTATATCCTGTTAAAAATACCTGGATGTATTATCCTTCCTCATTAATTGGCGGTGAAAAAGGTTCGCAGGGAGATGCCTATTTTGCTGCGCCTAATCCCCCCTTATGGAGCAATATTTACTTTTTATTTAAAAAATAATTATACAACACTCAAGCAACAGCGCAAAAATCAAGAAAGAGCGGCAGTTCGTGCTAATAAAAATATTGAATTCCCTACTTGGGAAGGGCTTAAAGCAGAAGATTTATCTGAAACGCCTTCCATTTTACTGATGATAAAAGATAGTGAAGGAAATTTAATAAGAACGATTCGAGGCGCAAACCGCGCTGGTTTTCAAAGATTTAATTGGGATTTGCGCTATTCAGGTGGCGCTTCCAGAGGCAGGTTTGGCGGTAGTGGGCCAATGGCTGCTCCTGGGGATTATTCTGCAACATTATATAAAATGATGGATAATGAATTGATACAATTATCAGAATCACAGCGATTTACGATTTTGCCGCTTGGCTTGACGACTTTACCGGCGCCAGATGCCCAAGTAAAATTAGAATTTTTACAAAATACTGGAAAATTACAGCGAGTTATGATGGGAACATTACAATATGTACAAAATAAATTACAAGAATTAGGAGATATTAAGAATGCTGTAATGAACTCCAGCAATGTTGATGTAAATATTTTAAAACAAATTCAGCAGCTAGAGCTTCAATTGCAAGAGCTTCGCCTGGCAATGATTGGAGACGAAACGCGCAGTAATCGTGGGGAATTTGTAGCCCCAAGTATCATGGATCGCGTTCGAGATGCGATGAGCAGTGGCAATAATTCTGCGCCAGTTACAGAAACGCATAAGCATAATGTAGAAATTGCTAGTAAAGCTTTTGAAAATATTTACAATCAAGTAAAAAAACTTGATATAGAAGATATTGCAAAATTGCATCAATCGCTCAAAACGAATCAAATTAAATGGTCTCCAAATGGAGCTTTACCGGAATGGACTAAATAAAGATATAATAAAAAAGGGCGGAGGATTTAAATCCTCCGCCCTTACAAGAGACTGTTCAACAAAGTGTGTCAGTAAAAAAAATTGAAACGAATAGAGTTTATACAGAATAATTTTTTAACCGCATAGGTCGCCAAAAGGGCTTTGCGATCTTTGCGAAAAACGTTGCGTTCTCTGCGGTTTGATTTTTTACTATTAGCAATTCTGTATAAAGTCTAATATAAAAGTGAAATTTATTCTTGAAGCAAGTACGGTCGCGCCTGAGCTAAAGATTTATAAATCATGGTTTAATATGGTAGAATACGCTCAAATAACTAAAGACAAAACAAATTATTCGGATCAAATTATAAATTTTTTCAAAGCTTAAATTGGCTCTATTTTTGGACAAAATAAGATAGCAAGGATGGACAAATAACTCCACTATAAAGGTAATACCTTTGCCGATTGATAACAAGAATATTACTTTCTACATATGAACAAATTTATTATATCCGCATTAATTGGTTGGTTATAGGAAGCCATATTATAAATCAAGTAAATAAAAAATAATGAATATCCATTTATATTTAAAAATAAAATTTTTGTTACTTATTTTATTTAGTCAAGTGCTTGTATTAGCTCAAAATAACAAAACACAAGAAAACCAGGCAGATATTATAAATAATAGGTTTTTCGATGGCTTTTATCTCGGCGCTAATGTTGGTTCTCAGAATCTTTTCGGTGGTTCATTTGTGGACGGTGTAGATATATTAGCCCAGGAGTCCCGTTTTGTGGCAGAGCTATTCACGGGCTTTCGCAAGCAGTTTTTAAAAAATAGATTACTTGTAGGCGCAGAGTTTCAGTTTGGCTTTACAGATGGTGACTTGATGCATACCGATCTCGAAAAACAATTAGAGATTACTTATAAAAATAATACCCAAAGTGGCTTTGGTTTGACGCTGGGCGTAACACTTGGCAATCGCAAAAATATGCTTTTGTTTGCTTATGGCAATGAAACGACTCGAAAGTTTGATGTAAGTATTACCGACCGCTTCGGAACGTACCAGCAAAAAGATGAGCAAGGAATGCTTAAATATGGTATTGGCTTAGAAATGGCTGTTTATAAGAAGATAAATATTCGGGCAACAGCTGGCGGTTTGCGGGTCGATTTTGGCAATTTAGAAACCAATATTAATGTAGAAGATAAAATGGATGTAACAATTGGGATTACTTATCAATTCTAAAATTAAAATTCTATGTAATTAAGAAGTCAGATTGAAAAATACTCCCGTTCAGTTAAGTCGGTTTATCCCATCGGGATGGCGATGCCATAGTCAAAACTGCCTACTTACTTATATTTTCAATGCCATCTTTTTATTCTTAGCAAGAATTGACAAAAGTTGTGAATGTTTAATATTTTAAATTGCCGACTTAATTTTTAAAATTAAGACAAAAGCTATGAAAATCTTACATTTTCAACCTGTTTTGGGGTGTATCTTTATTATTTTATTTAATTATTTACCCATTTTTGTTCAATCTCAAAATGTATTTGTCAGTAGTCGCAACACCAATTCGATAAAGCGTTTTGACCTGGCTACCGGAAATTATCTTGGCGATTTTGTGTCGCCGGGCAGCGGTGGCTTGTCGCTCCTGCAAGAAGTGATATGGCATCCCGATGGATTTCTGTTGGTGACAGGCCGCGGTAATAGCGCGATTAAAAAATATGACGGTACAACCGGGGATTATCTTGGGAATTTTACGACTGGCTATGCGCTTGACAACCCAACAAAAACAACCATCTGGAAAGATAGCTTAATATATGTAAGTCAATGGGGTACCACCAAGACGAAGGTTGTCCGATTTAATCTGAGGACGGGCGCTTTTGTTGATGAATTCACGAGCATTGGCGTGCCTAATGGCGGCGGTCATGCCTGGGATGATGCGGGTAATCTTTTGGTGGCACAGTACGGCGATGGCGGAAATGGCAGGGTTTTGAAATTTGATACGAATGGCAATTTTATTAGTACTTTTATTCCTTCCGGTCAGCTGAGAGGCCCTATCAATGTTTGGTTTGATGCGATGGGTACTTTATTTGTTGCCGACTGGACTTTAGGTGATGTGCTGACGTTCGATGGAAAAACAGGCGCATTTAAAGCCTCTTTAATTAGTAATTTGAGGAATGTGGAGGGCTTTGACTTTGATAATCAAGGTAATCTGTATCTCTGCGATTGGACGGATAACAAAATATATCGCTATAATTTTACAACAACCGCGCTCGATCTTTTTACACAATCGGGCGGAATGGTAGCTCCTAATAGTATTTTGATACGCGAAGCCCTGGTTTCATCAACTAATAAAGTAGATTTGTCCGATAGGATCGCCATTCAAGTTTTACCAAATCCCACCAATAATCTGATTCAATTTTCGATTCAAATAAAAGAAAAAATAACGGGTAACTTATTCATTATCAATGCTACCGGGCAAAAGATTGCCACTATTTCAGAAGGCACATTTGAGTCTGGAAATCATATTTTTTCCTTAAATACAGAAAACCTGCCAAACGGTACATTCCATTATGTTTTTGCAGCTGGCAACGGACAGTTGAGCGGCACTTTTTTTCTTCAGCGTTGATGCTGTTGTGTTTATTTATAATAAAATATTTTTATATTATATTAAGCTATGAAAAAAATATTTATTTTATTACTCATTTTACAATTAATTACGCTCTATAATGCTGCTACACAGCCACTTTTGCAATGGCCTTTAGGAAAAAACTTATATCAGGGTTTGTGTTTTATGATGCATTTTGATAATAACCAAGCCACAGGTGCTATGCATGATTATCGTTGCAACGATCAATATGTATATGATGGGCATACAGGAACGGATATAACGGCTTATAATTTTCGCTTGATGGATCAAGGCATTGCGGTGTATGCTGCCGCCGATGGAGTAGTGGGCTGGGAGCAACATGACCAGTTTGATCGCAATTATTGGCCGCCGTATCAAGGTGAAGCAAACGGGCTTAATATTTTACACGCAGGTGGCGTGCTTACTGAATACTGGCATCTGAAGACAAATTCGGTCGCCGTCAAGGTAGGTGAACAGGTGAAAGCCGGGCAGCTTATTGCAATGGTGGGCAGTTCAGGCGATACGCCTATTCCGCATCTTCATTTTGAAATAAAAGATCGAATTGGGAATACAAGTAATTTTACAAGAAGAGATCCTTTTCAAGGCGCTTGCAGCACAGGATCAAATGCTTGGGCCGAAAATTATGTTTATCCGGGTGATACCGCTTTATATATATTGGATGCTGATATTTTTAATAAATCTTTACTTACAGGTAATGAAAGTAATAATTTTTTCGGTGAACTTGCATTGAAAGATCGGCCCATCCGACCACGTATTTATGGTGCAAATGAATCAAAACTAAGCTATTGGGTTGAGTTTCAGGGCAGTCCCAACACGAGCTATCAGATAGAAGTATATCGCCCTGATGGAAGTTTATTTACGCAACAAAATAAAATTATTACAACCAAAAGAGGCATTCAGTGGCACGTTTTTACCTGGGATTGGAATATAAATAATAATGATTTTGGAAAATGGAAGGTACGCATTTTATATAAAAATCAAGAAGTATTACATACCGACTTTGAAGTTGGCCCGCAAACTATTTATGCACCTCGTTTTTATCCGATAGCAGGTAAATCATTTCGCTTATCAAATGTAAATATCAGTGACCAATTCAGTGTAAGCGGCGGCATTGCGCCCATTCAATTTCAGTTGCTGAATGCCCCTTCTGGTATTACATTAGAAAGTAATAAAGTAAATATCAGCGCTCAAACGATTACCGAGTACCGGAATACTTTTTTTCAGGTACTTGCTACGGATGCCATGGGTTTCAGGGATACGATGTATTATCATATAATAGATTTTAATAAACCACTTAACCCTGTTGTTGTTACATCTACACAAAATATTAAAGAAGAATTAGATTTATCTGTTTTTCCAAATCCGGCTAAAGACAGGATCGAACTCTCTTATTATTTAAAAGAAAACACATCTATCAAGATACAATTATTAGATATTCAGGGTAAAAAAATGATAGAATTCCCTGAAACAGCACAACCAAGCGGCAAACATCAACAAAGCCTGCAAATACCTTCGCTGCCTGCTGGTGTCTATTTATTACAATTATACGTTGGCACGGCTCTAGTGACTGAAAAGCTTATAATAGAATAAAATATTCGGACTTTTTTATAAAAACATAAATAAAACTTTATTATATAAAAGTAAATGAGCATTGAAATTTAGCAAGAATGAGCATATTCTTTACATCAAATACCCATATTTTTAAACATTGAACGGGTGATTTTCATACAAAAATGGGTATCAAGAGAGCTCCTTTGCTTCAATATAGGGGCATTGGAGCATCTCCTTTTTATGATGTAGCTGTAAGCATTGATACAGAGATTTACTAAATCTTAAAGATTTAGTAAATCTATTCTACTGTTTTTTCTTCAACAGATTAGCAAGGATAGACAAAGGATGATAGGCAGGGCGGCTTAATTTGCAGCTTTGCATCTTGTCTTAATACAAATACAAAAGCTATGAAATCCTTTGATTACCAAGCTGTTTTGATCCGCACTTTGGCAATTATATGTTTAATTATCGTTTTCCTTTCCTCCGTTGCTGCACAAAATGTGGTGTACGTGAGTAGTCGGAATACACACGCCGTTAAGCTTTATGATTTAACCACCGGTAATTTTATAAAAGATTTTGTTCCGGCAGGCAGTGGTGGCTTGTCTTTTCCACAAGAACTACTGTGGCATCCTGATGGAGATCTTTTAGTAGTGGGAAGAGGCAACAGTGCTATTAAAAAATATGACGGCGAGACCGGCGCTTATCTTGGAAATTTCACTACCGGCTATGCCTTGGATAACCCAACAAAAACAACTATTTGGAAAGACAGTTTGATTTATGTGAGCCAATGGGGTGTTTCCCAGAATAAAATTGTCCGCTTTGATTTGAAAACCGGCGCGTTTGTAGATGAATTCACGAAGACGGGCATAGCCAATGGCGATGGCCATGCCTGGGATGCTTTCGACAATCTTTATGTAGCGCAATTTTTTGATGGACAGAATGGAAGGGTGCTAAAATTTGATACAAATGGTAATTTCGTTGAAATCTTTGTTTCGTCAACTATATTGCAAGGGCCAGTCAATTTATGGTTCAATGATGACAAAAGCAGCCTTTTTGTTGAAGATTGGACGTTGGGCGAGGTTTTAAAATTCAATGGCACAAGCGGCGCATTTCAATCCACTTTAATTACAGGTCGGGCAAATATAGAAGGCTTCACTTTTGACAGCCAGGGTAATCTTTACATCGGCGATTGGTCAGACAACATCGTTTACCGCTATAGTTTTGTGACGAATACTTTGACTCCTTTTATTCAAACCGGCGGCTTGGTAGCACCCAATAGTATTCTGATTCGAGAAGAATTGGTTTCTTCGGTTACCCAAGCTAAATTGGAAGAACAGCTTGAAATTTGGGCTTCGCCAAATCCAGCTAATGATATCATTCAATTTTCAATTGAAGTAAAAGAAAAAATTTCGGGCAAGTTTTTTATTATGAATACCTATGGACAAGAGGTAGCAAGCCTTTCAGAGGGCAGCCTGGAGGTTGGCAACCATTCTTTTAAACTAAAAACCAATCATTTACCAAATGGTACATTCCATTATGTTTTTGTATCGGCAGGCGGACACTTGAGTGGTACTTTTTTGCTACAAAAGTGAATTAGCAAGAATAGACAAAAGAAAGTTTTTGAACGCTTCATTTTGCGCTTCAATTTAGTATTCGATTAATAATCTTGGTTAAATGTAATAAAAAAGGGCGTATATGAAAATTTGCAAAAACTATTTTTTATCTATTTTAATTGCTTTGGGCTTTTGTGTAAATATTTTTGGGCAACCATTCACTAAAGTTAATACTGCTCCATTTACTAATGATATTGCTGATTCCCCGGGTGCAAGTTTTATAGACTATGACGGCGATGGCGATCAGGATATTTTTGTCAGTAATCGGAATACCGGGAATTATTTATATCGCAACAACGGCAATGGGACTTTCACTTCCGTTAGTGCCGGTTCGCTGACTTTTAGCACTTCGATTGGCAGTTCCTGGGCGGATTATGATAACGACGGGGATTTAGATGTATTCACCGCTGGTGATAATTCTTATTTATTTCGTAATAATGGTAATGGTTCTTTCTCTGATGCGACCACTATTGCCCTTCCATTGTCACCTGCTCAGATGCCAGGCTGGGCCTGTGCCTGGGGAGATTATGATCTTGATGGATTTGCGGATTTAGTAATAGCAGATCCTGCCGGATTTGTTGGATCGACTCCTTTGACTAATTTTTTGTTTCGCAATAAGGGCGATGGTACATTTGAGCGCATCACCAGTACGCCAATTACCAATGGAATAGCGCCTTACACGGTGCCTTCCTGGTCAGATTATGATTTAGATGGTGATCCGGATTTATTTATCGGGAGCGGCCCTGCGAATGGAACGCAAGCAACAGACTATTTGTATAAAAATATGCTGAAAGAAAGCGGTAGCGCGACTTTTCAGCGACTCGCCCAAGCGCCTTTGAGCAACACGCCGCTCGATGGGCAAGTCTGGAATTGGAATGATATTGATAATGATGGTGACCTGGATGCTTTTGTAACCAATTATTGGGGCGGTGTGAATGCAGGCATGGAAGACGTGCTATTTAGAAATGATAACGGACAGTTTGTGAGGGTCACTACGGGGGAGTTGGTACAGGATTTAGGGCTTACACTGGCGAGCGTGTGGGGTGATTATGATAATGATGGCGATTTGGATGTGTTTGTGGCTGCTGATAATAATAACGGCGCTGCCAATCGCTTCTATCAAAACAATGGCGACGGCACTTTCAATCGTTTATTCGCTGCGCCTTTTAGTAATGATATTGCCGCTACCTGGGGCGCTGCAGCCGGCGATTATGATAATGATGGCGATCTTGATTTATTTGTTCCTAATATTTTGCGTCCAAATCAATCTCCACCAAATCATTTTTATAATAATAATTTAAATAATAATAATAAATGGTTAAAGATTAAATTAATCGGCGTTCAGTCAAATCGCTCGGCGCTCGGCGCAAAAATTAGAGTAAAGACAACGCTTCGGGATCAAGCTTTTCGGCAATTACGGGAGGTATCGGCTCAAAATACTTTTTGCGGGCAAAACAGTTTGGACGTCCATTTCGGTTTGGGCGTTTCAACTATCATAGATTCTATTACAATCGAGTGGCCATCGGGCATTCTGCAATCGCTTACGAATATTGATCCTAACCAAACGCTTACGATTCAAGAAAGCAACACGACACCAGCAGGAGACTTGCCCTTGCAAAACGGCGGCGTGATTTTAGCGCAAAATTATCCCAATCCTTTTCAAGCGCAGACCAATATTCGTTTTTATTTACCGGAAACATTAAATATTACATTATCCGTTTTTGATGCTAAAGGGGGCATCGTTGATACGCTTTTTCAAGGGAAGCAGGTAGCCGGCTGGCATGATGTACCATATCATAATAAGCAATTATCTGCGGGTACTTATTTCATTCATTTAAAAACAAGCACCTTTACGCTTATAAAAACGATGATACGACAGTAATAAGAAGCCTTTTTAAATTTTTATTTTACTCTTGCCCAAGGGCAAACTGCATACGATTGACCGGCGCGCGCTTCCGTGCCGGTAAGGTTTTAAAAACCATGAAGCTATGAAATCTTTGTTTAGTGGTACGTATTCTGTATAATATAAGATAAATTCCTTATATTTTAAACCAGATCAAGATGTTGATTCTATGGATGCTTTCTGGTCGTAGGGAATAAAGGCTTCCCTCACTTTCAGCTTTTAAAGAGGAACCTGTTTTAAATCAATTAACCTTTTTTTAGCGCTGCGTACATCCTTAGTGACCGCCCCTTTTGATTTAGACGCATTTATTTGAGCATCCAAAAGCTAAAACTTTGACCGTTACACAACTTAGAGCCGCCAGAACGGTATTGGAACGCAATGGGGTAGATCACTCCGATAGCAAAAGCCAAGCGCTTCTTGCCATTGGCTATGCGCATATTGATACGCTTCTTGCACAGGAGAAATGCACACAGTTATTAGCGACCGAAGACTCAGACTTATCTTTGGCTGCGATAGCAATCTGGCGCGTTTATCAACACTGTAAAGATAAAAAAAAGCGCTAAGGATTTTTTATCAGCATTATACCCTAAGATATTAGCCTGGCATCAAGAACTTTATACCTGTTATGATCCGCAGGAAGAAGGCTTACCTACTATAGAAGGATTGCAAGACCCTGTATTCCTAGCATTGCTCACCTTGGCGAACGAAAGCTTGATAAAAATTGGTCATATATTAGGCGAAGATGTACTGGAGATTATTCAATGGCACGAACTCACGATATATAGTATGAATGAAAAATTGTGGGATGAAGTTGGCGGCGGTTACAAGGCCTTCCATATCATTACCAAAGAACTTCAGCCTTTAGAGGGTTTGCGAACATTTATACCCCTGGCTGGCGAAGTGCCTACTCAAGATCAAGCGGAGTGTATGTTGATAGAATTGGAACGCGATCTTTTTGCTTATCCGATCAATATTTGGGAGGGTTGGTTGCTATATCAAGGATTATTGCGCTATGACTTCAATGATCTGGCAGCAAAGTTGCGCCGATTTTTCTGGGAATCTGTGACCGAATTTGGTTGCTATGAAAATTTTAATGCCCAAACCGGTGAGCCTATTCTTGGAGTTAATAAAGCTCAAAGTCCTGTGGCCGCTGCCTTGATGATTGATTTCCTCAAAGCTAAATAAAACGAAAAAGAAGTACCACCCACCAAAAATCCTCCAAAATTAATCTGTACCTTTACAGCAAGCTATATTTTATATATGGTGATTTTGTTATTTGGTGATGTAGTGATAACAGGGATTTAGGAATATTTTTGCCTATAAACCTTTAAGACTATATGCCTTTAAGCCATTACACCTAATTAAAATATGACATTGATTGATACACATACGCATTTGTATCTCCCGCAATTCGATGAAGATCGCAATGAAATGATACACAGGGCCTTAGATGCTGGAGTCATGCAAATGTACCTTCCAAATGTGGATAGCGAGACAATTGAATCAATGCTGGCGCTGGAAGCCGCGTATCCGGAGCATTGTTTTGCGATGATGGGCTTGCATCCTTGCTCGGTGAAGGAAAATTATAAAGAAGAATTAGAGATTGTCCAGAGTTGGCTGGCAAAACGTCCTTTTGTAGCAATAGGAGAGATTGGAATTGATCTTTATTGGGATCAGACTTTTGTGAAAGAACAAAAAGAAGCTTTTTTAATTCAATGCGAATGGGCGAAAAAAATGGACTTACCGATTGTCATACATACGCGCGAAGCGCCTGCAGGTGGCAATTGATCTGGTAAGAGAAGTAAAAGACGCGCGTTTGCGAGGCATTTTTCATTGTTTCGGGGGTACACTGGAAGAAGCGCAAGCCATTATTGATTTAAGGTTTTATCTTGGCATTGGTGGCGTATTAACATTCAAAAAGTCAGGATTGGATACGGTGATAGAGGATATTGATCTACAACATATTGTCTTGGAAACCGATTCACCTTATCTGGCGCCTGTGCCGCATCGGGGTAAACGTAACGAAAGTGCTTATATTCGTTTCGTAGCTGAAAAACTGGCCGAAATAAAAGGCATTTCTATGGAAGAGGTTGCAAGAATAAGCAGTGACAATGCCAGACAAGTTTTTTTATCGACAAAATTAGTGTCATCTCAGTAGATATTGCAGTGAAAGTGATGAATAGCATCATTTTTCTATCGTAAGTTGTAAGTTGGAATCTTAAAAAATTTTGAATTGTTATATCTTTTTACAATTTTTGTGGCGTCACTATTGTTGGAAAGCGCCGAATGTTTATTTTTGTTGCGCTTAATATAAATGTGAAGAGAGAAAATACACTGGTAAAGACTAGTGATTGGAAGTGACAAAATCGAGCGGAATACCCGCCGGGCGTAGCATTTCCTGTGAAAATAGAAGGGGATTGACAAGTAATTAAGCCAGTATTCCTGGGCACGGAAAGTCAAGCCAAGGATAGAAAAGAGGAGAGATGGCCGAGTGGTTGAAGGCGCACGCCTGGAAAGTGTGTATACTCCAAAAGGGTATCGCGGGTTCGAATCCCGCTCTCTCCGCCATTGATTTTTGGAAGGACGGAAAATCAATTATTTTTATCACAAAAAACAATCGTAAAACCTTATTGACTATGCGAAAATTATTGACTCTATTGCTTGTATTGGGTTTGACTGTATTTTCAAGCAATGTGACCCTATATGCTCAGGATTCACAGAGTACGGAAACCACAGAAGTTTCGGCCGCAGATGAGGGCCCTGCTGGGTATCAATTATTGAAGAAATACTTCATTGATGGTAGCTGGCAATTTATGAGCCTTGTATTGATCTGTTTGATCTTTGGTTTGGCTTTCGCTATCGAGCGTATTATTACGCTGAATATTGCTACTGTTAACACTGAAAAACTGTTAGCACGCATTGATGAGCAGCTCAAAACCGGTGATCTTGACGCCGCTATGGAAGTATGTAAATCTACACAAGGTCCTACTGCCAGCATTTTGTACGAAGGTCTGAAAAATGCTAAAGAAGGTCCTGAAGCAGTTGAAAAGGCCATTGTTTCTTACGGTAGTGTACAAATGGGTCTCTTGGAAAAAGGCTTGGTTTGGTTGTCGCTGTTCATCGCTTTGGCGCCGATGCTCGGGTTCTTAGGTACGGTTATCGGTATGATCCAGGCATTCGACCGTATCGAGCAAGTAGGTGACATTTCACCAACGGTCGTTGCATCTGGTATCAAGGTGGCACTTTTGACGACGGTATTCGGTCTTGTGGTGGCTATTATCTTACAGGTGTTCTACAATTACATCATCAGTAAGATTGATAGCATCGTAAACAAGATGGAAGACGCGTCTATCGCCTTGGTGGACATCCTTGCTATAAACGGTATTTTCAAGAAATAAAAAAGAATCCAACACGCTATGTATAAATTTTTAACCAAAAATGGACAGGCCATTGCATTCATTGCCGGCTTAGTGATCACAGGTATTTTCTTCCTGATCGCTTTAGGTGGCATGGAGGCTTTCAATGCTTTGTCCAAAGAAGATCAATACAACAGCTCAATTTTTGACTTTGGATTGTACGGAGCTATTGCTTTCACTGTGATTGCCGCATTGGCTACGCTTGCTTTTGCTATTTTGCAAATAGCTGGCAATATTCGCAATTCTGTAGCCGGAATCATAGGCATTTTGGTACTGGTAGGTATCTTTATCGTATCTTATGCTATGGCTAGTGGCGAAGTAACAGGTGATATTGCAAGAGCAGTTGAAAATGCGGGAGGTATTTCCGCTAACAATCTCAAGCTTATCGGTGGTGGTATTACTACATCACTGATTCTACTGGGGCTGGCTACATTGACATTTGTGGGTTCAGAAATTCGTAACTTTTTCAAATAATTTGCTATGGCTAAGTCTAAGAGCAGAATGGCCAACGAGATCAATGCCAGTTCAATGGCTGACATTGCCTTCTTGTTGCTGATATTTTTCCTTGTAACTACTACAATTGTAGAAGACAAGGGTATTACCGTGAAGCTGCCGCCATGGTCGGAAGAAGACCCGGAATCGCTGAAACTGAAGTCTCGAAATGTATTTTCCGTGCTAGTGAATGCACAGAATCAGTTGCTAGTGAGGAACGAACCTACGGACATTCGTGACTTGAGAGAGCGCGCAAAGGAGTTTATCCGAAACCCACAGAGACGTGAAGACTTATCGGAAAATCCTAAAAATGCCATTATTTCGCTCAAAAACGACCGGGGTACCAATTACAGAACCTACCTGGAAGTGTACAACGAGTTGAAAGGAGCGTATAATGAATTATGGGATGAGCTTTCGCGACAAAAGTTTGGCGTACCCTATAGTGACGACTTACCGATTGCTTATATAAAAGCGATCAAGGAAGAAATTCCAATGGTATTGTCAGAAGCAGAGCCTACGGCTTTCGGGGAAGAGAATTAACGACCAAGGATTTTTGGACGGTGTCGAAAACTACCAAATTCATTCAAATTTTTTGAACGGCTGCTTTAAAAGTAGCTTAAAACGGAAACGTTATGTCTAAGTTTTCTAAAAAAAGAGGAAAGGCTACTCCGACCATTTCGACCGCGTCGCTGCCCGATATCATCTTTATGTTGTTGTTCTTCTTCATGGTAGTTACTACCATGCGGGATGCAGAGCTTAAAGTGCAAGTAAATACACCTTTTGCTACGGAATTGACCAAATTGGAAGAAAAATCACTGGTAAATTATATTTACATCGGCCGTCCGACACAGAAATTCCAGTCGGTTTATGGTACAAAGCCTCGTATCCAATTAGGAGATAAATTTGCCACAGTTGCTGATCTTCCATTGTTTTTGGAACAACACAAAATCAAAGTGCCAGAGAACAGACGTGGTTCGATCACTTCTTCTCTACGTGTAGATGGTGGTGCTACTATGGGTATTGTGCAAGACGTAAAAAACGCAGTTGAGAAAACAAGGGCAGTTGAAAATCAACTATTCTGCGAAGAAAAGACCTGATTTGGACTAATATTTGAGTCACACAACTGCTTAATCTTGAATAAAAGAGGTCTCTCGTTTTTTGACGGAAGACCTCTTCTGCTTTTATCGGAGTCGATCCATTGATTTTACAAGCTTTTCATCCTTTCTGATAAAGCGATAAGCTAGGATAGCAAAAACTAAAGCTGCTAAAGGCAAAAATCTTCCTAATTCATCTTTATCTGATTGATTATCAATTGTTTTTAATGCTTGTGCGTAATAAATTAGGCTAACGATAATTCCAACCAAATTGAGTACAAATGAAAGCAATGTCAAGCGCATCTGCAATTTTCGATTGCGAAATAAAAAAATACTCACCACGGCTAAGGCTCCCGATAACACGAAAAGCGCCAGCATTATAATTTGGTCATTGATATCAAAAACCTGATCGGCGAAAGCCGTATTTGGTATGTCTGCTGGAGTAGATGCGAATGGGAATGCAAATAATGAAAAAATACAAGCTGCTGCTAATAGCAAAAAAATGGTCTGGATTCGCTGTATCATATTATTTCTTTTGTTTAATCATTTTCCGCAAATATACTTAACTGACAAGGATATTTCATTTGTCATTTCAGTAAATATGGAGATGCAATTGTGACAACTTCCCAAGAGTTGCTTGAAATTGACTAAATTTGCGCTGCGCAAAATCACATATTCTTGAAAAATTTTCAGCCACCGACCACGCTTAGTTATTGGGAACGCGAGACTTTCTTCCTGCATTGGGATGTGGTAGTCATTGGCAGTGGCATCGTGGGGCTGAGTGCGGCGATTCGATTGAAAGAATTACAGCCTAATCTTCGAGTAGTGGTCTTAGAGCGAGGCGTCTTGCCCTTCGGGGCGAGTACCCGCAATGCTGGTTTTGCTTGCTTTGGTAGCATGACCGAACTCCTGGATGATTTGAAAAAACAATCAGAAAGCGAGGTTTGGGCGCTGGTGGAGCGGCGTTGGAGAGGCTTACAACGTTTGCGCAAAAGAGTAGGAGAGGCGCGAATGCAATATGAAAATTTAGGTGGTTACGAATTATTTCGACCGGAAGAAGGATTGACTTTTGAAGAATGCATAGCACATTTAGAGATTTTTAATCAAATTATTAATAATATAACAGGATTTGATCATGCGTATCAAATTGCTGATGAACGAATTACCGATTTTGGTTTTAAAAAAGTAAAAAATCTAATTGTCAATACACTGGAAGGGCAGTTGCACACTGGCAAAATGATGGAAACCCTGTTGCAAATTGCAGCAGAAAAAGGAATTAAATTCCTAAACGGTCTGGAAATCAAGCATATAGAAAGCGGGAAAGATAAAGTGCGAATCCATACGGTTGAAAATTGGGAATTACAAGCCAACAAAGTGCTGGTGACAACAAACGGGTTTGCTCAGCAACTTTTCCCTGATTTGGAAGTGCTACCTGCTCGCAATCAAGTACTTATAACACAGCCAATTTCCGGGCTTCGCATCAAAGGTGCGTTTCATTATGATCGGGGTTATTTTTATTTTCGGGATGTGGATGGACGCATTTTGCTCGGAGGCGGTAGGAACTTAGCAGCGCAGACAGAACAAACCGATGAATTTGATACTACGGAGTTGATTCGCAATGCTTTACAACAGCTTTTGAAAGAAGTAATTCTGCACGATCAAACCGTTGAAATTGACACCTGGTGGAGCGGTATTCTGGGCCTTGGCGAGCAAAAAAAGCCCATTGTAAAAGAGGTGAAGCCGAATGTATATGTAGCAGTGCGCCTTGGCGGCATGGGGGTGGCGATTGGCAGCCTTGTAGGAGAGGAGGGAGCGGAGCAAATTTTAGATGTAAAATCAGAAATTTGAAATTAGGACATTTTCTATTTATTAAAGATTCGTTAATCTAAACATTTCGATACCAACATTTTACAAAACCGATCGTTGTAGAAAAAAACGCAGCATGAGGATATTATTTAGTTCTTGGGTACATGTGCTGATTATTATATTGATTGCCAATATTGCTCAAGCGCAAACTAAACCACCCGTGGATCAAAAGAAAAGCGACCAGGTAAAAGTGGATTGGGCCGATGAATTTTATAATATCCAGGAAGGTGATAAAATTATTCAAAAACTTCGGGGAAATGTAGAATTGCGTCAGGATAGCGTTTATATGTACTGCGATTCTGCGACGATTGAAAATAATATTTATGTGGTGGCAAAAGGTAATGTATTGATTCAGCAAGGCGATACCACCAATGTTTTCGCGGATTCGGTGGTCTATTGGGCTGATTTGAAACAAGCATCTTTATTTGGAAATGTAGCTTTGATTAATAATACGCAAAAGTTATTTACAGAACGCCTGGATTATGATGTAAATACTAAAACCGCTACTTATTTTGAGGGCGCAACGCTTACCAATAATGAAACCCAGCTTAGTAGCAAACGCGGATATTATTATGTGCGTAATAATGAAATTTTTTTTCGAGATAGTGTAATTGTTATTGATCCTGATTTTAGCCTGCGCTCGGATACTTTAAAATTCAACACCGAAACCCGGACGGTTTTTTTTCTCGCCCCTACTTTGATTACAACCGATAGTAGTAAAATTTATTGCGAAGACGGATTTTATGATACTTATAATAATATAGCCGAATTCCGAGAAAATGCGCAGTACGCACGCGGCGAAAAACAGCAGGCAACCGCCGATACCATTCATTATGATGGCAAAAATAAGATTTATATCCTTGAAGGAGATGCCCATTTTACAGATACGAATCAAGACGCCAGCGCCAATACGATTCGCTACGAAGAAATAAATGATAAATATTATTTAACAGGAAATGCCAGTTATAAAGATTCTACCAGAAATATTAAAGCAGAGGAAATAATTTATGATCGGAAAAACGAATTGTACTCTACAAAAGGCCGTTCACGTATTATTGATCCACCTCAAATTTTAGAAGCTGATGCGGAGGCTTATACCGAACTGAATGGCACGGGCGTTGCTTTTGGCAATGTAATTTGGCAGGATACATCAGCGAATTTGACCATATTATGTGAGCGTTCTGATTTTAATCGCAATACTAATTATATCAAAGCAACCGGCGGGCAGCGCGGCCGACCTTTACTTATTACAGAAATTGATAATGATTCCTTATTTTTATCTTCTGATACCCTGCTTGCTTCTCAAGCAATAGATACATTAAGCAATGATACAATACGTACATTATTTGCTTACAATCGAGTACGTATTTATAAAAGCAATTTGCAAGGCATTTGCGATTCTTTGACTTATAATTCTGCAGATTCTATTTTTCATTTATATAAAGAACCGATTTTATGGTCGGATACTTCGCAGTTTGTAGCAGATACAATGGATTTGCAGTTGCGTAACGAACAAATTGATCGTATCTTTTTACATAATAATGCTTTTATTGTAAATTCGGCAGATGAGGTTTTTTACAACCAAATCAAAGGGCGCGATATTACAGCTTTTTTTGAAGCAGATGAATTGCGAAAAATGCACGTGGAAGGCAATGCAGAGTCGGTTTATTATGCTACAGATGATGAAAATGCTTACATCGGTGTAAATAAAATTTTATGTAGTGAAATGACGATGTATTTTGGGAATAATAATATTGATCAAATCCGATTTTACGCTCAGCCCAAAGCAAATTTGATACCGATGAAACAAGCCAATCACGAAGATTTGAAAATGGAAGGCTTTAGCTGGGAGGTAAGAAAGCGCCCCAAAAATAGGGATGATGTATTTATTGAAATAAAAACGGAACTAACAATACCAGCAGCGGATGAGAAAACGAAGACTACTGGCAATTAGTATTATTTTACTTTTGAGTATAACCGCAAGGGCTGCAACGCCCTCGGCGCAACAATTGCAGCGTGCCAATAAGGCATACCAGGCAGGCGATTTTGCGGAAGCGCTTACGCAATACGAAGCTTTAGTGGAAGAAGGCTATCGCTCGGAGGCATTGTATTATAATCTTGCCAATAGTTATTATCGTACTAATAAAATAGGTAAAGCTATTCTTTTCTACGAAAGGGCGCTCATGCTTGATCCTAATGATTCGGATATCCGGCATAATTTACAAGTAGCGCAAAGCCATTTGCAGGATGAGATTGAAGCCTTGCCGACCTTTTTTCTTACAAAATGGATCAACAATTTGACCTTGGAATTTGCTACCAATACTTGGACAATCCTGGCATTGATAAGCCTTTGGGTCGGCATTGCAGGGTTAGCGGTTTGGATATTGAGCAAAGTGCGCCGCACCAAAAAAATTGGATTTACTGCTGGGGTTATATTGATATCATTGAGTTTCATCGCTTTTGCTATTGCAAATTATCGCTCGCAATTGGATCAAGATAGCCGACGAGCGGTTGTCATGCAACCAAAGGTGGCTCTGCATAGCGCACCTGATACGCAAAGTACCGTCGTTATTGAGGTACATGAAGGCATTACGGTCAGTTTATTAGATAAAATCGGTGAATGGTATAAGGTATCTTTACCAAATGGCGAAGAAGGCTGGCTACCGCAAAATTCTTTCGAGCGCATTTAAAATAAATACTTGATAATCAATCAGTTATTTATTAAAAATTGTCAATACTTAATTATCAATAATCAATAAAAAAGCCTCGCCCAAAAGAGCAAGGCTTGAAAAACATAAAGCTATGAAAACTAAATTTTTATTCTTCTTCTTGGTCAACCACTTTTCCACCTTTTAGTTCATCCTGGTACTGCTGCAATTCCTCCCATTTTCCTTTGGAAGCTAATTGAGCTTGTTTTGCCCAAGTGGCTGGATCGTGCATTTTGTAGCGGCTACCCGCTTCTGCAAGTATTTCTTTCAGCTTTTCAATATCTGCGCTAGCTAATGCTGACCAGCTATCGATACCTGCATCTTTGAGCAAACCTTCGATTTTTGGGCCTACACCTTCAATAACTTTGAGGTCATCAACCTTTATTTTCTGACCCGAAGGTAATGTTATTTTGTCGCCAGAAGAAACTTTCGGTGCGATTTTTTCAACAGCAGGTGTTTCAGTAACTGTTTCTTTTACTGCTGGAGCTTCCGTTTTAGCTTCGACTATTGGCGCTGCTGCTGGTTCTGGCTTTTTCTTTTCTACTTTGGCTACCGTTTCTACGATCTCCTGGAAAGGAACGATGCTCACGAAGGTTTTATCTTGTCTTCTACGCTTGAATTCTACCGTACCAGCTACGGCTGCGTGCAGGGTATAATCTTTTCCCATATAAACGTTTTCACCGGCATGGAATTTAGTGCCACGCTGACGAACGATGATATTCCCTGCTTTGGCATACTGACCACCATAGAGCTTGACACCCAATCGTTTAGGATTACTATCGCGCCATTCTGGGTACTACCTTCACCTTTTTTATGTGCCATTTCTTTTAGATTTAAAATTTGAGATATGAGATTTAAAAAGCTTCACCATTTACAGTTTATACTGCAATACTGTCAATCTTGATCTTGGTGAAACTTTGGCGATGCCCGTTTTTCACGCGGTATCCTTTACGTCTCTTTTTCTTAAATACAATAACCTTGTCACCTTTCTGGTGGCCAAGTACTGTGGCGTTGACCTTTGCTGCATTTAGCGTCGGCTTGCCAACCGTGACGTTGCCTTCACCTTTTTCAACCAATAAAACTTGATCGAAAGAGATTTGGTCGCCCTCGGTAGCTTCTAACTGGTGGACGAAGATCTCTTGACCTTCCTCAACTTTGAACTGCTGACCAGCTATGGTTACGATTGCAAACATGAGCGAAATTTTGTTTTGAAAATAATAAAATACAAGCTGCATTCAGATAATTGCAAAGGCAATTCCCAAACGGCTGGCAAAGGTAAAACTTTTTTGCGATTCTGCCAAGAGTTCCAAGTCCAGAAAAATAGGTTTTATCTTGTTTTGTATTAATTGCACGGTGAAATAATTTTTTCACTATAAACCTATAAGATTTCAAAAAACTTTACAGATTTGACAAAGAGATAATATATTGAAATCCAATTTATAATGTATGATAATTTTAAAAATTAAAAAAGCTTATATCAAGTTGCGCAATCGGAAATGAATTTTTATGCGTTCATCATTGCGTTTGATGACTAAATTTATTTTTTTGCCCACGCGTTTTTGTAAGCGTTTAGTTATATCGGAAAGGTGCATCAAACTTGTGGGGATGCCATTAATAACCTTGATTTCGTCGCCGATTTGAATGCCTGCTTCTTCCGCCGGGCTGCCAGCAATGATATCCACTACATTAAAATCGTTCAGATGCAAGCCAGATGCCGCTATAATCAAGCCACTCCTGTCATATTGAAATTTTTTATTAAACGTTTTTTCCGCAGCTATGTACATTTTTTCATGGATATAATCAATTGTAATTTCAAAACGATTGAGGATTTGATTACCTAAAATACCGTTTCGACCATTTAAAAAAGAAGAATCAATATCGGGCGGCACTTCCTGAAAATTGGTAATGACACCTTCCATTGCAAAATCCTCTATTTCTATTTTTTCTATTCTGCCCAAAAATCCTTGTAAATAACCCCCTAATCCCATGCCAATTTTGCTGCGAATGTACTTGGGAGGGAGCTCAAAAGCTGGATGGGTATTGGTGTATAACAAGAGTGAAAGGCTTGCACCCGTGTCAATCAGGTATTTGGCTTGGATGGTCGTATCACTAATTCTGGTAGGACTCACGATATAAGGTTTGTTGCGATGTATTTCCAGCGGAACGATATGATAACGATTGCCACTTGGCGGTACAAATGTGGCGGGATCATAAAGTGTAATTACTTTGCGTCGGAAATCGATTTTGACTACAAAACGCCTGAAAAGATCGGAGCCCATAATGCCATGCACGCTAATGCCTCCATATTCTTCAAAGCGAAAATAGTCTTCATCCAAAACAAGGATGGAGCGATTGAGCGCGACCAGATTGTGAATAGATAGCTTGACGCCACGCGCCAGGTACGCGTATAATTCGGTGGTAAGGTCAGAACCCAGGAGCGGAAAACGCCTTTCATAGTTGATTTGTAGCAAATCCGTGATTTCACGTCGAGTCAAAATGGTATGTTCTGCGCCGGTATCAAAAATAAATTTCAATGGGAAAACGTCATTGAAAATGACTCTTACAATGATAAAATTATTCTCGTACTCGAAAGGAATTTCTACTTTTTTTAGCCCTTTTCGAAACTCCAGGTCATATAATTGCGCTTGAGCGGAAATTACAATCACCATTAAAAACAGCCATGTGGTTAGGATGTATTTCATAAGTCGGGATATAAGTGAAAAACAAAACTTTTATTGGTAGTTGACGGTTTTTTGAATACTTTTGACTGAAAGTTAAAATTATTTTTACAATAAGGAAACGGAAATTAATTAAGGGCAAATAAAATGAGGCAAGGCCTTGAAATATTAATAAAATTACTCAATGGTCATCAAGTATAAAAAACCCTCAGTTTTCTTGGCGCACCTGGTAAGTCACTTTTGGGAAAAAAACAATCCTCCTGACCATAAAATAGGCTACGAAACAGAGACTGTTTTACCTGAAACCTACCTCAATTTGACGTTTTCACTAGGAACGCCTTACTTCCGTTTTTCAGAAAAAGATGGCATATTTGAAAAGCTTCATACGCCTCAGTTAGCTGCTATGCACACAGTACGGAACTTTTATAAACATCAGTTGAATAACCATATTTTCGGGATTAAGTTCTTGCCAGGAGGCTTGTATCCATTGGTGTCTAATGATTTTCTCGGTATTACGGATGTCACGCTGGATATGGAATTGATTTTTGGCAAGGAGGTCAATGATTTAGCGGATGAATTATATCATTTGCCTGATTTTGAAGGCAGAGTGGCTTGTATTGAACGATTTTTGATGCAACGCTTGATGGAACGCAAACTGCAAAAATTCAACTTTGTCAGATTGGCGACAACCTATTTATCTACTCAAAATGCGCACACAGATATTGCTAAGGTAGCCGAGGAACTGAATACGAACTACAAAGCGCTTTCCCGTACTTTTCATGAGGTGATTGGTATAGCGCCCAAGCAATTTGCGCAAATGCAGCGTTTTGAAAGGGCTTTACAGTTGCTTTTTTCGGAGATGCAGCTCAGTTGTACCGAGATTGGTTACAAAGCCGGGTATTATGATCAGGCACACTTCATCCGAGAGTTTAAGAAATTTGCTGGTCAAACACCCACCGAATACCTCGAACGCATTCGCCCTGCCGCTCCAAGTGCAGAACGAACTGATTTTCAGCAGTTTTTCTCGCCGGAGCATTTGTTGTTCTATAATTTAGAAGTTTGTTAGGCAAATGCAGGTACCCACCTTCTAATTTTGTGTTTTTCCCGACAATTCAGATTTTAATTCTTTTGTCCAAAATATACAATTCCAGCAAGTGGCAATTCTTCAACTTTGCTCGGTAATATTTGGCTCATTTTTTTGATCGAAGTGAAAGTTTAGTTAGTCATTCTAAGTCGCAGATTACTTGGAATCATTACATGGCTTGACAATCTGTTTACGAAATTTAACCAGGTAATCTGTGGCATAGATTTGATTATCAAAGATATGATCCAAAAATTAGCCCTAACCATTTCCCAATATAATTTTGTTTTATAACTTTATTGAAAAATTATTTTGCTTAATTCTTGTTTTTTTAAGCAGTATTTTAGACTTTTACAAACCGAAATTAGTGTAAAAAGCACACATAGGGCTATAAATTCTTTGCAAATCACCCATCTGTTACAAAACCAGAAGCTGAAAACAAATTACAGGAGTAAGTCAGCAGCAGCCACAATTAGTATGCTGTTATAGCATTTTCCCATGTACTGAAGAAGAAATTGTCAGAATAACTTTTTGTTTTTAACCAAACCGAAGTAATGTATGAAACTTAGAGTCGACTATTGCTCCAAATGGTTACTTGTTGCTCTAATTGTGACGATGGGAAGTTTCGCTTTTGCACAGCGAACTATCACCGGAAAGGTCACTGATCAGACAACAGGAGACCCTCTTATCGGCGCCAATATCCTGGTGATTGGTACCTCTGTTGGTACAGTTACAGATATTGATGGCGCTTACTCACTAGAAGTGCCTGAAGGCGCTACACAAATTGAATTTTCTTACACAGGTTATGCTAGTCAACGAATCACACTGGGTGCCTCCAATGTATTGGACATTCAGCTCAACGCAGGGGAACTCCTGGAGGAGGTGATTGTGGTTGGTTATGGTACGCAGAAGTCAAAGGAAATCACTAGTGCTATTTCCAGCGTAAAAGAAGAAGACTTCAACAAGGGAAATGTATCTAATCCTGCACAGTTGTTGCAAGGAAAGGTAGCAGGTCTATCAGTTACTCGTCCAGGTAGCAACCCAAACCAAGGATTCAACATTCGTCTGAGAGGTCTCTCTACCGTGGGTGCCAACACTGCGCCTTTGATCATTATCGATGGTGTCATCGGGGCAGACCTGAATAGTGTTGACCCGAACGACATCGCCTCCATTGATGTATTGAAAGATGGTTCTGCTGCTGCTATTTATGGTACACGCGGTGCCTCCGGGGTGATTATTATCAGCACCAAAAAAGGGCAGCAAGGTACAGCCACCGTTGATTACAATGGTTTTGTTACAGCAGATCTGGTAGCAAGCCACGTAGAAGTACTTACCGCAGATCAATACCGCTCTTTCCGTGGCGGACCTGATGGTTCTATTCGGGGAACAGACTTAGGCTCTGATACCGATTGGTTCGATGAAATTACGCGCACGGGAGTAAATCAGGTGCATAACCTTGCACTTTCTGGCGGTTCTACCAAAACCTCTTATCGTATTTCTGCTAACTATCGCGATAACGAAGGTGTTGCACTCAATACAGGCTTCACGCAGTTGAATGCTCGTATGAATTTGACACAAAAAGCTTTGAAAGACCGTTTGTCGATTTCATTCAATGTTTCTACTACGAATAGAAATGAACAATACGGTTTTAACGAGGCATTCCGCTATGCCACTATCTATAATCCAACAGCACCGATACGTGAATCCACAGAAGAGGCTGTCAGATATGATGGGTATTTCCAGAGAAACCTGTTTGACTACTACAATCCAGTCGCTATCCTCGAACAAAACGTAAATGAAGCAAAGCGTAACGTGATTTTGGCGAACGTTCGTGGCGATTTCAAACTTTTGGACAATCTTACCTTGAGCGGTTCTTACTCTCGTGAGCGCAAAACACGTAACGCAGGTAGATATTTTGATAAAAATAGCTTCTGGGTAGGTGCCAACCGCAATGGCTTAGCTGGTGTGGATTTTAATCAGGATGAATACGAGTTATTTGAAAGTACTGCTGAATTTTTCCAGGACTTCGGTAACTTGAATTTCCGGGCATTGGGAGGATACTCTTTCCAGGAATTCACATTCGACGGTTTTGGCTCTGAAGGTGGTAACTTCTTGACCGATGCTTTTGGTTATGATAATATCAACGCAGCCCAGGATTTTGATAATGGATTGGGCAATAATTATAGCTATAAAAATAC
Source organism: Saprospiraceae bacterium (assembly GCA_016714085.1). Lineage (GTDB taxonomy): Bacteria > Bacteroidota > Bacteroidia > Chitinophagales > Saprospiraceae > JADJNW01. The sequence continues at coordinate 248,390 of JADJNW010000015.1, forward strand.
TTATCGGTTGATCGCTTTCTTTGGTCGTGTCAATTTTAACTTTGACAATACCTATTTCCTTACTGCCAGCTTGCGCAGAGAAGGTACTTCTCGTTTTGGAGAAGACAATCGCTGGGGATACTTCCCTGCTGTTAGTGCTGGGGTAACACTTACCAATTTGTTCGCAATAAATGGTGTTGATAACTTGAAATTGCGCGTGGGTTATGGTGTAACCGGTAATATTCCAAACGAAAGCTATTTGTCACTTCGTCGCTTTGGTCCTACGGGCAACTTCTTAGTAAACGGAAATTGGATACCCAGCTATGGCCCTGTTAGTAACCCGAACTCGGATCTGAAGTGGGAAACGAAGAGCGATATTTCGGTTGGTTTGGATTTCAATTTGATGGACTACAAACTCAACGGTTCTTTGGATTTCTTCTCTACCAGTACACAGGATTTGATTCTTAACTTCAACGTGCCTGTTCCACCAAACCTCTTTGGACAGACTTATACCAACGTGGGGGAGTTGAAAAACGCTGGTTTAGAATTAGTATTGAACTACAATGCGATTACTACACCTAACTTTAGCTGGACAACGGGCATCAACGCAACGCGCTACCTGGAAAATAAGATTGTTTCTCTGTCAGAAGGCGATTTTAATTTCGGTGGCGTGCGTGATGTTTCTGGCTTCGGTTCTCCTGGTCAAAACGGTACACCGCTGATTCGTATCGAAGAAGGTAAGGCTATCGGTCAAATCTGGGGATTGCAATATGCAGGTGTTTCTCCTGAAGGTACTTGGATATTCGTAGATACGGATGGAAACGGTGTGGTAGAAGATGATAAAGACCGCGCAGTCATTGGAAATGGACTTCCAAAGGCGCAAGTAGGTTGGAACAACAACTTTACTTATGGCAATCTCGACCTTTCATTCTTTATCGATGGTTTCTTCGGTCATGACCTAATCAACTCATACCGTGGTTTTTATGAAGCACCTAATGCCATCGGTTCTTATAATATCCTGGCATCTACATTAGATGATGCTGCATTGGTAAGACTGAAGGATGCACCTAAATTCTCCAGCTTGCACGTAGAAAATGCTTCCTTTGTTCGCTTGAATAATGCAACATTGGGTTATAACTTTAAGTTGCCAAGCGGTGGCTCATTCACCAAAAAATCAGATTGTATCTGACCGGTGAGCGCTTATTCTATATTACCAACTATAAAGGTGTTGATCCTGAACCACGCCTCGTAGATGATGGTGAAGATAACGCAGGTGATCTTGGTCCTCTGGCACCGGGTATCGACCGCCGTAATACTTGGTACAGAACTGCTGGTGTGACATTTGGTTTGCAACTTGGATTCTAAGAGAAGTAAGAGCTTAGGAAATCTTTAAGGTTTCCTAAGCTTATTTCTCCGTAATTGTCTGCTTTACTGCATTTTGAAAGTTCAGAAAGAGAAGAAATTAATCAACAACTTTTGATATATGTAGTTATCATTCTGAACTAACTTAAATCGCTTAAATGTTTAAATTAATTAAACAATGAAAAAATATAATCTCTTTAAAATCTTGGCTGCCGGATTCTTGCTGCTGACCTTCAACCAATCTTGTACAGATTTGGACGAAGATCTGTTCAGCCAAGTAACGGAAGACAACTTCTTCAAAACAGAAGAAGAATTTGTTTCTGCCTTAGGAGCCGCTTACACCAGTTTGGGTGGCTACGGTGGCAATGGTAATATCTTTTCAGCTCAGGAGGTTACTTCCGATGAAATGGTAGTACCTACGCGCGGTAATGACTGGAACGACGGTGGTAACTGGCGTGCCTTGTATTTGCACACTTACGGCCCAGAAACAGACATCGTTAGAAATACCTGGCCTTTCTTATACGGAGGTGTAAATGCTTGTAACCGACTGATTTTCCAGTTTGAAAACCTGGAAGTAGAAGGAAAAGAAGCTTTTATCTCTGAATTGAAAACCTTACGTGCACTTTATTACTTGTGGTTGATGGACATCTATGGCAATGTGCCGATTGTGGATCGTTTTGATGTGCCGGATGGCTTCGCTCCGAAGAATAATACACGCGCGGAAGTTTTTGCTTTTATAGAAAGCGAATTGGTACAGAATATTCCTAACCTGAGCAAGAATGTGGATCAATCCACTTATGCTCGTATGAACTTCTACGCTGGTCAAGCAGTGTTGGCAAACCTGTATCTGAACGCTGAAGTTTATACTGGTAAAGCAGAATGGGCAAAGGCCGCTGCTGCTGCTGATCAAATTATCAACTCAGGTAAGTATAGCTTGGAAAGCAATTATTTTGCGAATTTCAATACGAATAACCAAAGCTCTAAGGAGTTTATCTTTGCGATTCCTTATGATAGAGTTTTCTTTGGTGGATTCAACCTACCAGCGATGACACTGCACTATTTGAGCCAGGATACGTATAACCTGACTTTCCAGCCCTGGAACGGTTTCTGCTCCTTGCAAGAATTCTATGAGTCATACGAAGATGGTGACCTTAGAAAAGGTAAGCCTAATACATTGGCTGGCCCTTCTGGTGTAAGAGGTAATTTCTTGGTAGGTCCTCAGTTCTCTTCTGGTGGTGTGATATTAGTAGATAATGATGCATCAGCTGCTGCTGACCCGGATCCGGTTCTGAACTTTAATCCGACGATTAATGAAATTCAACCAAACGCTTACCGCGAAGCGGGTGCACGCGTAGGTAAATTTGAATTTACTTTGGGTGCTACGGAAAACTTGGATAATGACTTCCCCGTATTCCGTTACGCTGACATTTTGTTGATCAAAGCAGAAGCTTTATGGCGTCAAAATGCTGGTAGCGCTGAAGCATTAGCATTGGTGAACCAGATTCGCGCTCGCGCAGGTGTTGATCCATTTACAAGCTTGACGGCTGATAATCTTTTGGCAGAGCGTGGTCGTGAAATGTTTGCAGAATTGAAGCGTCGTACCGATTTGATTCGCTTTGGCAAATACAACGATGCTCGTTGGGCAAAACCAAAAGATCCAAGCACGCACGTGAACATTTTCCCAATTCCGCGGGCACAATTGGATGCTAACAAGAGCTTAGTACAAAACCCGGGCTATTAATTTTGTTTTATTAATGATAGATCTGGTGCATTTTCAAAAATGTGTTACATCTATCAAAAATATGATATTTAAATTATTAAGCCAGATAGAAAGCAAGTAGTCTTCGGGTTACTTGCTTTCTTTTTTTATCTTTGTAAATCGTTTTTAATAAAACCGAGACCAGCATGAGATGGATCGTAGGGCTGATGGGAATAGCGCTGTTATTTGCCTGTAATAAAACGGCTAATACTAATAAAAACGAGGTTTCTCTCTTTACGTTACTTTCGGCGGCTGATACCGGAATTGACTTTGTAAATGAACTTTCCTATACCGAAGAATTCAATCCTTATACTTTTCGTAATTTTTACAACGGCGGCGGTGTCGGGCTGGGCGATATTAATAATGACGGATTAATTGATATTTTTTTCTGCGGAAATCGTGTTGATAATAAACTGTATATAAATAAAGGAAATTTTAAATTTGAAGATATTACAAAAAAAGCGGGCGTAGCCAGTTCTGGAGTATGGAGTTCCGGCGTAAGTTTTGCCGATGTAAATGGCGATGGCTGGTTGGATATTTATGTTTGTAAATCCGGCGATCCCAAAGGTGAAAACCGGCATAATGAATTATTTATTAATAATGGCGTATCCCCTTCGGGGGGACATAGGGGGTTTACTGAAAAAGCTAAGGAATACGGAATCGCTGATCTTGGGCTTTCTACGCATGCTGCTTTTTTGACTATGATAAAGATGGCGATCTGGATTTATATTTACTAAATAACTCTGTTCGATCCGTAGGCGGTTATGATTTGCGGCCCGGGCAGCGCGAAATAAGAGATACGCTCGGCGGCAATAAACTTTACCGAAACGATGGCCCGCCGACAACTTCTCCCTTGGGGGGATCGAGGGGGCAGAAAGGCGGCTTTACAGATGTAAGCGCTCAGACAGGCATTTATGGAAGCAATATTGGCTTTGGTTTGGGTGTAACAATTGGCGATATTAATCGCGATGGCTGGCAGGATATTTATGTGTCGAATGATTTTTTTGAGCGGGATTATTTATATATTAATCAAGGCGTATCCCCCTCGGGGGGACATAGGGGGTTTACAGAATCTCTAGAAAATCAAATCAGGGAAATCAGCCTTAGCTCCATGGGCGCAGATATGGCAGACATCAATAACGACGGGTATCCTGAGGTTTTTGTGACCGATATGTTACCCGAAGATGATGCCAGGATGAAAACCAAAACAACCTTTGAAAACTGGGATAAATATCAATTAAATATAAAGAACGGTTATTATAAACAATTTACACGAAATGTATTACAACTAAATAATGGCGATGGTACATTTAGTGAAATCGGGCGTCTGGCAGGTGTGAATGCGACCGACTGGAGCTGGGGGGCTTTGATTGCAGACTTGGATAACGATGGCTGGAAAGACATATTCGTAGCAAATGGTATATATAAAGACCTTACAGATCAGGATTATATCAATTTTTACTCCGACCCCAATACGATTCGTGAGATTTTGCGCCGCGAAAATGCCGTTATTAAAAGAATGATCGATACGATCCCTTCTCAGGCTATTCCTAATTATGCTTTTCATAATAATGGCGATCTGACATTTACGAATAAAGCTAAAGAATGGGGGCTTGACCAGCCCGGTTTTTCTAATGGTTCGGCTTATGGCGATTTGGATAATGATGGCGATCTTGATTTAGTGATGAACAATGTAAATATGCCACCATTTATTTATAAAAATGATGCCGAAAAATTATTACAAAATAATTATATCTCTTTGCAATTACAAGGCGAAGCGCCTAATGTTTTCGCGCTTGGAGCACAAGTAACACTCTGGGGAGATGATAAAATTTATTATCAGGAATTAGCGCCCATGCGCGGTTTTGAATCTTGTGTGGATCATCGATTGCATTTTGGACTTGGAAAATTACAAATGATAGATTCTTTACAAGTAATTTGGCCAAACGGGCAACACTCTTTTTTACAACAAGTATCTGTTAATCAATCACTAACACTTAAACAATCCGATGCAAATTATTCTACTACAAACTCCTCAACTCCTCAACTCCTCAACTCCTCAACTTTATTTAAAAATATTACCAACGAAATAAATCTATCATATCAACATCAAGAAAACGAATTTTCTGATTTTGACCGCGACCGATTATTATATCAAATGCTTTCCTGTGAAGGTCCGAAGATAGCTAAAGCGGATGTAAATGGCGATGGGCGCGAAGATATTTTTATTGGTGGTGCGAAGGATATGGCAGGGGCACTTTTTGTGCAACAAGCAAATGGCGCATTCAAACAAACCAATCAGGCAATTTTTGAAGCAGATAAAATATCAGAAGATACTGATTCTGAGTTCTTTGACGCCGATGGTGATGGGGATATGGATTTGTACGTGGCCAGCGGCGGTAACGAATTTCCGACCAGTTCTTCGGCTTTGATCGATCGTTTGTACATCAACCAAGGAACTTCCCCCTCGGGGGGATGGAGGGGGTTTACAAAATCAACCCAAATTTTACCAACATTTCAATATGAAAGCACCGGCTGCGTAAAAGCCGCGGATTATGATAAAGATGGTGATCAGGACTTGTTCGTGGGTATTCGATTGGTGCCATTTTTATATGGCGTACCCACAAATGGTTATATTTTACAAAATGATGGTAAAGGAAATTTTACAGATGTAACAAGCTCGGTTGCCCCGGAATTAAAGGCGATTGGCATGATTACCGATGCTGTTTGGGAAGATTATGATAAAGATGGTAAAGAAGATTTAATAATTGTAGGCGATTGGCTACCCATTACTATTTTTCAAAATATTAGCGGAAAATTACAAAAAATCGTACCTCGTACTTCGTACCTCGAACATTCCAACGGTTTTTGGAATTGCATTAAATCGGCTGATCTTGATAATGATGGATATAAAGATTTTATAATAGGCAATCATGGTTTGAATACACGCTTTAAAGCGTCTGAAAATGAACCGATTACCATGTATGTCAACGATTTCGACCGCAATGGCACGGCAGAGCAAGTGATTAGTGTTTATAATGATGGCACGTCTTATCCTTTAGCGCTGCGCCATGATTTGGTGATGCAAATGCCGGGATTAAAAAAGAAATATTTAAAATACGAAAATTATAAAAATCAAACCGTTCAAAATATTTTTACATCCGAACAATTGCAAGGTACTGTAGAACAGAAGGTTTACACAACACAAACTTCTATTATGCTTAATAAAGGCGATGGAAACTTTGAATTAATTCCCTTGCCGTTGCAGGCGCAGCTTGCTCCGATGTATGGACTTTGCATAGGAGATTTTGATGGTGATGGTAATAAAGATATAATAATGGGCGGTAATTTTTATCATGCGAAGCCAGAAGTGGGAATTTATGATGCAAGTTATGGCTTATTTTTAAAAGGCGATGGTAAAGGCGCGTTCCAACCCTTGTCAGCATTGCAATCCGGCTTTTTGGTAAAAGGAGAAGTGCGCGATATAATTTCCTTAAAAATGGGCAATCGCAAAGTAATTGTGGTAACAAAAAATAATGCTCCGGCAGAAATTTTTGAAATAAAAAGTGATATTCAGTAAAATAAATAAAATTACATTATATATGATCTCAAGAATATTAATATTTTTAACCGTTTGTGGCTTTATTTTTATATCATGCGATCGCCGCAGCGATTATCAAAAACTTTTAGAGGCGGAATTGGCAAGCGGAGAGCGGCACGATACCTTATTTTACGGGCTTTCGCTGGGTATGACAAGTAAAGAATTTTTCGAGCATTGTTATAAAAAAAACCAGGAAGGCTTGTTTTTCCAATCGGGCGCTACGGTGGAATATAAAATGAAGGACGAACTGCCGTTTGAAGCAACGATGCATTTTTACCCCGAATTTCAGGATACAAAAATCATTGAAATGCCTGTCAGTTTTACTTATAACAGTTGGGCGCCCTGGAACAAGCGCGTTTCGGTTGATAGTTTGCAAGTGGATTTAAAAAATTTATTTGAGAACTGGTACGGCCCAGGATTTATTCGCACCGAGCACCCGGAGCGCGGCGTTGCTTTTGTAAAAATAGACGGAAATCGGCGGATTGTAATTGTTAAACAAGATGAAAAAACCGCTAAAGCTTTATTTACAGATATGTCGATTGAAAAAAAGGAAACAAACGCAAAGCCCACTTCTGCTGACTCAAAATAAAGTTTAATATATTTTATAATAATGGGCTCTGTTATTTAAAAACATCAGAAATTTCATCATGAATCGCCTATTTTATTATATTGTTTTTCTTCTTTTTATTGGATTGATTGCTTGTCGGCAAGAACAATCTTCTAATAATAATGCTAATACATTATTTACATCTTTAAATCCTGCTGAAATCGGCATCGATTTTATTAATCAACTTGAATATAATCAAGATTTTAATATTTACACTTATCGCAATTTTTATAATGGCGGTGGGGTAGGTTTGGGCGATTTTAATAAAGATGGGTTATTAGATATTTATTTTACTGGTAATATGAAACCCAATAGACTTTATTATAATAAAGGAAATTGGCAATTTGAGGATATGACCGACAAAGCAGGCGTGGCGGGCAATCGCGCGTGGTCAACCGGTGTGGCGGTGGCAGATGTAAATGGCGATGGCTGGTTGGATATTTATGTATGTAATTCCGGCGATATAGAAGGTGATAATAAACAAAATGAATTATTTATTAATAATGGCGTATCCCCCTCGGGGGGACATAGGGGGTTTACAGAGCAAGCGGAAGCCTACGGCTTAGCAGACAAAGGCTATTCGACGCATGCAGCGTTTTTTGATTATGATAAAGACGGCGATTTGGATTGTTATTTACTAAATAACTCTTATCAAGCGATTGGCAGTTTTAATTTGCGTAAAAATAGTCGCCCTGTACGGGATTCGGTCGGTGGTGACAAGCTGTTTCGCAATGATGGCGAGCGTTTCGTGGATGTAAGCGTCCAGGCTGGCATTTACGGGAGCGTCATTGGCTTTGGCTTGGGCGTTACCGTTGGTGATATAAATCGGGATGGCTGGCAAGATATTTATGTATCCAATGATTTTTTGAACGAGATTATTTATATATTAATCAAGGCGTATCCCCTTGGGGGACATAGGGGGTTTAAAGAAAATCTCGAACAACAAATGCGCTCTACCAGCGCCGCTTCGATGGGTGCGGACATGGCAGATGTCAATAACGACGGCTTACCTGAAGTTTTTGTCACAGATATGTTGCCTGGCAACGATCGCCGCATGAAAACCAAAACCACTTTTGAAAATTGGGATAAATATCAATATAATATTGATAATGGTTATTATCATCAATTTATTAGAAATACGTTTCAACTAAATAATGGGAATGGTTCTTTTAGTGAAATTGGTCGCCTGGCGGGCGTGGAGGCTACCGATTGGAGTTGGGGCGCATTGATTGCTGATTTTAACTGTGATGGATATAAAGATATTTTTGTAGCGAATGGCATTTATCAAGATTTAACCGACCAGGATTTTCTCAACTTCTTTGCGGATGAGCAGATTCGTCGCACCGCTATCCAAAATGGGGAGATTAATTATAAAATGTTGATCGATTCGATTCCTTCCGAACCCATTCCGAATGCGGCTTTTATGAATTTGGGCAAAGCAGGAAAAGGCATTACATTTAGAGAAGTAGCAAAAGAATGGGGACTCGATACGCCCAGTTTTTCTAATGGTTCGGCTTATGGTGATTTGGATAATGATGGTGATTTGGATTTAGTAGTAAATAATGTAAATATGCCGCCTTTTATTTATCGTAATAATTCCAATGGTGCGAAAGGTGCGTATTATCTGCAATTTGAGCTACAAGGCGAGCAAAAAAATCCATTTGCGATTGGTACAAAAATTATTATACAACATCAAGATCAGCAATTTTATGCAGAGCAAATGCCTATTCGAGGCTTTGAATCTTCGATGGATTATCGGCCGTTCGTGGGTTTGGGCGATATTGATACCGTTGAAGCGGTTATGATAGAATGGCCCAATGGAAATTATACGATATTAAATAATGTAAAAACAAATCAAACGATAAAGCTCAGTCAGAGTGATGCGCGTTCACTGGAATCCACTGACAATCAGCAATTAATGCTTAATAATGTGCCGAAGCCAGCGCATTTTTATGATGTAAGCAATAAATATAATGTAAATTTTCAACATCAAGAAAATGAATTTGTTGACTTCGACCGAGATCGCTTGATGTATCAAATGCTTTCCACGGCCGGGCCGAAGGTATGCGTTGGCGATGTAAATAATGACGGCCGCGAAGATTTTTACATCGGCGGCGCGAAGGATCAAGCGGGTAAGCTTTTTGTACAAAGTGTGAATGGTCAATTTACAAGCACGAATGAAGCGTTGTTTGAACAAGATAAATTGTCAGAAGACACGGATTGCATCTTTTTTGATGCGGATAAAGATGGCGATTTAGATTTATATGTTGCGAGTGGTGGCAATGAGTTTCCGAGTAGTTCTTCGGCTTTGATTGATCGTTTATATTTTAATGATAGTAAAGGAAATTTTACAAAATCATTACAACCCTTGCCTTCGTTCCAATACGAAAGCACTTCCTGCGTGCGTGCGGCAGACTTTGATGGTGATGGCGACCAGGATTTGTTCGTCGGCGTCCGCTTACAGCCTTTTTATTATGGCGTTCCGACTCGAGGTTATTTATTAGAAAACGATGGAAAAGGTAATTTTAAAGATATAACTCAAAATAAAGCGCCGGAATTATTAAAAATTGGCATGATAACCGATGCAATTTGGGCAGATTATGATAAAGATAGTAAAGAAGATTTAATAATTGTGGGTGATTGGATGCCAATTACTATTTTGCAAAATAAAAATGGAATATTAAAACAACTTCCGAGTTCCGACCTCCAACTTCCGAATTCCAACGGTTGGTGGAATTGTATCAAATCCGGGGATTTTGATAAAGATGGTGATATAGATTTTATAATTGGTAATCATGGTTTGAATGCTCGTTTTCGTGCTTCCGATCAACGCCCGATTGAAATGTACATCAATGATTTTGATCAAAACGGCACGGCAGAGCAAATATTATGTCAATATGAAGGCGATAAAAGCTATCCGATGGCCTTGCGTCAGGATTTGGTAATGCAAATGCCTGGATTAAAGAAAAAATATTTAAAATATAGTAAATATGCAAACCAAACCATTACAGATATATTTACATCCGAGCAATTGAGCAATGCCGTTCATTTAAAAGCGTATAATTTGCAATCCAGTTTATTAATTAATAATGGAAATGGAAAATTTGATATAAAATCCTTGCCATTGGAGGCGCAATTTGCACCAATATATGGATTGCTTGTTAAAGATTTGGATGGTGATGGAAATTTGGATATATTGGTAGGAGGAAATTTGCACGAAACAAAGCCGGAGATCGGGCGCTATGATGCCAGCTATGGTTTGTGGTTGCGCGGCGATGGTAAAGGTGATTTTTCTGTTGTAAGTCCCAGAGAATCAGGGCTTCGTATAGAAGGAACAGTGCGCGATATAAAGTCAATTTTGATAAATAAACAAGAATTGATCCTCGTTGCCCGAAACAATGCCCCTTTACAAATATTTCAGTTCAAACGTACCGTACAGTAAGTAATTCTTGCGCCCACAAAGACTAAACTATTGACAAACAATCAAAACGCTAAGAATCAACAATTCGTAGCATTATGCGAAACAGGCTTTTCAATACCTGGTTTGTATCTTTTTTGATAGCGCCCTATCAAATATTATGCTATTGCATCATAATTCCTACTGTTTTATTAAATACGCATCAAATTTCTGCACAGGCTATTCCTTGCGATGGCGCTTATTATCTTTTTCTTACATCAAGTATTAGTTCGACCACCAGCGCTATGTATCGAATAACGATAAATAATACAACTGGACTACCTGATTATCAATTAATTAAATCGGATTTGGGGCATCGGGTAACGGCTGCCGGTTATTCTGTTTGGGAAGAAAGAATTTATGCCTTGGATTATAATACGTATGAATTATTGCGAATTGATGTAAATGGAAATGTAGAGTTATTACGTGTGCCATTAAATTTGGATACGACAAACATTTTTTTTGCAGGAGAAGTAAGCCCAGGAGGTGCGAATTTGCTGGTCGTTACCGGGATAAACAAGATGGCAAAGACAAAACACTTTTTTCGATTCGACTTTATCGAGAAGACTATTTAGCAGGACGTGTGTCTATTCTGAGTGATTTTGGTGTGGCGCTGGAGGATTTAGCTTTTGATCCTGTCAGAGGGACGGGCTATGGTTATGATGCGATACATAATAAACTAAACTGGATAGATAATTTTTCCGGTAGGGTGCTGGATTATTTTAGCCGCAATATGTCAGGCGTCAGCGTTTTGGGGAGTTTATTCTTCGATCGCACCGGGCAATTACATGCTTATGGCTCCCCCAGTGGAAATGAGGAAAAAACATTTTATAATATTGATAAATTACAAGGAAGACCGCAAGCCATTACTACCGGGCCTCCCGGCCGCTTTTCTGACGGCTGCGCTTGTCCTTACACGGTTCGCACATTCAAAACGGTAGCGCCACGGCAAGTATTACCATGCTCGGAATTAACCGTTACTTATGATATAATTAATCATGCAGGCACGGCATATTCTTATGTTTCCGTAAATGATACCTTTCCTCCAGGCTTTATTATTACAAAAATTGTAAAAACGCCTCAAACTTCTATCATAAAAAGTGGAGTTGGTAGTAATATTCTTTCGGTTGAAGGAATTGATTTGATATTAGATACCAATCGCATTATTATTACATTGGAAATTACCGATGAAGCCCAGCCTGGGACTTACGCCAGCCAAGCAGTGGTGGGCGATTTGCCAACAGGATTAGGTGTGAAAATAAAATCTGACGATCCAATGACGACTAAGCTCATGGACGCTACAACTATTGAATTAATTGGCGAACAGAATAGAGGGCAGCTGACCCACCAAAGATTGCTATGTGATGGAAAGGGGATGGTACTGGAAACAAATATTACAAACGCTACTTATAAATGGAGTACGGGTGCCATCGAATCTTATACGATTATTAATAACCCAGGCTGGCACGCGGTTACCATTACTTCTGATTGTGGGGAGTTTATAGATTCTATTTTTATTGATATGATACCTGAAGCGCTGCAAATTATATTAGATTCCCTAAAAAAGATAGAATTAGGAGAAAGTATAAATATAACACCGATTTTTAATACGAATCGGCCATTGACTTACAAATGGCAGGCGGCTGATGGCTCGGCAATTGATTGCCCTCTTGTGCAACACTTTCTGCCCAACCAACTCAAAATACTATTTATACGCTATTTATTAAAGATGAAAATAGCTGTCAGGCAAGCGATTCGATACGAATCGAAGTGCTACCGGTGCGCGAAGTTTTTGCGCCAAGCGCTTTCAGCCCGAATAATGATGGTGTAAATGATATTTTTTATTTACAAGGCAAAGGCGATGCCAAAGTTATTTACTTGCGCATTTTTGATCGCTGGGGCAATCAGGTTTTTCAAATACAAAATGGTCGCTTGAATGACCAAAGCCAGGGTTGGAATGGTATAGTGAATGAAAAAATCGTTCCTTCTCAAAGCTTTATATATATTGCAGAAATAGAATTTTTAGATGGTACTCGCAAACGATTGAGTGGAGAAATCTCTTTAATAAAATAATTACCGTTATTTTATGTTTTTTATGTTCTAAACATCTACTATATGATATTTTGATTTTTGCATTTTAACACTCCCAACCATGAAACGAATTTTACAATTATGCTTGTTTTTCGCTTTGTTATTATTGACTTTTTCTTCTTTCGCGCAGGAAATAGAAGTGACGGGAAGGTTACGGATGAGCAAGGCGATTTTTTAATTGGTGCAAATATTCTTATAAAAGAAACTTCAATGGAACTACTACTGATATAGATTGGCAATTATTTAATTAAAGACACAATTAGTGATATCCTAATTTTTCATATATTGGTTTTAAACACAAAACTATTGAAATCCAAGATTAAATTCTAAGTTCGAACTAAGATGATTTAATTAGATGAGGTAATTATATTAAGTAGGAGATTTTTATTGAACAGTAATAAAATGCCCAACCATTATCAAAGTTAAAACAGAGATTTCAACCGAGGCAATATCTACCACCCCTACCAACTCCTGCGCGGTAGAGTCCCCGGCTTAACCATTTCCAAGCCCGGCGGCGATCCACTCGGCACTTTTGATGTGTACCAGCGCGGGCAACATTCTATCCTGGGCGCTACCGAACCACTTGTAGTAATTGACGGATTGCCGGGCGCTTCTTTACAAACTATTGATGTACAGGATATTGAAACGATTAATATTTTACGTGATGCATCGATGACTTCTTTATATGGTGCACGCGGTGCAAATGGCGTTCTTTTAATCGAATCGAAAAAAGGACAAAATTGGAATAAATTTAAAGTTAATTATAATGCTTACGCTTCGGTAGAAAATGCAATCAACACGCCCGATGTATTGAGCGCAGCGCAGTACCGCACTTTTTCCAATAATCCGAATGCTAATTTTGGGGCAGATACCGATTGGGCAGATGCTATCACACGCACTGGCGCGAGTCATGCGCATAATCTCAATTTTTCCGGTGGTTTCAAGAATACGGGCTATCGTTTATCATTAAATTATAGAGATGTAAATGGGATAGTAAATAACTCAGGATTTGATCAAAGTAATGCTTTACTAAATATTTCGCAAGGCTTATTTAAAAATAAAATTCGGCTCCAAGCCAACGCTGGCCTGACGCGCCGCAATTTTAGCGAAATTGACAAAAATATTTTTTATTATGCGGCTATTTACAATCCTACCGCACCTATCCGCACAGATACGGGCTATTTTCAGCAATTATTATTCGATTATTATAATCCGGTGGCATTAATAGAAGGAATTGATAATAAAGGTGAGCAAAATATTTACACCGCTGGATTGAATGCTCATTGGGACATTTTGAACGGACTCAGGGCACAGGTGCAATACAATTGGCAGCAGCAAGCTTATGCGCGGCGCTTCCGGGTGGGGATAAGATTATTTTATAAGCTCCAATTTTTTGATTATGATGTCGAAGCGGATTTGTCCAATCAATCATTCATAAGCACAATTTTATATAGTTTTTATAAAAATAATCATGACTTTACATTAAGTAGTGGCTACCAATATCAAGAATGGACGAATGAATTATATAATGTAAATGATTATGATCTGGCAGTAAATAACTTGCGCTTTGCGAATGAAAATTTTATTTCACAACCTGATTCGGCAGCAATTGCATATAAAACGAATACCCGCCTGGCGGCATTTTTCGGGCGCTTGCAATATGATTATAATAATTGGCTTTTTGTCAATGCACATTGGCGACACGAAGGCTCGACCCGCTTTGGAGATAATAATAAATGGGGCAATTTTTACGGTTTTGGCACAGCAGTTGACCTTAGGGCGCTTGGAAATATTGATTTTGCTGATCAGTTCAAGTTGCGCCTGAGTTACGGCGTCGCCGGGAATCTGCCAGCGGATGGTATTTATGCTAAAGGCATTTTACGTCCGGGAGGCAAAACTTTATATAATGGATATTATATTGATATTTACACACCTATTACAAATGCAAATCCCAATTTAAAATGGGAAGAGCGCCGCGAATGGAATCTGGGCCTGGATGCCAGCTTTTTTAATAATCGTTTATTTACTTCTTTTGAATTGTATAGCGGAAAAAGTAAAGATTTAATTTATAATTATTATACGGATACGCCACCTAATCTGGCAACGCTGACGTACGCTAATTATGTGGACTTTGAGAATCGAGGTGTAGAAATTTCACTGAATGCTTATTTATCCTACCGATCTGATTTTTCCTGGGAAATGGGCATGAATCTTGCTGCCGATCGCCCGAAATTTACATCAGCGATTACGCCAGAAGACATTGATAATGAGATTATTATGCCTTCGGTTTATTTAGGAATTCCGGGAGCGTGTTGCGCACAGCCGTCTCAGCTAAGAAAAGGAGAGCCTTTAGGTCGGCTATATGGCTTGGAATTTGATCGTTTTGAAAAGGATGTAATATTATATAAAGATTTAAATAAAGATGGTATCATTTCTGAGTCCGATTTTACAGAAATTGGGCGTGGATTGCCTCAGTTTACGCTGGGTTTTATGAATGATATTCATTGGAAAAAATTAGAATTTAATTTCTTTTTGAGATGCGTTTTCGGGCATGATATTATTAATACCCATCGCGTTTCTTATGGTTTTCCCGGGAATATTGCAAATTATAATGTGCTTGAAAGCGCAGTAACAGGCGAAAATAGCCAAGTGCCCTATTCACAAGGGATTTCCAGCTATGATGTGGAAAATGCTTCCTTCTTTACATTAGAAAATTTAGTGATTGGTTATAATTTTAATACTCAAAAACGGCATTTTTCTACCCTTAAAATGTATGTAGCCGCCCAAAATTTGTTTACTTTGGCGGATTACAGCGGCAATGATCCGGAAGCCCGATTGAAAAACAAGGGTGGTAATTTCCATACAGGGAATACGCTTGCTCCTGGTTTTGACGTGCGGGTTGGATATTATGCTACGCGCACCTTTACTTTGGGCGTGCAAGCTGAGTTCTAAAAAATGATAATTATACATAAATGATTCACAATCGTTTATTAAAATATTGCTTTTTTCTTTTAATTGTAATAATTACTTCGTGCACTGATGAGACCCCCGAAACGCTTTTTCGGCAATTATCTCCAGAGGAAACGAATATTACATTTGCAAATAATTTGCTCGAATCCGAGGATTTTAACATCATAGAATACCTCTATTTTTATAATGGCGCTGGCGTTGCGGTCGGAGATATTAATAATGACGATTTGCCGGATATTTTCTTTACATCCAATCAAGGTCCAAGTAAATTATATGTAAATAAAGGTGGTTTAAAATTTGAAGATATTAGTAAAAAAGCAGGAATAACAGAAGATTTTCATTGGAAAACCGGCGTGACAATGGCCGATGTGAATGGCGATGGCTGGTTGGATATTTACGTTTGTCATGTTGGGAAATATAAATTTTTGAACAGTCGTAATCAATTGTATATCAATAACCAAGACGGTACTTTTGCCGAAAAAGCATCCGAATACGGACTTGATTTTCAAGGATTTTCTACACAATCCGCTTTTTTCGATTATGACCGCGACGGCGATCTTGATATGTATTTACTCAATCATTCTATTCATGATACCGATAATTTCGGGAAATCGCATTTAAGATTGCAAATTGATTCGCTTACAGGTGATCGGCTGTACCGTAATGATGACGGGCGTTTCACAAATATTACACAGGAATCCGGTATTTACAGTAGTAAAATTGGTTATGGATTGGGCGTGGCTATTGGCGATGTAAATGATGACGGCTGGCCGGATATTTACATTTCCAATGATTTTCATGAAAATGATTATTTATATTATAATACTGGCGATGGAACACTTAGCGAGGCTGGCGACAGTTCTTTTGGGCATACAAGCAATTTTTCGATGGGTAGTGATATGGCGGACGTCAATAACGACGGGCTTCTTGATGTGTTTACGCTTGACATGAAACCGGAAGATGAAAGCGTTTTGAAAAGTTCTGTTGGGGCTGATCCTTATAATATTTACCGTTTTAAATTAGAATACGGGTATCATTATCAATATCCGCGCAATATGTTGCAACTCAATCGTGGAGCGGGACGTGGCGAGTTTTCAAAACCTGCCACGTCTGTCGGTAATGCTATTTTTAGTGAAGTAGCTGAAATTGCTGGCTTAGATGCCACCGATTGGAGTTGGTCGGCGCTGCTTTGTGATTTGGATAATGACGGGTGGAAAGATATTTTTATTTCCAATGGCATTTGGCGACGCCCGAATGACCTGGATTATTTGAAATTTACTTCCAATAAAGAAGTGCAGCAAAATGCCACCGATATGCAATTGGCGGGCAAGATGCCCTCCGGCTTGGTACCGAATTATGCTTATCGGAATCAAGGAAATTTGAGCTTTGAAAAAGTTTCTGAAAAATGGGGATTGAATTTCACAGGATGCTCTAATGGCGCGGCTTATGGCGATTTGGACAACGATGGTGATCTGGATTTGGTGACGAATAATATCAATGTTTCGGCTTCGGTTTTTGAGAATCGCAGCGATGAAAAAATTAAGAATAATTTCTTGAAAATCAAATTAATCGATTCGTATAGTAAAAATTCATTTGGCATAGGCGCACGCGTGGAAATTATTACAAATGAACATAGGCAAGTACAAGAATTATATGCAACACGCGGATTTCAATCTGCCTCAGAATCAGTCTTAATTTTTGGTCTTGGACAGGCACAACAAGTTGATTCTCTGATTATTAGATGGAGTGATGGTGGTGTGCAATTTTTACAAAATGTGCCGATTAATCAATTATTAAAGATTGAAAAATTAAATAATTTACCGAAGGAATCATTTACTAAAATATTACATCCACTTTTAGAAGATATTTCAAGTCAACTAAAAATCAATTTTACACATCAAGAGAATAATTATAATGATTTTGATCAAGAAAAACTCATTCCGCATAAGCTTTCCGAGCAAGGCCCGAAGCTCGCGGTGGGCGATGTAAATGGCGACGGGCTGGAAGATTTTTATATCTGCGGTGCGGCGGGGCAAGCAGGTGCTTTGTTTTTGCAGACAAAAATAATGATTTTCAAGAAATTACAAATATAGTTTTTGAAACAGATGCTTTTCATGAAGATGTGGATGCTGCTTTTTTGATGCAGATGGCGATGGCGATCTTGATTTGTACGTGGTAAGTGGGGAGGGAGAGCGCCGAGCGCCTGAATTTTATGATGATCGTTTGTATGTAAATGATGGTAAAGGAAATTTTATTACATCGGAAGAAGCGCTTCCAAAGATTTCGGCAAATGGAGCTTGTGTAATAAGCGCCGATTTTAATGAGGATGGCGCGATGGACTTATTCCTGGGAACGCGCTCTTTACCAGGTAGTTATGGGCTTTCGCCTGATAGTTATTTACTACTAAATGATGGTAAAGGAAATTTTACAAATGCTCAACTTCCGGAATTGAAAGAACTCGGTATGGTGACCGATGCGGTTTGGCTGGAACAGGAAAAAACATTAGTGGTGGTTGGCGAATGGATGCCGGTAACGAGATTGGAAATTGGGAAATTTGGGGATAAGAGATTGGAAATTAAGAAATTAGAAATTATTAATTCCGGCGGTTGGTGGAATACGGTTCATTCCGATGATTTGGATGGGGATGGCGATCAAGATTTGCTTTTGGGCAACCAGGGTTTAAATTGTAATTTAAAAGCTTCGCCGGAAAAGCCTGTGGAATTATACGTTGCTGATTTTGATAATAATTTTTATACCGATCCATTACTTGTTTATTACAAACATGATAAACAATATAGCTATTATTCTAAAGATGAATTATTTGATCAATTGACACTTATCAAGAAAAAATTTGTGGATTACGCGCTTTTTTCAAAAAGTACTTTCCAGGAAGTTTTTGATGCAACACAGTTGGAGAAGGCTTTGCATAAAGAGGTTCAAACCTTTGCCTCGGCTTTCGCTGAAAATCAGGGCAATGGAAATTTTATATTGAAACCGCTGCCAATAGAAGCGCAATTCTCGCCTATCTTTGCTTTTGCAACGAGCGATTTTACAGGCGATGGACATAAAGATGTAATAGCAGTCGGCAATTGGTATGATGTGCAGCCGAGCATGGGGCGTTATGACGCGAGTTATGGTGTTTTTTTGCAATATGATGTAAAAAATAACTTTATTTATAAAGAAAATGTAAAGAGTGGTTTCACGGTATCAGGGGAGGGGAGAGATATTAAAATATTGCCTAATGGCTTGATTTTAGTGACTCGGAACGGCTTACCCATTCAGGTTTTTCAAAAGAAAGACCAGGATATAAAATAAAAAAAGCCACCGACTTTCATCGATGGCTATAAAATTAGTTAAAAAAACAATTCTGTTAGTTCTGTTTTACTCTACTTTGTTCTTCTTCGGTAGCGGTTCTACGCTGACGGACAGGTTTCATTTCGTTATTACCAAACTTATAAGTGAAGGTTAGATTGGCTCTGCGGGATTCAAATTGCCCTTTAATATTAGCATTAATATTATCTTGACGAACATTCACATTCCAACGATTTGTAAAGAATATATCGCTGACATTCAACTTAATATTCGCTTTACCATCCCATAATGATTTGAACAAACCCGCGTCAATCGCATATTGTGGCTTGTTTTCAAACATTCCATAAACCCCTGCGGAGTTGTAAAAACCTGATAATTCAGCGCGGAAGCCTTTAGGCAAATTGAAATTATTTGAGGCATAAATGTTATATGATATTTGCTGATTATCAATCTCTCCACCGAGATAAGGCGATTGAAAATGATTCATATAAGCAGAAACATTCACGCGAGCCGACCACCAATCGGTCACTTTCACAGGCGCCGAAACGTTGATGCTGTAATTCTCAAATTGCGCCAGGTTTGCACGCGTTTGATAAGTCGTGCGGTCTTCATTATCTTGCTCCAGCACTTCGGTCATCGCATCTTCTGTGCGGCTATAGCTCAAAGTAACGACAAAGCTTTGCTTGAAACCATAATTCACAGCGTATGAATCGGTGTATTGCGGTTGCAAAAATGGATTACCGCGCCCAAAAGTGTATTGATCTAAAAAGTAGGTAAATGGATTCAAATCCTGGTAAGATGGGCGATCGATGCGGCGGCTGTAAGAATAACTCAAATTATGTTTTTCTGCAATGGAATGCGAAATACTCAAACTCGGGAATAAATTGAGATAATCGCGCTTTACCTGCTGATCCAAAGTAACCGACAAACCATCAGAAACGGTATATTCTGCGCGCAAACCCGCTTGTACACTGAATCCTTTGAATTTTTTATTGGCATTTACATAACCCGCGTGGATCGTTTCTTCGTACAAGAATTGGTTGGTCAAATTAGGATCTATTTCAAAATCATTACCGGCATTTCTCAAAAATTTGATATTATTATCAGTCTCTACGAAACTACTTTTTAGCCCGGCTTCCAAATTAATCTCGCCCTTCAAAGGATAAGTAAAATCAGCCTTTACCGCTTTAATCGTTACATCAGAATTGGTATTGCCACGCAAGAAATTTGGCGTAGCAACTTGTTCGCCATTCTCATTGAAAAAGAAATTATCGCTATTTTGATAAGAAGGATTGGCAAAAGTCGAATAATCAGCATCGAAAGTAATTTCACCGCCTTTATCGCCAAGTGTATGGCGCAAATTGAAATTATAAGTGAGATTATTCCAATCTTCGCGGGTATTAGTGGCAGCATTTACCTCTGAAAAAGGCTCGGGATTGACACCTGAAATCAGGGTAAGAATATCGCTATCGTCTTTCCAATAGCCGGAATTGCCTGAAAATAGTACGCCAAGCGTTGTTTTCTTGCCAACAAACCAATCCAAACCACCTTTATAATTATGACTATTGACCCAATTCACTCGGTCGTTGCTTTGGTCAAAAATGGATTCTGTACCTTCAAACGGAATGATGCGATAAATGTCCATATCATTAAAACGCTGCGCGTAGTAATAACTATAATTACCAAAGAAATTGAATTTCTTCTGACGGTAGTTAAGTTGCAGTCCACTGTTGGCTTTTGGGTAGCGGCCGTAGCCGCCGCCAAGCGTCAGCGTTCCATTCATGCCGAGATTTTTGTCTTTTTTCAGTCGAATGTTGATAATACCAGCATTGCCAGAAGCATCGTACTTCGCAGAAGGATTGTGGATGATTTCTATCTTTTCGATACTATTAGCGGGCATACTTTCCAAGAGTCGGGCAACTTCCTCTGCGGAGAGGTATGATTGTTTTCCATCAATCATAATCATCACCCCCTGTTTGCCTTTGAGCGCAATGCGGTTGTTATTATCGACCGTGACGCCGGGTGATTTGGCCAAAAGCTCTAATGCAGAATTGCCCGCAGCGACTGGGCTGCTCTCAACATTGATTACAATTTTATCGTTTTGCATTTCGATAAAAGGCTTTTGTGCTTTTACCGTCACTTGTTGCAAATCCACGCCACTACCGAGCTGCAGCTGAGGAATTTCTACTTTTTGCTTTGTAGCTAAACGCACTTCAATTGGTCCATAGTAAGTCGGCTGAAAACCAACCATCGTGGCGGAGATTAAATAATTGCCATCTTCCACCATTTCAAACAAATAAGCGCCCTCGGCATCCGTAATCGTACCTTTCACAAGGCTGGAATCTGTTGGATTGAGTAATAGCACATTGGCAAAATCCATCGGCTTATTCGATTGGTCGGTAAGTTTTCCTAAGATGCTTACCTTCTCAGAGTCTTGAGCCAGGGTGATATTTACAAACAGTGTTGCAAGTAAAAGAGTAAACAGAGATGTTTTCATGATTGCAGAATTGTTAATTAAAAAAAAGTCGGATGTCGGGAGGGAGACGAAAAAAGGAAAGGTAAAAGTTACAGGCAAAAATTTGTTTACCGACGAATGTGACTTTTTTTCAGGCGAAAGTCTAAATCCAATAGATATAAACTTCAGCTTTATATCAGCTAAAAGTCATTTTTGGTTGTTTAGAATGTTCCTTTTGTCTTATTTATAGAAAAAGGCAAGAGCAACTTTCTAACTTTGCGCTATCTTGCGCGTTTTGGGAGAAAAGGATTATTATACTGTCAACAATTTGGCGATTAATCTGCTGAAATGGTCATTTGGATAGCATTTTTAGTTTTGGTATTTTTTTTATTGGCACTTGATCTTGGCGTATTTCATAAAAATCCGCACTCGGTTTCTACCAAAGAAGCCATGGGCTGGACGATTCTGTGGGTCTCTTTAGCTTTTTCCTTCAGCATTGTTGTTTATTTCGCTTATGAAAGAGGTTGGGTGGCGAATCCTGAAAGTTTGGATGGCAAAGAAGCCGTATTGGAATATATTACGGGGTATCTCATTGAGCAGTCGCTCAGTATGGATAATATCTTTGTCATCGCGGTCATTTTTGCTTATTTTCAAATACCGAAAGCATATCAACACCGAGTACTATTCTGGGGGATTCTGGGCGCCCTCGTGTTTCGGGGCATTATGATTGGCATTGGTGTCGTTTTGATTCAAAAGTTTGAAATTATTATTTATTTCTTTGGCGTTTTATTACTTTATTCGGCATATAAAATGCTTCGGCACGGTGATACGGAGATCGAACCAAATAAAAATCCGGTTATCCGATTGTTTCGACGGTTTATGCCGGTTACTGGGAGTTTCAAGGGTAATCGATTCTTTGTAAAACGCGGACGACTAATAGCCGCAACGCCTTTATTTATTGCGCTTATCGTGGTAGAAACCACCGATGTGATGTTTGCAATCGATAGCATTCCCGCCATTTTTGGTGTCACGCGCGATCCATTCATTGTATTTACTTCTAATATTTTTGCGATCATGGGCTTACGCTCGTTGTATTTTGTGCTGGCGGCGGTGCTCGACAAATTCCAATACCTCAAATACAGCTTGGTTTTTATCCTGGCTTTTGTAGGTGTCAAAATGCTTATAAGTCATTATGTGCATATTCCTTCATGGGTGTCACTTTCGGTGATCGTTGTATCCTTAACCGTTGGTATTGCTGCATCCTGGTCGAGTTTTAAAGAAAATCGAGCGATAGAAAAAGAAAAGAAAAGCACGGACGACGAACAACAAAAAGAGAAAACCAGGCAAAATACAAGCATCGATTAAACTGTCTGGCGACTTTAATGGTTACAAGATTATTGCAGTTACTTTGCACAACCAAACTGCTTCATGAAATTCCTTAGTATTATCTTACGAATTATAGCATTAGGGCTTCTTATTTACCTAAGATCCAATTATTACCCTTGGATTAGTCGATGGAATTTGAATACGCAATATGTTGATCTCATCCTTGGCTTTTTTATTTTTATGCTTTCCGCTAATCTGGCAGCAGTGATTTTATCTCGATTGTATCGTCGCCGCGCACAGTTGAAAAGTGGGGAAAGAGATAATGTAATATTGGGTTTACAGAATATTTACTATTTATTAATTGCTGGGGCGATTATTATTACTATTCTTGCATTTTTAGGCATAGAACCGCACCAGTTATTTACTTCTTTGAGTATTGTAGCGGCTGCTATTGCAATTGTGACTAAAGATTATTTATCTGAAATTATAAGTGGCATCATAATTAGCTTTTCCAGTGAAATTTCAGTGGGAGATTATATCAAAATTGGAGAGCATAAAGGCAAGATTATAGATCTGAATCTCACCAAAATTGCATTTTTGAATGAAGATGATGATGTTATTTTTATTCCGAATAATACCGTTTTTAATAGTGAAATCGTTAATTATACCAAAAAGCAAATTCGGCGCGTCAGTGTAGAGTTTGAAGTGGCCCTACAGGCAATAGAATCTGTCGAATCGCTTGAAAGACATTTAGCAGAAGAATTGAGCGATTATCATAAGCATATCGAAAAAGATAGCTTTTGGCTGCGTGTGGTAGAAATTAGGAAAGATAGCGTCGCTTTGAAATTTCAATACGTATTGAAAAAAATCAACCGCGAACTGGAAATCGAAATCCGCCGCCGCACCGTGCGCCGCATCGTGGATTATGTGAAAGCGCATTATGGCGCGAATGCAAAAGCTTGATTATTAAACATCTGATGACTTTAAGGCACCAGATGTTTAAACGTGAATCTTATAAATCCAACAACCGAGTGATGATCGCTTCAATGTGTTGATCGCTTTCATTACCCAGGTAGCCCACTTCGTACTCAACTACTTTTCCAATTTTATCCAGAATATAAAGCGTTGGCAACCCTGTCTTATCCACTGCAAACTCCGCCGCTATCGGATCGCCTTTTAGTAAAGTAAATTGGTATCCTTTTTCCTTCATGTAATCTATGGGTTTGCCATTATCTTGGAAGGTAAGGGCTAGGAAGACAACTGGTTTGTCTTTCAATTTTTGTTGCAATTGGCTCATAGCAGCAAGTGCATTGTGGCAAGGCTGGCACCAGGTTGCCCAAAAGTCCATCACCACTACTTTGCCTGCAAAATCTGATAACATGATTTCTTTTCCTTCATAATCACTTGTTTTCCAATCAGGAGCACTTTCTCCGATTGACGGCCCGCCTACTGTATATGAGCGTTTAATAATATTTTCAGAAATTTTGATTTTAAAATCTTCAGCAGAAGCTATTTTTTCAGATGTTTTAAAATTTTTGATTTCATATACCAGATTGGCGTGTTTGCTATCCTTTTCTTGTCGAGTAATAATTTTTTCTACGTGAAAATCAGCAGCATCGATGTAAATTTCAGCATAAAAGCCTTCTTGAGGAATATCAAATATTACTGGTTGTAGTAGATTGAGTCCTTGTTTTATTGGCTCACCTAATTTTGCATTAAAATCCTGATATTGTTGCAGTAATTGCAAATACTGATAGGGCAAGGCACAAAACTGCACTTTTTGAGAATACAAAAGTCCTCCTAAACTTCGCAAATTACTTTGCCATAAAGTATTAGAAGCTGGCTCTAAATAAAAGATGTCCTGTCCAATTTTACTAAGGTGAATCTCGTCTTTTGTTTTGGGAGATATTGCATTAATTTTCATATTTTCAAAAGGAAAAGCGGCGGCCTCTTTTAAAGGAGTCACCTCAATATTCCCCTGATACGGCACAGTTTCCTCAGCAAGCCAATCCTCACCATGATAGCTAAAATCAAATATTACTTTTGATGCGCTTGTCAATTTTTGGATAGCATTCTGAACCAATTCGTCTAACGATTTAGGTTCAACCCTTGGCTGGCAACTGAATACTATGATTGCTAAACCTATTAGGCAAATTTGTTTTTTCATATCGTCCTCTACTTTATAGGAAGACGCTAAGGTTCAACAAATGTTACAGCCCTAATTTGTCTATTCTTGCTTTTCTTTTACCACCCAATGCCATAATCCTCACCGTGATTGCTCGATCCGCCCCACATCGAGCCATTTTTTCGATCGAAAAAGATTGCATTGATAGGGCCGGAGGTACGGTCGTCTACTTCAAGGCGGTAACCCATCGAGCGGAGCGCCTTGCGCGTCCATGGAGGTGTGTCTTCCTGAATGAGCATCACCCCGCGCCGGATTTCGTGCTGATCGAATGAGCCACGCATTTGGAAAGAATTCATATTAGCTGCTTCGGCCGCTTCTTGCACATTCATACCAAATTCTACAACGTTTAAGAAAAATTGCAACAAATTCTGATCCTGGCTATCGCCGCCCTGCACCGCGAAAGAAAGATAAGGTTTGCCGCCTTTGAGTGCCATGGAAGGCGTGAGCGTCACGCGTGGGCGCTTACCTGGTTCGACTACATTGAAAGGACTTTCTTCTTTTTTTAAGACAAAACTCTGCATCCGCTGGCTCAAACCCACGCCAGTATTGCCTGCAATCACTGCCGGAATCCAGCCACCGCTGGGCGTCACCGACACAACCCAGCCTTCTTCGTCGGCTGCTTGAATAGAAGTCGTGCCCATATAAAATGCGTCATGTGGAAAATCTTCATTTTCATTGAACTTCGGCGCAGGCGCGTACGTAACATCCTTGTTCCACTTTTCAATCAAATCCAGATAAGGATTCACCTTACCTTCAAAAGAATAAGGATCGCCGGGCTTGATATTTTCATCATTCTTTTGCCAATTGATTTGTTGCACGCGCTGCTTGGCGTATTCTTTAGAAAGCAAGCCTTTGCGCGGTTCTTCAGGTGCGAAATAAGGATCGCCATAATAAAAATCGCGGTCGGCGAAGCTCATGTTCATCACTTGATACAGCGCGTGGAGATATTTCTCAGAGTTATAACTCATGCAATTCATATCCAATTGCTCCATCATATTCAAGGATTGTAATAGCACGGGTCCTTGCGTCCAGAAAGACAATTTATACACATCAATCCCTTTGTAAGTAACCATTTCCGGTTCTTCAATACGCACTTTCCAATTCGCTAAATCTTGCTTGGTAATCAAACCACCTTGCTCTTGCGTTCCACGTGCAATTTCTTCAGCAATATCACCTTTATAAAAACGGTCATACGCCGCATAGATCGCTTCTTTTCTCGATTTACCCGCTTTTAAAGCAGATGCTTCCGCATCTACCAACTTTTGCAAAGTATTCAACAAATCGGTTTGCTTGAAAATCTCACCCGCATAAGGAGCTTCCCTATCTGCTTCACCTAAATGCGTCAAGAACACCTTCTTTGAATAAGGCCAATCCTTAATTCGCTTTTTCTGCGCTTCGATACTATTCGCCGTTTGCGCTTCTATCGGATAACCAGCCGCCATTTCCATCGCCGGAGCTAAGACTTGCTTCAGACTCATCGTGCCATACTCTGCCAACATCGTCATTAGACCACCCGGCGTGCCTGGTGTAGTAGCTGCAAGCGGGCCATACTGTGGCGGATACTTCATATCCTTACCTGTAAAGAACTCAGGAGTCGCTCCAGTAGGCGCTACACCCAATGCATTAATCGCAATAACTTTTCCTGTTTTCGGATGATAAATTAAAGCTTGTGTTTCACCGCCCCAACTCAGCACATCCCACATGGTACAAGTAGCTGCCAGCATTGCACAAGCAGCATCAATCGCATTACCCTTTTGTTGGAAAATAGTAGCACCCGCAGTAGCAGCCAAAGGTTTCCCTGTGATCGCCATCCAATGCTTTGCATGAAGAGCGGGCTTCTGTGTTTGTTGTGCAACCAGGAATAATGGTAAGCAACAGATTGTCAGGAATAAAGCAATTGTATTTTTCATGATGCGGATTTTAGGTGAACAAATTGTATCTTAAAATACCCAATTTGCGTTTATCCAAATTTACATACTGATCCGTAATTTAGACAAAACAAACGCGTATAAAATAGTTGTATTTATCAAAAAATATAGAGTAATAGATAAAGAACTTCTTCCTTATGCTTATAAACAGGTTGCGACAGCTAAAAAATACAAAGCATAGGCTTCTAAGATAGTTGCAATCG
>JADJNW010000016.1 GCA_016714085.1 Saprospiraceae bacterium
CATTGACCGCTTCATTAATCCTGATTTCCCCACCGGCACCAATGATATCGCCATTTATAGTCGCATTCACACGGATATTGCCACCTGCCACATACAGATTTTCATTCATAGTATTGTTGATGCTCACATGATCGCCGCCGCGTACATTTGAAGCTTGGATCGGCAGCAAACTTGCCAGAAAGCATAGGAAAACTAAAAGAATAATTGTTTTTTTCATGATATTAAGAACTTGTGATGGATTCAAATCAAAAATCAAAACGAAAATAAGGTTGGATTTAATAGATATGCATAAAAATTCGCCGTAAGGGGCATTTTCATAGACAGAAGTAAGGCGATCAAAATAATCAAGGGGCTATAAAATATTGCAATACGTTTTCAAAAGATGTAAATATCTTTGAGCAATGCTTAAATCCTGGTCAGCACCATTATGTTGCATAAGCCCAAGGCAGGTCACTTTTAGCCGCACGTTGGCGCGATAAAGTTTGTAATAAAGGAAGATTTTTTGGTCGGTTTCGCCTTCAATGCAAGGCATTTGGTGCAAGTAATGCTCCAAAAAAAGTTTTTCTAAATCAGGGCGTTCATAGAAATCAAAATCCAGGCATAAAAAAGCAATCTCATCAAGCATATCCACGTACCGAAACTGATCGTTGAATTCGATACAATCAAAAATAACGGGTTCGTCCAATAAAAAAATATTGCCAGAATGCAGGTCGCCGTGCCCATCAATCACAAATCCTCGGGTATTTCGTTCTTGAAAACGCGCTGCATATTGCTTGAGAAATTGAGAAGAAATTCGGACAGCGTTTTGAATTGATTCCTGCACGTTCGTCCCCCAGGTTTTTTCGACAAAATCAGTGATTTTTAAAATATCAGCAAACTTTTCATCCAAATTCTGCAAATCAAATGGATCTTTTATTATATCGGTTTTGCTATGAAAATCAGCTAATTGCGTCGCTAATTGCGCTATTTGGGGTGCTTGTACTTTATTGTTTTCTAATAATTTGTGCATTTGGCGTTCGGTATCCAAGCGCTTCATTTGCACCGCGTAATCGATAATCTGGCCATGCTCTTTATTACCAATTTTTATCGTTGAATTTTCTTGCCAAATCGGCAGCACTCCAAGATAAATGCCTGAGGTTAATCTTTTATTCAGTGTCACTTCGCGTTCACAAGAATGTTTTCGAGCCTCCAGTGTAGAAAAATCCAAAAAAGAGAATTGTAAAGGTTTTTTAATTTTATAAGCAAAGTGGTCGGTGAGCAGCACCCAGGAAATATGGGTTTCCACTAAGCTCAAGGTGTTTGTTTTCTCTGGTATGTTACGCTGTTCGATCAGCGTTTCAATCTGCTGGGCGGTCATGCCGTTGAGTTTACATAGTTTTTCGCCTGCTCTACCATTTCCGACAATTCGAACTGATCTGACCACAATTCGAGGCTTGGCGCTTCCAAGGGCTCGTATTGCGATTTTATTTTCAAATATACTTCAAAATCTGCTTCGGAGTATGCTCTTCGTTTGCTCACGCGGGTGCGTATAAGCGCTTCATTTGCCTTTATTTCCATCCAAAAAATGGGAATATGATATTTTTTTGCCAACTTATAATATGGCGTGCGCAATTTTTTTTGGTAAAAAGTGCCATCTACGATTACATTTTTTTGATTTTGTAGCGACGCTTCGGTTTGATTTAGTAATTCTTCATAAATACTTGATTTTGTTATGGCATCGTACTGTCCGCGTTTGCCCATTGCATCCCTAATAATATCGGTATTGATATGCACTGCGTCCAGCGATTTGGCGAGTAATTGTGCAAAAGTAGTTTTGCCAGTGCCGGGTAATCCAATAATCATAATGATTTTCATGCTTGCCGAGAACTATTTTATGATAGAACAAATAACATCGATACTGCGATTGAACGAAATGCCAAAATTATTTAATACAGCTGTCTGGCGAATTTCTAAAATGTGCCAGACTTATCAGGGCAGAAATTTTTCAAACAACTAATGCACGATGTATTTAGTTCTTGCACAAATCTATATTCTTCACAATGAGTTTGTTATATGATGTTCAATACCAAATTTGATTTTTTGAACAGGAACTTTAACATTTGCCCTTGCAACTTTTTTCCTCAAAACGCATCTATTATTTTGAATAGAGTATTTTTAATACTAATCCAATTACGGAGACGGGCTGTATCTTTCCTTTAGATGCAGCCTTGTTTTTAGTGGATTTTATGTTAACTTTTAGAAAAATTTCAAAAATTAGTTGCAAGTTTAACCAAAACGAGTTTATATTTGGCGCATCATAAAAATTCAATCAATATGAATTTCCGTTTGCAAAATCAAGCATGGTGGTGGCATAATCAGTCGGAGTACCGGGTGAGATGACACGCTATTGATAGTTTGCAAAGGAAAAAGCGGTTTGTCGGTTCACCCGGCAAACCGCTTTTTTATTTGTCTGAACTGTGATTTTATTTAATGGATATGATGTACATGATTGAACGCTTGAACCTAAAACTTGCAACAATATGATAGCTGCAACGACTAAAACTAAAATACAGCTTAAGACAATCGTCAAAAAGCAATTGGCGGATACCCTTACACCCGTCTCCTTGTTCCTTCGGGTGCGCGATCATTTTACCGATCCGGTGCTGCTGGAAAGCAATGATTTCAGGAGCAAGGAGGATTGTATGTCCTTTATGGGGCTAGATTCTATCGCTGATTTTCGGGTGCAAAATGGCACGATTACCGAGCGTTTTCCGAATGGCAAGCGACATCAAATTCCGGTGCGGGATGTAACAACAGTGCCCTCTATGCTATATGATTTTTTACAATATTTTGAAGTGGATTATAATAATCCATATCATGGTTTTAATGGTTTGTTCGGGCACGTAGGGTTTGATGGGGTGCAATATTTTGATACGTTACAGTTTGATAATCAAAAGCGTAAGTTAGATATTCCCGATATCCGGTTCACCTTGTATCGTTTTGTAATTGCGATTAATCATTTTAAAGATGAAATATATTTAATTGAAAATTTACTCCCCAGTGAAACCTCTCAACTAAATAAGTTAGAAACTTTAATTAATGGACATAAATATTCGACGCATCCATTTAAATTAGTAGGAGAGGAGACGAGTAACTTGACCGATGAGGAATTTATGCAATTGGTGACGATTGGCAAGCATCATTGTCAAATCGGGGATGTATTTCAAATTGTGTTTTCGCGGCAGTTTGCGCAAAAGTTTCAAGGCGATGAATTCAATGTTTATCGGGTCTTGCGCTCTATTAATCCCTCACCGTATTTATTTTATTTTGATTATGGTAATTATAAAATTTTTGGTTCTTCGCCTGAATCTCAAATGGTAATTAAAAATGGCGTCGCTACGGTGAATCCCATCGCTGGCACCTACCGCCGCACGGGAGACCTGGAAGAAGATGCCCAGAAAGCCCTGGAATTGACAAAGGATCCCAAAGAAAATGCCGAGCATATCATGTTGGTGGATTTGGCACGTAATGATTTAAGTCGACACGCCGAAAATGTAAGAGTAAAAGAATTGAAAGAAATTCATTACTTCAGTCATGTCATTCATTTAGTTTCTAAAGTGCAGGGCGATTTGCCACCGAACACCAATCCGGTGCAGGTTTTTGCCGATACCTTCCCGGCGGGTACGCTTTCCGGTGCGCCAAAATATAAAGCCATTGAATTGATTAATCAATATGAAAATCAGAATCGCAGTTTTTACGGAGGTTCCATCGGGTTTATTAATTTTAATGGAGAGTTATTACATGCCATTGTAATCCGGTCGTTTTTGAGTTTGAATAATACGCTGTATCGGCAGGCAGGTGCTGGCATTGTGGCGGCGAGTGAGGAGGAGAAGGAATTGCAAGAGGTGAATAATAAATTGGGGGCGTTGAAGCGGGCGTTGGTGGAAGCGGAGAAATTGTGACCAAGGGATTGAGAAACCAAGTGACCGGGAGACTTAGAGCAAAAACGCCATAGACGTGAAATATTTATAGCAAATGTAATAAGAAATAAATGTTAGCCCCATCGGGTGACATAATTATGTCACCTCTACGAGGTTTAATATCATGTTTTATATATTTTTCTATAATTATGTCAATCCTACGGATTTTGAAAATTATAATAAAAATTTGAGTAATGAAAGTCCTTGTATTAGACAATTACGACTCCTTTACCTTTAATCTGGTGCAATACATCGAACGGATTTTGGGGCAGAAAGTAGATGTGTTTCGAAATGACCAGATTACGCTGGAAGAAATTGAACAATATGATGCGATTATTTTGTCGCCGGGACCGGGCGTGCCCTCAGAAGCAGGTATCATGCCGGAACTCATAAAACGTTATGCACCGACGAAAGCAATCCTGGGCGTATGCCTTGGGCATCAGGCGATTGGCGAGGCATTTGGTGGGCAACTGGAAAATTTGACACAGGTATATCATGGAATTGAGACGCCGGTGGAAGTGGTGGATGCAGAGGAGCCAATGTTTCAAAATGTGCCGCAATCGTTTCAAGCAGGGCGCTACCATTCGTGGGTGGTGAAAAAAGAAGATTTGCCGGAGAGCCTGTTGGTGACGGCGGTGGATGCGCAGGGGATGATTATGGCGTTTCGGCACGCGGAATATAATGTGCGGGGGGTGCAGTTTCATCCCGAGTCGATTATGACGGAGTGGGGGATGCGGATGTTGGAGAATTTTTTCAGTCTGCTAAATACTCACAAGGGGGACTTTGTCGAGCGGGATGTAATGGTACACTGATTTTTAGGATGATTATGATATATTATGATTTTTTTATCGCCGAGTTTTATTATGTGAAACATTATAAATAAATGGATGAAAGGGCTTTTGCTTCGTTAAAAAAATTCATGACTAGGATTCCTGCTATTCAAATGCCTATTGGAACTGGTGTTGATGAAGAAGGATTTTGGTGGGTAAAGTTTTCAATTGATATCCATCATCCCTTGGCTTGGAATGTTGTGCAAGAGTTTGGGCATATTTTGAATTATATTTCTTTGAATGAGCGATTGCCAACCATTTTTTATCCTGTTTCACCGCCAGTTTATTTGAATGGCAGACCCGAAGATTTTTTATCATGGGTGATTGAAACGAAAGATAAAGATTTTAAACCCGAATTTTGAAGAAATGGCTGGAAGGGCGATTGCCACAGCCTGTTGAGGATAAATCGGCTTGGGTTTCGGAGGAGGAATAATGAAAATTTTAATTTGAAAAGGTGGACTTTGCGTGAGGGATAGCAGCGGTACCGACCGCAGGGAGGTGAGAGCGGATAGCCCGACCCGCAGGGGCACGCCCAAGTTGTCTGAACCGTGATTATTTTGATTTTTATGATAATCATGATTTTTTATTACATGAACATCAGAACGACTAAAACACCATAAAACTATAATATCATAACACGAACGTGATGAAAGAAATATTACAGAAATTATATGAGCATCATAAGTTGACGCGAGAGGAGGCGAAGGGGACGCTGACGGAGATTGCGCAGGGGGCGTTTCCGGCGGTGCAGTTGGCGAGTTTTATAACGGTGTTTCAGATGCGGGGCATTGGGCTGGCGGAGTTGGAGGGTTTTCGGGATGCGCTGCTGGAGCTGTGTGTGCCGCTGGATGTGCGGGGGCAGGAGACGGTGGACATTGTGGGGACGGGGGGCGACCATAAGGATACGTTCAACATCTCGACGCTGGCGGCGGTGGTGGTGGCGGGTGCAGGCTACAAGGTGACGAAGCACGGAAATTATGGGGCTTCGTCGGCGGTGGGCTCGTCGAATGTGCTGCAAACATTGGGCTATCAGTTTACAAATGATGGGGATACGCTGCGGCGGCAGTTGGACGAGGCGAATTTGTGTTTTTTGCACGCACCTTTGTTTCATCCGGCGCTGAAGGAAGTGGCGGCGGTGCGGCGAGAATTAGGCATTCGGACTTTCTTTAATATGTTGGGTCCGCTGGTGAATCCGGTGCAGCCGACGCATCAGTTGTACGGCACGTCGAGTCTGGAGTTGTCGCGGATGTATCAGTATATTATGCAGCAGTCGGGGCGGCGCTTTGCGATTGTGTATGCGCTGGATGGGTATGATGAGATTTCGCTGACGGGCAGGTTTAAGGTGCAGACGAATGAGGGGGAGTTGGTGTTGGAGCCGGAGGATTTGAAGCAGCCGAGGTTGTCGCAAGCGGATTTGTATTGTGGCGGCACGGCGGAGGATGCGGCGAAGATTTTTATGAATGTGCTGCAAAATGAGGCGACGCCGGCGCAAAAGGCGGTGGTGACGGTGAATGCGGGGCTGGCGATAAAGACGATGCAGCCGGAAAGGACGTTTTTTGAGTGTGTGGAGGAGGCGCGGGAGAGTATTGAAAGTGGAAAGGCACTTAATAATTTTAGAAAAATTGTGAATGTTTAGTTTTGAATGTTGAATGAAGTTTTATACTTGATTTTTAGTGGTTTATAGCTTTGGGTTTTGTATTTTAAAAATGGCTATATGATATGATAATGATTCGACCGCTTAATGAATATGATAAAAAAGTGTATAGAATGACGCGCTTGGAATGTTTGCAGGCGTACCCGGAACGTTTCGGTTCTGAATATGAAGAGGAGGTGTTGAAACCAGAACTTTATTTTGAAAAATGCTTGTCGGATAAGGATTCTCCAAATTTTATATTTGGTGCATTTGATGGAGAAAATTGTGTTGGGCTTTGTGGTTTTGTGCGCGAAAATAGTGCTAGAACAAAACACCGAGGGGAAATTGTGCAAATGTATGTGCATCCGGATTATCAGGGACGGGGAATTGGGAAGCAATTATTACAAAATGTTATTCATAAAGCATTTGAAAATGAAGCGATTGAACAGATTGTGCTGGGTGTATTCTCGTCGAATGTAAGCGCGAATAAGGTTTATGAGCAGTTAGGATTCGTGGAATATGGGTTTCAACCGAATTATTTTAAAATAGGGAAAGATTATTTACATCAACGGTTAATGATTTTGATGCGGAAGTAGTGTTATTCAATCGGAATTGTGAATGTTTAGTTTTGAATGTTGAATGGAGAGGCTTGGTTTTTAGTGATTTATAGTTTTTGGATTGGTGCTTTGCGTTAGATTTCTTCTTACTTTTTTCATTGCCAATCACATAGTGATCCCTATGGGGAAAAGTAAGCAAAAAGGCTAGGCTAATTGATTAGGTTATTTTTCAAAACTAGAACACACGAATACATTAACACGAGAACACAATTAAAAAATATGAATATATTAGACAAAATCATTGCACATAAAATTGAAGAAGTGGCGCAACGAAAAGCGACGCAACCGATTGCGGAGTTGGAAAAAAGTCCGTTTTTGGTCGGGAGACCGTGTCGTTGAAGAAGGCGTTGCTGGAGAAAGGTGCATCGGGGATTATTGCCGAATTCAAGCGGAAATCGCCGTCGGCGGGGGTGATCAATGACCAGGTGTCGGTGGAAGCGGTGACGACGGGGTATGTGCAGGCGGGCGTAAGTGGCTTGTCCATATTGACAGATAAAGATTTTTTTGGCGGGCGAAGCGAGGATGTGCAGGTGGCGCGGGTATTGCATAAAATTCCGATTTTGCGGAAGGATTTTATGGTGGACGAATATCAGATTTTGGAGGCAAAAGCCATTGGCGCGGATGTGATTTTGTTGATTGCAGAATGTCTTGAAAAAGAACGAGTTGCACAACTATCGGCGTTTGCCAAATCGCTAGGTTTGGAGGTGTTGATGGAAATTCACTCGGCGGAGCAGTTGGAAAAATTGAATCCAAATCTGGATTTGGTCGGCGTGAATAATCGGAATTTGAAGACGATGGTGACGAGTCTGGAGGCGTCGTATGAATTGGCGGAAAAGATTCCGGCGGAATTTGTGAAGATTTCGGAGAGTGGCATTAGCAATCCGCAGGCGGTGGTGTCGCTGCGCAGTCAGGGGTATCGGGGTTTTTTGATGGGGGAGCATTTTATGAAAACGGCAAACCCGGGTGAAGCATGTAAAGAATTTATAAAGAAAGTAGCCTATATAGAAGATTTATTGCATAATGCGATTGTTTGAACTGTGATCATGATTTTGGATGATCTGATCTTTATGAAACACATAAGATTTTAATAGCTATGTGCGTCTGGCATCTTATAATCTGGCATCTATGAAAGTAAAAGTATGCGGTTTAAACGACTCCACTAATATCGAGGAATTGGCACAGTTACCAATTGACTTTATGGGGTTTATATTTTATAAAAAATCGCCACGTAATGCGCTAGACGGAAAATTCGAGAAATGGATTAGTAAAAATGGGAATGTGCTGGGCAAGATCAAACGAGTGGGCGTATTTGTGAATGCGGAGATTGAGGAGATTCTCAACAAAGTGCATGATTTTGAGTTAGACTACGTGCAATTGCACGGCGAGGAAAGTCCGGGGTATTGTAAGGAAATCCAGTCGTTCTGGGCGGCGAGTACCTTGCGGAGTGCTCGGTTTATCAAGGCTTTTGCGGTGGATGCGGATTTTGATTTTGCGCAGACGCGGGCGTATGAGGGCATTTGTTCGTTGTTTTTATTTGATACGAAGACGGCGCAGCATGGCGGTAGTGGCGTGTCGTTTGATTGGCAATTGCTGGAAAAATATAAGGGTAATACGCCGTTTTTGTTGAGTGGGGGGATTGATGAGGAGGATGCGGAGGCGATTCGGGCGCTGGATTTTCCGAAGTTGTATGGGGTGGATGTGAATAGTCGGTTTGAGTTGAAGCCGGGGGTTAAAGATATTGATAAAATTAAAAGGTTTTTAGAAGCACTGGAAATGTAAAGGCTTTTAACCGCAAAATATTAAATGTAAAATGTAAAAGTACACGGCGCACACTTTTGCGGTTTTGAGTTTAGTGTTTTACATTTTGCGGTTTGATTGTGCTTTGCGGCAATTTTTGGAGGCGTTGGAAGGGCGATAAAGTGATATAATGCATTAACAATAATGTTACTAGCAAGTAAAAACTAATTAAATATGAAAGAAAAACATAGAAATTACTTTCTATTTATAAGAATCAGTGAAGAAAAATACATAGATTCATTACAAAAGCAAGGTCAAATTTACTGTAATCCAATTCAATATTTTAGAAGTATTGAGGATGAGCATTTGCAAGGTGATAAGAATGAAGGCAAGGCGTATATAAAACAGATTAAAAATCTTGAAATATCTCTTGAAGGTAAGGTCATTGCAAAAGCAAATAAAGGTCAATTGTATTTTGAACATCCTGAAGATGATGGAAATATTTATTGTCTTTATGGAGTTGAATCAAAACTTGTAGATTTAACTAAAAAATCACTTCAAAAAATTAAAATAGAAGAACAGGCGAAAGGATTTGGAAAATATGCACTACTTATACACGATCCTCAGGAATTTCTAAATAGAATTTCCCAAAAATTAAATTCTCTCGACATAAAATATAATTTTCATCCTGTCAACTATTATGATGTAAATAGTTATGAGGGAGGGCTGAATCCATTTTATAAATCAAATATGTATAGATATCAAAACGAAGTTCGATTGTGGATCGCTAATAAAAATAAAGAACCATTTGAGTTTTTTATAGGAGATATAAGCGATATTACTCATAAAATGCCAATTTCTGATTTAGATAAATTAGAAGTTGAAATGGTTAGTACAATTAATAATAATGATTACGAAGATCATGTCGGTTAAATGCCTTCAAATTGTCTGAACCTTGATTTTTATGATTTTTGTGATTATAATATTAAACCGCAAAATGTAAAACATAAAATGCAAAATGTAAAATTGGCTTCCGAGTCCTCTGCGAGAGACTCGGAGCAGACGATGGTGGAAATAGGAGTAGATCAAAGAGGCTACTACGGTGAATTCGGCGGCGCGTTTATCCCGGAGTTGTTGTATGCGAATGTGGAGGAGCTACGGGAGCAATATTTAAGTATTATATATGCACCTGATTTTCAGCGGGAATTTCAGCAATTGCTGAAGGATTATGTGGGGCGTCCGACGCCGTTGTACCTGGCGGAGCGCTTGTCGGAGCGGTATGGGGCGAGCATTTATCTGAAGCGAGAGGATTTGTGTCATACGGGGGCGCACAAGATTAACAATACGATTGGGCAGATTTTGCTAGCGAAGCGGCTGGGCAAAACGCGCATCATTGCGGAGACGGGCGCGGGGCAGCATGGCGTGGCGACGGCGACGGTGTGCGCGCTGATGGGCTTGGAGTGCATAGTCTATATGGGGTCGGTGGATATGGAGCGGCAGGCTCCGAACGTAGCGCGGATGAAAATGTTGGGCGCGGAGGTGCGACCGGCGACGAGCGGCAGTCAGACCTTGAAAGACGCGACGAATGAAGCGATTCGAGATTGGATTAATAATCCGGAACATACGCATTACATAATTGGCTCCGTTGTTGGTCCGCATCCATACCCGGATATGGTGGCGCGGTTTCAGTCGGTCATCAGCGAGGAAACGATGTGGCAGTTGGAGGAGCAGGTGGGGCGGAATTATCCTGATCTGGTGATTGCGTGTGTGGGCGGCGGCAGCAATGCGGCGGGCGCGTATTTTCATTATCTGAATGATCGGCGGGTGCGGCTCATTGCGGTGGAAGCGGCGGGTAAAGGCGTGGATAGCGGGCATTCGGCAGCGACGAGTGTACTGGGTACAAAGGGCATCATTCATGGGAGCCGGACGCTGCTGATGCAAACGGAAGATGGGCAAATTGTGGAGCCATACTCGATTTCGGCGGGCTTGGATTATCCGGGGATTGGTCCGTTACATGCGCATTTAATTTCGACGGGTAGAGCGGAAGCGGTGAGCGTCACAGATGAGGAGGCACTGGAATCGGCGTTTGATTTGGCGCGGACGGAGGGGATTATTCCGGCGTTGGAGACGGCGCATGCGTTTTATGCGTTGAATAAAATTACATTTAATAAAGGGGATGTAATAGTAGTGAATTTGTCGGGGCGGGGGGATAAGGATTTGGCGGCGTATATGAAGATGCTGTAGGGGATGTAGATTCTATGGATGCTATTGACACTTTTGATACTGTGGATATTGGCAATGCATGTTTTATTGATGCAAATGCTTGTTTTTCGGTACTTTGTGTTTGATGCCCCCAAAGTAGCGGTCGGGCTTTCCCCGCGAGTATTTTAAGAAGTTATTTACTTCAAAAGAAATATTACTTTAATGCCCTCACGGCTTCGACTTTTGAACCATTAAACCTTAAACCTTTGAACCCTTATAATTATGAACAGAATTCAACAATTATTTCAAAATAAAAAAGAAAATATTCTCAATATTTATTTTACAGCGGGTTTTCCGAAATTACATGATACGGAAAATATCATATTGGCGCTGGAGAAGGGTGGGGTGGATTTGATTGAAATTGGGATGCCGTATTCCGATCCACTGGCGGATGGACCGACGATTCAGCAGAGTGGGGATGTGGCGCTGGCGAATGGGATGACCTTGGAATTGCTGTTTCAACAAATTGTAGCCGTACGGAGAAAACGGAAATTCCCTTGATTTTGATGGGATATTTTAACCAAGTGATGCAGTATGGCGAGGAGCGTTTTTTTAGAAAATGTGCGGAAGTGGGGATTGACGGGCTGATTTTGCCGGATATGCCATTACACGTTTATGAGGAGCAATATCAAGCTTTATTTAGTGAATTGAATTTGAGTATCAGTTTTTTAATAACGCCGCAAACGCCGGAAGCAAGGATTCGGAAGATTGATGCATTGAGCCGGGGCTTTATTTATATGGTGTCGAGTGCTTCGATCACAGGTGCAAAGGATGGGATTTCTGAAGCGCAATTAGCGTATTTTAATCGGATTAATAATATGGGATTACAAAATCCAAGATTAATTGGGTTTGGTATTTCTAATCATGATACGTTTATTACGGCATGTAAATATGCGAGTGGGGCGATTATTGGTAGTGCGTTTATAAAGGCGTTGAAAGATTCAAAGGATGTGGAAGAAACAGCTTTGGAATTCGTGTATAATATCAGAGGAGTAAATCAAGTGCAAACTATTTTAAAAATGTAATGAAATACTTTTTTTATTTATTTTATGTTTCACTTTTTTTTAAAGTAAACGCCCAATCTACACAAAAATATACCTTCCAAGGCCCTAAAATGGGTACTTTGATTCAAGTGAGGATTGCCGACCAGGATTCGATCATTGCTCTTAACGCTGCGCAAGAGGT
Source organism: Saprospiraceae bacterium (assembly GCA_016714085.1). Taxonomy (GTDB): domain Bacteria; phylum Bacteroidota; class Bacteroidia; order Chitinophagales; family Saprospiraceae; genus JADJNW01. Next base: position 12,224 of record JADJNW010000016.1, read on the forward strand.
TTTTAAATTATATGATACATTGAATCAAATTTTAAGCGATTATTTACCAAATAGTGAATTAAACGAATTGTGCCGGAAAGCCGGAACAGCAGAATGGACAATGGTTTCGGAACATTTACTAAATGTTTTAATATTATCACAAGAGGCTTATGATATATCAAATGGTGCATTTGATCCAAGCGTTGGCAGATTGGTACAATTATGGCGGGGTGTAAGAAAAAGTAAAATTTTTCCTGATGAACAAATGCTCCTGGAAGCCTTGCAGACAAAGGGGTTTAAATTAAAACATGATATAGAGATAAATAAAAATCAAGTTCGACTAAATAAAAAAGGCGTTCAATTAGATTTTGGCGGTATTGCAAAAGGTTATGCGGCGCAATGTGGTTTGGATTTATTGAAAAAGAGAGGAATTACGGCGGTTTTGATTGATTCAGGAGGTGATTTGGTCTTAGGCGATGCACCACAAAATAGCAAAGGCTGGAAAATCGGGATAAATAGACCTGATGATGCGAATGAAACATTACCTTATTTTCTGGAGATTGCGAATTGCTCGGTAGCGACTTCCGGAAATTTGTATCAATCTGTTGAAATTGAAGGAAAAACGTATTCTCATATTTTAAATCCGAAAACAGGAATTGGCATGACGCATCAGCGAAATGTCACAGTGATTGCCTCCGATGGCGCTACCGCCGATTGGTTGGCTACGGCTTGCAGTGTGTTATCTATTGCAAAAGCAAAAAAGCTGATTCGGCGCATCAATAAAAATATGGAAAACCCTGAAAATCAAGCCAAATTATTGATTACTTATTGGAAAAAGGGCAAAATTAAAGAACAAAAACACGGCAAGTTTGACTGGATTTCTCTAAATTGAGCGCAAAAAAAGCGCAATATGTTTTGTAGGCTGCCGCTATTTTGTATCACTATTTTATCTTTTTCTATCGCTGCTAATGCTCAAACTACCTTTGAACAAAAGATTCCGGGTACGACGGTGACCATTTCTATGACCGAAATTCCGGCAGGAAATTTTTTAATGGGTAGCCCCGCTAATGAAAAGAATCGCAAGGATAATGAGGGGCCGCAAATGCAAATTTCGCTGGACGCCTTTGCCATCAGTACTTATGAGGTTTCATATGAGCAATATATTTTATTTCAGGATAAAAATTCCGAGCCAGAACCCACGATTGACGCCATTTCTCGTCCCAGCCCGCCATATATAGATTTCACGCAGGGTATGGGCAAGCAAGGTGGCTTTCCTGCCAATAGTATGTCGCCTTATGCGGCATTAACTTTTTGTAAATGGTTATACGAAAAAACGGGTGTTTTTTATCGCCTGCCTACGGAAGCCGAGTGGGAATACGCTTGTCGTGCAGGTAGTACAGAAATGTATCCTTTTGGCAAAAATGCTAAACAATTAAAAGAATACGCCTGGTTTTATGATAATAGTGATGATAAATATCATGAAATCGGACAATTAAAGCCCAATGCCTGGGGCTTATATGATATGCTTGGAAATGTTGCTGAATGGACGATGGATGAATATGATGATAATTATTTTACTAAAATTAGTAATAATTTAAATAATCCATTCATCGAACCTAATAATATTCGCGCTTTACATACGGTAAAAGGAGGTTCTTATCAGGATGAACCTGAAACGCTAAGACCCGCGGCCCGCTTGAAGCAGAACCCGGTTTGGAATCGCCGTAACCCGCAAATACCTAAGTCGAAATGGTGGAATACCGACGCGCCATTTGTAGGGTTCAGAATTGTAAAGCCTTTGAAACAACCAAATAAAGAAGAAGCGAATGCTTTTTATGATAAGCATCTAAAAGAATGATTGTAATATAATAATTTATAAAACATCCTAAAATAATATATCATGAAATCTAACAAACCAGATAGAAGGGATTTTCTGAAAAAAGGCAGCCTTATCGTAGGAGGAGCGATGGTGATGCCCGCTTTGAGCAAGGCGCATCAATATTTTCCGGCAGGAACGGATGTGATCAAAGTAGCTGTTGTAGGCTGTGGTGGTCGCGGTACGGGTGCGGCAGTACAAGCTTTGAGTGTAAAGGAAAACACGCAATTGGTGGCGATGGCAGATGCTTTTAAAGATCGTCTTGATAAATGTTATAATGATATTACAAATGCTGATTATCAGGATTGGTCGGGTAGTAGAGGCGCTACGCCCAAGGATCGTGTGAAAGTGCCTGAAGAAAACAAATTTGTAGGGTTTGAAGGGTATAAAAAAGCGATTGCATTAGCGGATGTTGTAATATTAACAACGCCTCCGGGCTTTCGTCCGCAACATTTTGAAGAATGTATTAAACAAGGTAAACATGTGTTTATGGAAAAGCCCGTGGCTGTTGACCCTGCGGGCGTAAAACGTGTATTAGATGCGGCAGAAATAGCAAAACAAAAGAAACTAAATGTGGTCGTTGGTTTGCAAAGACGATATCAAGAATCTTACCTGGGATTAATGAAAGCATTAAAATCAGGTAAAATTGGTGATATTATTAGTAGCCAAGTATATTGGAATAATGATGGAGTGTGGTTGCATAAACGCAAACCCAGCGAAACAGAGATGGAATATCAAATGCGTAACTGGTACTATTTCAATTGGTTATGTGGGGATCATATCACGGAACAGCATATTCATAATATTGATGTAATGAATTGGGCGATGGATGCTTTTCCTGTAAAGGCACAGGGCATGGGCGGCCGGGAAGTGCGCATCGGCAATGAATACGGTGAAATTTATGATCATCATTTTGTAGAATTTGAATATGCGAATGGCGCTATTATGAATAGCCAGTGCCGTCACCAGCCCGGTACCTGGAGTCGCGTAGATGAAGTGATTCATGGTACGAAAGGTAAAATTCATTTCGGCGCAGGCAAATTATATAAAGGTAATAAAGTGGCATTGGAAGTAAATGTAAAGAACGAACCCAATCCATATCAGACTGAACATGATGTATTATTTACAGCTATTGCAAATAGTGAATATAAATTCGCTGATGCAGAGCATGGCGCCAAGAGTACATTGACGTCTATCATGGGTAGAACCGCTACTTACACGGGTCAGGTAGTAACTTGGGATGATTTGATGAAAAACCCGTACAGCTTGATTTCTGAGGGTCGTAAGATGGAGTTTGAAAATCCAAACTGGAAAACCTTGCCGCCAACGCTGCCCGATGGCGATGGTAATTATGAAATAGCGGTGCCGGGCAAAACGAAATTATTCGCAATGAAATAATAGCTAAATGTGCCGCACTTTAAAAGTGTGGCACATTTATTATAAAATCTTTACATCAAAATGAATAGGAGACATTTTCTCAAAAACAGCGCCCTCGCAGGTGGTGGGCTTTCTGTAGCTAATATATCGAGTATTCCTAATATTATACCTGCTCAGCCTTTCAATCTTAATTACGCGCCACATTTCGGAATGTTTGAAAACAGCGCCGGTAAAGATTTATTCGATCAGCTAAAATTTATGTCGGATAATGGTTTTAAATCACTGGAAGACAATGGAATGCTCAAACGACCTGTTGACATTCAAACCAAAATTGGTGAAACCCTTGTCAAATTAGGCATGACGATGGGGGTATTTGTAGTGGATGGCGGCGACAATTGGAAAACTTCGCTTACTACCGGAAAACAGGAATTTCTTGATAATTTTATTAAAACATGTAAAGATTCGGTGGAATGCGCTAAACGAGTGAATGCGAAATGGATGACCGTAGTGCCTGGTTTTTTTGAGCGGAGATTGCCGATGGGTGTTCAAACTGCCAATGTAATGGAGGCTTTGCGTCGAGGTGCCGAAATCTTTGAGCCGCATGGATTGGTGATGGTGCTGGAACCCTTGAGTGATACGCCCGATTTGTTCTTGCGTCATTCCGATCAAACTTATATGATATGTAAAGCAGTGAATAGTCCTTCTTGCAAAATATTATATGATATTTATCACATGCAGCGCAATGAAGGACATTTGATTCCGAATATGGAAATGACCTGGGATGAAATTGCTTATATTCAAATCGGCGACAACCACGGCAGAAAAGAGCCTACCACAGGTGAAATTAATTATAAAAAAGTTTTTGAATGGATATATAATAAAGGATATAAAGGTATCATGGGGATGGAGCACGGTAATTATACCCCTGGTAAAGATGGTGAAATGAATGTAATAAAAGCTTATAGAGAGGTGGATGCTTTTAAATAAGCAGTCGAACAATTTTAAAATAACCATAAACAATTTAAAATATTGATAATCAATTTCTTGAGACTGAAGTTATAATAATTATTAGGTTGCCAACTTAATAAAACTTTCGACTATTTATTAATAATAACTGTTCGACTACTTATTCTAAATCAAGAAAAGTTATTTACCAGAAATCGACTTCCGCGCTGTTTCAAGCATATAATTATTCGTTTCATTTCCCCAAGTCGGATGGATACTCGAAGGCGCTTGATAGCTCGCATATTTAGCTTCCGCTTTTTCCAGCCAGGGTAAAGCTGATTTAGCGCCACCGCCATAAAATTCGGGTGTATATAATAATTGCTGCCCTAATAAATAATAAGGACGCGGGTTCTCAGAATTCAATTTCATAGCCGTTTGGAAAGCTTCCTGAATCTTGGGGCTATATTCTGCGCCTTTTACCATAGGGTTTTCCCAAATTCTCCCCTGATAAACATAACCTTGCAATGTAATAATTTCTGATTCTTGCGGAGCAATCGCTTTCGCAATATCCAATGCTGATTGGGCTTTATCAACGTGTGCTATACAAGTAGTGATATCATTTGCTTGCATTTTTGCAACGGCGATCATCATATTACAATAAGCTTGATAATAAGCTGGCAACCATTCACTTTTTTCATTCATTGCAATACGCTCAAACGTATTGGCTACTTTTTGAAAACCTTCTGCGGTTTGGACGGTGTCCAACTGCGTCAGCGCTTTCTCCATGGCTTTCACGTATTTATCATTTTGCCCGAAGAGCATTCCACTCGCCAGGATAAGCATTGTAAATAAAATGTGCTTTTTCATAATAATGAGCATTTATTATTTATTAAATGTAAAATATTTATTCTAAAATTTCTTCCGCTGTTAAATTAATATTTTGCCCAATCGAAATAAATAAACCGATAAAGAAAAACTGTTTGGCAGGCGGCCGAATGGCGATACTGCTGAATTGACCATTATTATCGAGCGTATTGCTAAAACGATAACCAAAAACTTGATCAAAGCCCAATATATTACTTATAGATAAATGTACAACTGTAAAATTATCAAAGATATGCGTCAAATAACTCGCATTAAAGCTGAGATCGTGATACGTTTTGGTTCGGCCGCCGTTGAATTCAGCACTATTGGGATCGTTGTAAGGGCGCGGACTCACGAAAGCATACGTCAAACCCATACTGGTCGCTATTTTAGGAAACCATCGCTTGGCAACCATCGAAATATTATGTCTGGAAGCGAAGATCGGTGTGGCTTGTATTGGAAAATCCAAATAATCGCGTTCGGTATCCAAAAATGAATACGACACCCAAAAATCGGTGTTTTTTACACTCCGGGAGTCGCGGAAAAATAAATCCAAGCCTCTCGCGTAGCCATCCCCAAGGTTTTCGCTCAACCAGGGTGTATCGGTATCATATTTTATTAAATTATTATAATCTTTATAATAACCTTCCACCCGGAAGATGCGTCGATCTTTCGTATATTGATAATTCAAAATATAATGTGTCGCTTTTTCAAAATCAATACGCGTATTATAACGCAATTGCTCTTGTTCCGGTGTTTGAGTTTATTTAATAATTGCGAATTTTCAATACGCGCACCTGCACGAGCCGCCATTTTTCGACCGATGTTCCATTCACCTTCGGCAAAAGCCGCACTGTAATTTTCAAATAGTCGAGTGTTGAATACCGCACCATCAAGGTCTGTGAAGCCTTCTACATATTGATTGTAAATAAATTCTGCGCCGGTTTTTACATTTATTTTACTGGTGGGGGCGTATTGTAATGTAACCTTGCTTTGCGCCGATTGTTCATCTGTTTCTACGCTGAATTGCTCTGAAATTAAATCTTTATTATAAGTATAACCACCGCCAATAAATAATGACCATTGATCATTTAGTAATTCTCTATAAGAACTGCTAATAAAGTAATTATTATTACTTAATTTTAATCGATTTGTAATATTTACATCTTCTGTATTCGGATATTGCATAATAAAACCGTTGTTGCCGCTTTGCGCCTGGATTTTAAACATACCCGTTTCCGAAGTTTTATGCCGGAAAATCAACTGCCCATTCAAGCCGTGTGGCGACTTGTCCCAATCAATATTTTGTGGAATCAGCTTCATATAAGGCGTGAGATCAGAATAATCCGCCGAAACCGCCAGTGAAGTGTTGTCCCAGCGTTGCGTGTGCGAAAGCCCCAATCCTACGGTCATTAATGAAATGCTGGTCACGGTTTCTTGTGCCAAATCCTGCGTATTCAAAATCAAAGCCGAAGAAAGTGCTTGCCCATACTCAGCAGAGTAGCCGCCAGTGCTGAACATCGTGCCTTTAAATAAAAATGGCGAAAATCGTCCCCGGGCAGGAACGCTGGGCGCGGTACTTGTGAAAGGATTTTGAACGTACATTCCGTCAATAAAGGCGCGGGTTTCGTGGGCTGCGCCGCCGCGCACAAAGAGCTGTCCGGTTTCGCCTACGCGCTGTGCGCCGGGCAAGGTATTCATGGCCGAAGTAATATCGGCGAGTGCTCCGGCGGTCGTCACAATATCAAGCGAATTTAATACCGTTGTCTTCTTTTCATCACCCGCTTCAAAAGAGCCGGCAGTGATCGTGACTGTTTCCAATTCATTGGCTGCGAGCTTGAGTTGAATTTGTAATTGAAGCGTGCCGCCTGTTAGTATTATTCTTTGTTCATATGTTTCGTACCTTAAATATGATACAATTAAAATTTGTGTATCAATTTCTTCCGTTTCAAAAGTAAACTTGCCATCCGCTTCGGTGGAAGTGCCGTCATACGTATCTTTCAAGAAAACATTTGCACCGATGATCGGATCACCGTTTTCATCATTTACAATTCCTGTTATAATAGTTTGTCCAAAGATTTTTATAAAGAAAAATTCAAATATAATAATGAGTAGAATACGCGACATAATTGGTTTATTTTACTGCAAAATGCAATTTATTAATACGCAAAACAAAAAAAATGGACTGAAGCGTTTAAAAAATAAGATGAAACTGCAAAAGCTGCGGATGGAGAAAGTGGGATCGTTATTATTTCGTTAAGGCACTTTACGAATGCAAAAAAATTGTTTAAACATTATTATATTTGGTTAGTTTCCATGATTTTATAACCTAAAAATGCAGATAGTATGAAACTTTTAATGACTTTATTTTTGACAGTAACGCTTAGTTCTCTTGTTGCTCAAACAAACTGGACGGCAGATAAAGGGCATACCAATATCAAATTCACGGTTACACACATGATGATTGCTGAAGTGGATGGGGAGTTCAAGGATTTTGAAGCGAAAATGACCAGCACCAAAGATGATTTTGATGGCAGCGAGATAGAATTTAGCGCCAAGGTTGCTTCTATTAACAGTGGCAATGAACGAAGAGACAATCACCTCAAAGGAGATGATTTCTTTAATGCGGAGATGTACCCTGAAGTTAAATTCAAGGGGAAAGTTCAAAAAGAAGGCGCAAAATATTATTTAGTGGGCGATTTTACGATGCGCGATGTAACCAAGCCTGTAAAGTTTGATCTGAAATATAATGGCACCATCAATGGTGGACGCGGCAAGAAAGCTGGCTTCAAGGTAATGGGTACCGTAGATCGGTTTGATTATAACCTGAAATGGGATCGCACCGTCGAAGCAGGTGGAGGATTGGTCGTAAGCAAGGAAGTTGCTATTACTTGTAATGTAGAAATGAATGAAGTGAAGCAATAAGAATTATTTTCATACGATCTCCCTTAGGGGAGATCAATTCTTTTGATGTAATGAAAGCAACGACCCTTACCTTTTTGTTGCTTACTTTCGCCTTGGTCTTATCTTTTTCTCAGGATTTGACCTTGGGTATTCATGCAGTCAATCCAACCAAGGGCATGAAATGTCAGCTTAAACTGAAATTGGCGAATACGAAGCAATCTTATTGTATTTTGGAAACGCCTATCGTGACGGCTGCTGATTTTATTGGTGTTGGTGAAATTTATGTGGATACTTTACAAAAATTGGCTGTTTTTGATCTTTTATTAAATGAAACGGCCGCCAAAAAAGTTTATACCCTCAGCAAAGGTTTTCAGGATATACAATTGGCGATGGTGGTCGATCAAAGGATTGTTTCGATTCTTAGTTCCAGAGGAAATGTAATCAATGGCGTGGTGCGCTTTTCGCAGGAAGGCGGCACGTATGATGATCTTAAAAATCTGCAACAAAAGTTATTACGAGCTGTAAATCAATAGTTTATTCTTCCTCGTCGGGCGTATGGTTTTCAAAAAAACTAAAAATAGTCTTGCCATAATTTCGCTCTTGTGCAAAATGAGGATGCAATTGATAAGAATGCGTCGGATCGTGTTCTAACACAAACAAACCATCTTCTTTTAGCAAGTCATATTTAAAAATTAAATCAGGAATTTGGTCAATCGTAGAGAGCGCATAAGGTGGCCCGGCAAAGATATAATCGAATTGCTCGGCACAAGTTTCTATAAATTTAAACACATCGGCTCGGATGATGCGAATATTGGATTCAATCTTTAATTCTTGAGCGGTCTTTTTTACAAAAGCCACACATCTAGGAAATTTGTCAACATAAGTTACATCCGTGCAGCCGCGTGAAATAAATTCATAACTATGGCTACCCGTGCCGCCAAAAAGATCTAAAACCTTTACCGATTCAAAATCTATATTATTATTTAGAATATTAAACAACCCCTCTTTAGCAAAATCAGTAGTTGGCCGCGTGGGCCAGTTATCGGCGGGTGGGTGAAAGCGGCGTCCTTTAAATTTTCCTCCTATAATGCGCATTTGAAAATGACTTGATTTGAATACGTAAAGATTTCAATTGCAAAGTGTTAGACTAAAAAGATCGAAGAAAAAATGCCCGGGTTGTTCTTTCCATTTTTGGCCAAACTTAATAAAATCGGGCGACGGAAGAAAATGAAGATTGCGGATATAACGATGAAGCAAAGGATAAATTTCAGATTCTTTTATCAATTGACCGGAAATATAAGTTGTGACTTCTTCTGGCGTCAAGCTAAACTGGTCAAAAACGAGCATTACATAATATAAAAAGTCTTTCGCTGATTGATAATTAAATAGGTTAATAAATTGGAGCGATTTTTCTTGGAACAAAGTCACAATCAACTTCCCGGTGTGTACATGGAGAAAGAGCGTTGTGCCTTTTGCGGCTGTATTTTGCGAAAGCAAACCATTCAGAATCGACGTAGTAATATGAAAAATCTTACTGCCTGGCAAATATTTACGAATTATATCAAGGATGTCGCGCTGCTCCGCATAAACATTGACCACAGATAGCGGGGGAATTTCATCGGTACGAATATCAACAGAATCTTCTATTGGCACAATCTGTTGGAGGTAAGCACGCTTTTCTGCTATATTATAAAGACGATTCGGTATCAGCGTAAAAATAGAAGAAGCAATGCCTGCACGAATACTGCGATACTGCTGACGCAAATATTCATCTTGCAAAAACAAATCGCTGAGTGCTTGAGATGAGGAATAATCCAAATCACGTAGCAGCAACAATTGTCGTTGTTCGTCGATAATGCAATACGACAAACTGCCCACCCCGATCAGGATGGACAGTTCGTGTTGCGGACTTATTTTGCCCGAAAAGTTATGGTCTGATATTTCTAGTTTTATCTTCCCTCCCAATTTCCAGATAAGTTTGGTGCAGTAAGACTACCAAATTTGATAACGCTCTCAGGATTATAAGATTTATCGTATTTTGCATATAATGGATTAGCAAAACGACCCATAAATACTTTGCGTTGAATGCCTGCTTCCACTACATTTACTAAGGTACTTTGGTAAGTAAGCGTATCTGCTTTGAGTTCGAAAGTAGCACCTCCACCATAAGGAACATACATCATGGAATCCAGGTTAAGTCCAAGCGAATCAATCGTTTGGATAGCCGGGAAATAAGAGGTATCATAAGTGATTTCGCCTGTATAGTTTGGATCATCAGGGTCACCAAATACTTGTACAATCTGGAAACTATCATTGGTCAATACATACTTGAGCGAGTCAAAAGTAGGAGAGAAGCCACCTTTGATATCCCGGAACAATTCCTGTGCTTTGCGTATTTCCATCAACTGGGCAATGACTGCTTGTTCTCTTTTCGTACGCTCTGCTCTGAAAGCAATAGGTTCGCGAATGCTCTGAATGAGCAACCATACCAATCCAACTATAACGACAGCTAAGATAATGTTAATTACGAGTCTCATTTTTCGGTTTTGTTTTGCGCAATTATAAGGCTTTTTATTTAAAAATAGGACACTTATCCAAATGCAATTTTAGGATGCCTTCATTTGAGTTAAATGGAATTTGGACAGAATGCAAAGATGCAAAAGCAATTAATAATGGTGTATGCGCACAAAAAAAAATTTATGCACCAATTTTGCATTCACCATTGAAAACGGCACCTTCATCCACGATCATAAATTTTGCAGTAATATTGCCTTCTATCCTGGCGCTGCTTTGCAAATGTAGCGTCTCAGCAATTACGACATCGCCTTTGACTGTGCCCATCACCACTGCGTCTTGCGCAAAAACTTTTCCATCCACCCGGCTATCCTCGCCCATCACCAATTTTTTATCGCAACGAACCTCTCCAGTGACGGCACCATCCATGCGAATATTTTCTGGCGAACGGAAATTACCTTCTATCTTTGTACCTTTAGCTACAACGCAATTAGCCGTTGAAGCAGTGGGCATCGGATTTTTGCCATTTGGCACTTCCACCTTGGGTTTTGCTTTTGTATCCAGCATTGACATAATTCAAATATAGTTTTTGGTTTTTAATTTGATGAAAATCAACAATATAATCAAATTGACCGTATTGATTGAACAATGATCAATTGACAATTGTCAATTAAAACTTGGGGGTTTCTGCGATAAAAATAGAATAATTTTGTTAGTTTGTACAATATGAGTGTCACTATTTTAGGTATAGAATCATCTTGCGACGATACAGCTGCTGCAATTATACGCGATGGCGAGGTGCAAAGCAATATTGTCGCGGGTCAGGAAGTGCATAAACTATACGGCGGCGTAGTGCCGGAAGTCGCATCGCGCGCGCATCAAGCCAATATTGTACCTGTGATCGAAATAGCTTTACAAAAAGCAGGTGTCTCGAAAGAGGAGATTGACGCGGTAGCTTTTACGCGCGGCCCTGGTTTGATTGGTTCTTTGATCGTGGGCGTTTCGTTTGCCAAAGCTTTTGCGTTGAGTAGAAATATTCCTTTAATCGAGGTCAACCATCTTCAAGCACATATCTTGGCGCATTTTGCGGAAGCACCAAAGCCTTCATTCCCATTTCTTTGCCTTACCGTATCGGGCGGACATACACAGATTGTGCTGGTAAAGAATCACTTAGATATGGAAATTTTGGGTAAAACGATAGACGATGCCGCTGGCGAAGCCTTTGACAAAACTGGCAAACTCCTGGGATTGGATTATCCCGCAGGGCCTTTGATTGATCGCCTGGCGCAGCAAGGTACGCCGCGTTTTGAATTCCCGGAGCCGCAAATTCCTGGATTAAATTTTAGTTTTAGCGGATTGAAAACGTCGATTTTATATTTTTTGAAAAAAGAATTGGAATCAAATCCAAATTTTATACAGGAAAACCTTGCGGATATTAGCGCTTCGGTGCAGGATCGGATTGTTAGCATCTTGATCAAAAAATTGCAAAAAGCGGCCGAAATGACTGGTATCAAAGAGATTGCGATCGCTGGAGGTGTATCTGCTAATTCTGGTTTGCGGGAAGCATTAGAAATAATTGGAAAAAAATTAGGCTGGAATACTTACATTCCTCGATTTGAATATTGCACCGATAATGCCGCAATGATTGCTTTGACAGGATATTACAAATTTTTGAATAATGAATTCGCAAGCCAGGACGTAGCACCAGTGGCGCGTTGGGATATATAATATTTGATTTAGTAATAACATATCTTTATAATAATAAGTAATTTTATATTTTTGCACCGAAAATATTCACTCACTATTTAACACAATTCTATGCACGCCGGGCGAAATTATACCCTGAAAGAAGTATTAACATGGACCAGAAGGGATATCATAAAACTTTTAATTATTGCTGCTATTCCAACCGCTTTTTACGAATTATTACATTGGAAATGGATGACTCTGCCCTGGTTGCCGATTGCATTGATTGGTACGGCGGTTGCATTTTTAGTAGGGTTTAAAAATAACGCGACTTACGATCGGCTCTGGGAAGCCCGTCAAATCTGGGGTGGTATTGTTAATTCCAGTCGCACTTGGGGTATCATGGTCAAGGATTTTATTACAAATAAACACGCATTATCGCCATTATCAGGAGCTGAACTTTTACAAATTCATCGGCAAATGATATATCGCCATGTTGCCTGGCTCACGGCGCTTCGCTTTCAACTGCGGGAGGCACGTGTTTGGGAGAATTTAAAAAAGAATTATAATCTTGAATACCGCAATTTTTATAGCATTCCTGAGCATGAAACAAAATTGGAAGATGAATTGACGCCTTTTTTATCATCAGAAGAAAAAGCTTATATTTTAAATAAAAAGAATCGCGCAACACAACTTATTGGTCTGCAATCCAAGGAATTACGTGAGTTATTAGAAAAAGGTTTAATAGAAGATTTCCGACATATGGAAATGCAAGCCATTCTGAAAGAATTTTATGAACATCAGGGCAAGTGCGAACGCATTAAGAATTTTCCTTATCCGAGACAGTTTGCTACTTTGAATCTTTATTTCGTATGGTTATTTATTTTATTATTACCTTTTGGAATGCTACAAGAATTTGAAAAGCTGGGCGACCACTTCGTTTGGCTTACCGTGCCTTTCAGCGCCTTGGTTTCCTGGGTTTTTCATACGATGGAAAAAATCGGTGAAGCCACCGAAAATCCTTTTGAAGGCACGCCTAATGATATTCCGATGGCTGCGCTCAGCCGCACGATTGAGATCGACTTGCGCGAAATGTTGGAGGAAACGAAATTGCCGGAAGCTGTAAAGCCGGTAAATAATATTTTGATGTAAAGTTTTAAAATTAATTATATAGCTTATAAGTATTTTAACCACCAATAATCATGCGTAGATTTATATTGCCAATACCATCTGCATAAGAAGTACATAGGTATTAAGAATAACAACCATATTATATAAATCAGCCATAATTGCGGCGCATAATCTGCCGGAATACTGTCGGGAGTGGCCACAAAAAAGTTTAAATATTGTCCATAGCGAATATAATGCCAAGCCACCGCCAGCAAACTCAAAATCGGGAAATGCAGCACATAAAAGAAAAATGGCACGCGCCCAAAGGTGATAAGGATATTCGCTAATTTTCCTTGTACTTTTTCAAATGGGATTAATAATAATAATGCTGGCCCAATTGTCATTAATAAAAATAATAAAGACGGCGGATATTTTTCAGTATTTAAAAAAGACATTACACTACCTATAAAATTATCCTGAGGTGACCATAAACGCGGGTCGCCGTACCAATTGGTGGAGCGTAATAAAATAAATAAAGCCGTCAGCCCGATGCCCCATTTTAATAGAAAATCAAAACGCTTTTTTTGTTCCCATTTCATAATATTTCCAAAAATATAACCGATAGAAAGCACGCCAATCCAGGGAATCAAATTATAAATAACAAAAAGCCCGAATGTCTGATCTTCATTAAAAGGAATCCATTGTCGTCCGCCATATAAAATTTACCAAAGCCAAGTGAATGAACCGAATGACTCCGCTTTGACGCCTTCCAATAAATGATGTCCGGCAATCATAATAATAGAAAAAGCAGCGATCAGCCACTGCGGTAGCCAGATCAAGCCCGCCAGCGCAATCATCGCCCAACCAATCGCCCATATCACTTGCACAAACACAAAGCCCGCCAAATGTGGCAAAGTCAAGGACCAACTGATATTTACAATCAATAATTCAATGATAATCAACCAAATACCTCGACTTATTAAAAAGCGACTCAAGGCAGCTTTATCCTTGATTTTTTCACCATATAAAAACGCAGCAGTTCCGGCCAGAAATACAAAAATCGGTGCGCAAAAATGCGTGATCCATCTTGTAAAGAACCAACCCGCTTGCAGTGGTTGCATATCTTCAGGCATTTGGGGCGTCATAGCAAACATATCTCTAATATGATCGATTGCCATAAAAATGATTACTAAGCCCCGTAGAATATCAATTGAATTGATGCGTTTGCGGATAAGAGCAGACCCGGTGGTAGTCATATTTGGAAAATTTATAAGGTGATTTCTTGTCGAGCAGTATAAAATTTTGCTATAAAAAGCTGATAATTTGAACTTTAGCAAAAGTATAAAAAAAGCTGCTGATTTTTTGAAATTAAACCTTGCAGAATAGACTCTTTTATAAGCTATAATTTATAACTATCTTTACAATATTAATTTTTAATATAATTTCCTGCGCTTGAACTCAACTTTAACACTTCGATTTCTGACCGAACCAACCGATGTAAATTTCGGCGGCAAGGTGCACGGCGGCATGGTGATGAAATGGATCGATCAGGCGGGCTACGCTTGCGCATCAAATTGGTGCAGCGGTTATTGCGTGACAGTTTATGTAGGCGGTATTCGTTTTTATCAACCCATTCATATTGGTGATCTCGTAGAAATCCAATGCAGAATTATTTATACCGGCAACACGAGTATGCACGTGGCAGTGGATGTGTATTCGCGCGCGACTACGGAAGAAGAATTGCGCAAAAACACGCATTGCATTATTGTTTTTGTTGCAGTTGACGAACAAGGTGAACCGCGACCTGTGCCTAAATGGACACCTCAAACCGAGCAAGAGCAACGCTTGGAGGCTTACGCCAAAAAACTTATGGACTTGCGTCGGGATATTGACGAAGAGATGCGCCCGTTTTTGGAGGTGTAAAAATTATTTAAGCAATTTCCCTATTTCGCGCCAGGTAATTAATTGAATGCCTTCCTGTTTTAATATTTTTTTACATTTTTTACTTGTGAAAAAATCATAATCCGCCTGCCGCCAAGCCGCGCCCCAATTGGGGTGGTTGACGGTTAATCCTTGCATTTCTAAATCATTATACGCAGTATGAATCACTAATTCATTTACTCCGGGCTGTAATGTTTTTAATGCATTTTCATAAAAAGCGTGCATTCCTTTTTCATAATCGGAGGGCGAAGCCGTGATCGAACGATCAATAAAAATAAGCCTTGAGGTATCAGGCAGTTGCCCTGCGAATCCTGTTATCATATTTCGACTCACTTTTACAGGAACATTATATTCCCTTCCCATTTTTACATAAAGCGCAAAAGTAGTTGGGTTGGAAAATAAGCACCGCATATGCGTATCAAAATGTGTAAATTCGATGCCCATTGCTTTTGCCTTTTCAATCTGGGCGCGGAGTTCGCGTTCTATTTCTTCAGGTTTGGCATTTTTTGCAAAATCATTACAATTATTATAAAAATAGCCGTTGGCATCCACCAAACTATTTACTTCATTACGCGGCGCAGCAGGGCCCCATTTATTCCATTCCCATTCACTACTTAATGTCAAATGCAGTCCTATATCATGATTCGGATTTGCTTTCGCATATTCTGCCACTTCTGTAAGCCAGGGACAAGGCACCATTACACTGACCGAATTGACCGAGCCATCTTTTAATGCTTTAAAACTTGCTTGATTTTCAGAATGCGAAACCGCCAGATCATCGGCATGAATAATTAATAATTTCGCGTCTTTTGAATAGCCAAGCCGCTCGGCAAGCGAGGTTTGTGATTGTGCAAAAAATGTAATAAAAATGTAAAGGAATAATAATAAAACGCTTTTCATGAATTTAATTTTAATTCATTAATTTTTGAATTTCCCGCCAGGTAACGAGCTTAATATTTTGCTCTTTTAATAATTTTTTCAAGCTTTACTCATAAAAAAATCATAATCATCCTGTCGCCAGGCTGCGCCCCAGTCGATATGATTCACCATCATACCTTGCGTTTCCAGGTTTTCATAAGCCGTGTGAATGAGCAACACACTGACACCAGATGGTAATGTACGTATAACATTTTCATAATATTGTTTCATACCTTTTTTATAATCTTCCGGGCCTGCAGTTAGCACTCGATCTACGACGGGCGTATTTTCATCAAAATAATCTTTAAATAAATCGGGCATTTGTTTAATAATTCCATTTACCATATCATGATTAATCATAGCCGGAATGCGATATTCTTTTGATAATTTTAAATAAGCGGCCAGATTTGCCGGATTCGTAGAAAATAAACAGCCCATGTGCGAATCCAGATGCGTCGGCTCTAAACCTAAAGCCTTGGACTTTTCAATCTGTGCACGGAGTTCGCGTTCCACCTCTGCTGGTTTTGCATTTTTGGCTACATCGGCACAATTATCATAAAAATAACCATTGGCATCAACGAGCCCAGGCACTTCGCCGCGCGGCGCCGCCGGGCCCCATTTGTACCATTGCCATTCGCTGGTAAGCGTGAGATGCAAACCCAAATCATGATTCGGATTTGCTTTGGCGTATTCCGCGACTTCTTTGAGCCAGGGACAAGGCACCATTACGCTTGCCGAATTCACCGAGCCATCTTTCATCGCTTTAAAGCTTGCCTGATTTTCAGAATGCGCGACCGCCAGATCATCGGAGTGAATAATCAATAATTTCGCATCTTTCGAGTAGCCGAGGCGCTCTGCGAGGGAAGTTTGTGCTTGCAAGGAAAAGGTAAGTAAAACGTATAATAATGAAGTAAGAAAAATCCTGCTTTTCATAATATTTTTGATTGGATATTATTAGTTATTGATATAATGTAGCATATTTTTAAGTATAATAATTATGGCACATTTTTAAAATGCGCCATAACTTTATACTTTCGGCAATTCCCACGGCTTCCGATAATTCGGTGTAATCAATTGATTTGCAGCCTTATTCTTACCAAAATTTTGCTTCGCTTCATTCCAATCCAAACGTGAATTGGTGCGCAAGGAAATATTGCCCATGTGTGCGTACAAAGCAACCAGCCTACCATTTTCGATGGTGCAGTTCGGATCTTTGCGCGATTTGATACAATCTATAAAGTTTTGCATATGCTCCGGGTGCGACTCACCGCCAGATTTCTTAGGCATTTCCGGCACTTTGGGTGCTTTCTTTTCATCATCCCATTCAGGAAATAATTCCCAACCTTGCCGATTAATAACAACGGTCGCATCATCGCCAATAAAAGCCAGACCATAGGAAATACCATAAGGGCCTTTCTGCGTGCCAGCCGTATGCTCCCAAGTCATTACATAATCATTTAGTTGGTAATTAACACTCATCGTATCAAACGTTTCATGCGCATGATCTTTGAAAGAATAATTCCCGCCCGAAGCGTTCACCGATAGGGGAGGCGTTTTAATATCTTTCACCCATAGGGCCATATCAATCAAATGCACCCCCAATCCGTGAGCAAGCCGCCGCCATAATCCCAAAACATCCGCCACGAGCCATGAAAACGATTTTTATTAAAAGGCCGCTTGGGCGAAGGCCCGAGCCACATTTCATAATCCACGCCGGCAGGCACAGGTTCATCCGCTACGCTCATTGGGCCGACGCCATAATTAAAATTGCCCCAGACATTTACTTTACGTAGCTTACCGATTTTACCCGATTTCATAAAAGCCATTGCCTCCTGCCAATGCGCACCGCTGCGCTGCTGTTGCCCGACTTGCGCTACACGATTATATTTTCGAGCGGCTTTCACCATCAAATCACACTCGGCAATACTATTCGCCAAAGGCTTTTCCACATACACATCTTTACCCGCTTCACAAGCTGCAATAAACGGCAGACAATGCCAATGATCGGGCGTACCAATAATGACCGCATCCAAATCTTTATTTTCCAATAACTTGCGATAATCATTATATTGCATCGGCGCTTTGCCTTGAATTTTCTCTACATCCGAAGCGCGTTTTGCCAAAATATTACGATCAATATCACAAAGCCCAATACATTCTACGCCTTCTATTTTCAGCGCATTTTCCAGATTGCCAAAGCCCATACCGCGCACCCCAATCAGCGCGATATTGATTTTTTCATTCGGCGAGAAGCGCCTATTCTTAGCAAAAGATAATAAAGGAGACGACGCGAGCGTAGCCGCTGCAATGGTTTTGGACGTATCTTGCAGGAATTTCCGACGAGAAGTGGACATGGTTTAGATAGTTTTTAGGTGTTAGCAATACCATTTATACAGCGCCAGGAATGCCGCGCTGCGTAGGCTAAGATAATATTTTTTGCATACAACATATCAATTTACTTATCTTTGAAAATGCATCTCATAGTTTTGAATTATGATATCCAAATTATATAAACCGCATAAAATCATGGAACAATTTTCTGTAAGAGATCAAATTATTGAAATTGTAAATAAACTCTTCATTTATACCGACGAA
Organism: Saprospiraceae bacterium; assembly: GCA_016714085.1. GTDB lineage: Bacteria > Bacteroidota > Bacteroidia > Chitinophagales > Saprospiraceae > JADJNW01. The sequence goes on from JADJNW010000016.1 coordinate 30,933, forward strand.
CAAAAATGGGATCAGCTTCAAAATGAGGTGTTTACAAAAGAAATCTGGTTTGATATGTCCTCGATGGGCGGCGAAGCCAAAGACATCACTGCCAAAGAAGTATGTGAAATGTGGCAAAAGGGATTTGAAGGCATCGACGCTGTGAATCACCTCAGCGGCAATCATTTAGTCACGATTGATGGCGCAGATGCCGATGTATTTGCGTACGCCACCGCCACCCACTAAAAAAAGCAGCACAGCAAGGCAATACCAGAACATTTGTTGGCACATACAATATTCGTTTAATGCAAACCCAGCACGGCTGGCGGATTAATGCTTTTAAATATAATTTGAAATATGCGGAGGGGAATATGGAGTTGAAGTAAAGAACTAGATAATTTAATAGTTTGTTGATTGAGTTTTCTACCTTTGCTCATAAAAGAGGAATGACAGGATTATATAATTTGCGTATTTGAACAATATTTATGTAAATATGATAGCCGTTATAAAAAAAATGTCCAAAAGTAAATATTTAATAAAGAAGCATTGCCCGAATTTACATGATTTACTTGAAAAAGAAAATACCAGAAATGGGTAATACTTGATAACTTAATTGAGAATCAATTAAAATTAGAGAAAGAGGTCAAAACAAACTTAGTCGGACTACTATTTAAAGTAGAAACATCAAATGACCCCTTCTTAGAAGCATTTTCTAAGCATATCGACCAATTAGTTTTAGAAGCAATCGAAATGATTCCAAATGAAGAAAGGAAAATATGGAGTTTAATAAATGGAAAAATCGATAATATTGAGGATTGGAATTATTTAAATCCTGTTGGAGAATTATCTGTTCTTTTAAAATTATTAAAAAGTGGGCTATTTGAACTTGAGGAAATCGAGACCAAATTTCCTAATGGACGTAAAAAGGATTTTTTATTTAGGCATAAAAATAACAATGAGACAAGGCTTATAGAAATATTAAATATTCATCTGCAAACAGATATTAAAGATTTTAATAAAATAAAAAACATTTTACTATCCAAAGTACAAAATAAAATTGATAGAGAGATTGAGGGCGTTAAAGACTCTTTGTTCTTAAGGAGATTATATATTTTGCCAGTTGTATGGTATTTAGATATTGAAGATTTAGAAAACTCATTACGATTTCTTCAAAGAGTTTAATAAAAGTTTAGGTAAATCATTTGGAATAAATCATTCTACATTAGGTTTTTGCACTTATGTAAAAACGCCTAGTAATCAATTTCCTTTGGAGAAGCAAGTTCTATAATTGAAAATATAATACATAAGCAGTCGCTGAACCCAAAGCTCCCAAAAGTTTACAACTTTTGATGCTTTAACTTAAAACACCATATCCACATGACACCCACCACCGCCACCACCATCGACGAGTACATCGCTACGTTTTCGGAGGACATTCAGGCGATCCTCCAGGAAATACGCGCTACGATCAAAGCCGCCGCGCCCGACGCCGAGGAAACGATCAGCTATGCCATGCCTACTTTCAAGCAAAATGGGGTGCTGGTACACTTCGGCGCGTTCAAACAGCACATCGGCTTCTACGCGACGCCGAGCGGGAATGAAGCTTTTCAAAAAGAACTGTCCAAATACAAAACCGGCAAAGGCTCTATTCAATTTCCCTTAGACAAACCGATGCCATTGGACTTGATTCGCCAGATGGTGGAATTTAAAGTCGCGGAGAATGCGGAAAATGTGAAGGGAAGGAAGAAATAAATATCTATTTGAAAAACAAACGAATAAAGATATAGTCCTTTCAATTTCCACCGACGGTACACTGCTGCTTATCATACTGTAGCAACCAGCCTGCTTTGAGCGTAATTTCTACCTGGTTTGTATTGCTGATTTTGACCTTTAAAACCGAATCGGAAGCACCTTTTTCGTTAATTATTACATGACTACTACCGGAAAGTACTTCTTCGTTGCCGGTAGGTGGCGTCGGAATTGTCACAAACACCTGAAAATCAGCGCTGTTATTGGTAGGGCAGTCCAGCCTTTTAATGACGTTCGGATAGTTACAATCACGCACCAAGCGCAGGTGGAAAGTACGGGCACGCCGGGAAAGTTTTAGATCTAAGTATCCTTTCGGTTGATTCGATAAACAGGCGTTCCAAGTAATATTTCCGCTTTTGTAACTCGTTGTAGCAGAAAAATCGACACATCCGACGCATGGACTTATGCTGGGACGGTTGTTTACTTCCAATTGATAGCTGGAATCTGTTGCTGTAACCTTTGGTTTGGAAGTGCCTGGCGTTTGACAATTCAATAATGGCAAGGAAAAAAAGAGCAAAGCGAGGGTAAAAAAGGATGCTTTCATCATTTGGTAAGACGTTTGCTTACAAATATAACTTAATTTTTAATTTTCATCTCTACTTTAGGAAATGAATCTGTTCCGCGAAGATTTTTATACTCGCCTAGCTGGGCAATATTGCATAAGTACGAATGTTACAATTCATTTTAAACAATCTATAAGGCACTAGATTTTTTAACTGAAAATATAGCGACGAAAGATAGAACAAGGATATTTTGATATGTATCAAATGTAATTTCATTCGTAATAAACTCCCATTTCATTTTTCAATCCTAGCCCACCAGCAGCTTTAAAAATTAAAGTAACCCTGCTGTAACCTCCTACTTTCCTACAAGTTTTATCTATAAAATGAAACAACAAATGAAGAAATTTAGGAAAAAGGGATCGCCATCGCCCTGTTTTTGTCTGCATTTTATCTGCATTCCTTTGCCACCTGGTCTATCATTGTCATTGATCCTATCACAAAAGAAATTGGTATGGCAGGCGCATCCTGTACGGCTGATTGTTCGGGTATTGGTAGTATCATTCCTGGTACAGGCGCTATTATTGTGCAGGCAATGAGTAATTACAACGCCCATGATATGGGAAGAAAAGCAATATTAGCTGGTCACCCGATAGAAGGGATTATGGAGGCGCTGCGAGAAAGCAGGTTTGACCCGGAGCATCAACAATACGCGCTTGTAACGCTCCAACAAATGAATCCAGTGACTTATACCGGCGATTCTACGATGGCTTATAATGGCGCATTAACAGGATATGGTATTTCAGTGCAAGGTAATCTTTTGACAAACGAAAAAGAACTTCAAACGATCTTTAATGCAGCTGTAAAAGCTCAAAAGAAGGGACGAAGTGTTGCCGAAATTTTAATGCTGGCTTTAGAGGCAGGTTCAAAAGCGGGAGGCGACAAACGATGTGGCACACAGCGCGCGCAAAGTGCTTTTGTAAAAGTGGCAAAACCAGAAGATACCATTGAAAAGCTATCGCTCCATTTAGTCGTTACCGGACAGGCAAAGGGAGGAGAGAATGCAGTGGCTATGCTACGCAAAGAATATGAAAAATGGAAGGCTAAAAAATAGTATAAACAGCTATAAAAAAGCAACCTACTCCTATCTTAACACCAGTTTCTTGACTGGTGTTTTTTTTTACTTACCACTTTTATTTATAATGATATTCAATTTAAACACTTTTTTAAAAATACTGAACATACAGTTTGATAATATAAACATACAGATAAACAAATAATTCATATAGTTTGATAAGAGGAACATACAGTTTAATAATAAAGTCACACAGTTTAACAAAAGGGACATATAGTTTAAGGAGAAAAGCATATAATTTTACAAAGAGACATACAGTTAGATAAATAATCCATACAGTTTTAAGATTTAAGCATATATTTGTACAATCAATACATTATCTCTTAGAATGATTTATAAAACTGTTTATTTGTCATGTTAAAATTAAACTTATTAGGCGTAATGCGCCAGCGCGGGATTGCAAACCCAGCCAAGTACCTGGTGAAAAATGGCTTTTCGTATCATCGAGTCAATCGTTTGCTGCGGCACGAGCAGGATAGTATTTCGTACAAGAACCTGGAGCGACTGTGTTTGCTGTTGAATTGCACACCCGATGATTTATTTGTTTGGCAAAAGCCCAATGACCTGAAAGTATCAGAGGATCATCCTTTGCAAAAGTTGCTTGCCAAAGCGGAAGACGTGAATGTGTTGCAAAAATTGCAGGAACTACCGATGGAGAAATTGGAACAACTGAAGCAGTTTATGAAAGATTTGTAGAAGGCAGCGCTTTTTTTACAACGAAACTGATTAGCTTTGCAATCCTGCCAAATTGAACCCGTTATAGAATTAATTCTTAATAGCTTAGGAGTCTGTCATCTGACTTCTGGCATCTGACATTCAAAAGTTATGACCGCTTCCGTCCATCGCTTCAAAAAATCATGGTCGCCAATCGCGGCGAGATTGCAATTCGTGTTTTGCGCGCTGCATCAGAACTTCGCTTGCGCACGGTGGCTATTTTTACGTATGAAGATCGCTATTCTTTGCATCGTTATAAAGCAGATGAGGCTTACCAAATTGGTAAAGACGACGATCCACTCAAACCATATCTGGATATCGAAGAAATCTTGCGCGTAGCCAAGCAAAATGGGGTGGAAGCTATCCATCCGGGCTACGGTTTCCTGAGTGAGAATGTACATTTCGCTCGGCGCTGCCGCGAAGAGGGCATTATTTTTATTGGCCCGACGCCAGAAACGATGGAACGCTTGGGCGATAAGGTGGCCGCGAAGACTTTGGCCAGAGAATTGAATGTGCCCTTGATTGAAGATAGCCGGGAATCCTTGACGAACGAAGATATTGCATTAAAAGAAGCGAAACGCATTGGTTTTCCGGTCATTATCAAAGCGGCAGCGGGTGGCGGTGGTCGCGGTATGCGCGTGGTGCGTGACGAAAAGCAATTGATCACAGAATATTTGGAAGCAAAAGGCGAGGCTAAGACCGCTTTTGGAGATGATACAGTTTTCCTGGAGAAATTTATTGAAAATCCCAAGCATATAGAGGTGCAAATCCTCGGAGACAAGCATGGCAAGATCGTGCATTTGTATGAGCGGGATTGTTCGGTGCAACGCCGCTTTCAAAAAGTGGTAGAAATCGCGCCAGCAGTGACCTTGAGTCAGGAAACAAAAGATAAGTTGTACGAATATGCTTTGCGACTCGCCAGAGCAGTCGAATATAGTCACGCCGGTACGGTGGAATTTCTGGTAGATGCGGATGAAAATATCTATTTTATTGAAGTAAATCCTCGAATTCAGGTAGAACACACTGTTACAGAGGAAGTTACGGGCATTGATCTAGTGCGTTCGCAGATTTTGATCGCCATGGGTTATCCTTTAGAACACCCAACTATCTTCATTCGAAGCCAGGAAGATGTAGAAATACACGGCTACGCCATTCAATGTCGTATCACGACAGAAGATCCGTTCAATGATTTCAAGCCGGATTATGGAATGCTGATTGCTTACCGCAGCGCAAGCGGCATGGGCATTCGACTCGACGCGGGTAGCGCATTTCCAGGCGCAAAGATTTCGCCCTTTTTCGATAGTATGCTGGTGAAAGTGACTGCCTGGGGCGAACGTTGGAGGGCGCTTCGCAGCGATTGCACCGTGCTTTACGCGAATTTCGAATCCGTGGGGTCAAGACAAATATTGGCTTTTGTTGAATTTGTTGAATAATGAGACTTTTTACAAAGGCAAGGCGACGGTCAATTTTATTAAAGAAAATCCACAATTGCTTACGCCGCCCGATTGGCAGGACAGAGGCACCAAAACCTTGCGCTATCTCGCGGAAGTCATTGTCAACGGCAATGCGGACGTGGCTTTCACCGATGATCGAGTTGTTTTTTTGAAGCCAGTTGTTCCTGAATTTGATGCTTATGCCGATTACCCGGAAGGAACAAGAAATAAATTGCAAAGTATTGGACGTGAGGGTTTTGTAAAATGGCTGCGCCAGGAAAAAACGATTCAATACACCGATACGACCTTCCGCGATGCACATCAATCCTTGTTGGCTACGCGTGTGCGTACTTATGATATGCTTACTGTTGCCGAAAGCTTTGCCAAAAACCACGCCAGCGATGTATTTTCGATGGAAATGTGGGGCGGTGCTACTTTTGACGTGGCATTGCGCTTTTTAAAAGAAGATCCTTGGCGGCGCTTGGAAGATTTGCGAAAAGCCATTCCGAATATTTTATTTCAAATGCTGCTAAGAGGCTCTAATGCGGTAGGTTATACCGCCTATCCCGATAATTTGATTGAGAAATTTATTGTACAAGCTGCAACAACAGGGATTGATTTGTTCCGAATTTTCGATTCCTTGAACTGGATCGAAGCAATGAAAACCAGCATTCGCACGGTCATCAAAGAGACCGACGCGATTGCGGAAGCCTGTATTTGCTATACTGGTGACATTAGCGACCCAAATCGCCCCAAATTCAATTTGCAATATTATCTTGATCTTGCCCGCAGGCTCGAGGATGAAGGCGCACATATTATTGCTATTAAAGATATGGCAGGTTTATTAAAGCCGTATGCCGCGGATTTATTGATTACCGAGCTTAGAAAGTAATCAGCGCGCCGATTCATTTGCATACGCACGATACTTCTTCTATTCAGCCAGCGACTTATCTGAAAGCGATTGAAGCCGGAGTGGACGTGATAGATGTGGCGATTGCTTCGATGTCGGGCTTGACTTCGCAGCCCAATTTCAACTCCATCGTGGCGATGATGAAAGGGCAGGAGCGTGAGCACCCAGTAAATCTGGAATCCTTGAATGCTTTTTCTGCTTATTGGGAAGCCGTGCGGCGCTATTACTATCCTTTTGAAAGCGAATTGCGAGCAGGCACGGCTGATGTTTATGAGCATGAAATTCCCGGCGGGCAATATTCTAATCTCCGTCCGCAGGCGCGTGGCTTGGGCTTGGAAGATCAATTTGAACTGATCAAAAGAATTATAAAGCCGCCAACGAGCTTTTGGTGATATTGTAAAAGTAACCCCTTCCTCAAAGGTCGTGGGCGATCTGGCGATGTTTATGACAGCCAATGGTTTAACAAAAGAAGATATTTTGCAAAGAGGTCAATCCTTGGCTTTTCCTGATAGTGTAAAATCTTTGATGCGCGGGGATTTGGGACAAATCGAAGGTGGCTTTCCACCTGATATTCAGAAGATTGTATTGAAAGATGAAAAACCTTATACCGAACGACCGGAGGCGCATTTGACGCCGATTGATTTTGAGAAAGAAATGGAAGTTTTTAAAGATAAATTCGGTAAAGATTTGGATATCAATGACTTCTTGTCATACAAATTATATCCGAAAGTGTATGAAGATTTTCATAAGCATTTTGATACTTATGGTGAAGTTCGGAACCTGCCGACACGTGCATTTTTCTACGGCTTGGATTATAATGAAGAAATATTAGTGACGATTGGGCAGGGTAAAACGGTGATTATCAAATATTTGAATAAAACCGAACCCGATGAATTGGGAATGCGCCTCGTATTTTTTGAACTGAATGGTCAAATGCGTTCCGTGCCTGTGCGCGATCGAAAACTCAAAATTGAAGCGGTTATTCATCAAAAAGCAGAACGCTCGAATGAAATAGGAGCGCCTTTGCAAGGGAATCTATCGCGGATTTTGGTGAAAGAAGGTGATTCATTAGAAGAAAATGCTCCTATATTTATCATCGAAGCGATGAAAATGGAAAGCACGATCACTTCGCCGCAAGCTGGTACGGTGAAAAAAATTCATTTGAAAGAGAAAACCCTTGTGGAGCAAGGCGATTTGGTGGTGGAATTGGACTAAAAATTCCTATTTCCCCAGCGTCACCACAATCCCATCTGCTACGTAAGAAGTACGCAGGCGTTGTAAATAGCTCGTCGCATCTGCGCGGCTACTGAAAGAGCCAATCACCACGCGATACAGGAGCGCACCGTTGGAGCCGTAGCTTTCCTTTACATAAGTATTATTTACGCCAGCATTGCGCATATTTTCCACCAAACGTTCGGCATTATCATATACCGTGTAAGAGCCAATTTGAATACCATAACCGCTATTGAGTGCAGTAGTGACGTTTGTACTGCGAGTTTGTGTATCGTAGGAAGGAGGGGTGTTAGTCGCGTAAGGATCTTTTACGGTTACATTATTCCAGGTAGGTTTATTACTTGTATTACTCGTATTAGTAGTGTTATTGCTATTTTTATAATAATCATTATATAAACCTTTCACTGTTAATTGGGAATTATTTTGTAGGGCATCATAACTACTCATACTGGGTTGCGTGCTTTGCTCGATTGCCGTCTTTGCGGGATTCAGATTAGAATAGCCTGCTACTTCTACTTTTACCCAAGCTTTACCCAATTTAATCAAATCCAAATCCATCGCTGCTGCCCAGGAAAGGTCAATAATTACATTGCCATCAAAAGTACTCCGATCATTTACTCGGACGGTCACCGTTCTATTATTATCCAGACGAGTTACTTTTAATAAAGTGCCTTTTGGATGATATTTATGTGCACAAGTGAGTTCATATTTATTATAAATTTCGCCCAAGCGCCGTAGATTGACCATGTAAATAATCGGCATAATACATCGCAACGCCAGTCTCTTCCTGGCTTGTAGGCGTATAATTTTGTGCAATATTAAAACTGATCGCAATGGTCAATTGTAAGAAAATCAGGCTAATACGTAGAGCTATCTTTTCATAATGTGGAATTATTATTGATTAATATTACAATCTAAGGCTTTTTCTTTAATTGAAACGATAAAAGCCTGAAAAAGTAACAGTCAGCTCCGATTGTCAATCGGAGCTACTTTTCAAACAACGAATCCACGAACGCCCTTTTATTAAATACCTGTAATTGTTCGATGCCTTCGCCCACACCGATATATTTGATCGGGACTTTGAATTGATCGGAAATACCAATAGCCACGCCACCTTTGGCAGTGCCGTCGAGTTTGGTGAGCGCTAAGGCACTAACTTCCGTAGCCTCGGTAAAATGCTTCGCCTGCTCGATTGCATTCTGACCGGTAGTAGCATCCAAAACAAGGATTACTTCGTGAGGCGCGCCTTCCAGGCGTTTGCTGATGGGGCGACGAATTTTAGTCAACTCGTTCATCAAATTGATCTTCGTATGCAGGCGGCCTGCGGTATCAATAATAGCAACATCATAACCTTCGGTCACGGCTTTATTGGTCGTTTCGTAAGCAACTGCTGCCGGGTCGGCATTCATGCCTTTACTAAAAAAATCACAACCTACACGTTCTGACCAGATTTTAAGTTGATCCACCGCTGCTGCGCGGAAAGTATCACCCGCACCAAGCAGTACCTTTTTGCCCTGCTTTTTGAATTGGTGTGCCAGCTTGCCAATCGTCGTCGTTTTACCTACGCCGTTAACGCCTACCACCATGATAATTGCTGGCTTTTGGTCGGTTGGTGGAGTATAATCTTCAATATCCTGGGTATTGTTTTCTGCTAAAAGTTGTACGATTTCATCGCGCAGAATTTCGTTCAATTCACTGGTACCGAGGTATTTATCTTTGGCAACGCGCGCTTCGATACGCTCAATAATTTTGACAGTCGTATTTAGACCCACATCAGAAGAAATAAGAATAGCTTCCAATTCATCGAGCACCTCTTCGTCAACAGTGGCTTTACCTGCGATGGCTTTCGACAATTTACCAAAAAAGCTGCTTTTGGTTTTTTCCAAACCTTTATCGAGGTCTTCTTTCTTTTCCTGATTGAAAAATTTGGAGAAAAAGCTCATATATCTTGTTTTTAGTTACTGGATGCTGATTGCTCGTGATCAAGTACAAGTAGCCAGAAACCAGTTGCCAATACAAAACAAAGAGGCTTTCCTACGCGCTGAGAAAAGCCTCTTTGGTGTGAAGATGCTGAAAATGAATTATTTAGCGTCAGCGAAAAAATCTTTTACCTTGTCTTTGTGCACCATCATTTCCTTGTAGGTGTACTTACCGGTTTTAGGATCTTTGATCGGCTTAATCACCTTCACGTGATCCTTGCCAGAGCCCGCATTCTGCGCACGCTGAGCAACCCTTGCGTTCTTTGATACCTTTGCCATGATAATTTTATTTTGTCAGTTTACTGAATTCAAGATGCTAAACACCGAAACGAATGCAAAAGTTTCCTTACTTGATTTCGCGGTGTACCGTTACACGCTTCAAGATCGGATTGAATTTTTTCAATTCCAGACGATCCGGCGTATTCTTGCGATTCTTCTGCGTGATATAACGCGAAGTACCTGGAAGCCCGGAGTTCTTGTGCTCTGTGCATTCCAAAATAATCTGAAGGCGATTACCTTTACTCTTCTTAGCCATTTTCCAAAGAATTATTAAATGTTCTTAATTTCGACGCCGGTATAAGTACCTTTCAACTTCGCTTTTTGAATATACGTATAAATACCCAATTTATTGATAGTGCGAAGCGCATTGGAAGACACCTTGAGCGTCACCCATTCACCCGTCTCCGGAATAAAAAAGCGCTTTGTATGCAAATTGGGCAAAAAGCGACGTCTTGTTTTGCGATTAGAGTGCGAAACCTTATTGCCCGAAATTGGGCGCTTTCCCGTCAATTGACAAACTCTCGACATGATTCTTGATATTAATTGAAATTGTTATTTTCCAACGACAACTTCAAACGATGAACCTTAAACTTTCCAACTACAACGAGTGACTCTGTAAGGATTCGAACCTTAAACCTCCTGATCCGTAGTCAGGTGCTCTATCCAATTGAGCTACAGAGCCATTTTTCAATATATAGCAACTCCCTTGGCAAATTGCGGATGCAAAGATAAAGCTTTGTACATTCAAACAAAACTATTTTCCAAAAAATAGTTCAAAAAAATTGCTATTTCTCTATTATCTCTGTTCAATCGAGGAATGAATTCAGGTCTTTGGTAAGAATAGAAACTTTATTCCCGTTTTTTTATGTTGAAAAAATCAAGGTTAGCAGGAATAAGCTTTATTTTTGCACCTCTTTTCAAGAGTGGTTTAGTGTTATCGTGTGATAGTTCTATAGGAACTTGTTAAGCTTTCATATTATAACACTAAAACACCATATAATACAATAATACTAATACAATGGAACTTTCTACCAGATATAGCCCGCAAGATACAGAGCCTAAATGGTATCAATATTGGATGGAGCATCATTACTTTCATTCAGAACCTGATGATCGTGAGCCATTTACAATTGTAATTCCACCACCAAATGTAACAGGTGTGCTGCACATGGGGCATATGCTCAATAATACGATCCAGGATATTCTGATTCGCAAGGCGCGATTGGAAGGTAAAAATGCTTGTTGGGTGCCGGGGACGGATCATGCTTCGATTGCCACGGAGGCGAAAGTGGTACAAATGCTGCGCGAACGGGGCATCAAGAAAGGCGACATCTCTCGTGACGAGTTTATGCAATACGCCTGGGAATGGAAAGAAAAATATGGCGGGATCATTCTGGATCAGCTGAAAAAGCTGGGCGCCTCGTGCGATTGGCAGCGGACACGCTTTACGATGGAGGATTCTTTGTCGAAAGCGGTGATTCATGTTTTTGTGGATTTATATAAAAAAGGCAAGATTTATAGGGGTTTGCGGATGACCAATTGGGATCCGGCGGCACAGACTGTTTTGTCGAATGAAGAAGTTATTTATAAAGAAGAGCATTCTCAACTATTTCATATCAAATATTTGCTGGAAAATGCTGATTCAGAAGGGATTATCATTGCTACGCAGCGCCCCGAAACCATTATGGCGGATACGGCAATTGCTGTGCACCCGGAAGACGAGCGATACAAGGATTGGATCGGTAAAAAAGTGTTAATCCCCCTGATTAACAAGCCAATACCTATTATTGCAGATACTTATGTTGATCGGGAATTTGGTACAGGCGCTTTGAAAATTACACCCGCGCATGACCAAAACGATTATGCTGTTGGAGAACGACATCATTTGCCGGTGGTCGATATTTTGAATGCGGATGGCAGTTTGAATGAAAATGCTCAAATTCTGGTTGGTGAAGACCGCTTTGTAGCGCGCAAAAAGATCAAAAAACTGTTGGAAGAATCTGGCAATCTGGTCAAAATTGAAGATTACAAAACCAATATTGGGCATTCCGAGCGCACGGATGCAGTGGTAGAGCCACGCTTGACTTTGCAATGGTTCTTGGATATGAAAGACTTTGCCAAGACGGCTTTACACGCGGTGAAAAGTGGCGAAGTAACATTCTATCCTGAGAATATGTGGAATATGTATTATAACTGGCTGAATGAGGATAACGTTCGTGATTGGTGTATCTCGCGGCAGTTGTGGTGGGGGCAAAGGATTCCAGCGTATTATTTCCTCGGAATCAGCACTCCCAAAGGAGAGGGAGTCCGCTTTTTTTGTTGCGGAAACGGCGGAAGAAGCTTTGGTGCAAGCAAAGGAAAAAACTGGAAATCAAGAACTAACACTTAATAATTTGCATCAAGATGAAGATGTAGTGGACACTTGGTTCTCATCCTGGCTATGGCCCATTTCTGTTTTTGATGGATTTGCAGAGTCACGGGAAAAACAAGAGGAATTAAAATATTATTATCCGACCAATGTATTGGTGACGGGTTGGGATATCATGTTTTTCTGGGTAGCGCGTATGATTATGAGCGGATATGAGTATTCGGAAGCATTATTAGGTAAAGATATTACAAATATTAAAGGAAAAATGCCATTCCATGATGTATATTTTACAGGAATGGTGCGTGATAATAAACGCCGTAAAATGAGTAAATCGCTTGGCAATTCGCCGGATTTGCTCAAATTGATTGACACTTACGGCGCGGATGGCGTTCGTTTTGGTATGATGGCAAGCTCGGCGGCGGGCAACGATATTATATTTGATGCACCTTTTGATCCTGAAACAAAAGGAGTACTAAATGAAAGTAAACTTTGTGAACAGGGGCGTAATTTTTGTAATAAAATGTGGAATGCCTTGCGTCTTATAAAAGGCTGGGAGATAAACGAAACGGTGGAAGAGAATGAAATTCAATCCGTTAATAGGCTGGCAATCAATTGGATAGAACAAAAACTTTCGCAAACACTCGTAGAAATCGATGCCAATTTCAAGAGTTATCGCTTGTCGGATGCCTTGATGTCCTTGTACAAATTTATCTGGGATGACTTTTGTTCCTGGTATCTGGAAATGATCAAACCCGCTTACGGCGAGCCGATTAGCAGGGAAACGCTAGGGCGTACTATTGAGATTTTCAGTACTTTGATGTCGGCATTGCATCCTTTTATGCCATTTGTAACCGAAGAAATCTGGCAGCAATTGGCCGATCGATTGGAAGGAGAAGATTGTATTGTCAGTGAATATCCTAAAGCTCAAGCTTTTGATAAAGCTTTTATTGACAAGGTAGAACGCGCGAAAGAAGTGGTGGCGGGTGTTCGGGAAATTCGCAATAATAAAGGCATCAAAGCCAAAGATTTGTTGAATGTTTTTGCACAAGATACACCGAAAGCACAAGCGTTATTAGCAGAGCAGGGACTGAAAGCGATGATTGTAAAAATGGCGAACCTGAGTGATTTGAATTTAACAAAAGAAGAAATTGCCAATAGCGTTTCTTTTCTGGCTGGTACGGAGAAGTTTTTTGTTGAATTGGAGCAAACGATTGATATAGGAGAGGAGCGCAGCCGATTGCAAAAGGATTTAGAATATTATCAAGGATTTGTAGCGAGTGTTCAGAAGAAATTGAGCAATGATAAGTTTGTGAATGGCGCACCTGCAACTGTAGTGGAGGCAGAGCGCAAGAAATTGGCGGATGGAGAGGCGAAGATCAAGCGTTTGGAGGAAGCCTTGGCGCAGTTGAATTAAAAGACTCATAGGGTGATAAGATAATAGGAGGGTAGTGCGGGTTTGGTTTTCATCTATCTTTTCAGGGTTATGTCTTCATAAAAGCCTCTTTTTATATCAGAAATAATATATAAGGCTCGAAATAGAAAAGCAATCGCTAAAAACAACTTGTATAAGCCTGTGGAAAAGATGTAACCGCTTATTGATAAGTAGTAATCACCTACCGACAAGATGTAGTCGCTAAAAAACAACTCGCATACGCTTACCGACAACTTGCAGCCGCATAAAAACTATTTGCATAAGCTTGTTGACAACTTGCAGTCGCTTATTTACAACTGGAAGTCGCCTATTGACAACTTGCAATCGCGTAAAAAATATTTGCATACGTTTGTTGACAAGATGCAATCACTTGTTGACAACTTACAATTGCTTACTGAAAAGATGCAGTCGCCTATTGACAACTAGTAGTTGCATATAGACAAAATGTAGTCGCTTGTTTACAAATAAAAGTCACTTATCGACAAGTTGCAAGCATTAAAAAACACATTACGACAGCTTGTAGATATGATGCGTCCGCTAAAAAATACAATGTAGTCGTCAATAAATAGGATGCTATAGTGATTGATTACATTGTTTTTAATAGTATTCTTGACGATTTATAAAATATTATAGTGGTTACAAACTATAGAATAGAAAGTACCGGATGAAATCCGGCGCCAGCGTAAGGTGATCAATGAGGAACTATTTTAAATAAATTTGCATTTACTTTTTTCAAATAAGATAGATTAATGAGGCAATGTATAATTTGTTTTGAACACAAAAAAGTTACTGAATTTAATAAAGAACACGTTTTTCCAGAAACTATTGGGGGGGAAATTTGCATTGAGAATGTATGTAAAACATGTAATGGATTATTAGGAAAAGAATTGATGAACCTTTCCTTAATCATATTGCTATCAGCTGCTTTAAGAATTATACATGATTTAAAGAGAGGAAATAGAAAAATTAAAAATTCTTTAAAGCAGTATAACTTGCCTAATAATGATTCTTATTTTGAGTTTAGAGATAAAAAAATTCATAGTCATCTTAAGCCTAAACCTCCTAAAGAGTTTATAAAAGATGGAATTATTCACATAGAATATTCAATGGATATTGTAGATTTTAAAGAAAATACTTCTCTCTCTATGAGAAAAAAGGTGGCTGAGAGATTTGGTGTATCAATTGAGAAGATAGGATTTTATGAAAAAAGAATTCCTATTCCGGCAAAGGAAGTAACTTTTTTAGCATCTAATAAACCTCTAATAATGGAGGCAGCTAAAATAGCTTATGAACTATTTTTTACATTACAAATAATGTAATGAAAGTTAATGTTTCTATGCCGCAGAGTCTATGGCTTGAAGCTTTAGAAAGTCATTTTGTTTTACTTACGTATGTAAAAGAAGTAGGTTTAATAGCTATAGTGAAATTTTTTGATATTCCACCTGGCTATCCAATGTGGCAGGTTTTATTAATGTCTTTAGATAAACAATTATCAGAGTTTCCTTCAATCTTAATGATTAATGATTTTAAAAAAAAAAGACAACAAGAGTAGAAAGGATGATATTCATATGAAGGGTATGTTTAAATTTCCTGCTACTACTACTGGTGAATATTTTAGAAATCTATTTAGTATATAAAAATATACTTGAAATAAAAAGACTTAAGCCACTGCAAAATCATCAATAAAAGGACGAATCGTAGGCGCTTTAAAGCCTAACACAATATATTGTGCCGGAATGCCGCGCTGAATGAGCACTTGTGCGATGTCGAGATCGGTGCCATCGTGTTGGATCCATACTTTGCCATCAGGCTTGACATCGATGTGTACGAAAGGCAGGTAGGTTCTCAGATTATTTTGCCAGCCGATGTCTAATAAAATATAATGTCCGTTGTTCGTCCAATACGACTTGCGTTTCAGAGAATTCATCGGAAGGCACTAGATTACCAATTTCTTCAAGGTATTGCCGGACGATGGCTTTATGTTTGTTTGCTAAATCCATTTTACAATTGTTGTAGTTGTTTATTCGGAAAGGACATAAACAAAAGTAAGCTATTTCTATTGGAAAATCAATCTGCAAAATTCTCTACTTTCGCCTAAACAAAACGATCAAAATGCCACCACTCCCCACCATTCAACAAGTCGATACCATCGCCAATTGGCGCGAGCCGGTACTTCGCAATCTGCAGATTACACAGAGTTATTATGAGCTATCGCAGGCGATGAAGGCGTGTACGGGAGCAGGCGCGAATTGGTGTACCTTTGCGACCTGGGCATCGAAGCAGGCGGGGCAGACGATCAGGAAAGAAGACCTCCGTCGGGCATTGGAAAGACTACTAACGCCGGAGGTGAGTGAAAGAGGCATGACGGAAGCTGGGCAGGAAGAAACGACTTTGAGGCAACGCCTTTGGACAGTGTTGAATCCTGCGAATATCATAGCACATTCGAGCGATGCAGTGGCGCGCGGTAATCAGAAAGTGTTTGCAGAGATTGGAAGGGAGTTTGCAAGGTTTTTGGAGCGTTGTGCGCAAGATGAAGTTTATGATGTAAATAATATAACGCTTTTTTGTGAGGAATTAAAGGATGGCGATCCGCCTAATGGACAAAGATATTTGCGGCAAGCGTTTAAAAGATATTATGAAGCAATTTTTGAAGCGGATGTAAAGAAAAAGGCAGAACTCATATTATTAGCCAATATTGAAATTGGTTTTCACGAACAAACGCGTTTGCAACCTGAAATAGCCGAAGCGTTGAATGCTTCTGTTCCAGAACCTGCGCCATTCCTGCAAGAATTACTGCAAGCCTTATTTCCGTATCGGGGATGGTTGGTATATATAATGATATTATTGATGCGGATGATTAGAAAACCGACAAAGCTAGATATAAAAGTGCAAACATTTATTATATCATTGCGAAAGAAAATAAGATTCGTATTAACGAAAAATATGATGGTGCTGTGCATTCCCGAAGGAAAGTATTTGAAATTGGGCGAAGATTTGAAAGCAAGCTTCCCGGAATCATTACAAAAACTAAATAACTCGGATTTATTATTATTATTACAACAAGTTGATCCTACACAGAATAGCATTCAGGCATCGGGGGCAATGGATTGGGCAGACTTGCCGGATCGCTTGCATTATATTGTGGATTTGTTTCGATGCCATCAGGAGACGAAGGATTTATTGGATATGCCGTTTACGGAGGAGCAGGTATTGATGATTAAAGAAGGTAAAATTCCGGAGGGGGATTTGTGAAAATTTGTAATTCATCCTTATGAAAAGCTTGGTGTCCAATAGTGTCTTTCGAGTATTTTCGCAGATTTTTCTGGTTTGGACGATCATTTCTTTCTTCTTTTTTATTGGGCTTTTAGGGTTTGGAGCTATCCACATTTCAGCGAGGATTGTTGATTATAGCATTTCCATTTGGGTAATGGGCATTTCACAAGCAGTGGTTGCACTTGTCTTATTATATAGTTTTCATCGTATTCAATATGGACATTTTATATCTATTACACTCAATTTATTAGTAGCAAGATTGTTGCCGTTTCTGGTGCAAAGTGCTTTCCCTGAAGCGTTTCCGGCACCGCCTAGCTGGGATGAATCCAATCAAGCTTTTATATCTTCACCCAATGCTATTTACAATTTTTTTCCAAATTATATCATGGTTGGAGCGATTACTTATGTTGTTTATTTTTATGAAGCTTTTCGCCAAAAAGCTTTAATGAGTTTACAGTTAGAAAAAGCGCTTGGAGAAGCAAAATTAGCGGCTTTACAATCGCAAATTCATCCGCATTTTTTATTTAATACTTTACATAGTATTAATGATTTAATGGAATCAAATGTACCGGAAGCCCAGAAAATGGTGGTTCGGCTTAGCGAATTATTGCGTAAAGCGCTTGCCTTGCAGGAACAACATTTTATTAGCTTGGGTGAAGAATTAGATTTTATTGATAAATATCTTGCTATTGAATTAATGCGTTTTGCAGATAAATTAACAGTGGAAAAGGATATTAATAAAGAAGTGTTTAACAGTGAAATTCCGACGCTATTATTACAACCTTTGATCGAAAATGCAATAAAACATGGCATTAGCCAGCTTACATCAGATGGATTTATTTACATCAAAGCTTATAAAAAAAATAATCAACTTGTGCTACAAGTCATAGATAATGGCCCCGGTTTTTCAAATAATAAAGCTTCTAATAGTGGTATTGGATTAAAAAATATTGAAAATCGGCTTCGCTTTTTATATAATGAAATGCATCTTATTTCTATTACCTGTTGTCCTTATGAATATAATATGGTAGAAATTAAAATACCTTTTAAAGAATATCATAGTAATCAAATAACGATTCATTAAATTATGCAAAGCATCCGAACTGTAATTGTGGACGATGAATTACCGGCGCGCAATAGATTGCGTAAATTATTAGAGCAACAGCCTGATTTTCAAGCAGTAGCAATCTTTGCTGATGGCGATAGCGCTTTTGATTATTTGAATAAAAATGCGGTTGATCTTGCTTTTTTGGATATTCAAATGCCGGGTTTAAATGGTTTAGAATTGGTGCGCGCTTTGCCGAAAGAACGATGCCCGGTGATTGTTTTTGTTACAGCATTCGATCAATATGCTTTGGATGCCTTTGAGGTGTTTGCTTTAGGGTACTTATTAAAACCATTTGATACGGAACGTTTTCAAGAAACATTAAAAAGAGTTACCAATTATTTAGGACATCAATCAGTTTATTATAAACAGTTGGCGCATTTTATGCAATTTATGAATACACCAGAAGGTGTTGATAATCAAGAAGATGGAATGGTTTCTATTAAAATAGGCAATCGGTATTACAGACTGAAAATAAATGAAATAGAATATATTTGTTCCGCTGGAAATTACTGCGAATTATATGCCAAAGGCGTTAAACATCTAATTCGAGAGAAAATTTCCACCTTTGAAGCTTTGCCGAATCAATCATTCATCCGCATTCACAAATCAACCGTTATTAATCTTCATTTTGCAAAAGAATTGATTTCCTTAGGCTTGGGTGAATATGAAATAAAAATGAGTGATCAAAAAAAATTAAAAGTTAGCCGTAATTATAAGGATAATATTTTGCATTATTTTAATGTAATTATTAAATAAAGCTTTGATCCATCAGCCAGCGCTGAATAGCCTGCCAATACTCGTCTTTCCAATAAGGACGATTCCACCAGAGTACTTTTTTACGATAACGTAAAATATGTGCACCATTTTTATCATAATAATTCGTGATATTTTTACTTTGGTTTTTTAATTTTTCTAAATATTGTAAAGCAAAGTTACCATCCACCAGCGGGTCAATGCCGCCATGCGCTACAAATAAAGGGATTTGTAATTTTTCATAATAAGGAGCCGGATTAAAATCTAATGGTAAACCGCGCAGCCATTGCCAATTCCACGAATCTTTTGGTTGTAAACCCATGCCTATTTGTTGATACCAAGTTTCATTTTGATATTTAGCAAGTTCTGTTTGTGCTGCCTCCCAGCCTTCGCCGGTTTGATAAACATCCATCACAATATTATATAATTTATCAGCTTTTGCAATAATATTATCATCATAGCCCAAATTTTTTAATTGATAATCCTGCACATACCGCGATTGCTCGCGCACCGTTTTTACATCTCCCGAGATTGTCATTAAGAATGCTGTATGCTCGTATTTTTCAGCGGCAATTAAATTAATCCAACCACCCTGGCTAAAGCCCATGAAGCCAATCTTTACATTTTTTAAACCAGGATGTTGTTCTAATCGCTTCGCCCCAGCAACGGCATCTTCTGCCAAATCAAATAAACTTGCTTTTTTCCAGTCGCCACTCGATTTGCCGACGCCACGTTTATCATAGTGTAACACTGCTATTCCCATTTTCGCCAATTGTTCCGCCTGAATGCGCTGCGCTCGATTCGTCCTGTTAATATTACCCGATCCATGAATTAAAATTACAACACTTTTAATTGGTTTATTTTTAGGTAGTAACAAAGTACCTTGAAGTGTAATATTCCCATTTTGCCAAGTAAGTTCTTCTTTTTGGTAAGAAGCGCCCGTGCATTGAATTTGAAAAAGGAGTATAAATAGCAGTGCAGGGATGATTAAGTTTTTTGATTTCATAGCGTTATCTTGGTTTTAAAACAGGCGCAATTTATTAAAAAGTGGATTTTTGCTCCTATCAATGGGATAAGACGCTCATTTAATGGGACAAGGTGCAAAGATGTTCAGGGCATATTAAAAATTCACCACCAAATCCCCTAACGCGGCAATCCATTTCGGATTATCAGTCAAGCTTGGTACTAAATCTATTTTTCACCATCCATTTTTTCAAATTCTTGTTGATATTCAACACTGATTTCTATTAATGTTTCTAAACAATCGGCAACAAAGGCAGGGCTGGGCAGGTGTAAGCATCAAAGAAGGAAAAATTCCGGAGAGGGAATTGTAATCTGCCAACTTGTTGATGTGCCGATGTGTTTTAATAATTGAATAAATTTTCGTATTTTTGGAAGATGACAAATGTAATTATAAAAGAGATTCCACGAATTCGCCTACATTTGCTATGGGAATATGATATGGAACATTTCGATTATGAACAGTCGGCGGCTGTTGTGATTGAGCGCGTTATAGAACGTGGCACTATGGAAGAATGGCGAGAAATTATAAAGTATTATGGCCGGGAAAAAGTTTTGGAAGTAGCACGAGATAGCCGACAATTAGATCAAAAGCATAAAAAATTCACAAAAATTTACGTCTATTCTGAATATAATGCTATATAAAACCTCCGATATTATCCTTCCTGATACGCTTCAATTATTGGAACACCTACAAAGTGATACTGCTTTTGATGCTTTTTTTTTAGTGGGTGGCACAGCACTGGCCTTGCAAATTGGGCATCGTTTTTCAATTGATTTGGATTTGTTTACAACGGAAGATTTTGAAGTTGAATATTTACAAAATCATTTAGTTCATCAGTATGATTTGCAAATTGATAATATGGCATCTTTTACAATTCAGGGGTCTATTCGGAATGTAAAAATGGACTTCTTACGTCATGCTTATCCATTGGTTCGACCACTTTTGGAGACGGGAAAGTTACGACTTGCTTCTTTAGAAGATATTGCTGCCATGAAATTAAATGCAATTTCCATCAGTGGTCAAAGGATAAAAGATTTTATTGATGTTTATTTTTTGCTGGAAAAACTATCGCTTGAAGCAATGGTGGCGGCTTATCAGGTAAAATATATTCATTCCAATAAAATGATCCCTTTGAAAGCATTAACTTATTTCGATGATTTAGATACAAAACAGAATTTTCCGAAAATGGTGCGTCCTGTTACTTGGAAAAACATTGAAAAACGATTAATAACAGCTATTGAAAAGCCGCATCGAATTTTTGATTAAGCCTCTATTATTAAATCTTTTACCGCGGCAATCCATTTGGGATTATCATTCAAACTTGGTACTAAATCTACTTTTTCGCCGCCCATTTTTTCAAATTCATCTTGATATTCAACACTAATTTCTATTAATGTTTCCAGGTAATCGGCAACAAAAGCAGGGCTGGGCAGGTGGAAGCATCAAAGAAGGAAAAATTCCGGAGGGGGATTTGTAATATTATTAAAAATTTATGTCGTATTCATACGATCGAGTAGAATAGCACGGTATTGCCGACTTACTTGAATGCGTTGCCCACCAATGTCAAGCAGATTGCCTTCCAAATTATCAATATGAGGAAAAGCCACCAGGTACGAGCGATGCACTTTGATAAAATGCTCCAATGGAAGCATGGCCTCAAATTCACCGAGGCTGCGTTTGGTCAAATGCCGTTTGCCATCAGTCGTATGGATTTTGACATAATTGCCATACGCTTCGAAGTATAAAATGTCTTGTAAAGCTACTTTTACAATTTTATTTTCTACCCGAATAAATATCTGACTGAGGTTTTTATCTGAAATAGAATTTAATGATTTTTCAGTAATTGGATAATTATTTACTTCTTTTAATACTCTATTTATTGCTTTTAAAAAGCGTTCAAATGAAATGGGCTTCATTAAATAATCAGACACAGCCAGTTCAAAGCCTTCCACCGCATATTCGCGGTAAGCGGTGGTCATAATGACCTTGGGCATTCGCTCCAGCGTTTTTAAAAAACTGATACCATTAAGTCTCGGCATATTAATATCAAGAAATATTAAATCAATTGCTTCTTTTTGTAATATTTCACCTGCTTGGATAGCATTTTTACAGCATGCTTTGAGGTAAAGATTGGGATGCTCTTGCACATAGCCTTCCACAACTTTGCGAGCCAGGGGTTCGTCATCTACTATTAGACAGTTAATAATCATAGCTGAATGTTTAATTCTATTCCAAAAATATTACCAGTTTCTTGAATATCTAATTCATATTGATTTTTGTACAACAATTCTAAGCGTTTGCGCACATTTGCAAGTCCAATACCGCCGCTACCGATTCTTGCTGAGTGATGAGGATCTTTGGAGTTATAAATTTTGAGTTGAAAATGATGCAAATGTATCTTTAATGCTACCTGTACAAAGGCAACACTGTCAGAATAAGCGCCGCAATACTTAAATGCATTATCAAATAAAGGCACTAAAAGCAACGGAGCAATCATTTGCCCTGTGATGACACCATCCACTTCCATCTTTACATCTACACTGTCTTCCAGGCGAATACGCTCCAACTCCACATAATTAACCAAGAACTCGATTTCTTTTTCAAGCGGCACTTTCAATGATTCGGTTTCATAAAGGGTATAACGCAGCAAATCAGCGTGTTGTAGAATCAAGTTTGGTAGTTTATCTGATTTCCCTACTGCCAGTGCATAAAAGTTATTCATCGTATTAAAAAGAAAATGTGGATTGAGTTGCCCTTTTAATTGATTGAGTTGCAGGAGATTTTGTTCGTTTTCGAGCTTCTGTTTTCGACGCTCCGATTGAAAATAATTTATCAGATATTGTAAAGCTAAGAATTGTAAACTGGTAACCATGAGTTCGGAAAAATGATTGCGAAAAGCTAAAAACAAGATACAATTTGTATGTTGAAGGATATGCCATTGCACCCAAATACCTGCTAAAGCGGCGTGTAATATCAGAAATGAAACGATGTAATATATGTATTTTTTTTGATATAAAAAAAGAGGTGCTAAGAAGATAAGATTGATATATACTCCTGTTACCATTAAGGAAAATGCGATACCCCGATTGCCCAAATAATTAGAAATATGGACATCAACGTATTGTAGATCAAGCAATTCATTGATAATCAAGGCCAGCCACAAATAGGCATGAAAAGCATAAGGATGAAGCAATATATTTTTGATAGAAGGTAATAAGTTCCTGTTCATCGTCCTCAGATTAATAAATAAAAGTACCACCTTATAATAAAACCTGCCAATTTGAAGGATGAATTGACATTATTTGATTGCGAAAGGTCATAACCTGAATGTAAATGACAAAAAATAGAGTCGGAGGTTGTCTGCATTCGATATTTGACTATTCATCAATTCTTTTTTTCAAAAGCTTACATTTCAAGCATCTTGCCAGCGTATTTCATACTTAATTCTTTCATTAAAAATCCAAAATCATGAAAAATGTATTGCTAATGGCTTGTATTATGATGCTGGCAATCACGATTTCTATGGCGCAAACGTGTCAGCCAAGCACTACTTGTGCCAAACCCAGTAGCGAAAAAAGCACTTCAATGGTGAAAATCGCAGCAGTGATTCCGGGCAGTGCGGCGGCCAAGGCTGGCTTGCAGGCGCAAGATGTTATTACGACTGTTAATGAACAAATCATTACTTCTCAGGTGCAATTGAGAACTATTTTATCAGAAAAGAAACCCGGAGATTATATACGCCTTCAATATCAAAGAGATGGCAAATATTATGATACGAATGTAAAGCTTGGGCAGCAAGCAGAAAAAACGGATTTCTGGAATATCTTTTCTGCTTCAAATGCACCGGCTTATCTTGGCGTACAACTCACGGACGGCAATACTTGCAGCCCTTCCGCCGGGAGTTGTGCTAATATTTGTAGCAAGAAAGAATCTTGATATAAACATCATCTGTTATTTAACTGGGCTTTCAAAATGGAAGCTCAGATTTTTTAAAATTATAAGTTATGCAAAGCATCCTTTTATTTATTTCAATTATTATTTACTTAATTTTACCTATTCATTCTAATCAAGTTAACGAACCTGAAATTCTAGTTGGTAAAAATCAACTAATTGACCTGGGTTATCCTAATCACGCTTTTGTAGAATGCCATTTATCTATCAATCCGAATGATCCTAATCATTGGTTGGTCGGTGTCATTATGGTAGATCCAAGTAAAGAAAATGACTATTGGGATGTAGCAGTTACCTCATTTGATGGTGGGAAAAGCTGGAAATTTTATCGTTTTGGAGTGCCAGAAGCAGCTGACCCCTGGTGCATTATCACGGAAAGCGGCGAAGCAGCATTTTCGGTTTTGGGATATAGCAATTTATATACCTATCATTCTCGTGATGGTGGAAATACTTGGAATTCTGATTCTATTGATCTTGGCGAAGGGCATGATCATCAGGTATTTGTGCAGGATCGTACAGAAGGTCCTTTTAAAAACAGGCTTTATATTACCTCTATTAAAAGAAGTAATATTTATGTTGCTTATTCAGATGATAATGGAAAAACATTTACTGTAGGCAGTGCATTTAAAGCTAATAGTCTGAACACTAATACGTTGACTCCTGTAATTTTATCGGATGGAACATTATTAGTATCTTATGTATCTTTTCAAAGGCAAGGTATAGAAGAACGCCATTGGCTTCGGTCGGAACAAGCCTGGATTGTACAATCAAGTGATGGGGGCAAAACGTTTTCACATCCTTATTTCGTAACGGAGGTTTGCGGTAAGGGATTTGACCAATTGGCAGTAGATCATACTAATGGACCTTTTAAAGATCGCCTTTACTGGCTTTGTGCTTCACAAAAGGACAAAGCGATTTATTTCCATTATTCTCCTGACAAAGCTAAAAGTTGGTCGGAATCCAAGCTGCTACGCGAGTATGTATCATCAGTGCCAAGCGGACGCCCGCTTTTTAATAGCGCTGCCGAAATTGCTATAAATGATGAAGGGGTAATAGGCGTGCTTTGGCAAGATCGAATCGATGATGCCCAAGAGCAATGCCAATATGCGTATTTCACTGCTTCTTTGGATGGCGGAACTACTTTTTTACCACCTGTAAAAGTTTCAGATGCACCATCTTGCCCCGAGCGAGGCAAAAATGGCTGGGCCGGCACACGCTGGAAAGCGGGGGGAGATTATCAAGGTTTGGTAGCTAAACCGGATGGTAGCTTTCAAGCATTATGGGCAGATAGTAGAAGTGGCGTATTTCAATTGTACACAGCAGATGTAAAGATCATAAAATAAATGTATAAAATATATCGTATTTCGACGAGAAGCACATCCTCAAGCACTCATGACCAAATCCCGCAACGCGGCAATCCATTTCGGATTATCA
Source organism: Saprospiraceae bacterium (assembly GCA_016714085.1). Lineage (GTDB taxonomy): Bacteria > Bacteroidota > Bacteroidia > Chitinophagales > Saprospiraceae > JADJNW01. The sequence goes on from JADJNW010000016.1 coordinate 56,247, forward strand.
TTCAAACTCGGCACTAAATCTACTTTTTCGCCGCCCATTTTTTCAAATTCATCTTGATATTCTACACTAATTTCTATTAATGTTTCCAGGCAATCGGCAACAAAGGCAGGGCTGAAGACAAGGAGTCTTTTTGCACCTTTTTTTGCTTGATGCTCAATGATTTCGCTGGTGTAGGGTTGCGCCCAGACTTCGCGCCCGAGGCGGCTTTGAAAAGAAGTCGTGTATTGATTGGCAGTTAAATCTAATTTATCAACAATGGCGCGGGTTGTAGCGTGGCATTGCGCGGAATAGCAAAATTGATTAACGCTGGTAATATTTTGACAACAATTTTCTTTTTGTAAGCAATGATTAAAATCGTCGGCTTTTAGGAGGTGGCGTTGGGGCAAACCATGATAGCTGAATATAATATGATCATAGCTGGAAAGATCGAATTGGCGGGCGTTTTCAACAAAAATATCAATCATCGCCTCATAATTATAATAAGAATTAATGAATTTAATATTGGGAATGGTATCTCTTTTACGCAATAAACGCATGACTTCATCGTGCACCGAGCCTGTAGTTGCCGATGCGTATTGCGGAAACATCGGAAAAACAATTATTTCCGAAACTTGCTTTTGTAATAATTTATTCAAAGCCGACTCAATCGAAGGATTTTGATAGCGCATACCGAGTTCGACTTCGTATTGTTCACTCACCAAGTCCTTGAGTCCCTCGGTCACCTTTTCTCCATAATATTTCAATGGTGAGCCATTTTCCGTCCAAAGGTGTTGGTATAATTTAGCGGATTTACCAGAACGGAAAGGGACGATAATGCCACGAACCAATAAATTCCTGGAAAGCCAGGGATAATCAATCACGCGAGGATCGAGCAAAAATTGCTTCAGATAACGATACACCGCTGAGCGCGTGGGTTCGTCGGGCGTACCGAGATTGACGAGTAGAATACCTTTTTTAGCAGTCATAACTGCATAATTGAATGTTTAATATTTAATTTTAATGTTGAATGATGACTTTTAATGAGATTCAACATTAAGTATTTAAAATTAAAAATTTAGTTGCGAACGAATCTACAACAAGCTCGCATCTTATGGGTTTAAATTAATGGTAAAATAAATGTCATAATCATTTTGAACATACTAATTTTGCAACTTAATTTCAGGAAGTCAGAGTAGAGAAGTCTAAAGCCAGACTTGATAAGCAGTTCGTCCGCCTTCCCTGTTCTGTCATCTGACATCATAAAACAAATCAATGAAAAAACCTTTAATTTTAGTAACAAATGATGATGGAATCACTGCATATGGCATTCGCACTTTGGTAGAAGTGGCGAAAACCCTCGGTGATGTGGTAGTCGTTGCCCCCGATGCACCGCAGTCGGGGATGGGGCATGCAATCACGATTGCTAATCCGATTCGCTTGCATCCGGTGGATGTGTTTGAAGGGATAGAAGCTTCCTACGAATGCTCGGGTACGCCTGTGGATTGTGTAAAATTAGCCCAGAATGTAGTACTCAAAGGCCGCAAAGTAGATTTATGTGTTTCTGGTATCAATCATGGCTCGAATGCTTCTATTAATATTATTTACTCCGGCACGCTTTCAGCGGCAATGGAAGCTTCATTGGAAGGCATTCCTTCGATTGGATTTTCCCTGCTGGATTATTCGCATTCTGCTGATTTTGAACCATGTAAGCCTTTTGTAAAAGAAATTATGCAATATGTACTGGAACAAGGCATGGAACATGGAAGCTTGTTGAATGTAAATATTCCAAGATTGCCAGCCGATGACATCAAAGGTGTGAAGGTGTGTCGTCAAGCGGATGCGCGTTGGGTAGAAGAATTTGTCGAAGCGACCGACCCGCGCGGGCAGAAATATTACTGGTTGACGGGGCGTTTTGTAAATGAAGATCACGAACCAGATACGGATATTTGGGCATTGGATAATGGTTATATTTCGGTGGTTCCTTCGATGCATGATCTGACGAATTATGAAGCTTTGAAAGCGATGAAGGAGATGGAGGAGATTGTGGTTGAAGGCAGAGGGATGCGGGTTGATTTGGAGACGGAGTGATGAGGAGATCGGGAGATGTGGTGATGTTGCGATATGGTGTTTGTTACTTTAGAACGGAAAATCATTATATATTTAGTCTCTATTCTCCCTACTATTGTCTCTCTACAAATAAAAAAAATATGATTCAAAACAAACTCTGGATAGGCTTGCTGATTGGATTGCTCGTGCCGTTTGTGGGCTACGCGCTTTTACTCACGATTTACGATCAATTCGATGCAATGGGCTGGACGAGCAGCATTGGTTTTTCTGCTAATTTCCGAGTAAGAACCCTCGGCGTTATTGCGATTTGTTTAAATCTCATTCCGCTTAATCTTTTCCAGCGTCGGCGCTTTGGCGAAGCGGTGCGAGGCATTGCGGTGATGACGGTTATTTATGCTATCGCTTGGGTTATTTACTTTGGAAATACTTTCTTTAAATAATTCAATTAATAATCCTGCAATTTTAATATGAAATATTATGTCATCGCGGGGGAAGCTTCGGGCGACTTGCACGGTTCAAATTTGTTGAAAGCCTTAAAAATAAAGGACGCTGAAGCGGAATTCCGCGTATGGGGCGGCGATTTGATGGAAGCAGCGGGCGGCGATTTGCGCAAGCATTACCGCGATTTGGCCTTTATGGGTTTTTTGGAAGTAATAAAAAATCTTCGCACGATTCTTCGCAATATAGAATTTTGTAAACAAGATGTATTTGATTATCAACCTGATGTACTCATTTTAATTGATTATCCTGGCTTTAACCTCCGCATTGCCAAGTGGGCGAAAGAGCAAGGATTTAAAGTCATTTATTATATTTCTCCGCAGCTTTGGGCCTGGCACGCCAGTCGAGTACATGATATTAAAAAGTCGGTAGATAAAATGCTGGTTATCTTGCCTTTTGAACCCGAATTTTATAAAAAATATAATTACGATGTAATATTTGTGGGGCATCCACTCCTGGATGTAGTCGAAAATTTTAAAGAAAAGGGTGATTTCTTACAAAAACATCATTTAGATGAACGCCCCATTATTGCCTTGCTGCCGGGCAGCCGAAAGCAAGAAATCAGTCGAATGCTCGGAGTAATGCTTTCTGTTGTGTCAGAATTCACAGATTATCAATTCGTTATCGCAGGCGCGCCTTCACAGCCAAAGGAATTCTACGAGATCATTTTGGCGAAAGCCGAAGCAAAAAACGTCCATTTGGTTCAAAATCAGACGTATCATTTATTGAGTCATGCGCAAGCAGCATTGGTTACATCGGGCACCGCTACGCTCGAAACCGCTTTGTTCAATGTGCCGGAAGTTGTTTGCTATAAAGGCAGCGCTATTTCTTATGCAATTGCTAAACGATTGGTTGGCAAACGAATACAATTTATTGCTTTGGTTAATTTGATCGTGGATCGCCTCTTGGTCAAAGAACTGATTCAACATGATTTAAATACTCAAAATTTAAAGCAAGAATTAATAAATATTTTAAATCCTGAAAAAGCGCAGGCAATCAAAACTGGCTACGCCGAATTGCGTCAAAAGCTTGGAAACATTGGCGCTTCGGAGCGTGCGGCGCAAGCCATTTTGGAATTTTTACAAGCCTAAGCGATCGCTACTTTTCTTTTTACTAAAAATGCAGAAATTAAAGAATAAGCTAATCCGATTACAAAAACGGTGAAAAACATTACTACACCCTGAAACCAGGGATTAGTGAACAATTCCGGGTTGGCATCAAATTGGCTTCGTTGGGATGGAGGCATGTTTTCCAGCGCCCACTGCATCCATTCTTCTCCTTGCAAAGTGATAAAAATACCTGTGTAAATAGCGAAAAATAAAGAGGGGATAAGCGCAATTAATAAGCCCACTAAGAAAGCTTTTCCCAAAGTAATTTGACCGCCGTTTTGTTCGTCTCGATAAGTTTTTACACCGAAATAAATGAACGACAAAGAAATAAACATAGATAAATAACCTAATACTTCTGAAGTTTTGTAACCAAGCGAAGTACCAAAGATCGCCCAAGTGAGTCCGAATAAAACAAGCATGGTGATGCCGCTGTAAACTCCGAATCGAAGGATGTACTTATTCATAAGTCAAATTTTTTGATTGAACAATATGCTGCAAATCAAGGAGTTTTTCGAGAAAAACGCATCCGACGAAAGTAGGATTTGCTGCTTAAATAGAGGAATCCAACGAAAGTAGGAAGGAAAAGGTTGACAAGTACACAGGTTGAATCAATAACGGAACCAAACCTCCTGAATCCTCTCAACTCCATAGTTTTAAAGAATTCCAACGCTTTTCGCTTTGCTCACCGCCTGGGTGCGGCGTTTGGCGTCGAGTTTGATTAATAAGTTCGAGACGTGCGATTTTACAGTGGTTTCGGAGATAAATAATTTATTGGCAATTTCCTGATTGGACAAGCCTTTGGCAATTTCCTGCAAAACCTCGTACTCCCGAAGGCTGATGCCGAGTTTTTTGATTTTTTCCTCGTCCAGTTCTATCGGAGTTTCTACTATTTTTTCTATTACAACAGTTTCTTTTTGCTTGAAAATCAGGCGACTAACAAAAAAACCAAAGAATAAAAATAAGCCTGCAAATAATGCAATGAACAACTCGCTTTTGAATCCGCCCAGAAACAAAGAATATTTGCTCAATTGAAACAAAACAAGCAATAAGAAAGCCAATAACCCGAATTGTAGCGCAATCTTCTTCATTTGCAAAATTTTCATAAAATCATTGCAATAATAATCATTTTAAACAAATTTATATTCTGCTAATTCTAAATTTGACATTTTTTAGTTTGAAGAACCAATAAGAACGCGTATTTTGCTCAATCGGCTTTTAGTTAGATAATAGATCTTGGATATTAGATTTTGGACAAGAATGATTCCATTGAAAAAATCTATTGTCTATAGTCTGACATCTAAAGTCTAAAAACAAAGTATGATTCTACGAAAGACTTGGCTGCTCTTGCCCCTCGGAGCGCTGCTCGCCTGCCACGACACCCCTCGGTCTGGTCTTTCGGACGTGAATAAGGAAGCAATCGACACTTTAATGATCGAAGAAGAAATCCCGGAAGAATGGGTATTGCGTCGCAATGGAAAAATCCGCAATGCGCCTGTTTTTGAAGAGGTTTACCAACGCTTTCCGCTCGATACCATTGATTTTCCGATTATTACCTCCCAACTGGTAGAAGCTTTGGAACATCAACAACGCCTGCTTGACCAAACGCGGCCGCGCCGGATACACCGAATTGGAGACCTCGTCATCACACCTAATCAATTAGAAGAAACGATACAAATTTTAAAACAATGGCAACAAACTAAACCTTTTTTTATACATAATCACCTGAATGCCTATCAATTATGGGGTGAAGATCGTCGTGGCAATGTAAAATTTACGGGCTATTTCACACCTATTGTTCCCGTAAAAAAGACGCCCGATGCTAATTTTCGTTACCCCATTTTCAGTCGCCCGCTCGATTGGCAAGGGCCATTGCCCAAGCGTCATGAAATTGAAGAAAAAGGAGCATTTGATGGCTTAGGTCTTGAATTGGCTTACGCTCAAGATAAAGTGGACATTTATTATATGCAGTTGCAAGGCTCAGGATTTGTTGAATATCCGAACGGTCGGCAAGAATATTTGGCTTATAATGGCACCAACCGCCATCCGTATCGCAGCATCGAGAAGTTTATGATGGCACAAGATGATCTGGATATTTCTACTTTTTCGATTGATGCCATCAAGCGTTTTTTATCTGCCAATCCGCATTTAACGGACTCTATTCTATTCCAAAATCCTTCTTATACTTTCTTCACGCCCCGTAAAACCAGGCCTCGTGGCGCTGGCAGCGTACCTTTAATGGGCGATTTTTCTATCGCGGTTGACAAGCGTTATATACCTTTGGGTAGTTGTTTACTTGCTTCTTTTCCTGTATATGATCGAAAAACACGACAGTTGCGACACGAGTACCGTATCTTCTTAGCGCAAGATGTAGGTGGCGCTATTCGCGGCCCGGGGCACGTTGATGTGTACATGGGCGTGGGCAAGGATGCACAGCGTAAAGCCAGCTATCTCAAGCATTACGGGCGATTGTGGTTGTTGCTTCCCAAGCCGAACAATTCCGTCTCTATTTCAAATTAAAATTATTTTATAACTGTATAGTGTTGTTTGCCAAATTGGCACGGAATTTGCTTTTCATATATAGAATATTTTTTATTGATAAAATGCAGAAAAATAACGAACTATCAAATACAAAATATTCGTATATTTTACATACATTTGCTCGAATAACTATTTTTTGAAACACTATTGCTTGACTAAAACGTGAAACACTATGCAAAATGAACTTTTACTGAACAACGCTTATCCATAATCCAACCAAACTCCAAACACATTTAAAAAAAACTACAGAGGCATGATGGCGGGTAGCTTTTGCGACCCTGATCCAAATGTGCATTTTTTGCTCTAAAATCAACGAATCTGGCGATAACGCGTAGCTATCGTCCTGGCAGTTTTTTGCTGCGATCGATGCTGTAATAACATCGATACGCCTTGGGAAATTATACCCTTTTCATAAAAATCATTTTTACACAACACAATTTTAATGACATGACAACGGCTAATAACAAATCACAAAAAAATCCTCCAGTAGAAAGCATTTTACTCATTATTTTATTTGCATTTGGAATCCTGGGCTTTATGTACACTTTTAGTGCGAATAACAACAAGGATAAAACCGAAGAAGTAATGATGATGAAAGACAAACCTGTTTCTGTGAAAGATGCTGCTGAAAGCGTGAATTGATAAGCAGCACAAAAACAAATTCTGATACCGATATTTAACTTTTTCTAAATTTTGTTGTTTCGCTTCTTGTCCTTAATTTTGAAAGCATGAAGCGACTGAAAAATATGCTTGAACGCTCTGCCTTTGGTGTGTGCAGCTATCTTGGCGACAAGATGGGTATTGCTTCCACTACGGTGCGGTTGTATTTCATTTATATTTCATTTGTTACCTTGGGTTCCCCCCTCATTTTTTATCTGTTTGCAGCATTTTGGCTCAATATTCGCAAATATCTCAAAAGTGGTAAAAAGCTACTTTGGGAGTAGTGCTTTTTAATCGTTTAATGGTTATCGTTTAATGGTGAGATATTTATTCGTTTAAAAAATTTATAATATGACAAGCCACCAGCCCCGCGGTTTCTGTGCGCAAGCGGCTATTGCTGAGGCTTACGCCCTTAAAGCCTGTTTTTAAAGCATTTTGAATTTCTTGTGCCGAAAAATCGCCTTCCGGCCCAATGAGGACTAGACTATTCGCTTTTGGCGGGCAAGCATATTTTAAATGCGGATTTGAAAGCTCTCCAAGATAAGCAATAAACCTCTGTTCATCAGCAGTTTGTGCAATGAATTGATCAAAAGCAATCATATCATTCAGCTTAGGTAGCGTTGCTTTCAGAGATTGTTTCATCGCAGCAATGAGAATTTTTTCTAAGCGATCCAATCGAATGTTTTTGCGCTCGGAATGCTCACAAAGCAAAAGCGAGATTTCATCTATGCCAATTTCAGTAGCCTTTTCAGCAAACCACTCCAATCGATCTATGTTTTTGGTTGGCGCAATAGCGATATGAACTCGATAATCCTTCGGCGCTTCGGCTCGTTTTTGTTGAATTTGAATGCTACAATCTTTTTTACCGATTTCTATAATCACACCTTCATAAAAAGTGTTTTTCCCATCCACAAAGTGAATTTGGTCGCTTATTTTTTTTCGCAATACTTGCGTACAATGTCGAGCTTCCTCCTCATGCAAAATTGCCATTTCGCCTTGAATATCGGTCGTGTAGAATAAGTTCATAATTTGCAAAAATCTATGAAAATGTGGTATCGGTCGCAAAAAATCCTATCAGATGTCAAAAATACAGTACCTTTGGCGTTAATCTTGTCAACAGATAACAAAAAAAAGCGTTTTTGTTTACAGTTTTAATTTGTGAATAAAAATTTGCGGAATTTCCAAAACGCAAATCAATCGTTAACAATCAAGAATCAATAATTTTTGCATGGATATTTTGATTATGGCAGGGCAGTTGATGCTGAGTCTGATGATTTTGGTCACGCTGCACGAATTGGGACATTTTTTACCGGCTCGGTGGTTCAATACCCGCGTAGAAAAATTTTATCTGTTTTTTGATCCTTATTTTGCCCTATTTCGGGCGCGTAAAGTCAATGGCAGTTGGAGTTTTGATAGTTTTCTCAATAAAAATAAAGAATATCCTGACGATCGAAAAGACATCACCGAATACGGTATTGGCTGGCTTCCCCTGGGTGGTTATGTAAAGATTTCGGGCATGATCGATGAAAGCATGGATACCGAGCAAATGAAGCAACCGCCTCAGCCTTGGGAGTTTCGCTCCAAACCAGCCTGGCAACGCCTAATTATTATGCTGGGGGGTGTGACGGTTAATTTTATTCTTGGATTCCTACTTTATGCTATGGTGCTGTGGATATGGGGCGAAGAGTACCTGCCTAATGAAAATGTGAAGTATGGCATTTTTGTAGATTCCTTGGGCATGGATATGGGTTTGCGCGATGGTGACAAAGTCTTGGCTATTGGCGATCAGCCTTTTGAAAAATTCAACGACCGTTTGGTTATTCGAGAAGTTATTATCAATAATGCGAATAAGATTACAGTAGAAAGAGATGGCAAAGAGGTCGATTTGCCGATTGACCCAAAATTTGTCAAAATTCTTTCTTCTCGCGATAGCAAAAATAAATTATTGTTTGGGCCGCGTACACCATTTGAAGTAGAAGCTGTAGCCAAGGACTCTCCGGCGGAACGAGCGAATATTCAAAAAGATGATAAAATCATTGGTTTTAATGATATTTCAACACCATATCTGACTGATTTTCAAAAGCTTTCCAGAGCAAATAAAAATAAAGATGTAATAGTTGCGGTGTTGCGCAATCAGGATACACTTCGTCTGGATATGAAAATTACGGAGGACGGCCGAATTGGCGTAGAAGCCAAGAGTTATCGATACTATTTTGATTACAAACGCCAGGACTATACGCTTGGTCAGGCTTTGCCTTTGGGCGTTACAAAAGGCTTAGGCTTTCTCAATGATCAAATGAAAGCTTTTGGTCAAATGTTTCGCGGCAAGATCAAAGTTTCAGAAAGCTTAGGTGGCTTAGGTTCCATTGGTGGAATGTTTGGTGCGGAGTGGCGCTGGGAGCGTTTTTGGTTTATGACTGCGATTTTATCTTTGATTCTTGCATTTATGAATCTACTTCCTATTCCTGCACTTGACGGCGGTCATGTAATGTTTTTGTTGTACGAAATGATTAGCGGCAGAAAGCCAAGCGATAAATTCCTGGAATATGCGACGACCGTTGGTTTTGTCTTAGTACTGGGGCTTATTGTGTATGCCAATGGTTTGGATATTTGGAATGCGATCAAGGGCTTCTTTGGGAAGTAAAGTAAGATTATGAATTATTTTGAGTTTTTTGAAATACCGATTGCTTTTAAACTGGATGAAGCTGATTTGAAGCGTCGGTTTTATGAAAACAGTAAAAAATATCATCCTGATTTTTATACCTTGGAATCCGAGGATAAACAAATGGAAATTCTAACGCTTTCGACCTTGAACAATGAAGCCTACCGTACCTTGGCGGACTTTGACAAGCGGATGAAGTATATTTTGGAAATAAAAGGCGTGTTGGCAGAAGAAGGCAAAAATGAAATTCCGCAGGATTTTTTGATGGAAATGATGGAGTTCAACGAAACGCTAATGGAGCTGGAATTTGATTTTGAGAAAGCCATTTATAAAGATACACTTCAAAAAATACAAGAAGCAGAAAGCGCTATTTTTCAAGAAATTGCAATAATTATTGAGCATTACGATGATCAAAAAATGACACCGGCGGAACTTTCTGCAATCAAAGATTTTTATCTAAAAAAGCGATACCTCTTGCGTATTCGAGAGAATTTATCTAAATTCGCAACGCTTTAGACAAAAGGGTTTAAAACACAAGCCGAAGTGGCGGAACTGGTAGACGCGCTGGACTCAAAATCCAGTGTTGGCAACAACGTGTGGGTTCGAGTCCCACCTTCGGTACAAAAGCTACAAGCAACACATCAAATCACCGGAATGGCGGAATTGGTAGACGCACACGTTTCAGGGGCGTGCGGGGCAACCTGTGCGGGTTCGAGTCCCGCTTCCGGTACTTGACTGAAAATCAATGGGTTTCACATTATGCGAAACCTTTTTTTGTTTCAATCACCCCGTCCGGTGCACAAAATCAGCCAGGAATTATTGTTAAAGATAACTTCACAAGTGTACTGAAACTTTGCGGTATTTAAAAAACAATATCTTCAAAGTCCTCAATCGGTGCTGGTGCTGTAAATACGTCTCTGGTTTTTTGCAATGGATCGTGGTCATTTAGTCCAAATTGCAATCCGGTTACTTCTTCTATTTTTGTGATGGGTACTTGATATGTTTTAAATTGTTCATATTGGAAGCCAATCTCCCGTTCGGTTATATCTTTGATCAAATCATCTTGCTGTACTACATAACCCGTCGCTGATAATTCCCCATTTGATTTTACCATGACTATTATTTTCCAAAATTGCCCGGGTATTTGCACGTCTTTATATTTTCGGTCATTTTCTTTAAATACACAACCCGAGAATACCGAAATCCGTAAATCATTTTTACGGGCATTCGTAAGTGCATAATCTTCCAAACCCTTCCAGCGCTGGGCATTACGATTAAAATCCTTGTGCTGTGGCACCGCATTCGTCAAATAAAAAGTATCATCATTCGCAGCAACAGCCTCTTCCAACGTATCACCCCAAAGCGCATCTTCGCGCCGCACCATATGCCCCAAATCAAAATCATTATTTTGATAAAAAGATTTGGGCAGTTGCGCTGTTTTCGGCAGGCGAGGATCTAAAGTCCAAGGATCAGAACCCAATTCTTTGCGACTCGGAATATTTTCTTTTAGTTTATTATATTTTATTGCATCAATATTTACTGCAGTATAATATGGCATTCGCCGTGCCGAATTCATAGCTATGGTAAAATGCTGATAATCAAGGGTATTATCCATTGCTCTTTCTATGGATGGAAGCCCGATCGAGACTGGTAAGAAATTCGGATTAAAACCATTTTGCAAGGGCGCTACGGGGATAGGTGTTGTTTCGGATGTATCTTCTTCTACAGAGGGTTTAGTCTTTTCTTTTGCCTCCGGCTCCGGCCCAAAAGAAAACTGACGTACAATCCATGCCCAAATGGCGCGCAAAAGTTTCATAGGATTTTGTTTAACTCGATTAATCGGTTATATAATTCCTGCAAAAATAGCTATAAAAGATAATTAACATATAATTTACGTAAGATTAACACATTATGGTTCAGAAATGTTTGTTTGATAAGCTTTTTTATAACATCTACCGTGTATTGATTTTACAATTTATTTTCATGCATTCAAATTTCTTTTAATTACATTAATTATTTATATTCTATCGTTCAACTTCCGCTACGATGCCAATATAAGAATTAGACTCTAATTCCGAGTGCGGTATTACTTCAAATGATACTTTAAAACCTGCTTTTATTAATAATGTTTCCCAAGTTTTCTTTGAAAAAAGGCCTTCCGTGACGCTATCACGCTCGCATTTTATTACACCATCTTTATTTTTTATTAAATAAACATATTCCGTTTTTACTATATTATCATAAGGATCGTCATCATGCGTCCATTCTAAATACCGGATGCTTCTATCATTATCATCATGCCCACCGTGTTCGGTGCTGGGTGTAAATGTTTCTTTAAAGAAATCGGGCGCTATAAATAAAATACCGTCTGGCTTTAAATGTTTTTTAGCTACCTGAAAAACTTGCTCTAAATCATGTTCTGTTGTTAAATTCATAATAGCATCATGAATAAAAACCAAATCAAAACTTTGATTTAAATTAATATTTCTCATATCGCCAATATAATGTTCGCATTCAGGATTCAAGCCCTGACTTACTTTTATCATAGCAGGAGAGAGGTCGCTTAGTGTAATTTTACATTTTTTCTTTAGATGAAAAGCATTATTACCGCCGCCGCTGCCCAATTCCAGTGCGGTTTGAATATTTTTTTTATATTTTGAAACAATATTCCAATATAATATTGCTTCTTCTTCATAATCATCAGGAGATGATAATAAATGCCACCATTCGGCGAGTTCATTATAAAGTTTCATGATAGCTTTTTAATATAGTTTTTATATTATTCTCTGATACTTTTATGATATTTCATAAGCTTTGTCATCAGTATTCCTAAGTCTTCCGTTTCATCTGAAATAAAAATTTTATCCTTTTTATATTCGCCTTGTACTATAAATCCGCCAACGCCTTTTTGCTCAAAACGATCAATAGATTGAATGTTATTCAATGGGATTTTCTTTTTTACCATCCAATAATTTCTGCCGTATAAAGCTTCATCTTTTATGGAAATTTGATACATCGTCAATAATAATGCTGCCGATAAAACCAATATCGAAGCACCTATGCAAATAGCAATTAACAAACCCAACATCTCAATAGGGGAGACGTGTCTGAATGTATAATTATAATTAAAACCCGATGTGATATAAATAAGTAATTGTGTTATTATAATAATGAGCGCAATACTCAAAGATACATAAATAGAAAGATTTTTCCAGGCGCGAAGCCAGTTTATTTTATAAACTACACCCGCTTTATTTGATTCCATGATGGTTTGCATTCGATTAAAAATAAAATAAAAACGCCTTTTTATTAACTTGCTAATGTAACCAATTTAGCCACCGTATTCATATTGCGCATCGTGCCTTGTTCCGCCATTTTCGGAAACTTTAATTTAGAGCGTCCCATACCATCAGGATAATGGATATAAATTTCTCGCCCGGATATAATTATTTCTTCTCTGCCCGGAATTATTACATTTTTAAATAAATCATTTGGCACTTTATTTACTAAAAATAACACCGCAACTTGTGCAGGTAAAGCATCGGGCAAAGGATTGCGCATGAGTACTTCTTCCATCTCTTTAGCAGATCGTATCATAACGGGAATATGCTTTTGTTTACTTATTTTTATTGCTTCTTCCAATGTTTTTATTATTACTTCTTCTGTAAGATCACTTTCAAATATTACATTCCCACTTTGAATGTAAGTACGCACGTTTTGAATCCTGCTTCTTCACAGATTGCCTTCAACTCCATCATCGGAAAAGTATTTCCACCTACGTTGATGCCGCGTAATAGTGCAATATATGTTGCCATATTATATTCAGATTAATTATTTTTAATGGTCAATCCTTCGTATGCTATTTCCATCGTTTCTATTGCGACTTCATTACCATCGCTTTTTAAATCTGTTCCCGTAATTTCAGTAGGAAAAGCATTCAATAAAGTCCAGGTCATCACAGGATTTTCAGTTTCATCGAGCAGTTGAATCGTTACGGTTTCCTTTTGAATGGTATTCATTCTGATCGCATTATACCAATCCCAAAACGTATTATCATTTACAAAAATACCTTTCTTCATCGTTAGATAGCCAAACTTAGCAAGGCCGGGCATTTTCATAGTAGAAAACACCGAACTATCATTATGTCTGTATTCAATCATTTGTGCTTCTGTATCCAAGCCCGATACTTCCTGAAACATTATATTCGTATTTAAACTACTAAATTGTACCCGAAAATAAAATTTGGGTAAGGGCCATATAGATGAATCATTAGAGTCCATGATATGATTGTTTTATGCAAGATAAAGGCTTTAGATAAGAAATGAAGGATTATTTTGATTGTTTTATTCTTACACCCGAGTCCCCTCGGAGATTACATTTATCAGATTACCCTATACAACACTAGCAAAAGCCCAATCACAAATATCGTCGTGAAAATCTGTTTATTATATTTCGCTAACCAATTGGGTAGGTAAATATCAAAATTATCTTTTTCGGAATCGGAATAGCGCCTTGCTAAAAGCGTAAGCGGACAGAACATTTTAAACACCAGCAGTACGATACCTTCTGCCAGCACCAGCCCTACGGCTATCCAGGTCAATATATTCACATTATCGACAATGCCACAGTACAATACATAAAAGATCACCGTGACAAAAAAGACCCAGATCGCCGTATGCACGAGCTTAATGGTATGTAATTTCCTGGCTTCATCCATTGGTTTATACTTATACGATTTGTATGTATGCTCATTCGCGCTGGACACCTTCCAATGATTGGTTCATAAACGTTTATTGGAAATGTCTTGAACGCCATACAAAAATACTAAAAATAGATGCAAACGAGAAAATGGAAAACGCCGGATGCCATCCTTCACAAGCGAAGGGGATAGAATTTATATCACCTCTTCGAGGTTTATCATATTATTGTCTATTTATCTATAATCTTGTCATGCCTTCGGCATTCTCTTGTAATATTCACAATTCTTAAAATCCCGAAGGGATGATAAGATAATAGAATCATCATTGATTATATGCACAAACCCTGAAAGGTGGTATTATTAACTATCACTGACCAGAAAATAGAAAGCATTAGATACGATCAAGAATTAGTGGATTTTATTTTTCTAAAAAAAAAAAATAGATTAGTGTGATTCTATATCTCTTTATCAATTTCTTCATCAATTTTTTTTCTAAATAGGATTGTAAGTTAATAGCAGGCACTGTTCCGATAGCCTGTTGCAAGTATCTCGTTAACTGCATAAAAAAGTTACTAAAGAATTTTCAGGTCTACTGAATTTTATTTCTTTAAATTTTCTAATATTATAAAACTCAAGGTACTTTTCATGTCCATTTTCAATTATTTCTTCGTTTGGCTCATAATCCACAAAAAAAACTACCATAATCAGCTAGGCAACCTAAGTCAAGGCTTTTTAAACCTATTTGATTTTGAATATGACCTTTTATCGTATTATTATTGTTGTGAGTGTAAGTGTTTGTACTACATAAAATACCTCCAATAATTTTGGTTAATGGTCGTGGTGGAAATTTCCTACCTAAATTTATCATATCAGTACTTGTTCTTAAGAGTTTTCTGACACTTACAATTTTTTCAGCAGCGTACTCAATATTAGTTTTACCATCAGAAATCAGCAATATCAGGCTTTACTTCAAAAACTGCATATACTCCTTCAGCTGGTATATAATGAAACCCATTTTGTGAAAAATAAAGGATAAACCAATTATCATATATTACAATGTCTATTTGATGGCTCGTATTCCCTTCATGGTCAATTACAATCGCCTTATCTACACTATACCTGTTAGGAAGAGAATAATTACGTAACCATTCTGTCCAAGCATTTTCTAAAGCATCTCCCTTTAGAACCGGGATGTTATAAATTGTCTATTGGTGTTTAATTGAGAAATCATTTGCTTTTGTAAGCCACCCAAACAACATCTTTAAATCTATTTTACTCATAAGAATTAGTTTCTTGTCGTTATAAAAGTAAAAGGTATAGTCTTTTATTTCTGTTTTACTTATACTTAGTATTAAAAGGATAGGGTTCTTTATTTGAACAGTATCACATTCTACTGTTTTAATCATTGCATTTAAATCTGTCGAACTATACATTGTTGAACCATTTGGATGCGTATGCGGCCACTCTCAATGTAATACTGTTTCTTTTCTTTGAAAATATTTTTAAAGACATCAACTAATCCATCAATATATCGCTCAAAAACAAAAAGGAAACCCTTTATATTTTTTGGTAGTATGTAATTTGTTATATAAACCGTTTTAAAGTCGTCAGAATAGTTGCCAATTAAAAAACCACCAAATTCATTAGGATAATACTTTGTCCTCAGTTTGCCTAATTGGTTAAGTAACTCATCTTCAATAATCAGTTTTAATTTGTTTTGTGTATATATTAATTTCAAAATTCTACAATTTTTAAGTTGCCTATATTTGCTTTATCTTCGTGAATTATAAAATTATTTCTTGTGGTTTCTTTTTGAAAAACGATATTTATATGCCTTAATGCCAATTGAACTAGTACATTTATGTCATTATAGGATGCTTTAAATGTCGGATTCCAACAACCTGTCGGGTTATATAAATCACCAACATCATTTTTGAGGACATTGGAAAATTGATTGTTTACAAACCGATAAATATTTGGATACAAGCACATACCATTTCTTTAGCATGATTAGTAATTGAAATGTTTATTAACAAAGTATTTAATTTTAATGAATCAAGTACATACATTAAATCATTATCAGTGCAATCAAAAATTAAATCATAGTTATTTAATTCTTTGGCAAAATTTTCTCTATGCTTTTTATCATTATGAAATGTTTTAATTATTGTTTCAAAATAATTGTTGTTTAATGAATTTATATTTACAAAAGGAGATATTCCACTCAGAATATTTTTAGTTCTTCTGTCTTGTTCGTTATTCCGTTTGAGAATATATATTCAGACCGACAAATATTTTCAGGTTCTTTTAAATCGTGATCTACAAAATCAATAAATCTACAGCCTCCTCTTGTCAGCGTTTTTGCAATCATACTTCCAACAGCGCCAACACCAATAATTAGGATTTTTTTATTTGTTAACTTTTCCCCGAAAAGTTCCTCTTCCAAAAAAAATATTTATAAAGTGTTTCTGGTCAACCCCCCAAACTATTTTTTTCCATCTGTAAGCTTGCTGTTCCATCCTCCTGTCTTTACTTCATTTATTTTGCATTGCCTACTAATGGAAATTTACCAATCTCCAACATACTTGCCCATGTGTTCAGTTTCATTGAGATTCTATAACCAAGTAAATAGGGAATAATATTTCCTTTCGATTTTTAAGTTATTTTTTCAAATTCATGTAGTAAATTTTAAAAAACCAGTAGGTAACAAATTAATTAACTCTTCCAATTTTTAATTAACGAACTTACCATAGATTGCGGGCGTTTCTTCTACCAAAATAATATAAACCTTTTTGACCACGTTGTATTTCTCGTAGATTATTACTCCATTGGCATTTTTATCATTTTTCTCCATTGAAGTAAATCTCTGAATTACAAAGGTAAATTATTTTTCTTTATGGTATACCACTATTTAGATAAGGATAATATGAGTTTCTCCAAATTCTCCTTTTTGAAATTACCTTCAGCAATCAGGAAGTAATAGGCATAATAACTGTCCTTTATTGGAGTTTCGTTTACTATGATATGTTCATAATTTAGATCTTTATCTTTATTGATATAATATTTTATTATCCAATTCTTGAGTGAGTTAAAATCAATATTAAGTTTTTGTTCTAAATCTAAAGTATGTGAAGTATGAATGCAGATATTGCCCTCACTCATTACATAGTTAAATGAAATTAAATCTTTATTCCTAAAAGTTATAGTTCTGATTCATAACTTTTTAAAGGATACTGGGGTGCAATTTCCAAATTCAAAATCTAAAGAACCATTTAATTCTTCAAAAAGCGATTTCTACTTTGCCATTAATATAAAATTCTCCTTGGTCTATATTATATATCTGGTTAACAAAGGGAATTTTAGAAATGTATAATTTAATATCTTCAATCTTCAAAATCATCTATCCAAAACGTTGATTGTTTGCAGGAATAGAAGGAATAATTGTAGTTCCTTTTATCCCATAAGAATTTTCAGAAGATTCTTTGTTCTCAAATTTCTCGTTGATAGGAAAATAGCTTTTATATTTTCTTCATTATTTTCTATATTTCAAATAATTTATATCCATTCTATTAGAAAGATTTGTTAGTTCCAAAGATTCTAATGTTTTAATCCCATTATTATTACTATTGCCAGGGTCTATCAGTTTAAAAATCATCTTTTACCGCATTATATCTTTGATATATGTCATAGCTACTTTAAGCTTTTCCCAGATTTCCTAAAACATCTATATTATTAAAAAAGCTTTAATTGTAATCAATTCCAATAAAAAAGATTTATACTTTTCATTGTTACTATTTTTCCAAATTTTCAGTAAGCGGATAACTTGTCGAACAGAGGATATAGAATCTCCTGTTTCACGAATATGATCAATTTGAGCTTGAATATTTGTTTTAGTATATGTTCCCTTGGCAAATCCCCAATGATTTTTCATTAAAATAAACATTAAGGTTTTTGGTTTCATTAAAGTCATCTTCAGAAAGTTCCCTCCCTGGAATAACATCAATATTGATGATATCCCCATCTTCATCTCCGTTAAATATTATGCCAATTGAGACCTTTTGTTTTCTAATAGTAGCAACTTCCTTATATTTCTCTTCCAAAAAATTAAATACATCATCAAACATTTCCTCCAATGTTGAAAATGAATTTCGTTTAAAGGGACAACTATATCAAATCAAATTTGCTGTTTAGGCAGTATGTTTGGCATAGAACCTGAATTAAAGGACAGTAAACATTACTTGAATATTTCTCTTCTATAGCCTCTTTAATTTCCTTCTTTTATTTTTGTACTTAGTGAGCAAATCATTAATATGAGTCATTCTATGTGTTTCTAGCACATTGTCCAAATGTTCGTTTTTATTTACTGACCATAATGATAGATTTTCTTAGACTAAATCCAAATATTGTGCCTTTGCTAAAATTAAAAAATGTCATTTTTATAGCTTAAATTTTGCCATTTTGTCAGGATTTTGTTGAATGTTGATCTAATTCTGGCATCTACTGTATCTATTGCTTGATTATTAGTCTTATCTAAATCTTTGACGCTAAAATAGTCTTGAAAAATATAATTAAAAATATCGTATATAACATAGTATATTTGTGGAATACAAATAACTAAACTATGCCCCAATGTTCTTGCGATTTTATATTTATGCTAATATACGTAGCGGTTCTAATTATGTTACATCAAAATAATACTCAGCAAATATTTTTCCTTTCATTATATATTTTCGTACAATCGCTTGCATATATCTTGTTTTTTTCCTTATCTTTACAATACCAAACCTCCCAACAAATAAACCACAGAAACTTCTTTTAAGGCATTCTTACATCAAACTATCATTACACATTCTTATTTGGCGGCTTCAAAACGTATAAGCTTTTAGGAAATCGTATCATTTTCTAAGGCTTGGTATTTCAACAAATTTACTAATTTAAAATTTTTTGTAATGACAGTAAAAAAATCTAACTCCGAAGGAGGTCACGCCAAGAATGTGGCGAATTTTGAAGATGTCTTGGTGCGTTGCATCGGCTTGAGCACGGTTTACAACCCCTCGAGCCCTGAACTCCAAATTGGTAATTTGCAACAACTCCTCTCCGAAGGGCGTATGGCGCTCGATCGCTTGATTGACGCGCTCAGCGAAGCGGATATCGCTATCAACAACCGAAAAATTCTTTTTAATGCTTTGTCTGGCTTGACTACTAAGGTGGTAAACGCCATCGGGGCAAACGGTGTAAGCGCTCAAACCCTCGAAGACGCCAGAGGCATACAGCGAAAAATAACGGGAGCACGCGCAAGTAAGAAGAATGGGAATGAAAACACCGATGCTGAAACCGAAACCAACAAAGATACATTGGAAAGCGTTGAAGGAAATAAGGAAACGAACAATCCTCAAACGCGCTCCTCCTCGCAGCAATCCTTTGACTTGAAAGTAGAGCATTTTGCCCGTCTGGTTGCTTTGACACAACGCGAACCTACGTTTAATCCCAACGAGTCTGAATTGCAGGTACCCGCTTTGCAAAATAAACTCGCGGAACTACGCGAAGCAAATACCCGTGCTGCTTATGCAATTAGTGAGGTAGAGGCTGCTCGCCGCCATCGGAATCATATATTGTATGATAAAAAGACGGGTATATGTGCTTGTGCAAAGAAAATAAAGATGTATGTAAAGTCTGCCGTCGGCGCTACGAACGCTATCTTCAAACAAATCAATCGAATCCCTTTTAAAGTGATTAAAACCGGTTAGTGCATAAACGAAAGCAACGTATCTACAAACGGACACTTTTTATTTTTTAGCGATTGCTGCGTATTTACGAGCGATCGCTTTTTATTTTTACTTGATTACTTTGTTATTACTCGCTTATGCTATCTATTTTATAGTAATTACTTTTTATTTTTTACTAACTGCTCCGTGTATATAAGCAATTGCTTTGTGTTTTTATCAATAGGCTACGTTATTATTCGCTTATGCTATGTATTTTTTAGTGATTTGCCATGCATTTTTTTATCAACTGCTCTGTATATATAATCGATTGCTTTGTATTTTTATCAGTAGGCTGCATTATTATATGCTTATGCTATGTATATTTTAACGATTGCTTTGTTTGTGTGAGCGATTGCCATTTCTTTAAATAAAAAGACTTCCATAACAATTTTCAGTTCGGAAGTCTCATATACCTGAATAATACTTACTTTAAAAAATACACCCGTTTTAATCAAGTAAGCTTTCTTTTTAATTGCTTAATTATTTTGCATAGCTATTGTGTGCAGTTTATGATAGATCGTTCCATTGGGGTGGGGCATGACTGCCAGTTTTCCACGACCATTAGTCAATATAATAACACCTGTTTTTTGCTGTATATTCACATCCGCACTGGCAGAAATAAAGCCTCCTCCTGTATGACCGAGCCAATCTTTGTTTGTACCGTATGCTCTCCACATCAAACCAACACCCGAATCAAAAGCAAGTCCTGCATTGGGGTATTTTACATCGAGCATTTCATCTACACTGGTTTGTTTTAATATTCTTTTCCTTCATATACACCGCCATTCATGATGGCGATCATAAATTTGCTCCAGTCTTTTATGGATGTGCGTAATAATCCGGCGGCATAAATAGGACTTTCTATATAATCAACCAATTTAGTGCCGTTAATGGTGTATATATCTGCTAATTTCCCGGGATCAAAGCTTCCGGGAAGGTGCATTTTATAGGCAGTGTCATTCATTTTTAGTTTAGAGAAAATATATTTAGTACTATAATCTCTAAAATCTTGTCCAGTTATTTTTTCTACTATATGTGCCAGCAATGTCACGCCCATATTGGAACTGGAATGTATCGTACCCGGCTGTACTTGTTGCCAAATAATGGGTTTATAATGCGCACCGCTGGGTATGATAAAATCT
Source organism: Saprospiraceae bacterium (assembly GCA_016714085.1). Classification (GTDB taxonomy): domain Bacteria; phylum Bacteroidota; class Bacteroidia; order Chitinophagales; family Saprospiraceae; genus JADJNW01. Next base: position 77,366 of record JADJNW010000016.1, read on the forward strand.
TTTACCCAATCTTTCATATTAATGACGGTATCTACATGGAAACCCGTTAATTCAGGTACTTCATTTTGATTCGGATTGGATAAACCCGCCTGATGCGTGAGTAATAAGCGGGGTGTGATTTTTATATCCGGGTAATTAGGATTGCGTACGCTATAACCCAGATATTTACTGATGTCTTCATCCAGATTTAATTTTCCTTGTTCTTTTTGTTGCATGACCGCCACGGCTACAACAAGTTTTGCAATAGAGGAAGTAACAAATAAGGTTTCTTCGGTGGCGGACGCTTTGGTATCTATGTTTTGTACACCAAATCCTTTCATCCATACGACTTTGCCATTTTGAATCATTGCAGCGGCAAGGGCGGGAATGGCGTTGATAATTACTTGTTCCTGGATGAATGTTTCTAAAGAATCGTATTTGGATGCTAAATTTTCTTTATCATCAAAGCTGACCGGATGTAAAATGATGTCCTGATGCTTTTTTTTCCAGGAAACGGCGCTTAATAATAGGAATGATAACAGGACTAAAGCAACCGCCGGGATTGTAAAATATTTCTTCATAATGGATTAGTAGAAAGCTTGAAGCTTAGAGCAATACTTATTGTCGGGATAAAGCTATCATTCCTGGTGAAAGCTCATTTGTCTGTTCTTGCTAATCTTAAGTTTGATGATAAATAGGGATGCTATTCTTACAAAGCTTGATGCTTGTAAAAATTGGATAATGAGAATATAATAACGGCGCTTTTCTTGAATATTAAAATAGGTAACTCATTTTTTATCGCTTATTACATTGCTTATTTTTGATACACCATTTTCATCAAAAGCTTCGATGGCGTAATAATAATCGATTCCTACGCTTAATGCGCGTAATTCGAGTTTGGTAGGCGCGTCTCCCCAGATTTGATAGGTTTGATATAGTTTATCAGGCGCGATTCCCCAAAGAATATTATAACCTACTACATTCGGAACAGCGTCCCAAGTGATGGTAGCATCGCGTGGGTCTTCGTGTCGTTGTACTTTAAGATTGGCAGGCGTGGATGGTGTTTGTCCATCGCCGTTACCGAAGACTCTAATATCGCTGATGGCAAGATTAGGCGTGGGTACATAAGCGTTTTCGTATTTGATATAGCGTGCTTTAACGGTTTGCGATAATTCAATATAAGCATTGGGTCTATCTTCCTTTTTGTCGGTATTGTCAAAGATGACTTGCCAGTTTTTATGATCGGTCGATGCGTAGAATTTCATTTGAATATAAACGCTTTCATCGTTTGCATAAATATTAGATTTGTAATCGGTGTAATTAATCTGTAATGCTTTTACATCATACACTTTTTGAAGATCGATAGTCGCGGTTTCTCCGGCTTTATTCGTTTGTGCAACCCAGAAAGTACGTGGATTTTCGTCTGTAATTCTTTTCGCATCGAAGGTATCTCTTACAGTAGAAGCGATAACAGGTTTCTTATAAGATAATAACATCCAACCTGTGAATAATTCGTTTCTGTCATTCCATTTACTTTGAGGTATATATTGTGGAAAGTCGCCAAATCGAGTGTTAGCGTACATCAAATCATCTTTATCAAAGCCTGTGGGGAACATAGCAATTCTGCGCTCAAAGTTCCAATTAACTGCAATCCAGGGAGTGCCTGTATTCCAATAATTACCATAATTGTCTTTGAATGTATTACCATGTCCTGCGCCGTTAACAAAGCCTCCGGGTTTGTAAGAAACGGGATTATTGGGTGCATACTCGAAAGGCCCCATCGGATCGTCGCCTACATAAGTGCCATTAGCATAGACATTGTATTCAGTGCCTGGTGCACCATATTGTAAATAGTATTTACCATTATTTTTTGTCATCCATGCACCTTCAATAAAAGGTGTAATATTGCTAGTGTGATTCGGCCCAAATCTTTCCCAACCATGTACGTGTGGATATAAATAAATCATGCGTTTAACATCGGATTTATAAGTTAATCGGCGATTGTAATCCAATTCAATGCCACAAAGTGGATATATATTGGAAGAACCAAAATACATAAACCAACGATCGGTGTCTTCATCATGGAATAGCGCAGGATCCCAAGGCCCTAATTCGTCTCTAATGAGTGGTAACCAGCGGTTATAGAAATGTAATTTGCCTGTTTCTGGTGTTGTGGTATATAAAATAGGTCTTTGTTGAAAAGTAGATTGGAAAATAAGTAGTGTATCGCCGTAAGACCAGGCGGCAGGGGCGCAGTTATCTTCAAAAGGCCAGCGTTCGGGCAGAATATATTTCCAGTTTTTCAAGGTCTTTGGAATGCCAATAACCTCCAGAGATCGTCGCAAATAGATAATATGCTCCTTTATGATTGATAATAACAGGATCAGCCGCAGAACGATAGGAAATTTGTTGTGGAATCTGCTCAAAGTTATATCGATAATTGATGTCAATTGGATTACAGTAGGTTTGACGGTTGTCGGATTGTCCTTGAGCGCTTACGATTATTAATGCAAAGGCGATGATAAAGTAGTATTTCATTTTAGGAGGGTTTTGTTAAAAAATTACCAAGGATTATAGAAAGTTTAGAGTTTTTTTATTTTGTACATGAGGTAAAATAATAGCTATTACTTGAATTTCCAACGGCACTGAATTGTTTGAGTAATAAAGATGAGGTTGCGACGTTTTCTGAGGGTTATTATTATTGATTTTATTACTCTTTGCAAAAGTAAACAGATGAAACCAATGCGCTTTAGCTTACTATTATTGAGCTTATTGATTGTTGCTGGACAAGCTTTTTCACAAAGCTTTGCTTTAAACGAGTATTTCCAATCGATGAAAGTCGGCGATACCTTGTCATTTTCAATGACCAGTCCTTCTGGCATGAAAGCCAAACCGATTCCTTATGCTGTTTTTACAACAAACGTAGAGGTTACATTGCAACAGAATATTGATTATATGCTTGACGCGGAGGAAACTAAAATCGTTGGATTGGGCCGTTTTCGTTTGAATGATGAATATGACGCTTACCTTATTGGTACAACTTTATTCTGGTATGGCAATCAATCGTTATTAATAGTCAATAAGAAACATAAGTATGTTACAGCTTTAATTCCTGTTTCTAATTTCTATGGCGGCGACGGTGGGCAGGTGTTGCGCAATAGTTGGTTGTTTGACTTTGATGGGGATGGCGATAAAGATATTGTGATCCGCGATTCCTCGCATACTTTGCGTGTGAACGAAGAGGGGGAAGCAAAAGACGAGTATGAAGAATTTGTATCGCTTTATATCTGGGAGTCAACCGGTTTTAAACCAAAGGAAGTGGCTGATTCTAAGGCTTTAATCAAGCGTTTTTCAGTGAATTGGGATTGGTAGTAGTTGTTAAGTTCGAGGTTGGAAGTTGTTCCGAAGGAATCCTTTGGGAGAAGTACGAATAATAATAAACATGATATTCTTTTATCTATTTAAAAAATAGTTTCTAAAAGCTTCCAATTCTTGTAATTCTTGTTCAACAAAGCGTTCAAACAGTCTTTCGCCGACTTGAGTCTTTAATGCAGCGATGCCAACATCGATCAATCTAATTCCTTTTTCGGTAAGAAAGATGTTATCGAAAGACATTCCTGGCATATCGGAAGGACGACGTAAGTCACGATGTATAAATCCGGCTTTATGGAGTTGTTGTAATTCGTTTTCAAAGACGTCAAATAATAATTCACGTTTTTCATACTCAAAAGCCCGATAATCCAGTGGATAAAGACGTTCCATTACCAGCATTTCGCCTTCATCACTGAATATATCCAAACGAATAAACTTTACAACTAAATCATTAACCGTATTAGCAAACTTCATTTTTTCTGCTTCGGAGCCAATATCGGATCTAGTATCACCAAAAAAAAGTTTACCCACTTCCGCATCGGAGAGTGCGATGACTGTATTGTTTGCACCAGACGAAAGCGTTCTTGGATAACGTTTTGTCATTATATAAATAGTTTAGAATAAAAGCGAAATTACAAATTCGATTTCATGTAATGATAGAATATTCATTTTAAAGCCTTCTTCTAAAAAGAAACAAAGGAAACCATTGAATAAACGACTTCCTTTGTTTGTAATAATTGCTTTTGCAAAGATTATTTATTCATTCCCGCCGCCGCCTTGCTGCTTTTGTTCGCGTATTTGCTGCTGCATCGGGTTTTCACCTTGGCTTTGTCCGCGTGCACCAGCGCCAGTACGGGATTTAAAGATTTCAAAACGATTGGGTTGCGCCTGACGCGGGAAATAATTGTTTTCGGTATCTATATCTGCGGTTTCCAGATAAGGATCAATCAGTACTTGCTTGAGTACTTTTTCAAATGCAAAGGTCTTGCTCACTTGTTCATTATTTCTGCGCCAGATTTCCGCTGGAATACGCTGCACTTCTTTTGTGCCATCCTCGAATTCAAATTCCAGAATAATTGGCATAATGAGTCCACCTTTGTTGGAAAAATCTAGTTGATAGAAGTACTGTTTTTTATTTAGAAACGCTTTTTCTTCTTCGCCTAAGGTAACCAAATAACGCTTGTAATTCTCTCGATCGGTAGCTGTTACTTTATTCGGATCATAAGTCGTATAGAAATCTGCCAATTCTTTATTGCTTTCTACGGCTACGGCCGGGATGTCTTTTTTGTTGTTTTGCTTGGTGATGTCTTTTTCAAAAACATCTTTAGCTTGTTGCGCCAGTAAAGGTTTTTCCACATCAGGATTTTTTGTATCCAGTTGGAATTCTGTCACGGCATCAAGTGCAATATCCACGTTATCAGTCGTGTAGAACCAACCACGCCAGAACCAATCCAAATCAACACCCGAGGCATCTTCCATTGTGCGGAAGAAATCGGATGGTGTCAGATGCTTGAAAGCCCAGCGTTGTGCGTAGGTTTTGAAAGCAAAGTCGAAAAGTTCGCGTCCCATGACTGTTTCGCGGAGGATATTGAGCGCCGTAGCTGGTTTGCCGTAAGCATTATTGCCTAATTGTAGTACAGATTCGGAGTTGGTCATAATAGGATCCTGTACATCTTTGCCACCTTTCATGTATTCCACCATATTTTTTGCAGGGCCGCGGCGGTGAGGATAATTGCGTTCCCATTCTTGTTCGGTGAGGAATTGTACAAATGAATTTAAGCCCTCATCCATCCAAGTCCACTGGCGTTCATCGGAATTGACGATCATTGGGAAGAAATTATGCCCTACTTCGTGAATGATTACGCCGACCATGCCGTATTTGATGCGCTCTGAATACGTGCCATCCTTGTCGGGGCGACCATTATTAAAGCAAATCATCGGATATTCCATCCCATTGGAAGCTTCCACTGAAATGGCAACCGGATAAGGATATGCGATTGAATACTTGGAATAAACCTTTAATGTGTGCGCCACTACTTCGGTTGACAAATGCCCCCAAAGCGGGTTTGCCTCTTTCGGATAATAAGACATTGCCATGATGACTGGTTGGGAACTACCTTCTACTTTGACGCCCATTGCGTCCCAAATGAATTTGCGGGAGCTACCGAACGCGAAGTCGCGGACATTCTCGGCTTTATAAATCCAGGTTTTTTTAGTCGTTGCTTTTGTTTTTTCCTTTTCAGTGGCTTCTTCCTGCGTCACAATAACCACGGGCTTTGTAGCTGTTTTTGCTTGCTCGTAGCGCTTGATTTGCTCTGCCGTCAACACATCTTTCGAATTTTGCAAAACGCCCGTAGAGCCCACAATATGATCGGAAGGAACAGTGATTGCCACTGTATAATTTCCAAAAGGCAAAGTAAATTCGCCGGAACCCAGGAATTGCTTGTGTTGCCAGCCGTTGTAGTCATCGTAAACCGCCATACGCGGAAACCACTGCGTGATAGTATAAAGCGAATTGCCATCTTCAGGGAAGAGTTCATAACCACCGCGACCATTTCTCGTTGTTGGGCTTTGCCGGTCGGCAATATTATAATGCCAGCCAATATTAAAACTAATCTTGCCTACTTTTTGGCGCAAGTGATTGCGATAAATCGACACGCATCATGGTATTCACAACGGTGTATTTCAGATCTTTACCAGCCGCATCGCGCACGTATTGAATTTTATGACCGCCATCGAAAGAATTATCGAACTGGCCATTGATAGCGCGCATATCCATTCGATCATCAAACGTGCCCGTCTTGGTTTTATAAGTATCCGATTCTGGCGCTTCGATGTTTTGATCGAGTTGAATCCAAAGATAAGTCAAAGGATTTGGAGAATTATTGTAATACATAATTGTCTCTTCACCAATGATTCGGTTCAGTTTTTCATCCAATTCCACTTTGATATTGTAATCAGCGCGTTGTTGCCAGTACTCGTGCCCGGGCGCACCCGAGGCGGTGCGGAAGTTATTGGGCGTTGGCAATAAAGTTTCGAGTTGGGTGAATTTGTCTATTTCCGGCTGCTGCGCTAGCATTGTAGCACTCAGCATCAGAATTCCTGCAAGAAGAAAATAGAGTCGCTTCATAATATTTTTATTTAAGACATTAGACAATGATGAGTAATAGAAAATTCCTAAAATACATCTAAAGTCAAGTATTAAAAAATCCATTTTTCCTGTATAATCGTCAGCGCTACGCCCGCGATGATGCCTGAAACTACCAAAATCCACTCACGGCGCGGTGTTTTCAAAAATTCCATTAAGCCGTAACCCAGCAATAACACAAATCCTACAATTACCAATTGTCCTAGTTCCAGACCAAGATTGAAGGCCAGCAAGGGTTTCCATATGGTTACGTCGCGCGGAAGAATGCTTTTGAGAAAATTAGAAAACCCAAGTCCATGAATCAGACCAAAAAAAGCCGCTAAAGCATATCTTTGCAATGTTTTTCGGCGATGTACAGCAGCAGAAAGCGCTTCTGTTTGTATCGTAAAATTGACGATGCAAGTGATCAAAATTGTAATCGGAATCAAGAATTCGATCAAATCGCTTGAAATATTGATAATTTGAAAAGTAGCCAAAGCCAGTGTAAGACTATGCCCCAGCGTAAAAGCAGTGACCAACCAGGCGACCTGTTTCCATTCGCGGTAAGTATAGACGGCGCACAAGGCGATCACGAACAAAATATGGTCGTAGCCACGCGGATCGAGGATATGCTCTAAGCCCAGTTGCAGATTGAACCAAAAATCGGTCACGGTATATCAGTTCTAAGTTTCAAGAAAAATACAAACTAAAACGCACTATTTTGTTGTTATTAGCATTGCAATTCAATTGCTACAAAAGTAAAAAAATTATATCAGATGACTTTGTTGACCATACTTTTAGCATTTTTTTCCAATTTCGGTGCTGCGCATCCGATTCATATTGCGATTAGTGAAATACATTATTCTAAGGAAAGCAAGTCTTTGCAGGTGATGCATAAGGTTTTTATGGACGACCTGGAAGATCATATTAAAAAAATTGAATCTGCGAGAGGGAAAACGATTGCCCTGCATCTTGGTTCTGAAAAGGAAAACGAGGAAGCCGATAATTACATTGAAACTTATATAAAAGAACATTTTAATATCAAAGTAGACGGTAAAACCCTGATTGGCAAGTACTTGGGTAAAGAATACGAAACCGATGCGGTATGGATGTATGTGGAAATCGAAAACGTGGCGCAGCCCAAACAAATAGAGGTTATGGACGCATTTTTAATGGATTTTCACAGCGACCAAAGCAATTTCGTGCATTTTAATATCGGCGGACAAAAGAAAAGTCTGCGCTTTTTTAGTGATAAAAGAAAGCAGGAAATAGAGTTTAAATAAAGTTTGTAAACTTTATTATCATTAATAATGATTTTAGAATAAATTTCATATTTTAATCACTAAACCAAACACTTTTAAAACACCTATTCATGAAACTACTAACCATTACATCTCTATTATTATTTACATTATTTGTAAATGCGCAAACCTTAGAAACCAGCGCTATCTTTACCGATCACATGATCTTACAGCGCGATGTGCAAGTACCCGTCTGGGGCTGGGCTGCTCCTAATGAAAAAATTAATATTACATTTAATAATAAAACTTATACAGGTAAAACCGATAAGCAAGGTAAATGGCGCATCCTGTTGCCTGTTATGCCTGCTGGCGGCCCGTATGATATAAAAATTACGGGTAAAGATAAAACGATTGATATAAAGGATATCATGTTTGGTGATGTGTGGTTGGCTTCCGGGCAGTCGAATATGGAATGGCCGGTGGCTGCTGCGAATAATGCGCAAAAAGAGATTGCTGCTGCGAATGATTATAAAATCCGCCATTTTTATGTGCCGCACGAAGGTAGTGAAATGCCGCAGGATAAAATAAATGGCGGCCCCTGGCAAATGGCTTCGCCGCAGACGGTTGGTAATTTTACAGCCGTTGGTTATTATTTTGCAAAAGAATTACGCAAATATCATGATATACCCATTGGATTATTACATAGTTCCTGGGGCGGTAGTCGTCTTGAACCCTGGATGAGCCCGGAATCATTGGGCATTACGGATATATCAAAAGTTGCTGAGAGCAGCGCGAGGAACGCACGAAAGCGATTCGCAATAAACTGCAACAAACCCTTGGCGCCTTGCCTGAAAAAGATATGGGCTTGCAAAATGGACAAGCGCTCTGGGCGGCAAATGATTATCATGATGCCGATTGGAAAATCATGAAATTGCCGACGCTTTGGGAAAACGCAGAACTGCCTGATTTAGATGGAATTATCTGGTTTAGAAAAACGATTGAATTAAGCGCAGCCGATATTCAAAAAGACGCAACATTGAGTCTTGGCCCGATTGATGATTCGGATATGACTTGGGTGAACGGCCAGAAAATAGGGGAGATGATTCAGCGATATAATGAAAATCGAATTTATAATATCCCGGCTTCAATATTAAAAATTGGTAAAAATATTATTACAGTTCGTGTCGACGATACGGGCGGCGGTGGCGGTATTTATGGTAAACCGGAGTTATTATATCTGGAAACAGCAAATAAAAAACATGATATAACAGGTGAATGGAAATATAAAGTCGGCGAAGCGCGCTTTGGTGGCGGCAATAGCACGACGAACCAAACACCGATGTTATTATATAATAAAATGATTCATCCAATTCTTGATTTTCCGATCAAAGGCGTGATTTGGTATCAGGGTGAATCGAATGCAGGTGGTAAGGATGCGTATGAATATCGCAATTTGTTTCACACGATGATCCAGGATTGGCGGGCGCGCTGGACGAATTCTGGCACGTTCCCATTCTTATTTGTGCAATTAGCGAATTTTATGCAAGCCAAGTCCGATCCTTCTGAAAGCGATTGGGCCGTACTGCGCGAATCACAATCAAAAACGCTTACAACTACTGCAAATACTGGTCAAGCCGTTATTATTGATATTGGCGAAGCCGACGACATTCACCCGCGCAACAAGCAAGACGTAGGCTATCGCCTTTCGCTCGCAGCGCGCAAACTTGCTTACGGTGATAATAATGTTATTTATTCCGGCCCGGTGTATAAAAGCATGAAAATAGAAAGTAATAAAATTCGATTGAGTTTTGATCACGTGGGCGGTGGCTTGATGGCAAAAGATAAATACGGCTACCTGAAAGGCTTTGCGATTGCGGGCGCGGATAAGAAATTTGTTTGGGCACAAGCCATGATAGATGGCGATCATGTAATAGTTTGGAATGATAATGTAAAGAATCCTGTAGCGGTGCGCTACGCTTGGGCCGACAACCCTGAAGATGCCAATTTTTATAATAAAGAAGGCTTACCTGCATCGCCATTTCGGACGGATGGGCAGTAAATATTTTAATACTTACATCCGAATTATTTATTAAAAGTAAATAATTCGGATGTATTTTATCATAAATAGATACAATGGGCAAATTTTACAATTCCATTCAATCTGCGCATAAAATATTTATTGAACGGCAGCATCTTTTTTTTGTAAGTACTGCTCCCCTCAGCAACGACGCACGCATCAATCTCTCGCCGAAAGGCATGGATAGCTTTCGCGTCTTATCCGAAACGCAGGTCGCTTATATGGATTTGATTGGCAGCGGCAACGAAACCTCCGCGCATTTACTTGAAAATCAGCGCATCACGTTTATGTTTTGTGCCTTCGAGAGCGCACCCAATATCTTGCGGCTATACGGCAAAGGATTCACCGTTTTGCGCGACACCGAAGCTTGGGAACAATTTGCGCCGCATTTCACCATTTACCCCAGCACCCGCCAAATTATAGTAGCGAATATTGACCTCGTGCAAACCTCCTGCGGGTTTGGTGTGCCTTTATATAATTATATTGGCGAACGCGATATTCATTTTGATTGGGCAAATAAAAAAAAGCGAAACCGAACTTGTTGAATATATGCAAGAGAAGAATCTGCAAAGCTTGGATGGCTTGCCGACGGATTTTGGGGTGAAGAAATAACTATAGATTAAAATTGGATAACTCGTTCAATTTGAGATTAAAATCTTTTTGCAAAAAATCAATAATTTAAAATGAGCAAAGAACCTGATTTTGAGTTTTAACGGGTCTAAAATTGAAGATAGAAATTGGGTAAATATGGATCTGAAGATATAAAATTATATCTTAAAAATATTCACCATGAATTGACAAAACATGCATTTTTCATAATTCACATTTGATGGTTCTATGGGATTACCATTTAAATTTTATAGGGCACGAGAGGTCAAAGAAATTAAAAATAAATTTATAAGGTGTGAGTATAGTTATCCACCATTGGCTCATGTAAATACATTAAGAGCAAATCTAAAGGGCTATCCTATTTATATAAAATGATCCATGTGGAGGTTTAATAAGGCAGCAATTTTATAAATGGGAAATTACAGATAAGAAAATTTAGTTTTCTCGCCATTTCTTTTCGATAGTATTCATCCTGATAACGATTATTCAGGTTTAATGAAGTTATATGAAAATAAACTTCCTGAATTATTTGAAAATAATTTAACCGCGAGTCAACTTGAAGGAGTTAAAGAAGTGCATAAATTTTTGAGCAGAGTATTTATAAAAGATTCTACCCATGCAATCAGTTCCTATATTGCTCATCAATATCTTTACAATCATAATAATATAATAAACTCTGATATTTTTATTTATCCAAGTGTAAGATCGACCTGAAAACCGTTAATTTTGCAATTCATCCAAATTTTGTAGATGAAAATATGTATATAAAATCATTATACAAATGTAAAATAACGAATATAAGTATTAATAACGGTAAGTTTGAAAGTGCTGATTTTAGTATTTCTCAATATGGAAGAAAAGAAAAACAGGATTGTTTGGAGGTATATATATGAAGATGATAATTTTTTTAAAGCTTTATATGAGGAAGATTGGGGCATGACTGGTGTATATAATAATTGCGATTTGTGGGTTGTATAATTAAAGGTTCCTTCCCCATCCTTTCTTATTCCCTTCGATTTTCTGTACCTTTGTTCCTCTTTGAAAAGGCAGGCAAATGAAGCGTTTATGCTGTCTGTCCTTCGTTTTTGATATTAAAATAAAATGGCAAGAAAGGCAAGCACCATTACTGCACCCGATACCGCGAATGTAACTCCTCTGATGGCGCAATACTATCAGGTGAAAGCGAAGTACCCCGATGCGATTTTGCTGTTTCGGGTGGGCGATTTTTATGAAACGTTTGGTGAGGATGCGGTGACGGCGTCGCGGGTGCTGGGTATTGTGCTGACGGCGCGGAATAATGGTGGCAGCGATGTAGAATTGGCGGGCTTTCCACATCATTCGATGGATATTTACTTGCCCCGCCTCGTGCGTGCGGGCTATCGCGTGGCGATTTGTGAGCAAATGGAAAAGCCGAGTCCGCAAAAGAAGATCGTGAAGCGCGAAGTGACCGAAGTTATCACGCCTGGCGTAGCGGTGGATGATAAATTATTAGATCATAAAAGTAATAATTATTTAGCGACGCTTTATTTTGAGAAAGACAATGTTGGCGCGGCTTTTCTTGATATTTCTACGGGCGAATTTTTAGTAAGCGAAGGCGAACAATCATATATTGATAAATTATTACAAAGTTTTCATCCCGCAGAAATTATTTACCCAAAGGATAAAAAGAAGTTGCTCGAGCAATGGTTTGGCGATAAATTTTATATATATCCCCTTGAAGAATGGGTTTTTACAGAAGATTTTACACGAGAAAAATTGCTGGGACAATTTGAAGTACAAAACCTAAAAGGCTTTGGTATCGAGGACTTGACGCTGGCGCAAGTGGCGGCCGGCGCGGCTTTACATTATTTAGCAACGACCGAAAATAAAAATTTAAAGCACGTTGCTTCCATCAGTCGCATTCAACCCGATCGTTATGTGTGGCTCGATCGCTTTACGATTCGCAATCTCGAATTGATTCACAGCCCCCATGAAACGGGCGTTCCGCTCATTCGCATTCTGGATAAAACGATCTCGCCGATGGGTGCGCGCTTATTAAAAAATGGATTGTATTGCCTTTAAAATCAAAACAAGCCATCGAAGAGCGCCTGGATATTGTGGATTGGCTTTTGCATCATGCAGAAATTCCGGCAGAATTAGAGCCTTATATTCGTCAGATGGGCGACCTGGAACGCTTGATTTCAAAGGCCCCTTTGGGGAAATTGAATCCGCGGGAAGCGGTGCAGTTGAAAAAAGCATTATTTGCGCTTGATCCTGTGAAGCAATTATTACATGAAAGTAATAATCCGTTTTTAATAAAAATTGCAGAAGGATTAAATCCATGTAAAGTTTTGCGGGAACAAATTGATAATCAATTGATTGAAGAAGCTCCCGTGAACCTGAGTAAAGGTAATGTTATTGCGGATGGCTTTCATGATGAATTGGATGATTTGCGTAATGTTGTGGCCCATTCAAAAGAATTATTATTAAATATTCAAACGCAAGAAGTAGAGCGCACGGGCATTTCCAGTCTTAAAATTGGTTTTAATACGGTATTCGGTTATTATTTAGAAGTTACAAATAAATATAAAAATCAAGTGCCGCCAGAATGGACGCGCAAGCAAACGCTTACGAATGCGGAGCGCTATATTACAGATGATTTGAAAAAGCTGGAAGGCAAGATTTTAGGTGCGGAAGAGCGAATTTTAGAATTGGAAGCCGAACTGTTTGAGCAATTGGTATTAACGATTTCTGATTATATTCAACCGATTCAGCATAATGCAAATTTAATAGCGCGGCTCGATTGTCATATTTCTTTTGCAAAAATAGCCGAAAAATATAATTATTCTCGCCCGGAAATGAATGATTCTTTAATTATTGATGTAAAAGAAGGGCGGCATCCTGTAATTGAACAGCAATTGGAATTGGGCGAAAGTTATGTGCCGAATGATGTGTATTTGGATAGCGAAGATCAGCAGATTTTAATGATAACAGGCCCGAATATGTCAGGAAAATCAGCGGTTTTGCGGCAAACGGCATTGATTTGTCTGCTGGCGCAAATGGGCAGTTTTGTACCAGCGGCGAGTGCAAAAATCGGATTATTGGATAAAGTCTTTACACGCGTGGGCGCATCTGATAATATTTCTTCCGGCGAGTCCACTTTTATGGTGGAAATGAATGAAACCGCGAGTATTATGAATAATATTTCGGATCGAAGTTTAATATTATTGGATGAAATTGGTCGCGGCACAAGCACTTATGATGGTATTTCCATTGCCTGGTCGATTGCTGAATATTTACATAATAATGGGTTGGCTCGCCCGAAAACATTATTTGCGACGCATTATCATGAACTAAATGAATTGGCAGAAAAATTTACACGCATTCGCAATTATAATATTGCTACTAAAGAAGTGGGGCAAAAAGTAATATTTTTAAGAAAATTAGTACCCGGCGGCAGCCAGCATAGTTTTGGGATTCATGTAGCGAAAATGGCGGGTATGCCAAAAACAATCGTGGAGCGCGCGGCGCAAATCTTGGTGCAAATGGAACAAAAATCAATCGAAGCCAATGGCACCGGTGTAAAAGTCAAGAAACCTAATACAAGTCAGATTTCTGATCCGATTCAGTTGAGTATTTTTGAAGCGAATGATCCTGCTGCCCAGGAATTGAAGGAAGAATTGATGAATCTGGATTTGAACGCGATGACGCCGATAGAATGTATGATGAAGTTGAATGAGTTGAGGAAGCTGGTGGAGGGTAGGGGGTAGAGGGACGACCAGGAGACTTGGAGAAAAAGAGACTAAGAGATTGGGAGTACGATATGTTCCCTTTGGGGGGCTAGGGGGCAAAAAGAAGCCCTTCCAGAATTATCCAAAAGGGCGACCATACAAATTTGCATTTAGATTAAAAAGAGAGAGCTGTGTTTTAATCTGTTTTTGAGACGCAGCTTTTTCAAAAAGTCACATTTGATGCTGAAAGGTTGATTTTGATAAATGATAAATCATTAATGGTAAATGAAAATAGCATTGATTGGTTATGGTAAAATGGGCAAAACGATTGAACACCTGGCAAAGACGAAAGGACATGATATTGTTTTAATTATAGATAAAGATAATTTGCAAGATTTCACAAAAGAGAACTTGCAAAAAGTGGATGTTGCCATTGAATTTTCGCAACCCGAAAGCGCTTTTGAAAATATAAAAAAATGCCTGGAAGCAAAAGTGCCAGTAATTACGGGTACGACGGGCTGGTTAGACAAACTTTCGGAGGCCCGACAAATTTGTGAACAGACAGGTAGTGCGATGATTCAGGCGACCAACTTTAGTATCGGTGTAAATATTTTTTTTGCGCTCAATCACTATTTAGCAAAAATGATGAATGCACAGCCGCAATACGAAGTAAAAATAGAAGAAATTCATCATACACAAAAGCTTGATAAACCGAGCGGTACAGCAATTTCGCTGGCGAAAGATATTCTGAATGAAATCGAACGCAAAACGAATTGGGTGAACCATGAAAATAGTAATCCTGAAGAATTAGCTATTATTTCCAAACGCATTGACCCTGCGCCTGGTACACACGAAGTGACTTATCAATCGGAAATTGATACCATCAAAATTAATCACGAAGCGCATTCGCGCGAAGGATTTGCTTTGGGCGCTATTGCAGCAGCAGCGTGGATTGTAGGTAAGCGAGGATTTTTTACCATGCAAGATGTCCTGGGATTTTGAATATTATAAAGCCTCAAATAAATATTTCGATCTATTAGCAGTGTTTTCTTAAATTTGAATAGGATTTCCAAAAACCAGCATCAAAACCCAAAGCCTCTTACCATGAAACAAATTTGGTATTTCGACGAAGTGGACTTGTTTGAGGTTCTTTGTCCCTATAAATATGCTGACCACGTCAAGCAGAATCCGCCGATGTCTTATCACAAAAATGATTTTCTTTTTTTGCCGAATGAAACTGCCAAAGAGATTTTTTTAGTAGTGAATGGAAAAGTGAAAGTAGGATATTATGATGATGATGGTAATGAAAATGTAAAGACCTATTTATCAAGGGGTGAAATTCTTGGAGAAATGGCGTTTTTGGGGCAAAGTTCACATCATGATTTTGCGCAAGCGACCGAAGAAGGGACGCAGGTTTGTAAAATGAGTGTCGAGAAAGCGCGAGAATTAGCAAGAGATTATGTACCTTTTAGCTTAGAGATTCATAAAAAAATTGGTGAAAATATTCGCAAATTAGAACGCCGACTCGAAATTCTTTTTTTTAAAGATGCGAACAAGCGTCTTATAGAATTACTTAAAGACCTGACCGAAATGTACGGACGCCCTTGTCCTAAAGGGAAAGGCACATTGGTAGAACACTCCCTCACCCAGCAAGAAATGGCAAGCCTTATAGCTACTTCGCGCAAAACCGTAGCACTCGCCCTCAATGAATTTGAGCGCGAAGGAAAAATAGAAATTGGATTAGGCAAGTTTTGGATATTAAATAAAACTTTTTTGAATTGAAAATCAGTTGATTATAAATTAATTTATCTTCTTTGCGACTTCTTTATTTATCTTTTTAAATATTTTTCATCGGTGTTACGTAGGTAACAACTTTTGGTTTCTACATGGTGCAACTTTGCAGTATCAAAAATAAAAAAGCAAAAAAACACCATGCTCTGCCCAATTTGTCATCAAGATTATAAAAAACTGCTGCATAAGTTCGGTGGAGCTTTTGACGAACCCATAATAGAAGCGCTTCGCCAAGAGGTGCCAACCTGGGATCCTGAACACGGAGCTTGTACACGTTGTGTGGATCAGGCTCAATTGGATGCCTGGACAAATTTGAAAGGTGATGGAATCAGATCAGAAATTAATGGCTATAAAATTCTGCCGATACCGACTCGACTGACGGCATATCCACATTACACCGGCAAAGGCGTGACGATCTGCTTTATTGATAGTGGTTTCTGTCAACATCCTGATTTGGAAGGACGTATATTGAAAATTATAGATATTACAAATTCCAATCTTCCTACTTCCGACTTCCAATCTCCTACTTCGAGTTGGCATGGTACGATGACTTCGGTCGTATGCGCTGGCAACGGTAAGCTTTCAAATGGAATATATAAAGGATTGGCTTCCAGCGCGGATTTGGTATTGTTAAAAGTAACCGATGCAGAAGGCTCGATTTCGGGTCAGAATATTTCAAAGGCAATAAAATGGGCAATTCAAAATAAAGAACAATATAATATTAGAATTATAAATCTTTCTGTGACAGATGATTATGCAAACTCTTACAAAGAAAATGAAATAGATAGGGTGATTGAAGAAGCGGTCAAAGCAGGGATTGTTGTAATAGCAGCCGCAGGAAATGACGAATATGCTACTTTAAAAGCACCTGCAAACAGCCCCCACGCTATCACTGTAGGTGGCTTGGATGATCACAACACCCTGCATCCGCTTACTTACAGCTTGTATCACTCGACATTCGGAGAAACAATAGATGGCACGCACAAACCAGAATTGATTGCACCTGCGATTTGGATTCCGGCACCGATTTTACCAGAAACAAAGGAACAACGAATTGCGGAAATTTTATTTGAACTGGCAAATACGAACGATAACAAACTTTTTAAAACAAAGTTTGCAAACCTTGCTTTGCAGATTGGCTTTGACCAAAAGCTTGTAAATCAGGATATAGAAATCATCCGACAAAAAATTCAGGAAGAAATTGAAAATCGGAAACTCATTTCCGAGCATTACCAACACGCCGACGGTACGTCTTTCGCAGCCCCAATTGTGAGCAGTCTGGTCGCGCAAATGTTAGAAGCCAATCCCGCATTGACACCGGCAGCGGTTCGAGAAATTTTATTGAGAACAGCCCGCACGCTTGAAAATGCACCGATTGAACGTCAAGGTTTTGGCGTAGTACATCCTTTGAGTGCGGTATACGCCGCTGAAGTGCAGCATCAGGATTTACCTGCATTTTTTACGCCGATTGTAAATTACAGATATAAAGTTATTGAATTTTTATTACATCAACATGATGCAAAAGCAGTCGTAGCAACAGGCGATTTTACGAATTGGAATACCGATGAAATTGCTTTACAACGCAATGGAAATAGTAAATGGAAAGCGACTTGTTCCCTTTTACCCAAAGGCATTTATCGCTACAAATTTTTAGTCAATCAAGAACAATGGCTTACCGATCCGACTAATCTTTTTCGAGAATTAGATGGCTTTGGAGGTTTTAATAGCAAATTAATTATTGAATAATAAGCGCTTTGATGCGCTGTATTCATGCTTAGTTTAAATGCTTACAACCCAAATACTATAACACCATAAAACCATAAAACACAGCACACAAAAATGAATCATTACGATATCATCATCATCGGAACTGGTGCTGGCGGGGGAACGCTTGCCTACCGATTAGCTCCAACGGGCAAAAAAATCCTTATTCTCGAACGAGGAGATTTTCTACCAAAAGAAGTCCAAAACTGGGATCCCTGGGCTGTTGCCAAAGGGCGTTACAAAACGCCTGAAATGTGGAAGGATAAAGAAGGTAATTCATTTTCTCCTTATCAACATTATTGGGTTGGCGGCAATACCAAAATGTACGGTGGCGCTTTGCTCCGCTTGCGCGAAAGCGATTTTGAACAGGTATATCATTATGATGGTATTTCACCTGCCTGGCCTTTAAAATATGATGATTTTGAACCATATTATACTGAAGCTGAATATTTATATCATACCCGCGGCCAGCGCGGCGTTGACCCGACCGAACCACCAGCTACAAAGCCTTATCCACAGCCACCTTTGCCATTTGAGCCGCGGATGCAAGAAGTAAATAATTTAGTAAAAAAACAAGGATATAATCCTGTACCCATTCCATTGGCTGTAAAATTGCCGGAAGGCGCTGATAAGGTGCATTTGACTTTATACGATGGTTATCCTGATCCTACTGGTTCAAAAGCAGATTCACACTCTATAGGTATTGCTGGCGCTTTGGAATATCCAAATGTAACGCTTTTGACTAATCGTAAGGCAATGCGTATTGAAACCGATGGCACTGGGCATATTGCGAAGCAAGTGATCGTTGATCATAATGGTGTAATGGAAACATTTAGTGCTGATATAATTGTAGTATCATGTGGAGCGATTAATTCTGCGGCTTTACTGCTGCGTTCCAAAAATGACATACATCCCGATGGGCTTGCCAATAGTTCTGGCCTGGTGGGTCGAAATTTGATGATTCATAATAACGGCGTAGTGCTGGCCTATTCAGAAAAAGAGAATCCTTCGGCATTCCAGAAAGCATTTTTAATACCGGATTTCTATCATAATGCGGATGATTCCAAATATCCTTTGGGCGCGATTCAATTAATGGGTAAAGCAGATCCACTGTTACTCACAGATGCCTTGGGTGATGAATTACAATCAAATGGTAAAAATTTGGAATATTATGCTAATCATATCATAGATTTCTTTATTACTGCTGAAGACTTGCCATTTGTCAACAACCGCGTAATTGCCAAAGAAAATGGCAGCATCCAAATTTGTTATCACCAGAATAATCTCGAAGCTTATAATCGCTTAAAACAAAAGTTGATTAATATTATGGACAAGGTCGCAGAAATGGATGGAGTAGGGGGGACTACCAAATATTTTGGATTCAAGCTTGGCAGCGGCGGCGTGACGCACCAAACAGGTACTTGTCGTTTTGGTACGAATCCTCTGACTTCGGTACTGGACTTGAATTGTAAGGCACATGATCTCGATAATTTGTATGTAGTGGACACTAGCTTCTTTCCTTCTTGCGGTGCTGTAAATCCTTCACTTACAGCTATGGCAAATGCACTAAGAGTTGGCGATCATTTGATAGAAAGAATGAATATGAATAGCGCGGTTGAAATGATGGTAAATAGCGATTCTGAAAATTGGGTAGGGTAAATAATGATATCATGGAATTATTACCAATGAAAACCTCCATCCTGGAAATTTTAATTGGAGTTGTCGAAATGGTTAGTGCAGCAGTATTATTAATGGGTTTTGTCAAAGGTATCCGAGGATTTTTAATAAGTGAATGGAATCATTTTCAACAAAAAGCGGATCGGATCAATTTATTAGAGCTCCGTCCAGTAGTAGGAAACTACATTCTCTTAGGCTTAGATTTTTACATCGTATCTGATATTCTTTCGACCATGTTGCACCACGAGTGGAATGAACTGATTAGTCTTACTGTGATTGGATTATTGCGAACGGTGATTGGCTATTTTTTGGCAAAGGAAATCGAACAAAAAACTTCATGATAAGGCTTGAGAAATCTAAGTCTTAAAAATTACTAAAATCATGCAACGACAAATAATTCGGTGGCTACTCGTAGTTGCCCTGACTTTCTTATACTTTTTAATCTGGGCGCAAACTGCCCGACAAGTGACACAAGTGAGCATCACGGTTTCAGATTTGGATAAAATTGTACCATTTTATGAACAGGTGCTGAATTTTAATAAAGTAAATGAATATGAATTGCAATGTAATAAATTGCAGCAACTATTTGGAATTCAGGATTCTATGATTGTAATGAAAGCAGTGCAATTGCAATTAGGAGATGAATTTATTGAATTATTAGAATTTGAAACCTTTCTGGAGGAACGTGCGCTTCCGGCCGATTCTCGAAGCAATGACCTATGGTTTCAGCATATTGCCATCGTTGTGAGTGATATGGAACGCGTGTACGAACGCCTGCGTAAATTTGGGGTTCAACATGTTTCCACAGCTCCGCAAACTTTACCACCCTATCTTCCGGCAGCAGCGGGCATCAGTGCTTTTACTTCCGCGATCCGGACGGACACAATTTGGAAGTAATCAATTTCCCAAAGGATAAAGGCAACTCTAAATGGCAAAAGTCAACGAAGCAGCTTTTTCTAGGCATTGATCATACGGCGATTGGCATCAATGGCACCGAAGAGCAACTTCATTTCTATCGAGACTTGCTGGGCTTGAAAATTGCCGGGAACAGCGAAAATTATGGCTCGGAGCAAGAACACCTTAATCAAGTATTTGGAGCGCATTTGCTCATCACGGGCTTGCGTGCGCAGGAAGGTTTTGGTGTGGAATTTCTGGATTATCTCTCACCGCCTGGCGGTAGGAATTATCCGGCTGATAGCAAAGCGACTGATCTTTGGCATTGGCATACCAGCATTCGTGTTGACAATGTCGAACAGGTTTATAAACGCTTACAAGATGCTGATTGTCAGTTTATTTCCAATGGGATTGTAGAAATAGAAATCCCGACATTGAAAACAAGCAAGGCTTTTTTAGTTCGAGACTTCGACGGTCACGCAGTATTAATATTTGAATAATCACTTGACTTTTATTAATAAACAAAAATTATTTTCAATGAAAACGAGTTTAAGTATTCTAACATTAATCTTAATTTTATTGGTTGGTTGTCAAACACCTACGGATAATGTAAAAGCTTCATCTGATCCTGATGCTTTCGCCAATCTTAATTCAGAAGGCGTCATCATCGATGGGTATGATCCAGTGGCATTTTTTACAGAAAGCAAGCCGGTAAAGGGTTCTCCTGAATTCAAATCGACGTACAAAGGAGCGATTTATCAATTTGCTTCGGCGGATCACAAAAAAATGTTTGACGAAAACCCCAATAAATACAAGGTTCTGTACGGCGGCTGGTGCGCTTATGCTATATCCTTGGGGCGTATTGCACCGATTGACATCAACACATGGTCGATCGTAGATGGCCATCTCGTGATTCAGCATAATGAGCGTGCGGTGCGTGGCTGGGAGAAAGACGTTCCAGGCAATTTTGCGAAAGCTGAAAAATACTGGCCTTATGTTGCCGGAAACAAAGGCAAGCAAATCCTGACCGATGAAGAGAAGAAATTCCTGGTGAACGTGGACAAAAGTGGCGTCATTATTGACGGCTACGATCCTGTAGCATATTTCACGGAAAATAAGGCGGTGAAAGGTAATCCGCAATTCACTGCTCGTGTAGATGGCGCTACCTACTGGTTTTCCAGTGAAGCTAATCAAAATGCTTTCAAGGATAATCCTGAAAAATATAAGCCACAGTATGGTTCATTTTGTGCTTATGCGGTGAGCCGCAACAAATTACGCCCGATTAATCCTGAGCTATTCCAGATAATTGATGGTCGCTTGATGCTGCAACATTCACAAAAAGCTTATGACCTGTATAATGAAGATTTGGCGAATAATGTAAAGTTGTCAGACCAATATTGGCCTGGCTTGCAGGAAAAGAAAGCTGGTAAAAAATTGGCATATGATGCACCTGCAAATTAAATAACCACTAAATAAGTGTAATTAAATATTAAAATTATGAAAACCCGACTCATTATAATAATTGCGCTGCTCCTCGCAGTGCTACAAATAAAGGCACAAATTGCCGAAACGTATGAATTGACGCTCGAAGGAGCCAAAGAAATCATGTCAAAAGCTACGGAATACGCCAAGATAAATAAGGCTCCAGGTGGTGCCATTGCTATTGTAGATGCTGGCGGAAACTTGATTTTATTGGAACGATTAACGAATACTTTCCCCATTGCTTCGGAAGTATCGCATGGTAAAGCGCGTACAGCAGCGCTATTTAAAATGCCTTCTAAAAACCTGGAAGACAATATTTTAAAAGGACGCACCTCTTTAATTACGGTTGGCGAAAATATGCTGCGCGGCGGCGTGCCGATTATTTACAAAGGCAAAGTTATAGGCGGCATTGGCGTAAGCGGTGCAGCGAGTGCCGATCAAGATGCAGAAATCGCGCAAGCTGGTTTGAGTGCTTTGTTTTTGCAATAACAAAAGTGTGGCGCACCTCAAAGGTGTGCTACACCTATTAAATATAATATTTACAATGAAAAATATCATAAAAATCATATTCTTAACATTCCTGACAATCAACGCTTTCGCACAAGAAAGTCGAGAGTTAGCTATCGGGCAACCCAATGCAATAGTGGACTTGCGTACGCACGAGGGAACAGCTTTGCTAAAAGCGACTTGGCGCAGCCAAAATGCAGAAGTTATCAAAGCAAAATTCAATGCGCCGGGCGCATCCGATGCTGATCCATTATTATTATATCCGACTGGAAAAAATATTATAACAAATGACATTACACCAAAAGCTGGAGCTGCGGATTTTAATGATTCGAAATGGGGAGCAACTTGACCCGACCGCGCTAGAAACTCGCTGTGGCAATGGTTTACTATCTTTTGTTTGGTATCGATTGAATGTAACAATTCCTGAAAAGGTGAGCAATTTTGATCCAACTGGCTCAAGAGTTGTCTTTGAAATTGTGGTGGACGACTATGCTGAAATTTGGGTAAACGGTAAATTAAATAAGGCCTTCGGGCAATCTGGCGAAGGTGTTGCAAAAGGCTACAACGCTCGCAATCGGGTCGTTTTGACTGAAAATGCAAGACCTGGGGAACAATTTCAACTTGCTATTCTTGGGATCAATGGCCCCATTGCAGATTTACCGACCAATTACATCTGGATTCGTTCTGCTACATTGGATTTTTATAAATCTTATCCTAAACGTAATGACTGGCAAAATTTAGGACAAATTATTACAATTGATCAAGAATTGTATAATGTTATTGAATCGGATGTAAAGATTGAAAAACTGGCAGATGGCTTTCAGTTCACAGAAGGCCCAGTCTGGCATCCCGATGGATTCCTGTTATTTAGTGACCCCAATACCAATGTAATATATAAATACGACCCTATTTCCCGGAACATTTCTATTTATATTACAAAATCCGGTTATGCTGGTTTTGACATTGGTGAATATCATCAACCTGGCTCTAATGGCTTGTCCATTGACGCGGAAGGCAGATTAATCGTTTGTCAACACGGCAATCGGCGCGTGATTCGCCATGAAAAGAAAGGCCCAATTACAATTTTATCGGATCATTATAATAATAAGCGACTAAATAGTCCTAATGATATTGTAATAAAATCGGATGGAGTTATTTACTTTACTGATCCGCCTTATGGTTTACCAAAAGCGTATAATGATACAAAAAAAGAAGTAAATTTCCAGGGTGTTTACCGTATCAAAAATGGCGAAACCGAACTGTTAACGACTGACTTGGGCGGCCCGAATGGCATCGCCTTCTCACCGGATGAACGATACCTCTACGTTAGTAATTGGGATATAAGGGATATTCATAATACGAAAACGCTTTGGCGCTATGAAGTACAACCCGATGGCACACTTGACAAAGGCGAGATATTCTTCAACATGAATCAGACCGATGATGATGAAGCATTAGATGGCGTAAAGGTTGATAATCAAGGATATATCTTCGCTTCAGGTCCTGGCGGTGTGTGGATTATTTCGCCGGAAGGCAAATATCTCGGGAAAATCATTGGCCCGGAACGCCCTGCGAATATGGCTTGGGGTGACGATGGTAAAACTTTATATCTCACAGCGCATACGGGTTTGTATAAAATTCGGACGAAGAATGGTGGAAAAATTGCTGGAAAGCAGCAAACAACAAGTAACAAACAACAAGAGACAAAACTTAAATAAGCTTAATTTTATTAAGCAAAAATTATATAATCATTATAAATAAAATAAAATGCAATCAAAAATGCAAAAGCTCGTCGGGCAAACCGCCATCGTGACAGGAGCTAGCTCAGGGATTGGTAAGGCTTGTGCAATCGCACTTGGCTTGGATGGAGCGAATGTAGTAGTCAACTATGCTGGCAATAGTGCCGGCGCGGATGAAGCAGTAGAAACGATTAAAAATGAGGGTGGTAATGCTATTGCTTTTAAAGCCGATGTAAGCAAGCAGGATCAAGTGAAAGCGATGTTCAAAGCTGCTGTAGATACTTTTGGTACGGTAGATATTTTAGTGAATAATGCTGGTTTGCAGAAAGATGCGCGTTTCACAGAAATGTCGCTGGCAGACTGGCAATTTGTGTTAGATGTCAATTTGACTGGGCAATTTTTATGCGCCCAGGAAGCAGTACGCGAATTCCAACGCAGAGGCATGAGCGGCTCAAAAGCATTGGGCAAAATCATTTGCATGAGTTCGGTGCACGAGCTTATTCCCTGGGCAGGACACGTGAATTACGCTGCTTCTAAAGGTGGTGTAATGCTGATGATGAAATCTCTGGCACAAGAACTAGGACCTATGAAAATCCGCGTCAATAGTATTGCTCCGGGCGCGATCAAAACCCCAATCAATTATTCCGCTTGGCATACGCCAGAAGCGGAAGCTAGGCTTTTGAAGCTTATTCCTTACAAGCGCGTTGGTGAGACCGAAGATATTGGCAATGTATGCTGCTGGTTAGCTTCGGATGAATCCGATTACATTCACGGGGCGACCATTTTTGTGGACGGTGGGATGACGCTGTATCCTGGATTTGAAGACAACGGTTAATTTTAAGCCTTCATAATATCGACCGCTTCCGAGGTTTTCATTCGGACTCGGAAGCATTTTTTAAATATCAAATTTCTAATTTTCAATATAAACAAAAATGGCAAAGCCTACTATAACCCAGGAAGCAAAAAGGCTTCAGGAAACATATCAGGAAAATAAAAAATGGCTGAAATGGGGACCCTACCTCAGCGAACGCCAGTGGGGTACCGTGCGCGAAGATTACAGCCCGGGCGGCACTGCCTGGGATTACTTGCCTCATGACCACGCTCGTTCGCGCGCTTATCGTTGGGGCGAAGATGGTATCGCTGGTATTTGCGATGAAATGTGCAGCTTATGCTTTGGCTTGGCGCTTTGGAATGGCAAAGACCCGATTTTGAAAGAACGGATGTTTGGTCTGACCGGCCCAGAAGGCAATCACGGCGAGGATGTCAAGGAATTGTATTATTATTTGGATAGCACGCCTACGCACTCTTATATGAAGCATTTGTATAAATATACTTATTGGGAGTATCCGTATGCCGATTTAGTAGAAACCAATCGGAATCGATCCACGGATGAAATTGAATATGAATTGCACGATGCAGGCGGAATGCGCGAGTCCAGTTATTATGATGTAGTTACCGAATATGCCAAAGCATCCGAAGAAGATATTTGCATTCGCATCACTATTAATATGCGTGGTCGCCACGATGCACATCTTTGGGTATTGCCCACGCTGTGGTTTAGGAATGTCTGGTCATTTGGTTTGATCAAAGAAAAACCTAGCATTCGCAAATGCGGCGACGATAAGAACTGCGTCATCGCCGAGCATCCTAATCTGGGGTCTTATCATTTATATTTTGAGCAGCCGGAAAGGGTTTTATTTACTGAAAATGAAACCAATACGGAACGCTTATATGGAACACCTAATGCCACGCCTTTTGTGAAAGACGCTTTCCATCATGCTGTTATCAATAATGATTATGATTGGCTGGATTCTAAAAAAGACGGAACAAAATTCGCTCCAGTATATCATTTTCATTTGATCCCAGGCGAAAAGGCAGAAATTCGTTTGCGCTTGAGCAAAGACAATAATAAGGAAACGCCTTTTGGAAAAGAATTCGAAGCGACGTTCAATGCCAGAATCCGCGAAGCAGATGAATTCTACCGCCCTTTTCAAAAAAGCAAAAATGAAGATGTAGCGAATATCCAACGCCAAGCTTTTGCAGGAATGTTGTGGAGTAAGCAATTTTATAATATTGACATTCCCCATTGGCTCAATGGTGATCCTGGTCAAATACCGCCGCCTGAAAGCAGAAAAAATGGTCGTAATCACGAGTGGAAGCATTTGAATAATCACGATATCATTTCGATGCCCGACAAATGGGAATACCCTTGGTATGCAGCTTGGGATCTGGCCTTTCACTGCGTCCCCTTGGCAATGGTTGATGCAGAATTCACTAAAAATCAATTGATTCTCTTCTTGCGTGAATGGTATATGCACCCCAATGGTCAGTTGCCTGCCTATGAATGGGCATTTGGAGATGTAAATCCGCCGGTACACGCTTGGGCCTGTTTGCAGGTATATAAAATTGATAAAGCCCGTAATGGCAAGGGCGACAAAGAGTTTTTGCGGCGGGTGTTCCAGAAATTAGTGCTCAATTTCACTTGGTGGGTCAATCGGAAAGACCGCAAAGGCAACAACGTGTTTGAAGGCGGTTTCCTTGGATTGGATAATATCGGCATTTTCGATCGAAGCAGCTACATTCCTGGTGGCGGTTATTTAGAACAGGCCGATGGGACTGCCTGGATGGCGATGTATTGTTTGAATATGCTCGAAATGGCGCTCATCTTGGCGAAAGATGATATTGCTTATGAAGATGTAGCAACCAAGTTTTTCGAGCATTTTGTGTTTATTTCGGCTTCTTTGAATCAGATTGGAAAAGATTGGACCAGCGCCTGGGATGATGAAGAAGGCTTTTTCTATGACGTATTGGCGATGCCCGATGGTCGATTTATACCGCTGAAAGTACGCTCTTTGGTGGGTTTGTCTACTTTGTTTGCCACGCTTATTCTGGATAATGAAGAAATGAAGCAGTTGCCTAATTTCTACGAACGCTTGAAATGGTTTCAGAATTATCGCAAGCAACGCCATGAATATGTTGTATTTGAGGATTTGCACGATGGCAAGGATATTTTGCTCTCTCTTGTACCTAGAGAAAGACTCGAACGCTTGCTTAAAGCTTTGCTGGATGAAAATGAATTCTTGAGCAAAGGCGGCATTCGCTCTGTCTCGAAAGTACACGAAACGCCTTATGTAGCCAACATTGATGGCGAGGAATATGGCTTGAAATATGAACCAGGCGAATCCACTACTGGCTTATTTGGTGGTAACTCCAACTGGCGTGGCCCGATCTGGATGCCAATGAATTATATGATCGTACAGGCACTCCGCACCTATCATGCTTATTATGGTGAAACTTGCAAAGTTGAATGTCCGACCGGCTCTGGCAATGTGGTCACGCTTGACAAAGCAGCGGATGATATTTCGAATCGATTGATCTCGCTTTTCAAGCGCGATGAATTGGGCATGCGACCTGTGCACGGCCGGCGGGATAGCTATCACTTCGACCCTTATTTCCGGGATTTGATTCTGTTCTATGAATATTTCCACGGCGACAACGGCAGAGGGGTAGGTGCTTCGCATCAAACTGGCTGGACAGGACTTGTTGCTGAACTGATTGATAAATGTGGCTGGTAATAGTTTGGCGCACCTTCAAGGTGTGCTAAACTTCATTTCAATAACCTTACATCTGGCAAAATTCTAAAGTCTGTCAGATTTCAAAATAAAAGAATGTTAAATTTCAAAATCCAATATACGAGGCACTCGCCGATAAAGAATGGCTCATAACCAATGGCATCGGCGGGTACGCTTCTTCGACTATTTCCGGTGCCAATTCGCGCCGTTATCATGGACTGTTGGTGGCTGCTTTCAATCCACCCACCGATCGTCGAGTACTGGTTTCTAAAGTAGAAGAAAATGTCATCCTCAATCAGGAGAGTGTTTGCTCCCTTTCAACCAACCGCTATCCCAATGTGATTCACCCGCAGGGCTACAAAATGCTGGAAAGCTTTGAGCGGAATCCTTTATCAAAAGTTACTTTTAGCATAGATGGCCTCAAAATTGCCAAAACCATTTTTATGGTGCATGGCTCGAATACAACAGTAGTGGAATATGAAAATAAAGGTGGCAATTCGATTCGACTTGAGCTAAATCCTTTATTTGTTTATCGCGACTACCATAGCACTTTTCATGAAAACGACTATTTCGATTTTTATGCAGAGCACCTCGAAGAACGACGCTTGAAAATTTTTGCACATTATGGCGCTGAGCCTTTCTACATGGACTTTTCCAAAGGAAACTTTCAGGCTCAACCAGCATGGTTTAAGAATTTTGAATATGATAAGGGAAAAGCGCGGGGCTTGATTTTCAAGAAGATGCGAAGAGCATCGGTAAAATAATAGTCGATTTGGCTGCTGGCGAAAAAGTGTACCTGATTTTTACGACGGATGTGGAGGTTCTAAAACAATCACCGATTGAATTGAAAAACAAAGAGTTAGCAAGATTGCGAAAACTACAACCAGAAACAAAAAACGAATTTCTGCGCGATCTCACAGTGGCTGGAAATCAATTTTTGGTACACCGAAAGTCAACGAATAGCTACTCGCTCATAGCGGGGTATCATTGGTTTACCGATTGGGGTAGAGATACCATGATTGCTATGCGTGGCTTGACCATTGCAGCCGGTAAACAAGAAGAATCGAAGTCTATTTTGCGTACCTTTTTGAAGTCGCTTGACCGAGGTATGCTGCCCAACCGCTTCCCCGATCAAGGCGAAGCGCCAGAGTACAATACATTTGATGCAACCATGTGGTTATTCGTAGTGCTACATGAATATTTCGAGCAATTTGGTGATCTGGAATTTATCGAAGAGGTTTTTTCCGAATCTTACTGAGATTTTGGAAGCGCATATCAATGGTACACGTTACAACATTCATGTTACGCCGGAGGGCTTGCTGTTTGGAGGGGAAGGATTAGTGCAACTCACCTGGATGGATGCGAAAGTTGGCGATTATGTAGTGACACCGCGCCAGGGTTGCCCTGTGGAGATCAATGCTTTATGGTATAATGCTTTGAAGGTTTATGCCGTATTTGCAGAAAAGGTTGGTTACTCAGGGAAAACCTTTGCCAATCTGGCTGAAAAGGCAAAAATCGCTTTTCGCAAATATTTTATCAATGACAAAGGCTATCTGAATGATGTCATTATGCCCGATGGCTATGTGGATGATTCCATTCGACCAAACCAGATTTACGCTATCAGCTTGCCATTCAACTTACTGACTAATAAAGAAGCGAAGTCTGTTTTGAATATTATAGATCAGCATTTGTACACCGATCTGGGTCTGCGCTCACTGAATCCTGAACATTCCGATTTCAGTCCAAACTATGGCGGCGACCAATGGCAACGCGATACTGCGTATCATCAAGGTACCGTATGGGCATTTCTATGGAGTGAATATGCTTTGCCTATTTGAAAACGCACCAATATTCGGCGAAAGCCAGGAAAGAAATTGAATCGAAAATGGCAGCATTGGAGCGACATTTCTATGAAGATAACTGCTTGTATGGGATTTCCGAGATCTTTGACGGGCTGAATCCTACCAATGGCAGGGGCTGCGTGCAACAAGCCTGGTCTATCGGGATGCTGATGAAGGTACTTTTGAGTATGCAAACTTCGACGACTACGAAAGCAAAGCAAGAGGTTTTACTTGAAATTTAAAGGACGTTAGGGTGTTTTAGTGTTATTGTACTTTAGTGATCGCACTATAACACCATCGCATCAAAGCATAATAATACTTATAAAATGTGGCAAACGCTAATAAAAAACTGGCGTATTTATCTTATAGAAGCATGGGCATTGGGGATGTTCATGGTATCGGCAGCATTTTTTACTATTTTATTAGAACATCCCAACTTACTCTTCAAAACACTGTTGCCTTTGCCATTGTATCGGCGATTTTTGGCTGGTATTGCGATGGGAATAACCGCGATATTTTTAATCTATTCCAAGTGGGGCAAGCGATCTGGCGCACATATGAATCCAGCGGTGACGCTTACCTTTTTACAATTGGATAGAATTCGTTTTAACGACGCGGCTTGGTACATCATTGCACAGTTTATCGGTGGCACTTTTGGCATTTTGATATTCAAATGGACAACATTTAGCTACATCTCTGACCCGGCAGTGAATTATGCTGTGACAATACCTGGTATGGACGGCCCAGGGGTTGCACTTTTTATGGAAATAGTACTTTCTTTTGTATTATTTTCAATCGTTTTATTCAGTAGCAATTCGACTAAATGGGCGTCTTATACAGGCTATCTTGTGGGTCTGTTACTCGTCATTTTTATCACGTTTGAAGCGCCTTTTTCAGGGATGAGTATCAATCCAGCACGTACCGTAGCCTCTGCCTTTCCGGCAAATGTTTGGACGGATTGGTGGTTGTATTTTATAGGCCCGATCCTGGGGATGAATGCAGCAGGATATATGTATCGACGTTGGTATCGAAAGACACATGATGGTAATTGTTTGACCATGAAGTGCCACATGAGCGGTGAAAAACATAATAGTCCAACTTATGATGTGCTGGGACCGAAAGATTTATTGGAGAAATATAGACTTGGAGAACAAGAGACTTTGAGAATAGGAGAACACTCGAATTTTAAATTAAAACAAATATCATAAAATGAAATCAGTATTGGTGACCGGTGCTTCCGGCAATCTGGGGAGCGCAGTGGTCAAGAAACTACAAAATGAAGGCTGTCATATTTTTGCAACAGCACGGGATGCAAATGGTCTTGACGGGGCTGAAGTTGCTCCTGTTGATCTTACCGACGAGACAGCGGTGGATGCTTACATTCAAAGCATCACAGCTAAAAATACTAATATCAAAGCAGTTATTTTACTGGTCGGTGGCTTCGCAATGGGCGATTTGAATCAAACCGATGCGGCGGCTTTGCAAAAGATGTACAAACTAAATTTTGAGACCAGTTATTTTGTTGTGCGGGCCTTGTTGCCTTACTTCGAGCAAAATGGCGGGGGGCAGTTTATCCTGATCGGTTCTCGCCCTGGCTTTCAGGCAAAAGATGCGATCCATACGGTGGCTTATGGCTTGTCGAAGTCGCTTGTGATGTATCTCGCCGAAATCATCAACGCATACGGCAAAGACAAAGGCATTACTGCTGCTGTCATTGTACCCAGCACGATTGACACGCCTCAAAATCGTAGCGCTATGCCAAATGCCAACCCCGACAAATGGGTAAGCGCCGATACCCTGGCGGACTCGATTTATTTCTTATTGACGGATACCGGCAAGCAATTGCGAGAAACGGTTTTAAAAGTATATAATGAAAGTTAGAAATAGGATTTAATAATCACTCGATTTTATTACATACAAATATTTTCATTTTTATAAAGCCCTAACCATGAAGGAAATCCGACTCGCACCATTGCGTTGGTTGACACCAATCAATGGTACATTATTAAACCAATTATCAAACTGGCAGGAAGAAGTTCGGTTTTGGAGCAAAGAAGCAGCTTCCTTGCGTATGCTCATTCACAAAGGCGTTACTTATTGCGATACAATGGATCAGGAAAACCTGGAGCGCATAGAACAAGAACTAATCCTGTTTGGTAGCAAGCAAATTCTAGTGGTAGAAAATGCATTGATGATCCTGGAAAATTTGATCGAGCAGAAAAAATACATCGTTGAGCAATATCGAGAAGTCGAGCAACAAATTATTTCGACTCGAAAGTCTTATCAAGATTTGAAAATAAAACTATTACCATTTTTATCGAAATTTATAGCCATCAAAATCTGGTAAACATCTGAAACCCATATTACTATGACCTTAGCAACAATTTTTGTCTCACTTTTTTATCTCTACCTCAGCATTGGCTTGCTGTTTGGCTTGTGGTTTGTCATTCGGGGCGCTGACATGCTCGACCACAATATGCACGGGTCTTCCTGGCGCACGCGACTGTTGCTCTTACCTGCTTCGACAGGGCTTTGGATCGTATTATTAATCAAACTTTTAAAAACGAACAAGCATGGTTCCTGAACTTCGAAAAAGGCATCGACTAGTATGGCAGGTTTGGGCGCTGTTACTACCTATCGGTTTTGTATCGGCAATTTTGGTATTACCAAAACAAATGCCTGTAAATCAATTGCCAATCGTAAGAGAAATGCCGCTTGGAAATATTGTACAAAGCGAATCAACCGATGCACTGATAGTTTCCTTGCGCGCACAGGCAGGTTTATCGAATAAACAATTAGAAATCACTTTAAAAAAGCCGCTTGATATGCCTTCAGCGCTTGTGTACTGGCAAGATACTTTTATTGGAAGCCTCGGAGCTAAAGGAACGCAGTATTTTACTTTGGATAGCGCCTTAGTTGCGAATCCTCCTTTTTTATTAGAAATCCGAAACCCGATTGACCAAACGGTCTTTCAAAAAATAACCTTCACAAAATGAGTGTCAATTATACAACGGTGCAGTGGAATCGTCAGAAGCGCCGCTACGACTGGATTATGGTCGGGCTTATTGGCTTGTATTTGCTGAGTTTTACCGTTTTGCAACTGATTTTTAGTTCTAATATTACCCCTGAAACCTTGGTAATCCGGGCTACTGGCACGCTGGCGTTTTTGATGCTACACATTATTCTGAGCATTGGCCCGCTTACGCGAATCGATAAGCGTTTTATGCCATTATTATATAATCGGCGTCATCTCGGGGTTACGATGTTTTTGATTGCCTTGACGCATGGACTTTTCAATATCGTGCAATTTCATGCATTGAGTAATACCAATCCTTTATTATCTATTTTCGCATCAAACACGAATTACGGCTCTTTTGCATTATTCCCATTTCAGGTATTGGGCTTCTTTGCTTTACTGATCTTGTTCTTGATGGCAGCTACCAGCCATGATTTCTGGTTAAAAAATTTGAGCCCAAAAGTGTGGAAAAGCCTGCATATGATGGTGTATGTGGCGTATGCGCTCTTGATTTTTCATGTGATGCTGGGCATCATTCAGCTGGAACAATCGCCCTTGTGGATTGGTTTGGTCGGTGTGGGAATGATTACAGTCACTGGTTTGCATGTTACAGCAGGGATATTGGAGAAGCAACGTTTGCAAGAGCAAAGCTTAAAAAATAAAGTATTGGAAAGCTTCTACGAAGTTTGCACTGTTGATGACATCCCTGAAAACCGGGCCAAAATTGTTTTTTTGGAAGGAGAGAACATCGCTATTTTCAAATATGATGGAAAGATTTCTGCTGTAAGCAATATTTGCCGACATCAGCACGGGCCGCTCGGCGAAGGTAAAATTGTGGATGGTTGCATTACTTGCCCCTGGCATGGCTATCAGTATTTGCCACAAAACGGACAGTCGCCGCCACCGTTCACCGAAAAACTGGAAACCTACGATGTAAAAGTGGTCGATGGAATGATTTGGGTGAATCCCAAAGCTTACCCGGAAGGAACAGAACGCGAACCAGCACTAATCAATTAATCTTCCTATATTTTATGCTTTGGCAGGTTGATTTAATGCACGGATACGTTACTTCAATGCACAGGCACTTTACTTTAGTTCACAGCCTTGTTAACTCAATGCACAAACATTTTAATCGAGCGCACAGCTAGGTTGCTCGAATGCATAAGCTTATAAATTCTGTGCACAACCATGTTTCATTAAAGCACTGATTAAAAATAATAAAGATGAATAACGAATTTTATATCGGTTGGCAGGATAAAGCCCCGAAATCCTACGCTAAAAAAATCCGCGGCACGGTTTTTATGATTCTGACACTGGTATTGCTGGTGAGCGGGGGGCTTGTATTGACGCAAAAACCGTTTTCCAATTCGACTTTTGAAATCAACCGCTTGTGTACCCTGGAGGGGATTTTGATCTCAGAGCCTATCCCTTGTCTGAAAATGCCTACGGGCGTGGATGCACAGGGCATACAGCGGTATCAGCGGGTGCTGCTGATTGGCTTTGGTAAGCATGGCGCGCAACCCACGATTGAAGCGATTGAAAAAGCGCAAGGACAAAAGCTTGATGGCAAAGGTCTGAAGCTGGAAGGCAAACTCATCTATTTTGATGGCAAATTGGCGATGGAAATGAGCAATGGCTTGGAGACGTTCAAAGGATTTACCGAACTGAAAGATATGCCATCTTATCAACAAAGTCTGGGGGATGTGACCTTACGCGGTGAAATCCTCGACCCTAAGTGTTACCTCGGCGTGATGCGCCCGGGCGAAGGGAAGCCCCATCGTTCCTGCGCGATTCGCTGCATTGAAGGGGGGATAACTCCTCTTTTCAGAACCAGGACGAGCGATGCTAACCAATACTTTTTTGCATTGGATGAAAATGGGCAGCCTATCAATGATTGGGTTGCCAAGTACGTTGCTGATGATGTTCAACTCTGTGGCGTTGCCGAGCAGTGGGACGATTGGTACGTGGTAAAAGTGGACTTAAAGGAAGGTTTTAAAAGGTTGAATCCTTACTGGGCCAAAGGACAGGCGATTCCCATGTGCAATCGGTAAAATAAATTTTAACATTTAAAAGGTTCAGAAATCTTGTAAAATTAAGAAGCTATGTATTGCATTTGATATTAAATGTTATTATATTTGAATATCAGATTGCTATTTAATAATTTTTTTGGGTATGTTAAATGCAAAATTTTAAAAATAATGTATTGTTAAATCAAATTTTTTCGTAATTATGATATGATTTTTAAAAAAATGCAATGCATAGATCATTTTAAGTTGTATTTGTCAGTGAGTGTTTTTTGAAGAAAAATAAAATTCTTTTTTTTTTTTTTTTGTTTTTATCAGAATATGGTGTAATATTGCACAGCAATTTTGAGAGTGCTAATATCTGTTTTAATCTTCTCCCTCTTACAACACAACATCAAAAGTTTCCCCTCAGAACGTCCTATGTTCTGACCTATTAAAGTTTACACATATCACCTTTTCCCAAATTTACGCACGCAGATTTGAATCTTATCCGTTCAAATTGTGAAAACATCGGATATTTGCTATCTGCTTGCCAACTAAAGTTTTCAATGAAAAATTATCATTTAAACTAAGATTATTGTGAATTTTTAGATATGCTTTAGCAAAAAAACATATCTGTTAGATATTGACAATGAGCTTAATGCTTTTGTATTTTATGTATTATTCCCTTTTCAACCTCATATTCGCTTCTTGATTGAAAAAAAAAATAGAAGGAAGCCAATAAAGTGCTTGATACCAGGTATTTGGCCTTTTGTATCATTATCTGGTGCTCCTGCACTTATTTGTCCTGTATTGGCTTGTAATAAAGTATTTGCCGAAATGATTTCGGTGTAGATATATTTAACTGAACCCTTTAATTTTTATTACGAAATAAGCCCTGCGACTTATTGAAGGCGAAGCCTTATGTAAATTTCAGGAAAATTTCGAGTTAAACCTTTAACAACATGAAAAACTTTTTACTTATTGGTGCTGCCGGTTTTGTTGCCTCCCGTCATATGAGAGCAATCCGGGATACTGGGAATAACCTCATTGCAGCCCTAGATCCCAACGATAGTGTGGGTATAATCGATAGCCATTTTCCTGATGCAGCTTTTTTTACAGAATTTGAAAGATTTGACCGTTACGCGAGCAAGCTCAAAAGAGAAGGAGTAGCTATTGATTATGTATCGGTGTGCACACCAAATTATCTGCACGATGCCCATATTCGCTTTGGCTTACGCATTGGAGCGGATGTTATTTGCGAAAAACCTTTGGTACTCAATCCCTGGAATTTAGATGCCCTGGCAGATATAGAAGAGGAAAGTGGAAAACGTATCAATACTATTTTGCAATTAAGATTGCATCCAGTGATTCAGGAATTGAAGCAGAAAGTTGAAAATGCTGCTCCGGGCAAAGTATTTGATGTGGATTTGACTTATATCACCTCTCGTGGCAATTGGTACTACACAAGTTGGAAGGGCAATAAGGAAAAGTCGGGCGGTATTGCTACCAATATTGGCATTCACTTTTTCGATATGCTGCAATGGGTATTTGGCGATGTAAAAGAAAATGTAGTGCATCTACATACGCATGATAGAGCTGCCGGCTACATTGAAATGGAAAAAGCACGGGTGAGATGGTTTTTGAGCATTAACTATGATACAATTCCAGAAGCAATAAAAATAACAGGTGCGCGCACTTTCCGTTCGATCACAGTAGATGGAGAGGAAGTAGAGTTTAGTGAAGGATTCACGGATTTGCATACGCTTAGTTATCGATCTGCATTGGAAGGTAATGGTTATGGATTGTTTGACTCTGCAGCTGCCATTCAGATGGCTTATGACATTCGAAATGCGCAACCAGTTGGGATTGACGAAGACAGTCATCCATTGGTAACCCTTCCACTTAGCCCTCATCCATTTGAACGAGAGGGTTTGGTGGAATCATACTATTAAATACAATGATCATTTTGAGTCAGAATATTCTGATTCAAAATGATTGTTTTTTCAGAATTGTACCGAAACAAAGTAAAATTTATGGACATTCCCAAGTTCACGTTCCATATCATAAGTACCCAATAGCAGGTTTTCAAATTTTAGTACGCTTATATTTCAAAAAACGATTAATCCCATGAATAAAAAAAAGAACCTCCTTACCACTTCAATCTCAAGTTTACTTTTGATTGCTTTACTAAGTAGCTGTGGCAGTGTAAAGTATGACAATTTGTTATTGCTGAAAAATATGCAACAACAGATTAGCGCTATTGATAGCCTGCCTGTACTTACGATTCAGTCTGATGATATTCTCAATATCCAAGTTTCGAGCAGAAACCCGGAACCCATCCTCGCTTTTCAATCAGGAAGAAGCGATGTAGGCGGCTCGGGTGAGCGGGCGCTTGGCACTCAGGATGGTTATCGGGTGGATGATGAAGGAAATCTTTACCTACCATATTTAGGGCAAGTGAAAGCAGAAGGCAAAACGGTGCTACAGTTACGCAATGAAATAGCAGAGCGATTGGTCGCATTTTTTAATGATGCAACCGTTCAGGTTCGATTTGTTAATTTCCGCGTTACTTTGATGGGTGAAGTAGTTCGCCCGAACGCTTATGTTATTCCAAACGAACGAATTAATATTTTGGAAGCTATTGGAATGGCCGGAGATTTTACTTCTTATGCCAGGAGGGACTCAGTCACAATTATTCGAGAGCGCAACCAAGTAAGGGAATTCGTTCAACTCAACACACAAGATACCTCTCTTTTTCATTCACCTTATTTTTATCTCCGCCCCAACGATATTGTTTATGTAGAGCCTCTGAAGGCTAAACAATACGCCACGCAAGGTGACTTTTTACAGCGGTACTCGAATATTATTTATCCACTTGTAACCTTAGTGACTTTCATAGTTGGCATTTCGATCAAGTGAGTACAAGCCTGATTTTTTATACACTTTAAAATTATCCCCATGGGCGAAGATAAATTAAATTTAAAACTAATATTAAGCAAGGTTCGGAAGTATTGGTACATTTTTGCCCTTATTTTTCCAGTGGTCTTAGCCCTTGCTTATCTATACCTTCGGTTTACTCCTTCGAGTTATGAAGCAGAAGCTATGCTGCTAATAAAAGACGAGGAGAAATCCGGACAACCGGTTGAAGAGGTTGTTTTCAAAGAGCTTGGTTTAGGTGTAAAAAACAAGAATTTAGAAAATGAAGTTTTTGTTTTGAAGTCTTCTCCTTTGATGGAAGAAGTAGTGAAAAACCTTGAATTGCAATATAGTTATTTCTCTAATGAAGGATTTATAAAAAGAGACTTGCATACAGATTCTCCGGTCAAGGTAATCAATTGGGAGCCGAAAAGTGCTAAAACCTGGTTATTGACAGATTTGACTTTTACGGAAAAAGGAGGGTATCGCCTGGAATTTGACAAAAAGGACTACCCTGAGTTAGGAGAAAAAAATGAGATTTGGGGAGAATTTGGCAAAGAGCTGAGATTTCCTTTGGGGCAACTGACCCTAACACGTACCGATTTGCAATCGAGTCCGCGAACTTATTCTATTATCATTGCACCCCTACGTGAAAAAGCAAAGGAACTATCCGAAATGCTGGAAATAGAGCCTATGGGCACAGAATCCAGTGTACTCAAGTTGAGCATTAAAGATGTTATTCCTACCAGAGCAGAGGCGATTTTGACAAATTTGCTGAAAGAATACAATGAGCAATCTATTGAAGATAAAAATTTATCTTATAAAAATAGCCTTGATTTATTGAATGAACGGATTAATATGATAACCGCTGAATTGGGTTCTGTAGAGCGTGATGTAGAATCCTACAAGCGTCAGTATAATATGATGGAACTCAGTGCTGAAGGAAGTCTTATTATGCAGGAATTGGCAGATTACAACAAGACGATTTCCGGTATTGAAGTTCAGTTGGAAATTTTAGAGAAAATTGAAAGTTTTTTGGAAAAAAACAGCCAAACCTTTGAATTAGTGCCTACGAACCTCACTATCAATAACTTAACTTTAACAAGTCAATTAGAAAACTTCAACAGATTATTGGCAGATAGAGCACGTGAAAGAAATAGGAGTGGCCCTGCTCACCCTGACGTACTATTGTACGAAAAGCAGATACAAAATCTTCGAGTGTCTATCATTGAAAGTATTAGCAATATCAAGTCCGATCTTTTGATCGCCCGCAATTATAATGATAACCTAAAAGAAAATCTTCAAAGCCGGATGCAAAGTATTCCTCGGCACGAACGAGAATTGATAGAGATTGAACGCCGTAAAGGAATAAAAGAAAATTTATACCTGTATTTATTGCAAAAAAGAGAAGAAGCTGCCATTTCAATGTCGGTTACCGTACCTAATGGCAAACTCATTGAACCTGCTGAGGCAGGATTTCCTGTGAGTCCTAAACCTGCGCAAGTTATTTTGATTGCCTTGTTCTTGGGAATCGCCATTCCTGCTGGATTGACCTTCTTACTCGACAGTATTAATGACAAGGTGCAAGTTGAAGATGATATTCAAAGATTGACTTCTGTGCCTTTGGTTGGTATGCTGGCGCATAGCAGTAAAAATGGTAGTTTGGTAATTAAAGAAAAGAGCCGATCCGTAGAAGCCGAGATGTTTCGTTTATTGCGAGCTAATCTATCCTATATAGCGCCAGGAGAAGACCTTAGAAAATTGCTCATTACATCTAGTGTTTCCGGCGAAGGGAAAAGTTACATCGCGCTCAATCTTGGTGTAACGCAGGCGCTTACAGGCAAGAAGGTGCTCTTACTGGAATTAGACTTGCGTAAACCCAAGCAGGAGCTTTATATGAATAGTAGTGGCAGTAATGGGCAGGTAAAAACGCCAGGAGTAGTGGATTACTTAGTTAATCCTTCGATTATGCTCAATCAGATTATTAAAAATAGCGGACTTCATCCAAATCTTGACTTCATTGGTTGTGGAACAAAACCTCCTAATCCGAGTGAACTAATTTTATCTGATCGTTTGCGACAAATGATAAAAATATTAGATGAGCAATATGATTTTATTATTCTGGATGCTCCACCGGTGGGTTTAGTAGCAGATGCTTTACAAATGAAAGACCTTACAGAAGCTACAATGTATGTGGTACGTGCCGGATATACTCGTAAAGGACATTTACAGATTATTAAAGATATTGCTCAAAAAGACAAGCTTCCAAAATTATTTGCAGTATTGAACGATGTGTCTTTGAATGGAACTGGAATATACTCTGGTGGATACGGGTATGCCTATGCCAGCAAGAATGGCTATTACGAAAAAGAATAACAACAAGTCTAAGCTTGCATAATTTATTACTTGAAGGGTTTATTAAACAACAAGATTTTATATGTCTTTGAAAGAAAAGACAATTAAGGGATTATCCTGGTCCTTTATTGATCAATTTTTAAGGCTTTTTCTTCAGTTTTTTATCGGCATTATTCTGGCGAGACTGTTAACACCAGAAGAATATGGCATAATTGGTTTATTAGCGATCTTTTTTGCATTTTCCAATGCCTTTACGTATAGTGGATTTCATGAGGCTTTGATCAGAAAAAAGGATCCGACGGATGAAGATTACTCCACCGTGTTTTTATTTAATGTCGTAGTTAGCTGTTTTTTACTTGTTACTTTATTTAAGTGCGCATCAGATTAGTTTGTTCTTTAATGAGCCTACCCTGGAGGAAATTATTGGTGTACTGAGCCTTTCCATAATTATCAATGCAATTGCAATTGTACCAGGGGTTTATTTAGAAAAAAAATTAGATTTTAAGTCGCTCGCTAAAATTTCTTTTACTTCAAGTGGCATATCAGGGGCGATCGCTATTTATTTAGCGTATCAGGGTTTTGGCGTTTGGAGCTTAGTGTGGAGGGCTATTATTGGTGGCGTGATTAAATCAGCATTGATGTTTATTGTGGCAAATCCCCAGATTAAAATAAAGTTCAGCCGTCAATCATTTAAAGAATTGTTCAGCTTTGGATCTAAGCTTTTTTTATCGTCGCTGATTAATGAAATCTATTTGAACATTTTTTATTTTGTAATTGGAAAATATTTCAGTGTTCGGGAGCTTGGTCTTTACACAAGAGCAGATGGCTACAAAGACCTTCCATCCAAGACGCTTAATCATGTAATACACTCCGTAAGCTACCCTGTGTTATCAGAAATAAAGGATAACGACGCACGATTAAAAAAAGGGTATGAAAAATTGATAAAACTTACCATGTATTTGTCATTTGCTTTGATGCTTGGCTTGGCGGGTGCTGCACATAGTTTTATAGTAGGACTGATTGGAACAAAATGGGTGGAAGCAATTCCTTATTTACAGCTTTTATGTCTTGTTGGTATTTTTTATCCTTTGGATACGATCAATCTTACGATGTTGAAAGTAAAAGGGCGGTCTGATATTTTTCTAAGTTTTGAAATTATTAAAAAGCTGCTTAGTATTCCCGTTATTTTTATTGGCATTTTTTTTAATATTAAGGCTATGATAATTGCTTTGATAATTGCCTCTGCAACTGGGTATTTAATGAGCGCTTATTTATCAGGCAATCTGATTGGATATAAATTACGCGATCAACTCATAGATATATTACCTTATCTATCATTGGGACTGCTTCTCGGATCTGTATTATTTTTACTTGATAATTTTATTGCTATTCATCCTTTAATGATGCTGTTCTGTCAAAGTTTTATAGGATTGGGAATTGTTATTTTATTTTCACACTTATTTAAGTTACAACCCTATTTTGAAATAAAAGATTATGTTTTAAATCGTTTTGCCAAAGTAAAAAAAACCAATTTTAATTTTCATAATACCCCTTAATAAAATAAGCCATTCTTTCATGAACGAATTAATCTCATGTATAACGCCTACTTTTAATCGTGCTGAATTATTAAAAGAAGCAATAGCGAGTACTATTAAACAAACTTACTCCAATTGGGAATTGATTATTATAGATGATAATTCGGCAGATCATACCGAAGACGTGGTTAGAAAATATCAAGAAACCGATCCCAGAATAAAATACTTCAAAAACCCCAAAAAAGGAGTGAGTTCAGCCAGGAATCATGGAATAAAAATGGCTCAGGGTGAATTCATTACTTTTCTGGATGATGATGATATACATTTACCGCATCGCTTTGAATCTCAGCTTGCAGCTATGAAAAAATCAGGTAGTAGGTTTATTGTGTCAGGATGTCAATTTAGGAATCGGAAAACAGGTAAAGTACTGGAAGAACGAAATGTGGAAATGAAGGTTATGGGGGTAGGCTTTCCTTCCAGATGGATGGTTAAAAAAGAATTAATTGAATTAGTAGGCGGTTATGAAGAGGATTTTCAAGGCATGGAAGATGTGCGACTGAGTTATAAATTGGCAGATCATGAGGTATATGCATTGCATGATGATGTTATATCAATCTTATATGATACACCCAATTCATTGAGTAGGGTTAAATTGACCAGGATACGAGAAAGAGGATTATTACTTGAAAAAAATCAAAATAAAATGCCCCCCATAGAAGAAGCATGGTGGCAATTTGTATTAGGACTGGAATATTATAGTGTAGGAGAAAAAAAGAAAGCAACGGAGCGCTTTAAAAAAGCGGCGGAGTTGGATAGTAGAGGAGTGTATGGTTTGGGCTTCAAATATTATCAGATGACTAAATTTTTAGGAGGTCCGTTCAAAAGAGTGAGCTTAAAATTATTGCAAATACTTTTAGGGTATAAATTCCCGATTGTAGTACAACATCCCATTATTTCTTCAAATGGTATATCTGTTATTGCAAATGGAAATGGATATAAAAAATCAAAATCCGTTTTTTAAATAATAATATTTAGTGGATAAGAGCAATACATATATTGCAAAGAAACAGTTTGGGGCGCTACCCGACGCAGTAGATATTGTACCAAATAAGAAAATTGGAATATTTGGTATAGACAGTGATTTTATTATATTTTATGCATTATGCTTCGGCTCAATAATCGTCACTTATTATGTACCGGGCATATTGACCTCCCTTTTTTATACGAGTATGTTGGTGGCGTATTATCGTTCTAAAGACGAATCATTTTGGTTAGCTTACTTCTTAGTGATCTCAGATGGGCTTTTTTCATTCTTAGGAGAGTACGAAGCTACTTTGACTCTAATTCCTGGATTGCCAGGAACAGAAGTAGGGCATTTCTACGTCTTATTGAGTGTTCTTAAAGCAAGAAACGTCAAGTCATTTACTATTCCATTTTATACGTGGTATCTTTATGTGTTAATGATATATCTTATATTTTTAGTAATACAAGGGCATGTAATGGGCTTGTCATTAGCATTGAATGTACAATTGAGGGTAATAAAACTGATATTACCATTTTTACTTTTTTATTCTATTCCAAGGTTATTTAGGAGTGAAGATCAATATGAAAAATGTTTCAAATACCTTTTCCCTGTTGTAGGATTGGCATTGATGGCTCAAGTTTTTACAATTGCTTTCAAGACCAGCCCCCTGGCATATTTTGGTGCGAAAGAAGAATATCGAGTATGGGTTTTAGCGTCGCTCGATGTTACAAAAGAGGCTTTTAGAGGGTTGTTTAATGATAATCTTTTAGTTATCACTATGTTTGGCTCTCTTTTTCTTTTAGCAATAAAATCTAAATATTTTAACTCATTTTACTTGTATAGCATTGTATTAATTAATTGCCTATGCGCTTTTATATCCGCAACACGAGGATATGTGCTTGCATTTGGATTTATCGTTGTTTTTTTTATAATGTTAGTGTTGCGATTAAATATAAAAATATTAACTCGATTAATTATATTAGGAACAATTTTATTTTTTTCTCTAAGTTCAGTACCAATTATTAATGTACAGATTACGAAAGCCACTGAACGTATCAGCACTTTATTGACGATGGTTAACGGCGGTAAAATAGATGAAAGCACCCTGCGCCGATTAGAAGATAGAGGACCTACTGTTCTTAGAAAATGGAAAGAATCAAAGCTAACGGGTTGGGGTTTTTCAGATACATTCTTTAATAACTGGGATTTTCATATGGGTAATCAATCCATGTTATTATTGAGCGGGGTATTGGGAACATTTTTATTGATTTCATTTTTTATTTACTTTAATTGGAAATTATTTATCAAGAATTTTCAATTATCGCCGAATAATCGCTACAAAAGAGCCCTTCTTG
Source organism: Saprospiraceae bacterium (assembly GCA_016714085.1). Taxonomy (GTDB): domain Bacteria; phylum Bacteroidota; class Bacteroidia; order Chitinophagales; family Saprospiraceae; genus JADJNW01. The sequence goes on from JADJNW010000016.1 coordinate 120,955, forward strand.
TTTTTAATATTTGTTTTGTTGGATGGTTTGCTGTTCATTCATCTTCTTACTATTTTTTTGGTTATAATCAAAGACTCGGCAGTGCTATGATTCAGGCGATATTCTTTTCTTATGGCGCTTTGGTTTATACTTTGGCTAATAAAGAGGAAGAGAAACTCTATGACTTGGATATGAATAAAAATGCTAAAGTATTTTGATAATTAATTAATGCAGAAGGTTTTACATATCAGATCATCATTTGATCCCGGAGGAATTGAAATGTTATTATTGAATTTATTCAATTTCAAGCAAGATTATTTTCGGATACATTTAGTGTTGATAAAAGATGGATCATTAATTCCTGACCTTGACCAGCGATATGGTAATATTTATTACAAATGGTTTCGTAAAAGTTTTTTGGATTTTTCAGTATTAAAAAAGCTACACAATTTAATCAATAAAGAAGGTATAAAGATCGTGCATACGCACCAGTTTATTGAATTATTATACGCATTTTTTTTAAAGCTACTGCATCCTCGACTCAAAATAGTTCACCAGATTCACACGATGTATGAAACCAAAGATTGGGCTTTTTATTTAGAAAGATATTTAAGCTACTTATTTACCAATACTTATACAGTATCAGAAGCAGCAAAGCAAGAATTAATTTATAATTTTGGATTTAAACATCAAAATATCTCAGTATTACATAATGCAGTTAAAATTAATGACTTAAATGGAGATCAAAATCATAAAGAAATTCTTGGGATAGATCGAACGCGCATAAATATTGTCATGATCGCTAATTTTGTATGGGGCAAGGATCATGAGACCATATTTAAAGCTTATGATTTGTACATCAGAGATCAAATTCCAGAAGTATCATTTTATTTCATTGGTAAGAAAAGTAACATCAGCGAACGACTCATAGCCGAATACTTAAACGAATATGATATATTAAATAAAAGAATCGTATTACTGGGAGCAATACCTAACGCCAAAGATCTTTTACCTGCTTTTGATATAGTGGTAATGAGTTGTTTTTCGGAAACTTTTAATATGGCTTTAGTGGAAGCAGCTTCTTATGGTAAGGCGATATTAGCATCTGATATCCCTGTATTTCTTGAGTTAAGCGAGGAAGGTAAATATTTTCGACACTTCAAAACAGGGAATCCGTTAAGTTTTTATTCTTCCCTTTCAGAAATGATTCGAGATCAGCAACTATTAGCTGTCCATGATTATGCTACTTATTATCGCAATAAGTTCGGCTATCCTTTATTTGTAGAGAAATTGAATGATATATATCAAAATTATAATTAACAGTGGGATTATTAGGAAAATTTAAAAGCCAGCTTTCAAAAATTAAGTTTGCACTTAGTTTTAATCCAATTATCGAAAAAAGTAGTGATAGGGAAAAATATATTCCCCGAAATTATGATGCTGTTTTTACTTTGACAGCAGATTTTGAGTTGGCCTGGGCTCCCAGATATAATAATACTTCAAGGAATTCATATCAGGATGCCATACGATTAGCGCGTCAAGAACGAGAGAATATTCCAAAATTATTAACATTATTTGATCAATATAATATTCCTATTACTTGGGCGACGGTTGGGCATCTCTTCCTCGATTCCTGTGAAATGGATCATCAAGGTAAAAAACATAGCGAAATTCCTCCTGTCCCTGAGTATAATGGACCTTATTGGGATTTTCACAATGATGACTGGTTTGAATATGATCCTTGTACGAATTTAGAAGAAGACCCAGAGTGGTACGCCCCGGATTTAGTACAAATGATTCTTGAATCTAAGGTTAAACATGAAATTGGGTGTCATACTTTTTCACATATTGATTGTCGTGATGAAGTATGCCCGTCGGATTTATTTATAAGCGAGATTACAAAATGTCAGGCTTTAGCCAAAGCATTTGATATTGAAATGAAATCATTTGTACACCCTGGGCATACGGTTGGTAATCTTGATAATTTAGCATTACTTGGATTTACTTCTTTTCAAAGTGATCCTGGTAATATACTCGGTTACCCGATACAACATCAAAATGGCTTGTGGGAATTTAAAAGAACAATGGATTGCTATTTAAGGAAGGAATGGAGTATTGATTATCATATTAATCGGTATAAAAAAATTATAGATCGCGCCATTCAATCAAATACACTCTGTAATTTATGGTTTCACCCTTCTTTATCACCCGTTTTTGTAAATGATATTTTTCCAGCATTGCTCGCGTATATTGATTCAAAAAGAGATAGCATTTGGATTACCACTGTTGGGGATTACGTAGCATGGTTAAATCATAAGCAGGAAGCTAAATTACAAAATGAAGACTACCGTTATACTGCTTGATTGCGATTTGAGAAATACGGAGGGTATTATATATTCCTTTGGGAAAAGAGGCATTCCGATAGTAGGTATAAGCCATAAAAAGAATATACCTGCTTTTAAATCCAGGTTTATTCAAAAAAAGTACTACTCACCCCATATAAAAGAAGAACAATCTTATTTAACATTCTTACTAAATATAGAAGAAAGAGGAGTGTTGATTTATTCTGATGATAGTTCGGCAGAATTTATTTCAAAGCATCAGGAAATATTAAAGATGAATGGTTTTTTAGTCAATTCTCCTGATTATGAGACATTTAAGCGAGGATTTGAAAAAGACAAAATTTTTATAGAATGCGAAAAAGCAGAAGTTCCGACCATTAGTACTTTCATTATTACATCATTCGAAGACTTAAAAAACGCTTGGGATGACATTAGCAGGCGTGATGCTGCCTTAATATTGAAGCCAACGCGCCTTGCCGGAGGGCATTATTTTGTAATAAGAAAAGAAGGAGATTTATTACCTGCGTATCAAGATATGATAGAAAAGATTCACTCTGAAGTATTTAAACATAGAAAATCAGGTATGATTGCTCAGGAATTTATAGAGTATGAGTATAATGATATCTATAGTTGTGATTCTTATTATACATCTGATTCTCGTTCTGTGGGTTTCATGGCAATTAGAAAAGATCGCCCAGACATTAATCATGATGGTACTCCTGGCACCAGACTTTATGCAGGAAGCACCATAAAAAACGAAAAATTAGAAAATTATACAAAGCGATTATTGGATTCTTTGGAGTGGAAGGGCTTTGCTCACGTAGAATGGATCTATTCTCCCAAATATCAAGATTTCCTTTTATGCGAAATAAATCCTCGCCTTCCGGGGTTTTCCAATTTTTTCACCAAAATAGGCTTTGAAACAGCATGGTTTTATTATGCAGACTTAACGGGGGAACGATACAAACTACCCATATTTAAAAAGTCTCTATATTTTGAAGCCCTAAGGATTCCTGGCGATATTACAAACAGTTTATTCGCAGTATTAAAAGGATATATGAAGCCATATGATTTTATCAAACCCTATTTAAGGATATTTACCTTTCAATACAAAGTATGCATGGATGTCTATTTCAAACGAGACCCTCTTTTTACATTGACATATTGGGGAATTTTTATTAAATATTTGTTCAAAAGGCCATTTAGGGCTCTTCAGAAATAATACGATTAATAAGGAATATGCTTGATTTTTTAATATCCGGCCTAAAAAATAAAACTACTAAAGATTCTTTAGATGCATCTGTATATCAATCAAATAGATTACAGCCTTTACCTATTTCAATAAAAGAATTATACGTTGATAATTTTCTTATTACCCTTTTCAATTCAAAAGAGAATAAGGATTTTTATTTAAATGAAGACATATTTGTTTTGATATATGGAAAATGTTACACGAAAATTTTTAATCAGTTTTTAAGCAAAAAAGAAAAGCTATTTGCAGAAGAAATCAGTGGATATTATCAGGAATGGGGCAAGGACTTTGTTAACTATATAAAAGGCTCTTTTGTAATCGCCTTATTAGATAGAAAGCAGTCTAAAATGTATGTTTTTACAGATCAACTTAATTTGAAGAGTGCTTATTATACAATCTATAATGATCATATTTTTATTTCATCTTCTTTAGGAAATATTATCGAAAAATTAACTTTATATGGTAAGAAAGTAGAGGTTGATCAAGTAAGTTTATTAAGTTTTTATTTATTTGATTTTATTTTAGACGAGCGTACATTTCTTAAAGAAATTAAAGAAATGCTTCCCGGCACAAGACTTCAAATTTATGAGAATAATATTAAGTCTGAATCTTATTTTAATTCGTTTTCTTATTTTGATACGGGAGGGGCTGTATTGGATCGAAAAGAAGGATTTATTCAACTAAAACAAATTCTTACCGATAATATAAACCTTTATAATGAAGGGCCTGACGCCACCGAAATTGCCCTTACGGGTGGCTTTGACTCTCGCACAATTTTAGCTTTATTAAGCGAAGACTTAAAAAAATATCATTTTTATAGTTATGGTAAAGAAGGAAGTTGGGACATCACTATTCCTCAGGCTATTTCTAAAAAATTGAAATTAAATTACACCCCAATATTCTTAGACACAGAAGATTATCATCAAAAATTTTCGCAATATGCTGATTTGGCTGTTTTATTAAGCGATGGTACAGCGGAGTTCTCTCATGCAAATATAGCTTACGCAAATGCTGAATATTTGAAGCATAATAGTTCTATTCTTACGGGCTTATTTGGTAGTGAATTGATAAAAACACCTTCAAATCGCGGCTTATTTATTGACGAAAATATTATACGGCTATTAGATAGTTCCAGCCCTATAAATACATTAAAACAAATATTATTTGAGAATAAGGAAGGCATTAGTGATTTGCAGCTTGATGAATATTGTGATGAATTATCTGATATGATACTGAATCAGAAATATATATGTAATAATCTTCCTCAAAACGAGAAGTATTTTCATTATTTACTAATGGTCGGAATGAGAAAATATTTCAGTAAAGAAATTAAAATTCAAAAAGCTTGGAAAGATAATTTACATCCTTTCTTTGATATAGAATTTATTGAAATTTTGCTAAAGACTCCCTATCCCTGGATTTATCATTTTTCCAAAGAAAAGAGCCTGATAAAAAATATTTCTATTCATCAACTATACGGAAACCTTATTCATAATAATCCCGTATTATCCAATATTATTAGCACACATGGGTATCGCCCCCGATATGTTATCAAAAAACAATATTACCCTCTGTTAGCTATTGATTATTTATTGCATAAGAAAAAAATAAAGAAAACGACTCAATTGGATTTTCAACAAAAAATGGCGCTTGAGCACATTGAAAAAAATAAAAAATATTTATTTGGAGATACAATTGTCGGTGAAAATATTTATAAAATGAGATCAATCGATCGAAAAAGCTATATCAAACTTTCTTCTTTACAATATTGGTTAAAATCTCATAATTTAAGTTTATCAAGTAAGCCTTCAAAAGAATTAACAACCCATAAAATATTATCTGAATGAACGTTCTACATCTTATGAGGTGGTTATTGCCATTTACAGCCTCTTTTATCCGAAATCAAATTGTACATCATCAGCGTTATAAGCCTTCTTTGATATATGCACAAAAAAAAGAAGGACATTTTTTTAATGAATTGAGCGCACGTTTTGATACTTATCACCCAATAGAATCAAGGCTTGAGCAGCAATTATATAATAAATTTAGGTTTTTTACTCCGGCAGTTAAAAAAAGAGTAAAAGCGTATATTCAAAACACACAGCCGGATATTCTTCATATTCACTATGGTGTGGATTGTTTAGTTTATGCAGATATAATTAAAGAGCTTAATATCCCAAGTTGTGTATCATTTTACGGATATGATTGCGCCAGTTTTCCTAAAAGGTTTTGGGGATATGGTAATACTTGGTTAAAAAAAGGAGTATTTTATAACCCTGGGGTGACGGCTGTTTTGGCAATGTCTGAAGATATGAAAATGGACTTGATTCAACTGGGTTGCCCAGAGGAAAAAATTATTGTTCATTATTATGGTACAGAAACAGAGCCGTTTTTTATTGAGCGTAATTATCAAGAAAAAGATGTTGTTGATTTGGTTATTATTAGCTCATTTACTGAACGCAAGGGACATTTTTTCTTGCTAGACGCATTTGAAAAACTAAATAAGATTACTAAGGAAAAAATACACTTACACATTGTTGGTGATGGGTATTTGAAAGATGCAGTAATAGCAAGAGTAGAAAATACAGGCTTGAGTAATATTACAATTTACCCTCCAGTAAAATACAGTTCCGAAGAACATATAAATTATCTCCGAATGGCGGATATTTTTGTTCACCCTAGCATAATCCCGGAGGATGGGCAGAAAGAAGGAATCCCTGGTGCCATTGTAGAGGCGATGGCTTCCGGTTTACCGGTTATGAGTACGTATCATGCAGGCATTCCTCATATCATAGAAAATGAAAAAACAGGAATGCTTGTGAAAGAATATGATGTAGATGGATTGGCGAATGCGTTGAAAAAATTAGTCGAAAACAGGGAATTTAGGATAGAGATAGCAAAAGCCGGGCAAAAACACGCCATGAATTACCTGGATATTAAAGAAGGAGAGAAGGAGTTAGAAGAAATATACGAAACCTTGATTCATGGTAGAAAATTTGATAAAAAGACCCTAATAAATATGCAAGATAGCTTGCAATATCATTAAGCAATCGATATGCAGATTTTAAATTTTACACTGTTTGAAGAGTTTAGAAATAGCGGTTTTTTTGAACCTTATCAAACATTTCTACAATCTCACCCGAACGGCAATTTTTATCAAAGTTCTGATTTCTTTCAATTAGCAGAATCCTTTTCAGAATTCAAGCCTTTTCAGCTGATAGCCTTGGATGAAAATAATAATTTGGAAGGCTCATTGCTTGGTATATTTCAATCCAACGGTAAAGGAATTACATCCTGGCTTTCTCGGCGGATCATTGTTTGGGGCGGGCGCTTGTCATCGATACTCCTTGTTCAAATAAAATAGCTGACCAATTATTATCAAGACTAAAAGAATATGCTGCGGGACGTGCTATTTTTATTGAGTTTAGAAATCTCTTTGATGTGTCGGAAATGCATCAATCATTTATTAATGAGGACTTTGAATTTCAGTCTTATTTAAATTTTTGATTAAAACGGATAATGAAGCTGCTGTTTTAAAAAGGATGGATGGTAATAGGAGACGCCAGATAAGAAAAAGCCTTGAAGCAGGCGCAGTTATTACGGAGGCAAAATTAGAAGAAGAGGTTAAGGATTTTTATATTATACTGGAACAATTATATAAAGAAAAAGTCAAAAAACCCTTGCCTTCATACGAGTTGTTTTTAAAATTTTGGCAATCAAGAATAGGTAAATTCTTTATAGTCAAGTTTGATGGAGTTGTAGTAGGTGGAAGTATGTGTCCTACATTTGAAAATAAAATAATATATGATTGGTTTCGTTGCGGAAAAATAGATGTAGCACCTGGGGTACACGCAGGCATCTTAGCGGCTTGGGCCTCTATTGATTATGCTTTGAAGCATGGGTTTGAGTATATGGATTTTATGGGTGCAGGACGCCCAGATGAAGAATATGGCGTTCGAACGTTTAAAGAACCATTTGGTGGGGAAAAAGTAACTTTCGGGCGATATCATACCATTATAAATCGTCCATTATATCAAGCAGGTAAATTAGGTTTGGCCATTTATCAAAAAATCAAGCAATGAATTTTTTATTCGATATCGGACACCCTGGCGATATACATTTCTTCCGATTTTTTGCAGAAGAAATGAAAGAAAATGGACATAATATTTTATTCACTGTACGAGATAAGGAAATTAATATCAGATTATTACAAGAGTATGGTCTTCCTTATATTCCGTATGGAAAAGCTAAGAAAAGTGTTGTCGCTAAGCTTTTAGGGCTCATTCAAATGAGCTGGAATCTCTGGAAAATAGCAGCAAAATTCAAGCCTGATTTTTATCTCAGCCATGGGTCAATGTATGCATCATACGTATCCACTTATTTTGGGAAGCCACATATTTCCTTTGAAGATACTGGGAATATGGAGCAAATTATGCTATATAAACCTTTTACAGAAGCGATTTGTGTATCTGATTCATTTAGTAAAAATTTTGGTAAAAAAACAGTTGTATATAAAGGTTATCATGAATTGGCTTATTTGCATCCCAATCGTTTTAGTCCAAATACTAAAATATTGGAGAAATATGATATGTCGCCTGATCAAAACTTGATATTGATTCGCTTCATATCATGGGAAGCGTCTCATGATATAAACCACTCTGGTATTACATTGGATATGAAGCGGAAAGCTGTAAAAACATTTGCAAATTACGGCAGGGTATTAATTACGTCTGAACACGAATTGCCAGAAGACTTAAAACCTTATCAAATAAAAATCAATCCAATTGATATTTTTCATGTCATTGCCCATTGCAGATTAGTATTTGGAGAAGGCGCAACCATCGCATCTGAAGCAGCAGTTTTGGGGATTCCTTCGATATACATTAATTCTACTTCAAGGGATTATACTCAAGAGCAAGAGAAAAAATACGGATTGGTTTTTAATTATTCGGAAGAAAAGGAAGAAGTGAAAAAAGCGATTGCCAAAGGCGTACAAATTTTGGATGACCCTACACTTCATGGCGCTTTTGCTGAGGGGAGAAGGAAATTATTGGCTGATAAAATAGATGTAACGGATTTTATAAAAGACCTTGTCTCCAATTTTTACAATCAAGAATACAGGGCATCACTGCAAATCAAATAAACACAAGAATACCAACATTTTATGCGCGATTTTTCAATTACAATCTATGAAACACTATTAGATCAAATTAAAGAAGCCAATTATCATTTTCAAACATGCAATGATTTTTTTAAATCCCCCATAAAAGATCAGTAATTCTTCGACATGATGTGGATAATCGAAAGCAACAATCCCTCAAATTTGCTCACACCCAATATAAAAGAGGGATTGTTGGTACTTATTATTTTAGAATTATCCCTCAGAGTTTTGACGAACGCATCATAAGAGAAATATATGATATGGGGCATGAAATTGGATATCATTATGAAGATATGGATTTAGCTAATGGAAACCCACAAAAAGCTATAAAATTATTTGAGAAACATCTTCAGAAGCTTAGGAGAGTAGCGCCCATTTCAACAATATGCATGCACGGTAGCCCTATGTCAAAATATGATAATCGAGACCTTTGGAAATATTATGATTACCGAAGCTATGAGATTATTGGCGAACCTTATTTAGATATAGATTTTAAAGACATTTATTATTTGACAGACACGGGCAGAAGATGGGATGGACATGATATGAGCATTCGTGATAAAGTTCAGCGCTATTTTGATCTCAATTTTCACGCTACAGAAGAAATTATTAACGCTATCAAAACAGGGAATTTTCCGAATAGCGTTATGTTCAATTTCCACCCGCAAAGGTGGTTGGATGAATACCCTCTTTGGTTACAAGAAAAATATACCCAACAAATAAAGAATTTGGTAAAGTTTTGGATGCTAAAATTAAAGTAATCTTATTGGAATTCTCTCCCTTACGTAATCAGTACTTATTTAGTTTTATTTCCCTTATTACAGATGACATTTTGCGGTAGATGCCGCAACCCATTACAAACACTATTACAAGAACACTAAACTACATCACTATGGACATTGATTACACAAGGGCTCAATCAGTTTTTTTGCGAACACCCACGCAGAAGAACCTTTATCGTCGGGCATTAATATCCAAGGTACCGGCAAGCGTTGTTAAATTTATTGAGTTTTGGGTGGATTTAAATGATTTTAAGAATCTTGCAATTTTAGAGACTTCTTCGCCAATCAATCTGGTTAATTTTAGTAACAAAAGTGACTATGAAAATGAAGGTATTGGATGCATCATTAATCTTAAGCGGTTGAATGATATCCGCTTTATTAATAAGTTTTTAGAATCCGCAAATGAAAAACTGTGCACCGGTGGCTATTTCATTGGTTGTGTAGAAACTTCCAAACAGCGAGAACAACGAATTATGGCAAAGCATTCTCGCCCCTTTAATATTTTCTTTCTGTTTTTTGATTACTGGTTCAAACGAGTGTGGCCGAAGCTACCTTTTTTCAAGCAGTACTATTTTATGCTTACTAACGGTCGCAACCGGGTAATATCAGAAATGGAAACTTATGGAAGGCTTTATTCTTGTGGCTTTAAACTTAAGCAAACAATAAGCGCCAATGGTCATCTTTTTTTTGTAGCTGAAAAAATCGGAAAGCCAGATTATAATAAAGAAGCGACATACGGACCACTTATCCGACTAACACGCGTAGGAAAGGGAGGAAAACCTTTTAAAGTGTACAAATTGCGCACGATGGCCCCTTATTCAGAGTATTTACAACAGTTTGTTTACGAACGCTATGGTTTGCAGGCTGGCGGAAAAATGAATAATGATCCTCGCGTGAATCCTTTGGGGTACTTTATGCGTAAATACTGGATAGATGAAATGCCAATGCTTTGGAATTTACTAAAAGGCGACTTGAAAATTGTGGGGATTCGGCCGGTAAGTCAACACTACTTGAGTCTTTATCCAAAAGATTTCATAGCATACCGGGAACGATTCAAACCTGGGTTTATTCCGCCGTTTTATGCTGATTTGCCCAATACTCTGGAGGAGATTGTTGCCTCTGAAGAGCGTTATCTCAAAGCTTATGAACGCTATGGGATTATTACTGATTTTCGGTATTTATGGAAATCATTGTATAATGTTTTTGTAAAAAGGGTTAGAAGCCATTAATTTTCATTATAAAAGATAATAGAGATTGTAACCAAACAATAAATAAACCAAAAATTATTAATATGAAAAAAATACTAATTACAGGGGTTGCAGGTTTTCTTGGATCGAACTTATTGCGCAAAATGCTTCATGAGGGACATGCAGTGGTTGGAATAGACAATTTATCCATGGGGAAGTTAGATAATATTCTTCCTTACATGAACGATTCAAATTTTACCTTTCTTCAAAAAGACATAGTGGAGACCTCTACTTTTCAGGAACTAGATGCTGATTTCGATGCAATTGTACACCTTGCCGCTTTTAAGATTCCACGTTACGGTAAGACGTTAGATACCTTGCAAATTAATGGAAAAGGAGCAGAAAATGTTCTGAATTTTGCCAGAGAGTTTTCCATCAAATGTGTATTGGCATCTACTTCTGATGTATATGGAATGAGTACAGATTTACCATTCAAAGAGGATGGTAACTGCTTGATCGGCGACTCCAAAGCGCCGCGTTGGGCTTATGCGGTTTCAAAGCTTTATGATGAGCATTTAGCGTTGGCCTACATGGAAGCTTATAATTTCCCTGTTGTGCTGCTACGTTTCTTTGGGTCTTATGGGCCAAATCAACATCTCTCTTGGTGGGGTGGTCCTCAGTCTGTTTTTATTGAAAAGATATTTAAAGACGAGGTTATTCCAATACATGGCGATGGCCAACAAACCAGAACTTTTACTTATGTGGAAGATACGATTACCGGTATTTATCTGGCTACGATGAAGGATGAGGCAAATGGCGAGGTCTTTAATATTGGCGCAGGCGGCGAACAAGAGATCACGATCTTGGATTTAGCAAAACTACTCAAGCGCTTGTCTGGCACTCCCGGTGAATTGAAATATGAGTTGATACCTTATGATCAAATTTCTAAAGGTAGAAAATATCAAGATGTTATGAGACGCGTACCTGATACAACAAAGTCTGAGAAAATATTAGGCTTCAAAGCGAAAGTGGGTGTAGAAGAAGGTATGTTGAAAGCGATTGAATGGCAACGTCAATTTATTGAAATAAACGTTGAAAAATGAAAATAGGTATTATCGGAGGAGGATTTATGGGATTGGTGCTTGCTCAAAAATTAGCTGCACCTTCCCGATCTATCAAAGTATTTGAGCAAGATGCCCAAATAGGAGGCTTGGCAACTTATCATGATTATAAATCATTCATTTGGGATCGTTTTTATCATGTTATTTTGCCTGGAGACGCCTATTTGCTTCAAGTCATTAAAGATTTAGGATTGGAAGATAAACTTAGATGGAAAAAAACCTATACTGGCGTATATGTAGATAAGCATTTTTACTCTGTGAGTAATAATAAGGAATTTTTATTATTTCCACCACTAAATCTAATCCAAAAATTTCGGTTAGCATTTACAATCCTTTATGCTTCACGCATCAGGGATTGGAGGGAAATGGAAAAAATAAAGGTGGAAGATTGGTTGATACGGGTAGGCGGCAAAAAAACTTATGAAAAGTTTTGGAAACCCCTGCTGTTAGCCAAACTTGGTGATTCTTATAAACATGCTTCGGCAGTATTTATTTGGACTTACATCAAACGCCTCTTTGAAGCAAGGAATTCTTCAGCACACCAAGAGCAAATGGGATATGTAGAAGGCGGCTATAAGACTATTTTCAATCGGATGGAAGAAATTTTCCCAGAACAAGGCGTGGAATTATTAAAAGAAACCTCCGTTCAACAAATCCGCCCGGCTGAAGAAGGGGGCATTTTCATAACCCATGATGGCGTTGAGGAACATTTTGATAAAGTCATTTTTACTGCACCGGTAAATGTTTTGCAAAAAGTTGTCGATACTTCACTGATTGCAATAGATAACGCCAATAAAGGAGTAGAATATCTAGGCGTTGTTTGTATGATTTTGTTGACTCGGAAACCGCTCACGGATTTTTATGTACTAAATATCGCTGACGATCAAATCCCTTTTACGGGGGTGATTGGAATTAGCACTTTGGTGGACACCAGAGAAACGGCTGGGCATTATATGACCTATCTTCCAAAATATATCATTTCAGATGACCCAATTCTTCGAAAATCGGATGATGAAATTAAAACCTGGTTTTTGGAAGGAGTATATAAAATGTATCCTCATATTCACGAGGAAGATATTGTTGATATCTTTATCAATCGGGCTTTCAAAGTCCAACCTTTGCAAGTGTTAAATTATTCAACACTCATTCCGAAAACAAAAACATTACATCCCGATTTCTTTGTACTTAATACGTCTCAATTTGTAAATGATACATTAAATAACAATGCCGTTGCAAGACATGTATCGCAGTTTTTGGATAATTATGCTGCGGAAATTCTTCAGAATCAATTAACTGAATCAATAATTCAGCAATAATAAATAAAAACGACTGAATTTATGAAACAACTTGTTACAAGTATTTCATTAGACCTCGATGACAAGTGGACTTATTTAAAGACTCATGGGGATGAGGCTTGGAAAAATTATCCCTCTTATCTTGATTATGCTGTACCACGTATTCTTGATTTTTTGGATAAACATGATACTAAAATTACTTTTTTTATAGTAGCACAAGATGCTGTTTTTGAGCATAATAAGCCAGTATTAAAACAAATTGCTGATCGAGGACATGATATTGGAAATCATACTTTTCATCATGATCCTTGGCTTCATATTTACTCGGAAGAAGATGTGGATAAGGAACTTGCACTTGCGGAGGTACATATTGAAGAAGCGACTGGAGTGCGCCCTAGGGGGTTCAGAGGGCCTGGGTTTAGCTTTTCTGATGCGGTATTAAAAGTGCTTAGCCGAAGAGGATATCGTTATGATGCTTCAACTTTTCCTAATATCTTGAATCCTTTAGCCAGAGCTTACTTCCTTTGGACGAGCAGCCTAACGAAGGAAGAACGGCAAACTCGGAAAGGGCTTTTCGGTAGTTGGAAAGATGGCTTCAGACCCAATAAACCTTATAGATGGAACGTAAATGGGCAAGAATTATTGGAAATTCCAGTTACAACAATGCCTATTTTTAAAGTTCCAATTCATGCCAGTTATGTGCTTTTTTTGAGTATATACAGTTATCAATTAGCAATGTTTTATTTTAAATTCGTAATTACGCTTTGTAAATTAACCCGCACAGAGCCTTCCATTTTACTACATCCACTTGATTTTATTGGCAATGATGATACGCAAGATTTATCGTTTTTTCCAGCTATGCGTATGCCATTGAATAAAAAAATACGCGTAATGGACGCTATTTTTTATTTACTAAAGAAAAACTTTAAGTGTGCAACAATGGAAGAACACGCTACCGCAATTGCTCAAAGAGATAGGTTGCCTGTTTTACCGCTTACTATGGCAAAAGCAGCAGTGAGCACTTCTACAATTTAAAGAAATAAGTATTTTTTATATACACATTACATGATGATCGCTAAAAAAACACTAAATGAAATGAACGTTGGGGGGAATAACCTACGGACAGGCTTACTACTATTACTGGCTGCGATTATTCCCAGCGTAGCTGCGCAGTTAATACTAAAAGAAGCAATGATAGAAATAGGAGCATTTGATACCCAGGGAAATATATGGGAATACGCTATTAAATTGATCCACCCAATGGTGATTCTTGGCTTGGGGCTGTTTGGAACTGGCACTATTTTCTGGATTGTATGTCTGTCAAAATTAGAACTCAGTTTTGCATATCCGGTGGCTACTATTCAATATTTTCTCATTTTTCTGGGAGCTTGGTTTTATTTTGATGAACGAATTCCACTTATTCGTTTGTTGGGGCTTTTTATTATTGTTTTTGGGGTTATTATTATTTCTTTTGATAAAGAATTGAAATGAATACATTTGGCTATCTTTTATTAAGTATTTTATTTAATACTTCTTCTCATTTATTCCTTAAAAAGGGCGTAGTTGAGGCAAAACAAAAAAATGAATCGCGACAAGGATCGACTATAATTGGCTATATTACACAATGGGCTATATGGACGGGGCTATTTTTTAATGGTATGGCTGCGCTTTTTTGGCTAATCGCCCTTTCAGCAATCGACCTCAGCTATGCTTTTCCATTTTTAAGCCTTAATTACATTCTAATACCTATCGGCGCTATGCTGCTTTACCGTGAGCATCTATCGCGTACCAGAATTATTGGAATACTTGTTATTTGTGTAGGCATATTTTTTATTGCAATCAGTTAATAAAATATTTTTCCTCCTAAATAAATATTATTGACCATGAATGTAAATCAACTAACAAAATTAGATCCCATTATAAATACAAATGGGAAAGAGTCAGGCGAGGGATTGGATAATGACCGCCCTTTAATTTCAATTATTACGCCCGCTTATAATGAAGCAGCCATAATCGAGCGCAACCTTGAAAGGCTCTGCAAATACATGACTGGTTTGGAACATTTTTATAGATGGGAAATAATAATTGTTAATGATGGTAGTAAAGATAATACAGGAGAATTGGCTGATAAATTTGCAGCCCAGCATTCTAATGTAAAGGCCCACCATCATAAGGTAAATCGGAATCTGGGAGGGGCGCTGCAAACCGGATTTCAGTTAGCTCAAGGTGATTATATAATTGTAATGGATCTTGATTTGAGCTATGCTGAAGATCATATTGAAAAGCTTATGCAAAAAGCAGAAGAAACAGATGCCGATATGGTAATCGCTTCTCCATATATGGAGGGTGGAAGAAATACAGATGTACCGCCGCTTCGCTTATTGTTAAGTAAAGTAGTAAATCGTATCATGCGGATGATGTCTCCGACTAAAATCCATACTTTTACAGGCATGGTTCGGGTTTATAAAAAGAGTTTTCTCCAAAATTTGAACTTGAAATCGGTAACTTATTCTATTAATCCTGAAATTATTTACAAAGGACAAATATTAAGAGCCAGAATTGTAGAAATTCCGGCTCATTTAGATTGGAGTTTTCAAAAAGAAGTTGGCAAAAAACGTACCTCCAGTATCAGAATCTTTAAAGGGATCATGGGAGGTATGATGTCTGGATTTATTTTTCGTCCGTACGCTTTTTTTATGACGGTCGGATTGACGTTATTCTTGATTTCATTTTATTTAATTACCTGGATATTTATTCATACTTTTTCTGTATTGCCCGAAATACCTGTCGATACTGGTAGTTTCGAGCTTCGTTTTGGTATGGCAGTTGGTGAAGTATTCCAGGTGCGACCTTATGCCTTTTTTGTTGGAGGAATTACATTGATTATTGCCCTTCAATTTTTAGGAATCGGCTTTTTATCGCTCCAAAGCAAACGTTATTTTGATGAATTATTCCATATAAATACCACTTTACTTAAAAGCAGAATTAAGAATCCTCCAAATATTATATAGTCTTTTGAAATATTACCCCCGTAATAAAAACTGTTTGATAACAAATTCCTAAAATCTTAGTACCTATGCTGTTTTCACTAAACAAATTAACTCTATTGCCTCAAGATTTATTAATTAAAACAGGCCCCGTAGATCATGCGGATTGGAATTACAAAAAAGGATTGCTTGGAATGATACAACGCCAACGCTTCAAATTATGCCTTTCTATGATGAAAGGCTCAAAATATAAGAGAATGTTGGAAGTTGGCTATGGAAGCGGCGTTTTTTTTCCGGAGCTTTCTAAATATGCAAATGAAATTTATGGAATTGATATACACGAACATCATGATGCAGTTAAGGCGACGCTAAGTAATAATGGTATTCACTCACATTTATTCTCGGGCTCCGCAGAGGAATTGCCATTTGATTCTGATTACTTTGACGCTATAGTTGCCATCAGCGCTTTAGAATTCATACCTGATTTGATAAAAGCGTGTAAGGAAATTTCCCGCGTTATTACTGCACAGGGGAGATTTTATATAATTACACCCGGCAAATCTCCAATAGTTGATACAGGCTTTACATTATTGACCGGCAAAAGTGTCAAAGAGGATTTTGAAGATAGAAGACAGCGGATTATACCTACGCTTTTAGAGTTTTTTGAAATAAGAAAACATATAACCTTCCCATCTTATGGCTCAAGAATAATTTGCCTGTATGATGCTTTTGAATTGCAAAAAAAATAAATTGAAATTAGCAATTCATATCATATTTAGGTACAATATGATATAATATAATCCCCTTCAAAATTAAATTAATATGCGAATTTTTTTAATACTGGAAGAAACCAGCTTTTACCAGCCGGCCTTTATAGCCGCATTGCTTAGAAACAAGACATATCAATATGTGGGTGCTGCACTTGTTACAAAAGTTCCGGCAAAAAATAGTCTTGATAAGTATTTTCAAAAATATTGGTACTATCTGAAGCCCATTGAAATCTCTAAACTGGTAATCAAAAAACTTGAATTAGATATTAAACAAAAATTTTCTTCTGCGAACAATGCCTCTCATAGCGTTAGCGGAGTATTAAAACAATTTGGGATAGATTACATCAATATTGAATATGATATAAATAAGGATGAATATCTGAATTTTATTGCTTCAAAAGAACCAGATATTATAATTAGCTCTAACCCATTGATATTCAAAAAGAAGTTGTTAAGTATTCCAAAAATTTGCTCTATCAATCGCCATTCTTCCCTTTTACCCTCTTATGCAGGGCTATTACCTGTATTTCATGCTTATCGTAATGGTGAGAACTTTGTAGGTGTAACGATCCATACAATGGAATCCAAAATTGATAAAGGAATTATACTCGCCCAAAAAAGTATTAAAATTGAACCAGACGATACCGTTGCTCAGCTCTATCAAAAATGTTTTGATATAAGCGCCGATTTGTGTTTTGAAGCGCTGGAAAAAATTCGCAATAATCAAATGGAAGCGGTTATTGCAGAGAATGCAAGCCCATCGTATTATGCCTTCCCAAATAAAAAAGATTGGACAGAGTTCAGACAAAAAGGAGGACGGTTTATATAATAGTATATTTTATTTTAATATGATTATTTCCCTAAAACCTGAATATATTTTGAGTCATGAAAAATGTAGTACAATTTTTGCCCTTACTTATTCTTTACATCATTAATATCGCCTTGTTTTCTGATAATGAACCATTTAGAGATGAGGCAAGATATTTGATGTATGCACGGAATTTGACTCAAGGATTTTATACTACTACTGAAAATCCTTATTTAATGAATGGCCCTGGGTACCCGATTTTCTTATCATTTTTTGTAGGATTAAATCTGCCTTTGATCGTCCCTAAAATAGTAAATGGGGTACTTATTTTCTTCAGTGTATTATTTTTTTATAACACATTAGGCTACTATATTCCTCAAAAAAAAGCGATGCTTTTTGCTTATATTATGGGATTGTATTATCCAATGTTTAGATGGATGATACTAAATATCACCGAATCATTATCTTTTTTCTTACTATGTGGGTTTTTATTTTATAGTGTAAAGACATGTCGTATAGAAAAACCTAAGCTTTGGAATATAATACTTCCTGGTTTATTGCTGGGATACCTTTTATTGACTAAGTTATTTTTTGTATATGTTGTTGTCCTGAGCTTAATAATAGGCATTTTTTATTATATAATATTTAAAGCAAAAACAATCGGAAGGCTAAGCACTATAATGGCTGTAGGGCTTTTATGCCTTACACCTTATCTTATTTATACATATAATTTGACAGGCAGGAATATGTATTTGGGGACAAACGGAGGGGAGCAATTATATTGGATGACGACTGCCCATGAAAATGAATATGGTATGTGGTATGCCATTAGCCCTGAATTAAAGCATTTAGTAACTAATTTACATCCTAATCATGTTGAGATTTCGGATTCGGTTGCAGGTAAATCCTTTGTAGAACAGAATGATCTTATTACAAAAGCAGCTTTAGAAAATATAAAAAGTAACCCTAAAGATTATATAAAGAACATATTGCCTAATACTTTAAGGCTTATTTTGGGGTATCCTTATTCGCATATGCATCAAAATATGTCTATGTATTATTACTTAATAATTAATATGCCTTTAATTTTAGCTTTTGCTTTATGCTTTTTTCCTGTCTATTTACATCGACGTTCCATACCGGCTGAGCTAGCAGGAATGACCTTATTTGTAATAATTTATTTCGCTGGCTGCGCTATGTTGTCCGCTGTTCCGAGGTATTTTTTTATGGCACTTCCTTTTATCCTACTATGGGTAGCTTTTGTCAGTACACATTTTGTGCAAATATCATTTCAAAATAAACTTAGTAATCAGGTTAACCAATTTTAATTATTGGTATAAAGAATAATGTTTATTGATAAGCAATCTTAATTAAGATGATGAAAACAGCGCTTAAATTCCTGCCATTATTATTCTTATACATAATTATTATATTGTTATTTTCGAAAGATTATCTACAAAAAGATGAGCCGAGATATTTGCAATATGCTGAAAATATTGTCAATGGATTCTTTACAACGGCAGATAATCCTTACCTGATGAATGGGGTAGGGTACCCCGCGTACTTGGCTATTTTTGTTGGTTTAGGTTTGCCACTTATTGTCCCTAAATTATTTAACGCTTTACTTACTTATTTAGCAATTATTTATTTGTATAAGTCTATATTACTATTTACCGGTAAAGAGAAAACAGCTTTGGTTTTTGCATATTTATTGGGATTATATTACCCGATGTTTTATTTATTACCTTTGAATCAAACTGATTGCTTAAGTTTATTATTAACTTGTGCATTTATTTATTTTACTGCCAAATCGCTCCGATCGGAGAAAATGGGTTTGCTATCTACTTTAATTCCCGGGTTATTGCTTGGATTTTTAATTCAAAACAAATTAGTTATCGCTTATCCCGTTATAGCAATGCTTATTTTTTCAGTTGGACATTATGTAATTTTTAGGGCGAAAAAAAGCTTGAAGTTCACGTTTGTTATGGCCATTGGCTTTGCTTGTTTGGTTCCTTATTTTCTTTATACTTATTCACTTACGGGAAGAAAGTTTTATTTCGGGACCAATGGCGGAGAGGCTTTGTACTGGATGAGTACAAATTATAAAAACGAGTTTGGCGCTTGGTTTGAAGTAGATTCTGTGTTAGCAGGAAAGATACCAGATATTCATCCTGATCATATAAAATTTTTGAGTGAAGTAAATCCGAAACCCTGGGTAGAAAGAAAGGACTTATTGTCGGAACGAGCAATTGAAAATATCAAAAATAATCCCAAAGATTATGCCATTAATATCGTATGTAATACCTTACGGTTGTTATTTGATGCTCCGGACTCATACGCTTATCAAACGGTGGATATATATATTTATTTGTTTTTTAATTCGTTTTTCCTTATTCCTTTAATTTTTACGTTATACCCAGCATGGGTGCATCGATTTAAATTGCCATTTGAAATAACCGGTCTGACTTTATTTGCCCTTTGTTACTTGGGATGTCATATTTTGTTAACTTCGGAGGCAAGGTATTTTATATTAGCAATTCCATTTATTATAATATGGATTGTCTATTTTTATAAAGAATTTATTAATGTCAAATTTTTATTTAAAGATGGCAGTTCACAAATTTCTATAATTACAAAATAGAATCAATCTCAAACGCTGATGAATCAAGGTAGTCTTTTATTTGTCGTGGGTGCGCGACCGAATTTTATCAAGATTGCACCAATATGTATGATACTTCAGAAAAGAGGAAACATTCCCTTTAAAATTGTGCATACCGGGCAACATTATGATTATGCAATGTCGGATGTATTTTTTGATGAATTAAATATTCCTAATCCCGATTTTCATTTAAGTATTGGTTCTGGGAATCATGGAAAGCAGACCGGCGAAATGATGGGAAAATTAGAAGAGTTGTGTACCGACCATTCTTTTTCTGCGATTATTGTGATCGGAGATGTCAACTCGACCCTCGCAGGGGCGTTAGTGGGTGCAAAACTAAAAATTCCTGTAGTACACGTAGAGTCTGGCCTAAGAAGCTTTAATCGAACAATGCCGGAGGAAATTAACCGAGTGGCTACCGATCACGTTTCTGATTTGCTTTTCGCACCTACACAACTGGCTATCAAGAATTTAAGAAATGAAGGTTTGGCAGATCGCACTTATTTTAGTGGGGATGTAATGTACGATATGATCTTGAAGGGTTTGGAATTGGCGCAAGAAAAATCAGATGTGCTTAAGAAATTGAATTTAAATCCTGATGATTACTTTCTGGCTACCTTACATCGTCCTTACAATGTGGACGAGCCGGAGCAATTGAGCGCTATTATTAATGGTTTATCACAACTTGAACATAAAGTGTTGTTATCTGCTCATCCAAGACTCAGGAAGAATTTAACGCAATTTGGAATAGCGCCAGGGGATAATATTCAAATCACCGAACCTTTTGGTTACCTTGATTTTATTATGCTGCAAAAAAATGCCAAAAAGATTATTACTGATTCGGGGGCGTTCAGAAAGAAGCATTCTTTTGCAAACACCTTGCGTAACGCTGCGTTCAGAAACAGAATGGGTGGAAACCGTAGAAACCGGCGCTAATATTTTGGTGACTGAAAGGTCTGAAAGTGCAATATTGGAGGCAGTCTCGCGGTATACGACGCCTCGATTTGATGAGCGACCTTACGGACAAGGAGATGCCAGTGAGATTATTGTAAATAAAATGGAATCTTTATATTACTCTTGAAATAAACTGTTTTTATTTATGAAAACCCCGACGAGTTATATCGCCGGGGTTTTCTTTTATTTGCCAGGGCATACATATAATATTATCGCAAGCCCCGCGCACGAAGATTCCTTACATATTGCGCTATGTTTTGCTCATGCTGGGCATTCGTTTTTGCAAAAGCGTGTAGTCCGGTATTATCACCAATGGAACAAAAGAAAATATAATCATGTTCTTCTGCATTCAAAACCCCATCAATACTGCTGATGCTCGCCATACAAATAGGACCAGGAGGTAAGCCTTTATAAATATAAGTATTATAAGGTGAATCAAATTTTGTATGATAATCGGTTACACGTTTTGTATCAAAATCGCGCCGGGCAAAGACGGCCGTTGGATCCGCTTGTAAAGGCATGCCCAATTTGATACGATTAATATACACTCCTGCCATACGTCTTTTTTCAGAATTCTGATTGGTCTCTTTTTCTACAATAGACGCCAATGTATAAACCTCCGCTGGCGTTAACCCCAATGTTTCTGCCTTTTGCCGACGATTTTCTTTCGACCAAAAAGCATCGTGTTCTTTTCCCATTCGTTCTATAAATTGCTGTGGCGTACTATTCCAATACATTTCATAGGTATTCGGAATAAATAAACTCATCAAATTATCACGATTGTAGCCAATGCTTTGTAAATAAGTATCATCTTGTAATAATGTCCATATCATAAGCGAATCCGGCTCTATAAAACGAGCTACTTTAGCAGCTACATTTTCTATCATTCGCTCATTATTGAGTACCACATCCACTGGCGTTTGTGTGCCGCCGCGTAAATGACGAATCACCTGAATCATTGACCAACCGGGTTTCAGCTCGTAACGTCCGCCGCGCATGGGATCGCGCTTGTATTGCATCCGTTCAGAAAGCAATGTAAATACTTTTTCATTTTTTACAAATCCTTTGTTCATAAGCGAATCAAGTACTTGTTCGTAAGTAGCGCCGGTAGGAATTTTGATATAATAATCGTCTAAAGTAAGTGGTACGCCGCCACCAAAAATTTTGCTATACACAAAAATACCAGCTGCGATGATGAGTACCAGCAAAAACGCCAGTCTTGTTCTTGAAGATGATTTCATTAAAATTAGTTCCTGTGTTTATGTAATAAAACAAGCTGAAATTGAAAAATTCAACTATTCTTATCAAGATTTTATAAAAAATGCTTTTTTCAGAAAAAATATTATATAAAACTGCAAAAATCACCAAATCACCAAATCACCAAATCACCAAATCACTTTAATTAATACTGCTCTCGTTCGTTCGGAAAATCCTGCGATTTCACATCTTTGATGTATTGCTCTACCGCTTCCCTCACTAAATCGAACAAATCAAGATAACGACGCAAAAAACGCGGCTGAAAATCTTTTGTGATGCCCAGCATATCATGCGTTACCAGCACTTGCCCATCCGTATGCGGTCCAGCGCCAATTCCAATCGTTGGAATCCACAAGCTTTCTGACACTTTCTTCGCCAACTGCGCAGGAATTTTCTCCAAAACAATCCCAAAACAACCTAATTCTTGCAATAGTTGCGCATCATCCAGAAGTTTTTGAGCTTCTGCATCTTCTTTAGCGCGGACTGTATAAGTCCCAAATTTGTAAATCGACTGCGGCGTCAAGCCCAAATGTCCCATCACCGGCACGCCGGCCGACAAAATCCGTTTAATGGATTCGGCTACTTCTTCTCCACCTTCCAATTTCACTGCATGAGCGCCCGATTCCTTCATGATGCGGATTGTAGATTCCAATGCAATTTTAGAATTGCCTTGATACGAACCAAATGGTAAATCCACTACCACTAAGGCTCGCTGCACCGCGCGCACTACCGAAGCGGCATGATAAATCATTTGATCCAACGTAATAGGCAAGGTTGTTTCGTGTCCGGCCATTACATTCGACGCAGAATCACCCACCAAAATTACATCGATTCCCCCAGCATCAAGGATGCGTGCCATCGAAAAATCATAACCTGTGAGCACTGCGATCTTCTCGCTGCTGGCTTTCATCGAATGCAGTACATGAGTGGTAATTCGCTTAACTTCTTTATTTACAGACATTTCCTTCAAATTTGAAATTTGAAATGAGAAATTTGAAAAATTGGCTTCGCATTTCTTTAATGGCGAAAGATATTAAATCTCTGAGAAATTTAATATAAACGCTTTGGTCGGCTGATTGCCACAGTCATTCGGTAATTTGTTTGTATTTTTTTTACTTTTGCCAATGTAAAAGTTTATTAAATGAAACTAATTCATCATTTCATCACCCCATTATCCCTTCACCTTATCGCCCTTTCTCTTGGTCTCTTGGTCATCTCTTGCTCCACCGATTTTGAATTGGAAGCAGCTTGGAAGGACATTCCGGTTGCCTACGGATTTTTATCAAAACAAGATACGGCTCATTATATCCGTGTAGAAAAAGCTTTCCTTCAAGCTGGCGGTGATGCTGAGAAAATAGCGCAAATCGCGGATTCGCTTTATTATGACGACAAAGTGCAAGTACAGCTCCAACGCGTGAGCAATGGACAAACTTTTACACTACAACGCATAGATGGTGCGGCAGATGGCTACCCGCGCAAAGAGGGCATTTTTGCAACAGTACCTAATATTTTATATAAAATCCGCGCCTCGGAAATCCAACTCAAAGCAGGAGAAACAATTCGACTCATCATCAATCGAGGTGAAAATACCGTGCCTGTAACAGCAGAAACGACTATTTTGAGCGAGATAGAACCGCGCGAAAGCAATCCTTTCAGTCCAGTGAACTTTGGCTACGATCGCAATGTGAGCTTTGCCTGGGATACCGATGTTTCGGCGCAAATTTTTGAATTGCGCTTGATTTTATATTACTTAGAATCTGCGCCTGGAAATCCCAATAATTTAATGCCCAAAAACCTTACCTGGACTGTGAATGACGAAATTCTTCGTGAAGACAACGGCTCTAATCGAATTTCTTATACCATCAAAGGAGAAGAATTATATAAATTTTTGCAATCCAGTCTCGAACCCGTCAGCGACCGTATTCGTATTTTTGATTCTTTCGATATTCAAATCACTGGGGCAGGGGAGGAGTTGGTAGAATTGTTGCAAGTTTCCAGAGCCAATTCCGGCATTACCAGTTCACAATCCATTCCCATTTATACCAACCTTTCTGAGGGACGTGGCATTTTTCTTCCCGTGCTTACGTGGCGCGCACAGGGCTTACGCTCAATTCCTCCTCTCAGGATTCTTTGAGAAATGGCGTTTATACTCGAAATCTGAATTTTCAATAATCATGTTGTGATGTACTGATTTTGTGGTTTGGTGGAGGGAATCGCCTCATCACCATATATCTTCCCTGCCGTTTTGTCACCTTTCTCAATTTTTCCTGTCAGTCGTTCTTGAAAATTCGCTTGATTTTGTTCAAAAATGACAATTTGACCCTCATTTTCATAGAAAAGCCTGCCTTGGCACAAGCCTTGATGGTACAAAACCGTTGACCGTTAAATTTTAAAAGACCAACAAAACAAAAGCATATCATGGGTAAAATTATAGGTATAGACTTAGGAACAACCAACTCCTGCGTAGCGGTGATGGAAGGGAATGAGCCGGTGGTGATTCCCAACGACGAAGGTCGCAGAACGACCCCATCGGTAGTGGGTTTCATGGACAACGGCGAGCGCAAAATCGGCGACCCCGCCAAGCGTCAGGCGATCACCAATCCGCAGCGTACGGTTTTTTCTATAAAACGTTTTATGGGTCGGCGCTTCGGCGAAGTGACCACCGAGGCAGGCGCGTGCCTTATAAAGTAGTGAAAGGCGAAAATGACACCGTGCGTGTGGATATTGACGGTCGCCAGTATACTGCCCAGGAAATTTCTGCGATGATTCTTCAAAAAATGAAGAAAACAGCTGAAGATTTTCTTGGTCAGGAAGTAACGGAAGCAGTAGTAACCGTTCCAGCATATTTTAATGACTCGCAACGCCAGGCTACCAAAGAAGCTGGTGAAATTGCGGGGTTGAATATTCGTCGTATTATCAATGAGCCAACCGCTGCCGCTTTGGCGTATGGTTTGGACAAGCGCAATAAAGACGTAACCATTGCAGTATATGACTTGGGTGGCGGTACATTTGATATTTCCATCCTCGAATTGGGTGATGGCGTGTTTGAAGTGAAATCAACCAATGGTGACACGCATCTTGGTGGTGATGACTTTGATCAGGTGATTATCGACTGGCTGGCGGATGCTTTCAAAGAGCAGGAAAATATGGACTTGCGCAAAGACCCGATGGCTTTGCAACGCTTGAAAGATGCTGCTGAAAAAGCAAAAATTGAATTATCCGCTTCCAGCGAAACCGAAATTAACCTGCCGTATATCACTGCCAAAGACGGTGTGCCGAAGCACTTGGTGCAGAAGCTGACCCGCGCTAAATTTGAGCAACTGATTGATAATCTGGTAGAAAGAACATTAGAGCCTTGTCGCCTTGCTGTGAAAGACGCGGGCTTATCCAAAGACGATATCCACGAAATAATTTTGGTGGGCGGTTCTACCCGTATCCCGAAAATTCAGCAAGCGGTAGAAGAGTTCTTTGGCAAAAAACCAAATAAAGGTGTGAACCCCGACGAAGTAGTAGCCGTAGGTGCTGCGATCCAGGGTGGTGTATTGAGTGGTGACGTACAAGATGTACTCTTGCTCGACGTGACCCCACTTTCCATGGGTATCGAAACGATGGGCAATATGTACGACGTAGTGATCGAATCGAATACAACCATTCCGACTAAAAAATCGAAGGTGTATTCCACCGCTTCTGATAACCAACCTTCGGTGGAAATTCATATCCTGCAAGGGGAACGCCCGATGGCAAAAGACAACCGTACGATTGGTCGCTTTATCCTCGATGGTATTCCACCAGCGCCACGCGGTCTTCCACAAATCGAAGTTGTATTCGACATTGATGCCAACGGTATCTTAAATGTTTCTGCGAAAGACAAAGGCACTGGCAAAGAGCAGAAGATTCGCATCGAAGCTTCCACCGGTTTGTCAAAAGAAGAAATTGAAAAAATGAAGGCGGAAGCCGCTGCTAATGCTGACAGCGACCGTGAAGCACGCGAGCGCGCCGAAAAGCTGAACATGGCGGATACGCTGGCATTCCAGACAGAGAAGCAGTTGAAAGAATACGGCGACAAGATTCCGGCACACAAGAAAGAAGCGATTGAAACCGCGCTGAATGATCTGAAAGAAGCGCATAAGTCACAAGACCTTAACCGCATTGACAGTGCTACCGAAGCACTCAATAGCGCATGGCAGGCAGCCAGCCAGGAAATGTACCAAGCCACTCAGGAACAGCCAAATGCTGCTGATGGCAATGGCGCACAAGAAGGCAGCGCGACTGATGCCGAGGACGTGACCGATGTAGAATACGAAGAAGTAAACAATAAAGACAAGTAATTTACTTGTAGTGAAAATTAGGAAAAGAAAGCCTTTCTGCGCACGCGGGAGGGCTTTTTTATTGGAAATTGCACTTCTGGTATTCGACGTCGAAGCAAATGAAGGCAATGTTTCCTTTCTGCATAGAAATGTTCCTCTTCATCATAGAAACATTCACTCTCCGGATAGCAAATTTTGTGCTCCAGGTAGGAAGTTTCCTATCTCAGATAGGAACGTTGCCATGCAAAGACCCAACGTTGAGTAGGAGAGGGGCATTTTTGTATTAAAAGATAGGAATTGTTGAGTATTTCAGAACGCCTTAGTTCTCTTAATTCCTTTTACCTTCCAAACGATCCACATATTCCACATCGCCGAGGCGCACTTTGATAGGAAACTTGGCGGCTTGCTCCATTTTTACTTCGATTTTGCAGAAAATAGGGAGGTGCTCGTAGCGATGGAGATTTGGGATGTTGGAATTGGTGTAAAGGCTTATGGGCTTATAGGGGGATAGGTTTAAAGGTAAATGGTAAATATTAAATAGAATATTGGAATGTTGGAATATTGGAGTTTTGGAATATTGGAAGGGTGGAATGTTGGAAAAAGAAGTACTCATTTCCTGGCGCAATTCGGGAATCGATTTGCTGGCAATTTGAGCATTAATATTATAAAAAATTAAGAAGCAAACTAAAGTCAGAAAGCTTTTACGAGCTTTTTTCAACTTTCTAATTTCAAATTTCTGACTACTCCCGACTACCTTCATATAATTCATATTTCTGAAATTTACATTCCAATGAACCATTAAATAACGTCATTTTTTGCGAAGGACGCAAGCCGATATGCTTCAAAGCTTCCTGATTGGAAGAAATAAGCCAGGCTTCATAGCCTGCAAATGCTTGCTTGAGGCGGTCACCGATCATTTTATAAAATGCTTCGATTTCATCTTCTTTCAGGCGCTCATCGTAAGGCGGATTCGTAATCACCATACCCGGTGGCGTCGGTGGCACGAGTTTTTCGATGGATTGTTTTTCTACTTTGATACCTTGCCCTTCCAGATGTGCCGAGAAAATATTCTGTGCACTCACGCGTACTGCTCGCATATCCTTATCAAAACCGAAGATATCACATTGTAAAGGAGTAATTTGCGCTTTAGCTTTATCTACAATATCTTCCCAGAGTCTTTTATCAAAATCGCGCCATTTCATAAAACCAAAGGCTTGACGGTGCAATTGTGGCGGCGCATGCGTTGCAAATAAAGCCGCTTCGATTATCAAAGTTCCCGAACCGCACATCGGATCTACAAAAGTCGTTTTTCCGTCCCAGCCGGAAAGCAGAATCATCCCAGCCGCAAGCACTTCATTGATGGGCGCTTCGAGCGTATTGGCGCGGTAGCCGCGTTTGTGCAAAGAATCGGCTGTGCTATCGAGCGAAAGCGAGCATTGATCTTGATTGATGTGCAAATTTACACGCAGGTGCGGGAATTCGGTATTGACGTCGGGTCTGCGGCCTTTGATGTTGCGAAAATAGTCGGCAATGGCGTCTTTGACTTTGAGCGCCGCGAATTTTGAATGTCGAAATATCTCGGAACTGGCGGTTGCGTCCACCGCGAAGGTTTTATCCACGTCCAAGTACTGTTCCCAGGAGATGCGGAGAATTTTTTTGTACAATTCTTCGGGGCTTTTGGCAATAAAATCCTGCAAATGCACCAACACCCGCAGCGCAGTGCGCAATCAAACTCCACGCCCGCTTGAGTTCTTTGACCTCCTTGCCGCCCAGTTGCCTGATTTCTTCCGCAAGCACCCCTTCCAGCCCCTGCATGGTTTTGATGATGATTTTCACAAATGAAAGTGATTTTTGGTAAAGGTAAGTGGAAATTGGTCTGTAGCAAATAATAAGTGTAATTCTATCTTTAAGTCTTCGAAGAAAAGGTGAAAACAGGAGTATATATTACAAACTATTTTTCTTTATTTATTGGTGTTACTTGATAAAGTGTCAGTACTTAAATTACCTTCAACTATTGTATTATTTTGATTATTAGTAGAAGCTTTAAGTACAGAAATGCTATCCTTTAAAGATTTGTTTTCTCTTCGCAATTCTATGTTTTGTTTGTCTGAATACATATTACCGAAGAAAAATCCAATAGTAATGAGTCCTGGTAAGCCAAGGCTTATAATCGCCCAAAGTGCTGTGTCGCCAAGACGGCTTAAGAAATTTATTTTAGGTTTTTTATATAATCCTTTGTCTTCGAGTGTTTCAATGCAATTATCAAGAAATTTTATGGCCTGTTTTGGCTTTTCAGATAGCCAACGTTTAATATCTTCTTCGGAATCCCAATTAGATGATCTAACATAAAACTTAAATTGTTTTATGAAACCATATTCAAGGGAGTGGTCACCAAAAAAATCTTTGATAAAAGAAGCAGTTTGAGATACCCAATTTTCATCATTGTAGTGTTTGGGGTCAGTCAGTTTATTGCGCTGCTTTTTAAGAATAGCTATAGCCTTTTTAACAGTCATTTTGCTTTTATTTTCTGAAGCACATAAGTATTTTCTTAAAGTATTTTGTAACTATTAAAATTATGCCACTGCATATTCCGAATACGCCCTAAGCTCCGGCGGCAGGAAGCCAATCACAATATCGCTTTTAGGCACGTCTTGCGCTTCCAGCATTTCGCCGACTTCCCATTCGGTCATATTTTGTTGTATCCATATTTTGCCATCAATAATATCGAAATGTAAAGGGCAGTCATGCACAAAACGATCCCCTTCCCAGCCAATAGTCACTACCTGGTAGCGATGATTTTCTTTATCGGCTATTAATTCATTACCGCCTTTTACATTGGCATAAGTAATTTGTGCGTATTCATTAAGTATATTTAAAATAGCCGCTTCGTATTTTTTTATTTTATCCATTTTGTAATGATTTGTGAATGCTGATCATAAATAATAATTTTGAAATCCTCGTCTTGTATCAATTGCTGAATGACGGATTCTTCAAAAAAACGATTGAAAATGCTTTTCGGTATTGCCAGAAATAACATTCGCTCCGGCTGCATTTCTTTTAAAACACTTCGATAGATGACATATTTTCCTACTGCCTCGTATAATGCGGTAATAAACGATGGGCTACCAAAAGTTTTTATCTCAACGGCAATTTTGTCTGCGCCTCGTTCTGCGGCAATCACGCGCTCTGCTCCCAAATCAATCTGTACTTGTAGTTTTCCTATTTTGAATGAAAGCGGATCATCCGTAATTTGCCAACCGTCACTTTCCAAGGCCAACCGCACCTCGTCGTGAAATTTATCTCTTGCCATCCATTACCTTTTACTTCAAAGATACAAATGACTACAATGGTTCGCAAATATTATTTAAAATTTAGTCACGTAATATTCTACTCATATCGCAGCACTTCCACTGGGTTTTTCCTTGCCGTGCGCCAGGTAAGCACACTCACGGATAATAAAGTTATTATAATCAATATCATAACTGCCCCCGGTATATAATACCATTGAAAAGAAATACGATAAGCGAAATTATCCAACCATTGCTGCCCGGCCCAATACGCTAAAGGTGCACCCACGATCAAGCCAATCAAAGTAAGCCAGATATTTTGTTTATTTAATTGTAATAATAAATTTTGTATGCTGGCGCCGAAAACTTTACGTACACCAATTTCTTTATTGCGTTGTTCTACGGTGAATAACATGATACCATACACGCCGATGCAAGAAATAAGTAATAAAATCGCCGTGGTCACTTGAATAAAAACACTCAATTGTTGTTCATTTTGATAAGCTTCTGCGACCACTTCATCCAGGAAATTATATTCAAATGCTTGTTCAAAATTAAATGATTTCCAAGTAAACTCTAATTGTGATATGATATTCTTTATATCTCCATTAATGCGTAATGCCAGTGCATTCTGGCGAGCGCCCTCTGTCATTGTCCAAATAATGGGTTCAATGGATTGACGTAATGATTGAAAATGATAATTATTTACAACACCTATAATTTCGCCATTAAAGACAGAATCTTGGCCAATGTATTCGAGTCCTTTTCCGGGTACAGTTTCAATGCTTCCCAAGCCCAAATGTGTAACCGCTGCTTCATTTAGTATAAATTTATAATGTCGATCCGCAGGTGTATCAGTAAAATTGCGGCCTTGCAGGAGTTTTATATCATAAGTATTTAAAAAGCCAGGAGCAATATAATTGGTATTCAGTAAATAAACTTGATTAGAAGTATCTTCCGCCACTTGAAAATTAGCCTGAATATGCGGCGCAAACATCCCTGACAAAGCCGAAGAAGTAGCTTCCACGCCTGCGATTTGTGAGAAACTCGTTTTTATATTATTAATTTGTGAAGCCACATCCGGCGCGCCGATATCAATCATTATTACTTGTTCTTTATCAAATCCTAAATCTTTATTTTGTAAGAAAAACATTTGATCCAACACAATCCACGCAGTTAAAATAAAAAAGATAGCAATAGCAAATTGAAAACTTACCAGTACTTGTCGCAAATTAAATCGCCCGGAGGTCAATTGCTTGTTTTGTCGTAAACTTTCAAGTGGACTAAATTTGGATAAATAAAATGCCGGATAAGCTCCGGATATTAATGCTAATATTAATCCCAATGTAAAAAGTAATAACCAATACTGATAATTATTTAGTACGCCTACTTGCAAATCTGTTTCCAACCAAGCTTCTATTGGCGGTAATAATAATTTTACAGTGATACTGCTTAATATCAAAACGCCGAAAACAAGGACGATCATTTCTACCAAATGTTGACCCGCAATTTGCCATTTACCGGAGCCCAGTACTTTGCGCACCGCGATTTCTTTGGCACGCTTCGTACCTAATGCAACTGTAATATTGATGTAATTAATAATAGCAATCATTAAAATAAGTACCCCAAGCGCAAGTAATCCAAGCAAAGTGCCCCGATTCCCTTTACGCCCGAAATCAAATTGATAATCCGAAGCAAAATAAATATTATGTAATGGTTGTAATTCCGGCTTTAAAGCTTGATGTAATGATGCATCAAATTCGGCTTTTACAAACTGCTGGATATTATCATTTATATTATTAATTGAGGCAGCGTTATTTACTTTTACAAAAGTGGAAAGCCCTGGTAATAAAGAGGCATAATTATTATTTGAAAACCCCTCAACCATACGAAAAGAAGCAAGCATGGAGAATTCGATACTGGAATTGGGCGGCGGATTTTTAGCAACACCCGTGATCTTTACACTCAGATTTCCATTTGGTAATTGCAGGTTTAATAATTTTCCAATCGGATTTTCTTTTGCAAAATAACGTTCCGCCAACTCTTCTGTAATAATCATTCCATCAGGATGATGCAATGCGGTATTGGGATCGCCTTTTATTAAAGTAAATGAAAAAATATCTAAAAAAGTAGAGTCTGCGAATAATATAATATTTTCATCAAATCGGGTGGTTTCATGCATCACCGTAGCAGGGAAATAACGCATTCGGGTATAGGATTCGATTTGAGGGAAAAAGCGTTCAAGCCCATCGCCCAAAGGCCGTGAGGAAGCAGCGTATTTCAGTGTTTTATCTGTCATGCTAACCAGGCAATTTACTCTTGCAATCCGATTGGATTCATGGTGAAAGCGATCAAAACTAAAATTATAATAAATGTAATGCCCTAATAATAAAAATGCACTTGTGCCTAAAAATAAGCCAACAAAACTAATAAGATAGGGTACTCGATAACGAGCAAAGCTGCGGAATGCCTGTTTGATAAAATTTCTCAACATGATGCGTCGGGTTTTAGTGTCTAAAAACGGATTTAATCGTTAAATAACTAAATTTTTAGAATGTAAAAAGCAAAAAATATCCTCTGTAAAACAGAGGATTGCGTTTAAATAAATTATAGATGTTTTTATTGCGATTTTTGGTGGGTGACGATTTAGATTTACTTGATTTTAATAGAAATTTCGCTTATTTCATCGCCTTCACGGGGATTGCTTTTTTGAATGCGAAACTTTTCAGGTGGCAATCCTACCAGCATTAATTCTGTTTCTAATGCCAACATTTTATTTTGCAAATGATGTTTATTTTTCTCATTAATATAAAAAACAATTTTATATCAGGAAAACGATATATAATTTGAGCAATATTATATAAATAGCGATTGCACTGCTGTAATTCGCCGGAAGGCACGAAAAATAAGTGCTGTTCGGGTCTTTGATCAATTTCTGAAAAATGAACTTTTTGAATTAATCTTGTAATAATATCTTTACTTTCAATAATATTAATGGGTGTTTTAATATGAAACGTTTCAATATTAGCCAATAATTGATGATTATTACAATCAATTGGTAATAATGGAGATGCATGATCTATCAGTACATTACCACAATAAGGCATTTCGCCCTCGGCGTATTGAGCTTCGATCAAAAGGCGATTATAAGCTTGGGATGCTTGAACTTGAAAAATATAACGTTGCCAATCAGTATGTTCGATCAACGAAGTGGTTGCTAATAATTCTACCTTTTCACAATTATAAAATCCACCCCAAATTAATAATCGAACGGGTTTATCAAAATTGGTCGGCTGCCAGGTCGTGCGGCTAAGGCTCTGATAACGAGGCGATCGCGCAGCATATAACGAAAATTCATAACATTGCCCGATTATTAAAGGTTCATTCAGCCATTGGCTCACGCCCTCCTGCGTATTGTTATCGCGTACCACCATGCCAATATAAGTAGAACCATGCTGCGGCGCTTGCTCTACGCCAAAATTCCCCGAAGGATGCACATCCGGTGGGGACTCGCCCATCTCGCCACAATAAAACCAGCCATAAGGCAAACGACTAAAGCCCGGCGTGCCTTCAAAAGAAGGGTTTTGTAAGAGAATTGGATCGGGCTGTGTAATATCCGAATGTAAAAAAGGTGCTGAAATTAAAAGAAAATTTATAATATGATGTGCAATCACTTTTTTCTAAATTAGTTTACTATCAAACGATTTGAATAGAAATATCATTGTTTAAACGGATTTATTATGGCAATTTTCGCAATAATACAATCTGCCCCAAATGATACAAATCATGATGTATGATACCATGTAACATGATACCAAATTTATATTCCCGACCAGGAACTAATTCTCCTAACTTTTCATCGGGGCAATGTTCAAGCGCATTTAATAAATCGCTTTGACTTTTTTGTAAACGATTGATCAAAGCCTGCCAATCTTCTTTTGTAATATTTGCAATAACCGGAAAATTCGTTTCGTGCGTTACATCAAATTCGATATTTCCATTTAGTTTTTGTGTAACAAATTCACGCCAGGTACTCATATGGGCTACAAGTTCGGCAATATTATGACTTTCAGGCAATTTTTTAATTACATCTTCCGGTTTTATTTCTACAAGAATGTCCATTACAGCAGGGCCATGCCAGGGCGTCCCTTCAAACGTATGACGGATAGTATTAATAATGCGGGTAATTTCTTTATTCATCGTGTTTTTAGGAGGCAATTTAAAATAAAAATGCCATCCCGACAAGTCGAAATGGCACGTTGGAAAGTACATGGTATAGAATTACTTGATTTTAAAATATTTGACTCCAAGCTTTATTAATAGCCTCTGATTTTAGTTTTTCATAATTTTTCCATTGATTTTCAGAAAGTAATGACTTCAATTCTTTTTCTTTTTGTTTATTAATTTTCATGGATTTATTATATCTCGACCATTTACTCAGGTTTTTATTTAAAACCTCGGTTTGTATGATTCGAGCGTATTTCAAGTTTAACTCCTGAATAACAGACACTTGCTCCGGTCGTAAAGGCAAATCTTCTTCCATTTTCTGTGTCATTTTTTCGGCGCGTTCTTCCGGTGTGCCAGGATTTTCCATGGATTGAGCCTGCAAATAATTCATTATTACAAGCAAGCTAAAAATACTGATGATTGTTTTCATGCTGATAATTTTAAGATTATTTACTTAATTTTTATTGGTTTATAACTAAATCCTAAATAAAACCATTGCTATCATGCCGGGATTGCGCTCTGGCCTTTCGTATCGCCATTGGAAATATGGACGCCGGCGCCGAATAATAAAGAAAAGCTTTTATCAATATTAATTTCTGCACCGATGCCATACTTGGGCGAGCCATTCCATTTAGTGCCCATGCGGGGTTCATTAAATTCTCCATAACCTGAAGTCGGCTGCGGAAATTCATTTAGGAAGTAAATAAGTCCTGCGCCGGATTCAAAAATAGGCGATAATTTTCTTTATTAATTGGTAAAAACCGCACCATTGGTCGGATCCCGAATCCCCAAGTATTATTAAACTCGTCTCTGGGATGATATACATTAAATTCTGCGCCGAGGTGTAACCAATTTCTCGTATGATAGAAAAAGCCAATATTATTTTGGCACATCGTCGTTTTAGGTAAATAATAACCTTTTGAAATGCCGCCTTCCGAGTAAAACGAAATACGATTTATTAATAAAGTATCACGTTTTGTAAATAATAAACAAGCTGCCGCTGCTACTGCTGGAACAATGATGCCGCTACTCGTATGTAAATTGAGCGGATGAAACCCTAATGGATTTTCGTACCAATCTGTAAAAGCAGGATATTCGCCAAAGGACTGAGAATGAGCTTGTTCGAAAATAAAAATAAATAAAAAAATAATGATAATTGCTTTCATGTTTATCGGGTAATTTTTATTAAAAATTAATAATTATGTAATGTTTTTATTTTTTCGAATGTTTGCTGATAGTCCGGGGCATTGGTTTTCATAATGGTGTCCCAAAAATTATAATATAAGCCGTAATTACAATTTGATCGTGCATGGTGCATATTATGATGCGTGGCGGTATTGAACCAGCGACCAATAGGGTGATACACAAAACCTTTTGGGAATAATTCATAACCCAAGTGTCCCATTACATTAAAAAATAAAGACCAAGTTGCAAATAATAATAATATCAAAGGATGAAATGGTATAAAAAGTATGGATAAAGGTACAATTCCGATTTCTACAATCGCCTCCAAAGGATGAAAAGATAAAGACGCAAATGGCGTCGGATTATTAGAAACATGATGCACTTTATGTAAAATTGGAAATAATTTATTATGATGCATCAAGCGGTGTATCCAGTAAAAATAGGTGTCGTGGATGAATGTTAATAAAAAGAATGAAAATATTAAATATCCCCATCCGTACTCATTTATATCGGTATAAATTTTGGTGAAACCTGCTTGCTTCAAAAAATGAACCCCGATTCCTAAAGAAGCAAAGATTAATGCGGTGTAAGCAGAGTGCTGAATTTCATGCCGAATACGCGCTGTTTTTGGGAATTTTGACTGTATTTTAAACTTTATAAAATTGGGCTTCCATATTACATAAAATATCATAAAAGCCAATCCCGCAAAAGTTGTATAGCGCAAGAAAACGAACAATGCGCCGAGCGCCCAGCCATTTAGTATGCCGAATTTTTCGATTAGAAAATACATTTTATTTAAAGTTTAGAAGCTTATAAATCATGGAGTTGAGGAGAGAAGCCGGATTTTTGGCTGCCTCTCTGCTCTGACATCTGACTTCTTTTTAATTCAGGTCAATTTCATAAGTCTGCCCATTAATGGTCACGATTGCAGTTCCATTGTCATTGAAAACAATAGTGCCTTCAAATCGGAAACTATTGCCGCCTGTGCTATTACCTGTAAGGAGGAACGTAGCGCTGCCGCTATCGACCCGTAGCGTACTTTTGTTGACCGTCAGGCTGCTAATGTTCATGGTTAATTCGGAGGTAAAGCTGTTTTGATTGCGAATTAGAGAAGTCTGGCTGCCATTGCGGGTGTACGTGCCATTGAGCGTCCATGCGCTGCCCAGCACGAGATTGCTGATCGTCCAATCGCTGATAGCGCTGTCTTCGGAAGCCATTCTTGATGTTTCGTACTCGCCGCTGGAAGTGCGATCAAAATCGAGCGAAGTCGGCACCATTGCGTTATTGCAATTTACTTTCCAATGCCAGGTCGTCGTGTAAGCAGCAATGACGCGGGTTTCATTGATCGAGCGTGTGACCGTCGAATCAAAAGTTACACCACAAGGGCCGCCAAATCCGTCTTTTTCAGTGTATTGCAAAGCAATGTAAGTAGCATCAGCCACTTCGCTGCCAATACCGGACGTACTGTTCATCAATGCTCCCTCGATGACGGCTACTGCTTCTTCCTCGGAAATAATACTCGTCGTGTCGTTCTCATCCTTGTTGCAAGCGGTAAAGCTCATCGTAACGGCAATTAAAGCCAAAGCAAAAAAATGTAGATTGTTTTGAGAAAATAGTTTGATTTTCATGGTCTTAAATGTTAATTAATGATTTAATTTTTAATTTTTTTGTTCTTGATGATACAAAGGAAATGGGAAATGATGGGCGAGACAAATCATTTCAATGAGTGGTAATAACCTTTCAACGAATGGAGTGAAATGTAAGATATTAAGATATTGGATATTATATTTTAGTCAAATTTCTTTTGCAACAACCAGATGTCGCGGAGATGAATATTTAGTGAAATACGGTGTTTTGATTCGATTAATAATCCTTCTGACAAAGTTCCCATATTCTGAAAAACATAATTAAATGTGACATGATGATACCTGCGCCGCAGCGGTATCGAAGCGCCAGCTGTGAAGCCCCACACAGGAAAACGCTGACCCTCAACGATTTGATGATAATTTTGTAAAAAAGTGCCAGCGCGGAAGGACAAGGGTTGTTGGTAAAAATAATCGGTTTGTTCTAATGGCGACCATTCTGTGCCGAGTGACCACTTTAAAGTATTTTGTAATGCATTTTGAGACGGAATGTCAGCATTTTCCCAATTTTGATATTTTACATCAGATGTAATTAGCCAACGTTTATTATTCCACGAAATGCCAAAGCCTGCTTGTAGTGGCAATCGATAAGCACCTGCAGTTACATCTTCTTTTTCGATTTCCTCGCTCAAACTCTTGCGCAGCCAGGTTTCTTCGTGCGCCTTCATGTCGCTGCCCGGAGTAAGCGTAGCCCCCAGCACAAATTGATTTCCACTCAATCGAAATGCATATTGCAAACCGATATCTACTTGATAATCAATTAAATTGGTCTTTCTTTCTGTGGAAAAATCACCTAAAACGTCATCAGAACTGAATTCTTCTGTGCGCTTGATCGAACCAAATAAAACCGAGGTATTAATTCCGACAGAAAATTGCTCGCTAATGGCAAAAGCATTTCCCCAGAAAACTTTATAAATACCGCCAGAACCCTTGTAAATAATGGAGTAAGGCGTTTGGGTCGCGCCATCTATTCTTGTTGCGCTCACATCATAAGCCACTTCGCTATAAGGCAACATTCCAATTATTGTGCCCCATCTACGGTTTGGTTGCATCCACAAAGCTAAATGCGATAGGCTTCCGCCGCTTTCGAAATTACTATTTTTGCCATCATAAGCACGATCAAGATCAAAATTGACGCCGAGATCAAGCATAGCTGTCACCGGTTTTTGCATATAAACATTTGCGGCAGGATTTAAAGTATTTATAAAATTGGGTGATCGAAGCCCGATACCGCTATTTCCCAAGCCTTCCAACTGACCTATGGCTAAAGAATGCATATTTCCGATACCATAAGAAGAATAAATAGAATTACTGGTTTGTGCCAATAATATTGTAATAAAATTGGATAATAATAAGGTTGTTATGAATATTTTGCTTTTCATGATGTATTATTTAAAAAAACCGGAATAAATAACGCAGAAAGACATGATTAGCTGCCCACCCGTTGGTAGCGTATCATTCTTATTCAACCATCGTAGCTTTTTTATATTACGAACCAGGCTAAAAGCGCTATGAATGAGCGATTTTTAATAAAATATTACAAAAAGAGGAACTGATTGATAAATACACAGCGCTCGTTGAAATTATTTTTCAACTTGCTTTGCTCGCCTGACATTTGGCAAAGACTTTTAATGAAAACACTCGAAACATGAATATCTTTTTTGCAAGAGTTTATGATAAACGACTCTTATTATATACTTTATTATCAATTATTGCATTTATTGCATGCAATAAAAAAGAAGACCTCGGCATTGACTTCTTCCCGGAAGAAACTTTTGATATTAATGTAATAGATACCTTCTCTCTTACGGTCTCTTCGGTATTATATGATAGTCTTATTACAGATCGCTTGGATCGGTTATTAGTTGGTAGCCATCTTGATGTACAATTGGGCAGAATTACTTCTTATGCTTATTGTCAGGTAGGATTGACAGAAGGCGATTCTTATTATTTGGAAAAGAAAAATATGCGTTATGATTCTCTTACACTGGCGCTAAAATATGATGGATATTCTTATTATGATACGAGTAATTTGCAAACACTTTATATTTATCGAGTGAGCGAAGATATTGAAATTGCGGAG
Organism: Saprospiraceae bacterium; assembly: GCA_016714085.1. GTDB lineage: Bacteria > Bacteroidota > Bacteroidia > Chitinophagales > Saprospiraceae > JADJNW01. The sequence continues at coordinate 160,241 of JADJNW010000016.1, forward strand.
GAAGACACGGCGCTTTATAATAAAAGTAATTTTTTCTTTACACGTCGCCCTTTAGGGCAAATTTCATTTTATCCGCGCCCGAATAGCGGAGGGGAATTAGAAATTAAACTCGACGATAATTTGGGCTTGGCTATTTATAATCTGGCTATAGAGCGAGCCGATGAATTGGCAAATAATGATAATTTTCAAGAATATTTCAAGGGCATTGTTTTGGCTGCGGATACTTCTCAAAGTGCTGCATTTATTGGCTTTAGCACAGAATCTGAAATGCGTTTGCATTATACCGATTACTCGGAATTGCCCATTACGCAAGGTAAATATATATTTCCAATAGATGGCGGCCTTTATTTCAATCAAATTGAAACCAATCGGAGCGGCACCAATTTTGCAGAACTTACACCAATTACGCAAGAATTATATTCTTACAAATCTGATAACCACTCTTTTATCCAAGGAAGTGAAGGCGTAGCCATGCGAATAGAAATTCCTCATCTCACCGATTTATTGGCAGACGGTAATGATTTTTTGATTTCAAAAGCGGTACTTGAGTTTTATCCTATTACAAAAGATTCAGAAAATAATCACTCGCTTCCATCGCAACTAAATGTTTTTTGGGCAAATAAGAATAATGAAATATTAGCATATAATAATTATGCTGCAACATTATATACGGATGAAGAATATGGACGCGATACGCGCTATGAAGTAGATATAACGGAATTTATTCAGTATCAATTACAAGTGGAAGGCATAAATCATAATGCTTTAATTTTTGAATTAAGCGAAGATTATAATACTTCGGTCAACCGCGTCATTATTGGCGATGCTAAGCATGAGCGTGGAATGTCTTTAAAAGTATATATCATTTCAATTAAATAAACTTAAAATGAATATAATGAAACGATCATTATTTTTCCTGTTTTTTATTGCTCTGGGAATGACGACCTTGCAATCCTGCCTGTTTAATGGCGACGAAGACGATGAAGATATTCTGGGCAACTGGATCAGACGCTCCGATTTTGAAGGGATACCTCGTTCCAATGCAGTGAGTTTTACCATTGGTAATATTGCTTATGTAGGGCTTGGCTATGATGGTGAAGATGATTTACGCGATTTCTGGCGATATGATGCGGCTTTGGATTTTTGGCAGCGCGTTGATTCCTTTCCAGGCGAAGGGCGTCGCGGAGCGGTGGCATTTGCTATTGGGAATCGCGGTTATATTGGCACCGGATATAATGCGGATTTGCAAAATGAAGAATTGGGCGATTTTTGGGAATTCAATCCTGATGGGCCTTCCGGGCAGCAATGGACGCGCAAAGCGGATTTTGGCGGCACGCCCCGGTATAATTCGGTGGGGTTTTCCATCAATGGCAAGGGCTATATCGGCACGGGCTATGACGGGAATTGGCTTAAAGATTTTTATGAATATGATCCAGACACCGATACCTGGACGCAGGTGGTCAGCCTCAAGGGGGCAAAGCGCGAAGAAGCATTTGTTTTTGTGATCGACGGGAAAGCTTATGTCGGCGGCGGCCGGAATAATGGAATTTATGAATATGATTTTTGGGCCTTTGATCCTGCAAGCCAGGAATGGACGCAGAAAAACGATCTCAATGAAGATGATAATTATGCAGTGATTCGGCATGCCGGGCTTGGGCTTAGTGTTGGTGGTCTGGGCTATACCATTGGCGGCATGAGCAGTAGCACCGTGTTAGGCACGGTTTGGGAATATGATCCAAATGCGGATATTTGGGAAAAGAAAAATAATATCGAAGGCTCTGCGCGTACGCATTTGACGGGTTTTGTTATAAATAATCGACTTTTTATTACAACTGGTAATGCCAGCGGTACGCGCTTAGACGATACCTGGGAATTCAAGCCTTTTGATGAATTAGATGATGAAGATTAAAATTTAGTAAATAAAAATACAGTGTGAAGTAAATTCCAATATATTATCTCTTAGCTAAACCTATAAGGTTTCAAAAACCTTATAGGTTTCGTAGTAAAAGATTTAATTTACAGGGTACTAAATACCGTTTCAAAAAAGCGTTCTTTATAGCGTTCGCCAAGCGGAAGTTTCATTTCGCCCAGATAAACCTGGTTGCCTTCCATCGAAGTTACTTTATCAATAGCAATAATATAAGATTTGTGAATGCGTATAAATTGATCGTGTGGAAGTGTGTCTTCCAAATTTTTTAAAGAATGTAAAAACAATAATTTTTTATGATCACCCGTGTAAACAGCGACATATTCTTTCATTCCTTCAATATATGTAATATCGGGGATCGGAATTCGATACAAACGGCGATTGGATTTAATAACTAAATAATCTTTTTCTTTCGCTTTTGCAAATGCCGGGTCATTCTTACGGGGAAGCTCTAACCAATGAAATTGGCGCGTTGCTTTGCTGACTGCTTTAAAAAAGTCTTGAAATTCAATAGGTTTGAGCAAATAATCAATCACACCGAGCTGAAATCCTTCAAAAGCATAATCCCGACAAGCGGTCGTGAACACCACCATTGGCTTGGGATTCAGCATTCGCAAAAACTCAATTCCATTAATATCAGGCGTATTTACATCCATAAACAAAAGATCGATATTATTTTCTTGAATATCAGGCATGGCTTCCAATGGTGAGCAAAACGAGCCATCCAGATGTAAATAAGGAATTTTGGCAATATGATCTCGAATTAATTCTTGGTCGGCTTTCACCCCATCAATCACAAGGCATTTCAATTTTTTCATACTGATTGTTTTCTTCGTGAGCACTATCAAAAGGACTTTTTGAACGCCTCAGAGGTTGTAGGGGCTAAAATGATGCTTTTCCGAAAAATTGGAGCCGAAGCTGTTTTTATCGATCAAATCGCTAAACTCATAGACGAATCGCGTTAATTTGTCTATCAAAATTTGAAAATAATCGCAGATCATAGAAAAAAAATAACCACTTGTTGAAAGCTTTTGCCAGTTGCACGACAAAATTTTTACTTTTGAAACATGACTCGGGAAGAGCGACATATCAATCAAAGATTGGAAATCTGGCTACACATTGGTGTGTGGTTGCTGCTGGTATCGGTTTACACCTTGATTTTTACACGTTTTTTAAGTTTTGAACTCAGTCTTTTACGCGGCATTGTAAATGTATTGCCGATGGCCGCTATTTTTTACATTAATATTTGGCTGGTCGATAAATTTATTGAGCGAAAACGTTATATATATTTTACACTATTTTCTTTTTTCTTGTTTGCGGCGGCTACTTTATTACGTGCGGAAGTCAATTTACTGTTTCCTGATATTCGGCCGGGCATGATTTTCCTGAGCGAACGCAAAAGCTGGGCATTGGGGGCTTTGGTGACGAATATGAGTATTGCAGTGATCAGTGTTTTTTATCAAATGTTATATAACCGTTATCGAAATGAGCAGCGAAATTTAGCCATTATTAATGAACAAAAAGAAGCCCAGCTTCAGGCGCTTCGGGCACAAATCAATCCGCATTTTTTATTTAATACGTTGAATAATATTTACTCACTGGCAGTGGTCAAATCTGATAAAACCGCCGAAATGGTATTAAAACTTTCCAATTTATTACGTTATGTTATTTATGATGGCAAAGCGGAGCAAGTGGAACTCAAGCGCGAAGCCGAGCAAATCCAGGAGTTTATAGCCTTATTTCAAATGCGGAGCGAAGAACCTTTAAATATTCATTTTGATATAAAAGGGGATGCAATAATATAAAGATGGAGCCGATGATTCTGATTCCAATCGTCGAAAACTGTTTCAAACACTGCGATTTTGACACGAATGACAAAGCCTTTATCAAAATTAATTTAGAAATAAAAGATGAGATATTACATTTCAATACAATTAATACTAAAGATGATCAAAATCAGCAGAAAGACAGGGTAGGAGGGGTTGGTTTGGAAAATATTCGCAAGCGATTGGATTTAAAATATAAAGATGCATATCAATTGCTTGTCAATAGTAAAGAAAATACTTTTGCGGTGGATTTGAAATTATTTTTAAACAAAAAAAATAAAGTGTAAAAAGAAATTAAGATTTTACATTTTATTAATATTTTATTATGGTAACTATCAAAACACTACTAGTAGATGACGAATATCTGGCGTTGAATTTATTGGAAGAATTTACCCGGCAAGTGCCGGATTTAGAGATTGTGGACAAAGTGAAATCGCCCATGAAAGCATTAGATATTTTAAATCAAACGTCCGTTGATTTATTATTTTTGGATATTCAAATGCCTACGCTGAGTGGAAATAATTTACTTAAAACATTAAAAAATCCGCCAATTACAATTTTTACAACGGCTTATAATGATTATGCGATCGAAGCCTTTGAATTAAATGTTATTGATTATTTACTCAAACCCTTTTCCTTTGAGCGTTTTTTACAAGCAGTGAATAAAGCTAAAGAACAATTACATTTTCGACAAAACGAAGCAGCTATTGTGTTACCCAGCACCAGTCGTGATTTTTTTTCGATTAAGGTAGATGGGAAAATAGTGAAAGTTTATTTTGATGATATTTTATTTATCGAAGGCTTAAAAGAATATGTAAGAATTGTCTGTCGAGATGCGCGCCTGGTCACGCTAGAAAGCTTGAAAAATCTGGAAGATTTGTTGCCAACGGAGAATTTTATTCGAGTTCATAAGTCTTATATTATTGCTAAAAACAAGGTACAATCATTGGATGGTAATTTACTTGAAATTAATAAATATAAAATTCCCATTAGCCGTAGCAAACGGGATGAAGTTGTGGAATGGATATTTTATAAATAAGGCTTTGAAATATAGCACCTTGAAAAATTAAAAAAGGCTGAGACAACTTGCATCATCTCAGCGGAAAATTAGGGTACTATTAAAAAGAAGTTCAATCGAAATGCAGATAAGGCTTCAATTTTTCCAGCGTAGATGGTGGGAGCGCTTTCAACCGGGCCACGTCTCCCACCGATGAGAACGCCCCGTGCTGCCCGCGATAGCTCACGATGGCAGCCGCCAGGCGGGCGTCAATGTACGGATGTGCCTTTAATTCCTCTACGCTGGCAGTGTTGATCATAATGCCCCGGAAAATCGGTGATGATTTTAACTGAGGTTTAATTCGCTGAAAAGTACTGTCGGGCAAGCCATAGGTTTCTGCAATTTGTTCGATATTGCTAAAGCCTCCAAGTTTATCACGAAAAGTTGTAATACGTTTTGCAAAAGCCATGCCGATTCCGTGCAATTCTTGCCATTCTTCCGGGCTAGCCTGATTGATGTCAATTACCAAAGGTTTTGAAGCTCGATTTGGAAAATCGGGTGATTTTATCGGTGTAGCAGAAGCTACGCTTGTTTTCATTTCGCTTGGTGCAGGTATGGAAACATACGGCTTTAATCGTTCATAATCAGTTTCTTTTATACTGTAAATTTTCTTCAAGTCTTCTGGTTTTTGGAACTTTCCTCCTTTCTCTCGATATTTCACAATGGTAGTCGCCGTTTTTTCGGACAAGCCTAATTTCATAAAATCATTTTCAGAAGCAGTATTCGGGTCGAATTCAAATAATTGTGCAATAGGTCGATTTTTGGAATAGCCTTTACTTTCTGTTTTCGGGAAATTCTTGCTTCCAATGCGCACATACGGCGCAAGGCGCTCATAATCATTGGCTTTCAATGTATAAATTTTCTGCAAATCTTCGGTTCGGTAAAATTTTCCTCCTTTGTTGCGAAAGTTAATAATCGTTTGGGCCAGTTTTGGCGATAAGCCCAGCAGTTCTAATTCTTCCTTTGTTGCAGTATTCGGATCGAATTCAAAAAGGGTGATTTCTAATGCTTCAGACGAGTCATCGTCGGCAACTTCAGCTTCTTCGCTGGCCAATATCAACTCAAAGTCAGGTGATTCCGGTTTTGGGGCTATGTATGGAAACAGTGCCGGTGCTACAAAAAGCGCCACACACAAAATACTCAAGACCAAGGCTCCGTTTCGCTCGGAACGCGTGTAATAAAAATATTCATGCAGGAAATTTTTCATAGTCGCTATTTGGTTTTGGAATTTAGACGCCAAACATTATGCCGCGTAACACGATTTTGTCCAAGAAGTACACATTCGGCAGGATGAGATGTACCAACAGCAGGATCAGGTACGGAAATGTCAAAAAGGGAGATGGGGTGATAGGAGAATAGGGATCAAATTGGTTGGAAGCGTAAAAATTAGATAGACACTTCTTACATTTGCAGTTATGAATTTTTCATCGAAACTAATTGAAGAAGCGGTCAATGCATTTGCTACGCTGCCAGGCATTGGTAAGAAAACCGCGCTGCGCCTGGTCTTGCATTTGGTGAACCAGCCAGGAGAAAACGTGGAGCAATTTGCCGATGCCATTGTAAAAATGCGTCAGCATATCAAATTTTGCGAGACCTGTCATAATTTATCCGACGAGCCATTATGCGCTATCTGCGCTGACCCGCGCCGCGACCGGGGGGTGGTGTGCATCGTAGAATCCATTCGGGATGTCATGGCTATTGAAGATACTTCGCAATACCGAGGTTTGTACCATGTATTGGGTGGCGTCATTTCACCGATTGAAGGCATTGGCCCTGGCGATTTGAATATTGATACATTGGCACAGCGCATTCAGCAAGGTGAAATCCGCGAAATTATTATGGCTGTAAATCCAACAATAGAAGGTGATACCACGATTTTTTATATTTCTAAAAAACTCAAAGATACTGATCTGAAAATCAGTACAATAGCGCGAGGCGTGTCTTTTGGCGGAGAATTGGAATACGCTGATGAACTTACGCTGGGGCGGTCGATTGTGGCAAGAGTGTCTTATAGAACGGAGGATTGATGCTTGACTCGGAGATTGAGTGAAGGGGACTTTGTGATGTAGTGATAGCATTATTTCTTTGAGTATTTACATCCGTGAGCCTTTATGCCTTTTCACTTTATAAACTCCCAAGCTTTTCAACTATCTTAAACTTTCCAAATACGTTTGCACATTTCAAACAAGTATTTACCTTTGCACTTCTGCAAAAGAACCATAAAAATGGCGTATATTTGCGGAGTTTTTTTGGGGGGCTAAAAAATCCAAGATTTTTCCCTCCTAATGAATTGATTTTCTAACGATTATTCTAAAAAGGTAAAACGGAAGTTATGCAAGGCAAAGGCATTGTGAAGTTCTTCCTGGTGGTGTTGACGCTCGTGACGCTGGCTCAGTATCTTTTTATTCTACCAACTCAAAAAGTAGAAAAAGCTGCTGCTGCTTATGCCAAGAACGCGTGCCCAGGAGAAGGGGAGAATTCTCTTTGTTTCAAAGAGAAGCGGACAGCTTTTCTGGACTCCATGTCCTCCGAAGAGGTGTTGAAAGTTCCGCTGCTAAAATCCTGGACTTATCAGGATTTGAAAGGGCAGCAGCTGGCTTTGGGGCTTGATCTCAAAGGCGGTATGAGTGTAGTATTGCAAATTGATTTGCGCGATTTTATTCGGGCATTAGCCAATGATAGTAAGGATCCTACCTTTTTAGAAGCATTAAATAGAGCATCTTCAGCACAGAGCAATCAGCAATCTGATTATGTAACACGTTTTGCAGATGCTTACCGCGAACTCGGTCAAGGCAAGAAACTAGCACCGCTTTTTTCTAAGAACCCATCGCTGCGCGATCAGATTAACTTTGAAACCTCCGATGGAGAAGTAACGCGCATTATCCGCGAGCGCGCCAATGAAACGGTTGATCTTACTTTCAAATTGCTGAAAGAACGTATTGATAAATTAGGTGTAACCCAGCCCAACGTTTCATTGGATGAGGCCCGAGACTTGATTGTAGTAGAATTGCCGGGTATTGACAACCCTGAACGCGCCCGGAATTTCTTGCAAGCTGCTGCAAAACTTGACTTCTGGAATGTCTATCGCATTAGCGATCCCGGCGTACAGCAATCTTTGATTGATGCCAACCGTAGGCTATCAGAAGTTATGGGTACTATGGATATTCAGTCCGAAATTGCCCAAATCGATACGACTTTTGCGACAGATTCTTTAGGCAATCAAGACAAGACGCAAATTGTAAAAATTGATACTATTTACACTGCACCGAATTTGAATCAAGGTCCACTCTTTGATGTACTCACGATGAATACGGTGCTGCCTACCGGGCAAATCCAGTTTTCGCCTGCGGTTATAGGTATCGCTAAAAAGAACCAACGTGCTCGTATCGATACATTATTGAATCATCCAGAGGTTCAATCTATATTTCCACCCGATTTGGTGTTCCGTTGGGCCAAAGATCCCTACGTTGATTACAATACAGGTGAGGAGACCGATCAATATCAGCTATACGCCATTCGTTTGGAACGAGGTTCTGAAAAGCCTTTATTGACGGGCGAATCCGTGACTGATGCTCGACCGGAAACAGATCCTACAACGGGGAATGTGACTGTCTCGCTTCGCATGGACAATGCTGGTGCAAGAACTTGGGCACAAATGACAACCAAAGCTGCACAGGATAACAACCGCGAAATCGCTATTGTGCTTGACGATGAAGTTGTATCTGCGCCTGGAGTAGATGAACCGATTACGGGTGGTAGCTCTTCGATCAGAGGTAATTATACCATTCAGGAAGCACAGGATTTTGCTAATATTCTTCAAATTGGTAAACTTCCCGCAGAAACCCGTATCATTAGTGAAAACGTAGTAGGACCATCCCTCGGGCAAGAAAATATCAATAAAAGCTTGACTGCCATCATTTTAGCATTCCTTACGGTGATGGTGTTTATGGTGATTTACTACGCAGGTGGTGGAGTCGTATCGGTGGTGGCATTATTTGCCAACTTGTTCTTTATTTTTGGTTCGCTAGCATCGGCTGGTACGGTATTGACGCTGCCGGGTATCGCAGGTATTGTTTTGACGATGGGTATGGCAGTGGACGCGAACGTAATTATATTTGAGCGTATCCGTGAAGAACTTCGAGCAGGTAAATCAATGTTAGCCGCCATTTCCGATGGTTTCAAGCATTCTTATTCTGCCATTATTGACGCCAACGTCACTACCATTCTGACCTGTTTAGTACTGGCTTATTTTGGTTTGGGACCAATTAAAGGTTTTGGAGTCGTTTTGATTATAGGTATCTTGGCTTCGATGTTCACCGCCATTTTAGTAACAAGACTGATTATTGACTGGTGGACTATCAATAGAGGCAAAAGCATGAGATTTTGGAATGGATTTTCCAAGGATTTCATGTCGAATGTCAATATCAACTGGATGGGCTATCGCCGCATTGGTTATATGATTTCCGGGGCATTGATTATTATAAGTATTGTTTCTTTCCTCACGAAAGGCTTTGATCTTGGGGTAGATTTCAAAGGTGGGTATTCATTCAATGTTCAATTTGAAAAAAATGTAACAACAGATGCAGAGGCATTGCGTACAGCACTTGCAGGGCCTTTTGAAGCAACTCCTGTAGTGAAAGTAGTGGATGCCGAGAATACATTCAATATCACGACGGCTTATTTGATTGCAGATACCAGCGCCAATGCTCAGGAAAAAGTGACCGAAAAGCTTTTTGCAGGCATCAATCCCATTGCAGGCGACAAGGTGAATTATGATTCATTCAAACAAACTGATGCAGATGGAACGCATATCACGAGTTCGAGTAGGGTAGGACCAATCATCGCGGATGACATCAGAAGCAGTTCCTTCCTGTCTGGGGTATTTGCACTCTTGCTTATTTTCGGTTATCTGGCAATTCGATTCAGCCAATGGCAATTTAGCTTGGGAGCGGTTGTGGCGCTATTGCATGATGCCATTATTACTTTGGGAATGTTCTCTTTACTCTGGGGTTTCATGCCATTTTCAATGGAGATTGACCAGGCATTTGTAGCGGCGATTCTGACGGTTATTGGTTATTCTGTCAACGATACGGTGATCGTGTTCGACCGTATTCGAGAATTTAGCAGTATTTATGCGGGTCGCCCGAAAGAGGAAGTATTCAATCTTGCTATCAATAATACCTTAAGCCGTACGATCAATACCTCAGGTACTACCCTTTTGGTGGTGATCATGCTGCTTATATTCGGTGGTGGCGTCATCAAAGGCTTTGCTTTCGCGCTGCTGATCGGTATTTTATTTGGTACTTATTCTTCTGTTTTTGTGGCTTCTGCTATCGTTGTTGATTTAATAAAAGGTATCAAAGGCAAGACCGAAGTAAAGAAAAAGACCTTCTCGAAGGCTGCTTCAAAAGTATAAATTATCGATTTTCTTGATAAGAAAATAACTCCTTTCGGGCTAAGCCGGGAAGGAGTTATTATTTTTGAAAAATGGAGATTTCCGTTTTATATGAATCGAAATGGCTTTTGGCTATTAATAAACCTGCGGGATTATTGGTAGAGCATTCTGCTTACTATCCTTCGGTGGAAGATTGGGCTAAATCTTATATTGCAAAACAAGAAAAACAACCTTTTGTAGGGATCGTGCATCGCTTGGATCGAGCGGTGAGTGGGGTTTTGATGATCGCCAAAAGAAAAGCTGCGTTACAAAATCTCCATGAACAATTTCGAGAACGACAAGTACAAAAGACCTATCTGACCTTAGTCGAGAAAATGCCACCAGATGAGAATGGTATGCTGACGCATTGGCTTCGCAAGGATTTACCATCAATAAAAGCATTTATTTTTGACAAGCCGACCGAAAATACACAAGAATGTCGCTTGAGCTATCGAGTTGTAGAAAAAAAATCGATTGGAATCTTGATGGAAATAGATTTACATACAGGCAAATTCCATCAAATCCGGGCGCAATTGGCGCATATTGGTTGTCCTATTCTTGGCGACATTAAATATGGCTCTACTGTTTCTTATCAACCAGATGCAATCGCGCTTCACGCTTGGCGTTTGCGTGTTGCAGAGCCAATGAATGGTGAAATTCTCACCATAGAAGCGCCGATTCCATTTTAATTTTACCGGAATGCATTCAATGTGTCAGCATTGTTGCGTTGGTAAGGCAATTTCAGGAAGCCAAGCGTACCAGGCTTTACAGAGATATAAAAGCTGTACGTACCACGTGTTGGTTGTGTATTCATCCCCATTTCCCAGCAATGCAAGTCGCGCGAGAAGCCCAACGAAGGATAGGTTAAATCCTTGCGTACAAAGTCGTAGCCGATATTACCAATATTGATTCGCCAATTTTTAGTGAGCGCAATGCTGCCTTGCACATTGATGGAATTGAGCGATAGGTCAAAATTAGATTTGCCGGTTTTATTGTCAGTATTCCAACCAAAAACGAAATTGTGATTGATACTGAAATTTTCAAACAAGCTTAGAAAATCTTCTTCTTTGGGTGCTTGATTCGGTCGATTGTTCAAATCTTCTACTACCTCTTCTTCCTTTCCTTGGAAAATCGCCCTGATTTTGCCAACAGTCAAGCTAGTATTGAAACGCAGATTGGCATCAGAAAAACGTAATAACTTACCGTTTTCACGAAAATTAAAACGGTCAATCCTTCTAAAATTCCCATTTGTATCTGCTGCTAAGGCATAAGGATCGAAACGAATGAGTGTAGAAAAAAGTAGTAGCTCCCTTAAAAAATCTTGCCGTACCACTTGTAGAAACCTGGCTCCATTGCAGCGAATCGGCAGAGAAATTGTAAGAACCATTCACAACCAAATTATCAAACAACTTAATCTTCTTATCTGCTGTGTCTTTTCGGATTTTGGCTTCAAAAATATTATTGATCGAATAACCTAAAGACATTTGCTGACCCGATTGCGGCGGCTGCCCAAATGCACCCGATTCAAAGATCGAGTATTGTTGAAGCGAATCAGGGAAACGGGTATCGAATTGCGTAAAGCGAATGTAGTCGCGGTCTTCATTATAGCCTGGGGCATAGCTGAGCGAAGTGCTGATTTTGGCGACGTGCCGCAAGCCGCGCAACCAACCTTGTCTAAACTGCAGTGTACCAAATAGTTGTGTGTTGAGACTTATGCCTGCTGAAAAGGTACGGAACGATTCAAAACCAAACTGTCTTAAGGGTATTCAAGGTACCATATCGCAATGTATCATAAACATATCGAGATAAAGTACTATCAGGATTGAATACTAAGGTGCTATCGCCAATTACAATTGTCGGGTCAAATTCTTTACGTAAGGTATTAAAATACCAAACTTCTTCAAAATTGACGCCAGGATTCAGGTTGAAAAATTTAAACAATTTGAAAGATGTGCCACTTGTGGCGGTCTGACGCATCCCATATTGACCATTTTCAAACATCTCTTTGGTAAACAGCGTCGTATCGGCGGTGGTGAAGGCGCTGCGAGCATCAGCGGTGTAACGCAAAGTGACAGATTCGTACCATTTCTCTTGCCCTGTGCGTTCCTTTTTCTTGAAAGGGTAAAGCGTTTGCGTCAGGAATTGCAAATTCGGAAAAGTCAAGTTGACCGTTCTAGTGAGTGAATTCTGAGAGTGATTTAGTGCAGCACTAAAGCTGATGGGTTTATCCTGCCAAACTTTATTAAATGAAAAATTGGAATTCAATTGATTTTGCAAAACGCTATAAGCGTCGTTATTGACTCGGCTATTGAAATTGCTGGTCTGTATATTGATCGAACCGCCCAAAGTAATGCTTGGATGCGCCGCTCGATCTTGCCGATGCGACCAGGTAAAGCGAATGGGCATAGAGCGATCAATCGTACCTTCTGCATTTTCGGTAGGCAGGCTCTCCACGCTCAATTGTAAATTACCACTGAATTTATAGCGTTTGCGGTAGTCGGAAGCTACTGTGACGCCCCATCTGTTTTTTAAATAAAGATTAGATCGAACAGCTAAATTAAAATTATCCCCCAAAGGAAAAAACCATCCTACATCGCGCAAGCCAAAGCCCCAGGCGTCTGAGTATTCGTAATCACTGGGAAACAGCAATCCCGTGCTGCGCCCTTTGCTGAGCGGAAAGAAGCCAAAAGGCAGCCATAGCGGCGTCGGTATACCCATAATCTCCAGATTGGAAGGGCCGACTACCGCTAATTTATTGGGAATTACTTTTTGTTTGGCGCTGCGAATGCCAAAATGCGGTTCATCGGCTGTGCAAGTAGTAAAGATAGCGCCTTCGCTGAAGACAATATCATTGGCGCGAGTCGTATCTCCTGGAATTTGTTCGCCACTAATAAATTTAGAGCGCGTTCCTTTTACAACCACGTCATTTTGTTGCGTTGTGACATCATACACAACTCCTTTACGGGTTTGAAAATTATAACGCATCGAATCCGCATTAAACTTTTGTTCGCCGTCAGCAAATTCGGGGAATCCGGCCATATTGCCAACGCTATCCGGCCAGCCCGAAGCCGTGACAATACTGGTCGCCCAATCCAACACGATATAATCTGCTTTCAAAGAAATCGTCGTATAATTAGCATAAGCATCACCCCAAAGATAGACTTTGCGATTGCGCACATCGAGGTACATGGAATCATTAGAGCCATAATCTACTTGAGCATCCAGTGAATCCTGGGAATATTTGATATTGAAAAGAAGACTATCTTGATTGTTGACAGAAAAAGAATCGCGTGGAACAGTCGTTCTGCCTGCGCTACGCCCGGTATTCCTTTGCGGAATGCTGTCGCGCCTGGTCGGAGGCTCTGTTTGTGCCTGCGCCGAAAGCGAAAAAATCGCCCAGGAAAAAAATATTGCAAAGTATAGCTTTGCTTTCAATTGATTATTTCCGTTATTTTGTAAAAATGTAGATTGTTATTAGCCGATTGTTGACTTTAATCAGCAATCACATCTATACCAGAACACTATAAGCTTATGTTGACAACGACTTTGGTTGCTATTCAAACGTTCTTTTGCATTAGTTTGCCGCCGACTACCCCGGAGTTTAACACTTCGTTAGAATTCCAGCCGTTTAAAACGGAAGCACTTGGCAAAGGTATCAAACAAAGTGAAATCGGCGAAGAAGATTATCGTATAAAAACTATTGTGATCGATCCTGGTCACGGTGGGCACGATCCTGGCTGCCTGGGGTCTCATAATCATGAAAAAAATTTGGCTTTAGGCATTGCCAAAAAAGCGGCCGCTTATATCGCTGCACAATTCCCTGATGTGCGCGTGATTATGACGCGCGAAACGGATGTTTTTATTCCATTGCACGAGCGCGCCAATATTGCCAACCAGAATAATGCCGATTTATTTATTTCAATCCATTGCAATTATATGCCTGGAAGCCGCGCCACACATGGCACGGAGACGTATGTAATGGGTTTGCATACTGCTGAGCAAAATCTGGAAGTAGCGAAGCGGGAAAACTCAGCAATTCTGTTGGAGGAAAATTATGAGCAAAATTACGATTTCGATCCAAATTCCACGGAAGGGCATATTATGCTGAGTATGTTTCAAAATGCTTATTTGGAGCAAAGTATTCTTTTAGCAGAACGAGTGGAAGAAAAATTTGCAACGCAGGCCGGCCGGCGATCACGGGGTGTGAAGCAGGCAGGTTTTTATGTGCTGAAAGCGACAACGATGCCGAGTATTTTAATCGAAGCCGGCTTTTTGAGCAATCGGGATGAAGAGAATTTTCTAAGCACTAATGAGGGACAAGATGTCGCAGCCAATGCTATTTTACAGGCTTTCGCCGAATATAAAAGCATTGTGGAAAGTGGCGGTGTGAATGCAACGGCTATTGTGCGTTCTGAGCCACCGCCGCCAGCCAAGCAGCCTCAAGTTGTGCGCGTTGCAGAGCAAAATACCAACGAATATATACCTTCTACTGAGGATAGAGTCGTTCGCAGTGAACCGAAAATTATTATCAATGAATCTCCGCGTAGAAACACAGAAACAAATGCATCCATACAGTTTTGTATTCAATTAGCTGCTGCCGCTAAGCCTGTGGACGCAAGCCAGAACAAGTGGCAGGATTTGCGGTATCAAGTAGAGGTTATTCAAGAAGATAATTATTACAAATACCAGGCGCGGGGCTTCTATGACCTTGATGCTGCCTTACAAGCGAAGACCTATTTAAAATCTAAAGGCTTTCCCGATGCTTTTGTAGTGGCGTATAAAAATGGCAAAAAAATTTCGCTTGAAGATGCCAAAAAGGAATTGGGAATTAAGTACTAATTAGTGTTTGAGTGTGATGGTGCGATGGTCTGTTAGTTTGAAAGTAATTGTTCAAATTTAAACTATTTCCTTTGATTTCATTCAAACACCTTAACACCAGAACACAACTCTTTCATACTCCAAACTGTTCCTTAAAAATGTTCCCGACAAAAACACGAATTACATTACCTTTGCAGTTCAAAAAAACGACCCGATGACCATTTCAAACGAAGTAAAAGTTGGCATTCTTGCTGTAGTGGCGCTTGCGCTGTCTTTGTGGGGCTATAAATTTATCATGGGCAAAAATGCGCTTGTTTCCTCCAACCTTTTTTATGTAGAATACCGCACCGTCGATGGCTTGCAAAAAGGCACACCTGTCCGTATCAGTGGTTTTCCTGTGGGCGTGGTGGCCGATTTATATTTAAAACCCAACGATCCGGCCCGAATGGTGGTGGTTACGCTTGACTTACGTAAAGAAGTTGAAATTCCCAAAGATACAAAGGCAACAATCATTTCTACAGGCTTCATGGGGGGCAAAGCGATTGTTTTAGAATACGATAAACCTTGTGCTGGTGAAGATTGTGCGAAAAGCGGTGATTATTTGCAAGGCGTGACCAAGGGATTGCTCGCTTCGATGCTAAGCGTTGATGATGCCGATGCTTATGTCGATGTGCTAAAAGAAGGGTTAAATGAATTTGTAGATACTTTGAATAATGCTTTATTGAATGAAAATAGCAATTCTCCTATTGCAAGGACTGTCAAAGACTTACGCCTAACGATGGCGAATCTGCAATCGAGTACAGGACAACTGGATGGAATGCTGCGCCGCTCCTCCGGCAATATCGAAGGCACATTAGCTAATTTTGATGCGGTGACAACTACGCTCAAGGATAATAACGACAAAATCAAAAGCATTCTCGCCAATGCTGATAATATAACGTCTGATTTGGCGGAAGCAGATTTACAAAAAACGATGGCGGAAGTGAAAACAGCGATCAGCGAACTAAGCGGCACACTCAACTCCGCGAATAGCGCCATCAAAGGTGTGAATACTACGGTTTCCAAGATCAATCAAGGCGAAGGTACATTGGGCAAGCTCTTGCAAGATGACGCCCTTTATAATGATCTCAAAGCTATGAGTACCAATATTGATTCCTTGGTAAATGATATTGAAGAACGTCCATACCGCTATCTCCCGCTGAAAAGTCGCCGAAAAGTGCAGAAATACGATCGTTTGGATGCGAAAGAGGGTAATTAATATTTTATCCAGAATGGGCTTCCAATTTTATAAAATTCGTCCATTCCGGATAAAATTATTATATAATTATGCTATTAATTACTTTTTAACGCAGTTATTATATTACTAAAAGTAGCAGCCCCACTTGTTTTTAAATAATTATTAGCCGTTGCAATTAAAGAATCGATATTAGCAGGACTAATATTATCCATTGCAGATTGCGATTTACTTAATGTAGGCTCTAAACGATAATATTGCAATCCTGATTTTTTCAATTCATTTAGCTGGCTGTCCGTGACCATTTGTACTGCATCCAAAATAACATTGATAATCGTACCTCGGTCATTTTCAGCGCCTTCTAAATCATATAATTTCTCAAATATCCAGGGCGTTTCACTCCAATTCCCATCAGAAGGCACCAAACTCCCTTCATTATTGATACCAACGCCCGCATCGCCAGGATAAAAACCTGTACCCAAAGAAATAACAATAATATTTTGCAAACTTGTTGCAATGCCTGTTCGGATTGCTTCTGTGATGCCCCAAACTGCGGGATCATTGGACATCATGCCACCATCCACTACCCATTTTTCGGCTGCGCCTGAGCGCGGACTCTGGCCACCGCCAACATGAGCTATCGGGAAATAAGTAGGTGCAGCGCTTGTGCCTCGTGCCGCCTCCCAGGCATAATAATTATTATTAGCAGATGCATTCGCATCATACCAATTAAATAAATAAGGGCCATAATCCTGCCCCTGCACCGGATTTGATATAGCGCCACCCGTACTATTTACAATATAAGAAGTGGTAAACATTTGTTTAACCCGATTATTACTCAAACCCTGAATAAATTGATAACTATCACTTAATGTAGTAGATACGCCGACCATTTGTTGTAAAAAAGGTTCTATTCCTTTACCATTATTATTATTGGCATAATAAGTAGCGCAAGTTTCAACTTTACAATTCTGAGGCACAAAAATATTACTACCATTTTTTTGATAAATTTGTACAATTTGATTACCTGTAAAGGGGCGATTATTATTACTAAAAACATTATTAGAAGTTAATGCCACCGAAATAAGCCCACCCGTAGAAGTACCGCCGATCAGGTCAAACAGTTGATAACTCTGCTTTCCAAGCGAGTCTTCAATAGCATCTAAAAAAATGGCAGGAATGATACCCTTGATGCCGCCACCATCAACAGCCAATATAATGGTTTTGGGCACAGCGCTTTCGATGGCATCCTCTTTAGCAATATTATTACAACTATTATTACTAAAAAGTAAAACAATAATAAACAAGACTAAAAACAAGTTTTTGGCTTTCATAATGAAATGATTTTAGGTGAAATTAAAAAAGCAGAATTAAAGGATGGTGAAAATTTGATAATTATTTGATTATCAATTATTTTTAATTATTGATTGTGGTGTAGCTATCTCTTCAGAGCAAACTGTCAACTACTTAATATTTATTCTTTTTTAATTCTTCTATTATTTCTATTACTTTTTCTTTTAGTTTTGGAATATCTGATGTAGCAACTCTCCAAACCAATCCTATAGTTACTCCAAAATATTGATGAATTACAATGTCTCGCATTCCTGCAATTCCTTTTCTTAGCCATAAATTCTTATTTCTTCTGCCATGATACGGTCTCTTAGTCTTGGCTTAACTGCCTGATATTCAATCAAATCTACCTTTATCCCTAAAATATCTTCCAATTCATATTTGATTCCAACAAATTCCAATAGGCTTATTTTATTCCCCAATTCAACCAAGATATCTACATCACTTTTCTTAGTAGCTGTTCCAGTCGCCATGGATCCAAATATTCCTGCTCGCTTTATATCATGTTTTCGCAGAATTGGAATAATGATTTCTTTTAGCTCTTGTATTTTCATTATTAAAATTTTAATTGCAAGGAATATTTTTGTTGTAATATTACATCGTTTCGCTAATATACGCATCTATTATTAATTGTAATAACATTCTGTTAAAAGAAAAAATTCACATCACATTCACCTCCGCACTCAACCGAATCCCAAATTTTACCTCCACCGAATCAGCGATGTCCTTTGCCAACTGCCATATCTCAGCGCCTGTGGCCTTGCCATAATTGACCAGCACAAGCGCTTGTTTTTCATAGCAGCCCGCATCGCCGCGGCGGTAGCCTTTCCAGCCGCATTGCTCTATCAGCCAACCGGCGGGAATTTTAATATTACCATCTGAACCTGGAAAGGATATAATATTAGGAAAATTTTGTTGTAAAATTTCAAATTGAGTAAATGGAATTTCAGGATTTTTAAAAAAACTGCCAGAGTTGCCAATCTTCGCAGGGTCGGGGAGTTTGCTGCTGCGAATTGTAATAACGGCATTACTCACATCATGAATAGTAGGATGCTCGATATTCATGGCTTTCAGTGTATCACGGATAGCGCCGTAGGAAATATTTATATCATGATAATCGGATTTATTTAGTTGTAAATAAACTTGTGTAATGCAATATTGCCCTTTTAATTTCTGTTTAAAAATACTATCACGATAACCAAATTTGCAATCCTCTTTTGAAAAAGTGTGAATCTCGCCAGTAGCAATATGCATCGCTTCTAAATGATGAAAAACATCTTTTATTTCTACACCATACGCGCCAATGTTTTGAATCGGCGCAGCGCCAACCGTGCCGGGAATCAAGGATAAATTTTCGATACCACCGAGATTATTTTCTAAACACCATATTACAAAGGAATGCCAATTTTCGCCTGCGCCTGCACGCACAATTATATATTCTTTACTTTCTTTAATAATTTCTTTACCTGCAACAGCATTTTTTATTACTAAACCATTAAAATCTTTTGTCAATAATAAATTACTACCGCCACCCAATATTAATAATGGTTGAATATTTAATTGGAATGCTTGTCGCAATTCTTCTTCTGAATGCGCTTCTACAAAATAGGTAGCGTTCGCAGGAATACCAAAAGTATTATAAGATTGAAGATTATAATTCTCTCTGATTTTCATGTAGTTGTTGGCTTTTCGTTTGTTCTTGTTTCTTGAGGCTTGTAGCTTGCGCTTCCTACTTTGGCACAAATTCAAAACCCCAAAATCCTTTTTTTACAGATAATTGAACAGAGTCGCCGCGCTGGGCATCAGGAAAAAGCGCTTCTTCCGTCAGAATTTTTAATAATTTTGTATCTCTATAAATAAAAGTTCGATAACCCGTAGGTTCTACTTTTTCATTATTCAATACGCCAAAACGACTGCCAACGTAGGCTTCGCTTTCTACGAATTCAACAGGTATCATTTTAATATCATAAAAACTAAATAAACGATTGCTCAAGCTTGTAAATAAAGGCATAAAAATAGCAATACCCACCGTGCAAAGTAATACAATCCGAATGCGATCAACGAAGTCGTCAGCGGATTTTATGAAACGTCTTGATAATAATATTCCTATTATAATGCCAATAACGATTGACCAAAGCGTCATGATATTCGCCTGAAAAGTTCGATTAAAATATTTAAATTCCATTACATACAATACGATCAAGCCTACTAAGCCAAATGCAATAGCAGTATAAAGAACGAAGCTTGATATATTGTTTTTATTTACCAAATGTAATTAAATTAATTCAAATTGTAATTTTGCTAACGTATTATAAACCCCATCTTCCATTAAAGAAAGCTCCTGATGCGTGCCTTGTTCTATGATTTGTCCATTTTCTAAAACGTAAATACAATCTACGTCGCGGATAGTCGCCAATCGGTGTGCAATAATAATAGAAGTGCGACCTTCCATTAAGCGATTCAAAGCTTCTTGTACCAATTTTTCAGATTCCGCATCCAATGAAGAAGTAGCTTCATCCAATAACAAAATCGCAGGGTCTTTCAAGATTGCTCTTGCAATAGCCACGCGCTGTCGTTGGCCGCCAGAGAGTTTTACGCCGCGCTCACCCACAATGGTATCCAAGCCATCGGGGAAAGATTGAATAAAATCCCAGGCGTTAGCTTTCTTTGCAGCTTCTATTAATTCCTGTTCGTTTGCATCGGGTTTTCCGTATAAAATATTTTCCCGAATGGTGCCACCGAATAGTAATACTTCTTGCGGTACGATGGCAATATTCTGTCTGTATTTTAATAAATCGTAACTATAAATAGATTTTCCATCTATTATAATATCACCTTCATCAACTTTATATAATTGTAATAATAATTGTACAATCGTGGACTTTCCTGCGCCGCTCGCGCCCACCAATGCTACCTTTTGACCCGGATGTATGATTAAATCAATCCCTTTAAGTACTTGCATATCTTTACGAGTTGGGTAGCTAAATTTTACATCTCGATATTCAATATGTCCATTAACTCGTTCATGCGCTTGTAAAGGCATATTTGAAGGTTGCAACTCGCCTGGTCTGTCAAGGATTTCCTGAATCCGTTCGGTTGCTCCTAATGCACTTGTAAGTTCTGTGTAAAGATTGCCAAGACCTCCGATCGCCCCGCCAATAAAGGCTGTGTAAAGAATAAACGAAAACAAATCTCCCACTTGCATATCGCCACGTTCCACCAACAAAGCGCCTTGCCACAAGATAAAGAAGACCGCACCAAATAATACTGTTATAATAAAAATAAAGAATAAGCCTCTTGTACGCGCGAATTTCAAAGATATTTGCACCACTTTATCAATCGATTTGCCATAACGAAGCACCTCGTACCACTCATTCGTAAAAGCTTTGACCACAGGGAAAGATTGTAATGTTTCTTCTACAATTACATTGGTATTAGCGAGTTCATCTTGTCTTTTTTTGGAAATCCGTCGAATATAACGCCCAAATACCATCGCAACGACCACTACTACCGGGAAAGTAAGCAACATGATATAAGATAATTCCGGCGTCAGCCAGGCGATAATCGCAATCCCCGAAACTAAAGTAACTAACTGGCGAATGAATTCCGCTAATGTAATAGAGAAAGCGCTTTGCAATTTTTCTACATCCGAAGTGATACGACTGGTCAGCTCACCTACTCTGCGTTGCTCCAAAAACGGCACATCTTGTGTAATTAAACTCTGGTAAACCGCTTTGCGCACATCGGCCATACCCTTTTCACTCACATTGGCAAACAAAACGGTGCGTAGGTATGAAAAAACACCTTGTACGATTAATAATATCAGAAAGAATAGACCAAATTCTTTCAATGTGAGATCGATTTTTGGCTTAGCGCCATTCGCTACATTGGCCATTTCACCTGCTGCGCCGGGAAATAGCATAAACAAGAGACTGGAAACAACCAATAACGCTAATCCTCCAATAAAAGACCAACGGTAAGGCCGGATATATTTAAATATCTTGGAAGCTTGGGATAATCGCTCTCTTGTAAGCTTTACGCGCTCTCCATCATTGCCCGATCGGGGCCGCCGCATACTCATATTTCTTGGGTTGTTTATGTTTTTATTGCACGAAATTACGTTTATTAACAGCTTGTATGTGCATTAGGTTATCAATCATTTAGGTTAAAATTCAAAATTTGACTTTGTTTTGATGTACCTTTGTTGCCTGAATTTGAACATATTGGAAAAAAGAATTATCTTAAATAGTTTTATTTAAAAATAATAAAAGGTATTTCCGACGTTACAATAAGAATTTATTTTCCCGAAAACAAATTGAGTTCGCATGAAAATAGCCATTACAACACTCTTGGTATTATCTACCCTTTTCCTAAAAGCACAACCCATCGATATTGGCTTTGCCGTAGGCGCCATGGCTTATAATGGTGATCTTTCTCCGAGCAGTCCTTTTGATCTGATTCAACAAATCCGTCCTACGTTTGGCGTTTTTGGTCGTACCAGTTTTAGTAATAAACTTTCCGCGCGATTGATGATTAATTTTGGAAGTGTAGATGGAGATGATACTTACAGTCCTTATCCCGAGAGAGGATTAAGCTTTGAATCGAGTATATTTGAAGCAAATATAACGGGCGCTATACATCTCATTCGCATCCGACATACAGAATCAAGTTTCACTTTTCCTTATCTTTTTGCGGGTGTTGGAATTTTTCATTTCAATCCCAAGGCCGAAGCGCCGGATGGCAGTCTTGTAGAATTGCAACCGCTTGGTACAGAAGGTCAAGGGCTTCCTGGCTATAATGATAAATACAGTCGCACACAAATTAATTTCCCAATCGGCGCGGGTCTTCGCTTTGTGCTGAGTGATCGTTGGAGTGTTGCTTTTGAAATGAGCGGTAGAAAGTTGATGACCGATTATCTCGACGATGTGAGTGATACTTCTATCAATTATAGAGCATTATACGAAGGTAATGGCCCTGTTGCTGCCCAACTGAGCAACCCAAATCTTCCTGATGAACCCGTAGATGTAACCTATCGGCGGGGTAGCGGCGCGGAGGATTGGTATTACACAGGCTTGTTTATGGTTTCTTATAATTTTGGAGAGGCCATCCGAAAAGCTTTCCGCGATCCTGTGCCTTGTTTCAGCGGTTGGTAAAATAAGACGCATCATTCCTATTGGAACACCTTCCATTCACTAAAGTAGGGTGTTCCAATAGTTTGATAATCCGACATATTCACAGATCTTTCCTGCTTTATAAAAATATTCGACGCGCTTCCATCGTTGCATAGTGGCATTTCTCCAGAAAAAGTATCAAATTGCTTCATAATCTCAAAAAAACTCATACGTATGAGAAAATGGATAATCCTTTTGAACATTAGCTTTAGCTTTGCAGCTATCGTATACGCCCAAAGTTTCGAGTTGGGCTTACTGCTTGGAGGCTCTTTGTACAGTGGTGATCTATCACCCAAAGAATTTGGTGTCTATCTCGATGAAGTGAATCCTGCCGGCGGCGCTTTCGGGCGCTATAATATCAATAATGCTTTGTCGCTTCGCTTAGGTTTGTCTTTAGGCAAAATCACGGGAGTCGGTGATACATCGGTGGAAGTCATTCGCCCGGAATTTCGTTCCAATATCAGGGAATTACCCTCACTGCCGAAGTAAATCTCTTCACGCTTGGCGGTGATAACTTCATGTTCAAACCGTATTTGTTCGCTGGCGGAGCGGTTTATCGCTTTAATCCGCAAACATCTTTCGATAATGGCTGGGTGGATTTGCAACCCCTCGGTACGGAAGGGCAAGGTTTGCCGGGTTACGAAGCTCCTTACCAACTGACCCAATTCAGCGTACCGTTTGGTGGCGGTTTGAAATTTATTATCAACGATACCTGGGCCATTGGGGCAGAATTTGGCTGGCGGAGAACCTTTACCGATCATCTGGATGATATTAGCTTCGCGGAGGTCAATTACCTCGATGTATATGATGGGAATGGCAGTCTGGCGGCGATGTTTAGCAATTCGCTGATCACCGGCCCCGAAAATGGGGATGTCACGTACAATCGCGGCGGCGAGTTTACCGATTGGTATATGATGGGTGGCATCACGATTTCCTACTTTCTCGGTGGTAGTGGCTACAGTAGCGGCGGTGGCAAAGGTCTTATCGGCGGACGCAAGCGCGGTAAAGATATTGGTTGCCCGACTTTCTAAGTGTAATCCTTCCAATATGAATAAGTACATTCTGAATTATATTCCAATACATGGTTTCTTAACCAAACCCATAAGGTTTTTTGAAACTTTATAGGTTTATAATGAAAGATTTATTTCACGATGTAATAAGATAGATGTCATTACTCGAAGTGATGACATCTATTTATGTTTTCTTGTCTTTATTTTTCCTGTGTGATAGCCTTTCAATTATTGCATTTCCACTTTTTCAAAATTCGGATGGAATACTGTATTTTTATACTCCATAAATCCTTTTCGAGGTTACCTTCTCCTTTCTGAAAAATAATTTTATTCCATTACATTTGAATCCGATTTGAACACTTAATACAACTGAAAATGAAAAACCGTATGCTTACACTCGCTGTGATTGCGAGTCTTATTGGATTTGTACTCGCTTGCAATCAACCAAGCAAAGAAGACGCTACTGCAACTAAGCCTACCCAGGAAGAATTAGTGAAACGCGGAGAATATTTGGTCACGATTATGGGTTGTAATGACTGTCATACACCTAAGGTGATGGGACCCAACGGCCCGGAACTCGATCCCACACGTATGCTATCAGGACATCCCGCAGATATGCCCTTAGCCAAAATCGATACTGCCCTGCTCAAAGATTGGGTACTGTTTACACCTATTTTAACGGCGGGTATCGGCCCTTGGGGGGTGTCTTATGCCGCGAATTTAACGCCTGATGAAACGGGACTAGGCAATTGGACAGAAGCGCAATTCAAAAAAGCCTTGAAGGAAGGTAAATCCAAAGGAATGGATGGCACGCGTCCGCTGTTGCCACCTATGCCCTGGCAGAATTTCGTCAATATCAGCGATGAAGATGTCAGCGCCATGTTTGCTTACCTGCAATCCATCAAACCGATCGCCAATATTGTGCCCAATCCGCAGCCACTCAGCGCGGTGAGCCAATAATCTAAAATAAAGAATGGATGACATCACAATCAAGGATGTCATCCATGGTACTATATAATCAAATGAAAAAAAACTACTCCTATTCATTCACCAACAACAGGCTATCATCGATTAACAGCTTCCTATTATTAAGCAATAGTTATTCATTTTTAAATAATGATTGCCTTATCCTAATAAACGATCGCTTATTTTTAAGTTACGGTTACCTATTCCAAAGTGTAGGTTGTTCATTCCAAAGTGTAAGTCATTATTCCAAACTAATTGTTGCCATTCCAAAGTGGAAGTTGACTATTCCAAACTAATTGTTAGCTATTCCAAAAAGTTGGGACTATTCCAAACTAATGTTGGCCATTCCAAATGGGTTGCTATCAAAATAGTTGCTATTCCAAAGTGTAGTTGTTATTCCCAAAGTGTTTCCAAAGTGTAAGTTGTTACTGTTGTGTTCCAAAGTGTAGTTGACTATTCCAAACAAATGTTGTGTTCCAAAGTGTCTATCGTGTGTGTTCCAAAGTTGCGGATGACTATTCCAAAGATAATTGCTTATCAAATATTCCAAAATGTGGCTTCAGGTGGGATGACTATTCCAAACTAAGTGTTGTCCATTCTAAACTGTAGATAGCTTATCACTAAAAGAGATATGGTTTCCATATCTCAAATTTTAGCACGCACAAACTTTAAACCCCTTAATCTGCTTGTATTGTGGGCTTTTTACTCCGAATAGCGCTTTTACATATTGTTTTACATCCTGGGCAACATCACAAATACCAGTTTTCTCACCATACAGTAGATGATTGCGGACAATGCGAGCGTTGCTTAACTCTACTTCTGCTGCAATAAACGCAGAGTTGGTTGATCGCAATGTCTCCAGATACATGCGCAAGGTGTCCAATTGCAGTTCCTGTTCATTCGGATTATAATGTATTTCCGTTTCCAGTAGAATCAACAAAAGACTAAAATGCTCCATCAACTGATCCTGCGAGGTTCGTGCATGAGAATAGGTACGTTTCTCAGGCGTACTATCAGGATCGATTTCGGTGACAGGCGTCATGGTTCCTTCCTCGGTCATGGCATATAATGTGACCTCTGCGGTAGCCGGGTCAGAGGCATTCTCGTCAGTTTCATCTGTATTTTCTTTTTTGGTAAGGCGAATACCTTTGATTTTATTATTAATCGCAACGGCATCTTCCACCGTCTTATCGGCGGCATCCGACGAGCGCAACATATTGATAATGCGCGTACAAAGTGGCTTCATCTGTTTGAACGCCGCGGCGCGTTCGTTTTGAATCTTTTTTTTGTTGGATTCCAGTTGTTGCACCGTCAGCATAATAGCGCGGGACTCACTCAGTAAGCGTTGCAACTCCGGCAATTGAAGCGCGGCTTTACTCGGTTGAAACACCGCTCCATATCCGTTCGCATATACATTCAATTTCTCAAAATTCGCCACATTCTTGGCATGACCCGTTTCTGAATTAGAACTCATTGTATAAATTTGTTTTAATTGTTAAATAATCATTTTGGGAGACTTTAGATATTAGACGATAGACCTTAGATATTAGGTAATAGACATAAAACTATCACTATTTCATCATAGCCAAATAAGACCTCAAAGCCTCTAAAATCTATTGTCTAACGTCTATAGTCTGAATAAAAAGGAAAGCCTTTGTGTAGAATGTGTAATGATGTATGAGTTGTGATGCAAATATAAAGAGGAAAAATAAAATGTCAAGAGGGATGATATGTTTTTGATATTTGATTAATAAGCACCGGATACAATCTGGCGCTAGCGGGGGCTGGCATCTGCGATGACAATTTTATCAGGCATTGGCAATATCCGATTCTATTTCGTTGATATTATATTGAAAGACCGAAACTTTATATTTTCCAAGCATCTCAATAAATGCCTGTTTGGATAAACCAACCATTTCAGCGCCTTGCCCTGAAGTAATCAACCCTTCATCAAATAGTTTGGCGGCAAGTAGCATATTAAGCTCAAATGGGCTGATTTGTAATCCTTCCGGTAAATTGATTTGAATACTCATACTCCATATTTTGGAAACTGCTTTAAAAATACGTAATCTGTTATAGACTAACAAGTCTTTTGTAAGACAAATATCTTCATCTTCTTTCAATGAATTTGAATAAACGCACCTTTGTCTAAAATCTATTGTCTAACGTCTATAGTCTGAATAAAAAGGAAAGCCTTTGTGTAGAATGTGTAATATTGCGTGGGTTGTGGTGCAAATATAAACTAAAGTAAAAAATAAGCAATAGTGATGGACAAGAATTAAAGAAATATGTATCAAAGATAATTGAATATATTGCGATTAAGTTTTAAAAATCTTCCTGCAAATAAAGAATCTAAATTTTATGATTTTAATAAAAATATTTCAACTGCTTCAAATGATTTCTGATTCTTTTTCTTATCAAAGCTTTCAGTTATAAGGAAGTTAACTTTTTTACCTTCCTGAATAAAATCTTTTTGCTTTTACAGAATTAAACCTGAAAAAGTATGAGTCTTTACCATTATCAGCTTTGATAAAACCAGATATGCCGTTTGGTAAAATTTTACTTATTGTGCCTTTTAATTTTCTTGTACACCATATATAATTTCGTTCCAAAGTTTTTCAACTGAACGCTTTTGGTTTCTTAAATCAATTGTTTCTGCTGTGTTTAATTTAAAGAATGATGCAAGTTTTTGTTGTTCAGTATCGAGTTTTGAATCGTTTGCCTGTTTTATGGCAATTACCAATTCAGCATGAGTTTTGGCATGTTCAAGTTTTTCTTGCTTATAGAATATCCTTGCAAGATGAGTGTATGGATTGACTTTCATTAAATCATCGCTAAAGTTTTTTGCTGCCTTCAGCGCAAAATCTAATGCTTTTCAAAATTCTCCTGTTCAAAATATATCTTGGACAATTCATATTCAATAAACCACTTTTCACCTTTACCCTTATCAAGTGATTTTAAAATCTCCTCTGCTTTTTCAGAATCCCCTAGTTCGACATGGGATAAGGCTATTCTACGTTTAAACCAAACAGAATTATCATAATGAAGTTGCTTAATATTTTCTAGTGCATATTCAGCAGTCGTAATGCATTCGGAATATTTCCCTTCGTTAAACAATAAATTGATGAGAAATGAATAATAGTTTTCAGAATTAGAAGCATGCTTTGATTCTTTCCCATCTTTAGTAATAATTTGCTCTTGTTGCGATAATTTCTCAGGGTCAATTTTATCAATCCAGTAGCGAATTTTATAAGAATTGAAATTTGGTCTTTTATAATGCTTTAAAACTTTAAAAACACCAATTGTAAAAGGACATGGTATTGAGTTTTGTTCGGGAACAGCTTGTTGACCATTTATTTCAAGAATGCGGTCTAAGGCTTTTTCAATATTGTTTATGTCTGACGTATTGAAAGTACGAATGTATTTATCGAAATAAGCCCAGGTAAGATTATTTGCTATATTCTCAAAATCGCTGTATTCTGATATATGTTTCTCCGATATTTCAATTGACTTATCTAAATTGCCAGTTTTTTTTTAACGAATGTACATAGCCCCAGATATCCCACTTATTCAAAACTGTTTGAGGTCATTATATGCCTCTTCATAATGAGGAATAGCTTCTTCAAATTTCTTTTGTTTTCTTAAATCATTCCTTGCTGCAAGTGGTTTTCCATGCTTTACAATAAACTCGTTAAAATTGTTTTTACAATATCATAAATCTCTGGATTGTTACATTTATTGGATAAATAGACGTTATAAATCCTTCTGAATTAAGAAAAATATCAGTATAAGTATTCCTTCTTTTCTCTTTAATTTATTCTGTCACCATAATTTTGATGTCCAACTGAAATAACTGATATACCATTATCATTTAATGAATCACCTAACTTATCAAAAAGTTCCTTTTTTATTGAATCACTGAATTCTGTATTTCCTGATTTGGTTACAATTATTTCCCCTGACTTAAGTTTGTTTAAAAAATCATCAATCAAGTTCCAAATTCTTTGGGATTAGATTTTCCACACATTGCCTCTTAAAAGGCGATTTTGACCATCATACCCAGTAATCGCTGCCTCTTCGTTATTTTTCCCTATAAGCTGATAATGCTCAACGTAATCTTTATAGTCGACATTTTTTAACAGAAATACCTTGTGTTTCTATTTCAGTTTGACATCAGCAATAAAAGTTAAAGGAAGTCCGATACTGTTTCCAAATGAATTGGTTTTATCTTGCAACTCTATAGGAACATCAATTGTAAGCAGGGAAAATTCTTTTTTAACCTCTGTATTTACAACACAGGCATTGATTGTCTCTCCATCCATTTTGATATGGCGTTATTTGGGGCGTATTCTGCAAATACAAGCGTTTCTTAGCGCAACCAATACCTGAAGTAAACCCATTTGAAATATCCTTTATTGTCAGTACCCCTATCATCCCCCTGATTCAAATTAAAGAAAATATGGTTCCATTTATATGATTACTTGAGCCCTATGAACTGTAAGGCGTAACCATATCATAAATCTAACGGCATTTACATATTTGTCGTAGTAACGATATCTCTATGTATTTCAATCCGCCGATTTCACTTGAAATTGTCCTCTACTCCTCAAATTCTTTTTACTTGTATCAAGTTTTGTTTTTTTACCTGTTCTTCTTTAGTTAAATTGTTGTTAGGTTGTATCAATTTCACTTTACGTATTTTTATATTGTTCTGAGGCAACAAATTCCTGCCATTCTTCGAAGTGTTTTTCTTCCTTAATCTGGGTGCTTACTTTTTGATTTATATATGCATGAATCGCAATGTATTCTTGGATTGATTTCATTAGCTGTGGAATTCCAGTAATTCTCAAATGACAAAACATTTACCTCAGATTTCTTTCAACCAATTTCAATTTAAGCTCCCTGAAAATAACTGCACTGGCTTTTTGCCTTTAAAGGTTGTGAAATATTTATGGTATCATTTGATACAGCCGGACCTCTGCAAATTCACCTATAATTTTCTGTGGTACAGCAAAGGGTTGTCTGGTGCCACAATGACATTGTTATCTATAATTACTATATCACCCTTTTCAAGTTCA
>JADJNW010000017.1 GCA_016714085.1 Saprospiraceae bacterium
AGAATTTGATCCCCGAAATCCAGTTGCCACTCGACTTATCCCAAGGATAAAAACCTTGATCTCCATTTTGTTTGCCAGCAAAATTCCACATAAAATAGCGCCAGTACATCCAGCCTAACTGATACCGAAAGAGGAAATTAAGATTATCGCCCATATTCGGCCGCCCAACTGGTAAGGGTTTACTTGGATCAAGCCCCATCCACTGCTTATACAATTGTCCTCGATTTTGACTATAATCCCCCATCCGCGGGAAAAGCATTTTATCGGATTCATCATACTCGTAGCTAATCTTATAATCCGTGTATTCATAGCGGTCGCCCACACGGCCATAGCGTTCGGTAACTTCGCTTCTGATCGGCTGTGCTTCAAAATGTGGGCCGCGTAATAAGGCACGTTCCCCATATTGCTCACGGTTAAGGTATGGAATCAAACGCAAGGCATCATCCGGGGCGTTCATATTGATAGGCGTATCTACATTCGCGCGGACAACGACTACGCCAATTGTAGAAAAAGCAATCGTTACAAGCGTTGCGCCCACGATCAAATATTGTAAAATAGCATTCTGCTTTTTGTGTGCATAGCGCAAACCAAAAAATATGGCTGCAAAAATCAATAATAAGGTAGGAATCAAGCTAATATGAAATGGCATTCCTAATGTATTCACCATAAATAATTCCAAACGACCCCACAGCATCGGAATACCAACAATTATAAGCCTTTGAATCAACCCAATTGCTACGACGCCTGCGCCTGCAGCTATTGCCATCCCAAGGAAGGTGATATTTTTGTATTTTTTGAAATAATAAAATAATGCCAAGGCCGGAAACGTAAGAATACTCAATGAGTGGACACCAATCGAAAGACCTGCCGCATACACCGTAAACAACAACCAACGATCTGACTGAGGCGTATCAGGCAAGCTGTACCATTTAATCATCGACCATAACGTAAGCGTAGTGAAAAAAGTGGACATAGCATACACTTCGCCTTCTACTGCCGAAAACCAAATCGAAGAAGCAAAAGCAGTGCCCAAGCCTGCTACCACGCCTGCACCTGCGGTTGCAATTGTTTGTGCCTGATCCAGCACCCCATCTCTGCCTACTAATGCCAGCTTTCCTAACATAATCGTCACCCAACAAATCAATGCAGCTGCAAAAGCAGTACAAAGACCGGACATCAGATTGACCGCATAAGCAATATTTTCCGGGTTATCTGAAAATATATCTGCTACCCAAGTGAACATACGCCCAATCAATGCAAATAAAGGCGCTCCCGGAGGGTGTACTACTTGAAGTTTGTACGCACCAAGAATAAATTCACCACAATCCCAAAGGCTACCAGTCGGTTCTGCCGAAATAGCAAATACCACCGCAGCAATAGCAAACACAAGCCATCCGGCAATATTAGAAACGATTTTATTAGAATTCATTTGAATAAAGGTTATTTCTTTACAAAGTAAAATGTGAGTAATTTCGACTATTTAAAACCTTCACACCATTCTATATAAATACTACTGTTTAAGGTTTGACAGTCTCAAAATTGAACTGCAAAGCTAAAAAATTATTGCTAAGAAAACGGGCGATAACAATGCAGCAAAACTGCAAAAAATATTGTTTTGATCTTTAAAACCATTTTAAAGTCTAATTTTGCATTAAAGTTTCTGCATTATGCGCTTAATTATTACCATTATATTACTCTATTTTGCTTACAAATTATTCGTAGCGCCTTTGATTCAAGGCTTGAAGCCACCAAGGAATCAAGACGAGATTAAACCGCCTACTGGCAAGAAAAAAAACGACGATTATATTGATTACGAGGAGATTGAATAAGAAATATGAATACACAAGAATTTAAGATTGGGGATTTGGTGCTGTATAAAAACAACCAACTCATTGCTTTTAATAAACCTGCCAATGTCCCTGTGCAAGATGATAAAACAGCGGATAAATCCTTGCTTAGTTTGGGTGAAATTTATGCTAAGTCTTCGCTGCATTTGATCCATCGACTTGATCGGCCGGCAACTGGTATTGTGCTTTTTGCCAAAACACATGGTGCTTTGACTGCTTTGAATGAGCAATTCAAAAACAAAGAAGTTCGCAAAACCTATCTCGCCGTAGTGAAAAATATGCCTCCTGAGTCGGAAGGAATGCTTATCCACTTTTTAAAGAAAAATGAACGTCAAAACCGCTCTATCATTAGTGAGAACGAAGTGTCCGGGAGCAAAAAAGCAGAATTATATTATAAAATAATCAAAAGTATCGAAAACTATCACTTGCTGGAAATTGATTTAATCACTGGCCGGCATCATCAAATACGAGCACAACTCGCCGCTATCGGCTGCCCGGTGAAAGGCGATGATAAATATGGCTTCAAAAGAGCAAATTCCGATCACTCCATTCACCTACACGCCTGGAAGTTACGTTTTCGACATCCTGTTTCAGGAGAAATGGAAGAGATTATAGCGCCTGTGCCGTCACACGATTCCGTTTGGAAGGCTTTTGAAATTTAAAAGGTTCATTTATTTTATATGGAAATCATTTTAAAATACTTTCCCAATCTCACCGAAAATCAACTAAATCAATTTGCGCAACTCGACGCTTTGTACCGCGACTGGAATGCGAAGATCAATGTTGTTTCCCGCAAGGATATTGACCAATTGTATGAACATCATGTGCTGCATTCGCTTTCCATAGGTAAAGTTGTTCAGTTTAAATCTGGCGCGACTATACTTGATATTGGCACAGGCGGTGGCTTTCCTGGTATTCCACTGGCAATCATGTTCCCTGAAACGAAATTTACTTTACTAGATGGCACACGAAAAAAAATCACTGTGGTACAAGAGGTAGCGAATGGTATCGGTTTGAAAAATGTAATCGCATTGCATCAACGGGCGGAAGAATTCAAGCAACAAAAATTTGATTTTGCGGTAAGCAGAGCAGTAGCACCGCTGGAAAAATTAGTGGAATGGAGTTTTCGATTGATCAAACAAAAAGATCAACAACATATTTTACCGAATGGATTGATTGCTTTGAAAGGCGGTGACATTGATACAGAAATAAAGGCTCTTCCTAAAGGCTCTTATACAGAGGTGTATCCTTTATCAGATTTTTTTGAAGAGGAATATTATCAAGAAAAATACGCGGTCTATATACAAGCGTAATACTTTGTGAAGTAATGATACCGTGATTTAGGGTGAGTTTATATTTTTTGATTCTTTTTATTTTAAATATTGGCTTATAAGTATTTGAAATGTACAAAATTTACAGTATTTTGTTTTTTATTTTATTTCAAAACCAAAATTTATAAGCCATGAAGACCCACTTTCGTGAGATTATGATTTATTACAATCCGGAGTCGAGCGCCGACCGCCGCACCGTGGCTTTTGCACAAACAATTACCGCACATGTCAAAACGTACGAATTCTCCAAGTCACCATCTACAGGTACAAGTTGGCAACAGATTATTGCCGCCCTCAATATACACCCGAAAGAATTATTGAATAAAGCACATCCTTATTATCAGCAATTTATTCGCGGCCGGGAATTCGACGATGAAGGCTGGCTTAATGTACTGAAATACAATCCTGAACTGATCAAAGCGCCCATCGCTGTGCGTGGCAATCGGGCCATTCTATGCAATACGCCTACCGATATTTATAAATTGACTATCTAATTCACTTCGCTTTTCTGATGTCTTTTTCGTACTTTTGGCGAAAAGAATATCCATGACTTCGTTTGAAATAGAAGGTAAACTCCACAAGGTTTTTGATACTGAAAACAAAACTAGTTCTTTCCAAGCCAGAGAGTTTGTGATTGAAATTGCGGATGGCAATTATTCCCAGTTTGTTAAATTTCAACTGGTGCAGG
The DNA here is from genome assembly GCA_016714085.1 of Saprospiraceae bacterium. Lineage (GTDB taxonomy): Bacteria > Bacteroidota > Bacteroidia > Chitinophagales > Saprospiraceae > JADJNW01. The sequence continues at coordinate 3,867 of JADJNW010000017.1, forward strand.
ACCGCTGCGCTTTGGTTGATAATTTAAAAGAAGGTGAAATCATCAAAGTGTCCTTCGATCTGCGTGGTCGAGAGTGGCAAGGCAAATATTTCACTAATCTCAATGCCTGGCGAGTAGAACAAGCACAAGCTGCTACTGCAAAATCAGCACCTCCGGCAGTTGAAGGTACTGGAGACTTCCCAAGCGCTACAGATGAACCTGCATCGTTTGATGATGATTTACCATTCTAAAAATTTGTAGGCAAAAGCTGCAAAAATACTAAGCCAGAATCAACGTTCTCATACTATGAGAAAATTATTCTTGGGCATTTTTCTATTGATTGGTTTTCAGGCGCAAACGCAAATCCTGACAGGTATCAGCACGAAATGGAGCGATTCTTTTCGGGAATGGATTATTTATACAGAAGAAGAAGATTTGGAAGGAGAAATTCGGATGCGCTGGCCATTAGATAATGATTGGTCGGAATGGGAATATCGACTTGGCGATGCAACAGGCACGATCAAAGTGAAATGGCGCAATAATCCAAATGAATGGGAATTGCGTGGCAGCAATGAAATTATAATCATGCGCACCCGCTGGAATAATGATCCTCGCGAATGGAGGATTGATGGAAATGTTGATTTTATCCTTAAAAGTCGCTATGGCAATATCCGCGATGAGTGGGCCATTGAAGATGATCGTAATGGCTTTTTTGAAATGATAACCGCTTGGGAAGGCGACCCCAGGGATTGGTCGATCAAAGATGAACTCGACGAATCCGTAGGGTTACCGACCAAATTAGCGATGGTTTTTACCGTTATTTTTAATAGTTGTCCGAAGTGGTAGCTCTCACTAAGTCTCTTGTTCACGTAGTCCCAAAGTCTTCATTAGTATGCTCTAGCAAATAGCACTCTTTGTTTTGAAGGTTTTCCAGTAAGAATACACTTACCATCTTCTAACTCATTATTCAAAGGAATGCATCGAATCGTGGCTTTGGTCAATTCCTTGATTTTATCTTCCGTTTCGCCTGTTCCATCCCAATGCGCCAGCACAAAGCCGCCTTTACCATCAAGTACTTCTTGAAACTCTTCAAAAGTATCTACTTTGGTCGTATGCGATTCGCGGTAAGCCAATGCCCGGTTGAACAAATTTTGCTGAATATCTGTCAATAGATTTTCAATATAATCAGCGATACCATCCACTGAAACGGACATTTTTTCCTTCGTATCGCGGCGTGCCACTTCAATCTGATTATTTGCCAAATCGCGTTCGCCAATGCCTATGCGTACAGGAATGCCGCGCATTTCATGTTCTGCAAATTTAAAACCCGGACGATTTTTCAAATCCATATCATACTTCACTGTAATGCCTTTTGCACGCAGTGCACGCATGATTTTTTCTGCGGCTTCGCTAATTACTTCATTTGGTTTTGGGATTGGCACAATTACGACTTGCGTAGGCGCGAGTTTTGGTGGCAATACCAAACCTTCATCATCGGAATGCGTCATAATCAAACCTCCAATCAATCGAGTAGAAACGCCCCAAGAGGTAGCCCAAACGTATTCCTGCTGGTTAGTTTCATTTGAAAAAGTCACGTCGAATGCTTTCGCAAAATTTTGACCTAAAAGTGCGAAGTGCCAGCCTGCAAAGCTTTTCCATCTTGCATCAATGATAACAGGCATTGCCATCCATTCTTCGGCGAATTTGGTATAGATATCCAGGATTTTTAAGGTTTCTTCAACTGCTTCTTGAGAGGTAGCGTGCGCGGTATGCCCTTCTTGCCAAAGAAACTCTGCTGTGCGCAAAAATAAACGCGTCCGCATTTCCCAACGAACCACATTGGCCCATTGATTGATAAGCAAAGGCAAATCTCGATAAGAGCTAATCCAATCTCGATACGTATTCCAAATCACCGTTTCCGAGGTCGGGCGAATGATGAGTTCTTCTTCCAATTTAGCTTCTGGATCAACGATTACGCCGCCACCATTCGGGTCATTTTTCAAGCGATAATGCGTGACCACCGCACATTCTTTGGCAAAGCCTTCGACATGTGCAGCTTCTTTGCTCAAAAAACTTTTTGGAATGAACAAAGGGAAATAAGCATTGACGTGTCCAGTTTCTTTAAACATCCGATCCAACTGATCGCGCATATTTTCCCAAAGCGCATATCCATTTGGGCGAATGACCATACAACCACGCACCGGCGAATTGTCTGCTAATTCTGCTTTTTTCACAATATCGATGTACCACTGCGAGTAATCTTCGTTCCTGCTCGTTATTTCCTTTGCCATGATTTGATTTACGATTTATGAATTGGGATGTATGATTTTTTATTAAAAAATGTTACTTTTGAATGATTTCAACCGTCTTAACAATTGTTAAAGTTTCATTTTTAAGGACTTTAACAAGACAAATCCTGAATTTAAAAGACCTTTAACAGAAAAATCGGCACAAAAGTAATAATTTAGGTGTTGTAAGCAGTAAGAGCGTTATGGTAATTACGACAAAAATTTAAAACATGAAAAATATCAGACTTTTGGTAATGTTGTTATCCTTGGTTTTGCTTGGGGCAAATGGGTTGTACGCGCAGCACGATGATATGTACTACGACCCTCAGAAAGACAAGGGTTTCTTCGACAACTATAAACCAAATAAAAACACTTATTCGGATAAAGATTATTCCTATGAAGATGAGGAATATTATGATGACGAAGCGTATGACTACTATGACGATTATGATTATTATTATTCTTCTCGTATTCGTCGCTTTCACCGTCCTTATTACGGATTCAATTTCTTTGATCCGGTGTATGTAGATATGTCCTACTATGATCCATTTTTATCGCCTGGAATGACGATGCTGATCTACGACGATGTCTTTGCGTTCAATAGCTGGTATCGTTTTAACAGGTGGAATAGTTGGAACAGATGGAATCGATGGAATAACTTTGGATGGTACGGTGGAAACTCCATCAACTTTAACTTCAATTTTGGTTATAGCCCTTGGAATAGCTGGGGTTACAACTCCTGGAATCGATGGGATCCGTGGTATAGTTATAATAGCTGGAATTCTCCATTTTCAGTTTATAATTACTACAATTTTGGTGGAGGTGGCTATTATTGCCCACCGACTTGGGGTAATAACTATGTTTACAACACGGTCAATAATATCCGCGATAATACTTACTATGGACCGCGTATGGGTGGTACTACCAAAACACCTGGGCTTAATGGTCGCGAAATTCGCCGTGAAACACCAACCGATGTGACCAATTCTTATCCAAATAGCACTACCGGGGTTAACCTGGCAAATGATACAAAAGTAAAATCTGTTAATCCTGCTGATCCAGAACGTGAAGTAACCGGACGCGAGAAGGCACATACCGAACGTATCAGCATTTTTGACGAAAAGGAGAAATCAGATTATGGTCGCACCATTGAAGATGTTAGAAATGGGCGGACTACTGAGATCAACCGTCGTGATTTGAATACTACTGAAAAAAACAACAGCCGTATAGATCGTCGCTGGAGCGATAACAATCGCACGAACGATACACGCACGCGTACTTATGATCCGAATACTCGTACTCGGGATTACGAAGCGCCAAGAACGCGTTCTAATGAACCGACTCGTCGATCTGATCCAAATAACGAGATTCGTCGCAATAACGATAACAATCGCTCTTCTTCGTCTTCTCCAAGCTGGAACAATACGCGCAGCAGCAGCCCTCGTAGCGATATGGGTAGCAGCCGCAGTTCAGGTAGTAGCAGTCCTTCTCGTTCGAGCGGAAGCAATAATAGTGGAAGTAGCAATAGTAGAAGTAGTAGCGGAAGTAACAATTCAAGTTCGTCAAAACGCGGTAATAATTAAATTACCCTTCGTTTTGTGATCAAATAAATGTTTGTAAAATGGGTGGACACCTATGAACCTGTCTCCACCCATTTTTTTTCCGAAATTTTTAAAGTTATTTTTGTTTTATTCAAAACTACAACCAATGAACAATCGCATTTTCTATACCCTGGTCATTTTATTTTATAGCTCATTTTTGTTTGGGCAAAATATTACGGATGCCCTCCGCTATTCTATTTTAGATTTTGGCGGTACTGCTCGTGCTGTTGGCTCGGGTAGCGCTTTGGGCGCTTTAGGCGCTGACTTTTCTGTGATGAGTACGAATCCTGCCGGTTTGGGTTGGATTCGGCGCTCGGAATTCATTTTTACACCCGGAGTTACAACTTCTACTACGCAATCAAAATTCCTAAATAGCTCCAATAAAGGACTTACAGAAGATAACCGCGTCGTATTTAATCTTTCCAGCTTAGGTGCAGTGATTACATCTCGTCCAAGGAATACGGACTGGACAACCGTTAATTTTGGTATTGGCTTCAATCGCGTTGCTGATTTTAATCAAAAATTCTATTTTCAAGGAGCATCCAAAGGCTCCATTGTAGATCGTTTTTTGGAAATTGCTAATAGTGACGCCGCTCTGGATGATTTTGAATCAAATATTGCTTATAATGCGGAAGCTATTTATGATATAGATGGTGACGGTTTTTATGAATCCGATTTTGAATTAGAACCAGATGCACTCATCAATCGGGAACAAACAGTTATCAGTAAGGGTTCCATCAGCGAATTAGGAATGTCGCTAGCGGGGAGTTACAAAGATATCGTGTTATTTGGAGTGACCTTAGGCGTACCTTTTGTGAGTTTTACAGAAGAAAAGACCTATTTGGAAAATGATGATAATGACGAAGTTCCCTTTTTTGATGATTTGGAATATCGTGAAAACCTTACTACCACTGGCATTGGTATTAATCTTAAAGCAGGGATCATCGTTCGACCACACCAAGCCCTCAGGCTCGGTGCAGCTGTGCATACACCTACTGCCTACAATCTTGAAGACAACTACAAATCAGCAATGACCTATAATTATACAGATGGTGATGTTTTCTTTGGTCAGGATTCTACAGAGGGTTTGTTTGAATATAAATTGCGAACACCTTGGCGGTATATCGGAAGTGCTGGAGTAGTTATAGGTAGAATGGGTTTTCTCTCCGGTGAAGTAGAATGGGTGGATTATGGCAAAAATCGTTTCAATTTTGATTCTTTCACCAGCGAAGAACGCATGGCAAATGATAGCATTGTAAATAATCTGGATGATGCCATGAATATTCGTTTGGGTGGCGAAGTTGCTTATGATATTTTCCGCTTCCGAGCGGGATATGGCCTGCACTATTCACCTTTTGCTACGGATGACACGGTCAACAATTCTTTTAGTTTAGGTTTTGGCATCCGCGAACAATCTTTTTTTATGGACTTGGCTTATCGCCGTCGATCATTTTCCGAAGGTTATATTCCTTATCTTACCTCGCAAGCGCCACAGCAATTAATTGATAATGAAGTGAATAATGATTATTTTTTATTGACTTTTGGTTTTAAATTTTGATGATTATACATAGCCCACCAGTTAACTGATGGGCTATGTATTACCAATTATCTCCATTCAACAAATTACCCAGACCGCCCAATGCGCTCCCTTCTTCTTTGCCACCTTTACCATAATTTTTAGAAGCCATCATTACTCGATCTGCTAATCTATTAAATGGTAGAGATTGAATCCACACCTTGCCGGGGCCTTCCAAACGAGCATAAAATAAGCCCTCTCCACTGAAAAGCATATTTTTTACGCCTTTTATCATTTCAATATCATAATCTACATCGCGGGTAAAGCCAACCAAACAGCCTGTATCTACGCGCAATACTTCACCAATCATCAATTCTTTTTCTACAATATGCCCGCCTGCATGGAGAAACGCCAAGCCATCACCTTCCAATTTTTGCATAATAAAACCTTCGCCCCCAAAAAAGCCTCTGCCCAGCTTCTTAGAAAATTCAATTCCGACAGAAACACCTTTCGCAGCACAGAGAAAAGCATCTTTTTGGCAGATGATTTTGCCTTCCAATTCTGTTAAGTCCAACGGAATAATCTTACCAGGATAAGGAGAAGCAAAGGAAACTTTCCTTTTGCCATTCCCGCCGTGCGTAAAAGCGGTCATAAACAAGCTCTAGCCTGTAAGCAAGCGCTTGCCTGCGGAAAGTACTTTGCCCCAAAGCCCTTTTGATTCTTCCTGATGCGAACCATCGCCAAAAATCGTCGCCATCTCGATGCCATCATCCATCATCATAAAGCTGCCCGATTCGGCAATCACCGTTTCGTAGGGATCTAATTCAATTTCAACAAATTGCATCTCTTCACCATAGATGCGATAATCTATTTCGTGTGCGGTCATTTTGAATAGGTTTTTGGTTTAAAAATGCATCATTTGAATTTTGTTGCTAAATTTATTCTACCTGAATGTATTTTACAACGATCAATCCACTAAAAATTTGATAGCTATGCGCTTAGTTTTATTGCTCTTGTTTTCCTTATCCATATTGAATTTATCTGCTCAAAAAATCAGTCCTAAAAAATTAGAACAACAAATCCGACAAGAATTTGCGCGTTCGCCAGGCACATTCGCTATTGCTTTTCGAGACTTATCGGGCAAGAAAAAAGACATTTTTATCAACGAAAAAGAAAATTTTCACGCCGCCAGCACTATGAAAACGCCGGTTTTGCTGGAGGTGTACAAACAAGCTGCTGCTGGCAAATTTCGCTTGGACGATTCTCTAATTGTGAAAAACGAGTTCAAAAGTATTGTAGATGGCAGCCCTTACAGTCTTAGTGAAACCGATGATTCAGAATTGGATTTGTATAAAAAAATCGGGCAAAAGGAAAGCATTTATGACCTATGCTACAAAATGATTATCCTCAGCAGCAATCTGGCAACCAATATTGTCATCGAACTGGTGGATGCAAAAAATGTAACCCAAACGATGCGTGATCTCGGCGCGAAAGATATTCAAGTGCGGCGCGGCGTAGAGGACGGCAAGGCTTATCGCCAAGGTTTGAATAATACAACGACGGCTTATGATTTAATGCTATTATTTGAAAAAATGGGAAAAGAAGAACTGGTCAGCCCGGAAGCTTGCGAGGCAATGATCGATATTTTGCTCGATCAAAAATTCAATGAAATGATTCCAGCACAATTGCCAACGGCAGTAAAAGTAGCCCACAAAACAGGCTGGATTACAAGTGTACGGCACGATTCTGGTTTGGTATTATTGCCTGATGGTCGAAAATATGTATTGGTGTTGCTTTCAAAAGGCTGGGAATCAGATGAATTGGCTACAGAGATTATGTCAAATATTTCAAAGATTGTATATCAGTATTATGCTAGTAGTCAATAGCTTGAGCTACTAAATACAAATGATATTTTGATAAACTAGAATTTTATTAGATTTTAGTTTGATAATCCTTCTACACTAAAAACAAAAATTTAAAATCAGGAAACAAATTCGTATTCCTCACTTTTCCACAATGTCAAAATGACAGTTTATCATTCGTTTCAAAATCAAGCGTTTGCGGATTTCTATTTTCCACAGTCCATCCGATGAAAACCGTTAATAAGCAGATCAATTCCCAACACTTGCCAAGATCGGAAAAATCTGGCGCTGCCATTTGTGGAGAAGCACTCCATTTTACCCGAACAAGCACACGATTTTTGACATGGATTTGTCAAATTTGAACGAGTGAAAACAAAAAACTTCCTCTGTGCATATCATTTTAACAGGATGTGGATATGTTCGCAATGGATTGATTGTAAGGAAATTTCTTTGTTAATTTCATGTGAACAAAATAGCAGAATCCGGGGATAAAATTTTTCCCTAAATAGTTTTCTACATTTCCACAGCCCTTATGAAGGGGGATTATTTTTAGATTTAAATTAAAATAAATATTAATAATAAGATAAGTAATTGTTAATTGAAAGTTAAGCTGATCAAACGATATATTTTTGGTGACACAAATAAATTTGTTTTCTGATGGAAACCACTATCGTCAAACCGCCTACTAATGCTGCAAAGGCTGGCAATAAAAAATATCCAACTCCCGTAAAGGTTTTGTTAATTATTGGATTGATCATGGTCTTCGGACAAGTTGTCATCGGAGGCATTACTCGCCTTACGGGCTCGGGTCTTTCTATTACAAAATGGGAAATTGTGACTGGTACGCTCCCGCCGCTCAACGCGCAGCAATGGGAGGAGGCATTTGAATTGTATAAAGCAACTCCGCAATACCAAAAGATCAACGAAGGAATGAGTGTAGGCGAATTCAAATTCATCTATTTTTGGGAATACTTCCATCGACTTTGGGCAAGGAGCATGGGCTTTGTATTTTTGATTCCTTTCCTCTACTTTTGGCGGAAAGGCTGGTTGGATAAGCCATTAATGCGGAGGTTGGGTGTAGTAGTGCTGTTGGCGGCTTTGGCGGCTTCATTTGGGTGGATTATGGTGGCGAGTGGCCTCATCGAACGCCCTTGGGTGAATGCCTATAAGTTAACGCTGCATTTGAGTATCGCTTTTGTGGTGTACGCTTATTTGCTTTGGACAGCTTTTCATGTGATGCAACCTGAACCCCAAGTAGTTAATAATCCCTCACTCCGCAAGTGGACACTAGCAATTACGATTATTGCTGCAATACAAATTATTTTGGGTGGAATTATGTCGGGTACGAAAGCGGCATTATTTTATCCTACTTGGCCCGATATGCGTGGAGAGCTTATCCCGTCCATTTTATTTAAGGCTTCTAACTGGAATGTGGAAAACTTTGTACAATATGATGCCACTTCTTTCATGGTTGCGCTTATTCAATTGATGCACAGAGGTGTAGCTTATGTATTGGTAATCATTACTTTATGGTATTTTATAAAATTTATACGTTATAATAAGATAACGAGCGCTTTCCGCATTGGAAATTACCTGTTGATAATAATGTTGATAACTCAAGTTTTATTAGGCATTTTTACATTAATTAATAGCACAGGAATTATTCCTGTAGGCTTGGGTGTTATGCACCAGGCAGGAGCCTTGTTATTATTGACAATTGCCTTATTTTTGAATTATCAATTCAAATCAAAAATCGAAAGTCGTACTTCGTAAATCGTTCCGCCGCCGCTAAAGCTAAGGCAGGTAAAAAAATCGCAATTCAAATTATGCCCGTATTCCGACTACCAGATGATGAACTTGTTTTTCCACATCCTGACTTAGCCGACCCGAATGGAATACTGGCGGTAGGAGGAGATTTGTCGTCAGAGCGGATTTTGTTGGCTTATGAATGGGGGATTTTTCCTTGGTTTAATCCTGGAGAACCGATTCTTTGGTGGTCGCCCGATCCACGATTTGTGCTGTTTCCAGATGAATTGAAGGTTTCCAAAAGTATGCGTCCTTATTTCAACCAACGCAAATTTGATGTGAGTTTTGATGAGCGATTTGAAGATGTGATACGCTCCTGTCAAATGCAGACACGTGATGGACAAATGGGCGGCACCTGGATTACGGAAAATATGGTAGAAGCCTACTGCCAGTTGCATGAACTAGGCTATGCCCATTCAGTAGAGGTATGGAAAGGTGAAGAATTGGTCGGAGGGCTGTATGGCATTTCTTTAGGCAAAATTTTCTTTGGTGAATCTATGTTTGCTAAAGAAAACAATGCTTCAAAATTCGGATTCATTAAATTAATTCAGCAATTGAAAAAAAATGATTTTCAATTGATTGATTGTCAACAACAAACCAGACATCTCGGCAGCCTCGGCGCGTGCGCCATTGATCGAAAAGTTTTTCTGGAGTATTTACAAAAAAATCAAAAGGAGGCAACTTTGACAGGGAAGTGGACGTATCTACTTGAAAATTGAGTCAGGAAAACAATAGCTTGCGGTTTCCTGCGTATTTATTTTGTTTAAAAGTTGAAAAATCCCAGAACAATGCGTGCTTGCTTTAGTCTCCTATTATTGAGTTTGTTGCATTTGAGTTTTGCTAAGACCGACCCGGAAGAAAAATATCCACAAGACTATTTCCGTTCACCATTGCCACAGCAAACCCTACTGTTGGCGGGTACTTTCGGTGAATTGCGTCCCAATCATTTTCATGCTGGCATCGATATCAAGGCAACGGTTGGAACACCTATCCTGGCTGCTGCCGAAGGTTATTTAGCAAAAATAGAAATAAGTGGTAATGGCTACGGCAAAGCCTTGTACATCGCGCATCCGAATGGTTACACTACGCTTTACGCGCATATGGATCGCTTTACGCCGGAAGTGGATGCTTTTGTGAAGAAAGTGCAGTATGAAAGCAAACAATTTGAACAGGAAATAGAATTAAAACCCAATCAATTTATTGTTGAAAAAGGCGATCAAATAGGAAGGGTAGGACTTACCGGCGCGACACTCGGACCGCATCTCCATTTTGAAATACATGATACTGAATCCGAGGATCCTATCAATCCGCTTTTATTTGGTTTTAATGTACATGACAATCGAGCGCCGATTTTGCAAGAATTGAAGGTCTATCATTTAAATCAGCAACACCAAGCGGTTCAGGAAAAAACGTTTAGCTTAATCAAATCTAATGGCATCTACGGTTTTAAAGGCGATACCGTGAGTATCAGTACCACTGAAGTTGGATTTGCCGTAAAAGGCTATGATCCAATGGATAATGTGCATAATCAAAATGGAATATATGTGCTTTCTGTTTTTCAGGATGATTCCCTGGTGTATCGCTTTCGCATGGAAACTTTTCCTGAAGAGGACACCCGCTACTTGAACGCACATTTGGATTATTCTGAACAAATCAACCGCAATGGCTACTTCTACAGATGCTACGTACTGCCTTACAACAAACTGCCGATTTATTTACACAAACCCAATAATGGCGTGGTTCATCTGCGGGAAGGGCAAACGAGTGAAATCAAAATTTTAGCAGAAGATTATCATGGCAATACCTCTACTACGCGTTTTTTTGTGAAAAGGGATAGTTTAGAAATTAGAAATTTAGAAACTGGAAATCCGGAGATTGATTATCAATATATTATACCGCATTACGAAGAAAGTATCATCCAGGATAGAGATCTGGAATTGTTTTTTCCGGTAGGTGTTTTTTATGAGGACTTGCACCTAAAATACGAGGCTATGGAAAGCGAAACAACCCCGTATTCTCTGGTCTATCAAATCAATGATCGCAATGTGCCGGTACACGATTATTTTAATATTGGCATTCGACCTAAAAATCTGCCAGATCATCTGAAAAACAAGGCTTTTATTGCTTACAGGGCACGTACCAATTGTGGTAGCGAATGGCGCGCCGATATGCTTCATGCCAGCGTGCGTTACTTGGGCGATTATCGGATCATGGTGGATACGATTGCACCGAGCATCAGTCCAGTCACTTTCAAATCGTATATGCGGGGTTATAAAAGAATGATATTTAAGATTGGTGATAATTTTGATACTGCAAGCAATATGCCAGGATTGCAGTACGAAGCTACCGTTGATGGACAATGGATTCTATTGGAATACGATGCGAAAAGCCGCACCATTGCGCATACTTTCGATGGTACAATCAAAATAGGGAAACATCTGTTAGAAATTACTGTTCGAGAGGTGATGGGTAATGAAAAAGTCTATAAAAGATATTTTACCCTGTAAACTTCAGCAAATTCAGATTGTTGAACAGAGAGTAAATTTCCAAATATCAAAGATGACATATCTCAAGGAAGGTGACAAAGCGCCTGATTTTACAGGATTAAATGAAAAAGGCGAAACCGTAACACTATCTGATTTTAAAGGCAAAAAATTGGTTTTGTTTTTCTACCCTCAAGATAATACGCCCACTTGCACAGACGAAGCTTGTAGCTTACGTGATGGCTATTCCGAACTGAAAAAACAAGGTTTTGAGCTGCTTGGCGTAAGTCCAGATACTATGAAAAAGCATCAGAATTTTATCAAAAAATACAAATTGCCGTTTCCTTTGATTGCTGATACCGAGCGAAAAATGATTGAAGCTTATGGTGTTTGGGGTGAAAAACAACTATTTGGAAGAAAGTACATGGGCGTTATTCGCACTACATTTGTGATAGATGCAAAAGGAAAAATTCAACGGATTATTAGTAAGGTAGATAAAAATAATCACGCAAAGCAGATTTTGGAAACAACAGCCAATTAAATCGTTTAATATGACTATCCAACAAGCCCAGCAAACAGTAGATAATTGGATCCAAACGATCGGCGTGCGTTATTACAATGAGTTGACCAATACCGCTATTCTTATGGAAGAAGTCGGTGAAGTTGCGCGTTTGATGGCGCGCTTGTATGGGGAGCAATCCTTTAAAAATCCGGGTGAAGCCTTGAATGCTAAGGAAAATCTAGCCGATGAAATGGCCGATGTGTTGTTTGTATTGATTTGTTTGGCGAATCAAACGGGTGTGAATCTAACCGAAGCATTGGAAAAAATCTCTCAAAAAGACCCAGCGCGATGCCGATCGTCATGCTCAAAATGAGAAACTTAGATAAATAAGAAAATTTTCAAATTTCTCATTTCAAATTTTTAAAAGGAGAATGATCCTGATGGTCTTTGATCAATTCCTGTTCAAAATAAATTGCCAGCCACACGAACACCACAGCTAATACAATCAAGCCTTCATATATTTTTTGAAAAATTAGGAAATCATAAATGCTATGAGCCGCAACCGCCAAGGCTAAACCGAAGAATAAGAGGAGATTTCGCTTTTTGATATTAAATTTTGCTAATCCAATATAGTAACCCATAATAATAGCAAAAACCAAGTGCGCCGGCACAGCGGTAAATGCGCGTAGAATGGTTGTACCCAACCCATATTCCATGCCATAAAGAATATTTTCAGTCGTAGCGAAGCCCATAGCCACGATGACCGAATAGACAATCCCGTCTAAAGGTTCGTCAAAAAAGCGCCAGGGAAAAATCAAGAGTACCAATGCTACAAATTTGACTAATTCTTCATTCAAAGCAGTGAGGATGGCTGTAACTAACAGTTCCAAAAGCCAATGTGTACGCCACAAAAAAGCATGACTATCAAGCCATTCTTCCAAGACAATAATAGGAAAAGTTGCTAAAGCACCTGCAAGAAAAGCAAATACAAGAAAGACTTTTGGCTCGTGTTCGTACCGATCCATCCGATAAATATACCAGCAAATAAGTAGGCCAGGTAAAGCAGCCAGCCCAATAAGTAGCGGATCAATACTGCCAATGGACATTTTGGAATGATTAATCTAATAGATCGATTGTTTTAACGTAACAACCTGTAATCAAGAAGTACTACGCAATTTGAGCGAAATTGATGCAAAATTCTGCAAATTGTAGTATAGCTTGCTGGGTTTTTCTTTTTGCCTCGAGCATCCCCATGTGTGCTACCTCTTCCAAAATAAGAATAGCCGTAGAATCGGGAAGTGTCAACTGCCGCTTGGCGTCGTCTTTAGGTATAGCATTATCTTCTTCTCCAAGAATAAATAGAACTGGAATCTTTAGGTTTTTCAATACTTCTGAGCGATCGGGGCGATTTTTCATGGCATTCAAAGCAGCAATGACGCTTTCATCCTTGAATCGGGCAGCGCGATGAATGAGCTTATCCACTAAAAAAGTATTGCTTTGTGCAAATTTCGGCGCGAACAAATTCGGAACAAACTGCTTCACATATAAGGGTGTGCCTTTGGTCTTTACCACCTCAATACTGCGCACGCGACCTTCTATTTTCTCTGGATTATCAGCATAAGGATGGGAATGGAACAAGCCTAGGCCATAAAGCTTTTCAGCGTATTTTTCTGCAAAAGCCAAGCTGGTATAGCCGCCCATCGAATGCCCAATAAGTATAATGCGTCGGAGATTAAGTTCTTCTATCACAGCATTGACAGCACCTGCCATCAATTCAATAGAAAGGTTTTCTATGTATTCGCTCTCGCCGAAGCCAGGAAGATCAAGATATACTACGCTGTAACCCGCATCCAGAAACTCCTGTTTGTACTCTCGCCACACGAAGCTATCTTCTCCGAAGCCATGTACAAAAACAATGGGGATGCCCTTGCCTTCGGCATTATAGGCGATTTTTTTGTCTTTGAAAGTTGTGAATTTCATTCTTTGTCAGTGAATCCTGCGTTTTGTCGCTAAAAATATAAAGGAAGTTGGGTTTTTTATATCTTTACTGTATAAGATTCACTTTTTTTGCCAATGAAATCCATTTGTGATGTCTGGCTTTGCAAATATAAAGAGTGGGCTATCCAAAATAGAATCTTTGGAGCGCGAATTGAATCTGAAGCAACTTCAGATCAATCGGCTATTGACCATTACTCAAGCCATCAATAATAATGTATCCGCCAAAGAATTGTATCAGATGTACCAATCTTTTTTGGGTTGGGAACTGAGCGTAAAAAAAATGGCCCTCTATATTCGCGGTGAAAAAGGATGGTCTTTAGAAGCTTCGCTTGGGATTTCTGAGGAATTGCTAAATTCCGACATTACAGCTTATCTTTCTATTTTTACACATTTACGTAATATTGAAGAAACCGATCATCAATTGATCCGAGAATTTGATGTGGTGATACCAGTAAAACATAAAGATCATGCGCTGGCTTATGTATTTATTGGTGGATTCGGCGAAGATGATGATATGTACAATAAAGTACAATTTATTACGACGATTACTAATATCATTGCTGTAGCCATAGAAAACAAGCGCCTTTTTAAACGCCAATTGGAGCAAGAGCGCCTGAATAGGGAAATGGAGCTTGCAAGCGAAATGCAAAAAATGCTCATACCTAAAAGCTTGCCAACTAAAGAGTTTTATGACCTTTCAAGCATTTACAAGCCGCAGATGGGCGTCGGAGGTGATTATTTTGATTTCATGGAATTTGAAGATGGTAAAATTGTCTTTTGTATTGGCGATATTTCTGGCAAAGGGATTGCGGCAGCGTTATTGATGGCAAATTTTCAGGCAAATTTTCATACACTCATCAACAAGCGCACAGGGTTAGATGAATTTATTCGTGACTTGAACAAATCGGTCAATCTTATTACCGAAGGCAATTGGTTTATTACTTTTTTCATCGCTGAGTACGATTTCAAAAAACAGAGCCTTCGCTATGTAAATGCAGGGCACAATCCACCAGTAGTAGCTGCTGTAGACGATTTTTTCTTTCTTGATCGAGGTTGTACAATGTTAGGTTCGTTTAAGGAATTACCAGAAGTGGAAGTAGGAGAATGCTTTTTTCAAGAAGACGCTTTGATATTTGCTTTTACTGATGGTTTGACCGATTTGCGCAACAAAAATGGGGATTTTTTGAATGAAAAAATGTTATTCAATTTTGTAAAAGATAATTACGACTTGTCAGCGACACAATTCAACAAGCTGCTGATGGAGCGTATCGAAGCATTCAAAGGTGACCAGACCTACCCGGATGATTTTACAATCCTAACCTGTAAGATTTTCAATAAAAAGTAAAATTTTCATAATACTTGTTTTCCGAGAAGTGATTAAGGGTTGTTGTTCATCAACTTATATCAGTCGTATCCGTTTTTCTGTCTATAAACGAATATTCAATATGCTAGTGGTGCAACAATTATTGAAAAAATGGGATTAATATTGTAGATTAAGCGCGATTTTGAAGAGGCGTTAAATTTTTGATATTGGTAAAATGTCTAAGGTTTAATGTCTAAAGTTTAAATAAAATGAAGGATAAAAATATAGCGGGTATTTTAGCATTATTCCTTGGTTGGGCAGGCATTCATCGATTTTATCTTGGTCAACCGGGCTTGGGTATTTTTTATCTGATTTTGGCAGCTACAGGCATTTCTTTTTTACTGGGTGTGATCGATGCAATTGCTTTTTTTGGAATGGATGTGGATAATTTTAATGTAAAATATAATAAAGATTTCTATAGAGCCACCCCAAAAGAGCAAAGAGGGAGAACAGATTTTGACAGAGATCGTCGATATTATTATGATCGGAATATGCGTAGGCAGCAAGATCGTCAGGAAAGAAGCGATAACCGCCAGCAACGCAGGAATGTAGCACCTCAATCGAAGCGCAGCAACGAAGAAGAAAAGGCTAGCGGTATTCGCAAATTCAAAGACTACGAATACGAAGGCGCCATTGCTGATTTTGAAAAAGCATTGAAAATTAATCCTCGAGATGTGGCGGTACACTTCAATCTGGCCTGTACGTATTCGTTGATGGAAAATGTGGAAAGTGCCTTCTTCCATTTGGATAAAGCAGTCGCTTTTGGATTTAATGATACCAAGCGTATCAAAGAACACGATGCATTAGCTTATTTGCGTATTCAACCAGAATTTGAAGAATTTGAAAAAAATGGTTTCAGATTAGCACAACAAGAAGTAGAAATACAACAAGAAGAAGTGTTGGATTTGAACAGTGAAGATTTGCTCAAGCAATTGCAGCGTTTGGGTGATTTGCGCGAGAAAGGACTTTTAACCGAGGAGGAATTTGCAGCGCAAAAGAAAAAGCTTTTAAGTTAATTTTTAACAAATTGACAACCAACACTTAGCGCAGTTTATTCGTTTTACCCGTAAAGAGACAAGCGATGATTGCAGAACAATTGGTTACGAACGAGATTATTCCGTTACGGACATCCGATACTGGCGACGAAGCACTGAGTATGATGAACGAGTTTTACGTGCGGCACCTGCCGATTGTAAATAATAGCGAGCTGCTTGGTTTGGTTTCGGAAGATGATATTCTCAATTTTGACGCCAATGAGGCGGTTGGTTCCTATAGTTTGTCTCTCGCCCGCCCTTATGTAAAAGCCTCCGACCATGTGTATGAGATTATGCGGTTGCTTTCAGAGTATCATCTGACGCTTGTGCCGGTGGTTGATGAACAAAATAACTATATCGGGGTAGTAATTCAGGAAGATATATTGGATTACTTTGCAGGTACAACCGCATTCAGCGAATCGGGTAGTATTATTGTGTTGGAAGTACATCGTCATGACTATTCACTTGCAGAGATTGCCCGCATTGTAGAATCTGAAAATGCAATTGTCACCAGTGTCCTTTTAGATACAGAAATTGATACGCCAATCATGGAAGTGACGCTCAAGGTCAATACTCAAAATATTAGTGCGATTACTGCAACGTTAGAACGATTTAATTATCAAATAAAAGCCTATTTTAATGAATCAGAGTTTTCAGATACGCTCAAAGAACGTTACGATTCATTCATGACATACTTAAATGTTTGATTAAACCCGACAAAATTTCAAAAAAAGGGAGAATTTTATAGTTCTCCCTTTTTGTTTTTAACAAAATCCTTAAATTGTATGCAGATTTTGAAGAGATGCGGATATTTTGGCTACTTTTTTTGTTGGGTGCAAAATTTATAGTAAGTGCTCAACAGTTTGTGCATATTGATAAGATTACCGTAGAGGGCAATAAAAGAACCAGAACGGAAATCATTCTCCGGGAACTTCGGTTTAACGTGGGAGACAGCATCCCTATGCAAGTTGTCGACACCTTCTGTCGTGAAAGCGAACAGCTAATACTCAATACTAGCCTATTCAATAAAGCAAAAGTTACACTTATACCCTGTGAGTCCTGTCCATCCAACACTATGATCGTTCAGGTATCAGTGGATGAAGCCTGGTATTTATATCCGGTGCCAATTTTTGAGTTAGCGGATCGCAACTTCAATGTTTGGTGGGTAGAACAAGATCGTTCTTTGCAAAGAATCAATTTTGGAACAGAATTTACGCATCTCAATATTAGTGGCCGCGGCGATCGATTGAAAATCGCGGCAAAGCATGGCTATACACATAATTATACCTTGCGTTACAACTTGCCTTATATCAATAAAAATCAAACAGTAGGGCTTTCTGCGGATGTATCGTATTCACAAAATCGGGAAGTCAATTACGCGACAGCTGGTAACAAACAACTTTTCTATCGCGATAGTAGCAATTTTATATACAGTACTTTCCGTTCGGTACTAGGATTAACTTATCGGCCCGGCTTGCGTACTTATCATTATTTTAATCTGGGATTTTATCAAAATAGGATTTCTGACTTTGTTGCTGATGAATTGAATCCTCATTTTTTCTGGAAGGAGCAGATATGCAACGCTTTTTTCTTTTGCATATCAGTTTGTGTACGACGAGCGCGATGTTCGACCTTATCCAATGAATGGAAAGTATATCTCGGTTCGTCTGGAGCGCGATGGCTTGGGTATTTACAATGACCGCAATGCACTTACACTGCTTACTTATTACGATCATTATTTTTCTTTTTCGCCCAAATGGAGTTTAGGACTCAGGACAGGGGGCAAAGTTTCGCTTATTCGTACGCAGCAACCTTACAACGATAATCGCGCGATTGGTTTTGGAAGGAATGATTTACATGGTTTTGATTACTACATCATAGACGGTATGGATATGGGCTTTTTGAAGTCGAGTATTCGATATCAGCTATTAAAAGAGGAAATAAATTTTGGCAAACTTGTGCCAATTCGCCAGTTTCGTAGCATGCCTATTAAAATGTATTTTACTTTAAATAGCGATTGGGGCTATGTGAATGAGCCGTTTTTAAGAGAGAATAATTTTTTGGTTAATCAATTGTTATGGGGCGGCGGTATTGGGCTTGATTTTGTTTTATTTTATGATAAGGTGCTACAAATTGAATACAGTATCAATCATTTAAAAGAAAAAGGTATATTTTTGAATATTAATTTGAATCTTTAGGGATATTGCCTTTTGATATTCCCATTCCATTACGCCAATAATAAAAATGCAAGTTGTCGTTTACAGCCGCGAATTCAAGGAAAGCGATACGCCCCATATTCAGCATCTTTTCGATACCCTGCACCGTGAAGGCATCAATGCTTATGTTTACCGACCTTATTTAGAGGAGATTAAAGATAAAATTAAATTTAAACGTGATATAGGCGTATTCGAAGGGTACGTAGATTTTGCAGTTAAAAAATTGGATTTTTTTATTACCCTTGGCGGGGATGGGACAATTCTATCCGCACTTTTACATCTTCGCAATAGCAATGTGCCGATAGTTGGTATAAATCTTGGGCGCTTGGGTTTTTTGGCCAGCATTGAAAAAAAACGAATTCCAGAAGCCATTAGCCTTTTAAAACGAGGAATGTATCAAATTGACGAACGACGACTGCTTTATCTGGAATCCAATTTCCCTGTTTTTGGTGACATTCGTTTCGCACTCAATGATTTTACCTTGCTCAAGCGGGACACCTCTTCAATGATTACCATTCATACTTATATCAATGGCTCATATCTCAACTCTTACTGGGCAGATGGTTTGATCGTAGCAACGCCAACGGGTTCTACAGGTTACTCGCTCAGTTGTGGCGGACCTATTGTTTTTCCCGATTCCGGCAATTTTGTGATCACACCTGTAGCGCCGCATAACTTGAGTGTGCGCCCAATCGTCATTTCGGATAGCTCGGTTATTTCATTTGAAATCGAAGGTCGGGCAGAGAATTTTCTTTGCACACTGGATTCACGATTTGAAACGATCACTTCGGCACATCAATTGGCAGTGCGCAAAAATGATTTTAACATCAAATTGGTGCAATTATTAGACGTGGATTTTTTGCAAACGATCCGCGATAAGCTTATCTGGGGAGTAGATTCAAGAAATACTTGATAATCAAGCAGTCTTCTTTAGTTTGATCACTTCGATTTCGTTCAATTGCTCAAAAATATAACCTTTTTGCGTAAAGTGATCGAAAACTTTTGGAAGTACATATTGCAATTTTTCAACAGCTTTCAGGCTATCATGGAAAACTACAATTGAACCGGGCTTTGCATTATTAATAACATTATCCAAACATTGTTCGGTAGAAATATTCGCATCAAAATCCCCACTCAGCACGTCCCACATCACGATTCGGTAATGGCGCTGCAAAAATTGAGCTTGTTTTGGCTTGAGACGACCATAAGGTGGCCGGAATAATGCCGAATGCGTTAAGCTGGCGCAGTGACGTACATTATGAAAATAAGGAATATTTTCTGTATTCCAGCCATTAAGATGGTTAAATGTATGATTACCAACGGAATGCCCCGCTTCTTTCACCTGTTTGAAAACTTCGGGGTGCTTGCGGATATTATCGCCCACACAAAAAAAAGTCGCTTTGGCATTGTATTCTGCCAATAACTCAAGCACCCAGGGCGTCACTTCAGGAATCGGGCCATCATCAAAAGTTAAATACAATACCTTTTCATTCGACGGGATGCGCCAGGTAAAATTTGGAAAAAGGTTTTGAATGACTTGTGGCGTTTTGATCAAATACATGGCTTTTGGATTTTAATATGTTCATGATAAAAATACTACATCAACAAAGTATCAAGCTTTGTCGAGAAAAAGATGTCAATATTTTGATTTTCAAAAAAATACATCTTGTTAGACGCGCTTATAAATGGCGAGTCCAAAACTTTACCAGTAAGTCAATTTAGTTGCTCTTTGCCTATGGGCGTTTGTGTTTTCATGCAACCAGGGTGGCAAGCTCTGCTAAATTCTGTAACTTTGCGTTTCTGATAAAAATCATTTAGTCAGTTCGGAGAGTTCATTTTTTGGAAAACGTTTGTTAGCAAATTTCGCTGCCTGGACTAATAAAATTTTCCGAATTTTCTTTGGTTTTTGTTGCTTTTTTACAAAAGACTCTAAATCTAATCGTTAGAATGGAAAATATCCGCGTGCGATTTGCACCCAGCCCAACAGGGGCGCTACACATTGGAGGCATCAGAACGGCTTTATACAATTATCTTTTAGCGAAAAAACACAAAGGAACTTTTATTCTGCGTATCGAAGATACCGACCAAACTCGGTACGTACCTGGGGCTGAAGAATATATCATTGAATCGCTTCGCTGGTGCGGGATTGTGCCGGATGAAGGGCAAAGTTTTGGTGGCGAATATGGGCCGTATCGTCAGTCAGATCGGAAAGAAATTTATGCAAAATATGCCGAGCAATTGGTTCAAAACGGCTATGGTTATTATGCTTTTGACACCGCGGAAGAACTTGAAAAACAGCGCGAACAAGATAAAACTTTCAAATACGGCGCGGAAACGCGGATGAAATTAAACAATAGTTTGGCGCTTTCGCCAGACGAATTGCAACAGCGAATCAATAGCGGAGAGCCTTATGTTATTCGCCTGAAAGTGCCAGAAAATGAGGAAGTTATCGTGCAGGATTTGATACGAGGCGAAGTTGTATTTCGCAGCGATGAACTGGATGATAAGGTAATGCTGAAGGCTGATGGAATGCCCACATACCACTTGGCGAATATTGTAGATGATTATTTGATGAAAATAACTCATGTTATTCGTGGTGAAGAGTGGCTGCCGAGTACAGGACATCATGTATTACTGTATCGCTTTTTGGGTTGGGCTGACAAAATGCCTCAATTTGCTCATTTACCGCTCATTTTAAAACCTGATGGCAAAGGCAAGCTCAGCAAGCGCGATGGAGTGCGCCTTGGCATTCCCGTATTTCCCTTATCCTGGAAAGGTGAAACGCCCGAAGAATCTTTTACGGGCTTCCGCGAATTTGGCTTCTTGCCACAAGCATTACTGAACTTTCTGGCATTTTTAGGTTGGAATCCTGGCACAGAGCAGGAAATTTTTGCACTGGAAGAACTAACACAAGCGTTTTCATTAGAAAAAATCAGCAAATCGGGGGCGCGTTTTGATTTTGACAAAGCAAAGTGGTTTAATCAACAGTACATTCACGCAGCCGATCCTGTGACTTTAGAGCAATTAGTGCGTCCAATTATTGAACAGCAAGGCTATTATCCAGAACAAGCTTTTCTGGAAGGTTTCTGTAAACTCATGCAGGAGCGGGTGGGGCTTTTGCCCGAATTTTGGGAGAAAGGCTACTATTTTTTCAGGAATATAAAGGATTATGACACAAAAAATGTGCAAAAACGCTGGAAGCCCGAGAGCCGGGAAATGTTTGCAGAATTGATTGAAACGCTTGAGAATCTTGAAAGCAGCCATTGGAAGGAACAAGACGTTCATGCTAAAGTAGAAGCATTTATGACCGAGCGCGGTCTAAAACCAGGCGATGTATTTCCGCTACTGCGTGTAGCATTGGCAGGCACAATGCAAGGACCAGCTGTCTTTGAAATGATGGCTTTATTGGGTAAAGATGAAGTAACCGAACGTTTGCGGAATGCGATAACACTTTTTGATACCTTTGTTTAAGAATTGTCCAGGCTCATTTTTTAACAATTTCTCATGCTGCGCTATGCCTAAAAAAAAACCACAACAAGGCAAACCCGAAGTGCACGAGCATCTGGAGGGGTTTGATATAAAAATCAATGAATTTGGGGAGATTATTTCTACATTTAAGGTAGATAAACTCAATGATTTTTTGAATGAAACGGTGGATGACAAAAAGTTGCGTGAGCGAAAGGACACAGAAAAAATAGGCGAAGAAGAGTAGTCATATTATGAAAAAATGTTGATTGACAACGCTTTCGAGAAAATTGAATGTTATTTTTCAAGCATCATTTGACAGATTTTAATAATTTGCAGCTTAAAATTAGGACTTAGTATTTGGATGTTAGATGTTGGATACTTTTGCTATATCTTAAATCTAAGTTTTAAGGACAGAAACAAGGACATAATCACAAAAACCGATCATCCCATGAATTTCATCAGACTATCTGGCGAATTTAGTTCTGCCTTTTATTCAACACACTTCTGCATACAAAATCCAATAATCGCCACAGGGAAACCCAGTACAACTTAAATACTGAACTGCTGACTATTTTCTTAACGTACTTGAGAAAAAACATCCCTATTCACAAAAAGTGAACAAATTATGATGAACCGATTAATCTACACAAAACCATTGCCCCTACTGTTTTTTTTGGCTCTGAATAGTTTGATAATAAGTGCCTTCTACATAGAAGGAGACGGGCATACAGTGATGAATCCTCCCGTTTTTCCTGGGCCAGTTCCAGTAGATACTATTGTGAAATGCCCTAGCGATGTGCCAGTAGCGCCCACATTAATGGCAACCGATGACAATGATCCTTCCTTTCCGAAAGATATAACGGCAGTTGATAATCCTTCAGTTGCAAGTATTGATCCTTGTACTGGTGGTATGATTACACGTACTTGGACGGCGACAGACTCGGATGGTATGTCCACAACGGTCACTCAAACAATTACGATTCTGCCAGATACCGAGCCGCCGATGCCATTGATTCCCGAAGTAAATGATACTGTCACCTGTGAAATGGCAGATTATCAAACCTGGTATAATTCGGTTAATATTTCTTTAGCTACTAATATCGAGGATTGCACTGGTTCACCTGCAAGTATCACCAATGACGGACCTACTACATTTGATGATGATTGTGGTACTGTAATCGTCACTTTTACCATTGCAGATGACTGTGATAATATCGCAACCTGGAAAGCCACTTATACGGTCATCGATAATGAAGCACCAGTGATAATGGGCTTACCCGCTGTTTTGAATGATACGATTAGTTGTACCGAAGCTATTCCACCTGTTCCAATGGTAACAGTGACCGATAATTGTACCCCAAATCTGGTTGCTTCTTTCTCAGAATCGAGTGGGCAGACAATGGATGGGACTTGTTCGCAGTATCAATATGTCATTATACGTACCTGGACAGTTTCGGATTCTTGCGGCAATGTGAATAATACCATTTGGCGCATCATTGTACGTGATGAAGAACCGCCCACATACGTTTACCCAGCCGATGTCACGATCACTTGTTCAGATGATCCTAATGATTTCAATATTACAGGTTTTATAACTCAAGTGAGTGACAATTGTAGTATATCCTTGGACACTTCCTATACCGATACACGGATTGATAGTCTTTGCCCAAATGGCTATAGAATTCAGCGTGTCTGGCGGGTAAGCGATGTATGTGGGAATGCGGCGAATAAAGTGCAATTCATTGATGTCATAGATAATGAAGCACCAACTTTTATGGTGCCAAAAGATACAATAATTACTTGTGATCAAAGTGCTGTACCATTAGTGACGGGTTCGCCGACTTTAGTGGCTGATAATTGTGACCCTTCACCCGTGGTGACTTCGGAAGATGTAGTACAAGCGGGAGTTTGTGAAAACACTTACACTATCCGCCGCACCTGGCGCGTGACGGATGCTTGTGGTAATGCCACCGAAAAGCTGCAAATTATTTCGGTAAAAGATACGATTGCACCGAGCTTTGTCTCCACTGCGCAAGACTTAGAATTGGTTTGTGATGATGATTTTGATGTAATAACCGCTTTCAATGATTGGATAAGCACTCGTGGTGGAGCTGTTGCTTCTGACAATTGTTCGGATGACGTGGATTTAACCTGGTTTATTTTTGAATCGGGTACAAACAATCCGGCAGTGTTGCCTCCAGCGATTTGTCCTGCCCCCGATAGTATTGTACGCTTGCTTACAGTCGATTTTATAGTAGAAGATGAATGTGGCAATCGCGATACCTCTACGGCTACTTTTAAAGTAATTGACGATTTGCCCCCATCCTTGCGGAATTGCCCTCAGGATACAACAATTGCAAACGATCCAGATGCTTGTACGGCAACATTTGTATTGAATCCACCCGTAATCGAAGAAGAATGTGCAGCCTCTCTTGATGTGGAAGATGTCACAACGAGTGCACCTATCACTTCAAACGCTCAACCAGGAGAAGAAGGCGATATTCCGGTAAATACTATTACACTTCAGTTTAGTTTGGACACTCCGCTGCCCGTGAATGCTTTTGGTAATGCGGCATTGACAATTGACCTGACCAATGCCGATGCAGAAGAACCAACAGAATTTTTCCGAATTATTGGAGAAGATGGTAGTGTTTTAGGGCAAACTGCTGCAACTAATGTGCAGTGTGGCGCTTCTACAACTACATTGATGCTGACACCAAGCCAAATCAATGCCTGGGCAATAGATGGTATTATTTCGGTACAGTTGGTACCCAACATTCCTGCCGATCAGCCAGGGCGTTTCTCTGTCAATGCTATTTGCAATCCTGTTGGAATGGTGAATGGCCGCTTGCAATTTCAGGTTAAAAATTTCAATAATCTAAAATATGAATACAGTATAAACGGTGGTGCTAGAATAGAAGTAAATCCAATTGTTCCAAAGACAGAGAATCTGAATATTGGCAATAATCTGATTACTTATTTCGTGACCGATTGCGCAGGGATGATGGATAGCTGCTCTTACACTGTGATTGTCGAAGATCGCCAGGCACCAGAATTGATTTGCCCGGATGACATCATAGTAAATCTCGACACAGGTGAATGCACTTATCCAATCACACTTCCTTTGCCCGTTGGGGCAAGCGATAATTGCGGCGTTGGGCCGGCTTTTCAATTGACACTTCCATCCAATATTGCGGATGCTTTTTTGAAATTTTCTTTTGACCCGAATTTGAACGATTACCTCGCAAATAACCAGGTTTTTACCTTCAACAATGTAGCTGCTAATGCCACCAATGATGCGACGCTGACAATAGACCTTTTGGGTGATTTTAATTCAAATGGCGCTTTTTTTAATATTCTCGGCGACGATGGCAGTACCATTGGTACTACCAGTATTGGAGTTGCTGATTGCAATGCTCCCGGGCAAGTGGTGGTGACGATTCCGATGGCAACTTTTAACAGCTGGGCTGCTGATGGAATAGTTCAAATTACATTACAACCGAATAATATTACTGTTCCGCCAGGGGTTACCGGAGATGGCATCAATCCTTGTAATCCGGCAGCAGTGTCATTTGATGGCGATATTGATAGTGTTAGTTTTGTATTGGCAACGTTGAATTACAATCAATTGACCCCGGCATTTTTTGCTACAGGCGCAACCGAGATTCCATTTACACAAATGACAGCTCCAATTGTGACACCAACAATCGAATTTAATGTGGGTGAAACCGAAGTTTTTTATATTATCCAAGATGAAAGCGGGAATACCGATACTTGCTATTTTTCAATTACAGTGAATGACAATGAACTGCCAGTGGCAAAATGCCAACCAACAACAATCTTCATTAATCCCTCAGGCTTGGATATTGAAACGGTGCCAGCGATGCTAATTGATGCGGGAAGTATTGATAATTGTGGGCTTGATACCATGTTCCTTACTCCAAATACTTTCAATTGTACCCAGGCAGAAACGAATGCCACTGTTACGTTGACAGTGATGGACTTTGCCGGAAACACAGCAAGTTGTCAAGCCTTAATAAGAATTGAAGCAGAAGAACCACAGCCTACTGCGAACAGTGGGATTTGTGGTGGTGACACCTTGTTTTTATTTGCTAATCCTCCTGCAGCAACTGGAGGAATTATTTACACCTATCGCTGGACAGGACCAAATGGATTCTTTTCGACGCTGCGAAATCCAACAATTCCAAGGGTAACTGCCGTCAACGCAGGGACTTACACAGTAGAAGTAACAGGACTAACAGGATGCAAATCGGTGGGGACTGTTCAAGTTTCTATTGAAGACTTGCCATTGACGCCAGCAGTACTGACCAACAGAAATGTCTGTGTGAACGAAGATATTATTCTCAACTCATCGGTCGTGCCAAGTGGAACGAATGTAATTTATCGTTGGTATCGGGGCACAGCGCCAAATGGTGTTTTGATAGGAACAACAAGCGTGCCTTCCTCTACTATCGCGCAACCGCATTCGCCAGCAACAAACAGTTATTATCTTACAATAGAAGCCGATGGTTGTTTATCTTCTGCCTCTGCCTCTGCACAAGTAACAACTAATAGCATACCAACTGCTGCGACCAACGACGCTGAAATTACTGTTTGCGAAGGGGAATCTATTACATTAGGAACTTTGGTATCTGGCCAAGGTATTACCTATCAATGGTCGGGGCCCAATAATTATAGTTCCACGAACCAATCACCCCAGTTATTACCGCTGCAACGCCTGCTAATGCTGGGGTTTATCAATTGATTGTTTTGCGAAATGGATGTCTGTCACAACCTGCTTTCACAGTAGTAAATGTGCGTCAGAGACCTATACAACCTCAAGTAACAAGCAATGCGCCCGTCTGCGAGGGTGCAAATGTAACACTAACAACTACAACCACTGGAGCATCGGTATATCATTGGGTATCACCAACTTTACAAGAGTTCATGACCACAACGAATTCTTATACGATCAACAATATTATGGAATCACAAGAAGGGCAGTGGCGCTTGTTTGTGACCCAATCCGGCTGCAATTCCAATTTATCCAATCCTGTAAATGTTGTAGTCAATACCGTGCCTGCTGCAGTTGCCTCCGCTAATCCAGCGCAGGTTTGCGAAGGCAATACCTTGCAACTTTTTGCGTCGCCATCTTTAACGAATGCTACGTATCGTTGGATGGGGCCAAATAATTATATGGCGGCTACTCAAAATCCTGTGATTCAAAACGTAACCTCGGCTAATGAAGGTACCTATCAATTGACAATTACCACTTTAGAAGGCTGTTCAAAAATGGCTTCTGTACCAGTAGATGTGCAGAAAGGGGTTCGCATCACTGCTATCAGCAATGACGGAAAAGAATGTCTTACCGGGCCTACCGATATTCGCTTGAGGGCTACGGTATTGCCATTGAATGATGGTTCTTATCGCTATAGTTGGACGGGGCCTAACTTTTCATCCTCTGATAGTGTGGCGATTATTCCAAATGCTACTGATGCAAATAATGGGAATTATCAGCTTGTAGTCACCAATGGTGAAGGTTGTGCGTCGCAACCACAAACGACGATTGTTGATGTAGCATTGCCTCCGGCAACGCCGGCCGCGCCAACGATTAGCCCGAGTACACAAGCGCCATTCTGTGAAGGCAAAACAATTGCATTAGTTGCTACTGCTTATAATGGTAACAATGTGATTTATAGCTGGAAAACGCCGAAAGGAGTCATTTCTACCCAGACACCGGTTTTAACGCTCAGTAGTCCTACGGTTTCGGATAATGGAGAATATGCGGTAACAGTTATTGTGGATGGTTGCGCTTCAAAAGAATCGGGAGCTATTGGTTTAAACATCAATCCCGCTCCACGTATTTTTGCTAGTAGCAATAGCCCAGTCTGCAACGGAAATAGAGTAGAATTAAGTGCAACCTTTATGGCGGGCGCAACCTATGCATGGCAAGGGCCTGGCGGTTTTTCATCTTCCGTTTCCAATCCTGTAATTCCATCAGCTAGTCCTGCATTAAATTCAGGATTCTATCGTGTATCGGCTACGGTAAATGGTTGCGTTTCCAATTTGGATTCTGTGCAAGTGGTAGTAAATCCTAGACCTTCGGCACCAACTATCGCCAATAGCGGCCCCGTTTGTATTAGTAATGATAATGCGGTGTTAAGACTTTCCGTATTATCTGGCCAGCCAAATGCTACTTACGTTTGGTACAATCAATTGGGGGAAGTGATTAATACTAGTCAGAGTTTAAATTTTGATCTACTGGATTTTGATGGTTATACAAATGGAAACTATATTTTCACTGCATCCGCTGTTGTAAATGGTTGTGAATCTCCGCTTTCTGCGCCAACGAATGTTATATTGAATACGATTCCTAACGAACAAGCCTTCGCGGGCCAGGATAAAACCGTTTGTGTTGCCGATACGATTCGCTTTGAAGGGCGCACGCCAGCTATAGGCGGTGGACTTTGGAGTTTGGTAAGCGGCGATACAACAGGTCTAAGAATTGTCAATCAGGCAAGCGCTTCTTCGATAATTAGAGGCTTACAAGGAGATTCTACATATTTGTTCCAATGGACGCTCTCTAATGGCGCTTGCGCAAATTATGACCGAGATACCGTTCAATTTGATCTAACCTCTATTGAAGTACCTTTTGCTGGGAACGATACCGTTGTTTGTGCTACAGATCAGGTGATACTCAATGCCTTGTTACCCAGCAGCCGGGAAGGCCGTTGGTCGCAGCCTGAAGCCCAGCAGACACTTGGTGTGATGATTGTGAATCCGCAAGATCCGAATACACTTATCACAGGTCTGGAATCAGGAAATTTGTATGAATTTACCTGGACGATTGTGAATGGTTGCGGAGGATTGGATGATGATGTGAATGTTATAACTTCTGATACCGAACCCAATGCAGGGGATAATGCCATTGCTTGCAATGATAACCAAGCTATTCGATTGAATGCTTTAGTCCCCGCTGATGGTAGTATCGGGCGTTGGTCTTCATCGAATGAAAAGATTACTTTTTCTAATACAACCGATCCAAAGGCAATGGTTTCTAATCTTGTTCTTGGTGAAAACTTATTGTTTTGGACGATAGATGATGCACTTTGTGGTGAATTCTCAAGAGATTCGGTTATTATTATTTATAAAATGAATCCTTTGGCACAAGATGATCAAGTTATTGTACCATTTGGTGTGAAAAAAGAATTCAATGCTTTAGAAAACGACCAGATACCCGAAGGAACAACGGCTACTATTTTGACAATGCCAACCAAAGGAACGATTGAAATATTAGGAAATGGGCAGTACGCTTACACGCCAGGCATTAACTATGTAGGGACAGACCAGATGACTTATGAAATTTGTAGTGAAGGCTGTGTTTGCTCTATGGCAACTATTATTTTCAGCGTTGGAGACAACGCGCAGTGCGATATTCCTTCGATCATTACACCCAATGGGGATGGCATCAACGATACTTTTGTCATTCCTTGTCTTTTAGATGAAACGGCTTATCCTAATAATCAAGTATCACTATACAATCGCTGGGGCGATGAAGTATTTCGTTCACCGATTCCGTATAAAAATAATTGGGATGGTACCTTTAACGGAGAAGACTTGCCGCCGGGTACTTATTTCTACAAAGTAGATTTTGGTGACAGGGGTGAAGCAAGAACTGGTTTTGTTATGATTCAGCGATAAAAAAATTTGAGAAGGCATTGAGATTCAAGCAAATGCCTTCTCTTTCATCACCGATTAATACATACACTTTATGAAAAAAATATATGCGCTCGCTATCTTTATCTGTGGTTTGACGTTGGCTTTTAGTCAGCAAGACGAGCACTATACACAGTTTATGCACTATAAGCAAGGATTCAACCCTGCTTATGTGGGGAGTGATGGAGCGCCGAGTATTTCTGCTTTGGTTCGCAATCAATGGATTGGAATAGATGGAGCGCCTCAAACCCAATTGCTTACCTTTAATATGCCCGCCGTGAATAATCGTGTGGGCGTAGGAGCAAGCGTATCAAGACAAACCATCGGCGTTACTGAAAACTACACTGCCGATGCTGCTTATGCCTATCATGTGCCTTTTGCCAGAGGCATTTTAAGTATGGGTTTGCAAGCATCCGTAAGGTTATTGAGCATCAACTTCAGTGAATTGCAAGGTACGCAACCAATAGGTACAGATGGTTCGATTCCAGCTGATTATCAAAGCCGATATGTTCCAAATTTCGGTGCGGGTATCTATTTTTACAAAGGGAATGACGTTTATTTTGGTATTTCCGTACCAAGAATTTTGGAAAGCAATATTGACTTAGCGGATTCTAAAGAACCACTTTCAAGAGAATATCGACATTTTTATGCGATGGGAGGGGTTAAATTCAAGATAGGTGAAAAGGTACAATTACAGCCCCAAATGCTTGTAAAATATGTAACCGGTGCTCCATTTGATACAGATGTAAATTTGAATCTGATTTTTTCAGATCGATTTACTACGGGAGTATCTTATAGAATTGGGGGGAACAAAAATAATAATATTGGAGAAGCTGTTTCTTTGTTATTGGCAGCAGAAATTTCAGAAAATATAATGTTTGGCGTATCTTACGACGCAACGCTTTCAGAACTAAAAGATTATAACAGTGGCAGTATTGAAGGGGTTGTTCGATACTTTTTTGCCGGAAAATCGAAAGGAGAAAAATTTGATGGACCCGCGAGGAGCCGCGATCCAAGATTTTTCTAAGAAAATATTTTTAATGTGAATTGCCTGATTTTAAAGTGTTTTCTATAAGCCTGAAACCAGTATTTGGGCTTTAGATGCTTTGTTAACATTTAGCCCTATGAAAAAAGCTCTTTTGGTAGCAACTATGCTCACATTAGTTGTGGGATTGCTCAACGCGCAGTCGCGCGCAAAAAAGAACGACAACACTGCGGTGTTGACGCACTACAATGTAACGCTATTCAATACGACAGGGATTAACACGCCACATGTAGAGTTTTCGCCGATGTATTATAAGAAAGGGATCGTTTTTTTGTCTTCTCGACAGAAATTCGGCCCCATTGACGAACAACTCGGAGAAACTTTTTTTGATGTGTATTATTCTGATCTTGATCCAAATGGGATGCCTCAGAAGCCCACAAACTTTTCGTTAGCGATCAATTCTCAATTCCACGAGGGGCCTGTTACCTTCAACCGAAAAGGAGATCATATCTATTTCACTCGTAGCAACCAAAGCGCTCCCGGCATTACAAAATCAGACCAAAAAGGTAATGTTTGGTTGAAGATTTACGAAGCCCAAACGGGCCCATACGATTGGGAAAATATTCGTGAACTGCCTTTCAATGGCGACTCTTATTCTTGTATGCATCCTTCGCTTTCACCCGATGGGATGACGCTGTTCTTTTCTTCCAATATGCCTGGCGGCTATGGTGGTCGGGATATTTATATGTCAGAAAAGCAAGGCGAAACTTGGTCAAAACCAGTGAATCTTGGGCCAGAAGTTAATTCTGAAAAGGACGAAGCCTTCCCGTTTTTCCATGAAAGTGGTGTATTATTTTTTGCTTCGGAAGGGCATTCTGGCTATGGCGGACTGGACTTGTTTATGCTTGACTTGAGTACCCGCACTTGGGGCAAAGTGATTAATCTGGGAAAACCATTTAATACACCTCAAGACGATTTCGGAATGATCGTCAATGCTGATGGTACAAGCGGCTACTTCTCTTCCAATCGCGATGGCGGTATGGGCAAGGACGATATTTATTTCTTTGATGCAAATGGTGGTTTGCAAGGACTCAATGTCAAACCCAAAACCAATGCAAGGGTAATTGTTTTTGATGCGAGCAATAGTCGCCCTGCGATTGGCGCGGCAATTCGAGTATTTGAACAATCGAAAAATAGATTGGTGGCAAACGAAAATTTGTATAAAACGGAATTGATACCTTCTCCTGATGATCCTTCCGGGTTGGTTTTTAAAATGCAAAGGAAAAGTGAAGAAGAATTGGAGGAACCAGATCAATTTACCAATAGATCAGGGGAAGCGCTCATTCCATTAGAAGAAAATCAGGAATATATTGTATTGATTTCCAAGGAAGGATATACGACACAAGAAGTAAAATACACAATGGTCAGCGGAGAAATTCCAAAGCCAATAGAAGTGGCCCTGCAACCTATTAATTGTTTGGGTTTGGCGGGCACAGCGATGAGTAGCAATGGCAAGCGTCCTCTAACGGGCGTGTTGGTGCGTATTGTCAATA
The DNA here is from genome assembly GCA_016714085.1 of Saprospiraceae bacterium. GTDB lineage: Bacteria > Bacteroidota > Bacteroidia > Chitinophagales > Saprospiraceae > JADJNW01. The sequence goes on from JADJNW010000017.1 coordinate 36,237, forward strand.
CTTGTACCGGCAAGGAAGAAGTAGTCAGTACCAATGCCAATGGACGGTTTGAATCATGTTTGGAAATTGGGTGCGACTATACGATCACTAGCGAAAAGAAAGGCTATACGAAAGAATTAAGTGAGATTTCTACAACAAAAATAAGAGGTAGCCGCACAGCTGAAGTGGAAATGGTGATGACCCCGACTTCGATAGAAGATTTTGCAGAACCGCTCCATAAAGGATCGGTCATTATTTTAGAAAATATTTATTACAATTTCGATGAATCCTCTATCCGAGCTGGAGCTGATCAGGATTTGGACGCGCTGGCGCAGTTGATGAAGGAGCATCCGAATATGGAAATTGAATTGATTGCTCATACGGATAGCCGAGGTGATAATGCTTACAATCTGTCACTTTCGTTGCGGCGAGCCGAATCTGCTAAGAGTTTTTTGCAAAACAAAGGAATAGCCCCCAATCGAATTCGAGCTTTTGGCTATGGCAAATCGCAATTGCGTAACCATTGCAAAGATGGCGTGGAGTGTTCGGATGAAGAACATCAGTACAATCGCCGTACAGAGGTAATCGTAGTAAAGATGGATGTTTGGTAGAATTTGAATATCGAGAGAAAGGGAATAAAAGGAATTAAAGCTAATTTGCACAATCCAAAATGTCATTTTACCTAAAAGACGGACTCAATTTTGTATCAAAGCTTACCCTGCGCCGCCTTTGGAATGCGACAAAAGTGACGGGGTCGTATTATTTATCAAAATGGCTGCAACGCCCAATACAATGGGGTGTGCCGATTACTATTTCTTTTGAACCAACCACCGCCTGCAACTTGCGATGCCCGGAATGTCCCAGTGGATTGAGGGCTTTCACGCGTCCGATTGGCAATTTGAAGGAGGATTTTTTTCGGCAGACAATTGACCATTTGTATAAAGATTTGCAATGTCTGATCTTTTATTTTCAAGGAGAACCTTATATCAATCCACAATTTCTTGACATGGTGCAATATGCGCATCGAAAGCGTATTTATACGATTACTTCTACAAATGGGCATTTTTTGAGTGATCAAAATGCACGAAAAACGGTCGAATCGGGGTTGGATCGATTAATTATTTCGGTGGATGGCACAACGCAAGAAACTTATGAGAGTTATCGAAAAGAAGGCAAGTTGGAAGTGGTGTTACAAGGTGCTCGTAATATTGTGAAATGGAAAAAAGCATTGAAATCGCACACACCGCACATCATATTTCAATTTTTGGTGGTGCGACCTAATGAGCATGAAATTCCAGAAATTTATCGTTTAGCTCTGGAAATTGGCATTGATGAAGTAAAATTAAAAACAGCGCAAGTGTATGATTATCAACAAGGTAATCCGCTAATTCCTACCATTGATCGCTATACTCGCTATGCTCGGCAAACCGATGGCAGCTACCGAATCAAAAACAAATTGCTCAATCATTGCTGGAAACTTTGGCATTCTTGCGTGATCACCTGGGATGGAATTGTCGTGCCCTGTTGCTTTGACAAGGATGCGCTGCATCGGCTCGGAAATTTAAAACAGCAAACTTTTCAGGAGATTTGGCAAGGAGGATTCTATCGGCGGTTTCGTGTGCAACTTTTGCAAGGACGAAAAAATATTGACATTTGTACCAATTGCACCGAAGGTTGTAAGGTTTGGGGGTAAAATAATATTTTTTGTATTAAAGAAAATCTTATAAAAAATTACTCTTACTAACAGGAGGTTTGCACTAAAATTAGGCTATTCCTTTTAAAATCGGAATTTATCAACATTTAATGTGTTATAATTCACACCTTATCAACACTTTATGTGAATAAATATATGTCATTTTTTTTGTTAAGTGCTTGCTTTTTAATGAAAAAGCATAGAACTTTGAAGTTCGGTCGCTTTCAGGCAAGTCTATTGATTTAGACCAAATATTATTTTGAGCAACACTGAACAATCACCGGAACACTATACAACACAAGCTTGGCCCCTGGTGGCCATTTTCATACCCAATACTGCTCAGTTTTAATTTTGTCAAACTCCTGCTGTTGGCAGCAGGTATTGGCGACTAACGGAAAGCAACCATTCAAAGAACAAGTTATTCTCTACTTCGGCATTACTGAGTGTAATGTACCGTGATACGGTTCGCACCTTATAAATAAAGAATATTGCAAGGTGTGAAGAAGAGATTCTTTGGCAAAGCGCGAGCAATTATTTTTAAAGTTATATCAAAACAGCAGCACAATGTTACAGAAAATCATTATTTCCGGACGATTGGAGTTCGGAAATCCCAAAACCTTCGAAAAGGTCGTCAAAATGTACCAGCAGCGGATGGAAAATTTCTATCGGTCTGCCGAGTTGATTATTAGAAACGAGAACATCTTTGACGAAGATTCTTCTTCGATCAACATTCCTCGTTTGATTACGCAAGCAACGGATAAAGGTCTTCAAAATACGGTTGACCTGCTGGAATACATTGCGCAGTTTGCGATTGCTGGAGATCTACAGGCCTGGATGACTGATAATGGTAAGGTGCTGAAACAATATATTATTGAACCGAATAGTGACAAAGCTGCTGTGCAAGCTTTCCTAAAGGGCAGAGAATTGGTGGAAGAAGGCAAAGAAAATGAAGCGCGCGAAGCGCTTAGTTCCGCTATTGACAAGTACGAGCGCCATGCGCTGGCTTACGAGCGCCGAGGTTATGTCAACTTTTTGTTGAAAAACCATAAAGACGCTTTGTACGATTTTACAAAAAGTGTTGATCTAAATCCGAATAACCCGGCCCCCTACTTTGGTAGAGCAATTGTAAAAATGACCCAAAATGATCTGAAAGGAGCAATTTGGGATTTAGAAAATACCATTAAACGTTCAATACCATTGCAGCCTATTTATTGGAAAGCGCGTCGTATCAAAGGCGAATGCTTATTACAATTGGAAGATTTTGCTGCTGCTGTTAATGAATTGAAATTGTGTACAGCAAGAACCTTTGGTAGCGAGGACTCTAACTACAAATGGCGTCAGAAAGCTTGGTTCAATTATGGTAAAGCACTTTCGGCTACAGGTAAGCATCAAGAAGCACTGCAAGCCTTCGATCAGGCGATTAAAATTGATGACGCTTCAAAAGCAGTGCCACAGTCAGAATTGTTGAAATACAAGGAACTAGCACAACAAAAATCAGGATTGAAAGCTACGCCTAAGTCCTTTTGGAATGTTGGAAAGCAAGTGCTGCTGTTGATTGAAGTGTTTTCCAACATTCCCTCTTTTACGTTTATGCGATCTCTTCTTCTCTTGCCTTTAATTTTTCAGCATTTTCAGCTATTTGCAGTGCTTCAAGCAGTTCATTCAAGTCTCCTTCTATAATGGTATCCAAATTATAATTCTTGGCATCGCCCTCCAGCCGGTGATCCGTTACTCGGTTTTGAGGAAAATTATAAGTGCGAATTTTTTCAGAACGATCGCCGCTGCCTACCAGGGACTTACGCTTGGCGGCAATTTCAGATATATGCTGTCGTTGCTGAGCTTCATAAATGCGTTGATAGAGTTTTTGCAAAGCAATTTCTTTGTTTTGATGTTGCGATCGCCCATCTTGGCTTTCCGAAACGATGCCGGTAGGAATATGCGTAATACGAATCGCTGATTCGGTTTTGTTGATATGCTGACCACCTGCACCACTTGCTCGGAATGTATCGATTTTTAAATCGGAGCGATTGATATTAACATCTTCCATTTCCAATTTTGGCATGACCGCTACCGTTGCCGCTGAAGTATGCACGCGACCTTGCGACTCCGTCTTAGGAACGCGCTGTACCCGATGTGCCCCCGATTCAAACTTAAGCTTGCCATAAACGTTTTCGCCTCTAATTTCCAAAACCAATTTGCTATAACCACCAACCGTACCTTCATTTACTTCCAAAACCTCTACTTCCCAGCCCTGCTCATCAAAAAAACGCGAGTACATTCGATACAAATCACCTGCGAAAAGGCTCGCTTCGTCGCCACCAGTACCAGAACGGATTTCTACAATTACATCTTTTGCATCTTCCGGGTCTTTGGGCATCAATAATGTTTTGAGTTGCTCCTCCAATTCTTCCTTTTGAGGGTTCAATTCTTCCAATTCTAATTCTGCCATTTCACGCATTTCTGCATCGGGGTCTTTAAGCATCTGTTTGGCAGAAGCTAAGTTGCTCATTACCAGGCGATACGCATTCGCAACCGTCACGATTTCTTTCAACTCTTTATATTCTCGGCTCACTTTGCGATAGCGCTCCATATCCGCCAGCACGTTGGGATCGGCCATTTGTTCTTCCAGGCGGTTAAAACGATCTTGTATCGCATCTAATTTATCTAACATATTTTAATTTTTGATTTTGAATATAAAACGATGAGAAAAAGAAAGATTGGCGTTGAGAAGCAACGCTACATAAAAAAGTGAGTACTGAAATGAAGTGCAGTCATTTGTAAAAAATTCACGCAAAATTAGCTGATTCTGAGCAAAAGCAAAACATATTTGGAAAAGTAAAAGTTCGTGCTACATTGGCAAATCTTACTTTCCAAGAAAAACCTTCTCTTGCTTCAAAATATTGAGCAAATATTCGCCATAGCCACTTTTGAGGTATTTATGACCCAGTTTTTCCAATTGCGATTCATCAATAAAGCCCATTTCATAAGCGACTTCCTCGATACAGCCGATTTTCAAGCCCTGCCGATCTTCGATTACCTCGATGAACTGTCCTGCTTGCATGAGCGATTTATGCGTACCAGTATCCAACCAAGCCACACCGCGGCCCAAAACGCCGACCTTGAGCTTGCTCATTGACAAATAGATTTTATTTACATCGGTGATTTCGTATTCGCCTCTTGCACTTGGTTTTAGATTTTTGGCAATTTCAACTACTTGATTATCATAAAAATATAAACCCGGTACAGCAAAATTGGACTTCGGTTGAGTGGGTTTTTCTTCAATAGAAATTGCATTTAGATCACGATCGAATTCAACCACGCCATAACGCTCCGGGTCAGCTACCTGATAGGCAAAAATGACACCGCCATTGGGATTGATGCTTGTCTGCAATAATTCTCTTAGTCCTGCTCCATAAAAAATATTATCTCCCAAAATCAAAGCTGCCGGGTCATTGCCTATAAAGTTTTCGCCCAACACGAATGCTTGTGCCAGCCCATTCGGCTCGAATTGAGGCAGGTATGAAAAATTGCAGCCCAAATCCTTGCCATCACCTAGTACTTTTTCAAAATTTGGCAGATCATGGGGTGTAGAAATAATCAAAATATCCCGAATGCCCGCCGACATTAAAGTCGATAAAGGATAATAAATCATTGGTTTATCATATACCGGCATCAACTGCTTACTCACCGCCAGCGTGAGCGGGTACAGGCGTGTGCCCAAACCGCCGGCTAAGATGATTCCTTTCATTCGTGATGGTGTTTTGATATTAGCGCTTTAGGTAATTTGTATAGAATTGGCTATCAAAATTTTAATTCTTACCCATATCTAAGGCATTTAACAAGCGTCGAACCCGTAGCACCAATTCAATTGGTTTAAATGGCTTGGTAATAAAGTCATTGGCGCCGGCGCGCAATGCTTGCCAAAGTTCTTCTTCATCATCAATTGGTGATGCGATAATAATTGGAAAACCATTGTTTTTATTGACTTTTATCTCCTGCAATAATTTTAAACTCGCGGCAGCATTACCTTCCGTATCAATGATCAAAAGGTCAGGCGCTTGTACTGCAATTATTTTTAGGGCATCCTTATAATTGGTCTGAAAAATTTCCAAACCATATTTTCGAAGCCTAAATTCGATCGCAGCCAACAGCACTGGCTCTGCATCGCAAATCAAAATTCTCATAAGCATATTTTCTTGTCGTGGCAAATATACCAAAAGGCAGGCGATTTATTTTTTAAGCTTCGCGGGGCATAAAAACAAAGCTTGCATCAGACTCATTCCATGCAAACAAACAAAGATAATCTTGTGGGTCTTTAAAGACCTGGCGAAAGCCGTCCACTTTATCCATTTCCACTAGTCTTTTGGTGGCCAATTCCTCCAGCGTTGTAATATGAATCGACCACTTGGGTTCTTGAGCGCCATGTGCTACCAAGGGGATGCCCAGTTCTAAATCTTGACGATGCACCACAAAAATTGGATACCTCGATATATCCTGGTCGAGGACTGTATCTGCTGCTTTTTGCAACATGGGGAGATAGGGTTTCAAATCCTGCTGAAGTTGAATGTATTGCTTTTCCGCATTCATAAAAATTTTCTTCGGTTCGCTGTAAAGTTTATAAGAAATACCTGAAAAAGAGAAAATTGTTCGGCAAAATCGTTTAGTAAATAAGATTAAATCCAAATTATTGTTAAGATTACCCTTCTTGCTTTTGAGGTATGCACAAAATTTGCAAATTTACAGCGTTCCAAAACCATAAAGACGACCATGAGGTATCATCCGATCAATCCTGACTTATTCAAGCTGAATCGCGCACGCTTCGCCCGAAAGATGCTCTCTGATTCGATTGCTATTTTCAATTCCAATGACCGTATGCCGCGCAATGGGGATAATTTCTATCCTTTTCGGCAAAATTCTGATCTGTTTTACCTCAGCGGACTGGATCAAGAAGAGACGGTGCTTGTTTTGTTTCCAGATTGTATCAAGGAAGGCTTTCAGGAAATCGCTTTTATCAAACGAAGCAATGAATACACGGCTTTGTTTGATGGACATTTGTATAGTAAAGAAACAGCCAGTGCTATTTCCGGTATTCAAAAAATTTATTGGCTGGATGAGATGGAGCATATTCTACACGAATTAATACTTTTAGCTAAGCGTATTTACATCAATACCAATGAAAATGATCGCTTTCTGTCGGATGTTCCTTCGCGGGATATGCGCTTTGCGAAGCAATTGATGGAGCGGTATCCTTTACACAAATACCACCGCAGCCAGCCGATCCTGAAAAAATTGGCGATGTTAAAATCCTCATTTGAAATCGAATTATTACAAAAAGCGATCAATATCACGGGCAAAGCCTTTCAACGCGTGTTGGAATCTGTAAAGCCAGGTGTTACAGAATACGAAATAGAAGCAGCGATTACCCATGAATTCCTGCGCAATCGGGCCAATGGTCATGCTTTTGAACCCATTGTCGCTGCTGGTGAAAATACTTGCGTCTTGCATTATAAGACGAACAATCAAATTTGCAAAGAAGGTGATTTGTTATTGCTTGATTTTGGAGCGGAGTATGCGAATTATGCGTCAGATATGACTCGCACGATACCAGTGAGCGGCCAGTTCACTCCGCGCCAGCGCGAGGTTTATCAATCTGTTTTGAAGGTATTAAAAAACGCGAAAGCAATGCTCGTTCCAGGCATTACATTAGAAGAATTTCACAAGGAAGTAGGTAAAATGATGGAAAGCGAATTGCTGAGCTTGAAGCTCTTAGATAAAAATGATATCAAAAATCAAAATCCAGAATATCCGGCATACAAGCGTTATTTTATGCATGGTACGTCGCACCATATTGGCTTGAATGTACACGATCTTTCCAATCGCTACGATCCTTTGCTGGCGGGCATGGTGTTGACTTGTGAACCAGGGATTTATATTCCGAAAGAGAAAATCGGCATTCGTATTGAAAATAATATTCTGGTAACAGATCAGGAGCCAATAGATTTGACCCACCACATTCCAGTCGAAGCAGAAGAAATCGAGGAATTAATGAATGCAGGGGTGTTGAGTTAGAGGTTTCGTTTCTTGAGCTCATTTTTGTGATAATTGTTTATCTTTGAAGCGATTAACCAGTAAAACCCTGATCGCCATGAGATGTATTATCTTCATTTTTTGTTTTTTCCTTGCTTTTGAAGTCCTTTCTCAAAATAATTCAGACGGTAATTTCTTCTTCATCCTGGATGCTTCCGGCTCCATGTGGCAAAAAACGAGTGAAGATTATAAAATTACGACTGCGAAGACGATGATGAAAAGGCTCGTCGATCAAATGCCTGATAATGCTCAGGTAGGTTTGGTTGCTTATGGGCATCGCTCCAAAACAGATTGTAACGACATCGAAGTCCTCTCGCCCTTGCAAAAACTGGATCGTACTGCTTTGAAACAAAAACTCGATGCAATCAACCCTGTTGGGAAGACACCTATTGCCAATTCGATAAACGAAACGATAAAAATACTCGAGACGACCAAAACCAAAGCCACAATTGTACTCATCAGCGATGGATTGGAAACTTGCGAAGGTGATGCTTGTGCGCTCGTGCGAGCAGCCAGAGAAAAAGGAATTATCATTACTTTGCACGTTATTGGTCTTGCTTTAGAGGAAAAAGACCTGTCCACTTTAGAGTGCATCGCGCAAGCAGGTGGCGGACAATATTTTCCAGCCCAAAATAGCTCCGAATTGCTGGATGCTTTGAATAAGAGTGTGGAAACTCCGCCAATAAATGGAGGTTTTTTATCAGTAAAGGTGACGTTGGATCAAAAATTGATAGATGCAACAATAAAAGCTTATCCTCCAAATAAACCAAAGGAAGCCGTGACTGGTAGAACTTACGCAAGTGGCTCTACAAACCCCCGCTTATTGCTGCTTCCCGTGGGAAAGTACAAAGTGGAAGTCGTGGCTATAGGTTTGTCTGATAAACCTATTCAAATATTTGATAATCTTGAGATTACAGCAAATGACACTTTAATAAAAGCAGTAGATTTCAGCCAGGGGACTTTTCAAATTAAAGTAACACGCAATGGACAGCTTTCCGATGCGACTATTGGCATCTATCCGAAAGGTTCAAAAGTCACTACCGCGCAAGGTAGAAGCTATACAAATGCAAGCAGCAATCCTGCCAAATACAATGTGATTCCGGGCATCTATGATATCGAAATTGGTTCGGTTGAAATTAGAGACAGACCGAGTATCCGCATTGAAAATCAAGTATTGGATGGTGGTGCAGTTGTAGAATTAGCGCATGATTTCAAAAGTGGAGAGTTGTTGATCGGAGCGCAGCAGGGCAGTGTCTTGATAGATGCAGTCGTGACTGTTTATTCTAAAGCTACTGGCAAGCAGGTGGCCGCTGGGCGAACCTACAAAGACGATAAAAACAACCCAAAATCTTTCATATTAGAACCAGGGTATTATAAAGTGCAAATAAAACCTATCCCTAAAGAACTCAGTCCAAAAGAATTGGAAATAGAGATTCAAGCAGAAAAACAGGTTTTACAAACGATAAAATATTGATTTTTAGGAATTTATTCTTTCGTTAAACAATCAATCACCGTTTTCAAAGTAACAAACATTGCTTCGCGGGCCTCCTTGGTCACGATGGGGTCTTCCTCATCATCGGCAAGGGCATCTTCTATAAAGGCTAACAGGTCTTCCTGACCATAATCATCGAAAAACATATCCAATCGCTCATGAAAGCGACTGACATTGGCGCCCTCCAGTTTTGCCCAATTGGCTTCTTCTGCATCTGCAATGGCTTTTTCATCTATTTGCGAACGCAAACCGTTCACTTCCTGGTTGGCAGAAAAAATGATTGTTGCCAGGAGCAACATGAATTCTTTTTCATCAGAAGTAAACACCTCGAAATCTTCAGAGAATAAATAACTCAAAAGAATGGGCTGTGATTGTTCGAATTGCTCAACCGCTTTTTCGTAAGCAGATTCAGAATCATCAAACCGCTCCACTATATTATCCAAAACTTCCTCAGAAACAAACTGCATGGCTTTTATTTGAAGGATGAATAAATTATGATGATGAAGATACGTGTTTTTAAAGCAAAAGTGCAAAATATTTACTTCTTTACAGGTCGTAAGTTAATTCGACTTCATCCGTAGTAGGGTGCGATTGGCAAGTAAGCACGTAACCTTGTGCCACTTCTTCCTCATCCAAGGCATAGCAAACATCCATTTTTACGCTACCTTTGGTAACCTTCGCCATACAAGTAGAACAAGCGCCCGATGTGCAAGAATAAGGCGGATCGTACTTGTTGTCAATCAAAGTATTGAGAATAGACTTATTAGAAGGAACCGTAATGTCAATCGTTTGACCATTTAAGGTTACTGTGACGTGAGCACCACTGACACCCTTTATACGATCGGCTTCAGCAATTGGAGCAGTCGTAAAACGCTCGGTATGAATGTGTTTTTTATCAATGCCTTTGCTACGCAAAACCTGCTCTACTGTATCGATCATCGCGCCCGGGCCGCAGATGAAGTATTCGGCTTCTTTTGTTCTAAGTGCATTCGTCTCTAAAAATTTATTTATATGAGCTGCATCAATGCGTCCTACTTTACCTTGCCAATTTATCGCACCCTTTGAAAACAAGCCTTTCAAGCCTCCGGTTTTCTCCCGATGCGGTTGGCTAAGGATGTGTTCTACATGAAACTGTCCGGCATAGCGTTGTTCCAAACGATCCAACTGTTCTTTGAAAATGATGCAATCCTCATTTCGATTACCATATAATAAATATGTAACACTTTGAGGTTCTTCTTCTAAGATCGTTTTAATGATGGAAAACAAAGGCGTAATGCCGCTACCTGCGCCAAAGAGATAGTAAGTTTTCTGAACACCAGGATGCAATTCTGTGAAAAAACGACCATCGGGAGGCATCACTTCGATGCTTTGGCCTGCTTTTACATGGTCGTTGATATAATTCGACACCAAACCACCTTTGAGGCGCTTGACCGACACGGCGAGATGATCTTCAATTGGACTGCTGCACATAGAGTAAGAGCGGCGCACCTCTTGGCCATTGATATTAAATTTTAAGGTCAAATATTGTCCCTGCTTGTAGCGATAGGTGTCTTTCAAGTTTTCCGGCACATCAAAAATCAAGGATACCGTATCATGTATCTCCGGTCGTACTTCCCGCACCTGCAGCGTATGAAAATGTTTGTCCATTTGTAGCGAAAATTTGCTGAATTCCTGTTTTTGTTCTAACTTGAAACAGCTTTTTTAAAATTCAGTTGCAAAGTAAAGGAAAAGATACCAGAAGTCGGATGCCGGATGCAGGACAAGAGGTAATGAGATAGAAAAGTCTGTGATCTGATATTTGGCATATCAAAATCTACACAAATGCTTCGAGATTTAAAATATTTGATCGCTTACATTGCGCCATTGGCGGGCTACCTGGGCGTTTACTACGGCGGTGTTTGGTCGCTTGGCAGTATATATATTGGGTTTGTAATCATTCCCATTATGGAGCAAATTTTACCAAAATCTGACGAAAACATTCCTATAGATAAAGAAGATAAACGGAGCGTGGCGCGGTTTTTCGATGTACTCTTGTATCTCAATATCCCCATTTTATATGGGCTGATTGCTTTTTTCTTCTATCGTTTGTCGCAAGGTGGGCTTAGCACATTTGAGATGATTGGCATGATTTGTAATGTGGGTTTGATCGTGGGCACATCCGGCATCAATGTAGGACACGAACTTGGGCATCGCAGCAATAAAATGGAACAAATCCTGGGTAAAATCCTCTTAATCCCTGCTTTATATATGCACTTTTTTATTGAACATAATCGCGGACACCATAAAAATGTAGGTACGCCACTTGATCCTGCTTCCGCTCGTCTTGGGGAAAACGTATATGCTTTTTGGCTGCGCTCGGTCACAGGAAGCTATTTTAATGCCTGGAAATTAGAAGCAGAGCGCTTGAAAAAACTAGGCAAACCTGTTTTTAGTTGGTCGAATGAAATGCTGCGCTTTCAGGTCATTCAAATCGGGTATCTTGTAGCAGTAGGCTTGATATATAGCTGGTGGATAGTAGGTTATGCAGTAGCGATTGCTGTTTTTGGTTTCCTGATGCTGGAATGCGTGAATTATATTGAACACTACGGCTTGCGCCGCGAGCTATTGCCCAATGGACGATATGAACACGTCACGCCGCGTCATTCCTGGAATTCAGATCATGAATTGGGTAGAATTTTTCTATATGAACTCACGCGCCATAGCGATCACCATTACAAAGCTACTCGCAAGTATCAGGTTTTAAGGCATTTAGATGAAAGCCCGCAGTTGCCTTTAGGCTACCCCGCCTCGATTATTGCCTCTCTGCTGCCACCATTCTGGTTTGGGATAATGAATCGGCGAATTAAAGAAATGCGCAATAATTGATGTTAAAGTTGAATTGGTGAGCCAAGAATATTGCAAGAATAAATCTGTTTTAAATTCTGATTTTCAATCGATTATAATATTTTTAAAAGCAGACTAACAAATCTAAACTATTATTTTCAGCATTTATCGCAAGAAAAATCCATTTTCAAAAAGATCGTTTTCATCAAAAGTAAATTCGCTGAAACCATGAATCCAGGCATCGCCACTTACCCTGGGAATGATGGCTGGATGTTTTCCAAATTGGGTTATAGTTTGCACACTGACCGTCATAGTCGAGCCTGTAATGCTTTCAATTTCAATGTGTTGCCCAATCGCTAATTCCTTTCTGGCAAAATGTATTGCTGCTCTTCCCGAAACACCAGAACCAGTTGCGGAGCGATCGACCTCGCCATCCGCGAAGATGCACACATTGCGACTGTGATAATTGGGGTTCGGGCTTTCATCTATAAAAATTGTACCATACAAAAAAGATAAATCCGCCTCAAAAGGATGCTCAATTCTTCTTTGCTGCATTACAGCATGCTTGATTTCCATGCCTTTATCAATGAGTCGACGATAATTTTCAGGAATGAGTTCGATGCTAACATCTTTCGCATTTACATATACGTAAAACGCTCCACCATAAGCTAAATCATATCTTAATTTTTGTCCATTCGATAATTCAAGGATTTGATCTAAACCGACCACAAAGGAAGGCACATTATGAAAATAAACCGAACGGATTTTGTCTTTTTCGACTTCTACAAACGCTTCCAATTGCCCACAAGGCGCATCAATCTTCATCTTGGTCAAAGGTTCTTGTTTTTCAACCCAGCCCAGCATGATTGCAAGTTTGGCAATGGCAATCGTAGCGTGACCGCACATCGTGCTATAACCTTCATTGTGTAAAAACAAAACGCCAAAATCCGAGTCCGGGCGCTCCGGTGGCAGCAAAATCAAGCCATACATATCAGCATGACCGCGAGGTTCCCACATGATTTTTTTGCGAAAATCATCATGTTCTGCCAGCATTTTCTGGCGATATTCCAATACAGATTTTGCCTCTATCTTGGGTGCGCCCTCTATCACAACTCGAAGTGGCTCGCCACCGGTGTGCATATCAATCGTTTTGATCTTCGGAGCAAATTCTTGCTTAATTGTATTAAAATCAGTATTTTGTATATTTTGATAAGTGGACATATTTTACGATTCCGTTTTCTGAAAAATAAAAGCAGCAGCAGCTAAATCCTCCAAAGCGAATCCGACCGATTTAAAAACTGTAATTTCCTGGTTGTTTTTTCTAATTAATTGATTTTTAATACATAATGCTTTTAAATCAGCTTGAATGTCTTGAGGAATCATTCTTCCATTTTTTAGTGGCAAGGCCAAATCGCCAGATTCTTTCATTGCCAAAAGTGTATCCACAAAAATAGAAGCTCGCTGAATGACCGCATCGTCCGCTTCGCGCATATCGGGTTTGTAGCTTCCGACTAAGTCAATATGCTGACCGGGGCTAAGCCAAGCACCTTCCACCAATGGCGTTTTACTCATGGTCGCGCAACTGATAATGTCTGCCCAATGGATTGCATCTTGCAGATTTTCAGCTCTTTGTACTTGTAAATTATTCCAATCAGTTGATTGAATCAGCTGTTCCACATTTTCCTCATTTCTTCCCCAAATCAAAACTTCTTTGATAGGCCGAACAGTGGTATGTGCCTTGATGAGTTCCGGCGCTAAAGCCCCGTTGCCAATCATCAAAAGCTTCGTGGCATCTTCTTTCGCTAAAAAAGAAGCAGCCAAAGCCGAAGCAGCTGCCGTCCGTTTGATCGTCAAAGCTTTTCCATCAAAAAGTGCCAAAGGTTCTCCTGTTTTAGCAGATTGCAGTAAATAAGTAGCGTGAATAGAAGGCAGTCCCAAGTTTTTATTTTCGGGATGCACCGTAGCCAATTTGATGCCCAAATATTCTTCGTTCCAGGCAGGCATCATGAGCAAAGTGCCATTGGGCATATCATGGTGCGTTCGATCAGGTACTGTGATTTCTGATTGAAAGCAATCTTTCAAAAAAGGAATAAATGCTTGATATTCAAGCATGGAATTGATTTGCTCGGCGGAGAACTGTTTCATGGGGAGAAGATAGGAGATTCTTGGAAATGAAAAAAGCCCGAAAGAACTTTCGAGCTTTTTTGCGGTCCGGACGGGACTCGAACCCGCGACCCCGTGCGTGACAGGCACGTATTCTAACCAACTGAACTACCGAACCTTAAATTGCGCTTCTAAAAGCGCGAGTGCAAATGTATGACAGTTTTGTTAATAGCGCAACCCCTATTGGAAAAAATATCAAAAAAAGTTATCTCGCTCGCCGTTTACTACCCCCTTATTACTAACTTTGTTTTCTGATTGAAAAATAACCCCACGATCCCGTAGAAATCATCAAAAAAATCGGGCATTATGGTTTTTTTAGACTTTGAGCAACCCTTGGAAAGTTTGTACGAACAACTTGAAAAGATACAGCAAGTCGGCGAAGAAGGCGAGGTGGATGTATCGATTATGTTGAAAGAGCTAGAAACTAAAATCAAAAATAAGCGAAAGGAATTATACCAAAATCTCACCGGTTGGCAGAAGGTACAAATTTCTCGGCATCCCGAACGCCCCTACACATTATACTATATCAATCAAATGAGCAGGAAATTCATCGAATTGCATGGCGACCGTTATGTGAAAGATGATAAAGCAATAGTAGGTGGTTTGGCAAATATTGATGGACAAACAATGATGGTCATTGGGCATCAAAAAGGGGTGAATACCAAAATGCGGCAGTTTAGGAATTTTGGTATGGCAAATCCCGAAGGTTACCGCAAAGCCTTGCGCCTGATGAAAATGGCGGAACGCTTCAATTTTCCGGTTGTTACGTTGATTGATACTCCAGGCGCTTATCCAGGATTAGAAGCAGAAGAGCGCGGTCAAGCTGAAGCCATTGCTCGTAATCTCTTTGAAATGGCGCAACTGCGCGTGCCTATTGTTTGTGTAGTGATTGGGGAGGGCGCTTCAGGTGGAGCTTTAGGCATCGGCGTGGGGGATCGGGTGTACATGCTTGAATATACCTGGTATTCTGTGATTTCTCCGGAGTCTTGTTCTTCCATTCTTTGGCATAGTTGGGATTATAAAGAACAAGCAGCAGAAGCCTTGAAACTTACAGCAGAAGATATGCACCAGTTTGGCTTAATCGATGGCATTATAAAAGAGCCGATAGGTGGTGCGCATAGCAATCCAGAGGAAATGGTGAAAACGCTCAAGCGTCAGATTAAAAAGGCTATCGCAGAAATACAAGACATGACCCCGGACGAGCGAATAGAAGCCCGTATCAATAAATACGCCAGTATGGGAGAGTATGATGTAGCAAAAGAAGAAGTACCGGAGAAAGAAAAGGAAGCAAAATAAATTTAAGGCACAAGCGTATATAAAAACAGGCTTTTGTGAATTACATCCATCAAATACAATCGATGCACTTCAAATAGGTGCATCATTTATCACATACCAAAATGCTTCAAAATATCCGCACCTATTTTTTTAATCAATCGCTTCAAAATTTGCGCAAGGAACCGCGCAGTAAACAGCAGCCTTTAAGTTTTGATAAAGCGCAAGACATAGGCATTCTGTTCGATGCAACGGATTTGACCACTCGACAAATTGTGCTGGAGTATGCCGACCATCTGCGCGACAGCGGTAAACGGGTCAAGAGACTCGGTTTTTTTGATAGCAAGCTCGAAGATCCCAATTTTACTTTTAAATATTTCAATCGAAAAAATCTTGATTGGGCAATGCGGCCTGTTGGTGAACGGATAAAAGAATTTACCCAACTTTCTTTTGATTGGCTATTCATCTTAACCACTGAAACGAAATCTTATTTTGAGTATATTGCGGCTGCTTCCAATGCAAGCCTGCGCGTTGAGCCCTGTCACAGAAAATACATTTTGCTACGACATCATGATTGACAGCGGTAGCGCTGATTTGAAGCAATTTATCGAACAAATGGAATTAGTATTAGCAAAGACCAATACCCGACATGAAACAGCAGAAATTTAGAGGCACTGGCGTCGCTTTAGTCACGCCTTTTCAAAATAAATCCATTGACTATCCTGCGCTTGAACGCATTATTGAATATGTCATTGAAGGCGGAGTCGATTACATCGTCTCGCTCGGTACAACCGGCGAAGCTATTACACTCACTTCGCAGGAATGCCGGGAGGTGCTGGATTTTACGATTAAAACAGTCGCTCGACGCGTGCCGATTGTAGCCGGCTTTTTTGGCAGCAATTTTACCGACGCCTTGACTACAAAGATTCAAAATTACAACTTCGATGGCATCGATGCCATTATGTCGAGCAGCCCAGCTTATAGCAAACCTTCACAAGAAGGTATTTATCAGCATTATATGGCGATTGAAAAGGTTTCACCGCTGCCGATCATCATCTATAATGTACCGGGGCGCACCAATTCTAATGTGCTTCCAGATACCGTGCTGCGCCTTGCTCATGCCAGCGAAAAATTTCTAGCTGTAAAGGAAGCCTCTGGAGACGTGACACAAGCCATGAAAATCCTCAAGAATCGCCCGGAACACCTGCTCGTGCTATCCGGTGATGATCCTTTGACTTTGCCTATTATTGCCAGCGGTGGCGATGGTGTTATTTCCGTTATTGCTAATGCCCTGCCGACACAGTTTTCCGATATGGTTCGTGCTGCATTGAATGATGATTACGACACTGCTCGCAGATTGAATCTAGATTTGCTCGATGTACATCCTTGGCTATACGCAGAAGGCAATCCCGCTGGAATTAAAGCTGCAATGTCTATCCTGGGCTTGTGCAATAACGAATTGCGCATACCGCTAACGCCAGTGTCGGATAAGATTTATCAAGGATTGAAGCAAGAATTGAGCAAAGTAAGCGGATTCGTAAAAGCCTGACGCCATATAAAATTTTGCTGAATTGTATAAGTTACTGCTCAAGCCAATTTTCTTTTTGTTCTCGCCAGAGCGTGCGCACCACTTGGCGTTACAACTTTTCAAAATAGCCTTGATAATCCCTATTTTAGGATATTTTTTAAGGCGTTTTTATACCGTCGAGCATAAAAAGCTGGAGCGACAAGTTTTAGGTTTAAATTTCAAAAATCCAATCGGATTAGCGGCTGGATTCGACAAAGATGGAAAGCATTATCAAACCATAGCGGCGCTTGGTTTTGGCTTTATTGAAGTTGGCACCGTGACGCCCCGCCCTCAGGCAGGCAATCCTAAACCGAGACTTTTTCGCTTAAAAAAAGACGAAGCGCTTATCAATCGGATGGGGTTCAATAATGCCGGGGTAGATGCTTTGGTAAAAAATTTGCAAAAAAAGCGCCCGAAAGGACTTATTATTGGAGGTAATATCGGCAAAAACAAGGATACACCCAATGAAAGTGCAGTGGATGACTATCTCTATTGCTTTGAAAAACTCTTTCCTTATGTGGACTACTTTGTTGTTAATGTGAGTTCACCGAATACGCCCGGATTGCGTGATCTACAGGAAAAAGAACCTTTGAAAAAAATTTTAAATACGTTACAGCGAGTAAATCAACAAAAAGCAAATCCTAAACCGATTCTCTTAAAAATAGCGCCAGACTTAAGCGATGCTCAATTAGATGATATTATCGAAATCGTACAAACTACTGGTATCGAAGGTGTTATTGCTACTAATACGACCATAAATCGAGCGGGATTAATTGAAAATATTAATAAAATTGGTGCGGGTGGGCTAAGTGGTAAGCCTTTGCGCGAGCGCGCTACGGAAGTGATTCGTTACTTGCACAAAAATCTGGTGGAACGCTTACCATTATTGGAGTTGGCGGCATCGCCAGCCCTGCCGATGCGATAAAAAAACTCGATGCCGGCGCCTCACTGGTGCAAATTTATACCGGCTTGATATATGAAGGCCCAGATTTGATAAAACAAATCAATAAATTTTTGATTCGTCATTCTTCCAACATTCCAGCACTCCAACATTCCATTCCAAAGTAATATCAAGGGCGTTTTCTTTGATATTAAAAAAAATCGCTATGGTATTGTTTTTGCTTCATATTTACTAAAGTACACGATACCCAAACATTATTTGCCCTAAAAGGATTACGATGCACGAAAAGAAAACTACTTGCTTCCAGGATCTACGATTCTGGCTGATAATCATTGCTTTATTGATACTCTTATGGTTGTCAAATTTGGAAGGTTTGTCTTATGGAGGAGCATAAGAAATACTTGGCGTACTACTAGCAGAAATAGATTTATGAAAAAGAACGGTATTGAAAAGCTTCAATACCGTTCAATAAAAAATAGTTGCACCCCTTAATTTTTTTACTTTTTCTCAATCTAAAAAAATTGGGATGAACAATATTCTTTTCTACAAAACTATAATTAGCGAATAAAATTAAATGAGTATCCCGCTGAGAAAATAAATCGTGTTCTTTCCTCTGTCAAATCTGCTAAAGAAGCTGTGGCACCAAGGGCCGGAATCTTTTTAAAAGGATAAAAGGATATGCCCGCATTTAGATCGTAGCCGTTCCATTCTGCTATAATATTTGTTCCGCGAAGTACTTGTAATGCTACACTGCCAAAAAGATTAAAATTTCCACTTTCCCTTAAGGTAAAATCTTTGTCCAACCGAAAGATGCCATTTCCGACACCTGTCGTTACAAATAATAGGCTGAATGGCTCATCATAACGACGATGAATAGGAATGATAAAATTACTTGTCAGGAAATAAGAGCGAAGATTACGTGCCCTTAGTTCAGGGCTTCTCCATTTAGTCAAATTTCTTGCACCAATTCCTACAAAAATATAATCATTGATCGCCCGATTCACTTGCAAATCCAATGTGCCAGAGCCAAAGTTATCGCCCTCACCTATATCATTAGAGAGTCCAAAAATATTAGCTCCCACTGTAAGTCCTACCGCTTTTTTAAAATCGCCTAACCCAATTCCGAAACCAAAATTGGCATCAGGGTTGAAACCTTTCTCTGTATCGCGAGTGCGACTCTGAAAAGCGAAGCCTCCGCCAATAGTTCCCAGATTTCCGCCATGCGGTGTAGGAATATCAATAGAGATATTGGCAATTTGAGCGTTTAGCTTGTTCCAGTGGAGTCCACATCCAACCGAAATAATAAGCACTAATACTACTCTTGAGTAGTACATGACTTTTGTAAATTTCATGATTTAATCGTTTACGCCTTAAAATGCTTCTTAATTTCCACGATGATGCTGCTGTGCCGGAGGGGGAGGTGGCGGCAAGAAAGTAGGAGTCAACGATTTTACCTTGTGCAAGCCTTTAATAAGGTTGCTGTACGCTGTTTGGTATTTGCTGTAAGTATCTGAATATAGTTTCAAATTCTGAGTGATAATATTTATAGATTCGATGGATAGTGCAAATTCATCACCAAACTGGGTAACGATAGCTTCTATTTTTTCATCAGACTTCTTCTTTTTATCCGTAGCGCTTACATAAAATGGAGCTACATTGATCATCCATTCTAGTTGGTTTTTTCTAATCTCTGTATCTTGATCATTGCTTCCTTGTACAGTAATGCCTTCTGTGTCAAAAATTTTTTCAATTGTTGCAATGTAATTTCCACCGACGGTTCTTAGAGCATCACTCCATTTAATAAACTCCTGGGTTTGCTCATTCTGCCCATTCATAAGTTGTCCGTAATCAGAAGATGCATCTGATTGACTGAAAAGTGAACCGCAAAATGCGATGGCTACAAAAATGGAAAGATAGTACTTGTGCTTCATGACAAATAGTGTTGATAGTGTATTATTAATATTCTAAAATTTCATCGCAAGGTAAACAATATTTAAATAAAAGCAAACGGATCGAGCCATTTTCTGTCGAAAAAATCTCTTAATGAGTGTTTTATACATATACAATAAAATTAAAAACTTCATACATATCAAAAAAAGAGCTATATTTAGATATGCCCATTTATATTGTTTAGCATTTAAAGTTTAGAATGGTGCATCTACCCTAATCAAGTAGTTTTTGGAATGAAAATTTTTATAAATTATTAATAATTAACATCTTAGAAAGTTTCTACCACTTGTCCGACCAAACCTACCGTTTCATTAATAGTATTTGGCCCTTTACATTCGCATATAGACAGGTTGGCTGGTTTTTGCTTATATTTACTCGCTCAATTGAGTAAAACTACTAAGTACCAGTCCTATGAACTTTGAAGAAAACCAGACGATCCTTGATTTGCTTACAGAATACGAGGCTTCTGTAGAAAGTGGCGTCGAATTCTTTTTGGATGAAAAGTCTTATCTTCAATTGATTTCGTATTACGAAAATGAAGATCAGCCCGATAAAGCTCTGGAAGCTACCGAACGAGCCTTGAACAACCACGCATATTCCATTGATTTTTACCTTAAAAAGGCTCAAATTCTCATTGATATTCATCAGGAAACGCTGGCAATTCAAGTATTGGAAAAGGCTGCCATTATTGCTCCTTTTGAAGCAGAAATACCCTTGCTCCGAGCAGAAGCACTGGCACATATAGGATTGCACGAAGAGGCGCTGGAGTTATTGAACGAGTTGAAAAAAAATGCG
This sequence comes from Saprospiraceae bacterium, assembly GCA_016714085.1. Classification (GTDB taxonomy): domain Bacteria; phylum Bacteroidota; class Bacteroidia; order Chitinophagales; family Saprospiraceae; genus JADJNW01. The sequence continues at coordinate 56,959 of JADJNW010000017.1, forward strand.
GATAATGAATTGTTATGTGAGATTTTTGTTTGTGAAGCACTCGTATATGAAATCCTGGAAGAATATGAACGCGTGTTTTATGCTTTAAAAGCAGCGCTACTCGAAAACCCTTGCCACCAGGAGGCATTGGAACGCATCTGGCTTTGCATAGAAACGACCAAAAAATACGAAGAAAGCATCAAGCTTCATCAAGAAATATTGGATCTCGATCCATACTCTTATCTGGCTTGGTACAATTTGGGACACGCCCAATCTTATCTTGGCAATTACAATGAGGCCGTTGAAGCCTATGAATACGCTTATATCATCAATCCAGAGTTTGAATTTGCTTACCGCGATTGCGCCGAGTTGTGTTTTGAAATCAAAAAATACCTCAAAGCGCTGAATTGTTACTTAGAGCTTCTGGAACAAGTAGAGACCGACAGCGATATTTATTTCTGTATAGGGCAATGCTATCAGCAACTCAAAGAATACGATGCCGCCAGGTCTTATTATACTCAAACCTTGCAATCCGACCCGCTCAATGACGAGGTTTTATATTTCATCGGAGAGTGCTATGCCGAAGAAGGAGAATGGAAAAACGCCCTTCGATACTACAAAAAGGCTATCCGTATTGAAGATGCTCGTGAAGAGTATTTCGCTGCACTAGGTGAAGCCTACCTTGAGCTCGGCGAACTGAAAAAAGCAGAAACCAACTTCAAAATTGCGCTTGATCTTGCTCCTGATCAAATCGAATACTGGATGCAATACACCGGTTTTCTGATCGAAACCGATCGAGTAGAAGAGGCGCTTGAGGCGCTTAAAGAAGCCGAAAACTATTCGGATGGCGCAGAGATTCTATATTGCCGAATTGCTTGCCTATTTGCTTTAGGACGACGCCAGGAAGCTTTCTATTGGCTTGGCGAAGCGCTCAACGAAGACTATGAACTGCACAATTCTCTATTTGAGATGATTCCTTCGTTAGCAAATGATGCCGAGGTAGTATCGCTCATTGCAGCTTATATGGCTTAATTTTGCTTTTTTAGGTATTCTTATACCTAAAGCTTATTTATTTGCAAAATACTGCCCGATTTCTCCCATTATTTTTGGATTCACCAAAATCGCTATAGCTATTGATACGATTAATCCTATTGCAGCATTCAGAATGTCCTTTCGCACAATTCTTAGCGTTGTAGCCATTTCCCGATTGGTTTCGTAGGTTTTCATCAAGGTCATCGCCAATTCTCGACCAGCCATCAACCCTAAGAAAACCCAGGTAGTACTCATTGGAATATTGCTCACTTCTTTAAAAATATAAAGAATAATTGCATATACTAAGTCAACAATGGAAGCAGCCCTAACATCTTCTACCTGTGATTTTTCAGTAACGATACCTTGAATTTTATCTCCACGCAAATAAAATAAAATGCCTAAGCCTATAACGATATATCCCAGGAAAATAAGTAACTGCCAAAATTCCAGGGAGCGTGGCAAAGTAACGGCGATATTCGCGCCATCTTGCATTAACCATACCGCCCATAAGCAGCCGCTAATCCCCCATTGCAAAACCGTCCAGATACCACTGGGCTCTCCTGTAGTAAAGCGTTTGATGGGTTTTGCCAATAAAAACCATATTACAATTGCTGCCAGGAATGCTGCCAGGTAGCCGGAAACACTTTTTACCAGCATCCCTGAAATGCCTTCTAAGTCAGAAGAATACACACTTAAACAAAGGAAAGTAGTAGAAACCGGCATTTTCAATCGAGTCAGAAACAATAAAACCAAAGGTGCTGCCAACTGTAAGAACTGGAAAGTTCTTGGAGCTTCTTTAAATCCCTTTGACGCCAAACGCTCAAAAGAAACATCTCCTTCATACGTAGACCAACTATACACCATTGTGGCGACAAAAATAACCGAAATAAAGAGCCATAAAATCCACCAGGGTCTTTTGGAATTAGAGGCCAAAAAAGTACCAATTGTTTGAATACTATCGTTGGCGATTGCAGAGTAGCCCGCAAACAAAAAACCTAGCCACATTGCTGCCTCTGGGTAAGGATAGGCAATACCCGCAATAATGAAGAACACTATTAAGAGTTGATAAAATTTTCTTTCCTTATACAAAAAAAGGCGAAGTACACGAAGTCGGAAGGTTTGGTTGAGCCATTGAGCAGCTTTAGCAATCATGCTATTACAGGAGTTTTGTCTGCTAACAAAACTATTTGCCAGACATTACTTGAGCGTTTATTTAATATTAATTTTAGGTTAAATAATTGAAAAGTAGCAGGGTATATTTCTTATGTTTTTAATATATAAATCATTATTAATTAATTTAAAGAACATTCAATTGTTTTTAAATTAATAATAGCTTGAAAAATCAAGTAAAATTAAATGCATTCTAAAGTTTTAGGAATCAGGTTTTTACATGTAAAAAATTAATACTCAGTTAACATTAAATAACTGATTTTTGCTCCAGGAAAAACAAAACTGGACAACCATGAGTATGAATAAAATTCTCACTTTTTTCGCACCCAAGGATCGAAAATTCTACGCACTTTTCACTCAAAATGCCGATAACCTATTAGCAACTGCTGAGGCGTTGAAAACTTTATTTCATACTCCTAAAAACGGCGAATGGAAAGCTTTAATAGAAGAAATAGAGCGACTCGAACATATTGGCGATGATATAACGCATAAAATTTTTACTCAGCTCAGCCTCAATTTTATAACACCTTTTGATCGGGAAGACATTCATTATCTCGCCTCCGCTATGGATGATGTGGTTGACTACATTCAAGCAGCGGCCCAACGCCTTGAGCTGATGCATATAGAAGAGATCACCCCGCCTATGCGTGATTTGGCCGATGTAGTTGAAAAGTGCGCCTCAGAAGTTCATCTGGCTGTAATTGGTTTGCAAGAGATGAATTACAACAAAACCAAAGAAATTTTAGTGCGCATTCATAGTCTTGAAAATCAAGCGGATGAATTATTTGACAAAAGTATCTCTGATTTGTATCAGAACGAAAAGAATGCCATCGAGCTACTTAAAAAGCAGCAAATGATAGATATTTTGGAAACGGCAACCGATAAGTGCGAAGATGTTGCCAATGTAGTTGAATCCATTTTGCTCAAATACGCCTAAGCAGAAATCCTATTATGACCACGTTACTCCTCATTATTATTATATTGGCTTTTATTTTTGATTATATCAATGGGTTTCATGATGCCGCTAACTCCATTGCTACTATTGTTTCTACCAAAGTTTTGACACCTTTTCAAGCAGTACTATGGGCGGCATTCTTCAATTTTGCTGCATTTTTTGTATCTAAATACATCATTGGGGAATTTAAAATCGGGAATACAATTGCCAAAAGCGTCACGCTCGAATCGGGCGATGACATGGCACTTTATGTCATTCTTGCCGGGCTACTTGCTGCCATTACCTGGAATTTGCTCACCTGGTATTTCGGCATTCCTTCCAGTTCTTCACATACGCTTATTGGGGGTTTTATTGGTGCAGCAGTGGCACGATACGACACCTTCTCGGTAATAGTGAGTGAAAAAGTTGTTCCGATTGTTTTATTCATTTTTGGCGCTCCTCTTATTGGTATGATAATGGCTTTTATCATCACCAATATTATTTTACATCTTTTCAAAAACACCCGTCCATATAAAGCAGAAAGGTGGTTTCGACGGCTACAGTTATTGTCTTCTGCCGCTTTTAGTTTAGGCCATGGTGGCAACGATGCTCAAAAAGTAATGGGCATTATTGGTGCAGCTATGGTCGCACCCGAGTATATCGATGATTTGAACGCTATTCCTACGTGGGTACCTATTTCTTGCTTTATTGCTATCGGTCTTGGTACGCTAAGTGGAGGTTGGCGCATTGTAAAAACGATGGGCACTCGCATTACTAAAGTGACACCACTCGAAGGTGTCAGTGCAGAAACAGCAGGTGCAATGACGCTATATCTGACCGAACATTTTGGAATTCCAGTTAGCACTACGCACACAATCACAGGTGCGATTATAGGTGTAGGCGCTACTAAACGACTCTCAGCTGTGCGCTGGGGTGTGACGATTAATCTCCTGTGGGCATGGATTATTACCATACCTGTATCTGCCTTAATGGGGGCATTGATCTACTATTTATTCCAAACGATGTTCTACTGATAATTTTATAATAAATTGAAAATCAAGTGCATGAAAATATTTTAGTTGCGCCGCCTCGGTCGGTTCATCTGCAAATCTTTCAGGCGCTTCACCAATTCTTCCCTGAATTCGCGCTCTGCTCAGCTAGCATAGCTACTTTCCTGATGGGTATAACACTGCGCATCCGTTGAATGTAGTCGCGCTTTAAGTTGAGCAATTGTTGTTCCATCTCCAGGTTGCCTTCTACCATTTTTTCAGCCTCAGAGTCCGTCATTGTAGTAAAATTGGTAGAAAATTTATACCGCTGGCGTATTTTTTTCTGTTCGTCTTCATATTGATTATAAATGGGCCAAAAGCCTTCCGATTCCTTTGGAGTCAAGCCGATTCTATCTGTGATAAAAGCTTTTTTCATAGCTTCCACGCGCCGTGCAAGTTCTCCTTGGGGTTCGGGCAAGTCTTCATCCTGCGCATAGCTCGTGCCAAGGGCAAAGCACAGCAACAAGAGTCCAATGATCGCCTTTTTCATTGTTTTCACGATTTTTAACTGTTTTATAAAAGTTCCTCTAAGGTTTCATCATCCAAGTCTTTCAATACTTCGTCTAAAAGTTGATCTATTTCTTCTTCATTGAATTCCGATCCGGATAAGAAGCTCCAATCCGGATAAGTGGAAGCTGCCTCGATCAACAAATCGGTATCGAATTCATGTAAATTTTCTGACATATAAGCCGTCACTTCTTCTCCTGAAAGCCCTGCTAACAAGCCTTTTGAATCAGAAGACGAATCTGGTTTTAAAATGAAAATTCCGGCAACGAGTAGTACCACAAAAGTAGTCAAACCGATAGCAACTCGTGGCTGCAATAAAATTTGCAATCCAGTCAACAAGCGATTCCACCAACCCAACTGAGACTTAGCTTGCTCCGGCTGTGGCATAAGTTTGATCTGCTCCCAAATTTGATCTGGCAATGCCTGGAAATAATTTTCCGGCACTTCTAAAGAAGTTTGCTTTTCCTTTAGTTTTGCCAAAAAAGGAGATAGTTCCTGCAATTCTTTTTGAACATCCTCTGAATTTTTCATAGCTCACCGATTTCAATTGCTCTAAAATAAGTCTCTATTTTTTTCACCGCGTGATGATAAGATGCTTTGAGCGCCCCCACAGAAGTATCGAGCATTCCAGACATCTCTTCATACGGCGTTTCATCATAGTAGCGCATTTCAAACACCAAGCGTTGTTTTTCAGGTAGTTGCGCTAATGCTTGTAGTAAGCGTTGCTCCAATGCATCTCCATCCATACTTTCATCAGCTCGAAGCTGGTTCGCCAAAGGCAAGTCCCCATCTTCAATGGAATTGGTTGCTTTGCGCTTTTTTTGGGATAAAAAGGTGATTGCTTCGTTGGTGGCGATGCGATACAACCAAGTATATAACTTCGACTTGCCCTCGAATGTATGAATGCTTCGAAACACCTTGATAAAGCAGTTCTGGATCACATCGTTGGCATCATCGTGTTCTTGCACCATGCGCCGAACAACCCAGTATAGCTGCTCCTGGTATTTTTGCATCAACAGCCGGAAACCGCGCTCGGCCGAGCCCTGGTTTTGTAAAAGCTGTAGAATGTTTTCATCCGATATGTCGGTTAGCGGCGTCTGCACAAGGGCAAATTTGTTTATTGGACTACAAATTACCGTTAAAGTTTAATGTCAATAGAAATTTTTTTTTTTTTGGAATTGCTTTATCCTAATTCAACCCAGTATCGTTGAATCGTTTTACCGTCTAAAAAAATCTCATTTTCAAGCTTGCCACCATTTCTCAAAATCGTTTTGGCGGAGGCTATATTTTCTTTCTTGCAGGTAATCAGCGCTTTATCAATATTCTTTTCTTTGGCTTTTTCCAAGGCTAGCCTTAGCATCTCTATCGCAAAGCCTTTGCCACGTTCACTTGGTCGAATACCGTAGCCAATATGACCGCCGATTTGCAAAAGCCCCTCATTCAAATGATGCCGCAGGTTCACGGCGCCTATGATCCGCTGCTCATTGAGTAACCAATAAGTGGTGTGCGGCACAAAGCCAGAAGGCAAACCAATGCCCTGGCTCGCATCAGATAATAAGCGAACAAACGTGCTAAAATTGCTACAATCTAACTTCAAAGGAAAGGGGATCAAATCTTCACCGGTACTTTGCCATTCTGTTAGCATTTCTCGGTATTCTGTTTCCAATTCTTCAGTAGGTTCTGATAACGAAAGCATAATCAATAGGAATTATCCAATATATGAAAAGGCGACACCCTCTTTTACAAAGATGCCACCTTATTGTCGCAAAAGCCAAATAATTGCGGATTATACGAATCCAAATTTTTTTTGAGGGTTAAGAACCATATTTTTCAATAAAAGCCTCTTCAGAAGAGCTTCCCTTGCGATTTTGCTCTGCCAGCGTCCATTGGTCAGTAGAAGTCGTTTGCATCCAAAGTGCGCCAGACTTGCGAAACACCTGAACACTCAATCCAAATTTTTCATAAAATGACTTTTCAAATTCGCCGACAGCCATTTGATCATTGATTGTAAAATCACCATCATTATGTATTTGTCGGACGCTTCCAATTGTTTTTTCCTCACTGATTTGTTCACGCACGGAAGAACCTTCTCCAACTACGTGCGGTTGCTGATAAAACTGAATCCGCAGATAAGGAAATTTTTGTATGAACTCCTCCTGAATATCCTTTATCTTTTTTATATCGTTGATAATCATTTTATTATGATTTAAATTAAAAAATGATAAATTATTTTCCTCTTATTTCACGATCAACGTAGGAATCAAGTCATTTTCTGAAAGCAAACGCTCGGTAACGCTACCCAACAAGAGCAATTCCACTTTAGAATGTCCTTTAGCGCCCATGATGAGCAAATTAGCATTTGTTTCCAATGCATAATCCATTAGGTACGTGCCAATATCGCCCACCTTATTTTCAATCAAAACTGTTTTAACAAGATGATGCTCCGGGCCGCCGTAGGTTCTCAAAAACGCTCGGAATGCTTCTGTCCGATCTTGTTCTACCATTTTTTTCAATTCATCCGTGGTTTTTCGGATATAAACGGCTGCTATATTCGGCATTTCATATACATTCACGCAGATGATGTCGGCAGGTTCTTTTAATTCTTGATTGATGGCAAGCGCCATTTGTAAACCTTTTATAGAAGAAGCCGAAAAGTCTATTGGCACAAGAATTTTGCGTAAGCTTTTTCTAGCTGCTTCCGGCACAATCAGTGCATTGCTGCTGGTCTTTCGCGCTAAATTGCGTGCAAGAATACCGTGTTGACCTCTGGCATTTTTCTGACCGATAACCACCAAATCTGCCTTGGTTTCTATTACTTCTTTGAGCAACTCTTCCAGCGGGTTTCCTTCGCGTACATCATACTCCACTTTCTCCATCTGCCTACCAGAGGGTAGGATATTTCTCTTTTCCAAGCGTGCCTTCGTCTCTATTTTCATTTCCCGAATGGTTTCTTCATTTAGTTCATAATTACTAACCATTCCTTCTCCCTCTTTTCCAAAAAGGGAATTGAATAAATCAAACTTTGGCAGCACGTGCAAGAATTCTGCGGATGCTATTGGCACTTGGCGAGCAAAAAAATCAAGATAATCCAGCAATTTCTCATCGCTATCTCCTAATTCCAAAGCCACCACCGCCTGTTTCACTTGAAGTGGCACAATAGCTGTGGTCGAATCTGACATGGATAAAACTTTTGTATTTGTCATGGCTTTTACTTTTACTAACAAGACTAATATAGCCATGTTCAATGCTCAATCACAATGACAAAGCTCACCCAAGGCTTTGAAATTCATCAACTTCAATCTTTAAAAGAGGTTTAGTAATTTATACAAAAACTCCGTACCCAAGCCACTGATAAGGAAACGCTCTTTGCGATTGCCAAGTAATTCCTGTGTCCAATCTACAAAACCGCCGTCGCCAATATCGTAGCGGTTACCTTCAGGATCAAGTATGATTTTGAATTGTAAACCCTTGTAATAGTTAGCTTTTTCCTGGTCGATTTCTTGTATTTCATAATTCCATTGAGGCAGGGCTTTAAAGAGTGCTTTTTGTACCGTTTCAAAAAGTGGATTCTCTGCTGGTAAATTCTTCAAAATCAGATGAATTTGAGAATTATCGATACCGATTTTTTCGGTAAGTAATCGATGGTAAAATTGGAGACATTCCATAATGCTCTCTGTTTCAAAGCGAAAACCTCCCTCGTCACGCCCAGCTATTGTCAAACAAAAAATTTTGAAATGCGGCGTGAATCCTGGGAAATTAAAAACGGAGGTGCGTATATGCCGATGCGTTGTGCTCAAGCGTACACGGGTAGCCGATTTAGTATCTTTTTTCAATAATTCCTGCCGACGAAGGCTGCTTTCCAAGGCTAATACATTCGTGGCATCTGCTACGACTTCTGTGCCTCGCAAAGCTGATAGCACCTTGTGCTGATGCACCGTAGCTACCGCTGAGCAAGTACCCAAAGGACTTACAGGCGATAATTCCAAAGGCTCAAATCCCTTTGCTTTTGCAAAACGCAATATTTCCAATTCCCATTCAATAAAAGGAATCCATTCATAAGGAACAGGCGTCGCAAAGCGATTATTTTGATAAGCCGTCAATAATTCGGCAGGAGAAATTTGATTCGTTTTTCGAGAAAAAACTTCGAGTAAAAAAGAATTTAATTCGGTGCTGGCGATTTGTTCGCATAGCTTTTCTACTAAGTCAGGTACGCCAAGGCGTCGGGTGATTTTTTCAAGAATTTCGGCTGGCATGATCGCAAGTTTTGTCAGAATATTTCTAACAAAAACTCAAACGTACTTTATAAAAGTTCCAAAAGATTACGAGATATGGCGGGTTTTTAAAACCTGCCATATCTAAACTTTAATATCCATCGGGTAGCTTTACTAAGGATCGATCATTCGCAAAATCGTATAAAGTACTACGGCGCAAGTCATAATAAGCCAGCCAGAAGCCTTGTAGTGCGCTCACATAGTTGCGACGAGCTGATTCTTGTTCTTGAACCGCAATATTCAAATCCGTAATCCCAATTTTACCAATGTAATAGCGGTTACGTGTCATTTCCTGGCGTTTTTTGGATACATCATACGCGCGTAAAGCCCGTTCTACTTGATTGCGCACCAAATCAAACTGCTTGACTTTCAGTAAAATATTTTGTTCGAAATTGACGCGCTCCTGAGATACGTTGAGTTGTTCCAATTCCAGATTGGATTGTGCCACTTCACGCTGCGCCCTAGAGCTTCCCCAATCGGCAATTGGCACTTGCAAAGAGACCGACAACCTTTCTTGATCTAATAAATCCTGATACGCTCGGTCGAGATCATTAGAAGTTTGTGATAAACCAAAGTTACCACTCACGGTTATTTGAGGGCCTGTCTGTCCTTTTGATACCGCCACATTTCGTTCCGCTTCTCGCAAACGGCGGTCATAGGCAATAATTTGGCTGCGATTTTGCAAAGCCATTTGCAAAGCTTTATCGGCGTCAACTACAAAAATTGGAACTTCTGCGGGTGGAATCATTTCAAAACGTATCGCTCGCTGAATCCCAAGAAAATTGCGCAATTGCTCGGTACTTGATTGAAGATTTAGAGTAGCTTGCGCCAAAGAATTTTCCGCATTGGCTACACTCAGTTCAATTTGTAGTAATTCTGTTTCTGCGATTTTTCCAACTTCAAAACGCCCTTTTGAAATTTCGTACAACGTATCGGCATTCGACTTCTCCTGCTGAGCAGCTTCCAAATTGAGTTGCGCGATCAATACATCAAAAAATAATTGCGCAGCATCGTAAGCAGTTTGTTCCATGTCCTCCGAAAAAGAGCGTTTTGCTTCTTGATAACGGAGTGGCTCGATTTTTTTATTCCATTTTAGCGGATTAAATCCAAAAACGGGTTGCAAAAAACTAATAGAAACGGGCGTTGAAAAATAAGAAATGGCGTTTGCATTGCCATTACTACCAAAAATATCGAGTCGATTTAAGCTTGTATTAAGAAATACGGTGCCACCCGTAAGCGCAATATCCTGCCGCAAAGACAAGCCTACATCATTACTCATCAAAGCCCTTTGAATAAAGGCTTGCCCGCCATCAGGCAAGGTGATCGCTTCAATAGAACGGTTTAAGTTGGGGAGTGTCGCATTGAAATTAATCAGCGGTTTATAATCAGAAAGAAATGACTGATACGACCAAAAACGATTGCTCAGACGCGTCTTAGCCAATTGGACATCGGGTGCATCGCTTTGCGCTATTTGTACCACTTGCTCCAGCGTAAGCTGATATAATTCAGGCTCTTGTGCAAAAAGAAAACCACAGCAGGTGATTGCAACCAGGATTAGTATGTTTTTTCTCATGCTATTAATTCTGCGATGCATACGCATCCAAACGATTTGATTATTCTACTCTTAATGCTTTGATCGGGTCTTGTTTTGCTGCTTTTCTTGCTGGAAAAATTCCAAAAACCAAGCCCACCGAAGCGGCTACTCCAAAGGATAAAATCACTGACCATGCCGACACAACCGCCGGAATTTCGAACGAAGAAGTAATGATATTGGCAGAAAAGACGCCCAAAATCACACCGAACAAGCCTCCCATCAAACTGATGAAAACTGCTTCAAATAAGAATTGCTGGACAATATCTTTTTGTGTAGCGCCAAGTGAGCGACGCACGCCAATTTCCTTAATACGTTCTAATACAGACGCCAACATAATATTCATAATGCCAATACCACCAACTAAAAGTGAAATCCCGGCAATAGCCGCCAACACAAGATTGAAAGTTTCCTGCGTCTTCTGTTGTTCTTCCAAAAGCAATTCGGGTACTTCGATTTCAAAATCCACGATATCTTGATGCCGACGCTTGAGCAAGCGTGCAGCTACATCTGCGGAGGCCCGTAAATACTTGGAGTCGGATACTCGCACTACCACTCGATCCAATTGGTGATAATTGTCGTCTTTTTTCTGATTTCCAGAATTAAACCGCTGGCTTAGGTCAGCTTTAGTGACTAATCCTCGATTTTTAAAGCGCAACAATGCAGTTGTCACTGGAATATACATATCGTCGTTATAATCACGAATACCAAGGTTTTGTAGGCTCTCCCGACTGGCGTTGCGCTTTTCCAGTACGCCGATGATCGTAAGCCAAGTGTTACCGGCTTTGATTTTTTTGCCCAGTGGCGATTCATTTGGAAAAAAGCGCGTCTGAATATTTTTACCAATAATGCAGACTGGACGCCCTGCATCGATATGCTCGGCATGAAAAAATTGTCCCTGACTCAGACTCAGATTATTCAATTCAAAAAAGGCATTGGTGACGCCCACGCAGCGCCCTTTCTCGAGTTTTGCAGATTGTATGATGGAAGTATTTAATACCAATTCCGGGCTTACTTTCTCTACATTGGGCAAAACCGTTTCTAACGCGGCCAAGTCTTCTAAGGATAGACCCGGCGACCAGGGTTTTTTATTGCTTTCACCAGCACTGTTATTACTTGCGCTTTGGGCTTGTTCTTTTTCTGTATTTTCGTCAGGAATGACGCCTTTGATCACAATATTGTTGGTTCCGATGAGTTTCATCCTGTCCAGAATCGATTGCTTGGCACCTGTACCAATCGCTAGCATTGCAATCACTGCCCCTACACCAAACAAAATACCCAAACCAGTAAGGAAAGCGCGCAAACGATTTGCCAACACCGCTTCCATCGCCAGCAGGAAATTAAAGGTTATTCTTTGCATGAGGTAGAATTATTTACCATTTGCCATTGAAAATCAAGTAATTTCGAATGAAAAATTAATTGATAATAACAAATCCGCCTCCCCCACCACTGTCACCAGATTGGATATTTTCATCCTGCACTTGCTTGCTGCGGGCTAAGGCTTCGGCTTCGCGTTTTTTGCGAGCTTCTTCCTGTTTTTTCTGGATTTCCGCTTTTATTTCCGCGGCTAATGGCTCAAATGGTATTTTTTCGGCGTCCTTGGGTGTGGTAAGAAATATTTCATCTTTTTCGGATAAGCCATATTCGATAATGACTTCGTCATCATTGCTTTCTCCTGCAATTACCTCTTGTTTTACAATTTTGCCATCGACTTTTTTATAAACAAAGGAAACGCTGTCGCTTTGCAGAGCTTCGATTGGCACAAACAATACATCAGGATAAACGTAAGTAACAATTTCATTGCCAGTGGTCATCGCGGGGCGCATAATAGAATCAGATTCATTTACCTGGATAATTACTTCGAACACCTTCGCATCATAATCCTTCAACTGCTCTCCAATATTAGCTACTTGAATGACCTTGCCAGTATAGGATTTATCAGGGAATGCGTCAATTTTGAGTTTCACTTCTTGTCCTTTTTGCACGCGACTAATATCTACTTCATTGACGTATGTTTTGGAAACCATATCGTTTAAGTCGGGCAACTCCGCAACTACAGGTTCCCAGGAACTAATTTGCGAACCGGGACTCACTTTGCTTCCATCCCAATTGCGCGTGTAAATCACCATTCCACCTTTGGGCGCCATCACGGTAAACTGACCCGACAACTCCGCCAGGCGATCGAATTTATCTTGATTTTGACGCAGCGAAGCATTGATTTCGGCAATTTTTGCATCGGATTTTTCTTTGGTAAGTGCAAGTCTTTGCAGTAGCTGTTGGTAGTCGCGCTCGGTGCGTTCCAGATCGAGTTTTGCTTGCTGGATCACGCTTTGTGGCTCGTACTGTGCCTGTTCCAATTGCAAATCCTTTTCCTTCTTTTGAAATTGAAGATTCATCAACTGATCGCGCAGCCCACGCATTTCAATCGCTGTATCAATTTTTGCTTGCTCTAATTGAGTGAGAATTTTATCAATCTCGGTTTGCGCGTCGCGCATTTTGTTGGTCAACTCGGTCTTATCGAGCGAAGCTACATAGTCACCGCCTTTTACCAAAGTACCCTCCGGCACTAAATAGGTAATATTGGTTTGCCAAATGCCAGCTGTTCGCATCCCCTGCGGTCCCATAATTTTCTCAGAATGCTTAGCTTGCAATTCGCCCGTAGCGGTCACTCTTACTCTGAATTCGCCCTTTTTCACAAGCGTGGTTAATTCAGCGGCTTCCTTTTTGCTTTCGGTAGGTCGCAGCCAAAACCATCCGGCTACAGCAAGCGCGATGATGACAATGGGGATAATAATTGTTCTGAAATTCATGTAGCAGGGGTTTGGTGTTAAGAAATATTTATGTCAGAATAACGACTAAAATCAAAATGGTTACACCACGGGGCATAACTTTAACTAAAAACATAGATGCACGAATGAGAAAAATAGTTGCGTTGTCCTTAAAAAATCATCTTAAATTAACATTTTAAATCCTTCATCGATAGTTGTACCGTAAGTATTTTATAAAATGCAGAATATTATATCAACTATGAAAATTAGTATTATCATTCCTGTTTTGAATGAAGAAACCTATATAGAATCTGTAGTCCAAAGGCTCTTGGCTGGAGATAATAATAGTATTGCAGAGATAATAGTAGTAGATGGAGGGAGCAGCGATAGTACTGTAAAATTAGCAGAAGAGGCAGGCGCTACGGTGCTTATATCACCAGAAAAAGGACGAGCACAACAGATGAATTATGGCGTGCAGCATAGCACGGGCGACTTATTGTACTTTGTACATGGCGACACCCTTCCCCCTCTGAGCTATGTAGAGGACTTGCAAAAGGCAGTGGCGGAAGGCGCTCAGATCGGCAGTTTTCGCTTGAGCCTGGATTCAAAACATCTTTTATTGCAGATTAATTCTTTTATGACCCGGTTTAAATTTATGTGGTGTCGAGGTGGCGATCAGACTTTATTTATTACACGCAAAGCCTTTGAAGAATTGGGGGGCTATTCTATTGAATATTGCATTATGGAAGAATACGATCTGATTCTTCGAGCCAGGAAAAAGTATGGTTTTAAAGTTATTCCAAAATGTGTATTGGCTTCGGCTCGAAAATATAATTTGAATGGTTATTTCCGGGTACAATTTGCCAATTTTATTGTTTTTAATATGTTTCGGTTTGGCATTTCTCCCAAAATTATGCTTCGCACTTATCGTAGATTATTAAATTGGGGATAATTTTATATTTTTATTACATTATTAAAGGTTTTATAATAATATCCACCCGGCGATTGCGGAGTTTCCCGTCCCAAGTATCATTATTATAAATAGGGCTTTCTTCGCCAAAATCAGCAATGTCAATAATATCATGTGGAATGCCTTTGTTGAGGAGTTGCTGCAATGCAGATTCACTGCGATAGCGCGAAAGCATTTTATTATATTCCATGCTGCCAATATTGTCGGTATGACTATGAATGCTGATTTGCTGCGTTTCAATATCTGGAATGCCGTCGAGCCATTTGTATAATTCCTGGATTTGCTCTTCATCGATATAATAGCTGCCGCCGCCAAAGTAAATGCTGAAGATATGATAAGCTGGTTTTTCTTCTTGCGCGTAGGCAAGATTCGATAGGGCAGTTGCAAATAGGGCGGTCAAAAGGTGTTTTTTCATAGCCGGGAGATTTTCGAAAACAGGAAATATTATTTCATAACAAGCTCGAAATTAGAAACTTCTTTTCAAAGAAAATCCTGATTGGCATCAGAAAGTTTTGGTTTCTAAGAAATTTAACGTTAAATGTCTTGATTAAGCATTTTATTCCAATGCGAGTACTGCTCTTTGCTCCAGCCAATTTTTAAAAACTTCATCCAATGCTGGGTTATCTCTCCAACCATTTTCTATGTTTGAAATATTAAAAACAGCTTCAAACAACCGATTCTGAGCATTCATCTCTGCTAAAGCCTGGCTGTAAGGCAAATGGCTAAAGGTGACCATCGAATATACGGGCAAGAATTGCGAAGGGTATTTTTTTGCCAGATACATTTCGATTTGCTTGCGCAATAAAAATTGAGGATCGGCTACTAAATCGCGCATTTCGATGAAATTTTGTAAAGCTAAATCCGCAATAGCGTCGGCATCTTTGATGCGTGGGGTATTAAAAATTTCGATAATATTAATCCAATCTTCGCCATGTTCTTCCATTAAAGCATCCAGGATGGTGCAATCTTCAAAACCAGCGTTCATGCCCTGTCCAAAGAATGGAACAATGCCATGCGCGGCATCGCCCAACAAGAGTACTCGATGCTGGTAATGCCAGGGATTGCAACGAATGGTCACCAGCGAAGAAGTTGGATTTTGATGAAAATCAGCGAGCAAATCCGGCATAAGTGACAGTGTATCAGCGAAGTATTTTTCAAAAAAAGCCAGGATTTGTGCATCCGTTTGCAAATGTTCAAATGAATCGGCTTCCTTTTCAAATGGCAAGAACAAAGTGCAAGTGAAACTACCATCCACATTGGGTAAAGCAATCAACATAAATTTGCCACGCGGCCAGATATGCAGGGCGTTTTTATCCATACGATGTGAACCATCTGAATTGGGCGGGATGCTTAATTCCTTATAACCATAATCCAAATAAGATTGCGAATAATTGAAGCGATTGGTCTTTTGCATACTATTGCGAATGGCAGAAAAAGCGCCATCCGTACCAAAAATCAAAGGACTTTGCACATTGCTTTGCACGCCATTTTTTATATGTTCAAATCGCACTTCATTTTTATCCAAATCCACATTCTTGCAACGCTCGTCAAAATGCAAGCTCACATTATCAAAGCTATCCGCAATATTCAATAACTCCAGATTCAAACCTCCTCTTGATACGGAATAAATCGCCTGTCCTTCCTTGCCGTAGGGCTGAAATGTCAAATCGCCTTCCAAGTCATGCATCACGCGCCCGTACATGGGAATCGCTACGGATTCAATTTTGCTCTTAACCCCCGCTTTTTCAAGCGCTCGCCAGCCTCGCTGACTCATAGCAAGATTAATGGAGCGCCCACCAATAAAGCCCGCCTGACGCATATCACTGCGGCGTTCATATACTTGCACTTCGTAGCCCCGCTTGGCTAAAAGTATTGCCCATAAAGAACCAACCAAGCCTGCTCCGACCACTAAGGCTTGTTTTTGTTGTATCATATTACAAAACTCCGATATTTAAAAAATAAACCGCAACGCAATAAACTGCGCCAGCAATCCTACGAGGTAGCCGCCATACAAATCCACAGGTGCATAAGTATGTAAAATTTGTCGCGCCGTGCCTACCAATCCAGCGATAAGCACTGTAATCACTAATATCATGTTCATCGTCAGATTCCAATTTCCCAAAGTAAATGTATCATAACTAAATAACCAAACAGTGATGATAACCATACCTAAAAGCGAACCCATTCCTACGGTGTGGACACTAATTTTAGAGAAAATATTAATAAAAAAAGCCATAAAAAGCGCAATAGTAGCGCCCAGCATAAAGACGGTATAAGCCGTTGGCATTTGTGAATTGCCATAAAAGTTGCGGAACATCCAGAGGTAGAAAACACCAGTAATAATGTATGGCCCGATCCGCTCTTTACTATTTTGTAATGAAAAAGATGAGACCAGTCCTGTCGTGCGTAGCATTGAAATCGCGATCAAAGGAATAAAAAAAGTGGACAAAAAAATACGCAGTAATATCAATTGGCTGATTCGGTCGCTCACACTATTTACGCCAAATAAATATGGATTCACGATGATGAGCAAGGCCAACATATAAGTAGGCATCAGCAAAGGATGAAACAATACTGAAATAATGCTCGCCAAAATCCTTAGTACCACTTCTATAGCGGAAGGTTGAGGGATAGGATCCAAAGATTCTGTTTTGATATCAGATGCCTGTTCGTTCATATAAATAAATTGGTAAACTCAAAATGCTTGCCGTCAAAAAGCCCTTTATCGCTCAGCTTTAGCTCAGGAATGACGAGCAATGCCATAAAAGATAACGTCATAAAGGGCGCAGAAAGCTGAGTTCCGAGCTCTTTTTTTACAAAAGTATCAATTTCAGCGTATTCTTGTGCTACCCGGTAACCATCTTCGTTGCTCATAATGCCTGCTATCGGGAGTGGAAGTACTTTAGTCTCTGTATCACGGATTGCCGAAATTCCTCCTCGATGTGCAATTACTGCATTTACTGCTTTGCAAATTGAGCTATCATCTACGCCAACGGCAATAATATTGTGCGAATCATGTCCGACACAAGAAGCAATAGCGCCTTGTTTTAAGCCAAAGCCATGGATAAACGCTACCGCCGGCAATTCATTTTTATAACGATTCACGACTGCAATTTTCAGAATATCGTTTTGTAAATCGGCAACAGGCGATTCATTTACAATATTTGCTTTGGCAATAAAACTTTCGGTTACGATGGCACCATCAATTGCTTTAATCACGCGAATTTGATCTGATATTCCTATTATTCTGAAATCATCCGGAATTTTTGGATCAGTATGAAAATTATTGACCACTGCTGCTTCTACTCTTGGAATAAGCGTTTTCCCATTTTCAGCTACCAATTGACCATTGATATAAGTTGCTTTTACTTTAAAATCCTGCAACTCTTCTGTCACAATAAAATCCGCAGGATCACCGGGTTGTAATAGACCCACATTCAAGCCATAATGCTTGACGGGATTGATGCAAGCGGCTTGCAGCACATCAAATAAATCATAACCTTTTTTCACCGCACGGCTCGCTAATTGGTTAATATGTCCCAGGATTAAATCATCAGGATGTTTATCATCCGAGCAAAACATAATTTGGTCAGCGTGTTGCGATAGAAGCGGAATTAATTC
Organism: Saprospiraceae bacterium; assembly: GCA_016714085.1. Taxonomy (GTDB): domain Bacteria; phylum Bacteroidota; class Bacteroidia; order Chitinophagales; family Saprospiraceae; genus JADJNW01. The sequence goes on from JADJNW010000017.1 coordinate 74,851, forward strand.
CTCAAAGTTTTTAGCTGCGCTACCCTCTCGAATAATGATTTTCATGCCGTAACTCAACTTATCTAAAGCCTCCTCGATTTTAAAGCATTCGTGGTCAGTACTAATTCCTGCTTCGATATAGCGTCTTGCTTTTTCGCCTTGCAAGCCTGGAGCATGACCATCAACTGGTTTTCCCAAGTGTTTTGCAATAGCAATTTTGGCGTGAACCTCTGGGGCATTAAACAAAACCCCAGGATAATTCATCATCTCCGCAAGATATTTGATGTCTGGATTTTGCAATAAACTTTCAATATCCTGTTCATTAATCTTTGCTCCTGCTGTTTCAAAATGAGTAGCCGGAACACAAGAAGGCGCTCCGAAATTAAATTTGAAGGGCGTTTCTTTGCCATTGGCAATCATATAATGAACCCCTTCTACACCCAAAACATTCGCAATTTCATGCGGGTCAGATACGGTAGTCACCGTACCATGCACCACCGCGAGTCGCGCAAATTCGGAAGGCACTAGCATGGAGCTTTCGATATGCACATGAGCATCCACAAAACCAGGTAGAATGTAATCATCGCTTTCGCCTTTTACTCTTTGTATTTGTTGAATATTTCCATGCTCAATACTAATGACGCCAAAGAAAATTTCGCGCTTTAAAACATCGACTATATTGCCACGTATGGTCATATCAAAAAATTTGTATTTTCGCCCAAAGCTAAGCCTTTATGAATGAATGGTTCAACAATATCGCCTTTAGCATTGGAGATTTCGATATCACCTGGGGAAATATCGTTATACAAGTCCTCATTTTTTTACTCTTGGCAGGGATTTATCTCTTTGTCCGATTCCGATTTTTACCAAAATTTTTTGAAAAAGAAGAAGTTGAACCCGGCGAACGCAGGAAAATCAAGCAGTTGCTAGCATTTTGTCTTGTATTAACCGCTATTGTCAGCTTTGAAATAGGTTTTCGAATAGATTACACCATTTTCAGTAATGAGGATATTGATATTCGGGTTTCTAATGTCTTGATAACGCTTCTATTATTGGTGTTCGCCAGATTGCTCGACGTCGTCATCTCTAAATACCTCATTCACACTTATTACGAAAATCGCGGACAAAGGGAGGCAGATATTAGTTCATTTGGTAAAGATACCAAAGAATCTACACATGGGAAGGTGCGCAAGGTTGTTTATTTACTTGCTTTACAGCTAATTGTCAGTGCATTAGATATTAATTATATCCTTTATTCTTTTGAAATTAACGAAAAAACGCATACGATCAAGATTTCTACAATTCTAACTTTTCTGCTGATACTGGCGTTAGCCCGATTATTTAATTGGATTCTTATTAACTTAATATTACATCGTTATTATAAACAAACTAAAGCAGATATTGGAAGGCAATATGCAATCAATCGATTGCTGGTTTATTTTATTTATCTGACGGCTGTGATGATTGCTTTAGAAATGATGGGTTTCAATCTGACCTTGGTGTGGGGAGGGCTTGCTGCCTTGTTGCTAGGAGTTGGGTTAGGATTGCAACAAACCTTTAATGACCTGGCTTCCGGGCTTATTTTGCTTTTTGAACGCACGGTAGAGGTTGGTGATATTGTATTGGTGGGAGGAGAAGTGAGTATTGTTAAACAAATTGGATTGCGTACTTCGCTTCTGGAAACTCGAAATAGCACAACCATCATTGTTCCGAATTCCAAACTCATCGTAGAAAGTGTTGCCAATTGGAGCCATACCGACAATATCGCCCGGTTTCAAGTAAGGGTTGGAGTTGCCTACGGTTCTGATACCCAATTGGTAAAAAATCTGCTATTGGAAGTAGCCAAAAAACACCCGAAAATATTGGAAGATCCAGATCCACGGGTGCGCTTTATAGACTTTGCCGATTCTTCTTTGAATTTTGAGGTGCACTTCTGGTCGCAGGAATTGTTTCGAATCGAAGATGTAAAAAGCGATTTGCGTTTTGCAATTGATCAGGCTTTCCGCGAAAACAATGTAACGATTCCATTCCCACAGCGCGATGTATGGTTCAAAAATCCGCTTGGAAAAGAGCAGTAAACAGGCTTTATGATCGGTTTAACCGCTCTTCGTTAATGCTCTATTTATTTGATCAATCGCTTGATTCGATCGTATTCTTTGGAGTTGGTTTGGGTACCTTTGCAGCCTAATTCTTGTGCTTTACCCTCGATTTTTTGAACCCGATTGCCTGGATTGGGATGCGTACTCAGAAACTCCGGCGGGGTCGCTTCTCCTTCCATTTTCTTGAAAAAACCAGCAGCACCGGCAGCGTTGTAGCCCGTTTCGCACAAATAAATCACCGAATGCTCATCTGCCTCGGTTTCGTGACCACGGCTAAATTTCAAAGAGATTAATCCTAAAGCGATTTGTTCCAGCATTCCCGGATTGGCATTTCCGGTAACAACGGAGGTTAAAGCAGCAATACCATACACTTGAGTCATTTGACGCGTAGAATGTCGAAGTGCCGCGTGCGCAATCTCGTGTCCCATCACGCCCGCCAATTGGTCTTCCGAGTCCAAGAATTTGATAAGACCAGTGTACACATAAATGTAACCGCCGGGTGTACAAAAAGCATTCAAGACTTCTTTATTATCAATAATTTTTACCTGCCAGGTGAATTCCTCTTTGTAGTTTACCTTGCCAGTGTTCAACAATTTGGCAGTAATGCCTCGCACATAGCGATACAATTCCTCATTGCCTTTCTCCGGCAAAACCGGAAATTGTTTAGGATCAGCAGCAATTTGCTCTTCTGTCTGTTTCCCTAATTCTTTATCTTGGTCGACACTAAACAAATTAAAGCCACCGCCTTTACCGGCACCGCAGCCGACGAAGAAAGCATTGGTAGCAACAACTGCCAGGATGAATAGCCATTTTTTAATACGCATATCCTTTATTGGTTTGAAGTTTAAGGTTTAACGTTTGAAGTTACAAACGCAGCTATTTTTCAAAATGTTACGTCCAATCCGCTTGATAAGTTTTTTTTAAGAAAGCAACGGTTTCATTCATATCCGTGTTCAAAATTCGATCATCTTCTAATTTTTGGACGTGATTTCTGTAATTGGTCACTATTTTTTCCAAAAAAGGGGAGGATTGCAGTGGTTGCCGAAATTCCAGCGCTAGCGCAGCAGTCATCAATTCTATCGCCAAAATTCGTTCCAGATTTTGTACAACCTTATAGCATTTGGTGGCTGCATTTGCAGCCATGCTCACGTGATCCTCTTGCCCATTGCTTGAAACAATTGAATCCACCGAAGCTGGGGTGCAAAGTTGTTTGTTTTGACTGACAATCGAAGCGGCAGTGTATTGTGGAATCATCAAGCCAGAGTGCATTCCAGGGTGTTCGGTCAGAAATGGCGGCAAGCCGCGTGTACCAGAAATCAATTGAAAAGTCCTTCTTTCAGAAATGCTGCCTAGCTCAGCCAGTGCAATCGCCAGATAATCCATCGCCAAAGCAATAGGCTGCGCATGAAAATTGCCACCTGAAAGGATGGCGTCTTCTTCCTCAAAAATATTAGGATTATCTGTTACGGAATTTACTTCGGTCAAAATAATTTGCTGTATATGAGCGATGGTGTCCCAACTTGCGCCATGTACTTGCGGTACACAACGAAATGCATAAGGGTCTTGCACATGAGTTTTGGATTGTGCCGCTATTGGACTATCTTTTCGCCCCTCTCGAATTTTTGCTGCTGTTTTTATTTGCCCAGTATGTGGTCGAATCCGATGAATTTTTTCATCAAAAGGCGATTCGTGACAATCAAAAGCATCTAATGAAAGCGCTGTACAAAGATTTGCCGCATCATACAAACGCAAAGCTTCCAACAAACACCATAACGCATAAGCCGTTGAAAACTGCGTGCCATTGAGCAATGCTAAGGCTTCTTTCGATTGAAATCTTAGGGGCTGAATTTGCAATTCCCGAAGCAATTCGCTCGTTTCGCGCTTTTTCCCAAAATACCAAACCTCACCCAACCCAATTAAAGGCAAACTCAAATGCGCCAATGGTGCCAAGTCGCCCGAAGCACCCAGCGAACCCAATTGATAAATCACAGGATAAATGCCTTTGTTGTAGAATTCAATCAACTTTTCAACCAATTCTACTCGAATGCCCGAATAGCCGTAGCTCAAATTCTGGATTTTCAAAAAAAGCATGAGTCGCACAATATCCAAAGGTACTTCGTCACCCATGCCGCAAGCGTGCGATTGCACTAGATTGAGTTGTAGTTGCTCAATTTCACTTTTAGAAATGCGGATATTGCACAATGCTCCAAAACCAGTGTTGATACCATAAAAAAGCTCGTCGCTATTGGAAAGCTTATTTTCAAGATAAGTCCTGCATCTTTTTATTCGTTGTGCGCTCTCTTCTGATAGTGATAAGAGGTGATTTTCTTCTGTCAATTTGCGAATTGTATCAACGCCGAGATACGCTGGGCTGATGTAATGTGTTTGTTTCATGTAAAATTTGGTTAGGAATTCAGCGACGAAATTAGAAATCCCCTTTTTATAAGATAGAAATCCAACAGAGAAAATATCTGCTGTCGTTAATTTTTACAAAATGCTTGGTTAAACTATGGTTAAACCAGAGGAGCAAATTACAACACAATTCCTGGATAAATCGTTAAAAAAGAAGTACTTAGCTGGAAATTTAGTGTGTCTTAACAAATTTTTGATTTGTGACTTTTTTTACAAAGCAGAGTCTTACAAATGAAAGCAAGCGATAAAATTTTAAATTTGAGCGTTGTTAAACCAAACAAAATCATTGAAATATGAAATCTACAATTCTAAAGAAAACCCTGGCTGTACTTGTTTTTGCGATCATGTTCGCCTTTGTAGCCAATGCGCAGCGTATCGCATATGTGGACGTCAATAGAATTCTCGAAAGTGTTGAAGAATATCAACAAGCACAAACCGAACTGGACAATGTAGCTTCTAAATGGCGGCAAGATATTGCACAAGAATACGATAAAGTGAAGGGTCTATACAACCGTTATCAGGCGGAGCAAGTCCTTTTAAGTGACGATGCCCGCAAGCAGCGTGAAGAGGAGATTATGAATAAAGAGAAGGAAGTGCGTGATTTGCAGCGTGACAAGTTTGGACCTGAGGGCGAGTTGTTCAGGATGCGCCAGGAATTGGTGCGCCCTATCCAGGATAAAATTTACGCAGCAATTGAATCTTATGCTCAAGAACGGGGCTATGATTTTATTTTTGATAAATCGGGTAGCGCGGGGATTATTTTCTCCAATGCAGCCTACGATAAGACTGAGGATATTCTGGACAAATTGAAAAAGAACTGATTTAAATCGCAATAAAGCTGTAATTTTGCAGCCGCTAAGACATTTTTGACGAACATTCAAAACGCAATTTTTAATAATGAAAACTACTTTGAAAATTACTAGTTTACTTATAGTTCTTTTTTGTGTTGCCTTTTCGGCGCAAGCACAGAAATTCGGCTATATCAATTCTAATGCTATTTTGGCAGAAATGCCCCAGGTAAAACAGGCGGATGCCACATTGGAAGCGCTACAAAAACAGTTGCAAAAGAAAGGCCAGGGCATGGTTGAGCAATTTCAAAAAGACTATGCTGCGGTACAGCAAAAAGTAGAACGCGGTGAACTGTCGCCCAAACAACAGGAAGAAGAGGCGAAAAAATTGGAAACAGCTCAAACGGATATCCAAAAATTTGAGCAAGAGATGGTACAACAACTCCAGACGAGACGAAATGAGTTGATGGAGCCTATCTTAAAGTCTGTGAATGATGCCATTCAGGGAATTGCGAAAGAAGGTGGATTTCAGTTTATTTTCGACGAAGCAGTGTTACTCTATAAGGATGCTTCTATGGATGTGACAGCTCAAGTAAAAGCCAAGTTGGGTATCGCTACGCCATAAATTTCAAATCAACATTCAATGGCTATGCCTGATCGGTTTTACAAAACCGATCAGGCATTTTTTTATTAGCACGGTATTAAAACAAATTGTTTTTAAATTTCACAGATGTTCACTATACGTAAATCTAATATAGTGATTGGACAATCAATAATTTATCAAAAAATAATATTAAATTAAAACAAAAATTAATTCCAATTTGTATATTTGAGAAACAAAAAATTTCACCTTATGAAAGCATTGATTATTGCATTCGTTACCCTTTTATTCGCAAGCGCTACGATGGCTCAATCCCTTACTAAAGAAGAGCGCAAAGCAGCCATTAAGTATATTGTGAAAATTACCGATGAAGAGATCAAAAAAATGGTTACTGACAGAACCAATAAAGTCAAAACAGCTGAACCTTTTGAACCACAGAATACTGGATTTAAATCTTACGATGAAGCCGTTGCTGCTTTTAAATCCAAAAGGGCTATGTTGGTTGACTTGGTCAAAAATTCAGATGCGGATATGCGAAATCATATTGTTACTTTGCCTTTCGGTAAGATGGACGCATATCAGTTTATTTTGTTTATTGCAGGACACTCCAATCGCCACACGCAGCAATTGAATGAAGTAAAAACTGCTACGGGTTATCCTCAATCCTAATTTCACTGGGTTTTAGAAAATAAGAGAAGGCTCACTCAATCTGCTTTGAGTGAGCCTTTTATACTAAGGAATCTCTTAGAACTCAATCGGCACACTTACCATCGTATCATCCCAAGCAATCAGCATATTCGCACCTTTGTCAGCTTTTTCAAACATAATTGCCATTGCTTCTACGGTGCTTTCAGTCTTCTTGGTCGGTACTTTGATGCTGGCTACATTGTGCTCAGCATTGTAAGCATAGTGTCCCCAATTATCAAGATCGGTATTGATAAACACTTCCCATGAATCCTTGTTCGGCGTAGCGTACAAAGTGTAGCGGCCAGCTTTTACTTTCTTGCCATTAATCGTCACATCCTGAAAAAACTGAATTTCGGTAGATTCGTTAGCGCCCACGCGCCAAACTTCACCGTACTTTTGGAGTTCACCAAAAACGACCCGGCCATTTTTCATCGGGCGAGAGTAAACAACACGGATTAATGGCTTCACGTTCTTTTCTTCATCCGTTTTGCCAAAGGCTCGGAAAGCTACCCTCGATGGATAGTAAGCCATGTCCATTGGGCTTTTGTCTACATCGGGAAATTTCTGCGCGCTCATTGTAGTGATGCTCAGCGTCAAAATAAAGGCGATGGATAACAACAGTCTCATGTTTGGTTAGTTTTAAATGATGGAAATAATATCTACAACGTCAAAAATAAGGGCGAAGTTGATGAGAATTTTTATTATTGCCTATCGGCATCTTGACAAAAAAGTATTGAAGCTGTATTTTAGTTTAAATAAAAAATACGACTCTTTTTTGTAAATTTCTGCTGAATTAAAAATCGCTTTCTTATGTTACGTTTATCCTTATTGCTGAAATCTGCTTTTACTGCCATCTTGATGCTCACTGCGTTTTCTTGCTCTGTGAATCCTGTCACTGGCAAAAAAGAAATAATGCTGATGACGAAAGATCAGGAAATTGCGCTGGGCATTCAATCCAATCCTGAAGTGTTGGCGACTTTTGGGGCTTATCAGGATGAAACGCTGCAAAATTTTATCAGCCAAAAAGGGCAAGAAATGGCGCAGATATCGCATCGGCCGGAATTGGAATATAAATTTCAAATCCTTGATTCTCCGGTAGTTAATGCTTTTGCCTTGCCGGGGGGCTTTGTGTATTTCACACGAGGCATTATGGCGCATTTTAATAATGAGGCAGAGTTTGCAGGCGTATTAGGACATGAGATCGGACACGTCACTGCCCGACACGGAGCGCAGCAATACACGCAACAGATTTTGCTGCAAGGCGCATTATTAGTGGGAGTTGTAGCATCCAAGGATTTTGCGCAGTACGCAGGCTTGGCTTCGCAGGGATTAGGTTTATTGATGCTTAAATTCGGCCGTGACGATGAGAGCCAATCTGATCAACTTGGGGTGCAATATTCTACCAAAATTGGCTACGATGCCCATGAAATGGCACATTTTTTCAAAACGATTGACCGCCTGAGCGGTGGAGATAATGGTGGTGTACCTACTTTTTTATCTACCCACCCAAACCCAATAGATCGCTACAATAAAGTAAATCAATTAGCTACTGATGCACAAAAGACAAGCCCTGCCGCTAATTTGCAAGTGAATAGAGATCAATATTTGCGGATGATCGACGGATTGATTTATGGCGATGATCCTCGCCAGGGCTATGTGGAAAATAATATTTTTTACCACCCGGATTTGAAATTTCAGTTCCCGGTACCGCAAGGATGGCAGTTCCAAAATATGCCTGCACAAGTGCAGATGGCGCCACAGGATGGTAAATCCTTGGTTGTTTTCACCTTGGCACAAGAAAAATCGCTCAGTGAAGCTGCCAATGCAATGGCACAGGACACTTCGATGCGTATTCAAGATCGTCAAAATATCAGCGTTAATGGCTTACCTGCCATGGCAATCTTAGGCAATCAACAAGCACAAGATGGCAATACGGTCAGTTCCTTAACTTACTTGATTCAATATAACAACTTGATTTACAAGTTTATCGGTATGGCTTACGCCCAGGATTTTACGACTTATCGCCTTACTTTTGAAAATACGATGCGAAATTTCAAGCCACTCAATGACCAATCCAAAATCAATGTACAGCCCGAGCGTATTCGCATCAAAACGGTTGCTCAGAATGGTACGCTCGAAGCAACGCTGCGCGGATTTGGCATAGAAGAAAAACGGCTGAGTGAATTGGCTATTTTGAACGGTATGGAATTGAAAGATCAAGTAGCAAAAGGCACTTTGATTAAGGTACTTGGAAAATAAGGTGAAGTAGATATGCCCAGTTTCTGCAAATCGCTACCTTTGCGGCGGTTTCAACTCTGCATTATGACGGTCGAGCGTTTTTTTGAATTGTTTTTGAAGGAATTAGAGGAAAATAAAGATTGGTGGTCGTATTACAAATTTTTGGAAGACCCTGAAAAACGGAGTTTTCGCAAGGCTTATTTCTGTCAGCGCCTGGAATATGTGCGCAATCACCTACCCAAAAATGCCACTCAAATATGGGATTGTGGCTGTGGTTATGGCACTACGGCTTTGTTTTTGGGGATGAATGGCATTCCTGTTTTTGGCAATACACTTGAGTTTTATTACGAATATATTCCCAAAAGAATCGAGTATTGGAGCGAGTTTGGAGATGCTTCACTATTCAGGGTGAGCTACGAAAATCTGTTTGATATGCAAATCGAACCGAATATGTTCGATGCAATTATCATTCAAGATACGCTGCATCATTTAGAGCCAATTGATAATGCTTTAAAAATTTTGCATCAAGCTTTGAAACCTGGGGGAGCGCTAATCGCCATCGAAGAAAATGGGAATAATTTGATTCAAAATGCCAAGCTTTTCTTTCAAAGAGGCAATAAGCGCGTGATTACGATTTATGATGAAAAGCTGCAAAAACCAATTTTGCTGGGCAATGAAAATATTCGAGGAATAAGCGCTTGGAAAAAGCTCTTCACAAATGCTGGGTTTCAATTCCGACCCGAAAGCATTGAATACATTCGTTTTTTGTTGCCGTTTCAGACAAAAAAAATCGCTGATACAAATACTTTGATTGCCAAAGAGCAATCGGTCAAAAGGGATTTTTATAAAAAATATTTTTTCTTCGGTATCAATTTTGTCGCCCAAAAAAGTGCCTAAGCCACCAACAAAGCCGCGCCGAACACGCCCGCGCTATCACCTAGTTTTGGTTCTAGAAACACCGTATCCAAATGCTCAATCCCGGTATTAAAAACAAATTGCTTCGCTGCTTCTACGCCATCCGTGTATAATTCTTTAATATTGCCGACGCCTCCTCCAAGCACAATTGCATCCGGATCAAGGATATTGATAATCACTGAAATTGCTTTGCCAAAGTAATGATAAAGCCTTTCTAAGGTTTGTCGGGCTGCCTCATCTTCATTGGAACGGGTTGCGATTTCGCGCAATTTGAGTTTATTGCCGGTAAGGCTTTTATAATAAGCTTCTAATGAAGGACCGGAAATAACTTTTTCTACACAACCGATTTTGCCACAATAACACGGTCCACCTGATTCATCCAGGAAATTATGACCCCATTCCCCAGCTATTCCTTGTTTACCTCCGATAGCTTTACCATTAACAACAAGGCCTCCTCCAACACCCGTACCCATAATCACCCCAAACACGACTTGAGCATTCGGAACTGCTTCTGGTACAGCTCCAAATCTTGCTTCAGCTACCGCAAAGCAATTAGCATCGTTCGCCAGAGTAAAAGGAATTCCTAGTTTTTTTTCAAGATCATCTCGCAGCGGCATTCCATTCAGGCTAGTCGTATTGCAGTTTTTCATGCGGCGCGAAGAAGGATCGAGCGTACCGGGCGTACCCATGCCAATGCGTTCTGGCGTGAGTCCAGTTTCTTTTTTTAGTTTATCAATAAGATTTCCAATTTGCTCGATAATGTGCTGATAACCACCTTCTTGTTCGGTTGGCAAACGTAGCCTTGCCAATACATTTTGATTGTCTTTACTTTCTATCACGACTCCTTCAATTTTGGTGCCGCCGAGATCAATACCCCAAAGTGGATTCATATTGAAGCGTTTTAAATCATTGATTATAAAGCATGAAGCGCTATTAATATGCGCAGTGTAATTTAGAATTTTGTAAAAATAAATAAAGTTGGATGGATTGGAAGAAAGATATTGCTATCATCTATCAAACAAAACTAAATCTTATGCTTTCATATTAGAACTAACTGATTTTTGTAACTTTACCTGTTCATTTCTAAAGAAAAAATCAGACCTTAGCGGTTCTGAAAAAAAAGCGATGAAAAATGCGTTTGAGCCGGATAATGTGACCCGTAAATTTTGCAACGTCTAATAATCAAACCGGAAGATTCACGCAATGACCGAGAAGATAGCATCTGTAAAAACCGATACAGAAAACGACACATTGATATTCGAATTGACTACCCCAGGCGAAATGGATTTGCCGGTTTATATTGTTGGTAGTTTCAATGATTGGAATGCGAATGATGCCTCCTGGAAGTTGGAAAAAAATGCGGATGGCAAATATCGTTTGAAAGTCAAGAATCGTTCCCGATTGCCAAATAGACTTGAATACAAATACACTAGGGGCAGCTGGGAAAATGCAGAGTTGGATGAATATGGGAATGAAGCAAAAAATCGGATAATAACTTCTGACCAACCTATTGCCAGTGATTTTGTACCCAGATGGAAGCAAAATGGATTAAATCACAACCCCAAATTTTTGCCGGAGATACACGTTATTTCCGAGCATTTTGAAATACCCCAGTTGATAAAAACACGTCGTATCGCTGCTTTGCTGCCGTACGACTATCACCAGAGCGATCGCCACTACCCGGTGCTCTACTTACAAGACGGCCAGAATCTATTTGACGACTACGCACCTTTTGGCAATTGGGCAGTTGATAAAAAACTGGCAATACTTGCTGAAAAAGGTATCGGCGATATTATTATCATTGCTATCGATCATGCAGAAGAAGAGCGCATCGCTGAATTCACACCATCCATGAACACACGCCTGGGCAAAGGTGACGGTAAGAAGTATGTTCGCTTTTTGGCGGATACGCTCAAGCCGTATGTGGATAAGCATTTTCGCACTTTGCCAGAGAGCGAGTTCACAGGTATCGGAGGTAGTTCAATGGGCGGCTTAATTACTATTTATGCGGGTTTTATGTACCCCGAAGTGTATGGCAAGTTGATGGTATTTTCACCTTCACTTTGGGTAGCGCCAAATATTCATTTTCAGTTGATGCACTTTGATGAAGCATTAAATCTGAAAATTTATTTATACGGCGGTAATGAAGAAGGAACGTATATGGTGCCTAATATGGAGCGGTTCGCCCGTGCGATTGAACAACAGGGCATCACAAGTAATATAGATTTTCATCTTTCGATTGATCCTCAAGGGAAGCATAACGAAGCTCGCTGGGGCGAAGAATTTCCAAAGGCAGTGGAGTGGTTGTTTTTCAAAAATGGATCCCAAAAAACGTAGGCAATATGAATATTGCGGTTTTCGACACACTTGAAACCCAGCAACAGGAAGCTTTAATCATTCCGATGATGGGCAATGGTATACCAGAATCTACGCTGGCAGCGATAGAGAGAATGACAGGTATTTCAGTCGCAATTTTAAAACAAGATTTTAAAGGAGAACTGGGCGAAATTCATCCAATTTATCTGCAAAATCAACGTATTTACCTCTTGGGCTTGGGACCAAAGCCTCTTTTTGCTGATGTACAGAAGGCGTTTCGCAGTTTTTCTCATAAAATGCGAACCAAGCTTCCCACTAAAATTGGCCTCAGTTTTCTGCAAAATAATATTTCGGATACGCCGGAACAGTGGGTAGAGGCGGCGATAAGTGGCTTATTATTAGGGACTTATTATATTGGACAGTATAAAACGACCCAACCAGAAAAGCATCCTTTTCATCAGGACGATGCAGAGATTCAGCTTTTTATAGAAAATAAATTGCTCGCCAAAGCGCAAGAAGCAATTACTAAAGGACAGGCGACTGCTGAAACGCAGATGGGGATTTATGACTTGGTCAATGCACCCAGCAATAAAAAAGTACCAACCGACCTCGCCAATTGGGCAGTAGCTTCGGGTAAAAAATATGGCTATCGAGTAGAAGTCTGGGATAAAGAACAAATACTTGAAAATCATCTTGATGCGTTGATTGCCGTCAATCTGGGTAGCGACTTACCTCCAGCCTTTATCATCATGGAATACATTCCTGAAGGTAAATCCTTGAAAAAAATAGGTTTTGTGGGCAAAGGTGTAACTTTTGATACGGGCGGACTTTCGATTAAACCGGCTGCCAATATGCACCTGATGAAGAGCGATATGGGCGGAGCTGCCGCGGTACTCGGTGCTATGGAATTGATTGCCAAACGAAAGCTTCCTTTTCATGTAATCGGGATTATTCCTTCTACCGAGAATACCATAGATGCGAAAGCGCTCAAACCCAGCGATGTAATTGGTACTTATAGCGGCAAAACCATTGAAGTCATTGATACCGACGCTGAAGGCAGACTGATACTAGCGGATGGCTTGTCGTACATGGTGAAAAATTTTCAACCCGATGTATTGATTGATCTGGCTACATTGACCGGAAGTACGGTTCGCACCTTTGGTTATCATGCAGCGGGTTTGTACAGCAATAATGATGAATTATCAGCACAACTCTACCAGGCAGGCGAACGCAGTGGCGAACGCGTATGGCGCTTGCCGATCTGGGATGTGTACAAAGAAGATATTAAATCGGATGTGCCGATGTCCGGAATTTGAGTGGGAAGCCTGTAGCCGGGGGCATTAGCGCTGCTAAGTTTCTGGAAGTTTTTATTGAGAATCACCCTGCGTGGGCGCATCTCGATATTGCCGGTGTGGCTTTTATAGACTCAGAATTTGCTTCGCAAAAAAACGCTACGGCTTTTGGCGTAAGACTTTTGGTAGAATTTTTAGAAGAATTGATGAAAAATCACTAAGTTCATTTTTCCGTTTTTAGAAATCAAAACTTCCGAATTGCCGAAACAATAAAACCTTGAACCCTATGTCCCAACAGCCTATAACCTTTTTCTTGGTCGCTACCTTTTATAAAGGGATTGATTTCATTCGCGCTTGCAAAGCTGCGGGCAATACGGTTTTGGTTTTAACCAAAAAGGAATTGGAAAACGATCCTTGGCCGCGCGAGTCGATTGATGAAATGTTTTACGTTGAACATGATGCCAATACGGCCGAGAATTTTGAAACCATCCGTGAGGGTTTGGCCTATGTAATGCGCAGCCGCAAAATTGATCGAATCGTTTCTCTGGACGATTTTGATGTAGAAAAAGGTGCTTTTTTGCGCGAAGAATTTCGTATTCCGGGCATGGGACAAACAACGGCAAGGCATTTCCGCGACAAACTCGCTATGCGTATGAAAGCGCAAGAAGCAGGCATTCCAATTCCAGCATTTAGCGCCTTATTCAACGATCAGGAAATTCACGAATTTACTCAAAAAGTATCCCCTCCCTGGGTCGTGAAACCTCGCACCGAAGCTTCAGCCATAGGCATTCGCAAAGTACATTCAGCAGAAGAACTCTGGAATATTCTAGGACAAATCAGTCAAAAACGACATAATTTTCTCATCGAACAGTTCAAACCAGGCGATGTTTATCACGCCGATGCTTTAACCGTCGAAGGTGAAATTGTTTTTTGTCGAGTTTCGCAATATGTCAATACGCCAATGGAAGTAGCGCATGGCGGTGGGATTTTCCGCAGTGCTACCGTCGAATTTAATGGAAAAGACGACAAAGCCATTCAAAAGCTCAATGCGCAGGTGAAAAAGGCTTTTGGTTTGCAGTATAGCGCTTCGCATACCGAATTTATTAAGTGCCACGAAGATGGGAAGTTCTATTTTCTCGAAACATCCTCTCGCGTAGGCGGTGCGCATCTCGCCGAGATGGTAGAGGCTTCTTCCGGTATCAATCTTTGGGCAGAATGGGCCAAAATTGAAGACGCTAAGGTTAAAAATATTCCATATCAATTGCCGCAGATACGCAACGATCATGCGGGTATCGTCGTATCACTTTCGCGCTTTCAGCATCCTGACGACAGTGTTTTTAGTGATCCGGAAATCGTCTGGCGTTTAGGCAAAGACCATCATATTGGTATGATTATAAGAGCTAATAGTAGGGAACGTGTATTGGAATTATTAGACAATTACGCTCAACGTATTGCGCAAGATTTTCATGCGGCAGCGCCACCAAAAGAAACAGCAACGCATTGATTCAAAGTGGGAGGTCGGAAATCGAAATTTGGAAATACAAAAGTGAGGAATATTTTTCAATGTCGCTACTTTATAGCATATCACCTCTCTTCCGACTTCCCATTTCGTCTCATTCCTTTCCATGTTCAGTTAGCTCCGCTTCTGAGATAATCAATGGAATATCATCTCGAATTTTCTTTTGCTGCGTCGGTGGTAGCTCGGCGTAGAGTTTGTTATGGCGATTCAAAGCAGCTTCATCCCAGAGTTCACGGTAAGCAGCTTTCAGTTCATTATACACTGCAATGTAGGTCTCATAATTTGTGCCTCGATCATTTTGTAAAGAAATAATGGCTTTTTTGGGGTTATCAGGGAGTGATTCTAATTTCAGCGGATTAGTAATAAAATTTTTGGTTTTCTCACGCAAAGCTTCAATGCGGATTTTCTCGCCTTCGACCAGCAATTCATTATTTGCATTGACCAAAACGGTCAGGACATTTTCTTGATTCACTTGTGCAATTGGAATATCCTCAGTAAATGGTGGCAATTGCACCATAATGCCTTTATCATTTAAAATTGTAGTCGTGACCAAAAAGAAAATCAACAATAAAAAGGCAATATCAGCCATTGAACTGGCATTGATAGCATTTTCGTAGCGGTGCTTGGTGGCGTTTGACATACCCGAAGTTTTTAGGTGAAAAAAATTGAAATAACTTCAGGTAGCATTTCGACAGGAACAATCGGAAACAACAAATGAAAGTTTGAATCATTATCTGAATAAAAGATGCAATGTATTTTATTTTTGGTGCGAACAATCGATTCGATTTTTTATTTTTCCTATCAAATTCGATTTTCTGATGAATACAATACCCTACGAAGCTTCTTTTGACTTTGCAAAAGCAATGGACACCCAAGACCCTTTGCAGGAACACCGTTCTGAATTTTATTTCCCGCAGCACGATGGCAAGGATTGCCTTTATTTCTGTGGCAATTCGCTAGGCTTGCAACCTAAATCCACGCAAAGCTATATCGAGCGCGAACTCGAGCATTGGCGAACGCATGGCGTCGAAGGGCATTTCCGCGGGGATCATCCCTGGATGCATTATCATAAATATTTACAGCCGCAATCGGCAGACGTCGTAGGTGCGCAGGAGTCAGAGGTAGTCGTGATGAATACCCTTACGGTCAATCTGCATTTGTTGATGGTTACTTTTTACCGCCCTACTAAAGATCGGTTTAAAATTATCATGGAAGCAGGAGCTTTTCCTTCCGATCAGTACGCTGTGGAAAGCCAGGTAAAATGGCATGGCTTGAATCCTGACGAAGCGATTGTAGAAATAGCGCCGCGAGCAGGCGAGGAAACACTTCGTACAGAAGATATTCTGGAAATAATTGAACAGCACGGCCAAGAAACTGCTTTGGTGCTTTTTGGGGGTGTGAATTATTACACGGGGCAATTTTTTGATTTACAAGCGATTACCGAGGTAGGACACCACGTAGGGGCTTATGTTGGTTTTGATCTTGCACACGCAGCGGGGAATGTATTATTAAAGCTGCATGATTGGAATGTAGATTTTGCAACTTGGTGCAGTTACAAATATCTGAATGCCGGCCCGGGCGGGCCGAGCGGCGTTTTTATTCATGATCGACATGGCAATAATCCAGCATTACTGCGCTTCGCAGGCTGGTGGGGGCACGATGAAACGAATCGATTCTTGATGCGCAAAGGCTTTATTCCTATGACCGGGGCGGCTGGTTGGCAATTGAGCAACGCCCAGATTTTTAGCTTTGCGGCGCACCGCGCAAGTTTGGACATATTTGCACAAGCAACGATGCCTGCTTTGCGCAAAAAAAGCGAACAACTTACTGGTTATCTTGAGTTTTTACTTGAAAAATTAAATCAAAATGAGCATCGTTTTCACATTATCACACCCAAAAATCCAGCAGAACGAGGTTGTCAGTTGTCGGTGTTGACCGATGAGCATGGCAAGCAACTATTCGATTATCTTTCAACGAATGGCGTTATTTGTGATTGGCGAGAACCGAATGTGATTCGCTTTGCACCTGTACCATTATATAATTGTTTTCAAGATGTTTGGGAACTCACGCAGTTATTGCAAAGTTTTTCTAATTAGAGATAAAAACCTAAATTTAAATCGATTATATAAATCAAATTATATTTATATTATAGCACAACTGCTTCTTGATTGTACCGATTTTTATACTCAATCGGCGAAAGTCCTGTAATCTTTTTAAAGGTAGTCCTAAAGGATTTGGTATCGGAATAACCGACATCATACATCACTTCGTTAATATTTTTTTGGCTGGTTTCCAGACTTTTCTTTGCAGCTTCGATTTTCACTCGCTGGATGTATTCGACTACGGTGTTGGAAGTTGCTTTTTTAAAGCGACGTTCAAAATTCCTACGGCTGATGGCGACCATTTCGGAGAGCTGTTCCACACTTATTTTTTCTTCGATATTGTTTTCAATGAATTCCTGGGCTTGCTTGATGGACTCGTCCTCGTGTTCTTTTTGACCATTAAAAATAGTGAACGGCGATTGGCTACGCCTTGAATACTCTATTTGAAAGGCTTTGGCACAAAAAACAGCCACATCTCGTCCAGCATGTTTTTCGATCAGATGCAAAATCAGGTTTAGATAAGAAAAGGCCCCACCGCTCGAATAGATTCCATGCTCATCGGTGATAATTTTATCTTCTAAAAGATGCACATCGGGGAACATTTTTTTAAAGTAACCCGCTGCCAACCAATGCGTTGTGCAGTTTCTTCCTTTGATCAAACCGGTAGCAGCCAACAAAAATGCACCCACGCAGAGACTGGCAATCTCCGCTCCGCCCTGGTATTGTTTGATAATCCAGGGAATAAAATCGCGATTGGTTTCGATAAGCTTTCCCATATCCCCATCCAGGGCAGGAATGATAATAAGATCAGCTTTGGCGACCTCATGTATCAGCGCATCCACATAAACCATATAGCGGCCACCATGCACTTGTGTTTCTTTGACAATACCTACCAATTGCACATCAAAAACAGGCGATCTTCCAATGCTTTGCAGATACTTATTGGCCTCGGTCAGCACCTGTCGCGGGCCTTCAACACTGCCCAGTAGTGCGCCTTTGGGAACAAGGATGGAAATCTGTTTCATTTTGCAAATATATAAAACAAATTTGTCGTAATCAACCCTTTTTTTGCCGTATTTAGCCCTCGCAAACCATTATTTGTGGTTGTATCTTTGTATTATAAATAAATTTGTTTCATTTTTAAAACAATTTTAAATAACTACAACAAACAAAAAAGTTGCACATACAATGGATAGTACTTCTGAAAACAGCAACCTGGACGCCTTCTTATCTTATTACACCTACGATGTTCGTTGGTATATAATTGGTGGTCGAAATGCGAAAGACAAAGAGGTTGTTGGGCAATTTATGAAAGATATAGAAGAGGAAGTTTATGCGCAAGTAGAAGTAAACCAGACAATTGGAGAATCTAATTCAAAATTTATTAAAAATAGATGATATGGAAACTTATCACTTAGAACAAGATTGGAAGGTGCTTTGTATCACCGCCGACTCTTTCCCCGAAGGTGTCTTAGCAGCCCATCAAAAATTGCATTCTGTTATTCCTTTTTCAGATGATCGGAAATACTTCGGAATTTCTCGCCCCAATCAGGATGGTGTAATCATATACAAAGCCGGAGCGGAATTATTAAGTGAAGATGAACATGCAGATTTGGAAAGCTTTATCATAAAAGCAGGTACCTATATCAGCATCACGATTCAAAATTATATGGAAGATATTCCCGCCATCGGCAAAGCATTTGAAAAATTATTATCTGATCCTCGTATTGATCCACAAGGTGCTTGTATAGAGTGGTATTTGGATAATAAAAAAGTACAATGTATGGTAAGACTGGATTCCAGCCCTAAATAATTTTTATAAAATTATTTACATCATTCATAAAATGAATCACTTATTTATCAATAAAATTTAAAATAATTTAAAAATCAAAAATCATGGCAACTCAAATTTATGTGAATTTACCAGTGAAAAACCTAAATAAGTCGATTGAATTTTTTACTAAACTCGGCTTTTCATTTAATCCTCAATTTACCGATGAATCTGCAACTTGTATGATAATTGGCGATAATATTTATGCTATGCTTTTAGTGGAAGAACGTTTTAAGGATTTTACCAAAAAACCGATAACCGATGCTACAAAAAGCACAGAAGTATTGATCGCAATTGATGCGGCAACTAGAGCAGACGTGGATACAATGGTCAAAAATGCAATAGCCGCTGGCGGTTCTACTTATGCCGACCCGATGGATTATGGCTGGATGTATCAGCATAGTTTTGCAGATTTGGACGGTCACCAATGGGAGATTTTGTACATGGACGAAAGCGCGATTCCGCAAGATTTAAATGGATAATGAATTATTATTAATTTTTAAAAATAACTTACATGAAAACTTTACATTTTTCGATCAACATTAATGCTCCTGTAGAAAAAGTGTGGAATGCTCTTTGGCAAGATGCCAATTATAGGAAGTGGACGGCTGTTTTTCACGAAGGTTCTTACGCCGAAAGCGATTGGGAAGAAGGCAGCAAAATCCTATTTCTTGCTCCCGGCGGTGACGGGATGTTTAGTATGATTGAAAAGAAAACACCAAATAAACAGATGACTTTCAAGCATTTAGGTGAATTGAAAAATGGGGTGAAAGAATCGAAAGATTGGGAGAACGCCAGAGAAAGTTACTTTTTGTCAGAAAAGGATGGTGGAACAGAATTGAAAGTAGAATTGGATTCGGTTGGAGAATTTGAACAATATTTTAGTGAAACGTTTCCGAAAGCATTACAGGAAGTAAAAAATATTGCAGAAAATTAATAACGACTAAATAAAATTCAAAAACAATGCAAAAAATCACCCCGTTTTTATGGTTTGATAATAACGCTGAAGAAGCCATGAATTTTTATACTTCCATTTTTAAAAATGCGAAGATTGGAAATGTGATGCGCCACGAAGGGAAAGTAATGACGGCTACTTTTGAACTGGAAGGACAAGAATTTATGGTACTGAATGCCGGCCCGCAATTCAAATTCACAGAAGCCATTTCTTTTTTTGTAAAGTGCGAAAACCAGGAGGAAGTCGATTATTTCTGGAATAAATTGACGGCTGACGGTGGCGAAGAAAGTATGTGCGGTTGGCTGAAGGACAAATATGGCTTGTCTTGGCAAATTATTCCTAATATACTTGGCGAGTTATTACAAAATCAAGACCCTGCAAAGGCTGGACGTGCGATGCAAGCCATGCTGCAAATGCGTAAAATTGATATTGCAAAGTTGAAAGAAGCATCCGAGCAATCATAAAATTATTACAAGCCTTTGTAAAATGCTAAATATTATGAAGGCTTGTTTAAATATTATTACTTAAATAGTACATAAATCATGAGAAAGTTAAAATTGCAAATGCAAGTATCAACCGATGGCTTTGTAGCAGGACCAAATGGTGAAATGGATTGGATGGTATGGAATTGGGATGATGAATTAAAGCAATATGTTACAGATTTAACAGAACCGATTGACTCTATAATCCTTGGGCGAAAATTGGCGGAAGGTTTTATTCCACATTGGGCTGCGGTAGCTGCCGATTCCAATCATCCCGAATTTACATCCGGTATAAAATTTACGGACACGCCTAAAGTCGTTTTTACAAAAACGCTGGAGCAATCGCCATGGCAGAATGCTGTTTTGGCAAAAGGTGACCTCTCCGAAGAAATTACCCGACTGAAAAATCAAGATGGCGACGGCTATCTAATGACTTATGGCGGTGCTATGCTTGCGGCCTCGCTCATCGAATCAGGCTTGATTGATGAATTGCATTTATTTATTAATCCAGTAGCTATTGGGAACGGGCTGCCTATTTTTAAAAGCCGCACCAATCTTCAACTCGTTCAGACCAAGCCATTTGATTGTGAGATTGTAGTGCTGCAATATGCGCTAGGTAGCAAGTAATAAAATAAATAGAGAAAAGGTATTCGCAAGAGTAGGGATTGGTATTGACAACTTCATAGTTGACTGAAAGGAGTTCCTTCGAATCCTTTAGCACATAATAGTTTCATTAGTGAGATTAAAAATAAAGCGCAGGTAATATTCCAGTATTTGATGTATTTTGTCAGCGCAAAAGCATTAAACATTGCAAACTAAACTTACCAACTGTACCTTATGCTTGCCTTATTCGGTTTTGCTACGATTGCGGTTTTCTTGATATTAATTATTACAAAACGACTATCTGTTATTACAGCTCTGGTTTTAACGCCTATAATATTTGGATTGTTGGCAGGATTTAATCCCAAAGAATTAGGTGATATGATGCTCGCGGGTATCAAACAAGTAGCGCCGACGGGCATTTTGTTAATGTTTGCGGTATTATATTTTGCAACGATGCTCGATGCCGGTTTATTTGATCCGGTTATTACAACCATTATACGTTCTGTAAAAGGAGATCCATTAAAAGTAGTTATCGGGACAGCATTATTAACAATGGTGGTACATCTCGATGGAGACGGTACGGCAACCTTTATGATTGTGTTATCTGCTTTTTTACCAATATATAATCAATTAAAAATAAATCGATTGGTGCTACCTTGTATCGTAGCGCTAAGTGTAGGTCCTTTGCATTTAGTACCTTGGTCGGGTACATCTGCCAGAGCGATTTCTACATTGCAATCCGATGCGGTGCATATTTTTAATCCCAATGTGCCTGCTATTATAGCAGGTATGGTATGGGTACTTTTTGTGGCATATATACTTGGAAAAAGAGAGCGGAAAAGACTGGGAATTCTTGACTTTAATTATAATCATGTTGAAAATTTAACAGAAGAACAAAAATTATTACGCCGACCAAAATTAATATGGGTAAATGCTATTATGACTATTTTATTGATTATCACATTGATGAAAGGTTGGATTCCCGCATCGGTGTTATTTTTGGTAGCAAGTATGATTGCTTTATTAATTAATTATCCAAAATTATTAGATCAACAGAAAGTAGTAAGAAGTCATGGCATGAATATTTTCCTGGTGTCTAGTATGATATTTGCGGCGGGCATTTTCTCTGGCATTTTGACAGGCTCAAAAATGATAGACGCCATGGCAAATACATTGGTATCCTTGATTCCAGCTACACACGCCAATTTACTACCGACTTTGACCGCCATAACCAGTATGCCCGCGAGCATTCTCTTTACACCAGATGCTTATTATTTTGGCGTGCTGCCCATTTTAAGTCAAACCGCTACACAATTTGGGCTGGATCACTTGGAAATAGGGCGTGCTGCACTTTTAGGTCAGATGACAGTTGGCTTTCCCATAAGTCCGCTCACCGCTTCTACCTTTTTATTGGTTGGCTTATCGGGCGTGGATTTGGGGAACACCAAAATTCACGTTTTTATGGGCATGGGGCACAACGATTGTAATGACGATCGTAGCATTATTAACTGGTTCGATTCATATTTAATTATTAATTACAGATATGAAACAAAAAATAAGGATTGGTTGCGGCGCAGGATTTTCGGGAGATCGCTTAGAACCTGCAATAGTACTGGCGGAAAAAGGAGAATTGGATTATTTAGTTTTAGAGTGTCTGGCGGAAAGAACCATTGCATTGGCACAAAAACGCAAACTTCAAGACCCAACCAAAGGATATGATCCATTATTAGAACAAAGGATTGAATCTTTATTACCATTTTTAATCAAAAATAATATTCGATTAATTTCTAATATGGGAGCGGCAAATCCCATAGAAGGAGCTAAAAAAATCATTGAAATTGCGAAGAAAAAAGGGCTAAAAGTCAAGGTGGCTGCGGTCACTGGCGATGATGTTTTTGATAAAATAAATCCGTTAATGTCAACGCTTGAAACCGGCGAGGCACTAGAAAAAGTGGGCGAATTAATTTCTGCGAATGCTTATTTAGGCGTGGATGCTATTTTACCTGCATTACAAACCGATGCCAATATTATAATAACGGGCAGGGTCGCAGATCCATCTTTATTTTTAGCGCCGATGATTCATGAATTTGGCTGGAAAACAGACGATTATGATATACTTGGTAAAGGAACGGTGATCGGTCATTTACTCGAATGTGCCGGACATATTACAGGTGGTTATTATGCAGACCCCATTAAAAAACCGGTTGAAGGCATGGAAAATTTGGGACATCCTTATGCGGATGTTTTTCGGATGGTTCCGCTATTATTAGTAAAGTGGAAGGAACTGGAGGCGTTGTTAATTTGCAAACGGCAAAGGAGCAATTATTATATGAAGTTATAAATCCGCATGAATATTTTACACCCGATGTAATAGCGGATTTTATATCGGTAAAGCTAGAGCAAGTTACTGATAATCAGGTAAAAATGATAGGAGGGAGCGGTAAAACAAAACCTGCTACTTACAAAGTAAGCGTTGGGTATAAAGCATTTTACATGGGTGAAGGCGAAATTTCTTATGCAGGTGCATCCGCGTTGGAAAGAGCACAATTAGCAGGAACAATTATTGAAAAAGATTACAAGATAAATATCATGATTTGAGAATTGATTATATGGGATATAATTCGGTACATCGCACGAATTTTGAAAGCACATCAATTCCTTATGAAGTTCGCTTGCGCGTAGCAGGCAAAGCCCAAACACCTGAAACAGCAGCGTGGATTGGACAAGAAGTAGAAGCGCTTTACACCAATGGCCCGGCTGGCGGCGGCGGGGTAAAAAAATCAGTAAATGAAGTTATTGGTATTCTGTCTATTTTATTAGAAAGGGCTAATATTCAACCGCTTGTGACGGTTTTTGAAACATAAAAAATGTAAAATTGTATGAAATTATACGAGATCGCACATAGCCGTGCGGGAGATAAAGGAAACACGCTTACACTTTCATTAATTCCTTATAATGAATCCGATTATGATATGCTTTGTAATAAAATAACAGTAGAAAAAGTAAAAAATCATTTAAAAAACATCATTTCAGGAGAAATTATTCGATACGAACTGCCCAATATTTCATCCTTGCTTTTTGTATGCGAAAATGCTTTATTAGGTGGCGTTACGACCTCTCTGGCAATCGATACGCACGGAAAATCATTAAGTTATGCTTTATTAGAAATGGAAATATAATTATTCTAAAGTTTTAATGCCAAATATAATAATTTTCAAAATTATTATATTTGATCGCATTTCTTTTATGTGTTTTTCACATTTTCTAAAATCCGAATATAATTAGCTCGTTCATAAGCAGTTGGATCAGAAATGTTTTGTTGACTCATCACGCCGCGGAAAGCCTCTACCGTGTCAAAGCCCATCATGTGCATCCAATCTTTGAGTTCGTTTGTCATAGTACGCAAATGGTTAATACCAAATTTGTACAAAGCCGAAGCTGTCATTGTGACATCAGCGCCCGCCAATATATATTTGACCACTTCTTGAGCGCTTTGTACGCCTGTGGTCGCCGCTAATGAAAGGGGCAATTTGCCATACAAAACAGCGATCCAAAGCAAAGGCAAGCGGATTTCGTTCGATTCACTGTATTGTAGATTTGACAAGACTTTTAGCCGCACAATATCAAAATCTGGTTGGTAAAAACGATTGAACAGCACGAGCGCATTAGCGCCCGCATCACTGATTTGCTTTGCCATGTTCCCTGTAGCGCTAAAATAAGGATTCAACTTTACTGCGATCGGAATATGTATATTTTTTCTGACTTCAGAGACAATGTCCAGATAACGCCGTTCGACCGCTTCACCTGAGAGTCGGACATCCGCTGGAATGTAAAAAATATTGATTTCTAATCCAGCCGCTCCAGCTTCTTCCACTTGCATGGCATAATCAATCCAGCCTTCGGTGGTGATCGCATTTAAACTGGCTATAATCGGAATATCCACGCGTTCCTTTGCTTTCCGGATAAGTTCGAGGTATTGAGTAGTACCTACGTGATATTCATCCAAATCAGGAAAATAATCCATTGCTTCCGCAAAAATATTGGTCGTCGTTTTCAAAGCTTGCTCGTACAAGGCATTTTCCTTCTGAATCTGCTCTTCAAATAACGAAAAAAGCACCACAGCGCCTGCTCCAGCATCTTCCATTTGTACAATATTGTGCACATCTTCCGACAAAGTGCTGGCAGAAACGACAATCGGTGAAGGGAGCTTCAGCCCCATGTAAGTGGTTTGCAAATTCATGATTATGGTGTTATCTGTTATTGGTTATTTGGTCACTAGCCTCAACTCCGAGTCACTTAGTCGCCAAGTCAAAGTCTCCAGTTCACGCTACCGGTGCAAATTCCTTCGCTCCATAGCTCGCCATTTCCTCGTATGTTTTCCAACGTAAATCCACGAGTTCCTGTGCCAATTGCATCAGCTTTTCCGCCTCTTCCGGGTTGGTTCGGGTCAGAATTTTGTAACGCAATTCATTGTAGGCATAATCTCGTAGCGCAATGATTGGTCGCGGGGAATCAAGCACAAATGGATTTTCACCTTTCTTACGCAATGTTGGATTGTATCGAATCAAAGGCCAGTAACCGCTCGCTACTGCCAATTTCTGTTGCGTTAGACCTTTTTCCATGTCAATGCCGTGCGCAATACAATGCGAATAAGCCAGGATGAGCGACGGACCTTCATATGCTTCCGCTTCGCGCATAGCGAGCAAAGTTTGCTGCGGGTTTGCACCCATTGCAATTTGCGCTACATACACATTCCCATAGGAAATGGCCTGCAAAGCCAGGTCTTTTTTGCCGACACGTTTACCTGCCGACGCGAATTTCGCTGTAGCTGCTGTCGGCGTAGCTTTTGAACTCTGACCACCCGTATTGGAATAAACTTCTGTATCTAAAACCAATACATTAATATTTCGTCCACTGGCCAAAGCATGATCCAATCCTCCCGAACCAATATCATACGCCCAACCATCGCCGCCAATGAGCCATACGCTGCGCCGTACCAAATGATCCGCTACCGAAAGCAAATGTTTTGCATCAGATGAATTGATCGGTTGCAATTTTTCTTTCAAAAATGCCACGCGCTGACGCTGTTTCACAATGCCAGATTCAAAAATCTGTGGTGCTTCTAGTATTTCATTTACGAAATCTTGACCCAACTTTGGTTCGAGTTTTTTCAGCAAATCCTGCGCCATAGCTAAGTGCTTGTCAGCAGTCACGCGCATACCTAAACCAAATTCGGCATTATCTTCAAATAAAGAATTTGACCAGGCAGGGCCTTTGCCATCTTTATTTTTGTCCAGGGCGTGGTAGGCAAATTGCCACCATAAATCGAGGAACAACCCGTCGCATTGGCAACGATTAATCGATCGCCAAACAATTGGGTAAGTAGTCGCACATAAGGCGTTTCTCCACAGCCCGCGCAGGCACCGGAGAATTCAAAAAGGGGTTCTAAAAATTGAATACCATGTACTGTCGAGAAATTAACCTTGTTGCGCTCGTTGATTGGAAGCGTTTCAAAAAATTCGATATTATCACGATTCGATTCAATTACTTCCGCTTTTGGGTGCATATTGATCGCTTTCTTGCTGCGATCGGTGAGGCTAGTCGCCGGACAAGATTCTACACAAAGTGTACAACCCGTGCAATCTTCCATATACACTTCCAGGGTAAATTGTGTTTCAGGGAAACCTCTTGCGTTGATCGGTGCAGATTTAAAGCTTTCGGGAGCCCTATTCAAATTATCTTTATGATAATATTTCGAGCGAATCACACTATGCGGACACACAAAACTGCAATTGCCGCATTGAATACAAATATCTGATTCCCAAACAGGTACGAGATCAGCAATATTCCGTTTTTCCCATTTCGTGGTGCCACTGGGGAAGGTTCCATCTATCGGCATAAAGCTTACAGGCAGGTCGTCCCCTCTCCCTGCCAGCATCATTGCGGTCACTTCTTTCACAAAATCAGGCGCTTCAGCCGATACGATCGCGGGGAAATCCTGATCGGAATTAATATTAGAGGGAATTTTCACTTCGTACAAATGATCGAGCGTGGCATCCACGGCCTCGAAGTTTTGTCGAATAACTGCTTTTCCTTTTTTGAAATAAGTCTTTTCGATGGCGTGTTTGATCTGCGCAATGGCTTCTGCTCTCGGCAGTACACCTGACAGCGCAAAGAAGCAAGTCTGCATGATCGTATTGATCCGGCCGCTCATGCCTGTGTCTCGCGCAACCGAAGTCGCATCAATGACATAGAATTTCAGCTTTTTTTCAATGATCGTTTGTTGAACGGGTTTGGGCAATTGATTCCAGACTTCTTCAGACCCATAAGGGCTATTCAAAAGAAAGGTCGCACCTGGTTTTGCTGCTGATAATAAATCAGATTTTTCTATAAAATTGAATTGATGACAAGCAATAAAATCCGCTTGGCGGATGAGATAAGGTGCACGGATTGGCTTCGGGCCGAAGCGCAAATGTGAGACTGTGCGCGCGCCGGATTTCTTGGAATCATACACAAAATATCCTTGAGCATATAAATCCGTATTTTCACCGATGATTTTGATACTGTTTTTATTCGCTCCGACAGTGCCATCCGCACCAAGCCCAAAGAATAAAGCCTGTGTCCATTCAGATTCATCGAGCGTAAAATTTGGATCATATTCCAAACTGCTGTGCATCACATCATCATAAATACCGATAGTAAAGTGATTTTTAGGGGTGCTTTTGAGCAATTCGTCAAACACTGCTTTGACCATCGCTGGCGTGAATTCTTTGGAAGACAAACCATAGCGACCGCCGATCACACGCGGCATATTGCCGATTTTTCTTTCAGTAAAGGCCTCTACTAATGCTGCAACTATATCCTGATACATAGGTTCGCCCGATGCGCCGGGTTCTTTGGTTCTATCCAGCACCGCAATGGCATCTACGGTAGGTGGCAAAGCTTTGATAAAATGCTCTATAGAAAATGGACGGTACAGCCGCACTTGTACTACCCCAACCTTCTCTCCGTGTGCTACTAATGTTTGCGCTGTTTCAATCGCTGTTTCCGCGCCAGAACCCATCAAAATGACAACTCTTTGCGCATCAGGAGCACCATAATAGTCAAAGATTCGATATTGACGCCCAGTGAGCTTAGCAAATTTATCCATTTGCGCTTGCACAATTGTGGGTGTTTTTGCATAAAACGGATTCACCGTCTCCCGTCCCTGAAAATAAACATCAGGATTTTGCGCAGTGCCACGGATAAAGGGATTGTCGGGATTCAAAGCTCTATTGCGATGCGCAATAACAAGTTCATCATCAATCATTTCCCGAATATGCTCATCCGGTAGTAAATGCATTTTATTCACCTCATGCGAAGTTCTAAATCCATCAAAAAAGTGAATAAACGGAATGCGTGATTCCAGCGTAGCTGCCTGTGAAATCAATGTAAAATCATGCGCCTCCTGTACACTTGCCGATGCTAAAATCGCAAAACCCGTAGAACGCGCCGCCATTACATCCTGATGGTCGCCAAAAATAGAAAGCGCCTGCGCTGAGAGCGAGCGTGCGGCAATATTGAAAACCGTGGGCGTTAGTTCCCCTGCGATTTTGTACATATTCGGTAACATGAGCATCAAACCCTGCGAAGCAGTAAAGGTAGTCGTCAAAGCTCCTGTTTGTAAGGCCCCATGTACTGCCCCTGCTGCACCGCCTTCGCTTTGCATTTCAATCACATCCGGTACATTGCCCCAGATATTGGGAATACTTTTCGCCGACCATTCATCCGCCCATTCCGCCATCGGCGAAGACGGGGTAATAGGATAAATAGCGCAGACTTCATTCACCCGATACGCCACATACGCTGCCGCTTCGTTCCCGTCTATGGTTATAATTTGATTCTTTGCCATTGTATGAATAAAATTTATAATTGGACAAATTGCATTTAAATTGGAGTATTGAAATGGTGGAATCTTGGAAAAACTCAATTCGATTAGTCCGGCAAATCCCATTACTCCATTGCCACAGACTCCGGTATCATTTCAATTGCGTGCACAGGGCACTGTTCAAAGCAGACGGTACATCCTGTACAAGAATCATAATTAAAGCGATACCGCTTACCCGGCCCAAGTTTGATTACTGCATCTTCCGGGCAAGCACCATAACAGCCATCACACTCAAAGCAATTGCCACAGGAAAGGCAGCGCTGCGCCTCATATTGGGCTTCCTCTTTGGTTAAACCCGCCACAACTTCATAAAACCCTTTAGTCGCCTCTTCCGCTTTCAAATGTGCTTGCTCGCGCTGAGGTGCGAAGGTTTGATACCAAACGTGTAAGCGCTCATGCCCAACCAATGGATGTTTAGGCATTGTTACATAAGGCTTTTGTCGCAGATAACCATCAATGTAGCGCGCTGCTTTCTTACCATGACCAACAGCAATCGTGACTGTGCGTTCGCTGGGTACCATATCGCCGCCAGCGAAAATGCCTTCAGCTCCTGTCATCATGTCAATTCCGACGATCACAGTGCCATCGTCTTTGAACTCAATACCAGGAATATTTTTCAGAAAATCAGTATCGGTATCTTGCCCAAGCGCCAGGATGAGCGCATCTGCCTCTATGGTTTCATACTCGCCCGTAGGCACAGGGCGACCATTTTCGATGCGCATCACTTCTACTGTGAAAGTCGTCTGATCAATTGATTTAATAGTACGCAGCCAATGGATTTTTACACCCTCGGCTAAAGCTTCATCTGCTTCAAACTCGTGGGCAGGCATCTGCTCGCGGTCGCGGCGATAAATGATAAGTGCTTCATCAGCGCCGATACGTTTGGCAACACGGGCAGCATCCATCGCTGTATTTCCGCCGCCATAAATGGCAACTTTTTTACCTAATTTTGGTAGATTCCCTGCGTCCACATTGCGTAGGAAGGAAACTGCATCAAGAATTTGTCCCGCATCCCTAGCAGGAATATTTGTCTTTTTACCAATATGAGCTCCAATGGCTACAAAAACAGCCTCAAAATTGCCAGCTTCTTTCTCTGCCAAAATATCTTCAACCTTATAATTGAGACGAATCTTGACGCCCATCTCTTCGATACGTTGTATTTCAGCAGCGATGATGTCGCGTGGCAGGCGATACGCAGGAATCCCAAAGTGCATCATACCGCCAGCCACCGGGCCTGCTTCATAAATCTCAACAGTATGACCCAATCGGGTAAGGTGATACGCTGCCGACAAGCCACTCGGGCCAGCTCCAATCACCAAGACCCGTTTTCCGCCTTTCGGGCGGTCGAATTCTACTTTCCAGTTTTCAGCAATCGCCGTATCGCCTAAATAGCGCTCTACCGCATGGATGCTCACGGTACTATCCACAAAATTGCGGTTGCAATTGTCTTCGCAAGGATGGTAGCAGACACGCCCATGAATAGCGGGCATTGGGTTATCTTGGATTAGCTGTTGCCAGGCTTCATAATATTTACCCGCTTGCGCTAAGCTCAGCCAAGCCTGAATATTTTCACCTGCCGGACAAGCATTATTACATGGCGGCAAAAAATCTACATATACCGGACGCTGCATACGCAATGCACCTGTACTTTTACTATGCGAGTGTAAATCAATGGGAGCGGTGAGATCCTGGTTGTTTTTCATTTCTATTGCAAGATTTTAGAAGCTGGAAACAAGTAATTGCAGCCAATTTCTGAAATCTCAGTCCCTTAGCCACTGATATTACATAGTACGTGAAGCTGATTTTTATCATTGAGAACAGATAGGGTAAGAGAAATTATTGGGCAGGCTCAATTCGACTTTGCACTCTAAGATATTGATAGTCAATCATTTTTTCAAGCATATCGGGTCGGTCTATAGCATTATTGAATGATTTGGCAAGCCTACAAAACGATTTTATAGCCTTGTAAAATAAATTTACAGCCTTGCAGAATGATTCTTCAACCTTACTGTTTTACTCAACAGGTCGGTAAAATAAGTACGCAGGCTTATAAAATGATTTTAAGGACTTGTGTAATGGTTTTTTATTTATCGATAATAGGTCTTGCTTGTCGAGAGAAAAGCTGGCTCTATCCAAAAGTTTTGTGCCATTATTATTACAACTGCATTTTAGCCGTCATCATCAAAATCCTATGCCAAAATGTCTAAAATCAATACGCTTCCCTTTATCCTTATTGCTATTCTCGGGTTTTTTACGTTGCATCTACAAGCTCAGATTACAAATGCTCAGATGGATACTATTGCCAAATTTATCACTGATTTCCCTGCCAATACTCAGGTTTCCATTGCTATTGTTCATGGAGATGAGGTACGTTATTATGGTGTCAAAATTGAAAATGGTAAACTTATTACAATAGATAACAAGGATAAGGTTTTTGAAATAGGCTCCGTTACCAAAGTTTTCACCTCTACACTTTTATCGAATTTAGTGAAAGCTGATAAAGTTGATTTGAATACAACAATTCAAGAATGTTTATCACAACCGCTGAACGAAAAAGTAAAAGCCATCACGCTCTTGCAATTGGCAAATCATACCTCAGGTTTGCCGCGTTTGCCCGAAGATTTGTTTCAGCCGGGTAAAAGCGATATGAACAATCCTTATGCGCATTACGATGGAAAAATGTTGGAGGCGTATCTGAGTCATCAGCCTACGCTTGCTGCTGCACCCGGTACACAAAATGCGTATTCCAATCTTGGCGCTGGTCTATTGGGCTATGTCATCGAGCAAAAAACAGGCAAGAGTTATGAGCAGTTGCTGCAAGAATTTGTGACAAATCCTTATAAAATGACTTCTACAACTACCGAGCGCAGCAGGGTAGCTAAAAAGATGGTATTGGGTCAGAATGCACAAGGCGTGGTTACTTCCAATTGGGATTTGAACGCGCTCAAGGGTGCGGGCGCTATTCTTTCCACTGTGGAGGATTTGAGCAAGTTTGTGCAAGCAAATTTCAAGCCCAATGCGGCATTGGAATTGCAACGAGAAAAGACTTTTACGATTAATCCGAATCTGGACGTTGCGCTTGGTTGGCATATTATCAAGACCCAAAGCGGCAAAACCTGGCATTGGCACAACGGCGGCACGGGCGGCTACACTTCTTCCTTGGCAATGGATGTCACAGGGCAAGAATCGGTCATTATTCTGACTAATATTTCAGCTTTTCATCCTAAAATGAGCAATATCGATCAGCTTTGCTTCACTTTGATGCGTACTTTGTGAGGTAATAGCCGTTGTAATCAAACTTCTTTTGCGCTTTTGTAAAATAAATTGCGGCTTTTGCTTGTCTAATTTGTTGAAAGATTTTTTTCCAAAACCCATAATGTTATTTGTATGAAGCAAAGACTATTATACCTACTGCTTATAGTGGCTGGTATGTTCAATGCCCTCCAACTTTCTGCACAAGCAGATGCGCTTACCAAATTACAAGAAATTGCGGTTATTGACCAGAAAGTAATGATGCCGATGCGCGACGGTGTCCGCCTGGCTACCGATATTTTCAGACCGAAAGGCAATGCGAAAGTTCCAGTTATTTTTTCAAAAACGCCTTATAATTTCAATGCTTGGGGCGACGGTGAAATGCGTGCCAGGGCCTATGAAACCGCATTAGATTATGTAAAACGGGGCTACGCTTATGTGGTACAAAACGAGCGTGGACGCTACTTCTCGGAAGGGGATTGGGATATTCTCGGCCCGCCTACAACCGATGGTTATGATGCAGTAGAATGGCTCTCCAAACAATCCTGGTGCAACGGCAAAGTCGCGCCGATTGGCTGTTCTTCTACGGCGGAGTGGCAGATGGCGGTCGTGGCATTGAATCATCCTGCTTTAGCGACCTTTGTGCCGCAAGGTTTTGGCGCAGGCGTAGGTCGCGTGGGCAAATTCTATGAACAAGGCAACTGGTATCGCGGCGGCGCTGGGCAGATGCTGTTTACCGCTTGGTTGTATGGTGTACAAAATGATGAAATCCGTCCAATGTTTCCGAAAGATGCAACACAAAAGCAATTGATTCGGGCTTCGCAAGCTTTTGATTTGGCCCCGGAGCGCGCTCGGGTGGAATGGTCGAATGGGTTGGCACATCTACCAATTCAAGATATTATCAAAAATGTGAATGGCCCTATCGGTGTTTATGAAGATATGATTCGACGCAAGCCCAATGACCCCGACTGGTACAAGGGTGGTTTGTATCATGACAATATGCCGATTGAAAAACCCGGCTTCTGGTTTGTGTCCTGGTATGATGTATCGAGCAGCCCGAATCTGGCTTTGTACAATCACGTGCGTGCTACTGCAAAAGATCCAAATGTTAGAGAAAATCAATATTTAGTGATTGCTCCGACTCTTCATTGTGCTTACAAACGCGCTACGGAGAATACCATTGTGGGTGAGCGCAGCGTAGGCGATGCTCGCTTGAATTACGACGAGCAAATCAATGCTTGGTTCGATTATTGGCTGAAAGGTGAAAAGAATGATTTTTTACAAAAAACGCCCAAGGTACAATATTACACAATGGGCATGAATAAGTGGCAATCCGCAGATGTATGGCCACCTGCCAATGCTGAAATGACTACTTTCTACCTCAACAGTGGCGGAAAGGCTAATAGCCTTTATGGTGATGGCAAGTTGACGAACGCCCAAGCTAAACAAGATATGCCCGATGGTTTTGCTTACGATCCCATGAATCCAGTGCCTTCCTATGGTGGCAATGTCTGCTGTACAGGTAATGCGGTGCAAGGCGGCGCTTTTGACCAGCAAAAAATGGAGACTCGTAATGACATTTTAGTTTATACCTCTGAGCCTTTGAAAGAAGGGATTGAGGTGAGTGGTTTTATTGAGACGACTTTGTATGTGTCTTCTGATGTGAAGGATACTGATTTCACGATCAAGATTATTGACGTATATCCTGATGGCAAAGCCTACAATCTGGACGAAACAATTCAGCGTGTGCGCTATCGCGAAGGCTATGATAAAGAGGTATTTATGGAAAATGGCAAGGTGTATAAAGTGGAAATGACACCGATGTCCACCAGCAATTATTTTGAAAAAGGGCATAGTATTCGCATCGAAATTTCTAGTAGTAATTTCCCGCGTTTCGATAGAAATATGAATACAGGTGGCAATAATTACGACGAATCTACCGGCGTGGTGGCGCATAATAAAGTGCATCATTCTACGGCTTATCCTTCGCAGATACGATTGCCGATTATGAAGCAGAAGACCAACTCTACTTCGAGTACAAAGAAATAAATGATATACATTAAAATTGACGCCCCGGTTACCGAAGTGTAGCCGGGGTATTGTTTTTAAGTATAAAAACTTTTAATTTTAAATATCATTTCAAAACCCTTTAATAATAACCATCATGAAAAAAGTATTACTCCTGACTCTAATTGCCACCTGCTGTGTAACACTTACTTCTTTTGCACAGCAAATAGAGAAACTAGTGTATTCTATCTCCAAGGATAGTATTGGAGTTGAATTCACGACAAGATTTACCTTTGATGATTTAGTTCAAGTCAAAGCGGAGCTTAAAAAAATAGACGCTGAAATATCCTACGAATCATTAAAATTTGATTCAAAAGGTTACCTAAAACAAATAGCAGTTACAATAATTGACCCGAAAGATAGAATTGTAAGTTTTACATCAGGAGAATTAAAACACACAGATCGTCCGGGATTTAGGCTCAGACTTAAATAGAAGAAATTTTTCTATACATTTCCCGCTACTATCACTACAATCTCCCCTTTCACATTGGTTTGAGCGGCATAATGCATGTGGATATTTTGTAAAGTATCGGTTTTGACTTCTTCGTGAAGCTTGGTGAGTTCTCTGCAAACGCAAGCCATTCGATCTGGACTGCAATGTTCTATCAATTGTTCCAGACACTTCACTAAGCGATTGGGCGATTCGTATAAAACAAAGGTATTAGGCAAGGTAGCCAAATATTGCAAACGCGTTTGGCGGCCTTTTTATGTGGTAAAAATCCTTCAAAATGAAAGCGGTCGCATGGCAATCCCGATGCTACCAAAGCCGGTACGAAGGCCGTTGCGCCCGGCAGGCATTCTACTTTGAGTCCTTCTTGTACACAAGCACGCACCAGCAAAAAGCCAGGATCGGAAATGCCAGGTGTACCTGCATCCGAAATTAACGCCATCGTTGCGCCATTTTTGATTTGTTCTACCAGATTTGCGGTAGCTTGGTGTTCATTAAAAGCATGGTAAGAGCGAAGTGGAGTGACTATTTCATAATGGTCAAGCAGTTTTTTGGAGGTGCGGGTATCTTCTGCAAGGATGAGCTGTACCTCCTTCAGGATGCGGATGCTGCGAAGGGTGATGTCTTCCAGATTGCCGATAGGTGTTGGGACGATGTACAACATCAATTGATAGGGTGATTAGGTAATAGGATGAAAGCCATGTCACTCAAGGGGTTTTACATTAAAGGTATAATTTTCCATAATTAGGTTTGCGAGTAATTTTTTGCAGGCGGTTTCCACTATTTCATGCGCAATTTCCTCTGAATCAGCGTGAAGCGTCATCGTGATATGCTTGCCGATGCGCACGTCTTCCACACCTTCTATATGCACGTGATTCATGTTTTTGGCTACGGTTTTTCCCTGAGGATCAAGCAATTCCTTATGAGGCATGATGTCAATTTCGGCTACGAATTTCATGTTTTGAACCTATATTGTACGATTGAAAATACGATGTAAATCAAAATAACCAACGAAAGCGCCGCTTCTTTCAAGAAAATCAGCAATGCTGCCGCTGCGGCGCAAAGATAAATTTTATCTCGTTGCCTTTCCAGGTAAATCTTGCAAATTTCAAACTAAACATGGGGAGTTCCGATATCATCAGCCAGGATAAAGCAGCAACGCAAGTATATAAAAACCAAGATTGGAGCACCATTTGGCGCAAGCCGAAGGAATTAAAATGAACAATGAGCATCAATCCTACTACAAAAATAGTAGTGGCTGGCGTTGGTAAGCCAAGAAAGCTATTGGTTTGTCGCGTATCCAAATTAAATTTTGCCAAACGAAGACAAGCGAATATGGTAATTACAAAGCCAAATATTGATCGGATATCTAAGAAATTTTCAATGTGAAATGCTATGGATAATAATTGATAAAAAATAGCACCCGGCACTACGCCAAAGCTCACCATATCCGCAAGCGAATCCAATTGCTTTCCTAATTCAGATTTCACATTCAATAGTCGTGCCACCGCACCATCCAAGAAATCTGCTACCAATCCAATCCCCGTAAATATTGCTACTGCCACGTATGCTTGCTGAAAAATGCAAACCAAAGCAATGCACCCGCAAAAGAGATTGAGTAGGGTAATAGCATTTGGGATATGTTTTTTTATCATTTTAAACCAACTAAAATTATCATGAAAGAGGTCTTTCTACATCAGAATTCAATAACCAGAAACCAGCATTCAAGACCTTAACACCCGTTAAAATTAGTCATTTGCGCAACAACAAACGAATTTGTATATAAATTGTCCACACTTTCCAATATTTTCAACCGTTATATGTTAGCAACTATCATTTCTATCTCTGAAAATAATTAAGACACCCAAAATTCCACCAATCCGAAAATCATTAAGGACTATGAGACTTGGCTTTACACTTGTATTTGTAATCTTGTTTTGCAGCGTCGTCACGCTATCGGCGCAACCCAGCAATGATAATTGCGAAAATCCTATTCCAATACTTAATATTGCGGGCAGCTGCACTAACCCTTTTAAAGGAACGAATGTAGGTGCCACTGTTTCCAGCTATAGCAAAGCGAGTTGTTTTGCGACGAATGCCAATGATGTGTGGTATTCTTTTACGGCCATCGGCACAGATGTGACCGTGACGATTTTAGGCGGGTCGTCGGGCGGAGCACTACGGCAGCCAGAAGTAGCTCTGTATCGAGGTACTTGTGCTACTTCTATTAGTGAATTGCGATGCGCCACTGATACAAGGGGCAATAACATCGTAGAATTGTATCGCGGAGCTCTGACGATCGGCGAGACCTACCTTATCCGTGTGCAAGGACGCAACGGTGCTACCGGTACGTTTGATCTTTGTATTAATAATTATAATCCGCCGGTAGAACCTGGGTCTGACTGTCCCATAGCATCTGTGCTTTGTGACAAGTCGCCTTTTGTGGTGCAACAAGTAAGCGGTGTAGGAAATAATGCGGATGAAGCAGACAATTCTTGCCTTGATCAAGATAAAAATGGGACGGACTTAGGAAATTCTGAATCAAGTTCCACCTGGTTCGTTTGGACTGCTGCAACTACAGGATCATTGACTTTTACGATCACCCCTCTCAATCCAAATGATGACATTGACTTTGCGCTCTTCGAATTACCCAATGGCGTAGGCAATTGCAATGGCAAAATTTTGGTGCGTTGTATGGCTACTGCCTGTACAGGTCCTACAGGTTTGAATATGATTTCTACAGAAACAACAGAAGATATCAACTGCGATGCGGGCGAGGATGGATTTATTCGTTTTTTAGATATGCAAGCAGGTAAAAGTTATGGCTTATTGATCAACAATTTTTCTAATACTGGCAACGGTTTTCAAATAGAATTCGGCGGCGATGGTGAATTTCTTGGGCCGCAAGCAGATTTTACAATCAGTGATCCTGATCAAATTG
Organism: Saprospiraceae bacterium; assembly: GCA_016714085.1. Lineage (GTDB taxonomy): Bacteria > Bacteroidota > Bacteroidia > Chitinophagales > Saprospiraceae > JADJNW01. The sequence goes on from JADJNW010000017.1 coordinate 112,305, forward strand.
TTTGTGTGGGCGAAGAATTTACGGTGACCGATGCCTCATCCTTTGGCTTGGGAAGTATCACTAAGCGCGAATGGCAGTTTGGGGTTAGTGCAAGCATCGCAACTGCAAGTACGACAGGCCCGCATACTATTTCTTACAATTCACCTGGCTTAAAGTCTATTGTCTTGATTGTCACAAGTGATAAAGGCTGCATTGTTACACATGTAGAAACGATTATGGTAGAATGTTGCGGCGATCATTTTACGGCAGATGGACAAGTAAGCAATCTCACTTGCCCAGGCACAAATGATGGTGCGATTGATTTGACAGTGATGAGTGATTTTGCACCCTATACTTTTGTCTGGAATGACAGTTTATCCAATAATGAAGACCTTACCGGGCTGCCGGAGGGCAGTTATACTGTGACGATCACTGATCAATCCACTTGCGATACCGTGCTTACTTTTGATGTGTCCGGGCGACCCGATATGACTTTCGATACGCTTGTCACCATGCCTACTTGCGGCGGCGGTACAGATGGCGCAGTTACTCTGGTGGTGAATGGCGCTACACCTCCCTATCAATACAATTGGCAAAACAGTGGCTTTGGGCCAGATAATGGATTAACCAATATTTCTCGTGGTGATTATACCGTCATTGTTCGGGACGCGAACGGTTGCGATACAACTTTGGTCTTGCCGGTGCGAGAACTTGAATTAGTGCTTGATCCTTCAGTAGAAGCAGCGACCCAGCCCACCTGCAATGACTTTTCCAATGGCTCTATTATAGTAGATATCGCTAATGGCTTAGGCCCATTCCGATACGACTGGAATGACGGACTTGGTTTTCGAGATGAGAATTCACTTCAAGATGTACGAGCAGGGGTATATATTGTGCAAGTGCGCGATGCCAATCTTTGCGAAGGGAATTTTACTTTTAATATGGAAGATCACCCTCCTGTGACACTTTCATTTGATACCGAAAATGCGAGTTGCAATGGTACAACCGATGGCAGCGCTACGGTGATTCCATCTGGGGGAGTTGGCAATTACACTTATTCCTGGAGCAATGGAGAAACCAAAGAAACAATTACAGATTTGCCAGCAGGTACTTATTCAATCACTGTGCGCGATGCCAATCAATGTGAAATCACACGAGATACTATCATTACGGAACCTGAAGCAATTTTAATAGAAGTAACAGATATTGTAAATCTCATTTGCAACGGTGCGCCAACTGGGGCTGTCACTGTTGCTGGATCTGGCGGTACGATGCCTTATAATTACAGCATTAATGGCAATTCCTTCCAACCTGAACCAACTTTTAACGGACTCCCCGCAGGGGACTATACAATCATCATCGAAGATGCTGAGGGTTGCCAATCTACTACCGATGCGACTATCATTCAGCCGCCTGCATTGGTAGTAGATGCTGGCGAAGATCAAACGATTGAACTTGGTTACACTGTTGATTTACAGGCAATTGCTAATGATTTTAATGTGGTATTTTCCTGGTCACCGCCGGATGGATTGTCTTGTGTGGATTGTCCTGATCCTACTTCTATGCCTGCACGTACTACTGTTTATACAGTCACGATTGTAGATGAAGACAATTGCACTGCTTCGGATTCTCTGAAAGTGACCGTTACGATCAATCGACCGCTCTATGCGCCGAGTGCCTTTTCGCCTAATGGCGACGGGGCGAATGATTATTTCACTATTTTTGGCGGGCCGGGTGCAAAGCAAATTCGCAAATTGGTAGTTTTTGATCGCTGGGGAAATATGGTATTCGAGACTAATGATGTGCCTTTGGGGCAAGAGCGCTTTGGCTGGGATGGCACTTTCAATGGCAAACCAATGTCTCCGGGGGTTTTCGCTTATTATACGGAAGTCGAATTTATTGATGAGATTATTGTCTCTAAAGAAGGAGATATCACGATTGTAAAATAACTTTGTGTTGAAGAGAAGGTTGTTATAAAAATAACCGAGGATACATTCATGCGTACATTTCAATATTTGTTTTTTATCGCTGTTCTTTTGTCGCTGTTTTCCTGCACGGAGGAGGCAACTTCTACTGAAGAAAATGACTTTGTTTTTGATGTAAATATCGAACTGGCCAAAGATGTGGAAATCATTTATAGTGATTCAGCACTCGTGCGCGTGAAAATCGAAGGCCCAAAAATGTTGTATCACGTCAATGTTCGTGAACCCAAACAAGAATTTCCTGACGGTGTAAAAGTTGATTTTTTCGGCCCGGAAGGCCAGATTACGAGTACGCTGACTGGCAAATATGGTATCCGGCATGAAAGTAAAGGCATGGTATTGGTGCAGGATAGCGTGGTGTGGCAAAGCACTACTGGTGAGCGTTTGGAGACGGAAGAGCTCATTTGGGATGAAAAAAAACAACAAGTTTATAACCACAAATTTGTGGTACTCCGCCGAGGCGGTGAATTGATTTATGGTCATGGCTTTGAGGCCAGTCAGGATTTCAAATATTCCAAAGTCAATGCGATTAGTGGCATAAAAAGTATGGACGAGACTTTGAAGAACTAAACCCATGCTAGTATTTTTTATTATATTGTTTTTGCTGCTTTCTGCCCTGTTTTCAGGTACGGAAATCGCTTTTGTATCAGCGAATAAGCTCCGTGTTGAACTCAAAAAGAAAAGAAACGCCAGTCGAGGTCGTATCCTCACTCAATTTTATGAGCATCCTTCCGATTTTCTTAGCACTATGCTCGTGGGCAACAATATTGTCCTGGTTATTTTCACTTACTTGATGACGGTGCCGCTTACCGCTCTTTTACAATCGTCTATTCAAAATGAAGGTTTGCTTTTGCTTGCAAATACAACGATTATCACCATTATTGTCCTCATTTTTGGTGAATTTCTACCCAAAACACTTTTTCGGCTTTATGCGGATGAGGTCTTGTTTTTTCTGGCATATCCTATAAAATTTTTTCAAATATTATTGGTTGTTCCTGCGTGGATTATGACCAAATTGGCAGAAGGAATCTTGAAAATTGTCGTGCGTAAACCTTTGGTGGCCAAAGACGAAGCTTTTTCAAGAATTGACCTCGAACATTTTGTAAATACTTCTCATTCCGAAACCTATCCTTCTGTAGTGGATCGGGAGCTTTTTGGCAAAGCGCTTAACTTAAAAGATACCCGTGTGCGCGATTGCATGATCCCGCGTACAGAGATGGAATACATTGATGTGAATGCCTCTGTAAAGGAATTGGAAGACCTTTTTCGAGAAACGAAGCTATCTCGCATCATCGTAGTACAAGACGATGTAGATGAAGTGCTTGGCTATGTTCATCATCAACAGCTCTTACAGCAGCCGAAAGCCATCAAAAGCATTATTCTGGATATTCGTTTTGTGCCGGAGGTGATGAGGGTCACCGATTTGCTCAATAAATTTATTCAAGATCGAATCAATATCGCTTGTGTAGTAGACGAATTTGGAGGATTAGCAGGATTGATTACTTTGGAGGATATTTTAGAAGAGTTGTTCGGTGAAATTGAAGACGAGCACGATGAAGAAGAATATATTGAAATTGAAGTTTCTGAGCACGAATTTGTATTCTCTGGGCGCTTGGAGATTGATTATTTAAATGAAAAATACCCAGCTCTTCAATTGCCTGAAGGTGAGTACCATACGCTTTCAGGATATTTGGTGACAATAACCGAGACCATTCCTGAGCAGGGAGCAGAGCTTCTCTTGGGAGATTATAAATTTATTCTGGAATCGGTCAGTGAGACCAAGATTGAAACGGTGAGAATGATTCGCGTAGGAGGGCTTGAAGCATAGATCATAGATTGGAAGTGACAAGCTGCCGCTTCCAATCTGACTCGTTTATATTAATCTACCAAATGATCTACTATATCATCCACGGAGTCCGAGGCGTTGATTTGAGTTACACTTGCAAAAGCAGCGTATTCCACGCATTGATAGAAAGGCGTGATTAGCAAAGCACCTCCCAAAAATAGCAGCGCTCCCACCAATACTACCGTAGAGCTAAGCGCTTCAATACCTGTAGCTCCGGTCGATACCATACCGCCTATCAGTACAAGGGCAGCCACCGTAAAAAACAAACTAACCAATAGCATCATAGCAAAATGTGAGAACCAACGCTTAGTTACAATTTTGCGGCTGGTCTCCATCGCATCCCAAAATCCCATTTTGTGAAATACAACAAACATGGGCGCCCATCGCCAGGCAACCGCCAGGTAGGCAAGAGGAATCATGATAGCTAACATAATGAATACCAGCCAAGTAGGAAATGCGCTATCCATGCTGGACACATCAGATATGGCAGCAAACATAAAAGCACCGCCAGCTATAAGCGCAGGCGACATAATAGCCACATAAATCAAAATAGAGATGATATATACCAATATGAGTTGACCGATGTAATCAAAGCCTTTGAAAAAGTCGCCAAACTCGGTAGGTGCATTTTTCTGCAATTTATTTGCTACAATAAACCATCCTGCTGCCAGTGGCGGACTGAGTACAATGCTTGCAATATTGCCAATAAAAGGAATGATACCCAGCACCATAAGTATAGCCATATAAAGTAATGTATAGCCTATAAAGCCGCCAAGATTTTTTTTCATTAAATCAAATCCCTGTTGAAAAAATTGGCCGATATTAAATTCGTAGCCACTTTCAAGGGCATCCCGGAGTCTAGGAAATTGTTCCAGATTCATATTTTATAGTTTTTTGATGGTTATGAAATTCTTATTCAAAAGTAAGCACAATCGAACCCACTTTCGCACCCAGTGCACGCACTTTGGGATCATCAGAAGATAGCTGCACCTCACCCAATAATTCCTTGCCAAGTTTATCAAAGTTTTGCGGGATCAAAGCAATAATCAAATAAGGACTAAGATTACCACCGTTCCAATCGCTCACCAAACCTCCATAATCCCATTCAAAACCATAAAATGTGAAGGGACGGCCATTGAGTTCTTCCAATTTTTCCAAAGTAGTCCCCACTCCAATCCCTTCAGGAGTCTTCCAATCGCTATTTTCTTTGCCGAGCCTTACAAATGCAGGATTCCCTATATCTGCTTCCAATTCCCAAATGATTTCCAATTCATTATTAGTTCCTGGAAACACCAATACGCCTTCGCGCTGCTCGCCTTCTCCTACATTCAAGCTTTTAAGCTCAATATTTTCTTTTCCATAAGCTTTTTCTACTGCCGCCTCTGTGGTGGAGGCAGTAACCATACCAATGCGTTCACCGGGTACGATAAGAAAATCTTTTGTTTCTGAAGATGATGTTGCTTCCGAGTTTTTAGGGTCACTTTTACAAGCGTTAAACAACAACAAAATAAAGGCTATCGGAATAATTTGCTTCATATCTTCGATATTAAAAGTAAAAAAATCTACAAATGCGCATTTAAATGACTGAAATGCCCTAAACTAATCACTTGCCAGGATCGAAGTACCGTTTCTGCTTCTTGTAAGGTAGGCGCAGCAATTGCAATATGCAAAGCCTGTAAATGCTCAATTGAAGGCATTATATCCTTGCCGTAATACTCGGGCAACGTGTGTTCAAATCGAGGCGCAAATGCCCTGGCAACATTCGACCAGTTCTCAAAACCTAAGTCGGTTTCCTGGCATAATTTTTCAAGACTAAGTAAGTCATCTGCCTGCTGAATATAGATTTGGCAAGAGAAAGTTCGATAAGAAGACCTTTTGAAAACGCCCAGTTCTTCATAAACCGGGTACTTTTTTTGCTTTGCAACATGATAACCTGCTACAACACCATCTATTAAAACCACATCTCTGAAACGCCGCTCTGATCCTGGGCTTGGAATACTTTCGATCACAGCCCGCACGGGATCAATGGCCTTGCCCAAACAAGATCAAATTGCTTACCAAAACTGATGCGAACGCTTTTTACCTTTGGCAATTTTTCATTATTGTCTTCTAACCCAAATTTATTCCAGACATTTTTTTTGATGCGTTCTTTCTTGAGTGCCGTAGCAGCGATACCAATGTTCCACCAGGCAGTTTGGTCGCTGGCATTCAAGGCTACCGTTTTTTTGTTATAATGAAGCGTCGCTTTCCAATCGCGCTGATATTTGTAAAGGTTTCCAAGCATTGCATACGGCAGATGCCATTCCGGCACACTTTTGATGATGCGTTTGCACAATTTCACAGCATTGTAAACATCACCGCTGCGGTGATAAGCCGCTGCTTTTCGATACAATTCCTCTATTTCCAGTGGTATTTCCATGCGATGGCGCTCATTCTGTTACGAACAAATATAAGAGATAATCCCTACTTTTGACAGTCCCAACAAAATATGATCGAAAATTCTTGACTATTTTGATAATGAAAGAATGGCAAATCTGGATTGATACGGGCGGTACTTTTACCGATTGCATAGCACAAGATCCATTTGGTGAAATTTTAAGAATTAAAACCTTGAGTAGCAGTCGACTACGAGGGAGGTTGCTGGAAAAAGTGGCTCCATATCGCTTTCGCTTTACGCAACAATGGCGTATTTCTGAAGATATTTTTCAAGGATACGATTTTTTCCGATTAGGCGGAAAAGAGGCTTTTGCTAAGATTCAAAGTATTGATTTTCAGGATAATAGCTTGATTCTCAATCAAGATTTAGCGCTTTCAGATGAAATAGATTTTGAAATTACCGCTCATGAAGAAGCACCGATATTGGCAACGCGCATTGCCACCAAAACGCCTGTGCAGCAAGTGCTGCCACCGCTGACGATGCGTTTGGGTTCTACCAAAGGAACGAATGCGCTCTTGGAGAAAAAAGGCGCAAAAGTTGCTTTTTTAGTGACAAAAGGATTTAAAGATTTGCTTTACATCGGCACCCAACAACGCCCGAATCTATTTCAATTAAATATTCCCGAGCCGGAATTGCTTTATTCCGACGTTATCGAAGTGGAAGAACGCATGAATGCGGATGGAACAGTACGGAAACCCTTGTCAATATTGGAAATTGAGCGAATTATAAGCGAATTGCAAAAAAAGCAACCTGATGCCATTGCCATAGCCTTGTTACACGCTTATCGAAATCCGATTCACGAAAAAATGTTGGAAGAGACCTTTATCCGTAAAGGGTTTCGCTTTGTGTCGCTTTCCAGCGCATTGACGCCTTCTATCAAAATATTGCCCAGGGCTCAAACCGCTGTCATCAATGCCTATCTCTCGCCGGTGATGCACGATTATTTGCAAAATATTCAATCCAAGCTAAGTGCAGACTCCAAACTCCTAGTGATGACCAGCGCCGGGGGCTTGGTCAACGCGGATTACTTCAATCCAAAAGATAGTCTATTAAGCGGCCCTGCCGGAGGCGTCGTAGGTGCGGCTCGCATTGGGCAAGTGATTGATTTTGAGAAAGTTATAACCTTTGACATGGGTGGCACGAGTACCGATGCTGCTCGATTTGATGGAAGTTACGATTACCGTTTTGTCACGAAAGTAGGCAATGCAGAAATGCTCAGTTCTTCGCTTGCGATTGAGACCGTAGCAGCTGGTGGCGGCTCGGTTTGTTATTTCGATGGGCATAAACTGTCCGTCGGCCCTGAAAGTGCAGGGGCTTCGCCTGGCCCTGCTTGTTATGGCGCGGGCGGACCGCTCACCATCACTGATATTAATCTTTTGCTCGGGAAATTGGATGCTTCTGCGATGGGCATTCCTATTCATCTGGAATTAGCGCAACAAGCTTTGGATGAATTACAAAAAAGCATTATTAATACTACTGGGACGCATTATTCTAAAGAAGAATTATTGCTTGGTTTTGAAAAAATTGCCAATGAAAAAATGGCGGATGCTATTCGCAAAATCTCGGTTGCTAAAGGGTTCGATCCAAAAGATTATGCTTTGTTGGCTTTTGGCGGGGCAGGAGGATTGCACGCTTGTAAAATTGCTGATTTGCTTGGTATAGATGACATTATTTTGCCTTATGATGGCGGACTGCTGAGCGCTTACGGCATCGGCAATGCGCGTGTGGAGCGATTGGCGGAGCAACAAATATTACAATTACTAAATGAATGTAAAGATAATTTGCCCAAAATATTAAATAGTCTTATTAAAAAAGCGAGTTTTGATCTACAACATGAAGGTTATATAATAAATGACCTGGAAGTTATTCACCAATTTGCTTATCTCCGATTCAAAGGTCAGGACAGTACCTTAGAAATTTCGTACGAAAATGAATCACAGCTTTTATCCGATTTTGAAACGCAATATCGACAGCTATTTGGGCATTATCCGGCTGGGCGAGCTATAGAATTGGAAAGCCTTAAAGCCATTGTTGGAACAAAGCAACAGACGCTTTCCATGAATGAGGAACAACCTGCATATTATAATCCGAAACCTTTCAAAAAGCAAGGTGAAATCCCTGTTTTTTACTGGGATGAACTCTCGCCAGGAGCAATAATTCAAGGGCCAGCCATTTTATTAAATCCCAATTCTACTGCATTCATTGAAGATGCTTGGGAAGCAGAAGTGCAGTTTGAAAAAAATATTATTGCGCGGAGCCGTCCTACGACTAAGAGTCGTAGGACGATTTTTAAGCAAGCCATTGAATTAGAGCTTTTTACCAATCGCTTTACGCATATCGCTGAAGAAATGGGCGCGCAGTTGCAGCGCACCGCTTTTTCTGTAAATGTGAAAGAACGGCTTGATTTTTCTTGCGCGATTCTGGATGCAAATGCTGAATTATTAGTGAATGCGCCACATATTCCAGTACATCTTGGAAGCTTAGGCATTTGTGCAAGGCTAATAAAAGAGAAAATAAAACTCGGCAAAGCCGATGTAGTGATTACCAACCATCCAAAATACGGCGGCTCACACCTGCCGGATGTGACGCTTTTGAGTGCCGTTTTTTCTGATCAGGATGAATTAATTGGCTATGTCATTAATCGGGCGCATCATGCAGAAATTGGAGGCAAGCGCCCGGGATCCATGCCTCCTGATGCCAAAAATCTCGTAGAAGAAGGCGTCGTGATACCGCCGATGTATTTTGTGAAAAATGGTGACATCCAATGGGAATCCCTGGAAAAATTATTGCAAAATGCGCCTTACCCAACACGGTCATTACCAGAAAACTTAGCGGATATTAATGCGGCATTGGCATCCTTGCGCACTGGTGAAGAAGCATTACAAAAATTAGTACGCGATCATGGTCTTGAAAAAGTTCATCATTACATGGCAGCGCTGAAACAATCCGCGGCAGAAGCGTTACAAACTATATTAAAAGATATTGAAAACCAGACTTTTAGTGCTGAAGAATCGTTGGATGATGGGTATAAAATTTGTATAAAAATTGCTATTCAAAACGGACAGATTGAAATTGATTTTGATGGCACATCTACAGTGCATCCCGGCAATTTGAATGCGAATATTTCCATTGTTTATAGCGCCGTGATCTATGTCTTGCGTTTGCTGTGTAATAAGGAAATTCCTTTGAACGAAGGGCTAATGAAACATGTACATATTCAACTGCCCATCAGTTTTTTACATCCTGATTTTTCGGATAATGATTTGCAAAATCCGGCTGTTGTCGGGGGAAATACAGAAGTGAGCCAGCGTTTGGTGGATACATTGCTAAAAGCTTTAAACTTGGCAGCTTGTAGTCAGGGTACTATGAATAATTTTTTATTTGGGAATGAGCGATTTGGATATTATGAAACGATTGGTGGCGGCACAGGTGCTGGAAATGGCTGGCATGGTCGTTCGGCGGTACATCAGCATATGACAAATACCAAAATCACTGACCCGGAAGAGTTAGAATTTCGGTATCCGGTGCGGTTGAATAGATTTGAAATTAGGAAGGATTCCGGTGGAAATGGCAAATGGCGCGGCGGCGACGGTATTATTCGGGAAGTAGAATTTCTGGAAGAGTTGGATATTACTATTTTGAGTCAGCATCAAAAAGAAGCGCCATATGGCTCGAGTGGCGGCGAAGCTGGAAGAACGGGGCATCAGCTATTGATAAAAAAGGATGGGACAAAGCGAATTTTAACAGGCATTGCCAGCGAAAAAGTAGAGTCGGGTGATCGATTAATTATTGAAACGCCGGGCGGCGGCGGATTTGGTTAGTTTGAGGCTAGAAGTCGCAGGTTGAACGTTAATAAAAAAGTTGCAAGTTGACATTTCAAACCTGAAACTCACAACCTGCAACTCTAAATTCACCTTGAGTTACTCCTGTTTCACTTTCAATCCACCATAATTTAATCGGGCAGTAATCGTACCACGAGTACCTTGTCCACCTCGGTTTCCTTGTACTTCATGGCTTGAGCCCTTATCTTTTTCATATGTAACGTTCATGTCAGAAGGGTACTGAATATTGGCATTGTTGGCAGAAGCATCCATTTTAAAACTCGCCTCTGGAGCAAAACCAACCCGGAAATCAGCATGGCTACCTACCAAATTAACACTTGTAAAATCTTTGCCAACTGTAATCACACTGGCGCCTCCATATCCCAAATTCAGATCGAGTACATTATTGAGTTTTCCGACGTTAACCTGCGTATATTTGGAATTGACGATGACATCATGTACGACTCCAATATTAAAGTTATCGTATTTGCCTTCATTCCTGAATTCATTCACCTGCTCTACCTCGTAGGTATCATTTTTAGAGTTGCTTAGAATGTTCAACGCTTTATCCAAGCGAATTACAGAGTACTTACTTACAATTTCAGCATCTTTTACCTCACTGCAAACAAATTTGGCGTAAGCCAGGTCACCTGTCATGTTCTGAACACTTTGTACCCAGCCGTTACCATGTGCCAATACCACCCTGGCATTGTTTTTTACACTCTGCATTTTGATATTGCCGTACTTGATATCCACATTCACTTTTCCCTCTAAAGCTGCCACAAAGGCATCGCCGTGTTTATTGGACAATTCTACATTATTAGTCGGCGGGAGGTACACATCATAATTGATGGAATATTCAAGTTGGTTATTACCATTACGAACATAGGTTGTCCAATCCCACCAATCTTTTTTTGATTCTTCAATTTGCGTTTCAGCCTTGACATAATCAGTTTTGTTGTAAAAACTGATATTAATGCGGTCAAAAACCTTTTGAGCAGCGCTGTCGCTGGAAGCATTTACGATAATGGTCACATCAATTTTTACACGATTCCGATCCCAAGTCTTGATTTCTACTTTCCCAAACTGATTGTAAATAGCGGTAGTGCCGGTTTTAGAAATATCGAATTCCTTTTTAATCGTTTTGGTAAATTCCCGGCGCTCTTCCTCATTGGCATGCACAATACTGGCCGTACCAGCAAAGAACAGCAATGCTAGTCCAAGCTTATATATTGATTTCATCATCCTCAGAATTTAAATTTTCTTTTGATTGTTGAATATAGTTGAGCACACGCTCTAAAATTTCGACTTTTATTTGATAGCTCTTAATAAGATTTGAAATAATCTGCTCTTCTGCCCCTTTAGGTGCATTTTGCAATTCTGCTTCCAGTTCTTTCATCGTCTGGTCAATCGCTTCCAGGTCTTTCAGTACTGATTTATCCTTACTTTGGGCTGAAACCAATCGTACTTTTTGGTCAATCTGCTCATTATAATAGCTTACCATCTCCGCATATTCCGGCGAAATATCTGCCAGTGAAGTAACGGTCTGTGTTTGAGTAGGCTGCCCTTTAGTAAAATAAATGCCCGCCATCACGCCAGCCGACAATAGAATCAATACCGATGCTGCTACGCGTAGCACTCGCCAAACAGGAGCGATTTTCAGGCTTCTTTGTGTTGCTTGTGGATGAAGGACTTTGTCTATCTCCGACCATACTCGAAAGCTCGGTATGGCTGTGTCAAATGCTTCACGGTTTTTATCAATAAACTGATCTATTGCATCCGATTTTGAAGCAGCATCCAAAGACTGCTCAATAGCGTCCCAAATATCCACGTTGGGTATAGCCAAATCAAAACTATTGCGGTGCTGCCGCACAAAGACCCCCAGTCCTTCTTCCCGATGCCCTACATCCAAGGACTGTTCGATGGTTGCCCAGATTCGGTCATTGGGGGTAGCGGTGTCGAAGTCCGCTCTGTTGTCATTGATGAATTGTTCTAAATAATTTCGCTGCATTTTCATGACATCAATCGTTGCGTTTCCAAAATTTCCCGTAGCTTGCTTTTCGCACGGCTAAATTGGGATTTGGAAGTTGCTTCTGTAATGTTGAGAATCTCGGCTATTTCTTTGTGGTCGTACCCTTCCAGCATATAGAGGGAGAAAACCACCCGGTAGCCATCCGGTAATTCAAACAATGCGCGGTTCACGCGCTCTACCGTCAATCCTACTTGCTCGTCATCGCTTCGTTCTTCTTCCTTCAAGTTGGTGAATCGTTCGTCCAATTCTTCAAAATAGACGCGATTGCGTTTCAGGAAGTTGATACAATTGTACAGCACAATCCGCTTGATCCAAGCACCAATCGAAGATTGGAACTGGAAGGTGTCTAATTTGGTAAAAATATCCACGAATGAATTTTGCAGAATATCTTCTTCGTCCAATTCGCTTTTTACCATGCGCAGACACACATTGTACATTGCTTTAGAATAAAGCTTGTACAATTCAAATTGAGCCTGGCGATTTCCGTTTTTACATTTCTCAACAATGTCCCGATGCGTACTAGCGTAGTCCACTTAAGTAATTTGTTCAATTAGATAGACAATAGGGTTTCTGAAGGGTTGCACCCAAATGTTAAATTTTTTTTAAAAAAGGTGCAAGGTTTTATTAAAACGAAGATACAGCATTTGGAATAATGGAGAATTGGAATGTTGATACATCACAATCTTGCATTTTTCCAGCGCGCTATTTCTCCAAATTCTGAATAGCCTCTTGCGCTTGTTTGTAATCAGGCACGAGTTTCAATGCTTGTTCATAATCTGCTCTTGCTTGCGCTACATTGCCTTGAAATTCTGATGCTACGCCTCGATAGTAATACGCCGCCACAAAAGTAGGATCTACTTTTATTGCGAAATCAAACTGCTGTCGCGCCTGTGCAATAGAATCCAGATCAAGATACAGCAATCCGGCATTAAAATAGGCTTCTTCGTATTGAGGATCAACAATAGCAATCTGTTTGTACATTTCAATCGCGCCGCTTAGATCATTTTTATCTTGCAGGAAATCAGCTTTTGCATGAAGCGCTTCTACATTCCTGGGGTCAATCAAAATCGCATTATCAAAAAAACGCGTGGCAAGCTTGCTGCCAATAGCCGCGTGTAATTGCCCCAGGTTAATCCAGGAATCAATCAGATCAGGATCAAGTTCTACCGATTTTTGAAAACTATTAATAGCACGGATGGTATCGCCTGTCTCTTTGAAATTCATGCCAAACAGCAGATAAGCATTAGCGTTTTGAGGATCAATCCGCAGGATGCGGTCAATCGTGCGCATCGAGTCTTCATATTTTTTCAAAATCAGCTGAAACTCACTGTATTTCAACAAAGTAGGTATTCGCTGCGGATAGAAATTGACAGCTTTTTCCATTGTTTCCAAAGCTTGCCGCGATTGATAATAATCGAGATAAACATCTGCTAAGACGTGCAAGTAATCCACATTGGTAGAGTCTATCGAAAGTGCTTTTTGCAAATCAGCAATCGCTTCGTCGTAGCCTTCTTTTTCATAAAAGAGTCCACCGCGAGCCGCATAAAGACTGGGGTCATTAGGATTGGCTTCGATTTTTCCGGTCAATTCATCAATTGCAGGGTCGCCAGTTGTGGAATGCTGAGCAGCGTCCTTATTTTCTTTTGAACCACAAGCAATTATTAATAAGCTTAAAATATAAACTATAAGGAGAATCGGATTTTTTTTCATATTGCAAAAAGTAAGTTTTATAGCCGAAAAATTTAAAAACGTTTTTCGACAAATGTGGCACATTTCATAAATGCGCCACATTCCTCAAAACGAGAAAGCCCTTAACGGTACTCCATTAAGGGCTTTAATTTACAAAGAATCTCACTTATGCCTGCTTCTCCAGCGCTGTCATTTCGCTGTACTTCAAAATATTTTTGATGGACTTAGGCGAAGGGCTAAACTTAACCTTGGGCAGCTGGCGATAACCTTCGTGCAATTCCTGGTACTCTTCCCACAACTCGTCGTCGCGGTTGAGCATCGTATCGATCGCTAAGGTCTCAGCGGCAGAGGTTTCTTTGTAAATGTAACGGATTAAGTGATCAGGTGTAAATGGTTGCTGCATAAGCATTTGTTTGGTTTGACAATCATATTCCCATAAGACTCGTGTATTAAACTAATCCGCTGTGTTAATTATTGTTTAAGTTTTGCTTTTTTTGTAGTTGAATCAATTTAAACTTTTATGCCATCTCTCCATATCCACCAAGACATTCGCCAATCCAACACTTTGCCTGGTTGGTTCTATAAAAGCCAGGATATATTTGAGGAAGTAAAAGAAAAAATATTTGCAGCCACTTGGTTATACGCTGCGGATGCAAATGTATTGAGCGAGCCGATAAATGCTTTTCCGACAACGCTATTGCCTGGCGTATTGAACGAACCTTTAGTCTTTACCAAAGACGCCGAAAGCAAAACCTACTGTTTATCAAATGTTTGTACGCATCGTGGCAAAATAATTGTAGAAAATCCAGGCAAGAATCGGATGCTTACTTGCGGCTATCACGGGCGCTGTTTTCGCTTGGACGGCTCTTTCAAAAGTATGCCAGAATTTACAGCAGTAGAAAATTTTCCTTCTCCAGTGGATGACCTGACAAAAATACCTTTTGAAGAATGGATGGGTATGCTCTTTGTGTCGCTGAATCCGAAAGCGCCTTTTGAAGAAATGACTCGTCCGATTCGGGAGCGCCTCGCTTGGTTACCTTTGGATACTTTGACCTTTGTACCTGAAAGTTCCAAGGATTATTATGTAAATGCGAATTGGGCATTGTATTGCGATAATTATTTAGAGGGTTTTCATATTCCTTTTGTGCATCCTGCGCTCAATCAAGCCATTGATTTTAAGCAATATAATTATGAGATTTTTCCTTATTGCAACTTGCAAATTGGCATTGCCAAAGAAGGAGAGCCTTGTTTTGAGATACCTTCGGGCGCACAGGATTATGGCAAGAAGGTTTATGGGTATTATTTTTGGCTGTTTCCCAATTTGATGTTCAATTTTTATCCCTGGGGCTTGTCGCTGAATGTGGTAGAACCGCTCAGTCATGAAAAAACGCTGATTCGTTTTCGAACTTATTATTTCAAAGACACAAGTTTTGATCGAGAATCCAATCAATTGGATATCACAGAATTAGAAGACGAAGCCGTCGTAGAAAGTGTACAAAAAGGGCTGCAATCGCGCTTTTATAAGCATGGGCGCTTTTCACCGAGCCAGGAACAAGGCGTACATCATTTTCATCGGCTGGTAGCTGAATTCATGTGACTCCGATTGCCAATCGGAGTTACTCATTCCGCAACCACTTCACTGGATTCACTCGGGTAGCGCGAAGAGACTGAAACCCAATAGACAAAGCGGCCACTGTGCAAATCGTCAGTCCGCCAATAAAAAAGAGTGCTACGGGCAACTTGATATGATAAGCAAAATTATTAAGCCATTGATTGACCACCCAAAGTGTTGCAGGCACAGCTAGCAAAATAGAGATTAAAATAGGCTTCCCAAAATCCTTGGAAAGCATACTAAGAATATTGCCAACATTGGCTCCCAGCACTTTTCGAACGGCAATTTCCTTATTGCGGCGCTCTATTGTAAAAGTCGCCAAGCCAAATAAACCAATAGCTGCTATAAAAATCGCAAGCGTAGAAAAAATGAGGACAATTTTACTCAAGCGGTTTTCCGCCAAATATTGGTTGTTAAAATCCTCATCCAAAAAATAATGCTCCAAAGGTACTTCAGGTATCATTTCTTTCCAGATTTGTTCAATGGATGCAATGGTTTGAGCGGCGTTTTCCGTATGGAGACGAAGCGACAGATATCCACACCAATCAGGGCGAATGCTCAAAAAAAGTGGCGCGACCGATTGATGCAATGAATTGTAATGAAAGTCTTTCACTACGCCTATAATTTGACCTTCCTTTTCCACTGCAAAGCGTTTGCCAATGGCTTCTTCGGGCGTCCAGCCGAGCATTGCAACAGCTTGTTCATTAAGCAAAAAACCTTCCATAGCATCGGAAGCGATATTTTTATCAAATGCTCGTCCGGCTATTATTTCGATTCCATAAGTTTGTACAAAATCATCGTGTACATACAGTGCTTGGATACCGCGAGACTCGTCTTCGGGCATACCTTCGGCCCAATAGCCCATTGTAGTTGCCATTCTACCCGGGATATCGCCGGAAGCAGTGACCGAAAGAATATTTGAGTTTTGCAAGAACTGTTCTTTGAGAATTTCATATTTATTTTGCACTGTTCCATTCCAGTTAAAAGGAAGCACTAAAATTTGTTCCCGATCAAATCCTAAAGGGCGATCTTTCATATAATTTAATTGTTGGTAAACCGTACCCGCTCCAACAATCAGTAGCATCGAGAGGGAAAATTGCAATACAACCAAGCCTCTGCGAATTAAGAATTCATTCCAATTGGTTTTGATTTTGCCTTTCAATACCTCATAAGGGCGGAAAGAGGACAACACAAAAGCTGGATAAATGCCTGCTAATAAGCCAATTAGCAATGCAAAACTTAGGATGAGGACTAATGTTAAAGGTTGTATCAAAATCAAGGATGAAATGGTTTTGCCGGAAAGCTGATTCAAAACCGGCAGGCTGACTTCGACTAATATTCCTGCTATTAGCAAAGACAATAAACTCAGTAAAACGGATTCGCTTAAAAATTGGCTTGTTAATTGTCGAATATCAGCGCCAACAGATTTGCGAACGCCCACTTCTTTAGCGCGTTGGGCAGCGCGGGCAGTAGCGAGGTTCACATAATTGATACCTGCTACAAATAACACGATCAGCGCAATAGAACCAAAAATATAAATATGCTTCATGCTGCCGTTGGCAGTCAATTCCATGTCTTTATTGGAGTTCAAATGAATATCTTTAATATTTTGAGCAACAAGCGCATAATCAGATCGGTTAGGGAGTACATGAATATGGTTTTTTACAAGTGTATTTACCTGTTGCTGAAAGCGTTCGGGCGAAGTATTTTCTTTCAACAAAGCATAAGTATAATAAATATTATTGTTCCAAGTATCAAAATTGCGGCCACTTTGATCCAATGTCTTGAAGGAAGCAATCATATCTATCGCCAAGTGCGTATTAGAGGGAAAATCCTTGAACACGCCAGCTACATTAAGTGGCATTGTATCTAAAAATAAGGTTTTTCCAAGCGCATATTCTTGTCCAAAATACTTTTTGGCAGTACTTTCCGAAATGAGGATTGCATTAGGTGTTTCTAGGGTTGGAGCAGCCAGATCTGATTCAAAATCAAGCGAAAACATATTCAAAAAATCTGCTTCGGCGAAAAAGAGTTTATCTTCATTAAAGAGTTGATTTTCAGAGCGAATCGTACCGAAGTAACGCATAAGTCGCACAGCGCTCTCCACTTCCGGGATGTCCTGCTTGAGCGTAGGCGCTAGCAAAGGTGCTGTACGTGCACTGATAGGCGTTGAAATTCGATAAAGACGCTCGCTTTTAGTATGGAAATTTTCAAAACTTAATTCATCCTGCACAAAAAGCGCAATGAGAATAAAACAAGCCATGCCTACGGCCAAACCAAGGATATTAATCAATGAGTAAGTCTTGTATTTCAATAAGTTGCGAAAAGCAATCTGGAAGTAATTTCTAATCATAGCCAAATGTTTTATGAAAATGAGATACTTACTTTCTACAAGTGCTGTACCAAATGAAATTATTTTTTACAAAATCAAATAAATCAATCAGTTAGGAAAAGTGTAATGCCCGTTTTTGGACAAACACCGTCCGATTTTGAACATTCCATATCATCAGGACTGTTTAGTGCATAGAAAGTTACAATTTCTACAGCACGCTATCCTAAATAGGTATTTTTTAGGTAATTTTTGGAGACTTTCTCAATGTCCGGCTAAAGAAGCCATGATATTTTGCGATGTAAGTATTACCTTTGTTTCCGACTCCAACAACCCTACTGGACAGTTTGATGTTTCAATTGCTCATGTTTTAAATTATTTTTAATGACAGCACCAAAGTTTCTCACGCAGGCCAACTCTTTTCACGCGGAGTTGCGCAAGCGTATCAATGATTATTTTATCGAAGTTGGCAAAGCCAAAACAGGCAACTACGAACTATTTATTAAAGCCATCATTTTGGTGGTAAGCTTTGCTTTTATTTACATACACCTCGTATTTTTTACACCCTGGTACTGGGTAGCTGTGATCGAATGCGTTATATTAGGAGGTTTGACAGCAGCGATTGGCTTTAACGTAATGCACGATGGGGCGCACGGCAGTTTCAGCAAATACAAATGGCTTAATGAAGTAGCAGGACTTTCCTTGAATTTCCTCGGCGCAAATGTTTTTCTTTGGAAAACCAAGCATAATGTAGTACATCATACTTTTACCAATATTGATGGCGTGGACGATGATATTGATGCTCGTCCATTCCTGCGGATGTGTGAAACTCAAAAGTACTATAAAATGCATCGCTATCAGCACGTCTATTTTTGGATGGCATACTCGCTTTTATATTTGTATTGGATATTTTTCACCGATTATGAGAAATATTTTACGAAAAAGGTAGGCAATATGCCGATCAAGCCCATGAACTTGAAGGAGCACATCGTGTTTTGGGTCTTCAAAATAGTGCATCTTGCGCTGTTTGTTGCTATCCCCATTTACTTGGTTGGGTTTCTGCCGTGGTTAGTAGGCTTTGTGATTTATGGAATGTTTACAGGTTTGGTACTGAGTATGGTCTTTCAATTAGCGCACGTAGTAGAAGATACGAATTTTATTGTGCCCGTACAACCAAAAAATGAGATCGAAGATGAATGGGCGATTCACCAGTTGAGCACAACCGCTAATTTTGCTACGAAAAATAAAATTATCACTTGGCTGGTAGGCGGACTGAATTATCAGATTGAGCATCATTTGTTCCCGCAGATTTCTCATATCCATTATCCGGCGATCAGTAAAATTATTAAGGAGGCTTGCGCCGAATATGGTATTCGATATATTGAATACCCGAAAACCCGCATGGCGATTGCTTCACACGTGGCACACCTCCGGCAGTTAGGCAAAAACTAAACCTTTGTAGTGATATTATCGGCTCAAGCTGATAATATCACTATAAAATTCTTCGATGTCGTAGTACCAATAAAACCAGGCACAGCAACACGACGCCAGCAGCCATACCGATTTCCATCCATTCCTTTTGTAAACTTCGGATGCTACTTTCCAAAAAATAAGGATTGGGCGCATTGGGTGAACCAACTCCGTAGCGGATTTCCCAGTTTTCAGCGTCGCTATTATCTAAGCTTGGCAATAGCAAACTCAGTGTAAAAATGGAATCTGATGGTGGAAGATTATAAAATACACTATCTACGACTGCACCAAAAGAAGCAAATAACTCGACTTTCTCTTCGCGCTTATTCAAACCAAAATTCAAACCCCCAATGACGTTATAAGCATTGGGAAAAGTATTGTAAAATCTGGACACGTCTTCACAAACGACCAAATAATCATTAGGTAAAATGTCAGTATTCGGAAAAGTGAACTGATTTTTCAAATCCGATAAAATCCAGCCACGCAAATTGACTTTTTCTTTGGAATTATTAAACAATTCTACCCAATCGCCCGTCTGACGGTTGTTGGCACTGATCTCATTTATGATGACTTTTCCAGCCAAAGGATGCTCATATTTCTCAAAAATGGCTTTGATCGTTGTTATTTTTTCTTTCAACAGAAGCGTCAGTTCCCCCATCTCTGCCGGGGCTTCTACGCCTTCCCAACGTACAAAGCGATAGCCATTATGCGGAACGATTTTGATCGAAATGGGAATATTTTCAAAATATTCGCCTTCATAAGGCATCCGGCCATCCACTTGCACGTAGTCATTTACCAAGACAGAACCGCCGCCTTCTACATTTACCTGCAAAGTATGCAAAGCCCCTGTATTAAAGCGATCCATCAAGTGTAAACGCGTATAATATGGACGTTCTCTTGCGAAAATGCGCAATCGATTCACCTCCACCCGCCATTCTTCTTCATTCATGTTCCAACGCTTGAGATGACGCCCCATCTCTGGCAATAGATTTTGGTATAATTCCTCGATTTTATATTCTACCCCTCCACTATGGAAAGTTGTATTCAAATGATCGGCAAAACGCGTGACAAATTTCCTTTCAAACTCAGGATTCTCCAGCAATTTGCGCAAGAGAAAGGTTGTCCAGGACGGGTTGGGCCAAGAAGGGCCATCGGGTTCTGTATGAAAAGCTAAGCTATTATTCTTGTAAGCCAAGCCATCATGCAAACCAAATCCCCAATCGGTATCATAGAGAATCCAGCGCCAGCGGCCGTCGCGCGTACGCGGCCGCCAGTATTTAATGTTGCCACCAGCATCCTGATTATCAAAATAGATTTGAGCAATTTGATAATTCATAAAATTATCTACATCCATTAGCGTTTGGACGTATGCATAATTCGCTGATTCTCGGAGGCTATTGTTCGTGATAAAATCCAGCATTTTTCGATAATGCCGGGCACTACCTCGGCGACGTATCATATTATGCTCCAGGAAATCAATGCTGTCTTTATCGACGCCTTCATTGTGGTCTGCAATAAAATAGCGATTGATTTTTTCACGGATATTATAAATTCCCCAATATTTACCATTGATATAGACGTGTGCCGGGCGACAGTCTTGCTTCTCTATATCCCAATCTTCCAACAAGCCCGTCATTAAAGCATCGCGGAAATGCGTCTTCCCCCAATCGCTGCCTGAATTTCGCAGTACCAAAATTTGAAATCTTTTTCTCCTTTTTCACCAAAGATGGGGTAGTCGAATTGCTTTTCACCATAACGTTCACGCGCTACTAATGTCATAGACTTTTGAGGAAACAAGCGACTCATGCCACCAAATAAACGAAACCCGGAGAGGCTATTATAGACGCAACGTCCATTCGATTCAAAAATTTCCACATGGATCGGTACTTCCTGTCGGGTCCAGAAATTGGCCCCAGGCATTTTCCAGGAATCTCCTACCAGTTGATTGCCCTGCATAAACATTCCCTTTCCAGGATCAAAAAGAATTCTAGGCGTAATTCCAATGGATACGACCGGAAAATTGGTTTCAGGTTCTTTGATGAAATAAGTGTGCGCATATAGCTTCCCTGCTTTGCCCTGGTGGTAAGCAACCGCCCGCAAAGTTGAGGTTGTTTCAAGCTTTAAAGGCTTTTTATACTTTTCTGAGCGTCGAGTAGGCGTAGTACCATCGAGTGTATAATGAATGGTAGCATCAGGAGCTAAGAGCTCTACCTCTACTGTATTTGCATAAAAACCGCCTTGGGGATAAAATTCTACTACAGAAAGCTCCTCCTGTTGTGCGAATACAGGTAGGCAAGCTATCAAAAGTAGCCCTATTAGTGTCGTTTTCTCCAATGTTATCCTGTGTTTTTGGGTCGTTAATGTTGAAACTATATTACCTCTTAACTATATGTAACGTAAACATATACAAATAGTGACGCAAATTAGGTTTTTTTATTATCTGTGTAAAGAGGGTACTCGTAGTTTTTCTTGTTATGTCAGCAAAATAAATAGTTTCATGACAGGATATAACTTTTTTGAAAATTAAGATCAGCAATTTGCTTATTTATTTTAACTATTTTTTTAGTTAAAAAACTAATTAAACAGTTGCATTAATTGAAAATTACGTTACTTTTGTACTATGGAAATTTTAAATTGAATATGAAAGGATTTTACTTACTATTCTTTTGCGCGATTGCGTTTTTTACATCAAAAGCGCAAGCTCCTCTGGATTCGGCGACTTTGCAAAGCCGCTACGAACAAGCACTGGAGCGAATCAACTCCTACCAGTTTGATCGGGCTTTAGAACTTTTGAGCGCTTGCTATATCCAGGATCAACAAAACAAGGAATATCTCATCCGAATGGCGTATTGCCATTTTCAATTGGGGCGCTACCCCGATGCGAAGCTATTTTACAATGCAGTTTTGAAGCAGGACTCGCTTCATACTCAGGCGATTAGCTCGCTCGGTTCCATTTTTGAGCGCGAAAACAATCATAGAGAAGCCCTTCGCTACTATATTTATTGGGCTTCGATTGACTCGACCAACAGCTTTGCTTTCAAGCGCAGTGGCTACACCGCCATTCGCTCAGGCTTAGGTACAGAAGGCATTTTATATTTTCTTAAAGCACATGAGCTAAATCCCGCCGATATTGAAACAATTGACCAACTGAGTTCACTTTATATCCTTTCTGAACAATTGGATTACGCGGAATCGGTGCTTAGAAGTGGACTAAATATTGACCCAAATAATATTCGGTTGTTACAAAACAAAGCCCGTTTGTTCAACAAAAAAAGAGATTACCTGACTGTTATTCAAGCGATTGAGAAAACAATGGAACAAGGTGACACCAGTGAGTACTATCAAATGATGGTAGCCGTTGCTTACTTGCAAATGGATAGCCTGGACAAGGCAATCACGAATTTGGAGCACATTGTGACGCGCGAAGAAGATACCGAACATACCCATCAATATTTGGGTTTGGCTTATCGCAAAAAAGGGGATGCAGAGAAAAGCATTGCTCATTTTGAAAAAGCAATTGAAAAAGGCATTTCCGGGAAAGTGCATTCGTACTATGGCGATCTGGGCGCGATTTATGAAGAAAAAGGGGATTACCGAAAGGCGATCACGCATTATCAAAAGGCTTATGAATATGAACCGCAAGCAGAATATGTATTCTTTCAAGCTCGAAATAATGACTTGGCTTACAGGGATAAACGCATAGCATTAAAACAATATGAACAATATTTGGCAACAAAGGATCCAAAGTTCAAGGAATATGCCGAACAGCGCATTCAACAGATTAAGGAACTGATACACTTTAATCAAAAATAGTTGGATTACCTTTCATATTTGAGAATACCCCTTAGACATTAAGCTCCATAAACATTACGGCTATGAAAATGATGACATTGGGAATATGGATTATTCTCAGTTTAACTATGCCTGCCTTAACGAAGGCAGAGAACGATACGATTGACATAGAAAAAATAAAGGAATTAAAGGAATTCTCTCATGCTTCGGGTGCGGATAAATTCTCTTTGTACCATCATGGCAACCAAGTTTTCCGATGGGATGCACCTGACTGTGATTCCGTAAAAATGAATACAGCTTCGATGGTCAAATCCTGGACAGGATTAATGATTGGCATCCTGATTGACGAAGGGCGCATCGGCAGTGTGGAAGACAAGGTGTGCAAGTACTTGCCAGAATGGGAATCAGCTTGTGAAAATGATATAACCATTCGGCATCTATTGACAATGACTTCCGGTTTATTGAGAAAAAAACCTTCAGAATCGGTTCTTGCTCAAGATAATATGAATGCATTCGTGCTTCAGGTGAAGCTTGATACCATGCCAGAAAGCGTATTTTCTTATTCCAACGAGAGCGTGCAGTTGTTAGGTATCATCATTGAACGGGTGTGTGGCAAAAGTGCCAATGCCTGTTTTTATGATAAACTATTCGAACCATTAGGAATGGATTCTACGCAATTATGGAAGGACAAGTCTGGAAATGACGTCGCATACGGTGGTTGCCAGACTACACTCGAAGATGCAGCGCAAATTGGGCTGTTGCTTAGAAACAAAGGAAGCCTGGAAGGAAAGCGGATTGTGTCGGAAAAGTGGATTGATCAATCTTTGACGGGTACAACCCAGGCGTCGTATTATGGCTATTTGTGGTGGATTGATAAAAACACGAATAGTGTGGCAGCGATGGGTGACTTTGGTCAGATGACTATCTATTTTCCTGATCTGGATTTGATTTTTGTACGACAGCAATCTTGTAATAATGCAGATAGAACCAAAAACTTGAATTGGATGGGACCTGATTTTTTAAATTTGGTCAGGAGTACCGTAAAAACGATTGAAGCATCTGATAAAAAACATTAATGCATTAAATCATTAAAAATGAGCACATTAACAAAAGTCGAAGAAGAAATCATGCACGTTATCTGGCAACTGGGGCCCTGCGCCGTAGGACAAATCAGGGATGAAATCGAAAAAAATGATGGACAAAAGCCGCCGCATAGCACCATTTCCACCATGGTCCGCATCTTATCAGAAAAAGGTTTCCTGACGCACCAAGCGTACGGGCGCACCTTTGTATATCAGCCTACGATCACCAAAGACGAATACAGCCGCCGGACTTTGAAAAAGCTGGCGAGTGATTATTTTGAAGGTTCTATGAATCGCCTGGTTTCTTTTTTGGTAGAAAAGAAAGAATTGGATGTGGAGGAATTGAATGATCTGTTGGATAAGTTGGACGAGGAAAAGATGTGATTTGGAGATCAGGCGACCTGGAGATCAGGTGACTTAGAGAAAAGTGAGCAATCGTAATTTGTAAATCCCAATTCATAAATCCATGCTAACCTATATCCTCGAAGTAAGCCTTTGTTGGGCAGCATTTTATTTCTTGTACTGGCTTTTGCTGAGTCGGGAGACCTTCTTCCACTTCAATCGCTGGTATCTCATGAGTACCTTTATATTGAGTCTAATCATTCCGAAAGCAGATTGGCAATTGCCGCAGCCAATGGCGGAGAGCGACATTGCAGTTGTCTACTTTCAGCCGATCACAGTGGGTATGGAATCATTGGAAGTGACCGTCACTGCTACTGCGCTAACGCCAAGCATTGGCGTGATGGATGTACTGGGCTGGATATATTGGATAGGGGTGGCCCTTGTTGCATGTCGATTCTTGATAGGATTCATCCAAATTATTCGATTTTATCGCAAAAGCGAACGGCAACAGCGCGATGGCTATGAACTCGTGCTTTCCGAAAAAAAACACGCCCCTTTTTCTTTTTTCAATCGGCTTTTTTTGAGTAAAAAAATGGAACTAAACCCCGAAGATCAACAAAATATTTTGCGGCATGAGTTGGCGCATATCCGTGGCGGACATAGCATTGACGTGGTATTGCTCGAACTAGCGGGCATTCTATTCTGGTGCAGCCCTTTTGTATACATGTATCGGCGCAGCCTGCGCAATGTACACGAGTATATCGCCGATGCTGAGGTGCTACTTACGACCAAAAAGAAACAATATGGCCATTTGTTAATACGGCAATCACAGTCCGGACACTCGATTGCCATTGCAAATCATTTTCATTCACAATTAAAAAAACGAATTCTTATGATGATGCGTAATCAATCGAAACGCCGGGCGATGCTCAAGTATCTCCTGGTCATACCCTTGACGCTAACTGTAATGCTGGTCTTCTCCAATGCCGATGCCAAAGCAAGTCTGCAAGAACAAGCACAAGTGCTGGAACTGGCTATTGAAAAACAGCTCGACCCTAATGTTGAAAAAAGAACCGTTGCTACCATTTCTTCTGATAATTTTACAAGATTAGAATTGACACATGATGGGAAATTACTATTTAATGCAGACGATCTTGAAATATCAATAGATACCGTGCCACTTAATTTGAGCGAAAAAAAGGCAATCAATGATCCTGTTAATTTTGAAATTCATTATCGAGATGGTAATGTCACGAAATTTACTAAAAATGCAGGTGAGAAGTGGGATCAAGATATTGACCCTCAGCAAATTGAAAAGATTGATGTAATCCGTAAGGATGGCGATAATCGTATAAAAATCTATATGAAAGGCAACAGTGCCAGAAATATTGAACTCACTGATAAATTTGTTGCCACGGATGTACGTGCGGTGCTAATGAATGCTTTAGAAGACGATATGCAAGCTTGGCGAACAGATTTAGACGTGAATTCCGTTGAGTTTCAGGCATCCTTCTCGCTACGCGCACTTCAAGCGACTTATCGAAAAGTAGTGGAATTATATCCTGATCGGCAGAATGATATTACAAAAATGACAAAAGAATTGGCCAGCACCAAAGCTATTGATCTGGATATTAAAAATGAAAATTTGTTTTTATTTCAAACCGTAGTGAATGGCGTTCCAATCTCAAGTAAACTTTCCAGTGCGGTTTCTTATGCTGCGAATGAGGTAGATGAAATGCCTATTTTTGCTGGTTGCGAAGGTATTGCAGATGCCGAAGAACGCCGACAATGCTCGGAAAAATCATTATTAACTTTTATTTACAAAAACATCAAATATCCTAAAGAAGCAAGAGAAAAAGGTATTCAGGGAACGGTTTATGTTCGGTATTATATTGATGAAAAAGGATTTGTCACGGGAGTTACTATTGGAAAAGGCATTGGTGGGGGCTGTGATGAAGAGGTAATACGTGTGCTCAACTCCATGCCGCGTTGGACACCTGCTTATAAAAAAGGCAAGGCTGTCAGCACTTATCAAGTACTTCCCGTGAATTACAAATTGGATGGAGAGGAAAGAACAGCTTCTTTCCTGTCTGATAACGAATTAAAGGATACAATTATAACCTTCAACCCTGATAATTATAAAGAAAATATAGAAGTCAAGGACTGGAATAACCGCAAGATTACAGTTGTAGGTTATGGCGAACAAAAGAGTACGCCAGAAAAAGCAAAATCCGAAAAAGATGGTGCGCTTCTGGAAGAAATGGTAGTGGTAGGATACCCAAGCGATCAAAAGAAAATTCCTGAAGAAGAAATCTTCAAAGTGGTAGAAGAAATGCCCTTATTCCCAGGCTGCGATGAACAGGGTACTTACGAAGAAAAGAAACCCTGCGCCGACCGCAAAATGCTGGAATACATTTACAAGAATATCAAGTACCCTAAAGAAGCGCGCGATGCAGGTGTGGAAGGCATGGTGGTGGTCAGCTTTATCGTGGAAAAAGATGGTTCAATAAGTACGCCGAGAATCATGCGCGACATTGGTGCTGGTTGTGGAGAAGAAGCCCTTCGTCTTATTCATTTAATGCAAGAACGAGTCCGCTGGACGCCAGGGAAGCAGCGTGGTCGAAACGTACGCGTGCAATTCAACCTACCGATTCGCTTCAAATTGGAAGATAAATCCAATGAAAAAGTTGAAGAAGCTGCTCAACCGGAAATGGATCTCCCAACTAATACTTTGCAATTGGAAAATTTCAAGGTAAGCCCCAATCCTACGAATGGTTTGCTGAATCTATATTTCAAAGCAGAAAAAAAGCCAACTAATATTGCCGTTTTTGATGCGAGTGGAAAAGGCATTTTTTCATTTCAACTGAAAAACTTCAATGGTGAATATAGCGACACATTTGATTTGAGTGAGTTCAACAAAGGCATTTTGATCCTGCAAATTCGTCAAGGTGAGAAAGTCTTCTCGGAGAAAATTGTTTTGCAATAGAGTAGGTGATAAAAGTGTGCCACATCTCAAAGATGCGGCACACTTATTAATCAAAAAGATTAGATTATTCTGTCTTCAACGCTTCTGCTTCTGTTGCACTCAGCTCGTAGCCTTTAGCAAATCTTTTCATCGAGGGTCGGAATCTCAAGAAAAGCACAAGCCCAACCGCCACAAATCCAAGATAAATCAGATTATTTTCTTTGATCGCTACGATAACTGCCAAAATATTTGCCGCTTCAATCAATGCCAAACGAATAATGCTCGTCTGGCGATAATGCTCGGCCTTTTCCATTAATCCCTGCAATATAGCGCCCTGCGCTTTGCGCTGACTATCAATGAGATACGCTACGCCTACGGCGCTTAACAAAAATACCAGCACGAGAATACCATGCGTACTGATGTATTGCTGAGCACTCAAAATATCTGAGTTATTCCGAACTACAATAGCCTTTGGTAGGGTATCATCGTGAATGAAAAAAAGGGCTGCCGCACAAAAGGCTAATTGTACAAGCAATAAGACATTGAAGATAGTGCTTAATTTTTTGAAAGACTGTTTCATTTAAAGTTTCAATTTTTATAGTACAAATCAAGTAAGGTCGCTTGTTTTTCGGGTTGCATATCGCCACAGCAAGAAACACATTGCAGCGAAAGCAATCAATCCGATAATATCGCCGGTAGCACCCATTTTTTCTGCCAAGCCGGTGTTAACTTTACTCATTATCGAAATTGGACTTCCATCCGCTGCTGTACCGATTGTTGTTCCCAATAAAATGGCAATAATAATACCCGTAATCGCTCCTCCTGCAATCAACCCCGAACTAAATAACGCCCCAGGCCCCACTTCGGATTCTTCGGTGGTCTTATTTTTTCTGTCTACAAACCATTTTATCAAACCACCCACAAAGATAGGGGAGGTTGTGGACAAAGGCAAGTAGGCCCCGACGGCAAATGCCAAAGAACTTACCCCGCATAATTCAATTACCGCGGATAATGCCATACCTGCGATCACCAATCCCCATGGCAAATTTTGACTCAACAATCCTTTAATTACAGTCGCCATTAGCGTTGCTTGTGGTGCAGGTAGTGGGTTAGGATGCTCTACAGTGGCTTCGCCAATACCCAGGGTGCTTTCCAGTAACAAAAGTGTAAAACCGATTACCACAGCCGAGACTAATACACCAATAAGCAAACCAATTTGCTGTTTGACAGGAGTAGCGCCTACGATATAGCCTGTTTTCAAATCCTGAGAAGTGGCCCCAGCATTCGCAGCAGCTATACACACGATTGAACCAACTACCAGTGCAATCGGTTGGTAATAATCACCCGTCCAGCCGATACCCAGGAAAAGTAAGGAAGTCGCCATCAGTGTAGCAATCGTCATCCCTGAAACAGGGTTAGAAGAAGTACCAATCAATCCTACAATTCTAGAAGAAACGGTTACAAAGAAAAATCCAAAGATGATAATGAGAACAGCAGAGAACAGATTCGTTGGCACATTGGGTAGAATGGTCATTAACAGAACCAAAGCGACACTTCCAACTAAAGTGTAAACTAATGGAAGGTCTTTCTCTGTGCGGCTTTGCTCTATCTTTTGCCCAGACCGGCTTTGCTTTAAATCATTAAAAGAATCACGGAAAGCGCTTACAATGGTAGGTAAAGTTTTAATCAAGGTCATAATCCCTCCAAAAGTCACCGCACCTGCACCGATGTAACGAATATATCGATTCCAAATTTCGCTTGGCGACATATCGGCGATAAGCTTGGTGGCTTCCGGCGCAAGCGGAGAAGTCAAACCCGAACCAATCACTGTAATCAAAGGTATCAAGGCCAGCCACGAGAGTACGCCTCCGGCTACCATAATGCCGGAAATACGGGGGCCAATAATATAGCCAACACCCAGTAATTCCGGAGTAATTTCACCATTGATCGTGCCATTCGGCAAAGCAGAATTCTTACCAAAAACGATGGTTGGTACATCTTTCCAAAGTCCAATGATAGACATCAGCAGCTTATACAAAAAAGCAATTCCCAAGCCATAATACACCATTCGCGCCAAGTTACCACCCTTTTCGCCTGCTACCAATACATCCGCACAAGCAGTTCCTTCGGGATAAGGCAGATTGCCGTGTTCTTTTACAATCAAAGAGCGACGTAAGGGAATCATAAACAACACGCCCAAAATACCACCAATCAAGGCGAGGACAAAAATTTGAAAATATTGGAAATAATCACGTCCGCCTGCCATAAAAAGCAGCGCTGGAATCGTAAATACGACACCCGCCGCTACAGATTCGCCTGCGGAGCCAATCGTTTGTACGATATTGCTTTCCAAAATCGTAGCTTTTCCAAAACGCTTGAAGATCGAAATCGCCAATACCGCAATCGGAATCGAAGCGCTTACAGTCAATCCTACCTTTAGCCCAAGATAGACGGTTGCTGCGCCAAACAAAATACCAAATATGGAGCCAAGAATAATTGCTTTAGGCGTAAATTCTGGCATCAGGTCTTTCGCCGAAATATAGGGTTTAAAAGCCTTGTTATTGGTTTCCATGTTTTATAGGTTAGGTGTTTTCAAATTTCCCAATTTCTTAATTTCTAAACTAATGAACGCCATGCATCATCTTGTTCAAACGGCTTTGCAGCAAAAACAAAATTCCCGAAGCAATCCCAGCCATCACTACAAAAATCATAAAAAATTCGTACAAATTCGTGATTTGAAAGCCCAGCAGCATTGGGTAATCAGCACGAATGCTCAATTCATTAAGTTTGGCGAGCATATCTTGTGTTGGTTGCACTGCGCCATTGAGAATTCCTCTCAAATCCACACCATTATCAGCAGCCAAGCGCATTTCACCTTCACCCGGCGGATAAAGTCCACTTAAAGTTCCGGCAAGTTTATTCGCAGCAGCATTCGCCAAAAACCAAACTGCCATAAGCAATGAGACTAATTTGAGCGGTGCGAGTTTACTCACCAATGATAATCCAATCGGAGAAAGACATAATTCACCCCAAGTATGCAGCAAATAAAGGCTTGTCAGCCAAAACATACTCACTTTGATACCAGGATCAAGACCTTTGACACCAAATGCAATCACCAAATAGCCAACTGCCAGCAAAAACAAGCCTATCGCCATTTTTAGTGGTGAATGCGGTTCCAGATTGCGTTGTCCCAGCTTCAACCAAATAAAGGCAAAAATGGGTGCAAAAATGATAATAAAAGCTGCGTTAAACGATTGAAAATAAGCGGTTGGCATTTCATAGCTGCCAATCATACGGTTGGTTTGCTCGTCGGCAAAGAAAGTCAGCGAAGCACCTGCTTGTTCAAATGCGCTCCAGAAGAAAATCACAAAAAAAGAGACAATGAATATGACGATAATACGATCTTTCTCAATCTTAGTAAGGTTTTTATCAGAAAAAATCAACCAGACAATCCCAGCAGCTGATAATATTAATAAAGGAAAAATAATACCTAGCTGATTCACATCAACAAAAATAATACCCAGCACAATCGCAGCGAAAACCAACGTACCAAGGATCGTGGTAATAGAGGTAGGACTTTTGAATAGAAATTTGCTACTCAACCCTTCAGGAGAAGGCATTCCCACTGGCACACCTTCGTGCGAAACGACATATTTATTTTTTAAAATTTGAAAGGTAATCACACTAATCAACATCCCTGTACCTGCAGCAAGAAATGCCCATTTAAAATCATCAGGATTACCTGTATTTCCTACAAAACCACAAACCAGCTTTCCAAAAACGCACCCATATTGATACCCATATAGAAAATCGTATAAGCGGAGTCTTTGCGGCGGTCGCCCTCTGGATACAGTTGCCCCACCATCGAGGAAATATTGGGCTTGAAAAAACCATTGCCCACAATCATCAAAGCAAGACCGCTATAAAACATATAAGAAGCTAAATCGGGATTGCTTTTGTACCAACTTGCGCAGAAAAACAAGACAAATTCACCCAGCGCCATCACCAAACCACCAAAGATAATCGCTTGCCGATTGCCCCAAAAACGGTCGGCGATGAACCCTCCGATGAGTGGCGTGAGATACACTAAACCAGTATAACTGCCATATAATTCGGATGAAAACTGGCGGCTGAAAAGCAAAGCTTGGGTAGTGAACAGCACCAAAATGGCGCGCATCCCGTAATAATTGAAGCGTTCCCACATTTCGGTGGCGAAGAGTACATATAATCCGCGCGGGTGACCTTTTTGAGATGTATTTGCCATACTTTTTCCTGCGTTTTTGATTTTCAAAAAAGTTGAATAACGGCTAAAATTAGTTTTTTCAACGCAAAAAAAAATAAAAATGGAAATTCTATTTTACCCGAGTGTAGGATAACCAACAAAAAAATGGCAAAAGCTATCCTGATGATAGGTTTGGATTGAGCTTTTGGGCGGTTGGAAAGGCCTTATTTCGTGAGTATGAAGGTATTAATATCTGAATTTAATTGAGCATTTGATCCAAGCCAACATTTGATTTGACTACAAATTTCCAGCCGGCGCTTTCCGCAATAAATTTCATTAATTCCAAGGCTTGATTGCCTTCTTTCTGCGCAGTGGCGAGCAAATCGCTTTCTTGTGCTTTCTCTTCGATGAATTGCTTGGCACTAGCATTGATTTTATTATAATCCGCCTCAGAAAAATAATTAAATGTACCTTCAGATATATCGTAATAATCTAAATCGTGATCGATCGATAAAATTTGAGGCGCAGGAAGATTGGTCACTACAATTGTTTTCTCATCAGGTAAGGCGTCAATTTTGAGTTGACTCAAGTCATAGCCTACGGAAACTTTGGCTTTCACGCGTACAAGCGCTTTTTTGCGAAACCAACTCCAATCATAGCCCCAATAATCTTTATAATCGTACACTTCGGTGAAATAACCTTCTACTGAGATGAGCTTGGCTACCATTTTCACTTTTTCCAGCACCACTTCAGCGTTTTCTTCCGCTTTGATTTGCTTCGTTTCA
This sequence comes from Saprospiraceae bacterium, assembly GCA_016714085.1. Classification (GTDB taxonomy): domain Bacteria; phylum Bacteroidota; class Bacteroidia; order Chitinophagales; family Saprospiraceae; genus JADJNW01. Next base: position 144,690 of record JADJNW010000017.1, read on the forward strand.
TAGAAATAGCGGGTCGCCAGTATTCCCAGCGCAAAAACGCCGACGATGCCCAAGCCAATAAGAATTTTCCGTGCCATGATTTTTTGTTTGCAAAAATACAAAAGCCACAGGTAGCTATAGCTTTATCCCGCGGCTTTCAATGTTTTTTGTACAGTCAGTTTTATGCTTTGAAGGCATTAATTTTTATCTATCTCATCATCAGTAGTATTCTTATCCTGATTCACCATAGCGGTCAAATCATATTTCAAGCCTTTGTAATCTTTCAAAACTGCTTTCACAGAGCCTACGGTAAGTGGCGACTCAATCAACAGTGGAATCCGGTTTTTATCATCTGAAATCCAGACTTTCATATCCGTATTTTCATTAAAGTAAAAGCCACCTCCAACTTTCGGACTGAATTGTATGGCTTTGAAACGCCCTTGTCCTTTGATCTTTTTATTATCGTCGCGCCCGAGGTATTTCACGCTAATTGCCCAAGCTTCCTTATCTACAAACAATTTCACAGGGACTTGAGCACCTTTTTGCATCGAATTAAAATCCACATTTCGAGAGGAGTAAACAACAGAAAGAATATCGTGCATACAGGCATCAATATCATATTCGGCTGGCACGGCTACATCTTTTGATTTGCCGCGCATAGAAACTGCCTTATTGCGCTGCCGATCAAAAGTAATTTTATCATACAAACGGTATTTACCTTCCTGTACTTCCCGAATAGATACAGTGGGCAAAAGCGTTTGCTTATCTACGTAAGTGTCATACTTATCGCGCACTTTATAGAACCATTCGTAGGATTTGTAAGTACGCCCATGTGCTGACAATAGGTATTGTTCGCCTTGATCTTTCACTTTGAAAGTCACCTCGCCGGCGGCAATCCACACGAAATTCCAGTTGTAATACAATTTGTACGTCATCTCTTCGCCCGGGCGAAAAGCATTATTTGTAATACTACAAATTTGCGTTGGTGTAGAAAGTTTTGCCTCTGGTGCTGCTGCATTTGTACTCATTGTGGTCTTTGCGGGATAGTCGAAAGCCATGAGAACAAGCAAAAAAGCAGTGAAGAGACTTCCTCTAAACAGCATTTTTCTCATAAGCTGGTGATTTTTGTACATTTATTATGACGATAAATAGTGCTCCAAGTAACGCGGGCAAAGCCAGATTTATTATAAAAAGTCCAAACGTTGCCGCCAGAATGCTGATTTCACTGGCTTCGAAATATCCCCATATAAACAAAGCAATCTCTGCCCTTGCCAAAAATGCCCCTACAAGTGGTAAAGGGATACCCGTTTGTATTAAAAAATAGTAGCAATTGCTGCAAATGCTTCTAAAACAGGGACTCCTATTCCAAAAAATTGCAATAATAACCAATATTGAACACTGTAAGTCAAATAGCGCAGAAACGCCCAAGCAATTGCTTGTAATTTTTGATGGGTTGTACCCATTCGCAGCACTATTATTTGTTTACGAATGCGCTTCCACGTTTGGATTCCCAGCAACCCGTGAATCAAGGGAATAATCGCTTGGATTCTAAAAAAAACAATAATCAAGAGTAAAATAATCCCCACGCTTAGTACCCCTATTCCAAATAATAGATACAGTTTCAGCCCGAAATGGTTGTACGAAAACCAGAGAAATCCGACCAGCCCCGCGGAAAAAAGGATAATCATTTGACTGAAGCTACCTAATAGCGTAGCTACGACTATACGCCAACCATGCCGCCTTTCTGCGAGTAATACACGGCCACCATATTCGCCGATGCGATTAGGCGTAATCAGTGATACCGCTACCCCTGCCAGCACAGCTTTGTACGATTGCCAAAAACTCATTTTGGAGAAGGAATTCGTGAATTGTTGCCATTTGAGTGTTTCAAATGCCCAGTTCAAAGGCATTAGCATAATTGCCACGATAAGCCAGGGCAATCGCCTCCATTCAAAGTCGGCCTTAAATATTTGAATGACAGCACTAAAGTCTTGATGAGCAAGTACTTGGCGGTGGAGTATAAATAACAAAAGGGCTATAATAGCAAGGTTCAGAACTTGACTGAACAATTTATTTTGACGATAAACAGATAGAATTGCCTCCAAAGGAATCGTTTTGGAGCATAAACAGCGGTCAATGCTCAATGATAAATAGTCTCTTATGATAAAGAGGCAAGCGTTTGAGCAATTTGTGTAAGATTATTTTTCGTTCCAAAAATAAGGATTTAGACGATTGAATTCAAGCTTAATTTAAAAATTGGTGTTCCGGGCTGCTTCAAATTTTGGCTGACCTGCTGTTCGCCAGCGGAAGCGATGTGCATAAGGATTTGATTTTCTTTCTAATACATCAGCGATAATATTTCCAAGCATAGGTGCAAATTTAAACCCGTGACCACTGCCTCCGGTTGCTACCAAAAGTCCAGATTTATTGGGGTGATGATCGATATAAAAATCGCCGTCCCAACTATCGCAGTACATACAAATTCTGGTTTTGGTGATAGGCGCATCTTGTAAGGCTGGTAAGGATTCAGACAAAAATTGGCGCAAAGCGACAAAATATTTTTCTGGTATCTCTATCGCTGCATTCGGGTCTTTTTCTATGCCAATGCCGTGATTACCAATCTTAACCACACCATCAGGCTGTGCGGGGAAGCCATACCAACCTGTTTTTGACATATCGGCGCTCCAGCCGGGAAATATTTTTCCCTCAAAAAGAGCAGGATTTTTGGGTAGCAAATGAAAAACGGGTTGACCTTTTATTGTTAAACAGCCTTTTAATTCTGGCAAAATCGAAGGTGTCCAGGCGCCCGCCGCCACAATTGTATGCTCCGCCAAATGCGTTTGCCCTGTCGTTGACATCATGCCTTCAATGCGATCATCTTGTTGAATAAAATGAGCAAAGCATTGATTTTCATAAAATTGCACACCTTTTTCCCGGGCTATCCTTACTAATTGAGCCACCACGTTGCTACTTTCGGCCCAGCCACCACGGGCGTTGTAATAACCATCCTTATATTTTTCAGTATTCCAATTCGGAAATCGCTGTTGCAAAAAATCTCGATCTAATCGTTGAATCGGATAATTTCTTTTTTGCATCACCTTCATACTCTGCATTTCAAAAGAATCAGAAGGCATCGTTTGCGAGGCAAGTAACAAAAAACCAGTTTCGTGGTACATCGGTCGAGGAAACTCCAGATTCCAGGTATCCCAGCCTTTGAATGCTTCGTGCATTAGCTCCGCATAAAATTCATCAGCGCCATAATCAGCGCGAATCATTGTAGTAATGTCGGTAGAAGAAGCATCTGGATGAGGTATGCCGCCTCGATCAAAAACCGAGACTTCGTAGCCTCGTCGCCAAAGTTCCAGCGCTGCTGTTACACCATAAATACCGCCCCCAATGATATTGATTCGTTTTTCAGTACTTGGCTTCATGAGAAAAATATGGCTTTGGTCAAATATTCCAGATACAAACTTACAAATTCCTTCATGCTCTTCCTGCGATACTGCATCACCCAACGCGGATGCGGTAATACCTGTATCTCTTCAAAGAATCGATATTGCTCATTTATTTTTTGAAAAAAGCAGCATTCTTGCCTTGCCACATGCATAGCGCTACTTTTCGACTGACAGGAAATTCTTGTTGCTTTTGAATACTATCAACGATAAAAGGCTCACGGCTTCTTGAAGTTCCCGATCATCGTAATAATTATAATTCTTGCCATCTTTAGTAAAGCCAAGCGGACTAAGCGAAGTAATATAAAATTTTTTGTAAAAAGCTTCCAAACCTCCAAACGCATGGATGAATTCATAAACAAACACAGAGGATAGCTCCGGCTTTTTTTGAAAATTATTGGAAATATTACATTCTTCTACTAAACGAATCGGGTCGGTGAAAGGCACGCCCGTCACGCCTGCGCCGAATCGACCAGGATTGATCCCAAAAATAAAAATACGTTGTTCTTGATCGTTGTAGTACTTTTCGTAGAAAGTAGTCATCGCCTGGATTGTTTCTGATGCTTCATATGGAAAGAGTACCTCTATGCCAGTTGGCACTTTCAGGCTGGGCGGAAGCGATAAATTGAATTGCAAAACTTGTTGGGCGAAGGTCATTTTTGGGACAAAGGTATGGCGCATTTCCGAAATGTGCCATACCTGATTTCTGTTTGCTTATTCGATAGCACCTCCGCAACTGGAACCCGCGCCAGCAGTGCAGCCATAGCAATGTTGATCCAGAATAATAGAACGTGTATTCAGCGCCGTTGCATCAAAATTGCTGATATGATTGGAATGTGGCACATTTACTTTCAAATCAAGCATTTGATTAAAATCGCAATCATAGATATAACCTTCCCAACTGATGGATAGCGTGTTTCGACACATCAAGCCCATGATGGTAGCAGGATTGAACGCATCTACTAATTTTTGCATATATTCCTCATAATTGCCGGTTTCCAGAATATATTCCAGAAAACGACTGATAGGCATATTGGTAATGGTAAATAAATTATTGAACTCAATGCCGTAGCGATTTTTCAATTGTCGCTTGAATTCAGCCTCCAAAACACCTTGCGCTGCTGGCAAAAATGCGCCGGAAGGGTTGTAAACCAAATCAAGGATCAAGCCCGTGTCTGCTTTCCCATAACCGACCGCATTCAGCATTTTCAAGGCTTCAATGGAAGTTTCGAACACGCCGTCTCCGCGTTGGCTATCGGTGCGGCTTTTGCTAAAATAAGGCAAGGAAGAAACGATATGTACTTTATGCAATTTGAAGAATTCGGGCAGGTCGTGATATTTAGGATTTGCAAGAATAATAGTAAGATTACAACGATTCATAACTTTCTTACCCAATTTCCGACATTCTTCTGCAAACCATCGAAAATGTGGATTCATTTCTGGCGCACCGCCCGTAATATCTACCGTATGAATACTCGGCGTAGCAGCAATAATTTCTAAGCATTGCGCCAAATTTTCTTTGCTCATTACTTCGGTCTTCCGATCGGGCCCAGCATCTACGTGGCAATGCGCACAAGACTGGTTGCATAATTTTCCAATATTTACCTGAAATATTTCAATATCAGTTGGTTGCAATGTTTGAAAACCGTTCGCTTCTATTTTTTTATGAAAGGCAGGAAATTGTGCATTGCTTATTTCTTGGCCATTGAGTACTTTTAATTGCATAAAAGTATCTGACAATTGGGAATCCCTGGATCGCAGAGATTTAGATCGTTGTGTAACAGACATATTATCTTTTTTAATACTCAGTATCTTGTATTCCAATTACATACTCAATTTTTAGCTTGATTCATCATTTGAACCCCATATACTAATGACGAACCTCCACGAATAGCTGCAGCCACATGCACTGCTTCCATCATTTGCTCTTCATCAGCACCCTTTTCTAAGCAAGTAGAAGTGTAAGCGTCAATGCAATAGGGGCATTGAATAGCGTGGGCAACGGCTAACGCGATCAAGGATTTTTCGCGCTCGGTAAGGGCAGCTTCTTTGAATACTTCTCCATAATAGTCGAAGAATTTTTTACCCATCACTTCCTGAAGCTCGGTGATATTACCAAATTTTTTCAAATCTTCTGGATCAAAGTAACTTTTAGCACTCATAAGATGGTGTGGTTTTATCATTAAAATATCAAAACGACTAAAAATATCTCAAGAATTGGATTTGATAGGAAGTTTCCATCCGATTTATCTTCAACGCGACAATAGTACCAAATGCAATACATTGGCGATTGGTCACAATTATGCTACCCAAGCAGACTTTAATATATACGAGGGAAGTATATAGAATGGTTTGAGGAAAAAACGTGACAGTTTTTATACAACTGCCACGTTTTTATAATTATCGTGCAAACGAAACAGCCCGCTTTTCGCGGATTACGGTCACTTTGATCTGACCGGGATATTGCATTTCGTTTTGAATTTTTTGCGAAATCATAAATGAAAGATCGTCGGCGTATTGGTCGGTCACTTTTTCTGCTTCTACAATCACGCGCAATTCACGGCCTGCTTGCATGGCATAAGCTTTTTGTACACCGTCATGCGCGAGCGCCAGTTCCTCCAATTCACCGATACGCTTGAGATAGCTCTCCAGAATTTCCCGCCGAGCGCCTGGTCGAGCAACAGAAATGGCATCGCAAGCTTGTACAATCGGTGAAATAATATTGTTCATCTCGATTTCATCGTGGTGCGCGCCAATCGCATTGCAAACAATAGGAATTTCCTTGTATTTTTCAGCCAATTTCATCCCCAAAATCGCGTGCGAGAGTTCGCTTTCTTCTTCTGATACTTTTCCGATATCATGCAAGAGTCCGGCGCGTTTTGCCATCTTGATTTGCTTAGGATTCATGCCTAATTCAGCCGCCATTGTAGCACAAAGATTTGCTGTTTCAATCGAGTGTTTGAGCAAATTCTGTCCATAAGACGAACGGAAACGCATCCGCCCGACCATTTTCACGAGATAAGGATCCAAACCGTGCAAATCGAGTTCGATCACGGTACGCTCGCCAATTTCCACAATTTGTTCTTCGAGTTGTTTGCGAGTTTTCGCTACAATCTCCTCAATACGAGCCGGGTGAATACGACCATCAGCTACGAGTTTTTTCAATGCCAAACGCGCAATTTCTCTGCGAATGGGATCGAAACTTGAGATTACAATCGCTTCTGGGGTATCGTCTACCACGATTTCCGCGCCAGTAGCAGCTTCCAGCGCCCGAATGTTGCGACCTTCACGACCGATAATTTGACCTTTGAGATCATCCGAGTCCAAATGAAAGACGGAAACTGTATTTTCGATCGTATATTCAGCACACATTCGCTGGATCGTTTGGATGACAATTTTCTTGGCTTCCTTATTAGCATTGGCTTTGGCCTGCTCCACAGATTCTTTCACAATCGCCATCGCGTCGGTTTCTGCCTTCGCCTTGATTGCTTCGAGCAGCTGTTCTTTGGCTTCCTGTTCGCTCAGATTAGCCACTTTTTCTAATTCCTTGATACGCAATTCATTAGCGGCATCTAATTCTTCCTTTCGCTTTGCGACGATTTTCAGTTGAACTTCCAAATTTTCACGGATAGTCCCCAATTCGCTTGCTTTCGACTCTAATTCTGCTTTTTGGCCTTCCAGCCAATCTACGCGCTCCTGAAATTTATCTTGCTTTTGCTTCAATTCACTTTCTTGCGCTTTCACTTCGATTTCGCGGTCTTTCATCTCCAATACATGCGCTGATTTTTCTTTGTCAAACTCCGAGCGCATTTTATTGAATTTCTCCTTCGCCTCTTGAATTTTTTGCTGCTTGATGCGCTCGTGATGGCTTTCTGCCTGCCCCATTACTTTTTCTGCCTTCGTTTCCGCTTCATCTACAATTCGCTTAGCTGTCAGACGCGCCTCCTTTACTTCGAGGTCTGCTTTGGCGTTCATCTCTTCGATTTTCCTAATGCCAGCCCGCTTCATCATTGTTTGCACTAAAAAATATCCAACCCCGACACCTGCTGCCAGACCTATGGCAATTCCTATTACTATTTCCATGCTACTTTTGTTTTTATTATATAAAAGTGATATAGCGATGTAATGATATAGTTTTTTAACACAAAATCACTACATTACACATAATTGAAAATAGCGAATCGTTTCAGAGTAGCTTATCGAGAAGTGCATCCAATTGAGAGAGCTTATCAGAGAGTGTCGCTTCGGGGTTTTCTACTTGCATAGACTGCTGCAAGGTAGCTTTATGCAAGTCAACGGCATACGTCAGTACCGTCATCGAAAGACAGTCTTGTTTGTCTTTATTCGTATAGGCCAACTGAAAATGGTTAATTTTTTCGTTGACTTCCTTTACGATTTTGCGAATGACTGGCTCATCCTCTGCTTTGATTTTCAAGGGATAAGGTCTTCCTGCAATCAAAACCGTTATGCTTTTCGTATCTTGCCCGTCCATACACACTACTCTAGTTGCGGTGCAACCAATCAATACATTTATCAATTTCTATAATGTACTGATCTATAAGCTGCTTCAAATGTTTGGAATGCTCCGTCTCTTCGTTTGCTTGCTGCTCCAATGCGCTTTGCGCGTTTTCCAATTTATCTTTCAAGGCGCTGATCATCGCCTCTTGTTTTTCCATATTGGCTTTAATTTGCTGATTCTCAGTCAGCAAAGCGGCGTTTTCGCGTTGTAATCTCTCAAGTTTGAGCGCGAGTTGTCGCACTTTTATTTCGATTCCTTCAATTTGTTCGCTTGCATTCATTCTTAATGTTTGACCACTTGGGGCTTAGAGTTTCATTTTTTTTAAATATCAAACATTCTTAACGTCGGATAATGGCGCCTAATTTTGTTTCATACTCTTTTACGAGTTGTTCCATCACTTTATCTACTTCCTTGTCTTGCAAGGTTTTCGTGGTATCTTCCAATGTGAAACTCACAGCATAAGAGCGTTTTCCCGGACCTAATTGCTGTTCATTTTCATAAACATCAAATAGGTTGACGTCTTTGATGATATTTTTGCCTACCTTTCTGGCAATCTGCGCAATATCTGCAAATTTTACGGAATTTTCAATAACCAAGGCTAAATCTCTTCGCACCGTTGGAAACTTGTTCAATTCTACAAACGAAATAATGTGTTTTGCCAAGACTTTCAGCAAATTATCCCAATGCAAATCGGCATAAAAAACGCCGCCTCGAATATCCATTTGTTTGACCAACTTGGCCGAAACCTTACCCAATTCTGCCAACACCTGCTCGCCCCGATGGTAGCGAATACCATAGCCGAAAACCTCGTCTTGAAAGACGGTCTCTTGATAATTGCTTGCACCTAAACGAGTTAGAATGTTTTGCACAAATGCCTTGAGTGTGTAGAAATTCGCTTCTTTTTCTTCTTTCAACAACCAACTTTCAGGATGGCGCTCGCCGGTAAGAAAAAGGGTCAAATGGTTTTGCTCTTTATATTTTTCGCCCGACTTATGATAGGTTCTACCAAATTCATACAATTTTAAACTCAACTGCTGGCGATTTTGATTGCGCACAATTGCCTCCAAACCACTGAATAACATGCTTGGGCGCATAATGTCTTGCGTCGGATTAGAAGTATTGTTGATATAAACAATCTCCTCATCAGGAATGCTATTCAATAGTTCTTTATAATAGCGCGACTCGGTGATGGACATTGCCATTGTTTCATGGAATCCATTGGCTACGAGGTAATCCCCGATAAGATTGCGCATTGCGCTTGGATCGGGCTGTGGAGCAGAAGCTGCTGTAATTTGAATTTTCTCAGGAATAGGCACATTGTTAAAACCATAAATCCGAAGGATTTCTTCGATCACATCGGCAGGGCGCGTCACGTCGGCTTTATTGGTCGGAACGGCAACGGTGAATTTCTCTGAATCTTCGGCAAGAATATCCATTTCCAGCGCCGCCAGAATTTTCTTTATTTCTAATTGCCCAATCTCGGTTCCAATCAAGCGGTTCACATGGGCATAGGCGACTTCCACTTTTTTCTTTTCAATCGGATTTGGATACAAATCGACAATTTCAGAAGCGATTTCGCCACCAGCAATTTCCTGAATCATTAGCGCTGCACGTTTCAAAGCATAAATCGTAATATTCGGGTCGCTACCTTTTTCAAATACCTTCGCTGCTTCCGAATTGAACAAGCCGTGCCGCGTCTTGCTTCTGCGAATCCATTTTGGATGAAAATGCGCAGATTCCAGGAAAATATTTTTGGTCTCGTCTTTAACTCCAGATTTTGCGCCGCCGAATACACCACCAATACACATTCCATTGGATTTTCCATCACAAATCATCAAGTCTTCGGAACTCAAACTGCGCTCTACTTCGTCCAAAGTGGTAAATTTAGTGCCTGCTGGCAAGGTTTTGACAATCACTTTTTTATCAGCGATCTCGTCCCAATCAAATGCATGGAGCGGTTGCCCCAACTCGTGCAACACGAAATTCGTAATATCAACAATATTATAGATGGGACGTACACCGATGAGTTTGAGGCGGTTCTTGAGCCAATCAGGTGACTCGCCGACCTTCACGCCTTTGATGCTGACGCCGGAGTAACGCGGGCAAGCCTCATAGTTTTCAACGACCACATCCAACTTCAAGTCTTGATTATCCACTTTGAAAGCGTCCACTGATGGGAGTTTGACTTTGCCTTCGTGATGGTAATTGATTTTCAAGGTAGCAGCGAGGTCTTTCGCTACGCCTACGTGGTTAGTAGCATCGGATCGATTTGGCGTCAAGCCAATCTCATAAATCGTATCGGTTTCGATATTAAAATAATCTTTCGCCAAAGTGCCAATCTTTATATCTTCCGGCAAGATCATAATCCCCGCGTGGCTATCGCCCAAGCCCAGTTCGTCCTCCGCGCAGATCATGCCTTGCGATAACTCGCCACGAATTTTGGTTTCTTTCAAGGTCAATGATTCTTCGCTGCCTGTGGGGTAAAGTGTCGTACCAACCTTTGCCACCAATACTTTCTGTGCCGCAGCTACATTCGGTGCGCCGCAAACGATCGAAAGCAAATCGCCGTTGCCAATATCCACTTTTGTAAGCGAGAGTTTATCGGCGTTTGGATGCTTGCCACATTCTACAACATGACCAACAACAACACCCTCTAAGCCACCTTTCACACTTTCCACCTGCTCCATACCTTCGAGCTCCAAGCCAATATCGGTGAGGATTTCGCCCAATTGTTCCGGGCTAACGTTTATATCTACATACTGCTTCAGCCAATTCAGTGAAACTTTCATTTCGTTCTGCTATTTCGTTGTCCAACTATGAAAAACCAAATTAAGTTCGGTTTTGTAAAAAAGATGGGCAAAGATAAGGAATTTGTGAGATGGTAGTAATTGGATATATCAGATGTTGATTATAGATTTTATAAATTCTTAATAATTCATCCCCCCACCTTCACCTGCGCCACTTGCAACACATCCTTCTTATCACCACCGATATGCACAAAGGCAATGAGCTTACACTTATTCGCATTCCACTCAGCAGGAATCGTATAAGTAAAGCTTTTGGCAATTTTGCACTAACGTTCAAGGATTCGGTCAACGGATTGCCATCGAAATTGCTCAACATATCGCGTAGGACGTGTTTGTGCTTGTAATCTGTCTGCTTCCCGGCGGGCGTGAGTTGTACATCTTCGATGTCGTCTTCGGTGAGGGCTACGCTGAGGCGAACGTCCGTCGCATCAAGGTTTTCCAAAACTTCAAGATTAACATTTAGTGTTAATTGACGATTGGCATCATTATAATTTCTTTGTAATTCTATCTTCACCTTCGGTGCAATGGCAATTTCCTGAGCGATATAGCCGGGCCATTGGCTTTGACCTAATTGGAGGCGAGGTTCACCATCAAACAAGCGGCGATTCACCACTGCTGCGGGATAGCCCAGCGGCGAACCCAAGAAATTCAACAGATTATCACCATCCGGGGTGCGAAGGTCGAACTTGCTTTCAGGATAAGGTGGCGCGAAAAAACCAGCATGAAAAGATACCACTACCAAGCGTTCTCCATAAATATTGATTAATGCTTGCAAAGCCTCACTTCCCGCAGGGCAGTTGACGCAACGCACGCCAGTATATTCTTCCACCAAAATGCTACGCTGCACCTCGCCACCGCCGGGATTGGGGTCAATCGGGCTGATTATAGGAGGAATTTCTTCGCAGGACAAGAGCCACAAGCTGCAAGCTGCAAGGAACAATGTCAATAACTTTTTCATTTTTGAGTTTATTTTAACCGAAAAATGTAATGTTTGAAAAACTTACTTGTATTAAATTTTTACATTTTACATTTCGCGGTTTTACATTTTACAATTTAAAATGTCGAATTCACCGTCATCTTCACCCCACTAAATGCAGGCTCCAAGCGACAAATACCGCCCGCACAAACCACGCCTTCTACTTGTTTTACATAACTCAGTGAAAAACGATTGGAGCGATAGGTGTAATAAATATCAAATCTTGGATAATGAATATTTAATTTTTCGCCATTTTCATTTACCGGAGAATTACGTCCTGCTTCAACATTATACATATCAGATGCTGTGAAAGTCCAGTGCGGCGCAATGCTAAATTCCGCCAAGCCAAAGAGCCAACTACCATAATCCTGTCCCAATTCCACGGATTTATCCTCGCCCGTAAACATCGCCTGCGCCTCTATTCGCAAGGCTTTGGTGCGGTCGAATTTGTACAAAAACTCCGCAAAAGGTGTCACCGTTTGCACATTCGGCACGCCGGGTTTGAATTCGTAAACTTCCTGATTATAATTTTGAAATTGTACGCCACCCAAAATGCTCCATTCGCGTTTATATTTATAACCGATTTCGGTATAAACTTCACGATATAATAATTCGTCGTCCAGATTTGTAATATTGGAAACATTTATATTAAAAGTCCAGTCTTTATTAAATAAATAACGAATATCTGCTTGAAAAGCAAGCTCCCCCAATTCCTGCGTGGCGGCATTATAACGAGAAGCTAAACGATACGTATTCACCCGCGCCATCGGCGGCAAAAAGTTCACAAAACCCTGATTCAGTTGCGCTTGCGGGCGTGTGCGAAAGGTAAAATTCTCGGTTCTTTTGGCTTCCAAGGTGATGCCCAAGCCACTTTTCGCATAACTGATGCTGGAATACAACACCGAACCTGGTTCTTGAATAAATTTATCACCGACAACCGCGACTGTATCACGCATAATAACGCCAAAAGGATTATTAATAGGGTCTTCTGTCTTATATGCTGCTTCCAAATACCAGGATACTGGACCAGCTGTTAAAGTATTATATAATGAAAAGGCGTAATTATTATATTTTGGTTCAAAAATATCATCTTTTGGATACGTATTTAAAGTTGCCACTAAAGAATTCATAGAATTATCATCTAAAGTGCGATTCAGGATGCCAAAGCCCGGCGCAAGCGCTACGCCACCTGTAGAGTCGCCAAGCGTCAGAAAACCTTCTATATTTAGCCCTTTTATAATAGAATTATATGTATCAAATTGTTGCTTTTGGCGGCGGTAAAAGCCTTGATTTGCCAATCAGGCGCAAGATCATCAGAAAGTCGTAAAACGTATAAAGCATTGTCAATCAAGAGCGGACGCTCTTCATAAGCTCTGAATATGATACCGCTACCAATCTGATCGTAAATATATCCTGCGGAAATCCCCAACTTATTGATTTTTTTATTGATATACCAGCGCCCAATGCCTTCATCGGAGTAAGAACCTGTGGGATTTAATAAATTAGAATTATTAAACAAATCAAATCGCAGGATAAAATCGAAACCCCAATTGCTGTAAGCCAAATTGAGCCAAGCCTCACCCCCGTAGAGCTGGCGGTCGTACTGGGGCGTGTTTGCTGCGCCAATCGTGGAGTCACGAATAAAAAAATTGGCATTGGTTTCCAGGCTACCAGAAATTTGCGGATTATTTTGCGCAAAAGATTGAATAACAAGTAGTAACGACGGGATTATGCAAAAAATCGGTTTCATCGGTTTTGTTTTAGCACATCAGATGCCAAACCTTTTTCAAGGCCTGATGTCTATCGTGTACGGTCTTAAAGGTTAAATGTTTCCTAACGGACAGCTTCCTTCGGGCGAAAGCTTTAATTTTGTAAAAACATTGCTCAAAAAAACTAAAAATTTACCAGACGCACCATGAAGCAATTCCTGATTCTTTTCGCTATCACGACATTTAGCACTTTTTCTTCCTTTGCCCAAAAGTCAATCCCTTCGGTAGAAGTGAAAACTTTGGATGGGCAAGCTGTTGATATTCAAAAGATTACAAATAATGGAAAACTTGTAATCCTGAGTTTCTGGGCGACCTGGTGCAAGCCATGCCAACTCGAACTCGATGCGATGGCGGATTTATACGAAGATTGGCAGGAACAATACAATGTGGAAATCATAGCGATCACCATTGATACGCAACGTGCACTGCCGAAAGTAGGTCCGATGGTCGAAACCAAAGGCTGGCCTTACACCATCCTCTCTGATGCCAATCAACAATTGAAAAACGCGCTGAATTTTCAGACGATTCCGCAGACTTTCCTTGTGGATGCTAATGGCAATGTGATATATGCGCACTCCGGCTACGTGCCTGGCGATGAGTATGAATTGGAGAAGAAGATTAAGGAAGCGGCTGGGAAGTAATCCTTCACCCCACCATCTCCCGCGCCACTTTCATGGGCACGGCGATACATTTTTTCTCCATGTAAGTGAGCATTTTTTCGAGTAATTCGCGGGTGGAGGCATCGAGTTGTTCTACGTCCTTGCGGAAGACTTCACTGAGCGCTTTGGCTTTCACGGCTTTGATTTCTTCGGGTACGCGGCTCATGGCGCGTTCCAATTGGCGCTGCTTGAATAAGGTTGGAAATTCCGCTACATAATTCGCAAGGATTTGGCGTGCTTTTTCCACCTCTGTTTCGCGGAATGCGAGATTTTCTTGTGCAAGCGTACGTAAGCCTTCAATTTCAATGTATTGAATATTATAATTTTCAATCACCTCTGGCGCTACGTTGTGCGGAATGGCAAGATCAATCACAATTTTGGTATCGGTTTCACCTTGCAATAATTGCTCGTATAATTCGGGCTGAATGATCGGATCGGTCGAGCCTGTGCAAACGAACAAACAATCGAAACCTTCTTTATATTCAAAGATATTTGTAAGCGTATTTGCTTTTCCTTCAAGTAGTTTTGCTAATTCTTCTGCTTTTTGCAAGCTGCGATTGAAAACAGTTACATTTGCGAATTCTTGTTTGGCTAAGAATTTTGCAACCAAAGCATTGGTTTGTCCCGCGCCGATCAATAGAATACGCGCGTCTTTTGGTAAATGGGTAGACAGCATTTTGCGCACCGCCAGCGAAACCACCGACACCGGCTTGTCGCCAATACGCGTCCGAGCATATACTTCTTTCGCAGCCACTACCATTTGCTGGAAGGCCAAACGAATCGTATCACCCGTCAAACCCCAGGCATGGCATTGATCGTAAGCTTCACGGAGTTGCCCCAAAATCTGGCGCTCACCGACTACCAATGAATCAATGGAGGCTGCAACTTCGTACAAATGGGCAATGGCATCCGTACCTTCAAGCAATTGGGTAGCCGCAGCGATGCGATTTTCGTTTAAATCAGGATTGATATGTTGAAAAAATTGAGTAGCGAACGAAATGCTGAGTTCAGATTCGGAAATAAAAAAATAAATCACTCGATTACAGGTAGCTATATATAATAACTCTTTTAATTCGAATACTTCCTTCAAATTTCCCAGCTGTGATTGCAAAGGAAAGTCATCGGATGGTTTGATAACAAAATCTCTAATTTCCTTGAGACTCGCCGACTTATGGGTAACCGTGAGTATTTTTAGATCGCGTAACATTTTTTATTGTTTTTATTGGTTGTTGGGGTTGAATAATGACGCAAAATTATAGGAACGATTGTCAGTATGTGTCAGCATTTTGTCAATTGAAATTTCGGATGATAATTTGGACAATTTCTAAATAATTCACAATCCCCAAAATTAGGGGCTTTAGCGTGCGTATAATAAAAAAATGGCGGGCCGCTTGTGCAATTCCGGCAGCTCCGCAGTAAGCCATTCCTGCATCGTATGCGTTTTTACCCATTCCGTGGGCAAGGTTAAATCAACCGCAATACAAAATTTGGTAGCTGGTGACAAAGCATTAAAGGCCGCCTCTATAACCCCACTGTTGCGATACGGCGTTTCGATAAAAATTTGGGTCTGATCGAATTTTGCGGAAAGCTGCTCCAGGCGCTTTAAATCCTTTTCAACGCTGGCTTCTTAGGCGAAAGATAACCATGAAAACAAAACGATTGTCCATTCATGCCCGATGCCATCAAAGCTAATAAAATGGAAGATGGCCCGACAAGCGGCACGACTTCTATGCCACGCTGATGCGCTTGCCAGACAACAACTGCCCCAGGATCCGCCACGCCAGGCGCGCCCGCTTCCGACATCAATCCAATGTCTTGTCCACTTTCTGCGGCTTCAAGAAAACTGCTTATTTCTTGTTGGGGTGTATGTTTATTAAGTTCATAGATTGTCAAATCAAGCGACTTCCCCGGGCATAATGCTTTGATGAAATGGCGGGCCGTTTTGGCGCGTTCGGCGATGAGCACTTCAAGATTTTGTAAAATAGCGACCACATAAGGCGGAATGGTCTGCATTCCATTTTCACCAAGCGGTGTGGGGATAAGATATAATTTGCCTTTGTTCATAAGATAAATGCTTATTTTTCAGATAAGGCCAAAATAAATAAACCAAAAGAAAAGGAAGCATCTTATTTGTCGAGGAAAAATGCATTTCTACTGTACTTTTGCAAAATCTCTTTACCTTAGAGTGGATTTGCGGCAATAATTTGCCCACAAATTTTACGATAACACTGCCATGAAAGCCATTATACCAGTAGCCGGCGCCGGTACCCGACTTCGCCCCTTGACTTATACGCAACCCAAACCGCTGATTCCTGTAGCGGGCAAACCCATTATATCCTTTATTATTGATCAATTGATGGAAGTCGGTGTCCGCGAATTTGTTTTTATTATCGGCTACCTGGGTGAAAAAATCAAGGATTATGTGGAACAAACTTATCCCAATCTCAAAAAAGAATTTGTAACTCAAGAAGAGCGATTTGGCTCAGCTCATGCAATTTGGACGGCCCGTGCTGCCTGGAAAAATGCGGATGAAGTCATTATTTTTTTTGGAGATATCATTGTGGATGTGGACTTTCAAAAAGTAATGGACTTCCCAGGTTCTTGCCTGGGTGTAAAAAAAGTCACCGATCCCCGCGAATTTGGCGTGGTAGAGTATGGTGAAGACAACGTGGTGAATAGAGTAGTAGAAAAGCCTAAAATCCCGAAGTCGGATATGGCAATGGTAGGATTTTATAAAATAAAGGAAGTCAGTGTTTTATGCGAAGCATTAGATTTTAATATAAAAAATCAAATCCGCACCGAAGAAGAGTACCCGCTCACGGATGCGCTGATGCGTATGATTGAAAAAGGCGTACAGCTTCGCACGATTACAGTGGACAATTGGTTCAACTGCGGCAAGCGCGAAGTGTTGCTTCAGACCAATGCTATCCTGCTCGACCGCGAAGGTTATGCCTCTGCCGATTTGCCTGAATTTGATAGCGCGATTATTATCCATCCAGTCAGCATTGGTGCTGATTGTCAGATCGTTAACTCGATTATCGGGCCGCATGTAACCATCGGTAATAACGCTAAAATCAATAATGCTATCGTAAAGGACTCGATCATAGGTAATTACGCTTCGCTTCGGGAAGTAATATTACATCATTCGGTAGTAGGCAATGACACTGCGATCACCGGTATGAAGCATAGCCTGAATATCGGCGATAATACGGAGATTGATTTCTCATTTCCTGAAAAATAATAAGCTATGAATCTTGGCACCCATTACATCGCACTCAGCGTGAAAGACATCGTTGCTTCCAAAGCATTTTATGAAAAACTCGGCTTCGTGCAAGACGAACGCTGGGGCGGCGTCGAGCAAAAATGGTTGATGATGCTTAATAGCGATCTTAAAATTGGACTTTTTCAAGATATGTTTCCTCAAAATGTCTTGACGTTCAACCCGACGGATGCCCGCGCTATTTATAAAGAAGTAAAATCGCAAGGCTTAGCCATCGCGCAGGAAGGCAATATGGATAAGGAAAGCGGCCCTTGTCATTTTTCACTTCTTGATCCTGACGGCAACCCGGTACTGATTGACCAACATAATGATTAAGGTTATTTTTATACTGTTTTAAATGGAAATTAAACCTCCAAATATAATAATTGGAATAAATTTCTTTTTGTAATAAAAAATTGATAATCAATTATAAATATATATTTTTAAAATACAATTTTACATAGTAAATATCAAAAAAAATATTTCCATGATAGATCAATTCATGCAAGCCGCTATTCAGGAAGCCACCGAGGGACTTAAAGAAGGAGGCATTCCCATTGGCTCGGTCATAGTGCACAAAGGCAAAATCATAGGAAAAGGGCATAATCGGCGCGTGCAAAAAGGAAGTGCCGTGCTACATGGAGAAATGGATGCCCTTGAAAATGCAGGCCGGCAGCCTGCTTCAATATATAAAGAATGTGTGATATATACTACGCTGTCACCCTGCTCAATGTGCTCAGGAGCGATTTTATTATATGGCATTCCCAAAGTTATTATAGGAGAAAATAAAACCTTTATGGGCGAAGAAGAATTATTAAAAAGCAGAGGGGTGGAAGTAGAAGTAGTGAATAGCATTGAATGTATTCAGTTGATGGAAGCCTTTATTGCCGAGCATCCAACTCTCTGGAATGAGGATATTGGAGAATGAATAACATAATGATCGAAACCCGACTATGAATTTTATCGAATTTTATACGTCTCGAAAGCAGCATTATCAGGCTCTTCATAGGAATTTGAACACTCAAATTTTTTGGCTGGGTTGGGCGCGGTTGCTCACTTTCCTGAGCTTTGGCGGTTCTATTTTCCTTTTTTTTAGACTGGGCTATCAATATGCCTGGCTGGTAATTGCTTTTATACTTTTAATACTTTTTTTATGGTTAGTCAAGCGTCATATCAAATTTTTCGATGAACGAGAACTCAAGCGCAATCTCATTCGCATCAATGAAAATGAACTCCAAGTACTACAGCATCAGCCTTCTTTTTTGAATGACGGTACTCGTTTTCATAGTGATGAAAGTTATTTACTTGATCTGGATGTTTTTGGGTCGCGCTCTATTTTTCATTTACTCAATCGCGCGGCTACCGAGCTTGGTGAAAAACGATTGGCCAATCTCCTTCAAAATCCTTTAAAAAATATTCAAATAATTAAAAATCAGCAACTTGCAGTTGCCGAATTGGCCGAACAAATCGAGTTTAGACAAGCATTTTTGGCGCAAGCCTTGCGCACACGCAGCAATGCGCCGGATTATGCTCAATTGCTCGCCTGGGTAGAAAGTTCCCCGGAATTGTATCAACAACGCTTTATTCGGGTAGCGCGCATCCTTATGCCGGCCTTATTTTTTCTGGGTTTAATCCTGGGAATTGCATTCCAAAATATTTCCATTATTACATTTTTCTTCTTTCTCAACTTCGCTTTACCGGGCATTTTTGCTTTTAAAATAAAGAATATTCACGCTGCCATTTCCAGAAATGTAGAATCCTTGGGCGTTTTCGCAGAATTATTTAATTTGATTAATAAAAATTCATTTCAATCAGAAATATTACAAAAAGCATATCATAATACTAAAGAAGCGCATCGGGAATTAAAGAAACTGGATACGATTGCTCGTTTTTTTGATCAAAGATTAAATGCCATTGTTTACATCCTGCTCACCGGGGCGATCATGTATGATATTCAATGTGTGCTTTGGCTTGAAAAATGGAAACTGCGAAATAAAGACCACCTCCGAAAATGGCTCGACGCTATCGCTGAAATGGAAATGCTGAATTCTTTAGCTACTTTTCAATTTAATCATCCTGAATATATTGTACCGAATCTTATTGAAAATCAGCCTTTTATCGAAGCTAAAGACCTGGCGCATCCACTCATCCCTGCACAGGAATGTGTGAGCAATGATTTTTCAATTGGCAAAGGAAAGCGATTATATATTGTAACCGGTTCTAATATGTCGGGCAAAAGTACTTTTTTGCGCACGGTCGGCGTGAATGTACTGCTGGCGCGCTGTGGAGCGCCTGTTTGTGCAACTTATTTTGAGTGCAGCCCTCTTGAAATTCATTCCTCGTTGCGACAATCGGATTCTTTACAAGATCATGTGTCAACATTCTATGCAGAATTACGGCGTTTGCAGGAAATTTTGCAAGCATTGGAAAAAGATTCAAAAGCCCTGGTTTTATTGGACGAAGTGCTGCGCGGTACGAATTCGGATGATAAATTATATGGTAGTCAAGAATTGGTGAAACGATTGGTTGACCTGGGTTGTATCGGGTTGTTGGCGACGCACGATATTGAATTGTCAAAAATGGAGCAGGATTTTCCTTCGGAATTGGGTAATTTATGCTTTGAAAGTGTTATTGAAAATGGGGATTTGCATTTTGATTATAAATTAAAATCCGGCACTGCCAAGAACCGAAACGCCACTTTCCTGATGCAAAAAATGAAAATCATCGGATAATCTAAAATCATCCAAATCATGCCTATCGAAAAAGTTAATCTTCAAGATAAATTCTCACTTTTTTCTGACTATTGGAATCCGCGTATAGCAGGCGAATTGAATGGGCAGCATGTCAAATTGGTTAAGATTCAAGGCGAATTTGTCTGGCATAAGCACGATCATGAAGATGAACTTTTCTTAGTCGTGAATGGTGAATTCACTATGGAATTTCGTAATAAAAATATCCTTTTAAAAGCGGGCGAATTCTTGATCGTGCCGCGTGGGGTAGAGCATCGGCCAGTAGCTGAGCAAGAAGCACATATTTTATTGTTTGAGCCTGCAAGCACTGTCAATACAGGCGATTTGAAAAATGAGCGTACCCGTGAAGTATTAGAAAAAATCTGAATTCATTTTGCCAAATATTACCAAATTATGAAGGAAACATTCATTCTTGATGCCGTGCGAACGCCCATTGGTAAGTTCGGCGGTACTTTAGCTTCCGTTCGTACCGACGATCTGGCGGCTTTGGTTATACAAAAATTGATTGAGCGCTACCCTGAAATTCCCGGCGATGCTTATGACGATGTAATCCTGGGCTGTGCCAATCAGGCTGGCGAGGACAATCGCAATGTGGCGCGGATGGCCTTGTTACTGGCTGGTCTACCTTTCAGTGTTCCTGGCGAAACGGTGAATCGCCTGTGTGCTTCTGGCATGTCGGCAGTCATTCAGGCGCATCGCGCGATTTTGGCGGGTGATGGAGATTTGTTTATCGCGGGTGGGGTAGAAAATATGACCCGTGGTCCTTGGGTGATCTCAAAATCCTCCCAAGCTTTTGGGAATGATGCAAAAATGTATGACTCCAGCTTCGGTTGGCGATTTGTAAATCCGAAAATGCAAGAATTGTACGGCACAGACGCTATGGGCGAAACCGCTGAGAATCTGGTGGAATTGTATAATATCAGCCGAGAGGATCAGGATCAATTCGCCTACTGGTCGCAAATGAAAGCCGCTAAAGCTCAACAGAATCAACGGTTTTCAAAAGAAATTACTTTCGTAGAAATTCCTCAGCGGAAAAGCAATCCAATCCGGTTTGATCAGGATGAATTTATAAAACCCGATACGACGGTCGAGATTTTAGCAAAATTAAAACCTGCTTTCAAAAAAGAATCCGATGGCGGCACCGTAACGGCCGGAAATGCTTCCGGATTGAACGATGGGGCAGCAGCAATGCTTGTCGCTTCCAGCGAAGCGGTGAAACGCTTTCATCTCAAGCCTTTAGCGCGGATTGTTGCTTCTGGTGTAGTCGGGGTAGAACCGCACATTATGGGCATTGGGCCGGTTTTTGCTTCTGAAAAAGCTTTGAAAAAAGCTGGATTAACTTTGCAAGACATAGATATTATTGAAATCAATGAAGCCTTTGCCGCACAAGTACTTGCGTGCACGCGCAAATGGGGAATTGCAGATGATGATCCAAGGATTAATCCTAATGGCGGCGCGATTGCGCTGGGGCATCCGCTGGGCATGAGCGGTACACGTATTTTGCAAACAGCAGCACTTGAATTGCACCAGCAAAACAAGCGCTACGCCTTAGTCACCATGTGCATTGGCGTTGGGCAAGGCTATGCTGTTATCATTGAAAAAGTATAGAAAACAAGAAAGCCTTCGACTGCTCCGTCGAAGGCCTTGTACGAAAGTATCTCTCACTAGTTTTGCATCTTATTTCGAAATATCCGAAAGTAGCATTCCGTGTTCGTCGTCCAAAACAATTACTTGCTGCAATTTCTCACCGTTTTGCTTTACCACAAGCAAGTATCGGCCATAAGGAAGATCGCGTAAATTGAGTCTTTTGCGGTAGCCATTGTGCTCATTCACAATATCTTTGAAATAAGTCGTTTCGCCGTCCAATGATTCGATGGAAATACTGGTACGTTCTTGTTGAAGGTTAGAAAGGAACACTTCAACCGTTCTTTCTTTTAAAGCCTTGACGTTGACATTTACTTTTGGTTCAACAGGTAGGTCTTGATTGGATGCAAGCGCAGAAACGCTTACTGTCAGGCATAGCGCCAGCAATAGAATTAAATACTTCATAAATCAGTCGGGTTTGATTAAAAAAATGATTTCTTATTACAAAGATGATTCAGAATATAAATGGTTGCAAAAAACGATTGATAAAATGCGATTTTTTTCCGACCAACTTCAATTTATATTGAAATATTAAAAAATAATAAAATATTTAGTACTTGCTTAAAAACGGTGACCCAATATGATATACGTGCGCAGTTTGTCGCGTATATCGCCCTCTGCGTAGAATGGAATAGCAAAAGAAAGCTTCACCGGACCAATGAAAGAATTATATCCTATAGAAACGCCACCTCCCACAATCGACTGATAATCAGCATTGCCGAAGTCGTCGCGCAACACATTTGGCTGTGTATAAAACGCTGCATTCACATCAAAAGATAGCATCAAATTGCTCTTCAGAAAATGCTGATAGCCTACACCTGCGCCCAGAATGCTCTGCGTCACTATTTCATTTGGGTTTAAACCGTGAAAAGGTAGCGCCCTGCGATTGAGTGCATCCGGGGCTCCGAGCAAAAAGAAGTCGCCGAAGGTGTTATTAGGATTAAATGTAATGCCTAAAAACGGCGTCAAAGTAAGCGAAGCATGCTGATGAAGTTTGATATAGCTCTTGGAATAAAGCATTAATTTGCTGTACGGATCGAATGCGAAAATGGAGTCTTCTGATATCGGCATTGGAGAATCCAGATTCTCAACCTCAAATCGATTATTTCGCAAATATTTGAATTCGATGGAAAGCGTAGTGCCCTCGGTTGGAAGGATATTCCGATCCAAGGTGTTCAATTGATAAAAGCCAAAGACATTATAATTCCGATAAGAAAGTCGGTCAAAAACAATGTCTGTACCTGTCACTGGGCGAAAACGAACTTGCTCCCGTTGAAAACCCATACCAATTAGAGCGTTCTTACCCAATCGCTTTTGAATGCCAATATCAAGTGGCGTGTCAAAAAGGCTAAATTCTTCATTCCTGATGCCATTTCGGAAAATAGGAATTTTATCGCGATTAAATTGCAGATTAGCAAATAGTGCTGTCTTTTTAATCTTGCCCAAATATTTTAGAAGCGAGAAATTCAGTCGATAATTTCCTGCAACTTTGCCAGTCACCATAAAACGCGAAGAAGGCATCAGCCAATTGCGTAAAGTCATATTCAACAAAAATCCAGCTTCTGAATAACTATCGTAATGAATCGCGGCTTTGAGCATCACGGGCGATTTCTCCTGCACTTTTATAACCAAAGCGTTGATATCACCTACTTTTTTTAAGCGATAGTCCACTGTGCGAAAATAATTGGTGCCGTAGAGATTATTCACACAATTTGCCAGGTGCTCAGGGGTAGTCATCTTACCTGGCTTTAGCCCAAATTCATTGCTGATTTCCACGCCAGTAAATTCTGAATTGCCTTCCACTTCTATTCTGTCTATCCAAAGGCTATCCATTTTTGGGAGTGCCGAAATACAAGGCGGCGGCCCAATTTGATTAATGGAGTCCGCCAATGCTTTGAGTTCGGCAAATTTTGCTCTTGCTGCGCGTTCGCCACGTGCGATGATCGAATCTGCTTTTTTAAAATCCTGGGCTGCATAAAAATCTAAATCTGGCTCGATATAAATATCACAAAGATGCACTTCTCGCTCTGCGTCCTGGATGCCTAAAAGAAAGACCGCCTGCGTGACAATACCTGTCAAAGAGTTCAGTTTTTCTACATCTGCGCGACGAGCTCCTGTATAGACGCCGATAATAATATCAGCGCCCATGGCTTTTACTTCCGACACCGGAAAATTATGCACCAATCCGCCATCCACCAGCAACAAGGAATCCCTTACAATAGGCGTGAAAACAGTGGGAATGGCCATGCTGGCGCGCATTGCATCTGGCAAATAGCCTTGTCGAAGCGGCACAGATAAACCTTGAATAATATCTGATCCAACGCATTCAAAAGGGACAGGAAGTTCGTGGAAATGTTGAATATTATGAGCTGATAAGGTAAGCTTCGTCAACAGATTGTTTATTTGCTGACCATAAATTAACCCGCTGGGAATCTTAATCTTCCATTTTTCTAAGGATAAATCGAGCAAAGCATTCTCAAAAAAAGGTTTTTCTTCAAAAATCACTTCGTTGAGCGGAATGCGATCGCTTAAAACTTTATCCCAGTCCTGCGCCAGGATTAGGTTTTCCATATCCTGAGCGGAATAACCTATTGCATACAAGCCTCCAATGATACTGCCCATGCTGGTGCCAGTGATGTAATCAGGCACGATGCCGGCTTCCTCTAGCACCTTGAGTACGCCAATATGCGCAATACCTTTAGCAGCGCCGCCGCTCAGCACTAAACCGACCTTAGGACGCCTGTGCGGAATCGTATCCTGCGCGTATTGCAATTGTGGGAATAAACCAAAAATAACCAACAGCGTAGTAATGTAGCATTTCATATGGTAGGGGGTTCAAATTTGGAAAATGAATAGTGTCCGGCTTATATTGAAAGTATTGTGTTAGTGAAGGTCTTCTTTGTCCTTTTCATACGATTCCAGGAATTCTTCAACAATGTCATCAATAATGTCCTTTAGATAAGTACGCTCCAGGCGGGCGATAGTTTTAAGCTTTTCAAGTTTTCTTTTATCAAAAACAAAGGTGACACGACGGGTAGGGAGTTCGTGAAATTCAATACTACTGGGTTCAACCGTGCTGCGGATGAGTCCATCCAAACCACTCATGGGGCGACGGTTATGCTTTTTGATTTGCGATTCTATCTGCGGTGATTTGCTTTCATTCTGAAAATGTTCTTCAAATGACTCTTCGAAGGCTTCTTCCAAAAAACTTTCTAAATCGGAGGCAAAATTCTTACCATGCGCGGCGCGACTCCTGGCCTGACTGCGTTTTCGCTCTTCCACACTTTTGCTCGATAACAATACGGAGTCTTCCGACAGAATCTCCGCATCCTCATCGCCAAATAGCTTCCCGAAATCTTCTACGAATTTTTTTCTACTCACGATTTGATATTACAAATTCCTAATATCCCAATATCTCAATTTCCTAATTTCCAACCCTATTCCTCTGCTGTAGCTGTGCTGCCAAATTCACTTTTTGTAGAGGCAAAGCCATTTTCAATCCGCACCAAAATTTCTTTACACAAAGACAAATAATCTTCTGCACCAGAACTAGTAGAATTATAATCAAATATATCTTTCCGCTGAGAAGGCGCTTCGGCTAAGGCCACATTATCACGAATCATCGTTTCAAATACCAGGTCGCCAAAATACTTTTTAATCGTATCCACCACATCTCGATTGAGTACTTTCCGATGATCATACATGGTCGCCATAACCCCAGCAATTTCAAGCTTTTTATTCAAGCGCAAACGCACTTTTTGAATGACTTGCTTGATTTTTGCCAAACCTTGCATCGCCAGGAATTCTGTTTGCAAAGGAATAATGACATAATCGCTGCCCGTCAAGGCATTTAAAGTCAACAAACCCAGAGATGGCGGACAATCGATGATGATAAAATCGTATTCTTCGCGCACTGGCTCGAAGAGTTCCCGCAGAATTTGCTCGCGCCCAGCCTCGTTAATCAATTCCATCTCTGCGCCTGAAAGATCAAGCGTAGAAATGACGATATCAAGATTTTCTTTGGCCCGAACAGGTTTTAATTCTGATTCTCCTCGAATCGCTTCGTAAATGGTGATCGGCTGCCGAGGAATGCCCAGCGAAAGGGTAAGATTTGCTTGCGGGTCAAGGTCCACCAGCAATACTTTTTTGCCCAATTCTACCAACCCTGCGCCAATATTGATCGCACTTGTGGTTTTTCCGACGCCGCCTTTATGATTGAGTAAAGAAATGACAACACCCATAATTCATTTCAAATTAGCAATAACACTGCTGCTGTAAAATTGTAAAGTAAAGCTTTTGTAACAACAAACGCAAGTTACAAACAAAAATATGCAAATAAGGCTTCGTAAACTCGAAAAGTTCACCAAGCCTTATGCTTTCGGTTTTATATGATTTTCCTTACACACGGCTCACTTCCAGTGCTTTAGTAGCGAGTTCGGCGGCTTTTTCTTGAGAGAATTTTATAGTAAATGTGGTACCCTTACCTTCTTCCGAGCGCTTGACGAAAATTTTACCATCGTGATAGTCTTCGATAATACGCTTAGCCAGCGAGAGTCCTAGCCCCCATCCTCGCTTTTTGGTCGTGTAGCCAGGCTCAAAAACGGTTTTAAATTTATTATGCGGAATCCCTTTTCCCGTATCGCTCAAATCAATAAAAACAGAATGCCCGTCAGAATGCACCTCCACTCGGATTTCACCTTTGCCTTCCATCGCATCAATCGCATTGCGCATGAGATTTTCTACTACCCAGTCGAACAAATGTGGATTCAAATTGACAAAAACAGGTTCTTGTCGCAAATCCGGAAATTGAAACGAAACCTTGCGCGGCGCACGCGCCTGCATATAGGCACGGCATTGGTCTAATTCTTCAAAAATATTGACCCGCTCCAGCACTGGCGCAGAGCCGATTTTAGAAAAGCGATCTGCCACCAACTCCAGTCGATGCACATCTTTACGAAGCTCTTCTACGACCTCTTGCGACTCATCGTTGTCCGGGAGGGTCTCTTTCAAATGCTCAATCCACCCGATGATAGCAGAGATAGGCGTGCCCAATTGATGGGCGGTTTCCTTAGCCATGCCTACCCACACGCGGTTTTGCTCGGCGCGCCGGGCAGAACTAAAGCCCATATAACCAAATCCGATAAAGGCTATAATCAGCACCAATTGTACCAGAGGGAAATAGCGGAGTTGCTGAAGTACTTTTGACTCTTTGAAGTAAATATAAGTACCTGCAAAACTTGGAATTGGCTCAAAACCACTTTCTTGTAATTTTTGAACTTCTTTTTTCAGATAATCTTTATCCTTATCCAATCCAGGTCCAAAATTCACAGCATCATCTACATCGCCACGTTCGTTAACGATCATGATCGGAATAGTGGTATTGCTTTTAATAATTTCGGACTGAAGTGTAATATCTTCATCCAGGGAGCGATTTGGATCGGTCAATTGCTCCATCGCCAATGCCCAGTTTTCTACTTTCGTGCGTTCACCTGCGGCCAGCATTTGAGAAAGATAGCGAGTATAAAGAGGGAGATCAGCAGGATGATAACGCCACCTGCTGCCAAATATAATTTCCACCTCGATTTACGAGCATAAATGTCCATCGCCTGGATTTCTAAAGGGTATAACGCTTTTTTATCAAGTTTAGCATTTAAAATTTAAAGAAGTCGGAGGACGGAGGTCAGATTTATTAAAACAGTCTGACATCTCTATTCTGACTTCTGTCAGTTCTTCTCCAAAAACGCTTTCACTCTTTCCTTTGCATTATACCGCACATTTAAATAGTATAAATTATAATCACCTACATGGTAATTGGGATTTTTCAATAAAAAACTGCCCGGAAATTTCGGGCGCTCCAGCCACAGCAAACCATCATGCACTTGTGCTTCTGCCAATTGCGGATAAATTTTATCAAACTTGCGCAGCACCGCACCTTTATTCAGTTCTTTTGACGCAAGCGTTGTATCTCGTGTCCATGTCAGCGGATTGGTAACGACAATATTATTGTTTTTGGTATGATATTTTGGAAAATGTCCTTTGCGATAGGCGCGCCAGGATACAAAACAGCCTGTTTCATTGGGTGAATCGCAAGGCTTGATTTCGTGAAAATAATCGTTCTCAACTGGAATACCTACTAAATACGCTGCAATTAATTGATTTTGAAGCGGTTTTCCATCAAAATATTCCCGTATGAGTCGCTTGCCGTGGGTTGTACCTTGGCTATGCGAAGCGATAATAATAGGACGCCCTTCATTATAATATTGTAAATAATATTCAAATGCTGATTTTATATCTTGATAAGCTATCTCAAAAGCAGCTTCAGCAGCCGCGCGATCTTCTGTAAAATAAGCGCTCAAATGCGCTTGCCGATAACGCGGTGCATACACCCGCCCCACGCCATTAAAAATACTGGCTTGATTGAGAATGGTGGTTTCATCTACTTTTTGATTGAGGTCTGCATTATCAATTGGGCCATTCCAGGGTTGGTCGCCGCGCTTGCCCGTGTAAATAGTAGGATGTAGGAAAAAAACATCCACTTCGGCAGTTGATTGTTCATCCAAAATAGAATCTGCGGGCGTACGGTCTGCATTGTCTTGTTTACTTGGCAGCGCTGCCCAATGAGCAGGATTGGAGTAGTCAGGCGCAAGTGGCAAACCTTCATTGCCCAAATTAAATTTTGTTGTAGCGCAGGCAGTAAGAAATAAGGATGCAATGGCAAAAACGATTTTCATGATTGGGGCGGTCTTTTAAAGATTTTCAATATTTATTTTGCAGGATTTAACAATCGCAATTTCGCAAGGTTGCTTACATTTAAACCGTTGAAAAACAAAATACATGAAAAAGCTCATTTTTATAGCAATTACGGTTTGCATTTTTTCAAATTCATCGGCTCTAATTGCGCAAGATTACAGCAAAGATACCGAAACCATCGAAAGCACGATGGAAGCAGTATTGGATGTCATCTCCGGGCCTGCCGGCCGCAAAATGGATATGGCTCGTTTTCGCAATTTATTTCGAGGCGATGTAAAATTTCATATTCGTACGAAGCGCAACGATCAACTTGCAGTTGCCGAGTTGTCGGTAGAAAATTATATTAGCAACGTCGCCCCGCGCCTCGAAGCGCAAGATTTCTTTGAAACGGTGGGTAGCTTGACGATTGATCGCTATGGCGATATTGCGCAGGTTTTTATGGTCTATTTGACAAAGCGAAGCCCTGAAGGTGAACCTTTTGATAAAGGCATCAATAGTTTTCAACTGATGTATGACCAAGGGCGCTGGTGGGTGGTAGGACTCATGTGGCAAGCAGAATCAAGCGGTGTGCCTATTCCAAAAAAGTATTTGAAATCGAAAAAATCCAAGAATAAATAAGCATTTCACAATCCATTCTCATATGAAAAAAATATTTCTAATGGCGATTTTATCGCTGACGGTTTTTGTTATAAAAGCACAACAAGATGCTGACAAAGAGGCGGTTATTGGTGTTGTTAAAACTTTATTTGATGCCTATCGCTCGCAGGATACCAGCATTATGAGCAAATTATTTTATGCGGATGCGACCATGGGATCGGCAGGCACAGACAGAGAAGGCAAGCCGCAATTTCGCAAAGGTGATGTGCAAGGTTTTCTGAATTTTGCTGGCACCAAAAATGGGAATTATTACGATGAGCGTATCTACAGCTACGATGTAACGATTGATGGGCCATTGGCCACGGCTTGGACGGAATATTCTTTTTTCCTCAATAAAAACTTTAGTCACTGCGGCTATAATGTTTTCACACTTTTCAAATCCGCTGATGGCTGGAAAATTGTCAATATTACAGATACCAGAAGAAAGACAGACTGTAAAACGGAGTAACTTTTGCTCAGGAAGAAGTCTCTAAAATTTGCCACACTACATCTGGTTCATAGCCTCTGCTAATGGCATATTGCGCAATTTTGTTTCGCCTGATATAGTCATCTGTTTCAGCGAGTGCTGTATTTTTCTTTTGAATAATTTCCCGTAGGGTTTCTACATAATCCTGCACGGGAATTTCTTCCAAAGCTTTGCGGATAGAGTAATCTGACACTTGATGCCGCTTCAATTCTTGCACAATGCGTCGCTTGCCCCATTGTTTCATACGAAATTTTCCTCTTGCATAGGCGCGCGCAAAACGCTCTTCATTCAAAAAATTATCCGCGATCAATTGCGCGATAACTTCCTCCAAATCATCACCATAGATCCCTAAATCTAATAGCTTTCCGCGAACTTCCTTGTGCGAACGCTCATGATAGGCGCAGTAACGCTGCAATTTTTGCAAAGCCTCTGATTTTGAAGTCCATCGTTTCATTCTTTATAAAAATTTAATGCATTTTTACATTATAAAGCATATTTTAATACTATTTTAGCCTGATTTGTAAACCCTCATTTAGAAAAACAAAATAAAATATGGAAAATTTCTTCAACCTCGAAGAATTAGGAAAAATAATTACTGCCTACACTCCTAAAGTCGCGGGTGCAGTTTTAACACTTATTCTTGGTTTTTGGATTATCGGCCGCATTACACGTTCGGTAAAACGAACGATGGAACGCAATCAATTAGATCAAAGCATCACTCCGTTTTTGTCCTCTATCGTCAATGTAGGTTTAAAAGTGCTACTGCTACTAAGTGTAGCCAGGATGTTTGGTGTAGAGACAACCTCTTTTGTCGCTATATTTAGCGCATTGACCTTAGCGATTGGCCTGGCATTGCAAGGAAGTCTGGGGCATTTCGCAAGCGGCGTGCTGATTTTGATTTTTAAGCCCTATAAAGTTGGCGATTTGGTAAGTATAGGAGGCGGAAGTACAGGCACTGTTCAAGAAATTCAAGTATTTAATACCGTTTTGCAAACCCTTGATAATAAACGAATTATTATACCCAATGGCGTAGTGACCAATAACACCATCACGAATATTTCCGGGCAGGGCATTATCGGGGTGGAGTTTACTTTTGGAATCAGTTATCAGGATTCAATTGACAAGGCGCGCGAAATTATTTTAAAAGTAGCCGACGAGTGCCCTTACATTCTCAAAGAACCTGCAACTGCAGTATTAGTAGGCCCTTGGGGCGATAGCTCTATCAACTTGGCATCCCGCCCATTTTGTAAAAGTGAAGATTATTGGAATACGTATTTTTATATGTATGAACACGTTAAAAAAGCATTTGACGCCAATGGTATCAGCATTCCATTCCCACAAATGGACGTACACATGATGCCAAATAATAATAAGTAAAGCTTGTCATTATTTGCCGAATAAAAATTGGCACAGGTGAAGCTTGTTTTTAGCAAGCTCTTTCCTTGTATTATTGTAAATACTCAAATCCAATCGTTTTCTGCTATTCTTTGCGGAAAACTCGGTACAGTATCTTTCTTGATTTGATATATTTTGAACCTTTTGGCAAAATTCTTATTGATTTAAGTAGTTCATCCTTCGCAAAAACAGAATTTTATTCCAGTCGGAAAATCTTGATTTCTAAGACAAAATACAAACCACATGAACTATTTCGAACATCTGATTTCAATAGGAATTGAATATGCCCCGAAAATTGCGGGTGCTATTATAGTGCTTATCCTTGGCTTTTGGATTGTCAATCGCATTGCCAAGCTTGCCGCCAAAGGCATGAAAAAATCATATATGGAGCTTGAATTGCAAGCATTTTTACAAAGTTTTATTAGCATTGGATTGAAGGTGCTTGTAGTATTTAGTGCGGCAGGCATTGCAGGCATCGAAACCGCTTCTTTTGTGGCAGTGCTGGCGGCAGCAGGTTTTGCCATTGGTTTGGCCTTGCAGGGCAGCCTGAGTAATTTCGCGGCAGGTATTTTGGTTTTGCTGTTCAAGCCTTATCGTGTAGGAGATGTTATTGCAACACAAGGTTACATTGGTACGGTACGAGAAATCCAGATTTTTAATACTATTATCACTAATCTTGAAAACCGTCAAATTATTCTTCCTAATAGTTCCGTAATCAATGGCCCGATCGAAAATATTAATTTTCAGTCTGAAAAGCAACTGGATTTGGTGTTTGGCATTGGTTATGACGATGATATCAATAAAGCGAAAGAAGTATTGGAAAATGTAATTAAAAATTGTCCTGGTTTTTTAGAAGATAGGGATTATAAAATAATGGTAAAGGAGTTGGCGGATAGCTCTGTCAATTTTGGTGTGCGCTTTTGGACGAAAACGGAAGACTTCTGGGATGCTAATTTTTATGTACACGAACACGTGAAGAAGGCATTTGACGAACGAGGCGTTTCGATTCCATTTCCACAGCTCGATTTGCATATGATGAGGGAGAATAGTAATAATTAAGACACTTACTTTTTTATTCTTTACATTTAGCCATACTGAAGTTAACAGCAAGGCTGAGGCATTGACGTAAATGACTGGCAATTAATGGCTTATGCTAAACGCTGTCCTTTTGTTGTTTCTTGATACACAGTCACTTTTGATGTGTGGAACGTTATAATGTAGTTTTTGCAGATCCGTGAGGAATGCTGCTTATTTTTATAGTAATCTTGAAATACAACCTTCCTAGTTATTACAACTTTGGAGCGCTATGAAGATTTTGATTTCTAAGCATCTTTTAGTATTTCTTTTCATATTATTACAGTTAATCGATTGAAATGTTTTCATACCTGTCACAATTATTTTTCCTTTTTCTTTACCTGACAACCACAGTAATCTATATTTGTAATACTTTAAAAATCAATACTAATAAGACTATTGGGTGATTATATTGAACGATGAAGACCATTCCGATTAGACATATCACCACCACACATCAGGAACAAAGTAATGCTGGTCGATTTAGCATCAGAGACCTTCGTGACATACTTAATGGAAAAGACTTGATGCATGAACTTCACAAGCACGACTTCTACTTTATCCTTGCTTTAGAACAAGGGCAGGGCATTCATGAAATTGACTTTATCCGATACGATGTTCATGATAATGCTATGTTTATTCTGCGTCCTGGTCAGGTACACCAACTGCAATTAACAGCAGAGAGTAGTGGTTATTTATTGGAATTTGATAACTTTTTCTATCAGCCAAAAAACACCATAACGGAGCAACGGTGGAAGAAAGCCATCAGTCAGAACTATTGCAAAATAGAAGAAAGCCGTTTCAAAAAACTGTTATCATTCTTATCAAACATCTTCTCCGAATATATCACAAAACAAGAAGGATATCAGGAAGCAATAAAAGCAAATCTCGATCTTTTCTTCATTGAGCTTGTGCGGCAAAGTCAAGACCCAAAGCAAATTTCACAAAGTATAAGCGCCTATACACAAGAACGCTACGAGGAATTATTGAGGCTTTTGGAAGCAAATATTGTAGAATTAAAGCAAGTTTCGCAATATGCCGAGCTGTTAAACCTCTCTGTTTATCAGTTGAATGCAATTACCAAGGCATCAGTGGGCAAAACAACTACCGACTTAATCAACGAACAAATTATTTTGGAAGCAAAAAGATATTTGCTGGCTACTCCCAATCAAATCAAAGACATTGCATGGCATCTAGGCTACGAGGATACTTCCTATTTCATACGGTTCTTTAAGAAGCAAACCGGGCATTCGCCGGACGCATTCCGGAAGCATTTCAAATAAATCCTATTCAACTAAATAATCGTCCTACCATGCCGCTTGTTTCCCAGCGTACTTTTGTGAACGATTAGATCATCGTTCAAAAAGTAGATGAAATGAAATTAAAAGCAAGTTTATTAGCCGCTGTAAAAATTTGGGTTGTTATTTACCCTTCCATTACATTGTTCCTGTTTCTATTTGGTGAAGAATTATCAGTACTGCCTTTATATCAAAGAACATTCATTCTTACAATTTCATTGGTTCCATGGATGATGTTTGTGGGTGTTCCATTTGTTGATTTTCTCCTCCATCGGCTTTCAGCAAAAAACAGCTTCTCCAAAAGCTTGAAAAAATAAGATGATGGATAAATAGCAGAAAATCAAAGTATTGCATAGGAGAACATTCATCAAACAAACAGGCATTGTAGCGACAGGGATGATTCTTCCGATTCAATTACTAAACAATTTTAAAAATCAGATGAAAACGAATAATCAATATGATGTAATCATTATCGGGGGTAGTTATAGCGGTCTGGCAGCAGGCATGGCTTTGGGAAGGGCACTAAGAAAGATTTTGATTATTGACAGTGGAAATCCATGTAACAAGCAAACACCCTATTCACATAACTTTTTAACAAACGATGGAAAGACGCCAAAAGAGATTGCCAGTCTTGCCAGGCAACAAGTACAGATGTACGACACAATAGAGTTTTTTGATGGATTGGTAACAATTGGTATTAAAACCGAAGATGGTTTTGAGGTGCAAGTTCAAACGGGTGAAAAGTTTTCAACAAAAAAACTGGTTCTTGCCACAGGTATTAAAGACGTTATGCCCGATATACCTGGTTTTGCGGAATGTTGGGGAATTTCAGTGTTGCATTGCCCCTATTGTCATGGCTATGAAGTAAGACATCAGAAGACAGGCATCCTGGCAAATGGTGATGCAGGATTTGAGCTTGCATCACTCATTTCCAATTGGACAAATGACTTAACCCTTTACACGAATGGGAAGTCAACACTTACGGAACAGCAAAGAGCAAAGCTCCAAAAGCACAGCATTAATGTTACGGAAACTGAAATTGTGCGACTGGAATACAAAAGTGGTTATATCGAAAACATTATTTTCAAAAACGGGAAGAAAGCACCTTTAAAAGCATTATATGCCCGGCTTCCTTTCGTACAACATTCCACTATTCCGCAATCACTGGGCTGTGAGATAACGCCTGAAGGGTATATCAAAATTGATGCTTCACAAAGGACAACCATCCGTGGTGTTTTTGCTTGTGGAGACAATTCGACTCGCATGCGAACAGTAGCGAATGCAGTATCCATGGGGACAACGACAGGATTGATGGTGAATAAAGAACTGATCGAGGAAGAATTTTAAGCAACGTACTGATGTATGATGAAGACATAATTTGAAATAAGTGCTATTTAACTAAAATATTGTCCTATCGAACAGCCTGATAATCAGCGTAATTTTGTTTTATGATTATCAGATAGTTTATCAGAATCTGAATCTCTTTCCAAAAGGTCATTTGTACGGAAGTAATTGAACCCTCCTTTAGGAGGACAGACCAATGATTGCCCTTTCGGAAAGAAAAGTAATAACGGAAAATTTTATTTATTCTTTAATCATTAAAATATTAATTATCATGCAATCAACATTCAAAACAGTTAAAACATTAATGGCAATTATATTGCTGTTTATTTTACTTTCAGTCACAGCTTTTTCCCAGACAAGCCGGTTCAGCCTATCCATTAATTCGCTGGCCACAAATTTCAATTACGGCGAGTCAAACAGGGAGTTACAGTCGTATAAAAAGAACTTTAGAGGCTTGCAAATCGGAGCATCATATCAGGCAAGTATCAGTCCCGGGTTTTCTGTAGTACCCGAACTTTATTTTGCAATGAAAGGTGGCGTACTAAAAGAAAATAATCCGCTTCCAACAGGCAAGTCAACATTGCGGCTTTATACGATTGAGATGCCAGTTTTAGCTCGTATGCACTTAAATAAGCTGTATTTAAATGCAGGTCTTTATGTGGATTATACTTTGGGCGGTCGCCTGAAGACAGGTGATTCTGAAGTTTCACCTGCAAATTCAACAAAGATATCATTTGGTAATGCTGTGGATGACTTCAAACGCTGGGACTTTGGTGTGCAGGCAGGCGTCGGTTACTATTTTAATCTCAAGAGGTCAGTTCTTATGCTGGATGTCCGCTACGGCTACGGTTTGGTCAATATCTCTAATGATGTGGAGCGTTTTAACAGAATGCTCAATATCAGCTTGGTTGTTTCAAAGCCGCAAACGAAGAAACAATTCGAAAAACAGGGATAGGGATTTGCTATCAACATATGCAAGGCAACTATGATGGTTGAACAAAATAATTTAAAAGAAAAAATCTTATTAAAATGAAAGCTTTTACAAAAACAAAATATGGAGGACCGGAGGTACTTCAACTGGAAGAGGTAGAAAAGCCAACAGTAAAAGATGGTCATATCCTGGTTAAAGTGGTAGCAAATTCAGCCAATCCTGCCGACTGGCATATACTTCGGGAGAACCTTTTTTTGCACGATTCACCTTCGGATTATTCAAACCAAAGGATAAAATTCTGGGTGCTGATTTTGCAGGCATTATAGAAGAAATAGGACGGAATGTGACACATTTTAAAGTTGGTGATCGGGTATTTGGAGAAACACTCAAAGGAGGCGCTTTTGCAGAGTATGCTTGCGTCCCGGCAACTGTGTGTGCCATTATGCCGGAAGGAATCGAGTTTCCTGAAATGGCAAGCGTGCCGATAGCTGGAATAACGGCTTTGCAAGCACTCATCACGCATGGACAAATCCAGGAAGGAGAATCGGTTTTGATCAATGGTTCTTCGGGAGGTGTCGGGCATTTTGCTGTGCAAATTGCCAAAGCCTATGGTGCTAAGGTTACTGCTGTTTGTTCCAGTAAAAATGTTGATTTTGTCAAGTCATTAGGTGCTGACCAGGTTATTGCATACGATAAAGAAAACATTCATCAGCATAACGGGAAATACAACCTCATTATTGATACGAACGGTAATCTTACTCATAAAGATTATACAAGAATGGGGCAACGAGGTGTTATGGTTGGCTTTACAACAATAGGGCATATGATTTCCCTACTTTTACGAAGAGCGACTAGCAAGTTTCCAATAGCCCAATTTACAGCAGAAGCCAATACAAAGGATTTAGAGGTATTGGCATCTTTGATTCAAAATAGGAAAATTAAAGTTCACATTGAGAAAACTTATTCTTATAAGGACATTCCGGCAGCCATCAGTTACATTGAAGCCATGCGTACCAAAGGAAAAGTAATAATAGTTTGGGAATAAGTTGACGGTACAGAAGATATGGATAAGAAAAAGTGTAAACTGTTAGCCCAATCCAATTTTGTTTCACACAATTAATCAAAAGTAAAATCAAAAAATGAAAATTATAATCGTGGGTGCCTCAGGCACCATGGGGAGTTATTTGTCAAATTCGTTTGAAAAAGAGCATGAGGTAATAAGAGCAGATCGTAATAGCAGCGGCATAAAAGTAGATATAACCTCCACAACGTCAATCGAAAAGATGTATAAAGAGATTGGCGCTTTTGATGCATTGATTTGTACAGCAGGCGACTTATGTCGGCCCCTGAAAACTTAACCGATAAAGAATTTCGTAGAGGTGTAGAAGGTAAGATGATGGGGCAAATCAATTTAGTGCTTATTGGTCAGCATTACATCAATCCCAAAGGCTCATTTACATTAATTACAGGAGCTTTAACCCATGAGCCTCAAAAGAATTTTGCCAACGCGGCAGCCGCCAATGCAGCCGTAGAAGGTTTTGTTCGGGCCGCGGCAATCGAGTTAGAAAATGGCATTCGTATCAATGCAGTTAGTCCGACTGTCATTGAAAACTCTCCACAATACTTCCCGTTTTTCCCTGGGGAGATACCTACTACTATGGAACAGTTGGAATATGGTTTCAGGAAGGGTGTCTTTGGCGCGAATACAGGACAAGTAATCAAATCTTAATAATCTTATTGTAAAATTTTAGCGAATTGGGTTATTGCTATAAGAGGTAATGACCCTTTTAATTATTCGGAAAAAAAGGGAAAGATTTAATCATTATAGACAAGTACCATAGGATCGGTAGATAATAAAAAAGGTCAGAATTATTATTTTCTGACCTAAGATTAGTTGAGTTTTTTGTAGACCCATAAGGATTCGAACCTTAACAGACAGAACCAAAATCTGTAGTGCTACCGTTACACCATGGGTCTATATCGCTTTTATAAATGCTTCTTCAAACGCTTTGATCAAAAGCGTGGCAAAAATACAACAAAAAACCTTTTGACAAAAGTTCCCTCGATAATTTTTTTCAGGCGACCTGCTGCAACTGCGCTGGCGCGTAAATATCATGCAGGATATCATACAAATGTTCGTGGTAGGCCGGAAACTCGGGTAAATTGTTGTGATAAGCGCCGTCAATCGTGACAAGCGTAGCTCTATCAGGAACTAAGGCAGCAAGCATTTTACCTTGTTTATATGAAATCAAGCGATCTTTGTTGCCGTGAATGATATAAATCGGGCAGGTCACTTTTTTGATAAACTGATCAGAACGAAGCTGATAGCGCAATAACCACTTGAGCGGCAACCAAAAGCCATATCGTCTCACTTGATACAAAAAACTAAAGTATGGTGCATCTAAAATGAGCATTTTGGGCTTATTCCAAGAAGCGATGCGTGCTGCAATGCCACTGCCCATTGAGCGACCATAAATCACGATTTGATCTTCGGGATAAAGTGTGCTAAGCCATTTGTACACTGCCTGTGCATCGTTGTACAAGTTTTGTTCGGTACGCCGGCCCGAGCTTTTGCCAAAACCTCGATAATCAAACATAAAAAAATCGTAGCCTTTGCTCACAAAGTCTCGCGCGAACTTGCCCCAACCCTTGATGCTGCGTGAATTTCCTTTGAGATAGTACACAACGCCTTTAGCATTAGGCACTTTGAAATGGATGCCATTGATCTGGCTACCGTCTTCCATCTCAAAATTCACTTCACTAAATGGGAATGGGTAACGATATTCGAATTGCTTGGGCAGGATTTCCGGTCGAAAGAAAAAATAATCTTGCAGGAAATAAAAAATCGCGCATAGAGCAGTGTACCCTATAACAATGTTTACTAATATTATATACAACCACTCTGGCATTTCCTATTGATTTAAGTAGTTCCGAATGCCATTCGGAGCTACTTTTTATGTGAGAACAGCCACTTCAACAAATCTTTTTGTGCGAAGGTCGGATCCCAACTGTTATGATTGGCATCAGGAAAGGTCGTGTATTGGACATCACCGCCAGCTGTTTTAATGGCATCATACATTTCTTGAGAATATTGTGGTAACACCACATCGTCTTTCAATCCATGAAAAATCCACATGCTGGTATTCTTGGCGTAACGGCTTGCTAATGCAGGATTGCTACCGCCGCAAATGGGAATCGCTGCCGCAAAACGATCCGGCATCCTTGATAATAACTCAAAAGTGCCCATGCCGCCCATCGACAAGCCCATCAAATAAACCCGATCGGGATCAACTTTTTCTTCTTTTACCAATTTTTCTAAAAGCTGCATAACGCGGTCAAGCGAAGGTTTTGGCTTTTCTTCGATGGGAAAGTCTCGATAACGAATACCATCTTTTTCATTCAAGACCATATGCGCCCAATAATCCGGCGCAGGTGCGCATTGTGGGAAGACAACAATAGCAGGATATTTTTTTCGGTTTTTTGCATCCAGAAAAAGCTTAGCGCCATGCGTCAATTGCTTTTCATTATCATCGCCGCGCTCTCCGCCACCGTGTAAAAATAATATCAAAGGATATTTTTTATTTACTTTATATTTTTCAGGATATAAAATGCGATAATTTAATTGTCCGCCATCTGCACTTTCAAAAACGAGCTTTTCGTAAGCAGATAGGTCTTGCCCGAATAAAAAAGAAAAAAGTCCCATGCAAAAAAGTGAGGTGATGAAATATTTCATATTTTAAACATTAAGAAGAATATTATTATCATTTACTTGTAAATATAATTCCTAATTTCTCAATTTCCTAACCTCCGTTTTTTATATGCTCTTGCGCCAAGATACAGCAAGATAGCAAAAACGATCAAGCCGCCAAATAAGTAGCCATAATTCAAAGTTCCAGCTTTGCCGAAAACTGCCAGAAATGCAATTGATATTAGAAATAAAGTGGGAATTTCATTTGCCAAACGGAATTGAAAAGCTGATAATTTATTTGCACCCGATTCCAGTTTTTTGATCTGGATTTTACACCAAACATGATATACGGTAAGCAATACAACCAACATTAATTTCAAATGCATCCAGCCAGGCGTGCCAACGTCAGTACTTAAATAATTTGGATAATTTTTATTTACAAAAGGTGTAATAACCATCACTAAGCCCGCCATCCAGGTAATCATCATAGCAGGATTGGCAATAATTTTATAAACGCGCCATTGCATCAAATTGAATTGTTTTTTCAAAATATCCTGCTCAGGCTGAGGCTTGTCATTGGCTTCGATATGATATACAAACATCCGTACTAAATAAAATAATCCTGAAAACCAGGCAACAAAACCCACTACGTGCAACGCTTTGAAGAAGTAGATAACACTCATTTCTTTTTTCGGTAAAAATAGTTACAAGCTTGTTTTAATGTATCTATAAAAAGCAATTTTACTGTCAGGATTATTTTGAAATAATGCAAAACTTTTTGTTATATCCTCGTATTCTGAGTAAGAACGCTACATTTGCAGTTTTAAAAGCAAAATAGAATGATCGAAATTACCGTCATAGACCGCGAAGAACAAGAACATTTGCTTGAAGCACCGACCGATATGAACATGAATTTGATGGAATTGTGCAAGGCTTATGAGTTGCCGGTACAAG
The DNA here is from genome assembly GCA_016714085.1 of Saprospiraceae bacterium. Lineage (GTDB taxonomy): Bacteria > Bacteroidota > Bacteroidia > Chitinophagales > Saprospiraceae > JADJNW01. The sequence continues at coordinate 185,061 of JADJNW010000017.1, forward strand.
GTACTTGCGGTGGCATGGCGCTTTGTTCTACTTGTCATATTTACGTATTGAGCGAACACGAACTGCCTCAGATGTCTATTGAAGAAGAAGAAATGCTCGATCAAGCCTTCTTTGTACAAGATAATTCCAGATTGGGTTGCCAAATCAAACTCCGCGATGATCTGGAAGGTTTGAAAGTAAAACTCGCGCCGGAAGCACAGTAAATATTGACCATTGATTGTTGACCATTGACCATTTCTTAAAAGCAAAACCGATCAATAGTCAATGGTAAATGCTAAATGAACAAAATGCGTTACTTCGCTGAATTGGCATATAATGGTTTTAATTATTCCGGTTGGCAAAAACAACCGCACAAGCCCAGTATGCAAGAAACCATCGAAAAAGCGTTTTCCACTATTCTGGGAGCGGAGATAGAAATTATTGGCTGCGGCCGCACCGATGCAGGCGTACACGCAAGTCAATATTTTATGCACTTTGATTTTGACGGCAATTTCCCGAAATCCTTTCTAAGTCGGGTCAACAAATTTTTACCTAAAGACATTGTTATTTTCCGAATTTTTGAAGTTGCACCAGAAGCCCACGCCCGATTTGATGCTGTCAGCCGAAGCTATATTTATCAACTCTCCTTTATCAAAAATCCTTTTGAAATTCAAACAACCTATTTTTATCCTTATGCGCTGCAGCCCGATTTTGGCAAAATGCAAGAAGTAGCTCAATTGCTATTGAATTATCAGGAATTCTATCCTTTTTGTAAATCCCATCACGATGCTAAAACTTTGCAATGTGAATTAACGCGTTCTGAATGGCTTCAGATAGATGAAAATCGCCTGGAATATCATATTACTTCCAATCGCTTCTTGCGCGGCATGGTAAGATTAATCGTTGGAATGTGCTTGAATGTAGGTATAGGAAAAATTACTTTAGAGGAAGTAAAAAGCGCACTGGATCAACAAACGCTACTCAACAAAAGCTGGAGCGCGCCACCTGAAGGTTTATTCTTGAGAGCAATAAAATATCCTTTTATCAAATAGCCCATCCCCTATCTCCCTGTCCCTCCATTCCCCTTGCGTTCTTGAAATTTATTTGCGAATTTTGCGTTGAGAAATCCTATATCAATCCAAACCAGATATGATCAAATCGTGGCGGGAGCGCCTTCGGGCAGCAGGAACAGATTGGAACGAGCGCCTAGCACCTTATCGAGAACGCTGGGGTCGCTTTGCTGAGAAAAATCCCCTCACGGCTTGGGTTATCAAATGGCTGTCCATCATAGGTGGTAGCGGATTGATCCTTTTATTTATTGTCGTTCAATCCGTTTTTTGGAGTGTGCCTTCTGTCCGTCAATTGCGCAATGTACAAACCGAACACGCTTCCGAAATCTTCTCTGCTGATGGTGTTTTATTAGGACGTTATTTTAACGAAAACCGCACCGTTGTTGATTATGAGCAAATTCCGCAGCATATTTTAGATGCGTTAGTAGCCACCGAAGATGAGCGTTTTTACAAACACGGCGGCGTGGATTATCGCAGTTGGGGGCGTGTTTTCTATCGTACGATTCTGCAAGGAGATGAATCTGGGGGTGGCGGCAGCACCATCAGCCAGCAATTAGCCAAAAACTTGTTCAAGCGTAAAGCCTATCGCTTTCTCTCTTTGCCGCGCAACAAACTCCGCGAAGTGGCTATTGCCATTCGTTTAGAACGTGCTTATACCAAGCAGGAGATCCTGGCATTGTACCTCAACACCGTTCCTTTTAGCGAAAATGTTTTCGGCATAGATGTGGCAACTCGACGCTTTTTTAGTAAAACACCCAAAGAACTCACGATCGAAGAAGCGGCCTCGCTTGTTGGCACTTTGAAAGCGACGACATACTACAGCCCAACGCAATTCCCCGACCGAGTACTTGAGCGCCGGAATGTGGTGTTGAGACAAATGGTCAAAAACAATTATATCAATACTTCACTCCGCGATTCGCTAGAAAAACTACCTTTGACGCTGTGCTATAATCCTGGGGTGAACAATCTTGGCTTAGCGCCTTATTTTAAAGAGTTTTTGCGACAAGAACTCAATGAAATACTCAAGGATTATAAAAAACCGAACGGCGAATCTTATGATATTTTCAAGGACGGCTTACGTATTTACACAACTTTGGATACTCGAATGCAACGAATGGCCGAAGAAGCTGTCCAAGAGCATTTTACGCAAATGCAACGCACTTTTGAGGAGCATTGGCGGGGGCAAAAGCCCTGGGGTGATGATGCGGTGATTGAAAGCGCGATGAAACAATCTGATCGCTATAAAAAGCTCAAGGCTGCTGGCGTCTCCGAGGCAAAAATCAAAGAGATTTTCAATAAAAAAACACCCATGACCGTCTTCAGTTGGGATGGCGATAAGCAGGTGGAAATGAGTCCGTTGGATTCGGTAAAATATTATTTCTGCATCATGCAGGTGGGCTTTATGGCGATGGAGCCTTATACCGGTTACATCCGCGCCTGGGTTGGCGGAGTGGATTTTGATTATTTCAAATACGATCACGTCAAGGCAAAACGTCAGGTAGGCTCCGCATTCAAGCCGATCGTTTATACCGAAGCATTGCGCCGAGGGATTGATCCTTGTGAGCAGATTCCGAATGATTTAATCCTGTACCATGAATATGAAAAGGGCGATTGGGCAGTCAAAACCTGGCGGCGCGAAGACCCCGATCCGCATATTGCACCTGATGGTCGGGATGAAGACGATTGGCTTCCGCAAAATGCGGATGGCAAATACGGCGGCTCTTATTCGATGGAAGGCGCGTTGACCAATTCGGTGAATACGATTACCGTAAAGCTTATCATGCAGGCGGGTGTACAAAACGTGATCGATCTGGCCAGAAAAATGGGGATTGTGAATAGTGAAATTCCCACAGAACCCTCGATTGCACTGGGTTCGGCGGGTATCTCTTTGTATGAAATGGTGACGGCATTCAGTGTATTTGCAAGTCGCGGCCGACAGGTCGTTCCATCTGCCATTCAACGCATTGAAACCTACGATGGCAAAGTGTTGGTTAGTTATGAAAAATTGCCGACCGAACAAGTGATTGATACGCTTACTGCCGACATGGTTACAAAAATGATGCAATCTGTAACTTCTTATGGCACAGCGAGTCGCATTCGATGGAAATATGGTTTATTGAATCCTTTGGCTGGAAAAACCGGTACTTCCCAACACCATGCTGACGGCTGGTTTATAGGCTTCATTCCTAATCTCGTTGCCGGTGCTTGGGTAGGTGGCGATTCGCCATTGGTTCGCTTCCGCAATTATCAAAATGGGCAAGGTGCGGCTACGGCGCTGCCGGTTTGGGCTTTGTTTATGAAGCGCGTACTCGATGACCCGGCTTTCGCCGAATGGAAAAATGCAGAATTCCCAAAGCTTCCGCCGGAAATCAGTCGTCAACTCGATTGCCCGCTTCGCATCAAATCGCCGGAAGAACTATTGCAGGATTCCTTACTACAAGATAGCTTATTACAGCTTGAACTAGAAAACCCTGGTCAGTTGTTGATTCCAGATGGAAATCAATTTGATAATTGATCAAAGTCATTGAAAAAGAATTATTTCGAGCTTACCTTTCCTCAAAAATTGCCTCCATGGGCTTCAATGATATTGGGTCACTTATTACAGAAATTCGTAATATTATAGATTATCTTTATACCGAAGAGCAATCGCAAATTGCTTTATTAGAGCAGGTGCAACCACATTACCGCGAAAGCGCTCGGAATTTATTGCATTACCTTGCCTTGCGCACGTTTGATCTGCGGAGCATACAGGAAGAGTTATCCTCGCTAAGTATTTCTTCGCTTGGGCATTCCGAAGGTTATACCTTGACCAATTTACAAAATATTCTTCGGCTGTTGCTGATGTTGCAGAATCAGTCAAGCGATCATTTATATCCGAATTTTCGCTCCACGATGGACTATCGGAGTAGTAAACAAGAATTGCATCAGAATGCCGTCCAGCTATTTGGGGAACACCCTCATGGCGAAGGTTCAAGGATTATGGTTACCATGCCTTCGGAAGCTGCGGAAGATTATAAATTGATTTATGATCTAATACGAGCCGGTATGAGCATCGCTCGCATCAACACGAGCCACGATTCAACGAACGAGTGGTACAAAATGATCCAAAATATTCGTCAAGCTGAAAAGGAAACCGACAAAAAATGCCTGGTTTACATTGACTTATCAGGCCCGAAACTCCGAACGGAAGCTATATTTCCGGTAGCATCAAAAAAAAATCATGTCCGCCTTTTTGTAGAAGATGAATTGCAATTGGTAAAAGAAGAACTAAAGCAGAAGCGCTATATCCCTCAGGTCTTGATCACCCTGCCCGAAATCTTCAGCGATAGCAAAATTGGGCATCGCATTTATTTCGATGATGGCAAAATCGGCGGTACGATTACCGATGTACAAGAAGATGTGATCACGATCAAAATTACGCAAGCAGCCGCAGAAGGCAGCAAGCTTCGATCAGAAAAAGGGATTAATATGCCCGATACCAAACTTTCTTTACCCTCTTTGACTGCCACCGACCTTGCCAATCTTCCATTTATCGCTGCATACGCAGATATTGTAGGTTATTCTTTTGTGCGTCAGCCGGAAGATGTAGAGCGCTTGCAAATGGAATTGAAAAAACTGAATCGGGAGCAAATCGGCATTATTTTAAAAATTGAAACCAAAGATGCTTTTCAAAATTTGCCTATGCTTTTGCTTACAGCTATGCGTAGCCCCAAGATTGGCGTAATGATTGCGAGAGGTGATTTGGCCGTAGAAATTGGCTTTGAACGTATAGCCGAGGTGCAAGAGGAAATTCTCTGGATTTGTGAGTCCGCTCACGCTCCGGGCATTTGGGCGACACAGGTCTTGGAAAAATTAGCGAAAAAAGGGACAGCTTCTCGCGCCGAAATCACTGACGCGGCTATGGCTGCGCGCGCCGAATGCGTGATGCTTAATAAAGGTCCTTACATTGTGAACGCCGTAGCAGCACTTGACGACATCATCCGCCGAATGCAAAAACACCAGTTTAAAAAGAAAGGTACACTTCGTCCGTTGAGTGTTGCCAAGAGTTTCTGGGAGCAGCGCAGTACGATTGTCTCTTAAATTTCTTGCCTTCCGATTGTTTTTCTTCATTCTTCCTTCCTGATTATCAGAAAGTTGGTGATTTTAACACAATATTAAACCATTTTTTACCCAACCCTTAGCCGCGCCTTTTATGTCTAACTCCCCGAATTACAAAAACCGAATGAAAGCATTTAACTGAAAAAAGCACCCTAAATCACCCGAATCATTTTTTATCTAAAAAACTGTTATTATGAAAACAATCCAATTATCAGGCCTGCTATTGCTGGCCATGCTTATCTCCTTCGTTGCCTGCGAAGATGATTCCAATGAAGATTTCGCCTTTCAGTTTGATTACAATTTCGCAACAAGCCAAAATGGTTGGACAGGCGATTTTGCTGATTATCCTGTTGGAGAAGAGGATTTTTATGAACTGAGTTTTTCGCACGATACTTTGCCTGCACCTTTGGACAAAACCAAAAAAGCATTGAAAATCAATGGCAACAACCATAGCGATGACCTGTTTATGTTCACCAAAAAAGAATTGACTGGCCTCGCACCCAACACGGAGTATTCGATTGAATTTGAATTCGAATTAGCATCCCAGTATCCTGAAAGTGGTTTTGGCGCAGGTGGTGGCCCTGGTTCCGGCAGTTATCTGAAAGCAGGCGCAAGCGCTACAGAGCTAACCAAAGTAGTGACGGAAGGTTTCTACGAATTAAATCTCGAGAAAGGAAACCAGGCACAAAGTGGTAAAGATGCTGTTATAATTGGCACGCTTGGCATTAGTGGCGATGCGTATGTGTACAAACTCATCAATCGCGACAACGATGGTAAACCGTTCAAAGCCAAGACAGATGCCGAAGGAAATCTTTGGGTATATCTGGGCGTGGACTCTGCGTTTGAAGGTATTACGACATTCTACGTGACCAAAGCCACCATTCGGCTAAAGTAAAAAATTAGTATTAGAAGGGTAATGCAGGCGGCTATCCGATTTCCGGGGGGAATGTCGGGTAGCTGTTTTCTGTTATAAATGCCTCATTATCAAATTAGTCTAGCATATCTGTGGTTTGACTCGCACCAATGTATTCGTAGCGGGCAGCAATGTTCTCCTTTAACTCTTTGCGAGCAAAGAAAATACGGCTTTTTACAGTTCCCAGCGGCAAATCTAAATATTCAGCAATTTCTTGATATTTAAATCCTTGATAATGCATTAAAAATGGGATTTTGATGCTGTCATCTAATGCCCCGATCATTTCCGTAAGTTCTTTCATCAGAATATTGGCGTCGCCTCGATTGGATATAATCGTGCTGCCAGAATTGATGTAATACAGATTATCGGTGGAGTCCATAATCGTATTGACTTTAACTTTCTTCCGATAATTATTGATAAAAATATTCTTCATAATTGTGAATAGCCAAGCTTTGAAGTTGGTACCCGGCAAAAATTTATCACGGTTGGTGAGCGCCCGATAAGCCGTCTCCTGGAAAAGGTCTTTTGCATCTTCGACATTTTTGGTCAAGTTATAGGCGAAAGCATTAAGCAAGCCAGACATTTGATCTAATCTATTGTTAAACTCCAAGTGAGACATAGCTGGTTGTTTTATTTTGTTCAACGGTAAAATAACCTCTCTACTTTTGTTGAAACAAATTTAGGCTTTTGTTTAACAAAATGCAAATCTAATTTGACCATTTTTAAGAATTTGTCTGAAATCTTGAATTGATACAGGAGAAGTATATTTGAATAACTATTGAAAATCAACAAGTTATTTTGAAAAATTAATAAAATTAGAAACTAATTTTATTTTCAGAAAAAATTGAAAATTTTGAAAAATAAAAAAAAGCGAAAAGGAACTTCTAATACAAGTACGACTCCATTGCAGACTTTGGATTTGTGAGTGAATTATTTTTGAGCCTTGGCAACGAGATAGATCGCAATGCCCGCAAAAATGAGATTGGGCATCCAGATACCAATAAGCGGCGGCACTACATTGCCAGTGGCAAATACAATGGAAAAGCGGGACAAGAAAATAAATATAGCGCCAAGCAAGATTCCAATTGCGAGGTGCATGCCAATACCTCCGCGTACTTTGCGAGCGGCAATGGACATTCCAATAATCGTGAGAATAAAGATAGTGAAGGCGTCGGCGGTGCGCCGATAGAGTTCGACTTCATATTTTTTGGTATTACCAACACCCCGATTTTTCTGGTTTCTTATATATTTTGTCAGCTCGGCGGTAGTCATCATCGAGTGTTGCTCTTTGTAATCCACAAAGTCATCTGGCGTGAGATTCAGTGTGGTATCGAGTTCTTGGCCTTGCCCTATGATGAGTCCTTCTTTCAAGCCATCAAAAGTATGGATTTCATAATTGCTCAATCGCCATTGCTTGGTTTTTCCGTCCCAGCGCGCCGATTCGGCTTTGAGCAAAGAAGCCAGCTGATTATCTTTAAATTGTTCGATCCGAAAATTTCTTGCGGTCGTATCGCGCTTTCTGTAAAATTCGATAAACACTTTTTTATTCGGCGCTACGAATAAATGTACGTTTTGGGTTTTGCCTTTGTCATTGTCTTTATCAAAATAAGTATAGACGATCCGAAGCATTTTTTTATTCCCCATTGGCACAAAGTAATGATTACCAAAGAGGTTCAGCAATGCAATGAAGGTGGCGCCGACGATATAAGGACGCATAAATCGTCGATAACTGACACCCGCATTAAAAATCGAGATAATCTCGGAATTGGTCGCCATGCGAGAAGTAAAAAAGATAACCGCAATGAGTGTGAAAAGTGGCCATAAAAGACTGGCAATAAACAAGACAAAATTGGGATAATATTCTAATATGATCTCACGCTGCGTGATGGGCTCCTCAATAAACTTCTCAATCTTTTCGCTAAAATCAATGACAATGGCTATGAGCATGAAAATGAGCACCGTGAAAAAGAAGGTGGTCATAAACTTGCGCAGAATATATCGATCGAGCGTTTTTAGCATATTTTATGTTCCAAGTTGGAAGTTTTAGGTCGCAAGTTAAAAGTTAGAAGTTCCAAGTTTTAAGTTTCATATTAAAAGTTACCTGAAACCTCCAATTTGAAACCTTCAACCTGAAACCTCCAAGATTATTGCACATTTGAGCGCATCCAAGTCAATACTTGCTGCGTGCTTTGGCTCACCATATTCGCAGGAAGCTCCACGCGTTCATGCTTTTCCAGATCAAAAGCCACCGCATTATTGCTGCCTTCTTCACGCAACACCAAATAGCGATTATTAGTAGCGCTTCGCTGTACATCTGTCTTCAAATTCATCGGCTGCTCAAAAGCAGGATGGATGGCAAATTCCTGGGTTTCACGATTGTATTCTGGCATAATCGCCTGTACGCCATCGTTTTGTGTAGTTAGCAAAAAGAGTGGGGCATAGTTAGACTCGTTAATTTCATACTCGGCAATAGGCAAGATCGCCTTTGGATTTTGTTCATCTTTCAGATCAAATGCAAATGTACCGTAGTCTTGCGCATATCCCATTAAATAATTTTCCCATACCTCCAAACGCATGATTTGGCCGGATTGCGCATCAACTCCAAAGCGCTGCGAGCGAAACTGCGGCGTCATTTTGGGCAAAAGTTTTCGACCAGCCACATCATAAGCATATAAGGTAGAATTTCCTCTGATGGCAACGATTTGGGTAACATTGTTATAAGTTATTTCTGCAATAAAATACGGAAAATCCGCACTTCCATCTACCGGAAGCACCTGGCGACTGATGCGTTGGCAATTTTTAGTATCAAAAACCTCCAAAATGCGATGCCATTCTGCCTGGAGGTCTTCACTGTAAGTAGAAGAATCTGCGACGATTGCTACCAGCACCTCTGCATCGCGCACCCAAAACTGGTTGCCCTCCAAAATCGTACCTGGGATCGTGCAATTGAGGATCGCCCGCTCTTCCATTGATCTTGGCGCAGCAGTAGAGTCTGCACCCGCTTCAGCAGTTGTTTCCTGGTTGGATGAGGATTTATCAGAACCACAAGCGATTGCCCCAATCAGCGCAAAAGCCAGCATTATTTGCATCAGAATTTTCATGAAGTTATTTTTTAGGAACTAAGTTAGACATTTTTTGGTCTTAAAACGCCTCAAATTTACAACCCATCTTTCAAAGACCACTCTTTATATACAAAAAGGAATCTTGTCAATAGTTCAGGAGTCCCAAAGGTTCATTTTTATTAGGGTTTCAAAAAAAATAATTTTAATACGAAAAAAATCGTAGAGAAAACTTGCTTTTACGAAATCATTCGTACATCTTTGTGTTATGAAATTTGTACAAAATTTTCAATTCAAAATATAATGAATCCAATACCCAAACCAACAGAGGCAGAACTCGAGATATTGCAAATCCTTTGGGAGCATGGCCCTTCGTCGGTGCGCGTTGTGCATGAGCAGCTGAATGAGGCTCGGCTTGCTAACAACCGGGAGGAAGTAGGCTATACGACAACCCTCAAAATCATGCAGATCATGGCAGACAAAGGTCTCGTTACTCGTGATACGAGTACGCGCACGCATATCTACGCAACGGCTGCGAAAGAAGAAGATACCCAACAACAACTGCTTCAAAGGTTTGTGGATGCTACGTTTCGGGGCTCGGCAATGAAGTTGGTGATGCAAGCTTTAGGCAATCAACAAGTATCGGCAGAAGAATTAGACGAGATCAAAGCCTTGATTGAAAAATTGGAAAAGGAGCAATAAATATGCGATAGTGTTATGGTGTTATAGTGCTTTAGAGATTAGCATAAACTATAATATCATCGCACCGTAGCACCAAAACACTACTAAAACATGGATTTCATCAGCTCAATTATATCAGAAGAACTGGTTTATGCGCTTGGGTGGACGGTGGTACACTCGCTGTGGCAAGCAATAGGCGTGGCATTTATCATGGGAGGTTTGCTATTAGCTTTGCAAAAGCATTCTTCCGAGGTGCGCTATCGGTTAGCCTATGGCGCGCTGTTAGTGGTATTAACGATGGCTGTTTTTACATTTTTTGACTTATATCAATTCGCCCGACACAAAAATGTTATTGAAATCACCCAATTGTCAGTGCAGGCTTCGTCAGAATATGCCCCAACTTTAGCAGAAATTCCGGCGACAGCCACGTTACCCCAGCGCTTTACCAGTTATTTCAATACCCATCTGCCATTGATTGTATCGGTTTGGCTACTGGGCCTCTCGCTTTTTGTTATTCGCCTGTTAGGTGGACTTGCGTATTTGGAACATTTAAAAATAGCTTATACGTATCAGCTTGAAACCCACTGGGAAGATATGTTACAATATCTTGCCGAGCAACTTCCTATCAAGCGAACGGTGGAATTGATGGAATCCGCACTGGTGCAGGTTCCGATTGTGGTGGGGCATTTCAAACCGATCATTCTGATGCCGGTAGGCGCTGTCAACGGACTGGCGGTTGAGCAAGTGGAAGCTATTCTAGCACATGAACTCGCACATATCGCTCGCAACGACTATATTTTGAATGTCGTTCAATCGGTGATCGAAGCTTTGCTTTATTTCAATCCTGCTGTTTGGTGGATTTCTGCTAATATCCGCACCGAACGCGAAAACTGCTGCGACGACGTGGCCATCCAGCTTTGCGGCAACAAATTAAATTATGCCAAAGCTTTGGTTGCCATTCAAGAAATGAATCAATCTGCGCCGAGCCTGGCGATGGCTTTTGGCAAAAAGAAAGGGCAATTTTTAAATCGCATTCGACGCATTTTAAATCAACCACAAAATAAATCCGACATGATAGAGAAAATCACCGCGACTTTTTGCTGCTGGCAGTCGTACTTGGAGTGACCGTAAATGCTGCCAGCCCCTACCACGATAAGGAGTTCAAAACTTCTGAAACACCAGCATTGGTAACTGTTGTAGATACTTTGCCTCAAAAAGGCACAATGAATTTCACCGGGCGGCACAACGGGCAAGATGTAAAAACGACCGTAAAAAATGGGAAAATCACTTATCTGAAAATCGATGGAAAAGAAATCGCCGAAACGGAGTATAAAGACTATGAGCCTTTGGTAGAAGAGATCATGGAGAATGTGCCACCGCCTCCGCCGCCTCCACCTGCGCCAATGCCACCAGCCCCGGTAAGACCAGGTACACCTCCTCCACCGCCCGCACCTCCAGCACCCAAAGGAGGAATATATTACTCCGATGATGCAGCGCTAAAAGAGTTAGCCCTTGTTGAGGTTCAAATGAAGAGAGAACTAGAAGCACAATTAGTAGAGTTGAAAATGCAAGAAGCTGAGCTTCGAGAGCACTTAAATAAGGAATCATCCGAAGAGATGAAGCACCGAAAAGAATTGCTTGAAGAAGAAATGAAGCATCTTAAAGAAATGGCTGACCAGGCAAGAGCCGAACATGAAGTAGCATTGGTTGAGCACAAGCATGAGATGGTGCGCCATCAGGAAGAATTAAAAAAGATGAGAGCCGAGTTGGAGCTTATGGAAGCCAAAAATAAAGAACTGAAAAACAGATTTGGAAAAGAATTATTGAATGATGGATTGATCAAAAGTTCTGATAATTACAGAATTAACCTTAGCGGCAAAAGTATGGAGGTGAATGGAAAAGCAGTTTCTTCTTCTATTGCAGATAAATATCGAAAAATATTTGAGGAGGTAACGGGTGGAGCGCTTTGCAGCGACTGCCAATTTACCTTTGGTAAAGGCAAAGAGGAATAAAAACATATCTATTATATTAAAAATACTCATCAGAGGGCAAGTCTTTCGATGAGTATTTTTAATTTTGATGAATAGACATCTACATCAGATTAATTGACGCCTGCTACAGTGGATGATAAATGACTAAGGTTTACAAACAAGGCGCATAAAATGCAGAATAGAAATACGATGAAAGCCACGATTACATCGTAGTTTTTGGGATAGCTGCTTTTCATAAAATGCGTGTTTAAGCCGATTAATGGGATTAAAAATTTTTCCTTCCGATTTCTAATACGCAAATTTATATAGAAATAGTTTATAAGTCTAATTCTTTTTTGGACAAAGGTCTGACAAAATATCTATCGATCCAGCCAGTTTTTAAAATCATTGACCCGCTCTCTGCTTACTATAAGGTCAAAATCCGCTTTTGGGTTCATCTCTAATTTCAGGCGACTATTGAAATACGGCGCAATTTTTTGGATAGCATTGATATGTGTAATCACTTTTCGGTTGATACGGAAAAAGTCTTTGGGGTCAAGCGCTTCTTCCAATTGCTCCAAAGTGTAATCCACTAAATGCTTTTTATTGTCAACGGTTTTGGCATAAGCCAAGCCATCTTCCGAATAAAAATATCGAATTTCTTCCACCAAAATATAAATCATCTGTTGCCCCACGCGCACCAGAAAACGCTCTTTGTATTGGGGCTGCGCCATCGCCTGAATCATTTGCTGAATGGCTGATAAGTCGTAGTTTACTTTTTGTCTAAAAAACTGCTCAAATTTGGTGAGCGCCTGCTCCAGTTCTTCGGGATCAATTGGTTTGAGTAAATAATCTACACTGTTCAATTTGAAGGCTTTAAGTGTGTATTGGTCGTAGGCAGTTGTAAAAATCGCAGGCGATTGTACCGTCACTTGGTTAAAAATATCGAAGCTTAGCCCGTCTGCCAACTGAATATCAAGGAATAACAAATCAGGAGAAGGATTACTACGAAGCCATTTCACAGCGTTTTCTACGCTATCGATCATACCGAGGATATTGGCTTGTGAGCGAAACCCAGTAATAAGATTGACCAATCGTTTCGCGGCAGGCTGTTCGTCTTCAATGATGAGGATGTTCATTGGTGATTTGCTTGAATGACAAATTTAAATTGATATTGTTCAAGCTCCAGCTTTTTAAAAAACCTGCAACTTGTAACTTCCAACCTGCAATACAATAACTAATCGAACAACTCCGCCGTCCAAATCGTGATAGCCCGCTCGACAGGATTGATCACTATCGGCAAATCCGATTTCGTGATACCCTCAGTCAGTAGCCCTGCGGTGCTAAAACCTTTGAAAAAGCCAAATCGCAATTCGTATATGGATTGCTCATAATAACTCAAGTATTTTTCAGCTTCCAGGCGAACCCGCTCAAAAGAAAACCAATTGTCGTAGTCAAATCGATACAACCAAAAGGCAAAGGCATAGCTGCCCAAGTGCGCCGACTCAAAGAATTCCTGATAAGCGCTCTGAATGAGCTTTCCCGCAAGATACGCAGCGCGATCATTCTCTGTTTTTTCCTCAGCAATGCGCTCGATCTGATGTGCGATGTGCCCTGTGAAATTGGAGGGAATATTAACGGTATTATTAAAATCCTGATCGCTAAGAAAATAGTATGTATAATGCTCTAATTTCCAGTTATCTAAAATCACACCATTGAACATCGCATTGCGAAAAGCATCGGCTGCACGTACGCCAAAAGTGTAAATCAGATCGCGGATTTTATCCTCGCCCAAGCCGGGAATGCCTTCCAATTGGTCGATGCTGGTAAATCGGTGAAATTGCAATGAATTACGTTTTTCTAAAATCCGTTTTGCAACCGTTTCACCAATGGCAACGCCCTCTCCGGCTGCCCCGGAGTTGGGATCATCTTTTACACCACTGACGATTTCTTCCGCTTTTTTTACACGATTTAGGAAATTTAGAATACGAATGGCGACCCAATGTTCGATTTTTTGATTGCCAAAAACAGCATCCATGGTGAGTATTTTTTGGATTTTAGGAATGAGCACTCAAGATAAAAAGAAAGTCGGGGCAAGCCTTTTATCTGATGTTAATTTTATGGTAACAATAAGCTCCCATCGCCATAACTCAAAAACCGAAAATCATTTTCCAGAGCATAATCATAAACCCTGCGCCAATCCTCGCCCACCAGTGCCGCGACAAGCAAGAGCAGGGTGCTTTTTGGTTGATGGAAATTCGTAATCAAGCCATCTGCGACGCGCATTTGGTAACCAGGCGCAATTAATAATTGCGTATAGCCTTCAAGCGTATCTTTTTGATTTAAATCTAAATAATTTAAAATTGCTTGTAAAGTCGGCTCTGTATTTATTTCATAAATATCAATTTCATAAGGAAACCATTGCAAAATATTAAAAACAACATCATGATGATGTAATAATTGCACACCGTACCAATACAAACTTTCCAGCGTCCGCAAACTTGTGGTACCAACAGGAATAATAGGTTGCCCATTCTGCTTGGCATATAATAACTTTTCAATAAGCGATTTTTGTATGAAAATACTTTCTTCGTGCATATGATGTGCTGCCATCGTCTCTGCTTTCACGGGTTTGAAAGTGCCCGCGCCCACGTGCAAAGTGACAAATAAGCGCTCTATATTTTTCTGCTCTAAATCTTTGAAAACCGCATCTGTAAAATGCAAGCCCGCCGTTGGCGCTGCCACCGAGCCTTGCTCCCGCGCATAAATCGTTTGGTATCGCTCTTCATCCAATGCTGCATTTTCCCGATTCAAATACGGCGGCAAAGGAATAATCCCGGCATTTGCCAAGACCTCACCAAAAGCTAAATTTGAATCATCCCAACTGAATTCCACCTCAAAAGCATCTTCCAATTGCTGAATGCGGGTTGCTGCCATTATCACCCTATCACCCCATCGCCCGATCACCCTTGTCACCTCTCCCGATTTCCATTTCCGGTTATTCCCAATCAAACACTTCCACCGAACGTGCTTCGTACTCGAAAAATTCTGTTGATAATCATGTGGTAATAAGGGTTCCAGGCATAAAATTTCAATTTGCGCTCCATTTTCCAAATTGAAATGCAATCGGGCATGAATCACTTTCGTATCATTAAAAACGAGTAAAGCCCCTTCCGGCAACTGCTCATGCAAATTGCGAAAAACGGTATGACTGATTTCCCCATTTTTGTATGACAATAACTTTGACTGGTCGCGCTCGGCTAAAGGAAATTTGGCAATCCGATCTTCTGGCAACGAATAATTATAATCTTCTATGCGAATATCTTTGGGATTCATCAACTTAAAAGCGATTTTCCACTTTTTCGATGCGCCTTATAATGTCCTTTGCTAAAACGCGTACCATTAAATTCCATTGTTCCTTTCAACGTTTCCTGTTCTTCTTCAGGTAGTTGTATAAAATCGGCGCATTCTTGAGAACAAGAATTATGATATTTTTCTGCACATTCATCACACTGAATGAAAAGAATATGGCAGGCATCGTTGGCACAATTAATATGCGTATCGCAGGGTTTGCCGCACTGGTGGCAATGCGAGACTATATCTTCACTAATACGCTCGCCGAGCCGCTCGTCGAAAACAAAGTTTTTTCCGATAAATTTATTGGGCAATCCTTGTTGCTGGCATTGACGCGTGTATTCGATGATGCCGCCGTCCACCATAAACACATTTTGAAAACCTTTATGCAAATAGTACGCGCTTGCCTTCTCGCAGCGAATGCCGCCTGTGCAGTACATAATGATAGGCTTTTCCTTTTCATTTTGCAGCATATCCTCTACCAGTGGCAGGGCTTCGCGGAAGGTTTCTACGTCGGGGCGAATGGCATTTTCAAAATAACCGACCTCGCTCTCGTAATGATTGCGCATATCTACAATAATTGTCTCTGGCATATCCGCTAATTCATTGAATTCCCTGGCATTCAAGTGTTTGCCGCGCTTGGTCACGTCGAAGGTTTTGTCATCCAAGCCATCGGCGACGATTTTCTCGCGCACTTTGATGGTGAGTTTGTAAAAGGACTTGCCATTATCATCCACCGCAATATTCAGGCGGACGCCATTCAAAAAAGGAACGGAATACATCTGATTCTTAAATGCTTCAAAACTGGCCTCTGGCACTGAGATTTGACCATTGATGCCCTCACTGGCAATGTAGATGCGGCCGAACACGCCCAGCTTACTCCAATCACGAAACAAAGTATTGCGAAAGCGCTCCGGGTCTTCCAGTTGGTGATATTTGTAAAACGAGAGCGTCACTCGTGGTTCGTCGCTCTCCAACAGACGGCGCTTCAGCTCGTCGTTGTTGACAAGATTGTACAGTCTCATATTACTTGTTTTTCAAAGACAATTGCAGGTTATCTTGAAAAAGATGCCAGATTTGGAGATGCCAGATGCCGGACTTACCCTCACGGCATCTGACTTCTCTATTCTAACTTCTGACCTCAATAAAATAGGGTGCAAAGATAGGATTTTAGAAAGGTTGTTGCAATGCTTTAACGCGCTATTTCATAATTTTCAAACTCAAATCCAAGCTTGTCGCCGAATGCGTGAGTGCTCCTGCCGAAATAAAGTCCACCCCACAGAGTGCAATTTTGCGAACATTATGAATATTGATACCGCCGGAAGCCTCTGTTTCAAAGCGTTTATTGACGATTTCTACGGCTTCTTGCAGCAAAGGCAGTTCAAAATTATCAAGCATAATGCGCGTAACGTTACCAACTTCTAACACCTCATACAATTCTACTAGATTGCGCACCTCGATCGTGGTTCCAAAATTTTGTAAACCTTTTTCTTGCTTGTATTGATTGACTCGTTCGATCGCTTGTCGAATGCCGCCACAAGCTTCGATATGGTTATCTTTAATCATAAACCAATCATACAATCCCTGGCGATAATTGGTGCAGCCGCCGAGGCGAACTGCCCATTTTTCCAGGAAACGTATAAGTGGCGTGGTTTTGCGGGTATCCAGAATTTTTACGGGCAGGTCTTCTACTTCAAATTTAAAACGATTGCTCAAGGTGGCAATGCCGCTCATGCGTTGCATCGTGTTCAGTACCAATCGCTCTGCTTTCAACAGGGCTTGGGTATTGCATTCTACTTCAAAAGCGATGTCACCATAGCTCATATCCATACCATCTTCAAGATATGGTTGAAAAGTAGTGCTTGGATCAACTTTAGCAAAAATGCGTCGAGCGACTTCAATACCAGCAATAATGCCAGGGTCTTTTACAAGCAGCTTTGCACGATTGCGAGCATCCGCGGGGATACAGGCCAAAGAAGTATGATCGCCATCACCTACGTCTTCGCGGAGTGCGCGTTCTATAAAATCGTCTAAAAGTATTTCAATATCAGTGTTGATAGCCATCTGAGCGTTTAGTTTTACACGTTATTGGGTGATTGGATTATTGAGTGGTTCAATGAATGGTTGCAGTTGAATTACTCTAAGCATTTGTATTAAGATAATTAGTTTTTATTTTGAACAAATTGCTGATTTTCAAAACAATAACAATTTCAACTACTTAAACTCTAATCACTCAATCTTCCATTCAATTTCAACACATAACTCCAAGTCGAATGATAATGCCATTGACCTTTCCCTTGGAATCCTCTTCTCGATTGCCTCGTTTATCATCAAAAACGATCCCGTTATCATCTGTCGCATCGGTGAAGCCTATTTGGAAACCAAGCCCTCCAACCAGAGAAGTACTCTCGGAGAGGCTATATTCTATGCCACCATTAATGCCCCAGGAGAGATTCAACCCATTCACCTCTTTTCGGATATTGATTTTTTCGGCGTCATCACCTACTCCTCGACCCTGGATTGTGCCACGCGCCTGCGATTTAAAGCCAAGCGTGACACCAGGCTCTACAAAATAACGTAAGTAGCCAAACTCGCGGGTGCGCAATTTCAAGCCCAATGGAATTTCGACATACTGGATGCCATATTTTAGATTAACCCCGGCAGGCAGCGTATCTAATGCCGAACCAAGCCCGGAGCGTGTCCAGTAAGAGCCACCGAAATCATATTGCAATGTACCACCATGATTGAAGGCAAAGCCCAAGCCGGTAGAAAAGGCATAATTTTCGCGGAAGTAAAACTCCGCATTCATGCCGAGTTTAAGCCCCAGATTGGTGCCACTTGGATTGATACGGTTGT
This sequence comes from Saprospiraceae bacterium, assembly GCA_016714085.1. GTDB lineage: Bacteria > Bacteroidota > Bacteroidia > Chitinophagales > Saprospiraceae > JADJNW01. The sequence goes on from JADJNW010000017.1 coordinate 203,041, forward strand.
CGCTCGTGTTCATCCAGGAAAATACAGGACTGAGTTGAAACCCAAAGCGAATATCGTTTTGCGCTGAAGCCAGTGTCTGTAAAGCGAATAAAAATGCGGTGATCGCTACAATTTTTTTCATCATTCGATTGTTTTTGGTTTTAAATTTTGACGTTTGACCAAATATTGACTCAATAGAACGTGAATTACAAATGTTTAAGTGCAACTTTGCAGCAAAGTTAGTGCTTGAACAACAAAAATGCTGCTTTTATTCGTATGAGTTGTAAAAAAGGTCTTCTTTTTCTGTTTATCCTGTCGCTTATTTTCATCGCTTGCGAGCGCGAAGGTGCTGATGAAAAAATACCCGACGTGTCGGATATTGAAGTAAAGGCAGAGATTCGACGCTTTGAACAAGCGCTGTTTTCATTGGATACCAATAATTTAGAAGCTAATTTAGCTGCCCTGGAAGCCAAATATCCTGATTTTAGCAAAATCTATTTTGGGCAAATCCTTGGTTCTACCGATTCGCTCATCGCGCCCGAGGGACATTCGGCTTACGTAAAAGGCTTTATTCGCTACCCAAGTGTGCGGCAATTGTACGATACAACCCAGGTTATTTTTAATGATTTTTCTGAGATAGAACGCCAGTTTCAACAAGCTTTTCAGTTTTTAAAATATTATTTTCCCAATCAATCAACGCCAGATATCACCACTTTTATTTCGGAGTACTCGGTTGCAGCTTTTATTTATGGCGATGACCAATTAGCTCTTGGACTCGATCTTTTTTTGGGCGAAAATTATCCCTATCGGCAATATAATCCTGGCAATCCAAACTTTTCTGAATATTTGACGCGCACATTCAATAAGGAACACCTCGTGGCCAAAACGTTGCAACCTTTAATTGACGAGCTTTTAGGCCAGCCACAAGGAGGGCGGTTGTTGGATATGATGATACATAATGGAAAAGAATTATATATTTTGGATAAATTATTCCCCTACGCCCCCGATAGCGTTATATTGGAAATTAGTTCTCAGCAAGTGAAGTGGCTGAAAGACAATGAATTAGAAATGTATGCTTATTTTTTGAAAGAACAATCGGGTGCTTCTGCTCAAAATTTGTTGTATTCTGCCGATTGGCAAGAGATTCGCAAATATGTTGAATATAGCCCTAATTCTCCGGGTATGCCACAAGAAGCGCCTGGCCGCACCGCCAATTGGCTTGGTTGGCAAATCATAAAAGCCTACATGAAGCAGTTTCCAGGGACAACCATGCAGGAATTGATTGACTTGAAAGATGCGCAGAAACTCTTGGATGAATCAAAATACAGACCGAAGAGGTGACTTGGAGGCTCAGAGATTGGGCGATTGGAGAAAAAGAGACGATATTTTGATAACTATAAGGTCAAAACACCTTAACACGATCACACAACTTTTTGTAAATTGCATAAAAGTTCAGGAACTATCAAACAATGAGCAAAAGAGCAATACCCTTAGTTGACTTGTCAAAATTTGTAAAAGGAACGCCCGCACAGCGCGCTGAATTTGTAGCTGAGTTGGGTGAGGCTTTTCACGAAATTGGTTTTGTGGGCGTCATCAATCACGGCGTGTCTAAGCAATTGATCGATGACTTTTACAGCGCTTCCAAAGCTTTTTTTGCTTTGCCCGAAGCAGTCAAACGCAAATATGAAATTGTAGGTTTGGCTGGGCAACGCGGCTATACCTCTTTTGGTAAAGAGCACGCGAAGCAATCGAAAGTAGCCGATTTGAAAGAATTTTATCAGTTGGGGCAAGAAGTGACCGACGGTGATCCCGTCAAAGCGGACTACCCTGAGAATGTACACGTTGCTGAAGTACCTGAATTCACGAATCTTGGCATTCAATTATACAAAGCATTTGAGAAAGCCGGAGCTGAATTGCTTCGAGCGATTGCGATACATTTGGATTTGGGGGAAGATTATTTCGATAAAAATATTCACAATGGCAATAGCATCTTGCGTGCAATCCACTATCCTCCTATTTCACAAGAGCCTGCCTCGGCCATTCGAGCAGAGCAGCATGAAGACATTAACTTAATTACTTTACTGGTTGGCGCATCCGCAGGCGGCTTACAGTTGTTAAACAAAGATGAAGAATGGGTGAACATTATGCCCGAAGAAAATGAGATTGTGATCAATGTAGGCGATATGTTGCAGCGATTGACGAATAACTACTTGAAATCTACGACGCATCGAGTAGTTAATCCCCCACGCGAAGAGTGGCATTTACCACGATTGTCTATTCCATTTTTCTTGCATCCAAAGGCAGAAATGGACTTGACTTGTCTGCCTGCCTGCGTGGATGAGGCGCATCCATTGGCTTATGAACCAATTACAGCGGGCGAGTATTTGGACGAACGCTTACGCGAAATCGGTTTGAAGAAATAAATTTGCAGCTTTTTGCGAAAATATCTTTAAACCTTGCGAAAATTACCGTATCTTATTACTACATTTTTTTGAAAGGAATTTTAAAATCATCAAATTTTTCAATTATGACAACTATATTATTGTTCACGTTAGGGGGCACGGAGTGGCTGGTGATTTTGGTAGCAGTAGTACTTTTGTTTGGAGGCCGAAAAATTCCAGAGTTGATGCGCGGCATTGGCAAAGGCATTCGGGAGTTTAATGCAGCTCGTTCTAATGTAGAATCGGAATTGAAAGAGGGTATGCGCGAAGAAGATCGTAAACAGATTGAAGAAAAGGCAGATAAGTAAGTAATTGAATTGCAAATTATTATTAGCTGTTTATCCTTTGAGGGTAATCAGTACCAAAAAAAAATTTCATCATGTTAGGTGGAACTGAATGGTTGGTGATTTTCTTTGCTGTGCTATTATTGTTTGGCGGCAAGAAGATTCCAGAACTGATGCGAGGTATTGGTAAAGGTATTCGTGAATTTAATGCCGCGCGTTCTTCTATTGAATCGGAATTGAAAGAAGGCATGCGAGATGCGGAATTGCAGCATCAGAAACAGCTTGAGGAGCAGAAAAAGCAAATAGAAGCGCAACAAAAGCAAATAGAAGAACAGCAGAAGCTCTTACAAAAACAGGAGGAGCCGAGTTCGAGCGAAAATTAAAATAGAGATTGGTCTGATGACTATTATTAAAATACCATCAGACCAATACACATTTATTTGCGGCGGAAAAATCCGGTCAACATTTTCATGCCCATACTTGCCACTTCATCCATGATGCTTCCATCTCCATCCTGATCTAAAAAGCGCGTAATCAGCGCCATCGTTGGGTTTTGATTGGCTTGCTGTACCTTGGTTTGTGTTAGCAATCCAGCTAAATCAGCTACATCCAAGCCTTGTTGCTTTTTGGTTTTACCCAAAACACCCATCACCACCGGCGCTAACATCGTCATCAAGCTACTTACTTTTCCAGAATCCATCCCACTCATTTGACCAATCATATTGGCAGCGCTGCTCTGGCGGTCGCCGAGCAAATGCCAAAGAATCCCTGCACCATCTAATGTTTTCTGAGTTGTAGGCTGCTGATTACCAGAAAGCATCCCCATTAAATCGTCCAGAATACCACCATCGTGGTCTCTTTCCAAAGCGTTGTTGAGTGCATTTGCTCCTTCTGGAGTCGAAGCGTTTTTTGCTAAAGCCCCGATCAAGGTAGAAACGATGCCTTCGGTAGCAGCTTCTGTTTTTTCGTGATCTTCTCCACCGATTTGCTCGCTGAGGAAATTGACCACATTATCGGAAAATTGACCTTGCAACAGGTCCATCAAATCCATTGCCATATTTTGTGCTTTTTGGAATGAAAAAAATCCTTTTTCAAGGCCGAAAATAAAGATTTATCGTCAGAAATGACGGAAAAGAAGATATAATTATTACACTTAAAGATTTAGGAGAATTAAGCATTTCCGGTAAAACCTCGTTTCCCTTTGAAAGCAATTACATCTTTTTGATACGGATGATCGTTCCTGGCTTCAACATTTGCTTACCAGGCAGTCGATTCAAGTGTTCCAAATCGCCCAGCGTCACACCCGGCAGTCGCTCGGCAATATCTCGGAGTCGCTCGCGCCTTTTGACGGTGTACTGAACATAAAGATCAATTAGAAATACTTCTTTTGCAGGTAGATTGGCAACAGACTTCTGATGCGGAGGCAAAGTCGGAATTGGCGCTTCGGGCAATGATGCCATCGGCTCCATTTTTTTCATGCGAAACTTTTGTAGCTCTTTTGGGATATAGATCGTTAGTTTTTGGCCGGCAATTATTTTGCTGGTTTTCAATTGGTTCCAAGCTTTGAGTTGGTAAACCGAACAATTATAAAATTTTGCAATTTTTTCTAAGGTTTCTCCTTCCGCCACGGTATAAATTTGCTTCACATAATTGGCATTCACATCTTCTTTAGAACGCGTGACAAGAATAGGCGAAGACTCTATCGAGGTGTAGCGAGTATCGGGTCTTTGCGACTCCAAATAATCTTTGAAAGCAGCCATTACCCGCTTAGGCAAGGTTAGAAAATGCCCATTTTCATCGGCTGGAATGATTCCTTTGCGGTAAACCGGATTCAAAGATTCCAATACGTCGATTGGAATTTCAGTGTATTGTGATAGTTCTTCAAATTTGAATTCATCATACACCATAATCGTTTCAATAATCTGTAAATCCAAGGATGGATAAGCAGGTGTCAAATCATGATCTTCGTAATGGTGCATCAAATAAGTAGCTGCAATAAAGGCGGGTACATAATTTCTGGTTTCGCGGGGCAAATAGCGACGAATCGTCCAGAAATCTTTACTCCGCGCACGCTTGATGGCTCGACTTACGCGGCCCGAGCCGCTATTGTACGCCGCCAGCGCAAGCGACCAGTCATCAAAACGATCATATAAATCATCCAAATATTGCATCGCTGCTGCCGTTGACTTCTCCGGATCGCAGCGTTCATCTATATATGTATTGATTTTTAAGCCATATTCTTTAGCCGTAGGTGCCATGAACTGCCACAACCCAACTGCACTTGCACGAGAAACCGCTTTTGAACTCAGTGCGGATTCAACTACAGCTAAATATTTCAAATCGAATGGCAGATTTTTTTCTTTTAAATGCTTCTCAAAGAGCGGGAAATAAATTACACTTCTGCCAACTATTTCTTCCGCTTTCGAACGGTTATTAATAAGATATGTTCTCAAATAACTTTTTACAACGGCATCATAGCGGGGCAGCACGACCTCGCTTTTCATTTCCTTTAAGCGCTTCATAATGGCAGCCTCATCCAAATTCGTATTGGCATAAGAAGCTGGTAAGCAGTAAATTAAGAAGGAAACAACGGATGTGATGATGATCTTTCGTAAATGTGATGGCTCCATATTCGGGTCGAATAAATCTCTAATAACAAGGGTCGAAAAATGTTATTTCGAGTTTTGATAATTTTCTGAAAAAAATTACGATTCTGCAAAGATAACAAAATTAATAATGCCGACAAACGCTAAGTGTTAAAGTACACTATCTAATACATATTTGGAAAATGCTAATAAATCGCTTTCCTCGAATTGATCTGCCATCAACTGTAGCCCAATCGGCAATCCATTGGCGTGCTTCCCAACAGGTAAACTTATTGCAGGCATCCCTACCATATTCGCTTGCACGGTGAAAATATCAGCCAGATACATTGCTACCGGATCGTCCATTTTCTCGCCCAGATTCCAGGCGGTCGTCGGCGCAACCGGCATGAGAATGAAATCGAAATCCTGCAAAATTTCTTTCGTTTTATCAAAAATCAAGCGGCGCACTTTTTGCGCTTTGCTGTAATAAGCATCATAATAGCCTGTGCTGAGCACAAAAGTTCCCAGCATAATCCGGCGTTTCACTTCGTTACCGAAGCCCTCCGTGCGGCTTTTTTTATAAGTTTCTGTGAGATTGCTTGCGTTTGCGCTGCGGTAGCCATAGCGAATGCCATCGTAGCGCGACAAATTAGAGGACGCTTCTGCTGTGGTCAACACATAATAAGCCGGAATAATATAATCCAGTAAATCAAAATCCACCGCTTCAACCGTGTGTCCGTCTTTTTTTAATTTTTCAATCAGATGGAACGCTGCATTTTTGATGCCCACATCCAATCCTTCACTATCCATTGCTGTTTTTAGATACGCAATTCTTGTTTTTTTGTTACAATTTAATTCTTGAAAATAGGCCGGAACAGGCTTAGCGCTTGCCGTACTATCGAATTCATCAGCTCCGGCCATGATTTCTAATAATAATGCGGTATCTTCAATCGAATGCGCAAAAACGCCAATCTGATCGAAAGAAGAACCATAGGCCAATAAGCCATACCGCGAAATGCGCCCATAAGTTGGCTTCATCCCAATGACCCCACAAAACGCTGCCGGCTGCCGCACAGAGCCGCCTGTATCCGTACCCAGCGCCGCCAGACAAGTATCTGCCTGCACCGACACTGCTGCGCCTCCTGAAGACCCACCTGGCACTTTGCTTGTATCTGCGGCATTTTTTGCAGGGCCGTAATGCGAATTTTCATTCGTAGAACCCATCGCAAATTCATCGCAATTGGTGCGGCCAATAATGATACAATCTTCTGTCAGCAAGCGCTCTACCGCAGTCGCGGAAAAAAGGGAGGTAAAACCTTCCAGGATTTTTGATCCTGCCGTCACTTGATGATCTTTGTAGCAAAGCACATCTTTTATCGAAAGCACCATCCCGAACAAACGTCCCACCGATGCTGGATTTGCTCTAAATTTTGCATCCAACGCTTGTGCTTTTTGTAAGGCTTCTTCTGCAAAAACCTCAACATAAGCGTTTAAATCCTTCGTTGTTTCAACTCGTGTGAGATAGTGACTGACAATATCGGCAATATCGGCCTCGCCCGTTTTAAGGGCTGTTTGAATTTCTGAGAGGGAAGTGTATTTTGGCACAGTTCGTTATTTTGATAAAACCGCAAAAATCGCTCATTTTTTCCAAAAATGCCGATTTGCCTATTTCAGATGTACTTTTTTATTCAAAAAATCTCCGAATTCTAAGGCTGTTTGTTCAATTAACTCCATTCTAGCTTTCTCTTGAGATTGAAAAAAATGGAATTCCACCAATACTTTTTCTTTTTTCACCGTTCGCTTCCAGACTCCGACGATTTGGCCGTTGACCACAATCATTGGTCGGAAAACACCATTATTGGAAACCGTTTTTGTATGATGCTCAGAAGGAAGAATCGCGCTTCGATCTTTATAGCTAATCAAGAATTCATCAAAAGCGGGCAATAAGTAAACCGAGGTTTTATCTTGTTTTGGAATATCGATTGAGTTAGAAAACCAATACGCTTGATTATCAATTGTTTCTGAAATAAAATTCGATTTCACCATTTCCAAAGCATTCCTGGCGTCAGCAACATTTAATCCCGACCACCAGACAAAATCCTGCAAAGTAGCAGGGCCGTGGCTTGTGAAATATTTTTGAGCAAGTTTTCCCAAAGCTTCTTCTCTATTCAGCAATATTTTCTTGGGGACACGCTCTTCGAGCAAAGCGTAAGTCTGCTTGTTGCCTTTGGCTTTGCCACTGCAAATCAGTCTGTCCAATTCTGCTAAAGCAAAAATATGTGCAGCACGGTTGTTTTCTCTTACTGAAATTTGCGCTTGCTCCAATGCTTGCATCAGGTCGTCCCGTGTCAAGTGTTCACATCGAGCTAAGGCATTCGTAATGATATCATTACATTTGGTAATGATTATATCGTTTAATTCCAATTCTTTATGCCGCGAATTCATTGACCTTTTGATCTGCGGTGCCGTCAATTCCAGCATCCAGTAAATATCATCGGAGGAGACCAGATGCCAGGTCGGGCGCAATAAATGTGTGCGAAGTACTTCGCCCCGATCCATCGCCGCTTCAATTGCCTCGTCTTTACTATTGGGTAGGCGCACTCCTAATGCCCATTTCGACATTGGATAATCTTGCGCTTGCATCGCTCCCATCCAAGCCACGATGTCTTTCGCAGATTGAAAATTATTTACTGCAATTTGCTGATTCATCAACCGGATTTGGGCGATTTCATTGGGCGTCATTTGCTTGTGTTTATTGCTGCAAAACAGATCGAACGGACTCCGGCTGCAAGGCGATATATTCGTCGATGATGGAGAATTGTGTTTTTGGTTTATAATAATTTTATTTGTTCGTTAAGTTTTTGCCTATCAAATTTAGATAAATATTGTTGCATAATTCTATTTTCAGGTTTTCGATCTAGAGTGTAAATTATTATTAAAAAACCTATTTCTAAAGGCTTCATTAATATATAAACTATATCCGATATTATCTTTTTATTAAAAACATAATAATAGAGATGAATTAAATTACCTACTTTATTATAATTACGTCTTATTATTTTATGAAATTTGGGAACCCTCTCCGCTATAAGCTCTTCAAATGCATTTGCAATTAAAAGCTGCCTATTGCAAATAATCTTACCTCCATTTCTTTCGCCATTTCTAATAGGGTGAACTATTTCTTTATGTCCATTAGCAGCAACCGAGCAGAGGAAATGCCCGCCGCATGTAACATTATCACAAAGATGATCAAGTTGGGAAAAACCGTGCTTATAAGTGTCTGTAAATGCTCTAATTATTGCATCTGGTTTCTGTCCAAAAAGCATCAGTAAACAAATTATGATAGTCAAAATTGGCAAGCAAATAACTAATAAAATAGGGAATTTTATTATAGGACGAAGCTTCAAAAGTTTCCAAGCCAATTTTTCAAGTGCGTTTTCTGTATTATGGGCATTTAATTCATTTTCTTTAATAAATAGCTTTTGATTGTTGATTAACTGATAGATAAAAAATATAGTGATTGGTAAATTCCCTAAAAGCCATACTGGTATATAGATTTGTATGGCAACAAATATATTCAGCGTTAATCCAATTAATAAAATTGAATTAATAAAAACTTCCAATATTGGACTTTTTATAGTCGTTCTAAATGTAGAGTAAAAATAATTTGCAATACATAAAAGAATCAATACATATATAGTCAATTTATGATCAGGTGAAAATGTAGCGCTGTCACCACAACAAGTATTGTTGGTGCGCTCGATAGTAGTCAAGTAAAAAATAGGAAATATGCCGACAGTAATAATTTCTAATGCTCTTATGAACTTGGCTTTATAAAGGCGTTCACCAGTAAAAAGAAATTTTAAAAAATCGATTACTACTAAAAGTGAGGGGGCCCCTAATAATATTATAAAAATTATAAATGTAATAGCATATATCATTTTCAATCGTTTTTGGAGTAATTTTTATTAATTGTATTATGCAATATTACATTAAATTCTCAATACATTACTCCACCACAATATCATATTTATCTAATAAACCTTTCAGTCCTTCCAGCGAGAATTTTGCTTTTTTGATATAATTGATGGCAGGGTCGATCGAAAAGTGATAAGAAGTCCGAAAATCAGTATTTTCCAGCTTGGTTTGTGCAAAAATTGCTTTACTCAAGTCGCAATGCTCGAAGATGACGTTCGTCAAATCCGCCTCGGTAAAATCGACTTCCTGCAAATTGCAACCTTTGAAAACAGTGACTTTCAGCGTTTTTTGGTAAAAAGAGGATAGATTTAGTTGACAGTTTTCAAAAGCGACCGAAAACAAAAAATCATTGCAATCTTCAAAATGCAAGCCTAATAGCCGACAAGATTTGAATCGAACATCCCGAAAGCCAGTATTGGCGAGCTTTGCCATGCTGAGGTCGCAATGCTCGAAAGTGCATTCTACAAAATTGATCGCAGATAAGTCCACATTCAAAAAGACACAGTTGGCAAAAGAACAGCGCTCATAATCACCTTTCGTGAGTTCTGTTTCCGAGAAATCGACACTCTTGAATAGTTTATCTTCAATATATATCTTGCTCACAATTAAGTGCTTGGATGCGATTTTTGCTCTAAAATTCAGCACTCTTCGGTGTACGTGGAAACGGAATCACATCTCGAATATTGCCCATACCGGTGATGAATTGCACCATGCGCTCAAAACCCAAACCAAAGCCAGCGTGCGGCGCGCCACCAAATTTGCGCAATTCCAGATACCACCACAATTCTTCTTCGTGAATGCCCATCGCCTTGATGCGCTGCACCAGATTTTCGTAGCGTTCTTCGCGCTGGGAGCCGCCAATCACCTCGCCGATGCCCGGAAACAGGACATCCATAGCCGCTACGGTCTTCCCATCCTCATTCAAACGCATATAAAATGCTTTAATATCTTTGGGATAGTTTCTAACAATCACAGGCTTTTTGAAATGCTTCTCTACCAGCCAGCGCTCGTGTTCAGCTTGAAGGTCTTTGCCCCATTCGAGTTCAAACTCAAATTTTCCTTTTTTATATTCTTTAGAATGCAAAATCAAATCTACCGCATCGGTATATGTAATCCGTTCAAAATCATTATCTACTACAAAACGTAAGGTATCCACCAAACCCATTGGGCGACGGTCTTCGAGTTTCATGTTTTTTTCAGCATCCTTGATGCGCTGGTCAAGAAAGGCAATATCGTCAGGATAATTCTCTAATACATAATTAATTAAATATTTGACAAAGTCCTCTGCCAAATCCATATTATCTTCAATATCATAAAAAGCTACTTCCGGCTCGATCATCCAAAACTCAGCCAAATGCCTTGACGTATTTGAATTCTCGGCTCGGAATGTCGGGCCAAAAGTATAAACCTTACCCAAAGCCAATGCACCGATTTCTCCTTGCAACTGCCCGGAAACAGTGAGGTTGGTAGATTTTCCAAAAAAATCCTCACTCCAATCTACTTGCCCATCCTCGGTATGCGGCGGGTTACCTACATCAAGAGTGGTCACGCGAAACATCTCGCCTGCGCCTTCTGCATCGCTGCCTGTGATAATCGGTGCGTGGAGATAGTAATAACCACGGTCGTTATAATATTTGTGAATGGCATAGGCCACACCATGCCGAATGCGAAACACCGAGCTAAAAGTAGCGGTACGCATACGAAAATGTGCCTTCTCGCGCAGGAATTCCATCGTCTGCACTTTCGGTTGCATGGGGTATTCCTCTGGATTGCTTTCGCCAAGGATTTCAAGGGTTTCAGCCAATACTTCCACGGTCTGTCCCGCACCTTGCGATTCAACCAGCTTACCCGTCACCGCGATACACGCATGAAAGCTGATTTTCTTTAATAAGTTTTCATCGAATTTTTCAAAATCAACCACTATTTGCAAGGTCTTTGCAGAGGAGCCATCATACAATGCAATGAAACCGTTGGAGCGAAACGCCCGCACCCAACCCATTACTGTCACTTCGGCATTCAAAGGCGGGAACCCCAGTATTTTAGATATTTCGGTTCTTTTTTTCATAATCTAATTGCAGTTCAAGGATTTGAACGATTTTCAAATTAAGCTGCGAAAATACTTACTTTCACTAGAAAAACCGCAAAATATAAAATGTTCCGAAGGAATTCCTACAGAATAAAACCGCAAAAGCGACTGTAAAATTCACTCCTGCGGTTTTTTTTATTCATCCCTGCCTAGCAAGTCTCTATCTCTCGGAATCCCCTGCCTCCAAATCTCCTCGTCTCCAAGGCTACTTCCCTTCCACCAATTCCTCCCAAACCGACATCAAGCTCCGCTCCACGCCTTGTCCTTTCCACTCCGGCGCACCAGGGATGAATTCTAATTTGGTAGTCGTAAACTGCTCTTTGGTTTTGCCTGCTTTGATCTCCTTTTTTTTGCATATTTTAAAAGGCTGCTGAGATAATTTTCCATCCCTTTTAAATCAGCCATTGTACCTGTCACCTGAAAACCCTCACCAGCATGGCCAAAGACGAAAATAGTATCTTTGTCAAAAGTTTTGCGCGCTTTTTTCAAAGCGGTAATCCAGTTTTTGATATTCGCGCCCGAAGATTTGTCAATAAATGGAAAACGCCGATTGAACATCAAATCGCCACAATGCACCACATTCGCATTTTCAAAATGGATGAAAGAATCGCCATTGGTATGCCCAGGTCCAAAATAGCGCAGCGTCATTGTTTCATTCCCAACCTTTTGTGACCACTGATCTGTGTAAGTTGTATCGGGGAACAACTGTTTATCTTCACTATTGCTCGCCTTAGCCACCCGCTCCTGATTCGCTTTTGAATTCTGATGCGCTACTACTTTTCTACGATACCTTTAAAGGCAATATTCCCGCCCGAATGATCGCCGTGATGGTGTGTATTGATAAGTAAGTCAATTTTTCGATCAGATTGTTTTTTGATTTCTTCTATTAAATGCACTGCGGTATCAGGAAACTGTGTATCAACAACTACAATGCCCTGGTTATCAATCATCCAGGCAATGGTACCGCCGCGCTCGGTAAAGATGCCCACGTTGTTGCGCAGGGTTTTCATCTCGCCTGCGGGTGCGAATAAGTTTTTCAATAATTCTTGCGATGGTAAAAGGCTTGCGCCCAGCGCAAAGCCGGAAGTTTGGAGGAATTGTCTTCGATTAAATTGCATGATGATCTGAGTTTTAAGTAAGAGAATGTGCAGTGAAAATACAATTTTGGATGGAAGTGTTCATTCGAGGGAGGAAATCTTTGTCCTTCAATCTAATTAACCTGAGTTGCTTTACAAATGCTTTTCTGCGGGAAAAGAAACCTTTAGGGGGTAAAAAAAAAAAACCCCCCTACTAATTTTCTTTGGGATTTCCTCTTTTTTTAAAAAAACCCAAAACCAAAAAAAAAAAAAAAATTTTTTTTTTTTCTCCCAAACTTATAATACAAAAAAACTAGAAGATTTTTTTTTACAAACTTACAACATTTCTTTCTCTCCTCTGCTTATAACAAATGCAGCAATTTAAAAATAAGTTCAGAACATCTGTGAAGATGTTTTTTACATCAAGGCTCAAGTTCAGAACATCTGTAAAGATGTTCGATAACTTCAAGCTTGAAGTTCATTACTTTAATAAAGATGGTATCTACTAAAATGGACAAGTTCTTTACTTCAATGAAGATGTTATATAACTACCATAAAGATGTCATTAACATCAATGAAGAAGTATAGAACTAAAGGCAAGCTGTTATACACTTGAAGGTAGATGTTCCGAAGTTCTGAACAGATGTTTGGAACTAAAAACGTTCTCAATTTCCTAATATCTCAATCTCACGCTCCTTGTGCCCGATACTCCGAGGGAGTACAGTTCATCATTCTTTTGAAATGGCGATTAAAATTGGATAGGTTGTTGAAGCCACATAAATAGCCAATCTGCGTGATGGTATAATCGCTGCGCAAGAGGAAACGGCAAGCGGCTTTCACGCGGAGCTCGTTGAGGTAATTGACGAAGGATTTATTGGTGACCTTTTTGAAATAACGCGAAAACGCATAACGACTCAAATGCACCGAACCGGCAATATCATCCAGAGAGATTTCTTTATCAAAATTATCTGCTAAGTAGCGGAAAGCCTTTTTCATGCGGCGGTATAAAGCGGTATAAGAATAATTGGAATCAGCGATTGCCTGCGAGAGCAGCGTCTTTTCAGTGCTGAGCGCCATTTGATTTAAGATATTCAGTAATTGAGTGATGCGAGCCGCGCCACTGAGTTTGGAAAACGCCAGCATCAGCGGTCGAATGCTTTGTGCCAAAGGCTCGTGTAGCTTGAAACTATGCGAGGCTTCTTCCAGAAAATGCTTCACCGCAGCCATTTCGGGCAGTTGGAAAAAGTATCCGCCGAAAGTGGTCTCCTTAAAAAACACAGAGATGATGTGCGCTTCGCTGTTGTGAAAAACATG
>JADJNW010000018.1 GCA_016714085.1 Saprospiraceae bacterium
GATGCAATATGATGGAAAAGATCGCTGGTACTTGGAAGCCTTAGGCATTGGTGCACAAGGCAATGAAGACGCCTATTTTAATGCTTGGAAAACACAAGTAGGTAATGGTTGGAACACACTCGCTGGTCGTCAAATAGTATGGCGCAGTCGCAGCAAAGCCGCTGTACCATTGCTCGGAGCGATTATTAAATCTGTATCAGAACAAGAAATGTTGCCTTATTTCCGGGCTTTTGATTTTCATACCGATGCCTCGAAACAACAAGTCTTGGCGCAAATTGCAACACAATCACAGGGCGAAAAAGTATTGTACGCGCTCAAGCACATGGATGCTACCACTTTTAAAATAACGCCTGCGCTTCAAGTGGCATTGGATAAAACATTGAATAAATATAAAGGTAAATTAGAATTTGTAGAAATCGCATCTGCATTTAAATTACAAAATAAAGCAAGTGATTTACTTTCATTATCAATTACTTATCCCGATAGCGCGGTTGGTAAAGAAGCGGTTAAAGTTTTATTAGACTGGAATAAAATAGATTTATTTACAAAAACTTTTGCTAAAAATAATGAAGAATCTACTGGTCTTGTGAAAGCCTTGTGGGCGCATATGTACAATGATAAAGCTCTTGAAGTCATGGAAAACCTAGTGCTAGACACATCCAAAAACAAAGAGCTTCGGCAACTGGCAGTGCGCACCTTTGCTGGCCCATGGAACGCAGAAGATCGTTTGCTGGCCTTGGCTGCTGATAAAAAAATTCCCACCGATGTGCAAATGGCGGCTGCCGGTGTGTTCCAAACCGCCTGGCGTGCCAATATCCGCGAGGATGGCGCGAAGTATCTGGAGTTGCCTGGTAGCAAGGCAGGCATGGCATTGCCTTCTATTTCGATTTTGGCAGATAAATCTGGCGATGCATCTAAAGGAAAAGAAATATGTAATACCTTGTGTATCAATTGCCATGCGATCAATGGAGAAGGCATCAATTTTGGGCCCGACCTCAGCGAAATCGGTGATAAACTTTCAAAAGAAGCCTTATATGCTTCTATTTTATATCCAAGCCAGGGCATTAGCTTTGGTTATGAGGCTTATAAAATTCAATTAAAAGATGGCTCTTCTGCATTTGGGCGCATTATATCTGAAACCAACGACAAACTAGAACTACAATTTATGCATCAGCATCAAATTATTAATAAATCTGATATTACATCTCGAACTCAAGTGCCTACCTCCTTGATGACCGAAAACCTGCAAGCTGCTATGACGGAGCAGGAATTGGTGGATTTGGTGACATATTTGGGAACGCTGAGGAAGGAGCAGTGAAAGTTGGGCGATGGGGTGATAAGGTGATGGGGTATAGAGATTTCAGGCGTTTTCATAAGTTTGGAATTCTGAGTGCATTATAAACAAGAAACTATTTTTTTCAAAAGGAGGTTATATTCTAAGTAAATTTGTGATGTATGACTTCTACACTCGAACAAGTTGAAAAGTTGCTCCAAATGCTTTCGCCCAGTGAGCGGGCAATCGTGGCAAGGTGGGTGCAGGACGATGCTTCTTACCGTTTTCCTGGCATAGAAAAGACGTTGGGTGTTTGCGGAGGTAGTGCTTGCATCGTGCGTACGCGCATACCCGTGTGGCTCTTGGTGGAAGCCCAACAAGCAGGTGCGACAGAGGCTGATTTATTGCAATCTTATCCTTCCTTGCGAGCGGAGGATTTGCTCAATGCCTGGGCATATTATAGAGCCAACAAAGAAGAAATAGAATCGGAAATTCTGGAAAATGAAGCGGTTTGATAAGGATGGGGCAATTTTATAGTAATGAAAATTTTGATTATCAAGTTGTTATGCTGCTTCGTGCGTTTGGATATGATGTTCTAACCTCACAAGAAGCGGGCGTGCGAATCAGCGTATTTCAGATCAGGAAGTGCTTGAGTTTGCTACTTCTCAAAATCGTGCAATTTTAACTTTTAATCGAAAGGATTTTTTTAAACTTCACCAAGTAATGCCAGATCATGCTGGGATTATTGCTTGTACGTATGATGCTGATTATGAACGCTTAGTAAAGCGAATTCACGAGGTTGTCCAGGAAAAAAATGAACAATTAAGAGGCGAATTGATTCGCATTTATCGTCCAAATACTTAAAGGGAAAATAGAAAATCATGTTTGATTATTTATAATTTTTCCCTTATCAAACAAAGATCACAGAACGCTTGTTAAAAATGCTATAAATTTGTCTTTACAAATGACTTATAATGATTAAAAACATTTTATTGAAATACAGACTTGAGTTGATTGGAATAGCATTAGGCGCGATTGGCGGCTGGGCTTATTGGTATTACATTGGCTGTATGTCAGGCACTTGTATGATTACTTCCAAACCTTTGAATAGCACATTATATGGCGCTTTAATGGGGATGTTATTATTAAGTATATTTAAAAAAGAAAAGAAATCCGAGCATACGGAATCAAATTAGGATTAAGTTCAAACCGTAATTTTTCTTTTTCTACCCACCACTTGCCAGGTTTCAGTGGCTTTTCCGTCATTTATTACTTGCATTTCTTCGTACAAATTCACCGTTGGACAAATATGATATGGTATGCCATAAAATGCATCACCGATTTTAATATCCTCCCAGTTTTTTACTTTCAAAACGCCATGTTCTTCGCTTTGGCTAATAAGTTCATAATCATGTAAATTCAAAAAGCGGATACGTTTATCAATAGGATTTTCGGCAGCAACAGCTTTATGACCCATATCAATCGTAATAATTCCGGGCGCTGGCTTGGAAATAACGCGTGTAAAAATTAACGCTGCGTGTTCAAAGTTTTGTTCACTTAATTGATCGCCATAGCCCCAATCCCATAACACACAAGTGCCTGGGCTACAATATACTTCTGCTCGCGTTGCATGAGACGTGAACGCAGGCGTGCCACCGGCAACGACTAAAGGTGCGGGTAAGCCCAGTTTTTCTATATTTTCGATTAAATCATTTACTGTTTCAAAACCGCTATCAATTTTATCTTTTCGTTCTATAAAATTATGATCTCTCAAGTGTCCATCGTACACATGTAATCCATGCAAATGTATATTTGATTGATTATAAGTAAATTGATATAATTCAATAAGTTCTTTATTTACCGGATGCCCGGAGCGATCCATTCCATTATTTATATCTATAAAAACATCGGCAATAAGATTAGCTTTTTTAAATAAATCATTGTGAATTATTACATTTTCATGATTATCTAATAAAGATGCAATAAAAACTTCAGGATATAATTTTCGCAATTGAATCAAACGCTCGATTTTCGGCCCAACTAATTGATGCGCAATCACGATGTATTTTGCACCAGCAATCGCGGCCATTTCCGCCTCTGCGATTGTGGCGCATTTGAATCGCGTAATGCCCGCCGCGAGTAGCATTTGCACGATTTCCGGCGTTTTGTTTGTTTTAATATGCACCATCAAATGCTCAGGATTGCCTATAATATCAATCATTTTTTGAATATTATATTGCACCCGATCTTTATAAACCAGCAGGGTAGGGGAGTCTATCTCGGATTCGTTGGCGAGTTGATACCAGAAATTTTCCATGATGTGCATTTTGAGAAATGAAAAATGTGCCGCATCTTCAAGATATGGCACATTTTTGACATTCGGATTTTACACCAAAGCCCCATCATACAAGGCTTCGCGTTGTTTTTTGATTTTCTCGGAAGCTAAATATTCCTCGAAACTCATCAATTGGTCAATAATGCCATTCGGTGAAATTTCAATGATGCGATTGGCAACGGTCTGAATCAACTGGTGGTCATGCGAACTAAAAATTAAGTTACCTTTAAATTCGCTCAAACCATTATTTAATGCTGTAATACTTTCCAGATCGAGGTGGTTCGTCGGCTCGTCCAACAGCAGGAAATTCGGGTTGCGCAGCATCATTTTTGCCATCATGCAACGCACTTTTTCACCGCCTGAAAGTACGCTCGATTTTTTCATGACTTCCTCGCCGGAAAAGAGCATTCTACCCAAAAATCCACGAATAAATTGCTCGTCTTTTTCTTTGGAATATTCTCGAAGCCAGTTGATTAAGTCCAGATCATTTTCGTTTCTAAAATATTCGCTATTATCATTTGGTAAATATTCAACCGAAATCGTCTGTCCGTATTCGTACCTGCCTTCATTGGCTTTTTCTTCGCCTGACAAAACCTCATAAAACGCTGATAATGCGCCACTTTCACGACTCAGAAGTGCAATTTTATCGCCTTTGTTCATCGTGAAGCTCACATTGGCAAACAACCAATCCCCGTTGGCGTCTTTCTTGCCAAGATTTTCAACCTTTAAAATCTGGTCGCCGGGTTCGCGTTCTGGCTTGAAATGAATAAACGGATATTTCCGGCTGGAAGGCCGCAACTCCTCTAAATTCAGCTTTTCCAAAGCTTTTTTGCGAGCTGTCGCTTGGCGCGATTTAGAAGCATTGGCGCTGAATCGCTGAATGAATTCCATCAATTCGGCACGTTTTTGCTCGGTTTTTTTGTTTTTATCTGCGATCTGGCGAGACATCAACTGACTGGATTCGTACCAGAAAGAATAGTTTCCTGAAAATAATCTAACTCTTTGAAAATCAATATCTACCACGTGCGTGCAAACCATATCCAAAAAGTAACGGTCGTGCGAAACCACGATCACGGTATTTTTGAAATCCGCGAGGAAGTCAGCCAGCCAAGTCACCGTTTCAGCGTCGAGGTCGTTGGTAGGTTCATCCAATAGCATAATATCAGGATTGCCAAATAAAGCTTGCGCCAGCAGCACTTTTACCTTTTCACCGCCATTCAATTCTTTCAGCAATTTATAATGTAAATCTTCTTTAATACCAAGATTACTAAGGAGTTCAGCAGCATCGCTCTCTGCCGTCCAGCCGCCCATTTCACCAAATTTCATTTCGAGATCGGCAGACGCATTCCATCTTCTTCGGTCGCATCAGGATTCATGTAAATCGCATCCTTTTCTTTCATAATATAATTCAAAGTGATTCTGTTTTAAGACCGCCATACGATTGCCAGGCTCAATGTCAACGCTACCGCGCGTCGCATCAAGGTTACCAGCAAGAATTTTCAGGAAAGTAGATTTACCCGCGCCATTAGCGCCAATGACGCCGTAGCAATTGCCCGGGGTAAATTTGAGATTGACTTCATCAAAAAGTGTTCTTTTACCGAATTGAAAAGCAAGATTATTAACTGATAACATTATTCAAATTTATTATTCGTTATTGGTTACAGGTTTTAAAAATTAAAACATCCTGATTACCAGTAACAATTTTTAAAAAATTAAGGTGCAAAGGTAAGGAGATTTTGATAAAAATGATACGGTCGTTTGTCTATTATTAGTAATAAAAACACTGACTGCACAGTGAGATATTTCTATATTTGGCAAATTATTGCTCAACCAAAATAAACTTTTGAAAGATGATGAAAAAACTCTTGTTATTATGTTTTGTATGTTTATTTAGTTTCTCAAATTTCGTTGCGGCACAAAATAATTTGCCTGAGATGAAGCTCACCAAATCAGAATTGGAAGCGCATATGAAGTTTTTGGCTTCTGATGAACTCGCGGGGCGTCGCACAGGTGAAGTCGGCAATAACGTGGCAGCGCGGTACATTGCTACTTATTTTGAGGCTTACGGCTTGAAAAAAGCGCCGGGATTAGATTCTTATTATCAATCTTTTATGCTGGAAATGGCCTCGCCGCCAAGCAGTGGTAGCTTGAAAATGAACGATGTAGATTATACATTCGGTACGGATTTTTTGATTTTATCCGGGGATGCCAATGAAGTCAATACGACTGCGGTTTTTGCAGGTCATGGTTGGGTGGATGAGAATACGGATGACTATAAAGGCTTGGATGTGAAAGGCAAAGTGGTTTTTGTGTTGCCGGGAAAACCGGGCGATGAGGATCGCAGAGCCATCATCGATGCCGGCGCTCAGAAACGTAAGTTGGCAGCCGAACGCGGTGCGGTGGCAGTTTTTGAATTGTATCGAATGCAATTTCCATGGGATTTTTTCCGTCGGAATTATAGCAGAGAACGCCTTCAAGTAGCAGAATCCAGTACTGGCAAGGATGAAACGGGCATCACCTATGGTTTTTTCAAAGAGCCATCACCGAATCCGATTATCGAATTACAAAATGGCAAGTCTTTTAAAATTGAGCTAAAATCAACAGCAGCCACGAGTAAAAAAATTCCAACGCAAAATGTTATTGGCATTGTGGAAGGTAGCGATCCAAATCTTAAAGAAGAGTTTGTTTTGCTCACGGCGCATTACGATCACGTAGGCGTAGGCAAACAAGGTGGCGGCGCGACTACGGAACAGGATAGTATTTTCAATGGTTCGCGCGATAACGCTTTTGGCACGGTGGGTCTATTGGCAGCGGCTAAGGCTTTGGCGCAACAGCCCTCGGCTCGTTCGGTGATTTTTCTGGCAGTGACAGGCGAAGAAGTCGGGTTAATAGGTAGTAATTATTATGCTGAAAATCCGCTGATTCCCTTGAAAAAAGTGATTTTTAATTTGAATATTGATACCGGCGGTTATAATGATACCGGCGTAGTAAGCATTATAGGACACGGGCGTACCGGCACAGATGCCTTGATAGAAGCGGGTTTGAAGCCTTTTGCATTGGCAGTAAAAGCAAACCCGGCGCCGGAACAAGGCTTATTTGATCGTTCTGATAATGTTTCTTTTGCGAGAAAAGGCATTCCTTGTATTACTTATTCACCAGGTTTTGATGAATTTGATGAAGAGATTAGGAAATATTATCATCAAGTAACGGATAATCCTGATACGATTGATTATAATTATTTACATAAATTTTGTCAGGGATATGCGCACACAACGCGTCAGGTAGCGAATAGCAAGGAAAAACCTCAATGGATAAAAGGTGATAAATACGAAGAAGCTGGTAAAAATTTGTATAATAAATGATTCAATTAATCATTGAATGATTGAGTGAATGGATGATTGAATTTGCCGTAATATTTAATCATTCATTCATTCATCCAATCATTCGTTTACTCAATTTCTGTCTCCGTCCCGATACTTGCTTTACTTTTCAAAAAAGTGAAAAACTTTTAAATCACTTTGCCTCGTTTATAGTGAAAAATCAAATACTCTATGCAAACCATAAAATTATTTGCGGTAAGCACCTTATTTCTTATTTATATTGTCAATATTTTTAATAATAATCAGACTGGCAAACCTACGCATGATCTTTGGAATGAATTACTGAAAAAGCACGTCAGCGCTGACGGAAAGGTTAATTATAAAGGCTTTCAGCAAGATTTACCTGCTTTGGAATCTTATTTGGGTGGCTTAACACGTAATCCGGTGCAAGACAATTGGACGAAGGAAGAAAAAATGGCTTACTGGATCAATGCTTATAATGCTTTTACAATAAAATTAATCGTTGATCATTATCCGATTGCCAGTATTACCAAGCTGGACGAAGGCAAAACCTGGGATGTAAAGCGTATCCAATTAGGAAAGAAAAGTTATTCACTAAATAATATTGAAAATGATATTTTGCGACCGCAATTTAAAGATCCGCGCATTCATTTTGCCTTGAATTGTGCCGCTAAATCTTGCCCGCCCTTACTCAATCGGGCCTGGACAGCAGAAACATTGAATAAATATTTTGAGCAGCAAACCAAAGCTTTTATTAATAATCCGAAATACAATAAAATCAGCGCTAACGAAGTACAGATTTCAAAAATATTTGAATGGTATGCAGGCGATTTTGGTAATATGATTGATTTTTTAAATAAGTATAGCAAAACCACTATCAATGCTGGGGTTACGGTAAAATATCTTGAGTACGATTGGGCTTTGAATGAATAATGCTTTTTGGGCATTAAATTTGTCATCTTTACCTCATTTTCTATGAATTTTTTGTAAATCGCAGCGACTTTTACGTTATAAGGTTGTTTTAATAAGTTTTGATAGAAGGAGATCGTGAAAAATCATATGGAAATTAACAGGAATATCCAACAATAGGATAGGAAGTATTTCGTTTGCAATGTTGATTATCACCTACCCTCCATTCTATCCAATCTTTTGAAATGTAAATAAGAATGCTGATTTTAAAAACAATTCAAGGAATGATGAAAAGAATTTTGTTACTTATTGCGCTGTGCCTCAGCGCCAGTGTGTTCATTTTTGCACAAGAAAAACCACCGCTCGACTGGTTTCATCTTGATCCTGACCGAGATAGCTTCCCTGGCATAAGCACCCAACAAACTTATCGGGAATTGCTCAAAAACTCCAAAGGCCGCACCATTATTGTAGCTGTGCTCGATTCGGGCGTGGATCCTGAACACGAAGACCTGAAGGATATCATGTGGGTGAATGCTGATGAGATTCCCGGCAATGGCATTGACGATGATAAAAACGGCTATATTGACGATATTCATGGTTGGAGCTTCCTTGGTAATGCCAAAGGCGAAAACGTGGCACATGATAATCTTGAAATCACCAGGGTTTATCGGGAATTGAATAAAAAATTTGAAGGAAAAAGTCCATCGGCAATTTCAAAAGATGAGAAAGCCGACTATGATAAGTATCTGGAATACAAGAAAATAATCGAAGAAAAGATTGCCGGTTTGCAGCAAGAAGTGCCACTTTATGAAGCAGTTTATAATGCGATTGTAAATTTGGAAAAAGCGCTTAATAAAGATTCTATCACATTGGATGACATTAAAAAATTTCGTTCACGGGATCGAGTGATGATGGCTGCTGCTGCGCAGATGGAGCAATTTATGAGTGATGGCGAGACTTTTCAAAAAATTAAAGATGATATAAAAGCTTATTATGAGCAACAGCATAGCCGCTTGAATTATGGCTATAATGTGGATTATGATCCTCGAAAAATTGTTGGTGACAATATTAATGATCCTTATGAGCGCTATTATGGGAATAACGATGTGCGCGGTCCAGACGCTATGCACGGGACGCATGTGGCAGGCATTATTGGCGCTGCTCGGGATAATGGCATTGGGATTAATGGTGTTGCTGCTAATGTCCGTATTATGTCGGTACGCACAGTGCCCGATGGCGATGAGCGCGATAAGGATGTTGCAAATGCTATTATTTATGCAGTAGATAATGGTGCAGCGGTTATCAATATGAGTTTTGGTAAAGGCGAATCTCCGAATAAAGATGTTGTAGATAAGGCAGTTAAATATGCATTAAAAAATGATGTATTGATCGTTCAGGCTGCGGGTAATGATGCACAGGAAAATGATTATATGAATACTTTCCCTAATGATAAATTCAAGAAAAAGGGATTGTTCGGCCCCAAATACGCTGATAACTGGATCACGGTCGGTGCTCTTGATTACGATGGCGACGCAGCCGATTTCTCCAATTACAGTGGCGAAAATGTGGATGTTTTTGCTCCAGGTACGGAAATATATTCGACTGTACCAGACAGCAAATATGAAATCAGTCAAGGAACAAGTATGGCTTCACCGGTAGTGGCAGGTGTGGCAGCTACGCTTCGCGCACATTTTCCGAAATTGAGTGCGAAGCAAGTCAAGGATATTATTATGCAATCCGTTGTGCCAATCAAGGATAAAGTAATCAAACCCGGTACGGATGATATGGTATCGTTCAATCAACTGGCGCAGAGTGGCGGTACAATAAATATGTACAGAGCAGTGCAATTGGCACAACGCACCAAAGGGAAGCGCAAAGCTGACTGGGGACACAAGGATAATAAAGCAACGGCAATTCCTTAGTGGGGTTTATAAGTTTAGGAGTTGAGTTTCGTTATCTTGAGAACTC
Source organism: Saprospiraceae bacterium (assembly GCA_016714085.1). Lineage (GTDB taxonomy): Bacteria > Bacteroidota > Bacteroidia > Chitinophagales > Saprospiraceae > JADJNW01. Next base: position 9,827 of record JADJNW010000018.1, read on the forward strand.
AACTCCTAAACTTATAAACTTTTCAACCCTCCTTCAATTATCTGATAATCACTTCATTCAAATAATCTTCTCCCAGTTCTTTATTGATGTTTTCTAAAATTTGGCCCCTACCATAGGAGAGTTCCTGGCGAAGCGGCGCGGATTCGATCATGACGTAAAGCTTGTTATTGCGCACTTTCAGCTCTTTCGTGTAATTGGCAATCATTTTCCCCATCGTTTTTTCCCAAATCATTTCCACGCGAGTTTGATTGACTTTGGATTTTAGGCGGTAGGTTTCTACCAAGTCTTTCAAAATAGTTTTGATGTTCTGTTCATTTGAAGCTCTCATACGACTTGAGTTTAGATGATATGTGATAAAGTTGCTATGCCTTCTTCAATGAGGTAGATACAGTACGAAGTATTAAGTTTGCTAAGTATGTCCTGGATGCGCTGTTCATCAGTATCAGTTATAAAAATTTGTCCGAAAGATTGTTGGAGTAATAGTTCTAACAATTGACGCACCCGATTTTTGTCCAATTTATCAAAAATATCGTCGAGGAGAAGCAATGGTTGCATTTTTTTTTCTCGACGAAGGATTTCGTACTGAGCCAATTTGAGCGAAAGCGCCAATGATTTCAACTGTCCCTGCGAGGCAAATTGCTTTGCCGGATGTTCGTCGATTTTTAAAAAAAGATCATCCCGGTGGATACCAACGGTGCTACGCTGCAAAATTCGATCTTTTTCTTCGGCTTGTGCCAATAATTCTTCAAAAGTATTTTTCAACAATTTCGAATCGTATTGACAATCAACGGTTTCGCGTTTCCCGGAAATGGCGTTGTACATTTGTTGCAATATTTCCCGAAACGATTCTGCGAAATTCTTGCGTTTTTCAGAAATCATTTTTCCAGGCGTTATCAGTTGAGCGTTATACACTTCCAATAATCCTCGATTGAAATGGCGTTGCTCCGCGAATTGCTTGAGCGCGGCGTTGCGTTGATATAAAACTTTATTGTAAAGCATTAATGCCTCCAAATAAGCATGGTCGATCTGCGAAAGCGTATTGTCAATAAATCGTCGGCGGATTTCGCTACCATCGGTCACCATTTCGGTATCGCCAGGGGCTACAATTACCACAGGATAAGCACCAACATGATCGGAGAGTTTATTATAAGCTACATCATTATATTCAATAATCTTGCTTTTGCGAGGAATGATTTTGGCTACAATTTTATCCGTTCGATCCTTGATTTTGAAATACGCTTCAAGGCGAAAAAAATCTGCTCCGTGCCTTACTAAATTTGAATCGGAAACATTGGTATGACTTTTAGTCATACAGCTATAATAAACTGCATCTAAAAGGTTCGTTTTTCCCATCCCGTTCAAGCCCAGGAAACAATTGAGATGAGGAGAACAGGTGATCTCCTGTTGCTCATAGTTTTTAAAATTGGTGAGTTTGAGTTTTTCTAAATGCAAGTTCGACGCGGTTTCCCGCAAATATCAGAAAAAAAGAGGGAATTGATGACATGGCATTGAAGCGATGTCATCAATGGGCAACCCTTTCTGTTTAATTTTCTTCGTCGCCAAAAGTATATTCAAACAAATCGCAGCAAGGATCGGCAAGGATCAATTTTTCGCGATCAAAAACGACCGTTTTATCGTGTTCTTCAAAGCCAATCTTAGTCGCATCGCTGGAGGTGAGGCGCAGAATCAAATCATCTTCCTCTGTGGTAAGCGTGTAAGTGCCTTCGCCTTTAGCTTCATCGTGGTTGTTGATGCGGTACGTGCCATTACTTTTGAATTCTACCTCCGTGAAGTCAGCAGGATAGCCTGTACCTGCAATGCCACCGGTAATTGTTTGCAAATACCAAATACCCACCAGATCATCTTGAGGATCTTTTTCATTCTTGTCGCCATCGCAAGCTGATAATGCCATAAGAGCAAGCAATGCAATGAATAATACTTGAATTGTTTTCATGATTCGTTTTTTGAATGATTGAAATATTTAATAAAATAATGGGTCGTCCAAATAACTTGGGCGATTTCTAATCATATTGTCAGACAGTGTCTTGTGAGAAAATGGTTGGTGAAAATGGTGTTTAATTTCTGTGTTTTCGCACTTGAATGGCGTAGGCTTGCTTTGGATTTTCAACTAAGAGTTGCCGAATATCGGATTCTGTGAATCCTATCTTTTTTAATTCAGGGATTATCAATTCAAAAATAGTGGTGTAAGGTTTGTAATTCTGAGTTTCCTTTGCGCCATGCGTGTACCAGCCAGCATCGTGAGAAATCAATGTTCGATGTAGTAAGCTATTGTCTTTCAGGTTTTTAAGCATTAGAATATAATCTTTTAAATACGTGCTATCGCCCTCATAATCAGAAGGATGAATCCAACCCATACCATCGAGTGAAACCCAAGCGCCCTTGCGGGCGATGTCCACATGGGATTCTCGTGTGCCTTCTTGTGCGTGCGTCCATACTAGTGCTTCTGAGGCGACGCCTTCTTCTTCTAAGATTTCTAATTCCCGATAAGCGCCTGCTTCCGGGCCGGTATGCGCTACAATGGTTAAACCTGTCTTTTTATGCGTAATGGCTGCTGCGCGAACTAATTTTTCATGCAAAGACGACAAAGGAATTTCCACGCCAATTTTAATGAAACCAGGTCGGATATTAGTACCATCCACGCCATTTTTCCATTCTTTTATCCACCGTTTTGCTAATTCTTGAGCATTTTCATTGTAAGCGTGTTGTGGTAAATGCGCGTTATTTCGAGCGCCGTAGAAGCCGGTATTGGTGAGGATTTGTAAGCCCGTAGAATCCGATAATCGCTTTAATAACAAGGGATTGCGTCCAATATAATTAGGTGTACATTCCAAAAATGTACGAACGCCTTGCGCTTTCATTTCTTGCAAATAGGGTAGGATAATTCCGAATGCTTTCTCATTATCCCATTCTTGAGGATTAATACGATCTGCGCCCGACCAATCGAGAAAAACGTGTTCGTGAATGAGCGCCAAACCCATACTATCCGCTGGAATCAGACCATTCACTGTCATAATATAGGGAGAATGTTTTGGAATAATGGAATGTTGGAATGCTGGAATTTGGTTGGAAAGCAAGCATCCGACTCCAATAATAATGAAGGTATAAATCAAAAAACGCTGCATAAAATTAAAATATCTTAATTTCCTGATTTCTCCACCTCTTGCTCCTGTGCCAGTCGCTCTTTTCGAGCAATTTTCTGATCGTTATTGCTTTCGTATATCGTATAATTTTCATATTTAACAGGGTCTTTTTCAGCCCAAATATCCTTGCCAATGTCACACATGACGATCAATTCCTGATATATTTTATTACCTTGCTCGATTCGATTTTCCACAGCAATGTCACGGTCGGCGACTTTATCCTGCTGAATATTCAAAGCGTTTTCAAATACCTGATGCGCATCCACGATTCGTTGCAACACATTCTCATTTACGCCCACATCTGCCAGAAAATCAATCTGTTGGCGTGCCACGCGCACCACGCGACGCCCACAAAAAAGCAATTGTGCATCGGTCATATCGCCCATTTTGGCGGTGCCAAATTTGCGGTAGCGTCCGCTTCGATTGCTATATTTCATCGCTACGCGCGTCATCAAACTTCTGATCGCGGTTTTAAGTTTTTCGGCGGCATCGTATTTTTTATCCGTCACAATCATCTGATCGCCAACAAGTTCGTCGTCATCCGGTAAACCCCGAAATTTTTCGCACATTGCCATAAAGGTTTTTAAACGATCAGCTCCGTAGCCATACTTTTCAAACAATTGAATATCGCGTTGCGCGTAGCGAATGTGCTCCACGCATAGAAGATACAAATCAGCATCCGGGAAATTGTATTGACGGTGTCCAGCTTGTTTTTTCATAACACTGAATATCAATTTTTTACAAATATAATTCAGTTATTCAGAAAAAACAAGTTTTTGTATCGTGAAAACATTCTGGTAACTTTATATTTTAAAATTATACTCAGATGAAATTTTCTTACCAATTTAAAAAACAAAAAAATCAAGATTGCAGAAATTTTACAAATCAAGAAGAATTAAAAAAGATCGTCTTAAAATTTTGTGAAATTCCTCACTTTCTTTGGTGGATTAAAATCGACAATGTATATTTGATTGTTTATTAATCCCATTTTACAAATTTTTAAATTATTTACCCATGAACATTCACGCAAGCACCAGCGAATTGAGCGGTATTGTAAAGGTTTCATCTGCGAAAGCCGCGCCGCCATAGCTTCGTTCTTAGACATCAAAAAGCAATGGACGTGCTAGTGTCCAACGAAAAAGGCTAATCGGAAAAATTCGGTTAGCCTTTTTTGATTCAACGATTGTTTAATTAATTTGTATGCGAGTCCTTTCCCACATATATAGGCTAAAAATATCTACTGATTTAAATCAAGATTGTCAATTTTCCCCCCACCGGAATTTTTATTTTCCCAATTTGAATGAGATTGCCTTCCAGAAATTCGATTTTATCAAGCGCCACTAAATAAGAGCGATGCACGCGCAGGAATTGCGAAGCGGGCAGTTGCAACTCAATATTATTCAGCGTTTCTTTGGGTATAATGACTTGATCTTTGGTGTAAATTTTTATATAATCACCATAAGCTTCGATGTAAAGAATATCATATAATCGAATATTGTATAATCTTCTATCCGCTTTTACCGCTAAATGCGTAGGCTCGGCTTTGGTGTCGAGGCGAGCAGTAGCTTTATGTACTGCTTTTAAAAAACGCTCGAAAGAAATGGGCTTTACTAAATAATCCAGGGCTTCCAACTCAAAACCTTCGACGGCAAATTCAGGATAAGCGGTGGTGAACACTAATAATGGCGGCTGCTCCAGCACACGCGCAAGACTGATGCCTGATAATTCGGGCATATTAATATCCAAAAAAAGTAAGTCAATTGATTCGCTTTGCAATTTAATTAAGGCTTCCAAAGGCTCGGTACTGCTGCCTTTCAGCTGCAAGGAAGGGGTTTGCTGCACATATTTTTCTAATATTTTAATTGCTAAAGGTTCATCGTCCACGATAAAACAGGAGGTTTTCATATATCATACAACTTTAAATGAATATGGAAAATTGATTCATTATCAACAAGTTTTAATTGATACTTTTCAGGATATAATAATTCCAACCGGCGGCGAATATTTTGTAAGCCAATGCCATTATGATGTTCATGTAGTTCAGGTTGTTTATTTTTTTTATGATTTTCTACCGAAAAAAGAAGTTCTTTTTCCTTGGTAATCAATTGAATACGAATGCTGTTTCGCTCGCCATGTTTGAAAGCATTTTCGACAAAAGGAATAAATAATAAGGGCGCTATTTGTAATTTATTATTATAAATATTGGTTTCAAATTGAAATGAATCGACTTTTGAATTGCGCAATTCCTGCAAATCCAAATAATTTTGAAGATAAGCCAATTCCTTTGCCAAAGACACTTGCGGCGCATTACATTCATACAACATATAGCGCATACTGTCAGAAAGCTTGAGAATAGCGGCGGGCGTGCGCACATCCCCGTCAAGCGCAAGTGAATAAAGGCTGTTGAGACTATTAAATAAAAAATGCGGATCGAGTTGTGCTTTCAAGGCGCTGAGTTCGGCTTCTTTTTTCTCGCTTTGCAATTGCTCCAGGCGGCGCTCGGCTTCTTGCAGCCAAAACCAGGCTTTGGACAATTTGAGTAGGGTAGAAGATGATAAATAAACCAACATAAATTGTGATAAATCTTTCCATTCATAATAAGAAATAAAATAGAATCCCGGGAATAACCAGTCGCCGAGATTATTGAAAGTCAATTCATTAAGCCAAATACCAAAGATTAATATGATTGCTAAAATTAAAATATAAAGTAAATATTTTCCATTGCGGAGTAAATAAGGAATTAATATTAATAAATTAATATATACTACTACGAGCAAACTGATATGAAACAATGCGGTATAGACCACATCAGAGGTGGCGATTTCTTCAGAATAAGCAAAAAAACGCAGCAGAATATAAAAAGACAAACTCCAGAACAGGACGTGTTGGAGCGCCCGATTCCGGAGTAGCCATTGCACAATGCTCTGTATCATTAGCTTTCTTTTCTTTTCAGTACTAAGGCTTCTTGATATGCCTTGGGTTCATCGGCGTATTTCAAGACAAATTTCTGTAATTCTTCTGTTGGCGCGGTCAATACGATATTATCATTGGACAAACGCTCGTGTTTCAGGCGAATTTTCTGCTGCTCAAATAATGTTTTTAGAAAATCATAATCAAAAAATCGTATAATAACTTGTCGGTTTTTAAATTCCACTCTGGCAAATGAATGCGAACTTATTAATGGCGATATAAAGGCAGTGTACTTCGCTTCTTCGTTCTCGCTAAGCTTTCGTTCAAAATCAAAGAAGTAATAATCGCCCAATTTTACTAAATGTACTTTATAACTAAAAGTATCTAATTTACTGTTTGTAAAATCATTAGTTGTAAAGACGACATCATAACCGGGTAAATTTTCGTCTTCATTACTTTTAAATATCCAATCATTAATATCATCTTCCTTATTTTCCCAATTTCCCAGAATATCGCTACGAAAGATAAGCGATTCTTTTGTGAAAAGTGGATGCAGCGAAGCAATATTGCAAGCGCTCATAGCAATCATTAATAATGCAATAATAATAAGACGCAGTTTCATAATAGTTTTGTTTTGATGAATAATGTGATTTCTTACACCACAAAATTAAGGTAGGAGAGGAGGCATTGCAAAAAGGATCGTTGAACGCCGAAAATAGGTAGTTGAAAACGCCGAAACAGGAGTTAAAAAATACCTCTCGCCTTTGATAAATCTATGGCGGAGGAGCAATTTCTAAATTTCAAGTTTCTAATTTCTCAATATCCCAATATCAAAACTACCGCTGAGCCAGGATTTTTTCCTTTTGCTTGGCAAATTCTTCTTCGGTGAGGATGCCTTTATCGCGCAGTTCGCCTAAGCGAATGATCTGATCGAGCAAATCATCTTGCAAAACCAAAGGTTCTTCTTTAGGCATTTCTGGCGCAGCTTCTGCCTTAGGAGGAACAGGGGTTTCAGCCACAGGCTGTTGTTCTTGTACCTGATAGCCATTTTTTACAAAAACATCAAATTCCGGCTGGGCGCGCTGAGTGGCTGCATCATTGGGTTGAATTTTTAAAGCTGCTAAAAAATCTTCTACCGCACTTTCAAAATCATATTCTCTAAATTTTTCGATACCACTTTTTTTGAGCTCAGCTAAGGTTGGTTGATTCAATGATTTGTGAGACGACGGAGGTAGTTCCTCTCGATAGTTATTATCATTAAAGCGCTGGCGACGAGTTTTTCTGCGATTGTATCTTTCGTCAAATTCTTCCTGGGGCATCACTGCCAGTAGCACACTATCCACAAAGGCAAGAATTACGGGGAACATGATAGCAGGCTGGCGCTCTTCAAACATGATCATCATACAAACAAAGAAAATAAAACCATATAAAATGCCCAGAAAGCGCTGCCCAAGGTAAAACCGATGGGTGCCAAACATTCCTAGAAAAAATGCGAGTACAGCTGCTGTATATTTACTTTTCATTCATTCCTACTTTGACTCTGAAAGTTACGGCTCTTTTTGCTAAGACGCACAAACTTTTGGTTGAAGTTACATATTCATAGACAAATTTAACGGATTGAAAGACGAAAGGGTTTAATTCTGTTACTGGTTATCGGGCATATAGGTTTAAAGGTATAAAGGCAAAGTGGTAAACATTCCAATATCCTAATGTCCCAATATCATAATATCTTAATATCCCAATATCATAATATAAGTTCCTTTTCCAATTGATTCAACCGCTCTGCCAAAGATTGGTGTCGTTCCTCCAGCCATTTAATCTGCTCTGCTTCACGCTCCAACATATTATCAAAACCATTAAAATTACTATCAATTCTATTTTTTAAATGCGCAATATAAGATTTGAGTTTATCACTTACTTCTTGCTCTAATTTACTTTTGCCCTTTTCAATTTCTTTGCGAAAACCTGCCAGAATCTGCCTACGCTTGATGCTGCTCGACACGCCTGCAAATAGTACGCCAATGGTCGTCAGCACGCCACCCGTAACGTCGAACACCATACCTTGCGTAACTGTAGCCAGGATTAAGCCAATTACTGCTAACCCGCTGCCTGTAGCAATATTGGGCGACACAGAACGTTTATCCGGGAATAATTCGCTGTCGGCAAAATTCTCGGAACGATTCATAAATTTGGCAAAAGCCTCCTGCAATTCCATAATCACGCGCCCGCGCCGCTCGGCAATGTCACTGAAAATATCGTGGTCACTATTCAGAATCGTTTGATTACTCTTGATTTTTAATTCAATTAATTTTGCCATTTGTTGAATGCTATCTGCCAGATCGCTGACGCCTTCGTCGAGTTTATTGCGCAATTCTGAATTTAAAGAGCGTTCCATATCAAGCGCAAGTTGGTCGAGCCATTCTTTGATGGACGTTTTTTTACTAAAAATAGAGGTAAACGAACGCCGGAGCAAAGAGAAAAAACCAAGCCCGGCGCTTAATTCCGCTTCTTTTTCGCGGGTGATGCGCTCGTAGGCAGCCACCAGATTTTCTACTAAAACATCTACTTGTTTATAAGATTTAGATTCTTGATTATCAAGCGTTTGTCGGATGTCGTCGCGGAATTCCGTATCGGCTTTGAATTGTGCTTGGCGCGTCTCAAGGGCTTTGCGGATACGCCCGGAGATATTCTGGCTAAGAGTAATATTATTTTGTAATTTCAAAATAGGCGCTTTGCCACCCGTTATATTTTGTTGAATATAATTTCGGAGCGGCAGGAATCCGCTTTCTTCGTGCTTTCCCTCTTGCTCGATCTTTGCTGAGACCGCAAAAACATTGGGATTTTTCAATCCTTTTTTCTCGGCATATTCTGTTACGCCTTTTATATTAATATTAAGGTCTTCTGTATTTAATAAATCTTTTTGTTGCAATACGAAAATGATTTTCTTATGCCAATCTTCATTTATAAAATTGAAAAAATCCCAGGCCGACTGGCGATAAGGGTTCTTGGCTTCAAAAACAAACACAATCAAATCGCTCGCCGGAATAAATCGCTCGGTGATTTCTTGATGATGCTCGATAATTGTATTTGTGCCGGGCGTGTCCACAATAGCAATTTCTTTCAGGATTTCGACAGGAAGTAATAATTTTTTTAAATAAGGATTAACTTCGATTTCTGCTTCCTGCTCACCGTAAAGGATTTGCAATATAATATCGGTCATGGGCTGGGGCGCGACTTTCGTAATCTCCTTACCAGTAGCCAGTAACGCATTAATAAAACTACTTTTACCTGCCTTTACTTCACCGACAATCACAAACATAAAAGGCTCGTGGATGCGGTTGCGCAAGTCGCTCACGGTTTGCGAGAGTTCGTCGTTGCCGGTTCGGATGGTCAATTCGTGCAGGTCTTTCACAATTTCGTCCACACGAGCGCGGTAGGCTTGGAGGTTTTTACTAATGAAACTTGTCATAGTTGGTGTAAATACGTGGTGTTTATTTAATTATTTATCGCTGATTAATAACCTTGTAATATTTTGAAAATCAATATTTAATATTTTAAAAATTATATTTATTTTAAATTTAATATTTATTAATTATCACCAAATCATTTTACTCACGGGCATCTAGCATCTGGTCATTGGCAAATGATGAATGCAAAATGCTTAGAGCTTCCGGTCCTGTGCAAAAAAGCAGGTCTAAGATACTCAAATTGGGTAAAAATCCGTGTTTTTCTTCAAAAACTTGGGGGTATCGAATTGCTTTAAAACAATTATCATGCTGACGGCGATGCGCTTTTGGGTGAATCGCATTGCGAATATCAAGCATTTCCGGCGGTGCTATTTTTTGATATTCATTTGTAAATTTAATATCTGATTGAATACCAACTAGTTGTGCTATTGTTTTTAATAAATCCCAATTCCAATCCCATAATAATGTATAATGTTTTTCATAAAAAGGTTGAATATTATCAGCATAATGTAAAAAAAAAGGCGCATTGCCATAAGCGGATTGAATGCTTTCCCAATGATGGGCTTGCCAGGGCTCGTGGTAAGCGATGCGCACTTCCTGGATCGATTGCTGTTCGTTTTTACCTTTTTCTAAAGGGATGGAAAGTCGCAAAATCCCATTTGCACCTGCAATTTCGCAACGATTGCGGTAGCTCCCTTTTTGATAATGCTCTTGTGCTTCTATATAAATAGTATCATAATGTAATAATTTCGTGAAATACTGCACCGGTGGGAAGTATTGTAATTCCAGTAAAATTTGATTTTGTATAAGCATTAATACATATTGAAGTTTCAGGAGGCAGTATTTGGTTTTGGCGGCAAATTACTTTTTTTACCTTTTTCTTTAGCACTGAAAAGTACTTTCGATCCTATTCCCAAGCCAATAATAGAGCTCATCGCATCCTCGGTTTTGGTTTCTAAAAATCGGATTTTGGACTCGTGGATGTGAAACACAAAACCATTGGTAGGATTGGGCGCAGTGGGTACAAAGATGGTGAAATAACCATTGGGGTGCTCATCGGTCACAAAGCCGGTCATCCAGACGCCATCGCCGAATACATCCGCCAGTACCACTTGCGAAAAAGGCATTTTATCGACACCGATAAATTGTCGAACGGTATCTCTAATGACCTTATAAAGAGGCAGTTGCATCAACCAGCGATCTTCTATATTCTTGAAAAACTTACTCCCAAGTTCCGTTTGCACAATCAAACCAATGACAAAAAAGGTGCCGATCACAATGGTAAAGGAAAGCAAATTGATGAGCCATTGCCCCACATCTTCAGAAAAATTGAAAAGCTTGCTGATGGGGGCGATAATATTAGCAATAAAATTGAAGATCAATCTGACCAAAGCCACAAAAATTGTGATGGGTAAAAACACTACAAGTCCACCAATAATGGTCGTGATCACGAAACGGCGCATTTGCCACCAGAATACATTTTTTTTATTTATTCTATTTGCCATAAATTAAGTCGATTTCGATGAATGCAAGTTATCTCAATTATTGATACCCTGCTGATAAAAATCATATACAATTGCTGAGGAAAATCAGTTTATTTTTCAAGGATATTATTTACATTAAAGCCAAATCAATATTATATGTTACTGTTAATTATTATCCTGAGCATATTGATTTTATTGGCTTTGTGGCTTTTAATCGAACCCATTATTATAAAAATAGATACCATTCATGATGAATATTATATTCGGTGGCAGCATATTGGAAGTGTTACTTTACTTTTTCTAAATAATGATTTGTTCTTGCGATTTCGCATCCTTTTTTGGCAACAAGATTTTTACCCGCTTCAAGCTCAAAAAAAAGAAAAAAAACCAAAGAAAAAATCTAATAAAAAAACTGCAAAGTCTTGGAAAACATTTAGTTGGACTCGTGTAAAATCTATAATGCGTACTTTTAAAGTGCGCTACTTCAAAATGGAATTGGATACCGACGATTATGTATGGAATGCTTATCTGTACCCCTTGTTTTATTTTGCGAATCGATCGAACAGGCAGCTCTCCATTAATTTTGAGGGCAGAACGAATCTACAGTTACAGATAGAAAACCGATTGTTCCGAATTGTTCGAGCTTTTATGTTTTAAACGCAATTTTTTAATCAAATCTCGAAACCATGAAAGTGAATTTTGAAGAATTAATCCCTCAAATAACGGAATTTCTCAGATCAGAAGCGAAAACAGAAACCGTTATTGGTCAACAATTTGAATTAGGCGAATTTCATTGCGTACCAGTTATCCGTCTTGGTATGGGCTTTGGCTCGGGTGGCGGCGAAGGCGAAGCACCTAAACAAGGACATGGCGAAGGGGCTGGCGCAGGCGGCGGTATTGGCATTGAGCCTATTGGCTTTTTGGTAGCTAAGAGCGATCAGATTTCGTTTCTACCGACACGTCATAGCTCCGGATTATCTGCTGCTTTTGAAAAAGTGCCTGAGTTGATCGAAAAGTACATGGAAAAGAATAAGGCTGTTGCAGCGCAGAATTAAAGATTGAAAATGTGACCAAAAATGCCATGCTTTGTGATATTACGGAGTGTGGCATTTGTTTTTTAACAAGGATTTTAAAGAGTAGCAAATCACGATTGTGTACCTTAGCAATTTTGATTGCTAAAAGACCCGAATATGCTTCGACAATTTTTCGCTGATTTTGAGAATGTCGCCATTTTTATCGGCATTATCGCCATTACTTTTATAGTAGCGATTTTCTTTAATTATCTCTTCAGAAGTTTTATTAAGCGCGCCAGTATTGTTGTAAAAAATGATCCTACTAATTATCAATTTCTCAGGCATTTTATTACAGCCATTATATATGTAGTAGGTTTTAGTGCAGCTATTTACGCTTTACCTAATCTGAGAACCCTTGCCAGCTCTCTGTTGGCGGGCGCCGGTATCTTGGCGTTGCGGTTGGTTTTGCTTCACAACAGGCATTAAGCAATATCGTAAGTGGTGTATTTATTATAATATTTAAGCCTTTTCGAGTAAATGATCGTTTAATAATTCGGGATACTTTAAATGGCGCAGTCGAAGATATTACACTTCGACATACCGTTATTCGAGATTTTAATAATCGACGCATCATTATTCCTAATACTATTATTAGCCAGGAAATTATTATTAATGCGGATTTTGACGATGACAAAATTTGCAAATGGGTGGAAATAGGCATCAGTTATGATTCGGATATCGACAGCGCCAGGGCTATTATGGTTGAAGAGGCTTTGAAGCATCCAATGCACATTGATGGGCGGACGCCGGAGCAAATTGCAAAAGGCAAACCCGATGTGTTTGTGCGGGTGATCGATTTGGGGGAGTACGCGGTGACGCTGCGTTGTTATGTTTGGGCAGAGAACAATGCCAACGCTTTTGCGATGGGCTGCGATTTGTTGGAATCCATCAAAAAACGGTTTGATGCAGAAGGGATTGAAATTCCGTTCCCTTATCGGACAATCGTATATAAAAATGCCAAAAACAAGAATTCTTTGCCAAACGAAGTGGAATTAAGTGATGGAACTGACAAAAGTCAATAATACTGGACTCAAAAGGCCCTATCTTGAGCTTATGAATGAGCATATAACACATCAGGAACATCGTCAGTGGTTGAGCCAACTCGATTTTTATGAAGATGAAATCAGGATTTTTCGGCGCGAGTTACTCGGCGTAGTACAAATGCATCCGAATTATTTTTATATGGTAGAACACGTGGATGAGTATCGCAATATTTTATTGAAAAAATTGGAGCATATTGACCAGCTTCGGCATCAAATTATTTTGCAGGAGCGAAAATTAATCGATAAAGAAGTATTGAACACCAATGATCATGAGGCTTTGAGGCATTCAATAGAAAATTTTGTACAAAATTTTGAAGAAATGAAAACCAGCTTTCGGCGCTTCGTAGCTCATAATGATTGATGCGTAGCATTATTATGCGATCTTCCAATATTAATTTTTTTAGGGCGAAATCCTTTTTACATCGTGGAAATTTCTAACTTTCTCCTCTCTTTCCGAAAATAATTGATTACATCATCAAATTAACTGTAATATGAAGACAATTAAACTTATGTTACTCCTTGTGGTTGGTTTTGCTTTGGCAAACACCCCTGTATTCGGTTATGTTGTATCACCAAGTGCAACAGAAAATGCAACTACGCTCAGCAGTGCTGATGAAGAAGTTGCTTTGAGCGCAAAACAATTGAAAAAACAGCAGAAAAAAGAAGCCAGAGCGCAAAAGCGTGCAGAACGCAGAGCTAAGTTTCTCGCTTGGTTGGGTAAAGTAATGGCTGGAGATGAGCAGATTGTGGCTATTTTATTGGCATTTTTCGTAGGATGGCTAGGTATCCACCGTCTTTATCTTGGCAGCGATCCAATTATTATTTTGTGGTATGTCATTACCCTCGGAGGATTTTTTGGATTGATTCCTTTGATTGATTTTATTCGTTTGGTTATCGGACAAGTAGATCATTACAAAGATAACAGCAGCTTATTCAGAGCATTCCAGCCAGCATAAGGTATAGGAATAAAGAATAATATAATACAGATAAATGCCTGAAACCCAATGTAGTGTTTCGGGCATTTTTGTTTAAATAAAAAAAGTCGCACCCGAGCGGATACGACCTTCAACATAATTGAATTAGTATGAAAAAACTCTATTCCTTATTGAATCTATGATCTAATAACTCCGATTTTTTTGAAAAGTTGCACAGAAGATTGTGCATTTTTTTGTTTTAACGATAAAATAACGTTTGGTAAGTACGAAAGTCACAAACTTTTCGACAAAAATTTAAAAATGATTTCCCTCTTAGTAAGTTGCGAATGATTTGTCTTCATAACACCAAATCCAGCGCTCTCCAGGCTCTGCCGAAATAACGACAGGATGACCACTTCGATAGAAATGTTTGGTCGCGTGTTTATTAGGAGAGGAATCGCAGCAAAGCGTGATGCCGCATTCCTGGCAAGTGCGCAGGTGTACCCAACTGCTCCCGGTTTTGATGCATTCTTCGCATTGATGAGCAACAGGAGATTTAAGTGTCTCCAAAGCTTCGATATGACTACATATTGTTGAATCCAATGCCATTTATATCATTATTTTAAAAAGTTAATCCAATTTTTTACTCAATGAAATTTTACTTGTTGCTAAAGCGCAAATATTACTCTAATTTCGTCGCCGATGTAAGGCTTTACTTTTAGTAAATACTAATTCAACAAAAATATGGCAAAAGAAATAACTTTTGATAGCGCCGCCCAGGAGAAACTCAAAAGAGGTATCGACAAGTTGGCAAATGCTGTAAAAGTAACCCTCGGACCCAAAGGCCGCAACGTGGTTATTCAAAAAAGTTTTGGTGCGCCGCAGATCACCAAAGATGGTGTAACGGTCGCAAAAGAAATTGAATTGGCTGATCCCATCGAAAATATGGGCGCTCAGGTGATAAAGTTAGCTGCTTCCAAGACTTCCGATGTGGCGGGTGATGGCACAACTACCGCGACTGTATTGGCGCAGGCGATGATTGCACATGGTTTGAAAAACCTTTCTGCTGGTGCAAATCCGATGGACTTGAAGCGTGGCATTGACAAGGCAACCAAGGTGGTTGTAGAGGAAATTGGAAAACAGGCGGAGATTGTCAGCCATGATTTTAGTAAAATTGAACAAGTAGGCACGATCTCCGCGAATAACGACGAAGAAATTGGCAAATTGATCGCCGATGCGATGAAGCGCGTGACGATTGATGGGGTCATTACAGTCGAAGAGTCCAGAGGCACAGAGACTTACGTAGAAGAAGTAACCGGTATGCAATTTGATCGGGGTTATTTGTCGCCTTACTTTGTGACCAACACAGAGACGATGAAAACCGAATACGAAATGCCGATGATTCTGATTACTGATCAGAAAATCTCGAACCTGCAAGATATTCTGCCAATTTTGGAAAGGGTTGTCAGCACAGGCCGTCCCTTATTGATTATCGCAGAGGATGTTGAATCCCAGGCTTTAGGCACATTGGTCGTCAATAGATTGCGCGGAAGTTTGAAAGTGGTAGCGGTGAAAGCACCTGGATTTGGTGATCGGCGCAAAGCTATGTTGGAGGATATTGCAATACTGACGGGCGGAGCAGTTGTCAGCGAAGAACAGGGTTATAAATTAGAAAATACGAGTCTGGATCAACTTGGTCAGGCAGAGAAAATTACGATTGATAAGGATAATACGATCATTGTAGGTGGTGCCGGAACGGATGATGACATCAAGGCTCGCGTGAATCAAATCAAGCAACAAATTGACGCTGCTACCTCTAATTACGATAAAGAAAAACTCCAGGAACGCCTGGCGAAACTCTCTGGTGGTGTGGCAATTCTGTACGTAGGTGCTGCTACCGAAATGGAGATGAAGGAGAAAAAAGACCGCGTGAATGATGCTTTGAGCGCTACCCGTGCTGCGGTGGAGGAAGGCATTGTAACGGGCGGTGGCGTTGCGTTGGTGCGCGCTATTGCCGCTTTGAGAAACATGAAAGGACTGAATGAAGACGAGCAAATTGGTATCGATATTGTAAAGAGAGCGCTGGAATCGCCTTTGCGGAATATAGCCGAAAATGCTGGCGTAGAAAGCTCGGTGGTATTACAAAAAGTATTGAACGGGAAGGAAAGTTACGGTTATAATGCACGTACCGATGTCTATGAGGATTTGAAAAAAGCCGGCGTAATTGATCCTGCAAAAGTGACTCGAATTGCATTGGAAAATGCGGCTTCGGTGGCTGGAATGCTACTCACTACTGAGGTTGCGATCAATGAAAAACCAGAGAAAAAAGCGCCTGCCGCAGGTATGCCGGGTGGCGGTGGCGGAATGTATGATGATTATTAAGAAAATTTTATAAGATATATAATAAAAAAGGGTGAAGTTGAACTCCAACTTCACCCTTTTTCTTTCCTTAATGGCTGATAATGAACTTTTTCGTTCCGATTCCTTCGGATGTAATAATTTGTATAAAATAAGTCCCACTCTTTAAATGATGTACATCATATTGCATTTGTTCCTGATGTAAATTATCATATTGCCATTGTTGCAGCATTTTTCCAGATACATCAAATATGCGCAGCGTTGCATTTATAACAGGCTGATCCAACTGAAATTGCACATTCAAGGCATCTTTTGTAGGATTGGGGAAAATCGAGAATTTGTTTTCCAGTTTTTGCAAATCCTTGGCATTGGTAGGCGTTGAGCCCACTGTCATCCGTGCGACTGGCAATAAGGAATACAAGTTTCCAGTAAAACCAAAGGACGTATAAGTCGTGGTTGACAGTTCACCATTAATACCCAGAAAACCAGCATAACGCTTACTGTTTAAAAGATCACCCAATACAGCCACTGTTGCAAAATAATCAATATCATTATTGGATGAAATTCTTACATCGGATTGATTATCAGCTAAATATTCTATCATCAAAATATAATGTGTATCATCTTCCAATAGAATAGGCGGATCTTCAGGATTGGGGAAAGGGATGGTAATCAAATTATTAAATGTTTCCGTGCCTGTAATCGTGTAATTATTGAAACCGACGATTTGACGCTCATTTGGTTCTGCCTGGTCATTAGCATTTGCATCTGTCCATTTGTATAGAAATATCAGCATATCCTTGCCTGTCGATCCGGCATTCGCAGGTTGAATCCCAAAAGAGACACTTTGCACGTAATTGCCTGCGCTATTTGGTACATAATAACCGACCCCCCAAGCCCACGAATGGAATTCATTGGCATCCCAGCTTGCGGGAGATGGCAAGACACTGCCCGTTGGACCGGAAAGATCTTTTGAAAATAAATTATCCGAAACTGCAAAAGAAAATTCTTGTCTATTATTGGAAGTATTAAAATCAGGCGCATCGGCTGTGATGGCATAAGCACCAGTATAACCTCCAGGGGCGGTAGACGTGAAGGTGTTTGCAAAAGGAACATTTTGCACCAGCGCACCACCGGGCACGTTACCATAAGCCAGATCGTCTGTGAATACGGTATCGCCCATATTATTAGTTATGGACATATTTAAATTTACATTGGACTGTGCAGCAGCGCCAATATTTTCAATATCTGCAAGAAAACCAATGGGTTCTATGTGCGCGAGCGGCGTGACCGCGTTGGCAGGCACAGCAAAAAAGTCGTTTACCCGCAAATTGTTGGCTTCCAGTTCTGCAATTCTTACATCATCAATCGCCCAATAATAAAAATTAGCATCATAAATAAACTTCAACTGCAAATTGGCAGCGCCACCGGTGCCAATTAAAGGAACTCGAACGGTATTGTTAGTTGCGGTAGGGGCATTACTTTCAATGTCTTGATTAACCTGAGCGGTATCCCAATTCGCGCCTCCATCGATTGTCCAGGCTACAAAATAATTACTTTGGAATTGGCGTGTCAATTGATTAAATTTTAATACAAAACCATCTGCATTAGAGCTACTTAAGTCAATAATTGGCGATAGCAATTCCCCAAATTGATTAGCCGGGCAAGTGCCAGTTCCTGTGCCGCAAGTAGTCGTATTTCCTGTTGCCAGGAAATCAGATTCAAAAATAGCAGCGCCGTTGCAAGAAGTCAAAGAAAGCATAGATGCAGACCCACAGCTACCACGCACGGTCGCGGCCGCATTCCAATTCCAGGTTTGCACATCCGCGCCATTTCCACAAGAACTGTTAATCGCCGTCCATCCATTAAAGCCGCCATCAAAGTCACCTTCCCCAGGATTGTTGCCCCACACAATGACTTCACCTGCATCGCTAAAAATTTCATTGATGGTGAGTGTAACGCTTACCCCGCTTGCAATTTGAGCCTTTATAGCTGTTCCATCTACCTGCCGGATATTAAAACTTGGAATGGTAATCAAAGTACTTGTACCACTCATCGTAATGATGCCCTCCTGATTGTTGACGACCAACACCGCTATTGCTCCTTTCTCTTGCGCATTCAATACTTTTATCGTGAAATCGCAGCTACCGCGATCTAACACTGCAATCTTCCCGGTAAGGTCATTCGTGACCGTATCGCAGGCAAGTGTAGTACCATTTCCCGAAGTTACCAAAATCAGCTCACCACTAATCGTATCTCGCACGTCCCTGAGGCAAGGACCGAATCGAGCTAACTGTGCATCGTAATTGCCGGCAACACTGGCGGGTGTATTGACGGTCAAAACATGCGTGGTTTGTGCCTTTAGGGCATGTATGCCACTTATGCAAAGTAGAAGCGCCAAAGCGCAGCATCTTGTAAAATTCACCATATTAATGTGATTTTTGTTTTAAAAGTGTTTGAAAAAGCAATCTAAATGCCGCTTTCATCGATTATAGTGTCAATTTACATGATTTCTTATTTTTTACGCTGATTTGGACTATTTTTTAACCGAATTTGATAAAATTTTTCAAAAACACCTTGTTAGAAAAAACAAAATTTGAACTTTAAATAAAAATGAAAACATTATATGAATGTATGTTCATATTTACGTGTGTAATAATGTTGTTTAGTAAAAAGTTAAATTAGAGCCATTTTTATTAAAAAACTTGCCAAAAGTATAAAACTCGCTTAGCTTTGCCCTCATAATCATATAATTACTTCTTAAGCTCTAACCTTCCCTAAAGCCATTTGCTTTTTTAATCTGAAAATTTAATCATGACTGTAACCGAACACACGCTTAATGCCTTGCGCCTTGAGTTGGATGGAAAAAGTATTCTTGAGTCATTGTCGATTTTATCACAAAACTATCCCGGTCAAGTGGTATTTTCAAGCAGTTTTGGGATTGAAGATCAGGTGATAACACATTTTATTTTTGAAAATAAATTGCCAATACAAATTTTTACGCTTGATACCGGACGCTTATTCCCGGAAACCTATTCGACCTGGTCGCGCACAGTAGAGCGTTATAGCCAGCCAATTGAAGCATTCTACCCCGATGCAGAAGCTTTGCAAGCATTTGTAAGTCAGCGAGGGCCAAATAGTTTTTATGAATCTGTTGAAAATCGTAAATCTTGTTGCCATATTCGCAAAGTAGAGCCGCTTAATCGCGCTTTGGCAGGGCAAGCAATTTGGATCACGGGCATTCGGGCGGAACAATCTTCTAATCGTCAGGATATGAGCAATTTAGAGTGGGATGAAGCGCATCAATTGATAAACTTTCATCCTATTTTTGACTGGACGTATGAAGAAGTTCGTGCATTTATAAATAAGAATGGCATCCCTTATAACCCCTTGCATGACAAGGGTTTCGTGAGTATTGGTTGTGCGCCTTGTACACGCGCGATTCGCCCTGGTGAGGATTTCCGCGCAGGTCGTTGGTGGTGGGAGGATGCTTCCAAAAAAGAATGTGGATTGCATGAAGTGGAGAAAGCTGAGAAGGTTTAGGAGTTTAAATATATAAAAATAAACTTATTCAACTTCTAACCTCCTAAACTTTATAGTTAATTGAATACAAGTAAATTATGAATAAAAAACAATTTGATCATCTTGATTTACTCGAAGCCGAAGCAATTTATATCATGCGGGAAGTAGCCGGGCAGTTTGATCGTCCAGCGCTACTGTTTTCTGGTGGAAAAGACTCGATTACTTTGGCATATCTGGCTTTGAAAGCCTTTCGACCGGGCAAGTTTCCGTTTCCTTTGGTGCATATTGATACAGGGCATAATTTTCCAGAAGTCATTGAATTTCGGGATAAGTTGGCAGCAGAATTAGGTGAAAGGCTGATTGTAAGAAAAGTCGAAGATTCGATCAAAAAACATAATCTGAAAGATCCAATTGGTAAGTATCCGAGCCGCAATCCTTTGCAAACGTACACTTTGCTCGATACGATTGAAGAATTTGAATTTGATGCCTGTATCGGTGGGGCTCGGCGCGACGAAGAGAAAGCACGCGCGAAAGAACGTATCTTCAGTCATCGCGATGATTTTGGACAATGGAATCCTAAGAATCAGCGCCCGGAATTGTGGAATATTTATAATGGTAAAATTCGCAAAGGCGAGAATATTCGGGCATTCCCGATTTCCAATTGGACAGAATTGGATATTTGGAATTACATCCGCCGCGAAAACATTGATTTGCCTTCAATTTATTATACACACCGCCGCGAATGCGTGGAGTTGCCTGGAGGGCAATTGTTGGCGGTAACACCCTTTATTACAGTTGAACCAGGCGATAAGGTCGTCGAAGCAGAAGTGCGCTTCCGTACAGTTGGCGATGCAACTTGCACGGCTGCTGTGCGTAGCGAAGCCCGCTCAATTGATGATATTATTCAGGATATTATCGAAACAAGGATTTCTGAGCGTGGCGCAACTAGGATTGACGATCTCATTTCCGAGGCGGGTATGGAAGATCGAAAAGTGAATGGATATTTTTGAAGTACGAGGTACGATGGAGGTACGATTTACGAAGTACGATTACACCTCTAACGTCTATTGTCTAAAATCTAAAGTCTAACATAAATGGACATTCTAAGATTTATAACCTGCGGCAGCGTGGACGATGGCAAAAGCACTTTGATTGGTCGCTTATTGTTCGACAGCAGTTCGGTTTCATCCGATATTCTGGCAGCAATTGAACGCCAGAGTCGCAATTTGCCGGAAGGCGAGATCGACTTGTCTTTGCTCACGGATGGTTTGCGTTCTGAGCGCGAACAAGGCATCACCATTGATGTCGCTTATAAATATTTTAGCACACCACGTCGCAAATTCATCATCGCCGATGCGCCCGGGCATGTGCAGTACACGCGCAATATGGTGACGGGTGCTTCCAATATGGATTTGGCCATTATTCTGATTGACGCTCGCCATGGTGTAGTGGAGCAGACGCGTCGCCACTCGATGATTGCATCTTTGTTGGGTATTCCGCGCGTGGTAGTTTGTATCAATAAAATGGATTTGATTGGTTTTTCGCAGCAAGCCTTTGATGAGATCGTGTCGGATTATCTGGAATTGAAGCAAGAATTGGATTTTCACGATTTAACATTCATTCCTGTGAGCGCTTTATCTGGCGACAATGTGGTGAAAAAATCAAATTATACGCCCTGGTACGAAGGGTAGCCTTGCTGGAATACCTGGAAACAGTGGCGGTTGCTTCGGATAGAAATTTTGATGACCCTCGTTTTCAGGTGCAATATGTCATTCGACCCAAAAGCGAAGAACTCCACGATTATCGCGGCTACGCCGGACAAATCCAAAGCGGTATCTATCGCGTTGGCGATCAAGTGACGGTTTATCCTTCGGGTTTGACCTCCAAAATTACCAAAATCGAAGTCAATCAACAAGAGGTGGAAGAAGCATTCCCGCCGCAGGCGGCAGTTATTCATCTTGCTGATAATCTTGACATTAGCAGGGGCAATATGATTGTTCGCAGCGACAATATTCCTAACATTTCTCAGGATTTAGAAGCCATTCTTTGCGTGACCGATAATGCGGACTTCCGCGCAGGCGGCAAATTTTTATTGCAACATAATAGCGCTTTGGTGAAATGTGCCATTCGAGCAATCGAATACAAATTGGACATTGAGACTTACGATCATATTCCAAATCCTGATTCTATAAAACTCAACGATTTGATCAAAGTGCGCCTGCGTACTTCAGAACCATTGGCTTTTGATGCTTACCGCAAAAATCGCAGAACCGGCGCTTTTATTTTGATTAATGAAAATACAGGACAAACGGTGGCCGGTGGAATGCTCGAAAAGGTTGAAGAGGAGGTTTAGAAAGTTAAAAATTAATACATATTAAGAAATATTATATAGTGTAATGTGAATAGAAAGAAAAACTTGAACACATGAACACTATAACACCATAATACAATGAAAAAACTAACCATAATCGGCGCAGGGCCTGGCGATCCTGAACTCTTAACTATCAAAGGACTCAAAGCTTTGCAATCCGCGGATGTAGTGTTATATGATGCGCTTGTGAATCCGGTTTTGCTGGATCACGCGCCGAATGCGACGTATGTATTCGTGGGGAAACGCCGTGGCTATAAGTCTTATAAACAGCAGGAAATCAACGAATTGATTGTGGAATTTGCCAAAACAAATGAACATATCGTCCGACTAAAAGGCGGCGATCCCTTTGTGTTTGGCCGTGGATTTGAAGAAATGGAATTTGCTCAATCGTATGGAATTGATACTGAATACATTCCGGGCATTTCCAGCTCGATTGGGGTACCGGGATTGGCGAATATTCCTGTGACGCATCGCAACCTCAGCCGTAGCTTTTGGGTAGTCACAGCTACCGCTTCGGATGGTTCTTTATCACCTGATATTCATTTGGCGGCGCAGTCGGATGCTACGGTTGTGGTATTGATGGGTTTATCGAAGCTATCTGAAATCGCTGAGATTTTTCAAAAAAATGGAAAGTCGGCATTGCCAGTGGCGGTCTTACAAGATGGTTCTTTACCAACCGCAAAAAATGTATTTGGAACAGTTGAAAATATTGTAGAAGTCGTTGAAAAAGAGAGGATTCGATCTCCGGCGGTGATTGTTTTAGGCGAAGTGGTAGGCTTACAAAATGTAACGGCGAACTTTAGTCGCCAGCAAGAATTAGAAAATCTGCTTACGCAAGCAGCTATTTAAAAAATATCACAATGAAAACCGTGGAATCCGTTTTTGGTTTTGACCAAACCTTATTGCGGAAGCTTACTTCCGACACCAATGACCAGCAAAAACTCTGGTTGAGCGGCTATTTGTATGGCTTGTATTCGGCTACGCAGCAGACCGATAAAGCTTTTGCAATGCCAGGCGAAGCCCCTGCGCAGGTTTTGGAGAAACCAACGGTGGCAGTCTTGTACGGTTCGCATACTGGTAATGGCAAAAAATTGGCAAAGCAACTCACCGAACAAGCAAAAACTCGCGGGTTTGAAGTGCAATTGGCGGACATGAACGATTATCAGAGTCGAAAACTCAAGGATGAGAAGGTTTTGCTGGTGATCGTCAGCACACATGGCGAAGGCGATCCACCTATGGCGGCGGAGACTTTGTATGA
Organism: Saprospiraceae bacterium; assembly: GCA_016714085.1. Lineage (GTDB taxonomy): Bacteria > Bacteroidota > Bacteroidia > Chitinophagales > Saprospiraceae > JADJNW01. The sequence goes on from JADJNW010000018.1 coordinate 33,388, forward strand.
ATTTATTCACTCGGCGCGCGCACCAAAGTTGAACGAGACGAAATTTGCGGTGCTGGCGCTGGGCGATCGGAGCTATGTGCAGTTTTGTCAAACGGGCAAAGATTTTGACACACAATTAGAAAAATTAGGCGCAAAGCGTATCGCTGATCGCGTTGATTGCGATGTGGATTTTGAAGAAGATGCCAATAATTGGATGGAAACGGTATTGTCGAAAATTGAATCAGAGATCGTTGTTCCAAAAAATGGAAATGGTGTTGCTGCTTTTGTGAAAACACAACAAGAAGTAAGTGTTGCTTCTATATATAATAGAAAAAAACCTTTTGAAGCAGCGATTCTTGAAAAAATTCAACTGAACGGACGAGGTTCGACCAAAGAAACCTGGCATGTGGAAGTCTCGCTTGAAGGCTCGGGCTTGACGTATGAACCCGGCGATTCTTTGGGAATTATTCCTGAAAATGCACCGGAAGTTGTCGGGTTGGTTTTGAAAAATGCCAATATATCTGATTCTGAATCAGTAGATTGGAATGGGGCGCAAAAATCAATTGCAGAAATATTGACATATGATTTGGAGTTAAATCTGTTGTCCCGAGATGTCTTGGAGAAGGTTTTTGCTAAAACCCAGGATGCCAAACTCGCAGCATTATTAAATAATTCAGACTTGCTCAAAGAATACGTTTATGGTCGAGACATCGCCGATTTGCTACATGATTTTAAAAGCGAATGGAGTGGTCAAGAGTTGGTGAATACTTTGCGAAAACTACAGCCACGCTTGTATTCATTGGCTTCTAGCTTTAATTTTGCACCAGAAGAAGCGCATTTGACGATTGGCGCTGTACGCTACGAAAATCTTGGGCGCAAGAGAACGGGTAGCGCTTCTACTTTTGTAGCGGATTTGCGACAAGCGAATGAAACCTTTAATGTTTTTGTCGAGCAAAATGAGTATTTCCGATTGCCACAGAATCCTTCTACGCCGATCATCATGGTGGGAGCGGGCACTGGTGTTGCGCCATTCCGAGCATTCTTGCAGGAGCGCGAGGCGCAAGGTGCAGATGGCAAAAATTGGTTATTCTTTGGGAATCCGCATTTTACGACCGACTTTTTGTACCAAACCGAATGGCTACAAGCCTTGAAAAAAGGCAATCTCACCAAATTAAACGTTGCATTTTCACGCGATCAAACAGAAAAAATTTATTGCCAGCATAAATTATTGAAACACAGTCGGGAATTATATGATTGGCTGGAAAATGGCGCTCATTTCTACGTTTGCGGGGATAAAAATCGCCTTGCGCCCGATGTAGAACAGGCTCTAATTCAGATAGTTGCAAAAGAAGCTGATTTTTCTGAAGAAAAAGCTGCCGAATATGTAAAGAATTTGAAAAAACAGCGAAGATATTTAGAAGATGTTTATTAATGTGCGGATTTTTTAATGAGTCAATTAACTCGTCTAGAAGGGGTGGGTTTTGGGGCGGGGGGGGCGGGGGGGGGCGGGGGGGCGGCGCCCATGGGCCGCCCGGGGTGCGGGGGTGGTGGGGTCAACCGTCAGCACGGGGTCGGATCGTGTGGTCCAGTAAGCCTAGGTCTTAAAATGGGCGCCCAATCTTACGTAGCATGCCGACGACATCGCTACGCGCCGGTGCTTTAACATCAGCTTTAACCGTGGCGTAAAGTGCGGCTTCCAACAATTGCGGTAAGCCCGTTGGCGTTATCAAAGGCCTACGTAAAAGCCCATTTTACTTAAATCTAATAATTCCATAGCGATATTGATAATTATCAACAATGTTCAACGCCTCTTGGGCGTTAATCGCGGGTATATTGCCAAGCCAGGCGGGGAGCGAGCAATTGCGGTTTCGGCCGCGCCTCGGCAAGAACTTGCAGGGCAGTCTTTAATTTGGGTTCCCGCCTGGGGGTCTCGGCGGAAATTTTCAAAGGGGATTCTTCGGGGCAGGTCTATCGTTCCTCGTTTTCTGGTCCTCTCCTTCCCTTTTATATTGATGGCCTTTCCCAGCGGGGGAACCTTTTCTATTTGGGGGGCGGGCTGGGATCCCACTGGTATTACGGGTATCTTATTTATTTGGATTTGCAACCTATTATGGAATTTTCAACTTACTTTTTAGTAATCTTAGCGTTCTGGCGCGGGCCCGGGGTTCGCCTTGGGGGCCGGAGGGTGCGGAGGCTTTGCATAGGTTAGGGGCGGGTCAGCCCGCCGGGCGTTTTCGCATGCCGGACAATTTTAAAGCATTCCTCGATTATTTTATTTTTCACAATTTTTGGGACTACGGCAAGTTTCCTATTACAAACTCGGGACTGCAAACTCTGTGGTTGAAGTTGAAATAAAAATAAGTATGTCCGAAGAAAAAAAACTATCCGAAGTAGAACACATCAAAGCCAAGAGTAATCTGTTGCGGGGAACGCTTTTGGAAAGCCTTGATAATGAGGTAACTGGCTCCATCGCTGCCGACGATACGCAGTTAATAAAATTTCATGGCTCCTACCAGCAGCACGACCGCGATTTGGAAAGCGAGCGCAAGCGCCAGAAGCTGGAACCCCTGTATTCATTCATGATTCGCATTCGTGTGCCGGGCGGCGTGGTGACATCTGAGCAGTGGCTGCGCTTAGATGAATTAGCGGAGGAATATGGCAGTGGCACTTTGAAACTCACGACGCGCCAAGCGATTCAATTACATGGCATTTTAAAAAAAGGATTTAAAACAGACGATCCAAGGCTTCAACGCAGTATTGATGGACAGTTTCGCGGGCTGCGGCGATGTCAATAGAAATGTAATGTGCAATCCAAATCCCAGCCAATCGCGCATCCATGCACAGGCATACGAGGACTCGGCAGCAATTTCAGCATATTTGACACCTAAGACTGCGGCTTATCATGAAATTTGGCTAAAATCCCAGGATGGCATAGAAGAAACTATTAATATTTTAGCCTCTGATATTCAGGAAGAAGATGAGCCAATTTATGGCAAAACCTATCTCCCGAGAAAATTTAAAATTGCCATTGCTATTCCGCCTTATAATGATACCGATATTTTTTCTAATGATATTGGTTTGATTGCGATTGAGAAAATGGCGAATTAATTGGTTATAATATTGCCGCGGGTGGCGGCTTGGGTATGACTTTTGGGATGCCGGAAACCTATCCAAGATTGGCGAGTATGCTGGGCTTTGTGAGTCGGGAAAATATTATTAAAGCTGTTGAAAGCATTGTCACCATTCAGCGTGACTGGGGTAACCGCGAGAATCGCAAGGTTTCGAGGATGAAATACACGATCGATCGCGTTGGCTTGGACGTTTTCAAAGAAGAGCTCGAAAAGCGCATGGGCTTTGCCTTGCAGCCGATTGCGCCTTATTTGTTTACGCGTTCCGGCGATGTGTTTGGCTGGTCGCAGAATGTGGACGGCACGCATAATGTTTTACTATTTATTGAAGGTGGTCGTGTAAAAGATACCGAAAATTATTTACTAAAAACGGCTTTGCGTAAAGTTGCCGAAATCCATGATGGCGACTTTTTAGTAACAGGTAACCAAAACCTCCAAATCAGAGGCATTTCAGAGAAAAATAAATTAATTATACAATTATTATTAGATCATTATAAAGTTTTACCAGAACTAAATAAAACAGGATTAAGATTAAATTCAATTGCTTGCGTGGCATTGCCGACTTGTTCTCTGGCTTTCGCAGAAGCCGAGCGTTATTTGCCAAGCTTGATTGATAAAATAGATGAGTTGTTGATTGTCAACGGTTTAGAAAAAGACGAAATCATTATTCGCATGACGGGTTGCCCTAACGGCTGCGGCAGACCTTATCTTGGAGAGATCAGTTTTGTTGGCAAATCGCCTGGTTATTATAATTTGTATCTTGGTGCGGCTTTTAATGGCGAACGACTAAATAAATTATATAAAGAAATGCTCGATGAAGAAAATATACTAAATGAATTGCGGCCAATCATTGAGCGATATGCGAAGGAACGCTTTGAAGGCGAGCGTTTTGGCGATTTTACAATCCGTAAAGGTTATGTAAAAGCGACTACATACGGATTAAATTTTCATACATAAAAATAAAATATCATTCTGTCTTATTTAGAATAATTTGATGAAAACTGTCGAAAATACAACTATTTCTACCAATGCGCTTTATCCGATTTTTGTCAAGTTTGAAAACTTCGACATCTTGATCGTGGGTGGCGGAAACGTTGGATTGGAAAAAATTACTTCGGTTTTAAATAATAGCCCTCGTGCACGCGTGACGCTCGTAGGAGAAACAATTTTGCCTGAAATTCAGACCTTTGCAGCGAATTTTGAAAATGTAATATTATTAGAAAAAGCTTTTGAACCAAGTGATTTAGATGATAAAAACTTCGCCATTATTGCAACCGATAATAAAGAATTAAATCATTCTATAAAATTATTAACAGAATCCCGCCGAATCCTTACCAATGTTGCCGATACGCCTGATTTATGCGATTTTTATTTAAGTTCTATTGTGCAAAAAGGCGATTTGAAAATAGCGATTTCTACGAACGGCAAGTCGCCGACGATTGCCAAACGCTTGAAGGAAGTTTTAAATGCGGCTTTGCCGAATGAATTGGATGCGGTACTGCAAAATATGCACCAGATTCGCAACAAATTAAATGGAAATTTTGCGCATAAAGTAAAGGTTTTGAACAGGTTAACCCGTTCTCTGGCAATTAATGGTGAAGAGTTAAGCATACGCCCGGTTGCTCGTGCATGGAAGCGGATTGCCACGATTGCGATGGCCGCGTTTGGGCTGTTATTATTTGCTAATATCATATTTGTAACGGGATTGCACGATCAAGTTGAGCCGCAATTTTGGGCATTTCTATTGATTGGATTTCTGGCGCAAATGGTGGACGGAATGCTTGGGATGGGTTATGGCGTGACTTCTGCCATTGGTTTGATGACGATGAACGTAAATGTAGCTGCGATTTCTTCTTCGATTCACACAGCGGAAATTTTTACGGCAGGTGCTTCCGGTTATAGTCATTATAAATTTGGTAATATTAATAAAAAATTATTTAAAGCAATATTAATACCGGGCATCATCGGCGCGATCGCTGGGGCCTTGCTTTTGATGTATTTGGATGTAAATGGCTCTAAATTTGTAAAGCCATTATTGGCAGTTTATATGATGGTGCTTGGCGTGCGCATTCTTACCAAGGCTTTTCAGCAAAATGCTGTGAAAAAGAAAGTAAAAAATGTAGGCTGGCTCGCAGGCGCAGGCGGCTTCCTCGATTCATTTGGTTCGGGAGGCTGGGGACCATTGGTTACTGGAACCCTTATCACCAAAGGCAAAACCCCGCGCTACGTGGTCGGTTCGGTGAGTTTATCAGAATTTTTTGTAACACTGGCAAGTGCACTTACGTTCTTTACGGTGCTGGGTATTCAGCATTGGCAAGTGACGCTCGGCTTATTGCTGGGTGGAGTAGTGGCCGCGCCCATTGCGGCGAGATTGGCTGGCAAATTACCTCGCAAACAAATGATGATCGGCGTAGGCTGTATTATTGTAATTTGGAGCTTGCAAATATTTTTGAAATTGCTGTTTTAAAGGTTAGGAGCTGAGGAGTTTATGAGTTTAGATAGGTTATAAAATAAACTCCTCAACTTTTCAACTTTTCAAAGATGCATTCTTATCAAAGGTCACCGAAAAATCCATATTTAAATAAGTTGGAATACCTCTTCGAGGCGATACAAACTTAATAAAATCGCTTGTGGCGATTCGGAATTTACCATTAATGGTGAATTGGTTTTTATCCTCTTCCCGTTCCGCATAAATCGTCACCGGCATATAGCGCCCCCGAAAATAGAGCGAACCTTTAATCGTCAAATCCTCGCCTTCTTGATCAATACTGCGACTTTTAAATTCCATGCTAGGAAAATAATCTGCGCCTCCCAACCAAGCGATCATATTAAATGACCCTTGTGTATTGAGAAAGGAAAATAAAAAGACGTCAAATTCAAAAGAATTAATAACGCCTGTAGTATCGTCATAATCAATCGTTGCGCTCAACTGATTGCTTGTGCCTGTATTCGGATAATAGTAGCCGGAGGAAGCGCTGTAATTGATTTGGCTGAAGGACAGTGTTACTGTTGTCAACAACACAAAACTCGTCATCACAGATTTAAATATCTTTGTTTTCATCATTTATACCTTTTTTGGGTGATTTGAAAATAATAAATTCTATTATAAATACACTTACGAACGCGGCAGAGTTTCTTTTTTAATCTTCAAAACTGCCTCATTAACAGATGTTTAACACGATAATGAGAAATTTGATGAAAGAACGCTTTCAAAGATTTCGACTAATAATTTGATGTTTTTCTATTTTTTTGTTCAAAATTTATAACTTGACCAATCAAACTAAATGGTATGTACAGACGTCAATTTCTGCGAGATTTGCCCTTAGCTATTGTTAGTACGGCGAGTCTGCCTCGATTATTGGAAATTGCTGCAAATGCTAATAGTAAATCCTGGGTGGCAAATACCCCTCAAGAAGAGATTATCGCTGCCTTAGTCGATATGATTATTCCCAAAACTTCTACACCCGGGGCATTGGATGCCGGCGTGCCTGCCTTTATGCTGCAATCTTTGGATGAAGTTGTTCCACCGAAAAGGAAAGAAGACTTTTTTAGAATGTTGGAGCAATTTTCGAGCAATTGTATTACCAAATATGGTCAGCCGTTCAATGCATTATCTGAATCAGATAAAAAGGTGTATCTGACAGAATTGATGCTGCAAAAAGATCCTTTTTTCCTGGAAATCAGACGCTGGACGCTCACCGGGTACTTTACTTCTCAGGAAGGAATGACGCAATCGCTTCATTATAAACCGATGCCCGGCAAATACGAGGCTTGCATCGATGTGACTCCCGAGACCAAAGCCGAAGCTAGCTATTTTTAAAAACGCCTGAAATTGTTTTAAATACGTATGGAAAATAATGTTTATCTTAATACGACCGCTGCCAAGAAACGCAAATTCGATGCGATTGTAATTGGTTCAGGAATCTCTGGTGGCTGGGCTGCCAAAGAATTATGCGAAAAAGGCTTGAAAACATTGGTGCTGGAGCGTGGTGGCAAGATGGATCATATTACAGATTACAAAACTGCATTTACCGATCCCTGGAAATTTCCGCATCGCAATTCGCCAATATTTACAGATCGTCAATCCAATCCAATTCAAAGCAAATGCTATGCCTGGACGGAGGCTACGCAACACTTGTTCATTAAAGATGAAGAACATCCTTATACCCAGGTGAAGCCTTTCGATTGGATTCGAGGGTATCAGGTGGGGGCAAATCCTTGATGTGGGCGCGTCAATGTTACCGTTTGAGTGCGATGGATTTTGAAGCCAATGCGAAGGAAGGCGTCGGCATTGAATGGCCAATCAGTTACGAAGATATGGCACCCTGGTATAGTTATGTGGAGCGTTTTGCCGGGATTAATGGCAATAAAGATGGGCTTCCGCAATTACCCGACGGTGAATTTCAGCCAGCCATGGAAATGAATTGTGTGGAAAAGGAAATGAAATCCAGATTGGAACAAAGATTTCCGAATCGCAAAATGATCATGGGACGCTCGGCCAATCACACCTTGCCCTTGCATGGACGAGGGCCTTGTTTGTATCGCAATTTATGTCATCGCGGCTGCCCGGTGAGTGGTTATTTTAGTAGTAATTCGGCGACGATTCCTGCGGCGCAGGCAACCCAAAAATTAACTTTAAAGCCTGATTCTGTAGTGCATTCGATTATTTTTGATGAGAAGAAACAAAAAGCAACAGGTGTAAGAGTAATAGATGCCAATACGAAGGAAATGAGTGAGTATTACGCCAAGATTATTTTTGTGAATGCGGCTACCTTGAATAGTACTTTGATCTTGCTAAATAGCACTTCTTCTCGCTTCCCCAATGGCTTGGGCAATGACAGCGATGCACTCGGCCGATATTTAATGGCGCATAATTATCGGGTTCGCTTTGGCGGTTTGATGGAAGGCTATGAAGATAAATATTACAGTGGTCGCCGACCTAATTCGCCTTATATTCCTCGCTTCCGCAATATTGGTGACGACCGCACGGATAAGTTTTTGCGAGGTTATGCCTTTGGGTTTAGCGCTTCCCGTCAAGGTTGGGAACGCGGTAATGGTATCGATGGCTTTGGTGCGGAATTTAAAGAAGAAATTTCTAAGCCTGGGCCCCTGGACGGTAGGTATGCACGCTATGGGTGAAATGCTGCCAGATGCTAGCAATCGAGTGACATTGAATCACGATCTCAAGGATCAATGGGGCATGCCAACGCTCAAGATTGATTGCGAATGGAAAGCCAATGAAAATGCTATGAGTCAGGATATATTGGAAATTGGTAAGGAAATATTTGAAGCGATAGGTGTCCAGAATATATCTGCAAATGACAATCACCAAGCGCCTGGCTTGGACATTCACGAAATGGGCACGGCCCGAATGGGCAGAGACCCAAAAACCTCAGTATTGAATGAATTCAATCAAGTACACGGCTGTCCGAATGTCTTTGTCACTGATGGCGCGTCTATGACGTCCTCGGCCTGCCAAAACCCTTCATTGACCTATATGGCACTCACAGCAAGAGCTTGTGATTACGCAGTGGAGCAATTGAAGCGTCGCAACCTGTAATCTATTGCAGGCTTAAATTCAGTTTAATAGAAAAATTTAAGCTTTTAGCTTCTTTCGGTAGAAAGAGTGGTTTCGTAGTGCTTGATTAATTTTGCCTGATGTTCGGCGATTCTGTTAAGAACCCTCAGCTCCTCGCTTATTTCTTGCGCCTCGTGGCGAGCGTCGATGCGGTAAGGGAGCGTTTTCTTCTTTTTGTTGATTTCCAAAATTTTTTGTACTGTTTGATTAAGGGTGATTCTGGCCCGTAAGAGCCGTCTTTTCATGGATCTGGTTATCATGCCCTGCAAAAAGTTTAGTTAGGGAATGGATTGTATAAAACTCAAGGTGAATTTACACTTTTATACAATATATCGAAACGTTTGGTTCAAACTTTTTGTCATAAAAAAGCAAGTTTTAACAAAAGGAATCTTTGGAAACTGGGGTGAGACAAAATATTATTCTATAAAACAGCAAAACCTGCCAAATAGTAAACGACCACTTGACAGGTTTATTTTGGAGAAAAAACAAATTAACAAAAAATAAATTTGATTTCGGAAATGAACCAATTTTAAAAGCCTTGCACTCCGTTGACGGTAGTATATTTAAAACTCAGTTTTTTGTCAGGATAAATATATTTAAAAGCGGATTGGCACATCAGCGTTGCCTCGTGAAAGCCGCATAAAATCAATTTCAATTTTCCGGGATAAGTATTAATATCACCAATGGCATAAATACCTGGCACGTTGGTGCTGTAATCAAAGGTATTCACGAGAATGCCATCCTTGTCTAATTCTAAGCCCCATTCCTGTAGTGGACCAAGCTTCGGCGCCATGCCAAATAACGGAACGAAATGATCGGTTGGTACGATTATTTCTCCTTCCCGATCATGGAGAATGATTACTTCGTTGAGTTTTCCATTGCCTTGTAAACCAATAACTTGTGCTTCGGTAATTAATTTAATTTTTCCATTGGCGCTCAGTTCCAGCACTTTTTCCACGCTATCTGGCGCACCACGGAAACCAGTTCTACGATGCACCAAATAAACTTCATCTGCAACATCGGCGAGATAAATCGTCCAATCCAAAGCGCTATCGCCGCCACCGGCTACTACGACTCGCTTTTTGCGATACATCTCAGGATTTTTAATAAAATATTCTACGCCTTGATCCTCAAAATGCTCGATATTATCAATCGGCGGCTTGCGGGGCTCAAAACTCCCCAAACCAGCAGCAATAGCAATTACTGGTGCGTTGATCTCTGTGCCTTTATTGGTGGTAATTTTGAAGGAATTATCTTCCAAACGCTCTAATTTTTCAGCGCGTTCGCCCAATGTAAATCCTGGCTTGAACGGTTCGATTTGCGCCATCAATTTATTCACCAATTCTTCTGCCAAAATATGCGGATAACCTGGAATATCATATATCGGTTTTTTAGGATAAATTTCTGATAACTGCCCACCTGGCAGCGGCAAGGCATCTACGATGTGGCAATGCAATTTCAACAAACCTGCCTCAAATACAGTAAACAAGCCAACCGGACCTGCCCCAATAATCAAAATATCTGTTTTTATCATTTCTTTTAAAAAGACGTTAGACAATAGATTTTAGATAATAGACTTTTTACAAGACAAAGGTCAATTATCAATGGTCAATATTCAATACCTTAATGGCACATTGGAATTTGATTCCAGTTTTCCCAGAAACGCATTTCCAAAGGCGCTGCAAAGTTAATACCTCTCAGGATAAAAAGTACAGCAAATGCAACCAAAAACGCTGGTAATAAACGTTTTATTCTGTTGCGTAATTTCAAGCCAATGAATTGCCCGCCAATAGCTGTAAGTAACATCAAAGGCATTGTACCCAAACCAAAAAGTGCCATGTACAAGCTCCCTTCAGCAATGCTGCTCATTGCTACTGCGCCAACCACCGCCATATACACCAAGCCACAAGGCAACAGTCCATTCAATGCTCCAATGAGAAACAACGTTTGAGGGTTATTTTGTTTTAAAAGATTTGCGAGATTCACCTTTACCCATTGATTCAAGCGCCAAAATGCTGGAATCGTGAGGATTTTATGCTCCACATTTATTGCAAAAAGCGCTACCAATAAAAGTAAAATTCCCAAACCAATCGAAAAATATGCCTGGATACCTGCAAGAAATAAACCTTTGCCAATCAATCCGATAAATATACCAATTAAGCTATAAGTAAATATTCGCCCCACATTATATAATATTATATTCGCAACGGCGATCCATTTATTTTGCCCTTGATATGGCAAAGCCAACGCAATTGGGCCGCACATACCCACACAGTGTAAACTACCTAATAAACCCGTGATGAATGCTGCCCAGAACATATTGCTTGGAATGTTGGAATAGTGGAGTTTTGGAATAATGATTGTGAACATTCCATTATTCCAAAATTCCAATTTTCCAGTTAAAGAATAATCGTTTCTTCTTTGTAAAAAGATTTTCCATCTGCCTGCCAGTCCACTTTTACTTTCCAAACCCCCTCCTTCAAATCTTTTATCGGGATTTCTTGCTTTTTTTCTGCGTCGAGCGTTACTGCTACTTTGAAATCTTTATTACTATCCGAAGGACAAAAAAATAAGATATCGCCTTGAACAGCGCCCACTTCAGCAGGGAAATTTATGTAAACAGACTCTTTATCTCGTATAATTTTTACATCTTGTAATAAAGATTTACTATTTACTAATTTTACATAATGTTCCTGATATTTTAAATCATCCGCATAATAATGATCTGAAACCAAACTATTATCGTATTGCGTAGATTTGATCACTGCGGCGACCAACACGACTACAAAAATCCCGTAAAATAAGGCAAGGCCTGTACCCCAATTAAATTTCATAATTATTGTTCTTTATTATTTGGAAATAATATTTATGTAAAAATCTTTTCAACTCCTCGACTTTATTTGAAAGGACCAAGAAAATTCGTTTTTATTTTATCCATCACCTTTCCGTTGGAAATTACTTCGATTTTTATTTCGGTTTTTCTATCCGTGAGTTTATTCTTGTCCATATCAATAAACAAAGCACCTTTAGCCACAGTTCCTGCTTTTGCAGTAGGCGGTTGACCGATCAAACGAATGCGCCCATCCGCATTTAAAATTCGGAATTCAATTGGTAAATCTTCTCCCGTTTTATTAATTACTTCATAATTATATAAATTACTAATATAGGTTTCATCCACTTCTTGATAAAGCTTGCCGGGTGTGCGCAGCATTAAAGCTTCCACCGGGTGGCGACTGGTAAGCAAAACAACATTCACGATCAAAAGTACCGTCAATACTGCGGTGTAGCCAATTACTCTTGGGGTGAAGAGCTTTTTACGCTTTTCTATGATGCCATTATAACTATCATATCGTATCAGTCCGCGTGGTCGATCAATTTTATCCATTACCTCGTCGCAGGCGTCAATGCAAGCGGTGCAATTCACGCATTCCAATTGCGTTCCTTCCCGAATATCAATTCCCGTTGGACAAACCTGTACGCAAAGTTTACAGTCGATACAATCGCCCAATTCTTGAAAACTGATTCCATTTTCACTTGTTTCAATCGCTGTATCGGTTGCAGATGTAGCTACATTTTTTTGGATCGCAGAAATCGGATCTTTTTTCTTGTTTTTTTGAATTTTGCCACGAGGCTCGCCGCGAATAAAATCATAAGCAATGACAATCGAATTTTTATCCAACAAAACCCCTTGCAAACGCCCGTAGGGGCAAATGGTAGTACAGACCTGTTCACGTAAGTAAGAAAACACAAAATAAAATGCGAATGAGAACAAAATCATAGCGATAAATCCGCCCAAATGCAGTGAAATCGGCTCGGTAGCGATTTTTATAACCTGATCTATACCAATGATATACGCCAAAAAAGTATTGGAAACCAGCACCGCGATGGCAAAAAAGATAGCTTGTTTTAACCCTTTTTTTAATAGTTTTTCACTCGTCCACGGTGCAGCGTTGAGTCTTCGTTGGGCATTGGCATCTCCTTCAATCCAATATTCGATTTTTCGGAAAACCATTTCCATAAAGATCGTCTGAGGGCAAACCCAGCCACAAAACAAACGTCCATAAACTACTGTAAAGAGAATGATGAACACCATAAAAGTGAGCATCGCCAATACGAATAAGTGAAAATCCTGGGGCATGAACTGAATGCCAAATAGAATAAATTTGCGTTCCAAAACATTGAATAGCAGCAACGGCTCACCATTTACTTTGATAAATGGCACTCCAAATAAAAACGCGAGCAGTACCCAGCTTAACCAAGTGCGCCAATTGGTGAATCTGCCCTTCGGTTTTTTGGGATAAATCCAGATACGTTTACCCTTTTCATCTACCGTGGCAATTTTGTCACGAAAAGCTTCCTGATCCTGAATTGGGTGTGTGGTTTCCATTTTTTATTTGTTGAAAGGTTGAAAAGTTGATGGGCTGATTTGATCAGAAGAAATTCAACGATTCAACTCATCAACCTCTCAACTAAAATTATTTCATTCCAATGGCGTCCGTCTTAGTCGTATCTGCTTGCGTCTCCATTTTGACACCTTCGGGCGCTTTAGGATTTGGCGGATTTGTACCTTGTAAAGTCAGGATAAAGCTGGCTACGCGCTGCATATCTGCTGGGCGCAATTGTGATTGCCATGAAATCATCCCTTTTTCTGGCACACCATATTTGATTGTTTTGAAAATATCCTTGATGGTACCGCCGTGAATCCAATATTCGTCGGTCATATTCGGACCAACACCACCTTCACCAGCAGGACCATGACAAACGATACAGTTTGCATCCCAAAGCGTTTTACCCAAAGCAAGAGATTGCTCATCGACTAAGGCTTCTACAGTAGTTTCATCGACCTGGTTAGCTTGGCGCGCTAAGAAAGCCTGCACGGCTTCTTCTGCTTTTTTCACTTCTATTTCATATTCCTCTTTAGAACTTGGGCCTGCGCCAGTCAGATGATAATAAGTCAAATAAACCACAGAAAATATTACTGTAATAATGAACAAAGCCGTCCACCAGGGCGGGAGACTGTTGTCTAATTCGCGGATACCGTCGTATTCATGTTCAAAGAGAATATCTTTCTCCTTTTCAATCGGCACTACATTTGTCCAGCGTTTGTACAAGCGTTGCCAGAAGTTTTGCTGTGGCTTTTTCACTTCCTGGAGGTAAGCTTCCAAACCTTGCTCTTGGTAAATTTTGATTTGCTGCACCTTTACCATCATATTGAGCAAATGAGTTAATGCAAGTAATGCACCCAATATGACAACCCCCGCTACGATGAGCAACACAGTTGAAAAACCGCGCTCATAAAAATAAGGATCGGTTGCGGGAGTAGTTTCTTGTGCATAGGCAGTGATCGCCACCAGTAGCAGACCAATCGTTAAACCAAAATATTTTAGAACATTATTTTTCATAGTTGTTTTTCGTTTCAAGGTTAACAGGATTAGAATCTTCCAGTGGCAGATGCGCCATTTTATCAACATAAGCTTTATTGCGACCAAGAATAACAATGATGCTGACCAGGAATACCACAAAAAATGTGACCAGTGCAAACATTGCCATCCAGTTGATATTATTGCCTTCTAAGAGATATTTATACATGATTTTTGATTTATGCTATCGGTTAACGGTTATCGGGGATTATGACTTTTCCTGAACACCGTTAACCGATAACCTTTTTACTGATTCGCCTGTGGCTTTGGTTTAATATCTGTTCCCAAGCGTTGCAAGTACGCAATGAGTGCAATGATTTCCTTTCGTTCCAAACCTTCCTGCTCGATTTTATCTTTTCGCAAATTGCCAGCGATAATCTCCGCTTGCGCTTTCAGGTCGTCCAATGCAATTTGTTCATAACCATCGCCATAAGGCGTGCCTAAAACCTTCAGTGTCTTGATTTTAGCAACTGTTTGCGAAGTATTCAAATCATGCTTTAACAACCAAGGATATGCAGGCATGATCGAACCAGGTGACATACTCGTTGGATCAAGCATATGATTGTAATGCCAACTATCAGGATATTTGCCACCCTGGCGGTGCAAGTCTGGACCTGTTCGCTTAGAACCCCAAAGGAATGGGCGGTCGTAGATAAATTCACCCGATTTAGAATATTCGCCATAGCGCTCCGTTTCTGAACGGAATGGTCGAACCATCTGTGAGTGACAACCCAAGCAACCCTCGCGGATGTAAATGTCGCGGCCTTCGAGCTCAAGCGGGGTATAAGGTGTTACTGCTTCGATTTTAGGTACATTTTTATCAATCATTACCATCGGGAAAATCTCTACAATACCACCGATAAGAATCAAAATAGCGCTGGCAATCAACATTTGTATCGGGCGACGCTCGATCCATTTATGCCAATATTCGCCTTTGTGATCTACTGCTACTTCGCGTGCAGGCGCTTCGGCAGCTTCGTATGCTACAAAAGATCCACTTTTCGCCGTTTTCCAAAGATTATAAACCATTATAAACACCCCGACTAGGTACATTGCTCCACCCAATGCACGAAGGGCATACATCGGAATGAGTTGCGTGACGGTTTCGAGGAAATTACCATATTGTAAGAATCCATCTGGCGTGAATTGTTTCCACATCAAAGCTTGCGTCCAGCCGGCCCAGTATAATGGAATTGCATAGAATAAAATTCCCAGCGTACCAATCCAGAAGTGGTTATTGGCAAGTTTAGTAGAATAAATATTGGTATTGTACATTTTAGGAATCAACCAATAGAGTACTCCAAAGGTCAGGAAACCATTCCAACCCAAGGCGCCTACATGCACGTGGCCAATCGTCCAGTCCGTAAAGTGACTGATGGCGTTCACCGATTTCACAGAAAGCATAGGGCCTTCAAAAGTAGCCATGCCATAAGCAGTAACAGCAACAACCAAGAATTTCAAAACGGGGTCTTGGCGAACTCGATCCCAAGCGCCACGCAGCGTCAACAAACCATTCAGCATACCACCCCAGGATGGCGCGATCAGCATTATGGAGAATACAGTACCCAATGACTGTGCCCAATCTGGCAAGGAAGTATATAACAAGTGGTGCGGCCCTGCCCAGATATAAATGAAAATTAAAGCCCAAAAGTGAATAATGGATAATTTATAAGAATACACCGGGCGGTTGGCTGCTTTTGGCAAGAAATAATACATCAAACCCAGATACGGCGTAGTGAGGAAAAATGCCACCGCGTTGTGACCGTACCACCATTGTACCAAAGCATCCTGCACGCCTGCAAACACACCATAACTTTTCCACATATTTACTGGTAGCTCCAGGTTATTGCCAATATGCAATACCGTCACCGTGATCCAGGTTGCGATATAAAACCAGATTGCTACATAAAGGTGGCTTTCGCGTCGCTTTAAAATGGTACCAAACATATTGATACCAAATGCAACCCAAACAACCGCAATGGCAATATCAATAGGCCATTCCAGTTCAGCGTATTCATGCGCGCTGGTAATGCCTAAAGGTAGCGTTACCGCTGCGGCCAGAATAATTGTCTGCCAACCCCAGAAATGGAATTCACTCAGGAATTTGCTGTACATCGGCGTTTTTAATAGCCGCTGTAACGAATAGTAAACGCCCATAAAAATACCATTGCCCACAAATGCAAAAATCACCGCATTTGTGTGTAATGGGCGGATTCGTCCAAAAGTCGTGAAAGGCAGGTCAAAATTGAGTGCAGGGAATACTAATTGCAATGCAATTAATAATCCCACCAACATCCCAATGACACCAAACGCGACGGACGCAATAGCGAATTTGCGTACAATTGCATTATCGTAGTTGAATTGCTCGATTTGTGCCATTACTCAGATTTTTTTGTTTCTGTTTGTTTATCATCGAATAGGATTCTTACCGAAGGCGTGTAATCGTCGTCGTATTGGCCGCTGCGCACTGCCCACAGGAAAGCTGCCAGAAACCCCAAAGCGACTACCAGACTGACGAGAATGAGTAAAAAAATGACTTTCATGGTCAAAAAGGTTTAGCGGCTTAAAGGCTTATGGCTTATAGGGTAAATTACTTTTGTTATATCCCTTTATGCCGCTATGCCCAATGCCTTTGTGCCAAATGATTCAATTTTTCTGCAAGGTAGGCTTAGTGTAAAGTGTACCGAATGAGCAAAATCAGATGAGGAAGTGATTTTTGTCACTGAAATGTCAGAGAAAGAAAGTTTATATGAACAGAAAGAAAACGATCGTTATTACATCGTTATGATGTTGATTTGATAAAATATTTATAATATTATAATAATTTTTTAAAAGGCGGATTTATTACTTTTTTGCAGCAATTGCTTCTATTTCAATCAAAAACCCATAATGTAAATCTTTCACAGGTACGATAGCGCGCGCTGGCTTATGCGATCCAAAAAATTCTGTATAAACTTTATTTACCTGATCCCATAATGAAATATCAGCAATATAAACCGTCACTTTTAGCACCTGATCCAAATCGCTACCAGCAGCTTCTACGATGGCTTTTACATTTTCTAAAGTTTGTAATGTTTGTTCCTCGATCGTACCGAGTACTTTCTCCCGATTGGGCTTGATCGGCAATTGCCCGGCGACGAAAATCAGACCATTCCATTCAGTGGCTTGTGAATAATGCCCGGCGGGTAGCGGCGCATTTAGCGTTTCGATGATTCTCATTTTTGAATAAGATTATTGAAGCCCCAATTTCGGGGAAACTTTCGATTTCATTGCTTTGTCGGCAATTTTTTTCTTAGTTTTATCGGCAAAAGTGGATCATTTTTTAATCACCCAAATTGAATTTGGTAATGATAACATTAAAACATTTTGCATTATGTTCCTTGCTAATGCTTCTGGGAACAGTCGGAACGCTGTCTGCTCAGGAAGGCACTGCTAAACAGGATTCTACAAAAAAAGAAAAAAAAGAAGGTTTGTCTTTGGAGCCTGGTCGCAAGATCAAACTCAAGACAGATGAGGGCACCTGGATGAGCCTTGATGTAAGCCCTGATGGAAAAACGCTTGCTTTTGACTTCATGGGCGATCTTTATTTGATGCCAATGGAAGGAGGCAAAGCGACTCCGCTTACCAATGGAATGGCGTATGACACGCACCCGAAATTCAGTCCCGACGGCAAATCTATTGCCTTTACTTCTGATCGGGATGGTTGTGAAAATGCCTGGATTATGGACATCGAATCGAAAGAAACGAAGCAGATTTCCAAAGAAAAGACGGAAGTCGTTGAGTCTGTTGAGTGGACGCCCGATGGGGATTATCTCATCGTGGCAAAAGGCGTGCGGAATTTGAAACTTTTTATGTATCACAAAGATGGTGGCGGCGGTACGCAGCTAATCAAAGCGCCTGAAAATCTCAAGACAATTGAACCGGCATTTGGGTCGGATGGACGTTATCTTTGGTTTTCTCAACGCAATAGTGATTGGCAATATAATGCACAATTGCCTCAATACCAGCTCGCTACATATGATCGTGAAACCGGGCAAACAGATGTGAAAACCAATCGATATGGCTCTGCCTTCACGCCTACGCTTTCACCTGATGGAAAGTGGCTGGTATATGGCACTCGCTATAATACAGAAACAGGCTTGGTGAAACGCAATCTGACCACCGGTGAAGAGGATTGGCTGGCGTATCCTGTGCAGCGTGATGAGCAAGAAAGCCGCGCCAGACTTGGGGTTTACCCGGCGATGTCCTTTACACCTGATAGCAAGAATGTGATTGCTTATTATGGTGGAAAAATTTACAAATTACCGATTGACGGTAGCAAGGCTATGAATATTCCATTTGAGGTGGACGTAGAATTGGACTTCGGGCCGGAGGTTCGTTTCGATTTTCCGATTTCGGATGATAAAAAAATAATTGCGACGCAAATCCGCGATCCGAAAATTTCGCCCGATGGGAACAAAATTGTTTTTACGGTGCTGAATCGACTTTATATAATGGATTATCCAAATGGTACGCCGAAGCGCTTGACCAATGCGGATTACACCGAAGCCATGCCGATCTGGTCGCCTGATGGTAATTCGATTGTTTATACCACTTGGGAAGGAAAAGAAGGGCATATTTATAAGGTAAGCACTAACGGTGGCACGCCTACAAAATTGACCAATGAAGGTGGAACTTACACGGATATGGCTTGGGATGCTAAGACAAATCGCATCGTCTTTACAATTGGCCTGGCGCGAGCTTATCAGGAAGCTTTTGCCCGGGTGCATTCGGCGCTGCCGAGAACTTAGCCTGGATCAGCAGCAATGGCGGTGAAATGACGATTATCGGGCCAACCAATGGTCGTGGCAATCCGCATTTTGTAAAATCGGATAACCGAATTTATTTATATCATGGTCAGAAGGGTTTGATCTCGATTCGTTGGGACGATACAGATGAAAAACAACACGTAAAGATCACAGGGATAATGACTTATCCGGCATTATCTATGAATGAATGTTTGATGGTTCCTACAGAAACCGAGCCACAACGTCAACCTTCCAATGCAGCACTTATCACCATGGCGCCCGAAGGCGATCAAGCTTTGGCGCAAATCAATAATGATATTTATGTCGTCACTGTTCCAAAAGTCGGAGGTCAAGTACCTACTATTTCGGTAGCAGATCCAAGTGGTTCGGCTTTTCCTGCTATGAAACTAACAGAATTGGGTGGTGAATTTCCACACTGGACTGCGGATGGCAAAAAAGTCAATTGGTCGCTCGGAAATGCTTATTTTTCTTATGATTTGGCGGAAGCCAAAAAAGTAGCAGAGGAATTGGCGAAGAAAAAGAAAGAAGAAGCTGAAAAGGCGAAGCAAGAAGCAGGCGACAAGCCTCAAGAAGGCGAGAAGAAAAAAGAGGATGAAGGCTACAAGCCGAATGAAATTCGGGTAAAAGTAGAAGTGGAAAAAGATATTCCTGAAGGGAAAGTGCTATTGAGAGGCGCGCGCCTCGTCACGATGAAAGGTGATGAAATCATTGCGAAAGGCGATATTTTGATTGAAAATGCCAGGATCAAGCAAGTGGCTGCCAGTGGCAAAATCAAGGTTGGGAAAGATGTGAAGGTGATGGATATGAGTGGCAAGACAATTATTCCTGGCTTTGTGGATACGCATTCGCACATGTGGCCCAATTGGAGTTTGCAAAAAAATCAGGTATGGCTTTATGCTGCCAATCTCGCTTATGGCGTGACGACTACGCGTGACCCGCAAACCGCTACCACCGATGTCTTGACTTACGGCGATATGGTGGAAACGGGCGATATTCTCGGGCCGCGTATTTATTCTACTGGTCCCGGTGTTGGTTTTTGGGCGTATAATATTAAGAGTTTAGAACATGCACAAAGTGTTCTAAAACAATACTCTGAGTATTATAATACCAAAACAATTAAGATGTATATGACAGGCAATCGTCAGCATCGTCAGTGGATTATTCAGGCTGCGAAAGAACAAGGCTTGATGCCAACCACCGAAGGTGCGCTTGATTTTAAATTGAATATGACACAATTGATCGACGGTTATCCCGGGCATGAACACGCTTTCCCTGTTTATCCGCTCTATAAAGATGTGATTCAATTGACGGCTGAAACCCAGATGGCTTATACACCTACACTTTTGGTAGCTTACGGCGGCCCTTGGGCGGAAAATTATTTCTATGCGACAGAGAATGTGGCAGGCGATAAAAAATTGAATTATTTCACCCCAAAACAAGAATTGGATGAAAAGGCTCGTCGTCGTCCAGGGTGGTTTATGCCTGAAGAGCATATTTTCTCACGGCACGGCAAATTTGTTAATGATCTGGTGAAAGCGGGCGGTATTTCTGGCGTTGGTTCGCACGGACAGTTGCAAGGATTGGGCTATCATTGGGAATTGTGGGCAATCCAATCAGGTGGTTTGTCAAATCACAATGCATTGAAAGTAGCGACTATTCTTGGTGCAAAAGCAATTGGTTTGAGCAAAGATTTAGGATCATTAGAAGTTGGAAAAATTGCGGATTTGATTGTATTGGATAAAAATCCTTTGGAAAATATTCGCAACACCAATACAGTGAAGTATGTAATGAAGAATGGGCGTTTGTACGATGGAAATACATTGGATGAGGTGTACCCATTACAACGGAAAGCGCCTGCAATAAAGGATGATATTGAAAATCCTACGGCCCTTGGCTTGCCAGGAATCAACCGCTAATAGACCATTGAGCTGGTGTGTTCGTTAAGCACACCAGCTTCCTATTTTCTCTTTTTGGCAAATACAATTTAACAAAAGCTAAGATTGAAGCTTTTTAAGGCTTACAAATCTTTCCTGTAATTTTTAACGGCGTTGACCAAAACACTGCGTAAGGACGGGTGCTGCCTTGACGTGTATAAAGCACTTGCACCTGTACCATATACTCGCCTACCCAAGGGATCGGAATTTTCCGATCGGGGCGGCTGGTATCCCATATTTTAGTACCATTCTGATGCACAGATTTCCATACATAAGTTACATAGGTATTTTCCGGCGCTGATATTGGTAAAGCCGAATTGATTTGCACCTGAGCAATATTCTCAGCAGCATAGCCCTGGCAAATCTCTACTCCGTTCATACAAGCAAGTTGTAACATTTGGCCATAGGTTGAATTGGTTAAAAATGTAAAAGTCAAAGTGCTTGCTAAAATTAAAAAAAGTTTTCTCATGTTGTCATAAATATGTTGGTTAATAATTTATACGCGGCTTTTTACGTAGAGTCACATAGTTAACTCAAACGTTAACATTATTTTAATTATTATGAATTTAACTCATATTTGACGCAACCTTTTTGAGATGGTCATATCGCTATAAAACAGGCGATGTTGGTTTGTTGTGAGCCGATAAACCCTGAATTGAAGTTGGTACTTATTAATGTGAATAGGGTCGGGTTAGTAAAAATTATTGTAGAAAGCTGCTATAATCTATTATCAGACAAGGCAAACATACAAGATTATCCTTTACTTGTCAAGTAGTCAGGTCAATTTGGCGCAATAAAGTCGGGAAAATGACTTGATATTGTAATAAAGTTGATTATAAAATGTTACTTTTCCTTAGTGTGATTTTTACAAGAATTTCATGCTCCTTCCGAAAAGAATCCTAATTTTGCCGATGCAAAAACGGACGCCCAGCGTCTGATGGTGTTACAAAACAATAAATAATGATCGGACAATTGAAGGATAGCCAGATTCAACTGAAACGTATTTATATTGAATCGAAACTCCCCAAAGAACTAATGCCTCTGCAAACACTTGCCAATAATATTTGGTGGTCTTGGAATCAAGAAGCAACCGAACTTTTCCACTCCGTATCGAACGGTGTTTCACTCGAAAGTCTCCACTACAATCCTATTGCTTTGCTCGATGAAATGAGCCTGGAAACCGCGCAGCGCCTGCTCAACGACAAGGATTTTATGAAAAAATTGAAGGTCGTTGACAAAGCTTTTCAAGCGTACATGACGGAAAAGCCAGTGAAAGACAGCCCACGGATCGCCTATTTTTGTATGGAATACGGATTGCATATTTCATTACGCCTTTATTCTGGAGGCTTGGGTATATTGGCAGGCGACTATTTGAAAGAAGCTAGTGATCTGAATGTCAATATGGTAGCGGTGGGTTTGCTGTATCGCTATGGTTATTTTCAGCAGGCGATTTCATTACACGGCGATCAAATTCACAATTACCCTGCCCAGAAGTTTACCCAACTGCCAATGCAACCAGTGCGCGACAGCTCGGGCGAGTGGCTCAAGGTGACAGTAGATATGCAGGGACGTACCGTCATTGCTAAGGTTTGGGAACTCAAAGTGGGGCGCATTTCACTCTATCTTTTAGACACGGATATACCTGAAAACGCCTGGGAAGATCGAGGCCTCACGCATCAATTGTATGGTGGCAATAATGAACATCGTCTCAAGCAGGAAATTTTATTAGGAATTGGTGGGATGCGCGCACTTAAAGCCTTGGGTATTGATTCTGATATTTATCATTGCAACGAAGGACACGCAGCATTCCTGAATTTGGAACGCCTCAAGGATTTGATGCAAGCGCCCAAACTCGGCTACGAAGAAGCACGCGAAGTCGTTCGTTCTTCTTCACTTTTCACCACGCATACGCCTGTACCGGCAGGGCACGACTATTTCTCGGAATCTTTGCTGCGCAATTATTTGTACAATTATATTGCGGAAGCGGGTATTGGCTGGGAACGCTTTATCGCTATGGGAAAAATTGATCCTGATAATCCCAGTGAAAATTTTTCGATGAGCCACTTGGCTATTCGACTTTCCCAGGAAGTAAATGGCGTGAGCAAATTGCATGGTTGGGTATCGCAAAAAATGTTTAATTCCCTTTATCCTGGCTACAGCCCTGAAGAATTACATATTAGCTACGTGACCAACGGTGTGCATTATGCTACCTGGATCGCCGAAGAATGGGACGAATTGTATCGAAAGCATTTTGGAGTGCCGTTTTTAAAAGACCAATCGAATAAAGATCATTGGCGCAAAATTCTGAAAGTGCCGGATGCAGAAGTAATGTCTATTCGACAAAAGCTGAAGAAACGTTTGTTGGATACAGTTAAAACCAAACTGCAAATCGACCTTACGCGTCGTGGTGATAAGCCTGGCATTATCTTCGAAATGATGAACAGCATCAATCAAGATGCTTTGGTGATTGGTTTTGCTCGAAGATTTGCAACCTACAAACGCGCCCAATTGCTGTTCACTAACATTGAACGCTTGTCGGAAATTGTCAATCAAGAAGGACGTCCCGTCATTTTTCTCTTTGCAGGAAAGGCCCATCCCGCGTATCAAGGTGGTCAGGATTTAATCAAGCATATTGTTAATATTTCGCATCGACCGGAATTCATAGGCAAGGTTATTTTTCTTGAGGATTATAATATGGAACTGGCGAAATTGCTGGTGCAAGGTGTTGATATTTGGCTCAATACGCCGACCCGCCCGAAAGAGGCTTCCGGCACAAGCGGCATGAAAGCAGCGTTGAATGGGGTGGTCAACTTTAGTGTACTCGACGGCTGGTGGGCAGAAGGTTATTTGCCGGGCGCAGGCTGGGCATTGCCTTTGGAGAACACTTATCAGGATGCCAGTTTGCAAAATGAACTCGATGCCGAGACTATTTACAATATTTTGGAAGATGAAATCATTCCGATTTATTTTGATAAAGGTGAAAATGGTGTTTCTGCTCGCTGGGCCAGTTATGTCAAAAATATCATAGCTGAGGTCGCGCCGGATTTCACGATGAAGCGTATGATGGATGACTATCACGAGCGCTTTTACCAAAAATTGAGCCAGCGCAGTCGCCAGATGCAAAGTGCTGATTTTAAAGTAGCAAAGGATTTGATCGAATGGAAAGCGAATATTTTGCAAGCTTGGGAAGCCATTCGGGTGGAGGAAATGGATGTTTTTGATACCGATAATTATGCATTGCCGCTCGGAGATCATTTTAAAGCAACGATTAAGTTAAACATTGGCAAGATTAAAGCAGAGCATATCGGCTTGGAATTGGTATTTTTCAAACGCCTCAACGAGGATGAGTTAGAATTGAAATATGCCCGGGAATTTGAATTAAAAGGTCGGAAAGATGGGATCGCTATTTATGAAGGCAATGTAGAATTGGAAATGTCAGGCGTGTACGAATATGGCTTCCGCGTTTTTCCGAAGCATGAATTGCTCCCGCATCGCCAGGATTTTAACTTAGTAAAGTGGTTATAATGAAGGTTTAACATATTTATAAAAAATATAAATCAAATTTAATTTGGCGCGCTGTATATCGGTGCGCCATTTTTTTTGCAATTCTCTAAAAGCTTCCAAAATAAAGCATTCGTCGAATAAAAAGATCGATTTATCAGGATTATCTTGGAAGCTATTGATTTTTATTTTATTTTTGACCAACCGTTCAGTCATAAAATTTATTACGGGTGAAATATGGATTTAAAATTATCAATAATCAATTGACAATCAATAATTAAAGCAGTGTCGCCAAAAACAAAAGAACAATTCGAGGAAATCAGGCATCGCAGTAAAGAAACGATTAAGCAAACAGCGATGGAATTGTTTGCCCATCGGGGGTATCATAGTACTTCCATTAGCAAAATTGCAGAAGAGGCGGGTATTTCCAAGGGTTTGATGTATAATTATTTTGCGAGTAAAGAAGCTTTGCTTGGCGAAATTATTATGGAGGCAGTTCACATTGGTCAGTATTTACTAAATCAATCTTTGGAAGCGAGCGACGATCCTTATGAACAATTGGAAATTTTGACAAATAACTCGATTAACTGGATTAAATCCAATGAGCATTACTGGAAACTATTGACTTCATTAGCGTTCCAGCCCGATGTACAAAAAATGATGCTCCCGATTATGAAAGAGCATGAAACGGCGGCAATCCAGAAAACACTGCCAATTTTTGAAAAAATGGGACTGGAGCGGCCTTTGCAAGAACTTATGTTGTATAGCGCCACAATGGATGGCGTTATGATACAATATTTACAAATAGGAGATGAATATCCATTGGAAGATATGAAAAACATGATATTAGAACGATATAAAAGACCTTAAAACTAAATGAAAACAATCTACATAATCATAAATAAGTAAAAAATGAAAACTTTTATTACATTGCTGACTTTGTTTTTAGTCAGCATTTTCCCAATGATTGCCCAAAATAACCTCTCTGCCAAAGAAATTGTCAAAAAAGCAGACGACAAGCTGCGTGGTGAATCCAATATTGCTGAAATAAAAATGACCATCGTGCGTCCCACCTGGCAGCGCGAAGTGACTTTAAAATCCTGGAGTTTGGGTGATGATTATAGCCTGATTCTGGTCATAGCGCCAGCGCGTGACAAAGGTACTGCTTTTCTCAAGCGCGATAAGGAAATCTGGAACTGGCAACCCACGATTGATCGCACGATCAAAATGCCGCCTTCTATGATGTCGCAATCCTGGATGGGTTCAGATTTTACAAACGATGATTTGGTACGCGAATCCTCAACGGTGAATGATTACAATCATAAAATGCTTGGTTCGGAAAGTGTTGACGGGCGCGATTGTTATAAAATTGAATTGATTCCGAAGGAAGACGCGGCGGTCGTGTGGGGTAAAATTATTACATGGATCGATAAAAAAGATTTCATGCAAATGAAAGCAGAATTTTATGATGAAGATAATTATTTAGTAAATACGATGCTCGGCAAAAATGTAAAAACCCTTGGTGGTAAGACTTTGCCTTCGGTAATGGAAGTCATCCCTGCGGAAAAAACAAATCAAAAAACCCGTATTGAGTATCTTTCATTAGAATTTGATAAACCGATACAGGCATCATTTTTCTCAATTCAGAATATGAAGAAAGTGAAATAAAGTTGGAAGTACGAGGTACAAAGTACGAAAACCCGAAAATCGTACTTCGTGCTTCGTACCTCGTAATTCTAAAATTATGATATTTAAATTGGCTTGGCGCAATATCTGGCGAAACAAACGCCGCACCTATATCACCGCTGCTTCGATTTTGTTTGCAGTGTTGTTGGCTTCTTTCATGGAATCGCTTCAAAAAGGTGCGTGGAACAACATGATTGGCAATGTTGTGAATTTTTATGTAGGCTACGCGCAGGTGCATCAGCAGGGCTATTGGGACGACCAATCCTTGGATAAAGCCATTCCATTTACTAAAGATTTACAAAATATTCCAAACGATGTGCCGGAAGTGAAAAATGTACTGCCAAGGATTGAGTCTTTTGCCTTAGCTTCTACCGGCAACACGACAACAGGTGTGCTGGTAATAGGCATAGAGCCGGAAGTAGAAAACCGCATGACGCAGTTGCAAACAAGGATTGTAGAAGGTAACTATCTGAATATCAACGATCAAGCAGCATTGGTGGCAGAGGGTGTCGCCGAAAATTTGAATCTGGAACTTGGCGATACGATTGTGTTGGTTAGTCAGGGGTATCATGGCGTGAATGCAGCAGGTAAATATTATGTGAAAGGAATATTACATTTTGGCTCACCGGAACTAAATAAACAAATGGTTTATTTACCTTTAAAAGAAGCGCAATGGTTTTTTGGAGCTGAGGGATTAATAACTTCCCTGGCATTGCATATCGAACAACCGGGAGATGTAATAAAAGCTGTAAAGGGTGTTAAAGCAAAACTAAATACAGATGAATATGAAGTAATGGATTGGGAAGAATTATTACCCGATTTGGTGAAAGCCAAAGCCTTGGATAGCGCCGGTAATTACATTGTTTATTTTATATTATATCTTATTATAGCTTTTGGTATTTTCGGTACCATTTTAATGATGACAAAAGAGCGCTCTTACGAATTCGGAGTGCTTGTCTCCATAGGGATGCGCCGCCTGCGCCTGTCCACAACGGTTTGGTTGGAAGTAATAATGCTCGGTTTACTGGGTGCAGTAGCAGGCATATTATGTAGTATTCCAATAGTATTATATTTTCGTGATAATCCCATTCAGTTTTCTGGCAGCTACGCGGCAGCGATGGAGCGCTATGGCTTTGAGCCTATTTTTCCGGCAACTTTCAATCCAAATATTTTTATTACACAAGCTATTATTGTTTTGATATTAACAGCATTGCTGGCATTATATCCTTTGTTTAAAATTGGAAAATTAAAGCCTGTGGAGGCAATGAGAGATTAATGATAGTACACTGGTTTTTATGATGCTTATGATTTTTTATGATATTAATTTTTACTAAAATCATAGCCTATCATAATAATATAAAAAATCAGTGTCCAATATAAATATTCCATAGGAACAAAAAAATATAATATGATACCAATCATGTCCTGGAGAAATATCTGGCGGAATCGCACCCGCAGCTTAGTCGTCATCGCGGCAATAGCGCTGGGTATCTGGGCTGCCATGTTTATGAGTGGCTTCGCAACAGGTATGGTGAAAGGTTATTTGAATGATAATATTGCCAATGTTGTATCACATCTGCAAATTCATGATCCCAATTATAGCAAAGAGAAGGATGTAAAAATGATGATTTCAGATGCCGCGACTACTGCTAATAATATTGCAAAATATCCTAATGTAAAATCGATAAGCGTTCGCACGCTTGTAAATGGAATGATCGCTTCGAGCAAAGAAGCACGCGGCATTCAGGTGAAAGGTATTGATCCTGAAGAAGAATCAAGGGTTAGCACAATTGCCGAGAAAATTATTGAAGGTGAATATTTAAGCACGGACAAACGAAATCCGATTCTTATTAGTGATGAATTGGCAGAAAGATTAGATGTAAAATTGCGCTCAAAAGTTGTATTAACTTTTCAAGATTTGAATGGCGAAATTGTAGCTGCCGCTTTTCGTGTGACAGGGATTTTTTGATACAGGGAATGATCCATTTGATGAAATGAATATATTTGCATTAAGAGAAGATTTAAATCGCTTATTATCAGGTACTTCGGGAGAAAATGATACCATTTCTGCTCCATCGGTTGCGCATGAAATTGCTATTATATTACATGATGTAAAATTGGTAGATACGACCAGGCATTCTTTACAAGTGTCTTTTCCGGATGTAAAAGTAGAAACCTACCGCGAGATTTCGCCCGATTTGCAATTATACGAATCGCAGATGGAATCTGTGTCACTTATCTACCTGACAGTCATTATGTTAGCGCTTATTTTTGGCATTATTAATACCATGCTAATGGCAGTGCTGGAACGCATTCGGGAACTGGGTATGCTCATGGCAATTGGTATGAATAAAATTCGTGTTTTTTTAATGATAATGCTGGAAACGATTATGATTGGCGTAGTGGCCGCACCGTTTGGGCTTTTGCTCGGTACAGGCACGATCGCTTATCTTGGAAAATATGGTATCAATTTATCGGCTTATTCCGACACATTACAAATGTATGGAATGTCGAATATTATTTACTTTGCGGTAAATCCTGATATATACTGGCAAGTACCTCTGTCAGTTGCGTTTACTGCCGTATTAGCATCTTTATATCCGGCCTGGAAGGCCATTCGATTAAAACCAGTAGAAGCAATCAGGAAAATTTGATTGGAGTAATGGATTTTTGGAGTGTTGACACTCCATTATGCCAAAATAAAATTAATATGAAAGTTATTATCACTAAAGGTGTCACTAAAATTTATGATCCTGACCGAATCCCCGTGGAAGCCTTACGTGGCGTGGATTTGGAGATCGAAGAAGGCGAGTTTACTGCGATTGTGGGGCCCTCCGGCTCTGGCAAGTCCACGTTGCTCAATATTATTGGCGGTTTGGATCGCCCGACGGAAGGCTACGTTGAAGTTGGCGGGCATAAAATTTTGGAACTATCAGATAATCAATTGATTGACTTCCGAAAGGCGCATATTGGCTTTGTTTTTCAAGCGTATAATTTAATTCCGGTTTTGACGGCGCGGGAGAATGTTGAATTTGTAATGTTATTGCAAAATCGCTCCAAAACGGAACGAGATGCACGAACTTTGGAATTATTACACGCGGTGGGTTTGGATGATAAAATCAATAAACGACCGAATGAACTCTCCGGCGGACAGCAGCAGCGCGTAGCAGTAGCAAGGGCTTTGGCGCCAAAACCGGATTTTATTCTGGCAGACGAACCGACGGCGAATCTGGATTCAAAATCTACCGAAAATCTGCTCGACCTGATGGCAAAACTAAATAAAGAAGAAGGTATCACATTCATTTTTTCTACGCACGACCAGCGAGTGATTGATAGAGCGAGAAGAGTTATTACATTGGTGGATGGCAAAGTTGCAACGGACGTGATAAAAGATTCAATGGCTTCAAAGATAGAACACTGATTTTGTAAGATTATGATGAGTTTTGGGATTCATATCATAATTAGTGTGTTGTTTTATTCCTTGATTATGAAACGATTACTTTCGATTATTATATGCTTTTACATCGGTTTTAATATTCAAGCGCAAGATATAATTCCTGAGCCGGATACCATTTTTACATCATCAACATCAGATTTATTTACGAACGATTCGTCTGGCAAATTACAAGTAAGCGGGTATTTAAAAAATTTACAAACGCTATTATTTTTTAATGGATCATATCCTGATTTGCAACAATTTAAGCTTATTGATACTTTTTTACAAGATAACCTGATTCACAATCGTTTAAATTTTGAATATAATATTACAAATAATTTGAATCTTCGGGCGGATGTGCGCTCGCGCATTTTTTTTGGTGATTTGGTAAAAGCAAATCCAGATTATGCCAGGCAAATTGATAATGCGAATAATGATTATTTTGATCTTTCTTTAGTTTTACTAAATAAAAATTCCTTTGTTATTCACTCTATGCTGGATCGTTTATATTTGGAATATTTAGATTCAAAATGGGAGATAAGAATTGGGCGGCAGCGCATTAATTGGGGGATCAATACCGTTTGGAATCCGAATGATATTTTTAACGCCTTTTCATTTACCGATTTTGATTATGAAGAGCGCCCGGGCAGCGACGCCATTCGCGTGAAGCGTTATTTGGGTTTTGCTTCGAGCATAGAAATTGCAGTAAAAGCCTTTGATACCTGGGACGAAGCCACAGCAGCTATGATGTGGAAATTTAATGCAAAAGGCTATGATTTTCAATACTTGCAGGCATTGCGCAAAATGATTGGGTAATCGGCGGCGGTTGGGCTGGAAACTTGAAAGATGCTGGATTTAAAGGTGAAGCGACATACTTTGTTCCGATTGATGAAGGCAATAGCAGTTTTGCGGCGACTTTTGCTTTGGATTATGTTTTTTCAAATTCACTTTACGGAAATTTAGGATATTTATATAATTCTAATGGTACGACGAAAGGCGATGTAACGGGATTATTTAATTTTCAGCTCTCCGCTAAAAATTTATACCCTTTCCGACACGCTATCTTTACACAAATTTCCTATCCTTTTACACCTTTATTAAATGGTGGGGCAGCAATTATTTACAGTCCTGTAAAATCTCATGCACTTTTTATTAATCCTACCTTGACTTATTCACTTGCACAAAACTGGGACTTGGATTTGGTGGGGCAATTGGTATTTAATGAAGCGAAAAATTATACCAGTCCTATTCAGGCTTTGTTCTTGCGTTTGAAATGGAGTTATTGAATTTAGAATAGCATAACTCATTGATTTTGATGATAATTATCATTTTTGCGGTAGCGAACAGTGACTAAATTGGGAGTGATAAAATCCCTATTTTTCAAATAAAACTGCAAAAGATGAAACACAAAATCTTATTATTGATAGGTTTTCTCTTCTGTGTTGGTGTGCTCAGCGCTCAGGTAACACAAAATGGAAACTTTGTTTTGGGTAGCACCGTTGGTTTTTCCACGGCGCATTCCAAAATTACACAGGAAGCAACGGGAGGTAATAAGACAGAAGAAAGTCCATATTCCACACAAATTAATATTGCGCCATCGGTGGGCTATTTTTTGTTCGACAACTTCGCGTTGGGTATTCGCATGGATTACACGTTGAATAGGGTAGAGGAGTCTAACCAGGATTATACGGAAGACAGCGACGTACTTTTTGGTCCCTTTGCACGCTTATACTTGCCCATTCTCCAGAGCAACGATATGTATTTATTTGCCGAAGCAGGTTTTGGTTTTGGTAACTCTCGGGATGTAAAGGAATTGAATACAGGAGATCAAAGAATTAATACCAATTTATTTGCATTTGGTGTTGGTCCCGGCATCACGGTTATTGCCAGCAACGCAATTGGACTCGAAGCAGTAGTAAAATATAATTATGCTCGAAGCGAATTTGATACACAAATAGCTGGAATAGAAGCAAATACAACCACGAAAACCAATCAGATTGGTATCTCTTTGGGTTTGCAATTTTACTTTTCTGGTTTCAAGTCTGCGAATCGTTGATAAAGTAGCTCCGATTGCCAATCGGAGCTACTATTTTAATACTTCCCTCGAAATAACCAATTTCTGAATCTCGGAAGTACCTTCGCCAATAGTACAAAGCTTGGCATCACGATAAAATTTTTCTACCGGAAAATCTTTGGTATAACCGTAGCCACCATAAATCTGAACAGAATCGGTAGCAATTTGCACGGCAATTTCAGAAGCATAATATTTTGCCATCGCTGAAAGCTTGGTACTCTTGTCACCAGTGTCTTTTAAATATCCAGCTTTGCGTGTCAACAATTCGGCTGCTTCAATTTTGGTGGCCATATCAGCCAGCTTGAAGCTAATGCCCTGGAAATGAGCAATTGGTTGACCAAACTGCTCCCGTTCTTTAGAATATTTTACGGAAGCTTCATAAGCGCCTTTGGCAATGCCCAGCGAAAGCGCTGCAATCGAAATCCGCCCACCATCCAATATTTTCATAGCCTGGATAAATCCTTCGCCCTCTTCGCCCAGGATTTGGCTCTTGTGTACCCGACAATTATCGAAAATCATTTCAGCGGTCTCCGATGCACGCATCCCCAGTTTATTCTCCTTTTTTCCAGCATTAAATCCTGGTGTACCGCGTTCCACCACAAATGCTGTCATGCCATGACTGTCTAATAACTCACCCGTGCGAGCGATGACTACGGCCACATGACCCGATTTACCATGCGTAATCCAGTTTTTTGTGCCATTTATAATATAATAATCGCCATCTTTTTCGGCTGTACATTTCATGCGCATCGCATCGCTGCCGGTATTGGGCTCGGTGAGTCCCCAAGCGCCTATCCATTCGCCAGTGGCAAGTTTTGGCAAGTATTTTGCTTTTTGTTCCTCGTTGGCAAAAGATAGTATATGGTTGGTACACAAGGAGTTATGAGCAGCGACTGATAAGCCGATAGAACCGCAGACTTTAGCAATTTCTTCGATCACTGTGATATATTCCTGATATCCCAAGCCGGCGCCGCCGTATTCCTCCGGCACAAGCACACCAAGAAATCCGTATTCACCCATTCGATGAAATAAGTCTATCGGAAAATGCTGGGATTCGTCCCATTCCATTACATGAGGCCGGATATAGGTTTCAGCAAAATCATGGGCGCTTTCGCGGATGAGCTGCAAATTGTCAAGACTCAAGTCAGAAGTGACTACATTCATGAGTTCAAAATTTTTAAACGATTTGAGTAAAAAGAGTTCTTATTATAATTACGGAAAAATATGGGAAATGCTGTTTTCAAATGAAAAAATTGTCTGCTTTACTGCCTTATTATCATAATATAATAACGCAGCAAAGCATTTTGTTGATGCGAATTGGGAAGTAAGTGATCATTTTTTAGCGATAATTCAATGCAGAAGTCGAGTCGCTGAATCCGAATGCTTGTCGCATTTTTTTGTAAATATCCGTATTTTCATAAATACCAGAAAAAAGATGTGCCGAAGGCCCATAAGCGAAAACCGGTATGAGTGCGCCCGTGTGAGCGTTAGTCGTAAATTCGATTTTTAGTTTATTCATCCGTGAGCCTTCATTAATGGACATCCCACCTGTTTCATGATCTCCGGTAACAATTACCAATGTATTGCCGTCTTTTCGAGCAAATTCGATTACTTCTTCAATTGCCCGATTGAAATCCAGCAACTCATCTATTGCCCATTCTTCTGTTTTATTGTGACAAGCCCAGTCTATCTGCGATCCTTCAATCATTAAAAAAAAGCCTTTTTCGCTGCGATTTTGCAAAAATTTAGGCGCATTTTTACTAGCATAGGGTAAGTAATCGCGACCAACGGCAGCAGCAGGAGGATCCTTATCGCCAGTAAAATAAACCATATTTTTCTTGGCATTAAAGCCAATTTGATTAATATCGTTTTGCATATAATCAGAAACGATGTACCCTTTGGATTGGAGTTCTTCGTACAAATTGCGATTATCCAATTCCCGATTATCAAAAAAACGTTTCCCTCCGCCAATCACAAGGTCTATCTCTGTTTTTAACAAATCAGCCGCGATTTGGTCATGCATGATTCGCAGGTCTTGATGCGCATAAAACGCAGCAGGTGTAGCATGGGTAACAGTAGCAGTTACCACAATCCCCGTTGCTAATCCGTAAGACTCCGCTTCTTCCAGAATGGTTCGACAGCGTATGGTATCTGCAGTTAAGCCAATAGCTCCGTTGTAAGTCTTTACACCACAAGCAAATGCGGTAGCACCCGCCGCCGAATCGGTGATGAGATTATCGTAAGAATAGCTTTTGTGAAAACCGATGACCGGAAATTTTTCTAATGCCAGTCGATTGCTGTTTTCGTACAAAGCAGCAGATACTTGGGATAAGCCCATGCCATCGCCGATCATCAAAATGATGTTTTTAGGCTTCTGATCAAGCGTAAAAGACACGAGATGAGCGTTTGGATGTTCCTGCGGTGCAGATTTGCAGGAAAATACCGTGAGCAAAAGCAAGAACCAGCGAGATACCTTGAATTTAGGCATTATTCACGATTAAGTTTAGAAAGTCGCTTTTGATGCAAAACCAATATTGTGAATTAGTATGTATTTAGTTTTTTATATGGTTTTAGGAGTGTTGTTAAAATTTAATTGGGTTAACAAATAATTAATTATCAAAAATTAGAATTAAATTTTGTTTACCAGTATTTTTGCAATACCTTTTTTATAAGGCAATCGTCAAAAATACGTTTTTGTCTGGATTTAAACAATGTTAAACTTCTGATGAAGAAGCAACTTTGAGCTTTTGCTCGAATCTTTCAGATAAGCAATCGAAAAAAATTGCATTATCATCCGACTTCTTTCAAATTGATCACCAAAATAAAACCATCATGGTCACCCACAAACGACTGTTATTAGCGCTTATTTGTTTGAACGTATTACTTACCGCAAAAGTTGCGATAGCCGCGCCGCCTCAAGGTATTGAAAATGAAGGAAAAAAGAGTATTTTCGATGTATTGTCTGGTACAGAAATCCTGGACATTACGATCAAAACCGACTTGAATAATTTGATTGAAAACCGCCGTACTGAAGAATTTCTGGAAGCTACATTTGAATATGAAGACGCCACTGGCAAAAAAATAACTCGACCGATTGAGGTACAACCACGCGGCAAATTCCGCCGCCGGATTTGTGATTTTCCTCCTGTCAAAATTAAGTTTTCTAAGGGTGATCTCGAGTCATTAGGACTTATTAAGAAATTTAATGATTTGAAATTGGTGACGCATTGCATCGACGATAAATTGGTTGGGAATGAAAATTTACTGAAAGAATATTTGATTTATCAATTATATAATGAATTGACTCCCAATAGTTATCGCGTTCAATTGATCAAAATAACCTATGAAGATACCAAAGGTAATTTGGGTAAGATCAAGCGGTATGGCATCCTGATCGAAGATACCGATGAAATGGCGGCGCGCCTGGGCGGCGTGGAGTACGAAACAATGAACGTGAGCACCGACTCTATTTCTGTGAAAGACGAAGCAATTACTGCGCTTTTCCAATATATGATTGGCAATGCCGACTGGAGTACGGTGATGTTGCGCAATGTAAAATTGATATTACCCGAAAATAAGGATAAGATGATCCCGGTGCCTTATGATTTTGATTTTGCTGGATTAATCAATACTTCTTATGCTATTCCACAGGGAGATTTAGGATTAGCAAGCATTCGAGATCGACTGTATTTAGGTAATAAAACAGATGCTGACGCAATGCGCGATGCATTGGGCTATTTTTATGCTAAGAAAACGATCTTATTAGATATGGTGAAAAACTTTAAAATGCTTTCCAGCGATTTCCGAGATGATATGGTCGCTTACCTGGAAACTTTTTATAATGCTATAAAACCAGTTGCTATTGATTCTTCAATTGATATTAAAGCATTTTTTGAGCTAAAAAACGCTAATATTGAGGACTTTAGAGCATGGGAAGCCTTGCAAAAACAGGGTCAAGTACCCAGCAGTTCGGGAAGAAATAGAAAGATTTGAAATATGATAGAGTTATTATATAGTATTCATATATAATTCAATACTTATATTTTTTCCACTGTTTTTGTAGGTGTTGTTTAATTTTTTCTTCCGCAGGATTTTGTTGTGGTTCGAATAATTTGCTGCCGCTGAGGTCTTGTGGAAGAAATTCCTGTTCTACAAAATTGCCCGGAAAATCATGCGCATATTTATAATTTTCACTATAGTTTAAATCCTTCATCAATTTGGTTGGTGCGTTGCGCAAATGAAGCGGCACAGGCAGGCCGCCAGTGCGTTGTACCAATTCTTGTGCTTTATTGATCGCCTGGTAAGCGGAATTACTTTTGGGCGAAGTTGCTAAATAAATCACGGCTTCTGATAAAATAATCCTTGCCTCAGGCAAGCCCACTGCTTGCACTGCCTGAAACGCGGTGGTCGCCATGAGCAGGGCATTCGGATTGGCCAAACCAATATCTTCTGCTGCCGAAATCATCATTCGCCGGGCGATGAATTTTACATCCTCACCACCTTCGATCATACGGGCCAGCCAATAAACTGCTGCATTTGGGTCGCTTCCGCGGATGGATTTGATGAATGCGGAGGCTACGTCGTAGTGTTGCTCGCCACCTTTATCATACAAAGCGATATTTTGCTGCACTTTATTGACCACCAATTCATCTGTTATAACCATAGGTTCTCCTTTTTCAATATCGCCCGCCACCAATTCCAGGATATTGTACAATTTCCGGGCGTCGCCGCCGGAATAACGCAGTAAAGCATCATATTCCTGGATTTCGATTTGCTTTTCTTTCAAATATTCATCTTTTTCAAGTGCCTGGTTCACCAAAAAAATTAGCTCTTCCGACTTTAGATGGTATAAAACATAGACCTGACAACGCGATAATAATGCAGGCACAACTTCAAACGAAGGATTTTCGGTAGTAGCGCCAATTAAAACAATAATGCCCTCCTCCACAGCGCCCAAGAGCGAATCCTGCTGCGATTTATTAAAACGATGAATTTCATCAATAAATAAAATGGGATTTGGAGAAGAAAAAAAACGCTGACTACGAGCTTTTTCAATGGTTTCACGCACATCCTTTACACCCGAATGCACTGCACTCAATGTATGAAAAGGGCGCTCTAACTGATTGGCAATGATACGCGCCAAAGTGGTTTTGCCTACGCCCGGCGGGCCCCACAGAATAATCGATGGAATATGACCAGCAATGACTGCTTTTCGCAATACGCCATTGGCACCGACTAAATGCTCCTGCCCGGCAAAAGTGTCAAAGTCAATCGGGCGCATTCTTTCTGCAAGTGGTTTCATAGTAAAATTAGCTTTACCGCTTTAAGCAGTTTGGTATAAAAGAAAAATCGATATTACAAAAATAAACGTAGATATACGGTTCATCATCAAGAGATAAACACTTGTCACTAAACTTGGAAAAAAAAATGATACTGTTGTTTCATCTATAAGATGGAAAAAAATGTGTCTTTTAGACGCGATAATTTACGATTCTGCCATCATTTTTGGCACGAAGTTTATATATTTGTTAGCACGTTCTACCCATAAATCGATCATCCAGTCAACAGAATCTGAGCTTTTGCCAACCTTTTCGTAGTATTTGAGAGGAAATCTGAATTTTATTTATGAGAAAACTTAACCGTTATGATGACGAAATCAGATTCCGGGACGAGGTTTTTGCGTAGTCCATTCCAAATGCTACTCAATAATTTTTGCCGGAAAAGAAAGCAACGTTTATAGCTACTTTATCGATGCGTCCTTTTATACTACGATTGTAGGAAAAAAAGGAACACGTTTTACGATCGAACCAGGCAACTTTAAAGACGCTCATGGCAGAATTGCGCGCGGCGAAGTGCAAGTGCATTTATGTGAAATGTTTGACAAAGGGGAGATGATTTTGAATAACCTGATGACCACTTCTGAGAATCGTTTGTTGGTATCGGCTGGGCAGTTTTTTTTGCAAGTCACTCAAAATCAACAGCCTCTGGAATTAACCGAACCCCTAAAAGTGGAAATTCCGATTCATTCGAAGCTTTCCAATACGGTAGCAGCACGACTTTTTGAAGGGAGTTTTTCAACCATGTTGCCTTTCACCGCTGAAAAGGTTTTTGATTGGAAACTGTTGCAAACCAAGCCATTAAAAATTAGAAAAATAGCGGATAAAAAATATTTACATTTCACGATCAAACGTTTCAACTGGTACAGTTGCCAATATTTTTATACCAAAAAACCCAGCCGCAACATGGTCAGCGCGCGCTGCCTCAGCGATGTAGAGTGCTTCGACGATCAAGCTGCATTTATTGTTTTTCGAGATATTCATTCGGTCGCTCCGATGTATTTTAATGGCAATAAGTTTACAACTTTTAATATTCCATCTAATCTCGCGGCTTCCGTTATTATTATTGGCTTGAAAGATCAGGAATTATTCTTCGGTCAGTGCCCGATAGAGCGCATTTCCAGCCAGTCGGTTTCTGTGCAAATGGAGGCGGTGAGCGAGTCAAAATTATTAGCCACCTTGCACAGTTTATAAAAGCAGATAATATGAGTGCCTCCCCCCAAGCATTTGTGTCCGACGTGCGTACTCTTTTTCAGGCGCATGCCGACGCTGAGAATGCCCTTCCGATGAAACGGTATATGAAAAACCACTTCGAATTCTTTGGTATCAAAAAGCCGGAGCGGGCAGAATTGTCAAAAGCAGTTATTGCAAGATTGGGCATACTGGAGTCGGAAATATTGAAGGAAGTTTGCTTTCTCTGTTTTCAGGAAGAGCAGCGCGAAATGCAATATTTTGTGTATGATTTGCTGGGACAGTTAATTAAGAAGCTGGATGACAGCTTTTTAGGTATGATTCAATCCTTGATTTTACAAAAATCCTGGTGGGATACGGTCGATTTTTTGGCACCTAAGTTGGCAGGAAATATATTATTGCGATACTCCAATAAAATTTCGGAATACCCGGAAAAATGGATCGAATCTGAGAATATTTGGCTGCAGCGTTCGGCTATTTTGTTCCAATTGGATTATAAAAATAAAACTGATCAGGAATTGCTGTTTGATTTTATTCTCAAAAGAGCGGATTCCAAAGAATTTTTTGTGCAAAAGCAGCGGGCTGGGCTTTGCGGGAATATTCAAAAGACCAACCCTGGAGCTGTAAAACAATTTATTATGAATCATACACTTCCTAAACTTACAGTTCGAGAAGGATTGAAACGAATAAACGATTAAACAAAATCGTCAAT
This sequence comes from Saprospiraceae bacterium, assembly GCA_016714085.1. Lineage (GTDB taxonomy): Bacteria > Bacteroidota > Bacteroidia > Chitinophagales > Saprospiraceae > JADJNW01. Next base: position 72,171 of record JADJNW010000018.1, read on the forward strand.
TATTAATACCCCATTATCAATTATTTACCCTCCGTCATTCAATTCCAAAATCCTGATTTCTACGCGCTGATTTCGGCGTCGCCCATCAGCGGTATCGTTGCTCGCGATTGGTTTGCGTTTGCCGTAGCCTTTGGCGTAGAGGCGTTTTGGATCAATTCCTTTTCCAACGAGATAAGTGGAAACCGCTTGCGCGCGCTCCGTCGAGATGCGATCGCAGTAATCATCGGGCGGAAGATTGTTGGTATGGCCGCCAATTTCTACTACAATGGCTGGGTTATCGGTTAGAAAATCAAATAATTCATTGAGCACGGGCATCGAAGGCTCGTTAATGGTAGTACTATCTGCGTCAAATTGTAGTTGTTCCATGCGAATCGCTTCGCCTGTTTTGAGCATATCAAGCGTCAAAGTCGGCAAAATTCGTTTTACAATTTCCACCGAAGTAGTTGTCTGACAGCCATTTGCATCGCTCACAGTTACATTGTGAATACCAATGGTTAGTTGTTTTGCTTCGGCTGTTGTTTCACCGTTATCCCATTTGTAGGCATAGCTTCCTGCACCGCCTTTCACTTCCACCGTAGCTTTGCCATCTTTTGTGGTTTCAGTGGTTGCGCCTCGTTTTTTGGTAATCTCTGCTGCTAAGGCCGTCGGTTCGGCTATTTTTATATTAGCAGATTTTGTGGTGCCAAGCGCATCAGAAACGGTGACATTATAATCTCCAGGCCTTAAATTAGAAATTTGATTCCCAGTTAAACTCGACTCATTCCAAAGATATTGAAAAGGCCCTTTGCCACCTGAAACCTGCACGGCTATTGCCGCATCTGCATTTCCATTGCATTTGATGGAATTGGTTTCATTGATCTCAAGCGCAAGCGGCAAAATATTCTCCGTAATTTCCACAGAAGCCGTTGTCATACAACCATTTACATCTGTAATTGTTACATTATGTTTTCCGGGAGCAAGCTTTGTCGCCGTTTGAGCGGTTTCACCATTATCCCATTTGAAAGAATAATTCCCATTTCCGCCTTTGGCATTGACGATTGCTTTTCCATCGGAATTCCCAGTACTGGCGGGCTATTGGACTTGAATGCTTGCGCTTAATGCTTCGGGCGATTTGATGGAAATATTGGCATTTGCTTTATTTCCGGCAGCATCGGTGACGGTGATTTGATAATCGCCAGCGGCTAATCCTTTCGGATTTTCACCATTTAATTTTGTATCATTCCACTGATATTGGAAAGGGGCTTTGCCACCTGAAACCTGCACCGTTATTGAAGCATCTGCATTTCCATTGCACTTGATCGAATTGATTTCGTTGATCTCAAGCGCTAGCGGCAAAATATTCTCTGTAATTTCCACAGAAGCCGTTGTAGAACAGCCGTTTACATCTGTAATTGTTACATTATGTTTTCCGGGAGCAAGCTTTGTCGCCGTTTGAGCGGTTTCGCCATTATCCCATTTGAAAGTGAAATTCCCATTTCCGCCTTTGGCATTGACGATTGCTTTTCCATCGGAATTCCCAGTACTGGCGGGCGATTGGACTTGAATGCTTTCGCGGTTAATGCTTCGGGCGCTTTGATGGAAATATTGGCATTTGCTTTATTTCCGGCAGCATCGGTGACGGTGATTTGATAATTGCCAGCAGCTAATCCTTTCGGATTTTCACCATTTAATTTTGTATCATTCCACTGATATTGGAAAGGCCCTTTGCCACCTGAAACCTGCACCGTTATTGAAGCATCTGCATTTCCATTGCATTTGATGGAATTGGTTTCATTGATCTCAAGCGCAAGCGGCAAAATATTCTCCGCAATTTCCACAGAAGCCGTTGTAGAACAGCCGTTTACATCTGTAATTGTTACATTATGTTTTCCGGGAGCAAGCTTTGTCGCCGTTTGAGCGGTTTCGCCATTATCCCATTTGAAAGTGAAATTCCCATTTCCGCCTTTGGCATTGACGATTGCTTTTCCATCGGAATTACCAGTGCTGGCGGGCGATTGGACTTGAACGCTCGCAGTTAATGTTTCGGGCGCTTTGATCGAAATATTGGCATTTGCTTTGTTTCCGGCCACGTCGGTGACGGTGATCTGATAATCGCCAGCGGCTAATCCTTTCGGATTTTCACCATTTAATTTTGTATCATTCCAAAGATACTGAAAAGGTGCTTTGCCACCTGAAACCTGCACGGCTATTGAAGCATCTGCATTTCCATTGCATTTGATGGAATTGGTTTCATTGATCTCAAGCGCAAGCGGCAAAATATTCTCTGTAATTTCCACAGAAGCCGTTGTAGAACAGCCATTTACATCTGTAATTGTTACATTATGTTTTCCGGGAGCGAGCTTTGTCGCCGTTTGAGCGGTTTCGCCATTATCCCATTTGAAAGTGAAATTCCCATTTCCACCTTTGGCATTAACAATCGCTTTTCCATCGGAATTCCCAGTGCTGGCGGGCGATTGGACTTGAATGCTTGCGCTTAATGCTTCGGGCGATTTGATAGAGATAATCGCAGATTCGCTGTTCCCAACGGCGTCGATCACCTGTAGTTGATAAGAACCGGGCGCAATATTGGTCGGCTGCTCGCCAATTAATTTCGGGTCGCTCCACTTGTACTGGAATGGCCCTTTGCCACCAGTAACGATTACTTTGAGCGCTGCATCATTTGATTCAACACATTTAATCGCGCTGATTTGCTCAATATTGATTGCCATCGGTGCTACACCTTGGCCTATGGTCACTGTACCCGTAGCACTACAACCTTTTTGATCGGTAACAGTCACGCTATGATTGCCCGTATTTAATTTGGTCGCTTTTTGGATGGTTTCGCCATTATCCCATTGAAATTTGAAATTGCTGGCGCTTCCAGCGATTGTTACAGAAGCTGCACCATCAGATGCACCTGGAAGGCTTTCTTCTTTATCTTGTTTCACTTCGACTGTAAATCGCGGATTTTCGATCATTGCCTGCGCAACTCTGGATTTCCCTTTACTATCGGTCACGGTTACAGCGTACTCGCCAGGTCCGAGATTTTGAGGATTTTCACCTTTTAGTCCATTGCTCCAAGCATATGTATAAGGTGCTTCACCGCCGCTTATTTTTACTTCTAATGCTGCATCATTTTTGTCGGAATTGCAACTCAACTCTTTGGTTACGAGGCAACTAACTGCCATGCCGGAAGCCTTGCCAATCAAATAAACGCCTTTATCTTCTGTGCCAATCCAGACCGCTCCTGCACCATCGACTACTAAATTAGTAGCGTATTGACTGGTGTAATATTCAATCGGACCGAATTTTCTATACTCCTCTGTATCAGGATCATAGCGTGTAATAATTTCGGAAGCAATCCAGAGCCGACCTTGCGGATCAATCGTAAAATCCCGAATCAAACCTTCCAATTGGCGCACATCTATGTCAACCGGATTCCAATCTCCTCGGCTATTTACTTTCCACAAGAAATCATCACCCAAAATCCAAACTGTTGAACCGCGCTCCACCACTCGATCAAAGCTAAATAATTTTTCTTCTAAAGTCCAGCGGCTGCCTTTGCCCACAAACATTCCTTCTTTCGTGCCAATCCAGGTTTCGCCGGTTTGATCTACTAAAATTGTGTTGATATAATTAGATTTTAACTTGGAATTTTTATTATTATAATTATTTAAAAGTTTTAAACCCGAATTCGCTTTGATTTGAAAAACGCCGCCCTCGGTCGTTCCGATCCAAAGTTCTTCTCTTTGCTGATCATAAAAAGCAGCGCTTATGGCACCAAAATCAGCGCCAAGTATAGCATCCAGAGCTTCTTGCTGAAATCTATAATCCTGATTGCCACCCGGGAAATTAAGGATGGTTTGTTCTCCGACACTTAGTTTTACTGGGGTTGCCAGATCCGCAGCTTGAATCTGATACAAATTTTTGCCATCGGAAGCCCATATATTATTGGATTCATCCGAGAATACATTTACCACGGGGCGCCGGAATTCCGCTGCAAGGCAACGCGTTACCTGCATTTCTTCCTGCGCATTTAATATGCCTGAAAAAAGTAATATGATTCCGAAAAGGAATTTATTAAGATGGATTTGAAATTTCATATAAATAAATGTTGTGGTCGAGAATAAAAGACAAGATAAATTTGTAAGTGTGTGGTGTAGTTGCTGTCCTCTCATGTAAAATATATTATTAAAGTCGCCTATTTAATCAATAATAAAATAGGGGAAGCCGAACCTCGGTTCCATTTCCCTTTGATATAGATCGTTCAGAGCAGCCAACTTATTATAAAAGGTGGGCACTTTCTTTGTATTCGTCTCCAAGTCTCCAAGTCACACCCTAAGTGTCTCCTCCTGATGTCGCCATAATTCCTGGAATATGGGGCTAAAAGAGCGCAAATGTTCAAACGTACCTTCGTCCACAACGCGACCATTTTCTAACACATATACATAATCAAAATGCGTAAGCAAGTGTAAACGATGCAATGACGAGATAATCGCTTTGTCAGCAAATTCCCGAAAGATTTTTTCGTAAATCTTCAACTCAGTCTTCGGGTCAACACTGCTGGTCGGTTCATCCAACAACACAATATGACTGTCTCGTGCCGCCAGAATGCCTCTGGATAAAGCGAGGCGCTGTTTTTGACCACCGGAAAGGTTCACGCCTTTCTCTTGAATATTTGACTGCAAACCCTTTGGCAATTGTGCAATTACTTCTGAAAAATGAGCAGTTTCGCAAACTTGCTGTACTTCTGCTTCGCCGAAAGGCAAACCAAGCGTAATATTATATTCGATTGTATTTTCAAAAATCTCCGGTTCCTGCGGAAAAAGTGTTACATGGCTATTAATAACATCCAAAGAATTATATTTTACACCATCCACAGCTATTTCAATGCCTTGTTCCGGCGGATACAAGCCACGCAATAAAGCAAGCAACGTACTCTTGCCACTACCGCTTTCACCAATAAATGCAATACGTTGACCACGCTCGATGCGGATGGCTACCTCGTGCAAACCTTGCGTTGTTTGAGCGCCGTTCCAAACTTCATTATGCGTGAAATTCAAATGATTCACTTCGATCGTTTTCCAATTATTTGGCAATGCAGCCACTTCTTCCGGCAAATGGTGCTCCGCATAAGCCTCCACGATACTTTTCGCCGTTTTCACATCCGTGTTGTATTTGACAATCATCGTGTATTGCCAGGCAATATTCTGGAAAACGCTGGTAAAGCGCTCCACATAACCAATTAACATTACCAAGCCTCCAATTAAAAAGACTTCACCGGGCTTCCAGTTTTGATATACATAACCCAATAAAATCACCGCATAAATTAGCGCCAAACAAATACCTTCCACCACAAACCATTTCCATTCGTTGATGCGAATATTGCGCCGGAATGGCGGAAAAATATTGCTTACTTTTTGCAGCAAGCCAGATTCCATGCGCTTTTGCAGCCGCAAAGTAATGACGGTGATGATATTACTCAAACTATCGAATAGGGTAGAGGATACCAGGTGTTCGCCCTCGTTCACTTCTTCCAGTGTCTTGATATAAGGTTTATCAAATTTCAGAATAATAATTACAACGCAAATGCCCAGTAATAAGGCTATAAAGCCAAAAATGGGCGCGAAATATAGCATTGCTGCAAAGGAGAAAAAAAACTTTGCTAAGGCATGCGCATACATGAAGCCATCCTGAAAAATTCTTTGAGCGCTTCGTAAGCCTTGCGAATTCTGTTAATCGTGATACCGCTATGGTGATCTTGATGCCATTTTACAGGTAAATGCAGGGCTTTATGGTACATTTCCTGTAAAAAATTTCGACTCAGGTTAAAAGCCAATTCCCGTTCCATGATGCGCGCCGGACCGTGAAAGCTCCAATCCGCCAGACGTATAAACAAATAAGCGCCTACATACATCCAGGTATAACGCAATGCATCTACGCCATTTTTTTGTAATTCATTGATAAACAAGCCCCAAATGATTGGCTCCATGGCTGTCATCAGGTTGCTCATTACGAACATGCTATATACAGCAACGTACTTACGCCTTTCCCCATGCGCATAGCGCCAGGCTGTAGCTAGCATGGATAAATAAGGATTGCGGAGTAGTCGGGATTTGATCGTCGCCATAGGTTTTGATGGAATTAACGAATTGGGAAAGCAGGAATATTGGGGTTTCTGAAAATAATTTATAAACGAAAAAGATAACCTTTTAACAAAGGGAATCGTTCCAGAAAAAGAGAAGATTTTACAAAATGAATTTACTTATGATTCCAATAGATCTTTTGCTCTGGCGAGCGCTTCCTGAATATTAGCACTTATATTCGAATCTCCAATGATAGACGGAATATCAGTTTTAATAATTTCTTCATATACATCTGCTTGAATACCAGATAGAATAATTTTTGTTTTACCACTTGATGCCAGGCGTTTTAGCACTTCTTTGAGGTTGTGTAAACCCGTCGCGTCAATGATTGGGACTTGTCGCATTCGAATAATTAAAATTTGTGGCGATTTTTTGCCGATGATATTCAAGGATTCTTTAAAATTATGTGCGGCACCAAAAAATAAAGGACCATTCACTTCATAGACTTCAACCCCTTTCGGGATAATAAATTTGTCGGTTGCTTCAGGGTCATCCAATTCTTCTTGAAGCAGCTGATTCGTAATTACTTTCACATTGCTAATTTGCGCCATGCGTCGCATAAATAAAAACGCTGCCAGTACCATCCCAATTTCAATAGCGACGGTCAAGTCCACTAACACCGTCAGTAAAAAAGTAGCCAGCAATACCAATACATCAGCGCCAGGGCCTTTGAGAATGGCTGCAAAAGATCGCCATTCGCTCATATTATACGCTACCACTACCAGGATGCCCGCCAAACAGGAAAGTGGAATGAGCTTTGCCCATTTTCCTACAAATAACATGATCAACAGTAATGTAATGGCATGAATAATGCCTGCTACGGGGCTTCTTCCTCCGTTTTTTATATTCGTTGCCGTGCGAGCGATCGCGCCGGTAGCTGGTATGCCTCCAAACAAGGATGAAGCGATATTGGCAGTGCCCTGAGCTACTAATTCCTGGTTAGAACGATGGTTTCCGCCAATCATGCCATCTGCTACGACGGCCGAGAGCAAGGACTCAATTGCGCCCAATAGCGCAATCGTAAATGCAGGTTCAATGAGATTTTTAACGGTTGCAAAATCAATCGCAGGCACAGTGGGAGCAGGAATACCCGAAGGAATATTACCGAAACGGCTTGCAATGGTTTCTACTGGTAAGTGTGCTAATTGCACAACTAAGGTCGAAAGTACAATTGCTACCAAAGAGCCGGGTACTTTTGTTGTAATTTTGGAAAAATAGAGTGTGATCAGTATCGTGCCAATCGCAATTGCAGTTGCATAAGGATTAATAGAGTCCAAATTTGACAAGTAAAAACGCCATTTTTCAAGGAATTCCGACGGAACAGTGTCCATTTCTAAACCCAGAAAATCCTTGATTTGTGATGAAAAAATGATCAAAGCAATCCCTGAGGTGAAACCCACTGTGAGCGAATGCGGAATAAATTGAATCACAGCTCCTAACCTTGCTAATCCCATCACGATGAGCATAAATCCTGCAAGAAAGGTAGCAATCGTAAGCCCTGCTACGCCGTACTGTTCTACAATCCCATAAACAATAACAATAAAAGCGCCGGTCAGGCCGCCAATTTGCACGCGGCTACCTCCAAATACGGAAATAATAAATCCTGCAACGATAGCAGTAATCAAGCCTTTTTCAGGAGCTACCCCAGAAGCAATGGCAAAGGCAATAGCAAGCGGAAGCGCTACAATCCCAACGATAACCCCCGCCGAAATATCGGGCAACAACTGTTGCTTGGGATAGCCTTCTTGAAGAATGGAAAACAGCTTAGGTCTGAAAGTATGTTTCATAAAAATTTTTGCAAGGATAAAATTAGCCCGAAAAATAGACGATCCAATGGTGTAATGCAATGATTTTTGTTCCTGGGAATTATAAAAGCGATTAATAGCATTATTTTGTCACTTTGCAATTTTATTCTATCTTTCCCAAGCTTAGAAAATACAATAACCAGAACCATGAAATCGCTTATTTCCTTCTTATTATTGCTTTGCAGTTTATCCATATTTGCTCAACCCTTTACACCGCAGGAGATTGCCCGCTGGCAAGCGCAAGCACAAGGTATTACTATTATTCGAGATAATTGGGGCGTAGCGCACGTCTATGGCAAAACCGATGCGGATGCCGTTTTTGGAATGCTATATGCACAATGCGAAGATGACTTCCCACGCGTGGAAGATAATTATCTCATTTCCATTGGTCGGAAAGCAGAAGTAGAAGGGGAATCATCCTTGTATGCAGATTTGCGTCAATTGTTATTTGTAGATAGTACACAGGCAATTACATATTATGAAAAAAGCCCAAAATGGATGAAAGACCTATTGCACGCTTTTGCAGATGGCATTAATTATTATTTATATACACACCCGGAAGTAAAGCCTAAACTGCTTACGCGGTTTCAACCCTGGATGCCGCTCACCTTTAGCGAAGGCAGTATCGGTGGGGATATTTCGTCGGTGTCGCTCAATCGGTTGAAATCATTTTATGATAAAGATCATTCGACCTCATTTTTAGAGGAAACCCCGGAATGGATGAAAGAACCCGTCGGCTCTAATGGTTTTGCCATCGCGCCTTCGCGCAGCGCTTCGGGTAATGCTTTGCTCTTAATCAATCCGCATACGTCGTTTTATTTTCGGAATGAACTGCAGGTGGTTAGCGAACAAGGTTTGAACGCTTACGGCGCAGCTACCTGGGGGCAATTCTTTATTTATCAAGGTTTTAATGAGAATTGTGGCTGGATGCATACTTCCAGTGACGCGGATGTGATTGATTATTATTTAGAAACGGTCGAAAAGCGGGGCGACGCTTATTTTTACAAACATGGTGATAAATGGCTTCCAGTAATTTCTAAAAGTATTACATTGAAATATAAAATAAATGAAACATTACAAAGCAAAACATTTACTGTTTATTTCACGCATCATGGGCCTGTCATTGGAGAACAGGATGGTAAGTGGCTCAGTGTGAGCATGATGAACGAACCGCTCAAAGCGCTTTCGCAATCTTATCTCCGCACCAAAGCCAAGAATTATAAGAGTTATAATAAAGTAATGAAGTTGCGCACCAATTCTTCCAATAATACCGTATTTGCTGATCGCAAAGGCAATATTGCTTACTGGCATGGAGATTTTATGCCGAAACGCGATCCGAAATTTGACTGGAATAATCAGGTGGACGGCAGCAATCCTGAAACCGATTGGCAAGGTTTGCATAAAGTAAAGGAAATTGTGCAAGTGCTCAACCCCGCCAGCGGCTGGATTCAAAATTGCAAGGCTACGCCATTTACAGTATCCGGCAGCAGTAGCCCCAAGCAAAGCGATTATCCTAAATATATGGCGCCTGATGCCGAAAATTTCAGAGGAATAAATGCTGTACGAGTCTTGAGTAAAAAATCTGTTTTTACTTTGGATACGTTGATTGCTGCTGCAAACGATCCTTATTTAGCTGGTTTTGAAAAGCTAATTCCTTCATTGATAGATGCTTACGATCAAAAAGGCAGCAGAAGTAAAAACGTAGAAGAAGCGATCAAGATATTACGCACCTGGGATAAAGGCTACGGTGCAGAATCTGTAGCCACTACAATCGCCATTTATTGGGGTGAAAAAATACAAGCGTTCGCTAGAAATCAAGTTAAGCCTGGGCAAGAGTTCGATCAACTCAGCTACACCGACTTTGTTATTGAAAATACGACCCCCGACGAAAAAATAAATTTGTTGATTAAAGCGCTCGACGAGCTTCGGCGCGATTTTGACTCCTGGAAGACCCCCTGGGGTGAGGTGAATCGTTTCCAGCGTTTAAATGGAGCTATTCAAGCTACTTTTGATGATTCAAAGCCCAGTATTCCCGTGGGTTTTGCTTCGGCAACCTGGGGTTCGCTGGCATCTTTTGGTGCACGTGCTTATTCCAATACCAAAAAGCGCTACGGCAGCTACGGCAATAGTTTTGTGGCGGTGGTTGAGTTTGGCAAACGCCTCAAAGCTCGCGCTATTCTTAGTGGTGGCGTCAGTGGTGATCCTGATTCTCCGCATTTTACAGATCAGGCAAAGTTATACAGCGAAGGCAAATTCAAAGAAGTTTTGTTTTATCGGGAGGACGTTCGTCAAAATGCCGAAAAAACTTATAAACCTGGAGAAAAAAAGTAATAATAATATATATTTTTCTTCTGACAGTCGTATAAGCAAGATACTTTAGGCAGAATGCCTGTAAAATACTATTTTAGCGATTCTTAAAAAGTACCTTGACGTATGCTCGCTCGACTATATAATATTGACACGGCGCTTGTAACGCCACGTACCGTTGCCCGCCGCTTCCGCGAGGGCGAAGGGGAAGCCTTTTACAAACTGATCGAAGATAATCGTTACCGAATCAGCGATGTGCTGCCGCAAACCATTGAAACGGTGCCAGATAAAGATGCAGGAGAAGCTTATATCCGTCATAAAATAGCGGATTGGCTACGACAAGAAGAGTTTTGCTTCGGTATTTGGGAAAACAAAAATGCTTTACTTGTTGGGTTTGTGCGCATTTACAATATTGATTGGGAAGTGCCCGCAGCAGACACCACTTTCTTTATTGATCGAGAGTTTGAAGGCAAAGGCATTATGACCGAAGTGGTGCAAATGATGATGCGCTATGCTTTTGGCCAACTGCAAATCGAAAAAATCAGACTCCGCACAGCTACTGATAATTACGCAACCCAGCGTCTGGCAAGGAAATGCGGATTCCGGCGAGAAGGCGATCTGCGCTCAGAGATTCGGCGTGCCAGCGGAGAATTGGTAGATGTCATGCTTTTTGGCTACACCAAAACCGAATATGATAAAGTTTGATTAAAGATTTTTCGATTTTCCTAATCCGCGGTAGGCCCGCCAAATTATTTCCAGGTCTTTTTCTACCTGATAATCTTTAGCATACAAGAAATTCAGTCGCTGAGCAGTCGGTTCGTTGATATTTTTTACCGAAATGCCATCGATAGTAGCAAGTACGCCTGGTTTAAGCTTTGGTAATAATGACAAATCTTTGGAATGGGCATATCCCACCCAAGTTTTTTTTGCGATTAGTACCGACCAAATATTTTGTAAAAAACTAAATAGATTTTTAATAATTATCATTTGAAATGGCAGCGTTATTATAATAAAAATGCTAAATAAAAGATCAAAAGTCCTTTTGTTACGGCGTTGACGTGGATCGGCGATGCGAAAGCGAATATCAATCGTATATAATTCCCCGGCGCTATTCTTAGAACTACTGCCAATAATACTCAGGCTTTCTTCGGGTAGAATTTTGTAATCAATTCCTGAACCTAATTGACTCATCCATTGCATAATTTGCTGAGAAGCAACGTCTTTTGAACAAAAAATAATTTCTTCTATCTTGTAAATCTGCACTACTTCGCCTAATTGCGGCAAGCCACCGAGGAAAATTTTATGATCTGCTTCTGTCTCCGGCGATACGATCCCGATCAAATTTTTTTGCACTTGTGCTTGTTGCAACAATTTCTCAACGCGCTCACTCTCCGCTTTGGAGCCAAGAATGACAAGGTTTTTGGCTCGTTCCTTTCCTATATTAAAATTATGATATTTTATAAAATGTAATAATATTCGTAATGTAACAGTGGACGCAATTGCCCAAGCTGCACCAAGCAAAATGACCGCCCGCGAGGATCGATATTCCAAGTCCAGAAAGCCATAAACCGCTGCAATTATGACCGTACCCACCAGTAATCCCCGAATCAATCGCCGCAAATTACTTGATTCGTCATACCCGCCACTGAAATAAACCGTGACTAACCAGATAAATGTATATAATGGAAAATTAAAGAAAAATATAGTTTCTTTAAAATAATTGGGGTCTTTATAATAATAATTTGCCCAAAAGATTTTTACACCAACCAAGCCTGTATAAATAATCGCAGCGTCCAAAAACGGCAGACGAATCCTTTGAAAGACATTGGAAATCAACGTTATAAAAGCGCGGAAATAAATCGCCACCTGCAACATAAAGACAAATAAATTCGCTTGATTTCCTTGAAAATGTTTTTTCGCAAAAATAATCATCGCCTGATAAAATACTCGAACGTAATTTAAACTGCCTTTTTTAGTGCTTTCGCCTTTATAATGTATAATAGTCGTATCAGGAAAGTAATAATTTTTATAACCGGCTTTAATAATTCTATAAGATAAATCAATATCTTCGCCATACATAAAGAACGATTCGTCCAGCAACCCTATTTTATCTAGCACGGAGCGCCGCAGCAGCATAAAGGCTCCGGCTAATACTTCTATTTCATGTATATCATGTTCAGGTAAATAACCAACATGATAATGATTAAATAATTTTGATATTGGAAAAAGACTCGATAAACCAAAGGTTTTGCAAAACGCGACCCAGGGTGTCGGGAATCCTCGTTTGCTTTCGGGTAGAAACTTCCCGGAGCCATCCATCATGCGCACGCCCAGTCCGCCTGCCTCTTCGTGGGCGTCCATAAAGGCGATACATTTTTCAAACGTATCTTCTTCAACTACGGTATCAGGATTTAATAATAATACGTATTTACCTGAAGATAAGTGAATTGCCTGATTATTTGCTTTGGAAAAACCGACATTTTGTTTATTCGCAATCAGCTTTACTTCCGGAAATTTTTCCTGCACCATCTCCACCGAATCATCCACCGAGTTATTATCTACCACCCAAGTCTCCACTTCCAGATTCCGCGAGGCCTTCCGCACCGAAAGCAGCACCTGCTCCAGGAAGTATTTGACGTTATAATTGACAATGATGATGGAGAGTTTCATGGAGTAAATTTAACCCTCACAATGAATTTTTAAATAAGAATTGAGGAAACCCATTCCATTACCCATTCGTCAACTTCCTTTCCATCAACCGCAGCAACCCCACTGTTTTTGGCGTAATGATAATTTCAATCCGACGATTTTGCGCTTGACCGCTGCTGCTTGCATTGGAGGCTCTCGGCTGAAACTCGCTGCGTCCATTGGCAGAAACTTGATTGGCTGCGATACTGAAATCCTTGGTGAGAACGCGCGCCACGGCTAAAGCTTGCTCGGAGCTAAGCGCCCAATTATCGCTGTAACTGCGACTGCGCGGTTTGCTATTATCGGTATGGCCTTCTACCGCGATGTCGATATTAGGATTATTGGCTAAAGCCGGAGCAAATTTGGCGATTACGTCCAAGCCTTTACGCGTAAAGCGTTCACTACCAGCGGTAAACAGCATATCGGCTGGCAATAACACAATAATTCTACCTTCTATAAATTCGGTTTTTACAGCTTCCGCTTCAAATATTCGGAGCGTGGAATCTAAATTTATATAAAGATTTTGTAAAATTGTATTGCGTTGATTTACTTCAGTTTGTAATTCCTGAATTGCCTGTTCTCTTTTGGATAATGCCTCCGTTTTTTCCTGCAAATTGCGATTGAGTTGCTCAATTTCAGTGGAAGAGGAGGAAGACAAATTATTCATTCGACCTTTCAAATCCTCATTTTCGGTGCGGAGGTTGTTGTTGATATATTCGAGGGTACCATTGGTACGGCTGAGGTCGGTAACTTGGGTAGTGAGATTGCTCACTTGATCTTTGGCATAAGTCAATTCATCGCGCAGGGTCGTTTCTCGTTCTTCCGCGGCTCGCCGGGCATCCAACTCCAACATATATTTTTTATTGGAAACGCAGGAACTCAATAAAATCAAAGCAAAGAAAAAAAGTGTATAATTTCTCATCATCAAAACAGGCTTTTTTTGAGCTGCAAGCTACAAGTTACAGGTCGGAAGTACTAATTTGAATACAAAAACCTGCAACTTGTAACTTTAAAACCAGTTTATCTCAAACGAAAACTTGAGGAACCCAAAATGCCAAAATCAGCGTAAACTGTGGCGACGTAAGTCCCCGATTTGAGCTTTTCCTCCACCGGATAGTTGAATGAAAGACGTTGGGCTCGAGCAAGATTAACTTCCTTGGTCTGTTGTGCTTGTATTTGCAAGGCACTACCGCTTGGCGTCGGGATATTGGCATTGATCAAAGTGCCTTCAGTTGGTAATAATGCGCCATTCACATCGGTCAAAACGAGATAGAGCGTATGCGCTCCTTGAAATTCTTCCGGCAAATCGACCAGATCAAAAGTAATCGCAATTTCGCGGGTGCGACGGGCCTTTGAAGTCAATTTATCAGAGCGCGTTTCCACATCTACCCGGAAAGCCTGCGCTTTGATGCCGGCTCGGGTCAGCTTCGCTACTTGATCTTGCAATGTTTGATTGAATTTATTCAGATCGGACACTTGTGAAGTCAGTTGTCCTCGCTCCGTCGTTAATTGCTCATTTTCAGCGAGTAATCGTTCATTATCAGTCCGTAATTGCTCATTTTCTGCCTGGAGTTGCCCGATAGCGCCTTCTAATTCGCCTCGAATTTGACGCAACTGATTGATTTCCTGGCGCAATCCTGTAGTCGTATTGGCTGACTGGGCTCGAATACTGCGAACAGCCGCTTCTTTTTCCTGCACCAATTTTTGCAAATCTGATAAAGAACCTTGCAAACTATCGTTTTCAGCGCTGGCTAATTGCAGCACATTTTGCAGACTATCCAGGTCTCTTTCAAGATTGGTTCTTTCCACCAACAGCGCATCGCGTTCAGCGTTGGACTCATTTATAATTTTGTTTTTGCCAAAATAGGTGATCAGTAACCCGACCAATGCCAACAAAAACAGTACCGTCATAATAATGGCGTATGTTCTCAATCTTTTTTCCGAATTCATGGTTTACCTTATTTAAAATGGATGTACTTCTGAACTTTGAATGTATAACATCTGTAATTTGAAAAATATTTTAACACTTGAAGTAAATTCCCGAAATATAGATGGATTCTTTTGGGAACATATGATGACAGTGTACGAATATAGTTGACTGATGGATAAGACGGAGCAGATAGAGGAACGCAATTTTTGATATTTGCATAAAAAAGAATAACTTACCTCTTGGGAATAGAGGTAAGTTATTATTAATAACCCAAACAAATAAACACAAAAACTACATTAAGGCATTGATTACAGCACAAATATAAAGGGTTTCCACAGATTAAGCTTTATCAAATTCGTTGTTTTTGTCCTACCTTGTTTTTCCTGAATCTAAAATTTAAAAACTAATAACTTGTTGATATTTAACTACTTGAAAAATTAAAAATTTAACTAAAATCCCCTTTTTGATACCTTTATTTTTAATACAAATGCAGAAATCTTCTAATTTTTAAATTGGAAATTACTTTGATTGAAAGCTTGTGAATGGTATTAAAGAAATTCGTAATAGTAGTAAAGGAAGAGATATTTAAAAGAAGAAGCAATATAATATTGGAGCGGCAATTTTATATTTGAATAATCCTCATGTATTTGGTTAAAAAAAGAGGCGCTGCAACCTCGTATTGATCGCAACGCCTGTGAATGTTACTTTTTGGGACCTACCGTGTCAACATTAATAATACGATTTGTTTGTTCGGTGGCCATCCGTACAGCATGACTATAAACAAGGGTTTTCATGGGTAAATTTGTTTTGAATGTTAAATAATAGTGTTTACATCTTGTTATATTTTTAATTATATAATAATTCCCCCTTCAATATCCGCACAGCTGGCAGATATTGCTTTTGACAGAAAGCAGTATTAGAAATCAATCAACGATTGATCTCGGCGTCTTAAAAAGTGTTGAAGTTTGTGTTCTTGTTTGGAGCTTTTGTGTTGTTCGGAAAGGTTTTAGTTGTTGCTTACGCGCTCGGCATTTGATTTGGGTATTCGCGCAAATTGATTGTTTAAATTTTCTAATATCATCTTCCAAAGATCTTCAAAGAGAATAATCTCCATAAAGAAAGATTGATTCCCAATTTCAAGTGCATGTTTCTGAAGATGTTTGAAATAATTTGCCGATTTTCGGGCTACAGCCTCTCTATGAAAGTTGTTCTTGGGAAGTGTTAAAAGCATTTTCATGAAATAGTAGGCTCGGATAGTGTCCGGCTTATGCAGATAGCGACTGCAATATTGCTCAATTGATTCGATTTTGTCAAGAGTTTTACCCCATTTTTTTTGATTTATTAACAAAATAATTTGAATAATGAGTATTGTGACGTTCATTCCGCGCTTATCCTTAGCTGAAATTTGGGTTTGATTGAGAAATTTACCAAGCCAAAACTTGGATGAACTATACCTTTCACCCTGGGTATCTATTTTCCCAATTTCATGTAAATAAAATAAATATGCTTCCAAAATCCTCCAATATTCCTGCTGATCGGGGGGAAGGAACTCAAATCTTTTGTGCTTGATACCATGTAGAAATAGATCGTATGCCTTCTGGTAATGCTGCGTATGAAGGCCAAGAATAATATAAGCCTCCTGAAAACGATACCAATTATAAGTACCTTCTTTGAGAAATTTGGGTTTCTTAGCAATGAGGCTCGCAAAATCCTTTTCATTTGTCTGTCGCAATTGGATCAAGCACACTATTTTTTGATATTGAAATACTTGCAAAGGCATGCGTGCCACGAATTGCTTGAGCTCGAAGGATTCGATTGCCTTATCACAAATTTCAAGCACCAATGAATAATCGTGCACAGCAGTGGATGCAATGAGCTTCAGCAAAGAACTATAAAAAAGGAGATCATGTGTATCATACTTTTCAAGCGCAGGCATAAGCTCTTGATAAAAAACTTCTGCTTGTTGCCCGATTTGCTCCATACTTATTTTGCTATCTGCTTGCTGCATCATCAGCTCGGTATAGCTTTCTTCGGCATAGTTTTCTAAAGCATATAATTCAAAGTACTTGTTGTACAGGGTTTTATAAAGATTATACTCTTTTTTTGCGGCAAGCATTGCGCCATAATGTACTCTAAGGGTTTTGGCAATGTCCATGCATAAATGTGTGAATTCATATTTTTCTGCCTGGCTCAGAATCTTTTTTGCAAGATCAACACCAGCTTCCCGAGCATTTTCTCCGAAAAGTATTTTTACAGCCGCCCAATTTTTATGACATTCCTGATAAGCTCGTTGCCGAGTTGTATAAGATGGTTTTTTCAAATCAATAAAAAAGAGTGCATTGGTAAGCCGGTGGAGGAGCTTGGCTTTTAGCTTTCTATAGTTGGAGTCCGCTTGTTCTGTATTGAAAATAGCACGGGCAGCATCTTCATCTGTTTGAAATAGACCTTGATTAATGCCTTCGTATAAAGTATTTAATTTCGATTCTTTCGCAAAAGGAAGCGCTATGACTCCGACTGCCCGGAGTTTATTTCGATTAATAATATAAATCAATTCTTTCAGCGCCTGCATATCCGTGCTGTTTGAGTGCATAGCAGCTAGAACTCACATGACTATGGCACAATGACTTATTTATTTTTTATAATAAAACTGTAATCACTGACAGCTTCTTGAGCTAATTTATAAAAATATATTTAAACTTTATAAAAAAAGGTGACAAACCGAGCCTTTTTCGGCCTGAACTTCATAATAATGGTGTTGAAATTAATATTTTATAAAAAACTATATAATGAAATTATATTTCATTATCAGCTTATATAAAGCATCCATTAGACAAACGAAAGATAAAAAATCTTATCTTAAATAGAGATTTTTTTAATAACTACTGAATAAACGCAAATTGCACAATATTGGCACCCATCTCCAGGGAGATGCGCCGGATAGCCTCAGGATCGTTGTGTACTTCCTGCGATTCCCAGCCATCGCTGATATTCGTTTCGTAAGTGAAAATACAGACAACTCTGCCCTCGTGCAGGATAGCAAAGGTTTGTGGCGGTTTTTGATCGTGTTCGTGCGTTTTCGGAATACCGTTTTTAAAATTGAATTTTTGATGAAAAACAGGATGCTCGTAAGGCAATTCGACGAGTTCTTTCTCGGGGAAGACTTTTTTAATCGCTAAACGGAAATATTTATCCATGCCATAATCATCGTCCACATAGAGAAAACCGCCTCCAATCAAGTAATTGCGCAGGTTTTCAGCCTCAGCATCAGATAAAACTATATTGCCGTGACCTGTCATAAATAAAAATGGATAATTAAATATCTCGGCGCTCCCCACTTCTACGGTCGCATAATTCTGGTCAAAATTCATATTTAATTGCTCGTTGCAAAAATTGGTGAGATTTTGCAGGGCATCCACCACCGCATACCAGTCGCCTCCGCCATTGTATTTGAGCAATGCGAGTTTGAGACTGCGTTGGGCAATAGCATTGGAGCTTACAAGTAGAACTGCTAAGAATATCCAGGTTATTTTTTTCATTACAAATATTTTTAATGTTTTAACTCCGCCGACTGCCAGCCTGCCTGTCCGGTAGGTGAGTCGGCGCTACTATAACGTTTTTCAAAGCCATTTCTTTTGGCGAAAATAAAGCAAAGTAATCAAAGATGACAAAACCATGAGCGAAATTGCAAAGGGGTAGCCGTATTTCCAATTCAACTCCGGCATAATAGCAAAATTCATCCCATACAAACTAGCGATGAGCGTTGGGGGCATGATTACAACGGTCATCACCGTAAAGATTTTAACGATTTTGTTTTGCTCGATGTCAATCAAACCCAGGAACGTATTTTGCAAATATTCCAAACGTTCAAAGTTAAAGGAGGTATGTCCAAGTAAAGAGTCGGCGTCTTTCATTAAGACCCGGATTTTTTCGTATTCATCTTTTGGGAAATAATCGCTTTTTAAAATACTGGAAAACAGGCGTTTAAGTTCACTCGTACTTTCTCGGAAAAGGATAGTCAATTCCTGAAAATTATAAATTTCAATCAACACATCCTCGTCGGTTCTTTTTTCCAGGGCGAGATTTTTACCAACTGCGTAAATCTTTTTTGAGAGCTCTTCCAGAAAGTCTGCTTCAATATCGATGCGGGTTTCAAACATAAACAGGAAAATATTATAGCCCGATAGGCGCGTCCGGCGGCTGTTACGTATAATGCGTTTTACTTCCTCAAAAGAGCGGAGCGGAATATTGCGTTGGGTGATCAAACGTTGATCTTTGAGGATGAACGACACAGGATCAGGAGCATAGGTATCATCTTCCTTTTTGTAAATATAACTTAAATTAGCATTTATTTCTTGCTCATTTTCAAAATATTTGGAGCTACTTTCGATTTCCTCTGCCTCTTGCCGCGTGAATAACTCGATTCCCAATTTGCTTTCTACAAAGGCTTTTTCTTCTTCCTGAGGATTGTACAAATCGAGCCAGATAATATCTTTTGCCGAGATTTCTGCCAATTTTTGCAAATCGGTTGCAGTCAGAATCTCGCTCTTGGATTGATAAAAACAGGTCAGCATTTTTTGGGGTAAAATAGGAAAATCTATTCGTTTGATAGGCGTGCAGCGTGTTGTGAATTTGTAAATAAAGAAAAATATAGCATTAACAAAGCTGTACCGAAAGCTGTCAAAGCAAAAGTTGCCGTAGGATTCACCCATTCCCAAATGATGCCAGCCAATACACTCGCGCCTATTGTTATCAGGCTTTTGAAAGCCTCATAAGTGCCGATGGCAGTAGCGGTTTCGGATGTAGGAATGAGGTTGCTGATCCAAGCTTTGGCAATACCTTCTGTTGCTGCGGCGTACAAGCCGTAAAATCCCATTAAGAACCAGAAAATCAATGAATTGTGATTCAATGCCATGCCTGTGTAAACAATTGTGAAAACGAATAATCCCAGGATAAACATTTTTTTTAGCCCTATTCGATCGCCAATAATTCCCAAAGGATAAGCGGAAAGAGCATATATCGCATTATAAAAAATATAAGCCATCAACATTTGACTATCACTAAATCCATTGAACTTCAGCATGAGCAGCAGGAATACATCGGAACTATTGAACAAAGCAAAAGCAAGCAATCCAATAAGTAATCTTCGATATTCCAATGCACTTTGAAAAGGATATTTTAAAAAGGCTGAAAAAGAGCTCATTACATATTTGATTTTTATATCAACTTTTGGTTCTTTTAGTAAAAAAGTAATACCAACCGCTGCCAACCCTGGAATAAACGCTAACAAAAATAAGGTTTGATACGCACCAGTGAAAAATTGTAAAAACAATAATGCAAACAACGGCCCTAGAAATGCGCCAATTGTATCCATCGAACGGTGAAATCCAAAAACCCTGCCTTTATGTTCGGGCATTGTGTAGGAAGACAATAGCGCGTCGCGTGCGCCAGTACGCAACCCCTTGCCGATGCGATCCATTGTGCGTGCTGCGAAAATCCACAAGGGGAAGGTGAAAATTGCCATCATGGGTTTTGAAATCGCGCTCAGTCCATAACCCCAGCGTACAAAGGGAACGCGTATTTTCCAATCATCTGAAAGACGTCCAAAATAACCTTTACTCAATCCTGCTATTGCTTCAGCGAGACCCTCCAAAAGCCCTATCAATGCTACTGAAAATCCGATTTGTTGAAGGTAAATTGGCATAATAGGGTAGAGCATCTCACTGGCAAAATCGGTGCATAAACTGACCCACGAAAGAATCCAGACAGAACGATTAATTACACGCTTGGTAGTCATTGAAAGTCATTCAGATAACAAAGTTAGCAATAACAAAGGCCTCCAGTTGGCTTCTCATAGAATATCTCAAAAGAATGTTTTAAGTTTGTCTGCTATAGAAAAAATGGATTACCTTGATTTTGAAAAATCAAACTTTACTTTATTATATCTTCATACTTTTGTCATGCTTTTACCAATCGGCGCTTGCTCAAGAGACGCCGCGGGTTATTAATTTTACAAAAGATCAATATCAAGCTTATAATCAAAACTGGTCTATTGCGCAATCCCCCGATTTATCTATGTTTTTTGGCAATTCCGCTGGATTATTAGAGTTCGATGGCTCTAAATGGCATACTTTTACCTTGCCAAATCGACAAGTGGTTCGCTCGGTTGCTTGCGATAGCGAAGGGAGAATTTTTACCGGCGCATTTGGCGAAGTTGGGTATTGGCGACGAGATAGTATTGGGGAATTGACTTATCAATCATTGACAAACTTGATCAATAACGATATTTTCTATCGAGAGGAAATATGGCATATTTTGCCCTTGGAGCAATTGGTACTCTTTCAATCTTTTTCTAAAGTTTATTTGTATGATTATCAGGAGATTCGGCAGATCCAACCGCCAGGAAATATTATGTACGCCCATCGAGCAGGCGATCGATTGATATTGCCTGTGATACGGCAAGGATTATTTGAATTGCGTGGCAATAATGGCTTTGAATTTCTGCCTGGTACAGAATCGCTGGCAGATCAAACCGTTGTTTTTATTCTTTCAAATGGGAATGATAAGCTCTTAGTAGGCACATCTAATGATGGTATTTTTGAATATGATAATGGACGATTATTACCCTGGAATAAAACTTTACAATCACAACTGATTAAAAATCAATTAAATAAAGGCATTCGATTATCTAATGGCGATATTGCTTTGGGGACGATTCTTAATGGAGTGTTTATCGTAAATAAGAAAGGAGTAGTTCAATATCATATCAATCAAAAAAATGGACTGCAAAACAATACTGTCTTGGCGCTTTTTGAAGATGCTGCTAAAAACTTGTGGGTAGGCTTGGATAAAGGCGTTGATTTAGTAGAAATGAGTAGCCCCATCGTTTTTTTTAATGATAAAAGTGGGACTGTTGGTTCGGTGTATGCTGCTGCTATTTATGAAGGCAATATTTATATAGGGTCTAATCAAGGAGTGTTTGTAAAACCTTGGCCACAACAAGAGCAAGAGGCTGATTTACAGTTGATTAATGGCACACAAGGTCAAGTATGGGAGTTGAAAGTATTTGATGGGCAACTGTTATTAGGACATAATAATGGTACATTTTTGCTTAAGAGCAGCAAGATTCAGCAGATTTCGGAAGTCACCGGCGGTTGGGTCACGATCTCACATCCTCAAAAACGCAATATTCTGTTGCAAGGAACATACACCGGACTTATTGTTTTGAAAAAGGGTGCTGACGGGCGCTGGCAATTTTCGCATCGGGTCGAAGGATTTACGGAATCTATCAAAAAAATGGTCTTTGATGCTAAAGGTAATCTTTGGATAGTAAACCCTCATCGCGGCATCCATCGCATTCAAATGGATGATTCGCTTCGAAGAATTACCTCTTTAACTCGTTTTACGACAAAAGATGGCTTGCCTTCAGAGTTTAAAATAGATGTAGATGTTATTGAAAATCAATTGGTTGTAAAATCTAATTCTGATTTTTTGACTTTTGATGAATCTTCTAATAGATTTATCTTTTTAGATTCCATTGTCAATAAGCCCCTACCAAAAGACCATTCCACCATCAAAAACGGGCGAGATAACGATTGGTTTCAGATCGCAGGGCAGCAATTGACTTATCATTTTGGACAAGAACAAGTTGCTTTTAGTCTCCCTTTAGCGCCTGATTATGAAAGCATTATACCCATAGATAGCAATAATTATCTTTTTGGATTGGACGATGGGTATGCTATTTTTTCACCCAAACAACTGATTTCTGATGCTGATGGAAGAGAATTTTTCCCCAGAGTTGCGATCAAAACCATTCTTTCTTTCAATCGAAAAAAGCATACAAACCATCTGATTACCAATGAATTACTTTCATTGGGCGCAAATGAGAACAGCATTCGTTTCACTTTTGCACAGCCTTATTTTACACGCACGCCTGAATATAGTTATCTTTTAGAAGGGTTTGATGAGCGTTGGTCTAATTGGCAACAACTTCCTGAAAAAGAGTTTAATCGCTTACCACCAGGAGATTATGTATTTAAAATACGTTCTAATCTTTCCCCTGAGATCACTCAGTTTAATTTTCGCATTCAGAGGCATTGGTATCAAAGTTGGTGGGCAACTACTTCGTACTTAATACTTTTTTTAGCAGGTGCTTGGATGATTGAACGTTGGAATCAGCATCGCCTTGAAAAACAGCGTATTCACTTAGAACAGGAGAAAGAAAAACAATTGGAAGAGCAACGAATTAAAGCGTCCAATGAGCGATTACAAATAGACGTAATCAGTAAAAGCAAGGAATTGGCTAATTCTACGATGAGTTTGATTCAAAAAAACGAGATTTTATTAAAAATTAAGGATGAAATTCAAGCGATCAAAGCATCGGCTGATGGTCATTTCCCAAATAAACATTATCAACGATTGCTTCATTTGATTGATGTTAATATTTCTTCCGACCATGATTGGCAAGTGTTTGAAACCAATTTTAATCAAGTACATGAACAGTTTTTTAAAAAATTAAAATCAACATTTCCAGACCTGACGCCCGGCGACCTCAAACTTGCTGCCTATCTCAAAATGAATCTTTCCTCTAAAGAAATTGCACCTTTGCTTAATATTTCCATTCGCAGCGTAGAAAATAAGCGTTATCGCCTCCGCAAAAAGCTTAATCTTCAGGAAGAAGACAATCTCACCGAATTTATGCTTCAATATTGAGTCGTGGCGTATGCCAATTTTTTACATTCTCACTATATTTCATTGTTTACTAATTATATACGATTGGGATTAAACCTAAATTAAAGTTTTTGGTGAGGTGATTTTTGTCAATGAAGTAGTAAAGATGAGGCTTTTAATTTTAAAAAACCTTATATTTTGACTAATTTTATATGGTTCTGGAAATGCAAGAAAAAATTTAATTGCAAAAACGGAGAGGCTATCTCTGTAAGAAGTAATGGTATGAAACTAAGCTTGACATCGATAGGATGGATATTGTTGTTATCACTTTTATCTGTTGAAACGATACAGGCGCAGAGTGTTTATTTCTTTAGGGATAGCGACAAATCTGGTTACTATGACTCAGGCCTTGCTTTCAAAACATCCCCAAGTGAGATTGAACAAAACGGACCTAGTAACGACAAGATTCCAACGAGTACTGGTTTTGTTTTTCAGGGTGAGAATAGCTTGAAACTGCGCTGGACTTCTCGGGTTGGTGGTAATTGGGATGCCTTAGTAATTGCACCTGGCTTTCCGTTTCAAAATATCTCCCAGACCGATACGCTTTCTTTTTGGGTATATTCACCAAACGGACTCAGTAAAGAGTTTTTGCCGGTGATTTATATGGAAGGCGCTCCTGGCACGACCAAATCAAAGAAATATACTATCTCAGCCTATACCAATGACATACCAACTCAAACTTGGACGAAAATTAAAATTCCGTTGAGCGTCTTTTTTACTGACCCTAACCAAACAAACATCAATTTTAATCAAATCAAAGCTATTATTTTTGGGCAGGGCATGGCAGATGCTACCGAGCATACGCTTTACATTGATGAGGTTCGTACATTCCGAAGCTCTGCCATTATTCCTAATCCTCCAAGCGATTTGCGTGCCTTTGGCTACGATAGTCATGCGGAATTGCGCTGGAAAAACCCTGCCAATACTGGCTTAGACAATTATCGCATCTACCGCTCTGTCAATGGAGGCGATTTTCAGTTGATCAAATCGGTGAACAAAAGTGACACCTTATTCCTTGATTTTGTACGTCCTTTAGGAACAAACCTTAATCTTGAATACGAAGTTTATGGGGTAAATGCTTCAGGCACAGAATCAAGCACTTCAGCGGCTGCCGCTACCGCCACTTTTGATATGAGCGACGAGGAGTTACTCACGATGGTGCAGGAATACACCTTTCGCTATTTCTGGGATTTTGCACATCCTTTATCAGGGTTGGCGCGAGAGCGCAACACTTCCAATGATGTCGTGACGATGGGCGGCTCAGGCTTTGGTGTCATGGCGATTCTGGTTGGCATCGAGCGAGGCTTTATTACAAAAGAGCAAGGATTGCAACGGCTTTTGAAAATTGTCAATTTTTTGGATAATGCTGATACTTTTCATGGGGCCTTCCCACATTGGATGAACGGCAACACTGGTAGTGTCGTGCCTTTCAGCACCCAAGATAATGGTGGCGATATCGTTGAAACGGCTTTCCTATTTGAAGGACTTTTGACCGTTCGTGAATATTTTGATGGCGATTCGGCGGACGAAATTGCTTTACGCAATAAGATTACGACTATGTGGGAAGCGATTGAATGGAATTGGTATCGCAAGCAAAATCAAAATGTAATTTATTGGCATTGGTCACCGAATTTCAATTTTGCGATTAACCTTCCAGTGCGCGGCTTTAATGAAACGCATATCATTTACTTATTGGCTTTGTCTTCGCCGACCAATGCTGTGCCTGCGAATTTATATACACAAGGTTGGGCTGGCAATCCTAATTATACCAATGGTAATACTTATTACGGCTTCAAACTGGACGTAGGTTTTGGAAATGGCGGGCCGCTATTCTTTTCCCATTATTCTTATATCGGTTTTGATCCTCGGTTCGTGCGCGACGCATATACGAATTATTTTATACGAAACCGCAATCATACGCTTATCAATCGAGCATACTGCATCGCCAACCCTAAAGGCTATCCCGGTTATAACGAAGAATCATGGGGTTTGACTGCCAGTGATGATCCTCTAGTGGGTTACAAAGCACACGAGCCTTCTTCAGGCGGCGATAATGGCACAATCACGCCTACGGCAGCGCTTTCTTCCATGCCTTATACCCCAGAAGAATCCATCGCGGTGCTCAAGCATTTTTACAGGGATCGCGGTGCAAAACTCTGGGGCCCGATGGGTTTCTATGATGCCTTCAACGATGCGCAGAACTGGACGGCTTCTTCGTATTTGGCGATTGACCAGGGGCCTATTATTGATATGATTGAAAACTATCGCACGCAACTATTGTGGAATAATTTTATGAAAAATCCTGAAATCACGGCGGGTTTACAAAAAGCAGGATTTACGCCTGATTCTACTTTGGTTTCGGCGGATGACTTTGCTATCAAAGATGTTTTAACGATTCATATTTTTCCGAATCCTGTTTTTGGTGCTGGCACTATTGAAATTGAGCAATTACAAACTGCGAATGTAAGCATCGAATTGCTAGACAGCAAGGGGGCAGTTTTGCAAGCTTTGTTAGAAAATGAACAACTATTACCGGGTATCCATCGAATGAAATTAGATACAAACACCTTGAACGACGGCATCTACTTCTTGCGAATTCGCAGCGACGAACAGCAACTAACGAAAAAAATTATCATTGCAAACTAACCTAACCATTCATTCACATACAAAAATTTATAAACATGATGAAGCGACTTATACTTACCTTAATTGGGCTTTCAGTTATGACCGCAATGGTCAGCGCCCAGGTAGTAATTGAAGATTTTGAAGGTGGTCCTAAATTGACTTGGAATCCCTTTGGTGATGGCACTTTCAATGGCGCAGTAGCTAATCCTCCTGACGCCGATCCATTAGGAATCAATCCTAGTGCTGAAGTTGGTTCTTATACAAAATCTGGGGAACACGCTTTTAGCTTATTGATCGCTGTACTAGACCAGCCTTTGGATTTGACGACGAACAACAAATTCAAAATTCAAGTAAATGCACCGGTAGCAACTTCCTTTATTTTCAAACTGGAAGGTACAGGCGAATTTCTTGAAAAAAGAGCCAATATCGCTGTGCGCGACAAATGGATCGAGTACACTTTTGATATAAGTGCGGCTGCGAGCTTTACGACGATTACGAAGATTATTATCTTTTTTGATCCGGGCGTAATGACTAGCACTGATACTTATTTATTTGACAATATTGTAGCTTATCCTGCCGATGAATGTGCTGGCACAGTTCCTAACCCTGAGATTATCGATGATTTTGAATGCCAACGCAATGCGACTTATGGAAACCCAGGGTATTACGATATTTCAGTTGTGGATAATCCGGATCCAAGTGGCATTAATACCAGTTCGCAAGTAGGACAATATCGTGATACATCGGGTGCTTTTCATGCCTTGGTGATTAATTATGATAATCCGATTGATCTGACTGCACGCAATTTTATTAAACTGAAAGTTTGGGCGCCTAAAGCTGGTAGGTTGTTAGTGAAATTTGAAGGAGGTACTTCTGGTGCAAAAGAAAAGGATGCCCAAATAACAGAGTTAAATAAATGGGTAGAATATACGATTGATTTTAGTGATCAAGCAGGTGCAAACCACAAGCAATTGGTTTTCTTCTTTAATGCAGGCGTTGCAGCTGAAGTGGGCGATATTTACTATGTCGATGATATTCAATTAGTTCCGAAGCCTGCGCTAGCGCCACTGGAAGATTTTGAGCCACAAAAATTGACTTGGGAATCTTTGCAGAGCAACCCAACCGTTTTCGGTACATTTAATGGCTCGATTACGAATCCAGATAAAACGGGCATCAATACAAGTGATAATGTAGGTTCTTATACCAAAGGATCTGCTATGGCAGGGGGATTGGAAGCATTTATAGGCGTAGTTGATCTTACAGAATTCCCTCAGCTTGATCTGCAAGTATGGGCACCAGAAGGGGCTACGAGTTTCACCATGCAATTGTCCAGCCCGTTGCAAGGCTTGAAATCTGTGACAAGAGATATTACCGAGACTCAAACTTGGACGCAGCTTTCTTTCAACTTTGAAGAATTCCAAACGATCACCGATTTTGAAAGTGTACGCTTGATTTTTGACGAAGGTCTTGCTTCCACGGCCACTTGGTATTTTGACAATCTCCGTCAAGGTGGTGCTACGGTAGATCCTTGCGAAGGCACAGTAGCCAATCCAACTTTTGTAGATGACTTTGATTGTCAGCGAAATACAGAAACGACTACCAGTGCTTTGAAGGTTATTCCTAACCCAAATCCTGGTGGCATCAATCCTGATCCGCTCGATAAAGTCGGTGAATATACCGATCCAATCGGAGAGCCTTTTGCAGCATTAGTCTATAACTATGGCGCAGCGGGTATCGATCTTTCTACTTTCAATCAGCTTTCTTTGAAAATATGGTCGTCTAAAGCCGTACCAATGGGCTACAAGCTTGAGGGCGGTACTTCACCTGCTAAAGAAATTACTGATATGCCCATTACCACGACTAATGCCTGGGTCGAGTATGTAATTGACTTTAGCGATCAAGCAGCGGCAAACCATCAACGTTTGGTGATCTTCTTCAATTTTGCAGTAAGTAATACAGAAGCCGATGTTTACTATATTGACGACATTGAATGGAAGAGAAAACCAATCACAGGATGCGTATCTGATTTTGAAACCACAGCAACCTCGCTGCCAACATGGACTTATTTTGCGAATGGAGCTACTTTGAATCCGGTATTTGAGATTGTAGATAATCCAAATAAGAGTGGTGCCAACACAAGCGCCAAAGTTGGTATATTCCAGGAAGCTGCTGATGGCGAAACCTTTGCAGGTGCATTTGCCGATCCAACTGCACCATTATTATTAGGTGCAAGCCGTACCGTTCGCATGAAGGTTTTGGCGGATGAGGCAAATACTTTTGTGCTGAAAATGGAAGGTGCGGTTGCTCCTGCTCCAAACTCCGGCGACATTATGGCAATGTACACAACTCCTGGTCAGTGGCAAGAATTGACTTGGGATTATGCCAAAACACAAGGAGGCGCTGATATTCCAGTTGGGTCTCAGTATAAGCGTGTTACGATCATTCCAAACTTTGGTGTAACGCCAACGGAAACAAAGAACTATTACTTTGACGATCTTACAATGGGTGAAGGCTCTTGCGCAGCGACGACGGGCATTTTCGATCCTGTTAAAGTAGAAGCATTGAAAGTGTATCCGAATCCGGCTTACAACGAAGTATTAGTAGAAGGTTCAGAAAATATTCACCAGTTTGTAGTATTGAATGCGATTGGACAAAAAATGGCGATTGTACAGCCAAATGGTCAGTCCAATTTGAGCATTACGCTGAGTCATTTAGATAAAGGTATGTACATCCTTGCCGGTTATGACGAAGCGGGCAGACTGATTGCCAATGCGCGTTTTGTAAAACAATAATTGCGGTTTAATAGCAAAAGCTGACAGGGCCTCGGGCCCTGTCAGCTTTCCAATTCTTTGGTGATTTTTTAATATTTAAAAACCGCGAGCATGAGAAGCTTTTTATTTACAATCATATTATTGCTTTTGGGGATGTCTTGCAATCAGCAAACAACCTCTAATCCTCAGGTTCCAGCAAAAAATATAAAAACGACCAGCCTTGATTTAGACGATCTTCAACGTCGCACCTTCAATTATTTTTGGGAAACCGTAAATACTTACCCTTATCAAGTACTAGACCGTTATCCTAAGCTCAACTTTTCAAGTGTTGCAGCTACTGGCTTTGGCTTGACCAGCTATATCGTAGGTGCAGAGCGGGGTTTCGTCACACGTGAGCAAGCTGCGGATCGTATTCTGAAAACCTTACAAGTTTTGCGCGATTTGCCTCAAGGGCCTGATTCTACTGGCATAAGCGGTTACAAAGGATTTTATTACCATTTTTTAACCTTGGATAAAGCCCTGCGCTACCAAAAAGTAGAACTTTCTACGATTGATACTGGCTTACTCATGGCTGGTGTGCTGAGTGCAATGAGTTATTTCGATGGGAATAATGAAACCGAGCGACAAATCCGCGATATTGCCGACTTCCTTTATCGTCGGGTAGAATGGGATTGGGCGATGAATGACAAAGGCTCGATGAGTATGGGCTATCATCCTGAGCGTGGTTTTATTGATGCTTCCTGGCGTGGCTATAATGAAGCAATGGTGTTGTTGATCATGGCAATTGCTTCACCTACACATCCTATCGCTCCTGAAAGCTGGGAAAAATGGACGTCTACCTACCAATGGGGAGAATATTATGGTCAGAAGCACGTGAACTTTGCGCCGCTTTTTGGGCATCAGTATTCGCATATGTATATTGATTTTCGGGGTATTCAGGATGAATATATGCGTCAAAAAGGAATTGATTATTTTGAAAATTCCAGACGCGCGACATACGCCAACTGGGCTTATTGCAAATCAAATCCTGGCGGTTATGTCGGTTATAGTGATAAAGTTTGGGGGCTAACAGCTTGTGACGGTCCCGGCAATCAAAATAAAACAAATCCAAATATCTCTTTCTGGACATACCGCGCACGCGGCGCTTCTCAATGGCATGTAGTAGATGATGGGACGATCTCGCCAACAGCTGCCGGAGGTTCAATTCCTTTTGCCCCTGAGATTTGCATTCCTGCTTTGGATGAAATGCACCGATTGTATGGTGAAAAATTATACGACAAGTACGGCTTCAAAGATGCTTTTAATCTGACGATTGAGTACGAAGATGGCACAAAAGGCTGGTTTGATACAGATTATATTGGAATTGACCAAGGTCCAATTCTAATTCAGTTAGAAAATTATCGTTCGGAATTGGTCTGGAATATCATGAAAAAGAACAAATACATCGTGGACGGCTTAAAAAAAGCTGGATTTACGGGTGGTTGGTTGGATAAATAATATTGTTATCAGTTATTGGTTATCTGGCACTTTTCTCGCTTAATTAATTGCCCAAATAACGGTTAACCGATAACCCAATGTAAACTCCTTAGTTATGAAACAATTATCAAAAATTTTAGTAGCAATTCTGTTGCTGTCTAATACGCTGCTTTCTGCCCAAAATAGGAGCGAAGCGGAGATTGATCATAAAATAGACTCCTTGCTGGCATTGATGACCCTGGAAGAAAAAGTAGGGCAACTTACGCTATTCACCAGTGACTGGGATGTAACAGGCCCAACGATCCGTGCTAACTACAAAAACGACATTCAATCGGGTCGCTGCGGCAATATTTTCAATGCACATACCGCCAAATACAACCGAGAATTACAAAGAATTGCGGTAGAAGAAACACGCATGAAAATCCCATTGCTTTTTGGTTATGACGTGATCCACGGTTATAAAACGATTTTTCCAATCCCTCTGGGAGAGGCGGCAAGCTGGGATTTGGCAGCTATTGAGAAAGGCTCAAGGATTGCAGCAATTGAAGCTACAGCAGCAGGTTTACATTGGACATTCGCTCCGATGGTAGACATCGCACGCGATCCTCGCTGGGGGCGCATCATGGAAGGTGCAGGCGAAGACCCTTATCTTGGTTCGCTCATTGCTGTCGCTAGGGTTCGAGGATTTCAGGGAGATGACATTAGCGCAAATAATACGATGTTGGCTTGTGTGAAGCACTTCGCAGCTTACGGTGCAGCCCAGGCCGGCCGTGATTATCACACGGTAGATATGTCGGAACGGATGCTACGCGATCAATACCTGTCACCTTACAAAGCCGCCATTGACGCGGGTGCTTATACGGTGATGACTTCTTTTAATGAATACGATGGCGTGCCAGCTACAGGGAATTCCTTTTTACTCAGGGATATCTTGCGCGATGAATGGGGATTTAAAGGATTTGTGGTGACCGATTATACCTCGATCAATGAGATGATTCCACACGGAATTGTTGCGAATGAGAAAGAGGCCGGGGAACTGTCTTTAAATGCTGGCGTGGATATGGATATGCAGGGCGCAGTTTATTATAATTATCTAAAAGAATTATTGAAAGAAAACCGCATCAATATGGTCCAAATCGACCAGTCGGTGCGGTATATCCTGAGAACCAAGTACTTACTCGGACTTTTTGATGACCCTTATCGCTACAGTGACGAAGCGCGTCAACAAAGATTATTATTAGCGCCAGAACACCAGGAAGCCGCTCGCGACGTGGCTCGCAAGTCAATTGTGCTATTAAAAAATGATAAAAATACTTTGCCGCTTTCCAAAAGTGTCAAAACCTTAGCGGTGATTGGGCCATTGGCAGATAATAAAACTGAGCTCAAAGCAGCATGGTCGGGCGCAGGCGAAGACCAACATAGCGTCAGCCTTTTGACTGGGTTGAAAGATAAACTGGGTAATGGAGTTAAAATTAATCATGCCCAGGGCTGCGATTTTGAAGGCACCGATAAATCAGGATTCAAGGCAGCGATAGACTTAGCGAAAAAATCAGATGTAGTGATCGTTGCTGTTGGTGAACGCGCTTCGATGAGCGGTGAAGCTGCTAGCCGTGCGCATATTACTTTGCCTGGGGTACAGTCGGATTTGATAAAAGAGTTGGTGGCTACTGGTAAGCCGGTGGTAGTAGTATTAATGAACGGCCGCCCTTTGGCAATCCCTGAGATCGATGCGATTGCTCCTGCAATTCTGGAAACCTGGTTCTTGGGAACACAAGCGGGGCCTGCTATTGCAGATGTGCTTTTCGGAGATTACAATCCAAGTGGTAAACTTCCTGTGACTTTT
Organism: Saprospiraceae bacterium; assembly: GCA_016714085.1. Classification (GTDB taxonomy): domain Bacteria; phylum Bacteroidota; class Bacteroidia; order Chitinophagales; family Saprospiraceae; genus JADJNW01. The sequence continues at coordinate 104,468 of JADJNW010000018.1, forward strand.
CCGCGCAACGAAGGGCAAATTCCGATTCATTACAACATGAAAAACACGGGCCGTCCAATGGATCCTAACAACAAGTACACTAGTAAATACCTGGATTCGCCGAATACACCTTTGTACCCCTTTGGTTATGGATTGAGTTACACCACTTTTACATATTCTGATATTAAAGTAAATAAAGAAGTTTTCACGCCACGCGAAGAGCTCAAAATCAATGTGACGGTGAGTAATACTGGCAAACGTGATGGGGAAGAAGTTGTACAATTGTATGTCCGGGATTTGGTAGGAAGTGTGACCCGACCCGTGAAGGAGTTGAAAGGCTTTCAAAAAATGATGCTAAAAGCAGGCGAATCAAAAGAAGTGACTTTTACCTTGACTGCAAATGATCTGAAATTCTACAATCGACAAATGAATTTTACATACGAACCTGGTGATTTTGAGCTCTTTATTGGAACGAATTCCGCTGATACAAAATCAAGGAAAGTGAAGTTAGTAGAATAAAATTTTTGCTACAAGTAGCAAGAAACAAGCGACAAGGTTATCGATAGCGTTTCTTGTGGCTGCTGCTTGCTTCTTATAAAATTAAACTTAAGCTGATGAAAGTACGAATCACAAACCACTGGAAATTTTCCATACTAAAAACAGGAGCATTTTTATGTTTCCTATTATTTGGTGTGGTAGCCTTTGGGCAAATAAATGTGCGAGGTACCGTAACTGCCTCCAACACTGGGGAGACGCTTATCGGCGCCAATATTCAAATAAAAAACTCGACTGTTGGCGTTGTTACTGATATTGATGGAACTTACGAAATACAAGTACCCGATGCTAATTCAGTATTAGTAGTTTCTTATATTGGATATCAGACAACAGAGATAGCCGTCAATGGCCGCAGTGCAATTGATATAGCAATGGAACTCGACGCTGGACTATTGGAAGAAGTAGTGGTGATTGGTTATGGCGCACAACGAAAAGGCGACCTTACCGGTGCTGTAGCTACTGTAAAAGGGGATGAATTATCAAAATTGCCGACGTCTTCGGTGGAGCAAAGCTTACAAGGGAAAGTGCCTGGTGTTCAAGTAGTTAATACTTCCGGCCAACCCGGTGCAGGCGCGGTAGTGCGGATTCGCGGTATCGGTACATTGAATAATTCAAATCCATTATATGTAGTGGATGGTGTTATTCTATCGGGTATTGATATCAATTCTGTCATTAGCCCCAACGATATTGAGACGATCAGCGTGTTGAAGGATGCTTCCGCAACAGCGATCTATGGTGCGCGCGGCGCGAATGGTGTCGTATTGATTACTACCAAAAAAGGAACGGCAGTAGGCGAATCAAGGATTTCTTTTTCCACTTATTACGGCTCGCAAGAGATTGTAAAAACGATTCCGTTAACCAATGCTACCGAGTATGCCATATTAGCGAATGAAATTGCTAAAAACGAGTCCAACAATCCAAACGCCACAGGGCCTTTCCCAGACCCCAATGCACTTGGAGAAGGAACGGATTGGCAAAAGGAAGTCTATCAATCCGCGCCAATTCAGAATTATAACCTTTCTTTCAGTGGCGCTTCTGAAAAGATTTCTTACACGGTCAGCGGCGATTATTTTGATCAGGAAGGGATTATTCCCGGTTCTGTTTATAATCGTTTGACGGTGCGCGCCAATACCGATTACAAAATCAAAGACTATTTAAATATTGGTCATAACCTTGCTTTTATCAAAGAAAAAAATGATTTCTCGCCGGGAGTCGTTGGAAATACTTACCGCGCTGATCCGACAGTGGTAGGCTTTAAAGATGGCGTTTATGGCAATACTTCTACGCGTTCTTCGGTCGGCAATCCTTTAGGGCAATTGGAATATGAAAATGATAATAAAGCAGAGAGAGAAGTTCTGGTAGGCAATGTTTATGCGGATTTGAAATTTTTGAAAAGCTTTACTTTGCGCAGCAGTTTTGGCGTGAATATCCTTCGGGGGCGTTCTCAAAATTTTGTACCTGAATTTTTTGTCAGTGCACAGCAGCAGCGTTTGGTCAATTCATTAAGTCTTTCAAAGATTGAAGTAAGCAACTGGCTTTGGGAAAATACGCTTACCTATAATAAGGATTGGGAAAATTTAAGGCTAACGGTTTTAGGCGGTATCACAGCACAAGACAATTATTTCGAGTCTTTATCTGGCTCCGCACAGAATTTTCCTTTTGAAGAAGAAGCTTTGAGGTTCATTCCGCTTTCTGATCTTGATAGCCGAACCATTACAAATGGCGCCTCTTCTTTCAGCATGGTGTCTTATCTTTTTAGAGTGAACACTACCGTTTTCGATCGGTATCTGCTCACAGCTACTTTACGGGCAGACGGATCTTCTCGTTTTGGCGCTAATAATCGTTTTGGCTATTTCCCATCTTTTGCTTTGGGTTGGAGAATCACCGATGAGCCATTCATGGAAGACCAGACGCTTTTCAGCAATCTTAAACTCCGCGCAGGTTGGGGACAAACTGGTAACGACCAATTAGGTAGCGATTATGCCAGCAAAGCGCTCATTGCATCTCAGTTGTATGCAGTGCTTGGAACTACCGAAACCATTTACAATGGCGCAACCATCACGGCTTTATCCAATCCTGATTTAAAATGGGAAAGCACTTCGCAAACCAATATTGGTTTTGAAATTGGTTTCCTGAAAAACCGATTGCTCGCAGAGGTTGATTACTATGTAAGAACGACGAATGATATTTTGTATGCAGTACCGATTCCCGGCTCGGTTGGTTTGAGCGCAGCTCCAATAGTGAATGCCGCCGAAGTGCGCAACAAAGGGGTTGATCTATTGTTAACCTGGCAGGATCAAAAATCTGATTTTGGTTATAGCATCACCTTGACGGGTTCTACGATTGAAAATGAAGTACTCAAATTGAGCAGCGGCGAGAATGAAATTCGTTCAGGTGGTTTAGGATTTGGCGGTGAATTAGGATCTATCACAAGAGCGGGTATCCCGATTGGTTCTTTCTTCGGATACGAGATCGATGGCGTTATTCAAACCCAGGAAGAATTAGATGCTTTGAATGCAACAGCGAGAGAATTGACGGGTAGCCCAAGTGCTTACTGGCGCAGTTCCAATACGCGTCCTGGCGATTTGAAATTCCGCGACTTGAATAATGATGGCATCATCAATGGCGACGACCGTACCATTTTGGGCAGTCCAATTCCTGATATCATCTTCGGATTAAATTTATCCGTTGATTACAAAGGCATTGCCCTATCCGTGAATCTTGCGGGACAATCGGGGAATGAAATCATCAACTCCAAAAAAATGGCGCGATTCAATACGCCTAATTTCGAGCGCTCTTACCTCGATCGTTGGACGGGGCCTGGCACGAGCAACAGCGAGCCACGGGTGACCAATAGTGGCGATAATTACTTATTAACGCCTCGATTCATTGAAAACGGTTCATTTGCATCTATCCGAAACGTACAATTGAGCTATGATTTACCCAAATCTATTTTGCAAAAAATGAGGCTGACCAAATTGCAAGTATATGTCGCCGGATCAAACCTGGTTTATTTGACCGATTACTCTGGCTACAATCCTGAAGTTTTCAGCGATAGCCCTTTCAATGCAGGTATCGACGCAGGAAGCTATCCGATTTCCCGACTATACACTTTTGGTCTGAAAGCATCATTCTAAGCGATTTTTATTGATTGGAATGGGCATTTTTTGTAAATTATCTTAAAATATTTTGTCATGAAAAATAAATTCATTCGCATATTTTTATCATTTGTCCTACTGAGTCTGGCTGCTGCTTGCAGCGAAGGTTTTCTCGAAAAAGAACCCCTGGGCGACATCACCGAGGATGCCTATTTTAAAACAGAAACCCATGCGTTGGAAGCGACCAACGCTGTGTATAATATGCTGCGCCGTTGGGAAGTGCACGTGTTCAGTTATGTAGGCATGACCGACATCGTATCTGATGATTCGGACAAAGGCAGCACGGCTACGGACGCCAGTTTTTTGTTGGAAATCGACAATCTCTCTTACAATTCTACCAATATTGCACCAATGACCGTTTGGAATGGTTATTTCCAAGGTATTCACCGTGCCAATGTAGCCATTGTGCGCATTCCTGAAATCGACATGGATCAAACCTTGAAAAATCGTCTCGTAGGGGAAGCAAAATTTTTGCGCGCCTATTTTTATTTCAACTTAGTGCGCTGGTTTGGCGATGTGCCTTTAAATACAGAACCCCTCACGCCCGATAAATTTGTGCAGCCGCGCACACCAAAAGATCAGGTGTACGCTCAGATTATCCAGGATTTGGAAGATGCAGCAGCCGTTTTGCCTGCCACTTATCCTGCTGCTGATAAAGGCCGTGCCACCAAAGGCGCTGCCAATGGCATGCTCGCGCGCGTTTATATGACTTTGGGCGATTTTGCAAAAACGGAGCAAAAGGCATTAGAAGTAATCAATTCGGGGACTTATACTTTGTATCCTGATTATGCCAAGCTTTTTTCTTACGATGGCGAATTATCTTCTGAATCTGTATTTGAAGTAATTAATACAGCCGATGACCAGGGGCTAGGCGGCTCACAATACAACGAAGTACAAGGCGTACGAGGTGTTCCCAATTTAGGTTGGGGATTCAATCGCCCTTCCGATGATTTGATCAAGTCATTTGAACCAGGTGATCCGCGCCGCGAAGCAACGATCCTATACGTCGGAGAAGTATTGCCCGATGGCTCAGCGGTAATAGAAGATAATCCTGAAGTCATCAACGAGCGTTATAATCAGAAAGCCTGGGTACCTCGTCGTGATGATGGAAGAAACGGACAAGGCGGCGGCAACATTCGTATTCTTCGCTATGCCGATATTTTATTAATGGCAGCCGAAGCTTTGAATGAAAACGGCAAACCACAAGATGCATTAACCTATCTGAATATGGTGCGCACACGTGCTCGCGGCAACCGCCCCGCAACGATAGTACCGAATGTAACAGTAACAGACAAAGCACAACTTCGCCAGCGCATCTGGCAAGAGCGTCGCGTAGAACTGGCTTTGGAACAACATCGCTGGTTTGACCTGGTACGCCAGGGTAGGGTAGCATCTGTCATGAAAGCCCACGGCAAAAACTTCCAGGAAGGGAAAAATGAACTATTCCCAATTCCACAAAATGAAGTGGACATTAGCGGTGGCGTGATTACGCAGAATCCGAATTACTAATAATTATATAATAATGTGGAAAAAGGCCTTGGGGAATACTCGAAATTTCCCAAGGCTTTCGTTTTTTATATTGTAAACGATCATTGCAATCTCCTCTATTGATCGGAATTACTTTATAAAGCCAATTATTTACTTTCCAATGCCATCCGCAATAATAAAATTGTAATTTGAAAAGTTGCGAAGCCCGGCGCCGTCCGCAAAGTATCGCCGTCCGCAATTGCCCCGTTGCGCGTTCGGCGCGCCCTGAATCGTCGTCCGCAAAATTGCGCGCCGATTGCGGGCGTCGTCCGCAATTAAAACTCGTCCGCAGTTGCGGCTGAAAGTTGCGGGCGTCGTCCGCAATATTGAAATCGTCGTCCGCAAAGTTGCGCGACCCTCCCGCAATATTGTTTTTCCCACTAACAAAATTAAATTTGACATTTTCAAAAAGAAAAGGGTAATAGTAGAAAGAATAATTAGGAGCGACGATTATTTATTAGCGAGAATTTCTAAGCCCAGTTCTTTTCCTTTAGAGAGCATGAAGGTGTAGGCTTCGTCGTAGTTATTGCCAATTTCGCCATCGAGAATCGCATCGCGGATGGCGTTTTTAATCATACCAACCTCGCGGGAAGGCTGGATACCGAAGGTTTCCATAATCAATTCACCCGATACAGGCGGCTGCCAATTGCGGAGATGGTCTTTTTCTTCTACTGCTTCGAGGCGCTCGCGCACCAGTTCATAGTTTTCGAGGTAGGTTTTTACTTTCTCCGGATTTTTGGAAGTAATATCGGCTTCGCAGAGCAACATGAGATTGTCAATATCATCTCCGGCTTCGAAGAGCAATCGCCGGATGGCGGAGTCGGTAATATTTTCTTTGGTGAGCGAAATCGGGCGCAGGTGGAGTAAGACCATTTTTTGCACGAATTTCATTTTATGATCCATAGGCAAACCCAGGCGACGGAAGATTTTCGGCACCATATTCGCGCCAAGCGCATCATGTCCGTGAAAAGTCCAGCCGTGCTCAGGGTCAAAACGTTTGGTGGGCGGCTTTGCAATATCGTGCAAGATGGCAGACCAACGCAACCAGAGATCATCGGTCTTTTTGGAAAGGTTATCCAGTACTTGCAAGGTATGATAAAAATTGTCCTTATGCCCGCGGCCATTGCGCACTTCTACACCTTGCAGGGCGGTCATTTCAGGAAAAAAAGTGTGCAGCAAACCTGTATCGAACAGGTGTTTAAATCCAACGGAAGGCTTTATGGATTCAATGATTTTGTTCAATTCAATGGTAATCCGCTCTTTGGAAACGATATTGAGGCGACTTTTATAGCGGGAAATGGCATCAAGTGTTTCGGGATCGATAGTAAAATCCAGTTGCGTGGCAAAACGAATCGCGCGCATCATACGCAAAGGATCATCGGAGAAAGTTTTTCCGGGTTCTAAAGGCGTTTTGATCAATTTCTCTTCGAGATGCTGCAATCCGCCGAAAGGATCGATAATCATTCCGAAGTCATCTTCGTTAAGGCTTACAGCCAAAGCGTTGATGGTGAAATCGCGGCGATGTTGATCGTCTTCGAGCGAACCTTCCTCTACGGTTGGTTTTCTGGAATCGTGGCGATACGATTCTTTTCTTGCGCCTACAAATTCGATTTCCAGGTCGCCATGTTTGAGCATGGCAGTTCCAAAACGGCTATAGACGGTCACGCGCGGGATGGGGCGCAAATGGAAAGCAACGTGTTCGGCTAAGCGAATGCCACTGCCTAAGCACACAATGTCAATGTCTTTGGAAGGGCGGGCCAGCAGGCGATCGCGCACGTAGCCGCCTACTGCATAAACAGGATAGCCGAGTTCCTTACCCGTATCACCGATGCGTTGTAAAATCCTTCTTTCTTTTTCTTCTATATTGAATATCACTTCAAATCTTCTATTTTGTCACTTTAAGCAAAAGGCGCAAGGGTTTAAAATACAGCAAATTAGCTAAATTATCTACGGCTTTCCATGCTTGGAAAGGAAAATATTGCAACAGCCCATGTGTCCTTAGTTTGACTAACCATTTATTGGCAAAAGTATTCAATTTCCAGCTTTGTATCGCTTGTCCTTTTAATAATGCTTCTATTTTTTGTTGATCAAACGAATGCAAATGCGCATTATGCGGTGTTGCCCGATTGCAATGTACACAGAGTGAGTGCGGAATCCTTTCATTAAAGGGTGTTGTGATGATTAAAGTTCCCTTTGGTTTTAGGATTCGCAATAAATTTTCTATGAATAATTTTGGATCAGGGGTATGCTCCATGACCTCCGCAGCTATGATGCAATCAAAAGTATTTGCCCGAAAGGGCAGGGCATAGACGTCCGCAACGATGGCGCTGTGCTTTTCAAAAGGATATTCTTTGATTGCGCGAAGCGGATTGGCAAGGGAAATGTCCATGGATACGACGGAAACTTTGTTATTGCCATTTGCAAAATGCGCGGCCACCCAAGCATTTCCACAGCGTACGTCTAAAATGTTTCTGATGCCTTCGGGAATATTGAACAAGATCATTTCGTGCAAGCGCTTGTTTTCGTGTTGCGAGGCGACGTCGGGCGGGGCTTCAGAATAGTCGTATACTTCGGCGTCCCGGTGATAGTGATCAACATAATAGAACTTTGCTTTGATGCCATTGCTTAAAGTCACTTCCATGCAGCGTTCTTCGGCATTGGAAGGCAATAAAATCGGCACGCCGTCTATTATTTCAAAAATATCTTCGGTATTTTGATCTTTGAAACAAGCTTTTTCAATATCAAAAATTAAGGGATTGCCGGCCGGACTGAGCAAAATATCTTGTATCATGCCGTTACCAAATTCTCTTCATTGCTATAAACTTCCTCGATTTGATCCAGAATGGCAAAAATCTCAGAGGAATCGTGCAAAGTAACCAATTGCGAGCGATATGGCTTGATGTTTGGGAAGCCGCGAAAATAGTTGGTGTAATGCCGCCGCATTTCCACTATGCCTAATTTCTCGCCCTTCCACTCAATAGAATGCTGCAAATGCTGGCGCGCCGCGTCCACGCGTTCTTGCACGGTTGGCGGAGGCAATAATTCGCCAGTTACAAAAAAATGCTTGATTTCTCGGAAAACCCAGGGATAACCAATGCTGGCCCGACCAATCATAATGCCATCCACGCCATAGCGGTCGCGGTATTCCTGGGCGCGTTGCGGACTGTCCACATCTCCATTTCCGAAAACGGGAATATGCATTCGAGGATTTTCTTTCACTTTAGCGATCCAAGTCCAATCAGCTTCACCTTTGTACATTTGTTTGCGGGTGCGCCCGTGAATGGTAATGGCTTGTACGCCAATATCTTGTAATCTTTCAGCAACTTCTACGATATTGATACTTTTTTCATCCCAACCGAGCCGAGTCTTCACGGTTACGGGTTTTTGAGTAGAATTGATGACTGCTTTGGTCAGTTCGATCATTTTCGGAATATCCTGTAAAATGCCTGCGCCTGCCATTTTGCAAGCGACTTTTGCGACCGGGCAGCCGTAATTGATGTCGATTACATCGGGATTGGCTGCTTCCACGATTCCTGCGGCTTTCACCATGCTTTCTACTTGCGCACCAAAATATTGAATCCCGATCGGACGCTCGTATTCATAAATATCTAATTTTTGCAAACTCGACTTCGCATCATGCACCAAACCATCCGAGGAAATAAACTCGGTGTACATCATATCCGCTCCCTGGGCCTTGCACAAAGCACGGAACGGCGGGTCGCTCACATCTTCCATCGGCGCGAGCAATAATGGAAATTCCCCCAATGCTACGTTTCCTATCTTTACCATAATTTGAAATTCCCGATACCTGGAAGTTTTTTCTTTCTACGAATTTTGCAAAAATAAGCCAATTTGTGCAAAACCACCTCTTTTACAAATACAAAACAACATTAAGAGTTCCTCAAGATTAAGAAACTATGGAATATTCGTCTTTTTGGTTTTGTCTAAACAAATAAAATTTTATTTTTACCGACAACACATAATTAATATTTTTCAGAACTTTTTGAAAACCAGTCTTAAACGCCTGTAATTATGCTAACAATTGTAATCGCTTGTTTCGTCATCGGGTACTTGTTGATTGTTTTTGAACATCCACTTAAATTAGACAAAACCGTACCGGCGCTATTGATGGGTTCATTGTGCTGGGCTTTGCTTGCCATTTTTTTTCATAATGGCTGGATATCGATCATCGATTCGCACGATCACGTGTATAGTTTGATGGGGGCTGTAAATGAAGAGGCAACGCATCACGCCAAGGAAGGATTTGAAAATACCTTGCTCCATCATCTTGGAAAAACCGCTGAAATCCTTGTTTTCCTGATCGGTGCTATGACGATTGTAGAAATCATTGATTTGCACCGAGGATTTGAAGTACTCAAAAGCTATGTAAGAACGCGCAGCAAACGCAGATTGCTTTGGATTGTGGGAGTTCTTGGTTTTATTCTTTCTGCAATTATCGATAATCTGACCGCGACTATTGTGCTGGTTACTTTATTGCGAAAACTCATTCACGATCGAGACGAGCGGATTTGGTACGTTTCCTTGATTGTGATTGCTGCTAATGCAGGTGGTGCCTGGTCTCCAATTGGGGACGTGACGACTACTATGCTTTGGATTGGTAACAGAGTATCGGCTTTGGGTTTGATTGAATACCTGGTGATTCCATCGATTATATGTTTTGTTATTCCCTTTGCGATTGCTTCTCTAATGCCCGTTTTTAAAGGAAATATCAGTGTGGTGGAAGAAGAAACTACTAAATCTAAAAAATTGCTAAGTAGCCGAACCATGCTTTATTTGGGCTTGGGAGCTATTGTATTTGTGCCTATTTTCAAAACACTTACGCATTTGCCACCTTATGTTGGAATGATGCTGAGTATGGGTTTGGTCTGGCTCGTATCAGAATACATTCACCCGGAAGAAGATTTTGATGATGAACGCCGTCAGATGTATTCAGCGCATAAGGCTTTGTCACGTATTGAAATGTCGAGTATCTTATTCTTTTTGGGTATCCTGATGGCGGTTACCGCCTTGGAAAGCTTGGTGTTTGGCACGGTAATGGGACCCGATGGAAAGCCAATTGCAGTAGGCACTTTGCGCTTCATGGCAGAAGGGCTTGATCGCGCGATTCCTAATCAGGATGTGGTAGTAATGCTGCTTGGGGTCGCTTCAGCGATTATTGACAATGTGCCCCTTGTCGCCGCTTCTATGGGGATGTACGATCAACCGATGGATAGTTCGCTTTGGCATTTTATTGCTTACGCTGCGGGTACGGGTGGCAGTATGTTGATTATCGGATCGGCGGCCGGTGTAGCAGCAATGGGCATGGAACGCATAGATTTCATCTGGTATCTGAAAAAAATTGCCTGGCTGGCAGCTTTAGGTTTTCTTGGTGGCGGACTGGCATTTATTGCTATTAAAATGATTTTTTAGTAAAAAGAAATAAATAATAGGCCGCAACAGATTTTATCTGGCTGCGGCTTTTCCTTTGGTTTAACAAAGAATTAATACTTTCATAGTAGTTCTTATGAATATTTTAAACTTGATTGTGTTTTTAAAAAACAACAGGATGAAAAAAGTAATGGTGGTGATCGGATTAAGTGTTTTAGCCTCATGCGTCCAATCCTATAAAAGTCAATTACCTGGCAAATGGCAGGCCGTGGAAGTATTGGAGGACGAGATGCCGATGGATGTAAATACCGAAGTTATTCAGTTTCAATTTGGCAAGAATAATGATTATAAATATTTCGGAAATTTAAAATATAAAGAAGCGGGCACTTATTACATCGAATCAAAATATCTTTATACATTGGATACTGTTAATCAAGCTAGTACCGAGAAAGCGGTCGAAATTGTAAAATTGACTGGCGATTCACTTTTTCTAAAAATGAATGATAATGGACGAGAACGCTTGATGAAATTGATTAAATTAAAATAAAATTTTCAAATTTTATACAAAGCGTATCCACTCCGGCGTTGGTCGCCTGCTGCTGTCCAATGATCTTTTTCACGCTTGAGCGCATGAACGCCTCCGAAAAAAAGCGAAGATTGTTGCCATAATTTTAAAGTTTGCTGCAAATGTAAAGCATCCGGCACATCCTCAAATCCTGCTTCTATGTGGAGGGTATTATGTTCTAAATGAACGCGCGGCGCATTCACCGCAGCTTCTACGGTCAAATGATGATCAATTAATAAATGTAATACCTGGCTTATCGCAAAGGCAATCCGGCTCGCGCCGCCCGTCCCCATTACAATTTCAGGGCGATAATTTTTATCAAGCACAATAGTAGGCGACATCATCGAGGAAAGTCGAGTATTTTCTTGCCAGGAATGGAAGCCATTTGGCATCAGCACCGCTTCCCCCAGCATATTATTCAGCATCGTATCTGTGTTTTCAATAAAATAGCCGCAACCCTCGCCAATCGTGGCACTTAGGCTCACTGCATTGCCCTTGCGATCTGCTATATTAAAATGCGTGGTGCTGCCCCAGGTTTTTTGTTGCCATTCTTGCACAGCATGATGTAATATTTTTGGAACTTTACCTAATGCATCAATTTTTTCAAAAACATGATATAGGAAGTGAATATAATGCTTGCTTAAATGATGTATTGGTAATGTTTTTTCAGCTAATTCGGATAAGGTTAAAGCAATAATAGAGCCGCCGATGCTTGGGCTTGGATTGGTATAAATAATTTTATCATGATAAGTAAATGAAAGTGGATTTCTGATTTTTACTTCGTAATGTTCAAAATCCTCCATTTTAAGAAAACCGCCGCCAACTTGATGTTCGCGTACCATTTTTTGAGCGATTTCACCCTGATAAAAAAGCGTCTGACCCTCTCGGGCCAAGGCTTCCAGGAAATCAGCTAATTTAGGTAAATAAATTTTTTCGCCAACATTTGCTATTTTATTATCAGGAAAAAAAATTTCATTACCTCGTTCACTTAATTTTAATATAGGACTAACCAAATCAAAATCAAAATGCTGAAAATCATTAACAACGACGCCATTTTTAGCTGCTGCTATAGCCGGCTGCGCCAGTTCTGGCATTGGGATGGAACCATAACGGTGATGCAGTTCAAACATACCTGCTACCGTTCCGGGCACTGCGGTTGAGCCTTTTCCGACATGAAAAACTTCTTGCGTATCGCCAAAATCAATGGTGACCGGAAAAAACTCTATTTGCTCTATGGGACGTTTATATCTTGGCGTTTGACAAAAAAAATCAAATAATTTCACTTGCTCCCCATTCATCGCCACCATCGCAAAAGCGCCACCGCCCGCGGAAGACATGCAAGGCTCTGCTACCCAAGTCATCATCAATGCAGCAATGGCAGCATCTACAGCGTTTCCGCCAGCTTGTAAAATCTCATTAGCGGCTTGCGCGGTCAATTCATGCCCGGCAGCAATCGCAATATTCATACATCCGTTCTTTTTAAATCAATGGTAAAGTCGCAAAATCTTATATAATGATTTAATTATGTGGTGATTTAGTGATAATGTAATAAATTTTATGAAAATTATTATAATCACAATATCACAATATCACAATATCACAATATCACAATATCACAATATCACAATATCACAATATCACAATATCACAATATCACAATATCACAATATCACTTCTAATTCAACCCATTTACCTGCACATTTAATTTTCCCTTGATCGCTACTTCCACCCGAATCGACTCAGGCGCTAGGAATGCATCCCGGATATATAATTCATCCAAATTGCCATCCAAAAAAATATTCTGCGCCACTTTATAATTGGACAATTGTTCTTGCAACTGTTTTTTCATTTCTGTGAGATTATACGCCAATAGGAAGTTCATATTTTCTTCGATTTTTTTGCGCAGCGTTCCTTTCAATAGCCAAGCCGCCGATTTATATAGAAAATTGCGCGTTTCGAGCGTAAAATCCAGGTCTTTAATATCAATTACATTATTTTTTGCATCAAAAAAAGGCCGCCCGCTCAAGTAAATATTGCCATTATAACTTCCAGATAATCTGGTGTTTACAATCAATTTTGTACCCTGTCCATACAATTCTACATCCTCAATTTTCACGGAGCGCTTGCCTTCCGAAAAAGTCTCACCTAATAGCTCTGCTTTGGCGATGCGCTCAGCTTCCGTGAATGGAACATCCGTATTGATATGAATTACAAAGTCATTTTGAGTGGTATCGCGCATCACAAAAGGCGGCAGCGGAATCGGGCGCAAGGATTGAGGCTTTGTTCCCAGATTAACTTTGGGACGAGATTCTATAAAAATTACACTTGTAATGATTTCATTTTCAGTAACTAAAGGCGTCATTCCTATGTTTTGTGGATTCACCAGAAGCCAGGTATTGTATTCCGGCGAAACCAGCACAGGATCAAACATTTGTCGCCAGGCATCTTCTACCATTTCGCGCAGATTGAAGTTCTCCTTCACCTCTTCATCCACCGATTTCGTAATAACCGATTTGCTTTGACGCAGCACAATATCTGCAATGAATCCAACCGGCACATTGAGCGAACCCATTTTAAGCTTTGGTTGCTTGATCCATTCGTAACGCTCAATATTGGTAAGGGTTTGCATATTCCAATCGCGGTCGATCGAGAAATCGGTTTTGAAATTCATAGCGATTTCTCCGGTGGCTTCCAAATTGGTAATGCCGATATTATATTTTACCCAAATCTTTACAGGGACACGATATGTAATACTTTGTCCACTGATATTCAAGCGAATATCTTCGCTTTTCTCAGCACGCAGCATCATTTTATCGCCGTCGTTTAAATCTTTATCCTCATATAAAACGCCCGATAATTGACTGTTGAGCGATTTTTCCAGTTCTCGCAAGTTGATGCGTACCGGGACATTGACCACCGAAACCCGATCTTCACTTACCAATTGATCGTATTGCTCCATAGGTTTAGTCAATTGAGCAGTTTTGCAAGAAAACAATAAGAATACGCAGGCATAAATAAGTATTTTTTGCATACAAAACACATTAAAAGTACTAAAGATGAAGGCTCTATACTGATATTCGTCTGGTTTTCTTTACTTTTGGTCGGATAACTCCCTTTGTGTAAACCAAACTTTGGTACGCATTCGTACAATAAGTATTTGGAAAAATTAGATTTTCTTTCGTAAAAAAAGAAATTCCACCGCTTTAAAAGCAACTTTTTTTGAAAAAATCAGTCTTTCGTAAAACAAAAAGCTAAACCATAATTAATTATGAAGCGCCTGACTACTATCCTGACTCTATTTCTAGCCATCGGGACGTATGCTATTGCACAGTCTTCTGACTGGAGCCGTAGCCATGGACGTGGCTATCTCGGTATTTACTCGGAGCAAATCTCCAAAGAAAAAGCGAAAATATTGGGTTTTGACAACCTTTATGGTAGCTATGTCACCAGAGTTATAAAAAATTCTGCCGCAGAAACGGCTGGTATTCAACCTTTTGACTATATCTATGCCATCAATGATGATGAAACTTCTTTCACAAAAGAGTTGACCAGTTTATTGGAAAATTATGCACCGAATGATAAAGTAACGATTCGTTTTATGCGCAATGGCAAAAAAGAATCGCTGGAAATGGCGCTGGGTAAGCAGTCTAAGGAGTCCGTTATCGCTGGCGAGAAGGCATTTCTGGGCGTGAGTCCTTATGGAGATGATTCGGATGAGGAACTTGGGGTAAAAGTTTATATCGTAGATAATTCTACTGCGGAGGCAATGGAAATGCAAGATGGCGATGTAATCACTTCAATCAATGGACATAAAATAGTGGATTGGGGTGATATTACTACGGCTATTAATATGCTTAAAGTTGGTGAAAAAATTGCTGTGGATTATCAGCGAAATGAAAAGCCGATGCATAGTGAGATGCCTTTAAAATCTTATGAAGAGAGCAAAAAACGCCAAGTTACAGTTACTCGATATACGCCTGATTCCTGGGCCTATTTGGGCATTTATTCTAATACAATTTCAGAAAGCAAGGCGAAGCAACTCAAGTTTGACAACCCTCACGGTAGCTATATCACTAGGGTTTTGCCTAATTCTGCTGCCGAAAAAGCTGGGCTTGAGCCTTTTGATTATGTATATGGCATCGATGATTATCGCACGGATGAGTCGGAAAATCTAACTAAAATTCTGAAAAGATTCCAACCTGATGACAAAGCAACGCTTTACTTTATTCGCAATGGCCAGAAAAAAACGATGCCTATTATTTTTGGAAAGCGCTCAGAATCAGAAACTTCTATTGTAACGACTGAATGTGACTCTCCCTTGCTCGGCGTTCGCCAAAATGGAAGTTATTCAGAAGGAAAAGGCATTTCGGTCGAAATCGTTCAGAAATCTACAGCCGCAGAAATGGGGATGCAAGATGGCGACATGATTACCAAAATCAACGATCATCTGATTATCGATTGGGATGATATTAGTGCTTCGATTGACAATATGACGGTTGGAGAGACTGTTACGGTTGAGTTTTTGCGCAATGGACAGGCACAAACCGCGAGCAAAGCGATCAAATCTTACTGCGATACCCACACAGAAGATGGCGTTGATTTTATTAGAATTGAAGAAGAAGAAGATAATTCTCCTCCTATTCGGGATGTGAGTGCAGCAAACGCCATTGTTGATTTCAAAGATTTGACCGAAGCTGAAATGGACGAACTAAATGGACGTTTCAACATTCAAATGTCGAAGGCTAATAACTTGAATGTATCCAATCTTAGTATTATACCTGATGCTAAAACAGGAAAATATCAGTTGCAATTTAATTTGCCGCAGGAAGGCGAAACCAGTGTGAATGTTTACAACGCGGCGGGCCGTTTGATTTACAATTACGATTTGGGTACGTTCAAAGGCGATTTTAATGATCAAATTGACATTTCACAAAATGGTGTCGGAAGCTATTATCTTGAAGTGCGTCAAGGAAACAAAGCATTAGCGAAGAAAATTTTATTGCAAACGCGTTAATAATTCCAAGTTTCGGGTTTGAAGTTTTGTGTTAAAAGTGAACAACCTGAAACCTCCAATTTTGAAACCAAAAAAAGGCGAAGTTTTTCTCAATATCGTCCCGGGGCTGCATCTCGATTGTGAGGTGTAGCCTTTTTTGTTTTGAATTTTAATAAAAAAGGTTCTAAAATTTGGAAAAATACGCTTTCCATTCCTGTCTTTAATACAATGTTATTCTTGACATTTTTTAATCAACATTTTGATCCAATCCTTTTAATTAAAAGTATGAACGTAAAATTCTGTTCTATGAAAATGAAAACCCATATTCTACTCAAATCGTTTATGATTGTTGCGCTTGGCTTATTAGTTAGTTTTTCAAGCCTTGCCCAAAAAAAGAGTACAAAAACGACGACTGCCAGTACACCAATGGCTGCGAAGGTCGATTTTGATGAATCTTTGTACAACTCTATCAAATGGCGCTCAATTGGCCCTTTCCGGGGTGGTCGTTCAGCTGCTGTTACTGGTGTTCCTGGTAAGCCTAATTTATTCTACATGGGCGCTACGGGTGGTGGCGTTTGGCGTACCCAGGATGGCGGACAAACCTGGGAGAATATTTCTGACGGTTTCTTTGGTGGTTCTATTGGGGCTGTAGCGGTGAGCGAGTATGACAATAATGTGATCTATGTAGGCGGCGGCGAAAAAACCGTTCGTGGTAATGTTTCTTATGGGCATGGTATGTGGAAATCGGTGGATGCCGGTAAAACCTGGACGGATATTGGTTTTAAAAATGCGCGCCATATCCCGCGTATTCGCATCCATCCTAAAAATCCAGATTTGGTTTATGCTGCTGTGTTGGGTGATTTGTTCAAATCCAGTGATGAACGTGGCGTTTATCGCAGTAAAGATGGCGGAAAAACCTGGGAAAAAATTCTCTTTGCGAATGCCGATGCAGGTGCGGTTGATTTGGTTTTTGACCCTAGCAACCCGCGGATTATGTATGCTTCTACTTGGCGCATCCGCAGAACGCCATATAGCCTGGATAGTGGCGGTGAAGGCTCTGCCTTGTGGAAAACGACCGATGGCGGTGATACCTGGAAAAATATTTCAGGAAACAAAGGTTTGCCAGAGGGTGTTTGGGGTATTTCTGGCGTAGCTGTTTCTCATGTCAATTCCAATCGCGTTTGGACTATTATAGAAAATGAAAAAGGGGGATTGTATCGCTCGGATGATGGTGGCGAAAACTGGTCATTGGTCAACGGGGATCGCAGTATGCGTCAGCGTGCCTGGTACTACACACGTCTCTATGCGGATACGCAAGATGAAAATATAGTATGGGTACTCAATGTATCTTATCATAAATCAACCGATGGCGGGCGGACGTTTACTTCTGCTAATGCACCGCATGGTGACCACCATGACCTTTGGATTGCTCCAGAAGATAACCAGCGGATGATTATTGGTGATGATGGGGGTGCTCAAGTGAGCTTTGATGCCGGTGAAAACTGGTCGACTTATATGAATCAACCTACTTCTCAGTTTTATCGAGTGACTACTGATAATGCTTTCCCTTATCGCATTTACGGTGCACAGCAAGATAATTCAACCTTGAGAATTAAACATCGCACCGATGGCGGCGGTATTACCGAAAGCGATTGGGAAACCTCGGCTGGTGGCGAAAGCGCTTGGTTAGCAGTCGATCCAACCGATGATGATATTGTATTTGGAGGTAGCTATGGCGGTTTATTAGAAAAAATGAATCACCGCACCAAAGAAGAGCAGCGTGTAGATGTATATCCTGAAAACCCGATGGGCTATGGCGCCGAGGGTATGAAGTATCGTTTCCAATGGAATTTCCCGATTTTCTTCTCCCCGCACGATCCGAAAAAATTGTACGCGCTATCAGATCGAGTGCACGTTACGACCAATGGCGGGCGTTCCTGGACGCATTTGAGCGGCGATTTAACACGCAACGACCCAAGCAAACTCAAGTCATCTGGCGGCCCTATTACGCAAGATAATACCAGCGTTGAATACTATTGCACCTTGTTTACTGGTTGCGAATCTCCTTTTGAAAAGGATTTGATTTGGGTAGGTTCGGATGATGGATTGATAAATATGAGTAAAGATGGCGGTAAAACTTGGACAAATGTATCACCTCAGGGTGCGCCCGAATGGATTATGTGGAACAGCATTGATCCTGATCCTTTTACCAAAGGCGGCGCTTATATCACTGGAACGCGTTATAAATTAGGTGATTACAAATCATATATTTATAAAACCGAAGATTACGGTAAAACCTGGAAGTACATCGGTGGCGGTATTCCTGACAATCACTTCTCTCGCGTGACGCGCGCTGATCAAAAGCGCAAGGGCTTGCTCTACTGCGGTACAGAGGGTGGAATGTATATTTCTTTCGATGATGGCGCTAACTGGAAATCGTTCCAATTGAATTTGCCAATTGTACCAATCACCGATTTGACAATCAAAAATGATAACCTGATTGCAGCTACGCAAGGAAGGAGCTTCTGGTTGATCGATGATATTACACCTTTGCATCAATTGAACGATCAAGTCGCAAAAAGCGAGCATCACCTTTATACGCCAACCGCCAGTTACCGTATGGGCAGTGGTTTTTCATTTGGAAGGGTATCAAGAACTGCTGGTCAGAATCATCCGGGCGGTGTAATTGTGCACTATTATCTGAAAGAAGTGCCTGAAAAAGAGGAAGTTAAACTTAGTTTTTATGAATCAGATGGCGATTTAATCCGTGAATTCTCTTCTAAAGCAAAGGAAAGAGCCGACAAGCTTGAGGTGAAAAAAGGTGGCAATTCTTTTGTGTGGAATATGCGCTATCCTGACGCCAAGCGCTTTGAAGGTATGATTATGTGGGCAGCTAATATGGCAGGAGCAAAGGCAGTACCAGGTGCTTATTCAGTAAAATTGACAGTGGGCGATAAATCTCAACAAGTAGAATTTGATTTGATGAAAGACCCTCGTTCTTCCGCTACTCAGGAAGACCTACAAGCGCAATTTGATTTTATTAATGGTATTAATAATAAGATTACAGAAGCGCATCAAACGATCATTGATATCCGTGATATTCGTAAGCAAATCAATGCTTATACCGAGTTATTGAAAGATAATGACGAAGCAAAGGATTTATTGGCGAAAGCAAAGGAAATCAATGCGGCGCTGACCAAAGTGGAAGAAGAATTATACCAGACCAAGAATCGCAGCGGTCAGGATCCATTGAACTATCCGATCAAATTGACCAATAAATTGGGTAGTTTGGCAAGTCAAGCTTCTACGGGAGACAATCGCCCAACGGCGCAATCAGGAGAAGTAAGACAAGACCTTACGGTGAAAATTGACGCACAATTATCAGAATATAAGAAGATTAGAGATAACGAATTACCGAAATTCAACGAATTGGTTCGTCAAAAAGCCATCGACCCGATCATGGTGAAGAAACCGGCTCGTTCGTAAGCTTCGGTTGAAGCAGTAATTGTTTGAATGAGAGATGTCATCATTGAAAAAGTGATGACATCTCTTTTTTATTTTACCAGAATATAATATACAAAGCGGCCAAAATACCAATCATAAATACCGCACCAATTGCAAAAGAAGTGGAAGTGCGGAATTCAGAGACATCGACTTCAATACCGTGTACTTTTTGCTGTCCTTTTTTATCTAACAAACTAATGATAATCATTACAGCCATTAATACCAGGAAAGTATAGCCCATCCGATTCATAAATGGCAGATTATCAAATACTTCTGCTATCAAAAGCCCAGTCGGAATAGTAGCCAAAGCGCCCACCAATGCTGCATTTGCAGTCGTTTTTTTCCAGAAAAAGCCGAGCAAGAAAATCGCAACGACACCCGGAGAAATCAAGCCGGTAAAGTCTTGAATAAACTGGAAGGCTTGATCGAAATGTTGCAATTGTGGTGCTGTCATTACTGCAATCACCATCGCCACAACGATTGCCCAACGGCCTATACGCACCAATTGCACTTCGCTGGCGGTTTTGCCAAAGAATTTTTTGTATAAATCAAGCGTGAAAATGGTCGAAATAGAATTTGCTTTACCCGCGAGAGATGCTACGATCGCTGCCGTCAAAGCCGCAAAAGACAAGCCTTTCAGCCCCACTGGCAATAAATTGAGCAATACCGGGTAGGCATTATCAGATTTTACGACCATTTTACCACCTACATCGTACATCATTTCCTGTTGGAAAACGCCTTCTTTATAAAGGACGTAAGCAGCGATACCCGGCAAGACCACAATAACAGGCATCAACAACTTGATGAAACTTGCAAATAACAAGCCACTACGCGCCACTTCTAATTTAGCGCCAAGTGCCCGTTGAGTGATATATTGGTTGAAGCCCCAATAATTCAAATTGGCGATCCAAAGCGCACCAACGAGTACAGCGATGCCCGGTAAATCCTGATAGGCATCTTTTGTACCGCCCTGACCATCGGGGATCATCATTTGTCCCTGATTCAAAATCATATGAAAATGATCGTCTGCTTGTTCTTTCAAGAGGCTTAACCCTTTCAGGAAATTATCGCCAAAACCGAAGTGATTGGAAACCAAATTCAATGCCAGATAAGTCGTTGCTAAACCGCCCAAAACCAGCACCAATACTTGGATTACGTCGGTATAACCAATCACTTTCATACCGCCCAGCGTGATGACGATAGCAAAAATCGCCAGGAAAATAGTGCATAAAGTGAAGCTAAATCCTGATACCGTTTGCACCGCGAGTGCGCCGAGATACAAAATCGAAGTGAGATTGACAAAAATATACACCAGCAGCCAAAACACAGCCATAATCGTCGCTACCGTAGGATTGTAGCGCTGCGCCAAAAACTGCGGCATGGTATAAATTTTGTTTTTCAGGAAAATTGGCATAAAAAACACAGCCACCACAATGAGCGTTGCTGCTGCCATCCATTCATAAGAAGCAATGGCCAAGCCCATCGCAAAGCCCGAGCCAGACATTCCAATAAATTGCTCTGCTGAAATGTTAGAGGCGATAAGCGATGCACCGATTGCCCACCAGGTGAGCGAACCTTCCGCTAAGAAAAAGTCGGTTGTGCTGACTTCTTTCGCTTTCTTTTTGGTATAAATCCAATAGCCATAACCTGCAACAATGACAAAATAAATCAAAAATACAATGTAATCAAGGGTTTCAAGTTGTTTCATACGGTACAAATGTTTTATCATTAAACATGGAGAAGCACCTCGAAAGATATAATTTATCGGTAAATCTATCGTCAAAAAGAATTTTATTTTTTGCTAGAGAGAAAGAAAGAAGAATTATTTGCAAAACTGGGTAAAAAAGTAGGTTAAAAACTTCTTTAAAGTGTACTTTTTACACAAAAGGATGTATTTTTGCATCGAAATTGAAAATTTTCTATGGTATCAACTGTCAAATAAGAAACTTTGTATCAAATTGATGCAAGGCTATTCCACCAAATAATCTTCAGCACAATAAGGAATATTAGACTTAGTACAGAACAAAAATTGGTGGGGGTACGTTTCAGGATATAAAAGGTGGCTAAGAAATTTTTTCTCGAAATAATTTGTGTTTTATCATAGAAAATCCTTTATCTTGGCCGTAGGATTAAGAAAATGTTAACATTTTTTTTAACACTTGTTAGCATTTTTGAATTAGAATCCTTAGTTTTGCATCAAGCGATTATTTTTGGCGAAAGCCAAGCACGAATAAATGCTTTTTTGGTTAAATGGTTTCGCCCAAGTGGCGTCCCTTCGGGGAAAAATTAAATGGTAGTATTCCTTTCGAGGAACAAAATTTAAATCCTTCATAATAACAGTCGGGTGATTTCTTACAAGAGCGAAGCAGTCTTTTTGACTTCGCTCTTTTTTATTTGTACAGTAGCTCCGATTGTCAATCGGAGCTACTGTAATACTTGTCAAATTCCTTTTTCAGATAAGTGAATGGATGATCTTCCCAACATCTCACCATTCCAGCTTTTACAGGGTTATTCAGTAAGTACGTTATTTGATGCTGCATATCTGCTTCATCTCTAATTAAATGATCGTAACTTTCTTTTTGCCAAAAAGGCACTTCTCCTTTTCCGAGGCAAATATTGGATTCTCTTGCGGTATGCCTTTTAAGCGACTGAAGGCTGCGAAACAACACTTTACTCAAGTTATCCACGATTAAATGTACATGATTGTGCATTATAGTATATGCGATCAAACGAAAATCCTTGCCATCTCGATAATGTAGCGCCGCAGAAACAATTTTTGCTATTCTTGTTTCTTTTAACCAGACCGGACCGGACTGAGGACTGTCAAGTAATTGATCAAATTTTTGAAAATAGTTATCCCAATGGGCTTTTGTCCATTTTTCCTTGTCGAGCATTCTTTCTGCTTTCAATTGCAAAATTTTTTCTTTGGGTAAAGAACCAGCCAAACGAAATGTAATTGCAAATGCAGCGTTTTCTGGTTGCCAATGAGGGAGGTTTCTGTTATAAAACCGAGGGTCTGTTTTTTTCATTCGCCGCTTTTAAATTTGGACGATGACAAAAAAAAATGTCACATGATGTCGCTCCGATTGCCAATCGGAGCTACCTTTACAGCAAAAGAGCAATTCAGTGATTCAAGCGAATAATATCCATAAGTCATATAATCAATTACACGTTTTAAAAGGCGTTGATTTACAGGTAGAAAAAGGAGAAGTGGTAGCTATCGTAGGCAAGTCCGGCGCTGGAAAAAGTACCTTATTGCATATTCTCGGTACTTTGGATCGTGCAGATACGGGTAAACTTTTGATTAACCAGGAAGATGTATTCCGATTAAATACAAAGCGACTGGCGGAGTTTCGCAATCGCAATATTGGCTTCATTTTTCAATTTCACCATTTGCTCCCGGAATTTACGGCGCTTGAAAACGTGTCTATTCCTGCCTATATCAGCCGCCAACCGGAATCCACCACACAAAAACGCGCTCAAGAATTGCTTGATTATCTGGGACTTTCGGAACGATTGACCCATAAACCAAGCCAACTTTCAGGTGGCGAACAGCAACGCGTGGCAGTAGCTCGTGCACTCATCAACAATCCCTCCATCGTTTTTGCGGATGAGCCTTCCGGCAATCTCGATTCAGAGTCATCTCAGGAATTGCACCAATTGATTTTTAATCTGCGCAAAGATTTTAATCAAACCTTTATCATCGTCACCCACAATGAAGACCTTGCTCAAATGAGTGATCGTTGCCTTGAAATGAAGGATGGAAGGCTGATTGGCTAAAGCTATTTTTTTTTGTGCAATATTTCTAATAATGATAAGGCTTTTGATGCTGTTTTCTTCTTGGGATTTCAAAATTTAACGCAGCGATTTTTCTAATTTTCTTTGATTTTTATTGGAAAAAATTTTAACTTACCAGTATAAATTTTACGAGCCATTCTCCAATTTTTTTCTAACCAAAACTTTTCAAGTATGAATATTACATTTGAAGAATTGCGAGAAATCAAACACAAACTGCCTTCAGGCAGTGTAAAGCGCATTGCTAAAGAGCTGAACATCGAAGAGCAAAAGGTGCGCAATTATTTTAGTGCCGGCAGAAACGGCAAGGGCGAAGTAGCAGATATCTATTTAGAACAAGGGCCAAATGGAGGCATTGTCCATATCGAAGATACCAGCATACTTGAAACGGCTAAAAGAATACTCGCTGAAGGCGAGAGTTAAGCAAAGCAACTGATTGTCGGCAGGTGGCCGATAGATTGTTGCCTGCTGACAATTACATATACAAATAAAATGCACCTGTAAGCTTGGTGTAATCCTCTGTCCACTCGTTGATGCCTTCGCTTTGGATAATTAATTGCTCTTTTTCTAAATTTTTCCTGGTTTTTTCAAATTGCATCAACAATCTTTCAATAGGTTTTTCTTCTTTCGGTTGTATTTCCAGCATTTTATTACAATACAAATGGTAATGCTCTGCCATTTCCTGAAAACGCAATCCTTCGATGAAGGGTAGAATTACACAAAATTTTCCGGTATCGTGTAGCAAAGTTCGCACCGCGGCTAGTAAATCCCCATGTGGTAATTTTATCGTATGCCGGACGTTATTTTTATCTTGATTGTCAGAAAAAGTGCCTCCGCTAAAGAAAGGAGGATTGCTGACGATGAGATCATATTTTTGAGCACAGCTTTTAGCGTAATCCTGGATAGAAGCGTGGAAATACGTTTAATCTATCTGCCCAGGGTGTCGTTTGCATATTTTCTTTTGCCTGTTCAAAAGCATCCGGATCAATTTCTACCGCATCAATTTGACTTATCGGATTGCGTTGCCCCAGCATAATCGCAATGAGTCCACTTCCAGTACCAACGTCTAATACTGTTTTTGTATTTTCTACATCAGCCCAAGCGCCAAGCAGCACACCGTCTGTTCCTACTTTCATGGCACATCGGTCTTGATGTATAGAGAATTGTTTAAAGTAAAAGGGTTTGGCGCGTTTTGCCTTTGTGCTCATTCTTGATATTGCTTTATTCCTAAAAATAACTTCACCGGCTAAAATGTTGACTCATTTTAAAATAAAAAACGCCCAGCCGAAGCCAGGCGTCGTTGGTTTTTCGTTTGAATATTTATTTTTATTTAATATCAGATGGACTGCGAATAACGATTTGTGCCGTATTAAACTGTGAAACGACAGCTGTAATTTCCACGGTGCCGCTTGGCACATTTTGTGCAGAAAAAGAAGCTTGACTGCGCGTAAACATGACAATTGTGCCACTGGCATCGGTCACATTTTTAGAACCGGAAAAAGTACCACTCGCAATCGTGACATCTTTGATCTTCACCAAAGTCGATTCCCATGCTTCTAAATTGCTAATGACTTGATTCGCAGTCGCTTCTCGTGGTGTAGGTAGCGTGCCCGCACCGATTAGCTTAGCCAAAGTCCCTGCTACATTATTGACTTGCAATAAACCATTAAACTCTGATAATTCCTGACCACCAATGCTTACTTCTACCTCTTGACCGAGCGTAAAATTATGCGCCGCCTGGAAACGCACGACAATCCCTGCCGTTGAATCTTGAATCACCAGATTTCGACCATCCCAATTATTATTGTCTTTATCAGAAATGACAACGCCTTTGATTTTTTTATTCGCAGGCCCTGCGGTCGTACCAGATGTAAATAAATCACGCACGGCTTTGATTGGGAGCAATTCGCTACCGCCACCCGGATTGCTATTGCCACCACCGTCTATATCATTGGTATTGCGAATAACAAGTTGCGCAGTATTAAATTGCGACACTACTGCAGTTACTGCCACCGTACCACTTGGCACAGCTTGTCCCGAAAAAGTAGCCTGACTGCGCGTAAACATTACCACTGAACCCGAGGCATCGGTCACATTTTTTGAACCTGAATACGTGCCTTGCGCAATCGTCGCATCTTTGATTTTGACCAAAGTAGATTCCCAATTCTCCAGATTCGACAGTACTTGCGACACGGTAGCCTCACGAGGCGTTGGCAACGTACCTGCACCATTTGATTTGGCTAAACCATTATCTACACTATTGATTTGCAGTAAGCCATTAAATTCTGACAATTCTTGTCCGCTCGTAATAATTTCTATTTGCTGACCCAATGCGAAAGTATGATTATTGGCGAAACGCACCGCGATACCGCCGGTTGAATCCTGAATCACCAAATTTCTGCTATCCCAGTTGTTATTATCCTTGTCAGAAATAACGATGCCTTTAATCTTGGTATTCGCAGGCGCAGCACTAGCGCCGGATTTAAACAATTCGCGCAAAGATTGAATACTTACAAATGCTTCATTGCCAGAACCGCCACCGCTGCAACGCGGATCGTTCATCACGATATCTGAATAATCGCGGATATACAATTGCTTGGTTGTACCAAATACGCTGTAAATTGCGGTAATTGTACCATTTCCTTCCGGCACCGGTTTGTTTGCAAAAATAGCGAAACCACTGGTTCTCAGAGTGATTTTACCGCCATTGCAATCCAGGACGGTGCGATTGAGCGTCTGACGACCAACTTGATCGGAGATCGGAAGCCCAACTTCATTACCTGCAAACTCTACATTTTCCAATTTGACCAAAGTCGAAATATCAGCAGGGCCGAGGGTATTAATCGTTTTTGCTTTAGGCTCGGGAGCGCCCACGCGTTTACCTTTGATGATATGCTCATCCAAAGCCTGGATGTCGCCCAACTGTTGTGCACCATCCTCGATATACACATAGCCACCCAACTGGATCACGCCATTGTATTCGCCTAAAACCAAGCCTTGGCATTTGATAAACAACTCTCTTCCAACGGGATAGAAATTATAAGCATTCGTCAGATTAATCAATATTTCGATACCAGCAGTTTCATCTTGCAAAATGAAGGAACGAAAATAATTGCCCGAACGATCGTCTGCTACAACCACTCCTTTCACGAGTAAATCTTGTTCAATTGGCGTATAAGTGCCTGATTTATAAAGCGCTTTCAATTCTGCAATGGTAGCATTAGCCGTGAGTCCAGGGTCAACACCATCCACGGGCGGTTCGTCAAATTCCTGATCAATACAAGCGCTGACACCTGCCAACAAGAAAAGTATTAGTAATTTTTGAAATAAGTATTTCATTATGAATGCGTATTTTATTGTTTTCAAAGATTTTTAGAATCGGAAACTTACGTTTGCAAAATAATTCAAACCAAAATTGTAAAAATAGCGAGTCGGGTAAACCGAAGGCTGTCGGTCGCGTGTGTCGAAACGCAATTGCTCGAAACCGCCGGTAATAAACTCGGTATTATTCAGAATATTATTCACGCCAAGATTCAGGAATAAGAAGTATTTGCCAAACTTGAAAGACTTGCCGCCAAATAAATCAACCGTAAACTGACTGGGCGCTTGTTCTTGATTTACAACCTCTTCGAATTGATCAGGATTTTCGTCCAAACCATACACCGCGTCCACTGTGCGGCGCACAGGATTGAAATCAATATAAATATCGTCGAAGAAATTGAAATTCACATTGACAAACCAAAACTTTGGCGAGCGATAATTCAATCCCATCGTGTAAGCCTGTTGAGGCATCCCTGCCACATAGAAATTTTTGTTATATACCGATACTTCTTGTGGCAATACTACCAGGTCTTTCCCATTATCCAAATAGGTGCGGCTCACGGGGCGTGAAGTGTAAATGTACTGCCCAATAGCGGCGACGCCTGTTAAATTCAGACCTGCGATCAATTTCACATCCAGCGCAATCTCTGCACCGATGTGCTGCTGATCAACTCCAGAAAGGATATAATTGCCAAAATCGCGTTGGAGATCATTGTAAAATCTCAGGATTCTGATTTGATCGCTGAATTGCGCAAAGTAAGCAGTAGCGCGGCCTTTCACATTCGGTGAACGCAAATAATAACCTGCTTCGGCGCTCATAATTTTTTGGTCGGTCAAATTCGGCACAAGGTGATTGCGGGTACGCGGCGACACATACGCGGTTTCTACGTAAGGCGCGCGTGTGAGGTAGGCCGCATTCGCAAAGAAATAATGCCTTCCACTGAGTTTATAGGTCAAGCCAGCTTTTGCGCCGTAGTTTATAAAATCCTGGGATTCGGATTCTCCAAATGAGGAATCAGCAAAGCGTCCATTGCGATAATTGCCTGTACGCCAGAAGTTTGTGCCTGAAACATTTCCTGCAATAAAAATATCCAATTTGGGCAAGGTCAGAATTCCCTGACTCCAAAGATTCCACTGATGGATGTCCATTTCATAGTCGTAGCCCCAAGTATCGCCCTCTCGTACAATGCCGCTTGGATTATTGAGGTCATTTTGAATAGCATTGAACGGCAAATCGGGTTCGCCGATGGCAAATTTGTCAATGTTTACGTAATAATCGCCACCCAGGAGGTCTTCTACAGTTTTGTATTCATGCAATTGCTGAATTTGATAACTCGCACCGGCATGAAAAGTAAATTTATCGCTGAAAATATTCTGGTAATTGGTAGAGAAGTTGGCGTCTTTACTGTCCGAGCGCTGATCTTCGATGATATATTGTGACCAACGGCCTTCCACATTTTGAATGCCTAATTCCTGACCAAAAATGCTATTTAATTCGCTATTGCGATTGACTTCATAAAATTTCGCCCAATTGAGTTGCCGCGCCTCTTCGCTAAGTGTCAATTGATCGGTTTGGTAATCAACAGCATCCTGTTGATCGTTGCGCAAAAACCAACTTGGCAAATATTGATAATAATCAGGGCGTGGATCAGCAGTATCAAACCAATCAAGACGAGTTGTGCCGCTTTCACCAAATTGGTAGGAAACAGCAGTAGTAAGCGTTCCTGTATTTTTGATTTTCCAATCGTGACGAAGAATGAACATCGGTTGATCGGTATGCACCACGCTTGAGTTGCGTTTTTCACCATTTTGATAGCCCCATAAAGGATTATAGAAATTAGAACCCGCCAGATCATAGATTTCCTGAGTGCTGGAAGTAGAGCGTCCCCGACGTAAAGGCGCATCAAATGCAGTCAAATTGAGTGTATGGCTTTCACCAAATTTTTTATCAAGCGACAAAAAGTAAGCCCAGGCAGCATAAAATGTACCTTCGATATAGCCTTCTTCTGCCCAACGCCGCGAACCTGATACTGTGAAAGCCCAGCCACCATCAAGCAAACCGCTGGAATAAGTCGCCATCACTCTATTGCGATAGGTGCGATTGGAATTGGCATAAGACACGCTGAATTGTTTGCGAAAGCCCGAAGCTCTGGTATCAATGGTCGTAGCGCCACCGATGCCACCGAAAGAGTAGGTGAGTGATGTCAATCCTATATCCGCATCGCGGAAGCGAGTGACTTCGTTCAGTCCACCCCAAGCGTTCCAGAAAACGCGGCCATTTTCTAATTTATTGACAGGAATTCCATTCAAATAAACCAAGGTATTTTCAGAATCTAATCCGCGGATGCGAAAACGAGCCGGTCCAAAAGTGAATGCCGCCGCTGAGACAAACACATCGCGCGAAGCTGTCAACACGCCGGAAATATTCTGATTGCTGGTTATTTGATCTAAGTCTTCATCCGAGAGAGAAATAGTTGGTATAAAATCTTCTTTTATGGTGGTTGTAAGGTCAGGCTGCGCCACCATTTGCACAACGCTCAAATCAACATTGGCATTTTCTACTTTTACATTTAAAGAAATTGGCACATAATTCGTCATACCAATACTCAGAATGTAAGCGCCGGAAGGTACGCCGAAAATTACAAAATTTCCTTGCGGGTCGCTGATTCCTTGACTATTCATACCATCAACGGTGATATAGGCGCCTTCCAAGTTTCGCTTGGTCTCCGCATCCTGGATCTTTCCTTTGATCGTGTAGCCGTTTTGAGCTGAAAGAACTGCACCATACAACAGAAAAGCGGTTAGAAAAACAGTGAAATGTTTAAGCATAAGATATAAGGCTAAGGTTGTTTACGGTTTGTAGATTGCTACAAAGCAAACGCAAAATTAGCAGATTTGCCTAACAAGGCGCATGGGTGTGAAAAAATTAACCTGCGGGTAACTTTGCGTGAAAGGATGTTTTTTCAGGAGGCAATGCAAAAATAAACGCCGAAGCGGATATTACCAACTTCGGCGTTCTTTTTTGTCGGATATTCGACGCTTAATGTAATAATCGTTATTCGTTCAGGTAAATATCAAATTCGACGCGGCGGTTTTTATCCCGACCATCTTTATAACGATTGTCTGCTATTGGTTTGGTTTCACCATAACCCGTAAAACTCAAACGCGAAGCTTCTATACCTTTTGAAATCAGATAATCGTAGCAAGCCTTAGCACGTGCTTCTGACAGCGTTTGGTTGGTAGAAGAGCTACCCACACTATCCGTATGGCCACCAATGCGCATTTTATAATCAGGGTAACGCTTGAGAATATCCACAATCTGATTCAACACCTCAAAAGAGCTGGTCAAAAGTGTTGTCTTACCGGTTTCAAACTGCACGGCTCTTGTCGCAAAAGTTAAGGTTTCTTTGTCTTCCTGTTTTACCTCAGGGCAGCCGTTATTAGAAGCAGGGCTGCAGAGTTCGGACAGCGGTCGGCACTATCGATGATACCATCGTTATCGCTATCTGGGCAGCCATTGGTTGCAGCGGTACCTCGTTGATCGGGGCAACGGTCATTTTTGTCGGCAATGCCATCGTTATCGCGGTCGGGGCAGCCTTTCAGTGCTGGCTTACCAGCCTCATTTGGACACTCGTCTTCGCTATCAGGAACACCATCATTATCACCATCACGTATTGGACAACCATTGTTTGCGGCCGTACCAGCTTCATCTGGGCATTGATCATTTTTATCAGCAATACCATCATTGTCGCGGTCAGGACAACCCGCGAGTGTACGTGAGCCAGCTACATCCGGACATTCATCATCTCCATCGGGTACACCATCATTATCAGCGTCCGGGCAACCATTAGTCGCAGCAGATCCAGCCACAGTCGGGCAAAGGTCTTGTCCATCGGGAACGCCATCTTTATCTGCATCTTGAACGGTTGGCGTACTCGCGCCTTCGCCAAGCAAAATCAATAAACCAGTTCCAATTTGTATATTATCTCTCAAATCATCAAAACCGAAGCGATATTCTCCTTGAAACTCAGGTAAGTATGCGTACTAATCGGAAATTCAATCCTAAACCTGCGGGCGCAGCGAAGGATATTTCTTCAAATTCTGTACTAATAGCGCCAACTCCACCATACAAATAAGGATAGATAAAATTCTTCTCCTTAAAAAGCTTGAGTTGGAGCAAGGCATCCAAACTGATGATCGCGGCATCATTGGTGTTGCCCATTTCATCGAGTGGCAATTCTGCTTTAGCTAATTTTAAAGGGAAAGAAAGATTGAGCGCGTTGTTCAAATGACGCAGGTATTCCACTTCTGCGCCCACTGTGAATTCATTGGGACGCCAATGATTGTGAATAGGAAACTGGTAGTTTAGAAAAGTCGCTCGAAGACCGAGTGCGTTTTTAGCAGCATCGTATTGAGCGAATGCGATTTGCAGACCTATAGCTGCAATGAAAATCAGGGTAAAGGTTGTTCTTTTCATGACTTAATAAGTTAAAGGCTTTCGTTTAATTGAATAATAGGACATTTCAGCTTCAGCGAACTGAAAGAGATAGGGCAAATCGAGTGTTTTGTAATTTTGTATCCAAAAGATTGAACGCTTTTGGATGTGCCGGAAGGGCAATTTTATTATTTAGACGCAAAAATCCGAAAAAGTCACATCAAAGTTAAAAAATCTTGATTGTTTGTGCAGGTGTTTTCAATTTCTATTCTTGCAAGCCGCGGCCTTCTTTTTTGATTTTGCCTTCTTTGTTCAATTGTTTCATCAATCGATCGAGAATGCCATTGATAAAATCCTTGCTTTTGTCGGTGCTATACATTTTAGAAATTTCTACAAATTCATTCAACGTCACTTTGGTAGGAATCGTAGGGAAATACATGAGTTCGCAAAGCGCCATTTTCAGCAAGATCATATCCATTACTGCAACACGCTCGGCGTCCCAATTCTTGAGCGTAGGCTCAATAATGCGCAGCAATTCTTCATCCGATTCATTAACGATTTTAAATAAGACCTCCCCAAATTCAACCGTCGTTTCCAAAGGCGGTCGAAACTCTTCATAGAAATCCGCTGCGGCTGGTAATGCTTTAATCGTCTTTTTGATGGCGCCTATAATCAAGGATTCATCGTCAATCCAAAGCGGGAAATTATCTTCTACTTGATCTGAGAACATTTCGTTGCTCATGCAATGCTTATAAAGCCCAAGCAAAATCTGGCGCTGATCGTCGGGGGTAGTACTATTATTGAGAATGAATGCTTTATACTCGTCTGTTTTGGAAAATTCCGTATAAACCTGGCGGGTTTTATCTTCGTCTATTTTATCTCCCAGTTTGAAGTGGCGCACCAGGCGATTGAAACCTTCGTTTTGGGAGACCGAATGAATCAAATCGTTATTACCAAGCTTATTGGAGAAATTCAAGTCTTCTTCGGTAGGCAGTAGTTTTGCAGAACGATTTGTTGCATCTTGCTCGGCGTATTCGGCGATGCGAATCAATTGCAATAAGGTGTACAGGTACAGCTCAAATGACTGCCTGACATTGATGCGATATTGCTGCAACGCTTCGTCGTATCCCAGCTTTTTGTCTCTACTCATCGAATAGAGTATCTGCATTACTTTTATGCGGACGTTCCTTCTACTCAGCATCTTAGCGTCGGTACTTCTTGGATTTTCTCACGGGAATTCTTTACCATGCAAATAAAGCGTTATTTTTTAGAAATAACCGTACAATCATTATTAAATTATTATTTTATCTGAACATTTAGTTCTTAAAAGTCAATTATTTCAAATACTTCGCTTTTATTTCTTCATAAGCAGGCAGCTTTTTATAATGCCATTTTTGTACTACTGCTCCATTTTTTAATAATACAATCCCGGGATTGGAGCGTATAATTGTTTTTAATAAAATATCATCTGCCACAAAATCGGATAATCGCTTGCGCTTGCGGTCTGGAAATCTTGAATCTTTTCAGGGCTTTCAAATGCTGTCACTGCGTGAACTTGCAATCCATCTTTTTTCGCTGATTCCAGCATCGGATTGACTACTTCTTTCCAGGCGCTTAAAAAGTCGGCTTTCCATTCATATTTTTCTTTTTCAACATCTCTATTGATAATAGAATCAATCCTTTGTACGTAAGAAACCGTTTTTCCGGCGATTACTGTATCGACTGCATAAAGCGTGTCAGAAACGGTAAATGTCTCCGTGCCAGCCGATTTGCCATAAAGTTTATGCGAAACAATCAAAAAACTATAACTCGAATCACTGAGAATTTGATCGGTGACGCTATTTCCATCAAAATCCTGCAAGTCAAAATCACTGATTTTGGTGTGTTCTATGGCAGGTTCTGATTTGATTTGCTCATAATCCCATTCTTCACTTGGATAATTTTTGAATTCTTTAAGGAACTGATCATAAGGCATTTCTACTACTTTTCCGCTACTTTTGTTCTTGAGTTTATAACCCGTGACTTCCACATTGGCAGCAGCTTCTTCTTCCAGCTTTTTGCGTTCCGCAATATTTACACCCTCTTTAAATGGACGGAAGTCCACCACCGGCAGATTCCATACATAATTGCTAATGCAAAACAATACCGTTCCTATTCCAAGCACCGAAAGCAGCATCGTGCGACCCACGGGCGTCAGCAGTTTGTGCATATCCTTATGCTTGGATACGAACAATAAGGCCGGAATCATCAGAAACACGTCTTTCAGGAAAGAAACTTTAGGTTGCAATTTTAAAAAGTCACCAAAACAACCGCAATCGGTCACTTTCATATTGGTTTCCACGTAAGGTCCCCATTTGCCAAACTGAAAGAAATTAACGCCATCAGGCACATATCCTGTGAGGTAAGTAAATCCGGTCAAAAAAGTAAAAAACGTTACAATAATCAAGAATACCCAACTGGTCAATTTATTCCTGGCACCAAGAATAAGTGCAGCGCCCACCACGACTTCCAGCACGATCATAGTGGTAGAAAAAGTAGGCGCAACTTCTGAAAGCCTTGGAAACAAAGGCGCTAAGAAAGAAAACCAAGTACCTTCAAATGTCTTTTCAAATTCAGCAAAATATTGCTCCATTTTATAGGCAGTACCCAGCGGATCAATTGCTTTCACGCCGCCAGAAAAAATAAACAGCGAGCCACAAAAGTTTTGAAGAAAAGTAAGCAGCCAGTTTTTATGACCCTTATAGCCGAACCCAACCAATACTGTTATCACAAGGGCTATAGCGGCGATCATTAGTAGGAGTGTTCCGAGCGTCATTGTTGAAATGCTTTTATTTCTTATGAATTGGGTTTTATTTGTTTTTGTTCGGTCAATTGGATCAGCGCAAAGATAGCATAATTAATGATGTCCAAATAATTCGCATCCAAACCTTCTGATACCAGCGTTTTGCCATCGTTATCTTCTATTTGCTTGATTCTCAGTAATTTCATCAGGATCAAATCGGTCATAGAACTTATCCGCATCTCGCGCCACACCTCGCCATAATCATGGTTCTTGTTGATCATTAAAGTACGCGCCTGCCCAATGTATTGATCGTAGAGCGTTTCGGCTTTCATCGAATCCAATTCCAAAGGCGTGTCCGATGGCAAATGGAGCTGCATTAAGGCCATTACACTATAATTAATCAAACCAATGAATTCTGATTCAATAGAATCGCCCACCTTTTGCTCCTGTTTTTCTTCGATGCTGCGGATTCGTTTGGCTTTGATAAAGAGTTGATCGGTGAGCGAACGCGGTCGCAAAATACGCCAGGCAGTGCCGTAATCCTTGTTTTTTTTAACAAAAAGCTCTCGACATTCTTGAGTGATCGTATCGTATTGCTCTAGCGTTTTTTGCACGATTTGAAAGATTTTGCCACAAATATAAGTATCGAAGAGGTTTGTAAAGATTATTTTTTGTGAATGAAAAGTGAAATTTGGAGGATAAGGTGATTGGGTGATGAGAGAATAGGATGAAACTATGAAACAAACGCCTATTTTTGCTTGGCTAAAAAAATCGCCAATGCTATACCTTATCCTTTCGATTCTGAGTTCTACTGCTATTATCTTGGTTTTCAAGCTGTTCCCACGCTTTCAGATACAATCTTTACAAGCGATTGTATTTAATTACATTACTTGCCTGGTTTGCGGCTGGCTTGCTATTGGTGAATTTCCTATCAACGCGGAGACCATTCGTGTACCCTGGTTGCCCTATGCGCTGACGCTTGGGCTTATTTTTATTTTTACGTTTAATATTGCAGCAAATACAGTCAAATACTTTGGCGCTACGGTAGCTTCCGTGATGCAGCGGATGTCCTTGGTCGTGTCGGTGCCATTTGCGATTATCGCTTACCAAGAACCCTTACCGATATTGAAAATAATAGGATTAGCGGCAGCATTACTTTCCATCGTTTTTATCAATATGCCTGATAAAAGAGAAAAAATGAATTCTGATGTGCAGCGACATACTTTGCTTTGGACGCTGCCATTATTGTTTTGGGTGGCCAGTGGCGTTATTGAAATCATTATGCTATACGTGGAGCGCGATACTTCCGGTAAAGCCACGCTGCTTTTTACAACCTTTATTTTCAGTACGGCTGCATTTCTGGGGTCTCTTTATATTATTTTTAATTTGATAACAAGGCGAACAACTTTACACTGGCGTAATTTAGTGGCAGGCATTTGTCTTGGTGTTCCCAATTTTGGTTCGGTTTATTTTCTACTCAAATCCTTGAGCGTAGGCTGGCATGGCTCGGTCGTTTTTCCAATTAACAACGTGACAATCATTGGTTTAGCGTCATTACTGGCTTGGCTCTTATTTGCCGAAAAATTATCAAAAATCAATATCTTAGGCGTTTTGCTGGCGATGATCGCCATTGTATTAATTGCAGTAGCAAGATGAAAGATACCTATAAAACAATCGCGTCGGAAAGCACGGGAGAATTCAAAGATCGAGGCAGTAAGTTTATTGCTTATGCGTATCCTGTTTATAATGAATTAGATTGGCAAGAATGCTTGGAAAAAACGCGAAAATTGCACCCCAAGGCCAGGCATCATTGCTACGCTTGGCGCTTGGGTTTGGATGGCAACAGCTACCGTGCGAATGATGACGGCGAACCCAGTGGTACTGCGGGCCGCCCGATCCTGGGGCAGATTGATAGTTTTGGATTGACCAATGTAATGGTGATTGTCGTGCGTTATTTTGGAGGCACCCTTTTGGGTACTTCCGGGTTAATAAATGCTTACAAACTCAGCGCGGCCCGATGCTTTGCAACAGGCTGAAATCATTGAACGAACGGTCGAAGATGTCTATCGTATTATCTTTAATTATGCTTTAATGAGCAATGTGATGAACGCGGTGAAAAAATTGGATTTGGAAATGGTGCAACAGGATTTTGGAGAGGTCGCGTCTCTGCATATTGCCATTCGTCAAAGCGAAGTGCCAATCATGCTATTGCAATTAAAATCTTTAATTGGCGAACTCATTATTGAAATGGTGGACGAGCAAACCGAAATCGAAGGCTTGGAAATGACTTATCTTTTTACTCGATAAAATATTCAACCTAATTTATTGCTCGGATAGAATATTATTAGAACACGGATTGTCACTGATGCAACGGATAACAACAGATTTTTCTATGTTAATCCGCAAACATCCGCCGTATCTGTTATAATCCGTGTTCTGTCAAGTTATTACAATTTATTTTTAAATGCAATATTATATTTATTGTTTAATAATTTTTAAATTTTTTCTTCCATTTTCAATTTGCACTTCTACAAAATACATCCCGGAAGCTTGATTACGCAAATCAATATCCAGGCGCGTTTCACCAAATAAATTCCTATGCGTAGTCTTTGAAATCATTGCGCCAAGCGCATTGCGAACGGTAAGAATAGCATCATTAGTTTGATCCAGATCAAATGCAAGCCAAACCGCTCCATTGGTCGGATTCGGGTAAACTTGTAAATTCTTGACCAATTCCCCAAAACGATCTTCGGTAGATGTAGCAAAACCGCATCCGGCAAAAGCAGGATTAAGGGTTACATTAAGTGAATAACTATTAGCACAACCTGTCTGATTATCAACCATTTCCAAACGATAAGCGCCATTCGTCGGCGCACAGAAAGCAAGTCCATTTGCACCTTCTAGGAGGATTCCATTCAAATACCATTGTGCAGTATAATTGTTCGGAATCATCGTCGAATCATAAAGCGATAACCAGTTTCTATCATTCAAAAATAGTGGTGTGGGCGGTAGCGGTTCAAAAATTATAGCAAGAGGTTCGGATATTACCTGACACCCATCCGGCGAAGTATATTGCACCCAATAAGCGCCGCTTTCGTCAATGTTTATGGCAGTTTCCGTGCCATTTTCGATCACTGGTATGCTATCGTGATACCATTGGATATTATTTTCATAGCTGCTCACCAATTTTATTTTCTCTCCTTTGCATAAGGATTCATTATCATAACCCGTCACGACAGGCTTCGCCGGCTGCGGATAAACGATTATTGTATCCACAGACTCAACGGTATCTACTTTATGGAAAATCGTAATATTAGCAGTGAGTTCTACATCTTGTAAACTGCCATTTGACAAGCGATTGAAATTAATAATGCCGCATTCGTCGTCACCTCCTTCGATGCCTTGATCGTCATCGGTCACGCGGATTGCATAATTGCCTTCACCGATAGGAATATTGAGGTTATAATTCAAGGGTGCGGTCGCATTGTCGATTTGCGAAGATTGGTAAATTCGAGTACCCGCAGGATCAAGCACTTCCAGTACAATGTCGGGCTTGCCGCCAAAAAAATCATTACAACCAAAGCTTTCCAGGCGAACGTTGGTGAGGATATAAGCAGAAGTATCGACGATTGCGCGATAATTTATTTCATATTGGCTGGTTCTGAGTAAATTTGGCTTGCAGGATTTTCATCAGATGTACCGCGTCCATTTCCAAAATCCCCAGGAATAAGAAAAGCCCTCACGCCCCATCGAAGGAATATTATTGATAAAATGCGCGCTTACTTCGCCACAGCCGGAGGCATTTTCCAAGGTAAAACCCTCGGTAACGCTCACTGCCGGTTCGATGACAAGAGGAAAGGAGAAAGAGGTGGTTTGTGTAATCACCAAAATCTTGGCAGCTACGACCACTTCTATTTCATAAACCCCTGGTTGTAAAGGTATTCCGCAAAATTTCACACAACCATCGGTGAGTTCGGCAGGCTTAAAAACGGTTTGATTGGCTTCCCACGTCAAGCCAGGAGGCAAATTGGAAACCGAAATAATCGTAATTTCATTGATGGTGATGCCGGGAATAACCGTTGGATCCTCAGCAGCTACAGGGGTTGTAGTCTTCGGCATTCTAAAACTCACATCCCCATCGTAAAACTCACCAACTCGTCCACTGGGAGCATCTGTTAAATAAATCGTATCTACCGGGAGCGAATCGGGCAGGCTCACAACACAACCGGGACAAGCCATTTGTGCGAAAACACTACTTGTTAAGCAACAAAATATTATAATTTGAAACGAATGTAAAAATTTTCTCATGCGCTGTTTAATTTGGTTTTAAATAAATGATTATAAGTTGCTTATACATGATAAGCAATTCGATAATGTATTCACAGGGCAAGAGAAACAGGAGAGCAAGTGAAAATGTGGCGGGTTTTACGAAATCCACCACATTTTATTGATTTAATTCTTTTGAACGATCATTTTATCCGACAATTGTCTTTCGCCATCGCTCAAGGTATAAATATAGACACCAGCCGCTAATTCGCTGCCATCAAAATCAATGGTATTTTCTCCGACGATCAAATTGACGCGCTCGCGGCGTATTTTTCTACCCAGGAGGTCGGTCACCGTAAAATCAAAATTCCCACTGATCGGCGTATTGATCACAATTTGCGCAAAGCCGCTAAATGGATTGGGGCGCACCTTCGTGCTTACGCCGAGATCAGCAAGGTCATCCGTAGAAGTCACACACTCCCCATTGGGCTTGACATGTAAGTAATAATTGCCAGGAAATAGCGATGGATTTGGGAAGCTAATTGGAAAGGCAATTACGCTTTGAATAACAAAATCAATCGCTACATCATATACGCCTGCTGTATCGTTCACCGTGCCAAACAATAGAATACAACCACTGGAATCTTTAGGGAAAATACAATTTGGCGGATTACAAACATAGTCTATCCCTACTGGAATTTTACGGATAGCGCCATCTGTAGCCATATCAATACTATTAATTGGAACGGTACCAAACGGAGAGGCGAAAGTAGCAGGCACGTTCACCGTCACAGCAAATTCAAAGGGTTCGCCGATACAAGCGGTGTCATTGATACCACCCATTGGGTTGGTTTCTGAAAAAGGGAGTGGAAAAATGACAACAGAATCGGGTAATGTTCGATCAGGTGTACAAGTTTGAGCAATAAGACTTTTGCCGATAGAAAATATTACAATACTGAGCAGTAAAATTCTCTTCATAGTAAGAATGATTTTTGTTTGTAGTGATTCATTAGATTTTTGGCAATATATGACATTTGGCGTTTGTGACGAAGAAAATTTTTGCGTTTTGTCCAATACGCTGCACGACAGGAATAAAAAATTTAAAATTTGCATTACATTCGTTTAACTTTGCTGCTGAGCGAATTGCCCTGAGAACAGCCTATATCACCATTTACAAACCAATTTTGACATTCTATGCAGAAAAACAACCTCTTCCTGCTGATGTCTATGTTCTTGTGCATCAGCTTCTTACAGGCGCAAAAAGCCACGCTTACAGGGAAAATCACAGACAAAGACAACGGCGAACCACTCATTGCAGCTACCATCCTCGCTGGAGCGAGAGGTGCTGTTTCTGACATTGAAGGCGTCTATTCCGTCTCACTTGATCCTGGTACCTATAAAGTAGAAGTGAGTTACGTTGGTTATCAGCCATTTACGCAATCAATTACTTTGCAAGCAAACGAGAATATTACACTTGACGCAGCATTAACTCTTGAAACCAGCGTACTGCAAACGGCGACCGTGACCAGTGGTAAATACCAAAAACCGCTCAGCGAAGTGACCGTTTCGCTCGAAGTATTAAGACCAAATCTGATTGAAAATACAAGCAAGCTCACCATTGATGATGCTTTAGAAAAAGTGCCAGGTGTGAGCGTCGTTGACGGACAAGCCAATATTCGCGGGGGTTCTGGCTATTCTTATGGGGCAGGTAGTCGCGTGTTGTTGATGGTGGACGATATTCCGATCCTCCAGGCCGATGCGGGTTTTCCTAACTGGGACGACGTACCGATTGAAAATATCGAACAAGTGGAAATCGTAAAAGGGGCGGCATCTTCGCTTTACGGCTCTTCCGCTTTGAATGGCATCATCAATATCAGAAGCGCATTGCCAAAATCTGAACCGGAGACCAGGGTTGCTGCGTTTTATACCCACTTTTTTAGTCCCGAGGACGAACGCAAAAAATGGTGGGATAGCGCTCCCTATTATGTTGGCGGGAGTATTTCGCATCGCCAGAAGTTTAAAAAATTAGATTTGGTACTCGGCAGTTATTATTTAAAAGAAAATAGCTTTAATAAAGATACTTACAAAGACTTCGGGCGGTTTAATTTCAACACAACCTATCGCGTGACCGACCGTTTCACAATAGGATTGAATGGCAATGTAAATAAAGGTGAAAGCGGCTCTTTTTTCTATTGGCAAACCGATACGACTGCCTACGAACCACCAAACGATACTACCGCCACTGTGCGAAAGCGGTTTCGTTATAATCTTGATCCGCATATCACCTATTTTGACCAGGCTGGCAATCGCCATAAATTTTTGGGGCGTTTTTACAAAGTGGATAATGATAACAGCGATAATCAATCGAATGAATCAGAAATTTTTTATGGGGAATATCAGTTCCAAAAGCGCTTTGTAGATTGGGATTTGGTGATGACTACTGGATTTGTTGGGCAATACTCACAAGTAACAGCAGAATTATACGGCGATACAACTTTCTCCGCTCGCAATCTCGCGGCTTACGTTCAGTTAGAAAAGGAATTTTGGGATCGCCTCAATGTTTCGGCAGGTTTTCGTTTTGAAAATAATTTGCTGACAAATCCTGGTTTTGAATCGCCGCTTGGCGTCAAGGTAACACCATCTGAAGATGAGGAGTCGCAACCTGTGTTTCGGCTGGGTGTCAATTTCCGGGCGACTGATTACACGTATTTGCGCGCGTCCTGGGGGCAAGGCTATCGCTATCCTACGATTGCCGAAAAATATATTGTGACAGACGTGGGTGGTTTTTTGTAGTACCCAATCCAACGCTGGGTTCTGAAACGGGATGGAGTGCTGAAATCGGCATCAAGCAAGGATTTAAGCTATCAACATTTGAAGGATTCCTTGATATTGCTGCTTTTCAGATGAGTTACAGCGATATGATCGAGTTTAATTTGGTGCGAAGCACTCAATTTCCACTGCCTGTTTTCCAGGCGACGAATATTGGTGGTACGGAAATCAAAGGGCTTGATATCTCTGTAGCTGGGCGTGGTAAGCTTTTCGGAGACTGGGAATTTGGATTATTGACCGGCTATACTTACATCGATCCTCGTTACGATAGTTTTGATGGTACCGCAAATTCCAACTCAATCGAATACATCAATTACAATAACTCTTCTCTCAAAACCGATAATATTCTGAAATATCGCTCTCGGCATACATTCAAGTTGGACGCAGAGCTACAAAAAGGTGCTTTTGCTGTTGGATTGGAATCTTTTCGAAACAGCCATGTGGAAGCAATTGATGCTGTATTTTTATTGATTATACAAGGCTTGCAGCGCTATCGGGTGGAAAATGACAATGGATTTTGGTTGCATAATGTGCGTGCGAGTTACACCTTCGCAAAGGATTTAAAAATTTCTTTCCTTCTGGGAAATATCTTTAATAAAGAATACTCCGTACGTCCAGGATTGTTAGAAGGCCCAAGAAATTTGACGGCCAGAGTGGATTATAAATTCTAATAATAAAGTTGTGCCGCACTTAGAAGTGTGGCACAACTCCTTGATTTAATTCCCACCATTTCCTTCTCCGTTTTTCTTCTTCTTTTTGAACGGATTGAATTTCTCCAATTCTTCTTTGATCTTATCGACTTCTTTAGTGGCTGCGGTGTCCAAGAGCGAACCAGCCTTATCTTTCAAGGCTTCTTCTGCTTTTTTAGCAAGCGAATCCTTAACCGCTTCTGCTTTTTGCCCGACCACCGTTTTCACGGAATCAATTGCTTTTTCAGCAGTTTCTTTCACGGCTTGCTTCCCTTCCTCTATTTTTGATTCTACTTCTTCCTTTACTGCATCTTTGACAGCTTCAGCTGGCGATTCTACTACACTTTCACCATCAGCGCCGAGCAATTTCATGTCCACTTTCGGGCTTTTGATATTGCCAGTCAAATTGAATTGCACATTTACAAATTCGCTTTGCTTCAAATTCAGACCAAATCGGGATGCCTCTTTGCTCAACTGATTGTAGCCGGCGCTTGCAGCTGCCCCGACGCCTGTTTTTTCAAGTAGTTTGCGCGGAATTTTTGCTTTGATGATGTAATCAATATCTTGGGTAATCTTATGCGTTCCAGCGATTTTCATATCAATATCCTTGTACTTATAGTCAAATTCCTTTACTTCTACTGCGCCATTCTTGAGTTCAAACCAGTTTTTAGTATTGGTGATTTTCAATTCTTCCTTGAAATAATCAAGATTCAATTTATCACCCACCGCTTGTAAAGGTTTAAAATTTTCAATCACTGCATTAAGCGTTTCCAGGAAACCCTGAGCGCTCAAGGTGGTAAAATCTGGCATCATATTTTGACCCAATTTTCCGTCCAAGATCAAACTCGTATTGAAAGTGCCTTTCAGGAATTGTCCAATCGGCGCCAACACCTGAAAGCTATTGAAAGCATTAAAGGATTTTTGGAAATCCATACTCTGTAAATCGTATTTCAAGCTAAATCCAGGATTTTCCTTATCCTTCGTGTCGTAGCCACCACTCAAAGCCATCCTGCCACCCAAGGTGCTTGCAGTGACGTTATCCAATGTTACCGCTTGATTGGCTATCGAAAGTCCACCTTCTATGTTGCTCAATTCCATATTCGTATAAAGCAATTTTTTAATATCGGCATTCACATCAATGTCTATATTTTCCGGCACTAAAATAGGTTCCAATGCTTCCGTAGAACTTGTCGTGCCTTCTGTCGTGGGAGTCGGCTGGGACGTAGACGTAGCGGGGCTTTCGGTCATAAACTGATTCAAATCCAAGAAATTAGAAGCAAGCGAAATATTTCCACCAAGCGTCTGATTATCAAATAAATAGTCAAACATATTTGTAATTGTGCCCGAAGCTCGGATATCGCTATTACCAATATTGGTACTCAACTCTTGTGCCACCAATTTGTTAGGCTTCATATTGCCCTTCACCACTGTATTTTTATATTGTAAGTATCGTAAACGATTTCGCCAAGTGTAGCATCCAAAGTAAAGTCGAAGCGATCAAAAATTTCAATTTCTTCTGCACTTTCTTCCGCAGCGGGCAACGCCGGTTGGGAGGCATCTTCCTGTGGCATCCATTCATTCGCATCAAAATAGTTGGAACGCACGGTAAAACTGCCTTTCATCGTTTTTTTCGGCGAGAAATAAGCTAGGATATTGTCCACGCGTCCGTTCGCTTTGATATCGCTTTTGCCCAGCTTCGCATCAAAATTATCAACCCGAACATTTTGCGGCGTAAAAGCAGCTTTGGCATTATTGATGCGGATGGCAGGATAAATGGCATCTTTATAAGTAAGATTGGTAATTTCGGCTACACCATTCATATTCACACGTTCGTATTCCTGATTTTCGATATAAGAAAGCCGCGTTTTCGCTTCGATATTCGCTGCTATGACCCCATTCAAATCATTGACGCCTTCCATCGGAAAGGCTTGGGACAATTCTTTCAAATTCAGTACGCCATCAATTTTGGTATCAATATCAGGATCAGAAATCGGCGTTTTCAGATTAAAAATAGCTTTAATAGGATTGCTTCCTAATTTCATTGCAAAATTCGGCACATTCACCACCATATCATCAAAATTGCTCGAAGGGCTATTGACATTCACCTTGGTGTTGATGTTCGTAATGCCTAATGGCAAATCAGGATATTTTACATTCGCGTTATCCACGCCAAGATTGATTTGAAATGCTGGATATTGCTCTAAATCGCCGTTATAAGTGCCTTTTACCCAGCCACCAAGATCAAATTTGCCGTC
Source organism: Saprospiraceae bacterium (assembly GCA_016714085.1). Lineage (GTDB taxonomy): Bacteria > Bacteroidota > Bacteroidia > Chitinophagales > Saprospiraceae > JADJNW01. The sequence goes on from JADJNW010000018.1 coordinate 148,509, forward strand.
GGCTTTCACATTTTCGTACCCCGCGATATAAGCGTTTGGTATCATCGAAAGCAAATTCTTGAAACTATTTTGAGGCGTTGAGAACGTCAAATCCATAGCTGTATTAACAGAGTCAACCAATTGCACAAAACCATCGGCGTTTAATTCCAACTCATTCAATTTCAATACATTTTCCTTTAAAGTATATTTGCTATTCTTCTGGTCAATATTGAAAATCGCATCCAATGCAGTATGTGCCCGCTTGAGGTAAGTGATGCCGCCATAACTCACTGTCAAGGAGTCAATTTCGGTCTCGGTGTCCAAGTCATATACATCAATTGTAAAATCGCCGGAACCATTATGGTTCAAGCCTTTGATCGAAACATAGGCACCCAAACTCTCATCATCGTATAGAATATCGCCTTCTTCGATGCTATATCCTTGGAGATTAGCTCGGAAAGCGCTCAAATCTGCGGGTTCTGCTTCCTCAGCAGTCGTGTCGGTGCTTGGTTTGGCAATATCGTAGTTGGCGCGGCCATCTTCCAATACATATACATTTATTTTGGGTTGTTTTACATTGATACCCTTGATTTTCAATGGATTTTCATTGCGAATGACTGACATAATATCCACGGTCACGTCCGCTGATTTTACATCCGCAAGTTTGATTCCCTCAAAAGGTTCTATATTTTCAATCGAAAGATCATAGATCCTTACCGTCAGGTTTGGAAAGTTCCTGAAAAGAGATAGACTTATGTCGCTGAAGTCCATTTTGGCGTTCAGACTTTCGTTTGCTGTTTCTTTGATTGTTGCTTAAATCTGGTCTTTGAAAAAGTAAGGGATAGCCACTGCTGCACCCAGAACCAGCACGACAAGGACTCCAAGTGTGATAAGTGTAATTTTAAGAGCGCGTTTCATTGTATGATATTTTATAGATTTGAAACTGTCTAATTAGATCAACCGTTCAATCTTCCGACTGTTCACTTATATTTAGACGTATTTTCCTAAAACAGTAACGCTTTTGAAGTATATAAATTTGAATTTTGCTAAAGCTTTAGCAAATTATTAAAACTTTAGTATTTTTCGAGCGTAGCAAAAAAGAAATTACAATTCCGTAACATGTCAAGAACCAAATCGGATTTTCAACTCATTGAAGATCAAAAAAAACTCCAGCAATTTAGACACGAAAACGAAGGCATTAGTTGGTTGAGTTTTGATACCGAATTTGTTGGCGAAAAACGCTTTGTCACAAGCCTTTGTCTGGTGCAAGTGAAAACCGAACACGGGCTTTACTTGATCGACCCATTTAAGGTAAATGATTTGATTCCACTTTTGGAATTGATTGAAAACGAGTCTGTTGTAAAGATTACGCATGCCGGTGATAACGACTACCGGCTGCTGAATTCTCTCTTCGATACCGTACCCAAAAATGTATTCGATACGCAAATCGCCGCTGGTTTTGTAGGATATAAATACCCTATTTCCTTTCGGAAATTGGTAGAAAGTGAATTGCAAATCAATCTCGATAAGGGTTATGCGGTGACAGATTGGGAGGCTCGGCCATTCTCGGCAAAGCAATTGGATTATGCCCTCGAAGATGTAATGCCTTTGTACGATCTTTGGGAAACATTATCAGGAAAATTAGAAGAACAAGGGCGCACGAATTGGGCTAAGGAAGAATTTGCGCAACTCGAATCCCCGAATTTTTATTTCAAAGATCCCAATCACGAAGCGCTCAACAGCGAGTTGATGAAATCGCTCAACAGGCGAGAGAAAGTATTCCTGATGCGCCTGTTGGACTGGCGCCGCCGCATTGCCGAAGAAAAAAATTATTCCAAAGAAATGGTGCTCTCGGGTAAGTTATTGGGGCAATTAGTGCGTGGCGTTGCCTCCGGGCGGGAAGCGCTTTTTCGCAACCGTCGTTTACCGGACAAGCTCATTTCCCAATATGGTCAGCTTTTTGAAGAAATGTTTCATCAGCCTCCTTCTGAAGCAGAAAAATACCTAATCAAACAAATCCCAACAGAAGAGGAGGAAGATCCGCGCGAAGATTTGATCCAGGAAATGCTTTATTTGCTTGTGAAGTACCGCTGTATCGAAAGTGGACTGACGCCCGCGTTTGTATTGCCGCGCAACGCCATTCGAAAACTGAAAAATGGGCATGATGGCCTGACCGCAAGCGTTGAACATGGCTGGCGAAAGGAGTTATTAGGTGATTCTTTGGTCGAGTGGTTGCTTAACTTTGACCGCCTGGATTTGAATGTAGCTGAAAATCGGATTGAATTGTTATTGAGGGAGTAATAAATTAGAGATTTATTAAAACTGTAATGCACGAAATCCACGAAAAGTTGCTGGAAGTCAAGGATTTAAAAACTGTATTCCATACGGACGAGGGAGTCGTGACGGCGGTGGACGGTATTAGTTTTGACGTTTTTCGTGGTGAAACGCTTGGTATTGTTGGGGAATCAGGCTCAGGCAAGTCGGTCACGGCTTTGTCTGTTATGCGGCTTTTGGCTTCACCTCCTGCGCAGGTGGAAAGCGGAGAAGTTTGGTTTCATAGAAAAGAAAATGAGGCGGTTGATTTGTTGCAATTGCCTGAAAATCAGATGCGTCGCTTTCGTGGAAACGAATTGGCGATGATTTTTCAGGAGCCAATGACTTCGCTTAATCCCGTTTTCAAATGCGGAGAACAAGTTGCTGAAGTATTTCGCCTGCATCGAAATATGGATGCAAAATCTGCCAAAACCGCTGTGTTAGAGCTATTTAGCAAAGTGCAATTGCCGCAACCGGAGCGCATTTACAATACTTATCCGCATCAAATTTCGGGAGGTCAGAAACAGCGCGTGATGATTGCAATGGCAATGGCCTGCAACCCAGGCCTTCTTATCGCAGATGAGCCTACTACGGCTCTTGACGTCACCGTGCAAAAGACGATCCTGGAATTAATGAATGATCTCAAGCGAGAGCTGAATACTTCGGTTTTATTTATCACACATGATTTGGGCGTCATTGCTGAAATTGCGGATCGCGTATTGGTCATGCACCAGGGTAAAATTGTAGAGCAGGGCAGTGTGCTTGATATTTTCCAAAATCCACAACATCCTTACACACAGGGTTTGCTGGCTTGTCGGCCGCCCTTGGATTTTAAAATGCGACGCTTGCCCATGATTGCTGATTTTTTCGATGATGCCAATCAAACTTTTATTGAAAAAATTGCCAAACTGCGTATTCCTAAAGAAGAAACAAAAACGCGCCTGAAAATTATTGAGCAACAATCACCTTTACTAAAAGTAGAAAGTTTAAAGACCTGGTTTCCAGGTAGAAAAAGCATTTTAGGTAAGACTCAAAATTTTATTAAAGCCGTTGATGACGTTACTTTTGATGTGTTTCCCGGCGAAACGCTTGGATTAGTAGGCGAATCCGGCTGCGGCAAAACCACGTTGGGGCGCACCATTCTTTGTCTGATCGACGCGACCGATGGCAGTATTCATTACGCCGATAGAAATTTATTGCAACTCTCTGAAAAAGAGCTACAACCGCTGCGTAAAGAAATGCAGATCATTTTTCAAGACCCTTATTCCTCGCTCAATCCCCGTGGTACAGTTGGCAATGCAATTATAGAACCGATGCGTGTCCATGAAATTGGACAAAACGAAGCAGAACGCCGCGAACGCGCTTTTGAATTGCTAAAAACAGTGGGGCTGGAAGACAAACATTTTTACCGCTATCCTCATGAATTCTCAGGCGGACAACGCCAGCGCATTTGCATAGCAAGGGCTTTAGCTTTGAATCCCAAGTTTATCGTTTGTGATGAATGCGTCTCCGCGCTCGACGTATCGGTGCAAGCGCAGGTACTCAACCTCCTGATGGAACTCCGTGAACGACAGCAACTTACCTATATTTTTATCTCGCACGACCTTTCGGTGGTCAAACTCATTAGCGACCGCATGATGGTGATGAATCAAGGTAAAATCGAAGAATTTGGCTCTGCCGAAGCGATTTATGAAAATCCGCAATCGGAATACACCAAGAAGCTCATTGCTGCGATTCCAAAAGGGCAAATACAAGATATTCAGAAAAGAATGCGGTAGTATTTTATCTAATGTAAAAAAAATTTCAACTCCATTCCAACTTTCCAACCATCCCTGCATCTTTGGTATAGAAATTAGATTTCAGAAGCCAGCAGCAAGCGGCAAGAAACAAGCAACCAGATTTGATAGAAAAACCCGAAACAAAACGTGCAAGCAACGACCGCAGAAAAAGAATTGCTAAAAGAATGCCTCGCCGGCAAGCCCCGCGCACAATACGAATTGTACGATCGTTACGTAGGTGCGATGTATAATACCGCGATACGCATGATGGCGAGTGCGGTGGAGGCGGAGGATGTATTGCAGGAAGGCTTTACTAAAGTATTTCAGCAATTGCACACCTTTCGGGGGGAGTCCACGATTGGTGCCTGGATCAAGCGGATTATTGTGACCACTGCATTGACGCATTTGCGCAATAAAAAGAAGTTTCAAGTAGTGGAACTCAATGTGGTAGCGGATTTGGAAGATGAAGAAGCCGAAGAAGAAGCGCCACTTTGGGATGCCAAAACGATTCATTATGCGATTCAAGAATTGCCGGAAGGCTGCCGGATTGTATTCAATTTATTTTTAATAGAAGGAATGCAGCATAAAGAAATCGCGGAAGCATTGGGCATTACAGAATCAACCTCGAAAACGCAGTATATGCGGGCGAAGAAATTATTACGAGAACGATTGAAGGGTTTGAGATTTGGAGGATTGGAGACGAGGTGACAGGGAGACTTGGAGAAAGGGGGACTTGGTGAATCATATTCAGTAAATGATAAATATTATATCATGAATAATTTGGAAAAACGGATTCGGGATTTGCGGGAAGAATTGGATGCAATAGAGCAGCCTGATCGCGCTAAAATCTGGGCGGAAGTGCAACGCCAGCAAGGCTTGAAGCCAATAAATACATCCAGGCAAACCATGCGCGGTTTTTTGATGGGCGTTGCGGCGAGCGTTGCGGTTTTACTGGTCGCAGGAGCGGGATGGTGGGTATATCAGAATTCAATTGCTGAACCAAATCAAGTAGCTGTAAACCTTCCACCACAATGGGCACAAGAACAGCAAGAATACAAGCAATTGATCGAAAATAAAAAGCAAGAATTGCGTCTGGAAAATATTGATCGGGATGCCTATCGGGAGGTGTTGAAAGAATTGGAAGAA
>JADJNW010000019.1 GCA_016714085.1 Saprospiraceae bacterium
GAGCATTGGCGATACCTATTCCGAATAGAAAAAGAATTGTACAAAATATGCGATTCATGTGATAAAGTATTAGGTTTTAGGTTCAAAGATTTTGAATCAAAATATGCGAATTAGACAATACAAGCGCTTGTTTTTTCAGTGATTGCATCAAAAATAGAAAAATCCATCAGTTTGCACCAATGGATTTTTCAGTTTGAATATATTTTATTCTAGTTGCAGTCAGGCATTCATTTTGATAAATTAGTCTCCCGCTTCTGTCCGCTGACTTCTCTATTCTAAAAATTATTGAGCAAAAGTTAACCAAATCTTGCGCACTGGCCGCCGGGCTCGCAAATAAAAGCGGATAGCTTTGACGCGTGCGAGTCGATAGAGGATGCGCAACTGTGCCGGAATTTGGTTGTAGAACACTTCCCGAACCGTCTCAATATGTGCAATTAAAATGATAAAACTAATGACGAACAAAAGCGCTCCAGTCGCCGCCGGTATTGGGTCTAATGCTTGTCTCCAAAAAGTGGCCAAGCCTACACCAAACCAGGTACCATACAAAATCACATAGTGTACACTATAAATAGCAAGCGTTTCGCTACCAATTTTAGTGACGAGAGCGGGCATATTTTTCCACCAACGGGTAATCCAAACCACCAGCGAAAGCGCGATCAAGACGTGACCAAGACGTATCAGGAGGGCATTATTTTTCACTAATTCTGCAAAAGTGTACCAGCCCGTCAATTCGTGTAAACCGCGCATCCAATGGGTCGAAAACTGATGCAAGATCAAGCCCAATACCAGCAAAGCCCAGGGAAACCATTTGCTGAAAGCCATTTCAGGCTTGCGATTGAGCCAAACGCCAATGACCCCGCCAAAAAATGCGTAACCCAACCAGGGGAAAAGCACAAATACAGAACCATTCGCTTGTGTAAAATAATTGGCTAGAAAACGTGGCAACACCGACCAATCGGCCGCCTTTACCAAAGGATCAATCGTAAATATCAGCAGGGCCAAAGTACCCAGCACCACGCGCAGCGAGAATTGGAATTTCCGATGCAAAGCATAAATACCGATCAAGGATAAAATCGCAAAACCGATACAATGCAGCACATCCACTGTGAAATAATAAGGATAAGCGCGCAATGTGAACAAACTGTACAATCCCCATTTGAGTCCATAGCCCAGCCCAATGAGCATAAGGCCTCGGCGGATGCCTTTCTGCACACGCACGTTCTCTTTGAGCGGACGATTATCTTTTAATAACAAATACATGAACACCAAGCCGGCAGAAGAAAAGAAAATCGGTGCCGTCATGCCCCTGAAAAAAGCCCAAAACGAATACAAAGGCAAACTATAATCGCGGTATTCGGGTGCCAGCATCGTATCGATGAAATGCCCTTGAAGCATCATCAAGATAGCATAGGCACGTATCGCATCGATAAAAACGATGCGTTGCTTAGGAGTGGTGCGTGCGGGTTCGATAGCCTTAGAAATTTTTGAGTGATAGAACAAGCATATCAACAATCAGCGTAACCTATTTCGTGTCGTAAATCAATTCGTTATAACAGAAAAGAGCATAGTCAAGTTCAACGGGCATAAGGGAGCATTTTCGAGTACAAAAGTACAAAATTAAATTCGGTTTTGGAAACATTTTAACACGGTCGATTCTTGAAACAAGTTTTGGTTATTTTTTGAGATAGCTATAAAGGTATTCATTTTGATCGCCTGAACCAAATATTCACAAATAACGAATACGAATTTTATCAAAAAAATGATACTCAAAAAGTTTTCCACATATAGTTTTCCACATTGTGGAAAAACTTATCAACACTGTTGAAAACTAAGAAATAACTGATTTTCAATTACTTAATTAAGTTATAAACATTATGTGGAAAACTTTTCCTGCGCAAGGCTTGCAAAAAGATTAATTTAGTGGACACAAAAGCCGTAAAAAGCTCTTGTGATGAGAAAACTTCCTCACCAAAGCAATTTTGTAGGGTACTACAGGAAGCAATCTCCAAAACAGCAGGGAAAATGAAAAGCGACTGGTATCTCAGGGATAGATATCAGGAGATAGATTTATGTTCTTTGACATCGTGGGTATATGATTTTTATTCTTATGTACTTAAAGTAAGTCATTATATAATAAGCCAGCATTCAAATGATATTTTGCGCTAACCGTAGCAGAAAACAAAAAAATTTAGCAATTTTAATCCTATTATAATAGCCGCTCAAGCACCGCATCATGGAAAAAACCAGAATCAGCCTGTTCGATATTTTTGGACAAATCCTTCCCGGAGGCTTGCAGTTGATGGCGATCATGTTGCTGCTTGATAATAGCATTTTACCTTGAGGATATTATAAATGCTTTTGAAAACAGCACCACCAACCAGATTTTGGTGGGCATCACGGCTTCTTACATCCTCTGCGTTGCTACGCATCAGCTTGGGTATCAATGGTTTAAAAAAGTCGGCATCCGCTTGTACAAGTATAGCTACGAAGGCTACGTGAGCGGTCACAAATCCGATCACCTGGGCGCTTCGGTGCTGCTGCTCAAACGCGCAGTTTTGTTCCACGACTGGTACTTGCGCGACCTGGAACACGCCGTAACAGAATTGCACCTGATCGAAAAAGCGAAACGATTTCCACACCTGGGCATACCCGAAGAAAAAGACACCGAAACAGCAGGCAAAAAGAAAGAAGAATAAGCAAGCAAGCGCTGCTCATTCACGCGCATGGAGTCTAACAGCAAATCAAAAAACACAAGCAGGAACTCGGACGGCGCTAAAATTAAAAATTTTAGCCTCGAAGGGTAAAGTTTTAGGTTCATTACTTAAAATTTTACCCTGGTGATGTAAACGTTTAGGTTCGGAATGTAAAGTTTTACCCTACCTAACGTAAAATTTTACCCCCAACAACGTAAAGCTTTAGGTCAGCAACGTAAAATTTTACCCCGATAGGGTAAACGTTTGAGGTGGGAGCGCAAAATTTTAACGGGGGCAAGAACCGACCATTTATCAAACACCTTAAAAGTTTAGGTCAGCAACCCAAAATTTTAACTCGACTACCTAAACTTTTAGGTTCGGAGCTAAAAAATTTGATAATGTATATCACCCCGTTGGGGTTTGTATAGCAGCTTAACGCAAAGGGCTATAAAAATATCGCCCTTTCAGGGCCGACAACGTAATGCGGTAATGAAAAAAGCGCTTCCAAAACCGGAAGGGTTGAAATGATAATAGCATGCATATCATGTTTTTTGAAACCCTGAAAGGGTGATATAAAACAGTAAAGCCCATCCCGAAGGGATGACATATTATAGCAGATTAGAATAAAATGTGAGCGGGACCGCATATACGGGTGGCGAAATTAGATAAAATGGCAATCCAGTCCATATCGAGAATCTCTAACGGATCGAATATGTATTAATATGCGCAGGGGAACTCAAAACTTTTAATAAGCTAAATCAAATTAGACAAATAACGATATCGGGGCAAACTATTTGGAATTTTATAGTTGAAAATAATTTTTGCGATTATAATGATTGATGCTATTTCTATACCAATTGGAATTGGAGTTAATGATGCTGTAAAATCAAAAATTACTTCAAGAAAGCAGCAAAATTGTTGAAAAAACTCCAGGAGAACATTGTGACTCTAATAGTTTTCGAGAGATGTATTATTAAAATGAAAAAGTATAACTCTAAAACTGAATTCAACGGACACCTAAAAAAGAAGAAAAAAAAAATAAAGATTATAAAATCATAAACCAATGAAATAAGTCTCTTTAGAATCTATTTGCTAAGATGGCATAGAATGTTTACAAAAAATTAAAATCAAATTAATTTTAGGAAATAATGGAAAAGTAGAAAGCCATACAAATTATACAAGTGCTTAGAGTAAAAAGGTGAGTTATATCGCATAGTAAATCAAATAAAAGAATTAATAAGGCTTGTTGATTCACAGAATTATCAATTGAAAAAAATAAATGAATTATGAATTGAATTTGTTATGACAAATCATAAGTAATTTAAGAGGGGTAATCAAATTGAAAATAATACAAGAAAATAATATAAAAGTTATAAATCTTTAGGATTTTTAAATAAATTTCATAGACTTATAAAGGAGTTACAAGTTTGACCTAATTTTTAAAGATTGTCACATGAGATTAAAAAGGATATTGAAATAAATAAAATTTGTAATAAATATCAAGATTTAACCATGACACACACCAACGAACCAATCCTCCAGGAGAATCCGAACCGTTTTGTGCTGTTTCCGATCGAGCATGCGGATATCTGGCAGGTGTATAAGCAGTCGGAAGCGAATTTCTGGACGGCGGAGGAGATTGACCTGTCGCAGGACACGACGGACTGGAACGAGCGCCTCAACGATGACGAGCGCCATTTTATCAAGCATGTGCTGGCGTTTTTTGCGGCGAGCGACGGCATCGTGAATGAAAATCTCGCGGAGAATTTTGTAAAGGAAGTGCAATATACCGAGGCGAAATTTTTCTACGGCTTCCAGATTATGATGGAAAACATTCACTCCGAGACCTACTCGCTGCTGATTGATACCTATATCAAGGACGCGAAGGAGAAGGATTACCTCTTCAACGCCATCGAGACGGTACCCTGCGTGAAGCAAAAGGCGGAGTGGGCGCTGCGCTGGATTTCGGGTGGCTCGTTTGCCGAAAGGCTCATCGCGTTTGCGGCGGTGGAGGGCATTTTTTTTAGTGGCTCGTTTTGCTCTATTTTCTGGCTGAAAAAAGGGGCTTGATGCCGGGTTTGTCATTCTCTAATGAGTTGATTTCTAGGGACGAAGGCATGCATTGTGATTTTGCGTGCTTATTATATAATGATCATATCAAAAATAAGTTGTCGCCTGAAACCGTGCAAAAAATTATTACCGATGCGGTGACGATTGAAAAGGAATTTGTGAGCGATGCGCTGCCGGTGAATTTGATTGGGATGAACGCGGATTTGATGTGCCAATACATTGAGTTTGTGGCGGATCGATTGCTCGTGGCATTGAAGCAGCCAAAGGTGTATAATGTAGATAATCCGTTCCCGTGGATGGATTTAATTTCGCTGCAGGGCAAGACGAATTTCTTTGAAAAAGGGTAGGCGATTATCAAAAGGCAGGGGTGATTACGACGCGGGAGCAGCAGGTGTTTACGTTGGAGGAGGATTTTTGATGGTACACTGATTTTTAAGATAACTATGATTTTTTAAGATTTTTTTATTTACCATATAGACACCTGATTTTTTTATGATATTAAATCATAATAAACCCTAAATAATCATAAAAATCAGTGTCCCATAAATAAAACCATTATGCAAGTAATAAAAAGAAGCGGCAAAAGAGAAGAAGTTAGTTTTGACAAAATCACCGCGCGGATCAAGAAATTATGCTACGGGCTGGATTTGCGGTATGTGGATTATATCGAGATTTCCAAAAAAGTGGTGCTGGGCTTATACGATGGCGTGACCACGACGGAACTTGACAACCTCGCGGCGGAAACGGCGGCGACGATGGCGACGATTCACCCGGATTATGCGATTCTGGCGGCGCGGATTGCGGTGTCGAATTTGCATAAGAATACGGATAAGTCTTTTGCAAAGACAATGAAAGCGCTGTATAATTATATTGATCCGAAAACGGGCGAGAAGGCTGGTTTGATTGGCGATGAGACGTATGAAGTGATTTGGAAATATCGGGATGAATTGGATTCGGCGCTGATTTATGACCGGGATTATGAGTATGAATATTTTGGTTTCAAAACGCTGGAACGCTCGTATTTGCTGCGTATGAACGGCAAAGTGGCGGAACGCCCCCAACAAATGCTGATGCGCGTAGCCGTAGGCATTCACGGCGAGAATATTGAAGCGGCGATTGAGACCTACAATTTGATGTCGGAAAAGTGGTTTATTCATGCAACGCCAACTTTATTTAATGCTGGTACGCCAAAGCCGCAGATGTCGAGTTGTTTCTTGCTCAGCATGACAGAAGATAGTATTGACGGCATTTTTGAGACCTTGAAGCGTTGTGCTTTAATTTCGCAAAGTGCGGGTGGCATTGGCTTGAGCATTCACAATATTCGGGCGACGGGCAGTTATATCAAAGGCACGGGCGGCGTGTCGAATGGCATTATTCCGATGTTGAAAGTATTTAATGATACGGCTCGGTACGTGGATCAGGGCGGCGGCAAGCGCAAAGGCGCATTTGCAGTGTATTTGGAGCCCTGGCATGCGGATGTGTTCGACTTTTTAGAATTGAAGAAAAATCATGGAAAGGAAGAGATGCGCGCGCGGGATTTGTTTTATGCCATGTGGATTTGCGATTTATTCATGGAGCGTGTAAAAGCGGATGCGGAATGGTCCTTGTTTGATCCGAGCGAAGCGCCGGGCTTGTTTGATACCTACGGCGGCGAATTTGAAGCTTTGTATCATAAGTATGAGCAGGAAGGCAAAGCGCGTAAGAAAGTAAAAGCGCAGGAATTATGGTTTGCCATTTTGGAATCGCAGATTGAAACGGGTACGCCTTATATATTATACAAAGATGCTGCGAATAAAAAGTCGAATCAGAAGAACTTAGGTACGATTCGCTCGAGCAATTTATGCACGGAAATCATGGAATACACCTCGCCCGATGAAGTGGCGGTTTGTAACTTGGCATCCTTGTCTTTACCAAAATTTGTAAAAGAAGATCGCACGTTTGATTTTGATAAACTGGTAGAAGTGACGCGGGTCGTGACACGCAATTTGAATCGAATTATTGATGTAAATTATTATCCGGTGGAGCAGGCGCGGAATTCCAATATGCGGCATCGCCCGATTGGCATTGGTGTGCAGGGGTTAGCCGATGCGTTTATAAAAATGCGTTTTGCCTTTGATAGTACAGAAGCCAAGCAATTAAATAAAGAAATTTTTGAAGCGATTTATTTTGGAGCATTGACCGAAAGTAATGCATTAGCAGAAAAATTGGGCGCGTATTCGAGTTTTGAAGGTTCTCCGGCGAGTAAGGGCGAATTGCAATATGATATGTGGGGCGTGACGCCAAGCAAACGTTGGGATTGGGCAGGTTTGAAAAGTAAGATTCAAAAAACGGGCTTGCGAAATAGTTTGCTCCTCGCGCCCATGCCGACGGCTTCTACTTCGCAGATTTTGGGGAATAATGAATGTTTCGAACCTTATACGTCCAATATTTATACGCGACGTACGCTTTCCGGTGAATATATCATAGTGAATAAGCATTTACTAAATGATTTGATTGGTTATGGCTTGTGGAATGAAAATATGAAGCAAAAGTTAATGGCGTCGAATGGTTCTATTCAAAATATTGAGGAGATTCCGCAGGAATTAAAAGATTTGTACAAAACCGTATGGGAATTGAGTCAGAAAGTGATTATTGACATGGCGGCGGATCGCGGGGCGTTTATTTGTCAGAGTCAGAGCATGAATTTGTTTGTGGAGAATGCCAATTTCGGTAAGCTTTCTTCGATGCATTTTTATGCCTGGCAAAAGGGTTTGAAGACTGGTATGTACTACTTGCGTAGCAAAGCCGCGGTGGACCCGATTAAATTTACGGTAAGCGCGGAGGCTCAACAAGAAGCAAAATCAAAAGCAAACACTAAAGTTCCGGCAGTTATATCAATACAAAACGAAAAACCAACACCCATTACGCCCATCGAGCCGGAAATGATGGAAGGGCAAGCGTGTAGTCTGGACGACCCGGATTGCATTATGTGTCAAGGGTAAATTTAAGAGGATATTTGCTGAATGGATAAACAGCTAATATCCAAAGAACAAATTGTGCTGCTTATTTTTTTACTTACTGGTACTATAGATGGCAGATTGCTCTTGAGTGGTCTGCCTCTTTTTGTTTTGCCTTTTAAAAAAAATCAATACGTTAAATTTGTAATTTTTACCGTATCTTTGTTACAATAAACCTTTTCCTCATGCGTTATTGGCGCAGAGAGACTTGTTTTAAACATTAAAGCGAATTATCTTCGAGCTTTTCTACACAAACCTACCCTCCGTGACCAAAGGTTTGCCATTCTGGTTCAACAGAAGAAGCAAAGCAGCATACAAATAAAAAAAGCCGTTTGGCGACGAACCGATTATCCTATGAGCATTGTAAAATGCGTATGCATGAAAAGAATGAGCTACACACTCTGGACACTCACGTTTTTGTTGCCAATGACACTAATGGCGCAACATAAATGGGAGGCAACTATCTTTATCGGCGGGGCGAATTATCAAGGCGATTTAGTGCCTACGATGCATCCTTATCCTGAGGAAACCAATTTAGCATTGGGTCTCTCCGGGCGCTATTTCTTTAGTAATCAATGGGCATTGCGCTTGGGTGCAACCTATGGACAAATCTCGGGTACGGATCAGCATTTCACAGATACAGATTTTACGGTGCGCCGACAGTTTAGCTTTCGTTCTAATATTATAGAATCTGCTGCCCTGCTAGAATGGGAGCCCTTTGGCAATCGCCGTTATCCCGGATTTAATCAGTTTAAGGCATTAATTTCTCCATATTTTTTTGCTGGAGGTGGATTGGCTATCTCCAATCCTGAAACCGTTTTTGCATTATATCAAAACGGCGAGGCGCCACCAAAAGTAATGCAAGATAAAGCCATCAAGTATCCGACCAAGCATTTTGCTGTGCCGATGGGCATGGGCATTAAGTTTGACTTGGGAAGGCGAGTCGCTTTAGGATTGGAAGGTGGTACGCGTTATGCTTTTAGTGATTATCTCGACGGAGTAAGTAAATCGGCTAACCCGGATAAAGGGGATTGGTACGCTTTTGCTGGTGCGACCTTGACTTTCCGTTTTTTTGCAAAAGATGAAGATAAAGATGGTATTCCTGATAAAGAAGATCGCTGTCCCAAAGTTTTTGGACATATCACAGCCAAAGGTTGCCCGGATCGAGATGGCGATGGCGTAGAAGATGTCGAAGACCTTTGCCCGGATGAAGCGGGAGTGAAAATTCTTGGGGGCTGCCCCGACGCTGATGAAGATGGTATTCCTAATCATGAAGACCTTTGCCCTTATGCTGCGGGGCCTGATTATACGCAAGGTTGCCCCGATACAGACGGCGATAAAATTGCAGATAAAGATGATTGGTGTGCTAAACTGGCAGGGCTTTCCTACAAAGGCGGTTGCCCGCTCTTGGATACGGATGGTGATGGTGTTGTTGACGAAAAAACTTTCTGCAAAGAGTCGATAGAACAAAAAATGCTTGCGACGGCTTGGCCTAAGATTGAATTACCATTTGCTTTTTTAAGTTTGCCACAAAGAATACTTTTATCGACGCATACAATCACCTGTAAAAGAAACCTATATGAATAAATCTATTGATATTTAGGTCTAATTATCTTGAGATTATTTGTATTAAAAATAATTTATGTAACTTTATGACCAAGAATAGGTGAATTTTTCCCAAAAACTTGGTTGTCTTATGAAAAAGCTATACACACTTGTCTTAGCGCTTGCTTACTTTTCTATTACAGTTTTTGCTCAAAACAAAGAATGGGAAGTTGGTATGTTTGTTGGCTGGTCGGTCTATCAAGGAGATATTGTAGGAAAAACAATTGACTTGAAAGAAGCCAATACCGCAGTGGGAATCACGGGCCGTTACGATTATTACTACACCCTTAAATTCCGCACTAATTTACTCTTTGGCCGGCTCACAGGAGATGATGCCAATTATCCTGGTAGAGAAGATCGAGATGCTAGTTTTCAAACCAGCCTGATAGAGTTTTCAGGAATGGCCGAATGGGAGCCCTTTGGCAAAGCTCGCGCATTAAAAGGGGGTAAATCCAAATTTTTTGTTTCGCCTTATTTTTTAGGTGGTTTGGGTTTAGTTTTTACCAATCCAAAACCAAAATTCCCAGCTTTAGGAAGGCCAGATAGCCAAAATCCTGCTATTCAGGATATTCGGGCTGGGTATTCCAAAATTCATTTGGCGGTGCCGCTTGGTGGAGGCTTGCGGTATGATGTGAATGATAAATGGATGGTCGGCGCAGAGATCGCGGGCAGGATTCCATTCACGGACTATTTGGATGGAATTAGTGAATCCGGCAATTCCAATTCGATGGATTTCTATTGGTTTTATGGACTTACGGTGATGTTCAAACCCAATCGTTAATTATGGATTCAGAAGTTCATCTACTACTTTTGGCACGCCCGTTGAGGCCTTTTCAGAAAGGACGTTCAGGTTTTTTAGAAAATTCATTTCGTGACTAAAACCTGGATTCGGATCAATATAAAAAATTCTTGCGTGTTCTTGTGCCAAGCCCAGCAGCCCTGCTGCCGGATATACTTGTAACGAAGTGCCAATAACCATAATGATATCGGCCATAGCGACTTCTATTGCTGCGGGTTCGATCATGGGCACTACTTCCCCAAACCAAACAATATGCGGTCGCAATTGACTACCTAATTCACACACATCTCCCAGTAATATATCTTTTTTCCATTCATAAACAAGCGACGCTTTCTTCGTGCTGCGCGCTTTGAATAATTCGCCGTGTAAATGAATAATATTGCTGCTTCCGGCACGCTCGTGCAAATCATCTACGTTTTGAGTGATGATTGTGACATGATAATGAGATTCTAAATTTACCAAAGCGGTATGACCAGGATTGGGATGTACTTCATGCAACTGGCGTCGCCGCGCATTATAAAATTGAAGCACCAAATCAGGATTTTTGTGCCAACCGTCAATCGAAGCCACTTCCATAATATCATAATTTTCCCATAGCCCACCCGCATCCCGAAAAGTGCTAATGCCGCTCTCTGCGCTGATCCCTGCGCCACTTAGGACGACTATTTTTTTCATTTTTTTGAATTTATGTAGTGATGTAATGGTGTTGTGATATGGTGGTAACATCACAACATCACAATATCATCTCTTCAACTTCATAAATGCTCGCCCCAAATATTGTACAATATCGCTCGCAATCAAAGCTTCTTGTTCTAATTCTTCCGATGCAATATCACCCGCCAATCCATGTAAATAAACGCCCAATACCGCTGCTTCAAATGAAGAATAAGATTGTGCCAACAAACCTGTAATGATGCCAGTAAGCACGTCGCCGCTGCCACCGGTCGCCATGCCGGGATTGCCGGTAGAATTGAAATAACAAGTGCCATCAGGACAAGCGATGCAAGTATGCGCGCCTTTTAGCAGAATATAAATTCCCAATTCCTGTGCTTTTTGTCGTTGCAATTCGTTTCTTTCAAAATCATTTGCGCTCCGGCCAAATAATCGCTCGAACTCCTTTGGATGCGGCGTTAGAATGCTGTTTTTAGGAATTTTTTTAAATAATGCTTGATTTTTTGCAATTAAATTTAAAGCATCGGCATCAATGACTAAAGGGATCGGGCTTTTTTCTAATAACTCTTCCAGCGCTTCCATCGAAGTTTTCTTTTGATCCAGACCACAACCCACGCCAATCGCCTTGTAAGTCGAGAGTTTTGGAATTTCCGAAAGGAAAAATTCATGACGATCCACGCTGACCATTGCTTCCGGAATACTCATTTGCAAAATCGGATAAGCACATTTGGGTCCATGAATCGTGACCAAGCCAACACCGCTGCGAAGACAGGCACGTGCTGCAAGGATTGCTGCGCCGACTTTACCATAACTGCCCATAATAAGCAAAGCATGACCAAAACTTCCTTTATGGTTGAATTTGTGTCGTTTATGTAAAATATTTTTTACAAATATTATATCAATATAATAAAAAAGCGTTTTTGCTTTTGCAATAAAACTGATTCAAACCAATACTTTGAAAAATCCAATCACCAACAATATCTTGATTTTCAGGAAAAAGAAAGCCAGCTTCGGCATTTCAAAACAAAAGTGTAATGCGCATGAATACAAGCGCCATCGGTATGCTGGTCAGCGTACAAACCCGAAGGCATATCAATTGCCACGCGAATAATGTTTAGTTGATCCAAATGCTCGAATAATGCAGCCCAATAGCTTGTGGCAGCACGGTTTAAACCCGAACCAAAAATGGCGTCAATTGCAATAGCGCCTTGCGGCAAATCAGGTGCGGGAGCGCCTTCTTCAATGGTGTGGACTTTCAATTCCGTTCTGCGCGGCAGCCTTTCCCAATTCACTTGAAAATCTTTTGATATATTATCATTTATTTTACAAAACCAAACCGTTACATCATAAAATCGCTGTTGTAAGAGTCGGGCTGAAGCCAACCCATCGCCACCGTTGTTGCCAGGGCCACAAAAAATATGAATTGGAATATCTTGATTTGGGAATTTATTTAAAAACCAATTAATAAAAGTTAAAGAAGCGCGTTCCATCAAATCGATAGATGCGATTGGTTCATGAGCGATGGTATAAGCATCAAGTTCCCGGATTTGATTGGCATTCAGGATTTTCATTTCTTTTAGACTTTATACGATAGACAATGGACTTTAGATAAGTTTTTCTAAAATCCGACATCTAACATCTAAAAATAATGTATTTTCCGACAATACAAAAAGCAGATGGAACTCAAAGAAATTTTCAAAGACCTAAAGGTCGTCGAACTCGCCAGTGTGCTTGCCGGGCCTGCGGTTGGGATGTTTTTCGCAGAATTAGGCGCTACGGTTATTAAAATTGAGAATAAAACCACTGGCGGCGATGTCACGCGCTCCTGGAAAGTGCCAGAGGAAGATTCGGAAAGCGATTATTCTGCTTATTATTGCAGTGTAAATTGGCATAAAAAGATATATTTTTTTGATTTACAAAAGGATGAAGATCAGGTATTTGTACATGATATAATAAAAAATGCAGATATTATAATCAGTAATTTCAAGCGCACCTCGGCAGAAAAAATGCGGATGGATTATGATTTTTTGAAAACCTTGAATCCTGGTTTAATTTTTGGTCAAATCACGGGCTATGGCGAAAACGATGATACCCCAGCCTTTGATGTAGTATTGCAGGCAGAAGCAGGCTTTTTATATATGACGGGCGAACCAGGGCGTAATCCAGTGAAAATGCCCGTAGCGTTGATTGATATTCTTGCCGCGCATCAGCTGAAAGAAGCGATTTTACTGGCTTTGCTCAAGCGACAAATGACAGGTGAGGGGAGTTACGTTTCGGTTTCCTTGTTTGAATCGGCGGTCGCATCGCTTGCAAATCAAGCAACCAATTGGCTCATGGCAGGACACATCCCGCAGCGCATGGGTACGCGGCATCCGAACATTGCACCTTATGGCGATATTTTTGAAACAAAAGATAATGAACAAATAGTTATTGCAGTAGGTACGGATCGGCAGTTTGAAAACCTTTGTAAGGTATTGAACATCAAGCCTAATGAACAGTTTTTGACCAATGCCAAGCGAGTGAAAAACCGTGTGGATTTGATTGGATTTTTGCAGCTTGCTTTTCGTCAATTTGATCGCGATGAAATTTTGCAACGTTTCCGCGAAAGCGGCGTTCCGGCTGCTGCTATTCGCACGATGCCCGAAGTATTTGAGCACCCATTAGCAAAAAATATGATATTAGAAGAAATCATGCCGGCTTCGCCTTCGGCAAGCCTATGGCGACCGAAGGATGGACGACTAAGTAGAAGGGTTAAAACGCTTGTATTTACTGCCAAATAATTGTATTTTTGAAAAAATTACCCAAAAGCCCCAACCCCGGGGGCAAAAAAAAAAAAAAAAAGGGAAGAATGAGTGGGAGTGGGAAAAAAAATTCGGAAAAAAAAAAGGAAGGGGAGGGGAAAAAATCAAAAGTCCTTACAGCTTTGGAGGGGTATGCTGGTTTCACAACCCTTTTGTACAAGTGCTTCATCGTCAATCAGATAAAGAAGATTGGCTTTGCCATTCTGAAGATAAAGAAGAGACGAGCATCCAATTTGCAGGCTGTTCTTTGGCTTTGAAAGATATTTACAAAAGGGTTAGCTTTCCGCCAGAAACGACTTCAGGCGACGAATCACTTTAACAACCGCGAAAAACAATCCCGATTGAAAAGGCTTCTCTTTTTAATATTATTAATTTCCTTAAACCTTAAATTACTGCACGCCACCCATATTGTTGGCGGCGAGATGAATTATACTTGCCTTGGCAATGATAAATATGAAATTACGTTGACCATTTTTCGGGACTGCTTTTATGGCGACCCAAATGCCTGGTTTGACAACCCTGCTTCCATTGGTGTTTTTGATACAAATAATCAATTGTTGGGTCAGTTTCTCGTGCCTTTGGTGGGTAATGATACTTTGAATCCTGTACTTAGTGGCGAATGCTTTGTTGCGCCGCCCAGCGTGTGCGTGCATACGACGACTTATCGGGTGGAAGTGGAATTACCTTTTCGAACGGGTGGTTATCAATTGGCTTATCAACGTTGCTGCCGCAATCAAACACTTTTGAATATTGTCAATCCTTTGGCTTCTGGCGCGACTTATGGCGTGACCATTTCTGAAAGGGCTTTACTCGAATGCAATTCCAATCCAAAATTCCAATCCTGGCCACCGATTTACATCTGCGTAGGCGAACCGATTAACTTCGATCAATCCGCGATTGATGCAGATGGCGACTCGATTGTATATAAATTGTGTGAACCCTGGTTAGGTGCGAATCAACAAATACCGAGGCCGCAACCACCTAATCCGCCGCCGTATGAGCCAGTAGTTTGGCAGAGTCCGCCTTACGGTTTGAATAATATGCTGAATGCCGTTCCGAATGGAGCGCCTTTGCGCATTGATTTGAAAACGGGAATTTTGACTGGAACGCCGAATACAATTGGGCAGTTTGTAGTAGGCATTTGCATTGAGGAATATCGAGATGGTGAATTGATTTCGACTACCCGGAGGGATTTTCAGTACAATGTCGGCATTTGTGGCAGACCTACTGCTGGTTTTTTCGCTCCAGAGGTGCAATGCGGCGATCTGGAAGTGAATTTTGCGAATGAAAGTGTCGAAACCAATAGTTTTCTCTGGCAATTTGGCGATGGAGCTACTTCCGATGAGCAAAGCCCAAGTTTTACTTTTGCAGATACAGGAACTTATCAGGTACGCTTAATCGTTGAACCCGGCACTGTTTGTGCTGATACTTTTGAACGCTCGATTCAATTATTGCCAGCTACTTTAAAACCCGATTTTTCTTTTGATTTTTTGGAATGTAATGATTCTTTAACCTTATCAATCCTTGATGCTTCGAGCGATTCCGCCTCTGAAATCATCGATTGGGACTGGTTGGTACAACCTTTGAATCTCCGTTCTAATAATCAAAATCCCACTTTTGTCATTCACGAAAGTGGATTGTATGATGTCCGCTTGCGCCTGCGTGCTGCCAATGGCTGCGATGCAATGCTCAATAAACCTTTGGAAATCAATTTAATAGAAGAAGATCTGCCCGATTCTTTGGTAGTGTGTAAAGGCGAAGAAATAGAATTAAATCCAAATTTTAATCCTGCTTATATTTATAATTGGTCACCATCTAATAATTTAAACAATCCGAATGTGCCAAATCCGTTGGCAAAACCAGATTCTAACACGATTTATACGGCCATTATCACCGATTCAGAGGGATTCTGTCAAGTAAAGCGGCAAGTGCAAGTGCGCGTAGCTGAGGTCATTGATTCTCTTAATGCTTTTGCTGAACCAGATACAATCTTTGGGCGAGGTACATCACAATTAAGCGCTACATTGTATAATAATCTGATTTACAATTGGAATCCTACTGAAAGTTTAAATAATTCTGATATTTACAATCCAATTGCCAGCCTAAATATTACAACAACTTATCAAGTGACTACCCGCACTGCCGATGGTTGTTTGAAAAATGCTTTAGTTACAGTGGTTGTAATGAATGGGTTATGCGAAGAGCCTTTTATTTTTATTCCAAATGCCTTTACCCCCAACGCTGATGGCGTAAATGACGTCTTTAGAGTTAGAGGTAATCATATTGAGGAGTTTTATTTAGCTATTTATAATCGCTGGGGCCAGCGGGTTTTTGAATCGCGCGCGCCCGAAGATGCTTGGGATGGCACTTTTAATGGTGAGCAATTGCCGCCAGATGTCTATGGTTATTACGTCGAGTTGCGCTGCTTCGATGAAAGCAGTTTTGTTAAAAAAGGCAATTTGACGCTAATTCGATGATTGGTAGTTGACCTTTTCATTAAAACGGATTTTATTTGTAATCGTCATCATAATCCTTCAAGACCTATGAAAAAACTTTACTCCTGTTTCATTTTTACACTGCTGTTTGCTCCAGCTATTTTTTTGGGACAAAATGTTACCACGAAATGGGGTACGGTCTCCGACGATGAATGGAAATTGACGCAATGCAATTTTGATACTTCCGCTTCAGCAATTATTTTATTTGATATTGCTTATATCCATTTTAATGGTGGTTCAGCACAGATTGATCGGCATCGGCGCATCAAGATTTTGCGAACGGATGGCATCGAATATGCTAATTTGGTATTGCCTTATGTTTATCAAAATGGTCGAGAGAATATTACAGATATAAAAGCGCAAACGATCAATCCTGGTGAAAATGGCAAGCCACAGGAAATTCCGGTCGAAAACAAACAGGAATTCCAGACCAAAGTTGACGAATACTGGGCACAAGTGAATCTTGCTTTTCCCGCGGTGCGCCCCGGCAGTATTATTGAGTATCGGTATTCTTTTCATACGCAGAATATTTATTTTCTCAAGCCCTGGTTTTTCCAGAATGAATTGCCCACCGTTTACAGTGAAGTTAGTGTAGAAGTGCCGTCTTATTTATCTTATAATATTTTAAAATTTGGCAAAATGCTCAAGCAAGTGCCAAATAAAGCGGATCAGAACAAATGGAGCTTAAACCAAATACCTGGTTATAAATCTGAAAAATTTGTATTTCATCCTGAAGATTACGCCGAACAAATTCAATTTCAATTACTTAGCTATAATCGTGAAAACAATAAAAACTTATCAGGGGGCTATGAAACGGTGAATGTTTTGGAAAGTTGGGATAAGCTCGGCGAAGATGTGTTGACCGAATGCAACGCTTATTTAAATCGTGATAAAGGACTGCAAAGTATGCTAGAAAATATTGTGCAACCTTCTGATAATGTAAAAGATAAAACTCGAAAAATTATACAATATGTTCATGAGCAATTTGCCTGGAATAATTATTGGAGCATCCGCCCTTCTCAATCTTTCAACTCATTTGAAAGCAGCAGAAAAGGCAGCACCGCCGAAATCAATTTGTTGCTGACGGGCTTGCTACGAGAAGCAGGCTTAGAAGCAGATCCGGTTTTGGTAAGTACTCGTTTTCATGGCAAAGTGGTCAAATCCTTTCCCTTGCTGAGTCAATTCAATAATCTGATTTGTCGGGTTGTGCTGGATGGGGAGACTTATTTTTTGGATGCCGCTCTGGATCAAGGCTTGCAACCAGCGCTTTTATTAGCAAAAGAAAACTTGAATTTCCATGGATTTTTATTGCGAAAAGGTCAATTTGACTGGATTGAAATAGAAACCAAAAATACCGCCAGACGAAGCACCGTTGTGACGATTGATTTAGGAAAAATGACTGGCGAATTGCGTTTCAAAAATGAAGGCTATGCAGCTGGAGACCTCCGTCGTTCCTGGCATCAAGCCAAAAACAAAGCACAAACACTGGCTGTAAAAGCGCCTGAAATGGGCGAGCAACAACTTAAATTAGACGAGGCAACGCCGAAAGCATTAGAAGAGCGCGAAGAGCCTTTTGAATTGAGCTATCAATTCCCGCTGGAGCTTGCTGATGAAGGTTTTGTCTACTTTAGTCCCTTGACTTGGAGCAATTTTTCCGAAATGCCCTTTAACGCTAAAGAGCGCTCCTTTCCGATCGAATTTGATTATCCGTATTCGGATAATATGTTGATTACGATTCATTTACCTGAAGGTTATCACCTTGAAAGCAAACCTGAGAACAAAAGCATTGCTTTGCGTTATGCGCAAGATGAAGGTAGATTTATCTATAATGTAACAGAAATCAATGGAAAACTTATTATTACAAGTAAAGTAGATATTCGACAACCGATTATGGCTGCGGAAGCTTATCCTTTTGTAAAAGCATTTTTTGAACAAATTCATGCAAAACTGAGCGAAGTGGTCGTTATTAAAAAGCGCTAAAAAGCTTGTAAAATAAGGGCTTCATTTAGGCGTTTATGTTATATCCTAAAAACCTTATTCAACCCGAAGTATGCTATACCTGAAAAGATTTATTATCATAAATGCTTATTTGTTCCTGGCACTCGCCGGAAATGCTCAAGCACGCCTCGGTGTGAGCGGTGGCGGCGGCTTGGATGGTACGGTGAGCTTGCGCGCTGCCATTCCGCTTGAAATTTCGATCAATAAAACCCTTAGTATTCAGTCAGGTATGGTGTTCCAGCAACGGCATAATGCACAACTCCTGCCAGGATTGGGGTATGAACATGATTACCGCCAGCCGACGATTGCTTATCTCGGTATTCCGGTTTTTCTGAAAGCACGGCTCGATTTACATTCCTTATGGGTATATGCTTTGGCGGGGCCGCAAATTGATTATGGGCTTTCTTTTTCAGCCAATTATCTTGAAGATGGTTTTTATGGATACGAAAAATTGGATTTTGAAACATTTCAAGTAGCGCGACTCGACTTTGGAATGAATATTGGCGCAGGTTTTGAAAAAGAAATTAGTAATAATTGTAAAATTTTTGCAGAATTATTACTAACATTTAATTTCCATGATATTGATAAAAGCGCAAGCTACGAAGTATTCAACGAAAGCCGTATTTTTAATCTTGGATTTTTATTGCCTTTACATCGCTAAATAGCATATCGTCTCATCTTGCCATGTAATTATATTGAAATTTTCAATAATTGCATTATTTTCACTTTTCAACCAAAATGATTCACCAATGGCACGTCTATCCTCGCTATTCTTATTATTGGTACTTCTTTATAGTTGTAAAGACGCAACCGATCCTTCCAAAAATAATACAACCGATCCTTTCGCAAATGCAAAATGGGTGGACTTGACTTACGCTTACGATGAGAATACGATTTATTGGCCCACCGCGGAGCGCTTTCATTTGGACACCGCTTTTGAAGGGATGACCGACAAGGGTTATTATTATTCGGCTTATCAATTTTGTATGGCGGAACACGGCGGCACACACCTGGATGCACCGGTGCACTTTGCAGAAGGACAGCGGTCGGTCGATCAAATACCTGTAAATCAGTTGGTTGGAGCGGCGATTGTGATAGATGTCTCAGAACGCGCTTTGGCAAATCGGGATTATTTGGTGAGTGTTGCAGATTTTGAAGCTTGGGAAAAAGCAAATGGGCAATTGCCAGAGGATATTATTGTGCTATTGCGCACCGGTTATGGGCGCTATTGGCCTGATCCTGAGCAATATATGGGTACAGCGGAGCGCGGCGATTCGGCTGTTGCAAAATTGCACTTTCCAGGGCTTGATCCTGTTGCAGCGCAATGGTTGGTGGACAATCGCAAGATCAAGGCAATTGGCTTAGATACGCCCAGCATTGATTATGGGCAATCCACACATTATGAAAGTCACCAGATTCTATTC
This sequence comes from Saprospiraceae bacterium, assembly GCA_016714085.1. Classification (GTDB taxonomy): domain Bacteria; phylum Bacteroidota; class Bacteroidia; order Chitinophagales; family Saprospiraceae; genus JADJNW01. The sequence goes on from JADJNW010000019.1 coordinate 19,554, forward strand.
AAAGCCAGCATTCCAGCATTTGAAAATGTCGCCAATTTAGATCAGTTGCCTATTACTGGCAGTCATGTGATTGCATTGCCCATGAAAATAAAAGGCGGTAGTGGTGGGCCGCTGCGGATTGTGGCGATGGTGGATTAGGGCAGAGCATCACCCTGCCTCTTCCAATTCCATTTGCGCGGCTTCCCAGGCTTCCATCGCTGCTTCTAAGTCTTGCTGTTTTTGGCGGTGCTGATCCATAACTTTTTGAAAATCAGGCTTTCATAAAAACCAGGTGCTGCCATGTTTACTTCAAGTTGCTGGATTTCTTCTTCCAGCCGTTCGACGGCGCGCTCAGCGTTTTGCACATTGCGTAGGAGGCGTTTGCGCTCTTCGAAAGAGATTTCGGATTTGCCAGTATCTGAAGTAGTAGTGGACTTGCCATTTTTACTGCTAAGTTCCACATCGCGCATATTGTCCAAAGCGCGTTTTTCAAGGAAAGCATTCACATCGCCGATATAATCAAATAGCTGTCGGTCGCGGAATTCGATGGTGCGATTGGTAAGCCCGGCCAGGAATTCCCGGTCGTGCGATACGACAATCATCGTTCCATCAAAATCAAGCAACGCCTGTTTGAGAATATCTTTGGAAATAATATCGAGGTGGTTGGTCGGTTCATCTAAAACCAGCAGATTGAAAGGGCGCAAGAGCATACAAGCCAGCGCAAGGCGGGCACGCTCACCCCCGGAAAGCACAGAAACTTTCTTATCCGCATCCTCCCCACTGAATAGGAATGCGCCAAGAATATTGCGCAAACGGGTACGCATTTCGGGCGGTGACGCGGCTTCCATTGTTTCAAGAAGGGTCATTTTAGGATTAAGTACATCCGCCTGATTCTGAGCATAATAACCAATAGACACGTTGTGTCCCAATTTTAATTCGCCGCCGCTCAATGGGATTTGTCCGACAATCATTTTAGCAAGGGTGGTCTTGCCTTGACCATTTTGCCCTACAAACGCCACCCGATCACCTCGATCCAGTTTGATATGCACATCATTCAATACAACCTTTTCGCCATAATTTTTGCTGACGTGTTTGCCTTCCACTGCAATTTGCCCCGAACGCGGCGCTGGCGGAAATCGCAGATTCATGGCAGCAGTATCTTCTTCGTCAATTTCAATGCGCTCGATTTTATCCAATTGCTTTTGCATCGATTGCGCCATCGTCGTTTTGGTCGCTTTCGCCATGAACCGATTGATGGTGCGTTCTTTCTGCGCAATCATTTTCTGCTGATTGTTGTAAGATGCCAGTTGTTTTTCGCGGCGATCCTTGCGCATTTCCACATATTTGCTATAAGAAGCTTTGTAATCAAAGACTTTTCCCAACTCAATTTCGACGGTGCGTTTGGTCACATTATCCAAAAATTGTTTATCGTGCGAAATCAAGACTACCGCACCAGGATAATCTTCTAAAAATCCTTCCAACCAAATGATAGATTCAATATCAAGGTGGTTCGTCGGTTCATCCAAAAGCAGATAATTTGGGCGTTGCAAGAGCATTTTTGCTAATTCCACCCGCATTTGCCAGCCACCACTAAATTCGGATGTCTGTCTGTTGAAATCCTTTTGCGTAAAGCCAAGCCCTTTGAGTACACGCTCCGCCTGCGCCTCCATTTCTTCACCCCCCAAGAGGTGAAACTGATCGTTCAGGTGAGAATAGTCTTCCAGGAATTTGAAGTAACTCTCGCTTTCATAATCGGTGCGGTGTTCCAATTCCTCGTGCATCTCGGCGAGGCGCTTTTCCAGTTTGCGCAATTCATCAAAGGCCGTAAGGGTTTCTTCCATCACGGTTTTGCCTTTGGGAATATTCATTTCCTGATGCAAAAAACCAAGGGTGCTGCTGGATGGGCGTGTCACGGAGCCCTCATCAGATGTGGCTTCTCCTGCGATGATCTTCAACAAAGTAGATTTTCCCGCGCCATTACGACCTACCAAACCCACTTTGTCGCGGTCGCCAATTACTATATTGATACCGTCAAACAGAATTCTACCGCCGTATTGCAAAAATATATTGGATGCTGTAATCATAATTGTTTTGTGAGTATAAAGGGACAACGGTAGAAGGACTTTATCATCTTTTATCCCTATACCATCTACCTCTACCAAAATTCGGGTGCAAAGATAATGGATTTTTGTTTTGGAAAATTGGAATACTGGAATTTTGGCACAAGGGTTTTACGAAAATTAAGAGACAGAGGTTTCAATTATGGATGAACCGTAAATTGATAAATATAAAAGTCGTATCATCTCTTGGTTGCCAAATCATTAAGTCACCTTGTCTAAAAATCCTCCCATTCCCCCATCCCCCAATCACCCCATTTTTTTATCTTTGCAGGCTATGCGGCTAAAAAGTTTAGAGATCAAGGGTTTTAAAAGTTTTGCCAATGAAACGGTGATGCACTTTGGCGAAGATGTGATTGGTATTGTCGGGCCCAATGGCTCTGGCAAATCCAATGTGGTGGATGCCATCCGCTGGGTGCTCGGCGAGCAGAAAAGCAGTGAATTGCGCTTGGATACGATGACAAGCGTGATTTTTAATGGTACAAAAAAGCGCAAACCGGGCGGCTTGGCCTCGGTATCCCTGACTTTTGAAAATACAAAAAACCTACTGCCAACAGAATATAATACGGTGACGGTCACGCGAATGCTTTACCGTACCGGCGAAAGCGAGTATCGATTGAATGGCGTGCAGTGCCGCCTCAAGGATATTACGTCTTTACTAATGGATACGGGCATTGGCTCGGATTCTTATGCGATTATTGCATTGGGGATGGTCGATGATATTCTGGCGGACAAAGATAATTCCCGTCGTCGAATGTTTGAGCAAGCGGCTGGGGTATCGAAATACAAAGCACGGAAGAAGGAAACCTTGAGTAAATTGGAAAGCACTTCTGCGGATTTGGAGCGGATTCAGGATTTGTTGTTTGAAATCGAAGGAAACCTTGCTACCCTTGAAAAACAAGCCAAACGCACCAAACGCTATTTTGAAATTCGAGAGGAATACAAGCTTTTGAGTATTGACTTGGGTTTGATCAAAGTGGCGACCTTGCGCGAAAGCCAGCGCGAAGTGCAGGGGCAGTTGGAGAAAGAAGAACATAGCTATCGGCAATTAGAAATTGAGACCCGCGAGATAGAAGCGCATTTAGAAAAAGAACGCAAAAGCAATCTCGATACCGAAAAAACGCTTTCCGAGCGGCAGCGCGAGTTGAATCATCTGGTAGGACAGATTAAGAATACCGAAGCCGACAAGCGGATGCAGGAACAAAAGAAACAATTTGTTGAGCAAACCCGCGTGAAGCTTGCTGAGGAAATTAAATCTGCTGAAAGCCGCATTGAGCAGTTAAAATTAGAGATTGAGCGTTATCAGATTGAAGTTAAAACCGAGCAATCCCAAGAGCAAAACTTAATGGAATCGCTGCAAATAGCTGATAATCAACTCAAAGAAATTCGGGAAGGTCATGGTACTTTGAAATCTGATCTCGATGCTATTATGAAGGATCAGCAAGCGATTGAACGCGAGGTTTTTGAATTGGAAAAACGCAAGGCAGTTAATAGCAACCAGATTCAGAGCGCTTTGTTTGAATTGGAGCGTAGCGGTTTTGATACGGAACAACGCCGAGAGGAGGTCGCGCAATTGCAATTGAAAATTGACGCACTGGAAGCAGAAGAAATAACTAAGAAAGCAATATTGGAAGCTTTGGAAAAAGCAGAAGAACAGCGGCATGAGGAATTGCAACAAGCAGAAGCGGCCTTGGAGGAATTGACCAAAAAAATCGCCAGGATCAATCGAGAGATGGACGCTCGCCGCAATGAATTCAAGCTTACCCAGAGCATGATCGAAAATCTAGAAGGCTTTCCTGAATCGATTCGTTTTTTGAGCGGGAATAAAGAATGGAAGGACACGCCATTATTATCGGATATTATTTACGTGAAAGAAGTATATCGCGTCGCGATTGAAAATTATTTGGAGCCTTATCTCAGCTATTATGTGGTCAAAGATTTGAAAGAAGCACAGCGCGCTATTGAACTCTTGAGTAAAAGTCAAAAAGGCAAGGCGAATTTTTTTGTGCTGGACGCCTTTCAGAATCACGCTTCGCCGATTACGCTCTTGCCTGATACGTTGCAGGCGGTTGATTTGGTGGAAACAGATTCGGCTTATCGCAATTTATTTGGCTATCTCTTGGGCAATGTGTTGGTAACGGAGCGCGAAGATTTGGTGACACAGTTGCCAGAAGGTGATGTCGTTTTGCTTTCCAAAAGTGGACGCTTTATCCAGCGAAAATTCAGTATTTCCGGGGGTTCAGTGGGTTTGTTTGAAGGTAAAAAAATTGGTCGCAAAAAGAATTTGGAAATTCTTGAAAATCAGGTCAAAAAGTTGGAAAAAGAATCCAACAGCCTTTCTACCGAATTTTATAATGCCAAATCAAAAATCGAAACGCTCAAAGCGCAGCGTGTGCCTGCTCAGATACAAGATGCTCGTAATGAATTAAATAAAGTTACACAACAAAAAATTACATTTTATACCCGTCTGGAGAATTTTGAAACTTTCCTTCGAGACGCAGATAAAAAAGCGCGAAGAATTACAACGAACGATGCAGGAATTGCGCGAGTCGAATATATTGATCGAGCAGGATTTGGCTTCTAAACAAATATTAATGATGGAAGCCAAGACCCATATTTCCAGCACGGACGAGACATTTCGGCAAATGGCAGAGCAGTTGAGCCAAGCTTCGGCGGTTTACAATGAGAAAAATATCGAGCATATTCGACAACAAAATAAAGTTTCGACTTTGCAAAGGGAATTATCCTATCGCGAAAAGCAAATTGAAGAATTGACCCAAGCGCTTGAAAATAATCATAAAACCCTGGGTCAGAACGAACAAGAAGCCGAGCAAATCGCTGATTCTATTGTAGAAATGGAGCAAATGCTGGTTGAATCCTATGGTGAACGCAAGGAACGAGAAGCGGCATTGAGCGAAGTAGAGCAATTTTATTTTAAAGCAAGGGGTGAAATCAACGAGCAGGAAAATAAGCTTCGGAATTTGTCCAAGCAAGTGCAGAATGCGCAGATGCTGATTAATAATCTCAAGGATAAACTGACCGATGTAAAATTTAAGGTCAACTCCATCAATCAGCGTATTCAGATTGAATTTAATATAGAATTGAGTGAAATAAAGGAACCTTCTTTCACAGAGCCGATGACTGAAGTAGAATTGGAAATGAAAGTGGAGCGCTTGAAAAATCGCCTGGATAATTATGGCGAAATCAATCCGATGGCGGTAGAGGCGTACGATGAAATCAAGCAGCGTTATGATGATATTTCGCAGCAACGCGACGATGTAGTAAAAGCCAAAGAATCTTTATTACAAACGATTAAAGAAATCGAAGAAACGGCGACCGCCCAATTCCTGGGCGCTTTCGAGCGGGCAAGGTTAAATTTTATTGAAGTATTTCGCAGTTTATTTACAGAAGATGATAATTGTGATTTAATTTTATTAACACCCGAAAATCCTTTAGAATCCAAGATTGAAATCGTTGCCAAACCAAAAGGCAAGCGCCCTCAGACGATCAATCAACTTTCTGGTGGCGAGAAAACGCTCACGGCTACGGCCTTATTATTTGCATTATACCTGCTGAAACCCGCGCCATTCTGCATTTTCGATGAGGTGGATGCCCCGCTGGACGATACGAATATTAATAAATTTAATAAAATTATAAAGAAATTCTCCAAAGATTCCCAATTTATTATCGTCACGCATAATAAACTCACCATGGCAGCAGTAGATACGATTTACGGCGTGTACATGGCAGAGCAAGGCGTTTCAGGCGTTGCGCCGGTGGATTTTAGAGATTTTGAGCATGTGGGGGCGTTTGAGATGCGGGGGTGAACATAAAACAGCATGAAAATAATCACAATAACATCTGCATTCTTAAATATAATATTTTATCCCTTCTACTATCTTTAATAAATCGGCTTCTGCAAATTCATTTTTATAATATCGTACAAAGAGCGCTGCTATTAATGCTCGTTCGGAATATTCAGGATGCTGGTTTTGAATGCTTTGCTTCACCGCTTGATAGACTGTATCAATCATATCCACACCCATCATGGCGCGTTCAGCCTCTGTTTTGGCAAGAATAATGTCCAGTTGTTTTTGTTGGGCGTCAAGGGTTGTATCAAGCATTGGATATTAAATTAAAAGTATTTAAATTTAGTTCTTTACACCATTTCTTTATATAGTTTAGTAGGCAATATTTTGTTCCTCTAAAGCTTTACACACTTTTTCTAATAATTTTAGTATCATAACTGAAAGATAAATACATTTTGTGATTTTTCAACAACGGCTATTAGTTTTTCACGCCGCCACAAACCCTAAATATTGCCGCGCATATAGCAGAATAAACACGATACACTTAATAAAAAAATTATATGCAATTATAACATCATCCCATCGCCTTTTCCAATAAAGCTTTCGTCGCCCTAATTCCCGCATCTTCATCCAAATATTCACCAGGCACACCCATCATTTTCATAAAACCACCTTCGTATTCTATGCCGATATAACCTTCAAAATTTTTATTTAGTCCTTTCTTTACAATTTTCATCATGCGATTAAAATCGGTATCGGTGCAGTTCCCAGCGGCATCAAAAGTATGGGTCTTGGCGCTGACGCCTTTGGCATAAGGCATGAGTTTTTTGACACCATCATATTTATCATATTCATGTAATACTTTTGCTTTCATAAAGGCTTCTAATGTAAGCTCTGTAATTTTTTCACGCTCGGTGAAGTTACCAAAATCAGGAAGCGTGCCGGCATAAGGGCTATCCACGGCTTTCATCAGTTTTACCAGCCAATCGGGATTAGTAGAAACACTAATATGATTTTCTATAATAATATTTATATCAGCTTTTGCGCCATATTCCAATAATTTGCTGTAGCCTTCTGCGCCTGCTTTCAGGATTTCATCTGGTGTGCCATCGCCTTCCATATTGATGCGAATAGCGTGACAACCCAAATACTTGGCGGCATCGATCCATTTATAATGATTTTCAACGGCTTGCATCCGCTTCGCGGCATCGCTTGCGCCCAAATCACCTTCCGCATCGACCATGATAAGCACATTGCGCACGCCCAAATCATCGCTGCGTTGCTTGAGTTCTTTTATATAAGATTGCTCTTTTACTTTACCTTCAAAGAAGCCGGAAACATATTCCACTGCGTTGATACCAAAATCATTCTTGGCTTTTGCCGGAAAATCAAGATTTTTCAATTTGCCACCATATAAAGAACCTGCCAGCGAGAATTCCGCCAGCGAAATTTCAAATTTCGGTTTTTTATCTTCATAAGTCCAACTGGGTAAGGCACTTGCGGCGGTAAGCATACCTAATTGATACACAAATTGACGGCGATTGAGCGTGTTGATATTCGATTGCATGTTGATCATATTTAAAATTTCTACATTACCAGATCAAGTTTCAAGGACTAAAATAGAAACTATTTTCGGATTTGCCAGTAAAATCAATTAGGATTGACTATGCTTTTGCAAAAGTGTCGGATAAACCCGATTTTGCATCAAATTTTCTAATTATATGCGTTTCTGATGCTTTTCTCTTTATTTTAGTAGAAATAAAACCCAAACTATGAACACTATACCTTGGTTAAAATTTTATATTTTATATGTCATATTTTTTAGCTTTTCTTTTAATTTATTTAGTCAACATGATATTGAATTGCAACAAAATTGGCAAGTTTATCATGGAAAAGGTGAATATGATAAAGCTATTGAACAAGCAGCATTAATTTATCAATTAGGGGAAAACACAGAAAACAATGAATTGATGGCGCTTGCGCTGAATTGGGAAGGGCAGTCTTTGCTCAAAAAGACAAAAAGAGCCTTTTCTAATCGTAAGGAAGCGAAAAAATTGTTTCAGCAAAGCCTCGAATTGATTGCCAGCCTTGATAATAAAGATTTGCGATTAGATAATTTAAGAAGGCTTCGAGAAATCGCTGATTTAGAGAAGGATACAAATTCTTATGCTATTTATAATAAACAAATAAATGAAGTTGAAAATCTTATTATTACAAATGAATCCAATCGTATTTTATCAGAGCAAGTAAATAAATTAGGCGGAACACTTGAAATATTGGATAGCGAAAAATCACAATTACAAAATAAAGTGGCGAGCCTGAATGCCGCACAGATAAAAGCAGAATTATTAATTGCTGTGCAAAAAAATTATCTTGATTCGATGAAAATGACGCGGATGCAAGATTCTTTTGAATTGGCTACCAGGGAGTTACGATTGAAAGAACAAACGACGCAATTAGCATTACAAGAAAATTATATCCAGTTACAATCCAGTCAGCGCAACTTTTTTATTGCAATAGCTGCTATATTATTATTATTGGCAGTAGGCGCTTATTTTCGTTTTACGGAAGTAAAAAAATATAATATTGCATTAAATACCAAAAACGAAGCTTTGATCGCCGAGCAACAACGCTCTGAAAATTTATTATTAAATATTTTACCGGCAATGGTGGCCGATGAACTCAAGAAACACGGCGTTACCAAGGCCAGGCGCTATGAGCAGGGGACGGTAATGTTCATCGATTTTAAAGAATTTAGTAAAATTGCTAAATTATTAAGTCCTGAACAATTAGTAAAAGAATTGGATATTTATTTCAAAGCTTTTGATATAATTATCAATAAATATAAAATTGAAAAAATAAAAACGATTGGAGATGCTTATATGTGTGTAGGTGGCATTCCAGAGGTGGAAGGGAGCGAACCCAAGGATGTGGTGCTGGCTGCCCTGGAAATACAGGGTTTGATGGATCAATATAAAATAATTCGTGAAAAGGAAGGGCGACCTTATTTTGAGGCACGTATTGGCATTCATACAGGGCCACTCATTGCAGGAGTAGTAGGTTCTATGAAATTTGCTTATGATATTTGGGGTGACACCGTTAATATTGCTGCTCGCTTAGAATCAAACGGACAGCCCTGGCGTGTAAATATTTCGGAAACTACTTATGCTTTGGTCAAAAATGATTTTGAATTTGAAACGCGGGGTATCATACCTATTAAAAATAATAATGAAATTGGAATGTATTTTGTAAATTTTCCTTCTAATTATATAAAGACTAAAGCAATTGCTTAAAGTATTATATTTATTCCGTTAATTTTTTAATCGACCTTAACATCAATTTCCGAAATTCGACTTCTGAGCCTTCAGCCTGTACCGCGATTTGGGCTTTGTCAGTAGTGCAATTTGTGCCATAATTCACCAAATCCCCATTTACCCAGACTTTGATAGCATTGCCTACACATTCAATGGTCATAGAATTCCATTCACCAAGTGGTTTTTCTGAGCCATCGGTGAGGTTAATGATGCGCCGCTCTTTACCTTCCGTGATGCCCCAATTCTCCTTTGGCCCGCGCCGCTTTTCCATATCAGGCACAGTAATATCTTCCACAATGCACCAGAAATCACCGGCATTTTCGTGCATCATTTGTACTTCCAGCGATTTCGGAAACATTTTATACAATGCCCTCGGTGTAGAAGCGTGAACGAGAACGCCACAATTACCGGGCTTTCCGGCAAATCGATACTCAATTTCTAAGCGATAATTTTGATAAATTTTATCCGTGATAAGATGCCCGCCGGGTGTGCCGAGGCTCACCAGCATTCCATTGCGCATGATAAAAGGATTAATGGCATTTGCGTTATTATCCATTTCGGGTACATCCACATGCCAACCACTTAAATCTTTACCATTGAAAAGACTTTGGGATTTGGAGGATAGCGAAGATGTTGATTTACAGGATAATAAAGTGGCAACAAGGATTATTAAAATGGACAGATTTTTCATGATGTAGTATCTTTTTTATAATAACTCAAATCTATTTTACATTTATTACAATTCAAAAATAAATATCGGTTTAAAATTTGGGATTTTATTTCATTCTATCAATTTTTTCTTTAATATGCTGATGAAACTCTGCAATAGCTTTACCATGCAAATTGGGATATAAATGTTTATCACGAAATTTGGAATCACTGCGGTAGCGGGTTTCGTGTTCAATACGTGTTATTTTATTTGAATCTTTATAAAAGCGGATCCACTGAGTGCCTTGAGCAGCGCCTTTTTCGAGATAACAAATTTTAATATAATGCTCCGTTTCATTTACTTCCATGATTTCATGCGAAACCGCAATATTTACTAATCCGCCTAGCAATCGCAGGTTCATAAATAACATTTGCCCAGGTTTTAAACCATTAAAATCATTATCTAAATAAGTAAGCTGATGATCATATCGGGAATATTGACATCCAAAAGTGACCATTTTGCCACGCCAGGTATCTTTAGGCGAGATCGTTTTGTACATATTCCAGACAGATTCAAGGTCGGCTTCAACTAAAAATGTGCGGAAATGCTTTCTATACAAAGCGGAATCCAGTTCATCATAACATAAAGAACGCAGTTTTATAAAATCTTGATGCTGACATAGTCCTTCATCTTGAAATAATTTTTTGATCTGCTTTTGAGAAATTTTATCAAAATCGACAATGCAATCGGTTTGAGCAAAGCTATAAATGCTTATTAAATTGATTATCAATAGAATCGGTATAAATATTTGTCGAGAGGTCAATTTATAGTTCAATTTTAAAGAAGCCAGACGAATAGCGCAACAAGCCTTTGTTCTCAGCAGAGACAATTGAATTTGCAATTTTTTTCAAAAAAAGGCAGTTTTTGCAACCTTTTCAAAAATCAACCGTCTATCAAATAGAATTTTTAAGAACATTCATCTAAAAATTGTGCAAATTGGTCGGTAAGTCAGCTATTTTAGAATAAAGTATGCTTATATTTATGTGACTTTTTGTGCTAAAACTTAGTCAGATGAAAAAATCAACCACCCGAACTGTTTTGGTAACCCTGATCGCGGTAGCGAGCCTCGGCTCTTATGTGTTCTTGAACACGGCGGCAGGCGTTACGACTCCTTCGTCTGACGTACCATTTGAAATTCAGTCGAATGAGTTGAAGGAAGAAATCAATGAGCATATCAAAGAAGTTAACCTTCCTGATGTAATGCTCTTGGAACAAATTATTAAAATTGGGAAGCGGTTTTTACCCGCTTCCTAACTCTTCTTCTGCCAATAGCGCAACAATCCTGCCACACTCATCCAACTCGGATTCGCATTTTCATATTGTTGTAATAATTCTTCATCGGTTACGCCATTTTCTTTTAATTCATTTATTACATATTTTTGAAATAAAGGTGTAATATCTTTTATATCTGCTCCATTTTCAAAATAAGGTTTCATCCAGGACGCCCGATTGATAAGCCTTTGCTCAAGATCATCTAAATGTTGGTTTATATCATGGAATGCGCCATAATGTGTAAGGTATAATGTCTTAACATTTAATTTACGTATTAAATTAAGCGATTGTATCCAATCCTCGATGTGGATATCCGGCGGCGGACAAGGCGGAACGACGATGCCTTCGCCGATGCGCACGCCTGCCACGTCTCCACATAATAAGGCGCCGCCAACCTGCCAGGCAATATGATGAATCGCGTGACCAGGTGTGTGCCAACCGATGATTTCAGCATTGCCGATATGAAATGCCTCGCCATGCGCTACAATCCTCAATTTTTCTTCAGGAATGCCTTCGATCTTGCCCCAGAGATATTCCATTTTATCTTGATATATCATTTTCGCTGAATTCCAAAGCTTTTCGGGATTGTGCAAATGCTTGTGCCCAAAAGGATGTACATAAATCGTTGCGCCTTCTTTTGCTAAAGCCCAGGCTGCACCGGCATGATCGAAATGAATATGCGTAAGAAAAACGTGTTGAATATCAGCAGGTTGATAACCTTTTTGCTCTAATTCTATTTTCAGACTTTCGTAAGTAGAGTAGGGGCCGGTTTCAAATAAGATTGGGCCTTCCGAAGTTTCTACCAAAAATGCTGCGATGGTATCGGCTTTTCCAAGAAATTGTAAATCAAGTATTTGTATCATAAATAATTCTTATTTGCTATGCAGCAAATTTTATATATTTTATTGAAATAAATAATATTAAACAGGAATTTATATCAAATTTGAAATGAGAAGTTCGCAATTTAAAAATTTAAAATATTGAAAATCAGTATATTATTAAATAATTATTATATCATCAATTTTAAATGATATTAATTGTCCATTCTGACTATTTTTGGTAAAAACGTGCCAATTGTCTCTACCAAATCGCTTTGGAATGCCATTACATGTTCGATATTTTTATAAGCAAAAGGCGCTTCATCCAGGCCGCCGCCAATCAAATCAACGCCGTGCGCTTGAAGGTATTTGTCCATCTGTGATTGCGTGAAAGCTTCCTGCGCTTTGCGACGCGACATTTTACGCCCTGCTCCATGCGAAGCAGAATTCAATGAAATGGCTTTTCCTTTGCCACGTACGATAAAACCCGGAGCAGTCATCGATCCCGGAATAATGCCCAAAACGCCTGTCCTTGCCGGGGTAGCGCCTTTTCGGTGAACGATAACTTCCCGACCATCTTCCAACAATTCCTTCCAGGCAAAATTATGATGGTTCTCCACTTTTGCAATTGGCTCTTGCCCAAGCGCTTGTGACAAACGCCGATGAATATGTCGATGATTCGCAGACGCGTAATCTCCAGCCAGATTCATTGCCAGCCAATATTCTATTCCGTCCTCGTCATGTAATGATAACCATGCCAAATGCTTGGCTTCTTTAGGCAAAGGCGTTTTCTCCATGGCTACTTTCGTGAAATACTGTGCAATATTTGCACCCAAACCACGCGAACCCGAGTGTGATAAAATTCCCACATATTCACCAATAGGTAAATGGAATTCATTATTCGGATCGATAATATTTACAAGCCCAAATTCTACAAAATGATTGCCCGAGCCGGAAGAGCCAATTTGTTCAACGGCCTTTTGTTTCAGCTTTTTCAAAATCGGAATTTCCCGAAATGCCAGACGTGTCAATACTTCGTCGTCGAAAGGTTTCTCAAAAGCAGCTTGCCCAAAACGGGTATTTTCTACCAGCAAATCCTTGAGTTTTGAACGATTTTGTTCCAGGAATTTTGGCTTTAAATCATACATTGTCAGGCACATACGACAACCAATGTCCATACCAACTCCATACGGAATCACTGCATTTTCGGTAGCTAGAACCCCACCAATCGGCAATCCATAACCTTCGTGCGCATCCGGCATCAAAGCGCCAGCGACGGTAACAGGCAGGCGCATGGCAGTATCCATCTGCGCGACTGCGCCCGGTTCGATGCCTTCGAGTCCATAAGATTGATAATTCAAAGACGTTTTTGATAAAGGAATTACTTGAGACGCTTTTTCTTTTTCATTTTTATGCAATAACAAACGACTTACGGGCGAAAATTTATCATCTTCTAAATATATTTCGGGATTTTTAAGAATATTTTTTAAAATTATGATGGCATCATCATAATTTTTTCGCTTATGATGCTGGTGCATAATGCTGATGGCAGTGCCGATCACCGGACCTTCAGGGTAGCCAATAGAAATCAAGTCTTTACCGCGTAGTTTGAGTTTTGCCATTTTTGATTGGATTTTTGGAGTAAGGTCATTACAATCATGGGGAAAACAATAGAGACCGTAAAATAATTCCCTTGATGTAATCCTTACACAGACCAAGCAAGGGCAGGGATTCCATTAAGAAATGCAACAGCTACAATACATTTCTACTTATTTCAAAACTATCGACATACCTTAAGCTCCAAGCAACAAGATACCAGTAACTAATTCTTACTTTCCAACCGCTTGCATCCGGCGCAGGAATAATTGGGCATCGCTCATTTCTACGGGTTGAATTTCGTAGGTTTCACCATCGGGCATTTTGAAAATCAAATCTTTTCTTTCAGTCCGCCCAAGGCTTCCATAAACTGCTGATTATTAGAGGTTACGCTGAGAATTCCCTGCTTATACCCAAAAAAGTACACCAACTCACTGGAAGTCTTGATATAAACATATAAGCGATCATCTTCATTTGTTGGCATGCGGCATTCGATGTAGCAAGTCATCATTTTGTGAAGCAATTCACCGTTGACACTCATAATGCCGATTTTCGGATCGGTGTTCAAAAAAGACTGATATTCTGAATTCCATTTCATTTTGGCGCGGCTAAAAACAAAAGTATAAGGATTATATTTTTTTGGAATATCAAGATAACCGGAACTGATGCCTGTAATCGCTGTTTCTACCTCGGCATTGGCAGGGAATAGCTCCGTTGCAGCTTTTTTATAGAAATTTACATCCGCTAAATAAGGCACAACTCCGGCATCGAAACTCGACGTAATATCATTATACAAAATTTTAAGCAAATTCTCCGGCAACTGAAAAGTAACGCCCAACATAAATTCGGCATTGAGTGGCATTTCGGGTTCAGCGTTTTGCAAAGGATCGGCGACCAAAGAAGCGGTATCGCTTACCAATTCAGGGTTTTCGATGATAGGCGGGAATGCGGTTTTTGCAAATCCGGCTGCATCGATTTTTACATATTTCAAACCAGAACCCAAATTAAATTTGCCTTCAGCCTCTAAAGTACCGTCATTATTTTTGAAAGTGAAAAGGTTGCCTTTGAGTTCATTCACCAAGACTTTCGAGGAGTCTCCAAAAATAAAATGATCTTTGTTTTCTAAATATTTGAACACGCCTTTAGCAGGAAAAATTTCTCGATCCTTGCGGAAATGCAATGGCATCATCACTCTCGAATACATTCGGGCGGTTTCTTTGCTCAAGAACAATCCTGTCTCCAAAGGTTCTCCTTCTTCACTTTTGGGCGTGTTGTAACGGATGGCTAAATCCTGTTTATCGCCTTCACTTTTGATAGTGAACCAATATTTGCCTGGAAGCTTGTCAGCATTTAACCGTGCAAAGCCATCAAAACTAAGGTTTTTGGTCTCTGCGCTGAGGCTAATCGTGCCATAAAATTCGGTTTTATGATCGATATAAAATCCGGCTTCTGATTTTACATCGCCGACAGCACGCGTGACGGTGCGTTTTTCATTATAACTTCCTTTGCCAACGGGTTGACCTGTAATGTCTTGAAACTCAATTTCTTGCTGCTTATCAGCAATATTATATTCATAAAATCCGCTCGCGCGATAAAAACGTCGCCCCAGAATATTGACCGTAGCACGGTTGATGACGTGGTTTTGATTGACTGTATCGCATACGATTTTTGCATTTTCCAAGGTGGTCATCACACCACCAGGCTGCACTTCTACATAACCACTATCGGGATAAATAAAAGCATCAGCTGCAACAATATGAGGCACACCACTTATTTTTAATTCGCTGGTTTTTAGATCATAAGAAGCATTTTGTCCTTGAAATCGCAAGGAATCCTGATCGGGATGAATCGATAGGAAACTTCCCAATTTGCTGGCATCCGATTTAAAAGTAATGAGCTCATTTTTCATATCCCAACCAAACTCGTTCATCGAGGTTTCGTACTGATTGTAGGGTAGGGTAGTGACGAGGAATTCGTCGTTGGCTTTGAACGTACCTATTTCTGTATCAAAATCAACATCACCTTTTACATTGGAAGTGCGCAATGCGAGATTTTCTGCACCCGGAGCTTTAATTTTTAAATCCGTCGTATCTGCTTTCGCAGAAAAAGCGCCAAAAGAAAAGAGTTCGGAAGTCATATTCGCTTTGTCCCAATCGAGTGTTCCATCTGCTTTCAAACCACCTGGGGTAAGGATAAGCGTACCGCTCATGGTGTGATTTTCTTTGTTGAAAAGCTTGAATGGCGCGGTTTCCGAGCGAATATACATGCTATCTTGATAAGGCCGCCAATCGATGCTTACATCCACACCACGTACTTTGGGTGTTTGAATGCCTGATGTGCGGTCTTCTTCTAAATTGAATTGGTCGGCGCGGGCGGTCATCTCATCGGGCTTAAAAAAGATACCTTTCGCATCAATCGAAGCACCGAGATATGTCAATTTTCCTTCGCCTACAAGCCCTGTATTGCTTAGGTTTACTTTCCCAATATAATTGCCTTTGCCTTTGTACACGGGGTAACCTTCTTTGGGCGTTTCGCTAATAAAACCGAGTGAAAAATCACCTTCTTGCAAGCGTAGGGTTTCTTTAAAATCCGGGAAGATATCTGCTGAATGCAATTCACCTTTAAATTGAATATCCTTTGCTGTAAACTTATCTAAATGGTTGAAACTGAATGGCAACACCCGAAAGTAAAACGAATCTCTGGGGTATGTTTTTATGCTGTCTGCTTCAAGATCATAAAAAACAAAGGCATCTGCGTTGGTTTGCAGGGACGGAAAAATGGGAATATCATCTTGCCCCGATTTGTTGTTGGGCGCATCAATCAAAAGCGTACCCTTTAAGTGCTCCACACGTGAAGCGATAGAATATGCAATCGGCTGATTATTAGCATCTAATGAATCGGTTGGAACGAAAAGATCAAAATATCGCACCGAATCTAAAGCGATTTGAAATTTATCATAATCAAAGTGAAAATCTTTTCCTTCCAACACACCAAAACCTGCAAAAATTTTCCCGTCAAAATCCATATTCCGATTGGGTTTCATCACAATTTGATCACCCGTGGGCAGCAGCGCGACTTTTTGTTTTTTGCTGAATTCTATATTTGGCACCCCGTTGATGAGCATAGAATTGTCGCGGAGGTTAATGGTGGCATTGGTGCTATCTGTTTTGGAGCGGATTTTTAAAAAATCATAATCCACTTTCTTTTGGTCGGCATCGGCATAATGAAAAACCTTGTCTTTCACTTCCACTATTTGCTTTTCACTATCATAATTAATGAAGCCTTGCGCGACTAAATCATACAATAATCGCTGAATATTATCCACCGTAAATTTCGCATTGATGCGCGTCGCCAGCAGGCTGGCAGGGATGTAGCGGGTTTGTTCGCGTTCCGCTGTTACCTTCATAATCGCGATTGGATTGATGGTGCCAATATTTTGAATGCGTTGGTATTCTCCTTGATTAAAATAATTGAGCGACTCAAAATGAACGTCTGTTTTAAAAGAGGGTTTGATGACTTTTTTGCCAATGACAATCGAATCGCCATCCAGATAAGCCTGAATATCTTCGGCGTCAATATTCAATTGATGCACGGAGCTAAAAAAAGGATTGCGATCGCTACCGCGTTCACCGCGAGTGAGTTGTACTTCGTTTTGATCAATTTTGTATCGAATGTTTACGGAAGGATGATAGATTGAATCTTTGCCAAAGTGCATGACCGTTTCTACCCTGTCAGCTACGATCAATTCACCTCGCCGGATGGTAAATAACTCAGCTGCTCCTCGGAACGCAATTTTTTTCTTTTCACTTTCTACCAATACCTTGGCCTTATTATCCTTGCTGCCGTAGCCATATACTGTAGAACCGTGCAAACGGAACCCTCCGGTAAATTTGATGCCTTTACCTAAATCATTGATTTCCAATAGCTGGTCATTCGATTCAAAGCGAGGATAAGAACTGGAAGTTTCATCACTGGCAAAGATCAGTTTATCACTAAAAGAACCCGGAATAAGCTTGTTGCCAAAGAATAAAGGGTAATGAAGCTTGGCATCTTTTACTTCGTATAGCCCTTTTTTTGTTTGTAGTTCATACGCACCCAATTCCACATATACATCACTCATCTCAAAGCGCTCCCAAGTGACTTTGCCATTTTTACCGCGCCATATATCATCCACAGGAAAATATTCGCCCGAAGTTTGATAGATAAAAATCGAATCTTTGCGATGACCAGCCATCAAATCAAGTTTCTCAAAAGAAAGCGAGACTTTTTTATCCTTGTAATGCCATTGGTATTTGTCGGTCAGGACGTACCAATTTGTACCCAAATCGGAACTGCGTATTTTTTTTTCTTCAAAAAATCTTTAGAAAAGCGAATGAAATCAAGGTAAGTCGCAAGCCTTTGGCTTTCAACATCAGCAAGCATGGTGTCAAGCATCAGATGCCAATCCTTGAAAGTTTGTTCGGGATTATCGGTTTTTTTGACCGCCATCAAAGCATTCAGATAGTCCATAAAATAAGGGCTTGCACTCATCCGATATTGCAACATTGAATTGCTGGTCTTCAGAATTTGTTGAAATTCTGTATCGGAAAACATTCCTCCTTTGAAGTTTTTTTCAAACTCCTTGTAAATGTCTTCCATCGTTTGTTGCTTGCTGGTGGTCATGTAAGTACCTAACTGCGCCGTGAATTCAGATTTATCTTCTGAAAATTTTTCCAGGCGTTGCCCAAACGCATTAGAGTAAATACTAATAGTCAGGATTAGTAGGAAGTATAGCTTTCTCATCCGCTTTAAAAATTTACTGTTGCATCATTGCACCATCCAAAGATCGCGTATCAAATTAGTTTTATAACAATACAACAAGTGATAGAGATTGCAATACAAACGTCAGAAAAGCAAATAGTAATGGATACCGAGGGTTATTTTAACAATTTCAGGCAAGCCCAGTCCCCTTTTCGATTTTTTCGTCGAGCGTAAAGCGAAAGTCTTCCATAAAAGTGAGCAGAATCGGAACGTCTTGTTTTAAAATGCCGGACACCAATAATATACCATTTACCCGCAATTTATCGTGCAGCGCTGCCAAGGAATCCAGAATCACATTGCGATTGATATTCGCCAGAATGATATCATAACCAGTATCTAATACATTATCAATTGTCCCATGTATTGCCTGTACATTATCTACATTATTCACTTGCGTATTTTCGAGGGTATTTTGGTATGCTTCCACTTCAATATCCACGGCATCTACAATAGAAGCGCCCATTTTGGACGCCAAAATCGCCAGGATGCCTGTGCCACAGCCGTAATCAAGGACTTTCGCGCCTGAAAAAGGTTGCATCCGCATCATTTGGATCATCATATGAGTCGTTTCGTGATGCCCCGTGCCAAAGGCCATTTTAGGATTGATGATCAATTCGTATTTGAATCCTGGTTTTGGAGGATGAAAATCTGCGCGGACGTAACAAAAATTTTCCACTTCAACGGGCTTGAAATTCGCTTCCCATTCAGCATTCCAATTGCGAGGGGCAATTTCTTCTTTGTCCCAAGAGAAGTCAAATCGATTTTGTAAAGCTTCTAATTCGGATTCGATTTTTGATATATCTTCTGATACCGGCAGATAAGCATCCAATCCTTCCTCCGTTTCTTCAAAAGCTTCAAAAGGCAATTCATTCAAGAAAGCCAATAGCAAATCGCTCTTGCGCGGATCAATAATAATACGATAACAGAGATAATTCATTAGTCTGTTTTGAGAGATCAATAACCATTTTCGCCGGATGCGTGTGCACCGTAGCGATGCTTGATGGTGGAGGGCGCTACACCAACATTGCTATCTATGTTAAAAGGGACACCTGCGGCATCAATGCCAATTTTTATCATTGCAAGGTGATGCACCGCGTGATCGTGCGCAAACATTAGCTCTCGTCCGATAGAGGACTGAAGCAAAGGCCTTTGCTCATAGCTTTGATTAGAAAAATCGCCATAAACCTGCATCATATCTGCTTCCAACAATTGCATTATAGAATCGCTTACACGCTGGAAAGTTGCCTTTGCATACTGTGCATCCGATTCGATGGCAGGGTCACGGTCGCGGTTGGCGTAATCAATTACGCCAGATTTTGTACCTTTTAGTAAACAGAGATAAAAATCGAGAATATGTCTGAAATGTTGTCCCAATGTCGAACCTTTAAAAATGTCTAAAGGCTTTGCATAAGTTTGATTATCAATGACTTCGAGTAATTTTGTAATTTGCTCTATAATCTGTCTGTTTCCTTCAATGCAATTCATGTTGATAATTTAAATGGATAAATTGCTGATTTTTTTAAAAAGACTTTGTAAAAAATTTAAAAATAAGGTTATTCGTAAATCTCTTTTTTGCTGGCTTTCAGGGTATTAACTAATAAAGAAGCTACTGTCATACGTCCAACGCCACCTGGGACTGGCGTAATATAACTTGCTTTTGGGAGCAACATTTTTATAATCCACATCTCCGCACAAGTGAAAACCTTTAGGATTAGATGCATCTTCTACACGATTCATGCCTACATCCACAACAACTACTCCTTCCTTGACCATATCTGCGGTAATCAAATCGGCACGACCAATGGCTACAATCAAAATATCCGCCCGGCGGGTGTGTTCAGCAAGATTTTGGGTGCGGCTATGACAAATCGTCACCGTGGCATCTCCAGGATACGCTTTGCGCGAAAGCAAAATACTAATCGGTGTCCCAACAATATTGCTGCGGCCTACCACCACCACCTCTTTGCCCGCTGTTGGAATGTCGTAACGGCGGAGCATTTCGACAATACCAAAAAGGCGTAGCCGGCAAGTAAGCAGGTAATCCTTGCGCCATGCGACCGAAATTCACCGGATGAAACCCATCTACATCTTTACGTGGATCAATGGCTAAAGTGATTTTCTCTTCGTTGATATGTTTTGGCAAAGGTAATTGCACGATAAAACCATCGATATCCTCATGTTCATTGAGTTCGTGAACAATTTCCAATAGTTCTGCCTCAGAAATGGAAGCTTCTTTTTTAATCAAAGTAGAACTAAATCCAATTTCTTCGCAAGATTTGACTTTGTTGCGTACATACACTTGGCTGGCAGGGTCTTCTCCAACCAGCACTGCTGCGAGGTGTGGAATTTTCCCTCCGGCCGATCTAATTAGATCTACTTCCTTAGCCAATTCTACTTTTATATCTTTTGCGAGCTTTATGCCATCAAGAATGATCATTCGGTATTTCTTTTATTCAAAGCGCAAATTTAAAAATAATGACAGCATTCAAACTGTCTCAGGCAAAACAATTATCAAAAGACCTTACTTGAAAAGTAATTGATCTGCTATTTAAAATTAAATCTAAAATGCTATTTTTCCATTGCTTAGCACAATCAGGCTGCAACAATTGTTAAAATTTCAATATTATGCCAAAAAGATATAACAACTTTCATTTGTTTTTTCCTACATTTGCCATAGCTCAACACTTCATAATCGAAATTATCTCTGACGACCTCCAACAAGACATACGCCAAAAGGGTGATATTGGCGATACCCTGTTAATCCCAGTACTATCAAAGCAACTACAATATTCACGAACCTCGCTTGGAAAATTAAAACATCCTGCTGCCGGAAATGCACTGCCGTTTCGCCTGAGTATGGTCAATTCCTACACCTCGTACTTCGGCAAATTGCTTTCGGCTATCAAAAAAAATTAATTAATTGAACCTTTAGTAAAAGGAGCACCATGGCGATTACTCTACGTACCAAAGCGCTGCTTATGGCGGCAGGTTTACTTACATCATTGGCTTTATCCGCACAAAATCACCCTATTACACAAGGGATGATTAGAACTTGTGGCGGTTTTTTTCTGGATAGTGGTGGCAATGACCAAGGCTATAATCCTGATGAAAATTATACCGCTACTATTTGTTCGGATGGTTCTACGGGCACGCACGTGCAACTCACTTTTTCGAGAGTGGAAGTCATTCCCGGCGATTCGCTTTGTTTTTATGATGGGAATAGCGCCGCGGCACCTCCCTTATCCTGTATTGCTGATTTCAGTTACGAAGGTCCTTTTATTATTCAAGCTACAGCAGCCAACCCTTCAGGATGTATTACGGTTGTTTTTAAATCGAATGCTACAGATCAAGGAAGCGGCTGGAGTGCTGACATTAATTGCATTCAATCTTGCCAGACCATTTTATCGGAAATAGTTTCTGCCACGCCAGCTATCGAGCCTGCGGACACTGGTTGGATTGACCTTTGCCCGAGCGATCGTGTAACCTTGTCGGCAAGAGGAATTTATCCTCAAAACGGAATTACCTATACCCATTCTGATTTAACTTCCGAATTTATGTGGGAATTTGGGGATGGTAGCACAGCGGTTGGGCCAAATGTTTCCCATGAATATCGGGAATCGGGAGGCTATATCATTCAACTCATTATTACCGACGCACAAGGCTGTCGCAGCACCAATTTTATCAATCAGCGCGTCAGGGTTGCGCCCAAGCCAACTTTCGCAGTAGGTGATAGCATTCCCTTGGAAATTTGCTCTGGCGATACAATTGCCTTGAATTCTATAATTAATGAAATCAATCGCAATTATTCTTTATCGGTCATTTCTAATGAAGCCACTTTCCAGGCAGGAGCAATTCGTTCTGACTCCTTAGCATTGCCCGATGGTACTGGTAATTCTCATGAAACCAGTGTGAAATTGCAAAATTTCTCTCCGGGGCAAGTGCTAGAAAACGCGGGTGATCTGGAAAGTATTTGTGTGAATATGGAGCATACCTGGCTACGTGATTTGGAAATCCGATTATTTTGCCCCAATGGTCAATCTATTATCTTGCACAATTTTGGTGGGCGCTCCGGTTCGGAGGTGTATCTGGGAGAGCCGGTAGATTTCGATGGTACTAACCCAACTCCTGGGCGAGGCTACGATTATTGTTGGACAAACGACGCTGCGAATACTTGGCTGGAATATGCCAACGCGAATTCTCCAAGAATTTTACCGTCTGGCGATTATAGCCCTTACGAATCTTTTCAGAATTTGATAGGCTGCCCTTTGAATGGCGAGTGGACAATAGAAGTGCTTGATTCCTGGGCAATTGACAATGGCTTTATTTTCTCATGGGGTATTAATTTTAATCCAAACTTATTCCCGGAACTAGAAAAATTCAAACCAAATATTGTCAGTGATACCTGGGAAAACAATCCTACTATTTTTGATTTTTCATCATCTGATATTAACGCCAGTCCGTTGAATGCCGGTAGCGCCAATTATGTCTTTCAGGTGACCGATGATTTTGGTTGCGTTTTTGACACTTCCTTAAATATCAAAGTATTGCCGCCAACGCATCCGAATTGCCGCAATTGCAGCGAGAGCCTTCGCCCGGCGCAGGATACCATTATTTGCGAGGGTGAAACCGTAGCTTTCAATGTTGGTGCGGGACCTACTTCAGAGACTACAACCGTTACTTTTGAAAGCTTTCCACAATACAGTTTTGGGAATTCCAATCACCCGCCAAGCAATCCTTATAATGCGAATATTAATGTGAATAGCATTTTTCCGGCTACGATTACCAATGTCAATCAGCAAATCTTATCGGTTTGTATGGATATTGAAACCGATTTTCTATCAGATTTAAGGATATTTCTGATTTCACCCTCAGGGCAAAGTCTGGAATTGACTACTGGCAACGGCGGAAGCACAGATTTCTATACGAATACTTGCTTTTCGCCCACCGCCACTACGCCAATCACTACTGGCACATCTCCTTTTACGGGAACTTACCGACCGGAAGGCAATTGGAATGTATTAAATGGCGCCACCGTAAACGGCAATTGGAGTTTGCGGATTACAGATGCCCTGGGTACTACCGAAATGGGGATTTTAAAATCCTGGTCGATTACTTTTCAATCAACCAATACAACTCAATACACCTGGACGCCGGGAACAGGCCTATCCTGCACTAACTGCCCCAACCCGGTGGCTACGCCAAGCGCTACAACAAATTACGTCGTTCGGGTCAATGATAATTATAATTGCGGAGCAAGCGACACCGTAACCGTAAATGTCGTTCGAGATGCGCCTGCGCCTGTCGTTTCTTGTGGATTAAGTCCTGACAGTACTGCATTGGTGTTTGATTGGTCGGCGATACCCGGCGCTTCCAATTATGAAGTGAACGTCATCAAAAATGGTACAGCCTCGGGCTGGCAAGGGCCGGTGAACGGCTTGCAATATTCGCTCGATGATTTGATCAATAATGATACGGTTTCATTGGAAGTGCGCCTTTATACTGGCGGTCAACCCATTAATTGCAATGTAGAAATCGGCACGGCAACTTGCGCTTACCTGGTTTGTGAATTGGATATTGATTCGCTCGGCTCTACGCCGGTGGATTGTTTTGGCAATAATACAGGTACTGCCTTTATTGCTGTTTCCGGCGGTATGGGCGGCAATTACCGATACCTTTGGAACGATACACTTCGACAAATCGAACAAACCGCTATATTTTTAGAGGCTGGCACTTATCGTGTCGTCGTTCGAGATGAAATCAACTGCATCGCTTCCGCAGATATTACCGTTGAACAGCCGGATTCTATCTCAATCACTACCCAAGTGACCGATGCACTATGTGTTGACGATGCCAATGGGAGCATTGCAAGCACCGTAAACGGAGGTGTTGGCACCTACACTTACAGTTGGAGCAACGGCCAAACCAATGCAAACGCCAGCAACTTAACGGCTGGTGATTATACATTAAGCGTGACCGATGCCAACGGCTGTATGGCTCAAGCCCGAGCCAGTGTAGATGAACCCGATAATCCTGTGACTATAACCGTAGAACAAACTTTCAAGGGCTGTAGTGGGGAGCGCAATAACGAAGCAACGATCACCCCTGCCGGAGGAACGGGTGCTGGTTATACTTTCAATTGGAGCAATGGCCAAACCACTGCGATTGGAGTTGATTTGGATTCCATCAATTATGCGGTCACTGTTAGCGATGCCAATGGTTGTCAGGCAGTAGAAAGTATCAAATTGCAAGACTGGGCACCAATTGTTCCCAATATCATTATGAGTGCGCCCCTTTGCAATGGTGATACCAATGGCGCTTTGGGTGTAAACATCGTCACAGGTGGGGCCGGCCAAAGCGAGACCGATTATACCTTTCAATGGAGCACCGGCCAAACCGGAAACGCCATTAGAGATTTGGCTGGAGGCATCACTTATACCGTCACCGTCACCGATATTCAAGGTTGCATTGGCCTTGCTTCGCGCTTGCTGGAGCAACCACCACAAGTTTCTTTTGAAATCAAAGTAACCGAGCCGCTCTGCTTTGGCTCCGATAATGGTTCAGCCACTGTCACCAACCTGGTTGGACAAGGCACAACTTTCTCGTATCGCTGGGATCAAAATGCCAAGAATCAAACGACCCAAACCGCCACTAATCTGATCGCTGGCAGCTACACGGTCACGGTGACCGATGCTAAAAATTGCAGAAGCACAGGTACAATCGCTATTACACAACCTTCCAGAATCGAAAGTCTCTTCGATGTAGTGAATAATAAGTGTTTTGGCGAAGACAAAGGCGTCATCACCTCCAATATCAAAGGCGGAACGCCCGGCTACACCTTTGCCTGGTCAAATAATGAAACCAATTCCAAGCTGAGCGATTTGGTCGCTGGTACTTACACCTTGACTGTGACCGATGCCAATAATTGCATTCATACTACAAGCGTTGCCGTGGACGAACCCGATCAACTGAGCGCTGAATTCAAGATAACCGACGCCACTTGCAATGGCGACCGCGACGGCCGCGTGAGCGTGACCCCCATTGGCGGCACAGGGCCTTATCAATACAGCCTGGACAACAAGAATTTCAGCACAACCAGCACATTTATTGCTTTAAAAGCAAACGATTATAAAATCTACGTCAAAGACGCCAATGGCTGTACCTATTTGGATAGAGCTATTGTAGGCGAACCCGCCAAATTCATCGTCGATGCGGGCGATAACTCTTACACCATTCGCCTCGGCGACAGCCTTCAACTGACCGCCACTTCCCTCAACGGGCAAGGCTTTATTTCTTACGCCTGGTCTGCGCCTTTCGGCAATTCTTTAAGCTGTAGCGAATGCGAAACCGTTACCGCTGCTCCGCAAGACATGATTATTTATGAATTGTACGGAATAGACGAAAAAGGCTGCGAAGCAACCGATAGAGTAACCATCGTCGTACAAAAAATCCGCGAAGTGGCTGTACCCACCGGCTTTACGCCAAATGCCGACGGCAGCAATGATCTTCTCTTAGTCCACGGCTTGGACGGCACGCGCATCAAAATGTTCCGAGTCTATGATCGCTGGGGCGAATTGCTCTATGACTTCGGCGGCTTTATGGTCAACGATAAAAACAGTGGCTGGGACGGCAATTTCCGAGGAAAGCCTATGAACAGCGGCGTCTATATCTGGTATCTCGAAGTAGAATATATCGACGGTATGACCGAAGCTTTAAAAGGACAAACCACTCTGATTCGTTAGTTTTAGTATGTCTCAAAAACCAATTTCACCTGGGCGGGGCCTTCGGGCTTCGCCCCATTTAAAAAAAGAATCATGAAAAATACCTATACACTTATTCTCATCTTCTTTTTCGTTGCAATTGCGCAATTGGCACAAGCACAAGACCCGCGCTTCTCGCAGTTCTACGCTTCTCCTTTGAATCTAAATCCCGCTATGACAGGCGTGTACGAAGGCCAATTCAGAGTAGTTGCCAATTACAGAGAACTATACAATAGCATTTTGGGCAGTGAGCCTTTCCGCACGATCTCTGCCAGCTTCGATATGCGGCATCAGGTCAATCGCGGCAATTACGTTGGCTTTGGTGTCAATCTGATGCGCGATGCAGCAGGTCTTTCCAATTTCAATCGCCAAACCGCAGCCGTGAGCGCTTCCGTTATGAAACAACTCAACGGCGGCCGCTACCGCGCCAATGACCAATTTCTCATCGCCGGCGCGCAATTAGGTGTCGGACAACACGGTTTGAACTGGAGCAAGCTCTGGTTTACCAATCAATACGATCAGGAAAACGGCGCGATCAATTTTGATAATCCGAGCGGGGAAGGTTTTCTCAATAACAGCTCCGATATGTACATCGACTTCAACGCTGGCGTCCTCTGGTACGCCCTTTTCGACGAACGCCAGAGCATTTACGTCGGCGGCGCTTTGCATCATCTCAATTCGCCGAATATTTCTTTCCTCGACCAGGAAGATGAGCTTCCCTCCCGTTGGGTGGCGCATATGGGTGGCGAATTGCCTTTCGGCAAAGAACTGAGCATTCTTCCTGCCATCGCGGTGATGGGTCAAAACCAATCGCTAAGCACCACAATGGGAGCAAACTTCCGCTTCACCAACCGCGAATGGCGCGAACTGGCGCTACGTGCAGGCGCTTGGGCACACGTTGTGAACCAACTCGAAAGCGGCTTTGCTTTAGACGCGATCACTGCCACCGCTATTTTGGAACTCGAAGCCTGGAATCTTAGCTTTAGCTATGATATTACCACTTCTACTTTGACCGCTGCTAATAATGGTCGCGGCGCATTTGAAGTATCGCTGATTTACATGCACCCGGCGAAAGCCAGACGAAGCGATGTGAACTGCCCGAATTTCTAAAATGCCCCGTTAGGTCACGAAGGACTCCTTTGGAGGGCAGAATATCGGTAGAAATGAGGCCACCCTCCAATTGGCGTGCCGTTAGGTACGCAACCGTTTGGATATATGGCGTACCTAACGGCACGCTAAATCAGGAGGGGTAACAATTTTCTACCGATATTTCGTCCTGCTGTTACGATTCGTATAAAAATTCGGGAGGACTCTTATTATATTATAAATTTTTCCCCTCACCTGCATCCCTGCTCCATGTTCTGGTATTCACCTCAAACCCCCAATCGCCCAATTCCTGCTCCCTGCCCCTGCAATAACCCAATAGCAAATCGCGGACGGATTTTACGATATACTTCACGGTGTTTGGCGTTTTGGATGTCTGTCCGCGCTCGATACCAAGCGCCAAATTGCGGGTTTGGGTAGCATTTTCCTTGTCGCGGATTGCCTTTGCGGCGTCTTCCTGTCTCTTTTCGGCGTCTTCCAGTTTCGTTCGCAGCATTTCCATATCCAAATGATGGAGCAAACTATTCGCACCATCCTGGTCATGCTTTTGCAATATATTTTTCGCCAATTGAATCAAAAGATGAGGGCCGGTGGGAATAAGGATTCTGACTCCTTTTTTGGGTGTGGAGACTTCATAACCCCAGTTGCCGAGCATCCGTTCGCTGCCGCGGTAATGCCCCAGCAAAATATCCCTGACCGCAGTGACAAAATAGCGCACCGTACCTTCCAGATAGGCGCTTTGATTGCGATGCAGCCCAAGCAATAAGTTTCGCTCCTCGATAAGCTTTTCTTTTAGTCGATCCAAATCCTTGCATCGGGTGTTTTCGGCGCGGGCGATGTCCAGTTTGATTTGAAATAAGGCCATAAGCGCTGGTGGCAGGATGCTATTGGCGCCATCTTGTTGATGCTTTTTCCAAACATTAGTAGCTAAAGCCAATAAAAGATCGGGATTGTCAGGTACAATGACCGAGAAGGTT
The DNA here is from genome assembly GCA_016714085.1 of Saprospiraceae bacterium. Taxonomy (GTDB): domain Bacteria; phylum Bacteroidota; class Bacteroidia; order Chitinophagales; family Saprospiraceae; genus JADJNW01. Next base: position 47,806 of record JADJNW010000019.1, read on the forward strand.
CGTGTTTTCATGTGCAATTTGCTTTTGTACGAAGAATTGGAATAAGAAGGACTAAAAATAGCAAGTTTTTTATATAATTCGCATAAAATTACTCCTTTTTTGACTAAAATCTATGATTCAGCGATTTAAATATTCCAATCTACGATAGAAATATATTAATTCTCAATTCTAATTTATCATATTTTGTTTAAAGCATATCAACTCAGGTCTTAAAAATTGTAATCCGTGATTTAAATATATCAATCCGTAATTTAAAAAACTAAATCCATGTCTTATAATATTCATAATTTAACCACAAAACATACTTTTTGCACACCCAAAATTTAATTCTTTTATTCTGAAATTTAATTATGTTAGATGTAGAATGATATATTTAAGACAGGAATTAAATATTTTAAGACAGGTATTTAAATATTTAAATTGAATATTATAAAAATTCAATACAAAAATGAATTTCATTTAAACTGACCTGGAATTTTTTAATAAAATTAAACTTATTTGATAGGATATGGAGTTGGCTTCGAGGATTAGCCTTTAGATTTTTTGGGGTAAATACTTTTCAATCGACTCGGTAGCTAAAAGTAGGGCATCGGGCCATTTTTTATGATCGAAACTTTTTACATTGCGGCAAAAAAAATATGCATCTCAGTGACATCCTGACGCATCTCGGCGAAGATCGGGAGCAATATTTCAACGCCGTAGCACCGCCAATAGTGCAGTCCAGCAATTTTGCTTTCAAAACGCTCGATGAATTTCGGCAGGCTTTTACGAACGAATTAGAAAATCATATTTACACGCGTGGCAACAATCCGACGGTGGCTATTCTACGCCAAAAACTTGCGGCTTTGGAAAGTGCAGAGGATGCGCTGGTGCTGGCGAGTGGCGCTGGCGCTGTAGCGAATGCGGTGATTGCGAATGTAAGCGCGGGCGATCATGTCGTGTGTGTGGATGCGCCTTATTCTTGGACGAAAATTTTATTGACCAAATTGCTACCGCGTTTTGGAGTGACGTACACTTTTGTGGATGGAAGGGATATTCAACATATCGAAAATGCGATTCAATCCAATACAAAGCTCCTCTATCTGGAAAGCCCGAATTCGTTGACGTTTGAGTTGCAAGACTTAGAAGCTTGCGCCAATTTGGCAAAATCAAAAGGCATTATTACGTGCATCGACAATAGCTATTGCTCGCCTGTTTTTCAGCAGCCGATCAAGCATGGGATTGATATTGTAGTGCATTCGGGTACCAAGTATCTCAATGGCCATAGCGATGTAGTTGTGGGTGTCATTTGCAGCAGCAAAGAAATGATTCAGAAAATTTTTGATACGGAATTTATGACATTGGGCGGTATTATCTCTCCACATGATGCCTGGCTCGTGATGCGCGGGCTGCGTACCTTGGAATTGCGCGTGAAGCGTAGTTTTGAAAGCGCTTTTAAAATCGCTCAATATTTAGAAAGCCACCCGAAGGTAGAAAAAGTAGTAGATACCTGGCTTCCTTCCTTTCCTCAGCATGAATTGGCAAAGAAGCAAATGCTTGGGGCAGGTGGCTTGTTGTCGATTTATTTAAAAGCCGATTCTATTGAAAAAGTGGAAGCGTTTTTTCATCGTTTGCAAAGATTTTTGCTGGCGGTTTCCTGGGGCGGGCACGAGTCATTGGTGTTGCCTTCCGCCGGATTTTATAATATTCCCGGTCGCCCCGATTCTACTACTCCCTGGAATTTATTGCGTTTTTACATTGGATTGGAAGACCCCGATTGGTTGATCGAAGATTTGGAGCAAGCTTTAGAAATTATATAATTTGGAGGTTTGGAAGTTTGAAACTTGATGAAGCAAAGTAAGACAGATATATGCTCGTCCCTCTTTCTACACGAATACGTCTCTATGCCTTTATTCCTTTGCGCCTCATTAAAAGCGCTTTACAGATTCTATGATATACAATGGTCGTTGTTTTATTTCACTATAAATATTTGATAAATAAATCGACATAATGTAAAGATTTAAACAAGTCACTGCAAAAAAAACAGAAATCAATACGACTAGGAAAGTCCAGCCGGTAGAAGGTTCGCCAAGATTACCAAACAAGTCAATTCCGGTGAGTTTTACTTTTAATGCGTTTATAATAACGCCGATTAAAAAAATAAATGAAAAAATAAAAATCCATAATAATAAAGTACGCAAGAAGGAAGTGTAAGATGTAATTACTACAAGTGATGTGCGGAAACGCTCGGAAAATCGTTCTTCATTGGCGTTTTCAGAAGTATTAATTTCGATATAAGAAGTACTATAGCCCACCAGCGAATAAATGGCTTTCATGTAGCGAAGATTTTCGCGCAAACGCAGTAATGAATTGAGCGCCCGCCGTGATATCAGGCGTGTATCCAATGCTTTTTCATCGACTTGCAAGGCAGAATAACGCCGCATAATAATATAAAATAAGCGATGTAATAATCGATAACGCAGCGACATTTTTCTTGCGCGTGCGCGAAGATAAACGATATCATATCCCTTTTGAGCTTGTTGAAATAAGTCGAGCAAAATTTGAGCTTGTTGATAAAAAGCGAGTTCAAAAATAATGGTATAATCACCATTGGCGCGGTCAAGCCCGGCTACGATAGCATGATTACGAAGGGTCGTAGCAGAAAGATTCAGTAAAAAGATATTTTGTTTTAAATCTGCTTCTAAAGGTGTAATATTCGTATCAAAATCTGCCTGGGTATGATTATTTACTAAAATAATTTCATAATCCGCAAAGTTCGATTTGAGAATAGGGTAAAGGTTGTTCAATAAATCAGGTAAGACTTTAGCTTCATACGGATCGTTTATGACAATAACAACAGATAATAAACTATTATACATATTTAATTGGGTTATTAGTTATCGGTTATTGGGGTATTTGGGAATATCAGGCAGAAAATTTAGGGCGAAAATGTGACTTATCGTATTTTTTAACATCTAAATAAAAAAAACTTACGTAAAACTTTGTATTTGTAGTTGTTTTGTTAATAAATTGCAATTACATCTAAAGTACAGAGAAAGAACGATTTTTGCGCACTTGGAGGTGAATAATTGAAAAACAGCACATAACACCAGACCCATAGACAAACACTAAACGAGCGGACAGCAGGTTGTTATGCCAAAAGAATTCCCATTTTATCAGCAATTAGACGCCATGGATTGTGGCGCTACATGCCTTCGGATGATTGCCCGGCACTACGGCAGATACTACTCTTTGGAGCAGCTGCGCGAGATGACCTATATGGGCAAGCAGGGCGTTACTTTGTTGGGAATCAGCGATGCCGCGGAGCATATCGGTCTACAATCGTTGGCACTTAAAACTACTTATGATCGCTTGATTCGAGACATTCCCTTGCCTTGCATTGCGCATTGGAATGAAGAACATTTTGTGGTCGTTTATAAAGCTAATAAAAATAGTGTTTGGATTGCGGATCCTGCAGAAGGTAAATTCAAGCTTTCAAAAAAAGAATTTCTTGAGAGTTGGGTGGATGAAGAAGATGACGGAGAAAAATTGGGCGTATTATTACTCTTGGAACCTACGCCAGAATTCTACGAACACGATGGAGAACAAGTTGATAAAGCCGGATTTGGCTATATTCTTTCTTATTTTCGGAAATACCAAAGTTTGATTGGGCAGTTAGTGCTCGGATTAATCCTTGGGAGTGTTCTTCAACTCATATTTCCATTTCTGATCAAAGCCATCGTAGATGTAGGGATTAATACGCTTGATGTTTCCTTTATCACACTGGTATTGGTAGCTCAATTGGTCCTTTTTGCTACGCAGGTGGTAGTAGAATTCTTCCGAAGTTGGATATTGTTGCACGTTGGTGTACGCGTCAATATCAGTTTGATTTCCGATTTTTTGATAAAACTGACCAAATTACCCCTTCGATTTTTTGATAGCCGGATGACGGGAGACTTGATGCAGCGCATAGCTGACCATGAGCGCGTTCAGCGATTTTTCTCTTCTACAACACTTATTTCAGTTTTCTCTTTTTTCAATTTTCTAGCCTTTTCAGCGGTCTTACTGATTTGGAAACCAGTTGTTTTTATTGTGTTTTTCTTGGGCACCTTGCTCAATATTGCATGGATTCTGTTCTTCATGCGTCGAAGACGTGATTTGGATTACAAGCGATTCGATCAGTCGGCTGAAAAAGGTCTGAGTTCATTGCGAATCGAGCAATTGCAGCGCTCCGGGGCAGTATTCATTAATGAAGCAAAAAATGTGTTGATTACTTTTATCGTTGCGACAGCAGTGATAAATGTGGAAATGACCTTGGGGATGTTGGTGGCGATTCAGTATATCGTCGGGCAATTAAATTCTCCTTTGAATCAATTGGTTGAGTTTGTACGTTCCTTCCAGGAAGCCAGGATTAGCCTGGAACGAATGAATGAAATTCATATCAAAGAAGACGAAGAGACCCATGCAGGCAAGATTACACTACTGCCAGAGTATGGTGATTTGATTGTGGAAAATCTGTCTTTTCAATACGAAGGCCCGCATTCGCCGATGGCTCTTCGAGACATCAATTTATACATTCCCCGCGGTCGTACCACCGCAATCGTAGGCAGCAGTGGAAGCGGGAAAACAACTTTGTTGAAATTATTGCTCAATTTTTATCAGCCTACAGATGGTGTGATTCGGGTTGGAGATGTGAATTTATCTAATATCGAAACCCGGATGTGGCGTAGCCAATGCGGGGTAGTAATGCAAGAAGGCTATATTTTCAATGATACCATTGCACATAATATCGCACTTGGAGACGAAATTATTGATAAACAGAAATTATTAAAGGCTGTAAAAGTCGCTAATATCCAAAACTTTATCGAAGCCTTGCCGCTTGGTTATAATACTAAAATTGGACAAGATGGTATTGGCGTAAGCCAGGGACAAAAGCAACGACTCTTGATCGCACGGGCGGTTTACAAAAATCCTGAATATATCTTTTTTGATGAAGCAACTACATCGTTGGATGCGTATAATGAAATGTTGATTATGGAGAACCTGGAAGAATTTTTCCGGCATCGTACAGTGGTTATTGTAGCGCATCGCTTGAGCACGGTTGTGAATGCAGATAATATCGTAGTATTGGAAGGTGGCGAAATCGTTGAACAAGGAACACATGATGAACTTACCTATATTAGAGGAGCTTATTATCAATTGATTCGCAATCAGTTAGAATTGGGAGCGTAGGTTGGGATATTAGGATATTGAGCTTTCTATAAGCCTGTTATCTTTAAATTATTTTAAATGCAACAACATATAGATGATATAGAAATCAGGAGTGAAGAAGTCCAGGAAATACTGGGTACTCCACCAAGTTGGCTGGTACGCTGGGGTACAACGGTTGCCTTGATTGCTTTTGTAGTGTTGGTTTGGGTGACTTTTTGGATAAAATATCCTGAGGTAGTAAGCGGAGAAATTAAAGTGACATCCACCGAGCCGCCGAGAAAAATATATGCTGAAAATCCTGCAACCATTGCGAGAGTTCTGGTTCGAAATGAACAGATCGTCGATAGTGGGGAAGCTTTGTTGTCATTCAGGAGCACTGCCAATGTAGATGATGTGATGTCTTTTGAAACGATATTGGATCAGGTAAAAGAACTCAACGATTCGGAGCTACTAGAATTTCAGCCACCTACCAATTTATTATTAGGCGATATTCAAAACCAGATTTACGATTTTCTTCAAAAACAAGAGGAATACAAACAAGCTACCTCCAGTCGTTCGAGTAGAGTAAATACAAGGGATAAGGAGCGTGAAATCGCTAAGCTAGAAAAGGAAATTAGAGACAATAATCAACAACAGCAACACCTTCAGGATCAAATTGAATCCTTGAGTATTCAAGCCGCTAAACAGCAACAGCAATATCAAGAACGGAAAATTACTTTGAAACAATTGCGCGATACACAGGATGCCCTGCGTGACTTGGAGCGTACACGACAAGGTATTGTCTCGGATACCAAAAGTAAGCAGTTTGATATTCGAATGCTTGAAAATGAAATAAAAGGTGATCGGGTTAGCGCTCGATCGAGTAGTGGCGTTGCGTCGGAGGCTTTAAAATCGCAGTTTATCAAGATGCAAGAAACGGTGCAAGCTTGGAAAAAACAATATTTGGTCGTAGCGCCGATCAAAGGAATGGTGGCTTTTACTAATAACAAAGTGAATATCAGCGAACAACAGTTTATTTTAAAAGATGTAGAATTAATGTCGGTTGTGCCTACGGAATCTACGGAAACCATCGGCAATATGTTTTTAAGTCTTGATGGATCCGGCAAAGTTGATACAGGTCAACAAGTAGTGGTAAAACTTAAAAGTTACCCATTTTACGAATATGGAGCGGTGATGGGGCGCGTGAAGTGGAAAGGTAAAATCCCTACGGATGATGATAAAATCCCGGTACAAATTGATTTCCCAAAAGGTTTATTAACTACGCGTGATAAGCTGATCGAACCAGCCCAGGAAATGAACGGCACAGCCGAGATTATTACCTCCGACAAGCGTTTGATTGACAAGATTTTCGAAAATATGCGTAAGATTGCCAATTGAAGTTTGGAAGTTTTATGCTTTTTAAACCTTAAACTTCCAAACTTCCAAACCTCACCTAAATATGAATCACTTCGCCGTAAGCTGCTGCTGCTGCTTCCATAATTGCTTCGCTCATGGTAGGGTGCGGGTGTACGGATTTAATGATTTCGTGTCCTGTTGTTTCTAATTTTCGAGTGGCCACAACTTCAGCTATCAACTCTGTTACGTTTAAACCGATCATGTGCGCTCCAAGAAACTCGCCGTATTTCGCATCGAAAATAAGCTTTACAAAACCTACTTTTGCACCGGCAGCGCTGGCTTTGCCAGATGCTGAATAAGGAAACTTACCGACTTTGACTTCATAACCTGCTTCTTTGGCTGCTTTCTCTGTATACCCGACCGAAGCAATTTCCGGGCTGCAATAAGTACAAGACGGAATATTGTTGTAATCGATTGGCTCAGGATTCAACCCTGCGATTTTTTCAACGCAAGTAATGCCCTCTGCGCTGGCTACGTGGGCAAGCGCAGGCCCTGGAATTACATCTCCAATCGCATAAATGCCTGGCACATTGGTACGATAAAATTCATCTACGTTAATGACGCCTCGATCCGTAGTGATACCTAACTCTTCCAGCCCAATGTTTTCAGTGTTTGGGGTAACGCCCGCAGCGGAAAGTACTACATCACACTTAATTTCTTCGGTCTTACCATCTTTGCGACTTTTCACCAACACTTTGCATTCACGACCGCTGGTATCAACCGATTCCACCGAAGTATTCGCCAACACTCGAATGCCACTTTTGGTATAAATCTTGGTTAATTCTTTAGAAATCTCTTCGTCTTCGCGAGGCACCAGCCCTTGCTCCAAAAATTCTACGATCGTTACTTCTGTACCAATCGAATGATAGAAATAAGCAAACTCCACGCCAATAGCGCCCGCGCCAACCACAACCATTGATTTTGGTTGCTTCTCTAAAGACATTGCTTTGCGGTACTCGATGATTTTCTTTCCATCGATTTTCAAATTAGGCAACTCCTTTGCCCGGCCACCAGTAGCAATGATGATATGCGAAGCAGTATATTCTTTCTTATTGCCATCAGCATCGGTTACTTCTACTTTTTTTCCGCGCATCAATTTACCTGTACCGTTGATAACATCAATTTTGTTTTTACGCATCAAAAAACTGATACCCTTGCTCATACCATCTGCCACTCCACGACTGCGGGCAATCATTCCATCAAAATCAACTTTAGCACTGCCTACTTTGATCCCATAATCCTCGGCGTGGCTAATATATTCAAACACTTGGGCGCTTTTCAATAAAGCTTTGGTAGGAATGCAACCCCAATTGAGACAGATACCTCCAAGTGATTCCCGTTCTATAACTGCCGTTTTTAAACCTAACTGGGAGCCTCGAATAGCGGCGACGTATCCGCCGGGGCCACTTCCTATTACAATCAAATCGTAATTCATAAATTAGTGAAGTTTTAAGTTGATTGAATCCTTTTCCTCGAACACTTTCCACACAATCCTGGTTTTACAAAACGGCGCAAATATAGGGAATTCAGGTACTTCTTCCAAAATAAAAAACTCCGCTACAATTTTCTGTAGCAGAGCTTGCCTAACTTACTGATACTAATTTATCTTTATAAAGCATACACTTTATTCCACACGAGGGCGGAAGTTGAATCTTCCTTATAGTCAAGCCTGTTTGGATTGCCCCAGCGACATGAAAGGAAAAGCACCATCTGGAAAATTAACCGATATGTTGTACCCTATTATCATCTATTTTATCACTTAGGCGATTGTAAAGGTATAAATTCTGCGCTAACCGAGCAAGCAATTTTGATAAAAAATCGACAGGAGAAAGTACAAAGTTAATTATCAATTTTTTGATTAAAATGTTGATTTATAATAAATTATGATTTAAATGTTTAATTAAACTAAAACTGGTAAATTGATTGTTTTGCCTGAAAATATAGCACTTAGAAGAAAAAATCATATAGCTAAAAAAATTTAGGGTGCGTCCGAAAGTATAAGCACAAGGGTGGCATTATCGTCGCCCAAAATGCGATCGATTCGTACAAAAAAACCTTGCTGAATCTCTACACTTTCTGCTAATTTGATGTTTTCTACCTGATTTTCAATTTCTTGTGCCCAACCGGAGAAGACCTGGTAATCAGGGCCAAAACTTCCGAGCATTCGCATTAAATTAATGGCTTGCGCAATCCAATAAGGTGGTTCATCGGTTGGTGGCGCTCCTGGCAATAAGAATTGAAATTCCTGCCGGATTTGATCGCAACCGTTTTGAATCAAGGTCAACTCGACACCATTGCTGAACTTTACTTGTTCTAAGCCTTCATTTTTATTCAATTTAAAAGCATGAGCATTAATACCATTTTGATCTGCCTGGAAACTTGCCTCGGGCTTGCCGTATTTGCAACCCTCCGCTTGTGCAGAACTATCCGCCCGACGACAGGCGAACGTTAAGAAAATAATAAAAACCAGCATTGTAATCTTATAAGGCATTGCTTTGTAATGTTTTATGATATTATCAAAATTTAAAACCTGAACAAAATGCAGGTTATATCAGTTAATCTTGATGCTTTACTGATGCTCTAAAATTCAAAAAAATTAAAAATTATTGTATGATTTCATCAAAATATGCTTCCAATGGCAAATTGAATGGAAACGGCGCTGCTAAACTGTTGAATGGCCTTGTGAAGCATCTTCCTGAACCCGACTATGAAACCCCTTTAAAACCAGATGCTTTCGAACTTTCGGATGAAGAAAAAGTCGCCCTGATTGAAGATCATTTCCATGAAATTATGGATATTCTTGGGTTGGATTTGACGGACGACTCTTTAAAAGGCACGCCTCGACGAGTAGCCAAAATGTTTGTGAAAGAAATTTTTTATGGATTAAATCCTGAAAATAAGCCAGATATATCGCTTTTTGAAAATAAATATCAGTATCGCCAAATGCTGATTGAGAAGAATATTACTGTAAAATCTTTCTGCGAGCATCATTTTCTACCCATTGTCGGCAAGGCGCATATTGCTTATGTTTCTACGGGAAAAGTCATTGGTTTATCCAAACTTAATCGCATTGTGGACTATTTTGCGCGCCGCCCGCAAGTACAGGAGCGCCTCACGGTTCAAATCGCGCAGGAACTCAAGCAAATCCTTCATACGGAAGATGTTGCGGTTTATATCGAAGCAGATCACCAGTGCGTGAAAATGCGCGGAGTAGAACATGATCATAGCTCAACAATTACAACCGATTATAGCGGCAAGTTTTTAAATGAAAATACCAGAGCTGAGTTTTTACACTCGATTCGATGATATGTAAAATTAGAAGAATATTCTATCTAAGTCGGCTTCAAAATGCTCTTGTAATATTTCAAATAAAAAAACGGAGAGCGATTGTCGGCCGAGTTCACGGTTGATTTTTAGCACATGATCTCTGATAAAAGGGGGTTCATAAATTCGGCGCGGCGGCTGCGCGGTATAAAATTCACGACGATGGATGTCTTCGGGCGTAAAAAAACCGTGTTTTTCTATTTGAATAACATACAAATGGTCGAATTGATCAGAAAGCTTCCAGCGATGGATACCTTTCTCGGTTTCAAGAAATAATTGAACGCCCATGCCCAATAAGGTAAACTCAAGGCCATAAAGTTTGTCATCAGGTTTTTCACCTTGGTTTTGCCAGTTTGGCTTTTCGAGATCACAATCCAATTTAATGTATTCTTTTCGGGGATCAACAGTGGTAATGTAATTGTTCTGCTCATCATAGCTGCCAAATTCTATCGGCTCATTATAAAAAGCTTCTCTAAACCACACGGATTGGGCAGAATATCGAAATCCTTTCTCCTGAAAAATATCGAGGTAAAAACGTACAATCTGCTCAAGATGAGTGCCATAAATAGCAAAAAAACAAACATTCGATTCTGGTATCAGCCCTCCGGCAAGTCGAAGTTTAACCGTTTTTAGCTTTGCCGACCAATTCTCCATCTGATCATATAATTTTGCTTGCACCGGCGCAAGCCCCAAACTGCTCATGCTTAATGCGTTTTCAATAGCTTCGATCTCTTCCTGCAGTTCCTGCGTATGCGCCTTTATTTGTAGAAAGTCGCTGTATCGATTGGCAAAAGTGGGATTATTCCAAAAATTTTTATTATGTTTTTTTTCAGATTCCAAGTGTTCCAATTCACTAAGAAATTGATGGTAGGAATTTCCATCCTGTAGCGTAGTAATATGGCGGCGAAGATTGGCGGCATGATTGGCTTGGGTCATTTTCTCCAATTCCTCCAGCATTAGATCCAAAGCCAAAGGGTCATCCTCGATATTTATTTGCAATTCTTGATCAGAAACATCCACTTGTACCGAAAGCTGGTCGGTCGTGTCATAAGCATTCAGCGCTTTAGCCAAAGGCACTGCCAATTGTTCGCGGATAACCCTTTGCAAAAAACGCGCTCCGTATCGCGGGTGGTAACCTTTCCCCCCCAAGTAATCGAGCACTGCATCCTTTATTTGTAAATCCATCCGGCGGTAGCGAATACCTTCTCTTTGCTTTAAGAATGCTAATTCGCGTTCGACTACAAAACGGATCGTAAAATTATCGAGTGGCTCAAAAGCAATCACTTCATCAATTCGATTAAATAATTCCGGGCGGAAATGCTTTTGAACGGCATTCAAAAAATGCTCGGTCACATCTTTAGCACTTGTTTCATTATTCCAACCGACTCGACTATTTTGCAATGCGCTTGCGCCAATATTGGAAGTCATAATAATAATCGTACTACAAAAATTAACCAATTTTCCCTGATTATCGGTCAGGCGCCCTTCACTTAAAATTTGCAGCAGTAAATCGTAAAAACTTGGATGTGCTTTTTCAATTTCATCAAAAAGCAATACGCAGAAAGGCTCGCGGCGAACCGCGGAAGTCAATAAACCATCTGCAAAATAATCCGAACCGATCAATCGCATAGCGGTAAAAGGATCAGAAAATTCACTCATATCAAAACGAATCATCCGTTGGCGATTGCCAAACATAAATTGGGCCAGCACTTTAGCCAATTCGGTTTTGCCTACTCCTGTTGGCCCCACAAACAGGAAAGAAGCGATGGGCTTGCCGGCTCGTGTGAGCGCCGCTTTGACCGATGCCAGCACATTTACCACACCATCAACCGCTTTATCCTGCCCGAAAACATTGGAATGAAATTCATTTCTGACTTTTAAAATATTCATTTGCACCGCAGGATCGACGATGAACACAGGCATTCCTGTTTCTGCGCAGAAATATTCGATGATCTCCGAACGACTGATCTCCGGACTATTACTGGGTGCGTTTTTTTTATTCAACAGCATACTTTCCAGAAAGCGGATGGGTCGGCCGGGCATCCCGGCATAAGGCACAAAGCGACTATGTAAACGGATTACCTCTTGAATAGCATCCTCGCTGATTTGAAGATGGCGTCCTTCGGCAATGTCGCGTACTTTTTGTAAAATAATACTTTCTAATTGTTTTTGCGGAGGTTGCTGAAGGCGAATAATCTGGAAAAAGGAAAGAAAATTGGAGCTTTTCAATTCTATTCTGGCGAGTTCTTCTTCGGTACACTCAGAAATAATCACAATTTCACCCTGAGCAATATAATTGCGCATAAAGTCAGCAAGACTCACGCTATTACCGGCGTATTGGCCTACTTCAAACAGTTCCATCAGATTGCGAATAAAAAGAATATGCTCGCTTCCTTTCAACTCATTACAAAAAAGCGCCATATTATTTTCCCAAGCGCCGGTGTCGCCTGTCAATTCTTTGATGAGGGTAGAAGCGGTGGTCTCCCAGATTTGCCCTTTAACACGCAATTTCTTTTGCTGATGCGCCAATTCCCAAACCAAAGCGGTTTTTCCGACACCCGACGCCCGACTAATAATATGCTGCGATTGAATTGATTTTTCAATGCTTTTGCTAATTGCTCCAGCGGAGATTCCATGCCATAAGCCAACGATTTATGAATATCAAGCAGTTGAGCGGCTTTTGGAAGCAGTGGATTGGCACTAGTGCTTTCCATTTCTTCGATCTCAGCAGGAAAAAGGGCACGAAGCTCGATTTCATCGCTCCACAACTCTATTACATCATACCAAATAGTAGTGATAATTTGTTGAATCGCGCTCAGGCGCTTTTTTCGAGTAAACTCGATGCGAATAATTTCTTGAAATTGCTTGGGAATATCCGTTTTAGAAGCAGCAAAGGTCTCAAGGCCAAGCGCTGGCACAATCCCTTTTACACCTTCATTACTTTCGGTATAAAAAAAATCAAAAGAAAGAGCAAATGCAGGATAGCTAAACCCATCTTTTGCTGCGGGAAAATTTACTTCTAAAGTATCAGAATAATATTCGGAATGGCGAAATTCATCGAGCAGTTGACGAAATTTCCCTTTGTCAAACACTTGTCGCTGAACGATTTCAGCATATTTTCCAGCCAAAATTTCAAAGCCTTGCCCAATGCGCACCACCTCTTTGTCCGCCATTGGAATAAAAAAGTGCGTATTAGCTTGAAAATTAATCTTAAACGCGTAAAAAGGAATTGTAATTTTATAAGCCATCCCGTAGCTCGATGTTTGGTAAAGAGCCAATAAATGTAGGAAAATTTTGATAAATAATGCCGGATGACTTTTTCGCTTTTGCGATTAGGATGCTTTAATGCCCTATAATATTAGAAAATTCTTGCATTAATGCTTTTGCGACATTCTCATTGCTTTCTTTGATTTGATAAACCACACCCGCTTGAAGGTAATACATTTCTCTCGCTGCCAGTTTTTCAGCAATAAAGGTGTATAAAGTTTCATCATTCAAATTTTGTAATAAAGGACGATGGGCGCGTTCTGATTGAAGTCTTTCCACAAGAATATCGACGGGTGTTTGCAGATAAATCGTAATGCCATATTGATTCATCCAATTCATATTATCAAAAAAACAAGGCGTACCACCGCCGGTAGCAATAACTGCATCTTCATGCTTGAGAATTTTATGTAAAGCATTTTGTTCTATTGCACGAAAAGCTGCTTCTCCATTTTGCTCAAAAATTTGAGGAATGGTGCGTCCTTCTTGCTGCTCGATTTCATTATCCAAATCAATAAAGGGTATGTTGCAAAGGTGCGCCAGCCTTTTACCTACGTGACTCTTGCCGCTGCCCATAAAGCCAATTAAGAAAATTCGCATATTGGTCGAGAAAGTTTTTGAGGCAACAATCATCTGTTTATTTTGGTTTTAAAAGGAATAAACTACTTTTACGGTTGAAAATTAAGATTGTTAAAGAAAAATGCTTAAAGTAATAAAAAAACTTGGGTGCTTTACATGGGATTAGCTCTGTACGCTTGCCAGAGTACCCCAAATGGAAATGAAAAAACATTAGAAGAAATTCCGGTGCAAAGTAATGCTGCTGAGATTATTCGCAACCCGGTATCTGCCAGCGAGCCTTTAGATACGGGGAAAGTTGCCAGAATTGATTTTGCTGAGGAAACTTATGATTTTGGAACCGCGAAAGAAGGAGACATTGTCATCCATGATTTTCAATTTACGAATACAGGCCAAACGCCTTTAATTATTACCGATGCTCGTTCCAGTTGCGGCTGCACAGTGCCGGAATGGCCCGAAGAACCAATCGCACCGGGAAAAAGCGCTGTAATTAGTGTAAAATTTGATACAACAGAAAAAGAAGGGCTTCAAGTTAAACGTATTCTCATAACTGCTAATACGTATCCTTCTGAATCAAAGATATATTTGAGAGGAACGGTCTTGTCAAAAGAAGAATCCAATCAATAAATGTTTAATCATTTTACAATCGAAAAACCTGTTACAATATGTTATTATTAAGTACTTTATTATTACAAGCAGGAGGCGCTGGCACAATCAACTTTTTGTTTTTGGGTGCTATGCTGCTTATTTTTTTGGCTATTTTTGATACGCCCACAAGCAAAACGTCAGCGTGAGCAGAAAACTTTTCAGGATAATCTGGAGAGAGGCGATGAAATTGTAACCTCCAGCGGCATCCTTGGTAAGATTACAAAGATAGAGGACGATATTATTACCATTGAAATTGGCAACAAAGCGCATTTGCGAATTACTCGAAACTCCATTTCTAAAGAAATGACGCAGGCAATCTATGCTAAAACGGCTAAAAATACCAAGTCAAATAATAAAGATACGAAACAAGAAGATCAAGATTCTGCTGAGGGAGGATAGAACAACCTTGTTGATTTGCATCGGTCTTGCTTTGGTTTTTTGGATATTGACCAAACTCTCCAAAACTTATACTTACGACAAGGAAGTGGCGCTCAGATTCAGCGTGCCGGAGGGAAGGTCTTTTATCGAGCAGCCCCCATCTACTTTGACCGCTAAGCTGGAGGGCAGGGGTTGGGAATTGATGTTTGACTACGTGGTCGGGCCTGAAATTATCTTGTCTTATAATCTGGAATCCCAGGATTTACTTAGTCTTTCTCAAGATCAATTGCGGAGCGATGTGCGTCGAAAGCTTGCCTTTGGCAATATTAAAGTTGCAGAATTAAACGCTGGAAACATCAATTTGTCATTGGAAGAGAAAGCAACAAAACGAGTGCCGATTAAGGTGCGAGACTCGTTGGTATTTTCATCGGGCTATCATTTGAGAGCTATCAAAATCAAGCCGGATAGTGTGACACTCACCGGCTCGATTTCTTTATTAGACAGTATTTCCCAGTGGAAAACGGATTCTTTTTTTATCTCTGATATTAAGAATAATTTAAATAGAACTGTCTCTTTGGCAAAACCATCAGGGGCGTTGCAATTGAATGTAAAATCAGCAGCGGTAGATATTCAGGTAGAGCAAATCACCGAAAAATCAATGTTTATTCCACTCACCGTGCGCAACGCACCCGACAGCCTCAAATACTTTCCGGAAAGCGTGAAAGTAACGTGTGTAGTAGGTTTGAGTGATTATAATAAAATAAAGAACGAAGATTTTAGTGCAGAAATAGACCTTGCCAACGTATCGCTTAGCGAAGGCAAAAATACAATACCCATTAGGATGGTAAAGCAATCGCCACAAGCTATTACCGTGCAGTTTACACCGAAGTCCGCAGAGTTTTTTCTTTTTAAAAAATAAAATACCATTTTGATAATCAGTTACTTGGAGCGTTGGTCGTGGTATGCCAATTTACATTAAGCATTTTAATTCTTATTTTTGAACCAAATTTAATTCGCAAATAAAATTTGAGATGAAAAAGACATTCTTGTTATTGCTGGTATGTAGTATTGGTTTTGGTGGTCTCTATTCACAAGATGCTGCACCGTTTAAATTCAAAGAACAAAAGGGCATTGCTATTAAAGAGGATGTGTTGGCTATATTATTTGATAAAAACTGGACAAGTTTCAAGCAATACACTGTAAATACAGGTAAAGCGCAGCCGCAAAAAAGTAATTTCTTTGCTATAAGAATCAATGCAGATAGCAGTTTTCAAATATCGGGCACAAATTATCGGCAAAATGGTCGTTGGGTTGCCAATGGGAAATCACTGCAATTACAAGTGACAGAAGATGTTAAATCCTCTAACCCAGAGGCAGAAGCTATTGGCGGCACATATTCCATTTATAAAATTACGGGCGATGAATTGCTGCTCGTGAAAGAAATGCAGCAGGGCAATACGGAGCATTGGGTTTGTTATTTTAAAGGAACGAAACCAGCTGATATTGGCTCTATTCCTATGGCTAGTGCCTCTGCAAGAACAGTGGAAGTAGATAAACTAAAAATAGAAAAAGAGAATTTGATGAAAGAGATCAGCATGGAATTTTTCTTGCGTGGCGAGAAAAAGATACCGGATTTGGAAAAAATGGGCAATAATGAACTGATATCCATGCGAAATTCGCTTGTCCGAGGAAAATACAGCAGAGAACAAGTACTTATTGATGAGATAAAAGTGGAACTATTTATGCGAAAACTCACGCCACCAGCCGATCTGGAACAAATGAAATACGGACAACTCAAGAAATTGAAAAAGCAAATTTTATCAGGAAAATATAAAGCAAATTGATTTCACAAAAGAGCGTTCAGGAGGTTCTTGACACTGCAAAGGTCGAGGATATTATTGGCGACTACGTACAGCTGCGGCGACGAGGCGCTAATCTGATCGGTCTTTGTCCTTTTCACAATGAAAAAACGCCTTCTTTTTCGGTTTCTCCGACCAAAAATATCTACAAATGCTTCGGCTGCGGGCGTGGCGGCAACGCGGTGCAATTCTTGATGGAGCAAGAAAATATTACTTTCCCGGAGGCGATTCGCAATCTGGCCCAGCGGTACAAGATTGAATTGGAGGAAACAGAAACTTCCCAAGAAGCTATTCAGGAGCGACAATACGCTGATAGTCTTTATATTATAAATGAATATGCTCAATTATTTTATCAGGATCAATTATTTAATACCGACCGAGGCAAAAGCGTAGGTTTGAGTTATTTCAAGCAGAGGGGTTTTCGGGAAGAAACGATCAAAAAATTTGGTTTGGGTTATGCTTCGGAGCGGCGGGATGCCTTTACTTTGAAGGCGATCAATGATGGTTATAATATCGAATTGCTACGCAAATTGGGTTTGGTCACGCAGTATGATAATGATTTCTTCCGGGATCGGGTGATGTTTACCATCCATAATGTTTCCGGGAAGCCAGTAGCTTTTGCCGGACGTATTTTGCAAAAAGATGCCAAAGCGCCTAAATATATCAATTCTCCTGAAACCGATATTTACAATAAAAGTAAGACACTCTATGGTTTATACTTTGCGAAAAAAACAATACGACAAGAAGACGAGTGTATTCTGGTAGAAGGCTATACCGATGTCATTTCTTTGCATCAGGCAGGCATTGAGAATGTGGTTGCGTCGTCGGGTACTTCGCTCACCGAAGGACAAATTCAACTCATTAAGCGACATACGCCTAATATAAAAATATTATATGATGGTGATTTTGCTGGAATTAAAGCGGCATTGCGAGGATTGGATATGGTGTTGGAACAGGATTTAAACGTCAAAATAGTGCTGTTGCCGGAAGGCGAAGACCCCGATTCTTATCTGGAAAAAGTAGGCGAAACTGCATTCCGAACTTATATTGCCGAGCAAGCACAAGATTTTATTACCTTCAAAACCAGTCTGTTATTAAAAGATGCCGGAAATGATCCGGTGAAAAAAGCTGCTCTGGTGAAAGACATTGTAGCTACGATTGGGAAAATTCCTGACCCGGTCAAGCGCGCATTTTATATCCAGGAATGTGCTAAGATGATGGGCATTGGCGAACAAATTCTGGTCGGTGAAACGAATAAAGTTTTGGTACAGACCCTTAAAAAACAGCAGCAAAGACGCGAAGCTGCGCCTGTAGCGCGTGAGGATAAAGAGGAATGGATAAGCGAGGGTGGGGTAGAAGTGCCTGTGCCACAGCCCAAACCTCAAGAAAATCAATATATTGGAGATGAATTTCAGGAAAAAGATATTGTACGTATTTTGATTGCCGGGGGCGATACGATTTTTGATCCGGAAGACCAGGAAACCGTGGCGGAGTATATTATTAGAAATATTGAAGATGTGTTAGAAGAATTTGATAATAAATTATATCAAAAAATAGCCAAAATTACATTGAATCAATTATTAGATAAATTGCCCGTTAATCCACAGTTTTTTGTCCAACATCCTGATGCAGAGATTAGTAAACTTGCAATTGATTTATTATCTTTCCCGTACGAATTCAGTGAAAATTGGGAGAAGCGCTGGGAGATTTTTTTTATTACAAAATAAACCGGAAGAAAATTTTTCAGAAGATAGCGTCCAATCCTTACGCCGATTTAAATTGCGCAAGATCATGCGGATGTGCGATAAAAATTTGCAAAAAATACAATCGCTTATCCAACCTGAGGAAGCCGAACAATTGATGACGCACATGAAAGTGCAACAAAAGTTGACGACCATGCGCAATGAATTAGCGGAACAATTGGGGACGGTTGTGTTGAAATAAAATAGTTCTTTATTACTTATCTCGCTCAAAATATAAATAAAAATAAACCGCACTGCCAAAATCCGTGGCATCGGTCGAAACCAAACGCCAGCCTTCATTGGCATATTCATCCAATTTCGCCTGTATATCAGCTCCGGAAGATTTTATGATATGTTCTTTATCCAATGTAAGCTTGCTATAATAAATAAGCGATTCCAGTTTATATTCTTTCATTAGAAAATAATATTTAATAAATTGATCATATTATATTATCAAAGGCAGGCTACAGGGCGTTCCTTACTCGTTTCAAATATATTCCTTTTTTGAAAATATTATCGAATAGTAAATGTTAAATCAATAAAATCTTTTTCTTTAGCTTGATTGGGATGTTCTTGATATTGCTCATCAAAAGCTCGGGAAAGATTATTTCCTGCCAAGTCCTCTATATCCATACGGACGCGAATTGTGTATTTGCCTGATTGCCAGGGAGTTTTGGGAGTGAATTGCCAAATATATTCTTGATCGCTTATTTGAACTTTGCCATAAATTAAGTTTCCAGCGTTATCCAGCACATTAATTCCATTATGTAACATCGCAAAATCCATCGGTTCTTGAAATTCCATCATTAAAGATTCATAACTATTAGGTTTTGGTGCTACGATTCGCCAGGTATCTGGTTGAGGTTTTATATTATCGGCTGCGCCAGCTTCAAAATTTTTATGATAATCTTTTGCAATGATAAACCATTAGTTCCCAGCCATTTATTTTGAATAATTAATTGATATTTTTTCCGGCATCGAGCGGGTACCTTTTTCTTGATTGGGGATAAGCATCGTTTTGATACGACCCGGATCGAACCAAACGGTCAGGCGCGTTTGATCTTTATTCCAAAGTTCTTGCTCCAGTTCCAAAAATGGCGCTTGTAATTTTTTACCATTTTCATCCAAAAGTTGAATGTACTGATATGCCTCGCCGAAGCGCATAGTCCGATCAAAGCAGATATAGAATTTCAATTGATTAGCAGGCCATTGCTCGGAGGAAGGATAAATCGCAGTGACCTTTGGAGGAACTTGTTCTGTTCGAACGGGAATATTAATTTCATTTACTTGATGAATTTCTTTAATATTAATCTCCACCCAATATGTTTTTCCTTCGACAAAGGGAAATCGCGGTGTAAAATAAAGCAAACCCTTATCAATGCTCAGTTTTCCAAGCATTGGAAGTGCATTTTGATTTGGTTTTTCGCTGTAAATTTTGAAAAATGTTGCGATGAATAACCTTGCTTGTAAAGTGTTTCCAACAAAGATGCTTCCAGATTTTGAAATAATAAAGAACCAAAATGAGGATTTGTTTCATCGGTGACAAGCTGAATATTTGCCGATGATTGAGCGTGTATCGTCCAAGATAAAAGGCATAAA
The DNA here is from genome assembly GCA_016714085.1 of Saprospiraceae bacterium. Classification (GTDB taxonomy): domain Bacteria; phylum Bacteroidota; class Bacteroidia; order Chitinophagales; family Saprospiraceae; genus JADJNW01. Next base: position 67,781 of record JADJNW010000019.1, read on the forward strand.
AAGCAGATTAGCAACATTTTGTGCATAATAAAAAAATTAAAACTGGCTCTCGGAATTTTTCCAAAAGCCAGTTTTTAGGAGCAATTATAACCATTGGGTAGGATAAGCTACTAAATTGAGCATACCATTAGGCATTCTTTGAAGCAACATTACATGCTCAGCGTTGTAATTATCAATATGCATAATACCGACTTTCGATAGCACATCATGTTGTAATCCTACCGCGTATTCCCCGTTTTTCAAAGGCTCGGTCAAACCCTTTTCCTGCTTGGGAATATTGTCAGGATTCACGCGGATCAAGGCTTTGGAAGAATTGGACATCAATAAATATTCTTTGCCATTCTTCTGATAAGTTATGATATCAACCGGCATATTACCGGAGCCAAATTCTGCAAGGGTTTTGTTCTTGACATGGCTGCCAGGCTTGATGTCGCTTACAGGAATGCTGACGAATGGCGTGCAAGTGTAAGATGCCAGCAGATATTTTTTGCCATTGATTTGATATGGGAATAAGGTTCGAATCGGGGACTCGGTTTCCCATTTGCCGTGGGCTACGTGCCAAACTTCCATTGTGGCGTAATGCGCGGTCTTTCCGAAAGGAAAATCCAAAACCCGAAGAACAGAGGCAAACTCCTCATTGCTCAAGCCTGCGATATACAATTTGCCGTCATCATAAGCAATATCCGTGATAGCGTCGGTGCGCTCGTCGCTCTTGCGCCAATTTTGTTTGCCTTCATTAATTACATTTGGAACTTCTGTGACAGAATGGCGGATATCGTTCAAATCTACTTCGCTTATTTTACCATCAGATGTAACTTTTAGTAAAATATTTGCATAGGTTATATCATTCGGTAACTTCCAGAATCCCAATTGATTAGCATCTGCGCGTGATGCAGCGATGTAAATATTTTGAGAAATTTTATTTACTGCTATATCATGTATAATAACGCCTTGTCGATCAGTACCGAGTAGATTAGCGAGTTTACCTTCTATATCAGCCAATTCAAATGCTTCTTTGGATGCATTGACGGTGCGATCATTCAAATCAAGTGCGAATAATTTGCCTGCTTTGGAATCACCAACAAACAAGATGCCTTCCACCAAAAGACATTACACTGATGGATTGCACGGCGGCCTTGCCTTGCACAAAATCTTTAGTAAGCGTTTTGTAATCTAATTCGTTTGCGGAAAGCGTGAATGCAAGTAAAAGGAAGATAGTAAGGAACGAGAAATGGGTTAGCAACTTTCTCATGATGGTCGGGTTTTTGTGAAAAAATTGATTTCGACCATTAAATTAGAAAAGCTAAACCACTTCTCAAAAAGAATAACAAATCCTTAACCTATGCGTTACGATTGATGCAATTTAAATCTTCAAATGCCTGTTTAAGACGAGCTACAAATGTTTTCTCGCCTTCGCGCAGCCAGGTGCGTGGATCGTAGTACTTTTTATTGGGTTTGTCAGCGCCTTCCGGGTTGCCCAATTGTGCTTGCAAATAGCCTTTATTTTTCTCATAATAACCGCGAACGCCATCCCAGAATGCCCATTGCATATCGGTGTCAATATTCATTTTTACCGCACCGTACTCAATCGCTTCGCGGATTTCGCTTTGTGCAGAACCAGAGCCACCATGAAAAACAAAGTTAATCGGGGTAGCGCCATTTAAGCTGTGCTTTTGGCGAATATAATCCTGCGAATTTTTCAGGATAATCGGCTTGAGCTCTACATTTCCAGGCTTGTAAACGCCGTGAACATTGCCAAAAGCTGCTGCAATCGTGAAACGATCACTCACTTGCTTCAAATGCGTATAAGCATAATCCACCTCTTCAGGCTGTGTGTAAAGACGCGCATTATCTATGCCCGTATTATCGACACCATCTTCCTCACCGCCGGTCACGCCCAATTCAATTTCAAGCGTCATACCCAGTTTACTCATTCTTTCAAAGAAATGAACACAGGTTTCGATATTCTCTTCCAGCGGTTCTTCCGACAGATCAAGCATATGCGAGCTGTACAATGGATAACCATTCTTTTTATAAAAATCTTCACCAAAATCAAGCAATCCTTCTACCCAGGGTAGAATATTCTTGGCGCAGTGATCGGTGTGCAAAATAACCGTTACACCATAAGCCTTCGCTACTTGATGTACGTGCATGGCTCCAGAAACGCCGCCCAAAATAGAAGCTTGTTGATCTTTATTGGACAAACCCTTGCCAGCAAAAAATGCCGAGCCGCCATGGGAAAACTGAATAATAACGGGTGAATTCACTTCTCGTGCAGTTTCCAACACCGCATTCACAGAGTTGGTACCGATCACATTGACCGCCGGAAGCGCAAAGTTGTGCTCATTGGCATAATTGAATAATTCGGTTACTTCGTCGCCATGTAGAACGCCCGGACGAAAACGGGTGGATATGCTTGTTGACATATTGGGTAAAAGATTTAAGATTCAATGGCGCAAAAGTACCAAAATTGGGTGAACACTAAATATAAAAGAGACAATATTAATCAGTTAGCATCTGCCATTTCTTCCACTTCTTTTGCAGCGAGGTAGCGCTCGGCATCCAATGCCGCCATACAGCCCGTGCCTGCTGCGGTTACTGCCTGCCGATAGACATTATCCTGAGCATCACCACTAGCAAATACACCTTCGATATTAGTGCGGGTTGTACCGGGAATGGTCTTGATATAACCAGCCTCATCCATATCCAGCCAGCCTTTGAATACATCGGTATTTGGCTTATGTCCAATCGCTACGAAAAAGCCTTGTGCTGGCAGGGTTTTCTCTTCCCCAGTTTCGCTGTTTTTGATCCGAACGCCTTCTACAAATTCTTCTCCCAGAATTTCAGTTGCCTCGGTGTTCCAATGCACTTCAAGGTTAGAGGCTCTAAAGACACGCTCTTGCATGATTTTAGAAGCCCGCATTTCATCTCGACGCACCAGTAAATGCACTTTTTTAACCAATTTAGATAGATAAGTCGCTTCTTCTGCCGCTGTATCGCCACCGCCAATCACCACCACTTCTTTTCCTCTATAGAAAAAACCATCACATACCGCACAAGCCGAAACCCCTTTGCCTTCACGCGCCATCTGTGCCTCACGAGGCAGCCCAAGCCATTTAGCGCTCGCACCTGTTGAAATAATTACTGTATCGGCATGAATTTCCTTTCCAGCGTCTGTCCATACTTTATGAATCGGGCCGGAAAAGTCAACTTTATTGATTAATTCATAGCGAACTTCTGTACCAAAACGCTCCGCTTGTTTGCGAAAGTCCTCCATCATATCTGGCCCAGTTATACCTTCAGGATAGCCAGGATAATTTTCAACCTCCGTAGTCGTAGTGAGCTGACCGCCAGGCTGTTCGCCTGTGTACAAAACAGGATTCATATTTGCTCTGGCTGCGTAAATTGCTGCGGTATAACCCGCTGGTCCTGAGCCGATAATAAGGCATTTGATATGTTCTTTCATAAAACTTTGTTTGAAAGCAAGTTTTGTCTTGCCGCTAAAATTCTGGCAAAAATAATAATTCCTGAATGGGAAAATATGTAATTTTTGTTACACAATTAGGAAACGTTTTGACTTCGAGAAGGGTTGAATATAAAAACTTCGTCGGGCGGACAGTTTTGTTTGCCGATAATTCGACTAAATTCGTCCTCAGTTGTTGAAATATTGAAGGGCTTTTATTACCTTTTACAAAATTTTCATAAAAAATTCTGAAAATGTTAGATTTTATTGCTTCTTTATATGCGCAGTTTTATGCACTTAGCGTGCTTGCACTGATAGGTTGGACTTATTTCTCTGATCAGGGAAAACGCGCTCAGAATTTCCAAAGATTACTTGCTATTGCTTTTAGCACTTATTTTTTGAGTGTTATCTCCGCAGATGCCCATTTTGGCTTTAAGCTGGGTGTGTTATTCCGCGATTTGATCGTGATGGGTGCGCTTGGATTTTTATTTAAAGCTTTTTTGCACAAACGAGCAGTATTCATTGTGGGTTCAATTTTATTGGCTGCTGGCTTCTCCTGGTTTTATTTTGCAAAAGTAAAAACGACTTTTGCAGAAAAGGTCAGTGTTATCAAAGGTTTGAGCTTGGATAAAAATGGAGAATTATTAATTGAAATAAAGGAAAAATCAACTTTAAACAAATTACAAAAAACGCTTCAACAATATAATTTGAGTGCTGAACGTGCATTCTGTCCTGAAAAAGAAGATGCTACGAATTTGGATAATTATTATGTAATAAATATTCCGGCAAAATTTGAAGGCGATATTACAAAAATCGAACAAGCGCTTTATAAATCGGGCATTGTAGCATGGGTGGAAGAAAACGAAGTGGTCAATGTTGCACCCATAGAAAGCACAAAACTGCCCCCGATTAATAATAAATTTGGTATCAATGATCCCAGCTTAGATCAGTTGTGGGGCTTTGAAGCAATGAATGTAGATCAATTATATAATTATTTGAGCGCCAATAAAATAAAGCCAAAACGTAAAGCTTTAATCGCCATTCTTGATACGGGCGTGGATGGAAACCACGAGGATTTGAAAGGCAATTTTAAATCTACTAAAAGCCAGTATGACAATGACCCCGTTGGGCACGGAACACATTGCGCGGGCATTGCAGGAGCAGTGAGCAACAACGGTATCGGTGTAGCTTCCTTTTCGACCGATAATGCTTATATTCAATTAACAAGTATAAAAGTTCTTAATTCGTATGGATCTGGTACACAGCAAAGTATCATTAAAGGCATGATCGAAGCAGCGGATAAAAGCGCGGATGTGCTTTCGATGTCTTTGGGCGGTTTTTCAGATCGCTTTAAAATAAAAGCTTATGCCGACGCTGTGAAGTATGTAGAGAAAGCTGGAGGCATTGTGGTGGCTGCGGCCGGTAATTCCAATCGGAACGCCAAAGATTATTCGCCTGTGAACACGCCTGGCGTGATTGGTGCGAGCGCTATTGATCAGGATTTAAATAAGGCTGTTTTCTCTAATACGGTCAACGATATTCAAATGGGCGTAGCTGCGCCGGGCGTGGCTATTTATTCTTCGATTCCGAATAATAAGTATAATGCTTATAATGGTACTTCGATGGCAACGCCTTATGTAGCAGGATTGGTGGGCTTGCTGAAAAGTTTGAACCCAAAATTAACAGCAAAAGAAGCCTATGATATTTTAAATAAAACGGGCAAGAATACAAAAGCAACAAATCTTACCGGAAAGTTAATACAACCGGCTGAGGCAGTGAAAATTATGCAATAGAATTAATTACAGGTTTCAGGTTGAAAGTTCCAACTTCCAACTTGAAACCTGTAATTATAAAACTTTCAAACGTTTTAAACATTAAATCGAAAGTGCATTACATCTCCATCATTCACCACGTACTCTTTGCCTTCTACGCTCATTTTGCCTGCTTCTTTCACTGCAGCTTCTGAGCCATATTTTGTAAAATCTTCATATTTAATAACTTCCGCACGAATAAATCCTTTCTCAAAATCGGTATGAATCACGCCTGCTGCTTGCGGCGCTTTGTCGCCTCGATGGATCGTCCAGGCGCGCACTTCTTTTTCACCGGCAGTGAAATAAGTAATCAGATTCAGTAAATCGTAACAAGCGCGAATCACTTTATTGACGCCCGCTTCTGCCAAGCCCATTGCTTCTAAGTATTCGGCGCGTTCTTCTTTGCTTTCGAGTTCTGCAATCTCCGATTCTATTTGAGCGCTAATGAGAATAATTTCTGCATTTTCGGATGCAACTGCTTTTTTAAATGCCTCTGAATGTTCATTGCCATTTATTACAGAACCCTCATCCACATTGCAAACATAAAGGATGGGCTTGCCTGTCAATAAAAATAATTCCTCAAAAAATTCTTTTTCATCGTCGCGGAGTTCAAAGCTACGAGCTGGTTTTTCACTTTCGAGGTGTTTGAGTAGGCGCTCAGAAGTGTCAAGATTGCGCACGTCCTCTTTGCTGCCGCTTTTTGCGGAGCGGCGGAGTTTGTCGAGTCGTTTTTCCAGCGTTTCCATATCCTTGAGAATCAACTCCATATCGATGATTTCCTTGTCGCGCACAGGGTCAACGCTGCCATCTACATGTACTACGTTATCATCTACAAAACAACGCACTACGTGTACAATAGCGTCCACTTCACGTATGTTCGCAAGGAATTGATTACCAAGTCCTTCTCCTTTGCTTGCTCCTTTTATTAAACCCGCAATATCCACAATTTCAACCGTTGTGGGCAATACTTTTTGCGGATTGACCAATTCGGCAAGTTTATCCAAACGCGCATCTGGCACAGTGATGACGCCGAGATTCGGTTCTTTGGTAGCGAATGGATAGTTGGCGGCCAATGCTTTAGCCGAAGTGAGCGCATTAAATAGTGTAGATTTTCCGACATTGGGCAAACCCACGATGCCTGCTTTGAGTCCCATATTTTTCTCTTGGAATGCTGGAGTAATAAGAGCGTAGAGTATTGCATACCCCAAAAATCCATTACTCCAAATTAAAAAAACGCCGCAAAGATAGACTTTTTTGAGACATTAGATGTTAGACAATAGACTTTAGACGATAGAATATGAATTTTTTAGCGCATTTGTTTTTGAGTTGTGAGGACGAAGAATTGCTAATCGGCAATTTTATTGGTGATTTTGTGCGCAGCCGGGATGATGCACAATATTCAGCAGGAATTCAGCGCGGCTTGAAATTACACCGAAAAATTGATAGTTTTACAGATACGCATCCAGTTGTATTAGAGAGCGTTCGATTGCTACGACCCTATCATCGGAAGTATGCCCCAGTTGTCTTGGATGTGTTTTATGACTTTTTATTGGCAAGAAATTGGACAAAATTTTCGCAACAGAGCTTGGAAAAGTTTACGCAAAATATTTATGAAATCCTTGAGAGAAATACAGATATAATGCCGCAAGTATTGCAGCGCCGTTTGCCTTTGATGATTGCTGATGATTGGCTGGTGCGTTATGGCGAGTTGGATGGGATCGAGTTTACTTTTAGTCGAATGAAGCTACGAGCCAGTAAACCTGCGCATTTTGATCATGCAGTTGAAAATTTACAAAAACATTTTGCTCCTTTGAATGAAGGATTTTTGCAGTTTTTTCCAGATATTTTACAGTTTGTCAAAATTTTTTTTTTTTTTTTTTTTTTTTTTTTTTGGGCCCCCCCCCCCCCCCTTTCCTTCTTTTTTTCTTCCCCTGGGGCGGGGGTGGGGGGGGGGGGCCTCCCTCTCCCCCCCCCCCCCCCCCCGCGGGGGGGGGGGGGGGTTTTTTTTTTTGGTTGTTTTTTTTTTTTTGGGGTGTGGTTTGTTTTTGTTTTTTTTTTTGGGGGGGGGGGGGGGGGTTTTATTTTTCTTTTTTTTTTTTTTTTTGGGGGGGTTTTGTTTTTTTTTTTTTTTTTTTTTGTTTTTTTTTTTTTTTTTTTTTTTGGTTTTTTTTTTTGGTTTTTTTTTTTTTTTTTTTGGGGGTTTTTTTTTTTTTTTTTTTTTTTTTTTTTTTTTTTTTTTTTTTTTTTTTTGTCGGGGGTGTCGGGGGTTTGTGTGTTTTTTTTTTTCGGTTTGTTTTTTTTTTTTTTTTTTTTTTTTTTTTGGGGTTGGGGGGGGGGGTTTTTTTTTTTTGTTGTTTGGTGGGGGGGGGGGGGGGTTTTTGGGGGGGGGGGGGGGGGGGGGTTTTTTTTTTTTTTTTTTTTTTTTTTTTTTTTTTTTTTTTTTTTTTTTTTTTGGGTTTTTTTTTTTTTTTTTTTTTTTTTTTTTTTTGGGTTTTTTTTTTTTTGTTTTTTTTGTTTTGGGTTTTTTTTTTTTTTTTTTTTTTTTTTTTTTGTTTTTTTTTGTGTTTGGTTTTTGGGGGGGGGGGGTTTTTTTTTTTTTTTTTTTTTTTTTTTTTTTTTTTTTTTTTTTTTTTTTTTTTTTTTTTTTTTTTTTTTTTTTGGGGGGGTGGTTTTTTTTTTTTTTTTTTAAGAAGCAAAATGAAATTTTAATTCAGAATTACCTAGCCCTCAAAATGTAACGAAATAGTAAATGTTCGTGATAAAATCTTTTCCAGAACGGTGGATTCTTCGAGGTTTGGATTGTAAATCAAGATATTACCAATGCCCTGAGAAACTTTAAATTCTGGTGAAAAAATAAAATAAGGGAAGAAAAACTGAATACCTGCGCCTACTTCCACGGAAAAATCATTCGGAGCAATTTTCACCAAGGTCTCGGCCTGTCGTGCCCGTGATTCGCTGGCCACATCGAACGCATATTTCACGCCCGCGATTACAAAGAGACGAATATCTTTATAAGGCGCTGATTTATAGCGCACATGGAAAGGCATCTCCACAAAAACCGACTCTACAGTTCGCTCACTGAACACCAAATTCCGTGCATCTTTTTCATAGCGAATATTGCGTTCTGCGAAAGAAAGGGTCGGCAAAATCGCAAATCAAAATTACTTCCTATTTTTAAATTTGTGACAATCCCAAGATTAAAACCCGGTCCGTTAATGGATTCAATCGCCAAAATGCTATCGCTTTGAAGGAAGTCTTTAGATCGAAAAGGCTTGAAAGTAGAATTATTATAGCCTAATGTAATGCCAAAATAATGCGATTTTTGATCGAATTCGCGGAAATTGTAACCACCGCTATTGCCGTATTTTTGAGCACTTAAAGGGTTGATAATCAGAAAAAAAAGTCCGATTAACATTATTTTTCCGCTGAATAAACGGAGCAAATTCCAAATGTGAGCGTTTTGCATTGATACTTTTTGTAACCGGTTTTTTGTAATATGTTCAGGAATTTTTCCCCTTCCGGGAATGCTTGCACGGATTCGTACAAGTAGCTATAAGCTCTGGAATCATGTGATGTCCAGTTGCCAATAAAAGGTAAAATATAACGAAAATAAAGCTGAAAAATTTGTTTGATGGGAAAAATTCTGGGTCTCGAAAATTCCAAAACAACCAATTGCCCATCGATTTTTAGTACTCGATACATTTCGGACAGACCTGCTTCCAGGTTTTCAAAATTTCTGACTCCAAATGCAACGGTTATAGCGTCGAACGTATTGTCCTTAAAGGGCAAATTCTCTGAGTCGCCCTCGCGCAGCTCAATGATATGGGTCATCCCCTTTTTTGAAATTTTTGAACGCCCGATATTGAGCATTTCCGCAGAAATGTCAACGCCAATGATCCTTTCCGGCTGCAATCGGTGAGCGGTTTCCAGCGCAACGTCAGCCGTGCCTGTGGCCACGTCGAGTATAAACTGAGGATTCTTGTCGCGCAGTAATTCAATTGCTTTGCGACGCCAGGTTTTGTCAATACCCAGCGATAAAAAACGATTGAGGAAATCGTACCAGACAGCAATATTATTGAACATATCCGCTACCTGCTTCTTTTTACTCCCCAGAGAATTGTAGGGTTTAACTTCTTTTTGCATTTAACTGTTGGCTTTGAGCTTGCTTAAAATTAATAAAAAATCATAATATGTTTTCAAAATAAGCTCCTTCGTTCTCGTATTTCGGAAGACTCAACAATCTACTCTTGAATAAGAGAATGTAGGGTCGAATTGCCTTTATCATATTAAATAAAATCGTCAATTTTAAACAAGTTCTTTGTTAAAATGAATCCCAGGCATTCAAACAAGTGATTGCCTGATATGTTTTTGAGCTTGAAATTTAAGCAGGGTAGTGTCTGTATGAGAAATGATGGGAGGTGTTATATTCCAGATTGCAAATATACACACAAAATTCGGTTTGCAAAGTCGTTTTCAAAAGTTAAAATAGGTATAAAAAAAGGTAAATCTTTCGTATATTTGCACGATTTTTAAAAATAATCGACTGTTTTACTAAAATATCCAGATGTCTAATAATCAAAGAGTTATCCCTGTTAATATTGAGGATGAAATGAAAAGCTCTTACATTGACTACTCTATGTCGGTCATTGTAGCAAGAGCCTTGCCAGATGTGAGAGATGGCTTGAAACCAGTGCATCGGCGCGTGCTTTTTGGGATGCACGATTTGAATTTGACTTACAACAAAGCGCATAAGAAATCTGCCCGTATCGTAGGTGAAGTGTTAGGGAAGTATCACCCGCACGGTGATGCCTCTGTGTATGACACAATGGTACGTATGGCCCAGGATTGGTCTTTGCGCTATCCTTTAATTGACGGTCAAGGTAATTTTGGCTCGATGGATGGCGATAGCCCGGCAGCGATGCGTTATACAGAAGCTCGCCTTAATCGTATTGCCGATGAAATGTTGGCTGATATTGAAAAAGAGACCGTTGATTTTGCATTGAATTTCGACGATTCACTCGAAGAACCAACGGTGCTACCTGCCAAAATTCCGAATTTGCTTATCAATGGTGCTTCGGGTATTGCAGTCGGTATGGCTACTAATATGATGCCGCATAATCTTACGGAGGTTTGCGAAGGTATTATGGCAGCGGTTGATAATCCGGAGATTACGATTGCGGAATTAATGCAATATATTAAAGCACCTGATTTTCCAACGGGGGGAATTATCTATGGTTATAGTGGTGTACAAGAAGGATACGAAACCGGGCGAGGTAGAGTAGTGGTACGTGGCAAAGCAGAGATACAAACTACAGATAATGGCCGGGAAACCATTATTATCAATGAAATTCCTTACCAAGTCAACAAGGCGACCCTGGTTGCTAAAATAGCTGAATTGGTTGAGGAAAAGAAAGTGGAAGGCATTTCTGATGTGCGGGATGAATCGGATCGAGATGGCTTGCGAATTGTTGTAGAAGTTCGGCGCGACGCAATGGCCAATGTAATTCTGAGTCAATTGTACAAATTTACGCCGCTTCAATCTTCGTATGGTGTCAATAATATTGCCTTGGTCAATGGACGGCCAATGACTTTGACTTTGAAAGACATTATTGAGGAATTTATCAAGTTTCGCCTAGAAGTTATTGTGCGTCGTACGCGCTACGATTTGCGCAAAGCGCTGGAACGTGCTCATATTCTGATTGGTTTGCTGATTGCGTTGGATTATCTGGATCAAGTAATTGATTTGATTCGGAAATCACCGACACCTGATGATGCAAAGCAAGGCTTGATGCGCGGAGATTTTATTGATGACAAAGAAGCTTTTTGGAAAAAGTTCGGGCCATTAATTGAGAATTCGCAGGTAGTAGGCTACGAGATAGAAGAAGGCAATGTGCTTTCGGAAGCACAAGCAAAGGCTATTTTGGAAATGCGTTTGCAGCGGCTCACTGGTTTGGAGCGTGATAAAATCCGTGCTGAATACGAAGAAATTCAGAAACAAATAGAGCATTTACAATCCATTCTGGAAAGTGAAGAACTACAGCGCGGTATTATCAAACAGGAGTTAACGGATATTAAGGATAGATATGGCGATGCTCGCCGTACGGAAATCAATCTTTTGGGCGATGGTGAAATTAATATCGAAGACCTGATCGAGGATGAAAATGTAATTATTACCATTTCTCACCTTGGTTATATAAAAAGGACGCCTCTCACGGAATATCGCGCTCAAAGCCGCGGTGGTCGGGGTTCTCGCGGTAGCAAAACGAAAGATGAAGATTTCATCGAGCATTTATTTGTTGCGAGTAATCATAATTATCTTTTGTTCTTCACCGAGCAAGGCAGATGCTTTTGGTTGAGAGTTTATGAAATTCCTGAAGCAACCAAAACATCTAGCGGACGAGTCATTCAGAATATTCTTTCGATTCCGAAAGAGGATAAAGTGAAAGCTTACATTATCACAGAGGATTTGAATAATAAAGAGTTTTTGGATAGCCATTATATCACTTTCTGCACAAAGCGCGGTATGATCAAAAAGACGCCAGTCGAGGCATTCTCTCGGCCGCGTGCAGGAGGCATTATTGCAATTACGATCAATGAAGGCGACCAATTATTGGAGGCGCGTCTAACGAATGGCAATAGCGAAATTTTTATTGCAACGCGCAAAGGTATGGCAATTCGCTTCAATGAATCGAAAGTACGTTCGATGGGAAGAAGCGCAGCCGGGGTACGGGGCGTTACATTAGAAAATAGCAACGATGCAGTAGTCGGTATGGTTTGTATCGATCCGAATGATAAAACCCAAACTATTTTAGTCGTTTCTGAAAAAGGGAATGGTAAACGCTCTGAATTTGAAGATTATCGCCTTACCAATCGCGGTGGGAAAGGCGTAAAAACGATACAAGTAACTGAAAAAACAGGTGCATTGATTGCGATTAAAGCCGTGAACGAAGAAGATGACCTCATGATCATGAGCAAATCAGGTATTTCTATTCGGATGCCGGTGGGCGATATTAGAGTGATGGGAAGAGCGACGCAAGGCGTGCGAGTGATTCGATTGGATGAAGATGAAGAAATTGCAGATGTGACGGTTGTGCCTTCTGATAATGGGGATAATGGCAATGGAGAAGAGTAACTCTTTTGCCTTAAAAATGTACTTGGTTTAAGAGATTTTAACTTATTTTGTAACAGTTTTAACGAATTGGAAAGTTGCTTTTGTGATAATAAACGTCTAAATTCATAAAAGGCAAACACTCTTTCACCACAAATTAAAATTCAAATTATGAAAAAACTGTTTTTTGTTCTTTTTGCTGTTTTTCTTGCTTTTGGTGTATCGTATGCGCAGGATGGGAAGAAAGAATTTAGCAACGCTAAGAAAGCTTTGGGCGCTTTTGCGCTAGACCCAACCAACAACAAAGCCAAATTGCAAGAAGCTAAAGATGCAATCGATGCAGCAATGGGTACTTCGGAGATGCAAGCATCGGCCGAAGCATGGAACAAGAAAGGCGAAATTTATAATGAGATTGCTACACAACAAATTACTGTTCGTCAATTTGCAATTGGCAACTTAAACGATCTGCCTAAAGTAGATGGCAACCCAGCTCTAATTGCAAGCGAAGCTTTTAGGATGGGATTGGAGAAGGCTGCGAAGAAATACGAAACTAAAGACGCATTGAAAGGCTTGCAATCCGTACAAAGTAACCTGAACAATCTTGGATTTTATGACTACGAAGAGCAAAAGTATGAAACGGCATTCGCCGCTTTCAAAGAAGCGCTTGATGTAGATGTAATTTTGAAGAAAAATAGCGAGGAAAGTGCGCTCAAGACCGAAGACGATTACAATAACCAGTTGTATATCACTGGTTTGGCAGCACTGAATGCTAATAAAGCTTCCAATGCAAAGGAATATTTCCAGAAGTTATTTGATGCCCAGTACGATAAGCCCGCTATTTACGAGGCAATGTACCAAATCGTAGCAGCAGAATCATGTCCTGACCAAGCTTATACTTATCTGGAAACGGGTCGTGCAAAGTACCCGGATGATGTTTCCTTGATTTTCGCAGAAATCAATCACTACCTCAAAGCCAATAAACTCGACCAATTGATCGGCAAGTTGCAAATGGCTATTGAGAAAGAGCCAGATAATCTCTCGCTTTATACGACTACTGGTAGTGTGTACGATAACTTGCACCAGCGTGCTTTTGAAGCCGGTGACAAAGCGAAAGCAGAAGAATATTTTATGAAGGCACAGGAATATTATGAAAGAGCCTTGGCGAAGGATCAAAATAATTTTGATGCTATTTATAGCGTTGGCGCTTTGTATTACAATAAGGCTGCTGAAATGACCAAAGAATTAAATGTATTGGCAGATGACTATACCAAGGAGGGTCTGAAAAAATATGAAGCAAAGCGTACAGAAGTATTCGAGCAATTCGACAAGGCTTTGCCTTATTTCAAACGCTGCGAAAAAATTGACCCGAATGACCTGAATACTTTGATAGCACTCAAGGAAATCTTTGCTAAAAAAGATGATTTGACTACCTCTAATGAATTCAAAGCTCGTTTGGAGAAAGTACAAGGCGGCGGTAAAAACGATACATCTTATTTCCAGGATTAATATTCAACTTCTATAAGCTTTTTTTAGGAAGAGCAAATATCGCGAGGTATTTGCTCTTTTTATTTGACCTTCGCTTTTACTCAGACGTAATTTTCTTTTCAAACAAAAAAATCTTCAACTAAAAATAAAATCAAAAACCTGGTTTTGCTTACTTTTGTCGGGCTTTTAATCAAATAAAATCTGAAAGATGAAAAATATTAGTGTAATCGGCTCTGGTACGATGGGAAATGGGATTGCCCATGTTTTTGCGATGAACGGTTTTTCAGTCGCTCTGGTAGATGTATCGCAAGATGCACTAAACAAAGGCTTGCAAACTATCAGCAATAATTTGGATCGAATGGTTAAAAAGGAAACCATTACAGAAACCGATAAAGCTTCTACTTTAGCCAATATCACTGCGTTTACAGCAATAGCTGAAGGCGTAAAAAATGCGAATTTGGTGGTAGAGGCCGCTACCGAGAATGTGAATTTAAAATTGGATATTTTTCGACAACTTGATCAGAATACTCCCGCAGATGCTATTTTGGCCAGCAATACTTCTTCGATTTCCATTACAAAAATTGCCGCTGTTACAAAACGCCCGGAAAAAGTAATCGGAATGCATTTTATGAATCCTGTGCCCGTGATGAAATTGGTAGAAGTGATTCGAGGTTATTCCACAACAAACGAGGTAACTCAAACTATTTTTGACTTATCTAAGAAGCTTGGCAAAATTCCTGTAGAAGTAAATGATTATCCGGGCTTCATTTCCAATCGGATTCTAATGCCTATGATTAATGAAGCAATTTATGCACTTTACGAAGGCGTTGCCGGGGTGGAGGAGATCGACACAGTGATGAAACTGGGCATGGCGCACCCGATGGGGCCTTTGCAATTGGCTGATTTTGTTGGCTTAGACGTGTGTTTGGCGATTTTAAAAGTGCTGTATGATGGCTTTGGGAATCAAAAATACGCACCTTGCCCTTTATTGGTGAATATGGTGACCGCCGGAAAACTCGGCGTGAAATCTGGTGAAGGATTTTATAATTATACACATGGTACAAAAGATTTGGTACTCGCGGCAGCTTTTAAAAAGTAGAATCTTTTAGGTATAATTAAAGCCCTCTGCCTTTGCAAAAAAGCTATATCTTCACCAACTAAAAGATATGGCTATGAAAACTTATCTATATTTTATAGGATTATTATTGTTTATGTTTGCTTGCCAGGAAGTTAAACCTGACTTGGAACAAGAAAAACAGGCGCTGCTGAAATTGCACGAAGACCAGCGCGAAATGCACCTCACAAAGAATGCAAAGGCTTTTGGAGAATATTTTACTCCTGACTTCACTTCTGTTAATCGAGGCAAAATCTCACAACCATCGAAAGAAGAACATATTCAGCGGTTTCAGACTTATTTCGACCAGGTAGAATTTGTAAAATGGGATGATGCAAATCCGCCGCAAATTCGGTTTTCGGATGATGGAAAATTGGCATACATGATCGTTGACAAAATGGTAGAGGTGACTTACCCTGATACAACGGGGAAAACCCTGAAAGAAAGTGTGCATTTTGCTTGGGTAACGATTTGCAGAAAGCAAACCAATGGCGAATGGAAAATAGAATGTGTGGCTTCCACCAATGAACCGGAGGTAATTGCGCCGATCTCTCAATAAAAATAAGGGCTATGAAAATCGATTTACTTTTTTGTCTTATCTTGATAATAGGCTGTCAATCAAGTGATAAGCCACCTTCATTGGATTCGATATTTGATCAATCTTTGCAGGCGATTGCTACGACCGAAGCACTGCAAGCCGTGGAGAGTATTAGCACGCTCGCTGATTGCCTTTCACCGAATGGCGCTTACGCGACGGAGGTGCAGTCTTATAAAGACGATTATTGCTATTTTAAACAAACATTTAGCTATCGTCCTGAAGTTTTTGAAGCGGTGATATTAGATACAAATACGATATTCCAAATAATGCCGGATAGTAATAAAACTGAACCTTTGGATAAAAATGTAATTGCCTTTATAAAGGGACATGAGTTCCATGAATTGATTCTGGATATAAAAAAACGGTATTCGAGCCTGGGAAATTTACAGAAAACGACTTTTAATGATAAACCTTGTTATAAGGTGGAAGCTATTGACTTTATCGGAGACCCTTGTGAATTGTACTTTGATGAATCGAGCAAACGGATGGAAGGAATTTCTTTTCAAAATCCAGGCAATATAGAGGAAATCATTACTATTACATTTAGCGATTGGCAAAAAATAAATAATATTTTACTGCCGGACAAGGTGCATATTGATCAAAGTGGCAAAATATTTACTTTTGATTATAAAGAAGTTTTGATTAATAGCCCGACTTTTCAGAAAAAAGATATTCAACCGAATTAAATGCCAGCCTTGCGGCGATAGAGTTTAGCCAAGCCTTTCGGAGAGGTGTGTACCAATTCATATCCTTGCAATAATTGATTTGTAATATTTTGAGTATCAGGATGATCTTGCCATTCTGCGTCCAAAAACCAGACTAAAACATAATCTACTTGACCGTTGGTGCGCTGCGGATAATCCAGAAAATTTGCTTTTGGCGGAATCGCCTCCAGGTTACCAATTTGAGAAAAAGGCTCTCGATCCCAGCGCCAGATCAAAGGAAAATTGTAGGTGCAAGCTTCATAATTGGGTAGCATCACGACCGCTTTTTTCGTGGCGATATAGTCGGCAGCGTGCAAAACAACCAGATTCGGTCGGCGATCAATTCACCTTCAGGCGTTTTCCCATTCAAAGAATAAGTCAGGTTCAGTACGGTCTTTTTGTCTTCGAGGTAAGGCTCAAGGGTCATCATATCCTCGATTGCATTGGATAGTTTATTATAAACTGGCATTCGTATTGTCAACAAAGTCAATGCAATAAATGCTCCAAGCCCAATTCCGCTCCATTTGAAAATATTTTTCCACTCGATACTACCCAGCCAAAGTAATAGCATTAAAAAAGGAATGATCTGCAAGCGAATCGCCAACACACCTGCTCCTGCAAAGCCTGCGGGGGCAAAGAAATAGAATAGAATCCAGAACAAGAAAATGACAAAGAAAATATCGTTTTTTCGGAGGGATAAATTTTGCAAACGCAATATTGATGAGGATAGTAGCAGAATTCCTAATAAAATCGCCATTGCTTTAGCAAATACAACTTCTGCGCTAGTTACTGCAATAAGCGAAGTGAAATTAGATAATTCCCTTATGAGTTGCGAAAAAGGCTCTTTTCCTGCAACGGTCGCGCCTGGTTTTCGGTATAAGTACGCAATAATAAGGATCAGCGTGGGTAGTAATGGTAGTAGTAAAGTAACCGTTTTTTGTATAAACTTTTGAATATCAAATAATAATAATTTACGATTTTCAGTTAAGAAAAGCAGTCCAACCGAGGAAATTCCGATCAACAAACCGACCGGATGTGTGAAAAAACATAATAAATTAAGCAAAGCAAACCAAAGTTTTTGCGCATCGGTCCAGGTGTTTTGCCATTTCAGCCAAGTGCCGATAATCCACAATGCTAAAGCCAGGCTCAAAGAAAAATTATAAAATCCCATTTGAAGAACATGATGATAAATCATCGGGAAACCAAGTATAGCAACCCACTCGCTTTTGGGCTCGATTTGTCGAATGGCGAAACGCAGGCCCAAAGCAAATAAGACAACATAAATTGTGAGCAGTATTTTTTCGGCGAATACGGCTGGCATGATTTGCATGAGCAAGCCCATAAAAAAATGGGTAGAATAATTGGGTTCGAGGTTGGGATTCAGGTACAAATAGTGATTAAAAAAATTATATTCGTGCCGATGAATGATGTCCCACCAAACTTTGGCATTGTACAAATGGCAAGGGCCGTCACCAGTTAAGAAATAAGGATAGACCCAAAGGGGTAGGAGGGAGGCAATAAGCAAAATCCAGAATATCCAATTAAGTAGGCGTTGAGAGGATAAATCAGTGGAAAATTTCATATTGGCGGATTAGGTTGCCCAAAGATAGGCGAATTCTCAATCCTCATCGAAAAAATCATCGTAGAAAAATTCACCTTTAAAATGGTCAATTTCTCGGCGCTCTTTTTTGGTAGGGCGTCCGGCGCCACGTTCGCGTTGCTCGGCAGGACCTTTCCCTCCTATAAACCATTCTACGTATTTATTTTTTTCTTCTATTGGAGTGAGGTCTTCGTAACAATTGACTGCAATTGCAGCACCGACGCGCTTTTGAATCAGTTCGATCGCTTTAAACTGAAAATCGAAACCCTCTTTGCGCACTGTCACGACTTCACCTTTTTGCAGCAAATAAGAAGGTTTTACCGATTCGCCCTTGATTTTTACTTTTCCGCCTTTACAAGCATCGGTTGCTACTGTTCTACTTTTGAAGATTCGGACACTCCACAGCCATTTATCTATTCTTACTTTGTCCATTATTATATAGTCATGTAATGATTTAGCAATATTTATTTTACGTTAAAAACCTCCTCATCAGTCCGAGGTGCAGCTATATTCACTTAACCGCTAGGATTTACTTGGAGAATTATACCTATGAAAACCCGCCTACAAACCTCAGTTATTACATCCAAATATAAAGTAAACCTCTTTATGATGCAAGTAAAATTGATGTAATTAAATAATTATGTTATATTATATCATCAAACCAGCGTTTAAGTTTTACGTATTTTCCTCGTTTTCTCCTAACTTTGCCTCCAACTCAAATCCAATATAAACCATGAGCTATCCAACTCCGCCCATACTATGGCGACCTTCCGCTGATTTTATTGCCCATTCCAACTTGACTAAATATCTATATTGGTTGCAAGAGGAAAAGTCTCTGTATTTTGAGGATTATCAGGCATTATGGGCTTGGTCGGTGGAGGACTCTGCGGCGTTTTGGGAGTCAATTTGGCAATATTTTGATATAAAGAGTTATACACCTTATGCACAAGTATTATCTGATGATCCGATGCCAAATGCAAGATGGTGCGAGGGCAGTACGCTGAATTATGCAGAACATATTTTTAAAAGTCATAATGCAGAACATCCGGCATTAATATTTCAATCGGAGCGGCATTCATTGACCGAGATTTCCTGGGCGGATTTAAAACAACAAGTGGCGGCACTGAGCCAGTATTTACGGGGCTTGGGCGTGAAGCCTGGGGATAGGGTAGTGGCGTATTTGCCGAATATTCCGGAGGCGACGGTGGCGTTTTTGGCGGCGTGTGCGGTGGGAGCGGTGTGGTCAAGTTGTTCGCCCGATTTTGGTGCGAATAGTGTGTTGGATCGCTTTCAGCAGATCGAGCCAAAGGTTTTTATTACCGTTGATGGGTATCAATATAATGGAAAAACTTATGATAAAATAGATACAGTTAAAAGAATTATGTAATAAACTACCGACCCTGGAAAAGGTAATTATAATACCTTATTTAAATCATGATATAGATATTACATCTATTCCAAATAGCATTAACTGGGCTGAAACTATTGCGAATAAAGAAGCGGAGCTGATTTTTGAAGCGGTACCTTTTGCGCATCCGATTTGGATATTATATTCTTCAGGTACGACAGGTTTGCCAAAAGCCATTACGCATTCGCATGGTGGCGTTTTATTAGAACATTATAAATATTTAGTTTTTCATAATGATATACATCATGGGGAGCGATTTTTTTGGTTTTCGACTACGGGCTGGATGATGTGGAATTTTGTGCAGGCCTCTTTATTGGTGGGCGCTACGGCGGTTTTGTATGATGGAAGTCCGGGTTATCCCAATTTGAATGTGCTGTGGAAATTTACAGAGGAAGCTAAAATTCATCATTTTGGTACGAGTGCGCCGTATCTGGTGGCTTGTATGAAAGCAGAATTAAAACCTGGCAAGGAATTCAGTATCAATCACTTGCGTTCGATTGGCTCAACGGGTTCGCCCCTGCCGCCCGAAGCTTTTGATTGGGTGTATGAAAATGTAAAATCCGATCTGTGGCTATGCTCTATGAGTGGCGGCACCGATGTGTGCACAGCATTTGTAGGCGGTAATCCTTTAGAGCCCGTGTATGAAGGGGAAATTCAGTGCAGGGCCTTGGGCTGTGCAATGTACGCTTATGATGATACTGGTAATGTAATAAATGATGAAGTAGGGGAGATGGTTATTACAAAACCGATGCCTTCTATGCCGATTTATTTTTGGAATGATGTAAATAAAGAAAAATATTTAGATAGCTATTTTGATATGTTTCCAGGCCTGTGGCGACATGGGGATTGGGTGCGGATTACACCGCGTGGAACGCTTGTAATATATGGTCGCTCGGATGCTACACTCAATCGACAGGGCGTGCGAATTGGCACGAGCGAAATTTATAGCGCACTCAATAAAGTAAATGAAATTAAAGATTCTTTAATTGTTAATTTAGAATTAAGCGGCGGTAAACATTATATGCCTTTATTTATTACATTAAATGAAAGAGCAGTTTTAAATAATGATTTAATAAAGAAAATTAATCAAACTTTAAGAAGTGAATACTCGCCGCGCCACGTACCCGATGAAATCATAGAAGTGCCGGATATTCCTTACACCATCAGTGGCAAGAAAATGGAAGCGCCCGTGAAAAAAATATTGCTTGGACGCCCGATTGAAAAGGCTGCGAATATAGATTCGATGCGAAATCCTGAATCGTTGAAGTTTTTTGTGGCATTTGCGAAGCAAATAAACTAAAGCAAATAACTCAATTATCGGGACAGGCTTTAGTACCATTTGGGTCTTCAAATAGGCAGGGTTTTCTTTTTCTTAATAATTTTTCTATTTCTTGATTGAGGTTTTTACAATTATACAACGACTTTACAAGCAATTGTCGCTTCAACACGGTTCTAAAACAATTGTAGCATCTTCAAATTCTGCTCCTGCAAAATCTGCACCATCAGTTTTAGCACCTTCAAAAATAACATCCTGCAATCTGGCATTTGTAAAAATTGCATTCGATAAATTGGCATTATCAAATCTTACAAAATCCAGATTTGAATTATTGAAAAAAGCTCCGGTAAGTTCAGCGTCATTAAATGATACTCCAGATAATTCGCATTACCAAAACACAATAAGACAAATGAGTAAAAACTAATTGGCTCATGAAAACCTCCTGTTGGTCAAAAAGGACTCTTGGTTCTTCAATAAGGAAACTTTTATAGGTTCACTAAAATCAGAATATTGAAATTGACCATTGGATATTCTAACATTTCTGAAATTAGCTCCTTTTAAGCTAGAAAACGCTAGATTAATTTCGTCTAAGACCGCATTTTCGATTGATATTTTTCCAATTATAGCATAAGAAAAATCCCCAGCAGCGACAATAGTATTCTGAGTAGCAGAATCCAGTTTATTTTGCATCAGAGAAATAAAAAGTTGCCCTCTTTCGGGACTTACTAGCTGCCCAGAAAGAGTATCACTTTGCATCATTTGATACGGTTGAAACGCTCTACTTAGCGCAATAATTCTGCCAATTAGGGCATCGCTCAGCTTATATCTTAGTCGCTCGGGAATGCTGTCTGGAGAAAACTCTCCTCTATTGATAGCATTTTTTGTCCTCATAAGGTTGATTTTTATTTCATCATCCATCTTATCGAGAATATTACTCATTAAAAAGACCAAGGAACTTCGGCGATCAGCTTCCAAGAGATTGTTTTGGAGTTTTATGCGGTCATTTTGGTCTCGCAGTAACATATTTTGAATGCCAAACTTCTCATCTTGGAGTCCGAGCAGCATCGTTTGTTGGTCAATAAATCCATTTTGGGCAGTGATGAGCCCATTTTGCTGTTTAAAGCTTTCATCTTGACTTTTAATAGCTCTGTTTGTACTTGTAATAATTCTGTTTGTTGATCGATTCGATCGTTTTGGTGTCTAAATAGGGCATTTTGATTATCCAGCAGTTTGTTTTGATTATCTAGTAAGAAAACTTGAATAGCAATAAAGATAATAGGAAGTAAAGCGGCGATAATTGCGAATATTCCAATCCTCGTAAATCGCCAAAATACATGCTTGCTAACATCGGCTATGGTATCTCTTTTTATATCTTTTCTGCGATCTCGTCGTATAGCCTATTGATACTATTATCGAGCCTGCCCAAGAAACCATCGCTTTCCAATTTGGATGAGCCTTTCTTTGAGGATAAATCGAAAGATGAGGAATACCAGAATAAGTACCCAGGCTACAATACCAGATATGAGCAAGAATTGATTCATCTGGGGCGTGGTTTTGAGGCTAAAATACTGAATAAATTGTATGTAAGTTTATATAAATAGTTGATTACTTTATGCAAAATACTTAATAAAATAATCAAAACGGGTATTTTAAAACAGAATTTATTGAATTTAAAACGAAAACGGTGTTTTTAAAACCGAAATACCCTTCTGTAAAGCTGAATTTGGTGTTTTTAAACGGATTGACCCTAATTTAAAAATAGAAAGATCCTCCTACAACGTTGTAGGAGGGTCTTTAATATTAAATACGTCGTTTTTAAAACAAAATAGCCCGATTTAAAGTAAAAGGAGGGGTTTACGGCTTTAAAACAGGGTGATTTAAAACAAAATACGCTTATTTTAAAACAAAACTATCTTCTTATTACACTGAAGTAAGATTCTACATGATTTAATGAAGATACTTTAGACTTTCATTTGCCAACCTTTTAGATCATGCAAGCTGTCTTAATTTCTAAAATTATTCGTTTATGAAAATAATAGGCTATCTGATCGTTTTCGCTGCCTTGATTACAGGATGCTCCACCCAAACAACCGAATGCGGCTGCTTGCCAAGTGGTGAAGAGGTGGAGTTTTACTTACTGAAATCCTATGATACCGTGCCAGATACCTATTTTACGATCATAAATGCCAAGATTGAGAACGAATCTTTCGTCCGTTTTTCGGAAATCGAAGAATACGACCATAAAACCTATCAATTTACGTTAAAAAAAATAGCGATTGGTCGCATAAAGCCCATTCTCGAACCCGAAGCATTTGCAGTGACGGTGGATCGGCAGATCGTTTACACTGGTTTCTTCCGACAGAGCTTTTTATCTTCTTCCTGCGATTGTATTCGGATTGATCCGCAAAGCGGTTTGCTGAATAGCAATAAAATCTGGGTGGAGTTGGGATATGCGCCTACGCGTGACCTGAGCGATATTGACAAGCGCAACGATACTGTTTTATTAGCCACGCTGGCAAAGGCAGGAAAATTGAGATAATTTTTGACTATTAACCGATCAGAAATAAGAACACTCCCTCTACGTTTTTGCATAAAGAGAGTGTTATATGATAAAATATGCTTGGCTCTATGGGCGCAAAACAGCAGTGCCGATGGTACTTAAATCAGGACGAATACTAACTCTGGTATAGCACATTTGCAATGCTTTTTCCAAGGCTTTGAGTTGCGTTTTCGCAGGTTCGAGTTGCTTTGCCTTTATTTCGTTTATCTCGGCCAGGATAACTGCTCGGTGTGCGGGAGGCAGCTTTCTCATTTCGGCTTGTAGTGCACGAATACTGTCTTCAATTTGTTTGATTCTATGCTTTTGCTGATTAACAGCAACGAGTTGACTTTGACAAGGATTGGGCGCATTCACGTCGCCATGAATTTCCCATTCACCTTCCTTAAACCAAGTGGTGTTAAGGTGTATATGGTAACGTTTACTCACAATTTCATCCTGATCAAACAGCCAAATCTCAGATCCTGCTTTATCGTCGGCGTTTACCCAGGCCCATAAATCACTGTACCAGGGTTGTTTGTTTACGATGGCATCCTTTACAATGCTTTCGCTTTGGTCGATCATCTGTTTTTTCAAGTCTTCAATTTTCGCATCCAGCACTTCTTTCGGATTCGTGGTATTAGCAAATTCAAGCAAAGTAATGTTGCTAATAAAATCATTGATGCTAGTTCTAATAAAATTATTCAATGCCTGATGCCCTGCCTCAGCGCCACTGTCTGATACGTTATCTTCTTCCATTAGCACCGCTGCAATTCCAATAATGCCTGGTATTCGGTAGGTATTATCACTAAAATCTTTAATGATGATAGGTCTCAAGGTCGTGTTCCATTCTCCCACGTTCGCTGGTATAGGAACGCTTTCACCAGCTGATACATCGTGATTTTTCAGGTTGTTGTGGCTACCTGCGCCGAAAGCAAAAGTTGCTTAGCCGCCAGGACTAGTCCATTTTTTGTTGAATGTTTTGCCCATCAATTTTGAAAAAAATAGTCCAGAGATAAGGTTCGGCGTCTCCAGCACCATCCGCTTCATCGTGGCAATAGATGGAAGAAAGCTTAACTGAAACTGGCAAATCCATAATCGGTTGTTTTAGGTGAATGAATGTATAATATTGCACTCTAATACAAATGCGTATGTGATAATTTTGCTTTATTGAAAAAAGGAAAGATAAGTAGGTAGGTCGCTCCTCAAATATACATTCATTTTTTTAAAGAGTAAAGTACTGGTTATCAATTATTTTATACAAAATCGACGAAATCAGAATTAAGCCATGAAACGATGCATCATGCTATTAAAGCTGAATTGATATACTTTAATTTTATTTCACTTAGTCTAATACGTATTGTACATTTTTAGCGCGGTCAAATATTTCCAATATCCGCTTAGCAATACCTGTCCAGCCGAAATTTCTTCGCGCAAAACGCGCGCCTTCTACGGAAAGCTCGGTACGGAGCTTGGGATAGAGTAGGGGCATCCCCATTTGTGCTCCAAATTCAATCGGGCGGAAGGGATCTGCGAATAAGCCATGATGTCCAAATTTAAGCAGTTCATATAAGCCACCATGCACGGTTACGATTGCTGGTGTGCCGCAAGCCATTGCTTCGATTGCTACCATGCCAAAAGGCTCGTAGCGCGAAGGCATGGCAAACACTTGGGCAGTGCCATAGATATTGGCTAAATCTTCATCTGGTACATAATCCAACCATTTTATTTTGTCGGCTACACCCAGTTCTTGCGCTTGTTTTTAAGATTAGCCACACCTTCTTTATCTTGCTTAGAACTGCTTCCGCCAATCGCAGCAACCAATCGAGCTTCCGGGACTAATTCAAAAAGCGTTGGAAGCGCATGGATCAATAAATCATAACCTTTGTTGTGTGCCATTCTACCCAAAGTCAAGACATCGCTAGGCTGCAAATCATATTTTTCGCGGAGACGATCTACTTCAGCAGAAGGCAATGGGAAAAAGCGATTTTCATCAATCCCCGGCGGAATCATGGCAGCGTTTCGGTCTAAAACATCGTAATGTTGCGTGAGCAATTCTACTTGAGGAATGGTCGTCGCAATTACTTTGCTACACATTTGATAAACGAAGTACTCTTTACGGATACGCTCTTTGAAGCGATATTTTTTCTCCATATCGATTTCGCTCATGTCTGCTCCCATGCTATGTTGTTTCCACCAGCCCAATGAATGCGGCGTATGCACGTGCGGAATGCCGAGTTCTTCTGCTATTTTTTGACCTGCCCAACCTGCATCCCAATAATGCGAATAAACAATATCATATTGTTTATTATTCTTTTTAATGGCGGATAAACAATTGGTTACGAATAGATTGAGATGATCGTGCATATCTTCCTTCCTGATAAACTTTTTGCCGCTGAAAGGAATACGCCAAACTTTGTAATTATCATTTACATCATCGTATTCGGGTTGATCTTCAAAACGCCGCGTGATTAAGTCCACCCGTCTACCAAGACGACTGAATCGGTCTGCCAATTCGAGCACATAAACGACTTGCCCGCCTGTGTCGGGTTTTCCCAGTTCCGGCTCTTCGCTCACATAACCATGGAGTGAAATCATTAAAATTGAATTCATTACTATATTTTTTTGTCCAAAATTCTTAGCTCGTGGCAGGCCAGAATATACTGAGCTGCCGACCAAGCCTGATATATTTTTCCCATCGGGCGGCCGGTACTACCGTGCGCCCATTCATTAAATTCCCATTCGTTATTGATCCCTAACTTATTCAATTGCGCCAACTTATATAACTCTTTGATTGCTATGTTTTTAAGTCCTAATTTATCGATAAATCTTACCCAGGCAGCGCCAATAAAAGGCCATATCCCACCATTATGATAGTGGTAAGGCAGATTTAATAAATTGACCGTATAATAAGCGCGCCAATCGGGATCGCCAGGGCCGATGACAGGATAAAGATTATTAACAGGGTAAGGATCATTCGCGCCTACGCCCCACATAAAACGAAAAGCCAGGGTTGCTTTTTCTTTGTCTAATACATTATATAAGTAAGCCAGTAAGTTTCCATACACATCGCATCGCCAACTAAAATTAAAAGGAGTTACTTGTGCGATCAAATATTGTGAATCACCAAGCGAATACTGCTGTTCGGCGAAGGAGACGGTTTGAAATAATTTCTGAGCTGTAGAGGGCCAAAAATGTAATAATATCTCCTTTTTGATCACCTGCGACCAGCGGATATAATCGCCTGCTTGTGTGCTGTTGCCTGTCATTTCCAATAAGCGGCCGAAACAAATATTAGTGTGATACCATAATACTTCATCATACAGCACATTATAGCTTCGCCCCAGAAGGTCTGTCCAGTCTCCGGCCTCAGGAATTTCTAACAAAGCGTCATTATTGCTGTCATGAGCGCTAAGCCAATCCATTATACTTTGTAAATGATGCAGATGCTGTCGCAAGAAATCCAAATCACGCGTTGCTTTGATATATTCATAAAATGCAATAATAACCCATAGTCCACTATCGATTGAGCAAATGCCACCGACTCCAGAGTAATCGGGTATATCTGTGTCAATACTTACATTGGCAGGAACTTGCCCATTGGGCGAAATATGATTCAAAAGTGTATTGAAGGTTGCAATTTGACAAGTTCGTATTTGCTCATCATCCAGTATCGGGATCGTGCCACTGATCGTAATAGCGCCATCACGCGCCCAAACACTTCGATAATTTGCATCGGTACCTCGGGTAGAATTATGCTCTAAGGAGCAAGCAGAGAAGCCCATCGGCGTAATATTGTATCGAATTGCTTCCAGTGCTTTCTGATAGCCCTCCCGGATAAAGGATAATTCGTCTTCGCTGGCATCGGTAAGGACATTTTCATCCGCATATTCTACGAAATCGGCAGCAGAAGAATGATCGTATTCTGGTTTCTTTTGTTCGCTATGAACAGAAGACATCACTTCTTCGGGTATTAAATTATAGAATCGCAACCCTTCTAAGATCCCTTCGCTACGATGTTTTTCCGCGTGAAAAACATCCATACGCTTGGTCAATTGATACAACTCTTGTCGAGCATTGCCCACCACAATACCGCGTACGCCCGGCAAGGCAAACATGCTGTTGTCGTTGCCGCTATCGCCTGCTACCAATGTATGTTCCACTAAAATGTCCAATTGGCGCAACAACCAAGACAGGGCATTGCCTTTATTCGCCCATTTGGGAAGGATATCCAGGAATTTTTCGCCAGAATAAACCACATTAATGTCTAATTCTGACAGTTTGAACTGTTGCTCAATATATTGAATATCCTGCGGAAGCGCGCTTTCCAGGTAATAGCTTTGTTTGTAATCATGCTGGAATTGCTGTGGCTGCTTCTTTATTGAAAAGGGAAGTTCTGAAACAAGCTCTTGTACACGCTGAATATTCCAGCCCTCCTCCAATATTTCCGCGAACTCCTTTAATATTTTCTTTTCTTTAAAGTCATAAATATTAGTGCCTACACCGCTTATAATAAAATCGGGAGTTGGCAATACCTTGCTTTTGATCAAATGAAGGGTGTCATTGAGCAGTCTTCCTGTATTATAGCATAATTTGGGGCGTTGTTCGGGAGGTGTAAGCATCCAATATTCTGAAAAATTACCGTC
The DNA here is from genome assembly GCA_016714085.1 of Saprospiraceae bacterium. Lineage (GTDB taxonomy): Bacteria > Bacteroidota > Bacteroidia > Chitinophagales > Saprospiraceae > JADJNW01. The sequence goes on from JADJNW010000019.1 coordinate 95,530, forward strand.
CAAAGATCCTTCGTCGATAAGCGTATTGTCGATGTCAAACGACAAAAATTGAATTGTCATCGTAAGTGAGATAGGCTTTAAATTATACGTGAGACAAAAAGGGTATATATATCTTAATGGATGGGAACGGATTTAGTTCAAAAAGGATAATAATTTATTACTTTTACTATGATTTTAGTAATAAATATAAATAAACACACAAATATATTTTGTATTGAAAAACAAATAGATATGCAGAAAACTATTTTATTGCGACTAATTTTTATTTTACTTCCCTGTAATATTTAGATTACCAATGTAAAAATCAGGATCGATCTTGATGTCCGGGTTTTCAGAAGTTAATGCTACCGAATCCCATCTTTGGGTCGCATTAATCCAGGTTTCTTTGCCCGATACCCAAACCCGCACCGGCATATTGAAACCCGCAACCGCATTATTCCATCGGAAGCGCAATTCTTTATCTTTTACCTCCCATTCCAGAATAGGTATCTTCGAGTCGCGCAAATACTGGTCAAATATTTTGCTCAAATCCTTACCGCTTTTTCGCTCATGTATTGCTCAATTTGTTGAGTTGTCACCGTTTGATGGTAAAAATCTTTATTTAATCCCCTTAAAATGCTTCTCCATTTTTCATCATCATTAACTACTTGACGTATAGTGTGTAACATATTACCGCCTTTTGGATACATATCGCCAGAACCACTGCGATTCACATCATAAATTCCAATAATAGGTCGGTCGTTTCGTATGCCTGCGCGCGTGCCCCTTACATAAGCACTGCCCGCTTCTTTGCCCCAATGATATTCGACATAAAGATTTTCTGAATAATTGGTGAAACCCTCATGAATCCACATATCTGCCATATCCTTGTATGTAATATTATTTGCAAACCATTCATGCCCTGATTCATGTATAATAATAAAATCAAATTTTAATCCCCAGCCAGAGCTACTGCCATCCCTTCCCAGATAACCATTTTGATAGCCATTGCCGTAAGTCACGGAGCTTTGATGCTCCATGCCGAGGTAAGGCGTCTCCACTAATTTATAACTATCTTCATAAAAAGGGTAGGGGCCAAACCAATGCTCAAATGCTTGCATCGTTCTTATGGCGTCTTTAAAATGTTCTTTCGCTTTTTCCAAATTATAACGCAATACATAATAATCCATATCCAGTTTTCCTTTCTCTCCATCATATTTATCACCAAAATGCACATAATCGCCAATATTGATATTTACACCATAATTATTAATCGGATTTATTACTTTCCAATGATAAGTTTTGGTTTTTTTTGCTTTATCCTCATCCACTTTTACCAATCGCCCATTAGAAACATCCATCAGATTTTCCGGCACTTCCACGCTGATCATCATCCCTTCATCGGGCTCGTCGTACATATGATCTTTGCAGGGCCACCAAACGCTTGCGCCCAATCCTTGACAAGATGAAGCGATAAAAGGTAAGCCATTTTCATCCTTATTCCAGGTGATGCCTCCATCCCAGGGCGGACGAGCGGCTACTCTGGGCTTACCCTCAAAATGTAATATAATTTCCTGGATTGATCCTTTTTTTGGTAACTCCGAAAATTCAATAAAATGAGCATTGCCCTCATGCTCAATCTTTAATGCTTTTCCGCCTTGAATGGCTTTGACCAATTGCATCGGTGCTTGGAGATCAATCTGCATTCTTTTTTGCGCATCCAGCACCTGATAACGTACTGTATTAGTACCGACAATCGTTTGTTCGCTTGGGTTTACCTCAATATCAAGATGATAATATTTTAAATCCCACCAAGCCCGCTCAGGTGTGATCGAGCCTCTGAGGGTGTCCTGGCGCGTGAGTTGTTGCGCTCCACGCTGTGCTGCAATTTGATGGGCAAGGAAGACCGTGACGAATAGAAAGACAATACGATTTTTCATACTAATACTGAATTTTAAATAATTGAGGTGTAAATATAGCACTTTATTGGGCAGAAGCGTGAAATTTTCAGGCTCTTCTATTCTATGATACTTATATGATATTCTATTTACTAATTTTATTCAAATCTACTGACAATATAAAAATATTTTGTGGTGAAAGTTCTTCCAGTTGTTCTCCATCGCCTTGGCCCGTGCGCTGCACAAATAGATGTAATTTATACTTTCGCTTCCAAAGTTCGGTATCATAATTTGGTTCCCAACTGCCAAGATTGGTCTCTGCTACATCAAATGTTTGCCAGTTTTGTTCATTCAAATCCTCTGAAACGCTTATCGATACTTTGTTTCCGCGCTCTTCATCTCGGAAACTCAAATACTCTTTAGCTGATATTTTGAGATCATCTAAAACCAATTGTGGCCGCGCAATCGGAATTTTTTTTGTGCCACCGCCGCTAAGCGAAAAGGGACTTGTTCTGGAAGATACTTGCTGCGTTCGCCATCCATTTCCTGTATTATAAATGATATGATATTGCGGAATCATTGTTCCTTGTGGTGTCCAATAGCTTACAATATGAGGATTGCCATTGCGATCAGCGTACATGGAGGTTTGATTGATGAGTTCGCTTTTCATAGGAATTAGGGCGGCATATTCAGCCGTACTTTGCTTAATTGGCAATTGATATACTTCGTTAGTTGACTTCTGCCAAGTTTTACCGCCATCCACCGAGCGCGCATAACAAAGATCGTGATTCGTCGCCACATCCCAAGTTTCTCGCCAAACCCAAGAAAGATGAATAATGCCTTTTTCATCAACAAATGCTTGCCAGTAAGCATTGCGCTCACCTTCGCCGTCTATCAAAATTGAATGTAATCTTTGCCAGGTTTTAGTAGAAATATAATAGCGATTGATAACCAAATTCCCTCGACCCGACACACCTTGACGATACATGAACAATAAATCTCCGTTTGGTAATCGATGAAATTCAGGGTAAGTGACATCTTCTTCTTCTGCTCCGATCATATCAACGGGTTGACTCATTTGTAAAGAATTGGGCATCATACTTTTGCAATAATTTAAAGCATTATTATGATGATCCCAGGTGAGATGTAAATAACCATCACCATCCACCATGATACTGATTGTATTATGGGCATCGGCAACGCGGCCCTTTAAGTTCGTTTTATTTACTTCCCATTTAGTAGATGATAATTTTCTTTTAGCCAATATTACATATCCTGACGAGTCATAATATGCTGTGTATTGATATTCTTGATGTGTGGTAAGTGCATTTTTTCTAAAAACGACCGTATTTACTGAGTTTTTTGCCCAGCCTAATCCAATTTTAGATTGCGTAACCGAATTACAAGCGCCATATAAAAATATAAATAAAAGTAATATTATTAAAGATTCAGGTTTTTGCATACAAATTTTATTGAATGGCTTGCAGTATATCCTTTTTAATATCTTCAAAATGCTCTAAACCCACCGAAACCCTTATCAAGCCTGGCGTAATTCCTACTTGTAGTCGCTATTCCTCGGTTAATTTTGAATGCGTCGTAGAAGCCGGATGTGTAGCAATGGTGCGGGTATCGCCAAGATTAGCGGAAAAAGAGATCATTTGCAGCTTGTTCAGAAAATTCCTGCCAGCTTCGATGCCGCCCCGGAGTTCAAAGGAAACTAGGCCACCGCCGAGTCGCATTTGTTTTTTTGCTAATTCGTATTGAGGGTGGGAGGGGAGATATGGATATTTTACGTAAGCAATTTCAGGTAAAGTTTCGAGAAATTGAGCGAGTTTGAAAGCGTTTTCGCAATGTCTTTCCATGCGCACAGCGAGTGTTTCCAGGCTTTTTGAAAGCAACCAGCCGTGAAAAGGGGAGAGGGAAGGGCCGGTGTGCCGCGCCATAAATCGCACTTCTTTTATCAGCTCTTTAGAACCAAGTACCGCACCTGCGAGTACTCGACCTTGGCCGTCGATGAATTTTGTTGCAGAATGTGTAACAATATGAGCGCCTAATTTTATTGGATTTTGTAAATAAGGCGTTGCAAAACAATTATCAACATTTAGTATAATATCATGTTTTGTCGCTAATTCTGATAACCATGTAATATCGATTAAATCAATCGCCGGATTGGAAGGCGTTTCTATAAAGATCATTTTGGTATTCGACTGGATAGCCTGCTCGAAATCTTCGGGCCGATCTGCGTCCACATAAGTATGCGTGACGCCCCAGCGTGGAAGGATTTGTGTTAAAATTTGATGCGTAGAGCCAAATAAAGAACGCGATGCCACGATGTGGTCGCCGCTGCGCACAAAAGCTACCATACTGAGAAACATAGCCGCCATGCCGGAAGCAGTAGCTACGCCATCTTCTGTGCCTTCGAGCAAACAGAGTTTTTCGATGAATTCATCATTGTTCGGATTAGAATAACGTGAATATATATTTCCTTGTATATCTTCATTAAACAATGCTTTTGCGTGTTCGGCGTCATCAAATAAAAAGCTCGACGTGAGGTAGAGTGGGGCAGAATGCTCTTTCTGGGCGCTGCGCTCCATTTGTGTGCGGATAGCGATGGTTTCAAAATGACGGTCTTGGCTCATTTCTATTTAACATAATTATTTTAGCAAAAAAATTTCGAGACAAAGGTAGAGTAGAAAATATTAAAAATGACGGGCTAAAATATTCTTATGAGATTTTCAAGGAAAAGTTTTATCAAATCAAATAATAAGCCGGAAGCATTAGTCTAAATTCGGGCAGCAGATTATTTTTGGCATTGTTTCAATAAGATTTTTCCCATAATTTATATTATGTTAAGTAAAAGAAAGAATAATAAAAATGCCCCCATTCCTGAGGGCAAATCAGGTGATTGCTTATTACTTTATTTTAAGCATATTATTGAGAACGGCTTTGCCTTTTTCGAGTTGCTCTTTATAAAATTTTTTAAAATTCTCAGGATTCATATCATGTAAAGTGCCACCCTGATCAAAATGTTCTTTGAAAACCATGCCCGTCGCCCAAGTCGAAGCGCCAGCAAAAGCAGACATCGAGATGCCTCCTAATACCCAGCCAATGCCCGGAATCGATTTCAGAATTGATCTGGTCATATAACCAGGAATTCTTCCCATCGTGGTGCTAATCAAAGCTGTAGTGATGGACTTGCCCCTTTCTTCGCTATATTCTCTACCATAAAATGTACATAACTGCTTCACCATATCCAATTGCACGGCTGTGATGGTCACTATATCAATCAAAGGTATCGGCCAAAACCCCGGCAATGCCGAGAACCACGCGTGATTTCTGATGATTTGTTCCGCAGATTTGATTTCCACTTGTTCCATAATTTTGAAATTTTTATTTATCTTTTATATGTTTTAATACGCATTTGTCACCACGTCTTAAATACTACATTCGCAGGTTTTACTTTTGACGGTATTCTTAGGCAACCAGTGACGCTCCTCTCCTAGCCCATTCTGCACCAGCCAGTACACCATATTTTTATAAGTATCTTTTCGTAACAAAACACTTCCGCATTCTTTCAAGGATTTAGTATAATCACAATTCGCTCTTTTAATATCAAATTTAGCAACATAAAATTCGCCATCGTCGCAAATAACTTTATCGAAGTGCTTGATATACATTAGGTTAACGTATTCATTATAGCGTCTTGTGCCTTTGGTGGGAATTGGAAAAAAATATTTTTCTAATTCATCTTGTTTTATTTGATTCAAAATATGGTCAAAATTTTCTACTCCGCACTCCCCTATTTCATAGCCGATACGCGCTTGCTGGCTTTCGGCACGCTTGAAGGCGATCATGTTACTCGCCTCATTATCAGCGCAATAAGTATCGATATTTGGCTGAATATTGTATAAGGTTGCAGCAACGATTACAATACCGCTCACCACGCCTGCCACCTTTTTGCCGATTGATTTGTTTTCACTCATATCATGCTTTGTTAATTCTTTTACAAAGTTCTTCCTTTTTACACGGAAAAGCTATTAGAAAATATCGTTTCTTATTTTAAAATTCGATGTATTGTTTTAAAAATTAGACCAATAGAAGAATTTTATTCTAATCAAATAGGAGTAAGTCCTCCTGTTTTTATAATTCATTGGAAATCAACAATTAAAACTCAAAATTTTATATCGCCGTTTAAATTGGCAATAAGTCGAACCAGATAAAGTTATTTTAAATACTAATCACCAAACTGAAAAGCAATGAATGCTTATAGAACCCTACTGTTATTCTTAGTTCTGGCTTTTGGTCTGCAAGCCCAAGTAAATCTACAAGCTCCGCTCCCATTGGACGCCTCCGTTCGTATTGGGATGCTACCCAATGGAATGCGGTATTATATTCGCCAAAATTCAAAGCCTGAAAAACGTGCCGAGTTGCGCCTCGTGGTGCATGCTGGTTCATTGCAGGAAGACCCAGACCAATTAGGAATCGCGCATTTCGTAGAACACATGGCTTTCAACGGCACTAAAAACTTCCCTAAAAATGAATTGATCGATTATTTGGAAAGTACCGGCACACGCTTTGGCGCGGATTTGAATGCTTATACAAGTTTTGAAGAAACGGTTTACGAAATTCAGGCGCGTACCGATAGCCTGGCGTTATTGGAAAAAGGCTTATTGGTCTTGCAAGACTGGGCCAGCGCCATCGCATTTGATTCGATTGAAATAGACAAGGAACGCGGTGTGGTGGTATCCGAATGGCGCAGTCGGTTAAGCCCTGATCAGCGAATGCAACAACAGTATTTCCCGATTTTATATAAAGATTCTCGTTATGCGGAGCGGCTGCCTATCGGTAAGCCCGAAATTATTGAAAAAGTAAGTTATGACGCGATCCGGCGATTTTATAAAGATTGGTATCGTCCGGAATTGATGGCGATTGTGGCAGTCGGTGATTTTGATGTCAAATGGATGGAAATGCAGTTGATTCAACGCTTTTGTAAAATTCCCAAAACAGAGAACGCCCGAAAACGCGAAGATTATAAAATACCGAGACATCAGGAAACGCTATTTGCTATTTGCGCCGATCCGGAGGCCTCGTTCACCATCGCGCAGTTGATTTACAAATTGCCGGAGCAGCCACTCAAAACACTGAGTGATTATAAAGCGCAGTTAGCCAGAATTTTATATAATCGAATGCTGGGCGCTCGTTTGTTTGAATTGCAACAACAACCCAATCCACCCTTTACTTTCGCTTCTTCCGGATACGGCGGCGATATTGGCGATATGGATTCCTATTTGGTTCATGTTTTCACCGCAGTAGGTAAATCTATCGAGGGTTTGCGTTCGATTTTGCTGGAAACCCGACGGGCGCAATTGCATGGATTTACTGCAACAGAATTGGAGCGGCAGAAATTAGAAATCCTGAAAAGTGCCGAAAGTGCTTACCGCGAACGTGATAAAATGCAATCGGCTGCCTTGGCTTCTCGATTTGTGTATCATTATTTGAATGATAGTCCGGCCTTAGATGCCGAGCAATATTGGAAAATTTGTCAAGAGTTACTGCCGCTTATCAAGTTGGAAGACATTAATCCGCTACCAAAACAATGGCTTGGCAAAGAAAATCGAGTCTTTGTAGTCACCGCGCCGCAAAAAGAAGGCGTGCCACTACCGACAGAAGCAGCATTAAAGGCACTATTGGATGAAATCGATCGCGCTACTCCCCACCCTTCGTGGATAATGTTTCGGACGAGCCTTTGCTTGCCGCTAATTTTAATCCAGTTGAAATTGCAGAACAAACTGAATATCAGGAACTTGGCGTCACCGAATTAAAGCTGGCCAATGGCGTAAAAGTTGTGCTAAAACCGACCGATTTTAAAAATGATGAAATTTCATTAAATGCTTTTAGTCCTGGAGGTCATTCATTATATGAGGATAAAGATTATATGAACGCAACAAACGCCGCGCAGATCGTGGATTTCAGTGGTATCGGAAAATTGGATGCAGTTGCATTACAAAAAAAATTAACAGGTAAAAAGCTCAGTATCAGTCCTTATATTGGAGAATTGGAAGAAGGCTTCAGTGGCTACGCTTCCCCTGAGGATTTTGAAACCCTGCTACAATTGATTTATCTTTACTTCACCGAGCCGCGCCGCGATTCGGTGGTGATGCAGTCACTTATTACACGTCAGCGTTCGGTATATCAAAATATGATGCAAAATCCTTATTATTATTTTAATGAAGAACGCAGCAAAATCAAGTATAATGGGCATCCGCGCCGCCTAATGACCAAAGCCGAAGATTTGGATAATATTACATTGGATGGTACTTACCGCATTTTCCGGGAACGCTTCGCCGATGCGTCCGATTTTACTTTTGTGCTGGTGGGCAATTTGGATATAGAAAAAATCAAGCCTTTATTGACGAAATATCTTGGAAACTTGCCTTCGATTCAAAGAAAAGAATCCTGGCGCGACATCAATGCTGGCCTCGCTCCTGGGCGCATCGACACAACTATTGTCCGCGGGCAAGCTCCCAAAGCCATCGTGGAACTCACCTGGCATGGTGATTTTGATTTTAATAATCGGAATGCGCGATACCATTTTTCTTCTATGCTCGAATTGCTACGCATCAAACTCCGCGAAAGTCTGCGCGAGGAGCAAGGCGGCGTCTATGGCGTGCGCGTGTCAGGCGCACCTTCCAAGATTCCCAAAGAGGATTATTTCATTACCATTTCCTTTCAATGCGAGCCTGAGCAGACAGATTCCTTGATTCAAGCTGCTTATGCTGAGATACAAAAAGTGCAAAGCGATGGCGCTGCCGAAAAAGACCTGCAAAAAATAGGTGAAACGCAAAAACAAAGCCGACTCAAAAGCCTGAAAGAGAATGGTTTCTGGAGTGGACAAATCGCGTTGCGCTATCAGTACGGTTTACCACTTGATGGCATTTTGTACGAAGAATACGAGCCATTGGTCAATCAACTCAACTCGGAAGCGATCAAAAATGCTGCAAATCGCTATTTTGAGGAGACGAATTTTATGAAAATTGTGTTATTGCCGGAGGAGTGATCATTTCTTATAATGTGCATTCCCTTTCCAAAATCCTTGATATTTAACCAATGAAAAAGTAGAGTAATACTGATAACAAAATAGTAGTAATAATTGCCAAAACATACCTGGCAGGTTTCGCTTTTTGCTGGAATAAGGTGAAAATTGCTCCGCCAATTATTGCAAGTAAACCAAGTGCTGCCAACAATTCATATTTGGTAAACAACATAACGGTAAGAATAATTTCGGCGATAGCAATAGCGTACATGACCGCTTGGCTGTAACCCGCTTTTTCAAAAGTTGATTTCGATTTACCTGTCAGTTTACCAATAACCGATAAGGTAAATATAATTGCTAAACCGATTTTTATATAAATAATTTCCATTTTATTTACTTTTATTTATTGACTAAAATTCTCAACTCGCGCTGTACTCCACCAGTTTTGGATACTGAATGGAGTACTGGAAGCACCTTTGGCACATAAAAGTAGAACTATAAACAACGATTGTGTCCTGGAAAATAGAAAGTGCTGGGTGCAATCCGGCGCGAGATGATACTTGATTTTAATTCCCGCTCTTTTAGAAAACACTGTTCATTTCCGGTTTTCGCGTATTTTCTTTTGTGCTGAATGCTTCCCCGACTAATTGAACTGCTTGTTTCAGCTTCTTGGTTCTTGCGTTGTATTCTCCTTGCACGACGTCCATGCGTTTTTCGATTTTATCCTTTCTTCGCTCCTTCGCACCTTTCAGTTGTTCTTGCATGGCATTGATTTTTGCATCAAACTCGCTCTTCGTGTCATTCATTTTTCTTTGAGCCTGCTCATTGAGTGCCTGCGCTTTGCTTTTCAGTTTCGCAATAGCGGCGTTAATTTTCACTTTGTCTTCTTCTCTTGCTTCCTTTAATTCTTCTTTCAATGCCTCGAACTCAGCGGCTATCGCTGCTGATTCCCGTGTTAATTGGTCATCCACGACTTCATATTTGAGTCTTCTGAATACGATGCCGTTAATCGCTTCCATTTTTGTATCAATCGGAACCGTCCATGTTTCATCTATTTCCGCAATCACTGCTGTCTTACCATTGCTTAAAGCGCTGGATACTTCATCCAAAAATTTGGTATTGATATCATCGGTACTTGCATCGAAAATCAATCCTGCTATGGTGCCGGTAGCAGCGCCCACCGCCAATCCGACTGGTCCGCCAAACAAACCGATTAAACTACCAGCCAGAAGTCCTGTTGTCGTACCAATTGATCCTTTGTCCGCAGCACTGTCGAGCTGCAATTGTCCATTATCGTCTTTACTGATTACGGCGGCGGCATACAAAGTAATATCGCCATAAGCGTGCAAATCTTTTAAGGCTTTTAAGCCTTCGTACGCTTGGGTTTCATTGTCGAAAACCGACACTAACATCTTGTTCATTGTATTTAATTTTAAGGTTTTATAATGATTTTTTATTTACTGTAAAGTGGCTTTGTATAAATTCATTCATGTGGAAGGAGTCTTGCTATATCCATTTTTATTGAGCAAGGTAACCGCCATCTACATTATAATAAGAGCCAGTAACAAAGGATGCTTTATCAGAAGCCAACCACAGTGCGACTTCTGCTACTTCCTCTGGTGTTCCAAGTCTGCCCATCGGATGCAAGCCAACCAATGCATTTCGTGCATCATCCTCCAAAGCATTGAGCAAAGGCGTCTGGATATAACCTGGCCCGATTGAATTAATACGGATATTTTGATCTGCATACTCCAACGCTGCGGTCTCTGTCAGCCCAATTACACCATGCTTCGCCGCTACATAGCCACCTGCGGCTTTTGTTGCTACCTTGCCGAGCGCAGACGCTATGTTGATAATGCTGCCACCGCCAGAAGCAAGTATAGCCGGAATCTGATAGCGCATACCATAAAAGACACCCGATAGGTTAGTAGAAATGACTTTATCCCAACCATCAATAGGATATGCTCCAAGGGGTGATATCGGGCCAGTAATACCTGCATTGTTGACGGCAATATGTAGCATACCGTATTGCTTCATAGTCATGTCCACTAAATTTTGAACATCTTTTGGTTTGGAAATATCTGCTTCCATAAAAAAAGCAAAACCGCCATTTATTTTAATTGCTGTTGCTGTTTCGTCACCTGCATATACCGATACGTCTGAAACAACAACGGTAGCACCTTCTGAAGCGAACAACAATGCAATCGCTTTACCAATACCGGAGCCTGCGCCCGTGACAAGGGCTACTTTTCCTTCCAGTAGTCCTACATTTATTTTATTTGAGTTTTTTTGTAACATCACTTATTCTTTTTGCCGATACAAAGATGCAGTGATGCCGTGCGGGAAAACGGTGACATTTCGCAAAAAAAAAGTGTGAGGAAAATCACAGTGAAGCAATAAAAAGAAGAAAGGAAAGTAATTCTAAATCAAATTAATGAACAAGGACGTGTATGTATTCAAATAATACTTTTTTCAATGCTTTCTGGCATCTGACATCTAAATCGGTATTACTTCTTGAGTTTTTGACTGCGAATGCGGCTCAACGTTTCTCGGGTAATACCAAGGTAAGAGGCAATGATTTGTTGAGGGAAACGCTGCAAAAATTCAGGATGCGTTTTCTCTAGGTCGAAATAGCGCTCTTCTGCGGATAAACTGATGACGGTATGAACTCTCCGTTGCATGGCAAAATCATGTTCATTCACTAGTTTTTTCCAACTCAATAGCAGCAGGAATGGAAAGCAATTTTGTATAATTCACTCTTGAAATAATAAGCGCATCCGTCTCTTCCCAGGCATCCACAAAATAAACCGAAGAGACACCTGTAATAAAACTTTCCCGGTCGCCTGCCCACCCATTTTCAATGGATAACATAACGATATGCTCTATGCCTTTCTCGTCCATACTATAAGTGCGCATAGCGCCCCTCACTATAAATGCGGTGTGTTTACTTATGTCCCCTTCCTGTGAAAAGTATTGTCTCTTCCTGAATTTTTTTGCAACAAAAAGACTTTTAATGAGCGTAATTTCATCCGCCGTGAGCGGCGTGGAAGAATGCTTTTGAATATATTGAATCAGGGTTTCATGCATATTTTTTGGCGCAATGCTTTTCCAAAATTAACTATTTTCTTGTTGAAACCAAAATAAAGACCGAACGTGTAAAATCAATAAAAGTGATTATGTTGGAATTATAAGAGCATAATAGAAGGTTAATAACGCTGCGAATCATTATTTTGAAGAGACGAATTTTATGAAAATTGTACTGTTGCCTGAGAAATAATATTATTTCTTTAGGAAATTAATATATTTGGTTGTGACCTATCGTCCAATTTTTATAACAAGACGAAACAACCATGAAACAAGTATTCCTACTACTTTGCATGATTCCTTTGTGGCTACCAGCTCAAGACGCCTATTTTTTCCAATCCGATTTTACAAAAGAAGAACTTGCGGCACGCCGCAATAAAGTCTATGACGCTATTGGCAAGGATGCCTTTGCGCTTGTGCAAGGGGCGCCGGATGTCCGCGGGTTTAATGTGTTTCGACAGAGCAATACCATGTATTACCTTACGGGCTTTGAAGCGCCGCACGCCTACCTGTTATTGCATGGACGAAGAAGGCAGGCAATTTTGTATGTACAACATCGAAATCCTTCGAGAGAGCGCAACGAAGGCAAAACCTTGTCATTCGAGGACGCGGAACTCATCAAGCAATTGACAGGAATAGAAGAAGTGAAAGCACTCGAAGATATGCCAAGGGATTGGGTATATGGTGGCTTGGTTCGCCCGCCGCATCCTATTATTTATACACCCTTTAGCCCTGCTGAAACAGGTACGGATAGCCGAGATGAGTTATTAAGATATCAATCCAGTGTGACAAATGATCCTTGGGATGGCAGACCCTCCCGGGAAGGGCAATTTATCAATCTCATAAAAGAGCGTTATCCGCAATTTGAAATCCGAGACCTCTCGCCTATTCTGGATAATATGCGCAATATTAAAAGCGAGGCAGAAATCGCGCTCATCCGGCGGGCTTCTCAATTGTCTGGGCTGGGCTTGATGGAGGCGATACGTTCCACAGAACCAGGGGTTTATGAATATCAATTGGAAGCTTCCGCCCGTTACATCCATCAAATTAATGGTGCTAAAAGAGATGCTTATACTGCCATCGTAGGTGGCGGACAAAACGCTTGGATGGGGCATTATTTTCGCAATAACGATGCGCTAAAATCAGGAGATATGGTGCTGATGGACTTCTCACCCGAGTACCGATATTACACAAGTGATATCACACGTATGTGGCCCGTCAGTGGCAAATTCACTTCTGAACAGTTGGAACTTTACAATTTCATCGTCGCTTATCGCGCGGCTTTGATGAAGCAGATTAAGCCAGGTGCTACTGTCAATCAAGTATTAGATTTAGCAGCAGCAGAAATGAAGCAATACATCGATACGCATAAATTTTCAAAAATCCATTACAAAAAAGCGGTAGAAGCGGCGTTGATCTTTAGAGGACATATGCAGCATCCCGTAGGAATGGCGGTGCATGATGTGGGCGATTATAAAGCAACACCTTTAACGCCGGGAGAAGTATTCGCGGTGGATCCAATGATCTGGGTACCGGAGGAAAAACTGTACGTTCGGGTAGAAGATGTAGTGGTCGTGACCGAAACAGGTATGGAAAATTTTAGCGCCTTTGTGCCGGTTGATCCTAAGGCAATCGAAGAATTAATAAAAGAACCTGGCATCTTATCTTTACGTCCACCGACCGCTGAAAATCAAATCAAAAAACAATGAAGCAGTTATACCTCCTGTTCCTGATTGTCGGAAATGTCAGTCTTTCGATAGCCCAAAATGTCAACGTTTATGAGCGCTCCATGCAGCATGAGCCAAGCCATGACTTCGATGTATTGCATTATAAAATTGCTTTAAAATTTGAAGGCGCCAATCGCGCTTTTCAAGGCGAAACAACGGTGACGCTAAGAAGCTTGAGCGATCATTTCGATGATTTTACATTAGATGCTGAGACATATCAAGTCAATTCGGTTAAAACAACTGATTATCAGTCTATTCCTTTCAGGCATGAAAATGGAAAACTGCATATCCAACTCCATAAAACCTTTGGTTATAGTGATACTTTGTCAGTGATTATTGGTTATGGAACAACAAAATTTCAAGTAAACCCTGAAGATTTTGGAATGGGTGCTAATTACCCTTTAGGCATTGGATTTTGATGCAAATGAGGATCACCCCTTTGTATTCAACGCCTACTCCTTTCCTACCGGTGCGCGGCACTGGTTTCCTTGTTATGACCATCCGAATGACCGAGCCACACACGAAACGATTATTACAACACAAAGTGATCACAAAGTACTCGCAAACGGATTCTTACAATCGGTGACGACAAACAAGGATGGTACAGTCACTTATCATTGGTTTCAAGAACAACCACATTCCACTTATTTGTACAATTTTGTATCTGGTCCTTATGAAATCATTCAAGACAAACACCAAGACCAGGATGTATCTGTAAATTATTGGGTGTATCCTCAAGATTATTGGCGCATCTACTTTGCATGATGAAAAGGCAGAACCAGATTTTCCAAGCCATTGGCTGGTTGCACACGAGGCAGCGCATCATTGGTGGGGCGATTTTATTAGTTATCGCGATTGGACGCAGACCTGGTTGAGCGAAAGCTTTGCTACTTTTAGCGAATATCTGTATAGCAATCATCTGTACGGTGCTGAGGAAGGTGCATTGAATTTATTTAATAAAAAAAATGCCTATCTCAACGAAGCCAAAGGACGCTACCAACGCCCGATTGTTTTTGAGCGCTGGGAAAATCCTGACCAAAACTTTGATCGGCATACCTACGAAAAAGGCGCTTTGGTTTTAAATATGCTGCGAGATTATTTGGGCGAACCAATGTTCAAACGCGTTCTCTACCATTTCCTTAGCAAACACGCTTACCAGGCAGTGGACACCCACGACTTTATGAAAAGTGTGTTAGAAGTTACTGGTCAAAATCTCGATTGGTTCTTTGACGAATGGATTTTTAGTGCAGGGCATCCCATCTTGGATATTCATTACGAATGGAAAGACCAACAAATCGTACTGAACATCACGCAAACGCAAGATACCACTCAGTATATTCCCATTTTCAAAATGCCAGTAAAAATTGCCATCACCACCGAAAAAGGTACAGAAACGAAGGAAGTTTGGCTGCGTGAGCAACAACAAACCTTCACTTTCGGGGTTGCAAGTAAACCGCTCATGGTGCGCTTTGATCCTGAGTATGTATTATTAAAAGAGTGGACTTTCCAAAAATCGAAAGCAGAATTACTATTCCAGGCAAAAAATGACAATACGCTCGGTCGGCTCTGGGCCATGCAAGAATTAGCAGCGCATTTAGATGATGTGGATGTACTGAATTTCCTGAAATCACAAGCAAAAAGCGATACTTTCTGGGCAGTGCGTCGGGAGGCTTTACAAACACTGGCTCAAGCCAAATCCTTTGCCCTCACGCCTACCCTACAAGCAGCTTTGCAAGATGAGTATTCTCGTGTAAGAGCTTTAGCTACAACGCTCCTGGGAGACAGCAAACAAGCGAATTTACACGACTTATACAAAAAATTATACGAAACAGACCCCAGTTACCTGGTACAAGCGGAAGCAATCAGGGCTTTAGGAAAACTAAAACGACCCGCCGAGCAAGCCTTTTTTGAAAAGGTCAGCAAAGAAAAATCGCCGAGAAACCTATTGAGAAACGCCGCCAATTGGGCATTGGAGCAGTTGAAAAAGTAAAGATGAAATTATCCGCTTAATAATTTTTTAATCATAGAAACGACAGGCAGTCTCCATCATCGATCAAGAGGCATTTTCAAGTACACTTAGACTGAGTATCAGAGCCCTGAGAAGTTTTATACTTGACAATACTACAGAACTGTTCTTTAACGCTCCATGAAAAAAACGACCAGAATTCCTAGATAAAGCTTCTGATTTTCTTAACTTTAGGGTGTCGATTCCCGTTTAAATTCCCGGTCACTTAAATCAACAAAAATGAGCCTTTCCCCGGACTTCCTATCTGAATGCAGGTATCTCATAGAGCAGCAACGTTTTGCCGAAGCCGTCAGCAAATTGCAGGACGCTACTTCCAATATGCCTTCTGCCGAAAGACAGGCTATGCTGGGACTGGCCTATTTTCATCAGGAACAATACGGGCTCGCATCGACGGCCTACGAAGAGGCCGTTCGACTGGATTCTTCCCGAGTTGAATGGCAGGAGCTATGGCAGCAGGCGCGGGACAATGAGCTGGCGGAAGTGAACGTACCGGTTCCCGATGTCTATTACTTTGATCGTGAACTTTTGTTGCAGCCACCCATAATCGAGGCAGGCGTTTTGCCAGCGCCGCTTTCTCCTCCTCCGTATGGAGGCATCAGGCAAATCCGGATCGCCCTTGGCAACGGCATGGGCGAGGTGTCTACCGCGATCATGGAATTCCTTTCACGGAGTTGGGGTTCGATCGCTGGCTATCGCGACCGCATCTGGACCAACTGGTATCGACGACCTTTTTTACTGGGCATTCTGACATTGGCATATATGCGGGAGAAACTGAATTCCAATAACCTGAAATCGACCTATCCGGAGGGTACGTTGATCGGTTTCCAGGCGGTGGGCCAGACGCCTCCGGAAGGCAGCACGCATTTCCGGACGGCCAACGGCAGCTGGAACAACTTGGAAAATCCGATGGAAGGCGCTGCTGGCACGCGCTTCCCTAGGAACGTCGGCAACGAAGCAGTCCAACCCGAAACTGGCGAAGCCCTGATGACGCCCAATCCGCGGGAAGTGAGTCGAAAGTTGCTCACTCGGGAGGAAAAGATGAAAGAGGTGCCCTTTTTGAATTTGCTGGCTGCATGCTGGATCCAGTTTGAGAACCATGACTGGATCAATCACGGGGAAAATAGCCCCACCGACCTGCTCGAGATTCCGCTGGAGGAGGACGACCCGGCCCGGAAAAAATTCTGGCAGACCAAGATCCTGGTGCCTAAAACACAACCCGACCCTACGCGTATGCCGGACGGTGAAGTGACGCCGGTCACTTTCATCAACGAGGTCACCCATTGGTGGGATGCCTCGCAGATCTACGGCAGCGACCAGGCTAAGGTGAACCAACTGCGCAGCGGCGTGGACGGAAAGTTGCGCCTGAACGATGACGGTACGTTGCCGCTGGATAAGAAGAAGATTGAAGAAACGGGCTTTTTGCGGAACTGGTGGATCGGGTTGGCTATGCTGCACAATCTCTTTGCCCGTGAGCATAATGCGATCTGCGACCACCTCAAGGCGGCCTATCCGGATTGGGATGACAATCGCTTGTTCAATGTGGCACGACTTGTTAATGCAGCGGTGACCGCCAAAATCCATTCCGTGGAGTGGACTCCGGCCATACTCGCTAATAAAACATTGGATAATGCGCTGAACGCCAATTGGTACGGACTGCTTACCAATCTTTTTCACAAGGGAACGAACCGCAAGACCGTAGCTGACATCAACGTCCGCAACCCGGAACTGGGCGGTGTGGTAGGCAATCCTATCAACAAGCACGGATCACCTTTTGGCCTGACCGAAGAATTCACCGAAGTGTATCGCTTGCATTCTCTCCTGCCGGAGACATTGCACATCCGGAAGATAAATGAAGACGGGATAGAGGAAATACCTTTTATCAAGACCCGCCAGGCGGGTTCGGCCAAATTGTCGCAGCGGGTACCCATGGCCGACCTGTTCTATTCTTTCGGCAACCAGCATCCGGGGCAACTGGTGCTGAACAATTATCCGAAGTTCATGCAGGAACTGAGCATCCCGTTCAATCCTGTGTTCGACCTTGGGGCCGTAGATATTCTGCGAGCCCGCGAACGCGGCGTGCCTCGGTACAATGAGTTCAGAAGTCAACTGGGACTCAATCCAATTACACGCTTCGAAGATCTCACGGATGATGCCCGGCAGGTGCAGCAACTCAAGGAGGTGTACGGAGATCAACCGGAGGATGTGGAAAAACTGGACCTGATGATCGGCACCTTGGCGGAAGGCCACCGTCCCAATGGCTTCGGCTTTGGGGAGACCATGTTCCAGATATTCATTCTCAATGCCACTCGCCGCCTACAGGCAGACCGGTTCTACACCACTTGTTACACGGAGGAGTACTACACGAAAGAAGGGCTAGAGTGGATCGACCGCACCGACTTTAAGACCGTCCTCCTGCGACACTATCCCGAACTGGCAGAAACCGGACTCGCCAATGTAAAGAACGCTTTTGAACCTTGGGATACGGACCCGCAACTGGACCCGGCCCGGCATCCCCTGCGAGGCTGGGACAAGTCCCTCAAACCAGATCCGTGGAAAGGGGATGCGCATCGGTGAACGTAGATTTGAAATCCGTTCGCCTTCGTACTCCGGCAAAATTGTCGAAGTGTTCATCCCGCTTTCAGTCAACAAAAATCACTGCAACCCATGTCAACCAACACCAACTGGCAACAAGACATCCACTATCTCGGCGGGAGCGCCGAAAAGGAGGAGGCGCTCATCCGGAAATTTGCAAAAGACATCCGCGAAGCGGTTCATGCATCTACACAAAAGCGAAAAGCCCCTCCCATCCGGCCGCAGCACGCCAAGCAACTCGTCGGGATCAAGCGGGTGGAATTCCGGGTCAGTCTTGATATTTCCGCCGATCTGCAGTATGGTTTTCTGCAACCGGGTCTGGTCTTTCCTGCCCATGTGCGCTTTTCGAACGCCGCTGGAGAGATTCGCCTATCTGATGCGGAAGGCGACCTGCGTGGAGCTGCCATACGAGTGCTGCCTGATACGGGCCCTGCGCACGACTGGCTCATGACCAATGCCGAGCAACACCACGCCAAAGACGCTATAGGAGCTATGGCTACCTCACTGGCATTTGCCCGAGGATCATGGGGTACGAGTTTTCTGGAAGCGCTTTTGGCGAGGCAGCAACATTCCCAGACCCGATACAGCGGATCAGTGGCATTGCCGACCGGTTAGCTGGAATACGCAGGTTGGTTTTTCAAATGGGGCCAGTCGAAGCCCTCCACATCCTCCGGACGCTGATCCGCCAGACCAAGCGCCCCGTACCTAGTCTGGCTACGGAGACTTTTTGGAGCCGCGCCCCCTTGGTCATTGGCCCCGTAGCCGTCAAATATCTGCTGCGGGCGCAACTACCGAAAACAGCCGATCCCACGCCCGACAGCCTGCACAATGAACTGGCTCAACGCCTCCTGCAAGGGCCGGTGATCTATGATCTTTGCATACAGCGCTACCGGGATCCCGAAAGCACCCCCATCGAAAATGCCCGCCTGGTCTGGGTAAGCCCCCACGAAAAAATCGCTGAGTTGGTGCTCCTACAGCAGGACCTGAACGATGCCACCGGTCAGGAAGACAGCCGCTTCGTAGATATACAGGCTTACTCCCCCTGGCAGGTGAATACGCCGGATTTTGTGCCCATTGGCAATATGAATCGGGCGCGGAAATTGGTGTATTCGGCCAGTGCGGCGGAACGACAGGAGCAGAACCAGCGCGAAAAGCTAAGTTAGTAAAATTAACTATGGTGCTCCGAAGTGGCAGAAAGGGTGACAAGGCTACTATAATTACGAAGTAGGAGACCTTTGATGACAATCTGTATTAACTGATTAGACAACAAAGCAAGCGATGAATATTTTATCCTTGATAAGCAAAAGAATTAATTCAACTTTATAATTTCAAATACAGTAGAACGCAAATATGGAAACATTCTCAATAAGAAACCATGCCCCTCGCCCCTCCATCCTCCGCTACTACGCTCCTGGGAGACAGCAAACAAGCGAATTTACACGACTAAACCTATTGAGAAACGCCGCCAATTGGGGATTGGAGCAGTTGAAAACGTAAAGATGAAATTACCCGCTTAATAATTTTTTAATCCTAGAAACTGGCAAAACGGACAGGCAGTCTCCATCATCGATTAATTAGCATATCAAGCCCATCATTAAAGATTAATATTTAAGATTTTATTTGTATTACAATATAATTACTTTATATTTGAATATAATAATGAGGCTATCCGTTTACAGGCTGGAATGAAGCTTGTAGGCGGATT
>JADJNW010000020.1 GCA_016714085.1 Saprospiraceae bacterium
ATTTAAGCTCTTCTGGTTTAATATCTTTTAGCCATAAACCCATCTTTTTTTTCCTTGAATAAAATCTTGTCCGCTTAGATACTCCTTGATCCATTTTTCAGCAGCAGGTTCTTTTTCTAAAAATTCATCTTTCTCTTCTTTAGAGTGGAATATAAAATTTCCACCGTCTGTTGGTTTATTCCCCCACACCATTCGAGGAACATTAGAGATAGGTTCACTGCGATTAGCTACAATTAAATCTTTTGCATCTACTAAATATGGATTTATATTCTTAGCAAGAATTTCATGAGGCTCACCTTTAATATCTTCATATTCATAAATCAATTTTTTATTTGTATCAAAATTTGCAAAACCAATGATGACCACATGTACCGCAGCCTTACCCCGCGCTTCATTACTCCAATTAAATGTACGATGCGCAAAGTGAATTTTAATATTGTATTTGAGTAATTCTTGCCATAATAAACTTACTTGCTCACCCTGCGAGATCGAATTAGTAGAGACAAATGCCGCTTTTATATCGGTACCTTGTATCATTTGAGCTGCTTTTAGATACCAGGCAGCCACATAATCTAAAACTCCATAGCCCTTTACATTGGAAAATACTATTGACATATCTTCCTTTTGCTCTGCGTTTTTGATAATGATGCCCCACCAAAAGGTGGATTGCCGAGGATATAATGTAGTTGTTTGCCAGGTTCTATCAGCGCAGCCCAGTCGGTACGCAGGGCATTGCCATGTAGAATCGTCGCAGACTTGCGTAAAGGCAGGCGCACGTAGTACAAACCAAATTCTTCCGATACTTTCTGGTTCATTTGGTGATCCATCAGCCACATCGCCACCTCTGCCACCCGCGCAGGGAACTCGTCGTATTCGATACCGTAAAACTGATCTACATCAATATTGATGATTGCATCAATGGCGGTCACCTGCTGCTTGCCATAGAGTTCCCGCAAGATATCAATCTCCAATAAGCGCAGCTCACGGTAGGTAATGATGAGGAAATTGCCGCAGCCGCAAGCCGGATCGAGGAATCGCAGCGAGGCAAGCTTTTTATGCAGTTCGTTCAGCTTATTTTTATTGCCTTTAGCCTTGGCAAACTCCGCGTGCAATTCATCTAAGAAAAGTGGTTTGATCAATTTTAAAATATTCTTCTCCGAAGTATAATGCGCACCGAGATTGCGGCGTTCCTGGGGGTTCATCACCGCTTGAAACATCGAGCCAAAAATTGCCGGAGAGATTTTGCTCCAATTGAGTCCGCAGGCTTCAATAGCATTTCGCGCATTTGACTATCAAAAGCCGCCAATGGCAAATGTTCTTCAAAGAGTTTTCCATTTACATAAGGAAATTCTTTCAGTGTTTCATCCAAATTGGTAAGCCGTGCTTCTTTTGGCGTATTCAGCACCTG
The DNA here is from genome assembly GCA_016714085.1 of Saprospiraceae bacterium. Classification (GTDB taxonomy): domain Bacteria; phylum Bacteroidota; class Bacteroidia; order Chitinophagales; family Saprospiraceae; genus JADJNW01. The sequence goes on from JADJNW010000020.1 coordinate 1,409, forward strand.
AAAGATATTGGCAAGATGCATGGCAAGATCGCTGCCATCCTCTTTTGTATGTCGGTCAATATACTCCTGAAAGATGCCACGCTCAAAAATACTTGTGTCATCGGCAAATAGACAAAACAAAAGGCGTACCAGATATACTTCGAGGTGATGACCTTTATAACCAACCTCTTCAAGGCGGTCGTGTAGCTTGCCCATTTGTTCGGCAGCCTTTATGTTTACGGGGTCTTCCTCTTTATAGGTTCGTTTTTCGTAGCCTGCAATAAAACCAAAGAGCTGTATGTATTGCACAAAGTCCTTGAGCGCAAATTCAACATTATTATTTGTTTCCAGATCGTACAAATGGAAGCGTTCAAAGTCAGATACCAAAATATATCTGGGCAATTCATGTTCTTTCAAGCCGGGAAAATAATCTTTTGCCTGCTGGTAGGCTTTATCGAGGTCTTTCCCACGCGATTTATGCTCTACCAATATCATGCCCTTCCATAATAGATCAATAAAGCCCTGCTTCTGATCGATTTTTTGCACCCGTTGCTCAAAAGTAGCGACCCGCCTGCGAGAGATGCCAAAGACATGAAAGAAGCCATCCCAAAAGGACTTGGCTTCTGCGTCTTCGCTTATTTCATCTGCCCATTCCTTGGAGAAAGCAATAGCGCGATTTTTTATTTCATTCCAGCTTATTGGCATACACGACTGATGATTTGGTTTTGCAATGTATGATATTGCAATATGGGTTATAATAATTATTCAAGTGTACGGATAAAAATAGGAAGAGTTCTGTATTGTATGCTATGTGTAGTAGAATTTTGATTGATTCACCTATAAAATATATGGTATTTCCTGTAAAAAATAGCGAGCATCCTGCCATAAAGTCAATGTATCGGCGTGCTTTCTTCGACTGTCCGCTGGCAGTAGCCGCCAAAAGTATCAAAGCGGCAGCTATGCCATAGGCATCCATTAGGAAAGCAGCCGATACGCATATAGCAGGTATTATCAATTATTCATTCCCTGCTCTATTGGCTTTTACATCCCATTTAAAGGGGACTTCGCCTTTGGGTTTGCCGGTTCCATCCATTTCTACATAAAAGACATGGAGGCTAGCGTAGCTCAAATTGATCTGTTCGGCAGCGAGGCTATTACTATCATCCGTATTGCCACTGATTTGATAGCTGGTGACAAATACATTTTTGAGTTCATAGCGCAAGTAAACATTGGATTTTCCATCTCTTGCCTTGATGGCAAGATGCAATTCCACCTTGGGTATGTATTTGCCCGTTGCAAGATATTCCATTAGTTTAGGACTCGATTTGTCGATGTTTTTGGTAATTATTAAATCACCAAAACTGGTCTTGCCCGCAGCGCGTCCGCCCGCTGCTCCTGCTGCGGATACTGTGCTGTTCATACCTACGGAAAAAGAAGCAATATCGCTCCATCCTTTGTGCATGGGATCGCTTGCTTCGCCATCGATTCCATCGAATTTGATATATCCTTGTGCGGTAAGTGTTGCCAAGCTAAAAAGCAGGCAGATCATGGTGAAGATTAGTCTGTTCATACGTTTTGTGTTTTTGAGATGAAAAATCGCATTGATAAAAAAGCCTTATAGATGGTCTGTCATTTGAAGCATCAGTAAGGACATGAATACGAGTGCGTAATTCCTGCCTAATGCTTTGAGATTAAAGGTAGTAAGTAGTGGTGAGATTGATGGTATAGGGTTAAGGTTTTATACAATTAGCTGAAGCAAAGATAAAAATGCTAAAAACCGGAAGGCAATATCCATTGACCTTCCGGCTGTATCATACTTCATTTAATCCCTTCGGTGCTTGTAATGCCCATGTTTTTTATGCTTGCCACGCGGATGATGGCGCTCACCCCGGTCATCGTGGCGGTGTTTTTGATGTCCGGGCGGCACACGTTTATATACACGCGGCGGAGGTGAAGGATGGCGTTGCACATTTATCACCAGACAACTGGACACCATTAATAATGTGCATAAGAGTAGCACTACTGTCAAATGTGGAAGATTGTTTTTCATATAGGTTGCGTTTTGGTAAAAAATCCTATCCATTTATTGGGGTAAATGGTCATAAAATAAAATAATCCTGCCTTGTTAAGGAGTTTGCTTATTGTAGTAAAACGGAGACCTGTTCTTGCTATGCACGAAGTAAGGATATTTTTATAAAAGGTATGTTTTGATAAAAGGCATTTAACTTTATTTTAATGTCAGGCTAAAATGTTAAAATTGGTAAGTATCATAGCCAGCCTTCAAGCATTGCGATTAAATTTAGAATAATACTTTGCGCGAATGCAAAGCTATTTTGTTATTTTCCTGCCTGTTAATATCGTATTTAACTATGCTTTATCGAGAATATTTGCCGGATGTAGCATTGCAGGACGTGGTAGCCTGTTACTGGAAGTTTGTAGCGCCGAGTGACATTGAAGCCCCTTTTGAGCATACCGCCCCGCCAGACGGTTGCGTCTCTTTATTATTTTATCATCATGCGGCTTCTCATTCACAATACTTGCTATTAGTTGGGCCCAGCGCAGAAATACTCAGAACCAATATACTACCTGGCTCGGTATACGTAGGGGTGCGTTTTTTACCTGGGGCACTGGCGTGCTTTTTTGATATAGATGCAGCTTCGCTCCGCGATCATGGACAAGTATTGCCCAATAATTCTTCTTTAAGTGTCATACTGCCTGAGATAAATATTGATTTTAATGATTTCAGCCGCTTGGATCATCAGCTATTGCAGATGAAAAAATCGATACCCGACCCGGAAGTGCAGAAAGCGGTACAAATGATATGGAGCAGCCAGGGACAAATAAAAATCAAAGACATCGTGCGCCAGGCATTCGTCAGTGAGCGTCCGCTGCAAAAGCGATTTCGCAAAGCCGTTGGCTTGAGTATGAAAGAATTCGCCCGTGTGCGCCGGATGCGCACGGCAATTGTACAAATGGTACTGCATCAGCATCAATCCCTCGAACTGTCGCTCAATGGCGGTTACTACGATCAAGCACATTTTCTGCATGATTTTCAGGCTTTCGATAATATGAAACCCGGCGATCTTCAAGTTTATCTGCGTCAAATAGATCATGGCGACAGCCATTGGTAATTCGACGGTTTTTTACAAGCCTAATATTGCAGAAGGGTATAAACTTGTAGAAAAATCAACGATTATTATGAAGTACATGAAAATTATCGCTCTTTGTTCTTTATTCTTTGTTACCATAACCAGCTATGCGCAAATGCCACCATCCAAAATTGCTGAAGTAGTTGCCAAAGTAGAAGCTTTACCCATCAAACCCGGCGAATGGGCCGGCAAGGCCTGGATGCAAATGGGCAATGAACGTCAGGAAGTGGATCAGTACGAACGCATCACGCTCCTGCTCGATGGTGCAGTCATCCTTATAGAAGGCACTGGCAAGCAAGGCGATCAAGTAGTGCATCATGCCGTTGCCACATTGTCGTATGACCCGATCAAACAAGCGTATCAGTTTCAGTCATTCAAGGATGGATACATTACATCGGCAGATTGCAAGCTGCACGAGGACGGTAAGTTTGAGTGGTCGATGGAAAATCCTCGTGGCGTGACGCGTTATACAATCTGGCTGGAAAATGGTAAGTGGAAAGAGACAGGTGCATTTTCGGGAGATGGCGGGAATACCTGGTATCCCTTTTTTGAAATGGAATTGAGCAAGAAGTAAGGAGTATTAATATCGCCAAACCTATAAGGTTTCCAAAACCTTATAGGTTTTCAGGCAAAGTGAATATTTCTGTTGGGTTTAGTTATTTTAATTTCACCGCATCCTACTCCGTATCAAATTCGATTCTTCAGCACAGCCACCAATATTCCCGTTGCTACCGCTGCGTTCAATGACTCCGCGCCACCTTGCTGTGCAGCAGGTATGGCGATTCGATGGGTAAGCAATGTATCTGTTGTAGCAGCAATCCCTTGACTTTCATTGCCGATCACGAGTATGCCTTTAGCTGGAAGTTTTGTTTGAAAAACATTCGATCCGTCGAGTACCGCGCCCATGATGGGTAGGGTAGGCAGTTTTTGGTGTAAATTTTCCAGACTCATTTCTATCGCATCCACGCGGAGCAATGCGCCCATGCTGGCTTGCACGACTTTGGGGCTGAACACATCCACGCAATGCTCAGAACAAAATACATACGGCAAGCCAAACCAATCGGCGATGCGCAAGATGGTGCCCATATTGCCGGGGTCTTGTATGCCATCCAGGTAAAGGGTGAGATGATCCTGCAATAAGTTCAGATCAAGGTCATGTTGCGCTTGCTCTGCCACGATCAATACTTGGTTAGGCGTGCTTAGACTCGAAATTTTTTGCAATTCCTCTGCGGTAATTGTATGAATTCTGTCGGGAAAGCGTGGTAAAGAAGATGGATTCGCTTCTATCCATCGGGTGAGGGCATATATAGCAGCTACACGCAGCTTGTCTTGTTGAAGGATTTCCCTTGCGATTTTATCACCTTCTAAGACGAAATTGTTATACTTTTGCCGGAACTTCTTGAGTTGAAGCGAGCGGATGTATTTGATCGTATTCTTCGAAATGCTCATGTCGGATATCATAAATATAAAGAAAAAGGCGGCGTCATCGTCCTATTTGTGGCTATTGTTGGCAGTATTATTTCTGGCATCGGCGTGTAATACTACCAAATACTTGGCCGGCGATGAGCAATTGCTGGCTAAAAATAGTATTAAACTGCTCAATCCCCAATCACTCAAAAACAAAACTTCCTTAAAGTACGAATTAGCGAGTTTGTACCGCCAAAAACCGAATACAAACTTCCTGTTGTTCTTCCCGCGCGAATGGTTTTATTTTGCTACGCTCGACCCCGGCGATACTACAAAGATTGATCGCTGGCAACAACGTGTCATCGCAGAAACACCTGCTATTTATCAAACTTATTTAGCCGATAGCACGGCCCGATCGATGGAGTATTATTTGCAATACAATGGTTTTTATAGCGCAAAGGTCTTTTATGATGATGTATTGGTAGGCAAGAATGAGAAGAAGATCAAAATTACCTACTACGTCGATGCAGGTCATCAGGTAAAGATCGATAGTGTTTTTTTTCAAAGCGAAGATACCAGTATCAACAAAGTCTTGCAGGAGCTAAGTGAGCAAACTTTGCTAAAAAAGGGCGAACCGCTCACGCGCACTATTTATGAACAAGAAAAAGAGCGCGTGGCCACTTACTTGCGCAATCATGGTTATGCCGATTTATACTCTAATTATATCGCACCCTTGGATGCGGATACGACATTCCACCCCGGCGAAGGCAGAGCCAATGTGTATTTTGAGGTATTGCCGCCCGCCACTGACAGCACGCATAAAATCTTTCGGGTAGGGCAAGTGACTATTTATACCCAATATGATCCTTTAATGGAAGAGTCTGTTTTGCAAGATACATTTCTCAAAGGTTATCATTTTCGGATTCCAGCGAACAGTAATTTTAAAATAAGACCGTCGGTAGTGGTCGAATCGATCCATTTGCGAACGGGTGATGTGTTTAGCCAGGCGAATTATGATCTGACGATACGGCAGTTGTCGGCGCTGGGGGTCTATAAGTTTGTGCGCATTCAGGAAGAAACGAACCCGGCTGCGCCTGATGTGATCAATTTTAAGATAGAATTGACGCGCAACCCTCGTATGGAAATGGGGGTTGATTTTGAGTTGAATTATACCAACCGTAGCGCCACTTCGGGTGCGGGTAATTTGATAGGGGTATTTATTAGTCCGAATTTGCGCAACAGAAACTTGTTTCGAGGTGCGGAATTATTGGTGACGAATGTTTCTGCGGGGGTAGAGGTAAACCCTAAGTTTGGCGATACCTTGTCTAATTTGTTTAATACCATCGATTTGCGGGTGCAGGCTGATTTATATTTCCCGAAATTCTACGATTATCTGGGTGTATGGAAGGGTTTGTACAGTGCACGCATCAGCAAGAAGGGTGGGCTTATCAGTGGCAATTATTATCGTTTGCTTACAGAGAATGCACAGACGCGCCTGACGGCGAGTTATAATTATTTGTTGCTGTTGGGTTTCTATCGTTACAATCTACTAAACGCTTTTTACGGGTATGATATGCAAAGTCGCGATCAACGAGGCACAAAGCGGTATATTGTTAATCATATTGGGCTCGATTTTCTGAGGCCCGTATTGCAAGAGAATTTCCAAGAGATCATCGAGTCGAATGAGTTCCTGGAGCGAAGTTTTGGGAAGCAATTATTTGTCAGTTTGTTGTTTCGAGATTTTAGTTACTCGCATAATAGTCGCGTCAATCGCTTTGGCAATTCGCATTATTTTGGTTTAAATGTGGAGTTGGCGGGGGCGGAGATTTGGGCCGGCAATTCGATTTACAATGCTTTCGCGCTTCGTTCTGATACTTTACGCTTGGGTACAGGTGCAGAGGCGATTGATTTTTCTCAATATGCGAAAGTAGAAACGGATGTGCGGGTTTATAAACAATTCAGCCCCAAAAGCAGTTTTGCTGCGCGTGTAAGTTTTGGTATTGCTCGTCCATTCGGTTATACGACTGATGTGCCTTATGTGAAGCAGTTTTATGTAGGCGGGCCGAATAGTATTCGAGCTTGGGCGGTGCGGGGACTTGGGCCAGGTGGGCATTTAGATACCTTGTCGCAAGAGGGTAGAAACCGTTTGTTATTTTATCAAGCAGGTGATTTAAAATTGGAATTCAGTGCGGAGTATCGGTTCAATATTTTTTGGCGCTTGAATGGCGCGTTGTTCCTGGATGGTGGCAATATATGGACGCTTCAGAAAGACGAATCGCGCCCTGGTTCACAGTTCTTATTTAGTTCTAAACCTTTAGAAAATAATAATTTTCCATATTTAGTAAATGATGCTTTTTGAAGCAAATAGCGTTGGGAGCGGGTTTTGGCTTTCGATTTGATCTCACGTATTTTATCTTCCGACTAGATGCAGGCGTGCGATTGCGTAGCCCTTACCCTCTACCTGAAAACCTCATGGATAGTAGCAATATAGTAGAAAGCGACTATTGGTACAATTGGCGTCGCTATAGCTTTGGCAATATTGTAAACTTCAATTTAGGGTTGGGGTATCCGTTTTGATATGGCCACTAGGAGTTTTGGAACATAATAAATAATAAAACAAGTAAAATAATAGTAGCAGCGATTACTACCAGCATAAACTTGCGCGACTCTTTTTGTTCGCGTACTTCTTTCATTTTTTGTCGCCGCTTGATTCTTCTTCTCGTAGTCATGAAAGAAAAAGGTTTTAGGTGTTGATTTCGAGGCTAAGGTAATCATTTCTCTTTCTAATTTTCAAAAATTTTGCTCATAAAATTCTATAATACGTTCATCGGTCAAAACATCCTTTTGTCGAATGGGTTGTTTTAACACGATTCCTTCAAGGGTACGACAGCGACTGAGCGCTACGTAGGTTTGGCCATGCTCAAAAGCGCCTGTACCCAAATCAATGATGACTTTGTCGAAGGTTTTGCCTTGTGCCTTATGAATGGTCACCGCCCAGGCAAGTTTGAGCGGAAATTGCCGGAAAGTGCCAATGACTTCTGTTTCAATATTATTAGGATCTACGAGTGTGCTTTTGTAGCGCAGGATTTCCCAATCCAGGGGTTCTACCTCCACGTAGCGGCGTTGCTCGTTTTCTTCGACCATCACGGTGATCGCATCTTTTTCTAATTTGACGACTTTGCCAATGGTGCCATTCACAAACTGACGTTTGGGATCATTTTTGATAAACATCACCTGCGCGCTAAGCTTGAGTCGTAGCGCGGGTTCGGTAGGGTAGAGGGCAGGATTGAAATCGCCTGTGATGATGGCGGTATAGCTTTGGGCTGGTAGAGGTATGCGGTCAAGTTCTTGTTGATTGATCGAATCCGCGCGGTTGTTGCGAGCGCAGAGCGTGATATAAAAATCCTGGCTTTGAAATTCAGGAGAATAGCGACTATTCAATTCGTCCAGGGTATCATATTCGATTCGATTTAGACGAACTGCTTCTAATAATTTTAGAAAATGCCGATTCTCTTGTCGATACACTTTTTGCAATTCGATCATTTCCATTTTAAAATCCATCAGCACATTTGCCGAAAAAAAATAAGGGGAGGGATATTGCGATTGAAACATCATTTGCTCAACTTCTGAGGCTACGATTGGGGGCAATTGAAATAAATCTCCAAAAAAAAGAACCTGTACGCCACCAAATGGAGCAAGATTTTCACGGTTGAGCCGTAGGAAAAAATCAATATTGTCCAACAAATCGGCCCGGACCATCGAGATTTCATCGATGACCAAAACTTCGAGGTTATTGTAAAGTCGGCGTTCGCGGCGTTTTTTGATTTCTGATTTTGGAATTAATCTTGGCGGAAAGCCAAAAAAAGAATGAATGGTTTGCCCGCCAACATTAAGCGCGGCGATACCCGTAGGCGCAAGCACCACCGTTTTCTTGCGTGTCATATTGCGAAATAATTGCAAGAGTGTTGATTTTCCTGTGCCGGCGCGTCCTGTAATAAAAAGATTTTTGCCTTGTTTTTCAATGGCGTCGAGGGCATATTGGAAGTCGGCGTTTAGTTCTAAAGGTTGTTTTTCGATCATAGTTGAGTGCTTATGCGTCCTACGGTTTTACCCGTAGGACGCTTGGCGGCTACTTTCCAAACATTTTCATTGCCATATCGTATTGGGTATTTACTTCTTCCCAATTGATGACATTCCAAAACGCACCTACGTAGTCACCACGCTTGTTTTGGTATTTCAAATAATAAGCGTGTTCCCACACATCAATGCCAAGGATTGGGAAACCGTAGTCTTTTTTGACAATTTTCTTCATCAACGGATTATCCTGATTAGGCGTAGAAGTAATATACAAATCTCCTTTTTTATTCACACAAAGCCAAGCCCAGCCTGAGCCGAAGCGACTGGTAGCGGCAGCATTAAATTGTTCTTTCATTTTATCAAACGAACCAAATTTCGCATTGATAAAATCTGCTATTCGACCACTGGGAGTACCGCCGCCATTGGGTTTCATCAATTTCCAAAATAAAGTATGGTTGTAGTGACCGCCACCGTTGTTGCGCACTGCAGTATCGGAAGCTTTTACCGATCCAAGAATTTGCTCGATGCCCATATTCAAGTAAGGCGTACCGTCCACTGCTTTGTTCAAATTGTTCACATAGCCTGCATGGTGGCGGTCGTGATGAATTTCCATCGTCATTTTGTCGATATGCGGTTCGAGCGCATCGAATTTGTAAGCCAATGCCGGAAGCTGAAAATTGCCGGGAAGCATTAGTTCCGCTACTCCTATCTCAATCGATTGATTATTAGAAATCATGCGAAAAGGATTGACGAAAGCGGCAGCCGTTGCCAGCACACCGGTTTTCAGGAATGTTCTCTTATCCATAAGCTCTTGTTTTTTTTAGATAGAATCTAAATTAGGTTTAAATTTGTTATGCTTTTAAAACAGTTTCTGAAATAAATAAGGATACAGTCCGCATAAAGTTGAGGGAAACGCCTATTTTTTTCGGAAACTGAAGGGCTTAAAAGTACTAAATCAAATACGAGTGACCAAGCTATGGCGAACAATATAATCGAACTGAAAGTGGAAGGGATGGATTGCAATAATTGTGCAATGAGTATCACCAAATACCTGGAACGCAAGGGTTTGCAGGATGTGTACGTGAATTTCCAAACCAAGGAAGTGCGCTTCCGCCCGGATGAGGAGCGGATGACGCTGGAGCAAATAAAAGCAGGTATTCACAAATTGGGTTACACCGTTGTAGAAGAAGAAAAACCAAAACCCTGGTGGACTTTAGAGCGCAAGCTTATTATGAGCGCTATATTTACTGCACCTTTACTTTTGGGGCATATTTTGATGTCTTTGGGGGTTCATCTTACATTTATGCATAATAACTGGCTGCAATTATTAATATGCCTGCCGGTTTTTATGATAGGTTTATTACATTTTGGTAAAAGCGCCTGGAATAGTTTGATTCGTACCGGCATCGCCAATATGGATGTACTCATTTTTGTGGGAAGCACAGCAGCGTTTATTTATAGCCTGATCGGAACAATTTTGAAAGAGCCGAATTATATTTTCTACGAAACTTCTGCTACGATTATTACACTTGTTTTACTGGGTAATTGGTTTGAACATCGTGCTGTAAAGCAGACCACTACTGCTATTGGGGAATTGACCAAACTTCAAGTCGAAAAAGCCAAGCGCATCATGCCTTCCGGCGCAATTGTCACGATCAATCGAGATGAAATTCAAATTAACGATATTCTTCAAGTGAACGAAGGTGATAAAATCCCGAGCGATGGTATTCTGATTTCTGGTGATGCGACTTTGAATGAATCCATGCTTACTGGCGAAAGTGCCCCTGTGGAAAAAAATATCGACGATAAAGTGATTGGCGCTTCAATTGTGACATCGGGCAATTTGCAAATGCGCGTGACTGCTATCGGCAAGGATACGGTGCTGAGTCAAATGATTGAATTAGTGAAAACTGCACAACAAGATAAGCCTGATATTCAACGACTTGCAGATAGAATCAGTGCTATTTTCGTGCCTTCGGTACTGATTATTTCACTGCTAACGCTGATTGTAGGGCATTTTGTTTTTGATTTGACTTTCCAAAAAGCCCTGATGAATTCGATTGCAGTGCTGGTGATTTCCTGCCCTTGTGCGATGGGCTTGGCGACGCCAACCGCAGTAATGGTGGGTGTTGGACGCTTGGCTAAAAATGGGATTTTGGTAAAAGGCGGTCAAACCGTTGAGCTTTTTGCAAACATTAAAAATATGGTATTTGATAAAACCGGAACGCTGACAACTGGCGATTTTCATATTCAACACATTGAGTATCATATCGAAGATAAAGCTTTTGCAAAAGCCCTGATTTATAAGATGGAGCAGCATTCTTCACATCCTATTGCGCACTCGTTGGTACGGGAATTGGCTTCGCAAGTAAATGGTGTGCATTTGGATGATTTGAAAGTCACGGAGGAGAAAGGTGTTGGTATATTTGCAGAAGATGCTGAAGGAAATAGTTACCGAATCAGTGCCAAGCCTGGAACTAATGATCTGGGACATCAAACGATACAACTCACTCAAAACGAACAACTTTTGGCTTCTATTGACATCAGCGATCAATTAAAGCCGGAGGCTTTGGTTACAATGAATTATTTGCGAAAAGCAGGCATTAATCCTGTTATTTTGAGTGGTGACAAACAATCGCGCACGGCTGCTATTGCTGAAAAATTGAAGGTAGAAACTTTCTATGCAGAAAAACTCCCCGGAGAAAAACTCCGAATTATAGAAGAACTATCGAAAAACGCTCCCACAGCAATGGTTGGTGATGGCATCAATGACGCGCCGGCGCTGGCCCGCGCTACTATTGGCGTATCTTTGAGTAATGCTTCGCAAGCGGCTATTCAGTCGGCGCAAATCGTACTGCTCAACGGCAATCTTTTTCATCTACCAAAAGCGATTTCCATTGCCAAGCATACGGTACTGACGATCAAACAAAACTTATTCTGGGCATTTGCTTATAATATTGTAGCGATTCCGATAGCAGCTATGGGATTTTTGAATCCGATGTGGGGCGCGCTATTCATGGCCTTTTCGGATGTGGTGGTGATTGGGAATTCGATACGGTTGAAAAAGAAGAGGATTGATTAAAAGTTTGGAGGTTTAGGATTTGGGGTTTTTCTTTGCAGCATAAAATATTTAAATAAAATGAGCAAAGCTGTAAAACACTCTGATATCAAGATAAGAATTGGGTTAGACGAATCGAATATGCCCGTGAGTATGAATTGGCAAGCCCAGGATGCAGGCCAAGAACCTCAAGCGTGCAAAGCGATGTTACTTTCGTTATTCGATCGGGATAGCATGGAAACCTTGAAAATTGATCTTTGGACCAAGGATATGCAGGTGATGGAAATGGATCGCTTTTTCTTTCAAACCCTTCGCGCTATGGCAGATACCTATTATAAAGCTACTCAAAATGCTCAGTTAGCGAGCGAAATGCAGCGATTTGTACAATATTTTGGTGAAAAAACAGAGATTTTGCCGCCATCAAAATCATAGCATCTATTTGATCCAAAGCATCAATAATATCAATAGCACCAAAATCATTTTGTATTTCCGAAAAAAGAATCTTAACTTTGCCGCCCGGTGGGCGCCGCACGACCAGCTCCCTTTGAACTCCCCCAGGGTGGAAACGCAGCAAGGGTAGGAGGTTGAGCGGTGCGATGTGGTGTTCCACCTCATTTTACTGAGCTTCAGTGCATACATAATTCCAAAACTCGCCTACAGAATTGACTTAAAATTGTCGATTCACAATAACCCCAATCCAGTGACTTATTTGTACCTTTGTACAAAAATCTGAATATGAAATTTTTTATTGATACGGCTAACCTCGATCAAATCAAGGAAGCCAATGATTTAGGAGTATTGGACGGTGTTACCACCAATCCCTCGCTGATGGCGAAGGAGGGTATCACTGGCGAAGTAAATGTGATGAAGCATTATGAAGCCATTTGCAAAATAGTAGATGGCGATGTAAGTGCGGAGGTAATTGCTACTGATTTCGATGGAATTATTAAAGAAGGAAAAGTACTTGCAGGTATTGCAGAGAATATTGTGGTCAAAGTGCCTATGATTAAAGACGGGGTGAAAGCGCTCCGCTATTTTTATGAAGAAGACATTCCAACCAATTGTACCTTAGTGTTTTCGGCAGGTCAAGCGATTTTGGCTGCCAAAGCCGGAGCGACATATTTATCGCCATTTATTGGTAGAATTGATGATATTTCTTGGGATGGTATTGAATTAATCAAAGAAATTGCTGAAATTTACGCCATTCAAGGATACGAGACCCAAATTCTGGCAGCATCTATCCGCAGTGCTAAGCATATCGTGGACGCAGCCAAAGCAGGTGCAGACGTAGTGACGTGTCCACTTTCTGCGATTTTGGGTTTACTGAAACATCCGTTGACGGATATTGGCTTGGAGCAATTCCTCGCCGATCATAAAAAAGCAAATGAGCTTGTTTTTAAATAGAGGCTATCTTATTACCAAAAATGGAAGGAGCAAATCGAAAGATTCTGCTCCTTTTTTATTTTATAAAATTTCAATTTTTTCCAATACTTTTTGAATCAACCGTTCCACTTCCTGTGCAGGGTCAGAACTGAATTGCCCCAATAATCTATTTGCCAGAATGACATTGCAGGAAACTGCGCGATGCCCTAAAACATTAGCTAATCCATAAATCCCGGAGGTTTCCATCTCAAAATTCATAATATTCCAATCTTTATATTGAAAATCGCTAAAAGAAGCTAAAATTTCCGAAGTAAGCTTGGTTTTGCCACGCAATTCACGCCCCTGAGGAGCATAGAATCCTGGTGAAGTAAGCGTAATTCCTTGAAGATCAAGCGTCATTTTTGCAAGCAGATCAGCATTTGCCGCAAAGGCATAGGGCTGAATTGGTAAAGGTTTAGCAGTAAAAGTGTAAAATTGTTTTAATAATGCTGTTTCATCCGGGGAATTTTGATACGCATAAAAATGCATCAAATTATCCAAACCAATTGCAAACGCAGAAGTAATAAAGCTCCCTAAAGGTGCTTCGCGCCAAATTGCGCCCGATGTACCTATGCGGATAAAGTTTAATGTTTGATGTTTGGTTTTTGGCATCCTGGTTTTAAAGTCAATATTCGCTAAAGCATCAAGTTCATTTATTACAATGTCAATATTATCCGTGCCGATGCCAGTAGAAATAACCGTCAAGCGCGTGCTGCCCAGCCAACCTGTATGCGTAATAAATTCGCGGTGACTTACTTGATATTCTATTTTATCAAAATATTTAGACACACGAGCTACGCGAGCGGGGTCGCCAACGGTAAGGATCGTATCGGCTATTTGTTCGGGAAAAAGCTGAAGATGATAAATACTGCCATTGGTGTTTATAACTAATTCGGAATCAGGTATTTGTTGCATACGTCAAATTTGACTTTAGCGTGAATATTCTCGACAAAATAATGGCTTATCTTTACACCCACAACATTATCCTTGAAAATGAAAAAGATTTATTACCTCTCCACCTGCGATACTTGTAAGCGAATTATAGGAGAATTAAATAATGCTAAAGGCTTTGATTTACAGGATATTAAAACGGAGAAAATTACATCGGAGCAAATCGATTGGCTGAAAGAAAAACTGGGTTCGTATGAAGCGCTTTTTAGTCGGGTTGCATTAAAATATCGCAGTATGGGATTGAATAAGAAAGAGTTACATGAAATGGATTATCGAAATTTGATTTTGGAAGAATACACTTTTTTAAAGCGCCCGGTGATTATTATCGAAGATGATGTATTTGTCGGGAATGCCAAGAAAACGGTGGAAGCGGTGAAGGCGAGACTTGGAAAATAGGAGACTGAGTGAATTTGGATTAAAGGAAAAATGGATTTATGGAAAATTGGAATAAAGATCATATTGCAAATTGGTTTAAAGCCTTGCAGGATAATATTTGCAGGCAATTGGAAGAAGCGGATGGGCAGGGAAAATTTAGAGAAGACTTATGGGATCGCCCCGGCGGTGGCGGTGGCAGAACGCGCGTGATCGAAGGACAGCATATCGAAAAAGGTGGGGTGAATTTCTCTGCGGTGTACGGTGAAGTTTCTGAAAAAATGCAAAAAAGCTTGCAATTGCCTGGAAATCAATTTTTTGCAAGCGGCGTGTCCATTGTGTTACATCCCAGGAATCCATTTGTTCCTATTATTCACATGAATGTTCGCTATTTTGAAGCTGGAGATACATGGTGGTTTGGTGGAGGGATAGATTTGACGCCGCATTATATTGATCTGGAAGATGCCCGTTTTTTTCATCAATCTTTGAAAAATATTTGCGATAAACATCATTCTGAATATTATACAATATTTAAATCCTGGGCGGATGATTATTTTTACATTCGGCATCGGCAGGAAACACGCGGCATTGGCGGTATTTTTTTTTGATCGATTGAAAGAAATGATAATATTACTAAAGAACAACGTTTTGCATTCGTGCAAGATATTGGTAATGGATTTTGCCCAATTTATCTGCATTTATTGCATAAAAACAAGGATTTGCCTTATTCAGAAAATGAAAAAACTGGCAAATGCTGCGCCGCGGGCGCTACGTGGAGTTTAATCTTGTTTGGGATGCCGGCACAAAATTTGGACTCGAAACAGACGGTCGTACTGAGTCTATTTTGATGAGCTTGCCGCCGATGGCGCAATGGGTATATAATTACCAGCTAGAGTCTAATAGCTTGGAGACCAGGACTTTATCCTTATTAAAAAAAGATATTGACTGGCTTATTGACATAAAATCGTGATCGTTTCCGTTCGAATCCGATTGCTTAAATTCCCAGCCCGATCTTTAATTTCGATTAAATAAGAAAAAGTATCCTGCGCATAACGAGGGTCTGTTTGACAAACCCGACGATCCGGGAAAATGCAGCAAACATTGGGGCCGGCGACTTTATTGGGTATTCGAAGTGTAATTTCACCCGATACACCATTACCGCTGCCTTGCTCAGGTATTGGAAATAAACGATTGGGAATCAGGCTGTTATCTCGGCTGTCTCGAAGGAATAAATTAGTAGAATCACTCCCGACATCGCCATCGCCATCTGTAAATGAAAAAGTAATAATCAAGGTATCACGCGCCGCGGTTGAACTTCCTTGAAGGATCGTTCTTTTATTAATGCCAACATATTCGATCTGCGGCTCGTTGGGATAGCTCGGCGGTTCGGTACAACTTAGAATCGTTAGTAACGAAGATATTACAAAAACAATCAGAGAATATTGTAGCAACTTCATATTTTGCGATGTTTTAATCTATGTAAAATAAGCATTTTTGAATAATTATTGTAATCCGTGAACGAGATTAGACAGCTATTGGCAAAAAAAGTTGAAAATTTATCTCCTCCAGATTTTGAATCGCTGGCTTTAGAAATATTTCAGTATCAAGCGCGGTATAATTCGCTTTATGCCAATTATCTCCAATTATTAAATATTCAACCAAAGCATATTACAAAGGTTGAAGATATTCCTTTTTTACCCATTCAACTTTTTAAAAATCATATTATAAAAACAGGTGAATGGACGCCGCAAACAATTTTTACAAGTAGTGGTACGACGGAGCAAATCACCAGCAAACACTGGGTGCGCGATCTTGATTTTTATTTAAAAAATACACAAAAAGGATTTGAATATTTTTTTGGAAACTTGAGTAAATATTGCATCATAGCCTTGCTTCCATCTTATTTGGAGCGCTCCGGCTCGTCTTTGGTGGCGATGGCTGATTTTTTTATTAAACAATCCAATTATTCACAAAGTGGCTTTTTTCTTTATGATACAGATGAATTAGTCAGGGTATTAAAATTCGTAAAACAAAATAATATTCCAACTTTATTATTAGGCGTTACCTTCGCTTTGCTTGATCTTGCAGAGCAATATCCTGCTGACTTAGAAGGAGTTATGGTTATGGAGACGGGCGGAATGAAAGGCCGAAGGCATGAACTGATCAGGGATGAGGTGCATAAAATACTTTGTGAGGCTTTTCATGTAAAACATATTTACTCGGAGTACGGCATGACGGAATTATTTTCTCAAGCTTATTCATTAAAAAATGGTATCTTTAAATCTCCGCCAACTTTACATATTTATGGCAGACAAGTTAATGATCCACTTGCGCCAGAAGTGATTGGCAAAACTGCAATTTTAAACTTTATTGATATAGCCAACCTTGATACAATAAGTTTCATAGCGACCGATGATATAGGTAAAATTTATAAAGACGGAAGCTTTGAAGTGCTTGGGAGGCTTGATGCATCAGACTTGAGAGGTTGTAATTTGATGGTGCAATGAATTATATGGCATGAAAATTGACTAAAGTGTATTATGGGAATCGGGAATGTGCGCATAATAAAAATGAAATGCTGCTACCGTAGAATTGATTGGACAACCCCAACCTTCAAATAATAAGAGGTAAATGTATGTCATAGAGAAGAATTCCTCTCAATCAAAGAAATTATCTCGGATATGATGTATTTTGAATAATCATTGATAATGTAAATTTTGATCAGATTTAATCCTGAAACCTTTATCAATACTAATACATAGAATAAAAACAAATTTGTTTTAACAGATTGAAATTATAAACTTGAAAAGTTTTTTAATCAATATTAAAAAATAAATGAGGAAAAATTTGACAAATTTGAGTAAATAACTTTTATTTGCACTAAATATTTGTATCATTTCATAGTCGTTTAGTTTAGGCATCTCTGTTAAAATTTATAAGTACAATTCTTTGTTTTTATTGTACTTACGCATACATCTAACCCCTTATAAAAAATTGAACAAAATTTAGAAAGCATAGGGCGACGTAAAGAAATAATTTCATGTAATTGAAGATTATGTGTAGTTAGATTATATCTATCTAATGCTTAGTATATTCTCTATTTTATATGCTTATATCACTAAAAGTTAATTGTCTGGTATTTTATTTTAAAATAATTAGTATCAATGTTTGCAATCAACTAACATTGAATATTGATAATTATACATATTGGAAAAGCTTTGGAAGCGCTGTTAAGGCCGCCAAAGCTTTTTTTATCTATTGAATTTTATAAAGTATTGACTAACAAGGATTTACTATATCATTATATTTTTAAAAACAAAAAAATCAGATCATGAAGTTAGACCAGGAAATGGAAGTAATGTCTAAATCTTATGAACTACTAAAAGGTTTGGACGATAATGCAAAAATCAGAACACTACTGTGGCTATCAAGTAAGCTTCACGTAGGACAAGCGACTTTGATCTTAGGAACAGAAGTTATGGCTACTGAAGGTGGTAGTGTCGAAGCGGCACCAGCAGCACCAGCAGCAAAACCTAAAGCTTCAGCGGAAGCTGCTGCGGGAGGCATCGAATCTTACAATTCATTAACGGATTTGGTTAAAGCTTTGAAACCTTCTTCAGATTCAGAAAAAGCTTTAGTGTCGGCAGTATTCCTTCAATTGAAACGAGATGCTTCAGAACTGACCAGTGCGCAAGTACAAAAAGAGCTTAAGAAAATTGGACAAAAAGTTTCCAATATTACGCAAGCGATTAGTGCACTTGTAAAGAAAAAGTATATGATTCAACTTTCAAAAGAAGGCGATTCTCAGCAGGCTCGTAAGCGTTACAAAGTAACTCATGAAGGTCTAAAAACCATCATGGAATCTTTAAAGAAGTGATGAAATAAGAATTTCAGGAGGTGGGGCTTCTTTTTTAAAGAGCTTCACTTCCTGTAATAAATGCTTGATAGGCCATTACCCCACCTTCTAAATTGTATATGTCGAAACCGGAATTTATATCCAATATTAATTTTACAGCTTCTTTACTTCGCTTTCCACTTTGACAATAAATGACTACTTTTTTTTCTCTTTTGAAATGTTATGCAAATTTTTTGTAATCTCTGCCAAAGGGATTAGGATTCCTCCTAAATTATATTGGTCATATTCATGCGGTTCTCTGACATCAATTAATTGAAAATCGGTATTATTTTTTTGTAAATTATATAATTGTGCCACGCTTATTGACGGAACTTTATGAGGAAGCAAAGTGCTGCAAAATGATTCATAATCAATCAAATTTTTTATATCCGCATTATTGAATGTTTTTTTGATTTTTAAAATATGACTGTTCATTTCCAACGTATCAAAAATCAATAATTTCCCCGCCAAAGTTTCGCCGATATTTGTAATAATCTTTATTATTTCATTCGCCTGAATACAACCA
Source organism: Saprospiraceae bacterium (assembly GCA_016714085.1). Taxonomy (GTDB): domain Bacteria; phylum Bacteroidota; class Bacteroidia; order Chitinophagales; family Saprospiraceae; genus JADJNW01. The sequence goes on from JADJNW010000020.1 coordinate 20,245, forward strand.
ATGATGCCAGGTAAAACGCCCAAAACCCCAGCTTCGGCGCAGTTTGGCACAGCATCTGGAGCCGGTGGAGTAGGGTATAGGTCTCTGTAATTAGGACTACATGTACCGTCACTTAATAATTGATTAAATACAGAAACCTGCCCTTCAAATTTGAAAATGGAAGCATATACATTCACTTTATTGGCTAATATACAAGCATCATTAATCAAATAACGAGTTGGAAAATTATCTGTGCCGTCGGCAATAATATCATATTGCTTGATAATTTCTAAAGCATTATCATTCGTAATAAAATTAGGAAAAATATCAATTTTAATATGGGGATTGAGCGCCTGTAATCGCTTTCGAGCTATTTCTGCTTTGGGTTTTCCTATATCATCGATGGTATATAGCACTTGTCTGTGCAAATTGCTCAAGCTTATTACATCTCCATCTATGATACCGATATGACCTACGCCTGCCGCTGCCAGGTATAATAAGAGCGGACTCCCCAATCCGCCTGCCCCAACCACAAGCACACGTGCCGATTTCAATCGCATTTGTCCTTCTAATCCCAAATCTGATAAGGTAAGATGGCGGGCATAAAAAGCTCTTTCTTCGGTTGAAAGCCCTGAATCAGGCAATGTGTTTCTTTCTAAATTGCTCATTATCAGGAAGTTTTGCCTTTAAAAAACTTTTTATTGAAAAAAATTGTAAGATAACGTCAATTGATTGTAAATTTGAGATTGAATTACAACGATCTCGGTTCTTACTTAAAGAATAAATGAGTGATTAATCGGTTTTGGGATAGCCTCTCTCCGCAAGTTTCTCTGGAGGGGGGCATTTTTATGCGAAAATGTCGCTATGTATTAAAGCCTAAGAATGAGTGAGTGCTGCTATTAAAAATTCATTGAAAGGCTTCGCCGCGTGATAATGCTCCATCACAAAATCGACAAAATCTTGGCGAATCGCATTTTTCGGATCTAATTCTGCCATAAAATAGAATTGTTTGTTATACAAAAGCGGTTGTTTTTCAGCAGCTTCCTGAAATTCTATCGGCAATTTCTTGTTTTTCTCCCCTTTCAATTCTCCATATTTTGCTTTAAAATTTGGCTCGGAAATCAAATTATTAAATTCATCTATATGATGCACAATATATTGACGCAATTGATATAAAGGCTGGGTTTCCAGAAAATAAGCGCCTCCGCCGATCATTAAAGAACCGGCTTCTACATGAATGTACATTCCAGGATATTCCTTGAGTTGTGTGCCACCAGGCGAAACGACTGCGCCAACGTGGGTCTTGTAAGGGCTTTTATCTTTTGAAAATCGAATATCTCTATAGATCCGAAAAATTGCTTTTTTAGGTGTAATATTTACCGAGGGGTCTATTTTTTGAATTTCTTGAATAATTTGTCCTATTACATCCTCAAAAGGCTTTTTTAAATCTTTTTCGTAGCGTTTTTTGTTGGCTTCAAACCATTCGCGGTTGTTATTTTTTGAAAGATCTTTAAGAAAATCGAGTGATTCTTGGCTTAGCATAATTATAGCATTTATAAATATAATTTAATTGCCATCCTTTACTTTTTTGGCATCGCCGCGCAAATTTTTCCAGAATTCAGAAAATGTATCAAATTCTTTGCGGAAGCTAATGCCCGTGCCCACTTGCAGGCGACGCCCGCCGATGTCGGGCTGAAGCCGTTGATATACTTTCAGTTTCAAGCTCCGATCTCGATTAATTACATATTCAATCACGACATCATTCCCAACAAATGTGCCCGTCGCCGCGGCATTTTGGACACTTGTACCAATATCGACATTGCCTCCAATTAAAATAGACAAGCGATCATTAAAAAAGTTTTGCCGAAGCTGCACTTCAAATTCATCTCCACGCACAAAATCTTGTCCGCTGCCCAAATCCACATTTTGATACTGATTATAAGCAATATCAAAATCAATACCCGAAAGTACTCGTCCATCTGCTAATACTTCCGAAAATAATTCCGTTAATAATAAGGAAAGTTGATTGGAGACAAATTCACTCACCGTATTATATAATATTTCACTTCCTTGTAAAGCCACATTTTCTGGTAGAAACTGCCCAACTACAATCAGCCCAAAAACCTGACGATTTAATTCGTTTTGATCCCGCCTCAAAAGATTCATTTTACTATCTGCATAAGCTTTTAGTTGCCCGTTCAATGCAGGAAAAAGAATATCGAAATTAATAACAGGGCGCAACAATTCGCCTTTCAATTGCATGACCAGCACTACCTGCGTAGATTTGCTGGCATCGTTTTTGATTTGAGCGTTTGTATTGACTAAATATTCTTGTATAAAATTAGCGACGGAAGTATTCAAGCCTTTATATTCTGCTTCAATATTAATTTGCGCACCAAAAGGATCGCCCGTCCACTGAATATAGCCTCCGGGGCGTACTGTAAATTTTTTATTTACAACATTATATAATGTAAAAAGATAATCACCTTGCTGAATAACATAATCACCATACATTTGAAAATCGCCATTTCGAGGTGTCAAAACCCTAATGTTTCCGCGGCCGGAGCCTTTGATAATATCGCCCGTTTGCTCATTGAATACCAATTCTATTTGCGCTTCATCCAGGATATTGAGATTCATTTCAAGGCTTACACCGGTGAGATTGGCCAGATTTCTTGCTTTTTCGGCTTCTTCCAGTTTTTCTTTACGCTTATCAACAAAATTTACAAATTTTAATTCAGAAGCTTCTTTTCCAGAACTAATTGGAATAACAATACGCGTGCTATCGCCAGCCGTTGCGTTGATGTAAATATTTGGAACCATCCAAAAGACTGAGATCACCATTAATATTGGGTAATTTCGGTAAACCATTTATTTTTAATTTTCCATCAAATCGCCCGTCGGTATTGGAAATGACATCACCGATAAAATATTCCGCCATACAAAGCGGATAGCTCTTAATATCAATATCAAAATCGAAATAACCACTTGCGCGTTCGGCCGCAGGCTTATTGCTAATAGTCTCCGCGATTTCTGCTAAATTATAATTTCCTTTTGCCGAAAGACTCGAAATTCCGTCATCTATAAGCAATTCTGCCGCAAGCATACTCTTTAAATCCCCAGCTTTTGCTGTAAGATGTAGCCTGCCGTAAGGATCATTATTAATCAAGAAGGAGTCCGCTATAATATCGGCGCTCAGATTGCTCATTTCAAAAATATTACCAACTTCGGCCGTTACATTAAAATTGCCATCAAAATTCAATGGCTCATATTGCCAGAGCTCGTTTATAAAATCAAAGCCTACATCTGATATCTGAAGCTTCAAACCCTTATTTTGCGTGGTTTCCAGCACGATTCTTTTTTCCTGGCTTTTTAATGTAAAGTTTTTGGCTTCTATATAATCTTTTCCGAATGTAATAAAATTGCTGGCATCAATTTCCCAGGGCATTTCAAGTATGACAAGATTCGATTGCTCAAATTGAATTTGAAACAGGTTGCTATCCAAAGGATAAAACTTCCCTTCCAGGTTCAAATTATCAAGAAATCCGCCGGAATAATAATTCAAGCCAAAATCCAGGGTATCACGATTTAAATAGCTTATAAAAGTAATCGGATCCAGATGTAATTTCTCATTAATGGTGGTATTATTAATCTGAATACTCACCCAACCTTGATCCCGCAAAGAATTAAAATCAAAAGCGACATCTTCTATCAAAATATTACCAAAAGTAAATGCGCTAATATCCGTTTTCACCAGGAGCGAATCATTGCTGCTATTATAATATCCGATAACGCTCAAATCTTTGATATCGCCCAAGCGTTCATCCAGGATTTTATTTAATCCTTTTGAATCTTTGATGAGAATATTATAATTATAATTACTGGGATTAAGCGTTTTATTTTTACTTTTTATACCGAGTCGCGTCGAAAGCGCTGTATAATTTCGATCAAAATAACTCGTAATTAAATCAGGAATTTGTTCAATATCAAATATGCCTGAAATGGTTACATCTGCTATGTCTGAGTTTAATCGAAATTCTTTATCTCCATTATTTGTGAATAATGAATTGGCTTTGATAGAATTAATATAAAATGTATCTTGTTGATTATAAGCAATTTTTACATTATTTAAATCAATATCGCCTTCCATTTTTGAAAATCGATCGTTGCGGAGGTTAATATCTGCGCTTCCGCCGAGTACTAAATCTTTATCTGATAGATTTAATTTTTGCAGATCAATTTTATTTACATTGCCCGGAAATCAAAAACAGGGATGCTATCTTTATAATTTACCAAACCACTAAAATTAAAATCAATATTATCATCTTGAATAGAAAATGTACCATCGAAAAGATTTCTATTTAGTTGTCCGGAAAGCTTGGCATTTTGATAATTATAATTTTTGAAATAAAAACTTTGAATCTCGGCGGTAAGCTGCGCGCTCGCGGTTTGTGCCGTCAAACCCACGCCATTCTTGACTTCGGAAGAAAAATTGACTAAACCAAAATCATTACTATTCGTCCATTTGCTAAGGTCAAAATTTTCCAATTTTAATTTTCCAGAATAACTCGCTTTACCTCGGCCATTTTTGAGGTTCATGCGCATATCCATGATCGCGCGACCTAAATCGGTTCGCAAATCGCCATAAGCCACAAAATCTTCAAAAAAACCATCAAAACTACCTCGGAAATTAAGCCTGCCCAGTCGATCAAAGTTTGCGGGTAAAGTAATGCCAGGTATCAATTGCCTTAGCGTTGACATTCGAGTGCTTAATTGTTCTAGTCGCAAATTCAGGAATTCCTCATTTTTACAGCCAGATTGCGCGAGCTAAAACTCCCATTCAATCTGGAACCATCCGAAAGGCGAATGTCGAGATCACGGCCACGCAAATTATTTACTCGCCCGCGTATCTCGCCATCTATCAGCACGACTTCGTCTTTATTATTAGCAAAAAAAGCATTGCTTTTGAGCCCAGGTGCAAAGGTCATAATATCGCGCACCGCCACACTGGCGTTGTGAAAGTTGCCCTGCATATTGACCGCATCCGGGAATATCTCATAATCAGCGAGTTCTCGATGCCTGAAAACAAGGGTATCCCCGATTTCGCTATATGGTGTTTTGATTTTGAGACCTAGTAGTTCGGTGGTATCTGAAGATACTTTTGCCGATATTGCAGAAAGCTCATTCAAGACAAATCCGCTACGTTCCTTTAATGCAATTTTCTTAATTGTACCAAGATAAGTTTCACGGTAAAATGAAAAATTCTGGATATCGATATCGATATCAGAAACATCCATATGTTGGTAGTCCAATTCGTCGGCAGGCGTTGTTCTCACAGGCGCGCGTGCGTAATTATGCAGCGAAAACATACCGTCGTTCATCTGAAAGTTTTCAATGCGCACTTTAAGCAAAGCGGTATCTTTGATGGCGCTGGTATCTGCTATTTGCAAAACAGTTTCGATTGCAGCCGGAATTCCTTCAAATTCATCAATTTGGAGAATCGGTTGATTTAGCATGATCGAACGAATATCGATTCGTTTACCTGGAATATCTAATTGCCGAAAAACAACTTTCCCTTCATAAAGCGCCGTATATAGTCTTTGACCTTTTACTTTATCATCCTTTAGGAAGGCTACTTCATAAAGATTGAGCCTGCGAATGTCCATGCGGAATGAGCTTCCCTTTTTATCCGCTTTGGGCTTGGCTGGGAACAAGCGATGTAGTATAATTTCCAGATTGGTTTCTTTGGCTTTGGGCGCTTTGCGCAGATTGAAAGTAGCATTTTCCAGGCTAATTTCTTCTATGGTAAGCCCTCGCCGTATCAAGACAAAGGGATTGGTAACAAAATTAACCTTGAGATTTTCACTGAAAAGCAGGGTATCTCCTTTTTGCAAATCCTCTACAAAAAAATCTTCGAGGGTAATTTTGTCAAAAAAATTAAGGCGCAAACGGCCTACTTTTACTTTGGTTTCTAATTTTTCAGATACCTCTGTAGAGACTTTTTGTACGACCCAATTTTGTACAGGTTGCAAGAGAAAAATCAGCATACAAAATAATAACAACCCTAATACGCTGAAAATCAAGCGTATTAACCATCTTACCAGAAGCGATGCTATTTGGCGCGCATTACTTTTGCTGTCTGGTTGTGGAACAATTATTGACACTGATTCTTTCTATAAATATTGAATAATATTTGGATGAAAAGTATAATAAAAAACTAACAAAATTTTGGGCAATTTAGGTGCAATCTGCTTAATAAAGAACCTTATAATCTGGCTTGGGATGTACGCCACGCCGATTTTAACGAAGTTTTAATGCACTTGTTGCGACAATTTTGGTCTGTCATCAGACGGAAATTCCAAATAAAATCAAATTCGTTAAATATTGCGATGCAATTTCGGCAAAAGTTAGCAATCAGACCTACAAAGTACCTGTTTTGTAAATAGAATTTTGATTATGAAATGCTCCATTTTCTTTCAAAAAATTTCAAGTATCTTGCAAAGAATTTTTGCACAAAACCTAAAACAGCTGACCAATGAGACAAGTAAAAATTTTTGTGACAGCATTGTTCTTCCTGACGTTTATTACAAACGCATCTGCTCAACTTCGCCTGGGCGCAGGTGGAGGTTTTGGTTTTGATGTGGAAGAGTTTTCCGCTTTTGTAAGGGGCGCTTACGATATTACAGATCAATGGCGCGCCAATGCAACCTTCAATTTCTACTTTATTGGAGAAGACGATACAGGGGTTGATCTCAATTTATTTGATATTAACCTCGATGGACATTTTACTTTCGCTATGCCGGCCACAATTGATATTTACGCGCTCGCAGGCTTGAATATTGGCTTTTCGAGCGTGGACACGCAGATAGCAGGGAAGGTCTCGGATACGGAGATAGGCTTCAATATTGGGGCGGGCGCTAATTTTGGTGTTGCGGATAATGCAGATATTATGACCGAATTTAAATATACGATAGGCGGTTTTGATCAGTTATTTTTTGCGGCGGGCGTATTGATTAAGTTGGATAATAAGTAATAAAAAACAAAAGTGTCCCGCAAATCAATATTGCAGGACACTTTTTGTTTTACAGCTATTATATTGTTAATAAAAAACCGATTGTAAAATTGCTGTCCCAATCAAACACAAAAGTATCGCAGCCAGTCGCATCACGCAAAGCGCGATAGATATTGATTCCGGCTTTAGTTTTGGCCTCTTCGGTTTGATAATCGTCTGGCACTTTCAGCACGGTATAGCGCTCTTTGCCATTCCGATGCGTTTTCGCAAGATCAAACGGGGCACCACCAATCATAAAACAAACCAAACGGCGGTCGGCAGGGATTTGAGAAGCCAAAGATTCTACATCGTCATAGACCTTACCATCTGTCACACCATTTTGGAAATACTTAGAGCCATAAGTTTCCAAACTCTTGATACGATCACCCTGCATCCAGGAAATCTTGGTATTGCTCGACCCAATATCCACTATGAAAGCGTCATTCACATAAGCATCCGGCAACACGCATTTTAATGCCAATTGTCCTTCTTTTTCAGGTGTTACAGGGTTCACCACGTAACCCAATTTCTTCAATTCTGCGCTAATTTTTGAAACTTGGTCACTCTTGGCAGCCCCTGAGCTTACTACAAAATGGATATCTTTGCCACTTACACCGTAATTGAGCATTCCAGCGATATAATTTTTTAATCCTTCGCGAATGTCGGTCGAAGTTGCCATATTTTCATGAACAAGGCTGGAGCCAAATTCTGCTTTTTCTAAACTCCAGCGTTTTTGATCGTCTATTTTCACGACAAAAGAATTGAATCCGGAAGCTCCTAACTCGACTACGCCTTTCAATTTGCCATTGACGGGTGCTGGCGGCGTAAAATTAAAAGATGATTCGATATTCGAAGAAGGATTGGAAACTTTGGCTTCCTCCTCGACTTTTGAATCTTGCGTTTCTGTAGTTACATCGTTCGAATTGCCTGACAAAGAATCTGACATGAAATAGCGGAAGGCAAAAATGCCACAGCCACTACTGCTATTACGATCAGAAACTTAGAAAAAGCGGTTAATCTCATGGTTTTGTTGTTTGTTTTTGAGGATAAAATGCACTTTCAGAGGCTGAATTTAGCAACTTTTCAAGGCTTGTGAGAAAAAGGAGCAATAAAAAATGGGAGATCGCGAACGACTTCCCACTTTGGGTGGATGACCGGGTTTGAACCGGCGACCTTCGGAACCACAATCCGACGCTCTAACCAGCTGAGCTACAACCACCATTCTGATGCAAAATGGCTGTGAGCATTCAAGCCTACAACCATTTTTATAAAGCGATGCAAATATACAATTAGTTCCTGAAAAATAATTTTACTACCACAAAAATTTCTGTAATTGGTTTATTTTTGCGGGAAATAACTTAAAAGATGAAAAAACTGATTTTTGGAATCTTGACCCTATGTGCCATGGCGGCTTGTAATTTGGACCCCAAGCAAGCTGATTCGGATATAATGATAAGCTGCGAAGCGCTAAAGTCAGAGGATGTAAACGGTATGCCTCAAAATGCCGTGTACGCTATTATTGGAGAACAAAAGACGAAGTTGATGGATATCAACGCTGCATGTATGCAATTAGAGCCTGAGAATTATGGTGGTTATGGCATTCCGGCAGATGCAATAGCCGTAGCATGGAGTTGGTTTGCCGGCTTGGGAGATTATTTTTATGCTAAACAAGAAGGCGAAAAAACAGTGTTTTATCATGCACTGATTACGGAGGAAACACCTAAGGATGGTATTAAGTACGAACCTATTGCAACTTACGAAGGCGGTAAGATGACCGTTCATGCATTACAGTAAAAAGGATCAATCTTTCTCCCAGAACTTCCAATTGATGCCTTCGCGCTTGCGTCGGTTTTTTTTCTTATTGCCGCCAAAAGGTTTCCAATCGCGTTTCACGATGATATAGCGAAGGGAAATGCCGGTTTGGGTATAAAAATTTCCTGTCCGCCAGAAATATTAATAGCGGGTTTGAAATCGTAAGAAATATTAAGCCTCCCGAGTGACATTTCGATACCACCAATAAAAGTAACACCAAAAGGATCTTTATAAGGCACCAAATCCGCGTCGGATTCATTGATCCAGCCTTTGTGTAGCCCGCCACCATAGTAAATGTTCAATCGTCGGGACAGGACTGGAAAATGTTGCTCGCCCATCAAAGTAACCAATACTTCTTCGCGTTGGAGACTTGATTGCAAAAGCGCTTCGATTGTTGTCTTTTTTGCAACGCGTTGTTTGATCGTCATGCCCCAATCCGTACCCAAACGCATACCCAGGGCTGTATCGTAGGATTGTGCAGAAAGTTGGCAAAAGTAAATTGTGGAGATTAGTAAGGTTGCAATATTTTTCATGCCTTCACAACGCAGGCTAAAAGCGGAGTAGTATTATTTTTTTCAAAATATTTTCTTAAAATAAGGAAGATGTCAGGCTTTCCGAAAAACCTGACATCTTTGATCAAAGATCAAAAAAGCTATCATACTGATTCTTGTGTGCAGGATCTTTCACGCGTTCTTTAACAGGCGCATTCAAATCCAGGACATTACTATCGTCATTGGCTTGCAATAAGAGATTTTGTTTCTCTTCACCCAAAATCAAGGATACGCCTTCTTTCTCCCACTTCTCCAGCATTTTCAGCCTTCTTCTTCAAATATACCATTTTGCAGATCAACAGAATCCATAAAGCTGGCGGACATTTCCATGAAACGCTCCATTTCACCGACTTTGTTGGCAACATCTTCTGTAATGGCTTCCATCGCCTGGTCAAACATAGCACGCTTGTCAGGATCGCCGCTGATGATACTCATCGCACTGCGCATCGCACTATGACTCGCGTGAATGGCCTTGCGTTCCTGCTCTTTCACAGCCACTTGATCCTGAATATCTTCCATCAAAATCTGCGAATTCTCATACATTTTAGTCAACACGCGATAAAGCACCTCCATCTTGCGATACAGGTCTTCCAGACGCATATTGGACTCTTTCAAACGCCCGGCTTGACGCGACTTCAAAATCAGGATATTCTGCTTATCGGCCTCGCGCGCCTTGCTCGCCATATTGAGGCTGGTTTCTATTTGTTTTTTATTATTATGTATAACTTCTTGTAACTTATGCATTTGTCCGCGTAATTGCGCTATTTGTTTGTTCATCTTACGCAAATTATCTTTCAGATTATCTACATAAGATTTGAGAATGCCAATCGGATCAATTTGAACAAAAAGCCCTGTTATCCAACGCATTACACCTTTGTACATATAGCTTACCAAATTACGCATCTTAGGATCAAGCACCATATAAATAATAGCGCCCAAAGCCACTAACATTAAGCTTAGATATAATACATTCTGGGCTAGTAGAAGAAGAGTAGGCAAAGCAATGTACAGGAGATAGCCGCCACCGATAACTAAACCTGCAAGAAAAAGCATACCAGTGACGCCTTCGGGGCGTTGCCAAAACGATTTCGGTTTAAATTCTTTGTTGTATGTATCCATTGTTTAGATCAAAAATTTCAGGCTTAAAAATACGATTAATGTCGTTAAAAACTATTTAAATAAACGATAAATCACATAACCGATTCCTATTACTACGATTCCTGCAACGGCAAGATAAAAAGTATTGGCGGCCAGCGCGACTATCGTTGGCAATGAAGTATAAAATAAATATGCCAATATGATGAGAACACCTATTCCGATGATACGTTTTATTAGTTTTTTATTTGATGCTTGATTGCTCATTTTCAATGACTTATTTCAAATATTGCTTTATATTTTCCATATCCGCTGCAATCTGTGCCGCTACTTGTTGGTAAGATGCAACAAAATTATGCTTGGTTGTTTCCACTTTTACCGTAGCCTCTGCGATTTCCTTTTTTAAGGTTGCCGCCTGCTGCTGGTGTTGTTCGATTTCCTGTGTCAATTGCTTGATTTGCTCCGCCTTTGTATTTACTGCTGCTTCCATTTGAGCGATTTCTTGCTCTCTCGTTCCGATCAGTTTTTCTTGTTGATTAGCTTTGGTTGATCTTTAGTTACTTGTTTTGCCACTTCCTTTTTCGGCTCTTCCTCTACGACAAACAACGATTTTATATTCTTGAACATAGCTCAAAAGCTTTGCGATGAGTACGATTGAAACGACGAATTAGTTTCGGATTTTACTTCAACGATAGATAAAAATCCTGGAATTTTCTACAAAATAAAGAAAAATTGCTGATTGGCCAATACGCTCTTTTTCCAATTTAAGCGATTTTTTGCAAAAAACTCTCAAATTTGCATCACCAGTTCACCGATAACAGTTAACAAGCTTATGACATTCGACGTGACCATCCCTGTGCTGAACGAAGAACCAACGCTGGAGCGCCAAGTAAAGATTTTGCACACTTTTTTGAAAGAATATTTTCCAAATCAAGGCCAATGGTGTATCGTTATTGCTGACAATGGCTCGACTGATCGCACTTTTGAGATTGCCGAACGCTTATCTGCCGAGCTTATTGAAGTCGTTGTTGTCAAAGTTCCTCGACGAGGCGTGGGTTTAGCTTTGAAAACCTCCTGGGGACAATCGGAAGCGGAGATAGTTGGCTACATGGATTTGGATTTAGCGACCGATTTATTACATTTTTTGGAAACTTATGATGCGATTGTAAATAAAGATTATGATATTGTTTATGCTACTCGGCTGCATCCGAAATCAACAGTCATAGGGCGTACGCTCAAGCGCGAGATTACTTCGCGGGTTTTCAATTTGATATTGAAATTATATTTGAATGTAAAGTTTTCTGAGGGAATGTGTGGCTTCAAGTTCCTGCAACGCTCGGTTTACCCAAAACTCCATGAAAATGGCGCAGTAAGCGATGGCTGGTTTTTTTCTACTGAATTATTAACAATTGCGGAATGGTTTAAGCTGAAAATTTATGAACTTCCTGTAAAATGGACAGATGATATAACCAGCAGTCGCGTGAAGATAATTCCTTTGGCAAAAAAATATATTGAGGGAATGCAAGTATTAAAGCGGAAAAAAGCTCAAGTTTTAAACCAGGCACATTAAATAAAAGAAAAAAGCACTGCAAAATTGATTGCAATGCCATAAAATAATTAATAGTTGACTCTCAAAAGTATAAATAATAACCCATTTTATAAAAAGGAAATCTCTGTATTTTATTCTTCGTTTACAATACAAATATACATACAAGAATGTATTTATAAGGTTAATAATTGTTAATTAACACTAAGAATGTAATCGTTCAAATCTTAACGTTTGAAAATAAATAATTTATACATATAAATTTTACTGCAAATAGGCTTGACATAACATAAGATTATTCACTGTACAAGCAGAATTTAGAGATAATGAAAGCTTTGAAAGAAGAAAAGGTTATCTGCTAACGCCTATTGAACTTAACCTCCTTGTTAGCAGATAACGGAAAATGATCAATATCTTTTTTCATTCAAACCCATGGATTTTGCTAAGAAAGCAAGCGCATCTGCCCAAGAATCTACTACTTGGTCCGAGGTGGCGCCAAAATTATGCCCGGCTCCCCACATTGTTTTTAGAAGTACCGGATTTTCACAATTTTGAACCAACTGCATCGCGGCTATAAACTTATGGGAATGAATCGGAGGTGTCAACTCATCTTTATCGCCCGACATTAACAGTGTGGGCGGATAGCATTTACCTGATTCAAGATTGTGATAAGGCGACCAAGAACGCAAGGTTTGAAAATCTTCCTCCACTTCGGGGTCACCAAATTCTTGAACCCAAAAGTCGGCGCTTGATAATTTATGATAACGCAACATATCTAAAGCCGGGCGATCAACTACACAAGCTCCAAAATTGTCTGGATTGCTCAACACAGCTGACATAGTCAAGGATGCGCTTGCACTACCACCATTGGCTGCCAGTTTTTGAGGGGAAGTATATTTTTGATCCACCAGCCATTTCGCAGCCGCTATATAGTCGTCAATTGCGTTGTGTCGATTATGTCTCTTGCCTGCTTCATGCCAATCTTTGCCATACTCACCACCTCCACGTATGGCGGGTAATGCGTAAATACCACCCATTTCAAGCCAAACCAAAATATGGGGTTGATACCAAAGAAATGAATTCCAACTAAAAGCGCCGTAGCCATACATAAAAGCGGGATTGTTGCTATTTCTTTGCAAATCTTTCCTATGCGAGACAAACATTGGGATACGCGTGCCATCTTTGCTGTTGTAAAAAACGCGATAAGTCACATATTTGGAAGATTGGAACGGGCAATTGGAACGCAGAAAAACCGATTGATTACCATTTGTTATATTCATTTCATAAATGGAGCTGGGATCGGTAAAACCTAAAAATTGAAAATAAACAAGATTTTCCTTTGCATCTCCAACTAAACCTCCCCAAATAGAACCATCAATAGGTAAATCTTTACGATACAACAATTTGCCGCTCAAATCAAAAACTTTTAGGAAGGGTAGCCCCTCCTGATAATACATGGCCGCAAGGTGATTGCCAAAAAGCCCAAACGCATTTCCGCCTACTTGACTACCACCTGCGATTGGCTCTGATTGCTCTGCCACGACCATTCGAAATTCCTTTTGTTTTAAATTGTAAGCAACAATTTTGCCATTTGGAGCTGTGTCATTAGTAAAAAAATACCAATCTTGTCCAAGCCCTCCTAAAAAAGAAATGCTAGCCGATTTTGATTTAAACAGAGGCTGAAAAGTTGGGTTGGAATTACCTAATTTAGACATCCATAAAATTTGTTCGCCCGAATTCCCATCCGTAGCGTGAACTAACAAATGTGTAGGTGTGGTGTATAGTTGATAATACCAATTGCCTTCCTGCTCTGTCTGAAAAATAAGCTTATCTTCTGCCTGTATTGTATTAAGTTGGTGATAATAAACTTTCGGGCTTTGTGGTGTTGGATTGTTGGCGGACTCGTTTTTTTCAAAACGTATATAATAAAACCCTTTCCCGTCTAATGACCAACTCATATTTCCTAATAAATGTAAATCTTTCAACTCATCCTTTAAAAAACGCTTCCCTCTTATATCATAAACTTTTCCAGTCAGCCATCTTGATTGACCCAAAGCCAAGAAGGTAAATATCTTATTGCCTTGAAGATTTACTTTGAAGCCTCCATTGCTAAAGCGTGTGGTGAGTTGGGTTTGTCCATCAGAAAATTCCGAATCAGGATTGATTAGTTCTACAGGATATCCACTTTTCCCTTTCTGATAATAGAGGGAAGCTCGACTTTTTCCCGCAGGTGCTTTAGCATAAAAATAGGATTCGCCTCTTTTTTGAGGTACAGTATAAAGATCATAATAAGTCAATTCCTCTAACCTTTTTGCAATTTGTGTTCTAATCGGCGCATCTTGTAAATATTGTTGAAGCAAATCATCTTGTTGACTTACCCAAGCCTTAATTTCATTCGGTTCTGCTTTCTCCATCCAGCGATAAGGATCTTCCACGATCTGACCGAAATGAACTTCTTGTACCTTATCCTGACGAGTTTCTGGATAATTAATTTGGGATTGAGCATTTCCATTGCCTGGTATTAGAAAAAGAATCGGTATCAAGGAAATGAGTTTTCTTTTCATGATGTTCATTTTTGCTGCAAAACACGATTTATTCTTTGTTCTTATCGCACTTGCCGATCCGCTTGGACTTTCTTTTTTCCAAAACAATCTACCTTTACTAAAAATCCGAAAAACAATGCTTTGGTCTTGGTTGGTCATAGCTGGCGCTGTACATGGCATGTTGCTAGCATTTTATCTTTGGTTCGCTCGAAAAGAACATAGCATAACCTATCGTTATTTGGGCAGCAGCATATTTGTCTATTCGGTGTATCTCATTTTTGGAGAGTTGGTGCGCGAGCACCCTCAGCAATATCCACACCTGATTGCTCTTGCTTTCCCTCTTGTCTTTCTGATTGGGCCTTTATTATATTTTTTTGCCAAAGCAGCAAAAGAAGGAGGACGTTCTTCTAAGCTCGTTGTAGTACTCCATCTTCTTCCAACTGCCCTTTGCGTACTTTATCTCCTTCCTTTCTTTTTGCAGTCAGGCTCAGCGAAAATTTATTTCTTGGAAAATGCGAGAAAAAATGGAATGCCTTTGGACATGATGATGCTTTGGCTGATAGGATGCGCTCATGTTTTATTATATATGTTACTCGTTGTTTACAATATTCGTCAGTATCAAAAACACCTAAAGAATAAATATTCTAATATCGATGAAATGAACTTGCAATGGCTGATTCGAGTAAGTATTAGCAATGGTTTTATCTGGGGCTTATACGCTTTGTTATATATTCTTTACATTTTAAATATTACTATTGATCCTTTAGGGATTCCTGATGTGTTTTTCAGCTTAATGATGGCAATTCTTATTTTTTTTATAGGATTTATGGTATTTCAAAGGACAATTTTATTTGCTAATGAAAAAGAGGCTCCTTTTATAAAAAAATATTCCAAATCAGGTTTGCAAAAAATTGAAATGGAACGACTGGCGGAAGAATTACAAGTTTATATGCATCAAGAAAAACCATACAAAAATGCAGACCTAAGCTTAAAAATACTTTCCGAGCACCTGAACCTTTCCCCTCAGCATCTGTCACAAATCTTGAATGAGCAATTCGGCAAGAATTTTTATGATTTTATCAATGAATATCGAGTGAAAGAAGTTATTAAGTTGATGGAATGCAAGGATTTAGAACATTATACTTTATTGGGGCTCGCCTACGAAGCAGGTTTTAAATCAAAATCAACGTTTAATTCAATTTTTAAAAAAATAACCGACTCAACACCTTCTGATTTCCGAAGTAAAATGCAGCGTTTTTGATAAATAGGTAAATAATAAAATAGCTTGATACCTACAATAAGTAAAGTAGTCAATACTCAAAAACACCATGCGGACTTTCTATTTTGACTTTTGCATCTTCGGCTGATTCCACATAACCCACGATTTGAGCAGGAATATTAAATTCTTTAGCAATCTCTATAACACGCTCCGCCTTTATTTCCGGCAAATACACTTCCAGGCGATGCCCCATATTGAATACTTGATACATTTCGCGCCAGGCGGTTTTTGATTCTTGCTGGATTAATTGAAATAAAGGAGGGATTGGGAATAAATTATTCTTGACTACTCGCAGGTTTTGAATGAACTTTTGCACTTTGGTTTGACCGCCGCCCGTGCAGTGAATCATGCCATTTATATCGCCGCGTAGCTCGTCAAATAAGCGTTTCACGACTGGCAAATAAGTGCGTGTTGGAGAAAGAATCAATTTGCCGATTGGAATTTTTCGCCCTTCAATATTAATAATGTCGGTTAGATTTTTTGATCCTGTATAAATCACTGATTTTGGTACATTTGGATCGAAGCTATCAGGATATTTTTCAGTATATAAATTCGATAAAACATCGTGTCGCGCAGAGGTCAAGCCGTTGCTGCCCATGCCGCCGTTGTAGTCCTTTTCGTAAGCCGCCTGACCAAAAGAAGCCAATCCGACAATGACATCGCCCGGTTGGATATGATTTTCCAATACATCGTTGCGTTTCATTCTGGCAAAAGCCGTGTAACCCACGTCAATCGTGCGTACGATGTCGCCTACATCAGCGGTTTCGCCACCAGCCAGTGTTATATGTACACCGAATTTGCGCATTTGCTCCAAAAAAGTAATCGTAGCATTAATAATTGTACCGATAATCTCGCCAGGAATAAGATTTTTATTACGTCCGATAGTAGAAGACAGTATAATATTATTAAGACAACCGACGCAGGCCATATCGTCAAGATTCATTACAATCGCATCTTGGGCAATGCCTTCCCATACACTCAGATCGCCCGTCTCGCGCCAATAAAGATAAGCAAGACTCGTTTTGGTGCCGGCGGTATCTGCGTGCATGATATTGCAAAAGGCTTCATCTCCAGCAACAATATCGGGTAAAATTTTGCAAAAAGCATTGGGAAACAAGCCTTTATCTAAATGTTTTATCGCTTGATGCACTTCGTCTTTGGTCGCTGAAACGCCTCTCAAATCGTATTTATACTGATCGGACATACGGATTATTTTGGCGGCAAAGGTAAGGATTTATACCAAATTTGAAATTTGAGATTAGAAATTAGAAAAATATAACTGTTTGAAATACAGGTAATTTCATTAAACCTTTCAAATTTTCGATCTGAAAACTTAGTTATTTAATGCTTTAGCATCCTGACTTGTCCTTGCTTCATTGTTTTACCATTTGACATTTTTATTTCTGAAATCTGACTAAATTTGCAGGAAATACCTGAACTCATGAACACAAAGAAACTTTTAGGATTTGCTATTACTATTTTTTTGTTGAATTCTTGCGATAGCGTTAAGCAAGCTTTTGTTCCTGATATTGAACGTGAAGAGCTCAACATTTTATTTGGTAATCCTAGTAATGCCACAACAGATGTTTCCAATGAGGATAACTATTTGATAACCTTGCCACAATATTCACTTTCTTATAGCAGGAGTCGAGGCTTAGCCAATTGGGTGAGTTGGCATGTCAATGAAGATTGGCTGGGTAACGCTGATCGTCAAGATAATTTCCGTCCTTATGACGAATTGCCCGAAGGCTGGTACCGCGTTGGCCCCGCTGATTACGAATTTGCTATTAATGGATTTGATCGTGGACATATTTGCCCTTCGGCGGATCGGTCGCTGACGGATGTAGACAATAGCGCTACTTTTTTTATGATCAATATCTTTCCGCAAGCGCCTATCCATAATCAAAGTTTATGGGTGAAATTAGAAGAATACTGTCGGAAACTAGTAAATGAAGGCAATGAATTGTATATCATTTCCGGGAATTATGGTGTGGGAGGCACCGGAAATAAAGGCTACCGCGAAAAATTGTCGGGTGGAAAGCTCACTGTGCCGCGCCACTTGTGGAAAGTGATTCTGGTGTTACCAAATGGAGATGATGATATGGAGCGGATTGATGAGGATACTCGTATTATAGCCATTGATGTTGAAAATAAAAACAGTTTAGGTGAGATGCCCTGGAGCAAATTTCGTGTATCGGTCAATGAGATAGAGGCTGCTACGGGTTATGATTTATTTTCGGAGTTGCCCAATGTGATAGAGGCGGTGATAGAAGCGAAAGTAGATGAGGTGGTTATTAAATAAAATTGATAAGTTGAATGGTTTAAAGATTGATTTAAAACGCGCAAATTAAATTTATTTAATGCTTCAACTTTTAACCTTTAAGCCCGAAAAATCATTTTTAACAATTTTATTTATGCAACTTTCAATCCGAATTCTATATTTGCAAGAATGAGAGTCGCTACACACCTGAAATAATCCCGTGACGATAGGTAAAAGAACATTGGAACATGGCTTTTTAATAATGATGCACACCAGTGAGTTAATCGGCGATTCTTGGTGTTTCCAATGTTGATTGTTCAATACAAACCAGGAAAGACTGTGGATTTGACAGAACCGTTTAACCAACTCAAGAAGCAAATTGAGAGACTTGTACGTGCCAAATTTTTTAAAGTAAGTATTATTGGACTATCGGCAATTGCTTTCGGCACATTTCTGTACTGGAATTCCGATGCTTCTCAAACGCTTCGCGCTTCTTTATTACACTCCGAACCTGAAAATGTGTCGTTAGGCGCGTTTCCAGTGAAGATTCCCACGATGAAGTACGGCTTTGCTGTTGATACTTTTCAAGTAATCGAAGGCAATATTAAATCTGGCCAATTCTTAGCGGATTTACTGCTGGCACAAAAGGTGGATTATGCTTCCGTAGAACGAATTATTACGAATGCCAAAGGTTTATTTAGTGTGAACGAACTTCGGGTCGGCAATCCTTACACGATTTTGACCAAAGACAGCACTAATCGAGCAGATTATTTTATTTATGAACCAAATATCTTCGAGTATCTGGTTTTCCATTTACAAGATGATCTGAAAGTAGAACGCATCAAACGCCCTGTATCTACAGAGGTAAAGTCAGCTGCTGGCGAGATCGAATCTTCGCTATGGCAGGCGATGACCGATGCTGGCATGAGTTTTGAACTCGCGGATAAAATGGAAGACGCTTTGCAATGGGCAGTGGATTTCCACCATTTACAAAAAGGCGATCAGTTTAAATTGGTCTATGATCAAAATTTTGTAGAAGGCAAGGATGCTGGCATCGGCAAGGTATATGCGGCGTATTACAAGAATGAGAAAAAGGAAATGTATGCGATTCATTATGAAAGCGAAGATAGCAAGCTCAAAGGATATTATGATTTGGAAGGTCGCCCTATGAAAAGTGCCTTTCTGAAAGCACCTTTGAAATATTCGCAAATGCGCATTTCTTCTTATTATAATCTGAATCGTTTCCATCCGATCTTGAAGCGTCGTCGTCCGCATTTCGGTACGGATTATGCGGCGCCTTACGGTACGCCAATTGTGGCAGTAGGCGATGGTGTAGTCACCGCAGCTTCTTACACAAGTGGGAATGGTAATTACGTCAAGATCAAGCACGATAAAGTTTATGAAACGCAGTATTTGCATATGCAAAAATTTGCAAAGGGCATCCGTCCCGGCGTGCACGTGAGCCAGGGAGAAGTGATTGGATATGTAGGATCGACGGGCTTGGCGACTGAGCCGCATGTGTGTTTTAGATTTTGGCAAAATGGAAAGCAAGTGAATCACTTGAGGTTGAATTTCCCGAATCCGGAGCCTTTGCCCAAGTCAGAATTGCCACGGTTTAATGAAATACGGGATCAGTATTTAGCTAAGCTTAAAGAAGCAGTGCTGGTGCAAGCGATTAAGCAAGAATCAGAAACAAATCCTTGATAAAAAATTTTATTTTATAACCTTAACTCCCTCTTGTAGCCTCGGATTTTGCGTCTGAGGCTATATCGTTTATATCATTTTGACGATAGAATTCGGTCAATCATCTAATTTTTTGCTATGACAATAGATGAACAACTAATTTCGAGACTTGAAAACCTGGCGCGTCTGGAATTGTCAGAAGAAGAAAGAACCCGACTGATGAAGGATTTGAATAATATTCTGACAATGGTAGAAAAAATGGACGAGTTGGACACCGAAAATGTAGCGCCGCTCATCTATATAAATGAAAGTGAAGAAATTCATGCTTTGCGAGAAGATGAAATCGCGCATCAAGTGAGCCGGGAAGATGCTTTGCGCAATGCGCCAAAAGAAGATGGTGTTTACTTTAGAGTGCCGAAAGTCATAGATTTGAAATAAACAATCAACAATTATCAACTACATGGATCCAATTCTTGCTGTAAAAGACCTGAAGAAAACTTACATCATGGGGAGTACACAAGTACATGCCCTTCAATCGGTTACACTTGATATTTATAAAAATGAATACGTGGCGCTGATGGGACCTTCGGGTTCTGGTAAGTCCACTTTAATGAACCTCTTGGGTTGTCTGGATTCACCAACCAGTGGGGAATATTACCTTAATAGTACCAATGTAAGTACGATGACTGATAGTGAGTTAGCAGAAGTGCGCAATAAAGAAATTGGATTTGTATTTCAAACATTTAATTTGTTGCCTCGCTTATCGGCACTTGAAAATGTGGCTTTACCATTAGTTTATGGCGGCATGGGCAAGACCAAACGTATAGAACGCGCGGAGGAAGTACTGGAATCAGTGGGCTTGGGCGATCGTATGGATCACAAACCCAATGAACTTTCTGGTGGTCAGCGCCAGCGCGTAGCGATTGCGCGTGCTTTGGTTAATCATCCTTCGATCATTTTAGCAGATGAACCTACGGGTAATCTTGACTCGAAGACTTCTGTAGAAATTATGAATATTCTTGGAGAACTACACAAACAAGGGAATACGATTATTCTGGTGACGCACGAACCCGACATTGCAGAATACGCCCATCGCGTAGTGCGTATGCGCGACGGCTTGATCGAGAGCGATGTTAAAAAAGAACATATAGCACATTAAAGTAATATAAAAAATATTTATCCTTATCATTCGTTTGTAGCCTCTTTCGAGAGGCTTTTTATTTTTAAATTGTTTCATATTGAATGTTGAATTTGTAAAATTGAAAAATGGCAACAAAAATTTATACCAAAACCGGGGATAAGGGCGAAACTGCACTCTTTGGTGGAAAGCGCTTGCCTAAAAGCCATTTGCGCATCGAAGCTTATGGCACGGTGGATGAACTCAATTCTTGGATTGGATTATTGCGCGATTGCATTGAACAAGAATCGGTGCGAAACTTATTAAAAGAAATTCAAGATCGCCTGTTTACCTTAGGGTCTAATTTAGCCAGCGATCCTGATAAAGAAATGATTACACCCGATATTTTAGAAAATGATGTACAACAGCTTGAGAAAGAGATGGATATGATGAATGAAATTTTGCCATTATTAAAGAATTTTATCTTGCCCGGAGGGCATGTAATCGTTTCTTATGCTCATATCAGCCGCTGCGTATGTCGTCGTGCGGAGCGCAATGTAGTAGCATTGGCACAACAAGAATCGGTGGATGAAATCATTATTCGCTATCTCAATCGTTTGTCGGATTATCTTTTTGTATTGGGAAGAAAGTTGGCGCAGGATTTAGGTGCGGAAGAAGTCATCTGGAGACCGAGAGCCAAAGACCAGGAGAAGAAGTGAAATAAGGACAAGGTGACTTGAAGAAAGAATGACTTGGAGAATTTGCGTATATTTGTAATACTATGAGTAAATGGAATGATATAACAACCCAACTACCCAATATCACGCGGTATCTTATTATACTTGGCGTTATTGCTTTTATTAGCCTCCTTTTTCCAAACAGCCTGCAATTTAAGTACGAATTTGAACGAGGACAAACCTGGCGAAGTGAAGATGTGATTGCACCTTTTGATTTTGCGATCAGAAAGACCCAACCAGAAATAGATTCTGCTATCGAGCAACTGAGAACAGAATTCCCGCCATATTATGAAATGAATCTTGATATTGTAAAAGAGCAAAAAAGACTGACAGATTCCTTACCATACAGTCAGCTGCAAGAACCCGATTTTTTATATCCATTATTAGAAAATGCCATCAAGTCGAATGTATTTTATAATGCGGATATAACTTCCAGGTTTTTCGATGAAGCCCTGGCTACCTTATCTACTACCCGAGGATTGGTACGGCAAGGCGATACGATTATCGCGCGAGGCAATATCGTTACGGATGAAGCCTATCAGCAGTTGGTTTCTTTGAAAGAACAATATGAGCAGGACGTCCCGACTCGCCGCTCTTCCTGGTTGGTATTTGGTGGCTATTTTTTGCTGACTTCCTTGATCGTGGGTATTTTTTCGATTTATCTTTCCATGTTTTTTAATAAAGTTTTTCGTAAACATAAAGAATTATTCTTTATTTTATTATGGTTAATAGTTTACAGTTATTTAGTTTTTGCAGTAGAAAAGACAGATTCTTTAAATTCTTACATGATTCCTTTCTGCATTGTCCCTATTGTTATCCGCACATTTTATAATAATCAACTGGCGATTTTTACACATATTACAGTTATACTTATTGCAAGTTTCCTTTCATCCCTGGGTTATGAATTTACATTATTACAAATTCTGGCGGGCATTGTAGTTTTGCTAAGTGATATTAATACGCGCAATTGGTCGCAGTTTTTCTCATCCATGTTTTACATTTTTCTTACATATGCCCTGGCATTTTTGGGCTTATCGCTGATACAAGAGGGGAGCGTTCAATCCATTGATGGGTCCATATTCACTGCTATTTTTATTAATGCTTTTTTGACGATGCTGGCGTATCCCTTGATTCCATTGCTGGAGCGCCTTTTCGGATTTACTTCGCATATTACATTAATGGAATTGACCGATATGAATCGGCCTTTATTACGAGAATTAAGCATCAAAGCCCCAGGCACTTTACAACATTCCTTACAAGTGGCCAATTTATCAGAAGCCGCCGCTCGAAAAGTAGATGCAGATTCTTTATTGGTAAAGGTTGGAGCATTGTATCATGATATTGGAAAATCAAAAAATGCAGGATTTTTTGTTGAAAATCAAAACAATAATAATCCGCATGAAAATAAATCGCCGCTCGAAAGCGCCAAAATTATTATCGAACACGTACCCGAGGGCGTCGCCATGGCCAAAAAGCATCGGCTACCGCCCGTTATTATTGACTTTATCCGCACACATCATGGCACTACCAGAGTCGAATATTTTTATAGAAATTATGTAAATGCGAATCCTGATATAGCAGTGAATGAAGAAGATTTCCGTTATCCAGGCCAAAGCCTCGCAGCAAGGAAGAAGCAATTTTAATGATGGCAGATAGCATCGAAGCGGCTTGTAAAAGTTTGAAAAATCCTACCGAAACGCAGATCAATGAAATGATTGATAAGATTGTGGCGGGTAAAATTTCTAACGGACAATTGGAAGATTCCAAAATCAGTTTCCGGGAAGTGGAAATTTGTCGAAAGGAATTCAAAAAATTCATGAAATCCGTCCATCACGCGCGCATCGAATATCCGGAAGAGAAAAAAGCGCAAGAAGCTTCAATTAAAGAAAAGGAATAATATTTTAAAATCATGGCTTTGAATGACCAAAATCATAGCTTTTGCTCTTCTTTTAGACTATTTTGCAATAAAAACCGGATAAAGCCATGATTAAGAACATATTAGTGCCAATCGATTTTTCCGAAACCGCCAAAAATGCATTTTTTTATGCCCAAGCCTTGGCAAAAGTGGTGGGCGCGAATCTAAAGATAGTCCATGTTTTTATGCCCAGCGCAGAATCGGAATATCCCAATTTTGTGCCACCGGTAGCGGATTACTTGAAAGTGCGAGAAGAAATGCTCAAGGATTTTATGCTGGAAGTCGATCCTGAAAAAAAGATTGAAAATGATATTCTAATTGGCTTTGCTGCCGATGAAATCATTAATCTTTCCAAGCATTACGATCTTGTTGTGATGGGAACGA
The DNA here is from genome assembly GCA_016714085.1 of Saprospiraceae bacterium. GTDB lineage: Bacteria > Bacteroidota > Bacteroidia > Chitinophagales > Saprospiraceae > JADJNW01. The sequence continues at coordinate 44,197 of JADJNW010000020.1, forward strand.
CCGGTTCTGGTGGGATTTTAAACAAACTTTTCGGTAGCGTTTCTTCCAATTGTGCACAACGAGCGCATTGCCCGGTGATGCTGGTTCCTAAAGAAGCTACTTTTAAAAGCTTTAAAGAAATTCTTTATGCTAGCAACTATGAATCAGCGGATAATGAATTAATAGAAACCTTAATAGATTTCAATAATCCTTTTAATGCAAGCATTCACTTCGTGCATGTACGCAGCGATGAAAGTAATTTTGAGAAAACCAAAGAGGAAATTTTTGGAGAGCTTTTTAAGGGAGGCGAACCTTCATTTGGATTTCACATCGCTGAAACCGACGCAGAAACGGTGGCAGAAGGCTTGAGTGAATACGCTTTGGCGCATCATGCTGATTTGATCGTGATGGCGCATCGACACCGCAACTTTTGGGAGGGCTTTTTTCATAAAAGTCAAACGAAGCAATTGGCTTTAGCGGCGCAATTACCTTTACTTATTTTTCATTGCAACTAGTATAATATTTAGTGAATAACTTTTACTTTTATTAATGAACTATTAAAGGATGGTGGCAAATCACCCGTTTGAATACCAAGCGCAAATACATAATGATTACTTGGAATATTTGGAACGGTAAAGTTTGCTTTTACTGAAAGTGTTTCTTTCGGAAGTAGCTGATTGACAGGCTTTTCGAAATTTAAGCTTACAACTTTTTCTAACTTTTCTTTTTCCAAATTATAAAAAATAGCAACAAATCGAAGCGGCATATTACCTGCATTCATTTGAATAGAGTGATTGTAAGGATTTTTTATTACTAAGGAGAGTGATGTATTTTTTTCAATTTTAAATTGTGATGATATATCAAATTTAAAATTTACCTTTTGTGTAATTTGCAGGCTATCAACAAGTTTTAATTTAAAATTTTTACGCGTCAATTTAAGTTTTTCACAATTATTACAATTCCAATTCGGTTGTCCGACAATAGCTGCTTGCTGATTATGTAAAGTTTTTTCCCAATCCCAGATATCAAATTGATTTTTGCGATAATTTGCATCCGTAAATGTGTAAGCTTGTTCACCGCTGTAAAATGTATAAAAAGAAGGATCCCGATAAGAATTTTGAAATATGATTGGCAAATCTTTTGTTTTCTCTTGCAATTCGCCGACCCAGGCACTGCGATGAAAATTGCTTTGAATATTAAAAATATTACCTTTTATCAGCGCGATTCTGGCGATTAATAATAATCCAAACGATAGGAATGCCAAGCGTTTGAGCCATTTTTCAAATATAAAATTCCCATCACTTGTTGCGTATTTCCAGGTGAGGATTACAAAAGGAATGCTGAGAATGACCGTCCACTGTGGTTCTGCGTGCCCCTTGGAGGTGGTGTATAAGAAAAAAAGCCAAAACCCGAAAATAATGAATAAAAATGCCCGATAAAGCGCATCTTTATTTACTTGACGTAATAATGCAATAATAATAAATGGAAATAATAATGGATTAAAAATTAGGAATTGATTTAATATGTAATTAGTCGTATGCTTTAATTCGTAAGGATCATCGCGCCCAACTAAGTGGTAACGAAACGACGGAAAGTCTTGACTATATTGCCAATACAAATGCGGAAAAAATAATATTGCTCCAAAAATAGATGCAATGTAAAACTGTGGTTTTAATAATAATTTCCAATTGGAAAGGAGTGTAAAGAAAATTAATAAAACGCCATGATATTTACTATATAATAATGCAGCCATGCAGGCGCCCAGGAGGAACGTAGTTGCCCAAGTCTCTTTTATTATAAATTTTTGATAAAAATAGAAAAACCATACCGAGAAAAACAACAACGGCGCGTCGGGCGTAGCGATGAAGCCATATACTTGCAGCATTGGCATGGCTACCAACAGGGCGATGAGCGCCCAAACCTTTGATTTTTCTTGCGGTTTGCCCAGGATCAACCAAATACCATAAAAGCTGCCCAATTGTAACAAAATAACCCCAATTCGAACGCCTAATTCGTTGTGAATCAGCGTGTAACCAAGTTTTATTAAAATAGCAATTGCCGGCGGGTGATCAAAATAGCCCCAATCTAATTCATTGGAGTACATCCAGTAATAAGCTTCATCGGGGTCTAATTGTGTAAAAACTGCTTGCAGTACATTTAGTATCAACCAAACGCAGAGGAAGAATAAAAAAAGTTTTTTGCCACTTAAATCTTTCATCATCAATTCAAAAGAATTGCATTAAAATTTTAATATTATTCTGAATATCATTCTTTCCAAATACCTTTCAATTCATTATAAGTAATTGTAAATTCGGTTAGTCCCATAGCATAAGCCGCGGCTTCGTAAGCATTATAAAGAAAATAGAGCCCTTTATCCGTGATTGCAATATTGGCTGGAAAAAAGAATCCTTCACCCCAAAAGAAACCTTCTTCGTTCAAATCTGCATTAGGTGTAAGCTCGCGTGCCTCGCGGAACTTGACTTCTGCCAATTGTTTCAATTGCATAGTATCGCTTACCATTTGGATCGGATTCAACTTAGCGCCGGTTATGGCATCAAAATTAAGCAAGGAAGAATAACCATTCGGATGTGCACCTCCGGCATAAGAATAGGTTGAAATGTCGATAGATATATATTTGGGCGTTTGATATATGATACTGCTATTGGTTTCTATTGACCATGGCGTCACAAATTCGGGTTGATCCTGCAAAAAAACTTCGTATTCACCAATAAAACCAGCAGCAGCTGTTTCCAGGTCGGCGGGTACCTCATCCGGCGATTCCGCAAAAATGCTAACACTTTGGGTAAGATAGGACATCATGCTATCATTAACAGCGCTCATAGCCTCGGCGTTGCCTTGGGTTGCCACCAGGTACTTGACCGATACAATTGCGCAGCGTACACTATCTGTTTTGCAAGTGCTGGACTCCATGTTTAAAATCCTTTCTTCAAAAACAAGCGGTGTAACTTCTTGATTGTCTTGGGGTTGTTTGTTGTTTTTACAACTAAAAGCAGAGGCTATAAATAATAGCAATATAATATTTTTGAGAATTTGCATAAAAATAGCTTAGATGATGAAATAAGTTTTGTCGAATTGTTTTTCGATGGCGAAATTACAAATTAATGCAGATCAAGCACAGATTTATATGATCATAAAGCCTTTTTACAAAAAAATGCTTACAATGCTTTCTACCTCCGATTTATCCTTTATATTTAGCACCAAGAGCCAAATTTTAAGGCTATAGATGATTTTACTTGCTTCGCAAGCCCTATGTGGCATTTTTGCTAAACACATAGACACATAGAATGTTGATTTATATATTATTATAAAAAAAACTATGTGCCTATGTGCCTATGTGTTAAAAAAAATTAGCCGTGCAAGTAATTTCATCTTGAACCAATTTTAAATTGAAAAAAGCAAAAGAATGACTAATCGAAGTCCTCAGCAATATTGGCGTGAAAATATACGCTACCTGATTTTATTATTAATTATTTGGTTTATAGCATCTTATGGTGCCGGAATTTTATTTGTGGAACAACTTAATCAAGTTCAAATCGGCGGTTTCAAGCTCGGTTTTTGGTTTGCACAGCAAGGCTCTATTTATGTATTTATCATTTTGATTTATGTATATGTGCAGTTGATGAATAAGCTCGATCGGAAGTATGATGTACATGAAGAATAAAGCGAAGTACGAAGTACGATTTACGAAGCTGGAAATTTTTAATATTTGAAACTAACTTTAAACTTAAATTATCTTGAACCATGAGCGTTCAGTTGTGGACATTTATCATTGTCGGAATTTCATTTGTTTTATATATCGCTATTGCTATTTTATCAAGGGCAAGTTCTACAAAGGAATTTTACGTAGCGGGCGGAGGTGTACCTCCTATTCTTAACGGAATGGCCACTGCTGCAGACTGGATGTCGGCGGCTTCCTTTATTTCGATGGCGGGTTTGATTTCCTTTATGGGCTACGACGGTTCAGTATATCTGATGGGCTGGACGGGCGGCTATGTATTGCTGGCCTTGCTCTTGGCACCTTATCTACGGAAATTTGGCAAATTTACTATCCCGGGATTCATTGGCGATCGCTACTATTCACAGACAGCAAGGATTGTTGCAGTCGTCTGCGCCTTGTTTGTTTCTTTCACTTATATCGCCGGGCAGATGCGAGGCGTAGGGATTGTGTTCTCTCGCTTTTTGGAAGTGCCTATTAATATTGGTGTCATCATTGGCATGGCAATTGTCTTTATTTATGCGGTGTTGGGCGGCATGAAGGGCATCACTTACACCCAGGTAGCGCAGTATTGCGTGTTGATTTTTGCATATATGGTGCCGGCTATTTTTATTTCTTTTCAAATGACGGGCAATCCCATTCCGCAAATGGGCTTCGGTGAAATCCTGGATAAATTAGATGGCTTAAATCAGGAATTGGGCTTCGCAGCTTATACTGATGGCACGAAGTCGATGGTGGATGTCTTTTGCATTACGGCTGCTCTGATGGTTGGTACGGCCGGGCTGCCCCATGTAATTGTTCGCTTTTTCACAGTTCCCAAAGTAAAGGATGCGCGAAGTTCTGCGGGTTGGGCCTTACTTTTTATTGCCATTCTTTATACGACGGCGCCTGCGATCGCCGCTTTTGTGAGAACGAATTTGATTCAAACCGTTTCTAATAAGCCTTATTCTGAAATGCCACAATGGTTCAGTAAGTGGGAGGAGGCAAAACTAATCACTTTCACTGACAAAAATCAAGATGGCAATATTCAATATGTAAAAGACCCCAACGCCAATGAATTAGAAGTTGACCGCGACATTATGGTACTTGCAAATCCTGAGATAGCGGGCCTTCCGGGCTGGGTAATTGGTCTTGTGGCAGCAGGCGGCCTGGCAGCAGCGCTTTCCACAGCGGCGGGATTATTGTTGGTGATTTCCAGCGCGATTTCACACGATTTGTTGAAAAGTGCATTGGTGCCAAATATTTCAGAGAAATGGGAATTGTGGGCGGCAAGAATTGCGGCTGGCGTGGCAGTGGTATTGGCAGGTTTGCTTGGCATTTATCCTCCTGGCTTCGTCGCAGAAGTAGTCGCTTTTGCTTTTGGATTGGCGGCTGCCTCTTTCTTTCCGGCTATCTTATTGGGCATTTTTGACAAGCGCACCAATATGCAGGGTGCGGTCACAGGTATGGCTGTGGGCATCCTGTTTACAGCAGGGTATATCATTGCTTACAAAGGTGTTTTTATCAAACCTATTTTTGAAAATACGCCGGAACATTGGCTTTGGGGCATCTCACCCGAAGGGATTGGCACCATTGGTATGGTCATTAATTTGGTGGTGACTTTCGTTGTTTCCCGCTTGACCGCCCCACCCCCTGAAAAAATTCAGCATTTGATAGAAGATATTCGCGTCCCGCGCGGAGCAGGCGGCGCACAAGCGCATTAAATTTTTGGTTTCTTTTTATAAAAATACGATTTTAGCGGGGCTTAAAACTTCGTTGTAATGAAGCACGGGAGTAATGGAGCAATGAAAAGTAACCCTCTAAAAATGCCAATACTCCAATATTCCAGCACTCCAATTTGCCAATCTTATTTTGAAAACAACTGCATGAATTTTTAAACATATACTCAAACATCTTATCAACCCAACGATATGACACTTCGCATCAAAACCTTTGAACAATATCAAACTGCCTACCAAAAAAGCGTGGATGACCCCGAAGCCTTCTGGGCCGAGCAAGCTGAAAGCTTCCATTGGCGTAAAAAATGGGACAAAGTGCTGGAATGGGACTTCCGAAAGCTCGATGTAAAATGGTTTATCAATGGAAAATTGAATATCACCGAGAATTGTTTGGATCGACATCTGGAAACCCGCGGCGACCAAACCGCCATCATCTGGGAACCCAATAATCCCAATAATCCCAACAAAACTTATACCTACCGCCAACTCCACGCCGAAGTATGCAAAACCGCTAATGCTTTAAAAGCCTTAGGCATCGAAAAAGGCGACCGCGTTTGCTTTTATATGCCCATGATTCCTGAACTGGCGATTGGCGTGCTGGCTTGTGCGCGTATCGGGGCGATCCATTCGGTGGTTTTTGCAGGATTTTCAGCGAATGCGCTGGCGGATCGTATCAAAGATGCGAGTTGTAAAATGGTGATTTGCGCCGATTTTAATGACCGTGGCCCCAAGCATATTCCTGTAAAGTCCGTAGTAGATGAAGCACTTGCCATGGATTGCGACAGTATTCAAACCGTTTTGGTACATAAAAGCACTGCCCAGGAAGTGCCAATGATTGCCGGACGCGACCGTTGGTGGCACGAAGAAGTGAACCCGCAAAGTCCCGATTGCCCCGCCGAAGAAATGGACGCAGAAGATATGCTGTTTATTTTATACACTTCCGGCTCGACTGGAAAACCCAAAGGCGTGGTGCATACCTGCGGTGGTTATATGGTGTATACCAAATATAGTTTTGAGAACGTATTTCAATACGATTCGGGCGATATTTATTGGTGCACGGCCGATATTGGTTGGGTCACAGGACACTCCTATATTGTCTATGGGCCTTTGCTCAAAGTACTTGGTAGCGTGGGCGAACCCATCAACGAAGAGGCCTGGCGCTGGTACCACGGTAAAATCGGAAAGGGCAATTGCCCTGTGGTGGACACCTGGTGGCAGACGGAGACCGGCGGCATTATGATTTCACCTTTGGCGGGCATCACGCCTTTGATTCCAACGTATGCGACGCTTCCCTTGCCCGGCGTACAACCTTGCTTGGTCAATGCAGAAGGACAGGAAATCCTCGAAAACGATGTGGAAGGAATGCTCTGCATCAAATTCCCCTGGCCGTCCATGATTCGCACCACCTATGGCGATCACGAACGCGCCCGGCTGACCTATTTCTCTACTTTTGATAATAAATATTTCACTGGGGACGGCGCTCGCCGCGACGCGAAAGGCAATTACCGCATCATCGGTCGCGTGGACGATGTGATGAATGTCTCCGGTCACCGCATCGGTACAGCCGAAGTAGAAAACGCCATCAATTTACATCCCAAAGTAGTAGAATCGGCAGTGGTGGGTTATCCGCACGACATCAAAGGGCAGGGCATTTATGCTTATATCATTACCTCCGAAGCTATTGCCGATGAAGCTGTTTTCAGAAAAGAAGTAGCCGACGTGGTTGCTAAAGAAATCGGGCCGATTGCTAAACCCGATAAAATCCAGATCGTCTCCGGCTTACCCAAAACCCGTTCCGGCAAAATCATGCGCCGCATCTTGCGCAAAGTAGCTTCCAATGAATTGGACAGCCTGGGCGATACTTCCACCTTATTGAATCCTGAAGTAGTAGAAGAAATCAAAATAGGTGCGCGGTAGCGGCGACTTTTATCAGGTGTCCTACGGCTTTGAAACCGTAGGACACCTACCGACTTCTCCTTAGGAGTCCTTCGTGACCAATTGCTCTCACGCTCCCACAATCACCTCCACCACATCGCTGGGCTGACCAATCTCCACATCCTTGATGACCCCAATCAGGCGGTACTCCCAATGCTCTGGTTGCGCAGGGTTTTCCAATTGGATACGCTCCTCATAAGGGCTGTTATTATCGCGCGCCCGGAACTGCCATTCTGCCTCACCCTTGCGGCGGCGATAGACATTCACGCCATCTATGCCCTTTTTCTGAAATTTGATACGCACCATACCGCCGGAGACTGCTACTTTTGGTTTGGGTTTAAACGTGACAGAGTCAAAACTACTTTTGCTGCCAATAATGCCCAATTCCTGTCCAAGAGAATCACTATAATTGCGATGCGCTTTAATGCGGGCTATAATTTTGCGCAGCTTGTTCAAAAAAGCAGCACGCACTTCGTTTTTGTAAGTAACCGCTTTGGTGGCTTCCTCTTTTTTAGTATTGGCATCCTGAATGGCTTGCTTGATTGTCTCCCCTTCCATATCAATCTCGGACATATCCTCCTGGGACAAGCCGACATTATAACCATGCATCATGGATTTTGTTTTTTAGATTGGTAAACCAAAGCAGAAATTCTGCATCACCATGTGGTAGGTAATCTTTCATGACTACATTGTTTTAAAGTTAATAAAATATATGAAATCAATTCTTAGAAAGCTATTTACGCGAGAATGCGTTAAAAGCTATATTGGGAAGCCTGTGTGGAATGATGTTTGATAAAACAAATATATTAATTGCTAATAAAACTGTCAAGAGAGCTATTAAAAAATCTCCGATTTATGGAGCGATAGCAAATAATCTTTCAGCGCTTTCCCCAGTCTGACTGTGAATGCCCCCAGACCTTCTGGAGATACCCCAGGTTTTCTGGGAATGCCCCTAGCGCTTCTGTGAACGCCCCTGATGAGTCAGAGGCTGCCTCCAGGCCTTCTGGGAATACCTCCAGATACTCAAAAGGTTACCACAGGCTATCCGGGAATGCCTAACCGGAAGCTGGAGCATCCCTATTTAGGATTTGGAGTTACCTATTTTAAGTTTGGGAAGGCAGAAATGGAAGCTGGAAAAGCCTGGGTCAAACTTGGGGCTACCTAAGTAAAAGCTGAGGCTTCCTAAATATCATTTGAGTTATCCTAAATTAGAAATAGAATATTTTGAATGGTAAAATTCATTTCATGAATCAAAATAAAGATAATCTCAAAGTGTCCTACGGCTCTGAGCCGTAGGACACTTCTTTACAGGCGTGCCAATCGCTGCCGCAACCAATGATCTGCCAATACCAACGCCGCCATGGCCTCGACAATCGGCACGGCACGGGGAAGTACGCAAGGATCATGCCTTCCACGACCTACGACTTTGACAGCTTCGCCCGCTTCGTTGACGGAATCCTGTTCTGGAATGATGGTAGCCACAGGTTTGAAGGCTACCCGAAAGTAAATATCCATCCCATTGGAAATGCCACCCTGGATGCCGCCGGAGTGATTGGTTTTGGTTTTGATACTGCCTTCGTCATTGAAGAAAACGTCGTTATGCTGCGAGCCGCGCATAGATACCCCATCGAAACCGGAGCCATATTCAAAACCCTTGGTAGCATTGATGCTTAGCATGGCTTTAGCCAGATCGGCGTGCAGGCGATCAAAAACAGGCTCACCCAAACCTACGGGACAGCCTTGGATCACCGCACTTACAACGCCGCCAATTGTATCGCCATCTTTGCGCACCGCTTTGATCAAATCAATCATTTGCTGCGCTATTTCCAAATCCGGGCAACGCACATCGGTCGCTTCGATATTTTCAAAATGGAGTTCCTGGTAACTTTTTTCTACTTTCAAATGTCCAACCTGACTGACGTAGGCGTTAATATGGATGCCTTGCGTTTGCAAGAGCAATTTGGCTACGGCCCCGGCAGCCACGCGTGCTGCGGTTTCTCTTGCAGAGGAGCGCCCGCCACCGCGATAATCGCGGATGCCGTATTTGGCAAAATAAGTGAAGTCGGCATGAGAGGGCGGAACTTATCAGCGATATGACTGTAGTCCCCGGAGCGGTGGTCGGCATTATAAATGACCATAGCGATGGGCGTGCCCGTACTTTTGCCTTCAAAAACGCCAGATAGAATACGCACGGTGTCGTCTTCCTTGCGTTGGGTAACGATACTCGATTGCCCCGGCCGCCGCCGATCTAATTCCTTTTGAATAAAAGCTTCGTCAATCTCAATCCTGCGGGACAGCCATCAATAATAACGCCAATGGCCGTGCCATGCGATTCGCCGAAGGTGGTAATTTTAAAAACTTGTCCAAATGAATTTCCGGGCATAACTTAATTGATTGTTCGGTTTGACCGCGAATTACGCGCTTTTGATCAAAAGGAAAAATATATTTACGGATTTCTTTATTCGAGACTAAATGAATTCCTGTCGTTCAAGTTTAAAACAGAATTTCTACGTTCAGGGGTTTCGGCGGGTTGAAATTTGGATTATCTTTGCCGCTAATTTTTTGAAATAGTAGCATTTATCAACCACAATTGAAAATAATCAATTGTACCTAATCCATTTTTGATATGCCTTCGTCTTCCCAACGTGGAAATACAGTACCCTTATCCCCATTTCGCAAATTTGCAGTCATGGCGGAAAAAGCCAAAGCTCAAGGTAAACAAGTCTATCATTTGAATATCGGTCAGCCGGATATTGAAACGCCGGCCGCGGCCTTAGATAAATTAAAATCTTTGGATGTAAAAATCCTTGAGTATAGCCCTGCCGAAGGTATTGCTTACTACCGTCAAAAGCTGACAGAATATTATAAAAAATATAATGTCAAAGTAGATGCTGAGCAAATCATCGTAACCACTGGGGCCTCGAGGGACTTTATTTTGTACTATTGGCTTGCCTGGAAGCTGGCGAAGAAGTGATTGTGCCCGAGCCATTTTATGCCAATTATAATGGATTTGCGCACATGGCGGGCGTCAATATCTGTCCAATCACCAGTTATATCGAAGATGGCTTCGCTTTGCCTGATATTGCTGCCTTTGAAGAAGTAATAACCGATAAAACCCGCGCCATTTTATTGTGCAATCCTAATAACCCTACGGGCTGTCTCTATGATCGAGCCTCGCTTGAAGGATTGGCTGCTTTGGCCCGGAAATACGATTTATTTTTGATCGTGGATGAAGTTTATCGGGAGTTTTGTTTTGACAATCAGGAGTTTACATCTATTTTAAATATCGCTGATATTGAGGATCACGCGATTGTGATAGACTCTGTCTCTAAAAGATACAGCGCTTGCGGTGCAAGGGTAGGTGCTTTGGTCACGCGCAATGAATCGGTGTTGGACGCGGTATCGCGTTTCGCCAAGCTACGCCTCGGTTCGCCGACTTTAGAGCAATTTCTTGCCGAGGCTATGCTGGATGCGGATGATCGTTATTTGGAAATGGTGAAATCAGAATATGATCTACGTCGCAAAACCGTTTACAATCGCTTGAGCCAAATGCCTGGCGTTGTCTGCTACCTCCCCGGTGGCGCTTTTTACAGCTTTGCGCAATTCCCGATTGATGATGCCGACCGCTTCTGCCAATGGCTGCTGGAAGATTTTGATTATCAGGGCGCTACGCTGATGCTTTCTCCTGGCGCAGCATTTTATACAACTCCAGGATTAGGCAAAAACGAAGTGCGACTCGCTTACGTGATCAACGTTCAAAAGCTCGAAGCGGCGATGGATTGCCTCGAAAAAAGCCTTGGAAGTGTATCCGGGTAGAATGGAAGTGGAAACCCCACAATTGGCGATCAGTAGCCTTAGATAAATCATAATTTTCAGTTTGCCTCTTTTGATCTGCTCAATTTTATTATTTTTGGATCGCCTCCAAAAAGCTTATCTCATTTTCTAAAAATTGAATCACTATGCAAAAAATATTACTGTTGGCAATAGCTGCCACGCTATCTCTATCGCTGGCTGCTCAAAATGGGAGTGGCGCGATGATTGATAAAAAAGCTTCAGCGATCGAAAGTAAAGTTATCGATTGGCGGCATCATTTGCATCAGAATCCTGAGCTTTCCAACCGCGAGTTTGAAACCGCAAAATACGTTGCAAACCACTTGAAATCATTGGGTTTGGAAATAAAAATCGACATCGCGCATACGGGGGTTGTTGGCATTCTCAATACGGGTAAACCCGGCCCAACGATCGCCCTTCGTGCGGATATGGATGCCCTTCCTGTGACCGAACGAGTAGATATTCCCTTTGCATCAAAAGCTAAAGGAACATACGTAGGGCAGGAAGTAGGCGTGATGCACGCTTGCGGACACGATACGCACGTAGCAATGCTCATGGGCGCAGCGGAAATTTTGGTGGGAATGAAAGATCAATTGAAAGGCAAAATCGTTTTTATTTTTCAGCCAGCGGAAGAAGGTGCGCCTCCTGGCGAGAAAGGTGGAGCTGGTTTGATGGTGGAAGAGGGTGTTCTGGATGATCCAAAAGTGGATGCTATTTTTGGATTGCATATCAATTCGGCGACGGAAGTTGGCAAGCTCAAATACAAGCCTGGCGGTGAACTTGCGGCTGCAGACATTTTCAATATCAAAGTAAAAGGCAAACAAACGCATGGCTCGACTCCATGGACGGGCGTTGATCCGATTGTGACTTCTGCTCAGATTATTATGGGCTTGCAAACGATTATTAGTCGGCAAACCGAACTCACCAAAGAAGCCGCCGTTATTAGCGTTGGCAAAATTACAAGCGGTGTCCGCAATAATATCATTCCAGAAGAAGCGGAGATGACAGGTACCATTCGCACGCTTGATACGGCTATGCAGCGCATTATACATGATAAAATCCGTCATGTAGCGACTACTATTGCCGAAAGCGCTGGCGCTACCGCTGAGGTGGAAATTATAAAAGGAACACCTGTGACGTACAACGATCCCGCATTGACCGCGCAAATGCTGTCAACGATGGAGCGCACCGCGGGTAAAAACAATGTAATTTTGATTGATGCCATTACTGGAGAGGAGGATTTTGCTTTTTATGCGCAGAAGATTCCGGGATTGTTCATTTTTGTAGGCGGCATGCCCAAAGGCAATGACCCGAAGCTTGCGCCGCCACATCACACGCCTGATTTTTATGTGGATGACAAAGGAATGCAACTGGGTGTTCGCCTATTGTGCAATCTTGCAATTGATTATTTGAATAAAAAATAATATGAAGCTGCTTATTTCATGCCTGGTTTTAATACTTTTCTTATTTGGATGCCAACCAAAACAAGCCGATTCGGTAGTGGAAATTCCTGAAAACTTTGACTGGCAAGGACATCGCGGCGCGCGCGGATTGATGCCTGAAAATAGTATTCCCGGCTTTTTGAAAGCTTTGGAATATCCAATAAAAACGCTGGAAATGGACGTGGTCATTTCCAAAGATAGTCAGGTGATACTTTCTCATGAACCCTGGATGTCGGCGAGTATTTGTAGCAAACCTGATGGTTCACTGGTGACAGAAGAGGAGGATAAGGCATTCAAAATTTTTCAGTTAACTTATGATGAAATTCGACAATTTGATTGCGGAAGCCGAGGAAATGTGCGGTTTCCAGAACAGCAGTCGTTGCCAACTCATAAGCCGTTGTTGAGTGAGGGTGTAACAGAAGTGGAAAGGCATTGCAAGGATTATAAGATCGCATTGCCATTTTATAATATTGAAATCAAAAGCCAACCAGAATGGGATAATATTTTTACACCTGAACCGAGGATTTTCGCGCAATTGCTTATAGATCAAATCAATCGACTTGGCATAAAGGATCGCACTTGCATTCAATCCTTTGATGTGCGAGCTTTGCAAGCGGTGCATGAGATTGATGAAACGATCGTAACTGCTTATCTGCTCGAAAATGCGGATGGATTGGAAAAAAATATGGAGAAATTAAGCTTCAAGCCCAATATTTACAGCCCTTATCATGCTTTGGTAAGCGCGAATCTGGTAGAAAAAGTTCATACTCAAAAAATGCGGATCATCCCCTGGACGGTGAACGATACTATAACGATGCGTGGATTGATCAATATGGGCGTGGATGGAATCATCACAGATTATCCTAATCTGATCAGCATTTTGAAGAATTGAAATAAAATTATAAAGGCTCTTACTCAACCCCGGGCATATTGCTTCAATTGAGAAAAGAGCCTTCTGGAGATTAGCTTTTCTGAGAAAAAAATAAGTGGAAACGGGGTTTAATTTTCTTTTCTTCCTTTCACATAAAAAAAGGAGGGACTTTCTAGAGAGAGTACAGAAAGTCCCGCTTAGTAAACACGCTTCTTGTTGATAGGTGAATAGGAAGGAATTCTTTATGCGATAAAAATCTCATTTCTTGTATTGTTCGCTACAAATATACAGCACCACGCAACATTGCGAAACCACATCTTCATGGGGTGGGGTGTTCAGGCGAACTTTCGCATTTTAAGACTTACGGTATATCCTTGATTTTTAAGGATTTCTACTTTTGCATTGATTCGGCGAGCCCGCATTTTTATATTCGATAGACCTTGCCCCGAGTGATGGATAGCTTTACCATTGAGGGCTTTAGCAACTCCTTTGCCATTATCTTCAATTTCCATCAAAAATTGCCCGTCATTATTTTGTAGCATAATATTGACTCGATTTGCATTGGAATGTTTGGCGATGTTGTTGATAGATTCTTTAAAAATTAGATATAATTCTTGCCGAATGGTAGGAGGGATTTTGTGGGAAGGGTCGATTCTTCGCTCCTCAAAAGTATATTGAACATTGAGTGGAAGCAATATGTCATCCGCGTGTTCGCGCATACGCAAGAGCAAATCGCCCATTTTGTCTTTGCGTGAATCGATTGACCAAATTACGTCGCTCATTTTTGACATCGCCTTGCGACTTACCTCACCAATATGCCGCAAGCGGGATTTAGTGGTTTCATCTTGATCCATCATTTGTAGCATATCGGTTTGCATAGCAATGCCCGAGAGCAGACCGCTCAATTCATCATGCAAATCGCTCGATAATTTGGTGCGGAATCGCTCCATTTGCAACTTTTGTTCCCATTGATACCTAAATGCTATGTAAGCGATACCACTCAGGACACCTATAATCAATAGCCAAAACCAAGCTGTACGGTAAAATATTTTTTTTACAGTAATAGGTATTTTTAAAGCTTCGGCGCTCCAATTACCGTTGGCGTCTGCGCCTTCGATATGTAAGGTATAATTGCCCGGAGGGAGACTGTTGTATCTGATATAAGATGTATTGCCCAGATATATCCAATCTTTTTCATAATTCTCCAGCCATATTCTGAATTGATTCCGATCGGGATCACTATATTTTGGTAGCATAAAATGAAGCTGAAAATAGGCATCATAAGGAGAAATTTTTATAGACTCGATAGGATTTAAGCGATCATATTGAACAAAAACACTATCCTTCCGAGTATTATAACGCACAATTTTAGTAATTGCTATATTAGGAATGATTTCTCCGGTTAGCAGGTCATTTGCATGGAAAGCATTGATGCCATTGACGGTGCCAAAATAATACCTTCCCTTCACATCCCGATAAAAAGAGAAACGATTGAACTCGTCATTGCTGAGTCCATCCACATGAAAATAATTATGAAACTCCTTTTTGTCTCGGTCATAATAAGATAAGCCATTGAAAGTGCTGATCCAAAAATTGTCTTTTTCATCAGGGATAATGCCGCAAACGGTATTATTGACTAATCCGCTTTTTTGATCTATGGTATAGATGTGGTCGTTTTCGGGGTTTAAAACACTTAAACCATTGGTAGTGCCCAACCAGAGTAAACCATCCTTATCTTCAAAGATCAAATAGATGGTATTGCTACGCAAGCCTTTGCCTTCATCATCTGGTTGGGTTTGATAGATTTTAGAAGTAGATTTTTTTTGCGGATCAACTTTAATAAGTCCATTATTCGTACCAATCCAAAGCCATCCATCCTTTGATTCTGTAATATAAAATGGTGTAAAATCTTCCAGCGGGCTTTTACCTTTATTGTTTGAATAAGACTTAAACTGTTGATTATCAGGATTAAATGACACCAACTGATTATCGTCTCCGTTATTGGACTCTCCTAATAACCAAAAAATGCCATTACGGCTTTGTGTGAAAGCCCGGAAGCGTTGTTTGAATCGAAAAGTTTCGGTCAACCCGGTTTGGGGATCAATTTTATGAAGCTGCCCCTCCTGCAAATTATTACAAGAAATACCCCACAGGAATCCTTTTTGATCCAGATGAATATCTAATACGCAATCATTCTCTACGGGATTATTAGTCTGATAATCAATTAATTCGAGCGTATCCAAGCGATCTGTTTGCAAATCAAGTGCATACCATCCGCCACCTTCTTCTACAAAGTAAACCTTCTCCTTGTTGCCATCAATGCCTCGCATTACGTGGCCGCGCTGGTCATCACCTAATGGATCGGCTAAATATGTTTGAATC
Source organism: Saprospiraceae bacterium (assembly GCA_016714085.1). Taxonomy (GTDB): domain Bacteria; phylum Bacteroidota; class Bacteroidia; order Chitinophagales; family Saprospiraceae; genus JADJNW01. The sequence goes on from JADJNW010000020.1 coordinate 60,091, forward strand.
TGATAATAACTGTTTTGTGCAATTTTTAAGCCACTGTCGATGCCCAGAATAATGGTTTTGTAAAAATCCTCACTATAAAGGCTGACAATACGCGGACTAAGGCAACCAAATGTGAAAAATCAACTAAGATACCATTCGATTGCAAGCAATAAAGATTTTGAATATCTGGATAGTTCCCATTTCCAGTGGCATGAGCAAATAACAAATTTCCCTGTTGATCCTCCCAGAGTTGCGAATAGTTTTGAATCGAAGGTAGCCTCGAATAAATCTGGAACGTATTGTCTTTTTCCGAAAAGAGAAAAACACCAGTATGTTGCCCAAATGATAACCAAACTCTTCCTTTTTGATCTTCGTGCATGAATACGGGTACGCCGGGATAGGTTTCTTTACTTAATTCAACTGAAAAATCTTTTTCATAAAAAGTTTTAATTATTTTACCGGAAGCACTGACCAAGCGCAAGCCCTTTTCGCTATCGTTTAAAAGATAATTGCCGTTTCTCAATTGCAAAATGCTCGCCGCAACAGACTGCTTTTTCCTTTCTTCTTGTATCTCAAATAAGGTTTTGAATTGATTATCAGATGTATATAAATGCAAAAAAGTTCCTTTTTGAGTAGTGGCAAGCACGAGAATATCTCCTTTTTTGTTGGTTGATATTTGTCGTACGATACCTTTGATACCGTTTTCCGGATTTGATAAGTTTACTTTGGTAACAAGATGAGTATAAGGATCGAGCAGATCAAAATAAGAAATTTTATTCTGATAAGTAATAAGGAGCTTCTCATCTTTACTCAATAACAATTTTTCAATATTACTATTAGAAATACGATTGGGATTGTTAAAGTCATCATTAAACACTACAAATTCGTAGCCATCAAATTTATTTAGGCCATTATAAGTTGCCAACCAAATGAATCCATCCCTGGATTGCACGATATCCGTCACCAAACGATCAGATAAGCCGTCGTTTACACTATAAAATTTGGGAATGATCGTAGTGTTAAGCCTTTGCGAAAAGACGGCAGAACAACTGAATATCAGTAGAATGAATGCAAAAAAATGCCTCCAATACTGCTGTGTAAGCTTACAGGATGCCATTGGAAATTGGGTAGCTTTGAATAAAAAATAGATTCCTATTACACACAAGTCGCGTTTCGTTTTCTCAATTCTTTGTAAAAATCAGTAATTATAGGGGGCATAAATCCACCGCCGCCGCCCCTCAATTATTTATCGTCGTCTTTATTAATTTTATTAATTAACTCCATTCGACTATTAATTTGGAGTTTTTTATAAATTTTTTAATATGATCGCGCACCGTTTCTACTGAAATTTCAAAACGATCGGCGATCATTTTATAACTCAACCCTTCAATGAGTCCTTTGGCAATCTGCTCTTGGCGAGGAGTAAGCATATCACCCGAGTCGTCATGCGATTTGCGAGGGCCAAAATGTTCAATCACCTTGCGGGCAATGGCCGGCGACATATAAGCGCCGCCTCGGTGCACCGTGACCAGAGCTTCTTTGATCGTGACTAAGTCGGTACGCTTGGAAATATAAGATACAGCGCCTGCACACAAGGCTTTAAATACTTTCTCCGAATCATCCGAAGATGTCAAAATCAAGATGTCCAGTTCATTGCGCCTTTCCCGAAGATAACGAATGCCTTCCAGCCCTGAAATACCGGGCAATCCAATATCAAGCAAGATCATATCCAGGGCCAAGTCATCATCCAGGCGATTTAAAAAACCTTCAACCGAAGAAGCAGTAAGCGCAACATTAATGTCCACTTGTTTGCTAAGAAAAGTCTCCAGGGTCTCGAGTACCAATGGTTCGTCTTCTATGATTCCCAACTGTATTCGACTCATAGATGGATAAAGTGTTGTTACAAAAATAAATTGTAGGCTTAAATAGTTCGATTTAAGGGAAATTTTGTTTTTAAAATGAACTGAGGACTTCTGGACGAATCCAAAGCAACAAGCGTGGTTTTGTAATAATTCTGAATATAACGATTAAGAGTATTGCACAAATATATATCTTTGATGAACTTTCAGAAAAGATTAGATGCAATAAATTGCTTTTGAGTAATTCGGCAAAATAATTTTTCTGATTTTACAATGCAATTTATACAGAAATTTTCTTCAAAGTCAAGAATTTATCTAAACATTTTACATTATTATATTCTCAAATCGTTTAAAAAAGTGAAATAATTATGTTGCGTTCAAAAATTGGCGGCATCGGTTATTACGTGCCGGAAAAAATAGTAACCAATGCAGACCTGATGAAAGTGATGGATACTACCGATGAATGGATTCAGGAACGCACGGGAATCAAACAGCGCCGTTACGGCAAAAAGCACGAAGAGACAACCACTACAATGGGCGCTCGTGCTGCGGAAATCGCCATCCGACGGGCCGGTATCTCTAAAGAAGAAGTTGATTTTATCATTTTTGCGACGCTTAGTCCTGATTATTACTTTCCCGGCTGTGGCGTATTGCTTCAGCGCGAAATGGGCATCACCAATACCGAAATAGGCGCTTTAGATATTCGGAATCAATGCTCGGGTTTTGTGTATGGCTTGTCTATTGCTGACCAGTTTGTAAAAACGGGGATGTACAAAAACATTTTGCTGGTGGGGGCTGAGATGCACTCGATGGGGCTTGATTTTACGACGGAAGGTAGAAATGTGACCGTTATTTTTGGTGATGGTGCCGGGGCAGTTGTGATACAACCTACAGAAGAAGAAAACAAAGGGATTCTGACCACCCATCTACATTCCGATGGCACTTACGCCGAAAAACTCTCTTTTATCAATCCCGGTGCGCACGGCGGTTACCATGCGAATAGACTCGAAGAAAAAGTAGATTACGGCTACTCGGATGCAGAATATGGCGAGATGTTTATTAATGAGCATATGCTGGAGTCTCGACAGATATTTCCGAATATGGAAGGGCAGTTTGTTTTCAAAATGGCGGTGCAAAAATTCCCGGAAGTAATCATGGAGCCCTTAATAAAGTTGGGCTGAAGCCTTCTGATATTGATATGCTTATTCCGCATCAGGCGAACCTGCGTATCAGCGATTTTGTCGCCAGGAAAATGGGTTTGCGCGAAGATCAAGTCTGGAATAATATTCAAAAATATGGTAATACGACTGCTGCTTCTGTGCCGATTGCGCTTTGTGAAGCCTGGGAGTCGGGCGCTGTAAAAGATGGCGATTTGGTATGCCTGGCGGCTTTTGGCAGTGGCTTTACCTGGGGCTCGGCTTTAATTCGCTGGTAAAAGGCTGGAAATCAAAAAACAAGGATTTTTTGCAATAAAAAAGGGTTTTCTAAGTTTTGTTACCAGGAAAACAGGTGAATCTTATGTTGGCAAAATATCTTACCTCGGTTTTAATGCTTTTCTCATGCGTAGCGCTTGTGGCGCAGCCGCCAATGTCCAAAGAGGCATTTGAAAAAGAATACCAACGGAGAATCAAGTTAGAATATATTAATGAAGTTTATATACCAGTTGATTTAACGGATGCTTTTGTCCAACTGAATAAACTTATTGACGATAGTTCAAAGGCCAGCTTTAAATCCATGAGCGAAGAAGAAGCTGCGCGTGAATTATTTTTTGGTTTTGGACGTTGGATGATTGTCAATTGGGATTTTTACAATGGCTCACGTTTGTCTCACTATATCAGAGAATTAGGCATTACATTTCCTGATGATATGGCACGGTTTATTATGGTTTCTTATCATAGAAATTTGAACCGAAGACCGCTCGATGTAAAAACGCAGATCGAATATTATCAAGAAAAACGGCGCAAAGAGCACGAAGAACGCCTCTCCAAAGGGACAGTTATCAAAACAGAAATCCGCGACAGAACGAAAGGGCAGTAAATTTTTATTTAGTTCTATGATTGCTTGCAGTTAGCTTCAAATGAAAGATTTCTATAATATAAAGTGACCCGCAAACAAAATCACCCTTACCCTTTTAATGCTGAATTACTTCTTCTACCGCAGGTGTGCGCTCGCTCAATGCTTTTGGCACTTTAGGCCGAATGATCAGGCGTAAGGACTGGTCGTATGTGAAATAATTCCATACCCAATTGATAAATACAAAAAGCTTGTTTTTGACTCCAAGTAGCGTAAACAAATGCACGAACATCCACACGAACCAAGCGAATGCGCCCTGGAAGCGCCAGTAGGGTAGATCCACTACTGCCAGGTGACGGCCGATAGTGGCCATCGAACCTTTATCGTAATAAGAAAATGGCTTCAAAGTTTGCCCTTTTTGCAATAGTTTCAAATTCTTGACTAAATGCGTGGCGTGCTGAATAGCAACTTGCGCGACTTGCGGTTGCCCTTTTGGGTATTTTTCTTCGATCATAAACGCCACATCGCCAATGGCAAATATATTATGATAACCTTCTACTTGATTAAAGCGATTTACTTTGATACGGTTGCCCGGCGCAATTAAATCCTTGGATAAACCTTCGATTTTAGATCCGCGAACACCGGCTGCCCAGATGACCTTATTAGCACGGAGCTTCGTTCCATCGTTCATAAGTATCCATTTGCCATCAAAATCAGTCACAAATGTATTTAATTTTACTTTCACATCTAATTCAGACAAAAAGCGATGAGCTTTTGCAGAAGCTTGTTCCGACATGGTACTCAACACGCGCGGCGCGCCTTCGATCAAGTGAATAGCCACCTCGTTTACATTTAGTTCGGGATAATCTTTTGGCAAAATAAATTTTTTCATTTCTGCTAGAGAACCAGCCACTTCTACGCCTGTTGGGCCGCCACCGACCACCACAATATCAAGCAAACCTTGCCTTTCGTCATTATCTGAAGTCGTCAGTGCTTTTTCATAATCATTCAAAATGCGATTGCGCAAATAGAGTGCTTCCGCTACCGATTTCATCGGAATTGCCCTGCCCGCAATTTGTTCATTGCCAAAGAAATTGGTCTCTGCGCCAAGAGCAAGCACCAAATAATCATATTGCAAATCACCGATATTTGTATAAATCGTATGAATACTCGTATCAATCGATTGCACCTCTGCCATTCGGATAAAAACATCCTTCTGGTTTTGGAATAATTTCCTCAACGGGAATACAATGGAACTTGGCTCTAAGCCTGACATCGCTACCTGGTAGAACAATGGCTGAAATTGATGATAATTGTTCTTGTCGATCAATACAATTTGAAAGTTTTTGTTGGAAAGTTTTCGCGCCAGCGTAAGACCCGCGAAGCCACCACCTACGATGACGATGCGTTTTTTGTCGGATGCAGGAATATTGATAGTCATAACAAAATAAAATTTGGTGACTAATGAATGTTTAAACATAAGACACCCCAGTACGCGAAAAAGTTCTTTTAGATGCGCAAAAAACGACGAACCGTCGGTAAATAAATTTATTTGATTCTAATTGTTTGAATACCAGGTTTATATTGCTGCTTGAGAAGTTCAATTAACTGAAAGTAATAATTTTTATTTGACTGAAAATCAATTGATTCAATTTCCAAAATTAAAATTGGTAAGGACTGTTCTAATTTGAAAAAATCAAAATAAGTATGCTGGATTTGCAGTAAATATTCGGCTGAAATGTCTTTCTCAAAATGTCGGCCGCGCTTTTGAATATTTTCCAATAATTGTGGCACAGAGCGGTGCAAATAGACCAATAATTCTGGCTTTGGAAAAGAAGCATTCAGAATGTAAAATAAGCGCTGAAACAAGCGATATTCCTCTTCTTTCAAATTATTTTTTGCGAAAAGCAGGGTTTTTAGAAAAAAATAATCCGAAACGATAAACTGCTCAAAAAGACTCTGTTGCGCGATTTCTTCTTGCAATTGTTTGTGTCGCTCGGTCATGAAAAACAACTCTACGGGAAAAGCATAACGCTCGGGATTTTCATAGAAATAAGGCAGAAAAGGGTTGTCATCAAAGCGTTCCAGCACCAAGCGCCCGCCAAAATCCTTGGCAATCATTTTGGAAAGCGTGGACTTTCCAGCCCCGATGTTTCCTTCGATGGCAATGAAATTGTATGGAAAAAAAGTATTCAATTCTGTAAAATTATTTTACTCAGTTAAAATTTTCACAATAAGTTGATCTTTTGAATCTAAAAACAAATCCCGAATATTTCTTTGCAAAACAGGATGCACAAAATCGGGCGCAATTTCTGCCAACGGCGCTAACACAAAATTCCGATCTTGCAAAAAAGGGTGGGGGATCATCAATTTTTCAGTTTTTAGTACCAAAGCGTCATAAAACAAAATATCGATGTCAATCAATCGTTCTCCCCATTTTACGTGGCGTTCACGCCCCATATTTTGCTCTATTATTAAAATTATTTCTAATATTTTTTCCGGCTCAAGTTGGGTATTAATTTCTAGGACTTGATTGAGAAAATCAGGTTGGTTTTCGATACCCCAGGCTTGCGTTTCATAAATACTCGACGCTTTTGAGATCTCGCCAATGCGCAATTCAATTTGTTCGGTTGCCCTTTGCAAATGCTGCTTTCGGTCGCCCAGATTACTGCCTAAACCTAAAAAAAGTCGCATACAAATAATTAAAGATTCAAGATCGAAAAATACAATTTTTCAAGTTCAATCCTACAATTCTTGATTTTTGTCGAAAAACCGACCGGTCGGTTTTGAAATTCGACCGATTGGTTTATTTTTGCATTGTAAAAAATTAAAAACGTTGATTAAAGAAACGATCTCAAAATCAGAGCGCACTCGAATGTTCATTATAGAGCAAGCTGCTAATCTGTTCAACCAGAAGGGCTATGCCGGCACCTCGATGGATGATATTTTGCAAGCGACCGGCTTATCGAAAGGTGGGGTATATGGCAATTTCAAGAGTAAGGAAGAAATCGCGATTGCCGCTTTTGAGCATTCAGTGGAGACCGTAGCACAAGAAATTAAACTGCGTACGAAGCTGAAAAAGAAGGTATTGGATAAACTTAGGGCAGTGGTGCATTTTTACCAGGAACGGATTTTGAATCCGCCTGTGGAAGGTGGTTGTCCGATTTTGAATACAGCGGTAGAAGTCGATGATAATAATCCTGTGCTTCGAGAGCGTGTGAAAGCTGCCTTGGATCAATGGGAACAAAGCATCGCTTATGTGATACAACGTGGAATTGCACAAAATGAAATACGAAGTGATACCGACCCGCGCGCTTTTGCCGTGCGCTTTATTGCAACGCTGGAAGGCTCGATTTTGCTGACGCGCTTGTATAAAGATATGCGCTATTTTGATACGATGAGCAAACAACTGTTTGAAATGATTGAAGAACTTCAAGTTTATTAATAATTTGACTTTAACTAACTGATTTTTAGTAAATTAAAAATAAAATAAATCACCCAAATCATGAATGCTATTCCTTCCACCAAAAGAGTAGAAATCCTTGAAACAAGCCATATTGATAAGACTTCTGAGTCGATCGCAGGCAATCCGCCTGTATTAAAGTTGATACAATTAGGTTTTCAAGTTTTCGGGCCGCTTTTTCCAAAATATGCCGGGAAATTAGCATTTCAGTTCTTTACAACGCCTCGCGTGCGCGCGCATCACAAAGCTTCTGATGAAATATTGGAGTCCGCTCGAATGTTTGAGTTTTTGTATGGAAAACAAATTTTGAAAGGCTACGAATGGGGTAGTGGAGATCGAACGATTTTGCTCGTACATGGTTGGGAATCAAGAGGTACTGCATTACGAACTTTTGTGCCAAGTTTAATAAAACAAGGATTTCGAGTCGTAGCATTCGATGGGCCGGCGCATGGCAATTCTGGTGGAAAACGCACGAATCTCGTTCATTTTGCAGGAGCAATCCAGGCAGCGATTCGCCAGGTTGGCAATGTTCATAGCATTATTGCGCATTCTTTCGGCGGGGCATCCACTGTTTTTGCGCTATCCAACAGTTCTAAGCCGATTGAGCTTGAAAAATTGGTTTTGATTGCTACACCCAGTAGTATGAGAAAAGTGATGCAAAAAAATGTACAGCTATTGAAATTGCCAAAATCTGTGGCAATAGAACTCTTCAAATACACGGAAAATCTTTTTCAGCGGCCGGTTGACGCTGTTGATGTTCGACACGCTTACGAAAAATTGTCGGTAAAAGAAACTTTATTGGTGCATGATCGCCTTGACCCGATGGTACCGTTCCAATCTTCTGAGGCCGTTCTTGATGCTTGGGAAAATACTACTTTACTAGTCACAGAAGGATTTGGGCACTATCGCTTGATGAAAAATCCTGATCTGATTGACCGAGTAGCGCAATTTATTATTTCTCCTGTCATTTAAAATACAAATTTTATGGTTTGAATCTGACCAATTATCAGATTATTCTTACTTTTATCGCAGCAGCAACGAGCCTACCCTCCAATTTTGTCGTTTTCTTGCCGAAATAGCACACGAGCAAAGAAAATTGCTCCAAAGGAATGCCTTCGGCATAAATTTTATTTATTTTTGGTCAATTCTATTGACATTCCAATTTACTCCAACGAAAAAACAAAGAATGAGATCACTTTTTACGCTGCTTTTTGGGTTGATTATCACGACATTATCTTTTGCCAAACCTGCCAATGACAACTGTGCCGGAGCAACCAGTTTGGGTACACTCCCAAGTTGCGATGGTGACATTTACACCAATGTAAACGCGACGGCCTCGAATATCGGCTCGCGCAATAGCCCCACTTGTTTTAACGGAGGAACGACCCAGCGCGATGTGTGGTTTTCCTTTACTCCAAATGCTGGAACTTCCGATATTACTATTTTTATACAAGGGGTAAATAATGGAACGAATGCCAAAGCCTTGAACAATCCTCAAATAGCTGTTTATCGAGGCGATTGTTCAACCGATGGTTTATCAGAAATTGCTTGTTCTTCTGTACCGAACGGCACTAACCAATTGCGCTTAGACGTATTTGGGTTATCGGCTGGAGATACTTATTTTGTAAGAGTCAATGACTATTCGGCGACTGCTGCTGCCAATTCCGGTGATTTCACATTATGCATCGAGCAATACGTGCCGGCTATTAATATGGGCGATGCTACTGGTTCAAATGCTTGTTTTGGTACATTGTACGATTCGGGCGGCCCCGATGGCGATTATAATGATTTTGAAAATTCTACTTTTACGATATGTCCTACAGAGCCCAATTCTTGTTTGGAAATTGATTTGATTAGTTTTGATGTGGAGCCAGTATTGCTGGGCATTTTTGGCGATTTTCTTCGCTTTTATGCTGGACCAAATACCAGTTCGCCACTGATAGCAGAATTGTACGGGCAAGACTCGGGCACGCCGTTTAGAATTCAATCGAAAACGGGATGTATCACCGTTGAGTTTGAGTCTGATTTTTTAGTAAGTTTTCCGGGATTTGAATTGACCTGGCAGTGTTCTTCTGCGCCTTGCGATAATCAAAGTCTTGACAACCCAACAGAAATTTCCAGCTTACCTTTTACTCAAACTGGACTTTCTACTTGTGAATCCGTAGCTACTTTTGGAACCTCTCCATGTGTAAATGATAATTTTTTGAATGGACCGGAATATGTATTTACTTATAATTCTTTGGGCGGAACTTGCATCAATATTGAAGTAAGCGGCGCGAACGAAGGCACAGGCGTGCTGGTTGTCTATGGTTCGCCCACCGATTCTACTTCTACTTGTGTGGCAAGGGGCACTAATGGTATTATCTCTTCTGCCAATCTTCGAAGTGCCGGGACTTATTATATCATTGTGTCGGATGCCGACGGCTGTACGCCTTTTGATATAAAAATAGAAGAAACAACCTGCTCGCTTTCGCCTGCGCTGGTGGACGCATTGTGTAATCCATTGAATGGTTGTGTGCGGTTGGATGGCTTGCCTACGATCTTTGATTTTGAAGACGGCTTCCAAGATATTGAAATTGAACGAGATGTGAATAACGGTTAGCGTACCTTCCGACTTGGATTTTAATGTGTGGGGCCCTTTTACACAGGATCAAGTTTGCGAAAGCAAGGATCAAGTCATTGCCTTCATTAGAAATAATCAACCAATTCGGAGTTCCTGGTCGCCTACGCCCGGAGTTACGGGTCTTGCTGATAGGCATCCTATTTTTAATACACCTGTGACAGATGAATACGATTGTGGCGATGAACCCGGCGCAGACGGGGATGATTTTGTAAGTACGATTCCTACTCTTAAAGGCGAAGTTTATGTAGTACTGATCAATGATTGGGGTAATTTGATTGGCGAAGAAGGCGTTGGTATTAGTTGGTCACCTTCAGCGCCAGCTGTTTTGGAACAATTGCCAAGCGTTGTAGAAGCTGGCGATACTTCCATTTGCCTGGGTGAATCGGTTCAGCTAGAAATTAGTAGCCCGGTAAGTTCGATTATCTGGTTGAATGATACCACAACTTTATCCTGCGATGATTGCCCAAATCCAATAGCTACGCCTACGCAGACTACGACTTATCGTGCATTAGTGGATGCGGTTTGCTATAACGATACAATTGACATCAAAGTCGAAGTTTTTTCTGTGAACGCGGGGCCGGATGTAACTGTTTGCCGGGGTGAAAAATTTGATATAATCGCTGGAAGTAGCTTCGATGATGCTATTTGGCAATGGAATGTGCCTGCTGGAATTGAATTTAGCTGTTTGGATTGTCCAAATCCAACCGTTTCTGCGAATACGCCGGGTACTTATCAAATTACAGTTTCCCTTACTGCGCCTGATTGCACGCCGCGCGATACAGTAGTGATTACAGTTAGACCGGAAGAAGCCCCTGAATATTCTATCAGCGATGATTTGGAAATCTGTCAAGGGGAAAGTGTGAATCTTGGGGGCGCACCAAATGCTAATATCATATACGAATGGACATCTATTCCTGAAGGATTTACCTCCACCGATGCAAATCCAGCGGCAACGCCCTTACAAACAACGAAATATTTCCTGAGCGTAAGTAGCCCTATTTGCCCAATTACCAAATTAGATAGTGTAAGCGTCACTGTATTTATTCCTCCAGTGCTGGAAGTAGTAGCCGACACCTCTGTTTGTCAAGAACAACCCGTTCAACTGGGACTTAGTCAACCCGAAAGCGGCGTGACTTATAGCTTGGTTGGTCCTGATATCATTGATGATCCTGCAAACCTCAATACCCTTACATTTCCAACTTCGGCCGGAAACTATATTATAACTGCTACGCGTGGCGCTTGCGAAGTAATGGATACGGTTCAGATTGGCATTACGCCGATTGATATTGCTATTCAAGTCGAAGGGCAAGAACCAGATACGGTAAGGCTTTGCCGAGGAGAGGAATTGAATTTAAGCGCTTTGGCAGTGCCATCGGGTACGCCTGTTATTTGGGCACCGAATGATGGCTCGTTGAGCGATACCATTGGCACTAACATTATAGCTAAACCCGAAACTCAAACTACTTATTATGCAACGGTTACCGTTGGGGAATGTATTCGTGTTGATTCTATTATTGTGATTGTTGATTCGTTGCCTTCCAATTTAGCGATCATGCCGGGCGATACTTCGATTTGCGAAGGAAGCTTGATTATTTTGGAATCGGAGTTGTTTGAACCCAAAGATTTTATGGAAATAGAATTTAAGTGGCTTCCAAATCGCGGACAACAGACGCCTGATTCTTTGTATAATCTTGTAATTCAACCAGATACAACGACACAATATTATAGAATTACCACAAATGGCGTTTGCGTAGATACTGCTTATGCAAATGTAGAAGTAAAACCAATTCCGCAATTACAAATTATTCCTTCAGATACAACAGTGTGTCCTGGTGAAAGAGTGCAATACAGAGTAGAAGGCCCTGATGGATTGACCAAACCTATGTGGATGCCGCCTACCGGCTTGAGTTGTACAGAATGTTTTAATCCGACTGCAACAGCCTTTACAAGTGTCTCCTACCAGTTTATGGCAGAATTGGACGGTTGCCCTGGCTCTGCTTCGGCTTCCTTGAATGTGCCTGTGCCGCAGATTAGTTTGAATCCTCGAACCGAAATATGCTTGGGTGAAACGATTCGTTTAAATTTTGCGAATACTCCAGGCGCGACTTATACCTGGACTTCTTCCAGTGATCCTAATTTCATGAGCAATGACCCATTATTGACGGTCACACCAACGCAAAATACAACTTACAAAGTAGTGGCACAAGTGGAAGGTTGCGAACCAATTGAAGCGTCTATTTCAATTATAGTTGTGCAAGATGCAGATGTAAATGTGCCTGATAATCAAACGATTTGTGAAGGTAGTTCCATAACACTCACTGCCGATGGCACTGCTCCAAATGGTGTGACAGAAACTTTCCTTTGGCGCTGGAATGGACAGACCATGGCAAATCCGACCGTTACGGTTAATAATTTGACGGACGATACGGTTTTTGAATTGATTTATACCTACGGCAGAAATTGTGGCGTGGTGACGAAAACTGTTTTGGTGGAAGTTGCACCCGCGCCAGTTCTGGAATTGAATCCTGATCGAGTTATTTGTGCAGGCGAGACCATTCAGTTGAACCTGAACGCCAGCAATAGTCCCGAAGTTATTTACACCTGGACGTCGCCGGGTAATCCCAATTTTACAAGTAACAATCCTTTACTCTCGGTTTCGCCTACCCAAACCACCACTTATCGAGTGAAAGCAGAAAGCCAGGGATGCGGCACGCTTGAGCAGGAAATTACGATCACTGTTGTTTCTGCAGCAGAGGTAAATATAACAGGCAATACTTCTATTTGTCGAGGTGAGACACTTTCCTTGATGGCAAATAGCAATTTGCCCGCAGGTATTTCCGAGTCTTATGTTTGGACTGGCAATGGTCAACAATTTACAGGTAAAAATTTGACAATCAATAATTTAACTCAAAATACCCAATTTGTATTGGTTTACACCTATGGCGATTGTGGAGAAGTGGTCAAAACAGTGGATGTAGTTGTAAATCAGGCAATTCAGGTGGATAGCATCAGTATTTCGCCGGATCCAAATAACTTATTCCTGGGACAAACACTTACCATTACTGCTAATACGACTCCGGCAACACCTGCTGGGGCAACTTTCGCCTGGACGGCGAATGGTGAATCAATTAGTGGCAATACGCCACAAATAAGCCACACTCCTGATGAATCCCCCGTAACTTATGAAGTTACGATCACTTCGGCGACTGGATGCACGACTACTACTGCTGTCACGGTTACGCTGAATGAACCGGTGGTGGATGTTCCTAATGCCTTCACTCCCAACGGAGACGGTAGAAACGATTTCTTTAATGTGATTAGCAAAACGCCATTTACAATCCTTGAATTCAAAGTATATAACCGCTGGGGACAATTGGTATATGATAATGGCAATCCGAGCCAGGGCTGGGACGGCAAGCATAATGGCAATGACGCGCCCTCGGATGTTTATGTTTATTACATTCGAGTCAGATTTTTGACCAACAGGGAAGAAGTATTAAGAGGCGATGTAACTTTGATACGATAATTTATAATATTTAATGAATGGAAAGGTGGAATCATGTAATAAATTGATATTCCATCTTTCCATTATTCCATTTTTCCAGCATTTCATTACTCCATTTTCCCCTCAGATTTTACAGCCTTCAGCGCATACACCAATGGCAGCTTGCCTTCCATGCCTTTTATATACCATTTATCTTTTTCAAATTCTACACCTTCCGGGTAAATATTATAAGGCGACCAATCATATTCAGCAAACTGTTCTATTCGCAATCCTTGACTTAATAATGCTTCAAAAACCTCTGTTAATGAATGATTCCAGGAAATGGATTTATTTTTAATCGGTGCATTTCGATCGGCATAAGTGCCTTCTATTTCCTCTATAATCGTTTCTTTATTAAAATAACTATATTGAATATAATGATAATCATTATCAAACATCCAGGGAACAGGATGAAATTCTGCAAAATGAAACGCCCCGCCCGGCTTGAGATAGCGCGCTACGATTGCGCCCCAGGGCTTTAGATCAGGCAACCAACCAATGGTACCATACGATGTAAAGACAATATCAAATTGCTCCTCTAAATGCTGTGGCAAGTCATAAATATTACAAGAAATAAAACGCGCCTCTAAATTGCATTCCTTTGCTAACTGTTTTGCAAAATCTATTGCTTTATCCGAAAGATCAATACCTGTAACCTTTGCGCCGCGCCGCGCCCAGGAGAGCGTATCCATCCCAAAATGGCATTGCAAATGCAGCAGGGTTTTGCCTTGCACATCGCCGACTTGTGATAATTCAATGGGCGTCAATACATTTTTACCCTGCCTAAATTCTGATAATCCATAAAATTCGGAATTGACGTGAACTTCCGTTTTAGCATTCCACAGCTCGCGGTTGATCTCAATGTAGTTTTGTTCGGGTGTTTCCATTCTATTTATTTTATTACAAAGCCACCAACCAAAGTTTTAGAAAAATTGTTCCCGCCAATAAAAACAGGCTCTCGAAGCATTACTCCAAAAGCCTGTTTTTCTGCAAATAATGAGGGCATCACCCCATCATCCTATTCCCCAATCACCCAATCACCTAATTTTAAACTCCTCGTTCTTCCCCGCCAAATCCAACAAAAACGCATATTGCAGCGCTGTCTCATGCAAAGCTTTAAAACGCCCCGAAGCACCGCCGTGCCCGGCTTCCATATTGGTATGCAAGAGTAATGGGTTTTTATCGGTTTTCATTTCGCGCATTTTGGCAACCCATTTAGCGGGTTCAAAATATTGCACTTGCGAATCGTGCAAACCCGTTGTCACCAACAATGCCGGATAGTCTTTCGCTTCTACATTATCATAAGGAGAATAAGACTTTATATAGTCATAATATTCTTTATTTTTCGGATTGCCCCATTCGTCAAACTCGAAGGTTGTGAGTGGAATGCTTTCATCCAACATGGTCGTGACTACATCAACAAAAGGCACTTGCGCCACTACACCCTTCCACAGGTCAGGACGCATATTCACGACAGCACCCATCAACAGACCACCTGCGCTACCGCCCATTGCGAAAAGCTTGTCTTTATTGGTGTAATTATTCGCCAAAAGCCATTCTGCACAATCAATAAAGTCTGTAAACGTATTTTTCTTTTTCAATAATTTGCCATCTTCATACCATTGGCGTCCCATTTCTTCGCCGCCGCGGATATGTGCAATCACAAACACAAAGCCACGATCTAATAAACTCAGACGTGAAGAGCTGAAACTTGGATCCATGCTCGCGCCATAAGAACCGTAGCCGTAGAGTAGGAGCGGGGACTTGCCGTTTTTCTCAAAACCTTTGCGGTAAACAATAGAAACGGGTACTTTTGCGCCGTCACGAGCAGCCACCATCACGCGTTCGCTTTGGTAATTATTCGGATCAAAACCTCCAAGTACTTCCTGACGCTTCAACAACTTGAATTCTTTCGATTTCATATTATAATCGAAGGTCGAATTCGGCGTGGTCATTGATTGGTAGCCAAGGCGCAACTGCTCTGTATCGAATTCAGGATTGGTAGAAGTATAAGCTAAATAAGCTTCTTCCGGGAATTGAATATAATGTTCTTCGCCATTCCATGGTCGAATACGAATCTGTGTGATGCCATTTTTGCGTTCAGAAAGCACCAAATAATCCTTAAAAATATCCATGCCCTCGAACAAAACATCCGGGCGATTTGGAATTAATTCTTTCCAATTTTCTTTGGATGTTGCCGTTTCTGATGTTTCCATCAAGCGGAAGTTCTTGGCATCCAGATTAGTACGAATATAAAATTTATTACCATAATGATCAATGCTATATTCCAATCCGCGTTCGCGCAATTGGAACGGACGGAATTTGCCATCGGGTTTATCTGCTTCCAAAATATGATATTCTTGCGCAAGCGTTGTAGAAGTACCGATTATAATATACTTATCTGATTTTGTGCGATATACAAATGCATTATAAGTATCATCTTTCTCGTTAAAAATCTCTTTATCCTGTGAGGCGGGTGTGCCCAGTTTATGCTTCATAATTTTATAACCACGCAGCGTTTCCAGGTCTTTAGCTGTATAAAAAATCGTTTTATTGTCGCTAGCCCAAGCGAAACCAGGCTGCGCTCCTGGAATTTGATCTTCCAGCATTTCGCCTGTTTCTAAGTTCTTGAATTTTATAGTGTAAATGCGGCGGCTCAAGGTATCATCGCCATAAGCCAGGATTTTATTATCGGGACTAACCGACAAACCTGCTACATTGAAATAATCAAAAGACTTCGCTAATTCATTGACATTCAACATGATCTCTTCAGATGCTTCCAATGTTCCTTTCTTGCGACTGTAGATCGGATATTCCTGACCCTGCTCAAAGCGCGTGAGGTACCAATAGCCATTGTCTTTGTAGGGGACGCTTTGGTCTTGTTCTTTGATGCGGCCTTTCATCTCCTGGAACAACTTATCCTGAAACCCTTTGGTGTGTTCCATCATTTTTTCTTTATAATCGTTTTCTGCTGTCAGATAGGCGATTACATCAGGATTTTCGCGTTCGTTGAGCCAATAATAATTGTCGATTCGGGTATCACCGTGTATGCTCAGTTCTTTCGCAACTTTGGTAGCCGTAGGCGTCGGTATATCTTTTGCGTACATTGCGCTCTCGTTGGTCATATCTTGACTGTTATCTTTGTTGCAACTTGCAAAAAAAGCAAATGCTGCCAAAAATAAAAAAGCATGTTGTGGAATTTTCCATTTAAAAGTTGTCATAATTATGCGTTTTAAGTCGAATGAATTGTTTTGGATGTGAAAAGTAGGAATAGTTTTGCATTAAACGTTTGTCGAAAAGCATAAATTCTGCCAAATAAGTCAAATGAGCTACGAAAATGACATTCGCATCATAGAAGCAACACCGCAACACATTCCTTTGTTACGAGACTTGGGCGAGCAAACATTCCGCGAGGCTTACGCCGAAGATACGGATACTGTCAATATGCAACTATACCTCAGCAAAACCTTTACCATTGCTAATATAGAAGCGGATTTTTACAATTCAAAAACAATATTTTTATTGGTTCGCTGTGGCGATACATGGGCTGCTTATGCCTTGCTGCGTTGGGATCGTACGCATGAATTGCTGGAGGGCTCATCGGCGCTATTATTACATCGCATTTATGTGTTGAAAGATTTTTGGCGACAGAAAATCGGTTCGATTTTATTACATCATATTATAGATTTTGCAAGAATGAACGGCTACGAATGGCTCTGGCTGGTGGTTTGGGATCAAAACTTACGGGCAGTAAACTTTTATCAAAAATGGGGATTTGAACATTTTGGCTATGAAAAATTTCATTTTGGCGAAGAAGTCACCGAGGACTGGACCATGCGTAAACGCTTGATTTGATCACCCTGTTTTACAGAAATAATTTAATAAATATAATAAAAATTGTAGAAGAGTATAATAATCACTTATGAAAACGAGCTTATCTTTAAATATTATACAAATATTATTCCAATAACTTAAAGGAATCCAGGAATTTATCGGAAGAAAAATTCAAGCTTCGATCTTTACGTGTAATGGTTTGAATTGTGTAATAACGACGCCCGATAACGTAAGCTTTGGTTTTGATAAGCGCTTTACCATCGAGGTAATCAATCCGCCAAATTTTGCCGGGGTAGTCTTTATATTTGGCATTTCGCTCGTACATGAGCTCACCCTTTACCGCTTTTGCCGCGGATTCTACGGTTGCATCAAAAAAGTCTTTGAGTAATTCGGTTGAGTCAGAATGAATCGCGCCTTCAGGATAATCGCAATAGCTCAACATATATAGCACATTATCAGCGTTTTGTTGATTTGTCTGGAAAAAGAAAACATGGTAAGCCAGCGTACCTATTGGGGTTTGGATAGAATCAATCTTTTGTGTCATTTCACCCGGCGATAAAATGCTAAAATGACCATCATAGGAATTAAACTCCCGCCAGCTCTTGCTTTCGGGCGATAAATCTATTTTGAGACCAAAAGGCGTAGGAATCGTATCCATGGCTTCCGCCCCAAATGCTACAATCTTAATTAAAGAAAAAAGAACAATAAAAAAACAATATTTCATATTCAAAATAAATCGCTTGCGAAAATGATAAATGTTCAATAATCAATGTTTAATAATAATAGAGCGTTTCAAGAACGAGAAAGTTGTACGAAAATTGGCGCGAAGCTTAAAAAATATTACATTTTACAAAAAAATTGCTTGTGCAGTTATATAAAGAAAATTTATTAGTAAAAACCAATTTAGGACGCCTCATGGCGGCACAGCATTATTGGGACAAAGGTTGGTATCACCGGCAAGCGATATTTTATCTTTCTACGGATCAAGCCTTGAGTATGCCTGATATTGCGCCTTTGGCGGCTTTTCTGCGGACGCATCATTTCACTGCTGCTGAAGTAGAATATTTAGCCAGCTTGGGCCTTGCGGAACGATTCTTAAATGCTTTGCAGCGCCTGAAACCTGGATTGACACTTTATGCTGCTAAAAGGGAAGCGCTTGTTTTGCCAACACAACCAATGCTGATGTTGAAATCCGCTTACGTCGAAGCGCAAGTCTCCAGCATTCCGATTTTATATTTTTTGCAGGCAACTATTTCAATCCCATTATATTATGAATGCATTGCTGAAGAATCGGAGCAGGGAAATTGGCAATCGACACACTTAAATCCGGCTTCAATTCTTAACTTTGAGGAAATGGATAATATGCAAGCAGTTTTTATAGATGGAAAACTTGTATTGGAATCCGATTTGTAAAATCAATCGCAAATGGCTTATACCTATGACTATCCGCGCCCTGCACTTACTGTTGACTGCGTGATTTTTGGTTTGGGCGAAGGTAGCAGACTCAAAGTCTTGCTCATCCAGCGAGGTCACGAGCCGTTCCGGGGCTGTTGGGCTTTACCTGGCGGATTTGTACAAATGGAGGAAACCTTGGAAGAAGCTGCTTTGCGCGAACTAGAAGAAGAAACAGGTGTTGCCAATGTGTTTATCGAGCAATTATACACCTTTGGTGATCCTGAACGCGACCCGCGCGGCAGGGTAGTGAGCGTGGCATATTTTGCTTTGGTGAATTTAGCCGAGCATCCGGTACAAGCATCTTCTGATGCGAAAAATGTACAATGGTTTGAAATTGAACAACTTCCATCGCTTGCTTTTGATCATAATTATATTCTTCAAATTGCGATTAACCGTTTGCGAAGCAAAGTGCGGTATCAGCCAATTGGCTTTGAATTATTGCCGGAGCAATTTACCTTGACGCAATTACAAAATCTTTATGAAGCGATTCTTGGTGTAAAAGAACCATTGAATAAGCGTAATTTTCGGACTCGAATTTTAAAGATGGGTGTTTTAAAAGAAGTTGGAAAGCAAGAAGGCGTTGCGCATCGCCCAGCCAAGTTGTATAGTTTTGATAAAGAACGGTACGAGCAATTAGCCCGCGAACGCTACGAAGACCTGATCAAAAGAGGTGTTGATTTTGAGATTTGAAAAGAATTATCATGAAATCCAAAATTAAACTCAAGATATTTTTTTTCATAGGACTCCTGATTTTTTGGGGTTGTCGATCTGATAAAACCGACGAATCCACGGAATCTACTGCAAATACCGAAGCAAAATTGCCAGCTCCTGAAACCGATTTTGAAGCATCGGCATACAAATGGGGATTTATTGATCGAGATGGAAGCCTTGTAATTCCTGCAAAATACGACGATACGGGCGATTTCTCTGAAGGTTTGGCGGCGGTACGTATCGAAGGCAGATGGGGCTATATCAATACACAAGGCAAGGAGGCGATTCCCATACAATTTAAAGGGGCTTGGGCGTTTTCAGAAGGATTGGCGAGGGTGTTGACTTATGAGGATAAAATGGGATTTATCAATAAAAATGGGGATTGGACGGTACAGCCTTCTTTAGATGAAGCACAAGATTTTCAGGAGGGCAGAGCGCGTATTCGCAAAGGCGATTTCTATGGTTTTATTGATAAATCTGGGAAAGAGGTTATTCTTGCTCAGTTTGAAAGCGCTGCGACTGCCTTTGAAAATGGCATGGCAAAAGTAAAAATCAATGGTAAATATGGACTGATTGACATTACTGGAAAGCTTATTTTACCTGCAGAATATGAGAATGTCTGGGCTTTTGCAGATGATTTGGCTCGGGTGAAATTGGATAATAAATTTGGATTTGTAAACAAAAACGGAAAATTAATAATCCCTGCTCAATTCAAGGCTGCGCAGGATTTTGCTAATGGATTTGCTGCGGTTAAAGAGAATGATTTGTATGGCTTGATTGATAAAAATGGGAAATTTGTGGTATCGCCTCAATACAATCAAATGTGGTATGCAGAAGAAGGCTTGTGGTGTGTAGAGAAAAACGGAAAATTTGGTTGTATTAATGCTTTTGGCGAAGTGGTGGTGCCTTTTCGTTTTGATCAGTTGTATAGTTTTTCCGAGGGTTTGAGCAGTTA
Organism: Saprospiraceae bacterium; assembly: GCA_016714085.1. GTDB lineage: Bacteria > Bacteroidota > Bacteroidia > Chitinophagales > Saprospiraceae > JADJNW01. The sequence goes on from JADJNW010000020.1 coordinate 80,527, forward strand.
TCAAGTAGGGCGCTTGTGGGGACTTATTGACAAAAATGGTAATATTATCACCGAACCTCAATTTGGCTTATGCTGGGCTTTCAAAGATGGCATTGCGCGTGCTGCTGTTTATGGTGGGATCGCTTTTGTCAATCGGAGTGGAGAAATTCTTATTGAACCTCGTTATTTGGATGTGCGCGATTTTTCGGAAGGATTGGCAAAAGCCCAAGTGTATCAGTAATTTATCAATTTTAAATTTTCTTAATATCCCAATTTCTTAATATGGTAAGTATCATAATGGGGTCCGATTCCGATTTACCAATTATGCGTCAGGCAGCGGATTTTCTGAAAGAAATGGAGATTTCGTTTGAGTTGACCATTGTTTCTGCGCATCGCACCCCGGAACGGATGCTGGATTTTGCAAAAAATGCACACGAGCGAGGCACAAAAGTGATTATTGCTGGGGCTGGAGGGGCTGCACATTTACCGGGAATGGTCGCTTCTTTGTCGCCTTTGCCGGTGATTGGCGTCCCGATCAAGTCTTCTAATTCGATTGATGGATGGGATTCCGTTTTGTCTATTTTGCAAATGCCCAATGGCGTGCCGGTTGCCACTGTCGCTTTGAATGCTGCAAAAAATGCCGGGATTTTGGCTGCCCAGATTTTAGGTGTAAATGATAAAGTTATTTTAAATAAAATCTTAGCATATAAAAATAATATGAAGGAAGAAGTAATAGCAAAAGCCCAAAAAGTAGAGGAAAGCGGCTACGAAAGTTATTTACAAAAAATAAAGAAGTGAGCCATATATTATATGACCCACTTTAATAATATAATTTTCTAATTTTTTACTTTATATACAATTCAAATTCTGTTCGACGATTTAATCGTTTACCTTCTGCTGTATTATTATCTGAAATAGGCCGAGATTCGCCAAAACCTGCATAACTCATGCGCTCAGCGGATATGCCGGAAGCGGCGAGGTATTCATAACATGACTTGGCTCTTTGCTCGGAAAGAATTTGGTTATTGCTATCAGCGCCCACATTATCGGTATGTCCTGAAATTCTAAGGGAATACACAGGGTATTGTTTCATAATATTTACAATTTGATCCAGCACAGAATAAGATTCTGCCTTCAAAGTGGCTCTGCCTGTTTCAAATTGCACCGCACGCATCGCAAATTCCAAGACTTCCTTCACTTCTTCTTTTAATTCAGGACAGCCTCTATTACTTGCCAAACCGGCTTCATTAGGGCAGGCATCATCCGCATCAATCACACCATCACCATCGGTATCCGGGCAACCAGCGTAAGGCCCCGCTGCATCCGGGCATCGATCATCTTTATCCGCAACACCGTCGCCATCCCGATCGGGGCAACCCATGGTAGCAGTTGTGCCTGCTTCGGTTGGACATTTATCGCTGACATCAGGAATGCCATCTCCATCTGTATCTTGTACAGGGCAGCCATTATTTGCTGGCGAGCCTGCTTCATCCGGGCAATTGTCAAAGCGATCTGCAACGCTATCTCCATCGCGATCAGGACAGCCTCTTGTAGCCGCGCTACCTGCTTCATCCGGGCATTGATCATCTTTATCTGCGATTCCATCGTTGTCACTATCTGGGCAACCTTTGAGTGTACCTGGAATTGTTGGGCAGTCGTCTTTATTATTTGCAAAACCATCACCATCGGTATCCGGGCAACCATTTGTTTCTATCTTACCTTTTTCATCCGGGCATTGATCGTCTTTGTCCGCCACGCCATCACCATCGGCATCCGGGCAACCTTTCAGTGCCTTTAAACCAGGCACATCCGGGCATTCGTCTGCTGTGTCAATCACGCCATCTTTATACGTATCCTGCTGTATCTTGCCAAGTCTATAAATAAAACCCGCCCCAAACTGAAGATTATTGCGATTTTCCTCCATAGAGTAGCGGTATTCTCCCTGGAGATTCAGATAAGTATTGCTACCGAGTTTGAGATCGAGTCCCAAGCCGCCGGGGATCTGTACATTAGAACCCGCACTTTTTTCAGCAACGATGCCTGCACCGCCAAACGCATAAGGAATTATTTTGCTATCGGGTTTCAAGAAATTTGCTCTAAGAATACCGTCAATGCTGGTAATATTTCGATTATTGATATCGCCCACCACATTTGCTACGCCTACTTTCAAAGGCACAGTCAGATTAATATAATTACCGATTCGATAGCTATATAATAATTCTAATCCATTCGTAATGTTCAGAGAATCAATAGAATTGACGCGACCGTAATCAATAAAAAGAAGCTTTGCGCCAATGGAATGTCGGGATTGGTTTTCCTGGGAATATGCTGCAAATAGCACACAGCATAGCAAAAGTGTAATTGTGCTTTTTCTCATATTGGATTTCGTTTTGATATTTAGACGAAGATTTATCTTTCGGGTAACATATATTTATGAAATAACAAGATTGACTTTATGCTAATAATCTGTAATGCAATTAGTTAGCAATAAAATTTTTATCGAACCTGAGAAAGATTTGTTATTTTTATTAAGGCGATAATTGCTGTGAAGGGAAAATTTTTGGAAAAATAAAACTTCTTTTACTTGAAAAATATAAAAATAGCGAATTTAAATAATATCCGACATAAAAAATATGGATGCTAGCATTCGGAACTTCCCAAAAGCCAGCATCCACATATATTAACTAAAAGGATCAATTAAACATACTATCATAATTACCGCTCCCGCCTTTGCTTTGAGCGCGTTTTTCTGGCTCGGCAGTACGGCCATCCAAGTCAAGCGTATCACTGGAAGATTTCTTTCCGCTATCCAATAGCATAAGCGTACTTTCCTGCTCCCATTTTTCGAGCATTCTTAATCCATCTTCCTGATATATACCTTCTTGTAAATCAACTGTTTGCATAAAATTAGCGGACATTTCCATAAAGCGCTCCATTTCACCAACTTTATTGGCCACATCTTCTGCAATAGATTCCATTGCCATATCGAACATCGCGCGTTGGTCTGGATCGCCACTTATGACGCTCATCGCCGAACGCATGGCCGAGTGTGATGCTCGGATTGCCTTCCGCTCTTGTTCTTTGAGGTTGACCTGGTCTTTGGTATCCTCCAATAAGATTTCAGAATTCTGCTCCATTTTGGTCAAAATGCGGTACAGGATTTCCATTTTGTTCAGCAATTGCTGATACTTTTGGTTGCTTTCCTGTAAGCGTGCTGCTTTGCGCGAAGACAACATCACCTGATTGTCCATGCCTTTGTCGCGTGCAGCGCTGGCAAGCTTCATATTTTGATCGATCTCGGCATTGTTTTTCTCCATCAAGCTTTGTAACTGGCGCATTTGACCTCGAATTGCCCCAATTTGCTTGCGCATTTTCGCAAGGTTATTCTGCAAATCTTCCACATAGCTTTTTAAAATGCCGATTGGATCTAATTGTACAAACCAACTGGTTACATTTCGCATCACGCTTTTGTACATATACCAGATCAGGTTGCGCATCTTAGGGTCGAGTACCATATAAAGGAGCGCCCCAAGTGCCACTAGCATCAGGGCCAGATAAAGCGTATTTGCCAATAGCGGAATCAATATTGGCAAACTGATATATAGCAAATAGCCACCGCCCAAAATGAGTCCGGTGAGGAATATTGCGCCAGTCAGGCCTTCCGGGCGTTTCCAGAATGATTTTTGCTTGAATTCAGGATTTGGAATTTCTGCCATTTTTAAGTTAGTTATCGATTATCGGTTAACGGATTTCGGGGATTCTTAACTTCCCAGATAACAGCTAACCGATAACAATTTACAAATACTGATTAATACTTTCAATATCTTTATCGATCTGATTCATAATGCTTTTTAGGGCAAACTCGAAACTTTCTTTTGTCGATTCAATTTTTTCGATAGAAGCTTGAATATCGCCATCCGCATTCGCAATGATCGATTTATATTCTTCAATTTTCTTCTGCATTTCCGCAATCTTTGCCAGATAATCCTCTACTTGTTTTTTGAGCTTTGCTACCTCTTCTTGCTTGGATTTGACGCGCTCTGTCATATTTTTCTCCAGCGCCGCATCAAATTTTTGCTTTTCGCTGTTCAAGATGCTTTTATAATGTTCTGCAGTTTTTATCAATTTTTCTTTAGTCAAACCTACCGTTGCCGCTGTGGCATATGCTGATTTGAACGCGGTCATTTCGTCCATATTCATTGCCATGAGCGCACCCAGCGATTGCTTATATTCGATATAATCAAAACCAGGGAGGTTGTTTTTTTCTAAGGCCTTTGTCAAAAATTCAACACTTTTTTCATCCAAACCATGTGCTTGCCCAAACAGTTGTTTCAAATCTTTTTGCATGATGATCTTCCTTTATCTTATTGTTTCCGCAAATTAAGACAAAATGTGAATAAAAAAGATGGAAAATTTAGACAATCCTGTACGGAAATTCGATGTTCAGCCAATTATTTGGATTTCACTGAAACCATTACCTGCTTTTTTGACCTGGATTTGCGTTGAAATTCGCTCTTTTAATTCTTTAACGTGCGAAATAATACCAATCGTTTTGCCGCTTGCCTGTAAATTTTCTAATGTTGAAATTGCCAAATCAAGGCTGTTTTCATCCAACAGTGCCAAAACCTTCATCAATAAACAAGGATTGAATATGTGCATTTTGACCAGCGAGATCGCTCAAACCCAAGGCCAGCGCCAGACTCACCAGGAAACTTTCTCCACCGGAAAGCGTATTCATCGAGCGCCGATTATCAGCTTGATAGGTATCAATGATCTCTAATTCCAAGTCCTCGTTGCTTCGTTTTTCAATCAAATAACGTCCATTTAGTTGCTGCAAATAGCGGTTGGCTAATTGGGTCAGTTTTTTCAGAGTCAAACCCTGCGCGAATACCCTAAAAGCCTTGCCATCCGCTGAACCGATGATGTCTTTGAGCTTTGCCCAGCGAGTATATTCGCGCTGTTGCGCTTCGATTTGTTGCATCAACGCTTCGGCTTGCTGAATATCTTCTTCATTTTTTTGCAAATCTCGTTGAATTTTTCCGATGTTCTGAAATAGGTTTTTATATTCTAAGTTACTCGCTTCCAATTGCTTAATCAATTTTTCTTCCTCTTTTTCTTCAATTTTAATTTGATGCAATTCTTCTTCCCGGTCTGCCAAAAGCTGCCGCGTTCCTTCCAATTTTTGAATTAAAATTTCCAACGCTTGCTTATTGGAGTTCACTAAATATTCTTGTTGCTCGAGTTGCGCTTGCAGTCTTTCTTGCTCAACTTTAGCGTCTTTGTCACCAAATATTTCGGTTCGCTCATTTCTGATCGTTTCCAAAATATTTTGCTGTGCTTCAATCGCCTGATTTTGTTGCTTTAACTGCTCTTCCAACGCTTCGATTTGTTCTTGCAAATTCAACGTATCTTTTTGAGATAATTCTAACTGTCGGGCAGTCGAATCTAATGCTTGTTGATTGTTTTGGAAAGTTGTTGCCAGATCTGACAGGATTTCAAAGGTTTTTTTTGCAGATTCCACATCAAAGGTGTAGCCATATTTGGCAAAAATAGTATTCAATTGTTCGGAAACATTGGAGAATTTTTCCTGTACCTGCCGAAGCTGTTCGGCGTTGGAACTGCGCTTTTCCTGATTAACCAATAGCGATGTATATAATTCTTTGCCTTTAACTTCCAGCTCTTGTATTTGTTTTTCCGATTGTTCGAGTTGTTTATTCAAAGCGGTTAAAGCTTCTCGCGCCTGGCGCTTGCTTTCGATTTGTTTTTCGGCTTCCTGAATTTTTCGGTGGAGCAAAATACTCCGCGTCAAAGCATAATGTTCATTACTCAATTCCGGCGCGATTTGTGCGATTTTTTCCTCGTATTCCAGGATTTTTTGAAATTGTCGAGCCACTTGCCCACTCAATTCTTTAACTTCATTTCCAGCCAATTGCTCAATCTGTTGTGCAATATCACTTTGACGATGTAATAGTTTTTGATGATATTTAAATATCTGTTCGTGTTGCTTTTGTGCTATATCCAATTCTTCTTTTGCTTGATCCACAAAAACTTCGATGGCGTGTTCCCGAAAAGGGTGATGCGTGGAAAAGCAAAGCGGACAAGGCTCATCTTCTGATAAATTGCTTCTATCTTTGGCGTAATTGGCAATGCTCAACTCCCGCTTATATATCGTTTCTTTAAATTCCAATCGTTTTTTTGCATCTTCCCAGGCTTCCAGAGAGGACATCATTAGTTTATTGACCTCTAATTCCTCATTTTGCAGGCTTTCCAGTTGATCTTCGTATCCTGATAATTCATCTAATAACTCTTGATATGCGTCCGCCAGACGTGATAGTTGCTGCAAATTCTTTCGCTGCTCGTTTAATTGCTCAATATCATTGTACAGCAAGGATAGTAACTCCCCGCGATCTTGCGCAAAATCTTCGGGTACTTGCACTTTAAATTGTGTTTGGAGTTGTTCCAAAGCTGACCGCGCTTTTTCTTTTGCTTTATCCGATTCAACTATCTGTTGTTCAATGCCTTGTATTAGTTGAACCAAATTTTCACTCGTAGCGCTCAATTGTTGCTGCTCCCGCCAAAGTGCGCGTGCCTCTTCGCGTTGGTATTCGATACCTGCGAGATCGTCTTTGAGCGCGGCAAATTTTGAATTATTTTGCAACCAATCTTTAAGTGTAGTGATTTGATTTTCAAAAACTTGTATTTGTTTGTTCAATGATGCCGATTCTTCTTGCTTTCTTGATAGACTTTGTTGTGTTGAGCCGGCATCTTGTGCTTGTTTTGCAAGGGTTTGTGCTTTCACTCGGATTTCAGCATCTAAGGCAATGACCTTTGAAAATAAAGGCTGACTTTTTGACCAATCGGATTTAATTTGTTGAAAACCAGATACTAATTGTGTTTGTTTTTCTTGAATATGTTGTTCTTCCAACAGGAATTCTTGAAGATCGATATTCAATTTTTCTATACCTGATTGTAATTGCTTTTGTCGTCTAACTTGCTGTAATTCAATTTGTAAGGCGTCAATTCCTGTTTTGATTGACTCTGCTTGTCCTTGATTTTCCTGAAGTTCCTGCTGCAATGCTTGAATATTTTCTGCATCCAATACTTTCAGCAGTTCCCGCTCTTTCTTGAGATGATTGAGTTTTTCTAATTCCAACTTATGCTTTTCAAAAGCCGCTTTTGATAATTGCGAATAAATTTCCGTGCCAGTGATTCGTTCCAGTAAATCGCTGCGCTCGCGCTCACCCGCTTTTAAAAACGCTGCAAAATCACCTTGCGAAAGCAAAACCGAGCGACAAAAACGGTCGTAATCCAGTCCAGATGCGGCTTCCACGGCTTCATCCGCTTCTCGTACGCGCTGGGCGATAATTTCAAATTCTTGTTTATATGGATTCCATTTAGAAAATACGCGTTCTGGCGGCTGAATTTTTCCATCCAATTGTTTCCTCGACCTTCGCAGATTCCAACGAGCGCGATACAGCTCACCATTTGACTGAAACTCCACTTCCGCCAAGCTCTCCACCGAGCCATAGCTCATCACTTCGTTTACATCTTTGTTGCGATGCACCCGACCGTACAAAGCCAATGTAATCGCATCCAGAATAGTCGTCTTTCCTGCGCCTGTATCGCCTGTAATCGCAAACAAACCAACATCCGCCAGCGGAGAAACGCTGAAATCAATCACTTTTCTAATGCGCAGCGAATTCAGATTTTCTATGGTGACTTTAAGAATTTTCATTTCAGTTTGGTTCGTTGTGTTTTGGTGTTTTAGTACAATAGTAACACCATAATACTATCGCACTATAACACCATCGCACTATAATACTATAACACCTCCTGTTCATTCATCCAATGTCGCAATTCTAAAAAAGCAGTCGTAAGTTCTTCCATTTCATCGGGCGGCGCGCCGTAGCTTTCGCATTTTTTATAAAAAACTTCCAATTGATCCAAATCTTTCAGATCAACTTCCTCAATTTGAGCATCTAATGCATGATGATTATAATTCAAGCGAATTTTCATTAACTCCAAATTCATATCTTTGGTCAATTCTTGCAAATGCACATCCAGTTGTGGAATGATGCAATCAGTATGCACAATCACCTCCACCCAGGGCGTCAATTCCCGATTGCCCTTGCTATCAAAGCGTTTCAGGGCTTCTTCTACCTCCTGGAGCGTGCCTTCGATGGTCTTTAAACGCCGAAAGACTGGAACAGGAATGGTCGTTATTTTTTCTAATTTTTTGCCTTGAAAATCAAGGATATAGACCGATTTATCATCTTTTGTTTCTGAAAAACTCAATGGAATCAAAGAACCGGAATACCTTACTCGTTGTGCCTTGCCGAATGCCTGCGCCCGATGAATATGCCCCAGAGCTACATAATCAAACACTTCAGGAAATTGAGCAGCGTCCATATTTTCTTTATCGCCGATATAAATATTATCCTGTTTTTCTGATGCCAAAGCGCCTTTTATATAAAGATGCCCAGTTGTAATGATAGGAATATTATATTTTGCGTACTTTTCTTTAATTATATTGCCAAGATGATGATAATGTTTTAAAATTCCCTCGCGTACCCGCTCGACGCGCTCGTAACCACTCTCACCGGCCACGCTGAAACGCAAATCTCCGTCGCGCAAGAAGGGCACTGCAGCGATTACTGCTTCCAGTTCATTCTGATTATTTTTCCACTCAATAATCTCCTTTTCAATAGGATCGGTCGCAGCGCCGACTACATGTACATTCAAAGCCGCTAATAATTCCTTTGGCGCATCCAACATTGCTGGCGAATCATGATTTCCACCTGTAATAAGAATATGCCGACAAGGGCTTTTTAATAATGCCGTTAAAAAATTATAATACAAACGCCGCGCATAATTAGGTGGATTGCTAATATCAAAAATATCGCCCGCCACGATCAAACCTTCGATTTGTTCTTGAAAAATAAGCTCTACGAGCAAATGGAGCGCCAATTGATGCTCCGCTTCCCGATCTTTATATAAGAATTTCTGACCCAAATGCCAGTCCGATGTATGCAGGATTTTCATGTTGGAAAGATAGGAAATAGAAGTAGGAAGTAGGAAGTACGAGGTACGATTTTTACGTCAGGTACAAAATTCCAAAGCTCTAAGCTCCGACCACATATACGATTTATTCCTTAATTGAAAACCAACGTGGCCGCCTTGTCTGGGCATTTCCAAATGCAGAAAAGAATGCTTTTCACAGATATTTACGGGCGAGCATTCAGGCGTTAGAATTGGATCGTTTTGTGCATTGACGAGTAGGGTAGGGATCGTGATGCCTGAAATAAAATTTCTGGCAGAAGCTTGTTCATAAAATTCATCCGCATTTTTGAATCCGCAGAGCGGCGCAGAATAAAATTCATCAAAATCGCGCCAAATCTTTACATCTTTAAGTTTTGACAAATCAATATTATTTGGAAATTGTTCTGCCTTGATTTCCAGTTTTTTACTTAGCTTTTTCAGAAAACGCTTTTTATACATTCGATTGGAAGGCGCATCCAACAAAGCTGACCCAGATTTCAGATCGGTCGGAGAAGAGAACGCCACTGCTTTTTTTACCTGGGTCGGCACTTCCTTGCCATGCACACCGAGATACTTCATCGTGATATTGCCGCCCATACTGAAGCCAACCAGCACAATCTGCTCATAATTTTTGGTGCGTAGCGCGTGCGCGATCACCTCTGCAAAATCGCTGATTTCACCGTGATGATACAAACGCAAATGCCGATTCATTTCGCCGGAGCAAGAGCGACAGTTCCAAGCTAAAGCATCCCAGCCATTTTCGACGAACATTTTAGCCATGCCCTTCACGTAATGCCGATGGGAATTACCTTCCAGCCCATGCGAAAGCAGAATAAGCTTGCGGCTTTTATTATCCAGCCAATCCAAATCTACGAAATCGCCATCGGAAAGCTCCAGACGTTCGCGCTCATATTCTAATCCTATTTTTCGGAACATTCCCGGAAAAATGGTCTGCAAATGCCCATTAAATTGATATAATGGAGGATTTTTATAAGAAGATTTATTAATAAGCGGCATTTTATTTACAAAAAATGATTTAAGATTTTAACCTGGCTTTAATATGAGCTTTGCTACGCACAATTTTTCTCAATTTGTCCAAGTCAGAGGGAGATTTAAACGCATTTTTGGGTGCAAAATTGAAAAAATACCTGGTTTGATAAAACACAAGCCAGTCGCGGGTTTCCACTACTTTTTGAATGCGATCCCAGGAAAGACTGGCGTTTCTTTTCAAGCCGGAAAATTCCATTATATCCTTAGAAAATGTAGCTTTTATTTCTTGCTGAAAACTAATATTACCAAAATAATATGTTTTTGTACGAAAATATAAAAATAAAGGCATCATAAATGCAAAAACAATTAATAAAAAAGAAGAAGTTAATTGATTTGGATTATATAATTCCGGAATAATAAACATGACAGCAATCAATGGAATCTGAATCGCACCGAGGATTGTAATAATAATATACGTCCAACGGCGGTAGGCCACTTGGTACATTAATCGAAGGTAATCTTGAAAACTAATGGAGTAACGAGCTTCAATCATTTATTTAATAAAATTTTACAAAATATGAAATATTATTTAGCTTTACTTGTAGTTGTTTTGCTATTATCCACGCTATAAAACTCATGCGATGCCCGCTCCGGCGAGAGTTTGGCTACTCTTTCACCTTCAGCAACGATGTAATATTGCAATCCTTTTTTGTAAATAACTTGAGCAGACCAAATACCATCGCCAGCATTTTTATCACCATTATTACCGTCTTCATACATCGCTGTTTTTACAAAATTATCGCCTAATCCATATCGAAAATACAACCAAGAAGCTTGATTATCAGTAATTTGTGCGCTTATTAATGCATTTTTATCTACTACTTCATGTTTTACATTGGAAAGTTTAGGCGCTTCTTTTTCAAAAACCGGATGCGCGAGTAAATATTCTGTGCGTTTATTCATTAATTCGGTAATTCCTATAATTTGTTCGTCATTTGCTTCGCTTGTTTTTTCCAAATTATCATGAAAAGCTTCATAACTATATAATTTTTGCTCATCTTCTTTAATATTTTTATCAATAAATGCCTGTAATTTCTTTGCGCGTTCCGCATATTTTCCATTTACAAAATATTCATCTACAATGGTGCGGATATGCGCCAGATAAATTTTTCGATACAAATCATTTGCTAAAAGCTTGACAATCAAAGGTCTTTTGGGATTGCTTTCACGATAATGCACAAAAGGACTGAGGGTTTGCATTTCCTCATTATTGAGTTGCCCCTTAGCAGTTAAGCGCCGGAAGCCGCCAAATGAAAGGTTCATATCCCAGATAATAGGATGGTAAACGCCAAGCGAATCGCGATATAAATAATAATTATGACAAAGCAAGCCTGTGTAGCTATCAAGATTTACCAACACATTATTAAAAGCCAGCATCCAAAGCGTTTGATCAATATCGAGTAAACTATCAATCTTTTCAGGCTTTTCATTAAGAATTTTGGCTAATTGAATCAAACCGCGCCAGCCCGTTTCATCTTTCAATTCGTAAAACCGCATATAACAAGTAGAATCCTCGCCGATGTACATCAAAGAAGATTTATCAGAATCGGTACAGCCCGGCGCTTGATCGACGCTCCAATCAGGATCGCATTTAATCAATTCACCCGCATCATTTCCATAAAATTCCTCTAAAAATTGGTCATCTACCGATTCTACATTTTGATAAACGCCAAGATATTGGTCATTGACAAAAACTTTGGCAAAGTTCGCTTTTGGGGCAGGCATATAATTTCCGGCTATTTCATAAGAAAGCAATTCCCGCACAAAGCTTGGGTCGCGGAAAGCATTGGAAAGCTTGAGCGTGCCGTAGCCACCCGGGAGCAATTGTTTTTTATCTTGATCGTTGATTTTGATATTGAATGGAAGTTTAATATGACCTTCTTCGCGCGGGTTTTTGTATGAACTGTTGCCTTTGTATCGAATGCCTGCATTTACATACTTCTTTCCGTTGATCGCCACATCCCCTGCGAGCCGGTCGTCATTGCCAGCCATTTTGAGCGAATCAAGAATCGAATCCCAATTTTTTTCCTTGAAATAGATTTTGATTTCGGTGACCGAATTAATATCATAAATATCCTGAGCAACAGCATATTGCATCATTGATATCCAGAGAAAAAGAAGCGCGTAGGTTCGCATAGTGAGCGCAGTTTTTGGAAAAATGACAACCTCCAAGGCACGGTGAGGTACTTTGAAGGTTGTGTTGGTTTTAAGGAATAATAAGCGTTTCGACTATTTATTCAATTCGTCCAAATTTGCTTTGTGCTGTACATACATATACCGTGGCGGATCGAATTGGATCGCTCTGGCATTTTCAGCCACAATATAGTACTGAATATCTTTTCCTCCTCCAATGGGTTGAACCACTGCGCCAAACACTTCATCTCCGGCTGCGCCGTCACTATGATTGCCATCGTCTTCCATTGCCATTTCGCGGAATGGCTCATTTTCATTGAAACGGTAATATAGCCAAACTTTTTTAGCGTATTGCCCTACTTTGGCTTGAATTTTGAAATCGCTCACTAATTGAGGCGAATATTTTTCGCGCGGAACGACCAGTACATTTGTAATATCTGGTGGAACGACAATTAGCTCAGCGTGCTGTTGCAAATAATCTGCGCGTGGCCGCATCAATTCGGTAATGCCGGGAATACGACTGCGACGTCCAACTGTATTGGCCAAGCTTTGCGAAAAATCTACCAGATTGTATTCTTTATTTGGATCTTCGAGCCAGGTTTTTTTGATCATTTCCTGTAAATCCTTGGCGCGTTTTTCGTACTGACCTTTTGTAAAATGATCGTATAAAATGGCGCGAAGATGCGACAAATAGCGCTTGCGGTTGAGTTCATCCTTGAGCAAATTGCTGATGAGCGGGCGTTCTGCATTGTTGACATGAAGCAAAGGATCCATTTCGATCAAACCCTGCAAATCTAAGATCGGAGCCGCCATCGGTGTTTTTAAAACTACCAAATACAAAATTAAGATCGCCTAAAATCAAAGAAAAACGACCGTCTATATCTTTATACAAATAATAATTATGGCTTGGATGACCCGTATAACTGTTTAAATTGACCAAAACATTATTGAAAGCCAGCATCCACAGGGTTCGGTCAACATTCAATAAGCGGCTAATATTTTCAGGCTCTTCGTTGAGTACGCGAGTAAGCTCTATGAGGCTACCCCAATCTTTAGTACTTATTCTATTAAAATTGTATGTATAACAGGCCTCATTTCCATCATATTGTAAAGAAGAGAAAGCTTTAGCGTTGCAACCATCGGGTAGGGCTTTACGTGCTTCAGCTTCCGCGTGATAAAGTTCCCCATCCGAATTGCCAAAATGATCTTTCAGAAAGGTATCACCCACTGATTCTACATTTACAAAAAAGCCATAATAGGAATTGTTAACCATCACTTTAGCGTAGTTGGCTTTCGGTGCGGGCATATACTGTCGCGCAATTTCATAAGCCAAGACCTCGCGCACCATGCTTGGATCACGCAGCGCATTGGAAAGTTCAACACTGGCATATCCTTGATAATGCTGGCCTTCTGGCAGTTGAATAAACAAGCTATTATGCTTGCCACCGATCTGAAATGCACGGGCATTGCGGTAGCGCACTTGAGCATTTTCAAACTTTTTACCATTGATTGTTACGGTAGCACTCAGGAGGTTGTCGCCGTTGAAGCGCAATGAATCCAGAATATCGCGCCAGTTGGCTTGTTCAAAACGAATAGCGACTTCTTGTATCGCTTTGATGTCGTAAAAATCCGATTGATTTTGTCCGATCACCACCCCGAAACTGCATATATAGGCACAAAAAGCGAGTTGGATTATCCTTTTCATGTTGGATTATTGTGATTTTGATAATGCTGCAATATTAAGAAAATAAATTTATAAAGCGCTTTGGAAATTAGCCAGTACAACACAATTGGAAACCATCGTCACAATTGAATGACGATAGGGTATTGGAGTTCAGTTTGTCGAAAACTTTAATGCAATTAGCAGTTAAAAGATACAGTAGAAATTTGTCTTATTTGAGCAATTCTTGCAAATGCAATACGATATTAACCAACATGATTGCTATTAGAGCCAACGCTGCCACGCGAATCCAGCGCCCATTGCGCTCGCGCCATTCTTGCATATTTTTGCGGACTTTGGGGTCGGTAGAGGTAATTTTACCAATGGCAAATAGATAAAGATAAACCCCCAAGGCCAAAAACAATACCTCAAATAATAAGCCTAACCATTCCATGCTGTCAAGATTCTTTTATTAGACCTCATTTAGTTCTTCAAAATTCCCTGTTTGCGTATTTTTTCGCACATTATTCCAATCAAAATACCGACCATTCATTACTACATACACGCCGAAAGGCAAGGTCTGCACGAACGCCAGCGCGCTTCCCAGATTAAAAAAACCATCCGAAGAATTACCAAAAGCATAAGGAATCATAGCTCCTGTTAATACAATCGTTTTGTCGGGGATTTGCGCTTCTGCAATATATCGGGCCGTCGTCACCATTGTGTCCGTACCATGGGTAATCAGAATTTTAGAAGCTTCGGAGCGCCTGCAATTATGCACAATAATGTCGCGGTCTGCTTCTGTCATTTCAGGCTATCCACCATCATCAGGGTTTTCACATCTATAACGAGTCCACAACGCCCGCGTTCAAACATTTCCGGCAAGTGTGTATCTTTAAAATATAATTTTCCAGCGATGTAATTATATTCTTTATCAAAAGTACCACCGGTGACGAATACTTGAATCATTGTAGGTGTTAAGGTCTTATAATGATGGTGTTATAATGTAATTGCTAAGTTAGAACTATAACACTATTAAGCAAAAATACTTTCTTCTCAAATTGAATAAAAAAGTCTTTCTTCACGCAGTTTGCGAAGAAAGACCGGTATGATGAGTGTCGAAATCGTTTCCTTTTCCAGTTGATTTTCAAATGGTTATAATGGTGATAAATCAATAAGCTTTCTGTAATTAGAAACAAGTTAAATAAAATTTCCTGCAAGATCAAATTTGAAAGGTTTATTTTCATCAAAATTTGGTCTAAATTTTTCATTAAAGTGGAATGTTCCCATGTTTTTTGCGTGGTAAATGCGCTACTTTATTTTCGAGCATTGCAAATGCTTTAATCAATTTTCGCCGCGAATCTTGCGGATCGATCACTTCATCAATAAAACCGCGCCCTGTAGCCCGATAAGGATTGGCAAACATTTCTTTGTATTCTTGTTCCTTCTGAGCCAGCATTGCTTCAGGGTTGGCGGCTTCTTGTATTTCCTTTCGGAAAATAATTTCAGAAGCGCCTTTAGCACCCATAACCGCAATCTCTGCCGAAGGCCAAGCGAAATTTAAATCTGCACCGATATGCTTGGAATTCATCACATCATACGCACCGCCATAGGCTTTGCGAGTGATAATAGTGACGCGAGGCACCGTCGCTTCACTAAAAGCATATAGTAATTTAGCACCGTTCGTAATTATCGCATTCCATTCCTGATCAGTACCGGGCAAGAATCCTGGTACATCCACCAAAACTAATAAAGGGATATTAAAACTATCACAAAACCGCACAAATCGAGCACCTTTGAGCGAGCTATCCACATCAAGGACGCCTGCCAAACTCATCGGCTGATTGCCAACGATACCGATGCTTCGACCTGCAATACGAGCAAAGCCAACGACAATATTTTCAGCAAAATCTTTATGAATTTCAAAGGAAGAATCAGTATCCACAATCCCTTCGATCACTTCGCGCATATCGTAAGGCTGTTGGGGATCTTCAGGAATGATGGGCGTCAATTGCGGCCGGAGTTCATCGCCAACTTTGTATGGCAATTTTGCAGGGGACTCTTCGCAATTTTGAGGAAGATAACTCAATAATTTTTTGGTTTTTTCAATACAATCCAAGTCATTAGTCGCTACCAAATGCGTCACCCCTGATTTGGTCGCGTGTGTCATCGCGCCGCCGAGTTCTTCGGAAGTAACTTCTTCGTTGGTTACCGTCTTAACTACGTTTGGCCCCGTCACAAACATATAAGAAGTGTTCTCCACCATAATAATAAAATCGGTCATCGCAGGTGAATACACTGCGCCACCAGCGCAAGGGCCCATAATTGCAGAAATTTGAGGAATGACACCTGAAGCCATTACATTGCGATAAAAAATATCGGCATAACCACCCAGTGAACTCACACCTTCCTGAATACGCGCCCCACCGGAATCGTTCAAACCAATCACCGGAGCGCCATTTTTCATCGCCATGTCCATGATTTTACAAATTTTCTCAGCGTGCGTTTCTGACAAAGCGCCACCAAAAACCGTGAAATCCTGTGCAAAAACATATACCAGACGCCCATGGATCGTGCCATAGCCAGTTACTACGCCATCGCCTAAGAAAATTTGGTTTTCCATTCCAAAATCAGTATTGCGATGCGTAACCAACATTCCAACTTCTTCAAATGTACCGGGATCTAATAAGAAATGAATACGCTCACGAGCTGTAAGCTTGCCCTTTTGGTGCTGCGCATCAATACGTTTTTGCCCGCCGCCGAGTTGGGCTTCGGCGATTTTCTCATTAAGTAGTTGGAGTTTCCCGTTCATATTAAGTTAGGTGTTTGTATCTTGAAAATACGATTGTTTGCGAATGACAAAGCCTTTTCCCACAGAATATTTGGCATTTTTGAAAAGAAAATAATCCAAACCAATTATTATATCGGTCAACACAACCAGCCACGGTGCTTTATTGGTAGGACGAACACTTATTTTTTTTTGTTTTTGTCCTGAAATATTACCAGCATTGGCTTTGAATGCTCTTTGAATCCAGCCTGTCCAGTACATTTCAAGCAAGCCTACTAAATATCCGCTCAGGTTTTGTTCTTGTAAAATTGTCAAACCGTTTTGTTGTAACCACTGACGAAAATCAACGGGAGCGATGAGATAATCATGCCCAAAAGCGTAAGCGCCTTGCGATATTCGCTTTTCACCGCGATTTAATCGATTGATGGGATCATAAGTAAATGGAAAATCCTTGGATGGAAAAGTGATAATGGCAATTCCATCGGGTTTTAACACACGCGCTATTTCTTGAATCATTTGTGCCGGCTTGCCAACATGCTCGATCACTTCTACTGATACCAGCAAATCAAAAGAATTATTATTAAAACTTAATTCTAATGCGTTTTCTACCTGATAATCAAGGTTTTTTGCTGATTGGTTTAATGCTTTTGCAAAGGCGACATCTTGCTCGTTAATATCGCAACCAATTAAATGAGCGCAAGAATTAGCAATCATGGCATCATAATCACCTTCACCAGTGCCGAGGCTCAAGCCTTTGTCAAAACGACCATATTGCTGCAATGCTTTTTTTACAAAATGATGGCGATTGCGATAAGTCGGGAAAAGTAGTTTATAATTCAATGTTGAATGTTGAATTTTAAATCTTTAACGGTAAATGGTAAATCTTCAATGGTAAATATTTTATAACTGACTAGCGACTTGGCGATACTGCGCCGCTGTTTGGGCATCGCCTTGTTGCTCAAAGCCTACAGCAGCCAATTCATATGCTTGTTTAAAACGTTGATTTAATTCAATAGCTCTGAGCGCATATCGCACTACTTCTGCCCAATTTTGCTGCTGTTGGTAGGCTACGCCGAGATAATAGCACACGATCGAATTTTCATCGTTCGCATCTAAGGACTCCTTTAAAGCATTGATCCCTGCCTCGGTATTGCCAGTATTGAGATACGCCAAACCGAGAAAATAAAGCGAAGTCTCGTTTTGTGGAGCAGCACGCAATGACTCGTTAGCAGCGTTGATCGCTTGTGGGAAATTTCCAGTATTGATATAAACAGAGGCCAAGCTTTGCCAGGCTAGTTCATTGTCAGGATGAGCAGCTACCTCTTTTTGTAATTGATTAGTAGCTTCCAGCCAATTTTGAGCTTTGATCGCGGCTTCACCTTGATAGGCAAAATGATCAGCATCTTTCTCAATGGCTGTCAATGGAACATTATTCGCTTTAACAGCATAAATCGCACGACTATTGGGCCATTTATCACTACGAAGGTGCGGCCCGCGAATATAACGCGAAGGATAAATGCCATAATCCCATTCTTCGGAATAACGATTGTTGAAACGGGTGTATTTCACTTGCACTTTATCACCGTACTTACCAGCCAGGCGACTTACAGGATACCAGAAACTCGTGCCAATGACTACCGTATCTTGCATATTATCGCCGATAATTCCTTGTTTTTCCATCCAATTAATTGCTTGCTTCGTACTCACGCCCCAATAATCGGTTTCAAAATTGCCGTAAGCACCTTTTAGACCTCCACCGATAGGATTGAAATAAACGTAAGAATAATGAGGATTTCTGACGATAAAAATTGCAGATTCCAGCATTAGCAAGCCAAGGACGCCGTAAATCGCGTATTTGAAAACTTTATTTTTTGTAAAAAAAGATTCTAACACCAGCCAGAAAAGCGTCGCCATTACCACCATGCTTGGATATACAAACATCAGGTGTCGCCAGCCATCGTGTAAAATGGAATTTTTGTAAACGATGTAAGCGACTGGAAAAATCGATGCGAAAAGCATCAGTAAAACAGGAATGGGTGCATATTTTTTAAGGATAGAACGCAGCAAAATTAAGCTTCCGACAAAACCCGTCAGCACATATAAAGGAATCGTTTTGATAATCCAAAGCACAGGATAATACCAAACGGTTTTATCCGACATTACATTTTCGCCTTCAAATAATACTCGGATTTTGATGCCTAGTTCAGAAAATTCTCCCAAAGCTTTCAGCGGATTGGCAATAGGACTTTGCAAAGCATAAGGCCAAGTGAGAATCGCCAAAACATAACCTGTAACTGCAATACCAATGCCATACATAGCGTAAGTGCCAACCAATTTACTTTGAGTTGAGAGTCCTTTGAATCCGTGTTTGAATAAAAAATCCAAGCCTAAAAACAAGCCTAAATAGCCAAGCAACAAAAGCCCGCCCGCGCGTGTCGCCAGCGCCAGTGCAATGCCCAATGCCAGACCAATCAATGTGCTCCACTTGGGTTTTGGCAAAGTTTTCAAAAGCAAAATAATGTAGTAATTAGCAATCGCAAAGCCTGCCGCGAATGGAATATCTTTAGGATTCATCAACGAATGTCCCAAAAATCTGGGCGAGAGAAATATGAACAGCAAAGCCAAAATCCCTGCGCGCCACCCAGCGATTTCCTTTGCCATTAACCCTACAAAAAGCATTGCTAATACACCAAAAATGGCATTATAAACGTGCCGCACCTGATGGTAACCTCGATCGAGCGTATCGTAGCCTAATGCTTTGTTAGTCAAGCCTGTTACAAGATCAAAAAAACCTCCATATAAATGCATATTCCCTTTTGAAATATTCAAAGCGCTCGTATCTTGACCCATTGTGGCGTAATAGGAAACCAATTTCTCCGAATAATCGTTTTGATATTCGTCATCCGCATTGATGCCGCTTCCCAATGATAATATAATAGTTATTATTAATGTAAAACCTGCTAATCCCCAGAAAATCTTTTGAAATAAGGGGTCTAAAGAAGAAGTGATCGACTCTCGGTCCAAAGAAAATTTGGGCTTGGAAGGCTTCGATATAGGCGCAGGGCTTGCTTTTGCCTTAGGAGGAGTGCGTTTTATATTGCTCGGTTTTCTTTTGCTCATGCTAATGAAACTTGCGATTTGCGGCGGAAAGATAATAAAAGATGTCAGATGTCAGATACCAGATGCCAGACAAAGTGATATGCCTTATTCTAAAAAAGTAGAGAATTGAATGGTGCAACATTCTTTCGCAAAGCGCAGCCATAGGCTTGCAATAGATTTAGAAAAGAAATACATTTGCAGAATTTTAAAATTCAAGCTTGATTCTTGAAAAACCTTAAATATCAAGTATAAAAATTTAAATAAATGGAAATGGAACTTGTAGCATCCTCGTTATTATCTCGCCGTATCCAACGTATGGAAGAATCTGCCACGATCAAAATGGCGCAACAAGCGCGCGACCTTGCTGCCAAAGGCTTTGAGGTGATTGATCTGAGTCTTGGCGAACCTGATTTTGACACGCCTGCGCACATTAAAGAAGCTGCCAAAAAAGCTTTGGATGAAGGTTTTACGAAATACACACCTGTGCCGGGTTTGGTAGAATTGCGCAAAGCGATTCAAACCAAGTTCAAACGCGATAATAATCTTGATTTTGATATTAATCAGATTGTAGTGTCTAATGGAGCTAAGCAATCCATTGCAAATGTGATTTTATCTTTGATCGATGAGGATGATGAAGTTGTAATTCTTTCTCCGTATTGGGTCTCTTATGCCGAGTTGGTGAAATTGGCAGATGGTATTCCGGTGCTGGTTCACGCTGATATTGAGCAGGATTACAAAGTAAGCGCGGAGCAAGTGGAAGCGGCTATTACCGATCGTACAAAAATTTTATTATTCTCGTCTCCTTGTAATCCAACGGGTTCTGTATATGCTGAAGATGAACTCAAAGCGATTGCTGATGTAATCGCAAAGCACGAGCAAATCACGATTATCTCGGATGAAATTTATGAATATATCAATTTTGTTGGAAAGCATATCAGTATCGGCGCTTTTGAAAATGTAAAAGATCGCACCGTGACCGTGAATGGTTTTTCCAAAGGATTTTCTATGACTGGCTGGCGTCTTGGGTATATTGGTGCACCCAAATGGATCGCCGATGCTTGTAATAAAATGCAAGGACAAATTACTTCCGGGGCGACTGCTTTTGGGCAGAAGGCTGCAGCCTACGCGCTTTTGAGCGATATGACGCCTTCTTGGGAGATGCGCGATGCTTTTTTGAAGCGTCGTGATCTGGTGCTGGAATTGGTAAGCAAAGTTCCAGGATTTAAAGTCAATAAACCCGAAGGCGCGTTTTATGTATTCCCGGATATCAGCTCTTTTTTTGGTAAAAGCGATGGCAATTTTACAGTAAATAATGCGGATGATTTTGCAGAATATATTTTGCATAATGCCCACGTTGCAATCGTGACGGGTTCTGCCTTTGGCGCGGATAACTGCGTACGCTTTTCGTATGCTACTTCCGAAGAGAAATTGCGCAAAGCGATTGAAAGAATTGGAGCAGCTTGTGCAAAGTTGAAATAATGGCGCTTAGTCATCTGGTGACTCTAAGTCACCAGATGACTGCTTTCACTTCCTTACTCTTTTTTCTGCTCGCTCCACTTTGGCAATCCAGTTGCGGTCCGTCTGTCGGTCGCAATTGACGCATAAATTATTGATCTCGTGCTCGCTCCAGGTGTAAATCAATTCGTCATAAGTATAAGCGGCGGCAGGTAATTGTCTTACAAATGGGATATCATAATCCGCAAATTCCCAGTAATGAACACTCATTTCTCGCTCTTTGCGAATGGCTTGGGCAACACGAGTGCCGTAATCCGGCAGTCTTTCCAAAAAATGGTCGCTGTAAATGGTGTGAATAAACATCCAAAGTGAGGATTCGAAGTCTTCAAAAATGATAAAATCAGAAGGCTCCGGGTCATTTCGTAGCACGGTTTCGCAAAAGAAAAATGATTCGCAAGCCCAGGATTTATTCATTGATCGAATGCCGAAATAATTATTTGCTCGATTGCATAAATAAGATGCGCCCCAAAAGCTTTCGCGCGCTGCCTTAGAGAGCAAAGCCCGCCAATCGGCTAAATAACGTTGTCCATAAATTTTACATAATTCGCCAGCATCTTTATAAAAAGCATCTTGCAATTGCGGAATAAAAGCAGCCGGAACAGCTTCTTCGCGTGGGGTAATAAGATAAGCACGCCCGGTTTCAGGGATATAGCCGACCAATTCTGGTTTACTTTTGGCAAGTTTTTGTAATATGATTTGTACCTGATCAGTTTGAGCATTGCTATTAAAAGAAATGTAAATAGAAGTAAATAAAAGTATAATTATTCTCATTTCGTTTTGTTTTTGAATTTTAAATAATGGTTATTGATCCAAAATGGCTACATTTCATTTAATGCGCTTCAATTCCATTAGGATCAGTAGCTCCGCCGAAAGTATAAGGTTCTAATTTTTGAATCGCTAATTCATCAGCAGGGACGGGTAAATGTGCAGGCGTGCCTTTTTGTAAACCACCCAAATCATCTAATGCAGTAAAATCTAATCTTGGGCCATAGCGTCGTCGATCAAACCAAAGATTCATAGGTGCTGTGCTAAGCAGTTCAATAGCGCGTTCGTACATAATCGCTCGAAGTACAGTGGCATCATTAACACTATTATTCAAAGGCGCGAAATTCCCTCGTGTTACACGTGTTCCAGCATTGAGAATCACAATGGCTTCATTTTTTCGAGACAAGCGAAGCAAGGCCTCTGCTTTTATCAAATCATTATCCGCTTTCAAAAAAACAGGCATTGGCCCAGTCGAAGAACCATCACCAGCAAAGCCCATTTCCGATTTATTGCGATTATGCTTGTAATGCGAAAAATGCCATTCACCGCGCTCTGTTGGAAATATATTTATAGCCAAAAATACAAAATCAGAAGCAAGCCGCTTATCACTGGAAGTCGCCATTTTATTTATTAAAGGCGCTTCACCTTTGGAAACCTCAGGATAACGCGCTGGTTGTGAGGGATCTAAAGCTTTAATCAAACGCTGGTCAACCCGCGCCCAGAAAGGGCCTTGTCCGGTTTCTGCGAAAATATATTGCTGATAACTTTTCCAAAATTTGCCATCTGCCATCGGTGCGAAGTTGTAATTTAGTCCTTTTTCGGCGTGTGCCAATACTTTCTGCCAGTTTACATCTGCATTTTCGGCTTCGGTGCGGGGCATTTGCGCCAGGAATTTTGCAGCATAAGAATGACATAATTGTGTAAATTGTTCTGCGTTCAAATTCAAGCCATTGAAATAATTGTGTACAAAATCACCACTGACCGATTGTGCAATTTCAATTGCTGAATCCAGTTCTATCACAGCAGCCTCTACCATTTTGGAATATTCCGAGAAAGGAATTTCTTTGGTAACATCGGTGTTTTCGTCTGCAATCAAGCCTTTGTCAAATATTAAACCGATATAACCCCAACTTACCCCGCGCAAAAAATGCGCCGAAGCCCGTACAATCTCGTCCTGCGGGCCGCCATTGTCAATTGAAATGCCTTTTTCTAAGGCAACTAATACATCATTCGCGCTCGACACCGCCGAGAGGCAGCCAAACCAGGGCGCTTTTGCAATTTCTTTATAATCGGCAATTTCGTTTGTTTGATTATTAAAAGCGGTACGGGGCTCAAAACCAAAGCGTTGCGCGCCAAAATCGTCCCAGGGTAGGCTATAAGCATCCGCTGTAACCGAAAGCGCGATTACAGGATGCGCACCATGCACCCCTTGCCACCAGGTCACATAGCCACCGCGCAGCACCGGCGCTAAATCTGCACCACTCGAAAGCACCGCATTGCGGTCGGGATTGTTATTATTGATCGTGTCCAAACTTTCGCAAGAATAAAATAGCAAGGACATAATAGTAAAAATAGGTATATATTTTTCCATGATAATGTTTGCCTTAAAAAGTTACTTGTACGCTAAAAGTATAAGTTCTCGCCAAAGGGTAATTGAAAGCATCTACAAAAAAGACGCTGGGGTCGCCGCCGGGAGTACGCAAATCGCTGCCACGCCCATTAGCAAAGCGATTGCTCAGGGTGTTTTCATCGCGCGGAGCGCTGGTCACATCAGGATGGAAACCAGAATATTTAGTATTTGTAAATAAATTTCGACCTATTAAGCTCAATTTGATATTTTCAAAAAAGTTATTTAGTTTGAAATGATAAGAAATAGAAGCTTCGCGTAGCATAAAAAACGAACCATCCTCTACGAAATGATTATTAGCAACTAAACCATTATACAGACCTTCGCTGCCATAAAATCCAGCCGCGATGTCAGGATATTTGCTCATATCCCCGTGCCGAAAATCACGGTAAAGCCATTGTTTGGTGAGATTATAAATATCGCCCCCCTTTTTCCAGTCGAATAAAGTATAAATTTGAAAACCTTTATAACCAAGATAATGCACAAAACCCATCCGAAAATCAGGATTGATATTACCAATTGGTTGCACGAGTGGATTGCCATTTGCATCGCGGAGTTTGTAAGGTCGCTCTTGCGGTGTGCCGAGTTGATCTTTTTGAACTACATAACCCGCCGGATTGATAGTGTAGTCATCAGGATTGACGCTTTCTAAATCTTTCAATTGATTTAAATTAGTTGCAAATACTTCTCCAATCATCGTACCAAAAGGCTGCCCTTCTTCCATCAAAAACAGCGAAGAACCTTGAATGCCGGGGCCAGTGACATAGGACGGTACGTCCAATTTGGAAATCTTTTGCTCGACGCGATCGAAAGTAGCATAAACATCCCACCGAAAATCAGGAATTTTGACACGAAATAAGCGTTTGATATCAATATTTAAACCTGCTTCATAAACTTTGGATTCCATCGTTCCAGCATTGCGCCATTGACCTCTGAATCCTGCTGCACCTGTGAGCGGCACCAACAGAATCTGGTCTTCTGTGGCGATTTGACTATAATTAAATTCCAAAGTAAAAGCCTTCAAAAAGGTCATATCCACGCCGATTTCAGTTTCGGTGGAGTAGGCGGGCTTCAGAAATTCATTTCCCAACGTATTTTTGGTGGTGACGCCGTTGACCAATTCAAACGTTTCAAAACGCTGCTCAAAAGTAGGTCGAATCCCTGATGTGCCCATCGAAGCACGCAGTTTTAGCTCTTGAATCCACTTGAGATTAATATCTTCTGTCAAGCGATACGCGCCACTGGCTCGATAATAATGCGTCCAACGATTTTCAGGCCCAAACAAAGATGTACCTTCACGTCGAATTAAGCCACTAAAAATAAACTTTTGCTTGTAATCTGCATCACCAATAAGAAAACCGCTATAACCAATAATGTCTTGTTGTTCGGAAGAAATAAAAATATTGCTGCGGGCATTGTCCAAAGAGCGAATGCCTGCTATTGATAGATTCTCGCCGATTACATCGTTGAAGCGCGTATTCAAATCTTCGTACAAAAAACTGGCGCGCAGAGCAGTATTGAAGCCACCGAACGAACGCCGAAAAATTGCATCCGCCCTTGAAGTAAAATAATCACTTTGCCGATTGCTGCGCTGAATGCCACCGCCGGCGCTATTTTGCGATCCAGCCGTGACTTGCGTCCCAAACAATCCTGGAATATTTGTACTTAAATAATCCTTTTCTACAAAATGCTCAAAATCATTCGTGGCCCGATCAAGCGCAGCGCTGTAGGTAAAGGTGAGCCATTCATTGGCATAAAAATTGGCAGTAAAATTGCCCATGAGGCGCGTCCGGTTGACTGTTTGGTGCGAATTTGTTCGGTCGTATAATGGATTGTTGATGCCATAGCCTGTATTGTCAATGTCCCAATCGTAGGATTGCCCATTTTCCTCATTCGCAGAAGTGAGATCAAATATTGGTGTGAGCAACAAAGCATTAGCAAAGTAGCTGTTAGGCGAAGATTCTAATAAATCTTGTTTGGAGAAAGAATACATCGAACTCAACTGCAATTCTAATTTCTGACTCACTAAATGGTCGGCATTAGCTCGAAAGGCATGACGGGTGTAACCATCAAAACCTTGCATAATACCTTTATCTTGCAAACGCTGCGTGGAGATGGCGTAATTGGTTTGGTCGGATTTGCCTTGAACAGACAGCGAATGCGATTGAAACACCCCGCGTTGAAACAGCACCTCCTCCTGATAATCTTGTAAATTGGGTAGGGGAGTAGTGAAGGTATTTTCTTGAGTCGGCTCACCTAAAACCGGTTGTGGTCCATCTGAAGTGACGATGGCTCGATTCGTAAATTGATTGAGGTCTAATTTTTTTACTGCTTCCGATGCGCCAATTTCGGTTCGGTAAGTTACTTTTGTTTCACCAACACTGAGATTTCGACCACGTTTGGTAAAAATTTGAATGACACCATTCGCAGCCTGCGAGCCATAAATAGAAGTCCCTGCCGAGCCTTTTAAAACCTCGATTCGTTCGATGTCTTCCGCACTTAAATCTTGTAAATTCCCATTTACAAAAATGCCATCCACAATCAATAACGGTTGTTGTCCATTAGCAATTGAATTTGCCGAACGCACCTGAAAATAAGCACTTTGACCTGGTTGTCCACTCACTTGGTTTACTCGAAATCCAGGGATTTTGCCTTGCAGACCGCTACCAATATTAGCTGAGGGTACAATATTCAAAGATTCTTCATTGATATGCCCGACCGAGTAACTCATGTTTTTAGGCGAGCGCCCAACAGCTGTACCTGTAACAATGATTTCCTCAATTTCAGCATTTTCGGGGAGGAGTGTAATGTTGATTTCTTCGCGGCTATTGACGCGTATCGTTTGCGATTTAAAGCCTGTATATGAAAAGACAAGCGTATCACTGGCATGGGTAGAATAAAAATTATGCCGTACTTCGATGCGATAATAACCATCTTGATTACTGGTCGTGCCATTGCCTGCGCCTTTTAATAAAATGTTGACACCTTCTAAAGGGGTTCGCGTATCGGCAGCCAGCACTCTACCTTTTACTGACATTTCCTGAGCAGGAAGCTGGTGAGAGCAAATAAAAAGAAAAAAAATAATAAGATTCCATCCGAGACCTTGCGGGATGTAAAAGTTTTTCATCATGTATGTTTCTTTAAACCAAGTGGTTGGGTGATAGGATGATTGATTTGCTTCTAATCAATCATCCTATCATTCAATCATTCAGCTACTTTCACTTCAAGTGCTTTTTCCAAAGGTGCGGCAAGACAGCCCCAATTTGAATTAGCTTTTCGTGCTAAAATCATATACTTGCCTGAATGATAAGGCATTATGTCCAAGTCGAAACGAGGCATTTTCTGCAATTCTTCTGTACCCGGTGCTATTACCCATTCATTTGAACCCTCAGGCTGTAGATAAAGCGTATAACGATAATCCTTATCGTCAAAGTCGTATTGAATCATTACTTTTTTACCAACCTCGGCAGGCCTGTCGCCAACGATCATTGTCTCTCGTTGATATTTACAAGGCTGATAATCTTCGATCGGATTTTGCGGCTTGGCATATTCAAAAGCCGCTCCTGGAAAGCCTCGTGCTACCAAATCCCCACTCACTTCTCCTGTTTTAGTGTTGGTTTCTTTTTTGATCATTAAAGCATCGCTCTTTTGTGGGTTGAGCCGGTCACGATAAGCCAAAATTTCTTCAATGCCATATTTCGGGCCTTCTCCAAGTACATAAGCAGCCTTTCGATTGCCGTTGGAAGTATTGACCACAATTTCGATATAGCGATCATTCTGAAGCATTTCAGGCAATAATTCCTTAATCACAGAACCCCGTTTGCTACCATCCACTAAAATTCTCAATCTATCAGGATTCTCACCTGCCCAAATCGAGTATTGACAGCCATCAGACTGGCAACAGCGCGGATTGAGCCAGGAAATATATAATGGTTTATCGGGTTGCCCCGACATATACACCAAACTGAGGTCTTGAAGTTGTGTGCAATTAGGGTCACTTGCTTTTACACTAATCGTCTCAATATCTTGTGTAATTGAAGGCGTTTCAAATAATTCTTCTTTACGGAAGGATTCTGGCATAGAAGAATTGGTAGAAGCTGAAAGCGTAGCATTTCCAGGCGTTTTGGCGGCTATGTTATCAGGAATTCCTGTTTTGATCCAAAAAGAACTCAAAGGAATAGATTGCCCAGCTTGAGGCTGAATATAGGTAACAATTTGTATCGTCTGAATATTTCGATTTAAATCACGCTCGTCCAAAACAATCTCAAATGGCACAATTGCGCCAGCTTTGAGTTGGACAGGTGCAGCAGCAATATCACGATAACCAGGGTGCACATAATGTACCTCTGCTATAGGATTAAAGGCGCTGCAAGGCGATCCAGCCACCAATTCTACCGAGCCGCGAATCGTGTTGCCATATAAAAAAGCCCGCGCCATTACCGAACAAGTGTCAGGTAAAATAGGTGCATTTCCATTATTAGTAGCGATCTGAGAAGAGGAAGAATATGGAGATTTTGATTCCGTTACCACGCTGCGATCTGCGATAGCAATAGCCTCTCCAACATTATGAATCACTGGATTTGGACAATTTTCACCTTTCGCCAATACCCGCACATAATACACGCCTGGACGGGCAGCACACAAAGGTTCCGTTCGTGGCGCATTGCCGGAAGCGACCTGTGTTTTTCCATCGAATCGAAGCGGCTGCCAGTCACTAACAGTATTAGCATTACGCAATTCTACACTGAATTCCCAATTGCTTTGCTGACAATTGACACATTGAATCGTGATCGCCGGCCGATCATCTGCGTCACAGTAACCATTGGGAACAACCTGAACGTATAGATTAGGATTTTGACAGGGATTATTAGTCGTTTTCGGGTGCGGTTCAACTTTCTTATTCGTAACAGCTTCTTTTTCAGTTAATTGAGTTTGAGTATTCCTGGAATATTCATATCGATAACTATCTACCAGCGCTTTGCTTTCAAATTTGGAAGAAACCAGCGTAGTAGCCTTATAATCAATGCCAAACGTATAAAAACGATAATCTTTTAAACCGCTGATTAACAAAGTATCTTGTTGGCGATTATGGATAGATTGCAATCCTCGGATCATTCTGTTTTCCCCAGCACCTGAAAGGCTTGTGCCTTGATCTTTGAGCCAAATAGAACCTTCTAAGGAGGTCACTTTGCTATGTGTAAAATAAAACACTAATTTCACTGTACCTTCCTCCTGAGTAGGAATCACCGTGGCTCGAAATTCCGGCGCTTCTTTATCAAAAAGCCCCTTAATTTGACAAACTACCTGTGTGGTAAATAACAACCCAATTGTTGATAGCAGAAAAAAAGTAGTAATTTTTCTCATGTATAACAGGTTTTAATTAAAGACAATATCGCAAAATTGCAATATTGGTTAGAAGATAGATTGCTTGATTGCTAATCGGTTGTTAGGTGTTAATCGTTTAACGCTCTTTTATATCAAAAGGAACATTAAAACAATTAAGGAGTTAGGTGATGAGATTGCGACCGGTTTTGCCTTGTGTCGGATTTGTTATTGCGAGTGTTATTTGAGCGGGAAGCTCCGGTATGGTAGATAGTTGTAATATGACCGACAATACCCGCTTTTAATTAGTGTCAAAAATAAAACAAAAATTGACGAATCAAACAAAAACAAACACTTTTAACACCTTTAATAGCAGGCTTTCTCGCAAATTGTTTGGAAACCGACCATCCGCTCATTACTCATCGTAAAAAGTCATAAAAATCTTGACGCTATAATGCTAAAAAAGCTTACTTTTACGCTATCTACTTTCATAATCTCCAATTGCCTGTACCCTTTTAAACACCTTTCACTTACCAGCAGGCGACTAAATTTCAGACGACACCAACTTCAAATCCTTTGCTGCGAAGGGCTTTAGCCTTTTAAGCAATCTGTAAACGCAAAAGTAACGCGTATGCGTATATAAATGAAAAATAAAATTATACTACTAATTTCAATCAATTAATCTCTGAAAACCAAATATATAATTGATATAGTGTGCAAGAATATGAGGGAATCTCGACACCAAATGACACGTCAATATGCTCAAACAAATAGGACGCCTGTGGGGGGAAGGATGCTGTTTTATAGCAATTTCAAGTACGTTTTGGCCATGGGATTTATTGCGTTACTTTCTCAAAAAATGAACGCCCAGTCATCGATCATCCTGCTGGATGGTTGTGGTATTTCTTATTTTGATCCTCAGAACGCGAATATTAGCAATACTCCTCAGCGCGACTCGCTTATATATACTGAATATTTTACAGAGGATAGTTTGCTTAAAGCTTTTTATGTGGATATCAATGCTTTTGGCGGTCAGCAGGTGGATCGAAGCAAAGTATTTGCCATCATGCCCGACAGCAGTAAATTATTGCTGGGCGAATTAGCATTTGGGAATTGCACAGATTGTGTCGAAGGTTTTACTTTGGTCGATAATGGCGTCAATCAAGTGCAAGGCGTAACGACTCGCCAGGAAATGGATATGTGGATTCAAGGATTTGCGCAGCCTGCTTTTCGCTTGACGAATAATCTCCAAACCCTTCGCGGTGTGGGGCGCATCAGTGGCCGCATTCCTTTTTGTGCGATCGGCTGGCAGGTGGAATATAGCGTTTTCAATACGCCCAATAATTCTTCGACCGAATTTTCTACCCATATTCTTTGCACCGAAGCGATTGCAAATTGCCCAATTATTACGAATGCAACATTGGATTGCCAAAAGGATAGCCTTCATTTACAAGCAATTATATCTTCAGAATGTTTTTCAAGTCAAACCAGTATTCGATGGGATAATAAAAAAGGTTTTACGTCTGATACGCGGAATCCTTCGCTACAGTTGAGTGGCAACCTGGGAATGTACTATTTACAAGTGGAAGACGCCGGATGTATTCGGGAAGATTCGGTTTTGGTAGAAAATCCACCGTTTACGACTGCGGGCGAGGATATGGAAGTGTGCCAAGGTGAATCCGCGAAACTCACTGGAAATGGGGGCTTTGGGCATTTTTGGGAAGCACCGGATGGTACTCAGCTTCCAGATTCTATTGTGAATTTTGCTAATATATCAGCAGACCAAGCTGGTCGTTACATTTTGCACGCTTTTAATAAGGCCAATTGCGAGGACACCGATACACTGGAAGTGATTGTGCATGTGCCGCCCGACCCGGAAGTATCCTTTCAAGCGCCTTGCCTTGGCGACTCCTTGATTTTAAGTATTTTAAATGATAGCCTTTTTTCTCAAGCGACTTGGACAAATCCTCAAGGAATGTCTCTCAATCCGGCAATTCTAGGAAATTTTCAACTCGATAACGCAGGAAATTATACTTTAACGGCAACAGATACTTTTGGCTGTATGATTCAAGAAAGCGTGACAATTAATGGCAGCGAACCGCCTGATTTACAATTTATTATCGAAGAAAGTTGCGATAGTTCTCGTGTGTTTTTCTCGCCGGAAGATTTTGATTATCAATGGAATGATGGCTCAAATGAGAATAGTTTTTCCACGGCTGTTGGCGGCATATTTCAAGTGACCGTAACCGATCCGGCTGGTTGTTCCTCTGTAACGGAAGTAGCATTGCCCCAACCCGATGGCCCGAGTATCGAACTTGAAGTCACGCAGCCTTTCTGCCCTGGTGATCTCGGCGCTATTGAAATCATTACCGATAACCCCGATCGCCCTGTTATTTTTTCGATTGATGGTGGTCTTACTTATTCCTTTGAAAAACGATATAAAAATCTGCCTTACGGCAAATATTTGGTCATCGTGCAAGATGATTTGGGATGTATTTCTGAGCACTCCGTGAGCATCGCAAAGCCTGATTCCATGGGCGTTTCGCTCAATATTGATTCGCTCGAAGTACGTCCTGGTGTGCCGGTGAAACTGGAAGCAAGCTCAGTTGGTGATATTCAATTATTCCAATGGTTGCCCAAAGAAATTGATTCCGGCAATGCGGTTACCGAATTTGAAGCGGTGGACAATTTAAATGTGCGTTTGATCGTGGAAGATGCCCGTGGTTGCAGGGCTTCCGATGGTTTTTTCTTGCGGATTGTGCTGGGAGATATTTATGCACCCAATGCCTTTTCGCCCAATAACGATGGCACTAACGATCGGTTTACACTTTTCAGCGATAATGGCTCCGGTGAAATGATAGAATCCTTGCGAATCTTTGATCGCTGGGGAACACAATTGTTTGAAACAAAGGAAGTTGCGTTGAATGACGAAAACTTAGGCTGGGATGGGAAATACCGCGATAAACCAGCAAATCCTGGAGTTTATGTTTATCAGGCGGTCGTGCGCTTTGGCAACGGTGCGCGAAAATTGTATAGTGGCGATCTAATTTTGATTCGCTAAAAAACTAAACATGAAACAATTACTTAATATATTTTTTCTTGGTATTGTGACGGTTACTTTGTCGCTCAAAATTTTGAGGCGGGCGTAGAGACTTATTTTGGTGTGGCGCATACTTCTTTCAAAGGAAGCTTGCCGGAAATTGTAGGTTTTTCTGAATTGGAAATCACCGAGGATGATGTGAATGAAGCGTTCGCCAAATTTAATTTGGAAGGGCCGCAATGGTTGAAAAAACTATTTTATGATGCTCGTATTGAAGTGAAAGGAGATATTTCCAGAAAATTGACTCGAAATGTAAAAACGGTACGGTTTTTTGCGCGCTATCGCTTTATTGGTGGGAGTTTCACGATTTCTGATCCTCGATTGGCTACGCCGGAGGAATCCAAAAAACTGAAAAATCAATGGAAATCGGTACGCCTGGCTTTAGCCGGAAACGCCGAAGAACTCACGGAACACTTGGCTCTAATGGCACTTGCTGACGAAACCCGTGTAAAACCTTTTTTCAACAAGCGCTATGATATAGAAATTTTTTTAGATGCGAAGAGACTTTTGCTGCAAGATGCCGTCTTAATGGAGTGGGGAGGAATAGCTCGATTGGCTTGAATTTAGTGGGCGGAATGCGTTTTACTGCTGATCCCTCGCCTGTGGTGGATTTAGGGAATGTTTTGTTCATAAGCGAAAAATTAGACGAACTGATGGAAGGCGGTATTTTGAATCCAGTGGAAAACACCACTGATAAAATCGCTGTGGCGTTGCAAAATGTGGTATTCGGTAAATTCCGCGATCCGCGCTCTGTACCTTCCTTGGGTTGGTTCGCTCGCGGTGAACTGCCAATCAATTTTGGTGGCGGCTTTTCTGTACTTGCAGGTGCGGAGTTGAGCATTCAAAAACATACTTCGATCAAAGGCACGCAGCCGATGTATTCGACTTACGGCTACTTGGGCGTAAAATGGGGATTTTTGAGTGGGAAAGGGAGGAATTGAGACTTTGAGACTGGGGGACCAAGAGATTTGGTTATGATATCGTAATGTAATAAAATTCGGATTTTATTTAGCAATAGGCATAATAAAACATAATTTTTTAACCTTAACAGGGCGCATGATGAAACTACATTTACTTACTTTAATCTTTTTATTTACTCTACCAGTGTTTGTTTGGGGACAATCCAGAGGAGACACGTATTTATTGAGTTTGAACGACGCGCAATTAGATATTGGATTAAAAACAGTTACGGTTTTTGCATTGGACGACAGGGCTACGCTTCACTCCAATCCGCACTTCCAGGCGATGTGGAACTTGATTCAGTTGGGTTCTTCTATTGAAGCCTTATTACATGGTACATCAGAACCACTAAATGATTTGAATCTTGGCAAGAAATACGGACAAAATGGTTATAATAAAACGGTGATTCAGTTTTTTATGCGCTATGGTTTCGGCGAGTCGTCTGATGTTGCTTTACAGCAGCATTTTATAGAATTGGGCATCAGTCCCGGCTATTTCAAAGAAGGCAACAAAGGAATGCACTTGCACCTGGAATATCAGATGAACCTACTCAAAACCCAATACGGCGCTGGCGGCGGTAGCCTTGCTCGTACGTTTGACCATGAATTCTATATTGGAGGTCGTCTTGGATTTGACTGGAGCTTCGGTCGCTCAGAAGGGGAGACGGGTTTTTTCGCTCATTTGAATGATGAAATCCAGCGCATCGCGGATGAAAATGAATTTACTGCTTCACAACTCATTCGTTTACAGGAACTTGCAGAGAGTAGTAAAGTGCTCCTACCCGAAGATGTAGGCGGTAGAGCTTTGCATATCGGGCCAATCGTTGGTGGGCGTCTTTCCAAAAAAGTGCTCAAGCATGGGCAACTATTTTTAAATGGAACAGGATTCTATGATTTAATGGATTTATCGCATCAGGGTGGAGCGAAAGAAAACAAACGCAGCCAGCACCAGGTGAATATTTCATTGGGACTTCAACTCACTATTGGTGGCGATGGCAATGGTCTGGTGGCGAAAGGATTTTTTTAGGAAGTCGGAAATGGGACTTGTCAAAATGGAAGATCTTGATTGCAAAGGAATATTTTTACTTTTGCAACCGAACCCAAATCGTACGCCCTGATGACACCCAAAATTGCTGTATTCCCCGGTTCTTTCGACCCCATCACCATTGGTCATGTAGAAATTGTGAAAAGAGCATTGCCCTTGTTTGATCAGATATACGTGGCGATTGGTGTCAATTCCCAGAAAAAATACTTGTTTAGCCTGGAGCAACGCATTGAATGGCTCAAAACGGTTTTTGGCAAAGAACCGAAGGTGATTGTTGATCATTTTGAAAACCTTACTGCCCATTATTGCCTGCGTATTGGTGCGAAGTACTTGATCCGGGGCTTGCGCAATGCTTCTGATTTTGATTATGAAAAAACCATTTCTCAGTTGAACAGCATTGTTGGAAACGGCATCGACACAATTTTTTTGATCAGCGAACCAGGCTATTCGCATATCAGTTCTACCATTGTAAGAGAAATCATCATCGGCGGTGGAGATGCAACACCTTTCCTGCCTGCCGAAGTAAAAATCGAAATCCTCAAAGGATTCCCCCGATAACCCAATTCCACCAATTCCCCGATTAACCAATCACACCAATTAACCCTTCATACCATGCGCTACCACTGGCTTTTATTTGATGCCGATAATACCTTGTTTGATTTTGATCGAACGATGGAAGTTGCGCTGGAAACCGCTATGAAAAATGCAGATTTACCTTTTGAACATTCGTTTCACGAAATCTACCAAAAGATCAACCTTCAATGCTGGCGCGACTTTGAAGAAGGAAAAATCAGCAAAGCAGCACTTCGCACGCTAAGATTCGAGCTATTTTTCGAGGCTGTTGAAATCAACTATTTACCCGAAGCATTTGAAGTAAATTATCTCCACCATTTATCACAAGGCGCTTTTCTAATAGAAGACGCTCAAAACTTACTGCAAGAACTGCACGGAACATTTCGCTTAGGACTGGTCACCAATGGCTTGCGCGAAGTACAACGCCCACGCCTTGCCAAATCCGGCTTGCAGCACTTCTTTGATGTGGTAGTCGTGTCGGATGAAATTGGTCATGCCAAGCCCCATGCAGCATTCTTTGATTATGCTTTTCAGCAGATGAAACACACTCGCAAGCACGAAGTGATGATGATCGGTGACAGCCTGAACGCCGACATCAAAGGCGGCGCAGACTATGGACTCGATACCTGCTGGTACAATCCGCAAGAATTAGAGAATGATCTCAACGTGCAGCCAACCTATCAAATCAAAGAATTAATGGCTTTAAAAGATGTATTAGATGGCAATAAGATTTCGTAAATCTACACGATTTGCGAAATCTCAACATCATCACCCCCATCTCCAAGTCCCAAATCTCCCCATCCCAAATCACTTCCCAACAACCAATTGCTTCGAAACCAAAACGATACCTTTATTGTCCAATAAGCTATACCAATATGTACCTGCCCCGAACTTAGAGACATCCACCTCCGTTTCAAATTGCATTCCGGGCATTTGATAAGTTTCGCTCAAGACCTCCATACCAAGCACATTATACATTCTGAGCATATACTGCCCCGATTTCATATTGCTAAAGCGCAGTTGCACTTTCCCCTTCGCCGGATTCGGAAAAGCCGACACCTGTGGATTATCTGATTCCAATTCGGTCACATCGGTCGTCAGCGCGTTCGATTTATATTGCACAAGCACAGCACTTGATTGCTCATTATTGAGCGTTACAATCGCAATAGGCTCTTTGGAAGTATTATTATAAAAATTATAAGTAACCGTCGTATCCACGCCTAAAGTAGTCAGCCCTAAAGACTGAATCGCCACATCTGTAATATCCAGCCAGCCCAGCGGCGGTATCTTCGCATCCAATCTGGTTTCCCGATACCTCGTTCGCTTCTCGCGCAAAACCGGATACGTGCCACCGGGAATCGTCACATTGCCCCAGGCATCTACCACATCGAAGCGATTGATGGCAATTCTAATCCTTACGGAATCGGGCCTGACGGGGAGTTGATTAACAATCGCAACCGGTAAATCTGACACGGAAGCAGGCAATAAAAGCCCCGAGGATATTTGATTAATATCAAAAAATTGATCGGTGCGCGCTTTTCTACAATAGGTGGGTTATACGATGCAGCTACATTGAAGCCAATCCCAATAGGGTCAGCGCCGTAGTAGCCCAGGAACGCCACCGCCTGATTCGTAACACTCAGATAATTTTCAAGATTATTATTGACATACAATAAAGTAGCCCCCGGAAAAGCCACGCTGGCAGTACCCGTAGCAGGACTCTTGAAAATCAATTGCTGCGCAAAATCCGCCGTCAAACTACTGTAATCCCAGCTTTGGTTGCCGCCCGGAGGCGTAAAAGCAAGAATATTCGGACTCGTATAAAAAGCAAAATGAAGCGTATCGCCTAATACAGGAAAAGTAGCATTGGTGATCGTGATTTGAGCGTTGACCTGCGTGCCGAGCATCACAAGCATCAACAAGACATAAAGTTTTGACATAGTATGGATAGTGTTTGTGGTTTAAAGGATTATTGAAAGCATTCTTATACAAAGCTAATACTTTGCGGAGATTTCCAATTAAAAATGTTGAGGGGTTAGTATTGGGTAGGCTTGGTCATAAAACAAAGAAATAATTACCTTTGGTTAATTATGAAAATGAATTGTACTATTTGCAAAATCAGTGAAACAAAATCCGGCAAAACTACAATCTTATTAGAGCGTGGCGAGTCCATTATTATCATTAAAGATGTACCGGCTCATAT
>JADJNW010000021.1 GCA_016714085.1 Saprospiraceae bacterium
GGATGTGGGCATCCACCTGGCGCTTACCAGCGAGTGGGATAATGTCAAATGGCGACCACTCACAGATTGCTCCAGCCTCAAGGATGCGGATGGCTATTTCTATCCAATGGTGTTTCCGAATCGAAATTATCCTGGTCGCGCCATCCTTGAAAATCAATGGAAAATAGAAGATGTAGAAAAAGAATTTCGCGCACAGATTGAATTGGGAATGAAGTACTTACCGCATATTAGTCATATTTCTGGACACATGGGTTGCTCTTTTTTATCGGAAGAAGTCAGAGCGCTCACCAGCAAACTAGCAAAAGAATACAAGCTCCTCACCGACACCGATTTGCAGCAAGTCGAATATATGCGCGTGGACTGGAAAGACAAAAATACCGCCGCAAGGATTGATGCTTTTATTACAGCACTCAGTAAACTCGAACCCGGCAAAACTTATGTATTTGTAGAGCACCCGGGTCTTTATGATGCCGAACTAAAAGCCGTACATCATATTGGTTATGAGAATGTTGCAGAAGATCGCCAATGCGTTACCGAGGTGTTTACGAGTGAAAAAGTGAAAGCGGCGATTAAAGAAAAGGGGATGGAGTTGATAGGGTATAATGATTTGGAAGAAGTAGTGAGATTTAGAAGGAGATCAACAGAAACTTTAAAAATATAGATAATGAATATGTTCCTTTGGTTCTTGAATAGTATCAATTTTAGGGCATTTTTTGACCTCATGCTTGCAATTAGTCATCCTAATTATCCTTTATTTGGAAGTAAATTTTGGAAAGCGTTTATGGTTAAAATAATTTTACGAATTTTCAGTTGCTTTTAATCATGCTATCTTTCGTTAAAATCAAAGCTGTAAATATATTTTTATTAGGTTTCAATTTTTTACTTTTTTTTATTTTCATTATTTACCAATTCATAGAACGTATATTTTGGTAAAATTCTATGGTAGATAGCAATTTTACGTATCCTATTTTCGAACTATCCTTTTTATCTTCCGGTTTGAAAAGAAAAAGCCATGAAACATTTAGATCGAATTACATTTGACCCTTTGGTGATGGGCGGCAAGCCTTGCATACGCGGTATGCGCGTGACGGTTGGTGCTATTGTAGGATTGTTTGCGTCCGGCTATAATCAAGAGGCGATTTTAAAAGCTTATCCCTATCTGGAAGAAGCGGATATTTGGCAAGCTTTGGCTTATGCTGCCTGGCGTGCGGAAGAAGTGGAAATACCCTTTGCAGCATGATGCGTTTTTTAATTGATATGAATCTTTCGCCGGATTGGGTTGATTTTTTTCAAAAGGAAAATCTGGAAGCAATGCATTGGTCGCACGTTGGAGACCCTCGTGCACCAGACACTAAGATTTTTAATTATGCCAAGGTAAATGATTACATCATTTTTACGCACGATTTAGACTTTGGAGCCATACTTGCGGCTACCAATGCAGATGCGCCGAGCGTTATTCAGGCAAAAACACAAGATATTACTCCTAATGTTTTGGGACCAAAATTAATTGAAGCTATTCGCCAACATCAAAGTTCGTTGGAAAAAGGAGCTTTATTGACTTTAGACGAGCTACGACAGCGCATTAGATTATTACCATTGAAATAATGAGATTCTATCTAATAAAATATCACCCATGCAATTCACCCTCTCCAAATCCATCGAAATCCTAGAACGTACGCCCGATGTGCTACTGACCATGTTGCATCATATCTCTGATGACTGGACTTCTCAGAATGAAGGCGGCGATAGCTGGAGCGCGTACGATATTATTGGACATTTGATTCATGGCGAATTGACAGACTGGATGCCCAGAGCCGAAATTATTTTGTCGGATAAGACCGATAAAAGATTTGCGCCCTTTGATCGGTTTGCGCAATTGGAAGCGAGTAAAGGCAAAACATTATACGAGCTATTAAAAGAATTTAAAACCTTGCGGAATCAGAACCTGGAGTTACTTCGCTCTAAAAATCTGACCGACGAACATTTGGAACTAAAAGGCATTCATCCTGCTTTTGGTGAAGTGACGCTGGCGCAATTATTGGCAACCTGGACGGTACATGATTTGAATCATATTGCGCAAATTTCCAGAGTAATGGCAAAACAATACAAGGAAGCAGTCGGACCCTGGGTTGAATATCTGAGAATATTACAATCTTAGCAGCTTATTTAGCAAATATTTTATTTTGATTATAAACACCTACATCTTATGCGCACATTCATTATCATTCTGAGTGTTTTATTAACCATTTATTGCAATGGGCAACAGCCTTATACTGCCCCGCAGTTTGCGGATTCTACTACATTCCAAAAGATGCAAGCCGCTTTTCCCATTATTGAAAAAATATATCATGATTATGCGGAGAGCAATCATTTCCCGTCCATCACTTATGGGATCGTAGCAAATGGAAAGCTTGTTTTCGCTGGTAGCACCGGCGTGTCGAATCTTACCACCAAAGCCGCCGCATCCACCAAAACGGTGTATCGCATTGCTTCGATGAGCAAGAGCTTTACCGCGATGGCAATTTTGAAATTGCGCGATGAAGGAAAACTGAATTTGAGTGATCCTGTCTCAAAATACATTCCTGAATTTCAAAATGTAAAACCACTCACAACAGACGCGCCGCCCATCACCATTCAGCATTTGATGACCATGTCAGCAGGATTTCCAGAAGACAACCCCTGGGGCGACCAGCAGCTTTCAGCTACCGATCAGGAACTGCTTGCCTTTGTTCGTCGAGGGTCTTTCGCTTTCCAATGTGCCCGGTGTAAATTATGAATATAGCAATCTGGGATTTGCTTTGCTGGGTAGAATTATCACCAACGTGAGCTATATGCCTTACCAGCGCTATATCACCGACAATATCCTGAAACCTTTAGGGATGAACGATTCCTATTACGAATACAGGGATGTGCCTGCTGCGCAACTCGCCATCGGCTACCGTTGGGAGGAAGAAAAATGGAAAGAAGAACCGCTGCTGCCCGACGGCGCTTACGGCGCAATGGGCGGGATGTTGTGTTCGCTTGAAGATTTTGCCAAATACGCTGCATTCCATCTGAACGCCTGGCCGCCGCGCAATGATGCCGACAAAGGACCTGTGAACAGAAGTTCTATCCGAGAGATGCATCAGCCTGGGCGTATCGGTAATATATTTAATGTCAAAACCCCAAGCGGAGGAGATTGTGCAACCGCCTCAGGCTACGCGTATGGCTTGGGTTGGCGCAGGGATTGCAATGGCATCGTTCGCATTGCGCATAGCGGCGGCTTGCCGGGCTTTGGCAGCGAATGGCGGATTTATCCAGATTACGGTATCGGCGTGATTTCCTTTAGCAATCGCACGTACGGCGCGCCCAGTCAGGCAAATGCCATCGCGTTGGACACCATACTTGCCATAGCAGGGCTCAAGCCACGCACACTTCCCGCTGTGCCCTTGCTGGAAGCGACCAAAGAGCAGCTTCTAAAAATCCTGCCCGATTGGCAAGCAAAAGAAACAAGCCAAATCTTCGCCGAAAACTTCTTTTTGGATGAATCCCTTGCCTTGCGCAAAGCACATACCCAAGAACGCTTCAAAGAAGCAGGCGCGATTCAAAAAATTGGAACAGTGCAAGCCCAAAATCAATTGCGTGGACAATTTATCATAGAATGCACACAAAAGAATATTCATGTATTCTTTACGATGACGCCCGAAGCGAAGCCATTGGTGCAGCAGTTGGATGTATGGGTGGAGGAGAAGAAGTAGGATGGAAAATGGAAGCGTCTTATCTGCGATGAAAACCCTATTAATTGACTTATATTTGAATAAAATATTGAGATAAATGACGCAAAGATTAGAAAATCGAAAAAAACAAATTGATTCAGGAAATTATGAACCTGGATGACGAAGATGCTATATCTAAAATTGAACAACAAATCGAAGCTTTGTATAAAGACCACCCATTCTGGGCAGCCATTAAACCAATTCAAAAAGGCGTCACGTTCGAACAAATGATCGAAGAACCGCTTGAAGAACTTCTGAATGCTGGATTAATGAATTGATGATAAAAAATAGCATAATATAAGATCATTAGAGTTAATTCTTAAATAAATGAATGAAAATGACCTTATTCGCTTAGTTATAGTTGTTTTAGTTGTTATTATTTTTCGGTCTGTTGAGATTATTGATTAAAAGAAAGTTATTTCCAACAAGCAGAATAATTTATTTTTTTTCTGCACTCTTCCTATTCTTATAATATTTGCTCGTATAGCTTGTGAAAAATATATTTGTGCAAGCCACCTAATTCAAAAATTTATAATAAAATATTTTCCTTCTTTAAGTAAAAAATCTAACATTAGATAATTGTGAGGGCTGTTCTCCAGATTGGAATCTTAGATCAGGAATAGATGAAGCAGGTTTAATTCTTTTAGGTTTATTACTTATAGTAATCATTCTTTTTCTCAAAAATGAAAAAATACCCTCTCTTTTAAAAAAAATAAAAACGTTAAATCCTTTTGGATTTATTGAGATTTCTCTCTTAGAAGATCAGATTAATAATTATGAAAAAATACTACCTATAATGATAAGATAGATACGAAAGATAATATAATTGATATTGGTGAGAATATTTTAAAATCCTCCAACACAAATGAAGAAGCCTCGATACTTATTAAGATTGCCATAGAAAAAAGATTAGAAACTATTTACAAGAAAACTTTCATAGGCAAATCTTCAATACCAATATTTTTCCCTTCAGTGCTTGAGGATTTAGAGAAATTTAACATTGTCGATTCAGAATTGTCTTTAATAATTAAAAAATATTTTGATTTAAATAGTAAGAGCAGAAAGATTAGAAAGAATTTATTGGGATTGATCGAAATAGGCAGAAGGATATTGAGAATATTAAATAATTTAGTTGATTCCTTTTTTGAAAATAAAAAGATATTCGGGAGTATTCTCAAAGAAGTAAAAACAGATAGAATTATTTTAAAAAAAGCAGAAAAAAATAACCGTATTGTAAGCGCAACAATAAATTTAGTAGACGAAGATGGAGTCTTTTACACAGTAAGAGGTCTTAGCAAAGAAAATTTTAAAATAATTGAAGAAGAAAATGGTGATAAAACGGATGTTATTTTAACAGAGGTAGTCCCCTTAATTAAATCAAGGGTTAAACTAGATATAATAATTTCAATAGATTGTAGCGTTTCAATGGAAAAAGACGATAGGCTTAAAAAAGTAAAGATGCTGCAATTAATATCGTGAAGAAATTGAAGAAATATAATAATATCAAGTACAGAATCGGTATTCAGAAAATAACCACTATAAATTCGGTAAAAGCAAATTTGAAGTGGTTTGATATTGGCAATGGAGGAAAAAGCAATTAAATTTATTCGATCTCTAAAAATTGGTGGGGATACGCCTTTATTTAGTTCAATAGATTACGCAGTTAGTAAATTAGTTAAAAGAAAAACTTGGGTTATATTATTTGCTTAACTGATGGTGGAATTACGTTTTGATAGGATCTTCAAAATAATTTTTTAGAGTTATTTTAGACAAAGTAAAAATTCATCAATCCCAATTATCTCTATTGGCTTTGGGGCTTTAGACTATGAGCAAATGAAGCAAATTTCCTTAAATTCTGGTGCAGGAGAGGAAGGTTTAGGTTTTTTCATTGATGCTAAACCTGAAGAGTTAGAAGTAATAATTGATAATATATTCGACTCAATTATAAATACTTATAGGATATTATGGAAATCCCAAATAACTGAACCTAACAAAGACGTAAATACGGAGATACAGGTTAATTTTGAAGATAGAAGTGGAAGAAAATATATTTCAACTTATCCTTTCAATTATACGTCTTAAAAATTTTGAAACCTTCATAGCGAAAAGCTAAATCAATATAAAATATAATTATAACTACTTCATACTTTCTCCACTATAACTAATTTCCTTTTCAAACAACTACTTGTACAGCGTTAAAAGGCAAAGTTAGTAATTATATTTTATACAGAAAAGTAAGTGTTTGCTTCAAATGCTTAGTTATTGCAAATTTTGCAATAAATATTGCGTTCAAGAAATAGTTATTTGGTATATTTGTGGAGACGAATTTACAAATCAATACCTTATTATGCTGCATTTCAATCTTCAACAAATTATCCGCCAGCGTGGCATCACGAGCCCCAACAAGTTGCTGATCCAATATGGTTTTACGCCATTTACCGCCAGCCGTATTTTGAATAACAAAGTGACGGGTCTGTCAAACAAGCAATTGGAAAAGCTGTGCCTGGCGCTGCGTTGCACGCCGAATGATATTTATGTCTGGCAAAAGCCCACGGATGCAAATATTCCGAAGGATCATCCGATGCACAAGCTTCTGCCGAAGCAAGAACGTATCAATATGATCCAACAATTGCAGGAATTGCCGCTGGAAAAGCTGGAGGAGATTCGGAAATTTATAGAAGAAATGCCGAAGGAGTAGCAAAGTCATCTGGTGACTCTAAGTCATCAGATGACTTTGCGGGTATTTATAAATCAAATTTTATCCCCTGCGCCAGCGGCACTTGGGTACTCCAGTTAATCGTATTCGTTTGTCGGCGCATATAAGCTTTCCAGCTATCAGAGCCACTTTCGCGGCCGCCACCGGTTTCTTTCTCGCCACCAAATGCACCGCCGATCTCCGCACCGCTGGTACCAATGTTGACATTGGCAATGCCACAATCTGAACCGGTTGCTGATAAGAACAATTCAGACTCACGTACGCTATCGGTCATAATCGCAGAGGACAAACCTTGCGGTACGCTGTTTTGAATGGCAATGGCTTCTTCGATGGTACTGTATTTCAATAAGTAAAGAATCGGCGCGAAGGTTTCATGCTGTACGATTTCCATATCAGGGCGAGCTTCCGCGATGCAAGGCTTTACGTAGCAGCCGCTTTCGTAGCCAGCGCCTTCTACCAGGCCACCTTCTACTGCAAAAGAACCGCCTTCGGCTTTGATTTTTTCGATTGCATTTAAATAATTCTGTACCGCATCTTTATCAATCAGCGGCCCAACGTGGATTTTTTCATCCAAAGGATTGCCAATGCGTAGTTGACCGTAGGCTTTGGTCAGTTTAGTTTTCACTTCATCATAAATGCTTTCGTGGATGATGAGTCGGCGCGTAGAAGTGCAACGTTGCCCGGCAGTACCGACTGCTCCAAAGAGCGCACCCGTGAGTACGACGTCCATATTGGCGCTTGGTG
The DNA here is from genome assembly GCA_016714085.1 of Saprospiraceae bacterium. Classification (GTDB taxonomy): domain Bacteria; phylum Bacteroidota; class Bacteroidia; order Chitinophagales; family Saprospiraceae; genus JADJNW01. The sequence continues at coordinate 7,216 of JADJNW010000021.1, forward strand.
TGATGATAATAGCATTATTGCCGCCCAATTCGAGGATCGTTTTGCCCAAACGCTTAGCAACTTCCGTACCAACGATCTTGCCCATGCGGATACTGCCAGTCGCAGATACTAAAGGCACGCGGGTATCTTTGGTCATCATTTCGCCCACGCGATAATCGCCGTTAATGATGCAACTAATGCCTTCGGGCAAATCATTATCCTTGAGTACTTTTTGTAAAATATTCTGGCAAGCGATAGAACACAAAGGTGTTTTTTCGGAGGCTTTCCAGACATTCACATCACCGCAAACCATTGCGATCATTGAATTCCAGGACCATACAGCAACTGGAAAATTGAACGCAGAAATGATGCCTACCACACCTAAAGGATGCCATTGCTCAAACATACGGTGCTGCGGCCGCTCGGATTGAATCGTCAAACCATATAATTGGCGCGACAAGCCTACTGCAAAATCACAAATGTCAATCATTTCCTGCACTTCGCCCCAGCCTTCCTGGAGTGACTTTCCCATTTCATAAGAAACTAAGCGACCAAGCGCATCTTTATGCTTGCGCAATTCATTGCCATATTGCCGCACGATTTCGCCACGCTTGGGCGCAGGCATCATCCGCCAGGTTTTGAAAGCTTCCTGCGCAGTTTTGATGACGTGTTCATATTCTTCTGGCATCGTTTCACTTACTGAACCAATAAGCGCGCCGTCCACGGGGGAGTACGAATCGATATACTTGCCGGAATCCGAAGACTTCAAACCAGTGCTTGTGCCTGCATTCTTGACTTGCAAGCCTAATTCTTTTAGAAAATCTTTATTCATGGTTTTTATTTGATTATGGTCAGAAAAAGCATTACACCTCCAAAAAGGTTTGGAATATTACAAGGTGAGATTTGAAATAGTTTTGATAGAATTACATCGCCGAAGCGAATTGACGCAGAAAACGTACATCGTTCTCAAAGAAGTAACGAATATCGCCAATATCATACAAACGCAGTGCCTGCCGCTCAATGCCCATTCCAAAAGCAAAGCCGGAATATTTTTTGCTATCGATACCGCACATTTCCAATACATCAGGATCAACCATACCGCAGCCCATGATTTCCAGCCAGCCTGTACCCTTGGAAAGGCGATAATTGCGCTCGTTGTCCATACCAATCCAGACATCCATTTCAGCGCTCGGTTCGGTGAATGGGAAGAACGAAGGACGCAGGCGAATCTTTGGCGCACCGAACATTTCCTTAGCGAAATATAACAAAGTCTGCTTCATATCAGCAAAAGAAACGCCTTCATCAATGTATAAGCCTTCCACCTGATGGAACTGGCAATGCGAACGCGCCGACACGGTCTCGTTGCGATACACCCGCCCGGGCGCGATGATGCGAATAGGTGGTTGCTGCGAAGTCATCGTGCGTGCCTGCACAGGTGAAGTATGTGTACGCAAGAGCATTTCGGTGGAATTAAGCAAATAGAAGGTATCCTGCATATCTCGGGCCGGATGGTCTTCTGGCGTATTCATCGCGGTGAAATTATGCCAATCATCTTCGATTTCCGGGCCATCGGCTACTACGAAACCAATCCGTTCAAAAATACTCACAATACGATTCATCGTAATGGCAATTGGATGGCGCGAACCCAATTCCAATGGCTCACCTGGCGCCGTCAAGTCCAAATGCTGCGCGTCGCTATCTTCGGCAGCAGCTTCCAGTTCTGCTTTTAAGGCATTAAATTTTGCTTCGGCGGCGCTGACCGTTCGATTGATCAGTTGTCCAAAATCTTTCTTTTGCTCATTCGGTACTGTTTTGATTTCACCCATCAGGGGTTTGATCACATTTTTTGTTCCCAAAAAGCGAATCCGAAACTGTTCCAACTCCTCCGCATTTTGCGGATGGGCAGACTTAATTTCTTGCAACAGCGCGTTTAGCTGGTCGAATGCACTCATGTTGATGTGGTGTTGTGGTGATTTGGTGTTATAGTGATTTGGTGTTGTGGTGTTGAAGTTGGCTAAAGCACCATAACACTATCGCACTAAAGCACCTTCTTTTCAGCTTGCAAAAGTAATGGAATTGCTAAAAACAACCACCGAAAGTGCTAAAAGAGTTTCAAAAGATTACCAATAATTGTCTTGGTTGTAGGAAGCACGGCTTGGTTGACTGAACTTCATGCGGTAGTACATCCCTGCCAATAAGCCAAAAGCAAAGCCACCGATATGCGCCCACCAAGCTACGCCTTCACTTTGCGCGGTTTCTACTTGCAATGCAGCTGTACCGCTGATCCATTGTTGCCAAATCCAAAAACCAAGAAACAGGAAAGCCGGAATTCGAAAAGTGAAGATAAAAAACAGCATTTTGACACGGGAAGCTGGAAACATGACGAGATAAGCACCCATCACAGCAGAGATAGCGCCACTTGCGCCGACCGTAGGTACTTCGCTACCCATATTGAAATAAATATGCGCCGCGTGTGCCGCCAATCCGCCCAATAAATAAAATATCACAAATCTAAAATTGCCAATGGTGGCTTCAATATTATCTGCGAAAACCCACAGGAATAGCATATTGCCAATCAAGTGCATCCAACCACCATGCAAAAACATACTAGTGACTAAGGTAAACAAGTCTTGCCCGCGCATCGTTTCGGCAGGGATAGAGCCATAATCAAAGATAAAAGCATTTAATTGTCCGGGAGGCATATTTACTTGCATCAGGAAAATTGCAACATTTAATGCAATGAATCCATAGCTAAATAAAGGGAAGTGCCCGCCGCGCACCTGATCATCGCCTATTGGGAAAAGCATACGCTCGTTTTTGTATTCTAACAACAAAATTAGCATAATCGCTCACTTTGACAGGAATCTTTCGATGAAGAATTATTGCGAAATGAATACAATTCGATCGTTTTCGATTGACAAACCCTTGTAGATATTAAGTTTTGCGGCAAGGAGTTCAAAAGGCTTGATTGTAACCAATTGTTAAAGCAATCTACAGATGAATCAAACTTTTGCTATCTTTCCCTCAGAAAAATACTCCATCATGCGAAAAATTTTATTGGCTATTCTATCTCAATTGCTGTTGCAAATGGGCTTCAGCCAAACCAAGCCAGCATACGTGATTTTCGATGCAAAAGGCAAGAAAGTTTCTTATGAAAAAATGATGAATTCCATTCGCAAAGCAGATATGCTTTTGTTTGGAGAATTGCATAACAACCCAATTTGCCATTGGCTACAATTGGAAGTGACCAAGGAATTAGGGCAGACACGCCAATTGATTCTTGGTGCGGAGATGTTTGAAGCAGATAACCAAGCTCCTCTAAATCAATATCTTGCGGGTGAGATCGATGCCAAAGGTTTGGACTCTTTGGCTCGTCTTTGGAATAATTACAAAACCGATTATGCACCTTTGGTAAATTTTGCAAAGCAAAATAAAATACCATTTATCGCCACCAATATTCCCAGGAAGTACGCCAATCTGGTATATAGAGAAGGCTTGGAAGCACTCGATGCGCTCTCATCTCAAGAGAAGGCATGGATCGCACCGCTTCCTATTGAATATGATGGCGAACTGCCGGGTTACAAAAATATTAAAGCAATGGCGCAGGGACATGGCGGAGACAATCTACCTAAATCACAAGCGATCAAAGACGCGACGATGGGCTATTTTATGATGAAAAATTATCAATCTGGTAAGCTTTTTATCCATTATAACGGCACATATCACTCTGAAAATTATGAAGGCATCCTTTGGTATTTAAAAAGAAAAAATAATTCTTTGAATTATATTACAATTTCGACCGTTTCACAGGAAAATCTTGATAAATTATTAATAGAAAATAAAGGAAAAGCTGATTTTATTATTTGTGTCGATCAGGATATGACAACGACTTATTAAAACATGATGTTCAGATAAATAAAAAGCCCGTCTTGAAATAAAACGGGCTCGGATATTATAAATATATCAAGTTCTTATTAAGCAATTTTTCGTTCGCGTATTTGCTCCACTTCAATGCTGGACACTTGCCCGCCAACGGGTGCAGCAGTATAAACCGCTACCACATCAAGGCTTTGTGTGCTTTCGATGACTAAGAAACCTTCAAATCCGTGAATGGTAATGATTTCAAAATCTTGCACGTGTCCGCAATGTACTTGTTCTACTTCGTCGTATTTGAGGCTACTTTCCAGCCATTTGGAAATCACACCGACGGTCGCCAATTTTTTGCGCAGTCTCACCGCCGTTTTATTGGGATTGTGAATGTTGACCGCTGTTTGGTAATTGCCCGGTAAAAGCCCAGGCGATTGCTGGGAAGTGCCTGGGATGTCAGAAGTGCAGATAAATTTGACCGCGTACTGAAATTTGTAGGGCGAAGCTTGTTGTTTAGCCATGACTTTGTGGTTTTTGGTGATTGTAATATATTCCAAACGTCTGCAATTTAGATTTTATTTTTTAGTGACTCATTTTCAGATTATTGTTTAAAATATGGATTGAAAATCATTTTTAAAATCCTTATCCAAAAAAACTAAATAATAGATGTAAAATTCTGAGTACGGATGCAACTATTAAAGCGACCATATTGTTACCCCGAATGCGTATGAATGCATTTATTGAGCATATAGCAAAGAGACTTCAGCAACCACTTCCAGGGCAAGAGGCACAATTCCGTATGGCGCATACTGCTCGTCGCAATGCTGCTCCGATACCACCAAATGCGCGACAAGCAGCGGTTTTAGCTTTGTTTTTTCCAAAAAATGCGGATTGGCATTTGGTTTTTATCGAACGAGATGCCTCCAATCCGAATGACCGACATGGCGGGCAAATCAGTTTCCCCGGTGGAAAATATGAAGAGGGCGACCAAACCCTTGAAAACACAGCTTTGCGCGAAGCGCATGAGGAAGTTGGCGTGGATTCACAAAAGGTTACTTTGTTAGGCGCTTTGACAAGTTTGTATATTCCGGTGAGCAATTTTCAGGTGAATCCATTCGTAGGTGTAGCAGATTATGAACCAATATTCAATCCACAAGTAGAAGAGGTAAGTTCTATCCTTGAAGTGCCTTTCCATTTACTGCAAAATGCTGATACTCAGAAAGTAACGAATCTTCAACTTTCCCAGAATTTATCACTCCAGGGAGTACCCTATTTTGACGTGTTCGGCAAAGTGCTATGGGGCGCTACTGCCATGATGCTGAGTGAGTTATTGGAGGTGGTTAAAGGAAAGTAACTTTGAGACTTTCGGAATAAGGATTATTGATTTGATTGGCAACAATTACTTTTGCGTTCAACCAACCTAGTCGTTTTTTAAGACGAGCATTGATACTTCCGCCTTTTGCTGCAATTTTTCTATTTGATTTTTCTGGAGACAGTCTCGGTGGTGCATCTTCTTCAAGCCAAAGTACTACATGGATAGGTTTGTTTTCATCTTGTAAAAATTGTAAATATTTTTGCCAGGTTTGCTTTGCATGGGTAGAGTTTCTTACTCCGCCAATGACGCCAGCCAAGGTATCTCTTACTTTTTGGGCAATTTCTAAATCCAATTCTGATATGCGAGGAATATTTTCAATCCGATAACCGCGAAAGTTTTTAACTTCTATCAAAGAAAGAATTTCATTTTTCAAAACGCCAGTAAAATCAACAGCTTTCGTGTCGTCAATCGCTTCGGAAAGGTTTTCATAATCCTTCGACTCGTCATATTTAAGCAAGTGCGACCAATTCTCATCATCAAAATCAAAGCACAGACGGCTTTCCTCAAAAATCATATTTAGGGGCTAGTAATGGTTTGTTTGAAATATTCATTTTCTAAATCATAATAAGCTGCATATTCTTCTAAAATCGCATCATTTTGAATCTCCGCCAGCGTAGCACCTGTTTCAATTTCGGTGCCATTCTCCCCTTTATACAGAGCAAAAACTTCATATCCGGCGCTTGAGTTTGCTCGCGGTACTCTGCTGCTAATGATAAAGATTGAGTAAGTAAAAAATCATGCGTCGCTACAAAAATCTGTACGCCAGCATTAGCAAGGGTTTGCAGAAACTGCGCCACGACTTTGATGTATTTTGGATTCAAACCTGTTTCCGGTTCATCCCAGAAAAGGATAGTGTCTTTGGTGAGCGAGCCGTTTAAAATCAGGTAATATAATTGACCGAGTTTGTTAATGCCTTGCGCGACAACGGGCGCTTCGAGTTCCGAATCCAAATCATCAAATTTGAAATAAAAACGCTCGTCGCGCTGGAACACTTCGGCTTTGATGGCTTCGCGGATTGCTTTTGCTAATTTTTTTGCCTCTTGTAAAGCACTATTTTTTAAAATACCTAAACCAAGTGAAACTGCCAAATCATAATAAGTGCGGTCAAAACTAACCTCGCGCTTTGCATAAAGCGACTGAAAGCCTTTTGCCAAGAGAGCATTTCCGGAGTTGGAATATAGAGTGAATTTTTTATCCCTAATAATGCGTTTGTATTTGAAGAAATGCGATTTTCATTAGAAAAAAATACGTAATGTCCTGTAGTAACATTATCATTGACAGTTAAAATATTAATTGTAGCTTTTGGGTTTATATCTGGGTTTTTTACTAATTGTTTAGTATTTAAAATTGCAAAATATTCTCTGAAATCAGAAGTAATTGCTTGAATACCTGCAACATTTTGATCACTATGAATACTGCCATAAACTGCCTTCAACAAATGCGTCTTCCCCGTTCCATTCTCGCCAATAAAAACATTGATGCCCGGCGAAAATGCTAAATCCGCCCGCTCGAAGCAGGTGAAGTTTTCTAATTGTAGCCGTTGTATTTTATTAGGATTTTCACTCATATTAAGCTCAAAATGTAAAATTAATAGCGATAACGCTTACTTCTCTTTTACAATAGTACAAAAATTTTCGTCAATCAGTTCTACTATTCTAATTGCGGTGAAAGACATTTTGAAGATAAAGGATTGAAAGTCAAAGTTTTTTACTATACTTCCCACTAAATCCACATTGCATTCCGTGAAAGAAATCGCATCCTTGCTCGGCAACTTCAACTGCATCCTCAGAAAAAGTAAAGGTGAGCGAAGTACAATTTTCGGTGGAAAAGGTGGCTGTTTTATGCTCGCCTAAAGTGGCTTCTCCATCTATTTCGCCAGTGCAGCCGCTCGCTGTTCCGACGCTGAGCAGGAACACAACTTTGTTATTACCAGCATATTCAATATTTAATGTTCCGGCAGCAGTTTCACCGTCAAATTCATACGTGCCTGTAAGGGCTTGCAAATCCAGTGATTCTGTGGAAGTTGTAGGTGTCTCTTCTTGCGTAGCGGCAGTGTCATCGGATTTTGGTTGCGGATTGCCGCAGGCAAAGAAGAATAACGCAATAAGCACAAGGATGGAAAGGGTTTTCATGATTGTTTTTATTACAAAAATAAAATTTATAATGAAAGTGTCCTACGGTTTAAACCGTAGGACACTTTGTGTTGATTCACTCCACTTTCTCCAGCATATTCGCTCTTACATAGCCAATTCTTGCAATATATTGCACTTTCCACCAGGTGGCGTTGGTTTTTTCTAGTACCTGTACGCGGTTTCCTTTTTGCAAGCGGAAGAGCGAACGCGCACTGGCATTGGGTTCTAATTGTAAACTGCTAATATCCAATACTTTATATGTTTTTACTTTTGTTTCAGGGTGTTCAGGTTTGACGGGATTCTCAGGCCTAATCGGAGGCGTGGGTTCTGGCGTGCTAATTACTTCTTTTGGCTTTTCTGCTTGCTCCTGGGATGCGTCAATTGACAAGACGACATCTTTTCTTAATTCATTTTCACCAGCCATATCAGCAGCATTGACGCGGATTTCACGATCAGCAAATCCTGGTTTCTTTACTATGATTCGATAATCCTTGCTGCGTTGCAAGGTCACTTTGATATTCCCATCCAAAAAGCTATTGATTAGCGCAAGTTCTTCACCGCCGCCAGGCAGAGAGCGATAAACTTCTATTGTAATCCCAGGTAAAGCAGCACCATTTTCGGCATTGCGAGCCGCACCAATAAAGGATAAATAAGGTTTCAATTCTTCTGCTGCGGGCGCAGTTTCAGCAACTGGTTTTGCTGTTTCTTCGACTTTAGCCTGCTTGGTTTTGCTTTGCTTTTCAGGCTTAACAGTTTTTTCCGAAGGTTCTGCATCTTCTACTACGATTGGTTTCTCCATCGGAAAATCTTCTGCCACCCCAGTAGAATCTTGCCACAGCGCCAGTTGTTCTTCGCGCGTCATGCGCCCGAAAGCAAGATTAATCCCGGCATTGAACTGCGCATTTTTGGCTTTTTCCAAGTTGAAAATTGGCAGAAAATTATCCGATGCAAAATAAATTTGCAATGGCCCGGCATTGAGTGCTAGTCCTGCACCAAGGTTGAACGCAGATTTATTATAAGTAGAATAATTGATTGCAGCTTGCAAAAACTTGCCGACCCGATGCTGTAAACCCAATGAAAATGCCCAATCGGTATTCCCTTCATAAAAACGAGGATTAAACAATACGCCTACCGAGGTATTCGGCCGGAAAAAATAATTGCCACCGAAATATGCCATCGCCGGAAGCCGCGTGGCATAAGCGCCTAAGGGAAAATTTGTCGGCATCTGAAGTGAATCCAGGAATTCTTCGAGCTCTTCTTCAAATTCATCAATATCATCGGTTGGAAATTGGACACTCCCATTGACAATTGCATTATAAGTCAGGTCATTTTTCCAATGAATTCTGCCCAAATTCATAACGCTGGCAAAGACTTCGATCTGATCGTTAACTTGATAATTTGCACCCAAGTCTAATGCGAAGCCATGATTGCCGCTACCTCGAAGATAAGTGGCAGGATCATCGCTAAGCGTCTGTAAGCCAGAAGAAAACACATCGAATCTTCCTTCAATAGCAAGATAATCATTGTCAAGATCATTCACCAGCCGAAGGTCTTGATTAAGGGTGGAAACATTGGCCATTCCGGAAAGGATTTTAAAACGTACCCCGGCAGAAAGTTGCGGCGTAATCACACGCGTATAACCCAAGCCGTAGGAGCGAAAATGCGTGCCATGCATGCCCAAGCCGGCAAAATCATAGATTCTTTCCTCTTGAAAATTAGTCGTGTCTTGTGAAACATCATTCAGCAATGAAAATAAATCCCGTGGGTAATCGGTCTGGAATTGAACGTAGTCGCCAGCTTGAAAGCTGAAAAAATTCTTTTTAACGCGGAAGCCGAACTCAAGCCAACTCAGATTGATGTCAAGATTCAAGCGGTTTTCGTCATCCAGAATGCCTAAGAAATCTGTAAAATCGCTATCAAAAAAATTTTCATCATCATCGCCCCCCAGCATCAAATCACCAAAGTTAAAGCCGCTGTTGCTGTAATTGGCATTGATATTGCCGATAACGGGTAAGCTGACATAAACATTGGACAAAGGCATACGCCCGGGATTGAGTGAAAAGGATTGTGGTACGGCGCTGAGGTTATACAGGGTCAGATTTCGTTGGGCTTGGAGTGATGATATAGCTATCAAAAAGAATAGCAAAATAAAATTTCGTAGCCCAAACAATCTGTTATGGCAATATACGGCATTGCCTACCTTTACCGCGCTGGCGGTTGGTTGTGTAGTTTTCCACATAGTATGATAGTTTAAAGTAAAAAATGGGGTTTAGTTTTTGCAAATAAATTGCAAAAAGAACCATTTCGGTCTTAACTTCTTTAAGGAAAACTTCTGGTAGGATAGCCTTTGACTAGCTGGGATCGAAAAAAATATGTTTAGAAATGCCTCAAAACGAACTTAATGAGCCAAATTTAACCGAATTTTGGGAAAAAACAAAAAAAACAAGCATAATTCAAAAGTTGAGGAGCTTTTCTTCCATCAACTCCTCAACTTTTCAACTTTCACCCTATTCCCCCATCACCCCATCAGCTATTTCTTGTATTTCACTTTTCCACCCACAATTGTCATCAGCACTTCGGTTTGCAAAATTTCTTCTTCCGGGCAGGTACTCAAATCCTTTGATAATACTACAATATCTGCGAATTTGCCAACTTCCAGCGAGCCTTTGTCTTGTTCTTCAAAAGCAGAATATGCGCAAGACCAAGTATAAGATTTAATCCCTTCTTCGCGGGTCATTTTTTGCTCCGGAAAAAATTCCATAATCGGCGGCGAGAATCGTTTGCGCGTGACTGTTGCATAAAAACTTTCCAATGGACTCACATCTTCCACCGGTGCATCTGTGCCATTCGTCACTATCGCTCCTGCGTCGAGCAAACTACGCCAGGGATAAGCGCCTTCACGCGCGCGTTGTTCGCCGAGGCGCTTTACGACAAATGGTGCATCCGAAGTACAATGAATTCCTTGCATAGCAGCGATCACGCCCAACTGTGCAAAGCGCGGGATGTCCGCCGGATCAATATGTTGCGAGTGTTCGATACGCCAGCGCAAGTCTTTTTTATCAGGACTAGCTTGGAATTCTTTTTCCATGATATTCAATACCTCTCGGTTCGCGCGATCGCCGATCGCGTGTACACAAAGCTGCAAACCATTATCCATGCAGAGTTTGGCAATCGCTTCCACATCTTCCACTTTGGTGGTATTCTGACCGACAAAATCGCGTTTATCATCGTAAGAAGCCAATAACCACGCACCATAGGAGCCTAAAGCACCATCCACTTCCGATTTGATAGCACGACAAGTGAAAAAGCCGTCGCCGGCATCAATAATGGGCAAGCCACCAGTTTATCCTTGATGTCTGGATAACGGTGACGAATCATTGCCCAAAGGCGTAGATCGAATTTGCCTTGCTCCGCTAATTCCTTGTACCATTCTACCTCCTCTTGCGAAGAGCCTGCATCCTGAAAAGAAGTAATGCCTTTTGCCAGACATTCTTGCTGTGCCAGTTCAATGCCTTTGAGCCATTCTTCTTTAAGCGCTTCTTGCGATAAGCTATCACGGTACATCGCATAAGCCGCTGTTACCAAGCCCATTGCGCGCTCTTCAAATACACCGATGGCTTCTCCGCGCGAGTCGCGCACGATTTCTCCACCCGAAGGATTGGGCGTTTCGGCAGTAATGCCTGCCAATTCCATCGCTTTTTTATTCGCAAAAAGCCCATGTCCACTAGCGTGCCGCAGCAGCACACAATCTCCTCCCAACTTCTCGACTTGAGAAAATTCAAATTCATCAAGCTTTGCCCCAAACCAGAAAAATGCCCATGCCCTTCGATGAAGCCTGGCATCGCAAATTGCCCTTGCAAATCAATCACTTCGGTGTTTTCATTCTTGAGTTTTTCAATATCTGCATTTGCACCGATTGCCAGAATGCGTCCGTCTTTCACCGCAATCGCCTCTGCGCGAGGCCGTTCTGTATTGACGGTATAAATATCGCCGTTGATAAAAATGACATCAGCGGTGTCTTTTTCCTTAGGCTGGCAGCCAAATATCAGCGTCGCCAGCAGTAACCATAAGAGTTTCTTCGTCATGCTTATTTGATTAGCGTTTTAGCGATTAGACAAAGGACAAATCCGAATTCATCCTTGATTTTGAAAGGATAAAACTAAAGAAAGATTGGGACAGTGTCGGGTTAGATTTTATTTTTTATGCTGCCCCTGATGAGGCAATCACTTTGCCCGAATCGAGCAAGCGACGGCGGATGGTGCGGAAGAATTTGAGCTTTTTCAATTTTTTATATTCAAATCACCCTCAACCAATTGTAATAGTGAATTAATATTTGCTTCTAGTTCGGGGTAATATTTATCATGAAGTATTTGCCCTATTACGCTATAAAGCAATAAGAAATTTTCAAAAGTCTGATCTTTTAAAAGATGCTTATTACTGTGATTTTTCTTTGATTTACCGTCTTTTGACACAGCAGATAATGTAGGGTCAGTAAACATGGTTTTAATGTCTGCATGATCTATAAAATACTGGGTGATAGTATTTCGATAAAGATAAAGTTCTTCTTCTTGTTTCCTTAAATCATTTACCCTCCCATCCCAGGATGCGATTTGAATTTTAATACTATCATTTGAAATATCATTTAGGCCCCCAGTGCTTAATAATTGAGTGAAAACGCCCCGCTCATACGCTAATATAATTTCATCTGAAAAAGACTGCAGTATCAATGTTGATAAATATTGTTCACTCACCGTATCTGATTCCGCTTCAATAAGTGCAATAAGATTGCCTTGCGCTTCTAATGCGTTTTTCAATCGAGCTTGTTCTTTACTGATTGCATCAAGATTGTTAATAAGCTCGTTTTTTATAGCCAATAAATATTTCTGTTCTTTATCTTTAATCTTTCTTTGTTCGTTCCAATTATTCACCTGCAAAGCAATCAAAATACCAATGACCACCAGCAGGATTTCTCCGATGGCATAGAGTGTGTAGTTTTTGATCTTGCCCGAATCGAGCAAGCGACGGCGGATAGTGCGGAAGAAATGGAGCATAAGGTTATTTATTTTAATGGAGTACTTCTCTTACAGATGCTAATCATTTCCTGAAGATTTATGTTAAAATCTTCAAATAGTTTTGAATTGATCCGATTTGCGGTTTTAATGTCTGCTAAAAATCCATTTAGTTCTTTTAGCGTTTTTAATTGATCAATCAAGTATCGTTTTTCCGGAATTCCTTTCAACGGAAAAGCATTGCGGATTTTGGTTGGGTGAACCTTTCTACTAATTTCGTATTTCAAATTGGCGTCCAGTATATGACCAACGAGACGGCGATATGCTAATTTGTAGCTTTCGTATTCCGCCTGTAATTCTATAGTTTGGGACATTTCACTGTGATAGGCAGCTAAAAGATCTCGCAATGAATCTTGATGAATAAGGCGGATATTTCCAGTGCTATAAAGTTCCTCCCAAACATTCTTATCGTATTGTATGGGATAAATCATTCCTACATGCTCAATTGCCATTGCCAAGGTCTCATTATCACTACCAAGTGTATCCACAGATAATGCATCAATAATTACATCCACATGCTTAAATTGAAGCTTACTGTATGCTATTTGATCGTTGGCAGTTTGTATATTATCTTGTAATTCTTGCTCTAAACGAACGATATATTCTTGTTCTAATTTATTATCTTTTCTACTTTCATTCCAATTATTAATTTGTAAAGCAATGAGAATGCCAATGACCACCAGCATTATTTCACCGATGGCATAAACGAAGTATTTTTGTAAGCTGCCCGAATCGAGCAAGCGACGGCGGATGGTGCGGAAGAATTTTAGCATAAGGTTATTTTTTCTTTTCAATTTCCCTTTCAATTATTTCAAGGATAGCACTTGTTTTTACAAGGGTTCTTTCAGCTATGGTGACTAGAAAATCATTTTGGTTTAACCTATCCATCAAAGCGTTTTGGTAATCTCTACTTTTTAGTAAATTTTCAAAATCAGAAGGAATTACTTTATTCTTGAGGTCAGGGATACCTTCCATATCCCTAAATTCTGCAAGGGTGATAAATGATTCTAATACAGGACGCTGAATTTCCAGGACAATCCGTTTTACATTATCTTGTTGGGATTTAAATTTATTAACCTCAGCAGGATAAGCGGTAAGCAGGTATTTGAGGGAGTCATTGGATATTAATTCAAGTTTATCTGTATTCAATATAGAATTTAAAGTTCCCTCCACAATAGCGGTAGGACGGTAGTTTGTATGGTAAATGGTATCTTTCATTTCCGAAGTAAGCTCAGAAGCATCCATCCCGATATACCCTAACGCTGACCGAAGCCTACCTATCTCAATAGGATATGACTGAAGGGATGTTTCTAAAGCTTTTTGCGTATATCTAAAGTCCTGTTGTAAGTTGATTAGTATTTTTAATTCTTTGGCGCGATCTTTTCTGTTCTCATTCCAATTATTAATCTGCAACGCAATGAGAATACCAATCACTACCAGAATGATTTCACCAATGGCATAAACGAAGTACTTTCTCAGGCTACCCGAATCGAGCAGGCGGCGGCGGATATTGCGGAAGAATTTGAGCATTATTTTGAAATTTGAGCTTTAACCATTTGATTTAATAGAACATTCTCTTGCAGCATTTTCTTTGCATCTTCCAAAGTATTAGTATGATTGATTTTATTGGGTATTAAAACTTTCTTCAACTTCTGATTTTGAAAACAGCATTCATAGAATAGGGTACTATACGTTTTCCATATGTAAATTCTTTAGCTTCATCTCGAATAATAGGTAAAATACACTCCCACCATTCTTGAAATAGATCTTCACTGTCAGATTCTACTCCTGGCAATGTCTGGTCATAATACTTAGCAATTGCAAATCGCAAGTCGTTATCGTGAATCAGATCAATGCCGCTAGAGATTAACACATTGTATGGAGTAGTTACAAAATCTATCCGTTCACCCAATAAAGCTTTCCCTAAATAAACCTCCAAACTATCATTTGAAAAATACCCACGCTGTCCAAATTCAAGTAGTATAGAATCGATTAATCGTACTATGGATTGTTCTCTGGAAATAATAGTTGCTAACTGGATACTATCAGCGATTAACGCTGACTGAATTTCTGAAAGCATTTCTAATTCAGTAGCCACTCGCTTTTGTTCTGTATTCCAATTATTTATCTGCAACGCAATCAAAATACCAATGACCACCAAGACGATTTCCCCAAGCGCATAAAGTGTGTAGTTTCTGACTTTGCCCGACTCGAGCAGGCGGCGGCGGATATTGCGGAAGAAACGGAGCATGGGTTTCAGTGTTTTTATAAACGAATTTAATAATTAGCAGCAATCCATGTCATTTTTTCACGATAAGGAATTGAAAATAAACGATCAAGGATCATAAAGCTTCGGCTTGGATTCCTTTAGAGAGAAAATGGTATCTCAAAGAGTGTAATTGGGTTCTCAGAGAGTCAAATTAGGTTCTAAAAAGAGTCAAACTCGATTCTCAGAGAGTGGCGTTCGATTCTTTAGAATCGAATTGGATACTAAAAGAGTGTAATTGGATGCTCAGAGAACCTAATTTGGTTCTTAAAGAGTCTAACTCGATTCTAAAAGAGTCGAAGAGGTATCTCGGAGCATCCAAAAAGTACCTCTGCGCATATCAATCGACTCTTGAAGTATGAAGGAAGAATCATTCGCTTATTACTCGCGCCGTATCGCCTCCACAGGATCGAGTCGCGCAGCTTTCATTGCAGGGTACGTGCCAAATATTACACCAATTAAAATAGCAATAATTGTAATAACGCCGAGGGTATTCCAAGTATAAGCTGCCTGGAAAGGAGCATCAGTAAGGGCTTTGACGATAGGAATGGCGATCATTGTAAATAGAATGCCAAATATTAATCCTAATAAACTTCCAAATAATGAAATGGTAATGGATTCGGAAAGAAACAGGTTCATAATATCGCGTCGATTCGCGCCAAGGGCTTTGCGCAAGCCGATTTCCGGGGTTCTTTCTGTCACCGAAATGAGCAATACATTCATCACTCCGATGCCGCCAACTAACACCGAAATACCAACGATCAAGCCCATTATAATGCGGAACAGTAAGAATCCTTTGGCCACTTGATCTACCCGAAATTCATTCGTCACCAATTGAAAATCTTCCTTCCCATTCGGGTATTCCATTGCAAACCAATCTTCTAATTCTTTTTTAATCGTCGGTACATTTTCCACAGCATGGACATCCACCAAACACATCGGCGGGGACTGCTTTAAAATGTCTTCCGATAAATGAATAATGGGAATAAATAAATTAGGAGCGGGATCGTTACTTTCTTTTAGTACGCCTATAATATTAAAATCCGATCCATTATATTGTATCTTCTTATTCAGTAATTTAGAATAATCTTTATCTTCGGTCATTTGCTTCGCCAATTCATAATCTACAATAGCAACATTTGCTTTATTGTGAAAATCTTCCTTAGAAAAATTTCGTCCCACCGATAACTCTTCTCTCTCTGGAATAGCAGGCGCAATGGCGCTCACCATCGCCCCAATGGTTTTGTCCTGCACCTTGAGCTCATTAGCCTGCTGAGAAACGATATAAGCAATCGCTTTATCTTTTAATGTTTCTTGTATTTTATTTAGTGCGATGTAATTAATATAAGGAAAAGTATCTTTTTTGATCCGCACATTATTTACCATTTTATACGTTTCGGTACGAATCATGATATTCTTTAAATCCGTTGTATTACTAATTTGTTCGCGGGCATATTTTTCCATGCCATCAATCAGCGACAAAATAGAGACGAGTGCTGCCACGCCAATCACAATGCCCAAAATGGAAAGAAACGTGTGAAAAAAATTGGAGCGAATGCTATCGAATGCTTGCACAAATGAAAAGCGAAGTTTCTTCAACATAATCCCGGTGCTGTTTTTCTCAATGATGCAAAATTGCAATTTAAAGGAACAGCACTTTTCTAATTATACATAGCTTTTTCGATGGATTCAGGAAATGATTAGACCAGTAAATCAATCGATTATCCGGCGCATATCCTGAAAAACGATTTCTGTTTCATTCTTTTGTTGTTGCAGCTTCCAACATACATTAAATAATTCGTTAGGATAGCCCTTTCCATTAGTGCTTTGCATACCCTTGAGTTTTTCATGATTACTGATCCGCATTTTTACATCAAAACAATGATCCGCATTGCGCAGGTTTACAAGCAAATACGTATTTTGATTTTCTTGCAGGAATGTTTTGAAAAAATAACGAAAATCTTTGGGTTTTGATTTGCTCAGAATTTCCAGTACCCGATTTTGATAAACAAGGTTTTCCATTGTCTCTTCAGCGAGAATCGCATCTGTATTCTGACAAGCCGGCTTCGGCAGGAAATAATCTTTGGGTAAAATCATATAAGAAAGAAAGCCAATGCTTAAAAGTACAATTGCCAATCCCAACGTATTGCGAAGGTCGGAGTAGTAGAATTTCATGGTAGTGAAGGATTTAGGTTTAATAAAAAACGATATAGAGTAAAGTTATGTACTTGAATGATTATATTTAACAAAAAGCGTCACCCCTTTTGTAAAGAATGACGCTTTTGAACTTTAAACCTTTAAACTTTTGAACTACTGTTTTCCTATCTCTACCATCCGACCAGGCGTATAAGGCGCTCCGGCATCTTCGAGTTTCCGCTCTAAGTTTTTGATATCGGTTTCCATGATACTCCGAATTTCCGATACAATGGGCGCGAATTCTTCTTTGGCAATTTTCAAGGCATCTTTTTGTGCTTGCGTAGGCGCAGAAGTAGAACCTGCTGCTCCAAAGACTGTACCTAAGCGATTATTGACGCCGGGTTTGGTTGGCATATCTATACGCGCAGCAGTTCGATCACTGGACATTACCATACTGATTTTCTCTAATTTATCTTCGATCTTTTTTAGATCGGAGGTTAATTCCGTTGGCGTAAGCGCTACTGCATCCAAAGCCATGCGCATCGCGCGGACTCTTGTATTGATGTCGCCTAACATTGTGTTTGCCCCTCCAATCACACGTTGCAATTCCTGTGCTTCTTTTTGGAAATCTACCAAAGCCTTGCGGTCGGTTGCAGGTAGCGTCACGCCACCCAAAGAATTGATTTTGAATCGAATCGGCGCTACTAATTCTTTGATTTCTCCGTTGATACTTTGCGAAAGCGAAACAGTGTAATCCCCTGGCATCACCATAATACCAGAATTACCACCTCCGCCACCAAATCCGCCGCCACCACCGCCAACTCTCACTGGAGATAAAGATGGGGTGCGACCATCCCAAACAATGCGATTGACGCCAGTGCGGACGCCTGTTTTCAATTTGCGAACGATATTGCCAGACATATCCTTGATCGTGAATAAAAGATAAGACGCTTCTTCATCTGCTTCCGCTTTCAACTCTTCATAAGTCGGATAGCGAATGGCTTCGCCTTTTTTGATTTTCGCTTGCTCATCTTCCTGGCGTTTTTGTATCAAAGTTTTCACACCTTCTTTTACAAAATAAGTGAAAGTAACACCAATTTCAGGATTCTCCGCTGCGTACATGGTGTGACCCTGGAAGCCTTTTTTACCACCCAAAGTGCCTAATAATGTTGATTCCAAATACAACAAGCCATCCTTGATCGGGAAAATTTGTGCAGCCGCCTGCAATTGCTGCTCTTTCACTTGCCGCAAAGGCGAGTAATCATCGAGTACATAAAATCCGCGGCCGAAAGTACCCAACACTAAGTCATTCTCGCGCTTTTGAATCGCCATATCTCGCACTGCAATAGTTGGAAGTCCAGTACTCAGTTTTTTCCAATATTTACCACCATCCACTGTTACAAAACAGCTAAATTCAGTACCTACGAACAACAAATCTCTGTCCACATGATCTTCGGCGAGGCTATAAGTAGAGCCGCGTTCAGGCAAATTGGAAGTAATGCTCGTCCAGGTGCGGCCCTTGTCGGTACTTTTATAAACGTAGGGTTTAAAATTGCCATCCTTGTGATTGTTGAACGCCACATACACTACATTTTCATCATGCTGCGAAGCCAATAAGTAATTGACATAGCAACGCTCCGGCACGCCGCTTATTTTTCCGATTCGATCTTGCGCCAAGTTTTCCCACCATCTTCGGTCACTTGAATCAAACCGTCATCCGTGCCAACGTATAATAAATTTTCCTTCAACGGGCTTTCAGAAAATGCTACAATATTGCCATATTCAGAAGTTGAACCATTCTTGGAAACCGCGTCAATACTCTGAATGCGGCCCATCACTGGCAATTTATTTCGATCCATCTGTCTCGTCAAATCTGGGCTAATGGTTTGCCAGCTATCGCCTCGGTCATCTGTTTTAAACAGTTTATTTGCAGCAAAATAAAGCCTGGTGGGATGATGCGCAGAAATCGTCAACGGAGCATCCCAGTTCCAACGGAAATTATCTTCGCCTTTGGATGGCTGAGGTTGAATATCCATAGACTCTCCGCTGGCCCGATCAAACCGAACCAAATTCCCGTGCTGCGACTGCGCATAAACAATGTTCGGATTATTCGGATCAACCTGCGACTCAAAACCGTCGCCCCCTTGCGTTACAAACCAATCCGCATTCCTGATGCCATGACTGGAAATCGTGCGCGAAGGGCCGCCCAAGCTATAATTATCTTGCGTACCGCCGTAGATATAGTAGAAAGGCTCAGAATTATCAACGGCAACTTTGTAGAATTGCGTGACAGGCAGGTTTTCTTTAAAATTCCAGGTTTTCGCGGCATCAAAAGTTTCGTACAAACCACCATCGCAACCAGCGAGGTAATGATCGGGATTTTTAGGATCAATCCACAAGCTATGGTTGTCCCAATGCTTGAATTCTTCGCTCCAGCGCCCCCAGGTTCTGCCACCATCTTTAGAAAACTGATTGAATACATCCATTGAAATAATCATTTCAGGATTCGTCGGATGCACTACGATTTCCGAATAATAATTCCCACTAGTGTTGTGGCTGCTACGCTTTTCCCAGGTAGCTGCTCGATCGGTAGAAGCAAAAAAACCACCACTATTGCCTTCCGCTTCAACGATGGCGTATAAAATTTCAGGATCGGATGGCGCCATTGCCAAACCAACGCGCCCCATTTTGCCAGCAGGCAAACCACGATTCGCTTTCTCCCAAGTTTTACCGCCATCTTTTGATTTGTAAACGCTACTTTCCGGGCCGCCACCGACATACGTAAACACATGACGACGACGCTGATGCGCTGCTGCATACATCACATCAGGGTTTCTTGGATCTATAATGATATCATTGACTCCCGTATGCTCATCAATTTTAAGAACTTGTTCCCAGGTTTTGCCACCATCGGAAGTTTTGTAAATGCCGCGATCGCCGCCAGCCGACCAAAGCGGCCCATAAGCCGCTACGAAAACCACATCCGAATTGCGCGGGTCAACTACGATTTTGCCGATATGTTCCGATTCCTTTAGTCCTACATTTTTCCAAGATTTACCGCCATCTTCCGATTTGTAAACCCCGTCCCCATATGCTACTGAACGCTGATTGTTGTTTTCACCGCTACCGACCCAAACGACGTTGGGATTATTCGGATCAATCGTAACACAACCAATTGAATAAGAGCCTTGTCCGTCAAAAATCGGTTCGAAAGTTGTACCATTGTTTTCAGTTTTCCAGACACCGCCGGAAGCAGATGCTACGTAATAAATACTACTATTTTCAGGGTGCACTGCAACATCTGCAATACGCCCGGAGGTGAGCGCCGGCCCCACCGAACGAAACTTCAAGCCCGAAAGCGAAATCTTGTCCAAATAATGTTCTTTCTTTTCTTCTTTTTTTGTGGCTTCCGCCTTTGTATCTGCCTTATTTCTTTGTGCAAATGCTGGTATTACTATGGATAGTAATATCACAAGTAACATGGATTTTAAGATGCTTTGTTTCATCCGTTCAAATTTTTAATTAAATAAATTGGCTTTTCAATACCTTTCTTTTCAGACACGAGGATTGGTCTTATTTTTCAGTTAAAATAAAACATTTTGACGGATTGTATAACAAAACTTTGCTTTTTGGCAGGAATGGGAAAATGAAAGGGATTTTAATTTTATGAAATTATAATTTTGTAGATAGCTAAAAAACAAGTTCGAACCCTCTTTTGCAGAAAGGTTCGAACCTACACTTTTTGAATCAGTTTTTGAAAGATCAATCTTTTCTACATACAATATCGCCATTAGCGCTGAAAACAACTTCGATGTCAGAGCCAGAATCGCGCTCCAGCTCTACTTTGTATTGTATCGTGCCATTAGGGAATTCATAGCGCTCGGTTTCATCATCTTCAATATCAAGTCCTGGAAATCTTGAGGTAATCGCTGCTTTTACTGCACTTGGCAAATTAGCAGGTGAAATTTCTATTGCAGCAAACAGGAATTCGCCACTCAGCTTAAAATACAAATCTATATCCCCAGGGCCATCTTCCAATTCTACTTTTAGTACGATGGAATGATCGCAAAGGTCTTCGTTGTGAGCGCTGCTAATACGATACCCAGGATAATTTGTACTGACGTAATTAGAAACACTGCCTGGCACGCCACTATTATTATTGCCACCATTGTTATTGCTGTTATCATCTCCACTACCATTATCGTCACCGCCATTATCATCATTGCCATTGCTGCCGCTTCCATCCTGGCAAATGATAGTACCATTCGCATCAAAAATAACCTCAAGGCTTGAGCCAGAACCTACGGCTGGTCTCAACTTCACTTTGAACTGTACACTGCCATTTTCAAACTCAAAGCGTTCTAAATCATCACTATTATTATCAATGACATAGCTTGGGAATCCTGTCGTAATAGCATTTGCGACTGCTTCGGGCAGATTATTTACAGAGATATCCTTAGCTGCAAAGAGGAAAGTGCCATCCAATGAAAAATACAAATCCACATCCGGGCCTGGGCCATCTTCCAATTCTACTTCTAATACAAGCGAATCATGGCAAATATCTTCGGTATGAATATTGTCCAGGCGATACCCTGAATAATTGGTAAAAATAAAATCTCTGACACTCTCCGGTAAGTTGCCGGGTGTAAAGTCATCGTCACTCGGCGTATTATAACAACTGGAAACAAGTAATAGAATGCCTATAAAAGGCAGCCAATTTGATAGCTTCTTCATAATTGAATTGTTTTTATTTACTTATTATAATGATTTTTCGACTTATTACACCTCCAGGCGTTTTGGCGGAAAGCCAATACACACCACTGGCTAGAATGGGCAATGGTATACGATGCGTACCTTTTTGCAATACTTCCAATTCCAAGGGTAAAACCCTGCCCAAATTGTCAATAAGATTAAGCTCTTGAATCGGAATTTGAGATACTATATTCAGTTCGCTTTGGGCGGGATTAGGAAATATATTAAGCGTTTGTAATAATGAATTTTCATTAGTCGCAGTTATTTTAGGGTCTTTGGATACAATGATGGTCACTGTATCAGGAGCGACAGGGATTTTGCCAAATTTATCGTTGATTAATAGAATGCTATCGATTATCAGATGGAAGGTATCGATATCTCTGCCCACAATTATATCCTCTATAACGATTGAAAAACGACCGATTTCACCTGCATTGATTGGAATAGCTTGTTGGTTGGTACGCGTGATTGCTAATTGAGCTTGCCCTTGACCATTATTGTCAACGAACAAATCCTGTACATAAGAATTATCGGCTTCAATCCAACTACTTTCAGCCAATTCAAAATCAGGGCCATCATCTCCTGCCAATATGCCGGTCGTATAACTCAAGGTAAATGCCAAGCCATAGAAATCAGAAACAGGCATAACCGAATCATCCAAACTCAAGCCAATATTAACCGTAGCACCAAAGCCAACGATCTCAGCATCAGGCTGCAAACGCAAGCGCGGCGCGGCACCCAATTGTCCATTAGCATATCCATCTGGCTGTGGCGTTCCATGCGTAAGTCCGAAATTGTCATCAATCGCTTTATCGAAATCCTCTTCATCTACCACACCATTCCCATCACAATCCGTATAGGCATAATTCAGTCCATTAGGAAAGGTTTGCGTCCAAAATGAAAGCAAAGGAACTGCTTGCCAATCAGTAGAAACTTCAGACCTCGAAGGGCCGCTGCTGCCAAATGCTATTCCCCAATAGAGTAAATCAGCGCCATTTACAACGCCATTATTATTTACATCGCCCGGCCAGACCGTTTGCCCGGAGAGACTACTATTAAAAATGAAAAAAGCGAAAACAACTACGTACCATCTCATACACAAAGAATTTTTCCATTTGCCCTGATGATACAAAAGTAAACCCACTAATGCATTCAAAAAAATACAGTTTTTCAATATTGTCAAAAATTCTATATTGTACATTTATTTAACAATCAAAAACAAAAAGCCTTTAATGTGAATTAAAATAGTAGTTTCAATAGAAATAAATAATTACTTTATTTAATATGTTTTTTTAATTTTGTCAAAATTTGGTCTAAGATTTAGAAGAAATATCAATCAACATCAAAAAATGAAGAAAAACAAAATAGTGCAGTTGATGAAAGCCTGTGATCCCTCAGAAATCCAACTATTGCAGCAATTTGTGGGTTCCCGTATTATAATCAGGATGAAACAATCATTCGCCTTTTTAATTACCTGAAAACTTTCTATCCGTTTTTTGAGACTCCAGCGCTCACCAAAAAAAATATTTTTCAACAGATTTTTCCGAATCAGGCTTATGATGACAAACAACTAAGGTATTTGATAAGCAATTTGAATAAACTGGTTGAGCGTTTTTTGGCAATCCGAGGAATAGAGCAACAGCCCCAACAAATGACTTTGGCACTTTTAAAAACACTATCAGAAAAAAAGCTTGAAAAAAGCTACAGCCAAGTGGCGCGACAGTTGGAGCAGGAAATGAAGGCCAAGATTCATAAGGATAATACGTACTTTTTAACACAATTACACTGGTCAGAAATAAAGGAGCAGCATTTTCAGCAACAGCGAATACGTAAGTTTGATCCAAGTTTGCAGCATTTTGCAGATAACCTGGATAAATATTATTTTTTTAATCGGCTCAAAATAGCCTGCGCGATGCTTGACCGACAAACCATTTTCCAGACTGCCTACGCATTAAATTTTTCAGAAGCCTGGATTCAGCATTTAGAACAGCAGGAATTCTTTGGAGAGCCTATTATTCAAGTTTATTACACCATTTTTCAAGCACTCTTAAATGAGGAGGAAGAAGATCATTTCATCGTTTTGAAGAAGTTTTTAACAGATCATATTTCTTCTATCGCTGCGGATGACCTCAAGGATATGTATCTCTTTGCTATCAATTATTGCGCAAGAAAAATTCGGCAAGGCAAGGAAACTTATGTCTCCGAGGCGCTTCATCTTTACCGCAAAAGTATTGAGGCAGGTTTATTAATTGACAAGCAAGGCCTTTCGCCCTGGGCTTTCACTAATGTAATTAAATTATCACTTCGTTTACAAGAATATGCCTGGATTGAATCATTTATTCAGGAATACGCACCAAAATTGCCGGAAACATTTAAAGAAAATGCTTTACATTATAATATGGCAGAATTATATTATTATACGCATCGTTTTGGGGAAGCACAGGAACACTTGAATCGAGTGGCTTTTTCCGATTTGAATTATTATCTGGGGGCGCGGGTTTTATTAGCTAAAATATTTTATGAAACAAATGAAGAAGAAGCTTTACTTTCTTTAATATCTTCCTTTACTATTTTTTTAAAACGCAACAAGCAGATTTCCAATGACTTGAAACATACTTATTTAAATTTCTGTCAAATTCTATTTCAAATCGTTCGGCGCACGCCATCTCAGATGAATAAGCTGAAAGAAAAAATCAATTCTACTAAATTATTAACAGATCGCGCCTGGCTGGAAACTATTTACAATCAAGCTCAAAAACATTAAATATGTGTAATATTTTTTAATCATTGGGTTCAATATGAATAAGCACGTGCCCTATATTTGGTATTTCTTTTCTTAAAGTATCTTTTAACTGATGTGATAGATCATGTCCTTCCTTTACTGTGATTTCGGCATTTACAATCGCGTGTAAATCAACATGATATTTCATACCCGCTTTACGTATAAAACACTTCTCCGTTCCCAGGATGCCCTCCACAGTTAATGATTTTTCTCTTATTATATTAATCAAATCATCATAAAGATGCTCATCCATTATTTCTCCGAGCGCAGGTCTGAATATTAAATAACTATTATATAATATAAAACCGGAAGCAAATAAAGCCGCCCAATCGTCTGCTGTTTCATAGCCTTCACCAAAAATGAGCGCGATAGATATTCCAATAAAGGCCATAACCGATGTAATAGCATCGCTTCTATGGTGCCAGGCATCTGCCTTTAAAGAAGAACTATTCGTTTCTTTACTTTTTTTAATTACAATCTGAAAAGAAATTTCTTTCCATAAAATAATACCGCCAAGTATCAATAAAGTCCAGGGCTCAGGGGTTTCGTGAGGTGTTTTTATGTTTTGAATGCTCTCATAGGCTATTATGGTTGCAGAAGTAACCAGAAACGCAACTACAATAAAAGTAATCAAAGGCTCAATTTTTCCGTGCCCATAAGGATGGTTTTCGTCTGCTGGCCTTACGGCATATTTTAGACCAAATAAAACTAAAACAGACGAGAAAATATCGGTTGTTGATTCAATGGCATCCGCAATCAAAGCGAATGAATTACCAAAGAAGCCGGCAAGTCCTTTTATGAGCGCCAGGCTGGCATTTCCTACTATGCTGAAATAGGTCGTTTTTATTGCAGTTTGCTCGTTATCCATTTTTCAAGTGGTACATATTACACCGCAATAAAAATAGACTATCTTGAATAATTATCAACAGACAAAAATCACCTTATGCCTCGCACTGCCAATACCCGCTCCGGCGTGAAAGGCATATGCCGCAAAGGTTTTCCGGTCAATGCCAGGAAGGCATTCGCCACTGCCCCGCCGATGAAAGGTAGCCCGGCTTCGCCCAAGCCCGAAGGCGCTTCTTGTGAAGGCACAATTTTCACTTCTAATGTTTCGGGCACGTCTGCCATGCGTAGTATTGGGTAGTCATGGAAATTGGATTGCTGCACTTTGCCATTTTTGATGGTGATACTCTCGTGGAAAATACTGCTCAAGCCCATTAAGATAGAGCCTTCTGTCTGCGCAATCGCGTTATCAGGCTGTACTACTACACCACCATCAAATGCTGCCCAGATATGATGCACTTTGATTTTACCACTTGTCCTATCTAAAGAAATTTCGCAAACCCCCGCAGTCAGCGAACCGCTTCGTTCACCGAAAGCAATGCCCATCGCACGACCTTCGGGAAGTTTCTTTCCCCAATTTGCCATTTCTGCGGCAGTATCCAATACTTTCAAGGCACGCGGATGATTGCGCATGAGATATTGTCGGTATTTGTAAGGATCTTTTTTCTGATCATGTGCGATTTCATCAATAAAAGCTTCGATAGCGTATTTATTCGGTCCGTGCCCTACCGCCCGCCAATGCTTCGTGCGAATGCCATGATCCACTGAACGCAATTCGATTGATTGATTTGTCATGGTATAAAACAACATCTCCGCACCGCTCGCCAGCAAGCCATCGCCTGTGCCCGTAATGATGTATTTCCAACCTGTGATATTTCCAACTTTATCTACGCCTGCCTGCATATGTTGCAGACAAATCGGTCGGAATTGCCCATATTGCATATCATCTTCGCGCGTCCAGAGCAATTTCACAGGTTTGCGAATGGCTTTCGCCAATGCCGCGGCTTCTTCTACATAATCTGCATTCGACCGCCGGCCAAAGCCGCCGCCGAGATACTGTGGATATAAAGTCACTTTCGATTCATCCAAACCCAGCACGCGTGCTGCTGCGCTTTTTGCACTATCGGGCGCTTGCGAACCGCACCAAACTTCAGCGCTATTGCCATCTTCTGATATAGAAACGACCGCATTCAGTGGCTCCATTTGTGCGTGATAGATATAATCGTTTTTGTAATCGGCGGTATAGACTTTTGTTGCCGTTTTGATGACATTATCGGCATCGCCTTTGCTTTCCAAAGAGCGACCTTTTTTATTGTCATCCCGAACAAGTTTAGCATAATCTTCATAAGCCTCCTGGCTGTTGTGCGTAGCTGCAGGCGCGTCCTTGCTCCATTGAATTTGCAATTGCTGCTTGACTTCCAGGGCTTTTTCAATCGTATCCGCAATTACGCCGATGCCATGATCCAATTTTACAACTGCTAAAACGCCACTAATGTCTTTGATCTCTTCTTCATTCAATAAAGTTGGCTTTGCACCATTCACAGGCGAACGAGAAATCACGCCATACACCATTCCTTCTAAGCGCACGTCTGTTGCATACATCGCACTGCCATTCACTTTAGCAGGAATATCAAAACGAGGCACATTCTGATTGCCAATCAGGCGAAAATTCTCAGGCTTTTTTAATTGATTCTCAGGTATTTTCGGAACATTGTCCAATATCGTTGCAAATGCTGCGATTTCACCATAGGTCATCTTGCGATTGCTGGCTTTATGCATCACTACACTTGGCTCCGTGCTCAATTCTTCAATTGGTACATTCCATTTCTTTGCCACATTTGCCATCAATACATAGCGCGCCTGTGCACCTGCTTGTCGCAAACTCTCATAATAGCCTGATACTGCGCGGCTTCCAACGGTCATCATGCGTCCGCCCCAGGCACCAGGGCCATAAATCTTGGGTTCAATCGGAGAAAATTCAATATGCACATCTGACCAATCGGCATCCAATTCTTCTGCAAAAATCACTGGGAGCGCGGTCATAGAACCTTGTCCCATCTCAGCGGCAGGATTGTAAATCGTGATGCGACCATCGGGTCGAATGTGTACCCAAGCGGAAATTTTATTGCCAAGAGAGGATGCTTCTCCTTTATCAGAGGATGCGTCAGTGGAGAGTTTGGGAAACATCGCATAAGCCGTCACTGCAAACGTGATACCACCTGCTGCGGTCAAAAATTTCCGTCTGGATATAGATGTATCGGAGGTGATTATATTTTTCATGTTTATTATACCTTTTTCTGGAATATTGGACATTTGGAGTATTGGAGTGTTGAGATGATACAAGTTAAAATGCCAATCAAACTCTAACCACTATTCCAACATTCCATCGCTCCAATATTCCATGATAAATCACATTTCTTTTGATGCCCGTTCGATGGCTTTAAGAATACGCATATACGTTCCGCAGCGACACAGTATGCCATTCATCTGGCTGATGATTTCTTCACGGCTCGGTTTTTTTGTTATTCGCCAACAAAGCTGCTGCTTGCATGATTTGCCCCGATTGACAATAGCCGCATTGTGGCACTTGCTCTTCGATCCAAGCCTTTTGTACAGGATGATCACCATTAGCGGAAAGCCCCTCGATGGTCGTAATGTTTCTGCCTTCCGCGCCGGAAGCAGGCATGGTGCAGGAGCGAATCGCGTTGCCGTCCATGTGAACCGTGCAAGCGCCACAGTAGGATTTGCCGCAGCTGTATTTAGTGCCGGTGAAGCCGAGGTGTTCGCGCAGTACCCAAAGTAAGGAAGTACCCGCGTCCACATTGACGGTGCGCTTTTCACCATTGACATTAAGCGTGATGGTTGCCATGATTATTGGTTTGAGCTGAGAAATATCTTTCTTAAAAAAACGCCGTTTTCCAATCTTTATTCTGGAATAAAGGTAATATACAAATTTGTATGGAATCTATATGAATTCTGAAGAGAATTTGAGGATAGCGATCTTATCAAATTAAAGCCACTGCTTGTAAAGAGGTTGTTTTGAAAAACTAAACTTTGAATATCAAAAGCAAGCTTTATGTCATGCTATTTCTACTTTATAGACCAATGCTTTTGCTTTATAATGTAAAGCTTTTACTTTATGTACCATTGTATCAATTTTATGTCACCATTATTTTACTTTATGGGGCTTTGATTTTACTTTATGTGCCATATGTCCAGCCTTATGGTAAAATGATTTTACTGGATAATGCTTAACAATAACTTTAAGGCTATTGCACCTTACTTTATGCATTATTGCTTTAACTTTATGACAAGTTGATTTGATGCACAGCCTTGTGCCAGCAGCGTTATGACTTGATTGCTTTGTTTTGTTTGACCTTATCTCTTGTTTCTTCTACCAATTCTTCTTGCACTGGCTCGCCATTTGTTCTTCTTTTGTCTTTAGGAAGGGGAGGTGCTGCCCCAGAGATGCCAATGCCTATGGATGCCAATACAATCAAGAAGATGATGAGGAATAATCTCAATACTTTTTTGAATTTTTTCATGCCCTAAATGAAATAAGCGCAGTATGCTTTCTGAGCATTCTGGAAGTGACAGGATAGTTATATGTAAGAAAAGCGAGCGATTATGCTCGGCGAGTTGGGAAAGCGTCTTCGTCTGCGCTTTGAGGAATTACTTTTACTGGAAGTTTTGGGTTATGATCAGAAAAGGAATCTTTGGCGGCAACTCTGAGGTATGTTCGGGAGAGGTAACTATGAAATAAAGCAATGTGTTTGATGTTATCATAGCATAGATCAATCGCTTGGCTTTTAGCAAAGATAAAGCTGGATGCCTTGCTATAAGAAATTGTCTTAGACGTAGTGTTTTTAGGAGAATGGATTAATTCGGTTTGGAATGACTTGGTTTTAGAAGGAGCAGCATTACCAAAATCGCCTGAAAGGGAAAAGACACTCACAAATAGGGTTATGGCTATCAATAGCTTTGATAGGTTACCTTCTTGATATGTGTTTTGTTTTGGCATATTTATACCTATATCGATAATTTCTCTTTCAAATACTCCGCCGTTTTTGATTCTTTTACCTTTGCCAAATCCTCCGGTCGCCCTTGAAAGACGAGATGCCCTCCATTCTTGCCGCCCTCCGGGCCAAGATCTATGATGTAATCGGCACTTTTGGCAACTTCCATGTTATGCTCTACTACTAATACGGTGTGCCCTTTTTCTACCAAGGCATTCAAGGCATCGAGCAGCTTGCGGATGTCGTGGAAATGCAAACCAGTAGTAGGCTCGTCGAAGATGAAAAGAATATTTTCGGTATTGCGCTCTTTGGTCAGGAAGGACGCGAGCTTCACGCGCTGTGCCTCACCACCAGAGAGGGTACTAGAGGATTGACCTAATTTTACATATCCAAGCCCGACATTATATAGTGGTTGAATTTTATTTACAACTTCTTTTACATCGGCGAAGAATTCTAGAGCTTCTTCAACGCTAAGTTCCAGCACATCAAAGATGCTTTTGCCTTTGTATTCGACTTCCAGCACTTCAGGTTTGAAGCGCTTACCTTTGCACTCTTCGCATTCGAGGCGCACGTCAGCAAGGAATTGCATCTCAATCACTTGTTCGCCTTCGCCTTTGCAGGTATCGCAGCGACCGCCGTCCACATTAAAGGAGAAATGAGAAGGCTTGAAGCCGCGTATTTTAGACAATTGTTGCTTTGAAAACAAATCCCGAATGGCATCGTAGGCTTTGACGTAAGTAACCGGATTGGAGCGCGAGGATTTGCCAATAGGATTCTGATCAACCATTTCTACTTGGGTGAGTTTTTTCAAATCACCCTCAATACCACTGTACAAACCAGGCGCTTTTGGCGAGTTTTCTCCGAAATGCTTTTTTAAAGCGGGATATAAAATTTGCTTGACGAGCGTCGTCTTGCCAGAACCGGAAACTCCTGTAACCACCGTGAGTGCATTGAGTGGAATGCTGGCATCAATATTTTTCAGATTATGCTGTTTCGCGCCTTTCACGGTGATATAATTGACCAATTTGCGACGCACCTCCGGCACAGGAATGCTCATGCGACCGCTCATATACTTAGTGGTCAGACTTTCGGTTGCTTCATCATAAATGTCTTCATAATTGCCTGCAAATATTACTTCTCCACCATGAATCCCCGCCGCAGGACCAATATCTACTAAGTAATCCGCATTTTTAATAATATCTTCTTCATGTTCTACTACAATGACGGTATTGCCCAAATCGCGTAAAGCTTTCAACACATCCACCAATCGGGCGCTATCGCGCGGATGCAAGCCAACACTCGGTTCATCGAGAATATACATGGAACTGGTCAGGTTACTACCCAAAGTGCGTGTCAGATTAATCCGTTGCGTTTCGCCACCTGAAAGCGTAGCGGATAAGCGATTGAGTGTCAGATAACTCAAGCCCAGATTGCACATATAACGCAAGCGATTCGTGATTTCCAAAAGCAAGCGGCGACCAATTTTCGCATCGAATTCATTGAATTTCAGGCTTTCCACGTGTATCAAAAGCTCGTCAATTGGCATTTCCACCAAATCGGTGATGGGTTTGTCGGCGATTTTTACATAAGTAGATTCTTTGCGCAAGCGCCCGCCCTCACAGGTTGGGCAAATCGTTTTCCCGCGATAACGTGCGAGCATCACACGGTTTTGAATTTTGTAGGTTTTTTCCTCTAATTCTTCAAAAAAAGCATTGATCCCCCAGAAATGCTCATTGCCCGTCCAAAGCAAACGCTGCTGCGCTTTGCTCAAATCTTGATAGGGCCGATGAACTGGAAAATCAAACAAATGGGCAGTTTCCAATAATTTATCTAACCAAAGTCCAAACTTCTCGCCACTCCATGCAGCGACAGCACCTTCATATACCGATTTGGATTTATCAGGAATAACCTTGTCTTCGTCAATGCCCATCACCTGGCTGAAGCCCTCGCAAGTCGGGCAAGCACCGTAGGGGTTGTTGAAATTAAAAAGTTGTGGCGTAGGGTCAAGAAAAGTAATGCCATCGAGTTCAAAACGATTGTTGAACCCCACCGCGCCCTTAGCCCCTCCTAAATCCTCCCCCAAGGGGAGGACTACAGCTTCGCCTTCGCTTTCGTAGAATGCCGTCTGCACAGAATCAGCAATACGTTTCACGTTTTCTTCATCGTCCATCGTCACGACAAAACGGTCAATCAGAATCAGTGGATTTTTCTCTTGAATCGCACTGATTTTTTGCTTCAAATCGGGATGCCCTTTTTCCAAAACCTCTTGAATATCTTTTAACTCATTGTCTATCAACACGCGGGTGTAGCCTTTTTGCAAAAGCAAATCCAATTCCTGTTGCAAAGTGCGGTCTTTATATTTGTATGGTAGCGGAATGAAGAGTTGAACGCGCGTGCCTTCCTCGTGTTGTTGAATAAAATCGGTAACATCTGCCAGTTCATGGCGTTTTACAATATTGCCGGAAATGGGCGAATAAGTCTTGCCGATGCGCGCGTAGAGCAGGCGCAGGTAATCGTAGATTTCGGTCAAAGTGCCCACGGTTGAACGAGCATTGGAAGTACTCACTTTTTGCTCAATGGCGATCGCCGGACAAATGCCTTTGATATAATCCACATCGGGCTTTTTCATTCTACCCAAAAACTGCCGCGCATAGCTCGACAAGCTTTCCACGTAACGCCGCTGCCCTTCTGCGAACAAAGTATCCATCGTAATCGAAGACTTACCAGAGCCCGAAACGCCCGTGACAACAACCAATTTGTTTTTGGGGATCGCTAAACTTACATTCTTCAAATTATTGGACCGTGCGCCTTTGATAAAAATGACATTTTTGAAATCGGTCGGCTCGATTGGTTCAATGGTAGCGACGTTGGCGTTTTTTTTCTTTGGCATTTTAAAACGGTTCAAAAGTTTGAGGTTTGAAAATTTGTAGGTTTTGATCTACTCGTTTATAACGGCCTGGGCTTCACTTTCAATCAAAAATTCAGGACTTGCCAAGCCTTCTACACTAATCCAGGTGCTGGCAGGATGCGTTTCCGTACCGAAAAATTCACGTAACACCGCTCCCACTGCCTGCCCTTTGACTTCGTCATAATGGACAATGTACAAACGTAACATCACAATATCCTTTAGTGTTCCGCCTGCCTTTTCAATGGCAATTTGAACATTCTCAAACGCTTTTCGGGCCTGAATCTCCATATCAGAAATATGCACGATTTGTTTGTTTTCATCCCAAGCAACCTGCCCGGAGATGAACACCAATCTGCCCGGTTTGCTTACGACAACTTGCGAAAAGCCATGTTGCGTACTATTGAAAAGCTCTGGCGGATTGATGTATTGCTTTGGCATGTACAATATTATTCAAAGCTTATTGTTTTTATTCAAATTCTGGTCAAAATTTTTAAACATATTTGTTTAAAACAAAAAAGTAAAGGTAGGGTTTTGTCCATTTCCATTGAAAATTGTGCTAAATAAAAGTTAAACCCAAATACAGTCCGCACTATTACTTCCCCCTGAATTAAGTGATTTTGTTAAAAATACTAACGTTTACAGGCTTCTGATTGACCAACCTTTCTTCCTGACGCTTTGCGAGACTTGACAAAAAGGGCAAAAAATTCCGAAATTGCAGTTCGAAATCACCTGAATTATGAAAACAACAAACATTCGATTGCTGATGCTCGTCAGCATTGCATTACTTGCCTGCATGGCTTTCATCCTTGGCGATCCTGCTGCATGGCTCACTTTAAGTTCGGTTATGGTTATTGCCATCATTTTTCTTGGATATTCCTGGGTTGCGGATACGAACAATTCACTCCAATCAACAGAAGTGATAAGGCTTGACAAATCCTATTCCAAAGAACAACATTCGACTTTTTAACAAATTGCTATCAGGTCGGGCCTTTTCTATCAAAAAACTTACCTTTGCTTCAAACGGTAAGCACAACTTCCATGACCAAAAAAATCATTTCCTACAACCTCAACGGCTTGCGTGCGGCACTCAACAAAAGCTTTGCAGCATGGCTCGAAGCGCATCAATTTGACATCGTGTGCGTGCAAGAAACCAAAGCTCAACGAGATCAAGTAGATCATGCTCCTTTTGAGAAATTGGGTTATTATGATTACTGGCATTCCGCAGAAAAGAAAGGTTACAGCGGCGTAGCAACCTTCACGAAAGTGAAGCCAGACTTAGTAGTAGAAGGTTGTGGCATAGCAAAGTACGATTGCGAAGGGCGTATTCTGCGCACGGATTTTGGCGACTGGACGTTGCTCAATTGCTATTTCCCGTCCGGCACTACCGGCGATATTCGGCAGGGTTTTAAAATGGAGTTTTTGGACGATTTTTACAATTGGGTAGAAGAGTTGCGCAAAGAGCGTCCGAAGCTAATCATAGTGGGGGATTATAATATTGCCCATAATGAAATTGATATCCACAACCCAAAAGGGAATCAAAAAACTTCGGGCTTCCTCCCAGAAGAGCGTGCCTGGATGACTAAGTGGTTTGGCAATGGCTTTGTGGATTCGTTTCGTTATTTAAATCCTGATAAAGTAGAATATAGCTGGTGGAGTGTTAGATTCAATGCTCGTGCCAGCAATAAAGGTTGGCGCATTGATTATCAGTCCGTTAGTAATAATTTGAAAGACAAATTAATCCAATCCTACCAAATCGGTGATGCGATGCATTCTGATCACTGTCCTGTTTTTTTGGAAATTGATCTTTAAGGAGGAAGCGAGATGACGGAGCAGGGAAGCCAGACCATTGAAATCAAGAAAAGTAATATTGAAACCGTTGTTGCGCTTTCGCGGCAAGTTCCTGAATTTATTGACCCGCACGGAGCAGAGGAATATCATCGTCGCCTCACAGGTGTAAGGCATTTGATTCTGGTGGCTTTTGTAGAAAATAAACCTGTAGGTTTCAAAGTTGGCTATGAACGTGAAGACTATTTCTATTCCTGGATGGGAGGTGTGCTGGCTGGCTTTCGCCAAATGGGTATTGCCAAAGCTTTAGCTGATGAACAAGAGGCGTGGGCAAAAAAAAGCGGCTACACGACGATTACCTTTAAAACGCGTAATAGTCATAAAGGAATGCTTATCTTCGCTTTGAAGAACGGTTTTGACATTATTGGTTTTGAACCTAGTGCGCATACACCATTACATCGCATCCTACTCCGAAAGCAATTGTAAACGCTTTGCCCCAGTACTCGCCTTGCTATTAAGTGCGCAGTCATTTTTATATGCTCAAAACTCAAAAGTTTCGGTTGATTTGAAAGGTGGACTTACTTTTGCTACGATGGCAGGTCCATCTGAAAAAGCAGGAAGCACCAGGATTGTTGAAGAATTTTCCTATTTAGTTGGGCTTCATGGCGGTGTAGGCTTACACCTGGAATTGACCAATTATACTGGCTTGCAAATAGAATTATTATACAATCAAAAAGGTACGCATTACAGCTACAGCGGCCAATCTTACTGGCTTTTCCCAACACTTGCAGGTGAAACCGTATTTAGTTTTGGCACACGAAAAATGGAGCTTTCGATCCTTAATTCTTATTTAGAATTGCCATTGCTTTATAGCGTACGCGTAGGGCGTGTAGAAATGTCGGCAGGGCTTGGAATGAGTTTTTTATTAAGATCAAAAGGTAAAGGCGAATTGCTATATAGCGGACTTACCGAAAGCGGCGCATTGGTATTGCCATTCAAAGCAAAGCTTGATTTTGATTACCTACATGACCCGATTCGCAGGGTTTCTTATTCTGAAAATTTTTATAGAACGCTGGATGGACAGGTAATAGATATTCCACAGACAATGAGCGCTTATTATGAAACATCAGGCATTCACACCCGCCGTTTTCATCGATTGGATGCACAATTGGTAGGGGGTATTTCCTTTTTCCTCAGCGAAACCTTATTCCTCGATTTGCGCATTAATTATGGCGTTGGCGATGTCACCAATAACCGTCAAGACGTGTCACTTACACAGGTTGATCGAAATAGAGTTCCTGTTACCAGAAACGATTATGACCAAAATTTTGCGTTTTTGGCTTCCGTAGGGCTTAGATTTTGACCGCTTTGCGGATTGGAATGCAAGATTAATAAAGGAATTCTTGTTTGTAAAATCATTTGCTTGGTAAAACTTCGATGGAAAAGGTTTTCCAAAAAGCTCCGCTGTACTGTATTTAAAATAATCAAATCGGCATGATGCGAATGCGCGTACTCATTCATTGCCTTTAAGATGCTTTTCGATTCAATATCAGCTAAAGTAAGCTTAATAGTTTGTTTTTGTGTACGTGGGAGCTGCTCGTATCGCCCATTTCTAAGCAAATATTCCTCCGATGATTTTTTTTCGACATGAACCAAATGTACCGAATCAGACGGTATTTGCATTGCATCTACTACTTGTTTAATAAGTATTTTGTCGTTGGTCTCTCTGTCACTTGCATATACAACCGTTTTAAAGCTCTTAAATCGAGCATTTCCGGGAATTAACAATACAGGACAATGCGCATATTGTGCAACATGAGAAGAGACACTGCCAAATAACTGTTCGAGCCAATCGCCATCGCCCGTTGTGCCCATCACTATCAAGTCAAAATCCTTGGAAAATGCTGTGATTTCATCTGCTGGGAAGCCAATGCGCAAGTCCTTTTTAATACTTTTGTAATTAAAAAGACCCTTATCATTATTGGCAGGTGAGCTATTTTCACCTAAGAAAGTATCCAGTCGCTTTTGAGCATTGGTTGCTGTTTCACTTTTCTCTCCGCCAGCCAAAGGATTATCAGGATCAAAATAAGGATGATAAACATGGAGCAGTGTTATCTCACACTCTAAATGCCCCGCCAAGTATAGAGCAAATCGGAAAGCATTGTTTGCTACACTGGAAAAATCGATTGGCACTAATATTTTTTTGATTTTAGGAAGCTTGTCCATTGAATACTTCAAAACCAGCACCAACTCTTCTACCTCGGGTACTACTCCTTCGCTTACTATTTCCCCATCGATTAACAATGCAGGTGTCGATAGGATTTGATACTGGATAATATCTTCCACTCGTTCGATTTCTTCGATCGAAGCTTCCATTTCTAAAGAGTGAAGCGCCATCAGCAAATTTGCTTTTAGCGCTCTGCTCTTTTTACAGCCTATCCCCAATATCTGTATATGAAGCATGAGGAGCGGTTTAGGATTTTTGACTATCAATCACTTGATCAGCCGTCACACTTTCCCCTGCAATGGCTTTGATAATGTCGAATGTAGTTAGAATACCCACCAATTCATTGTTATCCACAACAGGAATAGCATGAAAACGATTCACTAAAAAGATTTCCAAGGCTACACTAATCCGATCGTTAGGCGTAAGCTTGGCCAAGCCTTTGGTCATAATTTCCTCGGCGGTGTAAGCTCTCAGGCGTGCCTCATCTACAAAGCGATCTTCTTCGTTTTTGTTGAACCCTCTCATAAAATACAAGAAGTCCGTTTTGCTAATCAAGCCAATAATTTCTTTGTAACGTACCACGGGAATGTGGTGAATCGGATTTTTTTCAAAAATCTCTTTCACATCTTTCAACTTATCAGCGGGAGCTACCGTGATTAATTTCGTGGTCATAATTGTTTTAACAGGTGCAAGGATGTTCATAATCACTTTTTTAGAATGAGAGAATAGTATTTTCCACAAAAGTCAAAAAAAAACGCCACACTGGAAGATGATATCCATCAGCCAGATTTATGATTTTCATCAATTTATGCCAAGTGGCATAGGTACTTAATTTAAATTTAATCCCTCTTTTACCCTTGATTAATAATTTTCAAATTCCTTTGTAATCAGCAAAATAAAGATCATGAACGCTTCTTATCTAATCGCCTTTTCAATATCTCTGTGTAATGTTTTGGAAGTGGTTGCTCGATCAGTTGCGCAGTTCTACTGCTCGTTGGAAAGTCATTGGACAACAAGCAATACACCGTAAAAGTGTTGCTCGCAAAATAATAAATGGAAGATTATTTATGAGTTGACCTGCTTTTTTCTTGTCGGCAATTTGTATAGCAGAGTAAGGCTTTCGGGTCTTGCTCTTTTTTATGCCTCTGTTTCTTGAAGCGTTTTTTGTTTTTTACGTTCTTTTAAAATGGTATTAATCCAATTGGGAATCACAATCGCGCCAGCGAGTAAATAAGAATAATAAGTCAGCAAACGCCAGAAGGTAGAAATGACGGTGGAAATGGTCGGATTCGTGATATAATCTTTTAAAAATCCGCCAAAAATGAGTTCGATCACACCTGCACCGCCTGGCGTCGGACTGAAAAGAAAAATGAGGAACATGGTCTCCAGGCGGGCGTACAATTCAAATTGAGTCCCAAAGTCCAATGGAATCGTATTTACAAAAGCAATAATACAACTACTCAAAATAAAAAAGCGCAACATCCAAATGATAAAAGTAGATGCCCCAGCCTTAAAGTGAAAGCGAAAGCCTTCTGAACGAAGCTCTTTTGAAGCAGTAATCATGTCATTGCCCAATTTAATAGCTCCGCGATGGTAACGCCGCAAGAGCGGGAAGCGCGTAAAAAAGGCCAGAATACGCTTGAGTTGATTCGGGTTGATAAAAATCCCGTACAAAAAGAGCAGTGTGTAAGAAGTCATAATCACGTAAGCAATCACAAAATAAAATGCCCAACCACCCGCATCGCCAATATTCGCAGCATCTGGACGCAGAATTGTACTACCAAATAACGCATATAGAATCGGAATCGTAATAATAAAAAATAAGCCGTCGAGGGCAATCGTATAAAGCACAATCATTGTTGTCTTGGCAACTGGAAGTTTCTCTTGAGCGAGAATGAAAAAGGCCACCGTGGAACCCCCCACCGCCGAAGGCGATACAGCGGAAGCAAATTCCCAAATAGCGATCAATTCAATACATTTCCACCAGCTAAACGCTTTCTTAGAAAGGATCCGCAAGCGCGCCGAGTAAGCCAAATGCCAGGAAATAAAAGCCAAAGTGGCAATGCCCATCCAAATAAAGGTGTGTTGTGTCCATTGAATATTGGCAAATTCTTTGGGGTCAAATTGACGCCAGAGTAAGTACATTACCGCGCTAATGCCTATTAATACAGGAAAAACGACACGTGAGGTGCGAATGGATTTTAGTATCTTCTGCTGTTCTTCGCTAAAATTGTCCAAATGGCCGGGTTTTCGTGACATGTATTTCCTTGCTGTTCAAAATCTTTATATAATAAGGTTTCATTGCAACAAAAATAACCAAACGAAGTTTGGATGCGCATTGAACTATTAAAAAATCATCTTCTGATCGCAACCTTTCGACTATTCATCCTTTCTTGAATAAATAGATTTTATAAAAA
The DNA here is from genome assembly GCA_016714085.1 of Saprospiraceae bacterium. GTDB lineage: Bacteria > Bacteroidota > Bacteroidia > Chitinophagales > Saprospiraceae > JADJNW01. The sequence continues at coordinate 45,770 of JADJNW010000021.1, forward strand.
ACCCAAAGTTAATATAAATTTAATAGTGACTTTTTAGAATCTTATTCGTCAAAACAAAGGTATTATGCTGATATATTTTATTACATTGCATTTACTAACCTAAAATCAACTTTAACTATGGAAGGTCTTATTTATTACCTTATTGTCGGCGCGGTAGCCGGATGGTTGGCTGGCCAGATCATGAAAGGTTCAGGCTTTGGTATTATTGGCAATATCATTATCGGTATCGTTGGCGGCTTTCTCGGCGGCTGGTTACTGGGTGATGTCCTGGGTGTTTCAATAGGCACTGGCAACGGTATTATCAACTACATCATCACTGCCGTGATTGGAGCGGTCGTACTCTTGTTTGTTGCACGTTTGTTCCGAAGGTAAATGAGTACTGAAAAACTGACGAGATGGCGTCTCATTCTGGGGCGCCAGGCTGATCCTACAGCAGTTATTCCACTCGACAAAAACCAATCCGGCATAGATAATGCCTTGGATTTGTTGTATAATGAAGATCGCAAGGGCGGTTTAGGCAATTCTTCGCCCCGCATCAATCGCTGGTTGCGCGATATTCGTGCGTATTTTCCTAAACCGGTAGTTCAGTTATTGCAAAAGGACGCTTTAGAACGATTGGGTTTAAAACGAATGCTCCTCGAACCCGAACTTTTAGAAACCATCACACCCGATATACACCTTGCCAGTGTATTGTTGTCCCTTAATAAAACTTTGCCAGAACAAGCACGTGAAGCTGCAAGACAACTCGTACGCGCTGTTGTACAAGAATTGGAAAAAAGCTTCGCTTGCCTATGCAACAGGCAATTCAAGGAAGCATACACAGAGCTATCCGTAACTATCGTCCCAAATTCAATGAAATCAACTGGCATCAAACCATCCGTAAAAACCTAAAGCATTATCAGCCAGATTATCAAACAATTATCCCTGAACGCTTGGTTGGATTTGGTAGAAAAGGCACTCAGCTTCGACAAGTGATTTTGTGCATTGACCAGAGTGGCTCGATGAGCACTTCTGTCATTTACGCGGCTGTGCTTGGATCGATTATGGCTTCCTTGAGAAGTGTAAAAACCAATATGGTCGTTTTTGATACGAATATAGTGGATCTGACCGAAATGCTAAATGACCCTGTGGACTTGCTATTCGCCGCACAGCTCGGCGGTGGCACGGATATTGCCAAAGCCCTCGATTACTCTAAATCGCTTATCCAACGACCAAATGATACCATTTTCGTACTCATCAGCGATTTGTATGAAGGCGGTAGCGAAAGCGAAATGATTAAAAAAGTTGCTGCGATCAAAACTGCTGGTGTTCAATTTGTTACGCTATTAGCACTCAACGACGAAGGCACTCCTTCTTATAGCAAAAGCGCTGCCGCGCAATTGGCTGCTCTTGATATTCCTGCATTTGCTTGCACACCAATGCTCTTTCCTGACCTCATGGCCGCGGCCATCAATAAAAACGATCTCCGGGAATGGTCGGAACGGAACAATATTTCGGTGAAAAATTGATTATTTTTGCAGTCTTTTATTTTTTTATAAAAAGGCTACAAGCCGCAAGCCACAAGAAGCAGGGAATCTTGTCGCTTGTTTCTTGTCGCTTGCCGCTAAAATGCCACTTATCTTACAAATCGAAACCGCTACCGACGTTTGCTCCATTTGCATTAGCCAGAATGAAGAATTGATTGCATTACAGGAAATTACGCAATTTTCTGATCATGCTTCCAAAATTACCTTGCTCATCGAAGCCTGTTTGCAACAAGCCAATTTAACTTTAAAAGATTTGGATGCCGTCGCTGTGAGCCAAGGGCCAGGCTCTTACACTGCCCTCCGTATCGGCGTTTCCACTGCTAAAGGTATTTGTTATGCATTGAATAAACCCTTGATTGCGGTGGACACCTTGCAAGCACTGGCTTTGGCTACTTTTCAAACCGAACAAAAAGATGCCCTCTACTGTCCGATGATCGATGCGCGTCGTATGGAAGTATATTGTGCTATTTTTGATCAAGATAGTCAATTGATTAAGGAAGCTACAGCTTTGAAAATTGAAGAAACTACTTTTGATAATTATTTTACAAAAGGTCAAAACATCGTCTTTTCCGGCAACGGCGCAGAGAAGTGTAAGGCTATTCTGACTTCCGAGTTTGCGCATTTCAGTCCCATCGTTTGCTCTGCAAAACACTTGATTCCACTTGCTTTTCAAGCTTTTCAAAATGAACACTTTGCTGACCTCGCCTACTTTGAACCATTTTATTTGAAACCGCCAAATATTACAACTCCCAAGAAAAATATATGGTAGCACCGATTTGTTGTCGCCGAATCCGAGTACTACTTCAAGAACCACCTTATCAGCACGGGCAACATAAATAAGTCACATATCACTGCCGTCACCAGCGTAATGCTGATCAGCCAGCCCACGGTAGCAGTCGTTGGGTGCGAGGAGAATAACATGACCAAAAACCCAAAGAATAACAAGACGGTCGTTAGCACAATCGGCTTTCCCGCTTCCAAAAATGTATTGCGCAAGGCTTCCTCTTTATTTAACCCCTTTCTTTGTGCCAATTTAAATTTGCTTAAAAAATGAATCGAGTCGTCCACCGCGATTCCAAAAATGACGCTAAAAATAATGGAAATCCCCGCCTCCAGTTCTACCCCGGCGAAACCCAGAAAGGCAGAGCCAAAGAGGAGTGGAAAGATATTCGGTACCATGGAAATCAGCAGCATCCGAAAATTAAAGAATAACAAAGCCATCAAGCCACCTATCAGCAGCACCGCCAAACCAATGCCTTTCAGCAGATTCGCACGTATGTACTCCGCATTTTTATCGATGAGCAAACCCGTACCCGTCAGTTTGAAACGAATCACATTTGAATCAATATTGGCTTGCATCCAATGTTCGATGCCTTGCCCCAAAGCTTTGATACTGTCCGCGCCGACACTCCGGCAGGCGGTAGGCATCCACGCTATTATTGCCAAACATCTGGTTGATTGTTTTATAAACAGTTGTAATCGAATTGATTGCCTGTATTTCGGGGAATTGCCGTAAATGTGTTTCGAGTTTATCGATTTCTTTTACGACAGCAAAATTATTTGCCTGGTAATCGTTTTGAATATACCCCGCAAATTCCATTGGGCGGAAGCCGGTCAGTTCCCGTTCAAAAAATGAAAATCGCCCGTGATTTTGCCATCGCGCGGCAGGTTGTTGATGACTTCGTAATTGGTGGTAATCATAGAAATACCTAATGCACTAAATGCAAGTGCTACAGCAGACACAAGTACAATACGCTTAGGCTTCAAGCGTGTATAGTCGAAAATCCACAACATCGCCTTGTCCCAATTTGCCTGACGAGAACCGATCTTCGCAATTTGCTCGGCATTAAAAAAGGAAAGAAATACAGTGGTGAAGAAAATAACCGTAGCATAAGCAATCATGACGCCAATTGCGGCATTGATGCCAAAGTCGCGGATGGGCGTGACACGATTGGTCAGCAAAGACAAAAAGCCAATGGCCGTAGTAGTGGAAGTCATCAAAGTAGCCAAACCAATTTCTCGGATAGTAGTCAGAATAGCGCGATCGCGCGGCTGCCCCTTGCGCAGTTCGTCCACATATTTTGACATGATATGAATGACGTCCGAGGTGCCGACGATGATCATCAACACAGGGTACAATGCAGAAAGTGCATTGAACGATCGGCCCAATACACCCATAAAGCCCAGAAATAGAAGCATCCCAAGTAAAATGGACGATACCGATACGACCACACCCCAGAAGCGTCTGTAAATAAACCAGAGGAGTACGGTGACCAAAATACCCGAAATCAGCGCCGATTTGGCGACCTCCCACATTTGCAATTCGATCAGTTCCTTTTGAAAATAAGGGCGACCCATGTAATGGTATTCCTCAAAATTATATTGGGCGACCAATGCATTAAGCCCGTTCACGAATTCACGGGCTTGGTCGAAGCTCATTCGATCCGTCATTTTCAGATAAATCACGAGCGTTTTGCCATTGGCAGAGATCAGGTTGTATTTAAATCGCTCATCGTTTACGACGCGAGCACTGTCTTTAGCGTATTGAGTGGGGTCGTCAATATGAATGGCGGGAATCGTTGTGATGGCAAATGGCGTGCGAATAGGATAGCCAATCTTGGTAAGTGAAATGCTTTGGAGCACATAAGGCAGATCGCGGGTTTTCAGGGTAAAATCATGAAATTGTTCTAAAAATTCTTGGTCAAACGCTCCATTTTTGCGCTTTATGGCAATGAGCATAAAGCTGTCATCCGTTTCAAAAGCTTTCACGAATTCGCGGAAATATTCCAAATCCTCGTCTCCTTGCGGAAAAAATTGCTCAAAATCGAAGGTAAAACGGAGCTTGGGTATTTGAAATACGCTGCCAATTGCTAAAACTACGAATACAGCGATGACAAGGATGCGAATCTTCATAAACGGCGTTTAGATATCAGCGGTCAAATTCAAGCAAATTGAATCTTTTATTGCAACTCAAAATACAACTCGATTGCTATTGTCAATATAGTTCATTTGGACGCAGTCCTAACTCCTGATGGCGTTGATATGTTCAATGTTTTGAAGGAATTTGACATAATTATTGAAAAATAGGGCATCGTCTAAAGTATTAATTTGTATGATCTTGTAAGCGTCTCCCGTGTCGTCGTTAACGTCAACGACCACGTCGTCAATGTCTCCCGTGTTGTCGTTAACATCAACGGCCGCGTCGTCAATATTTCCCGTGTCGTCGTTAACAAGATGTCTTCCGTGTCGTCATAAATGTCTCCCGTGTCGTAACATCAACGCACGTCTTCCGTGTCGTCGTAGATGTCTTCCGTGTCGTCGTAGACGTCTTCCGTGTCGTCGTAGACGTCTTCCGTGTCGTCGTAGACGTCTTCCGTGTCACCGTAGACGTCTTCCGTGTCATCGTAGATGTCTTCCGTGTCATCGTAGATGTCTTCCGTGTCGTCGTAATTGCATTTTTTATGCTCGAATTCAACGCTTTAGTGAAGGAAATGCATCAGAATAGGAAGGGAATGGTAACTGGGGACGCTGAAAATGATGGCGCCTGAGCAGTTACAAAAATAATGATCCGATGGAATATCATTTTTTTATTCGGGCTTTAAAAAAGCGATATTTCGCTGCAAGCCTTTAAATTTAGTGCGTTTCACAGCAGAATCTTTGAAAATTTGCTGGAATACTTCTTCGGTAATTTCTTCCCAATCTTGTTTGGTCATTTTTAATAAATCAGGATGCGGCTCGAAGGCAGGCTCGTCGTGTTTTTTAGAAAAACGATTCCAGGGGCAGACCTCCTGGCATATATCGCAGCCGAACATCCAATTGCCCATTTTCCCTTTGAATTCATTGGGAATCGCTTCTTTTAATTCAATAGTAAGATAGGAAATACATTTGCTGCCGTCCACGAGGTAGCCTTGCGGCGAAATCGCATCAGTAGGGCAAGCATCGATGCAACGGGTACAAGTGCCACAATAATCTTTCATGGGGTGATCGTATTCCAATTCCAAATCCAAAATCAACTCTGCGAGAAAGAAGTAAGAACCTGCTTTGGGGTGAATAATCAAGGTGTTTTTGCCAACCCAGCCCACGCCCGCGCGCTTCGCCCAGTCGCGCTCCAGCACGGGCGCAGAATCTACAAAGCAACGGCCATGCACTTCGCCGATATTTTCATTGATGAAATGTAAGAGTTCTTTGAGCTTGTCTTTGATGACAAAATGATAATCCTTGCCGTAGGCGTATTTGGAAATCTTTGGTGCAGTGGCATCCTCCTGCTCTTGGTCTGTATAATAATTATACATCAAGCAAATGACGGATTTAGCATTCGGAACTAATTTGGTTGGATCGACGCGTTTTTCAAAATGGTTTTCCATATACTGCATCTGCCCGTGCATCCCTTGATTCAGCCACATTTCCAAACGCTGTGCCTCTTCATCCAGGCGTTCTGCTTTAGCAAAGCCAATAAATGAAAAGCCCAATCGCTGCGCTGCTTCTCGAATTAATATGGTATGCTTTTTTTTATTGATCATTATAGCTTTGGGCTACGGACATTGAATCACAATGTCTTATCTCTCCTATAATTCTAGACAAAGCTACTGATAAAAGTCACTTTTCCAATTGATGCCCGTCATGGATACTGCGATTGAATAGCTGCAAATTAGTATTACAAAAAAAATTAATTCCCTGATTTTAAAAATAAAGCCATGACTGCGAATCTCTCTTTTACGATGAATGAAGTGCTGTGGATAATCGGCACGATAATGGGGGTAATTGTAGGCCTAAGTGTTTTCGGTAGGATGTATTTCAATCGAAAATCATGGAGCAATCTCACCGAAAAATACAAAGATGTACAATGGTCTTCACCTTTAGAGGCTCGTAATAAGTATCCTGATGTGAATATTTTTCAACATAGGGGTACATTAGTAAGCTTGAGTTTGGCGATGAGCTTGGTTTTAGTGATTGGTCTTTTCAACTTAACGACACCAAATCGGCAAGCATTGATCCCTGATGGGGCGAGCTTAGCATTGGATGTGGATGTAGAAATTGAACCACCGCGTACCGCTGAGCCACCTCCTCCCCCGCCACCACCGCCGCCGCCTGTCATTGAAGAAATTCCAGCTGATTTACTGGTAGAAGCGGAAGATGTAGAATTCTTGGATCAATCGGTGGATGCTAAAACGGAGGTCATTAGCATGCCAGCTTCTATGGATAAAAAAGAAGATAAAAAAGTGGTTGCACCGCCACCTCCACCGCCGCCAGTTCCTGTGGAAGAGGAAATCTTTAAGATAGTAGAAGAGATGCCTCGTTTCCCTGGCTGTGAAGGTTTAGGGTCTATCGCCGACAAAAAAGCCTGTGCCGACAAAAAGTTGTTGGAGTTCATTTATGCCAATATAAATTATCCCAATATTGCCCGGGAGAATAATATCGAAGGTACTGTAGTAATTCGTTTTGTGGTCAATAAAGATGGTAAGATTGATAAAGCAGAAATCGTTCGAGAAATTGGTGGTGGTTGTGGTGATGAGGCATTGCGGGTCGTCAAAAAAATGAATGAGCTACCAGAGCGCTGGTCTCCGGGTAAGCAACGTGGGCGCGCAGTGAATGTTTATTTCACCTTGCCAGTAAGATTTATTTTAAAAGTAGATCCGTGATAGAGAGAAAATAGCAGATTTCGGAAAGCCTCGCATTTCTTGCGGGGTTTTCTTTTTTAACCAATTTCGATGCTAACCTCCGGCGTAAGCGGATAGCCCACACAAGTAAATACGATGCCATTACTTATATCGGTCGTGATTTGCCCGGCATTGGTAAACATTTCCACGCGACCACTCGTACACCTGCCAGTACATGTCGTACAAATCCCACTTCGACAGCTATAGGGTAATTCTAATCCGATTTTTTCTGCTGCTTCCAGAATGGTATCACCAGCTTTCACAGGTACGAGGAAGTTTTTTCCAGAAAATTCAATACGCACTTGAGCGTCTTTGTAAAAATCTTTAGGTGGCCGGTAAGGCTTGATTATATCAAAAACTTCCTGATGTATTTGACGATCAGCAAATTGTAAATAATGTAGCATTTGCGAGGCTTTGAGCATTAGTGTTTTGGGCCCACATAAGAAGAATTGAGCGTTTTTTCGATCAAAATGAAGATGTGATACTACCACTTTTCCAATCAAAGCGTTACTCAAGCGTTCTACGTGAATTTCAGCAGGGTTTTCTGCTTCTCGCAAATAAGAAATCGGCATCAAAGTATTGCTAAGAAAATGAATAATTTTTAGCCTTTCGGGGAATATTTTAACCAAATCCAGTAATGCTTGACGAAAAATAATAGCATTTTCATTAGAATTGGCAAGAATTAAGGTCACTCGACTCTGCGGTTCAAAATGGAGTACTTGCTTTAATATTGCAAACAAAGGCGTAATGCCGCTGCCGCCACCGATGAGAAAAATATCTCGTGGGTAGCCATCATCTTCAGGTAAGATGAATTGCCCGGCCGGAGCAATTGCTTCCAGGACGTCACCAATTTGCACCTGATCTACCAAATAGCGCGAAGCACTGCCATTGGGTACTTTCTTTACAGTGATCGCAGGAAATATGTCAACGCCTGGCGTGGAACTAAATGAATAGGAACGACGAAAAGTTTTCGGCGCGAGCTGATCAAAAACAAGGGTCAGAAATTGCCCGGCACGATACTTCAAAGGGACATCCAAAGATTCCAAAACCAGCGTCGTGGCGCGTTCGGTTTCTTTTTATTTTATCTCGGATGCACAATTTTATTCGGGTTTCCATACTTAGCAAATTTATCATTTACCATCGATCATTCCTCAAACCCAGGTGTAAATCAACATTTTTTCGCATTTTTAAACTTTCAACCTCGAACTTCCAAACTTTCAACCTCCAAACTTATGAACATCATTATCACTGGCGCTAGTAAAGGAATTGGCTACGATACAGCTCTAAAATTAGCGGAAAATCCCGAAAATAAAATATTAGCCCTATCGCGCAACGAACAGAAAGTCAAAGAGTTGGCTGTAGAATCTGATCAGATTGAGTATCTTGTTTTTGACATTACAAGCCCCGATATTGATGCGTTGCTGCAAAAAGTAGAAGCGATGGGTGGCGTGGATATTTTGCTCAATAACGCCGGATTGCTTATCAATAAACCATTTCGACAGTTGACCATGTCCGATTGGCAAAGATCTTTTGGAACAAATATCCTCGGCGTCATTGGACTAATTCGCACGCTACTTCCTTACCTTGAAAAAAGTTCAAATGCTCATATTATCAACATTGGCAGCATGGGCGGATTCCAGGGTAGCAGTAAGTTTCCTGGGCTTTCGGCTTACAGCGCGAGTAAAGCCGCCGTGGCAAATTTGACAGAATGTCTTGCCGAAGAACTTAAAGACCAAAAGATTGCCGTAAATTGCCTCGCTTTTGGGGCAGTGCAAACGGAAATGTTAGAGACCGCTTTTCCAGGTTATCAGGCATCTTTGAGTAGTGAAAAAATGGCAGAATGGGTAGCCTGGTTTTGCCTGAATGGGCATCAGTTTTTTAATGGGAAGATTTTACCAGTTTCAGTTTCAACTCCATGATATTGATTTACAGGCAGTTCAAATTTTTAATCAAAACAAAGCGACATGAAACAACTCAAAACCCGTAGGGATTTTCTGAAGGATTCGGCGCTCACAGGAGTTGGATTGACTATACTTCCTTCTTCAGCGGTTTTTGCAAAGGATAATGCAGAGAAAGTCCGGCTTGGCTTTATTGGTGTCGGTTTTCGAGGTCAAAATCATTTAGATTTAGCTTTGAGACGTGATGATGTGGAAGTAATTGCCTTATGTGATGTTCAGCAATCCATGATGGATATGGCCTTAAAGCAAGTGTCAAAATCAAATAAGCCGAAACCTCAGGTGATTCTTGATGGCCCTTACGGGTATCGAAAATTATTGGAAAATAAAGATATGGACGCGGTGATCATTTCGACACCCTGGGAATGGCACACGATTATGTGTTTGGATGCGATGAATGCCAAGAAATATGTGGGTTGCGAAGTGATCACGGGTGTGACCGTAGAGGAATGCTGGGAATTGGTGCACACTTCAGAGCGTACAGGAATGCCCTTGATGATGCTGGAGAACGTGTGCTATAGGCGTGATGTAATGGCGGTGCTGAACATGGTTCGTCAGGGGATTTTTGGTGAATTGGTGCATTTGCAGGGTGGTTATCAACATGATTTGCGCAATATCAAGTTCAATGATGGCAAAACAAATCCCGGTGTTGGCGTAGAGTTTGGTGAAAAAGGTTTCTCGGAAGCACAATGGCGGACACACCATTCCGTCAATCGAAATGGAGATTTGTATCCTACACATGGCATTGGCCCAGTGGCTATGATGATTGATATCAATCGCGGGAATCGCTTTACGCAATTGGTTTCTTACTCTTCAAAAGCGCGTGGTCTGCACAATTATGTAGTGGAAAAAGGTGGTGAAAATCATCCAAATGCGAAGATCAATTTCAAACTTGGAGATATAGTGACGACGATGATTCGCTGTGCCAACGATGAAACGATTTTGCTGCAACACGATACTAATTTGCCGCGGCCATACTCGCTGGGCTTTCGGGTACAAGGTACAAATGGCATCTGGATGGATGTAAATCGTTCCATTTATATCGAAGGCAAAAGCAAAGCGACACACCGCTGGGAGGATGCGCAAGAATGGTTAGACAAATACGATCATCCGCTCTGGAAAAAGTATGGCAGCGACGCAGCAGGTGCCGGTCACGGCGGTATGGATTGGTTTGTACTAAATGCTTTTTTGGAGGCTGTAAAACTAAAAACCAATACTCCCCAGGATGTCTATGATGCGGTGGCTTGGAGTGCCATTACACCATTGTCGGAAGCATCTATTGCATTGGGTGGTGAAAGTGTCGAGTTTCCTGATTTTACCAACGGAAAGTGGATGTATCGCAAAAATGATTTTGCTTTAGATGACACTTATTAAATTGATTATTGGACAAGTATAATTGACATTTTACGATTATTTGAAATGGCAGTAGTGCAAGAACCCAAATTTATTCCTTATAAAGCTTTGCAATTTTCAGAAGATGAAATGCTGCAACGCAGTCAGGATTTTTACTTGCTTTTAAACAAGCGTCGCACCGTGCGAGATTTTTCAGATAAGCCAGTGCCTAAAGAAGTGATTGAAAACATTATTATGGCGGCTTCCACCGCACCTTCGGGTGCGCATAAGCAACCCTGGACCTTTTGTGTTGTTTCTGATACAACGATCAAAAGCGAAATTCGCAAAGCAGCAGAAGAAGAGGAATATACCAATTATCATGGGCGCATGAGTGACGAGTTGCTACAGGATTTAGCTCCCATTGGCACCGATGAGCACAAACCATTTTTGGAAATTGCCCCGTATTTGATTGTAGTTTTCAAAAAATCTTATGACCTTGTCAACGGCGAAAAGCGCAAATGTTATTATGTCAATGAATCGGTTGGCTTGGCTTGTGGAATGTTGCTTGCAGCCATTCACAATGCCGGTTTGGTGGCACTTACGCATACACCCAGTCCTATGAATTTCCTACAAAAAATCCTCAACAGACCCGAAAATGAAAAACCTTTCCTACTCATTCCGATAGGCTATCCTGCGGATGATGTGCAAGTGCCAGATTTACAAAGGAAGGGAAAAGATGATGTGATTGTTTATTATTAAACCGCAAAATGTAAAATTTTAAATGTAAAATGAAAAAGTGTTCACGTCCTTTTGCGGTTTTACATTTCGCGTTTTACATTTTACATTTCAACGAATGTGTACAGTAACTTATATCCCGAAAGGGAAAGACAATTTTATACTCACATCCAATCGCGATGAGCAAGCGGCGCGTTCGCCTCGTAACCTTAGCATTGTAGAAGGCGATGTGCAATTGGTTTTTCCACGCGACGGCGGCGCAGGTGGTACCTGGATTGCCATGTCAGATAGCGATAAAGTCGTATGCGTACTCAATGGCGCTTTTGAGCGACACGAGCGCAGACCCAACTACCGCATGAGTCGGGGCATCATGGCTTTGGAATTTTTTGAATTTGATAGAGCCGAAGATTTCTTTGAACGCTTCGATTTTCGAAATATTGAGCCATTTACGATGGTTACGTATGATCAAGGAAATTTGTACGAACTTCGTTGGGATGAACAGGTAGCGCATATCAAAGAATTGAATGTAAGTGGACAACATATTTGGTCTTCGGCAACGCTTTATGAAGCTGCTATTCGCAAAAGGCGGGAGCAATGGTTTGCCGATTGGCTGGAAGGGCGAGAAGACTTTGATTTGCCTGCAATTCTTGATTTTCATCACCACGCAGGCGAAGGCGATCCCTGGAATGACGTGATTATGAATCGTGGATACGTCCAAACGGTGAGCGTGACAAGCATTGTGAAAACACCCGACAGCGCTGCGATGCTTTATCATGATTTATTGCGCGAAGAGCTGAAGCAAGCAAAGATAGAATTGAATAAAAATTTGATTGGAATCGTGGAATAATGGGAATCGGGAATGCAGGAACATTAGCAAAACCAACACATCTGCAAAAAACGGAAAACCTTCAACAAAAAGCAGATCGCATTCGCTGGCAAAACTGGGAATACTGGTCGGCAAAAGCCTTCTATTTTCCGATGTATGTGGTGGGACCCTTGCTAGCACTGCGTTCCAGGCATCCAGCGTTTTTTACAACTGCCAATCCTGGCATTTTCACTGGTGGTTTTGGTTTTGAATCAAAATACGAAACCATTTTAAAAATCCCCGAGCAGTACCGCCCGAAAACAGCATTTGCCAAAGAAACGGATGACTTTCAAACCGTTTTGAAAAAAATCCAGCAAGCGGGCATTTCGTTCCCCTTGATCGCTAAGCCAGACTTGGGTTTTCGGGGCTTTCTGGTTAGAAAAATTGATACCGAAAGCGAGTTGCAAGCTTATCTGGACAATTATAAAACCGATTTTATCATCCAGGAATTTGTCTGGAAAGCAGGCGAATTTGGGATTTTATATCATCGTTTTCCAGGCAAAACCAAAGGCAAAATTACTTCTGTCACGCTCAAAGAATTTCTCGGCGTCACTGGTGACGGGCGCTCCACTGTTTCAGAACTCGTTCAGCAAAGCCCGCGCGCATTATTACAACTTGATCGTCTCCGTAATACATATTCTCATTTACTTTTATCTGTTCCCAAAGCAGGCGAACGAATTTCGCTGGGCGTCATTGGTAATCACTCCAAAGGAACGCGTTTTATTAGCGGTAATCATTTGATTGATAACGAATTAGAATCCACTTTTGATAAAATCGCCGATCAGATTCCTGGATTTAATTATGGCCGTTTTGACATCAAATGCGATAGCTGGGAAAGTTTAAAACAAGGTAAAAACATCACGATTCTGGAAATCAATGGCGTTTGTTCTGAGCCAACGCATATCTATGACCCCGAGCGCATGACTTACTTCGGTGCTTTACGCGAAATTGTCAGGCATTGGATACTTATCGAGCGCATCGGGCGCGCCAATCGCCGCCTAGGCGCAGCTTACGTTCCTACATTCAAAATGATTCGCATCATCCGGGGAGGTTTGAAAAAGGTGAAACGCTTAATGAACGACTGAAAATCAAGCCTACCCGCCTGTTGAGGATCGCCGCTTATGCTTACCAAGAATCCTTCGTATCAAAAAGATGGTCAAGAATGTAAGCCCCACTAAGCCCGCAATCAGCACTAAAATCGCCAGCCCATCTGCTCCATTGCATGAAATCGAGCAAGATACTGCAGCTAATAACAACAACAGCCCAGCAGCAACTAAGCCAACCAAGATGATAAGTAATACTTGTTTAGTAGATGCTTTTTCTTGCTTTAAAGACACTATTCGGTGCTTGATATATTGTTTTATTGGTTGTTTCCATTTTTTAGAAAAAGCACTTTTACCCTCATCAATAGCTTTTAATGCAGTGAAAGTTGCGCTTGCTTCTGTTATGCTATTTTGAATTTCAAGATGTTTTGGTAAATGATTGCCAAAAGTAGTAAATAATAAAAATGTACCAAGTGCCAATAAAAAATCACAGCATTTCTGGCGTAAGTAGTTGGTTTTGTTTAAAATAAGAGGATAAAATAGCCATCCTGTCGAAAAAATGCTTATCGCAAAAATAACTTGTACATCAGTAAAGTAAATGTCGCTCACAAAAAGTATTAACCCGAAGCGGATCGCTATAAAAATTAGCAATAGGTGGGCGACTACAATGAACCATCGCGCTTGCCAGGGGTGCGTTTTTGCCCAATAAGATAGTTGTAGCATAGTTAGGGATTTAGGTGTGAATAAACATTTTTTGTGCCAATTTACACAAATCCGATGATATTTTAATACTTGAAAATCAAAGTTTTATCTTGGCAAAATTTATCGCATTGACATGGTTTTTGCTCGGAATTGTCCCTTCTCGAACAACTTGTATAGTTTGCATTCCAGCCTCTTGCGCAGCATCTAATTCTGCTTCTATATCAGAAAGAAATAAAATTTGTTCTGAATTCAAATTCAATGCTTTAGCGATATTTTGATAGGATTCCGTTTCGCGCTTATGCCCAACCGCCGTATCAAAATTATGGTCGAATAAATGATTTAAATCCCCATATTCGCTATAGCCGAAGAGCAGTTTTTGCGCTTCCACCGAGCCGGAAGAGTAAATGCCAATGCCTAACCCTTGCGCGCGCCAGTTTTCTAATTGTGGCACGACATCAGGATAAATATGCCCTTTGAAAGCCCCGGTTTCGTAGCCTTCGCGCCAGATCATCCCTTGCAAACGCTTCAAAGCCGGGTGCTTACGGTCTTCTTGTATCCAGTGAAGTAGCGTTTCGATAATCTTATCCAAATCTGTTTCGATTTGATTTTCTTCTTGTAAAGTATGTTGAGTTTCGATAATGCATTCGGAAACAGTCGATTCGCTCGTGTGTGCGTGCACAAAGTCGGGCAGTTTTTGGCAAGCATAAGGAAACAAAACCTTGTGTACGAAGGCAATATCAGTAGTAGTCCCTTCGATGTCGGTAAGAATATATTGAATCATGGAGTATTGGAATCTTGAAAAATTGGAATGATGAGTAATGGAAGCTTGGAAGTGGCATCACTCCAAAACTCCATTACTCCAAAGTTTATGACAGTGGAACGCGTCCATTATATTGAGCATCCACGCCACTTTCGGTATAATGCGGCACCCAGCCCGATTGGTCAATAAATACGCGGATTGCCTTCACTCTATTTTTCGGGCCAAGGTCAAACCAATGCTTGGAATTGGCAGATACAGAAATCTAATCGCCCGCTTCGCAGGTCACACTCAATTACTCTTATCCGTTTTCCAAATTAAACCAGAACATCCCGTCCCCATCCACAAAGAAGCGCACTTCATCTTCGGTGTGAATATGTTCGGCCAGGAATTTATTGCGCAAGGCCTCCAGATTAGGCGTATTGGGCGTCACATTGATCACATCTGCCGTTTGGTAGCCATTGACTTCCATATAGGGTTTGAGCTTGTGAGCGTAAGCATTCAGGATGGTATCCTGGTCGGCATCATCTTCAAAAGGCACGGAAGCTTCCCATTGTTCATAAATTACGCCGCGCTTATTCAGGAATTGTTTGATTTCCGCTGCGTCGCGGATCACAGTGTTTTTATCAGGAATTGTTAAAAATGCCATTTTTTATGTGGTGTTATGGTGTTAATGTGTTTTCAATTTCTCTTAGTCACTTGATTCTTTCTTCTTCTCGTCACCAAGTCTCCAAACCTCATCGTCTCAATAAAAGTTTTCGGTATTCGCATTCCAGCAAAAACTCAACAACTTCCACATGGCGCTTCGCTTCGGCGATGGTGCTACCCCAAGTGTACATCCCGTGTCCAGCGATCAAAAATGCCCACATTTGCTCGTTTTCAGCGTAAACTTCCACTTCTTTTGCCAAAGCCGGAATGTCTTGCGTATTTTCAAAAATAGGAATTTTTATATTTACTTCATGCGTTTTCACGCCGGAAAAGCCTTTCAAAATTTCATAATCAGCTAAAAACAAGGCTTTTTGCTGCAAAAAGAATTGAGAAATAATCGTGTTCAGTACCGTATGCGTATGCAAAATGCAATGCGCTTCAGGATATAATTGGTAAATGGAAGAATGCAAACCCGTTTCTGCCGAAGGTCGACGTTCATCATCAATCGGTTTTCCATCTGGCGTGACATATAGAAAATTTTCAACTGCAAATTCGCCTTTATCAATACCGCTTTCCGAAATATAAAAATTAACTTCCCCATTTTCACGAAAAGAATAATTGGAAGAAGTTGCTGGCGCCCAGCCTTGTGCGTGCAGGAAGTGAATGGTTTTGACAAATTCCTCTTTTAAATGCTGGATATTTTGCATAATGCAAAGGTAAAAATTGCCTCCCAAAAGCAACGTTTCTAGGCAGACTTTGTATTTTTGAAGAAATCCGCGTTTTTATGAAATCATCTATGTTTTTATTGTTGAGCTTGTTGGTTGTCACTTCTTTGTATGCACAAAGGAATAACAAAGACCCACGCAAAGCGCAGCTTATCACCGCTGATTTGGATAATTTCTGGAAAGCATTTGACTTGGCGCAAAAAGATACCGCTCATGCAGAAAAAATTTATACCGAACATTATTTTGATATTGGCTCGGAGGGCTTGAAAGACTTTGCACGCTCGCGGTTTAGCGGTATGAAAAGTTTTACTCAAGAAAAAAAGAAAAGACCCAATTTTTATATGGCGATTCGCCAAAATACGTTGAAAGTTGAAAGCCAAAAAGAGCAGATATACCAAGGATTTGAAAAGCTGCAAGAACTTTATCCTGATGCTATTTTCCCGGATGTGTATTTTTTGATTGGTCGCTGGACTTCGGGCGGTACGACTTCTGATGCTGGCTTGTTGATTGGGGTAGAAATTCATGCCAAATCTGAGGACGTACCTGTGGATGAGCTTGGCGGCTGGGAGCGAAATAACTTCAAAACCATTGAATCTTTACCTTATATCGTGATGCACGAATCTATTCACTTTCAGCAAGGCAAGATGAAAAACGAAAAAACGCTGCTCGCTTCCTGCATTAAAGAGGGTATGGCGGATTTTCTCTGTGAATTAGCGGTCGGTAAGACCATTAATGAGCGCTTGAAAAATTTTGCTGAAGGACGTAAAAAAATGATTTGGGCGGAATTTGAAAAAGAAATGAAAGATAATTTTAAGCAAGGCAATCGCTGGCTATACAATGGCAATAACGAAACCGCCCGATTACCTGCCGATCTGGGTTATTATATTGGTTATGAAATTTGTAAATCTTATTATGAAGAAGCTTCCGATAAAAAAGCAGCCATTCAGGAAATGCTTTCTATTAAAGATTATCAAGATTTTTTAGTAAAAAGTAAATGTTCGGAAAAAATGGTGGATTAGGTTATTTCATGAAACATAGCATTTTATCTACCCTAATCCTGGCAGCAATTGTGTCGATACCCAAAAACCGAGAAACGTACCAATCGCATTTCCAAATGAACCGAGTAAAACGGCAGGGAGTACCAAATCTTGTCGCCCGAGGCTACGCGCCAATGCCAGCGCAGAAGTACCGCCACCTACATTTGCCTGAGAGACTACGGCTGCTATATCCAAATCAAGTTTCATCAATCGGGCTGCACCAAAAGTGATAAATCCGTGAAAAGCGACTGCGAACATCGCCATACCCAGTAGCACAAACCCCAATGTGCCCAGATTTTGCAAGGCCTGCACATCACAAAAAGCCCCGATTACAGCCAGGAATAAATATACTGAGAATATCCCCAAAACCTGCGCTCCTCGCAAATACTTCACAATAGGTAATTGCGCAATGACCAATGCGATCATTGTAATAATAAGAATGGAAGGAATCGGATAACCTTGCGCAGCGCTCCAGTGCGCCAGTGAATTAGAAATAAACAATGAACCAATTCCTAAAGCGAGCGTGAGTCCCAAATCTATTGGATGCAGACTTTCGGTATCATCTTCGATGCCGGTGAGAGGATTCGAATTTTCCACTTTAGTGAGGTTTATTTTTTTCCAAAATGGTGCCAATAATCGCGGCAAGGCTAACGTGGCAACCATCCAGATCGTTGTAATGATATTATCTACAACCACAGAACCTCCATACAGTATCCCTTCTCGGACGATATCATAATGTAGCGCAATTGCATTAAAATTGATGCTTCCACCCACATAAGTCCCGACAAACATACCGCCAATTGCAGGATAAAATTCACCTATGTTTTTTGCACCATTTACCAGCCACATTCCAAGCACTACACCAAACGTAGTTCCGAGCGCCGCGATCAAAAAAAGAATTAGCATTGGCAAACCAGCTTTCAGTATTTCGCGGAGGTTGACACGCAGCAACAACCAAAAAATTGAGATGGGTGCTAGATAAGCAAAAATCCCATCATACGCTACAACAGGGCGCTCTTCGGTAGAACCAGCAGGCAGAATGCCGATATTTGCAATAACTGCCGTTACTAAAATGACCAGTAAGGCTGTGCCAAAATGCTTCAGAAATGTTTTGCGTACCAACCATTCAGAGAGCACGACGATAAGGCAAAGCATTGCCAGTACATAGAGCGTATTAGTAATCATTTATTATCTATCATATCCGTGAACCAAATCATCAGGTTTTTCTAGTAATTGTGTTGCTATCAAAATAGTTATTATTCTGAATATTAGAACAAAATCATTAGTAATATATTTATTTAAATAACCTCGCCTGCACTTTCTCCCAAAAATCAGGATGATATTTTTCGCTGACAGGAAGCTCAATAATACCTATTTGCACTTGTTTATCTTCTATTTTTGCAATATGATTCATGTTGACAATGTAGGAGTTGTGAATTCGACAGAATTGCTCCGGTAGCGTGGCTTCGAGTTCTTTCATGCGTTTATAAACGACGTGCTTTTCATTTTGCAAATGGAAAACAACATAATCACCGAGTGCTTCGATATAATAAATATCTTCAAAAGCATAATTTTACAACTGCTTTACCGGTTTTGACAAAAAATGTAGTATTGGTAGGTGGTTCTATTTTATTAACGATTGGTTTATCTTCATTTATAAGATTTCGCGCTTTTTGTACAGATTTAATAAAACGCTCAAAAGTGATAGGTTTTAGTAAATAATCTATTATATTTAGTTCATAACTCTCTACAGCGTATTCAGAATATGCAGTGGTGAATATAATTTGATATTTATCGGTTAATAACCCTGCCAATTGCATCCCTGACAGTTGGGGCATATTAATATCCAAAAAATGAGATCCACTTCCTGATTTTGCAGAAATGACAAGGCTTCTATGGCATTGTAGCACTTTCCTACTAACTGTAAAAAAGGTGTTTGTTGAATGTATTCCGTCAATAAATCAACCGCATAGGGTTCGTCATCAACAATCAGGCATTTCATTTAATTTTTGTTATCGGTTATCAGTTAGCTGTAACTTGATAACAGCTAACCAATAACCATCATTTTCAAATCGGGATGCTCAAATGTGCTACAAAGAACGACTCTTCATAATGTGTATTCAGCTTAAAATCATTATTATACAATATTTTCAATCGCTGCTTTAAATTATAAATACCGCCTTTTTTATTTTTTATTATAGGTTGCTGATGGATACGATTTTGTACAAAAAATAATAAATGTCCATCATTTACTTTTAATAATAAGGTAGCTTCATTACAAGTTTGCATTTTATCTATGCCATGTTTGAAAATATTTTCTACCAAAGGAATCAAGAGCATCGGCGGAATCAGAATTTCTTCATTTTCAAGCTCCTTCCTAAATTCCATTTCTAAAGGATTCACCATGCGCATAGCTTCCAGGTCAATATAATTTTGTAAAAAATTAATTTCGGTACTTAATTTTACTTTTTCTTTGGGCGCTTCATCAACAAAATAGCGCATGATATCAGATAGTTTGGCGATGACCTGCGGGTTTTTTCATTATGTGTATAAGCTAAATAATATAAGTTATTTAGTGTATTAAATAAAAAATGCGGTTGCACCTGCGATTTAAGTAGCGCCAGCTCCGAGTCGGTTTGTCGGCGTTTGAGTTCCTCTTGTTTTTTAAGTAGTTTTGAATAATCGGCAGTAATATAAACCAAGCCACCGAAGCCAAAGGCAATGAGATTGGTCATGCTCACCAGTGCGATTTGGCCAGTGCCGAGATTATAAAAGGTTTTGTGAATAGGAAAAAGTATTAAATACTCGATAAATGATCTTGCTGTGCAAATAATAATTAAAAATAATATAGCGACAAGTAAATATTCTGTCATTCTACCCGACTTGAATAATCGCGGCAATAGCCAAAGATAATTGGCATAAGCAGCTGCTATATAAAAAATCATAGCAATAGTAGCCTTGGCAAAAGGAAAGAAAATTTCATCCCATTTGTGAATGGAATACAAAATTAAAAGCGCATAAAATGTAACCCAAATTACTGCATGAATCCACCAGATTTTGGGTTGTTTCTTTAAAAAAATATGCTGCGTTTGATACAATCTTTAATCTTTTGTTTGAAAATCATTTACTTTCTTATAATTATATTTAAATCTTAACTGCCAGGTTTTACCTTCATCATAAGATTTTTCGCTAATGCGCACTAATTCATCATTCCCCGTAGGAATCCAGGTTTGTCGGGAAAGATAAATATCGCCATTGATATTAAAATGTTTGTAAATATACCAGTTGCCATCTACTTTTCGGCCATCCCAAATTTGAAATAGGCCGCTTTCGTGCATCCAAATGTATTGCCATTTTTGATTGATAATATCCCAAGCTCTTATGCCTTTTGCCAAAGAGCCATCATGTCCCATCCGCCAGTCTTCTTCAAAAACAAGGAATTAATGCCTTTTTTTACTTTAAAATAGCTCGTTGTATCTATTTTCCCATTTTCAATCGGATACCAGGTTCCTTCCCAAAAGTCGTAATAAGTAGAATCAGGTTTTGCGCTTTGGCTAAAAAGTAAAGAAGTACCAAAAATAAGCATAACAAGCGTTGCTGATAGTTTCATAGCAGTAGTAATATGATTTATTTCATTGAATTTGAATAGTTAAACTTGAGTTATTTCGGAAGAAATATTTTTAATTTTCGATGTTTATAGTCTAATTTTCGATAAATCAAATTCTAAGAAAAGTATCGAAAAAATAACAGTAACTACCGAAATGTAAAGCAATACAAGCATATTTATTACATTTTTGTAATCTAAAAATCAATTTTATGAAAAATCACCCAACTACCCGCCGTGCCTGGCTGCAACAAAGCGCGATGGCTTTTGCTGGGTTATCTGTGATGCCCAATTGGTGGAACGAAGCGCCTTTGCTCGATTTTTCCAATGAAAATGACAAACCTATTAGTCTTGGCAGCAATGAAAATCCTTACGCGCCTTCGCCCGTTGCGCTCAAAGCCATGCAGGATGCCGCGAAACGGTCCAATCGCTATCCCTGGACAGTCACCACGCAACTGCGAGAGGCTATTGCACAAAAGAATAAGCTTTCGACGGATCATGTCGTCATCGGCGCAGGTTCTTCCGAAATTCTTGGTTTGACGGCGCAATGGGCGGCTTTACAAAACGGCAATGCGATTGCTGCTGACCCGACCTTCGGTATCTGGATGCGGGCAGCGGAAAATCTGGGCTTGAAAATTATCAAAGTGCCATTAACCACAGACAAAATACACGATTTACCCAAAATGCTTTCGGCGATTAATGCAGATACGAAGTTGGTCTATATTTGCAATCCAAATAACCCGACTGGCACAATTCTTCCGGCGCAGCAGTTGAAAGACTTTGTGATGGAAGTTTCCAAAACACGCATAGTGCTGTTGGATGAAGCTTACCTTGAATTCACGGATGAGCCTTCAGTGGCAAGCCTTGTGACGGGAAATCGCAATCTGATTGTCGCCAAAACTTTCTCCAAAATCTACGGACTCGCGGGAGCACGCATCGGCTATGGTTTGGCGCATCCTGATACGATCAAGGCTTTGGTTGGCTTACAGCCCTGGGCAAATCACAGCGGTAGCGCAGTTTCCTTAGCGGCTGCAATGGCTTCTTTGAATGATGCGGAATTTATATCATATTCTCGTAAAGAAATTAATAAAACCAAGGATTTTGTTTATCAAGAGTTTAAAAAATTAAATATTCCTTACATTCCTTCTCATACAAATTTTCTCTATTATTCACTTGCAGCATATAAAGGCGCTGATTGGCGTAAAGCTTTAGCTGATAATAATATCAATGCAGGGAGCATCGTGGAGCAGAACGGCAAGTGGGCGCGCATCAGCGTTGGTACGATGGAGGAAATGCAATATTTTATGAAAACGGTTCAAACCATTTTATAATTATCAAAAATTTATCATTATGCAAAAAATCACTCGAATTCTGTTTATGCTCGCGCTCACATTCGCGGCAAGTACTGTCCTCTTTGCGCAAAGCGCTGAAGAAAAAGCTGCAGTAGAAAAAACCTTGTGGAATTACTTAGATGGCGGCACCTACGGCGACACAACGCGCTTGATTGCTGCATTTCACCCTTCGGCTTCGATGAAATTTGTAGATAATAAAACGGGCGAGTTTCGAGATGTGCCGATTGAAACTTATCTGAATAATGCCCGCAAAAATGCTGGAAAAACAAGCGATCGTAAATGTCGCGTTCTGAGTTATGATATTGATGGTACGGCGGCCCAAGCAAAAGTGGAAATTGATTTCGGCACGGGTATGTTTCACGATTATTTCAACTTGTTGAAAATCAATGGAGAATGGAAAATTGTGAGCAAGATTTTTTATCGAATTGACAAGCAAGAAAAAGGAGGTTAAAATGAGGATTAAAATTTTTATTTTATTTTTATTTACTTTATTTAACTCTTTAAATAATGCTCATTCTCAAGGCATTGTGCTAGAAAAAGCGATCTGGGCGGTGGATTACATTAAAGCAAAAGATGGTCAACTTCCTGATTTGTTGCAATTTTTTGAATTAAACTGGAAAGCTGCGCGGAAATATGCTAAAAAGCATAAATACGTCGAGGCTTACCAATGGTACGTATTGCCCGACAATGCTGATTATCAAGTCGTTTTGATGACTAAATATAAAGATCGGGTGCAATATGATCACCGGGAAGAGAATTTTCAAAAAATTTTCGCCAAATACAAGCCGAAGCCGATCCTGGTAAATGGCAAAGGCAGCCGAGACATGAGCGAAATTATCAAATCTGAAGAATTTTACGAGCCAAAGTTTTAAAGAGCTTAGCTCTTTAATTAGAGGGTTTTGGGCGAAGCCAATAAGAAGGTTGCGCCTTTATTGTCTTGCCATTTCAGTAAAATTAATCAGTTTTTTCAAACCATCTTTGTAGCCCAATTCCAACTGCTTTTCAAAAGCTTCTTTCGTAAAATTCATGGGAGAAGGCAACATTTTAGAAGGACGAATATACACCAACCGTTCGGCGTACTGTCGATGCCGATTGCGCTGCTGTATCGAAAAACGGGACGCTTCGGTCACATCTATTGCAATCACTAAATCCAAATGCTGTCGGTCGAATGCTATTTGAGTAGGTAAAATGCTATGAATCCCGCCATCAATATATTCATAATCACCTATACGATGTGCTTCAAAAATGGGAAATGTTGCGCTCGCAATGATATACTCAATTAGCAAACCTTCAGGAATAGCTTCTGGGAAAAGCGATTGCCCTTTTCGCAAGGTTTTATTATACACCACGAAGCCAAAATCAATCGGCGACTGACGAATTATATTTTCATCCAAATGTTTTTTCAATAGCGTTTTGAAGCTATTGACGCGGATAGCACCGTTTTGATACCAATCGCGCATCAGCGTTCTGTAACTAAACTCCCCTTCGATACTATCAAAAATTTCATGGGGCTGTATGCTTTTCCAAAGTTCCAACGCCAAATTCCAATCTTGTTGCACAACGAGCGCGCCATTGATCGCGCCAATAGAGGCACCGGTCACCACTTTTATTTGCTGATCCAATCCCATTTCATACAAAGCCTGCCACACGCCCATCTGATAAGCACCGCGCGTACCGCCGCCCGACATGACTAATCCCAAATTCTTATTTTCTCTCATAAAATTTGAGTGCCTTTGTAAAATTGAAATACAAAAACAAGGCAAATGGTTTATCCTATCATTAAAGTGTAGCTATTTTCACTGAAAAAACTATCTTTAAGCCTTGTTTTACCTGATTTTTCAATAGCAAGCGAACACCTGAAATGCTACTTGGATTTATCATTATCTATTTGCTCGTCACATTACTAATTGGTTGGTGGGCATCGCGCCGGGTTCATTCAACCAAAGACTTTGTAATCGCTGGAAGGCAGTTGCCTTTAATGATAGCTGCTACGGCATTATTTGCTACCTGGTTTGGCTCGGAGACTTTGATGGGCGCTTCTTCTGAGTTTATCGAAGGTGGATTGATTGGTGTAGTCGAAGATCCATTTGGTGCGGCGCTTTGTTTGATTTTGGTAGGGGCATTTTTTGCCAGGAAGTTGTACCGCTTGAATATTCTGACTTTTAGCGATTTTTTCAAACAAAGATTTAGCCGTCAAGCGGAATTTATTTCCGCAATTTTCCTTGTACCGTCTTATTTTGGCTGGATTGCGGCGCAACTGGTTGCCATGGCGATTATTTTGCAAACACTCACAGGAATGTCTTTTGTGACTGGCATTGCTATTTGCACCGTAGTCGTACTCATATACACCTATATCGGTGGAATGTGGGCAGTTTCCATCACAGATTTTGTGCAAACGATTATGATTTTGGTTGGTTTGCTGATTTTGGCTTACTCGGTTAATCAACAAGCCGGGGGCTTTGAAAAAGTAATGGCATCGACACCCGAAGGGTTCTTTCGCTTCACACCAAATCCAGATTTGACAAGTATTGTAGAATATTTTGCAGCCTGGATTACCATTGGCTTGGGCTCGATCCCGCAGCAAGATGTTTTCCAACGGGTAATGGCTGCTAAAAGCGAAAGTGTAGCCGTAAAAGCTTCTTATTTATCTGGTTTTATGTACCTTACAATTGCATTTATCCCATTATATATCGGACTTTGTGGGAAGGTTTTGTATCCTGAATTGTTGGAGGGCGACCCGCAGATGGTGCTTCCGCAAATGGTATTGCAACACGGCAGTACTTTTTTGCAAATCATGTTTTTTGGCGCCTTGCTCTCGGCTATTTTGAGTACAACCTCTGGAGCAATCCTTGCGCCTGCAACCGTCATCGGTGAAAACCTCGTCAAACCCTATTTTAAAAACCTGAGCGACGCACAGTTGTTACAAATAATGCGCTTCGGCGTAGTAGGCGTGGCTATTTCTTCGGCGTTCATGGCAGGTTGGAATACCAATATTTACGAACTGGTAGGTCAATCTTCAGCGCTAAGCCTGGTATCTTTGTTTGTGCCCTTGGCAGCAGGTTTGTATTGGCGAAAAGCCTCTAATCTTGGTGCAATGCTATCAATGCTAATAGGAATGGCAGTCTGGATACCTTGTGAAATCATTGGAACCGAGATTCCAAGCATTATTTGGGGCCTTTTGGCGAGTATTTTTGGTATGCTCGTCGGAAGTTTTTGGAAACCTGATACAACGCACCAATCTTTACAGCATCAATCACTTGCCAACGAAAATGCTTAAATTCATTGAAACAATTTTTAGATTCTTATTATTGATTAGTGGTGATAAAGAAGAAATGAGAAGATTGATGGAAGCAAAAAAACTGAAAAATCAAGAAAAATCACATACCCAAAGACATATTAAAAAGCTTTAGAAATCGTACTTCGTACCTTGTAAATCGTACTTCAACATGACTTATGACAATTTCACTATAAAATCCCAGGAAGCCATTTTGGCAGGGCAGCGACTGGCAGCAACGCTAAGCCAACAACAAGTGGACACCGTACACATCGTGCGCGGCATCATGGATACCGATGATAACGTCTCGACTTTTTTGTTACAAAAAATGGATGTCAATGTGCTGCAACTCAAGCAAAAGCTGGACAACGTCATCAAAACCTACCCGCGCGTAGAAGGTACTGAAAAACAATACCTTACCGATGATGCCAATAAAGCGCTGGCGACTGCTAAGAAATTGCTACCGGAATTCGGAGATGAATTTATTTCCATTGAATTGATCTTGCTTGGCATTATCAAAGGCAGCGACAAAGCGGCGGTGCTATTGCGGGGCTTGGGCGCAACCGAGGAGGGCCTGCGCGAGGCGATCCAGGAATTGCGCAAAGGGCGCAAAGTCAACGACCAAAGCAGCGACGAAACTTACAATGCGCTTGGCAAATACGGTATCAACCTCAATGAACGCGCGGAGACCGGCAAGCTCGACCCTATCGTTGGGCGCGACGAGGAAATCCGGCGGGTGCTGCATATCCTGAGTCGCCGACACAAAAACAATCCATTGCTCATCGGCGAGGCCGGCGTTGGTAAAACCGCTATTGTAGAAGGCATCGCTTGGCGTATCATCAAAGGCGATGTACCGGAGCATTTGAAATCGAAGAAAATTTATACGCTTGATTTGGCGGCCTTAATTGCTGGTGCAAAATTCAAAGGTGATTTTGAAGAGCGCTTGAAAGCCATTATTAAAGAAGTAGAAGCTTCTGGTGGCGAAGTTATTTTGTTTATTGATGAAATCCACACGCTCATTGGCGCAGGCGGCGGTAGTGGCTCAATGGACGCAGCAAATATTCTGAAACCAGCTTTGGCGCGTGGCGAAATCCATGCTATTGGTGCTACCACTTTGGATGAATACCAAAAATACTTCGAGCAGGATAAAGCCTTGGTTCGGCGCTTCCAGACGGTGCGTATCGAAGAGCCCAATGTAGAAGATACGATTTCCATTTTGCGCGGATTGCAGGAAAAATATGAGGTTTTTCATAAAATACAGATTCTTGATGAAGCATTGATAGCCGCAGCAGAGTTTTCGTATCGCTACATTACCGATCGTTTTTTACCGGATAAGGCGATTGACTTGATTGACGAGGCTTCCGCCAAATTACGATTGGAATTAGACTCCGTACCCGAAGAAGTGGATGAATGGGATAGAAAGTTACGCCAATTGGAAATCGAGCGCGAAGCGCTGAAACGAGAAGGCGATCAGAAAAAAATCAAAACCATTACCGAGCAAATCGCAAATGCTAAGGAAAAACGGGATTCCTTGACCGCCGGCTGGCAAAATGAAAAGGAAATTATAGAAGTCATCCAGGATATTAAAAAACGGATGGAAGAACTCGAACTCCAAGCTGAAAAGGCGGAGCGAGCCAGTGATTATGAGGGGGTTGCTAAAATTCGATACGGCGATTTGCAAGATTTGCAAACCCGCTTAAAAATAGCCGAAGAAAAACTCGAAGAAATTCCAGACGATAATCGCCTCACCAGCGGTGAAGTTACTGCCAATGACATCGCCGAAGTCGTAGCGCGTTGGACGGGCATTCCAGTTTCCAAAATGCTGCAAAGTGAGAAAGATAAATTAATGAAACTGGAAGATGAGATTGGCAAACGCTTGATTGGGCAGCACGAAGCCGTGAAAGCAGTTTCTAATGCGGTGCGCCGTAGCCGCTCCGGTTTGCAAGATGCCGACCGCCCTATTGGTTCGTTTATTTTTCTTGGCCCTACTGGTGTTGGTAAAACAGAATTGGCGAAAGCCTTGGCTGAAGTATTGTTCGACGATGAAAAAGCGATCACTCGCATTGATATGAGCGAATATCAGGAGCGGCACGCGGCCTCGCGCCTTGTAGGAGCACCTCCGGGCTATGTGGGCTATGAAGAAGGTGGCCAATTGACAGAAGCGGTGCGCCGGAAGCCTTATTCCATTGTCTTGCTGGATGAAATTGAAAAAGCGCATCCCGATACTTTCAATGTCTTATTACAAATGTTGGACGATGGACATTTGACTGACAATCGTGGTCGCGTAGCAAATTTCAAGAATACCATTATCATTATGACCTCCAATATGGGGTCAGATACGATTCTGGAAAATTTTGAAGATTTAGAAGAATTGGGCGAAGACAAACGCGCAGAAATTATTGAAGCGACCAAAGATGAGGTTTTCAATTTACTGAAAGAGAATTTGCGACCGGAGTTTTTGAATCGGATCGATGAGCAGATTATGTTTACGCCTTTGAGCAAAACCGAAATTCAGCAGATTTTGAAGCTTCTACTACGAAAAGTGGACAAAATGCTTGGCAGACAAGGCATTATATTACGCATCAGTGAAGCTGCCATGACACATCTATCAGATTTAGGCTATGATCCTCAATTTGGTGCGCGCCCGATGAAGCGCGTGTTGCAGCGCGAGGTAATTGATGAATTGTCAAAATTGGTGATTTCGGGCATTTTCAGTGCTGGCGATACGATTTATTTGGATGTAAAAAAAGGTGGGTTATCATTTGGCAAAGAACCTTTCAAAGGAGAATTAGTCATTGAACCGGAAGTTGAAAAGCCAGAGAAAAAAGTAAAAGCCAATAAAGAAAGTGAAGAAGCTGCCGCCACGGCGAAGCGTTTAAAGGATATTCAAGAATTAGAAAAAGCCACCAAAGACGTGCAAGATGCCGCGAAGAAGGTGAAGGATGTAGAGTAAAAGTCATAATCGGCGGCTGATTAATGCAATGTAGCTCGTTGTCCGTTTGTATTTTCTTTTGAACTCATGGGCACATGAAGGTTTCGGTATTCACTGGGGGTAAAATTGGTCAGTTTTTTAAACGTAGAATTAAATGAGACCTTATTGTTGAACCCTACCTGGTAGGCAATTTCTATAATGGTCATATCTTGTTTAGTGGTAGAAGCCAGGAGTTCTTTCGCTTCTTCAATGCGCAGCGTATTAAGATAATCGAAAAAGGATTGCCCAAACCGCTCATTGATTACTTGCGATAGGTTGTGTCGGGAAGTATGGAGTATATCCGCCAGTTTTTCCAATCTGAGATCGCTATTCCTATACAATTTTTGCTGTTGCATCCAATGCGATAATCGTTCTTGCAATTGCTGAGCTGCGGTTTCGGTCAAGCCGGAATTTTTATACTTCACATTCGGGGAGCCAGGGGGGGCGTAAACCAATCCAAACACTTGTGGTTGCATATAACCCATTAAAGCAAGCCCATAAATGAAAATGGTCATACATAAAGAGATCATATAATCCCATTGGCTATTAAAAAAAGGCATTTGTACCAATAGGAAATACGAAGCATAGCTCAGGATAAAGCCGATAAAGAAAATAATTAACCTATTATACCATCGTTTGACTTCTGGAGCGGTACGGCTCAGGGCAAAAGAGATTTTGTGGATGAAGATAGCATAGACAGCCATGTGGGCAACCTTCAGCCATGGCATAATTGGCTCTATTTTGCTTGCAAGCAGCATATAGAATGATCCGATTGCCATTTTTTCCGTTGAAAAGAGGGCATACGCCGGTAAACGCCACATAAAGTACAATAATATCGGCAGGAAATGTAACCAATCCCGCTGTTGGAAGCTTCGTTGCGTAAAAATTTGTCGAAAATAAAAGTAGAAAAAGGGGCCGAATAGGAAAATAAAATACTCCACAATACCCAATAGATAAGGGAAGTACTGGTGATACCCTGTCCAAAAAAGCACATAGGCTAATAATGTGAAGGAAAATAAAATGGCTAAACCAATGAGCCAACGAAAGGGCGACTGCGTGTGCCGAAGTTTCCAGCTGAAAACCGCACAAATAAATAAGCCTTGTATAGCTGCAATTAAAAAAAGACTAGTCCAAGTGTCAAATGACGGATCATTCATCGTTTTCAAGCTTCATGTTTATGCCCAAAACTACACCAATTTATTACTTTTACAAGCTGAGACATAAGACAAACCGCCGACAAAACAGAAAATTATCTTCAGGCTTCTAAAGTTTAATAACGATTTCATTTCATGATCATAGATACGCAAAGTGTAACAGTAAGTTCAACTAACAAAAAGCACGGTTGATCGAAAACCTCAAGCAAAATCTATTGATTCTATTACCTTTGCTTTAATTCATTGAAAAATGAGAATCTTGAGCAAAATCTATCGTTTTCAGTACGTTTGCTTGCTATTGTTTGTGTTCATCATTTCATCTGCGGTAAGCGGACAACAAATTACTTTTGAAGGTTTAAAATCTATCAACGGGACTGCGCTATATTGTAAAGTTATTGGCGAAGGCGAACCATTGGTAGTGTTGCATGGTGGGCCGGGCTTGAGTCACGATTATTTTTTGCCGCACTTATTGCCTTTGGCAAAGCGGTTTCAATTGATTTTCTTCGATCAACGAGCACAAGGACAGTCTTCTATGACGCTTGATTCCAGCCAAATTTCCATTCAAACGATGGTGGATGATATCGAAGGTATTCGTCAGGCTTTTGGCTTGAAAAAAATACATTTGCTCGCGCATTCCTGGGGAGGCTTGCTCGCCATTCATTATGCTGCACAACACTCGGAAAGCTTGCAGTCTTTGATTTTGGTGGATGTCGTACCTTTGAATACGCAGCAATTTCAAAAAGAAATGCAGGAAAATATCCGTGAAAGAACTACCCGTCAGGATAGCCTTGATCGTGCCAAGCTCATGACTTCAGAAGGTATCAAAAAGGGGATGTGAAGGTTTTGAAGAATTGCTGCTGCTTAATTTTAAATCATCTGCTTACAATCGAGCTAATATCAAGCATTTATACTTGAATTTATCTCCTAATTTCCTCGAAAGCAACCGTTTGCTGCGTTATCTTGGCAAAGATGCATTTGATTATGATTTGACCGAAACTGCTAAGAGAATCGGTGCTCCTACGCTCATTATTCATGGTAAAGCCGACTTATTACCCTTAGCTTCTGATCTGGAAATAGAACGAACTATTCCGAACGCTTCTCTCCGGCAACTCATGAAGTCCGGGCATTTCCCTTTCTTAGAAGAACCTGAGAAGTTCAACAAAATCATTCGCAACTGGATCAAAGGGCATTCTAACCAATAGGATCGAGCCTCCATTAAAGCCATTTCCGTTG
This sequence comes from Saprospiraceae bacterium, assembly GCA_016714085.1. GTDB lineage: Bacteria > Bacteroidota > Bacteroidia > Chitinophagales > Saprospiraceae > JADJNW01. The sequence goes on from JADJNW010000021.1 coordinate 76,340, forward strand.
ATAAAAATCATCCCTCCAAGTGATGCCCATCACATACTTTGCTCATTGTCTGGTCTAATTTTGTAAGGGTAAAATCGAAAAATGTATTCTATGAATTGCCAAAGTAGATGCCCTTAACTGAAACATAGTGATGAAGAGACTTTGAGACTCAATGAGCAAATGCCTTTTTATTCCATCTTTCCTAATGTAAAAATTTATTCAACTATGAAAGTAGAACAAATCTATACCGGTTGTCTCGCCGAAGCCGCTTATTATATCGAAAGCAATGGCGAAGCAGTAATCATTGACCCATTGCGCGAAACCGAACCTTATATCGAGCGCGCTAAAGCCGACAATGCCAAGATCAAATACGTACTGGAAACACATTTCCACGCGGATTTTGTGTCAGGACACTTAGACCTTCGCAAGAAGACAGGCGCTACGATTGTGTATGGTCCTACCGCTCAGCCTAACTTTGAAGCCCATGTTGCCAAAGATCATGAAATTTTGAAAGTCGGCAATGTCACGATCAAAGTGTTGCACACCCCCGGTCACACCATGGAATCGACCACTTATCTCTTACGCGATGAAAGTGGCAAGGATTATGCTATTTTCACTGGCGATACGCTCTTTTTGGGTGATGTAGGTCGCCCTGACCTTGCTGTAAAAACTGACCTCAGCCGCGAAGACTTAGCCGGACATTTGTTCGATAGCCTCCGCAACCAAATAATGCCTTTAGCAGACGATGTAATTGTGTATCCTGGACACGGCGCAGGCTCTGCTTGCGGTAAGAAAATGAGCAAAGATACCTGGGGTTATCTGGGTGATCAGAAAAAATTCAACTATGCACTACGCACCGATATGACAAGGGCTGAGTTTGTAAAAGAAGTAACGACAGGCTTGGTAGATCCACCTCAATACTTCCCGAAAAACGCGGTGATGAACAAAATGGGTTATGAAAGTATCGACACGGTGCGCGAGCGCGGCTTGCAAAAATTGAGTGTTCGGGCTTTCAAAGCAGCATGGGAAGGAGAAGGTGCACTGGTTATTGATGCTCGCCACCAGGATGAGTATTCCAAAGCGCATATTCCGGGAACAATCTTCATCGGCATTGATGACAATTTTGCGCCGTGGGTCGGTGCGCTGATTAGCGATCTGCAAACGCCCATCCTGTTTGTTTGTGAACCAGGCAAAGAGAATGAAGTGGTTACACGCTTGTCGCGGGTGGGTTATGATAATCCGATTGGTTATCTCGATGGTGGTTTTGATGCCTGGGTAAAGGCTGGTGAAGAAGTAGATGCGATTCCTGAGGTGACCGCAGAAGAGTTTGAAAAGCTTTACAAAAAAGAGAAAATCAACTTACTCGATGTGCGTCGTGAAAGCGAATACAATGCCCAGCATATTGTCGATGCTCAAAATTTTCCATTGGACTTCATTAACAAAAACATGAGTGAGGTCAATCGTGACAAAACTTATTATATGCACTGTGAAGGTGGTTATCGCTCGATGATTGCAGCTTCTATCTTGAAAGCGCGTGGTTTTGAAAAGCTCATCAATATCAAGAGTGGTTTCAAGGCATTGCAAGAAAGGAATTTGCCAATGACAGAATATGTAGAGCAAACCACAGAACTATAAACGATTTAATTTTTTGGTGGCAAGGGTTGACCCGACTTGTTCGGGTTGGCCCTTTTCCTTTTTTGAGACTATGAAATATTAGACAATAGACTTTAGATAGGTTTGAAGTAGAAATATAAATGATTTTTCTAATGTCTAAGTGGCTGTTCTAAAATAATTATAGCTTTCATTTGAAACAAACTATTGATTTTTCATTTGTTACAAAATGGTCAATGGTTTACCAAAGGTATCCCAATGGGAAATTATCAATTGCTTAAAATCTATTATCTATCGTCTTCAAGATTGTGATTCCTATCACTGATTCGACCGACAACATTCGACTATTTTTGCAGCATTATTTAAAATCAAACAAATTCTAAACAAGCATGAAAATAAAAGAAATTTTAGCAAAACCAAATGTCCAGATCGTGGATGTCCGCGAATCGTTGGAGTTTTTCTTTGGTCACGTGAAAGGTTCTGTCAATATTCCCTTGAGTAAATTGGATCGAAAAATGAATGATTTCAAGGCTATGAACGGGCCAATTATCTTAGTTTGTGCCAGTGGCAATCGCAGCGGTCAAGCCATGTCGTTTTTGAAATCAAAAGGCATTAAAGATGTGTATAACGGCGGTGGCTGGCATGACGTCAAGCAGTTGTTGAAGGCTTCTGCGTAGCATCGAACGAAAATTACATGAGGATTGTTTCATATATTCGCATTATAAATAAAGATTGAACATCATGAAAGTTGAACAAATCTATACGGGCTGTCTCGCTCAGGGCGCATATTACATTGAGAGTAGGGGCGAAGCAGTCATTATCGATCCCCTTCGCGAAACGCAACCATATCTTGATAAATTAGAACAAGAAGGAGCAACGCTTAAATACATTTTCGAGACGCATTTCCACGCGGATTTTGTATCGGGGCATTTGGATTTAGCTAAGAAAACAGGCGCTACCATTGTGTATGGTCCTGGTGCAAAAACTGAATTTGAGAAATACGAAGCCAAGGACAACGAAGAACTCAGGGTTGGAGCTATAACCTTCCGCATCCTGCACACGCCAGGGCACACGCTAGAGAGTACGACCTTTTTGTTGTTGGATGAAAAGGGTAAGGAATACGCGATTTTCTCTGGGGACACACTGTTTATTGGCGATGTTGGCCGCCCGGACTTGGCACAAAAAGCAGGCAGTATTACAACAGAGGACTTGGCGGGCTGGTTATTTGATAGCCTACGCAACAAAATTATGCCTTTGCCCAATGACGTAATCGTTTATCCGGCGCACGGCGCGGGTTCGGCCTGTGGCAAAAGCATGAGCAAAGAAACCTGGGACACTTTAGGTAATCAAAAGCGCAGCAATTATGCCCTTCGTGCAGGTATGACCCGCGAAGAATTTATCAAAGAGGTGACCTTGGGGCTATTACCTCCGCCGCAATATTTTGCGAAAAACGCAATGATGAATAAGCAGGGCTATGATAGCATTGATAATGTGTTGCAACGAGGCGCAGTAGCATTGAATCCTGAAGCGTTTGAGTTGGTGGTGGAAAGCGAAGGCGCGCTGGTATTAGACACTCGCCATGAAAGCATTTTCCATCAAGGCTTTATTCCGAATTCCATTTTTATTGGCATTGACGGTAGCTTTGCGCCGTGGGTCGGGGCATTAATTCCTGATTTGCAACAGCCGATTGTGTTGGTTTGTGATGAAGGTCGCGCCGAAGAAGTCGTGACGCGCCTTGCCCGCGTGGGCTACGACAATACCTTAGGTTATTTGGAAGATGGCATCGAAGCTTGGAAAGCAGCAGGTAAAGAAGTGGATACGATTGAGTCCATCACAGCAGAAGAATTAGCAAAACGCTATTTCAATGGCAAGGCTGAAAATATGCTGGATGTGCGCAAGCCAACTGAATATTTATCACAACATTTAACAGACGCTGAAAATTTTCCGTTGGATTATATCAATAACATCATGTTTCGCTTAAATCGTGATCAAGTATATCATGTTCACTGTGCTGGAGGTTATCGATCTATGATTACCGCTTCGATTTTGAAGGCGCGTGGTTTTGAAAATATCATAGATGTGAATGGTGGCTGGAAGGCAATAGAGGCAACGGATTTGCCCAAGACAAATTATATCTGCCCTACCGAGCTTCCACAGGAAGTAATTGATGCGGCAGTAGAGGCGGTGGTGTAAAGATTATAATTCAAATACATAATAAATTGGCAGGCGGTTATTAAAAAAACCGCTTGCTTTATTAAAATTTGAACCTATGAAAACCAAATTATTACTTTCCATCTTTACAATTTTATTACTTTTAATTACTGCTTGTAATAAAAAACCAACCTCAACAGCAGATCAATCTACTACAAACAATACTGTTTTTATTGAAAAAGGCTTGGAAATAGCGGGCGCTACGCAAGCCACCATGAGCGCACAACTCAAGCAGGCTATGGAAACTGGTGGTGTACCGAATGCGGTGCAATATTGCAACGTAGCTGCTTATCCTATTGCCGATAGCTTATCAAAAATTCATCATGCAACCATTCGCCGTGTAACAGACAAATCCCGTAATCCTGCTAATGCGATGAATGAGCGAGAGCAACTGATTTTCAAACAGTTCAAAGAAAAATGGAACGCTGAACAACCCGCAACGCCTATTGTCGAGCAACTCGAAAATGGGGAGATCGCTTTTTATGCGCCGATTACCTTACAATCCTTGTGTACCAACTGCCACGGCAAACTTGGCGAAACGCTCCAGCCAGAAAATTATGCAGTGATTCAAAACCTATATCCTCAAGACAAAGCAATTGATTACGTAGAAGGCGATTTGCGCGGTATGTGGAGTATTGTGATGAAAAAGTAATAATATTAAATTTTATTTTGTAATAAAAAACACTACTAGTCATTGATTAGTAGCGCTTTCGCTTTTTTATATATTTGAATAAAAAATTTCGATTATATAATTAAATTTGCTGGAACGACAAAAATTACGAAACCCTAATAATCCATCGTACCTCGCTTTTGATTCCCGCAAACGACATATTAGCCAGACGAAACGAAATCAAAGATTGCATTGCCGCTGCTGACATGGAACGAGCAGTAAAGCGGTTGATTGATTTTGTGCGGGAGTTTCAAGCAGGAATGGAGGATGAGGTGATTATTTTGAGTATGGATTACTATGAATTAAGTAAAGAAGAACGTCTGGACATCATACCTTACGAAACGGCGAAGCAATCGAAACGTAAAATTGCTCACCGAATTTTATTAACGCTCAATAGTACTTTGAGCAAATTGGAATTGCATGACGGAGCATTTGCATAACAGCGCAGAACAAATCAAACGCACTTTACAGCAACATCCCCTCAACGGTGCGGATTTACTCGTGGATTTTGCCCGGCGCTATGCTGCCAATGCACAATGGGAAGATGAGGTGATTTTGCTCAAAATGGATTTGTCAACTACGGCGGAAGAGTCACAGAGAGCAGCAATCGTTCAGCAATTGGAAAGCATCATCGACCAAATTGTCCAAAATTACTCGCCGGAGTTAACAAACAACATCAGCGCAAAAGAGCAACAAATCGCCGAGCGTGTAAAAGCTCAAATAATTGACCCCAAAAATTGTACTGGAAGCTTATAACTTAAAGAAGCTCTACCGCAGCACCAGTTTCACGATGGAACTGGAGCATCTGGAATTACGCCTGGGCAAAATCACGGGCTTGGTGGGCGAAAATGCTACCGGCAAAACGACACTTTTTCGCATTCTGGCGGGCGATTTGGCGCGTGATGCTGGTGGATTATATTATCCTTTATTCCAGCGAGGTAAGCGCTTAAATTGGATACTACTCAAACAGAAAATTGCTTACGTGCCGCAGGAACTATCAAAATGGCACGGCTCGTTGCTAGACAATCTCAAATATGAAGCTGCGATGCATGGCATCAAAGGCGAAACCAATCGTAAAGCAGTGAATTACATCGTTCAGCGCTTAGGGCTTTCGCCCTACTTGGACAATAGCTGGCAACAACTTTCAGGGGGCTACAAGCTTCGCTTTGTGCTGGCAAAAGCTTTGGTGCGGAAGCCGCAACTACTCATCTTGGACGAACCACTGGCAAATTTGGACATCAAGACCCAAATCACGGTACTGACCGATTTGCAAAACCTTGCCAAAAGTCTACGCGACCCAATGGCTATTATTGTAAGCTCCCAGCACCTGCACGAGATAGAAGCCGTGGCAGATCAAATGCTATTCATGCACGAAGGTACGGCGGAGCATCTAGGCAGCATCGCTGATTACGGCAACAACCGCACGCATAATACCTTTGAACTGACCTGTGGATTACCGTACAACGAACTGGTAAAAACACTGATCGACTTTCCTTACCAAAAAATATGGAGCAATGGAATGACTTACTTCGTAACTACTGCGCTAGATGTGAGCGGCTACGAACTGCTGCAATACCTCGCCGAGCGCAATGTGACCATACGCTACTACCGTGATATTAGCCAATCCGTCAAAACTAGGTTCTATGAAGCATATCTCTAAATGGCTGATACCTGGATTTCTCCGTCGTTTTGACGATTATTTACTTGAAAACTACCCAGTTATCTGGCGAACGCGAGGACATTTTGTGCTGTTTTACTCCGTCTTTAGTATTATTCTTTTATTCATTGGAGGATTTTTCTACCCTGTTTCCCTTACAGACCCTACAGTCGACCCTGTCCAACCTATTTATATTGGAATTGATTCTATTCCTTTTTCGCTTATACCTTTAATAATTGGCGTTATAGGTGTTTTATACTGGGCTTACTTACAATACTGGCTCTTTCAACAAGACCCAGCACCTACTAAAGTATTTTTAACATTGGGCATTTACGCTGTTGGATTATTCACGATTCTTGCATTGATTCCTATTTCATTTCGCATGGGTACAATAGTGAGCACGGCCTATTTTCTCATGGATGAAAAGGATATCCAGCATCTGGAGGAGAATGACTTCTTTTTGTATGGCATGATATTATTAAATAGCGACGATTACCAAGAACAAGCGGATACATTCTTTCAGCGAAGAGCTGCCATTTTTAAGCGTGTCAAACAGTTTGAAGATACACTGCTCCAAAATCGCTATGATCTTCCTTTTCTTGTGCAAGAAGGAGCAGTTGACTCTCAGGCATTAAATAATGCTTATACAATATACCCTTTAGATTTATCCCGAGCATATGCTTATAAGTCTTTTGGAGCCGATTTTTCATCTAGGGCGGAGGGCTTATATGAGCGCATATACCGAAAGAATATGTATAGTCCAACATCTAATAAATTTTCGATAACATTTTTTATTTTATATGCTGCCAATGATCAAAAATATTCAAAAGCAGACCGAAGTGTTAGATTTAAGCAGGCAACAACTATCAATGGAAAAGTAGTGCCTCCTCCTCCCCCCAAACCAAAACTTTCCTACTGGAATTATCTTCCCGATTATCAAAAATATTATGAAAGAAACATTTTAGCTCGATTCGATACTTCGATTTTAGAAAAATATAAAATAACGCCTGAGTACGACACTGTCCATTTAAAGGATTTCAATTCCTTCAATTTAATAAAAAGTGATTCCCTGGCAACTATCCCCAAGCATATTTATCAGCTGGAAGATGGTGTACGCTCGGTAAAAAATGCCCGGCAATACCTTCAGAAAAGTGTATGGCTGCGTTATTTATGGGATTTATTGATCAATTTTTCGTTATTGTACTTAGTCTTTGCCGCATCACCTTATTTATCGTTTAGAAGTATTTTAGCAGTGCTCGTCGTTTATATCGGGTATTTTATTGGTTTGCCTTCCTTGAGTATTTCCATGGAATTTAGCCAGGAAGTTAATTCCTATTTAAATATTTTCCCCATTCGGTTTACATATATATTGCCAGTAATCATTTCTTTATTAGCATTAAGCTTTTTTGCTATAAAAAAACAGCGGAGCAATGTGCCTTTTATTATTTTCCAATTTCTCACCGTGAGTATTCTGGCAGTAATAATTGGTATTAATTTTTTAAAGGAGTCTATTAGACCTGACTATATCGTTTTGTTTTGTACTCATCTTCTAGGAGTGGCAGGAATATTGTTGATTGCACATATTTCCGCGCAGCCCAAGTCTTCCTAACACACCTAACGAAAAGCGCCACCCACCGGGGCAGCGCCATCTACTTAAAACAAATTTGCACAATGCATGAGGATTACACTTCTGGCTCAAGTTCTTCGTTGTTTTCTTCTTCTGCCTCTTCCGCTTGTGCCCGTTTGTAGAACTCATCGAGTTCGCGCAAGGCATTGTCGAGTGAAGGGTCGAGTTTATTGGCAGTGCGGAGCGTGTCGTGCACTACTTTCACGAGCTTCATCGCATCAATGCCGTACGCCATGAGAGTATCATCGGTGTTTTCCTGGACTTCTTCGAGGTGTGAATAGAAACGCCTCAACCCTATATGCGCCCCCAATAATTTTGTGATATAACTCACCTCAAAATCACGCGGCATCCGCTGCTCGTATTGGTCGGACAGGCGCTCGCCCACTTGTACATACGCCACGCGGCGATTGCCCATTTTGCGCTGAAACCGGCGCTCCTCCAGCGAAAGTCTAATCTTGAATTTTTGAACACGCTGCTTGATGCTAATCATGTCTTTTTCCAACTGCTTCAGTTCTTCTTCCGTTGGTAATTGATCAAAATTTACATACGTTTTCATGTACCAGCTTTTTATTTGATGAAATAAAGAGATTATCCAAGCCAGATACAAGCCAATTGTGTAATGAAGGGTATGTGTTTATTCAATGTTTGGGAAGAAAAATAATATGTAGCTTTTGTGTGGTGATGCAAGATACCTATTTTTTACTATTCGTGTCAAGTTAGGAATGAAAATTTAGTCCGTAGCATCCGCGTTTTAGTTGTACACTACAAGAAGGAAGTTCAGCACTTCAATGGAGTAGTTCTGAACTAAAAGGTAGTAGTTCTGAACTTCAGAATTGGAGTTCAAAACATCATTAATAGTAGATAATAACTTGATTGCTTTAGTAAAAAACTAATTCATTGTAGTTCAGTACTAAAAAAGATTAGTTGTACTACTACGACTAAGAAGTTTCTAACTGCTACCTTGTAGTGCTGAACTAAAAGCAAGATGTTCCTAACTTCAAGGCTGATGTTTCACACTTCTTTCCTGAAGCTTATCATTCATTTCATCGGAACCCTCGAATTTTTCTTAACTATCATCGCCGCCCAAAGCAGTGGTAAGAGCCGTGTATTTCACACAACCTCAAAAATTGAGTTTTATCCTGAACTATTTTTACTGAAAAATTGTACTTTTGCACAGCTTTGTTTACGGAATGTTTACGGGATGCAAAGCAAGTGAAGCAAAAAACCTTACTGGTCCCATAGCTCAGTCGGTTAGAGCATCTGACTCATAATCAGAGGGTCCTTGGTTCGAGCCCAAGTGGGACCACCTCCATATTCGATAAAATAGCTGATTCTCAGAGATTTATTCTGTCTCCAGGTGCTGGCCTCTTAATCGGCGCATCGCATACTGTACTGCCAACAGTACCATCAACCCGATCAAATAGGAACTAATAAACATCAACCATTCGTAATCATCTTTTCTCAGAGGCTCGCGCTTGGCTGCTAAGCCCCAAAGATTGACTAATCCTTTTTGACGAAAAATCGGGAAACCAAATTGGATGCGAGTAAGCCCGCCAGATAACCAACGGACAGGTTCAGCATTTCCTGGGAGAGGAAAATAGACAATTTTTTCATGAATATCGCCTAATTAATTTGAAGCCGAAATTAATGAAATTTTGATCACAATAGATCAAGAATATTATGATATAATACCTTCTCGACAGGCTATGGCAATTCGATATCCTTTAAAGCGAAGGGAATTTTTTTGATTGCACCGCTGGTTTCCACTAGTACGGTCATTTTCCACTTGGGGCTGGGTGGGGCGCTAAACATATAAGATTTGAGTGTGCCGCCGCTGGTGAAACTTCCATTACTATCTATTGCCTTGCCATTTTCATCTTCAAATTTTACATCTACGAGTTTTTCAACATCTCCATCCAATAAGAAAGTAAGTTGATTTTCATCTTCTCCCATATAGGCAAATCCTTCGAGTGCTTCCAATAGCATTTTGCTACCTGACGACTGGCTTCGGGTAGTTTTTAAGTTCAGCTTCGGTCTTGTCTTTATTGGCTTTGTGGAAATTCTTCGTAGGCTTTTTATCCAAATAAACTATTTTAAGTGGCGCTTTGGCTGGCAGGAGATTGGTATTGGGCTTGCTTTGGAAGTTGGCGACTTTGAGTACCGCGCCGTTAGCCTCGGTTGGATTGAAGAGCGTGATTTCTCCAGCCATATCCTTGATGACTGTTGCCTTACGGCTGGTATTATTCATGCGAATGGTAAGATTGACGAAATTTTCTTCGATTTCATCATAATCAAAACGCAGTTCATCTTCATCTATCAGATCGATGCCTTGATCGTCCGTAGCTTTTGTTAATCCGCTGACTTTCACATACTTGTATTTGCGCACTTCTTCACCCGAAATTCTTAGTTCTACTTCCAGGCGATTGCCAAAGTAACTATCGCCAGTGGAGCGCGCTTCATCTACTTTACCGACCGAAATTTTTTGAGCAAACAAAGCATTGGCAAGCAATAATAGAATAAGACAGGAAAGTTGATTTTTCATGGTGGTTCGATTTCTGAGTATTAATTTGGTTTTACCTCCTAAAATTATAGAAATTACTGAAAATCGAAGGAGAAATTTTTTACTGATAAAATCACCAAGGCATTTTTGACGAAAGTCATAAAGCTTGACAGAGAGGAGTTTGTAATTTGAGCGTTCACTAAAACCCTTTTGCTATGTTTCTCATCAATTGGTTTCAGGCAAATGCTTTAATGATTTTCACAACGCTTGTTTTGATTGGCATCCCGGCGGTCATTATGCTTATGGTTTTCACCAAAAATCAAATACAAATAAAGAAGAGAAAGTCGAATAGCGCGTGCATTTTGATCCTATTGCGGGGACTTTCCAATGGTCTCAAGTATTTGCTTTGCACGCCCCAACACCATGGCGCTATCCGTACCAATGGCAACAAAACCGCAGCCATCCGCTATTTCTTTGGGTGTGGCTTTACATTCATTACAAAAATGCCAAAAGGAATTTTTGTTTCTTTACATTTTAATTTCACTTTATTAATTTCTGCCTGCACCAAAGGATGGGTCACTTCACCCAATAAATTCATGCTTCCTGAAAGGTCGTAAGGCCCAATCAATACGCCATCAATTCCGGGCACTTTTAATATGGTATCCAGATTTTGTACAGCGATAATATCTTCGATTTGAATAATTATAGTGGTCTCATTATTAGCATTTTGCACGTATTCGCTGAAATAATGCCCATAACCTTGCGCGCGCGCTGCCCCTACGCTGCGCTGTCCTTTCGGTTGGTACTTGGCGGCTTGTATCATTTGCATAGCTTCCTCTGCTGTATTGACATGAGGCACGATGATGCCGTCGCAGCCAATGTCCAAAACTTTTTGATCCAAATCGGCGCATTCTCAGGCACACGCACTAAAGTATGGCACCTCCCGGCTATAGCCTGACAAAGTCTTTGAACGGATGCAATAGAAAGATTGCCATGCTCCATATCCAAAAAGAGCCAGTCGAAGCCAGCTAAAGCAAGGATTTCGACTACTTCGCCAAAGTGCCAATCAAAGCTTTGCATATTTGAAAGACTGGAGATAAAAGATTGATTCATAAGGAATTGATCTTTGATAAAAGTCATTAAACTATGTGATTATCATCACAAAATAAGGATTTGTAATGGTTTTACTTTGTAATGAATTCCCCCAAATATCCTTTGAAAATGCCAATGATTTAAAACGAAAATTGCCACCAGCAGCAAAAGCAACACCATCAAATCGTCATTATAGGCGCCGGAACAGCAGGGATAACCGTTGCAGCGCACTATTGCCGTAAAGATAAACATTTAGATATCACATTATGATCCTGCCAAAGAAACATTATTACCAACCTGCCTGGACGCTTGTAGGCGCAGGTACTTTGATTTTGATGCTACCGAACGCGATATGAAGGATTTGATTCCTCGTCGTGCCAAGTGGATCAAGGATTACGTAGAAACAGTTGATCCTGATAATAATAAAGTTATTACGCGTGATGGATCGGAAATTACCTACGATTATTTAGTTGCTTGCCCAGGCGTACAAATGGATATAGATGCGCTGTCTGGCTTGCGGGAAGCATTGGAAACAGACAGTGTATGCAGCAACTACACCGATCCTAAGCATACCTGGAAGGTTTTGCAAAATTTCAAAGGTGGAAATGCGATTTTCACGCAACCTGCTACCGCTATCAAATGCGGCGGCGCGCCTCAGAAAATAATGTATCTGGCAGAAGAATATTTCCATAAGAGTGGCGTAAGCGATAAAACAAAAGTCGCTTTTGTGACGCTGGGTTCGGTGATTTTGGTGGGGACGCTTTCAAACAAACTTTGATGGAAATTGTGGATCGGAAAAATTCAACTGCGCTTTTTCCACAAATCACCAGAATTGACCCTATAAATAAAATAGCTTACTTCACGATCGCCGCTCTGCGGACGAACCGGATAAATTGTATTATCATAAAGAGGACTTGGGCGAGAAGGTTATCAGAAACCGAAGTAGCGATTCCTTATGATTTCTTGCACTTGGCGCCGCCGCAATCTGCTCCTGATTTTATTAAAAAGTCTAAGCTTGTATATCAGGAAGGCCTCCCAGATAAAGGTTGGATAATGTGGATATCAATACTTACAACATAAGGTTTATCCTAATGTCTTTTCCTTAGGCGATGCTGCGCATTACCGACAGCAAACCGGCGTGCCTATTCGCAAGCAAGCACCAGTAGTAGTCGAAAACCTGTTCTATATGATGCACCATGCTCCCAAGCCGAGCCAGTTACACAGGTTATTCCTCTTGTCCTATTGTGACCGGCTACGGCAAAATGCTTTTGGCAGAATTTAAATACGATAACATAAGAGATAGCGATCCACTTATCTCGAAATTTGTGGATACCTCAAAGAGCAATACAGTATGTGGCTGCTGAAGAAATATGGATTACCTTTTATGTATTGGAATCTGATGCTCAAGGGTAAAGCTTGATTTTAAACGGCTTTTATGGTAATATCGATCTGCTAAAAAAAGATAGTGGTAAACCAACAAACAATATTAATATCGATGCACCTATGATGGCGGGAACGAGATTGAACTCCCCTTTAGGCGTATTCGTGAAAGGAAGCACAACGAGATTCATCACCAACCAAATGAGGATGCCGTAGCTTATTCCATTGATAATCTTATTTTTAGAGATTCGACATAGGATTGGATATGTCAGAAAAAATAATGCTGCCCAAAAAGTAGCAATCAAGAAGTGAAAAAGTAGTCCTAGTGCTGCCATTTCTGCGCCGCCGATAAACGCCGCTCGCCCGTACATTCCGCTGGCAATAAACTTGAGTACGCGCTCAGGGCTTGTGCCTGAGGCCAAGTAAGCATTCGCAAAGGCAGCTAGTATATCCAAAACGCCAGCAACCAAGCCAGCTTTGAGGATATGCACGAACAAATTCCAAATTTTGGAGGATTGTTTGGCGGTCATTTTAGGTGTTTATTATATTAGAAATTTATTACCTCTTTTCTGATGCATTTTTTCACTGGTTCGTTGCTGGTTCCTCTACATTTCCAGCAATCCATATACACCGAGCAATAACAGATTTCCACCTCAAAATTATTTCTTCGCAGTACACTATCTACTTTCGATGCCCATTCGAGGTTGGGGATTGTAAACATCTTGATTTTTTCGCCAGGAGCTAATACCCTGCTCTCCACGGTTGAGGTATAGTATTCAAAATTGCTATGTCCTACAGCCATTGTAAAGAGTTCATCAATGGAATTGACGCTTTTCCCTTTAAATTGAACATTTACTGACTGCACAGCTGCAGGGCCAATGCCTTTATTTTCTACCTGCAAATACCCTCCAAATTCTTCGGTACAACAAGAAGGAAGCCATTCCAGGCAAGGCCACACCGCTACGTGTTGTTGCTCCCGCATCAAATTGGTCTGGTAAATAAAAATCAGTAATGTAATAATACTCACTGCATTCGCAGAAAGCGCAACAATCATTTCTTTAGAAAATCTCCAGGTAGATTTTGGCTTCGGTTCTTCTGGCATTGGCTATAAAATTTGAATCGAAAATAAAAAAAATGGCATCTAGAAAACCTAAATGCCAATTCATTTTTCTAAAAATCAGCAATTTATCGCTGAATACTAACTTTTTGTGTAAACACTTCGCCTTCGCTGCGAAGGGTCAGGAAACATACCACTGGCAAAGCCAGAAGTATTTAGATCCATTGAGTTTGCCTGACCGTAGCGCTGACGTAGCAATTCTTGCCCGTGTACATTGTACATACTTAGTATTAATCGGCCTTTTGGGGCTTTGCTTAGGCGAACATTCAACAGGTCGCTGGCAGGATTCGGGAACAACAATACATTACTTTCATTCAGAATTTCATTCGTACCAACGGTCGCATTTTCGTCAATCTTTATATTGGCGCCCGTTGCGTAGCCAAAAGCCGCCAGTGCCATCTTGCACTACAAAAGCAAAGCCATCGTTGATGCTATCATCGCCATTATGGGTATATTTCAAGCGTAAGTTGTTGACATCCAATTGTGTAAAAGTATTTCCAACTTGTAAGTTTTACATTGTTCAATTTTAATATACCGTGCTGCGGCAAGGTGACTAAAGTATAAATGAGTTCAGCAGGCGCATTATCACTATCTTGTATCTCTAATTCGTTGATTGTAAAAGTATTAGTCAAAGCCGGAGGCACGAATAAGGTGTCATTTTCACGATAAAAGGATTATTCGGAGAAAAGTACTACAAAACTCTACTCCCAACCTTCAAGCGCGCCGCCACCGCCAAAGCCCCCTGTTACTACTTTCACGCGCAGCGTCCAGGTGCCGGCAGTATTTTCGCCATTAAACGCTGAAAGCGCCTGCACAGGCCGCACCACCATTTTATCATCGGGCGGACAAATAATGGCGGTAGGTGAATCGTCATCGAAACCAGTTTCAAGCTTAATCGTGTTCTGCCAATTTTGGTCGAAGAAATTTACTTCCGTTCCGGCAGGGCTAATAAGACTGACGCGCAGGCTCTTTACAGGTTGATAATTCGCTTTGATCAAAGGAATATTGATGTCGCTGATAATGCCTTGGGTCGTCACATTCAAGGTTGAATTGATCGTCGGCAAACCCGAGCCAGAAATGTTCACAGGCACATTAGTGCTTTGTGTTTGTTGGCATTGCACGGTGGCTGTGTGGAAAGCAAAAGGTTCTAAAAATTGCCCGGTATCACCGCAATCCTCATTATATGGACGGATGCGCCAGAAGTATAACTGATTTTCTTCAAAAAAGATGGTCGGGGTAAAAAAAGTATCCTGGATGCCAAATGCAGAAGTAATCACTGTTGCTCCGAATGCAGGGCTGGTCGCCAATTCAAAATCGTGCCGGCGGTTGCTGTCACTTTGTTCCAGCGGAAAGTCGTGGAAAGGACGATGCCGCTTTGCCCATCGCTCGGCGTCAGCATTTTGATGCCGAAAAATCATTAGAAATAGTCGAGAATGAGACAGGAATGCTAATGCTTTGGCCGCCGCTGGTTGTGACCTTCACTTGGATATTAAAAATACCTTCTATTTGTTTGGTGAAATTGATTGTTAAAACCGCACCTTCAGATGGAAGAATGCTTGTTTTGGAAAGTGAAATTTGCACGTCATCAGGTAGAGTATCAATAATTTCTAATGAAATCGGACTATTAAAACCAAGAAATGCCTGGCTGGAAATATTGAATTGAAGCGGCGCAGGTAAACAATGCTTTTGAACGGTACGCGGCGCTACATTCCCGTATAAGCAGCTTGCGTTGCTGCCTGAATCTGGAAATTTTGATTGGAAATATCGAAGAAGATATTGTCTGCTGCTTCCACGCGGATGCGCGCGGTGACGCTCATCACAGCAGGCACGGGTACCATCGCAGAACCATTATTTGGCGCAGCTTCTACCAGGGTAATCGGATAAGTCAGGCCGCCATCCAAGGATAGCTTGATATTCACACTTTGGCAATTGACCAGATTGTTTATTGGTTTTGGCTCATCCCAACGCACTTGCGCGTAGCTGCCTGCGCTGTCCATTTTACGGTATCTTCATTTGGATGCAGCGCTGAAAGCCGCCTGCTGATGAGGTAGAACGGAATTTCGCTTGTTGCCAAACGGAAACACCTGATCAAGATGATTGTCGCGCACCGTGCAACGGAAGGTCAGATTGCGATCATAGGTGGTAGCACCTCTACATTCGTGAAGTATTATTTATAATATTTTGAATCTTTGGGAAGACGCGCGTTGGCGAAGCTATTGGTGCAAAACTACGGAAAGAAGCGCAGATCGCCGTTGGGGCTTCCCCTATTGCGCTGAGCGCCCAAGATCAAATTGTTCCCAGCAATAAGTCAGCATATCCTCATTTTCATCGGTAGCGGTAGCTGTTAACTCAAAAGGCGTACTAATCGGAATATAAAAATTAAAAGGATAATCCAACGTTACTTCCCGGTTCATTATTATCGGTTTGTAATTTCGTAGCGCAACCAGCGCCAGTGCCTGTTCGGCTGGCGAAGAAATAATAATCTCTTCCAGGGATTTGGTGGGGAAATAGCTATCCGCATACCTTGGAAATTCTGGTCGCCACAGGCATTGCTGTAAGACATAATCGTACTGCCCGCACCGGGTTCATACGCGAGGCGCTTGCGAGAGTTGCCCTTCACTGCGGGACAATTGCTCCAGGTATGCTGCGCCGAGAACTGATGACCCCATTTCGTGTGTGAAAACCTTCGATAACAGAAGTACCCAAATTGAAAAACAAGATGCGCCAAGGCCTGGTTACCATTATTCCCAGTGTTATTTGCAAACACGCCCACCGTAACGCCCACCACGCCTGACCGCCAGCCAAGCGATAAATCCATGTCCCACATCATAATTTATCGATACCAATATTGGCTTGAGAATTGCCGGCACTTGCCCGTAACTATCAGAAATGCGGAGCCATCTTGGAAAGGATCTGTAGCTGTATTCAAAAAAAGACATTAACCGTATTATCATTGGCATCAATCTAATTGGCACATCTTTTTCAAAAACTCCATTGCAACATTCAGAATATTACGAAACCATCCATCACTCAAACTTTGGTCGTAGCGCCAAAACGCTGCGCGAATTCGCCAGACGCTCAGCCACCGCCAGCCGATACCCATGCAAAACAACCGGCACACCGCTGCGAGGCTGCAAGGTTGCTGATCTAATGTTATAGGCTCATTATCAGACTCTTGTGTTTGATTATGCGCCGTCGGTTACGCCGCTAGGTTGATTTGCATCATCATCTTGAATAGCACCACGAGTATAATATGCTTGACAATATTGGGTTTGATTCCTTAAAAGCGGATCGAGGATAAATGTTGCCTTGAGGCGACTGAATGGAAGCATGAAACCCGCGACCAGTAAAAAAAGCGCACGGTAGCCAAGCGATTGCTGACAGCTACCCTTTATAAGTTTTGATATGGGGATAGCGTGCCGCCAATTCCGATTCCATAATCGGAGATTCCACGATCTCAAAAGGTCTCCAATGTACCATCGGGCAAAGGGCGTCATTAAAAGCGGATTTTGTGCTGCCTGGCGTGTAAATTCATCGGCGCCTGCCGCAAAATATTAGTAAATCCTTCCAAATCAAGCGCCAAAGCTCGATTACTGCGTCGCTTTGATGTCTTTGCTGGCTTCTTGGGAGTGCTAAATTACTTTCGTAAATAT
>JADJNW010000022.1 GCA_016714085.1 Saprospiraceae bacterium
TATTGATAATATTGCCCCCACTATTGTTTGCCCAGGCGATATTACAGTGGCCAATGATCCAGGCGCTTGTGGCGCTATTCTTGACTTTACTGATCAGATAATTGCCAAAGATAATTGTTCCTATACCTTGACTTATTCCAAGAATCCAGGTTCATTTTTTGATATAGGCACAACGCCTGTAACGATCACCATCACCGATCTCTCTGGCAATTCTAAATCTTGTACATTCAATATCATCGTGGAAGATCGAGAAGCCCCAAAAACACTTCCTCTTGCGCCTATTCAAATCAGTTGTGATGCTTCTACCGATCCAAACAATACAGGCATTGCGTCCTTTTCTGATAATTGCGGTATAATTAATATTGGTTTTTCAGATAGGATCGTACCCGGTACCTGTGCAGATGATTATGCCATTCTGAGAACCTGGAGCGCTTCTGATGCAGCTGGTAATACCACTAGTTTTGTTCAGGAAATTACTATCCTGCCGGATAGAATTTTACCAATCTGTACGAATTGTCCAAGTGATATCACGGTTTCTTGTGAAAGTATTCCTGATTTTCCCAATTTAATTGCAACGGACAATTGCGATCCAAATCCTGCAATTGATATTTCGCAAACCAGTACTCAAAAATTAGATAGGAGTTGCCAAGAATTTGCCTACGAGATCACTCGAACGTTCACAATTACAGATCGCTGCGGCAATGCCAGTGTTTACAAGCAAATTATAACAGTAATAGATGAAACCGCGCCCATTATTACTTGTCCAGGGGATGTGACCGTAGATTGTCGAGATATCTATAACCTTGAAATTACTGGTATGGCAATAGCTACTGATAACTGCGATGCCAATCCAACTATTGAATACCAGGATGAAGTTGTTGCCGGCGATTGCGAATGGGAATGCACTGTGAAACGAACCTGGATGGCAACAGACGCCTGTGGGAACAGCTCTAGCTGTGTGCAAACGATCATCCGTACAGCCGTAGGCTTAGTAAAAACAGCATTAGGAGAGGCCCAATTAAATTGGGTGTAGATAGACCTTACCCATCCGATAACTCGGATAATTTTTTGTACATCAGTGCCGAAGCGGCACAATGTATTGTTGATTGGTTACCGGGTGCAGGTGGTGCTCCTCATGTCATTCCAAATGGGCATTATATTGTAGATGGCAGTGATTGCACGTCTTATGAAGGACTGCTTGATGAAAATGGAAAGATAACGAACTCGATGTTATCCGAAATGTTGATTTTGGCTATTAACTTGAGATTAAATCCTGATATGGTTGATATACCACTAAAAGAATTGGAATGTACTTTCCATCCGATTATTTATCAGCATATGCGCGGCACGCCTACTATTGGCAAAATGTACACGGTAGGGATTAACTATCTTGGCAATGTCTATGGCCCAAATCATCAGCCATTTTTCAGAGACGCTATCCGTTGTATCAATGGTACTTTTAAGGATAAATGCGCGCCAACAGATACAAACAGTCAATCTGTTACCTCCAGCGCTACAAACAGAGCAGTATTGCCAGTGGTATCGACACCACGGGTTAATAAAATATTGAATATTTATCCGAACCCCACGTCAGGTGTGTTCTATCTGGATTTGAGTGAATTCGCAGCACAATCCGCATTAGTCAGGATTTACAATATCCAAGGAAAAATTATCAGCGAACAAAATTGGAAGGAAGCGCCAACAGCCCAATTTCATTCAATTTGCAAGAGCAACCCGCTGGTATTTATTTAGTAAAAATGCTTATCGGAGGTGATAGGGTTATTACAAGTAAAGTAATTGTAGGGAATTAATGTTTTGTTGATCAATTTATTATAAATATTAAGCCTGAGGCGATACACAATCCCTCAGGCTTCTTTCTTTAAAATATTTTTTCCTTTTTATACTTGCTCCTTATTATAAAAATCGCTATTATTGTAGAGCGAATTATATTATACAGTATTATTCTTTTTTTCTTACCCAAACAAGACAAACACTTCTTCATTAGGCTATTTTCGATAGGTATATATCCTATCGAGGTGTTATTATTGATTTTATAATAGCTGAAAATATAATGCATCATGGACTTACCTTTTGATCCTGACAAGCTTCCAACGCCAGAGCAGATGGAAGAAATAACAGAAGCGATGGAGGGGCTGAACCTCTTTCTGAAAGAAACGCATCAGCAAATCATCGAGGATAAAATTAATTTCCTAACAGCGGGCGGTACGACGCAAGAATTTGAAGCTGCATATTATGCCCGACAAGCTACAACGAAGCAGGTGCTTGAAAAACTAAAATCCGAGCTCAATTCCTTTTGGGAGGTGATGGAAGATGTGGAGTATGCCGTAGACATTTATAGATTTGAACGCGCGAAAATCGTACACGAGGCGCTGCGCGAGGCCAGCAAAACGGATCCTTCGCTAAAGGAAATTGTAGCAAAAATGGATGCTATGTACGAAGATGCCATGCGCGAACAGGAGGAGGAGGATGCTGCCGAAGCAAAAGGGCTTGATGGCTAGATGTTCTCGTCGAATTTCCGAAGGGACTTAGTGATACTAAATACTATTGATATGTAATTATTTTTTACAACTCAAAAATATTACAGATGACGGACTTACCTTTTGATTATGAACCGCTAACGCCGGAGGATATGGAAGAAATAGATGAAGCGCTCCAAGGCCTGGAGGAACTTGTGCTGAATAAACGGCAGCAAATCATGGAGGATAAAGTAAACTTCATGGCGGCCGGGGTGGTATGACCCAGGAATATGAAGCGGTATATCGCCAGCAAAAGCGGCTGAAATTCAAATGCTAGATAAAATGGAAAGTCAAATATCGGATCTCACGCAAAAAATAGAAGACACCCTGTTGGTGCTGAATGCACGTCTCTTTGAACGAGCAAAAATGATTCATCAGGCTATGCGTGAAGCCAGTAAAACCAATCCTGATCCTTCCCTGAAAGAAATGGTGCAGGAGTTGGATGCTTTGTACAAGGATGCGCTGCGCGAACAGGAGGAAAAAGATAACACCCAAGCAATAGATGATTAGATGTTCCCGACACTAATTTTATTATTCTTTAGGATATGTAAAGAAGGTATCTTGAATATCTATGTTTAATTTAATTACTTCAAGTGTAATCTTTTGGGTGGTTTCTCCTCCAATTTTAACCTCCAGGAAAAAAGGCATCATTAAACCTTCCACTTCCTGATAGTCACTGAAATAGGTTTCTGTCATCTGTCCCTTAGCTTGTCCAGAAGTGATGGGCGACTGCATCATGATAGGAATGAAATATTCCTTGTCGAAGAAATAGTTTTCGATATCCCCATTCTTTTTGGTCAATTTAACTTTAAAAGTCGCAGTTCCCTCAACTTCTTCCTCTCCAAGTAGCTCAACCGCACTCCCTTTTTGCTGATAGTCGATAAAGGGACTTTCAAATTCTTGATTTTTCATTTCCTGTGCCATCTCATCGGGCACAGGTTGTGCTTCCGGGCCGGTGGCAAAAGGATTGATCCACCAAGCAGTGGTGCCGTCGTAGGCCTGAATGATTTTTTGCCCTTGAACATCGACATCAACCCGCTGTTTGTTTGGCGTTTTGGCAGTTATAACGCCTGAAAATTCCATCGGCCCCATTGAGATTTTACCTACCATCTGGGTAGTTTTCAGGGCACGCCATTTTTCCAGCCCTCCTATATTTTCAAAATAGTGGTTTAAAATTTCATCAATGCTTTGAGCTGAAAGGGAAAAGGTAGCGATGAACGTGACCATCAGAATGAGGAGTCTTTTTAGCATGATTGGTTTTTTGGGAGCTAAAAATAGGCAAAAAACTGGAAAGGATTATTTGATTATTTTCTGATCTTTAATGACTTGCAATAAATAACCGTCTGGTAATTTTATTATATTCAGTGAATTTTTTAACAAAAACCTAAAACCATTCCTATGGCTCAAGTCCAACGCACGAAAATCGTTAAAGCAGGTGATTGGCGAACCCTGGAATCAGGGTGGAATACTACTTTTACTTGTAGATTCGTAAGTCCTGCTGGTGCACAAATCAAAATTCGCTATGGCGGTGGCTGGATATTTGGAAAAGACAGCCAAAAGCAAACACTGGATGGCGTTCGCACGAAAGATTTAAAAGTAGGAAAGGCAAGCCTGGTCTATGCAAGAGTGCAGATGAAAGTACAACAAGATAGTGAAGTGACGTATTTGTATATTGTGGAAGGTCCATAATTTCTAATACATGCTGTCGTCATGGTGTTCTAGAACAAATCCGATGACGACAGCATAAAATCGTTGGATGACTATTATCCTCACGCGCGCGGGTCGCGTCTTGGCTTCAATTCATATTCCTTCGGTGGTTCTTTACCTAATAAATGTTTAGTAAAGAAATCCCAGCGGCGACGCATCATGTAATAATTGTCTTGCCCAAAACCGTGCCGGGCATTTGGGAAAACGAGTAGATCAAAATCTTTATTGGCTTTCACGAGTGCATCTACAACCAGATAGGTGTTGTACTCTGCTAATTGTTTGATGCCGGCGATTTGATCTTCCAAAGTATTGTCGGCCATATAGCCATAGCAAACGTCGTGGAAAGACTTCGAGCGACCGGGATTACAAGTACCGTCGATTACTATAACAATCATACCCAATTCAGCAACTGCCTGATGATCAGAGCGAGAAGTAGAAAATGAACGGCTGCCAACTCCCCCACCCTGCGGCCCAGGATAAATGTAATTCACTACGGGATATTTTTTCTTCGGATCGAGATTGCTCGGTGTAAACATCAAACCATATAAATCCCATTTGCCATCGCGGGATTTGACAGTAACCGGGGTCGGCGGCTTCCAACCTGTTGCCAGCAAGCGAGAGATATCTGCTTTTTCAAGCGTAGCAATGAGTTTGCCATTCATGTCGCGCAAGACTGCCACAGGAGGTACATTTGGCTTTGAATAAGAATCTACAAAATACTTATAATCAGGAGAAAACGTAAGCTGGTGATTGCCATCTTCGGGTGTTAATAACTTCAAATTCTTGCCATCAAAATCGATGCGATAAAAATGACTAAAATAAGGATCGCGCCCTGCCTCTCGGCCGTTGGCTTCAAAGAACAAAACGCGGTTTTGCTCGTCTACTCTTAATAAGCGCGTGACAACGAAATTACCTTTCGTGATCTGATGTTTCAGTTTGCCAGTCGTTAAATCATAGAGATACAAATGCCCCCAATCGTCGCGCTCGGAATACCAGATAATTTCATTGGAGGCAGGCAAATAGCGCCAGTTGACCATGCCTCGGCCCGATTCGTATTGCGTGGCAACGATTTCTTCCATCACATCGCGCACTTCGCCAGTCTTAGCATTGGCAATTCTCAATTTTGCTTCTTTGTGATCGCGCGAGCTTGACACAAAAGCCAGCGTTGAGCCATCAGGACTCCATACATTATCATCAAATGATCCAGAACAAGCAATATCATCGCAAAGCGTGCCACGACGCGGGTCGGGCGGTAGATTCAAGCGAATAATTTTTGGTGCGTCCACTTCGATAATGACACGGTGAATTCTGATAATATCCTTGTCTTCTGGCAAAGGATATTTCCATGCCTCCAGCTTTGGCGTGCCCACATTGGTAGAAACAAGAAACATATCGCTCACATGGCGTTGGTCTTGCTGAAAAGTAGCAATTTTCCTGGAATCGGGCGACCAAAGTAATATAGGGCGATCGCTTTTGCGCCAACCCGCATTATCAGTAGCGTAGCCAAAATTTTCAATACCATCAGTTGTCAATTGAGTTTCTTTTCCAGTAGCAATATCGCGTATCCATAAATTCCAATCACGAATAAAGGCAGATTTCTTACCATCGGGCGAAGTGGCATCATTGCGGCCACCTCTGCCTCTACCTTGGGGCTCTTCGGATGAAGATTGTGCACCCGGCACAAGTTTCTGTAAATCAGTATTGACTGTGCGTGAGCCATCAGCAGGATTAATCAATACGTATTCGCTTCCACTAGCGGTATAAACCCGATACCAGAATCTACCATCTGGCAGCCAGGTAGGGCGCACGCCCATGCGATCCACGAGCGAGGCGGTATTATAGCTAAGCATGTTTTCAGCGCGAGCGTAATCGTCTGTCGTCAAATTTTGCTGAGCGTAAAGACCCGTAATCGCCATGAACAAGAAAAGCGTACATTGGATAGTTAAGTGTTTTTTCATACGGAATCAATTTTAATTCAAAGATTAGAAGATTCTAAGCTTTAGACAGTTGATTGTATTTTTTTATTCTATCGAAAAATGAAATCATGCAATATTTTCACATAAAAATCAAAGACCCCTTCCGATTGCATCGAAAGAGGTCTTGTAGCTGTATCGTTACTAACTAATTAGTATCTGTTACGGTTGTAACCACCGCCACCGCCGCCGTAGTTTCCACCACCGCCGCCACGGTTACCGCCACCGCCGCCGCCGCGATTGAAACCACCGCCACCACCGCGATTTTCACGTGGTTCAGCTTTCTTCACTACGATGGTATTGCCATCTAATTCGCTGTCGTTCAAATCATTGATTGCGTTCATTGCTTCGTCGTCATTGGGCATTTCCACAAAACCAAAGCCTTTTGATTTGCCAGAGAATTGGTCAGTAATAACCTTCGCAGAATCAACTGCGCCGTAAGCTTCGAAAGCTTCTTGTAAATCTTCAGACTGAGTGCTGAAATTCAATTTTGCAACAAAAATGTTCATTAGAAAAAATTAAAAAGTGAAAAATAAATGTAAAATATGCTCTTGATCATCAGGTAAGTATAGCGAAGAATTCTTTAAGTCTTAAAGGAAAGGCGAAAAAAATAAGTTTGCTAAACTTGACATGATACTTATCATTTCTTTAAACCGCTGCAAAGATGCACAAAAAATACATACAGTGCAACACATTAACGTCTTCTGGATCAAATAAGTTGTGTTTCTTCGCTAATCGATCCCTAATTATCCTGAATTGGGTTGCTCTATATGCCGCTTTAATAAGAAAGTAATATCTTACGTTCATAACAAAAAGATAAACTCATGCATCCTTTCATTTTACACATTTTATTATGCCTTCTCTTTGTGAATACGTCTCTTATAGCACAAGATACCAAAGCCGACAAACCGCTTCGCGTGGGCGTTGTAGGCTTGGTACATACGCATGTACACTGGATATTGGGTCGAGAAGATCGGGGTGATATTGAAATTGTGGGCATCGTAGAACCCAACCGCGATCTGGCAGAACGCTACGCCAAACAGCATGGCTATAATATGAATATTGTATTTAATACGATCGAAGAGATGGTAGCCAAAACCAAGCCGGAAGCGGTTACTGCCTTTAATAGCATTCATGATCAATTAAAAGTGGTAGAATACTGCGCGCCGCGCGGCATTCATCTCATGGTAGAAAAGCCCTTGGCGGTAAGCGTAAAACACGCTAAAAAAATGATTGCGCTTGCTAAAAAACATGATATTTTATTATTAACTAATTATGAAACCAGTTGGTACGGCAGTAACCACAAGGCTTTCCAATTAATTAATGAAGATTATAAAATTGGTGATATTCGCAGAATTGTTTTTCATACCGGGCATCAAGGGCCGATTGAAATTGGTTGTAATATAGAATTCCTGGAATGGCTGACCGACCCTGTCTTGAATGGCGCTGGCGCTTTGACCGATTTTGGTTGCTATGGTGCAAATCTCGCCACCTGGTTTATGCAAGGCGTTGAACCTGAGACCGTTACTTGCATTACGCAGCAAATTAAACCCAATATGTATCCAAAAGTAGACGACGACGCAACGATCATTCTTACTTATCCCAAAACCCAAGTCATTATTCAGGCATCCTGGAATTGCCCTATGGCCGCAAGGATATGGAAGTATATGGAAAACAAGGCTTTATACATTGCTTAAATGGTACAGATATGTTACTAATGGAGGAGGAGAAAAAAGGAAAGGAAACTTTGAAAGCGGAGCCTTTACCTTTGAGTATGAACGATCCTTTCGCTTATCTGTCGGGCGTTATAAAAGGTGAAATAAAAATGAAACCTTATGATGTATCTGCGATGGATAATAATGAAATTGTAATAAAAATCCTGGAAGCTGCCAAACACGCTGCCAAAACAGGAAAAACAGTGGTTTGGAAAGAGTTTTATAAATCCTGATTTTATAATAACTACATTTTCTTGTTAATATAGTGTATTTAACGATGCCTTTTTTTAACACATAGGCACATAGATTTCAAAAACACTATGTGCCTATGTGTTGGGTAAAGTCATAAGGGTTGCGCATTTGGTTTGCAATAAGCTTTTGTTACAAAGTATTCAGCTAAATTGTGGAAATAATTCTTTATATAAACTTTGCCCTTTTTTAGTCAATAGCGGTAGAAATTCACTAATGTAAATGCGATAATAATGCCGAATCGCTTCCTCCGGCGTGCCGTCGAAATGAATTTCAGCATGAGGAATCCAGCTATCCGCGTTCACCAGCATGCGTTCCGCCAGATTTTCATAATGATGAGGCACAGGCGCAGGTACGAACCAACCTTTAGCAACCATGTTTTGAAATAATTGTAAAAATTGCTGTTGCCGGAATTTCATTAATTCTCGATAAGCCGCTTGTATCTGCGGTATCCGCCGCATAATGCGCACAAAATCAAGCATTAAAAATTTATATCGATATAATATCCGAAATCCCCGCTCGCCAATGCGCAATAACAATTCCAATTCCGACGAAGGCTCCAGCGCTTGTGCTGTCTGCTCGTTCATTTCACCAACAATTTTCTGATATAAAGCAAGAATAATCGCATCCGTATTCGGAAAATGATAGCATAAATTGCCATGACTAATGCCCACCTCCTGCGCTATACTCCGCACCGTTACTGCATCCGTGCCAAGTTCGTTAAATTGCTTCAAAGCCACTTCCAGGATTTTTTCTTTCGTATCCATGAGATAAAGGTAAAAAAAATCATTAGAACACTTGTTCTAAAAAAGAAAAATTAGTACATTTGTTCTAAAATTGACAAAATGAAAACACAAGAATCACCCGAACCTACAGAAAACCCACGCCAACCCATGGATTGGCTATTCAAAATGACCAATAACGCGAAGGAATTTACGCGTTCTAAAGACGAGGATTCTACCTTTGTGCTTGGCGTGAAAGTGGTCGCAAGGCTTATGCTTATTGGGCTATTGATCTTGTTATCGCCTGTGCTGCTCATAGGGCTCACGATTGCATTTATTGCCGTTTTTTGAATATGGCGACGCTCCGACAGCCGGCTTTCATCGTGATAGGAATTGCTTTTGTTATTCACCAATTATTGCAAAAAATATTACATATTAATTTGCATTGGCTCGATCATTATCTCGATCCTTTGCTCTGTATGCCCATTTTATTGACTTTATTACTGGCGGAGCGGCGTCATTTATTTTACAAAAATAATAATTATCAGTTATCATTAAAAGAAGTTATGATAGCTCTTATAATATTAAGCGTATTATTTGAAGTGGTTTTTCCAAAACTAAGCTCTAAATTCACCGCAGATTGGGGCGATATAATAACGTATATAATTGGAAGTTCATTTTTTTATATTGTACTTAATAAACCTTTGCTAAAAGATTAGTCGCCCTCGATTTATAAATTTTTTGAAGAAGTCAAGTTTTATCAAAAACTAAAGCTTACTTTTGCCGAATGCATTTCATGCGCATTATATTATTATTTGGATGGGTGAGCGTTATAGCTGCTTATGGTTCCAAGCAAGCTATCAGCAATTCTATTAATGCGTATTCCAGGCATTCTCAAGAACTTCCTTCCCTTCACACAAATAATGACGCTTCTTTCTTATTTTTTCATAAAAATAATCAAGAGCACACTTCCAGAACTGCGCAAAAAGATACCTGGATTAAGTCCTACATTGATCGCAATTCTCAAATCTTTACCAATCTTTATTGCAATATTATTACAATCCTGCTTGATTGTGATACCAATCGGGCATATTATATTTCTAAAATTATTTTTCCTTTCCATTATTTCTGGTAAATCCATTTTACAATCTTTTAGTAATCATTAAAAAGTTCGTCCTGTTTAAGCGCCATATTCAATAAATGCGGCGTTGTTAGGGTCTTTAAATTGATACTACATTGGTATCAATATTAATCATTATAAATTAACTTGTAAAATGGATATTCAATCTGCTGTTATAGTTTTAATATTATTATCAATTTTTGTAGTTCCTTTTTGGTTAATCATTCGTGCCAATAAACGAAGAGAAATGAAATATATCCAGCGGCTGATCGAGGCTGGAAAGCAATATCAAGTGCAATTTACGGCACAAGAAGCCTGGAATGAGAAGGCAATTGGAATAGATACTGTTCATAAAAAAGTAATGTTTCTAAATTTAAAACATGCGCCTCCAAGTGAAATATTTATTGATTTGGTTAATGTAACAGCGTGTAAATTATTTCGGCAAGGGGAAATCCGACAAGGGCTGCCGGATTCAAATGCAAAAATTGAATTGCAGTTTACGCCTATACAAGGTAAAAATGTTATACCCAATATTCCTTTTTTTGATATGACGATGGACGATCCGATGCAAATGGGGCCTTCTCAGGAAAAGGCAAAAGCCTGGCTAGACCGCATCAACGCTTGCTTATTATAAAATTCTGACATTCATAAGCAGTAGCTTTGTACGAGGTAGTGCAGTGCTACTGCTATTATATTTATAATTCTTACACGACAGCCGTCACTTCTATTTCCACGAGCATATCAGGGTCAATCAGGGCGCTGACTTCTACCATAGCAGAAGCGGGTTTAATATCTTTAAAAAATTCACCATGTGCACGTCCTATTGCTTCCCATTGACGTATATCCGTCACGTACATGCGCGTACGTATTACATTTTTCATAGATGCACCAGCCTCATGTAATACTTTTTCTATTTTTTGTAAAATAGTTTTAGTTTGTAAATAGGCATCATTTTTACCGATGAGTACTCTGTTTTCTACTGCGGTCGTGCCCGAAACTTCAATAATATTGCCGACTTTCACAGCCCGAGAATAACCTACAATATCTTCCCATTGAGCTCCAGATGAATAATTTGTTCTTTCCATTAGAATGGTGTTTAGGTGTTATAGTTTTATGGTGTTTTAGTATATAAGAGTCTGATTTTTATCATCAGTATTCCTTTTTTTTATAATAATTGCATAATAATCAAAAATCCGTCCTTGTTTTAGGCAAATTGTTTTTTCAATTTTACACCCACGTTGTTCCAGCATTTGCAGGTAATCTGCTACACCATGCTGATGTGGATGTAATATATCACCCGGAATCAAGCGAAAAATATGCTTTAAAAAATTATTTTTATGCACGTCGATTGAAATAATTAACCGACCATTTGACGCAAGCATTCCAACTAAATTATCCAGGCTTTTGCTTAAGTCCGCAACATGATTAATCGCATTTAAACAAAAAATTATATTGTAATATCCTTGATTATCAACTCTTTCCAAGGATTTATTATAAAACTGAACGTTCGGATAATCACGCTTATTAAAATGTGGCAATCGCTCATAATAATCAAGCAACGGGTCAATAGCATCCACCGAATATTCATTTAATATAATAAAAATCCCGGCAGGGCCACAGCCTGCATCTAATATTCTTTCATTGGGATGAATATCAATTTGTAATGTTTTTAAAAATCGTTGCCAATACGCTTTTTTCGCTGCGAGATATTCACTTTTATCTTTATGCTGCAAATATCGCTGCCACCAGCGGATTTCGGCTGCTTGCGCAATTTTCCAACGCCAGTTCATTAAATTTTATTTAACTTTGAACGCGTTTCAAAGGTACGTGTTTCTATAAAACAATTCGTACTTAGTACTTCAAACTTTATACTTTAATATGGTTTTTGCAATCGGAACAAAAGTAAAATTATTACATACCGGCGATATAGCAGTGGTAACGCACTGGCTGGATGGTGGCATGATTCAGGTGCGCGTAGTCGGTGATGATATGGAAATCCCTGTTTTCCCGGAAGATGTAGTGCGCATTGAAGAAGAGTTGCCCAAAGTAAAAGCCAAAGTAGTACAAGGTAAGCAAGAGAAAGCCCCGGAAGTGCGACCGCAAGCAAAAACGGAAATCCAATACGCAATTCTGAAAAGCCAGGGCATTCAATTAGCCTTCGAACCAATGTTTCGGCATGATGGCACTACAGAAAAATATCATGTTCATATCATAAATGATACTAAATATGATGTTTTATATGATTATGAATTCTCTATTGAAAGTGGTATATTAAAGACAGATAATGGAAAACTTTCATCCATTTCAGTAATAAAAGTGGGCGATCTTTCTTACGATCAACTAAATGACACGCCGGTTTTTGATATCGAATGTAAAATTATTACAACCGAAGGTCTTGGAGAGCCAATTCATAAAAATCTGAAAATCAAGCCCAAAAGCTTTTTTACCAAAGTAAAAACTGCTCCCCTACTCAATCGCCAGGCGCATTTATTTAAATTGTTTGAAAATTTACAAAATGAAGCCGTAAAAGAAAGCGCTGCTGAAGATTTGGAAACCTATACCAAACGCTACGCGCAACCTACGACTACTTGGCTGGATAATGTAAAAGATACGCATGAAGTAGTGGAATTGTCAACATTCCAGCCGGAAATTGATCTTCATATTGAAAAATTAGTGAATAATATTAATAAACTTAATAATGCAGATATTCTTAATATTCAACTGTCTCATTTTGAGAAGTATATCGATAAGGCGATTCAAATGGGCGTAGAACGGGTTTTTATCATTCATGGGGTAGGTGCGGGACGGCTGCGCAGTTCGATCGCGACTCGATTATTACAAATGCAAGAAGTAAAAACTTTTAAAAATGAGTATCACCCACGCTACGGCTATGGCGCTACGGAAGTAATTTTTAATTGAGTTTATTAAAATTATTATATTTTTGAAATATTATTGGCAAAATCGATTAAAGATTGAAAATGCCAATCGCTATGCGGCGGTGCATGGAATTCTTCTGAAATAAAAACCGTTTTCATTCCTGCGTTTTTGCCAAACTCAATATCCGAAGGAGTATCTCCCGCCATAATGGATTTATTAAAATCAATATCAGGAAAATCTTTTTGTGCCTGCAAAGCCATGCCAATCCTGGGTTTGCGGCACTTGCAAAGATCATTGCGCGAGTGCGGACAATAATAAATTTTATCAATTCGGCCGCCGGCATTATTTATTTTATTTAGCATTTCTTGATGAATATTATGTAAATCTGCTTCGTCCATTAAGCCTTTTGCGATACCTTGTTGATTCGTTACAATAAATATTTTTCCAAATAATGTAGAAAAGTAAGCAATTGCCTCCAAAACGCCCGGCAGAAATTGAAATTCAGACCAAGTTTTTACATAATCTTCCGTTAATCGGTGATTAATGACACCATCGCGATCAAGAAAAAGCGTCCAGGATTTATTAATATTCATTGAGTGTTTATAAGTTTAGAAGTTGTGGAGCTTAGGAGTTGAGTTTATAAAACCATAATATCAAAAAAGTTATTTAATTTTAAATAGCTCATTTTCAATTAATTCACATATTAAATGCCCCAGCATCATGTGGCATTCCTGAATTCGAGGCGTATCATGGGAAGGAATATTGATCAAAAAATCGCAAAGATCGCGCATTTTTCCGCCACTTTCGCCTGTCATGCCTATTACAATCATTTCAATTTTTTTCGCATCTTTAATAGCTTGTATAATATTTGCAGAATTTCCTGAAGTGGACATCGCAAAAAGCACGTCGCCCTTACGCCCGGCCGCACGAATCATGCGCGCATACACTTCTTCATAATGATAATCATTTGCCACCGCTGTAACAAAACTGCTATTTACATGTAATGCTTCTGCAAATAAAGGTTCGCGATCAAAATAAAATCGCCCGGAAAGTTCCGCAGCTAAATGTTGTGCATCCGCTGCGCTGCCGCCATTGCCACAAAACAAAACTTTACCATTATTTTTAAAAGTTATGATACAAGTATTTACTACTTCTTGTACGGTTGCCAGGAGTCGCTCATCCGCCATCACCGCTTCTTTCGTCGCAATGCTTTGGGCAATCACTTCTTTGATTCGAGGATTCATAGATTCATAGTTCAAGGTAACTCCGAATGGCATTCGGAGTTATTTACTTCATGTAATAAAAAAATAAAAAAGCTACCAATGCAATCAGAGCCAATTCCAGCATATTGCCCAATGCCCTATTCTTGATGCGCAAGCGAATCGTAGCAATGCTTGCCGCCAGCAAGCCCAAGCCTGCGAAAAACCAAAGCCCTTTAAAATTATATTTTTCAAGTGTAATATTTTCCGAAAATTGTGATGCAATAAGAAGTGCCAATTCTCGCACCAATGGCCCTACAACTGCAGTCAAACCGCCTGCTAATAATAATTTCCAGGTCGCAATTTCCGCTCGAATATGATGAATACTGCGGATAGTGCTGGTAAGAACCAACCAAATAATGAGTAATTCTAATCCAATTTGCACTGCTCTTCCGAACTTGGAAGCACCCAAAACGCCAGGTAAAAGCAAAAAAGATAAAGCCAGTACAATGCCCAGTAGCACTGCCCCGATTGCAGAGGCCCGCAACATCACATCATTGTCGATATGTGCTTCTGTTTCAGGGTTTTTTATATTTCTTTTAGCCATTATTTAGCTTTTTATACAATGTTTGAATTCCGTCTATCATATTATTCCAGGTATAACGTTTTTTACCTGTTTTTACACCTTGATGTAAAATTTCACCTCGCTTATTATCATAAAAATCAAGAATCGCATCGGCTATAGCTTTGGGGGTAATTTCTACTACATAGCCCTCTTTTTCATGCTGTACAATCTCCGGCAAACCGCCTACATTCGTTACAATCATTGGCTTTTCAAAGTGAAACGCTATTTGCAAAATGCCACTTTGCGTTGCCGAACGATAGGGCTGCACGACCAAATCCGCCGCCCCAAAATAATATTTTACGCGCTCATTCGGTATAAAATCGGTATGTAAAATGACTTGTTGCTCCAAATTATATTGAGTAATCAATTGATGATAGAATGCTGCATCATCATAAAATTCGCCAGCGACTAAAAGTTTTACGCCCAAACTACGTACACGCTCGTCCGCCATCGCATGTAATAATAAATCCAATCCTTTATATTTTCGGATAAAACCAAAAAATAATATGTATTTTTCATTTTGTGAAAGCTTCAAGAACGCTTTAGCGGCCTCTTGTTCAATAGATTCCCCGTAATTGTCATAAATCGGATGCGGTGTACAAATGGATGGTTTTGTTTTGGTAAATTGTCGTAAATCTTGTTCAACCGATTGAGACATAACGAGAAACGCATCTACTGGTTTTATAAAATAATTGGTCAGCCAGCGGGCGCCAGGACGCTTCTCGTGCGGTACAATATTATCCGCGATTGCAATAATTTTTGTATAATGATTTTTCTTTACAATCCGCGCAATCGTACCCAGGCAAGGCGCCATAAAGGGTAGCCAATAGCGAATTAATAATAAATCAGGTTTTTCTTTTTGAATTATGATGCCGACACGCCACCAGTTGAAAGGATTAATAGCGTTGATTAAGGTCAGTATTTCCAGTCCTTTCGGGGCAGGATCATCAGTGAATTGCGTTTTTCCTGGAAATAAAAAACCAGGATATTGTAATGAAAATGAATAAATCTTTACATCTGTATCAATACTTTTTAATTCTTGCGCAAGCCGCTCAGAGAGCGCAGCAATACCGCCCCGCAAAGGATGCGCAGGGGAAAGCAATATGATTCGCTTCAAATTTGAAATATCAGATTCGAGATTCATAAACTTATTTACTACTACCGCCAATTTCCTGTTCGATCAAGTAATGATTGCGATCGGGAGCATTGCGTGTAATTAATTCTGCTATAAATCCTGTTAAAAATAACTGCGTTCCAAGCAGCATTACAACCAATGCAAGATAAAATGCAGGTCGATTGGTCAGGCTGTAATCAGCGTTTAATAATTTTGCAATAATTAAAAAAACACTCATAATAAAACCCAGCGCAAAAAACAAAGTGCCAATCATACCAAAAAAGTGCATCGGACGCTTGCCAAATTTGGAGATAAAAATCACGGTAAGCAAATCCAAAGGCCCGCGAATAAAGCGTTCTACGCCAAATTTAGTCACGCCGTATTTGCGTTCCTGGTGTTGTACGACCTTTTCGCCAATTTTTTTGAAGCCCGCCCATTTTACCAGCACTGGAATATACCGATGCATATCGCCGTATACCTCGATACTTTTTATTACACTATTTTTATAAGCTTTTAATCCACAATTAAAATCATGTAATATAATGCCTGTCATGCGTCGGGCCGTCCAATTATAAAATTTACTCGGCAGGTTTTTGGTCAACACCGGATCAAAACGCTTTTTTTTCCAACCCGACACCATATCAAAACCATCTTCTTTGATCATCCGATACAATGCTGGCGCCTCCTCGGGGCTATCTTGCAAATCAGCGTCCATTGTAATAACAACTTCACCTTGCGCCGCCTGAAAGCCAACATTCAGTGCAGCAGATTTGCCATAATTCCGTCGAAATTTAATGCCCCGAACACAAGGATTTTGCTGTGCCAGTTGTTCTACAATCTGCCAGGAGCGATCTTTACTGCCGTCGTCCACCATAATAATTTCATAACTAAAATTATTTACATCCATTACTCGGCGTATCCACGCCTCGAGTTCGGGCAGCGATTCTTCTTCATTTAAAAAGCGGTATAACGATAGAAATGTCCATTTTCCTTGATCAGCGTTGTGATTGAAAAACGCTCGAGGGCAATTTTAAGTATAAAAAATGGAATGATCGAATGTTAGGATAAGAACTTTAAATAGCTTATTTATTTCGCGTCATCGCCGCCACTATTAGCGAAAGTACAAATCCTCCGATCAAGCTTTGGCCTAAAGCCATCAAGGAATTACCAATCGTAATTCGAAAATCCTTTTAGAAAACTCCTCAATTTGATCTTTTAAATCAGAGAATTGGAAACGTCCAGCCATTTTCCCCATTTGCGCTACCAGGATTTCTTTTTGAACTTCCACTAATTCCGGGTCGAAAACATTATATAATAAGTAATTAAAAGCATAATAAGTTACACTGGTAATTGTAAAAGTAAGAAATGCCGTGCGAAGCGCATCC
Source organism: Saprospiraceae bacterium (assembly GCA_016714085.1). GTDB lineage: Bacteria > Bacteroidota > Bacteroidia > Chitinophagales > Saprospiraceae > JADJNW01. Next base: position 17,224 of record JADJNW010000022.1, read on the forward strand.
TTGAATGGAAAATCTTGCATTTTGCGCTGATCGACGCAAGCCTTGACCATGCCTGCGATATAGATAATCAAGGAGCTCCAGGCTACAACAGGATTAAAAAACAATTTTACATTGTTCATGTAAAAAAGCAAGAAGTAGGCGACAACACCTACTCCTGCTATTAGTCCGTATTTTAAAGCAATATTATTATTCATTAAAATTGCTAATACATTTTAATTATAATCAAGTAAATAATTTAGAGCTTACACCGCTACATCCACCGGCGGCTTGCGCTGCATAACGGCAGCAACAATCAAGCTAAAAATGAGTCCCGTAAAAAATGTACTAACCGCTGCTATTCCTGCAAATACAGGTGGATTCATCATCATTTCGGTGAATTTCATTGCCTGGTCAATTTGATCATCGGGCGTACCCCTAGCAATCATTTGTTCGCGGGTGCCTTCCATAATCATGTCAATAATATCCGGTGCAATAAATGAGAAGAACAAAAAAGACCAAACAGCTGTTACTAAAGCCATTACTAAAAACTCCCACAAACCAACCATAAATCCTTGGCCAAAGGTCATAAAGCCGCCCAGGTCTTCACGGTGTTTCTTCATACCCATCACTGCCGCACCAATCATAATAGCATAAGTAAGCAGAGAATTCACCCATTGCATAGCGCTGCCCTGCTTTGTGTAATCTATAAATCCGCCTACATAAAAAATCAAACCGATAGCAATTAAAATAACGGATGCTATCAATCCATATCTTACCCCAGTAGGGCGAGGTGAAACCGAATTCGTTAAGGTACTCATACGATTGTTGGTTTAAAGTCGGTTAAGAAATTGAATTATTTCCTCCAAAATGAGAAGAAATTCTGGCAATGCCAAGTATTTTTCTATGGACGCACGAAAATTTCCGATTGACGATTGTTTATAATCGCTAAAACTTTGCCAATGAGTTCTTTTCCGATCAAAGGCGAGTTCTTGGATTTGCTGCGAATATCAGCTTCCTGGAATGCCCATTTTTTGTCAGGATCAAAAATTGTTAAATTTGCCGCTTGCCCAGATTCGACGCGGGGTACATCCAATCCAAAAATCCTGCGCGGTTGTATCGCCAGTTTTTCGATCAATTGTTCGAGCGATAATTTATCTTTCAATGCTGCCCGGCTTGTCGCAAATGCAGTTTGCAAACCAATAGCACCAAAATCAGCGTAAGGAAATTCAAGATTTTTACCTTCAGGATCAACAGGCGTATGATTTGATGAAATAAAATCAAGTGTATTATCTTCTAAACCAGCAATTAATGCTTCTCGGTCGGCCGCGCTACGCAATGGTGGCATCACTTTATAATTCGATTCAAACTCCGCAATCGCCTCATCTTCAAACAATAAATTCAATGCTGCTACCGAAGCTGTCACGCGCAAACCTCGGGCTTTCGCTTCCCGAATTCGAGCTACAGCCCCCGCCGTGCTTACATTGGCAATATGCAAACGCGAATCGGCGTATGCCAATAAATGTAAATCGCGCTCCACCATCAATTCTTCCGCAAGATTGGGAATACCTTTCAAACCAAGCATGGTGCTGATAATACCCTCGTGCATTTGCCCATCTCCGGCAATAGCTTTGTCCAGAGGCTGATTGATTATAATGCCATTAAAGGGCAAGACGTATTCCAAAGCCCTCAAAATCAAACCACTATGCTGCAATGATTTTCGTCCATCCGAAAAAGCTAAAGCGCCAGCCAATCGCATATCAAGCATTTCGGTAATATCTTTGCCTTCGCAATTTTCAGAAACCGCGCCAATCGGGTAACAATCAACCAGAAATCCTTGCGTATTTTTCTTAATATATAAAACTTCCGATTTGGAATCAATCACCGGATCGGTATTGGGTTGAATCGCAATAGCCGTGAAACCACCCGCCGCCGCTGCTTTCGTCACGGAATAAAGGTCTTCTCTATATTCAAATCCCGGATCGCAGGACTGCACACCTACGTCCATCCATCCGGGCGACGCGCAAGCGCCTTTGGCATCAAAAATCTCAATATTTTCAATATTTAAATCCGGCTGAATCAATTGAATAACTCCATTTTCAATAAAAATATCGAGCGTATAGCCGTTATGCGGAGAGTTGGGATCAAGAATTTTGACTTGCTTTATCAGCAGATTCATGCTTTCGCTTAATTTTGGCAAAAATAGCAATACCTGCCCGTATTGAGGAAGTCAAAGTAAAGAAATTTTCAACCTTGTGAATTTATATTTATTTTAGAGCTCAAATATAATAATGATGGAAGTGAAAAATGGCTACTTTAACTGCTCAAAATATTCGAGCAAATCAATATCGGCAATGACCCAATTTATATGATCCTGCTAAATTATAAACAAAATCATTGAATATTATCGCAATTTTATACCTTGCAAGAATATTCCATCAAATTATGCTATAATCATGAAGATTAATCTCTTATTTCTATTATTATTTATTAGTTATTTACTTCCTGCTCAAAATATTAGCAAGGAAACCACTACTATTATATTATTTCGCCATGCAGAAGCGGCAACAACGAGTAGTGACCCCAGGAATCCTGATCTTTCGGAAGCAGGCATGGAGCGTGCCAAACGCCTTACATCTTTATTATCGGACTTAATAATAGATGAATGTTATTCAACTCCGCTCAAAAGAACTCAGCAAACTATTCAGTTTATCGCTGCCCAACGAGGTCAAGCCACCAAAGAATACGATCCGCGCGCCTTGCCAGCATTTGCAGATGCTTTGCGCCAATCAACAGGAAAAACCATTTTGGTTGCAGGCCATTCTAACACCACCCCTACTTTGGTCAACCTACTGATTGGTGAAGAGCGTTATCGCCAGTTGCACGAGTCGGAATTCGGTAAAATATGGATGCTTACTTTTATAAATGGGAAATTGGCTCAAACATTGGTTTTGAATTATTAAAAATAATTTTATTTTTATTCATCCTTTACACCCAAATTATACCAGTCCACTTTTCTGGAGTAAAACATAACGGCTGCCAGCGCTACAAAAATCCCCAAACTGCCCGCCAATAAAGCGAAGTCTTCCAATTGTAAAATGACAAAAATAAAGCCATAAATAGCGATTAATAAAAGTGCCAGTTGTATTACTAAACGTGTAATTTTTAAAACCGAAGCGCTATAAAAAGTGATGAGCCCAATGGTGGCGAGCGCAGCAGCTAAATAAGCATAATTAAATCCGATTTGTTCGGATAAGGAAAGTAATAATAAATAAAATACGCTGATTGCCAAGCCGATTAGTAAATATTGGAAAGGATGAATATGAAATTTGCGTAAAGTTTCAAAGAAAAAGTAAATTAAAAAGGTTAACCCTATAATTAAAATAGCATATTTCGCAGAGCGATTGTTCTTGGCATATTCGTCCACCGGCTGAATAAGGCGCACACCAAATGCGGATTCTCCAAATTTAAAGTTGTCGTTTTGCCAGCTTTGAGGGTAATTGCGATTGAGGTCAAGCACTTGCCAATTCGCACGAAAGCCATTTTCATTGATCTCGCGTTGATCTGGTAAAAAATTGCCGATGAAGCTGGGGGAATTCCAGTCTGATTGCAGATTCACTTTGGTTTCTTTGCCCACCGGCTCAAATTGCAAAAAATCGCTTCCATTTACTTTCAGAGGTATCGAAAAATTATAATTTGTACTTTCCATATTTACAGGTACTTCGATGCTTACGCCGGAAGCCAAAAGCATTGGTTCTGCCGTACCGGGCTCCATGCGGAATTTATTATTATCCCAGTCCAATTCGATCATATTTTTAATGCCGGACATACCAGAAACGCCCACCGATAGTTTAGCTTGCTCCCAAAGTACATCTTTCGGATCGATGTGCAAAGCAGTGAAATCGGGCTGTTCAAAGTTTCCAGTTAATGTTAATTCCGTTTGATATAATATTACATTAAAAATGCCGCGTTGTCGAATTTCATGTATTACATCACCATTTACCTCCAATTTAAGTGGCAGAAAATGAGCGACTTCGCGTACCGCATTGCGTTTACCATCTTCATATTGTATCCAGCGATTATAAGGAATGGTCAATACTGGCCCAATAATGGTTTGGGGGGCGCCCCAGGAGCTACTTACTTCCCTGATGGCTTCGGATTGGCGGCTTTGTCGTTCGGAAATTAATTCCTGAATCATTACATTCGGTATCATTAATATCAAGATCAAAAAGCCAATGGCTGCGAGCTTGACGAATAAGGATTGTTTTAGCCAATTGCTAAAGCGTTGAAAATTAGAAGATTCTTGATTTTCCATATTATTAAAATTTAAAGTACTTTGAAATTCAAAGTTTAAATACAAAAAATTTTATTATATCCCTTTTAATAACTTTTCTAATGCTGCCAAATGTTGCTCAAAGGCTTGCCGGCCTTGGGTTGTGGCATAATATTTAGTATTTGGTTTCCTGCCTACAAAAGATTTTTCCACTCTTATATAATTTGCATTTTCTAAATGTTTAATATGGCTCGCTAAATTACCATCGGTGATATTAAATGGATTTAATAAATCTTTCAGCGCATTAAAGTCTAAATAATCATTCACCATCAAGGCAGACATGATGGCCAAGCGGATATTGTTTTCAAATGCTTTATCTAAATTTTGTAATACTTCTTTCACGTTTTTAAATGTGTTCGTGTGTTCGTGTGTTTATGTGTTCACGCACTGCTCTTACAAGAACACCTGAACACATTGCACCAGAACACAATTATCGCTCATACTTCCAATACATAATAATGCCATACACAATATGCAAAACCCCAAAGCCTAATGCCCAGAATAACAGACCTTTACCCGGAAATAATGCTGCTGCAAAACCTATTAATATTTCTATCATACCCAGCTTTCGAATATCACTAAATGTAAAATTCCCGGCATTCAACAGCGCCAAGCCATAAAAAATCAAGGTAGAAGCAACGATTAAAGAAAAATAACCATTCATGTAAAGAATGAGAACGAAGAATCCACCCGTGACCAAAGGAAGAGCAAAATTGACTAAAACCCTTATGGCCGCTGGCGTCCAGAGTTTCTGTCCGGCTTTACGAGCTTTACGATAACTGAGCCACACCGTCGTGCCGACTGCTAATGCTAAAACAAGGATTGCATCAAAAAATAAAGGTAAAACCTCCGGGCTAAATAAACTTTCGGTCATCGCGCGATAACGCACCACCGGAGCAAAATAAATGAGTCGGTAAGCGAAAAAAGCTCCAATCAGCGCATACACGCCCGCCAGAATCGCCGCCCAGGCACTCAGAGACAAGAATTTGGTCGAGCGTTCCATAATAGAACGAATCTGCGCCAGGTCATCAAGATGTTTAGAATTATTCATAAAAGTACTTTGCAATGCAAAGTTAATCCAAATTTTCATTCTTCCAAATACAGATTGAAAATGATTAGAAAATAATTTAAAAAAATGAAGGAAATGAAGACGCTCAAAATAATATGAGGCGGCTAAAGTCATTTGTAAAAACTATATTTTGCCTTTTAAGTTTACAAGCATATTTTCTTAACAAATATTTTACATTTAAAAATGTAATTTTTTAATACGAACTGCGTTATGCAGTTGTCTATCATTGAGATAGGCATATTTTTAACTGATTTAGATATTTTGTATATGAAAACGTTATACGATTTTTTAACCATCAAAATCTTGAGTTATGGCAGATGTAATTTGTCGCCTCTGGTCATTCTATCGAATCGAACCGGAGCCTGGCAAGGGCATGCGTGACGACACGCGACATAGCCCTCCGGCTGAATTTTATGTAATGTTTCATAGACCAAATCCTACAGGGATATTGTCATTGAGGCGCTTAAAAATGACCCTAAAAAACCTAAAACCATTTCTAGAGAGGCTCACTATGCACCCGTCCGCTCCGGACGTAAAAATGGAGTAGTGCTTGTGTGCCTTTCTTTTTTATTTTTTATTTACATGAAGTAATAAAATATCATAAAATTCTTCCGCGATTTTCTTTCCTTTTTTTGAAAGCTTCCAAAATGTTACTTTTCCAACTTTCGTTTTTTCAATGAGCATCGCGTTTTCCATCTCTTTCACAGCTTCATACACTCTTTTTCTACTTTTAATATTAGATAATTTATAAATATCAGAAACATTATATCCTTCAAAAATATCGTCTGTTTTATTTAGTACCATGAGCACCGCAATTCTAGCCAAAGAATCTCTCAACCCATCTTCTGTAATATTATTATCTTTTTCAATTATATTTATTGGTTTTACCTGCGGCATTTCCAGCGTCATCGCATTTTTGGTTTCTCTGGTAATGCGCACAAAAAGCGCGTCCCTTTCGCCTTCCAGCATATCGGTCAAGGGTTTATCGGGCGGATTTATCGCTTGAAATTTGGAGAGCGATTCGGTTTCCATGAACATACAATGCCCTAAAATCAATGGCAATATCACAGCACCTTCGTCCTCGGCGGCAGTCAGAAGTGAAGGCAATTCTTCGTTGTGAATAAAATCGGAAGCGAGATAATTAGCGCTGATCAAAAGAATGGCAACCCTCGCGGACTCCATTGCATTGGTAATTTCTTTTCTCCATTGATCGCCCGCCTTGATCTCGGTGTCCACCCAAATCGAGAATTGATATTGTTGTTTTAAAAATTTTAAATGCACCAATAAAAGATCCAACCATTTTTTATCCTGATGGCTGTAACTTACAAAAACACCTGTTCTTTTCATATTATAAAATAGCCTCTAAAGCTTTGATTGCTAATTAAATGGCTTAAATATAATACTAATTTAGATATTTACTTCCATTTAATAAAAAATCCCGAAGCCAAATGCTGACCTCGGGAAAGTTCGATTATTATATAAATAACACCCTGAAAGAATTCTTGAGTCGTCGGCAGTTTCCAGGAAACAGCCTTCAACACATTGTTAATCAGGCTATTAATTCAAAAATAAATAACATATAAATATGTTGAATTATTTAATATTAATTTAGTTTTAAATAAACGCCAAACGACACCGCCGGTGCTGCTAATACGTTTCTACCGCTCATAGCACCTGCCACTTGCGCGTTGATGCCGATTTGGTTTTTGAATTCATACGCCAGGAATGCCTGTGGGGATAGAAATTCTACATTATTGGAAAACAGTCCATTGCCGCTGCCCGTTGGGTTGCCATTATTTAATGATTGTGTTCCCGCGAATTTCACGCCCGCAATCAATTGATTATCAAGGAATTTATGCCCAAATTCCAATTCAAAACGCAATTCATCGGAAAAGTTTTCGGAGCGATTGTTGAAACCCAAATAGCCCGTAGCGTACCATTTATCAGCGCCATAGCCTGCTTCGAGACGCAATTGCTGATTGAATTCGCCATCGCCCGTGAAAAGCAAATTCTCATTTTCGGAATCGCCCGTTGGCAAACCCAGGAATAGCGCGGTTGTTACCGACCAGCGATTCTTCGCCCACAAACCATATCGCAATCCCAAATCAATATCACCGATGGAATTATTTTCTAATCCCGGCTGTAAAATCTCACCTGTGAGCGCCCCTACCCCTTCATTCACCGTATTTCGCACAAAAAATGGCACATAACCAATGACCGTCAATTTATTCGTAATGCCGTATTCACCATAAAAAGAAGTAACATAATTGCTAAGGCGTGTACCAGCACCATTGATATTGTAAATATTGGCGTCCATGCCGTAGTATTCGCGGGCACGGATGAAGCTGAAATCCAATTTGAAAAATCCGCCACCTTGAGGCTGCGGCCAGCCGCCTGCAAAAACAGCGATTTGATATGTAAAAATGAATATAATAATAAAAACGGGTTTTATAATATTTTTCATTATTTTAATATTTAAAGTCTTTTAATTCAATCTTGCAAAGCCAAAGGACACATTAAAAGGTTCGCAATAAACGACTGCATAATCAAAATCATTTAATCCGACCGAAGTCGGCACATCATAATCCTGCGTACCGGAAGTACTTTTTAAGTTGCCAAGTTTTACGCTGTTAGAAGCGGTGAGTACTGCTGGGGCATTTTTTGCCAAATAGACCCGGAGGCCAGGGCCATTGCTGCTTTTGAAGTTGCTTCCGAAGCTGAGTTTTCCTGCGGTTAGGGTCACTGTTCCGCTTACAGAATAGGACATATTTCCTTGGAAAGTGCCGGTACGTGAAGTACTTGCGACAGAGGTGACTGTTACTGTGAAAGGTACGCTATTGATGCCATCTACCGTGGCCGTAACTTGGGCAGTACCTTCAGCATTGGCAGTAGCAAGGCCGGTATTATTGATACTCAGTACAGAATTATTTGAACTCTTCCATGTAATAGTTTTTCCGGGAATAGCGCCGCCACTGGCATTCAATATCGAAGCTGTAAATTGTATCGTTGCGCCAATAATTACTGCATTTTGAGGAGCTGTAATTTCCACTTTAGCAACCGCATTGGCATTGTTTACGACCGTTACGAGCGTCGAATCAGCGATTTTTCCAGGCACAAAGGCTACAATCCAGGCTTGTCCTGGCGCTTTGGCGGTAACCACGCCCCCACTTTGCACGTCAGCAATAGCGGGAGAATTGCTACGCCATTCTAATAATTCCGAGCGATCTACGTTTTGCTCATCAATGTAATTAGCTTGTAATTGGGTCGTTTGACCTAGCATCATGCTGGCACTTTTGGGACTTAGGTTCAATTTAGGTTCCAGTACTTCGGGTATAATTTCAGTTTCGATACAAGCTGTCAGGAACAACAGAGCCGAAACGCAGAGATAAGCCATCAATCGAATGTGTCTTTTCATGTGTTAGAAGGATTTTTTGCAAAGAAAAGCGCAAATGCTATTGCCTTCCGTCTTGGTCATGACAGTTATAACTGGTTGTGTTTTAGAATGAAAGGGATTGTCAGATGGAAGTCGTTTTAGGGATGAATGAATGATTGATTGATTTTTATATTCAACGGACCAATAATACTTGTCCCTTGCGAGTGGCTTCGCTTCCGTCCACTAATTCTAATGTAGCAATGTAAACGAATACGCCAGCATTAGGTATTTGTTTGCCAATACGCCCGTCCCAGCCTTTGGATTCGTCGTTTGGTGCAAAGTCATGCGCTTCGTACAGTTGATTGCCCCAGCGGTCAAATACTTGAAAGGAAATAACTCGACTTACCTGGCGCTCATTGGCATAGACTACAAAGCGGTCGTTAACTCCATCATAATCAGGCGAGAATGCAGTAGGAATAAAGACATCAACATTTCGATCGAGCTTGATTTGCACCGTAGCCTCGCCGGTACAACCAAAAACATCGGTAACCCGAATGGTGTAGCTGCCTTCGGATAAAGCTTCGGTTTCAGGATTCAAGCAATCGATACAACTCAAGTCATTGCTGCTCAGCCAGCGTATATTAGCAATAAAGTTTTCAGAAATATTTAGTAGCGGTTTTAATTCATAGGTCTCGCCTATTTTAATTTTTATTATATTAGGTAATTCTACCATGCGTTCGTAACGCGGCGGCAACGTGAATGATTGTGCTAATTCGCAACCATTGGCGTCGCGGGTAGTCAGTTCATAGGTTACTCCTGGTATTAGCTGTTGGAACAAACTTTGATCATGATAATTTTCCCCGTCAATACTATAATAATAAGGCGCTGTGCCACCTTTGGCTACGAATTCAAAACTTGAGTCCGTTAAGTCTTCACAATCAAATATCACAGGTGAAAGCGGACTTGGTTCGGCAAGCTCAATCGAGAAAGTCCCTTCGCAACCCATTGCATCAGTCACAGAAAGTGAGTATTCTCCAGCGCTCAAGCCATTTTGCGAAGCTTCATTTGAGGTGCTTTGCGCCCATCGATATTCATAAGGCGGTACTCCGCTTATTGGTTTCACGGTGATCCTTCCATCGCTTCCTGCGAAACAACTTACATCTTGTACTTCCTGATCAATATTAATGGCAACTACTTCGATTTCACCGTAGCCTTCGGTTGTACCTTCGCAATTAGCATCACTTACAATTTTTATCTTATAAATACCGTCCTGTGTAGCAGGCAATAAATAAGAAGCATCCCAAATATTTTCAATGATAGGCTGCGGCACGTCATCGATTGTGTAAAGAATACTCCAGGGAGGAAGGCCTTCCAAAGACACAGGAAGAAAAGTAGTATCGCCTGTACAAATTTTCATAAATCCTTGCAACGTAGCACTGGGTGGTTCAATCACAGTGATGGTACAACTATCCATCGCGCTATTACCACAATTATCAGAAACAGTAACAGCATAGGTTCTTGCAGTCCCGGCTGCAACTTCAAGCGTGGAAGTCAATCCACCATTGCTCCATCGATAGGAATAAGGCGGAATGCCACCATTCACTTCGGGTACAAGCCTGACAATTCCATTTCGACAGGCATTAAGATCGGAAAGATTGACGTGCATCGGCGGCGGGTCGGTCAAAATAAGCGTAGCACTGCCGCTGTAACAGGCGCAAGGTATATCCAATTCGATTTTCAGGGTTTCATCTCGCTCTGTAAGTCCATCGTTAATAATTTTCACGGGCAAGCGTACTTTACTGGCGCGAGCAGGGATTGTAATTTTTCTTGGAATTGGTTCAAAATCAACACCTTCTATCGCAGTGCTTTCGTTTGAAATTTTAAATTGAACCGTCAAGGGTTTCTCTTGATTTTCTTTTTCATCGCGTTCAAATACAAAATAAGCATTCTGGCAACCTTCAGTAGCTTTATTAGCATCTTTCGCTTCGGCATTCAATAACACTTTTCCACCGATATTAAAACTTTCGGCTTCTAAAAAAACGGCTGAATCGTAAAATCGGTCGGCAACATCGGCTACCACTAATCGAATATGATAGGTCTCGCAAGGGATCAACTGTAATGCAGCGGTTAGGATTGTTGTAAAGCCATCATATTCAATATTATTGCGATGTGGCGAGATATAAGGGTCAATACCACATTGTCGGGAATCGCGTTCCAACTCGTTTCTGATAAAATATTGAGAATTATAAGCGTGATTGACAGAATTAATAGCTACATAATCGTTGGTACCTGGTATCAGTGCTACATTTTTAGCACGCCTGGAAAATTCGCCCTGAATGCCTGGGCCACTAACAAAAAAACCAAATACGTCGTTATAAACGCTGCCTACAAATTCGCAATATTCTTCAGAAGCAAATACGTATCGGAAGGTGACAAAAGAGTCCAGCGGTACAAAATCAAACTCAATCCCCACCACATCGAGTACCCTTTCATCAATAAACATTCCAAGATCAGCATCGCCAACAGCATTGCCCAAAGCACCGCTTTTATCACCTACCTGATTGGGCCCTTCGGCATGTTCTATTGGTCCGGTAGCTATCACGATTCCTCGCTCCATTCCTATCGTATTCTCCCCATTTTCAAAATAACCGATACCATTAGAATTGCCTATAGAACGAATATTGCTGATATTGTCGCAAGTACCCTTAGCAAAAATATCGCGCACCAAGGATTCGGTACTATACCCTTTTTGAGTGCGGATTCCAGTCATCGGCGCTTTGGGCTTAGGCAAAGACTCAGGGGTATCCTGGCGGATCGCCAGCAGACTCAAAAAACACAAAAGCATAATACTGAATAGGTATTGCATAAGCATACTTTGGCTATGATGTATAGCAAGGCAATTGTATGAGTAGATGGTTTAACCTTATGCCGATAGAGCAACCCTGACAAATTCTTGATTTGAGAAGAACCTGGGCCGTGAATGGTGAGGGGGGGAAGCCATTCCATAGATGTTCTGATTCCCAAAAATAACAATTATTTTTTCAATTTTCTATCTTCTGTAGCTACATATTTTTTAATGAAATAAGAAAAATTGTGGTGTCAATAAGTTTGAACCAAACATCTGGTAATTTTTTTTCATACGAATTCGTTCAAGCATTTGCAAGTTTTAATTTACGTAGATTGCCTGTTATGAAAGAGTTATGTTTCGTGCAAAACTTTGATAACAATAAAAAAACGGATATCTGAAAAGAAAATGTGAGTCAGTGCTTTTCATAACGAAAAATTTATAATAAATTAGCAGGGTTTTTGGTACAATCCAACTCCAGGCTATTATTTTGCGGCGTTCATTATAAAATGAACCGCATTGAGAGGCATTCCCCCCGTACCCAATGCATCCATTTGAGTATAGATTGACTAATGCAATGCAATTCGTCTAGGCATAATTTCAAGAACGAAATAAATTTCCTTTTTATGAGACTAAAAAGTACGCTACTTCTTTTTATCCTGCTGAGTGTAAGTAGTGCCATTACCGCCCAAATACGACCGGGGTGGTGTATTCAAGATGCTACTATCAGCGTTTCCGGGGGTCAATCGGAGCTCTATTTTTGCGAAGGGGACGGCATAGCTGGTCAAGCGCGTTTCAAAGTATCGCCTTTCGCACAACCATTCGCTTATCTGGTGACAGATGAAAATAATATTATCTTGCGGGTCAGTCGCAATAATACCATCAATTTTGAAGGTTTGGGCGACGGCAACCTGCGCGTATGGGCATTCGCTTATCTTGGCAATATCCTTGCTGAAGAAGGTCAAGACGCCACCAATTCCGTTTTGGCGGATATTTGTTTTGGCCTAACGCAAAATTTTATTCCAGTAGGCAATGTCGTTCCAGATGCAGGCTCGATAGCTACCAGCGATGGGCGTAGTTCTTTGTTTACTTGCCGCGATGACGGCAACTCGGATGTAATCACTTTTACCAATACCAGCTCTGATCCTTTTTACACCTATGTAATAACGGATGAGAATAACATCATTCTGGCTTTTGCTGATGATGACAGCTTCGATTTTGAAAATTTAACAGCCGACAAAGTCCGCGTTTGGGGTGTTTCGTATTTAGGCAATATCAATGCTCAAATAGGAGATAACCTGACATCTGTTGCTTTTGCCAGCGGATGTTTTGATCTTTCCGACAATTTTGTTGAGATTACAAGAGCGATGCCTGATGGAGGGACAGTCGCACTGACAACAGGTGAAACCAACAAAACGATTTGTGCCGAAGACCTCTCCGGGGATATGCTGACTTTCACCAGCCAAAGCACATCTGATAATCCTTATTCTTTTGTGATAACAGATGAAAATGGAGTTGTTATTGCAGTACTGAATGGCAATACTGCCGATTTCACCTTGTCAGAATCAGGGATTTGCAGGGTGTATGGCGTATCGTTCACTGGTGAGTTGAAAATTGTGATTGGCGACAACATCAATAATGCCGTGCTTTCTGATGATTGCTACGATGTTTCCGACAATTTTGTACAAATCATCAAACGGGAAGTGGATGGTGGCTTGGTTAGTTTGACCGGCGGAGGTACCAGCGCAACAGTGTGCGTAGAAGGCGGGCAATCGGATATGCTCTCTTTTGCGAATACTTCTTCCGTTTCTGATGCAAACTACGTTTACCTCGTCACCGATCAAAACAATGTCATCCTGGCTATTTCCAATGACCCATCTTTCAATTTTGGCCCTTTAAGCGGACGCAATCTGCGTGTTTGGGGATTGTCATTTACAGGTACTTTGTTAGCATCTGTGGGCAATAACGCAGCAACAGCAGCACTTTCCAGCGAATGTTATGATTTATCCGATAATTTTCTCACGATCACTCGTAAATCGGTTGATGGAGCCTTTGTAAGTCTTGCAAATGGAAATACCAATGCAGCAATTTGTAGTGGTGATAACGCTCCTGATACCTTGCGTTTTGTAAACTCTTCCACTTCGATCGAAAGCTATATTTATCTTATTACAGACCTCAACGGCAATATTGTTGGAACGATAAGTGGCGATCAATTCGATTTTGCTACCCTATCCCAGGATAGTTTCCAGGTTTATGGCTTGTCGTATAGCGGTACATTTGCAGTTGCTGTGGGCGATAATATTAACTCAGCAATTTTCTCTAGCGAATGCGCGGATTTGTCGGGCAATTTTGTCACAATTGTAACTCGCACTGTAGAAGGCGGAACAGTAAGCTTGGAAGGCTCGACAGATTCGATTACTTTTTGTAGTGGCGACGGAATTGCTGATGTTGTATCGTTTGCAACGAATAGCGCTTCCACTGAAAATTATATTTTCTTGATAACCAATGCAAACAATCAATTAGTCAATATTGCGCCTGGTAATTCTTTCGACTTTGAAGATAGCCCAACAGGAGCATATCGTATTTGGGGTTTATCTTATGTTGGAAATCTTTTAATTGCCAACGGTCAAAATATTCTGGATACCGATTTATCAGATAATTGCTTCCAACTTTCAAGCAATTTTGCTACCGTCAATGTTTCTGAAACCGATGGCGGTACGGTAAGTTTGGAAAATGGAGATACAAGCGCGGTTGTATGTCTCAACACGAGCCAAGCCACAGAATTTTCTTTTACAAATACCTCTACAGCAGGAAATTATGCTTATTTAGTAACAAACGAAGTGAATGTCATCGTAGCGGTAGCAAATGAAAATTCTTTTGATTTTTCTAATCTTTCAGTAGGCAATTATAGAGTTTGGGGCGTCTCTTTCGCGGGTACGCTGACGGCGCAGATTGGACAAGATGCAGCAACGGCGGCACTTGCGAGCGATTGTTATCAGCTTTCGGCAAACTTTATTGCGATCAGTTTCCAAGAAGTGGACGGAGGTATGCTAAGCCTCGCAGATGGCAGTGAAACAGCTACTGTTTGTATCGGCGATACAAATACAGATGAATTAGAATTCACAACTACTTCTACTACAGCAAATTACGTTTTTCTGATTACAGATGAAAACAATACTATTCTGGCAATCAGTGATGAAAACAACTTCGATTTTAGTAGCATTGATGCAGCAATAGTAAGAATATGGGGCTTGGCATTTTCAGGAAATCTGACAGCTCAAGTGGGCGACAATGCAGCAACGACAACCCTTTCGGATGAATGCTTTGACTTGTCTGATAATTTTATCACTGTCACACGTAAAACAGTAGATGGTGCAACAGTTAGCCTCGAAAATGGAGATACGTTGTCCGTAAGTTGTGCGGGCATTCCTGAAGTAGCACCGCTTACTTTTGCAAATACATCTGCCGCGGGTAGTAGCTATGCTTATATCGTGACCGATGAAACGACGAATGTACTGGCAATCGCAGAAGGAAATAGCTTTAGTTTTGATACTTTCCCGCAAGGTACTTATCGGGTTTGGGGGGTTTCTTATACGGGCGATCTGACGGTGCAAGTTGGAGATGATGCCATTTTAGTGCCACTTTCCAATGAATGCTTTGATTTATCGGATAATTACATCATTGTCGAAAGAAAAGACGTAGATGGCGGTACTGTCAGTCTTGAAAATGGCGATACCACAGCATTTGTGTGCGGTACAGCCGGTACGCCGGGTTTACTCGTGTTTGATGCTGAGACTACTGCCACTAATTCAAGTTATCTCTTCGTTATCACTACTTTAGATAATGATATTTTTGCTATATTATTAGGAAACAGCGTCAATTTTAATGGCGTACGAAATGGTCAATACCGCGTGTGGGGGTTTCTTACACTGGTAATCCTACGGTACGTACAGGGCAAAATCTCTTTGAAATTCCACTATCTACAGAATGCTTTGAGGTTTCTGATAATTTCATCTTGCTCAAGAAAAACGCGACTACCGGCGGCACAATTGCTGCGGCTTCGACAGATACTACCTTTACCTTCTGCCCTGGCAATGGCAAAGCAGATGTCGTTGAACTTTCTACTGATGGCGATTCCAGCGGCGATTATATCTTCATTTTGACGAATGGTAATAATGAATTCATTTCGGTAATCGATGGCGAAAGCATTGATTTTGATACCTTGCCCGAAGGAACTTATCGAATAAGGGGCTTGGCATATACTGGAAATCTGACTTTACAAACTGGCGCCAGTGTAACAAGCACGGAACTTTCCGATGAATGTTTCGATCTTTCTGATAATTTCATTCAGGTGGTCAATCAACTCCCTGAGGGCGGCACAGTGGCATTAGCAGAAGATGAAATCCAGCAATTCACTTGCCCGGCAGATGGCAAAGCAGATACCATCGAGTTCTTCAATGAAGGCAATATTGGAGCGGGTTTTGTGTTCCTGATTACCGACGAAAACAATATTATCGAAGCCATCACCGAAGAAAATATCTACGATTTTGAAAGCGACACGGAAGGCATTAGCCGCATTTGGGGTCTAGCTTATAGTGGCAATTTGACTGCTCAAATTGGCGACGATGCAGCTACGGCCGCCTTGAGCGATGATTGCTTTGACCTGTCGGATAATTTTATTGAGATTATACGCGAATTGCCTGTAGGTGGTGATGTCACGCTCCAAAATGGGGATACGCTCACTTATGTTTGTTTGAATACTGGTGCTTCAAGCGTTATAAAATTTGACAGTACTGGCACTTCGCGCGGCGATTATATTTATGTAATCACTGACGAAAATAATATCATTCGCAATGGCATTTTTGGCGACGAATTTGATTTCTCCTTCTTGTCTTTGGGTACGTTCCGCGTATGGGGCTTGGCTTATACAGGTACACTCACCGCTACAATTGGCGACGTAGTGACCGATGTGCCAATTTCTGATGATTGTTTTGAATTATCGGATACATATGCAACGGTCGTTATTAGCGATGCTGATGGCGCCACGGTGGCAACCGAAAGCGGCGCTGCTGCAGTCACCATTTGCGTAGGCGATGGTGAAGCTGATGTGATAGCATTTGATAGCACTTCAACTGCTTTGGGAAGTTACTCTTATCTAATTACGGATAAAAATAATCTATTACTCGCTATTGTTGAAGGGGATAGCTTTGATTTTGAAAATATCGATACGGATACCTGCCACGTATGGGGTCTATCCTATTTGGGGACTTTGCAAGCACAAATTGGAGAAGATGTAACCACCGCGACGCTCGCCGAAGGATGTTTTGATTTGTCAGACAATTTTGTTTTGATCAATCGTGCATTGGTAGATGGCGGCAAAATTGCCTCTGATCCCGAGTCGGATGTGATTTATACTTGCGTCGGCGACGGTATGGCAGATTTGGTCATATTTTCTAATAGTAGCACGGCCAATGCAAATTATATTTATGTACTCACGAATGAGAGCAACCTCATTAGAGGAACGATAAATGGCAATCAATTTGATTTTGAAACAGCCGGGGTCGGCGTGACGCGCATTTGGGGTGTTTCCTTTACTGGCACTTTTACAGGCGCATTTAATGCCAATATCCTTACTGCCAGCATTGCTACTGGCTGCTTCCAGGTTTCTGAAAACTTTATTACGGTTTCGCGCGATAGCCCATTCGGTGGCGATATTTCGATTGAAGGCGGCGGAACTAGTGCCTTTTTCTGTCCTTCACCCAGCGAACCAGGTTTAGTTTTTGAAACCACCAGCAATCGCCGTTTGCAGTATGCTTTTGTAGTGACCGACACCAATAATGTCGTTATTGCTTTCAGCAATCGAGATACTGTTGATTTTGCATCCTTGCCTGTTGGCACTTATCGCGTCTGGGGGCTTTCATTTGCAGGTGTATCACAATTAGAAATCGGTGAAAATATTCTCGGTAGTGATCCTTTGGCAAGTAGTTGTTTTGAGATTTCTTCCAATTTTGTGACCGTTTATCGCTCTACTCTTGTAGATGGCGGCCGCATTGATAATCTGGAAGGTCCAGATACATTATATGTTTGCCCTGGCAATGAATCCGAGGATTTGGTGATTTTAGATACCGACAGCGAAGCAAATGAGGCAGGCTATGTTTATGCTTTGACCAATGCAAATAATGTGATACTCATTCCAAGCCTAAGCTCGGAAGTGGTTGATTTTAATAATGCTACGCCTGGTGTTTATCGAATTTGGGGTGTTTCCTTCACAGGTGAGTATAGAGCTACAGCAAGTGATAATATTACCGCCGCTCAGTTATCTGATAGTTGTTATCAAGTATCGGAAAACTTCATTACCATAATAGTTGATACGCCGAATGGCGGTACGGTAGCAACTACGGATAGCCTTACATTTATTGAACCAGACCTTGATTTGGGAGAACCCGAGTTATTTAGTTTTATGTCGAACGATGCTTCGATAGTGAAATACCAATATGTAGTAACCAATGTCAACAACGAAATTGTCGCTTTCATCGACAGTATTGATGTTGATTTTGAAGGACTTGCATACTGGGGCACACTCAGGGTATGGGGCTTGGCTTACACCGGCACGATCAAGGTGGGCGTTGGTGAAGATTTGGATAGCGGAGATCCTTTGACAAATGATTGCTATGATCTCTCGGATAATTTTGTGCTGGTAGCATTCCCTGTGCCAGCTACTGGTGACGATGCGCCCATTTTCCAATACGAAACACCTATTGCGACCGTAGTAGAAAGCTATTCTCAAATGAAAGTAGAGGTAGCGCCTAATCCTGCTTCGCATCGGATTCGAGTGAACATTAACGCCGAGCGGCCACAGATCGAGCAAAGCAATCTGCGCATTTACTCATTGACTGGCCAACTCATGTACGAACAAAATCTTTTGATCAAAAAAGGTGATAATCAAGTGGAAGTGCGCATCAGTGATCTGCCGGATGGCTTGTATTTGCTGCAATTGCGCAATGGAGACAAGTTACAAACGGTACGATTCCTGAAACAATGGCAGTAACTTTTAGATAATAAATTTTGAGTTGGTATAAACATTTGAAAGCGGTGTTGCTTCCGGGCAAATACCGCTTTCTTTTTTAGCTTATTATTCTTGTTTTCAAAGGAGTTTTAATCTGGCATAACTTTTAAGGCACGAAAATGTTTTTCACAATAAAAGGCTTCGTACTTTTGCGAAAATTATAAAAGACAACTATGTTCCAAATCAATATTTATCTGCGTCTGGGATTGATAGCGCTGACCCTAATTGGCGGCGTAGTGCTGGCATTTGTTTTTGGTTTTTGGTATGCATTTCCGTTTTTTCTGATCGGTATTTTCCTGTTAGTCGGCTATTTTATGCTTGGCACGATTCAGTCATCCGCGCTGCTATTGCAAGAGAATAAATTTGAAGCTGCTGAACAGCGTTTAAAGCTGACGCCTACACCTCGTTTGCTTTATCCAACCAATCGCGCTTATTATTATATTTTAAAAGGAACTTTGGCTATTGCTTTCAAAAATAATGATGAAGGTGAAATGTGGCTCAAAAAAGCACAGCAAGTAAAGCTTCCAACCGATAATGAAAAAGGAATGATCGAACTGCAATTAGCAAACTTAGCCGCTCAAAAAGGCAACTGGCAAAAAGCGCAATTGCATTTTCGCAATATGAAAGGCTTGAAAATCACGGATGAAAATATTAAAGAACAATATAAACAGTTTGAAAAGGCAATGGGACAGCGTGGTCAGCTCAAAGCCGCCGGGCAGCAAGGTGCAGGCATGGTGATGAAGCCAGGTGGAAAACGTCGTCGACCCAAAATGCGATAGGATGCTGGTGTCTTGTTTCTTGTTGCTCGAAGCTTGCAGCCATTCAGAAATGAATTGAAATAATTTATCCGGCTTCCGGATTTTTGATTATTCAACAACAAAACGATAACCAATTCCTTTAATGGTAAGGATTTCAAGAGCGCTATCTTCTTTCAGATAATCACGGAGCTTGGTGATATAGACATCGAGGTTGCGAGAATTGAAAAAGGAATCGTCGCCCCAGATTTCATTGAGAATATCTTTTCGAGTCACAACTATATTCTTGTTTTCTGTCAAAATCCGCAGTAATTCTGCTTCTCGGTGCGATAGCTTGCGCACATGATCGCCAACTTTTAACTCATAGCGCAGCGGCGAAAATTCATATTGCCCGATCTTCACCATTTCATTACTTGTCGGATTATTTTTAGGAAGGCCGTTACCAGTTATATTTAATAAATTCTGAATGCGTATAATCAATTCTTCCATGCTGAAAGGCTTGCGGATATAATCATTCCCGCCCGATTGGAAGCCTTTGAGTACGTCCTCGGTTTGCGTTTTTGCAGTCAAAAAAATAATGGGAATCCCAGGATTGATTTGGCGAATTTCAGTAGCAATCGCGTAGCCATCTTTTTGCGGAAGCATTACATCCAGTACACAAATATCGGGTTGAAATTGTCGAAAAACAGGAAGCGCTTGCTGACCCTCAGCAACCATTCGCACTTCAAACTGGCGACTCTCCAGACTTTCTTTTACAATTCGCCCCAGGAAAGGCTCGTCCTCTACATAGAATACTTTGATACCCATAAACCGCAAAATGTAAAATTTTAAATGTAAAAGAATCTTTTGAGATATTTAAAAATGCTGCAATTTTACATTTTATATATGACTTTATTAATTTCCTCTTGGCAAATGCACGGTAAAACAACTTCCCCTACCCAGTTCGCTCGCTACTGCGATGCTGCCACCGTGCTTTTTCACAACATTGGCTACATAACTCAAGCCCAAGCCATGCCCTTTCGTATTGTGCACATCACCCGAAGTAACGCGATAAAATTTCTCAAAAATTCGTGCCTGGTGCTCCGGTGCGATACCGATGCCATTATCTTGTACAATAAAGGTCAATTGACCATTTTGCTGCTCCAGTTTGATATTGATTTCGGGTTCTTCTTTGCTGTATTTCAAGGCATTATCAATTAAATTATATACCACACTGGTAAGATGGGTCATATCACCTTGCACCGTAAAATCAGCACCGATGGAGTCAAAATCCACCCTGGCGGCATATTTTTCAAATTGGAGTTTCATAGAGTCCACAATTTGCTGTAAAACCTCTCTAAAATCGAATCGTTCCGTGCGCAATTCCGGTTCGCCTTGCTCAAAAATTGCCATCTTTAAAACCTTGTCAACCAGTATATTAAGGCGATTGAGTTCATTTTTGGAAATATCGAGATACTCGCGGGTCAGTTGCGGATTCTGTAAAGCATTAAAATTATTCAGCGCTTCAATGGCAACGCTCACCGTAGCAATGGGTGTTTTTAATTCATGCGTTACATTGCTAATGAAATCATTCTTTAATTGCGCTAATCTTTGTTGTTGTCGTAAACTCCTGAAAATCAGCCAAAAAGCAAGCGAAGTGATCCCAATTAAAAAAATGGAAAATAATAATTGAGGTAAAATTTTTTGAAAAAGATAACTTTCGTAATTGAGTAGTTCAGCAGCAAATACATCGCGTGGAGGCACACCCGCCAGGAGCGGTCCCACGATCAATTTATCTTCATCAAGTTTGATATTCGGTACTTTAAACTTCATCAAGTCAAAGCCAATGGGCATTCCAGCGTTTTGTAAAGCTTTGTCAAAAGCGTATTGAACGGTAGGTGTAGCGAGCGAATCGTCATCAATTTTTATCATA
Source organism: Saprospiraceae bacterium (assembly GCA_016714085.1). Taxonomy (GTDB): domain Bacteria; phylum Bacteroidota; class Bacteroidia; order Chitinophagales; family Saprospiraceae; genus JADJNW01. The sequence continues at coordinate 38,553 of JADJNW010000022.1, forward strand.
AACCCGCGAGAATTGCTGTCTTTGCTTTCAACAGTCAGAATAACTTGTTGAAGTGCTCTCCTCACGTGAATCGATTGAATACTATCGGGCGGAATGGAAAATAGTTTACCCCCCACTCGCGCCTTCATTTGATCCTGATTTTGCAGGTGCGCACCATCCATTGAATAAGCCGTAATGCTTGTTTTCGAATCGGAAGTATATGGAGCCGCTTGTCTCAAACGAGGGCGTGCGATATTTGGTGAATCATTTGTAAAATAAAAGGCAGAAGGCCGCTCCCCCCTGATTCTTATTGCAGTTGTATTCGTTTTATTCCATGGTGCTGCCGTCGCAATCGTATCACAACTATCTTTTTCCGCGATTATTTTACTTTGAAATATAGAATCCTGTAATGTTGAAATCGTCTGATGAAAGAGATTATCCGCTTCTTTACGCAGCCAGACGCGCTGTTCTTCGTACACTTTTTTTAGCCAAAAAACTTGAGACGCCACCAAGAGCAGAATGCTGAGCGGTATCAATATAAGCGAAATGATATGTTTCTTCGGTCGAATCATGTTTTTATAGGCATAAAGGCTAAAGGTTTAAAGGCTTTTAGGCATAATGTAATAGATTCCATTTGAAGCCTGTACACCTGTATGCCCTAATACCTTTTTAATCCTTCCACAAATTTACACCCTTCTGAATCAATATGTTCGGTCTTTTAACTTTAATTAACTTTAAATCAAGGATGATTAACCCCTGTTATCATTTCAGAGCAATACATTTGTCAAAAAAAAACTGATATATCATGAAAAAATTATTAATACTTATTGTTTTGGCCCTCGTTTCCAAGGGCTTAGCCCTGGCACAGGAAGGCGTAGTTATTTATGAGCAAAAAACAAATATGCATCGCAACGCGCTGGTGGTCAACGGACAAGATATGAGATCTATGATGCCGGAGTTTCGCATCAATAAAATGCAATTGTTTTTTAATGCAAATGAATCTTTGTATAAAAATCTTGAAGATGAATCTACCGATGAAGTATCGAATAATAATGGTATGACTTTCCGCATGGTGCGCCCTAAAAATGAGACTTACTATAATTTCAAAGAGGGACAGCGCATCCAGCAACGAGAATTTATGGCTAAAAAATTCCTCATCAAAGGTGAAATTCAGCAAACGCCTTGGAAAGTAAGCGGAGAAATGGAAGAAGTGGCCGGCTATAATTGTATGAAAGCGACCATGACCGATACCAATCCCAATGGCGACATTCGCAATATCGTTGCCTGGTTTACCACTGATATACCAGTGGCTGCTGGTCCTGAAACCTTTGGATCCTTGCCAGGTTTGATTTTGAAATTGGATATTAATGAAGGAGAAACCGTATATACGGCGCTTTCGATTGACAAACGCCCTTTGAAAAAAGATGAATTGGAAGTACCCAGCAAAGGTAAAGAAATGACAGAAGAAGAATTCCGTGCGATGATGGAAGAGCAAATGAAACAAATGGGCGGCGCCGGTGGCGGTCAAAGAATGATTATCAGAGGAGGACAATAGTAATATAACGAAAATTAAATATTTTTTCACCCGACTAAATCGGTGCAATGCTTTGTCTTTGTGCCGATTTTTTTATGCAAATAAATCCAAAATTTCCATTTCAAATCCTTCAATTACAACACTTTGTAATATTCCGCTCGTCACAAATTTCTGGCGCAATTCAAAAGCTTGATTTTCATTTATATACTGTTCTACGGTTTGTTTGTCAGGATCAATAATCCAATATTCTTGCACGCCATGCGCGGCATAATCCTGGAATTTAATCTCTCGATCATTTTTTTCGGTCGAATCTGATAAAATTTCCACTACAAAATCCGGTGCAGGAAAGTGCATTTGGTCTTTTTTGAAAGCGGAAGCCTTTTCTTTGCGGAAGAAGCAAATATCGGGTTCGTAGTCATTGCGCGTCAAGCTAATTAAGACTTTTTCAACACCCACCTCCCCTAATTGATGCTGTTCAACAAAAGTAATAAGCCTCGCGGATAGCTTCGCAGACACCAGCCAATGCTTGCGCTTTACGGGAGATTGATAAATAATTTCGCCGTTGATAAACTCCGCTTTTGTGTCTTCATGCACCAGTGCATAATATTCCTTTCTTTTAGCTTTTTCAGCTTCCAGTACTTGCGTTAACTCTTTCAGAATCAAAGCTGCATCTGGCTGAGCAAGTAAATCTTCGCGCAATTTGGCGTGTGGAATCATTTCCGATTATAATCTTTTTCCCAAAGATATAAAATTTTATACCCAAAAGTTTCTATAAAACAAAAGCCGCTTGACTGCGCGCACAATCAAACGGCTTTATTATAATTCAATATTTATTATTGCATTATTACACTTAATTATGCATACGAATAACCGGCCCGCCGCCTACTCCAAGCTGCTGCAATGAATAAGTAAAGCTAACCATATAATAACGGCCTAAAGATCGTGTAATTTCCTCTTGATAATAATTGACATCAGCTACACGGTTGATGCCTACATTACGATTGAGCAAATCATTTACTGCAAATTTTATTTCACCTCGCTTATTTAAAATAAATTGCGAGATGGAAGCATTCCAAAGTGGTACCGACTGGTCGGCGCTATCGTCATTGATGCTGTTGTAAATCGTATAATTAAGTGAAGATCCGAATGATAATCCAAAAGGTAAATTCAGATTAAAATCCGCATCATAAGTTTGATTTATAAAGTCTTGATTTTGTGAACTTTGTAAAGAATAATGCGTTTGATTGTAACTTAAGCTACCGCCGGCGCTCGCATTAAGCATTTCTTTATAGCGATAGAAAAGGCGTACACCATTGCGAAGATTAATTCGTTTGGTTTCATTTTCCACATCATTAATCAAACTAAATCCTTTCGACCATGTAAAATTTGGATTAAAGCTGGCGCGTAAATTTGGTCGCTTGATTGGGAAACCGAAATTGAACGAACTGTTGAAGCGATGGCTATTGTCCACATTTACAGCCTGCGTCGTACGCACGAAGTTATCATCAATCCATTGCGCATTCGAAATGCTGTTTTGTGTGTAAACATAATTGAGGAAAACAAATAAATTAACCTGAGTGAAAGCATTAAACGTATTAAAGTTAGTCGATATACGATGTGCATATTCCGGCCGTAAATTCGGATTACCAATTGAAATATTCAGCGGATCGCTGTTGTCCACCAATGGTGATAATTGCTCAATGCTTGGCTCATTTACATTTGTCGTGTAATCTAAGCTAGTACGGGTCGCGGAGGTAAAATCATAATTAAAATGCGCGTTGGGCAAGAAATTGGTGAAAGAGCGATTAATTTCAACATCTTGTAAAATCAAATTCCCATCCAGAATTGTCTGCTGCACTTGCGCGCCAAAAGAGAAATTATAATCGGTAGCATTCTTGCGGAAATTTGCACCGCCCCGATGATATTGCGTCGTATTATCAAATTTATTACTTAATTGATCATTAAATTGTTCTTCACCATTATTTACATCAAATACTTCATAATCCTGATCGTTTTGATTCTGATTAAAAGCATAATTCAATTCCAGATAGCGGCGCTTGCCCAAAGGCTCTGTATAGGAAGCATTTCCGCCTAAGCTTAAAGTATTGCCCAATTGATTACTGAACTGCATAATAGAATCCGTTCGGAATAAAGCGCCACCATCATAATATTTATTAACGGATTCCAACTCGGCATCGCGCTCGCTATCATTCAGTCCAAAAGTGAGATTGGCGCTCAGGGTACGGCCAGGTTTGCCCAATTTGAGGCGATACAACAAATTATTATTCCAATTCATACCTAATCCATTGGAATAATTAATCCGATCCCCTGTATTTTGTATAATATCTTCTAAACCAAAGGCTTCGCTATTCGCTTCAGAATTCTGGTCGGTTTTGCTATACCCCATATTAGAAGTAAATTTAATATTACTCGAAGAATCGATATCATGTTCAAGGGTCAAATTCAACCGATGACTCTCGTTCAGGCTGGTGCCGAATGAATTTTCATTCGTTTTAAAACTGCCGTTCGATAAAAAGTTTTCTCGATTCAACAGGCGATCCACTTCCCGATTAGAAGAATTAAGGAAATAACTCAAATTTAATTTGGTTTTCTTATTCCACTCATTATTATAATTCAAGCCACCGGCCCAAGTGCGCGTGAAGCCAGTATTGCTATTGCCAAAATCAAGCGGAAGTCCACCACCTCCTGAGCCGCCACCGCCAACTGTAATTTGCACGGAGCCTCTACCGCCACCGCCCAAGCCACGCGCACCACCTGTAAAACTCATATAATCCTGGAAAGAAAATCCGGAACGGTTCACGTTATTGCCCATACCAATGAGCGATAATTGCTGGTCTTCGCGGAAGCGATTCAGACTGATTCGGCCTTCAAAACGATCATCATTACCATAGCCGCCACTAACCGTGCCGAATAATCCTTTTTTATGATCCTTTTTCAGGGTCAAATTGATCGCTTTTTCGCGTACGCCATCATCAATTCCTGAAAAAGTAGCCTGATCCGATTTGCGATCATACACTTGCACCTTATCAATGGCGCGGGCTGGCAGGTTTTTGGTGGCAATTTTAGGATCGTTGCCGAAAAATTCTTTCCCATCCACGAAAACGCGTTGCACGTCTTGACCTTGCGCTTTAATCGAACCATCGCTTTCTATTTCGACTCCGGGGAGTTGCTTGAGCAAAGATTCCACGTCCGCATTGGGTTGCGTTTTGAAGGCATTCGCATTAAATTCGATGGTGTCCTTTTTGATTTGTACGGGAATATGTTCGCCGGTCACTACCGCTTCCCCAAGCGTCAAGCTTGCAGGTTTCATGCGGATGGTACCTACATCGTAGATATTTTTATCCACGCCAGCAGGTATTTGCTGATCATATAACTCATAACTTAGAAATGTAATACGCAGTAAATAAGGATCTTTGGTGTTCAAACCTCTAATCACGAAAGTGCCATTGGATTCGGAACGCCCGAAATTAATCAAGGAAGAATCCGTAGGATTCAACAGCATAATCGTCGCTGATACCAAGGGTTCAGAAGTATCGTCCGCCAGCAAAGTACCAGTAAGATTATACTTTTGCGCAAGCAGGGCGGTGTTTACAAGTAAAAAAAACAAACAGAGTCGAGTGACCTTTTTCATTTTGTATGGATTATTACCAAATTTTAAAATTTTATTCAAAATTCAGCTCCAAAAATAGGTCACCAAAATTTGGAAACAAGTTAATCGCTCTTGAAATAAGGTTAAAAAAGGTTAATATGCGAATAATTTCTGTTTATCTTTCAAGAATCTTGTTTACCAATTGGGCTATAACTTCTGGTTGCGTTTTGCCATATTGTAAATTTAAATAAGGCATAACATGTTCGTGCAGAAACTGATCGGCAGAAATTTTACCCACAGCATCGTATAAAGTCGTCAATTCTTCCAGTAGCATATCTTGTGAAAGGAATTCTAATGTAAAGCGCCCCAAATATTGATCTTCGCCAGTTTCCTGATTTGAAAAGTATAATTCTGAATATTGAATCAATTTTTCATCAAAAACTTTATCATGTAATTGAAATAATTTTTGATTCAATTCAAATGATTGTTCTGATTGAGGTAATGCCTTGCCAAACCAACCATCTTTCAAGTAATGTTTCACCATAAAAAAATGATTGCTATCCAGTGGAAAGTGCTGCGCAGAGACTTTAAATTTGGCGGGCACAATAAAAAATAATTGATCCCTGAAAAAAGCTTTTAGATCGTATTGATCCTCAAATGTTGCAATCTCGGGATTCCCATGGGTGCGTGTAGCAGCAGCATAATAATCATTGGGCGGCACGAGTGCTTCTTCCAAAGCCAGGATAAACTCGCCTTTTGCTTTTTTGCGATCCTTTATACCTAAAATAAAATACCCTTTATTAGGCGACATTACATAAGCAAACGCCTCGCCGGAGCTAAAGCGCAGCTTGGATTTACTATTAATTATGTCCTTTTTTTTGAGCGGTTTATCATTTAAATAGACCGTCTCATTTACTTTCATTACAACGTATTGGGCCTGTGACGCCATAGACCAAATAAGGCACAGAAAAATGGGAATAAGCGTTCTCATGATGTTTGAATTTAATTTGTTGACGTCACTGCTTCTTCTAAAGCAGCGGATTTGGACTTATGTAAACCCGTTCTATTCCATAGAAAGTCAATTATTTTTAAATAAATAAGAAATATAAGAATATTGATATGAATATTAAACAAAAAATATGATAATAATGTAATAATCATCAGTATTGCCAACTCATCCAGCGAGTTTAGAATCAATTGTCCGAACTTAGAGCGAAACATCTTCACCAACCAAACCGGTTTCTCTACTTTCACATCAGAAAAAATTCGATAGCTTATAATAGTGAAAGCCAACAACATAAAGCATATCCAGCCAACCGAAATCAAATTTTGCCTGGCAACCAAAGTCAAATAAGCGTTATAAATCAACAGCAATCCTGGCATTTTGCCAAAAGGGGTATTGTGCATATCTGCCTCAAAATCGCCGATCATAATAATCTTATTCTTGAAAAATGCCGCCATTTCTTCAGTCCCCAAAATATTATCCTTATGCATTTCCAGGATAGTCCCCATTTCATACACTGCAAAATTCGCATCGCTCAATTCTGTACCAATACGAAAATCCGAGCTACGTACTTTAAAATCGACAATAGGTGCAGGCAGACTCAGGCGTCTTTTAAAACGAAAAAAAGAACCCGTTTTTTGATATTGTACATCGTTCAATCGTTCATACATGACCAGGGGTATCGTTTTCAGCGAGTCATTCAGCATCAGCGGAAACTTTAGAAAAAGTCCTAATGTAGCAGCATAAGTAGCAGGTGCATAAGGCATATGAACAACCGGGCGGATATAATTACCTTTTTTAGTTAAGTGACTCACACCCAGTAATTTATGATCTAATTTAGCAAATTCTTGTGCCAATAAAGCATCATATTCAGTAGCATCTTCCAAAAGAACATCACAGACAACAAATCGCACATCGGATTCATATTGATTGATCAAGTTAAAGAACTCCGCCAATTGCTGACGGTCGGTAATTACTTTTCGATGATAAGGACTAATATCTCCAAATTCATTCTGCGCATCAATGGTAGTCTTGTTCTTCGACACATTTACAAAAAGTACATCTTCCGGGTCGGGTTTGGGGTCAAAACCAAATAACGATTTTTTAGTAAGCGATGACCATTTAATTAAAAAAGCTTCATCGCCAAATGTATAAGGTTGATTCAACCAAAAAAAAGTAAAAAATAGCATAAATAAGGCATTCCCTGCACTGATGGCCCACATCTTAAATCGATATTTTGTCTTTTTCCTCATACTAATCAAAGATTCCTATTTTAAGTCTTGCAATAAAAATAACTGAATATGATATACAAACCTATAATGGTCGGCGAAAATTATTAGAAATACGACCAAGTAAGCTAAAAAATACTTCTTGTATCCAAAAAACACAAAATGATGTTTTGCAAAACGTTTTTATGCTGTTTTTTTATTTGGTCGAATTCGGCACAATTTTTATCGCTTAAAATGCAAGTTAGACGACAAAATTTTGCTAATCTTGCAAACGACACTATTTTTGTTGGTATAGAAAACATATAGCTTAGAAAGCTTACGGGTTAAAACCCTTTTCACTTTCAAAAACTTACCAATTATGTAAATCTGTCATTTTTACTTCTATTTATTATAATTCTGAAATATCGTATCACCTGACTTTTAAAATGGCGAACAGTGATCTGTTTACTGAAATGCGTTAGGGTCACTTTCTCAGCTCAAAACTGTAATATTTTTATTAAAATCATTATAAATAACTAAAACCAAACAGAATGGATCATTCACTAAATTTAGCCGCCGAGCTGGTCGGTTTAAACTATCCCGTTCAGGTAAGCGGCTCATCTAAAACAGTGACTTTCAGCGCAGAAAGTATTTTGACGAATACACAGATCTATGCGCTATGTTATTACAACGACAACGCCACTTATCCTTTTCAATGGGGCTTTTTAAGATCAGACCAGACCTCCTTCTCTGTTACATTTCAGAAAAGCGGCTATGTCCGGTTGTTCGGTATGTTATTGCCGAGTGTGTACGCCACCCAAGTCAATAGTGCTGGTACGCCTTTTAATGTGATTGATATTGGTGTAGGCGACGGCACAGGCACTGATTTTGATGGTGTGATGGGCGCCCGCATTACGTTATCGTTTACTCCGCCTGCCAACTCGAATGTCGTACCTTACCGGGGTACTCCTGCAAATATATTCATGGTGACAGACTACTTGCATCAACAGGGCTATTTACTTGATATTCACGACTCCGCTTTCGGCAATAACGCCAACCAGTATCAGACAATTGCGATACAGGTAGATGGCGACGTCCACAACAGTGCCATGATTGAGCAGATGGTTTGGATTCATCTTTTTGATAACAGTGGCAACCTGCTCGGCGTCGTAGATACCCTGAACAATACGATCGTCAATAATATTTGTAGTATCAACCTCGCCAATGGCTTCCAGATGATGGCATTGATACAAGGTAGTGGCAGTGGTAATACGTTTAATTTCTCTATTGGTGACCCGAAGAATGATGCTACAGTAAAAGTGGAAGAAGCTTGAGTCTATCAAGAGAAAGAATAGACTCTGTAATATTAATCAAGCAAAAGCGGCAATTAATTGCCGCTTTTGTTACAGTTTATCTTTGTAAATATGATAATATTTACTTTTAATTATTCTTTTTTAGCAAAAAATGTTACATTGAATAAATTTCTATTCTTTATTCAAAATAGCTTTGATCAGTGTATTAAGTTTTAAGAATTAATTATTATAAGAGTTTAATAATCTCTGCCTAAGCAAAATATTTTTAACCTTGTAAAATTTAATAAAATGACAAACCTACCGACCAACACACCGATCCCCATTGCAGAGGATTCACAACTCATTATCAATCACGTACCTAAATATAAAAAAGGTTCGAATACGCAATTCATAGTGGATGGTATTGGTGTGCAACCCAATATTTTAGTTTATTCTTACAACACTACGAATCGAGGGACCAATACATTAGTGGCAAGTAGCGCCCAGATCACGAGTCAAACTACTAATGGAATATTGAGCGTGAAGAGAACACCGGTGATGATGGCTGCTGCATTGCAATATGTTAATCAAGGAAATAACACTTTTATAATCGGCCCGGGTACGGCTGATACGCCTGCTGGATACGCGGCAAGTTTGAATATTCAGTTTTCCGCGAGTTCCCGCTCCGGCTATTCAGTTATTCAATCTTATCCTGCTAATCAAATTACCGATTTATTACTAGATCCAACGAATATTTTACCGACACAATATTACATTGATGTAAAGGCATTATCAGGAGGATTAGAATATATGCAAATTACCAGTACAGATGTTCAAAGAGATGTACGAATACATATTTTGGCAAGCAGCCCATCGGTAAATGGTGGGAATCCATATTTACTTGGTATAATATATTTAGATGACACAACTGGAGTTGTCCAAAATCAAAATATTGAAACAAACTTAGGCGACTCCAGCGCAAATGTCTGGCTGCTCCCATTGGTTGCTTATGATCCACCTACCAATATTGGTTCTTTTGATATTGGTGACCCAAAAAATGATGCCATTGTAAAAGTGGAAGAAGCATAATTACATTATTAAAAATAATTAAAATGTTGAAACATTCGCTATCGGGTTTCTTGATATCTTTATTACTGCTATCGTGTATATCAATAGCAGCTCAAAATAATATCCCAGATACCAGTGCAGATGTACTTGTTACAAGGGCGTTGGCTTGTCTGAAAGAAGAGAAGGTCGATAGCACAACTATTTATTTAGAAAAAGCGAGGCAAATTTATCTTGAGTATAAAGATTTTGGAAATTATATTTCTAATTTTATAGAAGTTGCTAAAACGCTTTATTCTTCAAACTATCACGAGAAAGGTATAAATATATTACATCAGGCGGATAAAGACGTAGCAAGCACTATGGATGCTTATGAAGGGCAAGTAGAAGTAGTATATCAAATTGCCAGGGGTTATTATTTTATCAAAAATTATGACACTTGTATAGACCTCATTTATAGCAATTTATCAAAAATAGATAGTAATTCTCTTGCATTTGCGGATCATAATAATTTGCTTGGCGTTTCTTATAGAGGTAAGGGTATGATTATTGAAGCTTTAAGCGCTTATCAAAAAACAGCCACTGTTAGAAAACAAATACTGGGAGTGAGGCATACGCAAGTGGCAAGTGTATTGAATAATATGGGTGTTGCTTACGAATACCTAAAACTTTATAATAAAGCATTAGAATGTTATAATCAAGCTTTTAATATCCGAGCAGAAATATTAAAAAAAGATGACCCGACGCTGGCGAATGTGCTTTTAAACATGGGTGGCTTGTTTGATATTAAAGGTGAATATAATAGTGCTGTCCAATATTACGAACGCGCTTTAGCTATTTTTCGGGCAAATCCGGACGACTTTGAAGTTCGTATCGCTGATATTTTCAATAATCTCGCTGTTACTTATAAAAATAAAGGCGCATATCAAGAATCGACCTCTTATTACCAACAAGCCATTCAAAAATATCAATCTTTACCAGATGATTATTCAGTAGAAATAGGTAATGTTTATATCAATTGGTCGAATCTTGCGGAATTACAAAAAAATCATATTAAAGAAATAGAATTGAATCAAAAAGCCATTGAATTATACGCTCAAACATTAGAACCAAATCATCCGAGCTTAATAATGGCGCATAATAACTTAGGTATTGCCTACGCGAATAGTGGCGATTATGAAGGTGCTTTAGCTGAATTAAAAGGACTTGTATCACTTATTGAAAATAACGAAGAACAACGTGAACGGTTTGCTAATGTAAATAATGATATTGCCGATGTTTATTACAAACTAAATAAATACGGAGAAGCAAAATTATATAATTTAAAAGCGTTAAATATTCAACAGGCGTTATTTAATAACAAAAGTTATAAACTCGCTTACACGTATAATAATTTGGCGCAAATCGCTGAAAAAGAGGGCAATCGAAACGAAGCTTTACAATACTTACAACAGGCTTTAGCCGCTAATCATAACGATTTCGAGGTGGAATATGAAAATGCAGCACCCTCGCCCTCAGGTTTTTTATAAATATGATTATTTCGTTGAATCATTAATGCATAAAGCGCAACTGATGCGTATGGGTGGCGATCAAACTGCTTTATTACGCGCCAAATTATTATATGAAGTAGCCGACTCTGCCTTGACATTGGTGCGTAATGAATTATTATCTTCCGAAGATAAAATTCGACTTTCGGAAAAATTTTATAAACTATCGCAAGCGGCGATTGAAAATTGCATTCACCTGGCAGAAGTCTCTGGTTCTCAGCAGTATCTGGAAGAAGCGTTTGCATTTTCTGAAAAGAGTAAGAGTAATGTATTGGCGCAATCACTCGCAGCGAACCAGGCGAAGCAGTTTGCAGGCATTCCCGATTCCTTGATTGCATTGGAAGATCAATTGAAGTCAGACATTAATTTTTTTAATCTAAAATTAGCAGAGCAACCCGATAGTATAGAAAAAATATTATATCAAAATGAGTTATTTACTGCTCAACAGGCTTATCGGAATTTAATTACTCAATTAGAAAATAAATATCCATTTTATTATCAATTAAAATATGATCAAACCGTGCCCCGTGTGCGTGCTATTCAATTCGCTTTGCCCGAAAACACTGCTTTAGTCAGTTATTTTACAGGCGATTCAGTGCTTTATAGTTTTGTAATAAGTAAAAAAGATTTTGCAGTCTATCGCTCGGCAATTGGTAATAATTTTTATGAAGATCAGGTCGGTTTTCGCAAAAGTATTACAAATAAATTGGATGATGATTATATCATGTTGGCGAATAATTTATATCAAAAATTATTTCCTTTTAATATAGATAAAAATATTCAATCGTTAATCATTATTCCTGACGGCACTTTGAGTAAATTACCATTTGAAGCGTTGCTTTCCAAAAAAGTAAATCCGAGAAATGAAATTAATTTTAGCCAATTGCCCTATTTAGTTAATAATTATGAAATGAGTTATGCGCTATCAGCGAGATTATATTATCAGGAACAATCTGTAACTACTACACAGCAACAAAGTGAAGGTTTATTAGCTTATGCACCTGTTTTCGGTGAATTACAATCAACGGAATCCTTTATAAATGATATACGTAATCCTCTAGATAATCAGGGAATTAATCGCAATATTACATTTGATGGAAAATTTATTACACCGCTTCCGGCTACAGCCAATGAAATTCAGGCGATTGCAGCTGTTTTTAAACAAAAAGGACAAAAAGCAACCACTTTACTTTATCAAAATGCGAATGAAAAACGCCTCAAACAGCTTGATATCAGTCAAAGCCGTTATCTCCACATTGCTACGCACGGTTTTATTAATGAAGAACAACCTGATTTATCGGGCTTATTATTTTTTCCTGATACTACAGCAGCGGAAGATCATATTTTATATTCCGGTGAAGTGTATAATTTGAATCTAAACGCCCGATTGGTGGTGCTTTCCGCTTGTGAAACAGGACTTGGTAAAGTTACGAGTGGTGAAGGTTTATTAGGTTTATCGCGCGCATTTTTCTACGCTGGCGCAGAAAATCTGGTCGTATCACTTTGGAACGTACAAGATCAAGCGACTTCGGATTTAATGGTTGCATTTTATCAAGAACATTTAAATAATGATAGTAATAATTTTGGCAATCCATTACAACAAGCTAAATTAAATATGATCCGCACAGATCGTTTCAGCCATCCTTATTATTGGTCAGCTTTTGTATTAATTGGGCAATAAATTTTATATCATCTTTAACTAAATAATTAATTTCTTCTTCGTAACTTCCGCATAAATTTCCCTGTTTATGCTGCTGTTATTCGATTGGTCGCTCCCTGTCAAAGAGCCTGTGTTGCTGTTTACCATCATTTTGCTGGTGATGCTGGTTGCCCCGGCTATCATGCAGCGACTGCGTGTGCCGGGCATCGTGGGTCTGATTTTAGCAGGAGCTTTGCTCGGGCCTTATGGATTAAATGTATTGGCTCGAAGTGAAGAAGTCGTATTATTAGGTACGATTGGTTTATTATATATCATGTTTTGGGCAGGTCTTGAGATCGATATGATATCTTTTCGTAAAAACAGGCATAAAAGTCTGACTTTTGGATTGCTTACATTCGCTATTCCTTTAATTTTCGGCATTTTATCATCACATTACATTTTGGGTTATGATTGGCTACCCTCGGTGTTGCTGGCGAGTATGTTTTCTACGCATACTTTAATTTCATATCCGATTGCTAATCGCTTGCGCGTCACTAAAAATGAGGCGATTACGGTTACCGTTGGTGGCACCATCATCACCGATGTACTGGCATTGCTGGTGCTGGCAATCGTCTCTAATATTGCAACTGGCGACATGAATCTGATGTTTTGGATTCGATTGGGTGTCAGTTTAACTATTTTTATTGCAATCGTATTTGGTTTAATCCCATTATTGGCACGGTGGTTTTTTCGAGTGGTAGAAACGGAGCTCACTTTCCAATACATATTTGTATTAGCGATGGTTTTTCTATCTGCTTTTTTGGCAGAACTAGCTGGAATAGAGCCAATTATCGGTGCATTTTTTGCAGGATTGGCGCTCAATCGGCTTGTGCCGCACGCTTCGCCATTGATGGGCCGCATCGAATTTGTTGGCAATGCTATTTTTATTCCGATTTTCCTCATCAGTGTTGGAATGTTGATTAATTTGAATGTATTTTTCCAAGGAAAAGAGGCAATTATGGTTACAATTGTGCTGACTACTGTTGCCTTGCTGACCAAATGGATAGCCGCGTGGTTGACCCAAAAAAGTTTTCGTTTTTCAAAAGTACAGCGGCAATTAATTTTTGGATTGAGCAGTTCTCATGCAGCGGCTACGATTGCCATTATTTTAATTGGCTATAATCTGAATATTTTGGATGTTCAAGTTCTGAATGGCACGGTAGTATTGATTTTGATTACTTGCCTTTGGAGTTCTTTTACAACCGATGTTGCAGCCCGAAAGCTTGTGCTGGAAGAGAATGAAGCCGATACGAATTTATCCAAACAGGAACAACGCATTTTAGTACCTTATTCTAATCCTAATACGTTGACTTATTTGATTGATCTGGCATTACTGCTCAAAGCGCCGAACTCTGTAGAACCGATTTACCCACTTTCTATTATTCTTGATGGCGACGCTTCCCGAGAACAAGTGTTGACAAATCGCCGATTATTACAACCCGCGCTCGAACACGCCTCCAAAGAAAGTGTAAAATTACAACCCGTTCATCGCGTTGACATTAATCCCGTGGGTGGCATCTTGCGTACCGCTAAAGAATTGTTGGTTACTGATATTGTTGTTGGCTGGAATGGCCGCCCTTCTACGGCTGAACGTTTCTTCGGAACGATTCTCGATAATTTACTCGAGCAAAGCCAGGAAATGATTTTTGTGAGTAAAATGATACGAGAACCCTTGAAACATCAACGTTTGCTGGTGTTTACCTTACCTAATTGTCAATACGAAGCCGGTTTTTTGGAATGGATTCAACGCTTGGCTTATATGGCTTTGCATTTAAATATTCCAGTTGAAATTTATGCCGTATCAGAATCGGTAACTTATTTGCAGGAAGCTTGTCGCAAAGAAAAAGGATTAGCCAGTGTAAAGATTAAAACCTGGATGGATTGGGAGGAGGTCACGAATATTCATCGACAATTAAATAATAATGATTTGCTATTATTTATCAATGCTCGTGCTGGTTGTATTTCTTTTGATAATGTCCTGGACAAGCTACCAACTTATCTCGAAAGCACTTTGCAAAATCATAGTTTTGTATTACTTTTCCCGAATGTAGAATATCCAGTAAATAACTAAATACAATATGATGCGATTTATTATAATTATAATAATTTTATCAGGATTTATTTCCTGCGATGTTGCCAGCCAACCCCAGGAGAGTCAACCATCTCCATTTACTTTAGATAATTACAATTTGGTCTGGGATGAAAATTTTAATAATAATGCGCTTGACTTAAAAAGTTGGGAATACCAACTCGGCGACGGTTGCCCGGACCTCTGCGGCTGGGGCAATAATGAAGGACAATGGTACACCGATGATATTAAAAATGTATCTGTTAAAGATGGATTCCTGCATATCAAAGCATTGAAAGAATCAAAAAATAATAAGGAATATACTTCAGCTCGTCTGCGTACCAAAGGCAAGCGCGATTTTAAATTTGGAAGGATAGATATACGTGCCAAACTGCCCAAAGGACAAGGGGTTTGGCCGGCTATTTGGTTGTTACCGACCGATGAAGTTTTTGGTGGTTGGCCCAAAAGTGGTGAGATCGATTTGGTAGAACTCGTTGGGCATGAGCCAAATGTACTCTGGGGTACCGTGCATTACGGCCCGGCTTGGCCGAATAATAAATTAGATAATAATCGATATTATTTGCCGAAAGGCGATTTTTCTGATGATTTTCACGTTTTTTCACTTCTCTGGCAGGAAAATGAAATGATCTGGTTGCTTGATAATCAGCAGATTTACCAGCGTATTATTCCTAATATGTTACAGCCTGAAAACTACCCTTTTAATGAGCGTTTTCATTTGATTTTAAACGTAGCAGTCGGCGGCAATTGGCCGGGTTATCCTGACACAACTACTGTTTTTCCGCAGGAAATGGTCGTAGATTATGTAAAAGTGTATCAGAAAAAGTAAATCCAGGATTTTAATTCCGTTCATAATGATCCGCTTCAAATTGCCTATTTTTGCTTTCCAATTTTAAAATTCATGCCCGAAGAGCAGTTTGAAATTATTTATAATCTATTCCCTGTCACCGAAGGATTGTTCCTCCCGGAAGCTTACATCGCTAGCCGAGATGCAGAAGGTTTATTGGCGCATATTCAGCAGAAAGCCTTTCCACAAACGATTGATGGCTACGGCCTGCAACTCACGCCTTTGCGGCAGCAATTATTTAGTCTCATCGAGCAGCTACAACCCAAAGCTTTAGAACAAAAATTCAGCCCGCCTAAAAAAGCGCCCAAACCCTTGTCAGAATTGCTTTCGCAAGAAGAAATAGAGCGAAGTATTACAATTTTTACACATAGAAAATTAGACGAATTTTTGACGCGCATAGCGCAATATCAATTGCCGATTTGCTGGAATGTGGAGCGCCGCATCCTGGTGAATGATTTTCTTTTGGAAATGCCCAGTGAAGCATTGCAACCCAATTTATATTTTGAAAAAACCGACCAGGGTGTGCGTTATCGGCTCTGGCTCTCTGATTCTAAAGGCCCCTGGCATATTCACAAACACGCTATCATCCCTGTTACAAATACCCCGGCCTGGGTGCTGGTGGATGACAAACTCTATCGCCTTGCGCACGTGAATGGCAATATGGTCAAGCCTTTCCTGAGCAAAAAGGAAATTAATATTCCGCAAGCCAGCGTTAAGACTTATTTTCAAAAGTTTATCCTGCGTATGGTCTCCACGCTTGATATTCAAGCGGATGGATTTGATATTATTTATCATAAGCGAATGCTGGGCTGCCAGTTAGAACCTGTGCGCGATTGGCTGCGCAACGAATGGGGCATCACCGCAAAAATGTTGTATCCGGGTGCGGCTTTTCTCTGGCGCGATCTGAAAGAGCAACGCACAACGCTTGAGTTTGCAGAGGGCGACGAAATCAAGATTTCCAAGGTTATCCGTAATTTTAAGTTGGAGGCTAAGTGGTTGGAAAAGTTGGAAAACTTTGGTCTAATCAGCGATGGCAATGGTTATTTTGAATTATCAGAAAAAACCGAAGATGCTTTTTATCTCTTGGAATGGCTATCGCAATATTCTAAAAAATTAGAAGAGGCGGGGTTCACCATTGTAGCGCCACAGTTGGAAGGGCAGAATTTATACTTACAACCAGCTCATATTCAACTTGATACACAGCAACAAAATGATTGGTTTGATTTGTACGGCGAAGTGAAAGTGGGCGAGTTTAGGATTCCTTTTCTGGCTTTCGCCAAATATATCCGCGACGAAAATCGCTTATATCCTTTGCCAAATGGTGAATTTTTCCTGATTCCGCAGGAATGGATGACCAAATACAAAGCCTTGGCGCAATTTGCAAAAAAAGATGGCGACCATTTACGCTTAGAGAAAAGTCAATATATGTTGCTGTCAGAGATTGGTTTGCAAAAAGAAAATGCAGAAATCGATCAATTAGATGATTTTCAGGTATCTACATTATTAAAAGCAGATTTGCGGCCTTACCAACTGGACGGTGTAAAATGGCTGGTGCAATTGTACCAAAACGGTCTGGGTGCTTGCCTTGCAGACGATATGGGTCTTGGAAAAACGCTCCAAACCATCGCCGCCTTGCTGCACGCTAAGGCCCAAAAACCAAAAGAAAATGCTCAGAATAATGGGCAGCAATTGGGTTTGTTTCAATCTGCTGACAATGATTTTCTGCAACCTTTAAATGCCTTGATCGTGCTGCCCGCCTCGCTGGTGTTCAATTGGGAAGCGGAGTTGCAGCGTTTCGCGCCTACGCTCTCGGTGTATCGACATATTGGAAATAAACGTCATAAAGACGCTCGAATCTTGGCTCGTTTTGACGTGTTGCTGACGACTTATCAAACGGCATTACGAGATGTAGAATTATTGCAAAAGATTGAATTTGAATATATTATATTAGATGAAAGTCAACAAATTAAGAATAAAGATAGTAAGGTTTTTAAAGCGACCAATGAACTGAATGCACGACATAAAATTTCGCTGAGCGGTACGCCGATTGAGAATTCACTGGCTGACCTTTGGTCGCAAATGCAATTTATTAATCCTAATTTACTCGGTAGTTTTCCTTTTTTCCAACGCGAATTTATCACCCCGATTGAAAAACGCAACGACGAAGATAAAAAAGCCCGCCTGCGCTCGCTCGTAGCGCCTTATATGCTACGCCGCACGAAGGAGGAAGTCGCCAAAGACCTACCGCCGCTCACGGTTTCGCTGCATTACTGCGAGATGGAGCCCGAGCAAAAGAAACTCTACGAGAAAGAAAAATCCGCGGCCCGAAATTTATTATTGGATAATTTTCAATCAGATAATCCTCAATTTCAGGTAGTTGTATTGCAAACGCTCACCAAACTTCGTCAGTTGGTCAACCATCCAAAGCTCATTCAACCCGATTTTGACAAAGAAAGCGGCAAGTTCACAGAAGTGCTGGAGCAATGGGACGTCATTCGCCGAAGTGGCACAAAGCGTTGATTTTCAGTTCTTTTGTGAAGTACCTTAATTTATTTCGGGCAGACTTTGAATCTAAAAATCAAGCATTCTCTTGGCTGGTAGGTGATCTGACGCAAAAACAACGCCAGCCGAAATCGAAAAATTCCAGGAAAATGATGCAGTACAATCTTTTTGATTTCCATCAAATCCGGCGGCGCAGGCTTGAATCTTACCGCTGCCGATTATGTATTTATCCTTGACCCCTGGTGGAATCCTTTTACCGAGCAACAAGCCATCGCGCGGGCGCACCGCATCGGGCAGGATAAAAATGTAATAGCGCTGAAATTTATTACAAAAGATAGCATAGAAGAAAAAATATTAAAATTACAAGAGCGCAAGACTCAACTCGCAGAAGATATCATCGAAGGCTCCGGCTCGCTGCGCCTTTCAAGGGGAGAATTGGAATTTTTATTAGAGTAAACAAAGATAAATCAGAATACTTAAATCCTATATTTTCTGCTGACCTGTTCTATTTGTCCGTTTCTGACCTCATCTTGTCCTTCTTTACGCTTTTGCATACTCCATCTTTGCATTGTCAATTATGACAAACTAAATAATTTCAAATTAAAATGAGTATGAAAAACAATGCAGTTTTGTTTAAAGGAATGCTGACAATCGCGATCACAATGATGCTTTTTTTCTTGTTTAATTCCTGTGAAAAAGAAGTATTTGATCCTGCGTTAACGCATGAATTTGCGATACGGTCAACCGCGAATGGAGCAACTTACAATATCAAAGTTGGATTGCCTGCCAATTACAATCCCGGAGTTGAAAAATATGCCTCCATCTATGTTTTAGATGGGGAAGAAAATTTCGATTTCGTATCCAAGAAGTGCAAAGAAATTTCGGACAAACTTGCTGTCACAAATGTAGTAGTAATAAGTATAGGCTATGGAAAGGATCGAAGCATAGATTATACACCAACAGAAGTTAGTGCCGTAACTGGTGGTGGCCCGCAATTCTTGAATTTTATTGAAACCCAATTAATTCCTGTAATAGAAGAGAATATTAGTGTGGATACTGCCCGGAGCAGCCGGGTAATTCTTGGCCATTCCTATGGGGGACTGTTTGGGGCTTATGCCTTTAGTGCCAATAACAAATTGTTTGGCAATTACATTTTATTAAGCCCATCTCTTTGGTTTGACAACCTGATTTCGCTGCAATTTGAAAAGGACAACCGGGCCGAAAATAAGAACAGGACACAATTGGTATTTATGGGAATAGGTGAAGCAGAAAACCTTGGCAGGATGCAAGCCCCTTTTGAGGCTCTTTATCAAATACTTCTGGATAATTATACACACCTTAAATTGGGAAAGAATATTGAAAAAGATTTGGGACACATGGGTTCAAGGAATCCAAACATTGTAAAAGGACTGGAGTATTATTTTCAAAACAGGTAATCCTGATGCACGCATTTTTCAAAAATCTTTTAAAACAATGAAGATGAACGCAATAAAATATCTGATACTCTCGACTTCTCTTTTATCTGGCATTTATGCTTTCGCTCAAAAATACATTTCGATGGAAACAAATAAACTGTCAACAGTACGCCAATTAACTATTGAGCCGGGCATTGGAATTCATACAAATTTTGGTACGGATTTCCTTATTACGAATCTGGTTCAATGGAATCCGTGTAAACACCTTAGCATTGCGGCACACACTTCTTTTAATATTAATAATATAACCCAACGATATTTTAATGGTATAAAAACCGATTATAACTTTTCAATAAACCAAAAATTTGGTGTCGGCACAACATTTTATTCAAAAAACCGGACTCATACTTTTTTGTTAATGGTTGGAGTCAAGTACACCACCTACCAGGAAACACTGGATGATGAGCGTTTCGATAAAGTAGGTACTACAATCAACGCTTTTAGTCCTGACTATGGTTTGATGTATAGCTTGAAGCAGCGTTGGAAAAAATATTTTTTCACTTATCGTATGTATGTACCATTGTATCCCTGGCCCACTAAAGGTTCTAACATCTTATATTTAGATGGCAATATGGATAATATTGCCCTGGAGTTAGGGTTTGGAATGAGAATAAAATGATTGCCTTCCTATTGTAAAAAATGTATAATGAAAAAAATGGCATTTATCATACCTCCTACAGTTGAACTACTTGATCTGGCAGGTCCTGTACAGGTATTTACCGAAGCTAAATTTTATGGCTTCGAAACAGATCTTGAGTTTTATCAATTCCAGGAAACGCCTGTCAGTACTTCCGGCCTCGGATTTGGAAAAATTTCAAATTATAAAGATGCAAAATTGAAGGAAGGTGATTTTGTCTTTGTGCCCGGTATGGATTGTGAATACGTTAGAAGCATCTCCTTTAAGGCGGAAAGAGCATTTTTCAATTGGTTAAAAGAATGCTATGAGAATCAGGTAACGGTTTGTTCCATATGCAACGGGGCTTTCGCTTTGGGGCATGCGGGTTTATTAAAAAACACGGAATGCACCACGCACTGGCGAAGGGTCAATGAATTACAAACTCAATTTCCGGAAGCAAAAGTTGTTGCCGATATTCTTTATGTAAAAAGCAATGACGTTTACACCAGTGCCGGTATCAGCGCCGGGATTGATTTGGCACTGGCCATCCTAGAGGGTCTTAAAGGTGCGCTTTTTACACATAAAGTAGCCCGTGGGCTTGTCGTGTATCACAGACGAAGCGGAAATCACAAACAACAAAGTGTTTACCTGGATTACAGAAATCATATTAATCCGCAGGTCCATGAAGTGCAGGATTACATGATAGACAATCTTTCTAAAGAAAACAGCATTGAATTTCTTGCTTCTTTGGTGAATATGAGCCCGAGAAACCTTAGCAGGGTTTTCAAAGAAAAGACGGGTTCTACTGTTTTGGAATACTTAACCATGTTACGAAGAGAATACGCCAATACCATGCTTAATAATCCCGAATATACGATTGAGTATATCGCTTCAAAATGTGGATTTAAAACGGCAAGGCAATTGCAAAGGATATTAAAAAAATAATGGACTATTTATACGGTCATCAACCTCGGAAGTGATATGCAGAAAGTGTGGAATCAGATTTAAATAATTCTCAAAACTTTTAAAAATCAAATAAAATGAAGACCCAATCTAAAATAGTAGAATACAATTTTGAAGCAAGTGTATTCAACTGGGAAATCGCTCCCGGAAAAACCATCGAAGCATGGGGGATCAACAAGCAACTCCCCGGTCCTACATTAAGAGCAAACGTTGGCGATACGCTGGTCGTACGCCTTACCAACAAACTCAATGAAGCTACCACAATTCACTGGCATGGCATCTGTCTGCCCGCATCCATGGATGGAACTGACGGAGTTCAAAAGCCTATTGACCCGGGCGAAGTTTTTGAATATCGTTTTGTCGTACCCGATGCTGGCACTTTCTGGTATCATGCACATGCGAATGAAACTGTTCAGATGGAGCGTGGTATGTATGGAGCGTTAATAGTGGATGGAGAAACAGACCCAGTTGTGGACGGAGAAAAGATTTTTATGATTGATGACATGAAGCTGGATGAAAACAATGAGTTTACAAAACCATCATGGTTCATTCCACGCATTGTTGAAAGGCATGATGGTCGGCAGGGCAATACACTTTTATTAAATGGTAAAGAGGACTTAGTTATCAATGTGAATGGCGGACAAACAGAAAGATGGCGTTTTATCAATTCATCAAGTGCAAGATATTTTATGTTGCATTTGGGTGGAAAAAAATTTAAAGTTATTGCATCTGATGGCGGACTTTTGGAGCATCCCCATACTGTCACCGAAGCTTTAATAACTCCGGGTGAACGAATTGACATTGCAGTTGATTTCACAGAAGGAGAAACATTTGCCATTGAATCATTGGCTTATAATAGAATGACATTCTTAAAGCCAAAGCAGGAAACATTTGCCACTGTAAAAGTGGGAGAAAACAAATCCTCGAAAGCATTCATACCTGAAACATTAAGAATGATTGAACCACTAGCTCCGCAAGATGCAGAGGTGAATAGAAAAATAAAACTCTCAGTTGGCCCAAGTTTAACAGACGGAATGAACTTTTTGGTAAACGGGATGATGCATGTAAATGACAAACCTGTTATGGTTGGAGAATTGCAGGTGTGGGAAGTATCGAACACCAGTCTGATGGACCATCCTTTTCATTTGCATGGTTTCTTCTTTCAGGTGATTGAAGAGAATGGCAAAGCTCCTGCATACAAGGCGTGGAAGGACACTTACAATTTAACACCAAGAAGTAAAATAAAAATTGCGTGGATGCCTGATAACCGCACCGGAACATGGATGTATCACTGCCATATTATTGAACACCATGCAGCAGGGATGATGGCTACATTTGATGTCATTGACGGCAGTAAACCATACGAAAAAAAGCCGCCAACTCATATCCATCATCATTAAAAGATAATATAAAATGCCAACTAAAAATAAAAGCAAAGACAAACAAATCAAACCCATTAAAAAATAACGGGATGAATGCTGTACTTATAGGTCTATCATCAAGCCTGATAACAATTTTGATATTCACCTTTCTAAAGCGAGTTGACAAAAACACTGTCTACGGTTTAATCCTTATGGGTATTGGTTTCCTCTACATCGGATATACGTGGACAGACATTAATACTGCAATGCTAAGCGGATTGCAGGCGCTATTTTTTATGTCGTTAGCCTATTTCGGAATAAAAAAGAATTGCTGGTTTTTGGTTGCAGGTTATTTCCTTCACGGAATATGGGATTTTTTATATCCCTTATTTGCAAGTTCAGATTTACTTCCTCCTGATTACGACTATTTTTGTTTTACGTATGATGTAATTGTTGGCATCTATCTGTTAGTATTTAACTTTCAAACAAATCATAATCAGTAATTAAATTAAACCATGAATAAAATGAATAATACTATGGCTAAAAAGACCAATACTTTGTGCCTTGGAATAATCAAACAAAATAAATAAAGAGAAAATGAAAGCAATAGTTTATACTCAATATGGTTCTCCGGAAGTTCTCCAAATCAAGGAAGTAGCAAAGTCAACACCAAAGGACAATGAAATTCTTTTACGAATTAAAGCGACAGCAGTTAATTCGGGTGATGTGCGATTGCGAAAAGCTGACCCGTTTGCAGTCAGATTTATTTTCGGTTTGTTGAAGCCTAAGATTAATATACTTGGTAGTGTTTTTTCGGGTGAAATTGAAAGCATAGGTAACCAAGTCAAGCTTTTCAAAGTTGGCGACCAGGTCTTTGGTCATACTGATATGAGTTTTGGTGCTTATGCAGAATATATTTGTCTTCCAGAAGATGGATCGTTGGCATTGAAACCTGCTAGTATTTCACACAATGAAGCAGCAGTCATTCCCTTTGGTGGTGTTACAGCCTTGCATTTTATCAAAAAGGCAATGATAAAGCCAAATCAAAAAGTTCTTATAGTAGGTGCTTCGGGAGCAGTTGGAAGTGCTGCAGTTCAATTAGCAAAGTCGTATGGGGCAATTGTAACCGGAGTGTGCAGCACAGCAAATATTGATTTGGTGAAATCTATCGGTGCTGATAAAGTGATTGATTATACAAAGGAGGATTTTACTCAAAACGGTGAAATCTATGATTTGATTTTTGATACGGTTAAAACAATATCGGTTTCCCGCTGTTTAAAGTCACTTACCAAAAATGGGATAATGATTTTAAGTGCGGCTGGAATGTCAGAGATGCTTCAAGGCTTTTGGACTTCAATGACAAGCAGCAAGAAAGTAATGACTGGTATAATAAGCCATAATGCTGAAGACATTATTTTTCTTAAAGAACTAATGGAAACAGATAAGCTGAAACCAGTTATTGATAAAACCTATATCTTAGAGCAGATTGTAGAAGCACATACTTATGTTGAGAAAGGACACAAAAAAGGAAATGTTGCAATTACTTTAGAATAATGGAATTGAATAAGTAAAAATCATCCTTCAGAAACTTAAAGCAAGAAATAAAAAATTTATAATTTTAAAACCGTACTTCGGAATATTATTTGACAACATCATAACTCATTAAACTATGCGGTGGCAAGACAATTTAAGGTCGCAGCAAATTTAGACGGTTCAACAATATTTTAGGACAGACAGCCACTACCACAAGAAAAAAAAGGACGCAAGGCGGCGAACAAAAAGTACACCTCTCAAAGTCGGGTCTAACCCAACAGTCAGGCACGCAGCAATCGATTTGGAAAAAGATTAAAGATGGTGAAGCACAAGAGGTTTGCCAATAATTTATTTATTTATTTTAAGCATCACATTCTTATAATAATTGTAACCTAAATCCAAAAACAGGCAATGTCTCTTGCATAAAATCCAAATCTTCTGACCTTCGGAAGCCTATATTTTCATACATTTTCCAAGCGGTTTGCATCGCCATGGTGGTATGAATAATAACTTGCGAGAGTTTTTTTCTTTTGCTTTTCGGATACATTCATTTACTAATAATTTACCAATCCCCTGCCCTCTTATCGAAGGATCGACCGCCAATAATCTGAATCCGGCAGTATTTTGTTCTTTGGTAGCCGTTCCGCCAGAGCCATAATATTGCATATCACTAAAATAAACCACCCCGCCCGCTATTACATTATTCGAATCAACGGCCACAAGGAGTTCTGTAGCAGGTTGGTTTGTCAAATCTCCAATATTGGCAAGCATATTATAATAATTGGGTTGCTCTTCTGCGCTTGGAAAGCCTTCCAATTGCGAATAAACTTGCACCATCAATTTTCCAATCGCCTCAAATTCAATGGGTTTCGCGTTTCTGACGATATAGGTTGGTTGAGTCATTTTTACTATATTATTTAAAACAAGGAACAAAAAATATTGCTATTGGATTAATTTTAATCCCGGCTTTTTATTATAATTTGGTAAGCACATTATTTTCATTTTTACAAAATAATATTATTTCAAAATCAAGAGGATTTATATCCTCAAATACCAATTTATATTAATCCAAAAAGTATTTCTTGTGTTTTTTTGAATAAAAGAATCTATCCTATAATCTATTCCAAATTCCAATTTATTTGTATCTGTAATATTATATCCAATTAATGGAATCATCCTGACTTCCAGATCATAAACGGCTTCTTGAATGCTATTCAAATATTCATTATTTAATTTTAAATAAAACTCTTTATTATTAATTGTTTCTCCATTTAATGAAAACTCCATGCCTATTCTATATCGAAATCTAAATTCTGAAGGCTCGTCTTTATTAATCGTTTGATCCATTGCCAGGCGATGCGCCAACCGATAATTTCTAATCTTTTGAACGAGTGTAAATTGTTGTATAAAGCGATGCGCAGCCTCATCGGGTTCAATCCTGATAAGATAACCTCCTATGATCTTTGAATTTAAGCCCACTTTCCTCGCGGATAAAATGGAAAAATCAGTAAGCGCATATTTAAATTGAAGATCATCGTCTTCACCCGCTTCTTCTTGTAATAAGAATTGCCTTGATTCTATTTTAAAGTTTAATTCCCAGGCATCGTTCAGCTTTTTATTTACATTAATGGAAGGTAGCGTTCCTATGCGTCTTTGCGATTGAGACTTTATATCATTAGTAAATAACACTAATAATGCCGATAAAAATATTATCAAATTAGTACTCAAGGTTATCAGAATTTCTTTGAATAATATGTATTTTTTTTATCAAATGACCTTCGTCGTCAAAGGTTATTTCGTAAAGCTTGGGTGTTTTTAATTCCCAACCCTTTATAATAATTTCATAATAAGTGTTTAAACGATTTGACATATCTTCTTGCTCGAAAACGCCCGCCAATACAGCTTCACTACCATTATAATGAAGTTGAATTTTTTGGAATTTATATTTATTAAAAACAGAATCAAGCTCTTTATTCATTCTCTCAAGTACCGCTTTTGGAAGCGTTTTGATCTCAATTTCAATATCCTGAATAATGCCTGTCGAATCAAATTCAATACTATACCTGGATTTTTTATATTTAAATTTTGCTTCGATGGTTATACCCAAATGGCTTTCTTCTTGATACCATTTGATCCTGCTATCTACTTTCGTGGAATCAATAAAAGCTAAAGCCTGCGCCGGAACTGACGCATCTTTAATTCGATCTTCGCGCTCAAATTTCTGTTGAGCAAGGATCGCCAGCGGAAGGGTAATAAAAGCTAAAGAAATAAAAAGTTTCATAACCATTCTTTGCTTAACTTTCTTATTTAAGCAATTTATTTCATATAAAGTTCTTACATTTTTGTTATAATTTTTAATTAAAAGATGTATTCCATATTTTAGATGATTTTTTTAAAATATTTAATTGATGTAACACAACATAAAATCAAGACTATAGTTCTGCACTCAGACTTCTTTTTCAGAAATTAGCCTGCATTTTATAAACTGTGTACCTTTGCTTTCCAAAGCACCAACGATGGAGTTACGAACCGTAAATGTTATGCGATATATTATGCCTTTGAGGGAAGGCGGCTCTCTGCCTGCACTGGCGGAAGCGGATGACGATTTTAAATATGTGCTGAAATTCAGAGGGGCAGGGCAAGGTACAAAGGCGCTTATCGCTGAATTAATAGGTGGAGAGATCGCCAGAATCCTGGGATTGAAAGTGCCGGAAATCGTTTTTATCAACCTTGACGAGGCTTTTGGGCGCACCGAAGGCGATGAAGAAATCCAGGATTTATTACAATCCAGTCGTGGACTCAATCTTGGCTTGCATTTTTTATCGGGCGCTTTTACATTTGATCCCGTGGTGCATTCGGTTGATGCGGACACGGCATCTAAAATTGTATGGTTGGATGCTTTGTTGACCAACGTGGATCGCACCGTGCGCAATACCAATATGTTACTGTGGCACAGAGAGTTATGGTTGATCGATCATGGTGCATCTTTATATTTTCATCATGCCTGGGGCGATTGGGAGCGCGCAGCTTTGAGTCCTTTTTCACAAATAAAGAATCATGTTTTATTGCCAAAAGCAAGTAAATTAGAGGAAATTAATACAACATATAAAGAAATATTAACTTTCGATAAAATTCAGGAGTTAATATCATGGATTCCCGATGATTGGTTACATTGGAATGATATAACAGAAACACCTGAAAATATCAGGCATATTTATACGCAATTTATTACAACAAGATTAAATAACGCCGAAATTTTTATAAAAGCAGCGCAAGATGCCAGAGCAACACTTATATGAATATGCAGTGATTCGTTTTGTGCCAAACGTTGAGCGTGAAGAGTTTATCAACGTCGGGGTTATTTTATTTTCAAAACGAGCGAATTATATAAAAATACGCTATCAAATTAATCAGGAAAAAATCCTGGGTCTTGCCCCTGAAACTGATATGGAAACTTTACAAGAACATTTAGAAGCTTTTGAAAAAATATGTTCAGGCGCTAAAGACGGCGGCCCGATTGCATCTTTGGATGTTCCAGAACGCTTCCGCTGGTTGACTGCGGTGCGCAGCGCTTCTTTGCAAACCTCTCGCCCCCATCCTGGCTTTGCCACTGATTTGAATATTACGCTGGAAAAATTATTTCAGGAATTGGTTTTATAATAAAGTCTAGTAGCTATTCATTAAAAATAATAAGAAATAAGCTGTGAGAGAATAAGGTATAAATTACATTCCTGTTATTTTATTATCATCTCAGAAAATTTTATTGCAATAGATGATACAATGAAAAAATTATTATTCGTAAATGAATTTGGAGTTTCAAAAATTTTGTCTTCGCTGTTTAACCAACGTCCTTCAAGTCTGCAAGCTATATTGGCTGCTGGTATATAATCAAAATTTAAAGAAAATCCTGTTGTTTTAAATCCGTTTGCGGTTTTAGTCGGTATAATAACGCCACTCTCATCTTGATAATATTCTATTCTAAAAGCTGCTTTCCAATTTTTATTAACAGCATATTGAGTAATAATAACAGGGCTGAACCAAATATCATAAACGGAACTATTTATTACTTCCTGCTGCACTCCAATATCAAAACCTGCAATCAAACCAAGTTTTTTTGTAATATAAAATTTCCCGTAAAAATTATTGAAATAGCGCATCTGCCTCATATTATCAGGGACATCCGTGCCAATGAAAGTACTCCAATTCAAAGTTATTTTATCATTTGGATTAAAACTAACTTGCGTACCAAAAGAAGGTAAAGAATTTCCTTCCAGGCGCTGAATACGCTGCCAACCATTACAAATAAGCGTTGCGATAGTCCATTTATTATTAGGGTTATACGTCAATTTTACACCTGATATAAAATAAGGTGAATTTTCAGCTAATAAGGAACGCGTCAATGTCCAGTTATCAATAGAAATAGCGCTTTCAAAGCCAATATGAGAAGCAAAAACGCCTGCATCTAACCAAAGTTTATTTTCCTTGCTTAATGAAATGCCTGCATTCGCTTCAAAAATATTTTTCAAAAGCCCAGGTTCTGCTGCATAATTATCATTGGCATACGTACCCGCTTGCAAAGCAAGATTCATTCTGTATTTGATCTGCTCCACATTTAATTTTATATACCCCAGGTTTATATTAAATTCATTATGCCGATTATGATTAAATAGAAAAGATTGGCGATAATTATTAATTGGCTGATTAAAATCATAAGCATAAAATACATCTACAAAACCAGAAATATTTACACCTGGCTTTTGCTGCCAGGAGCTATCCGTTTGAGAGAAAGTTTTATTGAATATTACAATAAAAATAAGGATAAATATGATGTATAACTTATACATTTCCAAATATTTTTGACACTTCGCTCACTTTTTCCCTTTTGGATAATACCACAACGATATCTTTTACAAAGATGCGCGTTTCACCTTCCGGGATAATTATTTTACTATTGCGTTTTACGATCATAATCCTCGTATCGGGCGGCAAAATCTTTTCTTTATTTAGTTCTTTAATAAGTTTATTAGCGGCTGCAGATTCTTTTTCTACAACTAACTCTAATACTTCAAACCCATCACCCAAATCCAAAATTCTTTAACATTCGCGCCTTGAACCGCTCTGTATAAATATCTTCCATTCAAGCGATAAGGGCTTTCAACGGTATCTATGCCTAAATTTTCAAAAACAGAAATATGATCTTCATTATTCACCGAACTAACCAATCGGTTGACACCCAGTTGTTTAGCCAATAAAATAACCAACGAATTTACCGCATCATCATTGGTTGTAACAATAATCGCATCGGCTCTATCCGCTTTTGCTTCTCGGAGCGTTTCGATATTGGTTGCATCCGCATTAATAACGATGCAATCATAATGAGTAGCCACCCAATCGGCGGCTTCTTTATTTTTTTCTATTACATACACGTCTTGTCGGTCATTTATTGCCGATTCTATTACGTGTTTCCCTGTTCTTCCTGAACCCACAATAATAATGTGCATAATTTTAATATTTTATTTAGCAAATTAAATAATGCTTGGCTTTGAACCATAAATCAATACCCGCAGCAATACCATTACAGGTATAATTTCTATTCTACCCGTCCACATTTGAATAATATAAATAATTTCTAAAATGGGTGACATACTCGGATCTGTGATACCTACGGAAAGCCCAACCGTACCTTGCGCAGATGCAGATTCAAAAAGGGCATCAGCAAGTGTAAAGTTCTCATTCATAAAATAAACAGTAAATACAGTGGAAATAAATACGAATAAAATATAAATTAAAGTAAATAACCCTGCCCTGGCCAATTCCGCATTCATTTCTTGTGAAAGCAAGATTTTATGATTAAATTTTACCGTTTTGAGCGTATTCTTTGAAAGAAAAACTTTATTGATATGCCATATTAATCCTTTTTGAAGTAATAATGCTCTGATAATCTTTATACCGCCCACCGTTCCTCCCGCAGAGCCGCCAATAATCATGGCTCCTGCCACTATAAAAAGAATGGAAATATCATCCCATCCACCTATATTAGAAGTTTGCCAACCCGTTGTGGATAAAGCACTTACAAATTGGAATACGCCCTCCCGAAAGGGATTTGAAACAACTTCGGGTTTAAATAACATCAAGGACAAAACGACACTACCAAAAATTGACGCGATAATCATAGCGCGTGTCTGTATATCTTTCCAGATTTGATTAAATTCTTTTAGAAAAATAAAACGATATAAAAAAGGAATAGAAAATCCGCCTATTAGCATGGGTAATATGTGTAATATCTCCATTTGTACAGAATGATAGCCTGCAATGCTATCGTCCAAAGTGCTGAATCCGCCTGTGGACTGCCCTGTCATGGCATGGTTCACTGCATCAAAAACTGCTTCGGAAATTGGATATTCGGGAAGTATAATAATCGTACCAATTAATAAGTAAATAAACATAATAAATGTAATGACAAAATATACTTTCCAGATGGATCTGGCGGTTTCTATTACATTTGCTCTTAACTTGGTACCGCTCGCTTCTGAATTGTATAATAAAATAGCGCTTTGACCCGGAATATTTTTAAAAACAGCTAATGCCATTACAATAAATCCTGCCCCGCCTACCCATTGTGAAAATGAACGATAGAATAGAATTGTCTTGCCGACCGATGGTTCGTTGTATGCCATCGTAAGTCCGGTAGTTGTAAAAGCGCTGGTACTCTCAAACACAGAATGTAAAGGATTTCTAAAATGAAGTAAACTAGAAGTATAATTAAATCCCTCTGGAACGAACGCTTGCATTATATCCAGAGGCGTAATGAGCGCTGTAATATAATAAGGTATTGCTCCAAATAATATAATTATCAACCAGCCCAACGCTGCTATTGCCAGGGAATGCTTATACTCAGGCTCTTGTGATGTTTTTAACCACCTGTATATCATAAATCCTATCAAAGAAGTAAAAATACCTGAGATAACAAACCCTGCAAATGAATACCATTCTTGATAGATGATGGCGACAATGGAAGGAATGATTATTATAATGCCTAAAATAATTTGTAAACTGGCTATTTGCTTGATAATGGATGAATACATTTTGTTTTCGATTATGATTTAAGTTGTTGTTGGAGTTCTGCGATTTTTTAGCAATACTTTCAATGGAATTATAAAGCGTATTAAAGTCTATTCTTGTTATTTCCATTTCTTTATTGTCTTTAATATTTTCCAGCGATTTACTAATTTTAGTAAGATGAAGCGTAAAATCTTCTTCGTCTGATGTCTTTAAAGCGCCATTTGTCATATCATATAATAAATCTCCAATATTTAAAAGAGACTTTATTAATAAAAAGTGTTTTCTATTTAATAAAATCTTCAAAGAATTAATTTCTTTTAGTATATCCACTAAAAGATATGCAGAATTACGATCCATATTGATGTCCTCATTCAGTGAAAGAATGATGCCACAAAGTTCGGGCAAAACAGATATGCAAAAAATCAAGCTTTACGGGAAAAGCATAAAAATTTTATAAAGACTACTGAAAGCGATAACCAACGCCACTTTCAGTGATGATATGCTGCGGATTATTAGGATTTTCTTCAATTTTTTTGCGAAGCGTACCAACAAACACCCTTAAATATTGGGTTTCAGTTTGATAACCAACACCCCATATTTCTTTTAAAATATATCGATGCGTCAAAACTTTACCTTCATTTTTAGCAAAAAGCGCCAATAAATTATATTCGGTAGAAGTAAGCTTTAAAACTTCATCCTTCTTTTTAACAACGCGTGCTATCAAATCAATTTCAAGATTGGCACAAGCAATAATAGATTCATTTTCAATACTTTGGCTTCTTTTTATGGCTGCGCGTATTCTTGCTAAAAGCTCACCTGTTCTAAATGGTTTTGTTAAATAATCTGTTGCCCCATTATCAAGCGCAGACACAATATCATGTTCACTATCCTGAACAGATAGAATTATGATAGGTTTATTATACCATTCTCTTAATTCTTTTAATACAATATGTCCGCTTTTGTCCGGCAGCCCAATATCCAATAAAATCAAATCTGGCGGGTGGTTTGCGGATAAAATCAATCCCTCTTTTCCTGTACTTGCTTGGATAACTTTATAATCATTACTTTCCAAGTTAATTTGAAGTAATTTGCGAATTTGCGGCTCGTCATCAATGATAAGAATTTCAGCTTTATTCATTATTCAACTCATTAATAGAAGATGTTTCAACAGGAATTTCAATTGTAAAAATTGCTCCGCCCTTTTCAGCATTTTGTAATATTATTTTTCCATTTAGCGCTTCTGTAAAACCTTTCACGATGGAAAGCCCTAAGCCTGTGCCTCCTGATTTATTATCCAATCGGTAAAATTTTTCAAAAACTAATAATAATTTATCTTTTGGAAAACCCAACCCATTATCGGAAACGGTGATTAGTAGTTTATTTTCAATAATATTGGCATTAATCATAATTTTAGAATGAATCGGTGTATGATTAATACTATTATGAATGAGATTGTTTAAAATGGTTTCAATAAAGCCGCTATCTGATTTAATATAAGGTAAATCCTCATTTGGCTCAAAGACAATTACATGGTTTTCAGCATTTTCTTTATTTTGTTTTATTACCGAAAAAATCAATTCATTTATATCGCACCAATCTAATTTTGGTTTTAAAATGCCTGCTTCCAGGCGACTCATATTCAAAAGGTTTTCGACTTGTCTATTCAAGCGAAAACTCGCAATTTCAATTTCTGAATAAAGTTCTTTTTTATTGTTATTTGATAGCTTTGTTTCATTATCTTTAATCGTATCAATGGCGCCTATAATAGTAGCGATGGGCGTTCTCAGTTCGTGTGATAATGAATTAAGTAAAATATTATACAGCTTAATACTCTTTTCTTTTTCTTCTTTATCTCTGGCTTTTCGTTCAAATTCTCTGATTTTAAAACTTGATACCGCATTAATCATGGCAATCACAAAATACATCAAAAACATTAATGCATCTTCGGGTGTGCCAATATGAAAAGTAAAGGTGGGTGGGATAAAAAAGAAATTCCAAATCAAAGCACTTAATAACGCAGTAACTAAAACCGGGAAAATATCAAATAGCATCGCTAATAATGAAACCACAAGCAATAAAATAAGCGCTACAATCCGATAACCGATAAATTCAACCGAAAAATAAGACACAACAGCGGTCAAGATGGTAAGCGAAATGCTTATCAAATATTGATTTAAAGTGCTGTATGTGCTGGTTCTGAATAAATCCAATTATTTTTTGTACAAAGTTAATGATTAGATTATAAAGATATTATAAAGATATACTTTGTTTTTTCTTGTGTCGCGCCTTAGAAGGGATACAATCTACGACACGATTCCATTGTGCGGGCTTTCATTTACATACTATTATCCTTTTTAGCATCAAAATCGCAT
This sequence comes from Saprospiraceae bacterium, assembly GCA_016714085.1. Taxonomy (GTDB): domain Bacteria; phylum Bacteroidota; class Bacteroidia; order Chitinophagales; family Saprospiraceae; genus JADJNW01. Next base: position 72,307 of record JADJNW010000022.1, read on the forward strand.
TAAAATGAATGCCTTCGTGATGGGTGATATAATCAATCGCATCGCTGATGCTTATTAACTGGATATTATAAATTTGTTCGATTTTTTCTGGTTTATTATATTGTTTAAATAAACCATTTTCCAAATCTATCTGTATTTGTTGTACGGTTGTAATAAATTGCTGTTTAATGATATTAATTTCATTTTCATCAATAAAATCGGAAGGCTTTGTGCCTGGTAAAAACGGATAGAAATATTTTTCTTCCAATGGAATCGGCAATCCCGAATTTCTGTAACACAGCGCCTGCAAGACCGCATTTAAATGTCCCAAATTCCAAATAATATTATTATTAAAATTTTCGGGGATATAATTTAATTCTTCCGCGCTGAATAAATCAATTTTAGCGAGCAAATACTTTCGGAAATTGAAAATAAGATCAATATTATATTGCATAATGATTTTTTTTATAGACGGCACTATGGATTGCCCGTTTTATTAAATTTAATTGAATTTATCCATTCTTTTCATTCCATGCTACCCGCTCTACTTCATAAATATAATTTAATTTTGATGGCTCGCCATAATAAGCAATCTCCTGCTCCCCTACTTTTTTTGCGCCTAATCTGCCAATGGCAATCTGCGAACGAATATTTTCTGCGCCAATATGAAAACCCACTTTGGAGACATATTGAAATAAATAATCCAGCATTAATGCTTTTGCTAAAAGATTAACGCCTTTTCCCCAGTATACGCGTGCATAGAAAGTATAACCAATCAAAATGCTATTCTCTTCCTCATTATAGTCATATATACGCGTGCTTCCTGCTATTTGCCCGGTAGCTTTGTCTATGATTTTAAATGCCCCCTTGCTTTGCATAGCGCCTTCAAAATAAACCCTAAAAACCTCTTCTCTCCATCGATCTTTATTCGGATGTTGTTCCCAAATCTTAGGATCGGAAGCAACCTGGTAAAGCGCTTCAAAATCTTCGTTTTCTAAAGGCCGTAGCAGAATTGTATCGTTTTCTAAAACGGGTTGAATGCTGAATATTCCTTGTCGCAATGCCATCGATTTTCTTTTTATTTGGATTGTAAAGTTACAGATTGTCGATATAACTTAAATCGTCCTACGGCTCGAAGCCGCGCATCCACCCTCACGCTTCCCTCACCCAATCATAAAACTTTAAGCCATTTTCCAAACGCTCTATCATTTTTAAGATTCTTTCTGCTTTCGTTTCCACTTTTTTTGCTGCTTCGATCCAATCGATATAATATTTTTGATTGCTTTCTGATAAGGATATAAAAAAATCATACGCTTTCGGCGAATCCATTAAACAAACTAATATATCATCGGGAATCTCCAACGGCGACTCATCCGCATACAAAACGACATGCACCGTATCCCCTACCCTTTTGCCGATTTTCTTGCGCACAGCTGCATTCAATGGCAACATCATACCACCATCTTTCATCGGTAACAAATTGTATTGTTGGAGTTCATACATATCAATCCATCCGCGCACGCGCACATTGCCGTTGCGGCTTTTCCGCTCCGCCGGAAAGTCGGCAATCACCACATACGTCCAATCATTCATCTTGAATCCACTTTGGGCAATCCTTTTTTCCACGACATAGTGCTGGTCAATGATTGGTTGTTCCATCGTTCTTTCAAATACTTTAGTTTTCATTGAGCCTCTCGAAGAGGCCTCGATATTGTGTTGTACCTGCTAATGTGCTCATTGCCGAGTCCTTTCCGAGACTCGACCGAGACGGAGCAGTCTCGCAGGTCACTTTATCCTATACACCTCCCCATCATCAAAACCAATCGTGATTCTTTCCGCGTGGCGGAAAATAGAAAAAGCAAAATCCTCCGAATCAACATACGCCAGCAAAGCCCGTGATACCATAGAGTGTGGAATGAACCAATCATCGGTCACCAGCGTAAAAGGCAAGTACAAAAACTTTCGCTGCGGGTGCGGTTCATACTCGGCATCCTTGATCCATTTATTCCAAATATCCATTTCTCTTTGATAAAAGCGCGTACCAATCCAGTACACCACAAACCCATCCTCCGCATCTGCCTCAAACAAACCAAAATGTATGGCATTCAAAGGATAATAAGGTCGTTCCAATGCATTGACTTTCTCTATCCATTCCTCAAACATTGGCAGGAACGCGATCTCATAAACCCGCAATAAATCTTTATCCAAATTAAAAATCACAGCAAGACATATTTAGTACTTGAGTTACTTTTTATGATGTAGCAATGTCTTTGATGACAGACAAAAATACGAATATGTTTGCAAAACAGAAAGCATCAAATGCTATCAGGCGATAGCGGTTTTTGGTATGCACAGCCCTCTCTTTTAGGGCTGGGATCATATATACTACTAGAGAGGGGTAACGCCCTTCGCTTAGACGAAATCCTCGTCCCTATCCCGCTTCTGCCGGAGGCGCTCCAATTCTTTCAATTCTAAAATTTCTGTTTCTGATAATTCGTCGAGTGGCGGAAGCTGGGCTTTTTTTTCCCGGTAGAGTTTAATCATTTCCTTTTCGATTTCCGCCTCTTGCCAGTCCTCGGAAAGTGCGCCCGTAGAAGGCAAACCAAAAGCAGTAAGATAAAGAATACCCAGCACCATGATGAAAACAGGTATCGGCAACCGCAACCAAAACGCCGCGCCCGGCAAGTAAAAACTCAGCATTAACAATACAACCGCCGTAAAGGAAAACACGATTGTACAGATATAAAATGCCATTTTGGTCTCCACTTTTTTCTTGGCTTTTTTCCGCAGTTTTTGGTACAGCAGGCTATGTTGGTCCTCCATTTTTATTTTTTTCAGTTGCCGCAATTTATAAAATTAACGCGGATGATCCAAAACTTCATAGGCAGGCACTGCTATGCAAGGTGGGCACTGCGGCATTTATACGATGCTATTGCTACGCTTGCTCCGATCTCATTGGAGATGGTGTCCAATGATGTAGCTTATGTACTTTATAATATCGGCCTTAGATCGATCAATAATAACCATACGCTTTACCATTAGGAATTCGACAACAAATTATCGAGGAAAGAGATCAAGGAAAAACCTTGCTAGTCAAGTCATGAAAGATACCCCCCCCCGCCCCAAAAATAAAAAACCAAACTTATAGCATAAATAAAAGAGATCAATCCTGGGAATTATTTTTAATAAATGCTCGATAAACCTTATCCACTTCCTACTGTTCTCCCTTTCTATCCAAAACAACAACATCCAATGTCTATCAATAAACCTGAAACCTCAAACTTTAAACCTCAAACTTCAAATATCTCCATCTTCTGGTTTCGCCGCGACTTACGCCTCCACGATAACGCCGGACTATATCACGCATTGAAAGGAAACACCCCCGTATTACCTTTATTTATTTTTGATACTAACATATTGGACGAAATAGAAGACAGAAGCGATGCAAGGGTAAGCTTTATTCATTGTACGATCTCCGAATTACATTCGGAGCTACGCGCATTAGGCAGTTCGATCCTCATCCAACACGGAAAACCCATAGACATCTGGAAAGCATTATTACAAACATATCATATCGCTGCCGTTTACACCAGTCATGATTACGAACCCTACGCGATACAACGCGACGCCGAAGTAAAAGCATTACTCGCCACACAAAATATTCCTTTCCATACGTATAAAGATCAGGTCATTTTTGAAAAAGACGAAATCCTCAAAGACGACGGCAAACCCTACACCGTATTTACGCCTTACAGCCGCAAGTGGCGCGCTAAATTAAATGAAAAACGGATCACCACTACTAATGATCAAGGACAAAGCATTACAGAATCCTTTTACTTAGAATCATACCCGACAGAAAGGTATGTACATAAGCTTTATACAACCGAAGCACTGCCACTCATCCCTTTGGAAGAACTAAACTTCTCGCCAAGTACGATAGAAATACCGCCAAAAGAAATAAGCAGAAGCCTAATCAAAAACTACGACAAGACGCGCGACTTCCCCGGCATCGAAGGAACATCCAAATTGGGCATACATTTTCGATTCGGTACCATCAGCATAAGAGAGAAAGCGCGGAGAGCGCAAGAACTCAACGATACTTACCTCAACGAACTCATCTGGCGCGACTTCTATGCCATGATTTTCGCGCATTTTCCCAGGGTGGTGCATCAATCTTTCCGGCCCGAATACGATCAGATCGAATGGCGCAATAACGAAAGCGAATACCAAGCCTGGTGCAAAGGAAAAACGGGTTATCCCATCGTAGATGCGGGTATGCGCGAACTGAATACCACCGGCTATATGCACAACCGTGTACGCATGATCACCGCCAGCTTCCTCACCAAACATTTATTGATCGACTGGCGCTGGGGTGAAGCCTACTTTGCCAAAAAACTCTTGGACTACGATCTCGCCAGCAATAACGGCGGCTGGCAATGGGCTGCCGGCAGCGGTACTGACGCTGCACCTTATTTCCGCATCTTTAATCCCACCGCACAACAAGAGAAATTCGATCCAGACCTGAAGTACATCACAAAATGGATACCTGAATATGGTACAAAAGATTACCCTGCACCGATGGTAGCCCATAAAATGGCGAGGGAAAGGTGTTTGGAAGTGTATAAAGGAAAGATAAAACAATTAAATAATTAATCAAATCTGAAAGCAAAGTAGTTAGCAACTAAATGGAAGTTGTCCTCAGTACAAAAAATTTGAAATATACTTAAAGTAAAAATTTGGATAAAGATAATTATTTTTATTGGAAATTAATAATAGATATGCGTAATAAAAATCAAAATAATTATCAAACCGACCATATTAAACAGAAGGATACAAGGATAATTAATAGTCAAGTTCAATGTACGGAAACCTTTTAGTTTGGGTTAATGGATCAGGAAAAATATGGGATAATTACTTTAATTACCTCAACTCTTGCAAATTTTATTCACTGGATCGTTTCGAGTTTGATTAAAACTATTAGAACTCAAACTCCAACTGATAAGCGTGAAAAAGCCTTCTAGAATTTATTTAAAAGTTTTTAGGAGAGTACTCCTTCTACCAAGATATATTTATATGCATTACAAAGGAAGAAAAATATTCAATCAGATTGACCTTGAATGGTTTAGCAAGAAGCCTTAGAGATATTCCAGGAGGAACATTTAATTGATTACGTCTAAGAAATTAGAAAGATTATCATGTATAATTCTATTAAAGGAATAATTGGTATGAGTTGGTTGTACTTATAGATTTAATACCCAGTTTTCAATGGAGCATTGGGAGCCGTGAGTCTTTTAGTAAGTGCGTAGAATTCTAAGAAAATTCTTACTAAGATTCAAATTTAATCAAATCTGAATTATTCGAACAATCAGACAAATTTCAAAATATATTAACTATAGTTACTCTAAATTTGAAAATAAGGGAATAACTGGAGTTACACGCTTGCTAAATTACTTTCAATAGGACAGAATGATTATTAAAATATATTCTTTAGTCAACTAAGGAAAATTTGACTAAACTGGAAGACTATTTTAGGCTTTTAGTTACTACCCAAGGAAGAACTTGGAGCCCAGAAAAAATGTATCAATTGAACAAGCAGAATTTTAAGGAGAAACGTATTCATTCTTAGTTCAAGAATGAAGTTTATAAAAAGAGACTAAGATTTTGGTCTTTATATCGGAAAAATTTCTGAAAGTTAGTAAATGGATTACTGAAAGAAAGCTTTATTTATTCATGAAAAAATAACTTCTAATTAGTACTCAAAGTGGGACAATTTTTAGCCCCTAAACGGCTGATCTTCTGAAAGATGATTATTAATTTTAAGGGGTGAAATTTTATTACAAGAATCAAGACCTCATATTAAATTGTGCAGATGACCGGAATTGTTCTTCATGTTGAATGGAAGAAATGTTGAATCTCCTTAGGAGTTTAAATCTAACGGTGAATTGGATTTTGCACTCACTCTCCCGACATCGTGAGTAAATACTCCAAAATCAGTTAAACATTGAACTGTTTCAAGTAATGGCTTATAGAAGAACTATATCCGGAATTTAAAAGATTTGTTAAATGTTCATGGCACTGTTTTGTAATGGGGTAATGAATGTTTGGCGAAGAGCAAGTTGCTCGAATATTTTTGAAAGAATCAATTGTATCCTTTTGTGGAAATGTAGGATTGTTTAAAAAGAGAAGCAAAATAAGTTTGGACTGCTTGGTTCAAAGACAACTTTCTGGAAGAACCAGTTGCGGAAGATATAATCATAATTGAAAAAGCACTGCTTGTATTAAAAGTAATGGATTCAATTCGATCATATCTTAGGTTTTAAGTACATAATTATGTACTCTTAAACTTTTGGATAGACCTGGGAAAGTGATAATTTGATGGAAGTTCTAATTCTTATTTTGAAAGTTTAAGTGCATAAAGATATTGCAGAAACGAAAATAATGAAGACTTATAAAATTTTTAGCGGATTTTAAATTCGAATATGCGAGTGCCTCTTATTTTCAAATGATCAACTTTATTCCAAAAAGGGATTAATCTGAATAAATTAGTGCAATACTACCTAATATATCCTTAAAAAGATCTCTTCAGCTCTTCTCATCGAAAAAATGTCCCTTAATGGACAATTTATTCTTTACTTAAGAATGTAATGAAATGGGATGTACCATTGTTACGGGCATTTACTCGAAGGTTTTTGCAAACACTTAATAAGATAGATATGGTCAGGTACCTTTAATCCTGTAGGCAAAGGAGTTGGGATTATTAGAGGCTAGCAATTATTAGCATTGTTGATGTTTCTACCAGTTATCCGCGATACCATGTAAGTAAATTGAGATGAATTTCAGTCCCGCCGGGTCGTTCTTGCATGCCAATAAGTACAGAGACAAGTATCAAAATCACTCACCCCTCTTTGACATTTTATTTTCCTCTTTACTATTTGTATCACAACTCATAACATCATTACATTCTACACAAAGGCTTTCCTTTTTTATTCAGACTCTTAGACATTAAACGATAGATGTTAGACATCACCTATCATCGGTAGGCAGGGATTTTAGGCACTTTGAGGTCATATTTGGCTATGATGAAATAGCTACAGTCTCAGGTCTATTATCTAATATCTAAGGTCTAATATCTCCCAAAATGATTATTTAACAATTAAAACAAATTTATACCATGAGTTCTAATTCAGAAACGGGTCATGCCAAGAATGTGGCGAATACGGAGAATGTGTATGCGAACGGGTAGGAGCGGTGTATCCAGCCGAGTAAACCGCGCTTCAATTGCCGGAACCAACGCCTACTGACTGAGTCT
>JADJNW010000023.1 GCA_016714085.1 Saprospiraceae bacterium
CAGATTCCAGCAAAGCCCCAGACTCTGCCATTTCGTTATAATCCAGGAACACCGTTGCGCTGCGATATAGGTTAAAGCCAAAAATCGAACCCCAGTCATTCATGGCTCTTGCTTCCAGAGTACCTGCATCATTTTATGAAAGGAAATCGATGAAATATCGAAGGTCTTGAGCATCCATTCGTGATTGAGATCAGTATATTCCTTGCCTTTGCGCACATTGAGCGACATACCAATGGAGTGCAATACAAAATCTGGTTTTCCGCCCAGGGCTTCTTGTGACTTAGTGAATAGATTTGCTAAATCGTCCATCGAAGTTGCGTCTGCAGGAATAATTTCTGCATGGAGCTTTTCACCCAATTTGTTAATCTCACCAAAGCGCATTGCCACAGGAGCATTTGTCAGGGTAATTTTGCACCTTCTTCTACCACGCGTTCTGCTACTTTCCATGCGATAGATTTTTTCGTCCAAAGCGCCAAAAACGACGCCTCTTTTTCCTTGCAATAAATTGTTTGCCATGTTTTTAGTTTCAGGTTTGAAAGTTTCAGGTTGGAGGTTAAAATTTACAACTTCAGCAGAACATATAACTTTAATATTATGCTTCTATCAATTGTCGTGCATTCTCAATCGCTGCATCGCTTGGCGGATTCTGGCTCAGCATGGTCGCAATCGCCCGGAATGCGTTCGTCTTTGTTCAACTCCCGTACTTTTGTGATAACCCGATCATCTTTTCCACTTTGTAGGCGAAATAATGCGCATCTGCCTTGGATGCCACCTGCGGCGAGTGCGTGATCGTTACCACTTGATGCTGATTCGATAACTTTCGCAAAATATTGCCCATCCGCAAAGGCTACATCCCCGGAAACGCCGACATCAATTTCGTCGAAAATCAATGTTGGCAATGGAATTCCGCCTGGCAACCAAAGATTTTGTCACCAAAGTCAAGCGCGCCAATTCTCCGCCGGAAATCGTCTTTGATCATTTGCAGGCGGCTGCCTTTAGTGGCTGCAAATGAAAATTTAATTCATCAAGCCCGTTGGATAAGAGTGCTTCCAATTTCCGCATATCCACTTTGAGTACCGCGTATTCCATCGAAAGTTGGGAAAGCATTTCTTTTACCTTGTTTTCAAAATCTGGCACGACCAAATAACGCCGCTCACTCAACATTTGCGCCACATCCCAGAGATGCGTCTCCTGCTCGGCAATGCGCTTTCGCAATGTTTCAATCTCGGTAGAAAGGTCGCCAAATCCACCCAATTGCTCCTGCAAATTCTCTTGAATATCAATCAATTCCTTGACCGACGCGACGCGATGTTTATTTTGCAAACGATAAATCAAATCCAGGCGATTCTGAATCTCGGTGATACGCTCAGGATCATACTCGGTTTGCTCCGCGATTTCTTCAAATTCCCCGGAAATATCTTTTAATTCCTCGACTAAGCCATCGTAGCGCTCACTCAGCCGCTGCATTCTTTGCTCAAATTTGCTCACCTGATGCAATCGAATGCTTAATTCTTCCATCTGGCTCACCAAAGATTGCTCGTTTTCACTCAAATATTGGAAAGCCGCGTTCATGGTGCGCTTGATCTCTTCGGCATTGGAAAGCACCGCTATTTCTTGCTCAGGCGTTCTTGCTCACCATCTACAAGTTCGGCTTTGTTAAATTCTTCTAATTGAAATTGCAAAATTCCACTTCTTTCGAGGAAGCTTCATTTCTATGGATCAAATTTTCCAGACGGCGCTTATCTGTTACATATTGGCGATATCTTCTTCGTAGCCAGCGCCAATCTTTTTATTATCAGCCAGCGCATCAATCATCCTGAGTTGAAAAGAAACATTATGAATATCAAGCGTATCAAATTGCTGATGCAGATCAAGCAGCGCGCTACTCAGTTGCTGCAAGACATTCAGATTGACCGGAGAGTCGTTGATAAACGCACGAGATTTGCCGGAAGGCAGAATTTCACGGCGGATGACGGTCTCATCATCGTATTCGATATCATTATCAATAAAAAAAGCCTTCAATTCGTAAGTTCGGATGTCGAATTGCGCTTCGACGACGCATTTTTCTGCTTCGTTGTACAAAGATTTGGTGTCGGCGCGATTGCCCATAATCATGCCAAGCGCCCCCAACAGAATAGATTTACCCGCGCCGGTTTCTCCGGTAATAACGGTCAAACCCTCGGAAAAGTTGACTTCCAGCGATTCGATTATAGCGTAATTTCGGATATGCAGACTTTTGATCATCGTTTTCTGGACACCGCGTTTGCCGCAAAGTTAACAAACACTTTGAAAAGTTTTTTTAAACAAAAAGTTGTGCCAAGATAATTTAAATTTTACTTTTCAAAATATACTGATTTTATTTTTCACTTGATCTGAATATGTAAATGATCATCATGTCTTGCAGCCTGGCAACCATGAAAGCGAATTTTATTATTTGTAAGTTTCATACGGGTTTTAAGATGTGGTTCAATCAGCATTTTATGAATTTGCGACTCTTTTGCTAATATCTGAATAAATGTTTTGGTGCGCTTTTCATCAAATAAAAATTGGTGCTTGCGATGAATCAAGCCCATAAAACGATTTATATCATATTGCCAATATCCTTTGGATTTACATATAGCGGTTTGATTAATTTCTCCTTCACGAGGCGACTCAAAAACACCGTAACCAGTGAAGGAAGGCTTACTGTTACTAGGTTTCCCTGATTTTTTATACAGATAAAAAAAACTTATGTCTAATTTTTTTCCATCATCATGACTCAAATGCGGCAAGAGCGGAAATTTATTCCAAAAAGGGAAATTAGCATCCAAATAATAAATTTTAGTGCCTGGAAATATTATATTCATTTCTTCAGCGCTACGCACCATTGCCTCTTTTAATGCGGGTTTTACATAATGCCTATTTAGCAAGCAGTACCCAATATTAGCAGGTTTTAAATATGTATTTGAAAAAACAGGCAGCGGCACACGCCCAAATAGAGCAGCTATAATAGGAATGATTAAAAAAGTCATTAAGTTATAAAATAAAATAGCAAATGTAATTTTGATTAAATTTCTTGTAATACCAGGTTTAATTCTCAGATTAATAAAGTAAAAAATTGGCAGCAAAAGCAATAGAATAAGCCCACCCACTTGGGTTAGAATCGTTAAAAAACTAAATAAAAATAGCCATCCAAAGATTCGGAGCAATTTCATAAAGCAAGATTTGAAGAAAAGATAATCTAAAATACTGTTTTCTTCTTATAGCATACATAATATTTCTGTAAGAATTTTATAAAATATATCAAATTATCAGCTAAGGAGATCAAATAATGCTTTGTTAAACCTTTCCTCTTTGCCAATAAGCAAAAAGATAGTAGTTTTACTCCGCCTTTATCATCAAACGAGCGGGGCTTCTCTAATTTCAATCTAAATTGTAAACCGTATGAGAGACGCAATGTTAATTCTACACTTCATTGGCTTGGCCATGGGAGTTGGTACAAGCATAGGATTTATGTTTCTGGGCATGGCAAGCGCCAAAATGGAAAAAAGCGAAGCATTAAAATTCACCGTAAACTCTTTCGCCCTTAGCAAAATGGGACAAATCGGTCTGGTATTACTGGTACTTTCCGGTGGCTACCTGATGACCCCGTATTGGAAAACGCTTCCGCAAATGCCATTATTAATAACAAAATTGGTACTGGTATTGGTGCTGGGGGCTTTGGTGGGCATTATTAGCTCAAAAGCCAGAAAAGCCAAAACAGGAGACACCGAAGCCGAACTAAAGAAAATAGCGCCTTTCGGAAGAATTTCTTTATTGGTTGGCTTAGCGATTGTGATTCTGGCGGTGCTGATATTTCATTAACGCATTTCCAAAACGGAAAGCCTGGCGTTTTAAAAGAGCATATTTTAATACGCTAGCGCAGTCAGCGGCATTCCCAGTCTACTTGGGGATGCCTTAATACAATTATGGATGGCATGAATCATATCCAGGGCATGCTATATGCAACACAAGGAATCACCAATTTGGTGAGCAAAGATTTATTTGCACCGTATCAATTTTTTGTTTATCTTTGCAACATCATTTGGTACAATGTTTATCATTTCAGTTTAGCAAGTCTAATTTTAACCTTTCTCTGAAATCTTAAAACCATTCTTCGCTACGCTTTCCTGATTCCATTCAAATGGATTATTCGATTTTTTCACTTTTAATTTTTTCTAATGAATATTTTTTGTAGCAAAATTAAATTTTCAGACGCAGTCTGATGATATGCAATCAGCTTTTGAAGCCTACGGAGCAGTAGATTCTGCCAAAGTGATCATGGATCAATTTTCTGGCAAGTCGAAAGGCTTTGGCTTTGTAGAAATGCCCAACGATGATGAAGCAAAGAACGCCATCAGAGCGCTCAACGACAGTGACCTGGACGGCAACACCATTGTAGTGAAGGAAGCTGAACCGCGTGAAAATCGCAACAGTGGCGGCAACCGCGGTGGCGGTGGCGGCGGAAACTACAACCGTAACAGATACTAATTTTTTAGTAACGATACCGTAATAAGACCTCTTTCGATTCCCGTCGGAAGGGGTCTTTTGTTTTTAAGGATAAGGCATCCTATCGCTGCGCAGCGGGCAATAAAGTACTGTCGGCTTCAGCCGCCATGGTGGTCGGTAACTAAAGACGACTTTCTCAAAGCGATATTTTTCGGTCAAAACGTTGTCGATGGCTTTGTTGCTACTTTTAGGCTACATGAAGAGCTTGTCAGCCTTGCTGCCTTGCAAACCGCTAAGAAAAAAAGCTGATCAATGCACATAAAATGAGCAGGATGACAAGCAGGACATTTTTGACGATTACTTCCATATTTGTTTTCATGTCGGGTGGTATTTTGGTGCCAAACCGAATGCTTTTGATTTGAGCTTTTATAAATAAAGACGATACCAAACCGAAAAGGGTTAGGGGTCGAACGCGCTTACTCTACGAATGAACGCTTTTGAAAGATCAAAGAAGACCTTTTGAGGCTGTTTTGCTATTCTATCGCCCACCTTTTCTCTTACATCAGCCAATTCAAATCTTCTGGAAGCAAGCTATAGCGATTGGGAAGGCTTTTTTAATATTCCGATTGGCTTATTTATAACTCAATTAGGCTGCTGAAACATTCTGTGAGGATATTTGAATGCTCTACAAGGATCATAGAATATTCTAACAGGCTTATTTTGTATTAAATATATTATTTTTTGTTTCAAAATAGGCGTATTTTGTTTTCGGATACCCTCCTTTAATATTATAGTACCCTATTTTTGTATTAAAATCTACGATTTTTGTATTAAATCTGTCGAATTTTGTTTTCCAGGAGGGTGTTAGAACGTTATAGGAGGGTCATTTACTATTCAAATAGGGTCGTAGAATATTCTGAAAGGGTATTTGAATGCTATAAGAGGCTGGTAGAACGTTCTAAGCGGGTGTTTTACTATTTTATTAGCCTATCTGAGTATTCAGAAAGCCTATCCTAATAAAAAAAGAGCCATCCACAACATTGCAGATGGTTTACGCAATTTTTAAACCTATAAGGTTTTCAAAAACCTTATAGGTTTGATTACATGAATTCCCAATCTTCTTGCAGCGGCATCAAATCATTTCTATGGAGCAACCAGAATTGGTCTTCACCGCCAAACCATTCAATTACTTCTTTGCGTCGCAATTGAGTTTGCTTTGCTGATAAAAAGGCATGGTAGGAAGAAAATGTCCATTCTTCCATGTACTGACAGAAACCATGATGCACAGGGTTCTGATGTATGTAATTGACGAACATTAAATAACCGTTGTTTGTTATGGCTATTCGTTTGGTATAATCTTCAAATAAGCGCCACGTCGATCAAATCTGCGGAGCAAGCCATTCAAAAAGTTGCTCATTTCTACCCATTCTATGAATGTCTTCCTTAAAGCTGGGAAGTTTTGCTAATTCAGACAAACTTTTTACTTTGATAAGAAAATGGAAATGATTGGGCATCAGACAATAAGCATAAGTATCCCAGAGCGGATGCATATATTGACTATATTTTTGCAGGAAGTAAACATAATTATCATTTTGGCGAAAAAGATATTCATGCCCTACTACATGATTGAAGACATGATAAAATAGCTCCGGCTGGAAAGAATCGTAATATTTCATACTGCGTAAATTTGATACTAGTAAAACCTATGAGGTTTCTAAAAACCTCATAGGTTTGGAGCGTATTACTTACTCTTCGGGCGTTTCCAACGCACAGGAGCGGCGGGTTCGGACTTCAGTTCTACGCCTTCGGTTTTCAGGAGTTTTAATGCTTCTTCCACGGCGCGTTCCAGTTGAGGATCGCCGCCTTTAATAACTTTCGCAGGGTCTTGCAGCACGGTTATATCGGGTGCGATGCCTTCGCCTTCTACGGCCCATTTGCCATTGGCGTCATAAAAACCGCCACGCGGGGCTACCATACGTCCACCGTCGATGAACGGAGGCGTATCCCAAGTTCCCACAAGACCGCCCCAGGTGCGTGTACCTACCAAAGGGCCTATCTTCATATCCTTGAATAGATAAGGCAATAAATCGCCGCCAGAACCGGCGCGTTCGTTGATGAGCATAACTTTCGGTCCCCAGAGTCCCGACATCGGCGTGGTGAATGGACGATGATCGTTGGCATTGCTATTGAAGTAGCCGCGTAGTTTACGCGCCATGATGTCCACCATATAATCCGCCGCCGAGCCGCCGCCGTTATTGCGTTCGTCTATAACCGCGCCCTTCTTGTCCTGCTGCGCAAAATAGTACCGATTGAAATACGTATAGCCTGGATTGCCGGTATTGGGTACATATACATAAGCCAGCCTGCCTCCGGAAAGCTCCGATACCTTTCGGCGATTACTTTCCACCCAATCCCGTGAGCGCAGACCGCCTTCATTAGCGATGGGCACGACGGTTACGCTTCTCGCGCCGTCTATTGTAGTGGTAGAATTGACTTTTATTCTAACCTGTTTGCCTACTGTACCTTCCAACCAGCTATAAGGATTGTTCGGGGCTTGGAGTGCAACGCCATTGACTTCGAGTAGATAATCCCCTTCGCGGACATCCATACCCGGGCCAGAGAGTGGCGCTTTCAGATCGGGATTCCAGTTTTCGCCCGTGTAAATCTTTTTGATTCGATAGAAACCGTTGACTTCTTCCAAATCAGCACCAAGCAAACCGATGGGTATATTTTTTACATCGGGGAAATCGCCGCTCACATAGGAGTGCCCAACGCCACCTCACCGCTCATGATGTCCACCACGTAGTTCAGATCAGTGCGATGGCGCACCTGATTAATCCAGGGGCTATACCATTTGTACACATCGTTCCAGGGAGCGCCGTGCGTGTTATTCACGTACAAAAAGTCGCGCATATAACGCCAACCTTCTTTAAAAATCTGATGCCACTCGGCTTGCGGATCAATCTTGATCTTTAAGTCCAGATTCAATTTGCCATCGCCAGACTTCACCGCGCCTCCGTCGGTCTTCACGATGCCCCATGTGCCGCCGCTGCGGTAGAGTAAACTCTTGCGATCCTGGGATACAGCGATAGATTGCACAGGTTTGAGAAACTCGATGGCTTTTCTATCCTTAAAACTGTAGCGATGAAGGGTAGCGCCCTGCTGATTAGGAACGCTTTCCAAATAAAAAACATGATCCTTAGGGCCGGCAGCCAAACCCTGGTAGTTGCGCATCGGCACATCGATTGCAATAATGCGCTGGTCGAGCCCATCGAGATCAATCTTCACTGTTACAGCGTCTTTCTTGTCTGGGGCCTTGTCATCACTGCCTTCTTTTTGGCTTCTTCTTCATCACTTTTGGGCGCTAAGGGCGAAGGATCATCTTTGGATAAGACCATACAATACAAGCCCCGCGTGACGGGCATATTGTAGGAACTCATATCCAACCAGCCCGTACTCAAACCAAAATCGGTGCTTGCCAGAAAGTACAAATACTTGCCACTTTCGTCCCAATCGGGTGAAATACAATCCGCCAAGCCATCGGTAAGCTGCGTATTCTTTCCTGTTTCCACATTATGTACGAAAATGGCTTTGAACTGGTTGTCGAGCAAGCGCGCATAGGCAATCCATTTGCTATCGGGCGACCATACGGGGTTCATGCTGCGGGTAGGATGCGCATAGCGTTCGGTATCGACTTTCTTGGTGGCACTGCTGGCAATCGTCACGTTCCAAAGATTATAATCGGTGTCTGTAAAAGCGATGTACTTGCCATCGGGCGACCACGCGGGGCGGAAGAAGAAGGTCGGATTGGGTATCGGAATGATCTTTTTTGTTTTCGCCGTACTGATCTGCTACGACCAATTGATATTCGCCGCTTGCATCAGAGAACCAGGCGATTTGCTGACCATCGGGCGACCAAACAGCGAAGCGATCGGCTGCACCTGAAGACTGCGTGATATTGCGCCAATCGCCCTCTTCTTTTGGTACGGTAAAAATATCGCCTCGATATTCAAACAAGGCCTTTTGCCGGTAGGCGATAAGGATGCATTTTGTAATTGGTTGACGGACACATCTTCCCAGGCATCCAAGCTTTTTACATCAAAATCTTTATGCGTCGTGATTTGCTTCAGCTCATTGTTTTTAGGATTGAAAGACCAAATATTATTAGCGTAGTCACGTTCCGAAAGGAAATAGACATTACCATCGTACCAAACCGGATCGGTATGTCGCTCGCGGTCGGGCTGGGGTGTTTGCTTGAGTTCGTGGGTCTTCAAATCCACAATCCAAATAGGTTGGGCTGTCCGCCGCGATAATTGCGCCATTCCGGATCCCAAAACGTGATCGGCGTGTAAGCGAGGTAGCCTCCATCTTCCGAAATTTCGCCAAAAGCAACCTGCGGGACGGCCATCGCTTTAGGCAGCCCGCCATTCATGCCAACGGTATAGAATTTCACGATCTTAGTCGGCACACCTTCGCGTGAAGATTGGAAGACAACTTCTTTACCATCGGGTGTCCAGCCTTGCACAATGTCGTTTGCAGGATGCCAGGTCAGGCGTTTAGGCTCGCCGCCGGCAGTTGGAATGACAAAAACGTCGGTATTACCGTCGTATTGGCCTGTAAAAGCGATCATTTTGCCATCCGGCGAAAAATGCGGGTAACTTTCGGTTCCTTCAAAACTCGTCAGGCGTTTGGCGTCGCCGCCGTCCCGATTCACAATCCAAATATCATCTGCATAAACAAAAGCGATGTATTGCTCGCTGATGGTCGGTTGGCGCAGTAATTGCGTGCCTTGCGCAAGAAGACATGGTGCGCTCCATAATAAGGTTAGGGTAAATAGTGCGTTGATTTTCATACTACAAAATGGGTTTTTGATGCTTGAAAATCGCAATTTAAGGACGGGAAAAGAAAAACAGAAGAAAAAAGCAGGATATTCCTGATAATATAAAGGAGTGTAATAATCCTTTAGAATATTATAAAAGAATTATATGCTATATAAAATTAAGTACATTGTGCATTAAATTTCAATACATGATTTCTTAACTAAACCTATAAGGTTTCAAAACCTTATAGGTTTATAATGAAAGATTTATTTCACAATGGATTAAGTTAATATTGATTATCCTGCGGAACGCTTACTTCTACTGGGCCTTTGCACGATTTGATGAAATAATTCTTCTTTAGAGAAAACTTCTTCTATATCATCGTCGTCTTCTATTACTGCTCCATTTTCTACACGCAAGCGCGCATTGACAATATCATAATCGGTTTCATCGTATTCATAAATCGACCAGCGCCCCCATTTATATTCCAAAGCGGTAAGGCTTTCTACCCAATCACCGGAATTGAGGTAAATAACTTTTTTATCTTTTGTATCCACGGTGCGCATTTGCGGGCGATGAATGTGTCCGCACACAACGTAATCGTAGCCTTGCTCTGCCGCGATTTTAATGGCGGTATCTTCAAAATCATCCACAAATTTGATGGCTTCTTTTACGCTGTATTTTACTTTTTTGGCAAATGACATGCTGGGCATCCCCATCATGTGACGGATTTTATTTACCCAGCGATTAACTAAAATTAAATAATCATAACTTTTTCCGCCCAATTTTGAAATAAAAGGGGAATATTTTATAAATACATCAAATACATCGCCGTGGAAAATCCAGTAATTTTTATCTTTGATCCTGAGAATCAGCTTATCACGCAAATTAATATTGCCAGAGGAGAAATCAGAATAACGGCGTAGCGCATCATCATGATTACCAGTGATATAATAAACTTTGGTGCCGCTGGCAGCCATTTTAAAATGCGCTGGATCACTTGCATATGCTCTTTCGGGAAGTAGCGCTTGCGAAATTGCCAGATGTCAATAAAATCGCCATTGAGAATCAATGTACCGACCTTAATACTCTTTAAATATTGCAATAGCTCTTTGGCGTGGCAGCCATAAGTGCCGAGGTGTACGTCCGAGATTATGACTATGTCGAGTTCTCTTTTCATTGCATCCCAGGATTCAATATTTAGTTCGACTATTTAATGCATTTACATTCGACTAAATTGGGTGCAAGTTGAAATATATTTGTAAAATGTATGTAAAGTAAAGATTATTAAATGATTAAGATTATGAAAGATTGATATGAATTATTCTGATAAGTGTATAAAATGTTATTATTAGCGAATTAAATAATTGATCCAGAAAAATAAAACTAAATAAATCCAAAGCCCATCCAGAAAGTGCCAGTAAATAGTGAGCAAACGCAGGCGTAGCCGCTTTTCCGGGTCAGAAAAATAGACTAATACGGTGACAGGTTCTCTCATATAACGCCAAGCCTGCCATAAGAAAACGCCCAAAAACGGCAGGCCGCCAATGACGTGTGCAAAGTGCAAGCCGGAAATGACATATAAGTAGCTTGCGGAATTACTGGAATTAATAAAAATATTCTGATCAAATAAAGTTTTCCAGCCAATGTATTGTAAAAGTCATAAATATTAGAGAAAGCCCTAAAGTGATGAGCAATGCTTGCTGATATTGCAATGTATTATCGGCTTTGTAAGCTCGTTTTGCCCAGACCATTGTAAAGCTACTCGCCAATAAAATCAAGGTGTTGAAGATAAAAATATTTGGGAGTTTGATAGGTGGTTGTTGATTTTGAACTCTGGAATATACCAATGCTGCCGAAAGGCTCAGGAACAAAGCGGTAAGGCTGATGAGTAGCAAAGCCAGCAAAATATTCTTCGGGTGGAACGCAAAATTCTGGTACTCGTCGTAATGCTCTTGTTCTTGTTTTACAGGGCTTTCGCTCATGGATTTGGGAATTTTGCATTATTTTAAGCTTCGGCTTCAAAATTTGTCAATAAACAGAATTTATAAAAAGATTGTTTCAAAAGTACTTAAAATACCTGAAAACCAATTAATTTGCTACAAATCACCTATTCTCCTATCACCTATCACCCAAAATACTATTTTCGCCCTGATGAAGACCTGTCATGTTTGCAAGACAACCTTCCCGACAACGCCCGGTTTTGTTTCAACCGCGGCGCACCCCAGCGTATTGTGCAAACGGTGCTTACGCCCCAACTCAATCTTACGTGGCAATGTGGAGCAACAAATTGAAGAGCAATTCTTCCTGGCTTTCCGCGAACGGATCGAAGCGGAGCATGGCGCCAATGTACTGGAAAATTATTCTAATCGTTTATATCAGTCTGGATTTCAGGAAGTTATTTCAAGGCGAGCCGAGCAATTAGCGGCGCAAATCCATATTCTCGATCAAGCCGATGAATTGAGCGATAGACGTATGGCGGGTTTGCTCGTCAATGCTATTGAAGATTTATTAGATTATTTTA
>JADJNW010000024.1 GCA_016714085.1 Saprospiraceae bacterium
GATCAAAAGTCCGTATATCCGAAATTACGCTATAATCGAATCGCCGGAAATCAATTTTCCGAGGGTTTGACCGTTATTACCGGAGAAACCGGCGCAGGTAAATCTATTCTGTTGGGGCGCTTGGCATGATTATGGGCAATCGCGCCGACACCAAATCTTTTGTACAAACGAAGCAGAAAAATGCGTCATCGAAGCGCAATTCGACATCCGGAACTTACGAATTGAAGGCTTTTTTAATTGATAATGATATCGAATACGATGATGAGACCGTCATCCGCCGTGAAATTCTGCCTTCCGGCAAATCTCGTGCGTTTATCAACGACTCTCCGGTCAATCTGAATGTCTTGCAGCAACTGAGTAGGCGCTGCTTGATCTGCATCAGCAATTTGATGCGATGATATTCATAATGTTTCTTTTCAACTCAGGATGATTGATGCGCTGGCTGATAATCAAAAGATTGGCCCTGGCTACGAAGAAGAATATCGCCAATATGTAACAGATAAGCGCCGTCTGGAAAATTTGATCCATAGAAATGAAGCTTCCTCGAAAGAAGTGAATTTTTGCACTTTCAATTAGAAGAATTTAACAAAGCCGAACTTGTAGATGGTGAGCAAGGAACGCCTGGACGCAAGAAATAGCGGTGCTTTCCAATGCCGAAGAGATCAAGCGCACCATGAACGCGGCTTTCCAATATTTGAGTGAAAACGAGCAATCTTTGGTGAGCCAGATGGAAGAATTGGCATCTGATTGCATCAGGTGAGCAAATTTGAGCAAAGAATGCAGCGGCTGGAGTGAGCGCTACGATGGCTTAGTCGAGGAATTAAAGATATTTCCGGGAATTTGAAGAAATCGCGGAGCAAACCGAGTATGATCCTGAGCGTATCACCGAGATTCAGAATCGCCTGGATTTGATTTATCGTTTGCAAAATAAACATCGCGTCGCGTCGGTCAAGGAATTGATTGATATTCAAAGAATTTTGCAGGAGCAATTGGGTGGATTTGGCGACCTTTCTACCGAGATTGAAACATTGCGAAAGCGCATTGCCGAGCAGGAGACGCATCTCTGGGATGTGGCGCAAATGTTGAGTGAGCGGCGTTATTTGGTCGTGCCAGATTTTGAAAACAAGGTAAAAGAAATGCTTTCCCAACTTTCGATGGAATACGCGGTACTCAAAGTGGATATGCGGAAATTGGAAGCACTCGGTCCAACGGGCTTGGATGAATTAAATTTTCTATTTGCAGCCACAAAGGCAGCCGCCTGCAAATGATCAAAGACGTGCTCCGGCGGGGAGTTGGCGCGCTTGACTTTGGTGACAAAATCTTTGGTTGCCAGCGCAATTCCATTGCCAACATTGATTTTCGACGAAATTGATGTCGGCGTTTCCGGGGATGTAGCCTTGCGGATGGGCAATATTTTGCGAAAGCTATCGAATCAGCATCAGTGGTAACGATCACGCACTCGCCGCAGGTGGCATCCAGGCAGATGCGCATTATTTCGCTTACAAAGTGGAAAAGATGATCGGGTTATCACAAAAGTACGGGGAGTTGAACAAAGACGAACGCATTCGGGCGATTGCGACCATGCTGAGCCAGAATCCGCCAAGCGATGCAGCGATTGAGAATGCACGACAATTGATAGAAGCATAATATTAAAGTTATATGTTTCAAGTTGGAAGTTGTAAATTTTAACCTCCAACCTGAAACTTTCAAACCTGAAACTAAAAACATGGCAAACAATTTATTGCAAGGAAAAAGAGGCGTCGTTTTTGGCGCTTTGGACGAAAAATCTATCGCATGGAAAGTAGCAGAACGCGTGGTAGAAGAAGGTGCAAAAATTACCCTGACAAATGCTCCCGTGGCAATGCGCTTTGGTGAGATTAACAAATTGGGTGAAAAGCTCCATGCAGAAATTATTCCTGCAGACGCAACTTCGATGGACGATTTAGCAAATCTATTCACTAAGTCACAAGAAGCCCTGGGCGGAAAACTAGATTTTGTATTGCACTCCATTGGTATGTCGCTCAATGTGCGCAAAGGCAAGGAATATACTGATCTCAATCACGAATGGATGCTCAAGACCTTCGATATTTCATCGATTTCCTTTCATAAAATGATGCAGGTACTCTGGAAGCAAGAGGCCATGAATGACTGGGGTTCGATTTTGGCTTTAACCTATATCGCAGCGCAACGGGTGTTCCCGGATTATAACGAAATGGCAGAGTCCAAGGCTTTGCTGGAATCTTTTGCCCGGAGCTTTGGCTATCACTTTGGCACGCGCAATAAAGTGCGGGTGAATACGATTTCGCAATCACCGACCATGACTACGGCGGGTAGCGGCGTGAAGGGCTTTACCGAATTTTTGATTATGCCGATAAATGTCGCCATTGGGCAATGCTTCAGCGGAGGCTTGTGCTAATTATTGCGTGATGCTGTTTTCCGACCTAACACGCTCGGTGACCATGCAAAACTTATACCACGACGGCGGTTTCTCTACAATGGGGATGAATCCGGCGGCGTTGAATTTATAATGTATCGGCGACTTTAGTCGCCGTAGTCATTTAGCAGCGGCCAAAGCCGCCGATACCTATGAAAAATTTCGCTCGACTGATTGGGCTATTGACAGGATTGTTGATGCTGGCAAATGCACACGCACAGCGCCCTGCGCCTATTCCAGGCACTTTTCCGAACAGTACGCAGCAACAACCATTCGATTCTTCCAGATTAGAACAGAGGCTTGATGAAATACCCGATACAGTTGGTGTTTTTACTTCTTAGCAGATAATCCGAATCAGGAAACGCCTTTCTGATTCTACCTTAGCGAATTTTCAACAATATGACCCAGTGCGCCAGCGCAGTTTGGATTATATGCACCTCGGCAATCTTGGTTCGGCGCATCAACCTATTGTTTTTGAAACGACCTGGCGGCGCGGATTTGACGTAGGCTTGCACCAATTTGATTTGTACATGACGCCAGCCACACAGCGGCGTTTTTATCGTTTGCAAAAAGCTTTTACGAATGTCTCTTTTATGGTCGGTTCCGAGCAAGCAGATAGTTATTTGACAAGTACTTTCAGTCGCAACTTTGCCAAAGGGCTCAATTTTACAATTGACTATGATCGGCTCAGCCAACTGGGTACGGAAAATCAATATCCTAATCAAAATACCCGCAATACAACTTTTTCTCTCGGTTTTTGGCTCAAAGGCAAAGCCCAGCGTTATCAAGGCTTTCTGGCGATTTCCCGAAATACAGTCGAGCATGAAGACAATGGTGGCATCGAAGTAGAACCCAATCTGGAAGGGCAAAACGCAACCACCAGCGCAACGGATGTATTTTTGAATAACGCCCAAACGCGCTACCAACACCAGGATTTGGCTTATACGCATTATTTTCAGTTGGGTGGCAAACCCGATTCGATCAAAGGCATCACGCGAGCTTACACGCTTTCGCACCAATTATTGCTTGGGGGATTATCGGTACAAGTTTTTTGACAACAACCTGGACGCAGATACTGCTTTTTTCAATCGCTTTCCAATCCTGATGCCCGACAGCAGAGGCGTGCGGCATTTTATTCAGCATCAAAAAATCGAAAATAGCTTTCGCCTAAGCACTTTCAAACTCCGCGCCAATCGGGCTTCCGAAGCCAAAGACGAACGCGATTTGCTGGAATTGGGCGCGATTTATAGCATTCATTTCCTGAAGCAAGAACCTTCGGATTCTACCATCAACACGCTTTTCCTGACGGGCAAATGGAATCTCAGTCTTGGCGAGCGCCTGCGACTCGAAACCTACGGGCATCTTGGCGTACTCGGCAATATCGGCGACTATAGGGCGCAGGGCAATTTGCTCCTTGATTTTGGAAAATTCGGACAGTTAAAAGGCGAGTTTATCAACCAACTCAACGCACCGAATCTCATTCAGCATCGCTTTTATGTATCGCAGCGCGAATTGTGGAAAAATGATTTCAAGCAAACGCTGGAAACCACCATCGGCGGCACTTATTTAATTCCAACTTTACAAATCGGCATCACCGGGCGTTATCATTTACTCAATAATTACATTTATTATGATACTCTCTCCGCGCCACAGCAAAGCGCTACGCCGCTCAGTATCTTGCAATTCATCGTACAAAAAGATTTTAAAGTCTGGAATTTTCAGTTAGATAATATCATAGCATTTCAAAATGCTTCCGAAGATTTTATACGCTTGCCGCAAATTTATGGCAAACATAGTTTGTATTACGAAGGCAATTGGTTCAAAGTATTGAATGTAAAATTGGGCTTCGATCTGCGCTATAACGACGCCTATTTTGCGGATTATTACAACCCCGTCAGCGGGCAATTCCAATTGCAAAACCAACGCCAGGTTGACTTCTACCCTGCGATAGATGCCTTCTTCACGATGCGGGTCACCAAGTTCCGCGCTTTTGTCAAATTTGAAAACCTCACCAACGCATTCCTCTCCGAGGACTTTTTCTACCAAACCGCTTATTACGCCTACCCGCCTGCCGCTCTAAGGATCGGGTTTAAATGGAGACTGGTGGATTAGATTCAAGTCCTTCAACCAATTTCTTTGTATAATAAACAAAATTTGAATGCCCCCGCGTAGTCGGAGGCGTTCCCAGCCAAGTTGGGGATGTCTCCAGACCTTCTGTGGATGCCCCCAGCTCTTCCAGGGACTCCCCCAGCACATCCAGGAATGCCCCGGACTTTCCATGCACACCCCCAGCACATCGGTGAATGCCTCTGACTCATCAGAGGCTGCCACAGACCTTCGGGGGATGCCCCCAGCGCCTGAGGGAACATCTCCAGCCAAGTTGGGGATGTCCACAGACTTTCTGGGGATGCCCCCAGCACCATTGAGGATAGCACGGACGCTATCAGGGGCTTCCTTTAGGGCAGCCTATTTTGCGTTTGGGAATGCCTGAATGGAATTTAGGGAAGCATCGGCGATTTAAAGTTGCCGAGGAAAGAATGACATAAAAAGCCTTAGGAAAATTCGGAAGTTTCCTAAGGCTTCGGGAGTTCCTACCTTATCACTCAGAACCTCCAATGGCTTATGGTAGCTTGTCTTTAAGAACTTATGCTTTCATCGCCAACCGAAAGCCCACATGGTACGGAGTATCATTTGGCTTATAATAGAAACGATTACTAACACGACTGAATCGTGAAACAGAACACCATCCTCCTCCTCGGACTATCCTAGAATACTCCCCAGTTCCTCCTTTTGGATTGGTTTGTATTTCTGAGGAATAATTATAATACCAATCCCAGCACCATTCAAAAATATTGCCACTCATTTCATGTAAGCCAAAACCATTAGGGCTGTTCAAAGCACCTACAGGCAAAGTCTTCTCATAATACACACCAGCCAATGAATAAGGCTTTTTATATCCCACCTTCCCTTGCCGCATATTCCCACTCGGCTTCCGTAGGTAAGCGATAACCTTTAACATTCCAGTCCGCCTGCACATACCAGCGCTTAGCATCTGTATCCGCAGTATTTAGATTGGTAGGATCAATCACTCGTTTTTCGATGTCGTACACAGAGCTTAGTCCTTCTTGATGGCTACGCCAATTGCAGTATTCAACAGCATCGTACCAATCTACGTGAATGACCGGGCGTCGCTCGCGCCCCCAGCCTTCATCTTTGGGCTTTTCGCGTTTGGTCGCTGCACAAAAGGCATCAAATTCTTCAAAGGTCACCGGGTACTGTCCAATATAAAAATCATCGAGCGTAACATCGTGTAAAGGTTTTTCATTATTATTTTCATTATCGCCCATTATATCACCCATTTTAAAGGTACCACCTGGCACAAAGATCATGCCCAGGTAGGGTTTCTTATCTTCTTTGATTAATATTTCAGGAGGTGTGATGATCGTTTTTTCAGGCGTAATAATAGTCGGGATTGGTATATCCATGCCACCGAGTACTTCGTCAATGCGGTTGTGTGCTTCATCGGCGTGGTTGGCGTCCTCTCCAAAGGTTTTGAGGTAATTTTGAAAGTCCTTAACTGTTTTACAATGCGCAAAAGTTGCGTCATCAATTCTGTCGTACACTTCAAAGCGATATTTCCCTTTGGGGTAATTGTTTCGATAGAATTGATAAGCGGATACTATATTATTTTTACAAGCATAGCGCCATAATGCTTCTTCTGCCTGAGGATGGTTGGGGTATTTTTGCCAAAAGGCATGGTAAGCATTCGCGGTATCAATATCTTGTGTCGCTATCCATTCCTGTGTTTCATCTTTAACAGGATGAAAAAAGAATTGCCCTTTGTACTTATTGGGATCAGAGAAAGGCAGGCAAATTGGGGTTTGTTTAACCTCTCGTTGCAGCATTTTATGACCTACTTTTCTGCTAAACCATGTATGCCAAAGGATTCGCCATTTTCTTGCAATGCTTCCAATAAGCAATGAGCGAAAGGGCTATTGTCGCCAGCTTTGCCGTCGAGCGCTACTTCATGGGAAAGGCTGGAAGAAATACCCCATCGGGAGGCGTACTGCTCCTGGCCATTGCGTTTGTCGTTTTTAATTTTGATAAAAAAAGAACCTGAGAAGCAGGCGTCAATAATAACAAAGGTATGTTTAGTCTTGATGAGATTTAATTTAGCTTTGAAAAGAGAATATTCAATATAATCGGATTCAAAGCCTTTCTCAGATTCAATCGGTACTAAATAACCAATTTGCTCATCGTCATCTTCACCTTCCACTTCTCCATGTCCAGAGAAATAAATGATAAGGTTATCAATGTCTTTGCTGATCTTTCGACTTAACTCATTTAGTTTGTTAATAATATTCCGTTTGGTCGCATCTGGGTTATACAATTCAATAATATTCTCTTTTGCAAAATTGTACTTTTCGGAAAGAACATTGACGATAGCTCGCGCGTCTTTCACGCAATTATTTAGTGGAGCACAGTGCTCGTATTTGTCAATCGCAATCGCCAATAACCAATTTTTTCCTTCTGGAGCGTCAATGATCTTTCCTGATTGCTTTTCTTCTCGGCCTGCCTTAATGTCTTGGGGCATATTTACTGTTGAAGTTTAGGTTTTATATTTGAGCTTATGAACTCTCAAAAATAAAGAAAAGTATGGAATAAAAACCGCCTGATGAATGGAAATCCACCAGGCGGCTGTGTTTGTGCTACTTATTTTCGGTATGCCATCGGCGACTATGGATAGCCATCTCTTCGAGAAAGTCGCCGGTACAGTTAATCTACATTATCGTGCAAATAAGAATTGCCTTCGCGGAACTGCGGTTCGTCGTCATCGCCAATCGTCCACTTGGAGTACGTATGCTCGGCAGAGTGCGGCACGTCGTCCAATTTCACGCTGCGGCGCAGGTACGCGGGTTCGTTCTCTAATTCGATCACGTTTTGCGGATTGCTGAGCTTCACGCGATTGTTACGCAGTTTCTCACGGCGCTGGGCTTCCTGCTCCTGCTGCTTGCGGCGTTCTTCATCGCGCTTTTCCTTGTCCTCATCGCTGATATAAGGCTCGTCGTAGGAGTAATTATTGCGATGGATTTTGCGAATGGAAGCCGAAAGGTCGTCAAACTCAAAAGTCTTGGCGTTTTTTGGCTCGTCCTCATCAAAACCGATGTCCTTCAGGTGGTTGTTTTTTTTAATATCCGCCTGTCTTTTTTGTTCTTCATCGTCTAAGGAAACCACGATGCGATCGCTCTTGGGTTCTCGCTCCAAATTGGGCGTGTGATGGCGCTCGAAGCCAGTGGCAATAACCGTCACACCAACTTTATCGCCGAGGCTTTCGTCGTAGCAATTACCCCAGATCAAATCGGTGCCAAAGCCCGCTTCTTCTTGTACAAATTCGGTGATTTCAAAGATTTCATCCATGGTCACTTCTTTAGAACCCGAAGTGATATTCAGCAAGATATGCTTTGCACCGCGAATATTATTGTCTTCGAGCAATGGCGAGTGCAATGCTTCGTCTACCGCTTTCTTCGCGCGGTCGTCGCCAGCAGCCGAAGCCGTACCCATGATGGCGACGCCTGAGTTACGCATGACGGTATTCACGTCTTCAAAGTCCACGTTGACGTAGCCCGGCACGGTGATGATCTCCGCAATGCCTTTGGCCGCAGTGGTCAAGATATTATCCGCCTGTCCGAAAGCATCGGAAACAGAGAGGTTGCCAAAGATTTGGCGCAATTTATCGTTGGAAATCACAATGAGCGTATCCACGTGCTTTTTGAGTTCTGCCAAGCCATCGAAGCCCTGGGAGATACGACGGCGACCTTCAAAACCGAAAGGCAAGGTGACAATCGCCACTGTCAGGATGTCCATTTCCTGAGCCGTTTTGGCTATGATTGGCGCAGCGCCTGTGCCCGTACCACCGCCCATACCGGCCGTGATAAAGAGCATTTTGCAATTATTTTCCAAATAGCGGCGCACCTCCTCGATGGATTCTTCGCAAGCCATTTTACCAATGGTGGGCTTGGAGCCTGCACCCCGACCTTCGGTGAGGTTGGGCCCAAGTTGCATTTTTGTAGGCACAGGACTGATGTCCATCGCTTGATGGTCTGTATTGCAAATAGCGAAATCTACGCCTACGATGCCCTGCTTGAACATGTGCGTCACTGCGTTGCTCCCGCCTCCTCCTACACCTATCACTTTGATAATCGGACTTTCGTCTTTTGGCAAATCGAATAACATACGCTTGTTTTTGGATAGAGAATGCTACTTGTTAGTTGGCTTTCCCTGATGGGTTATAAAATTAGTATCAGTTTTCTGAGATGCCAGATACCAGATTATTAGACTCCAGACAAATGCTTTATTAAAGTCTGCATCCGGCATCTTTTAATCTCGTATCTTAAAAGGATGAATCCGGTTCTGCTTCAAACCATTCCTTGTTTTTTTGAAGATATTCTCCAACCAACCCGCCCGGAGGGATCTTCTACTTGACTTTTCTTCTTTTTTTCGTCACATCGACTTTCACTTTGCCTTTTTCCACATCTTCTATACCCTTCATGAGTAAGCCAATGGCAGTAGCAAAGACTGGGCTGCTGAGTTGTGATTGATAACCATGCCCCAGATGCTCAACTGGTATGCCAATGCGCGTCGTCATGCCCGTATGAAATTCTGAAAGCTTGTCGATATGATTGAGCAAAGCGCCGCCACCAGTAAGTACAATGCCTCCAATGAGCTTCCGCTCGAAGCCGGAACGACGCACTTCCCACAACACATAATCAAGGATTTCCTCTACACGCGCCTGTATGATACGAGCGAGATTCTTTTCAGAAATCTCTTTTGGCATCGCGCCTTTCAAGCCCGGAATAGTGATGATGCGATTATCATATACTTCGTCGGCTGGCGCCGAGCCAAATTTCACTTTTAATCTTTCTGCCTGTAGGCCATTACACTACAACCTTCCTTAATGTCTTTGTAATGACATTCCCACCAAAAGGAATGACCGCTGTATGGCGAATAATGCCATCCTGGAAAATGGTGATATCTGTTGTACCGCCGCCAATGTCCACCAGGGCTACGCCTGCTTCTTTTTCTTCTTCACTGAGCACCGCCGTAGCCGAAGCAATCGGCTCCAGGGTCATGTTGGCAACCTTCAATCCAGCGCGTTCTACACAGCGATGAATATTATTAGAAGCTGTAATCTGACCGGTAATAATATGGAAATTTGCTTCCAAACGAATGCCTGACATACCAATCGGATCGAGGATACCTTGCTCGCTGTCCACCGTAAATTCCTGTGGAATCACGTGCAGAATCTTGTCGCCCGGCGGCAGCACCAGCTTGTACATATCGCTGATGAGTTTATCAATGTCGCGTTGGCTGATCTCCGTGTGATCGTTGTCGCGCGTGAGGATGCCTCGGTGCTGCAAGCTCTTGATATGCTGCCCCGCAATACCAACATGTACCGTTTTGAAATCCAAGCCAGATGCTCGTTTCACAATAGCAATCGCCTCTCGAGATCGCATTCACGGTTTTTCAATATTAGAGACTACGCCGCGCAGCACACCTTCGCTGTCCACCTTGCCGATGCCCAGCACTTCCAACTTGCCGTGTTCATTTTTTGCGACCAGCCAAAGCACAGACCTTCGTTGTACCAATGTCCAAGGCAACTACTACATCCGATTTTAAAGCATTCGTTTCACTCATAATGTTTCAATTTGTAAGCCCTATCGGCTTGAATATGTATTTGAAATTTTAGGATTATTTTCTGAGATGCCAGATACCAGATTTTTAGATTCCAGACAACATATTGTAAAGTCTGGCATCCGACATCTCCTAATCCGGCATCTATCTCTTTTCACAAACCACCTGCCCCTTAAACCGTACATCTATCGTCCGATATTTTTGCCAACCTTCGTATGGCATTCCTTCTTGATAGAATATTTTTAAATTTTCTAATTTTTCATCTGAATTTGATAGCCTGCCAAATAAGATTTTCTGATCGCCCACTTTCGGAATCAAAGTAAATTCGCCTGTATTGCTCTTGCATAAACCTGCTCGATCAAAGCTTGATAAAATTCATCTTCCAAAATCTTATTTGCCAATACAAACAAGTCTTTCAGTCGATGGCGTTTGCGCAACAAAAACTCAGGATCGTGCGGCGGAATATTGCCGGTAGCCGTGAGTACCCGCGCTGCGAAATGCCGCGATAAAGGCATTTTATTCCCATCTTTATCCAAGTAATAATTTAGTCCATTATTATCAATAATACGTAATATCGGCCTCGCGCTGTGTAATATTTACCCTTAACACGCTTTGCGCGTAATAAAACATCCGCATTTATTACAAATGGATCTTCCTCCAAAATCCGCTCCACACGCGCCACATCCACTGCACTCAAAGGCAAACCCCTCATCTGCGTACCAAATCCGCGTTCGATCGTAACCAGCACATCCTCCGGTTTGATGAGTAATTTATTACCTTCCAACGGGTCGATTTCTACCTTCACTTCCTCCACAATGCTCGACTCCCTCCCCACTGACGACACAACAATCGCTATGGAAAACAATTGCCAATATCCAGGAGCCACGCTTGAGTGTAATATTTAAATCTTGTTTATTCATTTCATTTATTTAGATTTTAGACTAATTACATAAACTGCTTTACAGCTTCCAACATCTATTGTCTATTGTCTAACATCTTCTTCGATCGGTTCCATAAATGTATCAATATCACCAGCGCCTATCGTCATTAATATCTCAATATCATAATTCTTTAATTCATTTAATAAGTTGGACTTTATTATTAATTTTTTATTCGGATTTTTCATTTTATTAAAAATAATCTCCGAAGTCACGCCCGGAATCGGTAATTCGCAGGGTAAATGTCCAGTAGTAAAATTTCATCCAAACCATCCAACGCTTCTGCAAAGCCATCCACAAAATCGCGCGTACGCGTGTACAAATGTGGCTGGAAAATGCCCGTCACCTTTCGGTTTGGGAATAATTGCTTCGCCGCGCCAATCGCTGCTCTCAACTCGGTCGGGTGATGCCCGTAATCGTCAATGTACACCGTCTTTTTCGGTGCGAACGATAAACTCAAAACGCCGCTTGATGCCTTAAAACTTAGCAATCCGGCGCGAATCGCTCTCCGGCGCGACACCAACTTGCAATGCAATCGAAATCGCCGCAGTCGCATTCTCCACATTATGGCGTCCGGCATCGGAAATTGCAGATTATCAATGGTTTGCGTCAGGGTTTTGAAATCAAATACAAAATAACCATCTTCTACTCTCAAATTTTCCGCGCGATAATCCCCGCCCTCCACGCCATAACTCCGCACTTTCGTTTTGTCAAAATAATCTATCCAGCTATGCTGCACGTACAAAGTTCCGCTTACTTGTTTGGCGAAAGCCAGATAGCCTGTATCATGCACCGAATCCGCATCGCCGTAAATGTCCAAATGATCAGATCCATGCTGCTAATCACGCCAATCTCAGGATGCAAGCGCAAAAATGAACGATCATATTCATCTGCTTCGACGACTACCCAATCGCTTTGTCCATTGACAAAATTCGACTGAAAATTCTGCGCAATCCCACCCAAAAATGCTGCGGCATCCACACTCCGCCTGAGCAAATGTGCTGTGAGTGAAGAAGTTGTGGTCTTTCCATGCGTCCCCGCCAAAGCAATACAGCGTCGGTTTTGACTGATGATGCCGAGTACTTCCGAGCGTTTTTTTACCGGAATCTCCTGTTTCAAAAAGTACTGCAATTCCGCGTGTTCCTTTGGCACAGCGGGCGTCCACACTACCAGATCGACTCCTTCGGGAATCTTGGACACATCCTCGTTATAATGGATTTGCATTCCTTCCTCGACCAACTTTTTGGTCAAAGATGTTTCTGTTTTATCATAACCATGTACCGCGCCCAAGCCTTTGAAATAACGAGCTAAAGCGCTCATACCAATTCCTCCTATTCCTATAAAATATACTATTCGTAATTCGTTGATATTCATTTTTTTTTTTATAACCACGACTAAAGTCGTGGACTTAAAGTCTTTGGTTTGGGATTAATTTTAATACTTCATTTGCGATTTCTTCCGCTGCATTTGGCTTTGCCAGTTGTTTGATATTTGTTGATAATTCTTGCTTTAAAACTTCATCGTCCAGCAATTCCAAGGCTTTTGCAATCATTTGCGCCTGCGCATCTGAGTCTTTAATAAAATCGCAGCATTTTTTGCACCAAGCCATCGCATTTTTGGTTTGATGATCTTTCCGCCACATTTGGCGAAGGTACCAGAATCGAAGGCAATCCAACCAAGCATAATTCGACACCGTCAACGCGCCAGCCCTTGCTATTGCTACATCCGCCATTTTATATGCCAAATCCATCCGGTCAATGAATGCGTTAAGCTTTACGTTTGGTAGTTTGGCGGTTTCACAA
Source organism: Saprospiraceae bacterium (assembly GCA_016714085.1). Lineage (GTDB taxonomy): Bacteria > Bacteroidota > Bacteroidia > Chitinophagales > Saprospiraceae > JADJNW01. The sequence goes on from JADJNW010000024.1 coordinate 12,867, forward strand.
TTTTTAAATTGCTCCACATAAAGACTTCCGCATTGCCAAAGCACTTGCACATCGGGGCGTTTTGCAATCATTCGGTACTTGCCGCCATCGCCTGATTGAGCGTGCGCGCCCCGAGGCTTCCGCCAAAGATGATGAACGTTTTTTTATTCAAGTCAAGATAAAATATTGCAACGCTTCCCGCATAGCTTGAATATCCACCAAATCTGCGCACCGGATTGCCCGTCAACACGAGCTTTTTCCCTTGGAAAATAGCGCTCCATGCCATCATACGCCACACAAATTTTCTGCACTTTTGGCGAAAGCAGTCGATTTGTCGCGCCAGCATAAGAATTTTGCTCCTGAATAAGCGCCGGAACGCCCATGCGCGTTGCCATTTCGAGCAGCGTCCACTGGCGTAGCCACCGACGCCCACCGCCACATCCGGTTCAAACCGACGAATGATTTGTCGAGAGCTTGGGCCATGCCTACTCAGCAGCTTGATCGGAACAACAGATTTTCGCAAAGTCATTTTCGTTGAAACCCGCTAATCCACAAGCACTTCAATTTTGTAGCCTGCTTTTGGCACTTTCTCCATTTCCATGCGCCCCTTTTGCACCGACAAAGAGAATATCCGCGTCAGGATGCTTTGGATTTAATGGCATTTGAATTGCAATCCACGGAAAAATATGCCCGCCCGTTCCACCCCCGCTGATGATAATCTTCAAAGTGCGCGGCATTTTATTCTGTTTCTGATTCAAAAGAACTTGCTGATACTCAATATAATACCGAATGAAATACAAGTGAATAACAAGGATGTACCAACCCATACTAATCATCGGCAATGTCAAGCAGTGACGGGAACTAAATTCACGATACGGCTATATTCAAAAATGCTTGTATCACAAGCGATAAACTCAATCCCATCGCCAGCATAGCACCAAAGCTCTGAGAGCTTTTGGTTACGAGTCGTGCTGTACGGAAAACAATAACACATATAAAATAATAATCACACTTCCCCCAAAACGCCATATTCTTCGCAAATAATGGCATAAATAAAGTCAGAAAAAGAGGAGTAGAAAGTTGCGCTTGAATGCTGCTGCCAGGCCTTCGCCAAACCAACCGCCATTAGCGATAGCGATTTTTGCTTGCTGCGACTGATAACCGCCATCGGAAGAAGCATCCATAAACTCGCGCCATCTCGATACCACATGTTTCAAAGCGAATGATCTCTGGAAAAGCCCTTCAGCAATAAAATCAGCATCGAAAACACACACATCCCCAGCAATAGCAATAACAAAATGTATTTCACCGAAACCCTGCCGATAAACATCATCAAAATACAAGTGAAATAACAAGATCGCGGTGGAAAGATTTGCTGGAGCAATCAATCCGCATACATCAGAACTGGCACGATAATAGGCAAACGCACTATTAAAATCCTTAATATATTCTTGTTTGCTCGAAATCGCTCTTGCCACATAAATGATCAAAGCCAACTTTGCAAAATCGACGTTTGAAACGACAATCCTACATAAAGTATTGAATCCAACGCCTTGCATCATTTACATCCGGGGCAAAGGCTATGGTGAAAATAGTAAAGGATCGCAATCAATAATAAATACGGCGACCAGCGGTTACGACCTCATATACGGCAAATGTGCCAGATAGGTCATCAGCATTCCTATCATCAAAATGATGGCGTGCCTTAAACATATAAGCCCTCTGAGCTGCCGCTTTCCCGATAAGCCAGTGTGCCAGTGGAGCTATACACTGCCAAAATTGAGAAAATTGACAAGACGGCAAAGATCGCCCAGATGGCTCGGTCGCCCTTCAATTCTGCGTTTAATCTGGCTACAAATGTTGACATTTTTTTATTGTGTTCGCGTGTTCAGGTTTTCTTGTGTTTTCGTGTCACAGGAACACTTGCCCCAAAGGGACTTCGCCAAACACATCGAACATGAACACAATTATTTCAATTTCAAAACTGCATCTTTAAATTGATTGCCTCGATCTTCATAATTTTTAAATAAATCAAAACTTGCACAAGCCGGTGATAATAATATCGTATCGCCTGAACGCGCTAGTTTTGTTGACATTTCTACCGCCTCCTTTGCACTGTTCGCCTCAAGCATTGGCTTTCCAAAATCACCGAAAACTTCAAGCAATTTGCTATTATCAGCGCCCATGCAAACGATGGCTTTCACTTTCCTCTTTACAAATGGAATAAGGGTTCGTAATCATTGCCTTTATCCTGACCTCCTACAATCCAAATCGTCGGTTTGGTCATCGCTTGCAAAGCATAAAAACGGAATCTACATTCGTCGCTTCACTGTCGTTGATGTATTCTACATCCTTGATCGTCGCTACCAATTCCATGCGATGCGCCACGTTTACAAAGGTTTCCAAGCCTTTTGGAATCGCTTCATCCTTCGCACCAAGCGCTTTCGCTGCGTGAATCGCAAATAAAGCATTCATGTAATTATGCTTGCCGCGCAACTGCGTTTTACTCATATCAAACCGCGAATCGCCGATCACCACAAAATTCCCATCTATCATTTGTTCGCTGATCGCTACGTCCTTTGCGCAAGCTTTATTTTTTTAATTTATTTATAATATTTTCATTATTATCATTATATAAAAAGAGGTCTTTTTTACTTTGATTTTCAATAATTTTAAACTTGAATTTATATAATTTTCTCCAGTTTATAATTATATCGATCTAAATGATCGAGGTGTAATATTCAAAATCATTTCAATATCTTGGTCGAAAACTTTGAATATTATCCAACTGAAATCTGCCGATTTCCAGTACGTAATGCGCTTTTTTTCTTCGGCCGACCAATCGCGCAAAGCTGCTAACCAACATTCCCGCCAATCGCCACATCAAAGCCTTCTGATTCCAGGAGATGAAAAGTCAACTTCGTGGTCGTCGTCGCCATTACTTCCGTAATCGCAATCACGGTCGAATCAGTATGCCGACTCGCAAATTCAATCTCTGAAATCACCGGAATTCCTTTTCGCTACAACTGGCTTGTATCACAGGCACTTTATCAGGAATGCCGGGGCTTTTGACGATTTCGTCCTGCTCCAGAATTTTTGTCAAAGTATGCTCGCCCTCCTCATAAGGAATGGCGTTTTTATTTAGTTCTTCTTTATATTTTTCAGCAATCGAACCTTTGTCCGATACAAAACCTGATGTCCTAATTCCTTTTTCCAACAGCGCCGCCCTTACCCCGCTTTCGCCACCACCTCAATATTACTGTGTTCTTTGTGTTCTTGTGTTCTTGTATTCATGTACTTGTACCTTTGTCTAAATATCTTATAAGAGCCAATGTAAAATTTCAGAGTTTTATTTAGTTTTGAATGTAAATCTTCTATTGCTCTTTATCAAGATATTGCAAATCTTCAAACAAATACAACATACTCTTTCCACTTCGGCAGCCGAGCTTTGGCATTATCCAGGAATCGTTTAAATTCATTTTTATAATATCGAGCAAACCCTCAGCAATAACATTCATCACAGAAACTGAAGCCCGTCGGAATTGAGATCTAGCATCCCAATCCTTCGATAAAGCACCTTCCTGAGAAACTTCATACACTCGTTTGACTAATTCTCTCCGGCTGCTTGCCAGCATTCCAAATCCTCAAATCCTGGCAACTTTCACTGTAAATTATATTTTGTTAGCCCCAAAACGAACCGAACACTTGAACACACTAACACTGAACACACCTCATCATCGAATTTTCAAAGTAATAATGGTAATCACCGCCAGCAGCACCGCCACAATCCAGAACCGCGTTACAATCTTCACCGTGCATTCTTTTTTCTGATAATGATGATGTAATGGCGACATCAAGAAAATCCCGCACCCTCGCTGTACTTCGTTTGGTGTATTTAAATACATCACTTGAATGATCACCGACAAGTTTTCAGCCAAAAATGCCACACAACACCGGAATCAAGAGTTCTTTGCGCAATAAAATTGCCATGGAGCAATAATTCCACCCAATGTCAAACTCCTGGTATCGCCCCATAAACACTTGCGGGGGGAAAGCATTGTACCACAAAAATCCGATAAGCACCCACCAGGCTTGCCGCAAAAAATCACTACTTGCTCGCGCCAGGCAATTGCAAAATACCGAGATAATTGGGGAAGCAATCGCGTTGCCCGACACCATAAGCAAAATACCCAGCGTGAAGCACGGAAGAATCCCGGAAACGCCTGTCGCTAAACCATCCAAGCCGTCTGTCAAATTCGCGGCATTCGAGACTGCTGTGACAATAAAATCACCAACGGAACGAATAATAACCAGGCCCATTTAGCAGCAACCGGATTGCTCAACAGGCAGCAACCAACTGTAATCCAAGTGATTATCCCTAAAAAGGGACATTTGTCAAATCTCTTTTGTAATCACCTTTTTACGAATCGTTTGGTTGCCATTTTTTTTCGGTGTAAATGGATCGCTTCACCATTTGCGCTTCGGTGTAGCCTAATTCATTGGCGACTTTTACATCCATGCACTTCACAATATCATCATTTGTCAGCATCTCATGCCAATGATGAGCCCCAGACCCATCTGTCCGAGGATTTTAAACCAAGCTTTCAAGCCCCTTTGTTTTCCAAAAAACCCCGATGTAGTCATCCAGAAATCCAATAAATCCACATCCAAAGCGTTGATAACATGAGCAAAATGACATACAAGTTGCCCCCAATTTTGCCATCAACAAACAGGGAATAAGAGTTGCCATTATAATAATCACACCGCCCATTGTCGGCGTGCCGCGCCTTTCGAACTTGTCCCGCCAGCCCCAGATCGAGCACGGTTTTCCGATTTGCTGCCGCCGGAGTCCATGATAATTTTACCTCCAAAAACCATCGAAATAATGAGCTACAAAACCAACGCTGCGCCTGCCCGGAACGTAGAGATATATTGAAAAAGCCCTGAACCTCTAAACGTGTCCAAAATTTGCCCTGAGCCACTCCTGACTAAGTTGATTAACATTTTACATTTTTTTTGTTATCTGCAATAACTGTTATCAGGGTGAGCTATTAGGTTTCTGGTTTTTTGCCTGATAAAAGACCCCTGATAATCAAATTTTCCTGCAAAAAAAATAAAAATTCCCATACTCAAAACTCAATCGATTTGCCCCTATTTTGAAGTACGAAGTTGAAGTCAAGAGGTACGATAAACTGTACATCCTAAACTTGTAATTATACTTTAAAAATTTCCTTTATCATCAAAAAGGATTGCTTTACCCCTCTTGAATATCTTGATATTTCTTCCATTTCACTTTCCCTGCCTCCATAAATATCGCCGCTGTCGCCAGTTTACCAAGCCGTTCGAATCGCTTGTTTCCGATCTGCAATCGTTAAAGTTTTGCCCGCCGCATCTTTGGGAATCCTCATTCTCCTGGTCCGCCAGAATTGCTTCCTGGCTGCTCTGTAGCACGTGGATTGTCAGGGAAGTCGAATCATCTGTTCAGTTTTAGGTTGTGCAATTCTTGCCATTTCAGGGCGTTTGGTTTTGCCCAATGCTTTCCCCCCCCAGCCTACCACCGTAATAACTTTTGAATTGGCTTGGTCTAATTGGCGAATTGTTTCCAGCACTTCTTCCAGTGCATCAGGCGTGGCGCGTAGTCCACGATGCCCAGAATCTGACGTTTTGGATCAAAAATATAATCAAACGCCCTTCCGGCCGTATTGATATTGCTCAACGCCGTCAAAACTTCTTCTTCTTCCTTGCCCCAGTAGCAGCGCCGCCGCGTACACCGCCAACAAATTTATAAGCATTAAGAAACTCGCCGATCAATCGCCCAGTTGGTAATCCGGACCATTGATATCCAAATGCAAGCCCATTGCGCTTGTTATCCAATATTTTAGCTTTAAAATCGGTCAAGTTGATGCAAGCTATAACGATACACATTGGCTTTGGTGTTTTGCACCATCACATCGCCGCGCTTATCGTCAATATTGACAAGAGCAAAGGCATTTTTTGCGGCGTCAAAGTAACTTTTTGGCTTTTATATAATTATCAAATGTTTATGGGATAATCCAGATGGTCATGCGAAATATTCGTAAAAATCGCTCCAGCAAATTCCAATCCCGCAATCCGACGTTGCCTGCCGCGTGCGAGCTCACTTCCTATAAAGGTGACATAATCGCAAACTCCGGGCCTCCACCTTATCCAAGCAGCAAAAGCATTAATGGCAATTGAGTCCATGCGTCCCACCCCTAGCTGCCAAAGCTTGTTGCCTGATCCGATTCTCCACGGTCGAAAGCAAAGCCAGATTTGTAGCCCAGTCGCCTGGAACAAATTGTACAAAAGTGCGACTTCGGTAGTCGTTTTTGCCATTGGTGCCGGTTTAGCACCCACCAGCTTCAGTTCGGGAAGGGTCATTGTCGTAAAATTGCTCGCCATCCAGCCCAATGCCTTCCGGCACTATTTGCCACTTCACAAGTGATGCCGGAATCCAAATTTCCCGGCAGGGTTTCTAATAAAATGACGATAGCCCCATTGGCACTGCCTTGTCAACAAACTGATGCCCATCTGTTTGATAATCCTTCTCGTGCCGCGAACAGGCTTCCCTTAGCCTCTGCGCGCGAATCGAGGGTGAGTTTGTTCACCTTGATTTCGTCAAGCCTTTATTTCAAGTACTGACACATTGGCCGTATATCCTGCAAGTTTTTCATAGTCTTTCGACTTCGTACTTTAGCCACCAATTAATTTGGTATTTGCTTTTTTATCAATTCAATCCAAAGTTTCAACGATGCGCCGTCATCCCAAGCTTGATGCCCCGGAATTACCAATTTTACATTCGGAAATTTGCGCACTCAGCATTTTTTACAGAATTTTCCATGCTGGGATATATTTCTATCTGCCACATTTCCTGCTTCAGTCGCTCTGTGCTTTTTTACAAAGCATCCACCGAGTACCTTGTTGGTCAGG
>JADJNW010000025.1 GCA_016714085.1 Saprospiraceae bacterium
TTTTTACAACCGTAGAGTGGACAGACCGATGAGGTAGATATTCGGATATTCCCCAAATATGATGATGCCGAGAATTAAGTGGGTAATCCTGCGCTTCAACCCGCAGTTTACCAACACCTTTTGAGTTGGGTTATAAAAATGTGTGGACTAAGGGTTACTACTACGTGGCGACTTACCACCGCATGGCAGAAGGCACTATTACTCGGATTGCCAGCACTGTACCGGCAGCACTTAATTTACAACATCACACAAAACGCTGGCAAGAGTTAGAGCACCGTTTCGAAATGATTTTTTCGCAAGATTTGTCCCAGCGCGTAGCTGTCAATCTCAACCCAATGGCTATCGCAGTGAAACAGCGGCTTTTAGCGTCCTCAATCAATATCCGATAGAAAGTACTTTCCGTGCGGAACAACAGGAAATATTTTCCGGGAACATCAAATTGAATGCTGCTTTTTAAATTGGCTGGAAATGTAAATGCTCAACTCACGGCTATTTATTTAGCGCCAGATATTATTCCCCAAGGAACGATTGATTCCAGATTTTCTTTAGACGTAGGCATTAAGAAAGGCTTGCAAAAAGGTAAAGGCGAAATCTTTCTCAATGCAAGCGATTTGTTGAATACCATGGTGATTCGCAAAGAAATAGATGGTACAGATTTCAGTTATACGACCGCCGATTACTACGAAACCCAAGTAATCCGCATGGGGCATAATTATACCTGAAATATGGCGTGCATGAGGTGACATCTCTGCAAGGGCTGCCATCTCATTCACGCCGCAACGAATTCACAGGATTCGCCATAGCCGCTCTGATGCTTTGAAAACTGATGGTAATAAAAGCAATCACTACGGCCAGCACACCCGCCATACCAAAGAGCCATCCATTCAAGTTAATGCGATAAGCAAAATCTTGCAGCCAGTTGTTTGTTGCATAATACGCCAAAGGCACAGCGATAATAAAACCAATCACAACGAGTTGACGAAGTTTTGAAAGTAGCAGCACAATGCTCGGGATACCGAAGCGCCCAGCACCTTGCGGACGCCATCTCTTTGGTGCGCTGCACAGCCATATAAGTGGAAAGTCCGAATAGCCCGAAGCAGGTAATCAAAATAGCGACGAAAGTGAACCAGCGAATGACGTTGGCGGTTCTGGCTTCAGCGTCATGCAGGCTGGCAAATTGCTCGTCAAAATTCATAAGCGAATGGATAGTTTGGTTCAAATTTCTTCCAAACCGCTTCCATTTGCTTCAAAGTGCTGCTGATTTCATTGGTACTCAATTTCACAGAAACTGAGAACGCCAATTGGGGAGCAGGATTGATAAAGAAATAAACAGGCGCGACTTTTTCGTGCAAGGAGCGGAAATGGAAATCTTTCACCACGCCAACGATTTGGCCAGTGCCGCGCCCAATGGCAGGCATCGCCATCTGATGCTCCAAAGGATTATCCCAACCCAACTGCCGCGGCGCTTCTTCATTAATCAGATAAGCTGCGGTATCGGTAGCCATTTTTGAAAAGCCGCGACCCATCGCCATTTCCATGCCGTAGGTTTCGATAAAATCGTGGTCGATCACGAGGTAACGCATGGCGGGCAATTCGTCATCATTTTGCCAATCGCCTGATACGGATGCCGTAATCGCTGCTGCCAGGGCCATTGGCAGAAGCAGAAACGCTTAGCACGCCCTGGAATGCGGTTGAGTTCTTCTTTCATGGTTTCGCTTGCGCCCGCATTTCAGATTGGTCATGCTGAGCAACAGAATTTGCTCCTTGTTGAAACCCAGGTTTTTATTTTGAATATAGTCCAATTGCCGCGTCATCACTAAAGCCGCAATGATGAGGAAAGTAGCGATAGCAAATTGGAATACGACCAAGGTTTTTCTCAAAAGCGCATTGCCTGAAAAGGAAGCTTGCCCTTTGATGGCGCTTCCAGGCTGGAATGCAGATAAAATAAAGGCAGGGTAGTAGCCCGACAAAACCGCTGTGATTAATGTTATACCAACCAAACCGATTACAACTTGATTACCGAGCCAGTTAGCACTCAAATTCCTACCTAAAATTCATTCAAAGCAGGAAGGGAAATGCTGGTGAGAATCACAGCCAAAATGAGCAATAAACAAATCAACATGGTTTCGCTCATAAATTGCTTGACCAATGCAAAGCGGGAAGCGCCCACGGTCTTGCGCACGCCTACCTCTTTGGCTCTGGCGGTTGCCTGCGCGGTGGTCAGGTTGACAAAATTCGACGCAGCGATGAGCAAAATGAACAGCCACGCCACTGAAAATATAGACGTAAATGATGTTGAATTCACCGATAACTCGCGGAAGAGATTGGAATGCAAATGAATAGAAGGGAGGGGCTGCAGCAATGGAAAGGTCGCTTGAGCGTTTTCAGTGTCCAAATGCTTATCTAAAATGGCGTCAAACTTCTGAGCAATTTGCTCCACAGAAGCATCCGGCTTGAGCAACAAATAAGTGTAGAATTGATTCCAACGCACCCAATCGTGCAGGTCGGGATGCGTATAGGTACTCAGTGACACCAGGAAATTAAAACAAATGCGAGTTCTCCGGCACGTCAGCCATGACGCCCGTCACCTTATATTGTAGTTGATTATCGAACAAAAGCGTTTGCCCGATGGCATTTCCGTCGGGAAAATATTTCCTGGCTAAGGTTTCATTCAGTACCAAGCTATTCGGCTCTGTTAATGCATTCGCAGGATTCCCTTGCAGCAGCTTCCAACTGAACATATCGAATACGGAGGCATCCGTGAACAAGCCCCCTTCTTCGAGGTATTGTTCATTGCCTTTGTTCACGAGCACTTGCCCGTAAGATAGGAAACGACAGCGTTCTTCTACCTCCGGCAATTCGTCTTTCGCGGCTTGCCCCCAAGGGTAGCCCACTTTGGCGATGCCATTTTCAAAGAAGCGCCATCCACTTTGCTCGCCAGACGCACAATGCGGTCGCTGTTTTTGTGATAGCGGTCGAAACTCAATTCATTTACTGACGTACATTTGTAATAGCTGCCCGAATTGCTTGAAAACTCACCGTACCCAATGCTACCAGCAAAGCGATAAATCCTGCCAGGGCAAACATCCACCAGGGCAAATTGATGCGATACGCAAAATCCGATAGCCAATTGTTCATAGCGTACCAGGCCACCGGCACAGCAATTACCGCCGCAATCAGCACCAGCCATAGAAAATCTTTGGAAATAAGGGTCACAATATTGCCCACGCTTGCGCCCAGTACCTTGCGGATGCCGATCTCGCGCACGCGCTGCGCCGTCGCAAAGCTGCCAAACCAAACAAACCAAGGCAAGCGATAAAAATGGCAATGCCGGAGAAGATAGTAAACAAGCGCCCCTGTCGTTGCTCGGCTTCGTACAATTGTCCGAAGCTTTCATCCACAAAAGTGTACTGGTAAGGAAAATCGGGAAGGAATTGCCTCCAGTTTTTTTCTATATGATTCAGGGCGTTTGGAATATTATTCCCGTCTATTTTGATCGAAATATCGCTATAACTAAATCCGTCATTGGATGGTGGAATAAAAGAGACGATTGGGTTAATATCAGAATGCAGCGATTCACAATTTAAATCCTTTACAATACCAATCAAGCGCCCTTTGCGCCCACCATATTCAAAGGATTTGTCAATTCCATCCTCCGGCTTTTGCCAGCCGATCATACGCATCGCCGTTTCGTTGATAATGAAAGCGGTGGAGTCATCCGTAGGAAAATCACGAGAGAAGTTGCGCCCGCCAGCAAAGGGAATACCATAAGTCGGGAAAAATCGATGATCTGCAAACACCATATATAGGGTTTCAGAAGAATTAATCAGAGAGTCGCCCATCGGCACTTAGCCGTGCCAAAAGAATTGAGCAGGCGATTGGAAGGTACTAACAGCGAGCGTCCGACATTTTTTACATTCGGGTTGCTCTAGGAATTCTGTCCGAAAAGCCTCCCACTTGTCCGTAACGGAGCTATAATAAGGCAAGGTAATCAGGTGTTCTTTATCAAAACCCAGCGATTTATTTTGCATATACTGCAATTGCTGGAATACAATGCCCGTGCAACTAATCAGAATAATCGAAATCGAAAATTGAGTAACGACGAACACCTTGCGCAGCGACACATTGCCGCCACCTACTTTGAAAACGCCTTTCAAGACTGTAATCGGTTGAACGATGACATAAATATCGCCGGATAGATGCCTGACAATAGCCCCACCAACGCCGTCACACCTACCGCCAATGCTGCAAAGCGCCAATTGAAAATGGACTGAATAGTCAAATCTTTACCTGTCAAACTCTCCAAATGGGCAGGCATAGCCAGTCACGCCCACCGCCAAAATCATTGCCAGCAAAGTCATCAACAGGATTCGTCAAGAACTGCCGCATCAACTCGCCCTGCTGTGCTCCTGCTACTTTGCGGATGCCAATTTCTTTGGCGCGTAGCCGAGCGTGCAGTCGCCAAATTCACATAATTAATGGCAGCAATCAATAAATCAGCAGCGCAATCGCCCCAAAATGTACACCGCTTGATGTCACCATTGGGTTCGATCTCAGAATCGAGGTGCGAATGCAGGTGGATATCGGTCATTTTATTCAAAAAAGCTTGGTAAAGCTGGAAGGTTTTATAGCAGCACCATCCGGCGACATACCTGGATTCATTGCCGATCCAGAAACGCGGGGAACTGTGCCTCCAGCCTATTAGCGTCATAATTTTGGGTAAAAGCAGATAAGTGGAAAGGAATTATTACCAAAATTGGTACGCAAACCTTCCTCGCCATATACATTCGGGGTTGCGAAGCGTGCTAAATGCCACCAGAAAATCAGGATGCCAATGCGAATTGGGCGGAAATTTTTTTAAAAACGCCCGATACCTTGGCTGCAAACAGCCCATCCACCTGCATATCCTTGCCCATTGATCTTCATCGCCGAAGTATTTCTTCGCCATCTCATCCGACACCATCACCGTAAACGGATCCACCAACGCCTTATCAGGATTGCCTTTCAGAACGTCAATAGAAAATATTTTGAATAGATTCTCTTCTGCCAAAAACACATTTTCCTCATTAAACACCTTATCCTCATATCGAAAATTCCGCGTTGTTTGCAAAATGCGCACCACTTCTTCCACTTCTTTGAAATCATTTTTGATCAACGGCCCAAACGGCGGCGCTACATGCCCCAAGTGCAATTGCACAGAACCATCCTTCTCCAAAAAACTACGCGTGACGCGATAAATGCGGTCGGCTTTCTCGTGGTAGCGGTCGTAGCTCAATTCATCCAGAATAAACAGCGCGATCAGCAGGCAACAAGCCAAACCAATCGTAAGCCCAAACAAATTGACCAAAGAAAATACTTTGTGGCGCATTAAATTGCGGAAGGCAATCTTGAAGTAGTTTTGCAACATAATAGGTGATATTAGATATTAGGTGTTGGATTTAGGTATAAGACTCCTTGATGGGAAACGAGGTTACACCCTGTCCCATTTTTTGCAAAGACAATATTTGTAGAACTTGGTTGCTTATGTGGCGGCTACATTAGTTGCCAAACCAAATAAAGAACAAAAACAGCGGCTGAAGCCCGCTGATACTTAGAATTATAATACAAATTCAAATCCTGAAGCAGAGAAACCATGCGACTTATTGGTATTATTTTATACTTCATCGCACTCATCCAGACTGCCCGTCGCCTCCTTGCGGTAGCGGGAAATAAAAGGAATCGTAGCGCCGCCTTCCAGCAGATTTGAGCGTAGAAAACCACTCCGGAGAACCGCTCGCCAACAGCTCAGGTATCGCTGACCCGCGACCGAATCGGTCATTGGATTCAAATTTTAAAAGGGGAGTAAAGATACGAAAAGCGAAGAAATCCGATTTTAAGAGTGCTTTTTAATAAATGATAACCTGGTCTTTATTTCTAAAAGATGATCCCAAAATGGAATTGAAAGATTTGAACAATTATTTATCTAAGTCGAAAAGCATGCTAATGCTTTAGACATCCATAGGGTTATTCTATATTTTGTTTCCAAATATTATAATATGAATGTTTGATATTCAAACAGAGTAAATATCATTGGTGTTAAAATCATTTTACTGGGAGATTCTTACATCATTATTGTGCCCAATATGAAATTGGTGAAGTTGTCTCTAATGAATAATTGGTTTATAATGTAACTTTATCCAAATCATATCTTCACTGGAACCTGACGATGAATTCAATTTTGTTCCAATCAGAGGAGCCCCACCTTGCACCATAAAATTCTTGAATAAAACTCCTACCTGTTTCGGGATCAAAATTCTTGAAGTCCCTTCCAGGAATCATCCAAGTTATAAAATACTGAGGGTTTTGAAAAAAGGCATATCTTAATTCAGGTGGACTATTATCTGAATTTTGGAAAATAGAAAATTGGAGGTACGATTCATCTTGTAATAAGAAATCAAAATCATAATTTTCCTTTCCTACTATATAGACTCTAAAATAGTCATTAGTTTGAAATATAGATTTAAACTCGTTTGATAAACCATCTTTATTAATTTTCTTTGTTGTCCTTTGCTTTAATAAAGAAACGTCTCCGTGAAATTTTATATCCTTTAATAGCTTTTCTATACTAAGCATAGACTGATCAAAAATAGCGCCATTCATTGCTTTTCGTTTAGGAATCTATTAAGGAATTTTTCTTTTATTTCATCTTCCGACAATCCTAATTTTTTCAATTCATTGGCAATTCTCTCCATTTCATTAAGCTTCCTTTGTTGTTCTGATATATCCTGTTTAATTGTAACCACATCTTCTTCACTTGGCTGTTTAAAAACAAGTTTTAAATCCTTTTCAAATAACTCTTCCACCTCCTTTTTACAAAAATCAGCATATGGTTTTATGCCTGTTAGAGTGACCCATCCTTTACTTCTTGTAATTGCAGTAAATATTTTATTCCTAGCAGTTAAGTCATCTTTGTCTATAAAAACTGCATCAATCCCAACAATATATATACTCCCAGCTTCGTTTCCCTTTGCTTTGTATATTGTAGATAAGGTTATATGATCTTCAATTTTGTAATGAATATTATTTGATGGGGCATTTTGTAGATTGAAAACCTTAATACCCTTTCTTTCCAACATCTGGGAAATTGTAGTAAATTAAACGTTTTGAATGCCTATCATCTAAAGAAATAACATTTATGTCTTGTGGAAGAAGTTCATTATCTAAATCTTGAATTATTAATTCAACCACTGTGTTACACTCCATCATTACATTTTCAAAGCTTTCTACTTGAACTTGAATCTGATTACCGTCAGGTAAGTCTTCAAATAATAATGGACTATTTTCTTTAGAGCGGCTTATTATCATTTCATCACCTACCTTGGAATTTCCACTTTCAACCGTAAACCCTAAACTTTCCCAATGTTGATTATTTTCTAGTCTTTGAACAACTTTCCCATTTTCATTGTAAATTCCTAAACCTAAGGCAAAAGCTGTTAGCAAAACTTGTCTAGGATTTCTATAACATTTATGTAAGATAACGTCCATGGACTGAGTTCCTGTCTATCAATGAAAATGGACATAATATTCCTGTTTTTCATTCTTTCCAAAAGTTTCCTTTTCATTTTGAATTTTTATATCTAAAATATTTTGAAAGTCATCGTAAGCCCATACTACTCGATTTTGATTTGTAATCTTTCTACACAATCTGTAAAAATTTATAGGAAAATCTTGCGCCTCGTCTAAAAGAGCATAATGCACATTGTTATTCATTTTGAAAATTATTTAACTCTCCACATTCGAATTCAAAGATTTCTTTGGGTTTAGGGATTTAGCCGCCATATAACATTGAGGTATCCCATTAAAATTTACAACATTATAATATTACTCTTTGCTAATGCTTGTTTATGGCCTTTTGTTTGCATTATATGAATTTTTCTCCCAAACTTTCTCTTTCAGAATATTGTCTATAGATTCGTTTTTTAAGATTTAACTAAGCTCCATAGCTTTTGTTTAAAATGAATATAAAATTTCGTAATCACTTGAATCTGGCAAGTGAATTATCATGCAGCTTTTGCTTAAAATGATAGTTGTTCCTAAGCCTGCTAACCCCTTATTCTTTGAGCAACCATGTAAGCCAAAATAGGCTTCCCTTTTTTGCTCTTTATCAAAATTTGCAATTTCAAAGCGGTTCGGAATTAGAATAGAACTGTTCACACCTTCTGTTTTAAATTATTACCCTGAAGGTTAGCTAATAAGTTTTGAGCCTTCAATTGTTGCGACTAAGTTAAAAAATCCTTCTCTGTTAACTGAAGTATTTCCTTCTGAATTTTTGTGGATAGAATTTTGTTTATCTTGAAGAGTATTTACTAAATCAATTCTGCTTTTCAATACTTTGTCTTTTTCGAATTATGAAGATATAGTTTAAGCCGCGGTGATTAAGTTTTTTTTCTTGCCTTTTTTTGAACAGTGACTTTTAATAAGTTCTGCGAAAATTAAGCTATGGACAATTTTTAAGTTCTTCAAGTATTTTTTCAAAATCAACAGCTTGTCTGCGTTCGTGTATTCGTAAACATCTAAATATTAATATTGCATAATTTTGGCTGACACCAAGAACATCCCAGTAAGTTTCTAAGGTTTTTGCAGCTGAATTACCGTCTTTACCTAAAAGGAAATTGATTTTGATTAATCACTTTTTGACAGTGCTTTCAGCAAGAGACTCAATATGCTTAATTATAGATTCAGCACTTGGATCTTTCCTAAGCAATACTTCTATTGCTATTTTTTCGATTGGACAATTTCATTCTATTTGGCTACAAATTTCGATAAAAATTATAAAATATAATCTTTAATTAAATAAACGATCATTTAACACTAGTAAGATTGAACAACACTATGGTGTTCAATTTCGTCAGATTTTTCCCACAAGGAAAAGTTCCGGATTCTATTTTCGACAGAAGAAGACAAAATGGCGATAGTCCGAAGAATGGTTCAATTTATTTGATCGTTGAATAAGTCATCCAACGCATTTTGTTATGAGGGCTTACGAGTCGAATAAATTCAACATTTTTTCCCAACAATGACATCCGTTCGAAATGATCTTTTGACAAGCACTTTTACTTCCCAGTTTGCAGCCTGCTAAGATTCGACTTTGGGTTTCTGAACTTCCAATTTGGAGTCCTAAGCTTCAAATTGAAGTTCAGAACTCAGAACTTGGAGTTCAAAGGTTCTAATTCGGAGTTCGAAGTCCGAATTGGTAGTTCTAAACTTGGAACTCGGAGCAAGCGGCTGGGGTCCAATGGAGTTTAAATATCCAAATTCGGAGTTCAGAACTCCAAATGAGGAGTTCCAAACATCGGCTTCGATGTTTGGAACTACAATGCCGAGTCCTTTTCCATATAAAAGGCTCGGCATTGCACGTAAAGGCAGGGTAAGCAATTACTCCGTGCCGTTTTCGGTATTGCCGTTGCTGCGTTTACGAGGCTTGCCGGGGAAGCGTACTTTCAAATCGTCATAAATTGCCTGCGCGCCGGGTACTTTCAGTTTGGCGGCGGCTTTTACTGCCCGATAGAAGAAAAGGGCAGCGATATAGGCTTCGCTACTGGCAAGCATTGCGGTGTCTTCCATTTTTTCTACCAGTGCGCGCAAAGGGCGGGCAAGGGACAGCAGGATTTCGGATATATTTACATCCTTGTCGAACTCGTACACGTCCATAAAAGCGGGTAAAAACTGGGGATTGTGCTGGCTGTAATCGAGCGATTTGCCCAGAAAAGAAACGGTTTTGTCTGCCGATTTGGGCAACGACTGGCGTTCCTCCGGAGAAAGGCTAATTAAAAAAGGCATATAAGCTTCCATCTGTTGAGCGAGGGAGCGAATAGCTTCAACCTGCTCTGGTGTCAACGTAGCAGAAATACGATTTTCCATTGCCATGTGCAAAGGTGTTTTGTGGATTAAGAAATAAATGAACAGGAATGCCTTAGCAGTAGTGATGTGTTAAATGTAGGTTGGGTATTAAATTGATAACAAAAGTAATAATATTTGTGGAAATTGTAAATAGGGGAATATTATTTTTAAACTTGGTAAAACTCTTTTCCATGTTATTCCTGGAAAAACTCGTCCGCTCAAACACGATTTCTCCGCCGCTAATAGTACTCCGAAACAAAATTATTACTCCAAATTCAGCTGTTATCAACTGGATAGAGGAATATGATATATTTTATTAAATTTTCAGAGGATTATTATTTATTGATTTGTTTGGGTATAAAAGTATTTTTGTACCAGATCAAATGGCTTGCTAGTTTTGCTGCTGCCGCGTAATCCTCTTATTTAAAATTAAAATGTAAAGTTTTTGTGGTATTATTTTATACTTCATCGCATTTACGGCGCAGCCATTCTACCTCTTCACCATTCAAGAGCGGGGCTAATTCATTGAAAACCCTTTGGTGATAAGCGTTGAGCCATAGGCGCTCAGGTTCGGTTAATAAATTTTTATCAATCAAGACGGTATCGATCGGAAAAAGGCTTAAGGTTTCAAATTCTAAGAACTTGCCAAATGCGGTTTCCTCTGCTTCCACACAAAGGATGAGGTTTTCGATACGGATACCGTATTCGCCCGTTTTGTAAAATCCTGGTTCATTAGAGGTGAGCATACCCGGTTCGTGCGCGGTATTGCCTCGCTGATTGCTTGGGCTTGCTGCGAAACCTTGCGGCGGCTCGTGCACACTCAAAAAGAAACCTACACCGTGCCCCGTGCCGTGCCCATAATTCAACCCGTGTTGCCAAAGGTGCATCCGCGCAAATGCATCCAATTGTGCGCCTGCTGTACCCGCCGGAAATTTGGCGGTAGCCAAAGCGATATGCCCTTTTAGAACCAAAGTGTAGTTGCGTTTTTGCTCGTCGGTGGGTGCGCTGAGCGCAATCGTGCGGGTGATATCGGTCGTGCCTTTGTAAATACTGCCCGCCGGAGTCGAGTAGGAGGATGCCTTCGGGTTTGATCGTTGCAGAAGTTTTTCATCCGGTCGATAATGCACAATCGCACCGTTACTATTATATCCGACAATCGCCGTGAAGCTTTCGCCAAAATAATCGCCTTGCGCTTTGCGGAATTCGTGGAGCCGGCGACCCGCTTCGTATTCGGTTACGGTTCTGGATTTCAATTCTTGTTCCAGCCAACGGAAAAAATGAAGCAAAGCCACACCATCCTTACGCATCGTTTCACGCAAATGACCAACTTCCGTTTCGTTTTTAATCGCCTTTAATTGTAAAGGAATATTATCGCCTTTGATGCGGTGTTGTTCTGGAATCGCTTCGTACAATCGCATATTGATCGAGTGGTCATCCAATAAAATTAACTGTTCCAGTTGCTTCAAAAAGTTTTCTACATCCTGGTATGGTTTTAAAATGACGCCATCGTTATTCAGATTTGTCTTGATTTCATCCGCCACTTTGTCGGGATTCATAAAAAGGTAGGACGTTTTCTTTCCCACTACCAAAAACCAACAGCGACGGGATTTGCTTCTACATCAGCACCGCGTATATTGAGCGTCCATGCAATGTCGTCGAGGGTAGTAATGAGATGAAAATCAGCGCCTTGCTTGGTCATTCGTTCGCGGATGCGATTCAATTTGGAGGCGCGACTTTCGCCAGCGAATTGTTCATCGAATTCAAAAATCGTTCCCGTTGGCAAAGCAGGGCGGTCGAGCCAAATAGCATCGATTAAGTCTATATTATAATCTAATTTGATTTGTTTAGAATGTAAATGCTTTTCCAAAAAGCGGATTTGACCAACCGAAAAGAGCGAGCCGTCCAAACCAAGCGTAGCGCCGGGTTTCAAATTTTCTTGCAGCCAGGTGACGTGCTCCGGCGCGTGCGGCACGATTTGTTTGTGCAATTCAATTGCTGTGCCTTTTAATTCGGTTTCCGCTTGCAAAAAATAACGAGAATCCGTCCACAAGCCAGCATGATCTGGTGTGACGATCACCAAGCCCGCCGAACCTGTGAATCTTGAAATCCACTGGCGCGTTTTCCAATGATCGGGTAAGTATTCGCTTTGATGCGGATCGCTACTGGGGAATGAGGTAAGCGTCGATGCCTTGTGCTTGCATGGCTTGACGGAAGCGGCTGATTTTTTCGTTGATGGTCATGGTTTGAAATTGGTTATTGGCTATTAGGGTTTGGTTATTTGAAATTCGAAATTGGGGTTTGGCAAATAAACAAAATTCATTCCAGACCTTGTGTTGTAAAGCTTGCAAATTCCTGTCGGAATACATTTTATAAATCACCTTTCATAGGTCGCAGCAGGATTTCTTCGAGGCAAACCGTTGGCCCTGTATTCCAGGCATTCCAAATGGCTTGTGCGACTTCTTTTGGGTCGATGAGTCGTTCGGAAGGAATATTCGAGCCTTCCCAGGAGGCGGTATTGGTAGAGCTTGGGAGTATTGCAGTGACTTTCACACCTTTGTTTTGCAATTCCAGCCGCAGGCATCGTGTGAAGCCGAGCATAGCGTATTTCGTGATGGTGTAAGAACCAGAATCGGCATAAGCTTTGAGGCTGGCGACAGAGCAGAGATTAAAGATATGTCCTTTCCCTCGTTCCACCATCATAGGTGCGATAGCGCGTGAGATGATAAGCAGCATACAAATTAATATTCATCATGTTTTCAAGAAGACCATTATCTTCATCCAGCATTTCACTTTGAATAAAAATCCCGGCATTATTGATAAGTACATCTACCGTATCCCAATGCGTCTTTATAAGGTCGCCGAGGCGCAGCACTTCTTCTTTTTGAGCGAGATCGGTCGGGAAAATATGTATTTGAACTGGAAATTTGCTTTCCAAATCCTGTTTCAACTGCTGAAGGTCTTCGCTGTGGCGGGCCACCAACGCGAGGTTGAAGCCCTGTTGTGCAAAGATTTCGGCGGTGGCGCGGCCAATGCCTTTGGTAGCTCCGGTGATTATTGTGTTCATCGTTTGAAGTTTGAGGTTTGGATGTTCTGACATCTCTTATCTGACATCGGACATCTCTCGTCCCAGACGATTCAACTTCTTTTACATTAGGATTGTTGCGTAAAAAGCTTTTACTAAAAGTTCGATTGAGCGAATTCTGCAAAATTGAACTATTTTTGGGCTTTCTAATACGGCAGAACCCGAAAGACATGAATTTAAAGATTCTTTACCACTTTGGCCGCTATGTATTGATGCTTGGCACGGCGTTGGGGCGACCTGAGAATTGGCGGATGTACTACAAGGAAACCATGCGTCAGATGAACGATATTGGGGTAGGGTCCTTGATTATTGTGGCGTTGATTTCCATTTTTATCGGTGCAGTGACCGCGATCCAGTTTGCCTATCAGCTTGACGGAACCTTAGTGCCTCGTTATTACATTGGTTATATCGTGCGTGATAGTACCATTATAGAATTAGCGCCTACTATTACATGCCTGGTATTGGCAGGAAAAGTGGGATCGAATATGGCGGCGGAGATAGGCGGGATGCGCCAGAAAGAGCATATCGATGCGATGGAAATCATGGGCGTGAATACCGCTTCTTATTTGCTGCGACCGAAGATTTTAGCGGCTTTGATCGTGATTCCAATGCTGGTGGCGATTGGTGCATTTGTGAGCATCATGGGCGGTTATCTCGCTTCTGTGCCTACTGGTTTGATGAGCGATGCAGAATATGTGCAGGGGGTTCGTTCGTTCTTTTTACAGAAAAATGTGCGGATGATGTTTGTCAAAGCTATTGTTTTTGCATTTATCCTTACAAGTGTATCATGTTATCAGGGTTATTATGTAAAAGGCGGCAGTATAGAGCTTGGTCGAGCCAGCACCAATGCTGTTGTATTTAGTGATATTTTAATATTATTAGCCGATTACTTAATTGCGGTGCTTTTGACATAATAAAGATGTAAAGATTGAATAATAAAGTATGATTAAAGCCGAAAATATTTATAAATCTTTTGAAGGGAATGATGTTTTAAAAGGCATTACCACTGAGTTCTTTCCAGGCAAAACCAATTTGATCATTGGACGAAGCGGGGCAGGAAAAACCGTACTGCTAAAGATTCTGGTGGGCTTGCTGACCCCAACGAGCGGCAAAGTTCTTTATGATACTACCGATTTTTTCAGTTTGGATAAAAAAGAGAAACGCGCTTTGCGAATGCAAATCGGGATGCTGTTTCAAGGTTCGGCTTTATTCGATTCAATGACCGTCGAGCAAAATATTCGCTTTCCGCTTGATATGTTTACAACCATGACCGCCAAAGAGAAGCTGAATCGAGTAGATTATTGTCTGGAAAGGGTAGAATTGACGGGCAAAAACAAAAGCTTTCCCTCTGAAGTGAGCGGTGGGCAACAAAAGCGCGTAGGCATTGCTCGATCTATTGTGCTGCAACCCAAATACCTTTTTTGCGATGAACCCAACTCCGGGCTTGATCCTAAGACCGCTTTATTAATTGATGAACTTATTAAAAGTATTACAGTCGAAAATAATATTACCACCGTTATTAATACGCATGATATGAATTCGGTAATGGAAATCGGCGATAATATTATTTTATTATACAAAGGCGAAATCGCCTGGCGCGGCAGCAACCATGAGGTACTCACCAGTGATAATGAGATTCTCGACGATTTTATTTTTGCATCGCCTTTTCTCCAGCGCTTGCGGACAGCAGCTATGGAAAATGGGGCTTCCCCCGCAAAGTGAGAAGCCCGCGATTCCATTTAAATCAGTGTTCTTCCTCGTCATCCTCAGGTTCTTCGCCTGCCTCAAAACCTTTTGGTTGATTATCGCTCACAGGCGCATTTCCTGATAAACTTTGATTTTCAACCCAGTTAATTAATTGATTCTTATCGGCTTCTGAAAGTCGTGCCTCCGGATGCATCATTTTATAATCCCATAAAGGCATTTCGCCCTTCTGAATAACTTCAATAATCTCTTCAAATGCTTCTTCTGGCTCTTCACCAAAAGCTTCTGGTGTTCCCCATTTTGAGAAATTTAAATGTTCTCGCCCTTCTATGATATGATTTTGTAAAATCCAGCATACGGGTGCAACATTCGAGTACCAAGGATATTTCGTCTCATGTGAATGACAATCATAGCAAGCATTTTTAAGCATTGTAGAGATTTCAGCCGATGGTTGAGCAATCGCTAAAAAGTCCTGTTGTGGGTCCACTGGTGGATTTTGATGGCTCGGACGTATAAATTGCATTCCAATAAATAGAACCAGCAAGCCAATTAATATGATTTTAATTGCCTTTTTCATGTTAATGTTTTTTGTTTTAAAAATAATTTTACTCCCCTTTCAGATCGTTTATTCCTCTCCATCCATACTTCCATTGATGTAATAAGCTCCTCGTAGCGCTAGTTGCTCGTTGTCAGCCAGTTCCAATTGTTCAATTTCTATAAAGTCTCCATCAGAAGCGCCGGTAATGACTGCTGTTTTTTCAAAACCATTTACTTTTTTAATAAAAATAAAACTTTCGTTACCTTCTTTTATAATAGCGCTGGTGGGCACTGCTATCACTTCCTTGGCTTGCGTAAGAATGCGCGCTTGTACATAAGTGCCTGCAATCAAATCAATTGGTTCTTTATCAAAATGCCCATGTACCATCGTTGTTTTGGTTTCGGGCTCAATCATTTTGCCCACCAGGTGCACCTCGGCAGTATAAACGCGATCGCTACCAGGCATCTGGCATTCAATTCGTTGACCTTCTTTGAGTTGGGCCACATCTTTGGCAAAAACCTGTAATTCAAGATGGACGTGGCTTCTGTCCACGATTTCAAATAATAAATCATTCGGTGACACGAGCTTCCCGTTATTAATATTTACTTTAGTGATATAACCATTTACAGGTGCATAAAAACTGATCGAAGATTGAATTTCTCCAGTATTTTCAAGCGTTTTGACAGAAATGCCCAGCAATTCGAGTTCCGCTTTCAAACCTTTGTAGCGCGCTTGTTGGAGATTCAAATCTGCTTTGCTTGTTCCAGCGTTTTTTGCGAAGCGGCATCAGCGGCTGCCAGTGTTTCCTTGCGTTTCAGGTCGTTTTGCAAAAATTCTAACTGGCTTTGTACCTCCAGAAATTCCCGTTGCAATTTCACGATATCAGGATATTTAATAGAAGTTAATAAAGCGCCTTTTTTTACAAAATCACCGGGCAACCATTTAGCGGATTGAATAAATCCAGCCGTAGGCGTGAAGACCGAATACAAACTATATGGCGGCACTTCAATGAGACCGGTACATTCGACATACCCAGCAATGACGCGCTTTTCGGGCTTGCCTAACTCGATACCGGCCAGTTCCATTTGTTCGTCGGAAAGCTGTACCAGTCCTATATTTGATTCTGCTGTTTCAGAAACAGGTTCTGCTTTTTTATTACAAGCGACAAGAATTAAACCGAAAAATGTAAAATGTAAAAGATAAAATGTAAAAGATTTAATAAAAGACATTTTTATGATATTTTTCATGATTTTTTATTTAGTAACAAGAGGCAAGAGTCCATCTACCCTCTACTCATTCGTTAAAAATTGTAATTTCAAAACTGCCTGATTATATTGATGCATCAAATCCAGATAATCCAATTCATTGCGCAAAGCCATTTCCAGACTTTGTACGTAGCGGAAATAGTCAATTTCACCATTTTGCAACTGCACATTCGCCAAGTCCCGTAATGCTTGAGCTTGCTGACGGAGCGCAGCGCCATTCGTGTCCAATTGCTGCCGCAATAATGCTGCTTGTTGCATTGCCAACTCTACCTGGCGTTGCAGATTGGAGGTCGCAAGTTGCAAGTTGTTGCTGGCAATAATTTCCTGCAATTGTGCTTGTTCGATGCGCGCGCGTTGCGGTTTATTGAAAATTGGTAAGGCTGCGCCGACCGTCAGGCCTTGCAACGCAAAATCCGGGCGGATACTTTGATTAAAATACCCGAATGACCATTCCGGGCTGAGTTGTTTTTGTTGTAAAATGGTCTCGGCTTTAGCCACTTCGCTTTGCTGGAGAAAAGGCGCTGTCAAAGAACTGGCGCTACCCGTAACCCCTGGCAAGGTTAACTCGCGGAAAGCGTTTTCAGGTAGGATATAATCCTGATTTAAAAAAAGCGGTTTGTCGTAAATTGGATAATGCTTGTTGGTTTTCTAACTCAGCGTTTGTCAATGTTTTAGAAAGGAGAATTAACTGATTGTCAACCAGTATTTTATCCAGGCGATTAATTTCTCCTGCGTTTAGTTGAAGCGCAGCTTTTTCGACGATATTTTGATACAAATCTCGCTGCTGCTGCAACAAACGAACTTGTTCGGTGCGATAGGCCCAAGCATGCCAATTTTGTTGTACTTGAAAAATAATTTGTCGCTCCAGCAATGCTTTTTCACTCATGGAAAGGGCAATGTTGGTCTTGGCAAGTTCCTTTACGCTGCTTATTGGCGGCGAGATTGCCCAGGCTTTGCGAAGCATCAAAACGATAATCCACAAGGGTTGTATTGATTTGTCCACTTTCAAGGCTTACACTCGCTTTCGGAATTTCGCGTGCGCTAATAATTCCGATTTCTGCCATTTGGATTTGCAAATCCCCATTTTTCAAGGCTGGATGTTCGCGTAAAGCGTGATTGATAGCAGAATCAAGGGGTAATGTTTGTTGTGCAAAAGCGCTTGTTCCTAGCAAGATCAAAGCAATTGTCGCTACTGCTTGAATCTGAATTTCCGGCCGGCTCAATTTTCGATTGACTAAATAATATAATACGGGCAATAAAATCAACGTGAGCAGCGTCGCTGTAATCAAGCCTCCAATCACTACGGTCGCTAAAGGTTTTTGTACTTCTGCGCCATTGGATGTAGAAAGCGCCATCGGCAGGAAGCCAAGCGCAGCAACGGTTGCAGTCATAATGACTGGGCGCATCCGTATCAAGCTGCCTTCGATTACGATTTCTCGAATGTCGGTTTTTCCTTCTTCGTAACGCATTCTGTTGAAATGACTTATGAGTACAATCCCATTCAGTACGGCCACGCCAAACAAAGCAATAAATCCAACACCTGCCGAAATGCTGAAAGGGCATCCCGCGCATCCACAACGCAAGCACACCACCAATCGCCGACATCGGCACCGCGGTGAAGATCATCACAGCATATTTCAATTTCCCAAAAGTGAAATACAACAATACAAAAATCAAGCAAGGCTACTGGTACTGCAATGGCGAGCCTTTGCTGCGCTTTTTGCAGATTTTCAAATTGACCACCGTATTGAATGCTATAGCCTGGCGGCATTTTTAGTTGGGCAGTCAAAGCTGTCTCTACATCGGCAACAAGGCTGGCGATGTCACTCAAATTTTCGCTCATTTTCAAATACAACACCAGCGGTCTCGCCCGCGTAAGCAGCGCGAACCAGCGTATTGAGTTCTTGAATATTCAAACCATATTCGGCAATTTTTTGGCGATTGTATGCTACCATCAATTGTGGCAAGCCTTCGGTTTGTTCTACTTTGACATCGGCAGCACCGGGAATATCATTGATAATATTGGCAGCTTGATCAGCAAGGCGTTTTAATTCTTCTACATTTTCGCCAAAAATTTTCACAGCAAGGTCGGCCTTTGCACCTGTCATTAACTCGTTGAAACGCAATTGAATAGGTTGTGTAAATAAAAAGAGCCCCCCGTGATTACTTCCAATTTTGCCTTCATTTTTTCCACCAATTCTTCCCGCGTTTCAGCGCTGACCCATTCTTCTTTTTCTTTTAGGATAATCATAATGTCCGCATCTTCAATGGCCCATAGGATCGGTGGGAACTTCAGCGGTGCCGATTTTAGAAACGACGTGTTTTACTTCAGGAAAATTTTTAATAGAATCTGCTCTGCTTTAGTAGAAGTGTTGACACTTTCCGTGAGTGAACTTCCGGGTTGAATGGCCATTTGCATCGCCAGATCACCTTCTTCCAAAGTAGGAATAAACTCTGCGCCTAACGATCTGAAAATCAGGAAAGCTGCCAGCAAAAAAGCCGTTGCCAATCCCAAAATGAGATGGAAAACGCAAGGCAAATTTAATGGTAGGGCGGTACATCCGACGCAGGAAATTAACAAACTTATCGGCGAAGCTCTGATGTGTACGTATTTTCTTAGGCATAACCAAAGCCGTCATCATTGGTACATAAGTCAGGGAAAGCAACAATGCCCCAATACTGCAAAACTAAAGGTCATTGCCATCGGGCGGAACATTTTTCCTTCTGTGCCCGTCAAGGTCATAATTGGGATGAAGACAATGAGAATGATAAACACCCCAAAAACCGCTGCCCTAAAGAGCTTCGCGGAAGCATCGGCCACAATGTTATCCATTTCGGTTTGCGTAAGTTGCTTCCCAACGTAATAAGTGAAAATAGTATGCAAAACGCCTTCCACTACGATCACCGCGCCATCTACTACAATGCCAAAGTCAATCGCACCGAGCGACATGAGATTAGCGCTAACGCCGAAATAATTCATCAAAATGAGCGCAAAGAGCATCGCCAAAGGGATGACCGAGGCGACCACCATGCCTGCTCGTAGATCGCCGAGCAGCAGCACCAGCACCAACACCACAATAATGCCGCCTTCCAACAGATTTTTCTCAACCGTTTTGATCGTCTTACCCACCAACAAGGAGCGGTCAGAGGTAAGGATATAATTCTACACCGGAGGCAAGGATTTTTTTACTTCTTCGATTCGTTCCTGCACATTGGCAATGGCTTCGGAAGAATTCGCGCCTTTGAACATGAGCGTAATGCCGCCCACCACTTCGCCTTTGCCATCCATCGTCATCGCGCCGAAGCGCTTGGGCGCGCCGAGTTGTACCTTTGCAACATTTTTTACCAAAACAGGAATACCTTGCCGATTGGAGACGACAATATTTTCAATATCTCCTGCATTTTTCACAATCCCTTCAGTACGAATATAAAATGCATTTGGAGTTTTTCTATATAACTGCCGCCTGTATTTTGATTATTACGTTCCAATGCATTAAAGACTTCGGGAATAGAAAACATCGTAACTCTGTAGCAAAATAGGGTCGAGTGCGACCTCGTATTGTTTTAAAAAGCCACCAAAACTACTCACTTCGATGATGCCAGGAATACCTGCAAGCTGGCGTTTGACAATCCAATCCTGGATCGTGCGCAATTCCATTGCATCATATCGATTTTCGTAGCCGGGTTGTACCTCTAGCACATACTGGTAGATTTCGCCCAAGCCCGTTGTAATCGGCATCAGCTCAGGCGTGCCTAATCCTGACGGAATCTCACTAATTGCCTGATCGATCTGCTCTTTCACATACTGCCGGGCGTGCAAAATGGGTACGTGATCTTCAAAAACAATAGTGACCACAGACAAACCAAAGCGAGAAATCGAGCGGATTTCAACGACATTCCGGGATATTGGCCATTACTACTTCCACCGGATAAGTAATAAATTGTTCGACCTCCTGGGGCAGGGATTGAGATACGGTGACCACTTGCACCTGATTGTTGGTGATATCGGGAACAGCGTCGATCGGAAGGCTTTGTAGTGCAACAACACCAGCGCCGATCAGCCCAATGACCAACATAGCAATGATGAGTTTATTCCTCACGGAAAACTCAATGATAGATTTAATCATTATTAAAGTGTAAAATTCTGATTATCAAAAAGAAAATTCAAAAGAAGGCTTAGGAATTGGAAATAGCAAAAAGGAAAGCACAGAAACTCGTTCCGACTTCCCACTTCGCATTTCCTACTTCAAAAGTGTACAGGAGGACGAAAAATGCCAGTTAGGAATCCTGCGAGATTCGGAGATTGGACAAGTTGAAAAATAGTTGAGATATTTTTAATAAATGTAAGTTGCAGTAAAGCAAGTTCTTGTACTTCGATGGCAGCTATGGAATTTCCGAGCGAATGCAGCGGCAATTGGCTATGCTCCTGCTGATGCCCTTGCCCATGCTCGTCGGGCTGAAAAAAATGCAATTCGACGAATTTCCAAAGGGAAGTCGTCCTGCCAGCTTTGGCTTCTTCTTGCAGGTGTTGCTGAAAATGCTTGAAAGCGTAAATGACCTTTGGCAATTGCCCAAAATCTGCTCTAGGGAAGAGGCTTCCCAGAAACATATAAGCAGCCATTATGAGCGCAATTGCCTTCATACATTTCAATTACACTGCAAAGATAAGACTTTCCCAGCAGATGAAATGTGAAGGATGTTACATATTAGGGTTATTTAGAATCAGTCTATGTTCTAAGTAAGAATCCTCCTGCGTTGATTGATTTTATTGATCCAAATGATAGTGCCGGTAATCGGCAAGCTTGTACCCACCAAACACGCCAGAAAATATAGGATCATCAAGGGCAAGCCCAGGATTTCACCGGTATGCAAAAAGCGATTGATGTAGCGGAATTTGGAAACCGCGCTTCGATCTTTGAATTGCTCTACTTCAACCAATGCGCCTGTTTTTGAGTCAAATTGAGCAGTTTCGGATAAGCGTGCGCCCAAAAGCATTGTCGTAATTATATTTGCCGATGCTAATGTTACCCTCTTCTTCACGAGGAAAAGAGAAGCTTACTTCTGAATTATAAGGCAGCGCTTCATAGGATTTGTTTAAAATATTTTGATAAAAATGGAGCGTATCTTGAAGACTATCTTCGATAAGACTTGTAGATTTTGCTTGTTCTTTAGGTGTTTTCGTTCCTTGTTCTTCACCAATGAGTTTATTCACGCCATTTCTGAGCCATTCTTGCGCGAAATGTACAAACCCGAAAATGCCATTACAAACAACAAAAGCAGCGCGTAGAACCCCAATACATTATGCAATTGATAATTGAGCGCTTTCCAGGAGCGCGCCAGGAAATGGTGAGTCCGGTTTTCAAAGCTTTTAATTTTGGTGGAAGCCATAGAATAAAGCCCGTGATGGTCATTATCACAAAATCAAAGTGGCAATGCCAACGATCGTTCTGCCAGGATTGCGTATTAAAAGCCAGCGATGTAACTGGACGTTTTTTGTAAAAATTGAGCTACAGCCATATTGCGCTCTCACCCAGGAGCTTGCCATTATAAGGGTTGACATAGACATATAAAGGTTCTTTTGTTTTGGGGTTGGTCGCTCCGATTAAAACGGATTTATTGGCGGCATCAGGAATAGTCAGGCGATTGATTTTGGCATTATATTTTTGATTAAAATTTGCCATTAACACGTCAATTGGCAGTCGCTGATTCTGCGGCTCAATGTACACGGCATCTTTATTGATCCAGTATTCGATGTATTTTTGAAACGCAAGGACAGAACCTGTGAGGCATATAACAAAAACAATAATGCCACTTGCCAGCCCCAGCCAAAGATGGGCTTCACCAACAATCCATTTGAACCAGCTTTTATGTTTGGGTTTCATATCGGTTTATTTTCAAATCGGGGGCGAAGTTACTTAGATGGAATCCAAATAAGAGAAGCATTTCAGGATTATCCTAATCTTTACCTATCATTTGCATCAACAATTGGAATTTAGGTATGAAGATATACCTAATAATAGGTAGAACAAAAAGGCTGCATAGCAGCACCGAGCAGCCTTAGAATCGACAGCAAAACTACCATCGGGGAAGGGGACATGGTTATTTGGGGTCACCAGGGTATAGTTTTACAAGTTTATTACATATTAATTAATATTATGAAATACTATCAAGTAAATGTTGATAAAATGCTTATGATTGGCGAAGTTCTAATTTTAAGAACTTCGCCGAATCCAGTAGGGACTATTCTTCTACTTCTGCAATGACTAGAACGTCGGCCCATCCATCATACGGGTCATCAATGCTGCCAGAACTGTCACGGAGTAAATAATTACCAGTTATTTGTTGGCCCGTCTGTCTGTGCCAATAACAGGAGAATTGTTCAAATTTAACATCATTTGCAGAATGTGATGATCTCCATTGGTGTAATGCAGATCAAAACCATTGATGGCGTTGTGCGCCCGAATTACGCGGTTAGAAAAGCGAGGTGTGTTTTGAGAAAACGATCCCGTTTCACCTACTTCTCTTGCGAAATTAACTCTAACTACTTGAAATTCAATAGCCATAACTAATTTGGTTTAATGGGTTAATAAAAGTATTCCTTAATGCAAAGAGATTTTGTTCAAGGATAAAAAATTGCATGGATCGGAGGTGTATTTCAGGTTGCTGATACAAAGATCAGATTATTATAGAAAAGAGGGTATCCCCAATGTTGGGGAATGTATGCCAAATTATACTTAGATACGCATCAGAAATTATTATAATAACAACTAAAATGCTTTTCATTTATTTAAACCGAGGATTAACTTTATTAATCCTCTGTCTTGTTTTGTGCTAAGGTATCTTCATTTCCCCCTAAAGAGATGTATTTGGCGTAGCGCGCATTCCAAAAACCTATGGCAAATAGTATTTGAGCTATAATCAGGGAAACCATTTTAATTGTGGATAAACTTACAAAGAAAGAGTAATTTTCCTTATGTATTAGATCTCCTGTGGCATACAAAAAAAAGCCTATTAAATTCTGGAATGATTAATCCAAAACTCATCCAAAAGTAAGGGTTTTTAAGTATTGGCAAAACCAAATGAGATTTATATAGATGCCACAAATAAAAGAATGCCACTCCGAACACAAAAAATAGCAACCGCAGTGGGATTAAATTTACCAAATATTTGATAACCTTCTATAAAAAGGTAATTAATTAATACTATGATTAAGAGAATAGTAGATAGCCATTTTATATAGTTCCCATATCGATTATAACGAAGTAATAAGTAATAAAACCATCCTATGAAAATAAAATCATTTATATAGAATAAAATACTCAAAAAACTGGTGTCTTGAATGCCCCACCAATCTAAATAATCTTTTATATCCTCATAATATTTATTAGCAAACCAAAAAAATAAGTGTTGAACAATATTAAATAAAAGAGCAAATACACGATACCAGAAAAATACTCTTAATGGTTCATTAAGACTTTTACGCTGCCATATTGCTACCGCTATTGGTATTAGAATAGTAGCTGCGGTGATTCTGGCAAAATCAACTTCACTCATGATTATAACAGATTAAAGTTTTAACTTTGACTATTAATATTATGATTCGATTACCTTTACTCAACTTATTAATCTACTTTAGAATGGGAGGTGGACAAAACAATTCCATGCACTGCCCACATCCTAATACTACCGAGAAAACTAAAAGATCATTTTCTCAAGAATCATAAGCAAATCAATAAACCTAAACTTTATGGAGAAGGGATTTTAAAACCATTAAGCGTACCATCATTACCTGTACCTGTACCAAGTAATGTACACTTAGCTGCATTGAAAAATGCAAAGAAATTACCGTTATTATCTTTGCCAATACGTCCCCAAATAATATGTTCATTAGGAGTTGCAATATTTGCTCTGATTTCATCAAAATCGGATTCATTTAGCACAAAATAATAATCATTCCCTTGTACATTTGGGTCTTCAAGTACTTCCTCATAATTGCCATCAAAAACTAACCATCTACCATCTATTTCATTTGGGCTAAAAATATCAGTAATACGTAAGGCGGCTTCATCTGTAGTAGAGGCAGCGAACAGGCGTTTTAGTTTCCAAAAAGCAATTGGAAACATTTTTTCATTATTAGATCCCCAATAATTAGTAACAAATGTTGTCATTTGTGTTTCTGTGGAAAGATTGTCAATTGCACTGGAGGTTTTTCGAATACTTGCCATGATTAAAAATTATAATGTTTAATAAATTGATTTTCGACACAATTTTATAGGCTTTATTTTCTTTTTACCGAAAATTTTTCCTAAATTAATAAAACAGTCCTTTTTAGGAATGCCATAAGTATTTACAGTAATAGTCTTCAATGCTTTAAGAATATCTTTTTCTTTATAGAAATTTCCAACTATAGCAGGTTAGGAAGGTCCAAAATAATCGGGATAGGTTGATATTGGACTCCATATATATTCATTATTTATTTGGCGTCGATAGAATTGATAATGAAAGAGGATAAGTACTTTTACTATTTCATCTGATAAAAATTCTGAAACATCTTCAGGAACATCACATAAGGAAATTGATTTTACAATCCAATTACCATTGGTTAACTTTTCTAGTGTTGTGGTTATCGGAGGATTGGACTGCTTATAAACAACTTCATTAACCTCTACAACATGTTCTAAAGAATCAAAAGGAGGATTATTGTTTTAGTGTCTAATACATTATTTAATGAAATAAATTTCTTTTTGATTCTTGAATAGATAAAATCCTAGTTAATAAAAGCTTGGTATTCCTCATCTGTATATGTGTACTCTTCAGTGTCCCAATAAAATTACCTAAGCTATCTCTTATTTCTTTTACTGTATTCACTAACAAGCTATTAGCAAAAGGTTCTTCGCTATCACAAGAACTGCAAGTCTGATCTGTCTTTGGGAAAATATTATATGTGTACGCTAAGACACAGTTAACTTGGCTATCATTTAAATCTCTTAAAAAAGGGTAAGGAGACTCATTCTTTCGCATCCTTCGCATACATCCCAAGGATCGTTTATGACTGGAATTGCAGCATTTGATTATCTTCTACGCTAAAACTCTCAAAATATCCTTTACCGACAACCGCGTGGCTGGTAATCTGAGTTTGTTCTCCTGATTTAGTAATCACTAAGATAAAAAAGGGCGACATGAATCTATCTGATCAACTATATCTGACCATGACATAAGTATTAGCTGATAATCCTGGATTTACCTCTTGCACAGAATTATAACTGCGGTTTGAAAATAGTAAATCGAACCATTGGACTGTAGGTTTGGAACATTATCATCTATATATAAACAGGCAATGCCGCGTAACAAAGTTTAAAGGTCTATTTGATGTAGCTACAAGATGTCTCGCATGAGTTTTGATGGCACATGCAATCTACATTGTATGGCGATTAGTTACAGGCTGATTGGGAATTATTTTCGCATAATTTATACTTAAATATTCTGTTTGCTAAATCCCATTGAGCAACGCTGTAGTATTATAGTAGTCGAATACCATTTGCATACTTGCAGCCCAGCACCACTTATTAGGTTTGCTGTGGGTGCATAAGTAACTAGTAATACTTGCGCGCTTAAACTTGCAATGTTAATAGTGTAAAGGAAATTAAATTAATCAGAAGCGTTTCTCATAATAATCTGAGGTTTAGTTTTTAAGGAATAAGTCTGAGTTGAATCGCCTTTTGTATGGCTCCCCACGGCAATTGACATGTAATTTCCTATAAATGTTCGCGTACGTGAATGTACCGTGTAATAACCGATATTCATTTCCTGAGCAATATTTTCGTACGTCCAACCAGGTTCAGATTCCATATAATTCAAGACTTTTAGCTCTGTTTCCGTCAATTTGCATACTCTGAACTGGCGCTCAGCCTTACTTCTTTTATGCCTGAAAAAAGTAGCGAACTTTATTCGCAACGGCGGGTGAAAAATACCCACCGCCATTATGCACATCCACAATAGCAGCTTCTATTTTCTTTAAGAGTCGGTTTTAAGTTGCATATCCTAATGCGCCGTGACTAAGTGCTACAAAAATCCGATGACTATCTTCAAACTGGAGTTTGAATCATCCTTAAAGTATCGGTATTGCGTCATTAATTTTTGACATTGCATCCAAGCCGGATGTGCCCGGCATTTCAATATCCATCAGCTACTACATCAGGATGTATTCTTTTATTTAAATTACGGCTTTTTCTGCATTATGAAAAGCACAATAATGAATAACGCTTTGAATCCTCAAAGTAATCAAGCGTTTTCCGCAAAGTTTTTATTATCCTCAAATATATTAATACTCGAATCGGACTCATAAAAATGAATTTTGGGGTAAAGAAAATGACGAAATTAAATTATTATATCCCAATTTTGGGGTATTTATAACTCTAACATCATAATAGAAACCTTTGTTCCTTCGCCAGGCTTTGACCGGATTTCCAGATCCATCATAGTTTTAGAGGCTTCATTTTAAGATTTTTTTAAGCCCATTACTCCACTTTACTCAAGATTATCAGGATCAAATCCTTTTCCATTATCTTGTATTTCTATACGTATTCCCCTTTTTTGTTGTAGTATGTGGATGGAAGCTTCCGTTGCTTCACGACCATTTGACTGATGTTACCAATGACTTCTTTCAGCGCTAAATACAATTTATCCAATCACTTAACATCAATCTTTATTTCTTTATCAAAATTAAGTTCATTTTGTAATCTAATGTATTTTTTTTTGGCAGAAAGCATATCACTTAGCTTCCGTATGAATTTTATCAAATACTATTTTTAAAGTATTTTTATCAGGATCCAAGAATGTCAAATACAA
>JADJNW010000026.1 GCA_016714085.1 Saprospiraceae bacterium
GCAGGAATTAATTACAAGCATTATTCTGACCTTCGCGCCCACCGGTGGCAATTGTCCCTATTGTAGCTAGTGCTAAAGACCTTGGTAGTGATGGTACTTCGAAATCCTCCGGTTATACAAAACATTGAATTAGATGCTAATACAGATTACGCTTTATCTGTCTTTTCTGGATGTGAATCAAAAATCCTGTAAAGAATATCACCGAAGAAGTAGAAGAAAGAAAATGCGGAGCATCTTGTTTGTTTAGTTGGCACCGGCGCAATGCCGAAATCCACCATCCGGGATATGGATAGAATGGAAAACCACTGGGTTTGGTAAGCACCTTAAAACGGGAGCAGCAGGGAATGGCACTTTGAAAATAAGCCTCATTACGAGCCCGGATAAAAGATGCTGCAAATGCGCGCAATACAGGCGAAACCGATGCCGAGCAAACCGTTTAATGTAGTTATAAAATAGTAAGTAAGTAAGTGCTTGTTCTAAAATAACTATAACTTTTATTTGAGCAACTACTGATCTTTAATGTTTTGCAAAATGTTCAATGGTTTGCCAAAGAGAAGCATCCCAATGGGAAGAGTATCAATGATCAATTGCTTAAAACACCCGATGAATTGGAACACAATTAAATAAGAATCTCGACTTTAAAATGGTAATGAAGCAGGGGAGAGAACACGCAATCACATTCCGCACAGAAGTAAATTTGTATCAAAAGCGAACAGTATTTTATTGATAATCGATGATTGATTTATTTGATATGAAGTAATTATGAATTTGGCGTGTTATTGTTCGTTCCGATGGGGAAGGTATGCTTATCACGAATGCCCTAGAGGCGATCGCGCAGATTAGATTTCATCCGACTTAAATATAAAGTATGCTGCAGAATTACTTTAAAATTGCTTTCCGCAATATCACCAAGCGCCGTGCTTACAGCCTTTTGAATGTACCGGGACTCGCCATTGGCATGATTTGTTGCCTGTTTATTGCAATATGTAAATTATGAGTTTAGCTTATGATGGTTTTCATAAAAAGGCAGATCATATTTATCGCTTGCAATTAAATTCTTATCAGGATGGTAAGCTGGCTTGGATTCACACCGTCGTTCCTGCCATTGTGCCTACGATGATTAAAGGATTTCCCGAAGTGGTGAATGGCTGCCGCCTGATCGATGCCGAGGGTTTTGTGAATACCCAAACAATTCTTTCGAGGAGAGAAAGGGTATTTTACAGACCCTACCTTCTTGCAAATGTTTGATTTGCAACTGACTAAGGCGATCCGGCGAATGAATGATGGATGCAATGATGGTGTCGAGGCTTTTGCACAAAAACATTTTGGTACGGAAGACCCTATTGATAAAACGGCTTAAAGGGCGCACTTTCGCAGGCGACCGATAAAGATTGATGGCTGTTTAAAGATTATCCTGCCAATTCGCATTTAATAATTGATTATTTAGTTTCTGGAATACTTCAAAGCTCGTTGACTCAATTAGATCCGGAAACGCCAACGAGCCTCGAAACAAGTTGGGGTTGGTACGATTTTTACAGTTTCATCGAGGTGAAGCCGGGTGTACCAAATTTGCAAGCATTGCAGGCGAAATTTCCTGCCATGTGGGACAGCATACCAAGGATTGATTATCCCCGGTACGCGCTGGAATGAACTGGAATTGCAGCCTCTGAAAGAAATTTATTTGTATTCCAATATCAATCAGGAAGCCGAGGTGAATGGTAATGGCAAGGCGGTATCGTTTTTGCTCATCATTGCTTTTAAGATTCTCGGCATTGCTTCAAGGTCGGGTCATATCAATCTCGCTACGGCTCGTGCCATCGAGCGCTCGCAAGAGGTAGGCGTACGCAAACCCTGGGGCTATGCGCGGTCAGTTGATCGGTCAATTTGATGGAATCCTTCCTGCTCAATGGCGCTGCATTTGTGCTGGCTTTTGGAGCAGTGATATCGTTGATGCCTGCTTTGACGCTGGTTTACAGGCAAGGAAATGGCATGGATTATTCCAACAGCCGAGTTTTTGGTTGGGCTTACGATAGCGGTTTTCTTATTGGGACATTAATTGCAGGCTTGTATCCGGCGTTTGTATTGTCTTCTTTCAAACCCATCACCGCTATGCGCAATAGAAAAAGCCAGAGGCGGCGGCAGTTGCTGCGCAAGGGTTTGGTGGTTGCGCAATTCGTGGCTTCCATCGTGCTGATTGTGGGTACGATCATCATTTCGCAGCAATTGGATTATGTGCGGAATCAGGATTTGGGTGCAAATATCGAACAAACCCTTGTGGTGGAAGGGGGTGTGGCAATATCCCCGATTCGATTTATCAAAGGTTCAATCATTTGAAAGAAGAAATGGTTGCGTGTGCCAGGCGTGAAAAAGTGTGACGGCTTCCACTTCGGTGGCGGGCGAAGATTCCTATTGGACGGAACGGAATTTCGTTCCCCGGAAAAAGAAGAATAAGGGGAAAGAAATTTAGCTTACGCATTAACATCTGGGGATTGATTATGATTTTGAGAAGCGAGGAGATGAAGATGGCGGCTGGAATTTCTAGCATTTCCCCACCTCCGGAATTTGTGATAATCGGACTGCGATTTTGAATGAAAACTTCCGTCAAGAAGTTGGGCAGCAAAGCCCGGAAGCGGCTATTGGTCAACACATTCTGCGCGGTCGTAGCGATACTTTGGAGGTGAGATGGTGTGGTAAAGATTTCCACCATCAGGTTTGCAAAGCGCTATAATCCTATTTTGATCTTTGCGTCCTACCGCAGCAAGCTTTTTATTCCCTGAAAGTACACTCGCTAATCTGCGCGTCACAGCGCAATCGAACAAACCTGGCGTAGCACTCCACCAGAAAAACGCCTTTTGATTACTTCTTTTTGGATGAATTTTCTATCCAAGGCCACCAGTCGGATATTCGAGTTTGGCAGGGTTTTCAGTAGTTTTTCGATGCTGGCTATTTTGATTGCTTGCCTTGGACTGCTGGGGCTGGCATCTTATGGCGTATTGCAACGAACCAAAGAAATTGGCATTCGCAAAGTCCTGGGCGCGCTTCTGGTTTGAATAACTCGTTCGACTCATTTCGAGGATTTTCTAAAACTCGTGGCGGTCGCCATTGTACTCGCGGTTCCTGCCTCGGTATCTGATGAATAATTGGTTGGATACTTGCTTATCAGATTGAGATTCAATGGTGGGCATTGAAGTGACGGGGATTGCGCCTTAGCGATTGCATTACTGACGGTTGCTTCGCATGGAGCTAGGGTGCTACCAATCCGGTGGAAAGTTTGAGAACGGAAAGAGGGTGTTATGGTGTTATAGTTTTTAGTGTTCTAGTGTTTTGGTTCTGTTTGACTATAAATTATAAACACCATCGCACCAAACACCATAAAACAAAACTGCTACCTGTTAAACCATTACCTGACCATCGTCAAAAGATTCATCTTTCGGCAAAGAGCTTATTTCTGATCAATACTTAACTGGGCTGGGGTGCTTGGGCTTGACCGCCGTGCCGCTGGCTTTTGTTTTTATCAGCGATGAATCTTCGTATGATGCTTTTCTGGTAAAGCCGATCTGTAGTGCGCGCCAATAAATGGGTGAAAGCGCCTACGGGCGAAAGAGACAATACCGCCGAAACCCCGGCATGATGGCAGCGGCGCTGAGACGGATTTCCCGGAAGTGGAAGTCAACACGCATTCTGCGCCCTGGTTTGATCCGGTGCTTTCCAAAAGAAGAACGCATTTGGAAGTAGAAAACTTTGCTTTCGCGGATGCCAAGTTTTTTGAAAACTATTCGATTTTAAATTGCAAAGAGGGAATGCGAAAGAAGCTTTGAATGCGCCGGGCAGGCATTGCACTCACCGAAGGTCGCTGCCAGGCTTTATTTGGCACGAAGACCCGTTTGGTAAGACTTTTTCTCGGCATTGAAGATAAGCCTACCGTCTACCGGTATCATTTATCGAAGAAGCGCCGCGCCGCTCGCATATTCAGTACGATGTGATTGGCTTCCGGCTACGGCGACACCGGAATCGGGCTTCGGATCTTAGTTTATGAATAACTGGCTGGGGCAGACAGGTTTATACTTAGCAAGGATGCTTTCGAAAAATGCGGATATACCTGCCTGGATAAAAAATGCCGGACTTTGTGAAACGTTATATGTCCAATCCTTAGATAGTTATTCTTTTATTTCCAGCCATTGGCATACAAGTTTATTTACATAATTAGGATATTGTTTTCTGAGAGGTAGCAAGGCGGGTAGCGCGCCTTTTGCCAGATGTTTAAGGATTATTGCTTCCTTAATTTTAGTATTGGTTGTTTTAATTATGTAAATATCAGCACCGCCAAATCGCTTTCCAGAGCAAAGAAGTGGGCGTGAAAAAAAGTGATGGGCGCTCGCCGCGGCAATTTATTCGCACAATTCTTGTCGAAACGACTGTATTTGTAAGCATTTCGGCGCTGTTGGCTTTGGGTTTAGCTTATTATTTATTGCCTGTTTTTAATCAGGTTTTTGCCAGAGCGATTCCGCAAGCATTATTGATAACGCCAAGCACACTCGCGTTTTTGGCAGGAACGATTGCTGTGACGAGTTTACTTGCAGGATTTTATCCTGGATGGTACTGAGTCGCTTCCGACCGATAGTGGCATTACGGAGCAATTCAAAGCGGCGGTGCGAACCGTTACCAGACAGGTTCTCACCGTTGGTCAGTTGACGCTAGTGTAGCCTTGATCGCTAGTACCTTGATTTTGAATCGACAGTTTAATTATTTTATGGATAAAGATTTAGGCTTCGACCAGGAGCAGGTGCTAATGATGAATACGCCTCCAGGGTTTTGGCAAATTTGGACGCTTATCGCAATACGTTGAAGGCGATTCCAGGAATGAATCGGTGTCTATCTGTCAAGCTGGCGCAGGCTGGCACTCTCGGTTCGACAGTATTTCCGGAAGGCAGCGATGGCAAGGAAGGTTTCCATTCAAATATTTCGCGTGGATACAGCATTTTGGAAACGTATGGTATGGAAATGGCGCAAGGACGCTATTTCTCGCCTGATTTAGTGACGGATCAAAATATGTTAGTCGTCAACGAAGCAATGGTGCAGCAAATGGGTTGGGAAAATCCATTGAAGCGCACGATCCAGTTTTCAGAAGGCGGCCCTAAAATTCCTATCATAGGCGTTGTCAAAGACTTTCACTTTAATTCTTTCCATCATGCGATTTCACCTTTGGTGATGTATTTGGACGCTCGTACCAGCAATATTTCCGTGCGGGTAGAGAAAAAAAATGTGGCTTCGACCATTCAAGCGCTGGCGGCAGCCTGGAAGCAATTTGAACCGCGCTATCCCCTTCAAATATGAGTTTGTAGATGAGCATTTTGCATCACAATATGAAGCAGAGCAGCGATCTTCGCGCATTTTATTGTGTTTTCTATCGTAGCGATTTTTATTGCCTGCCTCGGTTTGTATGGTCTGACCGCTTTTAATATTTCACAAAGAGTAAAAGAAATTGGCATTCGTAAGGTGCTGGGTGCGAGTGTCAGTTCGATTGTGATGCTGTTCCATAAGCGCCTAATTTACTTGACGGTTATTGCATTTGTGCTGGCGACACCGATTGCGTATTATTTCACCGCGCAGTGGCTGGAAAGATTTGCTTACGGCAAAGATGGGTTGGAGTATTTATCTTTTTGCAGGGATTGTTACATTGATCGTTGCAAGCGTAGCGGTATTAGCACAGTCTATTCGCGCGGCAGTGGTGAATCCGGTGGAGAGTTTGAGAAGTGAATAAATATATTGTGAATTAAATTCCAATACATGATTTCTTAACAAAACCTATAAGGTTTCAAAAACCTTATAGGTTTATAATGAAAATTGATTTCACAATGTAATAAATTAAGGCTATTTTAAACCATGATATTATGATAGGGCATTATATTAAAATAGCATTTCGCAGTATCAGCGCGACAAAATAAGCGCTTTTATCAATATTTTGGACTCGCTACGGCCTTAACAAGCGTGGTTTTGATTATTATTTGTGCAATATGAATTAGGTTATGATCGAGGACATAGCAAAGCGGATCGTATTTATCGGCTTAATTTTGAATCAAAAAACCAGCAAACTAGGCTATTAGCTACGGTATCACCTCCGATGACTTTTAGCAATGGCGCGTACTTTTCTGAGGTGGAGAAAGCCACACGGGTGCGCTATACGGATGAAGTAATCCTGACTTATGAAGGGCAACATTACTATCAAAAAGGGCTTTATTTATGCTGATTCTACATTTCTGGATGTTTTTGATTTTCCTTTACAGGCAGGAGATGCGCAAAGTGCATTACAAGAGCCGAATTCGATTATCCTGACTCCGGAAGCGGCAGAAAAGTATTTTGGGAAAGTAAATCCCATTGGCAAAATAGTTCTACTCGATGATGAAATACCCTTGAAAGTGACTGGGGTATTCGCAGAAACGCCCACACAAACGCATTTAAAATTCGATATCGTAGCATCATTTTCTACTTTTCGAGTGCCTTATGGTTATCCTGTTACCTTAGAAAGTTGGACTTGGATAAGTTTTCAAACCTATTTACTTTTGAAAGAAGGCGCTTCTATTGCACAGTTGGAAACTAAATTCCCCAAATTTATTTCGGACAACATGAATTCCTGACCGAGTAAAAACCTCGGTGCTGCATACGCAGCCCTTAAAAGATATTTATTTTCATTCCGGGCATTTAATGAATACAGATGCCAATAGGCAAGGAATTTTGCTTATGTAAAAGGCTTATCCTTAGTTGCTTTTCTTATATTATTAGTGGCAGCTTTTAATTTTATGAATATTACCATCGCCCGCTCTGTCAATCGGGGTAGAGAAGTGGGCGTGCGCAAAGTCCTGGGAGCAATGCCCATAGCATTATTCCGACAATTCCTTGGGAAGCTGTGCTACTGGCAACGTTCAGTCTTGTATTGGCAATGGTGTTGTTGGCACTTGGCAAGGATCACTTGTTGCAATGGTTGGCGTGGGATATGCGGATAGAAATGACAGACTTTGTGCCCTTGATTCCAGTGTTAATTGGACTAGCAATCGTAGCAGGAGGGCTTACAGGCTTATATCCGGCATTTTTATTGTCTCGTTTTAAGCCAACTCAGGTGCTGAAAGGCGAAATAAAAACAGGCTATTCCGGCATTGTCATCAGAAAGGGCCTGGTCGTAGCCCAATTTGTCATTATGACAGGATTGGCAGTAGGCAGCCTTGCCGTGAAACAGCAAATGGACTTTTATTCAAAATCGAGATTTGGGTTTTGATAAAGAGCAAGTAATTGCTTTACAGCTACAAACACCTGATTTTTTAAACTATTATGAACGGGGCAAAAAAATTTTTGAACAAAACCCGAATGTAATTTCGGTTTCGGCCGGGGATATCATAGACGGTGATTATGGTTCGCAACCAATTGGATTTCAAGGTGCTGATCAAGAAAATTTGCCGACGATGCATATTTTGGGCGCTCATTTCGATTATTTTAAAACGATGGGCATAGAAATGTCTGAAGGCCGCGAGTTTTCGGCGCTATTTCCTAATGATA
Organism: Saprospiraceae bacterium; assembly: GCA_016714085.1. Taxonomy (GTDB): domain Bacteria; phylum Bacteroidota; class Bacteroidia; order Chitinophagales; family Saprospiraceae; genus JADJNW01. Next base: position 7,549 of record JADJNW010000026.1, read on the forward strand.
CGACTACGGGCATTATTCTGAATGAAGCTGCTATGAAAATGCTTGGATGGGAAAAACCTATCGGGCGCGATATTCAAATCGGCGATCTCAAAGATGGACAAGTAGTGGGTGTCGCCAAAGACTTTCATTTTCACTCTTTGCACGATCCTATTATGCCCTTGGCTATGTTTGTACCGGAAACCATTATGCGTCATATTCTTATACGCGTGAAGCCCGGCGATATTAGTTCCATGATTGCTTCGCTTCAAAGCGACTGGAATGCATTCGCTACCAATCTTCCGTTCGATATGTCATTTGTAGATGAACAAATACAGCAGCGCTACCAATCTGATCAGGGTTTTTCAAATTAATTTATTTATTTTCTGCGCTTACGATTTTGATTGCGGCTCGGGTTTGTATGGTTTAATTGCAGTGATTGCAAGCTTTAGAGTGCGGGAAATTGGTATTCGCAGGGTACTGGGTGCTACTGTAAATAATATTGTAATATTATTATCAAGAATTTTTTATTTAGTATTGGTCGCAACATTGCTGGCATTTCCGCTTGCCTGGTGGGCTATTCATAAATGGCTTCAGGATTTTGCGTATCGTATTGATATTCAATGGTGGATGTTTGTAATAGCTGGCATGTCTGCGTTGGCAATTGCCCTGATTACGGTGGGTTTACAGTCTATACGAGCAGCGGTAGCGAATCCCGTTGAGAGTTTACGTAGTGAATAACTTTATCATTATTTTATAATATTCAACAATCATCCGATCATGTTAAGCAATTGGTTTAAAATTACATTACGTCATTTTTGGCGATATAAATCTTACTCATTTATCACTGTTTTCGGCTTGTCCATTGGGCTGGCTTGTTGTTTTTTAGTTTTATTATTATGGCAACATGAAAAAAGTTATGATAATTTCCAAGCAAATGCGGATCGTATTTATCGGGTTAATTACGCTGTAAATTTTGGTAATACGAATATTTCATTAGCGCGTATGCCTGCACCGGCCGGGCCGCTCCTGCCAGAATACTTTCCTGAAATTGAAACATCGGCACGGGCATTTCCGCGAAGCTTGCCGGTAGCTATTAAAAATAGTGCTGGCGCTGATGATACAAAGCTCGAGATACAAAATGCGTATTTCGCTGATCCTGCGCTTTTTGATATTTTAACTTTTGAAATTTTACACGGAAATCGCCAGAATCCTTTGGCTGCGCCTTATTCGGTGGTTATTACAGATGAAACGGCGATGAATTTATTTGGTAAAACCGATGTAATTGGACAAACCATTCATTTTGTAAATGAATTTCCATTTAAAATCTCGGCGGTTATTAAAAAATATCCTGAAAATTCGCATATCGAATTTGATTTGATCGCGCCTTATAATAATATTCCTGACGTAGAGCCGGAAAGTGCCCGCGAGACGGTTGAAAATGTGCTGCGCAATAATTGGATAGCCTCGCATTCATTAACTTATGTTTTATTAAAGCCGGGGCAAAATGCTATAAATATTAATAAAACTTTACCTGCGTTCCTGAAACAGTACGGCGATGCCAAAATGAGCGCTCAACAAACACTGGTATTACAACCTTTACGTGATATTCATTTTAATAATGATATAGGCTTGGAGCCTCGTGCTACCGCGGATCGGAGCAATTTGCGCTTATTCCTGGGTATTGGTTTTATTACATTAATTATAGCTTGTATTAACTTTATTAATCTGGCAACGGCCTTATCCTTCACGCGTGCAGGCGAAGTAGGTATTCGCAAAGTACTGGGCGCGGCACGTAGCAGTCTGGCGCGTCATTTCTATGGTGAAACTGCCCTACTTTGCTTACTCGCAGCGGTGATTGCCACGGCTATTGTGCAGTTGACCCTACCGAGTTTCAACACTTTGGTGGGGCGCGAAATTTCCAAATCGGCGATGTTCCACTGGCAGAATTTGGCCTTATTCGGCGCTGTTTTGGTGGCGACCATCTTTTTGGGTGGCTGGTACCCATCCTTGTTTATCACGCGCTTCCGACCAGTGGAAACCCTTAAAGGCAAAGGTGTTTCGGCATTACCCAAAGGACAATTGCTTCGCAAATCCTTGATTACGGTGCAATTTATTGCTTCGGTGGCTTTGATCGCCAGTACGATGATTATTTACAATCAATTAAATTTCTTGCGTAGCCAAGAGCTTGGTTTTCAAAGAGATGCAGTTATTAATATTCCATTATTTAGCACTAATTTTCATAATGCTTTTGCTGGAATGGACGGCGTGCTGCGGCAGCGAACGGAGACCTTTGAGCAAGAAATTTTGCAGAATCCAAGAGTGCAAGCGGTCACGCTTTCCTCGTCAGCATTGGGTTTTGGCTCTGTGAATCGACAGGTTTGGTCGGAGAAAGTAAGTCGGGACGATAATGTTTTTGCTTCTTGCATGGCGGTGGATTATGATTTTTTGCAGACGTATGAATTGGAATTAACAACTGGTCGTACTTTCGATAAATCCTTCGGAAGCGATCATTTGAATGCTTATGTCATCAATGAAAGCGCGGTGAGTTTGTTGGGCTGGGATTCGCCGGAAGAAGCCATCGGCAAGAATATTAACAGAGAAGGCAAAGAGGGGACGGTGGTTGGCGTCATCAAAGATTTTAATTACCAGAGTTTGCGCTTCCCTATCACAGCATTAATTATGGACATTGCAGTGCCGCAGTTTACGACTTTTTCTATTCGCATTCAACCCGATCAAACTTCTAAAACATTGGCTTTTGTAGAATCGGAGTGGAATAAAATTTTCCCGGAACGAGCCTTTACTTATACATTTTTGGATGAAACATTAGCACAGAATTTTAATAATGAAGAAAATTTTGGCAAAACCATTAACTACTTTGCATTTCTTGCAATATTAATATCATGTTTTGGCTTATTCGGATTAACAATTCACACGATTCATTTAAAAACCAAAGAAATTGGTGTCCGTAAAGTGTTGGGCGCTTCAGTCGCCAATATTGTATTATTGCTCTCCAAAGATTTTATCCGCCTGGTGCTGATTGCAATGGTCATCGCTGCGCCGCTGGCTTGGTATTTTATGAATGGCTGGTTGCAAAATTTTGCATATCGTATTGATATTCAATGGTGGATTTTTGTAATAGCGGGCATTATCGCGCTGGCGATTGCATTCTTGACGATGAGTTTTCAGAGCATACGAGCCGCGCTGGCGAATCCGGTGAAGTCGTTGAGGAGTGAGTGATTGGTTGAATGAATGATTGGTTGATCGAGTGAATTAATGATTGATTGATTCCAACTATTGCGCATGTTGTGCGTCTTTGCTAAAGCAGTATTTTGAGATTTAAATATTTTAAACACCAAAGCTATGTTCAAAAACTACCTGAAAATTGCATTTCGTCAACTCATTCGTCACAAAGGTTATTCCGCGATCAATATCCTCGGATTGGCGGTCGGCGTCACCAGTTGTATTCTTATTATGTTGTTCGTAAAAAGCGAGTGGAGTTATGATCATTTTCATAGCAAAGCGGATCGACTTTATAGAGTGTGGTTGAATGAAGATTATGGTGGAGATCAGATTTTCATTAATACGCTGACGCCCGTGCCGACAGCGCCTGTTATGTCGGAGGCTTTTCCTGAAATCGAGGCAACGAGTCGGGTGTATAAATTCAATACTGCGGTTTCTATTTCTGACGATGAATTCAACGAGAATATCCACATGGTGGACTCGGCGTTTTTCCAAATGTTTGACTTTCCTCTTGCACAAGGCAATATCCATAAGCCTTTCCCGAATCAACATTCCATTATTCTAACCAAAACCATTGCTGAAAAGTATTTTGGCAATAGCGACCCCATAGATAAGACTTTGCAATTGGTTTTTGGTGAAGAGAAAATGCCCTTTACGGTGGTGGGTTTAGTCGATCAATATCCGGCCGAATCCAGCATTCGCTTTGATATGCTGATTCCTTTTGCCAATTTTTATAATACCTTCCCGGAGCGTGTCAACCAGGCTTGGTTCAGCGTTTTTCTGGAAACATTTATTCTGCTAAAAGAAGGAACTTCGGCGGAAGCATTGGCACAGAAAATCCCCACGATGGTGCAGCAACAACTGGGCGAACGTGTGGAAGCAGGGCAATACAATATTAATCTACAGCCGCTTACGGAAATCCACTTAGACAATGAGCTTCCGGCAGGTAATGAGCCTGTGAGCAACCCGATGTACGCCAGAGTGCTTTCCATCATTGGTATTTTGATATTGCTGATTGCTTGTATCAATTTTGTGACGCTTTCCATCGGGCGCTCCACCACGCGCAATCTGGAAGTGGGCATTCGCAAAGTACTTGGAGCAGAACGAAGTCAATTGATTCGGCAGTTTTGGGGCGAAGCGTTTTACTCACCGTTATTTCGGTAGTGCTGGCGATTACTTCCTCTATTTTATTGGTAAAACCTTTTAATCAATTGATCAATCAGGAACTGAGCATCACCTTCAGTCCATTTTTTGTACTGTTTTGTCTCGGCATCATGCTCGTAATTGGTTTTATAGCAGGCGTTTATCCTTCGTTGGTCTTATCAGGGTTTAATCCTGTGGATATTTTCAGAGGCAAGTTCAAAGCAGGCATTAGCATTGGCTTTTTCCGCAAAGGCTTGGTTGTCGGGCAGTTTGTAGCTTCTATCATTATGATTATCGGCACAATCGTCGTGGGGCAGCAACTCAATTTTTTGAAAAATAAGGATTTGGGCTATCAATCAGAACAGGTCATTATTGTGCCTACCAATAAACCCGCGAAGAAGGCAAGCGCCTGGCGGAATGTACCAAAGCGAATTGCGCAAGCAGCCACAGGTGAAGGATGCGGCGGTATCGCTGTTTAGTTTTTTGGAAACGGGCTGGGCAGGCATTGGTTATGAAGACGACCAAAAAGTCTATCGCAATTTGCGCATGAACGCGGTGGATCCTGACTTTTTAAATGCGACGAACATTCAACTGGTAGCTGGTAGAAATTTTTCCAAAGACAATCCTGCCGATGTGACGGGCGCGATGCTTGTGAATGAAGCCTTAGTGAAAGAATATGGCTGGGATGACCCGATTGGGCAAAAGCTACCCGGCGGATTTGAACAGCGCGTGGTCGGCGTCGTGAAAGATTTTCATTTTGAATCCTTGCATACGCCTATTCAGCCGCTTGCTTTGGTGATAGACCCCAACGCCTTTACGGCACACGCCATGGATGTGGGCTTCCCCGCACCGCCTCAGCGCAGAGTGACTGTGCGCCTGCAACCGGGTAGCCTCACCGAAAATGTGGAAATCCTCAAAAAAGCCTGGGCTGCGATAGCGCCTAATCAGGATTTTGAATATCAATTTCTGGACGAAGCTTTGGCGCAGCAGTATGTGCAGGAGCGTCGCTTGGGCAGTATCGTACAAATCGCTTCGGCGCTTTCTATTTTCGTAGCCTGTATGGGCTTATTCGGATTGGCGACCTTAGCGGTAGCGCGTCGCGTGAAAGAAATCGGCATCCGCAAGGTGCTGGGCGCTTCGGTAGGAAATGTAGTGATGCTCTTATCGAAAGACTTTGTCATTTTGGTATTGATCGCGCTGATCATTGCTACCCCCATTGCCTGGTGGGCTTTGGATAGCTGGCTGCAGGATTTTGCGTATCGTGTGAACATGCAGTGGTGGGTATTCGCATTTGCAGGTGTGGCCGCCGTTCTGATCGCATTGGCAACGGTGAGTTTTCAAGCGATTCGCGCAGCGCTGACGAATCCGGTGGAGAGTTTGCGGAGTGAGTAATAGGATGGTGTTTTAGTGTTTTGGTACGATGGTGTTGGTACAGCAACTTAACACCAAAACTAAAGCACCATAACACTATAACACCCTAACACCGACGCATCAGTCACTTCTTTATAATGACTCGTCTCCCAAAATAAATAGGTTCTGTACAACCTTTTTATAACAACCATGAAAAGCATTAAACGCACCCATAACATCTCAACCCCTTTCACCCCGTCACCGTAATACTCACCAGATCACTCCACTGCCCCACACGCTTGTCTTTTAGCAAATAAATAATGCGGTAAGTCCACACAGCGCTCTTACCCGGCGGCGGCAACTCCGACAGATCGATAAAATGCGGCTGCATATCAATCGCCAAAATTGCATTTCACCGCCATCTACCTGTTTATGGATTTCCACTGCATCGTAGCCATATTTTACCCAAAGAACCTCCGAACGACCACCATCGCTGATGCGAGCGTCAATGGAGGGTTTAACGGAAGCGTTATCCACCGTCTTTTCAGCGCCCTCGATACCCAGATCAAGTCCATCGGCTTCGCTATAATTGATATGTGCTTTGATACGATTGACCAACGCTTTCACCCGCTTGAAGATACCCGGCGCTACAGGTGGCGGGAGCATCATCATCGGGGGTGTCGGTGGTTGAAGCGTACCGCCATTTTCCACGCCATCCCGCACCCCATTTTTGTAGTCGGTAAGAGACCTTATAAAAGCGTTTTGTTGGTGATGATACTTGATGACCCCGTCAAAATACACCGCATCGCTTTGAGTGCCCATCGTTTCTTCCGGCATGATGCCGTACTTGGTAGCATAATTGGGGAGCTTGGCCGCAATATTGCTCAGCCAGATCGCCCTGTCTTCATCGCCTTTTGGCAAATAATAAGCTTTCGCCATAACTATGAAATTATTAATAGTGAATAAATAATTACAATAGATCATTTAAAATTGGCATCTTCTTATACTAAGCTTACAAGTTCCTGCGAGTGCCTTGCCCGATCATTGGGCAGCCCTGACCAACCGTCGGGTAAGCTTGACCAGTCATTGGGCAAGCCTGATCAACCGTCGGGCAAGCCTGACCGATCATTGGACAGCCCTGACCAACCGCCGGGTAAGCTTGACCAGTCATTGGACAAGCCTGACCAACCGTTGGGTAAGCTTGACCAGTCATTGGGCAAGCCTGACTAACCGTCGGGTAAGCCTGACCGATCATTGGGCAAAGTTGTCCAGACATTGGGCAAGCCCCTCGCCGAAAGTCAAAACACCGCTAAAGCCAATAAAATCAAGGCTACTGCTGTTAGCAGCCGGATTGCTCATAAGCGTCCTACCGCTCCAAGCGGTAGGACGCTTATCAAGTTATGAGATGTGTTTACTTGTTGGGAAGAAAAATTGCTTATGTATTGATATAAGCTTGTTTGGGTAAGTCGCTGTTTGTGTAATAATGCTGTACAAAAATAATGGTTTTTGTGAAATATGCAAATAGGATGATCAAGATGCAAAAAAAAAAATACGGAACGCCAAAGGAGGTGACATAAAATAATCATACCACCCTTTCAGGGTTTTGTCAGATGATAATTGTCTTTTCTATAATTATAGCATCCTCCGTAGGAGTCCTTCGTGACCTTCGGGATTCTAATAACTGCCACATCATAAGAGAATGCCGAAGGCATGACAAAATGATAGGTCAATAGCAAAATCGTGCGGTAAACCTCGAAGAGGTGAAATAATCTATATAACCCTTTTAAGGTTTTATAATAGAATCAATGAGTATGCTATCATTATAATATCCTCCATAAGAGTCTCTATAGGAGTCATATTGATCTTCATGACCTTTATGATTTTTTGTAAAATACGGTGGCCGTTATTATTATCAGCTTTTGATTATATTTGAAACTTTGATTTTATTTAGTCGTAAGTTCATAGAAAAATAACTTTAAGTTGGCAATTCATGACAATCTTTCAAAAATCTGTACTCAATAAATACCTCAAAACGTTAGATGATAAAAAAGTTAGCGCTGCTTGGCAAGCCTTTGAAGCCTATTTTAACAATCCCGATATTCAGCAAAATATTCGTGAAGCGAAGGAAGAACAATTCCAGGAAGGCTTTTTGAGAGAATTATTTGTCAGAATATTGGGTTACACCATCAATCCAGACAATGGCTATAATCTGACTACGGAATTAAAGAATGTAAAAGATAATAAGAAAGCCGACGGCGCAATCCTGCGTGATGACAAAGCACTCGCTGTGATTGAATTAAAAGGTGCCGATACCGTGGACTTAGGCAAGGTGGAAGCCCAGGCATTCGGCTACAAGAGCAACCAGCCCGGCTGCCGCTACGTCATCACCTCCAATTTTGAGAAACTGCGCTTTTACATTGATGATACTACCTCGTTTGAAGAATTTCATTTGTTTGAACTCACCGAAGCAGACTTTCGGCTACTGTGGTTGTGTCTGCACGCTGGGCAGTTGTTGCAGGATGTACCACACCGACTCAAAACGGAATCGCTGGTAGCCGAGCAAGATATTACCAAGCAGTTTTATAAAGATTACGCTGCTTTCAAACGCGAGTTGTTTCAGGATTTGCAGAAGCGCAACCCACAATATAACGCATTACTTCTCTTCCAAAAATCGCAAAAACTCCTCGACCGCCTGCTGTTTATTTTCTTTGGTGAAGACAAAGGACTGCTACCGCCCAACCTAATCACCAAGCTCATTGAGGAATGGCAACACCTGAAAGATATAGAAGAGTACCGCCCCCTCTACGAGCAGCTCAAAAAATACTTCAGCTATATAGACAAAGGCAGCAAGCGCGGCGACCTCGACATTTTTGCCTACAATGGTGGCTTGTTTGAAACGGATGACGTGCTGGATAGTCTCAAGATAAACGACCTCGTCCTTTACCGACATACCTTCACGCTCTCGCACTACGACTTCGACTCGGCGGTGGATGTAAATATACTAGGGCATATTTTTGAGCATAGCCTCAACGAAATAGAGGAAATTACCGCGCAACTGGCGGGCACTGCCTTTGGCCAAAGCAAAACCAAGCGCAAGAAAGACGGCGTCTTCTATACGCCCCGCTACATCACCAAATACATCGTGGAAAATACCATCGGGCGGCTGTGCGATGAGAAAAAAGACTGAACTTAGTTTGAACACTGCTGATTTTTCTAAAAATTACAGAACTAAAAAAGTAAGATATATAGAAAGAGAAAAACAGTTCTAATTCAAAGTGGTAAAGAACCTACAGTAATAGACAAAGAAAGAACATTTTTAAGTGTAGAAGGAGCACAGCTTCTAACAAATATAGAGACATACAGATCTTTTTTATTGAATTTAACTATTTGTGATCCTGGATGTGGTAGCGGAGCGTTTTTGAACGAAGCTTTAGATTTCTTGATTAAAGAACATAGAATTGTAGATGTGATGTTTTCTCAAATTATGGATAAAACCATAATAATTCCTGATGTAGAAAATAGCATTCTCGAAAATAACCTCTATGGCGTGGACATCAACGAGAAGCCGTGGAGATAGCCCGGCTGAGCCTGTGGCTGCGCACTGCCCGCACCGGACGCAAACTCGCCGACCTGAGCCACCGCATTAAAATAGGTAACTCGCTCATCAGTGACCCGGCTGTAGCTGGGGATAAGGCGTTTGATTGGGAGAAGGAATTTCCAGAGGTGTTTAAGAAGGAGGTTTTGATGTGGTGGTGGGGAATCCGCCTTATGTGCCAACCGAATACCTTCCAGCGGAAGAAAAGAATATTTTCAAAAAATTACAAATCAGCTTATGGTAGAATTAATATCTACCCTATTTTTATGAAAAATCTTTAATTATTTCAAAAGATAATGGCAGGATTGGACTTATAACTCCATATACAATTCTAAAAAATCAATATTACGTTGAAGCAAGGAAATACATCTTGGTAAATTCAAATATATCTGTAATTGTCGACTTTAATGATTATAAAGTTTTTAAAGATGCCGCGGTGGATTCCGTTATAGTTATTCTTGAAAAACTTAGCCATTGATAATCAGATTCAAATACTAACTAACGTAAAAGATTTTGCATCAAAAGAATTTGAGGAAATTTATATTTCGCAAAAAGATATTCTACAAAATCCTGATTTTGCATTTAATGTATCTAAACACACAATTTTACTTGACAAAATCTATAAAAATACTTTAAAATTAGAAGATGTAATTAATTTTAACCAAGGAATTATTACGGGGGACAATAAAAAATATATTACTTCACAAAATGTTGAAAACACTAAACCCGTTTTGACAGGAGCCGATTTTCAAAGATATTTAATAAATAATCATAAAATTAAGTACGTATTATATGATACAAGTAAATTACATAGACCTAGAAAAGTAGAAATTTTTGAAGTTCCTGAAAAAATTCTATTACGACAAACTGGCTCTTATCCAATATGCGCACTTGACACAAATAGTTTTTATACACTAGACACAGTACATAATGGTTTATTAATAGACGACGATTTTCCTTAAAATATATTTTAGCTCTTTTAAATAGCCGCCTTCTTAGGTTTCTTTATGAGATTAGTATTCAGGAAAAAGGAAAGTGTTTGCGCAAGTAAAGATAATCTATAAAGACCCTCTTCCAATTAAATTAGAATCTGAAGATAATCAGTAAAAATTATTTTCTGGTTAATAAAATTAGCAGAATCAAACGAGGAGTATCTAATAATTCAATCCCGATTCCTCCGCACCATCCAGCGCCGTTTCGACCTCGCCACGCCCTCGCGCAAGCTCGAAGCTGGTATACCTTGACGTTTAAGGATTTCGTCGCCGAGCTGAAGAAGCACAAAGTCACGCTCTCCATTAAGGAAGAAATGGAGTGGGAAGGCGTATTTGAGGAGCAGCGCGCCACCGCCCAAGCATTACAAGCGGAGATTGACAAAACTGACCGCGAAATCGATAAGCTTGTCTATGCACTCTACGGCTTGACGGAGGAAGAAATCGGCATCGTGGAGGGTGTCTGAACTGTGATTTATTTGATTTGTGTGATGGATGTGCTTGTTTCGTGTACGGCAGGTGGGTATCACAAAAATCAGAATCATCATCGATATCACCTGAAGGCGTCCTACCGCTCCGAGCGGTAGGACGCCTGTCGCACGCACTGTCCATATTCCGCACAATCATTGTATCAAAATCGAACAGTATTTTATTGATAATTGATAATTGATGATTGATTATGAATGGATTATAACTTTGGCACGGTGTTCATTTATATAATGATGATCCTATTCTTATAAGCCTAAAACACGGTGCTACTATGCTGCAAAATTATTTCACCATCGCCCTGCGCCATCTCTCCTTGCAATAAAGCTTACTCTTTTATCAATATTTTCGGGCTTGCCATTGGTTTGGCTTGCTTTATAGCTTGATTGCCACGTATGTCTTGTTTGAATTGAGCTATGATAATTTTCACGAAAAGGGGACCGCATCTTCCGATTGACTTCTATGGTAGTTTTGGAGGGGGCGCGTGAATTTGATTCGACGCCAACCGCAGCCTATCCAACGTTTACGCCAATTTCCTGAAGTGGAACGGGCGTGCGCATTTATGATGTGTCCGGCTCCTCGCCGATGGTGGTCAATTACAAAGATAAACTTTTTGAAGAAAAGGGATTCTTGTTTGCGGATTCTACCTTCTTCGATATTTTTTCTTTCAAAGTGCTGCGCGGCAATCCGAATACGTTGCTGGATGATCTCAATACCGTTGTGCTGACCGAATCTGCGGCGAAGAAGTATTTTGGAGAAGAAGACCCATTGGATAAATCCATTACCACCAACGGTACGACCGAGTACAGAGTAACCGGCGTTGTTGCGGATGCGCCTGCTAATTCTCAAATCAAATTTGATTTTATCGCCTCTTTTCATACTTTGGAAGGCTGGCGCGAGGAGATATGGAACTCTGCCAATTTTACGACTTACCTACAATTAAATAGTCCCAATGCTGCGCCGGAGCTTGAGAAAAGATCAGAACCTATATGGGTACGGCTTTGGGTGAAAATATGCCTGCAAATAGTTTTTGACGTATGTGCTACAGCCGATGCGCGATGTACCTCTGCGCCCCACGTGGAAGGCGGTTTGGAACACGGCAGTGATATTCGTTATGTGTAATTTTTCGGCGATTGCGCTGTTGATTCTGGCGATTGCTTGTATCAACTACATGAATCTATCGACGGCTCGTGCCGCGGGCGCTGCTCGTGAAGTGGGCGTCCGCAAAGGTGATTGGCGCATTGCACAATCAATTATTCCAGCAATTTTTGGGAGAATCTACCTTAGTCACTTTTGCTGCGTTGCTGCTGGGCTTGTTTGGAGCATATTTGCTCATTCCAGCGTTCAATCAGTTGACCGATCGAGATATGACTTTTGTTTTTCTGGAAAATCCTTACGCGCTGGCGGGTTTGATTGGCATTGGCGTGTTAGTAAGCTTGATTTCAGGGAGTTATCCGGCATTTTATGTTGTCAGGCTTTCAGCCAATACGCGTAATGAAAGGTGATTTTAAAACTTCTGGTGGCGGTGGGCAATTGCGCAAAGTGCTGGTGGTGTTTCAATTCGCGGTTTCCATATTCCTGATCGTCGGAACGATTGTTGTGCAAAATCAATTGGCATATATTCAAAATCGGAAATTGGGTTACAACAAAGATCAAGTATTGGTGCTACCGACCGATGGCAAGATTCGTCAGAACTTGGAGCGTTTCAAAACGGAATTTGAAGCCATTCCTAATGTGCAAAGGGTGGCGCTGGGTACAGAAACGCCTACTTTTGTTCAGGGAGGCTATAGCATTTGGGAGAAGGCAAACCATAGGATTTTCAATTGGGTGTCAGGGCTTTGGCGATTGATAAGATTATGTGCCTGTGTTGGATATGAATATTGTATCGGGCGCTAATTTCACGGATGCAGATTATGCCGATGTAAATAAAGCGGATTATAAAGAAAGTATTATCGATTTATTCTCAATGAATCAGCTGCTACTGCATTAGGCTGGAAATCGGAAGAAGCAGTGGGTAAACAGGGTAAGCTTGAATGGCAGGCAGGGCGAAATTAAAGCAGTAGTGGAGGATTTTCATTTTCTTCTTTGCACGAGGCAATCAGGCGCTGGTTATGTTTATTGACAATGTACAATTGAATAAAATTCTATTAAAATTAGATGGCGATCAAATCTCCTCTGCAATAGCTGCTTTACAAAGCAAATGGAAAGCATTAGCGCCGCATCGTCCTTTTGATTATCAGTTTTTTGGATGAGGAATTTAGCAACCTGTACGATACAGAAGAACACTGCAGGCGCATCGCTGCTACTTTTGCAGGTTTGGCGATCTTTATTGCTTGTCTTGGCTTGTTTGGTTTGACGGCTTTCGCCGCGCACAACAACACTAAAGAAATTAGTGTTCGCAAGGTGTTGGGTGCTACGATTACGGATATTATTACTTTTGTTGTCCAGACTTTCTATTGCTGGTAGCCATTTCGATGCTGATTGCATTTCGGGAAGCTGGTGGGCGATGAATAACTCGCTGGAAGATTTCGTGTATCGTATCAATGTGAGTTGGTGGATATTTGCATTAGCAGGAATTGGCGCATTAGCGATCGCTTTGCTTACGGTTTCTTCGTAAGCATTTCGTGCAGCGAATACCAATCCTGTGGAGTCTTTGAAGTAGATAACTTTGGTATTATGGTGTTTTAGTTTGCTAGCGTTATAGTATCAAAATACCGAAAGACGTTACCTTAACACTAAAACACTATAAAACCACAAAAATAAAGATTGAACTCCATGCGACTGACCATGATACAAACCACTAAACATTAGTCGTATGTTTGCAAATTATTCAAAATTGCGATTCGGGCCTGCTAAAAAACAGGCTTTACAGTCTCATCATTGTCCTCGGCTTAGCTTGGGCTTGCGGCGGTTATCGTAGTTCTGCTGTACATTCCAGACGCAACTGAATTATGATAATTTCCATCCTGCTAATGCGGATGAAATTTACCGGGTTTCCATTTGCCCATCACGCCGACGCGGAGTCAGAGGATAGTTATGTCTTTACGCCGCCGATTAGTATTGTGATGAAAGCGGAATTCCCGGAGGTAAAAAACTACATGAGAATTTCCACCTCGCCCAGCATACATCGCTGTTGGAGATAAGTCATTGAAATAGGAAATCAGCCACGCCGATTCTACTTTTTTTGATGTATTTTCTTTTAAAATGAAGTCAGTAATCCGCAGCAAATGCTCGCGGCGCCTATTCGATTGTATTGACCGAATCTACCCGCACAGCAGTTGTTTGGAGGATGAGAGTGCCTTTCGGCAAAGCGGTGAAAATTGACAATCAGCAAACGTACCAAGTGAGTGGGGTAGTGGCGGATCCGCCCGTCAAATGCCCACCTGCAATTTCAGGCTTTGATTTCGTTTTCGGCAGCACCACGAACCAATACCTATTTGGATTGGAACGGTGGCAATCAATATATCACTTACGTTCAATTGCAAGAAAATGCTGCCCGGATCTTTACAAGTAAGTTTTGTTTACATAGCGGCATATCAATGATCGTACGCCAATTATGGCTTGCGGCAGGGCACTACAACCATTACATGATATTCACTTGAAATATAATGGATATTCTAAAAATCTGCGCACTAACCTATACATTTCGGCGCTGTGGGGTTGCTTATTTTGTTTATCGCCTGCGTCAGTTTTATTAACCTGACTACCACAAAAGCTATCTGGCGCACGAAGTAGGCGTCCGCAAAGTATTGGGTGCTTATAGGAAAAATTTGATTGCCCAATTTCTGGG
>JADJNW010000027.1 GCA_016714085.1 Saprospiraceae bacterium
GAAGAAGTAACTCTATCAATTGCTCAAGGATTTCCAAACACATTATCCCACAGGGCAGCCCAATGGCAGGCATTGTTCATTCTTTTCAAGTATCTTCGTTGTCGAATTGCTTTGGTCATTGGTACTGCGGACTTCTTACGGTGGCATCATGCGCACCGACGAAGCAAATCAAGTGCAACCCATGAAACGCCGCGGGTGGCGTGGGTCACGACCTCTCGCATTATCCACGAAAGGCAGTCTGGTGATGAATAGCGCCCTAAGCTCGACAGGGATTGTGCCTTTCATCAACAGCTATTCCAACAGTACACGCGAAGTAGCGCAAGATGGACGCAGGGGCGCCTTGATGCTGTCGATTTCGATAAAACATCCTGGATGTCGAGGACTTTATAGATGCTAAAATGACATCAGGTAAAGTGACAAGGGAATGTTCCTGTGCGAATTGGACGATGCTTTTATGCAAGCCGTGCAGGAAAAGAAAACATACATTGCAGTATCCGATTGATGCTGATAATCCAAAAATTTGTAAAAGGTACCTCGATGCAGCCGCGCTTTTGAATAAAATTATTCACAACGCTCTGGAAGTCAGCAGAGCCGGGCGTTTTGTTCTGGGATGCATGTGTCATCCGTGAGTCGGTACCTGATTGCTACGCTGATCTTGGATTCAAGACTATTTCCACCAATCCTTGTGGCGAAATTCCATTACAACCCTATGATAGTTGTCGCTTGTTGGCGATTAATTTATTTAGCAGTTACGTCGAGCATCCATTTACGTAAGACGCTCTATTTTGATTTTGAAAAATTCGAGCAGCACGCGCAGTTGGCGCTTCGCATGATGGATGATATTGTGGACATGGAAATGGAGAAAATTGGAATGATTTTAGCAAAAGTAGATGAAGACCCGGAAGAAGAAAAATATCCGTCGCAACGAGCGCTTGTTATGGCTCGTACCCCGCAAAAATGTCTGGAAGGGCGGCGTACCGGCGTAGGTGTACCACGGGCGTACGTGATATGCTGGCGGCTTTGGGGCTTACAACATGGTAGCGAAGAAGGAACTGATTTTGCAGTAAAAGTGCACAAAACATTGGTCGTCAATGCTTATCGAGCTTCCGTGAATTTGGCAAAGGAGCGGGTGGCATTTGAAATTTATGACGCTTCCCGCGAATGAACAATCCTTTCGTGCAGCGCATCCGGGAAGCTGATTCAGCATTATATGAAGAAAACGATTAAACAGGCCGCAGAAATATTGCTATGCTGACCATTGCACCGACATGAACACGAGCATTCTAACGCAAACGACTTCAGGCATCGAGCCGGTTTTTATGGTGTCGTACAATTGCTGCCGCAAAGTAAATCCAAATGATAAGGATGTAAAGTGAGCTTTATAGATGTATAAGCTATGGTTGGGAAGAATATCATGTTTTTCATCATAAATTTATAAATTGCTAAAAGTAAATGGATTTTGATATGTAACCAGTAAAACGTGCTGATAATGAAGAACTTGAGAATATCATAAAACAATCTTTATATTATAAAGCCACTGCGAATGACGTGGATTGGGTACAAAAAGTAAAGATGCAGGGTGCGATTCAAAAATGGGTGGATCATTCGATCAGCGTCACGGTCAACGTGCCAGAGGAGACGACCGAAGCAATGGTGAATCAGATTTATCAGACTGCCCGGGAAGCTGGAAGCAAGGGTTGCATGATTTACAGAGATGGTTCCTGCTCAGGTGCTCCTCGTCGCTGACTCCAAAGAAGAAAAACCAGATAGCAACGGTCACCTGGGGACGGAAACAATGCCGCCCAAAACGCCCGAAAGATTGGAAGCTGAGATTGTTCGATTCAAGAATAACAATGAAGATTGGCTCGCCGTTATGGGAGTGTGTGAAGGGCGACCTTATCGAAATTTTCACGGGTCGTGCCGAAGATATTTTGCCGCCGGCGGAACACGTGACCTAAGGTTGGGATCCTGGCTGGGACGAAGATGGCGAAAAAGCGCTACGATTTTCAATTTATGGATCGAGGGAAGGCTATCGTGTCACGATTGAAGGCTTGTCGCGTTCTCTTTTTAATAAAGAATACTGGAATTATGCCAAGCTGATCTCTGGCGTGCTTAAGTTATGGAATGCCTTTAGACAAAGTGGTTGACTTGATTGATGGTTTGAATGTAGAAGAAGATTAGATCAGCACCTGGAAAAATGGCGTTGTTCCCGTGCCTTAAAGAAATTTATTCCGGATAGTACGGAATAAAAATCTCCTTGCCCGAGTTGCAGCGACCCCATGGCGTGATCTACAAAGAAGGCTGCTTGACTTTGAAGAGTCGCGGTTAGTTCGAATGTGGCTAAATCCTTATAGCATAGGTACTTGAACTTGTCCCAAATGCCTAAAAATCAATAAAAAGATTTCCGGACGCTGAAAGAAGCAATGTCCGTCCGAAAACTATTCCCCAAAATCACCTGAATTGAAATTCTTTTGACTTAATGCAAAGAAAGCCCGCTGTGCTTATTTTCAATGATAATTGTCACTGAGTACTCTGATTTTATCATTTATACCAATGTTTTTAGATATATTTGAAAACAATAAAATCAAATTGCCATGAGACCTAGAAAGATATTATGGAAATCACAAAGAAAAATTCCAGCAATTAAGAACAGTCTTTGATGAACTGGAAGTGCGTTGGACATTGGGCAAAGCAGAAGTTCTAAAGAGGTTTTTGAACGCGAAAAGAAAAAATACCAACCTATTTGTCAACACTAAAACTCGTTCAAAAAGCAAAAAAAGTGGCTGATGGACAAGTGGGACGAGTTGCTTGGTAAGGTTTTGAATCACTGAAGACAGTTTAAGTGCAGAAACCGCGCTACTGATAAGGCTTTGTAGATGCTCGAAAAAGAAAAAATGCTTGCAGTATCTACCAAATGGAACATACCATGAAGGGAAGCCACGGTGACAGGGCGCTACTTCCGCGAACAATTGGATGCTTTCAAAGCAAGATTGGACCTTATCGAATTCAGTTGGCTCAGCGAGTTTGACAACGCCGCAGAAGCAGAGAACCGCCGCAATGAGCTGAAAGAAAAGGTAAATGAAACCGAGAAAGAATGCAAAAGAGGAAGAAGAACAATAAGGTTGATGATTTTGTCAGTGAGATGTCCACTTCTTTTAGACCATTTGAAAAAAAAACCTTTCGGATTTGTTCGCAAATTAGTACGAAACATCCGTGTAGAGTAGTACGGCGTAAAGCCATAATCACCCAGTTACTTCACCGGCTTGAAGAGGCGGCTTTTGGGAGTGTGCGCCACAGTTTGTTAAATCCTTTTGATCGTGTAAAAGCTGCCAATATCAAACCAACAATAGCCGCTCAGTCCGGGCGCTATGAAACGCGTGATCAGGGGAGATTTGGTTAAATATGGTTTTGAGATATCATTTCGCATCCACATTCAATCGCGCTTCTCGCCAACGTCAAAAAATGGGTTCCAATCCGCGGAAGGTCGTCCGGTATTTGCTTACACCCGCTAACGGACGCGAATGCATGGTTTGTGAAGAATTAGGTACAACCTTTACCTTCAAATTCGCCCAAATTACGCTAATCGCCCTGACTTGTTGCCCGAAGAGCTTATTTCAGAATTGGGAAAATTCCACGATCACGCACCTGCCGTGCCGGAAGCGGACATCCAGGGGAAGTATCTTAAAAGAGTTTCAAAAACCGCCAGAAGAATTATTTGAACATTTTGATTATCAGCCGATTGCAGCTGCTTCGATGGCGCAGGTACACCGCGCACGACTCATCGGAGGCAAGGAAGTGGTACTAAAATTCAACGCCCGGGAATTCGGGACACGGTTGAATTAGACATTCAGATTTAAAACAATTATGAACCTCATTGAAACCTCCCACCGCATGCAGCCTTTCAGCCAAAAGAATTGGTTTGTAATGTTTGAAACCAGCATCCGCATGAAACTTCCGCTTTACCGTAGAAGCCGCGAATCTGGCGCGTTTTCAGGAGAATTTAAGTTGAATCAAGATATTTACGTCTCCCCGATTGGTATCCAGAATTTACAACCGACCGCATCTTATGCTTTGGAATTTATTGATGGCATCAAAATAACCGACCTGGAAGCGATGAAAGCCATGGTATGATTCTACCCGGCTTTGCTTTTAAAGGCATTAATTTTGCCCACGAAACAGGTCTTTGAACATGGCTTTTCCACGCTTGGATCCGCATCCCGGCATATTTTTATCCTGCCCGACAAGCGCGTTTGCTTTGTGGATTTTTGGTATGATGGCGTTATTCTCGACAATGTATAAAGAATTGATGTCCAATCTTTGTTGACCATTGCCGAGCAAGACGTAGATGGTTTGAAAAAAGCGCTTTTGAAATTTACAAAGGAAGAGAAATTTTGAAGATGATAAAGATTTGGAATATGATATTGTAGAATTTTTGTCTTCCTATTCGGAAATGTCTATCGATCAAATCGAAGGCGCGGAAGTGATGGAGGCTTGAATCGAATGTTTTTCAAATACAAATCCGCGTTCCTCCTAATTTATTGCTCTTGCTCAAAGCGCTTATCATTATTGAGGGCGTGGGGCTTATGCTTGATCCAAGATATAATATCATCAAGAATATTGAGCCTTACGTGTGCCGCTTGCTCGGCAAAAAAATACAACCCTCAGAAAATCACCAAAAGCGTCGTGGAAAGCCCTTGGCGATCTCACGCGCATGGCGGTCAGCCTGCCGGAAGATGTAGAGCAACCATCGTCCACAAGCTGCACGCGAAGGCAAGCTCCAAATCGAATTTGAACACAAAGGCTTGGAAGCATTATACCATAAAAATAGAAACCGTTTCCAATCGGATTGCTTTTTACTTTATTACTTACTGCGCTTATTATCGGCTCTTCCTTGATCGTCATTGCCGACATTCCGCCCCACGTCAATCATGTGCCAGTGCTGGGTTTTGTTGGGTTTCTTATTGCTGGATTACGGCTTTGCGCCCCTGATTATTTCCAATTTGCGACATGGAAATTTTTGAGCATAAAATCACTCCTTCCATACTCAATTACGCGTTTTCCTTTCAATGTCCACTTCTACTACACGTACGGTTACTTTTTGTCCTAATTTCAATACTTCCCGCAGGGTCTTTGATAAATCGATTGGTAATTTGCGAAATGTGCCAAGCCATTTTCTTTGATGCCAATATCCACGAATGCGCCGAATTTGGCGAGGTTCGTCACGATGCCGGCAGCCACATCCGGGTTTTAAATCGCTGATTTCCCGAACACTATCATCAAAAGCAAATACCTCGGCTTGTCCGCGCGGGTCAAGCCCTGGCTTCGCCAATTCTTTGAGAATATCTTGCAGGGTTGGTAAGCCGACTTTATCTGTCACATATTTTTTAATATCAATCTGCTGACGAGTTATATTATTTTTTATTAAAGCCTCGACCGATTCATTTACATCTTTAGCCATTTTATTTACAATATAATAACTTTCCGGGTGTACCGCGCTGTTATCTAATGGATTAGCTGTGTTTGGGATTCTTAAAAAACCTGCTGATTGTTCAAAAGCTTTCGCGCCCAAACCTTTCACTTGCATCAAATCCTTTCGAGATTGAAACTTACCGTTTTCTTTTCGATACAAAATGATATTTTCCGCCATTTTCGGACCAATACCGGAGATATATTGCAGTAAATGTTTACTTGCTGTATTCAAATTTACGCCCACCTGATTCACGGCAGAAATCACCACCTGGTCGAGGCTTTCTTTCAATTTCGTTTGATCTACATCGTGCTGATACTGACCTACACCAATGGATTTTGGATCAATTTTCACCAATTCCGCCAATGGATCCATCAAGCGCCGACCAATGGAAATTGCGCCGCGCACGGTCAAATCCAGGTCGGGAAATTCCTCTCGTGCTACATCCGACGCTGAGTAGATCGAAGCACCTGCTTCGCTTACGACGAAAATATCCACAGCCTCCTAAATCCCTCCAAAGGAGGGACTTCCGCGACGTAAGCTTCCCCCCTTAGGGGGGACGAGAGGGGGGCGACTGCTTTGCGAATGAAATCATCCGTCTCGCGGCTCGCCGTGCCATTGCCAATGGCGATTGCCTGGATTTTATATTTAGCAACCAAATCCTGAATGATTTCAGCAGATTCCAATACACGCGACTGCGGCGGATGGGGATAGATAGTAGTGTAATTCAATAAATTACCTTGCTCATCCAGGCAAGCGACCTTACAGCCAGTTCTAAAACCAGGATCAAGCGCTAAGGTACGCTTCGGACCAAGCGGTGCTGCCAGCAATAATTGTCGAAGATTCTCTGCGAAAACCTTGATCGCTTCCCTCGTCCGCTTTCTCCTTGGCTTTGTTGCGAAATTCGATTTCCAGCGAAGGCGACATCAATCTTTTATAAGCATCTTTCACCGCCAAAACGACTTGATCGGCGCAGGAATTATTACCTTTACAAACTGGCGCTCCAATCTTTCCAGGGCTTGCTCTTCTTCAATGTCAATGTTCACCCTCAAAAAAACCTTCCTTCCTCGGCACGCAGAATCGCCAGCAAACGGTGGCTCGGAACGTGTTTCAAAGGCTCGTTATATTCAAAATACTCGCGGTACTTGGCAGCTTCTTCTTGTTTGGTCAAAACACTTTCGAGCCAATACTTGCGCTACGCTCAAAGATTCGACGCACGCTATTCCGAGCGTTCGCATCTTCATTCACCCACTCGGCGATGATGTCGCGCGCACCAGCCAGAGCCGTTTCTACGTCAGGCACTTCATCGGTAAGGAATTGTTCGGCGCGCAGCTCGATGTCGCGCTCGCGTTGTTCGAGCATAATGGTAGCCAAAGGCTCTAAGCCGAGTTCTTTTGCTTTGGTGGCGCGGGTTTTGCGCTTGGGCTTGTAAGGCAAATACAAATCTTCTAACTCCGTAGTGTCCCAGCAATTTTTGATCTTTGATTCTAATTCAGGGGGTGAGTTTCTCCTGATCAGCAATACTTTTGAGAACGGTTTCCTTGCGTTTGATGAGCGTATCCAAACGCTTCATCTCGGCATCAATAGCAGCCACTTGCGTTTCATCCAGGCTACCCGTTGCCTCTTTGCGATAGCGTGAAATAAAAGGAATCGTAGCGCCATCTTCCAGTAATTCCATCGTAGCAACTACCTGCCGCTTGCCAATCGCCAGCGCATCGCTGATCAGTTGGGTGATCGTATCGGTCATTGGTCAACATTTTTTTGAAAGGGAAACAAAGATACGAAAAGGAGAAGATTAAAATGGCAGGTATTTATGTTTGTTGGACGTTAGGCTACTTTATAAACCAATTCATCAATATTAGCCACCTCGGTTCCTTTTCATCCAGAGTTCATATTCACTTAAATCAATCGCATCGTTCCAAATCACCCCTAGCCGCCGCTCTACTTGCGCGGTATTGAATAGCGTTTCATCTTTTAACGCTGAAAAGCGGGCGTTTGTAATCGGTCTTTAAAGAATAAACTTTGATAATACCATTGTCAAAAATAACAAAGAGACGATAGTCAAGAAGCGGTTCTATATATTTGATAGTTGGGTAGGTTTTCATAATAATTCCCCGATTCGACCGATAATTGGCAGGATGCACGCCAGCTTTAATAACTCCAAAAATAAGCATTCTGAATACCTAGAACAACCAGTAGGCTTGTTTTTGTTCCTGCATTGATGATTTGGTTATACCCGATGTACCGACCTTTGAGAGGCATGGTAGGTATGCTTTGTTCACTTCTGTTTTCTTTTTTATTACTTTTTTCCGAATAAATTTGACCAAAATCCGCCTTTCTTTTTAAGTTTTTTTCATCTGGCTTGTTTTGATTATTAGTTTGTCTTTGGTTCGAGAAGTTTTTCTTTCTTCTCAGGCATTGGTACTTCATTCAAATCGGTCAAATCATTCGTCATCTTTTGATTCCCGAATACATTGAACTGCCATTGGCATTAAAGGTTCTGTCGGTTCTAAGCTGAAAAATTCCGTTATTCTTATTTAATCCGATTGGAAAGTTTGTTCTATCAATCAATCTTTTCATTTAAAGCAGGGAGAATTTCTGATTGAAGTTTCTGATTTAGGCTCTCTCTTGCTTTGCCGATTATTTGCTCTTCTACATTCTGCTCTCCTAATTTCAACACTGCTCGGCTGAAAAATCAATTCCTTTGTATGGTATATGAAGAAGAAAAATTTGAGTGATCCCTTCTTGTTTATAGACATCTAATACTTTGAAATAGCTACTACAATTTATCGAATGGAAGCCCCATTTTTCAGTTGCTGGATTTACTCGAAACAATGGCGCTGCTTTACTTGAAGCAAAAATAAACCTACAATTCGTCGTTGGTTTTCCTGCATAATTTGACACATCAACAAAAGTTTGGGAGCGAAATATTTTGTTTACTTGTATTTATTAATAATCGCTTGATTTAAATTTGAATCTCGGTAGTACATAGTCAATCCAGGTAAAGTCCAATTGATAATTTCTTCAATTCTTTCAAGCGGTTTATTGTCTTTTTCGTTTATCATTTATTTTTCTTTTTTAATGGAGGCTAACGGTTGCATAGCCAAGAAACGACGTTTAGAAGGCTTGTCGGTTATGCAACCGTTAACGGTAGATTCGTTTCATTTCAGAGTAATGGATTAGATTTCTATTTGTTACCAAACTTGACTAACCCCAAACGCCTAACAGCCATAGTCCCAAAGCAAGCGCCAGAAAATTTCCAGATTATAATACAGGGCTTGGGCAGTTATAAGGGATGGGACAGATAATATAAAGCCAATCCTACCCACCAGGGCGCTATTTTTTTCTCATTATCGCTACACCTGCAATAATCCGAGGCGAACATAAAGCAAAATTATATAGCAATAGTCCCGACAACCAAATTAAAGAAGCTTCCGATTCAAATCCATCATTTATCGCCTTCGGGTCTATCCCCTGAAGCCACCAAGCCTGCAGCTAAAGCTCGAAACCAGAAATAAAGGCAATAAAGGCTGTACCCAAAACACCCAGTACCGTTACCACGATTCCTGTGTTGGGAGATCGCTCTACGATTTTCTGTCCAATGAAAATGAAAGTGCCTACAAAAAATGGAACGCCAATCGACATAATCATACCTTCACGTATGAACTGACCCAGTAAAGTTCTCCTGGTAGCGTCCCAATTCCAAATGCTCGTACTACCGATGCAATAAAAAAGCATAATGGCGCAACTATCGCCAGCATGGGCAATCGCTTTTAAAAGTGCTTACCCATTTGTCATTTTGATTCTCCATTTTGTTTTGTTTTAAATTATTTATTCCTGTTTCTTCTAATTACCGCTAACGGTTTGTGTAGCTGGCGTGGCGGCGCATAGCCGCCATGAACAGCTACACTTTGTTCGCTTCTCGCCTTCTTTTTTTATTCTTTATTTTCTATCAACGACCTCACTTCTTTAACCAACTCGATAAATTCTTCTTCGTCGATTTTTGATTTTGCTTATCTCTTATTCGAAACAATTTCAATCCCGCAATCGAGAATATGTTGTCTTTCATTTCATCTTTTCCTTTTGCACCTTCTTCGTCATGCCCAAACGCTATCAATTCAAAAAAATAAATTGGTTCATACTGATTGAATGGTTCAAAAACCACTAAATCTACCGATGCTTTGAAAAAGAAATTCTTTTTCATTTTGGGATAATCGTTCTTTCACTTTTTGGTAATCAATCAGACTGCTCAATGCGACATTTGGATAAATCTGATAAGTGTCGAATATTCTCTTAAATGCAAGAAACATCTTTTGTTCTTCTTTCGACTTAAACAACGAAATCCTACAATCTTCTTCTTGAATTTGATTGTTGTGAGTTAGTTTTATATACCCACTTTGGGTGTGTTCAACCTCTTTCGGTTGGCTTGCCTCAAATTTTTCAATTATTGGTTGAGCAAATTCTTCTTCGGATATTGCTTTGCATATTGATACGCCCTTTTCAAATTTTCACCGCTTAATCTTATCAATATTTCAATCAACTCTTTGTGTTGGACATCTTCCATTTGAAAAACTTTCCTGCGTGTATCATATTTATTTTTCGAGAATAAATATGAACTCTTCATCTGATTTTTCTTTTCCTTTCGATACCCGTAATATTTCTGTCACCGAAATCTTAGCGGCATGTTTAAATTTTGGTCAGATTTTATTGCTTCTTTTTCACGATGAAGTAAATCAATCAATTTTCCATATTCCTCCTCACTTAACCATTTATAAACTTCTTCTTGATTTATCATCGGTTTGTTTTTTTTCTTTTTGGTGGAAGCGAACTATTCTACTACCGCACTTCGCCTTTTACTTAGTCAGCCCGGAGTGCGGGTATATTCACTTAGTCAGTTCGTTTGTTTTAGGATAGCAAAATAAAACAAAGGACGGTATCCCACAAATGGTTGTAGGATTAAATCTTTAAGGGCATCATTAAGTCTCTTCAAGGTATTAACAAGCATCTCCAGGAATCAAATTCCCTTCTTCTTTTTAGCTAATTCACAACCGTTCAAAGCTCGCTCATCGTACCTGTATAAGTATTTCCGATTGGTTAAAAGCTATTACCTAGCATCTAAGTAAGTACTTCTTATTAGCTCAGAACTACTTTGCAATAGTTATTTGCTACTTCGTAGTAGCTTTTAACTACTTCCTAGAAGCTCTTTGCTACTTCACAGCAGCTATATACCTACTCCTTATTAGCTCAGAACTACTTCGCAGTAGTTATTTTGCTACTTCCTAGTAGCTTTTAACTACTTCCTAGAAGCTATTTGCTACTTCGCAGTAGTTATTTGCTACTTCACAGTAGCTTAGAACTACTTCTAGCAATTAAAAGGTAAAGCATAGAAGCTTGGAGGTTCTTTTGCTTAATAAATAGGATGTAAAAAAGGGATTTTTGTAGATTGGGAGCGTAAAAAAAATTATTGTTTAACCCTTTTTATAAGGCAAACAGAAATATACACCATGCGTGGATAAGGGAAATACACGCCATATGGCGTATACACAAATGTTGGCGGTAATTAAAGAAAACCGTTATAACAATCAACCAAAAGGATAAAAATAAACTGAGGGAACAACAGACAAATAAAATTATGAGCAAAATAATCTTTGACAGCGGAATATCACTTGATGGATTTTTCGCAGGCGACAATAGAGGCCCAAATAATCCAATGGGTGGAGTATCAGGAAAAATTCATATGTGGATGCTTAATCAAAAAGCATTTTGGGAATACTTAGGAATAGAAGGAGGCAAAGTAGATAATTTTGAAGGGCAACTTATTAGAGATGTAAATGCCAGAACAGGTGCGTTTATTATGGGAAAATGTATGTTTGAGGAAGGTGAAGCCAGTTGAAGCTAGAAGACTTATACAAAGCAGACGTTTATGTTTTGACACACGAAGAGAGAGAACCTTGGGTTCAGAAAGGGACAACAACATTTTACTTCATTAATGACGGAATAGAAAGTGCGCTTGAAAAAGCAAAAAAATCAGCAAAGGGCAAGGATGTAAGAATACAAGGTGGAGCCAATACTATTCAACAATTTCTTAACGCAGGACTTGTGGACGAATTTTTCATTCACATCGCACCTGTTTTCTTAGGCAGTGGAATCCGGTTATTTGACGGAATCGACAAAGACAAGTATGACATTAAAATAGTAGAAGTAATACCGTCAGACTTGACAACACATATAAGATACAAACTAACAAAGAAATAAAAACAACGACCCGCTAACAGCACCTACCCAAAAGTGGCGTTTCAGTAGTTAAATCAAGCATAGTGCATCTATCAAAGTTCAGTGCTGGTTGACAGTTTTGTGCTTTGAAAACCCGCCCGAACGCAAAGCCCGAAACCGTTAAACCTCACACCGCCGTTTTCAGCTTCTATTATTTTATAAAAGCTTTACAAGTTTTTGATGCGTGCACCGCCAGGTTGGATAACAATGAAATGTTGGATTAACTTTTTGCAAGCGATAGATCAATTCGCCGAAGTCTTTATCTCTGGTGAGTAAAATTCTATTTTCCTTATTTGCAAAATCTAAAATAGTCTCGTCGTCTGTGCTTTGCGCTTCTTCAGCAAAATAGAACACATCATGCCCTGATGCTCTAAGTAGCATTACTAAAGTCTTGTCCAAACCTTCATCAGCAATGAAATTCATGCCACCTTAGCAATTGGGATTAGGACTTCATTTTTTAATGTGGCAGTTGCAAAAGCAAGCGCAGCAAGGATGTGTTCTTGTCGTAAGCGTGGATGCTCATCAAGAATTTCTTGGAAAGATTCGCCGACGGAAAGTTTTTCTAAAATCAATTCTACCGTAATACGAGTTCCTTTAATAACGGGCTTTCCCATCATCACTTTAGGATTGATTTCAATATATTCTTCTATTAGGTTCATAAAAAGAATTTTGATAAAAATAAGCTAAATTTTTCAATTTATCAATAATTCACTACACCGCCGTTTTCAGCTTCTCCCGCAGGGCAAACAACTCATCCCGATGTTGGGCTGCCGCAATAAAATCAAGGTCTTTGGCGGCTTTTTTCATATTGCTTTCGGTATCGGCGATCATTTTTTCGATCTGGTCGCGTGTCAGGTAGCCGATGATGGGGTCGGCAGCAAGGCTCGGTGTTTCCGGCTCGATATAAGCTCTGTTCTTGCCGCGAATATCGAGAATGGATTTTTGATTGAGAATTTCTTCCCGGGTTTTGCTCACGGTGCGCGGCGTGATGCCGTGCTCTTCGTTATAAGCAATTTGCTTTACCCGGCGGCGATTGGTCTCGTCAATCGTGCGTTGCATCGAATCGGTTACTTTATCTGCATAAAAAATAACTAAACCATTCACGTTACGCGCGGCACGGCCGGCGGTCTGCGTGAGCGAGCGGTCATTGCGCAGGAATCCTTCTTTATCAGCATCCAAAATCGCTACCAGCGATACTTCCGGCAAGTCCAAGCCTTCGCGCAAAAGATTCACACCAACCAATACATCGAATTCGCCGAGGCGCAAGTCGCGTATAATTTCTACACGCTCCATTGTGTCCACTTCGGAGTGGATATAACGGACTTTGATATTCAATTTTACTAAATATTTAGTCAATTCTTCCGCCATTCGTTTTGGTCAAAGTCGTTACCAATACTCGTTCCTGGCGCTTGATGCGTTCATCAATTTCTTCCAACAAATCGTCAATTTGATTGATACTCGGACGCACATCAATCGGCGGATCCAATAAGCCCGTCGGACGAATCAATTGCTCCGCTATCTCGCCACCCGTTTGTTCCAGTTCATAATCGCCGGGTGTAGCGCTGACGTAGATTACTTGATTGATCAAGCTTTCAAACTCGGTAAAATTTAAAGGTCGATTATCCATCGCCGAAGGCAGGCGGAAACCATAATTGACCAGACTCAACTTGCGCGCGCGGTCGCCGCCGTACATTCCCCGCACTTGCGGAATCGTTACATGGCTTTCATCTACGATCATCAAATAATCATCAGGAAAATAATCTAAGAGACAGAAGGGCCGCGTGCCTTGAATTCGACCATCGAAAAAACGAGAATAATTTTCTACGCCATTGCAATAGCCCAATTCCTTCATCATTTCCACATCAAAAGTCGTGCGCTCGTGTATGCGCTTGGCTTCTATGTATTTACCTTCACGCTCAAGTATTTTTCTTGCCCGTACAATTCATCCTGAATATCGTGAATGATTGAATTCATGCGCTCTTTAGGCGCTACGTATAGATTCGCTGGGAAAATCGCAGCATTTTCCATACTGTCAATCCGCTTGCCGCTTTCGATTTCCAGCATTTCAATCGCTTCAATTTCATCACCAAAAAACACGACTCGATAGCCGTAATCAACGTAGGGCAAATTAATATCCACCGTATCTCCTTTCACACGAAAGGTGGCGCGTTTAAACTCAATTTCCGTGCGAGCATAAAGGCTATCTACCAAGCTGTACAAGAAAGGCATTGCGCGAAAGCGTCTGACCTTTGTGAATGCGGATAATGCTGCTTTTATAGTCCTCAGGATTACCCATACCGTAAATGCAGGAAACCGACGCTACGATAATAATGTCGCGCCGACCGGAAAGCAAGGAAGACGTGGCTCGCAGGCGCAATTTGTCAATTTCTTCGTTGATCGAAAGGTCTTTTTCTATAAAAGTATCGGTTACGGAAAGGTAGGCTTCGGGTTGGTAATAATCATAATATGAAACGAAATATTCGACCGCATTATCCGGGAAAAACTCTCGAAACTCCCCGTACAACTGGGCTGTCAGGGTTTTGTTATGCGTCAATACCAAGGTTGGACGATTCAAGCGCGAAATGACGTTCGCCATCGTAAAGGTCTTGCCAGAGCCGGTAACACCAAGTAGCACTTGTGCCGGTTCACCAGCAAGGATGCCCGCTGTTAATTGTTCGATTGCTTGCGGCTGATCGCCTGTCGGTACAAAAGGGGAAGTAAGTTGGAAACTCACGGAAATTAATGTTATTAGTTAGCTGTGATTTTGGAAAAGCAAAAAGTAAACACTTTTGCAGAGCACTAAGTTTCTTTTTTCCAACAGAAAGTTTTAAAATATATCTTCCGTTTTTGAGTAAAGCTGCTGAACTGGAATGTCGAGGTTCAGAGAATACAAATGAATATTTTCATGAAGATTAGAAACGGTAGAAATGCGCCAAAGATTGGATTCTTCACGATAGAAACTTTCAACCCAAATTTTGTTAGAAGGAATCAGCACATACTCTGTTAAAGATGGCAAAGAACGGTAAAAGCTAAACTTCTCGCCCCGGTCATAAGCTTCAGTGCTTTCAGATAAAACTTCGATAATTAAAAAGGGATTTTTTAAACGCAATTTCTTCTCATCTTCAAATTCGCGCGTACCACAAACGACCGAAGTATCCGGGAAAACATAGCAATTGTATTTTTCAATCCGCACCGCTTGATCGCTGTCATAAACCACACAATCAGTTTCCCTTAACTTGAAATGTAATTCTGCTCGAAAATTCCCTGAAAGTATATTATGGTTAGAAGGTGCGCCCGCCATTGCTTCGATGTAGCCATCACGGTATTCAATCTTGACTTCGGATGCTTCCAATAAATCGAAATATTCTTCCTTTGTATAATATTGCTGCGTCTTTTTCATAAAAATGCGGATTCAACAGCAATTTACTACATTCTATTTACAATTCAAATCCAGGAATTATCAAACCGCCACCGCGCCCACCAATTCTCGCTTCACGTAATACATATCAACCGCGCCCATATTTTTAGCATCGACCTTGCCGCGATATTGACACTCGAATCGATTGGCTACCCATTGATACGTCGTTTGAGAAATGTTGATCTGACCTTCTTCACAGTTGGCTTCCATGCGGGCAGCAATGTTCACGGTATCTCCCCAGATATCGTAAGCGAATTTTTTTACACCCACCACGCCAGCTACTACCGGCCCAGTATGAATGCCAATGCGTGCCTCGAAGAAAGGCTTACCCATGCGGATGTTCTCTTGTTTGTGTTCTTCTAAAAACTGTTGCATCTCCAAACCAGCCCGCACAATACTATCAGGGAAAGTGGAACGATTGGTCAAGCCACTGGCGCACATATAGGCATCGCCGATGGTCTTAATTTTCTCAATATCAGGATATTGTTGAATAATAAAGTCAAAAGCCTTGAAGCATCTGTCCAATTCATTGACCAATTCCTCCGGTCCAAGCTTTTCAGCAATTTTGGTGAAATTTTTAAAATCCGCCAGCAACACCGTCGCCTGCTCAAATTTTTAAATTGCCTTGCCAAATTGCTTCAGTTCATCTGCAATCGACTTGGGCAAGATATTGAGTAGCAAATTCTCAGAGTTTTCGCGCTCCTGCTCAATGATTTTATTTTTCTCTTCCAGGGTTTTTTTAGAGCGACGGCTTGAACGATAACGCCCATAAGTCAAAAGTGAAATCAGTAACAGGAACGCTGCTCCTCCAATCGCCATATTGCGCATATTTTGGCTGCGCTCTTTTGACAATTCTGCTTCTGCTAATTGTGCACGCGCAGCATCAACAGCGGCTTGCTGCTCTAATGCTTCCCGAGACAATTGTTTGACTTGTGCTTCTTTCTCTTGCGCAAGCGCGGTCACTTTTTCTTTTTCTTCCGAAATCGTGGTAAGCGCTTCCTCTTTTTCGTCAATTTCCTGTTCCACTTTTTGCTTGGCTTTCACCAACTCGGTTTGGCGTTCTTCCAATACCGTTTTATCGGTGCTCAATTGGTCGCGCTCGCTCATCAAAGCGGTTATATCTGATTCCAACTGATTTTCTGGGTTTCCAGGTCGCGTTTTTCGCGTTCAATCTGGGATTTTTGCATTTCATACTTGCGCTCCAAATCGGTGATACTCGTTCCTTTTGAGCTAAAATACTCAAAAGCTTCCTCATAAATATTCGCCGCTTGCCTCGGATTCTCTCTTGTCCACAGGCGTCCTCGCTTATCTACACTTTTGATAATCAGGTCAGAATCGCCCGCTTGCTTGGCATAGTTATAGGCGGTTTTCAACCAAATATCTACATTTCGTGTTTCGCGCTGCCGCTCAAAAGCACTGGCGATCACAAAGGCAGTTTGCGCCGCCATTCCATTGTTTTTCAAGCTGGTAGCCAGATTATGAGCTTGCTTGCCGTAGCCCTCTGCTTTTTCAGCATTCAGACTCAGGGATTTGTTCGCCAATTCATAGAGGATGTTCAGGCGTTCTTTATTGTCAGAAGTTTCTTTGAGTTGCTGTTCCAATTCTTCCACCGTTTGCCCAAAAGAAAAAGAAGCGGTGGCTACGAACAACAAAATCAACAAATTTTCATAAGAAAAATTTCATTTTCCGTAGGAATCCTTCGGATATCGCAATACGACTATGTTATGAACGACAATATGATGGAATAGTTACATTCCAAAGCAAATTCAATTTAGCAAAAATAACAATAAGAAGCTTTGGAAAGGGAACTGGGTTTAAATTTTGACAAAAATCTAAACAGGAACTTCTGAAGAAATGCGGATGTTGCGGAAGAATTGGAGCATGGTTATTTCATTTTATTTACTTTTTAGCATCAGCTACAATATGCGCTTTGATAGAATCAATCAAATCAAGATACCCATTCAGCCTATCTACTTGATTAGCAGCGTAGGAATAAACATCCATTACAATATTTTCAAAAGAGGGTCTGCCATTACTTGCTTGATGTCCCATTCAAATTTACTGGCAGGTAAAACTTTAAATTCTGGATAAAATCTAATGGTTTGATAAACACTTAAATGATTCATTTTGTAGGGACTTATTATCATTTTCCAATAATCTATTCGATATTGATAGTCCTCCTCCAACTTGTGCAACTGTGCCTGATAATCTGTAAGGATATTTTTGAGGCTATCATCTTGAATCAGTTGAAATTTATCAGAATTAATAACCTCTGATAATATGGCATTTTTCGGTGCAAATGGTGGCACATCTCCCATTTTTTCAAACCAGAAATAAAAACTATCTAAAACAATTGGCTCGGGTTTCGGACCTAAATAGCCCGCTAACTTCAGCATTGATGCTGTCTTTCTTACTTCAACTTCTTTTAAAGTTTCTAAATATTGCCGATTGGCTTCCAATTCATTATAAATCGCTTTAATGGTTTCTTTTTCTTTTTTACGATCTATCCGATCATTATTCAAAGTATTAATTTGCAAAGCAATCAAAATACCAATAACCACGAGCAGGATTTCACCAACGGCGTAAACGAGGTACTTTCTCAAGCTGCCTGAGTCAAGCAGACGGCGGCGGATGGTGCGGAAGAATTGGAGCATAGATGGAAGTGTTTTAGATGGTTATTGTTTTGTGCGGCTCAGTATATCCTCGATGGTTTGTTGTACCGTTTGGCGATTGCTCTGGACAAGCGTATTGTCCAACATTGTTTTCCTGCGTTTGATTTGATTTTCAAATTCAAAGGTTTTGAGAAAAGAAAGATCCATTCTTGGGTCTTTTAGATTATATCCTCGCTCGTGATTTTGATTCCTTGGAAAATTTTTATCGCGGAAAGGATTGTATATTTGATTTAAATGTTCCATCATTACTTTTTCATTATTCATGTAATCACCAACAAGACCTTTCCATTTTACCAATAAAATTTTTAATTCCTCGTCAGAAATAACCTCAAATGAAGAGGTATTAATTAAAGCGTCAATACTCCCTTCTGAAGGCTCAAATGTCCACCACAGTCCACTTTTTCCAATATACAGACCTAAGGAATCTAAATTAACCGTCGTCAGGTCAATCGGCATTAGATCAATGAGCTTGTTACAATAATCAGCTGTTTCTTGATTATAGGCAGTAATTTGTTGCAACTGTACTTTATTGATTTCAAATTCTTTATGTATCTGCTGGAGAAATTGATTTTCTCTTTGACGATCAAGCCTGTCTTTATTCCAATTATTTACTTGAAGTGCTAATAAAATACCAATCATTACTAATATTATTTCACCAATGGCATAAACGAGGTATTTTCTCAAGCTGCCCGAGTCAAGCAGACGGCGGCGGATATTGCGGAAGAATTTGAGCATTTATTGAATTGATTTATTGTCTATTAGTTGGATAAGTTTTTCAGCAGAGGAAGTAGCCGTTTCAAGTGCTTCAATCGTTCCATTCAGGTTATTCAAATTCATTTTTAAAGAAGTTAGCAAGGAGGGATCATTCAAAATTTCTGCATCATCGATTGGGATGGCTACTTTGTCGAAATCCCATTCTTTGAATTTTTCACGTACATAAGGAAGCCAGGCTTCTCTAAATTCAAAATCATCATCGGCAATTTCAGTTCCTATGTCCACCTGATTTCTGCCATAATATTTTACTAATGAATTTCTCAGCGTTTTATCATCCAGATTGCTCAATCCTATTTCCTTCAGTAAGTCAAATCCATCTCGAACTAAGTAAATTGTTCGTTTTAACATTACTCTAGACAAATCATGGTAAACTTGATCGGTAAGTGGCTGCTTTTCCCGAAGTACTTTTATGACCTTTTTTTGCGCTTCTAAATCTTGCTTTCTGATGACAAGGCATTGTTTCAACGCAGCTGTATCCTGCACCAAATCTTCTCTTATATCCAATAAGGTGGAATCAATTTTTGTTTTTAATTGCCGATTGCCATTCCAATTATTAATCTGCAAAGCAATCAAAATACCAATAACCACCAGCAGAATTTCTCCGATGGCGTAAAGCAAATAATTTTTCACTTTGCCCGAACTGCGCAGGCGGCGGCGGATATTGCGAAAGAAACGGAGCATAAGGTTTTAGATTTTATTATTTATGATGTCCCAGCGGGACAAATTATTGGTAGAAAATATAATTATTCCCGGATAACCATGCCGTTAGGTATGGTCTATCTCTATGATGTGATTTTTTTGTGCAAATATTTTTCCATTACGAAATTTTATAATCCGTACCTAACGGCACGGTACGTTTTAAAATAATTCACCGCTACCCATAACTCGTCCCTAAGGGACGCTGCTGCCCGACTCAAGCAGGCGGCGGCGGATATTGCGAAAGAATTTGAGCATATATGGTTTCGTTTTTAATTTAATTATTTTTTCCTTTCTTTAAATA
Source organism: Saprospiraceae bacterium (assembly GCA_016714085.1). Lineage (GTDB taxonomy): Bacteria > Bacteroidota > Bacteroidia > Chitinophagales > Saprospiraceae > JADJNW01. The sequence continues at coordinate 19,605 of JADJNW010000027.1, forward strand.
ATGATCTACTTCCGCAATCATTTCTCTTAATTCAAGCAATTGTGCATCAATTGCAGGCAGCACGTCTTTAACTGCCCAATACCAATTCGCAGCATCGCTTTCTAATTCTGGTTTTAGGGCTTTTAATTCATAAACAGCCTCCTCTGAAATGTAAAGAGAAAAGACAGGTTTTTGTGTTTCTAAAAATTTAGCCATTCCCCGATCGGCGGTCAACGAACGATCAATAGGCATCAAAAATTCATTATTTTGAAATAATAATTCCTTTAAAAGACTCAAGTTAGAATACAAGACCAATATTTTATTCCGCAGCTTGGGGTCGGCAATAACACCAAGCTTTCCGGTTGACATCATTTCATTATAGGTTGAATTGTGCTCGACATAAAAAAGAGCCGCCCCACATGATTGATATAGTTTCGAAGAGCCAAATTAAATTCCTGCTGATTATCATCGGTATTCAGCTCTTTTACGAGAGCATTAATTAATGTATCAGCTTTTTCCATGCGTTTTTTTAGTCCGTATAATGATAAGCTATCCGCAGCAAGATCGCTCATCATTTGGTTTAGATAATATTTCTCATTAATGCGATTTATTCGGTGCTGATTCCAAGTATTGACTTGCAAAGCAATGAGAATACCAATGACCACCAGCAGAATTTCACCGATGGCGTAAACGAGGTATTTTCTCAAGCTGCCCGACTCAAGCAGGCGACGGCGGATGGTGCGGAAGAATTTGAGCATGGGTTTCGGTTTTGTTTTTATACTGTCCCGCTAGGGACAAATTATCGGTAGAAAAATATAATTATACCAGATAACCATGCCATTAGGTATGGCTTATGTCTGGAATGTGATTTTTTCGTGTAAATATTTGCCATTGTGGAATGTTATAATCCGTACCTAAAGGCACGGGGCTGTGATTGAAAAATATTTTTCTACCCATAACCCGTCCCTATGGGACGCGCTGCTGCCCGACTCAAGCAGGCGGCGGCGGATATTGCGGAAGAATTTGAGCATGAGGTTTTAGTGTTTTTATAAACGAATTTAATAATTAGCACCAATCCATGTCATTTTTTCACGATAAGTAATTGAAAATAAACGATCAAGGATGATAAAGCTTTGGCTTGGATTCCTTTAAAGAGAAAATGGTATCTCAAAGAGTGCAATTGGATTCTTAGAGAGTCAAATTAGGTTCTAAAAGAATCGAATGCTAAAAGAGTCGAATTGGATGTTCAGAGAGTCAAATTAGGTTCTCAAAGAGTCTAACTCGATTCTCAGAGAGTGGAGTTCGATTCTAAAAGAGTCGAATTAGATGTTCGGAGAGTCAAATTCGATTCTCGGAGAGTGGCGTTCAATTCTAAAAGAGTCAAAATTGGTTCTCGGAGAATATAAACCGACTCTTTTAGTATCAAGGAGTAGGAATGAACTTCGTTTTCAAATTGGCTGCAAGCATCAGCAATAAAAAATATTCTAAACAATAATGGGCAATTCTATCGCCACATTCCCGGCAGCTGTAAACTCCAACAATTCTGCTTCCGCAATTTCATTCAATAAAGATTCGTCTAGCGGCGCTTCAATTTTGATATAATTATCGGTGAAGCCGGACATTAAGTTTTTGTCAGGATGCTGTTCAAATAATACTGGCCGCGTCTGACCCAAATGCTGTTCGTAAAAATAGCGGCGCTTTTTCTCGCTTAGAATGGTAAGCATTTGATTGCGGCGGCGGCGTTCTTCCATCGGCACGATGTCAAGCATTTCAGCGGCAGGCGTGTTCGGGCGCTCGGAATAAGTGAATACGTGCAGGTAAGAAATATCCAATTCGTTGATAAAACGATAGGTTTCTAAAAAATCTTCCTCGGTCTCGCCCGGAAAGCCGACGATCACATCCACACCAATGCAGGCATGCGGCATGAGCGATTTGATTTTGGCGACGCGCTCGGCGTAGAGTTCGCTCTTGTAGCGGCGGCGCATTTGTTGGAGTTGCTTGTTATTGCCCGATTGCAGTGGAATATGAAAATGCGGTGCAAAACGCTCGGATTGTGCTACAAATTCAATCACTTCATCCGTACATAAATTCGGCTCGATAGAAGAAATCCGAAAACGACGAATGCCTTCCACTTTGTCCAATTCTCGAATGAGGTCAATAAATAGCGCCTCTTTCTTGGGCTTCGTGCCTTCGATCACTTCTGTGCCATTGCCAAAATCGCCAATATTCACACCAGTCAGCACGATTTCTTTCCCGCCCATAGCGGCAATTTTCTGCGCATTCGCCACCACACTTTCCACGGTATCGCTGCGGCTGCGTCCGCGCGCAAGGGGAATCGTACAAAACGAGCATTTATAATCACAGCCGTCTTGCACTTTCAAAAACGAACGGGTACGATCACCAAACGAAAAAGCATTTACAAAGTCTTTCACTTCGCGGATTTCTCCGGCGCGAATCATGCCTTTGCCCGGTGCTTTCGACAAAGCATCAATAAAATCGAGGATTCTAAACTTTTCAGCAGCGCCTAAAACCAAATCTACACCCGGAATCTCCGAAATTTCCTGCGGTTTCAACTGCGCGTAACAACCAACACCGACCACATTTGCATTTGGCGAAAATTTCAAGGCCCGACGCACAATATTGCGGCATTTCTTATCAGCAAAATCTGTAACAGAACAAGTGTTGATCACGTAAATATCTGCCCCTTGCTCGAATTCTACTTCCGCATAGCCTGCCTGCTCAAAGAGCCTGCCGATGGCGGAGGTCTCCGAGTAATTGAGCTTGCAGCCCAAGGTGTGAAATGCTACTGTTTTTGGCGTCACTTTTTATTTAGTTTCAAGTTGGAAGTTTCAGGTTTGGGAACGCAAAGATAGGACTTTTGGTTCGATTGACATTCAAAAGTTTCGGATATTCAAGGTTTTGTACCAATAGAATGGCACACTGAATTATTATGATTTTTTAACCGCCTAAGACACCTTAGTTCACCTAAGTCTGTAAAGCATTAAGTTCTCAGGTGTTAAAGAAAAAATCCTAAAAAATCTTCAATATCTTAAAAATCAGTGTCCTATCAGAAAACATCTTTCTAAAAAAATTCTACCTTCCATAAAACTTTTTAAAACCACAGAATCTTTCAATCAAAGATTTTCACCCAGACTCTTAAAACGGATTAGTGGATAAGCAGACTCTACAATTGATCGAAAAAGCCCGGGACGGCAGCACACGCGCGATGAATCAACTGTTCAATCAGTGGTACAAGCGCGTGTATAATATCGCCTGGAAGTATTTTGCGGAAGAAGATGCGGCCCTGGAAGTTTGTCAGCAATCGTTTTTGGCGATGCAGCGGCATTTTCATTCGCTGAATGAACCTGCAAAGTTTGAAATCTGGCTCTACCGCACAGTGATCAACCAATGCCATCAGGAACATCGGCGGCAGCGGCAACAGCGGGTTTTAAAAGAAGCTTATCCCGGAAACGTGATTCAAATAGCACCGGAGCGGCCCGATCAGGCATATCAGCGCGAAGAGGTTACTCGACTGGTTTTGAATGCGTTACAAAAATTGCCGGAAGACCAAAGAACCGTATTGATTATGAAAGAATATGAAGGATTGAAGTTTAGAGAAATCGCCGAAGTATTGGACATTTCTGAAAACACCGCGAAGTCGCGTCTGTACTACGGGTTGGAAAATTTAAAGAAAATTTTATTAAGCAATTGCGCCTCAAAAGAAATTTGCCATGGATAAAGGATTGATTAAGAGTCGATTGATGGACTATCTCTACGACGAACTGAACGAGGCAGACAAAAAGAGGTAGAACGCTGGCTCAGGGATAATCCCGAAGCCCAAGAGGAATTGAATGCCTTGCAACAAACGCGTGAGGTATTGTCAAAACTGCCTGATGTAGAGCCTGTTGCACCAATCGTGAAGATTTCATCATCCCATTCGATACGTCGTCGCTGGTTGCCATTGGCAATCACGGCAGCAGCGGCGGCCATCTTATTATTGCTTATTGCTACGAATGTCAGCATTCAGACACGAAGGCGGTATGGTCATTGCCTTTGGCAAAGCGCCAAAACAACCTGATCAGACGGTAGCCCCTATGAATCCTGAAATAGTGGAAAATGCTATTGCGGTCAATAATCAACTTTTGTTTGAGCAATTGGATTCTATTCAGTCATTATTGCAAGCACAACTAGTTGCTAATCAGGACGCAATGCAAGCGCAATGGACGCGCCAATGGTCGGCGAAGCAAGTGAGTTACGAAAATCAGCTTAAAACTATGGCGGTGCGGAGTTTAAGAAAAAATACCCCCGAATTGGCAGCGTTCGTTCAGGATATGCAATTGTCACAGCAGCAGGAATTACGCTATATGCTTAATCAGCTTTGGAGCAACTGGCAGCAGGTACGAGCAGAAGATTTGAAAGCCATCGAAAACAATTTTGTAATGATCAACCAAAATATGGAACTCAATCGCCGAGGGACGGAAGCTTTATTCAAGAATGCATTCGAGCGCACCGTTACGGGCGAATAAATTGACAATTATCTGGATTCTAACAATTAACAATTCTAAATTATTCAACATGAATACGAATATAAAAAATTATTTGCTTGGGATTCTGGTGCTCCTCACCGGCATCAGTTACGCGCAGGATAATGACCGAATGAAACGCGATATAGAAGTGGCAGAGAATATTCTATCAACTTTAATGGATCAAGAATTTGGCTTGCATGGAAATAATGTAGAAGGCACTTATATTGAAGGACATGGCGCCATGTTTACCATTTATGGGGGAGTGCTTTCTAACCTGGCACTGGATAGGCAGGTTATCCTTCCTCCGACTTGGAACGAAGATGGGGTTTACAGGCTTGGAAAAACAACGGATAAACCTATTAATCTGGACAGCCTCAATAATGCTTTGCGTACGAAAACGAAAGAAGCGATGAAAATTTTTATCACAGACTACGCGCAGTTGTTGAGCCAGCCAAAGCCCGATGAAAAGGTACACTGCGTTATGCCTTGCTTGGGAAACATCAAAGATTTGGTGGACTATTAAGCTTCCAACCGTAGCTGCTGTTAGCCCTCTTGATTCGGATAAAGATAAAGAAGAGAAACCAGATAAAACTCTAAAGGAATTCAGTGCAGAAATCAGCAAAACTGCGCTTGATGAATATCGAACTGGTAAACTTTCTAAAACGCAGTTGGAAGGACAAATAAAATTCACCGAGCATATCGTGACAATAAAAAGATACAGAATTAGAGTTGCTGGGTTCTATTTTTCACAGATTGTATCAAGGTGATTTGTCTGAAACATTTAGACTTTATAACGATCCAAATTATGAGCGGATCGATGGCTTAGGGGTGGTTTATGAAATGAATTTTGGGCGTACCTGGGGGCAATGGGCGCAAGGGACTTATAACTTCACTTACACTCTTGAAGCTTATGAGAGGGCAGTTACAGGTAGAAGAAGTCAAGGACAGAATAAATCGAAATCTGATGAAAATGAAACAGATGAAGAAAAAGAATGGAAGGAAAACTTACAACAGCCTACCCGAAATTCATCGAGGAATTTAAGCGAAATGTCATTGAGTATGGTCGGACGGTGCGCAAATTGCCTGCTAATGAATTACTTATATTCAAATTAGACTTGAACACTTGTGAGGATTGTGATATTCCCGATCGAGTAGAAATTTCCATCAAAAAGTCTGTTCTTGAGAGCTATGATAGCAATAAAATTACGATGGAGCAAGCCTTGGAGCAGATTACAACGAAAACAATACCTGCAAAAGATTAAATATATTATTTCGCTGCATAAAGCGCCCGGATTGGTGATTTCACTGATCCGGGCTTTTCATTTTCGAACTTTTCAAATGTTAAAAAACTAAAATTGCTTGCATGTTTTATAGATTGAGTAATTTTGTTACTCAAATGATAGAAACATTAATTTCATCAAAAACGCGCATAAAACTGCTACTCAAGTTCTTTTTGAATAGCAATGCAACTGCCTATCTTCGCAGCTTGAAAGCGAATTTGGTGAATCTTCCAATGCGATTCGATTAGAATTAAATCGGTTTGAAGAGGCCGGGATGTTGGAGTCGCGCCTGGATGGAAATAAGAAAATTTTTTCAAGCAAATACGCATCACCCATTATTCAAAGAAGTACATAATATTTTACTCAAATATGTGGGATTGATCGCATCGTAGAAGAGGTGATCGAACGCTTGGGAGAGGTACGACAAGTGTTTCTCGTATGGGTGATTTTTCTAAAGGATTGGATAGCAGGATTATAGACTTGATTTTTATTGGTAAGTATTGATAAATCATATTTATTAAATTTAGTAGATAAAGCCGAGGATTTGATTCATCGGAAAGTTCGATATTTGATTTATTCTGAAGAAGAAGCAGTGACGCTTGATTTGGAGCAAGTACAATCCGGAAACCGCTGCTGTTATGGTCGAAAGATTGAAAAACTGCTGTGTATGATGTGACTATAATCGGGGCAGGAATTGTTGGTTTGGCAAACGCCTACCAATTGTTGGAACGACGACCGGATTTGAAAATTTGTATGCTTGAAAGAAAATGGTGTAGCGCGACACCAAACGGGGCATAATAGCGGCGTGATTCGCCTGGCATCTATTACAAACCTGGTGGAATGCGTGCGGTGCAGTTGCCAACGAGGATACAAGCTGATGCTTGAATTTGCTGAAAAGCAGGGCATTCCTTACGATATTTGCGGTAAGATTATCGTCGCAACGAATGCTGCCGAACAAGCCAAGCTCGATGAGATTTTGCAACGAGGCATCGCCAATGGGATGAAAGAACTCGAAAAGTCGGACGTGAAGAACTGCTGAAATTAAACCCTATGCCAAAGGTGGCGTGGAAGCAAATGGGTACCGCAGGCAGGCATCATCAACTATAAAAAAGTAGCAGAAAATACCTTGGGAAATCGTTGAACAGCGGGGCGCGACGGCTTTTTGGTGCAAAAGTGCAACAAATTATTCAGGGCGACGTAGAATGCGTTGTGATAAGCCAATCCGCAGAAGCGCGGTCAAAAATAGTGGTCAATTGCGCGGCTTGTATTCGGATAAAGTAGCGAATATGACCGTTTCGCACCATGCCTATCGGCAGGCAAGCCGAAGCATTCAAATACTGCCTTTTAGAGGAGTATTACGAGCTTATTCCAGAGAAGCAATATTTAGTGCGCAATTTGATTATCCGACCCCAATCCCAAATTCCCGTTTCTGGGAGTACATTTCACGCGTATGATTGAGGGTGGCATAGAAGCAAATGCAATGCAGTACTAGCTTTCAAGCGCGAAGGTTACAGCCGATGGGATTTTGATCGGAAAGAGTTTTTTTGAAACATTATCATTTCCAGGATTTCGGAAAATTGCAGCCAAATATTGGCGAGACGGATTGAAGAGATGCGGCGCTCCTGTTTAAAAGCGCGTTTGTCAAGTCACTGCAAAAGCTTGTGCCGGAAATACAATCAGAAGATTTGCGCCCTCGTGGCGCAGGTGTACGCGCAATGGCGTGTGATACTGAAGGCAATATAATTGACGATTTTCTGATATTTGAAGATGGAAACGTGATCAATGTGTGCAATGCACCTTCTCCGGCGGCTACTGCTTCGCTGGCGATTGGTGAGACCATAGCGCAGAAAGTATTGCAAAGATTAAATGAGAAATAGGGGAAGGTTTTATTTAAACCTTTCAATTTTATAAACTTATGATACCCATGGAAAAAACGGCCCTACAAATTCAAATGGTGGACTTCGTACCCAGTACCTCAAGCTCAAAGATGAATTGATGCGGGTATTCAGGAAGTGCTAGATACAACTACCTTTATCAATGGCCCTAAGGTTCAGGAATTTCAGCGCAACCTGGAGGTTTATCTTGGCGCAAAGCACGTCATTCCGCGCCTTGCTAATGGCACCGATGCACTCCAAATTGCTATGATGGCTGGGATTTGCAGCCGGGTGATGAAGTAATTGTGCCAGCCTTTACGTATGTGGCAACAGCCGAAGTAATTGCATTGCTTCTGCTTAAACCTGTAATGGTAGATGTTGATCCTGATACATTTAATTTGCACTTGCGATTGTCGAAGCTGCCATCACGCCTCGTACCAAAGCCATTGTGCCGGTAGAATCTATTCCGGGTAAGCTGCGACATGGAATCCCTAATGGAAGTTGCGAAAAAGTATAATTTATGGGTGATCGAAGATAACGCTCAGGCGATTGGTGCCGATTATACCTTTAGCGATGGTCGGCAAGTCAAAACCGGAACGATCGGTCATATTGGCTGTACTTCGTTTTATCCTTCCAAAAATCTTGGCGCTTATGGCGATGGCGGTGCAATTTATACCAATGATGAAGAATTAGGACCTGAAGTCCCGCATGATTGCGAATCACGGTCAGGTGAAGGCTACTAGGATATGGATTGGTGTAAATTCTCGTTTGAACCAATCAGGCGGCACAATTCTGGATGTAAAATTGA
>JADJNW010000028.1 GCA_016714085.1 Saprospiraceae bacterium
CCTGGTTTTCCCCAGTTTTCATCTTAAGTGCAGTGCGTACTTTTGGCATCAGCCCCAAATCCTGTATACTTTTGATACATCCACACAACATTGGCGTCTTGAAATTGCGCTCCAGCAGGCATTCATAAATAGTTGAAACTTTAACGGTTGATATCATCTTGTGCAAATTAACCTTCTTTCATACGTATATTTTTACTATCCATTGCCCTCAAGCGCTTTTTTTAGATTCATTATATTTCTCCTTTTCCTGCGCTTTTAATTGGGCCTTCAAAATTGGAAAAATTGCGCGCGTAAAACCGTGAGGGTAACAATAAATTTTGATTCAAGTTTGGTTTCTTGGCCAAGCGGTGATAATACCAATTTAAGGGTTACTTCAAGTGTCCTCTATTTGCAAATGCAACCCAATAGGGCGGATAATACTCTGTTGCAGTAACATCAAGCGTGTCGCTTCTATGCCATTTTGCGCTGAATACCGTCCCGACATCGATTGGTCCGTCACTCTTTTTCTCTACATATTGCAGCTCAGGGTTCCATTTTAATTCATTTCGCATATCAGCTATATAATCTATTACTTCATAAGGCGGTTTTTTAATTTGAACAGTATTAATAATCTCCGTTTGACCACCCGATATCATGTAAGATACGCCCAATAAAACCACTATTATCGCAAGGAATATTAATAAAACACGAATTAAAGTTTTCATTTTTTATATTTTTATCATGAACTTTACATGATAGGTACTTTACTTTATTACATACTGCATCCTTATAAACGCTATATAGTGCTTATATCTATTATAGATCCCACCCAAATTAGACTTTTTTCTCATTTACCTATTTTACAATGATTCAGACGATTAGGTTTTTAAAGCTTTTTATCCCATCCTTGCCACTTAAGGTATTGTTCAAAGCTCAGGGTTTCAGGAAGTAATTCCCTTGTTTGTTTTACTGCCTTCAGTATTTCTTCGGGATAAGGTGATTGCCCCATTTTTCAAAATGTTTACGTAGCGGAATCCAAACTCTTGCAAACAGATACATAATTACGAGCAGGATAGGTTTGTGTTTGTAAGTCTTACCCTTGGATAGCTTGGTTGCGATTGCAGCGAGTTCATTTCCCGAAATAAAATCTCCGACCAGGTTCAGTTTTTTGCCTATGAACTTGTCTGGTGTTTCAAAGGCGCCAAAGCTGCAATTTCCCAATATCAACGCTGGCAATATGAGGCAATTTTGCATCATTGGCTGCCATGCCCGTTATGACATTTATTCTTTACCGGCATATATTCACTCCCGAAGTCATCCATGAATGAACCCGGACAGAGGAATGTATAAGGTATATTTTTGTTCTTAATCAGATGCTCAATATCTATTTTCCGCTTTATATAGGTTAGGGTGTTTTCCTGTCCTTCTTCCACATACAATACAGTGCTTAAAACAAGATGTTGAACCTTGTTGCGCAAAACCTCTACTATCTTTTACCTTGTTCCCATTCTAGTTCCGTATCAATTTTCCATTTGGTGCCATTGGCATTGTAACACCATAAACGCCGTATGCGCCTTTAAAATGCCTCCATCAATGATTGCCTGTCGGCAAGATCAGCTTGTAGAACCTGAACACCTTTCTTTTTATTGCTTCGGCTTTTTGTCCATTGATATTTCGTGAAAAGGCAATCAAATTCCATTTGCCGGTTTTCAGGAGCGCATCAATACAGCACCACCTTGTTTGCCAAGTAGCACCGCATACTACAATTGTTTTAATTTCGTCCATATGATTTAAATTTTTGAACAAAATTAGATACTTACACTCTTAAAATTGTACGAATGTAACATCTCGCTATCCTTGCTGGCTCAAGGAGAAACTGACCCACTATTTCGCTTTTTTGATTTAAATATTCTTTCGGAGTCATTTGTGCAAACCGTTTGAATCCACGAATAAAATGAGCCTGGTCATAGTAACCGCAATTCAACCCGATTTGAGTAAGATTGTCTGAGGAATAATGAATTTGATTCAGTGCAGCTTCAAAACGCTTAAATGCAAGCGCTTCGGAGGGAGAAGTTCCAAGCCATTTCTGGAAAATTCGTAAAGTATGCATCCTTGAATAACCGGTATAATCTTCTATTTTACTGAACTTTCCTTGTAGTTTTTTTAAGGAAATTTCATCTAGTAATGTCGTAATTTTCATTGCTAAACTCAAGTCTGGCACACACGATAGAGAGGAAAGAATAAATTCTTCCAGCCAAACAGCTCTTTTATGAAAATCGGAAATATTACTAACATCCTGTATAAAATTATATTTATCTTGAAAGACTATATCGCCTTCGATTGACCAGTTCTTCAAATCCTTGCAATGAATCCCAAACAATAGATGAGCTGCAATAGTATTCGAGGCGAATACCAAACAAATGACAACGCATAAATTCAACAGAGAGCGGTTTCGTATGTAGTCCGGCTACAAAACAAAAATTTTCGGTCGGATTAAAAGATCGGTTCTTGTAATAATCACTTTGAATAATCCAGGGTGTATCAAGATTAAAGCCAAATCAAAATTACACTCGGGCAGGAATACCCATTTTTGGGGCTGGTCTGCTTTTACCTCCCAAATCAATGGCGCTATTCCCTTGAGCTTTTTAGGTATGTAAAAGTTGAACTCCATAAGTCTTCTTACAAATACTTTTAACCATACATGAATCCATGGTAATTTATGAATGATCGAAGGCTAACGTTCCCTGTATTTGCGATGGAGCGGAAATAGGAGCAGAGTTCTCTCTGCCGAAGATAATGTTTCTTCGTAAAAATAAAACGTTCAATTACCGAAGTCCAGCAATTTCGTCTAATCAGCTGTTGGGTGTAGTTTAAATTTATAGGCTTACTTTTTTCAGTTCAAATTTTTCAGAAATTTCTTCGTCCAGCGATGCCACAACATTCAACAATACTAGATTTATCTCGGAAACATAGGAGAATTTAAAAATCAAATACTGTCCAACAGAATTTTTCAAATCTGGGAATTGTCTTGCAAAGTCTTTTGATATTTTTCTTCTGTTATGTACGGTAAGATTTCTTTGTTTGATAAGCCGGTTAATATTTTCTTTTACTTGCTTTGTTTTAAAGATATCTATATTCAAACGATTTTTAAAAAATTTCTCGATATCCTCAATTCCTTTGTAAAACAACTCCTCAATTTTTTTGTCGGAGATAGCATTTATTAAATCGCCAATTGATTCATAATCAAGAATAAAGTCTAAACGCTCAGTTTCTTGAGATTTTAGTATTTGCGGTTTTGCAGAAACCACCTCTGAAAGAATTTCTTTAAAGTAAATTGTGAGATTGTCAATCCTTACTAACATATACCATTGAACATAAATGCTCTTCATAAAATTCTAGATTTAGAAAAGTGTCTAGATTTTTAGACAAGCTTTCCTTTACGATTTCTGGGTTATAAACATGGTCATAGATTTCCTTGAGGTATTTTTTTGCTTCATCGTTGTTTTTTGAAATGAGCTTACTACTGACCTCTAAATAACTGATAAGCATTTCAGACCTCTGAACTGCTTGCCGAAATCTAATAAAAGATTCAGTTGATTCAGTCATTATTTTCGCGGGATGGTTTTGTTTTTCTTGATTCATACGACGGTCGTCAATTAAATTGTACCCATCTATCGTATTAGCGCATTGCGTGTTTTACTTAACGAGTGCGAGTTGCGCTAATATCCGCTTTAAAAATAATGATATTTACTTAGATGTCCAAGTCGTCTATTGGGCTTTTGAATTTTGCCTATCGCCTTACAAAGCCTATGGTTTTAAAACCTTATAGGTTTGCATATAATCAAAATTTTACTCCACCTCTTGCATCATTACATCTTTTATAGCTATATTTGTCGTATATGCTTGCCCAAGCAATTGGTTTTTGAGCGATCGCCTTCAGCATTACATATTACACAAACCTACTTTTAAGCTACTTTTATTACTTTTTATTACACAAACTTACCTTTGCATTTGCCGTATGCACGCTGTGTAGGCTTATGCGCGTTTTCTAAATTTCCTAAACTTTTATATTTTGAAAGCTTGATAAAAATAATTGAAACGCTAATATTTGATATGTCTCGTGGGCTTTATAGTCGTAATTTTATAATGAAGTAGTCTCTGTGGCGGCTGCCCGGCAAATCACTGTTCGACGGAGGAGTTTTGATTTGCCTAGCGTTTTTTGGTGACTTTTTTGGGCGATGCAAAAAAGTTACAAAGAAAGGAAGCATAGAAACACAAAAGAAAGCTATTAACAAGAAAAGAACAAATCGGATAATCTTTTGAGTATCAATTAAAAAAAGAGTTTTGCTAAGGTTTCAATTACATTGAAATGAATAAAACAAATTTATAACTATCAAATTTTTTCTCATGAAGAAAAAAAGCAAATCAGAGGCGGGTCACGCCAAGAATGTATCCAACCTGGGTGTTTTTGGTTACGCGCTGTACCAGCTACGGCGCAATGTTCAATCCGCCACGAGCGGAATTACAAATCCATAATCTGCAACAACTGCAAATGGAAGCGCAAATGGTGCTTCGTCATCTATCCGAATGCGAAGCCAGAGCGCAGGACGCAAACCAATAATCGCTCGGAGGTTTTCAAGCGCTGCGCCCTTCATCACGCGCATCCTCAACTTCGATGATCGCGTGCGGCTTGAGCGAGAAAACAATCGAGGACGCCCGCGCTATTCCAGCGTCGCATCAATGGTACGCGCCTGGGCAAGAAAGCCAAAGCGGAAGATACCACCACCAATGAACCCACCGAGAAACCATAAGCGCCGAGGGCGAAGAAAAATGCGGTGATGACCGCCCCTCGTACCGTCTCCGTTTCCCGACAATCATTCGATCTATTATTCAAACTTATTTCTCCAAACTCATTCTGCTCCAGCGGGAAATGTATTACACCCCCAACGAAGCAGATTTGCAATTGAGTGGATTATTAGCGCATGAGCAGCATTTGCAGTATTTGCACACGATTGCCATTACCGCCGAGCTAGAAGAAGAAGCCGCCCGCATTCGCCGTTGGATGTGTTATATGATAAAATAAACGGCTTGGTGACGCGTGCAAAGCAAGTGAAAAGCTATATAAAGGCGGTATTCGGCGCTACCAGCCCTCAGTACAAACAGGTAAGAGGTATTCGTTTTCGCTATATCTTATGATTTTACACTTGAGAAACGGACATTATTAGAACACGGGTCAACACGGATGCAACGGATTTTTGTATTTAACCTGCAATAATCTGTTGTATCCACAACTCCCTTATTCTATCCCGCACAAGCGACTGCACAGAATAAATAGGCAATTGCACTGAATAAATAGACAATTGCACAGACTGCACAAGTAATTGCACTGAATAAATAGACAATTGCACAGACTGCACGAGTGATTGCACTGAATGAATGAATCACTGCACAGACTGCACGAGTGATTGCACTGAATGAATGAATCACTGCACAGGCTGCACGAGTGATTGCACTAGAATAAATAGATCAATGCAAGGCTGCACGAGTGATTGACTGAATGAATAGATCAATGCAATGCTATTTTGAAGATAGTTATTCATCTATCAGCAAGTTATTTTTAGATAATAGCTACTGCTATTACATTTATTACAAGTGCATATCATTTTTTTATGATCTTACTGCAATATTTTATGCGCTTGAAAGAAATTACGCAGTTGTGCAGGCGATTCAAAGCGCACCGCGTGGAGTCCTACGTCCTGTGCGCCTGCTACATTATTGGCGTTATCATCAATAAAAAGCGCGTGCTGCGGCTGTACAGCATACCGTTCGATTAAAGTTTGATAGATACGCGGATCAGGCTTGATGAGTTTTTCCTCACCGGAGACTACAATCCCTTCAAACCAATGGAGAAAATCATATTGCTCCAATGCAACGGGAAAAGTCTCGTGCGACCAGTTGGTAAGCGCGAGTAATCGGTATGTATCTTGCTGGCGCAATTCGTCTAAGATAGCTACGGTTTCTTCAATAGCGCCGCCGAGCATCTCTCGCCAGCGACCATAATAGGCACGGATATGGTTCGTAATCAGGGCGTTCTTGCACCAGCCATTCGGTTGCTTCCGCCAAAGGTCGTCCGGCGTCTTGTTGTATATTCCAACCTGGGTGCAGATATGGTCAAAGAAGTAGCGCATTTCTTGTTCGTCGTCGAATATTTCGCGGAAAACATATTCAGGATTCCAGTCGATCAAAACGCCACCCAGATCAAAGATGATCGTATTCAAATTCATGATTTATAAGTATAAAAGGTTTACAGGTATAAAGGCGTATAGATGTAATAAGTTTAAAAGTTTTATAGGTGTACAGGCGTATAGACATAAAGGTGGATAGGCTTATAAGCATAAAGGTGTATAGGTTTATAGGTATAAAGCATAGCATATCATCACATCAAAAATCACCAGATCACTACATCACAAAATCACTACATCATCACATCAAAAATCACCAGATCATCACATCAAAAATCACCAGATCACCACATTATGACTCAATCACCGTGCCACTTCCTTCGTGCCGAATATTCATTTTACAGCTTGCAAAATGATTAAAGCCAATAAAAGAACCCGCTTAGTGCCAGCACGCTCAGGCGCATACTGCCCGTCAACTGTCCAATTATTCCAAAACTGAATGTACCTAATACCGTCGCCACTTTTTCAATGACATCATAGAAACTAAAATAAGACGTCGTATCGGGTGTATTTTCCGGCAACAATTTAGAGTAAGTCGATCGCGCCATTGCTTGCGTACCGCCCATCAAAATACCTACCGAAACCGCTGCAATATAAAACTGCGGTTTTGTATCTATAAAATAGACAAATATACAAGTCACCATCCAGATAAAGAAAATAACCGAAAGCGTGAATTTATTACCTTTCCAGTCGGAGAGTTTTGCAAAAACAATCGTACCCAATACCGCCACCAATTGTAATATTAATATAATAAGAATCAGTTCTGCGCTTGCAAAATGCAGTCAAGCCTACCATTACAAATGCGATTCTTGTAGCCGTGCCTTGATCTTTAAAACCGAAGGCTTCATAATATTGAATAATAACCAGATTGATCACCATAAGAATCACACTTCCTATAAAGCCATAAGAGAAACCCTTAGCGCTTACATCATCGTATCTATCCTCGCTTGCAATCAACGGGAGATAAGAATTATAAAATACCAAGCCGCCTGCAAATCCCATCATGGCTATGATAAAAGCAATTGTACCAAGCGACAAAGTACCCATACCTTTGAAAAAGAATAATACAAGGCAAGCCAAAGCACCAATGGTCGTAAACGTTTTCATAAAAACTTCCGTCGCCCACTATAATCAGCAATACCCGATAATAAAGGGGAAACCGCTGCTACTAATAGATACGCCGCTGAAATAGCGTAGGCATATAATGTACTATTGGACATTTTCATTCCCAGTACATTTACCGTATCATCCGTAACAGCCATATAATAAACCGGAAAAATGGCTGCTGTGATGACTAAAGCAAATGCAGAATTCGCCCAATCAAAGAAAGCCCAGCCATTAATGACTTTTTTATCATTTACTTGAAAACCTGGAGTTGTATTCATACCTGGATGTTCAATTTCCGGGGAAAGATAGATAAAAGGGCAATAGGGTGATAGGAGAATGGGTTGAAAAGTTGAAGAGTTAATAGGTTGAAGGATTAAAAAGTAAAAATGAATGCACTTGTAGTCACACCTTTTTTATGCTAACTTGTCTTTACATTTGATTGATCACGTTACTAAAAGTCGATTCTTGGTCACTTTCCGTACAATCTATGAGAACGAATGGATTGACGCTGTGTTGATTACAGCTTCTTATACCGGCGCTTATGCTGAAAAAGATTTTACGAATTATCCGGCTATTTCGTTTCCATTATATTCGACATATCAATACAAAGCGGGAAGCTTCCAGCAAATACTGGATTCTAACGCTGTATTATTGGAAACAAGACCGCTTGAATTTGAGGTGTCAAAATTTAATTGCTTTAAAGAAGATCGTACACTTTGTATTTTTTAAAGATATGCTGCCGGAGCCTTTTGTAAGAAAAATACAGAACCTGCAATGCAGATACGTCGCACACCAAAGGAAGCGATATTGGCTCATTTTATTTTGAAGACTTTAGAAACGCAAGAAATACAAAGTATTGAACAGGCTATCTTTCAATTATTGGATTCTTTATTTACACATCGGGAGCGTGCTACTTTTGTTACTACATCCAAATTACCTTTTTCTATCCAACGCATTGATCAAGCGAAAGCCTTTATTTATGAACATTTCAGTGATGATATTGGTATTACCGATATTGCTTCATGCGTACATCTAAGTCCTTTTCATTTTTCCAGGGTATTTAAAATGTACAGGCTACGCCTTACGATTACTTATTATTGGTGCGTATTGAATATGCAAAAACAAGTTTAGAATCCAGGTAAGGACATTACGGAAACCGCTTTTAATACTGGATTTAATAGTCTGGAAAATTTTCTTATACCTTTAAAAAATTACGGATTCTCACCTTCTCAATTTCAAAAGAGCAAGATTTCTAAAGTTTTCTTTTCCACTATTTAGTTGATTTGTGTTCTTAACTCATATCACCATGACTGAACAAAAGAGTAAAGCGAATCATATCGATTGATTTGCTTAGAGGAATCGTAATGGCGTTGATGGCACTCGACCATGTGCGCTTTTTTTTTCATGCAAGCGCGGCAGAATTTTCACCTACCAATTTGGAGAAAGCCTCGACTTTATTGTTTTTCACGCGGTGGATTACACATTTTTGTGCACCGTTATTTCTATTGCTGGCTGGCGTTTCCGCTGCGTTGATGGTTAATAAAAAAGGCATAAAAAGTACTGCATATTTTCTCTGGACGCGGGGCTTATTTCTTATCATATTAGAATTATTGGTGTTCCGTTTTGGCTGGAATATTACCGCCTTTGATCATTGGGAAGTCCACCGAATGTTGGTGATTTCAATGATCGGCATTTGTATGATTATGCTTGCTGCATTCATTTATTTACCTGTTAGAGTTGTGCTGGGCATTGGTTTAATTATTGTATTATTCCATAATTTATTACAAAACGTACTCATTACACCCGAATCCCCATTTTATAATCTATGGGTACTCGCTTATAAAGGTGGCGGCATGGCGCCAATGGGCATTGTCAGCGTCTATGTTTTATTCGCATTTTTACCTTACCGTATTATCGCTTGTGGTTATGGCTTAGTAATTATATCGAAATGATTACGCACCAGAAGCGCGGAAGAAAATATTATTAATCGCCGGCAGTATCTGTATTATACTCTTTATATTACTTCGTACCTTCAATTTATATGGTGATCCAAGCCATTGGTCGCCACAGAAAAATACATTATATTCTTTATTATCGATTCTCAATACAACTAAATATCCCACTTCACTTCTTTATACTTTAATGACTGTTAGCTGGGATTGATATGCCTTGCATTGACTGAAAACGCAAAGGACGAATAACTCAATTTTTGTAGTCTTGGGCAGCGTGCCTATGTTTTATTATATTTTACATTTGTTCTTGATACAGCTTAGTTCACTGCTGTTAACGGCTATTGTATTCGGTGAATTTGATATTCAAAGGTTTAACTTGACAACTGTTTACATTGCATGGATTTAGTGGTATTGATTTTATATCCTGTTTGCGCAGCTTATCGTCGATAAGTTTGCACATCCTGAAAAAGCCTGGTTGAGTTATATTTGATGATTAATAAATAAAAAAAATGCCGGACGAAATCGCCCGACACATTCCTAAAACTCTATTTATGAAAACCACTTGTTTGCTTTAATTATCTTCTCGACAACTTTCTTTGAGTTCCTGAAGCGCTTCTTTGCTTTCAACGGTAAGAGTGGAGCCATCTTCCAATGTAACGGTGATTGGGAAAGTAATTTCCGGACGTTCGGTGCTACCAGGATTGGCTTGCCTCCATGCTCTGATCAAGGTTTTCAGTGCGTTTTGACCTGCTGCTGCTGTAGTTGTACCGTCGGGGAATGCAATGTTAACCGGGAAAACGATTTCAAAACAAGAACAACTACCATAACCGCCACCTCCCGGTCGTCCGTGTCCTGGTCTATGCGGTCTGCCAAAGTGACAAAGCCGACGCAAGGCTTTTAGTTCATCTAAGGTTGCGATTGTAATAATTTCACCGTCCATGGAAATGACATCAAATGGAAGCACCAGGGTAGGGTGACCTTCGTTTTCCGGATTGGCTTCTCTCCAGTCTTTAAGCGCAGTTGCCAATGTTTCATAAGAATCTCCCTCCGTTGTTGTCGAATCGGGAAAAGCAATTGTGACGGGGACACGAGTTCATAGCAATATCCTCTGCCTACACCCGTGCTATCCTGAATGCCCAGAATCATTGCATTGGCATACGCTTCCAAATCCTGAGAATTTGTGGCATCTTCTTTGGCCAAGCGCTCATCAGGCGGAGATCCCGATTAGAATCATCCAGGAAAACTTCAAAACATTTTTTGTCATCATAGAAAGTTTTATTGGTTTTTGAATAAAAATGAAATAATGTAGATTGTTACAAATGATCATAAAGAAGTAAATACATTATCACCTTTCCTATGTCTTTGCAACTCAGGAAAATAAGGCAATTTGACAATAATTATTAAGGGTTTATTTAAAGAATATAATATTATTTAAGCCCTGATATATCTTTTTTCTTATAATAACCAGGGTTTAAAAGTAGTGGCAGAAGGCATTTCAGGAAACAGCGCTTGTAGCGTACTATTCAAATCAACAAAATCCGCGCCTTTCCCAAGCCGCCTCCTGCACACTCATTGGTTGCGTTTGCGCATACAAGAAATAGAGATTGACAATAAAAATATGTAAGATTGTTATCATTGATAATTGGTTGCTATGGTTCTTTTCTTCTTAGGTGAGCAAGTACTGCAAAAGGTTGCACGAAGAATCAAAAAAATTCTTTTGATCAAAAATAAATAAGGCAATGCAACCTTTTTAACCCTTACTGCACCTCCTTAGTGATAATCAAACACAAAAAACGGTTGCGGCGACGATGATCAAAGATTGGCATGACATCCTGGAAGCCTGTAAACATGGGGATCGGATTGCACAAAGCAATTCCATGAACGGTTCAAAGACAAGATGTTCGTGCTTTGTTTGCGTTATGCCAATTCGCGCGAAGATGCGGAAGATTTGTTGCAGGAAGGTTTCATAATGGTTTTTAGAGATTTACATCAATATAAAGGTGTTGGTAATCTGGAAGGCTGGGTACGAAAAGTGATTTTGAATATAGCATTGCAGTATATCCGTCGGCAAAAGCATCTTTTTCAAGTGGTTGAATTAGAGGATGTTGCGCATCGCTTGCAATCGGAAGATGATTTTATAGAAGAAGATACGACCAGGAATTTGATTCGCATTATGCAGCAACTACCGCCTGGTTTTAGAACAGTTTTAATTTGTATGTATTGGAAGATTATTCGCACGAGCAAATTGCCAAAGAATTGGGCATTTCGGTGGGTACTTCCAAGTCGCAACTCAACCGCGCTAAAAAATAATGAAAACATGATAGAAAAAAAGCCTAACCGAGTAAAATAAAAGGGAATTATTACAAAATTATTAAACCCAAATTAAAATACAATGGGAACTAAATCTTTTACTATAAAATAAAACCTTATAGGTTTGACCAAAATATAATGTATTGGAATTTAATGCACAATATATTAAATATGAAACGCAAGGATTTTTTAAAAACAATCGGATTGGCTACTGGGGCAGCATCGATATTGCCATTGAGAAATACTTTGGGGAACACGCCTAATGCTTGTACGCTGATTCCTACAGAAACAGCAGGGCTTTTCCGCTGGATTTGACGGCGAATACTGCGTTTTTTCGGCAGGATGTGCGTGAGAGTAAAACGGGTGTTCAATTGAATTTAAAAATGAAAATTATTGGCGCAAGTAATTGTGAACCAATGCGTAATGTGCGTGTGAATATCTGGCATTGCGATAAGGACGGTTTGTATTCCGGCTATAGCCAATCGAATAATGCCGGGCAGGCAGGCTTGACTTATTTACGCGGTTATCAAATGACCGATGCCAATGGCGAAGTAAATTTTATTACTATTTTCCAGGCTGGTACACGGGTAGGATTTGTCATATCCATTTTCAAGTATATGTAAGTTCTTCTTACTCTGCTATTTCGCAGATGACTTTTGATATTGCCACCAAGAATGCGATTTATGCTGCTAATCCAACATTATATACCAAAGGCGCCGATCCTTTAAATTATAATAATGATAATATTTTTTCAGACGGTTACACATATCAATTGGCAAGCCTTACGCCAAACGAATCAACCGGTGGCTATGATGCTTATATGGAGGTGACGGTGCAAGGCAGTGGCACGACGAGCTTGGGGCATTTGGAAAAAGAAGCGGCAAAATATTTTACATTGGGACAAAATTTTCCGAATCCTTATTATAATAATACTGCAATTCCATTTACTTTATATCAAGCTTCTAATGTATTAATAGAACTTTGGGACTTGTCCGGTAAGAAAATAGCTACGCTTTTGAATGAATATAGAGGTGCAGGCGAGCATGAAATAGATGTAAATTTGAATTCATATCATTTAGCAACGAGCAATTATGCTTATCAAATGCAAGTAAGTAATGCCAATGGCGTATATAAACATTATAAATTGATGACAGCAGTGCGGCGAATGTAATAATATTGCACGCTGGGATAACGGATTAAACTTGGAATGTAATTATGAAAAAAAATATACCCAGTGATTATTTGGAAGACTTTCTTAAAAAGTCTTTTGAGGACTACACTGAAAGCCCGCCGGATAAGGTGTGGGATAATATTGCTTCGGAAATGGAAACGCCTGTAACTCCGGGCGGCAAAATAATATTATATAAATGGCTTATAGGTGTAGCTGCGGCTTTGGTGCTGGGCATTGTGGCATATCAATTATTGGATGTAAAAACCGAATTAAAAGAATTGCAACAACAAGTAGAACAACATGATTCGACTTTACAAGAAATGCAAGCACCATCAGTAAAATCGGATGTTTCAGAAGATGAAAAACATGATAAAAATATTACACAATCTATTACAGAAGAGTCTTCTTATAACGATAAAGCGAAATATGATGCTTCTGTATCAAATAATATTAATAAACAAGAATTAAAATCAAAAACATTACCATCGCCCAAGCGCTCAACGCAAAAATCCAAAAATATTGCTTCCGCTCAGAATCAAGGTAAAAATGATGTAAAGATTCCAATACCAATTATTGCAAATAATGAAAAAAATAGTACAAATAGATCATTAGAAACGGAAATATCGAATTCCAATATTATTACATCAATTGAAAATCAGTCTGAAAAATTTGAAGATAAAGCCACTGAAAGAGCTGTCATTACTGCGTTTGATAAATTAACGGTATTAGGGATGCCCTTCGTCTCTACCAATCATACAATTGAATTACCTTATAATTATCCTATTACATCTGTACTAAAGAAAAATAATTTCTTCATAGGCGTTCAGTTCTTGCCCATGAAAAGCTGGGGTGAAGTGACCGCTGTGAGCCGTCGTCCGGGCTTTCCGGGGCGTGAAAAAACTTTAGCCAAAATGCTCATTATGCTGGTGAATCTTTACTTGGAGGCTTGAAACATTGGCACCAAACTTGGGCGATCCTGGAGCGTTGAATCAGGATTATATTATCGCACTGCTTCTCATAGCGCTACGACTCGCCCGGAATTTCAATTTCAAGACAGACATCCGCGTCGGCCCGGCGATCCGCGATTTGATTTTATTTGCAATTTGAATACACCTACGGGGGTTGTGGCTCTGGCATTAGCAGCCGAGCCCAGCAATTCCAGTCAATCCATCGGCGAAGAGGAATCATTAGCATTTGAAGTGACTACGTCTAAAAGCAAATTATATCAGCCTTCCGATTTTATTACAATATCAAAGCCCCGGAAAGCGATTTCATTTTATTGCCAAAGGCGGCTTGCTTATTAATTTTTTTATTGGATGAAGATTTTCAAAATTTCTACGGTCAATTCGCTCAATTCCAAACTGCAATTACCTCCCAATATTCCATCGATGAGCGCTCAGGAATCGCTCAACAGCGCTACCGTTGACTATTGGCTCAGGGCAGACTTGCTTATGATTTGAATTCAAATATGAGTTTGTCTTTAGAACCTACTTTCCTGAAGACTTTTTAGTCGCCAAAACATTCAAAATACTTTACAATCTTCCAATTACGCATTGGGAATAAACGCAGGTTTGACACTAAATTTCTAAAATAAGTTTATTTTAAAAGCTTTTGTTGGAAAATATCGCAAAACTCCCGTAATTTGCTATAATAATTGGGTAATGGTTGATAGGTGAATAAGCTTATAAATATTAGAAATTATCCTATAACCTTATTATCCTATCAACCGATAAAACATTGAGCAAGCCCAATCTTCATTTCATCCCCACCACCAATACGTACGTCACGGTTATCCTGCCGATGGCAGTACCCAAGCCTTATACTTATTACGTGCCGGAAGAATGGGTTAGCGAAATAAAATTTGGCGTGCGTGTAGAGGTGCAATTCGGGCAAAGCCGCTTGTACACTGCACGCGGTATTGATGTGCATCATCATGCACCGGAAGGGCATCAGCCCAAGCCCATCAGTGCTGTCGTAGATGAGCAGCCACTTATCAATCCCATACAACTCCAGCTTTGGCGCTGGCTTGCGGATTATTATTGCTGTACGCTCGGAGAAGTGATGAACGCTGCCTTGCCTTCCAATTTGAAATTGGCGAGTGAAACCTTGATCGCATTAAGCCCTGTTTTTGATGGTGATGTCACCGATTTGTCTGAAAAAGAGCATATTGTGGTGCAGTCATTAACTGCTCAGAATGAATTAAGTATCGAGGATTTGCGCAAAATTCTAGATCAAAAAACTGTTTACCCGCTGATTAAGAGCTTGTTAGAAAAGAAAATCATTTATTTACAAGAGGATTTAAAAACAAAATATTCCCCGAAAACCGTTGCCTGCGTGCGTCTCTGCGAGCCTTATGCCTCCGAACCTGACCGAATCAATGAAGCTTTTGATAAATTGACCCGCTCCAATCGCCAGGAAGAAGCGCTTTTGGCGTATTGCAACTCATTAAAAACAGGAGTTTATTCGCAAACAAGATATTTATGATTTGGCTAAAGTGGATTCCAGCGCGTTGACGGCGATGGCAAAAAAGGCATTTTTTGAACTATATGAACGCGAAGTGAGTCGCCTCGGAGGTTATGAAGAAGAAACCATTGATTCTGGAGGAACTTGCACCGCAGCAAGAGGAAGCTATTTTCGAAATTGCAAGCGCATTTTGAAACTAAAATGTTGCCCTGCTTCACGGTGTAACCGGTAGCGGCAAAACCCGCGTTTATGCTGAATTGATGCAAGAGCCATTAATCGCGGTGAACAAGTTTTATATCTTTTTGCCGGAAATTGCACTTACAACGCAGATTATCAATCGGTTACAAAAATATTTGGCGATAAAATTGCGGTTTATCATTCGCGTTTGAACAATAATGAACGAGTTGAACTTTGGAAACAAATCCTTGAAGGTAAACCCATTGTGATTGGTGCGCGGTCGGCGCTTTTTATGCCTTTACAAATTTGAAATTGGTGATTGTAGATGAAGAACACGATCCTTCTTATAAGCAAAATGATCCCAATCCTCGCTACAACGGGCGCGACGCTGCGATTTATATGGCGGAATACCTTCGATGCGAAAGTCATTCTTGGCACGGCGACGCCTTCGATTGAATCTTATTACAACGCTAAAGCAGGCAAGTATGCTTTGATTGAAATGCCGGAGCGCTTCGGTGGCTGGAATTGCCCGAAACCGTTATCGCAGATGTCAAGCAAGAACTCAAAGAACGCAAGCTCAAGGCGCATTTTACGACCACTTTGATTGACGAACTCAAAGCCGCCCTCGAACGTGGCGAGCAAGCGATTCTTTTCAGAATCGGCGAGGCTTTGCGCCTACCTATCGCTGCACAACTTGCGGCTGGCATTCCGAATGTATCCATTGCGATGTGAGCCTCACGTATCACAAGCATTTCAACGCATTGAAGTGTCACTACTGCGGTTACCAGACGCAACTGCCTACGACTTGTCCGGCTTGTGGCAATAAACAACTGACACTCATAGGGTTCGGTACAGAAAAGATTGAAGATGAACTCAAAATTTACCTCCTGAAGCCCGCATCGCGCGGATGGACTTGGATACGGTACGCACCAAAAATGCCCATACCCAGATCATCAATGATTTTGAGGAACGCCGCGTAGATATTCTTGTTGGTACACAGATGGTCACCAAAGGTTTGGATTTTGATAATGTAGGCATTGTAGGTGTCCTTAGCGCCGACCAACTCTTGCAATTTCCAGACTTTCGAGCGGGTGAACGCGCATTCCAACTCATGCTGCAAGTGAGCGGCCGCGCGGGTCGCAAGCACAAGCGAGGCA
Organism: Saprospiraceae bacterium; assembly: GCA_016714085.1. Classification (GTDB taxonomy): domain Bacteria; phylum Bacteroidota; class Bacteroidia; order Chitinophagales; family Saprospiraceae; genus JADJNW01. The sequence goes on from JADJNW010000028.1 coordinate 16,559, forward strand.
AAGTCATTATCCAAGCGATGAATACAGCGAGCCCTGTGTTGGGTGAGGTCTTGCGCAATGATTTTTTTAGTTTTTTCCAAAGAGAAATCCAGGAACGGCACGAATTTCAATATCCACCGTTTACACGGCTCATCCGCATCACGCTCAAGCATAAAAAGCCCGAAACGCTCAACGATGGCGCTAAAATCTTCGCCAAAACCCTCAAATCCCAGCTTGGTGAATGGGTCATCGGGCCGGCAGTGCCTTATGTGGGGCGCGTGCGCGGCTACTTCTTGCTCGATTTCTTGATCAAGCTTCCCCGCGATAGCCAAAAGATTCGCTATGCCAAAGACACCCTGCTCGATGCCATTCAAGCGCTCAATACCAGCGAGGGTTACACAACGATAAGAGTGAATGTAGATGTGGATCCGTATTAGGGCAGGCGAGCTTTAGTCGTCGTTTTTGTTTTCTATCTTTACATTAGAAACTGAATAAATATGTGGATTACAAAAGTTAAGATAAATAATTACAAAAGTTATCTGGATACTCCAGAAGTTGAACTAAGCAAAGGAATTAATATTATAGTAGGACAAAATAATGCAGGAAAGACAGCATTATTGGAAATTTTATCAGGAAATGGGCGATATAATACTCATTTAAATGGACAGACGAAGCCTCGGAAAACATCTTATATTAAAGAAGATTATAAATGGAAAGATGCAGCTGAAATTGAAGTATTTGTAGATTCCAAAATATTGCTTTCTATCGTTGAAGATAAATCGCCAAAAGGTCTGATTTACTTTAGAAATAGTTTGTTAGGAATTAGTAAAATTGAATTTGATGATACAAGTTGGAGTTGGACAAAAACAGAAGATTACCCTGAGGCAGATGAATCTATAGATAATATTAAATTTGATGGGTTTGAGCTGACAAAGACTTTGGTAAATATTATGAGGAATGACATCTCTTTACAAATGACAGTTTTTGATCAAAGGACTCGTATCAAAGACGTTTATGATGCTTATAATAAATATTCTGGAAAAATGAATGCGTTATCATTGGATATCTTTGAATTAGAAAGACTTGACGATCCAGATTATTTACGAATGAATACAACAATTATTCCTTCTGAATATGAAATTTCAGAAATACTAAAGAAAGAATTTGTTGAAAACCGGATATACAAATTTGATATACATAGAACCGTAAGGAGTAAAGGTAATAATGAAAATAAGCAGCAACTTTCGCCTGATTGTAGCAATTTAGCAGATATGCTTAGAAACCTTCACGAAGACCGAAAAAGTTTAATACCTACGTAGATATACTTAAAACTGTTTTCTAATATTAAAGATGTCTCTACTAAGAATATTGCAAGTATTCCCGAAATAAGAGTCTGGCTTCCACAATCTGAGCGACCGGACTTAACCATTTCGCTTGATGAGTGCGGCACAGGCATTGGGCAAGTCATGGCTATGCTGTATGTTATCATTCAATCCGATGAGCCTAAAGTCATTATCATTGATGAGCCCAATAGTTTTTTGCATCCTTCGGCTTCCAGAAAGTTGATGGAAATTATCAAACAATACGATCATCATCAATATATTATTTCTACGCATTCGCCAGAATTGATAACGAGTGCTGAAGCTGACAATATCCTTTTGCTGACCTTAAATGAAGAAGGGCAAACACAAATAAAAAAGAATTGATAAGGATGCAAAGGAGGATATGCAAGAAGTGTTACTGGAAATAGGTAGCAAACTCTCTGGGAAAGAGAGTTTTCGCCACGGGAAGTTGAAGTTTTTTTTGAACAAAATAACGAAAAGAAAGAGTATTGGGATAATAAAAAGCCTGAGCAATCGCAATTAGAAAATTGGAAGTACAAGATTCATGCTGCGAAGCTTCTTCATGATCTTTTCCAGGATTAAGTGAAAGTAAGCTTGAATATAGGAAAACAGTACATTCCAAGGAGCTTACAGAATGGCTGATAGCTAATGCGCCAGAAGAATTGGATGAATTGACTGAGCTTTTGGGCCAATTTTATCAGGATGAATAGTATTAAATATCAGGGAAGGTTCTAAATACAGAGGAAAAACACTTCTGCTAACACCTTTTACTTTCCCATCCATACCAAAAGTATATTCCAACATAGAAAAGAGTATTTCTGAACCTATTTTTTAGGATGCTGGAACAATTAAAAACAAGCTGAAAGGTACTAAAAGTATAATCTTAGTTCCTCTGTCCAGAATTATGATTACATAAAACGTATTATTTATTTTACTTCGCAGTAAAACAATACCCCTTGAAATGTCAAAAGCTATAAATACAAATAAAAAAGCTAAAAAAAGCGCTCGTCCTTGGTTGCCATGGGTGATTATATTGATTGCTTTTGCAGGATTGGTTATTTTTCACTCTTGCCTTCAAAGAAAAACCGCTAAGCGGGCGCGTTTTTCAAAAGGAAGGGACATTGCAATTTATTGGTTCTCAAGAACAAATTATTCAAACGATTGATATTGAAATCGCTGATAATGAATTCGATCAGGCGCAAGGTTTGATTGGCGCAAATCAATGGAGGAGCATCAGGAATGCTTTTTGTCATGGACAAAATGGAGGAGCAGTCTTTTTGGATGCTCAATACTTATATTGCACTGGATATTATTTTTGGATGCTCATTTGAAAATCGTCAAGATCAAAGCAAATGCACAACCGCAATCGCTTGATGCTATTAAATCGGGCGTCCGGCGCAGTATGTGTTGGAGGTAAATGCCGGGTATTGCGAAAATATAATATCAGGAAGGAGATAAAATTCAATTTAAAAGAAAATAGCTCCGTTTGTCTTGCCAAACGGAGCTATTTGTATCCTAATCTTAATAACCATCCTTTTTCTTGACAGTAGTGCCAGATGGAGGATCCATTTCTACATCTTCAGGTGCGGCTACACGAAACTCTACCCGACGATTCATATAGCTGCTGGCAGAAGGCACCAACGCCTCTTGCTGCCCTTTCCACTGAATGACTAATCGTCCGCGGCCCAATGCCATGATTTTCGACTAAGTGATCTACAACGGCTTGTGATCTTTGATAAGAAGAGCGCGTTATTGGATTCTTCCACACCCGTAGCATCAGTATGTCCAGTGATCACCAGACGCAGATTCGGATTGCTTTTCATCATACGCGCAATGCCAGCCAGCGTACCATAATCAGAATATTTGATAGCAGCATCATTGCCAAAAGTGGATCATTGGTAAAAACCAGTCTGCTACTGCATTAGCGGACTCTGTCAACTTATAATCTTTCAACATCTCATCCACGATCTCCGCCCGCGGTCTTCGCTAACGCCACCTCCGGCACCTGGTCGGACAGCCAGGATTTGGATTTTCTACGACCCCACCCGGGGCTTACAGATTCGCCAGCACGAGGCGGATTATAAGGTTCACGATCTTTATAATCCAGCAACACCATCGCGGTCGCTATCAAGCGTACGACCTTTGGTATCAACAGGTACATCAGGTGGGGTGTCGGCTGCTAGTCGATGGCATCGATTACACCGTCACCATCAGAGTCTTTGATGGCAATGTCTTGTTTTCTTTTGACCTTCTTTCACTTGATCCGGGACAACTTCAAGCGGGTTGACCCAGTAAGTGGCTCGGAATCATTCGCTTTGCCGATATTAAAATTGAGTCGCACATTAGAATATTGCAAAATATCAACAAAACCAGTACGTTCATTGGCTTCATCTCGATCAAACCCGTCGATCAAATCGCCTCTGCTGCCAAGTATCATCATAGCCTGATGATCAAACCTACATTGAATCGCTTACCCAATCGAACCGCAATACTCGGGGTAGCTGCAATTTGCGGTGCAATTTCGCCTGCAGCCGCCAAAAAGTGAGCATACGATCGGGAGGCACTATTTTAGGACAGACTTCAAAATAGCTGGCACCAACGCCTGCACTACATGGGGCTAACCTTACACTGGCTTATTCCATCACAGGCTATTCAAATTAATTAGACCAAAGGCGGTAACACTCGCCCAGTTATTCTCACAAGTTTCTAAGAGGAATCATAAGCAGTACACTGAAAGAGCCATATAATGCTTCGACTCTTAAATATATAATCCGAGGATTTGCGGGTGTAAACCACACCATAACTACCTTAGGTGGCGACGTCGCCTGCTATTAAACATATACCCTCCGTGAGCTCCAGCTCACACATATTGTTGGGAGTAGGCGAAGAGAATTGCCGGCATTACCAGCGGCGTTGTCACTTTTCTCGTAGTGCCTTACCGCGCCATTGCAAAACCTGCGTTATCAGCGAAACGCAAACAAATAATTACGTTTTACTGTCATAGTCATAGGGATTATTTCATATATATAATGTAAATTTAGGATATTACTCCGCTCATATCAATACCGGCTTGAATTGTGGGTTTCTTTTGACAGTTTGTTTTATTCACATCCCAACCTTTTGGTTGGAAGCGTATGTAAGTCTGTGTGAGATTACAATAGTAAAACTATAAAATGTCTTTAATTTATTTGTTTTTTCTATCAAGCGTTATAGATAGTGCCTTATTCAAAAATACCTTTTATTTTCCACTTACCGAAATAATTTTTAAGTAGACGGTTGAAACACCCTTTTTTACGCCTGAGACGAAAAAATGTTGCAAAAAA
>JADJNW010000029.1 GCA_016714085.1 Saprospiraceae bacterium
GTGTTGTAAAATGAAAATAGCTTTGCTAAAATGTAAGATAGTTTCACAAGCTTATACAGAGCAAGAGTCAAGCATGAATGGGGATAGCTTTAGGAGGAAATAGGTAGCAAGCTGTTGTTATCTCATTCGTTTGCCTTTAATATTTTGTTATACTTCATCAAAAAGATGGTGAGTTCATCTTGATACTCTTTGGGGACGGTTATTGCATTATGGGCAATTGCGTTCCTGATTTTCCCCATTGAGTTAAGATGTGCAAGTATCTCATCGGCTTCCTTTGGTACTTTGAGAACATTAGGATATATCTTCACTGTTTTGGCGTAGTCATCCACATGCAGTAAAACAAAATATTATCGCCCTTTCAGGCAGCATCTCTGACAGACTAACTTCATTTCTAATTGACTGCGCTTTTGACAAATCCACCTTAATACATACTTCTTTTTCCCATTCTGAACCAAGAATTGAAGTTAGCCTGTTTAATAGGAATTTCCTGATGCTGTTTTCAAGATGGTAAAATAGATAGTAAAGTGTAGTAAAAACTCTGCATTTTCCGAATTTTACTATTCGTAAAAGGGATATCGCTCGGCTTCCAATTTTGACTTTCGGGATTTATTTTATAGTTGATAAAAGGAACTTCTTCTTCTAAGTTGATCTTACCTCTTAATTCTTGTTCAAAATTGGATTCAAGATGATACCCCAATTTAGATTTTAAGTATTTGATTTTTTTATTCTTACCTTTTTTAGAATTATTAACCAAATACTGTGGTATATTTGAATATGGAGTCAAGCGTAAAAAAGCAAATGCTTCTGAAATTTGACTTGCAAGAAAGTAATTTTCATTTTTTAATAATGGACAAGTAGAAAACAAAATAATCAATCATCTCAGACGGTTTGCACTCGTTGAATTTTTCAATCTTGCGAATCCATTCATTCCGTATACATGCTATTCCTTTACAACTTTATTTGATTTCCTTTTCGTCACTTTTCTCAATCCCTGTTGAATTTCCGCCTAATATTTGCTTTGCATACCCAATTCCTTCAGGCTTTAGAATATAGTCTGAATTGTTGGTAGATTTTATCAATCCTTCTTAATACAAGTGCCAAGATTGTTGTTAAGGTTGTTGCTTGCGCTTTTGACCAGAAGTTTGTTTTCTTTATATTTATCAATTATATCTCCTCTGTTAAAGGTATCGGAACCAAATTTAGAGGAGTAAAAAGCATAACACAATATCCATTCAGCCTCATTTTTCGGGTAGTTTTTTACTACTAAGTCTTTCAATGAAGGATACTCTTCTGGTTTACTTCGTTAATGACTTCCGCAGATTCTTCGAACTGGAGTTTGGGATTTGTTGAACTGTGGGAGATGGGCAATCTGGTCGTCGTCTCCTTTTCAAAATTTGTACTTTTAGAAAACCCAATGCCAAATCTTTCAATCAAGTATTTTACAACTCGAATTCTGGCTTCATCATCAAGTTCCTTAATCATGTCGGTGCATTTTACCAATGCTTCCATTTCTTTGTCAAAAATCATATCCTGCTTTTTTATTTACTTTAAGATATTATTTATGTTGTCTTAATATTTCGTAGTTACGCCATAATCACACTATAAATCATTTTACAAAAAATCCGTTCACAAACTGTATCATTGCCTGTAAACGGATAGCCTTGTTATTACATTCAAATATAAAGGAAGTTATAGAGGAAAGCAACAGGAAGCTATTCTTTTTTATTTACTTTTTACGCGTTCGATTTTAATTACTTCAAGATAGATGGCATTCAAGTGATCAAAATCATAGTCGGCGGTGAGTAGCCGGGCATCAGCAACGGCAGCAGTAGCAGCAATCCATAAATCGTTTTTGCCCATGTTTCTGGCACTAATTCCCAAGGGGCTTTCTTTGATTTTCCCTCTTGACTAAAGGCATCTATTTCGGCATATTTTTCAAGTATTGGCGTATATTTAATGTCGGCAATAATTCCTTTGTTAAGTAATTCTTCTACCGCACGAAGGCGCTTCCCGCCCCATTGGTTTTGCAGGGCAATGGATTTGATTTCCCCAACAGTTACGATTGAAATAATTGGATTATTGGCTGCGCCAAAAGGATTGTATTGGTGTTCGATGTATTCTTTTGTATTGGGATCGCGCAGGTAGAAAAGCAAAATATTAGTATCCAACAAGTAATTCATGCGCGAGCCATTTCCAGCAGTTCTTCAATGGATTCTTGAATATCGGCTTCTTCAATTAATTGATCTAAGGTAGCTTTATTTACAGGTTGGTAATTTTGTTCCCGTTTGATCGCTTCAAGATCAAAGGTAGCTTGAATCGGCCCAGCTATTTGTGACAAAATATCTTGCTCGCTGGCAGATGTAGCAGCAATTTCCTCCAATTTATGCAGAATAGAAGAATCTTCAATATTGATAATTCGCTTAATAAGTTCCATTTTTTGTGCTTCTATTGTCATAGGCTTTAAGATTTTGCTTTTTTATTTACATCATGAAGTGATAACTGTAATATCCTGTAAAGTTAAGCATTGTCTTTTATTACTAAAACCATATAGCGTAATTTCAATAATGAAAACGCAAAATTTTGCAAAACAGTTTCAACAAGCAAATGCCAGTTATTATTTCAACACTAATTTTTCTTTTTCTGCTGGCAGCTTGCGAATGCGCTGTCTTTCTACTATTTTTGACGCCTTCTGTTGTAGCTAAAACAAATACAATCCGTATGCTGAAATCATTTGTTTTTTTCGCGGCATTTGCGCCTTTGCTGATTTTTTGTGTGAATATAGAGCCATCGAAGTCGGCTGACCCGGAGGCAAATTATAAAACGCTTTGTTCGGGTTGTCACGGTGAGCAGATGCAAGCTTTTGTGGATCGGCGCTGGAAATATGGCAATGGCAAAGAGGATTTGTTTACATCTATTAAAGTTGGTTATACCGATGGTGGGATGCCAGGTTTTGCTGCTGCTTTGAGTGACGCGGAAATCACGGCTTTGGCGGATTATATTCTCACGGGTATTGAAAATGTGAAACGCTATGATTTTGCGAAAAACAAGGAAACACCTTCTTCTTTTAAGACCAAAGCGATGGATATTCGCGTGGAGTTGGTAGCTGAGAATGTAGGCGTGCCGTGGAGTTTAGCGTTTTTACCGGATGGTGATATGCTCATTACAGATCGAGGCGGTAAGTTCTATCGACGCACTAAAAATGGCGACTTGTTGACGATTGCGGGTGCACCGGAAGTCTTAGCCGAAGGGCAGGGTGGTTTGATGGAAGTAATTTTACATCCCGATTATAATAAAAATAAAGTTATTTACTTATCCTATTCTGCTTTTAAACAAGAAGGTAATAGAACGCTTGCTACCACTGCGATCATGCGGGCTAAATTAGATGTTAATCAATTATCCGATCAAAAAGTAATTTTTGAAGCATTGCCTTATTCGCGTACGCGGCATCATTATGGTGGGAAAATGGTATTTGATAAAGAGGGTTATTTGTTTTTCTCCATAGGCGAGCGCGGAAATGAAAAGGAAAACCCGCAGAACTTGGGCAACCACTTGGGTAAAATTCACCGCATCAAGGATGATGGCAGCATTCCAAACGATAATCCTTTTGTGAAAACAGCAGGTGCAATGCCTTCCATCTGGTCGTACGGACACCGCAATCCACAAGGCTTAGCGATAGATCCAAAGACAGGCGCTATTTGGTCGAATGAGCATGGCCCGCGCGGCGGCGACGAGGTGAATCTTGTTGAAAAAGGCAAGAATTATGGTTGGCCGGTGATTTCTTATGGTATCAATTATAATGGTACGACCTTTACCAATAAAACCGCTCAGGAAGGAATGGAGCAGCCCAAACTTTACTGGGTGCCTTCGATTGCGCCTTCGGGCATGGCTTTCGTGCAGGGGAACCGCTACAAAGCCTGGGAGGGTGACGCATTAGTAGGTTCACTAAGATTTAATTATTTGAACCGTTGTAATATAGAAGGTAGCACGATTCCTGACGAAGAAATTATGCTGGAAAATGTCGGACGTATGCGCGACGTGCGCATGGCGCCGGATGGCTATATTTACATTGCAGTAGAAAATCCTGGCAGGGTGTATAAATTGATTCCAAATTAAAACCCAAACGTCAATCCCAGGCTTGGCAATATTGGTAGTTGATTCACACGGTTGTTGGTGATGCGATCGACATAAAATACGTTTTCGCGGTTGTAAGCATTGGTCACGCTCAGCAGCGCTTCTAATTTGCTGTTTTTGGAAAATTCAAAAGTTCTTTTCAAGGACATATCCAAACGATGATAAGTAGAAAGGCGGCCGCCGTTGCGTTTGTCAGATAGTATCGTGCCCAAATCAAAATTGCCAGTCAGAATATCGGTTAAAGAAATGTCTTCAAAATTAATATCCTGATAGAAACCTTGCGTTTGTGTAAAAGGGAAGCCGGAGCCGAAGTTCCAGCGGATGCCCAATTCCCAATTAAGATGCTCGCCAAAGCTGTAAGTGCCAAGAATATTGACGTTATGGCGTCTGTCAAAAACAGTTGGATATTCTTGTTCACCATCGTCGCGGGTGACAAATGCGTAGGAATAAGTTGCCCAAAGATAGGTCTGTCGTGTTTCCCGTTTGAAAGAAAAATCTATGCCATAAGCTTCGCCCGTTTCTACTTGGAAATTAGGGTCTTCGCCGCTGCGCTTGCTGCGATTCAAGCTAATTAATTGTGTAAAGCCTTTGTAATAAGGTTCTATATTAATTGTAATATCTTTTGTAATATCTGCTTCTAAGCCAGTGATGCCATGAAACGCTTTTTGCAAGCGGTCTTTGGTAGGATTGCGCGTACGAGGCTCAAAAATTGTTTGCTCCGGCCCAGCCAGAAAACCTACAAAAAAATTGACGATATCTAATTCATTTACAGTACTTAATACATTTTGTGAATATAATCCACCCGCAAGCTTAAAGCGTAAAAAATCTGTAATATTATATTTTAATCCGAAACGCGGTTCTAATGATATTTTTGATTGCGAAGCATAATAATGTGCCCGAAAACCCGGCTCTAATATTATATCACCGATACGCTGCTTATATTTCAAATAACCCGCCAACTCCGTCGTAAAATCGCGCTGCGAAATCGTGACATCGTATTGATTTTTAAATTCAAAATCGGTATTAAAGCCTGTAAATTCAAAACCGTAAGTAACTTGATTATCGCCGCCGAAATAATTAAAATTTAAACCCGCGGTATAACTTGTAATGCCACTTGTGCGTGGATTTCCATCGGATTCATTTAGTAGAATATCATAATTTGTCACAGAAACTGCGCCATCCATGATGGTATTGGAATTCTGAGGAATCAATGTAAAATTACCGCCACCACCGGAGGCATCCCAATCCAATTGCGCCAAGCCAACAAAATCAAAACGGTCGGTGAAATTGAAGCCAAACAAATTTAATTTGCTGCCATTATCACCCACAAAAGAAACTTTGCCATACAAATCGGTATAACTATAAGGCAAACCAATCTCATCTGCAATAGCAGCAAGGCTTGTGTCGCCTGAAGCAAAAGAGAAAAACGTAGTATCGGTCGCGTAATTATAGAAAATTTTTGATGTTTCGTTCAAATAAGAATGCTTGCCCGTGAACAAATAGGAAATGCTGCCGCCCCCGTCATCCTTGAGCTTTTTGATTGGACCTTCCACCAATGCTTTAGCTTGAAAAGGACTTACTGAAACTAATCCGCCAAATTTCTTTTTGTCACCTTCGCGGGTCTTGATGTCCACTACTGCTGAAATTCTGCCGCCGTATTCCGCATTGAAGCCGCCGGTATAAACATCTACGCTGCGAATTGTTTCGGTTTCAAACACAGAGAAAAAACCAATTGTGTGAAAAGGATTATAAATGGTCATGCCGTCCAACAGAATTTTATTTTGAATCGGTGCACCGCCGCGAATGTAGAGTTGACCACCTTGATCGCCGGAAGAAATGATACCGGGCAATACAGGCAAATATTGCGCAATATCTGCTTCGCCGCCCGTGGCAGGCAAAGCGCGAATTTGCTTGGGGGTGACCACTACTTTTGAAACTTGCACATCCGATCGCGCTTGCTCGCGTGTACTCGAAACATCGACTGCGCTCAATTGTATTGCGCTGATAGCCAGATTAATACGCTGATAAGAAATACTATTTGCTTTCAAAGAAATATTTACAGCGATACTATCGTAACCAACATAAGAAGCAACAAGCACATAGTCACCTGGGGGTACTGTCAAGCTGAAAAAACCATTTAAATCAGTAATATCGCCGATGGTAGTGCCTTCTAACCTTACGTTTCCATAAATAATGGGTTCGCCGCTTTCTTTATCATAAATATTACCTCTAATGATACCAGTTTGACCAAATAAAATTTGACAAGAAAAGATACATAGTATCCAATAATCAGGATAAAAGATGATTTCATTACGTTGTTTTTGCAAAATGGTGACTGGAGGCAAAGATAATAGCAATTCCATTGGATCACCACGTTTTCTTTGTCGTTTCAAAAACAAAGCCTGCTTAAAAATTTGTTTGGATTGCCTCAACCAGAAAGCCCTTTCCTCGCCTTTTTTAACGCTTGTTTTTCTCTTCTGTAGCGCGCCCTAATCAGGAATCCCTGGAGTTTATCATTCATGAACTGTATCGATTGTTCTTCATAGCTGATAGAAGTGGAAACGGTTTTAAAGAAAGAACTACCTGGCTTCGGAAAAGGAGAAGGGAGTTGCCCAAAATGCTGATCAAGAATAACGACTGCTTTAATATTAAGTGGCGTACTGACACCCGGCTCTAAATAATCTCCATAATATCCAATATAAAAAGGCTTGCCTTCCAATAAATTCGGAGAAACGGACTCGCCCTGAGCATTAAAGATCACGTTGGAGAAATTATGTTGTCTGATCTGTTTGGCATCGATAGAATAGAAAAAATAAACCGGACAAAAATCGAAATATTCGCTGAATCCTTTTATAACTCTTTGGTTTTGAATTCCTTGTTCTTGTTTCACCGCTTCGGCTTGTTCTGTTTTGCCGATTTTCTGCAAAGCGGCGATTTTATCTTCCAGGGTTCGCAAACGCACCAAAAGCACGCCGTTTTTCAACTGTTCAACGTGTTCACCCGCTATATCTTTTTGCAAGCGAGCGGTTTTGCAAGAAGTAATGTTTAATAAAAGCAGGAATAAAGCGATTAAAATTCTCATAGTCATTTGGTTTTTAATGGGTTATATTATTTATTGCATAAAGTTATTTGGATTGTTTTTATTGTGTGAATTTTAAATTTATTTAAGGAATTAATTCTCCAGCGCCTTTGCGAATAATTTCGGGCAGATCGCCTGTACAATCTACAATAGTGGAAGGATTATTGCCACAGATGCCACTATCAATTACAACCTCCACTATTTTTTTGAAATCCTCATAAATATTATCAGGATCGGTAAAATATTCTAATACTTCATCGTCTGATTTTAAAGAAGTTGTGAGAATCGGACGCCCTAGCGCCTCTACAATAGCCAATGGAATATTATGATCGGGTACGCGTACGCCGATAGTGCGTTTGCGATTTTTAAACATTTTAGGGACTTGATTATTGCTGGGCAACACAAATGTAAAAGCGCCCGGCAGGTTTTTTTTCATCAACCGAAAAACAACATTGTCTATCGGCATTGTATATTGCGAAATCTGGCTGATATCCTTGCAAATAAAGGAAAGCATGGCTTTTTCAGGTTCTAATCCTCGGATGCGACAAATGCGCGTGACCGCCTCGTTATTGGAAATATCGCAACCCAAGCCGTACACCGTGTCTGTAGGGTAAATAATGATGCCACCTTTTTCTAGGGTTTCGACTACCTGTTGGATTTTTCGTCCTTCAGGATTTTCAGGATTGATTTTTAATAGCATGATTTTCAGTGTAATTCATTTGATGAAAAACAATAAAGACTAAATTTAAAAGGTTGTTTTGAACAAAGCGACAAATTTTTTTAAAAAATTGTAACCGCTTGAACCGTTTGCTCGTCGTAGCCATTAAATTACAAAATTATTCTTAAATTAAAATAATAGAAAATGCACGGGGCTGAAATATTGATTCCTATCATAGCTGTTGGCGGTTTTTTCACTGCGGTGATTGTTTGGGTATATATGCACTATTCATCGCGCCACCAGGAGCGCATGGCGCTGATCGAAACCGGTAAAGATGCTAAGATTTTTGATAGCCCAAAGCGCGAGAACAAAAACGCTTTAAAATTGGGCATTGTAGCCATTATGTCTGGCATCGGGTTGTTTTTTGGCAGCGTACTCGACCGTTTTGGCATGGAGTCGGAAGTGGCTTATTTTTCTATGATTCTCTTATTTGGAGGCATCGGTTTAGTCGGTTTTTATTGGTTGATCAATCATAAAGAACAAAGCAAGGATTCGGATGTACTTTAATAATGTAGTGATTAGTGATGTAGTGATATCATGATATGGTGATATAAATTTAATAATTTCCAGGTCACCACATCACAAAATCATTACATCAATCTATTCAAAAAATCATACACTACGATTCCTGCTGCCACTACTACATTCAGTGAAGTTTTAATACCGTACATCGGAATGTGGACGCAGGCATCCAATAAATCCAGTACTTCCTGAGAAATACCGCGCTCCTCGTTTCCTAAAACCAGCACGCAACCTTCTTTTGGCAATTGATATTTCATATAAAGAATACTATCATTCGTCCACTCCAGTCCAATCAAGGGTTTTGACGTTTTTAACGCCTGCAAAGCAACTAAATCAGGCAAGTGTTCATAAGGCACAAATTGCTCGGTAGAGCGGGAAATGCGCTTTAGCTGTTTATCCATTCTGATTATTTTGGAGTTATACGTATAAATTTTTTCTAATCTTGCGCCATCCGCTAATCTGAAGATCGCGCCGACATTGCGAACATCATCGACCCCATCCAGCAATAAGGAAATCGGAAAACGATTCGCCTGAATAAATTCATGATATTGCTCAAAATCAGGGCGCACCTCCTCGAATTGTTTTTGTCGTCTTTCCATACGCTCAAATAGTATCTACAGCTCAAAGGTACAGACCAGGAATCTTTTTTGTTTGATTTTCCGCTTTTCTACATTAAATTTGAAGAACTCAATCCTTCTCATATGAAGATTAAATGCATATTTATACTATTATTTACATTAATTATTAGCACTTCTTTCCATTATAAATGGGGATTCTACGGGCATCGTCGTATTAATCGGATGGCAGTCTTTACATTACCTCCTGAAATGATAGGATTTTATAAAAAAAATATCGAATACCTCACCGAACACTCCGTGGATCCTGACAAACGACGCTATGCTACCAAGCACGAAGCCCCGCGACATTATATAGATATTGATCGTTATGATGTCTATCCTTTTAATAAAGTGCCGCGCGACTGGACAGATGCTTTGATGCGATACACCGATATTTATATGATTAATCTGGAAGGTGATACGGTGCAACTATTTGGGAATGAGATGATTGAAACAGATGGGCAATTTGTACGCAGCCGCAGTGGCGCAGTCGTGGAGCAACGCGCTTATCGCAATTTTTTTACTCAAAATATTTTAAAACAATATTATGAAGAAGAATGGTTTATTGCAAAAGATAGCCTGACTTATTTAGTAGGTTATGATATACCTTGTCAAAGCGTTTTTGCGGTGGATCGATTTTCGGAACATGGTATCTTGCCATATCATTTATTAATAATGCAGCGCAACCTGACCGAGGCTTTTCGGCAAAAAAATACGGCACGCATTCTGCGCCTTTCAGCGGAAATGGGTCATTATATTGGCGATGCCCACGTTCCATTACATACCACTGAAAATTATAATGGTCAATTAAGTAATCAATTGGGGATTCATGCTTTTTGGGAAAGTCGTTTGCCGGAATTATATGCTGGAAATGAATATGATTTTTTTGTCGGGAAAGCAGAATATATCGAAAATCCCAAGGATTATTTCTGGAATATCGTGCTGGAAAGCCATCAGTTGCTAGATAGTGTACTGCTGATCGAAAAAGATTTAAGTAAAACTTTTCCGCCGGATAATCAATATTGTTATGAAGAACGCCTCGGCTTGACCATTCGCACCCAATGCGAAGATTATGCAGCCGCATATCATAATCGACTAAATGGAATGGTGGAGCAGCGTATGCGCGATGCAATTCATGCGGTGGCCAATAGCTGGTACACGGCTTGGGTGGATGCAGGACAACCTAACCTAAAAGCCTTATTATCAAACCCTTCTGTGCCAGTAGCTGACGCAGAAGAAGCCGAAATTGAATCGGCATATCAAAAAGGCAGTTCCAAAGGGAGAGATCATGGACAGTGAAAGTAGCGGCGACTTTAGTCGCCGAAAAAATTTATATTCTCTTTTGAATAAGATAAATAAATATTAACAATATTTTATTTGTTTAATAATGACTTCAATAATATTTTTATCATAGCGTATTTATTCTTAAAGGAGTATAGCATATAATTAATTATTACTTGTCAAGCCTTTTATGATATAATTCCGCTCTTATCCCTCTTTTTTTTAATTGTTTTATTAATGTCCAATTCTTCTGTAATTTATCAATCTCCGCATCGCTGAAATCATTCATTACATTGGAATATAAAATATAATCTTGTTTTTGTAAATCTTTTTCAACAAAGCCTTCGGTGCGATCGGATAAATCCTTGAATTTAAACGGCCCAATTTCCGGGAATGCGGTGCCGATGGAATCTGGCGGTATGCCCTGTTGCTCAATAAAATCAAGCATTTGAGTGCGGAGTTGATAATAGGGGAGATGTGCTAAAGTGGCGTCCCAGCCCTGCGAAATTTTATCGGGATAGATCCATAAATTACCAGTTGATAGACCAACAAAAGCAATCATAAAAGCAATGGAACGGTTCTTTTTATATTGTAAATAATTAAAAATTAAATAAAATACCAGAAAAGTTAAAGATAAATAAATAGGAAGTAAATATCGTTGCGCACTCAAACCTTGGTGGAGTAGGAGGGAGGGTGTGAGCAATAATATAGAAAAAATAAATAATGAAAAGAGTGATCGAAACGTTGCATCTTGCCACCAATCCTGGAATTTTTTTTGCAAAAGTATGATAATCAATATAATCCATATAAAGATTCTTCCGAATTCGAGTATTCGCCAACCGAGTACAGCAATATTTTTAAAAAAACCTTTTGCATCCACGCGTGCGAAGCTGGGTGACCAGGGAGAATCAGGATGGTAGCCGATCCAACCTGCTTGCTGATAATGAATGATTAAAAACGCTAATGTAAATAAACCTGCCGGAATGTAATATTTTACTTTTTGAATGGAGATACGTAATAAATTTTGCCAACTGTTGCTGGAGATTGTAATTTCTAATAAAAATAATATCATAACGACCATCATGCCGCGCATACTGATCATCGCCAAGCCAAGCATAGCAAGCGTTTTGAGCCAATTTTTTTGTTCCAAAACAGCATATAATCCCATTAAGAAAAAGCAAACCAATATTACATCGGGGCTAATGAGCAAGCATTGAGCAGCGAGCGTGGGATCAAGTAAGTTTAATAAAACTAATAATGGGGCATATTTTTCATTAACTAAATATTTGCCGATTTGTAATAAAAAGTAAATAATGCCCAGCACGAAAGGCAGCATTGCAAAGTGGCTCACAGTCAGGCTTTTACCAAATATTTTCCAAAGCGTAGCCAAATACATTCCAAAAATCGGCGGGTGCCCACTGTCTATTTCTTCGGGCAATAATAAATATTTAAAATTATTTTCATAATACCAATGCGCGTGCTTGGAGCCCAGTTGCACCGTATCCCAAAAGAAAACATGATTGCGCACCAACCAAAGTGTAATAATAGCTATTAACCAATATAATAATAGCCATTTATTTAGCTTAATATTATGCATCTTGTTCGTACTTGTAATAAATACAAGCTTTTACAAAATTGGAAAATAAAGGATGCGGACATTCAACGGTGCTTTTTAATTCCGGGTGAAATTGCACCCCAACAAACCACGGATGATCTTGTATTTCAATGATTTCCACTAAATTAGATTCAGGATTGATGCCTGTAGCGATCATGCCTGCCTTCTCAAATTGATCTTTATATTCATTATTAAATTCATAACGATGGCGATGACGCTCGCTTATTTTTTCTATGCCATAGGCTTTAAATACTTTAGAATCTTTTTTTAAAGTGCAAGGATAAGCGCCGAGGCGCATGGTGCCGCCTTTCTTTGTAATTTTCTTTTGCTCCGGCATCATATCAATCACCGGGTGCGGCGTTTTGGCATTCACTTCGGTGGAAGAAGCATTTTTCAACTTCAAAACGTGCAAAGCATACTCTACCACGGCACATTGCATACCCAGGCAAATACCAAAGAATGGCACTTTATGCTCCCGTACATAACGAATAGCATTGATTTTGCCGGTAATGCCACGCTCACCAAAACCGGGCGCTACTAAAACTCCGTCCAATTCTGACAAGCGGCGAGCCACGTTTTCGTAGTCGCCCTCCAACTGCTCGGAATGGATTGGCTCTACTTTTACACGACATTCATTAATTGCACCTGCGTGCACAAAAGATTCATGGATAGATTTATACGCATCTTGCAATTCATTATATTTACCGACTAAGCCAATGCGGATCTCGCGGGTAGGATTTTTTAATTTTCCCAGAAACGTTTTCCAATGCTCCAGATTTGGCTCTTGCCGATCTTTCAATCTTAATTTCGTAATTACAACTTGATCCAATTTTTCTTTTAACATTAATAAAGGAACATCATAAATACTTTCGGCATCGATCGCTTCTATTACAGAGCTTACATCAACATTACAAAATAAAGCTAGCTTGCGTCGAATGTCCATTGTAATAGGATACTCCGTGCGGCAAACCAAAATATCGGGCTGGATTCCCGTTGTAAGTAGTTCTTTTACAGAGTGTTGTGTGGGTTTTGTTTTTAATTCTTGGGCAGCGCTTAAATAAGGAATTAATGTCAAGTGAATAACTAAGCAATTATCAGCGCCCAGTTCCCAACGCAGTTGGCGCAAGGATTCCAGATAAGGTAGCGATTCAATATCGCCAACCGTGCCACCCAATTCTGTAATAACGATATCAAAATTATGCGATTCGCCTAAAAGTTGTACCCGATGTTTGATCTCATCTGTAATATGTGGAATCACTTGCACCGTTTTACCAAGGTAGTCGCCTGCGCGCTCTTTATTAATAACGGTTTGATAAATCCGCCCCGTTGTTACATTATTGGCTTGCGAAGTAGCAATATTCAAAAAACGCTCGTAATGACCAAGATCAAGGTCGGTCTCAGCGCCATCATCGGTCACGTAGCATTCGCCGTGTTCATAAGGATTGAGCGTGCCCGGATCGACATTGATGTAAGGATCGAATTTTTGTATGGTGACCTGAAAGCCTCTGGCTTGAAGCAATTTGGCGAGCGAAGCAGCAATAATACCCTTGCCCAAAGACGAAGTGACGCCTCCCGTAACGAAAATATACTTTGTCATTTTTTTGTATTTGTGATTGAAGCAACAGTAAGGCATTAAGATCGACTTACTGTTGGTAACGTTACGGGATACAAAGTTACGAAGAATTGAGTGGAAATTTTTCTGCGAGGCTTTTCTTTATAAAAAGAATCCTTTTTCGGCTAATGTTTCTTATTTGTAAACTATTGGAATAGAATTATTTGATCTGCAAAATATCGTTTAAAGTCTTGTCGAATATAGTTTTTTTGTAAGTGAACGATTTTTTTTTCAGGGATTGTTATTGACTTTAATGTTAACTTATTGTAAATTTATAGTTAAATTAAGATTAACTTACGGTTAATTGAGCGATACTAACCACGATGCCGGTTGCATAAAAGTATGCGACGACAAGATGGGTTCGCAAAATTACAAGCACAATTCCTTTTGGAGGAGCGCAGGATTGGCATTTATGGTTTAACGCTAAAACTTCAGGAAAATGAAGGGAATGACTTTATTGTTGCTTGTGTTGGCGCACTATGTTCTTGGTCAGAATTCGATTTCTTTGATACAAACACCCGCGCGGAACGAGCAAATTGAGGTACGATTTTATTATTCAATGATGAAAATGCCCATTGAAATTGCCAATGGGATGGTATTTGTGAAAGCAAGTATGAATAATGATACAGGCAATTATATACTAGATACAGGGGCACCAACATTGGTCATCAATCAGAAAAAAATAGATGAGGCTAATGTCGTACAAGCTTCTAGCGTAGCTGGTGAATTTACTATTGGCACTGCCACCGTAAATCGCTTTCATTGGGGCGGTACGGAGCATCGGCGCGTCGAGGCCGTAGTAGTGGATTTAAGTCATTTTGAAGCCTCCTCTCAACTTAGTATTGCGGGGCTTATTGGCTACGAAATGCTGAAATCATACGAATTGTTTATTGATTACAGCCAAAAGCAATTAGCGTTGCTTGACCCTAATAAAAATCAATTGCTGCAAGCGGGTTCGCCTGATCAAATTATTTCCTTTGAATTGCAGCATCATTTACCAGTTGTAGCGATTGAAATTGGTGGGCGAGTCTTGCATTTTGCATTAGATACGGGAGCTGGCGCAAATCTGATCGATGCACAGTATATGAATTTTTTGTCTGAAGGAAGCTTCACTTTGGGGGCACGCGAAGAAGTGAGAGGGGTAGATAAAAATGTACAATCAGTGACCGCAGCCACCATTCACAATATGCAGATGGGAGCAACTGGTTTTAATGATATGAAGTTTCTTTTCGCTGATCTGTCACATTTGGAAACTATAGGCGGACTCAAAATAGATGGAATATTGGGATTCCCATTTTTCGAGCAAATCAAGTGCTCTATCAATTACCCCAAACGACAATTGTATATTTGGTAATAAAACAAGAATGCGAATATGTTGATTAGCCCGTTAGTATTTTTAAGCTGACGGGCTAATTTATTTAGCATCTTTATGATGATTTTTAATTTTATGTAATATTCTTGCCTTTTTTATCTCGATCTTGATATTTACTAATCCATTC
This sequence comes from Saprospiraceae bacterium, assembly GCA_016714085.1. Classification (GTDB taxonomy): domain Bacteria; phylum Bacteroidota; class Bacteroidia; order Chitinophagales; family Saprospiraceae; genus JADJNW01. Next base: position 15,075 of record JADJNW010000029.1, read on the forward strand.
AAACGGGATTTATTTGAAATTATTACATGATTATTATTCAAATAATTATTTGATGCTATTATTTGGCATCAGAATATAGTTAACCAATAATTAACCTCTCTTTAATAATCAGTTTATAGTCAAGCCGTAACCTTGCGCCAAACTTTTCTAAACAAAACTGCTTCATTATGAACAGAAAGATCTACAGTCTTCTTTTGCCTTTAACTTTCCTTGCGATAGGGCTTGCGGCACAAATTACGGTGAATATCACCGACGCTAGCCTACAGGGAGGTCAAACTTATAACTGGACAAAAAATAACGTGTACTTGCTGGATGGCTTAGTGTTCCTCGAAGAAGGAGGGGTACTGAATATCGAAGCAGGTACGGTTGTAAAATTCACAGCTCGTGCTTCTGCTGATAATCCATCGGCTTTGATCATCACGCGCGGCGCTAAAATTTATGCAACTGGTACAGCCGTAGAGCCTATTATTTTCACTGCGGAAGCAGACGATGTGAATGATCCTGGTGACTTAGGACCCAGTGATAACTCACTTTGGGGTGGTTTGGCGCTTTTAGGTAAAGGTATCACGCAGCGTAATGGTAACGCCGAAGTAAATATCGAAGGTATTCCGGCAGAAGAAGTGCGAGGCTTGTACGGTGGAACGGATAATTTTGACGATTCAGGTGTAATGCGTTATGTATCAATCCGTCATGGGGGTCGCGCCTTGGCTTCTGGTAATGAATTAAATGGTTTATCATTGGGAGCAGTTGGTAGCAAAACGGTGTTGGAATACATCGAAATTTATGCCAACTCGGATGATGGTATCGAATTTTTTGGCGGAGCGCCAAACTTGAAGTATGCCGTAGTTGCTTTCGCAGAAGACGATAGCTTCGACTGGGATGAGGTTTACAGCGGCCAAGGTCAGTTTTGGTTCTCGATTCAACGTCCTGACATTGCAGATGCAGGATGTGAGTGTGATGGGACAACACCAGATGATTTGACACCATATTCAAACCCAACGGTTTATAACTGGACACATATTGGTTCAGGCGCTGGTGCAACTGCTTCAAATCCAATTGGTTGGTTGCTAAGAGCAGGTACAGCCGGCACAATTGCCAACTCGATTGTTACAGGAATGAAGGGTAAAGTAATTGAAGTTCAAGATAAGAATACTGGCACAAATGATTCCCATCAGAAATTGCTGAATGGAGAATTGAATTTGCTGGCAATATTTTCTTTGGCAATGGCAACAACGCTGCCTTGGATGCATCTGCAACAGGTGTAATCCGTGTAACCTCTGGTCAACCAACTCAGGATGACGCGGATGCTTCTGACTTAGCGGCTCACTTAACCGGAAATCAGACTTCTTTGCTTGACCCAGGCATACGCATGATCAGCCGTACTGCTGATGGTGGTCTTGACCCTCGCCCTTCTCGCGGAGGTTCTGCTTACACAACGCCATTAGCGTTGATCCCGGATAATCCTTTCTTTGACGATGTAGATTTTAAAGGTGCTTTTGGATCGAATCCTGGTGAATTGTGGATTGCTGGTTGGTCAACACTTGCTCGCAATGGTCATCTAAAAGACCTAGATGCTGCTGGTACGACTGTAAATATTGCAGATGCGGATTTGGTAGCAAATACAACTTATAACTGGACAAAAAATAACACCTATGTGCTGGATGGCTTAGTATTCCTCGAAGAAGGCGGGGTACTGAATATCGAAGCAGGTACGGTTGTAAAATTCACAGCTCGTGCTTCTGCTGACAACCCCTCGGCTTTGATTATCACGCGCCGCGCTAAAATTTATGCGAATGGTACAGCGGACGCGCCAATCATTTTTACTGCGGAAGCAGATGATGTGAATGATCCTAGTGACTTAGGACCAAGTGATAACTCTTTGTGGGGTGGTTTGGCGCTTTTAGGTAAAGGTATCACGCAGCGTAATGGTAACGCCGAAGTAAACATAGAAGGTATCCCGGCAGAAGAAGTGCGGGGCTTGTACGGTGGAAACGACAACGCTGACGACTCCGGTGTAATGCGTTATGTATCAATCCGTCACGGTGGTCGCGCATTGGCTTCTGGTAATGAATTGAATGGCTTGTCACTCGGTGCTGTAGGTAGTGCTACAACTCTTGAATACATTGAAATTTATGCCAACTCGGATGATGGAATTGAATTCTTTGGCGGAGCGCCAAATCTAAAATATGCAGTGGTAGCATTTGCAGAAGATGATAGCTTCGACTGGGATGAGGTTTACCGCGGTCAAGGTCAATTCTGGTTTTCAATTCAGCGTCCTGACATCGCAGATGCAGGTGGAGAATTGGATGGAACAACGCCAGATGATTTGACTCCTTATTCAAACCCAACGGTTTACAACTGGACACATATTGGTTCAGGCGCAGGTGCAACCGCTTCAAACCCAATCGGTTGGTTGTTGAGAGCAGGTACAGCCGGCACAATTGCCAACTCGATTGTTACAGGAATGAAAGGTAAAGTAATTGAAGTTCAAGATAAGAATACTGGCACGAATGATTCCCATCAAAAACTGTTGAGTGGAGAGTTGAAGATTGCTGGCAATATTTTCTTTGGCAATGGCAACAACGCTGCCTTGGATGCATCTGCAACAGGTGTAATCCGTGTAACCTCTGGTCAACCAACTCAAGATGATGCAGATGCTTCTGATTTAGCGGCTCACTTGACAACTAACCAAAACGCTCTATCCGACCCAGGCATTCGTATGATCAGCCGTGCTGCGGATGGTGGACTTGATCCTCGTCCAAGTGGCAATGGCGCTGCTTACAATACGCCGCTCGCATCCGTACCAAGCAATAATGACTTCTTTGATGATGTCGATTTCAAAGGTGCTTTCGGCGCAGGTACTTCTGAGTTGTGGATCGCTGGTTGGTCAACACTTGCTCGCAACGGTCATTTGAAAGATTTGACTGATGGCGGTACAACTGTAAATATCACAGATGCAGACTTAGTAGGAGGTCAGAAATATCACTGGTCAAAGGACAATACTTACGTATTAGATGGCTTGGTATTTCTTGAAGAAGGAGGTGAATTATGTATTGAAGCAGGTACAGTTGTGAAATTCACAGCTCGTGCATCTGCTGACAATCCATCTGCTTTGATCATCACACGCGGCGCGAAGATTTGTGCTGAAGGTACAGCTGATGCGCCGATTATTTTTACAGCAGAAGCAGATGATGTAAATGATCCAATGGATTTAGGTCCAACTGATAACTCACTTTGGGGTGGTTTGGCACTTCTGGGTAAAGGTATCACGCAGCGCAATGGTAATGGAGAAGTAAACATCGAAGGTATCCCGGCAGAAGAAGTACGGGGCTTGTACGGTGGAAACGACAACACCGACAACTCAGGTGTATTGAAATATGTGTCGATTCGCCATGGTGGTCGCGCCTTAGCTTCTGGTAATGAGTTAAATGGCTTGTCATTGGGTGCAGTAGGTAGTGGTACTACTTTGGAGTACATTGAAATTTATGCCAACTCGGATGACGGAATCGAATTCTTCGGTGGTGCACCAAATCTAAAATATGCGGTAGTTGCTTTCGCAGAAGATGATAGCTTTGACTGGGATGAGGTTTACACTGGCAAGGGTCAGTTCTGGTTTTCTATTCAACGCTCTGACATCGCAGATGCAGGCGGAGAATTAGATGGAACAACGCCAGATGATTTGACACCATACTCTAACCCAACGGTTTACAACTGGACACATATTGGTTCGGGAGCAGGTGCAACTGCTTCAAATCCAATCGGTTGGTTGTTGCGTGCCGGTACAGCTGGTACAATTGCGAACTCCATCGTAACCGAACAGAAGGGTAAAGTAATTGAGGTTCAGGATAAGAACACAGGTACAAATGACGCTCATCAGAAATTGTTGGCAGGTGAACTGAAAATATTGAATAATGTGTTCTATAGCAATGGCAACAATGCTGCATTGGATGCATCTACAACAGGTGTAATCCGTGTGACTTCTGGTCAACCAACTCAGGATGATGCGGATGCTTCTGATTTGGCCGCTCATTTGACAACAAACCAAACTTCTTTGGCGAGTCCAGGTATTCGTAGCATCAGTCGTACTCAAGATGGTAAGCTTGATCCTCGTCCAAGTGCAAATGGTTCCGCTTATAATACAGCTTTAGCAACTATCCCTATGGATGGCTTCTTCACGATGTGCAACTTTAAAGGTGCATTTGCAGCGGATGCAGACAAAATGTGGGTCGAAGGCTGGTCAACATTGGATCGCAATGGCCACTTGAACCTGAATACACCGACATCTGTTGATGAGCAATTGGATAAAACCATCGCTGATAAATTTAAGATGTATCCAAACCCGGTTGCACCAGGTGCAGAAATTACGGTAGAGTCTGACTTTAATGAAAAAGTAAGAATTGATATCTTCTCTATCAATGGTCAACTGTTGAGAACAATTCCAGTACAAATAACGGGTTTTGTAAGACAACAAATTAAAGGTCTTGATAATGGATTGTATATTATCAAGTTTACAACTGAAAGTGGTTCTTTCGCAGCCAAGAAATTGGTTGTCGAATAACCCCATAATTATTATAATTTAAAGAGAGCAGGAGGTTCTGTAAGCAGAGCCTTCTGCTTTGCCATTTTAAACAAACATTTTATGAGTATCAAATTCGCATTAAAAAACATTACCACAGTTATTCTCTTACTACCTGCGTTTGCTTTGCTCGGACAAACCAGTTTGCTAAGAGGAAAAGTGATTGACAAGGTATCCGGTGAAACGCTGATCGGCGCTTCCATAGTGATACAACAAAACGGAGAACAAATAACAGGAACAACAACCGACTTTGACGGAAATTACTCTATGGACGTGGAAGCTGGTACTTATGATATTGTTGTAAGCTACGTTTCCTATAGTAAACAAACCATTACAGGTTTAGAAATTAAAGCTGGAGAAGCAAATCTATTAGATGTTGCATTAGAAGGTGAATCTCAAACCCTGAACGAGGTAGTTGTCACAGCAACTGTCGTAAAAAATACGGATGCTGCCTTGATTGCCTTGCAAAGAAAAGCCTTCTCCATTCAAGATGGGGTTTCTTCTCAACAGATTAGCCGCACAGGTAGCTCTAATGCTGCCGACGCGATGCGTCAGATGACGGGTGCTGTAGTAGAAGGCGGTCGTTTTATCGTGATGCGTGGTTTGGGTGATCGTTATTCGCTTTCGCAATTAAATGGCATTACCTTGCCAAGTACCGATCCGTATCGGAATAGCACCAGCTTGGACTTGATACCGGCGCAGATAATTGAAAATATCGTCACGGTTAAAACTTTTACGCCGGACCTCCCAGGTAATTTCTCTGGCGGTTTGGTAAATATTAATACCAAGAGTTTTCCCGATAAATTTAACTTGTATCTTTCTTTGGGTGCAGAGTACAATACCCAATCCTCTTTTAATGAGAATTTTAAAGGACACGCTTCGCAAGGTGATACGGATTGGTTAGGTTTGGATGACGGTAGCCGCGATCAGCCTGATTTATTGCTCGATCCTAAAGTGCGCGAACAAATTAGTAATTATATCGATGCTCGGAGACCTGATCCTGCATACAGTTCTTTACGGGATATTTTTAACGGTGCTGCGCGTGGTTTGAGTAACGAATTTGTTCCTGTGGAACGCACTTCGCCGATGAACTCCAGCATAAATTTGTCGGTCGGTGATAGATTTAAAGTATTTGGCAAGGATTTGGGTTATACGTTGGGTGTGAATTATTCATCTAATTACAATTATTATGATGGTGGAATTACCGCCATTTACTTTAATAATACATCTCCACAGTTAGCTGAATATCAGAATATTACCAACGACTCTAAAAGCACACAAAACCCACAACTAGGCGTTTTGTTTAATTTAGCTTATAAGTTTTCCAGTAATCATGCTATTAGTGGTAATATTATACTAAATAATGATGCAGAAATCGTAGGTCGTACACAAGCGGGTAGTTCCATCGGTCGTGTATCTGATCCATCCGCAAGCTTTAATACGAATTCTCAAGAATTTGTGCAGCGTCAATTCACAACTTATCAGGTGGGCGGTACGCATATTTTCTCTGGCTTGAATAATGTGGAAGTAGAATGGGTAGCAAATACGACTAAATCTTTCCAGAAAGAACCCGATCTACGCTACTTTGCTTATACAGCTGTTGGTGATGGTGATGCTCGTGAATATTATATCAACCAATCAGAAGTGCGTTATCCATATCATTTCTTCCGCGAGTTGAATGATGATATGTCGCAGGCAAAAATTGATATTTCAATTCCATTCTTGACGAAAGGAAATCCTGGTAGTTCCAACAAAATCAAATTGGGCGGTTTGTACAGTACAGCCGAACGGGATTTTGAAGAATACTTCTATGAAATCTTGAATACAAGCCTTCCGGCTAATCGCAACTTTACTGCTTTCAAAGGTGATTTCAATGCTGCTTTTGATTATAGTAATTTTGGCATTATTGATACATTGCGCAATGCTGCTGGCGATATTACGCGTTACCAAAACGGTTATTTTTATCTTGACCGTACTACTTCAAGCAGTTTTTACAATGGCAAGCAAGATATTTTTGCCGCTTATTTGATGAGTATTTTGAATATCACTCCAAACTTAAAAGCTATTGCTGGTGTGCGGATGGAAACGACGAACCTAACGGTAGAAAGTGGCAATCCGAATTCACCAAAAGGAGATATTGATCTGACGGATTTTCTTTACTCTGCCAACTTGATTTATTCACTTTCGGAAAAAGCAAATATTAGAGTTGCTGCTTCACGTACATTGGCGCGCCCGAATATGCGCGAGTTAGCGCCATTCCTGCAATTTGACTTGAAAGATGGTACTTTTAATGTGGGTAATCCTAATTTGAAGCGTACTTTGATTCAGAATTATGATATTCGTTTTGAATTATATCCACGCGCTGGGGAACTGCTGGCAATCAGTGCTTTTTATAAATTATTTGACGAACCAATCATTCGAGCATTTAATCCTCGTGCTTCTGTTCCCGAATTGTCTTTTGTAAATGTGGATGAAGCGAAGGTGTATGGAGTAGAATTAGAGTTCCGCAAAGGTTTGGACTTTATTAGCCCAACTTTTGAGCATTTTTATTTTAGTACCAATTTAGCTATTATAGAATCGACCTACGATATTCCGGCGGATGAGGTACAAAACTCTAAAACAATTGATCCAACATACGATCAGACGACGCGTCCTTTCCAGGGGCAAGCGCCTTTTATTACCAATTTTATTTTGTCGTATATCAATCCTGACAAAGGCTGGGAATCTTCATTGGCATTCAATGTAACGGGTGAGCGGTTGTACAGTATTGCATTATTCGCTACGCCAGATATTTATGAACAGCCATTCCCGCTGCTCAATTTCAAATTGACCAAGCGTTTTGCTGATCATTACCAAATTGGCTTTACAGCTAAAAATATCTTGAATTCGATTAGCAAAAAGACCCAGGAATTTAAAGGGCGAGAATATATTGCAGAATCTTACAAATTGGGAACTGGCTTAGGCCTCAGTTTATCATACTTTATTAAATAATGTAATATTATATAAAAATATAAATAAAGTCTGACTGAGATTTATCGGTCAGACTTTATTTTTTTACCGTACCAATGTTACATCTCCTTTAAAGGGTATAACATCTCCGTTTGCCAATTCTATTTCAAAGAAATAGACATAGACTCCGGGATTGAGTTTCTTTCCTTTAAAGGTGCCATCCCAACCCCGGGATTCATCGTTTGTAAACAAATCGACTGCTGTGAATACCTGATCTCCCCAGCGCTGATAAAGGTATAAGAATCTCATTTTGAAAGGAGTACTGCCGGAGTATATCATAAAAATATCATTATAACCATCGCCATTAGGGGAGAAAGCATTCGGAATGAATATGGGAATATCATTCGTCAGCGTTACCAAAAGATCATCGGTTGCTTCACAGCCAAGATCATTCCTAACCGTCACTCGATAAAGTGTTGTCTCCGTTGGCGAAACCCTTTGCTGCCAGCACACGCAGGAATCAAAAAGCTCATTGCCGGTTTCCCAGCGCATACCAGTGATTTCGCGGCGTGGCACATTCACAATCGGCTCTAATACAGCGCTTTCTTCTGGTTGATTAAGTATAATATCAGCTCCCAGATCAACCCTTAATCTCATACCATCATCCAAAGTAAATTTGGTTTCGTACCGACAACCTGCTGCATCTTCTACTGCGAGGCGATAGTTCCCTGCACCTAATCCTGAAAAACCATTCACCATTTCAAAAGGTCTGCCATTCAAGCTATATACAAAGGGCGGCGTGCCACCGAAAGTTTGGGCAATCTGGATTTGCCCATTTTTATCGTTTTCGCAGAGCGGGTCAAATAATTTTGCTTCAATGCCAGTTGGATAATTGGTGTCATCTATTACTTCTACCAAATCTTGCGCGGCGCAACCATTATCAATATTAGTTACTTTTAAAGTGTAAATACCTGGTTTATTGACATTTATTATAGGCAAATTCGGATTTGAAATTTGATTGCCATCATTGGAAGACCATTGGTAAATTAAATTGCCTCCACTGGAATTAGTAGCATCGAGCGTCGCTTCGGGTATATTGCAATCCAAGAATTGAGTTTCTCCGGCTTCCGCCAAAGGCGCATCTCTATTGGCAAGAACCAAAACCGTATCGCTATTGATACAACCATTATTCCCATTTTGAACCGTCAAAATATAAGTCCCGATTCGATTCACCGTTGGTTGACTGGAAGTAGCATTTGCAAGAATATTTCCATCCAAAGTTGCCCAAAGATAGCTGAACCCAGCGCCAGTCGCCGAGCGCGAACCATCCAAAATGGCTTCATTTTTCACACAAGTCAAAGATTGATCTTCACCAGCGTTAACACTTGGAAGATCATAATTAGCAGATACTTCTATGGTGTCCTTTCCAACACAACCTAAACGCGTGTCTTGTACTTCCAGATAGAATATTCCGGTCGAATTGACGGTTAATACTGGTGTATTGTTACTTGCAATTATCTGATTTTGCGCATCGAACCAACGATAAATAATATTCATGCCGTTTTGTGATTTGGAAGCATCCAGGACAACTGAATTGGTCTGACAATCAAGGATTCCTTGTGCTTCGGCGACGGCCGTCGGTGTGTAGGAGTCGTCGAGTACTTCGACATCTGGTGGCTCAGAAATGCAACCATAGATTTTATCTGTAACAATAAGTGTGTAAGTTCCTGATTGTGAAATAATTGGATTGGAAAGATGACGATTCGAATCGTTGATGCCAGGGCCGTTCCATTCATAATCTACATCTCCATTATTGCCGGGGTCACCTAATTGCACGGCGGTGTCCTGACAATTTAATCGAGCTGCTGTTCCCGCATTTGCAGTAGGCAAAGCTCTTTGAAGCACATTGACAATCTTGGTAACGGTACAACCAAATTCATCTTCTACAAAAACGCTATATGCACCTTGCCTATCAACGGTGATGGAATCGACTTGCTCGCCAGTTGACCAGCGAATATCAAAGTCTCCCGGCTCAAGCACTACTTTTAACTTTGCTTGTAAACCCTGACAGAAAAAGGTATCGCCAATGATCTGTGCATTGGGCGCGGATCGCTCCAGGACTGGCACCGAATCCATACCCGTACAACCGTTGATATCCGTGACTTCTACGCTATAAATGGTGCCCTGATTGATGAGGATTTCAGGAAGGTTTGATCCTGTTGACCACCGATATTCTGCATAAGATTCACTTAGGCGTAAGGTTGCTTCTTCACCATCGCAAATAGCATTCGGAGCAATGATATTGGGATCCGGTTTTTCAAAACCCGTAATTATAATACTATTGCTGTTAATACAGCCATTTGCATCGGTCACCGTCACGCTAAAAGTATCAGGAGCGTTTATTTGAATGGTCGGCGTGGTCATATTATTCGACCAAAGCACCGAGATAAAATCACTGGAAACACTTAATGCTCGGGTGTCGCCAATGCAAATTCGATCCGAACCCATGATTGGCACATCTGGTAAAGCGTCTTCACGAACGGTATAAGTAGCGGTTGCACTGCAACTATTTATATCTGATACTGTTAATGTATAAATCGCTCCTTCTGAGACAGTAATACTTCGAGTGGTATCACCAGTTGACCAAGTATAGTGTTCAAAGTCAACGTTGGCATCTAAAATAATCGTATTGCCAGTACAAAGATTGGTATCTCTTGAAACGGGCGGCGTCTCTACCGTGTAAGCATCTACCGTGATCGAATCTGTGCCCAAGCAGCCGTTCACATCTGTCACCGTTACAAAATAAGTACCATCAGAAAAAACCCTGGTAACAGCAGTTATGCTATCGTTTGACCATTGGTAGCTCATAAAAGGCTCCGTCGTTTCTAATGTTCCGCCGATATCAGGACAAAATTTTATATCGCCAATAATTTCTGGTTTTGTCTCTGGAAACAGGCTAAGCGTAATACTGGTATCGCTACTGCAACCTTCAGCGTTGGTGACTCGGAGGGTATAAATTCCGGGATTATTAATATTTGTAAAAGAAGTAATGTCTCCGTTTGACCAATTATAAGTTGCAAAAATTGAATCGGTCTCTATGCGAATACTTGTGCCGGGACAAATGCCGGAAGCCCCATAAATATTGAGTTGTGGAGATGGATTTTCAATAACCGTTACCGAATCTATCCCTTCACAGTTATTTATATCCGTAACAGTGACATAATAATTCCCCGGAATATTTACATTAATTATTGGATCGTTATTACTATTCGACCACTGATAGGTCTCAAAACCCGGCGTTGCAGATAGGGTAGTAGTTTCTTCAGCGCAAATACTCAAGTCACCATCAATATTTACATTTAATTGCTCTTTTTCACGAACGGGTAAAGTGTCAGTTCCTGTACAACCATTTATATCGGTGACAGTGACAGCATAATTGCCAGTCGCAGCGACTGTAATTTCATTTGTTGTGGCATTGGTTGACCAAATATATCTTGGGAAAGATTGCGTGGTACGTAGTCTGGTGCTTTGATTAAAGCAAAAAACGCTATCGCCTTGTATGGTCGGTGTTGGTTTGGTTGCTTCTGTGATATTGGCAGAAGCCATTCCTTCGCAACCATTTGAATTTGTGACGGTTACGCTGTATTGCCCTTGAGTCGTGACGTCAATGGTACGCGTTCGGGCGCCGGTTGACCAAAGATAGCTTGAGAAATTTGCTCCGGCATCGATCGTAATTGGGTCGCCGATACAAATAATATTGCCACCTGTAATGCTCGTTTGAGGATTATTAGACTGAGTAATCGTGATTGAATTAGAATTGGTGCAACCATCAAAAGTAGTAACCGTAACGCTATAAGTATTAGGCGCATTGGTAACCATTGACTGCGTAGTATCGCCATTCGACCAAAGATATCTTTGGTATCCTGGGCCGGCATCAATTGTAGTAGATTCTCCAACACAAATAATAGTGTCTCCAGAAATTCGAGGAGGCGCATTCGGATTTACGGTGATGAACATATCATCGGCAAGTCCACATTGCCCGTCATTGATCGTAAGAATGTAATTAATAGTGCCGGAATAAGTATCAGGAATAGTTACAATTGCCTGAGGATCATGGATATCGCTTAAAAAGCTCAACGTTTCGGGGTCGCCGATCCAGGTATAAATTACATTTGAACTTACATTTTCTGCCGAGCCATTTAGTTGGAAAGGTGGAACACCTGCGCATACTTCCATGTCATCGCCAGCTGTAACTGTCTTATTCCTGCAAAGCGGGTCAACTATACAATTTAGGAAAGGCGCAGCCGAACCGCCCCATGTCAAGGTAAAACCTCTGGTAGTACGAGCGAAATTATCCAACAGTAAATAGTAGCCATCGCCAGGCTGTACAACCATTGGCGCAACAAAACCATCCGAATAAATAAGATTATTTGCATCAAACCACACACCTTCAGAGTTATCCGTCGCGCCCATGCCAAGCCCTGTCGCTGGGCAAAAATCACAAACATAAGGAGCAAAAGAGCAGCGAACAGGTTCTCCCAGGCTATCGCAGGATAAATTTGGGCCAAAGACCATGAAATCATAGTCTTCGCCGTAGCCACCAAAGGGCGTAATCGTAAATTCGATAACGCTATTGGGCGGCATATCAAGTCGGAATTCAAAATAATACCAACCACTCCCATTTTCGGCAGTAGAATCCAAAGGAAGAGCCAATTCAAAGCATCCAAAACTATTATTTGGATTGCTGAAATCGTCAATCCCTATGCTTGATGGTGTGAATCGAACTGCCCCGTCACTGCAAATGATTTGAGCAGTTACACAATCATTATTTTGCGCTGCAATATTTATACAAAATAGCAGGCAATGACTAAATATGGCAATTAATTTCCAAGACTCTCGCCACATTTTTCATCGGTTTTTGTAGTGACTAAATATCCCATTGAACCATTATAGAAACAGCTCAATTATATAAGGATATGATCATGGAATATTACAACTCGCTACTGGGGTCTGGAAGATTATGATGTTGTCCTTAAATAATGTTCGTGGTAAGAGTGTACTGCGGTTAAAGTTTTTCAAATGCAAAGCACTTTATTTCATATCTTGAACAAAGATAATTTATATTTTTGAAAATATGGTGCTTTGTCGATTGAATTCGACACAATTACTCACAAGTGGTTAAAAAGGAATTAGTTATAATTGTAAAAAATACTGCATTATTCCAATGAATACTTGGAATAAATACTTTTACAGGTAAGTTTTCTCGATCAGTTGTTTGTTTTGAACTATGCTTAGGTCATATGTACCAAGGAAAGAACGCACAGGCTGGAGGGATGCCTTGCAATGGTTGTTCTAACCCGGTGCTAATCTAATAACTTTTTTTATTATACCAAACCTCGACGCTTCATTTCTTTTAATACCAATTCATATTCTCTGCTCATATCGCCTGTTACAGAGGCATTTTCTTCTGCCCGACGAATCAGATAAGGCACTACTTCTCGCACCGGGCCATAAGGCACATACTTGGCAACATTAAATCCGGCTTTCGCCAAATTAAAAGTCAAATTATCGCTCATGCCATATAATTGACTAAACATTAAATGCGGATGATTACGTGCAACGCCGCGCTGAGCGATCAATTCTGCTTGTAGCATTATACTTTCGGCATTATGCGAAGCATTGCAGGAGGCAAGCTGTTCAAAATGATCGACACAAAAACGCACGGCTGTATTGAACGCATCGTCCGTAGCCGCTTTATTTGGGTGAATAGGAGAGGGGTAACCCATGCGGGCAGCGCGGTCACGCTCTTTATCCATATAAGCGCCGCGCACTAACTTTGCTCCAAGGATGTAACCCTCCTTTTTGGCTTGATTAAAAGACTGCATCAGATACTTCAACTGATCAGTTCGGTAGAGTTGGAAAGTATTATACACAACTGCTTTTTCACGATTATAGCGTTTCATCATTAAGTTCACCAAATGGTTGATGCTATCCTGAATCCATGTTTCTTCTGCATCAAAAAATACACCAACGCCTTTCAAGCTGGCTACATAGCAAATAGCATCCACTCGCTTGAGCACATTTTTATATTCGGAACGCGATTCTCGACTCAACGCATCCCCGCGTTGGATAGCTTCTAATAATCCAAACCGCGCCAAACCACTGATTTTGCTACTTACAATTGGAACGCCCGGTGTTTTTGATGCAAATTCGATTGCACGGATCGTTTCGTTCATTGTATGATTGAAATCCTCCTCTTTTTCCTTGGCCTCCGCGCCATAGTCAAGAATTGTAAAGACCTGTTGTTTTTGAAGTTTTTGAATTGTTTTTTGTGTTTCCAGCAAGGTCGTACCGCCGCAAAACTGTTCGTAAATAGTGTTTTTCACGATTTGTTCTACGAAAGGCAAATGCATTTTGATCGCCGCTACGCCTAATTTGGAGCCAATGCCCACAAGCCAATGTTTATTCATCAATGCAAACAATCGCGCCGATTTGCGCAATTCATCGTCCGATTTGCCCGCAAAGGCAATTTCTGTATTGCTAAAATCCGGGAGTGCATATTGATCTCGCATTTCACTTGTGTTGACTGCATTTGCAGCGGTTTTGGTAGTCGAGTTAGTTGTGTTGTTCATATTTTGAAGTTGTAATAATGCCCCCAAATTTAAATATCATTCATTCCAAATACTCCAGGCGCGTTCGGCTTGCAAATGTAACATTTCCATGCCATTGCAGGTTTTTGCGTCATAGTTTTTGCCTTTTTTCAAAAATATAGTTTCGGGGGGATTGTACACCAGATCAAACAATAGATGCCTATTACTCAGGCAATAATACGGAATATTAGGATAATTTTCAATATTTGGCGCCATTCCAATCGGCGTGGTATTAATTATTAGACGAAATTCATTCATCAAATCTTTATCAATTGCTTCATAAATCCAATCGGCTTTACCTTGTTCCCGCGAAACGCTTTGATAAGCAATGCCCAATTTCCTGAGCACATACATCACCGCTTTGGCCGCGCCGCCCGTACCCAATATTAAAGCTTTTATATCTGTGACATCGTGCATCTGCAGAAAACCTTTGAGCGACACCTCGAAGCCATAAACATCGCTGTTATAACCTGTACGTTTCCCGTTTTTTATTTTGATGACGTTGACCGCGCCGATTTCATTGGCACTTTCGTCCAATTCATGAAGAAAAGGGATGACTTGTTCTTTATAAGGGATGGTTACATTGAGCCCGTTTAGATTGGGATAATTTTCTATCAATTGCGGAAAAATGCTAATGTCTTCAATTGGAAATAATTCGTAAAATGTATCGCTAATGCCTTGTTCTTCAAATTTTTGCGTGAAATACTTTTTGGAAAAAGAATGCGATAAAGGATAACCGATCAAACCAAATAACCGACGATAAGCCAATAAATCAGGATTTTTATGAAATGGTTTTTTAGTCCAATTTTATAATAAACCCAAAAAATCAGTTGGTTTTAAAGAGAAAGCGAGATACAAAAGTAAGGATTAGATTTTGGTAAGCGAAATCATTGTGTAAATAGTGAGGCTTTCTGACCTTAGCCGTCAATTGGTATGCTTGTTTCAAATTCCATAAATAAAAGGGATGTCATGGTACAACGACATCCCTTTTGGCATCACACTCAAAAATAAATAATTTTAATAATCCAATGCTTTATAAACCTGTTGAAATACTAACCCATTATTAGCGTCAAGCGCACCTTCTGCATTTTTAAAATTGACGGCTAGGGTATATTGTCTCTGATATTTCGAGAATTCCCAACGGGAACGATACACCACAAAATGAAGATGCGGGCCGATAGAAGGGCCCGTATCGCCACTTAAAGCAATCACCTGCCCCTGTTTGACGCGATCACCAATATTCACCAACACGCCATCTTTCGTCAAATGATAATATTCCGCTACCGTACCGTCGTCATGCATCACATAAACATAATTGGCTTGCCCCATTGCTCTATTCCCATCTGTCCAGCGTTCTTCGATATGCAAAACTTCGCCTGCTCGCGCGGCAACAATATTACTGCCAATCGGCATATCAAAATCATAAGCGAACCAATTATGATGTCCCCAACTTGGATTGGATGGACAAGCACCTTGACTCAGTACACGACTTTTCCCAATATCAAAAGGAAGCACATAAGGCGAATCCTTGGGTGGGCCAATGGGCGTATCGCAAATAATTTCTCCTAATTTTATATTTATATTAAATTCTTGTGTAACAGTCGTAGCCCCATCGCTGGCTTTTATAATAATTTTTTCATTTTTATTTACATTTGCCCAATCAGGAATTCCGCTTAATAATTGCTGATCCTGCGCATAATTCATCCAGGAAGGATGATTGACTTCATACGAAATCGTTGCTCCATTTAGGCTGGAAGTTGCTTTGAATTGATAATAATAATTGCGATTATGATCTGTTGATAAAACAGGCGTAGTGATAAATTCTATTAAAGCACCATCCATCCCCGTTTCATCTACTTGACAGGATAAGATCACTAAAGTCAATAAGATGAATAGTTTATTGCTGAGTTTCATACCGCAAAATTTATTTTATCAAAAACGACTCAACAAAAATGCGGTAGGTAAATGAAATGTATTTGTCTGGAATTGCTTTTCTACTCTTTCCTTGTTCGACCCCAGTAAAATCAACCACCTTGCATCTTTTGCTCAAGAGTAATTACGATAAATTCTGCGGGACGAATTATTGCTACCATCACGTTTATACGCAAAATGCCATTCATAATGTCCACCGATGTCATAGTAGTACCCAATCCTATGTTTACAGCAAAAGCATCTTCCGGCTTAGCGCCTGCCAAAGCGCCCATTTTCCACACATTGGTCAGAAAATTAGTGATTAATGATCGAATATTCGTCCAAGTATTGGCGTCATTGGGTTCAAACACATACGCTCCGATTGCGGATTTGATCGATTGTTCAATAAAAATAGCTGTGCGACGCACGTTTACGTAGCGCCAATCCTGACTGTTGCCATCCAATGTTCGCGCGCCCCAAATCAGTACACCCTTGCCAGGGAATGAACGAATCGCATTGACAGATTTTCCGTCGATGGATACATTAAGGAATTCTTGTTCTGTATTATTCAGATTAACAAAAGGTTCTACAACGGATGTTATGCTTGCATTCGCAGGTGCTTGAAACACCCCTACATTATTGTCTACCATACAATACACGCCAGCCACGCCACCGCTGGGCGGTAACAAATTCATTTTTCTTTGTAAAGTTTTTATAATTGATTTATAAAGAGTGCTTACGGCGTATAAATTTTGATGAATAGCAAGCACCTCTTTATCATCGGTGGTCGTACCAATTTTTTTGATTGCTGCTCTGATGGCATTGGCTAACTCAGCTTTAATAAAATTCTTTGTTTCTTGTTCCTTAACTTCTTTTTCCAAAAGGTCGATTAATACAGGAAAAAATTCAGAATCTACATTTGTATAATTTAATTCTGTTTCTTGTACAATGGTCGTGCGCAACCAAGGATAATAAGCAGCGCCCCATTGCAAACTATTAATCCGAATGCTGTTGCGGAAAGCTTGTATAATATCGGGTGTATTTGGTTTTTGTTCATCCTTTCCGCCCGTCATATCCATGTACACATCGAGAATCGCAAATCGGGATTGCATCTGCTGACAATGTTCCAGCATCCACTGTTGTACCCTTGCACAAGACGCAGGGCTGAGTAATATTGCATCCGGGATGACCAGCAAAGTGGGTTCTTTTTCTTTTAATAGGGTGCTGATACCTTTATAAAATATATTTTCCTCTTTAGAATTAAAATTTGTATCAATAATTACATCATTATTATAATTTCCAATAGAAATAATGTAACAATCTGAGCCGCCATTGGCAAAGAAAAGTCGGATACTATGATATAATAGAAAGTGATTGCTTTGAACATGAAGTTGATAGCCCGCGGGAACATGACTATCCGCTTCCAGCGCATAAGTAGTATGTGGCGCGCCACCAAAATATAAAACATATTCACCAAAAGAAGAGATACGTGTAGGACGATTGGTAAGGTCTTTTTGATTGCGCAGGGCTTTTTCGGTATAACCTACAAAAGCAGGTATATCAGTAGCAACTGGAACAGCAGAATTGGGAAACGCATTTTTTTCATTGATATAAACGCCGGGAGTGGTGTATTTTTTTGCCATAAGGATGGGAATGATGAGGTGTTAGATTAAAAAACTTTACATCAAAAAATTACAAAACCACAAATTACATAATTTACATGGAGATTTACTGTTTTATTTGTAAAGGCAAAATGTAAAATATTACGTATGCAATATTATTCAGGGTATAATAATTTCCATATTTTTTTAATAATAGCCCAAAGAGTTAAGCGATATTTTTACCTAATGTGGGTTTATATTAAAAGCCATCTTCCTTTAAAATGATATTCGAAAAAGCTTTTCGGCTTTTCCCGGCTTTGTCTCGTCCAATTTTTTTAAATTTATAAATAGAATATTTATCCTTTGTATCAAAATTTAAGGGTACTGCGCCAATGACTTGAGCAGCGAAAAATCCTGTCCTGGCCTTGTCTTCTTGCTCAGAATCTTTTAGGTATTGTTCTACAACTTCCATGATAACTGCTGGAAGGACTCAGAGGATGAGGAGACGAAAGATTTATTTGTATTTTTCAAATATTTTAAAGTAAAAGGGATGTTATGCTTTCAATAAGATGACACCCCTTTTACAATTATTTATTCAAAAATATCATATCTCCCCACTCTCCACTACTTCCACCCATCTTCCCGGCGTACGCGCATTGATAGTATTGTCGTACATGGCTTCGCAGGCGGTGGCTGGTAAGTAGAATTTACCTTGATACGCAGCGTTGAGGCGCACCACGAAGGTTTGTGTCTGCCCCTGGAAAATGTCGAAGAAAGTATGCACGCGGTCGTCGCGCACATCCTGGTATTCAGGCGTGGACACAGCAGTAGCAAAGCTTTGCATATTATCCAATCGCGTATTCATAATCTCCCAACCTGAAGGAAATATCTGACTCAATGCTAATTCCCGATAAGGGATCGAACGCGAGCCCGGATGCGTCACTTTTACTTCTGCGATAAAGTCAGTGCCTTGAGCAATGTTCGATGGATCCAGCGTTCGACCGTCGGTGGTTTTGTAGGCAACGTTGATATTCAGGTTGTTAGAGCTGGCGGTTTCTTCGCCTGCTACAGGTTGTCCGCGCAGGATGAGCCTTGCAAATAGTGTCGCCTGGCTTGTATTTTTCACTGAGACCTTTCCGGCATTGTTCGTGGGAACATCGATTTGGAAAATGGGAGTTGTCGAACCAGCATTTACAGTCTTTCCATTCAAAGCATAAGTGAATGTATAACGCTTACCTACTTCCGAATTGCCAACGAATTTTCCAATTGCTAAAAGGCTGTAACCAATCGTTTGGGTGCTATACCAAGCATTGTTACTCAGAGATTGCGAAAGGTCGCGTACTTGTTCACCAGCAGTATTTTTATCACCCATGAGCACCAGCGTTTCCAGAATCATCGCACGGTCGCGGAGGTCGGAGCCATAGGTGTAAGCCATTTCGCTATAAGCGGTCACACTACGAGAAAGCCCTTTGGTAAGGGATTTAGCGACTTCAGATTTTCCGGCAACGGCATAAGCGGCAGCCAGGCGCCACTTGGCTTGCAAGTTCAGATTTTTTGTTTCGCGGAGGCGATTCATCGCGCCCATTTCTGCTTCTTTTGCTAACGCCAATGTATATAAACGGTATGCTTGATTCAACTCATGGCTTTGGTCGCTCACAAATCCGTATTCCTTTTGCTTGGCATCCCACATTCGGGCGGCTTTCTTTTGAAATTTCACCCAACGGTCGAGCAAATTACTCGGTACAGTATAACCTAAAGCCTTGGCTTCCAACAGGAAATGACCGGCATAGCTTGTGCTCCATTGGTCAGGTATGTTGCCACCAGGCCAATACGCGAAACCGCCGTTGTCGGTTTGGAATTGTTTTAAGCGATCGATGGTCGCTTTGATATTATTCGGGACAGATTTTTTCTGATCCTCATTCAATTCAATCAACTTATTGACATACAATTGCGGGAAGCCGCCGGAAAGTGTCTGTTCGATGCAACCATAAGGATATTGTAATAAATAATTCAAACGCTGCCCAAGATTAATCGGTGGAATATTAGAAACTTCTAAAACGCCTTCATTCGTGCCGCGCATCCCAATCGGATCAAAGTTTTGCGACCAATCTTCATTCGGATTTAATACTTTTGAAACGACATCTGTAACCATCGGATTTGGATTGCGAATCTGGATTTCAATATCTTGTTTAGAGGTTTCGCCATTGCCTTGTGCAGTGACTGTAAATTTCGCAACCCCAATATTCTCAGCGATTTGTATGTCAAATTCCACCAAACCATCACCAGGTTTGCCAAATGAAATGGTCTTAGATTTTTCTGCAATATTAACCAATCCACTGCTTTCAGCTACCGAAACATTTACATTCTTCACTTTTGGCTCCATTGCAAAGACGTTGACAGGTAATTTGAGTGATTCGCCCGGACCAAGCACGCGCGGTAAAGTGGCAAGAATCATCAAAGGCTTTTTTACTGGCGTCATCTTTTCGGTAGCGCCGTATGCGCCATTATTGGAAGCGACTACCATTGTTCGTACTGCGCCGATATAATTCGGCAGCTTGATTTGATGTTTTGCCTTACGACCTCCTTTGAGTTCAAATGGCCCGAGATGCATCACCACCGGCTTGAAACGATTCGCGCGTTCCTGTGCGGCGGTACGATTCAATTCGCCATCACCACCAATGCTCAAAACCCGCTCCAATTCTCCGCCGTAAGCCCCCAAGACCTGGTCATACACATCCCAAGTGCGTACGCCCAGCGCTTCCCGCGCGAAGAAAGCCTCCCAGGGATTTGGAGTATTGAATCGTGTTAGACCAAGTAAACCTTCGTCTACCACTGCAACGGTATAAGTCATGGCTTTGCCATTCTTTTCCGATACTTCGATGGTGACATTTTGCTCTGGCTGAAGCGTTTCGGGCATTTTTAATTCAGGGTTCAAGCGCGTTTTTGGGTCTTCAATTATCACAGGAACGACCCCATACATTCTGATCGGTAAATCATTTTGTACTTGTGCGTGCGGCTGAAGCAATTCTACATGGGCATAGACGTTGGGTGTCATCTCCGGTGTGGTTTTGAAGGTGATTTTATTCTCGCCTTTTTTAGAATCGACCCAGAAAGATTGAAGCACCTTTGTACCGTTTTCCAAAGTAACCAAAGCCCTGCCAACTTCACCAGTTGGAATGGTTAAAGTCACGGTCTCACCAACATTATATTTTGTTTTGTCAGAAGTAAATGTCACCATAGCAGCGGCGGTGCGCGCTTGAGAATTGTCATCGTCGTACCAGGGGTAACCTGCATTGAAGAAATCGCCAGCGCAATGTCCACTCTCTGTGTCGCATACACGCACGAGGTAGCGTCCCCAGTTGTCCACTTTCATGCTCCAATTTGCTTGCCCCTGGGCGTTGGTCGTCACAGTGCGTTTTTGAATGGCAGCATAATGATCGCTCGTATTGAAACGCGAAACATAATCGTAGCCTTCATCCCACCACCAGCGCCATTCGACACGATAAATGCCGATACTCAAATTGCGATTGCGGATCGGATTGCCTTTCGCATCTATTGCAACGAAGTTGAGCGTACTGTTTTTATTAACGTCTAATTGCTTTTCTCCGTATTTATTTTCAGGAATGTTGACACCTGTATAAGCGCTGAAAGGATTGTAAGATAAGGTAAAATTATCGGTACTGAAATCGCCGCCGCGCTCGAAAACTCTGGTTTTAAAAGTGGCAGAAAGTTTGCCAGGGACGAGTTTATTATCCAGCAAAGAAGTGCTGAAACTGGCGTCGCCATTGTCGTTGAGATTATTTTCAAAAATGACCTTTGGTTCAGAATAAAAATCTCGTGCCGGATCATCGAAGGTAAAGTCTTTGAATTTTTCAAATCTTGTCGGAATTGCCTTCAATTGTACCTCCACCAAAGCCTTTAAACCCTTAGCCGGAGCGCCGTGCAGCCAGCTTGCGTTCAAATTTGCTGCAATCGGTTCGTCTGAGGCATATAATTCTTTTTTACCAAAATCCAGATTGATTTTCAGGCGATTAGGCTTTACCGTTTCGATGCGAATGACTTTGTCAAATTCTGCGCCACCAGCTTTTACTTTTGCAGTCCAACTGCCAGTTGGAGCGTCGGGATCGGTTTCAAAATAAAGCGCATAAACGTTTCCAGCGCTCGGCGTCACGGTTCTTTTTTCTTGCAATTGCCCCCGTGGGTCGGTCAGTTCAAATGAAATTGGATAGTTGACAGGCAGCTTATTGCTTCTGTCTTCCAGCACAAAATTCAAATACACCGAATCACCCGGTCGCCACACGCCACGCTCGCCGTACATAAAACCTTTCAAGCCTTTTTGTGTCACTTCGCCCGCCACATCAAAACGGCTAAGCGATAAAGAAGTTCCATCTTCCAGGCGGAGATAGCCTTTCTGGGCATCTTTTTTGGCAATAACTACGAAGGGTTTGCGCGGGATTTGTAGATTGACGGTTCCATCGCCACTGGTTTGCGCGGTAGTAAGCAATTGTTGCTGAAAATCGTAAAACTCAAGCGTGACGTTGCTCATCGGCTCGGTCGTTCGAATATCTGCTACGGAAACGAAATAAGAATTATCATTGCCACCTTTGGCAATAATGCCGAGATTGGATGCAATGACATTGCGTTGAAGAAAGCGTTCTGAATTGTAATATGCTGGATAACAAGGGTCTTCGCGATGCCCCCAACTGTAACCATCATACCAGCCATCTACACCGTACCAGCTATCCATCATGCTAATGTACTCGCCATTTTCATCGAGATTCTCTGCTGTCGTTGTTAAATTTGAATTCGTACCATCACCGCCAGTTGCGCTATTTGTATTACAAAAATAAGTGGAATATCCTGGGCGATAGCCGATGCGAACCTGATAAATTGCTTCCGGGTCTTTTTCTACCATTTTGCTCAAATCCAGAGCATAGCGCGTCCATTCACTCGCACGTGCACGCGGATTGATGTCGTTCAAAGTGATTTTCTTTTGCATAATCACCCGACCAACTCGGTACAAATCATAATTCCCATCTAACTCATTTGTTTGTAAAAACTGGAGAATATTGTTGTTATATATTTTAAATACCTCTATATCTACTGCATTTAAACTGATCGCTTCAAAAGGAAAAATCAAACCATTGGAATTGGGTAGAATGACACCGCGACCTACTAAACGAACTTGAGGTTTTGCATCTGCAAATTCTACCTGCCATTCACTCGGATTCGCCATACGTTTGTTATCTACGGTACGCACTCCTGGACTAACCACAATTCGACGTTGCCCGACAATTCGCTCTGAAGGATATACTCTTAAACGATTTCCATCAATTGTATAGCGCAGATTACCAGTGTATTCGCTAATGCTGACCAATCCATCCAAATTTTGTGATTCCTGCAAAGGGTCAGAGAAAAATAATAATACATACTGCTCTTGTTCTTGTACGATGCGCGCATCGGTGACTTTAAAATCCTTGAGCGACGGAACTTCTACCTCTTTTTCGCCGTGCAGCACTACATTCATCGGTTTGCCATTCCATTGCAAATCAAAATCCGAAGGCTGATTGCCGCGATTGATAGCGCTTACGGTGAAAGTATGCACCATTTGATTCGGTTCGTGTTCCCAACGGATGGGCAAATCCTTGCCGTTTTGCTTCGCTGTTAACACTTGTTCCACTTCTTCGCTTGCCGCAATGTCTGCTGTGAAAAGTGTACCACCAAATTCCTGCTTGCTCATATCCTTGAGGTCAGGCGCGTTGAATCCATTGGTTTGCACCTCAAAATATTGGTCGCGTGTGCGGAAATCGAAAGAGAAGCTTGTAGCTTCTTTCGGCAAATTATCAATCAGCTTGCGCAAATCAACCGTAGCGATATAGGCTACACCAGAAGATAAATCCGTCTCTGGTTCAAATAATATAGTTCGATCATCTTCCCAATTTGCCTTGCCGGAAATGGAAGGATTAAAAGACAATACATTGCCTTTGACTTCTTCGCCCACTTGCTCTGCATCTACCATTGCATTGGTGAAGCGAATCCGAATAGGGCTGGCTTTTGAAATCACGCCTGATGTGTAACCATAAACATAGGAGCTCAGGCTTTCGGGTACGCCCTCGGCGCGTTGTTCGCGTTTGCAAGAGAATAAAATAAGAGTGCAAATTAGCGTCAGTGCAGTTGCCGACAAGGCGGCGTGGCGAAGCATTTTGATGAACATGGCTTGGTTTTTTATAATTTTAGAAGTACGAAGGATTTATGATTCGGGAATTGTTTGGGTGTGTAGATAGCGAGAATAAAGATAAAAGTTTTTAGTGTTTCATTGAGTTTTAGAATTTTAAATGTGTAATTTTTTGCAACACCTGCCTTTGCTTTTGTGTTTTTTACAAAATGGCTAACAATTTCGATAATTCAACGTTGAATTTAGAAAAATCTTTGGTTTTATACCGTAAAATTTTAATTTTATGTCCTCTTTCCTGCCTTTATTTCCTTTACAATTGGTCGTTTTTCCTGAAGAACGCCTGAACCTACATATTTTCGAGCCGCGTTACAAACAATTGATTCAAGAATGCCAGGAAAAAGCTAATACATTTGGCATTCCGGCATATATCGATGGAAAAGTAATGGAATTTGGTACAGAGGTAAAGTTATTGAAAATTGAGAAAGAATATCCCAATGGGGAGATGGACATCCGCACTCAGGGTGTGGGCATTTTCAAAATAGAAGAATTTTATCGCACAGCTCCGGGAAAATTATATTCGGCGGCGGAGGTGGAGCGGGTAGCGTTCGAACAAGATAAAGGTGATTTTATCCTGGCGGAAGAAATTGTAGAAATCATTCGAGAATTGTTTACTATACTTAATGTTCAGAAAGATATACCCGAAGAAGCAGTCGATTTTCATTCCTATGACTGGGCGCATCACATCGGGCTTACGCTTGAACAAGAATATCAACTCCTGCGCTTGAATGGAGAAACCGAGCGTCAGCAATTTATCAAAGCACATTTAGAAGCCATTTTGCCTAAAGTAAAGGAGGTGGAAGCGATTCGTCAGAAAGCACAGATGAACGGGCATTTCAAAGATATTATCCCACCGAATATATAGATGCAAGATTTACAGAAATCGGAAGCCAGATGCTTCGACTGATAAAAGTTGCTTAGGAGATTTAGAGTCAAAACAAAAAACCACACAAGCACCATTGGGAGTTTTTGACCCCCGAAGCGACAAGGATAAGGCAGCCAACGTGGTTCTGTAATCTTCTTGTTTCCCGAAGGAAAATCCTGACAAGTCAAAGGATTGAAGCCCGCCATAGTTACGTTACGTCTAACCTTTATGTCTAAAATGTTGAGGCAAAAACAAGTGCGATACTTGCGTGGTTGTGTTGATAACAGCACTGTTGCTATTATGTAGGCAATATAAATAGGATTTTGATAATTTGCAATGGTCAGAAATGTTAAAAATAAAAATATGGGTAAGTGAGGTAAGGATTTTAAGGGCGGAAGGCTGATAGGTAGATTATAGAAATATTCAACCTATCAACCTTATATAATATATTAAGCGAAAACTTCGACGCCGGCAAAATGAAAAGCGCCTTCAATGGCTGCATTCTCATCAGAATCAGAGCCATGTACAGCATTTTCGCCGATATTTTTAGCATAAAGTGCTCGGATTGTGCCTGGTTCTGCTTTTGATGGGTCGGTTGCGCCAATCAATTTGCGGAAATCTTCTACTGCGTTGTCCTTTTCTAAAATAGCGGCTACAATTGGGCCAGAGGACATGAATTCTACCAATTCGCCATAGAAAGGACGTTCTTTGTGCACCGCATAAAATTCTCCTGCTTTCTCGTTGGACAATTGGGTCAATTTCATTGCGACAATGCGGAAGCCTCCTTCATTTATTTTTGCCAAAATGGCGCCGATATGACCAGCTTTCACGGCATCAGGTTTGATCATTGTAAATGTTCTGTTATCAGCCATTTTTCTACTGTATTTTTGATTTTCAGAAACAAGGATTTTCAAAAAGCAGCGCAAAACTAAGTAAACCGAGTTAAAACCTGCTAAACCGGAGAGATAAATTTTGGTTAATTTCCTATTTTTTGTCAACTTCGCATCTTGATTTTTCAGGCGATCAAATAAACAATGGAGTACCTGCACGAGATTAAAGCAATACTGGCAACTCCGAAGGACATAGTCATAACCACACACCGGAATCCGGATGGCGATGCGATTGGTTCTTCTCTTGCGCTGTATTACTATTTAAATAGAATGGGGCATACCGTCAGGGTAATTTCCCCTTCCGAATATCCAGAGTTTTTGGAATGGATGCCAGGTGTGAAGGATATTATTATTTTTGACACCGATATGGAGTTATCAAAAAAATATGTTGAACAAGCAGATATTATTTTTTTTCTGGATTTCAATGCTTTGGACAGAATTGACAAACTTGGAGAGTTGATAGCCCCGGTATCTTGTACTAAAATAATGATTGATCATCATTTGTACCCGGAGCCTTGTGCAGAATATTTGATTTCGGATACCATGGCCAGTTCGACCAGCGAGTTAATTTTTGATTTTATTGATCGCTTGGGCGACAAACAAAAAATTGATTCCATTATTGCGGAAAGCATTTTTACTGGTATTTTGACCGATACAGGTTCTTTCAAATATAGCACCTCGCCTAAACTGTTTCGCATTGTAGCGGAATTGATTGAAATGGGCGTGGATGATTATAAATTGCAAGACCTGATATTCAATAGTTTGCACGAAAAACATTTACAACTTTTGGGGCATTGTTTGAATCGTAGAATGGAAATTTTGGAGGAATATAATACTGGTATCATCTGGTTATCAAAAGAAGATTATGCTCGATTTGATATTCAACGAGGTGATACAGAGGGAATTGTGAATTATTTGCTCATGCTCAAAAATGTAAAATTAGCAGCTTTTATTACAGAACAACCCACTATTGTAAAAATATCGCTCCGCTCAAAGGGAGATTTTTCGGTACAAGAAATTGCGCGTAAGCATTTTAAAGGCGGAGGGCACAAAAATGCTGCCGGGGGCTATTCGTTTCAAAGCCTAAAGGCTGTTGTCAGAAAGTTTAAAGAATTATTACCGGAATACAAGGATAAATTATTGAACTAATTTGGCACAAATTATTAATAAACAACTTTTTATGAAAATTAAATTTATTGCTTTTGTAGCTCTAACCGTTCTTCTGCTGCAAGGATGCAAAAAAGGAGAAGAAAGAGTAACGCCGAGCGGCTATAAATATATCGTGCATACCAACGTTGGCGGTGCAAAACCACAGCCAGGGGAGTACGTTTACTTCCACGCGCAAATGCGTAATGCCGATTCGGTGGTGTATTCAAGTCGTACAATGGCTCAAGCACCTTTTCTACAAATGCCTACCAGCTTTGAAAAGGAGTTGAACAGCAATCGCCCGGCCTCACCGATTGAGGAGGTACTTCGTGATTTGGCGGTTGGCGATAGCGCAACGGTGATTATCAGAATAGATACACTTCCTAACAAGCCTCCGGGATTTGAGAATGTAAAGGAAATGTTTTATGATGTAGTAAGTATCCAAATTAAGGATGCTGAAACATTTCAAAAAGACGTTTCTATCGAAAGAGAAAATGAACGTATCAGACGAGAATCTGCACAGAAAAGAGAGCCAGAGGTAGCTGTTCAGTTGTTGGGCATTCTTGATCAATACAAAGCCGGGCAATTAGGCAATAAGCTAAAAACAACCAGCTCGGGCTTGAAATATATGGTTTTGGAAGAAGGAGCTGGCCCAAAAATACAAAAAGGCAATATGGTTGGTGTCCATTATTATGGTATTTTGCTTGATGGCACTATGTTTGACAATTCCTTTAACCGAGGCTCGCCTTATGTGTTCCCCTTGGGTCAAGGTAGTGTTATCGGTGGTTGGGATGAAGGCATTGCGCTTTTAAAAGAAGGAGATAAAGCGGTGTTGTTTATTCCTTCCCAACTAGGTTACGGTGATGAAGGTTCTGGCGCTATTCCGCCGGGCGCAGAGTTAGTATTTTATGTAGAACCTGGCAAACCGAACTAATTTTCTGACTTGCTGTTGTATATTGGAATGATAATTTTAATGGCATTATCATTCCAATATTTTTTATAATATTATATCTTTATTAAAATGACTATCGAACAACTTAAAAGTCTGAGAGACAGACTCGCCTCGTTAAGGAGGTATCTTTGACGTCGATCAAAGATTAATTCAAATCGAAGAAAAAGAACAACTCTCATTAAATCCTGATTTTTGGAATGATCCAAAAAATGCGCAGAGCGTATTAAAAGAAATCAAAAGCCATAAAAATTGGGTAAGGCAGTATAATCAAGTCGCTCAGCATGTAGATGATGCCGAGGTGTTGCTCGAATTTTTCAAAGAAGGTGAAGTAAGCGAAGAGGAAGTGGATGCCAAATATGCCGAAGCTATTGCTGCGGTTGATGATTTGGAATTCCATTCTACATTGAATCAACCGGAAGACGAGCTCGGCTGCATCCTCGAAATTAATGCTGGGGCTGGCGGCACCGAAGCTTGCGATTGGGCGGAAATGCTCTATCGGATGTATTTGATGTGGGCAGAACGCAGTAGATTCAAAATCAGTGAGTTATATCGACAAGACGGTGATGTGGCAGGCATCAAAAGTGTTTCTTTGGAAATCGCGGGGGACTTTGCTTATGGAATGCTCAAAGGCGAAAATGGCGTGCATCGCTTGGTTCGCGTGAGTCCCTACAATTCGCAAGGTAAACGCATGACTTCTTTTGCTTCGGTGTTTGTGCATCCTTTGATTGATGAGCGTATCGAAGTAGAGATTAATACAGCTGATTTGGAATGGGATACCTTCCGGGCGAGCGGCGCGGGCGGTCAGCACGTCAACAAAACCGAGTCAGCAGTGCGAGTTCGGCACTTGCCTTCGGGCGTGGTGGTAGAATGTCAACAGGAGCGTTCTCAGATTCAAAACCGCGAGAAAGCCATGCAAATGTTGAAATCTCGTTTGTACGAACTCGAATTAGAAAAGCAACGCGCTGAAAAAGAAAAGGTAGAATCCACCAAAATGAAGAATGAGTGGGGTTCGCAGATTCGAAGTTATGTCTTAGACGATCGCCGTGTGAAAGATCATCGCACAGGCTACCAAACCAGCCAAACCGATGCGGTACTCGACGGAGATATTGACGAATTTTTAAAAGCCTTCCTGATGCACCACGAGGATGTAGAATATCAGGAGTAGGTTTAAAGTTTTGAAGTTCGGTGGTTTAGAGATTTTAGGTTTGATGAATTCAATTTCTTGATTTTAAATATTTAATTAATCTCTATTTAACTTCATCTCTAATCCATTGCTCGTAAGCATTATTCGCTTCCACTTCTATTTTCATGATACAAGGCACATCATAAGGGTGTATTTTTTCAACCTCGAATTTTACTTTTTCCCAATTTTCCAATGTCGTTTTTACAATAGAAACCCATTCTCCTTCGTATTGAATCTGGCCCTGCCACCAGTAAGCGCTATTAATGGGAAAGATATTGGCACAAGCGACTAATTTTTGTTGCAATAAATGATCGCTGACTCTTTTGGCTTCGGCTTCGCTGCTGTGGGTGATATAAATAACGATAAAACTCATATCTATCTTGTTTGTTGTCAATTATTTATTGATAATTTGATAAATGACAATTTAACCTAAATTTACAAAAATGCCAGAAGCTTGGTTCAAAAGAATTTTTCTGATGTTGCAAATAGCTACGGTGGCGGTATTTTTAGGAAGAGCTTGGCAGCACATTTATTGGGACGCGCCGTATAGAACTTTGCTTTGGGATGAAAACTGGATGAAGCCAATATTGACGAGGCTTTTCGGTGTTTCCTGGGAGGAATATGTCAGTAATTCGGATCAAACTATTCAAAGTATAATAATAAGCGTTGGTTGTTTTTACATTCTTTGCGCTTTAGCGACAAATTTTATTCAAAAATTAAAAAATATAGCGGTTATTATACTTTCGTTGGGTGGATTAAGCTTGATTGTATTAGCGGCATTATATTGTAAAGAGCGATTTTTTCATATTGGGCAATTTTTTGAATACACCTTGCAATGGAGTAGTCCATTTTTTTTGATTTTACTTTTTCATAAGCAAAATGTAATACCGAATATCATATTATTAATGAAAGTGGTTATTGCTTTGACTTTTATATGTCATGGGTTATATGCTGTTGGCTATTATCCACGTCCAGGCGGATTTATGGATATGACAATGAATATTTTACGTATTAATGATAACCAAGCTGTTATTTTTTTAAAAGCGGCAGGTATTCTTGATTTTATTGCTGGTGTATTATTATTTTTCCCGAAAAAGATAAGTATTATAGCCTTATTATATTGTATTACATGGGGCTTCTTTACATCAATAGCGCGCGTTTGGGCACATTTTTATCCGGAATTTTTATCCAATTTTTTATTACAATGGCCGCATGAAAGTCTTTATCGCTTTCCACACTTCCTAATTCCGCTGGCTGTACTGGCTTGGCAAATGACTTTATATCGCCAGCACCTCCGCGAGTTTTAACAGGTCTTCATTCAAATTTTTAGGTTTGCTAATCGTTTCTTCCAGCGGTGTATAAACAATTTTATCATTAACGATGCCAGCCATTACATTTTTTTGCCCAAGTAATAAACCATTTACAGCAGCATAACCGAGGCGACTCGCCAATAAACGGTCTGCTCCCGTGGGAGCGCCGCCGCGTTGCAAGTGACCAATGATGGTAACTTTGGTATCATAATAACTGAAACGTTCCTTCACCATATCAGCAATTTCATTGGCACTGCCTAATTTATTACCTTCAGCTACAATAACCAAACTAAATAACTTTTGTCGTTTTGCGCCCTTTTTTAAAGTTTCAATCAAACGCTCTAAAGAATTCTCAACTTCGGGGATGAGCACATTTTCTGCACCGCTGCCAATGCCTGTATTTAAAGCGATAAAGCCAGCATGACGGCCCATTACTTCTACAAAAAATAAGCGATTATGAGAATCGGCAGTATCTCTGATTTTATCAACTGCCTCAATCGCTGTATTTACAGCTGTATCAAATCCGATGGTATTATCTGTGCCGAATAAATCATTATCAATCGTGCCGGGAATGCCGATAAAAGGGATATTATATTCTTTAGAAAAAATATTAGCACCAGTAAATGTACCATCGCCACCGATAGCAATACAAGCATCGATATCATAAGCAATTAATGATTCGTAAGCGGAGCGCCGTCCTTCGGGTGTGCGGAAACGCTCGCTGCGGGCAGTGCGCAAAATGGTGCCTCCTCGATGAATAATATTGCCGACATCGCGTGGTTCCAGGCGTTTTAAATTGCCATCAATCATGCCCTCATAGCCACGTTGAATGCCGTAAACGTGTAGATTATTATATGAGGCTGTGCGGACTACCGCTCGTAAGGCAGCATTCATACCAGGTGCATCGCCACCCGATGTAAAAACAGCTATCCGCTTTATATCCTTGCTCATAATTGTATTATCGAATTTAATTTACCAATGTCGAAGAGGATGAGGTATGAAAAGTAGCTAAATTGTCAATCGGTTTTTGAATAAAAATGCCGGGCCTCATTGCGCGTTCTTCCAATACAACGCTGATCACTTCCTGGAAATGAAATGCCACCGAACCAATAAAATGAACGGGCAAAGAAATATGATTTTTATACTTCCGAACGTGGCGATCGATAAATTCTTCAAAAGATGTATATAATAATTTTTGAATAAAAGGATGATTGCGATGCTCCGCAAAAAAAGGCACAAATGAAGCCAGATAAACATTGGAAGGCTCTTTGCCATAAACTTTATCCAGGATTGCAGATTTTCCTCCGGGGTTGAATTTATCAAATAATTCCTGCAAATCATGTGGCAATTCTCTATAGAAATAAGCTCGAATCAATTTCTTTCCCAAAAAAGTACCGCTTCCTTCGTCGCCCAGCAGATAGCCAAGATTGGTTACATTATCGATTACTTCATCGCCATCGTACAAGCAAGAATTAGAACCGGTGCCTAAAATACATACAATTCCTGCATCTCGGCCCGCGGCTGCTCTTGCTGCACCGAGCAAATCATGATCTACCAGAATTTCAGCTCTTGTAAAAATTCTACTCAAAGCACTTTTGACAACCCCTTTGCGTCGGGCGTCCCAGCCACCTGCACAATAAAAGAAAACTTGCAGCACTTGATCCAGGTAGGGTTTATTGTCAAACGCTTTGCTCACTTCTGTGTATATATACTCCTCAGAATGGAATACAGGATTGAATCCCATCGTGCTAACGCTATGGGTTTCCTGGTCGCCAATGATGCGCCAGTCTGCTTTAGAGGAACCACTATCTACTACAATCATCATAACTTCAAGGAATTGGAGATGCAAAAGTAGTGTATTTTTTACACTAAGTTTCAAGATCGGAGCTAAAAATACAGACTTCTTTCATAGCAAAAAAGCATTCGGCTCTACAAAATCATTTTAATAAACTTTTTGTTTTAAAATATTTGGAATAAAAACATTTTTGTTTTAGATTTGCTTCCACATTTCCAACAAAAAGTATTGTTATGCAAACCGAAATTTTACACCGCCCATATTTATCACAAAGTGCTTATTATCAAGCACAAAGCAAGCCCGGAATTCTCCAGCGCTATTGGTTTCAGGTGCTCATCATGGGCTTAGGGCTTTATATTTTATTTAATAAAGATATTAGTATTGAGGTGGGTTTGAGTAGTGGAGGAATTTTGCTTGCCGATGCGGGCGCAGCTACCATTCAAAATGTGGTAGAACAAGAAGCAGTAGCGCTGCCCACTTCCTATCAAGAAAACAAGCCAACGAATGTGTCGGCTTTACCTCATCAGCATACACAAGAGAAGAAGATTCCAGTTGCCAATACAATGGCAAACCTGACGCCTATTCTTAGCCCTACTTATGCCAAGCGCAAAGGCATCCCACAAGTAGTGGTGGATCAAAAACTGGCGGTTTGCAAAGCTTATATAAAGCGCAATGCTGCTACTGCGATTCAGGAAATGCGACAATTTGGCATTCCTGCAAGCATCACTTTGGCACAAGGATTATTAGAATCTAATGCCGGCGAAAGTCGTTTGGCGATGGAATCAAATAATCATTTTGGTATCAAATGTCGCTCAAAATGTGCGGGTTGCACTTGTCGCAATTATTCAGATGATGATATATATGATATGTTTAGGGTATTCAATTCCGCATGGGAAAGTTATCGAGAACATTCAGAATTATTGAATGGCAGCCGTTATAGCCATTTGAAAAAGCATGGCAATAATTATAAAAATTGGGCGTATGGCTTGAAAAAAGCAGGCTACGCTACTGACAAACGCTACGCCGAAAAGCTTATCCAGATTATAGAATTCCTGGATTTGCATAAATACGACCGCGAAGCTGCATAAATAAAAACTTCATTGATCTTTTTAAAATAGCATTTGTGATAGTCCTTACTCCGAGGTCGTTTTGCGGCTTCGGATTTTTTTTGTTTTTGATGACCTGCATTTCGTTGCAATTCTTTTGTAAATTTCCAGCTTTGCAGAATAAATCTATTTAATGATGCTGGAAAAACTTGCTGCCACAATCGATGGATTTAATGAAAGAGTAGGGCGAGGTGTTGCTTGGCTCAATACACTTTTAGTGCTGCTCGTGTGTTTTGAAGTCGCGCTGAGCATGTTCAATCGCTCTGCGAATTGGCTGACCGAATTGGAATGGCACGTCTTTGCGCTTATTTTTTTATTGGGAGCAGGCTACGCCTTTAAGCATGATCGGCACGTTCGGGTGGATTTGTTTTACACAAAATTTTCTCCCAAAGATAGGGCTTTGACAGACTTGATCGGGAACATTCTTTTTCTGATTCCCTGGTGCATCGCAGTTGCTTATTTTTCTTTTTTTTATGCTGTTGAATCTTGGAAAATCAATGAAAGCTCGCCCGACCCAGGTGGCCTTCCTGCGCGGTATTTTATTAAATTTTCAATTGTTGTTGGAATGCTTTTATTGCTGTTACAAGCGATTTCAAGCACCCTCAAATCTTTATTGATTTACACTGGTAAAATGAAATCGGCATCGCATCCTGACGAAATTCAAGAAAACCTATAAAACGCCAAATTCCCGGTTATGGAAATCATTGCTATTATTCTCTTTATCAGCATTTTTATTCTTATTCTATACGGTTATCCGGTGGCGTTTACACTGGGTGGACTTTCTATTTTGTATGCCTTGTGTTTTCTTGACTCGAGCGCATTTTCGGCTTTGCCGTTGCGCATTATGGGCGTGATGACGAATTATGTACTGATTGCCGTGCCGCTGTTTATTTATATGGGTATTATGCTGGAACGATCAGGATTGGCAGAAAGCTTGCTGGAAACAATGGCAATTTTATTCGGGCAAATGCGCGGCGGACTGGCGGTTTCGGTAGTGCTGGTAGGCGCTTTACTGGCAGCTTCTACTGGAATAGTAGGCGCAACGGTCGTAACGATGGGCTTAATTAGTTTGCCAACGATGCTGAAGCGAGGCTACAAACCTGAATTGGCTACTGGGGCGATTGCCTCAGCTGGGACACTCGGGCAAATTATTCCGCCGTCAATTGTGTTGGTATTATTGGGCAGCGTATTGAATCGCCCGGTTGGCGATTTATTCAAAGCTGCTTTTGTTCCGGGTTTTTTATTAGTGTTAGTTTATATATTATACATCACGATTAATGCATTTATAAGGCCAAAAGATGCGCCGGCTATGCCCGCTGAGGAGGTGCGCGCCTTTAAAAGTAAGGGCTTTGTGATGCGAATGATTCGGGCTTTTGTGATGCCATTGATTTTGATTATAGCTGTCTTAGGATCTATTTTCCTGGGATGGGCAACACCTACACAGGCCGCAGGAGTAGGCGCTTTGGGCGCAACCCTTTTGACGATTTTGCAAAAAAGATTTAATCTGACTACCTTGAATACCGTGATGCGCGAAACCACGCATCTCACTTGCATGGTCTTTGTCATTTTGCTTGGAGCGACAACGTTTTCAATGGTTTTCAGGGAAATGGGCGGCGATGTTTACCTTGCTGATATGGTTAAAAATGCTAATCTTTCGCCAAACATGTTTTTATTGCTGGTGATGGTTGTGGTATTCATCGCTGGATTTTTTATTGATTTTATTGAAATCATTTTCATTATTGTGCCAGTCGTGGCGCCTATTTTTCAGCAGATGGGCGTTGATCTCGTGTGGATTGGTATTTTGTTGGCGATCAATTTACAAACCAGCTTTTTGACACCGCCTTTTGGTTTTTCTTTATTTTACTTAAAAGGCGTTGCCCCGCCGGAGATCACGACGCAGCATTTGTATCGAGGCATTGTGCCTTTTGTAATTATTCAAGTGCTATTTTTATTATTGATAGCAATTTTCCCGGATATTGCAATGGGGTTTGTAAAATAGATTTAGAAGCGCTTGCCAATGCCTAATGCAATCGTCCAGGTATCATTCGCATGTACACGCGTATCATAGAAAATGGCAGGTGACAGATCCCAATCCTTGCCGAATTCAATTTCATATTCTATGCCTGCACGAATTAGGAAAAAGCTTTCATTCTTTTCAATTTCGTAGCCCGGGCCTATTTGAAAAACAAATCCATTGCTCATTTTATAAATGGCATCTAAGGTCAAAACCAATGGAAATTCACGCTCCAAGCTTTCATCGTTTCCATGTTCTATGATAAAAGATTGAATTTCTATATCATTGTGTAAACCCATTGCGAAATGCTCATTCCTCCAGTATTCAATATCCAGACCCCAGGATGGAACAATAGTGTGCTCCTTTTCTGATACATTGGTAGGTACAATGGTATGACCAATCAGCCCGGCGATGCGAAAATGTGGAAACGATTGTTCTTGTGCTAAGGCATTGAATGTCAGTGCAATTCCGATTATTAAAATAAATATTTGCTTTCTCATTTTAATAATTTTTGACAAAATTACTCGAAGCGCGAAAGTGGGATTGTAACATTTGTAACAGAGTGAAAAAAATATTGCAAAACGCTGCTACATTTCCAAAGAATTATAAAACTGTTTTTCAGAAATATCTGCCCAGTTGGTCGCTTTCTTGCGAAAATCGTTATAAGAATCATACACCCGCTTCGTGAAAGCATCTTTTTCGGTCATGCTGGCAATCACTTCCTTTGTATAAACGCGCAATTGCGCCAGTACTTCCGGCGGGAAAGTGCGTATATCAATGCCTTCGCCCATCAATTTCGTGAGGGTTTCCGCATTTCGTGCTTCCATTTGTGAAAACATCCAAACATAGCTATGCATCGCTGCTGAACGCAGAATCGCTTGTAAATCAGTGGGTAATGCGTCGAATTCTTTTTTATTGAAAATGTATTCCAAAGCCGTACCCGGCTCGTGCCAACCGGGTGTATAATAATATTTTGCAATATCTTGAAATCCCATCAAATAATCGTGATAAGGACTGATCCATTCGGTCGCATCAATCACGCCAAGTTCCAGACTGGTATAAATTTCACCACCGGCCAATAGAACAGGCGAACCGCCAGCCTTTGCCAGCACATCACCACCCAGACCAGGCATCCGCATTTTCAAACCTTTCAAATCCTTGATGCTATTGATCTCCCGATTGAACCAACCGCCCATTTGCACACCCGTATTGCCACCAACCATTGGTACTAAGCCAAAATCACGATACAATTCTTCCCAAAGTTGGATGCCACCGCCCGCCACAATCCATGAAGTGACCTGCTGCGCATTCATACCAAATGGCACGGAAGCAAAGAATTGCGCCGCCGGACTTTTCCCTGCCCAATAATAACCTGCCCCATTGCCAATTTGGGCTGTGCCACTCGCCACCGCATCAAAGACTTCCAGCGCAGGGACTAACTCTCCGCCACCATAAACACGAATTTCCATGCGTCCACCCGACATTGCTTTCACCACATCCGCAAACAACTGACAAGACTCGCCAATCACAGGAAAACCGGGCGGCCAAGTGGTCACCATTTTCCACTGATATTTCTTATTGGTAATAATATTCGCAGAGCCATTATTCTGTGCTAAACTCTTTCCTGTCAATCCCCTAATCACAAAGGGCGTTGCAATCGTGCCAATAGCCAATCCTTTGAAAAAATCTTTGCGTTTCATAAGTGGTCGAGCC
Source organism: Saprospiraceae bacterium (assembly GCA_016714085.1). Taxonomy (GTDB): domain Bacteria; phylum Bacteroidota; class Bacteroidia; order Chitinophagales; family Saprospiraceae; genus JADJNW01. Next base: position 51,968 of record JADJNW010000029.1, read on the forward strand.
AGTTTATTCCAGCACAATATCGCAAAATTAATATCTTTTCCAAAGCTTGAATTTGAAAACAAAATGTTTTAAATTTATTGCTCAATATCTTAAAACAAAACACTTGGAACAGAAAGAACCATATCTAAAGGGTAGGGGCGCCCAAATCAATACCCACAACAAGTACCACCATTTAGAATACGATAAAGAACCAATTCCTTATGACGAATGGGAAGAAGGTGCACAAATCAAAACAGAATACATCGAAGTCTATCCCAAAACAATTCTCAACAAAGTGGACAGCCCCGACATTGGCTTGGGCTACTCCATGAATCCATATCAGGGCTGCGAGCATGGTTGTATCTACTGCTACGCCCGAAATTCGCACACCTACTGGGGCTATAGCGCGGGCCTCGACTTTGAGCAAAAGATTCTGGTGAAAAAAGACGTGCCTAAAATTCTGGAAGCAACGATCAAAAAGCCATCCTGGAAGGCCATCCCCATTATGCTATCAGGCAACACCGATTGTTATCAGCCCGCCGAACGAGTTTATAAGATCACACGACAAGTTTTAGAAATACTCTGGAAATATCGCCACCCCGTGAGCCTAATTACAAAGAACAGCCTGATATTGCGCGATTTAGACCTGCTAAAAGAATTGAATTCCTGCGATTTGGTACACGTTGCCGTCTCTGTAACGACACTCGACGAAGACCTGCGCCAAGTCCTTGAACCACGTACCGCCAGCATCAAAAGTCGTCTAAAGACCATCCAAGAATTGGCAGCGCACAACATACCTGTGACGGCGATGCTCGCACCGATTATTCCGGGCCTAAACGATCATGAAATCTTGCAACTTGCAGAAAAGACAGCCGAAGCAGGCGCTTCTTCGATTGGCTCTACGATTGTACGTCTCAACGGCGATATTGCAGAAATCTTCGAGGATTGGATACGCAAAGCCATGCCCGATCGCGCCGACCGCGTACTCAATCGCATCCGCGACTGCCACGGTGGCAAGCTCAACGACAGTCGTTTTGGTACAAGAATGCGTGGAGAAGGCAATATCGCTGAAATCATTCACCAGCAAGTAGCATTGGCTAAGAAACTGTATTTCAAGGACAAAGAGCGCCGACCTTATAATTTGACTTTACACGAAGAATTCAAAGACGGGCAGTTGAAATTGTTCTGAAACGTCTAATTTTATCAGCGCCAAGCAAGATAAATAAGATTAAATCAACCCTTTTCTTAAAACTCAAACCCATATCGCTATGATCAAATTCGCTTACACCATTTAATACGTGCAGGACGTAGCCAAAACCATCCAATTCTACGAACAAGCCTTTGGTTTTCAAAGAAAATTCCTCACAGAAGACAACGCTTACGGCGAACTTCTTACAGGAGACACCATCCTCTCTTTTGCATCCTGGGATCAGGCGGGGTCAAACCTACGTGAAGGCTTCACAGCCAGCAATTTGAATAACAAACCCTTCGGTATCGAAATCGCCATCACCACGGAAGATGTAGAAGATACCCTGAAAGCAGCCTTAGCGGCGGGCGCCACGCTCACCGAAAGCCCTAAAACCAAACCCTGGGGGCAGGTCGTTGCCTACGTGCGGGACTTCGACGGATTTTTGATTGAGATTTGTACGCCAATGGATTAATTATAGCAGCTAACGGCCAAGTGCGCGCTATGATCATGTACAAAAGAAAAAAGCCCCTGAAGCAAGCGCTCCAGAGACTCCTGTTCATAACTCTAAAACTTACACCTATAAAATAAATCCTACGATAAGAAGACATTATCCGCTCAAAGCGCTTTAGATAAGCAAGCCTTTAATCAAAGCATATTCCTGTGATTTCGTGCCATAATTCGCTTTCACGTAAGCTTTGATCCGTTGTGCGCGATCATGTAGCTCATCGTAGCGTGCACGGCGTCGGTTGCGGCAGTCACGTACCATCTGATAGCGAGCAGCTACTTCAGCGCTGAGTTGAACCAACTGCTGTGCAAAGGCTTGCAATTGTCCCACCTGCAATTGAGGGTTACTTGGGTTATACCCGGGCAGTTGTAGTAGTACTTGCGTCAGGTCACTGAAATATTGAAGCATAGAACCATAAGATTGCTCCGATTGGGAGACTTTTATCGCTGGTGTGTCTGCGGTGGCTGGTCGTATGCTGAGTTTGGTTTTCCTCATGCGCTGTACAATCGCATCTACCTGCTTGAATTCAATGCCATCCTTACCGTATTGCGCCTGTACCTGCGCTCGAATAGGCGCAAGTAATTTTACGACGCTAAAAGGATCGTCGCGGAAAGCCTTTACGCGAGTAGCTACTGCCGTACTGTACTGTTGTTGGAGCATTGTTTCCTCCATATTCACCATCGTGATGTCGCCGAGTAGGTTATAAAACTCGGAAGGGCTTTCTTCCGGACGTGGAGGTGCAAAATTTGGAAAATTGCTGATGTACTGGTGCATATCATTGCCGCGTTGCAGCTTGGCACCAAACGAAGATTCTGTTTTAGACGCCATAAGTGTAAACTTGTGGTTTAGTTATAAAATAAGATTCTATTTACCTCAGGAGTAGTAAAGATGTGTTTATTTGTTGGGTAAGATGTTTCAAAAATAATGGCTTCTTACATATAATGCAAGACTTATGATATACTTTTTATGCACTTTTTTTTAAAAAGCGCTAAAAATAGGGCAATCACTTGCTGTTTAAATGCTTGCATAAAATGCTATAAAGCAAGATTCTATGACCATAAGTAAAAATTAAAATAGCATAAAGCTACCGAATCACCGCATCCAATAAGCGTAAAAGGGTATAAATAAAAAAATTAGGAACATAAAGTAAGATCATTTGCCAATACCGTAAAAGTAAGAGGACATAAAGTAAGATTACCTATACATAAAGTAGATGAAACATTAGATAAAGTAAGTTAATCGAGCCATAAAGTAAATGCAACAAGCCATAAAGTAGAATCATCGTACCATAAAGTAATTGTATCGGCTGCTTTCCTAATGGATGCCTATGGCATAGCTGCCCGTATCCCGATATTCGGCGGCTACTGCCAGCGGCAGTCGAAGAAAGCCCGCCGTTACTTTTTCCAAAGCGGCTGGGTGTATTGCTCATAGAGATGGAACAGAAACTCGATGCGGCAGATTTTGTGCTAAGGCTCGGTAATCATTTTATCAAACTCCACTAATTGCTCGTAATCAGGATGATTTTCTACTTTGGCAATTTTTAGTATTTCACTAAAATCCCAATGTGGAGACCGAACACCTTTTTCCAATAATGCTTCTATTTTTTGCTTGCTATCTGAGAACAAGCCTGGAAAAACGGCGTAGCAGTAAAACCATAATTCAATAGCTGTATCGCTTTCTTTGCCATCGTTTAATTCAAAGGCTTTATGTATATATTTCAAAGCCTCTTCTTTCTTTCCAATAACTATAAGAAGGTTAGCATAATTGGCATTAATATTTGCATCATCGGGCTGGATTTCGAGTGCTTTTAAGAAGTATTTTTCAGCTGCTTCAAAATCTTTTTTGCTGTTATTAAGAAAGTTGGCATAATTGCCATTAATAGTGCATGATTAGGGTCAATTTCGAGTACTTTTAAGTAGTATTTTTCAGCTGCTTCAAAATCTTTTTTGATGTTATTAAGAAAGTTGGCATAATTGCCATTATTAATTGCATGATTAGGGTCAATTTCAGTGCTTTTAAGTAGTATTTTCAGCTGCTTCATAATCTTTTTTGATGTCGCTAAGAAGGTTGGCATAATTGCCATTATTAATTGCATGATTAGGATCAATTTCGAGTGCTTTTAAATAGTGTTTTTCAGCTGCTTCAAAATCTTTTTTGCTGTTATTAAGAAGGTTGGCATAGTTGCCATTAAAATTTGCATCATCGGGCTGGGTTTCGAGTGCTTTTAAGTAGTATTTTTCAGCTGCCTCAAAATCTTTTTTGAAGTCGCTAAGAAAGCTGGCATAATTGGCATTAATATTTGCATCATCGGGCTGGATTTCGAGTGCTTTTAAGTAGTATTTTTCAGCTGCCTCAAAATCTTTTTTGCTGTTTTTAAGAAAGATGGCATTGCCATTATTAATTGCATGATTAGGATCAATTTCGAGTGCTTTTAAATAGTATTTTTTCAGCTGCTTCAAAATCTTTTTGATGTTTTCAAGAAATACGGCATAATCGCCATTAAAAGTTGCATGATTGGGCTGGATTTCAAGTACTTTTAAAGTGTTTTTCAGCTGCCTCAAAATCTTTTTTGATGTCGCTAAGAAAAATGGCATAATTGCGATTAATAGTTGCATCATCGGGCTGGATTTCGAGTGCTTTTAAGTGATACTTTTCAGCTGCCTCAAAATCTTTTTTAAAGTCGGTAAGAAAAATGGCATAATTGTTAAGTAGTTCATAACTCTTAGGAAACGCATTAATCCCTGCAAGATATATTTCATTCTTTTTGTCTATATCTTTTCATTTTGCGCTTGTAATCCATAAGTCCACCAAGTCTTTTTGCCTCGAGCGGTAATATTATCTACTGCTTCTTTTGTTTCCTCATCTACTGCCTTCTTACCTCTAACATTTTCTATTTGTTTGCGATAGCTATCAATTCTTTTATCTGCAATAGCTTTTATTTTTCATCTAAAGACTCAAATCTTTGGGCTTGTTTCCTTCCATATAAAACCAAAAAATGCCTTCTTCTATATGATCTAATTCTTCTAAAAAGCTCATCAGGCTACCATCGTTACCACCGTAGCCAATCACTAAGGGTGTGTAGTATTTAAAAATATCTCTTAGGTTCTTACTGAAATTATTATCCATTTTTACCACTTCTTGTACACTATTTTTGGGAGATAAGAATAAATCATGGTGGATTTTTACAATTAAGGGCCTGGAAAGATTGGTTGATATATAATCAGCAAGCGAGGCGTGACCTACTACCAAAGGTTTCTTCTGTGTATAAATAAATAATGCGTCCTCTGTTAAGCTATCAAAATTGGTTGTGATGACTACATTATGTTTTCCCTCCGCTAATATTTGAGCTAATACGGAATAACCGCAACTTGGCTCTATATTTTCCATTTTCTTTTCAAGAAATGCAAAGCCGTCCTTTTTGCTTAACTCAAATCTTTTGTCAAAAATCTTAGAGTAATGACTTGCTAAGTCATTTTCATCGATATTATGCTCTTTAAGCCAATCATTTAAATCGTTTACGTCGGCTTCTTTTAGTTCGTTTCTCCATCGCTCTACCAATTCCCAACCAGTAGGGATGCCGGAGGTTTTAGATGCTCCTGCTCCTATTATGAAACAGAACCTTTTTTCTTTTCTTAAATCATCTCCAAAATGATGAATGAATTTTTGAGGAAATTTCTTTCATGACATAGAAATTCTAATGATATAGCTCAAATATATGATGAATATTAAATATTGCAAGCTATATTATCATGTAAGCATACAGATAAAAATAGCGAGCATCCTGCCATAAAGTCAATGCAACGGCTGCTTTCTTCGACTGCCCGCTGGCAGTAGCCGGCAAAAAGTATCAAGCGGCAGCTATGCCATGGCTTTTACATCCCATTTAAAGGGGACTTCGCCTTTGGGTTTGCCGGTTCCATCCATTTCTACATAAAAGACATGGAGGCTAGCGTAGCTCAAATTGATCTGTTCGGCAGCGAGGCTATTACTATCATCCGTATTGCCACTGATTTGATAGCTGGTGACAAATACATTTTGAGTTCATAGCGCAAGTAAATATTGGATTTTCCATCTCTTGCCTTGGTGGCAAGGTGCAATTCCACCTTGGGTATGTATTTGCCCGTTGCAAGATATTCCATTAGCTTGGGACTCGATTTGTCGATGTTTTTGGTAATTATTAAATCACCAAAACTGGTCTTGCCCGCAGCGCGTCCGCCCGCTGCTCCTGCTGCGGATACTGTGCTGTTCATACCTACGGAAAAAGAAGCAATATCGCTCCATCCTTTGTGCATGGGATCGCTTGCTTCGCCATCGATTCCATCAAATTTGATATATCCTTGTGCGGTAAGTGTTGCCAGGCTAAAAAGCAGGCAGATCATGGCGAAGATTAGTCTGTTCATACGTTTTGTGTTTTTGAGATGAAAAATCGCATTGATAAAAAAGCCTTATATATGGTCTGTCATTTGAAGCATCAGTAAGGACATGAATACGAGTGCGTAATTCCTGCCTAATGCTTTGAGATTAAAGGTAGTAAGTAGTGGTGAGATTGATGGTATAGGGTTAAGGTTTTATACAATTAGCTGAAGCAAAGATAAAAAGCAAAAACCGGAAGCAATATCCATTGACCTTCCGGCTGTATCATACTTCATTTAATCCCTTCGGTGCTTGTAATGCCCATGTTTTTATGCTTGCCACGCGGATGATGGCACTCACCCCGGTCATCGTGGCGGTGTTTTTGATGTCCGGGCGGCACACGTTTATATACACGCGGCGGCGGTGAAGGATGGCGTTGCACATTTATCGCAGACAACTGGAACCATTAATAATGTGCATAAGAGTAGCACTACTTTCAAATGTGGAAGATTGTTTTTCATATAGGTTGCGTTTTGGTAAAAAATCCTATCCATTTATTAGGGTAAATGGTCATAAAATAAATAATCCTGCCTTGTTGAGAATTTGCTTATTGTAGTAAAACGGAGACCTATTCTTGCTATGCACGAAGTAAGGATATTTTATAAAGGTATGTTTTGATAAAAGGCATTTAACTTTATTTTAATGTCAGGCTAAAATGTTAAAATTGGTAAGTATCATAGCCAGCCTTCAAGTATTGCGATTAAATTTAGAATAATACTTTGCGCCAATGCAAAGCTATTTTGTTATTTTCCTGCCTGTTAATATCGTATTTAACTATGCTTTATCGAGAATATTTGCCGGATGTAGCATTGCAGGACGTGGTAGCCTGTTACTGGAAGTTTGTAGCGCCGGTGACATTGAAGCCCCTTTTGAGCATACCGCCCCGCCAGACGGTTGCGTCTCTTTATTATTTTATCATCATGCGGCTTCTCATTCACAATACTTGCTATTAGTTGGCAGCGTAGAAATACTCAGAATCAATATACTACCTGGCTCGGTGTACATGGGGAGTGCGTTTTTACCCGGGCACTTGCGTGCTTTTTTGATATAGATGCAGCTTCCCTCCGCGATCATGGACAAGTACTACCTAATAATTCTTTAAGTGCTATACTGCCTGAGATAAATATTGATTTTAATGATTTCAGCCGCTTGGATCATCAGCTATTGCAAATGAAAAATCGACACCCGACCGGAAGTGCAGAAAGCCGTGCAAATGATATGGAGCAGCCAGGGACAAATAAAATCAAAGACATCGTGCGCCAGGCATTCGTCAGTGAGCGTCCGCTGCAAAGCGATTTCGCAAGGCCCGTTACTTGAGTATGAAAGAGTTCGCCCGTGTGCGCCGGATGCGCACGGCAATTATACAAATGGTGCTGCATCAGCATCAATCCCTCGAACTGTCGCTTAATGGCGGTTATTACGATCAGGCACATTTCCTGCATGATTTTCAGGCTTTCGCTAATATGAAACCCGGCGATCTGCAAGTTTACCTACGTCAAATAGAGCATGGCGACATCCATTGTTAATTCGACGGTTTTTACAAGCCTAATATTGAAGAAGGGCATAAACTTGTAGAAAATCAACGATTATTATGAAGTACACGAAAGTTATCGCTCTTTGTTCTTTATTCTTTGTTACCATAACCAACTATGCGCAAATGCCACCATCAAAAATTGCTGAAGTAGTTGCCAAAGTAGAAGCATTACCTATCGAGCCCGGCGAATGGGCCGGCAAGGCCTGGATGCAAATGGGCAATAGCCGCCAGGAAGTGGATCAGTACGAACGTATTACGCTCATGCTCGATGGCGCGGTTATCCTCATAGAAGGTATTGGCAAGCAAGGCGATCAAGTAGTGCATCATGCGGTTGCCACATTGTCGTATGACCCGATCAAACAGGCGTATCAGTTTCAGTCACTTTCAAGGATGGATACATTACATCAGCAGATTGCAAGCTGCACGAGGACGGTAAGTTTGAATGGTCGATGAAAAACCCTCGTGGCGTGACGCGTTATCATCAAACAGCTGGAAAGTGGGATTAGTGGAAAGAGACGGGTGCATTTTTCAGGAGATGGCAGGAATACCTGGTATCCTTTTTTGAATGGATTTGAGCAAGAAGTAAGGAGTATTAATATCCCCAAACCTATAAGGTTTCAGAAACCTTAAGAGTTTTCAGATAAGCTAAGGTGAATTTTCTGTTAGGTCTTAGTTATTTTTAATTTCACCCACCATCCTACTCCGTATCAAATTCGATTCTTCAGCACCGCCACCAATATCCCCGTTGCTACCGCTGCGTTCAAAGACTCCGCGCCAACTCGCTGTACGGCGGTACATAGCGATTCGATGGGTAAGCAATGCATCTGTTGAAGTAGCAATCCCTTGACTTTCATTGCCGATCACAAGTATACCATGGCTGGAAGTTTGATTTGAAAAACATTCGATCCGTCGAGTACCGCGCCCATGATGGGAAGTGGAAGGCTGCTTTGGTGTGAAATTCTCCAAACTCGTTTCTATGGCATCCACGCGGAGCAAATGCGCCCGTGCTGGCTTGCACGACTTCCGGGCTGAACATATCCACGCAATGCTCAAGAACAAAATACATGCGGCAAGCCAAGCCAATCAACGATGCGAAGATGGTGCCCATACTGCCGGGGTCTTGTGATGCCATCCAGGTAAAGGGGTGAGATGATCCTGCAATAGAGTTCAGATCAAG
>JADJNW010000030.1 GCA_016714085.1 Saprospiraceae bacterium
TAAGATACGTTTCAATTCCTATCTGGTACAATTAAAAGGGTAACTACAAGCCACCAAAAGATTGTAAAATTAAAATGTTTCAATTCCTATCTGGTACAATTAAAAGGTTCGATACGACTACGGTTTTCGCCGTCAATGTGAGTGTTTCAATTCCTATCTGGTACAATTAAAAGCCCCATTAGGTACTACCTGCAACTTTTGCACAAATAATATGTTTCAATTCCTATCTGGTACAATTAAAGATGTTTGGGTACTAATTATTTGATAGCAATTATTTCTTTATAGCGTTTCAATTCCTATCTGGTACAATTAAAAGTCGTTGCAATAATATGTATAAAAAGCTGTATGTCAAAGAACTAATGAAATGATTTTTCTGGAAAGTTGATGCTTGAAAGCGTCTGCCTACAATCCTACGATTTATGCGCCTCAGCGACGACTCCTCAATGACTTGTTTACGAAGAAGTTAGCAAAAGTTGCAAGTGCAAGAGCCAGATTTTGAGGAACAGGAAGCCCATCGACGACTTCACTTCATAAAAAATTATCCAGGCTGTTGCGCTCCACTCCAATGATCTTTTTATCAAGCCAGCGCTCGTTGCGGCTGCTAAAGATAATCAAACTATCTTGTTGTTCGTCCATGATTTGCTTTGCTTTGAAGATCAACTCTTTGAGTTTCAACTCAGTTATTTCGCCTTCAAAGACGGAGTTTTGAATCCAATTCAAGTAGCGGCGACACAGCTTGAGCATCTTCGCCACCCGCTTGGTGCTTACATCATAGACTAAAATACAATACATTTACCACCAGATTTTAAAGGGTTTGTAAACTTTATCATCTATAAGATGCGCTACTAATTTATAGCATTCCAAGCGAATGAGTTGCTTATAACTTACCTTGCGTTTCAGGCTGCGATGCTCGATGGTTTCGCTGAGGCGATCTTCCCAGGCTTTGGCAAATGTTTTGCTACCACTTTCTTTTAGAAGGCAGCGATTGATGTCCCATCGGAAATCGGTATCTTGTATAATTTTTTTATTGAACAAGGAAAAAATAAGCCGATCTACCAAAATAGGTTTAAAAACTTCCGCCAGATCCAATGCCAATGAGTATCGTCTTGCCCCTGGCTCGTGCAGAAAGCTGATCGTAGGATTCAATTGGGTATGATATATTTGTTTAAGACATTGTGTATAGCATAGCATATTGCCAAAAGAAATCAGTGCATTCACCTCGTTTTTGGGCGGGCGTTTACTTCTGCCACCCATATCAAAAATCCTTAATAATGGTGTCAAATGCCTCATAATATACTTTGCGAATATTACCTTCTATACCCATGAGTTCGGGTACTGCCGCACAATTGGGAATACTTTCGCGCAATGATTCAATATTGGCAATAGGCACAGACAGTTCCTGACCTCTATTGGCATAGTAGCGCAAGACCTTGAGGATATTGAATGAAGCGCCTTCTAATAAAGCACCAGCCAAAGGCAATCTTTTCTTTTTACTGAGATAATGTTGGGTTTGCAACACTTGTACCTTACCAGCCAACAGGTATTCGCGCGGCATAAAAGAGCCTGTGTAATACTCATGGTAATTGAAAAAATGTACTGGAATATTCTGCTGACCGAGAAAATTATAAAGGGCGCTATTGGCATCCAAATCTCCAAATATATAAAGTTCTTCCACTCCCTGTAGGCAAATGGCGCGGCTGTCCTATATTACCATCTGCATCGTGTGGTGTGAATTTCAATGTATTGTCGTGGCGTTCCAGGTGTGCCGGGGTTGAAGAGGTAGTAAGGTTTTTTCATGGATTAGAAATTAGGAAATTTTCTCTCACTTAATGTTGACAATTTTTTGTTAGTGTTATTTGGTATCTTTTAATCTGGCATCCCTTACACTTCATCTGTATAGCAAAACTCGTAGTAGGAACACTGCTTGCAAACAGGTTTATTAATTGTAGGCGGACATTTATTACTTTCCAAAATCGTACGAATCTCCTTTAACCAATGTTCAATTTCAATCTCTTCCCCTGCTGCAAGCCTCACCTGCGTGCGTTCGCGCTGTTTTGAGTATTCAATAATTGCCTGCGCCTCCTCGATACCACTTTTGAGCAGCACATACAACCAGAACTTTACCTGTGCGATATGCGCCTGCTCCATCTTATCCGACTTTTTGGTTTCATAGACCGTTTTGAGTCGTGGCATCATAAAATCAATCTTAGCAGCGCCCACCCAGGCATCTTCCTCCCCTTCATGGGCAGTCAAAAAAGGCAAGTGGATAGACAGTTCTACCTGGGTATTCTTCTCCGCCCGCTGGAGGTAGGTCGTTTCCCAATGAATTTGCCCTCCTGCACGATGTCGGAGGTGTGCTCCATGCGGATGTCATGGGCGTGCAGCCAAAGCTCGCGGTGGCACACGTGGTAGAGGTTGATGAGGGTGGCGGTGATGGTGGGCATTATAAAAAACTGATTTTCCAAATTATCAAATTGATTATCATCAATACCAAATTCCTCACTGTAAACTTTAAGGGTATTCCAATGAACTAAATAAGTGTAACCAAATTCACTTTTAGCTGAATCTGAAAAGGTTACAATATTACTTTTTACTTTTTCACTTGCAAATACAGAAAATATAAACTTCGACATGATACCTTGTAAAGTGCGCATACTCACCACTTGCTCAATAAAATCGGGTCGTTTATTATGAATTAAATCCAGGTAAAGGTCAAATACATCTGAGCCTTCTATTTTATTAGAATTATTAGGATAAATACATGCTTTTGCTAAAAAACTCAGTTCATTGTCAGTGAAGATTCGATCTATTGAGCCAGACGATGTTCCTGCAACCTCTATGGGTACAGCCAAAGGCACATAGATGGATAGATTATCTTGTTCGATGAGTTTAAATTTCTGGTTTACTTCTTTAAAGTTTAAATATTTGATGCTCTCTTCGTACTCTGAAAAGTTAACAGCAAATGTAGTTTTATTCCATTTTTCTATTCCATCCAAAACAATCGAATAAAGCTTATCAAAATTCTTTGTTTTCAATATGTCTTCGTAATCCTCTTGTCGTAAGTGTTCTTTGGTCGCTTTGTAGCGTTTATCTTTTCCATAAATAATAACTTCTTTATTGTATTGAAAAGATATAATGTACAATCTTGCTTATTTACATTTCGATTTATGCGTCCGCAAGTTGTTCATCACTGTCAATCAGGGACTTATCTTTAAATCCCAAATCCATATCAATATCTACCCCTGCTTCTACAACTTGGGTTGTAATCAATAAAATTCGTTTTTACGATTCTCAAGATTTTTTAAATAATTGATGATCTGCTTGCGGCGATGTTCTAAAATAGTGCCTGACAAAACAAAAATCTCATCGAAAAAATCATTAGTAGGCTGAATAATTTTGTAAAATTCAGAAGCAGATTTTTTAAAGATGAATTCAATAATCGTGTAAACACTGTCCTTTGGTTTGGCTTTACCAAAGTCTTTCTTTGCGTAATCTCTTGATTTTTCTAGTACTTCTTCCGCGATCTGTTGTAATGTAATATCTTTTATTTTGGTCAATTCAAAATTAAATTGTACCCTCTGACGGAAATTTGGATTTTGAAAATAATCTTCTCTTGCATTAGGAAGTAGATATACGAAATCTGCTACCTGGTTTTCAATGATTTTTTAAATTACCTAACTTCGGTAAGGTAGCGGACATCAAAATGAATTTGATATTGAAATAATGGGCATAATTTCTGATAAAATAAATCACTTTATCCCAATGAGAGGGATTATAAGATTGCAATTCATCAATCACCACAACCGAGTTAGCTAAGCGATGTAAAATGTAGTTTGTTTCTTTTTCATTGGTTTTAAGTATGTCCGAAGAATTTGATGTGTGAAAGCAGGCAAAAGGGTAGTTAATAAATAAATTGTCAATAAAATTGAGCTTATCGTGCCCGTACTGTCCGTCTTTTGTTTCTTCTTCTTTCGTGTTATATCCTGCTTTAGAATGTAATTGTACTACTTCGTCAGATGATAAACCAAGCGTTTCTATAATCGCTTTATGCGTTTGAGTGATAAGCGTAGTAAATGGAAATACATAAAATACTTTGTTCAATTTAGGATTTGCTTTCAAAAGTTCCACTGTGGCAAGCATAGAAAGATTAGTCTTTCCGCCTCCTGTTGGCGCTTCTATGTAAAATAAATTTTTATCATAATTTTGCGAATATTTTGAATCACCTCAATTGCCATTTCCTGTCTTAAAATATTCAGGTTTTCATTGCTTTGTGCAGTAGGCTTTTGAAATTGGTAGTTTTCTAGGTGTTGATAAGTATTATAATTGTAATTCCTTTTATCTTTTGCCAAATATTCCGTTTCAGTCAGGTATTTAAAAAATTGTTTATTCTTGCTTGATTCAAAACTCCAAATTCTTTAATTGGTAAGTTATTCATAAACTCACCGGTAGCTAAATAATCGGATGCTGTGAGTAAGGAGAAGTTTAGTTTTAACAGAGCATATAAAGGAAATGAATGAACGACTTTATCAATATTTTCTTGAGTAAATATCAAATTTGTTTGAAGTGGAATTCTTTCAGCAAAATTTTGATGTATTTCAAATTGGTAATTCATCAGATAGGTCTTCATCTTTTCAACTTCTTTCTCAGAAAAGCTGACCTTTTCGTGAATTTTGTCATTCAAAAATTTGCTGTGATGTCTAAAGATTGGATAAGAAAAGGATAAAACACATAAAGATAAAATACGTTGCTCTTCTGGACGGAATCCTAAATCAAAAAACTCTTGAAAATGTTTTACAATAAACAAGTAAGCTCCTAACGAAGAATGAAAACTTTGAATTGGATTATTAAGTGTAGCCTGAAAATATGGGTTATTCATTTTTTCAGGATGAGCCTGAAAATTTTCATTTACTTTACCGTAGTCATGAAATACGATAGTATTTACAAATAGCTTTTTTAAGAATTCTCCTAATTTTAAGTAACTTTCCTGCCCAAATTGACTATGTACAAAAGTATCGATTAGTAAATCAATTGTATAGTCTAAGCAATGCACTTTACAAAGCTGTTCAAATTTCTTTTGTACCAATTCAATATGTTCTTCAAGTGTTTCAGGTTTTATGCCAGGTTTTGTATGAGCATAGTATTTTTCAGCATTTTGCAAAAAGCCGGAAATCCGAGGCGTTTCCTGTAAAATTTGGTTTATGGGTTTATATGAGTTGAACATAATAATTTTCAGATTTTAGCCAATAAAGATTTTCAATATCAGAGTTTGATTTAATTTTAAAAGTAGTAAAAGCAAATTCATCCAATTGATATTGATTTAAAAGCTCATCAAATCCGATTGGTAGGCGCTCAAAATAAAGGAAAGTAGCTTCTTTTATATCTAAATTAAAGAGATCAAAAATTGCTTCCTCTTTTTGACTTTGAAGTGTTTTTTACATTCTTCTTAAACACAGTTTTAATCTTAAAACTTTCTTTTAACTCTTCTGCTTTTTCAAACTCATATTCTTTAAAACCACTATTTTCAACTTCCCACCAAGCAGCAAATTCATTTTTACCGAAATAAGGCAAAAACTCAGCTTTCCCTTCCTTCAAGTATTGATATAGCTTTTGATGATTTTCATTTGCTGTGTCCAACATCATGTAACAGCGTTAAGCAGGTGCAATCAGTGTAGCTTCTTCGGTAAGATAATTTGAACCTTTATTCGCATATCCAACGGTATTACTGTATTTTATAACCGTTTTTGCAAAATTACCTTTCTCATGCCCAAGGGGTTCGATACCTGCTTGTAAATCTTTCAGTTTTTCATAATATTCAGGAATCTTACCTAATTCTTTATATCCTTCTAAACCTATAATAGCACCTAATATGCCCAATAAAGCAGGTTTGTGCAGCATATTGTAAGAAAGATTGATTCCTACATTTGCATCCGGTTTACGAAAGAAGCCAAAGTCAGCTTTTAAATCTATAGAAATGAGCTTTTGCATGGCAAAAATTGTTTTATAGACTTTCCAAGCTATGTAGCCTGGAAAGTCAATTAGCTAGGTAGAAATTCATTACAACTCTTTTTCCTCGGCACCTGCCGGTGCGTTAAGTACTTTGGTAATTCCCTTTTGGCAATACAATTCAATTTTTTCAATTTCAGATTGGATATGCTCTTTGGCAAGTAGTTTCTGAATTTCGATCAAATCAATTTCACGATTTTCATTTACAGTCACCAAATCCACAAACGAAGGTAGAACTGCTTTTGATCCTTCTTTGAGTTGAACCCAAAGCAATAACTCATTTTCCGTACCAGCTTTGGCTGCTGAGTCATAATAAGTAGCGCCACGCCGCAAACCTTCTTTGAGCATGTCAATGTCACTTTCGGTCAATCCAGTAGCCTGGACGCGTTTTACATCTTCTTCGATATTTTTAGGATTTACCGAGAAATGATGTACATAATGTCCTTCTTGGAGTTTGGATTGAGTACCAAGGGTAGTCATCGTGCTATCTACATTCTTTTCTCCAGGATTGCGGAATGGAGACATTATTTGCTCTGAATAAATAATGTTTTCGGGAAAACGATTAACACCATTCGTAATTTGGGTAGTTCCATGGATGGAAATATTAGTTTTACCCACGTAAGTGCCTCCAAATAATTTTATATCAAGGCATCCCAAAATATTATTCAATACAGCTAAACGTAGCTTGTTTTTATCTTTTTCATCTGGAAATTTCCCAAAATGTTTTTCATATGTTTCATCGAGCGTTCGGGGAGACATTTCTTCCGTCAAAGTTTTGAAATAAAATACCTTTCATTTGGGAAAATATTTTCCAGTAATTTCTAACGGAATACTTTAATGCTTTATCAGTGGCATATACCGTACCATTGGGAAGGGTATGAGGTTGGTGCGAAAAATCCGCATTGTAGTTGAGTTTAACGATTTTATAATGGCGCAGCCAAATACGCGCTTGTTAAATTGATTACTCATTTTTATAATTTTTATAGAGGTTTATTAATGATTTTTAATTTTCTGTTACTTGAGCTTGAGTTTTAGTTTCATTCTTATCGCGGTCGCTAAATAGTTGATTGTTTGTAAAAACACCAGCCAAAATCTCAGGTAGATATTTTTTGATGTTTTCATCCGTTTGGTAGGTTAATACAAAAGAAGCGGCTGCTTCAAATCTCTGCGAGTAATTTTCATGCTTGTAGCGGGCAAAATCATTGGCTATTGCCGCTTTAAATTGATCGCATTTGGATTGTTGTAGATAAGGCTCTAGGCGCTGATAACTCTGATCCGCTGATTTGCTTTTTGCAAAATGTAATAAATAACCTGCCCCGCTGCGAATGCAAAATATTCTACTGGGACGCTATCAAGATTGGCTTCGTTTTTTGCCAATGCAGCTACAAACTGCTGATAGTCTTTAAGTTTGCTTGCCATTGTTTTATGATGGTTTGATTGTGAATGATTAAATTTCTCGTATAGACTGAACCAGATGTTAAGTTTTTCTTTGATACTGTAGGGGCGATTGTGTTTCAAATCGTCTCGGATACTATTAAAGACTATTTCGTAAAAAGCTATATGATTGATGGATTGACGTTTTGACTTGTAGATATAATCGTAGATCGCTAAGCGGTATTTAGAAAAAGCCAGAAAGGTAAAATCTAATTTATCATACTTTTACTATCCAGGTCGTCAAAATACTCGAGGTTATTATTGTATTTATTTGAAAGTAAATTTTTGAATACTGCCCATTCCAAGTCAAACACATTGGCAAGCTTTGGATATTGTTTAAATTGCTTGCTTTCTTTTCCTTTAAATCAAATAGATTTTCAATTTGCCAGGTTATTATGTTCGTCTTTGAGTTCATAATCAAACTTAGATACAAAATCAAAATCTTTGAATATTACACCATCTTTGGTATTATCCCAAAATAATAAATAGTAGTTGCCAAAATCATTCTGATATTTATCCCAGAGTTTTTCAATGATTTCTTTGTATCGAAATGTATTTCCACTTTCATTGAAAATGCGGATGACCTCTTTTTGAAGTTCTTCTTTAAATATGAAAATAGGAAGTGGCTTGGGTAAAAATTTTCTAGGTAAAACCTGTTGAAACTCATACAAGAGTTTAGCTTCTTGATCAGAAATTCTGCCAGTGATGTCAAAAGTGGCAGTTTGATGCTTCAGAATTCTTTTTGCCGCCAGAATCGATGGAATTAAAAAATCACTTACGCCAAATACTTTACCGGATTCATTTGGCTTAGTATTATAATCAGCCTTATTAAATATATTTTAGCTAAATATCGCTGATGGGCGATTTTATATTTATCTAAATCTTCATCCAAGTAGAAAATGATGTAATCACTATCCTCTAATACCCTTACGCTCTCTTTTTGCGTTTCTAAACTGGCAATTTGCGTTTTTAAACTTTCTTTTTGAGCTTTGTCTGTTGCTTGTTTTTGTTGTTCCTTCAAAGGCTCAATTTGACTATCGAGCATTTTCCGTTTTCAGCGAAGTCTTCTTCAATTTCTTTCAGAACATGTCCGAAATAGACATCACATTCTTTATCTGTAAAGAATTTACGGAATGATTCATATTTGATAGGTTCTTTATCATCATTTAATAAAGCAAGCGCTTTATCAAAGTATTGCCCAAACGGTTATTGATTTCTTTTTTATTTTTCTCCTTATTATTCGAGTTTTCCCGCCGCCTTCCAAGAATTCTTTCTTAAAAGCTACACAAAAAGGAGAACAGGAATGAATACCTTTTGCTGGTAAATCCAAACATTTATCAGTACTTATGCACCAGGCATTCACACTTAAAAATTTGCACTTTGCCAGGAAATCACTTTCCTCTAGCATCTTTTTGGTGAATAACTCGTATTCAATCCTTTCTGTATCTAATGAATACGCTTTATCTTGTTCCTGTAACTTTAGTAGAATGTGTAGCCCCTCTTTGGGCTTTACTCCTTGAATTTTAAATTGTTCATCAAGGTTCTGAGTAAACTGGATAAGTTCTTTTTATCATTGAAATATCATTTTCGTTTTAGGTATTATTTTTTTACATTTCTACGGCACTTCTTACATCAAGTTTTACTCATTATTACATTTATTATTTCCTCATAGATTTTGCAAATCTTTCAGCTTTCCGAAATCGGGCATTTACTTCACCGCGCCAAATCCTACGCCGGTGCTATTCCCCATGCCCACCGTCCACGCGAACGCCAGTTGCTCCGGGCTGCCTTGCACCAATACCGGGCAGTAGCTGCATTTATTGCTGATGCCGCGGTAGTTGAGCAGCTGTACCTTGGCTTTGGGGTAGCTGCGGTCGAAGCGCACGCTTACACCCTCATCGGGCAAGCCCGCCACACGTAGTTTATGTTGGAGGGTTTCGGTGAGCAGGGCATCGCTTTCGGGGTCGGTATAGAGATAATGCTTATCGGAGCCATCGGCTAATTTGCGCTTGATGAATACCGGACTCGCCAGGAGGAAGCGTACCTCGGGCACATCGGTAAAATCGGGTGGCGCTTGCAGCTGACACGCTCTACCCGCATCCCCATCGTAATTGCGGGCTGGCGAGTATGCCATGTACACTGCGCGAGAGGAATTCCATCAATGGCGCTGATAAACCAGCTTGCCCCTTTCGGGAATCGCAAGCCTTGCGGGCTGCCTTTTGCACCGTGCAACCAGGAAAGAATACAAGGACAGACCGTCGTATTACCTCGTTTGGCCCCCAGCCATTTATAAGCAGTACGCCCGCCAATACTGGCAGGTGGTTGAAGGGGATGGTTTCTTTGCTCGGCGTTATCTTGAGATGGATTCTCATTTTTGATTATATTATGATCCAATAATTGATGTATTCTTTTTCTTACGTGGCTGTTCTAAAATTGTTATAGTTTTAATTTGGAACAAGCTATTGATTTTTAATCCCTTACAAAATGGTCAATGGTTCATTATCAATGATCCATTGCTTAGTATTCACAAATATCTGCACTACCCCTCCCCAATTATTTTCCACCCCCTCCAAAAAACTTGTTAAATAGGTCAAAAAACTACCTTGTATGATACTTCAGGTATAGTTGGGGTAGCCCAAAGTATAGTTCCATTCTATTTCAGGTATAATTGTGGGGTACTTCCAGGTATAATTGAACTCTATTTCACCCCTCGAATTATATTTCAGATATAGTTGGGGTACCCCGAAGTATAGTTCAACTATGTCTCCTCCCCTAATTCTATTTCAAACATAGTTGGGGGTACTTCCAGGTATAGTTGAACTCTATTTCATACCCCCCTGAATTATATTTCAGATATAGTTGGGGGTACTTTCAGATACAATTGAACTCTATTTCACACACCCCTGAATTATGCCCCGGACATAGTTAAATTAGTATTGACGGGGGGGTAAACTCTGTTTTGACGGGTTTTCGATTTCAGTTGATGCTATTTAAAAGTTCATCTTTTGCTTTTCCTCCCGCAGGTGCACCAGTAAGCTATCGGGGTGCAGCACTTCTATTACTTGATGGTAAAAGCCTAAAATAAAATTGGTCAGCCCCAGAAAGCGATGGTTCACCATGCACTGAAAATCATAAACTCCTTCCTCGGCAGCTTCCTGAATATGGGATTGAGTAAGCGGAAAGCGTTCAATGAGTTCGTTGCGAGCCCCCCACCCTCATGCGCAGGTGTACCATCACTTGGTTGCTATCGACAATGCGGAAAGGGTCGGTGAGCATAATATTGTGGTAGCCCATATATTCCCAAGGTTGATCTGTAAGTTCTACTCTTATGATGCGAAATGCGGTAATGACGTAGCTCATGTTTTTCTACGTCGAAGGCTTGCAGGTGTCATCCGGCGGACTGGGGTGAAACCCTTCCACAAGGCGGTCGCTGACGATATTACTATTGGAAGAACTATAATCGCGCAGGACTACCCGTCGTTTTTCATTTTTGCCTGTAGGAGCAAATCTACTTTAGTGAGGTGGGGGCTTGCGCAGGTAGGCGTGCCCCAGGCGATGATAATCGTACAAAGAAGCAAGCTTCTTTTTGAGGCGTTGTCCGCGCTCGTGGGTGCTCGCTACCTGATCGATGGCGCGGTATAACACGGCTGGTCTTCTTCGGAGAAATGCAATAGGTCTTTCAGTTGTTTTGTACGCTTTGTTTTCGGCTAAAAGCATAGCGGTTTTATCATCGCGTTGTACCAAGAAAGCCGGCCGTAGCCAATGCCTGGAAATCATTGCCGATGGTTTTCGGTGTGACATTGTGTCGCTCTGCGAGCTTGCGCTTGGTGTAATGATTGGGCTGATCCAGTAATGCGTTTAATACTTTCAGAATACGCACTTTATGCCCGAATTCTTTTTCTGTCCTTTTCATTGGCGATATTGGAATTGAATGTAAATAGATGATATAATAGATAGAAATGCTTTAGCCGGATTGAGCCGATAGGCATTCCTTTTATGAAATGGAAAGACCTTGAAGTATAATGGGTTGTTAGAATGTAACATTGCCCAAGTGGGCGATGCAATGATTTGGAACATGACTACATTTTTATGATATTAATGCGAATCAAGAGTTAAGAAAAATCGTTTATTTTCAGCATATTTAGTTTAAGATTTACTAAATCTCAGGGATTTGGCAAATCTCTTCCCATTGATTATCAATATTTTTGAAATCCAAACCCTTAATTTGCATTATTAATATATACCAATAGCGATGCCGTTTTATTTCTATTAGCAAAATAAAATGCAAGTATTATCTTATGATTTGTTAGTGGAATGTAGTGGCAGCCTCCGTTATATTAAGTTTCCCTGCGGTAGTAGTATTTTGTTTACTATTGATTGCTCAAATATAGTAATTATTATATTGAAATTTCAATTTTATAATAAAATTTCAGTAGCAAACATAGAGTCGTCCGAATTTTAAAAATGCCCCGTTACCGCGTGTCGCCTTAGCTTTAGCGGTGGTGCAGGGCAAAATATGGGTAGTAGGTATTTGCAATGAACCACGTCTTAGCGTGCCATCGGTACGCGTTATAAAGCATACCTTACGGCATGCAAATCGAGGCAAATGATCATTCCTACCCACCTTGCCTGCCGGCAGGCAGGTATTTCGTCCCGACAGGACTAGCACAGCAAAAATTCGGGATGACTCATGTTTCATTTGTAAAAACAATTATAAGCCCGTAATTTGTGCCAGCAAAAAATGATCTTGAGTATAGCTTATCCGTGGTTTGTCAAGAAAGTCTGATTTTTTGAACTATTTTTTGGAAAATAGTTTTGTTTGAATGTACAAAGCTTTATCTTTGCATCCGCAATTTGCCAAAGGGAGTTGCTATATATTGAAAAATGGCTCTGTAGCTCAATTGGATAGAGCACCTGACTACGGATCAGGAGGTTTAAGGTTCGAATCCTTACAGAGTCACTATTTTCGTTTGAAAGTTTAAGGTTCATCGTTTGAAATTGTCGTTGGAAAATAACAATTTCAATTAATATCAAGAATCATGTCGAGAGTTTGTCAATTGACGGGAAAGCGCCCAATTTCGGGTAATAAGGTTTCGCACTCGAATCGCAAAACAAGACGTCGCTTTTTGCCCAATTTGCATACAAAGCGTTTTTTTATTCCGGAAACGGGAGAATGGGTGACGCTGAAAGTGTCTTCCAATGCGCTTCGTACGATCAATAAATTG
Source organism: Saprospiraceae bacterium (assembly GCA_016714085.1). GTDB lineage: Bacteria > Bacteroidota > Bacteroidia > Chitinophagales > Saprospiraceae > JADJNW01. The sequence goes on from JADJNW010000030.1 coordinate 12,663, forward strand.
GGTATTTACACGTATATTCAAAAAGCGAAGTTGAAAGGTACTTATACCGGTGTCGAAATTAAGAACATTTAATAATTCTTTGGAAAATGGCTAAGAAGAGTAAAGGTAATCGCCTTCAGATTATTTTGGAATGCACAGAGCATAAGAATTCCGGGCTTCCAGGTACTTCGCGTTATATTACGCAGAAGAATCGCAAGAATACGCCGGATCGTCTGGAATTGAAAAAATTCAATCCGATCTTGAAGCGTGTAACGATACACCGCGAAATCAAGTAATGGAACTTTTGTATTCGTTGCGGTGTTTAGCATCTTGAATTCAGTAAACTGACAAAATAAAATTATCATGGCAAAGGTATCAAAGAACGCAAGGGTTGCTCAGCGTGCGCAGAATGCGGGCTCTGGCAAGGATCACGTGAAGGTGATTAAGCCGATCAAAGATCCTAAAACTGGTAAGTACACCTATAAGGAAATGATGGTGCACAAAGACAAAGTAAAAGATTTTTTCGCTGACGCTAAATAATTCATTTTCAGAGCTTCACATCAAAGAGGCTTTTCTCAGCGCGTAGGAAAGCCTCTTTGTTTTATGCGGATAACTGGTTTCTTGAGCAATTGATCATTGATAATGAACCATTGACCATTTTGCAAAATATTCAAGATCAGCAGCTTATTCCAAATAAAAAGTTATAGTTATTTTAGAACAAGCACTTATTACTGGATTCTCTGTGTTATTAACAAGTGAATAGTAGCCAGAAACCAGCATCCAGTAACTAAAAACAAGATATATGAGCTTTTTCTCCAAATTTTTCAATCAGGAAAAAAAAGAAGACCTCGATAAAGGTTTGGAAAAAACCAAAAGTAGTTTTTTTGGTAAATTGTCGAAAGCGATTGCCGGTAAAGCCACTGTTGATGAAGAAGTGCTCGATGAACTGGAAGCTATTCTCATTTCTTCTGATGTAGGTTTGAATACGACCATCAAAATTATTGAGCGTATCGAAGCGCGCGTTGCCAAAGATAAATACCTCGGTACCAGTGAATTGAACGAAATTCTGCGCGATGAAATCGTACAGCTTTTAGCCGAAAATAATACCCAGGATATTGAAGATTATGCTCCTCCCGCCAATAGCAAACCCGCCATTATCATGGTGGTAGGCGTCAATGGTGTAGGCAAAACGACGACAATTGGCAAGTTGGCTCACCAATTCAAAAGCAAAGGCAAAAAGTACTCCTCGGCGCAGGTGATACCTTCCGCGCAGCGGCGGTGGATCAGCTCAAAATCTGGTCGGAACGTGTAGGTTGTGATTTTTTTAGCAAAGGTATGAATGCTGATCCGGCAGCAGTTGCTTACGAAACGACCAATAAAGCCGTGACCGAAGGTTACGATGTTGCTATTATTGATACCGCAGGCCGCCTGCATACGAAGATCAATTTGATGAACGAGCTGACTAAAATTCGTCGCTCCATCAGCAAACGCCTGGAAGGCGCGCCCCATGAGGTAATCCTTGTTTTGGATGCTACTACCGGCCAGAATGCGATTGAACAAGCGAAGCATTTTACCGAAGCAACCGAGGTTTCCGCATTAGCGCTTACCAAACTCGACGGCACCGCCAAAGGCGGCGTGGCTATTGGCATTTCCGACCAATTCAAAGTCCCGATCAAATATATCGGTGTGGGCGAAGGGATTGAGCAATTGCAGGTATTTAATAAAAGGGCATTTGTGGATTCTTTATTCGAAAAGTAGCTCCGATTGACAATCGGAGCTGACTGTTACTTTTTCAGGCTTTTATCGTTTCAATTAAATAAAAAGCCTTAGATTGTAATATTAATCAATAATAATTCCACATTATGAAAAAGATAGCTCTACGTATTAGCCTGGTTTTCTTTCAATTGACAATTGCGATAAGTTTTAATATTGCACAAAATTATACTTCTACAAGCCAGGAAGAGACTGGCGTTGCGATGTATTATGCCGATTATTTACATGGGCAATCTACAGCCCTAGGTGAAATTTATAATAAATACGAACTCACTTGTGCACATAAATATCATCCAAAAGGCACTTTATTAAAAGTAACTCGTCTGGATAATAATAGAACGGTGACCGTCCGAGTAAATGATCGGGGTACTTTTGATGGTAATGTAATTATTGACCTTTCCTGGGCAGCAGCGATGGATTTGGATTTGATTAAATTAGGTAAAGCTTGGGTAAAAGTAGAAGTGGCAGGCTATTCTAATCTGAATCCCGCAAAGACGGCAAGCGAGCAAAGTACACAATCCAGTTTGAGTAATTATGATGCACCCCAGAATAATTCCCAATTAACTGTGAAGGGTTTATATAATGATTATTATAAAAACAGCAATAACACTATTAATACGAGCAATACAAGTAATAAACCTACCTGGGATAATGTAACCGTAAAAGATCCTTACGCGACTAACACACCTCCTTCCTACGATACACAAACTCGCAGTACAAACGCCACTACTGCGCTCAGTAGCGGTTACGGTATTCAAATTGGCTCTTACACCGTATATGATAATGCCGAACGTTTGGTAGAAAATATGCGCAATGCTGGCGTAAATAATACTTATGTAAAAGAAAGCTACGGCTCCAACGGTACGCTCTTGTATCGCGTGGTGATTGGGTCTTTCAGTAGCCGTGCCGATGCGACGAGTTATTTACAACGCTTGCGTACTTCTTATGTAGCGGATGGGATTGTGGTGACGCTGGGGAAATAGGAATTTTTATTCCAACTCCACTACCAAATCGCCTTGTTCTACAAGCGTTTTCTCTTTCAAATGAATTTTTTTCACCGTACCAGCTTGCGGCGAAGTAATGGTGCTTTCCATTTTCATCGCTTCAATGATAAATAAAGGGGGCATTTTCTTCTAATGAATCACCTTCTTTCACCAAAATCCGAGATAAATTCCCTTGCAAAGGTGCTCCTATTTCATTCGAGCGTTCTGCTTTTTGATGAATAACCGCTTCAATTTTGAGTTTCCGATCGCGCACAGGCACGGAACGCATCTGACCATTCAGTTCAAAAAATACGAGGCGCATTCCCAATTCATCGGGTTCAGTTTTATTCAAATATTTGATAATCACCGTTTTACCCTGTCCAATTGTCACTAATATTTCTTCATTATAATCCAATCCATAGAAAAATGCGCGTGTCGGCAGGTTCCGAACTTCACCATAAGTATCAAAATGCTTATGAAAATCTTCATACACTTTCCGGATATAATTTGTATGACAAGAAGTCATTGATATTCAAATCCTTACCGAATTTATCTTTAAAACTTCCATTTCTTTCTCAAAATCAATCGGCGTCAAATGCGCCTCCGGTCGTTCGGTATAAGGTTTTTCATCTTTCAATACAATCTTCTGAATATCAAGTGGAAAGCCGCCTTCGATTTGTCCCAAATCACCGCGCATCAAAGATTTTACACTATCAGGAAAAGCCAAGGATTGACCTCGTTTCAAAATATCTTCTTTCGTCAAACCATTGGCTGTCATAAACATCGCCAGATCGCCCACGACCTTTGAGGAAGGGGTTACTTTTACAATATCACCAAAAAGCTCGTTGGCGGCTTTATAATTCTTTTTGATCAGTTCAAATTGATCTTCCAAGCCCAAGCCACGCGCCTGCGGACGGAGATTAGAATATTGCCCGCCGGGAATTTCATGCTCATAAACATCAGCCGTGCCTGCTCGCAATTCGCTTTCAAAAGGATAGTAATAGCGCCGCACGGCTTCCCAATAAGCAGAAAAAGCATTCAAGGATTCCAGATTTACTGGGTGCTCACGCTCCTGCCCTTTCATCATCGCCACGATGGAGTTGAAATTGGGCTGCGAAGTCAAGCCCGACATCGAAGCAATCGCCACATCTATCACGTCCACTCCAGCTTCAATCGCTTTCAGATAAGTCGCTGGCTGAATAGAAGAAGTATCGTGCGTATGCAAATGAATCGGCGCGCTGATTACTTTTCTAAGCTCGGTAATCAATAAATCCGCGGCATACGGCTTTAATAAACCTGCCATATCTTTAATAGCAATAATATGTGCGCCTTCATCCTCGAGCCTGCGGGCAAGATCAAGATAATATTGCAAATTGAATTTGGGGCGATTTGGGTCGCTAATGTCACCAGTATAGCAAATACAGGCTTCCGCAATCGCGTCGGTCTCTTTGATGACCGTGCGAATGCTGGTTTTTCATTGCTTCGATCCAGTTCAAGGAATCGAAAATTCGGAATAAATCAATCCCTGTTGTTGCAGCTTGTATGCAATAAATTTCTCAATCAAATTATCGGGATAGGCGGTATAACCTACTGCATTGAGCCTCTTAGCAGCATTTGAAATAAAATATTCGGAATGGCTTTTCGCAAATCTTCCAAGCGCCGCCAAGGATCTTCTTTTAAAAAGCGCAATGTCACGTCAAAAGTAGCGCCGCCCCACATTTCCATAGAAAATACATCGCTGGCGTGGTTTTTGGCAAAGCTTTCGGCAACAGTAAGCATATCATAAGTACGCACGCGTAGCCAACAAGGATTGATGTGCATCGCGGAAGGTCGTATCGGTGTATTGAATCGTTTTTTCCTGGCGCAGCCATTTTACAAAACCCTCACGTCCAATACTTTGCAATTTATTTTTCGTCCCTTTCGGGTAATCGGCATAAGCATCAAAATCAGGAACAATAGGTTTAAAAAACAACCCGATCATCGGTGAAAGCCACGTCCGCATTACCGTTGACGATCACCTCAGCGAGATAACGCAAGGTTTTAGTGCCTCTGTCCTGCCAATCAGGCGGCGTAAGCAATTGCGGATTTTCTTTTATAAAATTGACCGTCGCTTTGCCTTTGTAAAAAGTCTCATTATTCAACAAATTCAACAAAAAGCCAATATTCGTCTTGACCCCACGGATTCGAAATTCGCGTAAAGCGCGGTGCAATCGCTGCGAAGCACCTTCCAAAGTTCGTCCCCAGGCAGTCACTTTCACCAGCATACTATCGAAAAGGGCGAAATCTTTGCGCCTGGAAATGCGCTACCCGCGCGTCGAGGTCGAATGCCCATGCCGCTTGCGCTGCGGTAAGCAATCAGCATTCCATAATCCGGCTTGAAATCATTGAACGGATCTTCTGTCGTGATACGACATTGAATGGCGTAGCCGTGTATTTCTACATCTTCCTGGCTTCGAATGAAGATAGTTGGGTGTTCTAAAGGATAACCCATGGCGATCAAAATCTGCGAACGCACCAAATCAATGCCCGTAACTTCCTCTGTAACAGTGTGTTCTACCTGAATTCGAGGATTTACTTCAATAAAATAGATATTTTCATCCGCATCCACCAGAAACTCCACCGTACCGGCGTGACTATATTCGACTGCTCTGGCGAGTCGCAAAGCATATTTGTACAATTTATCCTTCGTTCCCTGGCTCAAGGTCACTGCTGGCGCGATCTCTACCACTTTTTGAAAACGGCGTTGCACTGAACAATCCCGCTCATACAAATGCACAATATTGCCATGCTTGTCTCCGAGGATTTGCACCTCTATATGCTTGGGATTTTCAATAAATTTCTCCAGGAAAACTGTATCATCTCCAAAAGCGGTCTTAGCCTCGCCTTTTGCTTCCAAATATTCTGTGATCAATTGCTTTTCGTCACGCACCACGCGCATACCGCGACCACCGCCACCCGCTGCCGACTTTATCGCCCAAGCGTTCCATCGTTTCTGGCGTCGGGCCAATAAAAATAATGCCCTCTTCGCGGCAGCGCCGAGCGAAATGTACATTCTCACTCAGGAAACCGTAGCCTGGATGGATAGCTTCCACCCCATTTTGCTTGGCTACGCGCAAGATTTCTTCAATATCCAGATATGGTTTGAGTGGATCGTCGTCTTTACCAATTTGGTAAGCCTCATCTGCTTTATAACGGTGCAAAGAATAACGATCTTCATACGTAAAAATAGCGACGGTGCGCAAGCGAAGTTCTGAAGCAGCGCGTAAAACACGTATTGCAATTTCGCCGCGATTGGCAACCATGATTTTTTTGAAGCGATGGACGGAAGCGGTCATAACTTTTGAGATGTCAGATGCCAGAAGTCAGATGACAGACTCCTAAGCTATTAAGAATTAATTCTATAACGGGTTCAATTTGGCAGGATTGCAAAGCTAATCAGTTTCGTTGTAAAAAAAAGCGCTGCCTTCTACAAATCTTTCATAAACTGCTTCAGTTGTTCCAATTTCTCCATCGGCAACTCCTGCAATTTTTTGCAACACATTCCACGTCCTCCGCTTTGGCAAGCAACTTTTGCAAAGGATGATCCTCTGATACTTTCAGGTCATTGGGCTTTTGCCAAACAAATAAATCATCGGGTGTGCAATTCAACAGCAAGCACAGTCGCTCCAGGTTCTTGTACGAAATACTATCCTGCTCGTGCCGCAGCAAACGATTGACTCGATGATACGAAAAGCCATTTTTCACGAGGTACTTGGCAGCATTCGTAATCCCGCGCTGGCGCATTACGCCTAATAAGTTCAATTTTAACATGACAAATAAACAGTTTTATAAATCATTCTAAGAGATAATGTATTGATTGTACAAATATATGCTTAAATCTTAAAACTGTATGGATTATTTGTTTAACTGTATGGATTAGTTATTAAATTGTATGGATTAGTTATTAAATTGTATGTTCCTTTTATAAAGCTGTATGTTTTTATTTTTAAACCGTACGTTCTTTTTGTAAAACTGTATGCTTTTCTTATTAAACTGTATGTTCTTTTGTTAAACTATGTGGAATAATTGTTTATCTGTATGTTTATATTATCAAACTGTATGTTCAGTATTTTTAAAAAGTGTTTATTTATTTAAAATAATGTCCATTTTATTAAAAGTATATATTTATATTATGGAAAAGTATAGGAAAAAGCAGCAGTAGTATGGATACTGCAGACACCTGTATTCATTGTACTTGAATAGTTGAAAGCGTAACTTTGATAAAAACTGGTGTCAATAAGATGAGATATGTGGTAAGTTCTTATTCTTCCTTTCCAATTTCATTCAATACTGCATCTATCAATGCTCTCGTGGGTACTATCAAAGGTTGGACATCGTCTGCATTAAAATCAAAAAAATCGCCATAATCGCCTTTTATCGCCAGTCAAATAAATCAGCATACAATTTGCCTAAATCCATGGCGATTTTACCCGTTTTCACAAAATGCAGAAAAAACTGCGTTTTCACGCCTGTATGGGTTTTGGTTTCGATCTCAAATTTTAACAATAAGCCACCGATTGCGTAATAAGCCGCATAATAAAGACGATTTATTGCCGAGTTCCATTTTTCATTTTCGATGAGTAGCAATGCAACCTCGTAGTTTTCTCCTGCTTTTTCAATCCGATATTTGATATAAGCATCTCGCTCCGATGATTTCATAAAGGTTGTCCTTCTTGTTGCACGTTTTGATAGAGAGGCGTGATACGATATTTGGTATTCCAATCGGATTTTGAATAGACAAACGTAGAAATCGCCTGCCCATATTCCAATTCTATTTCAAATAGCTTATGTCGGAATTCTTGCTCTTTTTGTAAGTCAACCGCGCCCGGAAGGAGTATCAAAATATCCCAATCAGACTCGGCTCGCGCTTCTCCTCGCGCCCGCGAACCAAATAAGATAATATCAGCCTTAGGCTCTAATTCCTTAATGCTTTCTTTGATTTTATTCAATATATCGCTTTGCTTGTTCATCTATTCAAAGATATATTTTTTTGAGGCTTTTTGCTTGTGATGAAGCGCGTTTTATAAAAATGAGGGAAAAATTAGAGGTGCTCATTGCTACGATTTTATTTTCTTAAATAATTTTACCCCAAGCAGAATATCAACTAAAATAAAAGCAAAAAAGGAATTTGCGTAATTCCCAAAAGCCATTTAGGCGGGCTAACTCTATTCCTCGTGCATACAAAATTCATAAATAGATATTCCGCCCTCTGCCAGAATCATTTACATCGACTGATAAGAGCAAGCTAAGTACAAATAAAACCTGAGTAATTAAAATCAGCAAAATCATATTTAACTCAACCGCAGCTTTTATAATTATTATGTGATGTACAATTATTATAAATAAAATTAATGGAAATAATCCGGCAAAAATATATCCAGCATTATCCAGCCTTACCCAAATAGCAAATGGGGTTGTGATGACTATGAATATTAAAAGGATAGCTTTATATTGATTGTCTTTCTTCATCTAACTCAGATTTACTTTCACTTCTTTCTGCCCTTCTTCGCCTTCGCTTTCTCTGCATTCTCCGCGACTTTAAACGCCACCATCTGGCGAATCAAGTCCAATGGCATCGGTTTGTCCAGCGGAAATTGAATAGAGCCTTTGCCGGTTTTGTATTTGGACAGTTCTTTTTGAAAAGCTTCATTCCCGCTCGGCGTTGCGTAGAAGCCAATATGCTGTTTGAACGCGCCGAAATGCGCCAGCACCCCATTTTGCTTGAAAGTAGGCATGGCGTAGCTGATGGTTTCCACGGCGTCGGGCGCGGCGGCTTTGATCGTAGCGCGTATTTCCTGGAGGATCGCCTGAATGTCCTCCGAAAACGTAGCGATGTACTCGTCGATGGTGGTGGCGGTGGTGGGTGTCATCTTTCTATCTATTTTTATTAATGACTAATTTCAATTGTTCAATTGTTAAAGGTGGATTTTCTCTATGAATCATCGCGTGACAATTAGGGCAAATAGGTCTTAAGTCCTTAATAGGATCGACTTCATATTCTTTTCCTATTTCAGAAAGAGGAGTTAGATGGTGAACATGGATAAAACCTTTCCCAAGATCACCAAAAACTTTTTCAAAATCGAATTCACAAACAGAACAAGTACATTTCCAGTATTCGATACATTTAGCTCTTGCTTTAGGATGTCTTTCATATCTATCAACTACAACAGTTTTCTTCATTCCTTCATTAAAAATTTGCGCCTCATCCAAAGGGATTTCTTCTGGGTACTGTTCAATTCCAGTCAGTTCGCTTTCTTCAATTGCTTCAATTAGATTTTCTTTTAATTGCCAAATAAATCTTTTGCCTTCTTTCCATCCATGGAAAAATAAATCCCGAGCTCTCAATTTTCCACTTTTTCTTACTGAGAATTCTACCTTGTAATGTTTTGCGATTCTTTCAGCATATCTTTTTAATTCAAGATGTATCGTACTCTTTTTATTGCTTCCTAAGTTTGTTTAGCTATAATATTAAATTTTGCTGCTTTGTCTGTTAAATTGCTCCAAATATCTCCTCCATCCCACTACTGTAGGAAATTCTTTATGCAAGCTCATAATAGCATGATTCATTTCAACTCCACATTCCCCTCTACATATTTCAAATTATACTTAAAAGCATTAATCCGCCAACCGTGTTGGGTTTGCATCAAATGGATATTATAGGTACCAACAAATGTTCTGGTATTGCCTTGTTGTGCTGCTTTTTTATAATGCGTGGCGGTGGCGTACGCAAATACTTCGGCATCTGCGCCATCAATCGTGACTAAATGATTGCCGCTGAGGTGATTCACAGCGTCGATGCCTTCAAATCCCTTTTGCCACATTTCACATACTTCTTTGGCAGTGATGTCTTTGGCCTCGCCGCCCATCGAGGACATATCAAACCAGATTTCTTTTGTAAACACCTCATTTTGAAGTTGATCCCATTTTTGTTCGTCGGTATAAATGAAGAGTTTATTTACAATTTCAATAATTTGATCTCTTACAGAAAATTGTTCCATGATTTTATGTGGTTTATATAATGTGGATATAATAATTCAAAACTGTGAGACAACTTTCCAAAGATAGGTAAATTGATATCTTCTATGCAAAAAATATTATCTTCGTTGTGCTGCTTAAATCCCTTTTTTATGCGAAAAGTTATCTTAGGATTAGCCGTTAGCCTCGACAGTTTCATCGAAGGTCCGAATGGCGAATACGATTGGTGCTTCACCGATCAGGATTATGGTATGAGCGATTTTTTTAATCGGATTGATGCCGTTTTTATCGGCAGGAAATCTTTTGAATTGGCGCAGGCACACGCCTCTGAGGGCGGTGCAGATTGGATGCCAAAGGTGGAAGAGTACGTTTTTTCTAACACCCTGGAAAGTGTGCCGGAGGGGAAGATTTTGGTAAAAGGAGACATTCAGCAGCAGGTCATGGAAATTAAAAATCGCCCCGGTAAAGATATTTGGTTGTTCGGTGGTGCAGATTTGACGGCGGCTTTGATGCAATTGGGCTTGGTGGATGAGCTTTGGCTCTCGGTGCATCCGATATTATTGGGCGCTGGAAAGCCTTTGTTTATTGGCTTGAAAGATCGTATTGAATTGACTTTATTGGAATCTAAAACGTATGATACCGGCTTGGTATCATTAAAATATCATGTTGGGAAGTAAAAAACATAGACATTTTGATCATTGATTTTTGTATCTTCGATCATCTCAACTTTATATTAAAACACCTAAAATGAACTAAACCATGTCCACTTCTCGTCGGAAATTCCTGCAAGATACTTCCAAAACTATTGCTGTGGCTACGCTCGCGTCGTCTCCTTTATTATCTTTTGCAAAGAACAGGCGCTTTTCACCGAATGAAAAAATCAATATCGCGCTGATCGGGGTGCGTGGTATGGGCTTTGGCAATCTGGAAAATGCGCTGAAAATAGAAGGCGTAGAATGTATTGGGCTTTGTGATATTGACAGTAATATTTTGGCAAAACGCGCGGCGGATGTAGAGAAAATTCAAGGCAAAGCGCCGATGCAATATAATGATTATCGCAAGTTATTGGAAAATAAAGATTTGGATGCGGTCATTATTGGTACGCCCGATCATTGGCATTGTCTGCCGTTTATTGCAGCTTGAAGCGGGTAAAGATGTATGTGGAAAAGCCTTTGGCGAATAGTATTGCCGAGTGTGATTTGATGGTGAAAGCCGCTCGAAAATATAATCGTGTAGCGCAAGTCGGGCAACAGCAGCGCAGCGGTGCGCATTGGCAGGAAGCGATGGCTTTTATGAAATCGGGTAAAATCGGTAAGCTACGTAAAGTAAATGTCTGGGGCAATTTTAATTATGGCGTCACCCAATGAAAGTTCCAAATGAACCTGTACCCGCCGGCGTGGATTATGAAATGGTCGCTCAGCGCCTGCGCGTCCTTTTAATACCAATCATTTTCATGGTTCCTGGCGTATGTTTTGGGATTTTGGTGGCGGCTTGCTCACGGATTGGGGCGTGCATTTGATCGATATGGCCCTATGGGTCAAAGATATTAAAACGCCTCCCCTATCGGTGAACGCTTCGGGCGGGAATTATTCTTTCAAAGATCATGCCCATGAAACTTTTGATACGATGAGTGTTAATTACCAACTAAATGATTATGTAATGACTTGGGAACATACGGCCGGTACGCAGAAAGGCCCTTATGGTATTTCCTATGGTCTGGCTTTTATTGGCGATGATGCAACGCTTGTAATTAATCGGCAAGGTTGGGAATTATTTCCTGAATGGGATGATGAAAAGAAAGCACCCAAAGTACCGGAAATGCCTAAGAAATCTGGCGGTGAGTCGCATCCGAGCATATGCAAAACTTTATAGATTGTATCAAATCTCGCAAAGATCCGAACTGCACCATCGAAAATGGTAGGCTAGTTGCTTTGTATGCACACATGGGCAATATTTCCTTGCGCACCAATTCACGTTTGGATTGAATGAAGCGAAGCAAAATTTTGGTAAGAATAAGGCTGCAAATCAATTGATTACACCGAATTATCGGAAGCCGTGGGAATTGCCGAAAGTATAAAGTTATGGCGCATTTTAAAAATGTGCCATAATTATTATACTTAAAAATATGCTACATTATATCAATAACTAATAATATCCAATCAAAAATATTATGAAAAACAGGATTTTTTTTACTTCGTTATTATACGTTTTACTTACCTTTTCCTTGCAAGCACAAGCTTCCCTCGCAGAGCGCCTCGGCTATTCAAAAGATGCGAAATTATTGATTATTCACTCCGATGATCTGGCGGTCGCGCATTCTGAAAATCAGGCAAGCTTTAAAGCGATGAAAGATGGCTCGGTGAATTCGGCGAGCGTAATGGTGCCTTGTCCCTGGCTCAAAGAAGTCGCGGAATACGCCAAAGCAAATCCGAATCATGACTTGGGTTTGCACCTCACGCTTACCAGCGAATGGCAATGGTACAAATGGGGCCCGGCGGCGCCGCGCGGCGAAGTGCCTGGGCTCGTTGATGCCAATGGTTATTTTTATGATAATTGTGCCGATGTAGCCAAAAACGCAAAACCGGGAAGTGGAACGCGAACTCCGCGCCCAGATTGAAAAGTCCAAAGCTTTAGGCTTAGAGCCGACGCATCTGGATTCGCACATGGGCTGTTTATTTTCTACGAATCCGGCAAAATTTAGCGCTTATTTAAAATTATCAAAAGAATATCGCATTCCGGCTATGATTAATCATGATATGGTAAATGGAATTATTAAACAAATGCCCGATTTATTTAAAGATTATTTTGATGAAAATACGCCCGTCGTAGATCGAGTGCTAACTGCAGGCCCGGAAGATTATAAAAAGGTATGAAACAATATTATGAAAATGTTATACGTACATTACCATCTGGTGTCAGTGTGTTGCTCATTCACACGGCTTATGAAAACCTGGAAACGCAAGGTATGATGGTGAATCATATCGACTGGGGCGCAGCCTGGCGACAGGATGATTATGATTTTTTTATGAGTAAAGCTTGTAAAAAATTATTAAAAGAGCAAAATATTAAGCTCGTTACCTGGCGGGAAATTCAAAAATTAATGAATTAAAATTAAATTCATGAAAAGCGTTTTATTACTATTCTTTTACATTTTTATTACATTTTTCGCACAATCACAAACCTCGCTTGCCGAACGGCTTGGCTATTCAAAAAGACGCGAAATTATTAATTATTCATGCCGATGATCTGGCGGTTTCGCATTCTGAAAATCAAGCAAGTTTTAAAGCATTAAAGATGGTTCGGTCAATTCGGTCAGTGTAATGGTGCCTTGTCCCCTGGCTTACAGAAGTGGCAGAATATGCGAAAGCAAACCCGAATCATGATATAGGATTACATTTGACATTAAGTAGTGAATGGGAATGGAATAATGGACGCCCTGCTGCGCCGCGTAATGAAGTAAATAGTTTGGTGGATGCCAACGGCTATTTTTATAATAATTGTAATGATTTTGCAAAAAATGCCAAACCTGAAGAAATAGAACGCGAACCTGCGCCCAGATTGAAAAGGCAAAGGCAATGGGCATCGAATTTACGCATTTTGATACGCATATGCGATGTTTATTTTCCAACCCAACTACTTTTGCGCTTTATGTAAAAATGGGAAGAGAATATAATGTTCCTGTAAAAGTGAGTCGAAATATGATAACAGGATTCGCAGGGCAACCGCCTGATACCTCAAGGCTTATTTTATTGATCGTTCGATCACCGCTTCGCCCTCCGATTATGAAAAAGGAATGCAGGATTTTTATAAAAATGCATTAAAAACATTACAACACGGAGTAAATGAATTAGTGATTCATACTGCGTATAATGATTTGGAGATGCAGGGATTAACCGTCAACCACCCCAATTGGGGCGCGGCTTGGCGGCAGGCTGATTATGATTTTTTTACAAGTAAAAAATGTAAGAAAATATTAAAACAGGAAGGCATTCAGTTAATAACCTGGCGCGAAATTGGAAAATTGCTTAAATAGCTATTACACTTCCCAAAAACGGTCGCATCTCTTCGTCAATATCCCGACGCAAGTCCATGAGTTTTTTGGCGTAAGCCTCCAAGCGTTGCTCTTGCTCGGTTTGGGGTGCCCATTTAGGCACAGGGCGCGGTTCACCTTGTTCGTCAACTGCAACAAAAACAATAATGCAATGCGTGTTTTTACGCAATTCTTCTTCCGTAGTCGCACGCGAATACACATACTGCCACGTGCATACTCGTATTGCCGGTGTAAATAATTCGGCATTGTATTTCAACCAAATCGCCAATATGAATGGGTTGATAAAAACGAATACCGCCCACATAGACCGTCACGCAATAGCCGCTGCACCAATTTGATGCGCAAGCGTAGCCCGCCTGGTCGATCCATTTCATTACCATGCCGCCGTGCACTTTACCACCGAAGTTTACATCGGTTGGTTCGGTCAGAAATCGAAGTGTTAAAGTTGAGTCCAAGCGAAATTAAAAAATCTTGTAAAGATAGTTATAAATTATAGCTTATAAAAGAGTCTATTCTGCAAGGTTTAATTTCAAAAAATCAGTAGCTTTTTTATACCTTTGCTAAAGTTCAAATTATCAGCTTTTTATAGCAAAATTTTATACTGCTCGACAAGAAATCACCTATAAATTTTCACAAATATGACTACCACCGGGTCTGCTCTTATCCGCAAACGCATCAATTCAATTGATATTCTACGGGGCTTAGTAATCATTTTTATGGCAATCGATCATATTAGAGATATGTTTGCGACCCCTCAAATGCCTGAAGATATGCAACCACGGCAAGCGGGTTGGTTCTTCAAGATGGATCAAGCATTTTTGCGCACCGATTTTTGTATTTCTGGCCGGAACTGCTGCGTTTTTATATGGTGAAAAAATCAAGGATAAAGCTGCCTTGAGTCGCTTTTTAATAAGTCGAGGTATTTGGTTGATTATCATTGAATTATTGATTGTAAATATCAGTTGGTCCTTGACTTTGCCACATTTGGCGGGCTTTGTATTTGTGCAAGGATATGGGCAATTGGTTGGGCGATGATTGTGTTGGCGGGCTTGATCTGGCTACCGCAATGGCTGATCGCTGCTTTTTCTATTATTATGATTGCCGGACATCATTTATTGGAAGGCGTCAAAGCGGAGTCATTCGGTTCATTCACTTGGCTTTGGCAAATTTTATATGGCGGACGACAATGGATTCCTTTTAATGAAGATCAAACATTCGGGCTTTTGTTGTTTATAATTTGATCCCCTGGTTGGCGTGCTTTTCTATCGGTTATATTTTGGAAATATTATGAAATGGGAACAAAAAAGCGTTTTGATTTTCTATTAAAAATGGGGCATCGGGCTGAC
Source organism: Saprospiraceae bacterium (assembly GCA_016714085.1). Classification (GTDB taxonomy): domain Bacteria; phylum Bacteroidota; class Bacteroidia; order Chitinophagales; family Saprospiraceae; genus JADJNW01. The sequence continues at coordinate 27,809 of JADJNW010000030.1, forward strand.
GGCTTTATTTATTTTATTACGCTCCACTAATTGGACGGCGACCCGCGTTTATGGTCACCTCAGGATAATTATAGGTAGTGTAATGTCTTTTTTAAATACTGAAAAATATCCGCCGTCTTTATTATTTTTATTAATGACAATTGACTAGCATTATTATTATTAATCCCATTTGAAAAAGTACAAGGAAAATTAGCTAATATCCTTATCACCTTTGGGCGCGGCCATTTTTCTTTTATGTGCTGCATTTCCCGATTTTGAGTTTGCTGGCGGTGGCTTGGCATTATATTCGCTATGGACAATATTTAAACTTTTTTGTGGCCACTCCCGACAGTATTCCGGCAGATTATGCGCCGCAATTATGGCTGGTTTATATAATATGGTTGTTATTCTTAATACCTATGTACTTCTTATGCAAATGGTATTGGCAATATAAATCTACGCATGATTATTGGTGGTTAAAATATTTATAATCTATATAATAAACTTTACATCAAAATATTATTTACCGGCTTTACAGCTTCCGGCAATTTCGTTTCCTCCAACATTTCGCGCAAGTCGATCTCAATCGTGCGGCTGAGCGCAGCCATCGGAATATCATTAGGCGTGCCTTCAAAAGGATTTTCGGTGGCTTCACCGATTTTTTCGTATGAAAACCCAGGAAACCGGCGCTGAAAGGCACGGTAAGCCACGAAGTGGTCGCCCAGCTTTTCAATTCTTGCAGCATTCCAAAGGTAATAATAAAATAAATAACCATACGAAATAAAGATTCAAAGTAGCAAACTGTCTCGGATAAGGAAAATTCTTAATGCGTTCGCACTTGCTCCTGATGTTCATAAAATTCTTTCAGAATGGCTTGCATTTCCATATGTCGGAAATCTTCTATTAAACCTTTTTCTAATAACTCACGTAATTCCTTGGATTGCAGACCAACAAGTTGTGTTGCGCGATTCTTTTTTTATTTAAAATATAAGCTTTTTCTTCTGATGATAAAAAAGGCGTCAATTCATCTTCCAATTTTGTTTCATGCTCAGGAATGCTATAAAAATTGCGGTATTCAAGATTATAATTCTTTTTTAAATTCTCCCAAACACGTGCCTCCCGCAGTTGAAAGCGAAGCGCCGTGAGCCAGGCAACATGGCGATATATCATTTGCCGATGAATTTGTAAAAGTTCAGCTCCCTGATAATGGCGATAATGCGTGTTTATTTGTAATAAAATCCTTGACCATGATACCCCAAGTGCGACTGGAATTAACAATGCCACCCCAGATTTGACGGGCTTCCCAGAGCCGATCGTAAGTCGCGTTATTTTTAAAACCTACTAAAAATGCAACCGCCGTACCAATCAATGCAATCGGCAACCAGGGCAGAGTCATCCATTTCCAATGTAATAATTCGTAAAAAGCGGTTGGAATAGCAGCAATAATTAAAAGTTTTATGATATCCCTTCTGGTCCATGTTACCACTTCTTTCAGGGTATAATTTCGCCCGGCGTGCATAGAATTGTGTTAAATAGTGAGTGAATATTTTCGGTGCAAAATATAAAATTACTTATTATTATAAAGATATTACTAAATCAAATATTATATATCCCAACGCGCCACTGGTGCTACGTCCTGGCTTGCGAATTCATTATTCAAAAATTTGTAATATCCTGTCAAAGCAATCATTGCGGCATTATCGGTGCAATATTCAAATCGAGGAATGTAGTATTCCAGCCTAATTTTTCCAATTATTTCTAATGCTTCCCCGCAAACCAGAATTAGCAGATACACCTCCAGCGATCGCAATCTCTTTGATACCAGTCATTTCGGCATGCTTTTGCAACTTTTGATCAAGATGCTAACAATCCGATCCTGCACCGAAGCGCTAATATCCGCAAGGTTTTCCTGTATAAAATTTGGATTTGATTCCAATTCTTTTTCAAAAATATAAAATCGACGTTTTCAATCCGCTAAAACTAAAATTTAATCCAGGAATTTGCGGCTCCGGGAATTCAAAACGCGGCGTACCTTGCTGCGCCAAGCGATCAATCAAAGGCCCTGCGGGATAATCCAATCCCAGGAGTTTGCCAGTTTTGTCAAAGGCTTCGCCAGCGGCATCGTCTATCGTTTTACCCAAAATTTCCATATCTAAGTGATTCTTTACCAGCACAATCTGTGTATGTCCGCCCGACACGGTAAGGCAAAGAAATGGGAATGAAGGCTTTGGTGCTTCCGCAAATGCGCCAAGATATGTGCTTGAAGATGGTTGACCTCGATTAAAGGAATATTTCTACTCAACGCAAAAGCTTTGGCAAACGAAACGCCCACGGTCAAAGAACCAATCAAACCAGGGCCGCGCGTAAAAGCTACCGCGTCAATGTCCGCTTTCGAGACACATGCTTTTTGTAAAGCTATTTCGATTACAGGTACAATATTGGCTTGATGCGCGCGCGATGCGACTTCCGGCACTACGCCGCCGTATAGTTTATGCACTTCTGACCCGCGACAATATTGCTTTGCACCTCGCCATCGCATAACAGCAGCTGTATCGTCGCAAGATGATTCTATACCTAAAATAGTGACACTCATATTGTACAAACTAACAAAATTATTCTATTTTTATCGCAGAAACCCCCAAGTTTTTAATTGACAATTGTCAATTGATCGTTCAATCAATACGGTCAAATTTGATTATATTGTTGATTTTCATCAAATTAAAAACCAAAACTATATTTGAATTATGTCAATGCTGGATACAAAAGCAAAACCCAAGGTGGAAGTGCCAAAATGGCAAAAAATCCGATGCCCACTGCTTCAACGGCTAATTGCGTTGTAGCTAAAGGTACAAAGATAGAAGATTCCGTTCGCCAGAAAATATTCGCATGGATGGTGCCGTCACTGGGAGAGGTTCGTTGCGATAAAAAAATTGGGTGATGGGCGAGGATAGCCGGGTGGATGGAAAAGTTTTTGCGCAAGACGCAGTGGTGATGGGCACAGTAAAGGCGATGTCGTAATTGCTGAGACGCTACATTTGCAAAGCAGCGCCAGGATAGAGGCAATGTTACTGCAAAATTATGATCGTGATTTAGTTATGCCGTTTTCAATGGTAACGCAAAATTGGTGCATAAATTTTTTTTTTGTGCATACACCACTATTAATTGCTTTTACCTTGCATTCTGTCCAAATTCCATTTAACTCAAATGAAGGCATCCTAAAATTGCATTTGGATAAGTGTCCTATTTTAAATGAAAAAGCCTTATAATTGCGCAAAACAAAACCGAAAAATGAGATTTCGTAATTAACATTATCTTAGCTGTCGTTATAGTTGGATTGGTATGGTTGCTCATTCAGGCATTCGCGAACCCATTGCTTGCGAGCAGAGCACGAAAGAGAACAAGCAGTCATTGCCCAGTTGATGGAAATACGCAAAGCACAGGAATTGTTCCGGGATATCAAAGGTGGCTTCTCTCCTACTTTTGACTCGATCGGGTATGTATTGACCAATGATAGTTTCCAGATTGTACAAGTATTTGGGGATCTCGATGATCCAAAAACTATACAGGCGAAATACTTATGATAGCCCTCTTATTTCCCGGCTATCCAAACGATTGATTCGCTTGGACTTAACCTGGGATTCCATGATGTATGTTCCTTATGGTGGAGGTGTACTTTCGAACTCAAAAGCAGATACGCTTACTTAACAAAGTACCTTAGTAAATGTAGTGGAAGCGGCATTCAACGGCAAAGATTTATGGGTCGTTTTGCTAATCCATTATATGCAAATACGATAAATCTTATAACCGAGATACGTTAAGGTGGTAGTCTTACTGCACCAAACTTATCTGGAAATTGGGAGGGAAGATAAAACTAGAAATATCAGACCATAACTTTTCGGGCAAAACAAACTCCGCAACACGAACTGCTCCATCCTGATCGGGGTGGGCAGTTTGTCAAATCTGCACATCGACGAACAACGACAATTGCGCCAAAAGCGCTGCAAGGATTTGATTATCTCTCATCTCTGCCGCCCAGCTCTCGTTGTTTTTGCAAGATGAATATTTGCGTCAGCAGTATCGCAGTATTCAGCAGGCATTGCTTCTTCTATTTTTACGCCGGATACCGAATCGTTTTTATAATACAGCAGAAAGCGTGCTTACCCTCCAACAGATTGTGCCATTAGAAGATTCTTGTTGATATTCGTGTACCGATGAAATTCCCCGCTATCTGTGGTCAATGCTCATGCGGAGCAGCGCGACATCCTGACATACCTCTGTAAATATTTGCCAGGCAGTAAGATCTTTCATATTACTACGTCGATTCTGGAATGGTTTTGCTTTCGCAAAAATACAGCCGCAAAGGCACAACGCTCCTTCTCCATGTAATAATCGGGAAGTTGATTTGGGACTTGTTCCAAGAAAAATCGCTCCAATTTATTAACTTATTTAATTATCAATCAGCGAAAGACTTTTTATATTATGTAATGCTTCGTTTTTGACCAGTTTAGCTATTTGACGCCAGAAGAAGTCACAACTTATACTTCCGGTCAATTGATAAAGAATCTGGAAATTCTATCCCTTTGCTTCATCGTTATATTATCCATAATCTTCATTTTCTTCTTCCCGCTGCCCTCGATTTTATTAAGTCTGGGCCAAAATGGAAAGAACAACCCGTGGCATTTTTCTTCGATCTTTTAGTTCAACACTTTGGTACTGAAATCTTTACGTATTCAAATAAGTCATTTTAAATGCGTATTATAGGAGGAAAATTTAAAGGACGCCGCGGGCACCCACCCGCCGATAACTCAGCCTTAATGCGCCAACTACTGGATTTTGCTAAAGAGGGGTTGTTTAATATTCTAAATAATAATATAGATTTTGAATCGGTAAAGGTTTTAGATCTTTTTGGCGGCACGGGTGTTTTCATATAGCGGCGAATTTATTTCACGCGGCTGCACGGATGTAACTTTCGTTGGACAAATTTCCTGATGCTGTGTAGCTTTTGTAAA
>JADJNW010000031.1 GCA_016714085.1 Saprospiraceae bacterium
GCTGGTCAGCAATTTGCAGAAATATTTCAATACGCTGGAGAAACGCATCAGAATTTTCTTCATACGTAAGATCGTGCAGAAAAACGCGCATCGTGTTCATTCCCAGTGACTTCGCCCAGGATAATTCCCGATTAATAGTCGCTGTATCAAAAGTTTCCGCCTGCCACATTTCCAATTGATTGATCGCGGTGCTTGGCACAAAATTACTGCCGATGAGCCAGGGTTGCTGAGCATACCAGTCGTTTGCTTGTTGTGCCGTCCAAATAGCTCTTGCTTTAATTTCTTCTTCTTGTTGTTGCGGTTTATCCGTGCATTGCGTGCATATAAAAGCAAAAGAAAGTAGCAAAATCAATAGGTGTAGGCGTTTCATCGAATTGTTTTTTTTCAAAGATATAATATTTGCAATAAAATTTTTATCAAATATCAAATTTATAACCATTCAAAAAAGCTACCGTATCCATGCGTTTCCGTCCTTGCAATTGTAATTCATGCACATGTACGAAGCCATCAATGGTAGCAATTTTGAGTATTTTTTTATTATCCGAAATAAATTTTCCGGGTTCAAGATCATGTAATATTATTTCTTTTGTTGTGCGTAAAATCTTGAATTCCAAGCCATCTAAAGTCGTCCATGCGGCAGGGTAGGGGCTTAGTCCTCGAATAAAATTATGCACTTTTTGAGTAGTTTGATTAAAATTAATTTCGCAAGTTTCATGGAAAAGCTTGGGCGCGTGCGATGCTTCTATATTGTTTTGTTTTTGCAATATAATATTATTTTTTTCAATCATTTGAACTGTTTTTAGCACTGTTTCTGCGCCAAGCAGCATCATACGATCGTGCACTTCGCCAGCGGTTTCGTTTTCACCGATAGGAATTTTTGTTTGTATAATTACATCACCGGTATCAATTTCGTGTTGTAAAAAGAAAGTAGTAACGCCGGTTTCGACCTCGCCACTGATGATGGCCCAATTGATCGGCGCCGCGCCGCGATACTTGGGCAAGAGCGAACCATGTAAATTAAACGTGCCTTTGGGTGGCATCGACCATACCATTTCCGGCAGCATTCGGAATGCGACAACAATTTGTAAATCAGCGTTTAATGCTTGTAATTCTTGAATAAACTCTGGAGATTTAAGTTTTTCCGGCTGCAATATTTTCAAACCTTTCTCCAGCGCATATTTTTTCACAGCGGATTCGATCAATTGTTTGCCACCACGGCCGCCCATTTTGTCGGTAGCCGTCACAACACCAACCACGTTATAACCGTTTTGTACAAGGATGTCCAGGGAAGGAACAGCAAAATCGGGCGTACCCATAAAGACGATTCGTAAACTCATGCGGATTTTCTGTATTTTTACTCGATGCCAAAGTTAAATCGGAATGTTGGAATATTGGATGGATGGATTAAATAACCTTAAAAATCAAGCAATATGAAGTATTTATTCACTTTATTATTCGTTTTTTTACTAAATATTATATTCGCGCAAAGCGAAGGTTTTGACAAGCCTTTAATTAAAAATTCTGAAAAGGATTCAGTAAAATCAGGCATTCTGCGCCCGACTGCTACCGATATTGAAATAAAAATTAAAAAACCAGAAGGTTATCCTGCTAAAGATTTACCGGAAAATTATACCGGTTTTCGTATTGAAATTATGGCAAGTGATACTTTATTAAAAGATACCAGCGAAGTATTTTTCCGACATGGCAAAGTCGTGATGGAGCAATTGGAAAGCGGTACCTTTTCTTATACTGTTGGCGATTTTAAAGACGAACCTTCGGCAAGAGCCTTCATGGAAACATTTATTAAACCTGTGTATCAAGAACCCAGGGTTATTAAATATGAAAATGGGAAAAGGATGTAAAATGTTGTCAGTGAATCGGTTATCTGTTTTTGTGTATGTAATTAAACTTTTCCGATATAATTATGCGGTGTAATGTTTTTTAATTCCGTTTTTACATTATCATTTACTTCCAGATTCTCAATAAATTCGAGCATATCGGCATGCGTAATGTTTGCTTTACCTCGCGTAAGGGCTTTGAGGGCTTCATAAGGTTGCGGATAGGCTTCGCGGCGCAAAATGCTTTGAATCGCTTCGGCTACGACCATCCAGTTATTTTCAAGGTCTTCGTGAATTTTATGTTCATTTAATAATATTTTATCCAGGCCTTTTAATAAAGATTTAAAAGCAATCACTGTATGCGCGATTGGCACGCCAATATTGCGGAGTACGGTGCTATCGGTCAGGTCGCGCTGAAGTCGGGAAATGGGCAATTTCTCTGCTAAATGTGTAAAAATAGCATTCGCTATACCAAAATTTCCTTCGGCATTTTCAAAATCAATCGGATTCACTTTATGCGGCATCGCGGAAGAACCCACTTCATTAGCAACCACCTTTTGTTTGAAATAATCCATTGAAATATAAGTCCATATATCTTTGCAAAAATCAACAAGTATAGTATTGATACGGCTCATCGCCTGGAATAATGCAGCCAGATTATCATAATGTTCGATTTGAGTAGTCGGGTAAGAACGTTCCAAACCCAAGTATTGACGCAGGAAAAAATTGGCAAAATTATGCCAATCAATCTCAGGATAAGCGACATAATGCGCATTCATATTGCCCGTGGCGCCGCCAAATTTAGCGCTGTCGGGAATGCTTTTCAACTGCTCGATTTGTACGTCCAGGCGTTTTACAAATACCATCAATTCCTTACCAACGGTGGTCGGCGAGGCCGCTTGCCCATGCGTACGAGCGAGCATAGGAATGTTGAGCCAAGTGCGAGCAAGCTCGTCCAGGCGATTGCGCAATTTTTCAAACAAAGGCAGATAGACTTGCTTCATCGCATCTTTTAGCAAAAGCGGAATTGCAGTATTATTAATATCTTGCGAAGTCAGACCAAAGTGAATAAATTCTTTATATTGTGTAATATGGAGCGTGTCAAATTTCTCTTTTATATAATATTCTACTGCTTTTACATCATGGTTGGTCGTTTTTTCGATGGATTTTATAATTTCGGCATCAGCCATATCAAATTGATTGCAAATGCGGATCAATTCGCTAAAATGCTTTTCATTCAATTCTTTAAGCTGAGGCAAGGGGAGTTCGCACAAGGCAATAAAATATTGCACTTCCACAAAAACGCGATACTTAATAAGCGCAAATTCTGAGAAAAAACCGCCTAATTCCTGAACTTTGTCTTGATAACGCCCGTCGATCGGGGAAATGGCTGTGAGCATGGACTAATTAATTTTTTTGCAAAATTACAAAGGATTGGGGACTGAGGATTGAGCTTTGTTTATTATCTTTCAATTAAAAACATACAAATTTGAAAATCAGTAAATTACAACAATTTCTGCCTGAATTTGTTTACGGCGGCATCGATGGTTCGGTGACGACATTTGCGGTAGTGGCGGGTGCTGCCGGCGTCGGGTTAGAAAGTTCGGTGGTGATTATTCTTGGCTTCGCCAATTTGATCGCCGATGGTTTCTCCATGTCGGTGGGAAGTTATTTGTCAAACAAGTCAGAATTACACCATTATGAAAATATTATCGCCTGGAAAGTCAGGAAGTGATACATAATCCTGAAGAAGGCAGGGCAGAAATAAAGGAAATATATTATCAAAAAGGCTTTCGCGGCGAGCTTTTGGATCGAATTGTAACGCATATTATATCTGACAAAAAGCTTTGGGTGGAAACGATGATGCGGGAAGAACTGGCCATGATTCCCGCCGCCAAGTCGCCTCTGTCCTTGGGCTTTTCCACTTTTGTATCCTTTATATTAATAGGGTTTGTGCCTTTGCTGGTGTATGTGGTTGACTACATTTATCCTTTGGGTATTCATCTTTTCTTTTGGGCTTCGGTGTTCACGACTATTGCATTTATTTTTATTGTCATATTAAAAAGTTATGTCAACGAGCTAAGTATTATTCGAGGTGTGAGTGAAACTTTATTTTTGGGCATTATTGCAGCGATATTGGCATATTTAGTAGGAGATGTGCTGGAACAAATATTTTAAAAATAAACTTTTCGGGCTTGTGCTTGTTGAGAAATGTACTCAAAAAATAACCCTTTTATCATGTCTGCATTTGTAAATATAGGTGCGGAGGTCTTGGAGCAAATGGTTGCGAACACTGACGAATCGGTCAGTAAAATGTCTTATAATCAGCCAATTATGCTCGTATTTCTGCGGCATTTCGGTTGTACTTTTTGTCGGGAAGCGCTTTCGGATATTGCCAAACGCCGAAAGGGAATTGAGGAAACAGGGACAAGAATTGTCTTTGTTCATATGTCAGATCAAGAAACGGCGGATCGCTATTTCAATCGGTATGAATTGGCAGGGGCCACCCATATAAGTGACCCGGAATGCAAGTACTATATGGCTTTTGGCTTGGTAAAAGGTAATTTTAATCAACTTTTTGGATTGCATTTTTTTATCAGAGGCTTTCAGTCTGGGATTTTGGAAGGGCATGGCACGGGTAAAGTAATTGGTGACGGATTTCAAATGCCTGGTGTTTTTGTCATTCAGGATGGCGAAGTGAAAGAGCATTTTATTCATAAATTGGTTTCCGATCGACCCGATTATCTGGAACTTGCCAAATGTTGCGCGATTGCTTAAAGCAAAAGAAAATTAGAATTTAACGTGATTGGTCTTGAACTTTAATCAAGACGATTTTATTTTTACAATAACTCCCATTATCAATGGGAGCTACTTAAACCTTTCAACCAATAATTATGATTGGATGGAAATTTTCAGAGCATAAACCAGGTGATAATGAGTCACCTTTCGATAAATTATTCAAAATTTTTCAAGAATTGATGATGTACACCTCCGGGGATGTGCGTGAAGCTTTGTCGTGGCTGACGGAACTGGATAAAGAATATAACCTGACGGATGAGAATTATGGCATGGCTGACTTTATTCAAGACTTGATTGATAAGGGTTATATCGAGCAAGAAAGTGCCCAATCGCCAGGATTTGTACCTTCTTCCAAACTGGAAATCGCTTTGCGCCGTAAGGCTTTGGAGGATGTTTTCGGGCAATTGAAAAAGACCAAACGCGGCAATCATAATACCAGGCAAGGCGGTCGCGGCGACGAGTTTACTTCCGATTTGCGACCTTTTGAGTTTGGAGATTCTTTAGATAGTATTGCCGTATCCGAGTCTTTGCGCAATGCCCAATTGAATCACGGCATCGATGAATTTAAGCTGACCCAGGAAGACCTGGAAGTGCAGGAAACATTCTATCAAAGCCAGATGAGTACGGTGCTGATGATCGACATTTCGCACTCGATGATTTTGTACGGTGAAGACCGCATCACCCCTGCCAAGAAAGTGGCAATGGCATTGGCGGAATTAATCACAACGCGCTATCCGAAGGATACGCTTGATGTATTGGTCTTTGGCGATGATGCTCGTCAGATCGAAATCAAGGATTTGCCTTATCTCGAAGTTGGGCCTTATCACACCAATACCGTCGCGGGTTTGGAGCTTGGTATGGATCTTTTGCGCCGCCGCAAAAATCCGAATAAGCAGATTTTTATGATCACCGATGGTAAACCAACTTGTATCAAAAAAGGGAAGAAATATTATAAAAACAGCTTTGGGCTTGATCGTAAAATTGTGAGTCGCACCCTGGGTTTGGCTACGCAATGCCGAAAATTGCAAATACCGATCACTACTTTCATGATCGCACGCGACCCTTATCTGGTGCGCTTTGTAGATCAGTTTACCCGCGCCAATAATGGCAAAGCTTTTTACAGCAGCCTGCAGGGCCTTGGGGAATTTATTTTTATGGATTATAAAAATAACAAAGCGAGAAGGCATCGTTAAGCCACAATTTTTAATCTTCATTACACGTTACAAGCAGCGTAAAATCTATCAAATGAACAGACTGTTTGTAATATTACTTTGCCTCGGTTTTGGAATTTCATTAAATGCTCAATCCAAAGATAAACTCAGTGAAGAGAATTGGAACACCATTCACACCTGGGAAGATACGCTCGCAATTCTGGGTTATGCTGTGGTTAATGATTCGATTGAGGATTATCGCTTTGCGGCTTGTCGCAATATGATTCAAACCCTGGTTAAAGCTTTAAAAACCGAAAATTCTTTTCAATACCCTTTTGAAAGGCTCAAAACGGTTTCGATTCAATATCCGCAGGATAGTTCCTTCCGCATTTTTACATGGCAATTATATGTGGATAAAGACGATTATCGTTATTATGGCGCTATTCAAATGAATACGCCGGAATTGAAGTTATATCCCTTGATCGATCGATCTGCTTTGGTTACAAATGTGGAGCAATCCGAATTGACGCCTGATAATTGGTACGGTTCTTTATATTATACGCTTAAAGAATGTAAAGGCCCGAACGGCAAGTATTATTTATTGTTTGGCTTCGATGGATATGAATTTTTTCGCAAGCGTAAAATCGTGGATGTCTTGACTTTCAAAGATGGAAAACCCGTTTTTGGCGCACCCGTATTTGTGCATCAGGAGAAAGGGAAGCCATCGATTACCAAAAAACGTTTGTTTTTAGAATATTCAGCGGAAACAAGTGTTCGGTTGAATTATGATGAAGCCCTGGAATTGTTGATTTTTGATCACCTCATACCGATGGAGGGCACGCATGGCCAAGGCCCTGTGATGGTGCCTGATGGAAGCTACGAAGGCTATGAGTATGAAAAAGGACTTTGGAAATATCAAACAATGGTACTCCATCAAGTGATGGAAGAAGCACCTCGCCCTTACCCAATACTCGACGAACGCGAGAAAAATATCCTGGGGAAAAAAGGGAAAAATTGAAAATTTGAAATTGGAGGTTTGAAAATTGAAATTTTGATAAAATTATTATTTTCGTATTTCTCATTTCAAATCTCTTATTTTCAATGATAGAATCCCACACTATTCCCGTCACTAAAACCGCGCATTACAGCACGATTGGTAAGCCTGGCGAGCATATTCGCTACTTTTGGCTGGCTTGTCACGGACAAGGGCAACTTGCTAAATATTTTATTCGAAAATTTGATATAATAGCATCCGAAGATACTTTTATTCTTGCCCCGGAGGGTTTGTCGCGTTATTATACAGAAGGTTTATCTGGCAAAGTTGGCGCGATTTGGATGACCAAAGAAGATCGTCTCCTCGAAATTGAAGATTATAGTAATTATCTTTCAACATTATATCAATATTACATTTCGCAGCTACCGCATGATGTAAAAATTATATTATTTGGCTTTTCACAAGGCTGTGCTACGCAGCTACGCTGGATGCTCCGCGATTTCCCCCGATTTGATTCATTAATACTTTGGGCAGGCTCTATTCCTGATGATCTGGATTATTTATTATATCAACATTATTTTGTAAATAAAGATTTACATTTTGTTTATGGCACAAGAGATATTTTTATTACATCAGAAAGAGCAATGTTATTTAAAGAATTATTATCAAAAAACCAGCTTGATTTTCAAATACATACTTTTGAAGGCGAGCATACCGTCGATCGGGAAGCGCTTTTAAGACTGAGAGATCGGGTGATTTGATGACCAGGTGACTTGGAGAATAAAGTAATTTAATTCTTTAATCGTCTTTTTAAATAATGTATCATCTCAACCAAAATCAGGTCAGAAGTTGTTGTATTAATCGCAAAATGATGGAGCATGAATATCACGATCACCGAAAAAGATAAAGAAGCGATTCAAAAATATTTTGGCGTACCCTTTGAAGAATTGGATGCGGAGCAATTCAGGAAATTGTTGCGCGAATTGCGTGGCAAATACCACCCCGATAATTTTGAAAAATTTGAAGATGAAACCATCCGCGAAATGGCGACCGAGCGCTTTCAGCAGATCGAAGAACTGGCAGAGAAAATGGAGGCGCATCTTACTGGCAAGTTCCCAAATATGAGTTTTAGTGAGGCGGAGCGCGAAACCTTTATGCACCAGCACGCTATTTTTGCTGCCAATAAGCTTAAGCTTGAGCTACTTACAACTGATAAAGATTTGAAATATCATCTTTTGGAGCGGTGTATCGCTGGCTGCAATTTGGCGACAAATTTAAAATACCTGAGACGGGGGCTTTTATTATTATAGATGAAGATCATCGCGGCACGAGTGTAGGTTATCAGGAATCGATTCGAATGTATTTGACTTTTGATGAGAATGATTCGATTGAAAAAATCGTGGAATGGCTGTATCCGCGGATTCAAGGTCGAGCTAAATCTTTATTGGTGGCAGGCGAAAAAATAGAAATCGAACCATTCAATATCTTTTATGCTATTCGCAAAAGAGCATTTCAAAGAGTGGAACTTCCTGCGGGTAATTCAGAATAGCCTAATCCAGTGCATTTTAAACTTTAAATTATTATTTAATAGCTAAGTGGTAACAATATCGCTTCGCTTCTTCATTCAGTACGTTATGATTCACAAAATTGTATAAATTTTACTTTTTACCTCCCGTTGTTACAAGATTTCCTGAATTTTATATAGTTTAGTCCTGCTGCCGCTATTGGCAGAAGCCTGTATTCAACAAACATCGCATGAATTGCCACAAATGCTATCAATCCTTGCTGGCCTTGTGCTTGCTTTTTACAATAATAACGTGTACCTCTCCTGACGATTCAAGCTCTAAAACAACTTCTTTTTCTACTTATGAAGAACTGGTAGATTTCTTTTTCAAATGGCGTGAATTCAGCGCTCCTAAAATGATTGACGGCGTACCTGACTATTCTGTTGAAGCAATGGCGCAGCAACACAAAGCATTAGCCGATTGGCAAAAACAATTAACTTCAGTCGATACATCAGGCTGGCCGATCAAGCATCAAGTTGATTGGTATCTCATCTGGGCGGAAATGAATGGAATGGACTTTGAGCATCGAATAACGAAGCCCTGGGAACGAGACCCTGCATTCTACGTTTGGTTTTATCCTGATCCTTCGGATGTGCCGGAGCGCGAAGCACCTAATATTCACGGCTGTATCGAGTTGCCAAAATATCAACAACCACTTTCTGCAAACGATGCTACGGAGATTGCATTGCGACTCAGAAATGCTGCTAAATTGTATGAACAAGCTAAAACAAATCTCATAGGCAATGCCCATGATTTGTGGCTAACTGGAACGCGCAGCATCCGCGAACAAAGCGCTGATTTAGAAGCTTTCGCCGAAAGCATAAAAGATAGCCATCCTGATTTAGCAAATGCCGCTTTAGAAGCACGCGATGCATCGAATGAATTAGCTGGTTGGCTGACCACACAAGCAGATGCGAAAAGCGGAACTTCTGGTATTGGTAAAGCGCATTACACCTGGAATCTTAAAAACGTACATCTCGTGCCTTACACTTGGGAAGAAGAAGTATTACTCATGCAACGGGAACTCGCAAGAGCCCATAGTTCGCTGCGTTTCTTTGAACATCGCCATCGCAACCTTCCTAAACTGAGTAAGATCGATAATGCCGAAGATTATGATCGCCTTATGAACGAAGCGACCAACGAATTCCTGGCTTTCCTGAAAGACTCGGAAGTATTGACCTACAAAGACTACATGAAACCTGCTATGCAAGAGCAAGTGGGGACCTTTAGACCGAATGATGGGATTCGTGGCTTTTTTGATGAAGTCAATTATCGCGATGGCATGGTCATGCGCACCCATCAATACCATTGGATTGAGCTTGCAAGAATTCGGGAAGAACCCAACGAAAGCCGTATCCGCCAAGTACCAACGATGTATAATATTTTTGACAGCCGTGCAGAAGGACTGGCAACGGCTATGGAAGAATTGATGATGAATGCAGGACTATTTGAAGATCGGCCCAGAGCTAAGGAACTGGTTTGGATTATGTTGGCCCAGCGTGCAGCACGCGGTTTGGGAGGATTGTATCAGCACGGGCTGGAAATGAATATTGATGAAGCTTGTGCATTCGCATCGTCATGGGTTCCCTATGGTTTGTTGCCTGCTGACGGCGGTACGATCACGCATGAGGAGCAATTTTACTTGCGTCAACCTGCTTACGGCACAAGTTATGTCATTGGCAAACTGGATTTAGACAAACTAATCGCAGCATACGCGCGTCAACGAGGCGATCAATTCGTACTCAAAGAATTTATGGATGAACTCAATCGCATTGGCGTCATTCCGGTATCGCTTGTATATTGGGAAATGACAGGTGACAAATCGATGCTCGAAGCAGCGGTTGGGAAATAATATTGAGTTGATCTTGCTTGACAGAATAAGAGTATATGATAAGGATGATACACAGTTACAACTTCAAAAGGCAGCATAGAAAGCCTTTTGACAGTCTATTCTATTGATTTTTATCATTCAACGGCAACAAAAAAGGGAATAACTTAGGTTCGTGTAAAACTAACATGAACCATTATGAAAAAAATACTCCTGTGTGCATTGCTTGCGCTGCTAAGTGTCAACATATATGCACAAACTATCCAATCGCCAAGCGGAAAATTATCGTTTACTTTTGCCTTAACATCGAATGGCGAACCAACTTATAATCTGTTATTCGGGAATAAACCAATCATACAAACCAGTAAATTGGGTTTGGAACTCAAAGATGCACCTGCATTCATGAATGGCTTCAGTATTTCAAGGATTGATTCTAATCTTATAGATGAAACTTGGGAACCAGTATGGGGTGAACTAAAAACAATCCGCAATAACTATCGGGAATTAGCCATTACGCTACAACAAGCAGCCGTTGGCAATCGTCAACTCGTCATTCGCTTTCGAGTATTCGATGATGGATTGGGATTTCGCTATGAATT
Source organism: Saprospiraceae bacterium (assembly GCA_016714085.1). Lineage (GTDB taxonomy): Bacteria > Bacteroidota > Bacteroidia > Chitinophagales > Saprospiraceae > JADJNW01. Next base: position 10,775 of record JADJNW010000031.1, read on the forward strand.
TCCCAAACAAGATGCTTTAGCCTATTTTGTAGTGACGAATGAAAACACGGAATTCCATCTTACTGGCGATCATAAAGCTTTTTGGATACCGGGAGACTACGATACCAACGAATACAGCTATTCTACAACAAAACTAAGCGAAGTAAACGCTTTTCGTGGGCGCAGTGCCAATGAAATTAGTACCCGTACCATCATTGCAGAGAATGCTGTACAGACGCCTTTGATGATGAAATCAACGGATGGAATATATATCAAATCAATTATCCTGCGATGCATTTGATGATTGATAAAAATAACTTCAAACTTACGTCTCATCTCGTGCCGAGTGCCGTTGGTGACAAAGCATTTTTGCAAACGCCATTCCATACACCCTGGCGTACCATCGTCATCAGCGATAAAGCCACCGATATTTTGGCTTCTAAATTAATACTGAACCTAAATGAACCAAGTAAAATAGCTGATGCAAGCTGGATTAAACCAATGAAATACGTGGGTATCTGGTGGGAAATGCATCTCGACGAATCTACCTGGAGTTATGCAGCAGGTGCAAATCTTAAACTCGCTGATACAGACTGGTCAAGCCTAAATCCAAGCGGTAAACACGGCGCTACCACCGAAAACACGAAACGTTATATCGACTTTGCGGCAAAGCACGGTCTGCAAGGCGTTTTGATAGAAGGATGGAACGTCGGTTGGGAAGATTGGTTTGGCAATTGGAAAGAAGAAGTCTTTGATTTCGTCACGCCTTATCCTGATTTTAATATTACAGAACTAAGTCAATACGCTGCTTCGAAAAGTGTAGAACTCATTATGCACCATGAAACATCTTCATCCGCAACTAATTACGAACGAAGGCTCGATACCGCCTTTCTTTTGATGAAAGCATACGGGTACGACGCAGTTAAAACAGGATATGTCGGAAGAATCATTCCGCGTGGGGAATATCACGACGGGCAATGGATGATTAATCACTATATTCACGTAGTTAACAAAGCTGCAGATTATAAAATCATGGTAAACTCACACGAATCTGTTCGTCCAACAGGTTTGCATCGCACGTATCCCAACTGGATCGCCGCCGAAGCCGCTCGTGGCAACGAATTCAACGCTTGGAGCGAAGGGAATCCGCCTGATCACGAAACGATTTTACCTTTTACCAGACTGATGGGCGGCCCGATGGACTATACACCCGGCATATTCCAGATTAAACGAAGCTATTACCAGCCCGACAGAAAGGAACAGGTGCATACAACCCTGGCAAAACAACTTGCGTTATACATTACGATGTACAGTCCGTTGCAAATGGCCGCCGACTTGCCGGAAAACTACGAAGCACACCTCGATGCATTCCAATTCATCAAAGATGTAGCAGTAGATTGGGATGATACGAAAATAGTAGAAGCAGAACCCGGCGATTACATCAGCATTGCACGACTTGCGAAAGGAAAAGAAGAATGGTATCTCGGCGCGATCACCGATGAGAACGCGCGTATCGCCAATTTATCACTGAATTTCCTTGATGCTCAAAAAACATATATCGCTGCGATCTACGCTGATGCAAAAGATGCCCATTGGGAAAAGAACCCGATGGCGTATGCCATAGAAAAGGTACTGGTTACAAACAAAACAACCTTAAAAATAAACCTTGCAAGCGGCGGTGGCGCTGCCGTAAGTATAAAACCAGCCAGTGCTAACGATATAAAACAGTATAAATCATACAAATCCAATTAAACAAAGCCTAATAAATGACGCCTTTCCGCTCGTGGAGGGCGTCATTAGGTTTTAAATAATGCGTTTACTTGTTTCAACCGTGCTTCCAGTTAATTCAATCATGCGTTCGTAAAAAGAAAGGATGCGTTTGTAAAAATGCTCCGTGCATTTACGAAAATACTCCGTGCATTTACAAGAGTACTCCGTGCATTCACAAGAGTGCTTCGTGCATCCACAAAAGTGCTCCATGCTTTGCAAAGTGCTTTGTGCATTTACGAAAGTGCTTCATGCATCCACAAAAGTGCTGTGTGCATTTATGAGCGTACTCCTGCATCCACAAAAGTGCTCCATGCATTCGCAAAAATACTGCGTGCATTTACGAGAGTACTCCGTGCATCCGCAAAGTGCTGCGTGCGTTCGCAAGAATACTGTGTATCTGCAAAGTACTCCGTCTCCTAATTCAAATCGTGCATCCGCTCATTCAAATCGTGCGTCTCCTCATTCAAATCGTGCGTACGTTCATTCAAATCGTGCGCCTCCTAATTCAAATCGTGCGCCTGCTCGTTCAAATCGTGCGTTCGTTCATTCAAATCGTGCGCCTGCTCATTCAAATCGTGCGTCTCTAATTCAAATGCGCTGCTAATTCAAATCGTGCGTCTCCTAATTCAAGTCATGCGTTTGTTCATTCAAATCGTGCGTCCGCTCATTCAAATCGTGCGTTTAGCGTTACTGGATTTGCTAAATCTCAAAGATTTAGTAAATCTTTAATTTCAGCTTCCAACTGCAAAAATGTTATATGCGACGATAAGATCAATATTTACTAAATCTCAAAAATTGAGTAAATCTTTAATTAAACCAACCGATATATAAAATTCTCCCAAAACATTTATCTTTCACATAAATCTCAAACCTCATGTTTACCATCGATGACCGTTATGTACCCGTGGTTTACGCCGTTTTTGCGTTATTTATGCTTAGTTTTATCGTCTGGTGGTTTCGTAGTGTATGGCGTATCAACAAAAATATGCAGCAAACCCATCGCCGAATGTCGCAAGCCTTACCCGCCGCCGCTTATCCTTTACCTGATTTGCAAACCTGGCGTTCCGAATTGTTCAAACACCTTTATTTACCGGGGTATGAATTCATGCGCACCGCCTTTTTCTTTGTAGAAAAAACGCGGATACAACTCCATATCGCGCATCAGCAACAGCCCTTCTTACATTTCCGATTATATTTGGTGCGTCGATTATTTCAAGCGCCACAAGGCAGTCTTACGCTGCGCACTGCCGCCCATGAAGTGGTGTTACACCTGCAATATGCCCAGGGAGAAGAATCCGCCGAGGTATGGGTCAATCAGGTAAAGATCGGTCGGCTGGTACTCGACGTGAAAGCCCTGCCCCTGCCGCTGGCGGATGTTTTATTATACGATATTAACGGACAAGGCATCGGGCAATGGAAATGTCAATTGCAGGAAAACGAACAGCCTAAGCTCGGTGACATCCGTTACGGCACCGTAAGGCTCTATGGCACGGACATTGCGGAAATGCTGGCGTTCAACCCCAAGCGCATCGGCAAGGGGCGCTGGCAAACGGCGTTTGATCTGCTCAACCTCTCCATTTATCCCGACTCCCCCAACTTCTATACCCATCGTGGCGCCTCGTATATACGATCCCTCCACGCCGCCCTCAGCCCCGAACAAGAACACTGGCTGCTGGCGCTCACGGCATTGCTGCTGTATAAAGAAAGCTGGTATCCGGCAGGAAAGACAAGACCGTCGAATTATACGCTGGAGGAGGCAAGAAAGAGACAAGAGGGTGTTTGAAAGTAGCATGGAAGCAATAATAAAATGTAAAGCCAAATAAAAAGCGGCAGACAGCTAAAGAATATAAAAACTGTTTTTAAATAGTTTAAAATTTTATGTAATAAAATCTTGTGTAATACAGTGGATTGGTTTAATTTGGGATTGTAAATAAGGTAATGATTTAAATAAATTATAAGGTAACCTGTACTTGCTAAAAATGACTATTAAAGTACCGACTAAGCGGATATACCCGTAACTCCGACTGACTAAGTAACCTGCCTGTTGGGCGGGCAAGAAAAAAAGCGGGAATTACGATAGTTGGCGTAAAACAAAAATTAATATAATACATCACCAACTCAACAGGAATATGAAGATGCTGCAAACAATTGGGATTCTTATTCTCCAAATGAAAAACTTGACTTTATTGAAAGAGTAGTTAGAGATACGTTGGAAAAATATGGATTCAATCCAAATAGTGTTAACGTTGTAGTTGGAGATTTGGGAAGTAAAATGCTTTTAGTACATATAGCAACGGAACTCTAACTATCGATTTTGAACATCTTCTGTCTGACCTTTTCAGATGTAGTTGACACTGCCCTGCACGAAGCGAAACATGCTATGCAAGACCAAAGTTTAGAAGGATATGAAGAAGATTATGATGATTTTTTCCAGGAGATGTATGAAGATTTAGCCTACGGTTTGCTGAAGATAGATTGGGTGACTTATTATCCTCATCGAGCGACGGTGATTATGGTTCGACTGGCGATGACTTGACGGGATCGAACATATTAAGTGGATGATGATAATAGTTTGGATAATCCGTTTCAGCGAAATGGCCATTATACTTGATGGAGGAGTGAATAAGCAATTTAAAATGAAAAATTAGCTAAGAAGAAAGTTTACATTTCTCTGGGTGGCAAAACACTCGTGTTCTTCGTGCAAAGACAATTACTAGAATTGGACTGAGCAAATGGAAGAATAGAACTCACCAAGTACATTATTAATTCAAACAAACAATCAACTAAGCCTAATCAAATTGTTTTATCTGAGCAACTTAGAGTTGATGGGATTGCCCGCTTTAATCATTTCTCTAATCACATAGATTTTCTGTTAGGAATTTAATTAGGTTGCGACTTTTGGAAATTTGTAAATCATGATTGAAAAACAGCTTAAAGTTCAACCAACCGATTTTAAATTTGTGGTTTGACGAAGAATACTACGAAATAATTAACCTTTTGACCTCTAAGGCTCAAAGATGGACCTACTTACAAATGTGTTTTATCATAGATACTAGGTCCACAATGAAACATCCACCTGAAGTGAGAACAATTAGCTCAAAAACTTTCTGATGCTGTAAAAGAGGTGTGTTTGAGAAGTAGTATTGGAAGCTCAAATAAATTCGAATAGAATCATGGATGCTACTTTTTCGAATATGGCTCTTTTAAATACCTCAATATACCATGTATAACCTCATCTTCCTTTGGCGTATCAT
>JADJNW010000032.1 GCA_016714085.1 Saprospiraceae bacterium
CGTATGTGCAGGCGCAGTTGGGGGAGTAGTTAGACCAAAGCCTAAAGCGTCCTACGGCTCTGAGCCGTAGGACGCTTCGGCATTCGGGCGGGGGGGGGCGTCTAAACTGTGATGTATTTGATTCTTATGATTCTTGTGATGGGCTATCAAAAACATCATCCTTATCATGGTTCAGACAAAATGCGGGTCGCTTTTCTGCAAAATTTTACCCTCCCGAGCTAAACGTTTAGGTTTCCGACCTAAAATTTTACCCTCGCCGTTTAAAATTTTAGCTTCCTTACCCAAAATTTTAGCTTGTCCACCTAAAATTTTATGTACTTTGGTCAAAATTTTAGGCTCACGACCTAAAATTGCTAAATTTGCTACTTAAAATTTTAGCCCCAGCGGGTAAAATTTTCCTAAAGTTTTAGGTTCACGACCTAAAACTTTAAGCTCCTGACCTAAAACTTTGGCTTCCTACCCTAATATTTTGAATAGATTGATTATACTTTTAGCAAAAGCTTTAGGAGACTTTTAAAGCTTCTTAAGGCTGGGAATCAGCTACCAATAAAAAACCTCGCTACCCCGAGGAATGGGGTAGGAGGTCTAAGTAACAAATTTACAACAATTAAATTCATTCTTTAGTGCTTTAAGCACCGTTGCCACCGCCTGTATTCGGGAAGAATTGCTTCAGCTCGTTGTATTTGGTGGTGTAGCCGCCGCCGGCTTCGGTCTCTGCCTTGTAGCGGGTATAGCGGTGGTCGAGCAGCGCGTTCTGGTAATTGTCGTGATCGTGCAAAATTTTGGTATCGCTCATCATTTCACCGATCGTAGCGTGTCGCATGAGGCGTGTATCGAGGAAAAAGCGATCCTGATAGTCCGCTTCATACTCTGGCCAATCCACATCTGGGCTACTGAGTCCGGGCTGGGTGATGCGATAGTCGCGCACTTTGTTCACCAGTAGTTTGTTTTGCTCATTGATAGAACCATACTGCCCGCGCTCGTCGGGCGTGAGGTTGCGGCACTTGGGCGCCAGGAGGTTTTCGATCTGTGTGTAAAGGTTGTCAAGTTGCGCCATTTCGGCAGGTGTAAAATGGAGTCGAACAAAATCATTTAACGGCATAATAATATTAATTTTAAAGTTTACAAATTACAATTCAGCAATTCGTAATCATGCCATTATCAGCCTTGTGTGTAGAAAATGTTTGGGTAAGAATTCGGTTACAATGTTAAGATTTTTTTTTAAAATAGTCAATAGTTGATCGTCAATTCCAAATTTTTAGTAAGCCATCATTTTTGCCAAGGAAAGGATCGTAGTCGGGTAGGGGCACGGCTGCAATGTTTTGATCCACGCGTGGGCGTTCGCCGGGTTCGCAGCGCATAATATCTACGGGCATTCCATTCGGATAAGCACCTACCACACCTAGGTTATGATCGCCTAAGTTTTTATGACCTACGCCCGCAGGGATTACGATGACCGTGCCTGCTTGCACCTCTACCTGCTTTCCTTGATCGCCGCCCAGCAAAACCAATACTTCCCCGCTATAAATGCCCAGCGCCTCATGCGCGATGCTATGGTAATGCTGAAAGGTGAAAATGCCATTGCGCCAGGAGTTGTACCAGTTGTTTTCCCGAAAGGTATTTTCGAGCCATTCCGCGCCTTTTACATCCCTTTGTTCAAAAGCATTGCGATATAATAAAAGTGGCAAACGATTATTCGGAACGACGCCATCATCCTGGAAATAGAATACTTCCGGCGCGGGCGCTTGCGCTAATATACGCGTGGCCTTCAAACCAAAAAAGCCTGCGAGGAGGGTATGGAGGAATTCGCTGCGTTTCATGCTAGAAAAGAATTTGATTAGGTGAAAATAAGAACAATAGGAATCAAAGTCTTGTCTAATGTTGCTATTTTGGAGCTTCGCAGAACATTATGTAACATTGCAATATGAGAAAAATAGTATTGTTTTTGATATTGGTGGCTTGTAATATAATAGCTCAAGCGCAGCAGAAAGCAGGCAACCCGGTCTTCCCGGGTTGGTACGCTGATCCCGAGGGTACGGTTTTTAATAAAACCTTCTGGATTTACCCGACTTATTCCGCGCCTTATGATCAACAAGTTTTCCTGGATGCTTTTTCTTCACCTGATTTAATTAATTGGACAAAACATGAGCGGATTTTGGATACGGCTGCGGTGAAATGGGCAAAACGCGCGATGTGGGCGCCTGCGATTGTAGAGAAAAGCGGCAAATATTATTTATTCTTCGGGGCGAATGATATTCAAAGTAATGAAGAGCTTGGCGGTATCGGCGTGGCTGTATCGGACAAGCCTGGCGGGCCGTTCAAAGATTATTTGGGCAAACCTTTAGTGGATAAATTTTACAATGGCGCGCAGCCGATTGATCAGTTTGTATTTAAAGATAAAGATGGGCAGTATTATTTGATATACGGCGGTTGGCGGCATTGTAATATTGCAAAACTAAATAATGATTTTACGGGCTTTATTACATTTGAGGATGGTACGATTTTTAAAGAAATCACGCCGGAAGGCTACGTGGAAGGGCCGTTTATGTTTATTCGAGATGGGAAATATTATTTCATGTGGTCGGAAGGCGGCTGGACGGGGCCGGATTATAGCGTGGCGTATGCTGTCGCGGATTCGCCGTTTGGGCCGTTTCAGCGGGTTGGTAAAATTTTGCAACAAGACCCTAAAATTGCCACAGGCGCAGGGCATCATTCTGTGATTCAAATTCCAGATAAAGATCGTTATTATATCGTATATCATAGAAGACCATTAACGGAAACGGATCGAAACGCCCGTGTTACCTGCATCGAGCGTATGTATTTTGATAAAAAGGGATTTATAAAACCTGTAAAGATTACGAATGAAGGTGTAAAGAAGTATTTGATGAGGTAAGTGAATGTGAGGTTACTTATCTCTATAGTCTCAACTATTAACTAATTTTATTGCAGAAGTATTAAAACGCCATAAAAGTCATATTGAGCAAATGACCAATTCATCAGATTATGGTATTCTAAAAATTTTTTGACATTATTGCTTTTAACCCTTCCATAACACTTCCCCGTCAATAAATCCTTGCCAGTTACAAAGGAATCTGTATTTTCGCGTTTTAGCTATTTATCTGGTAAGCTAGTGAGTTAGTTATCTAGTGAGCTGGTGAGGAGCGAGCGGTAAATGGTCAATTATCAATCATCAATAAAGATTCATGCAATTCTTATATCCGGCATTTTTGTTTGCAATAGCGGCTTTGGCGATTCCGATTATCCTGCATTTGTTTTATTTCCGCAGGTTTAAAAAGGTGTATTTTACGAATGTTCGTTTCCTGCGTGAAGTGAAAGAGGAGACGAGTGCGCGTTCTAAACTCCGAAATATCCTGGTACTCATCGCACGGCTATTGGCTTTGTTGTTTTTAGTGTTGGCGTTTGCGCAGCCCTTTATCCCGCAAGATGCTGAGGTGAAACAAGGACAAAAATCGGTGAGCGTATTTGTAGATAACTCATTCAGTATGACCGCCTTGAGTCAGGAGGCGCCGCTGCTCGAACGCGCCAAACAACGCGCCCGCGAGATCGTGCAAGCCTACGGTGTCGAGGATGAATTCCAGATTTTGACGAGTGATTTTGAAGGGCGGCATCAGCGTTTGGTGAGCCGCGATGATGCAATGAATTTGATCGATGAAATCCAGGTTTCTCCGGCAACGAGAGAACTTTCTAAAGTGCTTACGCGACAGCAGCAAGCTCTGAATACGGGCAAAGGCGAGACGCAATCAGCTTATGTGATTTCCGATTTTCAGAAGAACGTTGTGGACATGGACAACTTTCAAGATACGACGTTGGAAGTGAATTTGGTGCCATTGCAAGCGGTGCAAGAACGCAACGTAAGTATTGATTCTGCTTGGTTTGAAGCGCCTTTGCAAATGTTGAATCAGACGAACAATCTATTGGTGTCGGTGCGCAATTACAGCCGCGAAGATGCGGATAACGTGCGCCTGAGCATTCGCTACGAGGGTCAAAACAAACCCGTAGGTACGATGAGCGTGCCTGCGCAAAGTGCCGTGACCGATACCGTGCCGATTACGACTTTGCGGACGGGCTGGCATAGCGCCGAACTTGCGATTACCGATTATCCGATCCAGTTTGACGATAAATTCTTTGTCACATTTGATGTGCCGGAGGTGATTAATGCGCTGATTATCAGTGAACAAACGCCGAGTCGTTATCTGGATGCCGCTTTCGCCGGGATTCAAAATTTCAAAGCAACCAATCAATTTGCCAGGAATATCGAGTATTCGCAATTCCCAAGTTATCAATTGATTGTGCTGAATGATTTATTGTCGGTTTCTTCAGGGTTGGCTTCTGAACTCAAGGAATATGTGACAAATGGTGGCAATGTACTTGTATTTCCTGCGCGGCAAGCGGATTTGAATTCTTACCGAAGTTTTCTGAGCAGTTTCCCTGCCAATGATTTTCAGGCTTTTACCGATGGCGAAAAGAATGTCGGTTCGGTAAATACCGAAGAATTTGTTTTCCGGGATGTCTTTGAAAATCGCAGCGCGAATCTGCGTTTGCCCACGACCAAAGGAAGTTTCCGAGGCAATCAGACAAATGCGCGGGGCGAGGAACAATTGCTCACCTACCGCGACGGTAGCGCTTTCTTGTCGAAATACGGCATTGGGCAAGGCAATTTGTATGTCTGCGTCGCACCTTTGGATGAGCAATACAATAATTTGGCGCAAAGCGGCGAGATTTTTATTCCGATGGTATATAAAATGGCGGTTTCCTCCAACCGGGCAAAGAAAATTGCTTATACTATTGGGCGCGACGAAGTGATTGAGGCAGCGCATTTTACAAATAGCACAGATATTGTATATAAACTTCGAGGCGAGTCCGGCGAGTTTATTCCTGAGCAGCGCATCATCGGTGCAAAGGCTTTTTTGGGTATCAGCAATCAAGTAATACAGGCAGGTTTTTATGATTTGTTTTTGAATGCGGATTCAACACTGGCGACGTATGCGTTCAATTATGATCGAAAAGAGTCGGCTTTGGATTACATCCCTGCATCAGAATTGAAAAACCTGACCAGACCGAATACCAATGTATTGGATGTACTGGAAGAAGCGGTGCTTACCGCCCGTATCGAAGAGCGGAGTCAAGGTATTGTACTGTGGCGCTGGTGCTTGATTTTGGCTTTATTGTTCTTAGCGGCAGAAGTATTGTTGCTCAGATTTTGGAAGGTTTAATATCAAATTTACACATGATAACTTTTGATGAAAGAGGATATTTGAAACCTTATGAAGTGGTGCTTTTGGATTGGGATACTTTTGTTGAATGCTTCATTTTTAATGACAATCGAGCGAAACTTTTTGATGCCTTTTTGTTGTTTATCAAGCAATTGGAAGGATTAGAACCAGATTCTTTTTTTCTATGGATAAATGGCAGTTTTATTTCCAAAAAAGAAAAGCCTGAGGATTTGGATATTGTTGTATTTTTAAAATATCAGTTTTATGAAGCTCTGGAAAAAGATTTGAGGGCTTTAAAACATATTTCAACACATTTGGATTGCTATTTCGTGAAAGTTTATCCCCAAGATCACCCCAGTCGTTTTTTGACCGAATTCGATCAAATAGAGTGGCTACATCTTTTTAGTACGGATAGAAAAAAGAACCCCAAAGGATTTGTTCAACTTAACTTTTAGTTATGGAAATCAGAGATGAACGAATGATAGAAATTTTTCACACATTGGAAAAAATTGAACGCATCAATAACGCTATTCATTTCCATCAGGAACAACAAAAGCCAGACAAATTGGCAATTGACCAGTACCAGTCCCTAAAATCCGGATTAACGCAACAGTTAGTAGAGCTATTGGCAAAATTGGAATTAAATCTGGAAATTGCTGCTTAATTTAACTTAGGTTCAATCATTTCTTTATTTTCACCCCGAATCAATCGCTGAACTTTTGAATCTGCAAACTTCCACGCTTTCTCTTACGGTTATTATTCCTTGCTACAACCCGCGTCCTAACTGGGCGCAGCGGGTGTCTGATAATTTTAAAGCGTACTATCAAGCTTCTGCTTTGAAAAATATCCAACTCACTTTGGTTAATGATGGCTCAACGGAAAACGTTTCAGAGCTTGATTTTCAATATTTGCGGCAAGCAATACCTCAATTAACGCTCATCAGCTACCCCGTCAACGGCGGTAAGGGCCACGCGCTGCGGGAGGGTGTACGCAATAGCCAAAGCGATTTCTACATTTTTACAGATGTGGATTTTCCTTATACCTTGGAAAGTATGCTGGCGGTGGAACAAGCTTTGCTCCAAAGAAGTGGAATAGCAGTCGGGCATCGGAATACGACGTATTATGAAAAAGTACCGTTATTTAGGAAAGTATTATCCCAGAGTTTTCGGTGGTTTATCAAGCATTTATTGAGTGTTCCGGTCGAGGATTCGCAGTGTGGTTTGAAGGGTTTTGATGAAAAAGGCAAGGAAATTTTCCTGAAAACGAACATTGAACGCTTCTTGTTTGACCTGGAATTTTTGGTGTTAGCCAATAAAAAAGTACCCGTTTATCCTGTGTCGGTGGAACTCAAAGATGGCGTCACCTTTACCACAATGGGTTTGAACATTCTTTGGCGCGAATCGCGCAATTTTTTAAGAATATTGAGTAGAAGGCTTACGGGATAAGCGTTTTCTTGGACTTAATTAGGATATTATCAAAATCAATATTGGCAGGTTCTATAAAATTACTTACCTTTGACGTTAGTAACGTGAAACGGGAATATGATCAAATCTTTTGGAGATAAGGAAACTGAAAAAATTTGGAGCGGCGAATTTTCCAAAAAACTTCCAAAAGAAATTCAGGCTGTCGGAAGGCGTAAGCTTAGAATGCTCAACAATGCCCAGGATATCAATGATTTAAGAATGCCCCCATCCAATCATTTGGAAAAATTAAAAGGAAAATTGAAAGACTTTTATAGTATCAGAATCAACGATCAATGGAGAATTATTTTTAAGTGGATAGACGATAATGCTTACGAAGTTTCCATCATAGATTATCATTAAACACAGGCAAAATGGAAAAATTACCTAACATACATCCAGGCGAGGTTTTATTGGAGGAGTTTTTAGAACCGATGGGAATTAGCGCTTATCGCTTGGCGAAAGAAATCAGCATACCGCAGACGAGAATCAGCGAAATCATCAAAAAAAAGCGCCGCATCACCGCAGATACAGCATTGCGGCTGAGCACTTTCTTTGGCAATTCCCCCAAATTCTGGCTGGGATTACAAGATGATTACGATCTGGAAGAACAAGCCGATCAATTATCGGAAGAACTGAGTGAAATAAGGCCTTACAGAGAAAATGCTGCTTAAGTCTTGCATCACTTCTTGCTCATCTTCCCATCCGCATCAATCGTCAAAGGTGACTCCGGGAAATCTGTTTTGGTCAAATCAATCATGGTTTTAATCACTCTTTTTTGTGGATCAATTTTTGGACCATGCGTTTTTTGTTGATAAATTGGTACGATTTCACCGCTTTGGAATGCGCCTTCTTTGTTGATTTCCAATTTAATAATCGGCGCGATGCCTGCCGGGCCTGACAAACTGAAGCGCCCATAAGTGCAAAAATTGCCCATGCTGTAAGCGATAAAACGATCTTTGTAAAGCTCTACCGCGCGCGTGACGTGCGGGCCATGCCCAAATACAATATCCGCTCCGGCATCAATCACTGCGTGCGCAAAGTCATAGACATTGCCGCGATTTTCGCCTACGTAGCTTTCTGTTTTTCGGGTGACGTGCTGGTGGCTCGCACCTTCTGCTCCACCGTGAAAGGAAACGATGACCACATCACTTATTTCAACTAATTGATTTACAATTCTTTTCGCATTAGCAATATCTCGTAGATTACAAGTGCCACTATTGGGCGCGAATGCACAAAGACCATATTTCACGCCATTCCGTTCAAAGACAGTGTATTCATCGGTTCCTGCCAAGCCAGCGTAGGCAATGCCTGCTTCTTTCAGTACTTCTTTGGTTTTGCGGCGCCCTTCCGGGCCAAAATCCCCAGAGTGATTATTGGCAATGCTTAAAACATCAAATCCTGCTTCCAAATAACGATCTACATACTTCGCTGGCGTTCGGAAAACATAGCAAACACTGGGGTTGCGACAAGTTTTAGGTGTGCCACCTTGATCGAACATCGCACCTTCCAAATTCCCAAAAGTCACATCCGCATTTTTTAGATAATCTTGCACATCCGCCAGCAAAGCCTTGCCATCATTGGGCGGGAGGTAGGAAGCCGAAGGATAATTTGTACCCAGCATCATATCACCCACGCCAATCACCGTGTACGTTTGAACAGTATCGATCGGTTGAGCAATCACTGTATCAGAAGCATTTTGAATCGAAAGAGAAGCCGCCAAAGCTAAGCTTTCCTGCTCCACTGGCTTTTCCACTTTATTACAATTGGTTAAAATTGTAATCATCAAAATGCAAAAAAGACCCCCGAAAAGGAAGTCTTTCTTGAGAATGAAAACATTCATGAATATCTTTATTTAAATTTTACATTTAGTAAATAAAAAAGGTAAAACATTACATTAATCTAAAGATTGATTAGCAGCTTCAGCAGCTTTTACCAATTCTTGATATTCTTCAGGCGTCAAGCCATCCATACAATAATGAATTGGATTGATTTTTTCACATCGGAAAATTATTTCATAATGGCAGTGTGGCGCCGTAGAAGTACCTGTACTGCCCACCAATCCTATCTTCTGCCCACGCACTACTTTATCTCCTACTTTTACATCCATTTTACTCATGTGACCATACAGCGTCTGATAGCCATAGCCATGATCGATCACTACGTGATAACCATAACCGCTACCGCGCTCCGCTTTGATGACCCGCCCAGAGCCAGTGGCTTGTATGGGCGTGCCTTTAGGGGCGGTAAAGTCAATACCAGCATGCATTTTGGGCACTTTAAAAATTGGGTGGATGCGATACCCAAAACCAGAAAGCACTCGAATATCGCGTGCCAATTTATCAGAACGCACCGGCTTGATTGAAGGAATCGAAGCGAGCATTTCTTCTTTTTCTTTCGCCATATTGATGATCGTATCCAGGGATTTGGACTGAATCACCATTTGACGCTTGAGTTGATCTACTTGCTGTTGAACGGAAGTCATCAGTTCACCTGCATGCTTGAACTGGCGGAACTGTTCGTATTGATCGTGTCCGCCGACACCACCTTCCCAAACACCTTTGTCGATTGGGTCCATTCCAAAAATCATGCGGTGTGCATAAGCATCTCTATCTTGCAGATTGCCCAACACTTTGCCGATTTGCTCCATTTCGCCTTGTACGCGATTGTAATTGAGCTTCAAATAGTCAATTTCACGGAGCAGCGCTTTTTCTTTAGGAGATGGAAAGAAATTGTGAGAAATAAGCGTGAAAATAAATCCTGTCAGTAATGCAGCGCAAACAAACCCGATAATTCTTGTAAGCTTCGCGCGCCACGGTTCAATAACTTTTTCGTATCTAAGGGTATGAGTGTTGTAAACGTACTTTTCCTTTCTCATGAGCGTTTTTTAGTTACCAAATGACTAAATTTCAGCACTTTATTCATAGGGGGATTCGGTAAAAAGAGCTGGAACTTAGTTGTCCCTTCCTACTTCTATGTCACGAGATTTTTACTTGAATCTCAAAGATAGAAGTCGGTTTCATATTTGCAAAACTTAAACCAAAAATTTTACTAACATATCACCAAAAAAGTGCAAAATATTGTTTAATAAGCAAAAAAGTTTCCTTTTTACTTCACTTTGATGTTATGAAAGTACAGATTAGATAATGTCGCTTTGAGGAAAAGTAACATAATGCTTCCGAACTTTAACATTTGTGAAATCGTCCATTCTGCTATAATAAACTCGATTTCAATATTTTATTGATAAGCATTAAAAAAAATATTACTCAACGGCACTTTGATTATACGCAAATCGTTAGACAAATATCGTTGCGACTGTTAATTTTGCGCCTTCATCGCGTTTGAGTGAACCTCGAACTTGAAACTTCAAACTTGAAACAAAATGACATCCCACGAAATACGGAATGCTTTTTTAGATTTTTTCAGATCAAAAGGCCACAAAATTGTGCCTTCTGCGCCGCTGGTGTTGAAAAATGACCCCACGCTCATGTTCACCAATTCCGGCATGGTGCAATTCAAGGACTATTTCCTCGGCAATGGTACACCGCCTGCCCCTCGCATTGCGGACACACAGAAGTGCCTGCGCGTGAGCGGCAAACACAATGACCTGGAAGATGTAGGCTTCGACGGCACACACCACACCATGTTTGAAATGCTGGGCAACTGGTCGTTCGGTGATTATTTCAAAGAAGATGCGATTGCCTGGTCTTGGGAATTGCTCACGAAAGTGCTTGGTTTACAGCCAGATCGATTGTACGCGACCGTTTTTGGCGGCGATGAAAAAGAAGGATTGGCATCGGATGAAGAAGCACGAGATTTTTGGCGCAAATACTTGCCTGTTAATCATATTCTGGATGGTTCTAAAAAAGATAATTACTGGGAAATGCGCGCTCGAGGTCCTTGTGGTCCTTGTTCGGAAATTCATTATGATTTTCGCTCCGATGAAGATCGCGCAAAAATTCCTGGTGAAAAACTCGTGAATCAAGATGACCCCTCAGTGGTAGAAATTTGGAACAACGTCTTCATGCAATTCGAGCGAAAAGCGGACAGTTCTTTAGTTCCATTACCTGCCAAGCATGTAGATACGGGGATGGGTTTTGAAAGACTTTGCATGGTGTTGCAAGGCAAGCGCTACACCTATGATACCGATATTTTTACGCCATTTATTACATTCATTGAAAAAACAAGTAATAAAAAATATCATGGTTCTTATGATCGCAGCGCTTTAACCGATGTGGCGATGCGCGTAGTGGCAGACCATATTCGTGCGGTAGCGTTCACGATTGCGGATGGGCAACTCCCAGCTTCGGGTGGCGCAGGCTATGTGATTCGGCGCATTTTGCGCAGAGCTGTTCGTTATTACTATTCCTTTTTGGAAATCAAAGAGCCGTTTTTGAATAAACTGGTGCCGCTGTTGGCAGATGAATTTGCAGAAGTCTTTCCAGAATTAAAAGCGCAGCAGGATTTTGTGCAAAAAGTCATTCTCGAAGAGGAGCGTTCTTTCTTGCGTACATTGGAAAATGGCTTGAAACGCTTGGATTCAATAGCCCCTCTCCCGTCTCCCCTAAGGAGAGAGGATGAGGTTTCCCTCCTTGGGGGGGACGAAAGGGTGACTGGCATTATCTCTGGTGAAGATGCTTTTGAACTCTTCGACACCTTTGGTTTTCCCGTGGATTTAACGGAATTAATTGCGCGTGAAAAGGGTTTATCCGTTGATATTAAAGGTTTTGAAAAAGCATTACAAATTCAGAAAAACCGCTCCAAAGCAGATGCCGAAAAGCAAGTCGGTGACTGGGTAGCCCCTCTCCCGTCTCCCCAAAGGGGAGAAGCTGCGGCGGGAAAGTCCTCTTTTGGGGAGGATTTAGGAGGGCTGGGCGCAGTAGAATTTGTTGGCTACGACGAATTGAGCATTGCAGATGCAAAGGTTGTCAAATACCGCGCTGTCAAAGATAAAAAAGGGATGCAGTATCAAATTGTATTGAACAAAACGCCATTCTACGCAGAGTCTGGTGGACAAATGGGCGATACAGGTTATATGGAATTTGATGGTGAGCGAATTGATGTCTTGGACACCAAAAAAGAGAACGATCTTATCATTCATATCATCAGCAAAGTACCTGAAAACATTAAGGTAGAAAGCGTTATTGCACAAGTGAATGCTACGAAACGCAGTGCCACTTCGAAAAATCCCCCTGCGACGCACTTGATGCATGCGGCTGTGCATCATATTCTCGGCAAGCACGCGGTTCAAAAAGGACAAAATGTAGATGACGAACGCCTGCGCTTCGATTTCTCGCATTTTCAAGCAGTTACGAAAGATGAACTCGCAGAAATAGAGCATTTAGTCAATCAAAAAATCCGCGAAAACATCCAACTCGAAGAGGTACGCAATATGCCCATCGAAGAAGCCCGCCAGACCGGCGCGATGATGCTCTTTGGTGAAAAATATGGCGAGAATGTACGCGTGATCACTTTTGATAAAGATTTTAGCAGAGAGTTATGTGGAGGTACGCATGTGCCTGCAACGGGTGAAATCGGTTTATTCAAAATTGTATCTGAATCTGCCGTCGCTGCTGGCGTGCGACGCATCGAAGCGATCACTGCAGATGAAGCGGAAGCTTATATCAATGATAAATTAAACAAACTTTCTACCGTAGAAGAATTGCTCAAGCATCCAAAAGATGTGGTTCAGAAAGTAGAAGATTTGCAAGACGAAAACAAACGCCTGCAAAAGCAAATCGAAGCGATGCTATTGGAGCAAGCGGCCAGTCTTCAAAAAGAACTCCGCGCTGAATTTGTACAACAAGATGGCTTTCAACTACTTGTAAAGCGCTTGCCACTCAGTGATGCCAACACTGTCAAAACTTTAGCTTATAATCTGGAAAAAGAAGTCGGCAATGCGGTGATTGTCTTTGGAACCGTTTCCAATGACAAGCCGCAACTCACCATTCGTATCTCCGATGATTTGGTGCAAGCCAAAGGTTTGAATGCAGGAACGCTCATTCGAGAACTCGCGAAAGAAATAAAAGGCGGCGGCGGCGGCCAGGCATTCTTTGCGACGGCGGGTGGTAGTGATGTAAATGGCTTAGATGCTGCGCTGGCGCGGGTTGTCCAACTGATCTGATGACTTTGGAGTCACCAGATCAGTCAAAATCACTTTCGTACTCCGTACTTCCTACTTCGCCCTCACTCTTCCGGCAGATTCTTAATAAACTGCTTTACCTGCTCCAGCTTATCCAATGGAAGTTCTTGCAATTTCTTTGTGACACTCAGCTCTTGCGGTTTGGGCTTGAGCTGATGCATAGGATGATTATCAGAAATCACTGTGTCCTTCGGCTTTTGCCAAACAAACAAATCATTGGGTGTACAATGCAAGAGCAAACATAGCTTCTCCAAGTGCTTGTACGCAATACTATCGCGCTCGTTGCGCAAGAGATTCCCCGCAGTGTGATAATTAAAACCGTGTTGTACCAAAAAATGATAGGGATTGTGTATTTCCCTGCGGCGCATCATGCCCGCCAAGTCGAAATGTAACATAAGCATTCGTTTATGCAAAGCTTGCGTTTACAAAAAGAAAGAACAACTTTCCAAATATACATATATATTTTAAAAAATAAAATAGAGCGTTTCTAAATTAAAATAGTGATTATAAAAATAAATGTAAAAATTTTATAAAAAAACGTAAAAACTTTGAAAAAATAAATAGTGTAATTCCAAATAAAAAGAATGTATTTGAAAACTAAAAGAGAGTGGTTAAGAATAAAAAGAAAGTTTTTGCAAAAGAAGGAATAACACAGGAAAAAAAGTGGCAATAAACGTATTGCAAGCAAATAATTAGCAATAGAATTAAATCAATCCGTCAATGCAGAGATTTACAAGGCGATAACATAGATAAAAGAAGCAGATAAAAAGGATAAAATCTACGGTAAGTTTTCCAAATCTCCTAAATCCTTCTGCCTACCAGTGGCTCTTTTATTTTCTTTTAGATGCGCTAAGTCAACAAAATAAATTTCCAAACCATTCAATTGAGCAATGGTAGCATGAGGGTAGCATTCTTCAAAATGAATGCCAGTGACAGAGGTGAGTAAATCAATACGGATGGGTTCCTGCCCTAATTGTAGAACTAAATCTTCTTGCAGCAAATCTTGTGTTTGAATAGGTAAACTACCGAAGTCAAAATCATGTAATACCGCCAGCACTTTAGCCGCGTTATCAGCGCTTATGGCGATCCAGATATCAATATCGCCCGTGTAGCGCGGATAACCGTAGAAGCCAACGGCATAGCCGCCCACGACTAAATATCTAACCTTGTGAAAGTTGAGTAATTCGATAAACTCTTTGAAGTCTTGATTGAGCTGCATAAGGTTGGTATTGAAGCCGATAAAACTCGATTGCCTCCAAACGCTGGAGTGGCGTCTGCTGTAGCCAATAAATATAATTTTGGGGTTCGTCCCCCAACTTATGAATGGCAAAAACCGCCTTGTTCATTCGTTTTTCCATAGCTGAAAGATACGAATTTTTATTGAAATGCTACGAGCATTATCATGGACATCAAACGAATCAAATGAATCATCGTTTAAGACAAGCCCGCCAATGCCTTCTTCGCCCATTCAAAATTGTGCTGAAACTCCACATAAGCCGGATAAGCCGTAGCGAGTTCTTCCAAAAGGGTATAACATTGTTGCAAATAAAATGTCGCTTTTTGTTTATCCTTTATTCTATCTCGATAGAAAACGCCTAATTGCGAGTACGAAACTGCCAAGCCATTTTTAAAGCCCACGTTATTGGGAAAGGCTTCATACAGT
>JADJNW010000033.1 GCA_016714085.1 Saprospiraceae bacterium
GCATTACCTGTGATGCCCACGATAGAACTCATATTGATAATAGAACCGCCCGTGCGCATCATAGAACGCAAGGCGTGCTTGGTAAGGTTAAAAACAGATTTCAAGTTGGTTTCAATGACTCGATCCCACTGTTCTTCGCTCATTCGCAGCATCAAAGTGTCTTGCGTGATTCCGGCATTATTTACTAAAATATCCAGTTTGCCAAAATCCTCCAACACTGATTTGATCAATTCTTCCGCACCTTGATAAGAGCTGGCATCTGATTTATAAGCTTTAGCTTTTATTCCTAACTGGCTTAGTTCGGTTTCCAGTGCTTTGGCGGGTGCTTCTGAAGATAAGAAAGTAAAAGCAACATTGGCCCCTTGTTCCGCAAAGCGTTTTACAATGGCCGTACCAATGCCACGCGAGCCCCCAGTCACCAAAGCCACTTTATCCTGCAATAGTTTCATGTTTGGTCTAGTTTTGTTTTGATGCAAAGGTAAGTAAATGATTGATCATTGAAAATTGATCATTTGATAATTTTATAATCAATTAATAATCACATATTTAAATTCAAAACTTTATACCGACTTTACAATTTATAACTACAAAATAAATTTCTTTATGATCGAATCAAGTCTGATAAAATATTCGTTAAAATGTCTATTTCTTCTTCGGTATTGTAATAATGTGGTGATACGCGCAGCGCCCAATCCACGCCTTTCTCAGCAAAATCAATAATAGCACCCGCGCTTCGTGTAATCGAGGTGTTGATTTTATGCTCTTGCAGTTTGTTTTTTAAAGCATCTGGTTGCCATTTTTCGACAGCATAAGTCGTAATGCCACAGCGTTCTACGCCTTTATCCAAATTACGGATGCCAGAAATAGCACTAATTTTATTTCGACACAAATCTGCCAGCATTTTTACACGTTGTTCGATATTAGGCAAGCCAATTTCGAGTGCATATTCTACACAAGCCTTGCTTCCAAGCATCAATGCGAATGGGCGTTCCCAGACTTCAAAACGGCGCGCATCCTGGCGCAATTCGTAAATATCCGGCTCGATCCAGGTAGCGCTATGCAAATCCACAAAAAGTGGCTCCAATTCCAAATCCAATGCCTTGTTGGAAACATACAGAAAGCCCGCACCGCGCGGGCCGCGCAGGAATTTTCGGAAAGTAGCGCTCAAAAAATCACATTTGATTTGCTGTACATCCAACGGCATTTGCCCTGCCGATTGACAGGCATCCACCAAATAAAATATGTCTTCCTCTGCACAAATATTGCCAATTTCAATAATAGGTTGCACCAAGCCCGAATTGGTCGGTACATGCGTCACGGCAACTAATTTTGGGCTGTGTTTTTTGATCAAAGCTCGCATCGAATCAACATCCACGCCACCTTCGGGCCGATCTTGCGCTCGAATGAGTTGGATGCCGTAGCGTTTTTGCAATTCGAGAAAAGCGATTTGATTGGAGACATAATCGTTATTCGTGGTGATGATTACATCATCTTCCGCAAAGGGAATTGCCGATAAGGCGCGATTATAAGCATCGGTAGCATTGCCAGCATAAGCGATATTATCGGCACTGCAATTTAAGAACAAAGCCATCGCTTGATAGAAACCTTCGACTTCCTTTTGTACCAAGGCTTCTGCTTCGTAGCCACCAATTTCGATTTCTAATTGCAAATGTTTTTGGATGGCATCAATAACTAATTGGGGCATCAAGGCAGCGCCGGCGTTGTTGAGGTGAATGCGATTTTTCACGCCGGGCGTCTCGGCCCGGAAGCGCTGAATTTGTTCGGTAGTGAGCATTTTGGATATTGGAAATTAGATATTTGTTATTGGATACTTTTGATACGATGGATGCTGTGGGTACTCGCTTTTCGATACTGTTGATTTTTATAAATAAAACTTCATCCGAAGCATCATTAGTATCAACAGAAACAATAACATCGCTTTCAGACAATCATTTCCTCTGCCCGCCGCTTTGCCATACCTTCTTTCATCTTGCGCCAATCATCCCCCATGATTTTGTTCATGCCTTTATCGACAACATAGTGGCGAGCAATATTCCACAAGCCGCGTGCACGGCGGGTATAAGATTCATTGGCTCGCAATGACATAGAATAACCACCATCGGTATATTCGATGTAATGCCAATAACCACAAGGCATGAAGATGGTTTCGCCAGGATGCAGCATGGTTTCGTAACCTTGTACCTTGCTCAAAGCAGGATACAACTCATAATTAGGATTATTCACATCGATATAGCTGGCAACCGTAAAAGGATGTTGATATAAGTACTTAGACTGTTCAGGCGGAAACAGTACCACCCGTTTGCGCCCATGAAATTGATTCAAAAATACGTGTGACAAGTCAATATCATAATGTAATGCTACTTTAGAGCTTTGGCCACCAAAGAACATAAATGGAAATTCCTTAATAAAACCATCCATAATGCCGGGAATGAAAAAGTCCTGGGTTAGCTCTGGGGCATGGCGGAAAATATTGTACAAAAACAGACGCAAATCGGTAGGGCCGCCTTCCAATTTTTCAAGGTACTCACGTAACGGGATGATCATATCCGGTGTCATGTAGCCTTTACCGGGCTTTGAGTAATTATTGGAGACAACCGGTACTTGCAAATGTCCATACTGTTCTTTAAAAAATGAAATTGTCCATTTCTTCGTAGCTGGCCATCCATCAATAAGGTCGGTAAAAACGACCGGCTTGGAGGGCAGGAGGTATTCCTGAGCGAATGCTTCGCGTGTAAGTCCTGTCCTCTTGTCAACAGGTTGAAGCGTTAACATACAAGCTATGTTTTAAGTTAGTTGATAGTTGACTGACAAACTATTTTAGCTGTAAAGCAGCAGGCAAAGTTACTTCAAAGATTGATTTGTTTTTCACTTTATTTTATGTTAAAATATTTTTCATGGATTGGAATTTGATAAGCAAATAATTGATATAAAAATCATCTTTTAATGATATTCTAAAATAACTTCGTACCAGGAATTATTCTTTTTTCCGACTTTTAATAGCTACTTTTGTAGAATGTTGTTATTGGTTATCTGTTATCTGGCTGATTTTTGATCAAGACCAAATAACCAATAACAAATAACCAAATTGAGCGACACCGCGAGCATGGCAGCAAAAAGAAAAAGAAACCTCAAACAACTTTCGCTGAAAATCGGATTGAACGATGAGCGTATTCCCAAATTATTAGGGATCGTCCTTTTGTTTATTGCCTTTTACTTATTTATTGCCTTTTTTTCCTATCTGTTTACTTGGCATATTGATCAGGATAAAGTGTTGCGCTTCTCTTGGGGCGTACTCGCTAGCAACCTGGAAATGGCTAATTGGCTTGGGCGCTTGGGCGCGATAGTCTCTAATATGTTTTTTTATTGGGGATTCGGGCTACCTTCGTTTTTATTCATTTACATTTTGTCTCAATTTGGCTTAGGTTTGATTTGGCGGGCACCGCTTAAGCGCTATATACATCGCGTGCGTTCAGCGGTACTTTGGTTAGTGCTTTTGTCGGTTACGCTGGGTTTTCTTTTTGGCGGAGCGGGATTTCCCTGGGGTGGTGCATTCGGCGATGCGGTAAGCCAATGGTTGCTCAATTTTGTAGGTACACTGGGTTTGGTTGTTTTTATCTTGTTCGCCATTGCAGGTATTGTGGTATGGTCTTTCAATCCCAATTTCCGGGATATGACTTTTCAGCAAGCGCTTGAAGAATCAAGGAATTATATTTTGGACTGGTTTTCAGGCAAATTGCCTTGGCGACAGCAAAGACAGACCACCAACACGAATACAAATATTTTTAAGAATGATCGATCTGTAAAAACGGAATCGCCTAATAATGCCAACTCTAAAGCGCTGGAAGCCGGAGGCGAGGAAGTGCTCAAGCCTTCTCAACTCAAATTCCCATTGGACGAAGCAAATAAACGAGAAGCACTGAAAGTTGGCGACGCCGAATTGGAAATCGAAACGCCCTTCGACGAAGTAAAAACGCAAGAAAAAGAAGTGCCAGGGCTGGCCTCTATTCCTGTCAATCAGGTGCAAGCTGCAGCGCAGGAAAACATTGACCACAGTGAGCCTTACGATCCTACTTTGGAACTGTCGATGTACGAGCATCCGATTCTTCAGTTATTGGTGGATTATTCGGATGATAAATTGGAGATTGATCGGGAGGAATTGGAACAAAACAAGGATCAAATCATTGAAACGCTCCTGAATTATAAAATCGAAATTACCAAAATCCGCGCCACCATTGGGCCGACGGTTACGTTGTACGAAATTGTACCTGCTCCGGGTGTACGCATTTCAAGGATTAAAAATTTGGAAGATGATATTGCGTTGAGCCTTGCGGCGCTTGGCATTCGCATCATCGCGCCTATTCCCGGCAAGGGTACGATCGGTATCGAAGTACCAAACAAAAAGAAGCAGACCGTTTCGATGAAAGAAGTGCTGGGATCGCCTAAATTCAAGCAAGCCAAAATGGATTTGCCTATTGGGCTTGGAAAGACGATCTCTAATGAAGTGTTTGTAGTGGACTTGGCGAAGATGCCGCACTTGCTTGTGGCAGGGGCTACAGGACAAGGTAAATCGGTGGGTATCAATGCAGTACTGATGTCATTATTGTACAAAAAGCATCCATCGCAACTCAAATTAGTATTGATTGATCCGAAAAAGTCGAATTATTCCCATATAGTGCTTTGGAAAATCACTTCCTTGCATTCTTGCCAGGACAAGACGAACCGATTGTAACCGAGACGAATAAAGTGATTCATACATTGAATTCGCTATGTATCGAAATGGATGAGCGTTATGATCTTTTGAAAAAAGGGGGTACACGTAATATCCGCGAGTACAACGAAAAATTTGTGCAGCGCAGACTCAACCCTCAAAAAGGGCATCGTTTTATGCCGTTTATCGTGTTGGTGATTGATGAATTCGCAGATTTGATCATGACCGCAGGTAAAGAAATCGAATTACCAATCGGTCGTCTCGCCCAATTGGCGCGGGCTGTGGGCATTCACTTGATTATTGCTACCCAACGCCCTTCGGTGAATATCATCACTGGGGTTATCAAAGCCAACTTCCCTGCACGAATTGCTTACAAAGTGGCTTCCAAAGTAGATTCCCGCACCATTCTTGATGCCGGTGGCGCCGATCAGTTGATTGGCCGAGGTGATATGTTGTTGTCGGTCGGTGGCGACATGGTGCGCCTGCAATGCGCTTTTGTCGACACGCCAGAAGTGGAGCGTGTGATTGATTTTATTTCCAAACAGCCCGGCTATCCTGAGCCTTACCTCCTGCCGGAATTCCACACAGACGAGGACATGCAAGGCATTGTGCCATTACGCTACAGCGATTTGGATGAAATGTTTGAGGATGCCGCCCGACTCATTGTGCAAAACCAGCATGGCTCAACTTCCATGATTCAACGACGCCTCAAATTAGGCTACAACCGCGCTGGTCGTATCATGGATCAACTCGAAGCAATGGGCATCGTTGGCCCAAGCGAAGGCAGTAAAGTGCGCGAAGTGCTGATCTACGATGAAATCGAATTGGAGAAGCATTTAGGAGTATTGAGAACGAAGATGTAATAATTTTAAAAAATCTTTATCAGTGGAAGATATCAATGTAAAATTAAGGGAGTTAAATATCAAAGATTTCTATCCAGGCTTCTTCAAAAAATTAACGCAACACCCTAAATATGAGACTGATTTGTATCATGCTTTAGATTCTTCCTTTTTCCAATTAGGAATTGGAATGCTAGTAGATACTGTTTATGATGAAAATGATTTTATTGGATATCGTGTCTATATTAAGTTTTATCCTTCAAATATTCTTGATGAACCTGTTGGACAACGCCCTATATTTGATTCATTGAGTAACCTTATCAAAAGTAGAGGAGATGCCTATAAAGCATCAGCAAAGGAAATTTTAAATATGATTAAGGATAAACTTTGATTATCAAACTTTTATAAACTCAAACGGCTCATAAGGAATCGCAGGATTTAAATACTTCCGATAGGCGACGTGTACCCGATCAATTTCTACATTCAATTTGGCATACAGACTCCGAATTTCGTGGTTATGCGTGCGGATGCCTGCAAGACACATATAAGGATAGACGTGTACGTTGCGCTCCGTACTCAAGTAATCCATTAGTAGCGCAAAAATACCTTTTGACTGATAATCAGGATGAATGCCGAAGCCCATGCCTTTGGCGATGCGGGTTTTCGCGCGATTTTTTTTCCACAAAAAAATCGGAATCGTCCAAAGATTGAGCTTGCCTTTGGCGTGTTTTAGATAGGGATTCACATCAGGATACAGCGCCATAAATCCCGCCGGATGCCCTTCAAAATAAGCAATACAAGCAATTTTCGGGTCGGCTATGGGCTTAGCTTGCTCCATCATTTTCATCACTTGCGCGGGGCTGATCGGTTTGAAATGCGCAAATGCTCGGAAAGAGGCGTTGTAAACCTCACTAAAATCATGTGCGAAAGGCTCTAAGTTGCCAAAATCGAGGGGCTTCACATCTACGGGTTGGCGTTCTTTGAGGCGTTTGGCAACGCCTGCCAAGCGTTCAAATGGAATTTCTTTTGTTGCGCCTTTATAGGTCAAAATCTGCTCAAAAGGCTTGTAGTTATGCTCCAAAAAGAATTTTTCGTAATAATGTGGATGATAATTTTCCTGATACAAAGGTGGGAATTCCTGCCCTTTTACCAACAAGCCCCAGAATTTGTCACGCTCACCAAAATTGATCGGGCCATCAATGATTTCAACTCCTTTTGACTTCAAATAATCCTCCGATGCTTTGAAAAGGGCATCGGCACAATCTTCATCGTTGATACATTCAAAATAACCGATGCCTCCGGCTTTGTGTAGCTGTCCTTCATTGCGGGCATGATCTATAAATGCAGCGATTCTCCCAACGGGCTTGCTGCGATCATTGAGCAATACAAAACATTTTGCCTCACCCTTTTCAAATGCCTTGTTCGATTTTGGGTCAAAAACGTTTTCTATCTCTTTTTCCAATGGAAAGATGTACTGCGGCATGTGGCGATATACGGTTTTTAAAACCTGATGGAATAGTCGCCAAGTCCTTCTATTGTTGACTTCAAGTAATTTCATTTATCAGGAATTTGCTACAATTATAAGAAAGAAGCACCAGAAAATGCACTATCCTTGAGTTGCGAGTTGCACTATTTCGTCCAGCAGCGCTGCCAAATCTTGCTCGGTGGTCAAAGGATTCATAATGGAAGTTCGTAAATAGCGCTTGCCTTGAAGCATGGTTTGTACGATATAAAATTTGCCGGATTCAAGCAAAGACTGTCGAATCGCGCTATTGTACTCATTCAACTCAGATTCAGGCACTTTTTTATAACGAAAATTCACAATATTTGCTTCGGGCTCAACCGCCAATTCAAAATCAGGTCTTTCCCGGATCATTTTTGCGAATGCCTTTCCAAGATCATAGAGCCGATTCACATTCTCAGCAAATACTTCTTCACCGTAGGTTTTCAAAATTGAATAAACTTTGACCGACATCATAAACTTGGTGCACTCGAAAGCGCGTTTGCCAGAATGATACCACTCGGGTGTTTGCTGGGAGTCCCATAAATATTGGGCTTTTTGTGCAAAAGTTCGATATGAATCCTCGCCATTTTTGAAGATCAAAGCGGTGTTCAACGCCGGCGTCATCAGCATTTTATGAAAATCAATCACAACCGAATCGGCGCGTTCGATGCCTTTTGCCAGATGGCGATATTTCTCAGAAAAAACAACCGCTCCACCGTGCGCACCGTCCACGTGTAGCCAAAGATGATGTTTTTTGCAAAAATCTGCCAAAGCGTTCAAATCATCATAAGAACCGGTGGCCGTAGAGCCTGCGCAGCCAATAACCGCAATAACTTTCAATCCTTCGGTTTTTGCTTTTTGCAAATATTCTTCTAATAAATCGGTGCGAATTTGATAGCGCTCATTCACAGGCACTTTTATGATGCCTTTGCTGCCCATGCCCATAATCCTTGCCGCGCGGTCGATGCAATAATGCGCTTCTTCCGAAACCAAAACTGCTAATTGTTCATTGTGCCCTTCTTCCCAAACTTCGGTTGCTTGCGCTTTGCGCGCGGTCAATAATGCTGTAAGATTTGCCAGCGAACCGCCTGAAGTCAAAAGGCCTGCTGCATCTGTATTGTAACCAATTTTTTTAGCCACCCAATCTGTCACTACTCGCTCTAGCGCATTGGAAGCCATGCCCATTTCATACACGCCCGTGCCGTTGCTCAAGACATCAGATACTAACCCGCCAAGCTTGCCACCAGCGCAGGTACTGACACTTGATGCCCGATATAATGCGGATGATGCACATTTATCGAATGATGTAATATTTTACTAAATAAATGTAATGGTTGCTCTTGTCCCGATTGAAAATCTTGTTGCCAAAAGATCAGTTCGTTTTCAGGGTCGTGGTAAGGAATGACAGTTCCTTCACGGTTTTGAGCTTTTTGTAAATGGTCTGCCAGCAGGTCAATTAATTGGTGTCCCCAATTGCGAAAGCTTTGGACATCGTAAGCTTGTTCTAACATAGAATTTGAAATGGTTGTTGGCATGTTTTATTTCATTTCGATAAGTTTGGCACATTTTAGAAATGCGCCAAACTCAATAAAACGTTTCCCCTTCTCGCGCCATCCTGCGCAGGAGCGGGCTACAGCGATAGCGATCTTCGTGATAATTTCGGTACAAAGCGTCCATCATTTCTACGCATTCCGGAATTCCTAGACCGTCTGCCCATTTCAAAAGTCCTTTTGGGTAATTGACTCCCGTTGTCATCGCCAAGTCAATATCTTCATTGGAGGCAATATTCCAAAAAACAGCATCGGCTGCTTCGTTGATCAACATGATTACGATGCGTCGCACGATTTGCTCACCCAAAGCCTCATTTTTATTGGGCTCAGGTTGAATCGTATTTTCAGCATAACTGTAAAAACCTTGCCCCGACTTTCTACCGAGATAACCTGCTTCTACCAAACGCTTTTGCGAAAAAGAAGGTTTGTAACGAGGATCGTAGAAGAATGCTGCAAAAACTGTTTCGGTGACAGTATAATTAATATCATGCCCAATAAAATCCATTAATTCAAAGGGCCCCATGCGAAAACCGCCAATTTCTTTCATCGCCCAATCAATCGTAGCAATATCGGCAATGCCTTCCTCATAAATCCTTAATGCCTCGCCATAAAAGGGTCGCGCTACACGATTGACTATAAAACCAGGCGTGTCTTTGGCAAGTACCGTCGTCTTTCCCCAACTTTCAATCAATTTTCGTGCTTTTTCTACAACAGCCGTATTTGTTTGCAAAGCAGGAATAATTTCTACTAATTTCATCAGTGGTGCAGGATTAAAAAAATGGATGCCAATTACGCGCGTTGATTGCTCGCAAGCAGCGGCTATGGCTGTGATTGAGAGAGAAGAAGTATTGGTTGCTAAAATGCAATCTTCGGAAACAACCTCCTGCAATTCTTTGAACAGCATTTTTTTTGCCTGCACATCCTCGATAATAGCTTCAATGACCAATCCGCAGTCTTTTAGATCGTCGAGTTTTTTTTCTGTAAAATGAAAGCGTCGAAGGATTTCATGCATTTCTTTTTCACTGATTTTCCTTTTATCTGTAAGCTTTTGCAGGGTTTGATGAAGCTTTTCGGAGGCTTTTTTCAACGCTGTAGCATTGCTATCATACAAGTACACTATGTGTCCGTTACTGGCTGCCAATTGTGCAATACCTGTACCCATTGCGCCTGCACCCACGATACCGACTTTGATCATTTTCGGAAGATTATTTGGTTAGAGGAACAAAATAAGCAAGACTTCGGAATTTTTGAAAACTCCTGCGAATTTGTTTTCTATGCGCAACTCTTCTCTGTCAACCGCTGTCTTTTATTCCAAATACTTCGCTATGTCAGGTTTTATCTCATCCTTGGATAAAAATATTCGTTCTACATTGGGGCTTGCTCTATTAATGGCGCTTTTTCTGATTTTCGCGCTTAATTTCCTCGAGCCTTTTACAATTAGAAACGCTGCGCTCGATCTTCGGTTTGCGGTATTAATTTCAGGTTATGGTATCATCAGTGGTATTATTTTGTTATTCAATGAATTATGCATATTTCCTTTTTTGTTTAAATATTTCCCGCATCGGTATCAATATGTCTCAAAGCAAATCGGGCAACTGTTCATTTTAGCATTAGGCGTTTATTTATATAGTGACTTTTTGCATATCTTATTTCCTGTTTATCACTTTCCTGCATTTTCTTATCTGCAAGCATTGGAAAAAACGCTTTTGCTGGGGATTCTGCCTTTTGGTGGTTTGGCGCTTTATAAATATTTCCAAGCCAGGCAAAAACATTCCTTCCAACAGCAACTTCCTTCGGAAATCCTTCATTTGCAAGGGTTTCAAAGTAAAGACTGGCTGCGCGTAGGTTTACAAGAATTACTTTTTATCGAATCTTCCGATAATTATGTCACAATTTATTACCTCGATGGGCAAAAAATAAACCGGAAACTACTGCGCGGAAGTCTGAAACATTTTGAGAACCAACTCGCACATTTGCCGATTGAAAGATGCCATCATTCTTATATAGTTAATCTATTGATCGTCAGTCATATAGAAGGAAATTTAAAAGGAATGAAGCTTCACTTATTGCATTGTGAACAAGCAATTCCGGTTTCCAGAAAATACGCTGCCGATATTCTTGAGAAAATGGAAATGCAGAAAGAATTTGCTTTTTCAGAAGCCTGATTGTCCCTCCTGCGGTGCTGACTATCCCATTCTGTTTTGAATCCTTGATTCAAGCTGGTTTTTGTCGCTTCTTGCCGACAAAAATTTTATATGAAGGTTTTTATTAAATTGATTGTCTTATTGCTCTTGTGCTTGATTTCTGAATGGAGCGTGGCACAAAATGATAAGATTGTTCAACAAACGATTAAACTACCCCTCTCGGATGGCATTCATTTATCCACTGAAATTTTTCAACCCGACTCCACAGGGCGCTACCCGGTAATCCTGATTCGCACGCCTTACGGCAAGTACCTAATGGGCGATTACGGGAATTATTTTGCTCGGCATGGCTACGTCACAGTGGTGCAGGATGTGCGCGGAAAATTTGATTCGGAAGGCGAATACGCGCCCTTTTTAGATGAAAAAAAGGATGGATTGGAGGTTTTGGACTGGATTGCCAAACAACCCTGGTGTGATGGTCAAATTGCAGGATTTGGTACGT
This sequence comes from Saprospiraceae bacterium, assembly GCA_016714085.1. Taxonomy (GTDB): domain Bacteria; phylum Bacteroidota; class Bacteroidia; order Chitinophagales; family Saprospiraceae; genus JADJNW01. The sequence continues at coordinate 11,269 of JADJNW010000033.1, forward strand.
CTTATATTGGTTTTACAGCGCTGACGGTCATGGATGCGCAACATCCGGCTTTGAAAGCGGTCTTCAATACTTCCGGCTGGATTAAACCTGGAAAAATGAATAATCCCGGTGGTGCTTTGCATTTGGGTTTGGCATTGCCCTGGTTGTTGCACGAAGAAACAGAAAAGAAGCGCAATCTGGCAAATTATGACCTCGATTCCTTGTACTGGGTCATTCCGCTCCAAAATGCCATGCAAGCGGCTGGCGTGTCAAGCCCCGCTTGGGGTAGCAAGTCTGCCTATATGAATTTGAATGCGGATTTTGATTTTAGCAAAGTGAATATTCCCGTTTTTCATGTCACAGGTTGGTACGATTTTGTAAAGGAAGGCACGATTGAAAATTATCTTGAAATTGCCCGCCAATCCAAAGCGCCGCAAAAATTGCTGGTGGGTCCCTGGTTTCATAATCAGGAACACACGAGCCTGACGGAAGTAGGCGAAGAAGATTTTGGCAAAGCCTCTTATCTCGGCGACCCCGGCATTCGGGCGCTTGCTTTGCGGTGGTTTGATTATTGGTTGAAAGGCAAGAAAAATGGGATTATGGATGAACCAATGGTTGAAATTTTTAATATGTTCCACAATGAATGGGAGGCTTTTGAAACATTTCCGCCGAAAAATATTCAAAAAACGGCATTTTATCTGAGTAGCCAAAAAGGGGCAAATAGTTTACATGGAGACGGCTGGTTGACTACAATATCCAAAAAACAAAACGCGATTGATACTTTTTCTTACCATCCTTTAAATCCCGTTCCAACCAATGGCGGCGCTAATTTTCACTTTTTCCCTGAGCAATTGGGTATCAAAGACCAGCGCGATATTGAAAAAAGAATGGATGTGCTGGTGTATAGTTCCGAACCATTTTCTGAGGCGCAGGATGTGGTTGGGAATGTTCAGGTACACCTCTTTGCGGCAAGCGAAGGAGAGGATACCGATTTTACTGCCAAACTTGTGCTGGTGGATAAATCTGGTTATGCGCGCAATATTTGCGACGGCATTATCCGCGCAAGGCATCGCAATGGACTGGATAAGAATGATTTATTAATGCCGAAAAAAGTATATGAATTTGATATTGATCTTGGGCACACTGCCTTTCAGATTCAAGCGGGGCAGCGCATTCGACTGGAAATTTCGAGTAGCAATTTTCCAAAATTCGACCGAAATCTGAATGTCGCTACCGATTCATTTGAGGCAAGTGAATGGAAAACGGTAAAACAAACTATTTATCATTCCAAAAAATACCCTTCGCAACTCATTTTACCAATCCTTCAAAAATAATAATATCATGAAATCATTATATTGCAATATCATATTTGTCCTTTTTTCTTTTCAAATAGTGGCGCAAAATGTAACAGATGGTAAATTACTTTTTGAACAGGGTAAATACACCGAAGCCTTGCAAACACTGGAGTTGGTCATCAAAAGTATGCCGAATGATAGCCTTGCATTATTTTATTCAGGGCGTTCATTACTTGCTTTGAATAAATACGAGGAAGCTATTGAGCAATTTAAAATCCTGACGCGCCTTTATCCTGATCATGCCGATTTTAATTATTGGTGCGGCGTAGCTTATCGATATAAATTAACATCTACGAATAACTTTCTGGAAAAGAGCATTTTAGCATCCAAAACAAAGCAGTATTATGAAAAAGCTGTTCAATTAGACCCCAAACATAAAGATGCTAAAATTGCATTAGCCAATTATTATATCAACGCGCCTGCAATTGCCGGCGGCAGTAAAAATAAAGCTTTAAAATTAGCAGAGGAGTTGGAGTCTTTAGATATAAAATCGGCGCATGAGTTGCGGATTTCTATTTACCAATCCAATCAGGAATATGATTTAGTTATATCAGAATATAATAAATTGCTTTCCGTTTTAAATGATAATGAAAAGCCAGATATTTATTATAATCTTGGTTTTATGTATCAAGCTAATAAACAATATGATGAAGCTTTTGCTGCTTTTACACAAGCGATTCAATTAAATGAAAAATTATATAAAGCTTATTATCAATACGCGCGCACCGGCATATTTAGTCAGCAAAATATAGACCAAGCGATTCATTATATGCAATTTTATTTACAAAATGCTGAAAATCTGAGCGCAAATGACGTGAAACCCTCCGATGCCTGGTGGCGTTTGGGAATGCTATATGAATTAAAAGGCGATATAATAACTGCTAAAAATTCTTTTGAAAAAGCGCTGGAATTAAATCCGAATAATGAAAATGCCCGAAAATCTTTACAAGCATTAAAATAAAAGACTCCCGAACGATTGTGCGAGAGCCTTTTATTCACGCTACATTAACTATTATACCAACTTGATACAATTTTAATCGCTCGCAAACCTGTATTTTGCCAAATACCGCCTTGCTGATCCACCCAAATCATGATCTCGTTGCCCTGGGCATTCGCATTATTAGAGAGCAAATAGTAGGTATTCTTGAAAGTTATTTGCAATGTGATGCCATTCGCGCCGGTACCATCTGTATTGGAAGTGCTGCCATCTTTACTATAATACATTGGATTATAGTTATTTACGGCGTAACAATCTCCGCTATAATTGACAGAAATGTTATTTGGTATTACATTACCAGCAAATGCTTTCCAGGTAAGCGGCGGAGTCGTCACTTTTGCAAATTGCAGGCAAGGAATACCACCAGGCTTCAAAGGCATGATTGCCCAGTAGTAACCGCCACCATAATCGATATCAGTAATATCCAATGCTGTCAGTAAATTGTAGCTCGTTCCATCGGTACTCATTTGTACGACATCCCCCGTTTCTGACACATACATACAATTGCTATATGATGTGCCACAAATTTGGGCTGCCTGCTTTGTTGGTTTTTGAACTTCATTCCAAGTGCCATCGCCGGGACTCCAGAAAATTTTCGCGCCACCATTCGGATCGGGGATAGTAGAGATCACCCAAATGGTACCATCCTCCGAAACGCCGAGGTCGAAAGCAAATTCATTGTCGGATTTAGTGACGAAAGAGTTGGTGCTGGGATCTAATGCTTGGACTTGATTGTCGGAGCCAATAGCCCAGAGCAGATAATTATTGCCAATTGACATGAACAAAGGGTTTAGTTGGTGAATTAGTAAAATTTCGGTTTCAAAAATAAGCATTCGACACGAAGTATTTTTATTAAAAATTATTTTCAGTAAAAATATTTTATTGGTTGAAAATCAATGATTTATATGAATAAAAAAGCGCCCAGACAACTCTGCCGGACGCCTTAACTCTAAAGCATGAAGTATTAATTCGTTTGGTTATTTAACATTGACCATTTTTCAAGATTAATGCTAAATATTAAATGGTCAATGAATGTTGTCGCTGCCAGGCTTCATACACTCTGCGCATCGAGCCAATGTGGGTGTGGTTTTCGTACACGCGAAGCCAATCTTTGAAAGTCATCGTACCGTTTTCTGGATGTTCCACAGTATGTTCCCAGACCTCATCGGGCAGATCTTTGATCAAATCGTAAGATTTTTTTCTCAATAAGCGGAACAATTCCAAAGCATCTTCAATAGATTGCTCGTGATAGTTGAGTTGCTCCGTCCAAGCCTCTTGGTCATAAGCCATCACGGTGCTACCCGGCTCAACGATAAATTTGCGACAACGTGCATATGAATTCGCCTCACTATCAGCAAGATGAATAATATTTTCATGGATTGTCCATTTATTAGGCGCAGGTCGCCATTGCCACATTTCGCGCGGAAATTCAGATAAAGCAGCTACAATTTTATCGTATGCTTTGCCATAGCTTTCGATCAGCTGCTCGCGTTCGGCTTTGTCCATTGGCAGCAAGGCTTTTTCCATCTTGATATCGGCGCGCGCATATATTCCTTTTTCCAATTCAGCCTCAAAAAATCCCATTTGACGATACATATTGATCGCTGGGCCAGCATGGAGTGTATTAGAATATAAAATCATACGATAGGCGTCCATTTGTCTTGCCTGTTCAATAATTGCTTCGCACAAAATTTTACCGTAGCCTTTACCCCGAAAACGCTCGTCAATAGTCATTTTCACCATTTCAAAAGTCGTATCATCTACTTTTTTCAAAGAAACCGTGCCGACTACTTCTTCTCCTTGCAAAGCCATCAAAATGGCGCCACCCCTATCAAGAATATACTGCTGCGGTTGTGTGATAACGCGGATGTCTTCTGGCTCCAGATCAAAATGAGCTTCGATCCAGGCGCGATTCAAGCGTTCAAAAGCTGCTTGAAAATCAGGATGATAGGATGTTATTTGTAACATAGACCGAGTGATTTTATGGATTTAATTCTTCAGCATTGTCAATATAATAGCAATGTTGGAAATGCTTCATGCCAATTTTTGGGTAGTAATTTTGGGCTTTAGGTGCTGCCAGGAGTAGCAATTTTCCTTTGCCACAAGCCAATTTAGTTTGCCGAATCAATTCTTTGCCAATGCCCATTTTCTGAAACCGCTCATCCACCGCCAAATCGGACATATAAGTGCAAAAAGCAAAATCAGAGAGCGACCGCGCTACGCCGATCAATTTTCCATCCAAACGGGCCGTCACAATCAAATTAGCGTGCTTTAGCATACTGACAATGCGCTCTTGATCATCGATTGGCCGCCTTTCTCCAAGTGTAGAATGGACAAGCACCTCAATAAATTCTTCGGCACTCAAGTCGTTTTCGATTTGATAATTAATACTCATGCTTTTATAAATTCAATATTTATCAGATACCTTCCCCATTTCCGACTTCCTGCGATCGCCATAGGCTTGCCGCAGGCGATGCCGATTTCCAAATCAATCTTGCTTTGAACGAGGCGCCCTTACCAAAGTCGCAAACCGACTCGATACGCGATAATTTGGTTGATATTGCGGATTGCTTTTTTCTTTAATCCTTTATTCACCAGATACAAACTCCCTACAATGCACATAAATGCCAGCGCCATCATGATATTCAATTTCTCACCCAGCATTAGCCAACCCAACAAAACCGCTACCAGTGGATTGATATAAGCGTGCATCGAAACAATCGTAATTGGCAATTTTGACAAGGCATAGGCGTAAGCCGCATAAGCTGCCAGCGATCCAAATAAAATGAGATAAATCAATGCAATTGCCATTTGTGGCGACCACTGCGCTCTACTCCAATCGTCAAAACAAGACTCAGCAAAAGCAACCCAGCCCGCCGAAAAACATTTGCAGGCTGGCGTTGAGAATCGGGTGACTTCTTGCTTTTTGTTTTTTTATGAAAACGCCACCAGCGGCCCAGCCCAGTGCTGCCAGCAAAATCAGGCCTGTGCCGGTTGCATATTGCGGATTGGTCAATAAAATCAGGTTATCTCTGAACAAAATGCTCATGCCTATGATGCCCGTGAGCACGCCTGCCCAGATGAGTCCATTTGCTTTTTCTGAACGATTTACTGCCAAGTTTATCAGTACTACCCAAAGCGGTGAAAGTGAAGCAATCAAAGCTGCAATGCCAGACGGAACGTACATTTCGGCCCAGCCAACCAAGCCATTCCCCATTGTAATCATCATCGTACCAGTAAGTGCTTGTCGCCAAATATTACCCAACCACCCAATGATTCCTGTCGAACCAGTAGCATAAACACTCCCAACAAAATGCCCGCCGATATTTGCCGAAAGGCAGTAAACAAAAATGGCGGAAAATGCCGAACGCCGATCAAAAGCGCCACATACGTCGTACCCCACACAATACAAATAAATGCTAATGCAAAATAAGCCAGTCGGTTGCTATTCATTTTTTTAAATTGAGTAGTTGAGTAATTTAGAAGTTGATAATCAGCGCTTTTTAAACCCATAAGCTCCTAAACAGCTCAACTTTTCTTGAAATTTTTTGCAAAGAAACTATACAAACGAAACTAAAAACAGACGCAGAATTGTTATTTTGGAGCATAACAGATTCTTGGACGCGAGATGTCAGACTGCGCTTTTAGCATACAAATTGTCTGATCTCTAACTTCTCTATTCCAACTTCTAAATTGAAAAATATGACAAAATCCAATATTCAGGAAGACTTTCTCTACCAACAAGTTGCCGACCGCATCGAACAACTCATCCGCCAGGGCGGCTGAAAACAGGCGATAAACTTCTCTCGGTTCGAATGCTCAGCACGGAGCAAGGTATCAGCATGAGTACGCCTATCAGGCTTATACACAATTGAAGCCCGAGGCTTAATCGAATCACGCCCAAAATCAGGCTACTACGTCAAGTTCAATCCTACACGAAATCTGCCGCTACCGCGCATTTCCAAGCCCGAACCTATTGAGCAACCGGTCAGCCTTTCGGAGATGATTGCTTCGGTGTTCAAAGACATTGCTTCTGATGCCATTATCCAGTTTTCGGTAGGTGCACCTTCTTTAGATTTGCTTCCGGCGGCTAAGTTGAATAAAGCGATTATCCATGCTTTGCGCAATTCTAAATATCACGGTATCAATTATGAACATATTCAAGGTAATCTTGATTTACGAACTCAAGTAGCGCGCTTGGCATTCAATTGGCACGGCAATGTCAATCCAGATGAAGTGGTGATCACCGCTGGTTGCATGGAAGCCTTAGTCACTTGTCTGAAAGCGGTCACCAAACCTGGCGATACCGTCGCCGTAGAAAGCCCGACTTATTTTGGCATCTTACAAGCCTTGGAAAGCTTGGGATTAAAAGCTTTGGAGATTCCGACCTGCCCGGAATGGGGACCCGAACTCGATTTTCTGGAAGACGCTTTGAGGAGATTCAATATCAGTGCTTGTGTATTTGTACCGAATTTCAACAATCCGCTTGGTAGTTGTATGCCCGACGAACGCAAGCGCGAGCTGGTGCAAATGCTCTACAATTATAATGTTCCGCTGATCGAAGATGATATTTATGGCGAAATGTATTTTGGTGAGCACCGCCCCAAAACCTGCAAAACCTTTGACACCGAAGGCTTGGTGATGCAGTGCAGTTCCTTCTCCAAGTCGCTGGCACCGGGCTACCGTATCGGTTGGGCTTTGCCGGGCAAATGGACAAAACAGGTCACGCACAACAAACTCATCCACTCGATTTCCTCGGTTACTTTGCAGCAAGCGGCTATCGCTTATTTCCTGGAAAACGGTCGGTACGAATTGCACCTCAAGCGCCTGCGTAAAGCCCTGCACACGCAGTGTTTGCGGTACTTGCAAGCCATTCAGGAATATTTTCCTTGCGAAATCCGTGTCACCCGCCCCGAAGGTGGTTTTGTATTGTGGATCGAATTACCCGAGTGCATCAATGCTTTCGAAGTTTATCGACAAGCCATCAAACGCGGCATCTCCTTTGCGCCGGGGCAAATTTTCTCTACCCAGGGCAAGTATTGCAATTTTATGCGCATCAGCTTTGGGCGCCCTTTTGATGAAAATGTGGAACGAGGTATTGAGACCTTAGGAGAATTGGTGAAGGCGAGGATGTAAATACAGCGATATATTAAGTTCTAGGGGTTTACAGTAAGCTTTAAGCTGACTCGTCAAAACTTTACCTTTAGCACCCAAATTTTAGGACAAACACCTAAAAGTTTAGCCAAAACACCCAAAGCTTTAGGTCATGGAGCTAAATTTTACCCTCGACCCTTAAAATTTTAGGTGGTCAAGCTAAAACTTTGACCAAGCATCCTAAAAATTTAGTCAAATGGCTTAAAATTTTGATAAATGTCTTTAAAAACCTCCCGATTTCTTCATCCTAACGTAAAAATTCTCTGCTTCCCATCCTTTCCGCTTGCAAAAGCGTTTTCATCTTGATTATTTTTACAGATTGAAATAGTAAAATATGAGCTTTAAAAAATTGCTCAAACAAGTGTTCATTTTGCCGGTGCGGTTTTATCAGTTGGCGATCTCGCCGTTGCTGCCTTCGAGCTGCCGCTATCAGCCGACTTGTTCGCATTATGATCGAAGCGATCAACGAATGAGCTTTGAAAGGCATTTGGCTGGGCTTACGGCGCATCAGTCGCTGTCATCCTTGGGGCGGACATGGCTATGATCCGGTACCGAAGAAAAAGAGTGATGGGGTGAGCGGGAGATAGGGTGATGTGGGAGTGAATTAAATTTAGCAAAAGAAAAAACATGATAACACGAAGACCTCGGCGCAATCGCGTATCTGCCGCGGTGCGCGGCATGACACAGGAAACACACTTGGCAGTGGAGCATTTGGTGCAGCCGCTTTTTTTGGTGGATGGCCAGGGCATCAAAAATGAAGTAACTTCTTTACCTGGCACATTTCGCTTCTCGCCGGATTTGGTATTGAATGAAGTGGAAGAATGCTTAAAGCTGGGCATTACCAATTTTATTATATTTCCCGGCGGTAGCAGATGGGTTGAAAAATAAGACCGACGCTATAGCTATCATCCGAATAATTTCTATTTAAAAACAGCAACGGAAATCAAAAAACGTTTCCCGGAAGCTTGTTTGATCAGCGATGTGGCGATGGATCCTTATAATTCGGATGGGCATGATGGCTATGTGCGCGACGGCAAAATCCAGAACGACGAAACTTTACCAATTTTAGCGGAAAATGTCGGTAGCGCAAGCAGCAGCGGGCTTCGATATCCTTACCCTTCGGATATGATGGACGGACGCGTGGGTGCGATGCGCGAGGCTTTGGATGAAGCGGGTTTACCGATACGGGTATCATGTCTTACAGCGAAATATGCCAGTGCCTTCACTGGGCCTTTCCGCGAGCTCCTGGACTCCCGCGCCAAAGGACTTGGAAAATGTACCCGCACAAGAAAACGTATCAAAATGAATCCAGCTAACAAGCGCGAAGCCTTGATCGAAGCGGATTTGGACGTTGCAGAAGGTGCAGATTTTTTGATGGTGAAACCGGCATTGAATTATTTTAGATGTGATTCATTTCTTGAAAGAAAATTACGATGTGCCAATCGCGGCTTATCATGTGAGCGGCGAATGCCGATGTTATTGGCGGCGACTCGCAATGGTTGGCTTGACTATGATAAAGCCATGCTGGAAACCTTGCTGAGCATCAGAAGAGCCGGAGCGGATGTGATTATCACTTATTTTGCGAAGGATTTTGCATTAAGAAACAGTAGAATTAGCATCTAAAAACTCAAAATCTGCATAAATGCGCGTTCTCTCTAAACCATTTTCTTGTACACGGTAGTCAGGCATTGCATCGGCGACTAATTTCCAAAAGCGTGAAGAGTGATTATGTTCTATGAAATGCCAACTCATGAATAATCACATAATCCCGCACTTCGTCGGGCGCAAAAAGCAAGCGTGTTGAAAGATTGATATTGCCTTTGCTGGAGCAGCTACCCCAATTGGATTGGTTATGTTTGAGCGCGATTTTATGAAATTTTGGCGGAAATGCTGATTGTTCAATTCATGTACACTTGCTGTGGATTCTCCGATAGAAAATCTTTCGCAATCAAGCGGCTTAGCAAGGTTGGAAATGGCATCTCGGTAGCTTTTGCACTTAGGTGTAGGGTGATCTCACCATTTTAAGCTTTCCGCTGCTCGAGTCTTTGTGTAAATGATTGATTATCAAAAAATATTTCCGTTTTCCAACTTTAGAACATCGCCATCTTGATAAATTCTTGTTTCAAGCGCAGTAAAATATCGGGGTATTTCTGGCCTTTTTCCCAACCAGTTTTTGAACCAAGCGATATGTTTTGTTGCGCTTCCAAAGGTGTCAAAATGGGCATTCTGAGAATAACGGCATCTTTGCGCAACCGAAGCACGTACGCTGCGTCGCCGTTCCGGATGACCCGGGCTGGAATTTGTTGTCCCCTGATTTCCAGTTGAAAGACTTCTTCTATTTGCTTCATTACAAAAACAAGGTGTCCTTTTTGATCAAAATGACACCTTATATATGCATGGATATTTAAAAGTAATATTAAATTATAAATAGTCAATAATCAATGGCTTAATCATGTTTTCCATAATCCCACGTGCATTCACCAAGGTTTGGTATGCCTTCCAGGCGTTGCATTATAAATCAAGCGCAGGCCACCTACCGAGCATTGTCCTTTCAACTCTTCAACCTGCTTCTTAGAAAACTTTTCAGGAATGATTTTCCAAGTCTTGCTCGGGCATTACGAGCGTCACGTTCATGCGGAAGCGATCGTGGATTGCGGCGGTGCCTTTGAATAAAGGATTTGCGTCGATTTCATCGTACAATAACTTCGCTTTGTCTTCATTAATTTTTCAACAGCAGCACCCCACGTACCATTTTTAATCCAGCGCGGGGTCAGCACTGACGTAATCCAGGAACACAGGAGGTGTATTATATAAAGGATTCCCCTTCAATATATCTGATAATCGAGCATAGAAAGCCAAAACTGCGCCCTGATTTGCACCGATTAAATCCTCACGTACAATTACCAAAGTAACACCACGCAGGTCCCAAGATTTCTGTGCTCCTGCATGGATCAATCCAGACTTTTGCACATCAATCGGGCGACCGAAATATCGGATGACATATCGCTTATCCAGAGAATGTTTGTTTCAAGTTTCACTGATATTACGTACCATACTTACTAGTATTATTGCTTAATAAATGTGGGTACTGTTTGCATTTGTCGGTATCGCAAATTCCTTCGGAATATAG
>JADJNW010000034.1 GCA_016714085.1 Saprospiraceae bacterium
CGGATGGGATGCCCGATAATATGCTTGCTTTAGTTCTAAACTCTAATTTTCGCGTGTTCGGATTCCATACCGCTATTGTATCGCCTTCGCGGTATGTCGGCAAATACCAAGCGCCGTCACCATCTATACTTGTACTTCGCGCAATATACCCACTGTCCGGCGCTGCCTCAATTTCATACCAAGGGACACGGATGGTTTGCGCGTTTCCTAAAATCGTCAAAAAAAGAAATGATATTAAAATTAAGTATTTCATAATCATGCTATTGGGAAAATAATATGTACAACGCCAGGCGATTTTATTGTAAAATTCCAGTCTATATCAGGTTCATTAAAAGTATAGTCCGCTTCTGCTAACTGCCTCCCATTCCAAAGAACAATCGTTCCGGTAACATCCCATTGAAACAATTCATTTGTAACCTCAAGCGAACCACTTACGTTTGAAAACTCTAATTTCAACAATCTGGGTGGCGTTGATGTACCGCCGCCACCACTACCGGCGCTTGAGGGCGAGCCTCCACCACCTCCACTTGAACCATCGGGGCGCTGAATAGGCGTTCCTTCTGTAAATCCGCTACCGTTTAGCACTTCAAACCATTCGCCCGAAACAATATCATTTACCAAATCAAAAGAACCGCCATTAAAAACTAAATAGTGACCATACCAGTCAATCACTTTCCACGCCTCGAAATAATCATCTCGCGCAATGTAAGAACCTATATATTTTAAGGTTGGCAAAAGTTGCCCTCGAATAACTTCATTTACCAATAATTGTGTAAAATTCTCATACGTTCCAATATCTTCTACTCTCCAATTTTCGGCAAGTGTCCAAGTAAAGCCATCATCCGCTAAATACATGATATGACCCGGTGAAGTTAATCCAGGGCCATCCCCTAAAATTGTTTCAAAGTCAATCATGGCGCTGTTTGTTGTTTCGTCATTTGTAGCGGAATATTCTGTAATATCCGCCTGTCCTGAAAATGCGCCAATAGCCAATAGCTCAAGATATAAATTTTCAAACGTCCATTCCACATCAACTCCTGTAGCGGGGTTGCCTGAAATCACTTCTATTGCTGAAAATGAAATATCAAAAAGCAAATCACCGCTTGCAATTAAAAGCGGCGTTGACGATATAATAAAAGGTAATGAATATTCTTGACCAACAGTGCTAACCAATAAATTTCTGTAATAAAAGCCCGCCGTTAATGACCACTGCGGATTTGCGCCACTTTGATCGGTTACTAAATAATAGCTTCCAACCTTTAGCGTTACTTTCCACATGAAAACAAAGGGCGGTGTATCGCCATTCAAAGCGGTTATTTTATATCGCTGTGTAGATGAAAAATAAAGCGAACCATTCCCGTTGTAATAATCCACTGTACTATAAGTAATGCCGCCGCCGCCCGTGTCGCTTACCACTTGTCCAGCCAACATATTAACCGTTGATCGATGTAAATACCTGGCTGCAACTTTTCGTAGGGGCGGGAAAAACTTAAACACGCCACCCGAAAGCCTTTTTAATGCGGTCGCCTCATCAGCATCATAGTTACTTATTCGTAAATCATTCCCTGTTGTAACCGTTTCGCCTTCGCTTTTATCATAAATGTAAATAGGGACACTATTTGTGAAAGGAAAACCTAAGTGATTGACCTGTTGAAACCAAAAAGTCCCGTCTGAATAGAAAAACCTTGCTCCAAAAGCCGTGCAAATACTTGAAAGTACATCGTAACAGGATTTATAATTGTAATTACCCTTGCTGTCAATCGTGTAATAAGCGACGTGATTATTACGAGAATAAAGTAAAGGATTATCGTTTTCATCATAGGTTCTACCTTCTGGATACCAGTGGCAGACGACTTTTAAAAAATCTTCTGTCGAGCCATAGAGCGCGGCGATAGCAGGGACTTTATTTAGACAATTAAATATATGCCCGATAAAAGTATCGTAACCCGTGTAAGGATCGCCATCATCGTTATAATCTATCGTTTTCAAAATACCAAGTGCGTCGGTTGCTTTCAATTCGGCGCTGGGATTGACTGTATAAGGTAGATCGGGTAAAGAAATTAAGTCGGTTAGGATGTAGCCAATGAATTTAGGATAGATTGTTGGAAAGGTGGTAAAATCGGTTATTGTTAGCGTAAACCGCCCTTCTGCCGCTCCAACTATATCAGTTAATAGTGTTTCAATAGCTGTCGAATTTATGACTACTCCAATCGTTGCGCTGGCCGCTAAAATTGGTTGCATTCTCGGGCCGCTTTGCCCTTCATAATCAATAGATAATTTATCTAATATAATTTCAGCTTCATCCCCTACAAATTCTGAATCATGTATCGAGACAATATAAAACTTGCCCGAATATGAAAAAGCATTTGCAGTGTACCTGATCGCCATTATTTAATTCTTTCTTTTTCCTGTTTTGTCCGTTCCAATGACAATTCCAAATCTTCGCCTCGTATTAAAAAAGTGCCTGTGAGCCGTGTTGCACCTCCAATATCTCCAAGTTTATCAAGTGGGATAACCGCTTCACCTGAGCTAAGAAGCGCCGGGAAAGTGTCATTCGGGAATCCTGGCGGAATAATACCGCCTTGCGCAAGTTTAGGGACAGCCCCTTCAATCTTGTTTCTAAATAATTTAGCTGCTGCGATAAGTAAAGTACCCCCAATGATTGCCAGGGCTGGGTTGAGGCTTTTGATAGATAATCGAATTGCGGCAAGTTGGATGCCTAAAGCAATTGCCGCCTTACCTACTTGCTCCATTAAATTCGCAATCACATTGCCAATTCCTTTTAAATTACCTGTTCCACTTGCAATATCTCCTAATGTTTCGCCAATGCCGGCCGCCACGTCTGCCAAACCTTGATTAACCGCATTTGAAATATTATTACCAAAGTCTATAAATGCTTGTTTTGCATTTGCTGCAATTTCCTGACTTCGAGTTAGTAAATTATTTACCTGTCCAAGCCCAGGCACAAGCCCCTCGATTGATGTATTTGCAAGCCCTACCTGCTTACTCAAATCTTCGTAAGTGAGCCCCAATGCACTTGCTTTTGCATTTGCGCTTTCAAATCTTGCGTCCTGTTGTTCTAAAAACTTATTTAGTTCGTCAATTGCAACTTGAGCTTCTGAAATCGTCTTGAGCGGGGCAAGGTTTTCGGATTTAACAACAATAGAAGGTTGTTTGGCTTGCGCCGTTCCTGAAGCTCCAGGTCTTTCAAAATTATCATCAAAAGAACTTGCGCCCGATACCACGCCAGAACCCCCTAAAGAACCCGTAATTGATTTTTTAGCACTTTGAAAAACTTCTTTAATTCGATTAATACCGTCATCAATTCGGCTGGATTCGTCCGCAAAGCCTTCTGAAAAAGCTTTTCCTAATCGTTCGCCTTGTGTAAGTGCAATGCCAATCGGGTTACCTTTTACAATTGCTTCGCCAAAGCTTTTTGCGGCTGCTCGAAGGTTGCCTTCTTTTAGTTCTCCAAAACCGCGAATGAGCGCCGAAAAACTTTCTTTTGCAATTCTGCCAAGTTCAGCAAGTGTATTTAACAACGCATTTACGACGCGCCTAAAAGATTCCGATTTTTGATAAGCATAAACAAGCCCTGCCGCAATTGCCGCAACACCTGCTATAACTAAACCGATTGGCGAAAATAAAAGTGCAAGGCCGGAGGCTAATAACCGAACACCCGCCGCTAAATTGCGAACTCCTGTTAATGCCAGCGCAAAAACAGATGTAAGTTTTCCAATAACAAGCAATGTAGGGCCAATTGCGGCGGCAAAAAGGGCAAATCGAATAATATTTTTCTTTACACTATCATCAAGCCCGATAAAAAAGGTTACTGCCTTGCCGAGCGCAGTAGATACTTTATTTATAATGCCTTCCAGATCAAACAGCCTGTTTATCTCCCTTCCAAGTTCGCCGAAAAAGATAAAGTGTGCGGAATCTCGAAAGTTTTCAAAAGAATTTGCCAGACCTCCATTTACCCTTTCGAGTTTCGCAAATTCCTGCGTAACTTTTGCAATAAATTCTTCGGATGAAATGCCAAGCTTTTGTAGTTCTTCCGAATTGGAAGTTCCAAAAGCCTCCTCCAGCGCGGGGCGTATCTCAAAAATCCGTTCATTTAACTGGTTAATTTCTTCGCTGAAATTTTGCCCTTTGATGCTATTTGAGTAGTGCGCGAATAGCCCCGTCAAATTCTTCTCGCCACCCGCCACTTCAGGCCACCGCATTACCAAACTGCGTAATCGTTTCTCGCGCTTGATCTGCGCTAAACCCAACCGCTTGTAATCTTGCTGATGCCCTAACCGCCTGCTCAAATCCCAATCCAGGCGCTTCTGCTACTTTGCGCAATTTTTCTAATTCTCGCGCAAAGTCCTGCGAATGCTGGTTCAATTTCATTACCGCCGCAAGGCATTTTTCCAGCTTTTCAATTTCAGCAAAAGACTTTACGGCAGCAATGCCGATACCAGCTAAAGGCAAGGTAATTGATTGAGTAAGAGCAGAACCAGGCAGACGAAAGACCTTTAGCAAAAGCGTTTAAACGCCCCTCGACGCGCTTGATTGCGCTTTCAAAAGGCTTTGTATCAAGGGATAATATTACATTTAAACTATTTGCCATATCTGTTTTTCATTTCTTCATCCCATTTTGCCCACTTTTCTAATGTTTTTTCGTTTGGCTTTAAAGAAGGTGTTTTAACTTCTTCCCAATCAAATTTTATTAAATCGGTAGGCTTAATAGAACGTCCCTTTTTTACGTGTACTTGTAGCAGTGCGGCGGTTTGCCAACGCACGGTTTCCCATGCCGTGCGATATGTAAAAGTTTGATCGGCGCGAGCGCCTTCTATAAATAAAAAGACTTCGCGCAACGTGCATCCCCAAAAATCACTTGGTGATAACTTGCACTCACCGCAAGCAATACGGAAAATATCGTCTATTGTGAGCGCTGAGTTTTCGTTCTCAGCGCTTTTGAGTTTCCCTTTTCCTGCCCATTATTTTCCGGTTTTGGCATTGCCTTAGAAAATAAATCCATGCACGTTTTGAACAAGTCGGGATTTTCATCCATCATATCACCAACTTCTTCGTAACTTATTGTAAAGTCCTTTCCTGCCATGCGATAACCATGCTTCAATCCCACCATTACCAAATTGATAATCATGGAAAAGCTCATATTGTCGGTAAGTGTGGACAATTGGCGCAAGGTGATATTCTGGATAGTTAAAAATTCATCCAAAGCAGTAATCCCATAATAAATTGGATGTTTCACCCCCGAAACTTCCACTTCATAAAATTTATTCATAGATTCCATTTTTAGCTATTTGTACCGCGCGTCACTTGTCCGTCAACCGTAAAAGTGGCGGAGAACGTTGCGTTTTCTTCAACGGTTGCGCCCATATTCAACGCAGTGCAATAGCCTGAGCCATCCCAATACGGGTCGCCACTTTCGCCTCCGGTATCAAATCGCAGAGCAAGCAAGGTGTCAGCGCTAAACACATCAAATAAATCCATCACGGTTTCATTTGCGCTGTCATAGGCAATCAAGCCGTCGGTTGTTAGGGTCGCCGATTTTCTGCCAGGGGCAATTTTTGTCCATCCTGCGCCGGGCAAATCCTTTGTGAGTGTTTCCCTCGGCTCCATCGTGAAGTCAAGCGTACAGGTAACGGCGTGGGCAATTGCAACGCCATTTCTATAAATCCGAAGGTTTGTACCGTTTATAATACCAGTTGTAGCCATTACATTTATTTTTTATTGCGAAAAAATGATCTTTTTTGTTTACCCTTCACTTCCTCCGGCTCTACCACGTAGTAATTATTTACTGTAATCTCTTGGGGTGTTTCTTCTTTTTTATCAATTGGTGGTGCATCTAACCTGGCTTGGTCGTCGTTTAATTCGGCTATTTCTTTGCCAATTAAGTCGTTAGCCAAATCCTTTGTAACATCCACTAATGCGCCAACTTGCCATTTGTCAAAGTCTTTTATAATTCTGATAATCATAATCGATTTTCCTTTGCATGAATTTGAGCAAACTTGCGTTCCATTTTTTGAAATGCCGCCGAACGTGCTTTTTGCAAAGCGGCTTCCATGATTCTTATCCTAAATCTGGATGCCGAACCAAACAACGCCGCCGCGTAAAAACCTGACGCTGTTTTTGTTGTTTGCCCAATTTCAGATGCCGTTAATCGCCGAATCACTTTTGGCCCGACTTGTATATCGTCTTTTCTATCTCGAAAAAGAGACATTGATTTTCTTAGGTTTCCTGGGTAAATAGGCGTTTTGCCGCGCTTTGAATAATAATAGTGTAGTTTTTTACTTTTGGGAGTTGGTGATTGTCTTGCTACCTTACGAACTTCCCCTGCGCCTGATCTCAATATTTGAACCTTTTTAGATTTTGTAGCGACGCGCTTTAGATAGTTTTTAAGCGCGAAACTCATCTCTTCGGGTCTGGTTCTTAGTGTTGCGCTCATCTCTTTTGCCTTACCTCGTAAGTTTGTTCAATCACGTAAATATGTTCATCAAAATTCATATCAAAGCTTTGGCTATTAGAAAACCGAATCGAATCAATCACAATGCTTTCAATCGTTCCTGAATATCGGTCAAGGGCGGTGCGCACATTTTCTGCTACATTTATTGCGGCGTCATAAGTTTCCGCGTATGCCTCTACTGTCACCTGCACCGTGTCTAATACGCTTGGGCCTTCCTTTGTGTCGCTTGGTAGATTATTCGTTAGGCGATACACAACAAAGGGATAAGTCGCATTTTGTGGCGCGTAATCCGGGTAAACGCGGGTTGAAACAAGTGCAGTCACCGCGCTAACTGCCTGCAATCTTCCGTATATCGCTTTTCCTATCACAGTCCAACTGTTTTACATTTCAAAAGCATAAATTGTCGATCTTGCGTTTTTTCAATCGCAATTATATCGTGTGTTCGACTATCATAAGAAATACGGTTTCGTTCGGTTACATCTGTCCTTGCGCGTATTCTGAAAATTACGTCTTGTTGAACCACCTGCTTTCCCGTGCCTACGTCGCCTTCCTTTGAAGGCTTTATTTCGTATTCCACTTGCGCCCAAACAGTTGCAAGTGTTGTCCATGTTTCTATCCGTTCGCCGTATGTATTGATGCTTTCAGAAAAGTTTTGCAAAACGATTCGAGCATCCATATTCCCGATTTCTTCATTTTTTTTAAATGTTCTCACCTGAAATAATTTACTCGATATGGGTTTAATAAATATTCTACGGCGGTCGGTAGCTGTTTTACACTATCCTGTCGGTTTTGATATGAATCCGCTATCAGCATCAGCATTGCCTTTTTGATCGCAGCAGGTACGGCGGCGGCGTTGGCATAGCCTGCCTGATACGTTACATTTATTACCGCCATTTGTGCCTCAACCGTCGGGAAAGTAGCGTATGCTTTTCGATACACAAGCGGCGGTCGCTCCGATGGATGCACAGCGTATAAATCAGTGCTTAACGTGGACGCCGAACTTTCGCCAGGTGACAAATAAGTGATACTCGTAACGGAAATAAGAGGCGAGACGCTTAACCGTAACCCGTAACTATAAAAACAGTTAAACGTCTCGACAATCGTTTGCGGCAATAATGCAATCTGACAATATCGCTCGACTTCTTGCCTTGCGGATGCAATCAAAATGGTGATTAAATCATCATCCGTTGAACTATCTACTTTTAGCCAGTTCTTTACCTCGGTTGGACTAAGTGGTTCACTCGCAGGCTCAACACTTACGCGATATGTGCCAGTTTGATACATTACGTGTTCATACGCAGCAACTTAATTGCTGCACTTTGCAATAATTTACCATCAGTACGCAACCAGCCCAAAAAGCCAGTTGACAATTGATCGGCAAAACGCTCATCAAGGCGTACCATTTGAAAGGTCTGCACATTGCGGATTATGTATTTATTCCAGTCTCCAAAAGCTGCAATTTTTGCGCCTGCTGCAAGCGATGGGAAATCCTGGTTAATTACATACCGGTAGCCAAGCACGCGGTCGGGGTCGCCCTCACGGAACGACGGTTGCCAAATTGGTACGGTGTCCGTAGTTCCAAAATCGAGTTTACGAATACGGGCAAGGGTATCGTCATTAAACATCCAAGCCACGTTTGGCCCGTTGCGGTACGCAGGGTCAACCGAGTGTATTGCATCAATCAATTCTGCTTTGGTAAATGCGGAGTTAGAAGAAGTTGTTTTACCCGTACTTGCGCCGCTTGTTGCATCCAAAATACCCGTAGGTTTTCCTGAACCATCGCCAAGCGTGTAGGCGTAATTCAAAGCGCGGCCCGCACTTTCTCCGAATAATTGCGCCAAAACAGTAGCTACAAAAGACACATCTTCGTCTTGGATAAATTCCCATGTGAGTTGCGCCATATCTGTCCATGTGTAAGCGGCAAACTGCTTGCGCGAAAACGTAAACGCTTGCGGCGTAATGCCAGAAGCGCGGGGCTCATCTACCCATTGTCCTGTGCGTGTGGTGCTATCATTCGTGGGCCAGTTCATTGTGCCACCCCTGCGCGAAGTGTGCTGGAAAGATGCTTGCATCATACCACCGAACGCTTTCATTGTGATCTCGAGTTGGCGAATAAATTCTTCAGGAACTACATAAGCACCATTTCCTTCCGTTGTACTGGTTTGGGTACGGGACACTTCTTGGTACGCCAGGCGCATTGCGTCTTGCATCGGCATACCCTCTCCTGTGAATAATTGTCGAAAATAGCTTTCAAACTGCATTTTTTTAGCGGCTTGATCGCCTGGTAGTTGTGGCATTACAGGAGGCGTGTCATCATCTTGGCGATTCATATCCGCTTCGATAGACTGCATTTTACGAACCTTATCAAGTTCGGTAGTAAACGCCTTGAACTCATTGTCCATGCGCTCCCAGGTTTGGTCTTCTTCGGCGGTCAATGCGCGTTTTTCATCTGCGGCAGTTTTCAAAAGCGCCTGCATTTGTGTATGTACGCTTGCCCGAAGTTCGAGAATCTGTTTTTCTGTTCTCATTATTGTAAATAATTTTATTATAAAAATGCAAGGCGTTTGAGATAGTCCTCCCGCCAATTTTCCTTATCAAATTCGTTTTCTTCCTCTACTGGCTTTATGACAACCGCCCTTACTGCCTCATCCATTAATTTTTTCCAGTCCATTGTTTTCGTATTGTCAATTTCCGTCACCGGATAGCTTTCGATTTCTGTAATTAAGCCATATTTTAAAAGGTCTTTTGCGGTGAGCCAATGATCTTGGTAATCATAAAATTGCTTTTTAACCTCCGCTTCACTCATTCCAGACGCTTCGGAAAAACACATGACCGCCGTTTCGTCAAACTTATCCAGCATTTCTTTACACGCTTGCATTGCTCGTGCGTTTCCCCATGCAAAACTTGACGTGCAATGTATCATCGTCTTAGAATTAGACGGGGCGTGGCGGTACTTGCCAGAAACCCAAATATCAGCCGCCATACTTGCGGCAATTCCGTCGTTATACGTGTGAATCTCAGCTTTTGAAGCCCGAATAGCCGTGATAATAGGGTCGCCGTGCATTACTGAACCGCCCGGCGAATTGATGCGAATATTAATTCGGCTGTATTTTGCTTCTAATTCTTTGATAGTCTTGACCACCGCCAAATCGGTTATATCTTCTTCGGGGTCTTCACCCCAATACGGGTCTGCCTTTTGCCCGATATAGCCGTACAAAAACATGGTTGGATATTGGTCGTTTTGCGTATCGGTGACAACGCGCAAATAATCCTCGTATTTAGTTTTGTTGCTCATTCGGCTGTTGATTTTGATCTTCGGAATCTTCTTGACTTTCCTCGCTTTCTTCGTTCGGGTCAACCATGTTGAGCGGCACGTAATACGTTTGTCCTGAGCCGTCCGCAATCGGGTTCATGCCTTCCATTGACCGCGCCTCATCTCGGTTTATGATACCCCACTTCATTAAGCGGTCAATCCGCTCCGCGCGAGTCTTGGCATCAGCGAGTAATAATGAATTTAGATCAAATCTAATTTCATGTGTATCAATTTCGCTTTCTGGCAATAATTTACGCGCAAGTTCTTCCTGGATATTTTGGCAAAGTGGATGAACGGTATAAAGCACAAAAGCAATATTGAGCTGCTCTACATTGTGGTAGGTGGCGCGGTCAAGATGCTCAAGCAAGAATGCGGGAACACCCGTAATGAGCGCAATGTCTGAGACATTTATATTTTTAACCGTGCCGCTTCCAGCCTCATCGGGTGTCAAACCGATTTTTTGGTATTCTGCACCTTGCTCCAAAATTGCAATACCGCCTGCTTTTTTTGTGCCGCCATACGCATTTTTCCAACTCGAACCCATTCGTTTATATGCGGGGTCATCTAATTTCTGAGGAACTTTGATTGCCCCGGCAAGCATGGCGCTATTCGCAAAAAAGCTTGCAAGGAAATCCTGGTAAGATATGCCCGTTGAAAGTATATCTTGAAACAAGTTCATCACATTCTCACCTAATAAAGCTGACCAGGAAAGCCCCGAAACATGAAGGCATTGCCGTCTTGCCTTGTTTCGGTATAAATATAAATAACTTCATTTCTGGAATTGGTCTCTATTTTTATGCTTAACGGATTTAGGATAGCGAGTGAAGTTGGATTGCCGGCCCCATTACGAATTATAAGCGCATAGAAATTGCCGCATACAGACAGGTGTAAGACCAATGTTTGTATAAAGTCAAATTTAGTATAAAGCCGTGACGGGTTCTTAGAAAGTAAGCGCGTAATTGGGTGGGTTGTTCTTTTTTCTGCACTATTGTCGGTTACTTTATAAACCGCAATTGGCAAAGAAGCCACTACGCCAGACAAAATTGTAATGGCCCGCCAAAGCGCGGTTATAGATAAAATATTGTCTTTTGTAACTGTGATTTTGCCGTCAGGAGACGATAATCCGCTTAACGTATCGCCGTTGATCGGGTTAGATGGGTTTTCAAGCGCGGCGTTGCGTTCTGGCGCGTCAAATACCGCACCGTCATCGACAGCTTTTGAACGGGAAAATAATTTTGTGAAGAAATTAGCCACAATACACGCGCTTTAACGCGCAATGTATTAGAAATAACGCAAATGTAATGTTAACTTGTTTTACAAAATAGGTGTTGTTGAATTATTTTCAATTTCCAGCATTTTACGATAAAATAACGACTTAGAAACTCGAAAAGATTCAAAAGAAGTATATTTCGCTTGCAACCCTAATTCAATGCGCTGTGCCTCAATTTGCTCCCACGCCAAAAGTTGCGAAATGCCTTGCGATTGCGACAACGCAAGAATAGCCTCAAAGTAGGATTGCTTCTCATTAAGCTTATTGATTAATTCTTTTTCTTCCTGCGTCATTATTTTTAAAATTAAGGTAAAAACTCTACTGCTTTTTTTAAAGCCGCTAATTCGCATTCATCGTAATTTGAAAATCTCCCTGATTCAAACAAACAGTCCTCTACATCCTCTATTATGAATCTCCATTTTGGTTCTCTATCTAAGTTTCTTGCAAAAGCGATTGTTATAAATATTCCATAACCTTCAAATACCCTTGTTTTCATATCTGTAAATTATAAAGTCAAAAATCCATCACTTCGCTCTGCTGTGTTGTAAATACTATTTTCTTCATCATTAATAGAATCCAGCCAGCCCGATACGCACATGGCTAATACCACCATTCCATCAATCTTTTTACGCCCTTTTTTCTGATCTGTACCCTTGCCGCTTATCCGGTCTGATTTATCCATCATCACTTGACCACCTGTATTTTTCTTTAGTGTGACATTCACACACATCCAATCAAGCACTTTATTGCCACCGTGTTGGAGCTGACCAGAATTAACCAAGCTTTGAACTTTTAAAACAGGGGCATTCATAGTTCCGTACCGCTGTGGAAATGCCTCTACTGGCAAACCGATTGCGGAAAGTGAATTGATAATTTCAACCGCAAAAGCCATATCCGCAAAAATGGTCTTGATTTTAAATTTTTGCGAATCTGCTAAAATTTTATCCGTAATCGCGGCGGTATCGGTTACATTGCCCGGTGTTGGAATAACCAAACCCTCGTTAATCCACTGCGAATAACTTACCCGATGCTCAGTTGATCGCCTTGAAACCATATCCAACGGCATAAAGGTTCGCATTATAAATTTAAACCGTTCTCCCGGTACAGATGGAGGAAAAAGATAACCAAGGGCGGTCAAGTCATCGTTGCGCCCTAAGTCAAAAGCAGCAAAACACTCCCGACCATATAAACTTAATTCATCTATTGCCTCGCTACCGCCCTCCCATGCGTCGGGGTCAACAAATTCCTCTTTAGAGCGCTGCCAAATATTAAACGTTTTGACCTTTGTAGCTGCCAGGGTCTCACCACCTTCATCTATTGCTTTTTTCTGAGCAGCCTCAATTGCATCATAAGAGGGTAGTCCATCATCAACGCCGGGCGCAAATTGAATCCAAAAGTTTTTATTTGTCCAATTATTATCATCATCCAGCGCGTATATCATCGGAAAAATCGTATTATCTTCTACTTTTCCAGTCAATACATTTTCGTAATATTCCTCTTTTTGAGAAAGCGGCCCGTAGGGGTGAAAACCGCGCGTTGTGGTATAAAGTAAAAGAGGCTGCTCCCTTAATATCATACCCGAAGTTAAGTTGTCAGGCACGGTTGTGTCTGGATATTCGTGAAACTCATCTATGAGCGCAAAATGCGGGTTTACACCGTCGAGCGTATTCGATTCATAAGGCAGCGTCTTTAAAAAATTACCCGTTGACGGCTGGTAAATCCGATGCTCCATCTTGGTATCGTAGATTTTGAGGTCTGCCTCAAAATCTGGATAGTCTCGCGCAAGCTGCTTGCAAATTCCTTTTGCGGAATCCCATGCGAATTTTGCTTGCTCTGTTTTATTTGCTACCACATACCCTTCCACTGTATTTTCGCCGTCAAAAAAAGTAAATATCGTTCCAATCATACCGCCTATTTCAGATTTACCGCCTTTCTTACTCATGCAAATCATTGCTTCTCTGATCTGTCGAAAGCCATGCCGATTTTTAATGCCAAATAAGTAGGCGATAAAAAAAGCCTGATGTGGCAATAGATTAAAGGTTTTACCCTTCCATTTTCCCTTTGTGTGCTTGAAAAGATGGATTAAATTCAATACGCGCTCCGCTTCGGTTTCGTCAAATTCAAATTTCTTAGCAACGCGCAAGATGTGTTCAACCCCTAATCGTTCCATTTTCCCGGCGTTTCGTTGTCCGGTTTGAATTGCGCGTATGTATTCGTTGTAGATCAATTTACTTTTCGCTTAGGTATTAAATGCCGTAAAGTTGGTCGTTCCGGCTCCTGTTCTATCGGCTCTTTTTTACCGAATCGGTCACGACCATACGGGCCAATCCGAAGCGTTCTTGCTAACTGGTTTGCAGTATTCAAATGTGCATTTCGGATTCTTGCCAAACGTACATGATCGGCTATATCGCTTGATTCTAAAGGTATTTCTCCATTCGGATTGCCATGAGTTCCGCAAATGCAATTTCCTTTGCGTATTGCTCAATAATATTCAAATCCGTTTCTAAAAAAAGTCCACGATCTGAAAGCTCTTTGACAACATCATCCTTTATTGCTTCTTTTAAAACATCAAACTGCTTTTGCTTTGCAATACGTGCCATGTTATAAGTTTTAACCCTAAAAATTATCCC
>JADJNW010000035.1 GCA_016714085.1 Saprospiraceae bacterium
GGTCATAATAAAAGCAACAGGATATTTCACAACAGACGATGCGCACACTTTGCAAATGCGGGTAGATTTAGGAGGCACAACGATAGGCGATGCGTCAGGAATTACCCTGCCCGACCTTGCAACGGGAAATGAGCATTGGGAACTTGAATTTGTATTCACAATACGAACGACGGGCGTGAGCGGCACGGCAATAGGACAGGGAAAGTTCAGGTTTTGCGAAGCGATTGGCGGTGCTACTAATCCGTGTGTGGAGTCCGAGATGCTAAATACATCGACCTTTACA
This sequence comes from Saprospiraceae bacterium, assembly GCA_016714085.1. Lineage (GTDB taxonomy): Bacteria > Bacteroidota > Bacteroidia > Chitinophagales > Saprospiraceae > JADJNW01. Next base: position 284 of record JADJNW010000035.1, read on the forward strand.
GTAGATACGACAATTGCAAACGCGCTGGACGTGACTGCGCAATGGGGAACAGCGTCCAGTACAAGTTCTATTACCTGTACAAACCTTGTTATTAAAGCAGAAAATTAGCATATTTGCAAATAAATCAATATATATGAGAATCAGATTATTAATCCTTTTAGCATTTCTATTTATTACGCTTGCTGCAAAAGCGCAGCGCGAAGTTGCCCTTGATACGCTTTATATTACAAACGAATCGGGCAAAATATTTATCTACTCCTATATCGAATATACGGACGGTGGCAGAAAGGGTAATTTCCCGGGCGGTGATTATCGGATTCCATCGCCTGACACGGCAACGGCGGTTAACTTTGTTTTTCGGGCAAACATTTGATAAGGCTCGGCAATATTCTGAAATAAGCCAACGCGCCTTACAAAAGTCGCAAACCGTTTCCGCTTAAAACAAACAACACAGCAGTCATAAACTTTTCGGGAGTTTCGATTTTGGATTCCCTTAGTCGATTCTATGCCCCGCTTTTGATCGGCGATGATTGGACATTCAGAACTGCTTCGGGCCCGCAAACAAGCGTAACGGTCACGCAAAACGCGCAAGGGGTGCTTAGGCTCAATTTTGGCGACGGGTTAATAAGGTCAATTCTTGTGTTTTCGGATAACTGGTTAAGGGTTCAAAACTACCCAAATGGCACAAATACAGATTTCTTTCTAATGCCGGCCGGTTCTTTTGTATCAGTCGGAGAAAATGCAAGTCGAAATTTTGTACTGCGAAAAGAAAGTATTGCCCAGCAAATTCGACAACAAAACAACCAAAAATGAGATATTTAATATTTCTTTTATCTATATTCTTTACATCGTGTAGCATCTTTCAGGACACCTACACGATTGATAGTCATGTGTTGTACGAGGTAAAAGCGGGTGAACACGATTACAAGCCAAAGCAAGCGTTCGGAGGCATTCTAAACCGCTTCAAAACGAGCGATATAGACGCGCTTGAGTATTCGGTTTGGTTTGATTCGTCGAGTATCTACACACATCCCGAATCTGATGATCAAATTGACTGGAATAAGGGCGGCGGTTGGTCGTTTGATCTGCTTACGAATCACAACAATTCCGTGATGTGGGCGTGGCGATGGACGCCTGAATTGCAAGCCTTTGAAATTAGTGCGTATGCACACATTTCCAAGGAACGATTTCTGTTCGAACCTCCTTATCTGATTGTCGCGCCCGAAGAAAAGTTCTTTGTGACAATTAAAGAATACGAGCCTAAAACGTGGCGCGTGACGCTTCGAGACAGCGAAGATACGATTTATAAAGAGGTGAAATTTTCTACACAAGGTAAAAGAGCGCGGCGCATTGAACCTTGGTTTGGAGGGAATAACCCTTCGCCGCATGATGGGCGAATGTATCAAAAGATTGAAATAAAAAAGCACTGACGAAAATCAGTGCTTTGAAACGCTTACAAAAATATCATAATCACATGAAAAAAACTTACATTTCAGTTACAAATATAAAAACTAAACTTGATAAATCAAACAGATATGAGAAAACTTTTTTGGTTCATAGCATTATTACTAAGTTTTACAGCTACGGGGCAAGAATGGGATGTCATTTTAGACCCGTATGAGGTCATCGAAACCCGTGCTTTGCAAGCGTCTCAAACCCGTGATTGGGGTCATGTGTACCTGCAAGCATCTGAGTTCAAAGGCGAGGGCAAAGGTGTCTATATTTTTATTTTAGATACCGGTATTGACTCAGATCACCCGGATTTGAAAGCTAATATTGATTTGAAATACTGCAAAGACTTCACAGGCAGTGCAAGCGGTTTGGAAGATATTCACGGACATGGTACGCACTGTGCAGGAATTGCGGCGGCGGTTAATAACAACGAAGGTGTTATAGGCATTGCCAGAAGAAAATTGGAGTTGCAAAAGTTCTAAACGATAATGGACAAGGCTCTTACACAAATATAATCACAGGCATTCGCTATGTGGCAGACCTGAAAATTCCCGGCAATCCGAAGAAAATAATTTCAATGTCTTTGGGTGGCAGTTCTACCACGCCCGACTTTGAAGATGCAATCAATTACGCGATTTCAAAAGGGTGTTTTTGTGGTAGCTGCTGCCGGAAATAGTTATTGTAATTCGCAAAACACGATTGGCTATCCTGGCAAATACGCGCAGGTAATAACCGTCGGGAGTATAGGAAAATCTGCACAACCGTCTGATTTTTCATCTTGCGGTGAACAATTAGATATTGCAGCACCGGGCGAAGGTGTGTATAGTACACATCGGAATGGCTCTTATGCTTACCTTTCAGGTACATCAATGGCAACGCCTCAAGTAACCGGAATCATCGCAAAAATACTTTCGAGGTACGACATTAAGACACAAGCCGAAATGGAGGCGTATCTTAGAAAACACGCCTCTGATTTGTATAATAAAGGATTTGATACGCGCACGGGATATGGTGCGCCGATTGCTACTAACTATAACGAAGGGCCGGACGGTGAACCGGGCGACCCGAATCCAGACCCAGAACCTGAGCCAGACCCGATAATTTCGTATAAAAAGCGCGTGGTTTCTATTCCAATTCGCGCCTATTACGACAATATTTTGTTCAAGTCCAATACGGACGGCGCGTATCGATATATGAGCTTAGGAGGCATAGTAGTTGAATACACCACTACAAAATCAAGCGTGCTCGCAAGCGAAGAAATAAACCGTTTAGCGGACAGCTTCTTTTCGAGACGCGGCTTCATTTTGCCTCAAGATCAAACCGATCTGGATTTTACTGCCGCGTGGGCAGCGTACTTTTTTAAGTTGCTATTAAAGCAAGAAGGCTACGAAGTAAATATTTCGGAAATGTGGGACGCCGAAGGACAAAGTGATGATCGAACTTTGGTGTACTATACAAAAAGCTACCCGGTGGGTTCTAAGGTAAATCAAAAGCAGCTTGTAAAAATCAGGAATGCAAAGAAAATGGAGCGACGCGGTCAGGTTGCGACACTTGGTTGGGATGATTAAAATTATTTATAAATAGCTCGAATTCCCCCCGTGAGCATATAGTCAAAAACAAAGTTATAATGGAGTTATGGGCAATAATCTTATTGGTCATGGTTGGTGCTTTGGCTGTATTGGGAGTTTTGGGATTTACTGGCATTGTTCGCCCTCGCTCGGACAGTATCGATGAGGTAATTACTATGCTTAAAGCTGATAAAATAGAGGCTTTAGGTAGGATTTCAGAATTAGAAAGAGTTGTAGGAAGTCAAATCATTGAAATTCAACGACTAAGGGAGGAAAGCGTAATGCTACGAACTCAGATTTTTCAATTAGAATCAAGCAACCTATACCACCCTTTTCCTGTTTGGAATGTAGATAAACACGGCATTTTAACCAGCGCAAATTCTGCGTTTGAAGATTATTTTTTATCGGCGCAAGACAAGCCCTTGATTGATTTTATAGGACTATCTTTGAAGGGTATTTTTAATGAAGGATTTGAAGATTATATGGAAAATCACAACTATGTATTATCTAAAAAGCGTTATTGGGAAGGCGCAATAAATGTGGCTATAAACGGAAAGCAACAGGCTACACACATGGTTTTATATCCACATTTTGCAGGGAAACAAGTTGTTGGCATCTATGGAATGATTATTCCGATAGAATCAACACGTAATTATATGCAAAATTCGTAAATAATTATTTATTAACAAAATAACAATACAATGTTTAAAACACTACAAAGTATTATCAAAAGCACAAACGGGACTTTGAATATCGTTATGTTGCTTGTGTTGGCACTGGCTGCCGGGCTTTCATTCCCGGAACAGCCGCTACAAAATATGATTCTTGCGGCAGTTTCATTTGTCGGAATCGTGCGTGAATGGGCGAAAAATGGCATTAAGTTTCGATGGAACTCAAATATTTTGACTTATATCGGAATGGCTGTATTGGCGATTTTCCCTTTTTTAGATAATGTCTGGCCGGCGTTAGAGGGCTTGATCGATGCCTTTATTTCTGGGCAAACAGACAAAATTTTATCTGCTGCTTTTATCGTTATTAATGTGCTATGGCAATTATTCCAGTCTAAGCCCTGGAAAGAAAAACCAGCCGCATAATGGGAACGATCTTTCTTTTAAATATTATTATAATTGCAATACTCGTAATTTCGGGTATTGTAGGTCTTATTACGTTCTATTACTTAACAATAAAATTAAACTCAATCATGGCTTTTACGAAAGAACAATTCGATTTGTTGCGCGATCAAATTAATGTCGCAACAAACAAGATCGCCGAAAGAATTGCAGACCTGACCGAGCAATTGAAAACGGGCGGTTTAACACCGGATGAAGAAGCGGCTATTTTTGCCGACTTTGAGGCTGTTGTGGCAACTTTGGAAGGAATTGCTGCTGACCCGGAAAATCCAGTTCCTGACCCAGAAACGCCGGAATAATGGGATTCACGACACGTTTTGAAAGCGCATACCAGGACGCGAACATAATTGCGGAACAATCTAAAGCAGCAAATATAACCGCTTTGAAGCCGATCATTTTGGCTATCTTGGAAGATTTGAACAAAAGATTGGAAATTTTTGATACCGAAGGAGATGGAAGTTTGAAGTTGAATGACCGGGGTTTCCCGATTGTTCGGTGGGGTTTCTTTGGCTCAAAGATCATCCTGAACCCGCCTACGATCTTGGGCTATTTGGCCCGAATCTGGCAGGCGGCCTGAAATTAGCAATGATTCCATATATTCATCCCGTTGCAAGCACCGCCC
>JADJNW010000036.1 GCA_016714085.1 Saprospiraceae bacterium
ATCACCCAACGATACCCAATCTGAAAATGGTGTTTTAAACCACCCCTCGTAAATTTCTTGTTCGGTAGCAAAGGGCATCGGGCCGCCTTCTATTCGGATTTCAATTTCTATAAAGAAATGGATTCGGATTTTAAAATGCCCCGGCAAGTCGAGTTTTCGCCAGATGATTGATGGATGGTTCATTTGTTTATTATTTTTAAAATGCTGTAATTTTAATATCGCCAGCACCCGCGCCTAATACTTGATTCGCCAAGCCTGTCAAAATAACTTCTTTATACCAAAAGTCGGGATAGCCGCCAAAGGCTTTTTTTACCTTGTCGCAATTGGCGTTCCATTCCTCCTCGCTTTTTGATGATTTCATTAATTCAATAACTTGATCTTGCGTCATTGTTTTTAGATTTTTATTGTTGATTAAAATTCAAAATTCTTGCTCACCCCCGTCCCCCATCGTCCTCAAAGTGCTGCACTTTCAATTCCAATAATTGCAATCTGGTAAGTGCTACATTTAGCGCATCCCTCGTATTGTTTCCATTTTCTTCGATAAATCTGTTCTATTTCTTCTGAGACAGATTTTCGTTTTTTTCCGTTTCACTCCTGCGCTCAAAATCTTCCTCAGCAGCTTTGAGGCGCGAATTTTCGATGGATTGGGATAAGTGGTTCATGGGTTGGCTATAAAGTTTATTGTTATAAAATTGCCGTGTTTTATACTTTACGCCTGGCAAAACAGTTTTACTATCTTCAAAAGCGTCGTGAATACATTCGATAATACCCTACCATCTTCCGATGATTCGGAATAAAAGCGCAAGCGTTTGCTAACAATTGCAAAACGCCAAGATATTTTGACGAAGATCAATATAGTCAGAAAATTGGTATATTTGCCTGGTAGCAAAATCCTGAATTGGCTCTTCGAAATTCTCTTTCACCAGTTTGGCAAACTCTTTTGGTGTTCGCTGTTATCCCTTAAATCTTAGCTCATACTTGGACTACTTTATATTCTGTTAAATTAAATAATTGATTCCCTTTTCTACTCCACACACGGAGGTTAAAATTTTTAAATCGTGCTTTTGGCATCTTCTACAGCTTCAATCCAATCATTTGCGCGTACCTGAATAACGCCCACCGCCTGACAGTCTGGCAACCTTCATCAACCTTAAAATGTAACCGTTTGATTCGTCGCATCTATTCAAAACAGTTACGTAATCTGGATTTAGCCGTATTTCGTCAAATTGCTTAGACATAAGCCACACCAGCAAAGAAACGCTTTGCCACGTTTACGGCATAGTAGGAATCGCCCTCTACTCCTGCAATTTTCGCCCACTCGTTTTCAGTTTTGCGGCGTTTTTCGTATGCGTTGGCGGCGAAGATATTGGCAAAGTTTTCAGTTGCTTCTAATTCTTGCATTGAGATGCCGTAGTTTAATTCATCAATGTTGGCATATTTAAAAGTGGATGTTGTTACTGCTTCCATGATCTTGTTTTTAATAGTGATTGTAATTCGTAATTGATAAAACAAAGATAATCGCTTTATATCAAAATGTCAAGCGTTTTAATATATTTTAACTTTTTCTTAACAAAAAGGCGAAGCTCTTTTGCCTCGCCCTACGATGAATAAACCTCACTTAAAAATTAGCAACTAATTAACTTAAAAATTTCCTTCCATAAGGCGCATCCTGAAAAGAAAGCATAGCCCAACCGTCAGTAAGTCCTTCAAATTCGCGTAATATATGAGTTATAAATACGTGAATTTCCCTCCCTGAATAAGTGTCGGTAGTCGGGTCGTATTCTCGTAACTCAAGTTTATCACCGATCTCAAACCCGCGGTCATCAAATCGCAGTTCTGCTGTCTTTACTTCAGTTCCATACATCCTCAAAATGAGGATTTACGGTTTTTAGCTTATGTATTTTCATTTTTTATTAATTTTTATGCAAAGTTAATAAACTTTTGTATATTTGCACTATGAAAGGTGAGAAAACAAGAAAAAGGCTGTCTATTTCGCTGTATCGAAATTCGGGCGATGCTGAAAAAAGCAATTAATTTAGCAAAAGACAAGCTTGCTGTTGTTACAAATACAGAGCCTGAAAAGTAAAAGACACGGATGCAGTGATGTATATATTTAGATTTCACAAAATCCGCAACACGGGAAAAAATGCAGGAAAAGCAGGAAAATAGCCTTTTATCGGAAAACTTAACGATATTATTAGTCACGCTACTAACAATATTAGGTATTCTATTAACGCGCTTAGGTGTTCCTTTTATGCTTATATGGTTTGTTGCATTTCTTGCATGGTTTGTCCGCGTTTTTGAATTCATAGAGGAAAGGAACGCGCTTGAACAGCAGCCACCGTTTAATGAGTTGCAGGACGCGCAAAACTACAATAAGACACAAATTGAAGATGTACAAAAGGAAAAGAAAGCCATTGAAATCCCCGAAGATGGGATTGTAGATTGGGGAAAAGTTCAATATAAAAATAAACACAATGGATGTTAAAATCATATACACAGGGAATATCATTTTGGCGATTGGCTTTTAATCGCTGGTTTAATTATGTTATTTCTTAAAGGATTGTATAGATGGTTTAAACACAAATAATAGTCGCCATGAAAATAGAAAATAAATCTTTAGCCGGGGTTATATGGGGATTGCAAGCTGGACTTTTTGCAACCGGCATGATATTAGGGCTTGGTACAATAGCGGCCGCGTTCGTGCTTTCAAATGAATTAGCAAGCAAATTACCTATTCCTTCGATGTTTCAACACGCCGCATCTATCATTGTGACAGGACTTATTTGGCTTTCAATCGACGGCACGATGGGCAAGAACTTCTATTTTGCTGCCTCTTACCTAAAGGCAAATAGAAGAAAAGATGCTAATTTACAGCATATAAAAACCTCAACAGTTCGTTTCATCCTTTTTTTTTCTATTGTACAAATATTAATAAGTACAACACTTTCCACAATTACAGCCTTTGTGCTACCTACGATTTTGATCGAATCGCCCGACGATAGTCAATATGCCTCTACATTAAATGCTCACAATAATACTTACAATGCGACCATATCTTCGATTGACAAGGATATTTCAGAAGCAAAGCGAAGCGAAGGCAAGCGCATTGTAGATGCTAAAAAAGAAGGGCATCAAATTGTCTTACAAGCCATTTCATCCGGTTCAGTGCAAAACCAAAAATTGTATGAATCTGGGAATAATTGGTTTTTTACCGAAAAGCGCAAGAAATATTCAAGTATGATCGCATACAGGGAGCGCATACAGAAGGCGAAGCAAGACAGCGCGGTATTAGTCCAAAAAGAACGAGGTGCGCTTACAACGCTTCAAAATGCGAAATTAAGCGCACTTTCACAAACGCCTGACAAATCGGGAACGCTTGCTGCGCTCTAAATCATCGAGCATAAAATTACGACAAGTCAATATTTAAAAGCTACCGTTTCTGGAACGCTTGTTTATATTGATGTGGTCGCTGGCATCCTGTTTACTATTCTGACATTATTACTTGTATCTTTCAAGGTTAAGCCGTCGAACGTCACGGCGATGGAAGTTGTCTTTGCTGGAATATCAAATAAATCGGCGGCGTTTTGGTCACGGATTGGAAAAGCTTTGAATGTGGATGTAAATAATATTCACGAAATTGAATTTGAAGTGCAGCAAGAAGCGCAAAAGCCGCTTGACCCCGGTTCGTTTAATCAAAAAATATTAGTTCGCGGCGGAAGTACTGATGACATACAAATCGACATACTAAAAAGAGACATACAGAACCTGAAAGCACAGAACACAGAACTTTTAAAATCGCTGTCAAAATCTTCTGATGAAAACAACACAGGGATTGACAGAATTGCAAAAGGTGATGATACTGTGACCCACGCAGCAGAATCGATACAGAAAAAAGGACACACAGAAAACGACACAGAAAAAATGTCTGCCAACCTATTGATCAACACAGGAAAAAAGGGACAGAATAAGCAGACAGAAGCACAGCAAATTGCAAAATTTATAAAGCGATTTCGAGAGCGTTACAAACAAGGGATTGTAAATAAGAACACAGAAACGAGGGAAAGAAATGAGGCATTAGCCAAAAAGGATTGGCAATATCTTGAGAAACGAGGCTATGTTATTAATAAAAATCCTGACGATAAAACAAAATTAATTATTACTAAGTCATAAACCCAATGAACAACATCCTTTACCTCTTAATAGCAGCCTGGATTGTATCAAGCATCGCAAAAGCTATCGATCAGTTTTTTAAGAGAAAGCGCGTTTTGACATTGCAAGAAATGGCGAACAACTTACTCTAAATAAATTCACAGACGGTACGCCTCGGTCAAAGGAGCGCATAGAGCAAGTTCTTAAAAATGGCGAGTGGCGAAGCGTATTAAAGCCGCAAGAAGAGTACATTACTGGCTTAATGCAAAAAGGCGAGATCAAAAGCTCATTGCCAAACATTGCGAAGAAAAAGCGAACACGGGGCAAGTTGTGGTAACTTTCTTCTTCTAATCTCATCAATTCTATTTCGCATTCACGAACCTTTATCGAATAAATACATCATTTCGTCGATTAAAACAGTACATTTGTCGAACTAATTTCGTTTTAACGATAATTCAGGCGATATTTGTTTTATCAATTAGAAATTATTAAATCACTATTAAAAATTAAAAGCATGACAATTAATTGGTAAAAATCGTAAAGAGAAGCTATCTCCTGGTATTTCTGAATGAAAAGCCGCGAAAGCCGCTTTTATAAAAAAGGGAATCAAATTATAGAAGCGGAGGCTGTACCACTCGAAAATATCGTGGTCTTACGAAAAGCACCACAAACCGCGTCGGGCAACACAATGTATGAAATCCCGGTGTGCCCTAACTCTTAATCGCACCAACGTCCCTTCGGGGCTTGGATTTTAATCACCAAACAACAGGTCGCGCTGTATAAAACGCGGGAAATTATGGAAACTGTTAAATAGCAAAAGAAGAATTTTAAGCGCTAATCGAGGCGCAACAATTCGGCTGAAAAATTTTGCGAAATTTTTCAACCCGGAATTTACAGAAGTTGTAACACCAACAGACGTCCTCGCTTCATAGAGGTCAGCAGATCAACTACCTCCTCCCTGACGGAGAGGATTAAAACCTGGTCAGGGAAGACCCCGGGATGGGCGGTACTGGTGAAGCAACTTCCAGTCGCATGACGACTATATTATAGAACAGCAAACAGGAAAAAAATAAAAAAAGTATATTTTAACCTATGTGGAATACCTAAACGCCGCCAAACTTGCACCGTGCCGCGGGAATTGAACCCCGATCGCCGCAATATGCGGTGAAAAAATTACTTAGAGATGGGCGAAGCAAGTCCTGCGCTAATTGAAGCAAATGAGTTCCTTGCAGAGCAGGGAATGGTAAGATGACGAACTTATAGCTGACCCACAAGTGCAATCATATTTGCGCGATCTTTGGCGA
>JADJNW010000037.1 GCA_016714085.1 Saprospiraceae bacterium
CTGGCAAATCAGTCAGCGCGGACACGCCGTGGCGGAATGGCTTACCCGTGATTGCTGTGAACCGCGTCGGCTACGAAAAGATTGGACCGAAGTGACCGGCGGCATTTCAATTCTGGGGACAAAGTTTTTGTAGCAGGTCCCGGGGCGAAATTTCATATCGAAGCCCCGGTAGATCAAGAAGATTTTGCAGTCGTGGAGATTGACAAACAACGCACCGAAAATGTGCGCCGCATTTGGCCCTTCTTCAGGGATAGAAGGATTGATGCGTATGGGGATTTGGGGAAAAGGTATATTGATTAAAATTTTATCAAGCCACTTCGTATTCAAATTTAGTGGGCAAAGGCATTTTCTGAGGAAGCGTTTAAAATTTCAATCGCCACAATCGCTCCATTTTCATCATAATCTATTATAATGCCTGGTTTTTCTGAATCGCTTTCCTTTATCGGCGCATCACTCAAACGAATGTACAAGACATCTAAAGATTGATCATATTTTATTTTCATTGCCAGTATTTATTAATTTTGGAAGTTTTATAAACCGTTATGACTACTGGAGGAACTTTATCTGTATTAACGAAGCAGCGCAACAGATAGTTCTTTTCTCCAGATTTTAATATAGATTGATACACTTGCAAGCCATCTTCCTCCACAATCTGGTCAGGATTTTCTACCACAGCCAATACTTCTTCTTCGAAAAGTTTTCCGAAAAGCCAATTGATCGGTGGCGTGCAGCGAAATACTTATCTCCATACCAAGTACACTATTTTTACAAAAATATAAAAATTACTGTTGAGAAGAAAACTTTGCAATATTATAAAACGCACCGAAAACGTGCGCCGCATCTGGCCCTTTCTTTCGGGATAGAAGGATTGATGCGTATGGGGATTTGGGGAAAAGGTATATTGATTAAGGGTTGGGATATGTAATAATATAATGTAATTTAGTTTTATTTTTCCAATTCCAGCTACGCTTTTCGGACAAATTCGGATTTCAATGCCATCAGGTAAATCCATCAATTTTACAATCAATATTGTGGTCACCATCTGTCAAACGAATGTTTTTCACTTTCGTTCCTGCTTTAATAGGTTTAGGAGCTCCTTTTACAGGTAGATTTTTTTATGATAATCACCCGAATCTCATTATTTAGTTCGTTGCCGTTTGAGTCAAGCACTTTTAATGTCTCCCCTTCCATTTTTCAGCTGGATTCCACTCAGTTTGCCACATTCTGGGCGCATAAATTTCATCCCTTAACGAATAGCCGTATGGGGAGTTACATTTTGGGCAAGGATTTCATTTTTATAATACTTTTAATTGATTATTAATGGTTTGCGTATGTGCATTATGTAATTCATCTGATTACGAGCGACAAATTATTACATTTCAATAAATTAAGCAAATATTATTTAATCGAATTCAACCATTCAAATGCTTTATATACCGCTTGATGATAAATCGGCGTGATCTTTATCCGGGAAGTAATGACGGTTGTGTAAATATGGATTTTTGCAATGTTTATATAATTTTTTTTTAGCGTCGCGCTTCATATTTACCTTCTTTACCAACCGCGATGTAAATTTCTAGTTTTTCGGAAACGCCTGTAAATGTTGGCGTTTTGGCTAAAAAGCGATTCTTGATCCTATAAGCTTGGGCTTATTATGATATATTTATTAAAAAGTTTGGAATGATTAAATAAAATCTCATGGCTAAAAGCCCATAGCGTTGCCCAATAAGGGTTTTGGAATTATTTACTTTATATTGCTTTTCTATAAAAACTTGTAATTCTTTTTCAATAAATGTAATAAATTTACCGGAGCCGCCCGTGGTTGGATAACCTTTTTTATCTTTCTCAATGGTCGTAGGGTAGGTGAAATCTCTTCTTCTGTCCACATTGGCGATGCCCACTACAATCGATTTTGGTAAAATATTCACCCACGAAAAATTACAAAATTGCACCAATCCAGCAATATGGATAAAATCTTCATCCGCAGCGCCATCGAGTAAATAAATAACAGGATAATTAACAGTATCGTCTTTATTATAACAGGAAGAGTAAATATTTAGTATTCTTTTTTCAGCAAGTATAGACGATTCAATTTCAAGTATTTCGCCTAAAACAAAAGGCTCGCTTTGCAATAATTTTATATCCGTTTGCCCGCTCAGAATTTGCGTTATAGAACAAAAATATAATAAGGTGATAAATATTTGCTTCATATTATTTTTAAAATTAAAAGCTTAAACATACTGCAATGATCGCTGCTGCTTTCAGAAACATTTACAAATATATTGAACATCGACTTAATAAGTCCGTTTTACCAAAAGTTATTGTATATTTCATTAATTTTATTCACAAAAAGAAATAATTAGCTATGAAAAGGAGTATAGGTTTTTATTAATCATAGTAGGTATAGGGCTTGGCATCTTTGGCTTTACAAAATTGGATGATAGCAAGCAGAGCATAGAAATTGGCAACCTGGAGATTAAGGCGGAAGATCAGGAAGCCAGGAACGATGCGTATGTTTGGATCGGATTGGGCTTTGCAGGGGTTGTTGGAGGTATATTTCTTGTTAATAAAGAAGTTGATATTTAGCTGGGGAAAGGTAATCATAAATATAAATATTATTCCTTTAAAATTTTTTTAATAAAAAGGGTGTTATCTTTAGAAAGAGGACATCCTTTTTTATTTTCTCCTAATAAAAAGGTCCGGCACGAATGCTCGCCGACCCGAAATAAGCACCTAAAACCCTATTAACTAACCTTATTCTTTTGAATCATCAAAAGTATTTGATTCTCAATTACTTACTTGATCTCAATCCACGCACTGTCTCGACTTTCGTTGCCTTCGTTTTAGGCAGCGTGAGACTCAACACGCCATTGGCGTAGGTCGCAGCGATGTCGTCAGCTTTACAGTTTCCGGCAGCGCGAAGCTGCGGCTGAAGGAAGTGTAATTAAACTCCCGGCGAGTGTATTTGCCGTCTTTCACTTCGTCGCTTTTCTCTTTTTCGCTGCAATGCTCAGATTTCCTTATCCACACTGATCTCAAAATCCGCTTTATCCAAGCCCGGCGCGGCTACTTCTACTTTGTTGAGGCGCTTTCCGGTCTCTATCACATTTATAGACGGCGTATTGTATGTAAAATCACTTCCAAAAACGTCGGCGATGTTCCGATGGAAAAATCATCAAAGAAACCCGGAATTCTTTCGCCGAAAATGTCGGTTCAAATTTCACAATGTTCATAGTATTATACATTTAGATGAACAAATTTGTTGCACAATAAGACTCCTGGAACGTCACATTTAAGTCAATTTTAACAATTTTGCTACACAATCTCGATAGTGCGCCGGTTTCCGGCTTTGCTTCTTCTTTTTTCGGCAAAGTGACGTTCAAAATGCCATTTACATAAGGTTAGCTTCAATCGCGTCGGTCGATACGGTTTCCGGCAAGTGGAAGGTGCGGCTAAATTCGCTGTAGCTGAACTCCAATTTGCGTACTTTTTCGCCTTCTTCGCGTTTCACTTCTTTCTTAGCAGCAATCGTCAACACATTTTTGTCACATTCACCGTGAAATCACCTTTTTCAGGCCGGTGCAGCCACTTCGATGCAGGAAGTTATCAGCGGTTTTCTACTACATTCACATTCGGGCTGTTTTTCACGCCGTTTTCCGTTCGCAAAGTGGGCAAATCCGTGCGCAAAAACTCATCAAAATGCGGTCAAACGTAGGTGTAGCAAAGCGTGTACGTCCGTTAGGCGGTTTTACATTTACAAGTGTCATGGTTATACTTTTTTTTTTTGGTTGTTTTTAAAATCAAATGACAAACTCATCTATACAAACCATATTCCAATAGCGTTTTCGGAATTTTTGCAGTAGAAATGTAAAACAGAAATGTCAAAAAGTCAGTTTGATATGATTTTTAATGACAAATTGACAAAATTGGGCATGAATGACACGAACCTTTCGAGGATTTCAATGGATACATATTGGAACGATCAACTGATTTGCCAGTTTTATGAGTGAAAGATGCCGCTTAAAAAGTATAAGTCGCAATATTTATAGTAAAATATGCCACTTGACAATGTTGCAGATGCCGAATTCTATGCAGAATCTGGCAAGTTTTTTCCTAAGATGCCAGATACAACGTTGCAGACGCCATCTTTATTAATATGTTTGACAAGTTACAACATAAATCTGGCAGATTTTTCGTTGTATTTGCCATCTTACACGCAACATCTGGCAGATTCAACATCACAGATGGCAGCTGCGAGATATTTTTTGGCAGTTGTGATAAATAAAGAGGTAACTTACAGATTGAAAACAGCAGCTAATGCTAAGAAGGTGGCGGATATTGGATTGGACATAACGAATTTTTGTATAAAAATTAGGGTGTTGATTTCAAAACCAACACCTAATTAACTTGAATAAAGATAGATTAAAATTTAGTATCTTCAGGAGGATTAGGATCATTACCATGGCTATCTTTATCCCGGATGGTTCCATCTTTTCTGTGAATTACTACTTCAGAGCTTTGATTAATTGCAATTCCTTTAGCATAATCAATAGCCTCTTTTTGCGTGTCAAATTTTTTTGTTACCTTGTCATTACCAGCTCCTCTGACTGCCCATTTACCGTCATTTGGAACTACATGTTGATTCTTTCCCATGATACATTCGATTTAAGGGACTAAGAAATTTGTTAACAATTTAACAAACACTCAAGAAGACGTGGAAAGTTCCCGGAATACTAAAATGAAAGTCTATTTCTTTGTATAATATTTTGAAAATTCATCATAAACAGCTTTTGTATAGTAATCTTTCCCCATCCCATTTTGTAATAGCATCAAGATATCTTTTTTTATGTAATTTTGGATTATTTTTAAGTGTACGGAGAATATCCCAAAACTTTTGTTCACCGAAAGTCAGCATATAAATTTCGGCAATTAGTAGTTAAATCGTCATACGTATCTGTATAAATTTTCCCATATAAAGTCTCCTCTTCAAGTCTGATTTTTTTAGCAGTATCATCTTCGCTTAAATTTAAATTTTTGTGGTAAAACCGTTGCAATCTGGATACTACTATTTGTATTTTCTTTTGAAATTGCAGCTTTTATATCAGCATTACTAATTCTATTTTCATTAATCAGTGATAACTTGTACTCTACTAAAATTGAATCATCTATATTATTGTCAATTAAAACATTAGTAGATGTAATAATGCTTTTAATAAATTCGGTAATAGCAGGTGAAGTATTATCTGTTGATGCCTTATTTGAAAGGTAAATCAGTGGTGATATTGGCTTTCTAAAACCAATCGGAAGGAGTATTAAATTAGTTTCATCGGCTAAATCAATACCAAAATACTTGAGTATAAAATCCGAATAGAACTCAACAGATTTAGAAGCAAGTGAGTAAAGCAAAACATCAATATCTTCTTGATAAAAATGGATACAATTACACCTAAACTCGTATATTCTACTAATATTTTCTGCTGTTGCAAAAAATTGAATACCGATCCTGCTCTTTACACTTTCTAAACATTCTTCAAATGGCTTTGTAGTACCGTCATCTTTTATAACTTTGATTTCTGGATGATTTTTTAACAAGTATGCTTTAAATAGTAGTTCCCAGGAATTTATGAGTAAAATACTCACAAGTTCATATCTGTATGCGAAAAGAGGTTTATTATGAATTTCAATTGCTGAAATTAAGGCTGATTTTGAATTATTTACCAGATGATCTATCATATTTCAATTATTGAACTGGGGGAAAGAATTAAACATATTGTAAAATATCTACATCTTCATACGTGTGTTATTTAATATTGTTACAGAGTAGTAATACAATCTTTATACTAAAGCAATATCTTATAATTGTTTTAGTTTTCCAATTTCTTTTATGTGGGTTCACTATTTTTCCAAATTTATAAACAAACAATGCTAAGCCTCCCGACCCGGCATCATCTGCTTCCGTACTTCTAACTTCGTACCTCCAACTTCCCCTTACAACCTTTTCACACTCGGCTTCAAGTCCGTCAAATCTGCAATTTTCACTGGCTTGCCGCTTTCGATGCTATTGCGGGCGGCGATGCCGAAGCGTTTTATGTTTGCATAAGTTTGAATTTTTCGCAATTTTCGGTGTTTTCTACACAAAAATAAAGATTATGGACTTAGTAATTCCAGAGCGCGTATTGGAACAGGCGCATATCAAGGCGGAAGATTTGCGTGTAGATATTGCGGTGTATTTGTACGACAAAGGCAGACTTACGATGGGGCAAGCGCGTAAGCTGCGGGGGAAGCGACCAGTTGAGTTTTCAAAAAGAACTGGCAGCAAGAGATGTATATATTCGCTACACGATTGAAGATTTGCACACGGATTTGAAAAACCTGGAATCGCTTTAGTAAATGGTGATTGTAAGTGATACTTCTGCTATTACCAACTTGATCCAATTAGATAGGCTGGATTTGTTGCATGATTTATTCGGAGAAGTGTTTCTTGCCGTTTCTGTGCAGCGAGAATTGTATCAACTTCCTATTCAAAAAACAATCTTAGAGTCCTGTGAATGGATCAAAGTAGAGGCAGTTCAAAACCAATCTTTACTGCAAAAACTGTTAATTGAATTGGATGAAGGCGAAGCGGAATCCATTGTCTTGGCTATTGAAAGACATGCGGATTATTTGATTATTGATGAAAGCGAAGGCAGAAGAATAGCGCAGGAATTGGGTCTAAAATTACAGGTTTACTAGGTGTATTAGTTCGTGGAAAGAAAAAGGTTTGATCGCAGAGTTGCGTCCAATCATGGAAGAACTGGTGTTACAAATGAAATTCCGTATTCACCCCAAATTATTCGAAGAAATTCTCAAACAAGTCGGTGAACTGTAAGTGTTTTAAAAACAAAGAATGCCAAGCCTCCCGACCCGGCATCATCTGCTTCCGTACTTCTAACTTCGTACTTCCAACTTCCCCTTACAATCGTTTCACACTCGGCTTCAAGTCCGTCAAATCTGCAATTTTCACTGGCTTGCCGCTTTCAATGCTATTGCGGGCGGCAATTCCAATGAGTATAGACATAGCGCCGTCGCGGGTACCGGCAGCGTGGCGGAATGGGTCGGGCGCATCAGGATTGCGGAAGATGCGGTCTTGCAATATTTTGTCGCCACCGCCGTGTCCGCTGCGTACTTGTGGTATTTTTGATGGATTCGTAAGTGCCGAAGTTGTCCATTGCGATGATTTCGTCGTAGGCTTCGACTTTCTTCCTGTTTTTGTGACATCTCCTGGGCATGGCGCTCGGCTTGACTCATAGCATCGTATTTGCCCCTTGCTGGAATGGAATGCCTTCCCAGGAGTCGAGGCGACCTTTCATGCCGTTGAAGGCGATACGCCAACCTTCATAGGGCGAGTAGGTGGTGAGCGAGTAAATGACTTGCACATCATTCGCATAGCGATTTGCACCGCCATTTTATCGTAGATGTCAATGTTTTCGCGCCACACGCAGCCATCGCGCAGGTAGCCGTCGTGCTTTTCGTTGTCGGCGTAGAGTGCCATGAGGTGCTTGTCTTTGGTCATGTCCGGTGAAATTTGCAATTGCTTTTGTGCGGACAAGGGCGACAGTGGGTGTGCCGGAAGGCATTATTCTTGCCATAATGTTCCAACTTGCCGTAAGCGAACACTTCGACGGGGTCTGAATCGATCCACCAGTTGAGCAAATCGAAATGGTGCGTGGCTTTGTGGACGAGGAGCGTACCACCTTTATCTTTGAAACCGTGCCAACGACGGAAGTAATCGGCGCCGTGGTAAGTGTTGAGGTACCAATGGAAATCAACGGAGGTGATCTTCCCGACGCGCTCTTGTGCCAACAATTCCTTGAGCTTTGTGAATTGAATGCCGTAACGATAGTTGAATCCGACGATGACTTTTCTTCCTGCTTTGCGCTCTGCGTCTAATATTTTTCTGACATTTTACTTCGTCGGTGGTAAGTGGCTTCTCGGTGATGACGTCCACGCCCATTTCGAGGGCTTTCACGATGAATTGGTCGTGCGTTGAGTCAACAGTGGTGACGATTACGACGTCGGGTTTGACGGTTTTCATCATTTGATCGAAGTCGGTAAAGGTTGGGCAGTTCGCACCGATAAATTTTTTGCCAAATTCTACTCTGCCAGGATTGATGTCGCATAAACCTACGAATTCTACTACATCGCTATAATTTTCAAGCACTGTTTTACCCCAAAAGCCCGTGCCGCGAATGCCCGTGCCGACCATCGCCAGGCGTTTTTTTGCAAATGGAGCTTGTAATACAGAAGCGTTGAGCGGATTGGAGAGTAAAGTGCCGGCGGCAGCCATGCCCGAAGTGGCAATAAACGTTCGACGATCGATCGTTTGTTTCTCAATGAGTGGAAATTTTAGGTGTCATTGGAATGTATTCCCTGCGCTGGAACGTGTTCAGCGGCTATGGATTTCCAAAGATAAAGATTAAACTTCTTTATCTTATCTTTTTGAAAAGGTGTTAAAAGAGGATATTACTTTGTAATTAACGGCAATGACACATAAAAACGACTGCCATTATTGATTTCGCTTTCCAATTTGATGCAGCCTCCGTGGCGCTCGACTACGCGCTTAACATAAGCCAAACCTAAGCCGAAGCCTTTTTGATTGTGGATATTGCCGTGCACCCCGCGGCGGAATTTTTCAAAAACCAGGCGTTTCTGATGGTCGCAAATGCCGATGCCATTGTCAACAAAACTCAGGAAAGCATAATGCTGATTTTGCTCGATCTTGATGGTGATATCGGGTGCGTGTTCGCAGTATTTCAAGGCATTATCGATCAAATTGCGAATGGAATTACTTAGATGTAAGCGATCGCCCTGAATATTTAATTGCTTGATACTATTTGCTTCAAAACGGATGATCCGTTTTTTCGCTTGCCTGCATTTTCATATTGGCTACTACTTCTTGTACAAGTGATTGTAATTCAATGTTTTCTAACTCCAGTTGATACTCACCTTTTTCCAGTTTTGCGATGTGCAGCATTCGTTCTACTTGCTCTAGGAGGCGCTTGTTCTCGGTTTGTAAAATCTCCAGATACTTACCTTCTGATACTTCGGATTGTCGTTTTTTAAATAAGTTAATTGCTAATTGCATATTGGTCAAAGGGGTGCGGAACTCATGCGCCATATTATTAAAAAACTCTACACTTAATTCATTCAGTTGCTTTTGCCTAAGAAATTTCATGAGCGTCATGAGCAACATTGAACTAATAAAAAGTAAAATAAAAATGAAGTGCCGGTCATAAAACCCATTTGCTGGATAATGTATTGCTCTTTATCCGAAAAGCTGACGTGAACTGCTTGATTATCAACGGAAAGCGGTGTATCGGCGGCGCAATAAGTAGTCGGCATCAATTCTGTGAGGCTGTTATTGACGATGTCAAATTTAAAATCCAGATTAATATCATAACGCGCCAGGGATGTTGCTAACGCTGTGTGCATTTCTGTTTCCAGAATGATCAGCGCTGAGGCAACTGGCGAAGCAGTTTTCCCGTGTTTTTGTGCAAGATGCTTCCGAGATGGTGCCTGAACTTTGCGGCATTTCAAGCGATTCTACTGCGCTGCAAATCGCCATCGTTACTTTCTGGTCGAATTGCTCTTCGATCAGCTTTCGGGAATGCCGAAGCCAGTTGACCTGAAACAGGATCAAGAGAATCAGCGCCAGACAAGACGCGCCAACCAGCCACACTGTTTTATTAATATTCATTGTCAAACACTTATCGTGAAAATTCACTACAAAAAAAGCGAAAATCCGGCGCTCTTGCCAGCCTTTAACAAGTAAATAACAAGTGCCTAACAAGCATTTCACAGCATTAACAAGTGCTTAGACTCATCTTTGCAGCGATACTTTACTCGCTAACTCGGCGATTCCGAGTGAATTTTAAAAACTCATTTTCCATGAAATCTTTGATTTTATCCTTGGGTACTCTTTTTTTATTGGTGGTAAGCGCAGAATTTGCTTCTGCACAAACGGCTACAGCCTGTAAACCAGAAGATTGCGCAAAAGTATGCACGCCTGGTCCAAACTGTAATCCTGCGGATTGCGCTAAAATCTGTGCGGATAAGCCTAATTGTAAGCCGGAAAATTGCGCTACAACCTCCGAAAAAACTGCCAATGCAACTTCTACTACCAGCGGTGTGGCTGCTGCTATTGCAATTTTGGTAAACAACAAAAACGGCAATACCAAAACTCTTGCTGTTCAAAGCAGCGAGCGTTCAGGAGGCTTCCTGTGCATCACTGCTGCCTCCACGAAGATTGCGGCTGTTCAAAAGGAAGCGAAAATTAATTAATTTTGAAAATTACATCATTAGGGCTTTGCTTAGTAAGTTCCTGTTTTTATTATAAATATAATATTGACTAAATGAAAAGCTATTGCCTTATAATGATTCTATTTGTAATGATTGCTTGCGCAAATCAAAAAAATATGATACAAACTTCATCCGGATTAAAATATCAGATTCTCAAAAAAGGCAGCGGCCCAAAAACTCAAGCAGGGCAAGCGGTTTTAATTTATGAAACAACGACATATCTTGATGGTACAATATTATATTCAAATGAAAATACGAATAATCCAGTGAAAGTGCTGATCGGCGGGAATCAAGCTACAGCTGCTTGGATGAAGGCTTGAGAGGAATGCGAGTCGGGGAAGTACGAAAATTAATTGCACCACCTTATTTAGTAAAAAGAAAAGAATATCCCGATAATGTATCACCCGATTCTACTTTAGTAATTAAAGTTATATTACATGAAATTTTACAAAAATAATAAAATAGAAGAGCGTTATTTTATTTATGATGAAACCTGTAAGGCTTTTTAAAAACCTTACAGGTTTTCTTTAGAAAATTATTCATACCGCAAGGATTCTACGGGATTCGTTCTGGCAGAACGTAAAGTGTGATAACTGACTGTTCCTAAAGCTATTATAAAAGCTATAATTCCACCAATTAAAAACACCAAAGGATTAATATCGATTCGATAAGCGAAATTTTCCAGCCATTGTTGCATCACCCAATACGTCAGCGGACTAAATATAACAAAGGCTATTATAATTAACACCAAAAGTTTTTTAGATAATTGCATCATAATTTGCCCAACCGAAGCGCCCAAAATCTTGCGAATGCCGATTTCTTTTACTTTCTTTTCTGTAATAATAGCAGACAAACCAAACAGCCCCATGCAAGCAATAAAAATCGCCAGGATTGCCATGATCGTCACCACGATTCCATCTGCTGATCGAACGATATAATTCTGCAAAATGCTCATCCAGAAACGAGTATTGAAAAGGGCCAATCAGGCACCAAATTATTCCAAATGCGCTCTATATCACCAATCGCTGCTTCTATATTATTACCATTAATTTTGACGGATAATTCTTCATAACCCCAATCAGGATGCACCACCATCGCTAAAGTATTAATATCATAATGTAAAGAATTAAAATTAAAATCTTCCACCACACCGATGATCGTGCCGAGCGAATCGTCGGGATACCAGGAGTGCCCAACCGCAACGCCGACGGGGCTTTCCATATTCATTTCTTTAGCAAACGATTCATTAATCACAAATGCATAACCATTATCCGTACTATAATCTTTTGAAAAACCGCGGCCATCTTTTAATTTTATATCATAAACATCCAAATAATCATAATCCACATTTACATTACTTGGCGTTAATCCTTGTATCGTATCCGTTTTTAATTTAAAACCCCACTGATGAAAATTATTGCCCAGGCGCTGTCCCGCTGCCGTCACGCCTTCACGTTACTGCTTTTAAGCAATTCTGTTTTAAGCGTTTCAAATTTTTCATTTGCAGTTTGATTCATATTTACTAATAAAATATGATCTTTATTTAAGCCAATATCTTTATTTTGCATATAATAAAGCTGCTGCACCACCACCAGCGTACTTACAATCATTGCAATTGCCAACCCAAATTGTAATACCACCAGCGAACTACTAAATACGGATTTCTGGCTTTTACATCGCCGCCTTTCAAAACTTTAATTGCATCATAAGAAGCTAAATAAAATGAAGGATAAACGCCCGCCAGGAAACCCAGTAAAACCGTGAGTCCGAATGCGCCCAACAACAAACCAGGATGTTCCAGGAAATAAAACATGGATAATTGTCTGCCAATCAATTCATTAAGAAAAGGCGTAAAAATTAAATTAATTATAATTGCAACTGCAAAAGCGAAAACGCCCAGCAGCACCGATTCAAAAGCAAATTGTGTAAATAATTGCGATTTGGAAACGCCCACTGCTTTCTTTACACCCACTTCTTTCCAGCGATGCGAAGCACGCGCGGTAATCAAATTCATAAAATTAACAGAAGCGATTAATAAAATAAAAATGCCCACTAGCGCAAAAACATTTAAATAACTGCCATTAAATTTTCTATAATTTTGATAATCATGTTCAATATTCATCGATGTCAAATGCACATCTGGCAAGCGTTGGAAATAAATTTTATAAAAATCATTTACATTCCTGGGGTCATCTTGACTTAGCGGCATATAGCGCGTCAGAATTCCGGCATTTTCGCTTCAAGCGCTTTGATATTAATATTTTGATCAAAAAGTAAAATAAGTGACTAAAAATTACCACCAAAACGATTATTAAAATCAGGATTTTGGCTGGTAACCGTTGCAATGGAAAGCAGTACTTCAAATTGTAAATGAGAATTTTCGGGTATATTTTTTATAACACCTGTAATTTTATAAAGATCGGACCCCATTTTAATGATTGACCGATTGGATTTTGATCACCAAAGAATTTTTTAGCAATATCCTCATTAATAACAATCGAAAAAGGCTCGTCGAGAGCGGTTGTGCGATCTCCGCCAAGCATTGGAAAATCGAACATTTCCAGGAAAGTACTATCCACCGACACCGTTTTTTCTACCAGCAGACGGTTTTCGTCCTTCTCAAAAAGCTGCTTGCCGCGCCCCCAAAGCTGCGTGAAACTCTGGATTCTGGGTAGTCTTTGACAATATTCGGCCCCATGCCGGGCATTGATAATGCTACATTTTGCGTGTTTGTGCCAGGAAAACTCTGCACCTCATCCAGCCGATAAATCTGATCTTTCTTGCTGTGAAAAGCGTCAAAACTCTTCTCTTCCTGGATAAATAAATAAATCAACAAACAAGCGGCGATACCAAGCGCCAGGCTAAAAATATTAATAAAAGACATGAGCTTTTGCTTGCGCGTATTGCGCAGGGCGAATTTCAGGTAGTTCCAGAGCATTTTAGGTAGTTTTATTCTATAAATAGACTTTTACTAATCGAAATGGTTACATAGAAAGAGTGTTTTTGGAAGTTATAGTTGCAAAATAAAAAAATTACTTTGGACAGAAACCTTTATGAATCAGTGCTTTTCTT
This sequence comes from Saprospiraceae bacterium, assembly GCA_016714085.1. Classification (GTDB taxonomy): domain Bacteria; phylum Bacteroidota; class Bacteroidia; order Chitinophagales; family Saprospiraceae; genus JADJNW01. The sequence goes on from JADJNW010000037.1 coordinate 13,411, forward strand.
CTCCTTGAGTATGCGTCTTTACCTTCGCAATATACTTTTTTTATCTCAAAAGGTATCATTGATTACTCCCAAAGGTCTTGCATTCATGCAAATAAGGTTATCAGCTTCACTTATATAGCTTCTTCAAAGGAGTTATATCAGTTCTTCCTTCATATTAAGTTGGTTCTTAATTTAACCTATAAAGGCTCTTTATTTATGCTGATAAGGTTCTTTGTTTTACGCATATTAGATTTAGTAAAGATGCGATATGGGTTCAAAGTTCAATCTATACAGGTTTAAGGTTTAAATTCTATCAATGCAGCAAAGATACTTGGAGGTTCTGCAAAGATGCTATAGGGGTTCAATGAAGATGCTGTATAGGTTCAGCGAAGATGCTACAGAGGTTCAAGGTTCAACCTATACAGGTTCAATGAAGATGCTATAGGGGTTCTTGCTTCATGCTATGGAGGTTCAAGGCTTAACCTATATAGGTTCAACAAAGATGCTATATAGGTTCAAGGTTCAACCTATAGGGGTTCAACAAAGATGCTATAAGGGTTCTTGCTTCATGCTATAGAGGTTCAAGGTAGAACCTACAGAGGTTCAACAAAGATGCTGTATAGGTTCTGGCTTCAACCTATAGAGGTTCAACAGAGAACCTATAGAGGTTCTTTAACTTACTTTGCGAGGTGCTTTATGATACTTCCATAAGTAAAAATGGCGGGAATCGTTAATTTAGCGTATAATAAAATCCTTATCTTTATTGCTCCGCTAAATATATTCAACCAATGAGTGAACTAGACCAGCTTTACCAGGAATTTTATGCGCAAGTAACCGCTAAGATTTGGGCGGATTATGAGGATTTTAAAAAAGGAAAAATTCATTGGCAAGAAGAAGCTCAACTTGTAGCTTTCAGCAAACGATTATCAAAGATTGCGAAAAAATATTATTGATACTTCTGACTATGTTGAGGTAAATAAAACAGATTATGAAATTAAAGGTAATCACAATCCGTTTCGGTTTATATTAATAGATCTTTTTAGATACCATCGATCCAATACTTATAAACATAATCCTGTCCATAATTTTTTTGAAGAACACTTTGAGGAAGTCATTACCGATGCACAACAAAGATATTTCGATGGAATTAATAAAAATGAGAAACCTGAGTGGGAAAATTCATTTCTCATACCACCAAAAGAGGAGCTTGTAAAAATTCTTGCTGCAGTTGACGCCTATGATAATTTTAATAAAGAAATACATTTACAATCTGTCTCAAATATGTCTGTAAAGTCCACTTTAAACAAATGGTTCGCCGCCGGCGAGACCGAGCGCGTGGTCGAAGCCCTTCAAAGCATTGCCGAGCGCTACGGCGACCAATATTTCCAAAACGATGTCACACATCAAACGGGTCGCTTTAATGGTGTAAAAAACCAATATAAAAACGGATTAATTAGCGATGATTTTTACAATCGCGAAATCAATAAAATCCGTCATGCGTTACAATATCTAATTGACAAAATACCGACGAATGCCACGCTAAATATTCCTGATACTCCGCAGGAACAAGCCGTGCCCTTATCTTCAGGCAATGCAGCCGAGGCAATATCGCCGCAAAATGACAATACCAACGCACAAACTCCGATACCCAACCAGCCCTTATCGCCTACAAAATATATGTGGATAAGTGGCATCGGGTTTCTTTACGGTGAGGCTATTATGGGCTACTTATTTCAGCAATCAAATGAATGGAAGTCAAAGCGACCGTGCTTATTACATTCTGCTTTTCCCATTAGCATTCGCGCGGCAGCATTCCTTTTGGTGCTATGCGAACCTATGCTACCGGACAGGTACTGTGCTGAATGGCACATTAGAAATCAGCGGACCGATTGTGGTTGCAGTGGGTGTCATCCTTTTGGGGTTTTTCTTGCCTGGGAATATTGAGCCTTTTGAATTTACCATTAATCTACAACCAGATAAAAGCACCGCCGTATCTGCTCAATACCCAAAACTGGAAAACGCCACCTTACAATTGTGGATCAACAATAAATGGGAAGATGCTGTAGTGAGTGGCGATAACCTTGCCGACTTTAAGTCGATTCCAGGGGAGTTAAAAGACCAAACCGTTCCCATTCGTTTTGCTACGAATAAATATTGGAAACTCTTGCAAGACTCCGTCACGTTGAGTGGGAAAAGTCAAGTGCTGATCATTGTGCCAGATGGCTTGCTGGGCACCGTAAGTGGTAAAGTACGCAGCGAACAGGATGCTACTTTTTTATCCGGCGTAGAAATAGAAATAGAAGGCGTACTGGATACGACCGATACCAGAGGCAATTTTACGATTCAAATTTCACCGGAGAAACAGAAAACCCGCTACTCTACATCGCACACAAACCAGGCTACCAGACCAAAACCGAACCGTTTGAATTCGATGGCGAAGCGATTGAAATTCGTTTGAGAAAGCAGTAAAGTATTGTTTTCCGAAATCTCAGTTTTCGGAAATCTTTAAGATTTCGGAAAACTAAATCTAAAACTAAACACATTCCCCAATGAGAACCCTAATTTTCCTCTTGTTCATCGCATGTAGCTGGATGGCAAATGCCCAAACCAAAATCGTCGGTTTTGTCAAGCTCCAAAGCAGCGGCAACCAAGCTTTACCCAATGCCGAAGTATGGGCAATCGGCGCTGCCTCCAAGCCCCTGCGCTTCAGCAATACCAAAGGCTATTTTGAACTGGAATTCCCCAGCAAAAAAGCGGGCGATGTGATACGCGAAGTCACCGTCACTTTGGATGGCTATGAAGTGGTGAACAAAAAAGACCTGGAAAGCTATGGGCTGCTAAGTCAACCCAGAAGACAATCCGCTCATCATCGTGCGTTGTGCAAACAAGGCGAGTACCGCAAAGCGGCTGCCGACTATTACCAAACTACTTACCACGCTGGCGAAGCCGAACTCCAAGCCGAGAAAAAGCGCCTGAACAAGCCCTGGAGCAAGAGCGCAAAAACCGCAGCGCTTTAGAGCAACAGCTTACCGACATCAACAAAAAACTCGAAAACCTGCCCCAGGTAGCCGAAGCCGCCGCTGATTACTTCGCCAAAATAGACCTTGACCAGGCCACCCAACTCCAGAAAAACGCCTTAGCCGAATTGAAAAAAGGCAATATACAGGCGGCGCTCGACGCCATGCCAGAGGAGGTGATGGATAAAACCATGGCGGATGCCCAGCAACGCAAAAAACAACTGGAAACCCAACTCGCCGAAGTAAACCAGGTCATTAAACAAAGCATCGAAAACTACCTGTTCAAAGCGCGGCTCTACGTCTCCACCGGCGACTACAACGCCGCCGAGCGCCTCTACGAAAAAGCCATTGCTGCCGATACGACTAATATCGAAAATAGCTACGACACGCCATCTTCCTCGAAGACATCAACCGCTACGATAAAGCTCTCGGCTGGCTGCGCAAGGTAACCACCGCTCGCACCGACGCCCGGCGCGTCGCGAATGCCTGGGGTATGATGGGACAAGTTTATCAGAAACCGGAGACTTTAGTAATGCCCCTATTGCCTATACTAAATGCGAATCCATTTATGATAGCCTTTATCAGCAAGAGCTTACTATTAGTTTTACAAGGAAGGAGTAGCATATTCCTATTCTAAATTAGGCGAGATTTATCAGGCGCAAGGCAAATTCGACACCGCACTGGTCTTTTTTCAAAAACAAACCCAACTATTCGAAGAACTCTACCAAGCCAACCCCAAGAACGAAAGCTTGAAAAACGGACTCGCCATTTCCTATCATCATTTAGGTGCAATTTGGGAAGCACAAGGAAATTTCGACGAATCTTTAAACAATTATAAAAAATATCAGCAATTCTCGGAAGAAGCTTTTGATGCTAATCCCAAATCTGAAAAGCTAAAAAATGATTTAGCGATTTCATTACGAAAAATTGGGCGATCTTTTTTTCAGGCACAAGGCAAATCTCGACACCGCACTGGTCTTTTTCAAAAACAAACAAAACTGTTTGAAGCACTCTACCAAGCCAACCCCAACAACGAAAGCTTGAAAAGTGGACTCGCCATTTCCTATTCCAAATTGGGCGATCTTTATCAGGCACAAGGCAAATTCGACACCGCACTGATCTTTTTCAAAAACAAACAAAACTGTTTGAAGCACTCTACCAAGCCAACCCCAAGAACGAAAGCTTGAAAACGGACTCGCCATTTCCTATTCCAAATTGGGCGCTCTTTATCAGGCACAAGGCAAATTCGACACCACTGGTCTTTTCAAAAACAAACAAAACTGTTTGAAGAACTCTACCAAGCCAACCCCAACAACGAAAGCTTGAAAAACGGGCTCGCCATTTCCTATGAAAAATTGGGCGATCTTTTTCAGGCACAAGGCAAATTCGACACCGCACTGGTCTTTTTTCAAAACGATCTCAACTCCGGCGAAGAACTCTACCAAGCCAACCCCAACAACGAAAGCTTGAAAAACGGGCCCTATTTCCTATGAAAAATTGGGCGATCTTTTTTTCAGGCACAAGGCAAATTCGACACCGCACTGGTCTTTTTCAAAAACGATCTCAACTCGGCGAAGAGAACTCTACCAAGCCAACCCCAACAACGAAAGCTTGAAAAACGGGCTTGCCATTTCCTATGAAACTTGGGGAGATTTATCGGGCGCAAGGCAATTTCGACACCGCCTTGGTCTTCTTTCAAAAGATTTAAAATTGATGGAAGAACTCCACCGCGACAACCCCAAAAGCGAAGAGCTGAAAAACGGGCTCGCCATTTCCTATGGAAAATTGGGCGAGCTTTTTCAGGCACAAGGCAAATTCGACACCGCACTGGTCTTTTTCAAAAAACGATCTCAACTCAGCGAAGAACTCTACCAAGCCAACCCCAAGAACGAAAGCTTGAAAAACGGACTCGCCATTTCCTATTCCAAATTGGGCGATCTTTTTTCAGGCGCAAGGCAAATTCGACACCGCACTGGTTTACTTTCAACGACGCTCTCAGCTTGGCGAACTCTACCGCGACAACCCAAAAAATGTGCAGTTGTGGTTTGGTTTGGGGGTGTCGTATTATAAGTTGGGGGCTTTGTCGGTCGAGTTGGATAAAACGGAAGAAGCGATCGGCTACTACGAGCAGGCGGCGCAGGTGTTTCGGGAGTTGTATGAGTTTACAGGTTTGGAAAGTTATTTACAAAATTACAATTATGTGCAAGGAGAACTGAAAAAGCTAAGGTGATAAATCAGCATGTGGGCAAGGGCAAGTTTTCCGAAATCTCAAAGATTTCGGAAAACTATGACTTCGAAAAACTGCTAAACAAGCCTATCTTTGCCCGCAAACCTTAACCAATGACCAATCAATATTAATCGAATGTGCGCCCAATTTCAGCGAGGGGCGCGATCCTGCTGTTATTAAACAAATCACCGATGCGATTGAATCCGTAGAAGGCGTGCAGCTTTTGGATGTTGATCCTGGCAAAGCGACGAACCGAACCGTTGTGACTTTCGTCGGTGCACCGGAAGCCATTGTGGAAGCGGCTTTTCGAGGCATTCAGAAAGCAGCGGAATTGATCGATATGAGCCAGCATGAAGGCGAGCATCCGCGCATGGGTGCTACCGATGTGTGTCCGCTGATTCCCATTTCCAATATTTCGATGGAAGAAACCGCGCAATGGGCGCATTCATTGGCGAAGCGCGTAGGGGAGGAGTTGAATATTCCCATTTATATGTATGAAAATGCTGCGACTAAACCTGAACGCCAAAATCTTGCCGACATCCGCAAAGGAGAATACGAAGCCTTGCCGGAAAAACTGAAAAAACCTGAATGGAAACCTGACTACGGCCCTGCACAATTTAATGTAAAAGCAGGCGCTACGGTCATAGGGGCGCGGGATTTCCTGATTGCCTATAATGTGAATTTGAATACGACTTCGTCGCGGCGGGCAAATGCGGTGGCTTTCGATGTGCGGGAGCAAGGGAGATTGAGTGACAAGGAGACGGGAGACAGGGTGAGGATACCGGGGCTTTGAAATTTGTGAAAGGGATTGGTTGGTATATTGAAGAAATGGCATTGCGCAGGTTTCGATGAACTTGACCAATATTCGGGAAACGCCGATTCATCTTGCTTTTGAGGAATGTTGCAAAGTGCGGAACGCCGAGGGATGCGCGTCACAGGCTCAGAATTGGTAGGCATGATTCCATTGCAAGCTATGCTGGATGCCGGGAAATATTTTTATGAAAGCAGCAGCGTTCATTAGGTGCTTCAGAAGAAGAAATTATCAAAATCGCAATAAAATCAATGGGTTTGGACGAGTTAACGCCTTTCGATCCCCATCAAAAAATTATTGAATACAAGCTCCAGGATAAAAGCAAAACCCCGCTTATTCATTTGACATTAAAAGAATTTTCTAACGAGACCGCATCCGAAAGTGTCGCGCCAGGCGGCGGTTCGACGGCCGCTTATGTCGGCGCATTGGGCGCTTCTTTGGGTACGATGGTTGCCAATTTATCTTCGCATAAGCGCGGCTGGGACGAGCATTGGGCATTTTTTTCCGATTGGGCAGAGAAAGGTCAGCGCATCAAAGATGAATTGCTTCGACTCGTAGACGAAGACACCAAAGCGTTTAACCAAATTCTGGAGGCATTTCGCTTGCCAAAAGGCACGGATGAAGAGAAAACCATTCGCAAGCAAGCCATTCAGGATGCTACGAAATTCGCCATCGAAGTGCCCTTTAAAACTTTAGAATTAGCTTTTCAATCATTTGATTTATTGAGAATTATGGCGCAAGAAGGCAATCCGGCTTCCGCTTCGGATGCTGGGGTAGGGGCCTTGTGTGCACGAGCAGCGGTGCATGGCGCTTTTGCTTAATGTACAAACCAATGTTTCGGCTTAGATGATAAAAATTTTGCAAATGATATTTTGCAACAAGCAATAAAATGGCGCAGCAGGCAGATGAATTGGAGCGGGAAATTTTAGAATTGCTCGATCCAAAATGCAATAAAATATCCCCCAAATCTTGGGATTTGAGATTTCTATCTATTTTTGAAATTGCTTTCTGCATTTGCAGAAGCTAAAGAAATCTGTTTTTCTCATTCAAAACCTGACTCTCCATGAAAAGTTTATTTACAATTTTATTTTTATCGCTGGTAATCAATCTGTTACAAGCACAGTCCGGCGATGTTTATTTTGCCCTACACCCAACTTTAACCCTGATGCTCGGGCGATTATTTTTGCTTATGAAGCGATCTTTGGCGTGTAAATACCAATGGGGGTATGGCTTCGCGCCTGACCGCGATGGAAGGGAACGAAACCTATCCGCGCGTGTCGCCCGATGGGAAAAGGATTGCGTTTACCAGTTCGCAGTACACAGCCAGATGTATTTGTGATGCCCACAGAAGGTGGCGAGATTCGTCAATTGACTTGCATGGAAGCCTTTGATCAAGTGGATAGCTGGTCTTGGGATTCCAAATTCATTTATTTTACTTCCAATCGTTATAATCGTAATTCGGCTTATAAAGTTGCCCTCGAAGGCGGAACGCCGATGCGCATATTCGGCAATTATTTCCAATACCGTGCACACCGTAGTGGAAGCGCCAAACGGGGAAATTTTCTTTAATGAAACCTGGGAAAAGCCGCAGCAGCTAATCGCAAGCGCTATAAAGGTGCTTACAAACTCCTGATATTCAATCTTACAATCCGAAAACCAAAGAATTCAAGGTTGATACCGATTGGATCGGCAAGGTTTTTTGGTACACGAATCGACCGAAAGGGCAGTGTTTACTTCGTTTCCTGACGAGGCTAACGGTGGAGTATAATTCCGAATTGGATGGCAGCAAGAAAAAGCAGTTGACCAAGTTTGAAACGTCTATCAAAATTCAAAATAAGGCCAATGGCGACAAGATTGTTTTGAAAAAGATTATCAATTATGGATATATGATGTAAAATCGAAGCGTAGCGAAAAGTAAAAGTGCAGATTTTTTTAACGAAACCCTAGCAAAAACGCAAGATTTTCAGTAAAAACAAATATAGAAAACTTTGATGTATCACCTGATGGTAAAAAACTCGCGTTTGTATCGCGGAAAATTATTTGCCTTTGATATAAAAACAGTTTGTGCAAATAGGTTCGACCAATTCGCGCGGTAGAGTACTGGAAGTCAGTTGGTATATCGGATAATAAACTAATTTATAATATGACCAATGCCAATGGTTATAGCAATTGGCACAGCATGCTGCCGACGGCTCCGCTGCTGAAAAGCAAATCACCAATGTAAATAAGAATGATCACATGGTGCTGAATCACAATCTGCAGTAAGGGTGTCTATATCAGCGGACGCGACGAAGTGCGGCTGATGGATTTGAAAACATGACGCGACAGAGCTAATTGGTTCGAGGATGAAATCTGGGGCTATCAAAATCCGACGCCGAGTTTTGCCCCGATGGTGAAATATGTCATATTTACCGCGCACCGCAATTTCACAGGATATTTTTGTGTATCATTTGAAAACAAACACTACAAACCCTACCAATACTGGCGTCAACGAAACCAACTTTCTTGGTGCCGATGGCAAATCGATTTATTTTGTAAGCAATCGCCTGAAAGCATCTTATCCTTACGGCAACGCGATGCGAAAATTTACCGAAAGCCTTTTGAAAAAATAGATGACCCTTACAAACGCGAAATACGAGGATTTATTCGTGGCAAGATTCTTTGAAAAGAAAGAAGAAAAGAAGGATTCGGTAAAAATTGTAACGCCTGCAAGTATTAATCCAGAGGGTTTAATGACGACAATTGGAGCAGGTGAGCCCTTAATTTGGCACGCAGGCGCGGTGTATATCACTCAAAAGGCGAAAAATAACGGCATTTTACTTCCAACCACGATGAAGGGCGCTTCAATTGGTGGGCAGACTTGAGCCTTTTGAAAATCCCAAAACCGAGAAAATCGAGGCGCAAGCACTGGCGGCATTAGTATTGTTGAGTCTTCGGGCAAAATGTATGCTTTGATTAATGGCGACATTTGTACGGTGAATCTGGATGGCAAGAAAGGTTAAAAGATTGACATTTCTTTACACTTTTCGCAAGAATTTGGCGGATGAATTCACTCAAATGTTTTATGAAACCTGGCTAATATGGAAGAGAATTTCTATAACGAAACCTTCCACGGCACAGACTGGGCAGGCATGAGCAACGCTACGCTGCGCTATTGCCACATTTGGATTCGCGTTCGGATCTTCGGGTGCTTATCAACGATATGCTCGGCGAATTGAATTCTTCGCATTTGGGCTTTAATTCTTTTGGCCAAGAAGAAAATATTTTTTACAAAACCCGCACCGCCGAAACAGGAATTATTTTTAAAGAAGATGCACCTTACACGGTACAATATATTGTCAATACAGCGCTGCCGACAAAAAGACAAGGATATTCGCGCTGGCGATGTACTTGCAAAAGTGAACTGAACGCCCGTCAATCCTGCGATTGGACGAGAATTTGCTTTACACAACCTCTTGGATAGAAGGAATTGAGCCTTACATTTAAAAAGAGGCAACGAGGAATACACGGAGAAAGTCCATCCGCAGAGTTATGGTTTCTTTAAATAATTTATTATATGATGAATGGATTGATAATAATCAGCGCATTGTAGATGAAAAAAGGCAAGAAACGCGTCGCTTATGCGCATATGCGGAATATGGGCGGCGGCGAATTGAATGGTTTCTGATCGATATGACCAGCGAAGCCTACCAGCGAAGGCTTGATCCTGGATTTGCGTTTTAATACAGGCGGTAATGTACACGACGATGTGCGCT
>JADJNW010000038.1 GCA_016714085.1 Saprospiraceae bacterium
TCTGGTGATTTATGATTTCTTATTGCAATAGCAAGCTCTCTTCTTACATGTGGAGACGAATCATTTACTAATTCTTTAATAATTCTAATAATATCTTTATTAAATCGTCGAGCCACGCGAATTCCTGTGATACGAATATTTTCATCCGAATCCGCTAAAGCTTCCTTTATATAAGCATCGCCATTTTCCAGCTTTCCCAACAACCACAAGGCTTGCGCTCGATGTCTTGGATTCTCTGATGTCCAAAGTTTTTGCAATGCGGATTCTGCTTCTTTTCCAAAAGTAGCTAAGGCAGTCCATCCTGGATAAAAAATATCCATATTAGGGTTCAACAGCGCTTGCACTGCGCCATCTGGTGTTTTTAGATCAATAGATGAAATTTTATAATCCGTTTTTGGCGGTGCGATGCGATAAATCCTGCCTCGATCCACGTCGCCTGCCTGATGCCCGCCCACGCCAGGATCGTACCAATCTGCAACAAACAAAGAACCATCGGGCGCTGCTGCTACATCTGCTGGTCTAAACCATTGATCGGTTTGCCCTTCTAATAAATTGACAATCTGTGCTTTATAACCTGCGCCATCTTTTTCAGTAATATAAGCTCTTACTACATTATGTCCGGGCTCGGCATGAATCACTTGCCCTTGAAATACTTTCGGCAGCAGCGTACCTTCGTACATCATAATGCCTGAAGGCGAGCCAGAGCCAGTCTGCAATACATTTGGCACGACACCAGGATCATTCAAATGCCAATGCCGAAGCGGGATTTCAGATTCTATATTCGTTCGACGCGCTTGCCAACTTGCACCCGTCATTTCATCGGTATAACCAAAATTGCCTTGCTCCATTACATAATTGATGCGCGTACCTTTGTTGCCATCATCATCGTTATCCGATTGCCAGATTGTACCATAAGGATCAACCGCTAATTCATATATATTCCTAAAATTATGCCCCAATACCTCCACATTCGAGCCATCCATTTCACAACGCAATGCCATTCCTTGCCGAAGCGGTTTACCATCGGTCAAAACCTTACGCCCATGAACATCTATCACCGTATCTCCCGCAGCTGAAAGCAGCGTCTTTCCTGCGTTACCCATATTAAAATACAGCCTGCCATCAGGTGCAAAAATCACCGCGTGTACGCCATGATCGTCCTGATTCCCTTGAATTCCTTGAAAAAGTATTTCTTTTTTATCCGGCACATCGTCGCCGTTTTCATCTGTAAAAACAAAAATATTTGGACTGCAAGACACGATCACTTTATTGCCCAACACCGCGATACCCAAGGCAGCATTTACATCTGTACCTTGATAAAACACTTTACTTTTATCGGCTTTGCCATCCCCATTCGTATCTTCTAAAATCATAATACGATCGCCTTTTTCCTTGACTGGATTTTTTGGATTTAAAGCAATTCGATAATTATAAGCTTCTGTTACCCATACGCGTCCACGCGCGTCAATGGCAATATTGGTAGGATTACTAAACATTGGTTCCGATGCAAATAAAGTAACTTCCAAGCCGTCATATACTTTTAAATCTGCAAGTGAAGCTTCGGGAGAGCGTTCATCCAATGCTTGTTGCTTGGCACAAGAAAAGAGCAGCAATACAACAAAAAGCAGCAAAAATAAGGTTTTAGCGATTTTCATACATTAGCATTTTAGGTATTAGGCATTTCACTGATTGTAAATATATTACAACTTATATCAAAATGTCATAAAAAATCTAGTTAAGCGGATATACAATTTTAATCATTGGAATTGAAATTTTTAAGAAAAAATTGCTCTTTGCGCCGTTTTAAAAAAACAAAATATAATTTAGCTGTAACTTTTATTATTTTGAATCGTCTTTGCAGGTGACACCCCATTTTCTAACAATTACAATCTACATCTTATGCGCCCGATCTTCGTTCTTGCTTTTCTATTATTTGCAATCGCAGGTTATAGTCAAGATTATTTTATTGTGGTTGGAAAAGTCGTTGATGCCAATAATTCCAAGCCTTTGGGCTACGCGCACGTTGGCATTCCTGAAAAAGGCATCGGCACCACCACTGGCATGGACGGCGGTTTTACGCTCAAAGTTCCAAGTCAATATGCCAATTCCACCTTGATCGTTTCTTACGTTGGTTATACCACCTATAAAAAAGCCATTAATACAATTAATGATTTTATTACGATTCGCGTAAAAGCTTCTCCTACTGATTTACAAGAAGTTATCGTCATGGACGAGGGCGGTATTGAAAATATTATCCGCAAAGCGGTAAAAGCGATTCCTAAAAATTATCCTACGCATCCCATCACCAATCTTGGTTTTTATAGAGAATCCCGAACGGATGATCAGGAAGAGCATATTTATTTGGCGGAAGGCGTATTAAATGTTTATAAAACGAGCTATCGCAATGATAATGAAGGGCAAGTAACTTTGGTGCAAGGTCGTAAAGTGATTTTACAACCCGACGTCGTAGCGAATCATATTGGCTTTACTTCCGGGCATCTGGCGGCGCATCGTTTTGATTTTGTAAAAAATAGAGAAGATTTTATTGATGAAAAAAATTTCCCGGATTACGTTTATTGGATCGAAAAACTGACAACATATCAAGATCGTCCGGTATATGTTATTGGATTTGACAAAGCCGAAGGTGGCAAGGGTCGCCTGAAAGGCCGCGTTTATATTGATACGACTTCTTATGCGTTCCTACGCGCTGAATTTGAAATTCGGCCCGAAGGGCTTAAAAAATATGATGATTATCCCTTATATGCAGGTAGCTGGAAAGGAAATACTTACACAGTAAATTATCGACAAATAGGCGATAAATGGTACTTCGGCGATGCGCTCCGCGAAGGCATTTACCGCGATGGCGGGCTTTACAGCAATGAAATTATTATCACCGAAATCGAGACCGAACGCTCCGCCTGCTTCCTTATTTGGATCGCTGGATCGCAATGATGCGTTCTTGCGTGTGACGGGCACTTATGATGAAGATTTTTTGGAAACAATACAACACCACGCCTTTGAGTCAGAAACTCACCGAAAGCCTGGTGCAAGCCAAGAATGAAGCCAAATCCGCGGAGGTTTTTGACAGTGTTTACATGGCAGAAGTGCAGCGATTGCAAGATTCTATTAAAACGGTTACTTCTGAGAGTCGAACGGGAGACATCAGTATTTCCGAAGATTTTGATTTTGATATTAGCAATTATACGCAAGCGATACGCCGACAGCGCAAGTTTCGTTAGCAATGGCAATTCGCTGCGGGCGCGGGCGCTCATTTAATTGATACCGAAGCTGCCAATATGAGCCTGAGCTATTTGGGCGAAAACGAAGCCGAGACGATTCTCACCACAACCGAAGACCTGAAAGCACGAGCCTTTGAACCTGTTTATCATGCGGATTTGCGCATTCTATTTCGCAAAAATTTCTTTTTTACCTGGAATTTCTCTCGTGATCTTTGGGATAGTTATTATCGAGAACGCGGATTAGGAATTGGCGCGCAATTCAATATTTCCAAGTATAGACCAATGTTTTTGCGCATGAGCGCTCAGGAAAGTCGCCTGCGTTATGCTCGCTTGATTGGCAGAGCTGATAATGAAACCGGCACGTTTAAAGTGGATAAAAAGAAATTTAATTCTGAGCAAGTCAATATGTACTATGGCAGCCAGACGCATAATTTAAAATTAACCCTGGAATGGGCTATAGAACTCAATCCCGGCCGAGAATTATTTGTGCGCGGTGGCTACCTGCTGCCCTACGCTACCCGTCAGGATATTTACCTTCGGGAGCGTAAAGATTTTTTCAATAAAAAAGCGCGGATTCCGACTTCAGATCGTACGCCTGTTTTGCGCAACGACGCACCTTTTGATGATCCAATTACACCCGATCAATCTTTTTTTATTACAATGGGCATCGTATTTAAATAATGTAAAAAAGAACTAAAATTTTATATAAAATATTCCTTCCAAAATCTTAGCTTTAGGGAATCGAACTAAAGCACGTTTCTTTATTACATTTATTAAACCCAAACCGATGTCCAACACCAATCCATTCCGATTAATCGTCAGAGCGGCTATCTGGGGCGCTGTTGCTATTATCCTCGCTTACATAGGTTTACATATTGCAGCTTTGATTGATTTAGATTATAACCGGGTGCAAGTCTATAATATGGTTTCCGGTCAAATCGAAAGCGTAATCCTGACCATTTGGGATTTTATTAGACCCTTTTTACAAATTGTAATTCTTTTGGCGATTGTCGATTGGATTTTTCGGCGCGTGGGTATTGATATCAAATCCAAGACTCAATTACACTGGAATGCGCCCGCCATTATTGCGTTTGTGGTCATCGGCGCGTTTGCACTGGCAGCGCTTACGGGCATGGAAGGCGCTTCTTATATGAAAGATGTCGTACTTGTAGTGGTAGGATTTTATTTTGGCACACAAAGAGATATAATAAAACAAGTAAATAACTCGGATAAAACCGATCCGGAAAATTAAGTTTTTAATATTTTTTTTGCTAAAATATTACTTGAAATTAAACCAAATAATACCACCGTTACAGAACTCAAAGGCATCAGAATCGCTGCAACTACGGGTGTAAAAATACCCATTACTGCATAACTTAACCCAAAAATATTATAAATAAAAGCCAAGGCATAAGCATAATAAACTAAATGAATGCTTTTTTGTGCAAATGAAGTTAATTCTGGAAGTATTTCAAATCGTCTGGAATGTAAAATAGCATCGCAAGCAGGTGTAAAATTATTCGTATTTTCTGTAACAACAATACCTGCGTCGCTTTGCTGGAGCGCACCCGCATCGTTTAGCCCGTCCCCAATCATTAACACTTTATGATGTTCTGATTGTAATTTTTTTATAAAATCGAGTTTATCCTGTGGCTGCTGGCGAAATAATAATTGCGTATTTTTTCCAAAAACGGGTTCAAGCGCAGCGCGTTCCCGATCATTATCACCTGAAAGTAAATAAATATCATATTGATTTTTAAAATAATTTATAACTCTCTCTAGTCCATTTCGGTATTGTTGTTGTATTTGAAAATAGCCACGTAATGAATTATTCATTTGAATATAAACACCTTTATCATCCGGGCATTCATTTTGTAAGAAAATGTCTATAAATGATTTAGAACCAATTTTTATAAAAACATGATCTACCATACCCTGAACGCCTTTCCCAACGCTTTCTGCCCATTTTTCAACTTTTGGTAAATGATTATTATCAATTATTACATCAGTTAAAAAATATTTAATTTGCTGGCTAATCGGATGCGAAGATTGATTTACCAAAACCAATAACTGTGCCTTTTCTGAGACATTGAGTGGCTCGCCAATGAATGTAATTTCACTTTGATTCCGATTCGTAATCGTACCCGTTTTATCAAAAACCACCGCATTTACTTCCGCTAAAGATTCAATTACACTGGTATTTTTTAAATATAACTCGTTTTTGCCGAGAATACGCAGCACATTTCCAAAAATAAATGGAATGGCCAAAGCCACCGCACAAGGACAAGCAATAATTAATACCGCCGTAAAAGCATTAATCGCTTTATCAGAATCCTTTGGAAACCAATATAATAAAGCTCCAAATGCAATTAATAAAATAACCGCTGAAAAATATTTACCTACCCGATTGGCGACCCGGCTCGCGCCAGAATCGTGCTTGGGTTTGCTAAATGCCTCATTATTCCAGAGTTGCGTGAGATAACTTTGCGACACCTTGCGTGTGAGGCTCACCTCAATGGTAGCGGCCATTTGCCGACCACCCGCGAAGATTTTTTCACCACTCTGCACCTTGACTGGCTCGGCTTCTCCCGTCACAAAACTGTAATCGATCTCGGCATCGCCTTTTAATAAAATACTATCAGCGGGAATTAATTCTTTATGTTTAATTAAAATTACATCTCCGGCAGCGAGCTTATCCAAGGAAACAGAGGCTTCGCCGTGTTCTGTTTTTTTATTGGCAGCGATTGGAAAATAAGATTTATAATCCCGCTCGAAAGAAATATTATGATATGTTTTTTGCTGAAACCATTTACCTATTAATAAAAAGAAAATCAAACCCGCTAAACTATCCAAAAATCCAGCTGGTATGTGTAATAATTTCAAAGACACTGCGACCAAATAAAACGATGATTCCCAGCGCAATCGGCACGTCGATATTGAGGTTGCGCTGCGTCAGAGCCAGCCAGGCAGAGCGAAGATAATCGCGCCCGCTATAAGCTACTACCGGAATAGAAAGTATAATATTCAAATAACCAAATACACGAAAGAAAAATTCGTCACTTGTTTTTCCATGCCCAGGTACTCCGGGAAACTCAATAACATGATATTGCCAAAAGCAAAACCCGCTACGCCAAGCTTATAATAAAAACTTCGATCTATTACAGGTTTATTATTTTCATCCAAATCGCTGAGACTAATCGCAGGCGCATAGCCAATACTGGCAAGGAGTTCCACGATTTTGCGAAGCGTTATTACATTTTCTTGATATGTAATATAAATCTCTTTTTTAATAAAATTAACCTTAGAATCAAGGATGCCGTCGCTGAGTTTGTACAAGTTTTCTAAGAGCCAAATGCAAGAAGCACAATGAATTTGGGGTAGATAGAAAGTAATTTTTGTTTTTGCGCCATCGGTAAAATCAATCAATCGGGCTACCACTTCGGGGTCGTCCAAGTAAGCATATTCGGCTTGCGTTTTGCCTTTGAGGCTAATACCAGCGTTTTCATCCAAATCATAATATTGGCATAAACCATTGGAATTCAGTATTTCATACACCGTTTTGCAGCCTTCGCAACAAAAATTTTTATTGTCAAAGAGGATATGCTCGTCTTTACAATCTTCGCCGCAATGATAACAGGCAGTTGTTTCCTGATGTAAAGAAATGTTTTTGTTTGTTTAATAGCTTGACTTGTCAAGGTCATTGGATGCAATTTCGCACAAAAATAGACTAGACGGCTTGAGATAAGAGTGAGGAAAGTCACTGTTGGTACTGATTCTTGTCAGTTGTAGTGGAGAAGCGGAGGCGTTCAGGAGTTTATGACCACTTAATTACTCAACTCTAAGCTCTTCAACTTATAAATATTTATAACTTTGTAAAAGAAATATCATGTTTGAAAAACGTTCTGAGCCAATGCTTTCGCGGGTTGCATTTATTGGTCGCTCGCTTCGATTTTTTTATTTATTCTTTGGGCTTACTCTTTATTTCATTGGGCATTGGAATGCTTGGATATGCTTATTTTGCTGATTTAAATTGGGTAGATGCTTTCTTGAATGCATCGATGATTCTCACCGGCATGGGTCCGATCGACGACATGAAAACCGACGCTGCCAAGCTTTTTGCAGGATTTTATGCTTTATTTAGTGGCGTTGCTTTTCTTTCAATTGCTGCGGTTTTGTTTGCACCTATTGCGCATCGTTTTTTGCACGCATTGCATTTGGACGACGAATAAGTTTATAGAGTTGATGTGTTGAGGAGTTTACCTTCCCTCAACTCCTAAACTTTATTCATCCAAAAATCCCCTATCATCTTATCACCTATCACCCAATTTCCTTATTTTCGTGCGTTTTCAAAAGAAAAATCATGCAATTAAATATTCAACACACTGTCCTTGAGCGCTTTCTGCGGTATGTAAAAATTGATACCCAATCCGATCCGGAATCAAAAACCATTCCTTCCACCGAAAAGCAAAAAGACCTCGGCAAAGTACTGGTCGAAGAATTATTACAAATGGGAATTACTGATGCACATCTGGATGAATATGGCTATGTGTATGCAACGATTCCCGCCAACACCGATAAAAAAGTGCCTGTCATTTGTTTTTGCTCGCATATGGATACCTCGCCCGATAGCAGCGGTAAAGATGTAAAGCCTTTAATTCATAAAAATTATAATGGTTCGGATATCATATTACCCGATGATTCTAATATTATAATAAAGAAATCAGAACATCCCGATTTGCAGGATCAAATTGGCAATGATATTATAACGGCAAGTGGCACAACGCTTTTGGGCGCTGATAACAAAGCCGGGCTTGCTGAAATTATGGATGCGGCAAATTATTTAATTACACATCCTGAAATAAAACACGGTATTATTAAAATTTTATTTACACCCGATGAAGAAATTGGTCGCGGCGTGGACAAAGCCGATATGAAAAAACTCGGCGCCGAATTCGCTTATACCATTGATGGAGAAAAACGTGGCACGATTGAGGATGAAACCTTCTCAGCGGATGGTGTAATGCTTACCATTCATGGCGTGAGCGCGCACCCAGGCTTTGCAAAGGGTAAAATGGAAAGCGCGATCAAAGCCGCCGGAGAAATTTTAGCAAAATTGCCCAAGGATTATCTCTCTCCCGAAAGTACTTCCGGCAAAGAGGGTTTTGTGCATCCGGTGACCGTCAACGGCACGATCGAAGAAACCAAAATCAAATTTATCATCCGCGATTTTACAGATGAAAAATTAAAAGAACACGAAGAAATATTACATGATATTGTAAAGAATGTAATGAAAGCTTATCCAAACTCCACTTTTTCTTTTGAGGTAACCGAGCAGTACCGCAATATGAAAAAGGTTTTAGATCAGCATCCGCAGGTAGTAGATTATGCGTTGGAAGCGATTCAACGCGCTGGTTTACAGCCCATTCGCAATAGCATACGCGGCGGCACCGATGGCTCGCGCCTGTCGTTTATGGGTTTGCCAACACCCAATATCTTCGCGGGCGAACACGCTTTCCACTCCAAATACGAATGGGTTTCGGTGCAGGATATGGAAAAAGCAGTTGAAACGATGATCCATCTTGCAATGATCTGGGAAGAACGAAGCTAATGATTGCCCTTTGATACAAAAAGAGTTGGTTTATATTCTTTGAGAACCAAGTTAGACTCTTCGAGCATCCAATTACATTCTCCGAGAACCAATTTTGACTCTTTTAGAATTGAACGCCACTCTCTGAGAATCGAACATCTAATTCGACTCTTTTAGAATTGAACTCCACTCTCTGAGAATCGAGTTAGACTCTTTGAGATACCATTTTCTCTTTAAAGGAATCCAAGCCGAAGCTTTATGATCCTTGATCGTTTATTTTCAATTCCTTATCGTGAAAAGATGACGTGGATTGCTGCTTATTATTAAATTCGTTTATAAAAACACTAATACTCATGCTCCGTTTCTTCCGCAATATCCGTCGCCGCCTGCTCGATTCGGGCAGTTTGAGAAAGTACCTCGTTTACGCCGTTGGTGAAATCATTCTGGTAGTGATTGGTATTTTGATTGCTTTGCAGATTAATAATTGGAATGAAGGAAGGAAAGACAGAAAGCCGCAAATTCAAACCTTACCTCCATATTAAATAATTTAAAGGAGGATAAAGAGAATTTGAAGATTTCTATTGAGGCTTTTGAGCGATCAAAAGAATATATCCAAAGAATGTATCGTCATAATCCAATTGAAGAAGACGAGCATCGCTTTTTATTCACGAAGCTTATCTTATCAATGATTTTGTACCTATTACTCTGCTTTGACTTGAGCATCAGTAGCGGCAGGCTAGATTTGAAAAGGACCAAAAGTTTAACTCAAAGAATGGCAAAGGTCTATACCCTTGATTATAAAGCGGCTGATATCAATATAGTTATTCTTAAAAATCAACACAAATGAGGCCTTGACAGATCGGTTTGACGCATTCGAATTTGGGGATCCAAAGTTCAACAAATTTGATTTTTATACCAGAAATGCCCTCAATACGGAAAATGTTTTAAAACTTATTGATAATCAGGATATTATTAGAACAAATAAACAATATGGTTTTAATGCAGATTTAATTTCCATCTATATAAACCTTACAGATATTGTCCAGAGCCAAGTCGAAGAAGAAATAAAAAAGTATCTGAAACAATGAAAAACATATGCTCAATTTCTTCCGCAATATCCGCCGCCGCCTGCTCGATTCGGGCAGCTTGAGAAAATACCTCGTTTACGCATTGGAGAAATCCTGCTGGTGGTCATTGGTATTTTGATTGCTTTGCAAATCAACAATTGGAATGAACGAAGGAAAGATAGAAATGCGGAGAATCTCGCCCTGATAGATTTGAAACATGAATTTGAACAGAATCAAAAGCGTTTAGACTTCTGATAGATATCAAAGTGGATATAGAGAAGCATTGCAGATCTTATCTGGATCATTACAAATAGCTAATCCCCTTGAAGAACAAGTAAGAGCTACAAAACCTGATAACTACGACGGAACCTGGAGTGTTGAAAATTCTACGCTTAACAGTCTATTGAATACTGGGGGAATCAACAGAATAAGAAATGACTCATTGAAACTATTATTGACTACATGGGGCGATAAGGTAAATGATTATAAGGTTACTGAAGTGCTTTTTTTACAGAGTATTCACGATTGGGAAGCATACAGTAATACTAAAGTGCCAAGGCCTATTGTGCTACCCGGCGACCATTCAGATGTATACCTGGAGCGTATTTCCCCAACAATATGTCTGAAAAAGCAGACTCAATGATGGTCTCACTTATAGATGATGTACAATATTACAATTACATTGCGGTCATTGCAGCACGTTCGTATATCAATCTGATAACTGCCAAATTGCTTACAGATGATTATCATAAAATATCAAAACTGATAGATCAAGAGATAAAAGATCGTAAGATCAATATAAAGAATTAACACAACACCTGAATCAACCTCATAATTATGTTACACTTCTTCCGCCTTTTACGAAAATCGCTAATTGAGTCCGGCTCTATGAAAAAGTACCTTTTCTATGTGCTGGGCGAAATCCTGCTAGTGGTTATTGGCATTTTGATTGCTTTGCAAATCAACAATTGGAATACACAGCAACAAGAAACGAAGGAACTGAAAGGCTTTATTAGAAATATTTCCAGTAATATAAAATCCGACCTTGAAGAACTGCGCGCATTGAAAGAACTCAGAGACTCCACGAGAGCGTTTTCGACCAATTTTATGAACGCGGTAAATGCAGATTTCATCAGTAAAGATGAATTTTATAAGGTGTGGAACTGGACGTACAATCCTTCCAGAACCAGATATTTTAACCCTGACCAGAGTGGATTCGAGGGGCTAAAAAATTCAGGCTATCTCAGTAAATTACAGGGGAAAGCATTAGAACCGAAGTTATATGAATATTACAATTTGGTTTCGGAAATTATCATGGAGCAGAGAAAACTAAATAGTTTTATTGAAAATCTGAGCCAGAAAGGCATGGAGCATAATATCACTCAACAATTGGATAAGTTAAGGTATCATACAAATTCCTATTCGTTAAACTTTGAGGACGAGTCAAAAATCATCCTGGAATTGCTCAGATATCCTGCATTTACAGGTATCAATACGAGGAACAGAGATCAAAGAATGATTTCAGACTTGTATGAAAAAATCATCCCTTTGGGAGAAGATGTAATAAACATTTGTGAAAAAGAAATAAAATAACCCATGCTCCATTTCTTCCGCTCTATCCGCCGCCGTTATGGTGTAATTTTAAAGCGGTTTTCTGGAGCAAAAGCAAAGGGGGTTGACGCCATTTATCAAGCGCCAACCTTTACCTATTTACTACTTTTCAATGGATTTATTAATGTCTTTAAACAGGAGCATTTCACTTATTTTATCTGAAGCACCTTGATAAAAGCCGGTTTCGTGTTCGTACTTTTCTGGGTTGTTGAAAGTCCCAAACAAAATATCAAACAAGGGCAAATCCGAATAATTAAAACCGTGAATGCCTTTGGCGTGGTGCACGGTGTGGCTCTCGGGTCGCTGAATGAAGTAACCCAACCACCGCGGTGTTTTGATATTGGCGTGTTGGAAGACGCTAAAGAAATTGGTCACCAGCAATACTATCGTAGTCGCCTGCGGCGAAATCCCAATCAATAAGACAAAACAAATACTGCCAAGCATCGTGAATCCGATCATATCCATTGGACTGAAGAAAAAAGCGCCATACGTATCAAGGCGTTCCGCGCTATGATGCATCTGATGGAAAGTGCGCCATAAAGCATTATTGCGGTGCATACTGCGATGCCATACATACATTCCGAATTCATATAATAACACCGCTGCGACTGCTCCACCGATCGTTCCTAATCCTGTAAGATCAAGCAAGCGATAGGGTTCTAAAAGTGGATTGATAAACATGGGCAAATAAGAGGATAAATAAAAGAATATAAAGAACGAAATAATACCCTTGATTTGCCAGAATTTCACATAAGGTAATGGTCGAGCCGGGAATAAAGCTTCCCAGATCATGAGTGCTGCGTACATCGCTATGACAGAGAGCGATATGGGGTCGAGCAAAATTTCAATTGGTGACGGCATGATTTAATGTTTTTAGGTTTTTTGAAAAAAATTTGAGTGTCGGGTGAAACGGTTGTCAGTAGCTATGGCGTATTTCTAAAATGTGCCATAGCTATATTAATTCAGAAAATTCCTTACTGCTTCACTGATACGTTCTTTTTCGCAAGCAAAAGCATAATGTCCACAATTGGTATCTAATTCCAATAACTTAGCATTCATCAATTTTGCCAATGCAATAGAGGAGAGCGGTGACAGCGTTTGATCTTGATTCGCTATGGTAATCAGTGCCGCTCCTTTGAAGCGTTTGGCGGCTATCTCAAGAGAGTCTTCGCATTCATTTGTGACATTATGCTTTCCAATCGCTTTCATTTGGCTCAGCAAATCGCGTAATTTGTAGTTAGAAGCCTCTTTTTCAATTGCTTTCAAGAAATTTGGTAACGCATTTGGTGAAGTGTTTTCTTTACGATAAGCAGGCGTAAAGCCTGTTAAATATTCAAGTTCCAAAGCCAAAGCAGTAATTTCAGGGCAATCCGCATCCTGACATTGTTCCATTATTTTAGAAAAAAGATCGAAGAGCAATAAATCTTGGGAACTCAGTAAAGGCGAACCAACAATTGGCGCTGCCTTGTCAAAAAAATCAGGGTAACTCATCATCCATTGAAATGTCTGCATTCCACCCATTGAAATGCCTGTAACGGCATACAAATGCTTGATTCCAAGTTTTTCGGTAAGCATTTGATATTGAGCATCTACCATATCTTTGATCGAAAACTCAGGAAACAACTTACCCGGTTGGCTTACACTATTGGATGGTGACGATGAAACCCCATCGCCAAAGGCATCCACGATCACGACAAAATACTTGATAGTGTCTAGCATTTGGTCTTCTCCGATGTAGCCAATCAAACTTGCACTCGTACCGCCATAATAAGTTGGAAATAAAATGGCATTTGATTTCATGGCATTCAACTTGCCAAAAGTTCGGTAGCCAATTTTACAATCCTTCATTACTTGTCCATTTTGCAATGGAAAATCGCCGAGCGCTGCGAATTGTAATTGCCCTTGGGCAATACTTAGTTTTGATGATAGGAAGAAACCGAGCAACAGCAATACCTGCCACTCGATTCCCAGAATCGCTTTGTTAACCTTCATAATGTTTTATGTTACGGGTGATTTCAATTAATTGTAGTACATTTATAAAATGCGCCACATTTTCATTTACTTAATAAGCGTAAGGATAAAACTTACATCGTAAGTTGGAAGGAACGACGATGTACAAATTAAGCGAACCAATTAACTTCCAGTTGATCTCATGTTCTGGAGCATATTCACAGAAAACCCCTGTTTTAATAGAGATTTCCAGGTGTTTGCTTAATGGAAGGTGCACTTCGGCTATTTTTTTTACGGCACTACGGATGCGCCAGGTAACGGCGGAGCGAGTCTTGTCAATGCTATCGGAGACTTTACGGGTTTTGCCACCTAAGCCCAAAGACTTAGAAAGATGGTCTAATAATTGATCGTATTCTTCTTGCAAGGCCAAGATTTGATTTTGGTGATGCGCGGTTTCCGCTTCTTCCAGTTCTTTTTGAATATCGAGAATGCGCTGCTGATAAGCCTTTTTGGCTTTTTCATCAAAAACCGCTTCCCCTTTTTCAATCACTTTAGAACCCATCAATTCGGTACAATGAATCGCTTGATTAGGCGCTGCAAGCAATCGGGCAATATCATGAAATCCTTTTAAATCAGGCAATTGTACTTGTTTTCCGGCAAATGCCATCGTCCATAATCCACCTTCTTCCACAAAAAGATTTTGTTCCGATGAATTAGAAGAAGCTTGTCCAAGCGGAATTGCGTCTAAAGCGCCCTTATTAATATATTCAAAAAATGGCTTTAGCTGAGTCGTTTCTCTGAAAGGGTTCACAGCAATCAACCATTGCAGGGCTGTTTGATCATCAGCGGGCTTGCCTTTATTTATTTTTTGAGTAAACTGATGCAGATATTCCTGCCAGTACGTTTGCATTTTTGCCAAATCGCCTTTTCGATAATATACTGCTGCAACAAATGCAGGAAAATCCACCCAGCCTTTTCCTGTTTGATATTTTTCAACCAGCGCAATAGCGGCATCAAAATTACCCAGTTCTAACTGAATAAACACACCATAATCAAAAAAAGCCTCGTGCCTGGAAGGATTCAATTTCTGTGCTTTTTCATACAATTGTTGCGCTTCAGCAACATAGCCCAAATAAACAAAACCCAGTGCGATATGCATCAGGTTTTCCATATCGCTCGGATTCAGCATATAGGCCTTTCTAAAAAGTGTTCTGCTTTTCATAATCTCCATTAAACAAGTAAAGTTTGCCCAGGATAGTAGCGCTTACATGGTCGCGTTCCTCCAATTCAAAAGCTTTTTTGTGCCCAGCCAAATGCCCCTTTTGACTCACCTCCCAACGATCCCAAATCTGACAACTCCACTCATTGAAATAGGTCAAAGACATCCCCGTATAAGCTCTGGCATAATGAGGATCAATATCCATCGCTTGTTGGAAATAAATGCGCGCCTGCTCATCTGCTTCCAGCGTGCCTTTTTTTGAGCTCCTGCAAGCCCCGAAGCCAACATTCATAAGCATTTAAATTAGTGATTGGTTTTTCTAATTTCTGCAAGCAGATCATAATCCACCGAATATTGAAGCGAAACGACAATTTTCTCTACCATTTCTTCCTGGATGTGAAATATTTCATCCAAAGAACCGCTAAACTTCTCCGCCCAAACCAAGCGATTTTGCTGCGCATTGATGAGTTGTATATTAAAGTACAGTTTTTCATTTTGATAACGCACCAAACCTTTTACTACATAATCGAGATCAACATCGTACGAAATGGAGCTATCTCTTTTCCTTGGCAGCCATTGCTCCTGCCACATCATACTGGAACAATCTGAAAGGAGCGGAAACGCGACAAGTCAGTGATGACATCCATTGCCAGCCCTGTGCAAAACATTTCAATGATAGGATCATCGGATAGACACTGTAAAGGAAAAACCGCCAGACAAATCTCTTTATTTTGAACAATGGGTTCCATTTTCATACGACAAATTTATCCCCTTTCCTCCAATGTTTCAATACAAAGGTTTAAAAGAAAGGCTGAACGCAAAAGACATTCTTTTAATACAAGAAGGCAAAAAGTATCTACAAAAGCAGTATTTGCGTTGCCTAATTACGTTATTATTAATTTCAAATATCATTCTTTATGTTTTTCACCCCCTCCAATTCCAATACAAATTCCCCCGCCATACACCATCGAAGGCGTCTGAAAACCGATTTTAAAATTGCCTTCCAATACTTGTTTAAGAATAGCCAGACTCGCAATCGCAGTAAGTTTTTTTTGTAGAAGGAAGCGATAATAATTGAGTGACGGATATTCCTTTATCATTTGTAACCGCTCCCCACACGAACGATGTTCCTTGTTCCAATTGTTTTTCCGTTAGCCTTGCGGCATTTTTCTGCACCTGCTTTCGCAAATAATTCTTTACAAAAGCTAATTTCAAAAACCAATTATATAATAATTGAAATTTCAACACATTATAAAAGGGCTTCTTCATGCCGGTAAATACTTCAATATTGGGAATGCCCGTGCTATAATACGCCGTATAAACATCGCCCAGGGATAGTCATTACAAATGATTTTTCGCACCAAAATCAATTCTTTGTCCTTTATGCCCAATGGTTTCCTGATCAACTTTCCATTTTCGCGCACCAGACCGCCTTCGCCCAGGCTTTCGATCATCGTATAAATGGTACCTACTGAAAACGCATCTCCTTTAGTGTCAAATGCCAATTGTAGATGCGTCGCATCCGGTAATTGATTATGTAATAATTTGGCAAGACAGTCCGTCGGCACTACATCAAAACCCGTACCGGGCATCAACATAATTCCGGCATCTTTCGCTTTGGCATCATAACCCCGCGCCATTGCAAACGTATCAATCCCACCCGTGATGTCGAGATAATGTGTTTTTGTTGCCAGACACGCTTCGATCATTGGTTTAGCAGTATATTTGAATGAGTGGCATCATTTAATACCACAGGTACTTGTGCAAGCGCCGCTTTTAATTGCGCGGTATCCGATAAATCAAAAACCAGATAATCCAGGTTCAATGTTTGCGCTAATGCTTTGATAGCGCCTTCATTTCGCCCAGCTAAAACAGGAGAAAGCCCCTTGTCCTTTGCCATTCGGGCAGTTACTTGCCCAGTGTAGCCATTCGCGCCATACAGTAGAAAAAAGAATTGCCTTGCATGAGGAAGTTTTATCATCTAACACCTGAGCGAGCAATGCGTTCCATTTTGAGTTGCTTATTTTCTCCGCTGTATCGCTTGAGCGGTCTTTATTCTTATTTGTTTGCGCATTGGCGGCGTCTCTGAAAGGCTCAGCAAAAATGGAAGTCAGGCATTTATATTTCTATGAAGTCTTTAGTTGGCATAACAACGGTTAGCATACACGGCGTGGCGGCGTTTAGCCTACTTGATCGTTTATTTTCAATCCCTTATCGTGAAAAGATGACATGGATTGCTGCTAATTATTAAATTCGTTTATAAAAATACTGAAATCCATGCTCCATTTCTTCCGCAACATCCGCCGCCGCCTGCTCCAGTCGGGCAAAGTTAAAAACCATACTCTATGCCATTGGTGAAATTCTGCTGGTGATGATCGGAATTCTTCTGGCATTGCAAGTAAATAATGCTAATGAAAGGCGGAAAGACTCAAAACAAGAGAAAATATATTTGAATAGACTTGTATCCGAACTTAAGACCGATAGTTTGATCTTTTCTAAAGAAATAGAAATAAATGTAAATCGCAACTCTATCATCAAAAGCTTTTCTGATGCCTTAAATAATAAACCTTCTGATGATTCCTTTTGATACAATCCATTCACGATTATTTGAAGACCAGCTGGCTCTTGCCTCATTTTTCGCCTTCCACTTCGACTTTTGACGATCTTTCAAGCACAGGCAAATTAAGTATCATTACAAACACGAATTTACGAGAACGTATAGTCCAAACATTATGCATCCTATAATGATTTAAATCTTGCCCTTTGTGAGTAACCGCGAATGGCTATCCCCTGTTGATGTAAAATTCACAACAGAAACAGATGTTTTAAAATTCGACGTGAAAACTTCATTTCTATTTAGTAATCAATCAAATCATAACTTGGCTCAAGAGCTAAGAAATGAAAAGAGGTTTATCTGAGAAATGCTGCAAATCATTATTGGGTCAATGATTATTCGATTGAAGCTCTAACCAAAATGGTGGAACAAACTTCTTTTTAATGAAAGAAATAATAATGATCTTGATAAACGTTAAATAATGAAAACCCATGCTCCGTTTCTTCCGAACTCCGCCTCGCCGGCAGGCGGTATATCCGCCCTTGATTTTCTTTATTATATCAATATAAAAGCCCCTTGTATTAAATACAAAGGCTTTCGTCTTTTTTACATAGCCTGTTCACGTTTTATGGTGCAGCCGTTAGAATAATGGCGCTGGAGCGGAAGCAGGCGGTGTTCCATCGTATGGCTCGGAGGAGGACTTGGGTACGGGTGCGTTTGAAAAGAGTGCAAGATTAGCATTAGCGATCGCATTAGCGTCTTTGATGCGAATGGTCACTCTTGGCAAAGACCCGGTTGATCCATCGGTTCTTTCTTTTACATCTATTACTTCAAAGGCTACGATTCCGAGGTTCGCACCTTGTAAATTGCCGAGTAATGGCGAGTAATTAATACTGATATCGCTATCATACACGACCGCAAGGATGGTTTTTCCGATCAGCATTTTGAGTCCTGTTGCGCGTAGCGGTGTTACATCGGGTATCTTGTCCAATAAAACTTCCCGATCATCGTCAGGTACTTTTGCACCGAGCTGAGGCCCCGCTAATAGATAGTTTCGAGCGCCATTATCGGTTACCCAGTGGTTTTCCAGCTTCCGGGAATGGTTTTAAGCGCGTGCCAGCCTTCGTCTCCTACTTCACCCGTGAAAAGATCGATGGTTTTTCCAATGTTTTCCTGAAAATAGCGGAGTGGTATACGCAAACCCAATTCTGCTAACTGGTCATTGACATCTGTTTCGGAGAAATTATTAGGCGGATTGCCATTATCAATGCTGTCTTCATCGATAATAAGGAATACAGCTTCGGTATCATCCGATGGATCCGAGTTTATCGGTTTCGCAAGCCGATACAAATGTCAATACGGTTGCTGCAATCGCAAATCGCAGCCAGGTCAGAAGCTGTGTTTCTTCATAAGGTGTTTGTTTTATTTAAATTTGATTGGTTCATACAACAAGAAGTAGAATAGCTTTTCTTTTGAAGTCATCTTTTTGATCAAACAAAGAACGCTTCGTATAGTTGTTTTATTTCTAAAGAGATGTTAATACGGGCATAAGCGGTTTGTATAAATGCAATAGCCCTAAACGGGGCTATTGATATTTTATGCATTCTTGTAGGTAGCCTTTTTAAATTCCTTCATTTTCGAGATTGAAATTTTGCTCTTAAAACTAAAACGATTTTTCTCAAATGATAATTATTTCGTTTTATTAAACATATACCGGGCAATCTTCCACTCATTGTTCACTTTTTCAAAACAAATAATTCTCTGTTTTCTTCGGGTATGGTTTCACCGTTTGCATGAATCAAAGTTGTTCCCTTTGAACTCGTGGTAGCAAATGCAAAATCTCCTTCAACCAAAATCTCATCAATAAAAAACTCAATATTTAATTGAATCTGAGAGAAAATGAATTCATACGATTTAAGTATGCCTTCTGAACCAATAGCTGATGGAGCCCTGACGGCATGAAAATTCCGTCTTTGGCATAAAGGCTTTGTGCAAGTTTTGCATCCGAAGTGTTGAGTGATTTTTGTATTCACCCAATAGCGATTCAATTTTTTCTTTTCTAATTTTACCATGACATCTTTGTTTTGTGGTTGATTAATTGATGCTGTTGATTTTGATTTTGACTGCAAGAAACCACAAGAAAAATGGTTAGTGCAATCATCAATGATGGTTTCATCCTTAATGAATTTGATGATTAATTAATTACACCACAAAGATGAAGTGTTTTGATATCACCTACCTATAAGGTAGATTAAGAAAGAAACTTAATGTAGTTTAGGACTTTGTTAATCTTTCGAATAGTACTTAGAAATTCAGGAGTTACCCCGAGAAAGAGGCAATTTGGACGTTGGATATACGATTAAAGATTGGATACCGCTCTATAAAATCTATATATCGCTCCTCTGCTGTTGAACTTATATTTTGTAAAACTCTCCTTTGAAAGCTAATCAATGCATTCTCTGTAAAGACCCTGAAAATTCGGTTGAACTTTGGAAAATCAACAAACATCTTTAATTGGTCTTCTTTCTTGATTTGGAGAATGACGGCGTTTTCAATCGCTTCAATATTCAATTTGCTTGGCTCTCCTGAATGAAAACTACCAATATCCCCAATCCACCAATTTTCAACCGCAAATTGCAAATTGTGTTCTTTTCCATTATCATCTACAAAATACATTCTAAAACATCCCTCTACAACAAACGAGTTAAACTTAGACACATCCCCCTCTTGAAGTATATATTGTCTCCTTTGATTTTTCGTTCCTTAAATGCCTTTTCCAAATAGGATTTTTCCTTTTCGTCCAAGGGCAAAAGTTTTTCAAAATATGCTATTAACGGTTCAACTTTCATTTTTA
>JADJNW010000039.1 GCA_016714085.1 Saprospiraceae bacterium
AGATGAAACTATTTCAATCATTGAGTCTATTGAAACATAGTATTTTGAAAGCTGTTTCTATTGATACTACTTAAAAAAGACTAATAAACGGACACCCAAGCCATGCTATTTCTTTATTAAAACTTTATATATCATGGCAAGGACAATCTTTATATTTATCCTCTTTATGCACGGGTTCATCCACCTGATGGGTTTTGTAAAAGCGTTCAAATTGGCTGATATTCAGGAATTAACATATCCGATTTCCAGAGCAAGTGGTGCTTTGTGGTTATTATCAACTTTATTATTTATTATAACAGCCGCGCTCTTTATCTTGAAAAAAGATGCCTGGTGGATGGCGGCAATTCCGGCGGTAATATTATCTCAAATAATGATTGCAATATCCTGGCAGGATGCAAAATTTGGCACGATTGCTAATATTATTATAATAATTGGTATTGTATTGGGCTGGGCGGCCTGGAATTTTAATATAAAATCGCAAAAAGAAGTAAGTATTTTATTACAAAAAGCGAATTTTAATACTGAAATTATTACAAAAGATCATATTATATCCTTACCACCGATTGTGCAAAAATGGCTCGAACGCTCCGGTATTATTGATAAACCTTATATTCAAACTGTTCATTTACAGCAAAAAGTAAAAATGCGTACTACTCCTGATGGTAAATGGATGCCTGTAAATGCGGAGCAATATTTTACAAGCGATCCACCGGGATTTATCTGGATTGCTGATGTCAATATGATGCCGATATTACATTTGTCGGGACGAGATAAATATCAGGATGGACAAGGGCAGATGCTTATAAAAGCTTTGTCTTTGCTACCTGTAGTAAATGCAAAAGGCGCTGAAACCGATCAAGGTACGATGCTGCGCTATTTAGCGGAAATGATATGGTTTCCATCAGCGGCGCTCAATTATTATATCACTTGGGAAGAATTGGATGTAAATTCCGCAAAGGCAACGATGAATTATAATGGTGTAACAGCTTCGGGAATATTTACTTTTAATAATAATGGTGATGTAATTAGTTTTGAAGCGGATCGTTATTATACACGAAAAGGAGGTGCTACGCTGGAGCAATGGCATATTGAAAATTCAGAATATGATATTTTTAATGGCATTAGAATACCAATAAAATCAGCGGTAACGTGGAAATTGAAAGAAGGCGATTTTACATGGTATAAATTGGAAATTACAGATATTACATACAATCAGCGATAAATATTTTGTAAAAGAATGCATTATTTTTTACAAATTTGCCTTTCTAAAACCCAATGATTATGAAATATTTCCCATTGATTGCACTTTTGTTGCTGTTAGCTTGTAAGAACACTAAACCTATGGAAGAACAAGAAAAATCACCGATTGAACGCCTTGATCCTGCGCTGGACGCTATTATTTCCGCCGATTTTGAAATGAAAGTCATTGCTACCGGTTACGACTGGAGCGAAGGGCCGCTGTGGCTGCCAAATCAAAATATGCTTATTTTTTCGGATGTGCCGAAAAACACGATTTATAAATGGACGGAGGAAAAAGGCGCAGAAGTTTATCTGACACCTTCGGGTTATTTAGGTAGTGGTTATTATAGTAAGGAACCTGGTTCTAATGGATTAGTGCTTGATAATCAAGGGAATCTGGTGCTTTGTCAGCATGGCGAACGCCGGATGGCAAGGATGCAAGCGCCTTTGGATGCGCCAAAACCGGATTTTATTTCCGTTGCAGATAATTATGATGGAAAGAAATTTAATAGTCCGAATGATGCTTGTTATGATAGCAAAGGTAATCTTTATTTTACCGATCCGCCTTACGGTTTGCCGCAATATATAGATGATCCCACCAAGGAAATTCCTTTTCAGGGCGTATATAAAGTTGCGCCCGATGGCAAGGTGACGCTGCTCATCGATTCGATCACAAGACCCAATGGCATTGCGCTTTCGCCGGATGAAAA
Source organism: Saprospiraceae bacterium (assembly GCA_016714085.1). Taxonomy (GTDB): domain Bacteria; phylum Bacteroidota; class Bacteroidia; order Chitinophagales; family Saprospiraceae; genus JADJNW01. The sequence goes on from JADJNW010000039.1 coordinate 1,950, forward strand.
ATATTTATATATTGCAAATTCCGATCCTGAAAAAGCAATTTGGTATCGTTATGAATTGGGCGAAGATTCTTTATTATCCGGTGGCGTTTTTTATGATGCGACCCCGATGGTTGGTCAAGGTAAAGGTGTGCCCGATGGCATGAAAATAGATCGAAACGGGAATATAATTGCGACCGGGCCGGGCGGCATTTTTATTATAAACTCCGACGGAAAATTATTAGGCAGAATAAGATTTGAAGAGTCGACCTCTAATTGTGCTTTAGCGGATAATGATAAAATATTATATATCACTAATGATATGAATATTGTTCAAATCAAATTGCGGAAATAATATTACATTTAAGTAATAAAATTTTTTGATTTCTTACTTCTAACTTCGTACTTCGTTTTATTCTTCTTCAAATTCTGTTAAGCGGACGTTGACAGCTACGTAGTCGCCTTTTTCGCCTTTGGTGATATGGAAACTGACATGATCGCCTTCACGTAATTCGTTAAAATCCGTGCCCATTACGGTAGAGTAGTGGAAAAATAAATTATTGGGCGGGTATTTGATGAAACCATAGCCGTTTTTCATGCTCAGCACTTCACCCTCGTGTACTTCCCCATCGAATTCATAATCCTCGGTGCTATGCTCGCCATTGCTTTGTTCAAATAAAACAGGCGGTTTTTTGCTTTCGGTTTGTACGAATAAATTATTAATCAAGGCATCGTTGCGCTTCAGGCGATTATCAATGATTTCGTGCATCGGCACCGGATAGGAAACTTCTTCCAGCAAATCCTGCGAAGTGCGCGTCACGAGCATTTGCCCTGTGGGGGTGGTGTATTCAAAATCCCAACTCATCACCATTACTCGCGTACCCAGCGTATTGAGCTTGCGCACCAGCGGCACGTAGTCGCCATCGGAGGCAATCAGCGCCAGGACATCAAATTTTTTATAAATCGCCAATTCAAAGGCTTCCAGGGCGAGCCATACGTCGATGCCTTTCTCTTCGCGGCGTCCACCGAAATTGCGCAAAGGCAAATAATGCGTGGTCACACCTTCCGACATTAAAATATCATCAAACACGCGGTCGTAGTACAATACATTGCCACGCTGCGAAGCTTCCTGTGCATTCAGTCTGCCCCGAAAATAATGCGCATCTACGATTTGGCAAAGCCGCACATCGGTGTCTTCATCCTGCGCGATCTGACCGCGAATAAACTCGTGTAAGCCAGCAATACTAAGTCTTTTCTTGCGAGGGTGATCATAATTATAATAATTGCTTACATGGAGAAAATAATTTCCGTCATAAAAAACGCCAATCCTGGTCAATTTATCGTGCATGATGCGTGTTTGTGTTTATTTTTCAGCGCCGCAAATGTACAAAACTAAAGGAAACTTACAGTTTTTCTTCTAATTTTTTACATAAAGGTGCTGATTTTCAATAAGTTTCGTCGAAAATAAAATTTTGAATAAATAATGTCAAGCTTTTCGAAATAAATGTTTGGTTTTGAATGGTTTAAATCCTTGTTTTTCATAAAAACGAATGGTATCCTCTTTTTTAGCGCCCACCTCCAACTCATAAGCCATTTCACCGTAGCGCCTTTCGGCAAATCGCCACTCAAAAAATCGAGAAGCAATGCCTTGATTCCGCCAGGATTTTTTCACCAAAAGCTCATCAATGATAAGCATTCGTCCGCCAAATTCATTGCTCCAAAACCAAGTGAGAATGGCATATCCCACGGTTTGCCCTTCTATTTCAAATACGAGAATGCTGCCTACTTCGGGTTGTGTTGTCATTGTTTTTATCGTGCGAATGATTTGTTCTTGCGTCATCGAACCAACGGTGGTGGCATTATCGTCTGCATACAATTCCAGAATCATGGGTTCCAGTTCATTAAAATCCGATTCGCGGTAAGCGCGGAAAATAAGGTTTTGCATAAGCGATTTTGAGTTTTGCCGCAAAGATGCTGTTTTTAGGCATTATTCACTAATCAAGATCAAAGAGGCAGCAATTCCTGCTTCTAAAAATGCTTCGGTTTGTCGAGCTTGCTCTTCTGCGGAATTTATTTTTACAAGCGCTGAAATGGGCAGCACCGCACCCGTCCAACCCTTGGTATGCCAATAACCACTTGGCAAATGGGGTAAATTAGAAGAATTCGTATTACCAAATTTCGACCAGTGATTGACATAGAAATAATGTTCATCAATATCTTGATCGGGAATCGCCAAGCCAATACCGACGGACTTTGTAGCATTTTGATCTTCGTCAAAAGTAACAGGAATATACACGCCAATATCGAAATGATGCGGCCAGGTGCGCACAGGCGATGCGTGTTTGTATTGGCTTGCAAAATGTTCCAAAATATAATGCGCATTATGGCGATAAAGCGCTAATTCTTGATGCAATTGCTTGGTTATCAATTGAAAAGGTGCTCCGTCTTCCACAGGATGATGCGGAATTTCAAAATGAGCAATAGGTTTTAATTGAGCTTGGGAGACCTTAAATTTTTCTTGTAAAATGAGCTTCATCCAGGTAATTCCTGCTTCTTTGGTTTGATCGGTCAAAGCAAATTTAGAGATAATATCCCCATTTTTAGTTTGCCATTCTAATTGAAAATCAGGGAATTGTAGTAATAAGCGAAAGCTTTCTTCGATGCAGTTACCAGGCAAAGCTTGTCTGTCAGGTAGCCATTCCAAATTGGTGTGTGAATCATCTGCTTGTTTCGGGAGATAACTATTGCCCACCATCGAAACCAATTGCGCCGCGTGGTGCAGTTGTTGAGTCGGCGCATTGAGCTTTTGAGGATCAGGATAAGTGAGCATTTGCCACTTGGCAATAAAGTTTTTGGGCATAGGGTTTTATTTTAAATAAAGCGTGAAGCCCGCCAGATGTTTATCCAAGAATGCTATTTATTGAACGCTTGCAGCACTTTTTTGATGCGGGCTTTCACCGAAGGAGCTTCGATTTCTAAGGCTTGCTCATAAGTAAGGCGCACCTCCTCGCGTAGCTCGGGTAAAACTTTGCTCATTTCATACAAACCATTGTACGCCCAGGCGCGGACGAATTTGTTGGTACTTTTGATCGAATCCTTGATAAATGGGTCGAGATAAGGCAGGTCATTTTCTTCTAATTTCAAAAAAGGCAGTATTTGCAATAAGTGAAGTTTTGCACCCCAGAACTCTAATATTTCCGCCAGCTTGATCAGATTTCGAGTATCGTGAGGCGCAATTGGATGCTTGTTTTCGGTATGATGCTTGAGGAGCCAGGTAGCTTGATTTTGCAGACCTTTTTCGGCGTAGCAAATAGAAATTAAATTAGATATAAAATCGGTTTGATATGCAAAAGAATGATATATTTCCAGCAGATAGGCCGTACTTCGCTCGTCCCACCCCCAGAGTGCGTCCTTGAGTGTTTCCAACATGTATCAGTAAATCAGGCAAGCTTCGCCATATCCCGAATCAGGATACTGCGGCGATTGAAATAAATCAAATTCGATTTTTTCAGGTCATTCAGCACCGAAGTCACCGTTTGGCGCGAGGTGCCGGTGATATTGGCAATATCTTGTTGCGTATAGCAATGTTTGATCAAAGTTTCGTAGCCGATACGTTTGCCTTGTTTCAAGGCCGAATCTTTCAAAAAATCAATAATACGCTCACGAGCATCCTTGAATATCAAGGATTCCAGGCGATCTTCCACACGCTTGAGTCGGCCGCCGATCATCGTCAACACGCTCATCGCCAGTTTATAATTCAACTGCATCAGTTTGTGGAATTCTGCTACAGGAATGCGATATACCTGCACTTCTTCCATCGCCTGTGCGCCATCCTGACGTTTTTGCTCACCAGCCAAGCCCAGTTCGCCAAATATCGCCATCGGATGTAGGATGTGTTTGATCACCTCTCTGCCATCTTCGGCTTCATTACCAATTTTTATAATGCCTCTTACCAAGATAAAAACAGCGTCCGAAGCATCGCCACTTTTGAAAACAAAAGTATTTTTCTTGATGACTTTATGCTCCGCTATTGCCTCCAATTGGCGCAACTCTGTGTCATTCAATTCGTTGAACAGCGGTAAGTGCCGCAAAAAATCAATCGCATTGGCTCTGAAAGTTCTCATACGCCTGGTTTTTAAAACTTATTAAATCACGCTACAAAAATGAATTTTTTGATAATAGAAAGAAAGTACAAATTTGGGAACTTGTTCCAGTGTTTTTACTAGGTTATTTTTTATAAAATAATGAACTACAATACTTTAATAAAGTTATTATTGACTAAAAGTTCAAGAATAATTTTCTGTGTCAAAGATGCTCAAGTTGAAAAAGCAAAAAAAATGTAGTTTCGTTTTAAAAAAAGGGTGCAAAAAATTCTTGCACAACTGATGCATCGCAAAATTATTCATATCGATATGGACGCTTTTTACGCTTCGGTGGAGCAGCGCGAGAATCCTGAATTGCGTGGAAAGCCTGTGGCCGTAGGCGGTTCGAGCAAGCGAGGTGTGGTGGCTTCTGCCAGCTACGAGGCTCGAAAGTTTGGCGTACGCTCGGCGATGCCCAGTATTATTGCGCGACGCAAGTGCCCGGATTTGATTTTTGTAAAATCGCATTTTGATCTGTATCGTCAAGTATCACATCAGATTCGGGAGATTTTTCTCGATTATACCGATTTGGTGGAACCGCTTTCCTTGGATGAAGCTTACTTAGACGTGACCGACAACAAAAAAGGCATGAAATCTGCTACTTTGATTGCGCAAGAAATTCGCCGCCGTATTCAGGAAGAAACCCAACTCACGGCATCCGCCGGTGTATCTTTTAATAAATTCCTGGCTAAAATTGCTTCTGATATTAACAAACCCAATGGAATCAAGGTCATCACGCCGGATGAAGCAATCGTTTTTATCGAAGAATTGCCCATCGAAAAATTTCACGGCATCGGGCGCGTCACTGCTGAGAAAATGAAAAAATTGGGCATTCACAATGGCAAGGATTTGAAAGACTGGTCGGAAGTAGATTTGGTGCAGCGCTTTGGTAAAGTGGGGCGATATTATTATCGCATTGTTCGTGCAGAAGATACTCGTGAAGTCAATCCCCATCGCATCCGCAAGTCTATTGGCGCGGAGCGTACTTTTTTTGAAGACTTGGTCGAACTGAGCGCCATGAAAGAAAAACTGACACAATTGGCGGGCATCGTTTTTGAATATATGCAAAAATCAGATAATTTCGGGAGAACCGTCACTATCAAAATCAAATCTTTCGACTTTAAAATCAATACCACGTAGCAAGACTTTTGGCACGGAAGTGACAGATTTAGAAAGCTTAATCGCCGTTACCCATGAACTATTAGATCAAAACGAAGAAGAACTTGGCGCGGTGCGGCTGCTGGGCGTTTCGATATCCAATTTGCAAAAAGAGCATCAAGTGGATGGCATCCAACTCAAATTTGAATTTTAACCAGGACAAACAATCTTTGTACTAAAAAAGTAAAGTTTCTTAGTCTTTCAGGAAACTCTTTCGCCTTTATTGCTGTTGAAAGCAGCAGAAATTTGGAATTTTTTTTGTCAATGGCTTGATATTCTTAAAAAGGGTTGTATTTTTGCAACGCTTTTAAAAAGCACCTCTAAATAAGAAATGTGAGAAATGAAATGCGAAAAACTTTTCAAATTTCTCATTTCCAATTTCAAATTTGACTTGATTCGGTAGCTCAGCTGGTAGAGCAATACACTTTTAATGTATGGGTCCTGGGTTCGAATCCCAGCCGAATCACTCCAAAGGTAAGCGCCTAGCTTGCCTTTTCTTTTTTCTGCGAATGTAAACTGGCGTTTCACAGACAATTTTCCTGAAACCAACTATACTTTCCCTTCCTCCCGCCATTTTTAACTAACTTCCCCGCAGAACTAACTAAAATCACACCTATCTCCATGCTATTTGTCAAATACCTGACCCGATACTGCATTTTGCTATTCTTTTTGAACGCTGCATTCGTTCAACTTCCAGCGCAAAACACGGATACTGCCATTATCAATACAAAACTTCCCGATTTGAAAGTCACAGCTGACTATCGGGGCGTGAAATTGCTCGATGTGCTTGCCATTCTCCGCGATCGCTACCAAATTAAATTCTATTTCGATCCGACATTAATACCTGATTTTGAAGTGTCTGTGCAATTTCAGGAAACACCTCTATGGGATGCTTTGGAGATTCTATTGTCAGGCTCCAATCTTGTATTCGCGCAGATCAAACCCGGTGCGATTATCTTCACGCCAAGGAATAGTTTGAATCGGGAATACGCTGATCCCATCGTTGCTGCCTGGGATGCAGGCACGATGCAATGGCCCGAGCGCAAATTATTCGAGGAAATGGAACTATCCTTCGGTAATGCTGAAAAAACTGCCCCCTCTAAACCACTAACTTTCAAAGGCAAAATAATAGATGCCATCACCGACGAACCCATCGTGGGCGCGACGGTCTTAGCCCTCGGGCTTCAGCGCGGAACCGACACCGATGCGCAAGGAAATTTTGAACTCACCCTGCCTTTTGGCTTGTACCAAATCGATATTCAATTCATCAGCTATCAAGGTGTCAAATTGCAACTCGGATTGTACGAAAATGCACAAAAAGATTTCAAACTCGAACCCTTAGCCCTCAATCTCGAAGAAGTTATCATCAGAGCGAAAGCGGATAATGCCAAAGTGCAATCCACACAAATCGGCGTGGAGAACCTCGAAGTGAAAAGTATCAAAGAATTACCCACCGCGCTCGGCGAAGCCGACATCATCAAAGCCCTGGAAAGCTTGCCGGGCGTGAGTACCGTAGGCGAAGGTTCGGCGGGCTTCAATGTGCGTGGCGGCAATATAGATCAAAACCTCATTATACAAGACGGCGGCCCTATTCTCAACACCGCGCACGCGCTGGGCTTCTTCTCTTCGTTCAATCCCGACGTGATCAGCGGCATTTCGCTCTACAAAGGCAGCATTCCTGCCCAATACGGCGGCCGATTATCCTCGGTGCTGGAAGTACGCGTCAAGGATGGCGATTTTCAAGAATGGAAAGGTACGGGCGGCGTAGGCTTGGCGTATAGTCGTCTGGCTTTGGAAGGGCCGATCCTGCGCAACAAGCTATCGTTCATCTTTGGCGGGCGCGTATCTTACTCCGATTGGATGCTGAAGCTCGCAGAAGACACGAATATCAAAAACAGCGCCTTGTCTTTTCAGGATTTCACGGCAAAAATGACCTATAAAATGCCGATAAAAACATTTTATCCCTGTCGGGTTTCCATAGCAGCGATTATTTTCGCTATTCCGATCAGTTTGGCTACAATTGGCAAACGAAACTCTACAGTTTTGGATGGAATTCCCTCATTAATGAGAAGCTATCCTCCGCTTTTAAAGTGATAGCAGGCGATTACGGAAGCGAACTCTTCGAACCGAGCGGTTCAGATGCTTTTGGGCTTTCCAATGGTCTGAAATATTACGTTCTAAAAGAGAATATTTTTTTTCAGCCCCACACCGATTACCAATTTAATGTGGGGGCGGAATGGACGCGCTACGACGCTAAGCCCGAAAAGCTCTACGCTTATAACGATGAATCCAGTATCGAACCGCAAATGGTGAGCAAAGACCTCGGTGATGAATTGGCTTTTTATGCGAATGCCGAGATCAATTTCACGGAGCGTTGGTCTTTGTCGGCGGGGCTGAGATATGCGCAATATCGGCAGCTTGGGCCGCGCGATGTTTATTTATACAACGACGATATACCCCGTACGCCCGGCGCAGAGGTCGATATTTTAAGTTACGGAAGCGGTGACGCGATTCAAACCTACGATGGCTGGGAACCACGCGTGGCGCTCAAATACGCGCTTGGCGCAAACAGTTCTATCAAAGCGGGCTATAATCGTCTATGGCAATACATCCATCTCATTTCCAACACCGCTGCCGCTACGCCTGTGGATTTTTGGCAGGTAAGCACCTTGTATATTCCGCCGCAATCGGCGCATAGCTTCTCGCTTGGCTATTTTCAAAACTGGAAACAAAACCTCTGGCAGTTTTCTTTTGAATTGTATTACAAAAAGCTGGAAAATTTGCTCACGTATAAAGATTTGCCCCAGCTACTCCTCTCCGAGCAATTAGAAACCCAACTCTTGTCATCCGAAGGCAAGGCTTATGGCTTTGAATTTGCCATCCGCAAGACCAGTGGGCGCTGGAACGGACAATTATCTTACACTTTTGCGCGCAGTTTGCAGCGTACGCCTGATGCATTTCCTTCGGAGATCATCAATTCCGGCGATTGGTTTCCGACGAACTTCGATCAGCCTCATCAAATCAACTTTGTGCTGAAGCGTGACATCAATCCCGTTCAATCGTTTACCCTTAATTTCACGTACCGAACGGGGCGGCCTTATACGATCCCCACCTCCAACTATGCGGTTGGCGGTATTGTGATTTCGCATTACTCCTTGCGCAACGAAGCCCGCATCCCCGATTACCATCGGCTCGATTTTTCTTTTAATATCGACAAAACGGAAACCCAGAAGGACGGTTTCAGGAGCAGTTTTACTTTTTCTTTGTACAATTTATACGCTCGCAAAAACGCATTCTCGGTGTATTTCACGCGCAATCAGTACAACCATCAGGCGGCTTACAAATTGGCTTTGATTGGTACGATTTTACCCGCGTTTTCCTGGAATTTTCTTTTCTAAATCTTTGGATTTTAGAGAAAAGGGTAGGGGATAGAAAGATCAATTTGCCGATTTTGAAGTAAAAATTGCCAAATTGAAAACGAAAGATGCCGAAAATAAAATGAAATATACCTGTTTTTAAAACAAAATAGGCAAAATTTAAAACAAAAAAGGCGTATTTAAAGTGAAATATGCCGTTTTTAAAACGAAAAACGCCATTATCAAACAGAAATTGCCGCATTTCAAGTGAAAAATGGCATCTATCAAACAAAAAACGGCGAATTTAAAACGAAATTCGTGAATTTTAAATGAAAAACGGCATTTTTAAAACGAAAAGCACCTATTTTAAAACAAAATTAGCCTGTTTAACGGCTATTTAGGTGCCCTACCGCTCCAAGCGGTAGGGCACCTAAACAAAAATTGACAAATTGATAATTTGATTGGACATGAAAAAAACGAAACGAAGCTATAAACTCTTGATTCTTGCCGCATTTGCTGCGCTATTTCAAACCTGTATCAATCCCGTTGAGTTTGATCGCCGTGCAGAAGACGATATTTTGGTCGTTGATGGCAGGGTGAAACCTCAATGATTCCATCCAGACGCTTTCGCTGATAAGAACGGCGGTGCTGGGGCGTAGTGCGCGCTTTCCGGAAGAGACCGGCGCGACCGTTACTTTGATCGAAAACGATAAAACCGTAGGTACTTACGTAGAAGAAGAGCCTGGCGTTTATAAAATCTACCATTTTAAGCCTCAAATCGGTAATTCGTATCATATCGATATCCAATTGCAAAACGGCGACCACTATGCTTCGTTGCCCGAAACCATGCCACGCCCCGTGCTCATCGATTCGGCTTATTTTACCTTCGATGGGCAGCGTTATCTTACCCTTTTTTCGAGTATAAAAGTCCCCGAGCAAGACGAACCGCCCTATTTGCGCTGGAAAATCAAGCACGCTTATCAACGAACGGACTTGCAATGTGGTTTTTTGGACAATGCCAATACTTGCTATTACGAATCGGAACGTGCGACTGACAATCAATTCGTGCCGCTGCTCGATGGTGGAGAACTAAAGCCGGGTAGTACGATTGAATTTCCCATTGCCGATGCGCCTGTCATCGATACCGTTTTTGGGGAGATCACTTATTTCACCATTTTTCAGGAAACGCTTACATCCACAGCCTTCCAGTACTGGGAAAAAGTGAATACGCTATTGAGTCAAACCGGAAGCATTTTTGATGCACCCCCCGGTCAAATACGCGGTAATATCTACAAAACCGATGATGCCAATGCGCTGGTACTGGGGCTATTTTATGCAACTTCGGAAGAGATTGCGTACGTGAAAACCTTCCCCGGTGATTTTGCACCTTTGGATTTAGCACCTTTTTGTGGCGTGCCGGGCGTGCCGCCCACCCCTTTTCCTTACCCGGAATGCTGTTATTGTGAGTTTGGCATCCTTCGGCCTGATTATTGGTAGGGAAAGCGTGCGACACCATTCATCGAATGAAGTACTCGCTTCACCGAATTCTTGATCGACGAAACGTTTGTTTTTTGTATTTTCCCTCTTTTATAAAAAAGAAGAGGATTGAAAAAGAATTTCCTGCTCTTGATGGGCATTACGGTATTCTGGTTATTTGTTGCTTTCCTAAGCATTAGCCAAAGCTATATTTCCAGTCGCGTGCGAGGCAATGATTTACAATGGGGTCTGACTTTTGCTCGAAATATAGGCTGGATTGTATGGGCGCTCCTGACCCCGCTTGCCATAGAGCTTGCGCGGCGTTTGCCATTTGACAGAAAAAACCTCATAAGCTTCATTTTTAAGATTCTATTCGTGGGTTTGGGCTTCGCAATCCTGCATTTTTGGGTTGAATTTGGCATTAAATATCTTGTATGGATCATTTTTATCGATCCAAGTCCCGATATGGTGAATGAATTCTACAGCGCGTTCTTTTATCGCTATCATATGAACTTCATTATCTTCCTGTTTATAGCCGGAAGCGCCTATACGGTCAATTATTTCAACCAATCGAAGAACCTGGAAGTGTCCACCTCACGCCTGCAAGCGCAATTGGCAACCGCGCAGATCACCGCTTTGAAGCAACAACTGCATCCGCATTTTTTATTCAACGTGCATCATTCTATTATTGGATTGGTCTTGAATAATGACAACGAAACCGCGATCAAAATGCTCACGCAACTGAGCGATTTATTGCGCATTACGCTCGATCTCGGCGATGTGGCGACCATTCCTTTAAGACAAGAACTGGATATTTTGAAATTATATTTGAACATCCATCAAACCAGAATGGGCAATCGCTTGCAAGTGAAATATCAAATCGACAAACATTTATTGGATGAAAAAATTCCTGCGTTTATCCTGCAACCTATCGTTGAAAATGCTATAAAACATGGCATCGAACCCTTTGCGCGGCAAGGACATATCTGGATCAAAGCTTACGAAAGCGATCAGAAACTCTATCTGGAAGTGCAGGACGACGGGCCTGGTTTGAAAGAAGCAGAATCTCACGAGAACGGAAACGGTATTGGCTTGAAGAACAGTAAAGAAAGATTAAGACAGATGTATGGTGACGTGGCAAGTATGAAATTGATGAATACGAATCCCGGTTGCAAAGTGTTACTCACACTTCCTTTGACTATTACTTTGCGAGAAGCAAAAATGTAAAAAGCTATGACCAAAATACAAACAATAATTGCCGATGACGAAGCCTTGAGTCGAGATGTGTTGCGTGCGTATTTGCGTTCTTATCCGCAGGTAGAAATTATTCGAGAATGCGCCGATGGCGAGGACACCATTCATCAGACCAATGCTTTGCATCCCGGCATCCTGTTCCTCGATGTGCAAATGCCCGAAGCCAATGGCTTGGAGGTGGTACGACAATTGCAAGCGCCCGTGCCGCTGGTTTTATTTGTGACCGCTTACGATCAATATGCGCTGCTTGCTTTTGAATTAAATGCGACCGATTATCTGCTCAAGCCCTTCGATCGGGAGCGATTCGATCAGGCGATGCAAAAAGCGCTCGGGCAATTAGAATTATTGAAAGCCGCGGATTTCCAGCAAAGGATTCAAGTGCTCGTAGATGATTACCAATTCTTGAAGCAATCTTTTATAAACCAGGGATTTGGAGATAAAAACGGCAGTTTTGACAAGATAATCGTCAAGGATCGTGATCGAATTGTAATTATTCCTGTCGAAGACGTAGAATGTATAGAAGCAGAAGGCGATTACGTCTCCATTTATACCAATAATAATAAATATTTGCTGCATAGTACGATGAAAGCAATGGAAAAACGCTTGCAAAGCGCCTCCTTTATGCGTATCCATCGCTCGGTGCTGGTGAATGTAAATAAGATTAAAGAATTACAAGCCCATTTTAATAGTGAATATTATATAAAGCTTCAAAACGGTAGGAAAGTCAAGTCCAGCAGGACTTACAAAGAAAATATGATGCGCTTTTTAAATAGTCGGGTGAATTCTCGTGAAGATTTATGATATAAATATAAAATTCCTGCCCATCAAATTTGTAAAGAAACAGACGGGCAGGGAACAGTGTGTTTGAATTTTATATAGAATATTGCTTCTTTACACTTTTTTAGCGGTCAGTACTAAGTCTGGCTCGTGGACAGTGAGTGAAAGAACCTTACCATCTTTGACTAAAAAGCTAATTTCGACAGAAGGGATGCCATTATAAGAGAATACGTTTTCGGCTCTTCTGAATAGTCCGCCCCCAAATTTTCCGAGCTTCCCTAATTCAAGAAGTTTCCTCATATTTATTTTTACGCTAAAGCCATCTTCGGGTCCTTCGCCGTACCTATAATCGCCCAGGTATTTTTCTTTTTCTTCATCGGTCATTTCCAGATTTTTTTGCCGAACATCCGCATTGCCCAAACCTTCCAAATAATTGATTAACACGGTATAATCTTTTTTCTGTTGTTCCGACAAATTATCTGAATTAGCTCCGATTTTCGCGTGTTGTAAGAGCGTGATCCCGTGCGGGCCTGCAATGCTTTGAACGCCCGGACTCGCTTCTATCATGGATTTTACCGCATCATAAGAACCTAAGGCAGCATAAGTAAAAATGTCGGGGCGCGCTCCATTGCTCATTAAAAATTCAATAATATCCCTTCTTCCTACGTGCGAAGCTGCGCCAATAGCGGTTTCCCAGTCACCAAATCCCCAATCCCAGGTTGCACGAGCCAACTCAGGGCGGCGATTGACTAATTCTTTGACTCTGTCCAAATTAAAATGAGAAGCGCCCACTACTTCCGACACAATTGCGTCGTCGATGGAGGGGTATCTGTGAAAAAGTTCGCCAGGATTGGTCTCTTCAGATGCAAAATCAGATGCATTTTTAGCGAAAACAATATTCGGAACAGAAACCGCTAATAGTCCAAAAACAGAACTTTTTACTGCCGTCCGCCTTGAAATTGAATGTAGATTTTCCATAGTTTATGTCTTTAATTTTAATATTTACAAAATGGTGTCATTATACACTTTACAGCATAATTGAATAATTTACGAATTAAAAGTAACGCAACTTGAGCAATATTGCTGTGGCATTTCGGTAAGGCGAATCCTTTTTTCGTTGAGGCGTTGGGAATATTTGTTCTTTTGTTAATTTTGGAAAAAATAGAAATATCATGTCAGAACATTCAAGACGCAATTTCATGAGCAAAATAGGTAGCGCCGTAGCAGCCCTGGGGCTTTTGGGCATATCCAGCAGTGCAGCGTTGAAAAAACGCGAGAAGAATATCTTTGTACACCACGTTTATTTTTGGTTGAAAGACCCTTCCAGCGCCGAAGATCGCGCCAAGTTATTGGAGGGATTGGAAAAACTTTCCAAAGTTAAAACGATTCGCAGTCTCCATCTTGGAAAGCCGGCGAGTACCAGCCGCGAAGTAATTGATGGCTCTTACACGATTTCCTGGTTGACGGTTTTTAAGAATAAAGCCGATCAGGATAGCTATCAAGTAGATCCGATTCATTTAGATTTTGTCAAAGATTATTCGCATTTATGGAGCAAAGTGATTGTGTATGATTCTGTAGATGTGTAGAATATATATGTAATAAACCTATAAGGTTTTAAAAACCTTATAGGTTTAAGTAGGTGAATTACAATTTGCGGAGCTTGCTATTGCCGCTCACTGATACATCTAGAATATCAGGATTGCCAGCATAATTCAGTTCGCTATTGCCGCTTAGACTGCCTTTCAATTCTTTTGATACCCGGACATTCGATTTGCTGACGCCGCTTATGTCGGTGTAGAGCGTTTCTGTATAGAAATTGCTGCCATAAAACCTGGACGCGCCGTTGATTTCGGCATACATGGATTGAACTTTTCCTTCCAATCTGACCTCAGAAGCCCCGGATATATTGAGAATCAACTGTTTCCATTCCATTTCTGCATCCAATTCTGATGCGCCATTGACTTCCAAATCCAATTTCTCAGTTTCGCTGTAAAAACCACGCAATTTGGTCTTGGTAGCGCCCGTCAAACGCAGTACTTCTAATTCGGGTAGCTGAATGGTGATTTCGGTGCGTTTGTGATTGTGAAAATCAGATTCATACTTACCTGTCAGGCGGCCATTCTGTACGCGCAATTGCAAATCATTGATATCGCCTACTCTACCGCGAGCGTTCACTTTGTAAGTCTCTCCTTTAGTGATCTCGATTTCAAAAGCATCGCCCAAGTCAATTTCGGTAAAGCCGCTAAGGTCAAAGGTTTTGTCAATTTTTTCGGTAGAAAATTCATCTTCACAAGCTGTAAAGAATAATGCGCCAGCGATTGCCAGCACCAAAAGCATTTTGATCTTCATAATTGTTTTGTTTTCAAATGGTTATAAAAAAAAATAATTTTTAATTTTTACATTGGATTGCTGCCGAGCAAAGGCTTCTTCCAATCCACAATCGAACTGGATCTGATCGCCGCTTTTTTCTCTTCTAGGAAATGCTCGGTCAATTCATTCTCGGCTTCAATTTCTTTCTGGGTGCGATAAATGCCTGTTTCAGTATCAAATTTTACTTTATTTCTAATCGCATTAGATAAAAGACTCACATGTTCCAGATTTGCCATTTCAAAAACGTGCTCGCGCTCGTGCAATACAAAATCGTAAGGGCTGCGCCGCGAAATGAGTTTCACGAAAATCGGCGCGGTTTCTATCGCAATAAACAATAACATAATAAACCAACTGGCAAACCAAATCGCCTGGCTGTCCTCTGCGAGTCGATCCAAAGCCTCCATCCGTGCAGCCATACCGTTGTAGGGCTTGCGTTGAAGATTAGCAATTTCACTTTGCATGGTAGAATCAATGGTGGCAATGGCTACGCGTTTTTGCTCAATCATTGGTTGAAGGCGCGTGATCGTTGCGTCCAATTCTACTTGTGCCTGATCGGCCGATGCTTTTTTGGCTCGATAAATCGGGCCCATATTCCTGATCTTAGAGCCACCAGTGCCATCGGCTTCCGCTAAGGCAGCTTTGGCCAGCGAGTCGCGCACCGCTGTTTTCTGGAGGATTTCATTTTGCATATCCACCAGTTGCGTTTTATATTCTTGCATTTGTTGCTCGTAGCGCAGCTTCAATTCGGTTTCCTGTTTTTTGAAAACCTCCTGTTCCATTATGATCAATTCTGCATCGATTTCTTTTTGGAATATCTTCAATTCCAGGGGTTTAGAAATTACAATCGCCAATAATACAGCCATTAATAATCGCGGAAACGCTACAAAAAAATCGCGCCACCACGAGCCTCGGCTTTTCATGCTTGACACAATGTAGCGGTCAAGATTAAAAATCATGATACCCCATATAATACCAAAAAACGTTGCCAGCAGCCAGCTATCGAAAACGGTGTAAACCGCGTAGCCCGCCGAGAAAAATGCCAGCAAACCCGTGAAAAATATAGTGCCGCCGATACCCACATATTTGTTGATATCCGTCGGGCATTCTTCCAATATCTTGCGATCTACGCCAGAACAGGTGATCAGGAAATCTTTGATGAAACCCATACGAACGATTTTTTCTGATTTTCGCTTGTCAAATTGACAAACTGTGCCATGCAAAACGAATTTTATGGATGAAAATTGGAGAAGTTTAGACTTAATTCTAAGTACGATGTACGAAGTGAGCATTACGATTTCTCAAAAGGCATAAAATGTGTGGCTTTCGATTGAATTCGGGATAAATTTCTTTCCAAGTCTAACGTATGTTGCTTAATCCAATCCATTGCCGTAACTTTGCAAACCGAAGGAAAAATGAGAGATCGGAAATATGAAAAAAGAAAAGCATTTACCTCTATTTCAAATTTCATATTTCGCATTTTACATTTGACTTGGCTCCGTAGTACAATGGATAGTATGTAGGTTTCCGGAACCTAAGATCCAGGTTCGATCCCTGGCGGGGCTACTGTATAATCATTTTATAATCAGTTGATTACATAAATAAATTTATCAACTGACTCACTATTTACAAATCGGTTTCGAGCTTTCTTTTTGTTTTAACTCACCGTTTTCCACATACCAATTTTTCCACTCGCCACCACTGCCTGTTTTCCAGTCATTTAGATCAAAATAAAATTTGCCGCCCGGTTCGGCTTTGATTTGATATACTTTTAACGCACTAGCATTTTTGGACCAATGCAAAGGCTTTCCAGCCATATAAACCTCCGGGTTTCCATCTTTCAATTCGCAATTTACCTGAATAAAATAAGCCGAGTGATCTTGCTCAGGATAAGCGCCATACATATACGCTTTACCGTTAATGTCTATACAAACCGCCACGCCTTCGTCGCAAGCAATACCTTTTGCATTAATACCAAACTTTTGATAAGCTTTTGCCAGAAAAGCCACATGACGCCCCTGCCGATTGCGCTGCGCGTAATGCGTATCGGTGATAACATTTTGCAAAAAAGAAATATTTAAAAAAGGCTGATTATCAACGGAAATAGTATCCGAAAGCGGGTCTTGCAAAGCCTCTGGCGATTGAATCGAACTCAATTCTGCCGAAAAATAAATGCTGCCCATGATCGCCATTCCGGCGCTAAGGCCACCAATAACTATTTTTTTATGCTTGATATTAGCATTAATAATACTGTCTATCGGTGTACCCCGCCAAAAACGTACATAATTCCACTGATTACCGCCGGCAAACCAAATCGCTTCAGCATTCGCCACTTGCTGTTGAATATAGGGATCGTAAGTAGCCCTTTTATCATGAAAAACAATGGATTGTACCGAATTCACCTCAATCCCCAGCGTTTCAAACATATATTTATTATATCCGTCTGCGCCGGAAGCTCGCAATACCAATACATCTCCGCCATTTGCACGTTGCAAAAACCAACGCATAGCTTCATCGTCCTCGTCGGCACCTCCCATTAGGCAGACGCCACCCATCGGTGAAGTTTTTACATCCGCCTCATCACCAACGATATACGAAGTATAAGCAGGATCATGAAATAAGCAGGATTGCACCAAAAATGCTAGGATGGTTATTATCATGGCTATTATTTCTCTGAAATGAATGGTTTTGATCATGGGATTTAAAATTACAAAGTGTATTTGATTTTCAAAATCTTTGAAACACTCTTTCGTCGAGGGAAAAAAGTACCTGCTCGTCTGGTCAATTAGAAAATAAAGTTTGGCAATATCTGCCCTACTGTGCTATTTTTATTTGCAAAAAATACTTAATAAAACGTCAAAACAATGAAAATCAGTAGTTTACTCACGGTTTTGTTTATGATTGCCCTGCTCGTCGACGTTTCCGCCCAGAAGGTGGACGTAGAAAAGCTTAAAGGCATCAGCATCCGCAATGTCGGGCCCTCAGGTATGAGTGGTCGTATTACAGCTATTGGCGTTGACCCGCGCAATTCCGATATTATTTATGTTGGCGCTGCTTCCGGCGGCGTTTGGAAATCTATGAATGGCGGCATTACCTGGACGCCACTATTCGACAAAGAAGCTGTACAGGGTATTGGCTCTATCGCAGTTGATCCGATCAATCCTGATGTGATCTGGGCTGGCACAGGTGAGGGTAACCCTCGTAACTCGCATAACAGTGGCAAGGGTATTTACAAAAGTCTTGATGGTGGTAAGACCTGGAAACTCATGGGTTTGGAAAAAACTTTTACAATTCATAGAGTAAGTGTGAGCCCGCACAATTCTGATGTAGTGTATGCTGCAGCGATGGGTTCAATCTGGGGACCGAATGAAGATCGGGGTGTTTTCAAAACGACCGATGGCGGTAAGACCTGGAAAAAGGTATTGTACGTGAACGATGGCACTGGCGCAGCTGATATGGTGTTGGATCCAAGCAATTCCAATAAGCTTTTGGTGGCAATGTGGGAATACGATCGTGATCCTTGGCAATTTAATTCCGGTGGCAAAGGCTCTGGCTTGTATGTAACATTAGATGGCGGCGAAACTTGGACGAAGCGCACCGATAAAGATGGTTTGCCCGAAGGTGACCTGGGACGTATCGGTTTGGCGATTGCAGCGAATAAACCGAATATCATTTACGCTTTGGTGGAAGCTAAGGAAAACTTTTTATACAAAAGCACCGACGGTGGCGCGACCTGGAGCAAAGCGAATCAACGCGCAAACGAAGGAAATGTAAGCAACCGTCCTTTCTATTATCATGAATTGTATGTTGATCCTCAGAATGAGAATCGTATTTACAATTTATACTCGAATGTTTCCAAAAGTGAAGATGGCGGTAGGACTTTTTCAGTAATTGCGCGCAGCGCGCACTCCGATCACCATGCTTTCTGGATTGACCCGAAAAACCCGAATTTACTGATGTTGGGCACGGATGGTGGTTTTTACATCTCCCGCGATGGTGGCGATAATTGGAGATTCATTGACAATTTGCCTGTCGGGCAATTCTATCATGTCAACTATGATATGAGCATTCCGTATCAAATCGGTGGCGGTATGCAGGATAATGGTTCATGGGTTGGCCCTGCTTCTCAATGGAAGCGCGGCGGCATTTTGAATACCGATTGGCAAGAAGTTTACTTCGGCGATGGTTTTGATCTGGGCTTCCGTCCAAATAATCCGCGCTATGTATATGCAATGTCGCAAGGTGGTAATGTCGGGTATGTAGATACATATACAGGAAAATCAACAACCGTTCGTCCGACGCATCCTGATGCTAAAGTGGAATTGCGATTCAATTGGAATGCGGCTTTCGCACAAAATCCTTTCCAGGAATGCGGCATTTACTATGGTAGCCAATTTGTACACAAAAGCATGGATTGCGGTCAAACTTGGGAAGTGATTTCACCTGATTTGACAACCAATGATACGCTGAAACAACGCCAAAGCCGCGAAACCGGTGGCTTGACGCCTGATGTGACCGCTGCTGAAAATCATACCACCATTCTGGCGATTGTGCCAAGCCCTGTAGATCAAAACGTGCTTTGGGTAGGTACTGACGATGGTAATATTCAACTGACCCGTGACGGCGGCAAAACCTGGACAAATCTTTTGAGCAAATTGACTGGCGTAAAGGCTGGTAGCTGGATTCCTTATATTGAAACTTCTACGAAAAACGCCGGAGAAGCTTTTGTGGTAGTGAACGATTATCGCCGAAACGATTGGCGTCCGATGGTGTTTCACACCAGCAATTACGGACAGACTTTTACACGCATTGTTGATGAAAAACAAGTAAGTGGCTATGCTTTGTGCATCGTGCAAGACCCTGTGGAATCAAAATTGCTTTGGTTGGGAACAGATCATGGCTTGTGGTTTAGCATTGATATGGGCGCGAATTGGAACAAGTGGACAAACGGTTTCCCATCGGTACAAGTAGCGGATTTGAAGATCCATCCGCGCGAGCATGATTTGATCGTGGGTACGTTCGGGCGTTCTTTCTGGGTATTAGATGACCTGCGTCCTTTCCGCGAATTGGTACAAACCAAAGGCGCTTTATTCGATCAACCATTGGCGATCTTTGATGCACCCGATGCTTATTTTGCAGAATACCGTTCTTACGATGGTTATCACTTCCCTGGCGAGGCCATTTATCAAGGTGAAAACAAATCTGCGAATGCATCTATCGGTATTTGGATTGGAAAACAACCAGAACGCAAAGGCGGCGAAAGACCTGTTGCACCTGAAGCCAGTGCTGGCCCAGGTGGTGGCGGTGGATTTGGCGGCGGCGGCTTCGGTGGAGGCTTTGGTGGCGGACGCCGCGGTGCGCATCGCGTGAAAGTAGCTGTATCCGATATGGATGGCAACGCTGTGCGTAATTATACTGCCCAATTGGATTCAGGAATGACGCGCCTTTTCTGGGATATGCGCTACGATGGCGTGCGATTCCTTTCGCGCCAGGAGCCACGCCCGGATGCAGATATACCCGCCGGTGCAGAAGTGTTGCCCGGCAAGTACAAAATAGTGGTGAGCCTCGGCAATCAAAAAGATTCTACTTATATCACCGTTAAAAATGATCCACGCATCGAGATTTCAATGGAAGATCACAAGGCAAAAATTGCCGCTATCAAAGAATTTTCTAAAGTAGCAGAAACTGCGGGCAAAGCCTACGATCAAATCCGCGAAGCGCAGAAAACGATCAAAACGGTGAACGATGCCATGGTGAATGCCGATCCTAAAATGAAGAAGGAAGTAGGCGATATGGGCAAAAAGTTCAAGCGAAGATTACCGAGTTGGAAGGCTTATTCTTCTCACCAGAGAGCCAGAAAGGAATTGTGCGCAGTACCGATAATCTACAATCGACCATGCAGCGTGCTTCTTCTTATTTGAATGCTGGCGACGGTGCGCCCACGCAAGCCGCCAAGCGCATGATGGAACAAGCCAAGAGCGAATTGAGCGGCATCCTGACCAAAATGAACGATTTCTTTAGTAAAGACTTCGCGGAATACCAACAAAAGGTAGAAGCAACCGAATACTCTGTATTCAAAGCTTACGAACCGATGAAGCTGAACTAGTAGCTTCTGTAAAGAAAGGATGAAGAGGTGTCACTTTGCAAAAGGTGATGCCTTTTTTATTAGGATAAAATGCTATATTTACATACAAATCCCCAACCATGAAGTCATTTATTATTCTGTTATCATGCCTCTTATGTATAAGCTCTATCATATTTGCCCAAAACACGAAGTCTTGTTACACAGAGCTTCGTAGGGAAGGACTTCGTTATGTAAGCAGAAAGGATTATCCTAAAGCTATTAACTCATTTTTTGCGGCGCGCTATTGCTTGGATAAACCCGCAAAGGATGAACTTATTAAAAATACGCAGAATGAATGGGTAAAAGCATTAAATAATGCACTTGCTAAATCGGATTCGCTTATTGCTTACTTTGGTTTTACGCAAGACCGCGCCTGGGCGTACAAAAATGGCAAATTCGCTGTGATCGACCGCAATGGAAAACGCCTCACCGATTTTGAATTTGAAAATCCCGAACCCTTTAAAGAAAGTGGCTATGCCATTGCCCAAAAAGCCGATGGTTTTTATTACTTGATTGATAAAATAGGTAAAATTTCTGAGCCGTATAATGATTT
Source organism: Saprospiraceae bacterium (assembly GCA_016714085.1). Lineage (GTDB taxonomy): Bacteria > Bacteroidota > Bacteroidia > Chitinophagales > Saprospiraceae > JADJNW01. The sequence goes on from JADJNW010000039.1 coordinate 23,133, forward strand.
CTTCCCATGTAATAATGGTTGGTATAAAGTAAAAAAGGGAAATCTTTATACGTTTTATGATAAGAATTATAAGCAGGTGGAGGGCTGGGATTGGTATGAGGATATTTATGATTTCAGGGAAGGAATAGCAATGATACAGCAAAATAAAAAATGGGGAATCATCAAGCTAAATGGAAGTTATCTGATAGCTCCTCAGTTTGATGGACCGTTTTTCTTTAGTGAAGGACTGGCTGCAGTCCTTAAAGATAAGAAATGGTGCTATATTGATACAACAAGGCAAATTGTTTTAACAACAGAATTAAGATTTTTTAAGTAATTCAAATTGGTTTTCAATTTGTTAAAAAAATGGTAAATAGGGCGTTATTGATAAAAGCATCAAAGTAATTGTTTCTACACAATTCGAAAGAATAAAAGGTTTTACAAATAATTTCTCGGCGTTAAGCAAAATGACAAGCGGGGATATTTGGTAAAAGATGGAACACTTCTTCAACCCTGAATTTGAAGATCCCCATTTTTAAATTAAAAATATCACAGCCTTGGTTAAAAAAATAATAAATGGGGATTGATAATTGAAAATACTACTCAAAAGTTGTTGAACCACATTTTGAGAATTATAGTTGGTTTACAAGAATGGAATATTATAAAAATTAAAAGATCAAAAATGTGGCTTAATCAATTTGGATGGTAAAATTATTGCAATACCGCTATTATGACCAAATTTATTCTAATGAAGGGGAAAATGGAATGAGAGTAAAAAAAAATGATAAAAGAGGTTTAGTTGATTAATAAGGATTTCATTATTTAACCTAAATTTGATGAATTTACTTTTCGGTTTTCGGATAGCTTAATTATAGTAAGAGAATATGATAAAAATGGGGTTATATAACAAAATGGATAGCTTGTAATTCCTTTCAATTAGATCACGCTAGATCCATTTAAAGAAGGCTTTGCCCTTGTAAAGAAGAAAATAACTGGGTTTATTGACCACTAATGGAAGATTTCTTGGAGTAACGACCCTGAAGTTTTTCTATTTAAATCCAAAAAAATAGGATTCTAAAATTATTCAGGTAGGAGACAAAATGGGGATACATTGACATTGATTATCAATTTTTTTAGTACGGCACTTTAAAGAGTTTAAGTGACAGCAAAATAATTTTGGTCAGCCGATCTGGTAAATGGGGCTGATCAGATAAAAATGGAAAGTTAATTTTTGTTCCCCGATTTGATAATGTTTGGATTATAGCATAAAGATCCTCAATATCATCAATTAAACAATAGATTTTATCAAGAAAAATAAATTTGGGGCATAATTAGCTAAACGGTCCTTTTGATAACCTCAAATCGATTTGAAAGATGGAATTAAAAGGAAGCAGATGCGAGGCTTCATGGAGAGACTTTCCCGACCAACTCCAAAGGCCAGCTCATCATTGACGAAACCCTGGAGCAACAGACGAAGCGATAAGGATTCGCTTGCGTTTCATCCTATAAAGTGTATCTTACCAAAAATCAACAACGCATGACTACCAATATCAAAATACCAATTCAGCAATTGACGCCGCAATTAATCCAAGAGTGGCAAGAGAAGTACCCAAATGGGGAAATTGAGGTGCGGACGCACTCGGAGACGATGCCCGAACGAATGACAGAAGATACGTTCTGGGAAATTATGGAGTTATTGGATTGGAGCAAGGAGGAAGAAAGTGCGGAAGCAGTGATTGCGCCAGCAGTAGCGCGATTGGGGGCTTTGCCGGTGTTTGCGATCTATAATTTTCAAGACATCTTGTCGGAAAAATTGTATGTATTGGATGCCCGCCGTTACGCAGCGCACATCGGCGAAGCTGCTTTTCGGGAAGATGAATACTTTTCAGTGGACCATTTTCTGCACGCGCGCTGTTATATGGTAGCCATTGGGAAAGAAGCCTACGAGCAAGCGGTACAACATCCAGCGCTGATGCTGAAAGACCTTACTTTTGAGGCACTATTGTCGGTTGCTTCCAAAGCTTATGAACTCAAAACGGGGACTCCCCTCACTTACTTGCCCGCATTCGATTACGAAACTTATAGCAATAAAGAAGGCTGGCAATGAGCTTTTATGGTAATCGAAAATAGTATTTCTATTTCTGCTTATTAATTTACTTACCTCAATCGCTGCATAGAAATTCCTGTCCGCAAAGTTGAAATCGTCGTTCGCAAAGTTGAAATCGCCGTCCGCAAAGTTGCGCGACCCTCCGGAAAAGTTGCGGGCGTCGTCCGCAATATTGAAATCGCCGTCCGCAAAGTTGCGCGACCCTCCGGAAAAGTTGCGGGCGTCGTCCGCAAAGTTGAAATCGTCGTCCGCAAAGTTGCGCGACCCTCCCGCAAAGTTGCGGACGTCGTCCGCAATATTGAAATCGTCGTCCGCAAAGTTGCGCGACCCTCCGGAAAAGTTGCGGGCGTCGTCCGCAAAGTTGAAATCACCGTCCGCAAAGTTGCGCGACCCTCCGGAAAAGTTGCGAACGTCGTCCGCAAAGTTGAAATCGCTGTCCGCAAAGTTGCGCGACCCTCCAGAAAAGTTGCGAACGACGTCCGCAATATTGAAATCGTCGTCCGCAAAGTTGCGCGACCCTCCGAAAAGTTGCGGGCGTCGTCCGCATATTGAAATCGTCGTCCGTAATTTTTCCAGAGGCATTTTTACGAATAAAAATCAGAAAAGAAGTTTTGTAACCTTCAAAAATGGTTTTGATCACAGAGAAAGAAAGATTGCAGATGAGCAAATCTCGTTTGCAAGACAGGTAAATCGTATTGAAAACTCAATAAAAATATCAAATCGCTTGAGGTACAGTAAATAACAAGTGCTTTGAAGTAGCACTTTTGATATGGAGTAGTCTTAGTGGCGGCTAGCCGGCAAATCACTGTTCGACGGAGGAGTTTTGTTTGCCTAGCCTTTTGTGGTTACTTTTTTGGGCAATGCAAAAAAGTGACAAAGCAATGAGCATTCAGAAAACCTAAACTACGTGAGGAAATACTTTGTTTATAACTTTCATCATAAAATTAAAGTCAAAGCTTGCCGCATTCTTGTAAAAGCTAATAACTTATTTTCCAGCCTGAATTTCTGACCCGCCCACGATGTCAGAAAAATGTTTTTTCCCAAGTGCATAATATCGCCAGACGATGCTGCCTTTGAGCCGCCCATGCGTGTTTTCTTTACCGATACGCACCGCATCAATTCGTTGCTGCGTTGTTTTTCGCTTGTGCCAGGATTTTCCAAAATGGGGAAAGAACGTCCAATGCGCTTTGATAATCGAGCGAATATGCTGGAATTTGCCTTCGGTGAGGAAGAGAATAGCTGCAAGCCCGTCTAAAATTAAACGCAAAGGCAACAGCCAAAGCAGTTTGCCTGCGGATTCATTCTTTACTAAGGTATAAAGACTATTGCGGAAGTTGAGATATGTTTTGAAAGGGGTATTATAAGATAAAGTGCCGCCACCAACGTGATACACAACGGAAGTCGGTTCTGCGATGATTTTGTAACCGGCACGTTTCAAGCGCCAGCAAAGATCGATTTCTTCGAGATGCGCAAAATAATCGCCATCAAAACCGCCAATTTCCTGGAATAACTTCGCGCGGATGGCAAGCGCAGCGCCGCTGGCCCAGAATATTTCCTGTGCTTTGTCGTATTGCCCATTGTCTTTTTCGGTGACTGCAAAAATACGCCCGCGACAGAAAGGATAACCCAAAGCATCGATCCAACCGCCCGCTGCGCCCGCATATTCAAAATGATCCCTTTGCCCATCTGCCTTGATTTTGGGTTGTGCCGCTGCAATGGTCGCGTCTTTTTCGAGCGTAGCAATCAATGGCTTGAGCCAATCGGGCGTAACTTCTACATCGGAATTGAGGAGGACGAAATAATCCCATTCTTTGCTCAATTGTTTCAATGCCTGATTGTAGCCAGCCGCGAAGCCGAGGTTTTCTTTGATTTCGATGCGCCTTACATCGGGATAATATTTTTGCAAAAACGCGATGGAATCGTCGGTAGAACCATTGTCGGCTACAATTACTTCTGCTTCCGAGCTATTTTTTAAAACGCTGGGCAGGAATTGCGCCAAATATCTTTGACCATTATAATTCAAAATCACGACCGCAATATTGACATCGGCCCGAGGCGTTTGTTCAAGGCTTGCCAGAAGTAATTGTGCTCTTTTGCGATCTTCGGCTAATTGTTTTTTAAGACCTTCTAAATCATCAAATTTTGTATCATAGCGAATAAAATCAACCAATTCCAGCTTTAATTCATCGCCATAAATGGTTTGATTGAAATTAAAAATATTGACCTCGATGGTTCTGTTATTATATTTTTTTAAAGTCGGGCGCGAGCCAATGTACAACATACCGCCATAGCGTTGCCCGTCGTGCGTGACTTGTACCGCGTAGATGCCATCGGGTGGAATGAGTTTTTCAGATTGAACAATTTCAATATTGGCAGTCGGAAAGCCAAGACTGGCGCCGATTTTCTGACCATGCACCACCGTACCGCTTAGCGTATAATAATGCCCCAGGAGTTTGCGTCCAACGCTCACGCGTCCGTCTTCCAAGGCTTTGCGAATTTTAGTAGAACTCACGGCGATATCATCGACTTCCTGCTGTTCGATTTCTATCACTTCAAAATTACTTTTGCTAGCGTACCATCGCAGGTAATTGATGTCGCCTTGCCGATTCAAACCGAAGCGATGATCGTAGCCAATGACAATGGAATGCGGATGGAATTTTTCAACCAGGAATTTTTCGATGTATTCGTCGGCGCTGATTTGAGAGAATTCAATAGTGAAGGGTACAATCACTACATTATCAACGCCGTATTTCTCTAACAGGAAGATTTTTTCTTCGGTCGTGGTGAGCAATTTCAGCGTATCATCCTGCGGATAAATCACTTGTCGAGGATGCGGATGAAAAGTAATGACAACGCTTTCACCGCCAATCTTGCGCGCCAGCGCGTTGACTTGTTCGATAATTCGTTGATGTCCGCAGTGTACCCCATCGAAAGAGCCAATTGTAATAATGGCATTTTGAAATGTGGGGAGTTCATTCAGGTCTTTCAGAATTCTCATGGCAGTGCAAAAGTAGGTAAAACCGCAAAATGTCCAAGGGTCTAAATCAAAATGTCGAGGGTTCTCCTAGAGTCCTGGACCTTCGGAATAAAACTCAAAATGTAAAGGAGAAACGCATAGTTTGTGCTTTTGAATACAGAAAACTGTTTTAAGCTGCGATTTGTTTGTATTTTTGTAGATTAAGCAAGCATGATTTTTAGAAAATGAGCATCGATAAAACCAAGATTGTAAAGGCTTTAACGCAAGTGATGGACCCGAATAGCGGGCAAGATATTATTACCATGAGCATGGTACGCGATTTGACGGTGGATGGCAATAATATTAATTTTGCTATCGAATTGCCTTCTTTGAATAGCGAGTATAAATCGGATTTGAATTTTGCCTGTATCGCAGCGGTGCAAGAAATTTATCCTGAAGCAAATGTGAACGTGCATATGATCGGGCGCACGCCGCAATCGCAGCAACCAACGAACCCTTTGGCGCATATTAAAAATATTATTGCAGTAGCCTCTGGCAAAGGCGGCGTCGGAAAGTCAACGGTGGCGGTGAATCTGGCTTTGGGTTTGAAAGAGTTAGGCGCAAAAGTCGGCATTTTAGATGCGGATTTATATGGCCCTTCGATTCCGACGATGCTTGGTTTGCAAGGTCAGCGACCCAAAGTGCAAAACGTTTATAATCAACCTAAAATCCTGCCGCTCGAAGCTTATGGCGTGCCGGTCATTTCGATTGGTTTCATTGTAGAGCCGGAGCAGGCGGTGGTGCTGCGCGGGCCGCGTTTATCGGGCGTGATCAAACAGTTTTTCAATGATACAATTTGGCCGCCGCTGGATTATTTAATCGTAGATTTGCCGCCAGGTACGGGCGATATTCAATTGACGCTGGTGCAAACCGTGCCGGTAACAGGCGCTGTGATGGTCACAACGCCGCAGGAAGTGGCGGTGGTGGACGCGGTGAAAGCGATGAATATGTTTTTATTACCTTCGGTGAATGTGCCAATTCTGGGCGTGGTGGAAAATATGTCGTGGTTTACACCCAAGGAACTACCCGATCATAAATATTTGTTGTTCGGCGAAGGCGGCGGTAAAAAATTAGCGAGAATGGCGCAGTCGGTGTTGCTGGGGCAAGTGCCGATTGTACAGGGCATCCGCGAAGGCGGCGATGCAGGCAAACCGGCAGTTTTGAGTGAAGAAATGATTACAAAAGAGGCGTTTATGAATATTGCACAAAATGCGGCGCGTCAGGTCGCTATTCGCAATGAAATGCTTGAACCGACGCAAGTTGTAAAGATGATGCAATGATATAATGCTTTAATAAATAAGTGAATAAATATCATGTTGGATAAAGCGGTTATAAAAGAACGTATCAATCAGCATAAGTCTCATATAAAAGAGCTGGGAATAGATTTCATTGGGCTTTTTGGTTCTTACGTACGTGACGAACAGCAAGAGGGCAGCGATATTGATTTATTAATTTCATTTGAAAAGGATAAAGAAACTTTTAATAATTTTATGGCAATATGCTATCTTTTAGAAGAAATTTTTGAAGGAGAGCGAGTGGAAGTGGTAACTAAAAATGGATTAAGTCCTTACATTGGTCCAAAAATTTTAAACGAAGTGGAGTATGTCCAAATTGCCGCTTGATTATTTATATCATATATTGGATGAATGTAATTATATCGTTTCTGTTATTACGGAAGAAACTACTAAAAATGAATTACTCGACGATGAAACACTGAAGCGGGCTATTGTTAGGAGCCTTGAAATCATTGGTGAAGCGGCGAAAAAAATACCAGCTGATTTTAAAATAAACAGAGCCGAGATACCTTGGCGAAATATGGCTGGAATGAGAGATAAATTAATACATGATTACATGGGCGTGAACTATTCTATTGTGTGGGATGTAGTCAGAAATATTATTCCTGTATTAAAAGAACAGATTGAAACTGTAATAAAAAGAGAGCAATAAATAACAATAAAATGTCTTTAACAGAAAAACAAATCTTGCTTCAACGGATCGATACGGCGCTGGATGACGTGCGTCCGCACCTGGCGGTAGATGGCGGCAACGTGGAAGTAGTGGACGTGACCGATGCGAAAGTGGTCAAAATCAAGTGGTTAGGCGCTTGCGAGGGCTGTAGTATGACTTCCATGACCATGCGTGCAGGCATCGAGCAGGCGATTATCAGTCGTTTGCCGGAGATCACAGGCGTGATGGCAGTAAACGGTGTCGAAGCTTAATATCTGAAGCAATAGTCTATGGAGACCTTCAAATCTTTCCTCGGCGGCATTGCAGCAACCGTGATCGGCGGCTTGCTGGTTTTTTATATTTTACAACGTCAAGGCTTTTTTGATAAGGATGAAACCCCTGTGGTTATTGAGGAAGCGCCCAAAACAGAAGTAGAAGAAGCGGCACGTTTTTCTTTTTACAATCCAAAATTGCGTTTTTACGAAACCGCTGATACCAGCATTGACCAGGAGGACCGCGTATATCAAGACAGCTTTTCGCAAAAGGACACTCGTTATATCAATTGGGAATTGGAAATACAATACGGCAAAGCCGATATCCGCCGCCCGTTTCATATTCTGGCGATTTACACCCAGTCTAATGGGGAGGAGTTAGTCGCTTAACACTTGATACCTATGCCGATAAAGATTGGGATAACTCTTTTCACAACTGGGGTTGGGGCTGGACCGAGCCTGGCAATTGGGCGAAAGATACTTATACCGTAGCGCTATTTATTGGTGGGAATGAGATTATAAAGAAATCATTTGTAGTTTATTAAAATTTTATAACTATATAAAAATAAATAAAATAATTGATAAGAATCAATCTTCCAATCCTTATTTATTACACATGACCCGACACGAACTCTTCGCTCAAATCCAGCAAAAACAATCATACCTCTGCATTGGTTTGGACTCGGATATTACAAAAATTCCAAAACATTTACTCGAATATGATGACCCTATTTATGAATTTAATAAGCAAATCATAGATGCAACTAAAGATTTATGTGTAGCATATAAGCCCAATCTTGCATTTTATGAAGCGGAAGGCTTGAAAGGCTGGCAAGCATTGGAAAAAACGATTCATTATATCCCGGAAGAGCATTTTATTATAGCAGACGCTAAACGCGGTGATATCGGAAATACGTCGAAGTTATATGCAAAAGCTTTTTTTAATACACTAAATGCTGATGCAGTGACGGTTGCGCCTTATATGGGCGAGGATTCTGTAACGCCATTCCTGGGATTTCCTGGAAAATGGGTCATTCTGCTGGCTTTAACTTCTAATCCCGGGAGTAAAAATTTTCAATTTTTATATCAAGAAAATGGACAATCATTATACGAAAATGTAATAAATACCGCCATAAAATGGGGCACACCCGATGAAATGATGTTCGTGGTTGGTGCGACACATCCTGAAAAATTCCAGGAAATACGGGCGCTTGCGCCGGATTATTTTTTCCTGGTGCCGGGGGTAGGTGCGCAGGGCGGCGAACTCAAAGAAATCAGTAAATACGGCATGAATGAGCATTGCGGCTTGCTTGTGAATTCCTCACGGAGCATCATTTTTGCGAGCGATGGTGAAGATTTTGCAGAGAAAGCCCACGCAGCAGCTTTAGAGATTCAGCAAGAAATGGCGGAAATTTTGAAAAATAAATTCCCATCTTAGCCCAATTTGTAGCTCATTTGCACCATACCGCTTGGAAATGCCTGGGAATGAATCAATTGAAAAACGCTTTCTTTAGCGCCCGGTGTAAAGAGTGGGATGCCCTCGCCTAATATTATTGGCACGATTGTAATAATCATTTCGTCAATCAAATCAGCGTTGAGTAAAACGGTATTCAATTGCCCGCCACCAATGAGCCAGATGTCTTTGCCGGCTTGATGTTTTAAATCTTGGATAAAAGAAATTACATCTTTATTTATAAATTTTACAAACGCTGCTTCTTTTATATCATGTTGCTGCGTAAAAACGTAATTTACTTTATCAGGATAAGGAAAAGGAATATCAAAACCGAGGATTTCTTTATAAGTATTATTACCCATTAATGTAGTATCGATCGTAGCCAGAAAATCTTTATATCCATAATCATTGCCATCAGGATTGGGGAAAGATTCGAGCCAATCCACGCTGCCATTGGGTCGAGCAATGTAATTATCGAGGCTAGTAGCGATGTAAAGTTTTATATGGCGCATTGGTTTAATATTATCTGGTAGCCCTGATTAAACCTCTCCTGAAATAAGGGGGTTGCAATGGTTCACCATAAATAAAAAGCATATAATTTTTAGAAGTTGTAATATCAAATCCCTTTTGGATTAATAAATCAGAAAATTCTTGCTCGTCTTGTTGTTGATGATAGGTACAAAGCGCTAATTTTAAAGGCATATTAGAAGATAATAATTCATCAAAACCTTTTAATAGCGGGCGTTCTGCGCCATCCACATCAATTTTTATAAAATCGAAATTACCTTTATTTGCAAAAAAATCATCCAATGTTACATTTTTATCATTATTTATATCCGATACAAATTTATTAATGATATTTACTTTTTCTTTCCAGGGCGCAAAAGTCGCTTCCAATGCTTCTATCCATTCCGTATCGGTCTCAAATAAATAAATGGCTTTAGCTTTTTCTACAACCGATAAAGAAAAATTGCCTTCTGCTGCGCCAACATCTGCAACAATATCATTATCAGTTACATAAAAATTATCCGTCAAGTACCGATGCGGCGATTCTATATCCTGCTCCATTTGTAAAAAATAATAACTTTTTTTAATTTCCTTTTCCGACCAGCTTCGTTTAAAATATAAACGTTTTTCATCTAATATAACATAACTCAACCCCAGTTTTTTATCAAAAAAAACTTTTATATCCTGTGGGTTATATTTTTTTGCAAAAGGGTAAGGAAATACCGAAATACCATTTTTTTTAATAAAATCTAATGCTATTGTTTGCTCTTTATTTATTACGTTTTCAGGTAAAGAAGCATAATAACTCAGAATATTTTTCTTGAGTTTATTTAGTCGATAAGCATTTTTAACTACCCATATCTTTTCGCCGATAAATTTTGGCAGAATATTCACTTTTGTTGCGCTCATTTTATTATCAGGATTCAAAATTCAATAATTATATAAAAACTACATATATACGTAAAAATAATTTCACCTGCACCGCTATCATAAGTCGCTCAAAATTAGTAGCTTTGTATAGGCGCACCCGCATTATACTCGTGCGTAATATATGAACTACACTCCAGTTGTCGTATCTATTGTAGTGCCTAATTACAACCACGCTGCGTACCTCCGTCAGCGCTTGGATAGTATTTTGAATCAAACATTCCAGGATTTTGAACTGATCCTGCTGGATGACCAATCCACAGATAATAGTGTCGAAATTTTACAACACTATGTCGAGCATTACAGCGACAAGATTACACATTTTATTATTAATGACGAAAACAGTGGCAATCCTTTTGTACAATGGAAAAAAGGAATTGAGTTGGCGCGGGGAGAATTTATCTGGATCGCGGAAAGTGATGATTTTTGTGAGCCGAATTTGTTGGAAGCTTTACTGAAAGCTATCAAAGACAAGCCTCAAATCAACGTGGCAGCAGCAAATTTGATACAAGTGGATGCTTTTGGGACGCAATTATCCAATCGAACCCGTTACTCCGATACGGTTTTTTCTGGTGAAAAAGCGCTTACTAAACACTTTACTTTTGGCACTTATCTTTGGAATGCAAGCGCGGTATTATTTCGGAAATCTACTACTCAAAACGTTGATTGGGAGCAAGTTACAAATATGAAATTTTGTGGTGATTGGCTATTCTGGAGTATGCTGATCGAAAAAGGGGGCTTGGCTACGGTTGGCAAATATCTTTCTTATTTTCGAGTACATGATCGCAGTGTGAGTAGCCAGATTGCTTCGCAATATCGCACCTTCACGGAGGGGTTGGAAATTGTGCAATGGATTTTAAAGCGCTTTAAATTACCTTTAGAAAACAGAATATTAGCGTGTTACGCATGGTTAAAAAAACTAAAGTATAGCCAGATTGATGCTGTCACAAAAAAAGAATTCGAAACCAAAATAAAAAATATTTTTCCAATTGCTTACCCCATTTTATTGGAATATGCGCTTCATTTGCAAGGGATTAAAACTTATTTACTTTCCAAAAATAAGCCTACAAAACCATCCGGGTCAAAACTTGAACCAAGCAAAGTCAAATGATTTAAAATAGGTAATTTTTCTTTTAATAATTTGATAATCATATTTTTACAAATGAAATTATGCTTTATTTGTTGAGCAAAAGACACTTGTAAATGATTTCTATTGCTGCCAAATTTTTCAAAACGCCCGGCAAAAGCTATATTTATCCTTGCTATCTAAACCAGTTTAAAATATTATAATGTATGAAACAATTAAGCGGATTATTATTAATCGTATTAACTTTTTCTTTGTCGGCACAAGACCTCAGCCAGTCGCCCTGGCATATTCAGGCAAAGAATATTGATCCGAGTAATTACTTTGGCGTGACGGTGGCGAATGGTATGGTTGGCCTGGTGTCTTCGCCAGAGCCGATGCGCGTGAAAGATGTCGTTTTGAATGGCGTTTATGATTATTATCAGCGCGGCCGGGTTTCCAATATTTTAAAAACATTTAATCATGTAAATATGAATCTTGATGTGGACGGTCGCCGCATCGGACGTAAAGATATTTCTAATTATACACAAACGCTTGATATGCAGAAGGCTGCGCTCGCCACTACGTTTGATGTCGGTGACAAGCTCAGCGTTAAACACACTTTGATGTCTTTGCGGCATCTGCCTTACACCGCGATGAGCGTGGTCGAAATTACAGCTAAAAAAGATGTAATAATTACACCGATGAGTGTAATAGAAGCGCCCGATCATTTAGTGGATGTAAGGAATTATTATGCAGAAATTGATCGACCGCACGTATTAATTCCTTTATTAACTTCGGTAGCAAAGAGTCCTTCAGGAAAGCTGACGGTGGCAGCCTCTACCAGCTTTATCTTTGAAGAAGCGCATGGCAGTGAACCCGATTTGATTCATGAAGATTGGGATTATAATATGCATTTATTAAAATTTTATAAACAATTAAAAGCAGGCGAAACCTATCGTTTCTCGGTTGTTGGCTCATCTGTTGCTTCTTCACAATATAATGATCCGCATAATGAAGCGGAAAGATTAACTATTTTTGCAGCATTGGAAAAGCGGGAACGCCTGCTTACGCGCCACGAGGCAGCCTGGGCAAAGCTTTGGGAAAGCGATGTAATAGTGGAAGGCGATTTGGAAGCACAGCGAGCCATTCGTTCGGCATTATATCATTTGTATTCTTTCGCCAGAGCAGGCACAGCGTATAGCTTGTCGCCAATGGGCTTGTCGGGTTTGGGTTATAACGGACACGTTTTTTGGGATACGGAATTATGGATGTATCCGCCAATATTAATATTACAACCGGATATTGCAAAATCATTATTAGAATATCGTTTTGAGCGCCTGGAAGCTGCCAAACAAAATGCTTTTTCGCACGGCTATGCGGGCGCGATGTTTCCTTGGGAATCCAGCGCGGAAGGCTCAGAAGATACGCCCGTTTGGGCATTGACGGGTCCATTTCAACATCATATTACAGGGTGCGTCGGTTGGGCTTTTTGGCAATATTATTTAGTAACGAAAGATAAAGAATGGCTGCGTACGAGGGGTTATCCGGTATTGAAAGAAGTCGCCGATTTTTGGGCGAGCCGTGTCGAACGTAAAGGCCCTGGTAAATATGAAATCAATAATGTAATAGGCGCAAATGAATGGCAGGAAAATATTGATAATAATGCTTTTACCAATGGCATGGCAATTACCGTGTTGCGTTTTGCCGCACAAGCCGCGCAGGAATTGGGCTTGACGCCAAATCCTGATTGGAATCACGTGGCTGATAATATTCCGATTTTAAAATTTCCTGACGGTACAACTAAAGAAAATGCGACTTATGATGGTGTAATGATAAAGCAAGCGGATGTAAATTTATTATCATTTCCACTGAAAGTTATTACAAGTGAAGCTGCGATTCGTAAAGATTTAGCATATTATGAGCCGCGTATGTCGCCCGAAGGGCCGGCGATGGGTTTTTCTGTTTTAACGGGATTGTACGGTCGCCTTGGCGAATCGGAGAAGGCATATAATATGTTTGTAAAAAGTTATAAACCAAATGAAGTGCCACCTTTTGGTGTACTGGCGGAAACAGCAGGCGGTACGAATCCTTATTTTGCTACGGGTGCAGGTGGAATGTTGCAGGCTGTCATCTTTGGATTGGGTGGTTTGGATATTACAGATCAGGGAATTATACAATTAAAAACGAAGTTGCCAAGTAAATGGAAATCGCTTACAATTAAAGGAGTAGGAAAAGAGGGAAAAATATTTGTAGTGAAGTAAAGCTTGTAAAATTATCAACCTCCAAAAGGTTGGCAATCCTCTATTAATCAACCAAAAAGTTCTTTTATAACTTGCTCTTTGGTAACTTTTCTATGATTAGCGACAGCATTTAAAATGGAAGACAATGTGCCAATTTTAAGTGGAGTATGATTAGGAATAGTAATATGATATTCGCTTGGTTCTTGAGTAGTTAATCGGATATGGCTACCTTTTTGACGAGTAATTATATAACCGTAGATACTGAGTTTATTTGCTAATTGAGCGCCTGTGATATCTCTGGGAATTTTTATACAGTTATAAATTCCTCTTTTACAAAATGTAATCGAATTACTCCTGGTGCTTGATTTTCTTCAAAATGACAAATAACAGCATCTTTGATATTTGCTCTCAGTTCATCTATTGTTTCTGCATCTGTAAAAATATCCACGCCTAATGCTTTTGCATTATATCCTCCTTCTGCCGCTTCTTCTATAATAAAAATGACTTCATTCATTTGTTATAATTTTAAGTTAATAACAGCTTCTGCTTAGGAAATGTTTTCTTTTTTTAATAATTCCTTCATCCAGGCTTGGTCTTCTTCTGAAAAAGCTGGTGGAGGCGGTATATCATCATAATTAATCGAAAGATGATATAAACTGCGTTCGTATATAATATTTAAAACTTTACCCATATTTAGTGGTACATCAGGATCGGGCGCTTTGAGTGGCACAGGAACAGTTGGTAAGGGATCTTTTATATCAAAACCCCAGACATCGGTGCGATTGGTTTCGGCACGTACCAATGTAATAATATAATGATTTTTTGGTAAATATGGATGATTGAAAGGGCGCTGCCCTCGGCGCAAGAGATCAATTTCCAATAAATGTACACCAGCCTCGTGTAAATGTTTACGTTTTTCGCGGTAAGGTATCAGTCCTGGATCACGTTTATTTACAGGTGATAAAATTTCGATAGCCGTAATCAATTGATTACTTTGACGATCGCGGATTTCAACCACTGGGATGCGTACTTCAATAGGCATCGTATCAGGAATACTGATCGTTGCTGCCGACAGCACAGCCGATTCTCCTCCATAAGTAGGCACGGTTCTTTGGCAATATTTTTTCGGCGCAAAATTTCAACATCAGGATACATAATACCTACATCACCTTCAGGATTAGAATCTTCAAAGGTATAAAGCTCAATACGAGCAACATATTTAGGTGCAATAACCACCGCAATGACTTCTGCAATAACTGACGCAAGTCTATTATGCACATCGGGCCAAAGATAACCTTCCAAAAATGGATCCATACCTGGAAAAGGAGAAACCATGCTATAATCTTTATTTTCAAAGATAACAAATTTAAACCGATTTTGGAATAAGGTCTTTACAAATAAAGAATCAGCCTTTCAAAAGAAAGTTCTTCTTTTTCAGAGTTCTCCGCTCTTTTTCTAACTTTGTACAAAACAATATTCAATCCATTATGAAAAAGGGGCTATTCTTGCTGTCAATATTGATTTTATTGGGGGCTTGCGCAAAAGAAAATGAGCATTATCAAGAAGAAGCAGCGAATCCGGAATTCTTTCATCGCTCGATGAAGCAGCTCACCGATGTAATTGTACACGATATTTTTTCGCCGCCTATTGCCAGTAGGATTTATGCTTATTCCAGCATTGCCGGATACGAAGCTGCCGTTCCAGGTTATCCGGAATATCAGAGTTTGGCAGGGCAACTGACAGAACTAACACCAGCGCCGAAACCAGAATCTGGAAAAGTATATTGCTACCCGCTCGCAAGCGTACACGCCATGCTGAAAGTGGGCAAAGCCCTCATTTTTTCTGAGGACACTATTGATTTATTTAGTGAGCGTATTCATCAGGAATTCAAGGATTTAGACATTCCAAAAGATGTGTACGAACGCTCTGTCGCTTATGGCGACGCAGTTGCCGATCATATCCTTGCCTGGTCACAAGAGGATCATTATAAAGAAACGCGTTCTTATCCTAAATATACCATCACCAATGATCCTTCCAAATGGCAACCTACGCCGCCTGCTTACATGGATGGCATCGAGCCGAGTTGGAATGTATTGCGGCCATTTGCGCTTGATTCATCGCAGCAGTTTATTCCGTCCCGTCCAACAGCTTTCAGCATAGATAAGAATAGTGAATTTTACAAAGAAACGATGGAGGTCTATGAAGCCTTGCGCGTAGGTACGCCGGAGGAACTTAAAGAGCGTAAGGCGATTGCCAGCTTTTGGGATTGTAATCCTTACGTAGTCAACCAAGTGGGACACGTGATGTACGCCAGCAAAAAAATCACGCCCGGTGGGCATTGGATCAATATTACGCGCATCGTGTCCACGCAAGCAAAAGCCGATTTTATTAAAACGATCAGCGCGTATGCCTTGACTTCAGTGGCTTTGGCCGATGGATTCATTAGTTGTTGGGATGAAAAATACCGCAGCCAATTGGTGCGCCCGGAAACTTATATTAATCGCTATATCGATGAAGAATGGCTGCCACTATTGCAAACGCCGCCATTCCCGGAATATACCAGTGGGCATAGTGTGATTTCTCGCGCTGCGGCGACTGTACTAACTTCTATCTTTGGCGATAATTTTGCTTTTGTGGATGATTCCGAAGAAGAATTCAGTTTACCAGCCCGATCTTTCAAATCCTTTTTTCATGCGTCTGATGAGGCAGCGGTGAGCCGACTGTACGGCGGCATTCATTATCGCCGGCGATTGACAATGGCGTGGCGCAAGGCTACGAGGTCGGAAAATGGGTGGTGGCAAATGTAAAAGTGAATGACAAAGCAATGAGTTTAAAATAAAAACGATCTTTTGATTCAAATTATTAAAAGCACTTCAAATTTCCCTCAAATTCATTTATTATTTTTGGGATTATTATGAAGTTGCTGATTGTAGAAGATGAACACGAATTAGCAGAAAACGTCCGTGCTTACTTGTCCCGCGGAGATGTAATCTGCGAAGTAGCCTTTTCTTTCCAGGAAGCGCAAGATAAATTACTGTCCTTCGATTATGATATTATTTTACTCGATATTATGTTGCCCGATGGTAATGGACTAAATGTTTTACGCTTACTAAAAAAAATAAACCCGGAAACCGGTGTTCTCATTATATCCGCTAAAAACGCTTTGGATGATAAAGTGAATGGATTGGAACTCGGCGCTGATGATTATCTCACCAAACCCTTTCATTTACCTGAGCTTAATGCCCGTTTGAATGCTATCTATCGTCGCCGAAAATTTCAGGGGCATACCATCGTCGATTTTCATAATATTCAAATCAATACCGACACGCATGATGTAACAGTAAATGGAAACCCCATTATATTAACCCTTAAAGAATACGAATTATTACTGTTTTTTATTACAAATAAAAATAGGGTATTAACGAAACAAACTATCGCCGAGCATCTTTGGGGTGATAATGTAGATTTTATGGATTCGTTTGACTTTGTTTATCAGCACATTAAGAACTTGCGAAAGAAAATTACAGCCGAAGGCGGAGAAGATTATATCAAAACGATTTACGGCTTGGGTTATAAATTTAGTGAATAACTTTTAAATGAATTTAATAGTAAAAACAACACTTTTTTATTTAGTCGTTGCCTTGCTGGTCTTCAGCATTGGCGGGGTGGTGACGTATCATATGGTAAAAAAGGAAGTGCAAAAAGAAACCGATTATGATCTTCGATATAATTTCAAGCAAATCGTAAAAGCAATAGAGGCGGGCGCTCCCATCGAATTATTAATAGATGATCGGGTGAATATTATCCCTGTTGTAAATATATTACCACAAGATACACTGCGGGTTTACGCCGATACGCTTGCGTCGCACCCTTACCTGGATAGAGAGGAACGCCAGCGAATGCTCACTTCTACGGAGGAGATCAACGGAAAATTTTATCGCATCACCGCGATGGATGTTTTTATAGAATCGGACGATATTTATGAAGGGGTAGTAAATGTAATGCTGTGGTTATTTTTATTTTTGGGGGCTACCTTATTTATATTGAGTTTCCTGATTACCAGACGATTATTCCAACCTTTCCAACGCACATTAGAAAAAATCAGAACATTCAATCTGAAGAAAGAAGCCTCCTTGCAGTTGCCAAAATCTTCCACGCGGGAATTCAATATGCTGAATACATTTCTGTCGCAAATGACCACAAAAGCCCGCCGCGACTACGTCTCGGTGAAGGAATTTTCGGAAAATGCTTCCCACGAAATGCAAACGCCGCTCGCCATCGCCAGAGGAAAACTCGAACTATTGATGGAAACCGAAGGTTTATCGACCGAGCAAATTCAACTCATCGAGTCGGCACAATTATCCCTGCGCAAGTTGTCGAGATTGGGCGAGGCTTTAGGATTGCTCACTAAAATTGAAAACGAAGAGTTTTCAACTTTACAAACGATCGATTTTTCCAAGATTGTAAAAAGCTGCATCGAAAACTTTGAAGAGCTGGCCGCATTGCAAAATTTGGAATTTAAAAGCGAGATAGCGGAAGAGGTACAATTGAAGATCGATCCTTTATTGGCGGACATTCTGGTCGCAAATTTGATCAAGAATACCATCAGACATAATATCGAAAACGGCTGGATTGATGTGCAACTGAATTCGCAGGAATTGACGTTGAAAAATACCGGCAAAGCGCCTACGGTTGCGCCCGCACAATTATTTGAGCGTTTTCAGAAAAGTCAATCGGGCAATGGCTCGCTGGGGCTTGGGCTGGCGATTGTCAAAAAAATCTGCGAGGTAAATAATTTCGAGGTAGCATATCATTTTGAGGAAGGCGTCCATCATATTACTGTTAAATTTTAATTAATTCAGAATTCCTTCAGAATTCCTACAAAGTCCGCATAGGATTCCAACTTAAATTTGAACCATCAGCACAATTTTACATTTCCCTATTGAACAGCTTTTACGCAAAAAACTAAATTATGAAGAATTATCACCACGCACTATTAACTATTTTATTATTTCTTGTAGTCGGCAATCTTGCTGCCCAGCGGAGCATAGAAGGAATCGTGAAAGGAAAAGTATCAGACCAAAGCACCGGCCAGCCGCTCTTTTTCGCTACGATTAGTATATTCAATGCTGCGGATAGTTCTCTTGTGACAGGCGGTACCACCGACGAACAGGGCGTTTTTTCTATTGAAATAAATAGTGGTGTTTATTATGCTGATATTACATTTATTTCCTACCAGAATAAAATAATAAATGATATTAGAATTAATGAAGGTAAAAGAACCTTTGACCTGGGAGAGATCACGCTAAGCCCCGATGCGACTGTACTCGCCGAAGTAGAAGTGCGCGCTGAAAAAAGCCGTATGCAAATGTCGCTCGATAAAAGGGTTTTCAACGTGGGGCAAGACCTTGCCAATAGCGGCGGCAATGCTGCGGAAGTATTAGACAATGTACCTTCGGTGGCTGTGGACGTGGAAGGCAACGTGAGCCTGCGTGGCAGCGGCAATGTGCGCATTTTGGTAAACGGCAAACCCTCTGGTTTGGTGGGCATCAGCAATACGGACGGGCTTCGCCAGTTACCTGCCGATTTGATCGATCGTATAGAAGTCATCACAAATCCTTCGGCGCGCTACGAAGCGGAAGGCATGGCAGGAATTATTAATATTATATTGAAAAAAGAAACCGAACAAGGCTTGAACGGTTCATTTGACTTGAATGCAGGCTATCCTGATCGCTATGGCGCATCTATCAATTTGAATTACCGTCGTAAAAAACTGAATTTATTTACTAATTATGGCTTGCGATATAATAATAGTCCGGGCGGCGGTTTTACTTTCCAGGATTTCACCGATGAAAATGGCACGCGCTTTCTTTCCGAACAGCGCAGCAATCGTACGCGAGGCCGTTGGTCGAATAGCATTCGCGGCGGATTGGATTATTATTTCAATGATAATACAGTGCTTACATCTTCTTTAATGTATCGTTATAGCAATGATAATAATTTATCCAAAATTGAATACCGCGATTACGAAAGCTCCTTGAATAATTTGACAGGAATATCCGTGCGAACCGACGACGAAGCTGAAACCGAGCCTAATCTGGAATACGCCATGACTTTCCGGCGTGATTTTGAAAAAGAAGGACACGAATTGGTCATTGATTTTCGCTACCAGGACGATCAGGAAACAGAGAAATCAAGCATCCGTGAAGAATATTTCACACCCGAATTTGTATCCTCGGGCCAACCCAATTTATTTCAACGCTCCGGCAATGCGGAAACCCAGCGCAATATGATTGCCCAGGTGGACTATGTGCATCCTTTCGCGGAAGAAGGAAAATTTGAAATTGGCTATCGCGGAGGCTTCCAGTTTGTAAATAACGATTACCTCGTAGAAGAATTAAACAATAATATTTGGGAAGCCTTGCCGGGCGTCAGCAATGAATTGAACTACGATGAAATCGTTCATGCCGCCTATGCTATTTGGGGTAACAAATACGGAAAGTTTTCTTTCCAGGGAGGATTGAGAGCGGAGCTATCCGACATTAGAACCGAATTGCTCCAGACCAATGAAGTCAACCAACGCGATTATTTCAACCTTTTTCCAAGCGTGCATTTCGGATTTGAATTGCCAAAGGAAAATTCGATACAGTTGAGCTACAGTCGCCGTCTGAGTCGCCCCGATTTTTGGGATTTGAATCCCTTTTTCTCTTTTAGCGATGCGCGTAACTTTCGCAGTGGTAACCCAAATCTGAATCCGGAGTTCACCGACGCTATTGAAATCGGGCATCTCAAATACTGGGACAACGGTACGCTTTCTTCTTCTATCTACTATCGCCATACCGAAGGCATTATCGAAAATATCCAAACCATCGACGAAAATGGCAATACCCTTTCGCAGCCGCAAAACTTAGCCACCGAAGATGCTTTTGGTACAGAATTTACATTTTCTTATACCCCTTTCAAATGGTGGGACATCGATGGTAGTTTTAATTTCTATCGCGCTTTCACCGATGGCGGCAATCTCGCGCCCAATTTGCAGGCAGATTTTTATAGTTGGTTCACCCGCTTGAATTCCAAGCTAAAAATAGGTAAAACCATCGATGGTCAGTTTCGCGTCAACTACCGCGGCCCGCGCAATACCACTCAAGGCAGAGACAAAGCCGAATACTATATGGATATCGCCTTGAGCAAAGATATTCTCAAAGGCAACGGTACGCTTACCCTGAGCGGCAGAGATGTATTCAACACCCGTCGGCGTAGATTCATCACCCAAGGGGTTAATTTTTACCGAGAAGGTAATTTTCAATGGCGAGCCCGCCAGGTTGTATTGACATTTAACTACCGCCTTAACCAAATAAAAAAGCGCGACCGCGACGGCGAACGAGGAGATGATGATTTTGGAGGAGAAGATTTCAGATAGTTTAGTATAGTACAAGCGCAAATATAGAAGCGCTGCTCGTGAAGGGTAGTGCTTCCTTTTTTTTATGCCAATCGATCGAGTTTATTTCTTGACTACCCGCCCAAACAATAAAAAACTGCCAATTTTAATCTTGTCAATGCCATTTGCAATATTGCGGACTACGCTGGAAATTTGATAGATGCCACTTTTATTCTTGCTAATGCCTTCAACCATTTTTCCAATGTTGTTAGAAATATTTCCAGAGGGTATAAGAATATTGCGGGAGGGTCGCGCAACTTGCGGACGACGATTTCAACTTTGCGGACGATGCCCGCAACTTTTCGGGAGGGTCGCGCAACTTTGCGGACGATGATTTCAACTTTGCGAACGACGTCCGCAACTTTTCCGGAGGGTCTCGCAACTTTGCGGACGGCGATTTCAACTTTGCGGATGACGTCCGCAACTTTTCCAGAGGGTCGCGCAATTTTGCGGACGACGTCCGCAACTTTTCGGGAGGGTCTCGCAACTTTGCGGACGACGATTTCAATATTGCGGACGACGTTCGCAACTTTTCCGGAGGGTCGCGCAACTTTGCGAACGGCGATTTCAATTTTGCGAACGACGTCCGCAACTTTGTGGATGCCGGCTACTTTATGTTATTAGGAACAATCTTATTTCAGTGCGGCTTGATATATATCTAAAATTAATTTGGTGGTTGCTTTGGCGCTGCGTCCGTCGACGATGGGTTTACCTCCATTTTTAACTGCCTGCTCAAAATCTTTAATAATTTTTTGATGCGCACTTGTATCTGTGACAACAGCGCTCGTCGCCCCGTCATGCTTGTATTGGAAGCTACTATTGCTTGGGTTTGGCACATCTTCAAAATGCCATTCCGTGATCACATCGTCGGTCATGGTAAAGCTACCTTTATCAGAATGCACTTCCAGGCGTGCCGCGAAACCTGGTTTGGTGGATGTAGAGGCGATCATCGTTCCGATCATACCATTCCTATGTTTTAGCAAGGCTGCGCCATGATCCTCCGCTTCCATCTGATGGGTGAATGTATTCATCATACTGACCACCTGCATGGGCAAACCAAAAAACCAGACATAAAGATCTATATTATGGCAAGCCTGTTGTATAAAGGGTCCACCACCATCCATATCATATCCGCCACGATAGTCTGCGCTATCATAATACGCTTGATCCCGATAAAATTTTGCGGATAAGTCCGCCGCAAAAATATTTCCCAGCGCTCCTTTTTCAATCAAGGCTTTAATGGCCTGATTATCGGGAGCGGTGCGCCGTTGGTAAGCAACAGCGAGCGTTATATTCGCTGCTTCGCAAGCGAGAATGGCTTGCTCCATGTCTTCCATCTTTATGCCCAGCGGTTTTTCGACTATAACGTGTTTACCGAGTTTTGCGGCAGCAATAATACCCTCGCAATGCAAACCATTAGGCGTTGTTACAATCACAGCATCGTAGTCCGCAATAATAGAATCCAGGCTTGAAAAACTGGGAATGTGGGGATTCGCTTTAATATAATTGCCAGATCGACTTACACAGGCGACCACTTCGTTACCAGGCATTTCCGCAATCGCATGAACGTAAGTATTGCTAATATTTCCGGTGCCGATGATGACATATTTCATTGGAAATTTCTCTTTATAATCATAAATCTTATGGATGTTGCCGGTTGCAAATTAGTAATTAGTTTTACCGAAAGCTCCTGCGGCGCTATATTTCAAAATTTAGACCCTAAGCGAGCCACGAAATCCCCTGGCGGCATAGTAAGATTCTGCACCGTTGTGATAGGTAAAGACATGATCGTAGCGGCGATCACAAAAGAGCGCGCCGCCGAGTTTTCTAATAGCAGCAGGCGTTTGTATCCAGCTCGATGTTTTCGTATCGAAATTCCCCAATTGCTGTAGCGCCCGATATTCTTCTTCCGTCAAAAGCTCAATCCCCATAGAAGCAGCCATATCCATAGCGTTATCCGCTGGTTTATGCTCTTTCCTGGACTCCCAGGCTGCAAGGTCATAACAAAGACTTCTGCGACCTTTCGGGCTTTCCGCTGAGCAATCATAAAAAATGTATTCGCCCGTTTTTTCGTCAAAACCAATGACATCAGGTTCACCCTCTGTTTCTTCCATAATATGGAGCGACCATAATTTTTCAGTATTCGCTTTTAACTTTACATATACATCTGCCCATTCAATATCCTTGATGTCGGCTTCTTGTTTTTCTCAAAACGGGCTTTCAATATGTTAAGTAGCGCTTCACATTGTTCGGATGATAATTCTCTTTTCATTCTATTTATTTATGGATTAACAGAAGTGATTTTTCTCTTTTCATTGATTTATTTTTCTTAATGAGCGCCTAATATCTGTAACATACTCAATACTTTACCCTCCAAATTAGACTTTTTCTATTCATATAAATAGGGTTCATTATTATACGCCATTATTCTTACATTCTCTAACACCCTTTTCATATAAATCTTCCAGAACGTCTTTGCAAATAGCCAGTTCAGAGGATAAAGTAAAGCAATATCCGAATGCAGCGCATACCTGTATTCAATCAATACCTGGTTCGGTTCGATTTCTGATGTTTTCCATTCCCCTACAAACTTGGAGAACCCCAACATCCACGCCTTGAAATCGCTTACTTCTATTTTCCAATACTTGTTTTCCAATCTTTCCAGCACCTTATCGGTGGAGGCTTCCCCGCCTTTAAACGTGAGCGATTTTGCTGCGAATACGCTTTTGCTATATCCTGGTTTTCCCCAGTTTTCATCTTCCGTGCAGTGCGTAACTTTTGGCATCAGCCCAAATCCTGTATGCACTTTTGATACATCACATAACATTGGCGTCTTGAAAGTGCGCTCCAGCGAGCATTCATAAATAGTTGAAACTTTAACGGTTGATATCATCTTGTGCAAATTAACCTTCTTTCATACGTATATTTTTACTATCCATTGCCCTCAAGCGCTTTTTTTAGATTCATCATATTTTCCTTTTCCTGCGCTTTTAATTGAGCCTTCAAGATTGGAAAAATCGCACGCGTAAAACCGTGAGGGGTAGCAATAAATTTTGATTCAAGTTTGGTTCCTTCGCCAAGCGGTGATAATACCAATTTAAGGGTTCCTTCAAGGTACCGCCATTTTCAAATGCAACCCAATAGGGTGGATAATACTCTGTTACAGTAATATCAAGCGTGTCGCTCCTATGCCATTTTGCGCTGAATACAGTCCCGACATCGATTGGTCCGTCACTTTTTTTCTCTACATATTGAACATCAGGATTCCATTTTAATTCATTTCGCATATCAGCTATATAATCTAAAACTTCATAAGGCGGTTTTTTAATTTGGACAGTATTAATAATCTCCGTTTGACCACCCGATATCATGTAAGATACGCCCAATAAAATCACTATTAGCGCAAGGAATACTAATAAAACACGAATTAAAGTTTTCATTTTTTATATTTTTATGATGAACTTTACGTGATAGGTACTTTACTTTATTACATACTGCATCCTTATAAACGCTATATAGTGCTTATATCTATTATAGATCACCACCCAAATTAGACTTTTTTTCTCATTTACCTATTTTACAATGATTCAGACGATTAGGTTTTAAAGCTTTTTATCCCATCCTTGCCACTTAAGGTATTGTTCAAAGCTCAGGGTTTCAGGAAGTAATTCCCTTGTTTGTTTTACTGCCTTCAGTATTTCTTCGGGATAAGGTGATTGCCCCCATTTTTCAAAATGTTTACGTAGCGGAATCCAAACTCTTGCAAACAGATACATAATTACGAGCGGGATAGGTTTGTGTTTGTAGGTCTTACCCTTGGATAGCTTGGTTGCGATTGCAGCGAGTTCATTTCCCGAAATAAAATCTCCGACCAGGTTCAGTTTTTTGCCTATGAACTTGTCTGGTGTTTCAAAGGCCAAAGCTGCAAATTTCCCAATATCAACGCTGGCAATATGAGGCAATTTTGCATCGTTGGCTGCCATGCCCGTAATAACATTACACTCCCGAAGTCATCCATGAATGAACCCGGACAGAGGAATGTATAAGGTATATTTTTGTTCTTAATCAGATGCTCAATATCTATTTTCCGCTTTATATAGGTTAGGGTGTTTTCCTGCCCTTCTTCCACATACAATACAGTGCTTAAAACAAGATGTTGAACCTTGTTTTGCAAACATGCCTCTACTATATTTTTACCTTGTTCCCATTCTAGTTCCGTATCAATTTTTCCATTTGGTGCCATTGGCATTGTAACACCATAAACGCCGTATGCGCCTTTAAATGCCTCCATCAATGATTGCCTGTCGGCAAGATCAGCTTGTAGAACCTGAACACCTTTCTTTTTTATTGCTTCAGCTTTTTGTCCATTGATATTTCGTCAAAAGGCAATCAAATTCCATTTGCCGGTTTTCAGAAGCGCATCAAGTACAGCACCACCTTGTTTGCCAGTAGCACCGCATACTACAATTGTTTTAATTTCGTCCATATGATTTAAATTTTTGAACAAAATTAGATACTTACACTCCTTAAAAATTGTACGAATGTAACATCTCGCTATCCTTGCTGGCTCAAGGAGAAAACTGACCCACTATTTCGCTTTTTTGATTTAAATATTCTTTCGGAGTCATTTGTGCAAACCGTTTGAATCCACGAATAAAATGAGCCTGGTCATAGTAACCGCAATTCAACCCGATTTGAGTAAGATTGTCTGAGGAATAATGAATTTGATTCAGTGCAGCTTCAAAACGCTTAAATGCAAGCGCTTCGGAGGGAGAAGTTCCAAGCCATTTCTGGAAAATTCGTAAAGTATGCATCCTTGAATAACCGGTATAATCTTCTATTTTACTGAACTTTCCTGCAGTTTTTTAAGGAAATTTCATCTAGTAATGTCGTAATTTTCATTGCTAAACTCAAGTCTGGCACACACGATAGAGAGGAAAGAATAAATTCTTCCAGCCAAACGGCTCTTTTGTGAAAATCGGAAATATTACTAACAGCATCCTGTATAAAATTATATTTATCTTGAAAGACTATATCGCCTTCGATTGACCAGTTCTTCAAATCCTTGCAATGAATCCCAAACAATAGATGAGCTGCAATAGTATTCAGGCGAATACCAAATAAATGACAACGCATAAATTCAACAGAGAGCGGTTTCGTATGTAGTCCGGCTACAAAACAAAAATTTTCGGTCGGATTAAAAGATCGGTTCTTGTAATAATCACTTTGAATAATCCAGGGTGTATCAAGATTAAAAGCCAAATCAAAATTAAACTCGGGCAGGAATATCCATTTTTGGGGCTGGTCTGCTTTTAACTCCCAAATCAATGGCGCTATTCCCTTGAGCTTTTTAGGTATGTAAAAGTTGAATTCCATAAGTCTTCTTACAAATACTTTTAACCATACATGAATCTATGGTAATTTATGAATGATCGAAGGCTAACGTCTGTATTTGCTGGAGCGGAAAGCCGTTGTTCTCGGTTTTTTATTGATTGGATTGTCAATCACTCTAATTCAAAAATTGCGGTTGTACTTCCCGAACCAACCGCAGAAGCAAGACCAATAGGGTTTTCAATACGCCCAATTTTTGTATATCTGTATGATGTTTGAAAAGTCTTGTAAAATAGAACCAAAGTATTCGCTCCCCAAAGCATTATATCACCCTCTTCAATAGTTCCTATGTTTTCTGTGTTTGTGGGCAAGTTGGTAGAAAGTTGAAAATATTTCTCGTTACCGTTCAGTTCACTCATTTTTAAAGTTAACGGCATCATGGCTTTCAGCGCCTCGGCTGTTTTATTCTCATAAAGAATTGCCGTGAAAGTATCTGAACCAATTTTTATCTTCATTTTGTTGCCCATTATTTTGTCTTTCAAATTTGAATTATTTTGCTTAACAAGGCTGTCTGCCTTTAATGCGTCTTTTTCCATGATTAGCCATACAGGCGAAAAAAGACAAATCCTAATATTAAAAGTGGATGCTTCATAGAAAATCTGTTTGTTAGCATTTTTTTTGATTAGAATTAGCAACATTCAATACAAAACTACCCAATTTTCTTGACAACTTTGGCAGGAATGCCCCCTACGACTGTATTCGCTGGAACATCCTTGGTGACAACCGCCCCTGCCGCAATTACCGAATTCTCGCCAACTGTTACGCCCGGTAAAATTGTCGCATTTGCCCCAATCCATACGTTGCGTCTTATTGTTACCGATTTAAGGTCGAGTATTTTACGCTCCTTTGGATTGACTGGGTGATTTTCTGTAATAATACTTACTTTGGGGGCAATTAGAACATCATCTTCTATCACTATACCTCCAAGGTCTAAAAATGTACAGGCATGGTTAATAAATACATTTTTGCCTATTTGAATGTGTCTTCCGAAGTTAGTATGGAATGGGGTGAAAACGGTCGTACTTTATCAATTTTCCGTCCAATTATTTCACTCAATTCTCTCTGATTTGGTCAATGTTAGTGGAAGAGTTGAGGGCTACTGATAATTTAATAGTATTTGAAACTGCCTCAAATTTTTTGGGTATTCTGGGTCATCAAACGGAATTAATCCCCTGAAAGCATTCTATCGAATATGTCACCCTTGTTTTGGTTCATATTTATTTTTTATTACTGTTAATTTTCTTTTATCACGCCCAACTATCGTATTAGCGCATTGCGTGTTTTACTTAACGAGTGCGAGTTGCGCTAATATCCGCTTTAAAAATAATGATATTTACTTAGATGTCCAAGTCGTCTATTGGGCTTTTGAATTTTGCCTATCGCCTTACAAAACCTATAAGGTTTTTAAAACCTTATAGGTTTGCATATAATCAAAATTTTACTCCACCTCTTGCATCATTACATCTTTTTTATGTATATTTGTCGTATATGCTTGCCCAAGCAATTGGTTACAGGCGATCGCCTTCAGCATTACATATTACACAAACCTACTTTTAAGCTACTTTTTATTACTTTTTTATTACACAAACTTACCTTTTGCATTTGCCGTATGCACGCTGTGTGTAGGCTTATGCGCGTTTTCCAAATTTCCTAAACTTTTATATTTTGAAAGCTTGATAAAAATAATTGAAACGCTAATATTTGATATGTCTCGTGGGCTTTATAGTCGTAATTTTATAATGAAGTAGTCTCTGTGGCGGCTGCCCGGCAAATCACTGTTCGACGGAGGAGTTTTGATTTGCCTAGCGTTTTGGTGACTTTTTGGGCGATGCAAAAAGTTACAAAGAAAGGAAGCATAGAAACACAAAAGAAAGCTATTAACAAGAAAAGAACAAATCGGATAATCTTTTGGTATCAATTAAAAAAAGAGTTTTGCTAAGGTTTCAATTACATTGAAATGAATAAAACAAATTTATAACTATCAAATTTTTTCTCATGAAGAAGAAAAGCAAATCAGAGGCGGGTCACGCCAAGAATGTATCCAACCTGGGTGTTTTGGTTACGCGCTGTACCAGCTACGGCGCAATGTTCAATCCGCCACGAGCGGAATTACAAATCCATAATCTGCAACAACTGCAAATGGAAGCACAAATGGTGCTCCGTCATCTATCCGAATGCGAAGCCAGAGCGCAGGACGCAACCAATAATCGCTCGGAGGCTTTCAAAGCGCTGCGCCCCTTCATCACGCGCATCCTCAACTCGATGATCGCGTGCGGCTTGAGCGAGAAAACAATCGAGGACGCCCGCGCTATTCAGCGTCGCATCAATGGTACGCGCCTGAGCAAGAAAACCAAAGCGGAAAATACCACCGCCAATGAACCCACCGAGGAAACCACAAGCGCCGAAGACGAAGAAAATGCGGTGATGACCGCCCCTCGTACTGTCTCCGTTTCCCGACAATCGTTCGATCTATTATTAGAACATTTCTCCAAACTCATTCTACTGCTCCAGCGGGAAATGAATTACACCCCCAACGAAGCAGATTTGCAATTGAGTGGATTATTAGCGCATGAGCAGCACTTGCAGTATTTGCACACGATTGCCATTACTGCCGAGGCAATTGCACAGACTGCACGAGCGACTGCACTGAATAAATAGCTCGCTGCACAGACTGCACGAGTGATTGCACTGAATGAATGAATCACTGCACAGGCTGCACGAGTGATTGCACTGAATGAATAGATCACTGCACAGGCTGCACGAGTGATTGCACTGAATGAATAGATCAATGCACAGGCTATTTTTGAAGATAGTTATTCATCTATCAGCAAGTTATTTTTAGATAATAGCTACTGCTATTACATTTATTACAAGTGCATATCATTTTTTATGATCTTACTGCAATATTTTATGCGCTTGAAAGAAATTACGCAGTTGTGCAGGCGATTCAAAGCGCACCGCGTGGAGTCCTACGTCCTGTGCACCAGCTACATTATTGGCATTATCATCAATAAAGAGCGCGTGCTGCGGCTGTACAGCATACCGTTCGATTAAAGTTTGATAGATACGCGGATCAGGCTTGATGAGTTTTTCCTCACCGGAAACAACAATCCCTTCAAACCAATGGAGAAAATCATATTGCTCCAATGCAACGGGAAAAGTCTCGTGCGCCCAGTTGGTAAGCGCGAGTAATCGGTGTGTATCTTGCTGGCGCAATTCGTCTAAGATAGCTACGGTTTCTTCAATAGCGCCGCCGAGCATCTCTCGCCAGCGACCATAATAGGCACGGATATGTGGTTCGTAATCAGGGCGTTCTTGCACCAGCCATTCGGTTGCTTCCGCTAAAGGTCGTCCGGCGTCTTGTTGTATATTCCAATCATGGGTGCAGATATGGTCAAAGAAGTAGCGCATTTCTTGTTCGTCATCGAATATTTCGCGGAAAACATATTCAGGATTCCAGTCAATCAAAACGCCACCCTGATCAAAGATGATCGTATTCAAATTCATGATTTATAAGTATAAAAGGTTTACAGGTATAAAGGCGTATAGATGTAATAAGTTTAAAAGTTTTATAGGTGTACAGGCGTATAGACATAAAGGTGGATAGGCTTATAAGCATAAAGGTGTATAGGTTTATAGGTATAAAGCATAGCATATCATCACATCAAAAATCACCAGATCACTACATCACAAAATCACTACATCATCACATCAAAATCACCAGATCATCACATCAAAAATCACCAGATCACCACATTATGACTCAATCACCGTGCCACTTCCTTCGTGCCGAATATTCATTTTTACAGCTTGCAAAATGATTAAAGCCAATACAAAGAACCCGCTTAGTGCGAGCACGCTCAGGCGCATACTGCCCGTCAACTGTCCGATAATTCCAAAACTGAATGTACCTAATACCGTCGCCACTTTTTCAATGACATCATAGAAACTAAAATAAGACGTCGTATCGGGTGTATTTTCCGGCAACAATTTAGAGTAAGTCGATCGCGCCATTGCTTGCGTACCGCCCATCAAAATACCTACCGAAACCGCTGCAATATAAAACTGCGGTTTTGTATCTATAAAATAGACAAATATGCAAGTCACCATCCAGATAAAGAAAATAACCGAAAGCGCGAATTTATTACCTTTCCAGTCGGAGAGTTTTGCAAAAACAATCGTACCCAATACCGCCACCAATTGTAATATCAATATAATAAGAATCAGTTCTGCGCTTGCAAAATGCAGTTCTTTCTCCGCAAAAGTTGCTGCGAGGTACAGCGCTGTCTGTACACCGGCACTCGCGCAGAAGAATGCGAGCAAGAACATACCAATACTGCGCTGCTGTTTGGCTGCATTCCATACCTTTTTCAATTCCTGAAATCCCTTTTTCAATACTTGCGGCGGCATTTCCTGTCGCTGATCTTTGGGGAGTCTTTTGAAAGGAATTTGTGCAAAACCAAGCCACCACAAGCCTACCATTACAAATGCGATTCTTGTAGCCGTGCCTTGATCTTTAAAACCGAAGGCTTCATAATATTGAATAATAACCAGATTGATCACCATAAGAATCACACTTCCAATAAAACCAAAGGAAAAACCTTTAGCGCTTACATCATCGTATCGATCCTCGCTTGCAATCAACGGGAGATAAGAATTATAAAATACCAAGCCGCCTGCAAATCCCATCATGGCTATGATAAAAGCAATTGTACCAAGCGACAAAGTACCCATACCTTTGAAAAAGAATAATACAAGGCAAGCCAAAGCCCCAATGGTCGTAAACGTTTTCATAAAAAACTTCCGTCGCCCACTATAATCAGCAATACCCGATAATAAAGGGGAAACCGCTGCTACTAATAGATACGCCGCTGAAATAGCGTAGGCATATAATGTACTATTGGACATTTTCATTCCCAGTACATTTACCGTATCATCCGTAACAGCCATATAATAAACCGGAAAAATGGCTGCTGTGATGACTAAAGCAAATGCAGAATTCGCCCAATCAAAGAAAGCCCAGCCATTAATGACTTTTTTATCATTTACTTGAAAACCTGGAGTTGTATTCATACCTGGATGTTCAATTTCCGGGGAAAGATAGATAAAAGGGCAATAGGGTGATAGGAGAATGGGTTGAAAAGTTGAAGAGTTAATAGGTTGAAGGATTAAAAAGTAAAAATGAATGCACTTGTAGTCACACCTTTTTATGCTAACTTGTCTTTACATTTGATTGATCACGTTACTAAAAGTCGATTCTTGGTCACTTTCCATACAATCTATGAGAACGAATGGATTGACGCTGTGTTGATTACAGCTTCTTATACCGGCGCTTATGCTGAAAAAGATTTTACGAATTATCCGGCTATTTCGTTTCCATTATATTCGGCGTATCAATACAAAGCGGGAAGTTTTCAGCAAATACTGGATTCTAACGCTGTATTATTGGAAACAAGACCGCTTGAATTTGAGGTGTCAAAATTTAATTGCTTTAAAGAAGATCGTACACTTTGTATTTTTTTTAAAGATATGCTGCCGGAGCCTTTTTGTAAGAAAAATACAGAACCTGCAATGCAGATACGTCGAACACCAAAGGAAGCGATATTGGCTCATTTTATTTCAAAGACTTTAGAAACGCAAGAAATACAAAGTATTGAACAGGCTATCTTTCAATTATTGGATTCTTTATTTACACATCGGGAGCGCGCTACTTTTGTTACTACATCCAAATTACCTTTTTCTATCCAACGCATTGATCAGGCGAAAGCCTTTATTTATGAACATTTCAGTGACGATATTGGTATTACCGATATTGCTTCATGCGTACATCTAAGTCCTTTTCATTTTTCCAGGGTATTTAAAAAATGTACAGGCTACGCGCCTTACGATTACTTATTATTGGTGCGTATTGAATATGCAAAAACAAGTTTAGAATCCGGTAAGGACATTACGGAAACCGCTTTTAATACTGGATTTAATAGTCTGGAAAATTTTTCTTATACCTTTAAAAAAATTACGGGATTCTCACCTTCTCAATTTCAAAAGAGCAAGATTTCTAAAGTTTTCTTTTCCACTATTTAGTTGATTTGTGTTCTTAACTCATATCACCATGACTGAACAAAAGAGTAAGCGAATCATATCGATTGATTTGCTTAGAGGAATCGTAATGGCGTTGATGGCACTCGACCATGTGCGCTTTTTTTTTCATGCAAGCGCGGCAGAATTTTCACCTACCAATTTGGAGAAAGCCTCGGCTTTATTGTTTTTCACGCGTTGGATTACACATTTTTGTGCACCGTTATTTCTATTGCTGGCTGGCGTTTCCGCTGCGCTGATGGTTAATAAAAAAGGCATAAAAAGTACTGCATATTTTCTCTGGACGCGGGGCTTATTTCTTATCATATTAGAATTATTGGTGTTCCGTTTTGGCTGGAATATTACTGCCTTTGATCATTGGGAAACCCACCAAATGTTGGTGATTTCAATGATCGGCATTTGTATGATTCTGCTTGCTGCATTCATTTATTTACCTGTTAGAGTTGTGCTGGGCATTGGTTTAATTATTGTATTATTCCATAATTTATTACAAAACGTACCCATTACACCCGAATCCCCATTTTATAATCTATGGGTACTCGCTTATAAAGGTGGCGGCATGGCGCCAATGGGCATTTTCAGCGTCTATGTTTTATTCGCATTTTTACCTTACCTGGGTATTATCGCTTGTGGTTATGGCTTGAGCCAATTATATCGAAATGATTACGCACCAGAAGCGCGGAAGAAAATATTATTAATCGCCGGCAGTATTTGTATTATACTCTTTATATTAATTCGCACCTTCAATTTATATGGTGATCCAAGCCATTGGTCGCCACAGAAAAATACATTATATTCTTTATTATCTATTCTTAATACAACTAAATATCCCACTTCACTTCTTTACACATTGATGACTGTTGGGCCGGGATTGATATGCCTTGCATTGACTGAAAACGCTAAAGGACGAATAACTCAATTTTTTGTAGTCTTGGGCAGCGTGCCTATGTTTTATTATATTTTACATCTTTTCTTGATACAGCTTAGTTCACTGCTGTTAACGGCTATTGTATTCGGTGAATTTGATATTCAAAGGTTTAACTTGACAACTGTTTACATTGCATGGATTTTAGTGGTATTGATTTTATATCCTGTTTGCGCAGCTTATCGTCGATACAAGTTTGCACATCCTGAAAAAGCCTGGTTGAGTTATATTTGATGATTAATAAATAAAAAAATGCCGGACGATTTCGCCCGACACATTCCTAAAACTCTATTTATGAAAACCACTTGTTTGCTTTAATTATCTTCTCGACAACTTTCTTTGAGTTCCTGAAGCGCTTCTTTGCTTTCAACGGTAAGAGTGGAGCCATCTTCCAATGTAACGGTGATTGGGAAAGCAATTTCCGGGCGTTCGGTGCTACCAGGATTGGCTTGCCTCCATGCTCTGATCAAGGTTTTCAGTGCGTTTTGATCTGCTGCTGCTGCACTCGTACCATCGGGGAATGCAATGGTAATCGGGAAAACGATTTCAAAACAAGAACAACTACCATAACCGCCACCTCCCGGTCGTCCGTGTCCTGGTCTATGCGGTCTGCCAAAATGACAAAGCCGACGCAAGGCTTTTAGTTCATCTAAGGTTGCGATTGTAATAATTTCACCGTCCATGGAAATTACATCAAATGGAAGCACCAGGGTAGGGTGGCCTTCGTTTTCCGGATTGGCTTCTCTCCAGTCTTTAAGCGCAGTTGCCAATGTTTCATAAGAATCTACCTCCGTTGTTGTCGAATCGGGAAAAGCAATTGTGACGGGGAACACGAGTTCATAGCAATATCCTCTGCCTACACCCGTGCTATCCTGAATGCCCAGAATCATTGCATTGGCATACGCTTCCAAATCCTGAGAATTTGTGGCATCTTCTTTGGTACAAGCGCTCATCAGGGCGGAGATCCCGATTAGAATCATCCAGGAAAACTTCAAAACATTTTTTGTCATCATAGAAAGTTTTATTGGTTTTTGAATAAAAATGAAATAATGTAGATTGTTACAAATGATCATAAAGAAGTAAATACATTATCACCTTTCCTATGTCTTTGCAACTCAGGAAAATAAGGCAATTTGACAATAATTATTAAGGGTTTATTTAAAGAATATAATATTATTTAATCCCTGATATATCTTCTTTCTTATAATAACCAGGGTTTAAAAATAGTGGCAGAAGGCATTTTCAGGAAACAGCGCTTGTAGCGTACTATTGAAATCAATAAAATCCGCGCCTTTCCCAAGCCGCCTCCTGCACACTCATTGGTTGCGTTTGCGCATACAAGAAATAGAGATTGACAATAAAAATATGTAAGATTGTTATCATTGATAATTGGGTTGCTATGGTTCTTTTCTTCTTAGGTGAGCAAGTACTGCAAAAGGTTGCACGAAGAATCAAAAAATTCTTTTGTAGCTGTGAACAGGAATGGGGCGGGCCGCGGCGGGCGGGGGAGCGTTTATCGCAAAAAAATGCATTTAAAAATAAATTTTAGAAATTCTCACAATGCAACCTTTTTAACCCTTACTGCACCTCCTTAGTGATAATCAAACACAAAAAACGGTTGCGGCGACGATGATCAAAGATTGGCATGACATCCTGGAAGCCTGTAAACATGGGGATCGGATTGCACAAAAGCAATTCTATGAACGGTTCAAAGACAAGATGTTCGTGCTTTGTTTGCGTTATGCCAATTCGCGCGAAGATGCGGAAGATTTGTTGCAGGAAGGTTTCATAATGGTTTTTAGAGATTTGCATCAATATAAAGGTGTTGGTAATCTGGAAGGCTGGGTACGAAAAGTGATTTTGAATATAGCATTGCAGTATATCCGTCGGCAAAAGCATCTTTTTCAAGTGGTTGAATTAGAGGATGTTGCGCATCGCTTGCAATCGGAAGATGATTTTATAGAAGAAGATACGACGCGGAATTTGATTCGCATTATGCAGCAATTACCGCCAGGTTTTAGAACAGTATTGAATTTGTACGTATTGGAAGATTATTCGCACGAGCAAATTGCCAAAGAATTGAGCATTTCGGTGGGTACTTCCAAGTCGCAACTCAATCGCGCTAAAAAAGTAATGAAAAACATGATAGAAAAAAGCCTAACCGAGTAAATAAAAAGGGAGATTATTACAAAATCATTAAACCCAAATTAATATGAAACGCAAGGATTTTTTAAAAACAATCGGATTGGCTACTGGGGCAGCATCGATATTGCCATTGAGAAATACTTTGGGGAACACGCCTAATGCTTGTACGCTGATTCCTACAGAAACAGCAGGGCCTTTTCCGCTGGATTTGACGGCGAATACTGCGTTTTTTCGGCAGGATGTGCGCGAGAGTAAAACGGGTGTTCAATTGAATTTAAAAATGAAAATTATTGGCGCAAGTAATTGTGAACCAATGCGTAATGTGCGTGTGAATATCTGGCATTGCGATAAGGACGGTTTGTATTCCGGCTATAGCCAATCGAATAATGCCGGGCAGGCAGGCTTGACTTATTTACGCGGGTATCAAATGACCGATGCCAATGGCGAAGTAAATTTTATTACTATTTTCCCGGGCTGGTACACGGGTAGGATTTGTCATATCCATTTTCAAGTATATGTAAGTTCTTCTTACTCTGCTATTTCGCAGATGACTTTTGATATTGCCACCAAGAATGCGATTTATGCTGCTAATCCAACATTATATACCAAAGGCGCTGATCCTTTAAATTATAATAATGATAATATTTTTCAGACGGTTACACATATCAATTGGCGAGCCTGACGGCAAATGAGTCAACCGGTGGCTATGATGCTTATATGGAGGTGACGGTGCAAGGCAGTGGCACGACGGGCTTAGGGCATTTGGAAAAAGAAGCGGCAAAATATTTTACATTGGGACAAAATTTTCCGAATCCTTATTATAATAATACTGCAATTCCATTTACTTTATATCAAGCTTCTGATGTATTAATAGAACTTTGGGACTTGTCGGGTAAGAAAATAGCTACGCTTTTGAATGAATATAGAGGTGCAGGCGAGCATAAAATAGATGTAAATTTGAATTCATATCATTTAGCAACGAGCGATTATGCTTATCAAATGCAAGTAAGTAATGCCAATGGCGTATATAAACATTATAAATTGATGACAGCAGTGCGGTGAATATAATAATATTGCACGCTGGGATAACGGATTAAACTTGGAATATAATTATGAAAAAAAATATACCCAGTGATCATTTGGAAGACTTTCTTAAAAAGTCTTTTGAAGGCTATGCGGAAAGCCCGCCGGATAAGGTGTGGGATAATATTGCTTCGGAAATGGAAACGCCTGTAACTCCAGGCGGCAAAATAATAATATTATATAAATGGCTTATAGGTGTAGCTGCGGCTTTGGTGCTGGGCATTGTGGCATATCAATTATTGGATGTAAAAACCGAATTAAAAGAATTGCAACAACAAGTAGAACAACATGATTCGACTTTACAAGAAATGCAAGCACCATCAGTAAAATCGGATGTTTCAGAGAATGAAAAACATGATAAGAATATTACACAACCCATCACGGAAGCGTCATCTAATAACGATAAAACGAAATATGATACTTCTGCATCAAATAATATCAATAAACAAGAATTAAAATCAAAAACATTACCATTGCCCAAGCGCTCAACGCAAGAATCCAAAAATATTGCTTCCGCTCAGAATCAAGGTAAAAATGATGTAAAGATTCCAATACCAATTATTGCAAATAATGAAAAAAATAGTACAAATAAATCATTAAATACGGAAATATCGAATTCAAATATTATTACATCAATTGAAAATAAAACTGAAAATTCAATAAATAAAAACGCTGAAAGGCTTGCCATTACTGCATTTAATAAATTAACAGTATTAGAGATGCCCTTCGTCTCTACCAATCATAAAATTGAATTACCTTATAATTATCCTATTACATCTGTACTAAAGAAAAATAATTTCTTCGTAGGCGTTCAGTTCTTGCCCATGAAAAGCTGGGGTGAAGTGACCGCTGTGAGCCGTCGTCCGGGCTTTCCGGGGCGTGAAAAAAACTTTAGCCAAAATGCTCATTATGCTGGTGAATCTTTACTTGGAGGTTTGAACATTGGCACCAAACTTGGGCAATCCTGGAGCGTTGAATCAGGATTATATTATCGCACTGCTTCTCATAGCGCTACGACTCGCCCGGAATTTCAATTTCAAGACAGGCATCCGCGTCACCTGGCGATCCGCGATTTGATTTTATTTGCAATTTGAATACACCTACGGGGGTTGTGGCTCTGGCATTAGCAGCCGAGCCCAGCAATTCCAGTCAATCCATCGGCGAAGAGGAATCATTAGCGTTTGAAGTGACTACGGCCCAAAAAGCAAATTATATCAGCCTTCCGATTTTATTACAATATCAAAGCCCCGGAAAGCGATTTCATTTTATTGCCAAAGGCGGCTTGCTTATTAATTTTTTATTGGATGAGGATTTTCAAATTTCTACGGTCAATTCGCTCAATCCCAAACTGCAATTACCTCCCAATATTCCATCGATGAGCGCTCAGGAATCGCTCAACAGCGCTACCGTTGACTATTGGCTCGGCGCGGGCCTTGCTTATGATTTGAATTCAAATATGAGTTTGTCTTTAGAACCTACTTTCCTGAAGACTTTTAGTCGCCAAAACATTCAAAATACTTTACAATCTTCCAATTACGCATTAGGAATAAACGCAGGTTTGACACTAAATTTCTAAAATAAGTTTATTTTAAAAGCTTTTGTTGGAAAATATCGCAAAACTCCCGTAATTTGCTAATAATTGGGTAATGGTTGATAGGTGAATCAACTTATAAATATTAGAAATTATCCTATAACCTTATTATCCTATCAACCGACAAAACATTGAGCAAGCCCAATCTTCATTTCATCCCCACCACCAATACGTATGTCAAGGTTATCCTGCCGATGGCAGTACCCAAGCCTTATACCTATTACGTGCCGGAAGAATGGGTTAGCGAAATAAAATTTGGCGTGCGTGTAGAGGTGCAATTTGGGCAAAGCCGCTTGTACACTGCACTCGTTATTGATGTGCATCATCATGCGCCGGAAGGGCATCAGCCCAAGCCCATCAGTGCTGTCGTAGATGAGCAGCCATTGATTAATCCCATGCAATTGCAACTTTGGCGGTGGCGTGCAGATTATTATTGCTGCACGCTTGGCGAAGTGATGAACGCTGCCTTGCCTTCCAATTTGAAATTGGCGAGTGAAACCTTGATCGCATTAAGCCCTGTTTTTGATGGTGATGTCACCGATTTGTCTGAAAAAGAGCATATTGTGGTGCAGTCATTAACTGCTCAGAATGAATTAAGTATCGAGGATTTGCGCAAAATTCTAGATCAAAAGACTGTTTATCCGCTGATTAAGAGCTTGTTAGAAAAGAAAATCATTTATTTACAAGAGGATTTAAAAACAAAATATTCCCCGAAAACCGTTGGCTGCGTGCGTCTCTGCGAGCCTTATGCCTCCGAACCTGACCGAATCAATGAAGCTTTTGATAAATTGACCCGCTCCAATCGCCAGGAAGAAGCGCTTTTGGCGTATTTGCAACTCATTAAAAAACAGGAGTTTATTCGCAAACAAGATATTTATGATTTGGCTAAAGTGGATTCCAGCGCGTTGACGGCGATGGCAAAAAAAGGCATTTTTGAACTATATGAACGCGAAGTGAGTCGCCTCGGAGGTTATGAAGAAGAAACCATTGATTCTGAGGAACTTGCACCGCAGCAAGAGGAAGCTATTTCCAAATTGCAAGCGCATTTTGAAACTAAAAATGTTGCCCTGCTTCACGGTGTAACCGGTAGCGGCAAAACCCGCGTTTATGTTGAATTGATGCAAGAAGCCATTAATCGCGGTGAACAAGTTTTATATCTTTTGCCGGAAATTGCACTTACAACGCAGATTATCAATCGTTTACAAAAAATATTTGGTGATAAAATTGCAGTTTATCATTCGCGTTTGAACAATAATGAACGGGTCGAACTTTGGAAACAAATCCTTGAGGGTAAGCCCATTGTGATTGGGGCGCGGTCGGCGCTTTTTATGCCTTTTACAAATTTGAAATTGGTGATTGTAGATGAAGAGCATGATCCTTCTTATAAGCAAAATGATCCCAATCCTCGCTACAACGGGCGCGACGCTGCGATTTATATGGCGAATACCTTCGATGCAAAAGTTATTCTTGGTACGGCGACGCCTTCGATTGAATCTTATTACAACGCTAAAGCAGGCAAGTACGCTTTGATTGAAATGCCGGAACGCTTTGGTGGCCTGGAATTGCCCGAAACTATTATTACTGATGTAAAGCAAGAACTCAAGGAACGCAAGCTCCAGGCGCATTTTACGACCACTTTGATTGACGAACTCAAAGCCGCCCTCGAACGTGGCGAGCAAGCGATTCTTTTTCAGAATCGGCGAGGCTTTGCGCCTACCTATCGCTGCACAACTTGTGGCTGGCATTCCGAATGTATCCATTGTGACGTGAGCCTTACGTATCACAAGCATTTCAACGCATTGAAGTGTCACTACTGCGGTTACCAGACGCAACTGCCTACGGCTTGTCCGGCTTGTGGCAATAAGCAACTGACACTCATAGGTTTCGGTACAGAAAAGATTGAAGATGAACTCAAAATTTACCTCCCTGAAGCCCGCATCGCGCGGATGGACTTGGATACGGTACGCACCAAAAATGCCCATACCCAGATCATCAATGATTTTGAGGAACGCCGCGTAGATATTCTTGTTGGCACACAGATGGTCACCAAAGGCTTGGATTTTGACAATGTGGGCATCGTAGGTGTACTCAGCGCTGACCAACTCTTGCAATTCCCAGACTTTCGGGCGGGTGAACGCGCATTCCAACTCATGCTACAAGTGAGCGGCCGCGCGGGTCGCAAGCGTAAGCGAGGCAAAGTTATTATCCAAGCGATGAATACGGCGAGCCCTGTGTTGGGTGAGGTCTTGCGCAATGATTTTTTTAGTTTTTTTCAACGGGAAATCCAGGAACGGCACGAGTTTCAATATCCGCCATTTACAAGATTGATTCGTATTACGCTCAAGCATAAAAAGCCCGAAACGCTTAACGATGGCGCTAAAATCTTCGCCAAAACCCTCAAAAGTCAACTTGGTGAGTGGGTCATCGGGCCGGCAGTGCCTTACGTGGGGCGCGTGCGCGGCTACTTCTTGCTCGATTTCTTGATCAAGCTTCCCCGCGATAGCCAGAAAATTCGCTACGCCAAAGACACCTTGCTCGATGCCATTCAAGCGCTCAATACCAGCGAGGGTTATACGACAATAAGAGTGAATGTAGATGTGGATCCGTATTAGCGCAGTAGATATTAAAATCTCTATTTCTATATGGATGGCAGATAATAAAACGAGCGTATAAATAAAATAAGCATTATTATTTGTTTTTATAAAGGGTGTATTATTTATTTTCCCTTGTAGTAACAGATACCCCTGGAAATGTCAAAAACGATAAATACGAATAAAAAAGCTAAAAAAAGCGTTCGCCTTTGGTTGCCGTGGGTGATTATATTGATTGCTTTTGCAGGCTTGGTTATTTTTTCACTCTTGCCTTCTAAAGAAAAACCACTAAGCGGGCCGCGTTTTCAAAAGGAAGGGACGCTGCAATTTATTGGTTCTCAAGAACAAATTATTCAAACGATTGATATTGAAATCGCTGATAATGAATTCGATCAGGCGCAAGGTTTGATGTGGCGCAAATCAATGGAGGAGCATCAAGGAATGCTTTTTGTCATGGACAAAATGGAGGAGCAGTCTTTTTGGATGCTCAATACTTATATTGCACTGGATATTATTTTTTTGGATGCTCATTTGAAAATCGTCAAGATCAAAGCAAATGCACAACCGCAATCGCTTGATGCTATTAAATCGGAGCGTCCGGCGCAGTATGTGTTGGAGGTAAATGCCGGGTATTGCGAAAAATATAATATCAAGGAAGGAGATAAAATTCAATTTAAAAGAAAATAGCTCCGTTTGGCAAGACAAACGGAGCTATTTGTATCCTAATCTTAATAACCATCTTTCTTTTTGGCATTAGTGCCAGATGGAGGATCCATTTCTACATCTTCAGGTGCGGCTACACGAAACTCTACCCGACGATTCATATAACTGCTGGCAGAAGGCACCAAAGCCTCTTGTTGCCCTTTCCACTGTATCACCAATCGTCCACGACCAATGCCATGATTTTCGACTAAGTGATCTACAACGGCTTGTGATCTTTGATAAGAGAGCGCGTTATTGGATTCTTCCACACCCGTAGCATCGGTATGTCCAGTGATCACCAGACGCAGATTCGGATTGCTTTTCATCATACGCGCAATGCCAGCCAGCGTACCATAATCAGAATATTTGATAGCAGCAGCATCATTGCCAAAGTGGATCATTGGTAAAAACCAATCTGCTACTGCATTAGCGGACTCTGTCAACTTATAATCTTTCAACATCTCATCCACGATCTCGCGTACGCGGTCTTCGCTAACGCCACCTCCGGCACCTGGTCGGACAGCGGGATTTGGATTTTCTACGACCCCATCAGGGCTTACAGATTCGCCAGCACGAGGCGGATTATAAGGTTCACGATCTTTATAATCAGCAACACCATCGCGGTCGCTATCAAGCGTACGACCTTTGGTATCAACGGGTACATCAGGTGGGGTGTCGGCTTCCTGGTCGATGGCATCGATTACACCGTCACCATCAGAGTCTTTGATGGCAATGTCTTGTTTCTTTTGACCTTCTTTCACTTGATCCAAGACAACTTCAAGCGGGTTGACCCAGTAAAGTGGCTCGGAATCATTCGCTTTGCCGATATTAAAATTGAGTCGCACATTAGAATATTGCAAAATATCAGCAAAACCAGTACGTTCATTGGCTTCATCTCGATCAAAGCCGTCGATCAAATCGCCTCTGCTGCCAAGTATCATCATAGCCTGATGATCCAAACCTACATTGAATCGCTTACCCAATCGAACCGCAATACCCAGGGTAGCTGCAATTTGCGGTGCAATTTCGCGCTTCAGCGCCAAAGTAGGCATACGATCGGGAGGCACTATTTTAGAAACTTCAAAATAGCTGGCACCAACGCCTGCACCTACATAGAGGCTAACCTTACGCACCGGCTTGTTCCATCTGAGGCTATTCAAATTAATGAGACCAAAGGCGGTAACACTCGCCCAGTTATTCTCAAAGTTTCTAAGAGAATCATAAGCAGTGCCACTGAAAGAGCCATATAATGCTTCGCCTCGTAAGGAAAATATATAATCCAGGGATTTGCGCAGGTGTAAACCTACACCATAACCACCTTGGGTGGCGACGTCGCCTGTATTAAACATATACC
This sequence comes from Saprospiraceae bacterium, assembly GCA_016714085.1. Lineage (GTDB taxonomy): Bacteria > Bacteroidota > Bacteroidia > Chitinophagales > Saprospiraceae > JADJNW01. Next base: position 65,963 of record JADJNW010000039.1, read on the forward strand.
CTCCGTGAGCTCCAGCCTCCCACATATTGTTGGGAGTAGGCTTCGAACCAGAATTGCCGGCATTACCAGCGTTGTCACTTTTCTCATTATTGCCTTTCTGCGCCATTGCAAAACCTGCGATTATCAGCAGAAACGCAAGCAAAATAGTACGTTTTACTGTCATAGTCATAGGGGATTATTTCAATATATAATGTAAATGGGATATTACTCCGCTCATATCAATACCAGGCTTGAATTGTGGGTTTCTTTTATGATTTGTTTTATTTCACATCCCAACCTTTTGGTTGGAAGCGTGTAGGTCTGTGTGAGATTACAATAAGTAAAACTATAAAATGTCTTTAATTTATTTGTTTCTATCAAGCGTTATAGATAGTGCCGGCCACAAAAATACCTTTTATTTTCACTTACTACAAATAATTTTTTAAGTAGAACGATTGAAACACCCTTTTTTACGCCTGAGACGAAAAAATGTTGCAAAAAAAATACAAAATCGATTGAAAATCAATAAAAATGCTGTGCCTACCATCAAAACTGCCGCCAATTGCAAAGGAATCTTTACATTTGCAAAAGCGCATTCGGCAAGAATTTGCTCCATTATTCCCATTTTTAAGTTTTAAACTTCTGAACCTTCACTTTATATGCTGGAAAATTGGCTGAAGCCCATCCATCCTGAAAAAATTATCGGAGGTGCTTTAAACACTCATCAGTTTGGGAAAAACATTCGGATTTACGAAGAGGATTTTCCTTACATGAAAGATACGCTGGCGGCGATCATTGGTATTGGTGAGCCAGAGGCCAACGAGGTACGGAAGGCGCTTTATCAAATGAGCTTCCAATTTGGAAATGGAAGGGTTGCTGATTTGGGAAATGTACGCAAAAACGAGGCAGGGCTTGTACTTCCACTTTTGAAAGAATTGCTTGATAGTCAGATCATTCCGATTGTTATTTGCGCCGATCCGAAGCATATTCTTACCCAATACAAAGCCTTCCAAAGTTTACAATCACATATCAGTTTTGCTGCTATTGATGAGCGCATTCGCCTGAATGAAAATGATATGAGCAATGAGGATTTGTACCTTAATCATATCTTATTCAATACCCGTTCGCGCTTGTTTCATCTGGGACTTATTGGTTGTCAGGTGCATTATACGAGCCATCCGGCACTTCATTATATCGACCGCAGCGATTATGATTGCATTCGCTTGGGCAATGCCCGCGCTGATCTTGTTGAAACAGAGCCACTTATCCGGGATGCGGATTTGCTTGCCTTTCATATTTCTGCCCTCCGCCAAGCCGACGCGCCAGGACAATTTCGTGCAACGCCAACTGGCTTCAGTGCAGAGGAGGCTTGTCAACTGAGTCGCTATGCAGGCATGAGCGATAAATTGAAGTCTTTCGGAATTTTTGGTTTTCAGCATGAATGGGATCGGGATGCCCAAACGGCACAGGTTGTAGCCCAAATGGTTTGGTATTTCCTGGAAGGATTTTATAATCGGAAGAACGATTTTCCGGTTTCAACCGAAGGATTGGTCGAATATATTGTGGAATATAAACAAATGGATTATCAGCTTACTTTTTTGGAAAAGCCAGCGTAGCAATCGCTGGTGGATGCAAGTGCCGTTGAAAATTGGTAAAAAGTATAATCGCCACAAATTAATCCCTTGCTCTTATAACGATTATAAACTCGCTTGCCAAGATGAATTGCCGGATCGGCTGTTAAATGCTTTTAAAAGGTTTTTGTAGTAGGCGTCCTACGGCTTTAAGTCGTAGGACGCCTCACCTTAATGCGCCATTTCCTCGGCTAACATTTTTTCAAGTGCGATGCCCCGCGAAGCCTTGAGTAAAAAATGGGTATCTTGAAAATTTTGCTGATCAAACCACTCTCGTAAAGTCTGTACATTATTGAAATGCAAAGAATTATGAACGTAAGGCTGAAATTCTTTTCCAACAAAAATAACCTGATCGAAACCTTGCGCCAAAGCCAATTTCGCAATATGCTGATGCTCAGGAGGTGACTCTATACCCAATTCCAACATATCGCCAAGGATAGCAACTTTGTGCTCAACCTTCATTTCTTTGAAATTCTGGATCGCCAGTTCCATACTACTTGGATTGGCATTGTACGCATCCATCACAAAGGTATTTGTACCAATTTTCTTGATTTGCGAACGATTGCTCATCGGCTGGTAAGCTTCAATGGCAGCTTTGATCTTGTGGGTAGGTACTTTGAAATATCTGCCTAATACAATGGCAGTCATGATATTTGCAAAATTATATTTCCCAAATAGCTGCGAATGAATCTCCACCATTTTTCCGTCGTCATCCATGAAAATAACTTTCACAAAAGGCAGTGCTTCAAGGAGTTGTACTTCATAAATCGGATTATCAAAATCGAAAGATTCGCTCTGGGCATAAAATAATTTCTTTTTCACGGGTGCCGCTAATTCTTCCAAAAACGGTTCATCCTTATTGATAAAAGCGACGCCATCTTGTTTTGCTAAATATCGATAAAGCTCAGATTCACCTTGTTTCACACCTTCCAATCCGCCAAAACCTTCCAAGTGTTCTTTGCCAATATTCGTAATCAATCCATGCGTTGGTTCGGCGATATGGCATAAAAAATCAACTTCCCCAATATTATTTGCGCCAAGCTCTAGCACCGCTACTTCCGTCGTCGAAGGCATAGCGAGCAGCGTAAGCGGCACACCAATATGATTATTGAAATTTCCTTTCGTAAAATGAGTTGGATAATGGCTGCTTAGCACAGCGCTCACCAAATCTTTGGTTGTGGTTTTTCCGTTGCTTCCGCAAATGGCGATGACAGGAATGTAAAATTGTCGGCGATGGTGAGTCGCTAATAATTGCAGGGTTTGTAGCACATCTTCAAACAGGATACAACGATCATTTTTACAAACTGCCGGGTCATCAATAATCGCATAGGCGGCACCTTGTTCTAGTGCTTGAAGAGCAAAGCGATTGCCATCAAATTTTTCGCCTTTGAGTGCAAAAAATAAGTCACCGGGATTCATTCGACGAGAATCCGTTTGAATATTTGGATGTTGAAGATAGACTTGGTACAGTTGTTCGATTGTCATGCCAATGGGGAATAGATTAAAATAACAAAAAAGCCTCCATACGGCAACAACGGCGGTATGGAGACTGTTTTCGGATACTTCCGATTTATGCTTTAAAACTTGCTGCGTTTTGTTCTTTTGTTGGATTTGGTTTTGAATTCATTACCACCCGGATTGTCATTACCACTAGGAGAACCGACACGGATCATCGCGCAACGGAAGCCAATCGTACGATCTGCTTTGTCTTCTTCTTTATAACGGCGGGCACCTGGTGACAGCCAATAAGCACGGTCAGCCCATGAGCCACCTTTAATCACGCGGGATTTGTCACTTACAAGTGTTGTAATTCCATAATCATAAAATGCTTGCGATTCTTGATCACCATCCAAATAGTTATGTACTTCACCTTTGCGATAGTTTTCACGAGTGGTCACTTCGTCATCCTTTACATAGCGATAACGGATACGACCTAAGCTATCCTGCTCGGGTTGACCTTCTTCATCCAATACTTTTTGCTGGAATTTACCACCGCGATAAGGGTTCAAATCGTGATTTTCCACATCGCGCAAGGTAATGCTGGTAAGAGGGCGATACAAATCAGCCGTCCATTCGTTTACATTACCTGCCATATTATACAAACCAAAATCATTGGGCAAGTAAGAACGAACCGGAGCCGTAGGACACGCATCGTCATTCAATTTTCCGGCAGTACCCATATAGTCACCACCGCTGCGCTTAAAGTTAGCAAGGATTTGACCTTGATACTTGTCCCGCTTTTGATAGCGAACGGTATTACCATTCCAAGGATAAAGCCTTCTATCCGTAATTAATTCATCCTTTTCAGAGGAACGATTTCCTTGCAAAGCCAAGGCTGCATATTCCCATTCTGCCTCGGTGGGCAGTCGATAAGACGGCAATACAATGCCATCTTCAAAACGCACAGAGCGCTCGCCACCAGTACGCAAGTCTTTCAGATTTTTGCGCACATTACCTTCATACTTGCCTAATAAATAAGCTTCTGTGTTGAAGTTGTCTTCGTCTTTTTGCTCAGGGTTTGTATTCAAAATCCCTTTTTCGATCAGCAACATCTCGTTTACCCGATCGGTACGCCATTTGCAGTATTCATTGGCTTGTAGCCAAGATACGCCTACCACTGGATAATCATCGTATGATGGAAAACGGAAATACGTTTCTACCATTGGCTCATTGTACGACAATTCTTCACGCCATACCAAAGTATCGGGCAAAGCATTGCGATGTACTTCCGGGAATGACTCCCCAAATACACGCTCTAGCCAGTAAAGGTATTCGCGATAATCGAGGTTAGAAACTTCCGTTTCGTCCATGTAGAATGAGGATACAGTTACACGGCGAGAGATGTTGGACCAATCGTACGTTACGTCTTGTTCAGTGACACCCATTGTATAAGTACCACCTTCGATCAGCACGAGGTTGGGGCCTGTGATCTGACCTTCGTAATCCAGTTTTTCAAAACCGCCCCACTTGGTATCATTGTATTTCCAACCAGTAGTAGAGGAGCGTTCTTTCTTGCTACAGGATGCTAATAATAATACAGCACCCAACAGGATAAGACCTGATCTTAACATTTTTTCCATGGATTCCTTCGTATTTGCTCTTTAAGAGTAATTGACTGACAAATATAATTGTAAAGTTTATTTGTTGAAGCGATTAGGAGTTGAGTTTTTTTGAATTTTAACCTTTCATCCCAATATAACCTTCTTCACTGCTCAACTTCTAAACCTTATTTAAACATCTTGAAACAATCGTTGTACCGTGATTTGCGCCGACGACTTTGCAATTCTTTGCTGTCATCGAAATTGATGGTCAACGAAATTTCGTGCGTACCGCCGGGATTTGCTGAAGCTAACTGCGAAATTGTAAAATCATAACTGTACCCAATCCGCAAAATGCCTTCGCGGAAACCCGCTAAAACCATAGCTGCATCTGCATTGCTAAATCCCTGTCGATAGTAAACGCCTCCAAAGAACTGCCCAAAGCCGGCATAAGCGCCAACATTGATTTGCCCGAAGTCACCTTGTTTGACCACAAGCACATTTGGGGATATAAACGCGGGGGCGTTTCGATTATTGCCTCCTTTAACTTCAAATTCTGCACCTCCGTGCAAGGTAATCCGCATCGGGATGCCTGCACCCAGATTTTTATTGACTTCAAAGAAGCTATCATCGGGATTGTTAATATGTTTCACCGATACACCTCCGTAAAAATTTTTATTATAAATTAATAATCCGGCTGCAATATCAACTGCAGTGCTATTCAAATTGTCAGGACGTTGTTCGGCGCTTTGGTTGGGATTGCCGGAAGGTCCTTCAAATCCGTCAATTGGGTCAATCTGATCGCCAAATTGCAATCGATCCCAGTCCAGGGTACTGCGAATCATGCCTGCTTCAACGCCAAATTTAACAAATGCCTCGTTCGTGATTTGTAAACGGTAACCATACACCCCGCTGAAACGATTGGTTTTATAGACACCATCCATCGCGTCATCCGCCATCAAAATAATACCGAAGCCACTATTGAGCGCTTCCAAAGGCTGCTCATAAGATGCCGCATAAGTCTGATAACCGCCGGAGATTTGTGCCCATTGATTGCGATAATTGAGCGTGAGGCGCGGGGCAAAAGTAACGCCCGCAAAAGCAGGATTGATATGCAAAGGAGCAGCATAGAATTGAGAAAACATAGGGTCTTGCGCTTGCATCGCCCACATTGCCAGTACCCCTAAAGCGCATAAAAGTATTCGTTTGTGTTTCATTCTTGCCGGGTTCGTTTAGTAGAAAAATGTTGTCATTCTCATAGTTTTAATAAACCGTAAAGCTTTGATTATTAATTGCTAAAATAAATCTTATTAAGAATTAATGAACAATTAACACTTCAAATTTATACGATTCTCGTACTTGTAATGAAATACGAGTGGTAATTTTGCAAAAAAGCCTCGAAACGCCAACAAATTAATCCTGTAAAATGTGTCGCCTGGCTGCCTAAATGGGAGGCAATACAGATTTTTAAACAACGTTTCATTTACAACAAAATTGCCATTCTAACCATTTGGTTATTGGCTGTCGGGTGCAAGCAAATGCTTATGCCGATCGTCCATAATCGCAAAATGATAACCCTGCAATTCTCATGAGAAACTTTACACTTTCATTCTTATTGCTCGTTTTTATAGGCTCATTAGCTGCCAATCCTTATTCACTGAATATTTCTTTGGAATGGAGCGATAAGCCTGTGTCTATTAGCGTTGGTGGCATCAGTTATCAAACCTGGCAATTCAAAGGTGCGGTACTCAGCGATGAATACCCGACTTTACCCTGGGTGATTCGGGATTTGCCTGTGAATGCTTATGGCGACTTGGTAGTCGAAATAGTGAATGCCCGCTACGAAGCCCTTGATTGGCAAGCCACTTTGGATGATAAATTCTTGAGCGAAAGCTTGAATTTTATCACAAGCGTTGAAAAACAACGGAATACCTATAATGCTAAAGTTTCATTTGTTCCCATTGTGCGGCACGGCAGCAGCTACGAGCGTTTGGTAGAGGCGGAATTGCACATCACGCATATTCCTAAGATTGACATTCGCCCACGCGGCCCGCAAAACGTGACGGTTAGCTTATTAAACGATGGCGATATTTACAAATTTGCGGTGGAGGAAACAGGAATGTATAAACTCACGTACGATTTTTTAAAAAACAAACTGGGTATTAGCAATCTTGATAATATCGACCCACGCACCATCAAATTATACGGCAATGGCGGCGGCATCTTGCCAACGTTTATTGGGGATGAGCGCATCGACGATTTAGAAGAAAATCATATATTAATTGTCGGGGAAGCCGATGGGAAATTTGATGCCGCGGATTATATTCTTTTTTATGGCGAAAATGCGGATAAATGGGGACATGACACTGTTAATCAGGAGTTTAACTTGCAAAAAAATATTTACGATACAAAAAATTATTATTTTATAAAAATTAATCCGGGAAACGGGCAGCGTATTCAAAATCAGGAATCGCTGAGTACGACCGCTTACACTTCCACTACTTTCAATGATTTTGCTCGATTGGAGCAGGAAAAAGTGAATTTATTATATGATTGGGGCGTGCGCACCAGCAAATCTCAAGGCTCCGGGCAGAAGTTTTATGGTGACTGGTTCCGCACAGCACGGGAATATACATATGATAATTTATTTTCATTTCCGAATATTGTAAGCAGCGTGCCTGCTAAGATCAAAGCCGAAATGATGCTACGGGCAACGCGCTCTTCTGGTTTTACTTTGGAGATCAATGGACAGCCTTTCACCAGTAGTTTCGCGGGATCGGTGTATGTGCTGAGCGGTGAAGGTGACAACGAGACAAGCTACGCCAATCTTGCGCGACTGAATGACGCTGCGGTTTTATCAAACGAAACGATCAATGCCAAAGTGCGCTACCCTTACCCCAGCGGCGGCGAGGACGGCAGCGAGGGCTGGCTTGATTTTATTCAAATAAACGTGCGTCGACAATTGATCATGTCAGGTAGCCAAATGGCGTTCCGGGATGCGGAGACTTTGCAATATCCAAATGCCAGTTTTCAAATCGAAAATGCGAATAATAATTTATTTATATGGGATATTTCTAATCCATTAAAGCCTAAAAATCAAGAATTTAATTTAAATGGCGCGACGCTCAATTTTGGAACGGCTACGAATACGCTCAAAACTTTTGTTGCTTTTGATAAAAACTTCAATTTCCCGACCCCGGAAGCTATTGGAAAAATTCCTAATCAAAATCTGCATAGCTTAGATAATATAGATTTGCTTATTGTGTATCATGCTGATTTTGAGGGCGAAGCGCAACGTTTAGCGGATCACCGCGCCAATCATAGTGGACTTTTGGTCGCTTTAGCACGCATTGATCAGATTTATAATGAATTTTCCTCCGGTCGGCAAGACCCTACTGCGATCCGCGATTTAGCAAAAATGTTGTACGATCGCAGCAGCAGATTCAAGCATTTACTGCTGTTTGGTGATGGTTCATTCGATCCTAAAAATATTCATGGCAACGGCGGCAATTTTATTCCCGTTTATGAGGCCGAATCAACGAATCCGATTTTTGCTTTCCCGTCTGATGATTATTTTGGCATTCTCAATGGAACGCAAGCCAATAATGCTTTGGCGGGCGAATTAAATATTGGAGTAGGCAGGCTACCAGTAAAAACAATGGAGGAAGCACAAACCGTTGTTAACAAAATTATCAAATACGATACTGCTCCTGATGCGCTTAGCGATTGGCGCAACCGCATGGTTTTCGTGGCGGATGATGAAGATAGCAACCGACATCTGTTGGATGCAAATGAAATTGCAGATAAAGTGCGCAATAACTTCCGTTTTTTGAATGTAGATAAAATCTATCTCGACGCTTTTCCGCAAGTGGCGGCTTCAGGCGGCGATCGATTCCCGGAAGCAAAGGCCGAACTCAACCGCTCTGTATTTAAAGGCGTACTGGCTGTTACTTATCTTGGTCACGGTGGTGAAAAAGGTTGGGCACAAGAACGTGTATTAGAAATTTCTGATATAGTTAACTGGGACAATAGCAATCAATTACCACTTTTTATTACAGCAACTTGCTCTTTTACGGGTTATGATAATCCAACTTTTACGACCGCAGGAGAAGAAACCCTGCTCAATGCACGCGGCGGCGCAATCGCTTTGATGACAACGGTTCGAGCTGTTTACGCTGATCAGAATGCCAGCCTGACCGAAGCAACGCTGGATCAAATTTTTACCAGAGATAATAGCAAGTATATGTCGCTCGGAGAGGTGATGCAGCGCGCCAAGAACAGCTTTACTAATTCTTCTATTGTGACCAATTCTCGGAAATATTCTTTGATTGGCGATCCTTCTATGTATTTGGCGATCCCTGAGTATAATGTGCAAACAACGCGCATCAACGGTCAAGACATTTCAACTGCGCGAACCGACACCATTCGAGCTTTGCAAAGAGTTACAGTAGAAGGGATTATCACCGATTTAAATGGTCAGCAATTAAACGATTTTAATGGCATTATCTACCCAACCGTTTTTGATAAAAAGGCGACCGTTGCTACGTTGGCGCAGGATGCTGGGAGCAATCCTACTACTTTTACAGTGCAGCGCAACGTCATTTTCAAAGGCCGGGCTTCGGTGACGAACGGTGCATTTCAGTTTACATTCGTCGTTCCAAGAGACATCAACTACCAATTTGGCGAAGGCAAAATCAGTTATTACGGTGCGAATGAAAGCGCTATGACCGACGCTGCGGGCAGTTATGAAAAAGTAATTATTGGTGGGGCTTCCACTGGACTTTCAGACGATCAAGGGCCTCAGATAGAGGTGTTTATGAATACAAAAGATTTTGTATTTGGCGGTATTACCAATGCAAGCCCCAATTTGTTGGTGACTTTGCAGGATGAAAACGGTATCAACATTGTAGGCAATAGTATCGGACACGATTTGGAGGCTGTGTTGGACGGTGATACGCAGAATTCCTTCTTACTCAACGACTTCTATGAGTCTGATCTCGACGATTATAAGAGTGGCTCGGTGCGTTATCCTTTGTTTGATTTGGCCGAGGGCTTACACGAAATCCGCGTTACCGCTTGGGATGTGGCGAATAATGCTGCGCAAGGGTACACCGAATTTTTTGTAACTTCTTCCGGCGAAATTGCTTTGGAACACGTACTTAACTATCCGAATCCCTTTACCGATCGCACTTGCTTTCAGTTTGATCACAATATGGCTGGTCAGCAATTGGATATAATGATTCAAATTTTCACGATCTCCGGTCGTTTGGTCAAAACCCTCGAAAAAAATATGCTTTCTGATGGCGCTTTGCGTTTGAGTGATTGTATAGAATGGGATGGTCGCGACGACTACGGCGATCGCCTGGCGCGCGGGGTTTATTTGTATAAGGTAAAGGTGAGAGCCAATGTGAATGGGGCTTCCGGTATCAAAGGAGAAAGTGATTTTGAAAAATTGGTTATCCTAAAATAAGTTCTTCGTTTTTTCGTATAAGATATGGTTGGCAAGGAATTTGATAAGAATTCTTTAACAACTTTATCGGCGAAATTCCCCGATAACCGTTAATAAATTACCAAAATTACCACTATTGAAATGCTATCTTTGCAGAATTTTTCAAAAAACGACGATCTCATGAAGAAACTACTACGCTTGACACTGGCAATTCTTGCATTTTTCTTAGTGTCGGAAACGCTTCCCGCTCAATGCTTTTATGATGCGGATCGCGGAGCTTATTTCAACTTGGACGGAACGCCTTGTACCAATACCGTTTCTACTGCCGTGCCTTTCTTGCGCATTGTAGCAGATGCTCGTTCCGGCGCGATGGGCGATGTGGGCATCGGGCTTTCGCCGGATCCTAATGCGATTCATTTTAATGCTTCCAAATTGGCATTCGCTGAACAGGACTTTGCGATGTCGGCGACTTATACGCCCTGGTTGCGTTCGCTGGGCTTGAATGATGTTTATTTGGCATATCTGACGGGGTACAAAAAGGTGGACGACTTACAAACCGTAGGTTTTGGCTTGCGTTACTTCTCTTTGGGTAGCATTCAGTTTACCGATGTAAACGGCGAACCACTGATCACTGGCAAACCCAATGAATTTGAGGTAGCGGTGGCTTATGCTCGCCAACTGACTGACAATTTCTCAGCATCGGTAACCGGTAAGTTTATTTATTCCAATCTTGCTGCCGGACAAATCGTAAACGGGGAAACCATTGAGCCGGGTATTGCTGGTGCTGCGGATTTCTCTTTTACATATAAAACAGAAATTGATATGAATAATGCCGAATCCAATCTAACCGTTGGTTTGGCTGCGACTAATATCGGTTCTAAAATTACTTATACGCGTTCGTTGACGAAAGACTTTATTCCCGCGAATCTCGGCATTGGTGCTGCCTGGGATATTGATCTGGACGATTATAACCGCATCACTTTTGCTGCGGATATCAATAAATTGCTCGTACCTACGCCTTGCCAGGGTGACAATTGCGATACCGATAACAATGGTATAGACGATTATAAAGAGCAATCTTCCGTACGTGGTATTTTCTCCTCCTTTGGCGATGCGCCCGAAGGTTTCAAAGAAGAACTGAGAGAATTTGTTTATTCAGCAGGGATTGAATACTGGTACGATCAGCAATTTGCAGTGCGTGCGGGTTATTTCAATGAGCATGTGCAAAAGGGAAACCGCAAATTCTTCACCGTTGGCTTGGGTTTAAAATATAATATTTTTGGTTTGAATTTCTCTTACCTGATTCCAACCACCAACCAGCGCAATCCATTGGATAATACATTGCGTTTCTCTCTATTATTTGATTTTGGAGCATTTAATGAGTAAAGCCGAATGGCATTCGGTGATTATATAAAAAGCCCTGATAGATTTTAAAATCTACCGGGCCTTGTCGTTTTGCCGATTGTCAATCGGCAAAACAAAATTTTGCTACGAGCCAATAAGCCGGATTCTGTAATCCCGACAAGTCGAGATCTCTATCATTTATCTACCCTTGCCGTCACCAACAAGATGCATCTGCCTACCCCTCTTGACTGTCCGCCAGCTGGCGGACAACTAGGCGAGCAACCCAGTTCCTTGGAATCAAGATGTACATGGCATTTCAACCCACGGGGTTTACCCCACTGCCAGTTGCCTGGGCAGCGCGTGCGCTCTTACCGCACGATTTCACCCTTGCCTGCCGTAGCTCCAGCGAAGGCGGGCTTGCCCGTCCTCTCTTTGCCTCGACGTCGGCGGTATGTTTCTGTTGCACTTTCCGTATTCCGATTTTCATCGAAACCCCACCCGTTAGGTGGCGTGGCGCTCTACGTTGTCCGGACTTTCCTCATTCCTGTCTTTCGACAGAACCGCGATAGAGTGGCCCGCAGCAAGTAGCAAATGTAATTCATTTACATTAACTTTACGGTGAAATGAATTAGTTCCCTGATCCCGGTTCATATTAAACCTTTGAAAAAGAAATATTTATACCTGATTTTAACGGCATTAGCGCTTGCAATTATCTTGCTCCAATTCCTTGGGCAATGGACGAGCATTTTTATTATTATTCCTACTGCTATATTTATAATGATCAGCACTTTTATTTTTCATCATCAAGCTGCCATTAACAATACAGATAATTGGAATACCCGAAGACGCTGGGCTGCTACGGGGTTAAGCTATTTTGCTATTATAATAGGATTGACCTTGCTTACTTGGTATATCCGGCAATTGGCAGTTGCGCCCGAGGTTTCCCTACAATTACAAAGCTTTTATAGCCTTCACCTCGTTTCCATATTTGCTTTAGGGAATATTGCGCTGCTTTTAATTTCATTTTATTTGATTTCCCATCGGCTCATGTTGAATATCACCTTGATTGGCTTATCAAAATATACGCGCTTATTAATTTTGGGCATCATTTTGGCAATATCTATGCCTATTATTGCTGGGGCCGGACTGCAATTCCCTTTATTATGGTTACTCCTGGCGATTATTATTTACATTTTATTATTTGACTTATTTATTGACTATCAAATTCCCGGTATTACATGGTTTATCACCTGGATCGTGCTATTTGCGGTCTATATTGCTATTTTATTATATCGTTATGATATAGAAGTTTATAATTCGCTCAATGACTGGATGTCCTTATTTTCTTGTGCGTTTCTAATGCTTATTTTAGTAGTGATGCTGCTGTTTTTGTTGAGTAGTATTTTCCCTGGGATACGTTTTCCTGTTATTGAAAAACCCAGTTTGCGCAACCGGGTGCAAGTATTGGTGGTCTGGCTTACTTTATTGATTTTCAGTGTAGTAGGGGCTATTACAATTGTCTTCTTTCAAAATTATGTAGCCGATTGGGAAAAACATATTAGCAATTTTATTGATTGGCTTGTCAAATCCTATGCTTTCCTACTGTTGGCAATCGGTGTGCTGGCGATTGCGATCGCCAATTCCATTACCCGCCCCATTGTGCGCATTGGCGAGAAGCTTAAAATCTTGCAACTGGGTAAAAACGAACCCATTTTATGGAGGAGTCAAGATGAAATAGGTGAATTAATTGCCGAATATAACCGCATGATTGCCAAGCTGGAAGATAGTACCGAGCAACTTAAGCAATCAGAACGAGAGCGCGCCTGGCGCGAAATGGCGAAGCAAGTGGCGCATGAGATCAAAAACCCGCTGACGCCCATGAAACTTAGCATTCAATATTTGCAGCATACCGCCAAAAGCAATCCGCAGGAGGTGGATGCCATGATGCAACGCGTAGCCAATACACTGATCGAACAAATTGATGGACTGGCGCGCATCGCTACTGAGTTTTCTAATTTTGCTCAAATGTCGAAGCCTCAAAATGAGACTTTATCTTAAATGATATTGTGGAATCCGTTTTTAATCTTTTTGCTGAAAATCCTGAAGATAGGGCGGCGTTTGAATTAAATTTGCCAGCAGAACCACTCCTTATTTATGCAGATAAAGATCACATTATCAGGGTTTTAAATAATTTGATTAAAAACGCTTTGCAAGCTATCCCCGATGAACGGCAAGGTAAGATTCAGGTATCGCTTTCCGCGAATGGAGAACGTGCGCTGCTTCAAGTTGCAGACAATGGCATTGGCATTCCATTAGAAATGCAGGAAAAAGTTTTCCAACCCAATTTCACCACCAAAAGCTCCGGCACGGGTCTCGGACTTGCTATGAGCAAAAGCATTGTAGAAGCTGCTGGAGGCAGTATTTGGCTGGAGAGTAGAGTGAGCGAAGGCACTAGTTTTTTTGTTGAATTGCCAAAAATAACCGATTAATATACGCGATAATTTTAATGTAAATCTACCTATAAACGAGGTTAAAGCATCGGAATTAATGATTAATATACATGATAATTTTAATATAAATTAATTTATTTCGCAGTTTCTATATTTATTTACATCTTTCAATTTTTTCAGAAAAAATTAAAAGTTTCTAAACAGGCAGATAGATTGGTGTGTTCAAAGTTTTGTAGTTTTGGGCTTTCAAATTTGCCTGTATGGTGAAGTCATTGAGTACTATTAAAGAACCTGTAGAACAAGACTTGCGGCACTTCGAAAAGCATTTTCGAGAGGCGATGCGCAGCCCTGTACCGCTATTGGATAAAATCACCTACTATATTGTACGACGGAAAGGCAAGCAGGTACGCCCTTTGTTCATTTTCCTCACTGCCAAACTTTGTGGCGGCGTGACCGACTCTACTTATTCGGCGGCTTCTTTGGTGGAATTGTTGCATACGGCGACCCTTGTGCACGATGATGTGGTGGATGATTCTTATGAACGACGCGGTTTTTTTTCTATTAATGCCTTGTGGAAAAATAAAATTGCGGTATTGGTTGGTGATTATTTACTCTCGCAAGGTTTATTATTATCCTTGAAACATAAAGAATTTCGCTTATTGGAAATTGTATCAGAAGCAGTAAAATCAATGAGCGAAGGTGAATTATTGCAAATCGAAAAAGCGCGTCGGCTCGACATCAGAGAAGATATTTATTATGAAATTATTCGACAAAAAACGGCGTCTCTGATCACTTCGGCGTGCAGCGCTGGCGCGGCTTCGGCTACAAAGGATGAAACGGTGATCGAGCAAATGCGATTATTCGGTGAAAAAATTGGCATTGCTTTTCAAATCAGGGATGATTTGTTTGACTTTGGCACCGATGATGTCGGAAAACCTTTAGGGATTGACATTAAAGAAAAAAAATTGACGCTGCCATTAATATATGCTTTGGAGAACGCCACGAGGGATGTCAAGCGTAATGTAATGAATAACATACGATTACATAATAACAAACCTGATAAAGTAAGGGAAGTCATCGAATTTGTGCAGCAAAGCGGGGGCTTGGAATATGCGCAAGAAGCGATGCTTCGATTTCGTCAGGAAGCCTTTGAGATATTGCATACTTTTCCGAATGTGCCGGCCCGCCAATCGCTCGAAGATTTGGTCGTGTTTGTAACAGATAGAAAAAAATAGACCTTGATTTAAGGGATTAGCTTAATTACCGGGACTCCTGTCCGTTGCAGGCGGGGATTTTCAGTATTTTCCAAAAGCAAAAATCAGGGCAATCATACAAATCTTTTTAATCAAGGTCAAACGCCTGCTATTATATTTTCTTTGGAAGTTTTCACTGCCAATTTGGGGATTTGGGGTAAGCTATTATAAAAAGAATCCAGGTATTGCAATATGTTCTGGCGGCTTGCCTTGCTCAATAATTCAAAATCTATTACTTCCTGATATAATATTTCCTTTCGTTCTTTAAATAATTGTAAAGTTTCTTCCAAACCTTCTGTATTTGTGCCCCGCCATTGTAAATAGCGTTCGCGTACATTTTTGACCGGCATCATCGGGTGTGGCTTCGCGTAAGGTGCATTGACCAAGCCAGCATGATCAAAATCATAAGGAACAGGCGTGGGAGAAGAATTTTTATTAATGCTTATTAACTTGATATTGTGACTTTTATCCAAATTCCAATCCGTGTTGCCTATCATATATTGGAAAACGGTCAGCAATCGATATTGCGCTGCATCAATAGCTTTGAGCTGTTCAGCTTCAACGATTTCACCATCCAGGCGATGCGCCATTTCGTCATTATTTTCTATTACAAAAGCATAAGCTTCGATCTTTGAATTGATACTACGATAAGTCACTTTTGCTAATTGTACGCGGAAACTTTTGTTAGTCAATTGATTAAGTATTAAATAAATTAAGTATTCACGCAACACCAACTCGTCATTGCCAGCCACGCAATGGGTAACCAATTTAAGGTTTTCATAAGCAGGGTTAAATCCTTTAGCTTGCAAGGTTTTCTCATCAAATTTTATTTTGAGCGGCGGAAAGGCACAGATTTCCCGACGGGTTTTACCACGCACTTCGATTGCCGCATCTAATTATTGAGTGGTGCCATTCGCATCAAGCCAAGTAATTAGAGCGGTTTGTTCTTGTTCCGCATTTCCCAAAAGCGCTTCCAGATCAGTAGCAATCTCTAATTCCAGCAATTCCTGTTGATTCCATTGGCTGAAGAGGCTTGGCTGGGGAGTTTGTTCGCAAGCTGTTCCTATAAATGTAACCAAAGCCAATATCGGCAGTAGGTAATTACTGAGTTTCATGAAGTGATCCGCATTTTTCGTCGTTGCCATACTAAGTTTTTTAGTGTTGAATGATTGAGTTATTGAATGACTGATTGATTGAAATTTCAGTTGCTCAATTCTTCAACTTTGAACCTTTATAATAATAGTCGTTTTCCGGGTTGAAAAGTTGCAATAGAATTTGGCGTGTTCGATAAAGGGTACAGAAAAGCCGTCTGAAAGATGTTTTTTTTGATTTTTCGGCAAAAAACGTCAGATTTTAGTAAAAAATGGGCTTCGTCCTATTGATTTTGATAATCGTCGAATAAAACCTTTTCCTTTTTTCAATTTGGAACATTTTGCATCTAAAAGCAGCATTTGACAAGCAGGGTTTTGAGCAGAAAATCATAAACGAAATTTTATTCTGCAAACAATGATATTATTTTGATCTTTAAAAGGCTTAAATGCTTATTTTGGTTAAAATAGCATTAAAACTTGTTAAAATTATGGTAGCATGGCTTGCATTGTTCGCATACCTTTGTAACCGTAAGAGGACATCAACCGATGAAATAGAAGAATTAAAAATAAAATGTGGGATTTGAAAAATAAAAAATGGTTTCACATTTCGCACCCTGAATTTCAAACTTTTAAAAACTGTTATTATGAAGGCTTTTCAAAAAATTTTTGCACTGGGTTTATTCTTAGTAAGCGCAAGCACTATGTTTGCAGCCGAATCAATTCCTACCGTCAGAATCGAGAAATCTGGTTCTGAGAAGAAAGTAAGCGTGATCGCTGAACAACTGACATCCACGATTACCGTTGAGATCTCAACCAAGAATGGTTTTGTACTGGAGACAAAAACTTCAGAAGGGGAGACCTTCGCCAAAATCTTCAATGTAGAAGGATTGGAAGCAGGTAATTATCAAGTGATAGTATTGGCAGGTACGCGTGAAATCATTCAGCCTTTCACCATCAAGAACAATCAATTGATCTTGAACGTGACCGACCGCGAAACCTATTTCGTACCGACGATGAAATGGAAAAACGATGCTTTGGATCTGATGATGTTCAACAACCGCCTAAGCGATGTGAGCTTCCGCCTGATGGACGAGCGTGGCAACACGGTTTTTGAAGACAGTATGCAAAATGTGCTGAAAGTGGAGCGCCGCTACAACCTCGACGAGTTGGCATCCGGTAAGTATGTGGTGCAAGTGGTGACACCGCACAAAGCGTATTACAAAGACATCGTAGTACAATAAGATTAGAGCGTAGTCATAATGAATAAACGAAAGTCGGCCCTGCGGTCGGCTTTTGTTTTTTATATCAAAAGGATTTATTTAATCGGTGTATAATATTTAAGGTAAAAAATATTTATAAAAAATTAATTATCAATTTGTTAGATCGATAAAATGCAGTTATTATAAAATGTAATAATTTTTATAAAATCATTTTATTATAGCAATTGACTTGAAAACAGCATTTTTTCCTGCGCCAAATTCAAATAAGGATAAGTCTTTTCCAAAATTTCAATCTTTTCAATTTGCTTATGCAAAAATGCCTGATACTGTTGAGATTGTGCATGAAATGGGCGATGCTGTGCCGCTTGCAAAATCGCTTCCATCTTTACATTCAATTCTTTTGTATCCTGAGCAAAAAAAGCTTCCGCAAAATGCTGCCAGATATAATCGATGGCAATTTGATTCGGGTGAATCATATCCGCTTCATAAAAACGATAATCGCGCAAATCGTCCATAACTAATTCATAAGCAGGGAAATAATGCACAAAATCCATGTCTTCGCATAAATGTTGAATGGCAATGAGCAGCGCGGCCTTACTGCGTTGATTTTCAATCAAGCCATCGCGGATATGCCGCACCGGGCTTACGGTGAAAACGACCTGCAAATCAGGATTTCGACTTTTTAAATCTCGCAAAATCGGTTCAAAGGCTTCCGCAATGTCACGAATATGCAAGCGTTGACGATCAAATGCTTGCCTCGGCAGCTTATGGCAATTTGCAACAATCTCGCCGGTTTCCTTGAAAATAAAGACTTTCGCCGTGCCGAGTGTAATGAGCAATCGATTAACTTTGGATAGGTGAATTCTTGCTTCTGCGAGCGCCTGATTCATTTTGTTCAGCGTCGTTTCCTTTTCCAAACCAGAAAAACGGCCATGATGCGCAAAACTATGCCATTGCTCTTGATGAAAAAATAGATCTGCTTCTGAAAAAATACGATCGGAGAGCAAATAATGCAACATATTGCTCAGCGAAATCGGATTGTAAATAATGCCAAAAGGATTTGATAAATGATTGAATTTCAATTGTTTTATCCGAGCCCCAATATTTTCCGTGAAACAAGAACCAATGCTCATCAAGCAATCCTGATGATTGATATTAAAATTAAAATTAATGGTTGGCAACTCAGTCCGAAAAGTAGGCATGATTCTTTTGATTGTAAAATGGAAATTTAATAAAACTAAATGATTTGGTGAAAGTATTTTGCTTTAGCTGCATAGCCAATAAATCATTTGCCAAAGCCATGTAAATTTTGATGCATAAAATCGGTGGGAAATGCTTCTACGCCAGGAAAACCAAGCTTTACATCGCGGCCGCTATGTGGAATATGCGCCGTGCCAAAAATATAATCCCAGATCGCCAGCGTCAAACCGAAATTGATGCCTAGGCGATGTGTTTCAGGCATATCATGTGCGTGGTGCCAGATGTGCATCTCCGGGCTGTTGAAAATAATTTTCATAAATGGGCCTAATACAACCGAACCTGCTACCACCGAGCCCAGTACCACTAGTATTTGTTGCCATATAGTAGGATTTTGTAATATATAGATCTCAAAACCACTTGTAGCAATAACCAATCCAATCAAAAGCCCAAGCACGCCGCCCGTCACGTAGCCTGGTACGGAGATATTAGAATGATTGTAATGCCCGACGGCTAAAGCAAAAATATGTATGATAAAAAAATCATATAAGCCAATGCCCAGTAGTGCCAGCGGAATATATTCCAGCGTGCGATACACTACATTTTCCATCCAATGGTAGCGCAAATGCGCGGCAAATCCCATTTGTTCCACAGAATGATGCACTTTATGAAATTCCCAAAGCCTTGTGTTCCAATGCAATAAGCGATGCACCCACCATTGAATAAAGTCGCGCACCACAAAGCCAATCAATAGAATTGCCCATATCGGCGCGTGCCGCAGCGGATTGGAAGCTTGTAAATCAAAGCCTGACAGGCTTTCAATGCCATCATTTAAAAACTCGACTACTACGCGGGAAGCGGCATTATAAATAATTAATGAAAATAAAAAAAAGTTAAAGAACATATAAAAAAAGTCCAGCCAGAAATCCTTGCGGAATTTGGGTTGATCCTTGCGCCAGGGTGATACGATTTCCAGTAAAAAGAAAAATGCCGAAACGCCGATCAGCCAATAAAAATAATTATGCCAGCCGGGATGCGTCACTTCGTGCCAAAGATAACGCGCATAGCCTTTGTAAGAATTGAGAAATATTGTCCAATAATGCTCCATAATGCTAAGTTAGAAGTACGAGGTACGAAGCTCCAAACAGGGCTTTTGATCAAGCAAAAATAGAGCAATTTTTATAAAGCAAATGTAATGAATATCACAATTGCGAAATAAGTATATAATATTTTATTGCGAAAGCGAAACCACATCCCGAGCCGAGTAAATCTTGGGTTTCCAGTATTCTGAGGCAAGGATATCGTCCACTACCACGCCACGCGAGGTGCTGTGAATCACTTTCAGGCTCTTGCGATCATTTTCTACGACCATTGCTACATGAAAAATAGGCTCGCTTTTGCTGCGACGAAAGAAGATCAAATCGCCTGGTTCTACCTTTTCTACTGGCTTTGAAGCGCCTTGCGTTGCTTGCGTGCGCGAACTCGGCGATAAGTCAATATCAAAATTATTCATTACATAACAAGTAAAACCTGAGCAATCAAATCCCGTTTTGGGCGTCTTGCCGGCTGCTTGATATTTAGTACCTTGGTATTTTTTTGCATAACCTACAATGTCATTGCGGAGTGCGACTTCCCTGCTGGAGGAGGCATTTGGCGCGGGTTTGGTCGTGCCGGCTTTTGGTAGCGGCTCTGTCGTAAGCTCATTCAATACATCGCATTTCACCGTGATAAAGGCCACCAGCAGGATCAGCGAGATATTTTTTAAATAATTCGTTGCGCTAATAAACTTGTTGCGATCAAATGTCATGGGTAATCCGGTTTTTGGTTGTGAATGAAAAAACGCCTGCCAACCTCAAATATTTTGATTCAAAATCCTAAATTCGTGTTAAATACAATTTGAATTAGAGAAAGGTATCATTAAATAAATAAGCATTATGATATGCTACATAAATTACATCAACTTGCTACTGCTCGAAATGTAATAATTTTGCTTGCACTTGATTTTATTATGATGGGCGTGGTAATGCCACAAGTATCAAAAAAAATGCAATCGTATGCTCCTGATGCTAAGCCGATTGACTTAGAGATACCTACTTATACACCCGATCGTGCGTACGAGATATTATCTGTTTATAATACAGAAGCCCTTCAATATTATAAAAATATAGAGCTTAGTGTAGATATTATTTATCCTATTATATATGGATTTGCTTTTTCATTATTAATCGCTTTTATATGGGGGCGGATAGCGCCGGAAAAGCAGTGGACGAAATTATTGCCTGTTATCCCGCTCAAAGGGATGCTTTTTGATTTTGCCGAAAATACGGGTATTGTGCTGATGATCAATCAGTTACCGGAACGCGCTGATGGCATTGCTTCTGTCACCGCTATATTTTCTTTGCTCAAATGGAGTTTGGATTTTTTAGCGATGGCTATTATTTTTATCGGTTTGTTTATCTGGATCGGGCGATTATTATGGCTTAGAAAAGCAAAGGCATAGATATTTTGAGTTTTTTGGTCGAAAAACATGGAAATCTCGCCGCAGCTAACCGTACTTTGCAGGAGTTGAAAAAACAACATTATGAAAAACCGACCCAGAATTATTTGTCTTTCAGCAATATGCATTTTTACAATTTTTATTTTTAATAGCTTTACTTTTCAAGACAAAGAAGGTGAAAAAAGCATTTTTGAACACCTGAGTTTTGATGAGGTTATAAAAGTAGAAATCGAGACCGATATTGACTCCTTGCTGAATACCAAACGCTCGGAAGAAGAACTCCCTGCCACTTTTTCTTATAAGGATGAAAAAGGCAAAAAACGCAGCTGGAATGTGGAACTCCAGGTGCGCGGCAAGTTTCGGCGTCGGGTTTGTCCTTTTCCGCCGCTATTTGTCAATTTTTCTAAAAAAGAGCTGGAAGCCGCTGGATTCAATGATCATAACGATCTTAAATTGGTCACACATTGCGTGGATAACGAAGTGGGCGATGAGAATGTGCTTCGGGAATACTTGACTTATAAATTGTACCAAATTCTTTCGCCAACGCATTATCGCGTACAATTGGTAAAGGTCAAATACAGCGATGACAATAGTAGTACTGGTTTTACGCGTTATGGTATCCTGATGGAAGATGAAGATGAAATGAGGGGTCGTTATGCCTCCAAAGTGTGTGATGATTGTTATAGCACGCCCAAGGATAGCTTCCAATCTGCTTGTGTGAATACCCATGATCTTTTTCAATATATGATTGGCAATACCGATTGGTCAACGCCTATGCTCCGAAACATGAAACTCTTGCAACCCAAAGATAGCGCGGCTTTCATGCTGGTGCCTTATGATTTTGATTTTTCGGGCCTTGTTAAAGCGCCATACGCATCTCCTGACGGTACGTTGGGGATCAAGACAGTGAGGGAGCGCGTTTTTTTAGGTTTTGCAGAATCGGTAGAGGAGTTGCAACCAACGATTAAAATATTTCAGGAACAAAAGCCGAACTTATTGAATTGTATTAAGAAATTTAAACTTTTACCAAGCGAATCCCGACAGGATATACAGGAATATATAGAATCGTTTTATCGATGTTTGGATGAAGGCCTGGATTTGAAAACGCCGGGAAAGTGCTAATTTCCAATTTTCGACTTTAGAAAAAACTAGAGAATATGTACGTTTTTCTGATTGCTTTGGTTTGGGCTTTGTTCGCGGCGATGCTGTTTTGAATCTGTATTTTCGTATTCGTGTTTTTAAAGTTTATAAGACATTGGTTCAGAACAAAGTAGAATTCGGAGCAAGCCATGTTTTCAACAGACAAAAAATGGAAACGGAGATTCTTCCGAAATACCCCCACATGAAAACCGAGATTGAAACCTTCGTGCGCCATTTACGTTATTCCATTCGGATGGCAACTGTTCTGGCTGCCTTGATTACATTGTTTGGGGCGATATTGATGTATTATCGTTAAGACTCAAACCGTCCGCCGCTTTAATGCAAAAGAAATCAGAATTTTATTTGGTTTCTTGCTTCTATATGAAAATTTATTCTTCAAACTTATTGAATCAAAGTATTCCATTTCAAAATAGTAGTATTACTATTCTTTAACTTTTATTTAACTATTGTCCCTGAGAACAATACTATATTTTTTCTGTTATTTGCGTGTATGACTAAAGTATTTCTTATTTTTTCTGACAATTCTATTTGGAATATATTTATTCCAAGCTAACTAAAATCAAGATTATCATCAACTTGTGAAGCTTCAGGGCTATTGCACAGCCTTGCTGTTATTTAATAACAAAGTAAAACTACTATCTTAAATAGTAAGACCATGAAAGAAAATTTTGGCACCTATATCAAAGAGTTTCGCAGTGACATCCCCTCGGGTTTGGTTGTATTCTTAGTGGCTTTGCCCTTATGTTTGGGTATTGCATTGGCATCAGGAGCGCCACTATTTTCGGGCATTATCACTGGAATCGTCGGTGGAATCGTCGTTGGATTTTTAAGTGGCTCGCATCTCAGCGTGAGTGGCCCGGCAGCAGGTTTGACGGTGATTGTTTTAAGCGCTATCACGGAATTGGGTTCTTTTGAAATATTCTTGTTGGCGGTAGTGCTGGCGGGGGTTATTCAAATCGTTATGGGCTACCTGAAAGCCGGTATTATTGGGCTTTATTTTCCTTCCTCGGTTATCAAAGGGATGCTAACTGCTATAGGTTTGATCTTGATTCTCAAGCAGTTGCCGCATTTTCTTGGTGTTGATCAGGAAGCTTTTGGGGCTACCCAATATGGCGATGGTGAAGGGCATAATACATTCACAAACTTTTTCTTTGCGCTTCAGCATATTCAGCCGGGTGCTTTAATCGTGGGCGTTCTGTCATTGGCAATCCTCATTTTTTGGGAAAGGCCATTTATCAAAAAGCAAAACTGGTCAAAGATTGTTCCCGGTGCTCTGGTAGCAGTAGTTATTAGTATTATTGCTAATATTATATTTGGAATGGTATCACCGGCCTTGGCAATCGAGTCTTCGCATTTGGTCAAATTGCCCATCCTGAATGGCGGTAGCCCCGGTACAGAAAAAATCTTGACTTTGCCTGATTTTAGTGCTATTGCGAACCCATTAGTTTGGAAAACGCCTTGGTAATTGCCATTATTGCCAGCCTGGAAACCTTGCTGAGTGTGGAAGCGGTGGATAAACTTGACCCGCACAAACGCCACACACCCAATAATCGTGAACTCAAGGCTCAAGGTGTAGGCAATATTTTAGCTGGCTTGATCGGCGGCTTGCCTATGACAGCTGTGATCGTGCGTAGTACTGCGAACTTAGAATCAGGAGCGAGAACTAAAATGTCGGCGGTGTATCATGGTATTTTCTTACTTGTGGCGGTTGTATTAATTCCTAATATTTTGAATTTGATCCCACTTTCTGCCTTGGCAGCGGTCTTGCTGATGGTTGGTTATAAATTGGCTAAACCAAAACTTTTCGCACAACAGTATAAAAATGGCTGGGAGCAGTTTATTCCATTCGTTGTTACTGTTGTAGCAATTTTATTCACCGATTTGCTTATTGGTATCACGATCGGTATGGTCGTTGGGATTTTCTTTATTCTTAAAGCGAATTACAAAACGCCTTATTTTTATCATGCTGAAGAGCATCCTGATAGCAATGGACATAAGCAAATTACAATTGTATTAAGCGAGCACGTCTCTTTTATTAATAAAGCAAGCTTACAATTAACTTTAGATCACCTTCCGGCGAATAGCACCGTGACGATAGATGGTTCTCGAAGCCAGGATATTGACTTCGATGCGCTCAATATTATCAAGGATTTTGCCAGTACTGCGGATGAACGCAATATTCAATTGGAGGTGAAAAATTTACCAGGTAATGTAAACTTAAATTAAAGAATGTAAACCTGTCTTGATATTCTTTATATAAAAGACATAAAATTTTACAAAGCAGTAAAACCAAATTATGTCATGCAAATATTATTCGATGTTTTGAGGCAGTATCATTATGGTAATAATGAATTCTCTCAAAACAATACACATCTAAAACCTAAAGAGACCAAACCAGTTGTGCCAAGCGTACTTTGGGTTGGGTGCTCGGATAGTCAAGTAATACCGCATGAGGTATTAGGATTACAATCGGGAGAAGTGCTTGTGTATCAAAACATTGCAAATCAGGTTAGATTAGAAGATGCCGGTTTTCGATCTATTTTACAATATGCTTTGGAAGAGTTACATATAAAACGCATCATAATATGCGGGCATTATGAGTGTAGTGGTGTGCGCCTTGCTTTACAAACATTTGATCAACAAAATGAATATGAATATTCGGATAATTCATTTAATAATTGGGTAAATGAAATTAAATATCTTGCTTATCGCCATTGGTCAAAATTGCGTCAGATATTAGATTTTAAAATGCGCTGCCAGCGATTGGCGGAGTTGAATGTATTAGCGCAAGCTCAGAAATTATATCAAGATGATAATTTTATAAAAAATCAGGAGGATGTAAAAATTATACCCTGGATTTTTGATCAGGAACGCTATAAAGTAGTTGATTTATCTTGTGAATATGATCGACAGTTGATTGCAATTTAGTAAAAATTATGCGCTAATTTTATAACCAGCGTTTACGGCGAAAGTAAATAAACATACAAATAGTAATAAAAGTCATAATGCCCCAAATAATAAAATAGCCATAATGCCAGTGTAATTCCGGCATATTGTCAAAATTCATACCATAAATCCCTACAATAAAGGTAAGCGGAATAAAAATCGTTGAAATAATAGTAAGCAATTGCATAATATTATTCATGCGATAGCTAATTTCCGATAAATAAAGATCATATAAACCATTCAGTATATCACGATAGGTTTCCACCATATCAATTACTTGTACTATATGATCGTACAAATCGCGCGTGAATACATCGGTATCTTTTTGTACAATCGGGCAGTCGGTCTTTACAAACCAGTTAATCGCTTCCCGCAAAGGTAGAATGGATTTACGCAGCATCAACATCTGCGATTTAAGCTGATGTATCTTGCCTTTGGTGTGATTATCAGGCTTATACATCACTTCTTCTTCGAGCGACTCGATAATTTCCTGGAGTTGATCCAGCACAATAAAATAATGATCTACTACACTATCCGCCAAAGCATAAGCTAAATAATCGCTCCCGCGCTTGCGGATGCGCCCGCTGGCACTGCGAATGCGCGCGCGCACAGGGGCAAAAGTATCATCATCTTTTTCCTGAAAAGAGAGTAAAAAATTATGGCCTGCAAAAATAGCAATGTGTTCGGTCTGGATTTCACGCGCATCATGATCAAATGTAATAGCATGTAATATTATAAAAATTCCATCTTCGTATTCCTCAAACTTCGGCCGTTGCTGCGTATCGAGCACATCCTCCAAAATCAAGGAATGAATATTATATAGCTGACCCAAGCGCTCTATTAATGATACATTATGTAAACCTTTTACATCATACCATGTAGTAAAATTATTAAGCTCAGGTGGCGGAAGGTCGTCCTTGAGGCTCTTTTCTACCAGATGCTCTTCGCTATATTGAATCATGAACACATTGGAAGCGTCCACTTTCTTTTCGCCAGTAAAGACAAGCGTTCCAGGCGGCAAGCCAGGATTTCGGGTAAGTCGTCTGGTTTTTTTCTTTTTTTTTTGGTTTCATTACAAAATGTAAACTAAGCAAATTCTAATTCGTACTGAAGCTGTAATAAATCAGCGCTATTGACGGCACAAGTTGTTAATGTTTGTCCCTGACGGTCTGTAAATTCTACTTCATATACATTTTCGTCTAATATTTCTACAATAGTGCCTACCTGGCCTTCTTGCAATTTTTCCTCGGGCATCGCTTTTAGCAAGGCTACTACATCCAATAATTTTAATTCTTTTGTCATAAGTGCTTGTTCTAATTTAAATAAGGTCTATTTTATTAATAAAGCGCTGATTAACTGTCAATTATAAATTCATTAGCATATTGGCAAATCAGCACATTAGCTTAATACAAATTATTTACTTTTTGATGGTTTTATATCAATGATCCTTATGCTTTACAAAATCCTAATTCTTTGTAAATTGGCGTATTGCAAGATACTATTTTTACTATACGAAACACGAGGATCGAGCATTGCATACATGATATCCGCTACCAAAATACCTATCATAGTCAAAACGGCAGAAAGCATCAAAACGGTATAAACCACAGGATAATCGCGGGTGTTGATAGCATCAATCGTTAATTTTCCCATGCCCGGAATATTAAAAATGACTTCAATCACCACCGAACCGGCAATGGCTGCGGGGAATACCGCTGCAAAAATGGTAATAACGGGGAAAAGCGCATTGCGAAAAGCGTGTCGCCAGATAACTTTGTTTTCGGGTAAGCCTTTGGCGCGGGCTGTGCGCACAAAATCCTGACGTAATACATCGAGCATACCGCCTCGCATCTGACTGGAAATGAAGGCCAAAGAAGCATAAGTTAAACAAAAAATCGGCAAAATTAAATGTTCGGCTCTGGTTGTAAATTTTTCCCAAAAAGAAGCGTCTTTTGGCACGTTGCCCAAACCCATCGTCGGGAATAATTCAATCCCATATTGCGGTAGCGTCAAAAATATCATGAGCAGCGTAGCAATCCAAAAGGTTGGTAATGAATACAATATAAATAACGTAATTGTTACAATTCGATCCCAAAGCGTGTCTTTACGCACCGCTGAAAACACACCTAACGGAATAGAAAGTAAATAAGCGATTAAAATTGCGGTACAATTTATAATAAGTGTCCAGAAAATGGCATCTTTTAATTTACTTGCTACGGGTCGGCTATCATAATAGGATCTTCCAAAATCACCTGTTAAAAAATTACGGAACCAATAATGATATTGATTATCAAAACCATACCATTTTATATCTGGAATGAATAGTTTATTTGGAGTCGACTTTTCTTTAATATTTATATAAGCATTTTCAAGTTGCGTAAATCGATCTCCTGAAACGCCCGCCAATAGGCTGTCCTGGGCTAATTGATTTTGTAATTTTTTTAAAATACTATTAATACGATGATCTTGATATTGAAGATAAAGCTCTCGTACATTGCTTCGTACAATGCTTAATTCTTTAAATTGGTTTGTATTTGATAAACTAAATAAAAATAATTCTGAGGACTGAATATGATGATAATAATTTTCTATTTCTGACCAGTTTCCATATTGCGCGACCAGATTTTGTAATGTTTTGCGCCGTTCTTTTAATACAATTTTATATAGTGTATCAGGATAAGCCGCCGAAGAAAGGTTAAAATAAAATGTCGGTTTGTCCAAACCCCAAAATTGAGCGGTTTCGCGGTAAACGCGCTCCCGATCTCGAATATCAAGCTTGGAATCGTCATCGGAATTAATCGGATCGCCGGGCGCTAATTTGCTCAAGCCAAACGACACTAAGGAAATAATGACGAGTGTAGGAATAAAAATCAGCATTCGTTTGAGCAAATAATGCAACATGATACTAAATAATTAGAAGTGCCGCACTTAATAAGTGTGGCACTTCTTTATATGTTTATTATACTATTGTAAATCCAACTTAAATTCTGTTGGCACATAGCCCGGAGGCATAATCGTTGGCTTCGCATCAAAACGCTTATGAATCACCATCGAGCCAGTACGATACATCAAGAAAACCGCAGGCTGTTCTTCATAAATGATTTGCTGCAATTTTTTATACAATTCATTACGCGCTTTTTCATCTAAAGTTACACGAATTTGCTCAATCAATTTATCTGCTTCCGCATTTTTAAAATTATTATGATTATCACCACCGGCAGCAGCCTCTGAGTACCAGTCTTGAGTGGGCTCCCAAAGCGTCGGAGAAATTGTGCGTCCACCTGACGCCATTTCATAGTTTTTGCTTCGCACATCTTGCATATACACCGTGAATTCTTTTGGCACGATTTCCATATTAATACCCACTTCCTTGAGGTTTCCTTGGGCCAAGAGCAGCGCGCTTCGCCCGGTTTCGCTCGTTGAAGAAACATAACAGGAAAGATTCAATTCTACTTTTTCGCCATTGATTTGCTTATCAACTGTGCCATCGCCATTGCTATCCGTCCAGCCTGCTTCTTGTAATAATCTTTTAGCTTCTCCAGGATTGTAGAGAACTGGTTTCAGGTTTTCATCTGCGTAGGGAGCGCTTGGATTAATCGGTACTGCCGTTCTTTCGGCTAAGCCTTCATAAACCGTTTTGATAATTTCATCCACATTGATAGCATGAGACAAAGCACGGCGTACCCGTTTATCGGATAATTTTGGATTATCATTATTTAAATACAAACAAGCATATTGTAATAGTGGCGGTGTATAAAAATTGTAACGCTCACTCGTAGAAGGCTCATTTTTCATAGCAAAATAGTCTGCGCCAGGAATATCGGTGGACACGTCCACATCTTCCGATTTGATAGCATTCACAGCGGTGGCGTCGTCAGGAATTGGCAGGAATTCCATGCTTGTTGGCGATGCAGCAAGGGCAGGATACTCATCTGTAAGTTGATCGCCCCACCAATTGGCTTTTTTGGTAAGGATAACTTTTTGTCCGGTAATCCATTCTTCAAACTGGTAAGGCCCGCAGCCAGCAATAAAGCCCTTTTCCCGCGAAAATTTTTCAGAATCGAAATCCGCCGCAAATTGCATGATCTGTGGATTTTTGGATAAAGCGTCTGCTTTTGCAGGATCAGAAAGATCAACCAACGTAAAATTTTTCATCAAGCCTTGCGGATCGTACAAATATTCCGGCATAATAGGCACACTATTAGACACGGATTCTGTACCCAACATATATTTTTGATTGGTGAATACCGTAAATTTCTTCGGATTGTCAGGATCAACTTGTATGTCTTTAATATCAGCTAAATAAGAGCGCAGCCGCGCCGCTGGTATCACCGGATTCATTACAGCTTTAATACTGAATAAATAATCGTTTCCAGTCACCGGAGTGCCATTGTCCCAAACCGCCTCGTCATGTATCTCAAAAGCATAGGAAAGTCCACCTTTCCAAGGGCCATCCGTGATTTCCTGTATAGTTGGCAAGGCTTTCGCTAAATGCGGCATCAATTCAAACGATTGAGGATCAACGGTTAACAAATACATATACATTTGATCAACAATTACGCGTGCGTAATTACTCGTCATCAGTATAGGATTCAAACGGTCGGGTTCAGCGCGTAGGCGGATAATCACATTATTGTCGGTGCGTTTGTAGTCAACAGCGGCTTGCTTTGGATCTGTTTTACAAGCAGTAATCGTTAAAAAGCTGATAATCAGTAGGTACAAAAGATTGGAAAAACGATTCATGGGTGGTTGTGGTTTTGGTTTCTGAATATAATTTTAAGATATTAGGATATTTTTTGTGAAGCCTCGCCTCGTCTCTATTTCTCCGGGTCTCGTAATCTCCTTAATTGCGCCCTAAATTAAACCATTTTGCGGATGCAAGGAAAATTTTTATTACAAATGTCGTGCTGAACCATTGTTTTGTTGCTTTGTTTAGTGCAAAACGAGTAAATAATGACATTATCTAATAATAAAACCGTTCTCATCGGCGGCGGCACAGGCATGATTGGTATGCGCCTCAGTCAAATATTACAAGAAAGCGGCTATAAAGTGCTGCATCTCAGTCGGAAAGAGAATCTGAATGCGCCATTCCCAGCATTTGAATGGGATGTGTACAAAGGCACGATCAATGAGACAGCCTTGGAAAATGCGGATTATGTCATCAATCTCGCCGGAGCAGGCATTGCTGATAAGCCTTGGAGCGATGCGCGAAAGCGCGTCATCATTGAAAGCCGCACCAAAAGTACTCGACTTTTGTTGGATACGATTCAAAAATTAGGAAAAAACCAAAAGCCTTTATTTCGAGCGCAGGGATTAGCATTTATGGAGACACGGGGAAAAATGGGCGACAGAAAATGACCCTCCGGGCAAAGGATTTTTCTCAGAAAGCTGTATCGAGTGGGAACAAGCGATTAAAGAAGTGGCAACATCCGGGATTCGTACAGTGGGTTTGCGCATTGGCATTGTGTTATCAACCAAAGGTGGCGCGTTGGAAAAATTCCTGATACCTTTGAATTTCTTTGTGGCTGGTTATTTCGGGGATGGCAATCAATGGTATTCCTGGATTCACATTGATGATATTTGTCGGATGTTTCAATATGCGATGGAACATGAAGAATTAGAGGGTTTTTATAATGCAGCATCGCCGAATCCTCATAGAAACAAGGAATTCACCAAAAAAATTGTTGAAGCTTCCGGGAAGCCTGCCTTGCTTGTTCCGGGGCCGGTCTTTGCGCTGCGCCTGGTTTTCGGAGAAATGGCGGATACGATTTTGAATAGCAATAGAATTTCTTCTGAGAAGATAGAAGCAGCGGGATTCCAATTTCGATACCCTGAACTTGATATGGCTTTGAAAGATATTTTGGAAAGAAAAATATAGGGTAGCTCCGATTGCCAATCGGAGCTACTATTAGTCTTTGAACACTTCGATTTCGTGGGTTTCCACCACCAAATCCGTGAACTTTCCTTTGAAACGAGTTGCTTTTACAATATGATTATCAATCCAATGGTAATTGCCGCCGCGTGGTTTGCCAAAAAGAATAGCATGGTATTTAAAATCGTTTTTGCGCAGCCATTCTTCCGTGACAATGCGGTGTTCCTCGGTTCTGGAAGTAAAAAAAGTGATAATATGACCTTCATCATACCACTTATTAAGGATTTTCCAGGCATCGGGATAAGGCAAGCAAGTTGCCATGCGCTCCGGTTCTTCATTTGGAATATCATCGCAGATGGTACCGTCAATATCGATCAAAAAATTCTTCGTGCCGTTCGTCAGCATTGGGCTGATTCGCTCTCCCTTTTCATTATAAGTTTCTGTCAACTTGGTTTGATTCTCAACACTCATGATGTTTTTGCATTTTTCCAAAAGAAAGGTCAAAGTTAGCGTAAAATTTACAAAAAGTCCATTTCAAAATAAGAAAAGCCGCAAGTTTAAGGAATTTTTAAATTTGCTTCACGCTGATGTAACAAGGATAAAGCAAGAATTACAAAACCCTTAAAAGGTAATGTATTCAGTAGGATCTACCGGAATGCCTTTGTTCCAAAGCTCAAAATGTAAATGAGGGCCACTACTCAAGGTACCTGTATTGCCGATGATGGCAACCGCTTCACCAGAGCGTACGAAGCTCCCAACTGTTTTAAGCAGTGCCGAGTTATGCTTGTAGAAAGTGATCGTATTATTAGTATGTTGAATACCAATGGTATAGCCGGTTTCCTGCGTCCAATCAGAGAAAAAAACGTAGCCGTCCATCGCTGCTTTGATCGCAGTGTTTTTAGGGGCGAGAATGTCCACCCCATAATGCTTTTTATCTGCCATAAAGGCGGCGCTGATTTCGCCCGTCACAGGCGGTGAAAAATACATTTGTTCCAACGGAATGTCGCGCGAGAGAGGTTGGTTGTTCTTGTGTTCTTGGCGATCGCGCCAATTTCAGTGATTTCCACCTCCTGCCGCAATTGCTGATCTTCTTCTAATTTTCCCACTTCTACCATCGAGCTATCCTGGAGAAAGTCTTTGGCGGGAGGTACTTCGTCAACAGTTTGTACATCTTGCACCAGCATTTTTCGAAAACTCTCAGAATAAGTACGTTGTGCAGCAAGTTCTTTTTCCAGGTCTTGTACCTCCTGGTACAGTTTGTACAGTTCACTATCATTGCTACCGCCGCCGACATAGCCTGGGATGTAACGTTTTAGAGGGGTGTAAGCAATGCTTATGGTCACCAGCACCGCCGTAAGCACGATCAAGGTACTCAGCATGATATACACATTGAGCAGGGTAAGGCGATAATAGGCGACCTCCTGAAAGGTCTCATCATTCATAATGACCAATCGATAGGTATTCTGGAGTCTTTCTTTGGTGCGTGTCCACCAGCTCTGCGCTTGTTCGCTTCCTTTCGACATATAACTTTTTATATTGTAAAAAACAATTATTTCTGAACCAACCTCCGGCTACTTCTATTGTCTTTCTCTGTTAATTATCCTCCTCAATACACTATAAATTGCGTTTTTTCGATTTGAAGTCTATGGAGGAAAAGCGTTATCTTTGCCTTTTGCAATCTGCAAAATTAAGCAGATTTAACGAAGCAAAGCGGCTTTGTAGCATTTTTAACCCTGGTTTTGTCATTTTTTAACATAAAGACTATCGCTTTGAAACACGTGAATAAAGCGTATTTATTGCTTGCAATTATCGGCTTATCGGTTGCTTGTACTACTCAGAAGCGACGCGACGACCTGTCACCTCTTGGCAAACTCTACCACAATACGACCGCCAAATATAACGGCTATTTTAATGCCAATGAGATTATGATCGGCACTTTTGCACAATTGGATTCGCAGTATCAGGACAATTATAATCAAGTGCTGAGTATGTATCCTTATCTGGAGAATGAGAATCCGCAAGGGATTTATCCTCAAATGGATACCGCGATCAAAAAAGTTTCGGTGGTAGTGAATTTGCATCGCCCCAGCCAATGGACAGATGACTGTTATCTTTTGGTTGGTCAGGCTCAATTCTTAAAGCAGGATTACGAATCTGCTGAGGCGACTTTCAAATATATGCTCAATGAGTTCGATCCGAAGGCAGAAAAAAAACCTAGCGCAAAGGATCGTTCCAAAGATGCTGCCAAAACTGTGTCTGAGCGAAAAGCGGCGGCCAAAGAAGCCCAGAAAGAGCGTGAGTTGACAGCGAAAGAGAAGAAAAAAGAGCAAAGCCGGCTGCGCAAAGAGCGCGAGAAACGTGCCAAAGCAATCAAAAAAGAACGCGCCCGCTACAGCAAAGCGGTGAAAAGAGCTCGTAAGAAAGGATTGCCGCCGCCCAAGCGCCCCGGTAGTAGCACCCAAACGAACCAGGAAGAGCAAGTTGATAAAACGCCGCCACCTTCACCAACTGTTGAAGACGATAGCAAAAATTCGAAAAAGATAAAAAAGACGAAAAGCAAGCTGAAGAAAAACCAGCAGATGAAGGGCCGGATAATTATTTTTTGAAGCACCGTCCGGTTTATCAGGATGCTAAACTGTGGCTAGCAAAAACCTTTATCGAGCGAGATAACTACGATGGCGCTCAACGCCTTATTGCGCAATTGAATGACGACCCTGGCACTTTTGATGCGATTAGAAAAGATTTGACTCCGCTGCAAGCTTATTTGCTTTTGAAGCAAAATCAGGCGGAATTAGCCATTGCTCCTCTGGAACAAGCCATAGAAACTGCTGACAAACGTGCTGATAAGGCTCGCTATGCCTTTATTCTGGCACAATTACAACAGCAAGCCGGCAATAGCGATAGAGCTTACGCCAATTTTGAAAGGGTGGTGAAACTGACCAATGAGTACGAAATGGAGTTCAACGCCAAGATGAATATGGCGCAGAATGCCTGGGCAAGCGGTCGTGGCAGTGCGGAAGACGCTGTTGCTAATCTGAATAAAATGCTCAAAGACGAGAAAAATACAGAATATAAAGACCAGATTTATTATGCGCTTGCTAATATTGCTTTGAAGGCGGGTGACCGACAAACCGCTATTGAAAACCTCACACTTTCCTTAGAAAATAGCACTTCCAGTAACTCCCAAAAAGTGGAAAGCAGCCTCAAATTGGCGCAGCTATATTATGAAGATGAAGATTTTGTAGCTGCAAAACAATATTTTGATATTGCACTGCAAGCAATGCAGGATACAGATAAGCGCTACAAAGAGGTAGAACGATTGAGCAAGAATCTGACGGATATTGCCAAAAATATTGAAATTATTGCATTACAAGATAGTTTGCTTCGCATTGCGCAAATGAGCGAAGATGAAAAAAAGGAATTTGCTGCCAATATCAAAAAGCAACTTGAAGAGGAACGTGCAGCCCAGCAAGCGCAACTAGTGAATGAACAAATAGGCAACAACAGACAGGTTGCGGATGCTCGTTCTATCGGCACGCCAGCTTTGCAAAAGGAAAGTTCATTTTTTGCATATAACGATCGTTCGGTAAAACAAGGCAAACGCGATTTTCAGCGCAAATGGGGCAGTCGTTCTTTGACAGATAATTGGCGCCGCTCCAGCCAGCAATCGGCTGCGCTTATTGATCAAGGTACTGGTACGGATACCTCGGCAGTAGCAGCGGCTATTACGGATGATGAGGTCGATAATTTTTTAAAAGGAATCCCCAAAACGGAAGCCGAATTTACGGTCGTTCACATCAAGACTCGGGAAGCAATGATTGCATTGGGCAAGCTCTACCGAGATCGCCTGCAAAACAACGAAAAAGCCATCGAAATTCTCGAAGAATTAAATCGGCGTTACCCGGCTAGCAATGAAGAATTGGATTCTTGGTATTATTTGTATTTAGCGCATAAAGACTTGAATCACAGCACAGAAGCCAAAGCTTACGCAGATAAAATCGTTGCTAAATACCCGAATTCTACTTATGCTAAGGTCATTCAGGACCCGAATTACATCGTGCAGGCGCAAAATGAAGAAAATAAAGTAATTAATTATTATAATGATGCTTACGCAGCTTTTTCCAAAGGCGATTATCAATACGCTTTTAATCAAAGCAATTCGGCGAGAGAAAAGTTTGGAGCTACCAATCCTTTGCAACCCAAATTTGCATTGCTGAGCGCTATGAGTACCGGCAATCTCAAGGGCAAAAACGAATATATCTCAGCCTTGAACGAAGTAGTTTCTAAATACCCGAATACAGAAGAGCAGAAATATGCGCGGGAAGTACTGCGTTTGCTGGGCGCATCCACAGGGACATTGCCAGGGCAACAAAAAATTGAAACCGACCAGTTTGAAGTACAAAATGATCAAGTTCATTCGGTGATCGTTGTCTTGGAAGATGTAGGTTCACTAAATGATTGTCGGAATGCGGTATCAGATTTTAATAAAAAATATCATGATTTAGACAAATTGCGCGTCACGGATGTAATTCTGCCAAGTGGTGAAACCCGTACGCCGCTTATCGTGGTGCGCCGATTCAAGAATAAAGAGGATGCTTTGAAATACATTACTGGCATCGAAAGAAACACGAAGGACTTTATTCCCGCGAAATTCCCTTACGAGATTTACGCTATTTCGCAGACCAATTATGGCAAGCTTTTCGCTACGGTGAAGAGCGTTGAAGTGTATAAGACTTTTTATGATGCGAATTATCGGTAAATCCAGGAATTAGGGTTGAGGAATGATGAACAATATTTCTCATTCTTCAACCCCGAGAATCATTCTCTCAAAAAAATCAATTCATCTCTTTTTGACAATTTCACCATCACGGCTGGCTCGCTGGCAGATTTTTCATTTTGGCGATATTTTACTACAAAATCCACCCCTTCAATAATTTCTGAGCTAATCGCACCAAAATTGACAGGAAAAGTCAAATCGCCTATGCTGGCAAAGGAAGCCAACAGAGGCTTGCCGTATTCGGTGATAAGCGAGCGACAAAATTCATCTTGCACCAAGCGAATTGCCGCAGCACCATCAGACCCGGTAGCATTGGAAGGGAGGTTGCGTGGCCGATCAAATACCACCGTGAGGGGACGCATATGATAAAGCAGTAAAGTTTCTATTTTCGGGTGTAAATGTTCTACATAATCCTTGAGCATTTGAATGGAGTCCACTAAAATTTCAAAACTTCTGGCGGTAGCTTTCTGCTTGATATTGTGTACTTTCTCTACAGCCTGGGGATTGGTCGCGTCGCATCCGATACTCCAGATGGTATCAGTCGGATAAAGAATGACTCCGCCGTTCCGTAAGATCGCCAAAGCCCCCTTGATATCGTACTCCTGCACCATACGAATCTTTTCGTTTGTATAGGTCGTCATAAATCCGAAATTTAACTTGGTAGTCGTTTACACTGTACAAATGGTCGAGGTATCGGGTTGCACAATCCAGCCGCAGCGCATGGAAATTCACATGACTGTCAGCTATTGTACGAACCCTTATTAAATTGATCATAAATTGCCTCATCTAAAACAACAAAGTTTATTTTGGGGATATTTACAAATAATGTAACCCTTTGACAAACTATTTTCTGGCAATCACATTGTTTGAAAGCCTTAGTAAACTTGAGTAACGCAGCACGGTAATGGAATATTATTGGGCTATAATTTTTTTTGCACCAGGACTATCGAAACCAACAAAATAAATAGTCTATTCAAATGCGTTTACAAAAAATTAAAAGATATTCACACCGACAACTACACAGAAATGATGCAACAAACGAACTTAGGGAAGCTTGCAAGCATATTATTGGGCATTATTCTTTCTTTTCAGGCGGAGGCGCGCCACATCATCGGAGGAGTGATTACTTACGAATGTAAGGGGAATGGCAGATATGATTTTGAATTGAAAATGTATCGGGATTGCTTTTGTACGAATTGCGCTAATTTTGACCCCGAAGCCTTCATTGCTGTGTACGAATGTAGCGGCGGCAATTGTAATAATCTTAATCAGAATAGTTTTGTACAACGAGCAAATATTCGACTCGGCACGGTTCGACAAATCGGTGCCCCGGATTATCCTTGTTTGATTCCGCCCAATGTTTGCGTGGAGGAAGCAACTTATAATTTTACTTTGAATTTACCGCTATCGACCAATAGTTATCATATTTCTTATCAACGTTGTTGCCGAAATATCACCATTAATAATATTATTAATCCGGAGGGTTCTGGTGCGACTTATACCATCGAAATAACGCCCGAAGCCCAACAAGCTTGCAATAGTAGCCCAAAATTCAATGATTTTCCACCGATAGTGATTTGCGCTGGAGCCAATTTGGAGTACGACCATTCTGCTACCGATCCTGATGGCGATCAATTGGTATATGAATTTTGTACCCCTTTGCTTGGAGGTGGTCCTATCACCGATGATCCTTTGCTATTTTCCTCTTGTGCAGGCGCTTATCCCAATCCAGCTTGTCCGCCACCTTATGATTTGGTGACTTTTAGAGCGCCTAATTATACGCCGAGTGCGCCCTTGGGCTTTGGAGGGGCTACTGGGCAAAGTGTGCTTAAAATTGATCCGAATACAGGACTCATCACAGGTGTACCGGAACTGCAAGGTCAGTTTGTCGTTGGTGTATGTGTGTCGGAGTATCGAAATGGTGTTTTACTGAGTAAGGTTTTTCGAGATTTTCAGTTCAATGTAGCCAGTTGCGATCCGCAGGTTTTTGCCAAAGTCAAAGCCGATGAAGTGATCGATGGGCAGCAATATTTTATTAATTCTTGTGGCGTGACAGATGTTACGATTCAAAATGAAAGCTTTTTGCAACAATTTATAAAGACCTTTGAATGGCGGTTTACTATTGATAATCAGGTACAAACATATAATCAATGGAGTCCAACTGTAACCTTTCCCGGCGAAGGTAATTATATAGGGCAATTGCTATTGAATCCTGGTACGGACTGTGGCGATACGGCTACCGTTTTTGTGAATGTTTTCCCGGCGATTGATGCTGATTTTGAATTTGATTACGATACGTGTGTAGCCCCCACTCCATTCAAGCATCTCAGCGTCACCGGCAGTGGGCTTATTACGAATTGGAAATGGCAATTTGGAGACGGAGATACTTCTAATATACAAAATCCTAATCATATATATCGAATTCCAGGGGATATTCCGGTTTCACTCACAGTGACCGACAAGAATAAATGTAAGGATACGGAAATCAAGACGATTCCTTATTTTCCCTGTGCCGGCGCTCCTGGTCATCTCGCCCAGCGAGTTCTTGGGTTGTGTACCTGCGGAAATATTTTTTAATAATCTTTCTTTTCCGATTGATGAAACTTATGATATCAACTGGAGCTTTGGCGACGGTGGCTCGAGTGGCGACATCAGCCCGACGCATATCTATGAAAATTCAGGAACTTATACGGTTTCGGTGGATATTACTTCCCCGATTGGTTGCACAACAGATACGACTTTTAATAATCTGATCACCGTACTACCTTCGCCCGAAGCGAGCTTTAGTTACGTGCCAGATCAGCCCAGTAATATCGAGCCGACGGTGTATTTCACAGATTTGTCCCAGCGAGCGATCCGATGGCTTTGGGATTTTGGCAATGGGGCTACTTCTACACAACAAAATCCTACTTACACTTACCGCGATACCGGCGTTTACGAGGTCAGGCAAATTGTGACGCACCCAAGTGGCTGTATGGATACGCTGATTCAAATCATAGATGTACGGCCCGAGGTGCGCTACCACTTGCCCAATGCTTTCACGCCGAATGGCGATGCGCTCAATGATACTTACTTTGGGGTAGGGATTATGGAAGGTGCTACCAATTTTCAAATGACCATTTGGAATCGCTGGGGCGAAATGATTTTTGAATCGAGCGACCCAAATGAGGGTTGGAATGGTCGAAAATTCAATAATGGCGGGGATTCGCCGAATGGCGTGTATGTCGTAGTTGTTACTTTTCGGGGGCCGCGAGGCGAGCCTTTTGAGTTTAAAACCTTTGCGACTTTAATTCGGTGAAACTATGGATGCTTTTGATCCTAATTGATATTGATACTATAGATATCAGGATTATTTGATGCTTTGGTGTTGCTTTTCAATGGAAGCTAAAAAATTATTAAGCTTAATGCCAAGCTTTTGTAGTCGGCTATGCAGATTCTCATACAATTCGCCATCTTTAATTGACCCAGTTTCAAAAAGCGTTTCAAGATGATCGGTTGTTTCATCATTTGAAGCTAAGGCATACACGATGAAGCCGATAAATTCTTGTTTGTAGCGCCTCCTGCCGTAACCTTCAACAATGTTAGACTTAATGGATTTACAGACCTCCTTATTTGCTGACCTTGCTCATACAATTCAAAACCAGGCAGTTGCATAGTCATATTGTGAATATCAATAACCAAATCTTTTGCCAGTTGCCAAATTTCCAGTTTTCGATAACTCATTTTATTGCTTTTTAAATTAGACGGACTTTTGTAGTCAGGGTCACAAAATCAATAGTATCAAAGGGATCAACAGAATCAATAGTATCAAGAAATTGAACTAAAAAAGATTTTGAAATCTCACAAAAAACCGTACCTTTGCATCCGCTAAAATTTCAAGACGTTAGATGTTAGACTTTGACACAGACTCTTTTTACTTAGTCTCTCGGTCTTCAAGTCTCCATCATAACCTCTCTTACCTGACTTTCAAATATTAATGTAATGGACGCTATTAAATATGTACACGAGCAACTGACGCCCAAGCGCGATTTCCCTGATTTCCGTTCCGGCGACAATATCGTGGTGAAATACAAAATCATCGAAGGTGATAAAGAACGGGAGCAAGCTTTCCGTGGCGATGTGATTCAAATTAGTGGCGAGGGTCCAACTAAGACGTTCACTGTTCGCAAGATTTCCAACGGCGTTGGAGTGGAGCGTATTTTTCCGTTTTCTACGCCAACGATCGTGAGCATCGAAGTGACCAAGCGTGGTAAAGTACGCCAGTCGCGCCTGTTCTACTTGCGCAATTTGGTAGGTAAAAAAGCGCGTATCAAAGAACGCAAGTATGTGAAAGAAGATTAATCCCGGTTTTATAAAAACCACTGTCCGGGCAATAGCGAGGCCGCTGTTTCCCGGATTTTTTTTATCTATAAAGCGATTCTTCCAAAAAATCATAGTTTTGGTCGAAACATCAAGTTTCAATTAAAACCTTATCTTTATCCTCGCATTGGCAACCGAAAACCCTGATGTCGAACGAAAAATTTGACGACGTATTTCTCAAATTGCAAGCCGGAGATCGCTCTGCGCTGCGCGTACTGTTCCATCAGCACCACCCAATGGTATGTGGCGTTATTCATCGCTTTATTCAAGATCACAGCACCGTAGAAGACCTTGCCCAGGAAGTGTTTGTGCGGTTTTGGGAAAAACGCGAACAAATTCAGATTAATTCCTCTTTACAAGCTTACCTGCGTCGGATGGCGATCAACGAAGCGCTTGGCTATTTGCGTCGCAACAAGCATTTGCACGATGAAGAAGTAACACCGCAATTAGCGGATTCTAATTATGACGGTAGCGCAGAAGAACATTATTTGCATAATGAACTGGAACATAGCATCCGTGCTGCGATTGACACCTTGCCGCCCAAATGTCGCACGGTATTTCAATTGAGCCGATTCGAGGAAATGACGTATCAAGAAATCGCCAATGAAATGGGAATTTCGATCAAAACCGTTGAGAATCAAATGGGTAAGGCCTTGCGAATTTTAAGGGAAAAGCTAAAAGGATATTTGAGTGTGTTTTTATAATATGGTGATGTGGTGATATAGTGATGTGGTGATTGTTAAAAAAGTTATTTTTTTCAAAAAATAATAATTCTAAATAGGGGGGTGAAAACCTGTTTTGCATCCTCCTATTTGGAATATAGAAATGAAAATGGACGATGCGATTTACATGGAGTTGATAGCCAAATACCTTTCGGGCAATATTGCTGCTGCTGAAAGGGAAAGATTGATGGCTTGGGCCGAAAGCGACTCGGCTAATCGCTCGTTCTTTGAGCAGACGATTCAACTCTGGAGCATCTCAAGTGGGTATGAAGTAAAATATGAAACCAATACGCCAAAAGCCTGGGACGCTCTGGAAGCGCGCCTTTTTGGGGACGATATTGCGACGATTCCAATAGCAACTGCGTCAAGTGAGAAGCCGTCTGCTAAAATCATGCGTTTGTCTATAAATAAAGTCATTCTTCGTATAGCTGCTGTAATTTTGGCGGCGGTTGCCATTAGTATATGGCAATTTGGTTATTTTTCGAAAAACCAGGATCAAACCGTAGCGATTGAAACAAAAGCCCAAGAACGCAAAACCATTGAATTGCCTGATGGCAGCACCGTTTGGTTGAATGAAAGCACCCGACTTTCTTATGAACAGGATTTCACCGAACGCATTGTGCATCTGGAAGGGGAAGCGTTTTTTGACGTGACTAAAAAAGAAGGAAAATCCTTTACTATTCTGAGTGGCGAAGCATCTACAACGGTTTTAGGTACAAGCTTCAATGTACGCGCATATCCGAAAGAGGATCAAATTGAAGTGACCGTTGCTACCGGAAAAGTGGCCTTGAAGAATATAGAAACTACCAAAGAAGTGCAATTGGTAGCCGGTCAATCGGGGGTTTTAGAAAAGCCGACCGAAGAAGTGCGCATTGAAGCGGAAGTGAACCTTAACGCTGATGCCTGGAAGACGCAAGAGTTGAAATTTGACGACGCACCTATGTCGGAGGTTATTCAAGCAGCAGAGCGTTTTTATGGTGTAAAAATTATCGCTGACGATAATCTTTTGAATTGTCCGCTTACGAGTACGACGGGCTCTGACTTTAATGATTTTATAAAAACTTTAAATTTTATGAATTCATTTAAAGTGGAGCAACGCGATAGTGTTTATATCATTTCGGGTAAAGGATGTAATTAAATAAGGTTTTAGGTTAAAGATTTCAGGCTTAAAACTTGATGCAATAAATAATTTTAAATATTCTATTAAATGATCAATGGTTTACCAAAGGTATCCCAATGGGGAATTATCAATGATCAATGACTCAAAGCAATCTACATTTTCAACAATCGTAAAACACCACTTTTTATGAAAACCGCCCCGCTATTCATGATCTTGTTGGCAGCGCTGACGGTGAACGTTGGGAGCGCCCAATCTGTATTGCAGCAAAAAGTTACATTTCGCTATTCCAACGAACGGCTTGGTACGATACTTCATGATATTAGTGACGAGTATGCAGTCAATTTCGCCTATAGCAGCCATTTTATTCCGGTGGATGACAAAGTGAGCATTAATGTGCGTAATGAAAACCTTTCCGTAGCACTTGATGAGATTTTCGCGCCATCTGGAGTGGTGTATGCCAATATTGGCGGGCAGATCGTGCTAAAAATGGGCAACCAACCTAAAAAACAAGAGCAATTATCCCAAATCAATACCTTACCCAAATCTGTCAAGCAAACAAGCCCGGTACACCCGCCC
Organism: Saprospiraceae bacterium; assembly: GCA_016714085.1. Taxonomy (GTDB): domain Bacteria; phylum Bacteroidota; class Bacteroidia; order Chitinophagales; family Saprospiraceae; genus JADJNW01. The sequence continues at coordinate 108,645 of JADJNW010000039.1, forward strand.
AATGAGCATGAAGGCTGGCTCATGGAGCAAATGAAACGCGACCGCGAATCAACGCTGACAATGCTGGAAACCCAACCGATAAACGAGATTTCTGGTGGAACACAGGCTGCTAAAATTGAACAATATCAACTTACGCCTGTCCAAATTCAGGATGATGAAATCGAACGAATGGCGCAAGTGTCCATTCTGCCTTTTATTGGTACGAATATGCTGCAAAGCGCGGAAGTCACGAATAAACTTTCACTCAATGTACTTTGGGGAGTCAATGGCGGCGTGGAAGGCGTGGAAGTTGGCGGATTTTTCAATCACATCAAAAACGATGTAAACGGCGTACAGGTAGCTGGTTTTGGCAACACCGTTGGGGGCAACACAGTGGGTACGCAAGTCAGCGGTTTGTTTAATGTCACCAAAGGCTCTGTTCAAGGCGTGCAAGCAAGTGGTATTTTCAATGTTTCCGGCAAAACCGACGCAGTGCAAGCAGCAGGACTGTTCAATGTTACAACCGCCGATTTTGCCGGGGTGCAGGCCTCTGGGTTGTTCAATGTTTCAAAAGGCAAAGCCGATGGTGTACAGGTAAGTAGTTTATTCAATGTTGCTCATGGTAAAACCAAAGCGCAGTTTTCCAGCTTTTTCAATGTGGCGCATGATGTAGAGATCGCGCAGATTAGTTCTCTTTTAAACGTAGGCAAAAACGTGAAAGGTTTGCAAATTGGGCTGATTAATGTTGCAGATTCTACTTCTGGTGTTCCGATTGGCTTGTTGAATATTATCAAAAATGGGTATAATCGCGTTGAATTTTCAGCAGGGGATGCGTTGTATGCGAATTTCGCACTGAAATTGGGCGCTCGTTCCTTTTATAATATTTTCCACTTTGGCGCTCGCTGGGATGATATTACGATCACTAAAATGACACCCGACAGCAAAGAACCGATTGAGGAAAGCGGCACACTCATGAGTTGGGGTTTGGGCTATGGCTTTGGCACGACGATTGGTTTTGGGCCGCGTACTTTGATGAACATTGAAGCAGTGACCATCCACGTCAATGAACTGGAAGAATGGACGGAAGAACTCAACCTGCTCAATCAGTTGCGCCTATTGATCGATATACGCACAGGCAAGCATACGAGTTTGTTTGCTGGCCCAGTGGGCAGCATCATGGTCTCGAAATTACGTCGCTCCGATTATAATACCGAAGGCTCGATGATTGCACCTTATACTTTCTATAATAAAACCAGCCCGACCAGCGGCAGCAATGTACAAATGTGGGTAGGATTTAATGCAGGGGTAAGATTCTGATAAAAGTCTCTGATAATCTTATACTTATACTGTATAGTTTTAATGTATTGAAATTGTTTGCTATATTATAATTTGCTTCGCATAACGATCGTTTATTTACTTGATTTTAATCTGCTATAAAATAAAAAGGTGTTTATTACATTGTAATAAACACCTTTTGAAAATTTATTAATCAGAGATTAATATCCTGCATTTTGAACCATACTCTGATTCACATCTATTTCTCTTGTCGGGATAGGATATACTCTCAGGTCTGAAGATACCGCCAAATTGCAAGGTGCATCCAATTCGATACCTGTATTGCATTGATCTCTAACCATCTCTAAACCATTGCGGTACAAATCAAACTTGGTGTGACCTTCAAATGCCAATTCGCGTCTGCGCTCGTCCAATACTGTTTGGAATACATCAGCATCAGCGATGCCAGCCAGCGCACTTGCACCTCTTTTGGCTCTGATCGCATTCAAATCAGCAATAGCATCGGCAAATTTGTTTTGCTTAGCTCTCGCTTCTGCACGTATCAAATACATTTCAGAAATGCGCAGAATTTTCGGGCTGAACAATCCATCCACGCCGTCTTGGGCGAGGAACTTATTGGTGTACATCTGACCATTGGTATGCTGGTAGATAAAACCTAAGCGAGTGTCTGCTGGCTCGTACAAAGAGATACAATCCATGGTTACTCGTGCATCGCCATAGCCAGTTGGATTGAAAAAGCGACCAAGATTATCAGAGCCACGCGTTTCAGAAGCAGTAAACTTCAAAGTGAAAATTTCTTCTGAAGAGCCCGGAGCTTTGAAAGCTGCAATGATGTCGTCTGCGATTGCATATTTACCTGTGCTGATTACATCAGACGCAAATTTCTCCGCATTCGCATAGTCACCTTTGTACAAATAAACTCTTGCTAATAGTGCATTCACTGCGTCGGGACCAAAACGGAACTTTCCTTCATCAGCTAAAAGCCCTTTGGTAGCTTCTAGGTCTGAGGTAATTTGATTGTACACTTCCGCAATCGTATTGCGAGCAGGCTCATCAATTTTGGATTCCAGAATGACGGGTACACCTAAATCAGAAGTAGGGTTGCTCTGCGTATATTGCTTGGCGAATACACGAACCAAGTCAAAATGGCTCAAGGCTCTAAGTGCCAAAGCTTCACCTTTGATCTGATTTTTATCGGCGGCATTACCTTCCAATTTATCAATATTATTGATAATGTTATTGCAACGGAGAATAACGGTGTAATAATCATTCCAAACCGCAGTAATATTACCATTATCAGCATTCCAAAGGAAAGTGTAATTGGCTACATAACGGTTAGAGTTGCTAAGAGCCAAATAAACCAGATCCGCTTCCAATTCCGGCATTACAATGTAATCTCTACCATACAAATTAAGGTCTTGGAGCATATCATAAGCGCCATATAATGCAGTGAGCATACCTTTAACGTCAGCCAGTGACTCCTCGGTAGAGAGTGATTGCGCTGGTTGCAGTTCCAACTTGTCTTCGCAGGAAACAGCAACAAACGCGATAGCGAATAAAATATATTTTACAAATTTCATTGTTCAGATTGTTTTAGTTCATAATTAGAAAGAAATATCCAAGCCGAAAGTAACCGTCTTACCCACTGGATAACGGAAGAATTCATCCCCAGTTTCCAATGCTTCAGGATCAAAACCTGAATAATCTGTCAATGTCCATAAGTTCTGACCTTGCGCATAGAACAATACATTCGACAAACGCAACTTATCCAAAATGGATTTTGGCAAGTTATAACCTAAGGTCACGTTTCTCAAGCGAATGAAGGATGCATCTTCCAGATAACGAGTAGAAGAAGAGTTTGATCCCATATTACCACCTACTCTTGGTTGAGGTCTTTCCGCGATGTCACCCGGTGCTTTCCAGTAGTTTTGGCCGGCTTCTACGATATTGTTGAACTGACCATAACGCTGACCATCACTTTCAACAAAAGGACGAGAACCATTGTAAATTTGGTGTCCTTGAGCTGTGTAGAAGAATGCAGATAAAGATAATCCTTTGAAAGAGAAAGTATTATTCAAACCAGCAAGATACTTAGGCTCGGCATTACCAGCCACTTTGCGCACTGCCTGAGAATAAGTACTGGTAGTACCTTCAGCTGTTTCCCAAAGCGGTCTTCCGTTTGCAGGATCCACGCCTGCCCAGGTTTGCATATTCCAAGTACGGATTGGCAATCCTTCACGCCAAATCTGACGACCATTGAGAATATCTTCGCCACCTGGTAGTTCAAGTATTTGATTTCTATTGGCAGAGAAGTTAACATCGATTGACCAGTTGAAACCCTTAGGCGCTGAAGAACGTACAGGAATTGCACTCAAAGTAACCTCGAAGCCTTTGTTTTCAATCTTACCAACATTACGAAGTGCTGTGGTAAAACCACTAGTAGAAGAAACAGGTACATTCAACAACAGATCCTCACCTTGGCGGCGATACCATTCAATCGTACCGCTCAAACGGCTTTCGAGTACAGCAAAGTCCAAACCAAGATTCACATTTTTACTAACCTCCCAAGTCAAATCAGGATTGGAGATTTGGTTAGGAGAACTACCTGGCTGGTCGTTATAACTGTTGCCAAAGCCATACAATTCCTGAGATGGGAAGTTACCGATTTCGGCGTTACCCGAAGTACCATAGCTGGCACGCAAGCGCAAATTATTGATCAGGCTAATATTATCAAGGAAAGATTCTTCCGAAATTGCCCAAGATGCGCCCACAGAGTAGAAAGTAGCATATCGATTGTTCGCGCCGAAGCGAGAAGAACCGTCATTACGTACACTGACAGTAGCAAAATACTTTTCTCTAAAATTGTAATTCGCTTGCCCTAACAAAGAAACGAATGCAAATTCTGTTCTAGTACCGCCTACTCCTTGCGGTGTAGCTGTAGAAGCCAATGTTTTCAGCTTGCCGGAAGCTAAGCCAACACCATTTGCGCTGAATCTGTCCTGATCAAATTTTTGATATTCGAAAACTGCAAAAGCATCAAAATTATGATCCGGGCCAAATGAATTATAATATTTCAACATAGATTGAGAAGTCAACGTAGTCGTTCCGGTATAACCATCTGTAATAGAGCCATTTGTGTTGAATCCATCTGCAGTTGTAGGATCGAAGAATGTATTTTCCTTGATGGTAACATAGTCAATATTAGCAGATTGCGTAAAGCGTAAGTTGCGGAGAATATTATAGTTAGCAGCAACTTTAGTAATAATACGCAAATTCTCGTTTACAACAGGGTTAAGCGGTTGAGAATACAAGAAGTTATCTCCTGAAAAGATCGTCCATTCGTCTTCCAACCCTGTGTAGAGTTGACCAGTAGCAGGATTATAAGCTGGTTGCAGCGGTGTATTTACAAATGCACCCAACAATGGTGAAGCAAAGCGGTTACCAGCTACTGCATTCAGGTTTTCTGTAAAAGAACCATTAAAATTCAAGCTAAAATCGAGCTTGTCAGATGCTGTATGGTCAATATTACTACGCAAAGAAAGGCGGCTAAAGTCAGACTCGATCAAGATACCATCTTGTGTAAAGTAACCTCCAGAAAGGAAGAAACGAGTTTTTTCGTTACCACCGGAAGCTTGCAATTCTAAGTTGCGTGTTTGCCCTTGACGGAATGCAGCGTCCACCCAATCAAAATCATTGTCGAGCAAAGAAGCTGGTCTTGCAGCGTCAATTTGTTCTGGCGTACGACCAGAATTGGCAAGAGTCTGACGCTCATATTCCCAGATTTCCTGACCATTCATCAGATCAAAATTCCCGGTGTTTGGCTGGGTAATACCATATTGCACTTTGGCCGTGATCACTGATTTACCAGCTTTACCACGTTTGGTTGTAATCAGTATGACACCGTTGGAACCGCGAGAGCCGTAAAGTGCAGTAGCAGCTGCATCTTTAAGGATAGAGACATTGTCAATGTCATTCGGGTTAATGTTAGATAAGACATCATTAGTAGTCGTTAATTGAGAAAAATCACCATTTTGCATGATGACCCCATCAATAACATACAGTGGGCCTCTACCTGCAGTAATCGAACCTGTACCACGGATACGCACGTTTTGTGCAGCACCTGGTTGACCAGAAGCAGCCGTAGAGAACACCCCAGGTGCGCGGCCTTGAATCAACTGGTTTACATCAGGCATAGGCACATTTTCCAGAGCCTTTCTGTCAACGGTGGCGACCGATGCAACCAGCTTTTTTCTTTCCGTTTCGGAATAACCGGTTACGACAACCTCGCTTAGCTGAGCAATATCAGGGCTCATGGAAACATCTACTACATCCGAAGCACCAAGTTGAACTTCTTGTGTAGCAAAGCCAGTGTAAGAAAATACCAATGTGGTAGCACCCGCTGGCACACTCAAGGTGTAAGAGCCATCGATGTCGGATACAGAACCCACACTTGTACTTTTGGCTAAAACGGTGGCGCCAATGAGTGGCTCACCTTGATCGTCGGTAATCGTACCTCGGATGGTACGTTGAGCTAATAGAGCAATACCGCTGGCGAGCACCAGCAGTAAAACTAGTGAGAGTCTTTTCATAATTAAGATTAGATTTAGTAAAAAAATAATAATTCGCTTTAACTATTGCTTTTGTAAAATTACAAAATTATTTTTTATACGTTTATTTTCCGTTATTTTTGAACTTTGGGATTATGAATCTTTGAGGATTATGAAATTATATTCGGAGAAAAACTGTTCCTGTAATACAATCGATTGGCTTATCTTTTTCGCTGCCTCCAATAAAAATAATATTACACATGAGGGCTTGCAAAGCCATTAGAACTTCTTTTGAATAACAAATGTTTAGGAAGTTGTCAGTGAAATAGTTCGATAATTTATCGACATTGCGCTTTTAGCAGAGAAAACCATAAAAATGTTAAAAGGTTCACATCATACCTTATTCGTATCCCAACAAGCTGATGCTGTTATTCCTACACCTTGGGGCAATTTCAGAATGATTGCTTTTGCAGATAGAGAGGACAACTGGATGCCGCATCTAGCTTTGATTCATGAACATTTCGATCATACCAAGCCCGCGCTTGTCCGTATGCATTCTGAATGCTTGACTGGTGATATTTTTCACTCCAAGCGCTGCGATTGTGGAGAACAATTGCATAAAGCATTGGAAATGACTGCTCAAGAGGGTGGCGTCGTACTTTATCTTCGACAAGAAGGACGTGGTATCGGCTTGATTAATAAATTAAAAGCCTACAATTTGCAAGACCTTGGTCTGAATACGGTAGATGCCAATATACATCTGGGGCTGGAAATCGATGCTCGCCATTATGATATTGCTATTGAAATGCTGCTGGCACTGGACATCAAAAAAGTGCATTTGCTCACCAATAATCCTGATAAAATTGAAGCCCTGGAACATTCTCCGATTGAGGTGCTAAGTCGAGTTCCTTTAGTGATAGAGCCACGCAAAGAAAATCTTAACTATCTGAAAACCAAGAGAGAAAATCTTGGGCATTTGTTTTAATATATCATTTTAATGCTTCATCCATTTCAATGTTTTAGCGCCCTGATTGGTTCGCACCTTTATCAAATAAATGCCATTCGGCAATTCGGAAACATCTAAAGTTGGTTGATCACCTTCCCAAATTTTTACTTGTTGTCCCTGTAAATTGAATAAACTGGCTTGCAGAAATTCTACTGAACCTGACAATTGCAATTGTAGCCAATTTTGACCCGGATTAGGGAAAACACTGATACTTAAAGTTTTATCAAAAATTTCCTGCGTACCAGTCGTATTTTGAATAATTTGCATAAGTCTTTGCCACAACTCATCATCGAATGCGGAGAGCGCCAATCTTCCTTCTGCCGACTCACCCATGCGAATTACTACCATATTTTGACTCGGAATGACATAGATTTTTTGATCATCTTTACCTAATGCCATAAACATATCATCAGGAGCAGAGGGTATTAAATCCAGTGGGAAAACGATGCGTGATTGTGGCAGCATAAATTCCCCTTTACCATTGAGCCACCATAGATAGCCATAGGATTTATTCAAATTCTGAGAAGTATGCACCATTTCCTGAAAATAGGTGGTATCCTGCAAAACTGCTTCACCATTCCAAATGCCTTTATTCAAAGCCAAAAGTCCAAAACGCGCCATATCTCTGGGGCGGCTGTAGAAAACATAATTGAACCACAAGCCAGTACTCATCCCAATTTTTTGTTTAATCCGTTGATTGGTAAACTGTTGGAACGTTTGTCCACTTGCCGATGCTACGACATCTTGCACCAAGCGATAAGGCGCATTATGATAAGCCCAGCGCGAGCCAGCATCTGCCAGGTATTGAAGACAAGCAGGGGTCAAGCAATTATCGGGATCAGGAATTTGAGCAGTAGGTGTCAAGCCATCGTCAAGCCCGGTAGTCATAGTCATCTGATGCCAAATAGTGATTAAATCCTCTTTCTCAGAGGGAACGCTAGTCCAGCCTTTTCCAAGATAATCTGATGTTTTGTCTTGGATGTCGAGCAAACCTTCTTGCTTTGCAATCCCCACCAGAAACGCGGTCAGCGACTTTCCGGCTGAAGCCCAATACCAGAGGCTATCCTGGGTAAAGGAATCGAAATATTGCTCGATAGCGATTTTGCCATCTTGTAAAATGATAAAGGCTTTCGTGTTTTTTTCGTCCAGCCATTGCAAAAGTGGATTGATCTGATTCGTATTCCAACCTAATTCCTGTGGCGCTACGGTCGCCCAAGTATCGCTTATTTTTGGCGGAAAGTATAATTGTGCATTGCAAGTGATTGAAAAACAAAGTAATATGATGAGCGTTTGTAAACGCTTTCATACTTGATAGATATGGTTTGTAAAATTTTTTATTTGGACGAAAATAGAAAGTGGAGGTTTAAATCAATCCTTATCATCTAATTGTTAAATTTAGCAAAATCGTTATACATGAAAGCGATCCTTTTGAAAGAACCTGGCGGACCGGAGATGCTTACTTTAGGCGAACATCGCCCACCTCAGCCCGCGGGCAATGAAATTTTGGTGAAAGTGCATGCAACGGCCCTTAATCGCGCCGACATCCTGCAACGCGAAGGTAAGTATCCACCTCCTGCCGGGGAAAGCGAAATCCTGGGATTGGAGATGGCTGGCGAAGTGGTAGAATCTGGCTTGGAAGTAGAAAAATGGAAACCCGGAAATCGAGTTTGTGGTTTGCTCGCAGGCGGTGGCTATGCCGAATATGCCGTCATCCATGAAGATATGGCGCTCCCGATTCCTGACAATCTTTCTTTTGAAGAGGCAACTGCGATACCCGAAGTATTTCTTACTGCTTTTCAGGCTTTGCATAGCCTGGCACATTTGCAAGCGCGTGAAAAAGTGCTGATTCATTCCGGTGCAAGTGGGGTAGGTACTGCGGCGATTCAAATTGCCAAAATGAGCGATGCGACTGTATTCGTGACGGCTTCTGCCAGTAAACACGATTTATGCCGAGAATTGGGCGCTTCATTCGCGGTAGATTATCATACCCGGGATTTTGAAAAAGAAATTTTACAACAGACTTATAGCCAAGGTGTTAATGTGATTTTAGATTTTGTCGGAGCGCCTTATTTGCAAAAAAATCTTAATTTGTTGAGCATGGATGGACGTTTGGTGATGCTGTCGATGATGGGTGGTATTCATACGGATGATCTTCAAATTAGTAATATTTTGCGGAAACGCCTGCAAATTATAGGTTCTACGCTGCGCAATCGCTCTTTGGAATATAAAATTGCGCTTACGCGTGATTTTCGACTCTTCGCCTGGGATGCTTTTGCAATTGGGAAACTTAAACCGGTAATTGATACAATTTTTGATTGGCAAGAAGTAGCGGAAGCGCATCGCTATATGGAATCCAACCAAAGTAAAGGGAAAATTATTCTGAAGGTGAATTAAAAAACAAGCGCACTATCAGTGACAGCGCGCCCAACGTTTTTTCATAGTGTGCGTTGATGAGTGGTTTTGAATATATTATACTGCAATAAATTTAGAATTAAGTATTTAAATATTTCAATAAATTTATATATTAATTTCTTGTTTACTATTGATTGCGTACGGTCAACTGCATATTGGTATTAGTTTTCTCTTATTTGATGTTGATTCGACACCGCAATTGGTTTAGCTGCTGAAGGTGGCGTCACCTGCACCGTTTTGCAATTCCAGATTGGGTTGTAGCCGCTGTCCTCTCCGCCGTATTCGCAAAGTTGAACTTGAGATACTTGCTTACCAGCTGCCGCTACGGTAAAGCGTTTGCGGTAAATCTCGGTATTACTGGCGTATTCTGCTTGATAAACACGCTCCAGTCCACTGCCATTCCAGTAATAGAATGCTTTGTCAATGCCCGTGCTGCACCCGACGGTCATGGTGCTGGCTTCAATCACGGTGAGTCCTTCTATTTTTTGACTTTGCAATACCCGAATCATCGGGCTGGAGGCACATTCTTCAAAAACGCATAATTGAGGCACCAACGTTTGGCTGATCAAGTGATTGGATTGCAAAATGCGGATTTCTGCCTTGATATCGCTTGGGGTTTCCCTTGCTTTGCCGGCAACGCCCAGCATAACAAATTCAGGTTTTCCATCGCCTGTAAGGTCGGCCTCGCGCCAGCCTTTGGCGATATGGCTGCCCCATACATACCCCTCAAAATCCTTGCCCTGACTATCTTTGCCGCGCACATGATACCAAATATCCTCATAACCGTTGATCGTAGCCTTTGGCAGATAATTTTCGCGGTAAGCGATATTCGTTACCGCCCAACCAATAGGCAGTTGCGTTAGAATAGCAGCATTGGTGGCAGGTTTGTGTCGCACATTTACCTGATCGGTGAAAATATAGAGCGTGCTGCGATCGGAATAGAGTTGATCCACTTGCGAGCGTTCGTGAAACCATTCAAAAAAGTCACTGTGATCCTGCGACACAAAATACTCTTGTGCGCTGTGGGTGTTGGCTTGGGAAATAAGAAGCGTTGCTAATAACAAATTGGCTCTCATGGGAATAGGTTTAAGGGATAAACAGATATGTCCTTTAGAGTTTAAACTTTTCGCTTTTTTCAAATATTGCCCAAGAGGACGAAAAATTGCGTTCATGGGAAAAAATTTGGGTCAATTAAATTCGGGTTTATAATTAAAACAAAGGATAAACTTTGCTGATGTTCACCATCGATCGTATATTTTTCTTTTGACGCAGAAAAAAACGAAAGTCACAGGTCGGAGCTTATTATCTTTATAAAATAAGTACGAGGAAAACGCTTGATTTGGATGGGAAGTCCTAGAAAAAAATATTCTTTACGCCTCCGCCTCCTGCCTCCCGCCTTCCGACTTCCCACTTCCACCTTCCGCTTTCCCACTCCCCACTTCCTCAAAAATGTTCATATTCAAAAAGCCCCGACGCTCGGCGTCTTCGGCGGCTTCTCGGTAGCTGTTCACCAGTTTGATATTTTCGATGCCCGATTCTTGGATGAGTTTCAGGGTGCGTTGTGTACGGCGCGGCTCTTTTAGATCGTGGATATAAATGGCTTTCACTTGACCTGGAAAGGATTTGGCAATAGTGAGATAAATTTCGGCATCTTTTTCGCCGCTGTCGCCAACAAGGATAAAAGGAAGATCAGGATACATACGCAGGATGCGCGCTACGCTTGAAATTTTGTGACCGCGATACTGCTTGCCCAAGGATTCAAAAGGAAATCGGCGCGGCAGCAAGCCAATATCACGCAAAAGCAAAGGCCCGCGTGGCAATTCGTTCAATTCGATAAAATCTTCGAGGAAATCATACAAATTCCAGGGACTTTTGGAGACATAAAAAACAGGATTGCGATTCTGGTCATTTTTGCCCCTTTGTAAAGCTCGAAAAAAGGCTTCCACCTCGTGGAAAGTCTCGCGGTTGTTGGCATTTTTTAAAAAAGTGAGGTAAAGCATTTTAAGTTTGAGCAGCGAAGTAACTTCAGTAATCAGAATAGTATCGTCGATGTCGCTGATGACACCAAATTCAGCGTTGCCAGGCACTAATATTTTCGCGGTTTCATTGAGGTCAATTTCCCGGCGGCGAGTGCGCATGAGTCGGATACTGGCTTTGCGCCATTTTTTTTCGTCGGGCGCTAAAGGATTTTCCAAAGGTGCATCCAGAAAAAAATACCCTTCGCGGTCGGTGATCAGATCAAACTTATTTTCCCCAATGCTAATGGAGAGTTGTGCGCCGCGTATCTCCGCGCTACCAAAGCGTTTGTAATTGTTTACAAAATTGCGCCAAAGCGAATCAGCAGGAGAAGTGGTGATGACTTTGTTCTTGAGTACGCGCCCTTGCAAGAGGATATGATCGCGCCGACCGTAGCCGCGATACGCCAGAATCGTGATCGGCGACTTGCCAAACCAACTCAGGAAAAGCTTCAGGTAATATTTTAAATAAGCAAAAAACAAGAGGACAGCCCGAAGAATCCCTAAAAACAAGCGTTTCAACAAGGGCATCTTTTTTGGGGTGAACATAGGGATTCGGGGTGGGATTGTAGGGTTTTGAATCTTGTTTTTGGATAACTCCCTTATTTAAAACGATAAAATGCCAGCATACACGCTTGTACACTGGCACATTCCACAAACCGATTAAGTGTAAGACGAGTGTCTTAGAGAAGCTGATAATCGCAGTTGACTTCACTTATTTCTAAATCGGGAAAGCGGGTTGAAATGTTCATTTTTCGTATGAATTATGGGTTGAACTCAATGCCAATATCTTGAAAATGAGAGACTTGTTCCGTAGGAACAATTTATTGGTAGTTATTTGAAAGTCAACATTTTGTGTGCCGTAGGTACACCTTATTCATAAAGCGTACCGATGGCACGCTCATTGACGTATCAAGATTCTTCTACCGATACCTTGTCCCGCCGGGACAATTCAGCAATCCATTATTCACGGTTTTTAACAAAATCTCTTATCGGAATTCTTCGATCATTTCATATAAAATGCCTTCTTTCATAGCGAAAGCAGAGATTGTAATTTTCTGAAAATCAGCTGATTGAAGGATATGGTTAATGAGAATTAATGCTACCACAATCATATCGGCGCGGTCGGAGGGCATACCTTCCATGTGGAGGCGCTCGGAGAGCGTAGTTTGCAGTATTTGCTGATAGAATGCTGGGAATTCGCTTACGGCGAGGTGCGAATGATAAGGATGGGTTTTGTCTTTGACCAAGATATTTTCCAGCACATCAAACGTACCCGAAGCACCCACCAAAATTGGCGTAGGATATTGCTTCAAAGCATCGTACAAAGGCTGTAAATATTGGCGAAGGAACTGATGTACCGCTTCTGTTTCTGCTGGCGTAATCGGATCGCTTTTGTGAAAATTTTTCCACAATACAGCCACACCCACAGGAAAAGCTTTGCGCCCAATAGACTTGCTGGCAATCCGCGATGATAAATTCTACACTGCCGCCACCGATGTCCATGATAAGCATTCGCTCTTGCACAGGCGGAATCGCAAGCATAACGCCTTTGTGAATCAATTCTGCTTCGCGGTCGCCCGTAATCAGTTGTACTTCAATGCTGGCAAGGGTTTTCACCTGATCGATAAAATCCTGCCAGTTGCTCGCGGTGCGCAAGGCCGCTGTGCCGATTGCACGGATGGCCTTTACCTGATATTGATCGAGCATTTTTTGAAAGCCTGCATCGTGCGCAAGCCACGCTGGAAAGGGGCAGCCCCGATTTTAGCGATGCCTTCTTCTGCTAATTTTATAAAATGTCGCTCGCGGTATAATTCGCGGAAAGCGCCCTGACCATCTGGTTCGGCAATAAGCAAGTGAAATGTATTCGTCCCCAAATCAATAACTCCAAATCGGTTCATGTGGTGATGTGGTGATCTTGTGATATAGTGAGTGATTTTGTGATGTGGTGATTTTGTTATCTTGTGATATAGTTATCTTGTGATTTAAGTAGCTTATTAGTTAATGATTTTATTTCATTGAAAATCAAGTAATTATTCGGTGTTTTGCAAATTTAATTATGTCCACTTACTTAAGTTAAAGTAAATGAATGTAATATTTGCCACCAAGTTATTACATCACCAAATCACTATATGCTATATAAATAAATTTATCGTTTCCGATAAGGCCCCGTTAGGTTTTCGTATAATTTGACCCCGTCCGGCGTTAAGAAATTGGCGTAAGTTGGCTTTCCATCCACATAAAAAAGGTAATAATTGCAATTCTCATCCAGGAATAAATCAGCTTCCGCTAAGGTTTCTCCTTGTGCCTGAAAGAAAATTCTGCCAATCGCCTGGCAAGGCGCTACTTGCTTCGGCGCTTCACTGCTTACGTGCGAGAGCATTTGCTGTACATCGGGATTGCCGTCGCGGCTAATGCTGATGGGCATACTATAAAAAAGAACATCGATATGATCACCTTTTGTGCCAATGACGGTGGCAATATCGGCGGGCAGCGGCGGGTAGGAGAGGGTAGTGAGCTGCACAGCAGGTGCAGTTGGTGCAGTCGATGCTGTGTTTTTGGATTCCTGTTTGCAGGCAAATAAAGATAGAATAACAAGAATAAATAGGAATAAACGATTCATACTTAATGGATTTTTAAAATAGATAAATAGCTCTGCAACTGATAGATCGGCCTAATAATGCGCTCGAATCTTCCTGGGCTTGCAAGTCGCTCAAAGCGCGAAACCAGCGCACTTCAAATCCCACTTTTTCATTAAAATAATAAGTCGCTCCCAGATGCAATGCAAAAATATTTTCATTAAAATCTTGTTGGTCACTTACGTCCAAGCCAGTAAAATCAATCACTTTGAAATCAATCAACCGCGCATAAGACACGCCTGCGCTTACATGAAATTTCCATTCTTTGAAATTAATCATCACCGGCGCTTCCACAAAATTAAGTTTAATTTTATCATAACTGGAACTCAAATCATCACTTTTACTGCGACTTGCGCCCTGCTGTGAATATAGCAATTCCAGACTTAGTTGCCAGCGATCCGACAAAACAGCGGCTACTTTTCCTCCGGCGTTGACGCCAATTTTATTAAAGCCCGCCAACAAATCGCCATCAATCTGCGACAAATTAAAACCCGCTACCGCACCGCCCACAAAGCGCTGCGCCTGGACATTGGCGGAAAGCAATACAAAAATGCCCATTAAAAAAATCCAGCTAAAACGATTATTCATACCGCACATTTTGAAACTTTGCAAAAATAGGAATGCCTGAGGAGATTTGGGCGTTTAAAAGATAAAACTTTCAAAGCAAAAAAGCTTATTTTGGGCTTCAATTGATTTATTATGAGTTTTAAATACACCGTACATACGCTTAAAAAATTGGAAACGCTCTTTGAAGAACTCGCATACGTGGTGCGTTATGAAAAAGGAAACTTCCAATCGGGCTACTGTATTGTGGAGAATAAAAAAATCGCGATTATCAATAAATTCTATGAAACCGAAGGGCGCATTAATTGTTTGCTGGAAATACTGGGCGGTATGGAAGTGGATGCATCGCAATTGAGCGAAAAATCGGCAAAATTTTACAAGGAAATTCAAGAATCATCGGATCGATTGGAAACGTGAATTATTCTATTTTTCACATTTCGCATATCATATCTCAAATTTGGTAAAGTTATCGAAATCAAGGTCACATTTCTGGGAACCGGCACTTCGCAAGGCGTACCTGTGATCGTGTGTAACTGTCGGGTATGTACCTCGCGCGACCCGCGTGATCAAAGGCTTCGTGTATCGGTATTGCTTAGTATTGGCGATAAAAATATCGCAATTGATTGCGGGCCCGACTTTCGACAACAAATGCTCCGCGCAGGCGTCACTTCGCTCGACGCTATCCTGATGACCCACGAGCATAACGACCATGTAATTGGCTTGGACGATGTGCGACCTTTCAATTTTAGGCAACGACGGGATATGCCGATTTATGCTACCGAAAAAGTACAACAGGAATTGCGAGAGCGCTTCGCTTATGCTTTTGAAGAGAATCCTTATCCCGGTGCGCCGCGCTTTCAATTACCTACAATTTCCAAGGATAAACCTTTTGAAATCGAGGGCATCCGCATTATTCCGATTGAAGTGATGCACGGCTATATGTCGGTGCTGGGTTTTCGCATTGGCGATTTTACGTATCTCACGGATGTAAAAATAGTTTCAGGTATTGAATTAGAAAAAATTAAAGGATCGAAAGTGTTGGTAACCAGTGCTTTGCATCATGCATGGCATCATTAGCACGCCAATCTCGAAGAAGCATTGGTATTAGCAGCGCGCGTTCGCGCCGAGCACACTTTTTTTACGCATATCAGTCATAGCATGGGTTTGTACGAAGAAGTAGCGAAAACATTGCCTCCCGGAATAGCGCTGGCTTATGATGGATTGGAAATTTATTTAAAGTAAATTTGCGATTTATTATAAGTATTTTACATTTTAATTTAAAAAAACACTTATTATTAAAGTATTTTATAGTTTTGAGATTATTATAATTGAATTAAAACCTGATTATTCCAACTTATTTAGTTCTCCTTTCATAAATTCTATTAAATCTTTCCAAAAATAAATGCACCTCCTTTATATACAAGGGATATTGTATTGGTCTATCTTGCTGAAAAATAGCTACTTATTAGCTTAAAAGTCACCAAAAACCTAAAATAACCATGCGTAAATGCTTCTTTTTAACTTCAATTTGTGCGATCCTGACGTGCAACTTCTTATCGGCTCAGATAATAAAGCAAAGTACACAAGGACTTAGTATTCTAGAATCTGGATTATGGCCAAACAAGACTTGCGAAGTTTGTTGGGAAAATCCTTCTACAAGCAACGCAACTCAACGAGGCTGGGTAAGAGATGCCGTGGCAAGCACCTGGGAAAGGGAATCGGAATTCCGCACCAGCAGTAGAGGGTTCGTATTCTGATTGCCAATGAATGCCCCGCGCTAAAGCCTCCTAGGCACAGGTTTAGATGGCATGAAAGATGGTCTCGTACTTCATAAAAATATCGGAACCGATGTGAAACGCGCGACTGGGCAACAAATGCCCGCGCAGAGGTTACTTCGCTCGACGCTATCCTGATGACCCACGAGCATAACGACCATGTAATTGGCTTGGACGATGTGCGACCTTTCAATCCCAGGCAACGACGGGATATGCCGATTTATGCTACCGAAAAAGTACAACAGGAATTGCGAGAGCGCTTCGCTTATGCTTTTGAGGAGAATCCTTATCCCGGTGCGCCGCGCTTTCGTTTACATACCATTTCCAAGGATAAACCTTTTGAAATCGAGGGCATCCGCATTATTCCGATTGAAGTGATGCACGGTTATCTGTCGGTGCTGGGTTTTCGCATTGGCGATTTTACGTATCTCACGGATGTAAAAACCGTTTCAAATATGGAATTGGAAAAAATTAAAGGATCAAAAATATTGGTAACCAGCGCTTTGCATCATGCATGGCATCATTCGCACGCCAATCTCGAAGAAGCATTGGTATTAGCAGCGCGCGTTCGCGCCGAGCACACTTTTTTTACGCATATCAGTCATAGCATGGGCTTGTATGAAGAAGTAGCCAAAACATTACCACCAGGAATAGCCTTGGCTTATGATGGACTGGAAATTAATGTATAATAAAATTATCATAATATTCACTCACTCACCCATTCATTTACTTACTCACTCACTCATTCAATCATTCATACATGAGAAAGATTCATATCAATTATCCGAGTTATGATATAAGAACCAATCAAACTAATAACAATACCTTCCATCAAAATAAATAAACTGGCAGTAATCGGCGTGAGATATTCACCCAATGGATTGGTTTCGCGTAAAGTTTGCATAAAATTGGCATCACCGATTAAATACAACAGCATAAAAATAGTAAATCCAATCACACCTACCACAGAAGGCAGACATCCCCATCCCGACACCGGATACATAATTATTGACAGAAGTTCCTCGTGTTTGCGGCGGTAACCCGGATCGCTAAATAAATCAATGAGAGGTGAATTACACCATTGAGAATGCGCAGATTATAATTTTGGCTGAGACCAAATACGTGCATGAGTAGGAAGAAAGCTGTGAAACCAGCGAACATCCAAAGTCCGTATCGAAGGGCAATTTTTTGCATGATAATGACAATTGGGTTCAAACAAATATAATAAAATTTCTTGACTTTAGCAATCATGAGTAGTCCGATAGGTTTCAGTAAACAATCTTATTTAATTGAAAATCAAAATAATTATTCGTATTTTATATAAATTTAATGATGTCCACTTCACTTTTAAATGATATGCTGATTGCAGTCATTTCTAAAAAGGAAAAGCATTTGAAATGTTCAATTCTATTTAAGTCGCTGCTCTAAATAGGATAGCTTTTATGTGGGACAAGCTATTGATTTTTAACTTATTACAAAATGGTCAACGATTAATTATCAATGATCAATTGCCCTAGAAGTTCCTATTTCCCGCCAAAATTACTTGGTGTATTTTCATAACTTCTGTGCAAGGTGATGCTATTTTTGTTTAAAGTTTGAACAATGAAATCAAAAATACTCAAGCTTTTACTGGCGTGCTTGATTTGCATCGCATTGGCAACTGGTATTGGCTTATTCATTCAATCTTTCAATAACTAAAACCTTTATTATGAAAAAGAACATGGGCTCTACCGACCGTATTATGAGATCGATTATTGCAGTTGTAATTGGAGTTTTGTTTTTCACCAAAATGATTACGGGTACGCTGGGTATTGTATTACTGGTACTGGCGGGTATATTCTTGCTGACAAGTTTCGTGAGTTTTTGCCCTATTTATGCGCCTTTTGGCATCAGCACTTGCGCCGTAGAAAAGAAAAGCGCTTGATCATTGCAAATGCTATTTATACTTTTTGGCAGGAACAATCGTTTATCAAAACCATTGTTTAACCTTCAAATTTAATCGCTTCTTATGAAAAAGTGGATTGGAAAATTGCTCGCATTGGCATTATTTGTGAGTATGCTGGGAGCTTGCACAAACGATAATAATAATAACCCAGGCAACGGTGTGGATGATACCTTGACCACCGCGGGTAATTGGAAAGTAGTGTACTACTGGACAAGGATAAAGATGAAACCAGCGATTTTTCGGGTTATGTCTTTACATTTGAGCAGGGTGGCGTTTTTAAATCAACCAAAAATGGCGTCACTACCACCGGCACCTGGCAGGTCAATTCCAGTAGCAATAAGCTGATTATCAATAGTGGTTCGGCGGTCAAGCCCCTGGACGATTTGAGTGATGATTGGATTATTGTGGAGAAAAACGACAAGCTCATCAAGCTCAAAGACGATAACGACGAACACGATGAGTTTCTGAATTTTGCAGTTATCTAAAGCTTCAACGATAAGGGTTCAGGAGTCAAGGATTACCTTCTTTTGAACCCTTTTCTTTCCCCATTAATGATGCCGGGATATACTGGATTTATATTCCAACTATAATGCATCCCCTCTCCGCGTATAGTTTAATTATGTTTTGGAGATAGTTCAACTATGTTCTGGAGTACCCCTAATTATGTTTCAAATATAGTTTACCCCCTCCAAAGGGTAATTCAATATGTTTTGGCAACCCCAACTATCTCGGAGATAGTTCAACTCTATTTTGAAGTACCCCTAATTATATTTCAACTATAGTTTACCCCCCTTCAAAGGATAGTTGAATTATGTTTGAGATACCCCCAAACTATGTCTCGGAGATAGTTCAACTCTCATCTTGAAGTACCCCCAATTATATCTCAGATATAGTTACTTATTGATAGAGCTAATTCAAAAGGCACAGAAACTTATCTAGAATAAGGTTTAAAGGTAAAAGGTTTTGATTTTAATTAATTATGTATAATTAATTAATCTTTTTCTCATCTATTTATTCCGTAATGCAATATACTATTTTAGGTCTTTTATTTTATAATATACAATGCCTGACTTTGTTGAACTGACAGTGGATTAATCAAATTTTATCCATTCCAACAACATAATTATGGATAGAACTTCCAATACGTGCTTTTCATTGGCTGGGTTTTAGTAAAAACTTCACTATCTAATTTAAGTAAGTGATTAGTATAAGCATAAACATCTAATGAATTAGCCCTAGCATTTGATTTTCGTGGATAGTATTCATAATAATTAAATGAAGTAACAAAATCATGAATTGCATTATCAACAGCTTCAATAGATATTTTATCGGAATTTGAATTTAATCTGTATTGGGAGTTAAATACGTGATTAAATACGTGCCAAAAAAGATCTCTAGGTTTCGATTGGCAATAGTAAATATTTCCTGTATTTTTCTAAAGGAACTTCATTTGAAAATAAAGACAAGTAGTTTGTAGTTTTTTTCATTAGAATATACGCTAAGTCTTTTTTTTTTAACATTTTCTAAATCTTCGTTTCTCCAGGATATTGTTGGACAATAGTGTTTTTTTGAGTTCTAACTTGATCTTTAAAAAATTAAAAGGCGTAAGCCAAAGGGAGATAATGTCATTTGAAAGTCCTCTTCGAGTAATAACTTTTATCATTTAAGATATTTACTGTATAAAATTGAAATGGGCTCTGCATCATTAATTAAAATCGAAATCTTCATCAATTTTATCTAAAATAATTATTTTGATGATCATAACCCTTTTTTTTACAAACCATCACTATTCTCCTTATGAGCTGAAAGATACTTCCGACCATCAAATTCATTCCCACATTAATAGGTATTCAGGAAAAAAAATTTTATTTTAACCACATCAGATAATGGGGAGAGCCCTTTAAAATGTTTTATGATATATTCATTAATAGGCTACCAACTGTAGCACCATAATTAAATATTGATCTTACAATACTTTCTAATTTCTTATATAATCATGCTAAAAAAAACTTGTATTTTTTGGAATTTTGTCTCGAAAGGCTCTGATATTTGAGGTACAAAGTTTTGAGCAAATATGATAAAAGTATTCTTTCCTCAAGATTAAGTTTTAAAACGCGTTTGGGGTGTCCTGCTAAAGTGTTAAAAAGAGTTGTACAGTAGTTTATTATCAAAAATTTGTATAAATCAATAGGAGAAAAATTAGATTTAAGAGAAGAAAAATCTGAAATTTGACAAATTATCCCCTTTTTTTTGTCAACTCTTGAAGAAAGATCTTTTAACAAATACGTTTTACCTGTACCCCTATCCTGTTAAAATAATTGAATTTTTTTGATTAAAATTATCAAGATTGCATCGTAATCATTTGGTCTAATAAATAGCTGAGAAATTTTTCTATTTCCATTTTCAGTTGTAAATGAAGCAAATGGGTATTCAAGGAAACCAAATTTTGAGTAAATTGCTTGAAATCTGCCATTGTAATATTAGTATTTATTAATAGCCTAGTTTTACGAATAAATTATTTATGTTACAAAATAGTATTTTAGTGTTTCTAAATTAGAAAAGCTTTATTTTGAATTGTTTCTAAATGAAAAATTTCATAAAATAGAAGATTGTTGTCTATTTTCTCAAACCTAAAAGAAGGAAGAAGAACACGAAACTGCTCTTTATCAACCCCGCCTTCAATATCATCCCTTACCGCTTTGCGCTTGCCTTCGAGCAGGAATCTTATTACTAATTATAGTTTTCTATTTTATCAATGGTCTAGCAAAAACTATGTTTATAGCTCTACTCAAATCATTGCATTCTTTCCATAAATCCTGCATCTTTGTGTAAGTAAGTCAATAAATGATGAGCATAGAAGCTAAAAAGCAAGAATTGGTGACATTAGTCAAGCAACGGGTCTTAGAGATTGACCCGGCTGCGGAGGTGATTCTATTTGGCTCGCAAGCACGAGGGGAGGCGCATGCAGCATCGGACTGGGATTTCCTGATTTTGTTATCTATCGAAGATACCGATTCCACCAAGCGACAAATCCGTGATGCTTTGTTTGAGGTAGAACTGGCAACCGATGAAATCATCAGCTCTATCATAGAAAATAAAGCCCATTGGGAAGATTTTGAAATTACACCGCTCTACCAAAATATTGAGTCCGAAGGAATTGTAATATGAGCTACGATAAAGCGGCATTGGTACAATATCGCCTTGAAAAAGCGGATAAAAGCATAGAAGAAGCTTTGGCAATGGCGGAAATGGAGCATTGGAATACGGTAGCCAATCGCCTGTATTATGCTTGTTTTTATGCAATTACCGCCTATTTTGCTCAACAAGAAGTGAAAGCTATTACGCATAAAGGTATCAAAGCTGCTTTTCATCAGGAATTGATTAAAACAGGCTTAATAAGCTTGGAATTAGGCAAGTTTTATACTGACTTATTTAATAAAAGGCAAGAAGCCGATTATCAAGATTTTGTTGAATTTACAAAAGCTACGATGGAACCCTTATTGGCAGAAGCGATCCTATTTGTTGAGAAAATAAAATTACTCATTGAGAATAAGTAAATATTCTTTCTCTTTTTAATAGACTTTACTAAACTTTATATTCTTTATCAACCCCGCTTTCAAAACCATCCCACTCACTGCTTTGCGCTTGCCTTCGCGCAGAAATGTTACATCATAATAACCGCTTTTTACAAAATCATTTAATAATATTTTAGATTCATATCCTGCCTGAATATAAAGTTCATTCTGCGCGGATATAATAGTATAATAAGCATCGAGTTCTTCGCTATAATATTTTCCGGGGGAGTTCTTGCAGGTCTTGCGCAGTGAATGTAAGCGCGGGTACTGGGCGTTTCTGGCGCAGGATTATTAATACTGGGCGCTGGCGCTTCTAATTGGTCTGCTAATAGTATATCTGCAATGGCTTCGGCTTTGCCGGTGGGCGCGAATTGAGCGACGTTGCCTAATAAAATAATAGAAAATGCTTGTTTTGGGAAGCGCATATAATAAGCGCGATAGCCCGCCAGCGAACCCGTATGCCCATAAGTTGGGAGTCCGCGATACGTACCCGGGCTTATTGCAAAAGCATAGCCGCAAGGCTCGCCATTATTGAATTTCCCTTCGGTCAACATCGTATCAATCAGACTTTGTTGGGCTTTGCCGAGTTTATTATGATAAAAATTTTGATCCCATTTATATAAATCTTCTACGGTCGTATAGAAACCGCCCGAACCCACCAGGTCAAAGCGCATTAATAAAGAAGTAAATATTCCATTCGCGCCGCGTTGATAACTAAATGCTCGATCGGGGATAATTTGATACGTATTATCATTCAAAAAGGCATGCGTCATGCCCAGGGGCTGAAAAATATGCTCATCGGCGTATTGGCGCAAGGTTTTGCCCGACACGCGCCCTATAATTTCTGCTAAAAGAAAATAGCCGGAATTGCTATACGCATATTGCGTTCCCGGCTCAAAGTTTAATTCTTTTTGCCGAAATATCATATCCAGCACCATTTGTTTTGGAATATGATCGAGATAATCCCTGCCGCTCAAACCCAGTAATGACAAGTAATCGCGCAAGCCACTGATATGATGCACCATCTGCCGGATCGTAATGATTGTATCATAATTATATAATTCTGGAATGTATTTCTTTACATTATCATCTAATGAAAGTTTACCTTGTTCATGTAATAATAAAATGCACATCGCCACAAATTGCTTGGAAACAGAACCTGCATAAAAGACTGTTTGTGAGGAGATTGGCACGCCATGCTCCAAATCCGCCATGCCATAGCCTTTTTTGTAAAGAATTTGTCCATTCTTTATAATAGCGAGCGCGCCGCCCGGCGAATCCGTTCGATTCCATTCACTGAATACAGCGTCAATTTGGCGCTGCTGCTCATAAGGAATTTGTGCGAAATTATTTTGTGAAATAAAAAACAACAGACATATAATGATGAAGCGCATCATATAATAATGTTTTGATTGTTAAGGTAGTACACTGATTTTTGCCATAGGCATCCCTTTGGGATATGATGATTAAAGACGAATTATGATCTAAAATCAGTTGGAATCTTATATTATCATCAAGATCAGCGTACCATTTATTTTATTGAGCTAATTCTCCTGCATTGACAGTCGTAGTTCTGCTGGATCGACCTCTGGTATCAAATACTTTTAATTTTATAATTCCATTTACTTGTACCGGATTTTTATATAAAGTTGAATTCATATTCGGTTCGCTGCCATCCATTGTATAACGAATCTGAAAACCAGGGAACTCTGTATTCGCTTGTAATTGATTATTAATAATAATAGCACCGGGAGGAGCGATTCTGTAATTCCAGGCACCAAAAAGATGATCCAATCGCGGCAGATCGCGCTGCCCGGCGGTGTTGAGAAAAACGTTATAAGCCTTATCCAGCGCGGCTTTGCGTTGAGTAGGATCAGAGATTTGAGCCCAGGCAGGTTGCTGTGACCAGGCGCGTTCGGCTAATCCCAGAAGCTTTGGCAGCATCATATATTCAAGCGCTTCTTGCCCCCGGATCGTTTCGCTCCAAAGCTGTGCTTGTATGCCAAGGATATGTTGCAATCCGGTCGATGTCAAAAGCTCCTGTTTCCCAGTATTGGCGGGGGGATTGAAGAAACTTTCAGAAGTAAATAAATTCTCCGGCGTGAGCGCAAAAGGCTGGCGATTGCCAACCAAACCGCCCCAGGTTAAGCCAGGCTCCTGAGCATCAGGATTATACGCAAGATCAAAATAAAGATTCGGCGTATTGCAAATAATAACAGGGAAACCCGCATTTGCCATACGATGCGCCAATCCATCACTGTCCCAGGCGCTAATCCAGACGTAAGCTTGTAATTTTTTATCTGCAAATTCCGGATTTGGCACATAGCGATTGCCTTCTTTTTTCAGTGCAATTTCTTCCCAACCGCCAGTATTCAAGCCTCTTTCGAGCAGCATCGCATTCACACGACGCAGGAAATAATGTTGTAAATCTTCAATCGTTTTATATTGCGGATTTTTTGCTTTAAAATCATTACATATAGGTGATTGTTCCCAGGAACCATTGGGTACTTCGTCGCCGCCAACATGAATCGTATGTAATGTTACGCCCGCTTCTTTATACATTGCTTGCACTTCATTAATCACGGTTTCCCAGAAGCGATAAGGCGCTTCTTTACAAATGCACATTACATTATCTTTATAATTTTGAGCGGAATTATATTTAGAAGCATCATTAGGATCATGTAATAAATAAGCCTCGGCTTCTTCTTTTTTACCTTCTTTTATTAAACGATTATAACGCGCTTGCATCGCTTTGATCGCGGCACGACTGTGGCCTGGCGTATCAAATTCAAGGATCACTTCGATGTGCCGACTTTTAGCTTTTTGTAAAATTTCAATAAAATCGGTTTTTGTATAATATCCGGTGCCGTAAGAAACTTTTTCATCATCAAAAGGGCCGGAGCCATAAAAAGGATATAATTTATCTTCCTCGGTGCGCGTATGCCCGCGGCGAGCGCCTACCTGCGTGAGCGTTCTGGCAAAGTCGGAATTTCCAAACGCCAGCCTTCATCATTACCAACTAAAAGATTTAGTTTGTTTATTTTATAAAAACTTAATAAATCTAATATTTTTAATACCGAAGTTTTACTATGAAAATTGCGGGAACTGTCTAAATACAAACCCCGATAACCAAAGCGCGGCGCGTCTTCGATTTGTACTTCATTGATTGTCAGGTTATTTTGATTTTCTTTAAAAGCATCGGGCGGTAGCCATGATAATAAACTTTGGATGCCATAAAAAACGCCTGCGGCGTCCTTCCCTTCGATTATGATACCATTTGCAGTATTTGCAGTGAGCGTATAACCTTCTGCTTTAGCAATTTGTGGATTGATTTTTAATAGAATTGTTTCTTTAGCAGCGGAAGCATTATTAGTAGTGGTTTTTAATTTACTGCCCAAAATGCTTTCCATTATATTTGCTAAACAATCTGCTTCATTCTTTAAGTTGTTATTGTAAGCAATCGTCCAGTTATTATTAATTATTAATGTTTGATTGCCCGTTTTTACACTCACGGGCGTAGGAATAATTTTTGGAAACTGCCCGTCGGGTAGGGTAGTGGTGGCAGCATTTTGCTCGTAATACCATTGCGCGAGCGGTATAGCGTTGCCATTTACGGACATCTGATCTTCATTTGGCAGTGGCAAAATCGTAATATTTGAAAGCATTTCCGGCGCTTGCTCGCTAGCATCCGCATTTTCAAATACGATATACATTCCTTTCGGCGCGAAAGAGATTTTGCGCAAACTTCCTTGATAAGGCACGCTAAAGGTGATACTTTCACCCGGCGCTATGCTGTTGAAATGTTCGGTTGGGCGCATTTGATAATAATCGCCTGTAATTTGTGTAATAATTGCCTGGGCGCTGCTATCAGCCATTGGCGAGCCGCCAATTTGATTAAAATAAATCGCCCAATTCTTACCGGGGAACGTATCTTGACTTTGATTGGCGATGGTAAATTTTGCCTGAAAGCCCGGCGTGGCTTCATTGATGACAACTTCCCAAGTGATCGCAAGCTCAGCGCTTGTTGGTCTATTCAAGTCCGTTGTTTGCTCTTTTTACAAGCATTTAAAATCATTATAATGCTACAGAAAACGAGAATTTTTTGCATGGTTTAATTAGTTTGGATATTTGATTGCGGCAGCTCAAGCAGCCGTTACATTTGTACAAAGAAAGCGAATATTTTTGTCAAGCGACAAAGGACTTAACCTGGAATTCACATGAAAAGCTTTATTTTCCGCAAAAAAAAACGCCATGACTCGATTCATAAGTCTTTTCATTTTTACAATTCTTATTTCCTGCCATCCCAAAACGACTCAAACCGCCCTTGAACGCCAAACTTCAAACCTTGAACCTGAAACCTCCAACCTCCAACTCCAGACCATCGCTTTTGGTTCTTGCGACCGACAAGATGAACCCCAGGATTTCTGGGCAGAAGTGGTTACTCATAATCCCGATCTTTGGATTTGGCTGGGCGATATTATCTACGCAGATACCGAGGATATGCAAGCCATGCAGCAAATGTATCAGCAGCAAAAGCAAAATCAATTCTATCAGCAATTGCATTCCAATACCCCTATCATCGGCGTGTGGGACGATCACGATTATGGCGTGAACGATGGCGATAAAAATTACCCCAAGCGCGTAGAAAGCAAAAATCTCCTGCTCGACTTTCTCGATGTACCGCAGGATGCGCCCGTGCGCAATCACGAAGGCTTGTATCAGAGTTTTACTTATGGCCCGAAAGGCAAGCGCATAAAGATTATTTTATTGGACGGCCGCTATTTCCGCGATGAATTGCAAAAAGGAGAAGGCGATACCCGCCGTCGTTACTTGCCCAACGCCAGTGGCGATATGCTCGGCGAAGCCCAATGGCAATGGCTCGAACAAGAATTGACCAAGAGCGATGCACAAATTCATTTGATTGGTTCGGGTATTCAAGTGATTTCTGCGGAACATCCTTATGAAAAATGGGAAAACTTTCCTGCGGCGCGGCAACGTTTATTCAATTTGTTGGCTAAAACCAAGCCGGCCCAAGCGATTCTACTCAGCGGCGACCGCCATACCGCCGAGATTTCCAAAATAAACATCCCAGGATTGGGCTATCCTTTGTACGATATCACTTCCAGCGGCCTCACGCACGCCTACACCGGCGCAAACGCGAACGACGAACCCAATCAATACCGCATTGGCAAAAAGCTAAACGCTAAGAATTATGCCCTTCTAAAAATTGATTGGAGTAGCAAAAAACCAAAAGTAAAAGCGGAGATTATAGAAATTGGGAAAGGCGTGTTTTTGGAGGAGGAGTTGCGGTAATATAAAAGTTTTGATATGGGAACTCTTTGGAAATTAGATTTGTAGCAAATGAAAAGGCATTAAAATCCATGTCGAAAAAGCATCGCGGACGCATACAAGCGCAAGGCAACGGTACGGAAAAGTCGGTTTCCTGGTCTCAAGATGAGCCATTGACAAAAGCTAAAGGGCTATCATTATTGGATGATTTAGAAAAGCAACTGACTGAAACGAAAGGAAAGAACGAGAGAAGCAGTTGAGCGATGCTCGCCGCTTTATTGAAAATGCAGACGGGATAAGCGCTGTAAAGAAAAAGCCATTTTATGGAAATGACAAAGGAAATATACGAATTGATATTGAAGTATTAGGAGGTATTGCTTTTATATGTTTTTTGATTGCTGTTTTATTATTTTTGTTTGGATTTAAATAAATTGATATGGCAACCCTTTTGTATCCTGATTTTTTGGAAAATCATGAAACTTTTGATGCTGTTCAAATGATGTGGCAAGAGTGGTTTGATACCTTAGCATTAGAAAATCATTTTTCTTATAAGCCTTATATCAATATGTATCTTAGAAATGGCGAAAAAGATCGCGATGGCAATCCAATTTTCAGTGCTTTGGTAGAAGAATTAAACAGGGGAGTCCGCATCATACAGGATGATCAAGTAAAAGGTACAGATTTGTTCATTTCTGGCTGGCTCGATGATATTGAATTGGAGGAAGAAAAAACACCTTTAGACGAATTGGTCATTCCTTTAATACTTTCCGAAGAAACCAAAGTTATTGCCGAAGAACTCATCTACGCCTGGCTGGTGGAGCAAGTAGATAAAGAAAGTATGCAAGAATTGCTGCATAAAAAAGCCATTTTAATAGCAGAATAAGCAAATTACTAAATCCTTTACGCGCCTTATCTCTCCGTGTCAAAGTCTTTCCCACAAGTCCGCTAAGATTATAAAATTTCTATTTATCTTACCTACCAACTTTAAACATTTGCAATGCCCCAAATGGAATACAAATACCTCACCAACGTCTCCCGCAATGTAGATACAGTGCTGGGGCGAGCGGAGAAACTAAAAGAAATACACGAGCGGCTGCACAAGTACGCTCCGGTGGTGCTGGTCAATGGCCTGGGCGGCATCGGCAAGACGACCGTGGCGCTGGAATTCATACGCTGCTACGAGCAGGACTACAAGTACATCGCCTGGATCGAAGTGACCGATACCATTATTTCTGCTTTTGTGAGCAATGCCACGCTGATTGATCGCTTGGGCTTAACAGATAAACCTGGGCCACTGCCGCGATCAATACGAAGCCCAAGCCTTCGATCTGATCATCAATGAACTGAGTAATTTAGAGAATTGCTTATTGGTGATTGATAACGCCAATGAACTCAAGGATTTGCTAGAATGCCAGCAGCGCCTGCGCAGCCTACGGGCTACTACGCTCATCACCAGCCGCGCCCAGCCCGAAGATTGGTCTATCATCAAAATCGAAGAGCTTAGCCACAAAGACGCTTACCTCCTGTTTACCACGCATTACCGCGTAGGGATAGCCGTGGAGCAAATGGACTTGGTCTATGAATTATTAGAACGCCTCAACCACCATACCCTGCTGGTAGAACTGATCGCCAAAGCCGCCGATAAAGCCAATCTTTCAATCACCGAACTAAACGAATTGGTGCAAAAAAACTACCTGCACGATGAAAAACTGAACGAACGCCAAATAGCCACCGGCGCCCACGCCGACCATACCAAGCTGCCCCAGCAGGCGCGCGTGGAAAACTATATACAGATGGTGTTCAAAGAAATGCCCAAGCTGAGCGATGCCGAGCAGCGCTACCTGCGCTATATGACCCTGCTGCCCAGCAATGAATACAGCGAAAGCGAACTGGAAACCTATTTCCAGATAGCCACCGATGCCAAAAGCGAATTCCTGGACACGCTGGAAAGCCTGACCTCAAAAGGCTGGCTCACCCAAA
>JADJNW010000040.1 GCA_016714085.1 Saprospiraceae bacterium
CGTGCTCAGTGCCAGCAGGCTGTGGGCAAGGTTTGAAAAAGAGAGGATTATATACATTTTTGAATCGACCGTGTACCGGGCTGTACCGAAGAAGAATTGCCGATTTTGGAAGAAGAATCCAGGTTTGAAGCAGGAAAGATTTTAAAAGTGGTTATTCGCCGGAGCGTATTAATCCGGAGACAAAGAAACGCCGTTGAAAAATCCTAGGAGTTGTATCCCAGGTAACGACGAAGAAGGCGCAGGAGGAAATCGCCAAAACGCCTGAATCGGTGATTCCGCACCCAGGCGTGTACGAAGCGCAGACAATCAAGGTGGCGGAAGCTGCAAAGTAATTGAGAAGCCACAGCGTGATTTGAACATCGCACCATGAATGAACTATCGCTTATTTTTGATAAAATGGGCATCGATACCAAAGCGGTATTGGACATAGTACAGTACCAAATGGAATTTTGAAGGTCCAGCCGGGTTTGGTAGGGGGCGTGTGATGAGGTGGATCCCTTATTATCTCTTGCATAAGGCAAAAGAATTGGGCTTCAATCCTCAGAGTCATTACCAGTGGTCGTCGCATCAATGATGATATGCCTGCGTTTGGCTGCGAAACGCCTTGTGCAAATGCTCATTCATCAAGGGAAAATCCCAGCCATACAAAGGATTTTTGGTCATGGGTATTACTTTTAAAGAAAGTATTGCCGATATTCGCAATTCGAAAGTGGCTGATCTCGTACGTGAATGATGGATTATTCTATTCATGTGCATATAACTGATCCCCATGCGTCACCCAATGAGGTAGCACACGAGAATTTCAAACTTACATTGGTGGACAACATCTCAAACAACTACGACGCCATTATTATGGCAGTCAATCACACAAACTGAGGAGCTCTGGACTTAGATTTACTTTAAATCTTTAATGAATGGCTGGCCTATTCTTATTGATTTGAAAGGCATTTATGAAGCAAGCATCAGCACAACGATCTATTGTATTGGAGACTTTAGGGATGATTTGATAATAATCAAAAATTTTTACACAATATGCAGATAATCAAGCAACAGTGGTCAATCAATTGGATGAGCAGGAAGCGCTGGTTTATGTGTACACCAGGTTCAGACGCGAGAAGCAAGTACTCAAATCTATTTGAGCGAACGCGGTATTCAGGCTTATCTGCCTATTCAATCTTTTACGCGGCGTTATACCCGCAGGATCAAGCATGTAACTTCCTTTACGAGCCAATTGCTTTCTTACCAAAATCACAAAAACAAGAATATGTTCCGGTGCTGGAGACCCGGATGTGGTAAATTTTGTAAGGTTTGCCAAGATTAATTACGTTCTGATAAGCGAATGAATATTAATGAAGTAGCGTCGTAGGTGAGAGGCATCGAGATAGACGCGCAGCCAGGTAGCTACCAATTGGGGATGAAGTAGAAATTGTGGGCGGAAATCTCACAGGATTAAAGGGATGGCTGGTAGAAGCAGCAACGGAGAAAAACTTTGTGAATTGAACTGGAAAACTCCGGGGTACATACTCTGCGTATGTCGCTCGATCCTGCAATGTTGCGCAAAACAGGTCGTCGAGCTTCAGATAGATCAAAGAATAATCGGCAAGGATCGGCTGGCTTTGGTTGGTCGCTGATGAGAAGATTTTGGGTGAATTTTGAGGAGAAATGCATTTGCTTTGAGTGATATGCGATTGTTTTATCGCATGGAGATAGCAGTTATTTATTTTATTTGAGAGCTTATTCTACATCAGTTGACTTATTTCCTTCTGCCCTGTAAAAAGTGTCTGCGACTTTTTAATGGCGAAGCCGTTTATGGGGTGATAAGGATAGAAAATTGGTGGAATTTAGAAAAATAAAAAAATGCGGTATTGAAGCTTTGAAAATTGATGGCATGGTACATGCATCCTCCGCAATCAGATTGATAGCACTACATCTGAATTTCCAAACGAGAAGAAAAAAATCTGGCTTAATTGTCATAGCAAGGCCAAACTAACTTGGCTGAAGGAAAAAGAATTCCTCAAAAGAGCCTGGTACAGAAATTAGTTGGAAGTTTGATGGATACAATGTGTCACCCTCGAAAGCAATAATTTCGAAAGAGGCAGATAATGGGATATCGAGCTTACGAAGGCGTCACTTGCCACTAAGAGGACGATAAATTTATCAAGTAAAAGAGCCTCGAATGGGAATACCGAATTTTTATCACCCCATCACTAGCCTTTTACGATGACTTTTTGTACATGAAACCGTTGTTGACGAAGGTGCTCAAAGAGCGAGAATACTAAATCTATTGGCGCTATGCCCAAAGTGATTGTCTGTGGCAATGATATTGGGGCAATGTTTGCTTTATTGGCAATGGCGCCCTCGGTAATAATATTAACAAAAATGCCTCTTACGAGGCTTTGATTGTGAAGACAGATTTCCTGACCTTCGGCGATTGGCTGGATAATCGAAGCGCGGCAACCGCAAGAATTACATGAAAATTGAGTGGGCAAAGGCGAACCAGCCCGCGTATGTGCGAGGAATTGGGGGTTTGCTTTTATTGGTGCTGGCGAGGTTTTGAAGAAAGAGGTGCCTGAACGCCTTGGGATTGACTTGGTTGAAGACGCTTAGGAGTTGAAGGTTTACTTTGATGAAAAAGGCAAGCGGTGTAGGAGTGGGCACGATATAGTTTTGAAAAAATGGAAAAGCTTAAAGGGAAGAGCAAAAGAAGATTAAATTAAAGAGCGATTTATATTAAGATTTATGGAAAAGAATTCCAGAAACGAAACCAAATGATTTGGAATGACCGATTTCCAAATTATTTGTATTGGGAGCTTCCAGTTTCTAGTGCTTCCACCAATTTGGCGGAAGGATCAACAAAAAAACAGTCCGTCCAGTTCCACCTTATTGGTGTAACTACGATTGCTTACGAGGGAGTTTAATGCAGAATTCTTAACTATCTTAAGAAGAAGCAGACGAATTCGTTTATTGCTGAAAATTCGAGATGCAAAATCTGGTTTATAACCTCGGCGTAGGTGGCTACATAGCGCACCGGCACATGAAAGCCATCAAGGATACCGGGCATAACCTGGTCGCGGCTTTTGATAAAAATGATTCGGTGGGCGTGATCGATAGTTATTTCCCGAATGCGGATTTTTTTATCGAATTTGAGCGCTTCGACCGGCACGTAGAAAAACTCAAGCGCGAAGGGACTTCTATGGATTATGTTGCTGTTTGCTCGCCTAATTATTTACACGACGCGCATATTCGCTTTGGCTTGCGGCATCAGGCACGTTATTCGCGAAAAACCTTTGGTGCTCAATCCCTGGAATGTTGAAGCTTTGAAAACATCGGAAGAAGAGACGGGTAAAAATATTTATACAATATTACAATTGCGCTTACATCCGGCTATCATAGAATTAAAAAAACGCATCGATAAGGAGCCATCTGACAAAATCCATGATATAGGATTTGACGTATATTACATCACGAGGTAAATGGTATTATACAAGTTGGAAGGGCGATGTAGAGAAATCGGGCGGAATTGCTACCAATATTGGCATCCATTTTTTTGATATGCTTACCTCGATTTTTGGTGGCGTACAACAAATACAATTCATGTGCATACGCACGACCGCGCTGCAGGATTGCTGGAGTTGAAAAAAGCCCGTGTACGTTGGTTTCTGAGCATCAATGCCGAGACTTTACCCGCAGAAGCGGTTGCCAAGCGCGCGCACCTTCCGAGCGATCACGATGGACGACGAAGCAATAGAATTCAGCGAGGGTTTCACCGATTTGCATACCTTGAGCTATCAGGAAATCCTTGCCGGAGGGGCTTTGGCTGGATGATGCGATGGATTCTATTGAAATTGTATATCAAATTCGACAGACCAAACCTCCAAGGTTTGAAAGGAGATTATCATCCCCTGGCGGCTTTACCCATTGGCTGAACATCCTTTCCGTTCAAACGCCAGCAGCCTGTTATTTGATAAGTGAAAATTTGGATCATCCGCAAGGGAATGTTCCTGAAAGCACCTCAGAAGGAATCGCACCTTCGAAGTGTCATAAAGAGTGTTAGTTGGCGCATTGTAGGTTCCATCGACACTATGTTATTATCTTATTTATTTACAGGTAGTGTGAAAATCGCAGCATTGATCGGCAGTACAGAAGTTATTACCAAAGTTATTTTGTATTATATGCACGAAAGAATTTGGCAAATCATACCACGAAGCACGGTTCGCCATTGGTTTAAATCTGGAAAAAACTGAATTCGTCTCAAGATCATATTTTCCCCGTCTTCACAGAGATATTGCAACGGTCTGAACGTGAGCGTTTCTTGAATCAGTATAGTAAAGTGTTGTGGCTCACAGGTTTATCTGGTTCTGGAAAGACCGCCATTGCCAAAAGGCTGGAGCGAAAACTATTCGAGCATGGCTTCTTTACACAAGTATTGGATGGCGACAATATCCGCAATGGCATCAATAATAATCTTGGTTTCAGCCTCGAAGATCGGATGGAAAATATTCGTCGTATTGCAGAAATTTCTAAATTGTATTTAGATAGTGGTGTGATTGTACTTGCCAGTTTTATTAGCCCAACGGCGGAAATTCGGGCATTGGCAAAAAAGATTATCGGGGCAGAAGATTTTATCGAAGTCTATATCAATACGCCTCTGGAAGTCTGCGAAGCCCGCGATACCAAAGGATTGTATCAAAAAGCGCGACGCGGGGAAATCAAGGATTTTTCGGGTATTAGTTCACCTTACGAAGCCCCTCTTCGCCCATCTATTGAGATCAAAACAACCGAAGTAAGTATCGGAGAAGCAGTGAATATCATTTTTCAATATTTAGAGCCCTTGATAACTTATAAAAAAAATTGAATGATTATATTATTCAAAATGAAACATTTACAGCGAGAATACGTATCATACCTGAACACGATTACTAGATGAAAAAAATATTGGTCACCGGCACAGCAGGATTTATTGGCTTTCACCTGGCAAATCGATTGGTCGAGCGCGGCGATGAAGTAATTGGATTGGATATTATTAACGATTATTATGATACCCAACTCAAGTATGATCGTTTGAAATATGCTGGGTTTGCACAAGAAAAAATTGATTATAATACGCTGATTTGCAGCGAAAAACACGCGAATTACCACTTTATAAAATTGGCTTTAGAAGATCGGGAAGCAATAGAAGCATTATTTGCTCGTGAAAAATTTGATATGGTTTGCAATCTCGCAGCGCAGGCGGGGGTGCGGTATAGCTTGGTGAATCCACGCGCTTATATCGATAGTAATATTGTAGGATTTATTAATATATTAGAGGCTTGCAGACATAATGATGTGAAACATTTGGCTTATGCCAGCAGCTCGAGTGTATATGGCTTGAATGAAAAAATGCCATTTTCTACCTCGGACAATGTCGATCACCCTATTTCGCTGTACGCTGCCAGCAAAAAGAGCAACGAATTGATGGCGCATACCTATAGTCATTTGTTTGGTTTGCCAACTACGGGCTTGCGCTTCTTTACGGTTTATGGTCCTGGGGTCGGACATGCGCTTGTTCTTGTTCACTAAAGCCATTTTAGCAAACGAGCCGATCAAAGTATTCAACCATGGCAATATGGTGCGCGATTTTACTTATGTGGATGATATTGTGGAAGGTGTGATACGAGTGTTAGACAATCCTCCCAGCGGAAATGCGGACTGGACGGGAGCGCATCCTGATCCTTCTACCTCGAAAGCGCCTTATAAAGTATATAATATTGGCAATCAAAATCCGGTAAAGCTCTTAGATTTTATTGAAGCGATTGAACAAACACTCGGCAAAACCGCTGAAAAAGAACTATTGCCTATGCAATTAGGCGATGTGGCTGCTACCTCCGCAGATGTAACGGATTTGGTAGAGAATTTGGGCTATAAGCCTGCGACGCCCGTGCAATTTGGGATTGAAAGATTTATACAATGGTATAAAAATTATTATCGGATATAATCAGTTGTTGAACTATTATAGGGTATAAAAAAGTTCTATATTTAGAGAAAAATTAAAAATGATTGATTATCAAAAATATATTACTGTTGAGCCTGGTAAACGAAGTGGGCAACCCTGTATCCGAGGAATGAGAATTACGGTATATGATATTCTTAGCTATTTGGCTTGCAGGGATGAAAGTGGAGGAAATTTTAGAAGATTTTCCACAGTTAACGAATGAAGACATATTGGCGGCATTAGCTTATGCAGCAGATGCAGAGAAAAACAAACTACTCTTAGTAAATACAGCTGCGTAATATCTATGTTTTTAATAGACAATAATTTATCTCCAAAAAGAGTACTTTTCAGGAAGTACTTTTCTTTAGCATTG
Source organism: Saprospiraceae bacterium (assembly GCA_016714085.1). Lineage (GTDB taxonomy): Bacteria > Bacteroidota > Bacteroidia > Chitinophagales > Saprospiraceae > JADJNW01. The sequence goes on from JADJNW010000040.1 coordinate 6,345, forward strand.
GATCACTGATGAAGAGGTGTTCAACGTGAATAATCACTTATTTCAGGATGCCGATTTTATCTGCCAACGGGATCCCAAAATCCGGATAGGGAAATTACACGGAAATATTATTTCACTTCTTATTAATAACGATATAGCAATTCAAAACTTTCTAACATCTCCGGCGGCAGGAATATTGGAATTATACTAAGGCACATGTTTTCAATTTTTAAAAAAAACATACAAAAACTCGTCAGCGATTTCGCGCATATTCAGGTGGACATTCACTCGCACCTCATTCCCGGTATTGACGATGGCGCGGATAGCATAGAAACCTCTTTGGAACTGATCCGCCATCTCCAGGCATTGGGCTATAAGCATTTGATTACTACGCCACACGTTATGTCCGATTTGTATCCCAATACCAAACAAGACATTTTGACCGGTTTGGGAAAAACTGCAAAAGCAGTAAAAGCAGCAGGTATAGACGTAGAAATGGGCGCTGCTGCTGGGTATTATATGGACGAGCATTTTGAAGCGATTATTAATAGCGACGAGATTTTGGCTTTACCGGGCAATCGGGTATTGGTGGAAATGTCCTTCGTGACCGCGCCACCCAATTTATACCACAATATATTCAGACTACAAACCAAAGGCTACAAGCCTATTTTGGCGCATCCCGAGCGGTATCTTTTTTTGAAAAATGATTTCAAACAATATAGCCGATTAAAAGAATACGGCTGCGCATTTCAGTTAAATGTACTTTCTCTGATTGGGCATTATGGAAAACCAGTGCAGGAAGTCGCCTATAAGTTGTTGAAAAACAATATGATTGATTATCTTGGCACCGATTTGCATCACAGTCGCCACGCCGAATTAATGAAGACGGTATTGGAAGATAAAAAAGCTTTAGAAATATTATCAACCTATGAATTTGGTAATAACACCTTCCTGGAAGCCGCCTTGCCTCAGGAATCGGCAATAAAATTATAGCTTTAATTTGGAACAAGCTATTGATTTTTAATTTCTTACAAAATGGTCAATGGTTTGCCAAAGGCATCCCAATGGGAAATGATCAATTGCTTATATAAAACATCCCCGGTTTTATAATCATAATAAATGCGAAACGAAAAAAAGCTCCCCTCGCCCGCATTGCGGTAATAATACTCTTGTTAGGATTAACCGCTTGCGTGAGTCACCAGGAATTAGTCAATTTTAATGAAGGCGCTGCCTTCCCTGCCTCACCAGAATTGATTACCAATATACCCGAATTGCGCATCCAAAAGAAAGATATTTTGGCGATTTCGGTACAAACTACATTGGGATTGAATCCTGAAGATGTAGCGCCTTTCAATCTGCAAGGAGGTAATATTCCCGGGAATAGCCTGAACTATCAGGTAGATGGGAACGGCAATATAGAATTTCCGATGGTAGGGCAAGTGCATTTAGAGGGATTGACCTTATACGAAGCAAAGGATACCCTCACCGAATTATTAACCAGAGATTTTAAAGCCCCGGTTGTCAATATCCGCTTTACGAGTTTTAAATTTACCATATTGGGCGAAGTATCAGGCCCGGGTACTTATACTTTACCCGATGATCGGGTGTCTATCCTGGATGCATTGGCATTTGGGGATATGACTTCTTATGCGGATCGCTACAATATCATGATCGTGCGCGAGCAAAACGGACAACGCGAATACGGCAATATCAATATCCACGACCGACAATTATTCCAATCGCCCTATTTTTACTTGCGACCCAACGATTTTATTTATGTACACCCCTTGAAAGAAAAAGTAGGCACTGTAAGCGACCAGTTTACCAAAGTATTGCCCTGGATTGGGCTCGGTACCACCCTGCTCAACCTGATTATTATTTTGACGCGTACTTAACCTGATAGCAATTCCCTCTTTTATTGACTCTAAATAAGAAATGCTTTGAATCAAAATGGCGTATATAGCACCCCCGATCCCTTCCTCGCTGACGAGAAGCCGATAGACCTGCGTTTGATTATTTATAAATACCTGCTTCGCTATTGGTATTTGTATGCTCTGGGTTTGATGATTGCTTTGTCGATTGCCTTTGTTCGGCTGCGTTATGCCACCAAACAATATATGGTAAGAGGTACGATATTAATCAAAAATCCGGAAGGGGGAAGCACCGAAAGTATTTCGCAGGAAGCTATATTGGGAGAATTAGGCATTGCACCGAATAATAAAAATGTACAAAACGAAATCCAGATTCTGAAATCCCGTACCCTCATGACCGATGTGATCCAGCGCTTGAAAACCTACATCATTTATGAAATGGAGGGGCGCATTGTGAATGGAGAGCAGTATTTGGATAGTCCTATTTTATTGGACACCTTTTCTTTGAATCCTGATCCTGAATTACAACGATTTAACATTGAAACGAAGCATATCGACGGACAGCGCTTTGCTATCGTAAAAGGGGAAGAAATCGTACAGGAAATAGCCTACGGTGATACTTTGCGCAATGAGCGGGGAATGTTTGTATTCAAACGCAATCCACTGTCGGGCTGGGGCAATAATAAAATGATTCTCAAATTCCGTAACCCGGAAGATGTGGCTCAGAGCTATGCGAATAAATTGGGTGTACGTGTAGTGGGAGAATGGTCGAGCGTACTGGAATTAAGTTTGAAAGATCCGGTATCGCAAAAAGCAGCGGATATCATCAACGAATTGATCGAGTTGTATAACGAAGCGGCAATCAAAGACAAAAATAGCTCCGCCGAAAATACCTACGAATTTATTAACGAAAGGCTTCGATTGATAACTTCTGAATTATCAGAAGCGGAGGGTGATGTAGAACAATTCAAAACCAGGAATATCATTCCTTCCGAGATTACAGCGAATGTTCAAAACTACTTGGAAGAATTTAATGCAAATGATAATGAATTATCAAAATTGCAGTTGCAGCAAAGTGCTTTATCGAATCTTGAAAACAATTTAACTTCTGATCTCAATATTTCCGAGCTTCTGCCCTTAAATGCGATCATCGAAAGCGATGATTTAAGTTATCAAATCAACCAATACAATACACTGGTTCAAGAGCGAAAAAAACAATTAACAACCAAACAAGAGAGCCATCCCCTTATTATCCAAATCAACGATAAAATCGCTTCATCAAAAGCGACTATTCTTGCTATTTTGCGCAATGCCAAAGCCAACTTAGATCGGAGTATTCGGGTATTGGAAAATAAGAACAAAGAATTGCAATCGAAATTGCGCAATATTCCTAGTATCGAACGCGACCTGATCGAAATTACACGACAGAAAAATATCAAGGAAAATCTATATATTTTCTTATTACAAAAACGCGAAGAGACCGCTATCTCGATGGCGGTGACGGTATCCAACGCGCGGGTGATCGATGTGGCCAAACCTAATAATCAACCCATTGAACCAAAACCCAATTTGTATTATGCGATTGCTTTCTTTTTGGGTTTGGGTTTGCCATTAGGTTTTATTGTATCCCGCGATTTGCTCAACGATACCATTCAAACCACCGACGATATCAAGAACAATACCAAAGTACCTTTGTTGGGAAATGTAGGTTTTAGCAAAACAGATAGCAATATTGTGGTCAACCCCAATAGCCGTTCGGCGGTAGCGGAAATGTTCAGGATGCTGCGCACCAACCTGCAATTTATGATCGCGGGGCAATCGCCACAAGTAATTCTGGTGACTTCGGGCGCCAGCGGTGAAGGTAAAACCTTTGTCACTATCAATCTGGCTATGAGCATTGCGATTTCGGGTAAAAAAACAGTGATCGTCAGTCTGGATTTGCGCAAACCCAAAGTGGGCAGATACCTCGAACAGGAAGAAACCAGAACAGGTATGACCACTTACCTGATCGGCGAAACTAATATAGAAAACATCATCCAGCCTTCGGGGCAGCATCCCAATTTATATTTTATCCCCAGCGGACCAATCCCACCTAATCCTGCGGAATTGCTCATGCAAGATCGCACGGCAGCACTATTTGACTATCTGCGCGCGCATTTTGATTTTATTTTGATCGATACCCCGCCTGTGGGTTTGGTATCGGATGCCTTGCTTTTGAATGAATATCTGAATGGCGCTTTGTTTATTGTGCGGTTTGGGCAAACCAAAAGAAACGTACTCCAATTTGTAGAGGATTTGCAGCGGGAAAAGAAACTGAGTAAACTCGCTTTGGTATTCAATGGCGTCAAATCCAGAGGCAAGTACGGCTACGGCTATGGTTACGGCTATGGCTACGGTTATGGTTACGGCTATTATGTGGAAGACGATAAAAAGGAAAAGAAACGCCGTATAAAAAGAGGAAACTTAATAAGTGAGTAGTTGGATAGTTTTTCCCAAGATACAAGGACTCCTGAGGGGATGTTGATCAATAGCCTAAATCTTATCTATTTGAAAATCAAATAATTATTCTGTATTTACACAAGTTTATTATGCCCACTCACTTACTATATAGCCAAACATGATCGATTTCAAGTAAAAACTCATGTTTTAATAAAGATTTACTTCATCGTGTACGCACTCAATTATCAACATAAAAAATGCCCTCTTTCGATCAAAAAAGAGGGCACGAAATGTTTTTTACTGGCACAAAGTGGTTTTGTTTTGTATCAATAGATCATCCAAAACCATTGTCCTGTGCTAAGCTGCCGAAGAAAGATCGATATCCTCGGAAAGTGGTTCTTCCGAATTGGTAAAACCTTCTTCTGCATTGCCTTGCGGGCCTTGACCTTCAAAGCGTACTTTCAGTTTGGCATGGGCGGTATCCATACCCGGCATACCGGCTTCAGCGGCGATGCGAGTGAGCTTGTACAATACCAAGCTGGTTTGATAAGCTTCCGAACCTGCCAGCATTTGTGTGTCACGCACGCGCTCGTACAGCTGTTCTAACGGGAATAGCAGTTCGCTCAATTGCAAACAAAGGTAAAATCTTGCTCCAATTCATGTACAGTCAGGTAATACGGCAGTACTTCGGGGTTTTCCGCGCTACTTCGATGGCATCGCCCACGAAAAGCTTGTTGGAGCGGTTGATCTTGGCGAGTTTCTTTCGCTCTTCCAGGGTTAAACCCAAAAGGAACGGCATCCGGTTGCGGATTTCCTGAATCGCCTGCTTGATGGCGTTAAAATCATCTGGATTGAGGCTCGCGCTGACGCGGTTGTTTCCAATGTTATTCATTGGTGTGCAAATTTTAAAATGAAAAAATATTTTATTATCGATTTTTGACGAACATCCTTTGGTGAAGTCACATTCCTGCCATTTATTTTTTTAAAAATTTTCTCAAAAGCCAATAAAATCAAATGAGTGATGGATCACGGATTTGTCCCGGCAGGACAATATATTGGTAGAATCGTATATATCATTTATTATGCGTGCCATTGGTACGCTTTATATATGCACGTTAAGCCAGGTAGTTCTACCGATTTTTAATATAAGAACGGGTTGGGACAGCATACATAGGTTCTATGAAATCAGTAGGGTCAATTATCTTTCAGACATAATTGGGGATCTCCAAACATAGTTAAGCTATCCCTTGCACCCCCTGCATTATATTTCAGATATAGTTGGGGTACTTTGAAACATAATTGAATTATCTTTTGCGCCTCCCCCTCATTCTATTTCAAATATAATTAGGGGTATCCCAAAACATAATTGAACTATTCTTTACACCCCCTCAACTATGTTTCAGACATAATAAGGGGTACTTTAAAATATAATGGAACTATCCGCTGCACCTCCCCTAACTATCTTTCGGATAGTGAATTATACTTGAAGGGAGGGTAAACTATGTTTTTCAGAAAAAAGGAATTAAAAACGAAACACTTGGTTAAATCAAACCTGCCCAATCCATCTTCCGAATATTCCACGGTCATTAAACCTTCCAAAGGCTGGCAGTCGGTGGATTGGAAAGAATTGTACCGCTATAAAGACCTGCTGTATTTTTCTCACGGTGCGCGGCATCAAGGCTCGATATGCTCAATCCATCCTTGGCGTAGGCTGGGCGGTGATTCAGCACTTCTTTACCACGCTGGTTTTACCGTCGTATTTGGCAATCTGGCAGGTATCAGTTCGGATGGCGTGCCGTATATTGTTGTTCGGCTTGACGGCAATGATGCCCTGGAATTATTTCTCCCGGCACTTTGACCGAATCATCCAATAGTCTGGTGCAAAATGCCAATATGATTACCAAAGTATATTTCTCACGGCTGTAATTACCATTATCTGCGGCCCTTTCCAAACTATTGGATTTCCTGATTGGTATGGTTTACTGGCAGGTTTATGATCTATTTTCAATTTGTACCGTCCATTGGCATACTGGCTACCTTTATTATTATTGATATTGATTACTTCCCTGGGCTTAGGCATGATTCTCTCTGCGATGGCGTACAATATAGAGATGTGAAACGCGGGCTCTTTTTGTCGTGCAATTGTTGATGTATGCTGCGCCAGTCGTATATCCTGCTTCCAAAGTACCGGAAGAGTACTTGTTTAGTATAGTCTCCAATCCAATGGTTGAAGGGTGATAGAAGGTTTTCGTTTCCGCACTGTTGCATACCAATCCAATGCCCTGGAATTTGATTTTGGAGGGTGGCATTGTATCTGTTTTGTTATTTGTATTCGGAACTTTTTATTTCCGGAAAATGGAGAAGGTGTTTGCGGATGTAGCGTGAGTTGAAGGGAATTGGTGGAATTGGTTGATCGGTTGAATTGGGAGAAAATGGTGGGGCGGATTGGCTTCGGAACTGGAGGAATCGGTGGAATTGGAAATCCGCTTGCCCCAGCTACCGATTACCCGATTTACCCCTTATACTGTCCCACTAAAAAATGAAAGACTACCAATTCCCATTTGAAAGCTAGCCATCTGGCAAGAATCGAGAATCGCGGTATCCAAGATATACAAGGCAACGGCATCTTTTCCAAGAGAAGAACAATTTGGCTTGACCTCACAGGTTAGTCAAGACATCGTGTCAGTGGCGTCTAATATTGCGGAAGGAGAAGCAAGATTAGGACAAAGGACCAGTTACGTTTTTAGCGATTGCCTATTCCAGTTTAATGGAAGTATTAGACCAATTGATCATGGCAACCGACTTACAAATGCTGCACCAGACACAATTGAGGAACTCAAAGTTGACATTGGATCACTCAGTAATAAAATCAACGCTTTATATAATTATCGGAAAGAGAAAAAGGGTGGGAATGGTTGAACTGGGGAATTGGTTAAGCTGGTAGAATTG